>CAWCNY010000008.1:0-175430 GCA_963797095.1 uncultured Chloroflexia bacterium | reverse complement strand
GAGCGGGATCATAGGCACCGTGATCAGGTGGTACTCCATGCCCGAAGATGAGGAAAGAGACATACCCGTAACCCTGATACCGAGGGAGGAAGTTTAGATGTGGGATAAGATCAAGAACGCCATTGTCGGGTTTTTCGGTGCTTTACTCAGCGCCTTGTTGACGGTGGGGGCGTTCTCCCGCCTCGTGGATAGGGAAGAGCCGGTTCTGGGTTCAGGACCCACCGCCGGTAGAGTTGCAGCGATGCAGACACAACGTGAGGACATCGAGAGAGCAGCAGGCGAGAACGAAGGTCCGGCGCATAGGAGGAACTATGTATTGAAGCAGGGTTGGACCGCTCTTCCCCCGCCCGATCTTCCAAAGCCAACGTACTGGCCCATTGTCATGTCGGTCGGTATCGTGCTGCTGCTGTGGGGCTTCGTGACTTCCCCTTTCATTCTCGGCCTGGGCTTCATCCTATTCGTGATGTCCCTTGCGGGCTGGATTGGAGATATTCGACATGAAAGCGAATAGCGATATTGAAAACGAGGAGCAGCAAGAGAAGCAGGAAAGCCCCGAGCTGCTTACGCGTCGTGCCTTCCTCAACAAGCTGAGCCTGGGCCTGAGTGGAGCTATTGCAGGCATAGTGGGCCTCCCCGTGATCGGGTTCCTGCTGGCACCTCTGCTGAGCAAGCCCCCAGAAGTATGGAGACCTGTGGGATCGGTGAACGACTTCACAATAGGCACCACCACCCAGGTCAAGTTTGAAGACGCGTCTCCCCTGCCGTGGGCTGGGGTCGCCGCCCTGACCGCCGCATGGCTCCGCCGCGATAGCGAAGATGCCTTCGTGGCTTTCTCGGTGAACTGCACTCACCTGGGCTGCCCGGTGAACTGGTTGCAGAACGCGGATCTGTTCCTGTGCCCCTGCCACGGCGGCGTCTACTACAAAGATGGTACGGTAGCCGCGGGCCCACCCCCGAAACCGCTTGTGCACTACGATGTGCGCGTGCAAGATGGGCAGGTAGAGATCAAAGCAAGCCCAATACCTATTACTTAGGAGCAGAAGTCGCAGGTCTTTCACCCTGCCCGGATTTCTCACCATAAACAGGAGCGGTGCTGATGAATATACTGAAACGAATGTGGCACTGGATCGACGACCGCACAGGGGCCAGCGAGTTTGTGAAGCCTATTGCGGAACACCCAGTGCCGCCAAACACGGGATGGTGGTATATCCTGGGGAGCGCCACGCTTACTGCTTTCATTGTACAGGTCGTCACCGGCATCGCACTCGCCACTGCCTTCGTTACCTCTACCTCTGACGCCTACGATAGCCTTCAATTCATCACTCATGAAGCCTTCCTGGGCAATCTATTGAGGGGTATGCATTACTGGGGTGCGGGGGCGATGGTGCTTCTGATCGGCCTGCACATGGCGCGCGTATTTCTCATGGGGTCGTTCAAGTTCCCACGCGAGATGAACTGGCTTACCGGCTCGGTACTTCTGTTGGTTACACTTGGCATGGCGTTCACCGGCCAGTTATTGCGTTGGGACCAGAACGCCGTATGGTCAACCATAGTGGCTGCCGAGCAGGTCGGGCGCGCTCCGATCGTGGGCGATCCGCTGGCGCGGTTTATACTGGCGGGCGATACGGTAGGTGGGGCTACCCTCAGCCGTTTCTTCGCATTTCACGTCTTTTTCATTCCTGCTATCATCTTCCTTGTCCTGGGTATCCACCTCTTTCTCGTGATACGCAATGGCATTTCCGAGCCTCCTGAGAAAGGCCACCCTGTAGATCCCAAAACATATAGAAGCTGGTATCATAACCTGCTCAAGACCAAAGGCGTGCCGTTCTGGCCCGATGTAGTATGGCGAGACGTGGTTGGCGCGCTCGTGGTGGTAGTCGCTATTACTACGCTTGCCATCGCAGTAGGTCCACCTGAGTTGGACAAACCGCCCGATCCCACGATCATCCAGGCTTACCCGCGCCCCGATTGGTACTTCCTCTGGTATTTCGCTGCACTTGCCCTGATCCCGCCTGCGCTTGAATCGATCGTGATTATTGGCGGTCCTCTTTTCCTGGGCTTCCTTTTGTTTGTGCTTCCATTTGTATCCAACAAGGGCGAGCGCAACCCCGCGCGCCGTCCCTGGGCAGTGGGGGTTGTGGTAACTGCCGTATTGATGGTAGGCACTCTCTGGATAGCAGGTGTGCAGGCAGACTGGTCGCCAAACTTCAACCCAGCGCCGATCCCTGAAAGCGTTATCGGGACGACAACCGGGCCAGTCTATTCCGGCTCTCAGTTGTTCCAACAGAAGGGGTGTATATCCTGCCATACTCTGGGCGACACAGGGGGTAAACGCGGGCCGAACCTTACTTTCGTGGGAGATCGCCTGTCAGCCGACCAGATGACGATCCGCATCCTGAATGGGGGCACCAATATGCCCGCATACGGAAGTATCCTCACGCCGCAGGAGATGAACGACCTGGTAGCCTTCCTCCAATCTCGAAAAAGCAAGTAGATAGGCGGGGTCTTTCCTCGACATTTTCCGTACAGTCAGTATAATTGCTATTCATCTGCACATATTTTCGGTGTGGCTAAATGGTCTTTGCCCTGTCCTGGCCTCAGAACCCCGGGCACATTGGAGTATTGACGCAATGGAAAACGAGACCCTGGCCGGAAGCAGCGCGCTTACCATTTTCTGGATGCTGGTGACTGTGGCGATTGTGGCCCTCGCCACCAAGCGTATTCGTTTGCCTTATGCTGTGGCGTTGGTGCTGGCCGGGCTGATCACCGCCCTGATACCCGGTATGCCCACAGTCGTGCTGACGCCAGACCTGATCCTGGCTGTCTTTCTGCCCGTGCTGGTGTTCGAGGCCGCCTATAACCTGCAATTGCCCCACCTGCGCGACAACTGGCGCATGATCACCGCTCTCGCGATCCCTGGTGTGCTTCTTACAGCGGGAGTGGTGGGGGTGCTCGTGCATTTCCTGGCCGATTTCGACTGGCCGGTGGCCCTGTTGTTCGGCGCTATCGTAGCAGCCACCGACCCGGTATCGGTAGTCTCCACGTTCAAGCAACTGGGCGCGCCGTCGCGCTTGCGCACCATCATGGAGGGAGAAAGCTTGTTCAATGATGGCACATCGCTCGTACTATTCCGGGTACTGCTGGCTATCATCCTGGTGGGCCAGGTCGATGTAGGTGCCGGGGTCGGTCAGTTCATCTTCGTGATCGTGGGTGGGGCATTCATCGGGCTGATCGTGGGGTTTGCCACCTCCTATCTCATGAGCCGGTTCGACGATTACCTGGTGGAGACGGCCCTGACCCTTATCCTCGCCTACGGCACATATTTCCTGGCCGAACAGCTACAGGTTTCAGGCGTAATAGCTGTAGTAGCTGCCGGGCTGCTGGTCGGCAACTATGGACCAAGCATGAGCTTTTCGGCTACCACCCAGATTTCGGTGGGTCTGTCCTGGGAATTCTTCGGCTTCCTTGCCAACTCGCTCATATTCCTGCTAGTGGGCTTGCAGGTGCGCCTGGATGTGCTGGCTAATAGCATCTGGTATGTACTGGCGGCCATTGTGGCCGTGTTGCTGTCGCGCATCGTTACCGTGGCTGCGGTCAGCGCGGTATTCGGAACTTTCAACCTGGGGGAGCGCGCCCCGCCGCTGACATGGCAGGCTGTGCTGGTGTGGGGCGGTCTTCGTGGGGCTCTTTCGCTGGCGATGGCTCTCTCCCTTCCGTTCACGTTGGGCGGCACTTCCGGAGGCGAGCCTGGGGCGGCTGGCACAGGTGAGCCCTTCCCCCATCGCCCTGAGATCGTGGCTATGACCTTCGGGGTGATCCTTTTCACGCTGCTGGTGCAGGGCCTGACTATAGGCCCGCTGATGAAGTGGTTGCGGTTGGTCCCAACAGGCGGTGAGCAAAGGAGAGAATACGCCCGCGTGCTGGCCCAGTTGCGTGCCACACAAGCGGCGCTTTCCACACTCGATGGGCACGGCTATTCGGGAGTGCTTGTGCCGGGCATTACCGAGGAGCTAAAAGCCGAGTACATTGCGCGGGAACGGGAGTTGGTGGAGCGCCTGGAAGAAATAGATTCCCACGATAGCGCCCTGCGCGAGCGGCAGCGACATTCGTTGCAGCGTTACTTGCTTGCCATTGAGCGCAACGCCCTAAAGCAACTTGCCATTGAAGGGGCAATCGACGAGCAATCGTTCCGCGGGCTGACCGAAGAGATAGACCGCAATCTCACCCGTGAACCCAACCACGACTCCTGACCTCAGGTGAATCCCGCCACTGGAGCCTGGTATGAATTCCGATGCCCGGATGTGCTAAGCGTGCGAGCATTGCGTTATGACCTGCACGCTGCTCAATCGCCCATCATAGAACGTTGTCGCTCTTACGCATCTGATGGGCCAGCCGCCGAGTTGTGTGTGCGCCTCCTGTAGAGGAACCCGCCTACCACGCCGACAATACACAGCGCGGCACAAACCGCCAGCGCCCAGGATACGCCGAAATGACTGGACAGCGTGCCGATCAGCAGACCGCCGATGGGTGTGGTGCCTGCCCCCAACAGGAGAAAGATGCTGAGCACCCGGCCCCGCAGGGCATCAGGCACAGTCAGTTGAAGCAGTGTGTTACTGGAGGTGAGGAACACTATACCGGAGAAGCCGAGAACCATCAGCAAGCCCGCCGTCAGGTAGTAGTTCGTTGAAAGAGCTACCGCCCCGAGCAGCAGACTGAACGCCGCAGCGCCCGCCAGCAGTCGGCTCAGCGTTACTTGCTTGGCGTAGGCTGTCGAAAACGCCCCCACCAGTGAGCCGATGCCGAGGAAGGCCGACAGGCTGCCGAAGCCCTGGGCGTCAGTTTTCAGGATGAAGCCTGCTACCAATGGCAGCACCACGCTGAAGTTGTAGCCGAATGTGCCGATGAATGCCACAATGATCATGATAATACGCACGCGCGGTGTATCCCAGGCGTAGCGCAGTCCCTCCAGGAGCCGCTCCATGATCCGCCCGTTCGCTGCCGGGGATACCTGCGAGAGCGCCCGCCGATCCATCAGCAAAAGCCCGCCGATCACCGGGATGAAACTGACAGCATTCACTCCCAGCGCGGCGGCGATGCCGATGGGGCCGATCAGCGCCCCGGCGGTCGCCGGCCCTATGATACGAGCGCCGTTGAAAATCATTGAGTTGAGAGCCACCGCGTTCACCAGGTGCTTGCGACCCACCAGTTCGGGTACGAACGCCTGGCGTGTCGGGCCATCC
Organism: uncultured Chloroflexia bacterium; assembly: GCA_963797095.1. GTDB lineage: Bacteria > Chloroflexota > Chloroflexia > QHBQ01 > JADMIH01 > JADMIH01. The sequence goes on along the minus strand of CAWCNY010000008.1, from coordinate 170,190 downwards.
AATGCATTGGCGAGACCCTGCACGGCGGCGAGGATGAAGACGTGCCATATCTGGATCACCCCGGTAGCGACCAGCACGGTGAACACTGCCGCCTGCACGAGAAGTACAGTCTGCGTGGTGACGAGCAGCGCATGTTTGGGCAGGCGGTCAACAATCACACCGCCGACCAGGGCGAGCAGCATGACCGGCAGGAACTGGCAGGCAGTAACCAGCCCTATATCGAACGGCGAGTGGGTTAATTGGATCACCAGCCAATCTTGCGCGGTGCGTTGCATCCAGGTGCCGGTAAGCGAGATCAATTGACCGGTCCAGAAGAGCCTATAGTTGCGGACTTCCAGGGCGCGAAAGCCCGCTTTCAGGCCGGTGAACGATCGACGACGCTCGGCAGGCTCCGGTTGGGCGTATTCCGTCGGCGCGTCGGACGGCCCGATGGTCTCGACAGTGGGAGTCGCTGCCGCCGTACGCTCGGAGGCTTCGGAGTTCATGCCAATATTACCTTGCGTTGGATGTGCTGTATTAAATCTATTTGTGCCAATTTCCCCGTCCTGCCTTTCCTCGATCGGCTCTATGAGGTTGTCTGTCTCAACCTCTTTTTGCGGTCTTTCTATTTCTCACTTTAGTATTGTTCGGCCACTTATGTGTCGTTGGTATACCAACCAATCGCAGGGCAAAAAGAGACCCTACTCCGTTGTCCCGCTTAGCCACTATCGATATTTTGCAGGGCACGCGCCAGGAGGCGAGTCAAGAACATCCGCTCATCTTCGCTAAAGCCTTGCAGGGTTTTAGCTGTCACTTCGTCCTCAATTATGGCGGGGACGCTCTGCAAAGAGCGGCCTCGTTCAGTTGTAAATACGCGCTGGATGCGTTTATCAACCGGGTCAGGTTGGCGCTCAATCAGGTTTTGCGCGATCATACGTTGCACCAGCCCGGCCACCGTAGCCCGATCCAGGTCCAGCAGTTCCTGTAATTCGGCTTGCGAGCGACCTTCCCGTTTCCAAAGCTGCTTGAGCAATTGCAGTTGAGCCAGGGTGACATCATATGCTTTTAGGCGGCGCGATATCTCAGCCGACATCAACCGGGCCAGCCGCCTAACCAGAGTACCCAACCTTTCAGGAGATTCCACAGCCACCTCATCAATTAGAATCGTTGCTATGCCAACAATATAGCATAGCATCTCCCTTTTACCACTGTCAATGGTGTGTGCAGACAGGAACAGGGCAACCAAACAGGCTTACCTTATGTCGCGGCCAGCAGTTTATGGAGGTTACTTCAGGGGCTTGTCGTGCGCTAATGCCCATCCAGAGATGGCACACTTCCCCATGAGCCTTCAAGGAAGGCTCGCAACACTTCTTCATGATCAATATCAGCCATGACGTTGACCACGTCACCTGCTTCCAGCATGGTGTCGGCTCTGGGGAAGATCGTTTCGCCCCCCCTGTTCACTGACACTACCAGCGTATTGGGAGGCCACTTGATCTCCCGCAGCGTACGCCCGGCCAGAGGCGATGAAGGGCCAACGCGCGCCTCGAACATAGCGGTATTGTCCGTTAAAGTGCGGGCGCGGCTGACGCTTCGCTGCAAGGTCGCTTTGTACACCCGCATGATATTGCGGGCGGTCAGCCTGCCGATAAGCCGCTTTCCATCCACTATGGGCGCCCAGCTCAGCGTTCGCTCGGACAGCTTTTCAAGAGCATCCTGCAAGCTCTCGCCGGGATCGAGTGTAAGCGCATGGCCCGATATAAGCGACCGCACCGGCTGATCCAGCGAAACAGATGAATTCTCGCGTTGGAGTTTTTCGCGCGTGATTACGCCCACAAACTCATCGCCTCTCTCACCGTCCACGACGATGACGCCGGGCGTCGTGTCGCGGGCCAGCACTGCCTCTACCTCCCCGACGGAAGCGTCAGCCTTTACAACGGGATCGGGGGCTGACAGGGCATCGCGCACCAGCAGCGACGACATCAGTGGAAAACTAAAGCGCACTCGATGGGCGGGCGAATCGGCCCGGCTCGGCAATTGGCTGCGGTAGATCGTATTATCGCCCACGAGGGCCGTAGAGATAGCCACCGCAACCATCGCGGGGGCAAGCAGCGACAGGTTACCGGTCATCTCGGCGACCATCAGCATCACGGCCAGAGGTGCGTGGGCTATGCCGCCGAAGAGCGCCATCATGCCCACGATCACGAAGGGTGCAGGCCCGGATGTCATCTGGGGGAGCAGGTCGTGGCCTATCCGCCAGAAGGCAGCGCCCAACATCCCACCAACCACCATTCCAGGGCCGAATATGCCGCCTGAGCCACCTGAGCCAATGGATAGCGAGGTAGCTACTATCTTCGCGAAGGGAAACACAAGCACCACCCATAAAGGCAGCGTAAGCAGGTCCTGGCTCATGCCGATCTGCACCCAACCGTAGCCCATATGCAGAGCGCCAGGCAGCACTATGCCCAACGCGCCCACCATGAGGCCGCCAATCGCGGGCTTTACCCAGCGAGGCAGGGCTATCTTGTGAAACAAGTCTGTAATCCCGTAGAATGTTCTGGCGTACAGTATGCCCACCAGCCCGCACAGGATGCCAAGCGCGGCGTAGTATAGAAGCTGTATTGGGTGGTCGAAAGCGAGTTGCGGCTGCGCGCCGAATACAGCCGAGTAGCCGAAAAAGGCCCCATAGACGCTGTAGCCGACAATCGAAGCGATCAACGAAGGGATCAGCGCTTCCACCTCAAGGTCGTGCAGGTACAGGATCTCGGCGGACATCACCGCCCCACCCAATGGTGCGCGGAAGATCGCCCCGATCCCGGCTCCCATGCCCGCCGACACGGCGATGCGCCTGTCGGAAGCATCGAGTTTGAGCCACTGGCCGAGGAGAGAGCCGAACCCGGCGGATATCTGAGCAGCAGGCCCCTCGCGCCCACCTGAGCCGCCTGAGCCGATGGTGATGGCCGAAGCGATCAGCTTGATCGGAGGGATGCGCGCCCGGATGCGCCCCCCTTTGTGGTGAATAGCATCAATGGCCGAATCGGTGCCGTGCCCCTCAGCTTCGGGTGCGAACTTGAAAACTAACACACCTGATATAAGCCCACCCAGCGCCGTCACGAACGGCAGAAGCCAGGGCCGCGTAGCGTCAACAATCTGTGCCTTGCCCGCTCCCTCACCGGCAGGTGAGGGGGGGAAATAGCCCACGATCATGCCCAGGAAGAAATCTGTGGCCCACTGGATCGCAAGATAGAATAGAACCGCTCCCAGCCCGGCCACGATGCCAATCAATGTCCCCAGCAACAACCATTTGGCGAGATATCGCTGCCCCTCAAAACCTGTGCCGTTCAAAATATCGCGTCTCGGCCATTGCGGAAGCCAGCTTCTTTTTTGGGTTCCCGGTGATACACCCGTTTCTTGCCGGCCCCCCTGTAGTATACTCATCTCTGTTAATAACCCCTTTCCGGCACCACAGTCAGGTCGGTGGGATAATCACGAATTACAGGTATATCGGCTAATTCGTGACTTCTAATATGCAATTCGTAAAAAGCTATCATAATGGAGAACTGTAGTGCAAAACGTTGTCGGTCGTGTGTCTGCGGAGCGGAGGCTGGAGGTCATCCACGACCTGGATCGGTCGGTCAGCGCGCTCCGAGACTACTTACTAATGGTCTTTCTAAGCGGTGTCATCGCGACCTTCGGCCTTGTGCTGAACAGCGGCGCGGTGATCATTGGAGCGATGCTTATCGCCCCCCTCATGTCTCCTATCCTGGGCACGGCCCTATCGCTGGTCCGAGGCGACCTGCGCCGCTTCGGCAGGGCGTTTGCCACCCTGGTGGGTGGTATGGTGCTGGCCGTGGTCTTGAGCGCTTTGCTTGGCACTCTTGTGTCGGTCGGCGGTCTCAACTTCCTCGAAGAATTGCCCACCGAGGTGACGACGCGCATCCATCCTACTCTATTCGATATGGCTGTGGCACTCGCGGGCGGGGCGGCGGGAGCATACGCGCTGGCACAGCCTGAACTTTCGGCCACTTTGCCCGGAGTTGCCATTGCCACCGCCCTGATGCCTCCTCTCTGCGTGGTCGGCATCGGCCTTTCGCAAGGGCGCGGCGATGTCAGTTTAGGGGCGCTGCTCCTCTTTCTGGCTAACCTGGTGGCGATAGCTTTCGCAGGTTGTGTTGTCTTCACCATAGTAGGCTTTGGACCTATAGCCAGCATCAGGGAGGAGCAACCGGTGCCCCACGCTCTCCTCATATCGAGTGGCCTCATTTTGACCGTTGCCATCCCGCTCGGCGGCTTCTTGTTACAGATCGCCCACGATTCCAACGATAATCTATCGATTCGTTCTACTCTCATAAGAGAACTGGCCGCTCTCGACGGTAGCAGGCTGGTCAGTTTCGAAAAGCTATGGCAGGGAGACCATTTCCAGGTGGAAGCCACCGTTCGCTCGCCCGACATTATCACTCGCGAAGAGGCACTATCCATGCAAGAAGATATCGCGGCCCAACTGGGCCAACCCGTAGCCCTCAAGCTGCTGATCGTGCCCATAACACTCCTCGATCCCACAGCGCCCCCGACAGCGGTGCCTACAGCGGTGCCTACAGCGGTGCCTACAGCGGTGCCTACAGCGGTGCCCACGGTGGAGACAAAGACCACAACAGCAACTCCCGTGCCCTCGCCTTCCGCTGCTCCGCAGGGAGCGCTACGCGCTGCTCCGCAGGGAGCGCTACGCGCTGCTCCACCTCGATTGGCTGCAAATCCTCCCCACACCTTACTCTTTCCGCACCGCCCTCCGGCCTCTTGCAGGTGTACTTGCCTGGTCTCCGATCAGCGTTTGGGTGTCTTTCAGGTCCTCAGGATTGCCCACAAGCATAAGTACATCGCCTATCTGTAAGGTGGTGTCGCCGTGCGGTACGATAACCTCGCCCTGCCTGCGTATGCCCATGATAAGCACGTTGCCGGGCAACCTGAGCCGCCTGAGCGACATGGCCGACATCGTGGGATTGCCTACTTGAACGTCTAACAATTCCACGTTATCACTCTGGTCGAGTAGCATATCATAGGTAGCAGGATAAAGGAGAGCGCCCTCAAGCGCCAGAGCGATAGCAAAGGGCGGTTGGATCACCCGCGCTTCGAGCGGCTGCAATTTCTGTATTAGCTGGTTGTCCTCGACGCGGGCCACGATCTGTGGAATGCCGAACTGTTCGCGTGCCAGGCGGCACACATCAACCAGTATATCGGATACTGTCGGCACAGCCACAAGAGCACGAGCTTTGGCGGCACCTGCCTGGGCCAGCACGCCATCCGTAGATGGGTTGCCTTTTACGACGTTGAATCCATGCTGGGCAAGCTGGTCCAACTGAGAGCTATCCCGGCTCACAAAGGTCACAGGCTCACCCGCAGAGCGCAATCTTGTTGCTACCAGGCGGGCGAGTTGATCGGTCCCTAATATGATAACACCTTTGCGCTCGCTCTCGTCTCTCTGAGGCAGGATACGAGAAAAGAGGATTGGAGAGGCGGTGCAGGTTACTACCGCCACGAGCACTATGGCGGCGTTGGTGGAACTGCTGATCAATTGCAAATCATAGGCGATGGCCGATGCCGCGATGATCAGCGATAGCCTGGACGAAAGGAGCGCGCCCGCGCCGAACGTCTCACGCCAGGAGAACATGGTTCGGAAGAGAAGGGCAGGTATCATCTTGACCAGGTAGGCGGCCACTATAAGGAGAGGTACCAGCAGGAGGGCCGAGGGCGAGTTCGAGCAAAGCTCGCAGGTCAAACCTGGCCCCCACCATAATGAAGAAGATCGGGATGAAAAAGCCGTACCCAATAGCATCGAGTTTTTCCCGGAGTGTTGATTGGGAGCGGCGGCTGCTCAGGCTGATCACAGCCCCCGCCAGGAACGCCCCCAGTATTACCTCCACGCCCAACGATTGCGAAAGCACCACCCAGCCGATCATCAGGGCAAATGCCCCGCGCACCCTCACCTGGGACGTGGCATGCGAAAGCTCCTCAATTATCCTGGTAAGAGGACGGTTGCGTGTGACCCACTGCCCGACTTTGGCTGCCGCGATAAATGCTACCAGCAACACCATCAACAGCAGCAGTTCCAGGTTCAGCCCCTGGCTGACAGCGGCAATAGACACGCTTAGAAGGAGGAGCGTCACGAAGTCACTGATAAGAGCGGCGGCAAGCAAGGTTTGCCCGTATTTGCTGGCGGTTAGCCTGCGCTCCTTCAGCACTGGCACCACGATTCCGAGAGAGGTTGTGCTCAAGATCAGGCCCATCAGCACGGCGTTGCGGGCCAGATTGAAGCTTACAAGGAGCCAGCCTGTAGTGATCGCCAGTACAACAGTCAACAAAAAAGTGGTAGCGGCCAGTGGCATTGGTCGCTGCCATAGCGGCGGTGGCGTCCCGGTTTTACCCGAACCGTTGCCATTGGACGGGCTGAACAACAACCCGAAGTTCACTTCCAGACCCGAAAGGAACATGAGGAAAGTGAAACCGAATTCGGCGAGGAAATCAAGCGTCTCGGAGGGCTGGACCAACTGGAAACCGCTCTGGCCTATGATTATCCCGGCGACGATCTCGCCCACCACGCCGGGGAGCCGAACAAACTGTATGCGATTAACCAGCAAAGGCACTACGACGGCCAGGAGGGTTATGAGCAGTAGAGGAGCAAAAGGAGTGCTAGGTTCCATATGGTGTATTTGTGAACCAGGGATTGGGAACGCGGAGTATGGAATGCGGAAAGCGACGCCCAATATCAAACTCCGGCCCTGGGCTTAAGGTTGACGCTCTGAGTATAGCGCATTGAACGTCTGTACGCCCACACCCGCTTCACTAGGCCTCCCGGCCATTTCAGGATGAAGCTCGAAGCGTACGCTCCAAGCACTATAGCATATAGTTGCCACCTATGATCCATCGTCTTTGCGAGATATAATCAATACATGCAGCCGGGACATCGCACTACCTGCCCCATAATGATCGGTCGCGCCCAGCACCTCGATATCTGCCGGCGCTTCGTGGGCCTGACGGGCGAAGTCGAGGAAGCCGGAGTTCACACCATGCTCATCTCAGGCGAGGCGGGTATAGGCAAGTCGCGCTTTGTGAGCGAAGCCTGCTCTTTTGCGCGACGTGCAGGGTATGAGATAGCGCAGGGCAATTGCTTCGAAACCGACCACTCCCTCCCCTATGCCCCTCTGCTCGATCTGCTGCGTACCTTCTTCCTCTCCCACCCTCCCATGGAAATCGCTGCCAGATTGACGCCCGCCACGCGTGAGGTCGCCCGGCTCTTCCCTGACTTCCCCGAAATGCAGTACATCCTGCAAGGCACCCATGACACTCCCGAAGAATCGCCTGCGGAGCCTGACAGCGCCAAACGGCGTATTTTCGCGGCTCTTACCGGACTCTTTCTTCAAGAGGCCGCACGCAGGCCGCTCATGATCGTGATCGAAGACCTGCATTGGAGCGATGAGATCAGCCTTGAGTTCTTGCTGACCTTCGCAAGGCGTATCACGGCTCACCCCATCCGGCTCCTGATGACGTACAGGAGCGACGAGGTGCAGCCTGCTCTCGCGAGATTACTGGCGTCGCTCGACCGCGAACGCCTGGCTACTGAATTGAAGCTCGCGCGCCTGCACATGGGCGAGGTGGATGGAATGATGAGGGCCATCTTCAACCTCGATCGCCCCATCCACACCGATCTGCTGGACGCTATCTACAGGCTGACCGAGGGCAACCCATTCTTTGTGGAGGAGACCCTCAAATCGCTCCTCGAGTTGGGCGCGATCTTCTATGCCGATGGCAGTTGGGACCGCACGCCTATCGAGCAGATGGGCATCCCGCGCAGCGTGCAGGTCGCTGTGCAACGCCGCCTGGAGGGTTTGAGCGAACCTGCACAGTATGTGCTGTCGCTGGCGGCTGTGGCGGGTCGCAGATTCGACTTCGATCTGTTGCACAATCTCACTGGCGACACCGAGCAGGCGCTTCTCCGCTTGATGAAAGAGCTTCTGGCCGCCCAACTTGTCGTCGAGGAATCCGTAGATACCTTTGCATTCCGCCATGCCCTGACGAGAGAGGCCGTCTACGCCAATCTCCTTGCCCGCGAGCGCAGGGGCCTCCACAGGCTGGTGGGTGAGGCGCTTGAACAGTTGAACGCCGGCGCGCTTGAAGCCCACCTGGCCGAGCTGAGTTACCACTTTTATCAGGCCGGGGAATGGAATAAGGCGCTGGAGTACAGCAAGCGAGCGGGCGAGCGCGCGCAGGCGCTCTACTCTCCCCAGGCAGCCATAGAGCATTTCACGCGCGCTTATGAGGCGGCAGAGCATCTATCGGTGGTCGAACCTGAGTTGTTGCGCGCCAGGGGCCAGGCCAACGAGACCATGGGCAACTTCGAGGGAGCCTGCGACGATTACACCAGAAGTATCGAAGCCGCACGTCTTGTGGCCGATCTCCGTACCGAATGGCGGGCTGCTTTGAACCTCGGGTGGCTCTGGACAGGCCGCGACTACGCTCAGGCGGGCGTTTTGATCGAACGCGCTATCGAGTTGGCACGCCGGATGGATGACCCTGCTGCCCTTGCTCAAACGCTCAACCGCCTGGGCAACTGGCATGTGCACCAGGGCCACCCGGTCGCCGGGCGCAAATGCCACGAGGAAGCCCTGGCCCTTTTTCAGCAGATCGGTGACAAACGCGGGGTAGCCGCTACTCTCGACCTTCTTGGGATCACCTGCTATATGTCGTGCGATGTGATCGGCGGGGTGGGCTACTACAAGCGGGCGGTGGCACTGTTGCGCGACCTCGGCAACAAGCCTGGACTGGTAGAGGCTCTCTCCACTATGGCGGCGCGTGGCGGAGGCTATATGGTGATCCTGTCGGCGCTCAGACCCGCCTCTCTTGATGATTGTCTGAAGGATATTGATGAGGCCCTACCTCTCGCCCGGCAAATTGGCTGGCGCGCGGGCGAGGCAATGACATACGGCTACTCGGCGCTCCTGCTCTCTGTGAGGGGCGAGGTGGCACGCGCCCTTGAGGATGGCAGGCGCGGGTTGGCGCTCGCCGAGGAGATCGAGCACCAGCAATGGATGATCTCCAATGGTTTTGCCCTCGGCGGTACGCAAATGGAGCTTTTCGATTTCGCCGAAGCGAAGGCCCGTTTCGAGGCGGCATTTGCGATGGCCAGGGTGATCAACTCGCCGTTCGTCATTTTCCTGGGTACCGCCTTCCTTGCTCTCATAAATACCGCCACGGGTGACTATGCCCGCGCTGAAGAATTACTTTACGGCATCCTTGACTCATACACTCCTATGGAGACTATAGGTCAGAGGATGGCCTGGTTTTCTCTGGCTCACCTTAAACTGGCAAAGGGCGACCCCGAAGGCGCGCTGGATATAGCCGATAAGCTGATCCAGGCCACCCCAAATATAGATGTTGAAGGTTTGCGTGCTGTGCCGTACATGGCCCGTCTCCTGGGCGAAACGCTGGCGGCCCTCCACCGCTATAGTGAAGCCGAGGCAATTCTTATCGAAGGCGAGGAGGGAGCGCAAGCCCTCGGATTCTATCCCATCTTATGGCAGATTCAGGCCGTTTTGGGCAGGGTATACAGGGTGCAAGGCCGGCGAGACGACGCCAGGGCCGCTTTCCAAAGAGCGCGCGATTCGGCGCACCTGCTGGCGAATAAAGTTCCAAACCCGGATATGCGCGACCGCTTCCTGGGCGGAGTAGACGCCCGCATACCGGCAAATTCGCCCACATCCGGGCAGGCAGCCAAACGCGAGTATAACGGCCTCACCGCCAGGGAGCGCGAAGTTGCCACGCACATAGCCCTCGGCATGATCAACCGCGCCATCGCCCAGGAAATGGTGGTAGGCGAGCGCACAGTCGAGAAGCATGTCGAAAACATCCTCGGCAAACTGGGGTTTACGTCACGCGCTCAAATAGCAGCCTGGGCCACCGAGCGCGGCCTGGGGCGGAACAGCCCACAAGAGCGCTCCTCGAAAAACCGTACTTAAGTACACCCCAAAACCTGTCCCGTTTTGTCCCACTAATGTCTTTTAGTATATGAGGCAGAGTCCAACACCACAATCGCACAATCACCAAAATCCATCCTGTGATCAGCCAGAAGTCCACATCCGGTGGTCCGTAATTGTGTGACGGACATGCAATACGCAATACGCAATACGCAATACGCAATACGCAATACGCAATACGCAATACGCAATACGCAATACGCAATACGCAATACGCAATAAAACATACGTACCTGCTCAGATAAATCTTCGTATTTCTCCCACTGTTTCGGCTGAGGTTGGCGGGTAAACTTGTGTCAGTCGATGCGCAAACAAGAGCGCGGCGCGCAGGACTACAAGAAACCAACCAATCAAAATAGATAAACAGAAGGAGAAACGAAAATGGCAACCATAACCTCGCAAGACAACGGCACACTGGCAAGAGAAGTATATGCGGCTTTCAGCGCATGCGATTACGGCAAGGTGCTGTCGCTGGTCACCGACGACATCGAGGCTATCTTTGAGCCGACGGGACAGGTGTTCCGGGGCAAGGAGGAATTCGAGCAGTTCTTCATGACCTTCAAGACCGCCATGCCCGATGTCGATCTCATTGTCACCAACCAGGTTGTAACCCCTGGCGCTGTCGTCACCGAATTTATCGCACGCGGCACGCACACAGGCCCCTTGCTCGGCCCTGCCGGCCCCATCCCCGCCACAGGCAAGACCGCCGAGTGGCCCGTGGTCGAGGTATGCACGGTTCGCGACGGCAAGATCGCAACTCTCCACAACTACCAGGACACTGCCTCTATGCTTCGCCAGCTAGGTTTGCCAGGCTAGACAGCCCAACAGCATTAGCAACCACTCGTTTGGCCTCTCCACATAACAGTGGAGAGGCCATCATGTATACATCTCTTGAAAGAGCATAAAGCGGGTTTCCTGATCCAGCTAGCCAAAAATAGCTCGTGCAGGGCACGCAAGACGAACAAAATTGAGGGATTGATGGACTTTTGACTATTTTGATCGCAAAATTGTCGAAAGTCCATCTTGCCTTTTATGTATACATGGCGTATACTCATGAAACCCCGAACCCCCTCAAAGTTGGAGGAGTTGCGTGCCATGGCAATGTCGCAAACAACCAAAGCTTTGGTCAGCCTGAGAGAGCTTATACTTCAGGGCGAGCTATCATCGGGCCAGCACCTGATCGAAACCGCGCTGGTTGAGCGTCTCAGAGTATCGCGCACGCCGGTTCGCGCTGCCCTCGCGCAACTGGCCCAGGAAGGCTTGCTGGAGAAGATGCCCGGAACGGGCTACAGGGTACGCACCTTTACTCAGCGCGATATCCTCGATGCCGTCGAAATACGCGGCACCATCGAGGGCCTGGCGGCCCGCCTCGCCGCCGAACGAGGTGTTAGCGGGCTTGCCCTTGTCAAGCTCAAAGCATGCGTTGCCCAGATCGATGAGCTGACCGAGAAGCACGAAATAACCGGCGATACTATTGACCGCTATCTGGAATACAACCAGAACTTCCACCAGCAGTTGCTTGCGCTCCCCGAAAGCTTCATCGTCATGCGCACGATCGAGCATATTCTCACCTTACCTTTTGCTTCTCCCAATGCTTTCGTGCTTGCTGAGTGGGAATTCGGGCAAGAGTGGAAAGTGTTCTTCACAGCACAAGAACACCATAAAGGGATCGTGGAAGCGATCGAGCACCGCGAAGGCGCTCGCGCCGAAGCCCTGGCGCGGGAGCACGCGCGTCTTGCCATAAGGACTGTGCGAGCAGTTGCGCACAATGCCGCTCTGCTTGACAAAGTCGTGGATATGGGTATCCTTTCGAACTCAGTTGCTTGATTCGCTCCGCTACCGATTTTCCGGGAGGTGGAGCCTTGAATAGAAGCCCACCGAGGCGATAATAACCCACGGCGCACAACACCGGCCAGAGTTGATCGGGCGCTGATGCCTGGCAAGGAGCAGATCAGCGCGTCCACAAAGGAGGATGCAGATGATTTCAAAGGCCCAACAGTTCCGCGTATTCAGTATTTTGATTGTCTTACTCCTGCTGCTGGCGGCATGCGGCGAAGAAGCCACACCGACCTCGCCTCCACCTGCCGCCACCAACACAACGGCACCGGCAGCCGATACCGCTACACCGGCACCGGTCGCGCCTACCGCCACGACAGCAAGCACCACATCCGGTGGGACAATCTCCATCGGAGCGGTGGTCCCGCTCACGGGCAAGTACGCGGCAGGCGGCGCGCTGGTCAAGAATGGCTACGAGTTGGCCGTGGAAGACATCAATAACGCCGGTGGTGTAGATGTGGGCGGGCAGAAGATGCAGCTAGAATTGACTGTGCTCGACGATGCATCCGACCCGACCAAGACCACCCAGCAACTGGAAACCCTCAACTCCAGCAATAACGTATCTGCCTACCTGGGTGGTTTCGGCAGCGATCTGCATGCCGCTGCGGCAGCAATCGCTGAAAAGAATAAAATACCTTACCTGGGCATTGCCTTCGCGCTCAAGAAGATTCACGAGCAAGGCTACCGGTACCTCTTCTCTCCCTTCCCCAAGTCGCCTGATGTAGCCAAGGCCACCTTTGACCTCCTCGATAGCCTCGACCCCAAACCGACCAAAGTGGCGATCTTCGCTGAGACTACCGACTGGGGAGCCGAGTTGGGCGGCCTCTGGCGCACCGAAGCCCAAAATCGCGGTTATGACATCGTGGCTGACGAACAGTACACCCCTGGGGCAACCGACTACTCGGGGCTTATAGGCAAGGCGAAGGATGGCGGGGCAGAGGTGCTTCTCGCGCTGCCTAGTCCTCCCGACGGCACAGCCCTGGTCAAGCAGTTGAAAGAGCTTGCCTATACACCCAAAGCCATGTTCTTGATCCGCGCTCCCGATAGCACAACCTGGGCAACTAACCTGGGCAAAGATGGCGATGATGTTATGCTAATCCAGGGGTGGGCCGCTAATGTTACCTTCCCCGGCTCGCAAGATATGGCAGCGCGCTACCAGGCCAAGTACAACGCGCCCGCCCAATCGAGTGTAGGTTCCGCCTATGCGGTTGTACAGATCCTTGCCGACGCCATCAGCCGCGCAGGCAGCACCGACCGCCAGGCCATACGTGACGCCCTCGCCAAGACTGACATGAGCGATACCGTTATCGGCCCGGTCAAGTTCAATCCGGATGGCACCGGGCAGGTGATCTCAATTGTCACACAGTACCAGAACGGCGAGCAGGTGGCGGTCTGGCCTAAGGAGCAGGCAGCCAAGCCTGTAATCTATCCTGCTCCCGCGTTCAGCGACCGCTAGACCGGTATGGCTTGCGTAATCGAGCCGTGAATACTAAACTACCGGGCAGTCGGTAGTCGGTAGTCGGTAGTCGGTAGTCGGTAGTCGGTAGTCGGTAGTCGGAGTTGGGAACTCTGTACTCGTCACTCGTCACTCGTCACTCGTCACTCGTCACTCGTCATCCAACCATGTCGCAGCTTCTTCAACTAGATCACATCTACAAATCCTTTGGTGGGCTAATGGCAGTAAATGGCGTCTCGCTGAGCGTTCAGCGAGGCGAAATCCTGGGCCTGATTGGGCCGAATGGAGCCGGCAAAACAACGCTTTTCAACATGATCGCAGGCTCCATTCGGCCATCGTCCGGGCGAATCCTGTTTGATGGCACCGACGTAACCCGCCTCGGCGCGCACCGGCGGTGCAAACTTGGTATCGCACGTAGCTTTCAATTGGTGCGACCGTTCCAGGACCTGACTGTGCTGGCAAACGTGGCCGTGGGCAGGGTCTACGGACGCGATGCTGTGTGGAATCGCCGCCGGGCCGAGGTCCAGGCGCTCGATTTACTTCAGCGCGTAGGGTTAGCGGGACGCGCCTATGAATACGCCAAGCATCTTACATTGGTAGATCGCAAACGCCTTGAATTGGCCCGCGCCCTGGCGACGCGCCCAACCCTGTTGCTGCTGGATCAGCTACTGGCGGGTCTCAACCCGACCGAAGTGCTCCAGGCAATGGACCTGATTCGCGAGCTTCGTGATTCCGGGATTACCGTGATCATCGTGGAGCATGTTGTCAAAGCGATCTTCGACCTATCCGATCGCGTGGCAGTGATGAACGCCGGAGAGCGCATCGCCGAAGGCACACCCGCCGGGGTTGCCAACGACCAGCGAGTGATCGATGCATACCTGGGAACAGCCCATGCTGCTTGAGGTTACGAATCTTGCAGTCGCGTACGGCGATGTCCAGGTTCTCTGGGACATCTCTCTCGCCGTTGATACCGGTGAGATCGTAGTGCTGATCGGGTCAAATGGGGCAGGCAAAACCACCCTAATGCGAGCGATCTCAGGACTGCAATCTCCGTTGTCGGGCAGCATCAGTTTCGAAGGTAAACCGCTTCATATCCTGCGGCCTCACGAAATCGTTCAGCGCGGCATCGTGCTGGTCCCCGAAGGTCGTAGGCTGTTCGGTGGAATGTCTGTCTTAGAGAATCTGGAGATGGGTGCGTTCACCCCCGGAGCCAGGCAGCAGCGCACACAAACCCTCAGTCGAGTCTTTGAAACTTTTCCGGTTCTGGCCGACAGGAGGACCCAGCGCGCACAAACGATGAGCGGTGGCGAACAGCAAATGCTCGCGATCGGAAGGGCGATGATGGCACTTCCACGCCTGTTGATGCTCGATGAGCCATCGCTCGGACTGGCACCTCTCCTCGTCCAGCACATCTTTGAGATCGTGAGCGCCATCAACCAGCAGGGCGTAACGGTGCTGCTGGTAGAGCAGAACGCCCGCGCCGCTCTAGAGTTGGCCGACCGCGCCTACATAATAGAACAAGGCCACGTCGCAGACTCCGGCACAGGCAAAGCCCTTTTACACGACAATACAGTGCAAGAGGCATATCTCGGTTACACCCCGTAAAAGTGTCCTGGCTCCTGGTTCCTGGTTGTTATCTGCTCTACGCAATCAGAAGCTCGGAACTCGGAACTCGGAACGGACATTGCAAACCCTCGTACAAAATCTAGTCTTCGGATTATTTGTCGGCAGCATCTACGGCGTTGCCGCCGCGGGGCTGGCCCTTGTGTTCGGTGTGCTGAAGATGCTCAACGTCGCACACGGCGAGCTACTGATGCTTGGCGGCTATGTTACTTTCTGGCTGTTCGTATTGGTGGGCCTCGATCCGTTCATCTCGCTGCTGGTGTGCATACCCCTTCTTTTCTTGTTCGGTATTGTGCTTGACCGTGTTCTCTTCAGGTTCCTCGTGCATCTTCATGGAGAGGCCAAGCTCAAGAACTCACTGTTAGTCAGCTTCGGCTTAACGCTCATCCTTCAGAACTCGGCGCAGGTCTTCTTCACAGCGGATCAGCGTTCGGTGCAACTAAGCTACTCCGGCAACGGCCTTAACCTGTTCGGCATAGCTTTTCCATACACACGCTTACTCAGTTTCGCAGTGGCGCTGATCGCGATAGTAGCTCTGCACCAGTTCCTTCACCGCACCTACCCCGGCAAAGCGATCCGGGCCGTCTCTGAGAACAACGAGAGCGCGGCCCTGGCCGGGGTCGATGTTCAGCGTACCTACATGTACACCCTCGGGATCGGCGCGGCGCTGGCCGGTGTGGCTGGCAGCCTGGTTGTCGTCGGCTACGGGATCGAGCCTGATATCGGCCTGACCTGGACCCTCAAGGCCCTCGTAGTTATCGTCCTCGCTGGCACAGGAAGTATCATCGGGGTGTTTCCTGCCGGGCTGTTGCTTGGACTTGTGGAGGCGCTAAGCGGCACCCTGCTCGGCTCCAGCTACCGAGAAATCGTGGGGTTGGTGATGTTCCTGCTGGTGCTGGTGCTCAGGCCCGGCGGACTTTTCGGGAGGGAATAGGATAATCGTGAGCCAGACTACCGAGCGACAAACGACAAACAGCGATGTGCAAAGGACAGCAGTGCTGCCAGCGCCCTCCGCCATGCGTCGCCTGGTGTTAGGTCTGCTAATTCTGGCGTTAGTGGTCGTCGCGGCCCTCGTGCCACGGTTCGTTACTCGTGATGATATCCTCAACCTTCTCTTTCAGGTTTGCCTGTTCATAACTCTGGCCCAGAGTTGGAATATCCTGGCCGGCTTCGCAGGACAAACCAGCCTGGGACACGCGGCGTTCTTTGGCATTGGAGCGCTTGTCACTCGCCCGCTCTGGTTGGGCGGGGTGCCCTTCTTCCTTGCCCTGCTCCTGGGTGGTTTGGCTTCCGCCGCCTTCGCGCTTGTGATCGGCGTTCCGACTTTTCGCCTGCGTGGGGCCTACTTCGCTATCGGAACGCTGGGTGTCGCAGAGGTATTGCGCATTACGGTGGCTCGGCAGTTTCCCCTGATCACGTCGCTGCCCGGCCCTGAGATCGCCAACTACAACCTTGACTCGCGCTACTACCTCGCGCTGGGGGTGGCCCTGGCAACCACCGGAATAGCGGCTGCCTTGCGCTACTCGGCGCTGGGGCTTGGCCTGGAGGCGGTGCGAGAAGACGAGGAGGCGGCCCGCGCCACCGGGGTAAGTATACTGGCACACAAACTGCTCGCTCTTGGCCTGTCCAGCTTACTTGCGGGG
This sequence comes from uncultured Chloroflexia bacterium, assembly GCA_963797095.1. Classification (GTDB taxonomy): domain Bacteria; phylum Chloroflexota; class Chloroflexia; order QHBQ01; family JADMIH01; genus JADMIH01. The sequence goes on along the minus strand of CAWCNY010000008.1, from coordinate 153,628 downwards.
CTGGCGGGTGGCGTTTTTGCATACCAGCAAGCCAGCTACTACCCTGCCGCTCCATTCGGCGCATCATGGACCTTCGATGCCCTGCTCATCGCCTACATCGGCGGCTTGGGTACGATTGTTGGGCCAATAATCGGCGCGATCTTCTTTATCGTGGTACAGCAGCAACTCTCGCTGAGCCTGCAAGAAAGCTACCAGATCATCTTCGGCATATTGTTCATTATAGTAGTGCTTGTGTTCCCTGGCGGGTTGGTGGAGGCGTGGACGCGATTGCAGCGGTGGTGGCGCGCACGCCTGGCCAAAAGCAAATAGTGGAGTGAGTACCAGGGGTGTCCCCTGACTCCATCCATGAATATAAGCTGTACAAAGAGTGGTAGCACTAAGAAAGGAGTGCAATTATGCCTAATTATCATAACGACGTGATCGGGAGCCTGCTCCGGCCTGACTACTTGAAGGAGGCCCGCAAAGAACATGAGGCGGGCACGCTCAGCGACGCCGCCTTCAAACGCGTTGAAGACCGGGCCGTAAACGAGGCGGTTGACCTGCAACTAGAGGCAGGCATGGACGTAATTACAGATGGCGAGATGCGCCGCTACGCCTTCTACGGGCACTTTATCGACGCGGTTGAGGGCTTCGACAAATATGGCGGCTGGGCCATCCCCTTCCGAGACGAGCAGGGCAACGAACTTGTGCTCAAGCGGCCTGTGGTGGTTTCTCGGCTCAAGCGAATACGGCCCATGAGCACCGAGGAGTTCGCGTATGTGCGCGCAAGAACCGACAAACCCATAAAGGTCACTCTTATCAACGCACAACAGGCCGCGGCGTACTACGACGCGGAGAAATCAAAGGGGGCTTACTCTACAATTGACGCTTATCTGGCCGACGTTGTAGACATCTTGCGTGGCGAAATTGCCGAGTTGATCCATCTCGGTTGTACCTATATCCAACTGGATGCACCACAGTACGCGGGCTTACTCGACGCCTCGATCCGCGAGGGCTACCGCAAGCGTGGCACCGACCCCGATCGCCTCCTCGACCGCTGTATCGAGATGGATAATGCCGTTATCAGTGACTACCTGGGCAATCCTGAGATCACCTTCGGGGTGCACCTCTGCCGGGGCAACAACCAGAGCAAGTTCTACGCGAGTGGAGATTACGAACCAATCGCCTCGGTGTTCGAGCGTACAAAGTTCGGGCGCTTCCTGCTGGAATACGACGACGAACGATCCGGCGGCTTTGAGCCGTTACGCCACGTTCCAGGAGATAGGACCATAGTGCTTGGCCTGGTCACAACCAAGAAACCAGCTCTGGAGAACAAAGAAGAACTTAAGCGCCGCATCGAGGAAGCATCCACATATATACCGCTGGAGAGGCTAGCCATAAGCCCCCAATGCGGCTTTGCCTCCACCGAGGCGGGCAACCTCCTCACCCCCTCCGACGAGGAGGCCAAGCTAAAGCTGGTAGCCGATGTGGCACGCGAGGTTTGGGGAGAAAACTAACGAAAGAGGTGAGTACGATGCGTACACAGGTAGCTATCGTGGGCGCGGGTCCGGCGGGGCTGGTGCTCTCCCATTTACTGCACCTGCATGGCATCGAGTTGGTCGTGCTGGAGCGGCATGATCGCATATATGTAGAGCATCGCTTGAGAGCGGGAGTGCTGGAGCAGACCACGGTTGATCTGCTCAATTCAACAGGGGTTGGCGAGCGCATGACCCGCGAGGGGTTAGTGCACCACGGGATCAACCTCCAGTTCGGGGGTGAGCGCCACCGCATCCCTTTGAGCGAACTCACCGGCGGGCGCGCCATTACCGTCTACGGGCAGCAAGAAGTAGTAAAAGACCTGATTGCGGCGCGGTTGGCAGCCGGCGGGCAAATCCTGTTCGAGGCCGAGGCCGTCAGCCTCCACAATATAGACACCGACCACCCTTACGTCCGCTTCCAGTACCAGGGTAAAGAGGAGGAGCTACACGCCGATTTCATCGCGGGGTGCGATGGCTTCCACGGCCCATGTCGCCCAAGCGTGCCCGAAGAAGCGTTGCGGTGCTACCAGAAAGTCTACCCTTTCGCCTGGTTAGGCATCCTCGCCGCCGCGCCGCCCGCTACCCACGAACTAATCTACGCCTACCACGAGCGCGGCTTCGCCCTCTACAGTATGCGCTCACCCCAGTTGAGCCGCCTATATATTCAGTGCTCCCCCGACGACGAAATTGAGCAATGGCCCGACGAGCTTATCTGGCACGAGCTACACGAGCGCCTGGAGATAAACGGCTGGACTTTTCAGGAAGGCGAGGTCCTCGAAAAGAGCATCACCACTATGCGTAGCTTTGTGTACGACCCGATACAATACGGGCGGCTCTACCTGGCGGGCGACGCAGCCCACCTGGTGCCACCCACCGGGGCCAAAGGGCTGAATCTCGCCGTCGCCGACGTGCGCGTGCTTGCCGATGCTCTCGTTGATTGGTACGAGCAGGGCCACACTCAGAAACTGGAGTCATACTCGAAGATTTGTCTGCGCCGCGTCTGGCGGGCCGAGCACTTTTCGTGGTACATGACCTCCATGCTGCACCGCTTTTACGACGATGATGGCGGGTTCCAGCAGCAACTACAACTGTCTCAACTGAGATACGTCTGCACATCGCAGCCAGCCGCCACAAGCCTCGCCGAGAACTACGTCGGCCTGGAACGGGTCTAGGAAGGGCAATCTAGTTGGAAGAATCGAGCTACGACAAAGGAATGCGTGTTCGCAGGGCGGTGTTAGGCGATGCGCACGTAGACAGGGCGGAGGCGGGCATAACGGAGTTGGACGCCGATTTCCAGCGTTTCATCACAGAGACAGCCTGGGGATCGGTGTGGGCGCGGCCCGGCCTCGACCCGCGAACGCGCAGCCTGATCACAATCGCTGTGCTGGCTGCGCTTGGGCGCACTGAAGAGTTGGCGCTGCACCTGCACGCCACCCGCAATACAGGCGCGACGCCCGATGAGATAGCTGAGGCGCTGCTCCACGTGGCCGTTTACGCCGGCATCCCCGCCGCCAACACAGCTTTCGCTATCGCCAAAAAGGAGCTAACGTCCGCGACCGATGATGAGTGATGGCAAGCGCCGGACCACAAGTTGCTCTCGTCACAGGAGGAACACCGATGATAACAACCATAGGAGAAATCATACGAGGCGACCGAGAGATTTTCCCGCCTTTTCTCTACGACGCCTACCGCTCGACCATCAAGCGCGCCCCCACGATGCCGCTAGTTGATGTGCCCCTCACGATTTCGGAGTTGACCGGGCCTGGGCCAATAATGGGTGCGACCACGCCGGAAGATGCCGACCTAACACGCAACGCAGGCACAGGCGGCGAGGCCATCGGCCAGCGCATTATCGTCACGGGTCGGGTACTGGACGAGCACGGCGCGCCCGTGCCTCACACTCTCATAGAGGTATGGCAGGCCAATGCCTGCGGGCGCTACATCCACCGCAATGACCGGTGGCCTGGCCCCCTCGATCCCAACTTCCTCGGCATCGGGCGCTGCCTGACCGACTCGGAAGGAGTCTACCGGTTCCTCACCATCAAGCCCGGCGCTTATCCATGGAAGAACCACCCCAACGCCTGGCGACCGGCCCACATCCACTTCTCATTCTTCGGCAGAACCTGGACATCCCGCCTGATAACTCAGATGTACTTTGAGGGCGATACTCTTTTCCCGTACGACCCCATTTTCAACTCTGTGCCGACAGAAGCAGCCAGACAAAGGCTGATCGCCAAATATCGCCATGATATTACCGAGCCTGAGTGGGCACTTGGCTGGAGTTGGAACATCGTGCTGGGCGGCCCCGAAGCCACCCCGTTCGAGCCGCCGAGGGATACCCACTGATATGAACACTTTCGCACTCACCCCCTCCCAAACCGTCGGCCCCTTCTTCGAGCCTTGTCTGCTGCGCGACGATAGGCAGTGTGCCAACGTGCTGGTCGCGCCCGCCACCGAAGGCACTCGCATCAACATCGAGGGGTACGTGTACGATGGCGACGGCCAACCCGTGCCGGATGCCATGCTTGAGATCTGGCAGGCTAATGCGTCAGGCCGCTATAACCACTCCACCGACAACCGGGACCTCCCCCTAGATCCGACCTTCACAGGCTTCGGGCGTTGCGGCACGAACGACGAAGGTGCATACCTATTCGAGACGATCAAGCCTGGCGCTGTGCCCTACGACGCGCAGCAGATGCAAGCCCCCCACATCTGCGTGGCCGTCTTTGCTCGTGGCCTCCTGAATCACCTCTACACCCGCCTCTACTTCGCCGACGACCCAGCCAACGCAAACGACCCCGTACTGATGTGTGTGCCTGCCGAGCGCAGGGCAACCCTGCTCGCGCAGCCCGTCGAGCGCGATGGGGTTGCCAGCTACCGCTTCGACGTGGTGCTACAAGGGGCAGGTGAAACGGTCTTCTTCAACCTGTGATGGAGCCGGGCCGATGACATCTTTCCTATCCCTGAGTGAAGCGATCGCCACCTACGTTCAAGATGGCATGACGCTCGCACTGGAGGGCTTCACACACCTGATCCCGTTCGCCGCCGGGCACGAGATCATACGCCAGGGCAAACGCGACCTGGTCCTTATGCGCATGACACCCGACCTCATCTACGACCAGATGATAGGGATGGGCTGCGTTCGCAAGGTGATCTTCTCCTGGGGAGGTAACCCCGGCGTTGGCTCCCTCCACCGCCTGCGCGACGCCGTCGAACGCGGCTGGCCCCGCCCCCTGGAGATCGAGGAGCATAGCCACGCCGCCATGGCCTCTGCCTACGCAGCAGGAGCCGCCGGGCTGCCTTGCGCGGTCCTGCGCGCCTACACCGGCACCGACCTCGCAACCGTCAACTCCAACATCCGCTCTATCACTTGCCCCTTCACAGGCGAGCAGTTGGCCGCCGTACCCGCCCTCCGCCCCGACCTGGCAATCGTCCACGCGCAACGCGCCGACCGCACAGGCAACGTCCTCATCGAAGGCATAACCGGCGTCCAGAAAGAAGTAGTGCTTGCATCCAGGCAAGCCATAGTAACAGTAGAAGAGATAGTAGACGACCTGCGTCCCCCCAGCCTCAACTCCACCATTCTCCCCAACTGGACCGTAACCGCCATAGCCGAAACCCCCGGCGGCGCTCGCCCATCCTACGCCCACGGCTACTATGGCCGCGACAACGCCTTCTACACCGCCTGGGACGCCATAGCCAAAGAGCGCGAAACCTTCCTGCTTTGGATAAAAGAGCACGTGCTTGCGTAGGGGATGCAGGCGGAACTGCCTGCCGGGGTCATTGGGGGATATCCCCAACTCTACTCTCTCTTTTATCGTTTCTTGAAGAGACAAGAAAAACTAATAACGAATGACTACACCTTACACAACCTCCGAAATGATGGCAGTCGCCGCAGCCCGCGCCTTGACTAACGACGACATTTGCTTCGTCGGTATTGGCGCGCCCTCGCTGGCCTGTAATCTCGCCCGCCTCACCCACGCGCCCGATATCACCCTCATTTACGAATCGGGCACGATCGGCACCAAGCCCGATGTACTCCCCCTCTCCATAGGCGATCCTGAGCTATGCGAAACCGCCCTCTGCACGGTCTCTGTGCCTGAAATGTTCAGCTACTGGCTTCAGGGTGGCCGCATCTCCGTTGGCTTCCTGGGGGGTGCTCAGATCGACCGCTTCGCCAACATCAATTCCAGCGTGATAGGCAGCTACACCCAACCCAAAGTACGCCTGCCGGGGGGCGGCGGCGCGCCGCAGATCGCAAGCCACTGCAAACAAGTCTATGTCGTCATGGCACAGACCGCCCGCTCATTCGTGCAACATGTTGACTTCATTACCTCATTCGGGCATGGCGAAGGTGGCGATCACCGCCAACGCCTCGGCCTGCGCACGCAAGGCCCTACCCTCGTAATAACCGACCTTTGCCTCATGCGCCCCGACCCCAGCACAAAGGAACTAACAGTTGTCTCCATCCACGCAGGCGTCACTCGTGAGCAAATTAGCGTAAACACAGGCTGGCCCATCCGTTTCGCGAAACAGATCGAGCAAACGCCCCCACCCGATCAAACCGAACTGGCGGTCCTCCGAGATTTACAAGCTCGTACGGCCCAAGCCCACAGCCAGGAGGCAACCTAAATGGGCACGCCCACGGGCAATCTCTTCACTACCACCGAGATGGACGCCATCTTCTCGGCGGAATCCCACGTACAGAAGATGCTTGCCTTCGAGGCAGCCCTGGCCCGCGCCGAGGCCGAAGCCGGGGTGATCCCTCAAGAAGCGGCTGACGCTATAGAAGCCGGTTGCCGGGTCGAGCTATTTGATGTGCCACGCATATTCGAAGAGGTATCCCTCGCGGGCACACCGGCCATTCCTCTGGTCCGAATGCTAGGCGAGCACATAGCCGATCCCGCGAAATCCTACATACATTGGGGCGCTACCAGTCAGGATGCCATAGACACAGCCCTTGCGCTAGAAATGCGCGACGGCCTGAACCTCCTCGTAGACAGCCTGCGCGACCTGTGCAAGTCTGCAGCCACCCTCGCCGAGCAGCACCGCCATACCCTCATGGCCGGAAGGACCTTACTACAGCAGGCCATGCCGATCACCTTCGGACTGAAGGCCGCCCGCTGGCTCGCCCTCGCGACCCGTCAAATAGAGGCATTACGCCGCAGCCGCGCCCAATCGTTGGCCCTCCAATTGGGCGGTGCTGCGGGCACCCTTGCCGTGCTCGGAGACAAAGGATTGGAGGTTGTGCGCATAGTCGCCCAGGGTCTCAATCTACCCTTGCCGGATCTCCCCTGGCACACCGAGCGCGACCGCTTTACCACCGTCGCCGCCACACTTGGCATCACCGCTGGCTCTATGGCGAAGATCGCAAGCGACCTGGTGCTCCTCGCCCAAACAGAGGTTGGAGAAGTATCAGAAGAGGCAGCCCCAGGCAAAGGCGGCTCCTCGGCCATGCCCCAGAAGCGCAACCCGGTTGATGCTACTATGGCCCTTGCAGCGTCGCGGCTGGCGCTTGGACAGGTTCCCATCATGCTGGCATCGATGGCCCAGGAGCACGAACGCGCAGCAGGAGCCTGGCAGGCCGAATGGCAGGCCATCCCAGACCTGTTCTGCTTTACAAGCAGCGCGGTAGCCCGCGTGGGCAACGCCCTACGGGACTTGCAGGTAGATCCCCAAAGAATGCACGCCAACCTCCAGCAGAGCGGCGGATTGCTGATGTCCGAGGCGCTACTGGTAGCACTCGCACCCTACATAGGGAAGCAGCAAGCCCAACATCTGGTCCAGGCTGTGGGCGCGCGTGCGCTTGAACAAGGGATCAGCTTGCAAGACGCCTCCTTGAGCGACGAACAAATTCGCGCCATTCTGCCCCCCGATGCCATCGAGGCCGCACTTGATCCTGCCAGCTACCTTGGCAGCACAGACGCGTTCATTGACCGCGCCCTTGAGGGCTATCAAGCGATGATGAGTGCCGAAAACGCATGATAGAGTATGTGCCAGTTGATGGTGTGCAGATCGCCTGCCAGATCGAGGGGAATTCGGACGCTCCTGCGCTGGTGTTCTCCAACTCCATAGGCACCAATATGCATTTGTGGGATGCCCAGGCCATCGCCTTGAGGTCCGCTTTTCGTATCGTTCGCTACGATATGCGTGGTCACGGCCAATCTGACGTGCCCGATGAGCCTGCTACCATTGAACGTCTTGAGCGTGATCTGCTGGCAGTGCTCGACCACTTTGAGATCGAGCGCGCTCATATCTGTGGCATCTCGCTTGGCGGTATGGTTGCTCTCTGGGTCGCAGCCATGCACCGTGAGCGTGTTCATCGCGCGGTATTCGCGAATACCTCGGCCCGAATCGGCTCTATTGAAAGCTGGGCCACGCGCATAAAGTTGGTGCGTGAAGGTAGGATGGCCGCTGCGCGAGAAATCGGCATCAAACGCTTCCTCAGCCGGGAGTTTCGTGAGCGTCAACCGATTGTAACGGATGTGATTGGCGATATGCTTGAAGCCACAGATCCGGAGGGTTACATAGCAGCATGTGCAGCTTTGCGCGATGCCGATCTGAGCGTGATCGTACCTATCATTCGGGTGCCGTCGCTTATCATTAGCGGTGAATTGGACGAGAGCACACCCCCAATACAATCGAAGCAACTGCACAACGCCATCGCCGGTAGTAAGCTGATCATTTTCCCCAACACCGCCCATCTATCGAATATCGAGCAACCGGAGATGTTTAACGCCTGTCTGCTGAAGTTCCTGAGCACAACATAGTCGATCAGCCCGGCATCCCCATTAGCTACCCTTGAAGTAGGCCCAGAATATCTCCGCCACATTTATGTCAAGCTATAATCTGAGCCAGGCGGGCCCGACAAGTCTGAAAAATTAGAAGTCACACCTCGGAATAGCCGGCAACGGCGCAGTCTTCAGCAGCAACTCATAGCACTCCAACAGATGCACTACGCTCTGGACCTGTACGGCACTTGCGGGTGTAGCACGCCCTGATGCACGAGCCAGGGCATCTCTTTGCCGCTCAAGATAGGCAGCGGCCCATGCATTCTCCCCTTCGGCCAGTGCCACATACAGGTTCGAGGAGATGTGGTCTCCATCGCGGGGTTGCACCGTGAGATAATCGTAAGCCCAATTGCTCTCCAATATGGCGGCTTTCGCACCGTCGGGTTGCCAGCGACCCGGGCTTTCGGGTATCGTACCCGCGTTCAACCCCAATCCGAGCGCCAGGCTCAGCACTATCAGCAAAGCGTACCATGTAGTTCGCGAGTGTATAGTACGGTGGGTGAACCTTGAATAGATATCCCTTACGCCGATCATGACTCAGGCTCCGGGAGCGGTTCAGAGCCTGAACCCGGTGTCGATTGCTTGCGTCTGCTCCTGACCAGTGCCACTATCCCGACAGTGACAATAATAAGAACGGGGATCGCCGTGCAGATGAACTGGGTGGGGTCCATCGCGAAAAGGGAGGGGCTTACATCAGCTGCAAACTGCACGCTGCCGCCGCCGTCAGGGCCGCTAACCCGCACAGTAAACTGCCATTGGCCGCTCGACGGCAAGGCAACGTTCGCCTGGTACAGCAGTTTGTTTGTCGCCTGATCATGTGTCGCCGGAAATGAGGCCGGGGGGGAGCTATTGTCTGCGGGTTGGGCAGTCACCTCCACCTGCGCATCCAGGGCCGTCGGATCTTGCGAGGGGGAGACGATACGCGGGTCGATCACGGCAACTGTTATATCCGCTGTGCCTGCTACCAGAGGGCTGGGACTTGTGAGCACTGTAACTTCATATGGCCCTACCGGCTCGCTCGACACCTGAATCGTGCCGCCGTTCGCCGAAGCGGGTTGTGCCTGCACAAGGAGTTGAAGCACGAAGCTAAGCGCCAGCAATTGCGATATCACACATGTTATGGGTTTTCGTATTCTCGGATTGTGGGGCGCGAGCCGTTGCCCTCTCTTGCCATCATATTCCGTACTATGTCGCATGTCTGTCTCTCGTAGTGTTGGTGTGGTTGTTTTCAAAGGGTAAGCTGTCAATGGATACAATCTTTCTATCGCTGAGTGCAATATGTACCCACCGCCTGCCAGGCGCTATCAGGAGCAACAAGCAGCAGCAGATCAAACCGCTCGTCAGTGCCAGCAACTGTACGGCTTCCGGCTCCGGACGAAAGCCTGCCAGCCCAAGCCTGATGATCGCGTAACCTGTGGCCGCCACCAGGAACGTGCTGCCGGTGAACGTCAATCTGCGTCGCAGGAGCCACAGGCCCCCCAGTACCGCCAGCACAGCCGCAAATTCGTACAACGGGTAAGGGTGCAAAGGCAAACTCAACAGGTTCGGCGGCAGCACATCGCCGGGATTCCAGTAAATGACGCCCCAGGGAGCATCTGTCGGAACACCCCAGGCAGCCCCAACCAGCAAGCAACCTATCCTGCCCAAAGCCACTCCCGCGAGAGCAGCGGGCGCGGCAGCATCGAGCAGGGCCCAGGGGGCTAGCCTTTGTCGTCGTGCCGCCAACCAGAGTACGAGGCTACCTCCCAGCAACGCCCCGTACAGAGACGCTCCACCATCCCAGAGGGTGGCCGCCTCGCCCGGATTGGCTGAATAGTAGAGCCAATGAGTTGCCAGGTGTACTAATCGCCCGCTTATCACACCGCCTAATAAGGTCAGGAGGATCAGGTGCCCGCACGTCGCGATGGTTATGCTCAGCCGACTGGCGTTACGCACGGCGAGCCACACGCCCAGCGCAAGCGCCAACGCGGTGAAGATACCTTGCCAGCTTATATCTACCTGCCCAATTCGTGCGACTATCGGGTCAAACGTCAGGTTGATGGTCACGGTGTACTCATGCTCACAGAGGCAAGGGGAGGCAACAAAGCCGTGAAATTACCGGCAAGCTCGTCAGGCGTAAAGTCGCGATCGTCCATCAGCACGCGCTCATTACCGTCGGCATCAACCAGGTAAGTCACGGCGTTGTGGTTGATGGTTGAGATACCCGCACTCTCTGTGCCGGGTGTAGGCAGCGACACGCCGATGTGGTATGAATCCCAAACCTTGCTCACGTCAGATTGATCACCCCCAAGGAAGTGTAGCACACCATCCAACCCTTGCGCATGGACGAAATTCGCCCTCCGCTGTTGATTGTCGTGTTCTGGATCGACCGTCACTGCCAGGATTTCAATGCGGCTTTGCTCGGATTGGGGCAGCCGTGCGTAGGCGGCAAGTAACTTGGACGCCGTCAGAGGACAAACATCGGGGCAACTAGTGTAGAGGAACGACAGCGAAACTATCTTGCCACGCAAGTCGGACAGCCGCACCTGTGTGTTGGATTGGTCTGATAGCTCAAAATCGGGTGCGGGCTGAGCAGCGAGGGTGGTGCCCGCTAACTGCGGAGGGGAGCTACTCTGAAACGGTAAGCCGCCAACTGCCAGCGCCACCGTAGCCAGTACCAAGAGGACTGCGCCAACCAGCAGTGGCATGAGCTTGCCCACTATGCCGGTATGTGTTTGATCGATCATTTGACATTATCACCACCTTCACCGTCGCGCCAATGAAAGCGGCACTATTTTTCCGCGATTGGATCAGGCTCCGCTGAAGAGCGTGCCGCGCATCTCCATAGGTTGTAGCATAAGCCATGCCCCCAGTACAAAGAGGACGACAGCCAGCACCATCCAGGGGAAGGCCGCTCGCCACAGATTCCCCGAATCGGAGCCGGAGTGCTCGCGACGCGATATCCGGTAGATTGAATACAAAGAAGCCGCAAGCCCTGCATCCAGGAACATCAACTCTATCGGGACCAACATGCTGGTCGGCACAAGGGGGCCGAGGCTCCAGTTGGGCGAGCCGAGCAGAGTTATACCCAGCATGGCCGCGAAGTTCTGCATCACCGGTATGATTGTCAACGCCCCGATAAGAAAGTGAAAGCTGTAGTGCGCCAGCCACATCCCGAAGCCAAGAGGCACCAGCGCGAAGCTGTAGCGGGTAGCTACCTTGACAATGCTATCGCGCGCGCCTGTAAGAATGAGACTGGCCCACCCGGTCACGCCCACCAGCAAGAGAGGCAGGAGGATCAGTGCTGGTGCGACCATGACCAACAGCACTACAGCCTTGGAGTCGGTGCCAAGTGTTGTAGCCAGCCACTGCTCGATGGGATAAACGGGTGTGACCATACCGAAGGCGTTGAAGAAAGAAGCAAACACAAGCACCAGCGCCAGGGCGGCCAGGTCGGGCCGGTCGCTGAAGCGCCCAACGCCTGAACGGCGCGAATCGTCCCATATCTCGCTGGTTGGCACACGGGCCAGGATGCCCACGTTGTCGTGCGGGCAAGCATGAACGCAATCGAGGCAGAATGTGCAGTCCATATTGCCGACCTTGCGCTCCTGGAAGAGCCACAGCTCGCAGCCATTCTGGACCAGCCGTCCTCTCTGCTGTGCGCGAGTTGCCGGGGCAGCAGAGGCTTCCGGGCGAGTCTTTGGGGCCGCCATCAAGGTAAGCGGTGCGGACGCCGAGGAAGGAGTGGGCTCGGGCGCAGCAGGGGCCGCCAGCGGCGCTGCTACACGGGTCAGGTCGGCATTCTCGTAGTGCCCCTTTATGCAGTCTTTAGTGGTACACGACGCGCATACGGTGGGTTGCCGGACCTTTATTTCCAGGGGCGAGGAAAGGGAGTTAACAAAGTGGAATTGACCGATAGGGCACACGTACTTGCAGAAGGCAGCGCCTTTGAAGAAGCCATCCACGACAAAGGCGACCGCGAAATAGGCCAGCGCTACCCAGGCGGTGAGCCAGGGGCTTGCCCACAGGTTGAAGCCTTCGTAGCTCCAGAAGAAGGCCACGAGCAAACCGGCGGCGAGCCACTTTGAGCGCAGCCAACTGGGCCAGGGGCGATTCGCAGGCAGCAGTTTCTTGGCGAGCTTGCGAGGCAGCATGAAAGGACAGGCCATGCAAAAGAGATTGCCTGCCACCAGGATCGCCAGCACCACGAAGCCGCGCCAGTGCACCCAGGGGGCCACGCCTGCCAGGTTCTTCGGCGCAAGCTGTGGTCCCCAGAAGCCATCGTAAAGGATCAGCGCCGAGGCCAACAGCATGGGTATTTGCATAGCCGCGCGGGCGTACCGCCACTTGAGGAAGCGCCCCACAAGAGGTACGCGCAGCAAGTCGAAACCTCTGGGTGCCGCTTTCGAAGATCGTGTTACTGACGTTGTTACTGCTCCACCCATTTACTAACCTCGACCCGTTTTTCAGCTTGCTTTCGCTCTCAAGGACTGCTACAAGGACAGGGCGTGTCAGTTGGCGTTGGCATTCCCTGCATTTCCATGTTATCACTCAGGCCTGGTGTCATCGTGCCTGTCATCTCCATGCCAGGGGTCATCGTGCCTGTCATCTCCATGCCAGGGGTCATCGTGCCTGTCATCTCCATCCCACCGGCAACCCCATTGTAGTTGAAAGTGCCCTGGGCTTTGTCGCCGCCGGGCAAGGTAGCCGATACGGTGAGCACCCAATCGCCGCCCATATTGAAATTGAAATTGTTGACCATGTAGGTGCCATTACCCATGCTGGTGGCATCGGCTTGCACCGGCACCATGCCCGCGTGGGTCATGTCGCCCTCGACCGTCACAGTGGCATCGTTGATCGCGTTGCCGGAACCGTCTTTGAGGGTGATGGTCAATTGGGCGGGGCCAACGACAGGGGGGTTGGGCGATACGGTGAGGTCTATTTTCGTATTGCCGGAATTTCCGCTGTCTGTGCCCGTCCCGCCGCACGCCGACAGTACCAGCGATAGGATGAGTAGCAGTAACACCGGCCAGAGCGTGCGCGCGGCCCGCGTCCGGCCCCCATATGAGGCATCGTCAGCTTTCTCCTTGTGAGCAGCAAGGCTGCCATGTGATGTGAACATACCTTTCACTACCTCCTCTACCCTGCCCGGATAGTCATGGTTCTTAGGATAGGGCGTGGGCATGTGAGCCGCAATGCCTACCGGCGTGAATGGAGGGCTATAAAAGGGCTATTCTGGCGATCGCCATTGGACTTAAAGGGCCAGCCCTTGGATTGGGAAAGGGCTACTGAGTGCTATCCGTAGGGTGTATCCAGCCGCGAGCTACTCCATACATGGCTGCCTGGTGTCTGCTACGCAATTGCAGCTTGGTGAGAATACTCTTGATGTGGTTCTTGACCGTATACTCGCTGATCGTGAGGGTATCGGCGATCTCTCGATTGGAGTTGCGAGCAGCCACCAGTTCGAGCACCTCAAGCTCCCTGGGCGTTAGCTGCGGGTCGGTTCCGGTGGGTTGCTCGGACTCGCCATCATTATCTTGCTTGCGGAACTCGTTGAGGACGCGCGTCGCCATACGCCTTGTTATGGCAGCCTCGCCATGAGCCAGGCCGCGCAATTGCACAATTAACTCAGAGGCGCGAATGTTCTTGACCAGATAGCCCTCAGCACCGGCTTTGATGGCTTCCAGCAGTTTCTCGGTATCGTCGTAGACTGTGAGCATCACGACGGCAACACCAGGCATCTCACTCTTGATTTGCTGGGTGGCGAGCACACCATCGCCACCGGACAGGTCGATATCCATCAGCACGAGGTCGGGCCGGAGCTTGCGAGCCTGGGCGATAGCGCTTTCGGCGTCCCCCGCCTCACCGACCACCACGAAATCGTGCTGGTACGAAAAGAGCGCTACCAGCCCCTCTCTAAAGAGGTCGTGATCATCAACGAGCAGCAACTTCAAGGGGTGGGGCGGTTGCATTGCCTACCTTCTCTCTCTTTGATAAGGGCACATTGACGATTACGCGAGTGCCCCGGCCTGGCAGGCTCTCCACCCGGCAGGTGCCGCCCAACGTGGCGGCGCGCTCGCGCATGGCGTCAAGCCCTACTGTGTCTGTGCCAGACAGGTTAGCAACGTCGAAGCCAACGCCATCGTCACCAATTGTCATTTCCAGTTTGCTTGGGCTATAGCTCAGTAAGACCCAGGCATGTTGCGCCGCCGAGTGCTTACGCACGTTGGCCAGCGCTCCCTGCACTATTCTGAAAATCTGGGCCGCCACCTGAGTTGGCAAGCGAAAAGGCTGTCCTTTCGTTTCTAGCTTTATGGGCAAATTGTGCCGCTCCTCGAACGCGTCAAGATAATCTCGCAGGGCGGGCACCAGCAGCTTACCGTTGAGATTGGTGCGCAGCCCTGCAATCGACTCGCGAATGTCGACGTAGATATCATCGGCCACGCCATGCAACTGCTCTAACTCGGCCAGGGCTTGCTCTCGCTGCTCGCTTTCGACGAGCGATTCGACCGTATCGAGCCGTATCATCAGGTAGGAGACGAGTTGGGCCACGCCATCATGAAGCTCACGGCTCAGACGCTCGCGCTCCTGCACCGCCGCTTCGAGAGCGGCTACCTCTCGACTTCGCGCCAGTGCCTGGTCTTGCAGGCGCAACACGATGCCAAAGATCACCTCCGAGAAGCCATAGGCGAGTACCAGGACCAACAAGCCTGTAAGGAGGTTGCCATAGGCGACAGGTAGCGGTAAAAGGTGCTCGAACAGATCGTGGCGGATGGTTTCGGAGAGGAACACGGCTGCGGTGGGTGCCAGCGTGGTGATCCATTTCAGCCTGGTAATTCGCTGGCGGGTGAATGCCAGGTGTGCGGAGCTGGTTGTGGTTTGCTTGTTGCTTGCCGTGTTTCGCACCTGAACGCTTGGTTTATTCATCACCTTTGAGCCTACTATTTTGTAATTGGGTGATTTGAGTAATAATCAATCCTTGAAGTTGATCTGAGGAATTGTACCACACTAACCTTTAGCGAGGCACTTTTGCGGACCTTCTTTGGTGGGAGGGCTGGAGTCGCAGGCTCTTACTGTACTTGTGTACTTTGGTACAGTCGGTGATCGGTTTTTTGGGAGGTCGGTTGGAAGATGATTATTCTTGCCCTCGTTAACATAAAGGCATTGGTGGGGCAAAACCGGACAGGTTCTGGGGTATACTTTAGTACAGTTTTTAGAACCAGATTGCGCGCCCGCGAAGCTGGCGCTAAAATTCGGGATGTTTCATGTTTAGAGCCAGGTTGCAGGTTGTCGGGCGGGATGGCCTTTTAGAGGGTGTCGAAGAGAGACTGGCTGACCATCGATACGGCGTTCATGCGGCCAAATTCGAGGGCGGCGCGTGCCTCATTCATGAGGCTTTCGGTATCGCTTCCGTCTTCGGGGAAACTGGCTAAACCTACCAGGATGGTTACCCCGATCTGCTCGGCGACCATATGTATCAGTCTGACGGCCAGGGTTTCCGCACCCGTGCGCGGCGTGTTGGGCAAGATCAGCACCCATTCGAGCGACGGGCCATAGCCGACACGGTCCACAGCGCGCAGCTTATTGAGGAATAGCTCGGTTACCTTCTTGCGCCTCTCCTTGTCGACTCCCATGTTGCTTACCGGCTTGCGACTCTGCTCGTCCACCATCTGTATGACAGACACCGTAAGGGGCTCACTATACCGGCGAGCACGCATTATCTCGTAGTTGAGAATCTGCTGGGTGTGCCCGGCTCGCACAGCGCCGGTCTGCTGGTCGTATATGGTGAGGTCTTCAATCAATTGAGCTTGATGGACCAATCTCTGCTCGGTGCCACGCAGCCCGCGAGACAAACTCCAGGCTCCCAGGGCGGTGACCACCAGGAGGCATATACCGAGTAAGCCCTCTTGCATGCTGAAGGTCGCGCCGCCGCTCACAACCCACACCGTGACGTACAGGGTGATCGCACAGCCGGCAGCGCAGGCGCTGACCAGCCAGTGGGGGTGGGTGACCGCGCCCAGTGCGGTCATGGTCAGCAGGGCAAGCATTAGGAACTGTATATCTGAGGGGCGGTTCCAGATGGCCGCAGCGATAATGGCCGCGAAACCTGTTACGCCCAGGCTCGTAAGGACCCTAGGGGTGTATATTTTATTCACTGGCGGCCTCCGGAGCTGTTGCCCGCATCCTCGCAGCAGTCAGGATGACGGTTACTACTAATAAAACTATCGCGACCACACCCGCAAGTATAGCGGCCCACACGGGCGACCCCTGCTGGATGGTTACAACGGTGATTGGCTTGCTCTCTTGCAAGGTAAGGGTAGAGGCGTGCCCATCTTCGGCAATAACCGCCAGGTTGCCAGTCAGGGAGCCAGCGGTGACGGCATCAACGGCCCAGCCTACCGAGGTCCTGCTGGTGCCGCTCACCAGCAGCACGGTGCGGCCATTTTGCCAGGGGGATGACACCATTTGCAGGATTCCTACCGGCTGTTGGTCCTGCACGGACAGGAGGACAGGGGCGTCGGCGGCTTCGCTTACCTTCTTGCCGCGCCATTCCAGTTGTCCCGACGAGTTGAACTGCAGAGGCAGCGACGCTTGCAAGGCGGATATAAGGGGTTGAGCGCCGGGAACCCCTAGGGCGATGAGATGAGTGGATGGTAGGGATGCGGGCTCGTTAGCCAATACGACCGGCAGGTAGGTCATATCGCTGCGCGTCTGCTCGCCCAGCCTGGCGGCCAGCGTGAGGGTCTGGGATACTACCTGTGTGTCGGGGGCCTGAGGGAGGACCAGCGTGGTGTCGCGTATAGCGCCCGCCTGGATGAAAGGTGCACCAAGCGTGCCCAGGTCGGGCTGGGAGGTGGATTCGCCGAAGGGGAGGTTGAGGTCGCTGTCGTGGTGGATGGTGCCCCAGGCCACGTCATCGAAAGCCGAGTCGCACGGGTTGTCGTCTTGTGGACGCATATCGAAGATGGCCGAGAGGGAGTTTCCGCCGGGACGGATCACCGAAGGTGGGATAGCAAGGGTGAGGGTGCCGCCGGTGGCGTTTTTTTCGTCCAGGCGAGTGCTGCCCACCGCCGTACCGTTCACCTCCACGATCAGGAGGGACCTGTCATCCAGGCCGTCGGCGTGGCTGAAATGAACTGTGACCTGCGGCTGGCTGTCGAACGTAAAGCTCTGGGGCACGAAGAACGACACGCTGACCGACTGCCGCCCGCTCCCGCGCACGGTGGGGTCGTTTGTGCTGACGGTAAGCTCGCCAAAGGTGCGCGAGCCGGGGATGATATCTCCGACGGAGAGGTTATCAATATCGGGAGGCTGGGAGATGAGGGCATACTGCCCGTGGAGCAATTTAATGTAGGAGCTGGACGCCAGGCTGAGAGCCGCACGTCTTGCTCCCTCATCGCTGCCGCCTGTGACGAGAAGAAGGGGGGCTACGGGCTTGCCGCCCTGTTGCCGCATGAAAAGTTGCAGCACGCCTGTATCAGCCGGAATAGGTTTGCCCTGAGTGTCCAGGTAGAGGCCAATAGTATTGCTGTAGGGAAGAGTCAAGGGCTGGTCGCTTACCCAGGCGAAGTCCTTGCCCGTGCCGATGGCTACCGAGGCTATTGTTGGCAGGTCTTGCGTCGTGCTGACGTTGTGCACAACCGGGTGGAGGGTACGCCCGACGCTTGCCTGGCCCAGCCACGCCACCAGCGACGAGGCGGCAGACACTACGGTATCCGAGGGGGTCGAGGGTAGTACAACTTGCACGGCAGGGTCGGGGCCGAAAGCGGTCCTGTAAATGGGGGCCGGATAGTCGGCCAGGTCCAGCGTGGTATCGAACTGCATAGGTCCGCTCGTGACATAGGTGATTTTAGTATCGGGGAAGACGGTGGCCCACAGGAGGGGGTCGTAGGGGTCGCTACAGGTCTGGTTATCGGTGTCCCTGCGCATGTAGAAGACCACTTCCAACCTGTTGAAGTCGGGGCTGACGAACTGAGGAGGCACGGGTACGTCGAGCCACTGATCGGAGCCTTTGCCAGCTACGAGGGGTGCGCCCATCATGTCGTGGTCGTTGAGGCGCACGCTGAAGCTCGATTTGTTGCCCTGTAAGGCATCTGAATAGCTGAAGTGGAGGCGGACAGAGGTGGCGGTGCTCAACTGCACAGCGCCAGGGCCGGGCAGGTAAAACTCGGTGGATGCCACAAGCCCCCGCACGGTTGTAACGTCGTAACCCCGGTCCTTGAGCGTAAAGGAGTTGGGATCGGGCGTAGCGCTCTGCGCGCCTGCTATTCCCGCAGGCCATGCGATGCAGGCTAGGAGGATTAGAGCGAGTAGCGAGTGGCGAGTGGCGAGTGGCGAGTGTTTGGTAAGTCGTCCTTTGCGATTTGTAATTTGCTTCATGATATATCTCCTTTGGCCGGCAATCGGCAACCGCCAGCGTTGGGGGGGCTGACACGGTAGAGTCGCCAGCCCATTTCTCCGCCGAAATCGTGTTCAAGTTGGGAGTAGAGCCATCTGCCCTCGTAAAGCATGGGATAGGCTTGCCGGAGCGCTCCCGGTAGGCTTGTGCTCTTCTGCACCAGGATGTAATCAACTTGCGAAGGTGCATTCGCTACGAGGTCGTCGTAGTCGAGGTCGCTCGGTATGACGAAGCGTTGCGGATGGCCTGCTCTTTCAATAATCGAATAGTTGTCGCCCTCGTCCAGCAGAATGAGGGCATTCGCGCGGACCTGGGCGCGCAGGTAGTCGCCGACAGCGTGCTCTTCGGTTAGGTTGAGGGTAGGGTTGGATAGAGAGGTTGTATCGTTCAATGCGCCATTTATGCCTTGACCAGGCAACACAATGATGCCTGCGGCTAAGAGGCTGGCCGCGAGGAGCGTCGCAATCCATACTCCGTAGGCGCGCGGAGAATTGGCTGTGCTCTGGGGCAACAAAGCAAGCAGAATGAAGGCGACCGGTAAAGCGTAAACCGATACACTTGCCGGGTCGTTGAGCGGGTTGCCCGGCAAAGAAGCAAGTGTGTTGGAGTGCAGGAAGGCTAAGGGGTCTCGCATTGAGATGAAGTTGAAGGCGAGCCAGAAGAGGAGGGTGTAGAAGGGCGTCATCGCGAAAAGGGTGAGGCGTACCCAGGGGTGGGGTGCGCCGCGCCTGTGGGATCCGTAGATGAAGGCGGCAGCCAATAGAGGGGCGAAGAGCAGCGCCCAGTAGCTGACCAGGAAGGCGGCGGTCACGCCCAGCCCGCTCAGGCCGATGTAACCTGCCTGGTCGAGCCGCCACCAGCGCACGAAACCGTATGTCGCGAAGATGAGGCAGCTAAGGAGAAGCGCGTTGCTTGAGCCGCTCACGGTATAGAGGAGAACCAGAGGGTTGGCGAAATAAAGAAGCATGAGCGCCATGCGCCAGCCGCCCCTTAAGTCAAGGGCCTCGAACATCTTGTACAGGACCGGCACAGAGAAGGCGGTCGCAAGCGCGGAAAGGAGATTGGCCGCAAATTGGGGCGCGCTAAAGACCGCGCCCATAAGCCAAACCAGGGGCAATTGCAGAGCGGTAGCGAGGGGAGGCCAGGCGGTGAGGAGCGCTCCGTAGTGCGGGTTGCGGCTCCAGAGCATGGCGGCTGCGGTGCCTGTGCGGGCAGGAACATCGGGCGCTATCAGGTCAAAGGCGGTAGTGGCCCAAGTTGCCAGGGCTATACAGGCCAGAAAGATGGCGAGCGCAGCCAACCAGATGCCGGGCGTGGATATGTGCGCCTTGCTTTCCGCCCGGTAGCGACCACGCGATACCTGATATTTGGCAGGCTGCCGGATCATGGGGCGCTCCTTGAGAGGCTGCGGTAGAGGCGGAACGGCCCGATCTGGCTGTCGAGCACAAAGCCCGGCGTGCCGTTGTCGTAAAGGTTCGGGTAGGCTTCGTGCATCACCCTGAACCGCGGATCATCGGCGCTCGTTTGGGAGACCAGGATGTAATCGGCATAGGAGGCGGGGCTGCGCAGGGCACTGTTGAAATCGGGGTCGCTCGGCACAATGAACTTCTGCGGCATGGCGCTAAAGAGCACAACCTCGTCTGTATCGATGTCGCCCATGATGGTCACAGGCTTATCCAGGAAGCGCGATTGCAGGACATCGGCGGCGTTGCGCTGGACAGCGTAGTTGTCGATGGGGGCGGTTGGGTTCAGCAGAGCGTGTACGAAGCCGGTTTCCTCAAAGACGATCTGATCGGCAAATATCTGCTTCGGCCCCGCCTTCTGCATGGCTTCGGCGCTGGTCCACATGCCGAGGGCGAGTAGTAACAGGGTGCCGATGAGGAGCGCCCGCCGCGCCCAACCCTTCCAGTCGCGCACGATAGCGGCGGCCAGGAGGAGCCCGGCGGGTTGCACACTTATGAAGAAGCGCAAGAATCCGAAGGTTTGCCCGGTGCGATAGCTGTAAAGCTGGAACAGGGGCACCGCAAATAGCACGAGGATGACAGTCGCCATGCCCACGTCGCGCCGCCTCACTATCTCGACGAGGCCGGCCACGAGCAGAGCAAGCAGGAGGGGCGACAGGCCCAGGAGGGTGATCAACATGAACTGGGCGGTGGCCCCCCACGAGCTACCGAGGGCGATAACGGCGGCGTTGGACGCGACGTTGCGCACGATGAAGGTGTTGGAGTAGGGGTTGTGGGCGAAGAAGAGAGGGTCGCCCATGATGAGGTAGTTGAAGTAGAGCCAGAGGCCGACCGCGTAGGTCACGGGCACGAGGTAGGCAAGCAGGTTGGCCTCGATGCGGGGTGGGTGGAAAGCGCGCCCCCGCAGGATGAAGACGAGGCACATACCTACCACGAAGACGCCAGCGTAGGGTATGCCATCGTAGCGGCAGCCGAACATGAGGGCGGTTCCGATGCCGCCCACGGCCAGGTCGCGCCACTGCCCGCCCGCCTGCCACCGGATGAAAGCGGCGCTCGCTATGGTGAAGAAGAGGAGGAAGGGCATCTCGCTCATGCCGTTGCCAGCGTAGAAGAGCCACATGGGGTTTATAGCGAAGAGGAGGAGCGCGCCCGCCCGCCAGCCGCCGCCTATGCCTGCCCATCGCAAAGCCCCGTTGAGCACGGCCAGCATGCCGCCCGCCGAGATGGCAGTCATTATCCCGCCGCTGAAGCCGTAATAGGCCCAGTTGGGATTGATGACGAGGGGAAGTTGCGCCATCGTGGGGAGGGGAGGCCACACGAAGCCTATGGCTGCCAGACGGGGGAAGCGGGAGTGCTCGATGCGAACGGCGCTGAGAGTGCGGCTAAGGGCATCACCGAGGGCGAGTTGCACGCCGAAGCTCAGCCATGCCGCAAGCCCGATGAAGAGCGCTGTTGTCGCGACAAAAAGGAGGAGATTCTGGTTGCGCACCAGGATGGACGAAAGGCGAAGGGCGAAAGACGCAGGACGAACGGCAGCAACCGAAGGAGCGGAGCTATCGTCTGCGGTCCGTAGCCCATCGTCAGTCCTGCGTCTTTCGTCTCTTGTCGTAACAAGCGACATCGTCACACCAGGTCCTTCAGGCTGTTGGCCTTCTGCATGTTGGGCACACCTTTGTCGAGGCCGTGGATGGTCTTTTCCCAGTAGAAGGGTTTGTAGAGAAGCTGGATGAAGCCTTTCCACGCGCCTATGCTCATCAGAATCCAGTAGATGGGGCTGAGAAGGGCGTATTTGACCATGTCGTAGAATTCACGACGTAGAGATCCTGCCACGTTCATGTAGGTGAAGGCGAAATTGCCGATGAAGAGATTGACCGCGCCTATGTAATAGATGGCGGGCGGGAACATCTGTTGGACCACGCTCCACTCGGTGAGGAACCAGAGGGCGGTGAGGAGCCAGTAAATGGGGTTGAGCAGGAAGCCGATGAAGGTGCCGCCCACGGTCAGGTTGAAGCCGAGGAATGCTTTAGGCCCTATCTCCCGGCACAGGGCGACCGGGTGGCGCATGTGCACCAGCCAGGTCTGAATGTAGCCCTTCACCCAGCGGGATCGTTGGCGCACCCAGTTGGCAAGGTCGCTGTTGGCTTCCTCGAAGGTGGTGGAGTCTATCATGGCCGTTTTGTAGCCCGCCTTGTAGAGGCGCACGCCCAGGTCGGCATCCTCGGTCACGTTGAAGGGGTCCCACGCGCCCAATTCTTCGAGCAGGCGGCGGCGGAAATGATTGGATGTGCCGCCCAGGGGCACGGGCGCGCCGGAGGCGTCCAACCCCGGCAGGAATAGGTCGAACCACATTGAGTACTCGGTGGTGAACCAGCGGGTAAGGAGGTTCTGGTTGCGGTTGAAGTAGTTGAGCTTGGCCTGAATGCACGCCACTAGGGGGCCGCTCTTCTCGAAGGCCACCAGGGCTTTCTTGAGTTGGTCGTGGTCGGGGATGTCCTCGGCATCGTAGATCACCACGTACTCACCTTTTGCTTTGATCAGGCCGTAGTTGCACGCCTTGGGCTTGGTCTTGGGCTTGGAGTTGGGGATGATGAGGTGTTCGAAGTTGAGGGGTAGGTCGAGGGCCTGCGCTGCCCTGATCGTCTCCTGATCGTTCAACTCCATGAGCAGCTTTACGTCCAGCTTGGCGAGTGGATAGTCCAGCCCGGTGATGGAGTGCATGAGCTTGGGGAGCACGGCGGCTTCCTTATATAAGGGCACAAGGATGGTGTAGATTGGCAGGTCGCGATCTTCGAGGGCGTCGATCTCCTCCCGGCTGACGGGAACCTCCAGGTCATGAGAGAGCGCCCGGTAGACGAGATAGAACCGGTGGAACGAGAAGGCCAGGTAGAAAGCAGTTGTGATAGCGTTGGCTGTGACGAGCAGGACCACAGGATTCCAGAAGAGGGCGAGCAAGATGACTACCCCGATGACGGCCAGCGTGATCTTCTGGGAGGGGGTGATGACCCTGAACGCCGACTCTTCGGGGTAGCGGAAGAAGAGGTCCTGGGTGCTTTTATACGTGTAGTCCTCCTGGTAGAGCATTTCGAGGGTGCGCTCGAAGGCTTCTTCGGTGGTGATCCCGACCACTACCTCTCGGTCAAGAATGGCGGCCACATTTTTGATGGCCTCTGTATCGAGGGGGTCGACCATTGCCACCATGATGCTCTGGTCGTCGACGGCCACGGGGAGGGCCCCGTAGAGGCGAGCCTCGCGCTCAGGCAGGAGGCGGGCGATAGGTTGTTCGATCATAGAAGGGTCGAGGTCGAAGAAGGGGAGGCGCTGCTGGCGTGCCAGGAACGATACCAGTTCCTCCTGGCTGGTGTGCCGCAATAGCACCAGCGCACGGCCCACCCGAATACCCACCCTCTGCGAGAGGGCAAGGGCTTCGTCCAGGGCACCGGCGGTGATGATGCCTGCTTCCAGCAGATAGGTGCCGATGGTCTTGCGCCCGGTTTTGCGAGAGATAGCCGCCAGCACTTCATGGCGCGGGCTTACCACCCAGGTGACGCCAACAGGGGCTATCGCTGCTTCGATGGCGTTGCGTGCCTCTTCATCCAGGGGGTTGGCGATCGCTACAATGAGGCGGCCATCGGCCTCCCATACCGGCATAGCTGTCCAGCGCTGCACGTCGAAAAGCGCAAAGTGTTTGGGCTTGGTCGATACAGGATCGTGGATGGCGGTACGCCGCTTCACCCTGCCCAGGGCGTCTACCACCATTTCCTGCCTGTATTCAGGTTCCAGGTGCACGAGAGACAGATCGGTAAAGTCTGCCAGGGCCTTATAGACGGTGAGGGCATCGGGCAGATCGTGCACTAGCAGCATATCGAGGGGCTGCGCGCCGGAGAGAGCGCCCTGTAGTATGTCAGGCATGCGCTCAGGCCGCAGATAGCGCCTCTGCACAAGATAGCGCAGGAAATCTTCCAGCCTACTGTAGCCTACCTCGCTGAGATCGGCGGCCAACTTCAGCGCGCCACGGGGCACAATCAAGGGCTGCAACTTAAGGTTGGGCTTGCTGAGACCCTCAGAACTCTCCTTCGCCTTCCGGCCTTTGTCCTTCGTCCTCCGGGTCTCCTTTGTTCTGCCCACTCAATTCATATGGGTCGGACACGGCCACAAGCACCGATTTTACCCCATCAGGTGAGCGTCCGAGGTCGACCAACGGCACCACTGTGCGAGCCATACCAAGCCTGGCGCGCTGCTCCGCAGGGAGCGCTACGCGCTGCTCCGCAGGGAGCGCTACGCGCTGCTCCGCAGGGAGCGCTACGCGCTGCTCCGCAGGGAGCGCTACGCGCTGCTCCGCAGGGAGCGCTACGCGCTGCTCCGCAGGGAGCGCTACGCGCTGCTCCGCAGGGAGCGCTACGCGCTGCTCCAGGGAGAGTGGGCGCGGTGGGTTTTCAAGGGGGAACCAGGGGAGGTCACTTTGCAGGCTCAATACCTCGGCGAGGTCGGTGGTGCTTACAAGGCCGAGCGCGAGAAGGCTTTCATCCAACTGCTTCTTCTCGGCCTGGCCGTGTTCCAGGGCTTTTTCCATCTGGTCCGCGGTGGTATACACCCCGGCCAGGAGCCACTCGTCAAGTGTAGGCACCGGCGAGACTATATTACGGTCTTGCTCGAAATAGAGGCTCCAGGCTCGTTTGTATTGCTCTTTGGTAAGCAGGTGCGCGTGGACAGGGTGCTTTGTAATGGCGGATACAGCCGAGATCAACTGGCTTTGTGCGGTCTGAGAGAGGCCGATGTGCAGGTCATTTTCGCGCAACGCGAGAGGTACCACCCCCCAATGCTTGCAGAGATCGATTGTGAAAGATAGCCCTTGCAGGGTAGCGGTATCACCTGGTTTCGCCTCGTAACCTGGGATGAGGCCCCAGCGGCGGGCCTCGACTTTGTGCCAATCTTGCTCTGCCAGCCACCCTTTCCCGCGAGCCAGAGCAGATATGGGGGTGCCGGTGCGGCGCGTCACTTCACGCGCCTGGGCCTTCTGGGAGGCGCTGAGCCAGTCTTCATTTGTGAGGATGTGGTCTACGGTGTGCGCCGGGCCGGATTGCGATTGCGCTCCTTTATAGAGGCGGATAAAGGCTATGTCCCATTGGGTCCTGGTAACGAAGACAGGGCGCACCTCAAGGCCAACTGTGCGCGACAACTCGTCAGGATTCAGGAGCGGGGAATCGCCCGGCGTATATACCCATACTCGATGGGCGTCCGCATAGAACGGCACAGCATTCCAACGAGCAGCGAGCAGCGCGGGGACGATTACGGCCAATCCGGGTGGGCTGCTGAACCGGGTGACGCGCAGGTAGGGGCGGTTGTGCTGGGCCGCCCGTAGCAGCGTAACCTGCTCAACACTGATCTCTCCCTGGTGCTGCAACCAATCAAGCCAGCTATCGCTGGCGTCCCGATTGTAGACTTGCTGGCCGAGCGCGAGGCGCACAACCTCATTGGGCACTATGTCGAGGGCGCGCAACAAGGCTAGCGGATCGATTGAGCGGAGCGTGTTCCGGGGCTGGCTTGGCTTGCCGTAATACTTGTCCAGCGCTATCTTTAGCTCTATCTCAGAGCAGACGCGCTGAATGATCGACCACCTGGTCCTCAACCTGAGCATACTCAGTTGGAGGGGTTCGAGCGGCTGCGGGGTGGCGACGACCAGTTTCTCCTTTTCCCAGCCTAGCGGCAGCACCTTCCAGGCGTAGGCTTCGTGGGGTTGAAGCAACAGCAACGCATCAGGGTTCGGGACGAGCCCTGCAAGCGATATGATTTGTTTTGAGGTAGAAACTGGTGCGGTGATCATCTCGGTATCTTATTGACTTACCAGGGCTTGTTGCTCTTGGAGCGTTGTTTCTCGCGGCGCGCCACGATAAGGTAAGTGATACAGAGCGACAGAGCCACCGCCACTCCGAGCAATCCGAAATAACCCAGGAACGCCCCGAGGAAGACGGCTAACCAGACGAGCACGATCACGCAGATGTGTATTACCTGCCATATCCTGCCCAGTAATGCCAGTAAGTATTCTTGCAACTTTTGTCCTGGGACTTATTACTCTGCCGGTTCCGGCGGGGATTGGTGGGAAGGCAAATCCGACTCGAGGGCAAGGGTGAGCAGACCTTGCTCCTGTGCCACGGTACGGAATACGAAGCCCGGAAGCTGAGCGATGCATTCGGCGAGGTCGGTGCCCGGCTCGTGGCGCACTTCCAGGTTCACCAGGCCCCTTTGTATAAGTCGTACCTTGGCGTGTGTGATCTCAGGAATGGACATGAGCGCCTTCTGGAACTCCACCGTCTGGCTGAATGTCTTGAAGCCGGAGACCACCAGTTCGGTCTGTTTGTCCATCTGGTGATGCAGGGGCGTGGTGGGAAACATAGACATGGCCTGCGCAGGACCGTTGGTTGCAGCCTGGTTGGCGTTGCTCTTTATCTTCTTCGCCTGCAAACGAGCTTTGGACAGGATGAGGTCGCGCTCGTGCTGGGCTTCTTCTACCATGGAGGCGGCCTGTCGCTCGGCCTGCTCAACGATGGAGCGTACCACGTCAATTGCCTGGGATACAGGCTGCTGGATGGTATCGTAAATCAGCTTGTCGAATGAACCGTAGAAGGCTAACTGCATTTTCTGCCTGGTGAGAGTGGATTTGAAGGTTTCCTGCTCGGTTTGGAGGATATGGAGGTGGTACTTCATATCTTCGACCATAGCCATATCCCCTATATGAAGGTTTTCGACCATGCCGATGAGGTAGCTTGTGGCTTCCTCCATGCGGGCAAGGGATCGCTCCTGTTTCTCTCCAAGCTCCTGGGCGTCGAGTTGTCTGTTTATGGCTTCCATATGTGCAGCACCCTCATTTCAGTGTAGCGTCCCGGCGATATCGCTCATGAAGGATCATTTGTGACGAGTGACGAGTTTTGGCCGGCCCCAGGTCAACATTTACAAACGAAGAATAAGCCGGGTAATAAGCCGGTCAGGTAAGGTGTTACCCGGTGCTGAATGCCCATACTTGATATGCCATCTGCCGGTACCTGGCATGGCACGATCAATGGTAGTATAGGGTGACCGGCGAATTAATCTCAAGAAGTAGGACTGAGCATTAAGTAATGGTGAGGCGGAACTTTCGTACTATATAGGCCGCATAGCGAGGGGCCAGGGATCGCAACCGTATCGCCATCCCTGGCCCCGAAACGACTCTATTCTACGCCTTATGTTGGCCTATCTTTTGAGCGTTATCTCCATGCCGATCAGGTCGTTCTGAATATCGCACTGTTTGAAGTTCGTCCCGGCCACAAGCGCTTCGAACTCGCCTCGGGTGTAGGCGTTCTTGAGCAGCACATGTCTGAACGTCCACCTGGTGAGGAATGCGTTTAGTGGGTTGAGCTTCATCCTCTTTACTTCCTGATTGAGGTCTTCGATGGAGGCATCTCGCCGAAGATCTACGATCATGGCCGTTCCGCCGGGTTTGAGGACCCGGGAGAACTCGTTGAGGGCCTGGACAGGTTGTGCGAAATTCTTGAAAGCAGCTACGCACCCGGCAAAGTCAAAGCTGTTATCCTCAAACGGCATGTTGGTAGCATCTCCGTGGTTAAAATCAATGTTGACACCTGCCTCCGCTGCATTCTGCCGCTCGATTTTGACAAAGGTTTGACTGATATCGAGGCCCGTGACCCGAAACTTCCCCAACCTGGCAAGCTCAATTGATAGATAGCCCGGGCCAGGTGCAACTTCCAGCACGCGGCCCCCCACAGGGACACTCTCGGCGAAAAGGTGTGCTAACCGCCGCTGATCCTCGATCCTGGAGCGAGTATTCCGAGCGTACCAGGTGGCGATAGGCCCTTCCATGGCGATGCCTTTATATCCCTTGTGAGCTTTTGGGGCTTTGGAGTTTGCTGTATTGACTGCCATTTGAATTCTCCTTTCAATGACTATGTTCGCGTGGGAAGACGATCACTCTTGTGGCCGCGGCGGCTCAGATGGCTGCATCCATTCCTGGTTCCAGGTAAGCTGGCCGCTGTCCAAGTCTGCGATGACCGAGCGCACCCATTTCAGTTCGGCGTCAAGCATGGTCCTCATGTATTCTGATTCAAGCAAGAAGATCCTGGGTAAGCTAACCGCATATGTTTGTATTTCCGCATCAATGGAGGCTATTTGCCCGGCAAGCGTGGCTTCCCGTATCTCTAACCGGTGAATAGCGTCCTTCGTCGTCAGAAGTGGTAGCAGGGAGATCGCCGCCGGGAACTGCGGGTATTCCTGAGCAGGTGTTGAGAGCATCTCCCGCATCCAATTCACGGCTGTGTGGTGGCCTTTATCGGTGAGCTTGTAGACGGTACGCTCCGGAAATCCTTCATTGCGTTCATTCTCCCAGAAGGTGATCAGCCCGGCGCGAAGGAGCTGGCCGACGGTCTGGTAGAGACTGGCACGCTGTTGGACATTGATAACCTGGTCCTTGCCGCGATCTTTGATCAGCCGCTGCATTCGATATGGGTGCATCGGCGCTTCGTGAAAGAGGGCGAGTATGGCCAGGGCGAGGGGTGAACGTTTGAATTGTCTCGGCATAGATATTATTTTGCTAGATATTTAATAACTATGTGAAGGGGAAACAGCGTCAGGTTTGATCTCTCTGCTGAGTGGAATGGGTCACAAAGACAAAGAAAGAGCCGGGCGCTCTAGATAGGGCATTTCCGGCTCGATTATCTGCCTCAGCAATCGCTGAGACGAAGCCTGGGCTAGTTTATCGCCCCGTGGCCACTCTGCGCCTGCGGATCAGAGCGTCCAGAGTAACCGCTGCCAGCAGCACCCCGCCCGTGATCATAAACTTCACCGGCGAGGGAAGCGCCAGCAGATCCATACCATTCGAGATCGACCCGATCACCAGCGCACCCAGCAGCGCTGCCCACACCGTGCCCCGCCCACCGAACAGGCTCGTCCCCCCGATAACCGCCGCCGCAATAGTGTTCAGCAGGAAGTCGCTCCCCCCTGAGCTTTGGTTCACCGCAAGGAGTCGCGAGCCTGCCATCACCCCCCCTAACGCCGCCAGTAACGAACAGAGTGTGAAGACGGCGATGCGGATGTTGTCCACGTTGATGCTGGCACGCCTGGACGCCTCGGCGTTACCGCCCACGGCATAGATGTACCGCCCGAATTTGGTGCGCTTGGTCACCGTGTTCATGACCACTATGACCCCAAGGAAGATCACCACGGAAAGGGGGAGGCCACGGTCGGCTGTGAATATGGCGGTGGCCGCCAGCACGCCAATGCTGACAGCCGCGATTCGCGCTACAAGGGCGCTGCGGGTGATAGAAACTAGGCCCGCCGAAACACGTTGTTGCCGCTCCCAGAACGATCCGATTGCGTATAGCGCTACAGCTGCTATTGTAATCACCCAGGACCAGAACGCCGGGAAGAATGTGAGCGTCAGCCCGGTGATGGTCGGGTCCCGCAAGTTGACCGTGCCTGTGGTGCCCAGCACCTGCAATTGCGCTCCCTGCCAGCCAAGTAGACCTGCCAGGGTTACTACGAAAGCGGGAACGCGCAACTTGGTGAGCCAGAGGCCATGAATAAGACCGATTACAGCCCCTGCCAGCAGCGCCAACCCTATAGCCACTATGCCGGGCATGCCGTTCTTAACATTTTGGACGGCCATGATGGAGGCCGTAAGCCCGCTTACCGCACCTACCGACAGGTCGATCTCGCCCAGCAGCAGCACCAACGTGATGCCCACCGACGTGATCCCTATTGCCACGTTTTGCAAAAGCAGGTTGGTCAGGTTGACGGGGCTGAGGAAGTTGGCGTTGGCCCACTGGAAGATCACCCAGATCAGCACCAGGCCGATCAAAACGGGCAATTGGCCCAGGTCGGTATAGGCGAAGCGCTTGCGCAGGTTGCTGAAGAAGTTGCCGCCGGCCTCCTGCTTGATCAGGCGTGGATCGTCGATCATAGTGCTCATGACACTCCACCTCCTGCCGGGGCAACCACCTCGTCTTCAGCCTCGTGAGCGCCTTGCTCCCAAGTCCCGAACTCCGCGCCTGTGATAGCGGCTACCACCTGCTCATAGCTCACATCCTTGACATCGAATGTGCCGGCGTTACGGCCCAGGCGCAATACGCTAATCCTGTCCACGACCGAGAAGACATCTTCAAGATTGTGGCTGATCACGATCACAGCCAGCCCCTGCTCGCGCAGGCGGCGGATCAGGTCCAGAACCTGACGAGTTTGGGCAACACCCAGCGCGGCTGTCGGCTCGTCCAGGATAACCAGCTTGGGCTTCCACATGACCGACCTCGCGACAGCTACTGACTGGCGCTGGCCGCCTGACAACGAGGCGATCAGTGTTCTTACGCTCGGAATTGTCACGGAGAGACCCCGGAGCACGTCGATAGCACGTTGCTCCATCTTTGTCTCGTTAACGATGCTGAATATGCCGGGGATGATCGGGCGCGACTCTTCGCGGCCCAGATAGAGGTTGGCGACTACGTCCAGGTTGTCACACAGAGCAAGGTCCTGGTACACAGTAGATATTCCGAGTTGCAGCGCGCCCTTAGGGCCTGAGATCGTTACGCGCCGTCCTTCAAAGTAGATCTCGCCCGAATCTATTGGATGAATACCTGCGATGCATTTAATAAGGGTAGACTTGCCCGCGCCATTGTCGCCCACAAGTCCCACCACCTCGGCTGCGTATACGTCGAAGTTTACGTCGGTAAGCGCCTGCACAGCGCCGAAACGCTTGCTGATACCGCGTAATTCGAGCACTGGCGTGCGTTCCGATGTCGCCATTGACGTTCCTCCTATAGGGAACAATAGGGAACCAGGGAGGGTGTTAGCCCGCCCCGGTCCCCTATTATACTAGGATCTACTTACTTGATGCCAGCGTCCGTGCACGCCTGGGCGTAATCGGCTGTGCAGACCTGGTCGGCTGTCCAGAAACCGTCAGCTATGACGGTGCTGGCGACGTTGTCTTTAGTCACGGCTACCGGCACGAGCAGAATGGACGGGACGTTGATCTTGCCGTTGTCGACCTGGCCGTTGACCATAGATGCGTCGGGAGTGCCGCCACCCAGCAGGGTAAAGGCAAGTTGGGCAGCAGTTTCGGCCTCAGGCTTGATGGCCTTGTAGACGGTCATGTACTGCTCACCTGCCAGGATACGCTGGATTGCTGCCAACTCTGCATCCTGCCCTGTGACTGGAGGAAGTGGGGAGATGCCAGCAGCCTTCATGGCAGCGATAGCGCCACCACCGGTGCCGTCATTGGCGGCATACACCCCATCTACTTTGTTGCCAAGGGCGGTGAGAGCCTGGGTCATCTCCTCCTGGGCCTTGTCAGGGGACCAGTCGGGGGTATCGTACTCTTTGGCGATGGTTACTTTGCCATCGAGCACCGAGTGAGCACCTTGCTTGAAGAGGGTAGCGTTGTTATCAGTAGGCGAGCCGTTGATCATCACGATGCTTGGGTTCGTAACCCCGGCAAGAGCAGTCAGTAAGCTCTCACCCTGGAGCTTGCCAACCTGCTCGTTGTCGAAGGAGATGTAGTAATTCACAGCATCCGTGTTCTTGATCAGGCGGTCATAAGAGATGACCGGCACACCCTTAGCTTTGGCTGCATCAGCAATCACGGCAGCGGCATCGGAGTCGACAGGGTCGAGCACCAGCACTTTCGCGCCGTTAGTGAGGGCAGCTTCAGCCTGCTGCTGCTGGGCGGCTGCGTCCTGGTTCGCGTTGCTGTAGATCAGATTGTTGTCTACGTCGAAACCTAGAGCCGTGAGCTTGGCCTTGAAGTTGGGGAGGTCCTGGCTCTCATACCTGGCTGTCTTGGTCTCAGGGAGCAGGATGGCTATCTTGCCTGATGGCACTGTTGTTGAGCCCCCGCCACCGATACCAGCGTCCGTGCACGCCTGGGCGTAATCGGCTGTGCAGACCTGGTCGGCTGTCCAGAAACCGTCAGCTATGACGGTGCTGGCGACGTTGTCTTTAGTCACGGCTACCGGCACGAGCAGCACGGAGGGTACATTGATCTTGCCGTTGTCGACCTGGCCGTTGATCCTCGATGTATTAGGGGTGCCGCCACCCAGCAGGATGAAGGCAAGTTGGGCAGCAGTTTCGGCCTCAGGCTTGATGGCCTTGTAGACGGTCATGTACTGCTCACCTGCCAGGATACGCTGGATTGCTGCCAACTCTGCATCCTGCCCTGTGACTGGAGGAAGTGGGGAGATGCCAGCAGCCTTCATGGCAGCGATAGCGCCACCACCGGTGCCGTCATTGGCGGCATACACCCCATCTACTTTGTTGCCAAGGGCGGTGAGAGCCTGGGTCATCTCCTCCTGGGCCTTGTCAGGGGACCAGTCGGGGGTATCGTACTCTTTGGCGATGGTTACTTTGCCATCGAGCACCGAGTGAGCACCTTGCTTGAAGAGGGTAGCGTTGTTATCAGTAGGCGAGCCGTTGATCATCACGATGCTTGGGTTCGTAACCCCGGCAAGAGCAGTCAGTAAGCTCTCACCCTGGAGCTTGCCAACCTGCTCGTTGTCGAAGGAGATGTAGTAATTCACAGCATCCGTGTTCTTGATCAGGCGGTCATAAGAGATGACCGGCACACCCTTAGCTTTGGCTGCATCAGCAATCACGGCAGCGGCATCGGAGTCGACAGGGTCGAGCACCAGCACTTTCGCGCCGTTAGTGAGGGCAGCTTCAGCCTGCTGCTGCTGGGCGGCTGCGTCCTGGTTCGCGTTGCTGTAGATCAGATTGTTGTCTACGTCGAAACCTAGAGCCGTGAGCTCGGCCTTGAAGTTGGGGAGGTCCTGGCTCTCATACCTGGCTGTCTTGGTCTCAGGGAGCAGGATGGCTATCTTGCCTCCTGCCGCCGCCGGGGTGGTGGCCGTGGCCACAGGTGCTGTAGTGGCTGTGGCTGCGGGGGCTGTGGTGTCTGTTGGCACTACCACCGGCGCGGCCGTATTTGTGGGAGCAGGGAGCGGGGTGGGGGTCGAATTTGCGCCACAGGCCGATAGGAGCATAGATACAATTATCAATAGCGCCAACAACGATGTTGTCCGTTTCATAAACTTTCCTCCTGTTTTTCTTCATCGAAATTCGTTCTTGCCAAAATGGCCGTCACAAGGCCATGCTCATGCCTACCTATATAGATAGGGCTATAGATAGGGCTTCAAACATCGTGTCTCCGGCGACTCACCTCCTTCTTGACCGTTCCGGCGAGTTGCGACGATGCTCGTTGGCGCGGGATCCTTGCTCGCTACGCGATAAACGGAGCATGAAAACAGGGCGATAGCTACGGTCATCAAACCGCACGGGATAAAATTCCTGTACGTCGAATAAAGGGTAGCCAAGTTGAAGTAACTTGGCTACCCTTGTTTCCCCCAAAATGAATAGGGGAAATCCCCTAATAAGATCAACCTGCTAGATCAGCTATTACCTCGCGTAGTGTGGCGTTGTTGAGGTCCTTCTTGTCCAGGAAGGCCACCGCCCCTGCTTCGAGTCCTGCGCGGTGAAATTCACGGTCGGGGTACGCGCTGATCAAGACGACCCTGGTGGCAGGCGAAAGGGCCTTAATTTGCGATGCACACTCAATGCCATTCTCGTCGCCAAGCACCACGTCGGCGAATACCAGACGAGGCTTGACTTCGCCCACGAAGCGCAGCGCGAGGGCGGTGTTCTCCGCCTCATACACCATTGCTTCGGGGTAGTTCTTGCCCACCATTCGGCGCATCTGGGTGCGATAGCGAGTATTATCGTCTACGATCAGGATGGTCGGCTGGAGGGAAGCTTGCACAGTGAGAGCCTGGAAGTGGTTGGCAGCCAACTTCGCATCGCCCAGCACCTCCGGGTGCTGCATACAGTAATTGACAGCTTCAAGGCGACTCTGGACATCTAAATGCCGGTAGAGGCGCGTCAGATGGTTTTCTACGGTCTTGACGCTCAAGCCCGTGCGGCGTGCGATAGCATAATTGTCCAGGCCCTGTTTGAGCAGTTGTAGCATATCACGCTGCCGGGCGGTCAGGGCCCGGGCCGGTGTTGGCGTACTATGCTCTTGCACCAGTTTCTCAACGAGGCGACTTGTTACCCACATCTTGCCTTCCAACACCTGCTGCACGGCCAATCGCAGGTCGCTGAGAGGTTGGTCTTTTAGATGATAGCCGTTCACGCCTGCCCTCAGCAGTCCCTGTATGTACATATCGTCGTCATAGGCGCTTACAATGAGGATCTTGAGGTTCGGGAACCTCGCACGGATGCTACCGATACCCTCAATCGGCTCGAAGTTGGGCATAGTGATGTCGGTTACGAGCAAGTCAGGCTGTGTCTTGTCCAGGATGGACAACAGCGTTTCACCATCGCTTGCATCTCCCACGATCTTAATATTGGATAGACCCCGTAGAGCATTAGCGATCCCCGCCCGCACTACCGCGTGGTCGTCGGCAACCACTATTCGCGCCGTGTTCATCGTTGAACTCCTAACAACCATATTTGACTTCCTTATTATGCTTTATCTCTATTATGCTTTATCTTTCTTTCGCAGCTTTCACCCTTGTTCGCTTGAGGGGTATCTCCACCTGAAGCAGGGTGCCACCCCCAAGCTGGTTCTGGAACTGCCACCGCCCATCCACCAGCGCCACCCGCTCGCTGATCCCCAGCACGCCATAATGACCCCCCTCGGCCAGCATAGCCAGGTCGAAATCCTCGGGAAGCCCACGACCGTTGTCCGACACGATGATTGTCACGGCGGTGGGCGAAGTACGGCGTAGCGCTACCTGCACTGCGGTAGCCCCTGCATGGTTCCGAATGTTGTTCAAGCCCTCCTGCACTATCCGGAAGATCGATAGCTCAAGAGCTTCCGGAAGGCGTCCAAGCCGCTCGTCCAGTTCAAAGCGCAAGGGGATTCCAGTGCGCACGGACCAGTCGCGAGTATACGATTGTAGAGCCGCGCCAACCCCCAGGCTGTCTATGGTGGGCGGGCGCAGATTGCCGCAAATGCGGCGCAAATCGTCCACCAGACCCCTGATTCCGGCGCGTACCTCTGACAGTCCATCGGCGAAATGGTCGGCGCGCCCAGGAAGGCTCTCCGCTTCGACCTCTTCTAGCTGGTAGTTCATACTCAACAGGTCCTGGATGACCTGGTCGTGCAATTCGCGGGCGAGAGCCTTTCGTTCCTGCTCGCGCTCGGTAAGCAAGCGGCGGTGGGCATCCTGGAGTGCCAGGTTGGCGCTGTCGAGAGCCGCGATCTGCTCGGCGAGATTTTGCTTCAGCAGGGTCTGGCGGTTGCCCAGCTTCTCGGCCTCTTCGCGGGCGCGATAGTAGCTGCTCAAAGCCCAGATGATAGGCGTAAGCTGCTGTCGATCTGTCGTGCCGACCAGGGCTGCTACCACGTCCTCGCGGTCGGTGGCCTCGGTGCGCAGGTTCGCCACACAGGTGCCCTGCCGCAACACGATAATGCGGTCGGCCAGGGCGAACAGGTGATCGAGATTGTTGCTGATAAAGAGCACCGCTGTGCCCTGCTGTTGCCACGAGCGCACCACCGACAGCAGTTTTTGCTGGTAGGTATAGCTCAGGGGGAGCGCGGGGTCGTCTACGATCACCAGCCGTGCCGGGTGCACCAGCGCGCGAGCGATCTCGATAAGCTGGCGTTGCTCGCTCGATAGGTTGACCACAGGTTCATGTAGCGGTGCTACATGAGCGTCAAGTTGGGCGAGGGCATCGGTTGCCAGTTGGTTCATTCGGGCTTCGTCAGGCCGTCGCAAAAGCGATCCTTTTAGCCAGCCCAATTCGTGGCCGAGAAAGATGTTGGCGGTAATGTCCAGGTGCTCGACAAACTCCGGCTCCTGGTGGATCACTTCAACGCCCACCGAGCGCGCTCTGAAGGGCCAGCGCATACGCTGACCTGCTATGAACACTTCACCTTCGCTGGGAGCCTCGGTACCCGCCAGGATCGCTGCCAGCACCGACTTACCGTCGCCATGCCCTGCCGCCAGCCCTACGATCTCGCCTGGCGCAACTTCAAAACTAAGTTGCCTGAGAACGGACAATGAGCCGAATCTCTTAGAAACGGTGATACATCGGAGGATTGGCTCCATCCTGATACCCCATTAGCGTAATCTTGACTCTTCCTATGAATTGTATCACATAACGCTCAAGCAGCAAAAGCCGGCATAACCACCGAGTAGCGAGTGACGAGTGACGAGTGACGAGCTGTGTGTCTTGTGTTGCCTTGAATGCCTGTGCTACCATGTAATCAGTACGCTGTTGAGCATTTTACGTGCATTGGCTAGATATGACAGGGGTGAATTGCTCTTTAGCGGGTGGATGTGCACGGTTGGCGGGGCATCAAGATCGAAAGAGATAAGCGAAGGCAAACCATGCGCACAGGGTTTCGACACAATATTGGGTCTGTTGTCGGCGCTCGTATCCGCAAAGCGAGAAAGGAGCAAGGGCTGACACAAGAGCAATTGGCAGGCCCCCGTTTCACCGAGGGGTATGTGAGCGCGATCGAGCGCGGCGCTGTGCGCCCTTCTCTGAAGGTGCTGGAGTAGATCTCCTCTCGCCTCGCATTACCGCTATCGCACTTCCTGGTAGGGATAGCGGTAGGCACAGGTAGCTGCTACCAGGATCAGGGTAGTGGGATAGGTGGTGCGTTTCGAGAGCCGGAGTTGGAGACATTACAGGAGGGCCTCAATTACCAGTACAACTACGCTCGAATGTTGATACGCAGTGGCGACGAAGCCAATGCTGCGTATCAAATACGGGTGGTGGGGTAGGCGAAATCTATGGCGCTGGCTCTTGTTGAGTGTGCGGAGCAAAGCGCCGCTATCTTCAGCAAGAAACTGCCCCCACGCCTACTCTACAGGCCCCACTTCTTGCGAGGGCTGGCATATCTCCAACGTTCACAACCACACTTGGCTCAGGTTCACCTGGAGGAAGCCCAGGGGGCGGCTGGCGGTGACGAGGACTCGCTCACGATCGTGCGTAATATGCTTGGAGTGGCATACTATCTCATGGAACAGCCGGTTGCGGCGCTCCATCACCACCCGCAATGCCTCTATTCCATTGAAAAGGGCGTGGTGAAAGACCGCAGCCCGCGCCTCAGTATCCTGCACAATCTGGCAAACGACAATTGGGCGCTGCGCGATGTGCCCCAGGCCATAGCCACTTATAAAGAAGCCCTAGCGCTGATAGCGGACCTGAACGGAGTGGAAAGGGAGGCCAGCCTCTTGTGGGCGCTGGCTGTGGCATACAAGGCTGACAACGACTGGCCCCAGGCGAAAGTATATGCCGCTCGGGCGCTGCATATTTATGAGGCGCTCGATGATATAGTGGGAGCAGTTGCTGTGTGTATGCACCTGGCGGAACTTCTTGTGCGCCATACCGGATATGATGAGGCGGAGGAGTTGCTGGCAAAGGCCGCCGGTATGCTGGAAGCGACGGACGATCGGGTGTTGCTGAGTAATTTGCAGTACGATTACGCGGATCTGTACCGCAGAAGGGGGAACTGGATAAGGCTGCCGAGCACGCGACGCTGGGTCTATGTGTGATGAGGGAGGGAGAGGGGGAGCAAAATCGGGACTCGGAACTGGGAGCTTGCCGCAGGCCATCCACCGATAGATATCACAACAGCATAGGTGGAAGCATTGCATATAGGTGGCCTGATCGAGGAGGAGCGCGGGCATAGGGGTGAGGCCGATGCGCTGTTCGAAAAGGCACATCAACTTGTGCAAGGAAGAGGGCTGGTGGAGCTAGCGCACATAGTGGCCTTTGCATACGGGAATATACTGAGGGCCAGGGGCGAGTATCAGAAGGCAGCCGCACAATACAGGCTCGCTGCCGAGATAGGGACCGCCCACCCGCGACCGCTTACATAGATACATAAGATCGTAGCGTCTCGTTACTCGTCACTCGTTACTCGTTACTCGTCACTCGGTGTTTATGCCGAACTGGTGCAGCCAGGAAAGATCGAGCGACCATTCATGCTGCGAACGGCGCGACCATTGCTCGAACTGCGCCTCCAGGTAAAGCTCCACGTCGTCCATGCTCCAGCCGTTCATACGCGCCAGGTGGGCGCGTGCTTGCCCTCCTCTACCCGTGCTTGAGGCGAAGCCCATATGTTTGGCTTCGTGACACGCTGGACATAGAGCCACCAACCCGACCAGGCGCTGTATATGCTGCTCATCGTTATACTGCCATACTTCATGGCATTCCACCGGGTGGTGGGTGCCTTTTCCTCCGCACACTTCGCACCGGTTGCCTGCTCTCTTGAAGATGGGGCGTCTTAGCTGGTCCCATTGATCTTTGCTTAGTTCGGAGCGCAGGTTGGAGAACCAGCAGGTGCTGGGCACAAGCTCAACGGTGAGCAACGTGCGGGGCGAAAGGATCTCACCTTCGCCACCAACCTCCATTGAGGTCGCGCTCCTGAGTGCATGGCCCCCGATAGTGTCCGCCCGGTCACCTACCAGCCCGGCCAGTTGCAATTCCTGAAGCTCTCTCAGTAAACCTTTTTCCAGGCAGAGATGGTACAGCCAGCCTTCTTTGTAACCGCGTTTGCGTCTCAGTTGTTCCAACCCTAACACATGTTGATGGTGCTTATTCAGCTCAAGATCCATGCTTTAAGTATAGCTTATCTCCATTTCTTGTTCGATGTGCGATGCATCGAAGGATGCCATAGGCCGGGCAGTCGCACTATCACAGCAGGGCGTAGCGCTCCCTGCGCAAGCAGCGCGTAGCGCTCCCTGCGCAAGCAGCGCGTAGCGCTCCCTGCGCAAGCAGCGCGTAGCGCTCCCTGCGCAAGCAGCGCGTAGCGCTCCCTGCGCAAGCAGCCAAGAACTTGTACCTTGAAATCAACCGTGAACCCTTCTCCTTCTATCTGGCGTTTGCGCCTGGTAGCACCCCTACAAGATTCTGCGCCCTCATTTGCGCCGCGATTTACGACCAACGACCGATACGGCATCAGGCGAAGGCGGCTATACTTGCAAGCATACAAGTCAGGCTATAGCGCCTATTGCGACGCTATAACCTCTGCCAAGGAGGCCTCAACATGTCAAAGACCATGCTGCAAACTATACGATGCTCTATCCCTGTTACAGGAGAGCATCTCTAGGAGAGCGCCTGGCAGTAAAAAGCTAAAGATTACGGCCAGCGATCCGGCGATTCGCGATAGCGCCCTTCCATACCTTATTTGGAAGATCGGTTTGCGTTGTTCGCGTGGCCTGCATCGCTGCAACGCCGGTTATTGGCGGAAGATATGCCGTAGAGTAAAGAACGGCCATGGGCGCGCTCCTGTTCGTGGCCGCACCATATCAGAAGGTGAGTAGGGCCACGGATCGATCCGTGGTCTATCTTTCTTAAGGAGCACAAATGCATTTGACCCTCCCACTGGCCGATTATCGCCGGTTGCTTGGTACCTATCTAAGGCCCCAGCATGGGCGCGTAATAGCCATGGCTGCCCTCCTGTTCGGCAGCGTAGCTTTGCAGCTCATCAATCCGCAGATCATCCGCTATTTCATCGACGCGACGCAGCGCCAAAGCGATATTGCGCCGCTGATCTACTCAGGCATCGCCTTTATCGCCATCAGCCTGGCCCAACGGCTGCTCGCGGTCACCACCGCCTACATCAGCACTAACGTCGGCTGGAGCGCCACCAACGCCCTCCGCTCGGCGTTGACCGAGCATCTCCTGCGGCTCGATATGCCTTTTCATAAGACGCACACCCCAGGCGAGTTGATCGAACGCGTCGACGGCGACGTTACCGGCCTGGCCGACTTCTTCTCGCAACTTCTCATCCGAGTGGTTACCAATTGCCTTCTTATCATCGGGGTGCTGGCCCTCCTCTTCTTCGAGGATTGGCTGGCCGGCCTGGCGCTCACCCTCTATACTGCCGTCGCTATCGCTGCCTCAGTCGCCGTTCAAGGGTTGGGCGTGCGGCGCTGGACCCTCGCGCGCCAGGCGTCGGCTGAGCAGTTCGGCTATATCGAGGAACGCATATCCGGTGTCGAAGATATTCAAGGAATAGGCGCTACTCCTTATGTGCTCGCGAAGCTATTTGGCTTCACGCGGCGTGCGCTCAACACCCGCCGCTCGGTCGAGATGGTTGAATACATCTCCTGGAGCATCACAAGCCTCCTCTTTGCAATCGGTTGGGCGCTGGGGCTTGGCATCGGGGCTTACCTCTACACGCAGGGGCAGATCACCATCGGCGCGGTCTTTCTGATTGTCGCCTATATCAGCATGCTGGCCGGACCGCTCGACAACCTGCGCATCCAGAGCGCCAATCTGCAACGCTCTACCGCCGGCATAAACCGCATCAGCGAGTTGTTACGCAAACAGCCGGTCGTGCACTTCCGGGGAACGGCGACGCTGCCGCAGGGCGCGCTGGCGGTCGGGTTCGATGGCGTCTCATTCGCCTATGCTGACAATGAGCCGGTTTCAGCCGAAACAGAGGAGGACAAGGAGGCCGGGCTGGTGTTGCGCGATGTAACATTCAACCTGCCTGCCGGGCGCGTGCTTGGCGTGCTGGGGCGCACCGGCTCAGGCAAGACGACGCTCACGCGCCTCCTGTTTCGCCTCTACGACCCCTCGCGCGGCGCGGTCCGGTTAGGCGATGTCGATATACGCGATGTCGCGCTCGATGATCTACGCGCCAGCGTCGGCATGGTCACGCAGGATGTGCAGCTTTTCAGCGCCACCCTGCGCGACAACATCGCTTTCTTCGACCGCACGGTGAGCGAGGAGCGCATCGCTGCAGCGCTCGACGCACTGGGCCTGAGCGACTGGATCGGCGCGATGCCGCAGGGCCTCGATACGCGCCTGACGGTCGGCGGCGGCGGTATGTCGGCGGGCGAAGCGCAAATGCTCGCTTTTACACGCCTGCTGCTTAGGGACCCAGGGTTGATCATTCTGGACGAGGCCGCCTCGCGGCTCGACCCGATCACCGAACAGCGGCTGGAGCGGGCCATCAACCTTCTGCTACACCCGGCTGGGGGCGGTAGTCGCAGCGCAATCATTATCGCCCACCGCTTGCACACAGTACAGCAGGCCGACGATATCCTGATACTTGAGGGCGGACGCATAGTTGAATATGGACCACGCGAAAAGCTGAGCGCCGACGCCGGGTCTCGTTTCTACAGCCTGCTGCAAACCGGGCTTGAGGAGGCGCTGGCATGAGCACCAACACGAACGCCAATTCAGTCCCTAAAAGCCGCAAAATCAGCACGGCATTCTTCAACTGGTTGCTGATCCGGTATGCTCCTGTGCCGTTTCTGCTGCTGCTCATCAGTAACTCGCTCTACTTCGGCTCGCGCGTCGTGCCGGGCCTGATCGAGAAGGTCGCCTTCGATAAGCTCACGGGGGCAGCGCCCGTGCAGCTCGACATCTGGGCCTTGATCGCCCTCTACATCTCGGTGGAGCTTGGCCGAGCGGTTGTCAACGTCGGGGACAACTGGTGCTCCTGGACCTTCCGCGGCGTGGTGGGTGCCTTGATGAGGCGCAACCTGCTTGCCTCCGCGCTACGCCGCCCTGGTGCCCTTACGCCACCGACATCGTCGGGCGAAGCTGTCAACCGCTACCGCGACGACGTGGACGAGACCGGCGACTTCCCTACCTGGTTGCCCTATATGGCCGGCCATCTCGCCGCGTTCATCGTCGCCGTCGTTATTATGGCAAGCATCAACCTGCCGATCACGCTGATCATCTTCCTGCCGTTAGTCGTCTCGATCTTGACGGGCTACTTCGCCTGGGCGCGCATCCGCCTCGCCTGGGCCGCGGTCGGTCAAACCACCGACGCGGTGACAGGCTTCCTGGGCGAGCTTTTCGGGGCAGTCCAGGCGGTCAAGGTTGCCAATGCCGAGAGCAAAGTGATCGGCCACTTTGACGCACTGAACGACACACGGCGCAAAGCGAAAGTGCGTGTGAGCTTGATCAATGCGGTGATCAGCGCCCTCGAGGGCGGCTCGATCGATTTCGGCCTGGGCGTCATGCTACTGCTGGCCGGGCAGGCGATGGCCTCCGGCAGTTTCACCGTAGGCGACTTCGCGCTCTTCACTTATTACCTGGCCTTTGCCGCCGACGTGCCGTCGCTCCTCGGCAACTTCATCGGCGACTATAAGGCGCAGGAGGTGTCGATCGACCGCATGGTGGCGTTGATGCCCGACGAGCCGCCGCAGGTCCTGCTCGAACCCCACCAAGTGTACGAGAAGGGTGGCGAACCGCCCGTCGCGGTCCCGGTCGCCACACCCGGCGACCACCTCGATACACTCAAGGTGCGCGGGCTGACCTACCACTATCCTGGCACAACCAACGGCATCCGCGCCGCCGACCTGAATGTGCACGGCGGCTCGTTCACCGTGATCACCGGGCGCATAGGTTCCGGCAAGACGACGCTGTTGCGCGCCATGCTTGGTTTGCTACCTCGCGACGGCGGCGAAATTCTCTGGAACGGCCAGCCGATTGTCGGTAGCTCCGGCTTGCTCATCGCGCCGCGTTGCGCCTACACGCCTCAGGTGCCGCGCCTCTTCAGCGAGACGTTGCGCGAGAACATTCTACTCGGCGTGACTGCCGATGGCGCCGCGCTGGAGGACGCTATTCACCGCGCCGTGCTCGAACCTGATGTGGCCGTGCTGGAGAAGAAGCTCGATACAATCGTTGGCCCGCGCGGTGTGAGGCTGTCTGGGGGCCAGGTGCAGCGCGCAGCGGCGGCGCGTATGCTAGTGCGGCGACCGGCGCTGCTGGTTTGCGACGACCTTTCGAGCGCGCTTGATGTCGAGACCGAGAAGGCGCTGTGGGAGCGCGTGCTGGGCCAGCCCAATGACGCTTCGGGCGACCGGCCAACGGTGCTGGTTGTGTCGCATCGTCGCGCCGCGTTGCGGCGTGCCGATCAGATCATCGTGCTCAAAGACGGCTCAATAGTTGCGACCGGTAAGCTTGATCAACTGCTTGCGACCAGCGATGAGATGCGTCGCCTGTGGGCGGGGGAGGGCCAAAGTCCAAGTCCAGAAGCCACTTGAGCACAATGATCTGGTTCTGCGGGAACCCTGATTATGGATGACACCAGTGGTAGCTGGTTGGCACCAGATCGACTGCAACTGCTAGCGAACTCTTTCGTTTTAGGTTCGAAACTTTGTTGCCTTTAGCAGGAGATTTCACCGCATCAGCTTGCGCATCTTTAGATAATCAGCAACCTCGTCATACAGCCCACCTTCGTTGTTGTAGACGGCATAGTTTCGGGCAGTGTTCAGCCACTCAAGCGTGCCTGGCCGCGTCTTTTGCAGAGCCTCAAGCAGCAGGCTCGTGCTGAAAGGCACAACCTTCCCGCGCCGCATCGCATTTCGCAGCGCTTTCTCAGAGGCTGCATCCACCAGACCCCGTAGGTGCGACTATTCATGCCAATGGCAGAAATTCGGGAGTTGGGAGACAGATAGCCATCCACAAAGTGTCTGCCCGGCAAAGTGCCATAACTCTGTACAGCACTAAACAAATGAGACGTTGATTTTGGCATGGGCTTTTGGGATTGGCACAGGTTAGCTCCTGAGCGCAAGGTAGGTCCTACAGATGGGGTCAGCCAAATAGAATTGCGGGATGGAGGGTTTTTGGCACCACCTCACTCAGCGCGAGAATCGGAGGAGTGTGGCGGGCGCGCCACGCTCCTAACACCCAACCTGTTTCATGTTCATCTACATTGGCAACAGCGTGATTGTTCTTGGTTACGGGCTAGATATCTGGGTCTACCCGCCGTATGTCGCGTTCTCCCGGCGGAACCGTGTCAAAAGTGTGAAGTTTCCGAGACATTAATGCGCGTTGGAATCCACAGGCTCGTTCCAACCTGGGGCCAGGGCTGAATCCACCATGCGATACATCCTCTTTCTGCTACTTTGGCTCATACTTGTGAAGGCCAGGTCAAAGCAGTACCTAATCAAAGGATGTATCGAAATGCAATATCTACCCTCTAAGAATCCTGTAGGGTCCAGCAAGTGCTGTATTGCCGGCTGCAATCCGAACTCAACGGCCCATGCATCACAATCTTGAGGCTTGTATAGGGATCCCAAGTCACGTATAGTGGTATCAACTCCTACGAAAACATCCCCAACAATCACCAACACATCGGAACGTGAAAG
This sequence comes from uncultured Chloroflexia bacterium, assembly GCA_963797095.1. GTDB lineage: Bacteria > Chloroflexota > Chloroflexia > QHBQ01 > JADMIH01 > JADMIH01. Next base: position 109,375 of record CAWCNY010000008.1, on the reverse strand, counting down.
GTAAAGGCACAGGCATCGCGCACACGAGCTCCCGAGTGGACGGAGACAGATTGGTCCTCGCCTCTAATGTCGAGAACTCAATCATGGTGGGCACGCCCGGCTGGTTTGCCTGGCTGGAGAGTGCTACGACCTTCGCATTTACCTGCTCTTCCGGAAAGTTCACCGCCCGTAAGGAGGCACGCACCCGCGGTGGGATGTACTGGAAAGCCTATCACACAGCCCACGGCACTCTGCATAGAGCTTATCTCGGCAAGGCGTCTGAGCTGACTCTTGACCGTCTGATCAGTACGGCGGCAACACTCAGCGCTGCTAGCACTGCATCTGCTCCCACAAGCCCAGCCAAACCCATACCTACACCCGCAACTCGCTCAACCGCGACGGCCATATCGGTCGCCCCACCCAACCTGCTCGCCACCAAACTCAATTTGCCTACCGCGCGCGCCCAACTGGTTTCCAGGCCACGTCTGTTCGAACGGCTAACAGGTGGCCTGCATGGCAAACTGATTTTGATTGCTGCCCCTGCTGGTTTTGGTAAGACAACTCTGCTTAATGCATGGCGCACGACAGAGGCCGGCAGCAAGATTCCGGTCGCCTGGATATCGCTTGATCCTGGAGATAATGATCCGCCCTTATTCTGGAGATATGTCCTGGCCGCCATTGATGCCGTAGCGCCGGGAGCCGCCACGTCTGCCCTGAACTTGCTCCAGTCCCCACAGCCGCCGCCAATCGAAATGATTCTCACTGCTCTGCTCAATGAAATCGCCACTAACCCGATTATCCCGGATAGTTTCGTCCTCGTTCTAGACGACTACCACGTTATTGATGCACCGGTCGTTAGCCAGGCCCTCGCCTTCCTCGTAGAGCACCTACCATCACAGATGCACCTGGTCATCACCACCCGTGAGGACCCACAACTGCCACTTGCACGGTTGCGCGCCCGAGACCAGTTGGCCGAGCTGCGCGCCCAAGACTTGCGTTTTACCCCCTCTGAAGCCGCCCGATTTCTCAACCAGGTAATGGGGCTGGACCTCTCAGCGGAAGATGTCGACGCCCTGGAAACGCGCACCGAAGGCTGGATTGCTGGACTGCATCTGGCTGCCATGGCTCTTCGCGATCGCAACGGCGCCGACGAACGCATCGGCTTCATCCGGACATTTACGGGCAGCAGCCGCTTCATAATAGATTACCTTGCCGAAGAAGTGCTTGAGCGCCAGCCTGAAGAGGTTCTCGCATTCCTGTTGCAGACCTCTATTCTCGACCGAATGTGCGCACCGTTATGCGACGAGGTGCTCAACGCCAACCTGAACCTGAACAGCGAACCTGCGTCCTTGCCTGTGTCTGGCTCACCGCGACTACCGCAAGTACTTCACCCCGTAACGTCGCAGGCAACTTCGCAAGCAATACTAGAGCACCTCGAAAGGTCGAACCTGTTCATCGTCCCCCTGGACAACGAGCGGCGCTGGTACCGTTATCACCATCTCTTCGCCGATTTGCTGCGGCAGCGGCTACAGCAGCGACTCCAGCAGAGAATCGCCTCCTCTGCAGAGGGTGGCATAGCCGAATTACACAAATGTGCCAGCCAGTGGTATGAGGATCATGGTCTTGAGCTTGAAGCGTTTCACCATGCAGTTGCTGCCAATGATGTCGAACGGGCGGAGCGCATTATTGAAGCGAAAGGTGTGCCCCTGCATTTCCGTGGCGCGGGTGCCCCGGTAAGAAACTGGCTTGGGTCGCTGCCGTCTGCGGTGCTGAATGCGAGGCCCTCGTTGTGGCTGACATATGCCTCGGCACTAATGATGACCGGTCAACATACCGCCGTTGAAGAGAAGCTGAAAGCTGCTGAAGCCGCCTTGCACCATCAGCAAAGCATTCTACAAAGGGTCGAGCCTGACGAGGAGACCCGAGACCTCGTGGGACGTATTGCCTCCATGCGCGCCACTGTAGCTGTCACTCAGCACGATACGGAAACCCTGCTTGCCCAGTCGCTTCTCGCCCTGGAGTACCTGGACCCCGGCAACCTTCCTCTGCGCACCGCCGCTAACTTTACGCTGGGGCATGCCTACCAGCTGCAGGGAAACCGTGCTGCGGCCCGAAGAGCCTATGCCGAAGTCATATCTATCGGCAAGTCGTTTGGGCCTTCAATCTACACGACAGCGGCTACACTCTGTCTCGGGCAGGTACAGGAAACAGACAACCAACTCCATCTGGCGGCCGATACCTACCGGCATGTCATCCTCCTGGCAGGTGATCCACCGCGGCCCATTGCCTGCGAAGCGCACCTTGGTCTGGCCCGTATTTACTACCAATGGAACGACCTGGATGCCGCCCAGGAGCATGCGCAACGATGCATCCAACTGACACAGCAGATGGACAGCGTCGATACCTTCGCCGTCTGCGGGGTGCTTCTCGCCCGCCTGAGGCTTGCCCGAGGAGACTTGACCGGCGCGGTCGCTCTTCTGGATGAGGCCGAGCACTTCGTGCGCCAGCATAACTTTGTGCATTTGATGCCCGATGTTGTGGCCGCACAGGTGCTTGCTCTGCTTCGCCAGGGCAAGCTGCCCCAGGCTGCTCATCTCGCCCATACCCACGATCTCCCGATAAGCCAGGCTCGTGTAGAGCTTGCCCAGGAGCACCCGACTACAGCCATGTCGGTGCTGGAACCATGGCGCCAGCATGTGGAGGTAAAGGATTGGGCGGACGAACGGCTCAAGGTGATGGTTCTACAGGCGGTCGCTCTCCAGGCGCAAGGCGACAAGGACGGGGCAGCACAAGTGCTGGGCGAGGCGCTGGCGCTGGCCGAGCCGGACGGCTTCATCCGTATCTTCGTCGACGAAGGTACTCCGATGTCTCAATTGTTGGCCGAAGCAGTCACTCGCGGGATGATGCCGGACTATATCGGGAAGTTGTCGGCTGCATTTAGAACTGAGAAGCGGAAGATTGAGGAAAAGTCGTATCTGTCCCCTGCCGCTCCGGCCGCTCCGGTCGCCCCTGCCACATCTGCCCAGCTCCTCATTGAGCCATTGAGCCAACGCGAGTTAGAAATCCTGCAACTCATTACCCAGGGACTCTCGAATCATGAGATCAGCCAGCGGCTTTTCCTCGCCTTGAGCACCGTTAAAGGGCACAATCGGATTATCTTCAGCAAACTACAGGTCCAAAGGCGCACCGAAGCAGTGGCACGTGCGCGCGAGTTGGATCTACTGGGTCGGGGGTGAAAGCACATGAAATGTCTGTGATACTTCGATGGCGATTGCCGGCAGCGCTTCTGCTTATTGGCTCGCTCTTATTGAGCGCCTGCGGCAGTGAAAATGAGACACCAGCGACGGGCACCGGAGTCGCGCCTACCAACACGACTGCAGCCATGTCCGCGCCCGGCGACACCAGCGGCGGTGGTAGTGGCAGCGGGAGCTCTGGCACATTTAAGTTTGATCCGGCAGCCTATAAGAAGAATGTGGTCGAGCCCGGTGCCGAGTTGCGCGTCTCCAGTTGGGGCGATTCGTCCGAGCAAAATGTTGTCAGAGATGCACTCGCGCGGTTCAACCAGGTCTACCCCGACGTCACGATCACCTATGAACCACAGCCGGCATCCTATGGGCCTAAGTTGTTGGCTCAGCTCCTGAGTAACTCGGAGCCGGACGTCTTCTACCTGGATGTGGATCTGCCCTACAGGCTCATTCGCGGTAACGATCTGCTGAACCTCACTCCGGCCCTGACGGAGGTCGGGCGCGGCAAGGACGACTATTTCTCCAGTCTCACCAGCGCCTTCCTCGGCAATGATGGTAAGGTCTACGGCCTGCCCAAGGACTTCACCAGTCTTGCCGTCTTCTACAACACCGACCTGGTCAAGGCCCCGCCCAAGGTCGGCTGGAACCAGGACGACTTCACGGCTTGGATCGAGGAGAACAGTCATGGAGATGGCCGGAGGCGGGTCTTCGGCTTCGCGACCGATCCCGTGTTCTTTCCCTACTGGGGCAACTTCGCCCTCGCGAACGGCGCCACTGTCATCGACGACAATGGCAAGTGCGCTATCAACAGCCCGGAGGGAGTCTCTACCCTTGACTGGCTGTCCAGCCTGTACAAGAATAAGTTCCTCACGCTCTCTTCGGAAGTCGGCGCCACCTGGGAGGGTGAAGCCTTCGCCAGGAAGCAAGTAGCCAGCATCGTGGTGGGGGGTTGGGTCAATCCTCTCCTGAATGACCCCAATACCGCCTTCGACATGCACTACGATGCGGTACCACTGCCGCTGGGAAAGACTGGGGCCAGGGCCACTATGGTGGGCTTCGCCGGGTGGGGAGCCTCGGCGAGGAGCAAGTTCCCCAAAGCCGCTGCTGCGCTCGTGCTCTTCCTCACCAGCCGCGAGAACGAAGACGCGATCCTGCAGACCGGCTTCGCTCTACCGTCGCTCAAGGGTATGGAGAACGACCCCTTCTTCCAGGGTTCCGGCACACTGAACAACATCTCCAAGGTGCTCTACGACGGCGCGAGTTACAGCGTTCCGGGCGTTTGGGGTGGGGAGGCCAACCCTGAGATCCAGCAGGCTCTAAATGATGCCACCGAGCGCGCGCTTGCTGGAACGCAGACCGGTCAGCAGGCGCTCGACCAGGCCTGCCAGGAGATTGACGCGGCGCTCGCCGCGGTTCATTAATTCTCCTCATGCGCGGGAACGCGACCCGCTTCGGCGATTTGCGCACGTGGCGACGCTGCTTGAGGTAGGCGACATCTTCTATAATTGACCTATGGTTGTGCCGGTTTTAGCCACTAAACTCTATATCCCCCCACCTCCGCCGAAAGTGGTGCTCCGTCCACGCCTCGTCGAGCGGCTGAACGAAGGTCTGCACCGTAAGCTGACTCTCGTCTCTGCCCCTGCAGGTTTTGGCAAGACCACTCTGATCAGTGAATGGGTGGCCGGTTTGCAGGCCAGCGACCGGCAGGTGGCATGGCTGTCGCTGGACGAGGGGGATAGCGACCCTACACGCTTTATAAGCTATCTGGTCGCTGCTTTACGAACGATTGCCCCGAATATCAGCGAAGGGGTCGTGGTTGCGCTTCAGTCTCCGCAACCACCCCCAGCCGAAGCAGTCCTGACCGCTCTGCTTAATGAAATCGCCACCATCCCGGACAATTTCGTGCTAATCCTCGACGACTATCACGTTATTGATGCCAGGGCGGTTGACGATGCCCTCACCTTTCTGCTTGAGCACCTGCCGCCACAGGGGCACCTGGTCATTACCACGCGTGAGGACCCCCAGCTGCCTCTTGCACGCTTCCGCGCCCGAGACCAGTTGACCGAACTGCGTGCCACCAACCTTCGCTTTACTCCGGATGAAGCGGCGACTTTCCTCAACCGGGTAATTGGCCCGGGTCTCGCAGCCGTGGACGTTACCGCGCTGGAGACGCGTACTGAAGGCTGGATTGCGGGACTCCAACTGGCAGCACTCTCGATGCGCGGGCGAGAGGATATTCCCGCCTTTGTCCGGGTATTCGCCGGAGACAACCGGTACATCGTGGACTATCTCGTAGAAGAGGTATTGCAGCGCCAGCCCGAAAGCGTCCGCAGCTTTTTACTCCAGACCTCCATTCTCGACCGGTTGAATGGCCCGCTTTGTGATGCCGTCACCGGCCAGCAGGAAGGGCATGCACGCCTGGCAGCTCTGGAGAGGGGCAACTTCTTTGTAACTCCGCTGGATGACAAACGCCACTGGTACCGCTATCACCACCTCTTTGCTGAAGTTCTCCATGCGCATTTGGTCGCGGAGACCGCGGGTCAACCAGATCTGATAGCTACTCTGCACCGGCGTGCAAGCGTGTGGTACGAGCACCATGGGTCTGCAGCCGATGCTATTCGCCATGCGTTGGCGGTCGAGGATTTCGAGCGAGCGGCCAATCTGGTCGAGCGGGCAGTGCCGGCCATGCTCAGGAGTAGACAGGAGGCTGCGTTGCTTGGCTGGATGAAGGCACTACCCGACGAGCTGATCCAATGCAGGCCCGTGCTCTGCGTCTGGTATGCCCATGTGTTACTAGCCAGCGGCGAACTCGATAAGGTTGAGGACCGGTTACGGGCCGCCGAACGGTGGCTGGACCCGCCGAATACCATTGACACGACAGCAGGCAGGAGTGAGATGCTTGTTGTGGACGAAGAGGCATTTCGCCATCTCTCAGGTGCGATCGCGGTTGCGCGCGCGGGACTGGCCCTATATCTGGGCGATGTGGCAGCCACCCTGAAATACGCCAGGTTAGCGCTCGACCTCGTACCTGAGGACGACCATCTCAGGCGCGGATCGGCAGCGGTGCTGTTGGGGCTCGCATCCTGGACGAGCGGGGACCTCGAGGCAGCGCACCGGTCGTATGCCGAAGGCATGGCGAGTTTGCAGAGGGCCGGGAACATCTCGGACATTCTCGGTTGCTCCATCGCCCTGGCTGATATCCGCATTGCGCAAGGTCGTCTCCACGAGGCGATGCGGATCTATGAACGGGGATTGCAGCTGGCGACCGAGCAAACGAAGCAAGGCGAGCCTGTAATGCGCGGGACCGCAGACATGTATGTCGGAATGAGCGCGCTCTACCGCGAGCGCGACGATCTGAATGCCGCTACGCAGCACCTACTGAGAAGCAAGGAACTGGGCGAGCACAATGGGTTACCGCAGAACCGGTATCGCTGGTGCGTTGCCATGTCACGAATACGGGAGGTCGGGGGAGACCTGGACGGCGCTCTGGACCTGCTCCACGAAGCAGAGCGCGCGTACGTAGGCGACTTCTCCCCAAATGTGCGTCCTGTAGCGGCATGGATGACAAGGGTATGGGTTGTGCAGGGCAGGTTTGAGGACGCCCTCGGCTGGGTGCGCGCGCGAGCTCTGTCGCCTGAGGACGACCTCAGCTACCTGCGTGAGTTCGAGCACATCACCCTGGCCAGACTGCTCCTGGCCCGATATAGGAGCGAGCGTACTGGGCGCTTCATTTCTGAGGCACTGGGACTCCTCAAGCGCCTCTTGCAAGCGGCGGAAGAAGGCGGGAGGGTGGGAAGCGTGATCGAAATCCTGGTGCTGCAGGCACTTGTTTACCAGGCGCAAGGCAACATTCCTGCTGCTCTCACGCCACTACAGCGGGCCCTGACGCTGGCTGAGCCGGAGGGCTACGTCCGAATGTTTGTGGACGAAGGCTCACCTATGATAGCACTGCTGACAGAGGCCTCCAAACGGGGTATCACCCCCAACTATCCTCATCGATTACTGTCAGCACCTGGAGAGGCCGGGGAGGCTGAAGGCAGAACGCTCGTCATGCCCGTCACACACCCTTTGATCGAGCCTCTGAGTGAACGTGAACTTGAAGTACTCAGACTGCTCGGAACCGAATTGAGCGGCCCTGAAGTTGCCAGCGAATTGATGGTGTCCCTGAGCACCATGCGCACTCACACCAGCAACATCTACAACAAGCTTGGGGTCGACAACCGCCGGGCAGCCGTCCGCCGGGCTGAAGAACTCCATTTGTTGTAACGTTGGCATAACGTATATCCGAACAAAAAGGCACCCCAACCCCGGCAGGTCTGCTAAGCCACCTGCCGGGGCTTTTGATTCCCCGTGGCATACCGGTATGCCACTAAATAGATCATCACATCAATCATCACATGTGACGACGCGATCTCATCACATTGGTTTGTATGCTCTGGTGGAAGGCAAGAAGCAATCCAACCACGAGGAGCTTCAGCTGTCCTGGAGGGAACCCTTACATGAGGCAAATGCGGGAGGCGCAGAATGAGTGAAACATACACGGCACCTGAGGACTATGACGAGCCCGGACTTTATGAGATTCGCATCAAGGGACACCTTGATGCTAGATGGGCTGCTAGGTTCGAGGGCATGACCCTTACGCTGGAGGGCAACGGCGATACGCTTCTAGCCGGCATGGTGGTCGATCAGGCGGCGTTGCACGGCTTATTGAGAAAAGTGCGCGATTTGGGAATGCCACTAATCTCGGTAACCACCATCAGACCCGACAAGGCAGATGCGTAAGATGCCAATCACCGAGTCTAGATAGAGTGCTATGCAAGTTGCTCAGAAAGGAGAATTGCCTTTGACGAACTTCTAGCCATCTCAAACCCGGAACAGGAACGGGATCGGTGGCCAGGTGGCCACAGCTCTATCCAAGCTCAATTGCATAGGGCTTGTCAGCACCGGAAATAGTCAAAGAGGAGAAAAACAATGGCTACCATGACTACCAATGAAAGAATAAATTCGGTCGCGAAGACCGCAACAATTGAAGGAGACAAACAGGTGAATACCCATACCAATCGCCAGATCGCAGTCAATAAGGAGAGCAAAATGAAGATAACAACCTCAAAGCTGATCCGTTGGGCAGGGCTATCGGCTATGGTGGCAGGGATCTTTTATGTAGCCGTCGGGCTGTTCCATCCAGTCGAAACTCTTTCGACAGTCACAACCACCCAGTGGATAATCGTCCACGTCCTGGCCACCGCCATGTGCTTCTTCGGCGTGCTCGGCATGGCTGGGCTCTACGCCAGGCAAGTGAAAGCGGCCGGGTGGCTTGGTCTGGCAGGCTTTCTCCTGTTCAGCCTCTTCTATGCGCTCACAGCGCCCTTTACCTTCACTGAAGCTCTGATCTTGCAGCCGTTGGCAATCAAGGCTCCGACGTTTGTGGAGAGCTTCTTAGGGATGTTCAATGGGCACGCCGGCGAGATGAACCTCGACATCCTCGCAACGCTTTATTCGCTGTCAGGGGTCGTGTATATCCTTGGCGGCGGGCTGTTCGGCATCGCGACGATCCGCGCCGGCATCCTGTCGCGCTGGGCGGCAGGGCTGCTTGCCGTCGGGGTCGTGTTGTCCCCCCTGGCTTCGCTGCTTCCGGAGGAGCACAAGGCACTCGTGGCGGTGCCGGTGGGACTAGCTGTGGCCTGGCTTGGCTATTCTCTCTGGTCGGAACGGCGTGCTCCCGCCACGGGTTCCGTGCCCACCACGGAACCCGTGCCCGGCACGGTAAGTCCCCAACTCCTCCAAACCGCAGCCGAGTGAGCTCGCTGGAAAGCTATTGTAGTGACAAGCGGCCAAGCGGCCGTTTGTCACAGCGAAGCACAGGTAACAGCGTAACGGCAACCCAGCACGTCAAGGCCCGGCGACGTGAGCTTCGCATAAGAGGACACCTCAATCATTGTTGGGCCGGCCAGTTCGAAGGCCTGAGCTTCAGCCACGCAAGCGATGGAACAGCACCGGAAATAGTCAAAAAGGAGAAAAACGATGGCAACCATGACTACCAACGAAAGAACGAATTCGAGAAATGACATGAAGGATTTCAAGGCGGGTTCATATCGAAAGACAGCAGTAGTTGCGGGCATATTCTTCCTGCTCACCGAGATCACCGCGATCGGCGCAATCTTTCTCTATGGCGCAGTTGTGAGCGACCCCAACTATATCCTCACGGGCTCCGTCAGCGGTGACAACGGCGTGTTCTTGGGGGCGCTCTCTGAGTTGCTCCTCGCAATCGCAAACGTCGGCACAGCGGTCACGCTGTTTCGAGTCGTAAAGAGACAGAACGAGGGCATAGCTCTTGGCTATGTGTGCGGTCGTCTTGCTGAAGGCCTCGTCATCGTCGTCGGCATTATCAGCCTGCTTGCAGTAGTGACGCTACGGCAGGATCTTGCGGGAGGATTGGCATCGAGCGCAAACGCAGCCGCCCTTAGCACTGTCGGCACGGCTTTGGTCGGGATACATAACTGGACGTTCCTGTTCGGGCCGAACCTCATCTTGGGATTGAACACGCTGATGCTGGCGTACCTGATGTACAGCTCCAGACTGGTTCCACGGTTCATTGCGGTGTTGGGACTCACCGGAGGGTCGCTGATCTTCGTCTCGGGGACCGCCGTGATGTTCGGGTTCTACACGCAGGTCTCTACATTGGGGGTGATCGCTGGTCTCCCAGTGTTCGCCTGGGAGGTCAGCCTTGCCCTCTGGCTCATCGTCAAGGGGTTCAATTCATCTGCAATCGCTCCCGAGTCTGCAAGAACGCAATCGAACGAGCTGCTGAGCGCGGCACAGCGGGCATAGAAATGTAATATGGGCGGTAAGGGAGGGCCTTCAGCCCTCCCTAAAACCGTCCCCACTCCGCTCACTTTCGATTTTGTGTCGTACACAACGATAACAACGCACCTACCCGCACAGCAATTCCCAGAGCAATACCTCCGACAATACTTTAGTAGCTATACGACAATACCTCCATACAGCTATGCTCCTTGTACATCGATCAAGTGGCATCGATCTCGCCAACCTCGACATACGGGGTCCCCTCCGGGGCGTCGAACAGTTGAACTTAGCTCAAGGAGCATAATCATGAAAGCGATTGCAGGTACACAATACGGATCACCTGGTGTTCTTCAGATCCAGGAGGTAGCCAAAGCTACACAGAAGAGGAAAGCGTTGGTGGGTTCTCGCATGACGTATTCGCGGGTGATAGGAGCGCTATTTCTCCTGGGGTTTCTCTCTTACGGAGGGGGCTTCGCTCTGGTGGCTTCCTTTACAGGCGCCCCCGACTTTCTTTCAGCGATTGCCGCAAACCAGACCGTCTTCATCATCGGAGCCTTTCTGATGTTATTGAACACCCTGGTAGACGTGGCGAAGGGGGTTTTGTTCTTCCCAATCCTGGAGAGGCACGGCAAGAGAATCGCGCTGGCCTACCTGGCCGCCATGATTGTTGAGGTGGTCATGCTGACCGTCGGGGTGCTCGCTCTTCTGATGATCGTTCCCCTGGCTCAACAGGCAGTTGACGCAGGGCAGGCGAGCGCGAGTTCGGCGGGTCTGGCCGACACCCTCGGATCACTGGCGGTCCAGTCGAATGCCATGGCCTACAACATCGGCCAGATTACGCTCGCAGTCGGGTGCGTATTCCTTTGTATGTTGCTGTTCCGGACCCGACTGATCCCCCGATGGCTGGCGGTTTCAGGCTTGATCGGCTACCCAATTCTGATGGTGGGGTGCATAGCTGAAATCTTTGGGGTCCACATCGGCACGCAGCTCACGATCCCCGGTATGTTCTTTGAACTCGTGCTACCCGTCTGGCTAATCATTAAAGGTTTCCAGCCCGAAGCTTACGGCACCGGTACATCGATCGCCGGCGAGGCGGTAGATGTACCGGTACAGACAGCGCCGGCTCCAACCGTTCGCCAAGTGCTGACTGCGCGGTAGATGAAGGAGAGATGCGGTGCACCGGTGCACCGCATCAGGTTCGGCCACCGCCGGTAGAGACAGGTACAAGATCATGCTAAACAAACTCAACCCAACACCGGACCCAGGTGAGGTAGGCCAACCAGTGGTCTATGAAATCAGGGTCAAAGGTCATCTCGGTCGTGAGTGGACAGACTGGTTTGGGGGTCTGTCCATCACGCAGGAAGACAACGGCGATACGCTTTTAGTTGGCCCGGTGGTCGATCAGGCAGCGTTGCATGGATTGCTAAGACAAGTGCGTGACTTAGGAATGCCGTTGCTCTCAGTCATTCGCGTTCAAACTGGCCATGCAGATGGGCCAGAAGTCAAAAAGGCCATTATGCTAGATAGAAACGGTTGACAATGAAACCTCCGGTTTGGTAAGGAAGCGGCTACAAGACCAACCCTGCCCAAACACGGAGGATACCCGGTGATAACCAACTTCGACGATTTTAGCTTGTGGATGTATTGCATCGTGGAAGATACTTACAGACAAGTTAGCCATCTGTTCCCTCGACCAGGGCCATCCTCCAACGCTCCGACCAGGAGTTGATGACGATGTGCCTGGTTGGAGAGTGCAAAGGATGGGATACGGAGTTGACCCTCGTTTCGGAGTGGCACCGACATCGTGACTTGTTCCCTCACATCCCTTCGCAAAGCCGCTTCAACAGGCGCAGAAGAGGGCTTTGGCATGCTTTCAACCTGGTCAGGCAGGTGGTCCTGCGAGCACTTGATATTGCTGAGGATAGGCAATGCTGCATAAACTCGTAAACTCGTTGCCGGTGCCGGTGGTGCAGTTTCACCTGGCTCCTGGGGCCTCTAGAGATTGGACTGCTAACGGAGCTACCTTTGGCAGGGTCGCTTCCAAGAAGCAGACCTTCTTCGGCTACAAGATGCAACTGCTCGTCACGTTGGGAGGAGTGATCTGCCCTTATGCCTGCCAACATAGGCGACCTGCAAGGCGGCTATGAATTGCTTGAGGAGCACACAGACCTTCATGCTGTGGCTGACAAAGGGTGCATATCTGAGGCTGTTGTCTGAGCCTGTTGTCTGAGGCTGTTGTCTGAGCCTGTTGTCTGAGCCTGTTGTCTGAGCCTGTTGTCTGAGGCTGTTGTCTGAGCCTGTTGTCTGAGCCTGTTGCCGATGCTCTTTTGGAGGGCAACCGTATCTGCTTGATGACCGTGCCTAGAGCCAACCAGAAAAGGCAACTCCCTGAAGCAGTGTCCGAGTGCATCTGTCGGACGAGACAGATAATCGAGACAGTGAACGGCCAATTGGCCGAGCAATTCTCGGTGCAGCAAAACCATGCTCACACATTCTGGGGTTTGTGTACCCGTTTGTACTCCAAATTGGCTGCTCATACCTTGTGCATCTATATCAATCGTTTGTTGGGTAAGGCCGAGTTCCTCAATATCAAGGAGCTTGCCTTCCCTCATCTAGCATAATGGCCTAATAGTAAATTGGACCCACATCAAGTGATCAGCGATCCTCACGCGCGCTACTTGGGCGCGGAATTGGACGAGAGCGCATTCCTGCCTGGCAAGCACAATGACATTCCAACCGGGAACCTGATGCAGGGCGACTTCTGCTACCAGTTCACGCTAGCAACGCAGAGCTTGCAGGCTTACTTCGCCATGCTGACTAACTCCTGCCTTGATGGCGCCGTCTCACCTTCGATGGCTCGATGCCCGGTGACGCCTGCCTGCCCCGCCTCCTTTCCAGACATGCAGCCCGATAATAAGTTCTATAACGAGGTCATGTCTCTCGAGGCACTTGGGATAGTTTCCGGGTACGAAGATGCTTGCCTTCACTCCGCTCCGGGTACGCTCTTCAAGCCCGACGCGAGCATGGCCCGTGGGTCGGCTTTGAAAATGCTCGTACAAGCCTTCAACATATCACTCGAAGCTGGCAAAGTGTCGCACTTCAGCGACGTACCGCCCGGCTCACCGTACTGCCCCTACGTCGAAGCCGCCTACCAGAAGGGCCTGGTGATAGGATACAAGGACGGCACCTTCAAGCCGGAGCAAGGGATCACACGCGGCTCTATCGTGAAAGTGGTCGTGCAGGCAGCGGGGTGGGAGCTTGTCAAGCCTGAGATACCGACCTTTACCGATGTGGGCGTCGACTCTGCACTCTATCCATACATTGAGACAGCCAATGCGTATGGCCTACTCACAGATGTAGCGATAGCATAGCGCATTCATGATGGACACTGAGGCAGCAAGAGGCGAGACTGCGGCTATATTAGCTCGCGCAATGCCATCACCAATCTCCAACATACCAAAGAGCCTTGAGGGCCTGTCAGGGAGACTCCTGAATGGCCAGGTACAAGAATAGCTCCCGGGTAGTGTCAGAAATGAGGTTGGCATTTGAAAATCAGGTCAGTCGAGGCTGGCTACCTCTGCCCGTAATGCGATTACTTCCTCTTCAAGGGTCTGCCCCGTCATGCCCCAAGCATATCGTGGAAATTGCTCCACCTCAACTGCTCTGCTCTGCTCTGCTCTGCTGCTGTGAAAATAACTCAGGATCAGGCAGCTGAAGGGAGAGGCTCAAGAGAGACCCTGTATCCCAGCTTCTCCAAACTATGTATCAGCCGCCGCTCTTTTGCTTGCCGGTCTCGCTCATCAAAGTAACCATTACCTAAATCGTTGTAGGTGGTTTGATGCTTCAACATCTCATAGGCAATTACCAGAATAGAGTGGCCCACAGCCACCGCCGCTTTGTTGGACCCACCACTGCGGGCTATCCTCCGATACTGAGCAGACAAGTAGCTCTCCTTGCTCCCTTTGCACCGCCCCGCCGCTTGAGCGGCCTCCACCAACGCCGTTCGCAACCACACATTGCCTTTACGTGTCTTGCCACTCTTACGCTTACCCGCACTCTCATGGTTCCCAGGACACATCCCAGCCCACGATGCCAAATGGCGGGAGGTGGGGAAACGCTCCATATCAACCCCTATCTCTGCGATGATCACCTCAGCCGTGCGCTGGCCCACTCCCCGGATCGTCTCCAACAGGTCCAGCGCCCACCCAAAAGGGGCCATTCTTGCCTCTATCTCTATGTTCACCTTCTCAATGGCCTCGTCCAGGAAGTCTATGTGGGCCAACTGCTGGGCTACCATAAAGCGCTGATGTGCTCTGAACCTCCCTTTGAGAGCCGCCTCCAACTGCGGTATCTTCTCCCTCATGCGCCCCCTGGCAAGCTCGGCCATTGCTCGCTCATCGCTCTGCCCCTCCAACAAAGCTTGCAGTATCTGACGCCCCGATACTCCCGTAATGTCAGTAGCGACACTTGCCAGCTTGATGTTGGCCCCCTCCAACGTCTTCTGCAGTCGGTTGACCTCAGAAGCACGCTCCCTTATCAACTGGGTGCGGTAGCGCGTCAATTCCCGAAGCTCTCGCTGTCCCTGGTCAGGCACAAAACTCCCAGCCAACAGCCCGTGACGCAAAAGATCGGCAATCCACTCACAGTCTCGCACGTCAGTCTTGCGACCAGGCACCGCCTTGATGTGTTGGGGGTTGACCAACAAAAGCTCGAACTGCCCTTCCAACAGGTTGTAAATGGGTTTCCAAAAGACCCCTGTCGACTCCATGGCCACATGGGTCACTCGATGGGAGAGGAGCCAGTCGGACAGGTGGAGCAGATCATCGGTCATGGTGCCAAAGCTCTTGACTTCCTTGGTGGGTTGGCCGGTGGGTTGGCCGGTGGGTCCCAGCGTTCCTGGCAAGATTATACAAGCCACTACTGTCCTCTTGTGAATGTCCAACCCGCAGCATCTCTCATAAACCACTTGCATCGTAGCCACCTCCTATGCCCTGTTCGCGTTCGCGTTCGCGTTCGCGTTCGCGTTCGCGTTCGCGTTCGCGTTCGCGTTCGTTCAGATTGCTAAGACAAATGACACTTACCATGACACTGAGCGAGGTGTCCACCTGATCACAGATTCTGCTGTGCGTGCTTCCCATCCCCAACCCAATCACCGACCCACAACAGTGGTGATGCCTGGACAGGCATGGGAGCAACAATACGTGGTGCCTCGGGACACCCAGGTCAAACTGCTCTTACGGGCTCGCAGCACCAGACCAAGCCCGACCTTGTTGCGCTCAGAGTGCCTAACGAGTAGCATAGCACATGGTCAAGGGGTGGCTCAACCATTTTCATTCATACGCTGGTGTCCCCAGCGACATGACAAACTCCTCTCCTCTGAAAATAACTGGAATTCATGCAGCCGAAGCAACCGGCTCAAGTGAAACCTTGTATCCAAGTCGCTCCAGGCTATGGATCAGACGCCGCTCTTTGGCCTTGCGGTCTCGCTCATGGAAGTAGTTTCCTCCCAACTCATTGTAGGTGGTTTGATGCGTCAGCATCTCATAAGCAATAACGAGAATAGTATGACCTACAGCTACTGCAGCTTTGTTGGCACCTCCACGCCTGGCTATCCGGTGGTATTGTGCTGACAGGTAACTCTGTTTGCAGTGAGCAGCTGCTTGAGCGGCCTCCACTAATGCCGTTCTCAGCCACGGATTAGCTTTACGGGTCCTACCGCTCTTGCGTTTACCTGCACTCTCGTTGTTGCCAGGACACATCCCTGCCCACGAGGCCAGATGCCGAGATGTGGGAAATCGGCTCATATCAACTCCTACCTCAGAGACGATCACCTCCGCTGTGCGCTGCCCCACTCCCCTGATCGTCACCAACAAGTCCAACGCCAACTGAAAAGGGCTCACCCTCTCTTCTATCTCGCGGCTCAACCCCTCAATCGATGCGTCTAGCACGTCGATCAAGGCTAACTGGTGAGCTAGCATGAAGCGTTGATGGGCACCAAAGCATCCTCGGAGTGCCTCTTGCAGTTGGGGTATCTTCTCCCTCATCCGCCCCCTGGCAAGTTCTGCCATCGCTCGCTCATCGACCTGTCCGTCCAGCAACGCCGAAAGGATCTGCCTCCCCGATACTCCCATGATGTCGGTGGCAACACTTGCCAGCTTGATATTGGCTCCCTCCAACGTCTTCTGCAACCGGTCGACCTCAGTAGAGCGTTCTCTTATCAATTGCGTGCGGTATCGTGTTAGTTCCCTTAACTCCCGTTGGGGGCGATCAGGTACGAAACTGCCTCTCAGCAGGCCGTGTCTGAGCAAGTCGGCGATCCACTCACAATCGCGTACATCGGTCTTGCGACCAAGCACTGCTTTGATGTGCTGGGCATTGACCAAGAGCAGTTCAAACTCCCCCTCCAATAGGTTGTAGATCGGTTTCCAATAGACGCCGGTCGATTCCATCGCCACATGAGTACACCCTTCTTGCTGGAGCCAGTCTGCCATCTGAAGGATATCGCCAGTCATGGTGCCGAACGTCCTTACCTGCTTGCCCTGTGGGGTGAGTAAGCAAGCCACCACACTCTTCTTGTGAACATCCAACCCACAGCATCGCTCATAAAGTATGTTCATTGCTGCCTGTACCTCCTTTCGCGTAATCAGCAGACAGGCGGAGACAGGAGGTAGGCCAAGCGGGTATCCATTATGCGAAGATTCTCCTCTACGTGCTTCCTTCTCAAGAACTCAAGAAGGAGCGACAGACAATGGTGCCTGAAGATACCCAGGTCATACTCTGAAACAGGCTCGGGGCACCAGGTTGGGGCCGACCTTTAGCCTTGGCAACCTCCTTGAACCAGTATATCCATTTTCATCGGTAATGGTGGCCTGTAGGGCCATGGCTTACTCTGACCGCTTACGCGATCATGAATGTTTTGGCAAACCATTACCCATATAGATCACGGTTTCTATCTTGGAGGCTCTGGAAGTAACAAGCAAATCGAAGTCGGTTGGACTATAAGGGAGTGCCCAGGCCACGTGGCAAGGCCTACGACATTGGCGCTTACGAGTTTACTTGCACCATGATATTGCTCCTACTATGAGCCTGATGGCATGGATGCCTAAGGATTGAGTTCTCCCAGTAACGCTTTGACCTGAGAAGACTCGTCTGGATACAGGATTCGGTCTTGGGCCTCTGATAGATCCGCACGAGCTTTGTCGGGCTTATCCTGGGCCATCGCCACGCGGGCGCGCAACAAATAGCCAAGGCCGTAGCGATCATACTGGTTTATACCGAGTTCGATATCATTCAGAGCGGATTCAAACTGGTTGTTGTCAATAGAGATGCTGGCACGACCGAAGAGCGCTATCCTGTTGAAGCCATCGGACTTGAGCGCCTCCTCAAAATCGGCGGTGGCCTGGCTAATCTGCCCCATTTTCAATTCAACCCATCCTCTTGCGGCAAGAGCGGCAACGTGGTTGTCTGGATCGCTGGCGCGCACAGCCCGGTTGGCCTCGGCAAGAGCATCTGTGTATTTCTGCTGTATGGACAGCGCCTGAGCCAGGGCGACATAAGTGAGAGCATATTCATGGCCTAGAACCACGGCCTGGCGTGCGTCGACCTCGGCCTGGACCGGGTTCTCGAGCAGAAGGTACAACTCGCTCCTGTAGATATGTAGCAGCGGGTTATTTCTGTCGCTTCCCAACTCGGTGTTTAGGTCGCTGAGTGCATGAGTGTAATCTCGGTTCCAGTAGGAATACTCGTATCTCCAATGGTAGACCTGCGGATTTCTGGGATCGAGAGCCACCGCCCGGTCCAGGTCGGCAAGTTGTGCTTCTCTGTCGTCCAACAACTCCTCACTTTTAGCACGCGCATGGTATAGTCGTGAATTGGCCGGGCCGATGTCGATGGCCTTTGTAAGGTCATCACGTGCGCTTGCAGGCACCCCTATTTGATCCATGTAAGTGTAGCCCCTCCAGTAATATGCATCGCTGCTATCTGGTTCGGCTTCAATGGCCTGGCTAAAGTATTCGAGCGCCCTGTTGGGCTGAATCAGATCGCCCGTGAGGTAGGTGCGGCCCAGGGCGACCAATGCGCGCGAGGGCCCGGGATTTAGCGACAAAGCTTTATTGAAGTCGGCGGTTGCCTGTGCAGCATCCCCGTGTTCCAGGTACGCTTCCCCACGATCCAGGTAAACAGAGGGGTCGTTGGAGTGAGTCTTCAACGCGGCATCGTAGTCTGCAAGCGCCTCCGCCCACGCGTTACTTCCGGCAGCGGCGTGTCCCCTTGCCAGCAAAGCGTCCAGCGAAGCCTCGTCCAGTTCAAGCGCCCGGTTGGCATCATCACGGGCGTAACCCCAGTATTTCATCCTGAGATAAACATGAGCGCGAGCCAGTAAAGTCTGGAAATCGCCTGGCTTTGCGGCCAATGCGTCAGTCAGCGCCCCAACGGCTTCTCCGTACCGTTCCAAGTCGGTTAACGCCCGCCCCTTGCCCAGCAGCGCCTGGGCATTGCTTGATTCGCTGGCCAGCACCAGCTCATATGCGCTCAACGCCTGATCGGGCTTGCGCTCTGCCAACAGGCGATCTCCCAGTTGTACGCCTTCGGATGGAGGCGTTGGATTGACACTGGGCGTGGTGGTTGGGTCTCCGCCAGGGCTCGAGTTGCGGCTCTGCATCAGAATAGCTCCACCAGCCAACAGTGCCAACAGGACCATCACGAGGGCTGCGGGCGCAAGAAACGTCTTGCCCTCCTGCTTTGCCCTCACGACGGCGCTCTGAATAGGCGAGAGATTGACCGTATCCGAGGCCGCCCTGGCTTCGAGCGAGGTTGTGGTTACGTCAGCAGCGAGAGGTTCTGTTGGGACTTCATGACCGGTTTCAATGGCTGAGTTAGGGGCGGGGTTAGGGGGCGACCAGGAACGGCCCGCGGCGCTGGCAAGTTCCACCCCAGCGCCGGGCTTGTGCTCGTTGAGCATGACACACAGCGCCGACAAGTTGGTCTCGGACGGGATTTTGGGATCTGAGCCGCGAGTCCAAGAATCAACCGTGCCAACCGGCACTCCGAGCATCTGGGCGACTTCCTTGTGGGTGAGGCCGACCTGGTAGAGCAGATCCGCCAGAAGCGCTGCGAATCTTTCGGCCTGCGCAGCGTGCAATTCGTCCGAGCGAGTATGCCTCCGACCCATCCAAACCGCCCCTTTCCGGGCCAGTTTCCCAAGAATACTACCGGAACTGTACCGAAACCGCACCCAAATTATAGCACAAGGCCCCGATTTATCATTGCGAACGGTACCGGCTAACCACGAGGATTCGAGCAGGACAACGTCGGACGGCAGCCGTTACAGGAGGCGAAGGCTTATGAGATGAGAAAGGCAGGGAACAGCAAGCGCAAAGGCGGCCAGCCGATGCGCCAACTGATCCGATATCGTGAAGACGGCAACAACAATCGAACTAACCACAGCAGTCCAAGTACTGGAAGGAGAATAAGATGAAAGCCCACAAGGTTCACGCGCTGTGTGCGCTCGCATTACTGGCTATATGTATGTTGGCTCCTGGGTCTGCGCTCCGGGCCAACGCCCGGGGTCTGGCCTCCATACTCGGGCCAGGTATGGCCACAGCCTTCATCACACCGGGCGAGCAGCATCGCATCAGGCTGACCAAGATACACTGCTCCGATACCAACGAGGATGGCGTGTTCAATAGCGACGAAATCTATGTGATTCTGGCGACAATAGGGCCTGGCGGTCTCCTGAATACGCCGAGACTCAGCTTCTTCATTACCAGGATCTACAACGGTTTTGACCCCCATGATAACAGATACCCCAACCTGGACGTACTGAACGGCCATATCGAGAGTTCGATGGTAGTTGTAGCCCAGGTGGTCGAACACGACGACAGCGAGAAAAACCTGATCTATGAGTCGGCAAGAGTGGCCGCGACGGCCGACTTTGTGCGCGCAGTGACGGGAGGAACCCGGGATCGCTGGACACTGGGTGGTATCGTCGCCACGTCCATTCATGACGCAGTGGATGCCGCCGCGCTACCTCTGGTAGATGACGACGACGTTATCGGGCCTGCAGCACGCTTTATCGCTAGCTATACGACGTTCGATGACCTGGCCCTGAACGGAGCCAGCACTGTGACGCGCAACTTCGTAGGCAAGGGTGCGGATTACACCCTGACCTTCGAGATCGAGCGCACGCACTAGAAGATCCGTGGGGCGGGTTGTGGCCCGCCCCTACCTACCCTGTCAAATGTATCAAAGAAAGGAGAAAAGAAATGAATGGACGCAGGTTTTTCACCTTAGCAGCACTGGCTTTGCTGGTCCTGGGCCTGCTTGCACCAGCATCAACATCGGCCTCTGTAGGCAGCCCCGGCTCAGCACCACTGGCGCAGATACAGCCCTGGGAGCAGTTCCGCATCCGGCTGACCATGCTATTCTGCCAGAATGAACAAGATAGCGGCCTGCTATTTTCCAGCGACGAACCCTATGTTATAGTTGGTATGGTCAGGGCTGCGACGCTGGCTGACCCTCCCAGCCTCACCATGTGGCATACTGATGTTTACAATGGCGTTGACGCGGGTGAGGGTCGTGTCCCCAATCTGGACGTTCTGAATGGCAATGTGCAGGGAGTAGTAGCACTCGTTACTCAAGTAGTTGAAAGCGATGGAGATGCTCCCCTGGCGATCGGTAATGCCATGGTGAACGCTAATGTCGACTTCGCCGACGCTCTTGCCGCCGGGATCGTTGACCCAATGGCCCTGGGCGGTGTAGTTGCCAACTCCATCTATGATGCGGTTCAGGCGACCGACGATGACCCGATTGGTTCTCCCAATCGCCTCCTGCTCACCCTGGGACGCTTCGATAGCCTGGTGCCTGGCCAGTCCACCTCGGCTGTGGCCCAGGTGCAGGGCGACGGGAGCAAGTACACAGCAGTATATACGCTGACCCGCACTCGCTAGGCGTCGGCAAAGCGCGAAGAAGGGCATCCGATGCTCATTGTTCCCTTGTGCAAGTGTCCTAATCCGGCTTATGCCTGTACCCATGTACCGGGTACTGACCGGGTACTCGGGCGAACAAGGAGGTTACCATGCTTCGCCTTCGAACGAGGGGCACGACAGCGCTCAGCCTGGCCCTCGTGATCCTCGCTGGGGTGGTTGCTAGCTGTGATAACGGTGCGGCTCCAACATCACCTACCCCTCTGCCAACCGGCGGCAGCGTGATCGCGCCTCCGACCGACGTGGCGCAGGCTACCGGCGTGCTACCTACGCAAGAGGCCATCCCGCAACCTACAACTGAAGCAACCGGCGAGACGACCGCTCAGGAGGCGCCTACTCAACTTAGCACGCCTGCTCCCCTTCCTACCACCAATGCAGGGGCAATCCCTCAGCCACTGCCCGCCGGCCCTTTGACCATCGTCGCCCTCGGTGACAGCCTCACCGAGGGCGACGGTGACGATCCCGGCGGTCGTGGCGGCTATCCGGGGCGCTTGGGCGAGATGATGAACACTCTACGCCCAGCTTCTCGCGTCATCAACCTCGGTAAGTCGGGCTGGGATTCGGGCCAGTTACTGGCTGAACAACTCCCCGCCGCTCTTCAGTCGACGCCGCACATCGCCCTCGTCTGGATCGGCTCCAACGACCTGTGGTACAACAACGCCCTTGAGCAGGAAGAATGGGATCTGGGCAACTACACCATCAATATTGATGCAACTCTTCGCGCACTAAGAGGAGCGGGAGCCCTTACCTTCATTGCACTGCTCGATGACCAGTCGCTGCGCCCATTCGCCAGGAACCCCGACGGAGGTAACATTACCGCAGCCGGTCTGGCCAGGATGTCGCGCCGAGTCAGAGCCTACAACGAAGCGATCACCGCCAAAGCGGCCGAGCATGGCGCTATCACCGTTGACTTCTTCAATACCACCATCTTCACCAACCAGGCAACGCTGTCCTACGACGGTAACCACCCTAATCCCAGCGGCTATGAAATCATCGCCCGGATCTGGTTCGACGCGATTCGCTCTCAACTCCAGCCAGTAGCTCAGCTCCCGCCGGTCGACCCGCCCACTCCTCAGCCGCCGATGTCCCACGCCACTGCCACCTCCGGCGTAGTTCCGACCGCTATAGCCTTGAATCCTTCCCAGCCCGGCGACCCGGGAGGGCCCAGACTCTTCTTCAGTGACATCGAATCGGGGCCGAATAGCGGCGGGCAGGACAACCTGGGGGTATTTATCACTTTGTGGGGAGAGGGGTTTGGGGTGAACCGTGGCGACTCTACAGTCACTATAGGCGGGCAGGAAGTGGCAAAGTACATCATCTGGGGAGAGGACAATGCATTTGCCCGCGAGCTGGATATGATCGTCGTGCAGTTGGGTGGCAATGCGCGTACGGGAAATATCAGCGTCACGGTAAACGGTAAGGCCAGCAACTCCCTACCATTCACTGTCAGAGATGGGCAGATATACTTCGTAGCGCCAGGGGCCGGGAACGCCGACGACTCCAACCCGGGGACGTTCGATGAGCCGTTCAAGACGCCATACAAAGCCAGAGACTTTCTCAAGGCTGGTGACATCGTTTACATCAGGGGCGGCACTCTTAGCGAAATGGACCCCACAGGTCCAGGTTGGGATGCCATCTTGATGCTCGATCCCGACACCGGCGCGGCGACCGGCACACCCGACCGCCCTGTAGCCTACATTGGTTATCCCGGAGAAAGCCCTGTGTTGGGTAACCTTGCCGCAAGGCGCGGAATCCTCACTCTCACCTCCGATCTGGCTCAATCTTATTACATTATCGCTAACTTGACTTTCGTAGCATCCATGAATCCTATTAGTTTGTCAGGGGTCGGGCACAGAGTGATAGGTAACTACCTGCATGACAGCGCATTGGACGATAGCGGAGCACTCAGCATCAATACCGACAGTTCGCAGATCAAAGTCCTGGGCAACTTACTCAGCAACAATGGCACGCCAGGCGAAAAGCTGCGCGGTCACGCTTTCTACATAGGCGGATATGGAACCAACAGCGATATCGAATTCGGGTGGAACCAGATTCAGAATCAAGAGGGTGGGCGCAGCATACAGCTTTACGGCCATCTGGCGAACGATCGGATCGAGGATATACGCATTCATGACAACCTCCTCTCAGGAGCCGAGCTAAACAACGTCGTCCTCGGCGGTAGCGATGGCGGCACAGAGGTGCTCGGCACTATCTATGTCTATAACAACATTATCGAAGGCTCGGGAGAGCCAGGCTTGCGCGTCAACGACCCTCAGGGAACGGTTTATGTTCAGAACAACACCTTCTATGACAACAGCACCGCGCAAATATACCTTGAGAGGGCGGGTAACAGGAGAGTAACCGTACAAAACAACATCCTGTACGCGCGCTCCGACCAGTTATATTACAGTCTCGAGGAATGGGGTGCACAATCCTCGTCGCTCAACGCAAGCAATAACCTCTGCTTCGGTGCGGGCGACTGCCCAGATTGGGACTCCAACAGCCTCAGCGCGGACCCGGCTCTCCTGGATATAGAGACGGGGAATTATCGCCCCGGAGCAAACAGCCCAGCGATAGACGCTGGGGCCGATACAAACATGCAGCTTGACTATCTGGGATACCCGCGCCCACAAGGAAAGGGCTTCGACATAGGTGCCTACGAAAGTGAAACGCCATGACCTCTGGACGTCGGGACTTCGCAGGAAGCGAGCTTTGCATGCCAGATCAATACTGCGCCGCGGTGCAGATCAGCATCCTGCCTACCACCTACCCGAGCGAGGCGCCGTTCACACGGGCGTACGACAGGCTTATCAAGCGCCGTAATGACCCGGCCGCGCTCACTTGGTGCTCGGCTTCGACGGCGTGCCGCTACAGGCCGAGAAGTCGGTCTACGACCTGGCGCAATGGGTGCGCAAGCAGACTGGCCTCGCCGCCGCGTTGGCAAAGCATTTGGGCAAGCAGTTCACCGCGGCTTATCGAGGGCAGCCTGCCGATGGCGCCCCCGCGGACGCGACGTGGCCGGAGTTTCAACGCCGCCCGAGCGAACATTTAAGCAAACCTGGCCTGAAGACATGCCTTTCGCTCGAATCTGGACGAGTTGAGCGAATTGCGGTAAGCTCCCGGCATGACCGAGAATCTCACTGTTATGACGGAGCGGGTTGATGACCTGCCGCTCCCGGTAGCCCAGACACTATAGCATCATTCTGGCAGTGCGCCGCTCGCCGTACGAGATCATGCTCAGGCTGCTCACCATTATCAATAATCTGACCGCAGACGAAATACAGAATCGATTGCTGTACATTTAGACCCGATCAGCGGATACACGAGCTATCTGAGCAGCCCGAGATACCCCATGGAGCCAATGAAGCGCAAGCAATTCGCGTACTTTCGAGCGCTCGTACCCCCACATCACTAGCTGGGTGAAGACCCATGGCTGGATTGAGTTTGGGGAGGACGATTACAGCCGTTCGTTTGTCAGGGCGCTGGATACCGGTGGGATGGTCTGGGAGGGCCGAGAACAGGGCGAGTACGCGACAATGGGTGACATGCTGCGTGCGCTGGAGGAAGGGCTGGCAGCATGGATGCGCGAGCAGTTGGGCGAAGGCGAAGCGTAGGCTTACTGCTCGATTCGGCCGGCTTGACGGATCAGGGCTGGACTGAATGGTGCCTTTGAGCTATAATCATCACGTACAGGAAGGCTGTACGTGATGATTATACATGAGGGACGTGAAGTTGACAGTGGAAACTACCTACACAGAGGCCCGGGAGCATCTGGCATCCTATTTTGATAGGGCTGTCGATGACCGTGAAATTATCATCGTGCGCAGGCGCAAAGGCGGCAAAGGCGGCAAAGGCGGCAAAGGCGGCAGCGCCAGAGACGTCGCCATAGTGTCGGCGGAGGAGTTGGAGAGCCTGATGGAAACCGCGCACCTGTTAAGTTCGCCTCATAACGCACAAAGGCTGGTGGCAGCCTTGAGTCGTGTCCTTGAGGGGAGCGAGAAGCCGGGCACGGTGGACGAACTTCGCAAAGAGATGGGGCTGGAATCGGAGCCGAGATCAAAGCGAGCTACTTCGGAGCAGGATAACCAGGACACACCGGAACGTGAGTGAGCGTCAGGCGGTCTTTCAGCCGGAGTTTCGAGAAGACCTACGCCATTGGGCTGAACGCCACCGGGTAGAAACCGATCGCCGCACAGCGTTGAGAGTGCTAAGCCTGGTGGAGGTTGTGTTGCGAGATCCTTTCGAAGGCATAGGGAAGCCTGTGCCGTTGAAGTATCTGGGGCCAAACGTCTGGTCGAGGCGAATCACGCAAGAGCACCGTCTCGTCTACCTGGTGCGCGAGGATAGGATCGATTTCCTGCAGGCGCGGTTCCACTACTGACACAGGTCAGGTCAATCCCGCCGAAAGCGGAGGAACAGGACAGGATCTCCGTTGTGACCCCCGTTATGGCCCTCAACTTGCAGCAAGCTGGCCTCGCGTCCAGGATCACGCAAGAAGCAGCCCCGGAGAAGTGCTCAGACGCCACGCACTCTCGATTGGCTGTCTCACTCTAATAAGGTAAAATAGCTGCTGCTTGACACTTCGAATATTTATTGCCAGGTAAGTGATCATCATGACCAACGAAACCCTAGTTACCCAACTCGATACGTTGCGTGAGACCTATTCTCAGCAGCAGAAAGCTGTTGCCGGATTGCAGGCGGCATTCAAGGGAGTCACGAACGCCCATAGCAAAGCGCAGAAGGCGTTGCGAGACCTCAGTATGCTGAATTCAGGCGTTTCCGCTGACGGCCTCAATGGTGCTCAAGAAGCGTTCTCTGCGAGCAGGCTGAAAGAAGATGCCGTGGACCCGCTGCTGCCCGACATACGGCGCGAGCTAAAGAGTTCTGGCCACCCTCACCGGCGCGCTGAAAGATGCGTCGTCGGCGCTACGCACCGAGCCTGTGGACGTGGTGCGGCTGGACAAAGCTCTTGCCACACTGGAATTGGCAAAGCAAGAGAACGTGCGCGAGACGCTCCCCCTTCTGCGCGAAGAGCTGGATGTTGCCCAGCGTGTACTCGGCGACGAATTCGGCCACAGGCTCCGCTCGGCCCTGGCGGAACAGGGGATACATATAGGAGGGCGCGCACCTCGGTTCGAGATCGGGCGCTTCGAGCTTGAGGCCAACTTCGCCAAACGCTTCGTAGTGCTGCGTTACGGTAAGGACGTCGTGGTGCCCCATGCCCCCATCACTGTGGAAGCCACCATAAAAGCCTACGCGAGCGCATCAAAGGCTATAATGGGACGGAACCAGGATGGCAAAGCCTGGATTGCCCAGTTCCATGAAGCGTACCAGACTGCCCGCCGCAAACGAGGCACGCAGACACAGTCATCGGGATCGGCACGGGTGAATATCGTGGACTGCTACATAGAGATGGTGCTGCTGCGCCAGGGCCGAGCCTTCGCCAGCCAGCCGAGCAAGCACACTTTCACCGATTACTTGCGGGCGCAATTCGAATACGACTTCTACGAGTTCTCCAGCCGCCAGCGCCTCGTATATGATAGTCACGTCGTGAAGGCCCACAGCGCCGTCAAATCGCAGACCGACAGCCCCACAAAGAGCATGTGGATTGTGGAAGGAGACACGCCTTACGATGGGCGGTACATCGCGGACGTCGAGTTTGTGAGGGAGTAAGGAGGCTTCATGACCGTATATGAAGGCGTTGTAAAGGACAATGTCGTATTGCTACCCGAGGACGTGCACCTTCAAGACGGCACGAAGGTCGAGGTCACGGTTGTACCTACTGCCGTCGATGAGTTCATGTTGCCCGGAGCACTTGAGGCAGCAGAAGAGGCTTTCAGGCAACACCTACTTGAAAGAGGTTTGATCCTGGAAATCAAGCACCAATCGCACGTTGAGCCAAAGGGGAACCGCAGACCAATAAAGGTCAAAGGCAAGCCTATGTCGCAAATGGTCATCGAGGACCGCCGCTAAATGCCCCTGTACCACTTCGCTATGAGCGCCTTGATGATAACTGCACATTTGGCGCAACTCCGAGATAGGAGTTTCACACCGGAGGACGAATTATGTTACCTGAACCGCGCCTGGCCCGCCAGATCATCGAGACATTGGGGCAATCCGGCACTCCCATGCCCAGAGGCGTAAGCTACTACAACGTGGGCAATGAATCGCTCCTCAACGCCATCGACACCCATTACCTCGGTTCATACCTGGCCGATGGTGGTGCCGTGTTCAAGCTGGTGGTGGGCGACTACGGCAGCGGCAAGTCGCACTTCCTCTACTGTGTGCGCGACCGCGCCTGGCAGCGCGACTTCGCCGTGAGCAAAGTGGACCTCAGTCCCAAGGAAAGCCCATACGACGACCAGAGGCGGGTGTATGGGGCAGTGGCGTCATCCATAGTATGGCATGAATTGGGCGGGCTGGCCGAAGACGAGTACGGCCTGGGGCGCTTTCTCGAAGGCACCCTGCGGCGCATTGTCAGCCCGCACGGCCTCGACTTGCAGGACGAGGGCGCGGAAGAGATCCCCGAAGTGCGCGCTTTCCTGAGCACTATCGCCTCAACTCACATAGATAGCCTCAGCTTCCACAAAGCCGTGCAGGGGTATTTCACCGCCCTCCTCCGAGGGCAGGAGCGCCGCGAAGATTCGCTAGAGCGCTGGTTTCAGGGCGAGGAAGTCACCCCCGAAGATATGCGCGACCTGCGCTCAATCGGCGTGACCGAGAAGATCAACCGCAACAACGCTTTCAAGATGCTCCGCTCCCTGTGCCAGGCGGTACGCGCCCTGGGCTACACCGGGCTCGCTCTCCTCTTCGACGAAGGCGACCGGATGCTGAGCATCGGCGGCAAGGCCGAGAAGACCGCCACCGATAACCTGCGCGAGGTGATCGACCGCTGCCGCGAGGACCTTCCGGGCGCACTCTTCATGTACGCGGTGCCACCCGATTTCCTCCATACGGTCGTGCCAAAGTACCCCGCTCTGCAGCAGAGGGTGCAGGCCGCCGACTACTTCTCTCGCACCAACCCTTTCAGCCCCCAGATCGACCTGGACCACCTCGACATGCCCGACGAGGAGTTGCTGGTGCAGATCGGCTACCGCCTCATGCCAATCTTCGAGACGGCGTACGACGTGAAGCTTGATGGAGAGATGCAGAGCCAGAACATCCGCGTGCTGGCGGAAGCGGCGGTCAACTCTTACCTGGCGGTAAGTCACCGCCGCCTCTTCGTGAAAGCGCTCGTAACAGAGTGGTTCCGCCAGAAAGAGGAGGGGCAGACAGCCATCAACTCGGAGTACGCCGACGCTCGCATCAGAGGGGAGAGTAACGCCCTCGACCTGCTGGCCGACGAGCAGCAGCGTCCATATTAGGTCGGAGGCCCTTATTGGATCAATTGGACAACCGCGACCGTATGGACCTCATGGACCCTGCAGAGCCTGCAGGCTCTGTAGAGGCCAAAGAAACCAACCGGGTGCATCACCCGCAGTTCGGCCCTGGCACGCTCCTGCGAACCTTCATGGGCGGGTTCGAATGGGAGGTTCAGTTCGAGTCCGGCAGACGTTTCCGCTTGCCTTCAAGAGAGTTCGACGAGTCGCCCCATGCGCCTGCGATGAAGGCACATCGGTTCTTGGCCGAAGGCCAATTCAGGCCTGCGCGCACTATGGTGCTGGAAGGCGATCAATTCCGCGCCCAGCAAACACTGGAGGCGCTGCGCGTGGGTGTGGTACCCGTGCAGGACGCCGAGACCCTCACCATAGGGCTGGAAGCCGAGCAGGTGACGCTGGATAGGGCGCTCGCAAGGAGCCGCGAGCGCAGCGGCGACGCGCTTGCCGTGATAGGCGATTACGGCTTCGGCAAGAGCCACTTCATCGAGCTTGCGGCCAGGCGCGGCCTGCGCGAGAACTTCCTGGTTGCCTCGGCCAGCCTCGATCTGGTGGAGGTACCTCCCGGCAAAGCCCACAAGATTTACGAGGCACTGGTAACCTCACTGCGCTACCCAGACACCGAGGAGCGCGGCCTTCTTCCCCTGATCAACAAGGCGCTTGACAACCCCTCGGTGATTGCCAGGCTCGTTGAGGCGTGCCCACGCGAGCCGAAGAACTGTCCCCTGGCGTCGGCGCTGCTGGCTTTGCAGGACTGTTCCAGCCAGCTGGCCTTCGACCAGATCGTGCAGTGGTTGAGCGGGCAGGCTAAACCGCAGGCAGAAATGAGAAGCTGTCTGAAAAAGCCACCGCCCCTGTACGTGACCCGCGAAACGGCGCGCCAGTACAGCTACATGCTCACCGGTATCAGCACGCTGGCGACCCTGCTCGGATACAGCGGGCTTGGGGTGTTGATAGACGAGTCCGAGCACTACTCGTTGCTGCGGGCGACGCAGCGAGAGCGGGCCGACTCCTTCTTCAAGGCGATGACCGTGTCGGCGCTGGGCCTGAACAACGGGCGCATCGATGCCCGCACGATCCCGGACAATCCCCGTTCCGAATACCCTGTAAGCTACGTATCCGAGCCGCATCTCCTCTTTCTATTCGCCCTTACAGAAAGCGCTGACCGGATGCCTGTAGGCTCGTGGCTAGCCCCCTCCCAGATTGTGCGGCTGGACGACCGCTTCATCGAGAAGGATATCCGAGAGTTCTTCGGCACGCTGCAGCGCTACCACGCGCTGGCCTATGACTATGATCAGAACGGGTCTTCCACGCCTGAACGCTACACTGAGGTATCCTCCACCGTGCCTGGGATGCTGTCACGCGCCCTCTCGCAGCATCGCATCAACCTGCGCCAACTGATCCGCACTGCTGTAACCGTGTGCGACCTGCTCTACCTCCACCCCGACTACCCGCCGAGCGAGATGCTGGAGGAGTTGAAGCGCGGGTTAAAGTTATAATAAGTGAAAGCGAGTGAGTTGGTTCGCAAAGTGAAGGCAGACGGTTGGGTACTTTATCGGCATGGCAAGAAGCACGATGTCTATGTTCACCCAGCGAAGCCGAGCCAGTTAGTCATCCCCAGGCAGAATAAAGAACTGGCAACTTGCACACTGAAGATATTACCTGATATTGCGAAGCTTGGCGAGTAGTCCGAAAAGGTGCCAACATTCAGGAGGCAGGTACGCACAAATATCCCGTGGTAATAGAGAAGACGCTGGACGGGTATTCAGCCTATGCTCCGGATGTGCCAGGCGTGGGCACCGTCGGCGACACTGTTGCCGGCACTTTGGAGAACATGCAGGAAGCACTCGAACTCTACTTTGAGGTAGCTCTTGAGCGCGGGCAACCGTTGCCTCCGATGAGCGCCACCCAGGCAGGATTCGTGGAGGTGGACGAGACCAAGTTCGCATCAAAGGCAATGGCTTAGGGTGTGCGCCCTGCAAACTACCCCCAATTGCTGAGAAATATGACCTGGTCTTCCATCTCCTCAGCCTGTTTGGCATCAATGATCAACAAGAGTCGGCGCAATTGTTCACCCACTGAAAAGCGTCTCTGAGGCGCAAGAATTATCCCGCCGTGGGACGTACCCTCTGTGAGAAACCGAGTGTGCAAAGCCATAAAGCCTCCCCGGTTGAAACTGTATATTACCCTACCCAAAGCCTTTGCATAAAGCAGTTGTTGCTCGTCAGAGTAGCCTTCGGTTCCTTCTTCTCCAGCCGTTCTTACATCAATTCCTTGAGCGCGAAGAGCGTCCCTAAACCCGTCATCCATTGCATCTTCGTCAAGGTAGAGGCGTAGCCTCATGTACGGCTCTCAGCGCGCTGTGCCCCTTCCGCCAGCTTGTCGTATTCAGCCTGTTCCTTAGTGTTTTCTGTCTCTATCTGCTGCCGGTTGGCATGGTAGTAAGCCAGGGCAGCATACACCTGGGCCAGTGTCAAGTGCTTGCGATGTGCTATGTCCTCTGCTGTTACTCCTTCGTCATACAAGCTAATGATGCCCGCCACCGTTATCCGGGTACCCGCAATAATGGGCAAACCATGCCAGATTTCCGGCACCCTGGAGATAAGCTTACCTATATCAACCGGCTCTGTTGTAGATATCATTCTCCTCTCCTTTCATTATCCGCCCTCATTGTAGACCCTCTGCCTGAATAGAGCAATCCGCCAATCTGCTATAATTCACTGCTTAGGCCCGGAGAGGAAAGCCTGAGCCACGTGTCGGATCGCTGACCGGGAGCGTGACGCTTGAAAGCTTCTCCAAAGCAAACTCGGACTTATGGGCACGCGCTAAAGGCTGCCTTGCCACGCACGTGGGGAGCCTTCTTTCGCAGGCACGGCAACTTCACTCCCGCCCAGCTTGCCTCTATCCCCTCTGTACTGGAGGGAGAGAACGTCATCCTTTGCGCGCCGACCGCCAGCGGTAAAACGGAAGCCGCCCTCGCCCCCCTGATCGAGCGATACCTTCCGGCAGAGCGCGTCACTCCCGGCTTGACTATCCTTTATCTTCTGCCCACGCGAGCCCTGATAAGTGACCTGTGGGCACGCATCCACGTGCCTTTGGAAACCTTGCGGGTGTCATGTGCCGTCAAGACGCACGACTTCAATACCTTCGACCCTGAGCGCCCGGCCGACATTCTGTTGACCACGCCCGAGTCGCTGGACGCTCTCATGTCAAACCGGACGAAGTCGCTGGCGAGAGTGCGGGCGGTAGTGCTGGACGAACTGCACACGTCCGACGGCACGGTGCGCGGCGACCAGTTGCGCGTCCTGCTCAATCGCCTGCGAGAGGTGCGCGCTCACGCAGCCAAAGCGGGTGATGCCGGTGCCGGTGATACAACCGAGGCGACCGGTGCACACGTGCAAGTGGTAGCTTTGTCGGCGACGCTCTCGGAACCGGCTGGGGTTGCCGGGCGATATTTCGAGAATGCACGAGTGGTCGAGGTGACACGACTGCAAACTACGGGCGAGCAAGGGAACCAGGGGAATCTGACGAGCGCGAGAGCTATTGAGTCCGAGCTAATCGCTCTCGAAGCAGACACCGTCGGAGCGCTGCTCGACTACCTGAGCACTTTCCGTGAGCGCGGCTGGAGAAAGGCCCTGGCTTTCTGCAACACACGCGCCGAGGTAGAGAGGTATGCCGCCGCCATACGCAACGCTCGGAGTGGAGGGTCACCCTTCGGAGACGCCGTGTACGTGCACTACTCCAATCTCGATTGGGAGAGGCGGCGCGAGATTGAGCACGGGTTCGCGCAAGCCGAAGCGGCCCTCTGCTTCGCCAGCAGCACTCTTGAGCTTGGCATAGACGTGGGCAACATTGATGTGACGCTGCTCATCGGCCCGCCCGGCAGCACCCACTCGTTCGTCCAGCGAGTAGGGCGTGCCAATCGACGCCGGAAATTCGCCCGCGTAGCCTGCTTCTATCGCACGCCGCTGGAACGCATCACTTTCGGCGCGATACTCGATGCTGTCAACAGTGCTACCGATCTCCCTGATATCTCCGAGGCCTCAGAGGCAGCGGACTGGACTGAGGCACAGACGGCAGCGATTAGCTTCCGCCCATCAGTTGCTATCCAGCAGATATTCAGCCTCTTGAAACAAAGTCCCACAGGCGCTGTACGCCTCAATCCCCTGTCCCGTTTGTTCGAGGGAATGCTTTCAACCACAGACTTGCGCCTTCTCTTAGGCACTCTGCAGGCCCTGGGATACCTGACGAGTGGCCGGCCTGGGGAATGGCGTGCGGGCGAGCGCCTGAACCGGTTGGTCGATCTGCAGGCGGCTGAGTACAGCACGTTGAGCCTGCACAGTAATATAGAGATGGGAGGTGCGCCCATCAAGATCCGCGATCGCGATAGCCAGCGTGTGGTTGCAAGCATTGATCGCCAGGGGTTTGATGGGGACATACTGACCCTGGAAGGACGCCCTCTGAACGTCGAATGGTACGATGGGGAGTCGCTGTGGGTGTCGGTCAATCGAGATAACAAGGCGGGAGAAAGCGCAGAGGCGGCCTACTCGACACCCTTGCGATATCTCTCGACAAGGCAGACCCTGAGTTACGACCTTGCCAGGCGATTTCCGTCCCAGCTTGGGCTTTCTCCCGGGACAGCGCCGCTGGTCCCGAACGACGGCGGGTGGATATGGTACCACTGGTTGGGAGATGTCTACGGGCGGGCGATCCTGGACCTCCTGGCTTATACCTTGCCAATAGCGCCGGCGTCTCAGGTCGGGTTGTGCTTGCTGTTGCGGGACGAGCCTCGCTCCATCCCCACAATTACGCCTGCACAGGTCGAACGATACCTTCGTGAGCATTATCGCGCTTACGAGCCTATGCTGGCGCTCGGAGCATATCACCACCTGGTTCCTGTGGAGCTGCGACGCCGGGCCGTGGTCGAGCAGTTTGATGTGCCGCGCTTTATTCGTGCCGTAGCGGACTTGCGGATGGAACGTGCTTCCGAGGCCCTTGTGGAGGAATTACATCGCATTGTATTGAAGGATTGAACAGTTCTTCAATGCTATCGCTTCCACCTGTATGTGCTATGATCGATCCAGGGAGCAAGCAAGCGAATCGGGGACAGTATATGATCGTTAAGGTCCTTGATGGGCATATAGAGATAACACCTGGCATAGCCGGAGGCAAGCCGCACATCACCGGGCACCGCATCACCGTGCACGACATAGCTATCTGGCATGAGCGCATGGGAATGAGCGTCGCTGAGATTACGGTTGAATACAACCTGACTCTCAGCGATGTCTACGCCGCTTTGGCTTACTATTTTGACAATCGCGACGAGGTAGATCGACAGATCGCAGAAGACGATCTGTTCGTCGAGACCTTGCGACAGCGGTCTATGACGAAGATGCCCCACCAAACTTGAGACTGTTGCCGCAGGTGCAGGTTCTACGAAAGGTGTGGCTACAGCAATTTTATGCGCCTGCCGAGGATGGATCCATCCATTGGCGGGAAGCGGGTGATCTGCCACCTGTTAGGCAGCTAATTGAGGCATGGTCATAAATACCAATTACGCACAATTTGACGCTCACGATGTGGTCTGAATAGAGCCAAAATACGCGGTTCGGCTCACTATTTGATCCGTCGCCACGCGTGAAAAATGAATTATGACCATGCCTCAGCTAATTATCTCTCCGTATGATGTGGAGGCACGCACCGGCAAGAAAAGAGAGCATCGTTGGATCGGCTACAAGGTGCATGTCACCGAGACGTGTGATGACGATGGTCCACATCTGATAACTCATGTGGAAACTACCACGGCTACCGCCACCGATGAAGCCGCGTTAGAGCCGATTCACGAGGCGTTGAAAGAGCGCGATCTATTACCAGCAGAACACTTGGTTGATGCCGGATATGTTGACGCGGCACGACTGACAGAGAGCAAGGAGCAGTACGAGGTGCGATTGGTGGGACCGCTACCTGATGACAATAGCTGGCAAACGCAGGCTGGTAAGGGGTATTCGCCGCACTGTTTCGTAGTGGACTGGGAGGGGCAGAAGGTAACATGTCCAGCAGGCAAACAAAGCAGTAGTTGGACGCCAGCGCATACAGCCCGCGGTAAGGAGGCGATCCACGTGCATTTCGCAGCGGCAACATGCCGGGGTTGTGCAGCACGGCAAGAATGTACCAAATCGGCACGGGCAGGAAGAGGGCTGACATTGCGACCAAGAGCAGAGCATTTTGCTATATTGGCGCAATGAGTGGAGCAGCAGAGCACTCAATTCAAGGAAGAGTACAAGCGACGGGCAGGGGTAGAAGGCACGCTCAGTCGAGGTGTGAGGGTTGGCGGGCTACGCCAGAGCCGTTATATCGGAGCGGCGAAGACTGCTCTGCAAAACATCTTGATAGCAGTGGGGATAAACTTGCTGCGATTAGTGGAGTGGTTCGAGGATCGTCCGATGGCTCGCACATGCATATCGGCATTTGCGGCACCGGCAAGCAGACTGGGACTCGCACTTATGCCTGTTTCCGCCGCAGGTGGCCTTTGAGCATGGGTTCGCCAGCGGTATCACTTCAGGCACGATAGATTGTTTTGCCCTGATATCGCCGGTGTCAGCAGGGTTGTTGACTTCCGTCGATAGCCAAAAGTTGAACAGCTATAGGGCTCCGGCTTGATGTGTGGAAGGGTAGACTTGCTGCTGAATAACAGAGGCATTTGGCACAACAAGTCGCACATTGCGTGTGACATCAGCCAGGTGGCTCTCGACCGACTCTGATTGGATGCCGGCGGGTGCGTACACGCAGAAGACCACACGCTGGGTGTTCGCTCTGACCTGGGTCCGATTGTCGGGACCATACAGCACGCTGGAAATGATTCCCGCCTCGTCCCGCATATGCATATCGCCTGCTTGCAGGGTCAGGTCGCGACCTCCGAGGCCTATGTACTGCTCGCCGCCCCGTGCCACGTCGACCCTGATGCCACCTTCGATCGCGTCAAGATCGTGCCCGGCTGTGAGAAGCCGGTTGTGCAGTTCGGCGGCGAACATCGCCAGGACGAGTGAGCCGCTACTGCGGAGCGTCTTTCCCTTGAGCGCGACCGACTCGAACTGCCCTGGACATGGTATGTCTTGTCGAAGCGCTTATAGTAGTTGCGATAAGCCTCAAATTCAGGAAGCCTGTTCAAGTCAGCCCTGGCAGCACCAGCCCACCGGCTACGAAGGTCGGCCTCCAACTCTTGCACGTACTCAGCAAGCGCGGTGCTATCCGGGGGATTATCGACGCCCTCCATCGCCAGTATTCCGATGCTTGCATGTGGGTAAGTTTGCCGGAAGTTGTCGGCAATATAGATATCCATGCGGTGTAATCTCTACGCTCTCAGCGATGCCGGGCGACCTGCACATGCTCGCGACTGTGCACAATCCCGACATAATCAGCGAGATATTCAGCCAGCGTCCCCGGAGCTCCGTCGCTTCCCTGAGCCGACAGACCATCTGACGAGTTGTTGCCCTGCAGAGTATACGCGAATTCGCGGCGCAGGCTATCTAGAGCCAATTGTTCCGGTGAGGTTCCATGCTCTTTGGCCTCAGCTAGCAATGCTTTCTCAATGTCACCGGTGAGAGTGATTTCCATTGCCCTTACCTTTCGTACCCTCCATGAGTAATCGCCCGGTGTGCTCGAGACCTGGCATATCCCTCGTTCATAACTGCAGATTCCGTGATATGCAAACTCCGTATATCAGCATTTATATCACTCTACCCTCATGCTTATTCCTCGGTCATTCATCGGATCTGGAAACGAGAAGCGACCGTCTATCGCTTCGCCGGGAATGCGGGTGGCTGCAAAAGTGAGCCGGTACGTGCCTGGCGAGAGTTTGGCGGACCGCATGATTTGGACAGATTTTGGAGTCTGGCCGTCAAACCCAAACAAAAAGCCCGAATGCCGGAACGCCCGCCAAACGCGTGGATGTTGTCCGGTAGCTCAATAGTCAGAGTCTTTACTATACTGTGCGCTCCTTGTACTCTTTATTGACTGTGCGCTCCTTGTACTCTTTATTGCACCTGAGCTGTATTGTAATACTTCTCGTGTCGTAGCAGATATCGTGGATCGCACCTTTACCCTTTGCCTATTTCTCCGGAGGCTCAGGCAGTTGAAGCAATGGCAGGGCTTCAGAGCTTGGGTAGCTATAGATGCGTATATAATTGATACATGGCTTCACCAATCTTGTCCACCAAATTATATATCCCACCACCTCTCCCTGAGATGGTACTTCGTCCCCGGTTAATGGAGCGGCTCAACGAGGGTCTGCACCGTAAGCTGACGCTCATCTCGGCCCCCGCAGGCTCCGGCAAGTCCACCCTGGTCAGTGCATGGGCGACTTCCAACCCCGGTGGTCGCAAAGTGGCCTGGCTGTCGCTGGATGAAGAGGATAGCGATCCTGCACGCTTTCTGACATATCTCATGGCTGCTTTACGGACCGTTGCGCCCGATATGGGAGAAAGACTGTTGAGTATGCTTCAGTCCTCCCAGTCATCCCAGCCTCCTCAGGTGGAAGTAGTCTTGACTTCTCTGCTCAATGAAATCGCCACCCTTTCGGCCGATTCCGTGCTTGTCATGGATGACTACCATGTTATTGACAACGCGGCCATTGACAGGGCCATCACCTTTGTGCTCGACCATCTGCCGCCACACATGCACCTGGTCATCGCCAGCCGTGAGGATCCCCAGCTACCCCTGGCACGGCTGCGTGCGAGAGGCCAACTGGCCGAGTTGCGAGCCGCCGACTTGCGCTTCACCCCCTCTGAAACCGCGGCATTTTTCAATCAGGCGATGGGTCTGAACCTTTCGGAAGACGATATCGGCGCTCTGGAAAGGCGCACTGAAGGCTGGATTGCCGGGCTGCAATTAGCAGCACTCTCCATGCGGGGCCGCGAGGAGCAGGATATCCCCGCCTTCATCCGGGCGTTCGCCGGAGACCACCGTTACATCGTGGACTATCTGGTCGAAGAGGTATTGCAGCACCAGCCCGAGAACATCCGCAGCTTCTTGCTGCAGATCTCCATTCTCGACCGGTTAAGTGGCTCCCTATGCGATGCCGTTACCGGGCAGGAAGGAAGTAATATACAGCTGATGGCATTGGAGAGAGGCAACTTCTTTGTCGTTCCGCTTGATGACAAGCGCCAGTGGTATCGCTACCACCACCTCTTTGCCGAAGTTCTCCATACCCATTTGATTGCAGAAACGGCTGAGACGACCGATCAGGTATCTATACTGCACCGGCGCGCGAGCGAGTGGTACGAGCATAACGGTTCGGCGCCCGATGCCATGGCCAGTGCGATCCGCCATGCGCTGGCTGCCAGGGATTTCGAGCGAGCAGCGAACCTGGTCGAGTTGGCAGTGCCGGCCATGCGCAGAAGTAGCCAGGAGGCCACGATGCTGGGCTGGTTCAAGGCGCTGCCCGATGAGTTGGTCCACTTCAGACCCGTGCTCAGCGTTGGTTATGCTGGGGCGTTACTGGCCGGCGGCGAACTCGAAGGCGTTGAGGCTCGATTGCGCGATGCCGAACGGTGGCTGGACACCCAGGACACCCAGGACACCGTGAACACTCCGGGCACGACCGTAGTTCGCGGCCCAGCGCAAGCTGCTGACAGCACCCCGCTCATTATGCGTGAGCAAGCGGAAGTGCCATCGGCTGACTCAGCAGGTGAGATGGTCGAGATGGTCGTCATAGACGAAAAGGAGTTTCGCCGTCTTCCGGGTGCGATCGCTATGTACCGTGCCGGCTACGCCATGGCTCTGGGCCATGTGCCGGAGACCGTGACATACGCCCGGCGGGTGCTCGAGTTGGTACCTGAGGACGACTATTTTCTACGCGGAGCGGCAGCGGCGCTCCTGGGACTCGCATCCTGGGCGAGCGGCGACCTCGACGTGGCCCACCGGTCTCTTGCCGAGGGCATGGCGAGCGTGCAGAAAGCCGGGAAGGCCGAGAACGCCTCTGACGCAGGCGGGCCAACAACCGCTCTGGCTGATATACGGATTGCGCAGGGTCGCCTCCGCGAGGCAGCTAGCACCTATGAGCGGGCATTGCAGCTTGCGGCGCAGTTTGCCGAGCAGCAGGGCGCGCCTGTGCTCCGGGGAACGGTAGATATGTACGCAGGAATGAGCGAGATCCACCGTGAGCGTAACGACCTGAATGCCGCCATGCAGTACCTGCTGAGAAGCAAGGAATTGGGTGCGCAGATCGGGTTACCGCAAAACCCTTATCGCTGGTGGGTTGCCATGTCTCGAATAAGGGAGGCCCAGGGAGACCTGGACGGCGCTCTCGAAGCGCTCCAGAAGGCAGAGCGCCTGTATGTGGGTGGCTTCTTTCCAAATGTGCGCCCAGTACCGGCACTCCGGGCACGGGTGTGGGTCACACAGGGTAGGCAGGGTATGCAGGGTATGCAGGGTATGCTGGGTGAAGCAGCGGCCTGGGTGCGTGAACAGGGCCTGTCTGTCGAGGACGCTCTCGGCAAGCTGAGCTACCTGCACGAGTTCGAGCACATCACCCTGGCGAGGCTGCTCCTGGCCCAGTACAGTATCGACCGTAGCGAGCGTGGCGACCATGCAGAGCACCGTGGGGGTGGTGGCGACCATGCAGACCGCTCCATTCATGAGGCACTGCGCCTCCTCGAGCGCCTTCTGCAGGCAGCGGAAGAAGGTAATAGGATGGGAAGCGTCATCGAAATCCTGGTGTTGCTCTCTCTCGCCCACCGGATGCAAGGTGATATCGATGCGGCTCTTGTGCCTCTGGAACGCGCCCTGGCGCTGGGCGAGCCGGAGGGCTACGTCCGAATCTTCGTGGACGAAGGCATGCCAATGGCCGTGCTGCTGGAAGAGGCCGGCAAACGCAGGGTCGCGCAGAGCTATGTCCTTCGACTACTTGCAGCTTTTGGGGAGACTGGGGAGACCCAGGAGATTGGGGAGGCCGGCAAAGCTGGGGGCCAGGACGGTCAGGATGGAACGCCCGTCAGACAGGGTTTGGTCGAGCCGTTGAGCGTGCGTGAGCTTGAGGTGCTGCGGCTGCTCAGGACCGAATTGACCGGACCGGAAATTGCCCGTGAATTAATGGTGTCCCTGCACACCATGAGGACTCACACCAATAACATTTACGCCAAGCTCGGGATGAACAACCGCCGTGCGGCCGTTCGCCGGGCTGAGGATCTCGGTTTGTTATAGCGTTGCCGTAACGAACGCGCAAACAAGAACCGCATAACACCCATATAACACCACACACAGCTCGTAGCCCCGGCAGGTTTGTCGTACCGCCTGCCGGGGCTTTATATTGCCATCACACGTCCCTCGCCGCTCGCAGCGTGCCGGTTGCATAGATCAACACATCAATCAACACATGTGTTGATGCTGTCTCATTGCATTGGTTTGTATGCTCTGGCGGAAGGCAAGAAGCAATCCAACCACGAGGAGCTTCAGCTGTCCTGGAGGGAACCATTACATGAGGGAAATGCAGGAGGCGCAAAATGAGTGAAACATACACAGCGCCCGAGGACCATGAGGTCCAAGACGAGCCTGGACTTTATGAGATTCGTATCAAGGGACACCTTGATAACCGGTGGGCCGCCTGGTTTGAAGGTATGGCCCTCAAGCTGGCAGACAACGGCGATATGCTTCTAACAGGCCGGGTGGTTGATCAGGCGGCGCTACATGGCTTGCTGAGAAAAGTGCGTGATCTAGGAATGCCACTGATCTCAGTCATTGGTGCCGGAGTGTCAGACCCGGCCAGGTAGAGCAGGTAGAGCACGCAGATGCGTATCAACGAAACTCGTCAGTATACGAAATAGTCAAAAAGGAGAAAGACAATGGCTACGATAACTACCAACGCGATGGCTACCAACGAAAGAATAGATTCGATCAACAACACCTCAGCAATTGAAGGAGACAAACAGATGAATTCAAGTAGAAAGAATGCGGTCATTACGGGCGTTCTGTTCATAATTGCGACTGTCGCAGCTCTGGCTGCTGCGGCGGTTGCACCTGTTCTGAGTGGTACAGATTACCTTACCAAAGTGGCCGCAAACGCAAGCCAGTTGGCCGGCGGAGCGCTCTTATATCTCATCGCTGCTTTCTCCAGCGTCGGGATAGCCATTTCGCTCTATCCGGTGTTGAAGAAGTGGAACGCGGGGGTGGCCCTTGGATCTGTTGTCTTCAGGACCATCGAGGCGGTCATGTACATAGCCGCAGTCGTGAGCCTGCTGTCCCTGGCGACACTCAGCCAACACATCGCAAATGCAGGAAATGCAGGAGCTGCCGATCTTGCTCCGTTTCAGGCCATTGGCGATTTGCTGCTGAGCGTGCGCGAACACGCCTCTCTGGTGGGGGTCTTCGCCTTCTGCCTGGGTGCCGTCATGTACTACTACCTGTTCTTCCAATCGCGGCTAATTCCCCGGTGGCTGTCGGGCTGGGGCATTGCTGCAAGTGTCCTGATGCTGGCGGCTTGCTTGTTGGCCTTGTTCAGCGATAGTCCTGTGACCGGGTACGCGCTCCTGATCCTTCCCATCGCTGTGCATGAAATGGTTCTGGCGGTGTGGCTGATTGTCAAAGGCTTCAATTCATCTGCAATGGCCGCAATTGCTTCCAGGTCTGCAAAAACGGAAACGAACGAGCTGTTGAGCATGGCATAGGGTAAACAGTGCATAAGCCGCCGGGTAGAAGTGCCATGGGGGGAATCAGGATGGCCAGCGTTAATATTGAGTTGCAGGAAGACCCTGTGGCCTTGCTTCACCAGTTCAATCAACCCGTGCAGCAGTCAGCGCGTGAATTGATCGTGCTGGAACTGTACCGCCGGGGTGTGGTCTCCAGCGGTAAAGCCGCCGAGCTACTCGGTATAAGCCGCTGGGAACTCATCCA
The DNA here is from genome assembly GCA_963797095.1 of uncultured Chloroflexia bacterium. Taxonomy (GTDB): domain Bacteria; phylum Chloroflexota; class Chloroflexia; order QHBQ01; family JADMIH01; genus JADMIH01. The sequence continues at coordinate 68,104 of CAWCNY010000008.1, read as the reverse complement.
CTACGCCTCGCGGTTAGGTGTACCCTACTTTACCCTCTCTCAAGATGAGTGGGCTGAGGAACGAGCGCGGAGCGGAGCTCTGTGACCTCGGCCCCCCTCGCCGCAGATCACTGTATCCAACTCCAGTCCATTAATAGCCCTGCAGCAAATCGGCCAGCTGCACCTGTTGCAGGCGCTCTTCGGTACACTGCTCGTTCCGCCCTCCGTGGGTGCCCTCCGGGCGTTGCTGTGTTGGTTCTGTTGGTTTTGCTGCTGCCCGGTTGATCTGTCGCGGGCTTGCTGCGCCGAGGTTTTCTGCTGCGTATCTATCGCATACCCTCCTCACCTAAGGCTCATCTAAGGCCCGCCTTGCGGTGCCCATATGTGCCGTATAGCAGCCGCTATCGCCGTGGCCGTATGCTCATTCCACTCTAAATATGAAGCTGGGTGTAGCGCACGTCATGGTCCACAGTATCAAAAGAGCAGGACAAGCAAGAAACATACGGGGTCGAGCGTTTTGGCTAGAAAGTATCAGTCGCGCCTGGCGGCGCACCTGGCTCTTTTGGCACTTTTGGGGCATGACGGGCCGGGTGGGAAATGACTACACTGGACATACATTGGATATGCCGGTGAGCAATTGCTCGACAGCGGCAGAGGGCAACCGGCGTACTGAGCGCCAGGACTGAGAACTTAGGTTCGACAGGCGACAGCGATAGCGGTATTAGCAACAAGATAAGAGAGGAGAAAAACAATGGAAGACTTGATGGAAGACTTGATTGTAGTGGCCTACGACGACGAGTACAAGGCCCAAGAAACCATGAACGTTCTGCGAAGTCTCAACGACAACTGGATAGTGGACCTACACGATGCGATAGCGGTTGAAAGGAATGTGAACGGCAAGTTCAACGTTCTGGACAGCTACCAGATGACCACCGGAGAGGGCGCGGGATGGGGGGTCCTTTGGGGCACCGTAATTGGTGGCCTGCTGTTCGCTCCCTTCACCGGCGGCATGAGCGCAACCGCCGCAGCCGGAACTATCGCGGCGGGTGCCATGGGTGGCGGGGCCCTTGGCGGCCTGACAGGGGCGGCGACCGCATCTTTTGACAAGGATGAGTTCGGCCTGTCTGAGGATTTCGTCTATCAGGTGTCGCAGAATATAAAGCCTGGCAGCTCAGCCATTTTCGCTCTGGTAGAGAGTTCTCAACCCCGACCAGGTTGACAACTTCTTCCGTGGAACGGGAGGCACTATCATTCGCACAAACCTGACCCCCCAGCAGCAGGATCGGGTGCAGCAGGTCCTTGCAGGCAGGCGCTAAAGGAAGCGGCCGCGCAGCCATAGCAACTGATGGATGGGCTGGGGTTGGACAGGTCGAGTTTACCCCGGCCCCTCCCACTCACAAGGAGACGGCCATGACAAAGATCAGATTAGTTGTGAACCCAACGGACAACAGAGTCCATCTACAGGCTGTGGACGAGGATAACCCGACGGTCGATGTTGCAGTGTGCGGGGAAAGCCCTGGCGGCATGGAAGGGGAGTGGGCAGATATGGTAGGGGGCATGAGCGGAAGCGGGGGGTCGGGTTTCTACCCGGTGCCCCTGCCCAACATATGCATGAAGTGCTTCCCCAGTCTCAAGCAATTTGAGGAAGCAGAAGTGCCCCTGGTGGCGCTGGACGTTTAGGATATGCAAGCGCAGCTTCTTCGCTCCGCGAATTCATTCCGACGGGTGCAGATACTCCTTTCTCTGCTTATCCTCGTCGCCGTTACTTACCTGATAGGCGTTGCCTGGCTCTTCCTGTCCCAGTTCCTGGGCACTTTTGTGCTCTTCTTCCTCGCCTGGCTCCTCGCTTATCTGCTAAGGCCCCTGGTTCTGAGGATCACACGGGTCGGGCTGCCGTTCGGGGTAGCGGTGTCTCTGGTGTATATCATCGGGCCTGTACTGGGGCTTCTGGTTGTCTATCTGCTTATCCCTGCCATTACCGAACAGGCCGCCCAGATCAGCAACCACTTTGACGAGTACACGGGTAAGCTGAACGGCCTCATCGATTCCGCGAAGGGAGCGCTGGCCTCGTTAGGCATAAACCCCTCGGATATACAGCAGGCAGAGAATAAGATAAGAGACGCAGCCGAGAGCGCCGGCCAGTTCGTGCTCACAGGCGGAGTTGGCGCAGTTGGGGGGATCGCGAACGAGCTTTTCCGCATCTCCCTTGTGCTGGTCTTCTCAGTTTCATTCTTGGTGGACGGTGGTGAGTTGGGGGGTAAGGCCCTGGCCGCGTTGCCTGAGCGGTGGCGGGAGAGGGCTAATCTGCTCGTCAAGGCGGTCGAAACGAGTTTCGGCAGCTTTGTACGCGGGCAGCTCCTCGCCGCCCTCGCGTACGGAGTCCTTACCGCCCTGGCAATGCTCGCCTTCGGCCTGCCGAATGTGGCCGTAGCATCGCTGCTAGCGGGGCTGTTTATCATGATTCCGTTGGTCGGTAATTACCTGGCGTACATTCCGCCGGTGCTGGTTTGCCTGGTTGCCCGGCCCGACGAGACGTTGATCCTGTTCCTGGTACTCGCTATCATGCAGGGGATATATCTGAACGTGGTAAGCCCTCGGATAATGGCGAAAGCGGTGAAGATGCACCCGCTTGTGACGACGGCCTCCATCCTCATATTCGGCCAGTTGGGCGGCTTCTGGGGTGCGTTCTTTGGGATACCGATAGCCTCTACGATTGGAATGCTGGCCCGCCCAACCATCCAGCTTGTTCATGACTATTTGAACCCCTCTGAGGAGACGGTCGCCCTCACTTCAGATGGCCCAGCGAGCTCCGCAGGTGCGCCTGATCCTGCTGTACCATCTCCACTCGATTTTGCAACTCGGTGAGCTGCTTGAGGATAAGGGCTATCTCAAGCTCGGCCTTGAGGTTCACCTGGTAGTCCAGGTCTGCCTTGATGCGATCCCTGTCTGCCTGGCGATTCTGGCTGATGAGGACGAAGATCGAGAGGAGTATCGCCTCAAGCGACACCATCATCGTGAGGAAGGAAAAAGGGAACGGATCGAACCTGAGGGGGCTTGCGGGCTGGTTGACGATTATCCAGGTTGCAAACAGCAGCACGTTGATATTCAGAAAGACAAGGCTTCCGCTAAAGTCGGCTATGCGGTCGGCTATGCGCTGCCCCAGGCTCACCTGCTTCTCACCAACGGTGTTCGGGTTCTGGCTGGCCCTGTATTGCAGCACGTGCTCGGTCTCTCGCAGGCGACGAGCCAGCCCCATTATTGTATGCCTGGCGGCGGCGGGGTGACTATCAAGGAAGTCAAACAAGATGTCCCGGTCGAGTTCTACCACCCTGATCGGAGTAAGAGCCTTCGCGGTCATCTGCCTTGCCTCGCCGGTACCGAGGACTTGTTCGCCGAAATACTCGCCAGGCTCCACTATATCGAGGGGAATATACCGTCCGTCCTCGTCGCGCAAAGATAGCTGCACCTGCCCACTGACCACAAGATACCCTGCTGATAGGCCATCGTTGGGGTGATTTGGCGAAACGATCTCCTCTCCCGCCTGGAAAGTGCGCTCTGCGAGCAAACCCAACAGTTGCCGCAGGTCATTTTCAGGAAGATCTCGAAAAAGTGGGATCGTCTGCAGAACGTCTAGGTCGGTCTTAGTCAATGTCAATTCCGATGATGTTGCATTTGATGGTGCCATTGATGTACTCCTTGCTGCCACTCTACCGTAACATATCGAACATATCGCGCGTGGAACACGCTGTGCCCATCGGCAGCGTGTTCCACAAAAAGTGCAATGTGCTCTAGCCTGCGGCCCTAGCTGGGGCCCTCACCGCCGGCGATGAAGAGAAGCCCGCCAAGTATAGAGAGATTCTTCAAGAAGTGAGCGAGCTGCCCTTTGCGCTTCTGGGGGTCCTGTTCCTTCCAGAATGGGTGCCCAGCAAGCGTTGTGGGTACCAGCGTACCGGCAAGCAGAGCAGCTGCCCGGCGCGGGAAGATACCCAGGGCCAGGGCGGCACCAGCCAGCATCATGACGACGGCATTTGCTCGCACAGCCAGTTCGGGCTGGGGCACCCCCATGGAGGCTGCGGCCCGAGCGCGGTCGCTCGGGTCTCTGATCACATCCCCTCCACTTAAGATGAAGATAGAAGCTGCCAGTGGGCGAGCTATAACTTGTGGCGATTTCATATCCCTAACTCCTTGTTGTCAGCTATCAGCTAACAGTTATCGGTTGTCAGCCGTCAGCCGTCAGCCGTCGGCTTTTCCGGTCAGCTTATGGCTGTTACAGGTTGAGCCTGCATCCGAAGTATAGATGCAGGTACGCCCCTGGTCATGGCCCAAGAGTGCCAAAAGCGCGTCACAAGTTGGGATACGAAAGGCCAGGTCCTTTGGCTACAAAGTATCATCGAGGGCCGGCCAGGCCTCTCCAGAGTTGATTCCGGCTTTTGGCACTTTCGGGCCATGACCACCGGTTAGAAGACGGCTACACTGCAATTGCCGGCAGAGATATGCTTCATAGCCGGTAGAGACCAGGACAAACTTGGGCACAAGGACAAAGACAAAAGGAGAAGACAATGAAGAAGCTATCGGAACAATTGCTCGAAATGAGCCAGAAGGCAGCCGCCTTTGAAAAGCGCGCTGTTGAGCTCAATGAGGAGAATGTACAGGAACTCGACGCGGAAGTCGCAGAGGCTCAGAAGTCGGTGCAGGAGGCCCAGGCTGCGTTCTCGGGCAAGCTGGACAACATCCACGACTCCGTGTCTGCGCACTGGCGCGGTGTGCAGAAGAGCTTCAACGACCAGGTTGCTGCCGCGCGCACCAGAGCGGCTGCGAACAAGACTGCTCTTGATGTGGACACCGCGCAAATGGCCGCTGATCTGGATGAAGCCTACGCCGAGCTTGCCACCGAGTTTGCTAATACGGCGGCGGCTGAGGCGAACGCGGCCATGCTCGATGCAACCCAGTCACGGACCTACGCCAAATCTCTGGAAAACCGGCCACCGGCGAAGACCACCGCGTAATTGTGGAGCGCCCCTTCTTCGAGTGAGCACATACCTACGTTTGCGAAACATGGACGGAGAAGGGGCGCACCTCTGGAGGGACTTACGACTATGTCACGCAATAACAAGAGAACCGAGGCAGCCCGCGAACCTGACAACTCAGCACCACTCACGCAACTGGATTCAGTTATGCGTGAGGCGAGTGGCAAGCTCGAGCAGGTGCGGCGCCGGGTAGAACGCGACCTGAAACGCGAAGCGGCCAGGATTGAGCGAGACAGTGCAGCAGATGAGGCGGAGCGAGACCTCCTGCACGACGACCTGAAGGAAGGCGACATTGAAATACTCAGAATAATGACCGTCAACCAGCAGTCCGAATACGACGTGTACGCAAACTCCCCAGGCCCGTCCTCCACCCGCCCTTTGGACGGATAGGCGGTGAGCGCAGCAGACGAAACGCTATTCATCAACGAGCAGGCCGAGCGCCCGCGCCTGGGCTATCGTCTGGGTGCGGCTGGAGGTCCCAAGCTTCTCAAAGATATTGCTGACGTGACGCTTGACGGTGTTGATAGCAAGCACAAGTTGCTCGGCTATCTCGGAGTTGGATGCCCCCTCCGCCAGCAAGCCCAGCACCTCAAGCTCACGCTCGCTCAAAGGCTCGACCAGAACCCGGTCGGCTATGCCCGCCCCCCCCGCGCCTGGGCCTCTTAGCTTGACCGCTACCGGCGTGCGCTTGGACTTAGAAGTAAGCGATGCCGGTCCATCCCCCTCAAAGGCGGCCAGTAGTACGTCCAGGTACTCCATCGTTCCAGCACCAGGTGTCGAGACCTGAGAGTGTCGCTCGCGGGCACGAAGCCGAGAGAGCAGGGCGGCCAGGCGAGGACCCTCGTCCACGAAGCTCCGTATGAAACCCTCCGCCTCGCCCAGCCGCACTGCCTCCTCCAGAAGCGTGAGTGCCTTCTCCTCCTCACCCTTCTCACCTTTTTGAGAGCGCATGCTGTGAGCCAACGCCTGGAGCAGCTTAATCTCTATCAGATGGCTCCGGCGGCCTCCCTCCTCGGCACGTACAGCCACAGGCTCTAGCATCTCAAGCGCTTCGTCGAGCCTGGAGAGGCCGAGCGCGACGCGTGCGCGTGCTACGTCTTCACAGTCGCGCCTGTACTGGGCCGGATAGGGCCTGCCATAGGCGCTGAGGTCCACCTGCCTTTGCCTTACTAATTGCTCTGCCCACCGCACCGCGCGATCCACCTCCCCGCGCGCCAGCCACAGCCGCACCCTCTCGGCGTCGGCACACCACGGGTGCATGTACCGTTCTTGTAACCCTTCCCCCTGTGCTCCCCGTGGTCCTGTGGGATCGTGCGCTGTCCCCGCCGGTTGCATGCCGGTAACGGGCTGTGGGTCTCCTTCCTCGCGAGCAAGCTCAGGGGTGAGGTTGGCCCCCTCCAGGGCATGCAACGCCTCGTCCAATTCGCCCCGCGACAGGTGCAGGCGCACCAGCACCTCGTAGGTGCCGCTGCGACGCAGCACTGGGGCCCACATGTCCCCGGCGATCTGCAGCCCCTTGCTCGCCGCCACCAACGCCTCGTCCAACCGGTTCCATTCGCGCAACAACTCGGCCTCGAAGATGTAAGCGAAAGCGGCGGAGGAATATGCGGGACGGTCTTCCGGATTGCCCAGGGCGATTGCCTGCGCGAATGTCTGCTCCGCCGCGTGCAGCTTTCCCTCTACCTGGAACAAGGCGGCGACATCAGCTAAGGCAGCAATATACAGATAGATGAACCCTGCACTACGTCTGTGGCCGGCCTTCCCCAACGCGTTGGCTCGCGCGTCAGTGGCACGACCCAGAGAGATATGAGCGAGCTCGCGTGCCCAGGCGACAATGCTCAGCTCGTTGTGGTCCTCCCCGGCCAGGTGCGAGCACGCTTCGTCGCACAGCGCGAGGGCACGCTCCGCGTCCTCCTCAAAGGCAGCAAAGGTGAAAGCGCGCTTGGCTATAGCATCGCCGAGCATCCTCTCGCGCTCCGGTTCTGGGTACCCACTTCGTGGTTCGTCGCCCAATTCAGGCTCCGTTCCCGCCGGCATATCACCGCCGGGAGGCTTTCGGAGCGCCGTTTCCGCAGCGTCCAGCCAGGGGAATGCTTGCCAGGTCTGGCCGGTCCAGAAGAGTGCGTTCACATAGGCGATACAGAGGCGCGGTTGGGCATGCAGCACCGCTTCCGGCAGACGCGCAAACCAGCGCCGCAAGGTCGGCATTTCGGCTGGCATTCGCATGGTTATTTCGCCCAATTGGGCCTGGATCAAATCCACCGCCAGGCCCCAATCGCTCGCCAGGAGCGCGTAATCCACAGCCTCTCTGTTTCGTCCGCGCGCCGCATACCAGGTGCTTGCCCGCCGGTAGAGGAGGGGTATCGGGGCCGCTGATGCCGTGCCAGGCTCGTCAGATCCGGCATTTCTGTGCTCAAGCTGGTAGCGCAGCGCTTCAGCGAAGAGGTGATGGTATCTGTACCACTGCCGCTGGGCGTCGAGCCGCACCAGGAAGAGATTGGACCGCTCCAGGTAGCGCAGTATCGCCTGGCTGTCTTCCCACTTCCGGCTTCCGGAGCCCGCCTCCGATGAGCTTGCGAACTCTCGTCCTTCGCCAGCCCCCCGCTGTCCCATTCGATGAGCCGAAGGCGAACTATCGTCCTCATGCCCCTCGCTTTGCTCGTAGCCCATTACTGCATCACACAGGGATGCGTTCAGCTCATTGAGGATTGAAGTCGACAATAAGAAGGTCTGCACCTCTTGCGGCTGCCTGCGCAGCACTTCCTCGGTGAGGTAATCGACGATGTATTCCTGGGTGCCGCTCAATTCTTCCAGCACACTAACCGGTTCTGAGCTCCCTCGCACCGACAGCGCAAGCAGTTGCAGACCCACAAGCCACCCTTCCGTTCGCTGGATCAGCTCCTGGGACTCAGCGTCGGGAAGCTCGACCCCGGCCGTATACCGGAGGAAACGAATCCCCTCGTCAACAGTAGTCCGCAGGTCGTCGGTATGCACCTCCACCAGCTCTCCTCGTGCGCGCCACCGGGACAGAGGCAGGGAAGGGGGAGGCTCCGAGCGGGTTGATATGACGATGTGCACGTTTGGAGGGAGGTGGTCCAGCACATAGGCGAGAGCGCTGTGGATCTCAGGGTCGGTTGCGTAGTGGTAATCGTCCAGCACCAGAAGGTGCTCTGCGCCGGAGCCTGCCAGGCCGTTGATGAGGGCGATCAGCCCTGTTCTGGTGTTGCGGCCTTCGGGAGCGTGCAGATATTGCAGCGCCCGGGACCCCACTCCTGGGAAGGACCTGTCCAGGGCGGAGATAATGTAGTCCCCGAAGCGGGCGGGGTTGTCGTCGTCTTCGTCGAGAGAGACCCAGGCCACAAAGGGGCCGTCAGGAGGAGGGGGGAGGGAGCGCACCCATTCGGCAAGGAGCGTACTCTTCCCGAACCCGGTGGGAGCGCACACCAGGGTGAGCCTGCGGTGCAGACCTTCATTGAGTAGAGCAGTCAGCCTGGTGCGGGCTACCAGAGGCTGGGACGCAACGGGCACAAAGAACTTGGTAGCCAGCAACTGGTCTACTGCCTGCGTTGGTGTAGCCATAGCCGGTGCCCTGTGCTAGCAAATTGGTGCGACCAAACGTTCCGGTCTAATCCGCAAACATAAGAAGCAGATTAGTTTCGGCCCGGAAATTAATACGCGTTGATTATAGATTATAGCACTTGCACGGCTTTATTGGTAGCCCTCCGTATACACTCAGATAAAATGTTACCGAAGGTGCTACAGTTCACTCAAATGAAAATGTTACCGAGGGAGCTGTATGGCCGAAGACGCAATGACGCTGAATGAGAGACGCAAGTACCTGAAGAAGATGTGGCCCAGATACTCACAAGCTGACAAGGAGGGCAGGAGTGTCCTGCTGACAGAGATGGAAGCGGTCACAGGCATGCACCGCAAGAGCCTCAACCGCTTGATGCGCTCTGCTCACACAGGAGCACTCGAACGCAAGAAACCCCAGGCAAAACGTCCACCTACTTATGGCAAGGCGGTGCAAGCTGTGGTAGAAGTGGCGTGGGAGAGCCTCGACTACGTATGTGCCGAGCGGCTCACTCCCCAGTTGCTCTGCACAGCTCGCCACCTTGCGCAGTTCGGGGAGCTTGAGCGGGTGGGGGTAGTGCTCACCCCTCAATTGGAGGGGCAACTTGCCAATGTGAGCCGAGCTACGGTGCAGCGCACGCTCACCAAGCTGGCGCGGCTTGGTCGCCGCCACTCCCCTCTGCCCAGGCGAGGACCGCAAGCCGCCAATCGCGCCAACTCAGCCACCAGAGGAGTGCCAATGGGTCGAATACCGTGGGACATACAGGAGGCTGGGCACTTCGAGGTGGACCTGGTGCATCACTGTGGAGAGAGCACGCAGGGAGAGTACGTGCACACCTTGCAGATGGTGGACGCTCTCACAGGGTGGAGTGAGCGAGTGGCGGTGCTTGGGAGGGGACAGATTGCTATGCAGGCGGGGTTTCGACGCGTACAGGAGAGGGTGCCGTTCACCATTAAGGAGCTACACCTAAGGAGCTACACCCCGACAACGGACCTGAGTTCTTCAATGACGCGATGGTACGCTTCTGGGGAGAGGACCTTACAGGGCTACGTCTATCCAGGTCACGACCATACCACAAGAACGACAACAGGTGGGTGGAGCAGAAGAACGACACGCTGGTGAGGGCATACCTGGGCAATGGCAGGCTGGACACTGCCCAGCACTTGGCCTCCCTCAACGAGTTGTACGAGTTGATGTGGGTGTACTACAACCTGTTCCAGCCGGTGCTACATCTATCAGAGAAGCAGTATCGGCTAGCGAAAGGCAAAATGAGGCGCAAGTTGGACCAAGCACGCACCCCATACCAGCGGCTGAAAGAGTGCGGGGCGTTGAGCGCTGAGGGGCAGGCGAGATTGGAGCTGTTGTACACGCAGACCAATCCTCGGCAGCTACGCCAGGAAATCTACAAGAGGTTATCCCAGTTATGGCTGTGGCAAGAGCAAGAACAACAGCGGTTACCGAAGTTACCGAGATCAGAACCAGCAGCATGAAAGCACCATGAAACATGAAAAAGGAGGAGGGCCGAGCTCAGTAACATTTTCATTTGAGTGAACCGTGCTTTCTAAGGCTCTCTCGGTAACATTTTCATTTGAGTTGACACGGCCCTCAGCCGGTAGCAGTCGACGGCTGAGGGCTGAGGGCTGAGGGCTGAGGGCTGAGGGCTATTTGGTCAGCATATCTCTTGCTCAATCGCGTGCTTCAAACACAACAGCCAGCCTGGTGAGGCTGCACCGGTCAGGCAAGGTCGTACAGGGCTGCATTTGCTGTTCCATTTCAGGCTGGGTCAGCGCTTCTTGCGGCTCAGCTGGTTCTGGTTCGCGTGGCGTGGCGACCTCTACCGCGTCTCCAGGTGCGAGCTCGAAGCGGGAGACGCGTTTGACGATGGCAGCCAGGGTTACGCGCGCCGCCAGCCGCACCGGACCCACGCCCAGGCAGGAGAAAGGGCCACCGTCCCAGAAGCTGAGGCGGCGATTGGGGACGCGCTCTATGTCGAAGCGTTCCGGCTGGACGAACTGCTCCGGATCGTGGTTAGCCGAGACAACCCAGGCGCGTACGTGTGCTCCCTGAGGCAGATTCTGCCCACCCAGAGCCACCGGGGCGATGGCCGTGCGTTGAGCAGCCCATACAGGAGGCACGTAGCGCATCGCCTCTTCGACCGTGCTGTACAAGGGCGCAGGCTGGTGATGTAGACGCTTCAGCACGTCGGGATACAGGCTGAGAAGGAGCAGCGTGTTGCCGAGCATGTCCGAGAGTGTTCGGCGCGCGGTTGTCATGAAGAAGTGAGACGAGGCGGCTACCTCATCGCCGGTAAGGCGCTGGCCGCCGCTCTCGACGGATCGTAGTCTGCTGATGCTTAACTCCTTACGGCCCCTGCCTTCGAGGGGAACCCTTACTAACTCAGCAACTACCGACGCTGCAAGAGGCCGAGCCAGGTCGCTCATGACCTCCATCTTGCCAGCGGAGAGTAGAGGATCGAGCAGCTCACCTGCAGTGCGTTCAACGAGTGGCTGCATCTGCAAGATGGCTCGTGGAGAGAGTGTCTCGCTAAGCTCGACTTTGTACAAAATGAAAGGAGGTGAAAACGGGTAAAGGGACCCGCAGACCCTTTGTTGTAAGATGGAAGTCTACCACAACACCATCTGCGACAAGGAGAGAAGCGATGTCCCTACCCAACCCGATTATACAGGTGCTGCTCCATTTCAGGCCAGCTTTCACCCGTCCAACCTGGGACAAAGCGCTCGTGCTGGTGGTTGGCACAATCCTGGCAAGAGGCCGTCGGACCGTGACGGCAGCCCTCAAGCAGATGGGCTTGCAACATGGTGAGGACTTTACCCTGTTTCATCAGGTGCTCAACCGTGCAAGCTGGTCTTGCCTAATGTTGAGCCGGCTCCTTCTCCAATTGCTGGTCAATACGTTTGTTGCGGCAGGTGCAACCGTCGAGATTGCTATTGACGAGACGCTGGAAAGAAGATGGGGCCGCAAAATCTCCAAGCGCGGCCATTACCGAGACTCGGTGCAATCGAGCAAAGAGCAGTCGGTCAGTACAAGTGGGTTGCGTTGGGTGGTAATGATGCTGGTAGTGCAAGTACCCTGGTCAAGCAGGGCATGGGCGCTTCCTTTCTTCTCAGTGCTGGCCACCACACCTAAAGTAAGTGAGCAATTGGGTAAGGCGCACAAGACGGTAGGAGAGATAGCCCAGCAGATGGTGATGATGGTAAGGCGCTGGCTACCAGACATATCTGTTTCGTTGGTTGGCGACACTGCCTATTCGATCTTGGAATTGGGGTTGTGCTGTGTCAAGCACCAGATCACGCTTGTAGCGCCAATGCGTTGGGAATGCGCCTTGTATGAACCTGCGCCACCTCGCAAACCGGGCACAATGGACAGGCCGAGAGTGAAAGGAGCAGCCTTGCCCAAACTGAGCCAGGTACTCTCAGACCCCAACACGGAGTGGGTGAAGATAAAGGTAAGGTGGTATGACGGATCGGAGCAAGAACTTGAAGTGGCAAGCGGCACGTGCGTATGGTATCGGATTGGCTCTGCGGTGTTGCCAATCAGGTGGGTGCTCACCCGTGACCCTCAAGGCAACAGAGAACCGCGAGCCTACTTGTGCACTGACCAGAGCTTGCAGGCAGTGGAGGTGGTGAGCCGGTTCATCAAGCGGTGGACTATCGAGGTGACGTTTGAGGAGAGCCGAGCACACCTGGGAGTGGAAACCCAGCGACAATGGTCAGACCTGGCGATTGAGCGTAGCACACCCTGCTTGCTTGGCATGTTCAGCCTGGTGGCTCTGTTTGGAAAGGCTCTACACCCAGACGGAAAAGTGCCTGTGCAGCGCACTGCCTGGTACCAAAAGAGGGAGGCTACCTTCTCGGACGTGCTGGCACAAGTCAGACGGCACTTGTGGGGCAACTTCACTTTTCAGACAGCCCCCACAGACCCTGATGTCTGTTTAGTCCCACGCTCACACGTGGAGAGACTGGCCTACGCGGTTTGCTATTGAGTTGGTAATGTACAAAGTCGAGCTAAGGAAGGGTCTGACAAGATCTAGGCTGAGGACGACCGCGTGTCGTTGTGCGTCCATTGGCGACTGAGAGACGGTTGGGAGAGCCGAGAAATAGGAACCGGAGAAGCGTGCCTCTCCGAAATGCCCAGCGTCGGTCAGCACGCGCTCCACATCGGAATACCGGTAGATGTGCCAGGTTGCCGTTTTCTCATCGTGCCATACCGGCTGTGTTGCGCGCCTCTCATGGAACTCACGGAGGTGCAGAGCAAGGTGCCGGTAGATGTTCATATGCCATTGTCAGAATGCCTGCTTTTCTCAACCAGATTTGCGTCCCGTCCGGACCCTTCCTCTACAGATTGTATGCGCTCTTATGCCCCGTGTAATGGCCCAAAAGTGCCAAGCTGCGCCGCCGACTCCTTTCCAACATTAGCACTCCTGGGTCATGACCCTTGCAACGTCTCCTCCTATATACTCCCAATAGAAAGACAATATGCAATTTCGAAACCATTTGTCGTATTACCGTCGTCCCTGAGAGGTTGTTGCTATGCTTAGCGCTCATTCTTATGAGATCCACGTGTATGTTGAAGAAGAAAACTCAGGCGCTCACTATCTCTACGTCGAATCCCTATACGCCCACGATGAGCTCGTACTGTTACCGGAGCCCGTACTGTTAGCGTTGCTTATGGGAACAGGCGCAACGAATACTGAACTACCGGTCGCGCCTGAGCGCGGGCTGCCCCCCAATCTGTCGCGGGCGGTGCAGGTGGCGGCAGCCACAGAGCACCCCCAGCATCCCACCTGGCTTAATCCAGCCGAGTTAGCGGAGGTAGATGCGCGCTATCACGCCCTGACAGGCAAGCACGAGCCTCGAATTCAGCCGCTCCTCGACAGGATGGCGGGGCGTAGCAACTGGCGAGTGGTTGTCTGGCTTGCCGCCGAGGCGTGACGCCGCCTGGCTCCGGCAAGCCAACCGGCGAAAAGTGTTAGTGCCCTGGCTGCGTTCTACTGATACTTTTTCGCCATCGCTCATGAGCCCCACAAAGTCGCTTTTTGGCACTCTTGGGTCATGAACTGCGGATCTTCCTCTCCTATACTCAACACAGAACCGTCAAGCGGAGGCGAGCAAAACCGATAGAAAGGCGGCAGGTGCCCACCAACAATGGGCGGATACAGAAAGGCTGGGAAAAATCTAACACAAAGTTCCCAGAACAACTTACAGGACCGTACGAAATCTACGGAAAGGAGCACAATCAAAATGGCAGAGATTCTTACTCGAAACTGGTGGATGGTAGCTTTGCGCGGCGTGGCGGCAATCCTCTTTGGCCTGGTGGCCTTCGTCTGGCCCGGTACGACGCTGGCAGCTCTGGTGCTGCTCTTCGGAGCTTACGCCCTGGTGGATGGCATCTTCGCCATCGCCACGGGTATATCGGGGTGGGGTTTGACCGGCGGCTCGCGCTGGTCGCTGGTGCTCGGAGGTATAGCCGGCGTCATCGTGGGCCTCATCACCTTCTTCTACCCCAATATAACAGCCGAGGTCCTGCTCTACTTCATCGGGGCGTGGGCTATCGTGACAGGCATCTTCGAGATCGTAGCTGCAATCGAGCTGCGCAAGGTAATCAGCGACGAGTGGATGCTGATCTTCACTGGCCTCCTCTCGGTGATCTTTGGAGTGCTGGTGTTCGTCTTCCCAGGGGCCGGCGCGCTGAGTATCCTCTGGCTGATCGCCAGCTACGCAGTCGTATTCGGCATCGCCACCGTCGTCCTGGCCTTCCGCGTCAGGAGCTTTGGCAAGACGCTGCAAAGCGCCGCGTCCGCTGCCCGGTGATCGGCGGGCCCGCAAAACAATCACACCCGTGAAAGCCGCACGTGGGGCACTCGTGAACCGGCCCACGTGCGGCACAAGAGACAAGACAAGCAGAAGAGACAAGACCAGACAAGCAGATAGGAGGCAAAGAGAATGGAAGACCTGATCGTCGTGACATACAAGAACGAGCATAGCGCCAAGGAGAACATGGAAACCCTACGCAATCTCAGCTACGATTGGATCGTGGACATCCACGACGCGGTAGCGGTGGCGAGGGACGGGGACGGCAAACTGCACATCCAGGATAGCTACAAGCCGACCACCCTGGCGGGTGCGGGCTGGGGTGTGCTGCTAGGCACGGTCCTGGGCGGGCTGGCTCTGGCCCCATTCACCGGAGGTTTGAGCGCAGCAACAGCAGCCGGAGCGGTGGCGGCAGGTGCAGTCAGTGGGGCGGCTCTCGGAGGGGCGACCGGCGCCGCGGTGGCCGACATGGACAAAGCGGATTACGGTCTATCGGAAGACTTTGTAGATGAGGTATCCGAGACGATAAAGCGGGGCCAGTCTGCCATCTTCGCACTGGTCGAGAGCCACGATCCCGAAAAGGTAGCGAGCTACTTCCGTGGCACAGGCGGCAAGATCATCCGCACCAACCTCACCCCCCATGAGCAGGAGCGCGTCCAGCAGATCCTCTCGGGCAGATACTAGAGAACACAGCCGTTGCTATGTAGAAGCGACAACAAGCCGCAGGCCGGGATAGGGCAGGTAGCCTTACCCCGGCCTCTCCACATGAAGCAAAAGAATAGAGACCGAAAGGAGTTGGCCATGACCAAAATCAGGTTCCCGGCGAACCGACCGGTTGGGCACCTCGAAAGTGTCTATAGGGCACCCTATTTATATGTCCGAGGCCAGTACCTTTGGTCTTGCACTAGCCTGGTAGGTTCCTATGTGTTCACTTCTCTCCGCAGTAGGCCACGGCCCCACTGACCGATTAAGTGGACTCGCGCACAATAAGCGTTGGCGATGGCAAGGGCGGGAACGGCAGAGCAGTCGAAACTTCATCACGTGAGCGCAGAAGAGCATCGATCAAGTCGATAACTCGCGCGCCAATAGCCTGGATATCATAGCTGACGGTGGTCAGACTCGGCCTGTGATCTGCCCAAAATCGAGGTTGTCCGTGCCTACGACGGCAATATCTTGTGGCACATGAAACCCTTGTTCGTGTAAGGCCCTCAACAGTGGGAAACAATACTCGTCGTTGAAGCCAGGGAGAGATGCTCTCGGGCAAGATCTGCAAACTCCGGTGCATGCCTGGCGAGGCTATCGAGGACGCGGTCCACGGTCTGGGGTCGGGTGTGGAGATCGGCAGCTTGATCCTTGACGATCTGAGTCATTATATCCGGGGCAAGGTCGAAGAGGTAGGTGAGGAAGCGGTCCGGGGATTGGACCTCTATTTTGAATGCAGAGAGGGCGGCTTCAGGAAAATCACGAAGGTTGTGGGTGACTATCACCTGACACCTGGAAATTACTGCTGCTGCCAGTACGTGTCGATCCTTGGGATCGTTCGTCATAGCAGGAAGGATTGGCTCGTACCCCGTCACGTTGGCCTCCGGGAAATATGTCTGCATGGTGGTCACCAGGCGATCAGCCTTCTGCTTGGTTGAGCGTCCGGTTTCGATCAGGTTGCGGCGGACTTCCTCAAGGATCTGGTCTGTCCAATGCAAGCGAAAGAGGCCCGCGTCGGCGGCACGCAAGAGAGTGTCGCGCAACGGGGCCGAGAAGAGGATATTTGCATCGAGCACAACCCCAAAGGAAGACATTGATTACATTTGTCGTGTTAGTTACGTTTATCGCTCAGGTCGGATTAATCGTAGTCGCCCATATCTTCGCCCAGCCGGGTTAGCTCGGCCAACCCTTGACGGCGTTGAGCATCGCGCTTGTGTTTGTATACCATCAGGTCTTCGAAAGTGATCCGGCGATGTTTACCGGTCTTGATAAAGGGAATCCGCTGCTCTTCCAGAAGCTTTACCAGAAATGGACGCGAAACGTTGAGTATATCTGCTGCTTGCTGAGTGGTGAGCATTTGATCGCGAGATACAAGCATGACAGCACGGCCCTGGGACATATCATGAACCATTTGCTTCAACAAATAGAGAAGCGATGCTGGAAGTTCGATCTCCTCTCCGTTCGGACCAAGCAACTTTGGAACGCTGGGCTGCTCTGCCTGCAAGACATCGTCGAGCATTCCGAGTACATGCTGCTCATTAGGAGCAGCCGTGACCGGATCGGGCACAGGTGTGAATGCCATAGATAGTTCCTCCTTTCCAGCTCATAACACATAATAGCACAGAATTGAAATAATCGCAACAAACGAAATATACGAAACTTGAGGCAGCGTTCAATTCTGGACCCAGGAAAGGTTTCCAGATGCTAATCGGGTTATCCTTGTACGCCTGCCTCTATCGAAGTTTGCGGGTTTGATCATCAGATTGGCCGTCAAAATCCGGCGTTATTTTGGGGTCCCTGGAGGGTAAAAGGCGAGGGCGTTTCATCCTTCCAAAGTTGACGCAAGCTCGGGCATTTGCTAAGCTAACGTCAATTCTTTGCTAAGTCTCCTCAGCAAGGGGCATCTAATGAACAAGGTCCCAATCGATAGTTGTGATCCATACCTGAAGGTGCGACATCATCTCAACTGGCCTGTCAGGGCTGAAAGTCCAATTGTCGAGACGCTCGATGATATCAAAGAAGGTGCCGTTTATATGTATTACGGCTACACCTATAGCCCCCGCCTTATCCGGTAAAGGCATTGCGCAAGACTGCCAAACGAGTATGGGTCGGACCCAATATGCACGTCCGGTGGCCGGAGACCGACTGCTTTTGCATACCACCCACAAGCCTTCGACGAATCCCACGCTGAAGAATTCGTCAACTATAGAAGCCCAGTTCCCCACGAAATGGAACGAAGTCTTCGGCAGGCCCACCTTCGGTCCAAATGTCTTTTATTGTCGCCTTTGGCTTACTGACATCTTTGGGGAGGCAGTGGCCCCGTTTGCGGGGGACTGGTATTCCTGCCGCGATAAGCGGCACTCGCCGCCCAGGACTTCCGGCCAGTGAAATACATAGAGCGTTACACCACTACTATATCTATATCTCCGCCCTCCACCTACGCCTGCCGGCCGCTGCAGCCCATGAGAAATCGCATCCACCAGAGGTAGATCTTAGCAATGCATACCAGTTTCTCTTACCAGTCTGCTTTACAAGCTGCCCTGGACGCTGCCCATGCTGCGGCGGCAATTCTCCGCGCCGAGTGTGCCCGCCTGCAAGGCCCTCGTGGTCCAAGAGGTCACTCCCCTGCTGACGATGAGGCGGAGCGTGTGATCCGAAGGCACTTGCTTCAAGCATGTCCTGATGATTGGGGTTATCGCGGCGAGGAAACCGGCTTCCAGCCTCCAGCTTCTGGAGAGGACCACATATGGCTGGTAGATCCTAACGACGGCACAGAAGCTATGCAGGACGGCTTCCGGGGCCATGCCGTCTCTATTGCCTTGCTGGTGGCCGGTGAGCCTGTGCTGGGTGTCGTATACGCTGTGGATGCACCCGATGACGATGGCGATCTATTCGCATGGGCTGAAGGCTGCGGCCCGCTGCAACGAAACGGTCGCCCCCTGCCCCCAAGGAAATGGCCTGGCGCGCTCGAGCCCGACAGCGTGGTGTTCGTGTCGCAGGGCGCCGACCGTCACCCTTACGGCAACCTGCAATGTATTCAGCCGGCGCGCTTTCGGGATGTGCCGAGCATCGCGTATCGCCTGGCCCTGGCTGCTACCGAAGGCATAGCAGCGGTTTCGCTCAATTCACCTGGCGACTATGACTACGGTGCCGGGCATGCCTTACTGAAGGGTGTCGGTGGTGTACTGGTCAACGAGCGCGGTGAGGAAGTGATCTATACCCTCGACGGCCGCAGTCACACCGGCTACTGCTTTGGTGGTGATCCGAAAGTGGCTGTCGAGTTAGCTTCCCGGTCCTGGAGCCGGGTCCTTGGCAGCGGGTTTGGTATAGCGGCTCCTCTCGCAGACCTCAGCCCCCTAATTCCGGTGCGCCTGGAACCGGGGCAGCTGGTTCACGATACCGCGATCTTACGCCGAGCACAGGGTTGCCTTTTGGGCCAGCTCGCAGGCGACAGCCTGGGTGCGCTCGTCGAGTTTCAATCAGCAACGACAATCGCCCGCTCTTATCCCAATGGTGGGCCCAGCGAGCTTGCCGACGGAGGGCCTCACCGCATTATGGCCGGCCAGCCAACCGACGATTCTGAGCTGGCGCTTCTCCTGGCACGGTCGCTTGTGCGCAGAAAGGGCTTCGATGCTAATGACGTGGCCTCCCTCTATGCCTCCTGGTACCACGGCTGGCTGCACCAGGAAGGTCCAGAATCGTGTAGCCACCCTGGGTGCCGTCCGTTCGATGTTGGAAATACCACAGCCCAGGCGCTCGGATCTGTGCAACCCAGGAACATGACTGAACGTAATTGCGCCGCCGTCTGTCGCTCGAGTGCCAGCACCACCAGCCAAGCAAATGGTGCACTCATGCGTGTGAGCCCGATCGGTATCTGGGGCTGGCAGCGTCCGCCCCTTGAGGTTGACGAAGCCGCACGCTCCGATGCTTCGCTCACCCATCCACACCCGGTGTGCCAGGCAGCATCGGGGCTATTTGCGGCCACGATAGCTCATACAATAGCGGACGGCGGCACTCCGCAAGAGGTATATACCTGGACCCTTTCCTGGGCGCAGCAACGGGGCGTGCCCGAACCGGTCATGAATGCCTTAGGCAAGGCAGCTAAGTCGCCACCTGACGACTATATGCACCAACAGGGTTGGGTGCTCATCGCTCTGCAGAACGCTTTCTATCGTCTGCTGCACGCTCCAGGGGCAGCAGAGGGGGTAGTGCAAACAGTTCGATCTGGTGGAGATACGGATACCAATGGAGCAATTTGCGGCGCACTACTCGGCGCAGTGTATGGGCGGGAGGCCTGGCCTGAGCAGTGGCGCGCCATGATTCTATCCTGCCGCCCTATGCATGGTGTCACACCTACGCGCCAGCCGAGGCCCGCCGCACTATGGCCCGCAGATGCCTTACAACTCGCCGAACGGCTGCTCATCCTATGAGGTTATGCGCAGGCGGCTGATCATAATCAATAATCTGACAGCAGACGAAATGCAGAACCAATTGCCGTACATTTAGTTCCGGTCAGCGGATGCAGGCTCCGACCGAGCAGCCCAAGGTGCCCATGCAACCTAAGAAGCGCAAGCCATTCGAACAGTCTTTCGAGAAGTCTTACCCACACATCAATCGCTGGGTGAAAACCCTTGGTTGGATTGAGATCGGAGAAGACGATTACAGTCGCTCGTTTGTCAGGGCGCTGGATACCGGTGGGATGGTCTGGGAGGGGCAGGAACAGAGCGAGTATGCAACTCTGGATCAAATGCTGCTGGCCCTGGAGGAAGGGTTGGCAGTTTGGATGCGAGAGCAACTGGGCGACAACGAACCGCAGTTTGCTGAGTAATTACCCTGCGGACCCCAGGGTCACCCCTATTCCGGTCTGAGAGCAGCGAGCGCGTCGGCCATGCGGTAGATCTCCTGTGCCAGATGTTCGGCAGACGCTACTCGCTCTGCCCACGCGTCATCTGATACGTCCGCATACCCCAGAGAGGCGTGCATAGTATGCAACTCCGCCGTGAACCCCGATTTCTCCGCATCGGGTGCATCGTTTTGCAGCACGAGATAAGACTCGCCTGCCAGCGCCGTGATCCAGAACATCGCCTCGCGGTGATTGCCTTCGTCGATCATCTCCTGACTCGCTTCGGAAAGGTAGGGCCGTAGATGCGGACGGATCGTGAACCCATACGGTGTGAGCGTCTTGTAGACCTCCACTGAGCGGTCAAAGGCACCCACGCTCCGGTCGAGCATTGCCTGGACATCCTCTCGGCTTATGTGTGCCGACCCGAACAGAGTGAGCGCTGCTTCGTGAAGGTCAGACCTACCTTGTTCATCGAGCAGTTCGCCAAAGAGAGCCAGCGTGCGCCGGGTGGTAGGGCGCTTGAGTTGAGCCACCGCGAGCAGTCCGCTGAGCGCGCTGAGAAATGCCCACACAGAATCGAGGCGTTCCTGTGGAGTTGATGCTACTCGCATAGCAGCGAGGTGCTTCTCTGCTGATACCTTTTCCTTCTCGCAGCGTGCCAATATCCAGCGGCGACGGCCATAGTCCGCGGCGACTTTCCGTTGCAAAGGCGTGAGAATGCCGGTAGGGTCGGCCAGGATTTGCGTGGTGGCCATGTTGGGGCCGTGGCTGGGGTTTGAAAGAATAGCTTCAGCATCCTGATGGGCTTTGAGGTCTAGGGAGATGACCTCCAGCATGACGTCCCGGTAAAAGACCTCTACGGTGTCGTCTTGCGCCCCTTCCGGCAGCACCACCACTACATCGACATCACGATACAACGGAAACGGTGCATCGGGCGGCAGTGCAGTAATCCCGGCCCACAGGTAAGCGCCTGCAAAGTCCGGCAGGTGGCGTGCATGGAGGTCCACCCACTCCTGCACAATTGCTACTACTTCTCGGACCGGCAGGACCGCGCTACTATCCGTGGCCGCCGAGTTTGCATATTCTCTTTCTTGTGTCGGCTCGTGCATAGGCATCAGTGTCAAATCTCCAGCCCCTTGCGGGCATAGACGAGAAACTCGGCTCGGCTGTTGGCAATTCGACGCCCGGCAAAATTGAGATCCCCACTACCCACCAACCAGAATAGCTGGTCTACCTCATAGGGCGTAACGCCTACGTTTCGGGCTATCCTGCCAGCGGCCTTGAATACCTCAATATCGTCTTTCGACCGGCTCAACCCTAGCTGCGAGAATATCTCCTTGATGTGCACGTCCGGCTTGCCGAAGTTGGTAAAGCCCACCTCTTTGAGGAAGTCACACGCCAGTGCGAATCCTATACCGTCTATCTGGCGGGCGATATTTGTTGCTACCTCTATGCGCTTGTCCTCGTCCAGGTCGAATGGCTCGACCCACGCATAAAATGTCTGCGCATCATGAAACTCCGCGAGAAAAGCAGCACCCGAGGTGACCGTGCCGCAAAAGCGCCTCCACAGGCTGCGCGGGTTGTAGTTGAGCTTGCCCCTGGGTTCCAGCTGCCCTGTGATGTCGTCGAAGAGCCGCTTGCAATCCACCTCACTCCGCGGATATTTCTCGGCAACCACTGCCGGGTCGAACCCGGAAAGAACTGTGCCCAATCTCACTATGCCGCCGATCGACCCTCCGATCACGTTCGGCATGCTTTGCGCGCTCTGCGCAGATCTCAGCAATCGCTCATAGACTACAGCCAAAGTCAAAGACTTTCGGTCGTCCGGAGATGGGCGCACATGCCGGTCGAGCAATTCGTCAGACATACCTTCTTGGCTGAGAAGATAGCCCCTGGCAAGTGCGTATACTCGTCTATCGAGTTCCTCGTGCATGTTCGTAGGGATCTCCGTAGCAGGCCACGCTGTACTGCACCTCGGCCATGTTGCCTGTGTCATAAGGGCCCGCCCCGGCGAATGTTATTGACCCCTTTGGATGCAGCTACTGCCTCAGGGTTGCTTCTCGCTGGTCGCGAACTACCTCCCCAACCTCCTCAATCTGCGCCAGAATTTCTCCAGAGGAGCCGCGCAAATCTAGCGTCCTCACCACAAGTTCCTTGTTTAGCCTCACCACCTCGTGCTTCACCGGAAAGCCTTCCCCATCTGCATAAATGAGCAGGCCACCGTGCAGCCCTACTGCTACAGTATACGCCAGCAACTGGTATAGGTCAGGGTGCTTAATACCCTTGACATTTATTTTCTCGTACTTTACATCTCCCACGAACGGGCACCGGCCCCCTTCCCACCAGGAGATGTCCGGTCTCAGGTCCACCCAGCCAGCCTTATCAAGTGTGAGGTGTTTACCTCTCGCTCCCTGCGGGAACGCTCCTCACTCAACTCCAGCGCCTCCCGGAGTGCGGTAACCACGAAGTTTTCGAACACTTCGAGAAATACAGGCGGCAAAAATCATGTCACGGTCAATGGGACACCGCAGGCAGTGAGCTGTGGAGAATCTATGAAACCTCGGGGCACAACCCAATGGCGTTTAGGGAGAGGGTAAAACCTCAACTCACGGCATGATAACGCTAAAGCTCGGCCGCCGTTCCGGGCGTTGATCCCCAGCATTTCGCGGCTTGCCATCGCGGTGTCCTGCTTCTCGCGGCATCAACGACCAAACCCTTGGATGGCTAGCAGATCGGTGCCGGCCTCTGTTATGGGAAAGAACATCATGAAAGATCTCCTCGATCTTCAACTCCTCGCCGAATACGCCGAAACCTTCTATGGCTACGGCACTTATGCCGGCCAATATCGGTTCGTTGGTATCGAGGGAGGCGGTGCGGAGACAGTAGAAGACAACGCTGCTCGAATCATCAAGTGGAACCGATTGGGGCGGCCAGAGCTCGAAGAACTTATCCTAACTGATTGGCGAAAAACCCAAAAGACCTGGGGCAGGTTGATCCGCATCCTGCTTGCTGCGACCTCTACCGAGGCGTATGGTGCTGGAGCTTCGAGCACTCCCCAAGCTGTGTTGGACTACCAACGGCACTCACTGGGGAGAGCAGACGGAGGCACCTGCCTGGTCGAACTGCTTCCGCTGCCTTCCAAATCCATCGGACACTGGATGTGGGAGGAACTTCCAGGGCTTCCACATCTGCACACGCTGAAAGGAAAGCGGGCTGGTCTTCACCTCCACAATCGGCACATCGCTTGACCCTCGTAACGCCTTCCGCCTATTCCAGGAGGCGCTGCAGCGTGATGCCACCGACAGGATGGATGCTCTGCTCAGTGAGGGGCAGGGGACGAATTGATTTACGACTGCAAGATGAAGACGGGGGAGGAACCTGTCGGAGAGGGTACATTGTTGTACCCGTGTATCATTGCCCGCCTCCTTATTATACTTCTGGGGCGAAAAGTATAATAAGGGCTCGTTGATCAGAACATATATTCGTTTGCGGCATCCCTGTTGCCGCCTGCTGAGGGACTCGCCGTAGACATACGACCACAACTCCGGCGCAGATTCCGGCGGTCACATTGCATGAGCCGCACTTGCCATCTCTTGCCATCTCTTGCCATCTCTTGCCATCTCTTGCCATCTCTTGCCATCTCTTGCCATCTCTTGCCATCTCTTGCCATCTCGACATGTCTGTAATGGCACGGCACAGTCTGTTGCTCAGGAGCTTCTGCTTTATCCTCCCATTTAGTGGGCATCAAAGACGGCGTTTACCTGCACGCCGATCTCCGGCAGCAACGCGGAGGTGGCCGCCTCACCCCGCCGGAATACTCCATGCTCCGTGTACCCTTCCTTCTCTTCCGCCAACTGGAGCACAGTTACCGTTTCGTCTATAGGGTTCACAATCCAGTACTCAGGTATGCGACCCTCTGCGTAGTCGGCTCGCTTCACTACCGTGTCGCGCTCAGGATCGTCTTCACTTACGACCTCAACTACCAGGTCGGCTCCGAGCCAGTAGCGGTTCTCTCTGCGCGGGTCGTTTGCATCGAGCAGAAGCATCAGGTCAGGCTCTCGGAACTTGCCCTCTCGGATTTGAAGGCGCAGGGCAGCAAACAGCACCACTCCGCCTATTCGTTCCATGTAAGGGAAGAGTACACGATATAAGAGTGCAATAATAACCTGGTGCCTATCCGTAGGCATAGTTAATAGCTCCAGCTCTCCATCGGCGAACTCGAAAAGGCGGTTAGCGTGGTCGGTGAGACGCAGATACTGCTCCACCGTCCACGTACCCTGGAGCGCCTCCGAGCCTTCGATGACCGCACCGTCAGTCGTGGCAAGGTGTATCGTTTGTGTGGGGCTATCGACTGCTATCTTTGCCACCCTAGTTTCTCCTGCTCCTGAGATCTCAGAGGGCCGCTTCAGTCGCATTCCAAGTTCCGTCCGGACCCTCTTCCTCTTACCTCTCAGTCTCAGTATAGCACGCCTCCTTACCCTCTACAAAGGAGCACTGTGACAGTGACATTGCGGTGCCTTGCCTGTACGTCGCCCGCGTCTGTTCGGGATTACCGCACCCTCTTCAACGCATCGTTGACTTCCTCCATGTCGAACGCCTCAGGGTCGAAGTCGCCGCCAGCCCATTCAAGCATCTCATCGTGCTCCGGGTGGGAGGGGTCTCGGATCACCTGGAGAAAATCGCCGTAGCCCCACACGCCGCCCACGTCCTCCGGCGGGCAGGCACGCTTGCCTGTGATGCACACAGGGTAGGTCGCTCCTGCTGTGGCGGGCAGCAGTTTCTCCACCACAACCTGGTGCTGCCAACCGTCCCCGAAGTCGTACTCGTACACGAAGCGCGAGCCCACATCGGGCGCTATCTGGTAGAGCTTCACGCCCCGCTCGTTCACCGTTTCGCTGCCTATCACCTCAAACTCCGGGTCTTTGGTGCCGTAGTAGACGCCGTCCACGATGTACTGGTGCAGATGGTAATCCTCCCAACCCATCACCACCTGCAGCACCGGGTGCAGCTTGACCAGCGTTATGCTTCCCGGCACCTGGATCCTGCGCCAGATGGGAGGCTTACTATCTTTGAGGGTGACCTTTAGCTGGTAGATCGCTTTGGCCGCTTCTTTGTTTGGAGCGGGCAGCGTACCCTTTGCCTGCGACCGCTTTCCGGCCCTCGTGCCCGGCTTATCATACGGGTCGAATCCCAGCAGCATTCCCAATGGGTTTCCCAATGGGTTTCCCAGCGGCATGTCCAGGGGTGTTCCCAGTGGGCTGCCCATCCCCATGCTCTTCGCAATCTGCAGCGGCTTGCCCGTGACAGCGGTCACCGCCATGGTCACCCATTCAGCGGCCATCTCCTCGGGAGATTGCCCCGTGACCTGGGACAGCACGAGCATCGACGCGTGGATGTCGTCGGGTAGCTCAATTGTCAGCTTCTTTACCATGCATTTTCCTCCTTGTCTGGGCGAAAGCCCTTTCGGAATGGCGCGGGCCGAAATAGCCGGGACCCTGCCGCTTACGTCTCCCTCACCCGGAGCCGCACCCTGCTCGAAGGTGCCTGCCCACCTCAGCAGAGACCGCAACCTGCCCCTTGCTGGAGATCGTGGGGACAATGTGCTTCATTCGAACGGAATACCCTCCCGCCGGTAGAGTGCCGTCGAACGTTCAGGTCGCGGCAAGATGAGATGTTTATGAGTATGGATATGGTGGCACATTCCTTACCCCCTGTCAACGCAGAACTTGGCGCGGCAGGTCGCAGAGCTCAAGCATACACCGGCGCACAGAACTGAGGTGCCCTGTACTTGCATTCCTAGCTCATTTGTTCTATAATCGGAGTGCGAGAATAGTGAAGATACTTGCGAACCGGGAGGTGTGTTATGTGCGGAAGGTACGATCTGGTAGTCATTGGACAAGCACTGGCGGCGAGGTTTGGTGTCGCCGCGGAGCAAGCGGGACAGGTCGCCCAGGGCCTGGGAGCGTGGCAACCGAGATACAACATCGCTCCCAGCCAGCTAAGTCCGGTGGTCGTGAGGGGTGTGACCGCTGATGACCAGGAGAAGCGCCTGGCCCTGATGAAGTGGGGACTGGTGCCTGGCTGGGCTAAGGAGGCGAGGACAAGCTTTTCCACGATAAACGCGAGAGCCGAAACCATCACCCAGAAGCCCGCGTTTCGCAAGCTGCTCACCGGCAAGCGCTGCCTGGTGCCCGCCACCGGCTACTTTGAGTGGGCTGCCTCTAGCGGCGCCGGGGGAAAGCAACCTTACCGCGTGCAGATAACTGGTGGCAACCGCGGTGACAACAAGGACGAGAACCGGATAATGGCGCTGGCCGGGCTATACGACGTGTGGAAGGGACCGTACGGTGAGCGGCTGCTGACCTATACTATCATCACCACCGAGGCGAGCCCAAGAATACGCGCTCTGCATGAGAGGATGCCTGTGATCCTTTCGAGGGAAGATGAGCAACTCTGGCTCGATCCCGGCATGAACGAGACAGAACGGCTCTTGAGCCTGCTCCGACCTTACCCTGACACCCAGATCAGCGCATACCGGGTTGGGCGAGGCGTGAACAATCCTGCCAACGACCGAGCGGAGCTGATAAGAATTGCGTAAGCAAGGTGACCAAGGTGAGCAAGCTTACTCAGTTGTTCAAAGAATGCGTCTAGTACGGGAGGTTTAGCACTATGGCGACTGTTTTGGCGGGCTTCACGATGTCCCTCGATGGCTTTATCGCCAACCCCGACGACAGCACCGAGGGGCTGTTCGATTGGTTCGATACCGGCGACACGGAGGTCGTCCTTCCAAACGGCAAGATGACTGTACATGTTTCGCCCCCCACCGCGATGGTGTTGCGCGACCTGTGGCAGATGGTGGGCGCGTTTGTGACCGGCCGGCGCATGTTCGACCTGGCCCACGGCTGGGGCGGCAGCCATCCACTCAACGTGCCGACCTTCGTTGTCAGCCACAGCCTGCCTGAACTCCCCGACGGCTGGCCCCGCGACGCGCCTTTCACCTTTGTCACTGATGCCTCCGATGGTACCGGCGGTGTAGAGAGCGCGATAGAGCAGGCGAAAAAGGTGGCCGGTGAAAAGACGGTGATCGTGGGTGGCGCCAACGTAGCACAGCAGGCGCTCAAGGCAGGCCTTGTCGACGAGATCGAGATAGACCTGGTGCCGGTGTTGCTAGGCCGGGGCATCCGCCTGTTTGAATACCTGGGGGTCGAGCCGATCAAGCTGGAGCGCACTGTGGCGGTGCTGGCTCCTGACGTGACGCACACGCGCTTCCGGGTCAAAAGGGAAAGGGAAAAGGATGGGTAGGGAGTGAGGCCAATGACAAAATCGCAAATCGCGGCGGAGCGAGCACTGGAGATTTGGCAGTTCATGCAGGATGAACTGGTGCGAGTGGTTTCGCTGCTAACCGACGAACAAATCAGCATGCGCATCGCACCCAATGTGCGCACGTTAGGAGAGCAGGCCGAGCACATAGTGCGCGGGCGTGCTCTGTGGGTACACAGGGTCGTGGAGGACCCATCGCTTGAGCCGATGATGAGTTGGGACGAGCCGGACGACCCGCCGCGCTCAGTCGCCGAGATCGTGACCGGGCTTAAGCACACATGGCGGATATGGCGCGCCTATATCGAGCCTTCCACCAGGGACGATCCTGCCCCTGTTTCCGAGCAGGAGGCGAATGGGCTGCGCACCGTCTGGGGTATGCTCGACCACGACCTGTGCCATGCTGGGGAGCTTGCCCTCATGCTGGGTGTGCTTGGCTTTGAAACTCCCGAGTTTTAGCGCATTTAGCGCAGCGATTGTTCGGCAAGGAGAGGCACGAGGCAACATGAAACTTTTGCTCACGTCCGCTGGCATCAAGAATACGAGCATCCACAACGCTCTGGTCGACCTCCTGGGCAAACCCATTGCAGAGTGTAGCGCCCTGTGCATTCCCACTGCGATCCTCCCCTTCCCCGGCGGGCCTCAAATGGCCTACCGCTTTATCAGCGGATCAGCCCCCACTCCCATATGCGAATTGGGGTGGCAGTCGTTGGGGGTGCTGGAGCTCACCGCGCTTCCAAGCATCAAAGCAGAGTACTGGATCGCAGCTGTCCAGGAGACTGACGCCCTGTTGGTGTATGGTGGCGATATTCTGTATCTGTGCCGCTGGATGCGAGAGTCGGGCTTGGCAGACCTCCTGTCCTCGCCCGAACTGCGCGAGACAGTCTATGTGGGGATAAGCGCAGGCAGTATGGTGACAGCCCCTATATACGGTGAGACGTACGACGACCCGAATACGCCCTACGTCATAGATGAGGGGCTGGGATTGGTTGACTTTGCGTTGCTTCCGCACCTGGATCACGAGGATCACCCGGAAAGTTCCACGGCCAACGTAGAAAGAATGGCGGCCGAGGTGCCAGTGCCCCTCTACGCAATCGACGATGACACCGCCCTCAAAGTGACCGATGGGACCAACGGGACCAGGGGGACCGTTGAAGTCGTGACCGAAGGCCATTGGAAACTGTTTACATCCTAAGGAGGTCCTAAGGAGGAACTGTGGAGCCATGGGTAACCATAAGAGCAACACCAACAACACGAACGACACCAACCGAATTAGGGCGACGCTGGAAAGGGGAAAGAAATGTCTGATTTGAGCATTCAGGAGATTGCTCCGGGCGTGCATGCCGCCCTTGGAGGAATCTGCAATCGCGGTTTGATCTCTCAGGGCGGGAACGTGCTCGTGGTCGATTCTGGCATTGGCGTGGCCGAAGCAGCTCCTTTACGCGCTGCCGCTGCGGCACATGCCGCACAGGAACGTCATAGAGACGGGGACGGTGCGTTGTACCTTTTCAATACGCATCTCCACAGCGATCATGTGTATGGGAACCAGGTATTTGCGGATTGTCCCATCATCGCGCACAGAGGTGTACGAGATTCTCTGGTTGCCCATGGAGAGGGGGCGCTTGCTCGTTGGCGCCAGAATCCCGATACAGCAGCATTGGTAAGCGATGTGGTCATTACTCCTCCCACGCTCACCTTCCAGGATAGGATGACGGTGTTCATTGGTGATATTGAGGTGCAACTGCTCTATCTTGCCCGAGCGCACAGTCCGAGCGATAGCGTCGCATGGTTGCCCCAATCGCGCACCTTGTTTACGGGCGATCTCCTCTTCAATGCCCAGGTGCCGGTCTGGAACCATGGCGCTGCAGGGGTGCCTTCCGGCGGGAGCGTGGTGAACTGGATCGAGGCTCTGGAAAAGCTCGAAGCTCTGGGAGTTGAGCACGTCATTCCCGGTCATGGTCCAATCCAAGGGGCTGATGCTCTGACTGACTTAAGACTTTGGTTTATCTCCCTGCATACTCAGGTTGGAGAATCGCTCGCCGGCAGATGGGACCGAGAGACCACCATCACGCGTGTTGCACAGCAGCTACACAAACTTGCCCCTCGCGGAGAGGAAGAACGTCTTCCAAACGTGATAGGGCAAGCCTTCGATGAATTGAGCATTGAGCAGAGCATAGGTTCGTATCAGGCATAGGGCAAACAAGGGCACTCATGGCTGCTGGGTGCCCTCATTGCACTCGCTTGTGCAGGTGTCCATGTCTGGAAGCTTACCCTTACCCTTACCCTTACACAGTACATGCAAGCTCATGCCTAAGGAGCTAAGGAGGAGCCATGGGTAACCCTAGTAAGAATTGTAACGACGCTAACGAAGCTAATGACGCTAACGAAACCAACAACCTTCGAGTGACGCTGGAAATCGGATTGAGAGGCAAGAGAGTGGTGGCGGTGGCACCGGACTGGCCCGGTCTGGAGCGCGGGTCAACGACCGAGGAGGCTGCGATCGAACGGTTGGTGTCCTACGTTCCACGCTACGCTCCGGTGGCAAAGCTGGCTGGGCTGGAGGCCGAGTTTGCGATCAGTACTGCCAGCACCACCAGCAGCGCTGTCGAAAAAGCAGTTGACGTGGTCGAGCAGTATCCGGGCACGGGCTCAACCGACTTCTGGGGTATCTCGTTCGCCTTTTCGCGTATCGACCAGCAGGCCATGTCAGGCGAAGCATTGGAGCGTGAACTGGCGCTGATGCGCTCGTGCTGGGCGTTTTTCGACGATGTGCGTTTTCGCGTGTCGGCTGAGATGCAGAAGGGTCCGCGAGGCGGGGGGCGAGATCGGGACCGCATCGTCCGTCATACGCTCTTCTCGGAGCTGGACTTCACAAAGAAGGTAGGGGTGCTTACGCCTTGGGAGGAGATGCTGACCGACGAGGGACTGAGTCTCCATCGCGATGCATACTGCAACGCAATTCGGGAGTTGCATTCCCAGAACAAGATGGCTCGCAAGTGGCCGCTGCGGTACCTCATCCGGCACACCGCCTTTCACACCCTCGACCACGCTTGGGAAATGGATGACAAAGATCTGACTGCCAAATGAGGCTAAATGAGCGCGAGGCCGAGTGCTACAAATCTGCAGATGCATCTACATGCTGCGTCACTATGCATCGCCTTGGCTTGGTGGCTTTTGGCTGTACGTGCTGTGCGTGGCGTTTGCGATTACGCTCGATGAGAAGGGAGAAGGCGTTACAATGGACGATATGACCAAAGGTGAGATTCCCAGCGTCTCATGGGATGCCACGGCTTGCGGCTCTCCCCGTCTATCGTGGCTGATAAGCGTCAGGACCACCAGGTCATCCCGCTGAGGGTACCGCGGCTCCGGAAACTCCGGGAAGCGATAGATGCGTCTCTCGATCTTGTCCCAGTTGCCTCGCAACGTATGGTGTCGCTGCTCCTGGTATGTGTAACCCGCCGCCAGCGCCTGTTGGGCGGTGAAATAGCCACCCTGGTCTTTTGCGATCGCCATCAAAGCTCTTTGTTTGCTGATTCTCAGGTCGTACTCCTCTTCTACCAACCGCAAGATGCCGCGTAGCAAGGAAGATCGTGCGGGAAAATAATACCATATATGAGTTTTCTACATGTTCCGGCCGTAGTGACTTCCTTTCTCAGGTTAGCAGGACGCTAGCTTTCACCTGCCAACTCAAGATTCGGAGCACCTTTCTTGGCCGGAGATATTGCATTATATATAGCATTATGCTATACTAATTGTTCAGTCATCTGTTGGTGAAGGGTGTGCTAATAAGGTATAACAGGCCAATGGCCGGGCAGCGGGGAAGTTGGTCTGCGAAGTGATCCAAGGATCGCAGGAACGGAGGCGTTATGGAGCAGATATGCCAAGACAGCAGGTAAATGTGCGTCTATCGAGCTATACAATAGCTCAACTGAAAGACCTTGCGAGCAGGTTCGATATGTCCGAAAGTACGGTGATCATGCTGGCTATCGACCGGCTGGCGCGCGATACTCAGCAAGGCAAAGACATTCTGCCTGCAGGAAACGAGGAAGAAACGGCACAGGAGACTGGAGGACAAAGCGATGGCGGCGGAGAAGCGACGCGGGCACGGCGACGGCGGGATCACGCAGCGCAAAGACGGGAGATGGGAAGCCAGGATTGACCTCGGCTACCAGGATGGCAAGAGGCAACGTAAAGTCTACTACGGTAAGACGCGCCGGGAGGTGGTCGACCAGCTCAAAAGCGGTCCTCACACCCGACAGCAGGGCCTGCCTGTCTCGGTCGAGCGCCAGACGGTTGGCGAATTTCTGAGCAAATGGCTTGAAGATTCAGCGCGACCCCGCGTCCGGCCCAAGGCGTACGACAGCTATGCACAACTCGTGCGCCTGTACATTCGGCCCGAGCTCGGTCACATCCAGCTTGGCAAGCTCAGCCCGCAGGAAATCCAGCAGCTATTGAACAAGCTGCTCAAAAGAGGCCTATCGCCCCGCACCGTACGATACTGCCATGCTATTCTCAAAATGGCACTGGGACGAGCGTACAAGTGGTCGCTCGTGCCGCGCAATGTAGCGCAGCTGGTGGACTCGCCCAGGTCGCGCCGTTACGAGATGCGCTCCCTCTCCCCGAGGAAGCGCGCACTTTCCTCAACACGGTACGCGGCGACCGCTTGGAAGCCCTTTACTCGGTGGCTATCGCGCTCGGTTTGCGACAGGGTGAAGCACTCGGCCTTCGCTGGGAAGACGTCGACATGGGCAAGTGCACGCTGAACGTCCGATACCCCCTCCAGCGCATCGACGGCAAGCCCCAGCTTGTCGAGCCTAAGACCCGGAAGAGCCGCCGCACGATCTTCATGCCCCAGGTGACCGTGAACGCCTTGCGCTCCCACCGTATCAGCCAGCTGGAGGAGAGGCTTGCTGCAGGCACCCGCTGGAAAGAGAGCGGGCTGGTCTTCACCTCGACGATCGGCACATCCCTCGACCCGAGAAACGCCTCCCGCCTCTTCCAGGAAGCGCTGCAGCGTGCAGGCCTTCCCCATATCCGCTCCCACGACCTGCGCCACACATGCGCTTCGCTTCTGCTGGCCCGGGGAGTGCACCCTCGCGTGGTGATGGAGACGCTCGGCCACAGCCAGATCAGCCTCACTATGGATACCTATTCCCACGTCATTCCGGCGTTGCAGAAAGAAGCTGCCGACAGGATGAATGCGCTGCTCACGGAAGGCTAGAGCGGCGGCCCAGTTTCAAATTAGGCCACTAAGGGAGCCTCTCGAAGTAGCTCCCTTAGTGGCTCCCCTATTGTACCCGTGTATCACTGCTGGAGCCGTTATTATACTCTTCGGCCGAAGAGTATAATAACGGCTGGCAACCTGGTGCGAATGTTCTGCTGAGGCATCCATGTTGCCAACTACAGAGTAGCCGCCCCTACACATACACGGTAATGATGTCTTTGATTCTATAGGAGCCCTGCTTCTTGCCAGGTTCGCGCGAGGAGTTCAGAAACGCCGAGCCTCGCAGCCCAATCCCGTAAGTAGGTGACATCCAGGTCCTCTGCCTGCACCTTCAGCACGCCGAGAACGTCCAGCCATTGCCGCTCAGACACCTCGCCACCCGACCGGTACCAAACCAGTTTGTGCAGGATTATGTCCTCCGGAGAGGTGAAGAGTACCTGTTCCGATTGCGGTGCGTCCAGCCATTGTGGGCGGGCGCGCTGAAACGCTACCTCGTCAAACGCGCTGCGCTTAGGAATAAATACGTCAACTTTGAGCATGGTAGCCAGGTGCAGGAGATTGAAGGAGCTTTGCTGTACAATCGCTTCACGGATCATGGAGGCGTCAACGTAGTAACTGTCGAGCAACTGAGCCACGAGCGGTTCCACATGCTGAAGCTGTAGGTCTGCCACAAGGTCGGCGTCCTGGGTGGAGCGAGGGAGGCCCCATGCTGAGGAGGCAAGGGAGCCACCCACTTGATAGAGCACACCGAGCCCGTCAAATGCGT
Organism: uncultured Chloroflexia bacterium; assembly: GCA_963797095.1. Classification (GTDB taxonomy): domain Bacteria; phylum Chloroflexota; class Chloroflexia; order QHBQ01; family JADMIH01; genus JADMIH01. The sequence goes on along the minus strand of CAWCNY010000008.1, from coordinate 34,841 downwards.
GAATGACCGGCTGCAAAACGGGTACCCAGTCGGGGGGAATCATGAACTCACCCTCTTGAGCTATGTCGATGTCCCGGGTGCTCCAGGTGCTCCAGGTGCTCCAGGTGCTCCAGGTGCGCAGACACGCGCTCTGCCAGGTCATCCCCATACAGCAGTCGCACCCAGAGCAAGGCTGCCTCACGCTCGTCCAGGTCGGCGTGCTTGCGCCGGAAGTTACTCCAGGATAAGGTGAAAGCACTTCGGGTGAGACTGTTAGCCATTTGAAAGCGTTGGCCTGGCGTCAGTCGCCGCAGCCCTGCGATCTGTATTCGCTCAATTATCGGATCTGTATCGGTTGACTGGGTTCGCATATTTATGCCATTACCTTTGGCCTACCCACTCCTGTGTTAGCCGCTCCTGTGACCGTCCCAGTCCCATTATAGCACGGTAGTTCGCCATACGTGCGAGTGATCCTCGTCTGGCACGGGTTAGGAACGCAATATCCGCGAGCTGCCTGCGCAGTTCAGTCTACAGGCGAAGTCGTGCTCTAGCGCACCCTCTTCAGCGCGTCGTTGGTATCCTCCAGGTCGAACTCTTGAGGGTCGAAGTCGCCGCCCGCCCATCCAGGTTCAGTGCCAGACAGGTGATATTGCGGTATCTCAAGAGGGGTCTTGAGGCCAGGCGGTACGCTCCAGCCACGGCTGGTATGTTTACTGCACCGGAGGAAGCATCTCCTGCTCTTCTTCGGTAAGAGCGAGGTATAAGTGTAGCACATATTCGTCCGTCTCGCTGCTAAAAAGCGTGTCACGGTCGCCAATCCCTTCGAGACTCTCCTCGCCCATCTGCTGTGCCAGTTCGTGCGCTTCAGGGGTCCACTCTTCGACCGTAATCGCTTCACTACCCTTTTTGAGTATCGCAACCGTGCAGTGCCATATCGCTCGGCCGTCGTTCGATTGAACAGTGCCCTTATCGGCGATGACGGTGAGGCTCACCGAGAGACGGTACCCGTCCTGGGAGGTGATGCGCGGCTGAGCGGATGTGCTGACGGGGATCGTTCCTAATATGGGGTGGCGTAATGCTTTTTCCTGATTGTAGTTCATAAGTAGGTGCCTTAAATGTGTCCTGAATGTGTCTTTGCCTACCAGATTCTTGTCTCTCATTATAGCACTTAAGTTCTAAAACAGCCATCGATTTTGATGAACATGCTCCAAAGGTCCCAGGGTGATAATACTACCACGAAAGAGGGACAACCACGTTTGTGTTGGACGCACCGTTCGGGTGATGCGGTAGTAGCGGGGCCGCGGCTAACCGGCTGAGACTAAGGAAACCGCTGCAGCGAGTACCTCCTTTAGCTGGCCCTTGTGTAACATCCGGATAGGCATGGCAAAATCAAGCTGTGTCTCGTTATCAGTGGCACCTCGGGCATGTTATAATTCTATGGAGGGGTTGTAATAGGCACGATTATAGCAATTGAGAGTCCCCCTCACTCAGACCGTTCGTAGGAGAAGGATCTACTCAATGACCACAATTGAAGCCAACTATCTGGCAGCCCACTCGGACGAGATGCTTCGGCAAATAGACCAGACAGGGCACCACATTGATATTACCCGGAATGGGATAATCGTGGCGCGGATCATCCCCGTGTACGGCCGCTCCACCCCAAAAGACCTGACTGACTTTTGGGCTGAGTGGGACAGTATGTCTCAAGAGATCGGGCAGGAGTTGGAGAGGCAAGGCGTTCAGTCCGTTGATGCAGTCGAGTTGATGAGGGATGTGCGGAGCTAGAGCGCTGTGACCGCCTCCAGCAATCCGCCTGCACCTCCTGGGTCTTCTCCCTCTCCAGTCGCCGTAACTCCGGCGACGCTTCGCTTCCCACAGATTAATGGCCTGAGGACCTCTACCAGCGTCTACTCACTATCGCAGATCTCGATAGTTCCGATGAGCGGCCAACTGATGCAGCATTCCGCGACCGAAGCGGCTGCTTTGCGGTTGAGGGCCGGAGACGCAGTGTATGTAGCCACCGCCCAACAGCTAGGCCTTCCTGGGGTTAGGTGGGACGGCGAGATGGCACAGCGCGGCGGTCAGAGAGTAGCAGTCTTTGATCCCGGCAACTTCCCCTGGTAGTGTATCGTCATTCGAGCCCATACCTTTAGCCATCCTTCAGGCGAAGTGCGTGGCGCGCTTCGCGCGATCTGAATCGCTATTGCATCGCGCCCGATTCGGTTTCAGTAACAGCGTCAATCACCCGGACCTCGCCGACCGGATAAGGGCCCACCAGATCCATTGGAGTGTCGCTATATTTCCGCATTAGAATCGGCATACGTTCCAACTCCACGGGAGTGAGGTCGTGCAAAACCAGTCGCCTCTCCTCAAGCATTCGCCAGAGTTTGGCTTGATCAGGATACCCGCCAACCGATCCAAGCGAATATATGGCTTCTGTAAAGCACGGCCATGTGGTGAGCAACGGGCCAGCCGACAACTTTTGCGCAGCAGCTAAATAGGCAGGATGATCGGGATCATCTGCATCGAGCAATTGAGCAGGGCAACTATAGGACCGGTATCGGTCAATATCATGAAATCACAAGGTCACAAGGTCACAAGATCACGCTATCACAGGCGTCCGTGCTGTCGTTTCTCGATCAGTGCTCTAGTGAATGCGAGTTCGTCTTGTTGACGCATCGACTGATATGCTAAAATCGCGAGGAAGAAGCTATTTCCTCCCGTCGACGTCGAGAGGAAAGTGACACTGGTATGAAGCGAAAAGCAACAGTTGAGGCACACCGATATGCAAACGACAGGACACTTCTATATTATTAGAGACGAGCAAATCCTGAGCGGTGAGCCAATCATCAAAGGGACGCGCACGTCGGTCCGTGCTATCGCAGAGATTTGGCGGCTGGGCACTATGCCGGAAGAGATACCACAACACCTGCCGCATTTAACACTGGCCCAGGTGTTTGATGCGCTTAGCTATTATAGCGACCACCAGGCTGAGATCAACCAATACATTGAGCGCAATAGGATACCTGACGAACTAATCCATCCTTTGGTGAAGGATCTATGAGGAAACTGTTCGTCGAGCTGTACCTTGACGAAGACGTAAGCGTTCTTGTGGCTGAACTGTTGAGATCCCATGGTTTCGACGTCCGGACCGCACTGGAGGCGAGCAACCTTGGTAAAATTGATGAGGAGCAGTTAGCCTACGCTGTCAGCCAATCCAGGGCATTAGTAAGCCACAACCGCACCGACTTCGAGGCGTTAGCCCAGCAATACTTCGCAGAAGAACGAACGCACTACGGTATCATTCTGGCCGTGCGCCGCTCACCCTACGAGATTATGCGCAGGCTACTTGTCATTGTCAATAGCCTGACAGCAGACGAAATACAGGACCAATTACTCTACATTTAATGGCGGCCGTCCGAAATAGGCTTACTATGTGCTTCGTAGTCATAGAAGTCCAGTTGAAGATACGGAAATGCAAATCGAGTCAGAGACCAAAACCGACAGAAAGAAGCACCTCATCACTCTAGATGAATATGACAGGATGGTTTCTGAAGGTGTCTTTGGACAGGAGGTGCGTATTGAGCTCATCAGAGGTCAGATAGTCGATGTGCCCCTACACGACTTGCAGCACGAGTTGACCGTTGCACGCCTCCATCGGGTATTAAGCGAGGCAGCACGCGGCACTACCCTTATTTGGCCGCAAGGCAACTCCATAGGCTTACACCACAGCAATTCACGACCCCAACCCGACATCGCTATTTTGAGATGGCGCGACGATTACTATGCGGGTCCGCGCCCAAAAGCCCGAAGACGTGACCCTGCTCGTTGAGGTATCAGATAGCAGCCTCAAGCTCGATCGGGGCGGCAAATTGCAGCTTTACGCCGAGGCGGGAATCCAAGAGTACTGGGTGATCAACCTGATTGATGGCGTTGTTGAAATCTACACAGAAGTGAACTCGGTCGCAGCCACGTACGGAGCTGTTAGGACAGCGAAACCTGGCGAGACAATTCAACTGCCTGAAGGTTTGGCTGGAGAGATAGCGGTCAACAGCATATTGAGACGGACGCCGAAGGCCTGACATATAGTTGCCCCTGCCACCGCCCCACTCGCTCACTCTACGCAGCTTCATCAGAGTTTCATGAGTTGGCTCTTCTGCTCTGCGTGCTGGAGCGGGTGATCTTCATAACACCACCAGGTCAATACCTCATTTCAACAAGAGGGGTTACCCAATGGAGCGTAAACAACCCAAGCAATCGTTCGAGCAGATTTACCCACATATCACTCGTTGGGTAAGAGATTACGGCTGGATTGAGATCGGAGAGGATGACTACAGCCGCTCGTTTGTGAGGGCATTGGACATAGGTGGGATGGTTTGGGAAGGGCAAGAACAGAGCGAGCATGCGACAATTGATGAAATGCTACTTGCACTCGAAGAAGGGTTGGCAAAATGGATGCGCGAGGAGTTAGGCGAGGACGAGCAATAGCCTTATTGCTCGATCCGCTGGCCCAGAGAGTTGTCACTGCTCGACGAGGGCGACGCTCAACACTTGTCGCCCTTCGACTACAGACACAGATTGCGGTAAAATGATTGCCACTTGATACTCCAAACCTCCAATAGCAGGTGAATCAAGTTATGCCCAACGAGATACTAATCGCTCAACTCGACACGCTGCGCGAGACCTATACTCAGCAGCAAAAAGCCGTGGCCACCTTGCAGGCGGCGTTCAAAGGGGTCACAAACGCCAATAGCAAGGCCCAAAAGGCGTTCGGGACCTCGGTGCGCTGAACTCCGGAGTCTCTTCCGACGGCCTCAACGATGCTCAGGAAGCTTTCGCTGTGAGCAGGCTCAAAGAAGAAGCAATGGACCCGATGCTGCCCGACATCAGGCGCGAGTTAAAGAGCCTGGCTGCCCTCACGGGCGCGCTGAAAGATGCCGCATCGTCCTTACGCTCGGAGCCTGTGGACGTGGTTCGGTTAGATAAGGCTCTTGCTATTCTGGATGCGGCAAGGCAACAAGACGTGCGCGAGGTGCTCCCGCTCTTGCGCGAAGAGCTTGACGTGGCCCAGCGCATGCTTGGTGACGAGTTCGGCCAGAGGCTCCGCTCGGCCCTGTCGGCGCAGGGCTTCCAGCTAGGCGGGCGACCGCCTCGCTTCGAGATCGGGCGCATTGAGCTTGAGGCCAACTTCGCCAGGCGCTTCATAGTGCTCCGTTACGGCAAAGACATCGTGGTGCCTCATGCGCCCATAACAGTGGACGCCGCCATGAAAGCTTACGCCGGTGCGTCGAAGGCGATCATGGGTCGGAACCAGGACGGCAAGGCCTGGATCGCCCAGTTCCACGAAGCCTACCAGATCGCCCACCGCAAACGAGGCACGAACGGCGCAGGGGCGCGAGTGAACATCGTTGACTGCTACATGGAGATGGTGCTGCTGCGCCAGGGTCGGGCGTTCGCCAGCCAGCCTAGCAAGCAGACTTTCACCGATTATCTGCGGGCGCAGTTCGAGTACGATTTCTATGAGTTCACCGGCCGCCAGCGCCAGGCATACGAGGGGCAGGTGGTGAAGGCCCACAGCGCCACCAAATCGCAAACCGACAGCCCTACGAAGAGTATGTGGATCGTCGAAGGTGACACGCCTTACGATGGGCGCTACATAGCGGATATAGAGTTTGTTAAAGATTAGAGCAGCTAACAGGTAAGTTTAGGCAGGGATTAACTCATAAAGTGTAAAATGGGATTAGGAGATTTGCTGATGAAACCAAATGTTACAAGATATGAGCTGGATGACCAGGAGCTACTGGAGTTAGTAAGCCCTGAAATGGACAAGTGGCTCAACTCGTGGGCGGCTGAAGAGCAGGCACGATACAACGGCCAATACGTGGCAGTCAGCCAAGACAAGCACGTGGTAGCATCCGATGTGTCGGCTGCCGGACTTCAGGAGAAGCTAAAGGCACTCGGGAAAGAAAAGGTGCGGATATTCTATATGGAGCCACCCGATGCCTACGCCGTCTATTCGGTTTGTTCGTGAGTGGCGTCAGTTCGTACACCCTGGTGGCGAAAGCATTTTCCGCCCGATATTGCCGGTCCTGGTACGTGGAGATCAAAGCTTTTTGGAGCGTGATTTTCTTGTAGATAGCGGTGCCGACCTGAGCATGGCACCACAAGAGTTGTGTAATCAGATAGGCTTTCGTTGGCAGGATGGCGAACCGGTCCCACTTCGAGGCATATCGAGGCGTAAGGATTGCTGGATTCAGGGGCGGGTGCATGAAGTAACCATACTAATCGCTGAAATGGGTATCTTGCTTCAATTGCCAATGGTCTTCGCCAGAGGTAACGTCCCTTACGTGCTGGGGCGTGAGGGCTTCTTCGACGTATTCAGCGTCACCTTTGATAAGTCCGGCCCTAAAACATTGTTTGAGTTGAGCGAGCCTTAGCGTGATCCCTGACAGTGAAAGGGCCTCTCGAAAATGGAGGAGGATGCCCGAAGGAACAAGGGTTAAAGGGAGGACAAAACTATGCTGCCTGAACCGCGCCTGGCCCGCCAGATAATCGAGACTCTGGGGCAATCGGGCACTCCCATGCCCAGAGGGCGTGAGCTACTACAACGTGGGCAACGAGTCGCTCCTCAACGCCATCGACACCCATTATCTCGGCTCGTACCTGGCTGACGGTGGCGTTGTATTCAAGCTGGTGGTGGGAGACTACGGCAGCGGCAAGTCGCACTTCCTCTATTGCGTGCGCGACCGCGCATGGCAGCGCAACTTTGCCGTGAGCAAAGTGGACCTCAGTCCCAAAGAAAGCCCCTACGACGACCAGCGCCGCGTGTACAGCGCGGTCGCATCATCAATCGTCTGGCACGAGCTTGCGGCCTGGCCGAAGACGAATAAGGTTTGGGGCGCTTTCTCGAAGGCACCCTGCGGCGCATAGTCGGCCCGCACGGCCTCGATTTACAGGACGAAGGCGCCGAAGATATCCCCGAAGTGCGCGCGTTCTTGAGCACCCTCGCCTCCACCCACATAGACAGCCTCAGCTTCCACAAAGCGGTGCAGGGCTATTTCACCGCCCTACTTCGGGGGCAAGAGCGCAGGGTGGAGACGCTGGAGCGCTGGCTGCACGGCGAGGAAGTTACACCCGAAGATATGCGCGACCTGCGCGCCATTGGCGTGACCGAGAAGGTCAACCGCAACAACGCCTTCAAGATGCTCCGCTCCCTGTGCCAGGCGGTGCGCGCCCTGGGCTACACCGGGTTGGCGCTCCTGTTCGACGAGGGCGATCGTATGCTGTCGATCGGCGGCAAGGCCGAGAAGACCGCCACCGACAACCTGTGCGAGGTTATAGACCGCTGCCGCGAAGACTTGCCCGGCGCGCTCTTCATGTACGCGGTGCCTCCCGATTTCCTGCACACCGTCGTGCCGAAGTACCCTGCCCTCCAGCAGAGGGTGCAGGCCGCCGACTATTTCTCCCGTACAAACCCTTTCAGCCCCCAGATCAATCTGGACCACCTCGACATCCCAGACGAGGAACTGCTGGTGCAGATCGGTTATCGCCTCATGCCGATCTTCGAGACGGCGTACGACGTAAAGCTCGATGGGGAGATGCAGAGCGAGAACATCCGCGCGCTGGCGCTGGCCGCCGTCAATTCCTACCTGGCGGTGAGTCACCGCCGCCTCTTCGTGAAGGCGCTCGTTACCGAGTGGTTCCGGCAGAAAGAGGAGGGGCAAATCGCCGTCAACTCGGAGTATGCTGACGCTCGCATCAGAGGGGAGAGCAATGCCCTCGATCTGATGGCCGACGAGCAGCAGCGTCCATATTAAGTCGGAGGCCTTGCATTGGACTACCGCTACGATATGGACTCTATAGAAACCAAACGAGTGCATCACCCGCAGTTCGGTCCCGGTTCGCTGCTACGAACCTTCATGGGCGGGTTCGAGTGGGAGGTACAGTTCGAATCGGGTCGGCGGTTTCGCTTGCCTTCGAGGGAGTTCGACGAGTTATCCCATGCGCCTGTTGTACGAGTACAACCTTTGCCTGTTCGCACGATGGTGCTGGAAGGCGACCAGTTTCGCGCCCAGCAAACACTGGGGGCGCTGCGCGTTGGTGTGGTGCCCGTGCAGGACGCAGAGACGCTGACCATCGGGCTAGAAGCCGAGCAGGTGACCCTGGAGAGGGCGCTCGCAAGGAGCAAAGAGCGCAGCGGCGATGCGCTGGCCGTGATAGGCGATTACGGCTTCGGCAAGAGCCACTTCATCGAGCTTGCCGCCAGGCGCGGCCTGCGCGAGAACTTCCTGGTCGCTTCCGCCAGCCTCGATCTGGTGGAGGTGCCTCCCGGTAAGGCGAACAAGATATACGAGGCGCTGGTCACCTCTCTGCGCTACCCCGACACCGATGAGCGCGGCCTTCTTCCCCTGGTCAACAAAGCGCTTGAAAACCCCTCGGTTATCGCACGCTTCGTTGAAATGTGCCCCCGCGAGCCGAAGAACTGCCCGCTTGCATCGGCCCTGCTCGCTGTGCAGGATTGCTCCAGCCAGTTGGCTTTCGACCAGGTCGTAGAGTGGCTGAGTGGCCGGACCAGACCCCAGGCCGACATGAGAAGCTGTTTGAAAAAGCCGCCGCCCCTCTACGTGACGGGCGAGACGGCTCGCCAGTACAGCTACATGCTTACCGGTATCAGCACCCTGGCTACCCTGCTCGGGTACAGCGGGCTGTCCGTGCTGATAGACGAGTTGGAGCACTACTCGTTGCTACGGGCGGCGCAGCGCGAGCGAGCCGATTCGTTCTTCAAGGCGATGATCGTATCGGCGCTGGGCCTGAACAACGGTCGCATAGATGCGCGCACGATCCCCGACAACACCCGCGCCGAATACCCGGTAAGCTACATTTCGGAACCTCGCATCCTCTTTTTGTTCGCGCTCACGGAGAGCGCGGACAGGATGCCCGTCGGGTCGTGGTTGGCCCTCTCCCAGATCGTGCGGCTGGACGACCGCTTTATCGAGAAAGACATCCGGGTGTTCTTTGATACGCTGCTGCGCTATCACGCACTGGCGTATGACTATAGTCAGAGCAAACCCTCTACAGAGGCTTCCACGCCCGGCCGATACGCAGATGTGTCCGGTGACGTGCCGGGAATGCTGTCACGGGCGCTCTCGCAACACCGCATAAACTTGCGACAATTGATCCGCACTGCAGTAACTGTGTGCGACCTGCTCTACCTGCACTCTGACTATCAGCCAGGCGAATTGGTGGGGGAGCTAAAGCGCGGGTTAAAGGTATAATGAATGAAGGCGAGTGAGTTGGTACGCAAAGTGAGAGCGGACGGACGAGGGTAATTGCGCTGCCGTGTGCCGGTCGAGTGCCAGCACGACCAGCCAGGCGAACGGGGCGCTCATGAGGGTAAGCCCACTGGGCATCTGGGGTTGGCGGCGATCACCACTGGAGGTTGACGAGGCTGCACGCTCTGACGCTTCACTCACGCACCCGAACGAAGTGTGCCAGGCGGCATCGGGGCTATTTGCTGCTACGATTGCGCATGCAGTGGCGGAAGGTGGTACGCCCGGCGAGATGTACAAGTGGGCTCTTGAGTGGGCGAAGAAACGGGGCGTGCCTGGGCCGGTCATGGCAGCACTGGTAAAGGCGTCAGCATCGCCGCCTGAAGATTATATGCGCAGCCTGGACTGGGTGCTCATTGCACTGCAGAACGCCTTCTATCAGTTGGTGAATGCACCGAGCGCCGTAGAAGGGGTTGTACGCACCGTCCGTTCGGGAGGGGACACGGACACCAACGGAGCAATATGCGGTGCGCTGCTCGGGGCGGTATATGGGAGAGATGCGTGGCCTGAGCAGTGGCGCGCCATGGTTCTATCGTGCCGCCCTCTGCATGGTGTCACTCCAACAAAGCAGCCGAGACCCGCCGGTCTGTGGCCCGCCGATGCCCTCCAGCTAGCGGAGCGGCTGTTGACTGCTTCTATATGATGGTGCCATGCATGAAGTACAGTGTGTCAGCCCATTGCCGAAAGTCGTTGGCCGTTATGTCTCTAGCAACTCGAAAGTAAAGGCTACGAACTATACCTGACTACTCATTGATCCAGGCGCGCATGTTATCACGCCAGGGTCTATACTTTCGGCCTTGTTTTCTTCCAGCCGGTACCCAGTACATGAGCCGCCGTACACCCGCTCTCCTCAGTTCCACTTTCTTGCCCAGCGGTATTTCCCTGCGGTAGCGGAGCAGTCGGAAGTACTTTCTTTTCAGCGCATTCACGTTGTCGCTCGCCTCTAGAGCCCCGGCATCGAGGTCTTGGATTGCATCGCGCAACACTTGGTCTTGCGCATGCCGGTACTGTCTCCTCTCCATTCTTGGTAGCCGCGACCTTACTTTATGCCATGCTTCTCCACCCTCCGAAGTTGGTCGTTGGTGCCGGTAATCCTTTCGCTTCTTCTCCAGGGGATCACGCATTTCCTTGTCATGCGGTTCTACCATCGTTCAGTTCCTCCATAAGTGCATGTCACCTATTCTTTCACCAATGTGCCGATCGTCGGATTGATTGCTGCCAACTCAGTTGCCTTCAGATCGGAATCTTGCTATATTAGTTGAGCTAAGGTGCCAGTACTTCTATTATGTACTGGCCCGTATTATCTACTTGGTAATGGTAACTGGATACCAGCCATTCCTGAGCTTGACCGCCGCAACCTTCCAATTATTATATCCGAGAGGCTTACTGCATGCTGGACGACCTACCCATTGACCTTCCAGACCCTACATCAGACTCTGCTCCTGCCACGTCCCCGGCGTCAGCTACTGCACCGCACCCGCCTTACAGGATATCGCCCACCGACATCTCGCAGTTCATCCGTCTTGAGCAGTGCCAGCGCTACCTGCGCCTGCGCCTCCACGAGCGCGCACATGGGCGAGGCTTCTTCGACGAGTACGGCGTCCACCCGCAAACGATCCCACCTTTGCTGACCCGCTCAGGCCAATCGTTCGAGGAGAAAGTGGAAGCCCAGGTATCGGCCCACTACCCAACGCGGAACCTGGCCAACGATCTCTCTGAACGGCGGATTTCTGATAACGATCTGGTTGTGAAATCGGCAAAGGACCTGCCGCCCGGCCAGGTGCTTGTGCTCTTCCAGGTCCGCCTTTCGCTACCTCTCGGTAATTGGTGGTTCCGGGGCGACATTGACATCCTGCGCATGGAGCGCTATGAGGACGGCACCCTCCGCCTCCTCATCGCCGACATGAAAAGCTCCGCCGAGGCGAAGATGGAGCACCGCTTGCAGGTGGCGTTCTACCACAGTATGCTTTCCTCCTTGCTTGATAGTGTCGGTATCGAGCACGGCGAGATCAGCATGGGCATCCTCTACCGGGGATCTGCCCTCCCCACCGACGGCCTCGACCACGAAGAGCTTGCCCGTATTTCAGATGAGCAGGCTCTCGCGGAACAGCTATTTGGCGTTGACGATGCGCTCCTTGAGATCGCGCCCGATGCTACGCCTTACCTTGATTCCGTGGAAAACCTGGTCCCGGGGCCGGATTCCACGGCTCTTCGCCTGCTGAATGCACCATTTGAGGAGTTGCCATACCACCTCGACCACAAATGCGACGGGTGTCTGTACAACGAGTACTGCATGAAGTGGACAGCGGACCGCGACGACCTGTCGCTGGTGCCGCACCTGACGGCGCTCGAAAAGGAGGCGCTGCGGCGCAAAGGTATCAACTCCATCTTCGATCTTGCCGAATTGAAGCAGCTACACTTTGTGCAGAGTGCAAACGGCAATACCTTCGATAGTCTCGTGCCTTCGGCGGGCAAGGAGAAACTGACCAGGCAGCTATCCGGACAGTGGGGCATCGGACACCGCCTCGATGAGCTTATCCTGCGTGCCAGGCGCTATCTCAACTGGAAGAAATACGATGTAGAAGCCCTCCCCTACATCCCAAGCAAAGGTCACGGCTCACTCCCCTACTGCGATGCCAACCACAACCCGAACCTGGTCAAAGTGTACATAGACGCCCAGCACGATTACCTTCAGGACCGCGTTTACCTTATTGGCGCGTTGGTGGTGGCTTACGAGGGCGGTGTGGAGAAGGCCGAGCATCGCAGCGTGGTCAAAATGACCTCAGCCCCTCCTCAAACCGACGAAGAGGAACGGGCGCTGCTGGTCGAGTGGATAGCGGAGACGCTGGGTGCAGTGGCCGAGCTGGTCGCGCCCGACGAGAACGGCCAGCCGAACGCTCCCATCCACCTGATCTTCTTCAACAGGTACGAGCAGAGGGTGCTGCTGGACGCCCTCGCCCGCCACCTCCCCACTATCCTGGCCGCCACGCCCATGTACGATTTCCTCACCCAGAAGGCGGCTTTCGACTCTCCAATCGCCACCTTCCTGGACGACGAGATACGCGAGCTGAAGAATTACCCGATGCTCTGCCAGTCGCTTCAGGCGGTGGCAGCCTTCCTCAAGTTCGACTGGCGCAGCCCCCAGAACTACCGTGCCATCTTCCGCGAGCGCATGTTCGACTTCTGGGGCAAGCTCGAGGACCGGGAGGACCAGCAGGCGTGGTACACCAACCGCTCCCGCTTCAAGAGCGAGATCCCGCTCGAGTTCGCCTACCACGCCTGGGGCGAGCTGCCATACCCCGCCGAAGGCAAAGCCGACCCCTTCGAGCCGTACCGCAGAGCCACCTCCGAGCTTATCTGCGAGTTCCAGGCCAGGCGGCTGGACGCTATGCATTATATAGTGAGCCGCGATTTCCAGGGCAACCGCCTCACCACCAAGACAGCCTTCAGCCTGCCCGACCTGGCCTCCTTCTCGGAGAAAGCGCCTTCGCTGGCGCACGCCCTGGAGGAGTTCGTCACAATCGAGCGCCACGTGACGCTGGCAGGGTGGAAAGCAGCCCGCAACATCGCGCCCGAACGGCGCGTGCTCATGGGCGAGACCCTGCTGGTTCGCTACCGCGAAGAGGACCAGGACCCTGAGGTGGTTGAAGCAAACCGCGAGCACGCACGCCGCCAGGTCCTGCGGGAGCAGTACCGCGCGGCCTTCAAAGCGGCCAACCCCACAGCCAAGCAGGTACGCCTGCCGCCCGACCAGAAAAAGGCGTGCGACTACACACAGGTAGGGATGCGCTACCGCCTGCGTCTCGAAACATCGGAGGTGGGCGTTGACGCAGGGCTGGACGAAGTGCTCGGCCTCACCAACCTGCGGGAGGGCGAGACAGTTATCCTCTACCCTCGCATCACCTACGACGAGCGCCTTCCGCTGGAGGAGCGCACGCCCCAGACGCCGACGCCCAAGCAGATGCTGTACGGGCCGCAGGTGAGGATCGAGCGTGTCGAGGTCGGGCGCAACGACGAGGGCGAGGCTGTACGAGCCTTCGTAGAGGTGGAATGGCAGGACCAGTTTGGTGGAGATTGGTCCAGAGGCTTCGTCTTTGGCTCAGGCTCCGAAGATCGCCCGCTTGTTGAGGGCAAGCTTTACACGCTCGACCCTGACATCAACGACATCTACGGTTACTGGTGCATGGTCACCACCAAAGCCCTCTCCGAAGCCGTGGAGGCAGGCCACACCGAACTGAACACCGTTTACAACAGGCTCGCCAATCCGGAGGGCGGCTACGTGGAGTGGGACGATCGGGCGATGGAAGGACAGGCTCGTTTCTACGAAGGGCTGGAGGCGCTGCATGCCCTCGACGAGCGGGAGATGCCGCAGTTCGAGGAGAGCAAGCGTGAGTACATAGCAAATCACGGTGACGATCCGGCGCTGCTGGTGCAGGGGCCGCCAGGCACGGGCAAGAGCTACTCAACAGCGTTCGCTATATTCGCCCGTATGCAGGGCGCTATGTCCTCCGAGCGTCCATCCCGAGTGTTCATTTCATGCAAGACGCACGCCGCCACCGACGTGCTCCTTGAGAACGTGCGCGACGTTCAGGGTTGCCTCAGGTACTTCCATGAACACTATGCCGACTTATTTGCACACTACTTCGACCCTCGCCTACTCGATGTCGAGTTGTTCAGAGTAGCGCCCAAGCAGCCCATGCCGGGCGTTACTAATCTCGACAAGGAGCGAGACAAAGAGAAAGGAGAGGACGGCAACGCCGACATCGTAATCCGGTCGAAGTGGTGCGTGGTGGCCTCGACGCCGGGGCACATCTATGGGATGGTCAAGGCGCGATGGGGCAACAAAGACCTGTTCGGGCATTACTTCTGCGATCTGCTGGTGCTCGACGAGGCATCGCAGATGAACATCCCGGAAGCTGTTATGGCAGCCTTGCCTCTCAAGCCTACTGGTCAACTTATCGTGGTAGGCGACCACCGGCAGATGGCTCCCATCATCAAGCACACGTGGGACAACGAGCCGAAGCGGACATTTAAGGAGTTCAAGACCTACCGTTCGCTGTTCGTCACCCTCCTCGAGCAAGACCCGCCAATCCCGATGATCAAGTTCGCCGAGAGCTTTCGCCTCCACTCTGCGATGGCCGAGTTTCTGCGCCGCGAGATCTACGCCAAAGACGGCATACGCTATCATTCCAACAAGACGGATGTGTTGCCTTCTTTCGAGCACCCCGACGCGTTCGTCGCAGCGGTGCTCAACCCCGAACACCCGCTCGTAGTGGTTGTACACGACGAAGCCACCAGCCAGACCCGTAACCCATTCGAGCGAGATCTGATGGCACCCGTGCTGGAAGCGCTGGCCGACAGCGCTACCTATGCGCTAGATGCCAGGCATGGCCTTGGAGTAGTGGTGCCCCACCGGGCGCAGCGAGCCGACATGCAGACCGCGTTCCCCGAACTGAGGGTAATGGATCCCGAAACTGGCTCGGTGCTGATATCGGCTGTAGACACCGTGGAGCGCTTCCAGGGCGGGGAGCGTACTGCCGTCGTGTACAGCGCTACCGAGAGCGACCGCGATTATCTGTTGGTTTCAGGCAAGTTCCTGTACGACCCGAACCGTTTGACTGTAGCGATCAGTCGGGCCAAGGAGAAGATGATCCTGGTGGCTTCGCGCTCGGTCTTCTCCCTCTTCAGTCCAGACGAGGAAGCGTTTACAAACGCTCAGCTGTGGAAGAACCTGTTACGCCGTACTTGTGTTGTGCCCCTGTGGGAAGGGGAAAGGAAGAGCATCCACGTTCAGGTATGGGGCAATAGTCAACAAGGAGATCTCCGAGGGAACAGAGATATTCGCCTTGCTCCTTTAGATGCTTAGCATAGAGTGTCTTGCCGTTGGTTGGAGGTGAACCGTGACGAGGAAACGGTATGGGAAGGAAGACGACGATTCAATTCTCGATCGTATCGACCCCGAAGAGCGAATGCTGCGGTTCCGCATAGCCAACGCGCGATTTTACCAGGCAGATGAATGGAGCGCGCGACACGGCCGACGCTCGGAATGAGACTGAAAGGCCGCCTTGGGCTGGTGGACCTTCAAAGTACGAACGAAATGTAGATCCCGAGAAGAAACTACCCTGGCATGAGCGAGATCGCAGGGCTCAAGCTGCTCGTCGATTGGCTCACGCGCGCAGGCAACTGACTGCTGTTAAGGCGCGACTTGAGCAAGTCCCTGGGGACGAGGAAGCACGCCAGAAGATGCGTACTGTGGCTGGCAGGATCGGTGGCCTCACAAGGTCAATGTCGAGCTTCACCCACGATATGGCGGCGGCTGCCCGCACAACCAGCCGTAGCCTCGAGCGATTCGAGAAAGCCGTGGATTCAGACGAAACACTTGACCCCCAATTACGCAGACGTAAAGCATTGGCGGCGCGTAGGCGCTACTATAAGAAGCTCGGCAAACTGGGGCAGAAGGCAAAAGAGCGCAAGCGGCGAGCCAAAGAAGCTGCTCTCAAACGCAGACTTGCCAACAAAACCAAGAATGAACCTCAGTGAGCAGAAGCAACACCTAACCACAGCGCAATCACAGACAGTTCGAGCGACCACTGCACTTCCGGACCTGATAACCTCCAGGTGGCCGCCGGTGACGAAGTAAAGATCGGCACCTTAACGGTAGTTGACCTACATGCGATAAACCGTTTCCTGCAGCGAGAGCTTGTCCGCCGCGACATGGAGTTGGTGCCGGCAGCGGAGGCCGCGCTGTGGCTTCAAAACGCTGGCTTGCTAGAAGACTCAGCCGACGGGCCCGGATTGCCCCTCAGGCGGTTACTGCGTGCGGGGAAGATACTTGGCCAACGCCAGGAGGCCAACGGTCGGTGGTTCATAGATCGGCTGAGTACGAATACCAAGAATGGTGAACAGACGCGCCTACAGTATGCTGGGAGTACCCCTTTCGCTACGAGTGTGGCGGCCGGGCGGCAAAGGAAAGGGTCCTCAGCACGCGATGAAGAGTATGTGCTGGACTTATGTAATGAGCTGCTTAGAAGGACGTCCCTGCGCCAATTCAGGTTTGACTTCCTCCCTGGCGATGCTGGCCATAAGTTACCTGTAGATGCGTACTATCCAGATCTGCGTCTGGTTATCGAATACCGGGAGCCGCAGCATTCGCGGCCTACGCCGTTCTTTGATAAGCCCGATCGGCTCACTGTGAGTGGAGTACACAGAGGCGAACAGAGGCTACTGTATGACGAGCGGCGGCGCAGGGTTCTCCCAGAACATGGCATAGCTCTCGTTGAGATATCCTACGACGAACTCACTCATACAGCAAAAGGCAGACTGTCACGAGACAGGCGGGAGGACGCGCGTGTTTTGCAGGGCAAGCTTGCAGCTTGGCTGAAGAACAACGACTTGGATCTCTAACTTCGTCTGGCGCGCTGCTTGTCCCGGCACATTCGCACCCGGCAGGGGTCCTGCGCCAGTAACCGCGAAAGAGGCTACCTGTTGACGAAGGGATCCGGAAAGATGCATCACCGTACAGTCCGCGCAGCGAGAGAGAAATCTCGATATGCGACAGCTAAAACTCTCAAACGCCGAAGGTGGGCCGGGGCCGGGAAGTTGGCTCGGTGTTGATTTGGGCATTGTCAACATTGCGGCTGATAGTGAAGGCAACGTCTACTCCGGGGCTCATTTCAAGAGCATCAGGCACAGAAACAGGCGGCTGAGAGCAAAGCTCCAAAGCAAAGGCACGAAGGCTGCCAAACGGCTGCTCAGGAAGTGGCGCGCAAAGGAAGCACATTTTGCCCGCCATACGAACCATGTTATCTCGAAGGGCATAGTAGCGACTGCGAAGGCACTCAAGAGGGGTATTGCCATAGAAGAACTTGGCGGTATTCGTGATAGAGCAACTGTTAGGCGCAGTCAGCGTGCTACTCTGCATTCGTGGTCTTTCTACCAACTCCGCTTCTTTATCGAGTACAAGGCTAGACTGGCAGGGGTTCGCGTGTGTGGAGTTGACCCCCGCAACACATCTCGCACCTGCCCGGTATGCGGTTGTATAGACAAAGCCAATCGTCCCACTCAATCTCAATTCGTGTGTGTTGGTTGCGGATACGCTTCTAATGCCGACACCAACGCTGCTCGCATGATTGCCAGCAGGGCTGCCCTTGTAAGCCAGCCATACTTGTCGAAACCTCTGCAACCTATTCAGGAGACCAGAGCCAGGTTTCAGGCAAAAGCCGTGCCCCTTCAGGGGCTGCGGTAGCTTACCAGACCTCATGCTTCTCGTCCCTGGAACCCGATCATTGCGCAGGTTTTCTACCGGCGAGGTATCATCGAGGCATGGGGTGTCGACGAAGGAGGCGGGGGCACCATCAAGATGGCCGAGCTGACAGAGCAGGCAGGTCTGGCACCCCTGGGTTCGAGAGCAGCGCCGGAGAGGTACTGGTCCGGTTCCGCCCAACGCGGTACGTACCGCCAACGCGGATAACCCATGATCTCACTCCCTTGCAGCGGGAACTGCTCGACGTTCTGGCGCAGATAGGCTCCTCACAATTGAAGCGGATTATGGCTAATCTAGGTTCTGAGACCCCGGAGAGAACCGTTCAAGATAACCTGCAAGTGCTTCGCCGTTTCGGTCTGGTCGATACAACAGGCGTGGGTAGAGGGGCTTACTGGCGGTTGAAAGGCGCAGAAGAAAGAGCTTAGCCGGGTTCATGCCAGACGAATGAAGCGTGGCGGTGTCATTGGACGTGTCATTCCGTGTCATTGGACGTGTCATTCCGTGTCATTGGACGTGTCATTCCGTGTCATTGGACGTGTCATTCCGTGTCATTCAGGTTGCTCGTCGGACCTGGCTGGGCTGTGAGCACCTGATTGGCGCTTTGCTTCAACTTCTTCAGATTGTCAAGGGAAGAAGATGCCACTTTGCACATTCGGGGGTTTGCCACCATATCTGCAGCCCCCGGCGTCTGAGGCCCGCTACGAGTTTTTCGCCGCCAATCCACCTATTGACTGGCACCAACCCTACTCCCTCGAGTCTGCCGCTCAGCAATTCCTCGGCCGCCATCCCTGCAAGCACAGCAGGAATTCGCCCGCCATCCCTTGCCGCGACCAGTGCTACGCGATATGTCTGTGGTGTATTGCCTCGCAAACCGCTCACCTCGAATATGACCCCGCCCTCGTCCTTGCCTACTCTCCCCACAAGCCAGGAGAACGCACGCGCCAGTGCGGTATAGCGCTCCCATTGAGGGTGGCCCGTGCGAATACGAAGGGTGGCTGCCAGACCTAACAGGCGATTTAGAAAGGGCCGCTCGTTGCCTGCCTTGAACTCGACTGTCTCTTACCCTTGCTCTCCAAAGAGGCGAGGCATGACATGGAGGTCCGCCATCTCGAGCACGAGATAGGTCAGGCGCTTGCCCAGGGGCTTCGGGAAGTCGACCCATTCAAGCTCGCCCCAGCCGTAAACGGGCACCAGCCGGCCACCACGAAGTTGCTTGAAGGGCCGCCCAACGCCCCAAAGCATCGTATTGAACATTGCTTCCCCACGATGCTTCCTGGTGTCAGGAGCGGCGAACGTGCGCACCGAGAGCACTTTGTCGAAATAAGGCAGCATCAGCTGTGTGAAGAGCGCTTCCATGGCAGGTACAACCGAGATGCCGCTCAGTGCAGTGATCCCCGCCGCCTCGATAGCCGGTGCTAACGCCCGCACTCGCCGAGCGAACTCGCGATCTTCTGCTATATCGATATAGTCTGCTCCGGCTTGGATGGCAGCACGCAGAGGGTTGAGGGGTAGATACCTGAACGGTCCGGCACATTGTATGATGAGGCGGCAACCTTTCGCGTACCTTTCCAATGAGTTCAAGTCGTTCATATCGCAGGTGACAGTGCGAACCCGCTCGTTTGATGGTACATTTCGCTTGCGGGGCGGCTTGCGACCAACAATCACAATTGAGGCTTGCGTGTGGCGTAATAGATCGGCCACCACATAACTCCCATAGAATTCGCCGCCCCCCAGCACAAGGATGGACTTCTCTGTCAGCTTGTTCTCGTCCCGTCTCAACCTTCTCTCACCCATATCCTCTTCTCCGCCATTTCAAGCGCAGTTTGAAGCCATCTCCTCACTTCCTCGTTCTCCACCTTGCCTATCGCGAGGACAAGCTGCTGGGACCTCAGAAGCCCTTTGTAGAGGGCGTCACGCACGGCGTCGGGGACGAATGCCCAGGTTGAGGCGCTTGCTGCCGAGTCCACAATGGTCCTCAGCGGAGTTGTCACGCGAAACCCTTCGCGCTCTTCCCACTCCTGGGGAGATAGCTTCGCTTTGTGCAGCATTATGCCCGCGGGCATGTACCGCCTGAAGCCGGGCGGCACCGTCAGGTGGATCTTCGCAGGGTTCGCGTCGCTGATCGCGTGAATCGCCAGGGCTGTCTCATGGGAGGCCACGGCTTGCGGCTCTCCAAGCCTATCATGGCTGATGAGGGTGAGGACCACCAGGTCGTATCGCCCCGGATACCGGAGATCGGGAAACTCGGGGAAACGATAGATGCGCCTCTCTATCTTTTCCCAGTTGCCTCGCAGCATATGGTGGCGCTGCTCCTGGTACGTGTACCCTGCCGTCAGTGCCTGTTGGGCGGTGAAGTAACCGCCTTGATCTTTTGCTATTGCCATCAAAGCTCTTTGCTTACTCATTCTCACCTCGCGCTACTCCTCTTCTGCCAACTGCGAGAACCACGTGGCCGAGAAGTTTATGCAGAAAGATAATATCACATATTAGTTTATTGCAGTGGCGAAGTGCGTGAACGCTTTGCTCATATCAGCGCGGTGATTGGTAGCACGTGCTAGCTGAAGATTCGGAGCACCTTTCGTAACCTGAGGTATTGCATCTTATATAGCATTATGCTATACTCAATCCAACTTTCACTGCTGGTCAACCGGATGCTGATACGGTATAACAGGCCAACGGCTGGGCAGCCGGGAAGTTGGTCAGCAAAGCCAGGGAAGCCAGGGGAGTGATAGGAGGCTCGCAGGAACGGAGGCGTTAACGGAGGCGTTATGGAGCAGATGCAGATATGGTAAGACAGCAGGTAAACGTGCGTCTATCGAGCTACACTATAGCCCAGTTGAAGGACCTCGCAGGCAGGTTCGATATGTCCGAGAGCACCGTGATCATGCTGGCAATCGACCGGCTGGCGCGTGATACACAGCGCGGCGAAGATGTTCTTCACGGAGGAAACGAGAAACAAACGGAGCAGAAGAAAGGGGGGCAAAGAAATGGCAACAACGAAGCGACGCGGACCCGGCGACGGCGGGATCACAAGGCGGAAGGACGGGAGGTGGGAGGCCAAGATTGAGCTTGGATACAGGAACGGAAAGAGAGACCGCAAATCTATTTACGGCAAAACGCGCCGCGAAGTTGCCGACCGGCTAAGCGACGCCCAGAACGCCAAAAAGCAAGGGCTGCCGGTTGTCGTCGAGAGGCAGACGCTGGGGCATTTTCTGGCCGCATGGCTGGAGGACTCGGTGCGCCCAACTGTGCGGCCCAAGACGTATGACAGCTACGCCCAGGTAGTCCGCCTGTATATAGAGCCGGAACTGGGGCGGATCCAGCTTGGCAAGCTCACGCCGCAGGAGATACAGCACCTGCTGAACAAGCTGCTCAAGACGGGCTTATCCCCGCGCACCGTGCGGTACTGCCTTGCTGTCCTCCGCATGTCGCTGGGGCGGGCCTACAAGTGGTCTCTCGTGCCCCGCAACGTGGCTCAACTGGTGGATCCGCCGCGGTCACGCCGCTACGAGATGCGCTCTCTGTCGCCTCAGGAGGCGCGTGTCTTCCTGAACACTGTACGAGGCGATCGCCTGGAGGCCCTCTATTCGGTGGCCCTCGCGCTCGGCCTGCGCCAGGGCGAGGCACTTGGGCTGCGGTGGGAAGACATCGATATGGACAAGTGCACGCTGAAAGTACGATATGCTTTGCAGCGCATAGACGGCAAGCCGCGGCTCGTCGAGCCGAAGACCCAGAAGAGCCGCCGCACGATCTTCATGCCTCAGGTGACAGTGAACGCCCTGCGCGCCCACCGCGTGCCCCAGATAGAGGAGAGGCCGGTCGCGGGCACACGCTGGAAGGAAAGTGGTCTGGTCTTCACCTCCACAATAGGCACGTCACTCGACCCGCGAAACGCCTTCCGCCTCTTCCAGGAAGCTCTGCAGCGTGCGGGCCTTCCCCATATCCGCTTCCACGACCTGCGCCACACCTGTGCTTCCCTACTCCTTGCCCAAGGCGTACACCCTCGCGTGGTGATGGAGACGCTCGGGCACAGCCAGATCAGCCTCACGATGGACACCTACTCGCATGTGATTCCGGCTCTGCAGCGCGACGCCGCAGACCGGATGGACGCCGTGCTGAGCGGCGAATCATAAACAGAGCTTGCACATACTCAAGGAATTGGACTTACGGAGGCCAGGCATGAAGTGCATTGACATTCCCTCCTTCCCCGGCAGCACAGATCAGATACTTCGACTGGGGAATCTGGTTGATAGATGCACAGCCCCAGGTCGTGCAGACTGGAGAGATATTCCTGTTGGTGCGGGCATATACGTCGTCTCGTTGCCTGAAGGTCAGACTACAATCGAGTTCGACCAATCAGCAGGCGACGCGTCTTCAGTGCCGATTGATCCCGATTACCTGCACCGAAAGTGGCATGGAACAGTGAGGCACACAGCTACTGATATCATATACATCGGCAAGGCCAACAGCCTCCGGAAGAGGATCCGCCAACTAGCCAGGTTCGGAGCCGGTCTCGCGGTCAACCATGCAGGTGGGGAATGGATGTGGCAGATCAAAGGTATCCAGGATGCGCAACTTACCATCAAAATATGCCCATCCGGCAAGGAGATTGCATGGGAGAAGAAACTACTCGATGACTTCTACAGCGAGCATGGGGATTGGCCGATAGCCAACCGTTCGGGAGGCCAAGGTCGGGAGTCTTGGTCGCCCCTTCCCTGATATCCGGGGTAAGAACACACGGTTTGCTCATACCCCACCTCGGCAAGAGAAAGGAACGCAAATGGCACGACTTCTTGGACCTGACTTTATCAGCATGCAGGTGCGTAACCTCGCCGCATCGCGTGCGTTCTACACGGAGGTCTTAGGCTTCACGATCGATGAGCGCTTTGACACTCCTGATTTCGCACTCATGGACACCACCACGATTCCGCTTGGTCTCAGCGAGGCCAAAGTGAACCTGGACGAAGCGCCGCAGCCGGGATGGGGTGTGGCGCTATGGATCGACTGCGATAATGTCGACGAGCTGCACGCCCGGCTGGTAGAGACAGGAGCAACGATCATCACTTCACCCTACGATGGTCCGTTCGGGCGTACCCTGGTTTTTGCCGACCCGGACGGATACCGGATCACGGCAAACCGGAACCCCTGGGACCGGTTTCCTTTAGGCGGAAGATCTCAGAGCGGGACTTAGTCTGCATCCAGGCTTTCTCTAAGCCCTCTCAGCCTCCACGACCTCAATAATGCTCGACGCGGCGTACACACGGTTGCGCTGCCTACCCGTGGTCTCGCGGAGTATGCCTTCGGCTATGAGTTTGTCTATGTTGTTCTGTGCTGCGCGCGGGGTTACGCCCAGCAGTCTGGTGGTGCTGGCGAGGGTGACTACAGGGTAGGAGAACAGCTCGTCTACCATCCGAAGGGCAAGGGGCGATGAGCGCTCAGACTGCAAGCGTTCGCGGTACGTCTGCCACAGGTCGAGTAGTTGGCTTGATCGCTTGACCGCATCCTGCGATTGCTGTGCCACGCCGTCGAGGAAAAAACTAACCCACTCCGTCCAGCGGCCCTCCTGGCTTACGGCGAGCAATAGGCGGTAGTAGTCCGGGTGGTGCCGCTCGAAGAAGGCGCTGAGATAGAGGAGCGGCTGGGGCAGCAAGCCTTCGGCGCACAGGAGGAGTGTAATCAGCAGGCGACCGATGCGGCCGTTGCCGTCCAGGAACGGGTGGATAGCTTCGAACTGGTAGTGCACAAGCGCCATGCGCACGAGCGGTGGCAGCGGCGATACTGTGTGCAAGTACTTCTCAAGCTCGCCTAATGCTTCTTTCATCTCAGCTTCAGGTGGAGGCACATACGTAGCATCCGCGAGGGCGCACCCGGGCGGTCCTATCCAGTTCTGGGAGCGCCGGAACTCCCCAGGTGTGAGATGCTCGCCCCGAAGCCCGAATACACCCGACATAAGGCGGGCGTGCATCTCTCGTATAAGGCGCAGGCTGATAGGAAGCTCCGCCAGGCGCTGGAGGCCATGTTCCAGAGCATCGACATAGTTAGCCACTTCCTTCACATCAGGGGTTCTCGGGTCTGCTACCCCCGAGGCTTCAAAGGCGAAAAGGTCAGAAAGCGAAGCCTTGGTGCCCTCTATGCGACTGGAAAGCACAGCCTCCCGCCGAACGAAGGGGCCGATAAGGAGATGAGGGTTGGGGAGCGTGCGAGCTATTCCTGCCAGTTCGCTGAGCGCTCTATCGGCCAGCGAAAGTCGGCTCGCAAGGTCCCAGGTAGGTTCTAACTCGGGAGGGAGCGGGTTCGGCACGAATGCCCAGTACCCCTGGGGGGTCTTCCGTACCTCGCCGGGAGCGCGGCTCGTGAAGCTGTCAGGTTGCACTCTTAAAGGTCCTTATTATACTACGGTACAATTAGAGGCGGCGTTATTATACTTTTCTGCCCTCAGGTATAATAACACAGGTAGGACCTCTATGGAAATGTGCAAACGAGTATCGAGATGAGCAATCACGGGAGAGGTGGCGAACCTGTGTCCCATCAAACGTACAGAGGTGAGTACCGCGTCGTTACCGCTGACAACGAAACGATACTCGATCTCGACGCTCTTCAGGGGACATGGACAGAGGAGCAGTACCTGCGGCTCACCGACTACAGCCGCAGGCTGGTCGAGTTCACCAACGGTTCTATCGAGATACTCGTACCGCCCACCGACAAACACCAGTCCATATCAGCGCGTTTGCTCCTCGCGCTCCACCCGATAGCTCAGGGAGTTGGCGGCGTTGTCCTCCATGCTCCTTCGCGCCTGCGACTCGGCGAACTCTGTATCGGAGGACTTGGCTCGCATAGAAGCTCTCTGAAGCCCTCGGAATTCCACTCATGTAGCCCGATCGGTCGCGCACGCGCCATCAACTTGTTGACCTTCCCGCACCCGCCATGGTACGCTAACCGGATTAAGAGTAAAGCACGCTAACAGAGCGCAACAAGGAGAGGTTCCATGCCATCTACTCATCCAAGCCAGCCGTCAATGCAACCGATCCGGCGTAAAGGCATCAACTACGATACCGGCTTCACCTCGGTAGGAGGACAGCAGTCCAGGCGGTCTTTGGAGCCTGCCCAGGTGCGCCGCGAAATAGAGATTATTGCCCGTGACCTGCACTGCAACGCCGTGCGCATCTCCGGTGGAGACCCTCGCCGTATCGCCCTGGCTGCCGAGTACGCACTGGATGAGGGACTTGAGGTCTGGTTCTCGCCCTTCCCAACCGACATGACCGCCAAAGAGCTTGTACCCTACTTCATTGACGCTGCCACATTGGCCGAAGAGTTGCGGAGTGGGCAGCACGGAGCATCGTCCGAGGTGCAGGCGGAGGCCCGGGTGGAGACCCGGAGGGGATGCCCGGATAGTATTCGTGCTGGGGTGCGAGATGTCGCTGTACAACAGCGGGTTCGTGCCGGGTACCAACATGTTCGAGCGATTCCAGGCCATGATGAACCCCACCCTGCTTGCAAGCCACTCCCTCTCGCCCGAGAAACTGGAGGCGGATTTCAACTCTTTCCTGGTTCGGGCCGCCCGTGCGGTACGGCAGCATTTCTCAGGTCCGGTCAGCTACGCGTCAGGCGCGTGGGAGCGCATCGACTGGAGCAACTTCGATATGGTGGGAGTGGATCTCTACCGCGATGCGGGCAACCGGGACACCTACCGAGAACAGGTGCGGTCCTACAAATCCCTCACTGAGGGCCAGGGTCAGGGACGGGGACAGGGCAAGCCTGTAGTGATAACCGAGTTCGGGTGCTGCACCTATCGTGGTGCCCAGGATCGTGGGGCGCTAGGTTGGGCCATCGTAGACCGCAAGGCCAACCCGCCTCGCCTGACCGAGCAGGTAGTTCGAGACGAGGACGTGCAGGCCACCTACCTTGCCCGGACTCTCGACGTCCTGGCAGCGGAATGGGTGGATGGGGCGTTTTGGTTCACGTTCGCCGGTTACGAATACCCTTACAACCACGATCCACGCTACGACCTGGACTGCGCCTCGTACGGTGTCGTCAGGATGTTGGACGTGGCGTCCGGAGCAACCGGGACGGCTTACCCGGGCCTGCCCTGGGAGCCGAAGCGCTCCTTCTACGCCCTGGCGGAGTATTACGCTCAATAGCCTGCTGCAATTACCGCACTACCGCACCCTCTTGAGCAAACCGTTTATATATTCCATGTCGAACTCCTCAGGATCGAAACTGCCGCCAGCCCATTCAAGCATCTCATCGTGCTCCGGGTGGGAGGGGTTTCGGATCACCTGGAGAAAATCGCCGTAGCCCCACACGCCGCCCATGTCCTCAGGTGGGCAGGCACACTTTCCCGTGAGGCACACAGGGTAGGTCGCTCCTGCTTTGGCGGGCAATAGCTTCTCCATCACGACCTGGTGCTGCCAGCCATCTCCGAAATCGTACTCGTAGACGAAGCACGAGCCTATATCGGGCGCTATCTGGTAGAGCTTCACGCCCCGCTCGTTCACCGTTTCGCTGCCTATAACCTCAACGTCGGCGTCTTTGGTGCCGTAGTAGACGCCGTCCACGATGTACTGGTGCAGATGGTAATCCTCCCAGCCCATCACCACCTGCAGCACCCGGTGCAGCTTGACCACCGTTATGCTCCCCGGCACCTGGATCCTGCGCCAGATAGGAGGTTTACTCTCTTTGAGAGTGACCTTTAGCTGGTAGATCACTTTGGCAGCTTCTTTGTTTGAAGCGGGCAGCGCACTCTTTGCCTGCGACCGCTTTCCGGCCCTCTTGCTCGGCGTGTCATGCCGGTCGAACCCTAAAAGCATTCCCAGCGGGTTTCCCAATGGGTTCTCCAGGGGCATGTCCACGGGTGTAGCAAAGAGGCTGCGCATGGACATGCTCTTCGCAATCTGCAGCGGCTTGCCCGTGACAGCGGTCACCGCCATGGTCACCCATTCAGCGGCCATCTCCTCTGGAGACTGCCTCGTGACCTGAGATAGAATAAGCATCGCCGCGTAGATGTCCTCGGGGAGCTCAATTGTCAGCTTCTTTACCATGCATTTTCCTCCTTGCCGGGGCGAAAGCCCTTTCGGAATGGCGACGGCGCAAATAGCCGAGAGCCTGCCCCTTGCAACTCCCTCACCCGGAGCCGCACCCTGCTCGAAGGTGCCTGCCCACCTCAGCAGAGATCGCAATGTGCCTCTTGCTTGAGATTGTGGAGCCTATGTGCTGCATTGGCCGGAATACCTTCCGCTCGTAGAGTGCGGTCGAACGCTCGGGCCGCGGCAAGGTGAGATGTTTATGAGTATGGATATGGTGGCACATTCCTTACCCGCTGTCAACGCAGAATTGGGACAGCATATCGCAGAGCGCAAATGGACACCGGCGCACAGACATGAGGTATTCTGCGCTTGTACTTTTAGCTTATTTGTTCCATAATCGAGGTACGCGAATAGCGAAGTTGTGTGCAAACGGGGAGGTGCGTCATGTGTGGAAGGTACGATCTGGTAGTCATCGGACAAGCGCTTGCGGCCAGGTTCGGAGTTGCACTGGAGCAAGGGGAGAGGTCACCCAGGGCTGGCAGCCAAGATTTAACGTCGCCCCCAGCCAGCTAAACTCGGTGGTCGTAACCGCTGACGACCAGGAGAAGCACCTGGCCATGATGAAATGGGGCCTGGTGCCCGCTACCGGCTACTTTGAGTGGGGCGCCTCTCCCGGGGCCGGAGCAAAGCAGCCTTACCGTGTGCAGGTGACCGATGGCGACCGCGACGAGGACCGAATAATGGCAATGGCTGGGTTGTACGACATGTGGAAGGGACCATATGGCGAGCCGCTGCTGACCTATACTGTCATCACAACCGAGGCGAGCCCCAGCATACGCGCTCTGCATGAGAGGATGCCTGTAATCCTTTCCAGGGAAGATGAGGAAGTATGGCTCGATCCTCGTATGAACAACATAAGGGAGACAGAACAACTCTTGAGCCTGCTTCGACCTTATCCTGACACTCGGATCAGCGCGTACCGAGTGGGGAGAGGCGTGGGTTCTTGGGCTTCGCCCAATGCAGGCCCTGCCAACGACCGAGCGGAGCTGATAAAAGCTGCGTGAGCAAGGTGAGCCAGTTTGCTAAGTACGCAGAGCGCCTCGAGAGTCAGATTGATCGGGCAGCCCGATCGCGGAGCGTCTATACGCACTCCAAGAACCAATTGCGATAATCAATCAGTCGATCTAGCTTACAACCGAAGCGTAACGCAATCAGAACCGCGCGGCTGTGCAGCGTAAGGACGCGTAAGGAAAGGAAGTTGGTATTGGATATGGCTAAGCTCGTATTCGGAATGAACCAGTCCCTGGATGGCTACGTCGACCATGAGGCGTTTGCGCCGGGCCCCACGCTCTTCCGCCACTTCATCGAGGAGGCTCAGGGTCAGGCGGGTAGTGTGTACGGTCGCCGAATGTATGAGGTCATGCGTTACTGGGACGACGATCATCCTGAATGGGATGCAGATGAACACGCCTTCGCGGCGGCATGGCGGAACCAGCCGAAATGGGTAGTCTCGCGCACGTTGAAGTCGGTCGGCCCCAACGCCACTCTTATTGGGGACGATCTTGAGAGTGCGATCCGCAAGCTGAAGGCCGAGCGCGACGGGGAGATCGAAGTGGCCGGCCCTACCTTGGCGCAAAGCCTCACAGAACTTGGCCTGATCGACGAGTATCGAATCTACCTGCACCCCGTGGTGCTTGGTCAGGGCAAGCCATTTTTCGCCGGACCTCGGCCGCCACTCCGCCTCATGTCTAGTGATCGGATTGGCGAGGATGTGATCAGGT
Source organism: uncultured Chloroflexia bacterium (assembly GCA_963797095.1). Taxonomy (GTDB): domain Bacteria; phylum Chloroflexota; class Chloroflexia; order QHBQ01; family JADMIH01; genus JADMIH01. Next base: position 6,466 of record CAWCNY010000008.1, on the reverse strand, counting down.
TGATCTATGTTCCTGCTTAATCTCGCGACTCGCCGCATGGAAATCGCCGCTGAAGTCTGGTTTTGGCTTGGCCCAAAGCGACGGGAACGGCCTGCTTTGGTTGCGAACCCCAGCGACAAGGCGCGTGCATGGAAGGCAGCTATCCCACCATCCCACCGACCCCTTCGGGACCCTGTCGGTCGGCAACTCCCGCTTCGCTCATGGTACGTTGCTGTCCATGTCGGACACCATGTCGGACACCATCGCGGACACCATCGCGGACACCATCGCGGACACCATCGCGGACACCATCGCGGACACCATCGCGGACACCATCGCGATCACCAGCCTGATATTTGCCTGCATAATGGTCCTCCTGGGGATAGTCGGCGCCATAATATACGCTGGCATATACGCTGGCATATGCGCTGGCGCCAATCGGCACAGATGTTACAATCACGCTTATGAACGACGATAGCAGGCTTAACCATTACCTGGCCGCCTGGGACCTCGCCCACCCGCAGTTGCTTACCCAGACACACACCAGTCATATCTACACCGTTGGGCACGACAACGAGACGGTGATCCTCAAACTGCTTGCCGTAGGGGAAACGGAGGAGCGGAGCAGCGTGCTGGCGCTGAGTTATTTTGACGGTCGTGGCGCGGTGCGCCTGCTGCGTTATGACGAGGAAGCGCAATTATTGGAGTATGCATCCGGCGATGCACTCGTGACGCTGGTCGAGCGCGGTGAGGACGAAGAGGCTACGCGGGTCATTGCGGCGGTGATAAAGCAGTTGCATGGTGTGTCGCAGGATGCGCCGCACGACGGCCTGCTGCCGTTGGAGCAGTGGTTTGCTGCCTTGTTCGATAAGGCAGCGGCGGATCAGGCGGATCAGCAGGCGGGCGAGGAATCGATCTACGTGCGTGGCGCGGTCATCGCTCGGCGCTTGTTGGACGACCCGCGCGAGGTGCGGGTGCTGCACGGCGACATTCATCACTATAACATCCGCCAATCGGCGCGGGGCTGGCTCGCCTTCGACCCGAAGAAAGGGTTGCTAGGCGAACGCACCTATGATTGCGCCAACTCCCTCTGCAACCCGGGTATGCCAGACCTTGTCCACAACGAAACGCGGCTGCTGCGGAACGCTTCCATCCTGTCCGAGGAACTTGGCCTTGAACTGCCGCGCATACTGGCTTTCACCTATGCCTGGTGCTGCCTGAATTCCAGCTGGTGGTCGGCGCTCAGCGGCGGCGACGAGATAGTGAATTGGTTCCTCAAAGTTGCCCGGATCGTCGAGCCGCACCTCGCGAACTCATAAAGTCGTGCCCGGTGTGCAGTTCCTCCACTATTGAATTATGATCGGCAGATTAAAAAACTCAACACAAGAGCAGGAATTGCTGCGTGTTGTAACTTTGTGGGCTGCCGATTGCGCCGACCTGGCACTTTCAGTTTTTCAAGGTCGACATCCAACCGATATGCGGCCCCGGCAAGCTATCGAAGGAGCTCGAGAGTTTGGGCGGGGTAAGAAGCGCGACAAGGCCCTTCGTATAGTGGCTTTGGCGGCTTTGAAGGCAGGCAAAGAAGTAGATGAGCCGTCGAAATACGCAGCCCGTGCTGCGACGCTCGCAGCTTCGGTCGCCTATACCCATACGGACTTGCAGACTGGCTTACCAGGTATCCGTCAGGCGAGGCACATACTTGGACCAGCCGTCTATGCGGCGCTCGCCCTTGAAACGGATGCAGGTGGTGACCCTAGGGTTGGCGACGGTGCAGTTCAGCGTGCAATTGAGAGCGCCCCTGCTGAGGTTCGCTATCTCCTGCAACATATGCCGCCTCAGCCCAAGGAAAATGGTCGGCTAGGCGTACTTTTCTCTGACCTGGATTCAGGTCTGCGGGGTTAGGGCCCTTTGTGAACTTTCCACGCATACCGCATGGGTTTCGGGCTTGCTTACGGTATAAGCATAATCCTCGGATTATTGAGCCTGATGAACGTTCGCTGTGCGCACAAGCTGTATCTCAACGTTCATAACGGCTCTAGAGCCTGAAAGGGCGACACTCATGATTCAGACCCCGAAGCTCGACCTGTTCGCTGGAATCCCTGTTGCTGACTGCGTAGATCAACGACTCAAAGTTCATAACACGCTCTGGGGCACCCAGGACAACGAAGAAGGCGAGACCCAAAGGACCTCTCCCAACTGGTTCACCAGACCTGGTTTAATACCATCGGGAGCCCGCCCCCACCACTCTAGGGCGTCAGGCGGTACTCGTGATCCTGCCCCTGTCACCAGGCTTTTGCCGCCTGGAGGAAAGCAACCCCTTGCTCAATGACGGCCAGCCCAGCCTCGACCGGCTCCTGAGCGGGGTAGTAAGCGTGGGTGGCCGCGTAGAAGTCGCGTATCGCCCTTCCCATGGGCGAGTCTTCAGGCAGCAGGTCAATCGCCTGCTGCTTGGTCAGGGACCAGATGCCGACCGGGTCACCTCCTTGCAGGACCAGCACCTGCTTGAGGGCGGGCCAGACCTCGCTGATCAGCAGGCGAACTTGATGCTCAAGCCCGTGCTCGCCGTAGTCCAGCAGCCCGCTCGTGAGATGCTCCGGGACGGGTTCGAGGGCAGACAGTCGCGCAGCGGCCCCCCGGCGAAGTTGCTCAGGCGTGGCTTCGCCTGTGGGCAGGGTGCCGCTGACGAGACGGTAAGTGCCGGGCACCGGGCCGACCCAACCCTCCCGAAAACCGGTCGAGAACACGTGGCCCTGGATATAGCTGAAGGGACCGAGGTCTAGCTTCGCCAGGTCGCGCTGGATGGCGATGCAAAGGTCCAGGGGGAGGCGGCTGCGATCGCGGTCGCGGTCGCCTGGCTCGAAGGCCGAGGCGTCGAGGTAGATCTGCAAATCGACGTCGCTGCACCCGGGTATGAAGTCGCCCCGGAGCGCAGAGCCATACACTATCAGGCCCACGAACCACTGAGCGGTGTGCTTCATGTAGATGGCGGCCGCCTGTTCGACGATCGGCCGCGCTTCAGGGGCTATACCCGAGACGTCTATCATGGGAGTTCCTATCCAAGCGGGCCGTTCGCTCCGGGTAGCACGCCAGTTGCTCGCCACGACCACGAACATGCGTCAGCCGACGGCGACAAAGTGGCGCGCAGCCGCGAGTGCGTCCTCCAGCCAGCCTTCTCGCAGTGCTGTCGCCGGCATTACGAAATCCAGCTGCGGCTCGTTGCATGTAAACCATGTCGCAGCAACGCCAGGTGCCTCAAAGCGGTCAATAAGCTGCAGGATCTCGTAGGCTGCCGCCAGGCGACGCTCGCTCTCCTGCGCCATGTCAGTGACATCCCCACTTGCCCAACGACGCACGGTGCTTTCGCTCTGGCCCGTTATGTATGTGAGGATCTCTATGGGGACGGAACTGCAAAGGGCACGCACCATCCGCTCCGGTGGAGTAAAGTCAACATGGCCTTGCACCTCGCTCACGATCTGAGCGAATCCCTCTTCCCTTCGGTTGGCAGCATCTGTGTCCATAAGAGGATGTGCTCAATTATACTTCGGGTCTCGATCTCCTGCCGCATCTCCGGCACTTGCGGCACTCGCGGCACGCTGGGCACCCTGCGCACGCCAATATCCCTTGAGAGTTCTTGACGGGTGGCCTTCGGGGTCTCAGAGCCAGGCTCCTCGCGTCGCCACCGGCCGCCGCGCATTCACGTTGACAGAAGGTAAGGAATATGTTAGCTAGTCCTTACTCAGAGCCTCTTGCCTTACCATTACCGGAAGGTCCAGAGCATGCCGCCTGGAGGGAGGGATTCCATTCAAGTGAAACTTATTGTCTCGACTATCACCAGCAAAGGCCAGGTCACAATCCCTGCTGAGGTACGCAGGCACCTTGGAATTGAGCAGGGAGATAAGATCTCATTCGTTATTGAGGACGAAGGCATCGTCAGGATCGAAGCCCCACATTATCACAACGTAGCCTCCCTGCGAGGAGCCGCGGGTTCCCTGGAAAAGCCACTCAACTGGGAGGAAACGATCCGGGTAGCACGCGAGGACCGTGCTCACGAGATAGCGAATTCGGATACCGACGTTGGCGCTGGCGCCGGTAGCAGGACCCATAGGCCCACCGAAACTCACGCTGAATAACCTGATAGTTCGAGGCGAGGCACCATAGCCGTGGCTGTCCCATTTGTCGATACTGACGTCATTATTCGCCTGCTAACAGGGGATGATCCCGACAAGCAGGCGCGAGCTGCGGCCCTGTTTCAGCAGGTTGAGGATGGGACCCTTACTGTTGGAGCGCCCAGCACTGTGATTGCAGATGCTGTCTATGTGCTTGCTTCTCCCCGGCTCTACCACCTTCCCAGCAATCAGGTAGCTGCCCTTCTTACAGCTCTTGTTCGCCTTCGCAACTTTCGGGTGCAGAACCGTAGAGCGGTGCTGGGGGCCCTTGGTGCATACGGGGGTGCGGGTGCGAATTTGGATTTCGGTGCTGCCCTTATGGTCGCGTCGATGCAGCAATCGGGCGCGGATGTGCTCGAACTCGTTCGATGCTGATTTTGACAGGGTGTCCGGTATTATATGCTGGGAACCATAGGGTAATATCGCAAACGTCGGAAACGCAGAAAGGCAGTCGAGATCGCATAGCCCTGACGTCGATAGGTGGTGGGTAGACGCAATGGGCACTGCAGCTTATAATCGTCCTAAGCTCTTGAGTTAGAGATCAGAAATGGGACAAGCTACGACTATGACCATCACCAACATTCCCGCCCCGCTCCACGCACACTCCGATGGAGTTATTCGCGTGGTGGGCACTCGCGTTACCCTCGACACTGTTGTGCATGCTTTTCTTGAGGGCGCTACTCCTGAGGAGATCCAGCAGCAATACCCGTCACTCCAGTTACCCCAGGTCTACTCGGTTATTGCATACTACCTCTACAACCGCACAGAGGTCGATGCTTACCTGCAGCAGCGGGCGCAACTGACGGCCGAGGTGCGCCGACAAAATGAATCCCGAAGCAGCCTGGTAGGGGTACGAGAGCGACTGCTGGCTCGCAAGACCGATACTAACGTTTAAGCGAAAGACCTCCAAAAGACCTTCGATTGCTCCCCCTTTCACATGCTACGTCTGGCCGCCGACGAAAACCTCAACAACGACATCGTACGAGCACTCAAGCGGCGCAAGCCCGAGCTTGATATTGTTCGGGTGCAAGATGCGGGCCTGGGCGGGGCAGATGATCCGAGTGTGCTGGAGTGGGCAGCGACGGAAGGCCGGGTGCTACTCACTCATGATGTCAGTACAATGAGCGATTTCGCTTATGGTCGGGTTAGCAAGGGTGAGGAAATGCCCGGTGTGTTCGTGTTGGGTCGTGAAGTACAAATCGGGCAAGCCGTTGAAGACATCCTGCTGCTGGCTGAATGTAGCCTCGAGGGAGAGTGGGAAGGGCAAGTAAACCACCTACCACTATGAACTGTCGCCGTGCGGACAAGGAATCTTGCCAGGACCGCCCTTGCAGGGCTCAGGCACTATTCGCTGTGAGGAATCGTTGACACCCTTCTCGTTCAGCGTTTTGGATCTTGCGCATGCCGTGGTTCAACGCGATGGAGTAAGCACAACAAACCTGATGTGTCAAAAAGCATTACGCTCTCTCGTTCAAATTCGCATACCCGCGCTCTAAATCGGCGTCGATCTCTTCGATGCCGGTACCTGTTGCGTAGCCCAGGTCGACGGACCCGAAGAGTTGCTCGAACCGTTCGCGTGCCGCTTGTACCTCAGGCTCGTTGTTCCTATTTTGCCCTCGTGTCTTTCCCCTTGTGCCTCTTGTGCGATCCCCGCTATCCGTGCTGTGCTGTTCCCGGAAGTATCGATCCAACGACGCTGAGGCCACCTCGGCGGGCGACACGTTAGCTTCGATACCTTCGCGCTGAATGATACTGTAAACTTCGTCGCTCAGCTCAACTGTAAGACGTCGGCTCATTGCCCGTCACCTCTCTAGCCCCAGTTGCCTGCATACCTGCATATATGTCCTCGTTTCTGTTCTACCCACCTATTCTAGCAGCATCCGCGGCACGTTGCTAGCTCCCTGAGACATCGACCGTACGGCTACCTCATACCCTCCCGCGTATGCTCCGGCGGTTTTCCCCCGCCTAAGCTCGCCTCACCCTGCCTTTGGTTTGCCGGAACTTGGATCGCCAGGCTGTGGACCGAATCATAGCACCACCACAGCCACTTTTGGCCATCTCCTAAGAGTTTGGTCGTCAAACCCAAACAAAAAGCCCGGATGATGGAACACCCGAGCTAAAATCGTGCGTAAATTGTGGTGAGCCGCCAAGGACTTGAACCTTGAACCCACTGATTAAAAGTCCCCCAGGAGGGCTTCCGCCAGGGTCCGTCAAGTCCATTTTGTGCGTGAAAAGAGAACGAATTTGCTATTGAGGTCCGCCGAAATCCGCTGAAATTTGCTCCCGTAGTGGTCAACTAAGTGGTCAAAATAGTGGTCAAA
>CAWCNY010000007.1:0-200237 GCA_963797095.1 uncultured Chloroflexia bacterium | reverse complement strand
GAGCCGCCAAGGACTTGAACCTTGAACCCACTGATTAAGAGTCAGTTGCTCTGCCATTGAGCTAGCGGCCCATTTCTATTCGGAACGAATAAATTATAGCAAGTTGCTTCTTCCAGTGTCAAGTTGACATAATTGTGAGAGCAGTATACCGGTGGGAGAATTGACATCGTACGCTATCCGCCCGTACTGTTCCAACGTTGACCGCCCTACGTCTTGCCAGTTTGGAAGCCGTTGATACCGGCTGTTGATCAGATATTCCTGTTCTACACGTCTCCTTGCTTTTCCTCACTCCCTAATTTGGCATTTAGCTTGATGGTGCATTCGCATAAGGACCCAAATCGTTGTCTCTACGATTGATGAGTAGCCTTGCCGTGCGTGAATACCTAGTACCGTCTTCCTATTCATGTAAGTCATCAAATAGATGATAATGTGCGTAGAGTAATGACTTCCCACAATCTCCCCAGCCTCACACCTGCTGTCCGCAAGCATATAAGCGTGCTTGCGTGGCCTGCGATGCTTGTTGTCACTATATTAATGGCTACCTGGCTCATAAGCAGCAGCTCGAGCCCGACCATCGGCCAGAACAAGCTCTACGCCCAGGTGGTCAACCAGCCACCCGCACGCCCCGTCCTCAGCGGCACAAATGCTTACACCCCTCTCAACACCAAGCCTTATGGTATCGCGGGCGTCTTCAACGAACTTAACATTAGTGTCGAGGGTCCGGATAGTTTCCGCAAAATGGGTGATGCTTATTCTCCGTACTATATAGCAGGCGCTACTCCCAACCCCGAGGCGACCCAGCAACCTTACGGCTATCTCTACCGCATAGATGTTCCGCCCGACTTTCCCGACGATCATCTGCTCGTTCAACTCTACGACCCCGATACATATAACCGCCCCGATAGCGCTCCCACACCACTTACGCCTGTGCCTACCATCTGCCCTGGATTTGGCACACCCTGTTCCACGCCTGTAGCGACGCCCACTTACTACCCCAACGATGGTAGATTTACTTATGGATCTGGTTTTGGGGGGGGTGGCGAAAGATTCAATACATATATGCACCCCGGTGCTTATCCACTCACAGCCACTCCCATCCCAACGGCATTCGCCGGAACTCGCAGAGTGGCCGTGTGGCGAGTGGATGAGTTCAGACAACCGCATAGCGCTTCAGATGTTAATCCTCCCAGCGGGGCGTGGAACGATAGTTGGGCGAATACAACCTCCTTCAAGCTCTGGCATTTTTACCCAAACCCACCCGACATATACGCCGATCCTGCCACACTATCCGACCAGCCGGGTGGAGCTTCAATCGCAGCATATACTATAGGATTGGATCCCTTTACCGACCTGGCCTGGTACCAACCTCCGGGCTTCGACATCACGCTCAACGACCCATCCTGCCCAGAGCCAACTCATGACTGCTACGCCCGCGAGCCTAACGGCCATATCTACCTTTACCTCTATGTCCAAACGTCGAGCGGTTCGAGCGAGAACAACTTCGATATCAGAGTTGGTCCAAAAAGCATCAACGATGCTGCCGGTTACGCTTGTAATAACCTGTCGAATCCCAACACCAATATCTGCTTCTCAAATACCCAGTATTTCCAGCAAACGTCAAGCGCCAACCCCCCGCCCGATTGGGATAGCGGTGATCCTCCCGCCATCGTCTCAGCAGCGCGAGCTATGGTGATGAACCTTGATACTGGGGTGCTTTTTCCAATGTTGTTCACGCAGCTTACAGGCGATATGGCCGGGCAAACTCTCAGCATGCGCCACTTCGACCAGGATTGCGGCGGTAACGGTGGATGCAGCCCCTCCCCCACTATGCAATACCAGATGCAATACTGCGTCGAGGACGGTTCCGGCAACTATTCTCCCTGCTCTGACCTCTATAACAATAACTGCTATGGAGATATAGGGGTTGGCTATGTTAGCCCCGATAACGATTGGTATTGCGTGGGATGTCCCAATCCCGAAACCGTGCAGATTCCCGCCCCAGGCACTCCCGAATACGCCCAGTTCTTCGGCCCGCAAGGTCAATGCTCTACTTCATGGCTGCGCCTCAAGCAAGCGCCTACATACGCACAGGATACTACCACCTGGGAGATAATAGTGCTCCCTACCAATTCGGCAACCCCCAGCCCAAGCCCTTCTGCTACCTTTACTTTCACCCCAGCTCCCACCTCGACCGGCACTTCCACCAATACACCAACTAACACGCCCACAAATACGCCTACAAATACGCCTACAAATACGCCTGCAGATACTCCCACTGAAGCGACGACCGGCACCCCTACCACCATGCCCACCGGCACACCAACACAAACCCCAACAGATCTACCTACCGGCACACCAACACGGACATCAACAGATCTACCCACCAGTACCGATACCCCAACCAACACAGTTATAAGCACGCCAACTGGCACAAACACACCTGCCTACACCTCCACAAGCACCACTACAGCAACGAACACTCCTCCGACCAATCCAACCAGTACACCAGTGCCTCCAACCACCGACACACCAACGCCTACATCTTCCGATACGCCAACTGCCACACCACCCCAGCCCTCCTCTACCACCACAGCAGTCGAGCCAACCGAAACCCTGGTGCCCCCAACGGCGACCCACGCGGCAAGTACCCCACCCGCCACATCCACCGCCGAAAACACAGACACGCCCACCCTTACCAACACCGTCGAAATCGCTCCCACAGAAACAGCCACCACCGAGCCAACTGCTACCACATGCACCATCACTTTCAGCGACGTGCCCTCGACCGATACCTTCTACTCATATGTGCGCTGCCTGGCCTGCCTCGGCATCATCAACGGCTACTCTGATGGTACCTTCCGCCCCGGCAACAACGTCACTCGTGGGCAGCTAGCCAAAATAGTGTCCAACTCGGCGGGCTTCGATGATCCTCAATTGGCCCCGATGTTCCAGGATGTCCCCGTGGACAGTTCGTTCTTCGATTATGTGGGCAGGCTGGCGTCTCGTGACATCATGCAGGGCTACCCATGCGGCTCCCCCGGCGAGCCATGCCAGGCTGGCAACCTCCCCTACTTCCGCCCCGGCAACAACGCCACTCGTGGGCAGATCTCCAAGATCGTCGCCAATACGGCGGGCTACACCGATGCTCAACCCGCTCAGGTATTCGAGGATGTGCCCCTGGACCAGCCTTTCCACGATTACATCGGCAGGCTGGCCTCCCGCGATATCATGCAGGGCTACCCATGCGGCTCCCCCGGCGAGCCATGCCAGGCTGGCAACCTCCCCTACTTCCGCCCCGGCAACAACGCCACCAGGGGCCAGACCTCCAAGATCGTGTCCAACACCTTCTTCCCCGGTTGCCTCTCAACCCGCTGACACCCCAAAACGATAGCCAAATAACAGAAACGGACCACTTGATGGTCCGTTTCTGTTATTTGGCACACCACCGCGCCTGTATAATTCGTTGTAAAGGTTGATGAGTTTGCATTCACCGCTGCATATAAAGGTAAGACAGAGATTCGAACCCGGTTGGCGTCGCATTGTCCTCGTTATAGTGGTGGGCTTGCTCCTGGCGCTCAACGCCATAGCCTTCATGCAAACCTGGACCATGACCCACTACGCATCTTCGACAGCGCGCACCGCCAGTCCGGAACAACTCTCCTTTATCGACAAGGTAGGGACGATACTCCTCGGCACCACCGTCCCGCGCCCTACCAACACCAACACCCCCGCCGACCTCGTTCTGCCGTACGAAACCAGGATCATCCCTATCGCCGAAAGCAACTCCGAGTCCCTTGAAGCGTGGTACATCGGCACGTCCTCCGACGCACAAAACATCATCCTCATGTTTCCGGGCTACGCAAGCAGCAAAGACTCCCCTCCTCCAGCAGGCAGGCCGCTTCTACCGGATGCGGTGGTCGCCTCTCCTGGTCGATTTCCGGGGCGCGGGCGGCTCCACGGGCAGCGACACCACTCTTGGAGCGCGAGAATCCCAGGATGTCGCCGCTGCGCTTGACTACGCCCGTCAGCAATGGCCCGGCGCGAAGATCGTGCTCTATGGCGTGTCGATGGGTGCTTCCGCGATACTGCGGGCCTACGCCGAAGAAGGCTCTCGACCCGATGCCCTCATCCTCGAGGGCCCCTTCGACACCCTTCTCAACACCGTACGCAATCGATTCGACGCCATGGGCCTTCCGCCTTTTCCTTCCGCCGAATTGATGGTATTCTGGGGCAGCGTTCAGCACGGGTTCAACGGCTTCACCGACAACCCCGTCGATTACGCTTCCAAAGTCCAGTGCCCCACCCTTCTCATGTACGGCGAACCCGACCCACGCGTCACCCCTGAACAGAGCAAGTCGATCTACGGCCATCTCAACCCCAGCGGCGACAAACAACAGGTCGCCTTCCCAGGAGCAGGTCACGAGTCGCTCCTGGCAAACGACCCCAACAAATGGGCCGAGAGCGTGGATCGTTTCTTGCGGGAGGTGGCTCCTGTCAAATAAGGAGCATTGCCATGAAGAAAAGCATCGTATTCCTCTTTCTTGTCGCGGCCTCGACCATAGCCGCCATCCTGCTCCTAACAAACACGCCAATCCAGGCAGCGCCCGATGCCACTTCACTCGGCTTACCCCCCGGCTTCAAGGCCGAGTTATATGCGAGCGGTCTCACCACCCCACGCTTCGTCTCCTTCTCGCCCGACGGCGATCTCTACGTGGCCGAATTCGGCTCGACCAACAACAGGGTACGAGTGCTCCCCGACCGCGACCACGACGGCAAGGCCGATTCCCTCATCACCTTCTCCAGCGGCTTCTATTCGCCCAACAATGTCGTTTTCCACCTGGGCTCGGTCTACGTGGGCGAATTGGGACGCATCTGGCGCTTGCAGGATACCGATGGCGATCTGGTGGCCGATACCAAAGAGGTCTTCATAGGCGATCTGCCCGCCAATGGCCGCCACAAAACCAAGACCATAGCCTGGGGTCCCGATGGCAAGTTCTACATGAACATCGGCTCCTACAACGACGATGCCCAGGAGGCCGCCACCAGGGCCACCATCTGGCAGTACAACGCTGATGGCTCCGGCGGGCGCGTCTTCGCCAGGGGCCTGCGCAATACGGTCGGTTTTGGGTGGGGACTCGGTCACCGGCGACATGTGGGGCGTGGACAATGGGGCCGACGACCTGGGCACCACTCGCCCTCCCGACGAGCTAAACCGGATCGTGGACGGCGGCGACTACGGCTTCCCTTTCTGTATTGACAATCAGGACCCAAATCCCATCCTCGGTGGGCGCAACTGCGGCGCTACCATTCCTCCGGTTGAAACGTTCCCACCCCACTCCGCTCCCCTCGGTATGGCCTTCTATGAGGGGCCCGTCTACTCCTTCCCTTCGCAATACTGGGGTGGTATCTTCGTGGCTCAACACAGCATCAACTACCCCGACAACCGCGGCATCGTGTTCGTGCCTTTCAAAGATGGTAAGCCTTCAGGCCCACCCCAGGGCTTCCTCAGTACGGGCGAAACCTGGGTCGGCGTGGCCGTCGATCCTTATGACGGCTCCCTATTTGCATCCCAGGACAACACGGGCAGGATCTACCGCATCTCGTATGCAGGCACCCCGCCCACGCCCGTCCCACCAGCCGGGGCCGCGCCCACCGCTGTGGCGGGCAAGCCCGCGCCCGTGCCTGCCGCTCAACTCCCCGGCGTGAGCCGCTGCTTCCACGAAACAGGCCAGTGCTTGCGCGGCGCGTTCCTCGATTACTGGTTCACCCACGGGGGCCTTGAGCAGTTCGGCCTCCCCGTCACCGGCGAATTGAGCGAGAAATTAGAGGACGGCAACACCTATAGCGTGCAGTACACCGAGCGCGCCCGCTTTGAGTTACACCCTGAAAACCAGGGCAAAGAGTCATATGTGCTCCTAGGGAGGCTCGGCCTGGACCTTGTGGCTGGTAGGGAGAGCGAAGGCCCGTTCCAGCGCGCCTCACCGTGCGACGGTTGTGGCCTCCTCTACTTCAACGAAACAGGTCATTTCGTGGGCGAACGGTTTCAGGCTTACTGGCGGAGCCACGGCGGCATCCCCGTCTTCGGCTACCCTATATCCGAAGCTTTTGAGGAGATAAGCCCCACAGACGGCAAAAGCTATCTGGTGCAGTACTTCGAGCGTAACCGCCTGGAATACCACTCTGAGAACAGCGACCCCAACTTCCAGACCCTGCTAGGATTGCTGGGTGTGCAGAAATACGAGAGTGTGTACGGGGCGCGTCCCTAGCCCCTAAAGGAGAGGCAAAGCCAGCGCAAGCGCCATCGCCGAGCTTATGATCCCCACGCGCCCGTCGCGAAGGGCGGCGCCGGCTTCCTCTACCGAAACCCACTTCAACTCGACGCGCTCCAGATCGTCGTTATCCACCCTACCCACATTGTGCGCGTGCCGGGCCATAAAGATGTGTGCCCAGCTTACCCGCCTGTTCGCATCCACAACAAAGGTACCCAGGTGCGACCACTCTTCCGATACATATCTCGTTTCTTCCAATAACTCGCTTCGCTCATATCGCATCCTGTACTGCAAATCGTCAGAGCAACCGAAATAGCCACACGGCATCTCTATGGTAGATCAACTGCACGTGATCATCCTTCAACAGATCGGACATCGAGAACCCATCCCCCGCTGACCGGGTGCCAACGTAGATATGCGTTATCCCCTGCGCCTTCAGGGCCTGCCAACTCTCCTCCGTGCCAGGCAACGGCATGTATCCCGATAGCGCCAGCGCCTCGCTGAAATACTGCGGATCGCGAGGCTTCTCATTATAAGCGTTGATCGACGGCACCGACGATCTCACGCCCGCCACCAACGGTATCCACAACCCCGAATCTAGCCCCAGTGGCTGAGTAGGTGACCACGCAAATTTGAACGTTCCCACAAGCACATAGCTGTCGCGAGGTAGGTTATCGCGCATCCACGTCAGTGCCCCCATATCCGCCGGTTCGATATATTGCCTGCGCTCCTTTATCGGCGCAAGCGTCAGGCCCGATGCGATAATCCCCAGCGAGACAACAGCCACAGTAACCGGCAGCACATAGGGCGATAGGCGGTCGACAAAAGACGGCCTTCGATCCAGGCTTTGGGCTTTGGGCGGGGCGGGTATGATTAGCCATCGCCTGCCAGCCGCCAGCCGTGTAAGCCACTGCCATACCGTCACTACTGCGTAGGCTGCCAGCAAACAGGCAGGCAGCCAGGCGCTTGATGCAAGCGTAACCGAGTCCAGATAGCCAACAAACGGCAGGCGGAAAGGTAGAAGCTGCGGGCTTGACCCCAGTGCCAGCATAAGCCACACAACCACCGGCAGAGCAACCACAGCCTCCCGACTGATAGCCCCCCGCACCAGCCGGGCCGCTCCCCCGATTAATAGAGCACATACGATACCTATCTCCAACAGCAGGGACCATGTGACAGGTGACAGCCATAGAAAACCTGTTTGCAGGTTAGCTTCCAGCTTGCTCGGATTGTGGCTCACCCACACATACAGCGTAAAACCAAGCGCGACCACACCCCCCACAAAACCCAACGTAAGCCCCGCCAGTGAGCGCCACCACAACCTCCTCCCCAGCATAGCCAGCCCCAACGCGCACAGATCGGCCAGGATCGCCAGCGATGGATCGTTCAACACCGGCGCGCCAAGCCGTCCTGCCGTCTCAAAATAGAGGTTCATGTCGGGGGTATTTCTGTCGATGGAGTTCTTGACGAAATTGCTGGCGAAGTTGATCAGCCAGGGAGATACCAGGATCAAGCTGAGTATTCCCACAAGTGCGGTACGCGAGGCATACAACAAGAATCGTGAAACGTAAAACCTGAATGAGCGAGTAGCCCCTGAAAACCCATCTATAAAGGTGATCCACAGCACGTACAATGCGACAAAACCCGCGTAAAGCACAATGATCCTGTAGTGAGTAAGGAACAACCCTGCTGCACCAATTACTGCAAGCACAATCGCGGAAACCCGGTTGAGGACGGCACGATTGCCCACAGCCCCCCATTGCACACCCTTTATCGGTGCCCCGACCGCCTCTACAAACAGCACCCATGCCACAGGCAGCACAGCCAGGCCAAGCCCCTGTGTGTACCGCGACCATTCGACATAGAAAGCAGGAACTACACTCACCAGCCCCGCCAGCGCCCCCGCAACCAGTCCAACCCAACGGTTGCCCAGTACCCTCCATCCGAACAGGGTAAGTGCGGGAATAGGCAGCACACTACCCGCGATCTGCCCCACCCTGGGCACCAGCGTCATCAAGTCAGCGATCTGCGTGGTCCCCGTCAGCCACGCCATCACAGCTGACAATGTATGGAACCCAAAGTGATAAGTAAACGAAGTAAGTGGCACGAACGGCTCGTATCCAGGAGGTATGCCGCTGTCGCGCACAAACAGCGCCGTGACCATCGTGTGGTGGTAGGCGTCCATGCCCACCCCCGCCTCCAGGTCGCGTAGCGAGACGAGCCGTGTAATGATCGTCACAACTGTGACTGCCGCGAAAGTTAGCCAGAATACCACAGAGTGGCGGTCCACCTGCCGCCACTCCCCTGTCGGCCTCCCTCGCCATACGAGTGCGACCCGAACCCCAATCGCCAGCGCGCACAACACCAGCAACACCCACAGCTTGTTCGTCCCGATAGGCAGCCCGATCAAACTCGCCAGCAGCATAACGGTCGGCAAGAGCAACGCCGATAGTCCGGGAGCGGCCAGCATCCTCTGGCCGCCGTTCAGCCCGTTGGGCATCCAGACCAGCAGTGCCAACCCCGGCAGCAAGAGCACCGCCAACCAGGCGAATATCTCGAACCAGTGCCCTGTGATCGCGTCCCACACGTCGCCCATCATCGTGTAAAGCGTGTAGCGGTAATAGACGGTGATAGCAAGGTCCCCACCCTGCGCCCCGTCCTCCGTGTACATTGCGCCCGACGAGAGCGCGTCGACCGTGGACCACGCCGGACTCATCACCGAATTGACCGAATACCCTGGCGTCTTCAACAGAAACGTATATGTTACCCCCGCCGAGTCTTGCACAGGCGGAAAAGCCACCGACAGATAGAAGCCGCTTGTATCGCTTATGACCTTCGATACGCCCTGCACCGACCCATCCAGCGACATGCTATCCGGCCCCTCTCCCCTCCCAAGCCATGTGCCCAGGTCCGCCGGAAGCGTGCGAGCGATCGGCGTATTCAGTTGCAATTCTACGCGGCTGATATTGTCGTGTGTGCTGACAAAACTCTGCGCCAGGATTGGGGTCTTGAGCTTGCCGGGGTCGCCGTTGTGGATGTGCTGCTCGAAATCCCGAAGGTCCACGCCTCGTATCAGCGTGAGCAGTGCCCATATTGCCATCGGCAAGAGCGCTGCCAGGAAAGCCAGTGCTCCAGGCTGGCTAAGGCGATATTTAGCCAACACGTCCCGCGCTACCCCCAAATATGCCCTGCTCGAAATGCAGGATCGCCGAGGTATCATTCACTGAACAATTCATTTCAGCAGTGCGAACCTGCCGTTCTCGACGATCTGCACTATAGGCGGATGTTTAGCATCGCGTCTGTCGGTAAACGAAAAATCCCCAAGCACAGTCGGCAAATCACTCGTGCCCCTGAGAGCATCGCGGACGGCGGTGCGTGCATCTTCAAGCGATTTTCCCTCGACATTGGCGCGCTTGATCGCGTCATACATTATGTAAACCCCTGCGTGCGCCTGAGCCGCGAACTGGTCCGGGTCTAGCCCGTTGGCCTTCCTGAAGTTCTCAATAAACTGCTGGCTCAACACCTCCCCCGAAACAGCGGTCCACGCCGACCCCACTATCACCCCTTCGGCTGCTCCATCTGTATCGGCGATCAGCGCAGGAGAATTGAACCCATTGCCCCCGATGATATGCACACCAGGATCGATCCCAACATCCTCTCGCGCTTGTCGCACGATCAACTTGGCCGGGTTGATCAACCCCGACACCACAATCGCGTCGGGGCCTGCCGCCTTCGCCGCGCTCAGTTGCGCCTTGAAATCTGTATCGTTCGTCCCGAATGTCTGCTCGCTCAATATCTCGATACCGTTCTTCTGTAGCTCCGCGCGGAACACATCCGCTCCTGACTTGCTGAAAGCATCATCGCTGGCATACAACAGCACTACCTTCTCAATATCCAGCTTCTCTTTAGCCTCCTTGATCGTCTCCGGGATCACCTGCGACTCGGCCAGCGAATCCCTGAAGATGTAATCGCCAATATCGGTGATACCGCTCGCCGTGTTTGATACCGCCAGCACTGGAACCCTGGCTTCCTGGGCCTGGGGATCTGTTATTTTGGCTTCGTTACTGAGAGTCGGCCCGATTATCGCCTCCACATTATCGTCATTGATGAACTCTTGGAACACTTCAAGCGCCTGCTCAGGCTTGCCCCCCGTATCCTCAAATATGCCGATCAGTCTGGGCCCGGTCCCCATCGCGTTGATCTCGTCAAGCGCCATCTGAGCAGCGGCCTTCTGCGACATGCCATACACAGAATTGTCACCACTCATAGCAAATGCGAACCCTATCTTCACCTCGCCACCTGCATCTACACCGGTGACGCTTGGTGCCTCTGTCACACCGGCGCTTGCGGTGGCGGTTATTTCTGTGCCCGTGCCAGGGGTATGCGTGACTACAGCAATTGCCGCGGTGGCCGTAGATTGTGAAGGAGTGGCGATAGGCTCTGTGCCACAGGCCGTCAGAAGCAGCACCACTACCACCGTCAATAAGCACTTTCTGAAACCGGCTGTGTGCCTGAACATGCTCTTTTCTACGTCAATGCTCCCCCATTGTCGAAATGCCGCCTGTAGTACCTGGCTCCCTGGGCGGTGCTGACATTCTAACCCCAGCCGGAGACCTTAAGCAAGAAAATGAACCACCCAGGCACCAAAACATGAGTATAAGGGTAGATGGTGCAACGGTAGTGCAAACCACTGCGTACATAACAGTGAGAAGCCTCCACGCAGATACGCAAAAGTGTGGCATGCAACCTGCTCTAGCAGTCTTCGTTACACTGGTAAGGCGAACCGCCAAACACAAATTGTGGGCGCCCGACCTCCTTACAAACACTCTTCACTTGATTAGCCCTTTTGTCAGCCAAGAGTTAGCCGAATGATACCTGGTGGAAAACTTGCGCACATTGCGGGGTCTCTGGTAACATACATATATAACCGAATAGGTTAATAGGGGCCGGTTCCGCACCAAACGGGACACTAATCGGCACTTTTCTTGCTCCCAGAGTGTGACCGTATCCCCTGGGAGTGTTTTGCATCGCAAGATGTAAACGAGGTAACGGAAGCAGAAGCAGCACGTTCCACCTCCAACGCCCGGATCAGAGGCCAATGCTTCACCGGGGAGCATGGCTAGCCTTCATCCTGTTTCGGGCTTACACGCTACATACACCAGGCAAACCAGCCAAGCCCTCACTGTTAGAGGGTCATTCCACCACCTACAACTAAATAACACAGTCGCCACAAAAGGGTAGCGCCAGCAATGACGCTCCTACCCTGGGTTACTTGCACCCTTTGATACGCTCTTAACTCAAGCAACAAAAGGCGGCAGCAAGCAAAGTCATCGGAAAGGAAAGTTCATCGGGAAAGGACAAAGGTATGGACCTTATTAAGAAGCTTGAAGAGTTCAGAGCGCAAGAGCAAGCGCTGACCTGGTCTGGCACCTTCGAGGATTATTTCAAGATAGTGACCGCCAACCCGAAGTTGGCCCAGCTATCGCATGCGCGCATCTACGATATGATCATGCAAACCGGTGTGGAAGAGGGGCGAATTGGGCTGCCTCACTACCAGTTCTTCGATGGTGAGATCTTCGGACTGGACAAAGCTATCCAGCAGATCGTGGAATACTTCAGTTCAGGTGCGCAGAGGCTCGAAGTCCGCAAGCGTATCCTCCTCCTCATGGGTCCTGTGGGAGGTGGCAAGTCCACCATAGTCTCCCTGCTCAAGCGTGGGCTGGAGGCCTACACGCGCACCGAGGAGGGTGCCATATACGCCATCGCCTCCTGTCCTATGCATGAGGAGCCTTTGCACCTGATCCCAATGGAATTGCGCGACGATATTCGACGCGAATACGATATCTACATCGAAGGCGACCTTTGCCCCCGCTGTCGGTTCGACCTGGAACACACCTACGAGGGACATATTGAGCGCGTCCCTGTACGCCGTATCGCCTTCTCCGAAAAGAAGCGCATGGGTATCGGCACTTTCTCCCCATCCGACCCCAAAAGCCAGGATGTCTCTGAGCTAACAGGCTCCATAGATCTCTCCACCATAGGTGAATACGGCTCCGAGAGCGATCCACGAGCCTATCGCTTCGACGGCGAGCTAAACGTAGCCAACCGGGGTATGTGCGAGTTTATCGAGATGTTGAAAGTAGACGAGCGTTTCCTTTACGTACTCCTCACTCTCTCACAGGAGCAGAACATCAAGACCGGACGCTTCTCTATGATCTACGCCGACGAGGTCGTAGTCTCCCACACCAATGAGACCGAGTACAAGACCTTCGTCGGCAACAAAAAGAGCGAGGCCTTGCAAGACCGCATCATCCTCGTCAAAGTTCCCTACAACCTTCGCATCAGCGACGAGGTGCGTATCTACGATAAGCTCCTGAAGCAGAGCGCCCTCCAGAACGTCCACATCTCCCCCCACACCCTCGATATCGCCTCTATTTTTGCGGTACTCACTCGACTGGAGCCTTCCAAGAAGGCGGGCATGACCGCCATGAAGAAGCTCAAGCTCTACGACGGCGAGGACGTGGACGGATTCAAGCAGAAGGATCTCAAGGAGCTACAGGAAGAGTCCGACCGCGAAGGGATGGACGGCATCTCCCCCCGCTATGTGATCAACCGCCTGTCGAGCGCCCTGGTGCGGGAAGGTGTGACCTGTATCAACCCCATCGACGCCCTGCGTGCCCTCCGCGATGGCCTGGAGCAGCACACCTCCGTAACCCGCGAGCAGCGCGAGCACTATCTCAACCTGCTCGGCGAGGCGCGCAAAGAGTACGACGAAATTGCCAAGCGCGAGGTGCAGAAGGCGTTCGTCTATTCCTTTGAGGAGTCGGCTCGTACCCTTCTCAACAACTACCTCGACAACGTCGAAGCCTACTGCAACCACAGCAAGCTCCGCGATCCTCTCACGGACGAAGAGATGGAGCCTGATGAGGGCCTGATGAAATCCATAGAGGAGCAGATCGGGGTTGGCGACACCCAGCGCAAGTCCTTCCGCGAAGAAATACTTATCCGTATATCCAGCCTGGCACGCCGGGGCCAACAGTTCGACTATCGCTCCCATGAGCGCCTGCGCGAAGCCATCGAGAAGAAGCTCTTCGCTGATCTCCGCGACGTAGTAAAGATCACCACCTCCGTCAAAACCCCCGACCAGGAGCAGCTACGCCGCATCAACGACGTAATCGACCGCTTAGTAGCCGATCATGGCTATTGCGCAACCTGCGCCAATGCGCTATTACAATACGTAGGCTCACTGCTCAACAGATAGAACGTGATACGTTAGGAAGAGTAACGAGTAAGCGATACGAACTATGCAATAGGTTACTCGTTACTCGTTACTCGTTACTCGTTACTCGTTACTCGTTACTCGCCAGAAAGTACCCACAATGGTCATAAACCATTCCATACCCCAGATGTCGATCTCGCAGCACGACTGGTCCCTCCACCGCAAAGGGCCGGTTGACCAACAGCGCCACAAAGACCGCATCCGCGAAGCCATCAAAGAGAACCTGCCTGGTATAGTCTCTGAGGAAAACATCATCCTCTCCGACGGCAAGCGCACCATCAAAGTCCCCATGCGCTCTCTCGAGGAATACCGCTTCCGCTACGACTACAACACCGGCAAGAACACCGGCTCCGGCGAGGGCGACTCGCAGGTGGGCGATGTGATCGGACGTGCCGGAAACCAAGGTCAGAAAGGCCCAGGCAAAGGCCAGAGTCCGGCAGGCGACGAACCCGGCTCTGAATACTACGAAGCTGAGGTATCAGTCGATGAACTCGCGGCTCTTATCTTCCAGGACCTGGAGTTGCCCAACCTCCAGGAAAAGCGCATCAAAGAGGTTGAATCCGAAACCCTCCGATTCTCCGACATACGCAAAAAAGGCTCAATGTCCAACCTCGACAAGAAGCGCACCCTCCTTGAAAATATCAAGCGCAACGCCGCCCGAGGCAACGCTCAAGTCGGCGATTTCCGCTCCGACGACCTTCGCTTCAAGACCTGGGAGACACGCATCGAATACCAGTCGAACGCCGTCGTGCTCGCTCTCATGGACGTGTCGGGCAGCATGGGTGAGTTCGAGAAGTATATCGCGCGCTCCTTCTACTTCTGGATGGTCCGCTTCCTCAGAACCAAGTATAACAACGTCGAGATAGTATTTATCTCTCACCACACCGAAGCCCGCGAGGTCACCGAAGAGGAATTCTTCCACCGGGGCGAGTCGGGCGGCACCCAGGTCTCCTCGGCATACGAGCTTGCCCTCGACATCATCCGCACGCGCTACTCGCCCCAAGACTGGAACATCTACCCCTTCCACTTCTCCGATGGCGACAACCTCCCCTGGGACAACGAAGTGTGCGTTCGCATGGTCAAAGAGCTACTCGCCCAATGCAATCTCTTCGGCTATGGCGAGATCCGGGAAGGCTACCGCGGCTCATCGAGCACGCTCATGTCCGCCTTCGGCAAGATAGAAGATGCCAAGTTTGTAACGGTCACCATTAGCGACAAGAAAGCCGTCTACCCGGCCCTACAACGCTTCTTCTCCAAATCTCCTGTCCCCGCCACATAGGCCACCATAATCGTCCCTCGTCTATAGTCCGTTGTCTTCGTGTATCACAAACATGGACCCAAATGTTTCAACTGAGCATCCAACCTGCTGGTTCTGCGATATTGAAGCGCAGACGCAATGCAGATGTGGGCGTAAATACTGCGGACGCCATACCTACAGCGACCGTTGCCTGGTGTGTGCTGTCGGTCTGGGCCTCTATGAAGAAGCGGGCGAAGAAGAACAACTGAGCGATTTGCTGGTGCTGAGCCTCGTAACTGCGGCCCGCGACCCATATCTCGTCGTGCCGCCCAGATTGCTTGGCGTGCGTCCCCTGCCCATGACCGGCGTCGAGCGCGCCCTGGGCGCACTGCTCCGCATGACCGGGAGCAAAGACCCCGCCGTCAGGCACAGATCGGCGGTTGCTCTTGCCAAAACTACCAACACCTGGCCCACCCTCGATCCCTCACAACTCTCCCAGCACAAATACAGCACTGGTCTTCTCCCTGCTAACGCCGTGCGCACAGCCCTCCTGGAAGTATTGAAACAGTCTCGTAGCGTGGCGAACGAAGCCACGGCTGTGGCGATCCTGGACAAATTGCGCACCGCCGACTTCCGCGACCTGTATCCGCGTGTCGTAGAAGGCTTGCCAGCCCACAGGTTTGGCAACATAGGCACCCGAGTGCATGACCTGTTCGCGGGCCTGGACGATATCTACCCCACCCACAGCTACTCGATCAACGAACGGTGCGAGCTATTCGTCTACGACCAGTACATGAATCGCCAGCGAGGCGCGGGTGCTCTCATGGAACGTATGTACGGCGCTAAGCTGCGCTACGCTCCCCTTCTCGCCAAAATGCTCAAGAAAGGCGTCTGGCACTCCAGCTACACTCGCTTCAATGAATGGTACCCGGGTGAGGATGAGCCTTATTGAGGCACCACCTAACCCAACAAAATCAGAAATCGGAACTAAAATATGCAAGACTCCGATGCTAAACAACTGGAAGACGCAATCGCCCCTATATGGGAGATCTCCCATAGCCTGGGCCTCGACCCCTTCCCCGTCCACTTCGAGCTTGTACCAGCCTCTATAATGTACGAGTTCGGCTCTTATGGTTTGCCTGGCCGCTTCTCCCACTGGTCCCACGGCAAGATGTACCACCGCATGAAGACCCAGTACGACTACGGCCTGAGCAAGATATATGAGCTTGTGATCAATACCAATCCCTCCTACGCCTTCCTGATGGACGCTAACTCGGTCCTCCAGAACAAACTCGTCATGGCCCATGTGGTCGGCCATTGCGATTTCTTCAAGCACAACGCTTACTTTCAGGCCACCAACCGCCATATGGTAGAGACCGCTTCCCTTAACGCAGGCAGAATACGCCATTACGAATTCGAGCATGGCCTCTCCAGAGTCGAACGCTTCCTCGATGCTGTGCTCTCCATACAGGAGCACATCGACCCTGTCGATGCCCGAAGGCCCGATAGGCTCAAACCCGGTGACGAGCATAGCCACGACGAAAACCTACGTCGCGAACACCCCTCAGCTGGTGAAACCCCCTTCGACGACCTCTTTGCCCTCACCGATGAGCCACAGCCCCCCCCCCTACCGCGCAACGGGCATTCGCGCAATACCCAGGCCGATCAGCGCCCTGCCCAACCTGAGAAAGACCTACTCGGCTTCATAATGCGCAATTCTCGCCATCTCGAACCCTGGCAGCGCGATATTATGGGCATCGTGCGCGAGGAGATGCTTTATTTCATACCCCAGATGCAGACCAAAGTGTGCAACGAGGGTTGGGCCGTGTGGGCGCACACCCGCATCATGCGCGAGCTTGATCTCACCAACGAAGAGTTCACCGACTATGCCTCCATGAACGCGGGCGTCCTTTCTCCCTCCCGCTTCCAGCTAAATCCCTATCTCCTCGGCATAAAGGTCCTGGAAGATATAGAGCGGCGCTGGGACAACCCCACCGACGAAGAAAAGGAGAAGTGGGGTCGCACCGGTGGCGAGGGTCACAAGAAACTGTTTGAGGTACGCGAAGAAGAGAATGATGTCTCCCTCATCCGCAACTACCTGACTGAGCAACTGGTAGAAGACCTTGACCTCTACCTTTACGAGCGCGAGGGGGACCAGTGGGTGATAGTTGACAAAGATTGGCGCAACGTGCGTGACAACATCGTGGCTCGCATGGCAAACTTCGGCAACCCCACGATCCTGGTCGAAAGCGGTGATTACCATCACAACGGCGAGCTATACTTGCGACACGTCCACGATGGTCAGGATCTGGATGAGACTTACGCCGACAAGACCCTCGAACATGTCCACTCTCTCTGGGGTCGTCCAGTTTACCTGCAAACGACCATGGAGGGCGAAGATGCCATCCTCAGTTACGACGGCGACAAACACGAACGAGAGACCATTTAGGTAGCAGGTAAGCACGAAAAAGGGCGGGTCGCGGCCCGCCCTTTTTCGTGCTTACCTGCTCTCAGCTGGAGGCTTCCGCTGCCCCTTCTATTCTATCAGCTGCCTTCTCCAGCATCCTGTCAGGCCCAACATCCTCTCGCGACGCCTCGGTAAGTATGATCACAATCGCTGCGCCTATTGCCAGCCCAAGCACAAGGCCGATCAGAAGGCTTGCGTCCCCTCCATTCTTCTTTGCCTTTGCCATTACGACTTCTCCTCTTTGGTCTCCTTAGGCTTGCGTCGCACCAGCGTTTGCACCATCGCCTTCGCCCCTGCTGCTGCGCCTGCTACTTTGATTATCGGCGCTACCACGCTCTCGCTCACGAATGTGACAGTCCCGCGCACTGTCTTCACTGTGTCGTCAACCTTGTCTATCGTTGGCGAAACCTTGTCGCGAAGGGTGAAGGCAATAAGGGCTAGCAACCCCGTCATAGCAATAAACAAAAGAGCGCCCACGCACATGAAGAAGCTGGCATAAATTATGGCCGCATCGCGGAAAGCGCTAAGCCAGGTATAACCCTCGGGAAACGGTACAACGAATACAAGGATAATAGGCAAAAGCAGCACCACAAGCACTAATAGCGCTGCCAGACCTATGAAAACTACTTTCATAAGGTGTCCTCCGGTTCATCAGGATAAGGGGTCAGGACAATCTGCACTATGCGGTGTGCAATATGAAATACGCACTACACAGTATGCAATATGCAGTAACCGCCCCCTCCCTATGCGACGAATTGTATCATACGGTAAATCGGCTGGCAACCAGAAGTAATATGAGAGCGCCAAGCGACGCTTCCACGACCGGTATATCCCCCAGCACAATGGGGTGGATCGCCCACAGCGATGCCGCCAAGTAGCCTAGTCCGAAGCCCAGAAGGCTCACTAACCAGAAGAGCAATAGATGTGCCAGCCTCCGCCCACGCCATAACTGAAAGAGCAGCGCGTAAGCAGTGCCAAAACCGAGGAAAATGATAACTGTCGGCGAGAGTGCGGGCATCTTTTGAGTGCGAAGCACGGAGCGTAGCGCGTGGAATGCGGGTTGTGATGGGCATTATACATCACAACCCGCATGTGGAATTCCACTACCCTGCCACGGTCGCAGAGAACAGTGTGCGACGGAAGCCGTAAAACACAGGCTTTTCAGGGTAACTGGCACGCAGCCTCTCGCGATAGCGCATCATGAACTGCTCCCGTACGCCCTCGTTCATCCGCGCGAAGTAAGGCACCAGTGCGGTTCCCGAAGTCCAATCGGCCAGCGCATCGGCATCGGCGAGGATGTGGGGATAAACCTTCTCGAACACGGTGATATTTTGTCCGCCGTGCTCATAAAGTAGGTCTGCATAATGATCTATGCCAAGCACCTCCGACGTGCGAATCCACCCTCCAAGCGCTGTCTTGAAAGGTGACTCCCCCGCCAACTCGGTGATCAACCTATGTGTGGCATGCCCGTGATTAGATGGTATCTGCACCGCAAGCTGCCCGCCGGGGCGTAGATACGACAGCAGTTGGGGGATCAACCTCTTGTGGTCTTCCACCCAGTGGATGGCAGCGTGCGAGAAGATCAAATCCCACTCTCTGTCCAGGTCCTCGATACAAGCCAACTCAAAGCGCAAATTAGGGCGCTCATACTGTGAAGCGCGTTCCAGCATCTGCGGCGAGTTATCAATACCAACCACAACACTATCAGGTAAATAATCCGCGAGCCGAGCCGTAAGCTCTCCTGTGCCGCACCCCAGGTCGACAACGTGTAGTCCGCTCCGCACATTGACCAGTGCCAGCAGGTCGGTGAAAGGGGCCGAACGCTCAGCTTGGAATTTATGGTAAGTATCGGGATTCCAGGGCATGATTAGTTGGCCGGACGCTCGATCGTCCCACCGCCCACAACCTCATCCCCGACATACACAACCGCTGCCTGTCCAGGCGTAACCGCCCGCTGCGCCGTCTCAAACTCCACCCGAATGCCCCTGCCCGGCAGAGGAGTCACCAGAGCGGGCACTTCGGGTGCGCGATAGCGTATCTTCACGCTCGCCATAAAGGGACCCGAAGGCTCATTGCCAGAAGTCCAATGCACATCATCCGCTGTAAGCGACGAACGCATCAACTCCTCGTTCGTGCCGACTACCACCACGTTCTCTTCAGGCCGAATCTCCAGCACGAAATGCGCCTCCGAGCCCAGCGCGCCTAACCCCTTGCGCTGCCCTATTGTATAGTTCGGCACTCCTGTATGCGTTCCTACCACCTGGCCCGCCGTATCGACCATCACGCCTGCCTCGGCCATGCCGGGCGAGACCTTATCCAGGAACGTGCGGTAGTTGTTATTAGGGATGAAGCAAATCTCCTGGCTGTCCGGCTTATCCGCCGTTACCAGGTTGCGCTCGGCTGACATCTCGCGCACCTGTATCTTGGCAAGCTCTCCCAGAGGCAACAACAGGCGACTCAACTCAGACTGCCCCAGGTGGTACAGCACGTACGATTGATCCTTCGAAGGGTCAAGCGCCTTGCGCAGACTGTACTTTCCCGTCGTATCATCATATGTGATCCGTCCGTAGTGTCCCGTAGCCAGGTGATCGGCATCCAGTTGCGCCGCACGCTTAAGCAGCGAGTCGAACTTCACATAGCGATTGCACTGCAAACACGGATAAGGTGTGCGCCCCTTGCTGTACTCGTCTACGAAGTTCTGGATCACCGTCTTGCGAAAATCGCCTTCGAAATCGAGCACATAGAATGGAATACCAAGTTCATAGCACACCAGGCGAGCATCGTCCACATCGTCCGCCGAGCAACACCCTTTGTTCAGCTTTCCGCCCGCTCCCATCCTGCTGGCAGCGTGTAAATGGTGCAACCTCATGTGCACCCCGATCACATCGTACCCTTGCTCAAGCAAGAGCGCAGCCGTAAACGAGCTATCCACGCCCCCGCTCATGGCGACAACCACTCTTTTTCTATTATTTGCGTCTATGTTATTTGCCATTTCTTATTCTTATTACTTTCATATTCCAGCGACCCAATAGCGACTCTATACGCAATAGCGACTCTATTAAGTATACCAGAGAGAACAAACAGCCCCTTATTGAAAACCGCCCTGACTAAGGCCCTATCTTGTAGAACGTTATATTTTCCTCCTGCACATCCTGGGCAATAACGTTGGGGATGACCCGCGCCAACTTGGCGTGCATGCTTTCCGCCTCCTCCGGTGCCATCCATTGCCAGTGAACGATCACATAGCGCACTCCAATGCGTCGTAACTCGTCCAGCCCTGTGCTGCTGGCCTCCGAAGATACAGGATCATCTGCGCCGGTGGAAGGAAGTAGATATGTGAGTAGGGGACTATGCTCTATATAACTATCGGGCGGTAGCCTGGATACATAACCTCCAATCATCGGCCTCCTGTGAATAGTCTGGTATGCCATGAAGATGGCTATAGGCCGAATCGGCAACTCCAGCACCGCGAAATTGCCCGTTTCGTGCGCAATCCGGTGATAGAGCTCGATCTCATAATTTTGTGGCATCAAAGGGAACGGTACCGGTATGAATTCCAGCAAGATTAATGCTCCGATAGCCGCGTACTTCAGACCCGTGAGCGACTTTTGCCTCTCAGGACTGCTTTCCGAAGATTGCCTGTTGAACAAAGTGGAAAGCGAATAACCAACAAGCACCGCCAGAGCAAGGATGATCAACACGCTAATGCGCCCAGGTGTGCGCAGAATACTCATGCCGGGCAGCCCCTGGAACCAGGCGTAGGGCAGCGGAATACGAACGCCGAACAGATCGCTGCTTCCCCACACGTGAAGCACCGGCCCCAGGCTGAGTACCCATGCACCCAGCGCGGTCCACCCCCAAAAAAGAACACCAGGCAACCGCCTCAGCCTCCAGATACCCACAACGACCAATAGCAGCACAATGTAGCCCACAAATACCAGGCGCTCGGAGGGATAATGGCTCATGTAATGAGCGGTCAAAATGGGGCTGAGCAAGGTATTCCATAAGGGCACCAGCAAATTCGGCACTGCTATATCAGTAAGGTCTGCCGAGAAAAGCTCAACCTCGTAGGCGGAAGGTCTCATATAAGTAGCAGTTTGTGTTTCGCGTATCATCGGGATCAATACAGGTGCAAGCAGCACAATGCAAACACCGCCCTGGACAGCAAGTTCGACCGCACCAGGTCGCCAGCCTGCGTAGCGTGTCTTGGTTGGGTCCGCTCCTGATCCTTTTGCGCGTCCAAATGTAAGTTGCCAGGCAAAGAACCACAGCGTAAATAGGCCCATCAGCGCGGCATACAGCCACTCTGTATATGCGTTTACGACCAGTAACAGCCCTGCAAGCAAAGCGCAGCCAAGCTGCCGCCTCTCGCCCCTAGAATTATCTACCGCCGGGAATGGTCCAGGACCGCCCCACGCCTTGAATAGCGCGAATAGATAGAAAGGCATCCATTGAAGAGATGCCAGATTTAGCTGCCCCAACATATGCGCGAAGTGGTAGGGACAAAACGCGTACACGCACCCGGCGATAAACGCGGGTGCACCTGCCCCTGTAAGATGCCTAACCAGCAGATACATACCATATCCCGCGAGCACAAAACTCAATAGGATCAGGATGTTGTACACGGCTGGAAGGCCGGCCCCCAGCACCTGGAAGGGGATGCTGATCAGCCCATTGAAGGGCTGAAGCGGATGGAAATAGAGTCTTATACCGTTGGGATAGTAGAGGTAATTGGTGTAAAACGGGGTGGTATGGAGATCAACCAGGGCCTTTTTGAACCACCAGAGCCCCCACATCTCCTGCCAGCCATCGCTGCCGTCCGGCAAAGTATCCGCAAAATGCAGCGCGAGCGGCCACGTCATCACTACCGTGAGGATAGCATAGCCACCTAGCACAATAACTGTCATCCAGGCACGGGACAGCGGCCTCCTGAGAAGGCGGCGTACGAGATTGCCCACAGGTGCATGAGGATCGGGCATCACTGGTTATAAGCTTGAGTTGAAAGGATCTCAGCCTATCAACGGTCTATTCATCAACCTCTGAGGGATAAGCTACAGGTCGAGGAGCAATTCCAAGCACCTCGCAGTGTTGCGCCAGTGCTTCCTGAATATGCAGGTCCCAGTAATCCCAAGTATGCGCGCCTGCATACTCGGCGTATGTGTGAGGCAATCCCAACCGCTCCAAATGAGCGTGGAACCGGCGGTTATTGCCTATCAAGAAATCGTCTACGCCACAATCAAAACTCAGGCGCGGCAGGTCCACCGGGGTACGCGCCTCGGCCAGGCGATAGCAATCCATATCGGCGCGCGCGGCGGGTGATATCAGTGGTACTAGCCGCTCCAACTCGTCGGCGGTCGGGAAGACGCTGGAATGTGCGAAGATCGAGCAGAAGCGGTCAGAGTACTTCAATCCAAGCCGTACCGAGCCGAACCCGCCCATCGAAAGGCCGCCTATGGCCCAACGCTCCCCTGCCCGGACCGGGAAGGTTGAGTTGATGTGCGCCCACAGGTCATTGACGAGGTAATTCTCGTAATTCAGGGATAGATCTGGGTCGGTTGTACCGACAGGGGTTACGTTGCTCCACCAGAAATTGCCGCCCGAGGGCATCACCACAATGAGAGGTATGCGCTCGACATAGCTCATAATTCGCGACTTCTCGATCCATGCGCGATGATCGTCGTATCTCCCGTGAAGTTGCAACAGCACATGGTATGGGCCTGGACCTCCCTTTTGGGCATCAGGCACGATTATGCTATAGGTGGTCGCACCCGCCAGAGCAGAGCTATCGAAATGCAGGATACCTACGGTCATAGTCGAACAGCAATTACATCATGTCGGGCGCGGTGATCCCCAGCAACCCCAGCGCGTTGGCGATCGTCTGCTTTGCCGCAGCGGTCAGAGCCAGCCGCGCCCTGATCATTTCTTCCGTACCCGCGTTCAATATCCGGCAGTTGTGGTAGAAATTATTGAACGCATCCGCCAGTTCAAAGCAGTACATTGCGATGATCACCGGCTTGTACGACTCGGCGGCCCTCGCCACCTCTTCGGGCAGCCTGGATATCTGCTCAAGCAGGTTCGTCTCGTATACGTTGGGCTCCCTGAAGTTGAAGTGCTGGCCCGGTTGCGGCAGCACTTCCGCAGGAGCTTTTTCGAGCACGCGTGTGGCCCTGGCATGCGAGTACTGCACGTAGGTGGCCGATTGGCTCTCAGGGTTCAGCGCCTGCTCCCACACGAACGTGATGAGTTTGTTGTTGTCCTTGTCGAGCATACCCATCTTGAGCGCGCCATAGGCTACAGCCCGTGCTATCTCGTCCCGTTGCTCGTTGCTCAGGCCTCGCGGTTGCTCCTCTTCTTTTGCGTCGACTATGGAGCGCGCTCGCCTTAACGCCTCCCGCTCAAGGTCTTCGTACTGGGGCGCGCCGCCTCGCCTGGACGAAATCGCGCCTTCAGGCGTTATCACGAACTCGTAGGCTAGTTGGAACGCCTTGTCGGCCTGCTTAAAACCCCATAGCTCAAGCACTCTGAACACCTGCTGGAAATAGAGCGATTGCCTGCTGTCTATGACGTAGATCGAACGGTCCACGTGCCAGTCGTTGAACTTGCGTCGCGCCAGCTCCAGGTCTTTAGTGGCGTAGAGCGAGGTTCCGTCCGACCGCAACACCACCAGCACGCGCCACGCCTCTTTCGGCTCGCGGGTGCCGTCTTTGTTGATCTTCCACAGCTCCTTCTCATACTTCCTGGACAACTCAGGGTTAGCCCTCAATTGATCATCCACCCGCACGATTACAGGCTCACCCTCAGCCCGGTGGTCCTCGGCGATCCCTTTGCGGATCAACTCCTCCACCACCTGCTTGCCTGATTCTTCCACCTCGCTCTCGAAGAACCAGGCGTTGAAGCTCACTCCCAGGTCGCTGAACACTCTCTCCAAGAAATCGATGCTCCATCCACGGGTCTTCTCCCACAGGGCCACCAGTTCGGGGTCGTGCGCCTCCCACCGGGCGAACATCTGCCTGATATCGGCGTTCCATTCCGGCACGTACTCCCACCAATCGCGATGCTCGTCCAATTTCTCGTAATCGGCCCGCAATTCCGCCTGCGCCGCGCTCTGCACTTCACCGCCGTCGCTATTGGTCTCGTCCAGCGTGGACGCTTGCCCGGTCAGTAGCTGCCCCAACTCGTCCCACAGGTTGAGCACTGTATAATCGCTGCTTGCGAGCACCGCCTTCCAGTCGGGACCGTCCTTAGTTAGCAGCCCTTTATCGATATCCTCTATCAGAGCCGCATCTTCGGGGTTGTTCCCGGCCAGCGCCTGTAACACGTTCGACAACTGGGCTGCTATACTGGGATCGACCCTGGCCGCCTCGGTGATCAGTTTCACTACATCGCTTCGGTATTCCTGGCGCGCAGTGGCTTCTACATATACTTGCTCAAGCCACGCACCTTTGTCCTGCTCAGGCTCCTCACCATTATGGAAGTTGATGTAGCACCAGAGCGTTCTCATCACGTGCAAGCCTATATCACCAATATAGGTTGCCCCCACCGTGTCGAATCCTGCACACTTAAGGATGTTGTACACCGACTCGCCAAGCACCACGTTCCGCAGGTGCCCCACGTGCATCGTTTTGTGCGTGTTCAGATTGGCGTACTCCACCATCACACGCTCGCCCCTGCTGGGCCAGCACCCGTACTCCTCTTTCTGGGTCAGCACCTGCCCGATCACCCGGTTGGCGTACCAGTCTCTATCCACATATGAGTTGACATAACCATTGACCGCCTCAACGCGTGCGATCTGAGGCAGGTGGGGTAGCGCCTCCACTACCTGCTGCGCGATCTCCAGTGGGTTGCCTGTCGCCCCAACCTTGCGCAACTGGAAAGCCACGGTTGAGCCAAAGCCCCATTCTCCTTCCAGGGGGATAGGCCGCAAAGTCAAATCGAGGCTATCCGTCGGATAGCCAAGCGACCGCACCGCCTCATCGAGACCCTGCACGATCTCGGCCTGCAATTCGCCCGATGGAGAAGCATGAACACTGCCTGTGGAAATATCTGTCATATGTACAATCTACCTGCATGAAAAAGCCCATTCTGGTTGATAACATATCAATTATACGCAGAGGCACCTGTTGGGACAAGCTGACCTCATCATTCGTTTTACATTCCCCTAACAAACCCTTTACACTTTTGCCTTTATCGCTTCGCGCCTCAGTGCTAGATTGTTAGCAGCGCCCCAGGCACGGCAAGCCAAACGTTTAGCATTTAGAGAAGTGGAGGTAAAGCAAATGTCCCAAACACCGAACCATTCCGAACAGCAAGGTAAGTCAACAGTAGCGCCCCTACTTACCCTGGCCCTGATAGCCCTGGCGATCTTCGCCCTCGCCCTTTCTTTCACCGGCGCGAGCGCGTCGGCCCTCGCTGGTACGCCCAAAGGCGACGAGACCACCACCCCTACAGCAGGCGAAGTCACAGCCACATCAACCCCGGAGGCCAGCCCCACCCGCAGGCCGATCAAGCTGCGCCCTCGCGTGCAATTCGGCCACGCCCCCCACGGCGAGAACGCCCGCTATGGCCTGCTCCTCTTCAACCACCTGGATGAAGAGACCAGTGTCAATATGTCCGCCGACAGCCTGCTTGGCTGGCGCGTGGCAGTCACCCCCACTTTGGCCCTTGCCATGCCCAACTACGCTAACGAGATCGGTGCCCTGGTCCATGTGCCCGATAGCCCCTTCCTGCCTATAGACATCGAGCGAGTGCGGGGCACGACCGACACCGCCAGCCCCTTCACCACCACCGCCTATTTGATCACCATCACCCGCCGCCACCCCTTCAACGACCTGGCAGAGGACAACTGGGCCGATGGCCCTGTGCAGTACCTGTACGATAAGGGCATCATCAGCGGCTACCAGGACGGCACTTTCCACCCCAACGACACCGTCACCCGCGCTCAGTTCGCCAAGATGCTGGTTGGCTCGATGGAATGGCCTCTCGTAACGCCCGCCACCCCCACCTTTAGCGATGTGCCAGCCGACTTCTGGGGCTACAGCTACATCGAAACCGCCTATGCTCATGGCGTGATTACAGGATACGCCGATGGCACTTTCCGCCCTGGCGCTCCCGTCACACGCGCCCAGGTCGCCAAGATGGTCTATATCGGTCGCGGTTGGACCCTCGACGCTGGCGCTGATATGCCCACATTCAACGACGTGCAAGCGGGCGACTGGTATTACACCTACGCCATGGCCGCCGGGTCGTCCGAGATCATGTCGGGCTATCCCGACCTGACCTTCCGGCCCAACGCTCCCGCCACCAGAGGCCAGGTCGCCAAGATACTTACAATCGCGCTCTTCAGCGACCCCAACTTCTAGTCGAATGTGACCCTCGAAATAAGTAAGCGGGCCATTGAGCGGCCCGCTTACTTATTATTTCATCTCCAGTTGCCCCTGCCCCGGTAGCGCAGCATCCAGGTACACACTACTTTCGATCCTGCTGATGCTGAACGCCCACTGTCTGCCGTTTACAGTTACCAGGGTTGGCGCTGCTCCCTCCGGCAGCAATAAATGCAACTGCACTTTCTCTGTTTCCCTGCCGCCCCAGGCCAACTCTATTCTGCCGTCGGCCTCATAGCGCACTTTGTAGGCGAAGAACGCTCCCGATGCAGGGTATTCTAACCCCACCCGGTGATCTTTCCCATAGCAGCCCTTGCTCTTTTGAGCGCAATCCACGCTCCATTTAGGCGCAAGGCTAACGGACTCGAACAGCTTTTGGTCGTCGTTCACCCCGGCCAGCCCTTCAGTGAGGGCGGCCAGCATAGCCGACGAGCCCCATCCGTCCGTGTTGAGCGTCTGGTCGGTGCCGACGCCCGGCCTACCGTCCGGGTAGTACCA
This sequence comes from uncultured Chloroflexia bacterium, assembly GCA_963797095.1. GTDB lineage: Bacteria > Chloroflexota > Chloroflexia > QHBQ01 > JADMIH01 > JADMIH01. The sequence goes on along the minus strand of CAWCNY010000007.1, from coordinate 173,107 downwards.
TAGATAAGTGCCTCCGTCCTTTTCGATCATGGCGTAGTAACGTCGCAATATATCCGCGCCATACGTCTCAAACCCCTCGTCGAAGGCCCCTCGCGCCAGTTCCCCGCCAACCAACGGCATTACTCCACCGTTCACGTACTCGCCTTGCGGCCCGAACCCAGTTGGAAATGATGGGTCGATGCTGTACCACTCCGCGAATATCTTCCCCTGGTTCTGCTCGCGCCTCTGCTGGTACGTCCTGATGAGGGCCGCCGCCTGTTCGTGCGACAGCGTGCCCCTGTTGAGCGCGTAGGCGTTTGACAGGCTCAGTTGCGTGCTTTCGTCCACTCCTGTGGGATCAACCGGAGTCAGGTGTATCTGGTGCGTGTAGAAGTTGCCGTTCCAAGCCACTTTATTGAGGTTCTCTTTGAGACTTTGGGCGCGACTTTGCCATTTCTGGCCTTCGCCATAACGCCCCAGGTAGTTCTCTATCGCTGCGAGCACAGTCGCCGCATGGTAGGCGCCTGTGTTGTCGCCATGCATGATGCTCCATTTGGTCTGGTCGTCTATATTGCGGCGCACGTTCCCCTGGTCGCTCCCTTGCTCGAAATCCCACGTATCAATTGTGAAAGCCCGCTTGATCAGCCCATATTCCAGTGACCACCTGTTGGGATCGGTCCACAGGTATTCCATCCCGCGCTCCATCGCGCTCACGTTCTCGCGCAGCCAATCGTCGTTTCCCGTGGCCTGCCACGCCCTCCACACCCCCTCCACGAAGAGGTACTCTCGATCTGCCTCCACCCCGATCTGGTCGGTGAATACGGGAGTGGCTATGGTGTGGTAAAGGTAGTCGTCGTAGCTGCCGTCCGCCCTCTGTGTCGACCTGAAATAGTCGAGCGTACTGGTCATGTCCGGCTCGAAATACTTAAATCCCTTCGACTGGTAAACGTGATCGCGCAGCCAGATGGCGATGTTATCGGGCGACCTGTACCCATGCACAAGGGTCTCATCGTCCGGCGCTAGATAGTCTACAGAGTCTTTCTCCAGGAACCCTTTTACTTTGTCATACAGCCCATCCCAGGTCGGATCGCCCGTTTGCACACCCCACACCGGCCCGACCGTCTTCAATGCGCCCCACAACGCGGCCACCGGCTCGCCACTCACCTCCAGCACAAGGCTCTGTTCGCCCCACATCCCCGCTATCGTGAAATCTAGCTCTTCCCCGCCTTTCAATGGATACCGTGCATAAACCCGATCGTCCCCGCCGAGCACTACCGCTTCCCCATCAATGTCGCTCTGCACCGCCGCCACATCCAGCGTATGAAGAGTGCCGTACTCACCTCCCAACCGAAAGTTCGCCACCGGCAAGTTGCCCGGCCATTGCGCCGTCAACAAAGGCTCTAGCGCTTTGGCTCTCTCGACACCTAGCCGGGTCAGCAACACCTCATAATCGCTGCCCGCGTTCTCAGGGTGCAACTCGAAGCGTGCCCTCTCGAAATATTGCACTGCCAGGCCGCTGCTTTCGTCCCGCGTTTCGGGGCTGACCGGGTATCCGAACTGCGCCAGCCCGCCATGCTCCTGCCAGTATTGCAGGAACTTGCTGCCCACCTTGTACCCCGTTTCGGGGAAAAGCACCTCGCCGGGCGCGGCTTGCGTGCCGTCAGGGGGCGGAACTGCCCGCCCCTCTGACTTCAATCTCTCCGATCCTAACTGCCCAAGCAACACCTCGTAATCGCTGCCCGCGTTCTCAGGGTGCAACTCGAAGCGTGCCCTCTCGAAATATTGTACCGTGTGCCCGTTCTCGCGGAAGGCTGGTGTCAGCGGATACCCAAAGATAGGCAGCCCGCCATGTGATTGCCAGTAGTCAAGAAACGTGCCATCAAGATACTGCCCCGTTGGTGCGAAATATACCTCCTGCTCGGGCTCAACCTGCGCCCAGGAGCCGCTGCCTGTAGGCAGCACTGCTAACAGGGCGCAAATGCTCAAGGCAAAAACGATGAATCGTGGGATCTTCATAGGAAAGAGAGGACGGAAGGGCGGTCTCTGAAGGCGGACCTTATTACTCGCCCGTTTCAGGTGCCTGCGTCCACAAGTGTAACGCATAAGATGATAGAGGGTTACGCAGGCAAACAGAAACCCCAGACAGTCCTGACGGATCATCTGGGGTTATCTCTGTCCCTTTGGCTTTCAGACCGAAGTCCGTTTGCCTCTGGTGACCAAATTATACATCCGTCCTGCACCCTTGTCAATACCTTTTCAAGCCAGTTTTCTGCGAGTTTCAACGAACGGAGGGCATTCCATAAAGGATGCCCTCCGTTTGTTCATACGGCCGGCTAAGCCGGTTAGCGCGCAGGGGTATAGCAATCAGGCAAGAATGTGTTAGCCACTATCTTGGAGGCTTGCCCTCTCGTCGCATTGGCTCCTGGCCTGAAGTACGGCAGATTGGCTGGTCCTACACATGGCTCTCCCACTCCTCCACATGCATACCCGTTCATGATACCCCGGTCTGTCAGCCTCCATATCCAGTCGTAGAAGGTTGACCCTGGCAGTACGTCCTGGAACTGCTGGTCTCCTGCCGGGTCTGTGTACCCTGCTGCCTCTGACACTATCTTGGACAGTTGTCCCCTGGTCACGTTGGCATTGGGCCTGAAGTACGGCAGGTTCCCTGGGCCCACGCACGGCTCTCCTGCTCCTCCACATGGATAGCCTGAGATGATATCTCTATCTGCTAACCTCCACACAAACGCGAAGAAGGTGGAAGCAGGCTCAACGTCCTGGAACTGCTGGTCCCCTGGAGTATCGTCAAAGCCAGCGGCATTAGCCACAATCTTGGCAAGCTGGCCCCTAGTGACGTTGTTATTGGGCTTGAAGCAAGGAGTACCCTCCTCACAGCCTGAGGTGTAACCGTTGATGATGCCCCGGCATGCCATGCACCTTATGTAGTCATAGAAGGTAGAGCCTGGGGGCACATCTGTGAACTCGGTGTTACATGCTGTTGGCGTGGCCGTTGCGGCAACTGGCTCTGTAGGGGTGTTGGTTACTTCCACAGGCATTGTGGGCGTGTTAGTCGCTTCTGCCGGGACTGTGGGAGTATCGGTTGCCACAGGTGTATCGGTGGGCACGCTGGTGCTTGTATCGCTTGGCTCAGGTGTGGCCGAAGGTCCGCCGGGGGTCTGGGTTGGGGCGGCTGTATCGGTCGCTACAGCAGTGTCGGTAGGCACAGCAGTGTTGGTAACAGCAGTGTTGGTATTGGTAGGCACAGAGGTGTTGGTCGAGGTTGACACCGCTGTGTTGGTAGCGGTTGAAGTACGTGTGGAAGTTGCCTGGGTGGTTGGTGTGTTGGTGCTGGTAGGTGTGCTTGTAGAAACCGCCGTCGCGGTTCCTCCGCCAGACGCGTTATATGCCGCCAGCGCGTCCACCCTGCCGTAGCCGAAGTGGTTGTTCGGGATAGGCGTGCCGCCGCAGCCCGCGCCGTTGTTCGGCACCGTCACACCGGGGTTGGCCGTGCTGGTCAATAGCTGCTTCGTCTCGGTGATCATCCTGGCAAGACCGGGTCGGGCGGACCACAGGAGCGCTACCACGCCCACCACGTGCGGTCCTGCCATCGACGTGCCGCTCAGGTTAGCGTATGAGCTGTCATTGCTGTAATAGGTGGAGCGCACGTTCACGCCGGGTGCCGAGATATCCGGCTTCAGCCTGTTCGAGCCATCCGCGGTTACAGGACCCCTACTCGAAAAAGAGGCCAGAGCGTTACTTATATCTATAGCTCCCGTCGAGAAGGAAGCCGCATAAATGGCGGGAGGATCGGATACCGAGGAGCACCCAGACCCGGAGTTGCCTGCCGAAGCCTCTACGAATATGCCTGCCGCCTGGGTGTTCTCCACAATGGTCTGTAAGGTGGTTGCAGCACACCCCTCACTCGCCGGGCAGGTCCAGCTGTCGTTCATTACATATGGGCGCAAGGTCGGGTTGGGGTTCATACCGTTCAGGTCGGTTGGCGCGATGAAGAACTGGAAGCATTCGGTGTATGTAGAAGGCATGCCGTTGCCCTGGTCCATGTTTCTGCAACCGATCCACTTCGCCCCCGGCGCTACTCCCACCTGATTGGCTGCGCCATCGTAGCCAACGGTCGTGCCGGTGGTGTGAGTGCCGTGGCCGCTATCATCGCAAGGCACAAGCGAGTCCGCCCCACAAATGCCGCCGCCCGAGTGTATAGAGTCGTGCCAGTTGTAATTGTGGTCGGCGGTGGTCCCATCCCAGCCTCGATACTGGGGCTTGAGAGCCTGGTGAGTCCACCTCATGCCTGTATCCTGGTTGCCGATCACGATCCCCTGCCCCGTATATCCGAGCGCCCAAAGCGCGGGGGCATTGACGTTCTGCACTCCCCACTCCGGCGCATCCGGCGAAAGAGGGGCGGCGGAAAGGTTGGCGACACTGTCCTCCTCAACCCACTTCTCAGGCTTGTTCGACTCGATGATGCGCACATCAGACCGGGCGGCCACGCTCTCCACAAGCGAGCGGTCGCCGGTCACAACGAGCATGTTGGCGGCCCAGAACGCCTGGTAGGGCACTCCCCTGGCGGCCAGAAACGCTCGAAGCGGAGCCTGTGTCTTCTCGGCATAGCTCTTCAAGGTGTTATAGACGTACCAGCCGCGCGCGTCCTGGTTCTGCATAGAATAAGCTTTGGACAGGTCCGCCTGGTCTGATAGGAGTATCACGAAGGAGGTTTGCTGCCCGTTCTCCGTGTCCTTCAATACTTCATTCACTATCTTACCCGTGGTATTGCCGTTGAGCACGCTCGCGGGCATCCCGGCTTGCGTAGCCAGGGTCCCTATCACCAATGCGCCCAGCGCCACCAGGCCCAGCGCCAGGAATGCGAAAAGCCCGGTCTTTCCCGACAAAATGCTCATGCCTCTTCCTCCTCTTCCTTGCAATTAGAACAGCGCCCACAGATTAAGGACCGGGGACCGGGATTGCGCTTCTTTGTGCCGTTTCCCGATCCCCGGTCCTTAATCCCCGGCTTCTATTTCCCCGGCCCGTCGCCCGCTCTTCCCAGATCGTCCATGTCCAGGGAGTTGATGAAGTCGCGGAACACCGATAGGCTATCGTCGTCAATCTGCTCTGAACGTGGGAGGGCCTCGCCATCGGGAAGACCTGCTGGCTCCTCCGGCTCGGTCTCGCTATCGAGCGTGACGCCTGCGCGTTCGAGCACTCCATCATCAACATAGATGGGGCACTTGACCCTCACAGCCAATGCAATCGCGTCCGATGGCCTGGAGTCCACTTCTGCATGCCGTCCGTTGGCGTCGAGCACGATCCGTGCGTAGAAGGTGTCGTCTCTCAAATCGTTGATGAGAATATGTGTCACCTGCGCATTCAGCTCACCGATGATAGAGCGTAACAAATCGTGGGTGAATGGGCGCTGCATCGGCACTTCCTGCAATTCAAGCGCGATTGCATCGGCCTCATACGGGCCGATCCAGATAGGGAGATAACGCTCGGAACCATCAACCTTGACTTCTTTGAGGATAACTACCCGGTGCTGAGTGACCAGGCTGACCCTGATGCTCTCAATTTTGCACTCGATCATCTCCCGACATCCTCCGATCTAGCAGGATCAGCCCCGGACCCTTCATCGCTGTCCGGAACCGTTCAACGCCGTCTCTATGTTTCCTATTGTACCGCTATCCTTTCGCGTTTGTAAAGGCAATCAGGGGTTATTATTTGTCCCCATCCTATCAAAGATACTCCCAGGGTCGTACGCGCCCGGCCTACTACGAATGGTATAATTCCCTGGTCCCGCCACTCGCCACTCGTCACTCGTCACTCGTCACTCGTCACTCGCCACTCGTCATCCAAACAATACCTTGAACGAAAAATCACTCAACACCCTCGAATTCCCCAAAGTGCGCGAGCGCCTGGCCGCTTATGCCTCTTTCAGCGCGTCCAAAGACCTGGCGCTCTCTCTCCTCCCATCTTTCGATATCGCCCAGGTGCGCCGCAACCAGCGCATCACCACCGAGGCCGTCCGCCTCCTCTCCCTTCGCTCGGATGTCACCATCGGCGGTGCTCGCGACGTGCGCGAGATCGCAGGCCGCGCGGCCCTCGGCTCCCTCCTTGACCCCACAGATATCCTACTTATCAAGGTCACCATCTCAGCCGCACGTAACCTCCGCAACCTGATCGTACATACTGCTGACAACCGTGGCGAACTTGATACCCTTCGCTTCATCGCCGACGGCATTACTCCTCTCCCCCGGCTCGAAGCCGAGATCGAGCGTTGCATCAACGACGAAGGGAACATCCTCAACTCTGCGTCCCCCAAACTGGCGAACCTTCGCAAGAGCATACGCGTAGCTCACAGCCGTCTCATGGCGAAGCTCCAGCAAATTCTCGGCTCGGAGGCATATTCCCGCGCCCTTCAAGAGCCGATCTACACCCTGCGCGATGGTCGCTACGTCGTCCCGGTCAAGCGCGACTTCCAGGGGGCCGTGCGCGGTATAGTGCATGACCAATCCAACAGCGGCAGCACCCTGTTTGTTGAGCCGCTGGCTATCGTGGACCTCGGCAACGAGTGGCGTCAGCTTCAACTCGAAGAATATCAAGAGATCGAGCGCATCCTTCGCGAGCTAGGTGCTCTCATAGGCGCACAGGCCGACCCAATCAAAACCAATGTCGAAATTGTTGCTGACCTCGATCTTGCTTTAGCCAAGGCTCGCTACAGCCTCCACCTCGACGCTGTAGAGCCTGTTCTGCCGGACGACGGACGCGTAAAAGACGAAGGACGAAGGACGAAGGACGAAAGTAGCAACGCGCAGGCAACTGACAACGGGCAACCTGCAGCCACTAAATCCGCACCTCGCACTCCGCATCCCGCACTCGAATTCAAGAATGCTCGCCACCCACTCCTCACGGGCAAGGTCGTGCCTATCACAGTTGAGCTTGGCGGTGATTTCCGCATCCTTGTGATCACAGGCCCTAACACCGGCGGCAAGACCGTCGCGCTGAAGACCGTTGGCCTCCTCTCCCTTATGGCCCAGTCCGGCCTCCATATCCCCGCCGATTCAGGCTCTCTCGCTCACGTGTTTCAGGAAGTGTTCGCCGACATAGGCGACGAGCAGAGCATCGAGCAATCGCTTTCAACCTTCTCCTCTCACATGACCAATATAGTTGGCATCCTCAAGCGAGCCGACAGGCAAAGCCTTGTGCTTCTCGATGAACTGGGTGCGGGCACCGACCCCCAGGAAGGTTCGGCCCTCGCTCGCGCCATAATCACCCACCTGCTCGAGGTGGGCGCTATGGCCGTCTGCACAACTCACTACTCTGAGCTAAAAGCTTTTGCTTTCACCACTCAGGGCGTCGAAAACGCCTCCGTCGAATTCGACATCAACACCCTCAGCCCCACCTATCGCCTCCTGATCGGAGTGCCGGGGCGCTCCAACGCCCTCGCTATCGCCCAGCGCCTGGGTCTCAGCCATACCCTCATCAACAAAGCCAGGGAGTTTGTCGATCCTCACGAACAGCGTGTCGAAGACATCCTGGAGGGCATACGTCGTGAGCGCAACCAGGCCCGCAAAGAGCGAGACAGAGCTGAAACCGCTCGCCGCGACCTCCAGCGCCGCAACGAGGAGATGGAGCGCCACCTCGCCCAGGCTGACGAAATGAAGGCCCGCGCCGAGGATGAGGCCCGAACTCAAGGTCGATCAGGAGCTTGACGCTCTCCGTACCGAACTGCGCCAGTTACGTGCCCGCGTGGAGGCCGGCCTCCATGCCACCTCCGACGAGACCCTCACCCGCCAATGGGTGACGCAGGCTCAGCTACGCGCCGAGCAACTTGACAAAGAGTTACGCCAGAAAGCCCAGGAGGGGCGCAAAGAGCGCAACCGCACCGCCAATGCCCGCCACGTCGAAAAGGCCAAAACTCAGGAAAAGCCACATACCTACGGCCCCGGCGATCTCGTTTTTGTCCAATCTCTCGGTATGGAAGGCGACCTCCTCTCTCCACCCGACTCCAGCGGTCAGGTTGAGGTCCAGTTGGGCGCGTTCAAGACCCGCGTGCCGGTTTCAAGCATAACCTTGCGCAAGGCCGCCGCCCAGGTTGCCGCCGATAATGCCGCCGCGCCTTCGATGGTCCGCTACCAGCCATCAGTGCCCAAGAACGCCCCACCCCTGGAATACGACTTCCGGGGGTGGCGAGCCGAAGCTGCTATCGAAGAGATGGATCGTCGTTTGGACGAAGCCTCGGTGGCAGGTATGCCCTTCCTGCGCGTCATCCATGGCAAAGGCACAGGCGCTCTCCGCAAAGCCCTGCGCGACTACTTCAAAACACACCCCGCAGTCCGCGAGGTCGAAACCGCACCTATGGAGCAGGGCGGCGAAGGTGTCACCATCGTTCGCCTCTAAGGAGCAGTCATGTCAGTCGAATATCGCCGTATGCGCCCCGAAGACGAAGACCGGGTTGTCGCCCTCTGGGCCCACACCTTCGGCAGCAACGACCCTGAGCGCAGCCGCCGTTACATACGCATCTCCGACCCTGACTATCTCAACCATACCCTTCTCGCCGTCTCTCCCGAAAGCACTGTGCTCGCCACGCTCCGCTACTATGTCTATTCTCTGCGTAACGCTGACGGCACACCCCAACTGGTGAGCTGCATCTCGCACGTCACCACCCGCGAAGAAGCCCGCCGCCAGGGGCACGCCTGCAATCTCCTCAATCTCGCTTTCCAGGCTATGCGGGCCGAAGGCTGCCTCTGGATGCTCCTCTTTCCAGCCCGATCGGTGTACCCCTCTACGAGCGCCACGACTTTCATCACTACTCCCACACATACCGTCGCGGAGCGCTGAGACGCCAGTACCCCACCCTCACAACCGGCACCCCATATACCATCAACCGTCTTGACCTATCCGCTTTCCACGACTGGGCATCGCTGGCCCCAATCTATGATGCCTATAACATTGCTCGTCCACTCACCGGCGTTCGTAGCGATTGGTACTGGCAAGTTTACTTCCCTTTGAGCGTCTTGTGGCCCTCCACCACCTGCACTTCCGCAATCTACACGGCCATATCTACCGGTGGGGATGTTTGCGCTTACCTCCTCGCCTCTTTCTCCACCCCCGCCCCCGCTACGCTCACGCCCGCGAGCAATTCAATCTTGACCAGGTCTTCACCGTTTATGAGTTATGCGCTCTCCCCAACCACACAGGTGCGATGTCAACTCTCACCATAGCTGCCCTCAAAGACACCGCTGAAGGTCAGGTGGGCGGACGCCTCTTCCTCCCTTACGAAGAACCGGTCGATTCCATAGCCGGCACCAACGATGGTTCCGCCCTCAACGAGCAGGACGATCACAGGATGTTCGCTCGCCCTCTCTCTCCTACCGTTACCCACGACGATATCCGGGCTATCTTCTCCGCCCCAGGCGCTATCTATCGGCCCATTGATGATTTCTAAATGGCCTTCTTTGATTGTGCTTTTCCCAATCGCACGACCCCAGACCCTTTATAATCTTCGTGATCCCTTCGTGATCTTTGTACCTTCGTGGTTCAAGAAAGATGAACAATATGACCAACCAGACGTTCCGCCGCCGTGAATTCGGCCAACCGGCCCCCCTCGACCCCAAGCCAATGTCTGCCTCCCGCTCGATCCTGGGGCAAGTAATGCTCCCCAACGACGCCAACCCCATGGGTAACGTCCACGGCGGCTCTATCATGAAAATGGTCGATGTCGGCAGCGCCATCTCTGCTATGCGCCACTCGGGTCGCCAGGTGGTCACTGTTGCCCTCGACCATATGGACTTCAAGGAACCTGCTTATATTGGCGATCTCATTACCATCACCTCCAATGTGGCGTATGTTGGTCACACTTCCATGGTCATCTATGCCGTTGTCGAAGCCGAAAACCCCACCGGCGGTAAGAGGGTCGTTATTTCTTCTTGCTACCTCACCTTCGTAGCCATCGGAGACGAGGGCCGCCCGGCCCTCGTCCCTCCTTTACTCGCCGAAACTCCCGAAGAACAAGAGAACATGGAACGGGCTCGCCTGATTTACGAGCACTCAAAAGAAGTACGCGCCCGACAGCGAAGCTAACGACCGGCGGCTTATGGGTGTAACGAGGGGACGTATCTTCCTATACATCCCCTCGTATTTGTGCGCCTAAGCGCACCTTCCCTTCTGCTGGTGTGATCCACTTTTAACAGTTTATTAATGTATATGGGTTTGTTTCCAAAGGTTTTCTAATCTTGCAGACTTAGAATATCTCCAAGACTCCTGATCGATCTCTGACAATCTCAACTGCGGTGGTGGAGTCAGATTTATCCCATAGCAAACTCTAGCCGTGCTTGCATCCAGGAGCACATAATCGATGTCTTCAAAACCGCACCCTCCCGAACGGAACCGCTTTAGGAACCTTTTGACTATCCAGTTCATTCCCAATTGGATCATCCTGCCCATGCGTTTCTTCCTGGCATATAGCTTTATCGCGGCAGGCATCGACAAACTCACCGATCCCTCATACCTCGACCCCTCCGCCCACGATTACATCGGCCAGCAAATATCTCGCTTCGCCCCCGGCACTCCTATTGAGGGCTTCTTGCTCCATGTCGCCGTACCCAATGCTACCCTCTTTGGAGTTATGGTCATGGGTGGCGAGCTTTGTATTGGCCTGGCTGTCCTCCTGGGTCTCTTCACCCGTTTCAGCGCGGTAATGGGTCTCCTTCTCAACCTCACCTTCTTTCTCTCGGCCACCTGGGATATACAGCCTTTCTACTTCGGTGCCGACCTCCCTTACATGTTCTGCTGGCTCACTCTCGCGCTGGCCGGGCCTGGCCCTCTCGCACTCGACTCGCTTGTAAAGCTCCTTCTCTACCCTGCGCCTCCGCGCGCCGCGCTCCAACCCACCAGGGCTTCAGCCCAATCAGCTTCCGTTCACCGCAAATCCGCCGGGTCAAATTCGGCCCGTACTTCCAGCTCCTCGTCCCTACCCCCTACTGTGCGTTCCCTCCCTCCTTCCTCCGTTACCCAACCGGCGGATAATATCTACACCAGACGGGCAGTGCTGGCCGGGGGCGCGACCGGACTTGTTGCCATGGCGATGGCTGCTGTCGGCCTGGGTTGGGGGATCCTCCACCCACGCTCCGGCAATGCCTCCGTCAATGTCGCCAACAACCCATCCTCCTCACCAACTCCTGGCACCTTTCCAAAGCCCACTATTCCACCTGTGGCTCCGACGGCGACACAGGCTCCGGCGGCCACCACCGTGCCTGAGGCCCCTGCTTCGCCCCTCTCACCGACAGAACCGCAAGCCCCATCTCCCACCCCTCAGCCGCCCGCTGATACCCCCACCCCTGAGCCTGCAACGTCCGGCCTCACACAACTCCTTCAACCTGGGCAACTCCCAATAGGACAGGCGGGCCAGTTTACATTGCCAACGGGCGAACCCGCTCTGATCGTCCACAATGATGCGGGCTACAGCGCCTATGTAGCCATTTGCACTCACGAAGGTTGTGAGGTCATCCCTACCAGTTCCACCATGCTAAGCTGTCCCTGCCACGGGGCCAGATTCGATGCCACCACCGGCGAGGTGCTGCGTGGGCCGGCCCGCCGCCCTCTCTCCTCCATTGCATTAGTAGTAGGCTCTGACGGCTCGGTCTATCTCGGCAGCTAATACCGGATACGCCCTGCAACCTGTAAATCTGCATGGTATACTGGCCTTGTGCGCCCCAGATGGCCACATCAACAGCGGCCACCCCATGCAATTACCATACACCTTCCGCCACCCCACCCTAGACGACCTGTCATCCGTCTTCCAGGTCCAATATGCTTTCCGTATCTACGACTTTGGTTCCTCAAGCCTCACAGAAGACGATCTCCGCACCTCCTGGCAATCCGGTAAAGTCGACCTGGATAGCGATGCATGGCTCGCCGTCGATCCGAAGGGTCAGGTAGTTGCCTGCGCGGAATTGCTGCCCGATTCCGCCGACACCTGGGTAGCCATCAACGTCCTTCCCAACTGCCGCGACCATGGCATCGAATCCCACCTTATTTCCCTCGCTGAAAGCCGCGCTCGGGAACGTCACACGGCAACTTCCGCCGAACCCGCAATCCTCTTTGGCCGCGTCTTTGACGCCAACAAACCCGCCCAACGCGCCTTCGAGCATGCCGGATATGACCTCAATCTCTCCTTCCAGATCATGCAGATCGACCTCAACCTCACTCAACCCTTATCCGAACCCAATTTCCCGCCCGGCATCACCGTCCGCACCTTCGTTCCAGGCCAGGATGACCAGGCTACCTACGCCGCCGACGAGGAATTGGGTGAGGATAAAGGCTACCACTCCCCTCTCACCTTCGATAGATGGGCCAATCGCATGGGTCTCAATAAGCCCGATTTCGACCCTACCCTCTGGTTTCTCGCCAACGACGGTCCTGACATCGCGGGCGTATGCCTAAACTACTACCACTCCGCCACCAACACCTCCGCCACCAACACCGCCGCCACCAACACCGCCCGGGTAGATCACCTTGGTGTCCGCCGCCCCTGGCGCAAATGCGGCCTCGGCACGGCTCTACTCCTCCACTCCTTCCACAAGTTTCATGCCCACGGCATTCCTACCGCTCAGCTAAGCGTCGACAGTGCTAACCTCACCAAAGCCCCACGCGTCTACGCCCAGGCCGGTATGCGCATCGTCCAGCTTTACCATATCTATCGCAAAACCCTATCCGCACAATCGTTTGCCAATTCATAACGCTTGGCCCAAAACAAATAAGCGTAAGACATCCCGAATTTGAGATTCAGGTTCGCTCGTGTAAAATCCGGCTCTAAGAAAGCCCCTCCCCAAATTTGGGGAGGGGTTGGGGAGGGGTTGGGGAGGGTCTTTGGTCACTCCCCAACCGTTTTACGCACAAACCCATAATTCGGGATGACCCATCTTCTATTCCAGACGTTTCCTCATCCCGCTAATTGCAGGAATTTAGAGCCACATCGTCTATATAGAACGACGTCTGCAACGACGAATTGGTGGTCGTCCTGAACTGGACCCTCACTGTCTGTCCCTTCCAGGCCAGCAGGCTCAGGCCGCTAGACTGTACCCACGAGTTGCGTGTACTCTTGTTGCTCAGAGTTTGGAGTGTTCCAAGCAGCGTGCCGCTGGTGTTCCTTACCTCCGCATACATATAGTCATACGCCGTACCCGTTCCTTCGCTTGATGTCATATACCACCAGAAGCTCAGGTCCGCCGAAGTAGCGTTAGATGGAATTGTCACCGTCTGGTAGATACTCTCCGTAGCGTTGTTGTAACCGCCTTCCCACACGCCTAACGAGCCTGTGTGCGGGCGATTGTTGACAACTAGCTCGTAGCCGCCCGATGAGCTTTCAACCCAGGAGGTCGATCCACTCTCGAACCCACCGTTAGCAATGATGTTGCTGCAACCGCCCGATCCGGGTGTAGGAGTGCTCGTTGGTGTATTCGTAGGTAAAGCGGATGTAGGAGTGCGAGTGGGCGTAAGGGTGCGCGTAGGTGTGCGTGTGATGGTTGGTGTTCGTGTTGGTGTATTAGTGGCTCCTGTCCCTGGCGTATTTGTCGGAGTGTTGGTAGGAGTGCGAGTAGGCGTATTTGTAGGCAAGCCGGTCGGCGTGCGCGTGGGCGTATTGGTCGGAGCCACCACAGGAGTGTTGGTAGGCGTAGGAGGCGTGCCGCCGCAGCCGGGGAACTTGAACGCCCCGATCCGCGTTTGCCAGCTTGCCGTCCCTGTGGTCTGAATATATTCGGTCGTCATCCAGAACGTGCAGTCGTCGCTGGGGTCAATCGTCATCATCGAATAGTCGCCCCACCTCGACGCCGTTCCCGTCTGCGAGCCGCTCCCTGCGATCAGGGTGGTTTCTCCCTGTGACATCTGCCCGAGAGGATCGGTCGCCAATCTTCCCGTATACCTTATGCCAGGATACACAGACGACGATGAAGCGCTGTATACCATCGCCATGTTCCCTTGCCCGTCCATCGCCACGCTGCCCATCCATCTGTTCGTGTTATCGGGTGAATAGGTCCCTTGCTGGTAGATGCTCGGTGAGCCACCGGGGTTGCGCACCTCGTACCAGCGCACGCCGGCCAGCCCGCCGCTTACATTGACCGAGTGGTTGGTCACGATAGACTCGTGGTCTCCGAAGTTGCGGTAAGCCACGCGGAACATAAGCCTGTCCCCAAGTCCATCTAGCCTTACCGATGTACCGGGCTGCTGCACACAATTGCGAGTAGTTGAGCACAACACGTTGTAGGCCGCTGTCGATAGAGCAGTTGGTCCCGTGAAGGTCGAGTTAGATGGTGTTGTCCAATCGACGTGGAACTTGAACAGGTCAAGCACGTTCGTGCCCCGGCTCATGAAGTAGTTGGGCGCGCCTGTCGGTGGTGGCGTGGGGCCATCCAGGTCCGATGGGAAAGGCGTGCCGTAGCTGCTGCTCAGGTTGAATGATTGGAACGTAGCCGAAAGACCCTGCAGCATATTTGCCCGGTTGAACACAATGGCAGCCCCGCCGTTATATGTGTTGCCGGTGAAGCGGTTCGCGCCCATGTAATACCCATCGGGCCACACGCCCAGGTGCGGATAGTCATAGAAAGTGGACGTGCTGAACTGGAAGAAGTACCTGTAATACGATCCTGTTGGGTCGGGCGAGGTCGAGATCGCCACGCACTGGCCGTAAGGGCTGGCTGCCGTAAACTGCGAGACGAGCCACCTGTCAGCCATCGAGTTGTACAGCACGATCGGGTCGCCGTCGTTGCGGGTCTGGCATGACCCTCCAAACCCCGACCAGATAGTGTTGGAGTTTACAGGCCCATACAACGACCCGCCGCTCTTGTTGAACACCTGGAACGAAAGGTTCACGATCTGTACATAGTTGTTCGGCCCCACATCTCCGTTCGTATCGGGTGGGTACACGCCGTTGCGGTTAGTTATGCCCTCGAAGTTCTTGCTCGGCGAGGGCGCATCGATCTGGTTACCGAAATTGTTCTGCACCACCGGGTCGCTTACGTCAGGCAATGGCGCTGCACCTGACCCTTCGCCGCCCGGCTCGGTCATCTCTCGTATGCTACTCGGTTTGTCGTATGGCACAGGTGGAATGTCGCGCAGGGGTGGCGACACGTCATGCATCGCATCCTTACCCACCTCGAACGGCGGCGCATCCACTGCCTGTCCCTTACCCTGGTCAGCGGGTGCGCCTGCCACCGATGCCATCATCGGGGTGTTGTTCTGGGGCGTGACCGCTGCCGGCCCGGTCTGTGAGCCAACCCAGGTCCCCAGTTGAGCCAGTAGCACCATCATCAATACCGCAACACCTATCTGCAAGAGTTGACTACGTTGGTGTCTCAGCATGCTTCTTCTCCTTTGCTCTCTCTGTCTTCCCTTCTCTCGATTCGGCAATTGCGTAAGCGCTTCTAGCCAAAACGCCATACAAGCAAAAAGGCCACGCGCCCGTGAGGCTATTCGTATTAGTGATGAGCTAACCTATTTCGCTCTATCCTACGATGACCTCTTGTCGAGCCTGTGGCCTTTATTGCTGCAAATCGCTGGCCGTTTCGCCATACGCTACCTTGCCGCCTTTGGGTCCTTTCGCTGCCTTCGGCGCCCCTGTGGTCGCGAAAGAATGCAAAGAGTATATCTATTCCACAATGGGATTGCAAGGGAATATTCACTTTTGCCGGCTAGCAATTTTCCAGTACTTTAGTACTACTCCTTTTCCTTTCGCGCATCCACGCGCCTTTCGCATTCACGCCTGGAACGTCCTAACAAAGGAAGTTGGCGATCTCACCGCCAACTTCCTTTGTTTAGAATGCGCTCTTTGTACCGCTAGCGCGATTTGTAGCTGATACGAGGGTCCGCGAACGTATAAAGAACATCAGCGATCATGTTTGAGAACGCCACCACCACAATGATTAGCAAAGTAAGCGCAAGCGTAGTGGGATAATCAAGCGGCAGCAGGCGCTGGTCAGGTGGACAGAAAAACTCCACAGAAGGACCTGTCGCCAGGCATCCCCCCAGTGCTCGGTAGTAAAGCTGCCCCATGCCTGCATAGCTGAAAATCGACTCCACCATGATCGCCCCCGAAAGAATCACAGGGATCGCCAGCCCTATAGTCGTAATAATCGGGATCAGCGCGTTGCGAAACGTATGCTTCAGGATCACCCGCCGCGCCGATACCCCCTTCGCCCACGCCGTGCGTATAAAGTCCTGCTTCATCACCTCCAGCATAGAAAACCGCACCTGCCTTGATAACAACGCAATCTGCGGTAAGGCCAGCGTCGCCACAGGAAGCACCAGGTGGTATAACCGATTGGGGATACTATCGTACAGGTCCGAGCTATCTGCCACATACGCCGCCGGAAAGAACGGCAGCCAATCCCACCCGAATCGCGCCCTGAACTGGTAGGGCAGCACCCCGAATATGATCACCATCAGCATACCCAGCATGAACGGTGGTATGGAAAACCCCGTGAAAGTCGCAAACGTGAGCGCATTGTCAAGCATAGTCCGCTGCCTCACCGCCGCAATGATCCCCACCGGGATCGCCAGCAGCAAAGCCACTATAAAAGCCAACCCAATCATACTCACCGTATTGCCCCACCTCGACCCGATCACATCCATTACAGGCTCAGGGCGGCTAATACCCAGCCCCGAAGTGCGCTCCACGTAGCCGAAGTTGCCTGTCAATATCCCCGACCCTCTCAAGCGTACAGGGCCAATCGCAATATCGATCCCCTTGGTCACCTCCACCTGATCGTTGTTTTCATCAAACACCGTCTCCGTCGTATCACTCGGATCGAACAGCCAGGTCAGGAAACTGAAGGGCCACGGCTTATCGACCTTGTACTGGTATTCCATCGCAAATGCCGTAGCGGGAAATACCTGCGTTCCCGTCTGAATAATATCTATCCCTCCGCTTTCAAGCGCCCGTGCATACCTGGCTCTCGGCCCGTTCGGCATCACGTAAACGAGCACAGTATAAACCGCCAGCCATGCAACGAAAATAAAGGCCAGCGTCTGAAAGAATCGGCGTATAAGATAAGTGGACATAGTTGTTAGTAGTCGGTAGTCGGTAGTCGGTAGTCAGAGCTCAGGAACTTGGAACTTGGAACTTGGAACTTGGAACTTGGAACCTCCGACTACCATCACTGGTGCGGATCGAGAGCGCTCCTGAGCGCGTCACCTATGTAGTTGATAGACAACACGGCAGCTACCACCATAAAGCCGGGCATCAGGAATAGCCAGCCGCGCACATTCACAAACGGATTAAGCTCCGTGATGCCGAAAGCCAGGCTCTGAGTGGAAACGATCATATTGCCCCATGAAGGGAGCGGCGGGTCGTTGATCCCCTGATTGAAGTAGGCCAGCACAGCCTCCAGGATAATGAAATCGCCGACGGCGAAAGTAGCCGACACCAGTATGGGCGCTATCGTGTTGGGCAGCAGGTGGCGGAAGATAATGCGGCGGTTGCTTACCCCCAGGGCGCGTGCTGCCTCGATATAAGTCTGCGTGCGCAACGTTAGCACCGACCCGCGCACCAATCGAGCCAACCCCATCCACCCGAACAGAGTAAACACGCCACTGATAGCCACGATTGTTATAAACGTGTTCGAGTCCTGGTTCTGCCACATAGTTGTAAGCGCCTGGCTTTCACGCAGGAACCTGAGCGCGAACAGAAATAGAGGTAGCAGCGGCAGGGCCAGCAAGAAATCTGTGAACCGCATGACGAACGTGTCCACCCAACTTCCGTAGAACCCCGCGACGCCCCCTACCACCGATCCGATTATCACTACTAAAGCTGTAGATAAAAGCGCCACAAAGAGTGAAGTGCGCCCTGCGAAGAAGAGCCGCACCATCTCGTCGCGTCCGAGCCAGTCCGTTCCGAGCCAGTGCGTGCCGCCCACCAGAATATCGGTTTCCCCGAAATTGGCATATCGCTGCGCCGGATTTACCGTGTAGAGGTCGAATGAGCTGAACACCGGCACCAATATGCAAGACACCGCCAGCAACAGCAGCACAACAATCCCCGCGATACCGGCTTTGTGCCTGCGAAATCGCCGCCAGACCATAGCAAACTGCGTCTCTATCCTATCAGCAGTTACAAGTGCCTGGTCGTGGGCTTGCGGGGCAGCTAGTGCTTCGGCCATGATGGGTCTATTTGAGGCGGGCTTACCTGGCGGGAAGGCGCGAAGCCACCAACCGGGCCAGGTCTTGCATCTGAGACGTGGGGTCGGGCCTTGAGGCGCTGGTCATCCAGGTAATGATGAAGTAGCGGTTATGCTGGCTCACCAGCACGTCCCAGAAACTGATATTGCGATTGCTGGGAGTGCGCGAGTTGGAGAAGGCCTCATCGCCGCTGACATCTATCCTTCGTCCGCCCATGCCTCCCTGGCCGTAGCCGGACGTTGCTTGCTGGGCCTCCAGGCCGGTGGCAAGGTCGGGCCGAATGGTTTCCAGGTAATTGTTGGCCTCCTCTTCGCTCTTGAAGTTAGCCACCATTACGTTGATCATCTCGTCCTGGCCGAAATAGGCGCACGCTACCAGTTCGGACAAATTAGGCTGCCACCGGAACTGATCCATCGAAGTGCCGGTCAGGTTCTCAACCTCTGACTGGGTGATCAGGTCGCAGGCGTTGAGGACGGTGTTGTGGGGTACTGCGGTGTTGTTGGGTAGCAGGTAAGCCCCCAGCAGGAAGGCCACCATACACACGGCCATCAATGCCGATGGGAGCATCCGCGTCAGGTTGAAGTGACGGTTGCCCTCACGTCCAGTGCTCCGGATAGCCCTGCCTTGCCTCGCCGGCAACTCCTCGTGCTCTGCACGAGCCGACAATCCACCTCTTACCCCGCTGTCCTCCTGCGTTTCAGTCATACGCGTCCGTATCTGCGGCCACAGGTTGAGGTCGTCGCTTATGATCCTGCTTGCGTCTTCGTGCAGGGCGCGTGCTATGCGCGTTCTGCCGTGTGTATGCCCGCTAATGCGCTCTTTGTCGCTCATAGCGCGTCGCCTCCTTTCACAAAGGCTGCCACTGTTCTGTGGCTCATGCTGGAATCGACCGGTATCTCAGCCAGCTCAGGCGCGCTCCCGTGCTCACCGTCAGGCGAGGCTGCCCACCCTGAGAGCAATCCGCGTAGTTTGCGCCTTGCAGTGTGTAGCTTCCACCGGACTGTGCTCTTCGCGCACTCCAGCTTCTCGGACATCTCCTCGTCGCTTAGCTCCAGGTAGTAGCGCATCACTATGGCCGCCCGCTGGTCAGGAGGTAACTGCTCTATGGCGGCGCTTACCGCCGCACTCGTCTCCAGCCGTTCCAGCCTCTCCTCCAAGTCGGGGGCGACCCTGGTGGCTTCCCACTCTGCGGCCCATGTGCCTGCTTCGTCGTCCAGCGATAAGATGCGCTCTCGGCGTGCTGCCGCCTTGATGGCGTCGTTGGCGACGCTTCGGAAGAACCAGGGGCCGAACGGCATAGAGGCATCGAACTGTTCGATCCGCTCGTAAGCGCGAATAAAGAGGGTCTGCACTATATCCTGCGCGAGCGCTTCATCGCGGCAGATGAGGTAGGCTATGCGGGTGGCCTGCACCTGATATTCCATTACCAGGTACTCCAACCCGCTTATATCTCGCTTCTTCAGGCGAGCTATGGCTTCACGCTCGTTCATGCAAAAAAACTCGAGTTCAAAAATCAGGAAGATCCTGGGAGGCTATTGTTCTGCTAATAATATCCCTTGCCAGCCCAGGATGTTTGACGTTTTAGAGCCTCTTTGAATTAAGACTACACTTTCCCCACCCTGTAAGTTCAATGACCCCTTCCCCTGTTAGCACGAATCCAAAATCCGCAATCCGAAATCTTTACAGCCATCCCCTGCGCTTGAAGAAGATATATTCAATAACCACGATCACAGCCACCAGCAGAATAACGCCCGGGTAACCTAATGTGGAGTTTAGCTCAGGCATCATGGTGAAGTTCATCCCGTACCAGCCTGTAATCGTGGCAATGCTCATCAGCATGATAGAAACCGAGGTCAGCGTCTGCACTGTGATGTTGAGGCGGTTGCTTTGCATCGAAAGATAGCTGTCCAGAGCGCTCGATAGCAGGTCGCGGTAGGTGTCTATGCTGTCGGTGATGCGCACTACATGATCGTACACATCCTGGAAGTAAACGATAGTATGCTCATCGAAGATCGGGAGATCGCGGCGGATCAGCACGTTCAACACATCGCGTTCAGGGGCGAGCACCTTGCGAAGCGTAAGCAGGTCCTTCTTCAGAGTGAAGATCGATTCGATAGACCTCTGATCGAACCGCTCGAATATCTGCTCTTCCAGGCCCTCCACACGCTCAACAATGCTATCGATTGTCGGGAAGTAGCTATCGACAATCGAGTTTAGCAGCGAATAGAGGAGAATGCCTACCCCACTTACTCGTTGCGCGGTTTGTGGCCCCTGCGTATCGTTTGCACCTGCACCCACATTGCTCCCGTTGCCCGCCGGCGAGCCTGTGCGCTTGAACTGAGACTCGTCCTGCGGTTTGAGACGGCGGGTGCCAGGCACCTCCTCCGGCTTTTCGTGCTCGGTCGTGATGATCTCGGCGTTTCGCCGCCACCGCTTCGCGGCCTCGTCCAACTCGGGGACCGGGTAATTGTGCACCGTTATCAGGTAATTCTCGCCCATGAAAAGCGTCAACTCGCGTAACACCACCCGCTCGTCGGTATCGTTGGCGACTTCCTGTGTCAGGTGTTCTGCGATTACATTATCCTGGGCCGATTCGCGCTCAAACGGACCAGCCCCGGCAGTTTCACTCATGCCTTCGTACCCATCGTGGAACGCGCTGCCGCGCAAGCCGCGCCTCCCTTGCAGAACAGCCTCGCCCGGCACGTCCAGTTCGACCGAATAGAAGATCACCAGGTAGAAATTGTCGTACTGGTCCACCTTGGGGCGCTGGTGGCGCGTGGCCGCGTCCTCGATGGCGAGGGGGTGCAAACTGAACTCTTCCTGGATCATCCCAAGCTCGGCGGCGGTGGGACTCTCCACATCGAGCCACAAAAGGCGCTCTTTATGCATGACGATCTCGCTGATAGCCGATGGGTCATCAACGACGCGGAAGTGATTCGATTCGTCTCTAAGGAGTGTGCGGAACATCGACCTTATAATCTTCTGATGTTGCCCTTATCGTGCACATTCCTGGTGGCGTTCCTGGTATCTACCACCAGCTTCGAGTTGCGCACGATCCAATCATAATCGTATGAAATGTGGTCCGTGACGATAACCACCACATCATAAGCCCTGATTGTCTTCTCGCTAAGCTCAATGCTGCTGATCGTGATCGGGTCATCGCGCAGCTCCGCTATCTGGAGCGTCGGCACATATGGGTCGTGGTAATCGGCCTGCGCTCCCTTGCTCTGAAGGAGGCTGATGATATCCATCGCGGGCGACTCGCGCACATCCTCGATGTCCCGCTTATATGTAACACCCAGTACGAGCACCTTGCTTCCCCGCAGCGGCTTGCCCCGGTCGTTCAGCGCGTCTGCCACCAGATCGAGCACATAATTGGGCATATTGGTGTTTATCTCGGACGCCAATTCGATGAACCGCGCATTGTAATTCAACGTCTTCAGCTTCCACGATAGATAATGCGGGTCGATCGGTATGCAGTGCCCTCCCAGCCCCGGCCCGGGGTAGAACGGCATGAACCCGAACGGCTTGGTAGACGCCGCCTCGATCACCTCCCATACATCTATTCCGAGCTTGGCGCACATAATCGCAAGCTCGTTTGCCATGCCGATATTTACCGCTCTGAACGTGTTCTCCAGCAATTTCACCATCTCGGCTGTAGCGGTCGATGATACCGGGATCACCCGCTCGATGATGGTCGAATAGAGGGCGGTCGCCAGGTCGCGGCACGCAAGCGTGACGCCGCCCATCACCTTGGGGATGTTCGCCGTCTGAAACTGAGGATTGCCGGGGTCTACCCGCTCCGGCGAGAACGCAAGGAAGAAGTCGAGGCCAACCGTGTAGCCTCCCGCCGAAAGGCGTGGTAAAATGATCTCGTCCGTAGTACCGGGGTAGGTAGTGCTTTCAAGCACTACAAGCTGGCCTGGGCGGAAGTTGGCGGCGATAGACTCGGCTGCCGACACAATAAAGGATATGTCGGGGTCTTTGGTCTTGCGGAGCGGCGTCGGCACGCAGATAGATATCGTGTCTACTTCGTGCAAAGAGTGATAGTCGCTGGTAGCGTGCAACCTGCTCGCCTCCACCGCCTCCTTCACATCCCGGCTCGTCAGCATCCTTAATATAAGAGCGGCCGGCGTTGATATCCGCGATCTTGCGTTCGTCGAGGTCGAGTGCGACTACTCGGAACCCGGCCCTGGCAAACTCCACGGCAAGAGGCAGCCCCACATAACCCAGCCCGATAACGCTCACAACGGCTGTGCGATCCGCTATTTTGCGTGCAAGCTGCTCCCGATACCCGAATTCTATTGTGTTCATTTGAGACAAAGCTGATTTCTCCTGGTATATTAGTGGCTATGAGACTATAGCAAAGGGTGAAAGAGAACGCAAACGAGACCATGATACGTGATACGTGATACGTGATACGTGATACGTGATACGTGATAGGTGACGACGAAGGACGAAAGAATAAGCAGTACGAAGTATGCATTACTCACTCGTCACTCGTCACTCGTCACTCGTCACTCGTCACCAGTTATCATTCGTCCTTCGTCTTCGGAGAGGCAAATCTATGGAGCAAGTGAAATTTACAACCTATGACGGCGTTGACCTGGCGGCCAACCTCTATCTGCCTCAGAGGAACGCCGACTCCGCCGATTGGTGGCCCGGTATAATTGTCTGTCACGGCTTTGATTCGTGCAAAGAGAACCATGCCGATTTCGCACAGATGGCCTCGGAGGGGGGTTTCGTTGTGCTGGCGCCCGATTTGCGTGGACACGGCGAAAGTGGCGGCGAGGTGGATTCCAACATCTTCAACGACGTAGCAGCCTCCCTCCAGTATCTGCAATCACGTCCTGAAGTAAACCCCACAAGCATCGCCATCCGGGGCAACTCTATGGGCGGTTGGCTCGCTATCCATACCGCGGCCCACCTGCGAGATGTCTCTCCTGTAATCGCATATTGCCCCCCCACCGAAGCGATCATGCTGATTACTATGGAAGAGGTTGCCCTCGTTCAGCGCGGCCATAAGTCGCCAATGGTTTCCGACAATCCTCCGCGAGTGAACGTCAATTCCACCATGCAATTACTTTACAGGCTGGATGTTGTCAAGTCGGCGCGCAGAATTCACCCGCGCCCATTCCTGCTCGTCCATTCCGAAGGCGACCAATCGGTTCCCTCGCATATCAGCGAGCGGATTTACAATTCTGTTGAAGAGCCGAAAACCTGCTGGCTCCTCCCTGGCGGCGACCATCGCTTCGCCCCTCACGACCCCGAAACCAGCCACCGCGTCCTCGAATGGCTAGAGATGAGCAGACCGGAAACCGAGAAACTCTCGCTAGAGAATCTGGCCGAAGATTAAGCGCGAAGAGTGCAAGTAAATGTTTGCATGGATTCCATGCGAAGCACAATCGGGTGTTCAGCGCCCGATTGTGCTACTTTTAGAGACTACCGCTTCTTCAGCCATCGTTTGACACCGGCCAAAGGATCATCATCGTCATTCTGATTCGGCCTGTAGTCAATAGGCTGCCCGCGCCAGCGCTTCTCCTCTGTAGGCGAATAACCGCCTGAGGTCGTGCCCGTGCTCCGGTAAAGCACGAAGGGAATGAAAAAGAGTATTGCAGATAGGATCACCAGCACACCCGTAAGTATCGGGATGCTTCTTCCAACCAGCACCGCCAGCACCGCAGCCCCGATAGCCATGGCGATATACTGCCCAGCACTGAGGCGCTTCCAGTTGGGCATGGATGGCCCGCTCTTCTGTGGCGGGCGCGAATAAGTGGTACGCCTGGATTGCGCCGCGCGGAAGTCGATAGGTGGCCTGGGCTTGGGGTTGCTCACGCGGTCTCCTGGGGACCCGGCGTCCGCGCTGTTCCGTTCCCGCTTACCTTTTTCTTCGTCATACTTCTTCAGTATTTCTTCTATCTCTTGTTCGTATTTTTGTTTGCTCATAGCCGTACCCCTGCATGACAAAGAACGATGAATAGGGTGTTCCCTAACCGCATTGTAATGTACTACGGACTAGGTTTCTCGGCAGGGGCAAGCCACTGATTAAGCACCCACCCCTTTTCGTTCCTGTCCACAACTTCCACGTTGCGCCACGTTCCATCGCTGTTAGTCACATCCGTCCCGATGACCTTGCAAACCACGCCTTCGGCCAGGCCATCCACGCGGTCTGCGTCGAGTTTCGGCTCGGCCCGCAATCGCACTCCCTGCCCTCCTGTGTTGGCTACCTGCACGTACTCCTCAGGTAGCGGTGTAGGAATTACAGGAGTAGCTGTTGGTATGTGAGTAGGTGTCCTTGTTGGCGCCGCTACAGTGATTGTTGCCATCGAACCACCATCCTCGTTGGGAGGAAGCGTCGGCTCAACCGTCGGCAGTTCAATATTCAGTATCTGCCGGATTGGATTGACCATCCCCTGCGCGAGGTTGGGTGTGATCCGGAAGAAGAGGATCACGAACACTGCCACAAGCAACAATGGCAGGATAGCTAACGCCGAACAACCTATGCGCTTGGGCGGCGAATAGAGCGGGTATTCTTCCGGCTCCAGCGGGAGCCGAGGTTCAGGTGTATTGGTTGGCATATTCTACTTTGGTTGTTTGCGGACTTCAGGTTGCGGGTTATGACCGGTCCACACTATCTTTCTACACTTTTGGGGGGTGTACGTCAAGTTCATACACCACTTCACGCCTCGTTTCACAGCCGACTTTTCAGCACACTGCCTGCTATCTCAGGATACCCTGCAAGCAAGGCTCGTGCCTCCATAGCCGCTTTTCCCGCCGGTTGCACCCTCAACAGTTGAAGGGAATCTTTCCCGGTTTGCACGACAATGTTCTTCTCGTTACCAGGCAGGATCGAAACCGTCCCAGGTTTCCCCTGCATATTCTGCCTGGCCGGTCGCGCTTGCAGGACCTTGAGCAAACGATCCTCCCAGTAAGTATAGGTCCCCGGCCACGGCTGAAGTGCGCGCACCCTTCTAGCCAGTTGCTCAGCCGGCATGTTCCAATCCAGCAGACCGTCTTCTTTCGAGAGGGTCCGTGTCATGGTGGCCTGGCTATCATCCTGCGGCCTCGCCTCGACCTCACCTCTCAGCCATAGCGGAAGCGTTTCTGCCAACAATTCCGCACCGATCCGCGCCAGCCGCCAGCTCAGCTCCGGGTGCGTCCCCTCAGGCTCGATTGGCACGCTCCGTTGCGCGATTATCGGCCCTGTATCAAGCCCCTTGTCCATCCTGATGATGCTCACGCCCGTAACGTTGTCACCAGCCAGTATGGCCGACTGGATAGGCGTGCTGCCTCGCCATCTCGGCAGCAGTGATGGGTGCAGGTTGACGCTGCCCCGCTCAGGAAGGTCCAGCAGCGACGGGGCCACATATTCTCCGTAGGCCACAAGCACCGTCACTTTCGGCTGTAACGCCGCGAACCGCTCTCTGAAAGCGGGGTCTCGCAGGCTGTCGGGTTGCAGCACATCCAGCCCGAACTCCTCTGCGACTACCTTCACAGGCGGTGGGGTCAGCTTCCCGCCACGTCCGGCGGGACGGTCGGGCTGCGTGACCACCGTGATCCTGTATGGCCCCTCCACTAGCGCCCGCAATGACGGCACTGCGAACTCCGGTGTACCCATGAACGCGATATTCGGCTCGATGGCAGTTATTGGCATCTGTCCTATATTATAGTGAATCTTACGGTCGATTGTGTTTCATTTCGTTCTCATTGATTGCTAAAGGCTCACCATGCTGGACGGCACCGCCGAAGCGGATTTCATACAATCCCTGCAACCGTCGCCCCGATCCGTGTTGGATGCGGGTTGCGGCACCGGGCGGGTGGCTATAGAGCTTGCGCGGCGCGGCCTTGATGTTGTCGGGATCGACATCAGCACGGCAATGCTGGTGCGGGCCAGCCTTGCTGCTCCTCAACTTTCCTGGCGGTTGGGCGATATATGCCGCGTGCGCCTGGAACGTCGCTTCGATGCTATAGTGCTGGCTGGCAACGTGATGCTCTTTCTTGCGAAAGGGAGCGAGGAGCTTGCCCTACAAAACATGGCTCTGCATCTAGCTCCCGGCGGCAGCCTGATAACAGGCTTCTACCTGAGCATGGGCCGCCTGCAACTGGACGATTTCGATAGGCTTGCGCACGCCGCCGGTCTGCGTTTACAAGCCCGCTATGCTGGCTGGGCACGCGAGCCGTGGGACGCTGCCTGCGACTACGCGGTATCTGTTCACACTCCGCACGATTTTTGATCTCCTTTCTTTTGCGGATTTTCAGGGTTATTTTTGCCCTTCACTGACTAAATGGCAGTTGGAGGGCAAAACTGGACTCTTTCTGGGATGTACTTTCGGGTATTTTTTTGTTGTCGGTTGTCAGTGCCGAGTGCCGAGTGCCGAGTGCCGAGTGCCGAGTGCCGAGTGCGGCGTTTCTGCAAAGAGGTTGTCATCCTGAACGAAGTGAAGGATGACAGGGCACAGGGGGAAGTTGATGTATACGCTTACTTCCAAGGCGCTATGCTCAGGATGTCGCGGACCACTATTAAGAGGATATAGGCGCACAGGAGACTCAGTGTGGGAGAGGCTGGCGGCGTATATTGTAGATCAGGGGAGGGCTCGCGCCACCCATTCCCGAGGCTCGACCGGGGGGCCGCTGACGTGTAGCTCCCAGTGCAGGTGCGGGCCGTTCGATAGGCCCGTATTTCCTGAGAGGGAAATAACATCCCCTTTCTTGACCATCTGCCCCACAGTAGCGATTAATCGCGAGTTGTGCGCGAAGAGCGAGAATACCCCCATGCCGTGGTCGATAATGATCGCGTTGCCTCGCACTTGCAGCTTGCCCGCGAACACCACCACCCCATCTGCCGGCGCGTGTACCTCAGTCCCTTCAACGGCGGCCATATCCATACCACCGTGGTAGGTGGTGGGCGCAGAGCCATCCGGGCAGTTGTAGCACCGGCGCGTGGCGAAATAGGACGTGATACGGATAGGCCCATCCAGCGGCATCCGGAACGTTCCCTGCCAGTATTGCGTGGGCGTGCGCTTCGAGAAAATCTGATCAAGGAGATCGCTCTCCGGCGTGGTGATAGATGGGTCGAGCAGGGCGGCCGTCGCGGGGTCGAATTGCAGCGATTCGCTGGGGTAAGGGTAGGGATCCGTTGCCAGGTTGCGCGTCACTGTCCTTTTGCCTCCATCCCCGTTCTGGAGGTTGATCGTAACCGGGTGCGCCCCTGTATCCTCGAACGGCTCCGTACCGATCAAGGCCCACGCGATCCCTCGCGCCGAGTCTTGCTGGAAGAGCAATTCGCGCCCCTCGTACGTGCCCGTAACGCTTACTCCCGAAGTTGCGCCCACCGTGAGAGTGGTGGTATGGCCCTCGGCCACGCGGGGCGGGTTGAAGCGCACCAGCGTGCCCATAGGCAGGTTGAAGTTGCTCGCCTTCAGCGCCAGGTACCCCAGCGGCGATAGTTGCACGCCGTAGGCCGTGCCGTCGAACGCCTTGTAGAACTCGAACCGCGCGCGCTCGAACCACTGGACGTTCAGCCCATCCTCGACGGTTTCCTCGCTGATCGGGTAGCCGAACACCGCAAGCCCACCGTTATCTCGCCAGTAATTGAGGAACCCGTTCGATACCGTGTGCCCCGTCTCGGGCAAATAAATGCTGTTGTCGCTGCTCTCACCGGCGGGCATCCGCTCGAAGGTCTTGCTGCCCAGCACCTCGCGTGATAGGCTCCCCAACTGCACGCGTTGTCCTTCGGGCAGATCCTCATGCCACTCCAGGCGCGCACGCTCGAAATATTGCACATAGAAGATAGCGCCGTTGTTGAACTGCTGTGGGAACTCCTCGCTTATGGGCAGGCCGAACAGTTCGGCGGCCTTCGGGTTGGCGTTGTAGTAGTCGAGGAACTCGCCGCCAAGGTAGTGCCCCGTCTCGGTGTAATACCTTGTGTAAGGCGCGGGCGTAATGGGCGCGGGCCTCGGCTCAAGCGGGTCGCCCGTGTAGGGCTGTGCGGCTGCCGGTTGCAGCGTATGTGTTTGGGCCAGGGCCGTGTGACCCTGGAAATCCACCACCTGACCGCTGATGGGGAGGCCGAAATCGAGGAGTATTAGAGTTACAGCGAATAATGAAAGCGCAAGGCGCAAAAGAGCACGCACGATTGTTACCCCTGAGAACGATATGATACAATGTCGGTTGGACCAGTGCCGGTATGCCTATCATGCCTATTATACAGTCCTTTAACGAATACAACTGAGCAGAGGTGTTCCCTTGTCCGACGTTTCGATCCAGGATACCCCCACCGAAGGCACAGACAACAATATCGACTGGCATATAAGGCCGTTCGCCGATAGCGATGTGCCGGCTGTGGTCGCCCTCTACAATTCGGTCTACAATGCCTATAGGATAGAGCAATCGCTTAGCGAGTCGATACTGAGATCGTACCTTACCTCTCCACGCTCCGACCCTGCCCGGCAGCGCCTGGTGGTCGATGGCCCGCACATCCCGGGTGTGCCCCACAATATGCACCTGGGCCATGCCAGCCTCCGATACGAGGAAGACGAGGACACCGGCGAGCGTATGTACTACCTGAACTTCGCGGTGCATAAGGGTGCCGAGGGGCTTGGCCTTGAGCGTATTCTGGTACGCAAGCTGATGGAGATCGTGCGCGGCTATGAGAGCGACCCCACCATGAAACCTATGGACAAGCGCCTCATCAAGGCAGGCACCCTTGAGCCGATATCGTACAAGCGCGCCCTGTTCCATGAAATGGGTTTGCGCGAGGTGCGGCAGTTCTGGACGATGGCGCGCCCCCTGCACGACCCCATCGACGAGCCTCCATTGGTGGATGGCGTGACCATCCACCCCTTCAATTACCCGCAAGACAGCGAGGGGGCGCGCATCGCTTTCAACGACTCCTTCTCCGACCACTGGGACCACCACCCGATCGATAGCGAGGATTGGGAGCACTGGTCTTCGCAAGGGACCACTCGCCCCGACCTCTCTGTGCTGGCCGAAGTGGATGCCGAGCCGGGCACCTTTGCCGGTTTCTGCATAAACAGCGTCGATGTTGAAGATAACGAGCTACGAGGTGTAAAGGAGGCCTGGATCGATCTCCTGGGCACCACCCGCAACTGGCGGCGGGTTGGCCTGGGCCGAGCCCTCATATTGCACGGCCTCCTCTCCCTCAAGAATGCGGGCATGGACACCGCCCTCCTCGGCGTCGACTCGACCAGTCCCACAGGTGCGAACCGCCTCTACGAATTGGTTGGCTTCCGCATCCGCGTGCGCGAGTTCGCATATGAAGCGCCCCTTGAGAGCGTGAAACTCTGATGGAGTCCGGGTGGCATATGCGCCCATACCGTGAGGGCGATCTTGACGGGGTTGCCGCTATTTTCAACGCGGGCTTCGAGGCCGATAGCGTTGAAATTGCGTACGGCGAAGAAGATGTCGAGGGCATGGTCAGCGGCCCCGGCTTCGACGTGGAACGGCAGGCATTAGTTGTCGAAGGTCTGAATGCCGAAGATCCGGCCGAAGAAGCCATTATAGGGTTCGGCTCGGTGCATATGCGCGACAACCCCGACGACAACAGTCGCACCTATTCGCTGAGCATGGACGTCGATCCGGCAATGCGGGCGACGGAATTGCCGCGCACAATCGCCCGCAAGCTAATCGAGATCATACGGAGCATCGAGAGCGACCCCGATCGAGCGGCGGCGAGCGAGGTGGAGGTGAGAGACTTCCTTTCTCCGAGAAGCGTGTGGCGGCAGGAGTTTTACGAGAGCCTGGGACTGCGAGAAGAGCGCCGCTTCTATATGATGTCGCGCCCGCTTGATAGCATCGAAGAGCCGAAGCATGTTGAGAGAGTGCTCTTCAGGAAGTTCGAGCCTGTGCGCGACGACGAGCCAAGCCGCGAGGCGTACAACGACTCGTTTCGCGACCATTTCGGGTCGCACGCCAGCAGCGTCGAAGCGTGGCAGCACCGCCTGGAGCGCCAGGTAATGCGTCTCGATATGTCGTGGGTGGCCGAGATAGATGGCGAGGGCGGCAGGCTGGCGGGCTTCTGCCTGGCATCGGTATACGCCAGCGAGAACGAGCAGCTTGGGCGCAACTGGGCGTGGATCGAACTGCTCGGCACGGTCAGGGATTGGCGCGGCAAGGGCGTAGCGCGCGGTCTGATAGCGAGGGCGCTCCAAACATTCAAAGAGGCAGGGTTCGACACAGGCGCGCTCGGCGTGGACACCGGCAGCCTCACAGGCGCGAACAGGCTGTACGAGTTGGTTGGGTTCGGAGTGCACGATGTGTGGCTGAACTACAGAGCGCCGCTCGATGAATTGACGGCATAAGGCTGTGATTATATAAGAGGTTGGCACATATGGCAGGTAACGAAGCGCAGCACGATGCCGAATGGTCGATACGGCTCTACCGACAGGGCGATATCCCCGCCCTGGTAGCCCTGGCCAATGCCGTCAGCGCCACCACCGACGATTGGCAGATGACGGAGGCGGATTATGAGCGGATGTACAACCAGCCGGGCCGCGACCCGCAGCGCCATGTGGTCGTGGTGGATGGGCCACTCCCTGAAGGCTTGCCCACGGGCGCGCTGCTCGGCACGGGCCGCGCCTTCCCCATCGAAAATACGGAAACGAACGAGTGCGTCTACGAGCTTGCCTTCCGGGTGCACCCCTCCCTGCGTGACAGCCTGACGGAGCGCGACACGGCTCGCGAGTTGCTGGCGATAGTCGATTCCGAAGAAGAGCGGAAGCGCGAGGAAGGAGTGGTGCTCCCAGGGCGGCGCGTGCTGGTGCGAGCCTATACATTTGATTCCAGCACCAACGGGATCGCCCTCTGGCGGTGGCTTGGCATGCAGGAGGAGCGCCGCTGGTACTGGATGCACCGCACCACGTCTGACCCGATCCTTGAGCCCGCCGCTGTGGAGGGGGTGAGCTTCCATACATACAGAAAGCCCGACGACAATGCAGGCGTGCGGCAGGCGGCTCTTGCTTCCTTCGCCGACCATTACGACTTCAATAAAGATGTGTTCGCGCAAGAGTGGCAGCACTGGGATAACGTCGATACCCTCCGCCCTGAGCTTTCGTGGGTCGCCGAGGGTGATAATACCAGGCAGATAGTGTCGGTCTGCATCGTAGATGTGGGGGCTGTCAAGAACAAAGAGACAGGTGCAGCCGATGCCCTAATAACCTATGTGGGCACGCTGCGCGAGTGGCGTGGCAGGGGTCTTGCTCGCAATCTTTTGCTGCGGTCGCTCCAATCGTTGCGCGAGGCCGGGGTGGAAGACGTATACTTGAACGTAGACGCTAGCAGCGCGACGGGGGCCAATCACCTCTACGAATTGGTAGGTTATAGCGTCAAGCAAGCTTCTTCGCAGTACGAGTGTGAAGTACAGAACGTCAGGAGAGCAAGTCAATGAAGACTCTTGAACAAACAATTCGCGCCCCACGCGGCACCCAACTTAGCGCGAAGGGGTGGCTTCAGGAAGCGGCCATGCGGATGCTGATGAACAACCTCGACCCCGAAGTGGCCGAGCGTCCGCAGGACCTTGTTGTGTACGGTGGCCGAGGCAAAGCGGCCCGCAACTGGCCCGCCTTCCACAAGATCATAGCATGCCTGCGCGAGCTTGAAAACGACGAGACCCTGCTGGTGCAGAGCGGCAAGCCCGCGGGCGTCTTCAAGACCCACCCCGACGCGCCACGCGTACTGATCGCCAACTCCAACCTCGTGCCCCACTGGGCCACCCGCGAAGTCTTTTCCAAACTGGAGGCCGAGGGCCTGATCATGTACGGCCAGATGACCGCCGGTAGCTGGATATACATCGGCACGCAGGGCATCCTCCAGGGCACATACGAGACTTTCGCGCAGGCCGCTCGCAAGCACTACGGTCTCGAGGCCGACCTTGCGGGCAAGCTCATTCTGACCGCAGGTTTGGGTGGGATGGGTGGTGCCCAACCGCTCGCCGTCACGATGAACGGCGGGGTGGCTCTCTGCGTGGAGGTTGACCCCACCCACATCCGGCGCAGGCTCGATACCCGCTATCTCGATACCTCAGCCGAAACGCTCGATGAAGCCCTCGCGCTGGCGGATGCCGCCATCAAAGAGCGCAAGCCCCTATCCATCGGTTTGCTGGGCAACGCCGCCGACATCTACCCCGAAATGGTGCGGCGCGGCAGGGTGCCCGACCTCGTCACCGACCAGACCTCGGCGCACGACCCCCTCAACGGCTACGTGCCCACAGGCTACGACGTGGAGCAGGCGGCCGCGTTGCGCGCCAGCGACCCCGACGAGTACGTGCGTAAATCGCTCGCTTCGATGGCGTTGCACGTGCGCGCCATGCTCGACCTGCAAAAGATGGGCGCGGTGGTGTTCGACTATGGCAACAACATCCGCCAGCAAGCCTACGGGCAGGGCGTGACCAACGCCTTCGATTTCCCCGGCTTCGTGCCCGCCTACATCCGTCCCCTTTTCTGCGAGGGGAAGGGGCCTTTCAGGTGGGCCGCCCTCTCAGGCGACCCGGAGGATATCTACAGGATCGATGATATGGTGCTGCGCGAGTTCGCGGACAACCAATCCGTGGTGCGCTGGATCAAGTTGGCTCGCGAGCGCGTCAAGTTCCAGGGCCTGCCCGCCCGCATCTGCTGGCTCGGCTACGGCGAGCGCGCCCACTTCGGCGCTGTGGTCAACAAGATGGTGCGCGACGGCGAACTGAGCGCGCCCATAGTCATAGGCCGCGACCACCTCGACGCGGGGAGCGTGGCCTCGCCCAACCGCGAGACCGAGTCGATGAAGGACGGCAGCGACGCCATCGCTGACTGGCCGATCCTGAACGCGCTGATCAACGCGGTCGGCGGCGCGACCTGGGTATCGGTCCACCACGGGGGAGGGGTGGGCATCGGCTACAGCATCCACGCGGGCCAGGTGATAGTGGCAGACGGCACCGAAGCCGCCGACGCCCGCCTGCAACGCGTGCTGACCACCGACCCCGGCATGGGCATAATCCGCCACGCCGACGCGGGCTACGACGAAGCCCTGGAGGCCGCACAGCGGTTCGGCATTCGCGTGCCGATGCAGGAGTAACGTGCAGGGATTGTGATATAAATGCAGAGTGGCCTCTGTTGCTTACGAAAGGCAGATAAAATTGTCATTACTAGATCGCATAACAATTGATCCTGATATTTGCCACGGCAAGCCTTGCATTCGTGGGCTTCGCTATCCTGTTGAGGTATTGCTTGAGTTGCTTAGTTCAGGAATGAGCACTGACGACATCCTGGCCGACTATGAGGATTTGGAGCGCGATGACCTTCCTGCGGTCTTGGTTTTCGCTACGCGCTTGAGCCAGATAAAGCGCATGGAACCTTTAATCTCTGCTAGTTCATAACTAACCACGCCTGGAGCCAGCTTTGTCGCAACGCAAATACGATTTTGACCTGACCTACACCCCACCCGACTTCAGCCAGCCTCATCTGGCCGATGCGCCCGACGCTGCCGTCGAACTTGCCAGCGCGGATGGCCTTGCACCCACCGCCTTCTACTCCTCCACCAACTTCCCCACCTATGTCAAGCGTGGCGGCAAATGGCTGCTCGCCAGGAAGCCCAGGATGGATGCCCTTCTCATCTGGGATGACAAAGCCCAGGAGTTCGTCTGCACCGAGATGCGTAAGGTGCGCGCCGGGCAATCGGTCGTTACAGGCACCCAGGAGGACGGCAATACCGGCCTGCTGGTGCATCACAACGGCTTCGGCACCACCACCTCCACGGGCGAGGCCTTCACCTTCATGGCTAGCGGCGCATCGCGCGAGCGACCCATCAACTACCGACGCCTGGCCGAGCTACTCGAATGGGACAAGCGCCGCAACGGGCGCAGCATCTGGGTGCTTGGCCCCGCTGTCGTGCACGCGGGCGGGCGCGACCACATGGCCTGGCTGATCGAGAACGGCTACGTGGGCGCGGTGTTCGGCGGCAACGCCGTGGCTGTGCACGACCTTGAGCTCGCCCTCTACGGTACCGCTCTCGGCATGGACCTCGAAGGGCACACCGTGATAGGAGGGCATCGCCACCACATGGACGCCATCAACACCGTGCGCCGCGCGGGGAGCATCGCTGGCGCGGTCCAGTCGGGCATCATCCCCGACGGTATCATGCACGCGCTGGTCACCTACGGGGTGCCCTTCATCCTGGCAGGCTCCATCCGCGACGATGGCCCCCTGCCTGGCGTGATTACCGACGTGCTGGAGGCCCAGGACAAGATGCGCTTCTTCACGCCGGGCGCTACCCTGGTCGTCATGCTTGCCACCATGCTCCACTCCATCGCCACAGGCAACATGATGCCAACCTACATAGAGCGCAACGGCAAGATGGAGCCGGTCTATACAATCGTGGTTGACCAGGAGGAGATGGTGATCCAGAAACTGGTAGACCGGGGCACCCACCAGGCGTTCGGCATCGTGCGCAACGCCGACGACTTCCTCAGCCGCGTAGTGACCGAGCTAAAGGCCCTCAAAGATGGATGAGACGCACGCGCAAGAAGAAACGCAGGTAGATAAGCCCCTGCACGGCAAGGTCGCCCTCGTAACCGGCTCGTCCAGGGGCATCGGCGCGGCCACCGCCATCCTGATGGCCGAGCATGGCGCTGATATGGTGGTAACTTATCGCAGCAAATCGTCTCGCGCCGAGGAAGTGGTGCTTGCCATCGAAGCCCACGAGGTGCGTGCCCTCCTTATTCAAGCCGATATCACCGTCGAAAAAGAGGTGGAGGCCATGATGGAGCGCGTAAAGGAAGAGTTCGAGAGGCTCGACATACTCGTACTCAACGCTTCGGGCGGCCTTGAGCGCGAGATGGTTGCCGAGAACCCCGACTACCCCCTCCTCCTGAATCGCGAAGCCCAGGTGTGGACCCTTAAGCACGCCCTACCCCTTATGCCCCCCGGCTCGCGCGTGGTCTATGTCACCAGCCACTGGGCGCACTTCTACGGCAAAGTCTCCCAGTATGCCGTTTACGAAGCGGTGGCCCACAGCAAACACGAAGGCGAGATGGCTCTCCTCAACCTCCTCCCTGAGCTTGACAGGCGCGGCATCCGCTTTGTGCGTGTCAGCGGCGACCTCGTAGAAGGCACCATCACCCCCAAACTGATGGAGCGCACCGACCGCGGCCTGCTGGAGGAGCGCCGCCGCGTGGCCGGCTGGCTCCCCACCATCGACGATATGGCCGCCGCCATCGTGCGCGCCTGCGAAGACGACACCCTCGAGCAGGGCGGTATTATCTACGTTGGCGAGACCAACGTCACCTGACCCGCGCCCTATCTACTCTTATGCGCCAGCACTTCCCCCACCGTGCGCTGTTGCTCGCCGGCGAGATGCGGAGCTATATTCTGCGCGAACCATGTGGAGCCGAACTCCTTGCCGCCCGCCACCGCATCCTCCAGGCTGTCCCAGATGATCACCACAATAGCGCGGTCGTCCCCTTCCCTCACGAAGTAGAACGAGCGAAACCCCGGCATCGACGACAGCAAAGGCAGCCCTTCCGACTGCAGCGAGGGCACGAAAGCCTCGATAGGACCATCCAGGTGCAAGTGATTGACCACCGTATACATAAAATGACACCTCCTCAAACTCTGGTGTATCGGGCTCAAAACGCGCCCAAATAGGAATGCGTCCCACAAGCTCTCAGCATCCCTTCGCCACACCTGTCCAATGCAGCTAAAGTCAGTCTACCCGGTGTATCCGACGATGCCCAGCCCGATTTCTGCCCAATAAATGCTCATTTGCTACCGAAAAGGGCAAGAGTTGCGACGTTGACACCGGAACTAATGAGGTGAGTGCGGGGTAAGGGTAATAAGCGACGACCGTAGGTCCGGTAACAATGGCAAGGGCTATGGGAGGGCAAAGTTATGACTCCGGGACGATTTAGCGTGGTAAGGCTGCTTGTGAGCGTGCTTTTGAGCGCTTTTGCGCTCGCTCTGGTGCGCGGTGAAGCGGGGCCGCAACTGGCGATGGCGCAGTAGGGAAGCCGACTCTTTCCCGAGACGGGGAAGACGGTAGAGGGCAGGTTTCTGGAGTACTGGGAGGCGAACGGCGGTTTAGAGAGGCAAGGCTATCCGATTTCGGAGGAGTTGAGCGAAGTGTCGGCCACCGACGGGAAGAGCTATACAGTACAGTACTTTGAGCGTGCCGTATTCGAGGAGCACCCCGAGAACAGCGAACCATACAGGGTGCTGTTGTCGCAATTGGGCACGTTCCGGTACAGGGCGAAGTACAAGACTCATGTGACGGCGGGGAACGTGGTGGCCGGTCCCGATATGGCTATCGAAAGGTCGTGCCACAGCGCGACTCTGCTTGGGAGCGGGAAGGTGCTTATCGCGGGTGGGATGATCCGCGATGGGGTTTTCAGCGCGAACGCCGAATTGTACGATCCAGCGACGGGAGAGTTTGCACCTACCGGATCGCTGAACAGGGAGAGGGCATGTCACACGGCCACGCTCCTTAAGGACGGGAGGGTGCTGGTAGTAGGAGGCGATTGGGATTATAACATGGATAGCGCCGAAATCTACGACCCGGCCACAGCCAAGTTTGTGATGGTGGGTAGCCTCAACCAGGGGCGCAACGGAGCTCCAGCCACACTGCTCAACGACGGGAAGGTGCTGATCGCGGGAGGCTTCGAGGGTGGGCACGAAAGTGTGATGTTGAAGAGCGCGGAAATCTATGACCCGGCCACAGGGAGGTTCACGCTGGCGGGAGATTTGTTGGAAGGGAGGGCTACGTCGGGGGCGAGTTTTTTGCCCGATGGGCGGGTCCTGATCACAGGCGGAGGGAAAGTGGGCACCGCGCTCGCCACCGCCGAGATTTATGACCCGGCCACTCGGAGGTTCTCAACCACGGGGAGTATGAGCGTGCCGAGGCATAAGCACGCGCAGGTGGCGCTAGATGATGGGCGGGTGTTGGTGTTGGGGGGAGCGGATGGGCGCGATTGGCGCGGTCAGTATTCGGAGGCAGAGATTTACGACCCGGCTACGGGGCGATTTTCAACTACAGGGAGTATGCAGGATAGGCGCTTTAAGTTCGCGGGTGCAATTACGACAATCGCCGGTGGCAAAGTGGCCGTGTCTGGTGGTGGGAGCGACGTAGAGGTGTACGATCCAGCCAACGGGGTGTTCGCGGCAGCGGCGGGGGCTTTGGACACATCGAGGTATTTCCAGACGGCTACGCGGCTGTCGAATGGCGATGTGCTGATCGCCGGGGGTTATGACGTTGGTATCGTGAGTACCAGGAGGACATGGATTTACAGGCCATAGGAGGTTGGGGTGGGATCCTTCGTGTTGCTTCGGGGCTCAAAAATAGGCAGTATCAATCGGCCGCGAGCCTGGATAGCTCCCGGCGGCGAGCGCCCCAGTTGAGAAGTAAGGCATGATCCCTGAAGAGCACCCCTCCGCAGTCCAGCGCCGCACTCTGGGCGCGATCCTCAGCATGGGCGGGCGCGAGTTCGCGGTCAAGGCCCTCGCCTTCGGCGGCTGGATCGCCCTGGCCCGCCTGCTCGACCCGCCGACGTTCGGCCTGTTCGCCGTAGCCAGCTTCGCGCTCAGCCTATTCGTGCTGGTCAGCGAGGTCGGCTTGGGCGCGAGCCTCGTGCGCCAGGGCGACGTTTCCAACGACGACCTCAGCGCCCTTTTCACTTACCAGCTCGCCTGGTGCGCCTCCATCTCCCTGCTTGCCATCCTCGCCTCCATTTTCCTCTCCGGCCCCCTCGCCCTTGGCGATCTTTCCTCCATAGTGTGGGCGCTCGCCCTCTCCTTCCTGCTCATCTCGTTGCGCACCGCCCCCTCCATCATCGCCCAACGCAAGCTAACCTACGCGCCCATAGTCGTATCCGATGTGGCCTCGCAGGTCGCCTACTGGCTGGTAGCCATAGCCACCGCCCTGGCCGGTTGGGGCGTCTGGAGCGTGGTGGCCTCCGCCCTCGCCTTCAGCCTTACCAACACCCTCGTTCTCTACGCCCGCGTGGCCTGGCTCCCCGCGCTCAACTTTCGCTGGCGCTCCATCCACTCTGGGGCGGCCTTCAGCCTATCCTACCAGGGCCAGCAGGGCGCGAGCCTCGCCAAATATGCCATGCTCCCCCTCCTGGGCGGCCTATCGGCTGGTGGCGCGGGCGTCGGCTACATAACATGGGCGCACCAGGTGGCAGTCATCCCCATCCAGCTTATCCAGCTTATCTCGCGCGTAAGTTTCCCCGCCCTCTCGCGCCTACAGCACGACCCCGCCGCTTTCGCCTCCACCCTCCGCTCCCTCCTCAAATGGACCTGCCTCCTCACCTTCCCGGCCTGCGCCCTCCTGATCGGCCTCGGCCCCCAGGTCATCGAATACGTTTATGGCCCCAGGTGGCTCCCCGCCCTCGCCCCCTTCTATATCTTCACCATCAACACAGCCATCAACGTGCCCGTGGGCATCCTCACCCCCGCCCTCTACTCGCTTGGACGTGGCGGCAAAGCCTTCCGCCTCCTTCTCATCATGCTAATCCTCACCTGGCTACCCGGCATAGCCCTGGCCCTCTCTGGCGTCGGCCTCGAAGCGCCTGCCACCGCCTTCCTCATCGGGATGCTGGCGGCCCTCTACATAGTCGTGCGCGATCTGCGCGACTTCGGCGGCTTCACCCTCCTTATCCCCTTGTGGCGCCCACTCGCCAGCGGCATCGTGGGTGCTGCCATCCTGCAACTGCTGGCCCCCTCTCTCGTCCACGACCTCCTATCGCTGATCATAGTGGGCGGCCTCGTTGGCCTGCTCATGCTCGCCGCCAATCTGTGGGGCGACTATGCCCTCCTGACATCCCAGATCAAATCGTTCCTCAGTAGACGCACCCTCTCAGAAGACCCCCAGGACGTAGGCGTTGGCACCCCCTGACCTTCCCACCTCCCCCACCATAGGCATAGACGCCCACATGGTCGGCACCCACGAGACGGGCAACGAGACCTACGTGGTGCAGCTCTCCGTCGCCCTGGGCGCGCTCGACGGCTACCATTACAATCTTTACACCCCCCTCCCCGACGCCATCCCGCCCGACCTGCGCACCGTCGCCCCCATCTCCATACGCCCCTTGCCCAGCGTGCCGTCCTTCGTGCGCATCCCCTTTCTATACCCACAACTTGCTCGCCGCGACCGCCTCGCCCTCCTCCACATGACCTACATGGCCCCGCCCGTCCTCCCCTGCCCCCTCGTCCTCAGCGTTCATGATGTCTCTTACAAGCTATTCCCGCGCTACTTCTCCCCGCGCGTGCGCCTCCTGCTGGCCCTCCTGGTCGGCCCAAGCATCCGGCGCGCGGCCCGCGTGATCGCCATCTCCGAGAGCACCAGGCGCGACATCCTTCGCTTTTACCACCCCGATCCCTCCCGCGTGGTGGTCACCCCACTGGCCGCCGCCCCCCACTTCAAACCCCAACCCCCCGGCGAAATCGTCCGCGTGCGCCACGCCCATTCCCTCGCCACCGACTACATCCTGGCCGTGGGCAACAAGCAGCCGCGCAAGAACCTCCGCCGCCTGATCCGCGCCTTTGCCGCCCTCGCCCCCGACTTCCCCTCACTCTCCCTCGTAATAGCAGGCCAGAGCGGCTGGCAAGGCTCCCAGGTTGAGGCCGACGTGCAGCGCCTCGGCCTCTCCAACCGCGTCATCTTCCCCGGCTACGTGCCCGAACCCGACCTTCCAGCCCTCTACGCCGGCGCGACCATCTTCTGCTACCCATCCCTCTACGAAGGCTTTGGCCTCCCACCCCTGGAAGCCATGTCGTGCGGCACCCCCACCGTCACCTCCAACACCTCCAGCCTCCCCGAAGTGGTGGGCGACGCCGCCCTGACAGTCAACCCCACCTCCACCCCCGACCTGACGAAAGCCCTCCGACTCCTACTGACCGACCCCACCAAACGCCACGAATACGCCCAACGTGCCCTCCAACGCGCCGCCCAATTCTCCTGGCACCGCACAGCCCAGCTAACAAAAGACGTCTACGACGATGTGCTTGCAGTGGGGGGTGCAGGGGACAAGTCCCCTCACAGGGGGTTCGGGGGGTGTCCCCCCAACTCTACTTCTTCTTTCATCTTCTCCCCTCTCCCCGAACACGGGGTGCCGACGAAGGAGGCGGGGGGCCGGGGGTGAGGGGTGTTTGCAGACCTCCCGGTTCTATGCCGACAAGAAAGGGTCGGGCAAACCATTCCCAACATCGCCATCGATTTGAGCGCCCCCAAAGGAAGCGTTATACTGGTCACACCACACCAGGAGTGACCACCCAACAATGAACCTGCGCGATCTGCTCTCCAGAGCAGCCATCCCCAACTCCGCCATCCTAGGCAACCCCAACCACAACCCCCCTATCACCCACATCGCCGAGAACTCCCGCATCGTCCAACCCGGCACCCTTTTCATCGCCGTCAAAGGCAGCGTGCACGACGGCCACAAGTTCATCCCCGACGCCCTCGCTCGCGGCGCTGTCGCCGTCGCGGGCACCCGCCCCGACCGCCCCTCCGACCTCTCTCCCGATATCCCCTACCTCCACGTCCCCGACGACCGCGCCGCCGTCGCCCTCCTCTCAGCCGCCTTCTTCGACTATCCCTCGCGCAAGCTCCAGGTGATAGGCGTCACAGGCACCGATGGCAAAACCACCACCTCCACCCTCATCCACTCCATCCTCCTCGCCGCAGGACGCCGCGCCGGCCTAATCTCCACCATCCGCGCCGAGATCGCGGGCCGCTCCTACGACACCGGCTTCCACGTCACCACCCCCGAAGCCTTCGACGTGCAGCGTTACCTGTACGACATGGTGCAGGCAGGCACCGACGTGGCCGTGCTCGAAACCACCTCCCACGCCCTCGACCAGGGCCGCGTGCTCTGCGTCGATTACGACGTGGCCGTGGTCACCAACGTCACCCACGAGCACATGGACTGGCACGGCTCCTGGGAGAACTACATGGAGGCCAAAGCCCGCCTCTTCCACATGCTCAACGGCTCCTACCGCAAGCCCTCCACCCCCAAAGTCGCCGTAATCAACGCCGACGACAAATCGTACGACTGGCTCAAGCGCATCCCCGCCGATATGCAATACGTCTACGGCCTCGACCGCCGCCAGCAGCCCGACCTCACCGCCGACGACCTCGAATACCGCGCCGAAGGCACCCGCTTCACCGTCCAGACCCCCCTCGCCGATATCCCGGTGCGCCTCCACCTTCCCGGCAAGCACAACATCTACAACGCCCTGGCCGCCGTTGGTGCGGCTCTAGCCCTCGGCGCTCCCAAAGAGGCCATATCGTCGGGCCTCCAGGCGGTCGACAGCATCAAGGGCCGCATGGAATGGGTGCCGGAGGCGCGCGCCTTCGGCTTCGATGTAGTGGTAGACTTCGCCCACACCCCCAACGGCCTCGAAAAGACCCTTGAGCTTGCGCGCCAACTGGTCAAGCCTCACGGTGGCAGGGTGATCGCCGTCTTCGGCTCTGCGGGCCTGCGCGATCGTGCCAAGCGCGCCATGATGGGCCACGTCGCGGGCAAGCTGGCCGATCTCACCGTGGTCACCGCCGAGGACCCCCGCACCGAGCGCGTGGAAGACATCTCAGCCGGGATAGCCCGCGCCCTCACCGAGGAAGGCCGCACCGAGGGCCGCGACTTCTGGCTGGTCCACGACCGCGCCCAGGCCATCGCCTACGCTATCTCCCTCGCAAAGCCGGGCGACATGGTGCTCACCTGCGGCAAAGCCCACGAGTCCTCCATGTGCTACGGCACAGATGAAACCCCCTGGGACGAATTCGCGGCGGTTCGGGCGGGGCTAGATAAGCTCAAATAGCTATACTTTTGTTATTGCCTCTCTTTGGTGAGTGCGACTCACGTACCCTCACCGGAAACAGAGCAGCATGTGTGCCTATGCACAGTCGTAGGTTCGTAGTATAATGCCCCTGTTTCATAAGGTAATCCCAGGTTGTCATTTGTAACTTGCAAAGCTGGATCCATTGATCCAACTCATTGAGATATGTCTTGATAAAAGGACACGGTATGACGATCCCTGATTTCCAAGCCATAATGCTTCCCCTGCTACAATTCGCCTCAGATGGGCGTGAGCATAGAATGGACGATTCCGTTGAAGAAGTAGCTAGCATGATGAAATTGAGCGATCAAGAAAGGGATCTTCATTACCCTAGCCCAAGCAAGATTAAGTTGACTATCTTTGCTCACAGAATGGCATGGGCACGCACGCACTTGAAGCAAGCAGGGCTAGTTGAAGACACCCGTCGATCACATTTTAGGATTACCGAGCGTGTCTTGTTGGTGCTTGCAGACAGACCTTCGAGGATTACCACCAAATTATTAGAACAATTCCCTGAATACGTGGACTTTAAGAATCGCACCAGGGAGAAATCGGGTGCTCACTCGCAACTAAGGTAGCTACGTCGGATCTGCCGCAGCATACAGATCGCCGAACACCAAAGGAAGCCATTGAACTCAGTTATCAGCAGCTAAAGGAAGCCTTAGCTCAAGAACTCCTTTCAACAATAATAAGTCAATCACCAGCATTTTTCGAGAGGTTGGTTGTAGAGCTCCTGGTCAGGATGGGTTACGGTGGTTCCATACAAGATGCTGGGCAGGCTATCGGCAGAAGAGGTGATGAAGGCATAGACGGAATAATCAAGGAAGACAAACTTGGCCCGGATGTAATCTACATCCGGGCCAAGCGATGGGACCGCACGATTGGACGGCCAGAAAACCAGCAATTTGCTGGTGCTCTTCAAGGGCAACGGGCAAGAAAGGGTGTATTCATAACAACCTCAGGTTTTACCACTGAAGCAAAGAACTTTGCGGCAGGGATCGACAATAAGATCGTTTTGATCGATGGGGAGCAGCTAGCCCAACTCATGATTGATCACAATGTTGGTGTAACTGTTGTAACTGTTGATACCGTCTATGAACTGAAACGCATCGACAGTGATTACTTCTCGGGAGAATAATCCCGCAAGACCCCGCTAAAACGGGTTGGTTCGTGCGTGCCCTGCGTCGATCACATGCTCGTGCGCCTCGTCCAGGCGGTCCGACCACGAACTATGCTCGTGGCGGTGTGGGTCCGCCTCGATCGGTATCGTGCTCTCGTCAAGCGGCTGCACAAACGTCACAATAAGCTCCCACTCGCCCTCCATGTTCATAGGCTCGGCAAACCGCACCTCGCCGTTGTCATAAATAGCTCGATAAGTGTTCGTTTCCATCTCAAACCCCCTCTCCGGCCATCCTTCACGCCGGAACGAATCAAAAAGCCACCCTCGGAGGTGGCTAACATCACATAAATTGTCCATAGGCATCGCCCCGTTTCCTGTTCTACCAAATACCCCATATCGCTTATTTTGGGTGGACCTGAGGAGACTCGAACTCCTGACTTCTACAGTGCGATTGTAGCGCTCTCCCAACTGAGCTACAGGCCCTTGCCACTTAATTATACCACACCCCAGGTCTCCTCTACAAGACGCCCGCGCCCCACGCACTGCCCTTGCCTGTATGCTAAACTACACCCAAACCCCACCCCGAGGAGCCACCCAACAAAATGCCCACCGAAAAAGAAAAGATGCTCAATGGCGAGCTATACAAATCATGGGACCCCCAACTCTCGCAGGAGCGCCACCAGGCGCGCATCCTCACCGGAGCCTTCAACACCACCCAAGTTGACCGGCAAGATCAGAGGCGCGAAATCCTCGCCAAACTCCTCGGCTCCTTCAGCGGGCGCGTCTACATAGAGCCACCCTTCTACTGCGACTACG
This sequence comes from uncultured Chloroflexia bacterium, assembly GCA_963797095.1. Taxonomy (GTDB): domain Bacteria; phylum Chloroflexota; class Chloroflexia; order QHBQ01; family JADMIH01; genus JADMIH01. Next base: position 129,199 of record CAWCNY010000007.1, on the reverse strand, counting down.
GCTACAACATCCACCTGGGCCGCGATGTCTACTTCAACTCCAACTGCATAATCCTCGATGTCGCCCGCGTCGATATCGGCGATGCCGTCCTCTTCGGCCCCAACGTCCAGATCTACACCGCCACCCACTCCCTCGACATCGAAACCCGTCGCACAGGCATGGAGCTAGGCAAACCGATCCGCATAGGCTCGGAAGCCTGGATAGGCGGCAGCGCCGTAATCCTCCCCGGCGTCACCATAGGCGCACGCACAGTAATAGGGGCAGGCAGCGTAGTAACCAGAGACATCCCCGATGATGTCTTCGCGGCGGGCAACCCATGCAAAATAATCCGCCACCTGGGATCTCCGGACCCGCAACCCCAATCCGAAATCTAAGATCCAAAATTACCTCAGCGCCCTCAGCGCCTCTGCGGTGGAAAATCACTTCACATTCGGCATTCCGCGTTAAAGATCCGCCCGAAAGTACACCCCAAAACCTGTCCAGATTCCCCCACCAATGCCCTTAAGTTAAGTGGAAGGGGGAATCCAACCATGAAATCACCCGGCCCACAAAAACCAACAAACCTCACCCATTCGGGTACTATTTGCCGTCCACCGCCCGGAAAGTAATCACATTCGAGAACGAAGTCCCGTCGATCTGGTAGGCATAGCACCCAGGCCTCTGCAACCGCGTATAAGTAGGCCAATTGGGCCAATCCCACGGCGACGACCCATCCAGCGCCGTTGCGGGGTCCAACTGAAGCTCACTCGCGGGGTCTGCCCCCTGCCCGAACCGCAACTCGCTCCCGCCGTCAAGCTGGTGACCCCTCACCAGCACCGGCCCCGTATAAGCCTTCGGGTTCACCACCCACAACACCTTGAGGAGGTACCACCCACCCTCCTCGATAGTGCTGCTGTAATCGTACACCCCGTCAGTATCGAACCCCACCGGGTAGGCGGGCCCAGGCCCTATAGCCAGCCCGAAATCGGGGTCAACCTGCTTCGCAGTATCGGCGGGGCAAGGCCCGTTCGCCTTAATATAGTTGAAGTTCAACGGCCTGGCGCGCAGCGTCGCCCACACGTCTCCGCCACCGCTCTCCGCCGTCGGCTCGCCGTCAGGGTACTTCGCCTCGAACCGCTCGGCCCCCAGCCTCGACAGCAGCACCGAAAAACGGTCATTGTTCTCAGGGTGCAACTCAAACACCGCCCTCTCAAAGTACTGCACGATCCTGGGCGGCGCGGCCTTGCTATCGCTCTCATACATCGCATTCGAGATCGGGTATCCCTGTTGCGCCAATCCCCCGTTCTCCTGCCAGTACCTCAAGAACACACCGCTAACCGTCTTCCCCGTCTCAGGGAACACCAGGCTCTCGCCGGGCACCAGCCCCACGCCCCCATCGGGCGCGCCCTGCGGGTACTTCTCTTCCAACTTCATCCGCCCAAGCAGCGAAAGGAGCACATCGTATGGAGTCGCGTTTTCAGGGTGCAACTCAAACACCGCCCTCTCAAAATACTGCACCGTATAGCTCTTCCCATCGATCTCCGACCTCTCCTGGAACTCCCCTGAGATCGGGTATCCCTGCTGGGCTAGCCCTCCGTGCGCGTCCCAGTACGCCAGGAACCGCCCGCACACCGTCTTCCCCGTCTCGGTGAAGGTGCGGCAGTCCGGCCCCGGCGTCTGGGCGTAGGCCCATGACAAAGCGCCCGCCGCAGCCGTGGCGAGCGCCATCAACAAAGCTAATATTAAGGTCAGTCGCCGTGGTGTGGAGATCATAATTGCCTCTCCACCAGTGTACAGACCTAACCCTTTTCCAGCAAGCCCGGCTCGCTGAACGGCGGCGCTTTCTTAGCGTCTGCCACATCATCCGGCAGGAACAACGTGCTGTAGAGCAGCGAAGCCAGTATCCCACCGATGATCGGCCCGATCCAGTAGATCAGGATATTGGCGTTGTATGGCCCAAACACGATGTATGGGCTGAACGCCCTCGCCGGGTTCATCACCCCACCCGAAACCGGCCCGCCCACCAGTATATCCACGAACACCGTCAGTCCGATCCCGAACCCCCCGATCTTGGCCGCCCGGTTGTCCACCGCTGTCCCGAACACCGCCAGCACCAGGAAGAACGTCAGCACGATCTCCATCACCAACGCTGGCAAGAAGTCCACCCCCGGTGCCGGGTTGGGTGCCGAGTTGGCGAGCGTGGTGCTCGCGTTGGGCACCGCCGCCAGCAGCACCAGGCACGACAGCACCCCGCCCACGATCTGCCCGATGATATAGAACAGCCCCAGTATAGGCGTGATCTTGCGCGCCACCATCAGCGAGATCGTGACCGCCGGGTTGAAGTGCCCGCCCGATATATGCCCCAATGCCGATACCGCGATTGCCAGCGCCAGCCCGTGCGCCAGCGCCACGTAGAGCACCCCCGCGCTCCCAGCGAAGATGGTGCTGCCGATGCCTATGAAGAAGAAGAAGAACGTGCCCACCACCTCGGCGATAACCTTGCCCCAGTCCTTAGGCGCGATCATGTCCATGTCCCTATCCTCCTGTGTACCAGCGTGATATGCTTGCCTCCGGCAAACCGTCAGCAACCCGGTCGCTACAAGAGCCGGGTCATCACAGTTGCCGCAAGCGCACTAATTGTATAAGCAACCCGCCCGCCATGCAATAGCCACTTGAGCTGTATCTCAGGTTGACGCCCCTGCCCCGATGTGTTACAAAGTGCCAGCGTCTTAAAGTCGCCATCCCATAACCATAACCATAACCATAACCAATAAGCAGTACGCACTACGCAGTACGCACTACCCGTAAGCCCCTGGACCAGGAAAGGAAACATGTCGCAACCACCCAAGAAACGTAGTAGCAGTAGTAGCGCCGGTGCTCCCCGAAATACAGCCGGCGCGTCGGGTTCCCGCCAGAGCCGGGCCCCACGCCCCGGCGCTCCCAGACCAGCATCCGGCGCAAGGCCGCCTGCCACCCGTCAGCCTGTAAATAGCAGAGGCGGGCGCGTGCAACAGGCCCCGCCCAGCACCTTTGACCGCATCCTCCCTCCCTTCAGCATCCAGCGCTATGCCGCCATATGGCTGCTTGGCATGATACCGTTGGTGCTGGTGCTGCTCTGGCTCCTCCAGCCCTGGAATGGGAATTCTAGCTCTACGCCCCCACCCTCCTCCACCGATGCCCAGGCAGCCGTCGCCTCTATGGACGCGGGTAAGTACATGGTGCTCGACACCTCCAAGGGACGCATCATCGCCAAGCTCTATACCGACTCCTCCGCCAACGTCAGCAAGACCATTGCCAACTTCGAGTCAAAAGCCAATTCGGGTTATTTCAATGGCCTCACCTTCCATCGCGTCGAAGATTGGGTAATTCAAGGCGGCGACCCCCTCGGCAACGGCACCGGCGGTGGTGATATGCCCTCCGAATATAACCAGCTTACCTTCAAAGCAGGCGCGCTAGGCGTGGCCCGTGGCGGCGACCCCGCGATCAACAACGACAGCCAGTTCTTCATCACCAAGAGCGACGCAAGCTACCTGGACGGCCAGTACACCAACTGGGGGCAGGTTGTCCAGGGCATGGACGTAGTAAACCAGATCGCCATCGGCGATAAAATCACCTCTATGGCAATAGTGGATAAGCAGTAGTGCACGAACGACTCAGGAGGTAACTAGATGAAAGTAATGGTAATCGAGACAGGCAAGGGCACTATAGTGTGCCAGCTACACACCGACGCCTCGGCAGGTGTGGCAAACACCATAGCCAATTTCGAAGGCAAGGCCAATGCAGGCGATTTCAACGGGCGCAACTTCCATCGCGTCGAGAACTGGGTGATCCAGGGTGGCGACCCTCTCGGTAACGGCACCGGCGGCGGCAAGATGTCTGCCGAGTATAACCGTGTCCACTTCGGCGAGGGCGCTCTCGGCGTGGCCCGTGGCATGGACAAGTCGCGCAATAACGACAGCCAGTTCTTCATCACCAAGAGCGATGCCTCCTGGCTCGACGGTGAGTACACCAACTTCGGCCAGGTGATCGAGGGTATGGACGTGGTCAAGAAGATCTCGGTAGGCGACAGAATGACCGGCGTGCGGGTCGAAGAGCGCGCCTGATCAGGATCACTCACCTTTTATGCTAACGGGTGCCGGACCCACAATTCGCAAATCACGGTTAGCTATAGGTTGGCTGGTAGTGGGGCTGCCGGTAGTGGGCCTCTTGCTCAGGTTCGGGATGCGTGCGCTCGGCGTCCGCACCGAACTACCCCTTCCAGGCTTCGTCTATAGTGTCACCGCTCCCCTGGTGGAACCGTTCTATCGCTTCTTCCCCGCCAACCCGCGCTTCGATACGAGCGCGCTGGAGGCCGCCTCCCTCATAGCTGCTTGTGCTCTCTTTCTGGTTGCGGTGATGGTGTATGTTCTGGTGGTGGCGCTTACCTACCTGCGGGATGTGGGCTTCCTGGGCGCTACCCTGCCTCGTTGATGCCTATTGGCGTCCCAGTCCAAAATGCTCCGCGACCTGATGGCGTTCTCTTCGATAGAGCGGCTCTCATCCACTTTCAGCACGGCGTAGCCCAGGCGTTCGGCCTGCCGGGCCACTACGCGGGCATACTGGGCATCGCGCCCCATCCAACTCTCCCACGCCTCGTCCGGTTGGCTGCACTGGGCAAGGATGCCCTGCACCCAATCGCGACGTGCGTACTCTCGTCGCTGGAACTCCTCGGTAGGCATGATCCAGATGGCTTTTTGAGGGCTGATCTTCATCGCAGCCAATAGTTCGGGTAGGAGCGCCGCACCCTCCGCACAGATCGGCGTATCCTGCGGCATCGCTATCAAGTCCTCCCTGATTAGCTCGAACTCCTCGCGGTAGAAGGCGAACTCGCGCTCGGTCAGGTAGTCAACGGGGTGCATCCAGACCTCGTCCCAACTTATCTCTGCTGCTCTTGTCAGATGTGGGTGCTTGCCCGGCACCGCACGCTTCAGATGGGCTTCGTACATGCTATCGCAATCGTATATCCTCAGCCCGTATCTCTCCGATAGTATGCGTGCAATCGAGCTTTTGCCTGAGCACGGAGAGCCACCGATCCAGTAGATGTGTGACAATCTGCCCACCACCTGCTTCTGCCTTGCAGCTTTATTCTTCATATATAGAGTAAGGTTCGGAGTGCGTTGGCGGCCGGTATTCGACGTCCAGTATCAGCGGAGCAGCAGTACATCACAGGGCGAATGGTCTACAACGAACCTGGCAACGTGCCCGATGCTGGCAGGGCCGGGCGCTGCACTCGGTCCTCGCTTATAGGCCGACCCAATTACTATCAGCCCGACATTGGTTTCACGTGCGCGTGCAAACTCCACGATCTGTTGTTCAGGGCGGCCTTTCCGTACTTCTCTCTGGATTTTCTGCGCGTCAAACCCCAATTGCAGGCATTTGCTCCCCGCCTCGTTCAGTACAGCTTCGGCTGTCTGCTGTTCGGCTGTCTCTATAATACCGGCATGCTGCGACGATACTCCTGGCCTGCTGTACATTCTGCGCGCCAGGTAGCCAAGCTCCTCTGTCGGCCTTGTATCTACCACATACAAAAGCGTGAGGTGGCGGTCCCGTGGAATATGCGGTGCTGCACGCTCGATAAATTCGTCCGTATCGAGACCGCTCAAGCATATCAAGGTCGATCTGTCGGCCATTGTCTCCTCCTTTGTCTACAGAGAAGTGAGCCAGAGGGCGAGTATGGCAAGGGCGAGCCAAATTGGCATGACGCCGATTCCAAGTCGAAAGTATGCCAGCGGCGCAGAATAAGGAGCCATAGCATTGTGGCAAACGCCCCGATGGTTGTGAGACTGGAATTCAGGTCGGTACCCATCATTCTACTATATTCATCAGAGCGCCTCCATTTTGCGGGCGCGTAGGCCCAGGAAAAGCGGTATCTCCCGGCGTGCGCGCTCGTTGGCTTTGTCCTCATAAGCATTCGGTGGGGCGTGTATTTTGTGCGCCGGAATCTCCAGCATGCGCTCAAGCAGGAGGGCGTTGCCTGCGAGGGCATTCACGTAGGCGCTCAGGGGACGGTGGAAAGTGCGGGTTGGTCTTGTTTGACCTCCCGACGATTTTGAGATAGACTTCATCGGCACCGCCAGGGGAGTGAGATAGCTCTCTACTCGCCTGTAGCGCAGCTTGCGCAGGCCATCCCAGCCCCATCCGCTTTGGCGCGGTACACGAAAGGCGGGGTGTACCATCACGATGGCGACGCGCCCGCCCGGCTTGAGCGCCCAGGCAGCCGAGGCCAGCACCTTCTCCAATGGGTCCATGTCCTGGATGCTCAGGAGGAAGGTGACGGCATCGAATTGGCCTGCTCGCAGGCCGGGTGTGGCGCTGAGCTGGCAAGCATCGCCCGACAGAAAACGCCTGCTCTTTCCGTGCCTGCGACGCGCCATCTCAACGAGGCGTGGCGATGCGTCTACGCCTGTGTAGGAGGCCCCAACGGAAGCGATGTAGGATGCGAGCACGCCCTGGCCCGCGCCTATATCGAGGATGCTCTCGCCTTGCTTCGGCTCGAGTAGATCGAGCAGGGACGGGATGGCTAGCTCACGGTGGTGGTCGCTGCCTGCGTCGCCCACCCAGCCGTCGTACCAGTTGGCGACGGCATCCCAACTGGTGCGGGCAAGGGGCCGAGGGGTACTTCGGATGTGGCGCTGTTCGCCTCGTCTACGCGATGTTCCCATGGGGTTGCTCCTTTGCTGACCGGTAGCCGCGTTGACCAAACAAAAAACCATAACCCCAGCGGCACGAGGCCGAGGGTGTTATGGTTGTAACGCGGCAAAGCAGGCGGGCCGTGCGGCTAGTCGCGGCCCTGGACAGCTAGCTCAGGTATGTGTCAGCGGTTGGAGCTTTGCCGCTGTTATGTGCGAGTGCGAATCATGAACATGGTCATTATAGTGGCGAGTGGCGAGTGGCGAGTGGCGAGTGGCGAGTGGCGAGTGGCGAGTGGCGAGTGGCGAGTTTTCGGAAGGATGTCTTGTGTAGTATAGCGTTGGAGGGGTTGGTTGTGATCGGGCTTGAGATGTATTTAGCCGGATTGGGCTTTGCCCACGTAGAGTATGTGCTCGGCGGCTCCGTGCACGGTGGGGTCTTTGCCCAGGAGATAGTTGAGGTCAACCCAGGTTTCCCATAGCTCGCCCTCGAAGGTGTTTATCTCTTCATCGATCATGCTTATCACGCCTTCACAGGCTATGGCGCTGACGGTGGCGAAGCCTTCTTCTTGCATCAATGGCCTTATCTCGGACGGGTGGGCAAAATAGGAGTTGATGAACTTGGCTCCGGGCGGTGGCAGGTTCTTACCCTCAATCAATAGTTTCTCAAGCTCGTAGGCGTGATCCGATATCCAGGTTGGCATATATTTGGCCGACCAGCGCACGCCAGCGTAGCGAGTGATGAAGGCGGCAAAAATCATGCCGCCGGGTTTTAGTACCCTGTGGGCTTCACGTACCGCCTTTTGCCGATCTTCAAGGTAAGTCAGGTGGTAGAGCGGGCCCATCAGGAGCACGGCATCGAAGCTGTGGTCGGCGAAGTGGCTCAGGTCAAGGGCGTTGCCCTGTATGTAGTCGTCGATCTGAACCCCTTGCTCCGTTGCCTTTGACTGGGCGAAGGATAGCAGGCCCGGCGAGAGATCGAACAGCGTAACGTGATAGCCCTGCTGCGTGAGCGCGATCGAATAGCGCCCCGGCCCGCCTCCGATGTCCAGGATACGCGCGGGTGGAGGAGGCAGGTACTCGCGCAGGGCCTGCATAGTCACGGCGAATTCGGTCCTGTGACGCTCCAATCGCTCCCATTCCCGCTGCACGTCGTTATCGTAGAAGCCCTGTACTTTGTTGAACATGGTTACACCGCCCTTGAAGTATGTGCTTGCTGTTCGGCTAAAGCAGCTTTAGCGCCGATCTTGAGGAGGCTGACCGCGCCGTGGCAGGGTGAGACGGTGGCGACCACTATCTCTTTGCCCGCCATTTCGGGTTGGGAGGCGAGGGTGAGGATGCGGTCGCGGGCCTCGGTGTACTCATGGACGCGGAGGGTATCGACGCCGGGGACGCGAAAGCGAGGTTGGAGAACGATGGCGGCGGCGGTGCTTTCGGCGTGGGACTGGGCGTAGGCATTGACTGTGTCGGCCAGTTCCCAGGTGCGCACATCGCGGATCATGGGGCAGATATGCGGAGCGCGGCAGTTGGTTGGGCATATCCAGTTGGCGGCGGAGATGTAGCGGACACCTGCCGGGGCGAGGTATTCGTAGGGGAGGCCGCCGAAGTTGTGCTCCATCGGCTCTACGGAGATGGCGTGTTCGCCCAGGCGCTGTTGGACGCTCCACACCATCCAGTCGAACGCGAGGTGAGGGGCGACGGGGGCAGGGATGGCCTGTGCGTTGGGTGGGAGGGTGTCCCAGGCCGATTTCATGTAGTCTAGCCAGTCGCTCCGTAGGTAGGTGAGGTGTCGGTTCTGGGCGATCTCCGGTAGGTCGAGGGCGGGCGGGTGGGCGTTGCGGTCGACCATTATGATACGCGAGTTGGGGGAGATACGGCCCCGTGCCCGGCCTTTTTCTATGTGGTGGGTGTGGTGGGTGCCGAAGCATCCCCCGCCGAACACTATGAAGAGTTCATCTTCCATGATTTTGACCATTACTATAATAAACCATAACTCTGTACCCTACTTTCAGTTTCGGGACATCCCGGCTCCCTCTGCAAGGGTGCACCTGGCATCCCCATTTGCTAGACAGCTCGCGCTTTAGGGACATGTCCCAAGTACATAAGCTCCCAGATCGCTTCTTCATGCTCAGATGTGACTAGCTTGCCTTCCTCATAGTGGTCAATCGCAAGATCGCCGGTGAAGCGCAAGAATAAGCCGTCGAAGCCGATTAATTGGGCCAACGGCCTTCTGATGCCGCGTATGCCATCGATGAGCTTCATACGGAGGATGGTGTTCTTGCGCTTGAAGGTGAGTAGGTAACGGATGCCCCCATCGTTGTAATCGTAGACGAGCACGTTAGCGACGGGCTTGCCGGTTTGTTTGTCTGACTGAGTATCGCTGGCGGAAAAATGCACCTGACCGGCGTCGTCGGCGATGATCTTGCCGTTATGGGCGAGCATGAACACGGGGAAGGTTTTGTAGCCATATCGTTTCTCGGCTGTTATATAGGAGGCGATCACGGTGTAGTCGCCGATTTTGCCACGTGCCCAGTACCAGTGATGCATGAGTTTGACCAGAGATACGTTGCCCCAATTATGGTCGTGGTAGCCTATGCCGGTAAAGTGCTCACTTTTGCCGTCAATGATGATGGTGGCCTCGACCTCGCCCTGGGGCACAGCAGGAAGCCATGCAAAGTAGTGTTCGAAGCGCTCACCGAAGAGAAGATAGCCGGTTTCAGGTCGCCAGGGCGGCACGGTGCCTTTGAGCGTGATGTTACAGGTGAGGCCTTCCATCTGGAGATGGACTTCATAAGAGTGCAGGTCGCCTTTGAAGACATTGGGACCTATGCGAACATCGCATGTCTCTTTGGAGGCTGAGAAAGATTGAGTGGGAGCATGGTATTCCTTTTCGAAATGGGTGCCATCCGGACGGTCAAGCGTGAAGGCGATATAAGGAGCAAGAGGTTTGCCTACATCTATGAGGTTCTTGGTGTAGAAGACAATTACAACTTTGGAGGCATCGTTCAGGTGGGCATCGAAGTACCACCATTCATAGGTGCCTTTCACTCCGCCGGTGCGGATGCCATCTTCCCACTCTTCGATAAGACCTTTCTTCATGCCGAGACGCTCGTATTCTTTTGGAGCGGTTGCTAATTGAGATGGGACAATGTGGTTACTCATTCCTTTCCTTTGTGATGGGACCCTGTATTCATCCTAACATATCTATCAATAGAATTGGGGGAGTGCTATAATGCGGCACGGTGAATTCAGAAGGTGTAGCGCGAATTATGGGGAGAGAGGGCCAAGAATATGGACAGCGTTTCTTTGCTTAGAGAGCAGTTGAAGGCGGCCCATGAGTATCTTGAGGAGACCATGGCCGACGTTACGGACGAATTGGCGCACTGGATACCTCCAGGGATCGCCACGCCGATTGGGGCAAATTACATCCACCTTGTGCAGTCTGAGGATTCTATTGTGCAGCAGCTTTTGCGCGGCACAGAGATGCTGGGCGCGACCACCTGGAAGGATAAGCTGGGAGCCAGCGAGCCGCACCCATTGCCCCCGACCGAGCCGGAGGATTACAGGGCCTGGATGCGACGTGTTCGGGTCGATTTGCCGGTGTTTCGAGAATATGCGCAGGCGGTGTACCAGGCTTCGGATGAATACCTGGCGGGTTTGACGGTTGACGACCTGGACGAGGTATTGGATCTGTCTAGCTTCGGGATGGAGCCTGTGGCCCGGCGATGGGTGATAGCACGGTATCTGGCCGGGCATGCGGATAATATTTGTGGCGAGGTGTCGACTCTGAAGGGTTTGCAGGGCGCTGTTGGGTACGCAGAGTAGGAGGACGATAGGATGCGGGTAATTATCATCAGCGATATGGAAGGGGTGGCGGGTATCGTCAAGTGGCAGCAGGTGACAGGGGGCGACCCGATGTACGAAGAGTGCCGCAAGCTGTATACGGAAGAGATCAACGCGGCGGTGCGTGGGGCGCGGGCCGGTGGGGCTAACGAGATCGTGGTGATGGACTGCCACGGGGCCGGCGGAGGTTGGTCGTTCAATTCGCTGGTGCATGAGATGCTCGATCCTGGCTGCGAGTATGTGGTACAGGAGAGATGGACGGGATATACGGGCGCGCTTGAGGAGGGGTGCGACGCGGCGCTCTTTGTGGGGATGCACGCACGGGCCGGGACGCGGTTCGGGGTGCTGAGCCACACGGTTTCGAGCGAGGCATGGCATAATCTGTGGTTCAACGGGACGGTGGTGGGCGAGACGGGGATCAACGCGGCGCTGTGCGGGACGTGGGGATGCCCGGTGTTGATGGTGACGGGCGACCAGGCTACCTGCGCGGAGGCGAGCGAGTTGCTGGGTGAGAATCTGGTCACGGTGGCGGTGAAAGAGGGTTTGGGCAGGTATACGGCACGGCATATAGCGCCACAGCGGGCTCGCGCCCTGATCGAGGCGGGGGCGAGAAGGGCTATTCAGGAGAGGCCGGACGTACGCCCCTATAATCCGGGCAAGCCTTGTGAGATCAGGATTGAGCTGGCCTCGCCCGACCGCGCCGAGCCTTACAGGCACAAGCACGGGGTAGAGGTGCCGGAGCCTCGTCTGGTGGTGTCGACGGCCGAGGATTGGTGGTCGGCCTGGACGCAGTTCTGGTTTTAGCATTGGCTTTTCCTTAGCGGGCGCGGCATGCAAAGTGCAATGGTTGCCTCATTATTTGATAGGAGGTGAGCTATGCCTGAGCAGCAAATGCGCAAGCAAAGTGGTGGCGTGTATAGCCGCCTGTCGCCGTTGTTGGGGGAAGGTGCGGCTGGCGAGGGCCGAACTCTGATCAACGCGATCATCGAGACGCCGAAGGGAAGCAGGAACAAGTTCAATCGGGATGAGGAATTAGGCATCTTCAAGCTTAGGAAGGTGTTGCCTGCCGGAGCCGTGTTTCCGTTCGATTTCGGATTTGTGCCCAATACAGTTGGGGGGGACGGCGATCCCCTGGATGTGCTGATTTTGATGGACGAGCCTGCCTTTCCGGGGTGCCTTGTGCAAGCGCGGCTGATCGGGGTTATCGAGGCCGAGCAGACCGAGGTTGACGGGACAGTGATACGAAATGACCGGCTGGTGGCGGTGGCCTCCGAGAGCCACACATACGAGGGTGTCGGGTCGATCCACCAGTTGAACGATGCTATGCTTGAGGAAATCGAGCATTTCTTTGCGTCCTATAACGAGTACGAGGGGAAGAAGTTTAGGTCGTTGGGCAGGTTCGCTGCTCAGCGCGCCAGGGAGCTGGTGGAGGCGGGGACCCATCACGGAGATGGGCCCTGACCGCTGGGGTGGTGCGAGATTGTGTGAGGGTGCGGTAGAGGGTGCGGTACTGGCTGTAGGAGCCTGAGGCGGCGAGGCCGAGCAGGATGCCTGTTACGAGCACGCGCACTATGGGTGTGACGCCGGGCCATGCGGCGACCGCCTCTATGAGGGCGGCTACGAGCAGGCCGGTTGCTATGGAGGCTACGCCCGCCCATCGGCCGGGGAGGCCGAGCATTTTCATGGCCTGCACGATGAGAGGCACGAGCAGGATGGCGGGGATGCCGAGGAGGGTGAGGCCGTTGAGGAAGTTGTCCATTGGAAGCTCCTTTGGGGTCGAGTAACGCCTGGCGCAGCCTGCCAGGTGTTGCTCGAATAGAGCGAAAGTTATACCCTTACGCCTTCGAGGCGGGCCAGGGCTATGTCGCGGAAGAGGGCGAGGCCGCAGTACCATTTGATGCGGGTGCGCCAAGCGTCTTTGGTTTCGAGAGCGCCCAGGGGTTGGACCTGGATGCCGCCGCTTTCGAGGCCGCAGAGGCCGGTCTGGAAGCCGAACTGCACCGCGTAGATCGAGGAGCAGTCTTCGCTTTCGCCTTTGACTTCGTCGTCGGCGATGTGGTCGTCTACCTCGACGGGGATACCGTCGTAGGTGAGGACGCGCCTCCCGAAGGCGCCAGTAGAGGTTTCGAGGACGGAGCCTGAAGCACGCCGGAGGCTGGATAGCTTGCGGCGGATGCGCTTGCTTGTAAAGAGGACGTGGGGCATGCCCGGCTTGACCATGTCGATCAACTCGTCGAGGTGGTCGAGGGCGAGCACCGCGCCGTCGTCGCCTTTGGAGATGGTGCGAGCGCCCGCTGAGAGGACCTTGAGGCCGTCGAAGCTATCGGGGTCGTCGGAGGTGGCGCCGTTGAAGAATGTGTCGCTGAAGGTGTGGGCTAGCGCCTTGGCCCTGGCGGCGATCACGAGGGCGCGCAGGTCCTTGGGGTCGGAGTAGGTTTGCTGGAGGAAGGCGTCGACATCGGCGTCGCCTCCCAGGATGGCAAGCTGGGCGGTCATTTCAGTGGTGATCATGGCGGACTCGGCCCAGGTGTCGCCCACCGCGTAGAAGTCGACCGAGCCGAGGGTGACCTCCTGGTTGTAGCGGAGGGAGTTGCCCACTATCTGCACGAAGGGGAGATAGCGGAGGGCGGCGGATTCTTCGATGATGGTTTCGACTAGGCCGCGCACGAGCATGTCCTCTATCAGTGCTGCCAAAAACGCTCTGCAAGGGTTGCGCAAGCGGCTTGCGGCGGCACAGGCGGAGCTTATGGCACTGAACGGGCGGCGACGCGGCAAAAAGAGGCCAGCCGACAAGGCGGCCCTTGAACAGGTGACGGGTGCGGTCCTGGAGCATTACCGCGTAGTCGGCTTGTTGGACGTGCAACTGACGGAGCAGTGGCAGCAGCGGCAAGTGCGCACCTACAAAGGGAGAGAACCGCGTGTCGAGAGAGAATGGGACTTCAGCATCAATGTGGGAGTGGATGAGGAGGCGCTTGGGCGAACAAGTGCCGGTTTGGGCTGGCGAGTGTACGCAACCAACCGAGGGGCACAGGAGTTGTCACTGGAAGCGGCGGTGCTGTGCTATCGGGAAGAGTACCGCATCGAGCAGAGCTTTGGCCGCTTGAAGGGGGCGCCACTGAGCTTGAAGGGGGCGCCACTGAGTTTGAGCCCCTTCTATCCGCAGCGTGACGACCACGCCAGAGGGTTGGTGCGACTGTTGAGCCTGGGGGTGCGGGTGTTGGCGCTGCTGGAGTTTGTGGTGCGCGGACACCTGGCGCAGGAGGGGACAGAGTTGGCGGGGTTGTATGCTGGACAGCGCAAGGCCACAACGAGCCGCCCGACCACTGAGCGCATACTGGAGAGCTTCCGTGGGCTGACGCTGACAATTATTGATCATGCTGGAGCAGTGTTGCGCCACCTAACCCCACTTTCCCACTTACAAACCCGCATCTTGGACTTGGCCGGCTCCTCACCCGACATCTATACCAAGCTGGTTACTGGTTCCGTCAAACCGCCATGAAAATGAGCGAAACGACTGTTCCAAGTTCCAAGTTCCAAGTTCCAAGTTCCACATTTCCCGTTTTGGTTCCTGGTAGGTGGATGTTGCTGGTGTCCTGTTTTGGTTTAGGTATTGATCAACCAGGAACCAGGAACCAGGAACCAGAAACTTAGAACTTACGAAGGCCCAGGGCTATTTTGGCTTCGGGCTTGAGGGTTTCGGCTCCTTGGGTTTGGGCGGAGCGGGCCGGGTTGGCCGCTGGGATTGTGTGCTCGTAGGATTGAGCTACCTGGCGGCTGATTTCGTCGTAGGCGTGGCGAGCTTGTTCTGCCGAGGCGTCTATCTCTTCGATGGTGCTGCCCTGTACCATGCCTGCGACTATGCCGGGGGACGATGCTACGAGGTCGCGCTAGCGTGCTATTGCCTGTGCAGCCTGGGCTCCGGCAGCGGCTACGCGGTCGTTCGGTGTAGTTTGGTCGTCTGGGTTCATGGGATCACCTCCTTTCTTGGTAGTGGGTAGTGGGTAGTCGATAGTCGGAAGTTCCAGGTTCCAGGTTCCAGGTTCCTAGTTGCTTGTTTCTGGGATTTGGTTCTGGGTTGGGTTATTCTTCGGTTTGGGATAGCTCTATGGTTGCTAGCCAGCCCCCTTCCGGGTGGGTTGAGTTGTAGGGTTCTAGCAGTTGTTCTGTGTAGGCGGTCACTTTTACTGTGTAGATGGTGCCGTCTAGGTCCTGTAGCTGGATGGCTGGGAGGTCTGCGAAGGCTAGGAGGTCGGTGCGGATTTCGGTGATGGTGCGGGTGTCGTCGGGTGGGGTGTATTGGGTATACTTAGGCGGGGTTTTGTTTGGGCTCAGGGAGGGCGTTTCTTGAGGATGGGGAGAGGTAGGACGGTACGATGCCTATAGAGGATGAGTTGGGGCGGGAGGATGGGGTTGCGGATGGTACGCAATCTTTGCAGTGGTTTACCGACCGCGCCCAGTTGATCCGGAGGTTCCTGGCTTATATTTATGCCGAGCCGCCTGTGAAGCGCATTCTCTATTTCCCTGGGGATGGTGGGAACGGGAAGACGCAGTTGCTCAATATGCTGTATGGCACTTTCTGTAAGGTTGTGCCGGAGGTGGCGCGGGGTGAGGTCAGTATTGAGCACGAGACTTACGAGAGGCTGATCAGGCTGTTCAGGAGCGCGCCTGAGGATAGACGCAGGCGGATCGTGACCTCATTCCTCGATTTCGATGCGCCACCGCATGGGGAGGACAATCCCAAGGAGTTGTTTTCGGCGCTATTCATGCTGCGGCGGGCGCTGGGGAGTCAGGGGGTGCGCTTCCCGAGGTTCGATTACGCGGGCGTGCTGTATCTGCTGAAGAACAACAGGTTCCAGCCTGAGAGGATCAAACAGCTTTTCCCAAGTGAGGAGATCGAGTTTATTACTACGCTGGTGGGGTTGTTTGCCGATAACCCGGTGGTGAAGCCTGTGCTGGATGTGATCGAGGTGGTGCGGAAGGCGATGGGGGTGGCTGGGAAGCACCTTAGCATCGAGGAGAGGATAACACTCTATTTGCAGGGGCGGGGGGTGGACGCGGCGACCGCCAGGAGATTGGGGGTGCTGGACGCGGGGCCGGGGAAGCAACTGTACAATGAGTTGCCCGCGCTATTCGCGGAGGATTTGAACGAGATGATGGCGCGGGCGGATGCGCCTGCGCGGATCGTGCTGTTCTTCGATACGCTGGAGACGCTGTACAGCCAGGAGAGGCATTCGACTGGATACGACCTGTTCAAGGCGGACGAGTGGCTGCGGCGACTGTTGCGGAAGATCGCGCTGGAGAGGGGGATCGTGGTGGTGCTGGCGGGGCGGAACCAGCTACGGTGGCCCGAAGCACCCCAGTACAGGATCACGCCTGAGTACCTGGATGTGGTGCCTGTGAATCTCTTTTCGGGGGCGGATGCGCTCGATTATTTGAGCAAGAGAGGGATCGGGGATGGTGTGTTGAGGGGGGCGATCATTCACTATGCGAGCGCGGCGAAGGGGGAGGTGCACCCACTGCTGCTTGGCATGAGCGCCGACGTGGTTAAGCTGGCCGAGGGGCGCGGGGAGAGGTTGGGGGCGCGCGATTTCAGGGAAGCGCCTGTGCTGGACAGCAAGGAGCAGGCGTTGATCCACAAGCTGTTGAGGTACACGGACGAGACGGAGGAGTATGCGATCAGGGCGCTGAGCGTTTGCAGGGTGTTTGACTATGGGATTTATGAGTGGCTAGGGGAGAAGCTGCACTTCAAGGCGGAGATGCCGAGGTTCAATAGATTGACGGAGTATTCGTTTGTGACGCGGATACAGCAGGGGGAGGGGCGGGGCTTGTACCGCATACACGGGCTGCTGAGACGGCTGCTGTACGAGCACGACGATAAGTTGGTGCGGGAGGCGGACGAGGCGATGGAAGCCTATTACCGGAAGCGGTATAAAGCGGGCAACCAGGCTGCTATCGCGGAGGCGGTGTACCATGCCGCGAGGCTGGACCCTGAACGGGGGGCGGAGGAGTGGAAGAAGGCGTATGAGGCCGCCTCGAAGGCAGAGCAGTATGAGTTGTGCGATGCGCTGATGGAGGTGCGTGGGGAGCAGGGCACCGGGGCGGAGGTTGCGCCTGAGGTGGCGGAAGGGCGCTAGTCCTCTCTTTCGTAAGCGGCCATGATCACGACGGTGAGACCTTCTTCCAGGTTACGCGCCTGGTTTATGAAGGCGGCATTTGCCTGGTTTCCCAGGAAGAGATTGGTTCGCCCTGGTGCGCTTGAGCCAGGGGATGTTGTTTCGCTGAGCATGTGAAAGAAGTCTAGGGAGGGGCCGGACACGTCGATCCAGGCGGTTTCGCGGAAGCCTGAGCTTGCCAGGAGCGCACGCATCTCTTCAGCGGGGCGCACGAAACTTATTTCGGGCACACCCGCCCAGGGCACTGGGAAGTGGACAGGTCCGAGGCTCGTGCCCATGATCTCGTGCAAAGCCAGCTTGCCGCGCGGCTTGAGCACTCTATGGACCTCGGAATAGAGGCGCTCTTTGTCGGGGATGTTCATGGAGCTATGCTGGGTCCACACCGCGTCGAAGGCGGCACCGGGGAAGGGGAGGTCGAGGGCGTTGCCTACACGAAAGGTGACGAGGCCGGCGAGGCCGACGCGCTCGGTGAGCAGTTGGCCTACGCGGCAGTATTCCTCGGTGAGGTCTAGCACGGTCACATGGATACCGCATTCGGCGGCAAGGAGGCGGGCGGGGCCGCCCAACCCGCCTCCCATATCGAGCACATTCAAGCCGGGGCTGAAGCCTGCAAGCCGGGCAAGCTCGCGCGTGGAGTCTCTGCCGCGCGTGTGGAAGTTATCGACCGGCGTGAGGTCTTCGTAGGTGATGTGGTCGGGGTCCTTGCCCGCGGCCCGCAAACCTGCCAGGATAGTTTCCATCAGGTCATTGCGCCCGTAGTGCTTGTTCACCGCTGCATCATAATCGGGAGTTAACACCTGCTGCCTCCTATTGTTCCGGCAGGCTTCGCTATTCTTCGCTTACTATAGGTAACGCCGGTATGTGGTGTCAAGGATACGTTACCGGCCTCGGGCTATGCGGGGTCGCCAGTCGAGGCGGTCGAGGCGGTCGAGGAGGGCGCAAAGGGGGGCGTTTATCAGGAGGTCGTCGTGGGTGTGGGGGTCTTCTATGCCCCAGCGCAGAAGGCGGCCAGGGGCGTCGGAGACCTGGGAGCGGCATACCTCTACTTGCGCCCAGAAGGTGCCCGTGTCGGATTCGTCGTCTTCGACATATTCTTTGTAGCGTCCGCTTTCTACGAGAGCGAGGAAGTCCCAACCGAGTTGGGATTTGCTGTGGGCTGTGAAGATGAAGGGGACGACCTTGCCGGGGAGAGCCTGCTGGAGGAAACCCGCGAGACCCGCGCCCACGCCGGTGGCATCTACGACGCGCCAGCGGGCTTGCCAGACGTTACGCGCGAGGTCGGCGAGGTCGGCGAGGTCGGCGTAGAGTTGGGGGTGGGGAGTGCCCACCCAGAGGCGGCGGGCGACCACGCGGTAGCGGGGGCGTAGGGTGAGCGGATCATCGAGGCCGGAGAGGTCTACCTCCACTACGGTGAGGGCGGTCATGTCGCGATTTTGGATTTTAGATCTTGGATTTTGGATTGTGCCGGGATCGTCAAAATCTGCAATTCGAAATCTGAAATCGGAAATCTCATCAGCTCCTGCTACGTCGAGGAGGAGGGCGTAGTGCTTGCCGGGGGTGGCCGAGCGGGCGCGAGGGTGGTCGCCTCGCATGTGGGCGCGGCGGGCGGGCGAGATGTCCTGGGCCTCATTGGCGATCATGAGGATGGAGGCGGTTTCGCCCCGCGCCTGGGCCTGCGGGTAGGCCGAGAGGAAGCCGGTGGATGCTTTGCCGAGGCGGAGGGTTGGGCCTTCGGTGAGAAGCGGGGGTGTGCCGTCTACGAGGAGGGGTTGGAAGCGCTCCTGAAGCCTGCGCCTGCCGATCATGCCCTGGGGCCTGTAGGTGGGGTTTACGGTGATGATGGAGCCGCCTTTGATGTGGGCGCGCCACATGAGGTAGGCGCAGAGTTGGGCCAGTAGCTCGTCTTTGCCCGATTGGCGGGCGAATACCATGGCTATTTGTTTGGCGGCATAGCCGTCTATGGAGTTGAGGATCCTGCGGGCTACATCTGATTGGTAGGGGCGGAGGGCGTAGCGGGGCCAGACCTGGCGGGAGAAGCGGCCCAGATCGTGGGGGTTGGCACCGGTGGGGTGGTTGGTGATTGAGGCCATAGGGGGTGTCCTTTCTATTTGATGAGTTTTGTTATGAAATCGAGGATTACCGCGCCCGCGGTGATCCAGAGGAGGGTGTTTACCCTGCTTTTGATCTCGTCGAGGTCGGAGCGCAGGTCCTGGAGCATTTGCCTGGTCACGATCTCGTAGACGGATCTGGGGCGATCATCGAGGGGTTCGTCTTCGTTGGGGCGGCGGGTGTCTTTGTTTGTGTGGATTGCGGCATTTTTGTTGATTAGTATGCGTTCTCGGTTCATCGGTTCTTCCTTGCGTTACTTTTGTGTATGTTTGGGCGGTTTGGTTGGAGGGGTGAATAGGCCTTGTGTGCGCCCTCATACAGGTGGCTAGGGTTGGTCGTCCCAGCCGAGGGCTTTGAAGATGGTTTTGATCTGGATTTGCGTTTGGTCTTTGTTCGGTTTGTCGAGTTTGTGGGCTGCCAGGAGGGCGCGCACGCGGGAGTTGGCCACGCGCGCCAGGATGCCTATGTACATGGGGATGTTGCCCTTGTGCTCGGTGTTTTCTATGCAGTCGGCCATTTGGCGAAGCGCGCCGCGCAGGATCGCGATTTCGGTATCGAGGGTGCCGTTTTGTGCTGGCTCAGGTTGAACGATAACGCCCGGTATGATCTCCTGCCTGGGGTGAGCGCCGCTAATTCCATTTTCTCCATTTTGTCCTCCTTGCTTTGTGTCGTTGGGGTTGCTTATTCTCCCCCTCATTAACTAAGGGACTTTGCTCTGCCAAAACGGGACAGGTTTTGGACTATCCATTGGCACGGTTTTTGCAATTGTTCTTACATACATCCTGGCGGAAGTAGAATATTGGAAGGAATAAGGAGGACATCCACAATGGGTAGTTTAGTCAGTATTCTTTGGACAATAGCGGTAATTCTGGTTGTGATCTGGTTGATCGGCATTCTACTTGGTTGGGCGGCAGGCGCAGCCGGATGGCTGCTGCACCTGTTGCTGGTAGTAGCGATCATAGTGATTATCTATAACTTGCTCACCGGACGGAGAGCGGTGTAAGGCGACGATGGACGATGAGTGGCGAGTGACGAGTGGCGAGTGATCAGGAACTATCGTCCTTCGTCTTTCGCCCGTCGTCCGTGCTATAATCGCCCTTGATGAAGGATGAGCGCCTGGTATGGGGCCTGGTGGTTGGGCTAGGATTGATATACCTGGTTGGTCTTGTTCTGGGGTGGGGCGGTCGTGCGCCCTGGCACTTGCTGCTTGTAGTGGTGGTGATCGTGGGTTTGTACGCAGTTTTTAAGGGCCGAGCACGACAAAGTTAGGATAGTTATGCGTTCGGGAATGCCCGAAGGCCCAATCCCAACCCCAACCCCAATCCCAATCCCAACCCCAACCCATCCCCATGTTTTGGAGAGAGCACACAAAGAAGCCGGAAATGGCGGCCTTGGCCGCCGTTTCCGGCTTCTTTAGTAACAGGTTCTGCGTTTGTTTTCGGTTAGTTAGGTGTAGGTGTGATTAGCTGTTTCCGTTGATCGCGGCGAGGATTATGCCGAAGCATAGCACGATGATCAAGCAGAAGAGCAATATGCCGACGAGAAGGGGCAACCAAGCCGCCAGTTGTGCTCTCCCCGAGGTCATTCTTTGCGATGACTGTAGGGCGAGGCCCGCGTGGTAGATCTGGTAGAGGAAGAGGAGGCTGCCCAGGATGCTCACAAAGGGAATGATGGAGAGCACCGCCGCGATGATGCGGGTGGGGGTCCAACTGAGGGAGAGGAGGTAGCTGTGCGTCATGAAGTTGCTGCCTGTGCCACCGAAGAGCCTGCCCATCAGGAAGAGAAGGCCCGCGCCCAGGAAGAAGGCGAGGGGCACGCTGATGATCGATCCGAAGGCGGTTGCGACGCTTGCGCCACTAAGGTTATTCATGAAGGATAGGTCTACGTTGCTGCCCTGCTGATTCAACTGGCTCTGAAGCTGGGAGAACGAGGAGTTTACTGCTCCGGCGAACACCAGGGCGGAAATGAGGCGGAATATGAGGGTAACCACTGTTACCGCAACGACGCCTATCAGGACTGTCATCCAGTTGGCTTGTGGAATCTCCGCATCGTACACCGCCACATTGGGCTTGGTCAGGACATTGATGTACTTTTGCATGAGGTTCTGGTAGTCAACCTTGCTGATGTCGGCCATATTGATGCCCCCGCCCGGTGGAGGGGTTGGGGGAGGTGGAGGCGCGCCGTAGCCATAGCCGCCAGGAGGTGGGGGCGGAGGTGTGTAGCCGCCAGCTCCACCGGGGGGTGGGGTATAGCCGCCGGAAGGTGGCGGTGGGGGGGGAGGTGGTGGGGTATAGCCACCTGTGGGCATTGTGGGCATGCCGCCTGCGGGCTGGGTTGGCTGCCCGTCTGGCGCGCCCGGTTGCCCGGCATCACCCATGTTTCGGGTTTCGTTGCCCCCGGTCGGTTCTGTGCTACCACCTGATTCGGGGTTGTACGACATTATCCGGTCTCCTTTCCACGGGCCGTATGCGGCCCGTCGGCTCAATATTGGAATGGGCGGAAAGTTTGGTTACTCAGGAACAAGCATAAATGCTCGGCCTCTTGTGGCGTGCCGTGCTTTCGCGTACTCTAGCACATGCCCTTAGCATTGTCAATAGGTATATGCGAAAATGGAGCAAATCATGGCACGCATTATCGCCCTGTTGCGCGGACATATACTGCTCGTGGTGGCTGCCACACTCGCGCTTATATTTACGCTATTGACCGCTCTCGTGTTGCGCGCGGACTTACAGCCCACGCCCTGGGATCTCAGTATCACTCATGAGGTGCAGGAGTTTCCGGCTGTGCCGGTGGGCGATGTGCTGGTGGCTGTGAGCTTGCCGGGGTTCTGGCCCTGGAACTTGTTCATGTCCAGCCTGATTATTCTCTTTATGGTGGGCATGCGTTGGTTTATGCAGGCTATTTTTACGGTGATAGCGTCGGCTGGGGGGATATTGGCTGAAGTGGTGAAGAACCTGGTGGACCGCCCGCGCCCAACTCCCGATTTAGCACATATTTATGCGCCGCTGGGGACTTATTCTTTTCCGAGCGGGCACGTGACGGGTTATACTGTGCTGTTCGGGTTTATTTTCTATCTGGCCTATACACAATTGCCCAGGCACTCTTTGGCGCAACGAGGGGTGATGGTTGTGTGTGGGTTGATGATCGTGCTGGTCGGTCCATCGCGTGTTTATATGGGGCAGCACTGGGCATCCGATGCGCTGGGGGGCTATGCGCTGGGATTCTCGTACCTGCTGCTGGTGATTGCTGCTTACCAGGCGTACCTGGCGCGCCCTAAGGTCAGTTCAGAAGCCGGGCTGTGAGGGCTGGCCTTTCTCGGGGGATAGACCCCTCACCCAGCCGAGATGAGGCTATCAAGGGTAGGTTTCTTGCTAGGATTCTTAGGCGGATGCATGCAAAGACCCCTCACCCCCGGCCCCCGCCTCCTTCGTCGGCACCCCGCTTTGCGGGGAAAGGGGGGAATAAATAGTGGGGAAGAGTTGGGGGACACCCCCCAAACCCCCTGTCAGGGGAGGACCCCTGCGCCCCTGACAGGGTCTTGCCGGGTCTTGCGCGCGGTTGACATCGTGCGCGGGCATCACGTATAATGGCCTGTATATTCTGTAAACTGGGGTATTGTGCCGTCCGAATGTACGGCTCCAAAATACGAGGAGAGACTGAGCAAAAATGGTCAAAAGAACGTACCAACCGAAGCGCATCCCTCGCAAACGCGAGCATGGTTTCCTGGCGCGGATGCGCACAAAGGGCGGCAGAAGAGTGATCTCTATGCGCCGCGCCAAGGGCCGGTGGGCCTTATCTGTCAGCGACGAGCGCAAAGGCGTACGCTAGGAACGATGAAAGCGACGAGTGGCGAGTGACGAGTGACGAGTGACGAGTGGCGAGACAAGCAGTACGCAGTATGAAATAGCGTTCGTCTTTCGCCAGTCGTCTTTTCCAATGGAACGGCTGCGGAAGAGCGCACAGTTCGAGCGAGTACGAAAAGCAGGGCGCAAGTGGGGTTCGGGCTTGCTGGTGCTAAACGCCGCCCCCAATAGTGAGGGCGTAGTACGCTGTGGGTTCATCACCGGCAAGAAGATCGGCAAAGCTGTAGCGCGCAACCGGGCCAGGAGGCTTGTTCGCGAGGCACTACGCCTCAGGCTACCTCATGTAACGCCGGGTTGGGACCTCGTCTGGATAGCGAAAGCACCCATAGTTGAGGCGAATTTCTGGGATGTGCTCGAGGCGGTGGATCATCTCTTGCAGCGTAGTCGCATAGTGGCGACGCGGGATCTGCCGCCGCTTCGCGACGATGGGCGGGGAAAAGAAGGGGCTGTGCCTCAGCAATGATGATCAGGTGCAACAGAGATGGCCGGATCACGTATAATATAGTAGTTGCCGATGGGGGACAACTACCAGCACTCATTCATAACTCATTGTTACTAATTACTCGGGGAAAAGCATTGCTAAGGAAACCTGTACTCTGGATGATTCGCGGGTACCAGAATACCCTGGCCAAGATGCTGCCTCCCGACACCTGCCGCTTCTACCCCACCTGTTCGCACTATGGTTACGAGGCGATAGAAAAGTACGGTGTTATCAAGGGTGGCGGAATGGCAATCTGGCGTGTTATGCGCTGCAACCCGTGGAACAAGGGCGGACACGATCCCGTGCCTTGAGCAATTAAGGTAATTCATCAGGAGAAAATGATTGGACTTGGGCATTATTTGGGACTCGCTGTGGCACCTGCTACTCAACATCCTGGTTGCCATCAACTCGGTCGTCCACGTTCCCGGCGTGTCGATCATCATCTTCACGATCCTCATCAGGGCGTTGACTATTCCCTTGACGATGAAATCGCTCAGGTCGAACAGGAATATGCAGGCGATCCAGCCTTTGATGAAGGAGATTCAGAAGCGATACAAGGACGATCGGGCGAAGCAGCAGGAAGAAACGATGAAGCTGTACAGCCAGTACGGCATCAACCCTGCCGCCGGCTGTTTCCCGCTGTTGGTGCAGATCCCTATATTCTTCGGCCTGTATGCAGCCCTTCGATTTACGCTCGACCACGGCACAGACGTCACCCAGCTACAGGCCATCCTCTGGAACCACGACTGGATCCCTTATGCCAACTTCGGGGCAACGCCCTTCTTGTGGGTGCCCAACCTGGCGGCATCTGACCCGCTCTTTATCTGGCCTGTGCTGTCGGGTCTTTTCCAGTTCTTCCAGGGACGCATGTCGATGCCGAGGCGCGACCCTAACGCTCCTGTAGATGCCCAGCAGCGCATGATGAGCGGTATGATGCAGCTCATGCCTATCTATATAACGCTCATCTCGCTTGGCTTCCCCGTTGGCAACGTGATCTACTGGGCTTTCTCAAGCCTGTTCGGGGCGGTGCAGCAGTATTTCATTACCGGTTTCGGTATGTTGCCCGATTTCCCGGGCTTCGGATGGCTGCCGCGTAAGGCTGTAACACCGCCACAACCTCCGCCGCAGCCCGCCGAGGGTACGGCACGTCGCGGCCTGATTACCAGGATGATGGACCGTGCGCTTCAGGCGCAGGAGGCCCGCAAGACCGAAGATGGGAGCACCGGCGGCAGCGCCAGGGTGGCGCAGGAGGGGGAGCCCACGCGCGCGATCTCTACCAGTACGAGTGCCGGCGCGCGTGCCGGCGCGCGTGCGGAGCGGCCTCGTAACGGCGCGCGTGCGGCGACGGCTCGCGTCAAGAGCAAGGCGAGCGAGCCGAACATCAGGATAGTGCAATCGAGCGGTACAAACGGCAAGGATTCGGGCGCACCGGCGGTGAAGTATGCGTCGGACATGCGCAAGCAGAACAACAGTGCCGCAACCACCGAATTACCGCCCAGGAAGAAGAAACGATAAGATAGGAAATAACTGCTGGTATCAGTAGCCGATGGTGGGCAAATGATGTGTAATATATCCCGGCTATTTGGTCACCGAGGAGGGAAATCTTGCGACACGTAGATATACAAGCCCGCAGCGTTGAAGAGGCTGTGCGGCTGGCATTGGAGCAGTTGGGCCGCACGAGGGACCAGGTGAAGGTGGAGGTACTGGCGACCGACCCCGGTGGGGACGAAGTGCTGGTGCGGGTTACCACCACGGATGCAGGCGGCGGGCAAGCCCAGGGCAGGTCACACGATGAGATTTCGCCCAGGGGCCGCCAGGGTTACGGCGGCCCGAGACCGGGCGGCGCGGGCGGCTACGGCAGGCGCGAGGGAACTCGGGGCGGGGGCGACAGAGGCAACCGCGCCGATTACATGGAACGCCCGCCCAGGGCCGGAGGGCGCGACCGGTTCGACCGCTATGATCGCCCACCTCGCGGCAATCGCATGGAAGGGCTTCCCGCGACGGATGAGGAGTTTGACGAGGACGATAACCGGGGCAACCGCATTGACGAAGGTGCACGCCCCGCCGCTGCGGCTGTTGCAAGCGGGCCAGGCGGTGTGACCGTCGATGAGTTGCTTCAGCCGGGCGCTGCGGCCGAGGCTGACCTGGCTTCGCCGAAGGATGCAGTGGCTCCTGTGGCCGCCGAAATACTCCAGACGATCCTGAATGGAATGAGGGTGCGCGGGCGCATCATGCGACGCGAGGCCGCCGAGGAGGGTGAAGCCGCCTTCCCCGACGATAGCGAGTCGCTCGTGTTGAACGTGGTGGGCCTCAATGAGCGCGACCAGAGCAATCTGGTCGGGCGGCGCGGGGAAACGCTGGACGCGATCCAGTTCTTGCTGAATTTGGTGCTTGGTCGCAAGGTTGATCTGTGGGCACGTGTGACGGTGGACGTAGAGGGTTGGAGGCTCAGGCGCAAGCTTGCGCTGATGAACCTGGCCCGCCGGACGGCAGAGCAGGTGGAGACGCGCAAACAGGCCATCCCACTTGAGGCGATGCCTGCATACGAGCGCCGCATCATCCACATGACCCTCTCCGAGCACCCGGCGGTGGTGACGGAGTTGACGGGTGTTGAGCCTGAGCGCCGGGTGGTGGTGCTGCCTAAAGAGGCAGCTAAATAGAATAAGTAAAGCAACAAAAAGACGCCGCTTCTGAGCAGAAGCGGCGTCTTTTTGTTGCCATGCGCACTCCTGTGGTACATTCTGTCACGCTTCTTGTCCCCTCTCTTGTCCATGCTAATGTCACGGCTCAGTCCCTTCAAAAAGGGGGTGGCCGACCTCATACTTGGATTGTGAAAAGCAAGTCACTGCGGCCCAGGAGACAAAAGGTTGTCTCCTGGGCCGATCAGAGGTAACAAGGAGACAAGACAATGAAGACTACTCATCGATCGTTGTGTTATCTGGCGGTTGTTACTGTAGCAGCGTCGTTTTTGCCCGGTCTGGGGGCGGCTTCGCTGACCGCGCACGCTTCGCAGCCCATCCCGTTTGGCGACCCGGCCTTCGATATTACCTGGCAGCGCACCGATAGGCCGGTGGCGCTGGGCGAGGTGCAGCGCTCGTACTTCTGGGGCCCCCAGGCCAATACACTCCCGTTGCTGGAGCCTTACGCGCAGGGTGTGAATGGGCAGCGCGTTGTGCAGTATTTCGATAAGAGCCGGATGGAGATCAACAATCCTTATGCTAACCCCAATGACCCCTTCTATGTGACAAATGGGTTGCTGACTATCGAGTTGATTTCAGGCAAGATGCAAGTTAGCGATGCATCGTATGTGGATCGCGAGCCTGCGGATATACCGCTGGCTTCGGACACGGACGATCCCAACGCACCTACTTACAGGAGCTTCCAGGGCGTGAGCAACACGCCGCTTGGCTCGCACCCGGTGGGGAGCGAGGTTGGACAGTTTGCCACCGCCACCATCAACAAGGCAGGACAGGTGGGCGACGACCCCTCGAAGGTGAGTGTGCCGGGCACTCAGTTTGTGTACCACGAGCCTTTGACAGGGCACAATATTCCCGAAGCGGTATGGGAGTTCTTGAATATGTCGGGCATGATCTACGATCCAACCACTGGGCACGACCAGACAGCGCAGCTTTCGGTGCCCTGGTATTATGCAACGGGGCTGCCGATCTCGGAGCCTTACTGGGCGAAGGTGAAGATAGCTAACGTGCCGAACGTGGACGTGATGATCCAGGCGTTCGAGCGGCGGGTGGTAACTTATGTGCCTAGCGCGCCGGACGGGTTCAAGGTGCAGATGGGCAATATCGGCCAGCATTATTATGATTGGCGCTATGGGAGCCAGTCGCCCACGCCCGCGCCTACTGTTCAGCCTCAACCCACGGCCACTACACCGCCCGATCAGCCTACCAATACTCCTGCCGCTGCTACTGACACACCCATTGCAGCTACGGATACGCCGGTTGTGCCGACCGATACGCCTGTTCCGGGGGCGAGTGCTACCGCTACCGCTACTGCTACCGCGGGGCCTCAACATACGGCGGCGGATCTTGACGGTACGTGGCTGCTGGATAATCCTCAACCTTCTGCCGTGAAGGTAGGCAAGCTGTGGATCACCCACAACGGAAATACGCTGACCGTGCATGCCTGGCGCGGGTGCAACGACCAGGACTGCGACCTGGGTATCAAGACGAAGCAGTACAACGGTGGGGTAGTTGAGTTGATATTCGATACGGTTACTCTGCGCATCTCGTTCGAGAACCAGGGGAATAATAAGTTGAAGGTAATGCAGCAGACCGACGAGACCACCTTCCGGCGGGCCAAGGCGAGCGACTACCAGGGTGTGTGGCTGAACGATGCGCCAGGGGGTAATGTTGCCAAGCTCTGGATCGAGTCCGACAACGGGAAATTGACGGTCACCTGGTTCGAGGCTTGCGGGGAGCATATCTGCCAGCGCGACAGCAAGACCAAAGAGTACGATGCCGAGCCGTTCGAGATTAGTATCAACGGCAACAGCTTCAGGATAATGCTGAACGACCTGCGGGACTCGGCTTTGAGGGTGGTGTTCAACGACACTAATTTCCCGCACTTTCACCAGGTGGTGACAAGCTCTTATGATGGGACGTGGGCGAACGACCCTACCACCCTGAAGCTGGTGATCACCAATAACGGCGATACGATCCATATACATTCGTTCGAGGGTATATGTATAGACCAGCCATGCGGGCCGTTGCCTCAGCACCAGGTGAACATCACCTTCAAAGGCGAGCCGTTGGTGATGCAGACTCCTGATAACACCTACAGGATATCATTCGATAGTGCTGCTGGCACTCGGTTGAAGGTGGTGAGGACTAATACTTCCGACCCGAACACTACCTTCTATCTGACGAAGCACCCTTAGCCTGTTGTGAAGTAAGCTAGCTAACGTGGGCGACCTCGAAGGCCCCACCCAAGCCCTTCCCCATATTCTGGGGAGGGGCTCTCTCTTTAATTGGATTACACATCTGCGAACCTGAATCCAAAGTGTGTTTATAATAGAGCTATGCAAGCGCGACCTGATTACCTTGTCTTGGGGCATGTATCGAAGGACTTGCTGCCTGGTGGTGGGGCGAGGGCGGGTGGGACCGTTACTTATGCTTCTATCACGGCGCAGCGGTTGGGGTTGCAGGCGGCTATGGTGACGGCGCTATCGACTGATGACGATGGGTTGTTGGACCAGGCGCGTGAAGCGGGGGCGTGGGTGTGCGCGGTGGATTCGGGCGGAACCACTACGTTCGAGAATGTGTATGATGAGGATGGGCGGCGCACGCAACGGATAGGTAGCCCGGCGAGGGCTATTCAGTGGAGCGATGTGCCGGTGGCCTGGCGAGGCGCGCCTATCGTACACCTGGGGCCTGTGGCACAGGAACTGTCCGCCGATATGTCCGCGATGTTTCCTTATAGCCTGCTTGGGATCACGCCGCAAGGGTGGATGAGGTCCTGGAATGCGGAGGGGCATGTGGCGCAAACTGCCTGGCCCGTGCCCGGTGCGCTGGCAAACCTGCCTCCAGGTTCCTGCCTGATCCTGAGCATGGAAGACCTGGGTTGGGATTACGGGCTGGTCGAGCAATATAGCAGATTGGCCCATGTCGTGGCGATTACCCGGTCTGAGGATGGTGCTTTCATTTTCGTCCCGGTGGCAGAAGTAGTAGACTATATACCGGAGCAAGGAGGCAGCAGGGGATCCCTAACCGCGCCGGGGGATCGAACCGAAATCGTCGTGCCTGCCGTAGCCTCCCGGTCGGTCGATCTTACCGGAGCGGGTGATGTGTTTGCTGCTGCCTTTCTGGTCCGTTACTATGAGACACGCAACTCGATCGTGGCTGCCCGGTTCGCCCATGCAGCAGCGGCTTGCGCGATAGAGGGGTTGGGTGCGGAAGGGATTCCTACCAGGGAACAACTTTCTATGCGATTGGGAAGCGCGCCCTGAGCGCTTGCTCTCCCAGGCCACGGGAAGGAGATAGGGTTAGATATGGGACTGATCTTTACTGTCGGCACGCCCGCCGATGTCTTCTTCGGGGATTTTGCGGTTCAGGTTGAACAGGAGCTAGCCATGAGGTTCAACTATTCTGCACAATCTCAATTATCCGGCGACCCATATCGCTCGGAGGAGGTGGAGTGGTTCGGGTGGGCGCAGCTACAGCAGATGGCGGGAGCGGCGATTGGAAGGCCGAGCGCCCCCAATTTGCTGTCGGTGGACGCATGGCGCGGAGTGTTTCTTCCGATGGCTATCGAGCCTGTATCTCTGGAAATTGACGAGGATGCCTGGCTCCAGTGCGCGAGCCTGCCGGGACTTCTTGGCGAGTTGGAGCAGTTGGCGGCGGCCAGCCTGATTTCGACCGACCCGGCGAACCTCAAACGATTGTGGGACAAGTATAACGGTGATATGGACGCGGACGAGGGTACGGAGATGATGACTTTCAGCCAGACATTGCTGGCTGCGCAGGTAGCGGTCCAGCGCGGGCTGCCTTTGTGGGTAGTCAAGTAGGATGTATGCTGATACCATCGCGGCTATAGCCACTCCGCCCGGCGAAGGAGGAATAGGGACGATCCGGCTGAGCGGGCCGGACGCGGGGCGCATCATGGCACGCATTTTTGCGCCTGCTTCGGGGAGGCCGCTCGATCTGGGGAGTGTGGAGTTGCACAAGCTTATTTATGGGATGGTGCGCGACCCCGGGACCGGTGAAAAGGTTGACGAGGCGCTGGCGGTGCTGATGCGCGCTCCCCACTCGTACACGGCGGAGGATGTGGTGGAGATCGATTGCCACGGTGGGGTGGTGCCTCTGCAAAGCTTGCTGGCGCTCTGTTTGCGCGAGGGGGCGCGGGGCGCGGAGCCGGGGGAGTTTACCCTGAGGGCCTTTCTCAACGGGCGGATAGATTTGGCGCAGGCCGAGGCCGTGGTGGATGTGGTGAGGGCGAGGACTGGCGAGGGGCTGCGGCTGGCGGTCGAGCAGTTGGGCGGGGGCTTGTCGGCGCGCGTGAAGGGGATACGCGCCCGGCTATTGCACGCGCTGGCTCACCTTGAGGCTACTATAGATTTCCCGGAGGATGACGTGCCGCCCGCCGATGTGTCGCCCGAACTGCGGGATGCGCTGGACGACCTTCAAGCGTTGATCGCGTCGGCCACCACGGGGATTGTGTTGAGGCAGGGAGTAAGGACGGCGCTGGTGGGGAGGCCCAATGTAGGGAAATCGAGCCTGTTGAACGCGCTGTTGAGGACGGAGCGGGCCATCGTTACGCCAATACCGGGCACGACCAGGGATACGTTGGAAGAGGTGGCGAACGTGCGCGGGGTGCCGTTGGTGCTGACCGATACGGCGGGGTTGCGCGCAGGTGAGGAGACGGAGGACCCGATAG
Source organism: uncultured Chloroflexia bacterium (assembly GCA_963797095.1). Lineage (GTDB taxonomy): Bacteria > Chloroflexota > Chloroflexia > QHBQ01 > JADMIH01 > JADMIH01. The sequence continues at coordinate 98,694 of CAWCNY010000007.1, read as the reverse complement.
AGCGGATCGGGATGGACCGCACACGACGGGCATTAGAAATGGCGGACCTGGCGCTGCTTGTGGTGGATGGCTCGCAGCAACTTACGGACGAAGATGTGTCGCTTGTGGTGGAGATCAAGGCGATGTCGCCCCCGGCGTGGCTGGTGGTGGTGAATAAGATCGACCTTGAGCAGCAGTTGAACAGGCGCACCCTAAACGAGGTGCTTGGGGACGATGTGCCTGTGGTGGAGGCTTCGGCGGTCAAACGGCACGGTACTGATCTGTTGGAAGAACGGTTGGCCGCCCTTGTCCTTAGCGGCAAGGCGGTGCCGAGGCCGGGTGAAGCAGTAGTAACCAGCGTGCGGCACCGTGATGCGCTCCAGAGGGCGCAAGAGTTGGTAGAAAGTGCCTTGCAGTCGGCGCAGTCAGGGGCGGTGTCGGCGCTGCTGGCGGTTGACCTGCACAGCGCGCTCAATGCATTGGGAGAGATCACGGGCGAGACTGTTGGCGAGGATCTGCTGGACGAGATATTCCGCAACTTCTGCATAGGGAAGTAGGGCGGGGCGCAGCCGTGGCACGCACATTGGCGGTGGCATACCTGTACGTGCAGGGGATGGCGGTCTACCTCTGGTGGGCGGTGTTGCTCCTATTTCCTGAAGCGCGTCAGCCCTTCAAAGCACCGGGCTCTCCCGATAGCACTCTGCTCTCCTTTATCGGGGCCGATCTGCTGGTGTATGGGGGTGGGTAGTCGGTAGTCGGAGGGTGCGTGACTAGATAAGCAGTATGCCCTATGCAGTAAGTTGCATATCACGTATCACGTATCACGTATCACGTATCACGTATCACGTATCACGTATCACGTATCACGTATCACGTATCACGTATCACGTATCACGTATCACGTATCACGTATCACGTATCACGTATCACAGCGCTGTGCGGCAGGATTGCGTGAATACCTCTTACGCCGTTCACTATCTGGGTTACGTGTAAATCAACCACCAGGCTTGCCATCGCGAGAGCCTGCAATCTCTCCAGATTATGATGTTCCTGCATCAGTTCGAGCATGGCCGCGAGGGCTGTCATGGTGGCTTCTTGTAGGTTTTCGTTGAAGCCAAAGGTAATCCAGCCCGCGGGGGTGTTGGCGCGGGGAGTGGTCAGGTGCATATCGGGGCGCAGGTTGAAGGTCAGGGTCACTTTGTCCATCGGGCATTCGATGGCGGTAGTGCTCGAACTCGCCATCGCCCTGGAGGGCGTGACCGTCGCCTACGGAGAATAGGCCACCCGGTACTGCGATGGGGAGATAGAGAGTGCTGCCAGTGACAAGCTCTTTGCAGTCTATATTGCCGCCGGTTACGCGGGGAGGGGCGGTTGGGTGGGTGCCGGGGTCGGCAGGTGGCATACCCAGCACGCCCATGAACGGTTTGAGGGTGACGATGTGACCCAGCTGGTTCCGCCCGGTCATTGTGGTGGGGTCCAGGTCCCAACTGAGGATGCATTGTTCTGAGCCTTCGCCGACGCCTAGCCAATCATTGGTTGGGTTGGACCAGCCCCCGGCCACCGTCCAACCGAACGAGCCTGGGACGATTTCACCAATGCGCACTTCGATGGTCATAGCAGGCTCCGCGCCCTCTATGAAGATTGGGCCGCAGAGAGCATGGCCTTTGTCCAACTCGGGATCGCGCGGCTCGAACTTGCGCCTTTCGCCGCCCCTGTATTGCTCCAGACCCCAACCGGCATCGAGCGTGCGGTATTGGATGCTGTCCCCCGGCTTAATTGTCAGCACAGGCGGCAGGTCCCGCGAAAAGTGCCCGTGCAGGGTGCGCCGTTCCGGCTCAATGTGATAAGTTGCCAACCTCTTCCTCCTGCTTCACAGCTTGTCGCGCCATTATAACAAAGCGACAGGAGGCCGGTCACTGTGACCGGCCTCCTGCGGAACCCCATGTAAATATGCTTTTTCCGTGTGCTGCCTTTACTAAAGGGGGAGGGATGACGGAAGGGCAGGGGGAGGGAGACGAAGAAGCGCGCTACTGCTCTGTAACCTACCGCTTCATCTCGCTTCCCCTGCCCCCCGTCAAGAGAAGGAAGGAGCTTTGAGAATCAGTCTTCAATCATGCTTACAAGGTTATTGTAAGCTATCAAGATTAAAGTTAGATTGGAGAAACCTTTGAGTTAGATTAGAACCGAGCTAAGCCGTATGGGGTCTGCGGGTCGTTTGCGTTATAGCCACCGCCAGGCCGGGCGCTTCGGGGTGCTGGTTAGGGGTCTTCTGGACGGGGGCTGCCCCGTTCCTTACCGGCGAGAGGATGCCGTTGTCGGTGTACTTCTTCATAACTTCCTGCGCCGAGTTGGTAACCAGCCGGTCGCGCTCTCGCTCTACAACCAGTACGAACGCCTGCGCCACCGCCGGGTCGAACTGCGTGCCCGCGCATCGCCTGATCTCGTTGATCATCTCGTCAAGCGACATACCTTTGCGGTACGGGCGATCTGAGGCCATTGCCTCCGCCGCGTCGCATACCGCCAGGATACGCGCCTCTATCTCGATATCGTCGCCTGCCAGCCTGTCGGGATAGCCCCTGCCGTCCCAGCGCTCGTGGTGGTGGCGTACGAAGGGCGCGAGATGGCGCAGGCCACGGCACGTCTCCAGGAACTCGCCTCCCAGCGCGGCGTGCTTCTTCACATATTCGTACTCTTCGCTGGTCAGCTTGTCGGGCTTATGGAGCACCTGCTCGGAGATGCCGATCTTGCCTATATCATGGAGGAAGCCTGCCTGCCGCAGAGGCTCAAGCTTGTGCTCTGGCATGTGAAGCTCGCGGGCTATGGCGATTGCATAATCGGCGACTTTGGCGGCGTGCCCACCCACATACGGGTCTCGGGCGTCGATGATCTTGGAAAGGGTCAGGAACAGTTCTTCGTTCAATTCCTGGATCGCCAGGTTGGCAAGCCCCACCTCGCGGTTGGCGTGGGTAAGCTCTGCGTTCATGCGCTTCAGCTCGCGCACGCTGCTCTCGGTGCGATCCACGTACTGCTTCTGGGCATATCGCATCATGGCGATAGGTACGAGGAAAGCCAGCACGCTGATCGGGCCAATGGCGACGTAGGCCACCGTGATAAAGAGGCCGGTGATGCCCAGCGCCACGTAGTGCCCGGCGAGCCACTGGTAGCGCTCTTTCCAGACCACCGCAGGATTGCTTTCGCTGGAGAGCGCGATGGCGGTGGCTACCAGGCCCGTATCTACGACGAAATAGGCCGCCGAGGCTGCCAGCACCGATATTGCCAGCACAGCCATCGTGCCCAGGTACTGGCTGTCGCGCACGCCGGTAACGAAGAACACCGCGGGCAGCCCCGCCAGCAGGTGGGTTGCCCAGTTGAATGCCGTCTTATAGATCGCGGGCCTGCGGCGTATGTAGTGCACCAGCGCGATCGCCAGGCTCACCGCCGCCACTCCTGGCACGCCCATGATCGGCGCTGCCGCGAAGTTGAGGGCCATAGACACCGACAGGGTATCCGGCCCGTAGAGGGTGATCTGGAAATACTCGGCCAGCATCGCCATTATGATGAGGATGCCGACCATTGCCACGTCGGTGATCGTGTAGTTGAATTTCCCGCTCATGAACCTCTGGAGGGCATCCGCACCCACAGCGAACAGCCCAAGCGCGATCACTACCCCCACGAACAGCGTAAGCAATACCTGCGCCCTGGTCTGGTCGGGCGCTTTGGGCAGCGTATTGGTTTGTTTGCGGGTTTCTACTTCATGCTCTGGATGCGAGGCTCCATTGTCGGTTCCAGCCGGGTCTACGGTGTCTAAAGTTGATAGGGTCCAGCCTGTTGTGGTCTGGTGGTCGCCGTCTTCGGAACCTTGGGCCATTATAGGTCGTATGGCTGCCTCGGCAAGGTGCGAATCGCTTCCGGGTGCGTTCGCCGCGACGCTGGGCATCTCTGTCTTGTGCCCGTTGCCGTTGCTGCCGCCATTGACGTTGACATAACTCGAATAGTCCCCCGTGGGCATGGGCCTCGGAACGAACTGGTAAGTCTGGGTCGGTATGGATCGTCTCTCGGAAACCCCCAGTTTCTCAAGGTCGAGCGAGTGCGGTACGTCCGAGATGCAGATCACCCGGTTGCGGCCCTGCAACTTGGCCTGGTACACTGCCACGTCAGCCGAGTGGAGCATATCTGTCAGGTTGCTTGTATTGAGCGTTAGGGAGGCGATACCCAGGCTCATAGTAACCTGAATAGGAGTATCGCTGGTGGCGATATCAATGTTCGTCTGCTCGACGGCTTCCCGTAAGCGCTCACCTATCAAGCGTGCTTCATCTATCTCAACTTCGGGCAGCACGATGGCGAATTCTTCGCCGCCGAACCTACCGGCTACGTCATATTCGCGGATGGTGCTCTGTATTACTCGCCCGATCTCGGCCAGCACCTTATCTCCGGCCAGGTGGCCGTAGGTGTTATTGACGTTCCTGAGCAGGTCGAGGTCGGCCAGGATGAGAGAGAGGGGCCTGTTGAAGCGCCTGGCCCGGTCCAATTCGGCGGCAAAGCAATCGGTGAAATGCTTGGCATTGAGCAATCCGGTTTTGCTGTCGATGCGCGCGTCGTGCTTTAGCTGCGGGATAGTGAGGGTCTTGTAGATCAGGAGGAGTGGTGACAGGGCGGGCAGTACGAGCCAGGGGTTGATCATCCAGAGGGCCGCGGTTACGGCTCCCATCAGCAACAACACCGACTCGGTGAGGAGGGCTTCCGGGTCCATGATATGCGACTCGCGCCAGGAGACTTTGCGCGCCAGCACAAGCGCCAGCCCTATCATCGTGTGATTCACTATTACATAGGTAGCTACGCTGGCTGCCACGCCCACCACCGACTCGATGGTGAAGAATTCGGGGGTAGCTAATTGGTTGGGTGTGCTGGAAGCGAAAGCCACATACACGCCCTTGGCGGCGAAACCCGCCAGCACATGCGTGCAGATGTTGAACGGTTGGAGGTACCACTTGCGCAGGAGCGGGCTATCGACGATGCGCTCCTTGATCCACTCTACGAGATAGGAGACGACCACTACCAGCGTAAAGAGCGCCGGGTTGAGCAATAGGACGCTCGCGAACAAGAATATGGTGGTTACGTAATAGGTCTGGTTGCTCGGCGCTTCTACCTTAAAGAGTTGTGCCAGGGTAGCGAGCACCACGAAGGCGAGCACAGTGCCCCAATTGGCTGACCCAACTGGGAACGAGAGCAAGGCAACACCCATTGCCGCGCCCGTGGCAACGAATACTAACCAGATGTACGCCCATGCGCGTCTGGACATTAAATGAACTCCCCGAGAAACTCCATTGACGGGAAAAGCCGACTTTTACTCCGCCTCATAATAGCACATCGGCAACGAGTCTGTCCGCTTTTGTACCCGTACCATACTTATATATGATCGCTGTCGCCAGGCACAGGTGCAGTAGGTACTAGTATCGCTTTGCCATTCGTACTAATGCCACTTTCAAGGCTGTTTTGCACAATAAACCGGGGTGCCCATTCCTTGAACATGGCAGAAAGTGGCCCACAATACTGTGGTATCGATTTGCTCCTGTGATAGCGCGTGTGGGGCGGCTACACACACGTTTACTGAATCTTTGTCGCGTAGGGGCGATGGATTCCGTACACATATAGGGACCAATCCCTTATTGTACGAACGGAACTCTACAGGATTATCATAGATTGCTGCCGTGATGTTCGCATCACACTATCGGATTACTAGATTCAGTACTATTTTCCTATGCCAGCCCGGTTCACGAGCGGCGGTCGAGGCCCTGATCGGTAAAAGATGTGGGGTCTTCCAGCGACTCCAGGTGGGTGAAAACGGTGCTCCTGGGGAGGGCAGCGATAATATCGCGCTCGATACGCTCGCAAAGAGCGTGCCCCCTGTATACCGTCCAGGCCCCAGGTACCAGTACGTGCATCGAGATGAAGCGGCGCTGACCCGCCTGCCTGGTGCGCAAAGCGTGGAAATCTATGCCCTGTGCCCGGTAGGTGGCCTGCACTTTGGCGATGGTGTCCAGGTCGGCTTGTGGCAGGGCCGTATCGAGCAGGCCGTGTGCCGAATCGTTGAGTAGGCGCGCGCCCGTCCAGGCGATGTTGGCGGCTACCAGGAATGCGATAAGCGGGTCGAGTATGAGCCAGCCGGTGATCTGCACCAGCACCACCCCCACCAGCACGCCCGCCGAGGTCCATACATCTGTCACTAAATGGTTGGCATCGGCCCTGAGTGTGATCGAGTTCAGCCTGCGGCCCGCGCCAAAGAGGATGTATGCGACTACGCCATTCACCACACTTGCCACCAGAGATACGGCCAGCCCGATCCATACGTTGTCGAGGGTTTGAGGTGAGAGCAAGCGCCCCCAGGCGGCCCAGGCTATCGCAACCGCCGCTACCAGGATGAGGGTGCTTTCGGCACCGCTGGCGAAATACTCGGCTTTCGTGTGCCCGTAAGCATGTTCTTCGTCGGGCGGGCGTGCCGCCACGGTGAGCAACCAGAACCCCAGCCCGGCGGCCAGCAAGTTGATCACCGACTCGGCAGCGTCGGACAGCATACCGACCGACCCGGTGAGCATCCACGCGCCGCCTTTGAAGGCAATATTGATTATGGCTGCGCCTAACGAGAGGAGGATGTAGCGCCTGGCCGATTCTCCATGCGTGCTATCACCGGCGTGTCTGTGTGTATGACCGTGCTCGTGCGCGTTACTCTTACCGGTTAACACATGTGTCCCTGAGACGACCGACATCCACACAATCGTACATTGTGGCTATTGACTCTGAGATATACATATTATATGATTGGTACAGCTTCGCAAGAATCAAGTATTATACTTTCCTATTCATTAGTAGATTACCATGACTCCTAGTACATCATTCCGCCTTCTCAATCATGATTTCGGGCTGTTTTCACGACTTCGCCGGGTTGCCATGAGCATGCTCTTAGTTATCGCTATCCCCATCTTGTTTGAATTGGCAATATCCGGCATTATAACACCTGGGACGAAGGCTGACGATTCTACACTTTTCCATGCCCAGAATGCCCAGGTAGTTCAATCTCAGCAAGCAAATCAGCAACTGCCGTTCCAGGCATTGTTTGCACCTGGTAATAATGAATTGATGGGCCAGCCAGTGAACGTACTTTATCAGCTGGGCGGGCCAACCAACACACCGACTTCCGGGCCTAACCTTGGTGGTGGGCCGACAAGCACCCCTACTCCTGGCGCATATATTCATCACTTCGCAAGATGCTCAGTTCTTCGAGGGCGATCAATCTACATGTGACTTCACTGTCACTACTGCCACTCCTCCAGCCTTTATTGAGCCGACCAAGTTTCCGGTCATAGACTGTACTACGACCCTGAAAAGATCAGGGGCGCACTACAGAGATATGACACAAGGGCTGATCTGGGTCTATGTCAGAGACACACTTGAATCGCAGTACATCCCTACACCAGATAAAGTAGGGACCACAATGATCACGTCTGTAGATGGGACGCTTTTCACCGTCACTACGATAGAGCATACACCCCAAATCACCTACACCTTTGACCTAGCCACCCGCCAGTGGGTAAATCCCTAAGCTGTATTCACCATTGCCATAATCGATTTACGTGACCGGTTGCTCAAAGATAGCTTATGGCTGCGCCGTGGCCGCATAGGTGGGGTGCGACAGGAAGCCCCACCTGTCGATGGGCCAGTAGGCTACAAAGGCCGGGCCGATGATGCTGTCCACGGCCAGTGGCCCGAACGCGTGTGAGTCAGTGGAGTTGCGTCTGTTGTCTCCCAGTACATATACGTAGCCCTTCGGCACGACCATTGGCTCTACCCGGTAATTGGGTGTTTCCTTAATATAAGGTTCGTCCAGCCGCACGCCGTTCACATAGACACCGCAATCCCCACAGGGACTGCCTGGGCGTCCAATAGGGTCGGGGTCGGGGCGTATCTCCAACGTTTCGCCTTCAAGTGCAATCACTCGCTTTATGAAATCTTTAGGCTCGGTGGGTGAGTTGAACACGATTATATCGCCGCGCGACGGCCCCCCGAAAAGATAGTGCAAGTCGGAGGGGGTGTCCGGGTTGAACAATCTCGCGAAGAAGTTCGAGTCGTATTGAAAATACGCTGCTTTGTTTACCAGCAAATATTCTTCGTTATGGAGGGTAGGCAACATGCTATCGCCGTCTACCACAAAATTCTGGATAAGCAATCGAACGGTAAGGAAAACTACCGCTACGATCAGCACCGTTTCGATCATCTCGCGCATGATCGGCTTGGTACGTGGCTTCTCTGGCTTGCCTACTTCCTGCTCGGCAGTTTGCTCTTCAATTTGGGCATCTGCCTTCTCATTATCCGGCAGCATCCCGTTGGGTGACGCATCAGCCTCTGTTTGTGAAGGAACAGTCTCTTGAGATGGGTTATCGAAATTCAGCGAATCTTCTGTCTTCATTAGTATTAGCCAGGGGTACAGTAGCCGGGGCGCACGTACCATTATATCAGGTTGGGCCAGCCTGCGCCTTGTAGGAAGCAGGCATAAAAGCTACGCACAGGGGCCGTGTGATAGTTTTCCGGCTAGCGCCTCAACTTGTGCGTCGCGCTGTTCCAGGTATTAGGACATAATACCTCTATTGGCGCGCTCAAGATTGGTACCACCTTCCCATTGCCTGTCGAGCCACCAGACCCCATAATAGACACAAGAGTCTGCTAGCAGTTGAGAGTGCGTCCTAACCAGAATCGAGTTGTAATGACGAATAATAGTTGGATACAAGAAGCCAGGAATTTTCGACAGGATAGAGATAAGAAGGGCAGAAGCGTTAGCCCGAGGGAATCCTTAAAAGGTCACAATAAGAGCAAAGGGCAAAGTTTGCTGGAATTCGCCCTGGTAGCGCCCCTTCTCTTGCTCTTGATTTTCGGCATCATAGATATATCCCGCATAGTGCAGGCTCAGGTCACCGTCAACAATGCCGCTCGCCAGGCTGTTCGATTTGCGATCACCGGCCAGCGTCTCTTCGATACGGATGGCAATCCGATCCCGCGCGAAGATAGCATCAAGGATATCGCCAGGCAGGGTTTGGCGGGTTTGCCCCTGACCGATACGGATAACCCCAACGGGTGGGGCTTCTGGCAGGTGGATGTTTCTTCGGGTGGGGAGGAAGGTACGGCGGGAGGGCCTGGCGATACCATCGTGGTGCGCGTCTCCTACGCAGTCAAGCCCCTTACTCCCATCATCAGTGGAATGATTCCATCCCTCTTACTTCAAGGGTATTCCATATCGATCAACGAAGCGTGGGGAGCGGTCCAACAATTCGACCACGCCAACCTGGGGCCTACGCCCCTGCCCTTCCCCACCTGGACCCCTGCTCCTTACCCCACTCAGACCTACGTGGCTGGTCAAACCGCCACCGCCTTCGCAGGGACGGCTATCGCCCACATGACCCAGACCGCTATCGCCATTCCTACTCGTACTGCCAATACAGCCGCCACACAAACTGCCGGTGTGCTTGCAACTCAGACCGCGGCTGCTGCCGCCACTCAAACCGCACTGGCCCCCACCGCAACCGGCACCAACACCAGCACTCCCAGCAATACGCCTACTATCACTAACACGCCTACTAACACCCACACCTTGACCCCTACGTCCACTCGCACGCCCACACCTGCTGTCACGTCCACACCCACCAGCACACGCACCCACACGCATACCAACACCCCCACCTTTACACCCACATCTACCGCCACAAGAACGCCTACTATTACGCCCACCTCCACGCGTACCAACACGCCGACCAGGACCCCCTCTCCTACCCGATCCTCTACGCTTACCGTTACACCCACGATTGCGCCTCTTAATGTCAGCGTGGTGGCCTATATGCCCTGGGGGAGCAACAACCCTCTCGATATCGAAGCAGTAGTAACAGATGCCTCCGGCAACAGAGTCAGTGGTGCGACTGTGAGCGTATCGGCAAGCAACGGCAGCCAACACTGGTCCGGGAACCTGTCGGATGCAGGCAACGGCACCTATAGAGTGTGCAATGTCGGGTCGTTCAGCGGTTGGTGGTTCTACGTCAGCGTAGATGCCACCGCCGGCAAGCCCGGTTATGTGACCGGCTCAGCCAGCTCAACTGCACAGTTAGGCAATCTGAGTAGTTGTCACTAACACAGGTTCCCCCTGGTGACCCAAACATTAATACGCAAGCGTAAACAGTACTTTTGACAGTAGATTACGTTCGCGTATTAGGATTCGGGTCACCAGGTACTAGCTTTGAAATACTACTTTAGGGCGAAGTGCGACGGTACTAAATTCCCATTACCCTTTGCGATGCCACCACTGATAATAATGGTGTCAGAGTCTGCCCACGTGCGCGCAGGCTTCGAGCGCTTGTCGTCATAGCAGAGCAAAAATCTCTGCCATGAGCAGCGTTGATAATTGCAACTACGACCGAATACAGGTGCGAACATGAAGAACAGCCAGGTACGAAGGGTTAGACCCCTTCTGTCCAACAAGAATAGTGAGAGCCGGGCCGCCGGACCCAAGCACTCATCCCGTTTTCGCCGGAAGAACGAGGGACAGAGCCTGGTAGAGTTTGCCCTGGTGGCACCTCTCCTTTTGCTTCTGATCTTCGGCATTATAGACCTGGCGCGCATCGTACAGGCCCAGGTCAGTGTGAACAATGCCGCCCGCCAGGCCATTCGCTTCGCAATTACAGGCCAGCAGTTTAAGGATGCCGGCGGCCACTTGATACCTCGCGAGACCAGCATCAAAGATATCGCTAAACAGGGTTTGGCGGGACTACCCCTCACCGACACAGACATACCGTGGGAATGGGGCTTCTGGCAGGTGGACATCACGTCGGGCGACGTGGAAGGCACGGCAGGTGGGCCGGGCGATACCATCGTGGTGCGGGTTTCCTACACCGTCAAACCTCTTACCCCGCTCGTTAGCGCGGTAATTCCTTATATTAAGCTTCAAGGGGTCGAGTTTTCGATCAACGAAGCGTGGGGGGCGGTCCAGCAGTTCGACCACGCCAACCTTGGGCCTACGCCCCCGCCTTTCCCTACATGGACCCCTGTTCCTTATCCTACTCAGACAATGCAGGCGCATCAGACTGAAACCGCCTTCGCCGCGACTGCCTTTGCGCAGATGACCGCAGTTGCTGCTACCCAAACAGCGGGTGTGTTTGCGACTCAGACCGCTCAGGTACACGCCACTGAGACCTCGGTAGCGGCTACCTCTACATCTATAGCAGCCGCCACAAATACATCGGTTGCGGCTACGTCAACTTCCATCGCAGCGGCTACCAATACCTCAATAGCCGCTACGTCTACCTCTATAGCAGCCGCTACCAATACCTCTGTGGCGGCTACCCAGACTTCTATCGCGATCCCGACGCAGACGGCAGCGGCAGCGGCCACCAGCACCATGAGAGCCGGCCAGACCCAGACCGCCGTCGCTGGTATTACCCAGACCGCAGTTGCGGGGCAAACCCAGACCGCAATCGCAATCCCGACGCAAACCGCGGCGGCAGCGGCCACGCAGACCGCCAACATGCACGCCACCCAGACCGCAGTTGCGGGTGCGACCCAGACGGCGATTGCAGCCGCTACCCAGACCGCGCTGGCACCGACCAACACCAAGACCAGCACATCCACCCCCACTTCGGCGGCCACTGCTACCCGTACTTCCACCCCGACCAAGACGCCTACTGTTACGCAGACACCAACCATCACTCCTACCTTTACCAGGACATCTACGCCTACCAGGACGCCCAGTAACACACCCACCAACACACCCACCAGAACACCCACCAACACGCCCACCAGAACACCTACCAACACGCCTACCAGGACGCCTACGGCTACCAATACGGCTACTCCTACCAATACGCCTCTGCCTCTGAGCGTCAGCGTGACAGGCTACAAGCCATCCGGGTCGGGCAGACCTCTCGACATCCAGGTGATTGTGAGAGATGCTATCTCCCTTAACCGCGTGAACGGCGCTACCGTGACGGTATCGGCCAGCAACGGAAGCCAGTCCTGGTCCGGGTCGCTATCTAACACAGGTAACGGGGTCTACACGGTATGTAACGTAGGCTCGTTCAGCGGTGCAGCCAGCAGTATAACCATAAACGCGACGGCGAACGCGGTGGGTTATACCACAGGGTCGGGTAGCGGCAACGCTCAGCAAGGCGACCTGGGGGGTTGTCCATAATCGAGATGAATGAGGAGCGGAAAAGGAATTCCGCTCCTCGCCGGACGATGACTGAAAATTTCGAAGATGGCTTACAAATGATGCCAGGGGGCGAACAGTGAAATTGACAATGCTCAGGCGTAACAGAATAAAGAGCAAAGGTGCTGCACCAGGTGAAGGCAGATCAAAGAGGCGGCGGGGCCAAAGCCTGATAGAGTTGGCTTTGCTCCTTCCGCTGCTGGTGATGCTCCTCAGCGTTGTAGTTGAAGGCGGGCTTGCATTCAACGCATGGTTGCGGGTCGGCACGGCCGCCCGCGATGGAACCCGTTTCGCCCTCGACCAGGGCCGCCCCGGCGACACCGTCAACCTTATTCTCTACAAGCTCAAGGGTGTGGACTTCGGATCGAGCCGCGAAATTAGCGGCAGCCTCAATATAGATATCTTCAGGATCCAGGGTGCGACTAACGGTTCGGGCCAGATTCCCAACAACTCCGCCCATTGGAAAAAGGACCAGCTGTACAACGGTGACAGCAGCAGTGGCGATACCCCCAGGGTTACCCGTACGGGAATCCAGGCAAGGCTCCAACAGGCCTCGGGGGCCAGCGCAGCCAACATACCCTTCATTATTGTCGAAGTTGACTTCCGTTACACCCCCGTGCTTGCTTCGCTCATTGCCCCGGGAGCGCAGCTTCCGATGACCAGCTACGCGATTATCCAACAAGAGCCAAACAACTGACGACGAGTGACGAGTGACGAGTGACGAGTGACGAGTGACGAGTGACGACCGCATAATCCATTCCCAATAGAGAGCACTTATTATGAAAAGATCATTGCGAAATAAGACATATAGAGGACCGGACGCCCCTTTTGGTAGTGCCGAGGTCGAGCGTCAGGTTGATCTCGACCTCTACCTTGCCACCCATGACCCTCAAGGCCGTGTGGCCTCACGCGCTCGGATCATATCGCCGAACGGTAGAGCCGCCCGCAGGGTCGATCATCCACGCTCAAGAGGCCAGGCCCTTCTCATAATTGCTTTGATGATGACGATTCTCATCCTGTTCGTCGGATTGGGTGTGGATGTTGGCAACCTCATGGGTAAGCGTGCCAAGCTACAGAGCGCGGTCAACTCCTCGGCCCTCTCAGCCGCCCAACTGTTGAGCGACGGCAGCGTGCTCTCCTCCACGGTTCGGACCAAAGCATACCAGATGCTCGAAGCCAACGGCGTGCCTACAAACACTTTGACCAGCAAATCGGTTGACGTTTACTACGATGTGTCACAGGTTCACGTGCATGCTATCCAGAGGGTAGATACCTTCTTTATGCGGCTGATACCGATCTGGAAGACGGTTGATGTAAGCGCCGACGCTACAGCCGACCTCAATGCCTTCGCCGAGATCAACATCAAGCCCTACGGTTTCCTGGGCGTGGTGAACGAGCTTAATATCAGTATCTGGGGGCCGGATAGCTGGCGCCAGGGCGGCGATGCTTACTCTCCTCAGTACATATCTGGCAACACCGTCAACCCCGAAAACGCTAAGATGCCCTATGGTTATCTTTATCGTGTAGATGTTCCGCCGGACTTTCCGGACGATCATGTGGTTATCCAGATTTTCGACCCGGACACGTACAATAGCGCCGCTGCAGCGCCTACGCCATGGACACCTGTGCCTACGGTCTGTCCAGGGGGTGGAACGCCGTGTTCTACACCCGTAGCCTCCCCTACATTCTATGCTGATGATGGCAGGTTTACATACGACAGTGGTACCGGTGCCGGTGAAAGATTCAATACATACCTCCACTTGAACGCATACCCGCTCACGGCCACTCCCATACCAGGAGTATTCAAGGGAGTACGCAGGGTCGCCTTCTGGCGTGTAGACGAGTTCCGTCAGTCGAGAACAGCAGGTGGCATCAATCCAGGTGGCGGAACGTGGAGTGACAGTTGGGCAGATACGACGTCCTATACACTCTGGCACTTCGATCCCCATATTACAAGTGCTTTCGGTGACCCGGCCACCCTATCGGACAAATCCGATCATAGCTACCTTGCAAGATACACTGTGGGCATGAATAGCGCGACTGACCTGTCCTGGTATCAGCCTCCAGGATTTGACATCACGCTCTTTGATTCTGGCGCTTGCGGTGGGGACTGTTTCGCACGTGAAGCGAACGGTGGTTTCTACTTCTATCTCTACATAAGTACGTCAGCCGGATCAAGCGAGAACAACTTCGACCTCAGAGTAGGCCCGGAGGACGGCAATTATCCCAACTACAATTGCACGTCGCCGCCGTACTCAACCAACAGCCTTTGCAGAGCAAACGGGCAATACTTCAAACAAGTCAGTTCGGCCAGCCCACCTGAGGACTGGAATACCGGTGGTGCCTCGGTGTTCGCCAAACGTGCCATGCCTCTCAACCTCGACAGCGGTGTGCAGTTCCCCATGCTCTTCACCCAGTTGAGCAAGAATGCCGCCGGACAAACGTTGGCCGTCCGCCACTTTGATCAGGACTGTAGCGGTCCGGGGTGTGGTGCAACCGGCACACTGCAATATCAGATGCAAAAGTGTGTGATTGTAGGCTCGTCACCTCCAAATCCAACCCTATGCCCGGACGGTAGTTCCAACTGCCAACCATGCCAGAATACTCTCAGCGATGGCTGCTTCGATAACGTCGGTACCGGTTGGGTAGGGCCTAACAATGACTGGTACTGTCCCGGCCCTGATCAATGTACAGGGTGGACAACGCCGCAGCAGCCGGAAAAGGTGAACATCCCAACGGAGGGTACCACAGAGTACAACGAATTCTTCGGGCCACAGGGCCAGTGCGCCAGTTCGTGGTTCCGGCTCAAGGTCAACCCATCGTATAGTCAGGATACCACGGTGTGGGAGATGCCGTTCGCTCGCCCCAGGTTGATCAAATAGCCTGGCGGGAGCAAGGATGAGAAGAGAAGAACCGAGCGCGTGATGTGCTCGGTTCTTCTCTTTATTTAGAAGATCGGCTCGGATTCCGCCCCCGATCCCGGCTTGCGCCGCAACCAGACGGCGAACAAGATTGCGACCAGGCACAAAACCCCGGCGATAAAAAAGCCCGCCGTGAACACATCGAGCGAAGCCGTTTTGTAGGCAAGCGCGTAATCTGCCTGCCTCTGGGCGAACTGCTCGGCGGTCTCGCCGGGGTTCTGGAATATCGCCGCCGGGTGGTCGGCCATTAGCTCCTGGAAACGATGCAATCCCAGCGTCGTCAGAGTCGATAGACTGACCATCATGCCCACTATGCGTGCCACGTTCACCGACGCTGCCGATAGCGCCGCTCTGCCCGGCCCGCCCCACAGCAAAGCGGTGGCCGTCACCGGCGAGATCAGCAGCCCGAACCCCAGCCCGTTTAGCGCCAAACCTGCCCATGTCAGGGGGTCGTCAGCCGATTGGAGAGTCCAGCCGCGCATTTGCAGGAAGCCCGCCGCCGTCACCAGCAACCCTGCCATCGCCACCCACCGGTATTGCACTCGCACCCCCAGCAGCCCACCTGCCACCGCACCCAATGGTATAAACGCGGTCATCCGCAGGAGCATCAGGCCGCCATCAGCCGCCGTGCCGTCGAGCACGCTCGCTACATAGAGGGGTACGTTCACCATTGTGATGATCAAGGCCGCCCCTACCAGCAGGTTGGCGAGGTTGGCCGCCGCGAAGGGCCTGTTGCGCCACGACAGCAGGTCGTGAGGCATGAGTGGCTCGCGTGCGCGCCTTTGCCACATAGCGAACAGCGCGAACATCAGGAGGGAGAGCGCCAGCAGTCCCACCGTTTGCGGCGTCAGCCATTCGGCCTGCTCTCCCGGTTGGAGGCTGTTCAGCCCAGCCCACGCACCCACCGATCCCGGTGTGGAGAGGCCGAGAGAAAGGGCCAGCAGTCCAATGCCCAGCAGCCCGGCCCCCAACCAATCGATCCTCCCCGGAAAGCGGGGCAGCCGGGCAAGGGAGGGCGTGAAGAACATGAGCGCAGCGAAGAGCAGGCCGAGCGGTAAGTTTACCCAGAATATCCACCGCCAACCCGATATTTTGAATAGCCCGTCCATCCACTGCATGATCGCCGCGCCCCACAGTGGGCCTATCACGCCTCCCGCTTCCGCAACGGCTCCCAGGATGCCGAGCATGAAGGGCACGTGCTTTTGGCTGTAGATGTGGCTCGCCATCGCCATACCGACGGGCAGGACGGCCCCACCACCTACCGCCTGCAACCCACGTGCCGCGATCAGCCAGCCCAGGCTCGGCGCGATGGCGCACAGCAGCGACCCCAGCATGAATACACCAAGCGACAACAGGAATATCTTGCGCTGGCCGTAGACATCGGCTACCCGACCCATAAGGGGCAAAGCAACCGTGTAGCCGAGCAGATAGGCGGTCACGACCCAGGCCGCCTTGTCCAACTCAGTGACCGGGATAGCCATTTCCTGGGAGATAGGCCAGAGAGCGGTCACGATCACCGTCTGGTCCAGCGCAGCCAGGAAAATCCCCAGGCCCGCCACCAGCATCGCGGAACGCGGGACGCGAAGAGTGGCACGCTGTGCGTCTGCGACTTTACCGGTGGTTGTAAGCGATCCGGAGGTCTGTTCGGTAATCATTAAGCCTATAATATGGCTTTTGGCTTACGGGCACAAGAAAAGCCGAGCCACCCGACTCGACTTCACTCCGCATATATATGCGCCTGCTATTGGCCTCGCTCTTTGCGCCGGAAAAGCTTCTCCGTAAGGTATGTGCCCATGAGAGCCTGGGTTGGCCTGCTATCCTGGATCGCCTGTCGAAGTTCCGTGCGCAACCTTGCGTCCTCGGCGTCCGCTTCGCCAGGGTCGGCCCATGCGCGCCGCGAGCCGCTGGCATCTGTGAGGGCTTCCACCAGCGCCTCCACATCCCCGCTTGCAAGGAGTTGGCGCACGTCGTACAGCGCTTCCATGTAGCCATCGATCCACCTGAGGAGCGGCGCGCGATTCTGCGACAGGGTGTCGGCCAGCACCTGTGGATCGTAAGCCACTCCTTCGCTCACGCCCCTGAACCTGCCGTGCGCCAGCGCGCTCATATCGGTCCAGGCCGGGCTTCCCGCCACCGCTTTCAGGAACGCGGTGCTGACAGCCACCGGCAGGTGACTCACAGCAGCCAGGAACGAGTCGTGCTCCACAGGGTCGATAAAGAGGGGCTTGGCCCCCAGCGTCTCGGCCAGGTTGATCACGGCATTGAGCGCGCTGTTGGTCGCGCCGGGCGCCGGCATGATGCACCAGGGCGCGTTCGCGAAGAGGTCCGCAGATGGCGGGGTTTCATCACCTGCCACGTCCAGGTCAACTGTCAGCGAGAACGGGTGGCCGCCAACGAAGCTCTTACCTGTACCGAACGCCTCGCCCGCCATCTTGAGCACAGGCTCTTTCAGGGGCATGGTGTCGGTGACGGTGGCGTTGGCGTCCAGGAAAGGACTCATGGCCTCGAACACTTCGTACGCCGCCGATATAGGCGTGCAAACGATTACCAGCCCGGCGTCCCTGACCGCTCGCTCCAGATCGGGCGCGATCTCGTCCACGCTTGCATATCTGCGCAAAGCGTACTGCTCGCGCGTCTGATCCGGGTCGAAGCCGGTGATCTTCGCGCCGCCCCGCGTGGCCTGTTTGAGCCCCAATCCTATCGAATTGCCCGTAAGGCCGAGTCCAATTATCGTGATCTTGCTCATATACTCATTATACTCGCTGGTGCTAACTTTGGTTCAGTGGGCGATTGTTCCAAGTTGCCGGTTCCAAGTTCCTTGGTTCCTTGTCGCCAGTAGCCGGACCACAGCCGCAACCAGGAACCAGCAACGGGCAACTTGGAACTAAGAATAGTCAGCTTCTCGCCAGGAAAAAGAACTCTGTAAGCGCGGCGATAATGAGTACCAGGCAGGCGTTTAGCCAGTTGAGCACCCCCAACGGCGACATCGCCATGATGGCGACTATCGATCCCGCTACCAGTGCTCCTTGCCGGAAGGCTCGTGCAGTTTCTGAGGTGGCCGACTGCGCGGGCGGTAGCAGACGCCTGCTTACTATCCCGGCCGGCACGGCGAGCAGCGTTCCGAGAGCGAAAAAGAGCGCCCCAAGAAAGAGCATGTAATCAAAGAAGCTGGCCGAATCTCGCCCAGGTGCGTCTACGAAAATGAGTATGTAGCCCAACGCCGCCCACGAAGCCGCACCCACCAGGGGCAGAGGCCCCAGCCGCAAAGCCAGGCTGACGGGCAGGAACATGAGAAACGGACCCACGAATAACAACAGATATACTACCACCCGGTCAATAGCCCACACATCCGAGATCCTGGGAGCACCGGTGATGTTCAAGTAGTAGAAAAGGAGCGAGATCGCGCCTATGCCTGCCAATTCGGACAGAGTTGCTCCCGCGATTTGCCGCTTGTTGTCCAGAATGCTATTCTGCATGTTGCCCTCGCCGGATATGCATCGTGCAGGTAATCTACCAGACAATACGCCTGCATATCTCCTTTTCCACTTCTCCACCTCCGGCAGCGATGGTACAGAGTGTGCTGTGTTATTATTTGCCGCACCATTGATAGCTCTGTTAGCTGAAGCGAGGTAAAAGAATGAGCAACGAATCACGCAAACTGGCGGGTATCCTCTTGGTGGTCTTCCCTGCGGTAATCTATGGGGGAGTAAGCCTGCTTGGCTTTCTGCTTGACGCTCAGTCGGGCTACATCCAGAACCCGGTACGAGAAGACTTCTGGCGCGCCGGCCATGCGCATGCAGGTGTCTTGCTTGTCTTGTCTCTGGTAATCCTGCGATACGTTGATGAAGCCGAACTACCGGACAGCGTGAAGGTATTGGTCCGTCATACGACCCCTGTGGCAGCGATCCTCCTGCCGGTAGCCTACTTCTTATCGATGCCTTCGCCCACCGATACTACTCCTAATGCTCTCATCTACCTGGCGTACGTCGGCGCTGTGATCCTTGCCGCCGGTCTCGTTACTCTCGGTGTTGGTCTTCTGCGAAAGCCTCGCGATCTCACGGCGACCAGTCGCTCTACCACTACCGAGCGAAGCACCAGCACCTGATAGACTACTTTTGATTGCTTCATTCAAATGTATCTTGTAATATCATTGTGGAAGATAGCGTTGTTTGTTCTCTTGTAGGGCCTGTGCTCTACTACCGGGGTTGCGCCGGGCCGAAGCAGGCTGAGCCTAAGATAGCGAGATATACCATATGTACAATCACATTCTTGTGGCCCTGGATGGGTCAGAGCTGGCAGAGGGGGTTCTACCCTACGTTGAGACCCTGGCCGAGAAGTTCGGCTCAAGCGTGACGCTCTTGCAGGCGATCACATCGCCCGAAGCGTTCGCTATGGCTACCACCACCACGCCCATAATGGGCCAGCCTGTTTTTCCTTACCAGGCTTCCCTTGACCCCAATGAGCTAACCGAGGCCGAGCGTGGCGCGGCCCTCGGCTATTTGCAGAAGGTCGCCGAGAGTCTTACAGCGCAAGGGCTGAAAGTTGGCACAGCGGAGCCGGAAGGCCCCGCCGCCGGCGCAATCTTGGAGCACGCACGATCTCAGGGCATAGACCTGATCGCCATGACCACTCATGGCCGGGGTGGGCTCGGCCGCCTGATCATGGGCAGCGTGGCAGACGAGGTGCTCAGGCACGCCCCCTGCCCTCTCCTCCTGATCCGCGTCAGCGATAATGCAGAGCAGGAGGCCCCTTCTACACCTGCCACCGATACGGACGCAAATGCAGACGCAGAGGCAAAGCAAGGCTTGTAGATACGAAAGGAGGCCGGCCATTGGCCTATGACTTGCTGTCAAAACTGCGCACGGAAGCGCAGCCGCCATCTTCCCACGGCGATAGGCAACCGGGTAGATGGACCTCTGCCGCGCCCACCCGCTCCCATCTATACTATCTCAAAGAGGTTCACCAGGACCGGCTCAGGAATAGCAGCCACGCTGCAAGGGCCGATTCCCACCGCATAGACCGTCATGAAACTGGGATTCCACATAAATCAATATAACTGGTCGGCTAGTCCCGACCGTTACGGTTCTATTCCGGCCGATATGGCGCGAGCCGCCGAGACCCCAAAGCAAAGCAGGTGCACTGATCGAGCAACTGCGCGGGCTTGCGGATATAGGGATCCAGACTGTGTTCGGTCGTGTTGAAGGGATGGAGAAGATCACGCCTGTAGAGGTCATGGGGCGTGAGGTTATTCCGGCTATTGCCGAATTCTAGTCCTCTCTGACGCGCTACAATCGCTAAGCGGCTGCATCCTCCATGATGATGCGGGAGCCCGTGCCCGTCTTGACGATATTGATCCGCGTGGGGAATTCGTCTTTCAATTCCTCTATGTGCGTGATCACCAGGATCTTCTCGAAGTCGTCCTGTATCGAGCGGATCGCGCCCACCAGTTTTTCGCGCCCTTGCCCGTCCTGGCTCCCGAAACCCTCGTCTATCACCAGGGTTTGTAGCTGAGTGCCTGCCCTGCGCGCCAGCAATTTGCTCAATGCGATCCTCACCGCGAAGTTCACCCTGAACGCCTCGCCTCCGCTGTACATCTCGTAGGAGCGCGTGCCCACTTCGTCGGCGATCTCGATGTCGAGGGTCTCGATCACGTTCCCCTTGCCGGTCTTGGCGTCTCGCTGCGTCCTGAACTGCACGCTCATCCTGCCATCGGTCATCTTTTCGAGGATGTTGTTCGCCTCTTCCTCCACCTCGGGGATCACGTTCTCGATGATCATCGCCTGGATACCCTTCTTGCCGAAGGCCGATGTCAACTCATCGAATATTCCCTTCTCCTCGGACGATGTATTGAACTCGGCCATGTGCGCTTGCTTCTCTTCCTGCAGGCTGTCGCAATAGGCGATCCTGTTCTTCAACTGCCCGCGCTCGTCCAGTAATTGCGTCACCACGCTATCCAGGGCTTTCGCCTCCGGCTCCTTTGCCAACCTTTGAACGCGTACTTCCTCCAGCTCAGCTGCCTGCGGCGTCAGCGCCAACTTCTCTGCCCGGTCGCCTTCCTGCTCGGCCCGGAGGCGATTGAGTTCCTGGTTGTCCTCCTCCATAGCCTGTTGCACGCCCGGCAGGTCGCGGTCCGCGCTCTGGAGGCTGTGATACTGGCTGTCGTAGCCGACTGCTCGCAACTCCGCAAGCCGTCGTTTCACCTCAGTGTGGTCCTGCGAATCGTATTCAAGCCTGCCTATCCTTGCCTTCACAGTGGTTAATTCTTTGCGGGTATCATGGCCGTAATCGGCATCGGTCAGGCGCGTTCGGAGGACCACAAGCGCCGACTCGTCTTGCACCAGGTCCTGCTCATCCCTATCCAGGCCGGCCTGCTTGCTGCGCAGTTCGGCCTCGCGCCGCCTTTGCATTTCCAGCGGCTTCAATTCCTCCTGCTCTCTCGCCAGCCGCTTCTCTATCGCGATGATCGCCGCCTTTACCTCTTCGATCTCGCGGTCTTTCTCCTTGAACTCGCGCCTCTTCTCCTCGATCTCGCGCTCATAAGACTCGCGCACCCTTCGCAGCGCATCCTCGGTCAGCCCGGTCCCACACAAGGGACACCCAACGTGGTCCCCGGCCTGTGCGTGCGCTTCTACCAGCAGGTCCAGTTTCTGCCGAATATGCTTGCCTTCCCGCTCCAGGTTATTGCGCTCTGCAGTGAGAGTGCGCAACTTCACCTCCTCCGCTTCTTTCTCGCATCGCGTGTCTTCGTGCTGCTGTTGCACCAGCGCCAGCCTGTTCAGCTTATCAAGCACCTCGGCCAGTTGTTGCTCAAGCACACCGCGCCCGGCCAGGTTCTGCGTGTACTTGCGGATGTTATCCTCGTACCGCCTCACCTGCGAATCGAGCCTTATCTTCTCTTCGTTCAACACGCCGTCGAGCCTGGTACGCTCGATAATCAGCCCGTCCAGGCTGTTGCGCACATCGTTCAGGCGTTCATCGCGTGTTTGCAGCTCTTGCAGGTCGGCCCACCCGGTCTCGATCTCGCCGCGCCGGGCTACCAACGCCTCCAGTGCTTTGCGTCGCTCGTCATGCCTCCCGATGCTCGTGTTCAGCCCGTCCATCGTGCGCTGGCGCCTCTCCAACCGTTTGGCGATCTCGATCAAGCGCTCGTTTGTGTGCTCTAACCTCTGCTCGTGTGCCCTGATCTGCTCCAGTTCAATCCTGCGCTCGGTCAACTCCGCCTGCTTCAACGCCAGGTCGTCCTCTACTTCGCCAAGGCGCGTTTCATATTCATCCCGGTGGGCCAGCTCGCGATCTATTCGCTCGATGGAGGCTTTTAGCTCCTGCATCCTGGACGCGCGCTGCCGCGCTTCCTCTCTGGCCTCTCCCTCAAGCCTGTCGTACTGCTCAAGGCCCAGGATATCGGCCAGCACCTTCTTGCGGTCGGCCGGGCTTTTGACGGTGAACTGGTCGGCCCGCCCCTGCATGATGAAGGCCGAGTTGGTGAATGTCTCGTAGTCGAGCTTGAGGAGGTTGTTGATCCTTGCCTGGCTCTCCCTTATAGTGGCCCCGCTCAGGGTGCGCCAGTGCCCCGACTCCGGGTCGTCCGACACCTCGATGTGGAGTATAGTGGTGCCCGTTTTGCCCTTCTGGGACCTCTTGCGTATCACGCGGTAGGCATCGCCGCTCAGGACGAACTCGAAGTCGACTTCCATCTCGGTCGCGCCTTTGCTGATTAGCTCGTCGTCGATTGAGCGCTCGCGAGCTTTGCCCCACAAGGACCACGTTATCGCCTCCAACAGGGCCGACTTGCCCGCCCCGTTCTCGCCAGACAAGCACGCCAGGTGTACACCCGTGAGGTCGAGTATCTCCGTGTTGTCACGGTAGCACATGAAGTTCCGAAGGGAAAGTCTGATTGGGATCATCTCTTTACGCTCAAATAAATCTGTCTCTTACATTAGGCTGAATCAGGTAGATAACAATCGCCAGGGGAACCACCAGCCCCACCAGCGCGCCCGTGGTCAGCGTCTCGTTGAAGCCTGTGAAGAACCTGATGCCGAACGAGATGACATAGAGGGCAATGGCGGTTACACGCCCCCACTCATTCAATCGCCACAGCCCCACGGCTACCCCCATGCTCACTATCACTTCAATAATCAATGCGAAGGCGAGGGCAGGTGTCTCGTCAAGCTCCTGGGCGCGTATCCAGGCGTTCAGTGCGAAGAATGCGTTGACAATGGTTGCCAGCACGATTACCGTCACTATCAACGACACCCCGAAAGGCCGTGCTTCGTCCAGTGTAGAGGCGTACCCACTCTCTCGATAGTTTCCTCCCAATGGGGGAGGCATCGATGGCAGGTCCCTGTCCAATGTCGGGACGCTATCGTCACCGTTCATGCTGTCCATCCCTCCACCTCCCTGTGTGCCCCTCCGCCTGCGGTCCGGCCCCGGTCCGGCTGCGGTTTCGCTAAGGGACGATCTGCCAGTCCGGAGGTAAACTGTAGTGGTAGATCTGCTTGGTCGGCTCGCCGCCCTTGTGGATGCGGCCCCGGTCCTGGCGGCGCACATTATCATACGTATTGTGCACCTGTATGATCCTGCGCTCCTTCAAATTGAACAGCACAAGCCCTGCCTTTACAGGCTGTAGACTGGCCTCGCGCGTGGCCTCGTCAACCACGCGGAATACCGGGATGTTGTGCTGGGCGCGCTGTTCCTCAGCGTAATCGATGGCGCTATGTATCTGCTCGTAGCGTCCTTCCGTATTTTGCTCGTCGAATACGGCCAGGCCGTTCAGCACATAGTCTTTGAGATCGGTGTCATATCGTGATGAGGCCACCAGCAGCGACTCCAGGTCGGTAGGGTATTTGCTGCAAGCCGCCACCAGGGCTTTCAATGCGTTGCATGGTGCGACAAAGCTAACTGTTCCGGTTGGGTCGATAATAGTAAAGCGCATGACATACATGGGGAATAGTGCGACTCCTTGCTTGATTGGACAGGGATCAAGGACCAAGATTACGGATCAGTTCTTCAGGAACTGATCTCTGTTTCCGGCCCCAGGTTCCCTAATTGCGAACGTTTGTGCAGGTTTTACTCCTCATATTTTACCATATAGGGAGTGCCCGCCGCCATCAGTTGCGCTTTTCCACAGCAAACCAAAGAAGCGGACTGAATGGCTCACACAGGCCTTACTTCACCTCGACAAACCCCAGCGACACCCCATCCCCGAATACATTGCCCTGGCCGCATACGGGTGTCAACGCGGTAATAGAGGTCCCGTTCGTGCCATACATCCCCGCTATCAGGCGATAGCGCCCGGCGGCAACATCCTTCCCTAATGGCAGCGAAACCGTGTCGGTGATCAACGCCCCGGCCTGCCACTCAGTTGTCGGTTTACCCGCGCCCGTTTGCGGATTGTCCACCGATACTATCGCTTCGTTTTCCTCGCTCAACATATGCACATAAGTAGCATAGCTCCGGCTAAGCGTGCGGTTGGTCTGCCAGTAAAG
The DNA here is from genome assembly GCA_963797095.1 of uncultured Chloroflexia bacterium. Classification (GTDB taxonomy): domain Bacteria; phylum Chloroflexota; class Chloroflexia; order QHBQ01; family JADMIH01; genus JADMIH01. The sequence goes on along the minus strand of CAWCNY010000007.1, from coordinate 74,071 downwards.
CGTCACGCGCAGAACCTCGCCCGGCTTGCTGCCGTCCCAGGCCGCGCCGGGTGGCAGGCTGTACCCCTTCAACTCAACCTCGTCGCCACCGCCCGCAAAAGCGCACTGCATATCATACTGCGGGGTAACCGGTGTTACTTTCGGGGTGTAGGTGCTTACCAGGTCGCTGAACTTCAGGTCGTAGTTCTCAGTGAACGCCTTCCTCCCGGCCTCGGTCCATCGTTCGCTATCCGCCTGGAGCAATATCAGGCTGAAACGGCGGTCTCTCAGCGATCTGTCGAACACGCTCTCGTCCCATTTGCCCTGGTTCGCCAGGCTTACGAACATGAAAGCATCATCGTAGATGACAGGTCGCCCGTTGCTCAGCGCCAGATAGACATCTTCCGAGTAGATATCGCCCGGCGTATCCGCCACCAGCTTTGAAAGCGAACGCATCTGCCCATCCAACTCCTCGCTGGGCCAGCCGCCGAGATACCAGGTGTGCGGGTCGGCCAGGATCGAGGTTTGGGCCACCACCAGCGCGCTCAGGGCGACCAGTGTTGCCGTGCTCCGCATGCCACTCCCCCTTCTGGCGCCGGCGTTGACCCTTCCCATCACATAACCCGTTGACAACCCAACGAGCAGACACGCGGGCAGTAGCGCGTCTATCATGTGGTTGTAATTGACCCCATCGCGCCCCAGGCGCACCAGCACGGACGCCTGCGCGAACACGAAGTAGAGCGCAGCCAGCCCCCACTCCTTGCTCATTCGCGGCAGGCCCAACCTGCGCAGCGCTGGCATCTTCGCGGCCACAGCCCCGGCAGCGCACCCAACTCCCAGGCCGAGCACCGGCCAGTACTCTCCCCACAGCCGGTTGAGTAGCCTCCAGAAGCGTCGCTCGTTCCAGGGTAGCGCCTGGTTCCCGAACGCATGCTCCCACAGCCCCCCTTTCAACAGTAGATTAGCGCTCGCGAACGGCAACCCCACCACCAGCGCAAGCGCCGCCCCGAACCGCAATCCCCGCCGCCAATCGAGCAATAGCAGCCATACTACCACTGCTCCCGCCGCGTCAACCGCCGACTGCTTTGTGTAAAAGGCCAGCGCCAGCCACACCGCAGCCACATATAGCCGCTTCCCCCCCGGGTAGCGCATCGCCCACACCAGTCCGGCCAGCCCGAACATGAGCGCCAGGATATGCTGGGTGTAGAGGGCGGCCCACACGATCACGGGCGACAACGACAACCAGAGCGCCGCTGCCAATGCTCCTGCCAGCCAACTGCGAGTGGCCCGCCGCACCGCGTACACCGGCAGCAAAGCCACGATCAAGGTCGCCGCCAGCGATATGGCGCGCCCGACCCACAGAGTGGGCCCGGCCAGCAGGCTGATGGGCGCGGTCAGCATGAAAAAGAAGGGCGTGTATGGTGCCGACACAAACGCATCGGGGCCGTTATGCGCGTAAATATTGTGCCCGTTCGCCAGTTGCATGGTGGCGCTGAGGTTTACGCCCTCGGTAAAATCGAACTGCCACGGCCACGCCAGAAATGTTGTAGTAACCTGCCCGAAGGTCAGCAGCCTCGGCACCAGCAGCGCCAGCGTCGCCACAATGAGGATCGTAGGAAGATAGCGTACTGCCCTTGATTGCTCCGGGTATGCCCTCTCAACGGCGGGTGCTGCTACCTCTGAAATGCTCATCTAGGTCTCACATAGAGCGGTGGCATGGGCGTATTATACATTTCTATCTCACAAAAATCTCCCTTTGCTGTACAATAGGGCGTAACCTCACAATTGAAAAAGCAGGAGGCAACCATATGACCCACCATGATGGTAACGCAAGCAAAGTGCCCGCCCACATCTTCCGCGAATACGACATACGCGGCATCGTAGACCAGGACCTCAACGAGGACGTTTATTACAACCTTGGCCGCGCCTACGGCACATTCCTTCACAACCAGGAGGGCATAAAGCCCGTTCGCGGCGAAAACTTCCAGGTAGTGTGCGGCTACGATGCCCGCCTAACCGGCCCGCGCTTCCAGAAAGCCGTCGTCCAGGGCCTGCTCAATTCCGGCGTGGACGTGATCAACATAGGCATGGTGCCTACTCCTGTTATGTACTTCGCCGTCAAGTACCTCGGCGTGGACGGCGGCTGTGCGGTCACCGCCTCCCACAATCCCGCCGAATATAACGGCTTCAAGTGCCGCAAACGCACAGCCGATGGCCTCAACGCCCCGCTCACCTCAGCCGACATACAGGACCTGCTTCACCTGATCCAGGAGAACCGCTTCCACGATGGGGATGGTGAATTCAGCGACCACCCCGTAACCGATGAATACATCAAGTACATTGTTGATACGGTCAAAGTCAAGCGCCCGCTCAAAGTCGTGATCGACCCCGGCAACGGCGCGACAGGCCCCACCGCCATGAAGATCTACCAGGAATTAGGCTGCGACGTGAGCGGCATCTACATCGAGCCGGACGGCAACTTCCCGCACCACCTACCCAACCCCCTCAAAGAGGAGTTTGTGCAGGACCTGATCGCCGAGGTCAAGAAGCAGGGCGCGGATGTCGGCATAGGCATAGATGGCGACGGCGACCGCCTGGGGGTGATCGCCGACGACGGGTCTATTGTGTGGCCCGACATGTACATGATCCTCTACTCGCGCAAAGCGTTGGAGCGCAAGCCCGGCTCAGACATAATCTTCGACGTGAAGTGCTCGCTGGCCCTCAAGGAAGATGTGGAGGCGCACGGCGGCGTGCCGGTCATGTGGCGCACAGGCTACACCAACGTCTTCGCCAAGCGCCTCGAAACGGGCGCGCCTTTCGCGGGCGAGTTCTCAGGCCACATGTTCTTCGACGACCCGATTATCGACTTCGACGACGGTGTATATGCGGGCGCAAAGCTCCTGGAAGCCATAGGCGACTCGGAAGCCACCATTCAGGATAGGCTGGCCGACGCTTCACACTACTGGAACACCCCCGAAGGCCGCGCCGAAGTGGGCGAGGAAAAGAAGTTCGCCCTGGTCGACAAGCTGCGCGAATACTTCGAGAAGGAATACCCGGTGATCACCATTGATGGCGTGCGAGTGGTCTTCCCCACCGGCTGGGCTTTAGTGCGCGCCTCCAACACCGAGCCTGCTATCACCTACAGGTTCGAGTCGACCAAATCGGCGGAAGACCTGGAGCGCATCAAGGGGATCGTGAATGAAGCCCTCGCAGCAGAAGGGGTAAACCTCAAGCTCTAGCCGGGGCTAACTGGCACTCTCCGAGGCTGCCATCCCGCCGTCTCCTGTCAGCGGGATGCGTGTCTGCCTGTTTACAAACAGGTAGTAGATCCCCAGCAGCCCGCTGTAGACCACCGCCACCACGTACAGGATCAGGTTGGGTAGGAGTTGGTCCTCTACCTTCTGGAAATGGCCGATGAACGGTAAGATCAGCACCAGGTCGTAGGCCAGGAAACCCGCCAGTTGGCCGCCGGAGTTCATCCAGCTTGGGCGCGCTAACGCATAGATGAAATACGCTGCCGCACCCAGGAACATCAATCCATAGATCGTTGAGCCTTCAGGCGATACCTGCCAGGGCAGGATGTTGGGCACTTGCAGCACCATCTCTCCACCGAAGAAGATGAGCGTCACCACAAAGATCACGAACGATATGCGCACTAACATGGGTTGGGGTCGCGGGTCCTTGATCGGGTAGAGAAGCGTCTGCCATAGACCCATTGCCCCACATACAGCTGCTATTGCTACTGCGATCGCGAACGAGACGATACCCCAGTTGCCGTCCGAGATCAGGAGCATATAAATCGCCAGAGGAACGAAGATCACGACATAGTCGAGAAAGACGCCTGCCAGCGAACCCGTCTCACCCGCAAACAGGCTCCAGAGCGTTGACGCTGCGGCTGCTACGAAGAAAGAGCCTATAAGTGTAAGTGACAGCGGCCCTGTGTTCGGCATTGGCCAGATTTGCGTAATGAACCCTATCTGCAACGCAAATCCCACTCCAATCAAAGCCTGTATGACCGCGACGGTAATTAGAAGCGAACGAACTGAGCGGGTCATCATAGTGTAGCTACCTCCACTTGATGTTACACTGATTTGCGGCAGATTATAACCTGCTTTTCTCAGAAAGCGCAAACTAAACGTGCCCGCAGATTAGCCCCGCTCTGTTACGCGCCGCTTCCTATGCGCCCATATCGTGCTCCAAAGGGCTTTCAATTGTACCCTTCAACCTCAATATGTCCGCCATTGCTTTATGACCTTGCGCGAGTGCCACATCGAGGGTGGTTTTCCCCTCAAAATTGAGAGTATTCGGATCGCCGCCCCGCGCCAGCAGCCACTCAACCATCTCGGCGTGTCCGGGCCTGACCGCGGCATGCAGCGCGTGGCTCGCGCCTTCGCCTCCCCCATGTGCCACCAGCATCTCTGCAATCTCGACCTTCCCACTCAAGGCTGCGTGATATAAAATCGAGATGCCGTGCACGCCGTTTGCCGTTGCCAGTGACGGGTCTTCTTTCAGGAATGCCGCCACATCCTCCGTCCTCCCCAGCATAGCGGCGGCGAAGATCGTGAGCGGCTCGCCCTTCGCCAGCAAATGGTTGGCGATGTCGGCTCGCCCCATGTGCCCGGCTGCCTCCAACCCATTCTCGTCAAACCTCAGCCACCTGGCGCTCACCAGGCGCGGCTCGTAGTCGAGCATAGCCCGCACCCTCGGATAATTGCCGTGGCACGACAGCACGAAATCTTCTATCAAATGCGGTGATAACTCGGTATGGGCATCCATCCTGGTTCCTCGCGATGTAATTGGTACAGCCGTCCACACTCTAGCATAGACTCCGCGACTTCGCATCAGTATAACGACTGATTCCGCCCGGAAGTTCTGCCTTTCTTGCACAGGCAAGTTAGAATACGATCAAACTACCCTTTCGGTTTACAGGAGCACCCCAAATGGAGCCGCCAATCCCGCTGACCAACGACAACGCCTCTCTCACTCCCTACATCCCGACCGCATCAGACGGCCCAATCCTCAGCTTCGACTTCCCCGGCTTACAGATCGGTGTGACCGAATACCGCGAGGGACCGACCGGCTGCACTGTCCTCTCATTCGGTGGCAAGATCGTCAATTGCAGCGTGGATGTGCGCGGCGGCTCACACGGCACGATCCTCACCGAGGGCCGCGACCGCCTGCACGCGGTTTGCCTGGCGGGCGGCTCGGTGCTTGGCCTAGAAGCCACCTCCGGCGTGGTCGCCGAAATGTTCGCTATGCGCGGGTATGCCACGGGCTGGGCCGACATCCCCGTTGTGTCGGGCGGCATCATCTTCGACTACAACCTGCGCCGTCCCAACGCTATTTACCCGGACAAGGCGCTGGGCCGCGCCGCCATCCGGTCGGCTCGCGAAGGTTGGTTCCCGCTCGGCTCGCATGGGGCGGGATGCTCGGCCACCGTCGGCAAAGGACTGCGTCCAACGCACGAGGGTGAGCCTTCGGGCCAGGGCGCGGCCTTTCGCCAGTTCGGTCCAACGCGTATGGCGGTCTTTACAGTAGTCAACGCCGTGGGCGCAATCGTAGACCGCCAGGGCAATGTCGTGCGAGGCAACCTCGACCCCACCACGGGCGAGCGCCACCACCTCGTCGATGGCCTGCGTCTGGGCCAGCCTTCCCCCGAAGAACCCGCCCCCGAACCCACCCCCGGCAACACCACTCTCACCGTAGCCGTCACCAACCAGCGCCTCAACGCCGACCGGGGCCTCGCGTGGTCTTTGCGCCAGTTCGCCCGCCTGGTCCATACCTCAATGGCCCGCGCAATCCAGCCCTTCCACACGGTCTACGATGGAGATGTGCTGTGGGCGATCAGCACAGGCGAAGTGGACAACCCCGCCCTGAACGACGTGGCACTGGGCGCTCTCACAAGCGAGGTTGCCTGGGATGCGGTGCTGAGTTGCTATGATCGCTGATGACGAATCAAGCTGGGCATTTCACGCTTAGGAGAGGCGCATGCCGTTCTCGAAGTGCCAGGTGAGGGCCCGTCATCCTGAACGAAGTGAAGGATGACGTCCTTCAAGATCGCTCTTTGGGAGCGTACCAAACCCAGGAGTGTACGCGAGGATCGAGATCCTTCACTTCGTATCAGGATGACCCAGGCATAGAGGCTTGCCATGCCTTAGCATGATGCGCGCAACGGGCACAAGACCCACCTTACGCCTGTACCTTTGCGATCATTCTACTATCCGCACAAAGCTCCGTCCCGCCTTCACCACCATTCCGGGCACCGGCTTTACCATCTGCGCCCGGTCGGTGATGCGTTCGTCGTTTATGCGGACGCCACCTTGCTCCACCAGCCTTTGCGCCTGTTTACGGTTGGGCGCAAGTCCCGTATTCACCAGCAGGTCGAGGATGCCAATCTCGCCTGCTTCGTCGGCTTTGGCGACCAGGACGCGATCGATCTGCACCTCAGGTATATCGCTCGGCAATCCCCTTTGCTGGAACTGCGCCTCGAAATCGGCCTGTGCGCGGTCCGCCTCCTCCTGCCCGTGATACAGGTTCACGATCTCCCACGCCAGCCGTTTCTTCGCGTCCATCGGGTGCACGCTTCCGTCCGCAAGCCCGGCCTCTATGCGCTTCACCTCGTCCATAGGAATGGTTGTCACCGACTCCAGGTAGGTCGGGATCACGTGGTCGCCCATCGACATGATCTTGCCGAACTGCTCTTTCGCATCGTCAAGGATCCAAACAGCGTTCCCCCAGGACGTTGACATCTTGCGCCCATCGGTGCCAGGGATCATCTGCATGGTCATCACGGCCTGCGGCGGCTGCCCGAAGTCCTCCTGCAACGCCCGCCCGGCCATCAGGTTGAACAACTGGTCGGTGCCGCCTAGCTCAAGGTCGGAGTTGATCGCCACCGAGTCGAACCCCTGCATAAGCGGGTACAGAATCTCGTGCAACCCTATCGGCTTGCCCTGCTCCCACCTGTCCGAGAAGTTCTCGCGCTGGATCATCTGCGCCACAGTGAACTTCGACGCCAGCCTGATCAAATCCTTCAGCCCCAACTGCAACAGCCAGTCGCCGTTGTGCCTGAACTCCACCTTGTCCAGGTCGAGCACCTTGCCCACCTGCTCTTTGTAGGTCGCCATGTTCTGCTCGATCTGCTCCGATGTCAGGAGGGGCCGCTCGGTATCCTTGTCCGAAGCATCGCCCACCAGCGCCGTACCATCTCCAATGATCAACACTACCTGATGGCCCGCCTGCTGGAACTGTCGCAGCTTGAACAGCGGCACCGACCGTCCAACGTGCAGCAGCGGCCCTGTCGGGTCGATCCCAAGCTTCACGCGCAGCTTCCGGCCAGACCGCAGCGCCTTCTCCAATTCCTCCCGCACGATCACGTCCACGACGCCCCGCGTCATGATCTCATGCACCGTGGCATCGCTCGTATCCACTCCCTGCCACCTTTCGGCCTCCTCCAGTTGCACGCCCGACCGCGCTTGAGCCTCGGCCTCCAGGTCGCTCAACTCCTCCGACATCTCGGAAGAAGCCTCCGCTACCATCTCCTCCCGCTCCTCGCGAATCTCCGCATGCAGCTCCTCAGGCCCTACAGCCTCACGATTATCCATTGCCATTACTCTCCTTTAGTTTTTTGAAGGGTTGAAGTTCAAAGCTAGAAGTGCGTATCATTCTCCTGAATGACTCAGTGCCTCCATGGTGAAACCCAAAAGCATCCTCCGTGCCCTTCGTCCTTCTTCGCTTCTTCGTGTACCAAAACCGGACGTACTCCAGGCCAACAAAAAAGCCTTGCCCGCCACTGCGACGGACAAAGCTAACAAGCTTCGTGTTACCACCGTTGCTTCACGCAGACCTCACGATCCGCGCCTCTGCCGGTCTCACGTATCACGTATTACCCATCACGTATCACGCTCGACCCCACGCTGTAACGGGCGCAACCCGGCAGGCTCCCGAAGGTGTATTTCGCCATGCGGCTCCTGGGGATTCGCACCACCCGCCCCCTCTCTGGTAGGCCCACCGCGCAGCTACTTCTTCTTCGTTCCACACCTGCGTATATTCTCTTGTGCCTGCCATTATATGCAATACCTCCCTCACAGGCAAGGGACGCGAGGCGCATTTCTGCTACGTCTCACGTCTCAGGCTTGCCACCCACCTTCTCCTACCTGTATACTGGCCTCCCAAGCCCTACAAAACTACCCATAGTGCAAAGCAACCCAGGAACCAGGAACCAGGAACTACCGACTACCGACTACCGACTACCGACTACCGACTACCGACTACCGACTACCATCAGGAGACAACCCGTGAGCATACCCACTCAAGAAGACGCACATTTAATGGTCAGGTTGTTCAAGCTAAGGCTCGACCCATACTTGCAGGCGTCGGAGAAGTGGTTCAACGCTGAATTCCAGCCGGGCACCTGGGCAGAGGTGCATGAGAAATACCCTAGAGGCAGCGACGAATGGCGCATGCTGACCACCATCCTCGGCTACTGGGAGATGGTAGGTGCCCTGGTAGATCAGAACCTCCTGAGCGAAGACCTTCTTTTCGACGCAATTGAAAGCGTGGATTACACCTGGGAGCGCGTTAAAGAGTGGCTTCCCACAATCCGCCCCGATGTAGGCCCCGACGTGTGGGAGAACATTGAGATAATGGCTAATCGCCAGCAGAAGTGGCGCTACACCAGGATACCGAAGGCGCTGCGACCGTAAGTTCCAAGTCTCTAGTTCCGACTACCGACTACCGACTACCAGGAACTTGGAACTTGGAACTTACATCCTGAGCGGCACGAACACCCTTATATGGCTCAGGGTCTCGTACCCCAGCCGCTCGTATAGCGGCTGGCCCTCGTTCGATGCCAGCAGCATACTGCTCTTGTATCCCATCGCACGCGCTTCCGACAGGATGTGGTGCATGAGGGTGGCCGCCACGCCCCTGTGCCTGTATTCGGGCATCGTGCCCACGTTCCACACCCCCGCCATCCCATCCGACAGCACCAGCGAAGCCGTGCCAACCGGCGTATTGCCCACCCACGCCAGGTAGTGCCGCACATGCTCTATCGTCAGCGTCCGCTCCCCCAGCACAAGATTCACTTCCTGCATGCTCAGGTGAAACACAGTGCTCAAAATCCTGCGGAACACCGACAGCGGCACCGGCGAATCGACCTGCCTGATCCACACCTCGCGGGAAGGAGGTGGGTTGTTGGCGGGCATTCCCTCTAACCACATAGCGGGCATGCTGTCATACTCGACGTAGTTGAAGGGTGCCAGCATCTCCGAGGCGCGTGGCACAAGCGCCTCCAGCGTCATGATGCTGTATGGCCGCCCTCTGTGCCTGAAATACCGCTCGATAAGATTGATGGTAGAGCGCGTGAACAGGCTCCCGTCCAGGATGGCCGCCCCGTTGAACACCGGCACATACGAAGTCGAGTACCAGCAGAGCGCTCCACCCACATCCTCACTCGACCCGCCATCAGCCGCCAGCGACAGGCTGCGGAACCCCGCCGCCGCCGACTTCGCCAGCAGCATCAGCCTTTCGTGATATCCTTCGTTAGTGATCAGACCAACCTGATCCTGCATAACACCTCCAGGATTGTCGCCTTAAGTATATCACTTGCGATGCCCGCGAGACTTGCGCGTCAATCGCCACCACACCCCCACCGGGTAACCGAGCATCTTGGCTATATCGCCCGTGAGCCTTATCACCGGCACGAGCGCCAGCGCGTAGAGAGTCGCGACGGGAGACTGCCCGCGCAACGTGGGCAATAACCTCGCGTATGGCCTCCTGCAATAAGCAGCGCCCGCCGCCGGCATGAGCGCCATCGCCAACTTGCCCGCAACCGATCCGCGCTCCCCCCGGGCCCAGGCTGCCACCCAACCCCCCACTATATAGGTCGCATAGCGGACTGCATGCCTCTTGCGCCACAGATCGGCTTTGCCGTCGCCCCTGGCGTACCGGTAATATTGCACGAAAAACGCCTTGAGCGTCGGGCGTGGCCTGAAATGCGCCACCGCCCCCGGCGCGAACGCGAACCGCTTCCCCCGCTCGCGTAGTGCCATGTCAAAAACGAGGTCTTCGCAATAATCGAGCCATTCGGGGTATCCCCCCGCCTCGGCCCACGCTTCCTTCCGAAACGCCACCGACCTGCTTGACGGCAGGAACTTCTCAGGCTCTATATCTTCCAGAGCAGGGAGCACGGTCGCGCCCATAGCCCGCTCGAAGGGAGTGCGCGGGTCGGCCACGAAGAAACCCGACACGACATCAACCGAACCTCCGTCCTCAAAGAACGGCCCCACCAGTGCTTCCAACCACCCGGCCTCAAGGCGCACCCCCGCGTCTGTGGCTGCGATGACCTCGTATTGCGCCGCCTCGATAGCCGCGTTACGCCCCTCCGATATATTCGCCCCCGGCCTCTCAATGAGCCTTATGGGCAACCTATCTGCGTAGGCTCGCGCCACATCCGGCGTGCCGTCGCTCGACCCTCCATCCACAATCACGATCTCTGAGGGCAATGCCGTCCCCGTCAGGATGCTTTCCAGCAGTCCGGGCAGGCTGTTTGCCTCGTTCCTCACAGTCATTATCAGCGACACCGGGAATTTGTTCATGCGGGCGTCTCAATCTTTCCCGTCCTGGGATCGCGCCACAGCACAGCAACTCCCTTCCTGATTCCCTCGCGCTCTGCACGTATTTGTAAATTGCGGCCGCCGTCTTCCCACTCGATCCGGTATGAGACCGTCCCAAAGCGCGTGGGCGCGCCCTCAACCTTTATCTCGCCTGCTCTCTCCAGCCACTCGGCGGGCACCCCAGGCGCAAGGGTTATGCTTTTCTCGCCCTCCTCCAGCAACATAGCGCGCACCAGCATCAGCCACTCGGCGGATGCCCACCCGTGGTGCCCATCCCCCGCGCTCCCTCCGCCCGATTTCGGGTGGATCGCCTCAGGCCAGTTGTAAGTGGGCGACGCATGCGCCAGCAGCCACTTCATAAGCTCCCACCCTTTCGGGGATCCCTGCAACAGCCTGCACCCAGCCAGCCTCATGTTCAAATAGGTCCCCCACCCGGAATGCCCGGTATTCACCAGCAGCGCCCCCTTGTAGAACAACTTCTCCTCTAGCGCCGCCAGTGTCCCTTCCAGTAGCGGGCTGTCGGCGGGCACAAGCCTCAGAGGAAACCACGCCGCCAGCGTCCCGACCATCCCCATATCGATCCCCCGCCCTGGCGCGCCCACCAGCGCCTCACGCCCCAACGCGGCCATGTCGGTGGCCCATGCGCTCGCCAGCCGACTTCGCAGGCGTGCAGCCGCCCGCCCGAACGCCGGGTTGCGCGTGATCGCCTCCGCCGACCTCAGCCCCGCCAGCGACCATATACTGTCCCAGTAGTAGCTATCGGGTGGCCCCAGGTGCTCCGACGACACCCCAGGCGGCATCAACCCTCCAGGCGATCCTGCCAGCGTCTCTATGATCCATTGACCGCCTCGTCTCACGTGCGGCCTCAACTCCGCCGCCAGCACTCGGTCACTGTATAGCGCCAGGTGCTGCGCCATGCACCACAATGCCTGTCCTGTGCCGTCCCACTCTCCCTGGTGCGATACGAAGGCCCCATCGCGCCTCTGCATCCGGGCGAAGCCCCGCAATAGCTCCGCCGCCTCCTCTCGAAAGCCGCAAGCCGACAGCGCGTAAGTCATATATGCGCCGTCTCGCAGCCAGAAGCTGTGGTACAGGTCCGGCCCCGGCGTGATGATCGGCCCGTCGTGCAACGCCAGCAGATGCGCCCTGTTCGCGTCCCACGAAGCCTGCAACTCCCTGTGCGGGACCTCAATCTTCATCCTTCCCGCGCCGCCCAACAACTCCTGCCACCGCAATGTGGTCTCAGCTTTTACCCGGCTGTAGTATTTCGGGTTTCGCGCTTCAGTCTTGGGGTTCCTCTTATCAGAAGCGCGTTCCGCCTCCCTCAACTCATAACTCGCGACCTGCGACATCCTTCGTCGTTCGGCTTTGGTCCTTCGCCCCGTCACAGGCATGAACGCCAGGTACTCCGCCTCCTCCCACGGCTCGATCTGAAAGCGGAAGTTGAGCACCCCATGAGCGAAGCCCTTCGCATCGTGCAAATGTGTGCTTCGCGCCGCAGCCACCCCCACTCGTCCTTCGTCGTTCGGCTTTCGTCCTTCGTCCCCCGCAAATAGGTCCTCCCCCACGATCCCCGACAAAGCCCACTCGTCAGGCGCGGGCCACGTGTACGGCCCCGCATACCCGTCGGCCACCAGGGTCGTCTCAGCTTCGTCGTATGCGATATCGTAGATAGGCGCTATACCCTCCGGGTTGTAGGGCCGCAACGCGAACGAGAAGGTTCCACTCAAGGGCACGTCCGCGATATTGAACAACACGACCTGCATAGCAGCCCAGTCCCCATCCTCCGCTGCCAGCAGCCACGCCTCGCTCACTACCCGCATACCATCTGCCTCGTATGAGGTAACAACGATGGGCAAACCCCCCTGCAAAGTTTGCAGCGTCCCTCGCCCATCGCTCGCGGCCATCCTGCCCTCTTTGCCATCGTCCACCTGCACCCACCAATCAAGCGACGGCCCGCCGGGCACCGGGGTTAGCAAACCCCACCTATCTACAATGCTCTCGATTGGGTGTTCGCGCCCCGGCAAACCAAGCGCGGTCCAGTTGCGCCGCGTCTGGTTTGCCATCAAGTTCGTCACGCTGCGTGGCACGAACCAATCGCTCTCAGGGTCGATCTGCTCCTTCATCCATCTCGGCAGCATCCACCCGCCAAGCAGCGGCAGCGCGAACCTGTTGAGATACCCCTGCGCCAGCACTCGCGCCCCGGCAGGCAGTAACTCAGGAGGCGCTGGCAGCGACCCCGGCACGCCCAGCCGCGATGCCGCCCGCAAAAGCCTGTAAGCCTGCGCCATCTGCGGCCTGAGGCTCTGGATGCGGGTCGGGCGACGCGTGCCCGACGCAGGACGGCGGGCGAAAGCCGGAGGACGCCGGGCAATTGACCATCGCCTTCCGATTGCCCTCCTGATCGAATTTATCCGCCTGGCACGAGGTCTTTTCATATACAAGCAATCTCTAGTACGTACTGCGTACTGCGTGCTGCGTGCTGCGTGCTGCGTGCTGCGTATCTAATGCTCGTCACTCGCCACTCGTCACTCGTCACTCGCCAACCACCCCAGCACTTCCTCGGTGTGCTCCCCCAGCATTGGCGGGTGTCGCCTGATGGTCGGAGGCGTATCCTGCAAATGGAGCGGCGATGCCACCATCCGCAATGGGCCGATCCCAGGGTGCTCGACCTCCTGCACCATCCCGCGTTCTATCGTCTGCGGGTCGTTCAGCGCCTGACCCACCGTGTTCACGCGCCCTGCCGGCACTTCGCACTCTTTCAGCAGCGCCAGCCACTCATCCACATTTCTGCCCGCGAACAATTCCTCCAGAATTGGAACGAGCATCCCCCGATTGCGGACGCGCGCTTCGTTGGTTGCCCACCTCTCATCGGCCAACAGGTCGGGTCTCTCCACGGCGTTGCACATACGTGCCCACTGCTTGTCGTTCCCCACCGTCACCACCAGCCACCCGTCCTCCGCACGGAACGTCTGGTAAGGCACAATATTGGCGTGTCCGCTGCCATATCTCCCAGGCGTCTCCCCCGACACCAAATAACCGCCCCCTACATTGGCGAGCCAGGCCAGGTGCGAATCGAACAGCGAGATGTCTATCTTCTGCCCCTTGCCTGTCGCGTCCCGCACCCGCAACGCCGCCAGGATACTCGAAAGCGCGAACATCCCCGCCGTCAGGTCCACGATTGCCACGCCAATCTTCATGGGTGGCCCATCTGCCTCCCCCGTGATGCTCATGATCCCGCCCGCTCCCTGGATCACATAATCGTATCCGGGCAGGTCGGCGTTCGGCCCCGTGCGCCCGTAACCCGAAATAGAGCAGTAGATCAACCCTGGGTTCTCTTTCGCTAGCTGTTCGTGCCCCAGCCCCCACTCTTCCATTGCCCCCAGCCGGAAGTTCTCGACCAGCACATCGCTCCGCAAGGCCAGCCTGCGCGCCCACCCGAGTCCTTGTGCACTCCTCAGGTCCAGCACCACACTTCGCTTGTTCCTGTTGCACGCCAAATAATAAGCCGACTCGCCTCCCTGGTAAGGCGGCCCCCACTTGCGCGTATCATCCCCCTCAGGCGACTCCACTTTGATAACGTCTGCCCCCAAATCGCCCATCATCATAGTGCAGTAAGGCCCCGCCAGCACGCGAGAGAAGTCGGCGACGAGGATGCCCGCCAGGGGACTGGTAGCCGGTAGCCGGTAGCCGGTAGCCGGTTTCACAGGTCGCTACCGGATAGAGGGTATTCCTGGTCAGGATCGTGATCGCTCCTAGATGGTGCGGCGGTTTCCGAGATTTTGCCATTACCTTCGATATAGCTTCTCTTACTTCTGATAAGGCCGTTCAGCATATGGCCTACCTGCTGTGCCAGTTCCCAGGCTTTCCTGACCTGTTCCTTCCTAACACAAGTTAAGCGAATTGCGATCAATAGATGTGTTTCAGTTTCAGTAAGTGAGCCTCCAGCAATCGAAAGAAAGCGAACGAAATCCCCTTCGTGCAATCTTCCCTGCCCTTCTGCAATGTTTGCCGGTATAGACACAGCGGCCCGACGGATCTGGTTTGTCAACCCGAATTGCTCATCTTTAGGGAACAGTTTGGATACCTCATATATCTGCACTACGAGGTCCATACTTTTCTGCCAAACTTCCAAATCTCTATAAGTTTGTCCAGCCATCAGTGCCTCCTCAAATAATCACAATCATGCTCCATCGTCCTCCGGCTACCGGCTACCGGCTACCGGCTACCGGCGAAGCAGCTTCAAATACCGCACCGACGCCTCGATCCCCCCAAACACATTCGCCAGCTTCATCTTCTCATTCGGCGCGTGGAGGTTGTCGTCGGGCAGCCCGAAGCCCATCAGGACGCTTGGGGCGTTCAGCACACTGCTGAACAGTGACACGATTGGTATGGACCCACCAGACCGCATCAGCACAGGCTCCTTCCCGAACACCTCTCTCAATGCCTCCACAGCGGCCTTCATATAGACCGAGTTGGTCGGCAGCAGCACCGGATCTGCTCCATGTATGTACTGCACATCTACCTCGGCATAAGATGGGCAAAGGCTCTCCACGTACTCCTTGAAACTCGCCCAAATCTTGTTCGGGTCCTGGTTCGGCACCAGTCTCATGCTCACCTTGCCCTTCGCCACTGCCGGGATCACC
This sequence comes from uncultured Chloroflexia bacterium, assembly GCA_963797095.1. Classification (GTDB taxonomy): domain Bacteria; phylum Chloroflexota; class Chloroflexia; order QHBQ01; family JADMIH01; genus JADMIH01. The sequence goes on along the minus strand of CAWCNY010000007.1, from coordinate 58,833 downwards.
GTCTTCGCGCCCTCGCCTGTGAAACCCCCGATAATGCCGTTCGCATCGAGGGTGGGCCTTGCCCAAATCCTCTCCAGCGCCGAATACCCAGTCTCGCCCGCCAGAGCCTTCGCCCCTATCTCGTGCGTGCGCAACTCCTCCTCATCGAAAGGCAGCGCGCCCCAGCTTGCCCGTTGCTCGGCGGTCAGTTCCTGCACGTCGTCGTAGTAACCCGGCACCTGTATCACCCCGTCCAGGTCCTTCAACTGCGCGATGATATGGCACAACACATTGATCGCGTTGGGAGCCACTCCGCCGTACATCCCCGAATGTAGGTCGTGCTCGGCCCCCCTTACCGTGATCTCCGTGTACACCATCCCCCTCAACCCCACATCCAGCGCGGGCAACCCATCTGAGAACATCGAATTGTCGCTGATCAGCACGGCATCGCACGTCAATTCACCGGGATGCTGCTTTACATAATCTTCAATGCCTTCGCCCCCAACCTCTTCCTCCCCCTCGATCAAGAAGCGCACGTTCACGGGGAGTTTCCCGCCCCCCTCCTGCATCAGTCTCTCTACCGCCTTCAAGTGGCAATAAAGCTGCCCCTTATCGTCCGCCGACCCCCTGGCGAACAGGTTCCCATCCCTTAGTGTCGGCTCGAACGGCGGCGATTTCCATTCGTTCAGCGGGTCGGGAGGCTGCACATCGAAATGCCCATAAATTAGGACTGTCGGCTGCCCATGCCCATCGGCGTGCAGCCAGTCGCCGTACACCAGCGGGTGGCCCATTGGGCTTTCCGTCTCTATCAGGCGCACGTTCTCAATCCCAGATTTTCGCAGGTTGTTCGCCACCCACTCGGCTGCTCGCCTCACATCACCCTTATGCGTTGTGAGCGTGCTCACGGACGGTATTCTCAGGAACTCGCTAAGCTCGCCCAGGTACTTCTGCTGATCCCCTGTAAGTTCCGTATTCTCTGTTGCGTTCATTTGTCTTGCCCTCCTCTATCTGCTTGGTCCAACTCCACGCCGGCCCGCCTCAATATCCCCTCGATGTACTCCGTCTTGCCTTCCGTATACGCTTCCGCGTCGTAGGGATACTGCTCGGCCAGGCGTCGCTTCACCGCTTCATAAGCCGCGACCTCTTCCGGGTGTGACCGCATGTAGTCCCGAAACGCCAGGTGCCTTATCAATCCTTCACCATCCGGCGGGCATACATAAAGATGGTGGCTCGGCCACTCGCCGCCCCGGCCATCTCGCGGCACGTCTCTCCCTTCGCGCGCGAAAGCCTCGCGCCCCTTGATGCCCAGGTCGCCCTCGTGCATATACCCCAGCGTACTGAGGCGGGCCACTATTTCCGGCAGCGCTTCATAAGATGGCATCACCACATCCAGGTCGATGACCGGCTTGGCGCTCAGCCCTGGCACCGAGGTGCTTCCCACGTGCTCGATCCGCAGCGCCAGGTCGCCCACCGCCCTCTCAATCACATCCTTGAGCTCTTCGAATGTGTCGGGCCATGTCGGGTCGTATTCCACGATCTCGATACGCCTCTTGCTTATCATACTTCTAGCCCCAGAAAATAGCGCCTGACGACCGTTATAAGGCATTAGCCCAACCCAGTCAACCGAAAAAACTGTACCAAAGCACACCCTAAAACCTGTCCTGTTTTGTCCCACCAAGGTCATTTAGGATGTGAGGGGAGAACCACGCTACTTTCACAAAACCGCGCTCCAATTTGGGGTAAAGGGGGTGCAGGGGGCGAAGCCCCATGACGGGGGACTTGGGGGTGTCCCCCAACTCTTCCCCCACTATTTACTTCTCCCCTCCCATACGTGGGAAGGGCTGGGGGTGGGTCTTGGTTTTCAATCAAGCGAGATCCCTCCACCCCAAGTCTGAACGCCTACATCATACTTTTGTTGGCTATTTACCCCTCGTGGTGCTAGAATAGGAGTGTCCTTAAATCCAGCCATTGTGCGCAATGAAGCGCACATCAACCAATGGAGGCATTAATGAAACCCGAAGAGACCATCGAACTCGATACAATCTCTGGAAGCGACGTTGCCGAAATGGACGCCGATACCACCCCTGCCACCAGCGGCCATAAGACCAACGGTACCGATCCTTTCCCTATCCAGGGCATAGATTACATAGAGTTTTACGTGGGCAACGCCAAGCAGGCCGCCCACTACTACCGCACCGTCCTCGGCTTCAGCATAACCGCCTATGCCGGTCCTGAGACAAAGGTGCGCGACCGCGCTTCCTACGTTCTTGAACAGGGCAAGATCCGCTTCGTGTTGACCGCTCCCCTCCAGCCCGAAGGCGCTATCGCCGCCCATGTTCAGCTGCATGGCGACGGCGTCAAGGATATAGCTCTGCGCGTTCCCGACGTAGATTGGGCCTATAAGACCGCCCTTGAGCGCGGCGCGCATGGCGTCACCGAGCCTCACTGGGTCGAAAGCGAAAAGGGCCGCATCCGTGAGGCCGCCATCTCCACCGTCGGCGAAACCATTCACACCCTTATCAATCGCGACCAGTACACCGGCACATTCGCACCCGGCTACCACAAGCGCGATATTCCCGGCACGCCAACAGGCGTCAAGGCTGTGGACCACCAGGTGCTCAACGTCGAGTTGGGCAAGATGAACGAGTGGGTAGAATATTACGCCCGCATTATGGGCTTCAGCCAGTTGATCTCGTTCGAGGATAAGGATATCTCGACCGAATATTCGGCCCTTATGTCCAAGGTAATGCAGGACGGCACGGGGCGTGTCAAGTTCCCCATCAACGAGCCTGCCGAGGGTAAGAAGAAGTCGCAGATCGAGGAATACCTCGACTACTACCGCACCCCCGGCGTGCAGCACATAGCCCTTATCACAGGCGATATCCTGGGCACGGTCGCCACCCTCAAAGCCAACGGCATGGAGTTCCTCCGCGTGCCCCACGAGTATTACGAGGAAGCCCCCACCCGCGTCGGCCAGATCAAGGAAGACATGGAGAAGCTGGAGGATCTTGGCATTCTGGTAGATCGCGACGACGAAGGCTACCTGCTCCAGATCTTCAGCAAGCCTGTGCAGGACCGCCCCACCGTCTTCTTCGAGATCATCGAGCGCCACGGCTCCAGAGGCTTTGGCAAAGGCAATTTCCGCGCCCTCTTTGAAGCCATCGAGCGCGAGCAAGAACTCCGAGGGAATCTTTAGGAGAATAGCAGTCGGTAGTCGGACCTGTAATGAGTGACCAGGAACCAGGAACCAGGAACCAGGAACTACCGACTACCGACTACCGACTACCATGAAACTCGTAACCTTCTCCCACCTCCACCGTACCGCCCCCGACCGCGTCGAAGGGCAGGACACCCACGTAGGCATCTACCTGCCTGGCGAGATGCCCCGCGTTCTTAATCTCGAAGCCGCCCACGACTGGCTCAATAAGAAGCATTCTCGTGATTCTGGATTGCGCCCGCCGATGACGATGCTTGAACTGCTTGATGGCGGGCAGGCTGCTATGGAGCGGGTGCTCGGCCTCGCCGAAACCGTCTGTGACGACGAGGAAGGGCTGTGGGAGTCGTCCCAACCCGTTGACGATGTTATGCTCCTCTCGCCTCTACCCTTCCCTCGCACCATCCGCGACTTCTACGCTTTCGAACAGCACGTTAAGAGCGCCCGCGCCCTCCGTGGCCTCGAAATGATCCTTGAGTGGTACGACCACCCGGTCTTCTACTACTCCAACCCCGGCTGCGTTTACGGCCCCTACGACGACGTAGATTACCCTCGCGGCTCCCACGAAGTCGATTTCGAGCTTGAGATCGCCTGCATAATCGGCAAACCGGGCAAAGACATCTCGGCCGAAGATGCCAACGACTACATAGCAGGCTACCTGATCATGAACGACTGGTCGGCCCGCGACACCTGGCGCAACTTCGAGGCGAAGTTGAGCATGGGCCCCGCCAAGAGCAAAGACTTCGCCACCACCCTCGGCCCCTGGCTAGTCACCCCCGACGAGTTGGAAGATCGCCGCAAGGGCGAAGCCGCAGAAACTCGCTACAGTCTCGAAATGGTGGCTCGCGTCAATGGCAAAGAGCTATCGCGTGGCAACGCGGATACTCTCACTCACACCTTCGCCCAGATGATCGAATGGGCCTCCACCGATGTGTGGCTCCGCCCAGGCGATGTGCTCGGATCGGGCACAGTAGGCACAGGCTGCATCCTCGAGCTACGCCCCGAAAACACCGGCGGTTGGCTCAAACCCGGCGATGTAGTGGCGATGGAGATCGAAAAGCTGGGGCTGATAAGGAATAAGCTGACTGCGGAGGGAGGCCCGCACTCATGAGCATAATAACCCTTAAAGGCATAGTTGATTTGGGATGAAATAAAGCGCTGAGATTAAAGAACTAACCGGAGGTGCAATGATGCCCTACTACCACAAACTAGGCAAAATACCCCATAAGCGACACACCCAGTTTCGCCGCCCTGACGGTGAGCTATACACCGAGGAGCTATTCGGCACCGAGGGCTTCAGCGGCAACTCCTCGCTGCTCTATCACCACCACCCACCCGTGCGCGTGGTGAACATAGAGCCGTGCGAGGCCGAGCCGTTGCAGGAGTGGCAGCTTCCGGTGCAGCGCCACGTCCATACCCGCACCAAGCCCGCACAGCCCCAGGGCGATCCCATCTCAGGCAGACGCATCCTCATGTACAACAGCGATTGCCGCCTGGGCATCGTGCTCCCCGCCGAGCCTATGGACTACTTCTACAAGAACGGCCAGACCGACGAGCTATACTTCATCCATCAGGGCACAGGCCGCTTCGAGACCAATTTCGGCACCCTCCCCTACCGGGAAGGCGACTACGTTTTCCTGCCCCACGGCACGATCTATCGCATCGTAGCCGACGAGGGCAAGCCACAGCGCTGGCTCGTGGTCGAGGGCAAGTACATCCAGTTCCCCAAACGCTACCGCAATGGCTTCGGCCAGCTACTTGAGAACTCTCCCTATTGCGAGCGCGACCTTCGCGTGCCCGAAGAGCTTGTCACCATCACGGGCGACGAGGCGGGCAAAGGCCCTTACCGGGTGCTGATCCGCGCCAATGATATGCTCTCCTCTTATTACTACGACCATCACCCGCTCGACGTGGTTGGTTGGGACGGCTACCTCTACCCCTACATATTCAATATCGAAGACTTTGAGCCGATCACAGGCCGCGTTCACCAGCCCCCACCCGTTCACCAGACCTTCGAGGCGCACAACTTCGTGGTTTGCTCCTTCGTGCCGCGCAAGTACGACTATCACCCACTATCTATACCTGCCCCTTACAACCACTCCAACATCGACAGCGAAGAAGTGATCTACTACGTCAACGGCAACTTCATGAGCCGCCGGGGCATTGATGTTGCCTCCTTCACGCTACACCCGCACGGCATCCCTCATGGGCCTCACCCAGGCACAGCCGAGGCATCCATAGGCAAAGAATCGACCGAAGAATTGGCCGTGATGGTCGATACGTTCCGCCCCCTCAAGCTGACCAAATGGGCGCAGGAATACGACGATCCGAATTACCCGATGAGCTGGATGGAAGGCAACGCCGGGCCGATGCCCAGGGATGCGGGCTAAATTACAGCCCCGGCTACTGCTCGCCCTGCCGTGCGGCCTGAGAAAATACACCCGCCAAGGAAAGTCCCTTCAAGGGCGCGGTAGCCATGCATACCACCGCCCCCGAAGCCTGCCACCTCTCCGGCGGCATATAGGCCCGGTAGCGGCTGCCCATCCGCACCAAGCACCCGCGCCGACAGGTCGGTTTCCAGCCCGCCCAGGGTCTTGCGCGTGAGAATCCATAGCCGCACCGCGATCAGCGGCCCCGCTTCAGGATCGAGTATGCGGTGCGGTTTCGCCACCCTCACCAGTCTATCGCCAATATAGGCACGCGCCCCTCTGATCGCTATCACCTGGGCATCCTTGCCGAACTCGTTGTCGATCTGCCGGTCTCGCGCTGCCACTTCCCGCCTCAACTGTGCGGGATCGATCAGGGTTTCGCCTATTAGCTCGTTCATAGCGCTCGCCAATTCGGGCAGCGTCTTCCTGACTATGAAATCGACCCCACGCTCCTTAAACGCCTCCACCGGCGGAGGAGCGCCCGGTCCGATACGGCTCAGGATCAATTTGACGCTACGGCCCGTCAGGTCGGGGTTCTGTTCGGACCCTGAGAGGGCAAACTCGCGCTCAATGATGCGCTGGTTGAGCAGGAACCACGAGTGATCGTACCCTGTAGCGTTGATATGCCGCAGCGCACCCAGGGTATCGAACCCCGGGAACAACGGCTCAGGCAGGCGATGGCCGTGCGCGTCCAGCCACAACGGGCTTGGCCCGCTCAAGATCCGTATGCCGTGATTGGTCCAGATCGGCGCGTAGTTCACTATACCTTCAGGATAGTGCCACATCCGGTCGGGGTTGATCACTCGCCCGCCGCTCTCCTGCACTACCTGGAGCATTCGCCCGTCAACGTGGTCGGGCACCCCTGAGATCATCTTCTTCGGAGGCTCGCCCATCCTCTTCGGCCAGTTGTGGCGCACCAACTCGTGATTGCCCCCGATCCCTCCGGAGGTGACAACGACGGCTTGCGCCCGCACCGTGAATTCCCCCGCTACCTCCCGCGAGCTTCGTACCCCGCGCTCGACATAGCTCGGCTCCAGGATATCGCCATGTACACCTTCTACCGTGCCGCCGTTCACGAGCAGCCCGGTTACTCGGTGTCGAAAGGGCAACGATACCAGCCCGCGCCGTTCACCTTCGCGCACCCGCCTCACAAACGGCTCGATTACGCCGGGCCCTGTGCCCCACGTTATATGAAAGCGCGGCACCGAGTTGCCATGACCCGTGGCAAGATACCCACCGCGCTCGGCCCACCCCACGATAGGGAAGAACCGAACTCCCTGCTTATGCAACCACGACCGCTTTTCGCCAGCCGCGAAAGCCAGGTACGCTTCCGCCCATCGCCTGGGCCAGTAGTCTTCCTCCCGGTCGAACCCCGCGCTGCCAAGCCAATCCTGCACAGCAAGGGCGTATGAGTCGCGAATGCGCATCCGCCTTTGCTCCGGCGAGTCCACCAGGAACAGCCCACCGAACGACCAGAACGCCTGCCCGCCCAGCGATGCCTCCGGCTCCTGGTCGAGCAGGATCACCTTTTTGTTGGCGTCCACCAACTCGGCAGCAGCTACCAGCCCCGCCAGTCCAGCGCCTACGACTATTACATCAGCATCAGTGCTCATTGAGCAGTTATTGTATCATACCTGCTACCATTTTGGCTGTCGCAATACCTGGCACATTTCTTGCCCTGTAGGCAGCTATGGCCGCACGGTGCGGCCCACAAAAGGAGGAAAACATGAGTGACAGAGGACTGCTGTTGGCCTTGCAACAACTCCACGATGATCCCGGTTTTGCGGCTCTCATTGCGCAGGACCCGGTACAGACCCTCGGCCTGTACGACCTGGATGATCAGGAGCGTCAGGCACTTGCTCAGGCCATAGCGACAGGTAACGACAGCACCATACGCGACCTCGCGGCCCGCGTCGGTATCGATTGGACCGCCGGCCATGTCGGTGGCACTGGTGCGCTTGATGAAAACGAGGTGAGCACCGAGGGAGCGCCCAGGATGGGCGTGCACGGAGCAAACGCTATGACAGGTTCCGGTTATGACCCTACCTCCTTGCAGCGTCCGCGCTCCGGATAGATTATCGTACCGTTTGCAACCCGAAGCCCGCGCCCGTACAGGGCGCGGCTTTTTTCACCTCAACAGAACCTGCTATACTTTATCCATGCCCGCAGCATGGCACGACATCAGCGCCGAGGAGGAGCCACGCCGGATTGAGGCCGCCCGCAAGGGAGACCTCGATGCCTTCAACTGGCTCGTTCTTCAATATCAGACTCGCGTCTACAACCTTTGCCTTCGCATGCTCTCTGATCCGGATGAGGCAGCCGATGCCACCCAGGAAGCCTTCTTCTCGGCATATAAGGCTATGCCCCGCTTCAAGGGCGAGGGCTTCCGCACGTGGATACTCCGTATCGCCACCAATGCGTGCCTCGATATGCTCAGAAGCAGGAAGCGCAAACCTTCTATGCCTCTCAACTCGTGGCGCTCGCCCGACGATGGCGAGGAAGGTTTAGACCCGTTGCCCATTGCTGATGTAGATCCGACGGTGAACCCTGAAACGAACGTCCTTCGACTTGAAACCATGGGCACAATCCAGGCGGGTCTCGATTCCCTGCCTTATGACCAGCGGATGACCCTTGTACTGGTCGACGTGCAGGGCCTGAGCTACGAGGAGGCTGCCACCATAACAGGCGCGAACCTGGGCACGGTCAAATCCCGTGTAAACCGGGCGCGCCTCCGTATGCGTGACTACCTTCGCGAGCGTGGAATTTCGCCTTCATCGGGGGAACTTTCCGCTCGTGGAGAGCGTTCATTAACGGGGGATGATGCACGATAGATGCTTACAACTGAGAATCCGTAATACTGAACTCATCTATACCATCCCTCAATTTATAGAAAGCAAGAAATGGGTAAGTCATACAGAGACAACGAAATAGACAGCGAGGGCCACGTTCAAGACCTCCTATCGGCATATATCGATAAGTCGCTTGACGAGACTGGCCGCGCGCGTGTGCGTGCCCATCTTGAAGGGTGCGCTGATTGCCGCGCCGACTTAGTAGAGCTTCAGGCTACTCAGCGCCTGCTGCAGAGTATGCCGGTGGCCGCCGTTCCGCGTGCCTTTACCCTTACGCCTGAGATGGCCGCCAAGGCCCGCAAAACATCTCTGTGGGAGCGGATCTTCTCGCCAAGGCTCGCACCGACCTTTGCCACAGGCTCGGTGGTGGCTTTTCTGGTGCTTATCTTCATGCTGGCGACGCTCAATTCCGGCATGAATGCCGAACAACCTCAGTCCGTGGCATTCACGCCGAAAATTGGGGCTACGGATACCAACCGCAACTCAGGTGAGGAGGGGTTGACCCCTATGACCCTCATGGCGGAACCTACTGCCACCACGGGCGTGGGCGTGGCGGGCGATACCGATACCGCCAACACGGGCGCTTCGGCTGCTAATCCGAGCGAACCCCCCGCGCCGGTGCCAACCGCGCCACCGGCAGCAGGCGGAGCATCATCTGAAGCGCAGGTAACGCCTAATACATCGATAGCAAATAGCGGCGCACTCAGCCCTACTACTGTTCCTTCGGGTGAAGCCCTTTACAGCATGAAAACCCCCGACAACTCGCCTCCGGGCATAACAGGCTCAGAGCCCTACAGCGCCGAATCGGCTCCTGTGGAGGCGCGATCTGCGCAAGAGTTCAATCTGCAGATTGCCGCAGAGATCGGGTTGTTGCTGGTGACTATAGCGCTCGCTGTTGCTGCCGTAGTAGCCTGGCGAGGTTAGCATCCAACGAATAGATAAAGAGACACCGGGGCGGCTAAGCTGCTCCGGTGGTTCGTTTTAAGACGGCTTACTGCACGCTAACTTTAGCCTGGCTGTGCTTGCCTTCCTTTGGCTGCGCCATATTCAGGCAATTGAACACAAAATGGGCACTACCTGAACTGGCAATTGAATAATTCCTGCTCTTACTATCAGAACGATGGCTTATGAGCATGTCACCCATCGCCTTTGTACGCAGATAGTTCAGAGTCTACAGGGAGACAAATTAATGAGATTCAACTCCACTTCATTGAGGATCCTGTCAGGCAGAAGGTCCGTTGTTCTATTTATTTCCCTGCTGCTTGTCGCCTTCTTGCTGCCTTTGCAGAGCAAAGCCCGGGCGGATAGCCGCACTTTCGCTGAAACAGGCAAAACGTTGGCGGGACGATTTCTGGAATACTGGGATGCTCACGGCGGTCTTGCCCAGCAGGGCTATCCGATCTCTGACGAGATGGAGGAAGTGTCGGATACCGACGGCAAGACTTATATGGTGCAGTATTTCGAGCGTGCCCTCTTCGAGCTTCACTCTGAGTTCGCAGGGACCCCCAACGAAGTACTACTGAGCTTGCTTGGTGTGTTTCTCTACAATCAGAAATACCCGGGTGGCGCGCCCGGCCAAACTCCCAACAACGAAGCGGGTTCGCGACTATTTGACGAGACCGGTAAGAGCGTGGGTGGTCTTTTCCTCGATTACTGGGATGCTCACGGCGGCCTTGCCCAGCAAGGGCTTCCGATCTCCGATGAGTTCCAGGAGAAGTCGGACCTGGATGGCAAGACTTATACGGTGCAGTATTTCGAGAGGGCGGTGTTCGAGCTTCACCCTGAGAATGCCGCTCCTTACAATATCCTGCTGTCGCAACTCGGTACCTTCCGCTACAAGGCCAAATACGAGCAGGGCGGGTCAGGTGGGCAGAGCGGCAGCACGCCTGAGCCTAACCCCACAGCGACCACACCTGCTCCCCGGCCTACTTCGACGCCCACAGGGCCTTTGCCTCCGGTGCAATCGGCCACATTCATGTATCTATCGGAGATCACAGGGGATCTGTCCAGCCCCAGCGGAATAGCATTTGATGCCAAGGACAACATGTTTGTGGTTGACAGCAAGAACTCCCGTGTTCAGAAGTTTGATAAGGCGGGCAACCCCGTTATGGCGTTTGGCAGCCAGGGTCGGGGCGATGGCCTGTTCAACTTTGATGAAGTAGGTGGTGTGGCTGTCGATAAGGAGGGCAATGTGTATGTTGCCAACAGTGACAACCCATCGCATGGCGATCCACTGAGCGAGCCGAGCATCCAGGTTTTCGATAACAACGGCAACTTCCTCCGCAAGTTCGGAGACACCACTGTTGAGGGTGGCAGGCTGCTGTGGCCGCTTGACCTGGCCTTCGACAGCAAGGGTAACCTGTACGTGCTCGATGACGCCCGCAACCGGGTGAACAAGTTTGACAGCAATGGCAACCTGGTGAAGTGGTGGCAGGCCCCCAGCACCGATAACCTCGCTGTCGACAGCGAGGATAACATCTATATCACCACGTACAACACAAACACCGTCGTGAAGTACGACAGTGAAGGCAACCAGTTAGATAGCCCCATCGTGGCGACGTTTAGCCGCCCGCTTGGGGTCACAGTAGACAATCAGGATAATATCTACATAATCGATGGTTGGCTCAAGGAGTACCCCGGCGTCGATTCGCATCCCAGAGTGCAGAAGTTCGACAAATATGGGCGCCTGCTGGGCAGTATAACAGGCCCTCCAGGCTCGGACGAAGGAGAGTTCCTGGGGCCCGGCTACCTGGCTCTGGATAGCGAAGGCAATCTTTACGTTTCTGATTCCTATAGCAACAGGGTGTTGAAGTTCAGCCAGAAGTAGAATCTGCCAGGCAACAGATAACAACTCAAGGGCAGCACCATATGCGCCGGTGCTGCCCTTGAGTGCTTGTAATCCACATCTCCCTTTGTTACACTGGAAGATACAGACGCTATCCGTCGAACTGTGGAAGGGATGCGAATTTGGGTGCTCTTGGCAACCTTCGGGGTAAACTGATCCTGGGTCTGGTGCTTGGCCTTGTCGTGGTGGCAGGCCTCGCTGTCTACGCCGATTTCACCAAGATGCTGGAGGTCCTCAGCACCTTCAACTGGTGGCTTCTTCCCCTCATCCTCCTCTTTACCCTGTTCAACTATCTGCTGCGCTTCTACAAATGGGACACCTATCTGCGTCTCGTTGGGGCAACAGGCGTTTCCAAGCGCGACTCTGCCATGATCTTCTTGAGCGGCATGGCAATGGCTATGACCCCCGGCAAGGTGGGCGAGATCGTCAAGTCCTACCTCCTTAAACAGGTGCGCGGCACGCCCATCGCCACCTCAGCCCCCATAGTCATGGCCGAACGCCTCACCGACGGTCTGGCGATGCTGGTGCTTGCTTCGGTTGGGCTGGTGCTCTTTGACTATGGCACGCCCATCCTGGTGGGTATCGCCATCTTCGCTGTAGCCTTCCTCTTCGTCTTCCAGAACCGCGCTCTCTTCGACCGCCTTCTCGCCCTGGGCGAGCGCCTGCCTGTCGTTTCCAAGGGCGTCCACCATTTCCACGCTTTCTACGATAGTTCCTACGTGCTTTTTCGCCTTCCTAATCTCCTCTTCGGTGTCGCTATCGGCGTTATCTCCTGGTCGGGCGAAGTTATTGCGTTCGTGCTGGTGATGCTCGGGTTGGGTATGCAGTTCTCCTGGATACTGCTGGTGATCTGCGCGTTCATCCTGTCGGCCTCCAGCCTCATCGGGTCTGTCACTCTCCTGCCCGGTGGTCTCGGCACTGCGGATGCCAGCATCACAGGCATGCTCCAGTTTCTCATCCCGCGCTACACCTCCTTCGATATGACCCAAAATATTGCGGTCGCTGCTACCTTGCTGATCAGGTTCTCTACCCTCTGGTTCGGCGTGGGCCTGGGGCTGATTGCCCTTACGATTACTCAGCGCCGATTGGGCAGCATCTCCAACTTACCTACCGCCGAAGATGAAAAGACTCTCGTTGGGGTGTGATCGGTGTTGGTACACGAAGACGTGAAGAAGCACGAAGAGCACGAAGGTATGTCATTGTTTTCCCCTCATAAAGTGGCTTCCACGTATAAGCCCTTAAGAATCTCCGCGTACTCCTCTCTTCTTCGCTTCTTCGTGTACTAAATATGACAGATCGAGTAGTAACTCTCTCCCAACTTGCCGCGTTACGCCCGCAATGGCGCAGCAGCGGCAAGACCCTTATCCTCACCAACGGCACCTTTGATGTGTTGCACGTGGGCCATGTTCGATACCTGCAAGCGGCCCGCGCGCTCGGCGACATCCTGGTAGTCGGCGTCAACTCCGACATGTCGGTGAGAGGGTACAAAGGGCCGGGCCGTCCCATCGTCCCACAGGACGAGCGCGCCGAGATCCTGGCCGCCCTCCGCTGCGTCGATTATGTGACCATCTTCGATGAGCCGACCGCCGTTCATCTGGTGGAAACCTTACAACCCGACTTTTATGTGAAGGGTGGCGACTACACGGGCGCGGGGAAACCGCTCCCCGAAGCCGATGCCGTGCTAGCATACGAGGGCAAGGTCCACATCATCCCCTACGTAGAAGGCCATAGTGCCACCGAGCTAATAGATAAGATGGGCAATACCTGATCACCTGCTACTCGCTACTCGCTACTCGCCACTCGCCACTCGCCACTCGCCACTCGCCACTCGCCATCCCTAACCTTTCCCTCCCATGCTCTCCAACACAGATCTAACCCTGAACGACCCCCAAACCGAAGCCGCCGAGCTACAAGCCGAGGTGGAAGCGGGCGCATTCTCCGAGCGCACACCGTCTACGGCTGGACGTATCGCTCGCGCTGCCATTATCCTGATGGCCGGCACGATACTGAGCCGCATCATAGGGCTGGGCCGCGAAAGCTCGATTGCCTATCTATTCGGCGGTGGGGCCGATGTGAGTGCTTTCTCGGTCGCCAATAACGTTGTCACTATCGTGTTCGACCTGCTCATGTCGGGCACTGTCAGCGCGGCTCTCGTTCCTGTGTTCAGCGAATATACCACCAGCGGAAGAGACCGGTCTGAGTTTGGGAGGCTGGTGGGCACAGTTCTGACCTTTGCCGCCGTTTTCCTCCTCCTCTCCGTCGCCATACTGGAGATATTCGCTGCCCCTCTCGCCAGCTTTATGAGCGAGGGTTTGCCTGCCGATGCCCAGGCACTTGCGGTCACCATGACACAATGGGTGTTGCCTGGCGTGCTTTTCATGGGGCTGTCGGGTGTGGTCATGGCCGCTCACTATTCGCTCCATCGCTTTGTATTTCCGGCCTTCACCTCGGTGTTGTACAACCTGGCGATCATATTTTGTGCCTTTACCCTCGCGGGTGTGCTCGGCGTGCGAAGCCTGGCGATTGGCCTGGTGGTGGGGGCGTTCGCCATGCTTGCTTTGCAAGCTCCAGGCCTGCGTGATATTCCGATTCGTCCTGGGCTCGATCTACGCCACCCTGCTGTAAGGAAGATCCTGCGCCTTTATGCCCCTATTGGTCTTAGCGTTGTAGTTAGCTCTGTCGTCCTTGTGATCGACCGCAACCTCGCTTCGCAGATCGATGATAGCGCCATCGCCGCCATGCGCTTCTCCACCACGGTAATCCAGCTTGGCCTGGGGTTAGTATCGGCTGCCATTTCGGTGGCCTCCCTTCCATCGTTATCCCAGCATTTCACGTCAGGTGACACCGACGCTTTCAAACGTACCCTCTCCTCCGGCCTGCGTCTCGTGACTGTCCTCGTCCTCCCTGTGGCGGGTCTGCTCCTGGCTCTCGCCGGGCCAATAGTGGCACTGCTGTTCGGGCACGGCGCGTTCACCCAGCACGATAGTGATCTGACCGAACTGGCCCTCCGCATATACGTGATTGGACTCCCCTTCAGTGCGGTCGATCAGATCCTTATTTTCGCTTTCTACGCTCGCAAGAACACCCTCACCCCCGCGATGATCGGCATCGCCCAGTTCGCCGTATACCTTGTTATCGCGTTCGGTACCTACAAAACATGGGGCCTACCGGGCCTGGTGCTGGCCTGGTCCGCTCAGCTTGCATTCCATGCCATAGTAACAGCTGTGTTTCTATTGCGCTCCATGCGCGCAGCGGGAGGACTCAGGGGCTACGGGATCGGCTCAACTGCTCTCAGGGCGGGCGGCGCATCCATTTCCCTGGCTGTGGTCAGCTTCGGCTCATGGTGGTTCTTGTCCGGCATGCTGAAACCTGATAATCTAGTATCGCAGGCTCTACTTCTGGGCATCCCTACCCTCCTCGGCGGCGCTCTTTATGCCATCCTGGTGTGGCGTATGCGCCTCCCCGAAGTTGAGCTAATACTGACCAAAGTAACCAGCCGCTTACGGCGGTAGTCGGAGGATGAAAGACGAAGGACGGAAGACGATGGTCCTGATAACTTACAAGTAAGCTATGCCTATCTCCGGCACCATCCTGAATGTTTCGGCTGTACTCCTGGGGGCCTTGCTCGGCCTCCTGATCGGTGAGCGCCTGCCTGCACGCTTCCACGCTATTGTTATGAGCGGCCTGGGCCTCGCTACCCTTGTGATTGGCGTGCAGAACGCCATTACCGGCAACTCGCTCATCATGATCGGCAGCGTTCTGGTTGGCGGCCTCCTCGGTGAAGCCCTCCGCATTCAGGACGGCCTCGACGCTCTCGGCAGCTACCTTCAACGTCGCTTCGGCAGCGCGCCGGACCTCGCCGCAATAGAGGGCGAATCTGCCCCCAGGCGGCGCAAAGGCGCTTCTACGGTCAGCGAAGCTTTCGTCACCAGCAGCCTCGTTTTCTGTGTTGGCCCACTCACCATCTTAGGCTCAATCCAGAATGGTATCAACGGCGACATCAATTTCCTGGCGATTAAGTCGCTCCTGGACGGCTTCGCAGCCTTTGCCTTCACCGCCGCGCTGGGGTGGGGCGTCTTTCTTTCCGCCGGTACTGTCTTTCTTTACCAGGGCATAATCAGCATGATCGCCTTTTTCGCTGCATCCGGCATCCCCAGCCGCGATAATCCCTACATCGTCGAGATGACAGCAGTTGGTGGCCTCATAATCCTGGGTGTCGGTCTCAAGCTTCTCAATATCAAAGAGCTAAAGCTTGCCAACTATCTGCCGGGCCTGGGCATCGCTCCCCTGATCGTGTGGATACTCGATATTTGGCCTTTCAAGTAGCAGAATGCTGAAAGTGCCGAACAAGAACAAGGTGCGCTATCTGCTGCTTCCGCTAACAGGTATAGTTCTGGTTATTGCGGCAGGGTATGCTCGCAGATGGTCTTTCTTTAACCGCCTGGTCCACACTTTCCTTCCCACGCCTGAGGTCCAGAGTCTGGGGCACATTGTCCTGTTCCTGGTCGTGGGTATTTCCCTCCTACTACTGGTTCCTGACCTGCGCAAGCGTGTGGCCCTATATGTCGTCATAATGTTCATAATGGCTTCGGGCCAGGAATTGCTTGAGATTTCTCTGAGAAGACTCCCAAACTTCGGCGAAGTGATCGATCTTTTGATGGATCTCGTTGGCGCAGTTTTCGGCTACTTTCTGTTCATGCTTGGTTCCAGGCTGTACGCACGCCACAAGGTTGCCGCCGACAACCCCGAATTGCCTGAGCAAGACCTTTAGGCAAGCATCCCCCTCGCCGCTACCTTCCACCTGTCCACAACCTCATCTCCTCGCGTCACCGCCACCTCATTGAACAGGTTGGTTACTACGCAGGCGTGGTTCGGGATCACATCAAGCCTATCACCGATTGCCACCGTTTCGCCCTCCTCCAACTTGAGCCACCCGTGCTCCTCCGACAGTTTCTCAACTATTATCCCTGGGTGATCCCGCACGATCCCGTGGCTCCTGGCCGCGAGGCCCAAGCCTTTGTCCAGTGCTAGCGCCTTGGCTCCCGCGTCGATAACGGCTCTACCGGGTTCCTGGTGGCTCACCACCGTTGTCACGACCGATAGGGCGCAATGCTCGACATCGGTTGTTCCGAGCGCCACCTGCATCGCGTCATAGAATGCGTAGTTTCCGGGCCTGAGCTCTGTTATTCCATCTGCTTCCACCGTGAATCTCGCACCTGGGGTGGAGCCGCAACTGACAATCTCCATGTTGTGGCCCTGTGCGGCCAGGTTGTGGGCGATGCCCAGCATGTGCTCAACCTGCCCTCTTGCTAACTGTGCCCTGCATTCGGTGTCCGGTTCGCTATACACGTTGCCTTCGTGTATGCACACTCCCATCAAACGCAACCCGGGCAGGGCGTCCACGAGCCGCGCAAGCTCTTCCGCCTTCTCCTCCATCACGCCCACGCGCCCATATCCCACCTCAAGGTCGATCAGCACGTCCAGAGCTTTGCCTTCTCCCGCCATCGCCTCCGATAGCCCGCGTGCGCCCTCCGCGCTTTCCACGATGGTCATAATGTTCGCCTCGCGGGTCAGGTCTCGCAGCCTTCGCAGCTTGTGCTCGCCCACCAGGGGATAGCACACAAACAGATCGCGCAGACCTGCGCGTGCCATCACTTCTGCCTCACCCAACTTCGCTACCGTCAGCCCCATCGCCCCCAGGTCCATCTGCCGTCGCCCGATCTGGGGCATTTTGTGGGTCTTGGTGTGCGGCCTCAATTTCACCTCATGCGCTCGCGCAAGCGCCGCCATCTCCTCCAGGTTCCGCTCCATCTTCTCCAGATCTATCCTTAAAGTAGGTGTATCAAGCTCAGGCCAAAGTAACATGTCTGACTCCTTTTCTCACACAAGTATGGTTATTAGAACCACAAAGACTCAAAGAGCACAAAGATTTCGGAAGGAATGTTGCCCCATTATAATCCACGCTAATGCACCAGGGTTTGTAGTATAATCGTCCGGTCTGCCCACAATATTCACCACTTGTCACTCGTCACTCGTTAGCATCATCCATCGTCCCCTATGCCCGACCAAACACCCTACTGGCTCGTCCTGTCCCGCGTAAACGGTATTGGCCAGGCCCGTTTCCGCCGTCTGCTTGACTACTTCGGCGACGCTGAAATCGCCTGGCATGCCATCTATGCTGACCTGATTTCAGCAGGGATCAACTCGCGTACCGCCGAGGCTCCTGTTGTCTCCCGCCGCATCACCGACCCCTCCCGCGAGATGGACCGGTTGATTTCGTCAGGCGCGACGGCTCTCACCTGGGAGAGTGAGAACTACCCCGAACGCCTGCGCGAAGTGGACGATGCTCCCCCCGTTCTGTACGTGTTAGGCAGCATCGAGCCTCAGGATAGCTGGTCGGTGGCGGTCGTCGGCACCCGCCGGGCCACCCATTATGGACGCGCCGCCGCCTCCCAACTGTCAGCCGAGCTTGCCGAAGGCGGCGTCACCATCGTATCCGGCCTGGCAAGAGGCATCGATGCCATCGCCCACCAGGCCGCCCTCCATGCGGGTGGGGTGCGCTCCCGACACCTTCCTGGGCGGCGGCCTGCACCACCAAGCTGGTGACTGTGCACACGGCCAACAGCCGTGCGGCGCGTTACCGGTTCCGCTCGCATCAGCTTCCCGGAGCGCATAATCGGCAGCGAGCTTAAGCGAGGCGCGATTATCGAGGTGGAAACACCCACGCACGTAGCCTCGGTGCTCGATTTTGAAGGTGGCCCTGTCGCGACACTGGTCACAAGCTTCGACGTGTGGGCTGCCGAGGTGCCACGCATCGAAATCTGTGGTGGTGAAGGTACCCTCAGCCTCCCCGACCCCAATACCTTTGGAGGCCCGGCGCGCCTGAGACGGGTGGGTGCAGGCCAATGGGAGGAAATACCGCTGACGCACGGGCACACCGACAACATCCGTGGCTTGGTCGCCGCCGACCTCGCCGAAGCTCTGAGGACGGGCAAACCACACCGGGCCAACGGTGAGCTTGCCTACCACGTGCTTGACATTATGCATGCCATCCACGATGCCTCCGAGCAGGGGCGGCAGATCGAGATGACCAGCACCTGCACCCGCCCTGAACCGCTGCCCGCGGAAAACCCTATATCGATTGATCAGACCGCTTAGAGCATAGATCCGAGGAGGATTGCATTGAATAAGGATAGAATCGCGCTGCAATTGTATACCGTTCGCTCGCATACAGCCCTCGATATGGTGGGCACGCTGGCCCAGGTCGCGCAGCAGGGCTACAAAGCTGTTGAGTTTGCCGGGTTTGGGGGCGTGACCGTCCCCGATTTGCGTGCCGCTCTGGACAACCTTGGTGTACAGGCCATAGCCGCGCATGTCGGGCTGGACGACTTGGAGGCCAACCCAGGGCAGGTGCTGGCCGACCTGAAGGCGTTGGGCTGCACTTATGTGGTTGTGCCCCACCTGAGAGAAGAGCGCAGGCAGGGCGTCGAACAAATGGATCAGGTGGTGGATACGTTTACACGCATAGGCAAAATGTGCCGGGACGATGGGCTTAAATTTGCCTACCACAACCATGCCTTCGAATTCGCACCGCTGGGCGACACCACGGTTTACGATGTTTTGCTGGCTAAGATGGACCCTGGCCTTATGGCCTTCGAGCTTGATCTGTACTGGGTGCGCTACGCAGGTGTCGACCCGCTGGCGATGCTCCGACGCTTGACCGGGCGCGTGCCCCTGGTGCACGTAAAAGATATGACGGCGGGCGAAACGCCCAGGGATGCGCCCGTGGGTGAAGGCATATTCGATTGGCCTGCCGTGCTCGAAGCGTGTGCTGCGGCGGGCGCGGAATGGTACATTGTGGAGCAAGATCACCCTAATGAGCCGCTTGCCGATACCGAGCGCAGCCTGCGCAACCTGGAAAAGCTGCTCTCCGCCCCAGCCTAAATTTGTAGAGTTATAAGTGAGAATAATGTGAGTATGACGCAAGAAGACCAACAAAACCGTTACCTGGCATGGACCGACTGTTTGAATGTTCGTGAGGTTGGAGGCTATCCAACCGAGGATGGGAAGCGTATACGCTGGCGTACCCTCGTCCGCGCCGACAATCTGCACCGTCTTACGCCCGAAGGGGAGTCGGCTTTGTGCGATTATGGGGTATGCACCATCATCGACCTGCGCATGGAGCGCGAACTGGAAAGGCACCCCAACCCCTTTGCCGCCCAGCAGGGGACGGACGACAGGCCGCGCTATGTGAACCTGCCCATGCACGACCCCGCGACTATCGAGGCTATGGATGCCGCCTCTACGATGCAGGAAGATTACATCATCATCCTGGAGGCTAATAAGCCGCGTGTGGCCGCGATAATCAAGGCCGTGGCGGAAGCCCTGGAGAAGGGTGGGGTGCTGGTGCATTGTCATGGGGGCAAAGACCGCACCGGGATCGTGGTGGCCTTGCTGTTGTCGCTGGCCGGTGTGCCGCGCCGGATGATAGCCGAAGATTATGCGATCAGCGAGGCCCAACTGGAACCTGCCTATTCCGCATGGCTGGAGGAGCAAGCCCAGGTGCAAGGGCAACCCGTGGAGAGGCCCAGGTGGATGTACTCGCGCCCTGAGACTATGCAGGGCACGCTTGAGCATCTGGACCAAAAGTACGGCGGCGTGGAAGGTTACCTGAAGGCGATAGGGGTGCCGCAGGGCGATATCGACCGCATCCGCGAGCACCTTATATGCTCTGCCGAGGCTGGTGGGAGCTAGTACATCGGGTTTTGTCATTACATCTGTAGTCCTTTCTCGACCTGTTTTGTTGCGTTGCGACCTAGCCTGTTCCTCAATGCCGCTCCTTCAATGCCGCTCCTTCAATGCCGCTCCTTCAATGCCGCTCCTTCAATGCCGCTCCTTCAATGCCGCTCCTATTGTGGCGGGGATGTGGCAGGTGTAGGGTGATTACATGTAATTTAGTACAGTCAGCGATCCGGATCTCGGAAGGTTGATCAGAGGGCGTACTATCTCTCCAAAATGGGTATTGACAAGCCTTTTGTTCTGTGCTACTATTACGCCAGACGATATATCGTGAAACGTAATAGTTGTGTGGAGGTATAGAGGCATGGGTACGACCGGCAATGATCTGTCCGAGTTGGGGCGCTTTACCGAACCTGCTTTGTTGATCCTGGTGAGCCTGGCGGGTGGCGATAAGCATGGCTATGCCATGATCGAAGATATAGAGCAATTGAGCGGGCTGCGTCTTGGTCCGGGAACGCTCTACGGGGCATTGGCACGGCTCGAAAAGCGCGGCTGGATCGAGTCGCTCGCTAGCGACGACCGCAGGCGGCCCTACAAGCTTACGGGCGCGGGGGCTTCGGCTATGCGAGAGCAACTCAGTACGATGCGCGACTTCGCCACGGCAGGTTTGCAAAGGCTGGCGACCCTATGAAACTGGAAACTTTCCTCCTGCGATTGTATCCCCGCGAATGGCGGGCGAGGTATGAAGACGAATTCACGGCGCTCCTTGAGCAAAGTCACACATCGCTTCTGGATGTGGCGGACGTGGCGCTTGGGGCGTTGGATGCTCACCTGAGGCCGCAACTGACGGCCACGGGTGTGAGCGCGGAGAGGAGGCTATTTATGAACAGGGCAACTTTTACCCAGTGGGGCGGGATGGCCGCTATGGTTGGCAGTGTGCTTCTCCTGCTTGGCATGATCGGATCGAGCGTGTTTTCCGATGATGATTACCCTTATACATATGGCGCGGAAGATGTCGTGGCATCTGCGCTTTTGCTGGTCGGTTCAATACTCATGCTGGTGGGTGTTGCAGGCTTCGGGTTCGCCTATGCCAGGCGCTCCGGTGGCCTGGGCCAGGTTGCTCTGCTGGTAGCTCTTACCGGGCTGATCGGTCTTACAACCGGCTCTATAGGATCGGTGATGGAGACGGTGGGAGCAGACATCTCGGGTTGGTGGACATTGCTGATGCTTGGGTTGATCGGGCTATTTGTGGGGATGACGCTTTTCGCTATCGCAGGCGCGCGCCACCATATACTGGCGGCTATGGCCGTTATACCTATAGTCGCGGGCGGCATAGGTGGGTTGGCCGTAATTGCTTTGTCGATCTTTGTGCCGGATATCAACGAGGGGGCGATAGGCACGACCCTGATTGTGCTCTTTATGTCGGCGATTGTACTGTTCCTGGCAGGGTTCTTCTTGTTGGGAAGCGCGCTCTGGGGCAGGCGCGGGAGCGCAGCGCGGCAAGTAGGCCCGGCTTCGGTCGGGTAAAGCTGTCTCTTAGAACCTCCCAAATTTGGGAGAGGTAATTCTAAAAAGAGCGAAAATGGAAGCAGAGCCGCCATTTTCGCTCTTTTTAGAAACGGATCTTACATACGCGAACCTGCATCTAAAATTTGGAATGCCCATGTTTGTGATATGAAGTTGGTCAGGATTTCTGGTCAGGATTTGCCCAATATATTAGTTGACACTTACGTAAGTATATGCTAAAATAACACTGTCATGGATGCAGTGCTCGATGCTATTGCCGAACCTCACCGCCGGGAGATCTTGCGGCTTGTCCAGGTCGAAGAGCTTAGCTCCGGCGAGATCGCCTCGCATTTCAATGTTACACGTCCGGCCATCTCGCAACACCTGAAAGTGCTCGCCGACGCGGGCCTGGTTAGCCTCCGCAAGGAGGGAACGCGCCACCTTTACAGGGCACGACCGGAAGGGTTGGCAGAACTTCGTGACTTCCTGGAGGGGTTCTGGCCCGTCAGGCCGGAACTGCTCAAGCTAGCGGCGGAAGCTGAAGAACGCAAACGCGAGGAAAGAAGTGATCGGGGATAGCAACATTGTCGAGCGTGAGGTACGCATTGCAGCCCGGTCTGGGAAGGTATTCGCCTTCCTGGTAGAGCCTGAGAAGATGCTGCGCTGGATGGGTGTGGAGGCTCTTCTCGAGCCGCAGCCCGGTGGGATCTATCGGGTCGTCATCAATGAGCACGACATCGTAAGTGGGCGCTTTGTGATCGTAAGTGGGCGCTTTGTGGAAGTGACTCCCAACAAGCGTGTAGCATTCACGTGGGGTTGGGAAGGAGCGGGAGCGCCCGTGCGGACAGGGGCAAGCACTGTCGAGATCACCCTTTCGGAAGATGGCGATGGGACAATCCTGCGCTTGCGCCATCTGGATCTGCCTGACCATGAGCGCGACCACCAGGGCGCAGGCTGGGATCACTATCTGCCACGGCTGCTGGCGATAGCCGAGGGTCGCGACCCTGGACCTGATCCCCTGGCAACCATCATGGCCTGATAATAAAGATGTGAGGACCTTTTCATGACCCCAACAGAGAATAAATCGGTCGTCCGCCACTTTTCGGAAGAATTCAAGAATAAGGGGAACCATGCAATAGTTGATGAGCTATTTACACCCGACTTTGTGTACCACCTTCCGATCCCTGGCCTGGCCCCGGGCCGCGAAGGGATGAAGCAGGTTGGGGCGCTAGTTTCCTCGGCCTTCCCGGACGTGCATGTGACGGTCGAGGACCTGCTGGCCGACGGAGACAAAGTTGTGGAGCGCATCACGGCCCATGCCACGAGCAAAGGTGATTTCGCAGGCATCCCCCCTACGGGCAAGCCTGTGACCTGGACTGAGATGCACGTTTATCGTATCGAGGGTGGCAAGATCGCGGAGCTATGGTCTGAATTGGACATGCTGGGTCTCACGCAACAACTCGCCGGGGCCGCACCTCCTCCGGCCTAGGCTGTTTGTGGTGCGCCCCTGATAACCACGATTCTACTTGTTAGCCTGGTGAACTCCACATTTCGCGCAAAATCGTCTTCACGGCGAGGCAAGCATCGACTACGGAGACAATATCCAGCTTGTCGTTTTTCCGACGCTTTACCTCTACACCACCGTTCCGTAGCGACCGCGCGCTGACAGTGACCCTCAGCGGCAGCCCGATCAGGTCTGCGTCGTTGAACTTTACGCCGGGAGTAGCGTCGCGGTCGTCGTAGAGGACTTCGATATTGGCGGCCTGTAGCGCGGCATAGAGAGTGCCGGCGGCTTTACGCACTTCGTCGCCTTGCGTGCCTTCTCCGGCCAGCGATACCAGATGCACCTCATATGGGGCGACCGAGATCGGCCATGTTAGCCCCCGTTCGTCGTGGTGCTCTTCTGCCACGCAGGCCAGCAGGCGCGTGGTGCCGATCCCGTAGGACCCCATCACCACCAGGCGCGACTCGCCGTCTCTGTCGAGGTAGGTGCAGCCCATATCCGCGCTGTATCGAGTGCCCAGCTTGAAGATGTTGCCAACCTCTACGCCGTTTACCAGCCTCAACGGTTCGCCACACTCTACGCACTTATCGCCCTCTTGCGCCAGAGCGAGATCCGCCACGATATCCGCTTGATAATCCCGCCCGTAATTGACGTTCAGCAAGTGATACCCGACATCGTTGGCCCCCGCCACCAGATTCGGCGACTCGGCTACCAGGTCGTCAACGACCACCAGCGCATCGTGCACTCCTACAGGCGACCCATATCCCGGCTCCGCCCCGATGGCCCTGATCTCGTCCTCTCGCGCCGGGCGCAATTCACTTGCCTTCACCGCATTTGCCAGCTTGGTCTCATTCACCGCCATATCCCCGCGAACCACCGCGAACACGGTCTTCTGAATCTCCTTCTCCCCCTCGTTGATGGTTGCCACCATGAACACAGCTTTCGCCGTTCTCGCCGCGTCCGCGGCCAGAAACGTTGCCAGTCGCGCTATAGTGGTCACTCCGGGCGTTGCTACCCTCTCTATCGCCTTTTGCTCTTCTTTCTCTACAGTTGGCTTTCGGAATCGTGCGATCTGGCGGTTGGCCGCGTAGCCGCAGGGGTCGCACAGCACCAGGGTGTCCTCGCCGATTGGCGTGAGGTACATATACTCGTGTGCCAGGCTTCCGCCCATCATCCCCACGTCTGAGCCGACAGCTATGGTAGGCACCCCGCACCGTCCGAAGATTCGGAAGTACGCGTCATAGTGCGCCCTGTACTGCTTATCCAATCCTTCTTCGTCGGCATCCAGGCTATAGCTATCGAGCATGGTGAATTCGCGCCCACGGATCAACCCTGCCCTTGGCCTGGGGTCGTCGCGCCACTTGGTCTGGATGTGGTAAATCAACTGCGGAAGCTGCCTGTAGCTTCTGATCTCCTTGCGCGTCAGGTCCGACACCACCTCTTCGTGGGTCATCGCAAGGGCCATATCTCGGCCGGTCTTATCCTTGAACCTGCCCAATTCCGAGCCGATGCTGTACCACCTACCGGTCTCCTTCCACAGGTCAGCAGGGTGCACCACAGGCATCTCGACCTCCTGCCCGCCGATCCCGTCGATCTCCTCCTTCATGATCCGCTCGATCTTGTTCAACGAGCGCTTCGCAAGTGGTAAATAGCTGAATATCCCTGCCGCCAACTGCCGGATAAAGCCCGTTCGCAACAGCAGGCGATGGCTTTCAACCTCGATCTCAGTTGGAGTTTCGCGCCATGTTTGGCTGAATAGTCTGCTCATTTTCATAGTTATTACCTCTTATCTCCCATCCCATTTTATCAATACCGCTGTAGGGATTGGTATGCCGCGCCCTGATCGAGCCGTCGGCGTTATGGCACGCCACCGGCTCTGGTAGCGCACAATCATCAGTCAATATCGGCTTGTTTGGCAGTCAGGAAAAATCGCGTCGAGGAGCATGCCCTCTGCTCGCTCGCGCTAACGTGCGGAATAGCCCTTCCCCAGAAGGGAAGGGCAGAGAGGGGATAGGTATATAAGGCCCTGCAAATTGTCGGCAGTCATGCTATTATTATATGGCATGACCGGCCTATCTTGTAAAGAGGCATGATGGTATGTTCGTCAGAGATGATATAATTGGGTGAGAATTGGGATGGCGAGAGTGGAGGAATAGGAAATGGGTAATGGCGAGAGACGTAGGATAGTAATAACAGGCCTGGGAGCGGTCTCTCCTATCGGGAACGACGTGCAATCGTCATGGCAGGCTGCGCTCAATGGCTGCTCGGGTGCGGATCTGATCACCAAGTTCGACACCTCCCTCTACGATACGAAGATCGGGGCCGAAATCAAGAACTTCAATCCTGAAGAGTACATCCCCGCCAGGGAAATCCGGCGCATGGACCGCTTCATCCACTACGCCGTAGCCGTCAGCAAGCAGGCCGCTGCCCATGCCAACTTGCAAGTCACGGAGGAGAACGCCAACGACATTGGGGTGATCATGGGTTCGGGCATTGGCGGCATCGAGAGCCTCACCGAAGCCGTGCTGACCATACGAGATAAAGGTCCGGCAAAGGTCAGCCCCTTCACTATCCCCATGCTCCTTATCGACCTTGCGGCTGGGCAGGTGTCGATCCACATGGGCCTGAAGGGGCCGAATTTCGCGATTGTTTCCGCCTGCTCCTCCTCGGCTCATGCCATTGGCGAGGCCGCCGAGATCATCCGGCGGGGGCGAGCTAAGGCAATTATCGCGGGCGGCGCCGAAGCCACCGTATGTACTGTTGGCCTCGCAACTTTCGGGGCGATGCGCGCGCTCTCCACCCGCAACGACGACCCCAAACACGCCTCTCGCCCTTTCGACAAGCTGCGCGACGGCTTCGTCCTCGGTGAGGGTGCTGCGGCGGTTATCCTCGAAGACCTGGAGTTCGCGCAGGCACGTGGCGCTAGAGTTCTGGCCGAGGTAGTGGGCTACGGCGCTACGGCAGATGCCTCTCATATCACAGCCCCAGCCGAGGGGGGCGAAGGGGCGGCACGTGCTATGTCTTATGCGTTGCATGACGCAGGCTTGCGGCCGGAAGACATAGGCTACATCAATGCTCACGGCACGAGCACGCAACTCAACGAGAAGTACGAGACGATGGCTATCAAGCGCGCTCTTGGCGACCACGCTTATCATGTGCCGATCTCATCGACCAAGAGCATGACCGGGCACATGCTGGGCGCTGCGGGTGCGATGGAGGCTGTCTTTTGCATCCAGGCTCTGCTGGAAGGGATGCTCCCGCCTACGATCAACCAGGAAGTGCCCGACCCCGATTGCGACCTCGACTATATCCCCAATGTGCCTCGCCGCGCAGATATACAGTACGCGATGTCCAACAGCATGGGCTTTGGGGGGCACAACGCGGTGCTAATCCTCTCTCGCTATGAGGAGTAGGGAGTGCCCGCAAGCCTGCATCCGAAGTTCGAGATGTCCCAAGTTCGTCTTTCGTCAATCGACCGGGCAGAGGACAAAGCCCAGCACTCCGGGGCCTGTGTGGGTGGCGATTACGGGGCCAAGGTCGCTGGTGAACTCCTCGATTACGTTTATCTTCTCCTTAGCCATGGCGGTTAGCTGTTTCGCGTCTTCCTCGGCCTCGGCGTGACCCACGCTGATCTGGCACTTCTTCCCCTTCACGATCTCCGCGCCGAGTTCCACCAGCCTTTCCATCGCCTTCTTGCGCGTGCGCACTCTCTCCATCGGCTCAATGCGCCCATCACTCACTTGCAGGATCGGCTTTATATTCAGCAGGCCGCCGACGAACGCTTGCGCGCCCCCTATGCGCCCTCCCCTCTGCAAATACTCCAGGGTATCTACCAGCAGCAATATCTTGGTCGTGGGCCGCATACCCTCGATTAATTTCACCACCTCGTCGTGGGTGGCGCTTTTCTCTGCCGCCCGCGCCCCGTCTATCACCATCAGGCCCTCGGCCATGTAGGCTTGCCAGCTATCTATCACCGTCACCTTCTTGCCGGTGCCCTGGCTCAGCCGCTCGCCGGTGGTGGCCGATAGGCTGTAGGTGCCGCTGGGCAGCCGCGACGATAGGTGCACCGCTATAATGCTGTCCACCTCCGGGTCGTTTAGCAGGCGAGTGTACGCTTCCTCGAAGTCACCTGCGGCAGGCTGGGAAGTAGTGGGCAGGGTCTTGGCCGACTTCAGCTTGGCGAAGAACTCGGCCTGTGTCAGGTCCACGCCGTCCCGATATTGTTCGGTTCCGAAGATAACCTGCAACGGCACAACGGTCACGTTGTACTTCTTCACCTGGTCGGCAGGCAGACCTGCCGTGCTGTCGGTCATGAATGCGATCCTACCCATTGGTATCCTCCTTGATACGTGACGAGTGACGAGTGGTTATGTGTATGGAAAAAGCAAGGCTTGCTTAAGCCCTGCATTATCTGCTCAGCAGTATAACTGCCAGTGCGAGCAAGAGCAACCCGCACAGCAATAGTGCTATCCCTACGACCCGTAATCTTGCCGATAGAGCTACGACTTGTCCGTGTCTCCGGTGCTCCTCCCGGCCTCTCTCCAAACGCCCGCTGACATCTTCGCCCGGCGAGACCTTCGCCACGTGTTTGTACCACCACGCCCGCGAGCAATAATCATATTCACCGATCTCGCTGGCCCTGATTATCCTGACCTCATCTTGCGAACGTGGAATCGCTTCGCCTCCTCATTCACCATCACACCCTATTCCACAATAGCCCATCGTCCATAACTCGTCACTCGTCACTCGTCACTCGTCCCTTTCCCAGCGCGCGCGTCAACTCCCTCTGCTGCAAGGCGAAGGTCACATCGCCCCTTGTGCGCTCCAGCACTCCCCTTACCATGTCGGTGGTGCGGCGCAAGCCGTCTGTGATAGCGTCGGGGAAGTCCACGGTCACCAGGAGCGAGTAAATGTCCTCCATCACGCCGAGCACTTCCTCACAACGGCTGGCGGGCGTATTGCCATGCCGGATGATGTCGAGCACATAGCGTCTCATCTCGCCTGCCGCCTCGCCCAGGCCGTTCAGATAGGCCGCAGGCTCAAGGCCGAGATCGCCCGCTCTTGGAATCTCCTTGCCTCCGATCACCGCCGACACCACGCAGGCTTCGGCGTATTCCTTCTGCGCATCCTGCACGTATCCGGCCCAATAGATATCGGGGTGCGAATCCAGCAATGCCTCTCGGCTGGCCGCCACTATCGTCCCGGCTTCCTTGATCAGCTCTGCTGCTGCTTCCATTTCACCCCTATGCGCCGCCCTGATCGAGTGCGCGCAGTGCCTGATAGTAGCCCGGCTATTGGTAAGGGCCATCTCGCGTGCCCGGTTCTTGGCCTCCAGCACCTTGATCAACTCTTCCCCGATACTCTGTACGCTGTTCTGTTCCATAATAATGTTGTCCTTCGTCCCCTCAATTATTCGACATCCCACCCAGCCCAATCGAAGGCCCAGGTCCAGGTCCCTTGATCGCCGTTTCCCACCCCATCTGCACTACCCGCTCCTGCCCATCTACGTGTGCGAAAACCTGCCGCAGCCCTGTCGAGCGGCCCTGGCTTTCGATCAGGCACACGTAGCGGAAGAATGTGCCGGGGGCCGTCTGGTCGGGCCTGTCGTTATAAAGTGCGGCCTGGTACAACTGGACCAGGCCCCAGATCTGCCCCCACAACTCCTTATCCGGAGCCATAACCGGCAGCCCTGCCTCCTGCAATTCCGTCCGGCTTGCTGTGTACGCGGGCGAGTGAAAACCCCCGTTGAACAGGTCCACCAGCCTCTCGATCTTCCCCTCGTCGTCCATCGGAATGTGCATCTGCAAGGCCTTCCGCGTCACATCCCGCGACAAAGCCTCAGACTGCATCAGGTTCCCGATCACCAAAGGATGGATATACTGGAACATGAAATCGGGGATCTCCTGCTGGTCGCCGTTATCCTGCCCGCTCCCTTCCTCCTTCGGTCGCTTGCCCGCCAGCCCGAGCGCTCGTATCTCCCCCAGCGTCACGGGCAGCGGCTGGCCTGCTTCATCCTTCGGCATGAGGGGGTGCTTGCGCACCAACTCCATGCTGCCCATCTCGGACAGCGGCCCCATCACGATCTCGTCGGCCCCCAGCGCCAGCAGCGTCCCGGCCCCAAGCACCCGCGTGCCCACGATCACGGCCAGGTGATTGCAATATTCCCTCAAAAGGTTGAGCGCCCGCCAGCAAACTTCTGTGACCCCGCCTCGCGTAAGGAGCAGCAGGTCGATCTGCTCTCGCCGTCCAAGCGATTGTAGCTTGTCATAGAGTTGAGGCAGCGCGTCGTCCGCGATCATTGCGTTATCGTGCAGCATATACGCGATCAAAGACGAACCACGCGCCTTCTCAATGGCGGCGATAAGCGCATTTCTTTGGGATACATTTTCTAGCATAGTGAGTACCGAGTTGTTAGTGACGAGTATTGGTTAGCGTCGTTCGTCCTTCGTTTGTTATGCTTCGTTTTCGGCTACTTTGTTGCGCCTGCGGTTCATGAGATTCCGGACGATAAACCACACGATCAGCAGGACAATAATGATAGCAATCGGGACATCCAAAGGTCGGAGCGCCTCGCGGATTGCCCTCGGCTGCCACATCGCTCCCGCCCACGCGAGCGCCGCCGCCCAGGGGAACGACCCCAGGAACGTGTAAAGCACGAACTTGCCGAAGTTCATGCGCGCCACACCCGCCGGGAACGAGATAAAGGTCCTCACCACGGGCACCAGTCGGGAGAAGAAAGCGGTGGCCTCTCCGTACTTCTCAAACCATTTATCAGCAGTATGCAAGTGATGAGTATTTATGAGCACGTACTTGCCGTACTTCTCAACGATGGGCCTGCCTCCGAACGCCCCAACAACGTAGGCGATAATCGAGCCTATAGTGCAACCCAGCGCCCCGTAAAGCCCTGCCAGCAGTATCGCGCCCCAGTTGTCTGGACTGCCTACTAGATACTGCCCAGCGAAAGGCATGATTACCTCGCTGGGCAGGGGGATACAGGCGCTCTCTATAGTCATCATAATGACCACGCCAAGCCACCCGAATCCGTGATAGATATTCTCGATAAAGGGCCAAACTACACTCTCTTCGACCTGGTGCAGGAACTCCAAACGATCCTCCTGTTATGGGACGTACTGCCATAAAATCAGCCGCACCCGGCGGCATGCACATTTTTGCGATTATACCATATTCCTACCTTCCCCGCGCCCGCTCGATCAACGCTTGCACCTGCTCAGGGTCCTTTATATAGAGGAATCCCACCACATAACCAGGCGTGTAGGGCCACATATTCTGGTAGCCTGGATATGGGCCGTAACCCTGCCCCTCACGCGGCCTGAACATCACGTTACCGATGTCCTCGCCATGCATCTCCACAATGGTATGCGGCAATCCCAGAAGGCTGAACATAGTCACGCTTGGCCGGAATATGCCGTGTCGTATGAGCACTTGCCTCTCGCTCACCAGATACTCGGTGTTTTGCCATTCGCTTGCCGTCACAAGGAAATGCCCAACCGCCATGTAGAGAGCAGCCAGGCTCAAGGGTATCCCCACCAGCGCAAGGAGATCGGGCGCTTCGGTTGTCAGCACTATTGTCTCGTAGGCTATTACGGACACTATCAGCACCGCGCCGAAAATGCTCAGCGGCCATGTGCGAAAGACAAAAGCCTGCCGAACGGGTTTGCCTCGCCACAGCACCACCTCGCCGGGGGCTAATCTCGCGTCAAGGTTGTCGCCTTGAACGTCCACTATTCCCTGGTAGCCTTTATCGAGAATAGAAGCGGGATAGCCCGCCTCAGCCGCTCGTCCTCAAAACGGTAATAGCCATCCTCACTGCGTACCAGGCCGCGCCACATAGTGCCTTCCACGCTGAAATGGTGCTCGTGAAGGAACTCGATCCTCATCCCGCCCTGGATGATGGCGTTCACGATGTCGGCCATACTGTGGTTCCATGTATGTTCCACTCCCTCGACTTCCGACGATGGATCGGCGTAGTTGCCCCTCGTCTCGAACCGGAGCGGCTCGTTGAGTGGGCTGCTGTATGGGTACATAACGTGCAGGTCGGCGTCGCCTTCGACGTTATCCATCACATAGGCGAACGGGTGGAACTCGGCCACGTAGAATGTCCCTCCAGGCTTTAGGAAGTGGCCCACTATCTGGCCCCACCTGTGCATGTCGGGCAGCCAGGAGATCGCCCCATAGCTGGTGAACACGATATCGAATCGGCCCTGCAGGATGGAGGGCAATTCGTAAAGGTCTGATTGCACGAAGGTAGCCTCTATGCCCAGGTCTTTCGCGAGCGCACGCGCCATCTCAATCGCCCTATCCGAAAAATCAGCCCCAGTGACAATGGCTCCCCTACTGGCCCACGAAAGCGTGTCTTTCCCGAAGTGGCATTGCAGATGTAGCACTGTTTTCCCGCTTACATCTCCCACTTCTTCGACCTCAAGCGGGTTCAAGCCTTGCTTGCCCGCCTTGAAGCCCTCCACATCATAGGATTCGGAAGCCGCATTGACTTCGGCCCAGCTGTTCCAAAGCTCCAGGTTAGATTTTCGGTATGCTTCATCCATCTCAGGCTCCTTATATCGCCCCAATTATAAGAGAAGGCGCGCCCTTTCGCATCTACCCTGTCAACTGCTTAAACGCAACCACCCTCCTGGGGGAAGGAGGGTGGTTGGGGTGGGGTGTGGGTAGTCAGTATGGAGCGGGTGATGGGATTCGAACCCACGACATTTTGCTTGGGAAGCAAACACTCTGCCGACTGAGTTACACCCGCGATTTGATGCATTATACCAAATCTATGTTATTTTTCAAGTTTGTCCGGCAAACACCTTCTGCAACCTCCGCAACGACTCGTCCGCCATCTCCTCTATCTCGCTATGGAATAGAGAGGACGCAAGCCCTGTGAAGACACCTCCCAGCGGCCCGCTGATCTTGTACTCGACCGAAAAAGTCACCTCTGTCGCGTCCTTATTCCCATCTTGCTCTGCAGGGCGCAATTCCCACACGTTCCGGCTCAACACCGTGCCCTCGCTGATGCTTACCAACCTGGTGGGTGGCGTAAATGTAATGATCCTGTTCTGCACTCGCATCGGCATCCCGTGGAATTGCCCGTGCAACTCCACTACCGCCCCCACTCCCTGAGCTTCCTCGGTCAAGAGCCGTGCCGACTCGAAGTGAGGTTGCAAGCGCGGGATGTTGTGGTAATCGGCCAGATAGTCGAACACCTTCTGTGGTTCTCCTTCTACCTCTACTGTCGCAACTACCTTTGGCATCTGATTTACCTGCTCGCTAAAGTGCTACGCTTAGCGTCTGGCTCTTCTTCGCTTCGCAATCACCCACACGGTCACAATCCCACCCGCGACGAACAGCCCCGCCACCACACCAAGCGCGCTATATACCAACGGCATCACCCATGCGGGTGTGGCCCCCACACCTGATGGTGCGCTCCCCGGTGGCAACACCTGGTACGGCAGCGAATCGCGCCACTGCTCATCTAATTCATCTGTAGTAACGCCCAGACCCGCCTCCAGCGCGTCGTCATAGGTTACTCCGTCCTTGAAGGCCGCCACCGTCTTTGCCAGTTTATCCT
The DNA here is from genome assembly GCA_963797095.1 of uncultured Chloroflexia bacterium. GTDB lineage: Bacteria > Chloroflexota > Chloroflexia > QHBQ01 > JADMIH01 > JADMIH01. The sequence continues at coordinate 26,182 of CAWCNY010000007.1, read as the reverse complement.
TGCCGTAGCGGGGCTCGCTGAGGATGAAGTCTACCACGCTTCCGCTCTCGGCGTATGCGAGCAAGGCCTCCTGCTCGTCGGCCCCGAACGAACCGGAGAGGGCTTTGAGGGGAATAAGCGTTCCTTGCTCTGCCGCCTGCCGTAAAGCATCTTCCTCGAAACCGGCATCCGCTTCCTGGTTGTGAACGGCCAACCCTTCGTCCAGCCACGCAGGAGGGGAATTATATGGATTTTCGGTCGCCTGGTACAGCACCAGATGGCTTAATTCGTGCGGGACCGTACGCTTTGTCTCCGAATCGGCAGACTCGTCGTTGGGAATAGCCGCCAGCACCACCGCCAGGTCCGGATACGCCTGCCCGCCTACCCACTCAGGCTGGTGGAGCGGCAGCGCGTAGAACAGATCATCGCTATTGCCGTATATCCATATCTCGGCTTGCCTGGTTAGCGTTGCTCCGATCTCCCCTTCCAGCCTGTCCAATGCCTCGGTCGCCGTGTCCAACAGCTTCTGCCCAAACGCCGAATTGCCGTTATACCAGTGTATTCTCACGCGGTTCTTAACGTCGGTGAGCGTGCGCCAGCTGAACCCCTCGTCCTCCATCTGGAACGACTTAACGGGCGTGTCTGTCGTCTCTCCATCGGGCGACGTTAGCCTCCAGTAATAGTTCACCTCCGCTCCCGGCGGGATGTAGTCGGTTCGTAGGTCAAGCTGCACACTTGTGTCCACGCTGTCGGTTGGCCCGGACATATCCGCGCCAACGCCGACCGTCACAGCGTCGCCCACCAATTGGTAGTTCAACTCAGCGCGATTGGCCTCGAACCCGGAAGTCTTCAGGGTAAAATCTACGCTATCGGGGAAGTGGGGGGCCGCATCTTGCTCTTTCACCTGCAACGCGGAAAGCGGGGCGCGCACTACACTAGCCTGCAAGGTCTGCACCGGTACTATCACAGACGCAAGCATGAATGCAATCCCGACCAGCTTTCCTCGGACCTGCATACGACCTATATGCCTCACTGATTTCGCTCGGCTAGCGAAGCACTGACCGAAGCCCCACACAGTACTTCGCTAACGAGATTGTGGCAAGAAACGAACCAACAAGGAGGTTGTCATGCTGAACGAAGTGAAGGATGACAGGTGATATGGGAGGGCGTCTAGCCATGTTTTCATTAGCGCAGCACTCATGTTTTCGTTTGCATAACACTGACGACGACTAAATCCGGCGCTTAAGAGATCTTCCAGCGTAGATAAGCTTCGATAAACCCGTCTATGTTTCCGTCCAGCACAGCCGCTGGGTTGGTATCTTCGTACCCAGTGCGGTGGTCCTTGACGAGCGTGTATGGGTGCAGCACATACGACCTGATCTGGCTGCCCCAGCCGGTAGGCACGTGCTCTCCCTTCAATCGCGCCTGTTCTTCAGCCCGCCTTGCCTCCTCGATCTCCCACAGGCGCGCCCTCAGGATACGCATGGCGGTTTCGCGGTTCTGTATCTGGCTGCGCTCGTTCTGGCACGTCACCACGATCCCTGTCGGTAAGTGTCTCAACCGCACCGCTGTAGAGGTCTTGTTCACGTTCTGCCCGCCAGCGCCCGTCGACCTGTAGAAATCCTCCTCGATCTCGTCGGGGCTGATCTCCACCTCGCCTTCGTCTTCCAGTTCGGGCACTACCTCCACCAGTGCGAAGGACGTATGCCGCCTGTGGGCAGCGTCGAAAGGCGATAGCCTCACAAGCCTGTGCGTGCCCGCCTCGGCGCGGGCGTACCCATAGGCGTTTAGCCCTTTCATCAGGATAGTGACGCTCTTGATACCCGCCTCGTCTCCGTCGGTCAGGTCCAGTATCTCGGTCCCATAACCCCGGTCCTCGGCCCACCTGAGGTACATGCGCATCAGCATCTGCGCCCAGTCTTGAGCCTCGGTGCCGCCCTCGCGCGCGTGCACCGACAGGATCGCGTTGCTGTCGTCGTGGGGTCCGTCGAGCATCAGCGATAGCTCGATAGCATCCAGTTCGTGCTTGAGTTTGTTGGTATCGGCGGCTACCTCGGCGATCACCCCTTCATCGCCCTCTTCAACCGCCAGTGTGAGCAATTCCTGTAAGTCAGCGGCGCGCATTTCAAGCCCGCGCCATTTGTCAACCTGCTCTTGAAGCCGAGTCAGCTTGCGCATAAAGCCCTGCGCCGACCTGGGATCGTCCCAAAAATCCGTTTGTTGTGACTGCTCTGTGAGGCTCTCTATCTCGCGCTCGATAGTGGCGAGGTCAAAGACGCCTCCCGATCTCGCCTATCCGAGATCCGATCTCCTCTATACTCTGTGCGAGATCTTCTGTTGAAAGTGGTGTTGTAGACATTTTATGTATCCCCCGATCTGTATGTCAGCTAAGTATATCAGTTTGACCCACCTCTACACAAAGCCTGTAGTACACATTCGAACATGAAGGGAGGGCCGCGTCACGGCCCCCCCTTCGTTCTGTGCTGAAGATGCCCTTACACTTCGCGCACGACTGTGATCCCCAGCCCGTCAACGGACTCCCTGATAATGGGCAAAATAACCGTCTCTAGCCTGGGATCGCTTGTCAGGATCTTGTTGAACTCGTTGATGGCGACGGCGGCTTCATCATCAGGCGGTGGCTCGATCACCTTCCCGTCGCGGATCAGGTTGTCCGACAGGATCACGCTCCCCGGCTTTGAGAGCTTGATGCACCATTCCAGGTAGCCGGGGTAATTCACTTTGTCCGCGTCGATGAAAAAGAGGTCGAACGGCCCTTCGCCCGCCTCCTGCAATTGCGGCAGCAAGTCAAGCCCTGCCCCTACTCTGATCTCCACCCGGTCTGATAGCCCTGCGTAGTTGATATTGGCGCGGGCCACCTCGGCGTGCTTGGTGCTGTATTCCAGGCTGATCAACTTCCCATATTCGGGTAGCGCCCTCGCCAGGTTGATCGCGCTGAACCCGCCCAACGTCCCGATCTCCAGTATCTTTCGCGCCCCACATATCCTGGCAAGGAGATGCAACAGCCGCCCTTCATTGGGCGACACATTGATCTGCGGCAGCTCGTTCTTCTCGGTCTCTTCGAGCGCGTGTTGCAGCGCCTCGTCGGGCGGGTTGAGCGACTCTATATAATCGTCTATATTTCGCATCTGATCACTCATGCCTGGGTTCCTCCTTTACTTAACTTAGCCAGCATATTGATATCGTCCCACCCGTATCCAACCTCTGACAGGGTGGCGCCGCCCAGCTCAAACTCTTTCTCATCGACGAATTGCCCACCCATACTCTCGTAGAATCTGCGCGATGGCGCGTTGTCCTTCAGCACCCACAGCAGCATATTATGTGCCCCACGATTTTTCAATTCACGAGCGGTCGCCAGCATCAATTCGCGCCCCATCCCTTTGCCCTGATGCTCTTTCAGCACGTATATCGCGTACAATTCCCCATCATACGAATAGTTCTCGTCGCGCTGTGGTCCGCCTTCCACAAAGCCCACCGGCTGACCCGTCTCATCCTCTGCCACGAACAGAAAGGTTTGATTTTCCGAGTTGGTCAACACGCGCTGCCACCAGTTGCCCCTCCTGGCCAGCGAGATGTTATCCAGGTAGCTATCAGGCACCATCCCCCCGGTATGCGGTCTGCCACGTGTCGGTGTGGATGTACGCGATATCCATCGCATCGTCGGGTGTGGCCGGGCGTGTCTTCACCGTTGCACCTGCAACAGCGGACCCAGATCGGCCCAGCCGTATGCGATCTCTTCCACGGTGCCACCGGCGAACTCCTCCACCCTTTCCGTCACGTACACCCCGCCCAATCTCTCATAAAACCCACACGCCGGGTTCCCTTTCAGCACCCACAGCAGCATCGAGTCGATACCCATCTCGCTCAATCGCCTCGCGACCGCCGCCAGCAGCATTTTTCCCATCCCTATCCCCTGGTATTCCTTCGCTACGTGCAGCGCCCACAATTCGCCTTTGTACGTTTCGTGCCCGGTTCGCTCAGGCCCACCCGACCCGAACCCCACCACATCCCCACCTGCATCCTCCACCACGAACACAAACTCTCCGCTTTCCGCATCGGCCATCCTCTGCTCCCAGCGCCTCACCCGATCCTCGATGCGTACTCCATCCAGGAACTCGTCCGATACCAACCCACGGTAAGTGTTACGCCAGCTATCTACGTGTACGACAGCGATAGCCGGCGCATCGGTCAGGGAAGCAGGTCGGATGTTCATTGGTCCACTTTCGGTAGCCGGTAGCCGGTAGCCGGTAGCCGGAGGACCAGGAACCAGGAACCTCAGTCCTCCGACTATCGACTACTATTTCAACAACCCCGGTATCTGCGTGGGAATGCGTGCTACCTTCACACCCGCCTCTTCCAGGGCGTCGATCTTGCCCTGGGCTGTGCCCGCGCCGCCCGATATGATGGCTCCCGCGTGGCCCATTCTGCGCCCTTCCGGCGCGGTTCGCCCGGCGATGTAGCCCGCCATCGGCTTGGTCACATTCTCCTTGATAAAGCTGGCTGCTTTCTCCTCGTCGTCGCCGCCGATCTCCCCCATCATCACGATCCTCTCAGTGTTAGGGTCGTCCTGGAACATCCGCAGGCAGTCGATGAAGTTGGTGCCGTTGATCGGATCGCCTCCGATCCCGACCGCCGTCGATTGGCCCATGCCCACCTCGGTCAGCGCCCAGATCACCTCATAAGTGAGAGTGCCCGACCTTGACACGAGCCCTACCCCTCCGGGCTTGCAAATATACCCAGGGATAATGCCCACCTTCGCCTCTCCCGGCGTGATCAGGCCGGGGCAGTTCGGCCCTATCAACCTGCTCTTGCCACCCTTCAGCGCATCCCATACCCTCATCATATCAAGTACGGGGATGCCCTCGGTGATGCACACAATCAGCGGTATCTCCGCGTCATACGCTTCCAATATTGCATCGGGCGCGAAGGGCGCGGGCACATAAATAATCGAAACATTGGCCCCCGTCTCCTTGACTGCTTCCTTCACCGTATTAAAAATCGGCACTCCCATCGTCTCGGTGCCGCCCTTGCCGGGCGTTGTGCCACCTACCACGTTAGTGCCGTACTCGATCATCTGCTGAGTATGGAACGCTCCCTCGCGTCCGGTGATACCCTGCACAAGCAAACGCGTATTCTTGTCTACAAGTATGCTCATCGCGCTATTTGAACCCCCTCGTCCGGTCTAGGATTTACGTGTAGCGCGGCATTATACCATATTTCTCGCCCTCTCTTGTTGCTCCGTTCTCCTGTTGGCTTTGACCCCTCTACTCCCCAAACCCCACCACCCCGAAATGCTTGCCCGAAAGGAGCCTGAAGGCAATCAGTATCGCCAGCGAAGCTACCAGCAGCACAGCCGAGATCACAATAGCCGCATCGAGGTCGCTTTCCAGTGCCGTATAGATCGCCAGCGGCATAGTCTGTGTCCTGCCCTGGAAGTTCCCAGCGAACAGTATCGTCGCCCCGAACTCGCTCAGCGCCCGCGCCCACGCCATGATCGCCCCGCTTGCCATGCCGGGCAAAGCGAGAGGCAGAAGCACGTGCCTGAACCTCGCCCAGGCGCTGGCTCCATCGGTCGCTGCTACTTCCTCAAGCTCTCTTGGCAAGTCCTGAAAAGCGGTTCGCGCCGCCTTAACATAGAATGGCGATGCCACGAACATCTGCGCCAGTACCACCGCTGCCGTGCTGAAACCTATCTCTATTCCCGCTCCCTCCAGAGTGGGACCAAGCAATCCCCGTCTCCCGAACGCCAGCAACAGCGCGATCCCTGCCACGGCGGGTGGCAGCACAAGCGGCAGGTCAACGAGCGTATCGAGCACTCGCTTGCCCACGAAGTTCCGCCGCGCCAGCACGAACGCCAGGGGCGTCCCAAACCCCACCATCAGCGCCAGGCTTACCAGGCTGGTTCCCAGGCTCAACAGCAGGGCATCGAGCACAAGCGGCCTGCCCAGGTAGTCAGGCAGGCTGGTGAGGGGTACGCGCAGCAACAGCGCGATAATAGGCAGGCTCAAAAAGGCCACAAAGAGGGCAATAGCCAGCGCCAGCGCCGCCCGCCCGACCACCTCCCCCCAATCAGGTGTCCCACCGGCTACCATGCGCGCTGTCTCTCCCCCACTCTCGTGCTCAGAAACCGCTCTCTCCTCTACCCTTGTTCTCAAAACCGGTGACCTCACTTCCCAAACCCGAATTCTCCCAGCACCTTTTGCCCGTCGTCCGAAAGCGCATACTCGATGAACTTCTGCCCGCCTTCCGGATTGGGTGCGCCCTTCACGGGCGCGATATAGTAGTGCGCTATCACATTATACTCGTCGGGTATCCGCACCATCCCCACATTCGCGCCCGTGGCGTCTGTGACGTACACTATCCCGGCGTCCGCCTCGCCTAACTCTACCTTGGCGACCACCTGCCGCACGTTGTCTTCCCGCGACACCACATTCGCCAGCACTTTATCTTTGAAATCCGCCCCATAATCGGGTGCGCTAGCCAGCTTGTCCAGGGCTTGCAAGCTATAGTTGCCCACCGGCACGCTATCCGCTGCCAGCACTACTTTTGCCCCAGGCTTCGCAAGGTCTTTCAGCGTCGCCACCTGGCTTCCGGTGGACTCCACCGCTACCACCAGCTTGTTAGTGAGCAACTGCTCTTGCGTGCCTGTTTCCACTACCCCCGCCGTCACCGCTATGTCCATATTCTTGCTGTCCGCCGAGGCGAACACATCGGCCCTGGCTCCCTGCGACAGCTGCGTCGCCAGCGCCTGCGATCCGGCAAAGTTGAAGGTGATCTTCCCATCTCCCCTGCCCTCGATATCGGTGCCCATCTTCCCGAACGCATCAGTAAGGGATGAAGCGGCAAACACCGTTACCTCTCCCATCTGCGTCGTGACCGTGGGTGTGCTCTCCGTTTGCGAGCATGCAGCCGACACCAGGGTCGTACTCATCAAGGCGGCCGATGCTGCCAATCGCACCGGCCATCGGCCCCTCGTCATAGCCCGCTCCCCTCACCTGTACGCGTCGCGATCATCACCGAAGTAGATTTGAATGTCGCCACCACTTCCATCCCCTCATGCAGCCCCATCTCATCGGCAGCCTCGGTTGTGATCACAGCTACAATGTGGTTGTCCCCCGATTGCACCTCCACCTGGCACACCACATCTCCGCGCTTTAGCGCAGTGATCACCCCTGGCAACTTATTCCTTGCGCTCGTTCGGGTCACACCTTCGTTTTCCATCTCTACCTGCTCCTCTTTCTTTGTGGGCACGTCTTGCCCTGTTCCTATCCGCTCTTGTCCTGACTTTTCAATAGCAACACTGCCACCTGCAAAGCCAACCTGCTGTCGGGGTCGTCCAGGTCCAGCCCTGTGATAGCTCTTATCCGGGCCAGCCTGTACCTCAGCGAATTTCGATGCATGAAGAGCGCATCCGCCGTCTGTGTCGAGTTCCCCCCGTGCCTGAGATATGCCGCCAGCGTCTTCACCAGGTCGCCATAGTGAGCGTCGTCGTGCTCCTGCAAAGACTTCAACAACCCCAGATAATACCGTGCCCTCTCAGGGTCGCCGGCTAATGCCTCAAGCAGCGGCGCAAGATGCTCACCCTGTCCGCCTTTCTCCTCCCTATCTCCGTCGCTCATAACTCCCGCCTTATCCGCACATAGAGTCTTTCTACCATAGCGGAAACCTCCTCGTATGTGCAATGTGCACACAATTCCATTACACTAGATCCCACCTGCGCTTTCTTGAGGAGGCTCAATGCCCCGGAAACCCGGTCTTACTTTGATAGCACTTGCGCTCGTTCTACTCGTCGCTGCCTGCGATTCCGGGCCCAGTCTCACGCCCGCTCCCACCGTTCCTCCGCCCCTGCCAACCCACGTCCCAGGCGGCCTCGCCGTCGAATTGGTTCAGGACCTCGGAGTGCTCGGGAACCCCCCTTCCGTCCGCACCCGCGACGGCGGTATCTCCGCTTTCATCGGCAGCAATGTACTCTGGCTCTTCGGTGACACCATTCTCACAAAACCCGACGAGCAGGGCCTCAGCAGCATCTCCAACTCCGCATCTCTCGCCCTCATTACAACTCCTTTCGTCATAAGCCCAACTGATACCATCAACCTCGACACGACGGGCGCGCCTCTGCCCTTCCTTCCATATAACCAGGAGGAGTTGGACTACAACAAAACCCACGGTGACAAAGACGACGACCGCTATGCTCTCTGGCCGTCCTCCGTGGTTCGCCAGCGCGACGGCACCGGCCTGATCTTCTATTCCAAACTGCTGATCGAGCCTGGAGGTCTCAATTTCATAGGCTCGGGCCAGGCACAGATCGACCGGGACGCGACCATTGCCACTCGCGAACCCGATCTTCTTTTTGAATCGCCCGACCCTCTATTCGGCCAGGGTGCGCTGGTGTCAGGTAGCTATCTTAATATCTATGCCTGTACGCCGGTGAGCGCCCTCGATTCAGAATGCAAGATAGCCAGCGCCCCCGTAGATAACGTGATAGGGCGCTCAGTCTACACCTTCTGGGACGGCAAAGATTGGGTCCAAGATATAAATAAGGCCGCCGTAGTCCTTCACGGACCAGCCGGCGGCCTCACCGTTTCCTGGAATCCCTACATTGGGAGCTACCTGGCGACCTACTCGGACATCGCTTCCAATAAAGTATTCTTGCGCTCCGCCCCCGCCCCCGAAGGCCCCTGGTCCGATCCTGTTGAAGCCTTCACAGGCCAAACCTCCTCAGTTCAGGACCGGGACTACAGCGCTTATGAACATCCTGAGCTTGCCAGGGACGGCGGCAAGACAATCTACATCACTTACTACCACCCTACCGCCGCCCTCGAAGGCGAGATCCGCATTGTCGAGCTGAAACTCAAATAGCAGGCGATTCCCTCTTTATCGCCAGCTTACCTCTGCACAAACACTACCGTGAAATAGCTCACCTCGTCAGCGGTACGCGCATATCCAACGCCCGCAAATTTATACCGGCCGTCGAGCATAATCGCCTTGTGGCCTGAGCTACTTAAGAACGCTTGAAGCGCCACCTGCGCCGTCTGGTCGTCCTCCACATTCATACTCTTCGAAATGATCTCGCCTGCATATGCGAACGCGATGTTGCGCCAGCGCAGCATATCGAACACGTTCAGCCCATCAGGCGTGGTGTGCGCAAAGTAGTTGCGTGCCGCCATATCGCTGCTGCGGCTCCGTGCCACCTCTTCCAGCTCCGGCAAATAAGCTATCTGCCCGGCTCCCGCCTTCGCTCGTTCTGCATTAATCAGGTCCAGCAGCGTCTTTTCATTATCTGAAGGTTGGAGACTTTGATTGATTAGGTTCCCCCTTGGTGCCCCTCTCAACCTGCTCAGCGCCAGGTCGCCCAACCGGGTCAGTTGCACGCCCCAGCCCTTGCTCGCCATCTCCGGGTGATATTCCATGCGCGCGCGCTCGAACCACTGGACCTTCAAACCGTCTTCCCACACCGGCTCCGAAATCGGATATCCGAACACCTCTACTGCCCCATGATCTCGCCAGAATTGGAGGAACGGATCCGCCAGCGAATGCCCCGTTTCCCTGAAATAAGCCTTACTTTTGCTGCTGGCGAACGGCTTGACCGCTGCCGTTTGCCTCTGGGCCACAAACTCCGCTCCCAGCCTGGTCAATTCAATCGAATTACCCTTGCTCGCCATCTCAGGGTGGTACTCCATCCTCACCCGCTCAAAATACTGCACCCGCATCCCGTCCTCTACCATCTCGTCGCTGAGAGGCCAGCCCGTTCGCTCCAGCCCATACCTGTCGAATGCTGCCAGAAATGCGCCCGATACGGTCTTCCCCGTCTGCGTGAAATAACGGCTTCCGCCCGCTGCCTGCAAAGGCGGCTGCATCAGGATTTGGCCCATGCTCGTAGGCGCACCAATGAGCATCCAGGGGGTAATCGCTATGAATAGCAACACGGACAACACCGTCTTACTACCAAACGTTGAGAAGGGCAGCGCGTTCACGCGGTCATTATAATCCTCGCTCGCGCACATCATATACGTAATCTATGGTAATCTCGCCTACGCAGTTTGGACCGTTTTTGCTAATGCAGAATGCGGGCTCATCCCGCCTTGACAACGACATATAAATGGTTTACTATATAAAAGGTCCTTTATATGGGGCCTTCGGGAAATGCCTGAGATAGGAGTCATGAGGTTTGGATAGAGGTTTATCATCATCGGTCGGCGGAGTCCAGCAGGAGTCTGACAGGAGCGCACACCCACGCCGCAAGGTGGAAGAATATGTGCCGCCCATCCTCACGGATGAGCAGGCCGCTGCCATGCGCGTCCTTAAGGCTTTCCTCAAGGCAATAGCAGACGTCAACCGCCTTGCCATCCTTCAGGAATTGGCAAGCGAAGACGGCTTGAGCGTCCTCGACCTCTCCGACCGCCTCGTCCTCAGCCAGCCCCTCACCTCGTGGCATCTCCACATCCTGAAGCGCGCCCGCCTGGTCGCACCCACCAACCAGGGCCGCCAGCGCATCTATCGCCTCAACCGCGAACGGTTGCAGGAATATCGGGACTTATTCCAGTGGGTAACTGACCTTTAGTTCCAAGTTCCAAGTTCCTAAGTTGCTATGAACCTTCAGAAACCAGGAACCAAAAACCAGGAACCAAAAACCAGGAACCAAAAACCAGGAACCAAAAACCAGGAACCAAAAACCAGGAACCAAAAACCAGGAACCAGGAACTTGGAACTTCCAAAAGGAGACAACAACACCAATGGCTAAAAAGAAGATCCGGGTTGCAATTATCGGCGTGGGTAACTGCGCTTCATCCCTCGTCCAGGGCGTACAATACTACAGGGACGCCCCAGACGACCAGTTTATCCCAGGCCTCATGCACACGCGCCTCGGCGGCTATCACATAAGCGACATCGAGTTTAGCGCTGCCTTCGACATCGACAAGAACAAGGTTGGCAAAGACCTCTCCGAAGCTATCTTCACCAAGCCTAACAACACCTTCAAGTTCAGCGATGTACCCAACCTCGGCGTGCCTGTCATGCGCGGCATGACCCACGATGGTCTGGGCCAGTATCTCTCCCAGGTGATCGAGAAGGCCCCCGGCCAGACCGCCGATATTGTCAACGTCCTGCGCGAGACCAAGACCGACCTGATCATCAACTATCTGCCGGTCGGCAGCGAGATGGCTACCAAGTGGTATGTCGAGCAGGCTTTGGAGGCTGGCGTTGGCTTCATCAACTGCATTCCGGTCTTCATCGCCCGCGAAGATTACTGGCGCAAGCGCTTCGAGGACAAAGGTCTGCCCATCATCGGCGACGATATCAAGAGCCAGGTCGGCGCGACCATCACCCACCGCGTGCTCACCCGCCTCTTCCGCGAGCGCGGCGTCAAGATCGACCGCACCTACCAGCTCAACTTCGGCGGTAACATGGACTTCTACAACATGCTTGAGCGCAGCCGGCTCGAATTGAAGAAGATCAGCAAGACCAACGCCGTCACCTCGCAGCTTGACTACGACCTGGGCGAGCAGAACGTACACGTTGGCCCCAGCGACTACGTGCCCTGGCTCGAAGACCGCAAGTGGTGCCACATCCGCATCGAAGGCACGACCTTCGGCGATGTGCCCCTCAATATGGAGCTAAAGCTCGAAGTGTGGGACAGCCCCAACAGCGCTGGCGTTGTGATCGATGCGATCCGCTGCCTCAAGCTGGCCCTCGACAACGGCTTAAGCGGTGCGCTGGAAGGACCTTCCTCCTACTTCATGAAAAGCCCGCCCGTGCAGTACACCGACGACGAGGCCCACGATGCCGTAGAGGAGTTCATTATCCGCTACGCTCCTACCCGCAGCAAAGCCGAAGAGCACATGGCAGAACTGGCCGAAACGGTCTCCCAACCGCCCACAACCCCCACCTCCGAGAGCATCCCCGCCGTGCCGACAGAGGTAGCGCCGTCCGTCTCAACCAACGGACGGAAGTAGAGCGTAATACGTGAAACGTGAAACGTGATACGTGAACTATTGCATACTGCATACTGCGTAATCTACACTCGCCACTCGCCACTCGCCACTCGCCCTCACAAATCACGTATCACGTTTCAGGAGAACATAATGAGCTTCCTGCAAGAGGCGGTCCATACTGTCTGGGTGAACTTCAAATACTACCTGTTTCGCAGCGTTAGCTGGGTATCGGCTCACACACCACGCCGCATAACCTACAGGGTCGGCAACTGGATCGGCGACCTCATCTACCTTACCTGGAAGCGCCACTCGGCCAACGCCGTCAGCAATATGCGGCGCGTGCTCGGCCCCGACGCCTCATGGCAGACGGTCAAGCACACCGCCCGCCGGTCCTTTCGCAACTACGCGATGACCATCGTCGACTTCCTGCGCTTCCCCCACCTCGACCCACACGACGTCAGCAAGGCCGTTCCCATCCGCGAGGGCGTCAACCACCTCTTCGAGGCCAGGGAGCGCGGCAAGGGCGTGCTTGTGATCACGGGCCATATCGGCAACTGGGACCTGGCGGGTGGTCTTTTCGTTAGCTACGGCATCCCCCTCAATGCCGTCTCCGAGACCCACGAGCCGAAAAAGATGGACGACCTTGTGAACGGCACCCGCGAAAAGGTGGGTATGAAGATCATCCGCCTTGAAACCAACTCCCTCCGCCAGATCTTCACCGCCCTCAAACACAACGAGGCCGTTACCATCCTCTTCGACAGGCCCGAAGACCCCTCCGAGGGCGTGCCCGTCCACTTCTTCGGTGAAACCGCCTACCTCCCGGCGGGCCCCGCCGCCATCGCCCTCAAAACCGGGGCCTCCGTCGTGATCGGCTACTGCGTGCGCAGGCCCGGCAACAAGACCTTCATGGGCGTGGTAGAGCCTCCAATCGAATACCAATCCCTCCTGACCGGCGACAAACAGCACGATATCCAGGCGATCACCCAGGCCATAGTCACCCAGATGGAAGGTGTGATCCGCAAGTACCCCGACCAATGGTACATGTTCCGCGAGATGTGGCCCCGCACCGAATCCCACGACGCCGAAGTGCGCCAGAAGCGTTTCTGGGGCGGCAAGCGCAAAGTAGAAATGGCAAGCTAGGCCACGTTGCTACTCAGCCCGGAAATGTAATATGCGGCATCCCGGGGAGGGGTTGGGGAGGGGCCTTTGGTTGTTACCAATCTGTTTTATGCATGAAACCTAAAATTCGGGATGCCTCAGGTTTCGTTAAGGCAGCTAAGGGCTGACCCACTGCAAAGTTGCCAGGTCGAACACAAACACGAAATTGGGGACAGGTGTTACCTGCTGTTGCCAATTTATGCCCGGTGGCTGAGGTTCAGCCCAGCGATCCAGATACACCCTCGTGCCGTCAAGAGCGGCTATCTCCACAGGCCCCTGCCTGTATGGTGTCAGATAAGTCCCAATATCATGGTACCGATTGTCAGGGCCGAATACGCTGACCGTGAGAATGCCCTCCCCCAGGTCACCATAGGTTCCCCAACGCCCGGCTCTGACAAGGTAGAGTTGTCCGTTCATTGTCAACTGCCAGCAACTTCCATATTGAGGGTCACCCGAGTTTCTTGCTCCTCCACAATACAGGAAGCCAATGATTTCTGTGGCAGTAGGCGCCGGGGTGTAAGTTGCAGTTGGCGACCCTGGAGTGCTGGAGGGGGTTAATGCGAGAGCGGCCCATCTGGTCGCCTGGTTCTGCGCTACTCGTGTGTCCGCAGCAGTCTTAAGATTGGGAGCCCCAAGCCCACGTGTAGGCGCATATACAGGAGTTCTTGTTTGTCCTTCCCTGGTAGGAGCTTGTGTGCCCGGTATCAGAGTACGCTCCATAGTAGCCAACAGGGGCCTTGTCTCCGTGGATTGGGAGGTTGGCCGCATCTGCGGCATAACGCGGCTTGTAGGCGTTACCGGCGAAGCGATACTCGTGTTTGTATCAACACCGGCCGCATATCTTGTTGGCGACGAATCACACGAAGCTACTGCAAACAACAGCACAACGACCACAGCCGAAACCATTGCCACAAACGGCAATGCCTCAATACGACCGGTTCTGATTCGTTTGGAGGGAGTTCCCATCCGCGCCACATCCTGACCGCGCACTTCCCTCCAATCTTAGGGTGCATCCTCGAGAAACGCAATAGGTTATATGGCTCATTTCCCATAGCATGATATAATCAGGCAGAGGATCGTACCAACACCCCAAGTCCGCGATCATGAAAACTTACTACCTGCTCCGCATAGCCTCCGTCGTTGTCAGGTTTGTGCCTCTACGCCTGGCCTACTGGCTGTGCTCTCTTATAGGTGGTATCATCTTCACCCTCAACCATAGCGTGCGCGACGATGTACTCGATAACGTGCGCCACGTCCTCCCCAAGTCCTCCCGCCGCCTCAAGCGCGTCCTCGCCCGCCGCATCATCCGCAACGTCGTCAAGAACTACTACGACGTGATCCGCATCCCCACCATGTCCGCCGCCGACCTTGAACGTACCATCACTATTCATGGCATCGAGCACATAGATGAAGCTCTAAAATCGGGCAAAGGCGTGATCATCATCAGCGGCCACATAGGCAACTTCAGCATCGTGGCCCAGCTTGCCGCCGCCCGCGACTACAACGTCTCCGTCGTCGCCGAAGATATAGAGCCTCCCAAACTGTACGACTATGTGAACAAGCTGCGCGGCCACTTCGGCCTCAAGATGCTCAAAATGGGCAGCTCCGAGGTCCGCACTATCTACAAGCTCCTCCGCAACAACGAAGTCCTCATGCTCGCCATAGATCGCGATGTCACCAACGAAGGCATGCCCGTCCCCTTCTTCGATGCCCCCGCCGACATGCCCCAGGGCGCTGTGGCCCTCGCCCTTCGCACAGGCGCGGTCCTCCTCCCGGGCTACACTCTCCGCCTCCCCGACAACACCTCCGTCGTCATCCTCGACGATCCCATAACCCTGGAGCGCACAGGTGACCGCGAAGTAGACGTTCGCATCAATATGTGCAAGGTCGCCCGCATCCTCGAAACCTACATCCTCAAAGCCCCCGACCAGTGGGTGGTATTGCAGCGCATCTGGGATAAAGACTATACTAAGGATCAGGGGCCACACACCAAAGGCCGCAACGGCCACAGCGAAGAAGCTTTCCCACACGAAAAGAAAGAACTTGCCACCACTCACAGCAATATTTCATAAAAGGCCGCACGCTCTCCTTATTCATAATCCCCGCAAATAGACTTCCGCGAACCTCCACGTTCTTTGCGCCTCTGCGGCGAATAAAACCGGGTCCGCACATTGGAGAATCGTTATGTTTTCTTTCCGCTATTCCCGCTGGGACGGTAGCCAGCAGATAATGCCCTTTGACGCCGAAGCCATCATGGATGCCATCTCCGAAGACATCCTCGCTCACGGCGATATCAACCGCGCCCTAGAAAAGCTGATGCAGCAGGGCTATCGCTTCCAGACGGGCGAGCGCATGCCCGGCCTCCGCGACCTCCTCGACCGCCTCAAGCAATCCCGCCAGGAGACCCTGCGCCGCCACAATATGGACGCCGTGGTCAACGACATCCGCGAGCGCCTCGAAAAGATCAAAGAGACCGAGCGCGCAGGCATCGACCGCAAAGTGGACGAAGGACGAAAGGCGATGGACGAAGGTAACGCAAGCGAACAGGATCCTTCGTCCTCCGAAAGTCATCCATCGGCGGCAGAGCAGCAGGCCTTTCAGAAGATGCTCGAAAGCATGGCCGCCCGCCGCAAAGAGCAATTAGACAACCTTCCTCCCGACCTCTCAGGGCAGATCAAGGGTCTAAAAGAATACGACTTTATGGACCCCGATGCCCGCCAGCAGTTCCAGGACCTCATGAATATGCTCGAACAGCAGATGGTCCAGAACACCTTCTCCGGCCTGCAAGAGAGCATGCAGCAGATGCAGTCCAACCCCCAGGCTATGGAAGCCACCCGCGAGATGCTGCGCGATCTCAACCAGATGCTTCGCGCCCACCAGGAGGGTCGCGACCCCCATTTCAACGAGTTCATGCAGAAGCACGGCCACCACTTCCCGCCCGGTATCGAGAACATCGACCAGCTATTGGAGCACCTGCGCGACCAGATGCAGCGCATGGAAAACATGCTCGAGTCGATGTCGCCCCAGCAGCGCGCCCAGCTTCAGGGCATGATGCAGGGTCTCATGCAGGATGCCGGGCTTCAGGCCGAGATGCAGGAACTTGCCGAAAACCTCGGCGCTCTTATGCCGATGCACTCAGGCCGACAGTATCGCTTCTCCGGCGACCCCGACGAATCGCTCTCTATGTCCGAAGCCATGCAGATCATGGAGCAACTGGACGAACTGGAGAAGCTTGAGCGCGACCTGAACGCTGCCCGCCGTGGCGAAAGCATCGAGGACATAGACCGTGACAAGGTGGCTGAGCTATTGGGCTCTGACGCCCAGCAAGCCCTCGACCAACTACGTGAGCTTGCCCGCCAGCTTGAAGAAGCAGGCTACCTGGAGTGGAAGGGTGCCGAAATGCAGCTAACCCCCCGCGCCACCCGCAAGCTTGGGCAAAAAGCCCTCCAGGATATTTTCGCTTACCTCAAGCGCGACGCCTTCGGCAAGCACGCCATCAGCACTCGCGGTAGGGGCGGTGAGCGCACCTACGACTCTAAAGCCTATGAGTTCGGCGACCCGTTCCACCTCGATCTGCGCGCCACCCTCGGCAACGCCCTGGCCCGCACCGGCGTCGGCACGCCCGTCAAATTAGAGCCTCCTGATTTCGAGGTTTACTCGACCGAGTACATGACCCAGAGTTCCACCGTCCTCCTGATCGACATGAGCCGCTCGATGCTGCTGCGCGGCTGCTTCCTGGCCGCCAAGAAGGTCGCCCTCGCCCTCAACCACCTGATTCGCTCCCAGTTCCCAAAGGATGATCTTTACATAGTCGGCTTCTCCGGCCTCGCCCGCGAGCTAAAACCCGAGATGCTCCCTCAGCTCGATTGGAGCGAGTACCAGTACGGCACCAACCTCCAGCACGCCCTCATGCTCTCTCGCCAGCTGCTTGGCAGGCGCAACAGCCCCAACAAGCAAGTGATCGTGGTCACCGACGGCGAGCCGACCGCCCACCTCGAAGATGGCGATGTCTTCTTCAACTATCCGCCAACCTTCCGCACCATCCAGGAGACCTTGCGCGAGGTGGTACGCTGCACCCGCGACCGCATCGTGATCAATACCTTCATGCTTGAGCGCAGCTACTATATGGCCGACTTCGTGGAGCAAATGACCAAGATCAACAAAGGCCGCGCCTTCTACGCCACCCCCGAAGCCCTCGGCGAGTATATCCTGGTGGACTATGTGGCGAGCAAAAAGAAGAGGCTAAAATAACGATGCTCTATATTCTCCATTCATGAGCTTTGTCGAACTTCTGCTTGTCGCTGCCGGGCTTGCCATAGCCTCCGGTGGCGTCTACATGCTGATTCGCTCCGCCAACGCCGACAGGCGCGTCGAAGCCGCCGGGCGTACTGTCCATCCTCGCCCCTATATACCTTTGGGCGTAGTTGCGGTTGGCCTCATCATAGCGTATCATTCGTTCAGCGACTATGCCACCCTCGACTCCTCCGACATAACTATCATGTTCCTCTTTGTCCTGGCCCTCGCGATCCTCCTGGGCCTCCGCTTCCTCATAGCGGATAAAATCAACCTGCCTCCTGAAGAAATAAAGCCCACCGACGACCCAAAACCTAAGACCTGATCCACACACTACACTCCCAACCTGCAACCCTAAAACCCTTCGTGCCCTTCGTCCTCCCTCATATCTTCGTGTACAAAAAAGAATCCGAAATCCAACACTCAAATTATGGACACAATAGAAACCTACTTCCTTTGTGAAGGTTGCCAGTCAACCGATGATGTAGCCAAAAAAATAGCCACTTATGTCTCCCAGGCCACACAGACCATTGAGATAGCTGCCTATTCCTTCAACCTCTGCCCCAACGAGCGCAACATTATTATGGAGGCTCTCAAGGAGCGTGCCGCCGCCGGGGTCAAAATCCGCATCGCCTATGACGCCGCCAACCCTCAGCCCCCTGGTGCGTGGCACAACGACCCCTGCGATCTGGGCACCCCCCTCTTCGTCCAGTCTCTCGGCTTCCCCTCCAGGATGATCGAGGGCGACCGCGCCCTCATGCACCACAAATACATCATCCTGGACGGCAAAACCCCCCAGGCTGCCATCTGGACGGGGTCCACCAACTTCACCGACGATAGCTGGGACCTCGAAGAAAACAACGTCATCATCCTTCGCTCCCAGGAATTGGCTCAGTATTATCTCAAAGACTTCGAAGAGCTCTGGATCGATTCCCGCATCGAGTCCGAGGGCGTCATGGACAGCGGGGAGGCCACCCTGGTCTACGGGGGCAAGCCCGCCTACGTCCTGGTCAACTTCTCACCGGGCGAAGGCGATTGGATAGACGAAAGCATAGCCAATGCTATCAATCGCACCCGAGATATGATCACCATCGCCGCCGTAGTAATAACCTCCACCCGCATAATCCGCGCCCTCCTCGACGCAATGGAGCGCGGCGTCCACATCGAGGGCATCTACGACCTCACTCAGATGGAGGGGGTCAAATACCAGTGGCAGTTGGTCCCGGCCAACAATTGGAAGATAGGTGCGTTCGCCAGCATCGTCCATTACGGCAACCTGGTGGGCAAGCACAGCACTCCTTACAACCCTTCGAGCAAGCACGACTATATGCATAATAAGATCATGGTGCTCGACGATACCGTGCTCACAGGCTCCTACAATTTCTCGCGCCACGCCCAGAAGAACGCCGAAAACTCCCTCATTATCCGCTCGACTCTCCTCGCCGACACTTATCGCGACTACATCCACTCCATCGTGAGCAAATACGCGGCCCAGTCGGGCGAGTTCACCGAGCAAAAAGAAGCGCAGCCAGCAACGATCCCAGCGCCAGAAGCCACAGGCTAGCCACCACCGTCCCAATTAACCTCTGCGCCTCCCGGCCTTCCATTTGTCGCGCCGTCCTGCGTGCTGCCCACCACAGCAGGCACACGACCCCAAATACCACCAATGTAGCTGTCAACCAGCTATCGGGCAGCAAAGGCCATAGCGGTGCAAGCCCCAACCCTGCCCACGCAAGCCCCCTCACTCCACTCCCCAACCCCACATCCCCCGACCACACCAGCGCCACCATCCCCAGTGCCACAGCAGGGATGGCGATCCAGGCAGCCCAACTCGCCTCCAACCCTTCTCCACCCACAAGCAACGCCTCACCTCTAGCCAGTGGGGCCAGCAACGCCAGCGTGATCTCGGCACCCGCCAGCACGCGCCACCTGCGAGCCTCAACATCCGCTGCGTCCAGGTCAAGTAGCAGCGATAGCGCCACCAGCGCACTAAGCACCCACCTGTCCACCGGAGCCGGCAGCGCCTGCGCTCCAGGCATCGGCAGCAAAGCCAGCGCAACCCAACCGCAAGCCGCCGCCCCCAGGTTCACTCGCGCCAACTCCCCGACCCATCCTCCCGGCCCTGACCTTTCGCCCCCGCCGACAGCCCGCATAATTACCAGCCCA
This sequence comes from uncultured Chloroflexia bacterium, assembly GCA_963797095.1. Classification (GTDB taxonomy): domain Bacteria; phylum Chloroflexota; class Chloroflexia; order QHBQ01; family JADMIH01; genus JADMIH01. The sequence continues at coordinate 6,638 of CAWCNY010000007.1, read as the reverse complement.
ACCACCATCCACACCCCGCCGGGATACAAAAACAGGCGCGGCACAACCGCCAGCACCCAATCCGAAAACGCAGCCAACTCAGGTGTCATACCCGATTATCGCATGTTTCTCGGAAAGGGGGTGCAGGTGGAACAGCCTGCCGGGGTTCGGGTGTTCTCTCCAACCCCTCTTTCGCCTCCCAAGTTCAAGGGGGTGCAGGCGGAACTGCCTGCCGGGGGGTTTGGGGTGTCCCCCCAACTCTCTCCTTAACAAAACTCCCCTCTCCCCGCCTCAGGCGGGGAGAGGGGCGGGGGTGCGGGGGTGTTGGTTCGCCCTTACTTCCCTGTCCCGATCAAATACCTGTTGTGTGCAGGCTGGTAGCTGCTCTTAGCAACCCAATCATCGATCACATTCCCGCTCGCGTCGGTCACCACCCGGTGGATGCTTGCGTCGAACCCATCGGCTGCATGCTCTACCATCACCTTGCCCGCGCTCGCGGGCCAATCCGCCGAGTACTCAATAATATCGGCCTGAGTGGTCGGCCTTACATTCGTGATCACAGGCTTGCTGATAGCCACAGTCCAGTGCGGGTTCACGCCCCATAGCTGGAAAGTAAGATTCTTTCCGTCCGGTATCGCCTTGATCAGCAGCCAGTTGCCCGTGTCATTCTTGAACTTGAAATCCTTATAAGGCGGCGCGATAGTCGCGTCCAGCCCTTGCAACCCGGTGGGCGCTATTCCGTACAGGTTGATCCAGTAAGAGTGCCAGTTGCGCTCAACCACTTCCAACCCGCCCCTGAACACCGCGTGGAACAGCGTGGTAGACACCTGGCATATACCGCCTGCCTCCGCAGGTACGGTCGTCAGCCCGCCCTCTCCATCTCCCTGGATCGCGAACCCCATCTTGAAACCCGCGTCCAGAGTCAGCGGCCCAATCGTGTCCACGGTCGAGAAAATCCCGCCCGGCGGCACCAGCGTGCCATCGATGTTCCTCGCGCCCAATTCCACATTCCACCGCCTGTTGGCCGACGAGGTCGCATACGATGTCTGCCCGTAGGCCAGCATATCGGGCGTGTTGATATTGGCGAGGTCCGCGTCCTTCACCGAAGGCTCCGCTGTCGACACCACAAGGTCGGCCTCCATAGTGCCGTTGCCCCCGTAGGTCTCCAGCGCTTTCTCTACGTTCGCCACCGATGCGTCCACGTCCACCGTCACACCCACCATCGCATCGGCCACTTTCTGCGGCACTCCATTTATCACCTTAAAGCGTGCATCCGACGGCTGCCGGTTGACATAAGTAGTGGCGATCCCCGAAATCCGGTACGCCAGCGCGTCCTCGTCAACCTTGATCACCATCCGCCCAGGCCCGCCCTGTGCAGGCTCCACGCTGATGAAGCCCGTCACCGAATTGGCCCGCATGATATACGTATCCTCGCCATAGCGCACGCGCACGCCGTTTGCCACCAGCGCGCTTGCCTTGTCGTAGACCGCCCGCAACTGCTCGGTCCTCCCCCCCGCAGGCACTTCCTTCAAAGGCAGAGCCACCACGCGCCCCGACGCATCCTCGCTGGCTGCGGCCTGCTCTATAGCCGCCGCCGCCGCCTTCACATCCAGGTCCTGCCCCGGCTGATCCTCGTCCAATGTAACCGTGCTGTTACCTATAGAAATCGAAGCATCCACAGGCTCCGTGTGCAAAGCCTCGGCCACCGGAGCTAAATATCCCTCTATCTCATCCTCAGCCAGCGCGGCCCCTGTTGACTCTCCATCGTGGCCGATGACCAGCATCCCGCGCAAATCTTCGCTCGTCAGCGTCCAATTTTGATCGCCCGCCGTCAGCGTCACAGGCTGCTCCGTCAGCAGCAGCGCCTGCGCTTTCGTCCCTCCCAGGTCGCTTTCCGCGATCTGCGGAGCCTCCACCCTGGTCTGAACCTGCACCCCGCCGAACGGCTCGGCCACCACTGCCAGCGTCAAATCCGCGCTCAGCTTATCCTGATCCACGCTCAGGCCGCTCGCCGATGGAGTGACCATAACCACACCGTCTGCGCCCTTCTCCAACCGGCTGTCAACCGCGGGCTTGTCCACCTCCCCCGCGACCCGCTCTGCCGCTGCCGCGATCAATGCCGGGTCGTTCTTCAACACCGGAGCGACCTCCACGCCATTGAACAGTGTTCCCATCTGCGTGCCCAGGTCGCTCAACAGCGTATCGCCATTGCGCCCAACTCCGAAAGCCGCATCAACGGTCCGCTCCACGTCCAGCGCCACCCCCAGGTCGGCGGTCGAGAACTGCCACGACTTATCTGCGCCCCTCACGTCAACCGTCCCGCTCGGATATCCGCTCGATGCTTCCGTGAGCGCTGCCTGCGCTTCTTCACGCGACATCCCGCCCAATGCTGTGCCAAGCACGCTGACGCCGTTGTATACCTTGCCGTCATGCGACAGCGAATACCACGCCACTGTTCCTACGCTGGCGGCGATCAGTCCAACCACCGCTATCAGCGTGATTACCAATATATTCCGGGGTCTTTGATTGCCTAGCTCAATGTCGTGGGCATTAATATGGGATGCATGCACTGCTGGGGGCTTTGCGGTGTTGGTACGTTGCATGTTATATCTCGCTCTTTATATTATCTCTAGAGAATGGAATACTACAGCTACTGCCTGCACTCTACAGGCAGATAGCCGCGTCCTATTAGGTCTCATTAAAACGTTCGTGTGAGAGTAAGGTTGCAGCCTCTGCCGGGCAAGTGCTGAGGTCCTGCCGCGTGACAGTGGCGGGTAGTTTTCGGTCGAATTGTACCACATCCTGCGATCAGAATCTACCCCGATTCTCTGTATGAATGTCTTGACAAACCCGTTCTTCTGTCCGGCATAATAAGCAAATAGCGCGCCATCAACTACTGATTCCCCTCCTGAATCGCCCCGTTACGGCTAAAGACCATATCCTAAAACGCACCCCAAGAGGATCAATCATGACAACACCAGCAAAGCGACCCGCAGCCTTCATCCTCTCCGCCACCACCCTGATAGCACTGCTCTTCGCCTCCGCCTCCGGAGCTACCGCCGAGGCCACAGCTAACACTTCCACCCTCCAACCTCAAAGTGTCTCCGCCCAACAAGCCGCCCCCCAAACCTTTTACGGCGGCTACAAGACCGTCGAAGGAGAGCAGGCCTTCCTCGATAGCCAGGTTGCCGCTCACCCCACCCTCGCCGAAAAGGTCGATTTCGGAGACTCCTGGTGCAAGACCCACTCCCCATGCCCCAACCCGGCCCCCGGCTTCGACGGCTATGACCTCCTTGTGCTCCACATCACCAACCGCGACATTCCCGGCCCCAAGCCCGTCTTCTGGTTCGATGCGGGCATACATCCCAACGAGATCACCCCGCCTGAGATCGCTATGCGCTTCATTTCCTGGCTCCTCGACGGCTATGATACCAACGCCGATGCCCACTGGCTCGTTGACTACCACGACATCTGGATAGCCCCTATAATCAACCCCGACGGCCACCACATCGTGGAGGCAACCCCGGCCACTTACGTCCAGCGCAAGAACGCCGACAATACTCACCGCTGTGCCACCTACCCGCCCACCCTCCTCAACATGATGGGCACCGATCTCAACCGCAACTTCCCTTTCAAATGGGCGTGCTGTAGCGGCGCTTCCGACGACCCGTGTGCGCCCAATTATCGCGGCCCTTCACCTGCATCGGAGGACGAGACCCAGGCGCTCGTGGCGCAGGTCAGCGCCTTGTTTCCCGACCAGCGGGGTGAGGACGATGATGCCGCGGCTCCCCTCACCGCCACCGGTATCTTGCAAGATATGCACAACTACGCCAAGCTTGATCTCTATCCCTGGGGTTTCAAAGCGAACCCTGCCGGTAACAAAACCGACCTGGATAGCATCGCCCTGCACATGAGCACGCCCCAGGCAGGCGGCAACGGCTACACATATTGTCAACTTGGCGTGCCTGGGTGCCTTTATCCCACAGATGGTACCGAGATCGATTGGGCCTATGGCGAATTGGGGGTGCCTGCATTCAGCACCGAGCTTGCGGGAACCGGCTATACGCTTCCATACGATCAGCTGAACTCCTTATGGGAAAACAACAGGCAGATGCTGATCTACATGGCGAAAATAGCCCGCACACCCTATCTCCTCGCTCGCGGCCCCGACACCAACAATGTAACTCTTGCCCACGTAGTCGTCGCGGGCGAATCTCCCATCATCACTGCCACCATCAACTACAACTGGCGCTTCAACAACTACCTCCAGAACGCAGGCGGCGCTGAATACTACATAGATACCCCTCCCTGGGCCGGTGGTGTTGCCATCCCTATGAGCCCAATGGATGGCAGCTTCGACTCCCCCACCGAAACCGTCCAGGCCTCCATCGACACGGCTGCTCTCTCCCCCGGCAAACACATCATTTTCGTGCGCGGCCACGGCGTCAACGACTACGAGGGGCTTGGAAGCTGGGGGCTTATCTCTGCCATCTTCCTGCAAATCCTGCCCCCAGGGAGCACGCCACCACCAACCTTGATCCCCGCCCCAACACCCTCCATTACTCTCCCAGGCATCGGCAGCCGTACCTTCCCCGAAACAGGCCACACCCTCTCAGGCATCTTCCTCGACTACTGGAACAACCACGGCGGTCTCCTACAGCAAGGCTATCCCATCTCCGACCTTTTCAACGAAGTCTCAGACCTGGACGGCAAGCCCTACACAGTCCAATACTTCGAGCGCGCAGTGTTCGAGTACCATCCCGAATACGTTGATACTCCCTACGAGGTGCTCCTCTCGCAACTAGGCACCTTCCGCTACAAAGAACAATACCTGCAAGGCGCGCCCGGTCAGACCCCCAACACCTCTGAAGGCTCCGTCCTCTTCCCCCAAACAGGCAAGCGCCTCGGAGGCACATTCCTCCAGTACTGGCAGCAGCACGGCGGCTTGACCCAGCTAGGCTATCCCATCTCCGACGAGTTCACCGAGATCAGCGACCTGGACGGCAAACCGTACCCAGTGCAGTACTTCGAGCGCGCCGTCCTAGAACTCCACCCCGAACTATCGGGCACGCCCTATGAAGTGCTCCTATCCCAGCTAGGCACCTTCCGCTACCACCAACTCTATCCCCTGGTGCCTCGCTGATCCGCTGTAGGGGCGAGGCATGCCTCGCCCTTTCCACGCGCCCTGGGATTCCTGACGTAAGCGCACAAAATCGCAGAGAAAACTACCCAAATGGCCGTATGCAAATGCAAACATATGTGCTAAGATCAAACATATATAACCGTGTACCGCTCCACCGCACTACGTCGCGCACCTTACCAATAACAAACCGAGGATACGAAAACGTCACCTGCCGACCTCGAACCTCAAACTTCAAACTCAAACCCCAAAGAAATCTTCGTGCCCTTCGCCAAACCTCGTTTCTTCGTGCACAAAATCCCTGTATGTCTTTGTGGTTCGACTCTGCCCCTTTGCAGTACAATAAAGGGATCATCGCAAATAAGACCTACTTTAGCGCTTTAGCGCGTTGGCGCTTTGGAGCCTGGAGTAACCACATATGTCCCTCAACCTCGGTATCATCGGCCTGCAAGGCAGCGGCAAAACCACCCTCTTCAACGCCATCACCGGCTCGCACGCCCAGACCTCCGCCTACTCATCGGGCGACCAGCCCAATGTAGCCGTCGTCAAAGTGCCCGACCCCCGCCTCGACGTGCTCACCACCATGTACCACCCTCGCAAGACCACCCCCGCCGACGTGCAGTTCACCGATGTGCCGGGTATGACTGCCGCCGCCAAAGAGAGCGGCAGCAAAGAACCTATCAGCCGCCAGACCCTCGGCTTCCTGGGCGGTATGGAGGCCCTGGTCCTCGTAGTGCGCGCCTTCGACAACCCCACCGTGCCCCTCCCCGAAGGTGTTGACACCGTCGATCCCGCTCGCGATGCCGAGACGGTCATGCTCGAAATGACCTTCTCCGACCTCGGCATCATCGAGCGCCGTCTTGAGCGCCTCAAGGCCGAGATACCCAAGATGAAAGGGGTCGAGCGCGAGACCCGCGAGCGCGAGCAGGACGTGCTCACCCGAATCGTGCCCACCCTCGAAGATGGTGCCACCATCCGCGATATGGGCCTCACCGAAGACGACGAGAAAGCCATCCGCAACTACGGCTTCCTCACCGCCAAGCCCCTCCTCGTAGTGGTCAACCTGGGCGAAAACAACCTCAACTCCGGCCCCGACCTCGAAGCAAAGGTGCGTGCCGCCCTCGGCAACGCCTCCGCCGACGTGATCGCCATACCCGCCCAGCTTGAGATGGAGATCGGCCAGCTTTCCTCAGAAGATGCCGCCGAGTTCCGCGAAATGATGGGTGTTGGCCCCTCCCGCCTCGCCGAAGTAGTCAGCAAAAGCTACTCACTCCTCGGCCTGATCTCCTTCCTCACCGCAGGCGAAGATGAAGTGCGTGCATGGACCATCCGCCAGGGCACCAATGCCCAGCACGCAGCCGGTGCCATCCACACCGACCTTGAGCGTGGCTTCATCCGCGCCGAGGTAGTCCACTACGACGACCTGATCTCCGCCGGCAGCATGCCCGAAGCCAAAAAGCACGGCACAGTCCGCATGGAAGGCAAGACCTACACAGTCAAAGACGGCGATATCATAAAT
>CAWCNY010000006.1:0-1060373 GCA_963797095.1 uncultured Chloroflexia bacterium | reverse complement strand
AGTGTGATGCTCTCCCAACTGAGCTACATCCCCATGTATCATACGCTCACGCCTGCGCCCTCATATTATACGCAATAGCACATCCCTCGTCAAGCGTGGCGTGTCCCCACGAAAATAGGAGGCCCGCAGGCCTCCTCTACAATCTTCCTTCTCGTGCTAACTCGTGCTTTATCTCTCGTGCAGCTAGCGGCCTAGCTCCAGTTTACACTTTCAGACCGGCTCCAGTTTACACTGCTCCAATTCACACTTTCGGGGCGGCTCCAATTTACACTGCTCCAATTTACACTATCCGGTCTGCTCCAGTTTACACTGCTCCAGTTCACACTATCGGCTGCGCTCCAATTGACGCTCAAAGCAAACGAGGCGAAGATGCCGCCCACCACCAAAGCGTAGCGAGCATAGCGTAAGGTGCGTCTGATCATGATGTACTCCTCCTCAGAAACAGCCTAAAATAACTCCAACCGCCGCATTATCCTCTTCCACCGGCGGCGCGGAAACTTGCCTCCAATACACCGCTTGGATGGCTACGCCCCTTTCAACCGACACAAAAAAGCACGACCCATACCCGCTAAAGTTGTAGCCCGAAAGTACTACTACTGCCAGGAAAGAGCGCGCCTTTGCTTCGTGAGGCAGTATATCACGAAAAGTTTACATAAGGAAGTAGTTAACCCGAAAGTAGTATACGTTATGTCAAAAATACGTAATATTACGTAGTGGATTTCTACTCACCTCTGCTTGTGGATGTGCTGCGATTCCTCTTCGCTTCATGCGACCCATTCTCCCGCGCTTCCACCCAGCCGGGTGGCCTGTTATAATCACCGATATGCACATCGGCATCAACGCCCACCTGCTGGCCTTCACCGGCAACTACCGCCAGGCCGGTCTCAGCCGCTACATCTACGAGCTTCTGATCCAGCTTCCCCCTCAGCAGCCCCACTCCCGCTTCACCGCCTTCGTCGGCAACGCTCCAATCCCTACCGGTTTTCCGGCCCCTCCTAATCTCGCCTTTTCTCGCAGCCGCTTCCCCACTGTGCGCGCCCCGATTCGTATCGCCTGGGAGCAAACGATCCTCCCTTTCGCCGCTGGGCGCCTTCGCCTCGACCTCCTCTTTTGCCCGGTCAATGTCCGCCCCTTCATAGCTCCCTGCCCCACTTTGCTCACCATCCACGACCTGATCTTCCTTCGCTATCCTGCCGCTTTCCACCCTCTCAAGCGCCTCTATCTCACCGCTATGACCGGCTGGTCCGCCCGCCATGCCAGGCAGGTCATTGCGGTCTCCGAGACTACTCGGCGCGATGTTATTAAGCTCCTCCATATCCCACCCTCGCACGTCACCACGGTCTATAATGGCGTCGGCACACAGTTCCACCCGATCTCCGAGCTAGAGAGGTCGAATTTCCGCTACGAGAAGGGCATAGAAGGGCGCATCATCATCCATATCGGCACCCTCGAACCCCGCAAGAACATCTCTACTCTCCTCCACGCCTTCGCTGCACTCGCCCACGACCCCGATCTGTCCGATGTTATTCTTGTGGTAGGCGGCAGCAAGGGCTGGTATTACGATGAGATATTCGCCACCGCCGAGCGTCTTGGACTCGGCTCCCGGGAGCAGGGCGGGCGCGTACGCTGGCTAGGTCGCGTGCCTGACGACGAGCTACCGCTGTGGTATAATATCGCCGGTGTGTGTGCCTATCCTTCCCTTTATGAAGGGTTCGGTCTCCCGGCCCTTGAAGCCATGTCATGCGGTACCCCTGTGGTAGCCTCCAACACATCGGCCCTGCCCGAAGTAGTCGGCAACGCGGGCATCCTGGTCGATCCGATGGGCATCGGGGCGTGGGCGGATGCGCTCCGGTCACTGCTACGCGACCCCGCATTGGCCGCACGTCTGGGCCAAGCTGCGCTACAACAAGCCTCGACCTTCAGTTGGGAGCGCACCGCCCGCCAGACTGCGGAAGTGCTCGATGGCGTAACCACCGGCAAATCGGGGACTAGAAAGCGAAATACAAGGTGAAACCTGGAATTTATCGAACCGCAGCCTTACTTTCATTCGTCGCGGCGCACGACCCATGACCATAAAACCAGATGAGAGGAACCCACGAAAAGAGGTGCCGACACGGGCAAACCTGGACATTGTGAGTCACAGTGTAGAGCAGACCAAGCGGCTGGGAGCGCACCTGGGCAAGTGCCTCTCCCCAGGCGATGTGGTGCTGCTGGAAGGAGAGTTCGGCTCGGGTAAGACTACATTCACCCAGGGGATAGCGAGGGGTCTGGGCCTCGACAGTCGTTATGTCAACTCACCTACCTTCACACTCATCAATGAGTATCGTGGCGGTCGACTCCCATTCGCCCATATTGACCTCTATCGCCTTCACGGAATAGAGGACATCGCCACGCTTGGCCTCGATGATTACCTTGAAGGCCGGGGTGTAACTGTCATTGAATGGCCCGCCGAGGCTGCCCCCTGGCTCTCTGACGACTACCTATCGATCCAATTCAGCCACCTCAACGATACCAAACGCACCCTTCGCTTCTATGCAAGCGGTTCTCGCTACGAACAACTGCTGGATGATTTTAAGCACGCCGCATTCGGTTAACCCGATTATTGCTCATTGATCTGTCAATCCTCAACTGCCTATGATATTAGCCATAGATACAAGTACAGACATGATCAGCATTGCACTTTACAGACCCCCGTCGGGCGTCCTGTTCGAGCAATCGTGGCTGGCGGGGCGCGAGCAGACCACGCAGTTGCTACCAAACATCCAGCGCGCCATGTCCGCTGTGGGTGTGACCGTGCGCGACCTGACAGGCGTTGCGGTTGCCACAGGTCCAGGCTCGTATAGCGGTGTGCGGATTGGCCTCAGCACCGCCAAGACCCTCTCCTATGCGCTTGCCATCCCCCTCTGGGGCGTGCCAAGCCTCGATGCGCTCGCCTATAGCCAGGTCGCCGTTACAGCCGCGCAGGTGTGCGCCGTCCTCAGCATGGGCAGGCATCGCCTTGCGTGGGCCTTGTACCGTACCAAGGGCACGCGCTGGCAGCGTCTTACCTCCTACGCGAACACCACAGCCGCCGAAATGGCCGCGGCAATAGCTTCGCGCGCCGCCAATCTCGCTACTCTGTTCTGCGGCGAGATCACACCTGAAACCGCCTCCGACATCACGCGGGCGCTTGGCAAGGAGGCCGCCATCGCTCCCGCTGCCGCGGGCCTCCGCCGCGCCTCCTACCTGGCCGAACTGGCCCTCCAGCGCGCCCAGCATAGCGACTCCGACGACCCCGCCACTCTCCAGGCTATCTATCTTCAACCTCAGCAGGCAGCAAGCAGCCCGCAACCGGAACCGCTCACAACTCAAAGCTAACGTATGCCCTACCTACTTGAGTACATGACAGCCGAAGATATACCGGAAGTGGCTCGCATCGAGCGCCTCTGCTTCAGCATGCCGTGGCCCACTTCGGCGTACAGGCGCGAGCTAAAGACCCCTGAGACCAACCGTTACATAGTAGCCTGGTGGATATCCCCGGCTCTCGCTGCGCGCCTCGGCGTTACTCCGCCTTCCGAGCTTACCATCACCTCTCTCAACCACCCAGAACTGCATACGCTGGCGCATAACGGCTCAGGCGTCAGGACTCCCGTCGGCCTCCTCTCGCGCATAGTATCGCTCGTTCCCTGGTGGAGCACCACGTCCGCCTCAACGACAGACGGTAGATTCCCCGCTAGCAGCGCGGAAGAGCTTACCCTTGTCGATAGCGGCGACTTCGAGATGGCTGGGTACGCCGGTCTCTGGCTTATGGTGGACGAGGGACACGTCACCACCATAGGAGTCCACCCGGACCACCGGGGCCAGGGCGCAGGCGAGCTTCTTTTCCTGGGCCTTGCCGACATCGCCCGCGAGATGGGCGCTCACCGCATTACCCTCGAAGTGCGCGTGTCCAACCTCTCTGCCCAGGCCCTTTATCGCAAATACGGCCTCGAAATCAGCGGCGTTCGCCGCCGCTACTACAGCGACAACAATGAAGACGCCTATATCATGTGGAGCGAGCCACTCAACTCTCCACAGCACAAGAGCCGCATTGCCGGCCTTCGAAAGCAGCTAACCGAACGCCTCAGCGCCGCGTTCCGCGCTCAGCCCCCACCCGCACATTCTACTGACCGCAGCAAACTGCAATAACCGGCCCACTGTCGCGCTATATCGATCTCTACCCACGATCCCAGGTCTGGAAAACTCAATGAACATCCTTGCAATCGAAACTTCCTGCGACGAGACCTCCGTCGCCATCGTCCGCGACGGGCGGCACATAGTCACCAACGTAATTGCCTCGCAAATCGCGCTACATCAGAAGTACGGCGGCGTAGTGCCTGAGCTTGCCTCGCGCCAACATATCGTTACCATCGTCCCAGTGCTGGAAGAGGCGCTGACCCGCACCGGTATGAGCTGGGTCAACCTCGACGCGGTGGCGGTCACTCGCGGCCCCGGCCTCTCTCCAGCCCTCCTCGTCGGGGTGAACGCCGCCAAGGCCATCGCCTTCGCACGCGGCAAGCCCCTGATCGCCGTCAACCACCTCGAAGGCCATATCTATTCGAACTGGCTGATCCCAGAGTCTAGGGCTGCCGAAGGAGACATACCGTTCGAGCCGCGCTTTCCTGCCCTCTGCCTTATCGTCTCCGGTGGTCACACCGAGCTTATTTTGATGACCGGTCACGGCCAGTATCGCCTGCTTGGCAAGACTATCGACGATGCCGCAGGCGAGGCGTTTGACAAGGCCGCCCGCATCCTCGGACTCGGCTATCCGGGCGGTCCTGCCATCCAGCGCGCAGCCGAGGGTGGCAACCCTGAGCGCTTCCCCTTCCCACGTGCCTGGCTCAAGGGCACATACGATTTCTCATTCAGCGGCGTGAAAACCGCACTCCTTCGCAAAGTGCAGGAATATGGCTTCCAATCCGAGAAGCCCGCGCCCTGGCAAACCTCCCAACCGCCTGCCCCAACGCCCCCACAACTCTCAAGCAACGCACAGAAGAACGAAGCACCTCGCGCTACCCCGCATCCGTCGCTTGAAACTACGCAATTGGTAGATATCAGCACCTTCACAGTCGATGGCGATGCCCCTCCCCACACCGAGGAGGCCCACAACCCATCTGCTGCTCCCACGCCGCCTCCAATCAAGGTAGCCCATGCGCAGGGCTCTTCCGGCCCCCCAGAACCGCACGCAGGCATCACCCACACGGACACCCTGCCAGTGGCCGATCTCGCCGCCTCATTCCAGGCTGCGGTCGTGGACGCCCTTGTGGAGAAGACCGCTGCCGCCGCTGTCGAGTTCGGAGTGCGCGAGATGCTGGTAGCGGGCGGCGTGGCCGCCAATTCGCTCCTCCGCGAAGCGCTGGCCCAGCGCTTGCGAGTTCCCTTCCGCTACCCACCGCTCGTGCTCTGTACCGACAATGCAGCCATGATCGCAGCGGCAGCCTATTACCGCTACGCCAACTCTCTCCAGTACGACTTTGCCCTCGATATAGAACCAAACGCGCGCTTCATCTAGCTCCATACACGCGACCTAAGTGACTACACTCGCCCTCACTATGGTGCTCCTCTCGGCGGTGTTCCATGCCACGTGGAACCTCTTCGCGAAGCGTGCGCGTGGTGATGTGGTCTTTGTCTGGCTTTCTGATGCTATCTCTCTTGTAGCGTTTGCGCCACTGGTTGTCATCCTGTTCGTGCTCGAATCGCCACATATAGGCCTTCTGGAGATTGCCATGATGTTCGGGAGCGCCCTCCTGCACCTCTCCTACTTTATCGCGCTCCTGCGGGGCTACCGCGCTGGCGACTTCTCTCTGGTCTACCCCCTGGCACGCGGCACCGGCCCACTCCTCTCAACGCTCGGCGCAATAGCCCTCCTCGGAGAGCGTCCTACCCTTCCCGCTCTGGCCGGTGCCATTCTGATCGCTGGAGGCGCGTTCTTCCTCACGGGCGGCCTGAACGCTCTCAAAGCCAATGGCGCTGTCCAGGCCGCCTTCTATGGCCTCATCACAGGGGTCATAATAGGCGCGTACACCCTCTGGGACAAACTGGCAGTCTCCACCGTCATGATCGCGCCTCTTCTCCAATATTACGGCTCCAGCGCAGGCCGAGTGCTCCTCCTCATACCCGTTGCTGCCACCCGCCGCCCCGAGGTGGCGGCTCACTGGCGCGACCACAAAGCCGCACTCTTTGCGGTGGGAATTCTCAGCCCGATTTCTTACATCCTGGTGCTGACGGCCCTTGTCATAAGCCCAGTCAGCTACGTCGCGCCAACCCGCGAAATCAGCATCCTGCTGGGCGCACTCCTCGGCACTCGCCTCCTCTCTGAAGGTGATGCCGTCCGACGACTGGCCGCCAGCAGCGCGATGGTTGTAGGCGTGATGGCGCTCGCCCTGGGCTGAGGTGTATAAGCTGTTGTCCGCCACACGGCAAGTTTAGTTTGAGACAAATCCAAATCCCGATCTGTGACGTAATTGACTATAGAGATTTGCAACCAGTTGCAAACGTTGTATAATCCATATATCTGCAACTTGTACTTGCATGTCCTTACTGGTAAGAGAAGGCCAAAAAGCTTTCAAAACCACCCCGCCCCGACCACCGGCTGCTGATCACAAACGGACCACCCAAACCGCTCAAGGAGAAGTCAGGTGCATATTCCCGATGGATACCTCAGCCCCATAATGTCGCTCGGCTCCGGGATCGTCACGATCCCCGCCTGGGCCATCGCTGTCAAGCGCGTACAGTCGGTGCTCAACAACCGCACCGTGCCCCTGCTAGCGATCTTCGCCGCCTTCAGCTTCACCATCATGATGTTCAACGTGCCAGTGCCCGGCGGCACAACCGCCCACGGCGTTGGCGGCACCCTCATCGCCATTGTGTTAGGCGTACCCGCCGCCATCATCGGCGTAAGCATGGCCCTCATCATCCAGGCCCTATTCTTCGGCGATGGCGGCATACTCGCCATCTTCATCAACTGCCTCAACATGGGTGTCGTCCTGCCTCTGGTTGGCTATTGGTCCTACAGAGCAATCGCCGCCAACGCCCCCATCCTCTCTATACGTCGGGCGTGGGCCGCAGGGATCGGGGCGTATATAGGGATGACCGCCGCCGCCCTCCTGGTGGGCATCGAACTGGGTTTGCAACCGATCCTTTTCACCAACTCGGCAGGCAATCCCCTCTACAGTCCCTACGGGCTAGATGCGGCTATACCCGCTATGCTGATCGCCCACGCCTTCGGCGCGTCCATAGTAGAGGGTATAATCACCGCCCTTGGAATGGCCTATCTACAGAGCCGCCACCCCGAATATCTCACATCGCTACGCTCCATCTTCGCCGGGCCGGGCATTACCGAAGGTCGGCCTGCGGGGAGACCTCTCGGCCAGGTCGTCGCGCTGACAGCACTTGGAGGCCTGATCATCCTCTTGATTGCCGGGTTGATCACCGGTGGTGGCGACTTCGGACACTTCTTCGGCGCAGACTGGTCGCAGGTTAATTGGGCCGATGTAGGCACCATGCTCCTCATAGTAGCCATCATCGCTGTTATCCTGATCCCACTTACATACTTTCTCTTGCCGAAACGCCTCAAAGGCATCGGTACAGCCTTTATGGCGCTGGCGATCCTGGCACCGCTTGGCCTTATCGCGCCCGGATTTGCCTACGGTGAAGGTAGCCCCGAAGATGTGCAGGCCGCCTTCGGCTATGTGCCCAAGGGTCTGCAAGACCTGTCGAGCATCTTCAGCGCGCCTTTGGCAGACTATAACATACCGCTCCCCTTCTTCAGCGACGCCAATGCCGCCCTCTGGCAGACCGCCATCGGCTACGAGATCAGCGGTATCATCGGCATACTGTTGCTCGGCCTTGCAATCCTGGCTTTCTCTACCCTCATACGAAGGTCCAGTACCGGTGAAACAGTCGGCACCGGCGCTCAAGGTACGTCTCCACCATGAGCGCCGTTACTTCTCACCCGCATAGCCACGCAGAAAAGGAAGGCCACATTGGCTGGCTGGAGCACACAGTTTCCGGCATAACAGCCTCAATCGAACGAGCTGTATTCACCGAGGAGCACGCCCGCAAGAGCGGTTGGCTGCAAAGTATCGACCCTCGCGCCAAGTGGGGCATGTTCCTAGCCGTGGTGCTGGCTGCCAGCCTCTCAAATTCGTTCGTGGTGCTGGCCGGCCTCTATGCGGCTATACTAGCCGCAGCCTACGCCAGCCGCGTACCGTTCGACTTCTTCGTCAAGCGAGTATGGATCGGCATCCCTTTCTTCGCGGGCATCGTGATCATACCATCCATCTTTTTCGCCGCCGGGCCGCGTATCTTCGATCTCGCCCTGGGGCCTCTCCACGTAGCTCCTTCCTGGCCCGGTTTGACAGGAGCGATCATATTCATATCGAGGGTTGGCGTCAGCGTATCCCTTGCTGTGCTCCTGGTGCTGACCACCCCCTGGGCCGATGTGCTCAAGAGCCTTCAGGCCTTGCGCGTTCCCCAGGTCTTTGTGCTCCTCCTCTCGATGACTTATCGCTATATCTTCCTCTTCTTTCGCATAACCAATGGGTTATTTGAGGCACGCAAGAGCAGGATGGTAGGCAAAACTTCGGGCGATGAACACAGAGGCTGGATAACCAACCAGATGATGAACCTGATGGGCCGCTCCTTCAAGATGAGCAACGATGTTTATTCCGCTATGCTTGCCAGGGGCTTCACCGGGCAGGTACGCAGCTATAATAACTACGTCATGACCGCCACCGATTGGCTGGCGATCCTGGGGGCGGTCATTCTGGCTGTAGCCGCCACCCTTGCCGGGAGGTATCTTCCTTGACAGGCACCTATTCAAATAATGGGCATGTTGCGGCTCAAGACAATCTCGCCCAACTCTCCACCGACCGTGAAGGGGGCACCTTTCACCTGCGAGGCGTGCGTTACCTCTACGCCGGGCGGCAGGTCGCCCTCGACGGTATAGACCTTGATATCGACCCTGGCGAACAGGTGGTGCTTCTGGGGGCGAATGGATCAGGTAAATCAACTTTGCTGAAGCTACTCGACGGTATCATTGGCCCAAGCGAGGGCACTATGCGCGCCCTGGGCCTCGATATTGCTGCCGTCGCCAACGGGCAAGACTCATTCCGCTTCCATCGCGAGGTCGGTCTAGTCTTCCAGGACCCCGACATCCAGCTTTTCAGCGCCACCGTGCTGGACGACGTAGCCTTCGGCCCGCTTCAACTCGGCCTGACCAAGCAAGAGGTCAAAGAGCGGGTTGACGAAGCCCTGGCCCAGATGGAGATAACCCCTCTCGCGAACCGAGCACCTTTCGAGCTTTCGGGTGGCGAAAAGAAGCGCGCCGCCATAGCTTCCGTGCTCTCGCTTCGCCCGGAAGTGATCTTGCTGGACGAGCCTACCGCCTCGCTCGACCCACGCACCAAGTGGGTGCTGGTGAACCTGATCCGTAAGCTGGGCGAAGCAGGCAAGACGATAATCACCGCCACACATGAGCTTGAGATCGTGCCCATTATCGCCCGCCGAGTGGTCGTGATCGGGGAGGAGCGCTGCATCCTGGCCGACGGCACGCCGGAGGAAATCCTGGCCGACCACAAACTGCTGATCAGGGCCAACCTGATTCACGAGCACCTGCATGAGGTCGGTGTACGCCACGATCACGGCCACCTGATCCACGATCACATCGCGGATCAGGCCCAAACCTCATCTACAGGAAATCCTGCTAATTACGTTTAGTGCGTACTTTGGTACAGCAGGTAATATGAGTTTCAGGATTTTGATTTGAAGGTGGTTGGTCTTGCCCTCGTTAACTTAATGGCCTTGGTGGGACAAAACGGGACAGGTTTTGGGGTGTACTTTGGGGTGAATTTTTGGAGGTCAGGTAGAGGCACCCTTTATGGGCAAGGTTGTCGCATAAACCCATGAACATGGCCCAAGTGCGGGCATTGCTAACGGGTGCCCTCTTTGTACACCATCCCAACATAGTCCCGAAGGGAGGCAAGAGAGTAGCCCAGGGAGTAAGCCCTGTGGCAAGCCCAAGAATAATGCCATAGCCCCGTAGGGGCGTAAGAATACGTAAGAATAAGCCCTCCGGCCCTGTATAATGTAATGACGCAACCCTCTTACGTCCCATTGGCACTACTTGCTTTGGGTGGTTGTGCGATCCAAAGGGCGTAAGCCCTGGGCTACTCTCTTGCGTCCCTTCGGGACTTGGCCTGGGGGGCATTCCATCGGGTACTTACAAGGGTACATCTTACAATTGGTATTTCTATGCTGGTGTTTTTATGCGACAACCGTGCTCACTAGGGGTGCCCTGATTGGACAAGATCGAGGTATGCATAGTGGACACCCACAAGGGGTGCCACTACATTTTCAATGAGATCTGTGCTCTAGCGCTTGAGGAGGGTCTGGCAGGTCATGTCGGGGATGGCATCTATCTCCATTATGTCAAGTACGGTGAGGGTGATATCGCACAGCCGCCCGCCATCCCTTAATGCTATATGCCGCAAGGGGCTATCGTCGGGCGCGGCCAGGATGAAGGGCACCGGGTTGAGCGTATGGTAGGTATGCGGCTCGCCCGTCTGCGGGTCTACCATCATATCGGCGTTACCGTGATCAGCCGTGATCAGCATTACACCTCCAACCTTCTGCACCGCCTGGAATACCTCGCCAACGCAGCCGTCGACCACCTCGCATGCCTTGATAGTGGCGTCCAGCCTGCCGCTGTGCCCCACCATATCGCCATTGGCGAAGTTGGCTACGATGAAATCGTACTCGCCTGACCCTATCCGCTTCGTCAATTCTTCGGTTATGCCGTGTGCGCTCATCTCAGGCATCAGGTCATAGGTCGCCACCTTGGGCGATGGCACAAGCACGCGGTCTTCGCCCGGAAACGGCTGCTCGGTACGCCCGTTGAAGAAGAAGGTGACGTGCGCGTACTTCTCGGTCTCCGCGATGTGGAACTGCTTCAGGCCTCGGTCGCTGAGCACTCGTGCCAACGGTACGCGCACCTCCATAGCCTTGTAGGCCACGTGCACATTCAAATCCTCGGCATAGCGCGTCATAGTCACGAAGAATAGGTCTTGCAGTTGCTCTCCACGGTCGAACTGCGTGAACGTCTTGTCGGTAATGGCGCGGGTCATCTCGCGACCCCTGTCGCTTCTGAAGTTGAAGTAAATGATCCCATCGCCGCTCTTGATGGTGGCAGGCTCATCGCCTTGGGCGACCACCAGCGCGGGCACTATAAACTCATCGGTAACGCCTGCTTCATAGGAAGCCTTGAACAGGTCGGGGGCGTTCTCGAACCGCGCGCCTTCACCGTGAACAATGGCGTCATACGCCCGCTTGATCCTATCCCAGCGGTTGTCGCGGTCCATCGCGTAATAGCGTCCCGATACGCTCCCGACGCGCCCCACCCCGAACTCGGCCATCTTATCCAGCACGGTCTGCATGAACCCAATGCCGCTCGTAGGAGGAGTATCGCGCCCATCGGTGAACGCGTGATACACAACCCGCTCGATACCCTTGCGCTTCGCCAGTTCCAGCAGGGCGAAGAGGTGCGCCCAGTGGCTGTGGACCCCACCCGGCCCAAGCAGGCCAAGCAAGTGCAACGTAGACCCCTTCGCCAGCACGTGATCGCACGCGCCGACTAATTCGGGGTTCTCGAAGAAACTGCCGTTCTCGATAGCCGCGTCCAGGCGGGTAAGTTCCTGGTACACCACGAACCCGGCCCCCATATTCTGGTGTCCCACCTCCGAGTTACCCATCTGCCCGTAAGGCAGCCCCACCGCATGTTCCGAAGCATCCAGCGCCGTGTGCGGATATTCCTCCCAGAGGCGGTCCATATTGGGCGTATCCGCCAGCGCGATAGCGTTGTTCTCCCGGCTAGGGTTCAATCCCCGACCATCCAGTATCACCAATGCAACAGGTTTAGGTCTCATAACGCTTATCTGTAACACTCCTAAATCAACAAAATAGGCAGCAGCAAGCAGCACTTGATAAGCGACAACCGGGAAGAGATACCCGACACGCAATGAGTATCACGCAGTATGCAATACGCAGTACTCGCTAGTCTCTCCAGCTTTTCTCCGTCTTGTACTCCGGTAAATAGTACTTGCAAGCATCGCAAAGCGTCACCTCGGCCTGCCGCCTGTAAACGCCCTTGCGCGTTCTGTACCGGTAGTTGTACTTGTACCTGCTCACATGCTTGGGGCAGTACGACAGGCCGCACCGCTCGCACCGCGCATACATCTCATTCTGGCAGTCGTACCAGCCACACAAATTCTCTTCAAGGTTGCGCCTGTGCGCTTCCTCGCGGCGCTCTACCTCTGCCGCTTGCGCTGCTTCGGCCTCAAGCTTTTGCCGGTACTCCGCTTTACACAGGCGGCACACCGAAGCCTCTACATCCCCGTGCGCTTTACAAAAGTGGCGAGCGCAGATAACGCACTGGGCCGCCGGGGTTCGCAAACATACCGCTATTGGACTCTCACACCGTAATGCCATCTTAGCCCTTCACCCTGCAATATTTTCTCTCTAAACAAAACGGCGAGCCACGCGTAGGCACTCACTGCACCGCACAGGCACGCTCATTAATAATACACTCTCCCACCGTTCCCGTCTAGGTGATGGGATGAGTCCTCTTACCTCAACTCTAGAGCAGTTCGGTCAGCCACTTTCGCAGCAGCCTGATACGTGGGCGTTCGTTGTCACCAGGCAGGAGGGCGTGCATCTCTTTATCGAGGAGTTGATTGAGGTCGGTGAGGCGGGTGCGAAAGTCGCCGCTGGTGAATTCAGGATCGATAGGTTTGCCGATTCGCAAAGCCAGTTTCCTGCGCAGCCACAGTTGGCCGGTGCCGGTCAGCCCCACGGGCAGTAAGGGCACCCCCGAATGGAGACATAGGTGGGCGGCCCCGTTTTGCAAAGGCAGCAACTTCCCTTCCTCGGCACCGAGGTGGCCCTCGGGAAAGATCAGCAAGGAGCCGCCGCGCGCCAGCACGTCCTCCATCACCCGCAAAGCCTCGCGCGGTTTGCTGCGGTCGAGTGGGATCATGACCTTCAACCTGCGAATCATGAAGTGGCGGAACCACGAAATACCGGCCACCTGGGCTTCTCCCAGGATGTAGATACGAGGTTGCGCCGGTAGCGAAAGCAACACCATGAACGCGTCGGCCCACCCCAGGTGGTTCGCACAGATGATCACCGGCGTCGATGGCACATTGCCCCGCCCGGCCACTTTCACACGGAAAAAGAGCCGGAAAAGAACCATGAGAACAAGTCGGAAGATCTTGATCGCCCACGTCGCATGAGCGGCGTTGCCCTCCTGCGGCCCTACATCCGAGGCATCATCAGCTACAACCTGACTCATGGCCTCTCCCCTTTATTAGCCCGGCATTAGCCCGGCGTCTCCCATCCATCCTCACTCCGCGAACCGGGCGCGTCCAGGACGCACACGCAGCAACAACAGCGCAGCCAGCACCACCATCGCACCCGCAAATATAAACGACCAGCGATAGGCGTCGTTCTCACCCACGATGTTGGTAGCTCTCGCCACTACCTCACCTGCCAGGAACGAGCCGACAGGCTGCGCGAATGACGTTACAGCCGAGCTTAATCCTATCAGCTCGGCGGCGCGCCTGTGAGGTATCAGGTCGGCCAGCAGGGGGATGAGCATAGTGCCGATGCCCGCGTTGCCGACGCCGATTATGAAGAGCGCAATGCCAGCCTGCACGATGTTCCCGCTCTGCGAGCCAACCAGCGCCGCGATGCCGAATATACTCAAGCCTGCCAGGAGAACAGATTTCTTGCCGATACGGTCTCCGAGTAGCCCGGCAGGCACGGCGATCAGTGCTGTAGCTAATACGAAGGCAAGCGGCAGGAAGAAGCTCTCCGACTGCGATAGGCCGAGCGCCTTCTCGCCAAAGAGCACCAGGAAGGGGGTAGCTCCACCGTTCCCGATCCAGAAAAAGGTGAGCGCCAGGGTATATTTGACCGCCTCCTGGTATTGGAACAGGTCTTTTACATACGCAACTGGGTGGGGTCTGGCTCGCTCACTACGCTGCAAGGGTGGCTCATCATCGCGCGATAGCGGCGGCTCCTTGACTGTAGCAATGGTGAAACCGAAGGTGAGAAGAAGTACCGCGATTGTGACACCGAACACCAGAAGCTCACCGTTGAAGGGGATCGCGACGCCCAACAGCGAAAGGTCGGTCTTATCCCAGAGGAATATGGCAAACAACAGGAAGGTAATAGCGCCCAGCATCTGTGCCAGGCCAAGTATCCCGCCCACGCGGCCTCTCTGCGAAGGCCGGAATAGGTCGGCGACCAGCGTGTTGTAAGGGTCGAGCGCCACCCACAGGAAGAAGGCGGCGACGGTCAGAATGCCCAGCATCAACCAGAACGGGGGGTGCGTTGCCAGGATTCCCAGAGAAATCGAGGTGACAGGTATGCCCACCAGCATGAAGGGCCGCCGCTTACCAAGCCGCGTGCGCGTGCGGTCGCTGAGGCGGCCAACAAGGGGCTGCGCGACGGCAGCCACGGCTGCCCGCTCGTTGGAGAGCAAGCCGATAAGCTCAGGCTGCGACTTTAGCTCGGTGTAGGAGCTAAGGAAGAACGACATGCCGGTGGTAAAGAGGGTGAACACCGCCTGCGACCCGAAGGTAGCCACGCTGTAGCGAACTGCCAGACCTGTGTCGAAGTCGGCGGCTGGCCCGACCACCTCCTGGGTGGCGACGGTCCCCGCCGCGCTCATATCCTGAGCATCCCTAACTCCAAGTGCGCCCTCATCGGTTTCACCGGGTCTGCCCATAGGTCCCTCCCACGCTATCATAGTGCGCCAGCCGGCTGCTATTACTATACGGCACTCAGGGCAAATATTTATCAGTGCTCCGGTTCTATATAAGAAAATTGGCGGCTATGCCGCCAATTTTCTTATGAAGCGCACAATTAATACTTACCTGTGCCCAACCTCCAGGCCGTTCCTACGGGTCACACGGTTGGGGCCCACCTGCGACAGGTCGTAGTCGCGGTACAACTTGGGCAGCATATCTTTGGGCGACCAGTCTTTCCACGAGCCGTACTTGCCCTGGTACTCGCGCAGCGTTTCGCCCACTTCATAAAAGAGTATCTGGGCCACCCGCAACCCCACGGGCAGGATCGCCATCGCGTGGCTGTGGTTCGAGATCTCCATTGTCCACTTGGAGATATAGCCGACATCGCCCACCCCAGCGCACTTGCACACCGACAAACACGACCGCCCGATACTTGACCGCGCCCGCATAGAGGTGGTAAAGCCGTTGCAACCACCCACTACTTCCTCAGTATGGGCCAGGATCGTGTCGCCGGGCCTGATTTTGATCAACCCGTCCTCGGCATAATACGGCCCAAGCCAGAAGGCTTCCGCGTCCTCTTCCTCGGTGAAGTTCACCGTCACCATATTGTGATTCGGGATGAAGTAATAGGGGCCGAGCCTCACGTCGTAAGAGTTCGTGCCCAACTGGCGCGGCTCGAACGGCTCGATGATAATATTCCCGCGCTCCATCTCTTCGAGGATACGCTTATCCGCAAGCAACATGATCGTTACTCCTTACTCCTACTGCTTACTTCACAACAATGCCAATAAGCAGCACGCAGTACGCAATACGCAGCACGCAGTACGCAGTACGCAATACGAAGTCCTTACTCCGTGTAGGCCCAGTCGCCCGCTTTCGCTTCCCCGACTATCTTGTTGTACACATCGACAGTCATATCGGCGATCCTATGCCAATTATATTGCTCGCGAACTACTTTATACGCGTTTTCCACTCTGGCCTTCGACCACTCCGGATTCCTCAACGTATGCAAGATCCCCCAGGCCAACGACCCCGGATCGTTTGGATACACTTTGATCCCCGTTTCGTGCATCTCCACCACCTCCGAGAGACCTCCAACGTCGCTTACCACCACCGGGCAACCGGCAGCCATAGCCTCCAATGCCACGATCCCGAACGGCTCGTACAGGCTGGGGAAAACCGCGCAATCGGCCGCCATAAATAGCCTGTCACGCACGGCATCCGGCACCCTTCCAGGGAAGATAACGCTTTTTGCCACCCCTAGCTCCCACGCCTGCCGCTTTAGATCGTCCGTGTAGCCTCCGCCCGCCAGGACAAACTTCACTCCCGGCCACTCGGCCAGCACGCGAGGCACCGCGTCGATCAGGACCGATAGCCCCTTCTCAGGCACTATGCGACCCACGTAATAGACGATGGGCTGGTCGGGCAAGGCGAATCCCAACCTGAAACCTGACAGGTCATCTCCTCTCAATGCATCGAACCTGCTTGTATCCACCCCGTTCGGTATCACGTCAATCTTGGCCTCAGGCACGCCGAAATGGTTTTTCACCTCCCAGGCCATGTAGTGGCTGGCAGCGATTATCCTCCAGGCTTCATAGGTAAGCCACCACTCGGCCTGGTGAATAGATCTCTGCATCTCGCTGTACAGATGTCCACCGTTTCTGCCCAGCTCGGAGGCATGAATGGTCGCCAGCAGAGGCAAATGGTGCTCCCTCTTCAACGCAATGGCGGCGAATCCGTTCAGCCAGTCATGGTCGTGTATCAGATCAAATCTGCCTTCGTGATGCACCAAATTGTGACAAAACTCGGTGATAAGGATGTTGTCGTGCCAGGCGTTGCTGAAGAAATCTCCATCAGAACCGGACGCGTTGACCCGGTATACCTGGCTATTGTTGGTAGCAGCCGATCCATCCGGCAACTTCAACGGCTCATTGAAAGCCCCACCGCTCAGGTTGGGCACTACCAGATGCACTTCCACCCCATCCGCCACCAGTTGCGGTACTAAATCCTCTACATGCTTCCCCAGCCCACCCACGATATGCGGTGGGTACTCCCACGAAAGCATAAGCACCTTCATGCTAGCTTGTTCCTCCCGTAACGAGTTCCTGGTTCCTGGTTCCTGGTTATTTGTCGCTGATCCATCTCCCATAAATCCCCATCAACTCGCGTCCCAGCCTGAAATCGAAACGCCTGTACAGCTTATGCGATTGTACATTCTGCTCCTGCGTCGACAGGCCAACATTGCGCGCCCCTCTCGCTTGCATCTCGCGCAACGCGTTCGCCAGTTGCGTCGCGCCGAACCCCCTTCCCTGTTCCGCCTCGATCACCGCAAGCCGGTCCAAATGCGCCCAGCCATTATACATGGTGAAAGAAGCGTACCCGACAGGCTTACCCCTGGCACTTGCGATGAATACCGACACATCTTCCATCAGCAGATAGGTGCCCATTTCATCTTCGCTGTTCCACCAAAGCCACGGGAAAGACTTGTGGTCAAGTTCCAGCAGCATTTCAAGGTCTGCCAGCGATGCACGCGCGAAATTCAGCACCGGTAATCCTTCTTCCCACTCGCGGTCCCCACGCCTATACCGCGCCGGTATGTCGCGCTCGAAGAACACGATCCGCTCGATCAGGGCGAACCCCAGGCCGATAAAGAGGCCGGCATCCTCCTGCCAAACGTCCTCGGCGACCAGCACCAACTTCGCGCCACCTGCTTCCAGTTTTGCGGCCAGCGCCTCCACCAACTCGCGCTTGTCGCGGCGCGCCGCCACCTCCACGATATTGGCGATATCCTCGCGCCGCCGCCATTTCTCGCCCACTATGTACTCGTTGGTGCCCACCACATGCAGCGACCTACCGGGGTTCTCCTCAAGGTGAGCCGTCAGGTTCTCATAATTGAACCTGCTCAACCAGGGCAACCGCAACCCGCGCACGCCTCCCGGCGCCAACACTTCTATCTGGAGCTGTGGGTCGCGGCTGACGGGCTGTGGGTCTGTCACTCGGTCACGTTCCGTATCAAAAGCTAAAATTGCAAGGCCAAGTTCCCAATTCTCACCGAAGTCCGAAACCTCTCACCTGCCTTCAATCGTGACATCCTTCAGGCTCAAGATGCCCATCGGTGTCACTTGCAGGCCCTTGACATACGGCTTAACAAGCTCGTAATCCACCGAGTAATAGAGGGGCACCGCCGGGAAATCGTGCAAGATGCGGTCTTCGATCTGCGTGTAATCCGCAAGCCGCTTCTTGGTGTCTTTTTCTGCGGCGGCGGCATCAAGCGCGGCATCCACATCGACGTTCTTATACCCGAAGTTGTTGCCTGGCGAATCCGACCTGAACAGGCTGTCGAGGATGCCCGCGGGGTCGGGATAATCAGCGATCCAGGTTAGCGTGAACATAGGGTATTCTCCCCGGTCCAACCCGTCCAGGTAATCACTCCATTCGACCTGGTGCACCTCGATATCGATCTCAAGAGTCTTGCTGAGCACATCCTGGATCATCGGCCCAAGCCCGTCACCCGCCGAATACAACCTCAGTTTCGGCAGGTTTTCCGCCGACTTATAGGTCAATTCCGCCAGCAATTCGCGTGCGCGAGTCACATTGTAACCCAGATCGCTCGTATCAGGCGGCTCGTACCCGGCTATGTCGGGCGGCACAAACCCACCGGCCTGCCTCACTCGCTCCTGGAACATCACCCGCGCGATCTTCTGTCTGTCTATCACCCGTGAGATCGCTTCGCGCACCTTCGGGTCGTCAAAGGGCTTCTGCCTGATATTGAAGCCGAGGTAAGTCACCGACAGGTCGGGCACCGACTGCAACTCTTTGGACAGCGGGTTATTCCGGTCGGTCACTCGCTCAAGATCGTCGATCCCCACGCCCGCCACGTCAAGCCCGCCCACCTCGTATTGCTGCAACTCGCCTGTGGCGTTGGCCCCCATCCAGATATTTACCCTGTCCAGGTTGGGCTTGCCCGCGTAATATCGCTCGTTGGCGACAAGCACCATCTGCTGGTTGTGCTCCCACTTCTCCAACCGGAACGGCCCGGTGCCCTTTGGATTGTCGGTCCAGTCGTCCCCCGATTCTACGTTCGACTTCTGGACGACCACCGCCGGGCCGCTTGCGAGCTTTGAGAGGAAGTATTGCCTGGGCGCATTAAGGGTAATCACCAGCGTATAGGGATCGGGGGCCTGCACCCCTGCCACCTCCGATGCCTTGCCCGCCAGCTTATCCTTCACACCTACAATATCGTCCAGGTAGAGTCCGGCAGGCAACGATTCGGGCGGCAGCGCGCCTGCCATCCTGGGATCGGCGGCCCGCTCAATCGAATATTTGAAGTCGCTTGATGTGACTTCCTGGCCGTCGGGGAACCTGACGCCACGCCTCAGCACAAAGGTGTAAGTCTTACCGTCAGCCGACACCTGCGGCATAGCAGCCGCCATATCAGGTACCACATTCAGGTCGTCGTCGAACATCACCAGCCCACTGAACAGCTGGTGTATGACGAAATGAGAATAGGAGTCGGAGGCAAGCGCCGGATCAATCGAGGGCGGATCATCGATCCCACCCGCTATGTTCAACTCACCCGGTTCCTGAGGAATCGCGGTCACGCCCACCATAGCGCCGGGTGTGGGGCCACCCGGCCCGCCCGGCGTGTTCCCATCTTCCAGGGGCCAGCATCCGGTCAGAAGTATCAGAATAAGCCCGGCAGCCGGCAAGGCGGCCTGCCACTTCGCACGAGAAAGAAAAGATCGAAGCCTAACTTCGGTCAATGCAAACAACAATAGCTCCTCTCAAGTCAGCAATCAGGGCACGAGCTAATTGTAGCACCCGCCAATCGGCACGGTCAAGAACTACGCCAGGTGGCATCACACACACAGGCATGAATTACGGATTGTGCAGTACGCACGTAAGCTTCAAGGGGTGTATTGGCACTCCCGTGACTCAGGTTGCGAGCGTTCCCAATCCGATCTGCTATACTAACATCATGTGTGGCATAGCAGGCATCTTCAACACAAACGGCCAACCCGCCGACCGGGACGCACTTCTGCGCATGGCGCAGTGCATCACCCATCGCGGCCCTGACGGCGAGCGCTTCTACCTGGATGACCAGGCGGGCCTCGGCCTGGCCTATCGCCGCCTGCGCATCATCGACCTCTCCGATGCCGCCATGCAGCCCATGACCAATGAAGACGGCTCCCTTCAGCTTATTTTCAACGGCGAAATCTATAACTACATCGAGATGCGCCCCATCCTCGAAGCGCGGGGCCACCGATTCTCCTCCAAGTCCGACAGCGAAACCATCCTCCATGCTTACGAGGAATGGGGTACAGACTGCCTGCGACGCTTCAACGGCATGTTCGCCTTCGCCCTCTGGGACATCCGCCGCCGCGCACTCTTCGTAGCCCGCGACCGTGTTGGCGTAAAGCCCCTCTACTATCATTGGCAAAACAACACCCTCGTCTTTGCCTCCGAGATAAAGACCCTTTTCCAGCACCCTGACATCACCCCTGAACCAAACCTCTCCGCGATCATCGAGTACATGAACGCCATGTACACTACAGGAGAGCACACCTGGTTCCGTGGCATCAACAGGCTCCTGCCCGGACACTTCATGGTGGTCACGCCGGATGGTCTCACGATTCGCCAATGGTGGGACCTCCCCTCCCAGGAGAACGACCTGGGCCTCCACCCTGAACGCTACTATATAGATAAAACCCGCGAATTGCTCGAAGACTCAGTTCGCCTGCGCCTCCGCTCGGACGTGCCGTTAGGCTCCCACCTGAGCGGCGGCCTCGACAGCAGCGCCATCGTGGCTCTTCTAAGCGGCCAGTTGGCGAACAGCGGCGAGCGTCTGCGCACCTTCTCAGGCGCTTTTGCCGGTGGGTCTGAATACGACGAACGCCGCTACATCCACCTCGTCACCCGCCGCTACGGCACAGACCACCGAGAAGTTCTGCCGACCGCAGACGATCTTCCTCGCCTGCTCGACAAAATGGTGTGGCACATGGACGAGCCTGCCGCCGGGCCGGGTATCCTTCTGCAATGGGCTGTATGCGAGCTTACACGCCAATCGGGCGTCACCGTGATCAACGGCGGGCAGGGTGGCGACGAAGCCTGGGGGGGCTACTTCGGCTATATTCCCGCCTACCTGCGCACCCTGACACGCCTGGCCCGCCAACACCCCATACTGGCAGCCGATCTCCTGCAAGATGCCCTGACCCTCCTGGGCCGCCCCAACCTGCGCGCAAATCTGATAAAAGCTATACGAGCAGGCCGTAGCGGCAGGCTCCAGGCCGACAGCACCAGAGGCCCCTGGGCTGGGCGAGTCTTTGACGATTGGCGAGCGACGAGTGACGAGTACCGGGTGGACCCGGAGCACCTGTCACGCCTCAATGGTCGCTCGTCACTCGCTGCCACTATGCGCTATGACCTGAAATGGTACCTACCCGCCCTCTTGCAGGTCGAGGATCGCACCAGCATGGCGTTCTCCCTCGAATCCCGCGCGCCACTTCTGGACTACCGCCTGCTAGAACACGCCGCATCGGTCCCCAGCTCACTCAGGATTAAGGGTTTGCAAATGAAGCACATCCTGCGCGAGGCTGTGGCCGACCTCCTGCCCAAACCTATTTATCTACGCGCCGACAAAATGGGCATGCCAACCCCCATGGGTCCCTGGTTTCGCGACCCGCTGGCCTCCTGGCTGCGCGCCACTCTCACTTCGCCCGAAACCCTTTCTACTGGCATCCTCTCGCCCCAGTACATCAATCAGGCCCTGGATGAACACCTGGCGGGCCGCAAAGACCGCAGCCTGGATCTCTGGAAACTTCTCAACGTGCAATCGTGGTGGCGCACCTTCATAGCCTCTCCTCAACGCATTCCCCAACCCGAATCACAACAGCCCGAACCCGTCACTGTCACCTGACCACCGACACAAAATCGGCAATCCGAAATCCAAGATCAGAAAGAGTGCGTCTCCTCTACTTTACCCAGTACTACCCGCCCGAAGTGGGCGCTACACAGACTCGCGCTTACGAGATGAGCCGGTATCTGGCATCCCGTGGGCACCATGTCACGGTCGTCACCGAAGTACCGAACCACCCGTCCGGCATCATTCACCCACGATACCGGGGCCGCCTCTCCGAGCGGGTACTTGAAAGCAACATTGACGTGCTGCGCCTGTGGGTATGGGCCT
Source organism: uncultured Chloroflexia bacterium (assembly GCA_963797095.1). Taxonomy (GTDB): domain Bacteria; phylum Chloroflexota; class Chloroflexia; order QHBQ01; family JADMIH01; genus JADMIH01. Next base: position 1,038,359 of record CAWCNY010000006.1, on the reverse strand, counting down.
CCCCCGAAAAGACTTTCAAGTCGCGTATGCGCTTTTACCTCAGCTACATGGGGATGGCAGCCCTCGCCGGCGTGCTCATCAAGGGGCGCTACGACCTCGTGTACGCTACCTCGCCCCCACTCTTCGTCGGCGCAGCGGGCCTTGCTGCCGCCACTGTGCGCCGCATCCCCTTCGTCTTCGAGGTGCGCGACCTGTGGCCCGAATCTGCCGTCGCCCTCGGCGAGCTATCAAGCCCGCGCGCCATAGCCGCAGCCGAACAGCTTGAGAAACTCCTATATCGTAGAGCCGCCCGCGTAGTGACTGTGACACGCGGTATCGGCAACCGCCTGATCGAGCGGGATCTGCCCGAATCCAGACTGGCCCTCATCCCGAATGGTGCAAATACCGATCAATTCCACTATGACGAAATGGGGAGGCAATCAGTCCGCAAGCAACTCGGACTTAAGGACAAATTCGTGGTGATGTATGCGGGCATCCACGGCATAGCCCAGGGCCTGGAAACCCTTCTGCACGCGGCGCAATCACTACGCGACGCGGCTGATATTCAGTTCGTCTTCGTGGGCGAGGGACCAAAGAAGTTAGAGCTTATGCAGATGTCTGAGCAAATGGATCTGCCCAATATGCGCTTCCTATCCGAAGTGCCCTCAGACAAGATGCCCGTTTATCTCTCAGCCGCTGATTGCACCATTGTGCCATTGCGCGACGAACCTCTGTTCCGCGGGGCGCTCCCCTCCAAGATGTTCGAGGCGTGGGCCTGCGCTCGCCCAACTGTGCTAAGCGTCTCCGGCGAGGCCGAGCAGGTTCTCAGCGATGCAAAAGCGGGGATTGCCTGCCACCCCGAAGATCCAATCGATATGGCCCAGGCCATCCTCTATCTCCACGACCACCCCCAGGAATCTCAAGAAATGGGCGAGCGAGGCCGCGCCTACGTCGTTGCCCACTACTCCCGCCGGGCCCAGGCACAACTCCTTGAAACCCTCCTCGAAACGATAAAACGCGGGAACTAATCGAGGCATGGTCATAATTCATTTTTCACGCGTGGCGACTGATCAAATAGTGAGCCGAGCCGCGTATTTTGGCTCTATTCAGACCACATCGTGAGCGTCAAATTGTGCGTAATTGGTATTTATGACCATGCCTCAACTAATCAGTCACGCGACAACCATTCCAACCTGAAACGGCAAGCGCTAGAGCGGGCACGCCTCTTGCATAGGGCAAGTAAACAATAAGAAATACGGAGTATGAGATCAAGGAGCCATCCACCTATGGAACTCACACCCACAATGCAATCCCATACGGTCACCATTGAAGGGCGGCCCGTCTCTTACACCGAGCATGGGCCTGCCGACGCCGAATGCATTTACATCGGGATCAACGGCCTGCTGGGAGGGGGCGACTCCTTCTGGCCTGTCATCGAGGGAGTGCCCGATAGCTGGCGGGTGATCCTTCCCGACCTTCCTGGCTGCGGCGAATCCGCCACCCTGCCACCACCATACAAACACGACATCGACGGCTACGTGCGCTGGCTTCATATATTCCTGCGCAACATCGGCCTTGCCAACAAGAAACTGGTGCTCGCCAGCATCGCCACCGGCGCTCCCATCTCCGCACGCTACGCACTGGAACACCGCGAATGCGTCATGGGGCAGGTGTTGCACCTTCCCTTCTTCGGCAAGCCCGCCGTGCCCACCAAATGGGCACGCCCCTTCGTCGCCTACGGGTTGCTCGCATCCCCCCCGCGCGCCCTTCTAGACAAGCTTCGAGCCAGTAACCGGCTTATGCACCGCATCATAATCCATGAACCACCCTACGCTATCCCCATCCTCGCCGAGCGTGACATCGCCCACAAACAAGAGGGAGACCTGCGAGCCGCGGGCGAGTTCCTCCACGATCTCATGCTCACCGATGCCCGCACCGAGCTAGCTCTATTCTCTGGCCCAGTCCTCATCCTCGCTTCCGAACACGATGCTTTTGCTCCACTGCCTATGCTCGAAGCGTTCGTGCGCAACCGCCACAATATCCGTACCTACGTCTACACGGGCGGCCAGCATTCCTGGACCGAGGAGTTCATAGACGCGATGAACCACGAGATCAATACTTTCTTCACCAACTTAACGAAATAAAGGCCGGCACCTGGGCAGGCCCTCATAACAATCCCGAGACAAAAAGTAACCCCAGACGATCATGTTACTGATCCTCTGGGGCACTTGTTCCCTGCGCTTGCACGCCTGGAACCCCCATATATTACCAGGGATGTCACGCCTTGTCAATAGGTTTTGCGACCAAATGCTTTACTTTGATGAAGTCATTAGAGCGGCGACGAAAAAATCGGTCAGGTCGTTGGCCGTGATGATCCCGACCGGCTTGTGGTCGTCCACGATCACGACCGCGAACTCGTCGTCCCGCAGGCGGTCGCAAGCCTCCAGCAGATCATCTTCCGAAGTCATTGGGTCTGCCCGCTCCAGGCAATGATCGAGCGACAACTGCAAAATGGGCACATAGTCGCCCAGTAAAAAGTAGGTGTGCGCGACCACCTTCTCTGAGATCATCCCCACGTAATGCCCATCCCTGTTCACCACCGGTAATTGGCTATATCCATGCTGCATCATCAACTTGAGCGCGTCCTTCACAAGCATATTCTGTTGTATGCACATAGGCGGCTCGCGCTCCTCGATCAAGTGTGCAATCAGGAAGGGCATTACAACTCGTCCTCCTCCATCATCTTACCGGTCTGTTTCCGGGATAGCAGCAACCTTGCCTCCTGCCTTATGCCCGTTGTTGCTCTTGCTCTCCTGCGACCCCTCGACCTCAACGGGCTCTTCTTTCTTACCATCCGCCTCCATTACCGGCATCAGAATGACCTCCTGGGTGACCAGGTTCGGGTGAACGATCTTCCAGCCTGCCGCGATCCAGGCCGCGCACTGCGGGTTCTCCGGATGTGTATTAGACCACCAGGAGGTGTACTTCCTCGCCCCTTTAGGCAGTTTGCCTCCCATAACCATATCGAGGTCGCGCAGGCTCACCTTGATCCCGTCGGGAGTCTTCTCTTGCTTTTTCAGCCAATCCTCCAGGGCGCGCCAGGGGTCCTCTATCGTACCCTGCGCGGGTAGGTCCGCCTGTTCAGGGCGCACCTGCCTGGCGGGTGAGTTCAAATATCTCGCTGCGGCGGCCCGTGTCGACAGCCAATCTCTTGCATACTTCAGCGCCATGTTCTGTACCGGGTCCGCGTTTCCATGAAAGTGTGCCAATTGGTTGCGCACCTGCCGAATGTTGCCCATCAGTGAGTTGAACAACCCAATAGGCGCGAACATCCCGTTGAATTTCGGCCAGTTATTGCTCGCGATCATCACCTGCACAAGCTCTCCCAGGCTCAGATCTGTAAACGCCTTCCGTGCCATCTTGGGATCGTCAGGGTTAGGCCCCAGCGCGTTCATAATCGCCTCGTTCATCGCCTCGTCGTCGGGGAACGCATCGCGGGTGCGCAAGCGTAGCGTTATCTCAATATCCTCAATCTTCAGGAAATCCTCAGAGCGGCGACGAAAAAACTCAGTGAGGTCGTTGGCCGTAAAGATGCCCACCGGCTTGCGATCCTGCACAACCACCACCGCGTACTCCCCACGCCGCACCCGGTCGCAAGCCTCGAACAGATCATCGTCGGGCGTCAATGGGTCTACCTGCTCCACGCAATGATCGAGCGTGAGGTCGAGCACCTGCACCTCCCCATCCAGCAGAAAATAAGTATTTGCTACCACCGCCTGCGAGATCATCCCCACGAAGTAGCCATCGGCGTCTACCACGGGAAGCTGGCTGAAGTCATTCTTTAGCATGATCTTCATAGCCTGCCTCACTTGTAGGTCCTGCGCTGCACAAAGAGGCGGTTCGCGCCCCTCCACCATCTGCGAAATCGGGAATAGCATAGTATTTCCCCCAAAATAGAGCTTGATACCGCCAACCTTGCGTTCATTATGGCACAGGCTCTTCCGGGATGGCGTATACAACAAGGTATACACTTTCGGTTTATCATATACACAGCCATACTATTTCGAATGTTAAGCCGATGAAACATCCAGCCTGAAACAATAAGGGCCTGAACATTGTAAGCATCACGCCATGATGCTATGATATGCTCAAATAGAGTTTCGTATCTTGCGCAAACAGGATTTGGCTATGGCATTACAGGTTAAGCAGATACCCGGCGAACGCCCCCATAAGATCAGTATCGAGCAGTTCGAGCGGATGATCGACGCGGGCATCTTCACACCCGAAGATCGCCTCGAACTTATCGAAGGTGAGATATTTGACATGGCCCCGATCAACTTCCCACACGCTTCGTGTGTCGCCCGTCTCAACCGCCTTCTAACACTGGCGGTGGGCAACAACGGCTACGTGTGGCCGCAGAACAACTCGATCCGCATCCCCGATATGTCGCGCCCTCAACCTGATGTAACTTTGCTAAAATGGCGTAACGACGAATACAGCCCGACAGGCACGCCACCGACGGCAGCCGACACCCTTTTAGTGGTCGACGTTTCCGATACATCGCTCACCTATGATCGCATGATCGCACGCGCAAACTCATATTGTATGCCTCCGCAGGCATACCTGCTTACTGGATAGTCAACCTCAAGGTAGGGGTAATAGAAGAATGCTCGCAACCACATGGAACGAGCTATCACAAAAGAGCCAAACTGGGCAAGGGCGAGTTGATTCAAGTCCCAAATGACGGCAAACTCTCAGTAGACGACATACTGCGCTAACCTGGGAACACCTATGCAGATCGAGCTTGATCGCTATCGCGTCAAACCTGGCAAGGCAGAGCGCGTCGACGAATGGATGGCGATGCTAAATGCCCGCCTGGACGAATGTCTCGCCACCTTTCCTCGCGAGCAAATGTACATCGAAATGATCTTCCGCGAGCACCAGGGCGAAGAAGACTATCTCTACTGGTTCTCGATACAGGGCGAGGGCGGCGAGCACGTCGAAACTTCTGATCATCCCCTCGACCTCGACCACCTCGCCTTCTGGCGCGAGTGCATCGACCCCACGTACAACGCGCCACACCGCAAAGCAACAATGGAGCTACAGGTGGCTATGATCCCGGCTTTCCTGGCTGCCATGATGAAGCCTGAGAGCTTCTAAGGGCTCAGGTTGGTTTAGGGTATCTCCCATATCTGTATTTGCCCATCGCTCAGGCCCACGGCAGCCTCGTGCCCGTCTGACGAAAGGGCCATCGCGCTTAGGTCACCCCCTGTCTGCACCGGGTCGGCCTGCAATGTCTCTGCTAGGCCGGATGAATCCCACAGTTGCACGGTGCCGTTCTCCCATCCCACCTCGAATACCGGTCTATCCGCCATGAACCCTATGGCTAGCATGTTCCCTAACCCGCTCAGGTCCAGCACCGAGTTGTCAAGCGAATCCGAGAAACTACCGTCGCTCATATACCAGAACCCACACTCCGCGCGTCCGGAGCAAATAACCACCACCGAGTTGTCAGATGGGAATTCCACAATTGTGGAAGCCGGGTCTTCTCCGAGGTTGTGTGCAAGCTCATACTTAAGCTCGCCTGTTGCGCCGTCCCAGACGCGCGTCTTACCATACTCGGTGGTTGCCAGCAGCGCCCCCGATGGCGAGAAGACCACGCTCTCCACACCCCCTTTGTGCCCGTCCAATTCGGCCACTAGCTGCCTGGTTTCCGCTGACCACAATGCCGCCTTGCCCTCGCTTGTCCCTGTGGCAAGCAACGTGCCGTCCGGTGATACGTCCACACTGAGCAACTCAGGCACATCTATCGTCACGATCGAGTCCTTTGCCACTACGTTTCGTATCTGGACCTGCTCGTTATTCCTGAAAGCAAAATCACGTGCATCCTGAATATTGGACCCCTTCGGGAAGAACGCAATCTCAGGTTTGCCCCAGTCATAGCCGCTGATATGCCACTCGACTTGAGGCTGGTAGTTCCCACTGGTATCGGTTGCAGCCATCAACGACCTGGACCAAACATCCAACTGGCCCATGTAGTTGCCGAGGTTGTACCACGCTGCCACATATGTCGAATCCCTCGAAAAACGAAGGGCCGCAATCTCTGTCTCCTCCGGTAGGTTCGATGGAGCTTGCAGCGTCTGTGAGAAAATCAATTGTTCCGTCACGATTGCTGTCTTCTCAGCAGATGGCACCTCCGTATCGACCACAGCAGGCACCTCACCGGTCGGCGTCTCCACCGCGGCGGTAGGCTCACCGCTCGTATCCTGTCCACCAGGGAACGAAATAATTCCGGTCAATAGCCCGGCCGCCCCCAACACCACCAAACCCACCAGGATGGCCGTCAAACCCCACCACTTTCTCGACAGCGCAGGCTTCTGCGGCTCATCAGCCCTCCCCGTGGTTGCCTTACCAGTCTCAGCGAGGTACTCCGACACCATCTTGTCTACGCTCTGGGCCAGGTTCTCGCCCATGTGCTGCTTATTGTCCGCGACGTAATCATTCTTCGCGGGCGCCTTAGCCAGCTCGTCCCTCCGCTCTTCCTTCTTCTCTCGAACCGTCGCTTCCTGCTGCCTGGCCGAAACATCCCGTTTATCTTGGCCCTTCGTCTCATCTACGGTTACAGGCTCCTGCCGCGCATCCTCTCTCTTTTCCGCGCGCCTCACTACGATTGTATCCAGGTCGAACACCTTGCCATCAGAAGCGCGCATATAGAGCACAGGCGTGGCCCACTCCAACGCATGCCCCTCCGCGAAGATAGCAAGCCGCGTTTCGGTCAGCGCCGCTTCCACGGGGCGTCCCCTCACCACCGCCATGTAGAAGGCGTGGGCGAACGCCTTGGCCGCGTCGTCGGTGATCTCGCGCTGCATCGCTATCACAGCCGGTATCCCCTGCTGCACCAGGCTCTGCGCCGTCCCCGCGAACACGTCCGTTCGATCAGCGCGCGCACCCTCGCACGCGTTCAATACCGCCAGGGCGAGCGTCTTGTGGTTGTGCATCAGCCAGCCCATTTGCTGCCCGCTCACAAATCGACCCCGCCCCTGCTCGTCCTTCAGCACAACCACTCCTTCTTCGGACTGCCTGTCGAATCCCCCATGCCCGATGAAGTGGAAGATGTGATACTCCTCCTCCGACAATTGCCTCCGCAAAGAAGGGAGCGTAGCGCCATCAAGAAGGTCCAGCTCCAAATAACCGTCGCGTTCCAGACCGCCAAGCGCCTCATTGAGATTGGCCCATTCTCGCTCCACATCCAGTTGTGGGTAGTCGTTCGGGTCCGAGATAGCCACCAGCACCTTGAGGGGCAGCGTCACAGCCACTGGCCGCACCCTCTCAGGCAGTTCCAGGTAGCGCACCACCGCCGTGTCGTCATCCAGGGCCAGAAATCTGTTCAGTGCGGGATTGTACAGGTACTCCCAAGGCAGGTCCGCCAACTCAGGCACATCGGTCAGCCGCAGACGCAATCTGAGGCGGTCGTCACTACGATAAGCATCATTCAATGCGCTGTGGAAGCGCCCGGCGACATCACCTGTGAATATGGAGCTAAACAGACGCTCCCCGAACTTCTTGGCAGCAGCCACCTCGGGAGTATCTATCCTGCGCACGCTTCGCCTGCCGGGCGTGGTGGTCAAGATGAAGTTCTCAAGCTCCAACTCTGAGAAAGGCACGCTGAACCGCCCCACCGCTTGCCCCGCAGGCGAATTGACCCGCACCGAATAATCCTCACCATCTCTCTGGATGGTCAGGTCAAAGTTCTGGTAACGAACATCAGGCATGGTCACGCCTCTGCGTCCTAGTCGTCAGCCGATGCGGAAGAAGCTTCACCAGGAGGCTTGGAAACCACCTCCATTACGGTTGGCTCTTCGCGCTTCCAAACCAAATGCAGTGTAAATTGCGCCTCCGCCGATGTAGAAGCCAGTATTGCCCCAATATCTGCGCTCAACTTGATACCAAAGTCCACGCCGATCTCGTCAGGAGAATCAGGCAGAGCCCGCATCTTCGTAATTATCGTCTCGGCGGCCCCCTTTATCTTGTCCAGTGCCTCCTCGTAGCTAACCCGCGCCTTCTCGATCATCACACCGGCCGCCCCACCGCGCAACGTGCTCCCCGAACTCATGCGCAAATCGTCGTCTACTTCTACCAGCACGGACCCACCGTCTTCGGTCGCAAATTCGACAAGGCGCTTCATAATTCGTCACCCCCGACGCCATACTACGCTAGAGTACAAATACGGGCACGCCTATAACCCATAGACCGCCTACTGCTCTTCGATTTGTTTTGAGTATAAAAGACCCTGATTACCCATGTCAATACTTCGCTTCATTTCCGGCTATCGGTTACTTTGCGTGCTCTAACTGTCTCAACCCGATTGAAGCATATTGCCACACTTTTGGTAGAACGTTTAGAGAACCACGGGGACTTATCAAGTTCCCCATCTTGTAGTACCGCGATACTGCCGGGTCTCCACTACAACTTAATAATTCCTGGCTGAAAGCTATTTTGCTACTCGCCGCAGGGGATGGGCTGCAACGCAGCCGAACATATACATGGCATCTATCGCGATCTCACATACGAGTATAGCTCAGCCTACACCAACCAGTAAGGTACGCCGAACATGAGACTTCTGCCTATTTCGCGCTCGGCATTTCCGGCGGCATCGTGCCATGCCCCGAAGCATTGGGGGTCATGTTGGTGGCGGTCAGCCTCAATCAGATCGCCCTCGGCCTGGGACTGATCGTGGCGTTCAGCCTGGGGCTTGCCGCCGTGCTCATCGCGGTCGGCGTATTGCTCGTACGCACGCGCACCCTGGTCACAAGGGTAAGCGCGATTGGCGCGCCCGTCCAGCACTTCCTCCCGCTGGGCAGCGCGATAGTAGTCTCCCTCCTGGGCGTTGGCATCGTGCTCACCGGCCTGACGGCCTACCTGGGCTGACCCCTAAACCGAACAGTCGGGCAACTCCAATAGATCGTCGCGCCATTCGCCGTCCGCGTGCGTGCGCAGGTACTCGCCGCCCGGCACAACCACCACCGCTACCTCCGCCCTCTTGTTTCCCTCAAACGTGTGAAAGGTATGCTCCTTGGTCTTGATAGCCCACATTACCTGCTCCTGGGTCCAACGCCATCCCGGCCCACCAAGGTGTGTAATTGCATCGTGCCGCTTGATCCCTCCGCCCCTACTTACACAAGTCACCCTCAAATCAACCACTCTCGCAACCTCCGTCCATCACTCTTAAAATTGTGAGCGTGTATATATTCACCGGAGCGCCCGTCCGGACCGCATTCTATGCTATACTAAACTACATGTCAAGTATGCCACCATCAAATATCCTGCTATCTATGACCTATAAGCAGCCCCAACCATAACAGTTACCCCGCCGCTCCCAAGGCCTATACCGCGCGGCGTTGCGAGGCGCACAAGGCATCCTGTGAGCTGCAGTACCAGGCCATGGGTTCAGGTCGGCGTCGACATCCGCTTGAATTGAAGATGAGTGGCGTACCCATCGATGCTTGGCTAATGTGAATTATGCCCTACTCTACCTCCGAACCTTCTATATTTTCGATGCTCTTCGTGAGCCTCATTGCAGCCGCTTTCGGCGCAGCAATAGGTTTTGCGTATGGAATGATCGTCGCGACTAGTTTCGACCATACTAGTCGAAAAGCGCGCAGCGGGTATGCGCTGGAGCCGCCTAGGTGCCGAAAAGCTGTTGCCCGTGCGGACGGCAATCCTCAGTTCACGCTTCGATCAGTGCTGGCACCTGGTCTACAACTCGCCCCCTATCTGAAATGCACCCGATGTCAAAAACCCTGGTGATTACCCACATGTCAGGAACTCCTGATGAGGGAATGGACAGACAATGAGCCAGGTGAGAGCAGCCACCGCCTGCCAGACGGCGCCCAACCCTCTCAGCACGATGTACGGCCCGTCCCTGTCCGCGCTCAGACCTAACTTGCCACCCAACTTACGCAGCCACCGCACAGCAGAGGCAGGCCAACTCCGCATCAAGTAGAAGACGAACTGAGCAGCCAACAGCACCAGCACAAACAGCCGCCGCATCCTCTCAATGGTGCGTACTCTCATGTCTTCCACGTCTAAACCTTGCTCTTGGTCGAAACGGTAGCCTGCCTCGATACGCCCTCTCAAGCGCCAATCCGAGTATACCTGCTGGGCATCTTCCATCGAGTGTATCGGCACGTTTGTGAGCAACACTAATGTGCGCTCTTTGCCTTTGTCATCTTGGTCTTCGGCCACCAACACCCATATATGCTCTTCAGTTTCAGGCAGTCTGATGAGCAGCCACCCCATTTTGACTGTGGTGAACCAACTGTAGCCTGCATGGTTGAAGCTGGCCTCAAACTTCCCTTCATGCGGCATAGTGCCTACCAAGTCTTGTAAGCTCTGCGTCTCCCATCTGTCCAAGCGAGGATTGTACACTTGCACTATCCGCTCTAGGTGACAGGCTCGGATTATGAACTTGGCTTGCACTCTCTCAACCTGTGCAAACACCTTCTGGTCATCAAGCCCACTGTCCCCTACAAAGCGCACCTGATAGCCAGGTGAGGGGAAGAGTTGGCGGGTAGTGTTGATGGCTCGCTCCACCTCTCGGTTCTGGCTGAGAAAGTCCTCAGTGGTGTAGGAGAACCACTGAGCATAGGTGGTGGCGGGCACCTGGGTATTGACCATGGTAGCCGTAATGGCTGGGTATCCATGCGTTAGGCGTGCTTTGCCGTGCAAATCGGGTGGGGTGCTCTTATGCACAATACTCACCCCCTCTAACTGCTGTGTGTAGGGTTTCTCAAAGTTCACCGGATCAACTGCTACCACCAGATATGGAGGTTTCTCTCTTTGCGCGTTGTGCTGGGCCACTCGGTACAACCCGTCCAGCAATTGAGTGTGGTTGAAATGAGTGTTGTTGAGCAAGCGATACACTCGCTTGGCTTGTGCCCAAGGGTCTGCTTCCTGACGGGACACGCTTTGAGCCATAGCCGTCACCACTGGGCTTTGCCCTGCCAAGATGCCCTGCACCGCTACTGGCACTATTCGTCTGAGCCTCTGATCTGGTAACAATTCGGTCAGTGGAGCCACAAACTCCCTCAAACTCTGTTCCAACTCGGCTTGCGGCAACTTGGCAAGCACCTGTGCGATAGGTAGAATATGGTTACACAAAGCTCTGCCTCCTCTCTGTGGCTTGTGAAGGTTGTTCGACACTCCCTTCTTACCGCATGGAGCAGAGCTTTGCTATTCCCTTACGAGATGTGGGTAATCACCAGCAAAGGGTGCGTGTCAGGTTTTAGGCAAATAGAAAAGATGATACCCTACAGGTGCAAAATCCCGGCTTATGAGAGGCCGAAATCCTGGAGGGTATCATCATGCAGAGCAGCAAGCTTCAGGTCGTTTGCGACCTGTCACCTGTGCTCCAAAGTATTGTGCAGGAGTTTGAGGGGCTTGTCAAACAGCTTTGGGCTTTTGCCCACAGCAATCCACACTCAGATTTCGCCCAACTCGAAGAGCAGGCACGCCAACTGAGCAAAGAGTGTTTCGCCTCAGCACTACAAACAGCAGCAGAGTTGCACCGACGCACCATTGAAGAAAGCTGGTTGCTAGGCCAGCAGTGCTGCGAGTGTGGTTGTGGACGAGCAGCCAGGTACAAAGGCAGGCAAAAGCGCACCCTTCAGACGTGGGTGGGTCCGGTTACATTGGAGAGGGGATATTTCCACTGCGCGGGGTGCGACACCGGACGCTATCCACTGGACGAGGCACTGGGCATACCAGGGGGAGAGCACTTCTCGGACGGGGTGCAACAAGGAGTGTGCCTTTTGGGAGTGCAGATGCCCTTCCAGCGAGTTTCCCATGCTTTGGAGATGCTCTCAAACATCCATGTCTCTCCAAAACAAGCACAACGCATAACGGAGGAGCGGGGTCTTGCATTGGAGGAGCACCTGCAAGCAGAAGATTAACTCCTGCTAAGAGGCGAGGCAGGTTCAGGTTCAGGTTCAGGTTCAGGTTCAGGTTCAGGTTCAGGTTCAGGTTCAGGTTCAGGTTCAGGTTCAGGTTCAGGTTCAGGTTCAGGTTCAGGTTCGGATGGAGTGTGGGCAGTAACATTGGACGGTGGCAGGGTGCGATACGATGATGGGTGGCACGACACCAAGACCAAGGCGGGAGTGGTGTTTCGGGCGCAGCCTGTCCGCAACGAGGCAGGGGAGATAGATGGAGCGGGGGCAGAGGAGGGGAGTCAGAGCTACATAGGAGTGGTTGGCTCGATGGAGGAGGCTGGGCTTCGATTGGGAGCGGAGGCTGCAAGGCGAGGGGTGGGAGTGGATGAGAGGGTGGTATGTCTGGGAGATGGGGCAAGTGGCAACTGGACCCAGTTCGAATTGCACTTCTCCAACAGAGAAGAGGTGTTGGATTGGTACCATGCAATGGAGCACCTGTGGGCAGCAGGTAACGGCATTTTCGGGCAAGGCACAGCCGAAGCGGTAAGGTGGGTGAAGCAATGGGAACATGAACTATGGGAGGGGCGAGTAGAAGCAGTTATTGTTGCTCTGCACAGAGAGAGCAGGCGTGAAGGAGAGGCAGGAGAAGCAGGAGAAGCAGCACGAAGCGAGATACACTACTTTGAGACGAACAAACAGAGGATGTGCTACTGCGAGTACAGAGCGATGGGTTATCCGATTGGAAGTGGCACAGTGGAAAGTGCCTGCAAGCAGTTGATCGGGGCACGGTTGAAGGGGGCAGGTATGGAGTGGAGCAAGCCGGGGGCACAAGGGGTGCTCACGTTGAGAGCCGAGTTACTGAGCGAGCGGTGGAAGCAAGGCTGGCCCAAGACTCGCTCGCTCACAAAAGCTGCCTAATTTATGACACGCACCCACCAGCAAAAACCCCCTTGACAAACCTCAACTCTTTTGATATAATGTCCTGTCCAGGGTCAAATATCCCGCTATTTATGACAAATAAGCAGACGCAATCATAACCCTTACCCCACTAACAGCTTGCCCTCAAAAGCAACGACGCGATGGGTAGGGGTCGTGTGCGCCTCTTCGCTGTGTGAGACGACGAAAGACAAAGGACCAATGACGAAGGACTTTTCGCCGTTTCAAATCGTAAGCCCTGGCATCCGCGCCCTGCGGTGTATTGCCTTCGTCGCTCGACGTTCGTCCTTCGTCGCAAAGGTCAGAGTGTTATTAGAGCATTAGTTATAGGAGCAGATAGCATATGACAACAGCCGTCCGCCCACAATCCCCCTCCGGTTTCCCGGCACCACCACGCACTGAGGAGGAACAGCTAGCCTCCGTAGGCCGCCGCAACTTCGGCAAGATCACTTCGATCATGCCGATGCCCAACCTTATTAAAGTGCAAATCGAGTCTTTCGATTGGTTCAAGAATCAGGGCCTGCAGGAGCTTTTTGAAGAGATCTCACCCATAACAGACTTTACCGGCAAGAATATGGAGCTGCGCTTCCTCGACTACCACTTCGGTGAGCCGCGTTACTCCGTGCTCGAATGTCGCCAGCGCGACATGACCTACGCCGCGCCTCTCCGCGTGCGCGTCCAGCTACTTATTAAAGAAACAGGCGAAATCAAAGAGTCCGAGATCTTCATGGGCGACTTCCCGCTCATGACCGAAAACGGCACCTTCGTGATCAACGGTGCTGAGCGCGTGGTCGTATCGCAGTTGGTGCGCTCCCCAGGCGTCTACTTCACAGCCGCCGAGGACCCCAACACCGGCCGCAAGCTGTTCGGTGCCAAGCTTATCCCCAACCGGGGCGCATGGCTCGAATTCGAGTCCTCCAACCGCGACGTTCTCTCGGTGAAGGTTGACCGCAAGCGCAAGATCCCCGTTACCATCCTGCTCCGCGCTATCGGCATCGAATTCGATGACGATATCTTCGATACCTTCAAGAAGGTCAACACCAACGCCGACCACGACTACATCCGCGCCACCATCGACAAGGACGGCACCCACGGCCAAGACGAAGCCGTGATCGAGTTCTACAAGCGCCTTCGCCCCGGCGACCCACCCACGCGTGACAACGCCGAGAGCCTTCTACAGTCGCTCTTGTTCAACCCGCGCCGCTACGACCTCGCCAAGGTGGGACGCTACAAGCTCAACAAGCGCCTCGGACTCGATGTGAATCTCGATACTCGCGTGCTTACCAATGATGACCTGATCCGTATCGTGGCCCACATGGTCGAGTTGAACAATCTCGAGGTCGATGGCAAAGGCCCCCACGCCGACGACATCGACCACCTGGGCAACCGGCGCGTGCGCGCAGTAGGCGAGCTTATCCAGGCCCAGTTCCGCGTCGGCCTCCTCCGCATGGAGCGCGTGATAAAAGAGCGTATGTCCATCCAGGACCCTGAGTCCGCTTCTCCGGGTGCTCTCATCAATATCCGCCCGGTAGTCGCTGCCATGCGCGAGTTCTTCGGCGGCTCCCAGCTTTCGCAGTTCATGGACCAGACCAACCCTCTGTCCGAACTGAACCACAAGCGCCGCCTCTCCGCGCTCGGCCCCGGCGGTCTCAGCCGCGACCGCGCGGGCTTCGACGTGCGCGACGTTCACGAGTCTCACTACGGTCGAATCTGCCCTGTGGAGACCCCTGAAGGCCCCAACATCGGCCTCATCGGCTCCCTCGCCACCTATGCCAAGATCAACGAGTTCGGCTTCATCGAGACCCCTTACCGCAGGGTAATGAACACTGTCGACAACAAGGCCGGTGCCCTCGTAGACCATATCCTGCGCGAAGACGTGGAAGATGCCAAGGGCAAGACCATTGCCAGGAGCGGTACCACCATCACCCGCGAGCTTGCCGAAAAGATCGAGAAGAGCGGCAACCTTACCCGCATCAAAGTTCGCCCTCGCATCACCGCCAACATCGAATACCTGTCGGCTGACATCGAGGACAACTTCGTGATCGCCCAGGCTAACGCTCAACTCAGCGAGGACGGCCACTTCGTTGACCGCTACATCACGGCTCGCTATCACCAGCACTTCCTCCAGGAGCTTGCCGAGCGCGTTGACTACATGGACGTGTCCCCCAAGCAGGTTGTCTCCGTCGCCACCGCACTCATCCCCTTCCTGGAGCACGACGACGCGAACCGCGCCCTCATGGGCGCTAACATGCAGCGCCAGGCCGTGCCTCTGCTCACCCCCCGCTCGCCTATAGTCGGCACGGGCATCGAGCTACAGGCCGCCCGCAACTCGGGCCAGGTTGTGCTCGCACGCCAGGCAGGCACCGTGGTCGCCTCCGAAGCATCCCGCATCGTCATCATGGACGACGAAGGCACCGAGCACGAGTACATACTCCAGAAGTTCGTCCGCTCCAACCAGGACACCTGCATCAACCAGCGCCCCATCGTGCGCTCAGGCGACCGCGTATACGAAGGCCAGACCATCGCCGACTCCTCCTCAACCGAGAACGGCGAGCTTGCCCTCGGCCAGAACATCATCGTGGCCTTTATGAGCTTCGAGGGCGGCAACTTCGAGGACGCCATCCTCCTCTCGCAGCGCCTGGTGCGCGACGATGTCTTCACCTCTATCCACATCGAGAAGTATGAGGTGGAGGCCCGCGAGACCAAGCTCGGCCCCGAAGAGATCACCCGCGACATTCCCAACGTCGGCGAAGACTCGCTCAAAAACCTCGATGAGCGAGGCATCATCTACGTTGGCGCTGAGGTGACGGCAAATGATATCCTGGTCGGCAAAATCACCCCCAAGGGCGAGACCGAGCTAACCCCCGAGGAGCGCCTCTTGCGCGCCATCTTCGGCGAGAAGGCCCGCGAGGTCAAAGACACCTCCCTGCGCGTGCCCCACGGCGTGCGCGGCAAGATCATCGATGTCAAGCCTTTCTCCCGCGATAACGGCGACGAGCTACCGGCAGGCGTGAGCCAGATGGTGCGCGTCTCCATCGCCCAGAAGCGCAAGATCTCGGTGGGCGACAAGATGGCGGGCCGCCACGGCAACAAGGGCGTCATCTCCCGCATCCTCCCCGACGAGGATATGCCCTTCCTGCCCGATGGCACCCCCGTCGATATCATCCTCAACCCGCTGGGCGTGCCCCATCGCATGAACATCGGCCAGATCCTGGAGACCCACCTGGGGTGGGCCGCCGAAGCCCTCGGCTACAAAGTAGCTACCCCGGTGTTCGACGGTGCATCGGAGGACCTGATCCACTCCGAATTGGAGCGCGCAGGTCTCCCCTCAGACGGCAAGGTCGAGCTTTACGACGGTCGCTCAGGCGAGAAGTTCGATAACCCGGTCACGGTCGGCTACATATACATGTTGAAGCTGGCCCACCTGGTGGAAGACAAGATCCACGCCCGGTCGACCGGCCCCTACAGCCTCGTTACCCAGCAGCCTCTCGGCGGCAAGGCCCAGTTCGGCGGCCAGCGCTTCGGCGAGATGGAAGTGTGGGCTTTGGAGGCCTATGGCGCTGCCCACACCCTCCAGGAGATGCTCACCGTCAAGTCTGACGATGTCATGGGCCGCGTAAAGACCTACGAGTCGATCGTCAAGGGCGAGAACATCATGGAAGCGGGCGTGCCCGAATCGTTCAAGGTGCTCGTCAAAGAGCTACAGTCTCTCGGCCTCAACGTTGAAGTTCTGACCGAAGACGATGTGCCGGTCCAACTCGCCGAAGACGCCGCCTCCGACATGCTCTCCGAACTGGAAGGCATCAACCTCAGCGGCTTCGAAGCAGACGAGCGAGAGCGTATCTAGGAACATCGTAGTCGGAAGTCAGTAGTCGGTAGTCGGAACCCTTTTCCGATCCGACTACCGACTACTGACTACCGACTACCAAGGAGTAAGAAGTGCTAGAAGTAAACAACTTCAGTGCAATAAGAATAAGCCTGGCCTCTCCTGAGAAGATCCGGGAGTGGTCCCACGGCGAAGTAACAAAGCCCGAAACGATCAACTACCGCACCCTCAAGCCAGAGCGCGACGGCCTCTTCTGCGAGCGTATCTTCGGTCCCCAGAAGGACTGGGAGTGCTACTGCGGCAAGTACAAGAGAGTTCGATATAAGGGCACAATCTGTGACAAGTGCGGCGTCGAGGTCACGCGCTCCCGCGTGCGCCGCGAGCGCATGGGCCACATAGCTCTCGCATCGCCCGTCTCCCACATCTGGTATGTCAAGGGCACGCCCTCGCGCCTCGGCCTCCTGCTCGACATCTCCCCCCGCAACCTTGAGCGCGTCCTCTACTTCGCCACCTACATCGTAACCCAGGTAGATGAAGACGAGCGCCAGCAGCAGATCGCTCTCGTCCAGCAGGACGGTGAGAAGCGCATCCAGACCATAGTCGAGCGCACCCAGGAGCGCATCAACGAAATGCAGGCTGGTCTCCAGGACGAGATCGCCGAGATCCAGGCCAGCGCCATCACCAACAAGACCGAGCTAGATGCCAACCTCAAGAGCGCCAAGCGAGAGCTTGGTTCCCAGACCCGCGCCATGGACCGCCAGCTTAAGAAGCTGATGGGACAGGAAGCTCCCGACGACCTCTACCTCGCCAACGCTCGCACCCCGGTTATCCACAAGGGCGAGACCATCACCGAGGAGACCCTCGCCAATCTCAAGCACATCTCGGAAGAGTATCTGGCCGACCTCCAGGACGACATCCGCCGCCAGAGCCAGCATTCAGCCGACCTGGCTGGAGCCACGCGCGACCAGCGCTCCTATGTCGCCATCCAGGAGAGCGAGCAGCTTCAGGTCCGCTCCAATCGCGAGATCGACGAGGTGCGCCGTCAGACCGAGGACCGCATCGACCAGCTAGAGTCGATCCAGTTCCACCAGCTTCTCACCGAGCAGACCTATCGCGAGGTCTCCGACGCATTCCCCAACGTCTTCAAGGCGGGCATGGGTGCCGAGGCCATCCTCGAGATAGTCTCCAAGCTCGATATGGACGCGCTCGCCAACGAGTTGCGCCACGAAATCCAGACCGTTGGCGGCCAGCGCCGCAAAAAGGCCACCAAGCGCCTGCGCGTGTGCGAGGCCTTCCGCAAGTCGGGCAACCACCCCGCGTGGATGATGTTCACCATCCTCCCCGTCATTCCCCCCGACCTGCGCCCCATGGTGCAGCTCGACGGTGGGCGCTTCGCCACCTCCGACCTCAACGACCTCTATCGCCGCGTGATCAACCGCAACAACCGCCTCAAGAGGCTGCTCGAACTCGGCGCGCCTGAGATCATCATCCGCAACGAGAAGCGTATGCTCCAGGAGTTGGTTGACGCCCTGATCGACAATGGCCGCCGTGGCCGCGTCGTCTCAGGCTCCGGCAAGCACCGCCTCAAGTCCCTCTCCGACATGCTGAAGGGCAAGCAGGGCCGCTTCCGCCAGAACCTGCTCGGCAAGCGCGTCGACTACTCAGGCCGCTCCGTGATCGTGGTCGGCCCTGAGCTGAAGTTGCACCAGTGCGGTCTACCCAAGAAGATGGCCCTCGAACTGTTCAAGCCGTTCGTAATGCGCCGCCTGGTGGCCCAGGGCACAGCGCACAACATCAAGAGCGCCAAGCGCATCGTCGAGCGCGTGCGCCCCGAGGTGTGGGACGTGCTGGAAGAGGTCATCAAGGACTACCTGGTGCTCCTCAACCGCGCCCCGTCTCTCCACCGCCTCTCAATCCAGGCGTTCGAGGCAGTGCTTATCGAAGGCTCGGCCATCCAGCTTCATCCGCTCGTCTGCTCGGCCTTCAACGCCGACTTCGACGGCGACCAGATGGCAGTGCACGTGCCCCTCTCCTCCGCCGCCCAGAAAGAGGCCCGCGAGCGCATGCTCTCAATCTACAACATGCTCTCGCCCGCCAACGGCGACCCAATCGTCTCGCCATCACAGGATATCGTGCTCGGCTGCTACTACATGACGCAGTCGCGCCCCGGTGCCGAGGGTGAAGGGAAGATATTCTCCAACCCGCAGGAGGCTATCCTCGCCTACAACAGCGGCGCGGTGAGCCTTCAGGCTCCTATCCAGATACGCATGCCCTGGCAGAAGCGCGGTGAGCCACTCTTCGAGACCACCGTGGGCCGCATCCTCTTCAACGAGGTGATCGAGCGCTTCAGCGCCGACCAGGAAGGCGAAACTCACATACCCTACCGCAACCAGGCTATGGACAAGTCGAGCCTGCGCGCTCTCATGGGCGAATGCCACCGCAAGCTGGGCGCTCGTCGCACAGCCGATATCGCCGACAGCCTCAAGCGGCTTGGCTTCAACTTCGCAACCAAGTCGGGCATGAGCGTGGCAGTGGCCGACATCCAGATCCCCGAGTCCAAGGCAGGCAAGCTCGCTGAAGCCGACCGCATAGTGGAAGACATCGAGAAGCAGTTCCGCCGCGGCCTCATCACCGAGCAGGAGCGCTACGACACCGTGGTGCGCATCTGGAACGAAACGACAGACGACATGACCGGCGAGCTTGAGAAGGCTATGGACCCCTATGGCCTCATCTCCACCCTCGCCTACTCCGGCGCTACCAAGGCCAAGTTCAAGCAGATCCGGCAGCTAGCTGCCATGCGTGGCCTCATCGCCGACCCCTCTGGCCGTATCATCGACCTCCCTATCCGCTCCAACTTCCGTGAGGGCCTGACGGTGCTCGAATACTTCGTGTCCACCCACGGTGGCCGCAAGGGTCTGGCCGACACCGCCCTCCGTACCGCCGACGCGGGCTACCTGACCCGCCGCCTGGTCGACGTAGCCCAGGACGTTATCATCAATGTCAACGACTGCGGCGTCATGGGCGGCCTCTGGCTGGCCTGGCCCGCCAACAAGGACGTGGCCGACTCCATGTCCTCTCGCGTCATAGGCCGCTACGCCGGACAGCCTATCGCTCACCCGGTCACAGGCGAGATCATTCTCGAAGCCAACGAGGAGATCACCGAAGAGGTCATGCGCGAGGTCGAGGCCGCTGTCGCAGAATGGCTCCAGCCCTTCCGCGCCCGCCTCGAAAAAGAAAAGCGCTCTGCAGACGAGATCGAGCGTCTTTACAACGAGGAGCGCGCCAAGTTCCAGATCAACGTCCGCTCGCCACTCTTCTGCGACCTTGAGCACGGCATCTGCCAGATGTGCTATGGCCGCGCTCTCCACAGCAACAGAATAGTGGACGAGGGCGAGGCGGTCGGTATCATCGCCGCTCAGTCCATCGGTGAGCCGGGCACCCAGCTTACGCTCCGCACCTTCCACACAGGTGGTGTGGCCTCTTCCGAAGACATCACGCAGGGTCTTCCCCGCGTCGAGGAGCTTTTCGAGGCCCGCGTCCCCAAGGGGCAGGCAGTCCTCGCCGAAATCGAGGGCGTGGTCGAGCTTGCAAGCGATGCCGAGCATCGCCTGATCAAGCTCACCCACAGCGAAGTGTACGACGACGAATATCCTCTGCCTCGCAAGTACGAGCTACTCGTAACCGAAGGCGACCACGTAGCCGAGGGTCAGCCGCTCTTCCACTCCGCTCTCAAGGGCGAGGAGGAAGACGTGACCGTAGCTCGCATGGCAGGCCACGTAATGCTCGACAAGGGTAAGTTGCTTATCCGCGCCGAGGAAACCGAAACCCGCGAGTACCAGGTACCTCTCACCGCCCAGGTGGAGGTGGCCGAAGGACAGCACGTCACAGCAGGTACTCCCCTTACCAGGGGCGCTCAGAACCCGCAGGAAATCCTGCACATCCTGGGCCGCGAGGCCGTCCAGCGCTACCTGGTTGAGGAAGTGCAGCGCGTCTATCGCTCCCAAGGCGTGAGTGTGCACGACAAGCATATCGAAGTTATCGTACGCCAGATGCTCCGCAAGGTTCGCATCGACTCCCCTGGCGACACCGAGCTACTGCCCGGCGAAATGGTCGAGCGCTTCGCCTTCACCGAGGTGAACGCCCGCACACTTGCCGCAGGCGGCGAGGCTGCTACCGCCACACCCGTTCTGCTCGGTATCACCAAGGCGTCCCTCTCCACCGACTCCTTCCTCTCGGCGGCCTCCTTCCAGGAGACCACCCGCGTGCTCACCGAAGCCGCCATCAACGGCCAGGTGGACCGCCTGCGCGGCCTGAAGGAGAACGTTATCATCGGCAAGTTGATTCCAGCCGGGTCGGGTGCTCGCACTTTGCCTCAGCCAGACTTTGCGATGGTCTCTCAAGGCACCAACATCGATGAGTACCTGGCAGGCACGGACGCCTACCTCTACGGAGAAGGTGGCGGCGACGAAGAGTTGAATGCCCTCCTTGCTGCAGATGGCAATGGCAACTTCGCCGGTATGCCCGACTTCGCACCTGATCAGCAGTTGAACGTTAGCTCCAACGAGCTAACCCACATGCTACTCGAATCCGAGCAGACCGACGTTGACAGCTTGACCCCTCAACAACTAGCCGAGGAAGACGCCCACGAAATCGTCTCCGGCGACGCCGAGCAATTCCTAGCTGAGCACGGTACCACCTTCGACCCAGCCGAAGCGGAAAAATCAACCGCTGAAGCAGAAGGCGAAACCGAAGGCTAGAAGGCTAACCCGCCGTACAAAATAAGCAGAAAAGACGAAGGCTTTGGCCTTCGTCTTTTCTGCTTAACTCATAACAGCTGTGCTTCGTCATTCGTAGTTCGCCCTACTTCACCCTGTCCATCTCCACAATTCGCACTATACTAGCACGGTAGCGGGCAATGGAAGCGAGGTACTCCAAATGTCTACCCCCACAAAACGAGAGGCCACAGTCGAAGACCTTTACCGCGTTCCTGAAAACGGTAAGGCCGAAATAGTTAATGGAGAGTTAGTGAGTATGCCACCCACAGGCGGAGGACCGGGTCGCTCCAGCGGTCGGATCTATATTAGTCTGGATCAGTATGAACGCAAGACCAGGCGCGGCTATGCATTTCCTGATAACGTAGGCTTCATCAGCAGAAGACCAGTATTGCGTACATTTAGCCCAGATGCCGCATTCTATGTCGGTCCTTACGACGGTGATGGGCGCTTTCTCGAAGGTGCTCCCATATTCTCGATCGAGGCGCGCAGCGAAAGTGATTATGGTCCTCAGGCCGAACGTGAAATGGCTCAAGAACGCGCCGACTACTTCGAAGCCGGCACCCAAGTCGTTTGGGACGTAGATGTACTCCGCTCCAAAGAAGTCCGTGTCTACCGCTACACAGACCCAAATAACCCCACGATTTACAAACCCGGCGATCTAGCAGAAGCCGAACCTGCTCTCCCAGGCTGGGCAATCCCAGTAGACGACATCATGAATGTGGGATGACGACATTACGACAAAGGACAAAATGAGGAAGGACGAAGGTCTTGGGCCTTCGTCCTTCCTCAATAAATACACAAGCACTTGTCACTCGTCACTCGTCCACTGACTACCAACCCTACCGCTTCTTGTCCCTATCCGAAATATCCGTCATATCCAATCGCACAACCCATCGCAAGAACAACGTACCCAGCAGCACAATAACCGTCAAGCCTCCACCGATCACCAGCAGCAACTGCATACCTGACGTTCCTCCTGGCTCATAAAGCGTTGAGACCAACCAGGCAATAGCGATGTCAACTACCAGCAAAGCGCTATAAAGAAATGGCGCCCAATCATTGAAGAATGCCTTGTAATAGTTAGCTGCCAGCCACCACCTGAGGGCAACAACCTCCACCACAATCAACCCCAACAAAACGATCCACGCGAGCATAAGAAAACATCTCCTTCTCCGAGGTCATACCCTCTACACACCATCATACACCAATCGGTTCACCCGCCTAAAGTTGCCGGCTATGCGACGAGCAACTAAGAACTGGAAATACAAGCAATTCGTCAAAAGAACTACCCATTTGGCCGTTTACAAATGCGGAACATCTGTGCTAATATTCTATAGTGCAATTCTTTCGCCTCCATGCTCAATAGCAGAAGGATGCAGAAATAGATCGGTGTTTCGCTTGCGTTGGGGCCGCACATTAACAAATCAATAGTCATCAGAAATGAGTGAAGTCGGAGTCATCGTCCTTCGTCCACGGCTGATGCAAAGTCAGATAAAGCGGTGGGAAACACCGCCCATCTACGCCTTGTCATTCTGAACGAAGTGAAGAATGACATAATCAAACCTGGTGTGTCCGATACCGACTTTGCATCAGCCTTGGTCCTTCGTCCCACTTTCTGGACATCCCCCCACCCCTATGGTAAGATCATAGCTAACATCCCAAAACCTATCCAGGGAGAGGAACCTCTTTTAGATGCAATCCCAAACAGAGACAGAACCACAGCAATACACCAAAATCAACTGCGGCCAATTACGAGCCGCCGACGCGGGGCGTGCCGTCCAACTTAACGGCTGGGTTCACCGTCGCCGCGACCAGGGCGCTCTAATCTTCATCGACATTCGCGACCGCTGGGGCCTCACACAGGTGGTCTTCAACCGCGAGGTCAACCCCACTGCCCACAAGATAGCTGAGGAAGCCCGCGTCGAATACGTCCTTCGCGTGGAAGGTATTGTCAATGAGCGGGGAGCCGACCGTGTCAACCCCAACCTCGCCACCGGCGAGATAGAGGTCGCCGCCGATAACGTCACAATCCTCAACCGCGCCAAGCCCATGCCCTTCGAGATCGCGGGCGGCTCCGACGCCGACGAAATGCTCCGCCTCAAATATCGCTACCTCGACCTCCGCCGCCCACGTATGCAGCGCAACCTTGAGCTACGCCATCGTGTCATAAAGTTCATCCGCGACTACCTCGACGCCCGCGGCTTCCTCGAAATCGAGACCCCCATCCTGATCAAGTCCACCCCCGAAGGCGCTCGCGACTACCTCGTTCCCTCCCGCGTCCACGCAGGCGAGTTCTACGCCCTCCCACAATCGCCCCAGCAGCTAAAGCAACTGCTCATGGTGGCAGGTATGGGACGCTACTTCCAGATCGCTCGCTGCTTTCGCGACGAAGACCTACGCGCCGACCGCCAGCCTGAGTTCACTCAGTTAGACCTCGAAATGAGCTTCGTCCAGCGCGAAGATATCCTCCAACTTATCGAAGGTCTCCTCATCGAGTTGGTCCCCGCCGTCTCCGACAAGCGCATCCAGACCCTGCCTTTCCCGCGCCTTACCTACGCCGAATTGATGGCGAAATACGGCAACGACAAGCCCGACATCCGCTTCGGCATGGAGATCACTGAGCTAAATGAGGCGGTCGCCAACTCAGCCTTTACCGTCTTCAACTCCGCTATCTCCTCCGGTGGCCTTGTCGCCGCCATTCGCGTCCCAGGCTCCGCCCACTGGACCCGCCGTGAGCTGGATGACCTCACCGAGACCGCCAAACGCTACGGCGCGAAAGGCCTCGTCTGGATGGCGGTCGAATCCCTGGCCGAGGACAAATCGTGGCAAGTTCGCTCCCCTGCCGCCAAGTTCCTCACTCCCGAAGAGACCTCCGCCATCGTCGCCACTACCGGTGCCAAGGCAGGCGACCTCCTCCTGATCGTCGCCGACTCCATTACCACAACCCGCGATGTGCTGGGCAGGCTTCGCGCCGATATGGGCCGCAAGCTCAACCTTCTCGATGACGATGTTCTCGCCTTCGCCTGGGTGATTGACCCACCCCTGGTCGAGTGGAACGAAGACGAAGGACGATGGGACGCCGTCCACCACCCATTCACATCTCCTATGCCCGAAGACGCACACCTTCTAACCATCGACCCGGCCAACGTGCGTGCTGCCGCCTATGACGTGGTTTGCAACGGCTTCGAGCTATCCACAGGCTCCATCCGTATCCACGACCGAGAGCAGCAGGCAGCCGTCTTCAAGCTAATGGGCTACTCCGACGAAGACGCCCAGGCCCGCTTCGGCCATCTCCTCGACGCCTTCGAGTACGGCGCGCCTCCCCACGGCGGCATCGCTCCCGGCATCGACCGCATAGTGATGCTCCTGGCAGGCGAAAACAACATCCGCGAGGTAATAGCCTTCCCAAAGACAGCCCAGGCCCGCGACCTCATGACCGACGCCCCTTCTCCGGTCCCAGATCGCGCCCTCAAGGACCTCCACATCAAACTGGAAGTCTAGGCCATATTCGCCCACGAAGATCACCAGGAATAAACCCTATATAATAAGAGAATCCTTCGTGATCTTCGTTCCACTTCGTACCTTGGCGTACCAAGAATAAAACTCAGGAGACACAAATGGCCGGACAAAACATGGACCAACTACGTCAGGTAGATGTGCCAACCCTCTTATCCTCAATCGCCCAGCAGTTATCCCAAACCCAGGATCAGTTAAACAGCGTAGACAACAAGGGCACACACGGCCAGCGTATGGCCACCGCCTTCAATGCCGCCGCTGAAGCTGCCCATAACTCCGGCAGCAATGATGCGGGCGTCCAACTACAGGCCGCCGCCCAGGCTATGCGCCAGCAAAGCACAGGCAAAGCCGCCTCCTTCTACGCCGACGGCCTTGAACACGCCGCTGCCGACTTCAAAGGACAACAGTCTATCTCCTCCGCTAATCTTCTTCCGTTCCTCCAATCTTTCCTCGGCGGCGTCGAGAGTAACAACCCGGCCAGGCCTGGCCAGGGCACTATGCTCGATGCTATCCACCCCGCCGTCAACGCCCTCAACCAGGCCGAAAAGGCAGGCCAACCGATCGAGGCCGGCCTCCTCCAATCCCTCTCGGCTGCCATCACCGGCACCCAGGGCACTGCGGGTAATCAGGGCACGGTCGACCCCGGCGCGGCCTCAGCCACCAACGTTATCGGCGGCATCATTACAGCCCTCGCACCCAGCCTGATCACCATGCTCTTCAACAAGGGCGATAATACTAGCAACTACGCCACTCAGCCCCAGGGCGGTCTTGCGGGCGACCTTGGCACTCTCCTTGGTGGTCTCACAGGTAGCCAGTCTCAGTCCCAATCCCAGCAACAAAGCGGTGGCAGCGTGGACCTCGGCGGCTTACTGAGCGGCCTCATGGGCAGCAACCAATCCCAACTGGACGATCAGCAACAGGGCGCTGGTGGCAACGTCGACATTGGCGGTCTGCTCGGTGGCCTGATGGGATCTCAAAGCGGAGGCCAGCAGAGCGGCGGCTCAATGGACTGGGTAGGTGGTCTCCTCGGCGGCCTCCTGGGTGGCAGTCAGCCCAATTCCGCGCAGCAAAACCCCCAGGGCGGCCTCGGTGACCTGGGCGGTCTTCTCGGCGGCCTCATGGGCGGCCAGACCAACAACGATCAATAGCCCGAACGAAGTAACACCAGCCGGTAAGAATCGAAAAGGGGCGGGTCTCAACCCCGCCCCACTCGTCACTCGTCACTCGTCACTCGTCACTACTCAGGTTTCCTACCCAGGGCAAACAATATAGGCGTAGCCGCCCTTATCCCTGCGGAGCCGAACTGCTTCTTGATCTCGTCCTCGTGCTTCTTCCTGAATTCGACCCTCTGGTCCGGTGATAACCTGTCCAGCAGCAGATCGCCCCAGGTTGACCCGCGACCGTACTGCCACCAATCCTCCAACGACGTGAACCGCACGGGGATGCTTTCCTCGATAACCTCCACGTCCTTGAACCCGGCCTCCTTCACCAGCTTCGCCAGCCCAGCCTTCTCTCGCGTCTCATTCGATGTATCTGAGTAAGCAGGCTGGTCGATCTTCAACTCCTCCGCAAGTTTCCTCAATGACGCCATGTAAGGCTGGCTCAAAGGCGAGAACGCCGTCTCCGGGTCCGCTGTAGTGATCCCCAATTTCCCACCCGGCTTCAGCACCCGCAGCATCTCATGCATTGCGCCCGGAATATCGGGGAAGTAGAAGATCGCGAGACTGCAAACCACCACATCGAACGTGTCATCCTCGAACTCAAGGTTCTGCGCGTTCATCCGCTTCCACTCGATGTTCTTGAGCCTGTGCGCACGCGCTTTCCTCTCTGCGTAGTCTAGCATCCCCTGCGCCAGGTCAATCGCTACCACGCGTCCCTGCGGCCCGATCCTATCTGCGAGCGCAAGTGCAAGCGTGCCACTGGCCGTTGCTATATCGAGGCATATCGCCCCTTTGCTTGGAGCAATCAATTCAGCGAAGCGCGCATCTGTCTTCTCGTGCAATCCGTGTCCCAGCCTGTCATGCTCTTCGACCGCCTTTTCCGCCCTCTCCACCACCATCTGGTCGAATATCTCAGCCCTCGACAGCGGCCTCGGTGTCGCGCCAGGCGAGTCAGTGGTCTTGGTTGTGCTGGTAGGCATTGCCGTCGTCGAGCCTATAGCCGCCGCCGTCGCCTCCCTCTCCACCTTCGACGCATCTCCATGCTCCCTGATATAGTTCAGCAGCCCGCCCGCCAGTATGATGTTGATCTGACGCATCGTCAGTCCATGCTTCACCTGATAGCTGTGTCCCTTGCTCAGGTTGATCAGTGTCAGGAACTCATCGCCATCCAACAGGTCGTCTCGCACATCCTCCACCAGCAATTCATCGCGCTCATTGATCTTGTCGTAGTCGTCAGGGTTCACAAATGTCATTGGAATTATGCCGAAGTTGATCAGGTTGTCGCGGTGGATACGAGCAAAACTCTTGGTGATAACGCCACGCACCCCCAGGTACATCGGCGCGAGCGCCGCGTGCTCACGGCTAGAGCCCTGGCCGTAGTTGCTACCGCCTACTACGAACCCACCACCTTGCTGCTTGGCCCTGGTCGCGAACGACGGGTCAACTTTCTCGAACACATACTCGGAAATAGCCGGTATGTTCGACCTCAGAGGCAGGATCTTCGCACCCGCAGGCATGATATGATCGGTCGTGATGTTGTCGCCCACTTTCAGTAGCACCTGCCCGGCCAGGTTGGCAGGGAGGGTCTTATTGATCGGCAGCGGCTTGATGTTCGGTCCACGCAGCACCTCAACCGTGTCCGGCTTCTCTGCAGGCGGCACGATCATGTTGTCTTCAATCAGGAAGTGCTCCGGTATATCTACCTCGATCTTTTCACCGAGGGCCCTCGGATCGGTGATCACACCCGTCAGGGCGGTCGCCGCACACGTCTCAGGCGATGCCAGGAATACCTGTGCATTAGGCGTTCCCGACCGCCCCTCGAAGTTGCGATTGAACGACCTTACGCTCACCGCTCCCGACGCGGGAGCCTGCCCCATACCAATACAGGGCCCACAGGCCGACTCCAGTATGCGTGCCCCCGACTCGATCAGGTCGCCCAACGCTCCTGACCTCGCGATCATGGTGAACACCTGGCGCGACCCCGGCGTCACCCCGAACGAAAGCCCGGGGTTGACCGTCTTACCCTTAAGCGCCCCAGCCACAGTCTGCAAATCCACGAACGAGGAATTCGTACAACTGCCAACCAGCACCTGAGTGACCGGCGTTCCTGCCACTTCTCGCACAGGCACAACACTGTCGGGGCTATGAGGGCGAGATATCATTGGCTCCAGGTCATCCAGCACGATCTCGATCACGCCGTCGTACTCGGTGTCATCATCAGCCTTTAATTCAGTCCAATCCTTGCCTCGCCCCTGGGCCTCCATGTACTCCTTCGTCCTGTGATCGGAGGGAAATATCGAGGTGGTAGCTCCCAATTCCGCGCCCATGTTGGTGATCGTTCCGCGCTCAGGCACCGACAAATCTGCCACTCCCGGCCCACCATACTCAATGATCTTGCCAACCCCGCCCTTCACGGTCAGTCTTCTCAACAACTCGAAAATGATGTCCTTCGATGCTACCCACGGCTGCCGCTTGCCTATCAGCCTCACCAACCAAACTTCGGGCATCGCTGTATAGAAAGGCCCACCGCCCATAGCTACCGCCACGTCCAAACCACCCGCTCCAATCGCGATCATGCCCAGCCCACCGCAGGTAGGCGTATGGCTATCCGATCCCAATAGGGTCTTGCCAGGCACCGCGAACCTCTCAAGATGTACCTGGTGACAGATCCCGTTACCCGGTCGCGAGAAGAAAATACCATATTTGGAGGCGATAGACTGCAAGAAGCGGTGGTCGTCCGCGTTCTCGAATCCGGTCTGCAACATGTTGTGGTCAACATATGACACCGATACATCTGTGCGCACCCGTGGGATGCCCATCGCCTCAAATTGCAGGTACGACATCGTACCCGTGGCATCCTGCGTTAGAGTCTGGTCAATATGAATGGCGACCTCGCGTCCCGGCCTCATCTCGCCGGACACCAGGTGCGCTGCGAAGATCTTCTGGACAATATTTCGCGGCATTGCAAGGAACTCCTCTTCTGGCTCTTTCGCTTCTTTTTGGAGCGGGCTCTTTTGATTCCAACTAATATTATATCACTACAACCCACGCACGGCAAAGCTTCCGGCAAAAGTATGCGGTCAGACTTGAGGTGGAGCAATTTCCACTGTATTCTATGAAGTATGAACCTGGAAGAAGAACTAGCCCATCTGCGGGCAGAGAATGCACAACTCAAAGAGCAATTGCGCCTTGCTCTGGAGCGCATCGCCGAGTTGGAAGCCAGGTTGGAGCAGATGCAGACACAGCTAGCCTCTGGCTCTGGCTCGCCAGGTGCCCCATCATTCGTCAAGCCCTCCACTCCCAAGAAGAACAACACCCCAAAGCCTCCCAGACGCCCCAGAGCTAAAGAGCACAATGGTGCCCGCCGCCGTGAACAATCGCCCACCTCAACAATTGAGCACCACCTGCAGCAGTGTCCCGATTGTGGCTACACCCTTCGTCAGCACCAACTCGCCTCCAGACGCCAGGTGATAGAACTCCCTCCACCCCCTCCTGTGCAAGTCACCGAGCACCAGCTATTCAAGGGGTGGTGTGCTCGTTGTGGGAGGTGGCACTACCCCACTGTCGACCTTACAGGTCAGGTGATTGGGCAAGGCAGAATGGGGGTGCGTATCGCCTCCCTCATAGCTCATCTGCGCACATCGTTGAGGATGCCCCTCCTCCTCATAAAAGAGTACCTGTACACCATACACAAGTTGACCATCTCTTCGGGTGAGGTTGTGGAGTTGTTGCATCGAATGGTGCAAGCCGAACCTCTGAAGGAGGCTGCTGCCTCCATAAAGAAGAGGGTTCGAAGGAGCCATAGCCATGTGGTACATGGTGACGAAACCACCTGGCGAGAAGGGGGACAAAACGGCTATATCTGGGGCTTCTTCACGCCCGATGGAGAGCGATTGTACGAGTACGACCAGAGCCGAGGGGGAGCGGTAGCCAAACGAATAATGGGGTCTAACTTTGGGGAAAAGGGTCAAGTAATGTCGAGTGACTTCTACGGTGGCTACAACGACTTCCCAGGAGAGCACCAGCGGTGCTGGGCACATCTGCTCCGTGATTTGCATAAGCTGAAAGAGGAGCACCCCATCAACCCCATCAACCCTACCAACCCTACCAACCCTACCAACCCTACCAACCCTACCAACCCCACTAACGAGGAAGTGCATGAATGGGCCAGGGGAGTGCGAGCACTGTACGATGATGCCCATAAGCTGTTGGAAGAACACGAACTTGGCCCTCCCACTGCAGACGAAGCCACAAAAGAGCCACACAAGTGGGAGCAGCGTGTAAGAGAGTACCGGCGGTTGGTGGAAGGGGTTGCCAAGCTAGGTGCGCAGTATGCCGATGCCAAGGAGTTCGGGCCACAGGGCGGGGGCAAACAAGGGCCACAGGGCAGGGGCGGGGGCGGGGGCGGGGGCGGGGGCGGGGGCAAGAACGGTAACGGCCCCCAAAGAGCAAGCACCCATGCCACACCTTGTGCAAGAGACTGCTGCGCCACCAGGAGGAGTTATTCCAGTTCGTGATAGTGCCCACCTTATCCTCTGACAACAACCTGGCGGAACGGTCAATCCGTCCTGTGGTGGTGATGCGCAAGGTATCGGGTGGTAGTCAATCGCCCAAGGGATCAGCCACCCGGATGACGTTGGCTACCCTGTTCGGCACCTGGCGAGCTAAGGGTCTCAACCCCTTTGACCAGTGCTTGGCCCTCCTCTCCCAGCCCTCCCACCCTTAATCTGAGAGCTTACCGGCAAAATAAACAGAATGGGTAGCGAGGCACCCATTCTGTTTATTTGACAAAATCCCTCCGATAATCAGGTTTTCAATCGTCGGTCCATACCCAATCGCGGATCTCCGGCGGGTCTTCAAGATGCTCAAGCGAATACGCCTTTGCCCTGGCGAGCAACTGGTCGCAGATGTCATTGATCTCCGGCCTGCGCTGCCGCATCTTGGGCACGTTATTCACCACATCGTTCACCAGGTCATACCGGCTTGTCTTGTTCAGCACCACCATATCGAACGGTGTGGTGGTCGTCCCTTGCTCGTTGAATCCGCGAACATGGAAGCGTTCCGGGTTCGCCCGCCCATGTATGATCTGGTGTATCGCCCGCTGGTACCCGTGGAAAGCGAAGATTACATCCTTATCCGCCGTGAACATATTCACGAAGTCAGTTTCGTTCATACCATGCGGGTGGAAGGCAGGCGGAAAGAGCGTCATCAGGTCCACAACGTTCACCACCCGCACCTTCAGTTCCGGTATGTTCTTCCGCAGCCACCACGCCGCCGCCACGATCTCCATAGTCACGATATCACCCGCGCACGCCAGCACCACATCCGGCTCCTCACCATTGTCGTTGCTCGCCCAATGCCATATCGAGGCCCCGCGCTCGCAGTGTTCTATAGCCGAGTCCATGTCGAGCCACTGAAGCTGAGGCTGCTTGTCGATCACGATCAGGTTCACATAGTTGCGACTCCTGAAGCAATGATCTGCCACCGACAGCAGGCAATTCGCGTCAGGCGGCAGGTAGATGCGCGCTACAGTGCCCCGCTTCGACAGCATCACATCGATCAGCCCCGGCCCTTGATGGCTGAATCCGTTGTGGTCGTTCCGCCAGCAAGTCGAAGTCAACAGGATATTCAACGACGCGATCAACTCCCGCCACGGTAGCTCAATTGCCTCCTGCATCCACTTTGTATGCTGCACCGTCATCGAAGCCGACACCATCGAGAATGCTTCATAAGTAGCGAACAGGCCGTGCCGCCCGGTAAGCAAGTATCCCTCCAACCAACCTTCGCAAAGATGCTCGCTGAGTACCTCCATCACCCGCCCATTGGGCGATACATGATCGTCAATCGAGATCGTTTCGCCCACGAAGCAGCGATTCTCTATCTCGAATACGTTGCCAAGGCGGTTAGAGTTGGTTTCGTCCGGGCAGAAGAGACGGAAGTTGGCATCCTGGGCGTTTTGTACATAGATGTCCCGCATCAACTTCCCCAGTTGCCTCGTCAACTCGGCACACTCGGTCGCAGGTTTTGCCACCTCCAGGGCGTATTTGCGAAAGTCAGGCACTCGCAATGTTACCAGCAGTTTCCCTCCATTGGCGTGTGGATTGGACCCCATCCGTCTCAGCCCGCGCGGCGCAAGCGCGCCCAGTTCTGCTATCAGTTTCCCGTTCACATCAAACACATCATCAGGCTGGTAGCTGCGCATCCACTCTTCCAGTTGCTCCAATTGCTTTGGCTCTCCCCGAACGTCGCTCAACGGCACCTGATGCGCTCGGAACGTTCCTTCAATCGGCATTCCACCTACCACCGCCGGCCCGGTCCAACCCTTTGGTGTTCGCAGCACAATAGCAGGCCACCGTGGCCGCCCGCTTACACCGTTCTTCCGCGCGTCCTCCTGGATAGCACGAATGCGTGCATAGCACGTCTCCAGGGTGGCGGCGAACTGCTGGTGCATCCTGGCAGGTTCATCGCCTTCCACGAAATACACATCATATCCGTTCCCCTCGATCGTAGCACGCACATCCTCGTCCGAGTCGCGCCCTAGTACCGTCGGCCCGCCGATCTTGTAGCCGTTCAGGTGCAGGATCGGGAGCACTGCCCCATCTCGTGCCGGGTTGAGGAAGCTAGTCCCTCTCCACGATGCCATCAACGGTCCGGTCTCTGCCTCGCCATCTCCCACTACAGCCGCCACTATCAGGTCGGGGTTGTCGAACGCCGCCCCGAATGCGTGTGCCAGCACATACCCAAGCTCACCCCCCTCGTGAATTGATCCGGGCGTGGTCACGCTCACATGGCTCGGTATTCCACCTGGTGTCGAGAATTGCCGGAAAAGCCGCCGCATCCCCGACATGTCCTGAGTGACCTCCTGATATATCTGCGAATAAGTTCCCTCAAGGTACACATTGGCGACGATCGCAGGCCCTCCGTGCCCCGGCCCCGCCAGGTAGATCACATTAGCATCATGCTCGTTGATCAGCCGGTTCAGATGCACATAGATGAAGCTAAGCCCCGGCGAAGTACCCCAGTGACCCAGCAACCGTGGCTTGATATGCTCAGGCTTCAATTGCTCCCTCAAAAGAGGGTTTGTCTGCAAATAGATCTGTCCAACTGTCAGGTAGTTAGCTGCCTGCCAGTACCTTTGCATCTTATCCAGCATCTCCGCCGACAATGGTCCCTCAATTGGCTCGCCAGAAGATCGTGGTTGCAGTTCCCCCTGTACCTCCACAACGCTGGAAATAGCTGTATCAAACTCAAACACAGTAGTATCTCCTCTCCGCTACCCGGATAGCCGGCGGGTTTCGCCATCCGGTGCTATGCTTCGCTAGGTTTGGTGCCGATAACGAATAACCTGTTCTTATTTCATTTTATTGCTGGCTACGACAAACATGGGACTATTATAAAAGAAAACGACCCTTTCAATCTTTCAGTTGGGCTGGGCAGGGCCTCAAATATACCCGTCAGCCATAATAGACTTGAAGCACATACACGATCAGCGCATACCAATCCGCTACAATTAGCGCGCACAGCAACACGCCTAGTATTAGTTTGGGGTGCGAAATGACAAGATGAGCCTTGGTGAGTTAGGATTAAGTTGCCCATGATCCAAAACTCAACCGGAGGCTCAATAACGTGATAATCGAACGATATGACCCTGTAAACCTCTTTGAACTGGTGCCCAAGTTGCAATTGGAGATGGAACCGGAGCTAGCTGAGTTGGACCAGTTGCTAAAAGACGATGAGATCTTCGAGCAGGTCAAGGCTGACCTGGCTAAGCGTTATCCTCACACCCTGGTTAGGGGGCGTCACTCCACCCCAGTTGAGGTGATCCTGCGTATGCTCATCGTTCGCCGCCTGTACGATTGGAGCTACGAACAAACCGAACACTTCGTCTCGGATAGCCTGGTCTTACGCCAGTTCTGCCGCCTCTATCTCCAGCCCGTCCCCGACGATACCACTCTCATCCGATGGGCCAACCTTGTCGGTCCGGATACTCTTGCCAGGGTCAACGATCGAGTAGTGGAGTTGGCCACTCAACTCAAGGTGACTAGGGGGCGCAAACTGCGCGTGGACAGCACCGTTGTGCAGACCAATATCCATTATCCAACAGACAGCGCCATTGTTGGTGATGGAGTTCGTGTGCTCAGTCGGCTGTTGCACAAAGCCAAAACCGTGCTGGGAGAAAAGCTGGGAGAAGTGGGAGAAGGGACGACCATAGGGACGACCATCCTGAAGGGCGGCCTGAAAGGGGCATTTCGCAGCCGTACCCGCTCGGTCCGGCGTATCGCTCAACAACTTCATCGGGTGGCCCGCCGCAAAGGGGAAGAGGCTGCCGAGCAACTCAAGGCAGCCTATGCCAGGCTGCTGGGTATCGCCCAGGCCACTGCCAAGCAGGCGAATCAAGTGCACGATGCTCTCGCCACCCTCGCCGACACCTTCTCCAGGGCCAAGCTTACCGAGCACTCTGCAACCCGGGCACGGCAGGGGCAGGTAAGGCGCATCATCGAGCAGTTGGAGCACTTTCTGCCTCTGGTGGGCAGGCGATAGAGCAGGCTCGACGCCGAGTGCTGCAGGGCGAACCTGTTCGAAGTGGCGAGAAGTTGCTCTCTCTGTTTGAACTATCATAAGCCGTATCAGGGTTATCCTTAATAGCGGTTCGAAGTGGCGAGAAGTTGCGCTCTCTGTTTGAACCGCACACCCAGGTCATCCAGCGTCACAAGGCAGGCAAGCCAACCGAATTCGGACGCAAAGTGTGGTTGGGGGAAGTTGAGGGAGGGATCATCAGCGAGTATCGATTGATGGACGAGGGCGGGGGCTTGGACCTGATGGAACTGCCGAGAAGCTTAGCCACACATCAAGAGCGTTTCGGGCACCCACCGGACATGCTGGCTGGAGATCGTGGCACCTATTCGAGGGCGAACGAGGCGTTGGCACGCCAACTGGGGGTGAAGCGGATTGTGTTGCCACACACTGGGCGAGTGAGCAAGGAGAGACAGGCACTGGAACATCAGCGCTGGTTCAGATGCGGGTTCCGGTTCCGAGCGGGGATCGAAGGGCGGATTTGGGTGCTGAAGAGGGATTACGGGCTGGAGACAGGTCGGGATCACGAGGAGGAGGGGATGTGGCGAAGGGTAGGGTGGGGTATTGTGACAGCGAACCTGGGGAAGATCGCTGATACACAGATAGCACGGGCAGCACAACGCAGGGCTGGAGCCAGGGTCGGAGCCAGGACCAGGGCTGGGATAGCGGTGAGGAAGCAAGCGGCGTGAACCAGATTAGGTGGCGATGTGCCAAGTGCCAACCTACGACACCCAGAAACACGATGGTGCGAAATATCAGTCTTGATGGCAGTGTCACGTGCTGCTCCGGGCCTTGCGACCGCATTTCGCACCACAAACTAGTACTAGCGCGTAGTACCGAGAACGGCCTTCAGGTAGAATACGCCCGCCTATCAAGACGAAGCCCCTTCCAATGAGTAAAGCTAACGCGGCTGCCGCAGGTAACAGAAGTCTGCCTTGTACGGCCCAAAACTGGGTATTCTGGTACCCTACTCCTATATTCACCAACAGCAGCACCGCCAGGCAGACCCATATGGTGCCGCGCTCCTGTCGCAGTACCTTCTTACGGTTCAACACCAGACTTATCACCGATAACAAGAACAACACATAGTATCCAGCGTAAAGCAGATTCGGTAGGTCAATATTGCGAATGCCGAATGTGCCCCAGAACGAGTTGTACAGCCCGATGAAATACCCCGGTGAAAGCCAGAACCCCGGCTTCCCTTGCAATGGTGAAGCGATCTCATTCTTGACTGCCGCCGTTGCAGCGCTTGCAAATGGGTCGCCATACTCAACAAAATCACTGGCAAACGGCCACACCCCTACAACCACCGTCCCCAGTAGCACCATAGCCGACATCAATATTGCTTCTCTTGTTCTTGAGCGTCTTTCCGGCCACTTACTCATAAGTAGGAAAAACGGCAGAGCCATCACAAGGGGCGCCAGCACCAACAAAGAATGCTTTGCCAACAGACCCAGCCCCAATACCATGCCTGTCGACAGTGCCACCCTGCTGTTTACACCCTTCCGGAGTATATACACACATGAACACGACCGCTGCACCTCCGGTAGCTGCAAGCGCATCATTATTTACTGTAGCAGAAGTAAACCCGAATCCTGGGAGGAAGGCAACCAGACCCATGGAAGGCAAGACCAGGCCAGAGTAATCCGATCCAACCAGCCTCAAACAAATAGTACAAAGGTGGCTGTTCGGCTTCGTAGGAATAACGCGGTGAATCGAGAGGTATCGTCGGTAATTCGCCACTACGCAAGATCACCTGTACATTCTCAATATGCGCCACCTCATCAGGTGCTTCGCCTACCGGGATGCTCAGGTTGTAAACGCTAATGGTAATAGCATAGACAACCAGAATGCAGGCAAAGATCACTAGATGGACGCGGGAGTAAGGCGTCGGTTCTCCTGAGAACGAGGTTGAGTTACTTTGCACAGTGTGAACTCTCTGAAAGCCGTATGTTTTCGGGCCAATTATACAGCTTGCGCCTTCAGCTTACCGGGATACACACGCTTCCTCAAGGTACAGACCTCATTCAAACAACTGTTTGAATGGTCCATGCTCCTACATAACTGCTATAATTCACCAGAACACCCAAGGAGCACCTATAATGCCGACCACCCGCGACACCAATAACCGCAAAACCAACTCACATAATCCAAAATCCAAGATCCAAAGCCCAAAATCCGACATCCCTCTCGGCCTCAGTTATGACGATGTCCTCCTCGTCCCTCAACGCACTACCGTGAAGTCGCGGCGTGATGTATCCACCACCACCCTCCTCTCATGCAACGTCCGCCTCAACATCCCTATCGTTTCCGCTAATATGGACACCGTCACGGAGCACGCCATGGCAATCGAGATGGCCCGCCAGGGTGGCATAGGCATTATCCACCGCTTCCTCCCCATAGCGGCCCAGGCCGACGAGGTTCGCCGCGTCAAACGCGCCGAGTCCTTCGTAATCCCTCAACCCTATACCATCTCCCCAGATGAGACGGTCGAACGCGCCCGTGCCGCGATGGAGCGACGCGATGTTTCGGGCCTTGTAGTGGTCGACGATGCAGGCAGGCTTGCCGGCCTTCTCTCGGCCCGCGATGTGCGCTTCGTCCGTAATCCGGACCTTGCCGTAGGCGACGTAATGACCCCTCGCCAGAAACTTGTCACAGCTCCAGCCGATATCTCATTCGAAGAAGCTTCTGAGCTATTTGCGCGGCATAAGATCGAAAAGCTTCCTCTTGTCGAAGATGGTCGTGTCGTTGGTCTCATCACCGCCTACGACCTCGCTCACTCAGGAGATAACCCCCAGGGCATCAAAGACCGCCGCGGTCATCTTCTGGTGGGCGCGGCCATCGGTGTCACGGATGACGCAATGGAGCGCGCGGAGGCCCTTCTCGACGCAGGCACGGACGTGCTGGTAGTGGATGTAGCCCATGGACATTCTGAGGCTGTCATCTCTGTAGTCCAGGGGCTAAAGGAGCGCTGGCCCAACATAGATGTAATCGCTGGCAACGTCGCCACGCGCGAAGGCGCGCTCGACCTCATTGAGGCGGGCGTAGACGCCGTAAAAGTTGGCGTCGGTCCCGGCGCTGCCTGCACCACCCGCATCGTCACGGGTGCGGGCGTGCCTCAGTTAACAGCCGTAATGGAATGCGCCGATGTCTGCCATAAGCGCGGCGTACCGCTCATCGCTGATGGTGGCATCAAGACCTCCGGGGACATCGCCAAAGCTCTCGCCGCAGGTGCATCCACCGTCATGATAGGCTCTCTTCTCGCAGGCACCGATGAAAGCCCTGGTCAGATCGTCACTCGCCGAGGCGGGCGCTACAAGACCTTCCGGGGTATGGCTTCTGTCAGCGCCACGGTCGCCCGCAAGAAGCGTGAACAAGAGCTTACGGACATAACCCGCCAGGAAGATGACGAGTGGCTATCCCAGGTGGTCGCCGAGGGCGTGGAAGCTATGGTCCCCTATCGCGGACCTGCTCGTGAAGTCCTTTTCCAATTGGTCGGTGGGCTGCGCTCAGGCATGAGCTATTCCAATGCTCACAACCTCGATCAACTTTGGCAAAATGCCCGCTTCGTTCGCATCACTCCTGCCGGTCTGCGCGAAAGCGGCCCTCACGATCTGGTGCTCGATTGACGGTAAATGGCTCTAAACTGCTAAGATAGTACCTTCAGTTTGCTGGCAATCGCCGCGAAATCAGCGTCCGACTGCGCCCTGATCCTATCATACGCCTCTCCCTCCTGCCGCATGATATAGGAGGGGTGATAGGTAACGATCACCTCGCTGCCCTCCAGCTCCTCCACCGGGCCGGGATAAGGGAACCATTGCCCGCGTTCCATCGTCATACGCACATCCCTGCCCAGTATCGCCTTGGCCGCCACCGCTCCCAAACAGCAGATGATCCTCGGCTTGATAATCTCAAGCTCGCCAGTGCGCCAGATGTTACAAGCCTTGATCTCCGGCGCGAGCGGCGGCCTGTTCGACACCCTCCTCCCGTCGCCTTTGGTTGGCCTGCATTTCACCGTATTCGTCACCCATACGTTCTCGCGCGCAATCCCTGCAGCAGCCAGCAGCGAGTTGAATACCTGCCCGGCACGACCCCAGAAGGGGTGCCCGGACTTATCCTCGTCCGCGCCCGGTGCCTCGCCGATGATCATCAGCCGCGCCTGAGGCGAACCTTCTCCAAATACTACCTGAGTCCGCGTGGCGCACAAGTCGCACCTGCAACACCGCAACCCCGGCTCACGCAACGCCGCCATAGCCTCAGCGGGACCACGTTCAAAAGCCTTGCCCACCACCTGCACAGGCTTATCCTCCAGCATCCCATCGTGCGGCCTGATTGCCTCTTCAACACTGCTATGTGGATGTGCCATCTCTCTCCTCTTTATGCATACGCTTCGCAAGCCACTCGTCACTCGTCGTCTTCCATCCTTCTGCCATGTATAATACTAAAAGCAAGCACTATGCCCATATTTTTCACCACCAGGGGGTTACAAGATGGCAATCGACCCGGAAGTAGGTCTATCACAGGAAACAATCTACAACGGTCGCCTCTTCAAAGTGATCAAAGAGAAAGTCCTCATCCACAACGGCCACGAGAAGGCCCGCGAGATAGTCGTCCATCCAGGCGCTGTCGCCCTCGTGGTCGTCGACCACGAGGGCAAGCTCGTCCTCGTGCGCCAGTACCGACGTGCCGCCGGGCATGTCCTCCTCGAAATACCGGCGGGCACTCGCGAGCAAGGCGAAGACCCTGAAACCTGTGCCGTCCGTGAAACCCAGGAGGAAACCGGCTACAGGCCTCGTAAGGTCGAGCACATGGGGGGCTTCTTCTCGGCCCCAGGCTTCTGCACCGAATTCCTCCACTGCTATCTGCTTACAGATCTTGAGGAGAGCCGCAAACCAGGCGATGAAGACGAAAACATCGAGGTCGAGCGCCTCACTCTCGAAGAAGCTATAGCCGCCATCTGGTCGGGCGAAATCTGCGATGCCAAATCCATTTGTGGCATCCTGATGTACGCAAATCGCCTGACGTAAAGCACACTTAAGCCTCTCGCTCCCCAATATCCTTCCTGTACTGCGATCCGGCGATCTTGATCTTCGGCAGGTTCCTGTATACTTTCTCGCGTGCTTCCCATATCGTGCGCGCTGTCGCGACCACCGTCAACAGGCGGCCACCCACAGCGTCCAGTTGCATCTCAAACGACCCTGTAGTAAGACTAAGGTTCTGCAACTCTCCCCCGAACAGTGTCTTGAATATAGACTGGCTCTTACCGGGACTTAGCTCGTCAGGCACAAGTGAAATATTGCCCTGGGCTTTCGTCCCAGCATGAAACACCAGCACTCCTTCATCGAGGTCGCCGAGGCCCGTCACAGGCACCGCTGACGATTTGCCCGTGGGATAGTTCTCAGATGCCACCACCACGCCCACCGCCGCCTCCCCACTCCACTTAATCTGCCCTACCGGCGATAGGTCTCCCTTCGCGACCGCCATCGCGATATCTTCCAGTGGCGTCTGAAGCAAAGGCAACAACACCTGAGCCTCCGGGTCGCCCAAACGACAGTTGAACTCAAGGACCTTCGGCCCATCTTTCGTGAGCATCAATCCTGCGTACAACACGCCCCTGTAAGGCATTCCTTCAGCCCGCATCCCGTCCACCGCGCGCTGGATCACTTCCCGCTTGATGCCCTCCCAGGCTTCCAGCGTTATCTCCTTTGTGGGCGAATAAGCCCCCATCCCCCCTGTCATCGGTCCCAGGTCGCCATCCTGCAACCTTTTGTAATCACATGCGGGAGGCATCATCGCCACGCGCTCTCCATCACAAAATGCCAGTGCGCTCACTTCCGTGCCTTCAAGATACTCCTCGAGCACCACAGTCACATCATCATTCACAAGAGGCAGCACCCCCGCCTCGCGCATCCTGGTAACATCTTCTTCCGCGTCCATAGGGTCCTGGCAAACAAATGCTCCTTTGCCCGCCGCCAGCCCATCCGCTTTGATCACAAGGGGCCACCCAAGCTCCGGCGATCTTAACTCCGCAAGCACCGCCTCCATCCCATGCACCACTTTATATCTGGGTGACGGGATATTATGCCTGTGCATGAACTCGCGCGCCCACACTTTGCTCCACTCCAGGCGAGAGGCTGCCTGCGTAGGCCCGAACACCGGCACGCCAAGCAGGGCCAGCGAGTCGGCGATCCCATGCTTCAACGGTATCTCCGGACCCACGATCACCAGGTCAATGCTGTTGTTGAACGCCCAACCCGCCAACTGGTCGCACTGGCTCTCGGTCTCGATAGGTAGGTCGATATTCCGCGCCAACAGCGTCGTACCGCCATTCCCAGGAGCGCAATATATATCCGTCACGAAAGAACTGGTAGCCAGCTTCCATACGATGGCATGCTCCCGCGCCCCCGACCCAACCACAAGCACTCTCATTTTCCTTCTCCTCTCTACTCTCTCCCAAAACCCTATAACCGAACTATCCTTCAGCCCACTAAATCCGAAGTCCAAAACCCAAAATCCACTCACCCTATCCAGCGTGCGCTCCCATAGACACTGCTGCACCATGCCATCAGAGCCAGCGACACCGCGATCCACACTACCGCGACCACACGCCTACCCTTCTTATCCATGCCGAGCCATACCAACCCAGGCCAAAGCGGCAAGACATACCTCGCCATCGAGAATGTGATGTTTGTACTGAGTGGGTACACAATCCCCAGCGCCAGCCACGTCCATTCCGAGGCCATCAACTTGGTGCGCCCCACCCATGCACCCACCAGCAGCGCCACCGGTAAAGCAAGATCGAGGATCAAGTACAGCCTGCTCCCTTGCCCATAATACAACACCGGATCTTGCCCGGCAGCAAACGCGCCGGTCAAACTCATCCACAGTTGCGATAGGCTTTCCCAGTATGTTACCAAAAAGAACGATCCCTGGTGGTTCCACCCCTTCAACATACTATCATTCAGCACGAACGGGCTGCCGAACCTCAGCCACAGGAACGCCGCGTATATCGCCACCCCCACCGGAATCAGCAGCAGCCAGGCCGCGTCGGCCCGCACCCGCTTCGGTTTCCACCCCTTCTGCGCCAGATACTCCACCGCCATCACACCAAGCAGCAATGCGCCGGCAAACCTATCGAGCGACGCCATCATCCCCACCAACCCAACACACAGCCACTTCCACCGCCAATCCGAGCGCGCCAGCGCAAACGAGCCAACCACAAGCAACAGGAACAAACCTTCTGTATAAAGAGCCGAGAAGAAAAAGGCTGTAGGCAGCGAGGCCAGCCCCAGGGCCACCAGTACCGCCCCAATATTCCCCAATCGCGGAGCGAGCAGTTTGATCAACAACCCCAGCGCGAAGAGGAAAGCCACATTACTGATAATTATCCCGGCAGCTATCAGCGCGCCCCACTTTGGATGTCCCCAATCCCACCCAAACGTTACCCATTGCAAGACGCTTCCTAAGGCGCGCATTAAGAAAGGATACAGAGGTGCGAACGCCACATCGGTTCCACCCGAAGCGGTGGGGTCATACTGGTAGAAATCGGATGCGATCCCCGCATAGTGCGCCGCGTCCCACATTAGCGCAAGCTCGGCCACCCAACCCTTGTTGCGCTCAGGCTCGGCCACGATCAGCCCGCTTACCCCGCTGTAAGCCCCCTCAAGCGCGATTGCACGAGTAAAAACAAAGATAAGCCCGGCAGATAGCCAGGCGTTAGCCACAATCCTATGGAGAATACGTGATGCGTAATATTTGACGAGTGACGACTGACGAGTGACTACCGCATGCTGCGTACTGCTTATGTCCTTCGTCCAGCGCGCATCGTCCATCGTCTTTCGTCTATCATCCCCAGGTATCACGTTTCGCGTATGAAGTCACTCCCACTCAATAGTGGCGGGCGGTTTCGAAGTAACATCGTACACCACCCGGTTCACGTGCGGCACTTCGTTCACGATCCGGCTCGAAATACGCGCCAGCACTTCGTAAGGTATCTGCGCCCAATCTGCCGTCATGCCATCTGTTGAAGTGATCGCCCGCACCGCCACCACATCCGCATAGGTCCGGTAATCCCCCATCACGCCCACGCTCTGTACAGGCAGCAGCACAGCAAATGCCTGCCAGATCACCCTGTCCAACCCCGCCGCCTTCAACTCGGCCCGCACAATCGCGTCTGCCGCCCTGAGCGTGTCGAGGCGCGGGCGCGTCACCTCTCCCAGCACGCGCACCGCCAGTCCGGGGCCCGGGAACGGCTGCCTCCAAACGATCTCCTCAGGCAAACCAAGCTCAAGGCCAACCCGCCGCACTTCATCTTTGAACAGGTAGCGCAACGGCTCAACAAGCTTGAACTGCAAATCCGCAGGCAATCCTCCCACGTTATGATGTGTCTTGATCCTCGCCGCGTTGGGCCTTTCAGGTGTGGCGCTCTCGATCACGTCGGGATACAGTGTGCCCTGAGCCAAAAACTCGTAATGCGCAGCCTTCTCCAGCTTGAGCGTCTCCAACTCGAACACCCGGATGAATGTCGCTCCGATCCGCTTCCGCTTCTCCTCAGGGTCCGTCACACC
This sequence comes from uncultured Chloroflexia bacterium, assembly GCA_963797095.1. Taxonomy (GTDB): domain Bacteria; phylum Chloroflexota; class Chloroflexia; order QHBQ01; family JADMIH01; genus JADMIH01. Next base: position 995,099 of record CAWCNY010000006.1, on the reverse strand, counting down.
GCTCAGCGCCTCCAAAAAGCGATCCGAAGCGTCCACCGCCACCAGGTTCATGTGCAGGTTGCGCCCAAATGTCTCGACAACCTCCTCCGCTTCCCCCAACCTCAATAGGCCGTTATCCACGAACAGGCAGGTCAGCCTATCCCCAATCGCCTTATATATGAGCGCCGCTGCCACCGAGGAATCAACCCCGCCGCTCAACCCGCACAACACATGTTTGTCGCCAACTTGCGCACGAATCTGCTCTACAGCAGTCTCGATGAACGAATGGGCCGTCCAGTTCGGCTCGATATGCGCTATATTGAACAAGAAGTTAGCCAGTATATCCTTCCCCTGCGGAGTATGCACCACCTCCGGGTGGAATTGTATCCCCAATACTCTGTCCAGGCCCATAGCCGCACAGGGAGCATTAAGCGAGGACGCCAGCGCCTCAAATCCCTCCGGCATCTCCTCGATCCTATCCCCGTGGCTGATCCAAACCTGTAAATCCGACTCCAGGTTGTGAAACAACGGCGACTCGCCCGTCCGCCGTATGGTCGCAGGCCCATACTCTCGGTGTTGCGCCGGGGCCACACGCCCACCCAACGCCCGCGTGATCAGTTGCATCCCGTAGCAAATACCCAGCACGGGCTTCCCACTCTCCAGCACATAATCGGGCAACTGCGGCGCGCCCTCCTCATAAACACTGGCAGGTCCGCCCGACAAAATGAAAGCGGCAGGCTCCAATCGCTCGATCTCGGACATGGGAGCATCATGCGTCAGCAATTCCGAATAAACTCCCAGTTCCCGAACCCTCCGCGCAATCAGCTGGGTATATTGCGACCCGAAATCCAGCACCACCACGCCACCTTTGACTATGGCAGCCCCAGGACCTCGCTTTTCAGCTTTAGCTTCCTCTACCTGCGTTATCATAGCCCGCTCACCCCTTACTCCCAACTAAATACAACTCAAGACCACTCCTCACTCGTCACTCCCATTCCTCAAGAATCCGAACAATATCTTATTGAACAACTCCGGCTTCTGGTAAAACGGTCTGTGTCCGCAGCCTCGCATGATCGCCATACGTGCATGCGGTATATTCCTGGCGAACAGGGTTGCATGCTCCAAAGGCACCACGCGGTCTCTCGACCCCCACACCACCAGGGTCGGCATCGTCAATTCCGACAGCATGGGATACACCGAGTCCTCGCGTATCATCTTCAGGCAGGGACGTATGGCTCGCGACTGGAACATCAACTTCACGATGCGCGGGTACAGCCCAACATCAAATGTGCTCCGATCGGCCAGCATCACCACAGATGCCGCCCAGTGCGGGCCTAGTCTCGGTAGGCCTGCGCTCCCTATCAACACCAACCGCTCCGCGCGGTCAGGCTCCTGGGCCGCTGCGGCCACCACCACCTGACCGCCCATCGAGTGCCCCACAAGTTGAATCGCATCCAGGCCCAGGCTGTCGAGGAACCGGTTCACAAACCGCCCGTAAGCCTCCACTCCATACTCGTTCAACTCATCCGAGCCGCCGAAGCCCGGCAGGTCAATCGCGTATACATGGAATCGCTCGGCGAAAGCGGGCAATGTGTATGGATACCAGAGATCGGCCCCAGCCTGAAACCCATGCACAAGCACAACGGGCAAACCCGGCATATCTTGCCCTGCCTCGATATAACGCACGCTAACGCCGTCTACAACGACCTTGTGTACCTCGTGCCTTTGTCCTTGTTTCGGTCTCTCAATAGTCGCAATTGCGCTCATTGCTGGATGTACCTGTACTCCTCATCCCACTGCCACTCATCTTCCGGTATGGTTTCCAACTGCACCTCGATGCGCGGCCTCAGCGGGTCGATCCGCTTCACAAGGTGGATATCAACAACCCTATTATCATTGATCCCCAGGTTCTCGCAGATAGCATCCTGCGCGATCTTCAGCCCGCCGTCAAGGTCTCGCTTCATGGGCGTAGGAAAGAAAAAGTCGATAAATAGCGACAGATAGCCCGACCGCAAAGTGTCTATCGTAGCGTCTGACACCGTGCCGGAAAAACGCAGATCGCGCAAGCGCTCTCCTACCTCATTCTTCCAGCGCCGTGCTTCCGCGCTCAACACCCGCCGCCCATTTACTGTCGCATACTGGTTGTTGACCCCAGGCGGCAGCGGCAAATGGAGTTGCAACACTCCCACCGGTTCAGCCCTGTTCCGCATGGCATGATTATATCACACCAGGAGGCTGCGGGTCGGAAGAAGGACATCCTGCCTCACCCAAAAAGGGCTTCTCCGGGCCCGTGGTATAATTAGCTTACACCCCAACGAGGAGCATATTGATGGCAAATGGATTGAGCAAGCTGTTGATGTACATTGTAGACCACCCTGTAATGGAGGTTGAAAGTCGAGGTGCGGAACTTGCCGCCTCAGCTGTGCAGGACATCGGCACGGAGATCGCCAGCATTAACCAGGACCAACGTGCGGACGCTACGCGCCTCGCGCCCTTCTTCGAAGAAGGCATAAGGCGCGCCGCACACAATGGCGGCAAAATTACTGTGGACGATACCGACACCATGGGCAACGGCATCGCCGACGCATTCGCCCGCTTCCTCGTTACCGTCAACCTGGCGACTTCTCAAAGCCAGAAAATAGGCAATTACCATTACCGCTACACATTCGAGATCGACTGGGAGCGCTTGAGGCTGGCCGCCCAGAGCGCAGGCGTAGACCTCGATGCTGAGGCCAACTAACCAGTTTAACCGGAGTTAGTACTCAACACGCAGTAAGCGATAACAATGATGGATCCCGACGAGCAAACATCCAGCGTAGCGACTCCTTCCCTGCCACGGGCCGAGGGAGCCGTGCCGCGCAGGCCTTCTGCGGAATTGCAGGACAGGATCGGCTACACTTTCACCCAGGAAGACTATCTGCGCAATGCGATGGTCCACAAATCCTACCTCCATGCTGTCCCCGACTTGCCAGGCAGCTCTAATGAGCGGATGGAGTTCCTGGGCGATTCCATCCTCGGTTTCATAGTCTCAAGCGATCTCTTCCTCGCGTACCCCGACACACCCGAAGGCCAGCTTACCGCCTGGCGTGGTGCGCTGGTGAGGCTTACCACCCTGGCTCAGATCGCAGAACCTCTGGAACTTGGCGAATATCTGTATATGAGCCGGGGCGAAGAAGCGGCGGGAGGTCGCACGAGAGGCACCAACCTCGGTCGCGCCATTGAAGCCCTCCTTGGCGCAGTCTATCTGGATGGTGGACTGGAGGCAGCTCGCACCGTCTGGCACACTATTCTGGGTGAATCCGATGATGCCGTCGCACTTATTGAGGAGGTGTTGCGCGCCGACTTCAAAACGCAATTGCAGCAGTTCGCCCAAGCCCACCTTAAGCAAACGCCTATGTACAGGATGGTCGAAACGTCCGGCCCCGATCACGCCAAACAATTTAGAGTAGAAGTTCTGGCAGGTGACCGTATCCTGGCCGACGGCACCGGCACCAACAAACAAATGGCCGAACAAGCAGCAGCCGAAACCGCTCTAGCCCTGCTAATCAACGAAAAAGCAGAAGAGGACGAAGGACAAAGAAAGAACGACGAATAGACCCTGTTTACTTTCGTCCATCGTTGTCCGTCTTTCGTCTACAGCAAAAACCTATGCCACAATTCGAGGACATGACCATATTCAGCGGCAACGCCAATCCGACGTTGGCCGAGGCCGTTGCCAGCCGCCTGAGGATGAGCCTGGGCAATATCCAGGTGTTCGAGTTCTCCAACGAGAACATTTTCGTCAAGATCGATGAAAGCGTACGTGAAAACGATGTTTTCATAATCCAGCCCTTCTCGTCTCCGGTCCACCGCTCGATCATGGAGCTACTGATCATCATCGACGCCGCCAAGCGCGCCTCCGCCGGGCGCATCACCGCCGTGGTGCCTTACTACGCCTACGGTCGCACCGACAAAAAGGACCAACCCAGGGTTCCTATCACCGCCCGTCTCGTCGCCGACATGATCACCGTCGCCGGGGCCGACCGCCTCCTCACCATCGACCTGCACGCCGGGCAAATACAGGGCTTCTTTAACATCCCTGTCGATGAGCTAACCGCCATGTTCCTCTTGGCCGAGCACTTCCGCAACAAGCGCCTGGAAGACCGCGTGGTCGTCTCTACCGACATAGGCAACGCCAAGCGCGCCCGCAACTTCGCCGAGCTAATCGATGCTCCACTTGCTATTGTTGAAAAGCGCCGCACGGGCAACGCCGACCGCACCGAGGTTCTCAACCTCATAGGCGATGTTCAGGGCAAGACCGTTATCCTGGTGGACGACGAAATAGATACCGGAGGCTCGATGGCCCAGGCTATCAAGGTGGTAGTTGAGCACGGCGCGAAAGCTGTCTACGCCTCCTGCGTTCACCCGGTCTTTTCCGGCTCCGCCATCGAGCGCCTGAGTAAGGCTCCTATAGTGGAACTGGTCACCACCGACACAATCCCCCTACCACCCGAAAAGATGCTCCCCAACCTTACCGTCCTCAGCGTGGCCCCGATGATCGCCGAGACAATGTGGCGCATACATTCCGGCACGTCCGTTGGTGCTCTCTTCGAAGCCAGTAAGCAGGGTGTGCTGGACAACAACTAAAAGTCAAGGTTGTGTGTCCAAAGCGCACAACCTTGACTTTTAGTTTTCTATTTCATATTCTAGCTGGCCCCCGCTCCCACTGCCTCAGGTTCAGCCTGTGGAGCAGCCTCAGCGGGCCGCTTCCACCTGAGATTAGGCTCCCGCGCGGCCCCAACTTCGTCCAATCGTGACACCTCGGTGATGTGCGGCGCACTGTGCAAGATCTCCGGATCCTCTCGCGCCTCCTGCGCGATCGCCTTCATCGCAGCAATGAACTGATCCAGCGTCTCCTTCGATTCGGTTTCGGTAGGCTCGATCATCAATGCTTCAGGCACGATCAGCGGGAAATAGACCGTGGGCGGGTGCATCCCATAGTCGATCAGCCGCTTCGCCACGTCCATCGTCGCGCATCCCGTCTCTGCCTTGATATTCTTGCTGGACAGTACAACCTCGTGCATACACACCCGGTCATACTGCAAGTGATAAACATCCTTCAGGTTTGCCCTGATGTAATTCGCATTCAGGATCGCATCCTCGCTCACCCGCTTCAACCCGCGCAAACCCAGGTGCCGGATGTAAGTGTAGGCACGCACATGCATCCCGAAGTTGCCCCAGAAATTCTTCACTCGCCCAATCGACTTCTCAGGCTGCTTGAAGGTGAACGTGTCTCCTTCCTTCACAACCACAGGCCCCGGCAAGAACGGCGCGAGCAACTCTTTGCACGCCACCGGCCCGCTCCCAGGGCCACCACCGCCATGTGGTGTAGTGAAGGTCTTGTGCAGGTTGATATGCATCACATCGAAACCCAGGTCGCCGGTGCGGATATGGCCCACGAGCGCATTCAGATTCGCCCCGTCGCCGTACGTTAACCCACCAGCCTTGTGCACCATTTCGCTGATCTTCAGGATGTTCGGCTCGAACAACCCCAGCGTGCTCGGCACCGTCAGCATCATCCCGGCCACCCGGTCTGAGAGGTTCGCCTCCAGCGTATCTAGGTCCACATTCCCATCGGCCCCCGACTTCAGCGATACCATCTTGAACCCCGCGGCCGCGGCAGTGGCCGGGTTAGTGCCATGCGCCGAGTCGGGCACCAGGATAAGATCGCGGTTATCATCTCCGCGCGACCTGTGATAAGCTCTGATCATCAGGATGCCCGTGAACTCACCTTGCGCACCGGCAGCAGGCTGCAACGATATAGCGTCCATACCCGATATCTGAAGCAACATCTCCTGCAACTCGTACTGCACCTGCAACGCCCCTTGCACCGTCTCTACCGGCTGGTAAGGGTGTATGTACGCGAAGCCTGGCATGATCGCCACGTCCTCGTGCACCTTCGGGTTGTACTTCATTGTGCACGACCCAAGTGGGTAAAACCCCGTATCAATCGAATAGTTCTTCTGGCTCAGCCGCACGAAGTGCCGTGTCATATCCACCTCCGACACCTCAGGCAGGTCCAGATTCTCCCTCAACAACCAAGGGTCGAGCGCCGGGGCCTCGTCCATATCCACCTCCGGCAGCGAAAACCCAATCCGCCCAGGGCTGCTCATTTCAAATATTAGTGGTTCGGTAGCCATAATATCTCCTACTGCTTACTCCGTATTTCGTACCGGATAGACATCATTCACTCGCGGTATGCAATACGCGGTACGAACTAACCATTCATCTCTGCAAGCACGCTCACCAGCTTATCCATATCTTCGCGCGCAGTCATCTCAGTCACGCACAGCAGCCAGGCGTTGGGCGCGCCATCTACTTCTACAAATCCGCTTATATCGAGCCCGCCGACGATCCCGTGCTCCACCAGCCGCTTGTTGGTCTCGGTTGGCGATATGGGCGTCTGTATCGCGAACTCATTGAAAAACGGCTCGCGACTCAGCATCTTATATCCCGGCAATTGCTTGAGCTTGTTCGCCAGGTAGTGGCTCCTCTGGTAGCAAATCTCCGCCACCCTTTTCAACCCTTGCGGCCCCATGCACGTAAGATACGCCGTAGCGGCAACCGCCATCAGCGCCTCGTTCGTGCAGATATTGGACGTGGCCTTCTCGCGCCTGATGTGCTGCTCGCGCGTTTGCAGCGTCAGCACAAACCCACGCTTGCCGTCCTTATCCCTGGTCATACCGGCCAGCCTGCCCGGCATCTGCCGCACGTACTTCTCTTTGGTGGCGAATAGCCCGCAATACGGCCCACCGAACGACATCGGGATGCCCAGGCCCTGCCCCTCGCCAATCGCTATGTCCACATCTAGCTCTCCGGGGCTTTTCAACAACCCCAACGAGATTGGATCGTACACCTCGATCAAGATCGCATCGGCCAGGTGCACCTTCTCTGCCAATCCTCTAAAATCACGGACCTCACCGATAAAGTTCGGCTGCTGCACGATAATGCAGGCCACATCCCGCCCGATCTGCGAGGCGTCGGTGACATTCGCGTCCTGCTCGATGAACTCGATGTTGTGCCCATCAGCAAAGGTACGCAGCACCGCCTTGTGCTCCGGATTGAGCCGCGGCGACACCCATACCTTATTGCGCCGCGTGATTGTGCACGCCATCACCGCCGCTTCCCCCAACGCTGACCCGGCATCGTACATGGACGCGTTAGCCACATCCATGCCGGTCAACTGGCATATCAACGTCTGGAACTCATATATCTGTTGCAATGTGCCCTGGCTAAGCTCAGGCTGGTAGGGCGTGTAGGCTGTATAAAACTCCGAACGCGACATGATACGGTATACCGCACTCGGGGAAAAGTGGTTGTAAGAGCCTGCTCCCAGGAAGTTGGGGTGATGAAGCGCATCGGCGTTCCGCTCCGACAACCGCCGCATCTCAGCCATCAGCTCCGGCTCGCTCAGCGGGGCAGGCAATCTTATCTCAGGATCAATTACGGAGGCGGGCACCTCGCTATATAGGTCAGAAATGCTTTTCAGCCCGATGGCTGCCAGCATCTCCTGCCGCTGGGCCTCCGTATTCGGTGTGTAAACCATGTTTTGTACCTCTTCTAGCCCTGCGACTTTTCGAACTCATCATAAGCATCGGCGTCCATCAGGTTATCAAGTTCAGATATATCCGAGGGCTTGATCCGCACGAACCAACCTTCTGTAAACGTGTCCGAGTTCATCAGCCCCGGCTCGTCCAGCAACCGGTCGTTGCGCGCCACCACCTCACCCGATAAGGGGCTGTAGAAGTCGGCGGCAGCCTTCACACTCTCTAGCGCCCCAATCGACTCGCCCTGCTTTACCATAGCCCCCTCAGAGGGCATATCAATATAGACCATGTCACCCAGTTGTGTGGCCGCATAGTTGGTAATGCCCACCACAGCGATATTGCCCTCCATCTGCACCCATTCGTGTTCGTTTGTATACATATAATCGCGAGGGTTTTCCATCTACATCTCCTTGTTGGTGATAGGTGATACGTGATACTGCGTACTGCGTACTGCTTAGTCAGTTACTCGTTACTCGTCAATAAGGCTTCTTATACATTGGCCTCGTTACTGCTACAATCGGGACCGGCTTGTCTCTGATAATCACATCGAGTTCTGTGCCCGCCGTGTGCAATCCAGCCCGCACCCAACCCATGCCAATGAACTTGTCCAGGGTGGGCCCATACGACCCGCTGCTTACCTCGCCAACCGTTTCGCCATCCTTTGAGATGGCACAATGGGTGCGGGGCACGCCCCTTCCGGTAACATGGAAGTTGATCAACCTCTCGCCTCCGGGATCGTCCTTTGCCTTCTGCAAAGCATCGCGCCCGACGAAATCGACACCCTTGTCGAGCTTGACGAATTTGCCAAATCCCGCCCAGATGGGGTTGCGATTGCCCGGAGGCGCGACATCGCTCCCCGAAAGCGGCAGCGATGCTTCCAACCTGAGCGTATCGCGGCATCCCAGGCCGGACGGCGCTGTCCCGTTCTCCACGAACAGCCGCCACAGCTTCACAGTCTCTTCTATAGGGAAGAAAAGCTCGAAGCCATCTTCACCTGTGTATCCCGTTCGTGATATGCGACAGGGCACACCCGCCACAGTTCCTTTGGTTGCCCAGAAGAACTTAAGCCCCGACAGGTCCACATCGCAGAAGTTCTGGACTAACGCCGCAGCTCCCGGACCCTGCACGTCCAATTTGCCCGTTTCATCCAACTCGTTAGTAAGTTCCACGTCCAACCCGCGTTCGTCTCGCAACTGCTCCAGCCACGCGAAGTCGGACAGCAAGGGTGCGGCGTTCACGCATATGAAGGTGTGATCGCCAAAGTTGTACACGATGCAGTCGTCGATCACACCGCCTTCGTTGTTGCACATGAACGAGTATTGCGCCTGCACCAAGCCCAAAGCTGCTACATTGTTCACCGTCGCGATATTGGCCAGCCTAGCCGCGTCCGGCCCTACCAGCACAAACTCGCCCATGTGGCACGTATCGAAAATGCCCACGTGCGAGCGCACAGCCTTGTGCTCTTCGATGATCCCTTTCGTGTACTGTACGGGCATCACCCACCCCCCGAATTCCACCATCCGCGCGCCAAGCGCGACATGCTCCTCGTATAGAGGCGTACGCAACGGCTCCATGACCTGCTCCCGTTCAGCCCGCTCATCGGCGTGCGCTTTCATATCAACCATACTTGCCCTCGTAGCATCTGTGTCCACTCTGCCCACCTTTCTCCACGCCTTCGTGGATTGGATCGCATAACAAAAAAAGACAGTTGGAAGCATTTAGCTTCCTCTGTCCTTAGGCCTGTGAGATTAGCCGTTTCCGGCTTTGCTCCGTGGGCGTTCCATAGGGAACTCTCCAGAGGGTTGTATGCACGCGGTCCGATTTACCTGAGAGTTTCGGCAATCCTGCCTTGCCCCTTCGGCGCTCCAGCTTTGAAACGAGAGGCTCTCCCACGTGCATAGTGATTATAGCATTCACCACTCTACCAGTCAATCACCACTTCACCAAGTCAGCAGGGCGGATGCAAAGTTAAATAAAGCCGAGAAAACGCGGCCCATCTACGCCTTGTCATCCTGAACGAAGTGAAGAATGACACATCCAAACCTGGTGCGTCCGATACCGATCTTGCATCAGCCTTGTCACCAAGTCAGGCTCTACTCGGATTTTACTCATGTTGGGTAAACCTGAAGGTAGTAGCAGGTAAACAACCGGTAAAGAGAAGTGCATCAATCCGTTAGCGTCATTTCAATCTTCGATCACCTCGAACGCCCTCAAAGCCTTATGCAATTGATCATCTGCCAGCGACGAGTATTCGGGCCTGGGCCGGAAATCTTCGGCGATGTCGGCTGCCTTATAGCCCAGGTTCCCGAGGTTTTCATTGTAGGAGAAGAGTAGCTCGCTCCGGCGCGATTCGTCCAACAAATGCACGAAGCGCGAGGTAACGACTTCCTGCGACAGGGTGTAGCCCTGCTCCCGTATGAACTTCAGCGTGCGGGCGCCATCAGATTCAGGGTTGGACAGGTCGTCTGATGTAGGTACGACGAAGGTATCGTGCACATACTGCTTGCTGCCGATGGTGACCAGGTGGGTGACAGGATAGCTGTATGTGTGGCTGTTAGTGTCGAGGTATCTCTCGAACTGCACGATCAGGAAGCGGTTGGCCGCATGATCGGACGCCGCCACAAAGACGAAAAGCTCCACACCGGCCACACCGTACAGGATGAAGTCAAGGCGGCCCAGGAGGTTAAACTCCCCTGCGATCTTGACCTTGATGGCGGGCATCGCGCTCGAAACAAGCAGGTTGTTCTCTACGCTGCGCTCAGGCTGGGCTTGCATACCGGCTAACTCCAGAGTGGGGCTGGAAGGGACACGTAAGTGTGTCCCTTCCAGCATTGATATTTTTCGACTATTGTCTCAAGCCCACAGTCTATCTGGCGATGTAGGTCTTCCAGTCGCCCAGCGAGGGAATATCCCCGCTGTCCAGTTTGTCTCGCCACTGCTCGTCGGTCAGGCGGTTGCTGGTCGGCTGGATGAACTCATACTGGCTGTAGATGCCGCCGCGAGTAAGCACCAGTTTCCCTTCGATCGGCACTACCACGTAGATCTCCATGATCCGCCCGGTGCCTTCTTCAAGGGCCTGGTCGCCAGCCTCGCCGCCTGTCGCCACGTCGGCCACTACCGCCGCGTCCTGGTCATTCAGGTCGGTGTTGCCCGGCTCGCTGTTCTCAGGGTCGGAAGCGTTGATCGTGATCTGCTCAAGCTTGCCGCCGTAGTACTGGATCAGGTCGTATTCGTCGTTGGTCAACGGCTGGTTGCTCAATTCCTTCTCGCTTATGTGCTTCAGGTCGAGCGCCAGGTCGTACAACTCGGTGAGCGTGTTGTAGTCCGACACGGCAAACTGGTCCTCGGTCTTTTCCAGCAGGCCGCGTGACAGGAGGCCATCACGGGTCATCCCGATCAGGGCAGCCACCCTAGCATAGAAGTTAGGCTCAGGCTCCACGTAGCCCTTGATGACTTCGGGAGGCCCACCGCCCATCTCCGCCATCACCTGCTTGGCATAGAGGATCGTGTCGTGCTTCAACTCGGTCCAGCTACCCAGCATCGTGTTGAGATCCTTGCGGGTCCAGGCGCTGTTGGTCATGAAGCTGGGGTATCCACTGTCGGTGGCCTTCGGTTCCAACAGAGGCCGGAACGAATAGAGCCACGACCAGTAGAGGTTCTCGGTCCACTGCGAGTCGGAGAGAGACGCTATCTGGTTCTGCACCTTATCAAGCTGCAACGTGTAGCTCATGTACTTGGTCTCGCCCATGTCATCGAGGATGTTGTAGGCTTCCTCCGACCCGAAGGCCGCGGGCACATCGAGGCCCTTGGGGAGCCATCTTGGGTCGTCTATGGTGCCTACCTCGCGCCAGATAAGTTGCCCGAACACATACTCATCGAGCGTGAAGCGCTGGCCCATAAGGCGCAAGCCCTTCGTCACCTGCTCCTTGTCCTCATAGATGTACACGAACATCGAGTTGATCTTGGGAGCCGCGAAGTTCTTGCCTAGCTCCTGGAACTGGGCAATCCTGGCATTATCGTTCAGAGATTGGGCATTGGCGCTAGCTCCGAACACCTGCGCCATCACGGGCGCGTAGTCCTGGTAGGTTAAGTCGTCCGAGCCGCCAACAAAGAAGCTGGTAGGCTCGTAGATATCGGACCACAGCCCAGCTACCGATGTATCGTCGGCCTTCGCGGTCTGGAGGGCCTGTGTCATCAGCAGGGCCGACCGCGTCTCGTCCGCGCTCTTCAGGCGGAAGGTCATACGCCCGTACCACATCATGGTGCGGAAGTAGCGCATCAGGTCCTCTGAGCGGGTGTAGTGCCCGCGAGGCACATACTGGCTGAAGTCTTCCATATACTCCGAGCCATCCACGCCCATCACATCGGATTGTGCGATCCCGCCGTGCGCCATGATCTTCGACACATCAGAGTTGACTATATCGGCTACCGACGCAGGCACGCTAAAGTTGGGATCGAGGAGCTTGGCCGCAACGGATAGGAAACCCAGGTTGCGCTTGGCCGCAGTCTCTGATTTCGTCCCTTTCAACTGGTCGTATTGGGCCTGGGTGGCCGCAAGCAGCCCACCTGTCATTTCCTTCAGGTCGGGGATCAGATAGGTGGTCTCGGTGCTTCTCAGGAGCTTATCGAAGATCAGGTGGTACACGTGCAATATCGAGTCGGTCGTTACGAAAATAGGTTTTTCACTGTATCTCCCATCTTCGTAAAGCTGGTAGAACTGCTTGTACTCCTGGTCGGTGGAGAAGGCAGCAGCGAAGTTGTTCTTCGCGATCAGCGCCTTCTCGCTTGCCGTCAGGTTGAAGTCGCCCGCGTTGGTGACGTTGCTCAGCCCGGCAGCCGTCTGGTATGACTGGACCGCAGGTATGACGGTGGAAGGCTCAAGGTTATAGGGCGCAAAACTCTGGATCGAAAGCCCGCCCGACTTGTAGCGCCAGTCGTAATAGTGAGCGCCGATGTTGCCCATCTGCACCTTGAACCCTTCGGGCGCATCGGGCTGGTAGGTGACAACCCTGCGCTGGAAAAGCTGGATAAGCACGTCGGTCTGCTTGCCCGCTACCTTCACATTGGCCCAATATGGTTCCGAAATCGCGTATCCAGTGGTGTAGAACCAGGGGTCCGACAGCCGCGCAGTGCTCTGCTTGCCATCCGGCCCGATCACCGGCCCGCTCAGGTTCAGGAAATCCCATATCTTATCGGCGATGTTGTGCTGGGTCTCCTCGTTGTAGAACCCATACTTGACCGCGTACTTCTCAAACGCCGAGTTGGTCTTCACCTGGCCCGCCTTATTCACCGACTGATTGACCACCTTCCCGGTCTGGTCCTCTGCCGGGTGGTCGCCTAGAGGCGAGTTTGCGAGATTGGTGAACGAGGCATATGTGGGCGCGTTCGTATCGTCGTTATCCGAGGCAAGCGGGATGTCGGCAGGCTCACGGTCCTGGTACTCCGAATCACCAACCTGCATCTTGCCTGAGATCAATTCGACCGTAAGCAAACCGTTGGTCACATAGAACGCGTTATTGGGGTCCGCGCTCGGGTCGTTGATCTCCATGCGGCTCTTGTCGAAATACTGCACGCGCCGCATACCCCCCTCACCCTGCGCGTATGGCTCCATGAGCGACTCGCCGGGCGTTGGGCCCCAGTAGAAACTCCTCTTGAGTGTACCGTCGGCCACCAGTTTGTCTGTTCGAGTCCAAACCTGCTTGAAAGCTGCGTCCGCGAAATCCGCCGCCGAGGCCTGCTTCGGACCAAACGCCGACACCGCGGGCAAAAGCGTCAGCAGCGACGCCGCTGCGAACACGATTTTACGTTTGCTAGACATAGGTCATCAGCTCCTTTTAGGTGTGGGGAAAAGCCACACCACCTATTATTATACACCCTGTAGAACGTGCTACATCAGCTATAGGTTCCACCGCAAAACGACCAAAGTCGCAAGAGCATGAGTGCGGCCATTGTATTGTACTGTGGGTGACTGATACGTGGCGGTAAGACTGCGTAAGAGTGCGTACTTTAGTATAGGCAGTGGTCCCGATTCCGGTAGGTCTATGAATAGATGGTTATTCTTGCCCTCATTAACTATAGGGCATTGGTGAGGCAAAACGGGACAGGTTTTGGGGTGTACTTTCGGGTGATTTTGCTATGTCTTGCGGAGCCAATAAAGCAAAGTGCCCCCATCTGTAAAGTTCAGCGGAAGGAGCGAGCCAAGAGTGAACACAAGCAAGTTGTCGAGCGTGAAAAAGAGCGCCAACCACCAGAATATTGAATTGTTCGGGAAGAGCACCAGCAAAATCGCGCTTATGATAGTTAGCACAAGGCTCAAGATCGGCCCGCCAAGCGCCCGCCTGATATGCACATTCGCGGGCAGTGGCGGTTCACCAGCAGGATAAATCGAGCTACTCAGCACCCACCATAATCTCACACCCACCATAGGGTAGCCTGTGCGGCGGGCCGCACGCGCATGCCCAAGCTGATGAAGTATGTCGCTTATCCAATGTAGCAAGACAGCAAACAACCCCAGCGCCACGCCGTCTATAACCGACAATCTCAAAACTATCACTGCGAACGCGCCAACCGCGATCCACAGGATGCCCGACCCGACCAACGCCGAGTTGGATGCAGTCAATTGCAGCCCTGCGATGTGGCCGAGATCAAGTTCGTCGGTGTTGGCCTCTTCCATTCTAGCGACTATTCTAGCATAGGACGCCCAGGCGAATGAACTGTCCTCAAGCTTCGTAATTACAATTCGTCGTCTGGCTCACCAGTATCATTATTTAGCACCCGACGCAACACCGCATCAATAGTATCATAGCCGTACCCACGCCTTGCCAGGAACGCTGACAGCCTGCGCTTTTGGGTGAGGGGATCCAGGTTGGACACCAATCGCATCCTCTTGCGGGCCAGTGCGAGAGCGGTCGCCACGTTCGACCCAGGAGCAGGCTCCTCGTCCGCTATCCCGTACTCGGCGGCCACTTCGGCGGCTTCCTCGGCGCGTTCGGCCTGCTCCCCCTGGTATTCCGCCATCATCTCGTCCACTATGTCTTGAGGTACGCCCTTCTGCCGCAGTTCCGACCTCAACAATCGCGGCCCCCTTGGTGAAAAGGTCTGACGGTTGTTGATCCAGAAGCGGCTGAATTCACGGTCGTCCACAAGCCCTTGCTTGCGAAGTCGCACCAGCGCACTATCGATCTGCGCAGGTGTATAACCCTTCTTGCGCAGGCGCATCTCTACCTCGCGCCCCGAGCGCGGCCTGTACGACAGGAAATTGAGGGCCGCCTCGTACACACGCTGCTCCTCTTCAGCCGCATGCAACTTCTCCAAACGCTCCGGTGGGCAAGACTGCCCCACCGCCAGACGCTCGCCCGCTGCCACATCCAGCGAGACCACCAGCATGTGCTGTCCATCGATGAACACGTGTATCTTGTCCGTGTCCATCGGGTCGGCCTGAAGCGCCGTAATCACATCATTCATGACTTAACCGACGAAAGACGAAGGGCGGAAGACCGGGCCATTACCGCCTCCGTCTTCCGCCCTTCGTCTTTCGTCCCTAACTAAAACTCTTCTTCGTCCTCATCCTCGTCCGAGGCGGCGGGAGCGCTCTTGCCGTTCTTAGCGGGAGCAACGACCCCCATCGAAATGGTGGCAGCGCCTTTCTCGGCCATGATGGTCCTGATCTGCGACTCGATCTCGTCGGTCAACTCAGGGTGCCCTTTGAGGAACTCTTTCACATTCTCGCGCCCCTGGCCCAGCCTCTGGTCGCCGAACGAATAGAACGCGCCAGACTTGCGGAGCACGCCCATCTCGGTGCCCAGGTCGACGATAGACCCGATGCGGCTGATCCCCTCGTTGAACATGATGTCGAACTCGGCGTTGCGGAAAGGCGGCGCGACCTTGTTCTTGACTACCTTCACGCGCACCCTGTTCCCCGACACCTCCTGCCCCTGCTTGATCGACTCCACCCTGCGGATCTCCATACGCACCGAAGAGTAGAACTTCAGAGCCTGCCCGCCGGTGGTGGTCTCAGGGTTGCCGAACATCACGCCGATCTTCATGCGGATCTGGTTGGTAAAGACCAGACAGCAGCGCGATTTCGCGACAGCGCCCACAAGCTTGCGTAGGGCCTGCGACATCAAACGGGCCATCAAGCCGACGTGGCTGTCGCCCATCTCGCCCTCGATCTCAGCGCGAGGCACCAGGGCGGCCACCGAGTTCGATCACGATCACATCAATGGCCCCGGATCGCACCAATGTCTCCGTGATCTCAAGCGCCTGCTCGCTGTTGTCAGGCTGCGAGATCAGCAACTGGTCGAGGTTAAGCCCGCACCTGGCCGCATACTCAGGGTCGAAGGCGTGCTCGGCATCTATATAAGCCGACACACCGCCCATCTTTTGCGCCTCGGCCATAATATGATAGGAAAGGGTGGTCTTGCCCGACGACTCCGGCCCGTAGATTTCGACCACGCGCCCACGCGGCACGCCCCCGCCGCCCAGCGCCATGTCCAGAGCAATAGAGCCTGTGGGGATCGACTCCACCTGCATCCTGTTGCCATATTCCACCATTCTCATGATGGAGCCTTTGCCGAACTGGCGGTCTATCTGAGCGATGGCGTTTTCGAGGGCCTTGTCGCGTTCTTTGTCTTGAACCATCTCATTTCTCCTCTGAAGTTCTCATGCACAATAATATCACAAATTCAGCGCTATCACCTGGGTCACAAGTGCGTAGAACAAGGCCGCTCACAAAACGCTGAACGCGTATGTATATCGCTCATTTGTTCTACTTTACCGCTCAATTCTACAGCAAATCAACCCGTTTGTCAACTGTGGAAAACAGCCATCTTCGCCACTCAATAATCATAATTTCAGGCGTCGATCAGATAGCCACAAACGGCCCCTGAAGCGCGACATGCTGCGCCCTCGCGGACTCGTTATTCAAGCTTGAAATGTATCTCAGTGGCAAACCTGCAACCGGCTACTTGACGCCGAAATACTCGGCCACCAGTTCCGGTGAAGTGGAAGTGCGACAGTACCATGAACGGTCCATCTTGAGGAAAGCATCAACTACATACGGGTCAAAATGCGTACCCGCCAACGACCGGAGGTGCTGGATCACCTTCTCCTCAGGCCATGCAGAGCGATAGGGCCTATCCGATCTGAGGGCATCGTACACGTCCACTATAGCAAATATTCGGGCTGCCAGCGGTATCTCTTCCCCATGTAACCGGCGTGGATACCCCGACCCATCCCACTTCTCGTGGTGCGCATAAGGTATATCGAGGGCCGGGTGTAGAAAAGCAATTGGCGAGAGGAGTTCATATGCATAGCTCGGGTGCAACCGCATGATCTCCCATTCGTCCTTGGTCAGCGGGCCAGGCTTCAGCAGAATCGCATCAGGTATACCCATCTTGCCAATGTCATGCAGGAGGGCTCCCCTGCGGATGTGCACCAACCCTGTTTCATCGATGCCCATCGTGCGCGCCAATCTGATGGTCATCTCGGTCACCCGTTGGGTGTGCCCTTCGGTCTCTTTATCGCGCAGGTCCAACGCCCGCGACCACCCCTCCAACGTCGTATCATACGCCAGCGACAGTTCGAGGTTGTACCGCTGAAGGTCCTGGAACAACAACGCATTATCCACGGCAATAGCCGTCTGACCGGCCAGCGTTTCCAGGAAATGCAGCCACTCAGGTGTGGGTTTGAGAGCCACCCTGTGGTAAATTTCGAGCACGCCCACTACCTTTCCCTTAGCCGTAAGTGGCAGCGCGAAATAGGCCAGATATGCATCCGCGAGATCGTCCTCAATCCCTGCCTGGCCCTCAATCGACAGCACAGGCTCCCTCCTGATCGACAGCGGACCACCCACCAGCGATGCATCACTCAGGTCGGGCACCTGCACCATCCTCCGCTCCACTGCGGCTCGCCGGGCAAGCTCCATGAAATATCGCGCCCCAGGCCCCAAATGCCAGGAAGTCCGGGCGGCCTCCGTACTCTCCCCAAAACCGCGCCCTGCCGTATATTCCAGGCTTCCGGTACGCTGGTTCAATACCAACACGCTTGCCGCGTCCACCTTTAGCTGGCGAGTTACCTCCCCAAGCACCACATCCAGTGTCTGGGTGAGGTCGAAGCTGGAAGTAATAGCGTTGTCAATCGTCCGTAATGCGTTAAGCCTCTCTATCTGCCTCTTGATCTCCGCCTGCGAGCGTTTGCGCTCAGTCACATCCTGCAACATGACGATTGCCAGTTGCGGCACACCCCTGGCATCTCTCAAAGCTGACACCAGGCAATTGACCCATACGATATCGCCGTTCTTCCGAATATAGCGCTTCTCCATACTGTACATGGTGCGCTTGCCTTCGAATAGCTCCTGGCGACCGTTGATGTTTAACCCGATGTCATCGTGGTGGGTTAGATCCGCAAAGGTCATCCTCTTCAGTTCATCGCCCGAATATCCAAGCAGTTCCTGTACAGGCTCGTTGCTCTCCACAATGCGCCCTGTGCTATCCATTATGGCGATGGCGAAAGCCGCCCCCTCGAACACAGCCCGGAAGCGCTGCTCGCTCTCCCGAATTGCATCTTCAGCGCGCCGCCTTTCCAACGCATTGACCAGCATCTCGCCCACAATCTTCAGCAGGCTGATGCTCTCCTCCGGCCACGCTTCCGCCCGGTGCACCCTGTCCATGCCTAGCGCGCCCACAAGTGTCTTGTTGTATACCAGCGGCAACAGCAGCACCGATTTGCTCGACATGGCGGTGAAGAACTCACGCTCGGCCTGTGCCTCTGCTGGTAGCTGAGCAACCTGAGGAACATGCACAGCCTCACCTTCGTTCAAAAGAGCACTCGACCACGGTAGCGCGCTCACAAGCAACTTTTGCGTTGTGCCTATCATCGGCACTACCCCGCGTGCGCACCATTCATGCGTGATTGTCGCCCACTCTGCCGTGTCCAATCGCATCACATAGCAACGGTCGGCACCGACGTATGTGCCCACGGCGCGTAGCGCCTGGCGCACCCCGTTATCAAGCTCATGTGTATCCAGGTTAATGAAGTTGGTGGAGATCGCCATCACCAATCGTTCGAATTCCACACGATCCCTCAGATCGCGTTCGACTTCGATACGCTCGGCCAGCCGCTGGGATGCTTCTTTATATAGGTGGGCGTTCTCGCTGCTCTGGCGCGCCAACGTGCGCGAGGCTCGATAGACCAGGGCAAAGAGCGAGGCATAGAGAACGACAAATCCAACGCCCATCGCCATCCATGTGAAGGCGCTCACTTCTTCATTCAGAGCATCTACCGCGTCAAGGTCGAGATAAACTTCAAACACAGCCTCAGGATCGGTTTCGCCCGCCGCCCGGAATGGCACGTATATTTTGAGCAGACGGTCCGCTTGTTCCTTTTCGAACTCGCTCTCGTTGGCATCCGGGTTGATCACATGCACGAAGAGATCCCCTACGAGGGCTTCCAACTGCTCTTCATTCAGTGTGACCTTTTCGCCTATGAGTTGAGGCTGGTCGGAATAAATAACCACCCCTTCTGTGCTCAGCAAATTTACGCGCACAACATGGTCGCGCAGCATTGTCGTCAGGATAAGGTCGTCCAGCTCCTTAAACGCAGGAGAATCGACATCCCACGGCTGCGTCAGCTCATAAGGCTGCACTTTAGGAGAAATATAGAGATTGATCAGGTCTGCGGCGTGCTGGGCCTGCTGGTGTATCGCGCTATCCTCAACCTTCTGCTGTATGCCTACGGCGAGAAATACGCCAAGGGCCAGTATCAGTACAAAACTGACAACTGAAAATGTGGTTAATAGATTGGGCCTGAAGCGGAGTGCGCGCTTAAGGGGTGCCATAGCCTTTGGTATCTCTACGAGGGGAGGTTACGTCGCCAACTGCGTGACATAGGAACCCGAATATTCAACTTGCACTTTAAGGTCACTCGTTACTCGTTACTCGTTACTCATCAAGCCAGCGTCATGCCCAACTCACTGCATTTTCACCTTATCACCTACCTGGGTCAGGCTGGAAGCGATGGTACCCACAGGCAGTTCAACTGCCAGCTTTGCGCCCTTGACGATACGGCCCACGCGCCAGGGCTTTATGCCCGCGTACATGAACACTACCACCCCATCCTTGTCAACAAACAGCACATCGAGCGCATATCGCATAAAGAACATATGGATCGAATTGCAAGGGTCGATCACAAGCCCGCCCCCCTCAGGCAATGGGGGAGCCATCATCAAGCCACGTCCACGTGCCAGGAAATTCGCGGCACGCTTTGCGCCCGTAGCAAGTGTAGTACCTCTAGTCGTATTTAAGATCGTCATTACCGAAAAGCCTCTATCTACTATTTTCCGACCTGGCTCGGCTGATTCTTGTAAGGGCGGGTTCAAAACCCGCCCTTACAACTAACCGCATTTACCCACAGGAACCAGCAACCAGCTACGCGTCACTCATCAATCGTCACGACCCAAAAGCCAGCATAATCTTGGGAACAGCCGGGCCGAGAATAACGATGTAGGTCGCAGGGAAGATCAGGAACACCATAGGGATCATCATCAGGATTGGGGCCTTGTGGGCCTGCTCCTCGGCGCGTTGGCGGCGGCGAATACGCATCTGCTCGCTCTGGATGCGAAGCACTTTCGAGATCGACACACCCAGTTGGTCTGCCTGCACAATCGACGCTACGAAGGTGCTCAGGTCGGCTACACCGGTGCGCTGTACCAATTCGTGCAGGGCCTCCCTCTTAGTCTTGCCCACTCGCATCTCAGACAGCGCCTTATGGAACTCATGGGAAAGGTCGTTATCCCACTTCTCTGCTACCCTTTGCATAGCCCCGTCGAAGGCGAGACCTGCTTCCACGCTGATCGTCATCATATCGATAGCGTCCGGCAAAGTCTTGAGAATAACCTTCTGGCGCTTCTTGACCCGTCCCCTGAGCCAGAAAACCGGCAGCAGATATCCGACCAGCGACATAACACCTACAAAGAGAAGCATATTCATCGGCGTTGCGCCCAGTATCAGAGTGAGAGCAAACGTAGCTCCACCAAGCATAACCAGCGCCATTATGCGTGCGCCCATGAACTCTGACGTACCCATGTTAAAGGGGTTGCCCGCCAGCACCAGTTGCTGTCGCACCTTCTCCATGCCCTGCGACGGAGTTAGCTTCCCCAGAGCGCGTGTAATCGCAGCGACCATCGGCTTGATCACCCGGTCGGTGAACGGCTGCTCCAATTCGAGTTCTTCAAGTGTGCGTGGTCGCTCTGCGAAGTTGGCAAGGCGTGCTTCAATCGACACCGTGTTGCGCTTCGGCAGCGTAATCCACAACACGCCTCCGAGGATCGCCATGGCAAACACGGCCGGTACGAGATAGAGGAAAACCTGGTCCATACATTACACCTCGATATTCACTATCTTTCTGATTATCATAAAGCCGACAAATACGAGTATGCCGCCACAGATAGGCATTATTATCCACGGGAATTCCCACATCGTGTTCATGTACGTGGGATTGATCAGCGTCACTATGATGGCGATTCCTGGGGGAAGAGCCGAGATAATGTAGCCCGATACGCGTCCCTGGGCGGTCAGCACCTGGATTTCACCTTTGATACGCACCCGCTCCCTGATCGTATGCGATATGGTATCAAGGATCTGCGCGAGGTTACCGCCCACCTCGTATTGGATGTTGATGGCGGTGATCATCAGATCAAGGTCGTCGGATGGAAGACGGCGATACAGATTATTCAACGCCTCCTGCGGGCTGAGTCCGAGCCCCACCTCGCGTACCACACGCTTGAATTCAGTCCCGATTGGGTCGGGCGACTCGCGAGCTACCAGCTCCATCGATTGCAGCATCGAATAGCCTGAGCGAAGCGAATTGGCAAGGAGGCCGAGCGTATCGCCTAGCTGACTGTTGAACGCCTTGAGACGCGTCGATATGCGAAACTTCACAAACCAATCAGGAGCGAAGAAACCCACACTTATACCTACGAGGCCGAAGACGACCGTCGATATTGCGCCGCCACGCCCAAGAAAGAGGCCAAGTGCCGTGCCTGTGATCGTCGAGAAGATCTTCGTGAGCATGAACTCAAACAGGGTCAGCTTTAGATCGGCCTGGGCCAGTCGCCGCTGAACGGTCTTACCGAAAGTGCGCTGCGAAACAGCCTTGTCCACGACTGCGGCAAGTTGCGTCTCGCCGAGACCGAGGCTGAACTGCTTCTTCTCGTCCTTCTTTTCCTCTTTCTCTCTTTCTCTCTCTTTCTCTTCCGCCTGGCCGTCACCCGCAAAGCGTTCCAGGCGTCCCTTCATGTTAGGGTTGCCGCCGCTGAAGCGTGCAATCCCGAAGAACACCCCTAGCACAACCAGGGCAACTATGGTCGGTAAAAGTAGCTGATCCATGCTAAACTCCCAACTGTGTCACGATGCAGCACAAAAGACGAGTATCCAACAATCGTCTGTCGTCCATCGCCTGTAGTCCACTTTCGTCCACTTTCGTCCTTCGTCCTTTGTCGCAGATACTAGAAGAACCTCTCATTATAGCCAAACAGGTTAGGCGGCAAGTAGATATTCGCTGCCTCGAACTTCTCGATGAACTTGGGACGTATACCCGTAGGCTTCATGCGGCCTACGATCTTCCCGCCTTCGATACCGGTCTGCTCAAACACGAACACATCCTGCATCACGATAACGTCGCCTTCCATACCTTGCACTTCGGCTATGTTTGAAATCTTACGCGACCCGTCTTTGAAGCGCGACTGCTGCACTATCAAGTCCACTGCTGCGGCAATCTGCTCGCGTATGGCCTTCACAGGCAATTCCATACCCGCCATTAGCACCATCGTCTCAAGACGAGACAAAGCATCACGCGGGGTATTGGCGTGCAATGTGGTTAGAGATCCATCATGTCCAGTGTTCATGGCCTGGAGCATATCCAGCGCTTCGCCGCCTCGGCACTCGCCTACTACGATCCTGTCGGGGCGCATTCGGAGGCAGTTGATCACCAGGTCGCGGATCGTTACCTCGCCGCGCCCTTCTATGTTCGCCGGTCTCGACTCAAGGGTGATCACGTGCTCCTGCCGAAGCTGAAGCTCCGCTGCGTTCTCCACTGTGATAATACGTTCGTCATTCGGTATCCACGCCGACAACACGTTGAGGGTTGTCGTCTTACCGGAGCCTGTACCACCTGACACAACAATATTCAACCGGGCTTCCACGCAGGCTTTCAAGAATGTCGACATCTCAGGCGTAAAAGTTCCGAACCGAATAAGGTCTTCAGAGGTAAACGGGTCTTTGGAGAATTTGCGGATCGTAATCGTAGGCCCGTTGATCGCCAGAGGAGGAATAATAGCGTTCACGCGAGAGCCATCGGGTAGACGAGCATCTACATAGGGCGAGCTTTCATCTATACGCCTTCCAAGGGGAGCGACGATCCTGTCGATAACGCGCATCACATGCTCATCGTTCTGGAAGATCACGTTTGTCTTTTCAAGGCGGCCATGACGCTCGATATACACCAGCTTCGGCCCGTTTACCATCACCTCGTTTATCGAGTTGTCTTTCAGCAGCGGCTCGATAGGCCCAAAGCCCAGGATTTCCGCCGCTACCGCCTCGAACAGCCTGGCGCGGTCAACACGTGTCAGCACGATATTTTCGGAGTTGAGTATCTCGCCGAAGATCTCTTCCACCTGCCGGCGCACTTCATCGGTACGCGTCAGGTCGAGCTTGGGATCAAGTTCAGCGATCAGTTTGTGCTGAACCCGGTTCTTAAGCTCCAGGAAGCTTTCGCCTGAGGTAGCCATCCCTGGACGCATAGCTTCATTCGGCCCACCAAGACGGCCTGTGCCGCGAGGGAGCACACTCGAAGGTGACGAAGTGCCGGGGGCTGCCCCGGTCCCGCCCTGCCTGGAATTGGCATTCTGGCCTGTGCCACCCTGCCCCATGTTGCCGTTGTTTGGCAGTGGATCGGTCGAACCGATTTGCTTGAGTAAAGACATCGTATTACCTCATCCTATATCCTGGGCCCCGGACGGCTTGCGATGGCCGCCCACAAGCCCAAAATTACCTGAACGCCGCCTTCAATTTCGAGAGTAGATTGCCCTGCATCGCGCCTTCCTGGGCCTGTACATTGGCCGTTACCTGCGCCAGTTGGGCATCTTCCGCCGAAGTAGCGGTCAGCAGGCGCGCAAGGCGATAAATATCGCGGGAGAACGGGTGCTCGCGCGCTGAAATGACCAGCGGTACGCCCTGGTTCACCGCCATCAGCATCGCCACACCATCATTGTTGAGACCAACCAGCACCTTCTGCCGCAGCGTCTCTTCCACGGCCTCCACCTTGATGCCACCAGCGCTACCCGCCCTATTCAACACCAGTTTGACCTTCTCAGAGGGGTAGTTGAGCTTCTCTACCACTTCCAGATACAGCTTCACATCCTTGATGGCTGTCATTTCAAGCGTCATCACCAGCAGGATGTCGTCTGCCAGGTCCATCGCCGTCAGCACTGTGTCCGCGAAGGAGGGCCACGTGTCTACCACGACGTAATCGTACTGTGTCGATAGCTCGACCAGCACGCGTCGAATGTGTTCTGCAGTAATCAGTTCAGCCATCTCAGGCTGCGGAGGCGCGAGCAGCACCTTCACACCGGAGGAGTGCGTTACCATCAGATCGTTCAGCAGGTCGGCATCCAGTTCGTCAATATGTTCGACTGCATCAACTATGGTCTTATTGGACAGGAGGTTGAGCAACACCCCAACATCACCGAAGTACAGCGAGCCATCCACCAGCGCCACTTTCTTCTGGGTTGACAGCTTGAGAGCCACAGCCAGGTTCGCTGCCAGAGTCGTGCGGCCAACGCCACCCTTCGGGCTTACTATCGCCATAATGCGGCCCTGGTGCTCTTCTTCTGGCCCGCCTTTGCCGCTCGACGACCCCATACCCATCATCGGCACTGCTGCCGCGTGGGCCATCGCCCTCTTGCTCGACTCCAGCCTGTACACGTGCCTGATTGAGCGCACCAGGTCATCCCCGGAGAAAGGCTTGATAAGGAACTCACGCGCTCCTGCAAGCATAGCCCGGCGCAGATAGTCCTGCTCGCCTTGCACCGACATCATGATGATCCCGACGCCGGGCATTTCGGTGCTCAGCAGTTCGGCAGCCTTGATGCCATCCATCTCAGGCATGTTTATGTCCATGAGAACGACATCGGGGTTAAGTTTCCGCGAAAGCTCGATAGCTTCCGGTCCGCTTCCTGCGGTCCCGATCACTTCGATGTCCCGCTCGAACATCAATAGCTTGCTCAGGTTTTCTCGTGTATCGGCGATGTCGTCAACTATCATGACCCCGATCTTTGGCATAGAGCTGTTGGCTCCTGAGGTGTCCATTTTCCTCTCCTGACTCGACTTTGCTGCTAAATTAGTGTTGCTTCTGAACTACTCTTTTTCTTTAGGGGTTCTGCACTACAGGCGGAACCACACCATACTGCTGTATCAGCGTATCGAGTGTGACACCGGTAGTCTTCTCCGCCTCGCTATCACCGCGTACATCGTTGCCAAGCTCGTCTTTGACCACCTGGCCTGTTTCGTCTTTCTGAAGTGCGGACGAGCGCAGTGTTAGATCGATCAGGCCATTCTCACGAGCGTAAGCAATTACTTCAGCTTGCTGGTCGGTTACACCCAGCACCAGCACGCTCTTATACGGGGCATCCTCGTCGTACATCGACGCGGCGCTTGGAGCCGGTCCTGTTGTCACATCTGCATTATCGGCGCTTGTGGAGCTGGAAGTGCTGCGCTGTGTCTGTCCGGCAAGGGTATCCTGCGCCAGCGTGATTACACGCAAAACGTGCATGTTCTGCAGAAGGGTCTTTGTAGATGTGTAATAAGCCTTCTCGTAGGTGATCTTGCCATCAGCGTCCGGCGGCTGCACCTGGTCGTACTCAATCACCGTGGTCCACAGCAGGTCAACACGGTCATTCTCCGTAACCGCATTGCCGAAAGTGCTCTTCTCAGGCACAGCCAGTGAGAATGCCCGTTCGCCCTTCTCCAGAATGTTGGAGAAACCGGTTTCGGTAAGTTGGTCGGTGCGTATGGGCTGGCCTTTTGTAAGTGGCATCAGCGTCATTTTGCCGTACACGGTAGCGGGCGATGTTGTCGTGCCCGAAGGGGCCGTCGAGGCTTCCACATCAATAGTGGCTACATTGGTAGAATCCAGCATGGTGTACGCCGGAAGATCTCGGTTGACCACCGCCAACGTGACCATGGGAACGGCTGTGGGAACCGATGCGGTGTTATCAGTGCTAGCGCCCAGCGACAGCCTACCCGACATCACTACATACACAACCACGAATGCCATTGCGGCGAGCACAGCTCCCAGCAAAAGCAGAAATTTACCTCCGCGTGATTTCATGGCTCAGTGCCTCCGATCTGTTTAGAGAATTTGAACTGAATTACAAAACTACGATTGCAAGTGAAGGCCCCAATGGCGCGACCATCGTGCCATCAGGCGGCTTCAATTCAACTATAACGGACACCAGGCGCAGGCTCTATAGCCCATAGGGGGTGACTGCACTAGCCCGATTGTCCCACCACCATTCTCTAGCCATTAAAGGCAGCCCATTAAACGCAAAATGCCAGGTCGGAACCTCAGACCCGGCATTTGCATCTTCAATTCCAGACTCACCAATTAACCATATGAGAAGCATACAATTGTCCCACGAACCCTTGCATGAGATAAGCATGCTCCGCCTGG
This sequence comes from uncultured Chloroflexia bacterium, assembly GCA_963797095.1. Taxonomy (GTDB): domain Bacteria; phylum Chloroflexota; class Chloroflexia; order QHBQ01; family JADMIH01; genus JADMIH01. Next base: position 968,808 of record CAWCNY010000006.1, on the reverse strand, counting down.
CAGATCAATTCCCAAACACCACTCTCCTGCAGGCCAGGAGCCAGGAGCCAGGAGCCAGGAACTTGGAACCAGGAGCCGGGAACTTGGAACCAGGAACTAGTACAGCTTGGCTCAAATGAAGATGCAGTATAATAGGTGCAACACCAAGGGAGGTAACAGCCAGTGCGCGGTCCAAAACCACCGATGATCGAACTCACCAACATTGAACGCGAGGAAGTGGCTAGCCTGCTCCGCCGCCATTCTACACCACAGCAGCTAGCCTTGCGTGCCCACATCGTGCTTTTGGCTGCCGATGGCCTCAACAACGGCCAGATTGTGCGAGAGCTAGGGATTAGTCGTAAGATGGTCCGCCTTTGGCGGGAACGTTGGCTCGGCTTGCAAACCGTCTCAGCCGATGACTTGAGCGCCCCAGAGCGCCTGACTGACGTGCCCCGACCTGGTGCGCCTGCCCGCATCAGTGCTGAGGCTGTGTGCCAAATCGTGGCGTTGGCCGTTGGCATGTGAAGCTCCTGCACAGAGTGGGCGTCCTATCAGCCAATGGAGCAGTCGTGAGATCGCTGATGAGATAGAGAGGCGCGGCATTGTAGAGCAGATATCACCTCGCCACGCAGCCCGCCTGCTCAAAAGGGGGACCTCAAACCACACCTGAGCCGTTATTGGCTGACCCCACCCTCTTATGAGCGAGAGGAGAACTTCGACGAGAAGGTACAGGAGGTGTGTGAGCTTTACCGTGTGGCACAGGAGTTGACCAGGGCAGGAGAGGAGAGCGGGTATTGAGTAGCGACGAGATGACTGGGGTACAAGCCCTGGAGCGTAAGCACCCCACCCTGCCGATGGTGCCTGGCAAAGTGGAGAGGCGAGAGTTCGAGTACATTCGTCATGGCACACGTTCTTTCATCATCAACCTGGACGTGGCAAGTGGGGGGATTGGCCACACGTCTTGTGGACCCACACGTCTTGTGCACCCACACGTACCGAAGCCGACTTCGCCTCTCATGTGCAGCGCAGTGTGGAGAGGGAGCCTGATGTTAGGAAATGGCACTTTGTGGTGGACAACCTGGACACCCATCGCTCCGAGACGCTGGTACGGCTGGTAGCCAGGGTAAGTGGGCTGGAGGAAAGCGACCTGGGGGAGAAAGGCAAGAGCGGGATCCTGCACAATTGCTTGTCGCGAGCAGCGTTCTTGAGTGATCCCACCCACAAGATCGTATTTCACTACACCCCAAGCACAGTTCATGGCTGAACCAGATAGAGATATGGCTGAGCATATTGGTGCGTAAACTGCTGAAGCGAGGGAGCTTCACCTCAGTGGAGGAATTGGAAAGCAAAGTGATGGAGTTCATAGAGTACTACAACAGGACGATGGCCAAGCCGTTTGCCTGCTCGTATCGTGGCAAGGCTTTGGTGGCATAACTGTATCTTCATTTGAGCCAAGCTGTACTAGGAGCTTACCAAAGCATCCAACCGTCGCCGGTACCGGAGGTGCCCGCGTGGGCTGAGAGGCGGGGAAAGCAGGGCATCAATCTCATCAGGATGTAGACGCGCCGAAGTAATATTCTTCCAGCGGTCGCTCCGCAGGGAAGGCAACAGGCTGAGCGCCTTCAACCTCCCGCGCAGGATGTGCCGGTTGCAACTCAGCAACCCACCCGCCACCGCCATCAAATCATAGCGGAGAATATAGCGCCAGTAGCGGCTCAGTAGTACCTCAGGCATATTCTTGTAGACAAGCCACACTCTGTTGCGCGATATGAGGCTGGTCTTGAAAGGCGAGTTGTGCCCGCCCGTCGCCGAATACTCGTGCAAAACGCGTGCCCTCGGTGCGTGCACAGCCCGCCAACCCCGGCTGCGCGCCCTCCACGCAAGGTCTGCATCTTCCAGGTAGCTAAAGAATCGAGGGTCAAACAAGCCCGCATCCCCCAGCAATTTCCGGCGGTAAAGAGCCGCGCCCGCACTAGGCCCGAACACAGGACGCACACCCCACCCCTCTATATCGGCAACCGCCATCCCCATCGCCCGGTCCAGAGCCACTCCATCCCTGTGTATCCGTATGCCCGCCGACGCCACCACATCAGGCCGTTGCGAGAAGACCATGGTCGAAGCAACCATCCCCACACAACGGGGCGAATCACAAATGGCACTCACCAGTTCCGACAGCCAACCGGCGTCTGCGATAGCATCATTGTTCAACAATGCCACATAAGGCGTGCGCGCCTCACGCAAAGCCACGTTGTTCCCTTGCGCGAACCCAAGATTCTCGGAGTTACGAATGACACGGGGCGGGTAAGGCAAAGGTCCCGCCAGCCACTCAGGTTGATTACTCCCTTCAAGGTCGCTCAGCAGCCGCTCCGACCCATCGATAGACCCGTTATCCACCAGCACAAGCTGGAAATCCCTGTAACTCTGCAACGCCAAAGCAGAAAGACACGCAGGTAGTAGCCGTGCCCCGTTCCAATTCAAAATAACAACAGTAGTTTCAGGGGTCATTGCAAAACCGTCAAAACCAACGTGACGAGTGATAGGTGATATGTGATACGTGACTATTGCATACTGCGTACTGCGTACTGCTTATTGCATGTTCTACTCGTCACTCGTCACTCGTCACTCGTCACCCATCAACTCCACCAACCGAGCAAACGTATGGACGTGCGCGCGAAAATCCTCAAGACGAATATTCTCATTCGGGCCATGAGCGCGCGTATCAGGGTATCCCGTACCGATAGCCGCGATCTGCAACCCAAGCCCACGGGGCGGGGGCAGCACGAACACACCCACTGGGCCAGATCCACCCGACGACGGCGTGATTACCGGCTCTTTGCCGTTAGCCTCGCGCAATGCCTGAAGCACCGTCTGCACAAACGGTGACTCTGGGTCGCTGATCCCAGGCAGCAGATCGCCTTCATTGCTGATATGCCGCACCTCTATATCTGTGAAACCGTTATCGCGCAGAAAAGCGCACAGCGATTCGAAAAGCTCCTCCGGGTCCTGGTCCGGTACCAACCTGATATCCATCTTGGCCTGCGCCACATGCGGCAATATCGTCTTGGTCCCCGGCCCGTTATAGCCCGCCTCCATACCCAATATGTTGGCGGTAGGCTCGAAACTGGATGCACGCAGCAAATCCTTGCCTGTCATTCCATTGATGAACGAGTCCAGGCCCCAGTTTACCCGGTCCCGATCCAACTCGTCAGGCAACTGGTCTAAGAGTGCTTCTTGTGCAGGGGTAGGCACGCTCACCCGGTCGTAGAAACCAGGGATATGTATCTTTCCATCGGGCGTCTTGATGGCATTCAATGCCCACACCAATCGCCACACCGGGTTTGGCACATACGCCGCGTTTCCCGAATGTATATCGCGGTTCGCCCCCCTCGCCACCAGTTCAACTGACAGCATACCCTTTAACCCCAACGTGACGTTCGGCACACCATCCCATGTGTACCCCCCGAATTCCCAGATACACCCATCAGCCTTCAATTCGTCGCGGTGCGCCAGGATAAACTTATCAAGGTGCGGACTGCCGATCTCCTCCTCCCCCTCCAGCACCCACACCACCTGTACAGGCAGTTCTCCGCGCACGGCTCGTATCGCGTCCAGCGCGGCCACCCGTGACACCACATTGCTCTTGGTATCGGCAACTCCCCTCCCATACATCTTGCCGTCGCGTATCTCAGGCTTGAAAGGGTCCGATTGCCAGTCCGCCCGCTCGCCTGTAGGCTGCACATCGTAGTGGTTGTACACGAGCAATGTAGGCACTCCCTCTCCCGAAGATCCCGTGCGCGCAAGCACCACCGGATACCCCTCGGTAGGGTAAACCTCAACCTCGAAGCCGCTCCGACGCAGGTCCTCAGCGGCCAGTTTCGCCATCTCCTCGATCCCAACATTCTCGGTCGAGATGCTGGGCTGCGAGCACCAGCGCTTCAGCCTCTCATAAGTTTCATCCAGGTGCGCATCGATGTAGTCGTTTACAGCAGACATAAAAGCCTAGCCTCCCCATAATGTGTTGAGATAGTGTAACTCATCCGACAGAGCCAAGTCCACAGCAAAAAATCACCCTTAAGTACACCCCAAAACCTGTCCCGTTTTGTCCAACCAATGTCATTTAGTTATTGAGGGCAAATCCATCTACTAATAACAAGATGACCAACAAAACGCACAAAAAGGATCAAAGCAAGTACCAAAGTACACACCCAAACACCAACCAGGCCAATAACAACCAGAAACCACCGCCTACGGGCTACCGGCTGCGCCTTGTGGATAACCCACAAATCAGCCCACACTGACTGCTATAATTTTCGCACGTTTTTTCGGATATTCTTGCGGGGGATACCACTATGACCCGGATGGAACTAAGTTGCAGGCGGTTCGCCGTCTTCGGCGGAATGCAGATCGACACAAGCCCATACTCGGTCTGCGTACACCCTATTGCCCAGGTATTACAAAAGCGCGGCACGCTCGCCCTCATCAGCGAGCCTGTGGGCAGCGTCGCGCTGGGAGCCGATGCGTGCAGGCTGGCCCAGCACACCGTGGTCGAAGGCTACTTCTCCGACCATTCGCTCGGCCTGACAAGCAGCCTCCTCAACGCCCTCGACGCTGCCAACAACGCTCTCCTCCAGTACGGCTCCGGCTGGACAGGAACGGACTCGGACGACAACGCACCGGGCGGAAATGTAGCCGTCCAAACCAACACCAAAACCAAGCGCGTAAGGGTCGGCATGACCGCCCTCTTGATAAGGCCAGACGGCACAGGCGTCTATCTATCCCAGATGGCCCCCACTCAGGCGTACATCCTGCACAACGGCCTCCTATCCGCCCTCCCTGAGCCTGAGGGTTGGTTCCCCTCGCCAGGCCGCACCGTCGTCACCCTCAAACGCGTGCTAACAGAGGAAGAGGAAGACCAGGAAGAAGAAGAACTCCAACTGCCCGACCTTTCCAACGTGGTAGTTCCCGCGCCCGCCCTCGGCAGCGGGCCCGGCGTCGAAGCCGACCTAATATATAGGCGCATCGAGCCGGGCGACAGGATCGTACTAGTTTCGTCAGGCTTAGCCCGGCACATAGAGCGCCAATGGGCCGAACAAGCCTTCGCCTACGATGCCGATAGCGTCATAGCCACCCTGGTAGACCTGGCGCAGGAAAAGGGGCTGGCCGAGGCCCACGCCTGCGTGCTCGCACTGGGTGTTCCCACATCCTCCGGAGTTGACACCGACTATATCACATCCATAGCGCCCAAGGCAGGCTTGCAGGTAGCCCAGGCGGGCGGCGTAAGCGCGGCTCCCCACGAACCTGAGAAGCCCGCCCCCGGTGCGGGCCTGATCGAGGCCCTGCGCGGCCCACGCGATTGGCTCGCCCGCCGCAAACCCGACAGCGAGCCGACCGGCGAAGCAGCCGACTCCCGGCAGGCCGCCCCTGCCGAGTGGGAGCCACAGCCACAGCCACAACCGGAGCCGCATAAGCCCTCATGGGAGGGTCTGGACGATGCCGGGGAAGAGCCTGAGCCGCTGCTGGAACCCGAAGATGAAGGTGAAATGTGGTCCAGGCAGCCCACCCAGCTTTTCATCCAACAATCCCCGGAGATACCGCCATTCCATGCCCGTGCCGAATCCGCCCCCGAAAACATGCCCGAACCCGGGGATGAGGAGCTTCAATTCGACGGCTGGGAGGACTCGCCACCCGCGCTTGACGTCCCCAGGTACGCCGCTACCCATCGCGTGATCTTCAAGCCGAAGGTTCAGGACGATCCAGACCAGGAAGACTTCTCCGCACCCTCTTACAAAGGGCACTCCCCCGGCATCTACGATGAGCCGTTTGACGATCAGAGCGTACAACCGACACCCACCATCCAACCTGCCAGAACAAAAGCGCAGGGCATCAACTTCGCGGCGGTGGGGCGGCAGCTAGCAGCCTGGGGCAGCCAGGCCCTGGCGGCGGTCATCCCACAACGAGCGGGCACCACCCCCAGAGCCACTCGCCAACGCACGGGCCAAAGGATGCTACTTCCACTGCGCCTGGTGATCCTCGGTGCTCTCGCACTGGTCGGCATCATACTGGTAGTATCCCTACTGAGCATGAGGGGCAGCGCCGAGCAGGCCGCCACCAATAACCTCCTTGCCCAAGCCCAGCAGCTACAGACCGCTGCCAACCAGCAGGGCCTCACCGACACCGAGCGCGTACAGAAGCTGCAACTGGCGCTCGACAAGGCCAAAGAAGCAGCCGCGGCCAACCCTGAGTCGGATGAAGCCACGCGGCTGGTGGGCCAATTGAGTACAGACCTCGATACCGCCCAGGGCGTCACCCGCCTCTCCTCGCTCAAGCTGCTGTTCGATCTCGATGCCATAGACAACTTGGATGTCCCGGCAACTACCGAGATCGGCGCACCCGCAACCCAGGATTCAACTTCGACCGATCCCGGCGAATCTCCAGCCCCTACCTATCGCGACGACCTTATCGTACAGGGCAACAACGTTTACATACTGGATCGCGCAAAGAGTTGGGTCTACAGGTGCCAGGTTGCCGCCAAATCATGCTCCGTGGTTCTCAGCGAGGGCGACACAATTGGAGGCCAGAAGGTAGGAGTACCGGCGGCCATCACTTCGCGAGTGGGCAGCCCGGTAGTGCTCGATGAAAGCCTGGTATCCTATGTGTTCAGCGCCGACACCGGGGCCTGGCTGGCGGAACCGCTTGGCGGGGCGGATGGCCTACAGAAGTCGATCAGCATGGGGAGCTACGATGGCAACCTCTACCTGCTGGGGTCCAAGCCAGGTCAAATATCCAAATACATTTCCGGGCAGTACAGCGAGCCTCCCATCGACTGGATAACCGATGGACCTACCTCCGATGCGATGAAGGAGCCTACCGCCATGGCTATCGACGGTGCGATCTATGTGGCTCTCAGCGATGGCCATATTCTGGTGATGCAAGGCGGCAAAATGACCGGCACCTTCACCCCGAAGAATGTGGCGGATGGAGGACCACCTACTGAGATTGTCACCAACACCGATATACAGAATATCTACATATTGAGGTCCGCAGACGACAGCATAACCCGTCTCGATAAGGAAGGGCAGACCCTCGCAATATACAAAGCGCCTACCGACTCGGGACTAACAGACTTCTCAGCGCTGGCAGTGGATGAAGGGCACAGCAAGGTTTACCTATCCATCGGCCGCAAAGTGTACCAGGCCAACCTTCCCGGCTCAGGCGCTAGAATCGCGCCGCCACCCGCCGCTGAAAACGAGCCACAACTACCGACGTCCCAGCCTGCGCAGCCTCAGCAGGAGGCCCCTGCGGCAACTGACGATCCCTCAGCCATGCCAACAGTGGTGCCATAACTTTTCCGGCTGCACCTGCTAGACCATACAGAGCGTGCCGTGTGTGCACTCTGGTCTTTTCCTAAGGCGACAGTTGCCAGGCATCCACCTGATCCCCCGGATAGGAGGAATCAGGAGATCGCCCCATCAGGGTATCGAGCTTGGTTTGCATGAGCGTCTTCTGCTCAGGCGTGAACGCCCACCACCGCACTATCACATACTTGACGCCAAGCTCACGTAACGACTGCACGCCCTTGCCATCAACCACCTGCGACGCCACAGGGTCGTCAAGCGGCGTGGTATCGAGCAGATAGTGGACTGCCGCATTCTCGTCAAGCAGCGGGTAAGGTGGCTGGCGCGACAGGTACCCGCCGATGATAGGCTTGCCATGTACAGTCTGGTAGGCCATATAATCGCTGAACGGCCTTATAGGAAGCTCAAGAAGCGCGAAATTCCCCGGCTCGGAGGCTATCTTCGTGTAAATCGGCACATTCCAGCCCGGAGGTACCATAGGAAACACGGGCATAAACTCAAAGAGGATCAGGACCGGCACCGCCAGGGCGATCACGGCTTGCCTTCCCACAGGCCACCACTTCGTAGATTGCGCGGTCAAAACCTCGGCAGATGCGGTGTCATCTCTGTCACTTGTCTTTCGGCTCGCCAGGAGTGGCGCCAGGGAAAAAGCCACCAGGATAGCAAGAGCCAGCATCACCAGCACCGTGAGCCGTGCAGGGGTGCGCATGATGCTGAACAGCGGCAGTTTATAGAGCAAGAGATAAGGCAACGGCACTTCCACACCGAAGGCGGTAAACTGCCGCTTCCCCAGCACCTGCAACACCGGACCGAGACTCAGAACCCAAGCCATAAAGGCCGTCATCGACCAGAAAAGCACCCTCCTGTCTCGCCTCAATCTCCAGAGTCCCCAGGCCGCAAGCGCAAGCACACTGTAGCCAAGAAAGAGCACGCGCTCAGATGGGTTCTTCAAGGGAAGGTAGGGCGGAATCTTCTGCACCTCTTGTGCGATGGCCGGACCCCACCAGGGGTGCAACTCCGAGGGGAGAAAGGCATTGACCAGGTCTGCGGAATAGAAAAGGGTCTCCTCAGGAGGCTGCTGGGCGTACCCCTGGCTTGCCTCAGCGAGTGTCGGGAAGAAAATAGGCGCGGTTATGATGAGAAATACCACGCCTATCACGGCAACCAGGGTTGCCGCGTCTGCCAGGTTCGTCCCGCGTTCATAAAGACCTCTACGCTCCGACGGCACGAGTACCTTCCAAGCGACTAATAACCCGGTGAGCAGCACCATGAAGATGGCATAGGTCCATTCAGTGTAAGCGTTGAGCGCCAGCAAAGCGCCCGCAACAATCGCATACTTCAGCCGTCCCGAAGGTATTCGTATAGCGAATACCCGATTAGGTCTAGCTCCTTGTTGATCATCGCTCTCGGCTTCTCGCCCATCCAGGGTCTTCAAGAGAAACAGCACATAAAAGGGTATCCATTGGAGCGACGCCAGGTTCATGTGCCCAAACAGATGCGCCGAGTGATAAGGCGCGAAGGCAAATACCAGCCCCCCAACGAAAGATGCCCAGGTTTTCCCTGTCAGGTGGCAGCACAAAAGAAAAGTGCCATAACCCGCAAGCACATAAGTAGAGAGGAGGATCAGGTTATACGTAGCGAGGAGATTGAGGCCAAGGAGTTGCAGAGGTATTCCGATCAGCCCTGCGGAGAGCACCAGAGTATGGAAGTATAGATTGACGCCATCGGGATAGTACAACAGGTCCGTGTGGTAGGGATTGGTATGCAGATTCAGAAGAGCATCCTTCACCCACCACAGGTTCCAGATATGCTGCCAGGCATCTCCTCCACCAGGCACCTGCGTCGCGAGGTTGCCGGAAATAGGCCACGTCAGTATGACGGTGAGAACAGTATAGCCCAGGACAACCCACAGGGAGCTTAGACGCTGGACCCAGGATCGATGCTCAGGCGCGGTTTCTGGCATTCCTGCGAGCTTTGGACCAGGCCCAACTGGCGGCGCGTGATCCCACCACTACGACGAGGCTCCACGCTCTTGCGGAAAGGGTGGGCGTATGCCGGGCCATCTCCTCGGCATCGCGCTCGACTTCGGCGAAATAGACAGCAGGGCTAATCGGGGCAGGCACAGGCGGCTCAGGTGCTCGGGCGGTAGTAGCGGAAGTTGCGGACGCGGCGTCTGCGGTCACAGGGATGTTGGGTGGCATTACACCCGGCGTTTCTACTGTGGGTGCTGCAACCTCTGTCTGCGGAAGCGTTTGCGTTTTGTTGTACTGTGCCATCGAGGCGGCAAGCGGCCCCGTAATAAAGGCACTCGTAGGAAGGACATGTGATGTCGATTCCTGGTAGAGCGTGGTCTGAGAGCGTACGCGGCGCATTAGAGGGCGGCCAATCAGGTTGATCGCACCAGCGATGGGGATACCGAAAAGCGCGCCCCAGATGCCAGCGATCTGGCCCCCAACGAGCAACGCCGCCACCACATAGATAGGATGCAACCCAATCGCGCTAGACATGATCCTCGGGCTAAGCACGTTGATCATGATCGATTGCACGACAAACAGGACGATAAACAACAACCACCAGGGCTTATCCGGCGTGATAAGAGCCACAAGCACAGGAGGTATGTACGCGATGAAGCCCCCAACCAGCGGAATGATCATGCATAGTCCGGCAGCAATCGAGGCAATTACCACGTAGTCAAGCTGGAACGGCGGGATCATCATGATGACTGCCGTCACCACACCGTAAAGGAGGGCAAACACCACCTGCCCGCGCAGGAAGCCGCCAAAGCTGCGCTCGATGCTGAGAGCGGCAAGCCTGGCCTCGTCCTGCCACCTGGGCGGCAAGAGGCGAAGCAGACCTGCGGCAAGGCGGTCGCCGTCCTTCATGAAGTAGAACGACACCAGCACCAGGAAGATCAGTTGTAGCACCAGGGTGGCGATGCTCTGGATGACGGGGAGGGTATTTTGTAGCACCGCCAGAATAGCAGTCTGCACCTGGCCGATAAGCTCGCTGATGATATTATCGAGGTCGGTCGATTTCACACCCCAACTGGTCAGCGTATTTTGGATATCCTGAGCAAGCTGTTGCAGGTCTTTCGCCCATTCATCGCTGCTATTGATTAGCTGTGTGATCTGCTGGGTAATAACAGGCACCAGCAAGAAGCCACCTACAACGATGACCAACGCCAGGCTAAGATATACGATGCCCACCGATATGCCATAGGGGAAACCGCGATTGGTCAGCCACCGTGCGATGGGACGTAGTATGAAAGAAAGTAGCCAGGAGAGGAAGAAGAGGAGCAGGATATTCGAGAACTGGATGATGAAGCCCCACACCTGCCCCGCTAGCCACGCGGAGGCGATGATCACCAGCAAGATGATCAACGCTTGCAACCATCTATTGTTCTGCATGGTGACCTCTCTTTGGTCTCAGGGGCCAATCATTGCCAGCTGACAACCGGCTACCTTCAGGCTTTCAACTTATTTTATTGCCGCACTCAGTACAGAAAGCCGCATCAGATGGGACAAGGGTACCGCAACGCGGGCAGTTGACGAACGAGGAAGTAGTCGAATCGCCGGTTGGCTGAGACGAGTTCTGAACGATCTCATTATCGGGGGCGGATGTAACAATGGGTTGGGCCATAGTGGGCGCTTCCGAACGCGACACCAGCGAGCTATCAAGCTGAGGTGAAGAAGGGGCGCTTGAGCCTTGTGGGGCCATATTCGACGTAGCGGGGGTAGAGCTTAGCCAGGAAGGCTCACTTGGCCCCGACCAATCGGGAGCCTTCGACTGCGGGCCGGTATCTTTCGGCTGGGCGGCAGGCGCGCCCCCAAAATAACGGGTGTCCTGCCCACTGGGCGGCGTTGAGCGCGTTTGATCCGAGGTTGGCATAAGCGTGGTGGGCGGCGCGTCCTCAAGGCGACCCTGCGTGGTGGGCGCAGGTGAATAGGGAGAACTGGGATAGGGCACTGGCGTGGCGGGAGGAGCAGCAGGCTGCTGGCCGAACTGAGGATATTGCGAATATGGTTGGTTTGTAGGTGCGTACTGGTTGGGCTGAGTGGGCGCTTGTGGGTACTGAGGCTGCTGCCCATACTGGGGCTGCTGGCCGTATTGGGGCTGTTGCTGCGGGTACTGGCCGGTGAAGCCCTGACCGTAGCCCGTGGTGTAGGCGGCGGGGCCGGGCGCTGCCATAGGAGGCACGCCCATCGGTGTACCCATAGCGGGAGCAGCCGACGGCCCCCAGTCGGTCTGAGCGGCAGGGGTGGCGACCACAGTCTGTGCGCGCCTGAACGGTCCTATCAAGGCAACTATGGCCGCGACAATAGCAACCGCCAGGGGGAACCAGTTTGCCCATATCCAGAGGTAGCGGGCGATGGTGTTGGTAGTGAGAGTGTTGATCAGATCGATATTGGCCCCTGATGGGTCAAGAGTTGCCGAGTCGTACTGGCCCCGGATGAAGTAACCTCCAATCGCCAGACCGTTAGCGACCCCCAGGAAGAAGCCGCACACGCGTGACAAACCACCGATCGGAGTGCGCGGAACGAGCGCACTGCCCAACATATAGCCGACGACCAGCACCGACAGGCCCATTACGATGTAAGCAAGCGTATTGCGGCTATCAGATATGGAGAAGTTGGGGAACATGTTGCTGAGGTCGGTGGCCCACGGGACGCCCCATACGATAATGATGAGGGCCGCCAGCACTATCGAGCCGGAAACCACGGCTTCCCGGCGCGCACCACGAAGGATGCCCAACACTCCCATCAGGACGGCCAGGACCGCCGGAATGTAGATGATCAATATGTCTGTTGATAAGGTGCCTGTTATCACTTAGTTACCCTCCACATCAAAGAGGAGTTTAGAGTAGGTCAGAGAAGCACATTGAGGCGGTGCGGAGCCTCAAGCTATGCCATTATAGCATAGCGATCAGAAGGTTGGGGATGAAGTATAATCATCTCATGCACAGATCGAACTTTCTGGCGGCCCTGCTGATCCTGGCAGGGGTTTTGTTTGCGCAACACAACGAAATGCTGCACGAGCAAGAGCGGTTGCTGGATCAAACCGGTACGCGCATCACGGGAGTGACCGCGCCACTCAGTTCGTCATTGGATACTCCTGCAAGCCCAACGTTCAGCCTGACACAGACCGCGAGCCTGCTCGCTGACACCGATGCGCCGGGACGAGACCTGATTACACTTACGCAACGGTTGCGGCTAAAGGATGACACCCCAATCCCAAGCGTAGTAAACGCCACGCCGCCAAATTACGATGTAGGCACAAAGCATACGTTTAACATCGCGGACATTACGAAGCGGTCGTATTTCACGGCCACGGCTACTATCTGGTTTGTGACGCCGCATGCTTACTGGTATGTGAAGGATGGGTACAACGTCAACGGGCCGGCGTTGCAAAGCGCGGCGAACTACTTCGAGAGCCATATTTACATCAAGGACAGGCAGGTGTTCGGGCCGGAAGCCGATCCAGGCGTCGACAACGACAAGCACCTAACGGTGCTGATCGCGCCTGTGCCGGGGGTTGGCGGCTATTTTTCCAACGCCGATGCCTACCCGAAGATCGTGAACCCGTTCAGCAACGAGCGAGATATGATCTACCTGGCGAGCGTGCCGAAGGGCGACCCGGCAGACCCCGATAACTACTTCATGGCGACTCTGGCGCACGAGTTCCAGCACATGATCCACTGGAACGTACAGCGCGACCGCGAGGTATGGCTCGATGAGGGTAGCTCGGAGGTCGCGATGTTCCTCAACGGGTACGATCCGGGCGGGGCAGATGTTTCCTTTGCTATAACGCCTGATACGCAGTTGAACGCCTGGGACGATACATCGAAAGCGATACAGCACTACGGCGCGAGCTATTTGTTCCTGAGATACACGATGGACCACTTTGGGGGTGAAAGGTTCCTCGGCAAACTGCTGGCTAGCGATAGACTAGGCCCGGCGGGATTCGATGAGGCGCTTGCTGCATCGGGGTATCCGGTCGGATTTGATGATGCTTTCAAAGACTGGACCATCGCCAACGTGCTGAACGACAATAGGCCGGCGGATGGACGATACTCATACTCGGCAGGCGGGAGGGTGTCACCGGGCAGGACGATCAGCAGCTACCCGGCTACCAGGAACGATACCGTACACCAGTACGCCGCCGATTACATCCGCCTTTCTGGGACGACGCAGGATGCGACCATTTCGTTCAAGGGAGATGATACGGTGCGGGTGATCGGGGCCGAGCCTCACAGCGGGTCGGCGTTCTGGTACTCGAACAGGCGTGATTTGGGCGATGCCACCCTCACCAGAGAGTTCGACCTGACCACCACGCGGAGGGCCACTCTCAAGTTCTGGACATGGTACGATATCGAGTTGATGTTCGACTACGGGTACATAGAGGCCTCCACGGATGGCGGCGCTACGTGGACGCCGTTGCAGGGTAAGTACACCACGACTGACAACCCCAACGGCGCAAGCTACGGACCTGGCTGGACGGGGGTGAGCGGAGCGGCCACTAACGGCAGCGGCAAGGGAACGCCCACCTGGGTGCAAGAATCGGTTGACCTGAGCAACTTCGGGGGCAAGCGCGTGCTTGTGAGGTTCGAGTATATCACGGACGAAGGGTATAACAGGCCGGGCCTGGCAATCGATGATCTGAGCATCCCGGAGATCGGTTGGAGCGACGACGCCGAGGTTAGCCGCGACTGGGAAGCGGAGGGGTGGCTCAGGATCGGCAGCCGCGTGCCTGAGAAGTGGTTTGTGGCTCTGATAGAGAAGGGTGCGGGCGGGGTGAACCGCGTGCGCGTGATGGATGTGTCTCAGGATGGCACCGGATCGCTCGATGTTTCGGGTATAGGAAGCGGCACGAACACGAGAGAGGCGATCCTGGTGATTGCCCCGCTTGCACCGAAGACTACGGAGATAGCAAATTACACGGTTACGATTAGTGACGAGTAGCGAGTAGTGAGTAGCGAGTAATAGGATCTCAACATCAGTTATCGACCTCCCTGGAGGATAGTTATGAGGGCTACTGTCGCTGAAGCGCTTGCTAAGCTGCCTTTGCCCGCTAACGAGAAGTGGAAGCTTGGCGTTTGGGATGCGGAGGTGCTGTCGCATGGCACGATGTCGGTGGAGATCTTCGCGCCGAAGGAGACCGATTCCCAGACGCCGCATACGCAGGACGAGCTTTATATCGTGGTGAGCGGCAGCGGGGAGTTCGTGTCGGACGGCACGCCCTACGATTTTGGGCCGGGCGATGTGCTGTTCGTGGCTGCGGGCGTTGAGCACAGGTTTATGCAATTCACCTCCGATTTTGTGTGCTGGGTGGTGTTCTACGGGCCGGAGGGCGGCGAGCAGACATAGAGGCACCATTACATCCTCTTTTGATCCTTTTTTGCGGGTTTTGAGATCCTTGTTTGAAAGGGTAACTATTCTTGCCCTCATTAACTGTAGGGCATTGGTGGGACAAAACGGGACAGGTCTTGGGGTGTACTTTGGTACGGTTTTTCGATGAGAGCATCCGCAAACTAGCGCGAGTACGATCGACGACCCCACCCCAACCCCACTCCAAATTGGGGAGGGGCCTTCTAAAATAGCCAAAATGGCGGCTTCGCCGCCATTTTGGCTATTTTAGAACCAGATTGTATGCCTGCAAAGCTGAATCTAAAGTTCGGGATATTTCATGTTTTGAAATTGATTGCGTACTTGCGAACCTACATGTGACACTCCAGGGAGGAATGTTTCAAGATCTTTGTGAAAGATTATGAAGATGTCAGGCGGGACAGGTCGGCTTCGGTGGGGGTGTAGGCGGGCCAGCTTTTGCCTAGGATGTAGGTCAGGGTGTAGTGAGCGTCCTTTTTGATGCGTGAGTTGCCATCCTGCCTGTAGAGGTCGGCAAGCTCGGCGTTGTGGGAGCGGTCACCAAGAAGGGCGAGGGCGAGTATGGAATAAGCATATCTGCCTAACGCTTCCTGACCGCGCCACCAGGCCGCCCAATCCTTCGCTTTGAGGGCGTCGGCATATTTGGAATCAAGCATGCTGGCGGGGGAATGCTCCATCGCCTGCTCCCAGATCTCTTGCAGGTGTGCTCGTAATTGTTGGTCTTGCTGGGCGGCGGCGATCGTTGAATAGTTGAGGGCGGGAGGCGCGCCGGTGATCGCCAGAAAGTTGCCTAGCCACGCCTCGGGCCTGCGCTCGTCCATCATGGCGAGGGGGCTGACCGCCATGCCGGGCATGCTCAGATCACCGGGGGTTTCGGTATCGTCTTCGATTAGTTCGCCATCGGAGTTGTCCTGGGCCTGCGAGTTTGTATCAGATCGGGAAAATATCCCCTTGAGGGACCACTTAGGCATAGTTATCTATCCTTTCTCTAGCAACATCTCCACTATACGCCTGAGGCGGTCGGCGGGCAAGTCGACGTCGGTTTTGAGGGTGCCTGTTTCGGGGTCTAGCTCTACATCGAGTATCTCCTCGAATAGCTCCTGTTTGCGGTAGAGGATCTCAAGCACGCGCTGTTCGACCGTCTTGATGGCGATCATGTTGATCACGTTCACGGGCTGGGTCTGGCCGATGCGGTGGGCGCGGCCTATGCGCTGCTCTACTCTGGCCGGGTTCCAGGGGAGGTCGAGGTTGATCACGAAGGAGGCGGCCTGCAGGTTGAGGCCGAGGCCGCCCGCATCGGTCGAGATGAAGGCTTGAACGGAGGGATCGGTCATAAACTGCTCGATGATGCGGGCGCGCTCGCGCATGGGGAGGCCACCGTGCAGGCGCACGCTCTTGATGCCTGTACCCTCGATAGCGGCCTGGGCATAGCGGGTCATGCGCTCCCATTGCGAGAAGATGAGCATCTTGTGGCCCTCAGCGGCTATCTCGGTTACGAGGGCGGGCAACTCGCGGAGCTTGCCGGAGGAGCGCACAGAGGGGTCGGCAAGCTGGGCGGCGGTGGCGCACTCGCGCAGCTTGGTAAGGAGGGAGAGAGCTAGGGCGCTGTGCTGAGCGTTCCATTCGGGCATGCGGAGTAGCTCATTGAGGTCTTTTTCGAGGGGGCGATAGAGGCGCTCCTGCTCGGTCTCCATGTCGAGCCAGAAATCGTTGTCGATGCGCTCAGGGAGTTGCTGGAGCACATCGGCCTTGCGACGTCGCAGGAGAATGGGGGCGATGGCGCGGCGCACGCCTTCGAGGTCGCGGTAGCCGATGATGCCGCCCCACTCGTCCTTGATAATATGGCGTGCCATAAACTGCCAGGGCGGGCCAAGCAGGCGGTCGTCGAGGAATTCGACGATGGAGTAGAGCTCTTCCAGGCGGTTTTCGAGGGGAGTGCCCGTAAGGACGAAGGCGAAGGGACGGGGGAGGTCTTTGAGGGCCTGGCTGGTCTTGGCGCGCCAGTTCTTGATGCGCTGCGCTTCATCGAGGATCACGAGGTCGGGTTTGAGGGCGTGCAGGTGTTCGAGGTCGCGCAGCACCAATTCGTAGTTGATGACGGTGAAGAAGGAGTCTTGCTCGTATTGTTTGGCGCGCTTCTGCTTGGTACCACCGACCACCACGTAGCTATCGCCTGTGAATCGCTCGAATCTCGCGGCCCCACTGGAACTTGACGGAGGCGGGCGTGACCACCAGCACCTTCTTGATGTCGTGCCATTCTTTCAGGAGATGAGCCGCCGCCAACGCCTCGACGGTTTTCCCAAGTCCCATGTCGTCGGCGAGGAGAGCGCGCTCGGTAAAGGCAAGGAAGAGAGTGCCCACGGCCTGATAGGGGTAGAGGGGGAGGTTGAGGAGGTCGAGACGAGCTTGCCCTGCCTCTACAGCCGACATAAGCTCGCGGCGGCGGGCGTCGCGCTCGGAGCGACCGCGGGCGGTCTCCGTGTAGTCGTACACCTCCGGCTCCACTATGGCGGTGCCGCCGAAGTCCTGCACTTCCTCCAGGAAGCGATTCAGACGGTCGAGGAAGCGGGGTGGGTCGTCCTCAAGGAGGTGGAGGTAGGGCATCAGGTAGTGGTTGACAAGGCGCAGGAGGCCGGGATCCAGGGCGTGGTCGTACACCGGGGCGGCGGTCCATGAGCCGTCGCCGACGTAGCGGAGCGTGATGTAGACGGTGAGGCGGTTGACTTCGAGCAGACGCGGTTTGGCGGCGCGGATCTGGGGCGCGTGCTTGCGGCGGATGTGGGCCATCACCGCCTCGACGTGCTTGCAGGTGCCAAGGTTGTTTTGCTCGTAGTCGGGGCAGGAGCAGCGATTGACGAAGTGCTCAGGGTTGGGGTCGCGGATCAGCACGTCATAGGGGATGCTGCTCTCGCCTGTGATCCTGTAGAGGCCGAGGAACTTGCTTTCGGGATTACCGGGGGTTTCTGGCGAGGTGTGCTCAATGCGGAAGAACTCGCGGCGAGCGCGGTCGCGACGGGCCTGGATCGCCACCTCGCGTGCGATCACGGTGCCGAGGCCGCCATAGTCATAGCGCGCTTGCCCCGAGGACTCTGCTTCGTCCTCGGGTGGGGTGATCTCGATGGGTGGTTCGGCGTCGGTACGTTTGCGGGCGGTCATTTTGTTGGGTTGGTAGCCGGTAGCCGGTAGCCGGTAGCCGGTAGTCAGAAGTTCCTGGTTCCTGGTTGCGTATATTGTCCATAGTTCTCTGACTACCGGCTACCGGCTACCTGATTGGATCACGTCGGCACATTGGCGTTGCGCTCAAAGGCTTCTCGGACGGAGGGTTGCAACAGGTATGCCACTATTACTGCCGGGATCAGGATGCCTGCTATATCGCTGATGGTGACGGGGCGCGAGAAGATGTTGAGGAGGGCTGAGAAGGCGTAGACCACATAGAGCACGATGGCGGTGTTACGCGCCCAGGGGAGCATGCGCCAGAGGGCCACGCCAAGGCCTGTACTGATCGCCACAGGCAGGATAGCAAGGCAGGCGAGGGTGTAGCTGCCGTCGGCAGAGTTGGCGAGGGTGAGCGCGATCAGCGCCAGGAAAAGGGTCGCCAGCACGAAGTTTAGTATGGCGAGGATCGTGATGCCGAGGGGGCGCTGTACGGGCGGGGGAGGCACTATAAGAGGCCGTGGCCGTGAAGCAGGAACGGGCCTGCTCGCGGGCTTGGGCGGCTGTCGGTTCGGGCTGTCTGGCACGGGGTCCTCCACGCTGGGCGGCTACTCAGCTTCTCAGCTTCTCAGCGCATACGGTATAATGAATGTTATCATATAACATGGGAGAATCATACCAATCAGGGGCATGGAGGGACGCGTTGCAAGATCCTGCAAATAAGATTCTTTTATATAACACGCTGACACACGAAAAAGATGTGTTCGTGCCGTTGACACCTGGCAAGGTTGGGCTTTATACCTGCGGGCCGACGGTGTACAACTTCCAGCATATCGGCAACTTCAAGACGTTCATTTTCGAGGATGTGCTGGTGCGCACCCTCCGGTACAATGGCTACGATGTCACCCAGGTGATGAATATCACGGACGTGGGGCACCTCACCTCGGACGCGGACGAGGGCGAGGACAAGATGATCAAGGCGATGAGGCGCGAGGGGAAGTCGGTGTGGGAGATCGCCAAGTTCTACACCGATGCATTCTTGCTGGACATGGAGCGCCTCAACATCAAGAGACCCGACATCCTGACGCCCGCTACCGACCACATTCAGGACATGATTGCATTGATACGATGCCTGGTCGAGAACGGGCACGCCTATGTAATCAAGGACGGGGTCTATTACGACGTTTCGACCTTTCCCAAGTACGGTGAGCTTTCGAGGCAGAGCCTGGAGGAGCAGGAGGCCGGGGCACGCGTGGAGGTGAACACCGAGAAGCGCAACCCCGCCGACTTCGCGCTCTGGAAGCGGGCCGATGCGACCCACGCCATGCGATGGCCTTCGCCGTGGGGCGAGGGGTATCCGGGCTGGCATATAGAGTGCTCGGCTATGTCGATGAAGTACCTGGGCGAGACGTTAGATATACACACCGGCGGGGTAGACCACATACCAATCCACCACGAGAACGAGATCGCGCAGTCGGAAGGGTGCACAGGCAAGTTGTTCGTGCGCTACTGGATGCACTCGGAGTTCCTGCTGATCAACGCGGGCAAGATGAGCAAGAGCAAAGGCGCGGCGAGCGAAAGCGGTAATCGCGATATGGGTGAGGGGATAACGCCGCTCAACAGGGGCGGCGGAGGGTTCCTGACGCTCCAGAGCCTGGTTGATAAGGGATACAACCCGCTCGCCTACAGGTATTTCTGCTTCACGGCCAAGTATCGCGCTCAACTGAACTACACCGACGAATCGATGGACGCCGCCGCAAATGCGTTGGAAGGGCTGTACGATTTCGTGACCAACGCTATGCAATTGGGCGACGATGCTCTCGGAACGGGAGATCAAAGCTGGCAAGAGGCTTACAAGGAGCGCTTCCTATCGTCGATTGACGACGACCTGAACATGCCGGGTGCGCTGGCGGCGGTACACGACTTGATCAAGGAGGCTAACAGGCGCGGCGAGCAGAGAGCAGTCTTGCCTACGCTGTTCGATTGGGACCGCGTGCTTGGATTGAGGCTTGAGGAGACCGCCCGCCAGAGGCTTGAGGACAAGTTGCCGCCCGAGTTGCAGGAGCTTGTGGACGCGAGGCAGGAAGCCCGCAAGAACAAAGAGTGGAAGCGCGCCGATGAGTTGCGGGCGCAACTGCGCGAGGCAGGCATAGAGATCGAGGATACCCCGCAGGGTGTGCGTTGGAAGCGATTGTGACCAGTTGAGGATACTCATTACAAACGACGATGGCGTCCAATCGCCCGGCCTGAAGGCAGTCGCAGATGCGCTGGCGCCGGCGCACGAAGTGACAGTGCTCGCGCCCGACCGAAACTGGTCGATTTCGGGGCACAACCGCACCATGGACCGGCCCCTGCGCGTGACCGAGGTGGCGATGGGCGAGGGGTATAAGGCCTATTCGTCGGATGGCGCACCGGCAGATTGTGTGGCGCTGGCTGTGCTCGGTTTCCTTGAGCAGCCGCCCGAACTGGTGGTGTCGGGCATCAACATGGGCAACAACCTGGGCGACGATATCACTTATTCGGGCACGGTGGCAGCCGCCATGGAGGGAGTGATCTCAGGATTGCCGTCTATCGCGGTGTCGATGGCGAACGAGCCGATCTGGCCCGTAGATGTTGGCGCGCAGTTTGTGTCGCGGTTGGTGCAGCAGATCACCGAGAGAGGACTGGCTAAGGATATACTGCTGAACGTGAATATCCCGAATCTGAGCTACGACGAGATCAAGGGAGTGCAGATCACGACGCTGGGCAAGCGCATCTATGAGGACCAATTGGTCAAGGGCGTGGACCCACGAGGGCGTACCTACTACTGGATCGGCGGCAATATCATCAGGAGCGAAGGAGAGCAAGGCACGGATGTGGTAGCGGTGGCCGATGGCTACGTGTCAATCACGCCCATCCACCTCGATATGACCAACCACAGCCTGCTCGAAACCTTGCGGTCATGGGACCTTCGATTTTAGATTTTGGATTGCGGATTTAGTATGGTTTGGTGAGCATCGGAGGGTACACGCAACCAAAGATCCAAAATCTAAAATCCGAAATGAGTTTATGGCTTTATTGCGTGCATTTATAGCGGTTGAATTGCCTGAAGAAATGCGGGACCTGCTGGCGGCCCGGCAAGACGTGTTGCGGGCGGCGATGGGCAGGGCGGCGGAAGCCGTGCGTTGGTCGAGGCCAGAAGGCACGCATCTCACACTGCAATTCCTGGGGGATGTGCCCGAGGAGTTGATCCCACGAATAGCAGACGGGATGCGCGAAGGGTGTGCAGGGCAAAAGGAGGTAGGGCTGGCCCTCGGAAGGATAGGAGCCTTCCCCGGCATTACCCGCCCCCGCGTGCTCTGGATCGGCCTGGAGGGGGATACGGGGCGGCTTGTGACTCTGCAGGCCCGCATCGCGGAACATCTACAGAAGTTGGGTTACAGGCCCGACAAATTATTCCAACCCCACGTGACTCTTGGCAGAATGCGCGACACCGCTAGGCGCGACGAATTGGACAAGGTTTCGCGGACCCTGAAGCAGCAAGAGAACAAGCCAATAGAGAGGAAGCCCTTCACAGCCTACCATGTCAGTTTGATGAAAAGCGAACTCAGGCCTGGCGGCTCGGTGTATACAGAGTTGGCGGGAATAGATTTGCAATAGCTGGCGTGGAATTGTAACCATGAAACAAGCATTCTTATTCTTCCTGATACTATTCTCCTTATTGATGCTGGCCGCGTGCGACAGCGAGACACCAACCCCAACCCCTATGGCACAACCCACATCCCAACCCATCGCAACAAGCACGCCTTTGAGCGATACGGCCGTCCCCGCCACTCCACCGGCGGTAGGCACAGAGATCGGCGTCGCCACCCCCGCTACCACGCCAGGCGGTGACGAGCAGGGAACGGTGCTATCAGGGTTTCCATCCGGAGTAACTTCGCTGGCGTGGTCGCCTGATGGAACGCTGCTTGCTACGGCTATGGGCGGTCTTGGCGGGATAGACAAAGGAAGCAACACATACGACGTATGGCTCTGGAGCGCTGACGGCAAACTTCTAGGCAAGTTGCAAGGGCACACGGGGGGAGTGCAGGCGCTGGCATGGTCGCCCGATGGCGAGACGCTGGCGAGCGGCTCGGTAGACAGCACGGTAAGGTTGTGGAACAAAGACGGAACGCTCGATAAGACCATCCGGACTGACGTAGGCGCTATCTTCTCCCTTTCATGGTCGCCCGATAGTGAGAAGATCGCGGCAGGCGGTTTGATGAGCACCACAGAGAACACCGCACAAATCTGGACGCGCGAGAGCACGCTAGAAAACACATTGCACACAAATTGGAGTGGAGCCAAGTTCTACAACCTGGAATGGTCGCCCGATGGTAAGTATCTGGCAGGAGGAGCGGTTGACTACGCGCTGTGGGATGCGACGGGCACTGTGATTACCCGCACCAATGCCATCAGTTGCTCCCATTGCACGCCATCCTGGGGCATGGCATGGTCGCCAGACAGCAAAATGTGGACGACAGGCGACGAGAGCGGCTACACGGCAATCTACGATACAGCAGGAAATCTTGTGACTTATTTCCACGCGCAGACCAGCATAAACGTGATGGACTGGTCGCCGGATGGCAAGCTGATCGCCGCCGCTAACGAGCTTTGGCGGCCCGGTGGTTTGCAGCTAGGCACGCTCAGGGGCTTCCGCTCGAGTGTAACCAGCCTGGATTGGTCTCCCGACGGTACGATGATAGCGGCAGGAGCATCGGGTATTAGCAACAGCGGCCTCGTAGGCATATTTGATGCGGAAGGCAAAGAGCTTTACCGCGCCGATAATGCGGATGGAGAGGTAAACAGGGTGGCATGGTCGCCCGATGGCATGGTACTGGCGGTGGCCTACGAAAACGCTACGGTGAGGCTGCTGCCGGTGGAAGTGGCTATAACAAAGTGACGGCGCGCCGAACCACAAACCTCGCCCGTATTCTCGCACTCTTAATATGCCTGGGCGCTGTATGCCAGGCATTAGTCACAAGCACACAGAGCGCGCTGGCAGCGCCTTCGGAGGGGTTTGCCGATTCTCAGATACGAGCCGTGTGGCAGCGCGACGATGGTCCGGTCGCGTCGGGCCAGGTGGAACGAGCATGGATGTGGGGGCCTGGGCCGTTCTACACCGATTACGAGCCGCTCACCGACGCGCCCGAGGGCAACCACCTTGTGCAGTATTTCGACAAAGGGAGGCTGGAGGTCAACGACCCGGCAGGCGACCAAAGCTCGCCCTGGTACGTCACAAGCGGCTTACTGGTCAAAGAAATGGTGGCGGGCGCGGTGGAGACCGGGAGCGGCAACTGGTACACGATAGGTCCAGCCAACGTGGAGATTGCAGGGGATGGCGGCGGCGATAGCGGGCCGACTTACGCGCAATTCTCCAGGCTCACGGGCCGAGCCACAAATCTGGCAGCCCAGCCGTTGCCGGGCAACTCCTACCTGAGACGTAACGGCGACGAGATCGAGCAGGTAGGCGGGCTGGATACACCCGCGCAGGTGACATTATCACACTTCGAGGAGGCATCGGGGCACAACTGGGCAGCGCCGTTCTGGGATTATGCCAACTCAGAGGGCAGACCGAGCAACTTTGATTGGCTCTATACGCTCGGATACCCGATCACCGAACCCTACTGGATCATCGTGCCGATCAATGGGCAGATGAGCACAGTGCTTGTGCAGTTGTTCGAGCGGCGCACGCTCACATATAACCCGGCCAACCCCACCGCCACCCAGGTGGAGATGGGCAACGTGGGGAGGCACTACTGGCAGTGGCGTTACGCCGACCGCCACGAGGCGCAAATGGACGCGCAGTACAGCGCGCAGATCACGGTAGGTAGCGCGCCCACGCGAGCCGTGCATATTGACGAGACAGTCACCCTGTCCAACGCTACCGGCGCGCCACTAGACCGGGCCATCCTGCGCTCCGTCTGGAATTACTGGAAGGGTGTGTTTACGCTTGAGAGCGTGAAGGTAGATGGGCAAGATGCCGAGACAGGCTGGCGCTACGGGATCAATCTTGAAGTGCGCCTGCCGAAAGCAGCCGCGCCCGGAGATAAGGTCAACATTCAGCTATCGGCGGACCTCAAGCCGAGACCGGCGGGCGGGCGAACCGGCTACGACAAAACGAACGATATTCTGAGCATGGGGGATATGTTGCCTACCGTGGTGCCTTTCGAGAACGGCGGCTGGCAGTATTACCCGTATTCTGACCTGGGCGACCTGGGCAACAACCCGTCCGCCGATTACTCGATCACAGTACAATCGCCGGATGGCGAAAGGCTGGTAGTGGGCGGCACAGGCAAATCTACCGAGCGGAGCGCCGACGGCACGCTCTGGCGTTTTCAGGCGGATAGCGTGCGCGATGTTGCGTATGTCGTGTCACCGCGCTTCATCAACCCCTGGGAGGACGCCAGCATGACCCGCCAGGAGGGGCACGTGAAGATGCTGGCTTTCTTCTTGCAGAGGTACAAGGCGGCAGGTCAGAAACAGTTGGCGCTGTGCGGGCCTGCGCTGGCGTGGTTCGGCGACAAGATCGGGGCCTACCCGTTCGATACGTATAGCATAGCCGAGATGGGTGTGCCCCTTGAGAAAACCGACGACTATGCCCAGGAGTACCCCATGGCATACTTCATACCAACCTCGTGGCTGAGCCTGGGCACCACGCCAGGCACATGGACGTGGTATACGCCTGTGCATGAGGTAGGGCACCAGTGGTTCTATTCGACCATAGGCAACAACCAGTTGACCGACCCCTGGCTGGACGAAGCGATGACCACCTATGTAACAACGGAGTATATCCGGGCGAACTTCCCATTGGTATACGATCGATCGTGGGCTTCGATGACCGATAGCGCAACAACCAGCAGGCCGGTATCGGCAGGGGTGTATAGCGGCTTCGCCAGCGAGAACCAATACACGGCGGCTGTATACGATAGTGGCACGGTAATACTAGGTCGAGTGCGAAAAGCAATGGGGGACGATGCGTTTTACGCGGCGTTGCAGGACTACTACATCACGTACAAGTTCAAGCGTGCCACGCCCATTGGCCTTACGTCCATATTCCAGAAGCACTCCAAGACCGATCTGGGGAGCATCTTCGCGGCATATCTGGGGTATTATTGAATCTAAGCATGAATATAACATGGATCATCCCGAATTTTAGATTCAGATCGGGAACGACCAAAGACCCCACCCCAACCCCTCCCCAAAATTTGGGGAGGGGCCTTCTAAAAAGAGCAAAATTGGCGGCAAGGCCGCCAATTTTGCTCTTTTTAGAAACGGATCTTACGCACGCGAACCTGAACCTAAAACTCTGGATGTCTTCTGCTGGGAACCTAATCTGATTGTATATATCCTAGCGAATGGTGGGTAGGCACTCAGGGAAGAAGGTATTGGACACGATCTTCGATGCTTGTCCCCTGGTGGCGTTGGCTCCGGGCCTGAAGTATGGCAGGTCGCCAGGGTCTACGCATGGCTCTCCTACCCCGCCGCACGGATAACCGCTTATGATACCTCTATCGGTCAGCCGCCAGATGTAATCGTAGAATGTTGAGCCTGGGACTACGTCCTGGAACTGCTGTGGGCCTGCAATCTCGCTATAACCTGCCGCCTCTGCCACAATTTTGGACATCTGCCCCCTTGTGACGTTGGCGTTGGGCCTGAAGTAAGGCAGATTGTAAGGACCCACGCATGGCTCGCCAGGACCACCGCATGGATATCCGGAGATGATGTCGCGGCTGGCAAGCCTCCCTATGAAATCAAAGAAGGTTGAGCCTAGAGGCACATCCTGGAAGCGCTGGGGGCCCGGATCCTCGTTGAAGCCCGCCGAGTTGGACACTATCTTGGCTAGTTGGCCCCTTGTCACGAGATCACCGGGGCGGAAACATGGGTTGCCTGTCTCACACCCTGACGTGTAACCGTTGATAATCCCACGGCAGGCGAGACACTCTATGTACGCGTAGAAGGTGCTGCCAGGAGGTACATCTGTGAACTCTATTACGCACGTTGTGGGCGTGGCGGTTGCGGGTGGTGGGGCTGTGGCCGTGGGTGGCCTGGTGGAAGTAGCAGTGGAGGCAGGCGGAGATGTAGGCGTGGCACTCGCACCCACGGGAGTATCTGTAGGTGGCGCAGGGGTATTGGTGGCGGTATCGGTAGGCACAGGAGTAGCGGTTGGACCACCCGGTGTTTGAGTGGGCGCAGTGGTGGCCGTGTTGGTGGCCGTTGGGCTATTTGTCGGGCTGTTGGTGGGCAAGGGCGTGTCAGTAGAGGTCGAGGTGGGGCCTGTGGTGTTGGTAGCGCTGGGCGTGGAAGTGCCGGTTGGAGGCAGGGGGGTCGGAGTGTTGGTGGAAGTTGAGGTGTGGGTAGGCGTATTGGTTGGAGTATTGGTGGCGGTGGGCGAGCCTGCTGTGGGTGTGGTTGAAGGTGTGCCAGCAGGGAGGCTCCATGCGTTCAGGTATGAGCCTGAGAGCCAGTAGATAAAGCCATGCGATACCGCTACGCCCGAATTGGCCGATCCCGCGTTGGGTGGTGGGAGGTTACGCAACAAGCTGCCGTCGCTTTCGCTTCTGATATCCAGGCCACTGCTGCCCCGGTTGACAAAGATCAGGCCGTTGGCGATTGCTATGTTGCCGTGGGAGGTACCTATCGACACGGGGCCCCATCTGACACCTCCGTTGGCAGGGTCCACCGCCGTGATACTACTGTTGACGATGAAGAGCGTGCCGCCGCTCCCGTAGTCGGGATCATAGGCAGGCATCAGCCCTACAGCGACACCACCTGTGCTGCGCGTCCAGATCGCTCCACTGTTCACATCGCTCAGGTCGTAAACATAGAAGGTATTGTTCTTGTGGCCGGCGCCCACCAGATCGCGGCCCAGGTTATCGTGGAAGATCACCGGGGTGGTGCCGAAGTCCAGGTCCTGGTTCGGCGATGGCTCCTGGTGGTGCTGCAATACCGCCAGCGTATCTGCATCAACCGTCACCATGCTGCGCGTCAGCGAGCAATCGGTGCAGCTATAGTCCTCGCCCGTCCCGATAGCTATGATAGTGCCATCAACCGACAGGGCCGGCGAGTTCCAGATGCCCCCCCCGCGCTCACCCGGACCCACGATGAAGGCGCTGCCAACCGTGCTGCCATCGGTCATATCGATGGCGCGTAGCTCACCGCGCACCGATGGATTATCGCAACGCGAAGCTATACCTATGTAAGCGCGCCCGTTGTACAGGAAGGCAGACGCCCAGGGAAAGCCGCTGGCCCCAACTCCCATAGGATTGTCCCAGACCTGAGATCCGTTGGAGGTGCTGAAACCGTAATACGACGGGTTGCTGCTGGCGTTGTCCGCCCCGATCACCACCTGCGTCCCCGATATGGCTGGTGTTGAGCCGATGCCGACGTTGAAGCAGCCGGGATTGCGGTAGCCTATTGCCTCGGAAAAGACCGAACTCCCTGTGATCGCGTCGAACGCGAAGAAGTTGTTAGCGGGAGAAGCCGCGCTGCTGCCTGCGTAAACCACGCCGTTAGCAATGCTGGGCGCTGCCGAAGTTGCCGAGCCGCTAAAGCCGATATTCGCCTGCCAGCGTTGCACTAACTGCGCCACATTGCCCGCGTTGATAGTGGTCTCGTCGGGGTTGTAGTTAGTGCGCTGAAAGTCGCGCCCATACATGGGCCAGTCGCCCGCCCCGATCAGGCCGCTGCTGCGATCAACCCCGGTCGCGGCGGACGGCAGCGAGGTTCGCATCGAAGCGTTAGCGACAAAAGGTAGAGACAAAAGCGCCGGCAGAGCCAGAGTAATGACAAGATTGCGCGTCAGGCGCGACGACCTGGATTTCATTGGAGCCTCCCAGGAAAATATTGGCAAGACGAAATTATTCCGTAAGAAACAATTGGTGCCCGTGAAATAGAATTGGAAAATGGGGCAACGGGAAGTATAGCACAGAGGTGAAAGGGCTACAAGCGCGAATGTACGTGTGCAAGATGATATACTTGGTACATGCGCCGTCGTATTTGTACAGCAAGACCCACGCCAGGACGTGGAAGTTGAAAGCCAGGAGTATAGATGGAGTAAGGCGCTGGATCGCGGATGCGCGAGTGCGCAGGTGGGCGCAGGTGGCGATCACCGCGCTGGTGCTGATCTTCTTCGGGCTGGCGCTGTATGACCTGGGACCCAAGTTCGCATCATATGAGTGGAGGCTGGAGCCGGGCTGGCTGGTGCTGGCGTTCCTGCTGCTGGTGGCACGTGGGCCGTTGCCGGTGTGGTCGTGGTGGCAGATCATGAGGTGGCTTGGCTACCCTCTCCCCTTCCGCAAGAGCGTGAGGATGGTCTATTATTCGTCGCTGGCGGGGTTCCTCCCAGGCTCTATGTGGCACGCGGTCAGCCGTGTGTACCTGGCCGAGCAGGCAGGAGTGCCCAAGCTAATGACGGCGGTGAGCGTGGTGATCGAGTCGGCTCTTAACCTGCTAGGGGCGATAGCGGTTGCAAGTCTGAGCCTGGCGGCATGGCCCGACCCGCCTTTGTGGGCCGTGATACCAGCCGCCATAGGCATTATCGCCGCCGTGTGGCGACCTGACATCTTCTTCAGATTGGTGGATTGGCTGCTGGTCAGGTTCGGGCGAAAGCCGCTGGGAGTGCGCCTGTCGACGGCAGACGTGGTACGAATAACAATTCCTTTCGCGCTCAACTGGCTGGCCTTCGGCGCGATCTTCTACATGCTGCTGGCCGCCGTCTACCCCGATATTTCCCTTCTTTACCTGCCGGTGGTCACAGGCATATTTACTGTGGCGTGGGTGGGCGGTTACATGGCGATCTTCGTGCCGCAGGGGTTGGGCGTGAGGGAGTTCATCATCGTGACGCTGCTGGCGGTGCTCGGCGTGCCCGCACCCGCGGCGACAGCCGCCGCCCTGCTGGCAAGGCTCTGGTCGCTGATAGGCATCGGCATATGGGGGGCGATCAGCACGAGGCTATAGTACATACTGCGTACTTCGTATTGCGTATTGCGTAAATGTTCAAGCAAACAAAAATAAGCAGTACGAAGTACGCAATACGCAATACAGTTGCCTCTGTGGATTTGCGCTCATAAGGTAAAATAAACGGAGCAATCCGCATGAGCTTGCTCGCAGAGAACGAATGATACTTTTCATTACACGAAAGCACCCGCCTTCGGTGGGCGGGATGCAGAAGTTGAGCCAGAGCCTGACCAAGGAGACCGGGCGTCTCACACCAACCTCGACGATCTACTGGGGCGGCTCGACGCTGTTCGTGCCGTTCTTCGTTGTGTACGCCTTCCTGCGCGCGGTGCTCACCGTGCCCCGGTCGAATCACATCAAACTGATCCACCTGTCGGATGCATTGCTCGCCCCTCTTGGGTTGGCCCTACGCACCCTCCTGCGCGTGCCTGTGGTAGTAACCGTGCATGGCCTCGATATTACTTACGACAACCGGTTCTACCAGTGGCTGATCCCGCGCTGCCTCAGGCGCATTGACAAAATCATCTGCGTGAGCAGCTACACGCGCACCCAGTGCATCAGGCGTGGCGTTCCGGCGGCGCTGTGCGAGGTAATTCCAAACGGGGTCAATATGGTGGAGTTCGCCGACCAGTTCACGTCGGCTGGGATGCGCAATATTCAGAACCACGCGGGCAAGATGGTCCGGGGCCGCAAAGTGCTGCTCACCGTAGGTAGGCTGATCGAGCGCAAGGGTGTAGTGCACTTCCTGACCGAGATCATGCCGAGGCTGCTGGCGCAGCGCGATGATATTTCCTACCTAATCGTGGGTGAAGGGCCGCAACGCGACCTGATCGAGACACGCATAGCCTCCCTGCACCTGGGCAACCACGTGGCCTTGCTGGGAAGAGTGGACGACGATACGCTGAGGGCAGCCTATAGTGTGGCCGACCTTTTCATCATGCCTAATATTCCCGTGCAAAACGATATAGAGGGCTTCGGCCTGGTGGCCCTGGAAGCGGCGGCAGCGGGACGCTATGTGGTGGCTTCCAAACTGGATGGCATACCGGAAGCCATAGTGCCCGGCCAGAACGGCATATTGATCGACCCCCTGGACACCGACACATACGTAACTACGATACTCGACCTGCTTGCCGATGACGAGCGTCGCGCCGAGCTAGGCAAGCAGGCCCGCGAATTCGTCCGCAGCCGGTACTCATGGGACATAATCGCCCGCCGCTACCTGCAAGTGTTCATGCGAATTGCCCAGGCACGCGGCGAGCAAGTGGGGGGGAAAGAAAGTAGCGAGTAGCGAGCGCAAACGAATAGTGATCCTGGGGTGGTATGGGAGCAACAACACGGGGGATGAGGCGCTTGTGCAGGTAATCATCGAGAGCCTCAGAGAGCGCGGCTTCGATGACCTGGTAGCCATATCGACCAACCCCGGCAAGACGGGCGGGCGGCTCGGAGTTCCAAGCGTGCCGCGCAACCCCTTCAATCGAGGCACGATCCGCGCCCTGGCCGGGGCCAAAGCTCTCATATTGGGGGGAGGAGGCCTTATTCAGGACGGCACGAGTGTGTACAATCTCCCTATTTATGCGGTGCATATAGCACTGGCGAAGTTGCTCGGCCTGAAGGTGATCGGTTGGGGCCTCGGTGCGGAACCGCTCTGGACACTGCTCGGCAGGTTGCTGGCGCGCTTCATTTGCCGATCTGCGGATTACTTCAGCGTCCGCGATGTGGCCTCGAAGCGGCTGCTGGTGGGCGCCGGGGTGCCTCCCCACAGGGTGAAGGTAACGGCAGACCCCGCCATCTTGCTCAAACCCGAACTGGGGGAGGACAACTGGCCTGGCGATGGCAAACCTGTGGTGATCTTCTGCGTGCGGCATCTACCTGCCAACAGGCCGGGGTTGGGGCTTCACTATCTATTGCCGGTAAGCCTGCGGCACAGGCTGGGCACCGAGTGGAGACAGGAGCCGGGCCGCCTCGAAAGGTTGGTGGAGGGGGTGGCAGGCTCTATCAAGGTAGCGGTTGAGGAATTCGGGGCGCGAGCGGTGCTGCTACCCCTCTGGCCCGACCGCGATGAAGAGATGCTGGCCGTCGTGGGGAAGGCGGCTCTGGCGATGGGAGTGCCACAGGAAATGATAATCTACGCGAAGCTGGAGCATACTCCGGGCAAGTTCTCAGGCTATGTGGGCAAGGCCGATCTGCTGGTGAGCATGAGGCTGCACGCCCTCATATTCGCGGCGGCGCAGGCCGTGCCGATGATCGCTCTATCTTACGCGCACAAAGTGCGAGGCTTCATGGAGGAGCTTGATCTCGACCACTGGGTTATCGAAATTGAGCGGCAGCAACCGGACCCCGAAGAAATGAAAGCGAAGTTGAGAGAACTATGGGCTGCACGTGAAGAGGAGTCCCGCCGGATTGCCGAGTTGGCAGCCATCGCCAGGAAGACAGCTCTCGCAGATGCTGACAAGGTTGCAGAGGTCATCCAAGGGTAAGGGGTTAATTCCGTGACAAAGGAACTCACAAACTGTGAGCAATAAGCTTGACGCAACCAGTCCAAGATTATCGGTAGTGGTGCCGATCTACAACGAGGCTAGACGAATGCGGCGCACACTGCCCCTGCTTGCCGATTATTTTCGGGGTCAGAAGTACAGTGTTGAATTTGTCGTCGTGGACGATGGCTCGACCGATGACTCGGCACAACTATCGCGCGAACTGCTGGGGAGCGGCGAGGATGTGCGTGTGCTTGAGGAAAGCCCGAACAGGGGCAAAGGGCACGCGCTGAAGGTGGGTATGCTGGCAGCCAGGGGCGAGGTTGTGCTGTTCACCGATGCGGATCTGTCCACCCCGCCTGACGAAATCGCCAAATTCTGGCACTGGTTTGACGAAGGTTACGATGTTGTGATCGGCTCCAGAAAAATGAAGGGCGCGGTGCTGGAGCGCCATCAACCCCTCTGGCGCGAGAGTATGGGCAAGGTGTTCACATGGCTGACCAACAGGATCGCCACGCGAGGCATTTCAGATATAACATGTGGGTTCAAGTGTTTCACCCACGCCGCCGCGCAAGAGCTTTTCTCGCGCTCCATCATCGACGATTGGAGCTTTGACGCGGAGGTGTTGTTTGTCGCGCAGAAGCACGGATTGCGCATCAAGGAAGTGCCTGTGCACTGGCATGACGAGCGCGGCACCAAGGTGCGCGTGATACGCGATGCCACACGCGCTTTCCTCGGCCTGCTGAAGATCAGGCTCAACAGCATGCGCGGTATGTACAGGTAAGAAAGTAATGCCATCTCTGGTATACTTTCAAGGTGCAAGCTGAAGAAACGTCAATGCTGGCCGGCGAAGAGCTGGCCAGAGAGATGGAACTGGAAATCACGGCCCCGGCTGATATACACCATATCACACCCCTGGGCCTTTCTCAATCACTCCTGTACGCAATGGGCGGGATAGCGGGCGGGCTAGTGTTCACCATGATGAACAATGCCCTGCCCCTTTTTCTCCTTGCATACACCATGCCTACCGGCCTGCCCGCCTTCCTCAACCCCGGTGGCGCGATCCCGGCCACTATAGTGGCTCTGCTGACCAATGAGCGCTCTCTTTTCGGTGGGCTGATCCAGCCGTTCGTAGGGCACCTGAGCGACAGAACAAGCACCCGCATCGGCAAGCGGGGCCCTTATCTGCTGGCTGGCGGCGTGGGCGCAGCCATTTGCGTAGCCATTCTCGGGCTGCAACCCCCCTTCTGGGTGATGATCGCGACCGTCACATTAGCGGGTGTGGCGCTCTTCGTTGCGCTTGGCCCCTATTCGGCTCTCCTCGCTGATATCACTCCATATGCTCAGCGAGGAAGGATCGGCGGCCTGATCGCCATCGCGGGAGTAGTGGGAGCACTCGCGTTTGTGCTCATGTCGATCACCCTTTGGGACACGGCCCGCGGCTGGGTATTCCTGATCACGGGCTTGCTGGTTGCCCTGACGCTGGTAGTAGTGGCGTTTGGTGTACGCGAATCTCGCCAGCAGGCAATTACCCACTCAGAACACACCGGAGTGCGGGCCTCGGTATCAGCGCTCCTGCAAGAGCGACCTCTGGTGGTATATATCGTGGCGATGGGCATCTACTGGTTGGGCGCTGGAGCCGCAGCCCCCTTCATCACACGGTTCGGGGTCAATGAGCTTGGCATCTCCGAGGACACATCCTTCGTACTATTGCTTGTGCTGATAATCGCCACTTCTGTGGGCGCATTGCTTTGCGGCTGGCTTGGCGATAAGATCGGGCGCAAGCAGGTGCTACAGCCGGCGCTCTTTCTCTTTGCGATAGCTG
This sequence comes from uncultured Chloroflexia bacterium, assembly GCA_963797095.1. Lineage (GTDB taxonomy): Bacteria > Chloroflexota > Chloroflexia > QHBQ01 > JADMIH01 > JADMIH01. Next base: position 935,663 of record CAWCNY010000006.1, on the reverse strand, counting down.
CGCTGGTTGGATCGCAGATACACGACATGACGATGGCTATAATTGTCATGGTGCTGGTGGGGCTGGGCAATGCCGCCCCTACGGCACTATACCTCTCGCTGCTGGCAGATCTGGTTCCCAAGCACCAGGCAGGAACCTTTATGGGTTACGCCAACATGGTATGGTCGGTTGCCCAACCGGCAGGCGCGTTGCTGGCAGGCATACTGGTCGATGCCACACAGTCTTACAGAGGGGTGTTTATCATAGCTGCGGTATGTATGGTGCTGGCCTCTATCACGATGGCCGGAATACCGGGTGGGCGCAGACGCTAAAAAAAGACCCGGGCCGTAGTGGCCTGGGTCTGTCTTTGCATATTCGCGTGCTAGCTTTCGTCTACGTCTGTGTCTTCCTCTTCGCCTTCATCTTCGCCTGAGGCGGCATCGAGTTTAGGACCGTAGCCGTGGGCCGTGAGGGCATCGCGCAACTCGTCAAGCGACTTGGCACCAAAGTTGCGAAGGTGGAGCAAATCGTTATCGGTCAGTGATAGCACCTGGGCAATGGTGGTGATGTTGGCGCGTTTTAGCGCGTTGGTGGTTCTCATGCTCAGGTTGAGCACCTCGATAGAGCGGTTGGTGTCGTCCTCTACGGGCGCGGGCGGTTCCTCGATACCGAGGTCTGCCATATCGCGGCCATAGGTCGCCACCGAGGTTGCGTACTGCGTAAGGATGCGCGCTGCCTGGCTCACAGCATCGTCGGGCTGGATCGTGCCGTCGGTCCACACTTCGAGCAACAGGCGATCATAGTCGGTCATCTGGCCCACGCGGGTGTGCTCCACGACATAGTTCACGCGGGGGATGGGCGTATACATCGCATCCACGGGGATCATATCGTCAGGGATGCTCAGACGGTTCTCGGCTGTCTCATACCCGATCCCGGTCTCTACCAGCAGTTCAAGCTCAAAGGGCGTGCCGCCACCGGTGCCCGTGGCAATCACCAGCTCCGGGTTGGTAAGCTCAATGTCCTCAGGCAGTTCCAGGTACTCACCTGTTATCTCTCCAGCCTCTTCGTTCGGGTAGCTGAGAGCAATATGGTACTGATCGTTCGCCTGGGCCGCGCTCCCATCGCCGGAGTAGCGGAAGCGCAACTGCTTGACGTTCAAGACAAGGTCTATCAGGTTCTCTTCGATCCCGGCGATCTCGCTGGGATCATCGGGCAATTCGGCCAACCGAAGGCCGGTAACTGCAACTCCTCGCAAGGAGGAAATCATGATACGGCGCAAACTCGCGCCAAGCGTAGTGCCCCAACCGGGTTGGAGAGGTTCGATACGGTAGCGGCTGTAGTTGTGACCGCCGGTGTCGCGCGTTATTTCAGGCAAATTTACATCAAACAAAGAAGCACCCCCAGGGATAATCAAAACAGACATCGCAAGGCATGAAGATTCACCTTCGACCTTATAATATATCACAAATCAGCCCCGGAATCAAATCGCAGACCCCATTTCTTGGGTGTCTGCTCTTGCCGTGGCTGCCAGCGACGATGGTCCATTTTCCTTGCAAATGAGACAGGCGGAGTGTATACTCAAGTGGCGCATTTCTCTTGCTGAAAGGTAGGCCAACGTTGCAAAAGCCCCGGTTTCTCACAATTCCGCTACAGTTTTTGGTGGCTTGCGTCATTTGTATAGCGTTCGTTCTTGGCTCACCGGCAAGTGCCGGATCGGCAGCCCCACTCCACTCGGTGCCAGGCTACTCGGTAACCATACCGGCGGGCGGCACCGGCACAATCACCGTTCAGGCTATTTCTCTGAGTCCCGGCACCAATCTGAGCGCCGGGTCTCTTCCCCTGGCTTCGCAACCGCTGGCGGCGGACAGGGTACGCACAGCCCTCTACTACGGCATCGACTGGGGCTATGCGGAGAGCGAACCGTACCAGGTGGCGCTGGCGATATGGTGGGTGCAGGACAGCAACTGGCAGTCGAGCAACCATGCAACTGCCGAACGAATTGGTGAGGCCGCCGTTACCTCTCCAGGCATTCCAAGCTGGATACCCGAAGGCACAAATCTGCTGAACCTGGTTCAATCCGGGCAGGCAAGCGTCGCACCGCTCACTCTTACACCCTCAACGCAAAACCCGTCATTGGGCAGCGGTGCGCTTCAGGTGACAAACAGATCGGTAAACGACCTTACCGTTTACCTGCCTTATGGCACGGTTTTCGGTGGGCCGTTGGGGCAAGCTCTGGTATGGGCCACCGGGCAAGATGGGTCAGGCGCGGACGCCACACCTACAAGCGAGCCGCAGGCAACGGCAACGGCCATTCCGGCTCCGCCCACCGACACCCCCCAGCCTGTAATCCCCACCGCCACACCTGTGAGTAGCAAGGGGGGAGGGCTGCCTCCCGCACCGCCCACCGCAACCACCGAGCCGCCCGGCTTTGAGCACAAAGGTACGCCAAGCTCCGCAGCCACAGATACACCTGAACCCCCTCCGACGGATACGCCTACAACCCTTCCGTCAGCTACAGCCACCACCGCGCCGCCCTCCCCAACGACTGTTCCGGACACGGATACGCCCATTCCCGCCCCCACCGAGGTAACATCTTCTAAGGGGGCCACTTCGGGCGAATCGAAGGACGAAGGCCAGCAGCCGCATCGCTCAATGCCTTCTTCGCAGACCCCGCAGTCAAGTGATACGCAAGATAGCCAGGGAGCCAAGCAAGAGTCGCAACGTGGAAACGCGCAGGTGAGCGAGAGCGCGCCCGCGCCGACCGGCGAACAGAAAGACTTACAGCCCAACAACGTGACCGCCGAATCGCAAGGTGGTGAGGCCGCGGGCGGTGCCCCAATTCAATCCGAGTCCAGTGTGCAAGGACCCTCGCTGCCACCAAGCGCTACCAACACGCCCGCGGGCGGCACATCGTTAGCGCCCAATCCGGTAGGTACCACGTTTGCGCCACAGGCGGTTGACACGTCGGAACCAAGCACGCTCGCACCCGACCCTAGAACCACCAGTGAAGTGCCTGTACCACCCGCTCAGGCTACGGGCGCGGTCCCTGTGCCGGTTATCACGAACGTGGCAACTATCGCGCCCATCCCGACCTCCGTGCCTACTGAGACACCGTCCCCAACCGTTGAAAAAGGGACCGGAGACAATTCTTCGGCAGGCGACCAAAAGCCAACTGTCGAGACTCAAGCTACCCCTGCGCCCACTCCCGCGCCTCCCCCTGACAATGACGGCAACGGCATAATTGATGCCAGTTCAGGCGGTGACTCGACCGGCAGTGAGGCCGCCGGCGGCAACCCCTCCACCGGCCAGGGCGCACCGCCTGTGGTAAGCCCGACAACGGGGGCTGGACCTTCTTCCCTGCCAATGTGGCTCGGCTTCGCTGCGGGCATGATGGTACTGGGTGGATGGGTGCTACGTCGCGCGGGATTGGCGGCAACCGCAGCCCAGGTTCAAGATAAGTAAGGCGTAAAACTACACCAGGGATGAAAAATGGACGCCAAGGCCGTCCATTTTTCATCCCTGGTGTTCAGTGAACTATGTGTCGCTTGTACCGGGCGTAGGTGGCGGCGAGTCCGACACGATATCAACCGAGGTGATCAGCCACTTACCGTCTTGCTTGACGAAATGGTAGGTTTCGCGCAACGTGTCGGGAGCTTGCGGCGGTAATACCACTCTGTTATCACTCTTGCTGTAGAAGGTGACAGTCCATACCTCGACGGTCTTGGCGGTGGCTGAGTCGCCGTTTACCTGCACATCACCGAATTCAATGCTCTTATTGTTAGGCACTGCGTACATACCTTTGTTTTTCAGGTCCTGCACGGCTTGTATGTTTTCTTCCAGAGCCTGACCTGTGCGGGTGCCCTTGAGTATCTCCGTATCCAGATCACGCCAGGCTTTGATCTGCTCATCGTTGCTCTTGCAGATGATAGCCCGCAATGTGGTCGTATCGTCGCCCGCGTTCCCGTTGGCGTCGAGCTTGGACATCAGATCGGAGCAGGCAATTTGCTCAGTGGATTGCGCCCCACCAGGAGTATTCCCGGCAGAACTGGCAGGTCGTTGGCCGTTGAAGACAAGGAATCCGCCAACACTTCCTACCACCAGTAACAGCAGAACTGCCACCACTATAGACGGGATCAACCAGGAGCGAGAGCCTTTGTCCGCCTCCAGGTGACGAGCAGCGTCGGGCGTGTAAGGCACGTAGGTTCCGCCCTCACCTCGGTGCGGCATGGCGGTGGACGAGGAATCGGAACCAGGCCCAAAAACTACAGTGTTGCTGTCGCCCGATCCATAGGGATAAGAGCCGGGTGGGACAGGTGGTGGGGCTATTGGTATGGTTGGAGCCGAAGAATCGGATTGTGGAGCAGGAGGCACGAAAGGACGTGGGGTCTCAGGCTCGGTTGGGGTTGCCTCCCACCTCTTCACCGTATATGAAACAGGCTGAGTATCTGCCGTTGATGTGCCTGGGGAGAGAGGAAGGACGAAGGTTGAAGCCGCATCACCGGAAGTATTGCCCGGTGCTTCCGGCATGGCATCTGTGCCAACGGCATTCTCTTGTGTGGCTGCGCCTTCCGGCTGCGCCTGCGTAGCCTGCGTAGCCAACGCAGCAGCGCCGGCGTCAGGTGTGCTGGGGACCAGAGCAGTGCCGCAATTGGAACAAAAGCGGTTGCTGGCACGATTGAGCCACCCACAGGTTGGGCATGTTTGTGACGACATAAGTTTCGTTTCCAGTCTTTTTAGATCGAGGGGCGCGGGGACTGATCAGCCGCAGAGTTCAAACTCAAATTCAGGCAAGGGGTATGATTCGCATACCCCTTAAAACGAGTATACGATAGCGGCTGATGAGCGTCAAGGAATCGGCCAGTGCAACATTTCGATAGCGTATTCGCGTGCCTATTATGGGTTGAAAAGGTTGGAGACGATATAGGAAAGCGCAGGAAGGTGCAGAGCATCCGCGAAAGGCGTAGGATAGATCAGGAACAAGATGGCGGCCACACATAAAGCAACACCGTAAGGCATGAAATCACCGAGCTTGCTACGCTGTGAAATCAGAAGGAGGATTGCCGCCGCCCCCGCGATAAGCGGGCCGATCAGGAGCGCACCTACTATGTTGGGCCAACCAAGCATCAACCCCATCATCAGGGCAAGGAATACATCGCCCACTCCCAACGGCTCCTCGATCCTGGGGAAGATCAGCCTGGCGGCGACATACGCCAGCAGGAAGAACAACCCGGCTACACCCGCACCAATCAACGCGCCAAAGGGGGTCACTTCCGGAAGGATGAAGCTCCCAGCTACGGCAATCAGGCTTCCACCCGCGATGACCGTGAGGTATATATCGCGGTGTTTCCAGTCCACGATCAACACGAGCATCAAGAACGCTACGTAGACGACATGAAAGATGAAGGAAGGACCAAACCCATCAAACAGATAAGCTACCACAAACAGGATACCGGTTGCAGCCTCTACCAGCGGATAAGAGAGGCTGATACGCTTCCCGCACGACGAGCAGCGCCCACCCTGCAAAGCATACCCAACCACGGGCAGCGCCTGCACCAGAGTAATAGGGTGTGGCGCACGCGTGCAATGGAGCGGCCCAACTAAAGGACGATGCGCAGCAAGGCGCGTAGCCACAACGTTCACTACAAAACCGACCACCAACCCGATCAGAAAGACCAACATTGCGTAAATAACTTGCAATTACAACTCCGCGGTTCAAGAATTAAGGATAGAAACGATATTCCTTAAGACTATAAGCCACGTTGCAGGCATAATCAATGGGAAAATTGGCCCTAGAGGCCTGACAGAAGTCATGGATGGGCACAATGGCCGCTGTCATCTTGCTGATGCAAAACGCGACCAGTCGAGTCCATATACAGCAATAACGTCTGAGCCTGCGATCCTGTTGTCAGGCACATCGAAGCGTTGAAGCTCGATAGCCCAGGGAGGCGCATCGCCTCCGGCAAACCAATCGGGATAGAAGAATAAATAGGTCGCGCCTGCCGAGCGTAGCGCAGGCCAGGCGTGGGGCCAATCACGATAGGTGCCAAGCGTAACCGGCGTGGTCAAGCCTACCAGGTCAACCGTGCGCCGCCCTGAGAAGAGCCTGACCGCGCCTATCGGCTCGGACGCAATTACACTGTTGGGCGGGGTGTTGGCTGCTATCCAGAGGGCAGGCAGAATATGGGCATCACGGATGTTCCGCACCTCGACCGCGTAATCGCGCGTCGCCCACAGGTAATCGCCCCCCGCCAGCACAAGGAACGCCAACAGTATCACGGCGGGCCGGGCGATGGGTGCAACAAGCGCACGATCCAATGGCAGCAGAGCCACAACGCGCCACACCGGCAGGCCAATGAGCACAATCGCAAAGGGGTGAATTGGCAGCAGATAGCGGTCCTCCTGGCCGAACCAGGGAATGGTAAGGAGCAGCGCAACCACGTAAAACACAACAGCCATGAGCAACAAGAGCGCCGCCCAACGCTCCTCATGTGGCGTCGAAAGCTTCGACGCTTCCGATTCATCTGCGATCTTCGAGTTGCGCGAGGGCAACATCCCTGCAAGGCCGCCCAGCACTGCAAGACCTGCTGCCACGAAAGGCAGCACGCGCCCCGCCAGGACGATCTCCTCGACCGCCGACAGCATCTTGGAGCCGAGACGCAGACCGCCCACCTTCGCATAAAACGAGCTTGGAAAGGGCCTGCCCCATCCGAAAAGATAGATCAGGCTCCAGGTAACGAATCCAACTACGATTGCGCCGAAGAATGCCAACGCATTTCGCCAGGCAAGAGCACGCTCGGCGCGCCCGCTCGCGATCGCTCGCACAATCAGCCAGACAGCACACGCACCCGAAAAGGCGAGCAGGTCGGGGCGGGCCCAGGGTAGGAGCGCAGCTAGGAGCAGCGACCAGCGCAGCGAGCCGCGCCGCAAGTCGTCCAGGAGCAACACCACCCCCCACACAGCCAGCGCCGAGGAGAGGGCTACCTCAAGACCCGAAAGCGCACCCCACACCAACCCCAGATCGGCAGCGGCCACACCTCCAAGCAAAATGCAGAAAAGGTCTCGCGCCTTGCTGTTGCGATCAGACCGAGGCAAAGCAAGGTGAGCAAGACGGTACACACCCACAGCCGAAAGAGCAAGACAGAGCACCCCAGGCAGATAAGCCGCCAGATAAAGGTGTCCCGCCTGTTGCGCCAGGTCCTGACCGACATTCTGTACCTGCAGTGGCGCGAGACCGCCCAGCAAGCCGTGTAGGGGCGATAATAACCAGTAGGCGACAACGCATAGCGCATACCAGCCAAAGCCCGTGATACCGCCGCTGGTTTCGCCTGGATTGTAGGTGAATAGCTGGCCCTGTGAGGCGGATAGGACGTAATTGCTGTAGATATAGCCGTCGTCTATGGGGAAGGCCAGCGAACCCGTATGCCGCAATGAAGCAGCGCACACAGCCAGCGCGCAGACTATAGCGAAAACAAAAAGCGCGACATAAGGAGTGCGGAATGCGGAATAACGAGAGGAATGAGCATCAGCCATTGCCACTCATTTCAACGATTCCGCATTCCGCACTTCAAACTCCGCACTACTCTAAGCGTGTGCTTCGGCGGCTACGGCTGGCAGCTTCTCGTTGACTTTGCGGATGCGCTTCAACGCTTCCGCAAGGTTGGCCTCGGAATTGGCGAACGAGATACGGATATACCCTTCGCCGAACTCACCGAACGAAGTGCCAGGTAGCACCGCCACGTCCGCCTCACTCAAGAGATAGTCTGCGTACTCCCGTGAAGTAAGGCCGGTGTCGGTGATATTGGGGAAGGAGTAGAATGCCCCTTCCGGCTTGTTGCACCGCAGGCCCGGTATCTCGTTGATGCCCTTGTAGATCAGCTCGCGCCTGCGGGTAAACGCATCAAGCATGGCATCAATCTCTTTGCGCGGGCCTGTGAGCGCATGGATCGCGGCACGCTGGCTGAAGGTCGAAGTACATGACACGCTATTGACAATCAAGCGTCCGATATGCGGGATCAACTCCCCTGGGAATATGCCGTAACCCAATCTCCAACCTGTCATGGCGAATGTCTTGGAGAAGCCGTCCAGCAGGATCGTGCGGCCCATCATGCCGGGAAAGCTCAGTATTGTGTGATGCTTCCCTTCATAAAGAATCTCGCTGTAGATCTCATCGGCCAGCACAACCAGGTCGTGCTTGACCGCGAGGCGGGCGATCTGCTCCAGATCGTCGTAAGTAAGCACCCCACCTGTGGGGTTGTGCGGCGAGTTGATAATAATCATGCGCGTCTTGGAAGAAATCTTGGCCTCAAGCTCCTCCAGGTTGACGCGAAAGTCTCGTCGCTCGCTCAGTTGGAGGGGAATAGCCACCCCCCCCAGGAAGTTGATCATCGACTCGTAGATCGGGAAGCCGGGGTTGGGATAGATCACTTCATCACCCGGCTCGATCAGGGCCATAATCGTGTAGAACATGATCGGCTTCGCGCCGGGAGTGACAACCACGTTTTCTGGGTCGAACTCAAGCCCGCGATTCTTGCCTGCATATTCAGCAATCGCCTTGCGCAATTCCGGTATGCCTGTTGAACCGGTGTAGTGGGTATAGCCCTCGTCGAGCGCCTCGGCTGCGGCCTTGCGCACGTGCGTAGGCGTGTCAAAGTCAGGCTCTCCGATCTCCAGGTGGATGATCGGCTTGCCCTGAGCCTCCAATGCCCGCGCCCGCGCAGCCACCTCGAAGGCGGTCTCTGTGCCCAGGCGATACATCCGTTCCGCGAGTCTCAACTTCATTGTTGTGTCTCCTGTGGGTGATACGTGATACGTGATACGTGATACGTGATTACGAGTGACGAGTGACAAGTAATTACGCAATACGAAGTACGCAGTAGTTCACGTATCACGTATCACGTCCTATCTTTTCAACTCCGCAACCGTCTTCGCGTCCAGGCGTTTCAGGACCGCGACCAGCAGGCGGGTGGCGTTGTTGAAGTCGTCCAGGTTCATCATCGAGGTTGCCGAGTGTATGTAGCGCGTAGGCACACCGATGTTGATCGACGGAGCGCCCTCCCAGGCTAACTGGAAGCGCCCACCATCGGTGCCACCCGCGGCCACCGAGTCGAACTGGTATGGTATCTTCTCGTCTTCGGCCACGTCGATGAACAGATTACGCAGCTTAAGATGCGGGATCAGCGAGCCATCATAGATCAGGATGATCGGCCCATCGCCCATCTTGCTCTGCGCCTCATGCTTCTTGATGCCGGGCGTATCGCCTGCGATCCCCACGTCGAGCGAGATCGCGATATCGGGCTTGGTCATATTGGCGAGTGTTGCCGCGCCTCGCAGCCCTACCTCTTCCTGAACGGTCGCACCCGCGTAGATAATGTTGGGATGGTCATTACCTATCTCGCGGAAAGCCTCTACCGCCAGGGCGCACCCAAAGCGGTTGTCCCACGCTTTAGCAAGCATCATCTTGGGGTTCGCCATCTGTGCGAACGGGCAGATCGGTATGATCGGGTCGCCGGGGCGCACACCCGCTTCGATTGCTTCCTCTTTGCTCATCACTCCGATGTCGATGAACATGTCGCTCTTTTCGACAGGCTTCTTGCGCTCGTCAGCCGGGAGAATGTGGGGAGGTTTAGAGCCGAACACCCCGATCAGGTCGCCCTTGCGGGTGCGCACCAGCACGCGCTGGGCAAGCATCACCTGCTCCCACCAGCCCCCCAGCGTCTGGAACTTGATGAATCCATTGTCATCTATCATGGTGACCATGAATCCCACTTCGTCCATGTGGCCCGCTATGAGCACCTTGGGTGCGTTGTCGCCCGCGCCTTTGCCGCGTCTCATACCCACGACAGAGCCAAGGTTGTCGTACATAAGCTCGCCGTGAGGAGCCAGATAGCGCTCCATCACCTCGCGCACCGGTCCTTCTTGCCCCGGTACACCGGGCGCGTCCGTCAGGTCTTTCAGTAATTGCAGGGTATCGTCCATGATATCTCCTTAGCCTAGTTTAGTGCCGCACAGGCGGCAGTAATAGGAGCCATCGTCACGACGGTCCGGCATGCCGGTAATCCACAGGTCGCAATTCGCGCAGCGATACGACAGGGCGCGAGGGCCAGGTCCACCTTCCTCATGCGGCTGGGGCTTGACCAGCTCCTTCAACTGCTCGCGGGTGGGTGCGCCAAGCACGCGAGCCGCGCGCACCTCCCCACCATCTACCACCAACCCGAGGGCCACCCCAGGCTGGATCAGATGACGCTGTGTAAGATTGTCAAAAAGGTGCTCCGGGATGATATAACTAATAATACGGTCGGGGTTCGCGAAAGGACGAGCGTCCAGTGTGACGGTCTCGCCGCCGAAAAACCCGCCGTAATTGAGCACGTCGATCACACTGTAGGGTGCGTACTCTGCGTCAGAATAGCCTGTGGACAAATGTGGGTGACTCCTTGCAACTATAGCGATTATTATATCACATGGACTCCGCATCGACATTTGGGCAATGGCTAAAACAGCGCCGTCGTGAGCTTGATCTCACCCAGGAGGCGGTCGCCGAGGGGACAGGCTATTCCCCTGACACGATTCGCAAGATCGAAGCAGGGAATCGCAGGCCGTCCCGTCAGATAGCGGAAATCCTGGCCGACTTCCTTCGTGTTGACCCCGGCGAGCGCGAGACCTTTGTGCTGTGGGCGCGTGGTATCGTCTCCGGAGCATCCCCACCGGCCACTGGTGAACCCCCCACGACTGCTGCCGCCACGACTCCGCAACCGGCTACTGCGCCGGGCACCGCACCTACCCTCCCGATCCTGCCCACGCCCCTGATTGGCCGCGAGCAGGACCTCGCCCACATGAAGAACCTCCTCTGGCGCTCGACCACCCGCCTCCTTACCCTGCTTGGACCTCCCGGTGTGGGCAAAACGAGCCTGAGCAACGCATTGGCATCCGCGTTGCAAGCCGACTTCAAGGATGGGCTGCTTTATGTGCCCCTCGGTCCCATAGCCGATCCCGCGCTTGTGGCTCCCACGATTGCCGAACGATTAGGTGTGAGCGAAGCGCCTGGGCGTCCGGTGCTGGAAAGCCTGCAAATCGCCTTGCGAGACAAGCAGATGCTCCTGATCCTGGATAACTTCGAGCAGGTAGTGCGGGCTGCACCCTTGCTCACCGACCTGCTGGCGGTTGCGCACCAATTGAAAGTGCTCGTGACCAGCCGCTCGCCCCTGCATGTGCGCGGCGAGAAATTGGTAGAAGTGCCGCCCCTGGAAGTGCCCGATCCAGAACACCTGCCTCCGCTTGAGGAACTGGCGCATATCGGCTCGGTAGCCCTTTTCGTCGAGCGAGGGCGCGATGTCAAGGATAATTTCGAGCTAACCCCCGACAATGCTCCCATTGTGGCCGCGATCTGTGCTCGCCTGGAAGGTCTGCCCCTGGCCATCGAATTGGCAGCAGCCAGGACCCGCCTCTTGTCGCTCTCGACCCTCCTCGCTCGGCTCGAACAACCCTTTAACGTGCTCACAGGTGGCCCGCGAGATGCACCCGTCCAGCAGAGAGCTTTGCTCGACTCCCTGGAGTCAAGCTACAGGCTCCTGAGCGCCAATGAACAACAATTATTCCGTCGCCTGGGCATCTTCGCCGGGCCATTCACCCTGGACGCCGCCGAGAAGGTGGCAGAGGCCACCCTTGAAGACCTGGAAGCGGTCCTCGACCAGAGCCTCCTGCACCTGTACGAACGGTCCCATGCCCCGGAGGTCACAAGCCGGAGCCCAGATACGGAGCCGCACTTTGGGATGTTGATTCCTGTGCGTGAGTATGCCCTGAGGCAGCTAGAGACGGCAGGAGAAACCTATCAAATCGCCCTGAATCACGCACGCTACTTCCTTGGCATAGCCCTCACCGGCAACCAGGAGATGAGAGGCCCAACCCAAAAGTTGTGGCTTGATCGCATCGAAGCGGTATATGGCGACATCCGAACCACCCTCGATTGGACCCTCAAGAACAACCAGACCGAGATCGCGCTGCGATTGGTGGGCGTGATGAGGAAGTTCTGGCTCAACCGGGGCTATCGCCAGGAAGGAGTTAGATGGACTGAACAGGCACTCTCTCAGGGCAAGAACGCCGCTCCGGACGCAAGGATCGAGGCGCTGATTGCGGCAGGTGTGATTTCCAACAGGCAAGGTTTGCGCACAGAGGCCGAGCACTATCTTTCCGAGGCTATCAGCCTCAGCAGAGAGTTGGGCGACCGGCCCCTCCTTGCAAATGCCTTCCTCAGTCTGGGGGGAGTTTTCCTGTTGATGGGCGATTATGACCGCGCCCTGGAATGCGCCCTTGAGTGTGAGCCGGTTTTCAGGGAGCTAGACGACCAACTCGACGTGGCAAAGAGCCTGGCGATTCGGGCCTCTGTCCTGTCACGCAGGCAGGATCACGACCAGGCACTTATCTTGTACGAAGAAGCGCTGGCCATCCGGCGCAAGCTTGGCGCTCCCTTTGAGATATCGGTTATCCTGCAAAACCTGGGCATGGTAGCCCTCAGAAAGGGCGAGTACAGGCGCGCGATTGCATACGCCGACGAGTGTGCGGCCATGAACGCCGAGGTCGGTAGCAAAGAGATAGTGACCTTCTCCAACGGCCTGGCCGGAAAAGCAGCCTACGAGTTGGGCGAATACGTGATCGCGGCCTCTCGCTTTGGCAGATGCCTCACAGAGTTTGTGGAGATGGGTACAACCGCCATGATCGCCTATACATTTGAGGAAATCGCCAGGATAGACGTCAAGCAGGGAAACCCGGCCAAAGCCACCCGGCTCTTTGCCGTAGCAGATGCTCTCCGCCAGTCCGCGGGCATTACAATAGATGAACCCAATCGAGTCGAAATAGCCAACGACATATCAACCCTCAAAGAAGCGTTGAGCGAGCCTGAGTTCAATGCGGCCTGGACTGTGGGGCACGCCATGCCTCTCGCAGACGCCGTTGCCTACGCCAAAGACCGCCCCGGCATCTCCAGCTAAAGACCCACCTAGAAGTAGTTGCTCATCTCGTCGTATATCTTCCTGATATCACTCGTGTCCCCCGATACCAGGCGGGTCTGCGTGATGCTGGCAAAATTGGTCAATACATCGGTATCCACCGCGTCGCCGCTGCCATAGGCTATAGGGAATAGCTTCACAGCCCACAACTGGTCGCGGTCTTTCCGCAGGCGGGTGGGCACCTGCCTCTTGTTCGCGCTTGAGCTTGAGTTGTCCTGCCCATCGGTCAGCAGTACGATTGCGTTTATGTGCTCTTTGTCGTTCAACCTGTCCAATTCGTCAAGTGCCTTCGCCACACCATTGTAAATAGCGGTCGAATTGCTGCGCGGCAGCCTATCCGGGTTGTTTATGTACGACATGATCCTAGAGCGAGTTCTTGGATAGCGTATCGATCGGCACCAGCAGGTGGGCATCCCTGTCGAACGCCACAAACCCCACGCGATCAACATCCCGCGTTTGGTCAAGGAACAGGCTCAGCCCATCCAGGGCGTTTTGCAGCTTGTCCTGGTCGTCCATCGAAGGCGACACGTCCAGCACAAGCATAATGTTCGCCTCTTTGCGCAGGATTCCCCACGCATCCTTCACCGCCACCAGCACGCGGGGCGAAGGCACCTGCAATGTCGTCTTGGGCTGATCGGGGTCCACGCCGTTGTTGAGCGTAAACGGCTCCGTTCGATAGGAAACTGTCGGGTTGGCGGGCCTGAACCCCAGGGCAAGGGCCTGCTGCTGGTTCTCAGGCTGAAGCAGATAGTCGCGGAACATGCCTGCGGCCTGCCTCATCTCGTCCGTCACCCACGAACCCTTGAGTATGATGTAAGGGTTGTCGTGCCAGAACGTCCCCTCCTTAGGATAGATCCCCACAAGCGGTGTCGGCATGGTGCCCGTCTTATTAAGCTCTATTACCGTCTGCTCTTCCAGGGCCACCGCCGATATGTAACTCATGCCTCCGGTACGCACGTTCTCCTTGAAGATAGTGGTGGTGGCGCTGTAGTGAACGATGCTGCTCTCGATTGCCTGCACGAACTGGCGCACATCCTCGTTATTAACATCGTCTTCGGTGAGGCCGCTCGTCTTGCCCGCGCCCGCGTAGAACTCGGCGGCCACGGTCGACAGTCCCGTTGACGACACGTCAGGGTTGGTGTGCGCGTACTTAAACGGCCCCCACTCAGGGTGGCCCACAGCGCCCCACCCTTCGGGGTTCTCGTTCAGCGCCAGGATGTCGCGCAAACCGATCGGCTTGCTGGGCCAACCCAGCGCCTCCGCCATCGGCTTCCACATAGCGAGCACCACCGGGTTAAGGAGCAGCGGATCGGCATCGCCCGGCCCCGATCCGCCAAGCTCCGAATCCGCCTCGAAGTTGAGCACCGACTTCCAGAGCGAGTTGGAAGGAGAATAGACGACCGGGTGATCTGTGCCACGCGCGATTGCCTGCTCTTCAGTGCCGCTGTCTGCCACAAACGCGTTTATGTAAATGGGACGGTCGCTCCCAGGCAGTTTATGTCGCTCGCCGTTGAACTTGGCGGCCAGAGGATCGATCCACGGCTGCTTCTCCGACGAATAAGCAAAGCTGATCTCAATAGCGTTATCGGGCTTGGTGGGCGTGCTGTTCGAGTTGTCGCACGCACCAAGCGCGAGAGACGATAGCACCGTCGAAAGCACGAACAATACAACATAAGGCAGGTTGAAGCGGCGTTGAAGCCGCGCGGTCTGGAACATGGCGTTTAACAGCCTCCCATTAATTGGTACGGTCGCTAGTTCAGTATATGCCTGCCCGAAACGCGTTGTCAATCGAACATCGAACCCAATTGATTGCATTGACGCATGGAGTCAGTTATCATACGGCATAGATATCGAAGGAGATACCTCTATGCAAACCACAACCCACTCAACAGGCACAGGCAGCGACCCCCACCGCGATCTGCTCACTCTCCGCGACGATTTCCCCATCGTGGTCAATAAGACATTCCTCAACACGTGCTCGCTCGGCGCGCTCAGCACGCGCGCCATCGCCAACGTGCACGAGTATCTGAGCCTGTGGGCTGAGATGGGAGCATCCGCCTGGTACAGGCTGTGGCTGGGCAAGTGCGCCGAATTACGCGCCGCCTATGGCCGCGTCGTGGGCGCTCCCGAAGACCGCATAGCCCTCGGCCCTTCCATCTCCGCCACCGTGGCAAGCGTGTTGAGCGCCCTCGATCTCAGCAAGCGCAAGAAGATCATCGCCACCGACCTCGACTTCCCTACGGTGGGCCATAGCCTCCTCGCCAAGCGCCGCGACGGCATCGAGGTCGAGTTCCTCCGCAGCCCAGACAAGGTCACCGTCCCGCTCGAAATGTTCGAGGAAGCTATCGATGACGATACGGCCCTGGTGCTCACCTCGCACGTCTACTTCACCAGCGGCGCCATCCAGCAGATCAAGCAGCTTGCCGAGATCGCCCATCGCAAAGGCGCTCTCCTCCTGGTCGATGCCTACCACGGCACAGGCCACGTCCCCACCGATGTCATAGACTGGGACTGCGACTTCTACACATCGGGCAGCCTCAAATGGCTCATGGGTGGCTCCGGCATCACCTTCCTCTATGTCCACGAACGCCACAAAGACCTTGAGCCGTCCCTCGCCGGATGGTTCGGCATGTCCAACATGTTCAGCTTCGATATAGGCTCACTACAGTGGCGCGAGGGCGCGCAGCGCTTCGAGATGGGCACTCCCAGTATGGCCTCCGTCTACGCTGCTCTAGGCGGTCTCTCCTATATTGAAGAAATAACCGTCCAGAAAATACGTGAGCGCGACAGCGCTCTCACCGAAGACCTGATCAACCGCGCCCACGAGGCAGGGTACAAAGTAAGAGGTCCCGCCAACAAGGAAGACCGCACCGCCATCGTCATGCTCGAATTCGATGACCCCGGCCCCATAGTAAGCGAGCTTGCCAACCGCCATATCATCGTAGACTACCGCCCCGGCACGGTCCGCATCTCCCCCTACTTCTACAACAGCATAGAAGAGAACGAGATAGTGATCCGGGCCCTGCACGAAATCACCGGCACCTGAGTTACGACCCACGGAAACAACCACCAGCCCAGAAGCCCCATCTCCAGGTCCTTGTCATCCTGAGCGAAGCGAAGGATCTCGCTCTCCAAGATCACACTTTGGAGCGAACCAGGCTCATGCATATAGCCAAGGATCTGGGTTCTCAATTCGCTCAGGCTGACATAGGCAGCGGGGCACACAAGCCGTAGCGTGAACAACCTCCCCCAAGACATAAACGCCTACATCGCCACGCGCATCCCGCAGGTAATGCCTCAGGAGGCGCTCTCCTTGCTCATGCGCGCAGCCGACCTTGCCACCAATCACGGCTGGGATCTCTATCTCGTAGGCGGCTACGTGCGCGATTGTCTCCTCAAGATCCCCGACTATGACATAGACGTTGCGGTAGTGGGCGATGCCCCCACTCTGGCCCGCACCCTCGCACACGAAACGGGCGCGCAGCTCGAAGTGCACCCCGACTTCGGCACAGCAGTGCTCACCTTCGACAACGTCATCTTCGACATGGATCTCGTGACCGCCCGCCACGAGCGATACGAGCACCCCGGCGCTCTCCCCACAGTCCAGCGCGGCACAATCGCCGACGATATGGCCCGCCGCGATTTCACTGCTAACGCCATGGCCATCCCTATCCTTTCGGGCACATTCGGTCCTCTTTACGACCCCCACAACGGCCTCGATGACCTGCTCGCAGGTCTGATACGCGTCCTGCACGACCAAAGCTTCGTGGACGACCCCACGCGCATCTTCCGCGCCGTCAAGCTGGCCCGCCGCCTGGGCTGGCGCATCGAACCACACACCCTTGAGTTTGTCCTCCAGGCCGTCAGGGATGGCGTGCTGTCCACCGTCTCAATCGACAGGATCACTCGCGAGCTACTGCTGATCCTCGAAGAACCCAAAGCCGAGCAAATACTGGCCGACCTCGACAAGCTTGGCGTCCTGACCAACGTCCACCCCAACTTCGGATGGCCCTACCCACCCGATAGGACAATAATCCACGACGCCGAACATCTGCCCAAAGAGCAGCGCCGCGACACTGCCCTGGCCGTGATCGCGGCCGAGTGCGCAAACGCTCCCGCCGAAGCCGAAGCACTTGGCAGGTGGCTAAATCTCCCGTCCCCGCTGGTCAAACTCATGCGAGACTCCGCCCAGGTCGCGGCGCTTTGGCAACAGCTCGATGAAGAAGACCAACCCCCGTCGGCCACCTACAGGCTGCTGCACGACATAGACCCGGCAGCCCTGGAAGCATTCCGCCACATACAACCACTTACCGCCAGCACCGAAGCCACGGCGCACCTGAGCAACTATCTCGACAACCTGCGCCACATCAAGCCCGAACTCGACGGCAACTACCTGCGCATGCTCGGCCTATCCCCAGGCCCAGCCTACAGGCCCATACTGGAAGCCCTCCTCGACGCCAAGCTAGACGGCAAACTCCCCAACCGCGCAGCCGAAGAAGAATTCCTCCGCCAGCAACTAAACCCTCGGTAAGTGTCCGGCTGATCAGTGTCCACACTCCATATCTCATATGTGAAACAGCCAGAATTTTAGATACGTGTTAGCAGTTGTGCAATCTAATTCTAAACGTAAAGGAAAGCACTCATACAATAAAACGAGACGGACGGCACCGCCCCTGAGCTAAATGTCACAGGAGCAGAGGCCGTCCGGTCTCCGGAACTTGTGCGTGCAGATAAGCATAAGTTATTTAGCGGTAGTAGTTGTTTTCTTCTCCTTGGCAACCTGTTTGGTCTTCTGCGCGCGCTTTTTGTCCTGGTTTTTTGGACTTTTATCGCCCACGTGCCAATGCCCCCTTTCTTCAGATTCGGCCAGGGTCGCCGTGCAATTAATGTAGCACTCAACGCCCAACCTGTCAACCGTCTTCCGACGTAGACTTCAAACCATAAAAACCACCCGAAAGTACACCCCAAAACCTGTCCAGTTTTGTCCCCCCAATGCCATTTAGTATGTGAGGGCAACTATAGACCGACGGTCACTTTGACTCCAATTCCAAACGCTGGGTATACTCTCTTGACTCCATATTGAGCGGGTGGGTTCCCCTGGAAAGAAAAATCTACCGATGAAGCGCAGCTTACAGAAGGCAACGGCCTGCCTGGTAACGTTGGCCTGCCTGTTATCGATCACACCAATCTATAACATCTCAAGCACCCAGCAGGTGGCCGGGGCATGGCCGTTGTCCGGCATCTCCTTCTTCGGCATGAACCTCTACATCAGCGCCCTTGAGCGGCCCAAAGGAGAAAAGCTCTCCCTACTCAACTCGGCCCAATACCTGGGCGTCGCCGTTTCACGCGAGGAGCTTTCGTGGGCAAACATCGAGCTTTCCAAGGGCAACTACAACTGGGATGCGTACGACTACTGGATCAACGAGCTAGCCAGGCGCAACATCAAGGTCATCGGCGTGCTCGAAACCACACCCGCCTGGGCTTCCGGGGCCAACCGCTCGGACGCCGACTGGTACTGGCACGCCCCCAACAACCCCCAGGATTACGCCGACTTCGCCTACCAGATGGCTCTCCACTACGCTGGCAAAGTCGAAGCCTGGGAGCTATGGAACGAGCCTGATGTCGAGATCACCTTCAAGTGCGATTGCGACCGCGCCGAACGCTACGCCCAGATGCTCGATGCCGGCTACAACGCCATAAAGCGCGCCGACCCCAACGCCACCGTCCTGATCGGCGGCCTCTCCATCCACGACTACAATAACGGCGGGATGGCCTTCCTCGATGCGGTGGTCTCCCACCTCGACGGTAGGCTGCCCTTCGATGTCCTCTCCATCCACCCCTACATGCCCGACAGGCCACCCGAAAGCACCGACCCCAACACTGTAGTCCAGAATTTCCCCTACCGCCTCGATATGTCTTACAAATGGCTTGAGGCCCACGGCGCTGCCGGCAAAGAGATATGGATCACCGAGGACGGCTACTCCACATGCGACTGCGGCAGCCTCGGAGTAAGCGAGGACGAGCAAGCAAGGCGCTTGATCAGGCTCTATGTGATCGCCATGGGCGCGAAGAACGTCACCCACTTCTCCTACTTCCAGATGAAGGACAAATTCAACGCCGGGCCTGACGATCTATGGGGTAACATGGGCATCCTCCGCAACGACCTCAGCGAAAAGCCCGCTTTCGTGGCCTACAGGGTCCTTACGGGCCAGCTTGCTGGCGCGACTTTCGCGGGGCTGGGCCCCCTCACCCGCTCCGTCCCCAACAGGTGGCAGGAGCAATACGACCGCTACCACTACGAGTTCACCAGGGGCGGCACCACGGTCGATGTCCTCTGGAAGATAGGCGACCCCGAAACGGTTGATGTGCCGGTCGCCAGCGCCAACATAGACATTGTCCGAAAAGATGGCAGCCACCAGAAGCCCGACATAGTGGACGGCAAGGTGCGCATCACCATCAGCGAAGACCCGGTCTTCATCGACGAGATCAAGCAGCCCGACGGGCGCGCCAGCCAGGAGCTTGACCCTGCCGCCGATGGCAATTCTCCAACCGGTTTCAAACCCTCGGCCCGCTTCCTGGATTTCTGGCAGAGCAAAGGCGGCCTCCCCCTCTTCGGCTACGCCATCAGCCCCGAACTGCTTGAGACAAGCCCCACCGACGGCAAGACCTACATAGTGCAGTGGTTCGAGCGCGCCCGCTTCGAGTACCACCCCGAATACGCGGGCACCGACGCCGAAGTGCTGCTGGGCCTTCTTGGCACTCAATCGGTAGCGGGCAGGCAGTTCCCGCAGGTCGCGCCCCCAGCGGGCCTCGAAAGCGTCTGCTCCAAAGAAACGGGCCACTGCGTCTGGGGCAAGTTCCTCGACCGTTGGCGCGAGCTAGGCATCCCCGTGGTCGGCCTCCCCATCTCCGATCAGTACGAGGAGCAGGCCGCCGACGGCAAAACCTACATAGTGCAGTGGTTCGAGCGCGCCCGCTTCGAGTACCACCCTGAAAACCAACCGCCCTACGATGTGCTGCTGGGCTTGCTCGGCAGGCAGCTATACAACCATAAATGAGCAGGATATAAAGCAAACCTCTGTAGGGGCGAGGCATGCCTCGCCCTAGCGGGCCACAAACACGCCCCATAACCAATAAGCACAAGGAAGACAATAAACAATGACTCAAAATAGAGCTGTAGTGTGGGACATGGACGGCGTGATCGTAAACAGTGCCGAGGCGCACAATGCCTCCTGGGTCGATATGGCCCGCGAATTCGGCCTGCCCTACGACCCCGACAAAGACTTCAAAGCCATGTTTGGCCGCCACAACAACGACATCATAAGCGGCCTCTGGGGCATAACAGACCCCAATACCGTCCAGCGAATGGCCGACAGCAAAGAAGGCTCCTTCAGGCGCGAGGCAATAAACTTACGCCCTCTACCCGGCGTCATTGCCCTGGTCAAGGCCCTCAAAAGCGCGGGCTGGAAGCAGGCCATTGGCTCGTCCGCCCCTATGGAAAATCTGCGCGTCTTGCTGCTGGCGACAGGGCTAACCGGCCTCATGGACGCCATCTCCTCAGGCGACGACGTAACGGTTGGCAAACCCGACCCTCGCGTATTCCTGATAGCATTCGAGCGCCTGGGCGTAGACCCACGCGATGGTGTGGTGATAGAAGACGCGCCCGCCGGGGTGCTGGCCGCCAAACGGGCAGGCGCTGCCTGCCTGGCCGTCACCAACACCCAGACCCGCGAAACCCTTCAGGAAGCCGGGGCCGACTTGATAGTCAATAGCCTCGAAGATGTCTCACTTGACACCCTCGAAACCCTGGTGCGCCAACACCAGGCGCAACAAGGAGCCTGAGTGATCGCCCTCAACACATCAGGCAACGGAAGTAAGACAAACAGCCCCGCCATCGCAGCCATAACCCGGTACGGTCCAGGCCTTGCCCTATCTGCCTTCCTAGGTCTGGCAGGCTTCGGCGTCCAACTGCTCGAAGAGCAGACAATCGGACAGGCTGTGATAGAAGCCCTGGTGGTGGCTATCCTCCTCGGTATGCTTGTGCGCACTCTCTGGAAGCCCACCGCCCGGTGGACGCCAGGTATCGCGCTAACGGCCAGGGAGGTACTAGAGCTGGCAATTGTGCTCCTCGGCGCGTCCGTCAGCCTCCCGGTGCTTTTGCAGGCAGGTCCAGCCCTGATAGCGTCGATCGTGCTCGTAGTCATGATCGGATTGCTCGTCAGCAGCACCATAGGCCGCATGCTCGGCCTCAACTCCAGGCTGGCAACCCTGGTGGCCTGTGGCAACTCCATCTGCGGAAACTCCGCCATAGCCGCCGTAGCCCCTGTTATAGGCGCGACCGCCGAAGACATAGCATCATCAATTGCCCTCACCGCTGTGATCGGCGTGGTGCTGGTGCTCTGCCTGCCGCTCCTTATCCCTTTGCTCCACTTCACGCTCTACCGGTACGGCGTCCTCGCAGGCATGACGGTCTACGCGGTGCCGCAGGTTCTCGCGGCCACCTTCCCGGTCAGCACCCTGAGCGGCCAGATAGGCACCCTCGTCAAGCTTGTGCGCGTGCTAATGCTCGGCCCGGTGGTCCTCTTCTTCGCCCTGCGCACCCGTTCTCAACAGGGCGAAGCGGCAGGCAAGCTATCGATAGGCTCAGTAAACAAGCTGGTGCCCTGGTTCATAATAGGCTTCATACTGCTGGCGATCCTTCGCTCCCTCAGCCTTCTCCCGGTCGAAATCGCCGACCCAATGCGCGAGGCTTCCCGGTGGCTCACCATAGCAGCAATGGCAGCCCTCGGCCTCGGCGTTGACATACGTGCGGTAGGTAAGGTGGGCAGGCCCGTAGCTCTGGCAGTAACAGGCTCCCTGATAGCACTTCTGCTGGCCGCCATCACCCTAATAACCCTGCTAGGCATAGGTTAGCGATCAGCCAGGGCCACAAACCAGGAACTTGGAACTAGGAACCCGACCCCACCGGCGCCTTCGCCACAAATATCATCCGCGCGCTCTCGTCACCGAACTCCTCAAGGTCATAGCCGCCGTATACCTCTAGCAAAGACCACCCGGTACCCTTAAGGAGCAACTCCATCTCATACCGTCCGGTCCACCTGAATACGATATTGTGGCTGGTGCGAGTAAGAGTGCCATCCTGGGCTTCGCGGTCATAAAGGAGCGTTACATGGTGCGTCTGCGTGGACGGCTCCGCATGGCCCGTCACGAACTTATGGACGACCGCACCATCGTTGTCGGAATATGTACCCTGGTGGACCACCTCGCCCTCCCCTGGCGGCAGCAGATGGGGCCACGGAGGCGTAACGTCGAGAATAAGCGTGCCCCTCGCCAGCATCAACCCCCGTAGCACGCTGAGCATGGCGATCTGGTCGTCGGTGGTCGTCAGGTAGGCAAAAGTATTGAGTGCACAATACGCCAGCCCATACTGCTGCCCATACGGCAAGCCTCCCAAATGGCGCATATCGCTCTTCACAGGCTCAAACCGCTCGGCCAATCCTCGCGTCGTGGCTCGCTGCTTGCACACCTCCAGCATCCCGTCCGACACGTCAAGCCCCACCACGCGAAAACCCGCAGAGGCCAGTGCAAACGCCACCCTGCCCGTACCACACCCAAGCTCCAGGATGGGGGCAGCCTTCAGCGGATCAAGCCCGGTAGCGTACTGCACGTAAAAATGCAGGTCGTCTGTGTAACCCCTGTATTCCAGGTCGTAATAGTGCGCCAACCTGAGGTCTCGATAGCTGGCTTCCAGAAACTCATGAGCACTAGACATATGATGTACCCAACTGAGCTAATCGCAAGATACGCGGCAAGCGTCCTTCGTCTTTCGTCATAACTGCACCGCACCTTCCAACTCCTGCCAGGCCGCATCCGCCAGTTTACCATTACCACTAGACAGAACAAGGATTTGAGCGCTGATTGGATAGAGGTCGATCAAGAGCACTCGGCGGCCATAGCGAGAGGCTGCCTCAGCGATCACCCGGTTCCACTGCTCGATCCCTCCCCTTATCATTGCCCGGCGCTCCTCACCCTGGTCATCCATCAGCAATGTAACATCCGGCAGATTGAGCAACACAACCTGGGCCTCCGTCTCACGTGTAAGACGCTCAAGCGCCTTCTTTAGCTCGCTCACATAAGCCGAAAGAGACGTGCCGCTCGTCGAGTCACCAACCACCTGCCACAGTGTCACAATGTCCGGCTTTGCTTTCACAGCCTCAGGTACGGCGTTCGCGTTCACCTCGTTCAAAGTGCGGTCATTAGCACCCAGAGAAGAGTATAGCGTACCGGCAGGCAATAATGTGTGCAGCCGCTCGGCCCAACCTTCACCACTTGAGCCTTGCTTGCTCTCGAAAAGCGTATTGATGTTCGTGTTGCCAATCGCCACGTAATGGAGCGGTTGAGGTTCTTCCGGCGGAGATTCTTCAGAGGTTGTTGCAGGCACAGGCGGAGACTTCCGCATAGCCCAGGCCCACACAACCGCGCTCAGTAGCGCCATCACCAGCACGAGCACAAGCCCACCTACAATTAGAGGTGTGGCTGGGTTGGGAGCAAGTTGTTCCAAGGCGAGAGGTCAGGAAACGCGGGTTCGCGATCAGGCGCGAAAGGCAAGGCCAAGCACCACCAGCCCCATGCCGCCCACTACTGTCAGGATCACCAGCGTGCCGGGCAATTCTACATCTTGCACGCTCAGGAACGCCTGAACGATAAGCAAGAGCGGCACAAGTAGCAAAAGAAGTGCGCCAACCACTATGCAGGCCAGCGAAAAAATACTGCGGGTGGCGTCGGATGGCGTACGGCGTGCGGTCAAATCGGAACTCCTGTGGTATAAAGGGGATACAAAGCCAATTATGCAATACATGGGGGTGTTAGTCAAACACAATGATCATGAGCCAGGGCGAAATACGCAATCGCATTGACCACCTGAATCTGAGCTACAAGGGCTACACCCGGCAACTGCGCAGGCCGGACCTATCGGATGACAGACGTGAGCGCCTGGATGTGACCGTGAGCCTGCTTAAGGACGAGATAGCCACCCTGGAAACGCTGGCACAATTCGGGCGCGTCGAACCCGACCGCGACAAGATCGAGACTGAAGCCAGGAGCAGATTGAATATTGTCCGCGATAAGCTCGCCGACAATGAAACGCTTGTAGACCTCTCGCCCGAAGAACGCGAACTCACCTCCGGGGAGATTCGTGCCTTGCAGTGGGCGTTAGGCGAAGATAAACTAACACAATACACCCGGGACTGGGCGCAAGCCACCGCCCCCGACCCTGCTCGCCTTTCTCGCAACCTGCCTGTATTGCTGTCGCGGGCGGTCAAGGAAAGGAGCGACCCCAATGCCAGAGCCAACGCCGCTTATGACCTCGGCAAATTACACATCACCGAGGCCATACCTGCCCTGGCCGACGCGTTGGGCGACGAAGCAGTAGTTGCCGAGATCGCCCTGGCCGCTCTGGCCACTTTCAGCGACGACGAATTACGCTCTGCCGGGCTTGGCAACGACATCCTGTTGCGGGTGTCCGCTATAAGGGGAGACAGGGCAGCGCCCGGCACTTGACATCGATCTTGTTGCCCCTACACCCCTGTGATATAATCCGCTTGAGCGTGCGCCGCCACACGCCCCTATTACGCCGGACATATCCGGCTCTCTCAACGCCGTTTCTGCTCATAGACTAAGTGAGTGTGCGCCCGCACAACCCATCGGGCGAGACTAGAGGAGACCAGGAATGAAAGTCAGCGAAGTAATGATCGATAACCCGCCCGTTGTGACGCGTGACGACACTATCGCGAGAGCCGCCCGTTGTATTGACGACTTGCACACTTCGCTGGTTCCTGTGGTAGATTCCCACAAGAACAGGCATGTGGTGGGCGTGATCATGGACAAAGACGTTATGCGCTGCACAGCCTCAGGCAACAACCCACAGGAAAGCGTGGTCGCCGAATACATGGACAAGACCTATGAAACAGTGTACGTCGATGCCGATGTGGAGACTGCCCTCATCGAGGTGCCGCAACTATCTCGGGAGATGGAGAATGCCGCAGGCAGCACCGATCCTGGACGCGGTTCTAACGGCAACAGCCAGGGCCTGATGGGGCGGCGTCCCATCGTGGTCGTGGATGACGAACGCCGTGTGGTAGGCATAATCACACGCCCTCACCTGGCAATGGACATAGCAAGGGTCCAATCGGGGCAGGTGGTATCTGGACGCGCCGAGAATATGCAACTGGTCTGGCGCTGTACCGACTGCGGATACCTGCTCACCAGGGCCGAGCAACTTCCCGACAGGTGCCCCGACTGTGGCGCACCCAAAGAGCACTTCGTGCTGGTAACCGAAGATTAGCGTGCTACGTGCAACGTGATACGTGACTATTGCATACTACTTACTCCGTTTACTCCGTCGCCAATTGTCACTTGCTTTCTATCGTCCATCGCCACTCGTCACGTTTCCACGTATCACGTTGCACGTTCCTTCCCATGTCAGGATATAGCTTCAAATTCATAGATGTGCCAACCGCGGCAGAGCGCCTGGGCATCACCCGCAACGAGTTGTTGCGGTGGGTGGACGAGGGCCGGATCAAACCTTTCAGCGGCAAGGGCCAGGCCAGCGTCTTTCGCACATCCGATATAGAACGAGTGCTTGCCGAAATAGCTCTCACTGACCAGGCAAATCAGGACCTCGATCTGGCCATAGAAAGTGCCATAGAGGTTGAAGAGGCCGGGACAGGCAGCGCCCCGGCGGGCCTCACACCAAAGCTGGAAGCCAGACGCACCAGGAGGCGCGACGCCATCAAGCTAATAGGCACTCGCCTCAGCACCGATTCGCGCTGGGCCGAGATGACCGACAAAGATATCGCCACCTGGCTTGATGCCCTTGAGCCTGTCCAGTTCGAGCGAGTGAGGCGCGTGGCGAACATCGCAATTGAACGCCTGCAACGAGTACTGGCGATGATGGACGAATTCGAGGCGCACAATCTGAAACGCGATACTTGAGTCGCCTATATAGAGTAAGAAACACATAATCCTCAACTTCACAAGATGCCCAAATATTACACCCTGGAAGAAGCTAATATGATGCTGCCTCAACTGTCCGAGTTGCTCACACAGTTGCAGGCGCTTGGCAGACAGAAAGGGATGGTGGATGGGCGGATTGACGAGGTTCTGACCAAAGTCAAGAGCAACGGGCATCACAACCCGATTGAGGATCCCACCGTCGTGCAAGCCTCCCAGGCGCTAACCGATGCTCTGCGTGCCGGACTGCGCCAGCTCGATGAGTGGGATATTGAGCTAAAGGACCTATCCATCGGCCTGATCGATTTCCGGGCTATGCGCGAAGGCCGCGAGGTCTATCTCTGCTGGCAACTTGGCGAACCCGAAGTGGGATACTGGCATGAGCTCTCCACAGGCTTCGCGGGCAGGCTTCCCGTAGACGAGAACACTCGCTGAGAAGATGAACAGGATATGTGATACATGACTATGGCATACTGCGTATTGCGCCCTTCCCAACGCACTCGTCACTCGTCACTCGTCACTCGTCACTTGTCCTCACATATCACGTTTCACGCACAAGGGAGGATATCGAATGGATAACGCGGTTGCAAAGAAGACCCTCAGACTTTTCACATACGGCTTATATGTTGCCACCACCGCAGACAAGGCAGGGAATACCGGGTCTATGCTGGTAAACTGGGTCTGGCAAGTGTCATTTGAACCTCGCATGCTGGCGCTGGCAGTAGAGAATACCGCTCATTTCCTCGATGTAATCAGAGAAAGCGGTGTGTTCGCCATCAACGTTCTTGAGAGCGGCCAGCGAGAATTCGCGGGGCATTTCGGCAAATCAACCGCCAAAGTGGGCGACAAGCTCATAGGCTACGAGTGGACCACCGGCAGCACCGGGTCTCCTCTCCTAGCTGAGGCACTGGGCGCTGTTGAATGCCGTGTTGTAGCGAGACAGCCAGCAGGTGACCACATCCTGTTCCTCGGCGAAGTGGTAGACGCCCATTACAACCAGGATGGTGAGCCTCTTACCATGAAGGAAGCGGGGTTCAAGTACAGCGGTTAGTCAGGCGAGAAGTACCGGCTCACCTCAGGTCTATCATTTGCCCTCAGGCTCACGCTGCCGGAGCACCTCATATAGCACAATCGAACCTGCTACTGCGGCGTTCAACGACTCTATCTTGCCTCGCATGGGGATTGCCAGTGCCGCATCGCAGTGCTGCCGAACCAGATGCCCCACTCCTCTCCCCTCTGAGCCTACCACAAGGCCCACAGGCCCTCGCAAATCCGCCGCTGTATAAGGGGTCGCCTCAGCCTCTGCTTGCAACGCGTACACCCACACACCGACCTCTTTCAGGCCATCGATGGCGCGTGTCAAGTTGTTCGCCAGGCAGATCTTGAGATGCTCCACCGCTCCCGATGATGCATTCGAGACAGCGGGCGTTACCTCCACTTGCCTCCGGTCGAGCATAACAATAGCGGTCACGCCCGAAGCCTCCGAGGTGCGTAGCAGTGTACCGAAGTTCTGCGGGTCCTGAATCGCGTCCAGGATCAGGACAAGCGCATCTTTGCCTGCTGCTTCACAAAGCCGGATGGTATCGGCTAGCGACATGTAAGGAAACGGCGACACCTCGGCGGCCACCCCCTGGTGATGGTGGCCCACCCGCGTGATCGCATCGAGACGTGCAGGGGCCACACGCTCGACCTGGGCGCGAAGCTCGTGAGCAAGTGCGATCATGGCGTCAAACCTGTCGGCCCTATCGTTGTCTTTGTTCTGCCCACGTTTCGAACCTCTAGAGTCACGCGCCGGTCTGTTACTTTTATCCTCTTTCGACGGGGTGACACTTATATCGCGGGCCGGAGACGCCTCAGCCAGTAACAGGCGGTGAACCTTGCGTCTGCCCGCCTTCAACGCCTCCTCGACGGCGTGCCGCCCATAGATCCACTCGGTCATAGCGAGTTCATCGCCTATTGCGTGGAGGCGGATTCTTTGCCTGATTCGCCTTTTCCGCTGCTCGAATCCTTGCTTTCGCTGCTCTTTCCCTCCGAAGACTTGCCCGACGAACTGCTGCCTTCGGACGAGGTCTCTGATGGTGGAGCCTTACGTGTGTCTGTGACATACCAGCCGCTTCCTTTGAAGATAATCCCCACCGGGTGGAGCACGCGACGCACGCTCTCTTCCCCGCAATTGGGGCACACCTTGATCGGGTCGGCGGTCACAGGCTGGAGCTTCTCAAAGCGGTTGTTGCAATTCTTACATTCATATTCGTAGATCGGCATCTTATCCTCTAATTTCAGGTATTATACTCTTAGTGAAAATGGCCCCGGATAGGCCGGGGTAAGCGTCTATCCTATTCTGATTTGTACTGTTGAGCTTATTTCCTCCTTATAATGATACCACGGATATCACGCCGAAGGAGCATAGGACGAGAAAGTCGTTGTATCCACCCCCTGTCACCATACTCCTGATGCTATTATTGGCGACGCCAGGTCTTGTGGGATGTGGCGATTCGAATCAGCCAACGCCTACCGTCGGGCCTGCTGTTTCGCCGGCGACGGTCCTGCCTGCAAACCCAACACCTGAAAGTGAACAGACAATTACTAGTTTGACATATGCTGAAATGGAGGTCATCGAAGTGCCCGAAACGGGCAAATATCGTGACGCAATTACCAGAGGCCTGGGCGACATCACCTGGATCGAGCCGGGACAGAGCGAGTTCGTTCAGGACGACAGGGCGCAGGAAATCACAGGCGCAGCTATCAAATCGGAGGGCACAAAGCTGGCAGCCGTGAACTATGTGAGCCTTGCCCTCGACCCATTCAAGGAAGTCACAGGGCAGCTAAAACTAACGTCAGACGACTTCCAAACGGGCGACCTGGAACTTGAGGCCATAGGCCGCAGCAACGAAGCAAAGAGGTATCTTCTCTACAGCTACACCGGGAAAGAACTACCCAAGCACCCGGATCGGCCCCTGGTCTACAGGTGGGTCCAAACTTACGCCCTTTACGATAATTCCACCCTCGCAGTAATCAGGGTGGTAGCAACAATTCGGGGCGAAGTGCACGAATAGCGGCATATTTTGCCGCCTGCTCAGTTCCGCAACATCTCCGATAAGGCCACCAGGATCCCTTTTTGCACAAGCCGCAACACAAAGAGATTGGCCTCAGGAGGTGAATTAAGCATGGCGTGAGCACACTGCCTCGACATTTCGGCGGCATTATGCCTCTCAGCATAATCAAACCATTCGGCCATCCGCATGAGGCGCGACGCATAGCGGGCGCGCAGCTCCGGCCCAAATTCGTCGTGAGCAAGACGGATAAGGGCGGGCAGCAACATGCGCCAGTTATCATCAGTCAATTCATCTGGGAGCGCCCCTCCCAGTTCGGCCACATCCTCCGCCACACCATGTACGGACGTGCCCTCAAGATACCAGCTATCAAAGAGCGTATCGAAAAGGAGATCGCTCTCGCCCTCACCCGCCTGGTTTGCCTCCGAGCCAGGCTCATCATCACCCGATGATCCGCTCGCCAACTCAATAGGCAACCCGCCTGCGTATTCCCATGTAGAGGCGTTAAGCAGTTGGTACTCAATAGGCAAAGGAGTGCCCATTGCCCAGTTGGACGTCACCGCCTCACGTAAAACCGCCAGCGCATAAGTAAACGGCACCACCAGGTAACCGCCGGTATGTTCGCCTAGCGCCGAATCTGATGATTGGATGCCGCTGATGCTCAAATCAAGGCGCGGCAGCAGAGTGCCAACCGGTAGACTGCGCGGCAAAGCAGCCTCTTGAACCGAACCCGACCCGATAGCATCGAGCACACCGGCGAGGTCGTTGATCAGCAGCCCAAGCACGGTATATCCGCCTGCTCCTTCCAGCTGGGGGCTTGCCAGCCACAGAAGCCGGTCACCTCGTCCATCAATGGCGCTCAGCCAGGCTCGGCAATCTGCCGTTGGTGTCCTCAGGGTGGCAACCTCTGCTCCGCTCAGCCTGAGCTTCTGCAAGTGACGGTTGGCGGCGCGTCCTGTCTCCTCAGGAAGGGTAAGCTCAAGCACCGCAAGCGTTTTGAGAGCGCGTTCGGTGCCCCTTGCAGCCAATGCCTCTATAGCCCCTACTTGTAGATCGGGGTCAGGTTGCAGTGCGAGAAGGCGCAACACATCTACGGTGCGGTCATCGCCTGCGTCGGCCAGTGCGCCAAGCACCGAGTACAGCAGGTCAAGCGGCTGAAACACCAGGGCGCGAAGATAATCGCGCAGGGCGGTGGGATTCCCAACGTGATTGTCCAGGGCACCCAGCAAAAGACCAGTGGCCGACTGGACAGGCTCCTGTAAGGTAGAGAGGAAATCGTCAGGCGGCTGGAGGCCAAACGCCTGCTCTAACAGCATCACGGCCCCCATGCGGCGTCGGTCGGGCAACCGGCGGTCGTTGGCGGTGCGCCTAAGCGCTGTCACTACCTTGCGCACGTCTGGATAGACGGCAACCACCCTGCCCAGCACATCCAGGGCGCGCGGATTGAAGGCATCAAGCCGGCGAGTAACGGCGGCGAGCAAGGGCGCACCAAGCATCGAGGCGCGCGCCAGCAGAAGAGTATATCCCGGCGAAGCGAAATCGGCGGCGAGAAGATCCTCCAGCAAACGTTCTGCGACCTGGTGATCGCGTAGAACGATTACCTTAACCTGATCCTCCTCGACCGAACCACCGGAAAGGTGAGTGTCCCTGGAATCCGGCACAAAACTATAGTATCACACTAATACTGGCCGGACAAGTGTAGCCAGGTGGGCAGTTGCGTCAATGCCCACACCATCGCTATTATCGCGATCAGCCACAGCAGGTCTACCACCCATGCAAAGCTCAAGCCTTTCTGGCGTGCCGTATTGATATCCAGCGTATGTTTCATCGCCGGGAAGGCCGGATCGGGGCCAGGGCCGGAATCGGCGGGGCGCGAACCGGGATTCTTCTGCGACACCAGGTCAGGCACCCCACCCAAACCAAGCGCCCACTTATCGACATCCTTGTGGCAGTATGGACAAGGCTCAATCTTGTTGGGGACGGCCTCGGTGGTATCTATCAATTCGTGGCAGAATGGGCAATTGACGAAGAAGCTGTACCGGCAATTGGGGCACGCCAGCGATGTCTCCGGGACCTGTTGCTCACAGTTAGGGCACGGTATGGTAACCACGGGTTTGTTGCGCTTCTGGTCGTCCAGCATGGTCGATGTAAGCATGGAGCTTTCCAACGCCCCACTCTTGAGCATAGTACTATCGAGGTATGCGGAGCCGTTTCCATGCTGTGAGCTCCCACTGCCCTGCAAATACCAGGGTTGCGCCGAGTTGGACTTAGGAGCGCCAAAGCCCTCCATGCCGCCGGGCAGTTCGTGTGGCGAGGGCATCTGAATATCCGAGAACGGCCCCACAGGCCCATTCGCAGGAGCCGACATAGACGCGCCCATCCCAAGGTCGCCGGTACCAGTAAAGTCTGCGGGGCCGAAGGGCTGCACAGTAGAGGTCTTAGGGGGCATACCAGGCATACCAGGCATCCCAGGCATCCCACTCATGCCGTTTGCGCCCGAAGGTCCGGCACCGTTAGTGGGCTGGTTAGGAAAATCGGACATGTTGAAAGGAGAGAAAGACGAGTCTTCCTGGGCATGAGAGTGGACCGGCTCGCTGGGGGTCAATTCTTGCAACCAGCTTGGCAGCTCTTCGCCTATTTGTTCTGGGGTCGCCTTCAAGAGCGAACCTGTCGGGCCGGTCTGGCGGGTGGCGGGCGTAGGCTCACTCAAATCCTCCATCCCAGGCGGGACAAACGGTTCGGCATCGAAATCGGCGGGTAATTCGCCACTCACGAGCGCGAACGGATCCTTCATACGAGAAGCAAACTCATGGCTCGCAGCAGGTGCAACACCACCGGCAGCGATCTCTTGCGGGCGTTCCGGTACTGCGACTGCGGGCGCGGTACCGGCAGGCATTGGAGCTGCTGGGGCAGTATCAGCGGCGAAAGCCGAAGCGTGTGACTCGCCGGGAACTGACGGGACAGTTGGGCGTGCGGCTCCCGAAACAACCGGGGCAGGAGGCGCAAGGGGCACACGAGAGGGCGTATTGGTCTTGGTGAGCACGAATTCCAAACCCTTACGGGCATGCGCGTTGTAAGGGTTGATCACCAGCGCGTTTTCAAGACAGATCTGCTGCTCATCAGGGTCTGTGACGACGCCACTGAGCCACATCCACGCCTCTTCGTTGCGTGGGTCTTGTTCAACGAGCTGGGTAAGAAGTGCGCGTGCCATGGCTCTATCGCCGCGCCTGGCCGCGGCCTGGCCCTCTTGAAGTAAACGTGCTACATCGCGCTCTAGCGTGTTGACTGACATGATATCCCCCTATGCATAGTACGTGATGCGGTATGATCGTGATTACGCACCACGCCCGCCCTGTTCCTTCGACTTTATTCTCCTAAAGTACGACGCTAGGACATCCCGGCCAGCCTGATTCTCCGGGGGTGAACCCGGCATTTCTCGGCTTTGATTATGGCTTCGATCTCCTCTACTGTTTCATTCAGTTCATTGCTCCTATTTACCACCACATAGTCGAAGTCGCTTAGGTCATGCATCTCTTCTCGTGCTAGTTTCAGTCTGCGCGTTAGCTCCTGGGGGTCTTCTGTCTTACGATGGTAAAGCCGCTCGGCAAGAACATTCATACTGGGCGGAGCGAGAAAGATATAGACCGCATCCGGCTCCAGTTCTCGCATTCTGCGTGCGCCTTGCACGTCCGGCTTCATTATCACATCTTCTCCACGTTTCAGTGGCGCAACAACCTCACTTTTCGGTATCCCATAGTAGTTCCCATAAACTTCGGCGTTCTCTAGCAACTCGCCATTATCCTTCATCCTCTGGTATTCCTGGCGAGTCTTGAAATAGTAATGCACACCATCTAGCTCGCCGTCCCTTATTTCTCGCGTCGTTACCGTTACTACATAGTGAAAAGGTATCCCTCTGGCCGCCATAGCCTGCAAAGTCACATCTTTGCCCACTCCCGAGGGGCCTGTCAACACCACCAACAGAGGCGGCTGCGGACGATCTATATACTTATCAAACTCAGGCGCATTTTCGGCTTCGTCTACTATCCTTTGTATATCCGGAGGCAGTTCATCCGGTTGAGTGGCGGTATTGGTCATAAGGCTTGGCTCTTACCTCTGCTAGGGGTGGAGTGTTTCCTTATGTTATACTTTCCTTCTCTGCAATCCGCAATCCCAAGTTAGCGAACGAACAACCGCGCAACCGTTTCGCACACCACGCTCCCAAAGATGCCTTTTGATGCTTTGACCCTATCCGCTCTGCGCGCCGAACTCCTTGATAAGGTAGTTGGCGGGCGGATACAGGATGTGGTCATGTCCGGTCCGTTGACCATGGGCCTGCAACTCTATCGAGCAGGCACCGGCAGAACCAACCTCCTGATCTCGGCACATCCGCAGAATGCTCGTATTCATCTGGTAAAGTCGGCACCGTCCCGCGATCCAGCGCAGAAACATCCGCTGCTGCTCCTCTTACGCAAATACGCTAGAGGCGGCACGCTGGTAGATATCACGCAGCCCCCTTCGGAACGGGTGCTTACACTCAGTATAGCCAAAAGGATTTCCCCACACAAGCACCAAGAGTACCATTTTGGGTGGGACTTTAGGGATACTAACCCCCAGGAAAACGGCCTGGATGACGAGCCTGAGGACGAATTCGCACCCCTCGTAACGGTCGAATTGGTGGCCGAAATCATGGGTAAAGTAAGCAATATCGTGCTCGTGGGCGAGGATGGCACGGTCATGGAGAGTATCAAGCGCATACCGTCCAGTATCAATCGCTACAGGGTTACCTTGCCCAATCACCTCTACGTTCCCCCGCCTCCACAGGACAAGCGCGACGCCCTGCGGACAACCATCAACGCGCTTGCTCTGGAGATCGAGCGTGCATACGCAACTGATCCAAAAGCACCAGCCTGGAAGGGTCTGGTTGGCGGGTACGTTGCTGTCAGCCCAACGCTGGCGCGGGAGGCAACATTCAGAGCCATGGGAGATGCCCAGTCGAGGGCTGCTGATGTATCCAGGCAACCCCAAATGCTCGAAGCTGTGCTCAGAGAGTTGCAGCAGTTGCTCCAGCTGCCGGAGTCTCAACGCTGGGAGCCAACTCTTGCCACCCAGGCTGATGAAGAGCACAGGCCACTCGATTTCGCGCCCTACCCTCTGTTGCACCTTCAAGCAAGCGGTGCCGCGCTAGTACACGTCAACACGATTTCGGAAGCCGCAGAGAGCTTCTTCGAGAGCGCTGACGGGAAGGGACGGCACAGCGCCTTGCGCGCCTCAATCGCCGCACGCATAGCCGAGATGAGAGGCAGAGACGACCGCAAACTGGCCGCCTTGCGCGAAGAATGGCGGCGCGCCCAGGCCCTCGAGCAACTGCGAACAAAGGGCGAGCTGCTCCTTGCCTATATGCACACTTTGGAGCCTGGACAAACGAAACTGGTGATCCCCGAAGAACATCTGACTATTGACCTTGACCCCACCCTCACTCCCGTGGAGAACTCGCAGGCGATCTTCCGCGAGTACCGGAAGGCCCAATCAGCCATCGAGGGGCTTCCTGAGCGGATGGCAGAGGCTGAAATGCGCGTTGCCTACATGGATGAACTGGCGACAAGCCTGGAACTGGCGAATACCTACGACGAGATCAAGAGCGTGCAAACCGAAGTGGAAACAGCAGGGCGTCCCCCTGTGGAAACGCAGGTCCAGGGCACACACAAGCGAAAGAAGGACAAGAAAGCCCAGGTAAAGCTACCTCAACCCCTAAGATTGCAGACGAGCAACGGGATAGGAGTCCTGGTCGGGAGGACGGCGGGCCAGAACGATACGGCTACATTCCGTCTTGCCTCTCCCGAGGATATATGGTTCCACGCACGCAACACACCCGGCTCGCACGTCATCCTCAGGAACGATCCTCGGCTCGGCCAGGAAGATATCCTTGAGGCGGCCAGGCTGGCTGCCGGTTATAGCAAGCTCAGGGGTGACGCGCAGGTAGACGTAGTTTATACTGAGAGGAAATTTGTGCGGAGGATACCCAACGCGCCGCCAGGCCAGGTAACGTACAGGAACGAGCATACGATCAGGGTAGAACCGAGGCGAGGGGAGAGGTAGATATAGTTATGCAAGCGAACAAGAGTGTGGTGCGCCGTTATTTTGAAGCGGTGGTGAACGAGTGCCATCTGGAAGTGGCCGAGGAACTCCTAACGCCGGAGTTACTGGCGCACATGGAGCCGCGGCTGAAGATGCGCAGCAAGGCGATACCTGATTGGAAGGTAACTATCGAACATCAGGTGGCCGAAGGGGACCTCGTGGTGACAATAGGCACTACCAGGGGAACCCACACCGGAGAATGGTTTACCCCGTTCGGAACGTTGCCACCAACAGGTAAGCATTTCGCCTTTACTTTCACGTCCACCATGCGCTTGCAGGACGGGCTTATCTCCGAGATCGTATGGTCGAACTGGGATTGGTTGGAGCTATTGCAGCAACTGGATATTATTCCACAAGGATTGGGGAGAGTGGATTAATCAAGATGTGGTATTTGACGTAGGACGTCTAAGGCCCAATCGGGCGAAAAGCACCCCAAGTTCATACAAGATGATGATCGGGACCGCAACAATCGTCTGATTAACGGGATCGGGCGTGGGCGTGATTATCGCCGCGATAACGAACGCCAGCACATAAGCCCATCGCCGGAAGCGGCTCAGGCGCTTGGGTGTGGCGATCCCTAATTTGGATAGCAAGAAGATGATAACCGGCGTTTCAAACGCCACCCCAACCACCAGTAAGAACTGAGTCACAAACGACAGAAACTTCGAGACGCTCCAGGAATTCTCTACCACCCCACCGCCGAAGTTGAACAGAAAATCGATCGCGCTCGGCAAGATGATGAAATAGCAGAACAACATGCCTGACACGAAAAATACGGTCACAGCAGGCAAGCTGAGGAGTATCCAACGTCTCTCGGTCCTCGTCAGGCCAGGGGCCAGGAACCTGAAGAGTTGGTATACAAGCAGCGGCATAGACAACGCGATACCCGTATAGAAACCCAGTTTCAGATAGGCAACAAACGTCTCTGTAGGTTCCAGAGCGATCAGCTTATGATCGCCTTTCAAGCTGACCAGCAACTCAAGCTCCTGCTGGGCGAAGATCAGACTCAACCCGGTGGTAAGAGCCACGGCCAGGGCCGCCTTGATCAAGCGATCGCGTAGCTCGCGCAAATGCTCAATAAGCGGAAGCTCAACGTCGCGGCTTCCATCGGGGCGAATATGGACAGGTGGAGTTGGCTTGCGGCTTCTGCGAGGCAGGGCAAAGCGAGTCCTGCGCGCGGGCGTTCGAGTTGGAGTGCTCACAAAATCATTATAGGCGCAGGTGCGCGCCCGCCGCAACCCAGAGAGGCACACCTTTCAGGCTCGCCCAATTTCATGAAGATGGCATTAGTCATCCCGAAGTCTAGCTTGACGTTCGCGGGCGTACAGCACGGCTTCTAAAATAGAGGAAAATGGCGGTTACGCCGCCATTTTCCTCTATTTTAGAACGTCCCTCCTCCAACAAATCGGGGAGAGGTTAGGGCGTTAGAATGCGTCGTTGATGGGTGTTACGCACGAATCCAAAATTCGGGATGACTCGTGTTGATTCGCCGTGCGTGGTTGCTACTACGCACGTACGTAATCATTGATATAGCTGTCTATGCGTTCGACAGCCTCACCCACAGTACCGATATTCGCGTCCTCTTCGGGGATCTTCAGTTCACCAAACGGCTCGAAGGTATCCTCTATAGTCATCAACAACTCGACCATATCGAGCGAGTCGGCTCCGAGGTCGGAGAACGATGTGTCGGATGTTACCTTGCTCTTGTCAACCTTCAGCAGATCGCTGACCATGTTCTGCATGAGGACGGTGATCATGCCCTGAGTATCGCTACCCTCAAGCTCCGAAGGGCTCACTTTGTACTTGTTCTCAGCGATCTTGCTCAGCAGCATATCGCGCAGAGCAGCGTTGTCCAGAGCCTCCGCTTCGTCTGCGCCTACACCGTATTCCTTCTCCAGCACCTGTCTGAGGTGTTCAGCAGCTGTTGCCATTCGTATCTGTCTCCTTTCCCCAAAGGGGTATTAGATGATTTCTACCACGTAGTCTACCAGATCACGTACAGTGGTGAGGTCCGGCACATCATCGTCCGATATCACCACGGCGAACTCCTCCTCGATCATAGGGATCACTTCGTCGTGGAACTCTATAGCGTCAGCGTTGAGGTCATCATAGACGTTGGTTTCCCAGGTCACTTCGTCCTCATCGGCCCCTAAAGCGTCGGCCAACAGGCCCCTGAGCTTCTTGTAAACTTCATTCCGTTGATTAATTGCCATATGCTGCGAGCGCGGTCACACCCGGATCATATGCTAGGCATGGTCCGGTGCGATTCTATGCTTGCTCCTCTTCTAGATTTTCAATACCGTAACCCGTATCGCCAGATAAATCTGTATCCGCCTCATCATAAGTGGCGGCAACGCTTCCTTTCGGACCGTCCTTGCGTGCTCGGTGCTGATTCTCAGCAGCCACTGTGCCAAGCACTCCGTTGATAAACCGGCTGGAGCTGTCACTCCCAAAGCGCTTCCCAAGCTCAACAGCCTCGTTGATCGCCGCCTTCAGAGGCACTCTATTATCAAATAGAATCTCGAAAATTGCAAGCCTCAATATGGTCTTGTCAATACGCGACATCTGCTCGATAGGCCAGTTGGGAGCCGACTTTTCAATCAGCACATCCAACTCATGCGCGTTCTCTAACACCCCCAGGACAAGATCGCGCGCAAACTCGCGTCCCGCCGGATCGGCCAAAGGCAACGAATTTGGATTCTCGGAGGCTGGTTCGTCCAGGTTGCGGCGCAACACATCCTCAACAAGATGTCCGGTCGAATCGACCTCGTAAAGGGTCTGTAGGGCAGCTATGCGAGCCTGGCGTCGGGAAGAAACCATACAATATAAGATAACGAATTACTCGGCTTTCGGGTAATCCGTAATCACTCGGTGACATCCTCGATATACACGTTCACCTGCTCGGCTGGGATGCCCACCATCTGGTCCAATGCCTCGCGGATCTTTCGTTGCAAGGTCAACCCAAGTCTATGAAGCTTGGCTTCGGGCTGGGCTACAATATAAACATCGGCAGAAATAGACCCGCTACGCACCTGGAGAGTAACACCGGGCGCGGTGCCTGTGTTGGACCGGGCTATCATCCTCGTTGGGGGATGCGATACCTGGCTCATTTCAGCCACACCCTCAACCGCGCGGGCCGTCAGGCTCACGATCATTGCGATAACGCTGGGCGCGATCCGGACTGTGCCGAGTTTAGTTTCTTGCATGGTTACTCCTCTTTACCCACCAATCTAGCGCTTGCCGGAGGCTATAGCTTCGGCTTCCTGAGCCGCCGACTGCTCTGCAAGCCAGTCCGACACCAGCGATGTGTGCACCTCACCTACCACGAAACGCTCGTCTTCCATGATCTCCTGGTGGAACGGTATGGTTGTCGGCAGACCGATAATGATCGTCTCGATCAGAGCGCGTCTCATCCGGCGGATCGCCTCGTCGCGGTCGCGCCCCCAGGTCATCAATTTGCCAAGCAAAGAGTCGTAGTTGGAAGGGGCCGTATAACCCGAATAGAGATGCGAATCGACCCGCACACCAGGCCCACCGGGTGCCAGAAATAACTCGATCAGACCCCCGCCCGGCAGGAAATTGCGTGACACATCTTCCGCATTGATCCGGCACTCGATTGCATGTCCCCTGAATTCAATATCGTCCTGGCCGAAATCAAGCGCATCCCCGGCAGCCACCCTGATCTGCCATTTCACCAGGTCCATACCCGTGATCATCTCCGTGATCCCATGCTCCACCTGGATGCGGGTATTCATCTCAATGAAGTAGAAATCGCCTTGCTCATCAAGCAAGAACTCGAACGTGCCAACGGTCGTATACCCTATCGCTCGCGCCCCTCGCACAGCAGTCATTCCAATTTCATCCAGCATGGAGCGAGAGAGACCGGGAGCGGGCGCTTCCTCCACGATCTTCTGGTGGCGGCGTTGCAGCGAGCAGTCGCGAGTGCCCAGGTGCACCACATTCCCGTGCTTGTCGGCCAGCACCTGCACCTCGATGTGCCGAGGCCTGATTAAATACCGCTCAAGATACACATCGGGGTTGCCGAAGGCCAGCGATGCCTCGCTTCGCGCCACGTTATAAGCCTCCGCTAACTCATCGGGCGAGTTCACCACGCGCATGCCGCGTCCGCCTCCCCCACCTACCGCTTTCATCAACAGCGGATAACCAATATCCTCCGCTACCGTGCGGGCCTGGTCTACGTTCAAGAGGCTTTCTTCTGTACCTGGGATGATCGGTAGCCCAGCTTCGCGCATCACTTTGCGTGCCATCACCTTGTCTGCCATCGACCGGATCGCATCAGTAGTAGGTCCAATGAACGTAAGGTCGATCTTCTCGCAAATCTCCGCGATATAGGGATTCTCGGAAAGGAAACCATAACCTGGGTGTATGGCGTCGCACCCTGTCATTTCTGCCGCACTGATAATAGAAGGGATATGTAGATAGGATCGCCCAGGCGCGGCAGGGCCAATGCAGATCGCTTCGTCTGCGAGGCGCACAGGCAGCGAATCTCGGTCGGCCTCCGAATAGGCCACCACAGCTTGTATGCCCAACTCGTGGCAGGCGCGGATAATGCGCATGGCTATTTCGCCTCGGTTGGCTATCAGTATTCTCTCAAACATGACCTTGATGCGTGACGAGTGGCGAGTATAAGCAGTATTCAATACTCATCACTCGTCACGCTCCAAACCCTCCTTGACAACATCCACTTTGTGCTGCATCGAAGCAGGCTTATCGCGTCTCTCATCGATCTTGAGAGTGGTGCCCACGCGCGGTGCGCCTGCGGCAAAGATCGCCTCGTTCATCGCTTCTACCACAGCCAGGATATCTTTACGCTCCCCTTCAAGAACTGTGCCCATCGGATTTAACTGGTGCTCTACTTCCGGGTGATGCTTGAGCACCTCCAGCGCGGCGACCACATATCTACTCAGGCTTGGTGTAGCCGTACCCAATGGGGAAAACGTTACTTCAGCAATTACTCTAACCACGCTCTCAGCCCCTAAGCCAGCAGGTCTTCGGAAGAGTAGATATGCGCTTCGGGTGCGATCCTTTTTATCAAACCCGAAAGCACCTTGCCCGGCCCCATCTCCACGAATGTATCAATGTCATGATCCACCATATATTGTACCGATTCTATCCACCGCACGGAAGAGTACGTTTGCTCACGCAACAGGCGCTTTATCACTTCGGGCTGCCGAACAGGGCGGGCGGTCACATTAGCCACAACAGACACCGTCGGATCGGCAACATGTGTCGCATCAATATACGCCGCAAACTCGTCCGACATAGCGCGCATCCACCGCGAGTGAAAGGCCGCGCTCACTTGTAATGGCACTACGCGCCGCGCCCCACGCTCCTTCGCGAGCGCCGACGCCTTTTCCAGAGCGTCCAGCGGGCCGCTGATTACAACCTGACCTGGCGCGTTCAGGTTCGCTATGTCAACACCCACCGCCTCGCACACTTCCGCCAGCACATCATCAGGGATGCCCAGCACCGCTACCATCCCCGTTGGCGTGCCAAGGGCCTCACCAACCGCCTGCATTAGCCTGCCGCGTTCGGCCACCAGCTTGAGTGCCGCCTCAAAGTCGAGGGCATGAGCAGCCACCAGCGCCGTATATTCGCCCAGGCTGTGGCCCGCCACAAACTTCGCATGGTCGAACTCGCCGGGATAGCCAAGCCTCAGCGCCTCCAGGTGCGCCACCTCAGTCACCAGCAAGGCAGGCTGCGCGTTGTTGGTCTGCTGCAATTCCTCTGCCGGCCCCTCAAAACAAAGCGTCGAAAGAGAATATCCAAGCACCTGGTCGGCGCGCCCGTAAAGAATCCGCACGTCCGGGTAGGCATCGTACAGTGCTTTGCCCATGCCCACACTCTGCGATCCCTGGCCCGGAAAGACCCATGCCACGCGAGCCTCCGGCCCGAACAATGCGCTCACGGGGTTGCAGCCCCTCCCCATCGAATCACAGAGGCAGCGCTCGTCAAGCCGGCTCCAAAGGCCACAAAGAGCAGGTTGTCTCCTGGCAGGACTTTGCCCATATCCACAGCCTCACACAACGCAATCGGGATCGAGGCGGCAGAAGTGTTGCCGTACCTGTCAATATTCAGGAACACCTTGTCGGGCGGGAGCTTGAGCCGCTCGGCAATTGAAGAAATAATGCGGAGGTTGGCCTGGTGCGGTATGAAAAGCGAAATATCATCGTATTCGAGGCCCGCCTTATCGAGAGCTGTAACCGCCGAGTTGCCCATGATCCGCACCGCGAACCGGTATACCTCTTGCCCGTTCATCTTGATGAAATGCCCACGGTTCTGGATCGTATCCGGTGTTGCAGGGTAGGCAGCGCCCCCGGCAGGGAGCTTGATCAGGTCCTCGCCCACGCCGTGCGAGCCAAGCACGAACGAAAGCAGCCCGCTCTTGTGGTCAGATGCCTGGAGCACCACCGCCCCCGCCCCGTCTCCGAATAATACGCAAGTTTTGCGGTCTTCCCAATCAACAAATCGCGACAGAGATTCGGCGGCAACCACCAGCACAGTCTTGTATGATCCTGCCTTCACAAACTGGCTTCCGACACTCAAACCATATATGAAGCCCGAACAGGCGGCTTCGAGGTCAAAAGCGCCGGCGTTCTCGGCCCCGATTTCGTGCTGCACCAGGCATGCCGTAGCCGGGAAGAGGTAATCGGGCGTGGCAGTACAGCAAATAACCAGATCAACCTGCCAGGGTGATACGTTGGCGCA
Organism: uncultured Chloroflexia bacterium; assembly: GCA_963797095.1. Taxonomy (GTDB): domain Bacteria; phylum Chloroflexota; class Chloroflexia; order QHBQ01; family JADMIH01; genus JADMIH01. The sequence goes on along the minus strand of CAWCNY010000006.1, from coordinate 893,758 downwards.
CTCCAGTGCCTGGCGGGCAGCAGCCACGGCCAACGTGACCGTCGACTCACCCTCGCCCACCACATGGCGCTCTTTTATGCCGGTACGCGACGTGATCCACTCGTCGGATGTCTCGACGATCTTTTCGAGATCGGAATTTGTAAGGACCCGTTCGGGTACCGTGCTCCCCCAGCCGGTAATAGCTGCGTATTTACCCAACCTGCGCTGTCTCCCCTGGAATATGGCGGATGAGCCGGAAAGCACAAAACGTGAAACGTAAGGCTCGTGACCCGTACATTGTACTGCTTACTCTATGCTGCATACAAGTTTCATTGGTATGAAAAACAAGTAGCGCGCAGCACCACGCTGTACTACGTCAGACGCTTTACGTTTTACGTCTTGAATATATGCGTCGGTTTTAGCTCTGCTGGGTATCTGCCGTCTTGATCTGCAACACCTGGCGGCCCCTATATGTCCCACACACCGGGCAGACATGGTGAGGCAGGCGCGGGTTGTGGCACTGCGGGCAGTCCACAAGGTGCAGCGGCTTGATATGCTGGTGGCTGCGGCGGTCATGACGGTGCTTATTTGATATTCTCTGTTTGGGTGTGGCACCCATGGCTCGTCTCCTTACTCCCTACTATACTGCCTACTTCTTATCACATAATCTCCAAGAATACGCAATACGAAGTATTCGTACGAAATAACTTAGTTCATGTTCCTGTCGGCTGGGAAGTCGGCAAGGTCAAGCCCGCGCAGCCCTTCCCAACGGCTGTCTACCTGCGCTTCTTCGTGCCCGCAATCAACATAGTTACGGTTGGCTCCGCACACGGGGCACAGGCCTTTGCAATCTTCACGGCAAACGGGTCTCATCGGCAGTGCCACCAGTAGCGCCTGGCGCACAGGTTCCGACAGGTCCATCAAGTGATTGCTGTCAATCATGAAGGCGTTGTCGTCCTGCTCGTACTCCGCACGATGAATAGTATATCCGGTCTCAACATCGATCGTCGGCTGGAACTGCTCTTCCAGGCGCGCATCAACCGGCAAAGTAAGGTCGTCCAGGCAGCGGCTGCATTGTAAAGCCACCATCGCCTCCACCTCTCCCTGCACAAGCACCCCATCGCTCAGGCGAGTAACCTTCACCTCACCTTTCACATCGTGTGCTTCAACGCCATTCCCATCCTCATCGTAAAGGGTAAGCAAAGGCGTCTCGATGGGCAATCGGCGCGTTGAGCCGACCCGCTCTTTGAGCAGTTGGGCGACATTATATACGAGATCGTTGTTGACTGAATGTTCCATTTCCGCGCGTCCCTAAAAGAAGGTCAACTTGACCATTATAGGGCACGAGCGCGGGTAGTGTCAAGCGCGTCAGTCGAGGCGGGTGCGCGCCATCGTTTAGGCGACTTTTCTGAGAGGGCGAGTTTTGGGCCAGCATTGCTCCCACCTCTCACTGAGCAGTTCGGCTCTCAGTGTCAGCACCCCTTGTGCTCCTGGTTTGCTCCAACACATGCCTGCTCCCTTGAGACGGGCACCAATCAGCCGCTTGCATGCACTCTCCACCGTGCCTGAACCAACTGGGAAGCCCAATGCCCGGTACTCGGAGTAGCGCATCCTCTCTTTGTTCGTCTGGAAGTAATAAATCTGCTCTCGTGCCGCTTCTCCCGCCTCCCCTTCACGTTTGCTCTCTCTGTGTAGAGCCACAATGACTGCTTCTACCCTTCCCTCCCATAATTCCTTCTCCCAACGCTTCACCCATCTTGCGGCGTCTGGTGTGCCCTGCCCGAAGATACCATTACCTGCTTGCCACAGGTGCTCCATGGCGTGATACCAGTCGAGTACCTCTACCCTGTTGGCAAAGTGCTCATCGAACTGTATCCAGTTGGTGGGTGCCCCATCTCCCAGACATACAACCTGCTCCTCAGGGCCTATCCCTCTCCTCCATGCTTCAGCACTCAACCGCTTTCCTGCCCGCTCCATCGAGCCGACCTCCGCCACATAGCTCTGATGGGTGGCTCTTGCCCCCTCTATCTCTCCTGCTTCGTTGTATGCAGGCTCGGCCCAAAACACCACTCCCGCTTTAGCGTCATGCCACCCATCTTCGTAGCGCACCTTGCCAGCGTCCAGCGTCGCCGCCCATGTGCCCAAGCCCAATGCTCCATCTGCAACCTTTGAACCTTTCTGAGAGGTGGGACTTGCCCCTAGCGTTTGATCTTCTGCTTGCAAGCTCTCCTCTCCTCTTGCAAGCTCTCCTCTCCTCTTGCAAGCTCTCCTCTCCTCTTGCAAGCTCTCCTCTCCTCTTGCAAGCTCTCCTCTCCTCTTGCAAGCTCTCCTCTCCTCTTGCAAGCTCCCCTCTAATGTAAGCCCCCTCTGTTCAGTCATGCGCTCGGCTTCTCTTGGAGAGACCGACATGCCAGTGAGTACCTCCACTGCATGTGCAGCCTGCTCGAAAGGCATCTGCACACCCAGCAGGCACACTCCTTGTTGCACTCCGTCCGAGAAGTGTTCCCGTGCGGGTATGCCTAGAGCCTCATCCAGCGGGTAGCGTCCGGTGCCACACCCTTTACAGTAGAAGTAACCTCTCTCCAATGTGACCGTGCCTACCCATGTTTGCACAGTGCGCCGCTGCTTACCCTTGTACTGGGGTGTCTGCCCGCAGTCACACTGCTTGTGCCCAAGCAGCCATTCTTCCTCTATCATGGCACGATGCAGTTGGGCTGCGGCTTCTAAGGCTGAGGCGAAACAGTCCGAGCGCAGTTGACGTGCTCTTTCTTCGAGACTGCTCAAAGTAGCATCCGGGTTGCGTTGAGCATATATCCAAAGTTGTTTGACGAGCCCCTCAAATTCCTTCACAATACTAGTGAGGGCAGGTGACAGGTCGCAAACGGCCTGAAACTCGCTACTCTGCATGATACCCTCCAGGATTTCGGCCTTAGCCGGGATGTCTTCACCTAGAGGGTATCATTTTTCTTTCCTTCCTAAAAGATGGCGCGCACCCAGTCGAGGCCGATACGCTTCTTGCTCACGAAGATGATGTCTTCGGGCCTCCGGTCCAGGCTCACGATGTCCCCAACTATATTGATGACATTATCAAAGTGGGTAAAGTTCAACTCGGCCAGGTCCAGCACCTGCTCCTCTTCTTCGGTAGCCACCCAGAGAGGAAAGCCCGCGAGGTCGGTCGTATTAAGCGTGCGCATGTAGCTCACAAGCCGCCGGAAGAGCTTGGGGAATATTACTCCGTTGGTTTCGAGGTCTGCCACAGCCGTAACCTGGATCCCGCTATTCGTCTTATCGCTGGCCCATATACCGAGGCCGTTCCTGCGTGCCTGCCGTGCGGCGGTCCCGAGCGTCATGCGTAGGTCGACGAATAGCGTGTCGTAGAACAAAGGATAAGTCTGGCCCGCTGCCATCAACTGGTAATTGAGGCTTTGTTGCAAGCGGCAGGTATCGAGATACACAGGCGTACCATCGGGGTCCGGAGGGGCGCCTGTATAAACCCACGAAACCGGACGCCCATTGAACTCGAGGTTGCGCGTCAATATATAACCTGGCACGCCGTCAACCGGCACAGGCGGGCGCACAGTGAGGTTCTTGGGTGGAGCATACGGCACCGGGTTCATCCCCAGCTTGCCTGTCAGGAAATCTCGTGCCTCATCCGCCAATGGACGAGGCTGGTGAGATTGCGGCCCCGTAGCTTCGTAGTGTAATTCCAGCGCATCGATGCCCTCGAAGCGCAGGTTCAGAGACCCTATGCTGGTCAACTTGTAAGGGTGACCAAGCCGTACCAATTGGTCTAGCAGAGCGGGATTATCGGGCTTGAATTGGATCGAATCGCCGTCGGGTTGGAAGCCTGTGGGGTGGCCGTTTTTGTCCATACCCAAAATGTGGAAAGTTCCCTGAATGGTGATAAAAGGCATTGCAGTACCTCCGATTTGCGAACAAATAAGCAAGGAGATACTAACCTGTACACCGGGAATCCCACCTGCGACGTACATATCGACAAGCTAACAGGCATATACTCCCAACTTCACTATAGCAAAGCAGAGTGGCCCATGCCTGTCACCGAATTGTGTTACATGGTACGCGTCGCGATCAAGATCTGAACCCGGCAAACACCAGCACGAGCAGGAACAGCCCCAGCGCCACGCGATAGACAATAAAGGGAAGTGTGCTGTTGCGCTGTAGGTAGCGCAGGAGAAAGGTGATGCACAGGAAGCCGGAAATGGCAGCGGCCAGAAATCCTATGATAAAGCCGGGTATTTCTGTACTCGCCACGCTCCCGGCCTGCAATACGTCATACAACTCCTTGAGACCCGCCCCCAGGATCACGGGCGTAGCCAGCAGGAACGAAAAGCGCGCAGCGGAATCGCGCTTGAGGCCCATGAAGAGTCCCGCCGTTATTGTGCTGCCGGAGCGTGATACGCCGGGTATCAACGCCAGCGCCTGCGCGAAACCAACAGCCAGGGCAGTGCCGATGCTCAAATTGCGGATGTCATAGACGCGCTTGCCCACACGCTCTGCAAGCAACAAAACAAGTGCTAGTGCGATCATTGAAATCGCGATCACAACGATCCCGGCAGTGAAATTGCCCGCCTGGTGGAATATGTCGTTAATCTTGCTCTCGGCCAGCACTCCGGCTATAGCGGCAGGTATCGAACCCAGGATCACATACCACGCAAGCCTCCGGTCCGGGTCGTCGCCGATGCGCCTCTCCAGCAAGGAACGCACGAAGGCCACGATAATACGCCGCCAATCCGCCGCGAAGTAGATCAGCACCGCGACCAGCGTGCCCATGTGCAACGACACATCGAACTGTATGCTGGTGATCGCCGGGTCGTCCCAGTTCAGCAGCCAGGGTACTATAAGCAAATGCGCCGACGATGAAATCGGCAAGAACTCAGTCAGGCCCTGTACAATCCCCAGGACCAAAGCTTGGAATATATCCAATTCAGTTTACCTTCCTTCGCCTGCTTGCTCCAGGCGTGCTTCGGCAGATGTGTCGCCTTCTGTAATCTTACCTTCTCGTACTAGGTCTATATCCGTAAGCGGGCCTTCAAACTCATGGGCCTGCTCCGAGGCCTCGGCACGTGTCTCCTCAAGTTCCACCAACTGTTTGTAGGTAATACTCTGGTGGGCCGTATAGAAAAAGCCCAGCAGCGTTATCGGGATCAACAAAGTTGCATGCAGCACAAGCACATAAGAAAGAGAAGCGTTCTCGTCCACCCCGAACGCGCCCACAAGCACCCCCTTGGCAATCGCCTCAAAGACCCCCGCATAACCTGGAGCCTGCGGTATCAGCGTCCCCAGGTTCACCGCAGCCGTTGCCAGCACATACACATAAAAGGGCAGAGGCAGCCCATCGCTTCCGCGCAGGTCAAAGCCCCATGCTCCTATTATGTAGTACATACTTGCCTCAAAAAGCCAGGCCACAATAGAAAGCCCAAACACTGCCGCCATATTGGAGGGACTTTTGAGCGAGGCCAGCCCATCAATGAATGAGCTCATAAGGCGGTCGGCTCGCTGGTGCAAGCGATTGGGCAAGAAACGAAACGCCACTTTCGCCAGCCTGAGCATGAGGTTCGGCGATGAAGCGACCGCCAGGAACACCACCAGCGCCCCCAGGAACACCACCGCCCCGATCACGATAGGAATGCTCAAGCTCATAAGGAGCGTGCCTAGCTTATGGTCGGCCCCGGTCGTCAGCGCCTTGCTATCTACGATCAGCACAAAAAGCACTACTGCCGCCGCAAACCCGATCATCGTCAACCCATCGAAGATTCTTTCGACAAGTATGGTCGCCAGCGTGGCGGTCTTACGCACATTCTCCCGAAGGCTCAGCACATAAGCTCGCACAAGCTCTCCTATACGAGCAGGAAAGACGTTGTTGCCCATATACCCAATGACGACCACCTCAAAGATACGAAGCAGACCGCTCCGGCTCTTCTCAGGCAATATGGGCCGCAGCAGTATGCGCCATCGAACAGCGCGCACCCACACGCCGATGAAATAAACCAGCAGCGCCGGGATCAAGGCCAGGTAGTTAGCACGTGTGAAAGCCGTCCACACTTGCGCAGGGTCTATATCAAGCACTGCCAGCGCGAAGAAGATCACGCTGATTACGAGGCCGATTATGAGTTGGCGGGATTTAAACAAGATAATTCCTTTTGTTGCATTGTAGAGGCGACCCAGCGGGTCGCCCTCTGCGCCTTGACCTCAACCCTACAATCCTCTATTTCATGCCCTTTCCACTCGTACCGCTACCGCCATCCCCGGTCGTCCCAAGGATGCGCGTCTTGTACTCGCGGCTGAGGATATTCGCGAGCTTCTTGCGAAAGAGCGGGTATTTGCGTATGCCCATCTTGTTCAACCAGTACTTGCGCGCCACGTTGAGCGTAGCCAGCCCATACACCACGCTCCTGCGAAAGTTCACGCTGGACGCCTCTGGAAAGTATCGGGTTGGCACAGATACTTCCACTATAGAGAAGCCGAACGCCGCGGTCTGCGCTATCACTTCGCTATCAAACACAAAATCGTCGGAGTTTAGCAAAAACGGTATCGTAGTAAGCAGGCGGCGCGAGTACGCGCGGAACCCTGTGTGCATCTCCGAAAGGTGCGTCCCGAACGCCAGATTCTCCACCACCGTCAAGAAACGGTTGGAGATATATTTCCAGATTGGCATGCCGCCCTCAAGGGTGGCTGACCGCCCACCAAGCAAGCGCGATCCAAGCACAAGGTCTGCTTGCCCGTCCATTATCGGCGCGATCATAGCGGGGATGCGCGTGGCATCATACTGGTTATCCGGGTGGAGCATCACCACGATATCAGCGCCTGCGCCCAATGCCTCCATGTAGCACGTCTTCTGGTTGCCGCCATAGCCCTTATTCTGGACATGCACGATCACATCCAACCCAAGCTGGCGCGCTATCTCAGGCGTATCGTCCTGGCTCGCATCGTCCACCAGGATCACCTTCGAGACGAGATCGGGGGGGATATCGCCGTGCGTTTTGGCTACTGTCCGCGCTGCATTGTACGCAGGCATCACCACTATCACCTTCGGCGTTTGCGCCCCCGATGAAGAAGGTGGCATAGCCCTCCCTTCAGCCTCCCCGGCCCCTCGATTCGCCTCTGTTCTCATTAAGGCTCCAGGTCGTTGAACACCAGCACCCGGTTGTTGCCGCTGTCCATCACATACACCTTATCGTTGGGACCGACGGCGATCCCCACAGGGATGTGCATCTGAGAATCGCTGCCGCCATCCTTCCCCACGAACGATATCTGGTTAGTCGTTGGGTCAATAATAGTCAGCCTGTTGCGATCCGAGTCGGTCATAACCACCTTGTTCTCCCGGTATACAAGGTGACTGCCCCCGAGAGCACCACCCCACTGCACAGGCCACTCTCGCACCACAAAACCATTCCCATCCAGTTGCGCCACACGATTTCGCATATCCACCGTATATATCGTCCCATCCGGAGCCACCGCTACATCGATCGGCTGCTCGAAATGTTGGAGCGTGCCATCCGGCCCTCCCACGAACCTGTTCAAGAGCACACCATCGGGCGAGAAGACCAGCACGGCGCTCCCTACAGTATTCGCGATGTATATCTTGCCATCGATCCCTGCCGTAATACCGAGCGACGAAGGCGTGAGACCCTGGAAGTAATGTTGCACCGTCCCATCAGGATTGAATACATGCACATCGCCGTTCTTCGTGTCCAACGTATAGAGGTGTCCATCGGGGCTTGTATAGATGTCGCTGAGCACGTTGAACTTGCCTTCGGCAGAAGCGTCGGTCTCGCTACCCAGGACCCTGACCGTTCTACCTACCGAATCGAGCACCAGTATCCGGTGGTTGCCGTTGTCGCTTATATACACATTCCCCTCTGCATCTGCTCCCAGCCCACGTGCTTCCTTCAGGTCTGCATCTGCTCCCAGCAGCGCATCGGCCTTGATGCCCACAGCCGGGGGTGCGGGCGGCGCGAGGTTAGGAACAGACGTTGGCGCGGTTACTTCGTTGGGCTGCCACATCCTCTTGAGCGGGGTCAATACGCTGGGAGGCACTATCGCTTGCTGGCCTCCCGGCGGTGCCCAGAACCACTCGAACACGCCCCCACTCTGCCCCTGCCAGGCATAGCGCACATCCACAGTGTGCTCGCCCTCGGTGAGGGTTATTGGGTTCTGCACGCTGCCCGCAGCCTGGCTGTCGAGCACCATCTGCCCATCAAGCATCATCGCGTAAGCCCCATTCGAGGCAATCGAGAAGCTGTACTGGCCGTCGGTTGGCGCATAAAGCGTCCCCTGCCACCGCACGAAGGACGGGCGTCCACCGAAGCTGGTGGACTGAGCGCCCGCGTCCCTGACCGACAGGAACGGGTGTATCTCGTACTTGTAAGGTATCTGGCTGGCAAGTGGATCGGGAGCATCGATCTGAGCGCTCGAATCAAATCCTATTGAAGCCGTGAGGCCACCCAGCACGCCGTTGTAGAGGAAGTTAGATCCTATAGGCATAGGCGCGCCCCCGCCACCCGCCCATCGCAGGTCAACCCTGGCGCTTTGATCGGCCAATGTGCCGCTCAGTTTCACCGTGTGGGGGCCTCCCGCCAGCACCACGGTCGCCTGGCTGTTCGAACGCAACAGCGTTTCGCCATCTATCTCGAAGGTAGCATCTGTATCGCCCGACAGGAAGAAAGTGTACTGGCCGTAGTCGGGCGCGACCAGACCCCCTTCCCAGCTAGCATTCATCGGGGAGCTCAATTGCGGTGGTGCGCTCCAGATGGTGGCCCCAGGCTGACGGCTCGTACCCAGGTTAGGCTCGTTGCGATGGACGGTGTTGCCACGCGCATCGGTATACGACGCGAAGCTAACCTGTATGTCATTGACCTGCGCCTGGCTGACCTCGTAGGCTGTGAACCAGAACGATCCATCGTTCCCCTTCCCATCCTTCTGCACTCCATCCGGGTACATCATATGCAATATTGGTAGGTATTGGAGATTGGCCGGATACAGAATGAAAGCCAATCCCTTGCCGTTGTTATCCGTCACCGGGAAATGGTCCATCGGCACGTTCATGTCCTCGCCCTCCACATCGGGCGATGTGAACCGAGTGCTCCCGTAATTGAAGTAAACTGGGTAACCACCCACCCCAAACTGGTAGCCCTTGTAATCTTGCCCCATCGTTGCCACAAACCGCGCCTGCACAGTCGAGCCGCAGATCGAGCACTGCGCTTCGTAGATGACGAAATACTCTCTCAAGCCTTCCACAGACGCAAATATCACCAACCCCACCAGTGGAATAGCCAACCATCGCCTGGCGAACTTGATGTTCAGGGGCCAGGCCGAGGCCGCAACCCGGTCGATCATCACAGCCGGGAACAAGAACAACACGGGCCACGCGCCCACAATGCGCTGCACGTGTGGGGTATCGATAGTAAAGATAACCGCCGCCAGACCTATCCAGAACCAGATCACGGCCAGTCCGTATCGCGCATCCCACAATTTCCACGTGAAGTAGACCACCCCGAGCAGGCACAGGCTCGCCAGTAATGGGGTAAGAAGGCTGCCGTTATGGTCGCGAATTGGATAAAAGAAGGTCGTATCGCCCACCCGGTACAGCGAATCGAAGCTGATACGCGCCTGGTTGTAGATCACAAGCGCCCATGCGCCGGGAGCTTTCAACAGGTTGTCCACCAGCGACAGGTTCGCCAGGCTCGGATCGTACGGCACCCCGTGGTTGCCGAAGATCATAGCGGCAAGGCCCGGCGAGAATATCGAGGTCTCGTTGGCCCGCTGAAACATGGCGGTGAAGTTACCCGCCTGCAAATAGATAAAATGCGGCATGAAGGTCAGGAAGAATGTACCCAGCATCAGCACATAACCCGCGAGATACCTCTTGACGAATTCCCAGCGCCAGCGCACCAGCATATAGGCACCGGCAGCGGCCAACAGCGGCACAACCAGCTTGCCCGCCGCATAAAAGTAGAGGCTTGAGCCGAACGCCATCCCCGCAAGCGCCCAATCCACCCAGTAGCGGAAGCGCAGAGCGCGATACAGGAACAGAAAGCCCAACGCCCACCCTACAATCGTGGGGGTGCTTTCGCTGGCGTGGCGGCTGAACTGAATCCAGATAGGCGACACCGCCAGCAGCGCCCCTGCAAGCAGCCCGGCACGCACTCCCCACAGCAGGCGGCCAATCCTGTAGATAAAGTAGATGATCAGCATGCCGGAGATAACGTTCAGCATCCGGTCGCCGATCATGTTGTCCCCAAACATGCGGAGTGTCCACGAGAGAGCATAGAAATAGACGTTCGGCACCACCCACCACCCTGCTCCCCAGATCACATCGGTGTTGCCGTTCATGATTCCGCGTGCGTCAATACCGCGCTCGCCTTCGTCGCCAAAAATGCCGGGCAAATAATCAAGGTTGTAAAGCCGTATTACAAGCGCACCCACCATCAACACCAGCGCCAGAAATATCTCAAGCCGCATCGGTATCTGCGGCACGCCCCCGGCAAAGAACCCATCGTCCGGGCCATCGAGCAAGCCTTTCAGATTGCTGAGCCATTTCGGCGCGCCATAAAACGTCACAATGATCAGGCTCATGGACGCGAACCACACCCACCCTGCCAGCGCGTTGGCGAGATTGTCATGCAGCATGAGATAAGCCGACACAACCAGCGCCAGCGATATCAAGAATAAAGGCAGCGTAACCTTCCAACCCAGGTCCGCCCGCAATTCCAGGTAGAACGCCTTCACTTTGACCAGGAACCTGGGGATCTCCGCGAGATGTGCCGTCTCCGGCAGTTCCGATAGGTCCAAAGGCCTCGTCTTATGTCGAACGGGAGCAGCTACCTCAGCCGCAGCTTGCGGCTTCGCGATAACCGTCGTCTCCGCTATTGACGGCGCAGGCGAAGCAAGCACGGTTTTGCTCCCAGCCCTGCGCGTCGGAAGAGGGGCCATCACTTCGAGGCCGGTTAGCTGCTTCTGAGTCGCCAGATCGCCAGCGCCGTTACCATTGCTATGACCGTTACCATCGATGCTCGTGCCGTACGCCCTGCGGGCGCGCGGAGCAAGTGGTGTCAGGGCCTCCACACCGTTAGCGGGAGGCACATCCACGACTGTGGCGGAAGACGCCACCGTATCCCCGGTCTTATCCTCTACCCGCTTGCTCTCGCGTCGGAAAAACTCGAAAGTCGGGTGCATGAGGCTGAGGATCAAAATAACAAAGGCGATCAAATAGTAGCGTTGAGCCGTCACCCAATCGCCCTGTTCGATAAGCGTTCGTTGCGCGTTGAACGCCAGCACCATCGCCACCAACCCGCCAAAGAAGCCGCGAGCCATCCACACCCGGCGTAGAATACCCATCACGCGCTCTCGCGCCTGGCTCTCAGGCGCGATAACCACCTGCTGGGGCGGCTGCACGGCAGGGTGAATGATCTCCGGCTCAAGGGCTGGGTCAGGTGGAGCGGCTATGGGCGTTGTAGGATCAACTTCGCCAATCGAAGCCATCAACTACTCCTTAACTACCGGGAACGGGCCGGGCACGCCGAACAACTGCCCGAAAATATGCGCCAGCCAACATTTTACCGAAATACGGCGCACCCTCGCAAGATTCGGTGGTCGCCGTCGCATTCTGCGTGGGTAACGGGGCAGGCTCCAGTGGGCCCTGGGTGCTCTCGCGCTCGCGCCCTGATTGATCCCCTCCCGCGTCGCCTGTGCTCGCGCTGCCGCCTGTGGTCGTGTTGCGCATAACGCTCGACCATGCCAGCAACAGGCTCACAAATATGATCAGTATGATTATGACAAGAGGCAGGAAACTGGTGCGCCAGGCGGCCTCCGACGCGGCATCCCCATATGTCGGCCCCATATAATATGCAAAGTAAGGCGAAACAAAAGACGGGAAGAACCCCGTCAGGTCGATATTGCTCAGGAAAGACAGATGCAGCGCAGTTGCCAGTGCGGGAAACCCGTGTACCAACAACTCCGCTTTGCCGTTGAGCGCCCCCGACACCACCGGCTGGTTGTACATCCACTGGGGTTGGTACAGGAAACCCCACATCGTAAGAAGCGATAGCAATAACAGCACCCCGTAAATACCCCGGTAAATGACGCCCTTGATATTATCCAGCGAAATAGCAAAGGGCAGGGCGAACAAAGGCAGGATCGACTCCAGGTAGCGCCCAGGTGGGCACCACTCGCCCCACCACTGCGCGTAGTTGGCGATTACCAGGAAATAGGGCACCGACACCGCCGCGATCCACCCCAGGTCGCGCCGCCATCCTGGCATAACCCACATCAGAATGATGCCCACCAGCAGCAAGATGAAGATAGGCGAAGCCACGAACAGGCCCCATTGCTGGTCGAGGAACAGCCCCACAGCCCCCCGCAAAGTCCCCGCCACGTCGTTGATCCCCGCGTGGTCCGATCCATTCGGCCAGGGCGTGCCATAACGCGTAAAAAAGAGCAGCATCAGCAACACCGCCGACACACCCACGATCCCCCCCAGCAGCACATTGTTCCGTATGAGCTTGCTGCCTGGATCCTTTCTATGCCGCCTCATCTGGTAAATATAGTAGATCGCCAGGCCCACGCAGATAGGCGCGAAGCGATAGTGCAGCCACGGCAGGAACGCCACACATAACCCCATCCCGATCACCTGCCACAGATTATTCTTCCACCGGCGGATACGCCGGAACGCATACAACGTCAGGAGCGCGGCTGGTAGCTCAGGGAAGATCAAGAATGAGTACGGCATTTGTGGAACGGTGAAAGCGAAGGCCACCCATGTAAGCACCGCAGCCCCCACATTCACAACCGACTCGCGGGCCAGCAAATAGACATTCGCAGCCAGCATAGCCCCCAGCAGGCACAAGAAGAACACCACCACTATCCGGCCCCCGATAGCGAAAGCAGGCGCTACCAGGAGGCTAAGCCCTAATCCATGCTTGGAATAAAGCTCACCGTTCGGATTGTCGTAATTGACGGGATACTGGTTATAGTTGCTGGAACACTGCCTGCTTGCAGGCGATATAATAGCCGGGTGCGGAGGCAGAGGGAAAGGCGACCCCGGCCACCCCCGCCAATCTGCCGGGAAGTTCACATAGCCGCTACCCGTGCTGCTTACGCCGTAAAAAGACGGGTAGATAGCCGCTTCGTCATGTTGTATGTAGTTGTTACACTCGTTAAGGTCGCCATCCCTGATCAAACTGATGGCGGTCATCAGATAGAACGGCTCGTCACCGGTGGTCGGGTTGAGGTAAGTTGTGATGCGGGGCACGAAGATAGCGAGCACCACGAAAGTGATTGCGAAGACACCGAGCGGCTCCCACAAACGTACCGTCGGGCGTGCGCGCCCTGTGCGCCGCGATGGGACCGCCCAGGTGGCAGCGCTGGTTTCTGACTCGTTAGGGTCAGCAGTTTGGGCCGGGATTTCAGGAGTTATAGGGGAGACCACAGAGAAGCTACTCGGCGGGCGCTGGTCACACAAGACCGGAGAAACACCCACTCAATAAGGTATACTTATGAAAGCTCGTTTTCAGGATAGAGCATCATCGCAGGTAATTGTATCACGCCCAACAGAACAGCGTCAAACAAATCGCCGGTCGTTGCACACCAGACCGGCACAAAGAATCACCCGAAAGTACACCCCAAAAGCTGTCCCGTTTTGTCTCACCAATGCCCAATAGCTATTGAGGGGGAGAATAATCGCCCTTCAAACAAACACCGTAAAAACAGCGCAGGAAATCGAATTGAGCTAGCCAGAAGTACGCTCTATTACATGACTTCTCAATAATGCAAACTCCAATCAAGCTGCCAATCAAGGTCAACCGCAATGGATCGCGGCGTACCCACCATACTTACCACCGGCTCAGAGATCACTCGACCCTGATATGCACCCACCCGCGCAACAGGTTTACTCCCATGTTCGTCACCCGCGACTACATCACCGGCGACCCGTTCACGGTCGGCTACTGCTACGACTGCCAGCTATACGTCACATCACCTATCCTGTCGGAACGCCGGATAGACCATTACTATCCTAAGGGATATTACGGCAGCGGCAAACGCTTCAACAAAATAGTCGAATGGCTTCTGGACAACCTCTACACCTACCGGGCCTACCAGATCGAGCAACACCAGAAGCCGGGCAAAGTACTGGACATCGGTTGCGGGCGCGGGCTGCTTTTGAACAAGCTTCGCGAGCGTGGGTGGACCCCTACAGGCACCGAACTGAACGATGAGGCAGCCACCTACGCTCGTGAGCGGTTGGGCCTCCCCATCACCACTCACATGCTGGAGGAGGCCGCGTTTCCCGACAACGAATTCGACCTTGTAATCCTGTGGCACGTGCTGGAGCACGTCCAATCGCCCAGGGCTATGCTTCAGGAGGTGGCACGGATACTGAAACCGGGCGGCACTCTGCTGGTGGCCGTGCCCAACTTCGGAAGCCCCGAAGCCAGGTGGGGAGGCAAACGCTGGTTCCATCTCGACGTGCCGCGCCACCGCACTCACTTCACGAAGGCCACCTTGCAGCACGCCCTCGACAAAGCCGGGCTTACTATCAGCGACACCAACTTCTTCTCGACCGAGTACGACTTCTTCAGCCTGGTGCAGACCGTTCAGAACAAGATGGGCCTCCGCCACAACCTGCTCTATAACTACTTGCGGACCCGCTCGGCGAAAGTGGTGGACGCCGAAGGAAACGAAGTAGGATCGGCTCGCCGCCAGACTCTGGTCGCGCTGCTGACAGCCTTACCGCTGGCTCTATTCAGCGTAGTGTACGCACCAATAATGGCCGCCCTCGGCAAGGGCGCAACCATCGCTGCCTACGCGAAGAAACGCTGAGTCTCTTAAAAGAAAATGAGGCGGCCAGGCCGCCCCGTTACCCAGCGGATACTATCAGGGTATGGTGCCCATGTTGACCACTCCGTTAGCACCGGTGTCAACCACGTACACCTTACCGTCGGCGGCCACCGTAATGCCCGTAGGGGTCTTGAGAACCACGTTTTGAGGGCTTTTGCCCGGATTGCCCAGCAATTCACCCGATGGGCTGAACTTGTATACCAGAGCGGCGGTGGGGCCGGTAACGTACACATTACCCTGGGCGTCGGTCGCCATGAACGGCTCCATCGTCGTCCCTGGGTCCCACCCGCCACTCGGAATGGGCCACTGGGTCACGAACTTGCCGCTTGAGTCGAACTTCTGGATGCGCTTGTTGTTCGTATCGGCTACATACACGTTGCTCTGCTGGTCAACCGTAATTCCTATAGGCTCGTTCATCTCTCCCGGCTGGTTGAACGGGTAATTCCCTGAGATCTTATCCGGGGTCATACCGCTGCTGATCTCGCGCAAGTAGCTGCCGTCCGGCGCAAAGATGGAAACGCGCTTGTTGCCCGTGTCGGTAACATAGACATTACCATCAGGCCCAACAGCCACCCCGCGCGGTCCATAGAACTTGTCGTTCTTGTTGCCGTCGCTGAAGCCACCCGAGTCGCCCAGGTTGACGAACTCGCCCCACTTGGTGAGGAAGTTACCGTTCGAGTCGAACTTTTCGATCCGGTGGTTCCAGGTGTCGGCCACGTAGATGTTGCCGTCCTTGTCCACCGCGATCCCGCCTGCGCCTGTACCGCTGGCCTGGTCGCTCAATGGAGCAAACTCTCCATCATCGCTGCCTTTGCCGGAGCCGATGATCTTGACGAACTTACCGGTCGAATCGAACTTCTGAATACGGAAGTTGTTGGTGTCGACCACATACACGCTTCCATCCGGCCCGGTGGCGATACCGCGAGGCTGATCGAACGCTCCCCGGTCGGTCCCCTTCGGAGCCAGGTCAAACAACGCGTGCACAGGAGTGCTCTCGTCGGGGTGGGTTGGGTCAGCCGGGGTAGTGACAGTGCCCGCGCTGGCAAAGCCCGCCTTCGGCGCCAGGTCGTTGCGAACGTGCAGGTAGAAGTTGCGCGAACCGAGCGGCTTGCCAGGGTCGCGGTACAGCAGGTACCGCAGGTTGTTACCGAACATTAGATTGAGGGCTTTACCGAAATCGCCATCGTTGCCCGTTCGATAGGTCTCTTCAGGGAACCACCAGTTATGCACATACTTGGTGGTGGTGTACTTATCCTTGATGAACGCCTGGAAGTTCGGCTCGTTCTCGGTCGCTTCGCTGGCGATGATCACCGCCTCGTTAGGCGGCACGCCCGCGTTGTTCGACTGCCAGCCCGCCAGGTTGTGATAGATCAGGTTCTTCATATCGCGGAAGTACCAGTCGAACGGCCACTCTGTAGCCTCGTTCTGGTCGAGGGCAATAGTTAGTCCGTGCCCGCCGGTAACGTCGTTGGCGTTGCGGTCGGCGTCGAATGATGTTTCGTCACGCGATAGCCGCTTCACAAGATCGGCCACAATCGTCGTATCAGGAGCCGACTGCGTGTAAACCATCATCTCGTTGGGGATATCGCCCCTGTTGTAGTTGAGGATGGTCATCGAGCGGATACCGTACAGGCCCAGGAAAATGGCGAAAGTGAAGCCGATCACCTTCACTGCCCTGCCGGGCAGCATCTTATATGCAAGCCAACCGCACAGGGCAAGCAGGCCTGCCGTAAAGAGGATCAGCAGGAAACCACGAACAAGGTTCTGGAAGTCGGCGCTTGCTCCTGCTGGCTTTGGCATGGTGCCGTTCAAGTAGGACACCAGCATAAAGGCCGCGAAGATGAAGAGCACAACACCCACGCCCAGGAAGAGGCCGCCCCCCTTGCGCACCTCACGCCATTCCATGCCGGTCAGCAACTTGCCGAGTCCTGCGGCAGCAAGCAAGCTGAAAGGGAGAGCCATCTGCATGGTCAGCCAGGGCATCTTCTCGCCCGCGATAGAGAAGGCAACGAAAGCGCCAAATGACCAGAACACGAGGAAAGCCCAGGTGAGGCCACGCATAGAGGCGATGCCCGGCAGCGGATGCCCAAATTCGTCCTCAACAGGCACATCAGTGTTTGTAGGGAAGGCGTCGGCCCCGTCATCTACTGCTACGGTGTCGCCCTCCCCCCTGAAGTATTTGACCACCATGTACACTGTGGTGCCGATCCCTGCCAGCAGAGCCAGCGGCTCATAAATCGGCATCATCATGACGTAGTAGAAGATCGGCTGATTGCCACGCGCTGCGCGTTGCTGGATCAGCCAGTAGTTCAGGCCCTCGATGATCCCGGAAAGGATCAAGTCGAGATGGGTCAGAAGATTGGTGTAAAGTACCACATACACCCCACCCGCCAGCGCAAGCGCGCCAAACAACGTCCAGCGCTGCGTGCCAAGAGCCGACAACGCGCTGCGCACAGGATTTACATCGGAGTCCGCATAGCGCCGGGAGCCACCGGAGAAGGCATTGTAAGTAAACGCGGCGATAGCCAGGAAGAGCGCGAAGATGAAAGCCACGATGAACGTCAATTCGTGGCTCGCATAGGCCACTATGAAGCCTAACGCTCCCAGGTAAACCCAACGAGCCTGGTGGGTTCGTAAGAACCACAGGATCGAGATGAAAAGGAGCAAGCATCCAGTCAGCGCGAAGATGTCATGGCGCAACGAACGCGAATAGTAAGTAATGCTGGGTGAGAGTATCACCAGCAAGGCCGCGATCAACGCACCAAGCCTGCCTATAAAGGGACGAAGCAGCCAGATGAGGCCGATCAGTATGATGCCGAAGATAGCCGGCATCAGACGGGCGGTGGCATCGTTGGTTCCAAACAGGAAGAAACCGAGAGCCACTATGTTGTAGAGGAAAGGACCATGATAAGTCGGGTCGTAGCCGCCGCCAAAGCCTGGCGTGGTCGTAAAGTTACCCGTTAGCAGGTAATAGTTGGAGAAATACGCGTGGATGCTCTCGTCGTGGTGGAATGCCCGCGAGCCGAGGTCTACCAGGCGCGTTAGTACGGCAACTACCATCAATCCAACGAAGAAGATTACTTCCCAGTTGACGCGGGTAAGCTCGACAGCGCGATCAAGCCACGATACGGTAGTTGCTCCACCGCCGTCGCGTCGCCCATATCCGGCCCTGGACGCGCCCGTCTCGGCGCGTGCGCTCAATTTACGATTGTCCATAGTCTCCTTTTCACCATTCCATTCTCAAAACGGATGTAGTCAATACCGCGTCACGTATCACGTTTAGCGATAGAAGCTGCCATCGGGCGCTGGCGGCGTGCGAACGGTGGGTGGTGGTTCGTCGCTCCTGTCGGGCGGCTGATATTGCAGGTAATGGTATATCTGGGCTATGTCACGTCGCACGGCAACGACCATATCTTCCGAGCCTAAAGGCTCCGGAGTCTGGCGGAAGATAAGGTACTTCCAAAGGGTAGAAGTCATCTGCGGGTTAGTGAATGTGCCGGCGGTCGTTCCCAGGATCGCGCCAAGTTGGCTACCAAAAGGCGCTGTCTGATAATCCTGGCCTTGGATGAGTTGGCTCTTGTACCAGTCCTCCGGGAACCACCAGCGCATAGCATAACGCTGCACCAGGTAATCTGCGAGGGCCGGGTCGTTGTTGTGCTTGGCGTATTCCAGGACCAGTATTGGATAATCGGGTCCTGTAGGAACCTCGTTGGCGGCTATGAAATTCTTGTTCTTGAAGTCGCGGAAGTACCACTCGAAAGGCCACGATGCAAAGCTATCGTAAGTCACCCGTGTATTGAGGCCACCGGTGGCATAGGTAGAATAATCATCGATCTCTTTGACGGTACGCGTCACATCGGGTGACGTTTGCACGTAGACGGCCATCTCGATCGGCACATCAGGGTGCTGGTACGTGAGGTCGATCGCCGAGCGGAACTCATAGAGGAAGAAAATTGAAAAGATGCCCAGGGCCAGGTAGCGTAGCACGCGAGATGGGCCGATCCACACGGAATAAGACACCACCAGGATAACTACCAACATAGGATAGACCCAGGAAATGCCCCAACCAGTATAGTCGCTGACATACGAGAGCGCATTGAGCTTCAGCCCCCAGGCCAGAGCAAGCAAGGTAAGAATGGTCAGGAAGGAGAGAGCCGGAAACTTGGAGCCTGGGCGATTCCAGCTGATCCATGGTGGCTCCTGTTCCCGCAAAACCACCGGTGCCCGGCGGTATTTGGGGTTGCGGGCTACCTGGGTTTTCGACTGAGGCGCGCCCCTTCCACCGTCCGAGGCTCGGCGCCCGCTCTCTGTGAGAGGTATGGTGGGCGCATCCGGTTCATCGCCGTAGTATTCTCTGTAATAGGCCCTGGCCCATGCTATCCGCTCCTGCCTACGAGCAATAATAGAGGCCACAAGAGCGCCCAGGAAGAGGGAGGCCAGCAATATGGCGGGCCTGATCATGTGCATGATAAGCCAGGGCATCTTCTCGCCCGCCCAACTGTAGATGAACCAGGCCCCACCCAACCACCAGATCGAAAATAGGGGCAGGAAGGCGCTGAACTTGGCGAATGGCACTGGCCGATCGGTGTTGTAGAGGCCGAGGCGCGGCTGATCAGTTTCGCCGTACAGGCGATCTTCCCGGTTCTTTAGGAATCCCCGGATACCCTTCACGCTGAAGAAGATCGTGGCGACCACGCTGAAGAAGACAGCGATAGGCTGGTAGAGGGGTATGATGAGGAAATAGTAGTACCATGGTTGGCCCCCGCGTGCCACGCCCTGCTGGGCCATCCAGTAGCCAAGCGAGGCAAACAGGCCGGATGCGATGCCGCGTGGCAGGTCGGTGAAGAACACCGAGTACAAGACGATAAAGATGGTAGCCGCAATCAGGAAGCCGATCAGCAGCACCGAGGGTCTTCCGAAAAGGGAGCCAATCAGGTGGGGGACGGAGCCGGGCTGGTAGTGGGCCAGCAATGTCCCCGGCTTGGGGTCGAGCCGCCTGGGATCCCATACCTCGGTTGCTTCATAAGACTCCTCATAGGCATAAGCAGGAGGGGCAACGGAGGCGGACTCTTCGGCCGGCAACACGGCAGCCCCATTTTCGTGACCATTGGAGGCCGGGGGCGGAGCCGCCTCGATAACCTCATCTGTACCCGGCGAGGACTGGCGCGGCCTGCGCGTAGGTAGCGGCGACTGTGCAGGACGGCCAGAGGGTCTAGTAGTGCGAGATGGGCGCACCGGGCGGCTGTACTCCCCATCCATCTCGTAGGCTGCTTCTGCGTCCGCCATTACCACCTGACGCCGTTTAGACCACAGGAGGAAGACCAGGCCGACAATGAAGAGCACAGTGATGATTGCCGACCACTGCACCAACGGGTGCCCCAGGAAATTACTTGCAAAGTTCGTGATCGTGCCGTAGTCGGGGTTCTGGGCGGGGATATTGGGGAGGCCTGCGATTTCGCCACTCTTCATCTTGCCGCTTATTACCAGGAGCATGCCGCCCATTGCCGCACCATAGGCAGCGAACGCGCCCACGATAGCCCACCCAGCCTGGTATGCGAAGAGCAAAGCAAACATACTGCCGAGCACGGCCACCGTCAGATAAGCCGACTCCTTGATGGTGAACATGAGCGAAAGACCGGCGCAGAAGATGAAGAAATCGGCGGGCCTGCGCGTTGAAATAAAGCGCCACAGCCCGACGATCATGATCATCTCCATCGCCGAGAAGACCGAGTCTTCACGAGCCATGCGGCTGAAGTAGAGGATGCCAGGCGCTATCAGGAGCAGGAAGGAAGCGATCAGAGCGGGCCACCGCCCCATCTGTCTGCGCAAGAAGAATGGTGACATAACCACCCAGATGCCACAGAGAGCCGAGGCGAAGCGGGCGGTTGCGTCGGAAGTGCCAAAGAGCCAGTACATACCTGCGATCAGGTTGAACTGGACTGGGCCGTGCATCATCGGGTCATGAGTGTAACCGGCCCCAGTGTAGAGGTTGCGCGAGAAGACGGCGTGCAGGCTTTCGTCGTGGTGTATGCCCCTGTCGCCAATGTCCCAGAAGCGCGTAATGAACGCAAGGGCAAAAATGCCCATGTAGATCAACGTTTCATAGTTGACGATCAACCTGAAAACGCGCGTGGAGAGAGTCTCCGGTTGAGGTGGAGCAGGAGTCTCTGTGGCGATCGCGGACTGTGAAGCGCGGGACCCGGACCTGGGAGTTGGAGTGGAAGCAGCAGGTGCGGTCAGTGCAGCAGTCGACGTAGCGCCGTTGCTCTCTTTGCGCTTGCCATTGCCAGTGGCGGGCCTGCCAGTAGGGGCAGTTTCTGCCGCCGAAGGCTCGACCTCTATTTCAGGACGTTGTCGGCGCTTGGGTAAGAGGGGAGCCGCTGTGCGACCTACTGCCAGGGGCGGGCGCACGCGAGGCGTGCCGCCCCTCTGGGGAGGTGTAGAGCGGCCATTTCCGGGCTTATTCTTGTTGTTCCCGTTGGAGCCTGATCGAGCGCCCGCCCGCCGGGAAGAGGCAGGAGTGTCGATTTGCTCATCCTCGTAGTCATCTTCGAGGCCCGCAACTTCGAGGTCGTCTTCAGGTGAGTATTCGACTTCCTCGTAGTCGTCGTAATCGTCGTGTGGGGGCGGAATACGACCGCCTGTATTACCACGGCCCTGGGTCTTCATAAAACTCCTTGGTAGAACGGGAAGGGGAGCCGGGCATGCACAAGGCAGGCACCCCGGCGTTGGGCGCCAGTTATATGCAGAAATTGTACTACAATACTAATACGACCGCAAGCGCGACGGTATTACAGAGGTTACGCAATGATTAACGTCGGGCAGAGAGAAACCGATGTAGGGCATCATCTTTTGATCTCGAAACGCCCGATAACCACACAATGATCGCTGCTGCGGGGCGTACAGTCGGTTTGCACACCAACGGGACCGATACCAGGCCCGGCAAACAGGTAGTCGATTTGAAGGAAGCCTACAGGCTGGCTCATGATGAAAGAGGGCCGCCAACTGGTGCCTAAGCCTGAGCCAATTGCCTTGAAAGCATCTGTCAACCCCGCCGATAGGTCTGCGTAGGCGGGTTCGCGCTCGGTCACGTTGAAGTCACCTACCAGCACGAATGGCTCTCCATCTTCTACAAGAGATGAACTAAGCTCCTGCCTCATCGCCACGATCTGCCTGTCGCGCAGGGTTGGATCGTAGCAAATGGGGAGCGAGCAATCCGCGCCTGAATAGTAGGGTGAGATCGGATGCGCGTTCACCACCAGCACTGAAGTGCCATGCACATCCAGGCGCGCCCACATCAGGCGAGGGATGTCCCACAGATCGCGGTCCCCGTCCAGCACGCCGCTGTCGAGGATTGGATAAGAGCTCAGGAGGGCCATGCCTGAGGCGGTTTCGCCCGGGCGTACGAGGCGGTAGGGGTAGGCCGCCGCGATCTGGTCGTTCGCGAGCCAGGTCCATGACACCTCCTGCAAAGCGATCACATCGGCGGGCTTCTCCAGAAGCAACCCGCGGACACTATCCTCGCGCCGGTTCTCGGCGAATACATTCCAGGTCAATACGCTGAACTTAGGAGCCGCCGGATCGGGTGCTGGCCCTGAGGCCGCAAAAGCAGGGAGATAGCGGGCGCAGAAAAGGCCTACGCACCCTAGCAACAGCACTCTCAGCAGGCCGACACCGAACAGTCCACGCCTGAACGCGAACGGCACCAGTATCAAGAGAGGTATGTACAGATGTGGCGCGAAGATCTGTGCCACCGCTCGCAAGCCGCCGCGCGCCGGAAACACGATCGAGATAACTGTGAGCAACACCACGAAGGTCGGGTAGGCACAGAGAGCCAGCGCCAGCAGGCACGATCCCAACCCGCCACGCACTTTCACCTCGGCTACAATCGGCTTGTCATATGGTACGGACACTCGCATCGGGCTTTTATGATACCATAGCGGTAAGGCAGATGAGAAACCGTTTCTTGCCTGATCTTGTGAAGATTGTTACAATGTACACTGGGTACACTGGACGGCCTTTCGCGGTTAGCGACCCATTTTTTCTTACGGCATGGTACGAATATGAGCGCCAGAGATCTCTCACAGGTACATACCAGACAGAGGATAAGCCCATCCACGCAACCCACCGCTAACCCCAATGCAAGCCTTCAAGGTGAGCAAAAAGCCCGCTATGTGAGTGGCATGTTCGCACGTATCGCGAAGCGGTACGATTTCATGAACGCACTTATGAGCTTCGGGCGCGATGGCGCGTGGCGACGTTTCACCGTCAACAAGGCACGCCCCGGGCCAGGTGACCTGGCTCTCGACGTTGCGACCGGTACAGGGCTTATCGCTCAGGAGATGGCACATCGCGGCGCGCGGGCCGTGGGTATAGATTTTTGTGCACCGATGATGATACAGGGCCGCAGCGAGGGTGTTGGCGCTAAAGAATCCGTCTTCTTCGCGGGGGCAGATGCCCTCAACCTCCCTTTTGATGACGACACATTCGATTGCATTGCCACCGGCTTTGCAATGCGCAATGTCACCGATATAGAGGGTGTGTTCCGCGAGATGCGCCGGGTAGTCAAGCCTGGTGGTAGGATTGTGTGCCTGGAAGTTGGCAAGCCACGTCTCGCCGCAACGAGGGCGTTTCACAACTTGTACACCCGTCGGATCGTCCCATTGCTGGGCAAACTGATCGCAGGCGATAGTGACGCCTACACGTATCTTCCGAACTCGATGGGGAAATTCCCACCACCGGAAGAACTTGCGCTCATAATGGGCAAAGCAGGCATAAGGAATGTTTGTTGGAAGCAGCTAACCTTCGGCGCAGTGGCTGTGCACTGGGGAACGAAGGGGTAGTTCAAGGTTCATATCAGGAAGCTTCACACGTTTGAATTTTGAACCTGGAACAGGGCAGCAAGATGCAGAGACACATAGCTGACAGTATGATGGACGACATCGATACGACCGAACCCACAACCGGTGGACCTGCTGGGAGGCGTCCCGGTGCGGAGCAGAACGGTATTCCGGATATTGTGATCAGGCGCTTGCCGATCTACGCCCGCAGCCTCAATTACCTGTATAGCGAAGGGGTCGAAACGGTCTCGTCGGGCGAGTTGGGCCACAGGCTTGGCGTAAGCGCGGCCCAGATACGCCGCGACCTTTCGTACTTTGGAGAGTTCGGCAAGCAAGGCAAAGGGTACAACGTGGCCTACCTGCTGGCCGAGGTGAAAGCTATCCTTAAGCTGGATCGTGACTGGCCCGTGGCACTGGTCGGGTTGGGCCACCTGGGGCGCGCTCTCCTCCATTATGAGGGCCTTGCCGAGCAGGGCTTCCAGATAGAAGCCCTCTTTGATCATAACCCTGAGAAGGTGCACCAGCGCATCGGCAATATGGAGATACTCGGCATGGACGATATGCCGAAAGTAATCTCGCGCATGGGCATTAAGATGGCGATCATGGCTGTGCCTGCCAGGGGCGCACAAGAAGCAGCGGATGCGCTAATAGCCGCCGGTGTGTGCGCTATCCTCAACTATGCGCCTATCACGGTGCAGGTTCCGCCGCACGTCAGGATCCGGCATATCGATCCTATCGTAGCCCTTCAGAGTATGACCTATTACCTGGATAGCGAAGGCGCCCTTGCCCCGGCGAACGGAACTACGCCTGAGAAGGCAAGGTCAGGCAAGCTGGATTAAGCCCTAACCCTCTTCAGAGAGATCGGGCGCAAGGCCGTAAACCTCACGGGCTTCGGCCACCAGGAAGAGGGAGCCTGTCGCCAGTACGACAGGGTCGAGCCGGTCGGCGCGGGCGAGCTGCTTTACAGAAGTTTCGGCTCTGGAAAGGGCGGAGCGCACATCTTCCCTTAGCTCGACGGTCAGGCCAGTGCCAACGGCCAGGTGCGCCACTTCCTTTGGATCGGCAGCACGTGGGTGCTTCGATTTTGTAACGATTAGTCGCTCGACACTGGGGCCGGAAATGCCGTCGGTCCAGGTACGCAGTTCTTTCAGCATTCCGGCGATATCCTTCTCCCGCGAAGTACCGAATACCACGATCACCTGGCGCTTGGGAAAGAGATCAGCAAGGGCCTGGCCGATCTTGGCGATCGATTCGACATTGTGAGCGCCATCCGCCATCACTATAGGCTCGCGACGCACGACTTCCAATCTACCAGGCCATAGCACGCCCGACAACCCATTCACGATAGCATCTCTGTCGAGGTCTGCACCTTCCTCTTTTAGTATTTGCAGCACGGCCAAGACCACAGCGGCGTTTACCTGCTGATGATTGCCGAGGAGGGGCAGCCTTACTCGCAACCTGCCAGCGGGCGTGCCCCATTCATCCTCGAAGTTGACGGTGAAGCTCTGATAGATAGGCACCCCGGCATCATCGGAAACGACTTCGGGCAAGTGGCCGGTGCCCACATATACTTCCCTGCCGATGACGGTTATGCGCGCCTTCTGACCCTCGGCGACACGCGACAGCACTTCCATAACCTCGTCCTGCTGGGGAGCGCTCACCACTCTGCCGTTGGGCTTGATAATGCCCGCCTTCTCGGTTGCTATTTCGGGCAGAGTATCGCCTAGCACTTCCGTATGGTCCAGGCTGATAGAGGTGATCACTGAGACCATGGGGGTTACCACGTTCACCGCATCGAGCCTGCCTCCCAGGCCAACCTCAAGCACCGCATATTGCACGCCTCGCTCCTGGAAATAGAGGAACGCAAGGGCTGTCGCAAGCTCATAGGTGGTCGGGAGGAGCGTTGGGTCGCCCAACGCCCTGATCCGCTCTACCACGGGCACGACCTTCTCGGTAAGACGAGCCATATCGGCGGGTGAAATCAGAGATCCACCTGAGCGGATACGCTCGCGGAAGGTGTGCAGGTGGGGCGAGGTATATAGGCCGGTGCGATAGCCCGCCTCGCGCAACACCGACTCTATCATGGCAGCCACAGAGCCTTTGCCTTTGGTGCCTGCAATCACAACGTTGTTGAAGCTATTCTGGGGGCGCCCAAGTAAGCGCAACAACAGGTGCACGCGCTCCAGGCCATCCTGGTTCAGGTCGCGGCCCACACCTGGGGTCGTCTCATAGTTAGTGAAGCTGTTGATGTAGTTGAGGGCTTCTTTGTATTGCATAGGGTTCAGTACCCCAGATGGGTTGGTTGTGTGTTATGTATTGCGGTTAGGCGATCTCTGCCAACCGGGTATCAACGGCGCTTCGGTCGAACGAGGTTGATGCCTGCAAAGGCTGCGGCCACTCCAGCGGCCAGAAAGAGAACCGCTCCCATCCAGCTTACGATGTCCTGGGTCTGCAATGAAGGCCAGATACTCATATAAGCCAGCCAGAAATAGAGTATGCCCACCAGCAATAGCAGGCCTCCGAAGAGAATCCTGGAAGTCATAGTGTTCCTCCTGCGCACTGCTTGTGCGTGCGTATTATATCAGAAAACGAATTGGATCTAAAGTTGTCACCTCCTTTGTGTGGGATGGTTATTTTCGGTCTCACATACTAAATGGCAAAGGCGGGACAAAACTGGACAGGTTTTGAGGTGTACTTTGGTACAGATCTTTTCTTTGCATTTTTGCGGCCCATGAGGCGGTGGGTGAAAGCGTTCATTCCGATCGTTGAGATTCTTCTTGGGAACTTGGAGAGGTGAGCAAAGGCCCCACCCCAACCCCTCCCCAAAATTCGGGGAGGGGCTTCACAAAGAGGCAAGAGATCGGATTGTACATCTCCAAGCACACGCCCACGTCGCCAAGCACACGCCCACGTCGCCAAGCACACGCCCACGTCGCCAAGCACAAGTCTACATGGCATGCCCGCTTAGAGTTCTCAACATCTGAATAGAGAGCGTACATTAGCCCTTGCCGATGTTGTCTGTCAACGGAGGGCTTGCCAGCCGGTGCGGGAGGCTTTGAGGCGTAGGGATAGGGCGGGTGACAGGTGGGAGGTTGCGCGCTCCAGGTATTGCCAGGGGCGCTTGCCTGCTAGTTGAAAGAGCGTGCGGGCGGTTTCGTCGGTGGCGAAGTGGGCTATGTCGGCTGCCCAATGGGCTAGCCCTGTGGGGCCCAGCACGCGGGCGGTGAGGGCGAAGACAGACGGGTAGTGGCGGGCGGTGGTCAGCATTATGCGGAGGTATTCGGAGAAGGTGTAGCGGTCCTGGAGGAAGCGCATGGTGGTGTGCGGGCCTATCTGATCCAGAGCGCGGCAAAAGACGTTCATCAGGCGGTTCACCGAGGCGGGGTCGTCGCCGGGGTGGGGCTGCATGAACCTGCTGAAGACCCAGGCAACACGCAGGTTGGCCTGGTGGGGGCTGATCAGGCGGAGATGTTTTTGTTCGAGCAGATCGTGTTTGAGGGCATAATCTATAAGATAGGCAACGCGGCCAATGTGGCGCACGAAGGAGCCGAAGCCGCAGAAGGTGAGAGGGGATTGCCCAGCGGCAGAGTCGCCCAGGCAAAGTAGGCCCCTGGCGGCGGTGTGGCCTGTGCGCCCGTGGCGGGCGGGGATGTAGCCGAAGACGGGTTTTCGGTGGCGCGCATTTGGCCCCATCCGGCGATAGGTGGGCAGGAGCTTGAAATAGCTCTCGAAGAGGTCGAGGAGGCGCTGGTTGGGGGCTTGCTCTCGCCCGGTGCGGTCGTAGTAGAAAAGGTAGACGGTGGTTTCGCCGGGGGTGCCGGGGAATCCCTCCCAGATCAACTGCCTCCCCTCGCCGGCGCGTGAAATGCTTACCAGCACATCGCCTGTGGTGCTGTCGTGGTCGAGACCCTCTATGATGGTGCCCGCGGTGGGGCATACGCCGTCGAATGGGAGGCCACCGTTCAAGCCCATCGCGATTGGGGAAACAGAGCCCATGGTGTCGACCGCGAGGCGGGCGCGATAGAACTCGGTGCCGTTCGGACCCTGGACTTCGAAGACGGAGGCAACAGGGCCGGTGGTGGCTGTGTGCAGCTTGCGGAAAGCGCGACCTTCGAGGATGGTGCCGCCAGCCTCCAGGAACCGTTTGCGGGCGAGGTCGAGCACGGATTGAGCGTCGAGGGCCACGTCGAGAACGCCGTGAGTGGTAAGTGGGCAGGACGGCACACCTGTGCCGTCGGGGTGGAAAGCTATGAGGCCGCGATTGTAGCGGGCGGCGACCGTCTCCGCGAGGTCGCCTGGGGCGAATATGCCCCAGCGCGTGAGGGCTTGTAACTCGCGCTCGGAGATATTCCACTCGCGATGGGCAGATCCAACTTTATCGCGGTCGAAGACGAGCACGCGCAGGCCGCGGCGTGCGAAGGCGACGCCCGCCACCAAGCCCAGTCCGCCGCCTGCTATCACTATGTCGTAGCAGTTTTCTGGAGAGCAGGTTGGTAGATCGGCCTGAGATGGCACGTGGGCAAAGGGAAGGAGGTGATTATGGCTTGTGTTGAGGGCGATCCATCTGTTCTCAAGGTCGAGGATGGCCTGGAGGGAGCGCGCACCGGCGGGCATCTCTGCAAATGCCTGGACTGTGAGGGGATAGCGGCTTTGGAGGGACCGGAGAGAGTTGGGGATCGCGCCCACCTGGGACAACATGGTGGTTAGGTTGCGTAGTGCGGGGCGCGCTTTGCGGCCAGAGTGGCCCGCATAGCAGATGCAGCGGGTAGAAGGAGCGCGCCCGCTGCCAATCCGCCGATGTAGCCGACCAGCATCATGAAGGGTTGGGGGCTTGCCCAGAGGCCGAGGTCCCACACCGCTACATCGAAGGCCCAGGGGAGGAACCCGGCGACCAGCACGGCGAATTTTATGGGTGTGGAGGTCTGTGCCCAACGCTGCCACCAGGGCGCGAGGCCAAGATGGGCGAAAGGCCCCATACCCTCACCGGAGCGACCATAGAGGAGACGTATTGTCCAGAGACCGAAGACGGCCGACCAGCAGGAAGCGCATACCGACATCGGGTAGCCGAGCACAATAAAGTGCTCACCCAGCTTGGGACAGACAATCGCGCCCAGCAGGTAGATTGCATCGGCGAAGGGCTTGAGGATGGGCCAGCCGAGCCAGGCGAAGAAGGGCGCGGTCAATGGGCCGATCAGCAAGATCCAGAGCGAGAGGTCTTGAAGCCAGGGGCGCACGAATGGGCTGGTTGCGGTAGATACGGCGGTGGATTTGGGTCTGGTGTTGGATAGGGTGGCTGTTGTCTGCATTGGTTTGTAAATCTGCTATCGCGTCAGGGCGAGTTGGTCCATTGTACCATGATTGGGGGCTAGCGCATCGCTCGGGCCGGCGAGCAGGGCGCGGGCGGCACGATGGCCGCTCCGGACAGCGCCCTCCATGGAGGCCATGTAGTCCTGGCGGGTGTAGTCGCCTGCGAGGGCGAGGTTGGGGATGGGAGTGCGCTGGGTGGGGCGGAGGGCATCGCTGCCGGGTACCTCCCGGTAGATCGAGTTGGGGATTCGGACCACGGTGGTGTGGAGGATGCCTGCGCCACGAGTGCGGGGCCACAGGTTGTGGAGAGCGTCGAGACATACCTGCACCACCTCATCGTCGGACAGGTGCCAGAGTGGGCGGGCTGGGGCTACAGCCATCGAAACGAGTGAGCCGCCGGTGCGGTCGTACATAGGACTCGTAAGGGCGAGGTCGGCGAAGACGGAGAAGGGGGCATCGGCTGTGAAGTGGAGGTTGTCGGTGGACGATATGTAGCGGTCGAACCAGACCTGCACGTTCATTACGGGGACCGACTTCAATCGCCACAGGTTGTCGAAGTAGGGTATCTGCCTGAGAGTGCTCGGAAGCAGCCGGCGCGCGCTGTGGAGAGGAGCCGCCAGCACGAAGGCATCGGCCTCTACTACCTCGCCCGTCTCTAGCTTCGCGCCGACAACGAGGGGCTGGTACTCAGGCCAGGAAAGCAGGAGTTTGGACACGCGGCTGTCGGGTTGGACTATGCCGTCATGAGATTCGATGTAGTTAGCAAAGAAGCGATGCATGCGCTCGGCGGGTGGGCCATCGAGGAAGCCAACGCGGGATGCCTGGGCTTTGCGCGAGAAGTGGTGGAAGACGGTGGTCATGGGACGGGCCGACATCTCGTCGGCGGGCAGGAAGCCCATTGAGAGGGCGATGGGGTTCCACCACTTGGTGAGCACACCTTCGTCGATGCCATAAGCGCGATGCCACTGGGCGTATGTGCGGTCGTCCCATTGTGCGACCTTGTCGAGGGAGCGGAGCCAGGGGCGAATGAGGGCGCGCACATTAGTGAACTTTTCGCGCCAGGAAAGAAGGTCGTTGGTGGTGAAGGCGAGGATGCCGTTGAAGGGGGCGGGAAGGGAGGGGAAATGGAAGCGCGATTCGCGACCGCCGGGGCGGGCGACATGGATGCTATGCTCCTTCCAGAGGATATTGGGGTAGGCACCTACGCGCCGCATCATGGCGAGTAGCTCGGTGTAGCAACCGAAGAAGATGTGCAGGCCCGATTCGACAGGCCAGCCATCGGCGTCCCACGAGGAGACCTTACCGCCAAGCACAGGGCGCTTTTCGAGCAGGGTCACCTGCGCGCCGGAGGCAGCAAGGTCGGCGGCGGCGGTGAGGCCGGCAAGGCCCCCGCCTATTACGACCACTTTCATTCGAGGTCAGCCCCTACCAGCAGGCGGCGGAGTTGTTGGAGGCCGGTGCGCGTGCGGGTCTTGATGGTGCCCAGCGGCTCTTGCAGGCGCTCGGCTACCTCTTTCTGGGTCAGGCCGCCGAAATAGGCCAGCGAGATCGCCTGACGCTGAGGCTCAGGGAGGCGGCGCAGGGCGTCGCGGATCACGTCACCCTGCTCCCGCGCCCAGGCAAGGTCGTCGGGCGAGGGTGATTCGTCGGGGAGAACATCGGCGAGGGCCACGCCATGGCGGTTCTCGAAGTCGAGGGTGATCGTCGCCACGGTAGATTGAGCGTTGGCGCGGCGGAGCTTGTCCACGGAGCGGTTGTGCACCAGGGTCATGAGCCAACCGACGAACTTGCCACGGTCGGGGATGAAGCTGGATGGCTTGCTCCAGAGCTTGACAAATACATCCTGCACGACCTCCTCAGCGAGGTGGGGGTCGCGTACTATCTTCATAGCAAGCCCGTAGCAATTGCGCACGTGCCTGTTGTAAAGCTCTTCGAGGGCCTGCGTACTGCCATGCGCCATGGATCCCACGAGTTCTTCGTCCGCTTTATTTTCCAGCCTATTGTCGAAGGCAAGCGGAAGATCATGCCTGAGATCGGCTGCCTTTGTTCTGTGAGTATTTGTATTTTCGTAGCCTTTTATTGTCCAGGAGGCTTGTTGTAATGTTGCGACCATCTTTGTTGTCTCCAGTCTGTATTTATTGTAAGTAGCTGGTGCGATCTATGCTTGCTTATTTGCGTTTAGTGTTTGTTGTTTGGCACCCCACCAGATGCCTGGCAGCGCCTTTAGCTTTTCGCCAAGGGAGAGGTGAGCGCGGCGATTGAATACGTCGTAGTTGGCGCAGGCGATCTTATCGAGGATGCCGCGATAGACGGCGGCGGCGGCGCTCACTGCTACGCGGCTGTCGCTGGGCAACATGGAGATGCCTGGAAGGGCGGCGTCGTAGAGGGCGTTGGCGCGGGCGATCTGGAAGCGCATGAGGTCGATGAACTGCCTGTTGACCAACCCGGCATGAAGCATCTCGGAGGTATAGCCGAAGCGGGCCATATCCTCCTGGGGCAGGTAGACGCGCCCGGCCTGAAGGTCCTCGCCCACATCGCGCAGGATGTTGGTTAGTTGGAGGGCAACACCCAACTGCACAGCGTATGGGACGGCGTCCATTGTGTCAGCACCGGTGATGTACATGCTCATAAGGCCGACGGTGCTTGCCACGCGGTAGCAGTAAAGCCACAGGTCGTCCCAGGTATCGTAGCGGTCGACGGTGAGGTCCATCCGAACGCCCGCCAGGAGGTCGTCGGCCAATTCGCCGGGGATGGAGCAGCGGAGGCGGGTGTCGGCCCAGGCGACCACTGTAGCGTTATCGTGGGCGACGGTCGAGCGGCGATTTAGCTCGGCCCAGGAGTTGAGGGCGGCGGCTGCTTCGGCGCGAGCTGTGTGGATATTATTGTTTCGATGGAGATCGGCACGGTCCACAAGGTCGTCGCTGAGGCGGCAGAAGGCGTAGAGGGCCATGATGCCCTGGCGCTTACCGTTGGGAAGGAGGCGGGCGCTGAAGTAGAAGCTCTTGGAATGCTGACGGATCACGTCTGTGCAGGCGCGATAGGCCCAGGCCATGCGGGGGTCGGGGCGTTGCGCTTCGGCGATGCAGTGAGCGAGCATTCGGTCGTAAGCGCCGCTCCTGATCTGGCGGCGCGTGGGGATGGCCGACGTGATAGGTGGAGTGAGGTAGTCATGGAGCTGCTGCAATACGCCCCGGCTGGAGGGCGGGTTGACGGGGGCGACGCGAGGCCAGCGATAGGTTGCGTGTCCGGCGCTTGCACCTGTGAAACTGAGGATGTTCTGCTGCTCCAATTTGACCCCCGTGCTTCTGTGTTTGAACATAAGTGAGTTGAGGTTCATGCCCGAACAGGGATGGTGGCGGCGATGCGGCTTGCGGCCTGTTTGCCGCTGAGCACCGCACCCTCCATGCTTGCCATATAGTCCTGGCGGGTGTAGTCGCCCGCGAGAAAGAAGTTGGGCACACTCGTTGCCTGGTCGGGGCGGTAGCGGTCGGTGCCGGGCCGGGCCTTGTAGACTGATTGCGGGATGCGCACCACAGTGCTCTTGAGGAGTTTTGCCTGGCACGCCTTCGGGTGGCGGGCGGTGAACTCGCTCATAACGCGTTCGGTGAGGGAGGCGCCGTCCAGCTTGAACCATTCCGCTGCCGGGGCGATTACTAGCTCCACCATGGAGCGACCGCCAAGGCTCTCCCGAAAGTCGGGGCAGATGGCACCTAGCTCGGCATAGACCGACATGTGCGAGCGGCTGGAGAAGATGAGGTTGTCCACCCCGGTAACGGGGCGGTCGAAGTAGAGTTGGACGGTCATGACGGGCACGCCGTGCAGGTGGCGCAGGCCGGAGAAAGGCGCAAGGGAGCGCATGGTGGGTGGGAGGGTCTTCCAGAGGTTATGCACCGGCATGGCCGATATGTAGGCATCGCCTTTTACGACCGAGCCATCGTCCATCTCAAAGCCCTCGATGGTGTTTTCGTGGGAATTGTAGAGGATCGAGCGCACTTTGGAGTTGAGGCGCACATCCACACCGCGCTCCTGTAGTTGGCTGAGAAGGGGACGGAATAGTCGTAGCTCAGGCGCGCCCTTGAGGAAGGCCACACGCGACGCGTCGGTCTCCTTGCCGAAGTGGCTGAGGACGGTGAGGAGGAGCTTGGCCGACACCTCGCTGCCGGGGTTGAAGTTGAGGGCGAGGGCCATGGTGTCAAAGAAATCGCCCAGGGAGCGCCTGCTGAGGCCGTGGCGGTGGTGCCAGGCTTCCCAGGAGATGGCATCTTGCCTATCGATGTAGCTTTGCTTGCAGAGGATAGGCCAGAGCAGGCCCATGCCTGTTCGTAGTTTGTCGAACCCTGTGAGCACGCCCCGGCTGCGCGCTATGGCGACCAGGCCATGCCAGGGGGCGGGTAGAGACTGAGGGAAAGCCAGAGGGGAGAGTTTGCCATGCTCGGAGGAAAAGGTGAGGGCGTGGGGCATCCAGACGAGGTTGTCGTGGAGGTCGGTCTCGCGCAGGAAGGCGAGGAGATTACGGTAGGCCCCGAAGAAGACATGCAGGCCGCTTTCGAGCCAATCGCCGTCGGCGTCCTGCCAGGAAGAGGCCTTGCCCCCGGCCACTTCCCGTTTTTCGAGAAGGGTCACGCGGTAGCCTGCGTCGCTCAGGTACTTGGCTGCTGAGAGACCAGCGAGGCCGGCCCCTGCTATTACCACACCATTAGGTGAAGGGGCAGGCAAGGGAGTATGGGAGATTGTGTCACTGTCAAGAGTGATTATAGCCATGTGAGATTCCGTCCAGTAAATTACTGTTGATAGTTTGGCTTAGCGTATCTCTTGCCGGTAGTAAGGCGGTTTGATCAAGGTCGTGATTTTGGTGGAGGGCGAGGATCACGACCTCGATCTCCGTGAGGACAATATAGCATAGTTCTCAGGCTTTGTCAATAGTTTGTTCATATATTTGTCAAGGTTCTGCGCGGCGAACTTGAAGTAGCACCACGGACGCCAAAATGAGTGCGCCGCCGATGAGTTGTTCAGACGCAATGTTCTCATACAGGACAAGTCCTGCCAGGGCTACAGTTACCGCAGGTTCGAGAGTGCTTATGATAGCTGCCCTGGATGGCCCGATTCTGGATAGGCCCGCAAAGAATGTGATAATTGCGAAGACGGTACAAATGAGCGCTATTGAGATCGTCCACACCCATGACTCCCATTTGAAATCGAAGTGCAAGTCACCTGCCAGTAAGCCCCAAACGGCGTAGACAACTGCCGCGGAGGTTATGATCACGGCGCTGGCGAAGATTGGGGAGATGCCAGGCGTGAAGCGCGCACCTGCGATAATATATACTGAATAAATACCTGCGGCTGCTAGACCCCAGGCCACGCCAACGGGGTTGAGCGTGCCAAGCCCGGTACCTCCCATGAGAGAGGAAAAGCTGCCCAACACCATCAGCGCGCCGACCATGGCAACGCCCAAAGCTATGAGCTTACGACTGTCGAGGTGCTCACGAAGGAGCAGCCAGGCAAGGATGGTAACAAGGATCGGATAGGTGTAGAGAAGGAGGCCGGTAGCCGAGGCGGAGATGCTGCCAAGGGCGGTGAAATATGAAAATGATTGGCCAACATAACCAAGCGCACCCATAGCTACCAGTGGCAGAATCTTCACCGGGGTAATGTGTGAGGATGGCGCGGATTGTCGGGCAGAGCGTTTCCGTTCGATAAGCCAGATTGTCCACATGCAGATGGCCGCCACGGCGAAGCGAACGGCAAGGACGGTCTTCACCCGCTGCTCCTGGGGGAAATCCATCCCGGCGTAAGCGAGCTTGGCGAAGATCGGCATCAAGCCGAAGGAGACCGCCGACAATAACACCAGCACGATTCCACGGGTGGTTTGTGAGACGCAGTCGGGAAGGGGGACAGCGGTCAGAGCAGGGTTTTCACCGTTCATAGGATGGTACTTTTCTCCTAAATTTGGCTTTAACTACAACGAATATTGCATCGTTCAAGCTTCTCTGAACGTCTTTAATATAGCAGGACTCGTCCATTTGAAAAACGTAGCCCCGCCTGCCGGTGTATGCTTTTTGAAATGTTCTCCACGGGCGGCCACCTCCCACGCCTGGCCCCTAGAGAGGAGTAGGTAAATGCTAGATCGAATAGCAGACCTGCTCGCGATGAATATTGACGAGATTACGCGCGAATGGGTTGAGGAACTTCGTAATTCGGACAGGACCGAGATACATAAGCAACTACTCACCGCCGAGATTGTAAGCGGGGTGAAGGCTATGCTCTCGAGCCTGGCTGAAACGCTGGTAGACAAAGAGATCCACCGGAACACAGCCGGTACTGCCTTGCCCATGCCTACAGTACCGAGGCTACCTAGCCTGGATGCAAACGGAAGGTTAGCGCAGACACGGCCCAAAGGAACTGCTCCCCTCACCAATCCTCTCATACGCGCAGGCCATATCGCGGCCTCTCATGGGAAGCTTCGCCATACTCAGGGATATGAGTTCCATGAGGTTGTGCTGGAATTCGTCAAGCTCAGGCAGGTGATATTGCGCAAGGTGCTGGCGGATAGCACAGCTGCCACCCACCCCAACATGATCACTGCGTTGCCTGCCTTCGACCTTATTTTCGACGAACTGATGCTGACCGCAGTGGAGAATTTCCACCAGGCATCGGTGCGCGACCTTGAGAAGAAGGCCATCCGCGACCCTATGACTCAGATATACAACAAAGAGTATTTCGGCCAGCGCCTGGGAGAAGAGCTGCGCCGCGCGCTCCGCTCCGATGAACCTGTCACAGTGATGATAATCGACATGGACAGGCTTAAGGAGGTGAATGACACGCATGGGCATGCGGCGGGTGACATGGCGATACAGGCTGTCGCGGGCGCTATTCGCGATACTTGCAGGCGTGGCGATGTTCCATGCAGGATCGGAGGTGATGAATTCGCCGTCATCCTGCCGGAAACAGCCAAGCTACAGGGCAGAGTGTTCGCCGAACGTCTCATGCGAAGTCTCGCCACGGTGACTGTGCTGGTGGGTGCAGGCAATGGCACGAAAGTTGCTCAATCCACGCAGAATGGTGTCGATCCCGGTGGGCCGCCGCTTGTAGTGCCAGTGCCTACCGTGTCGATTGGCATGGCATCGTTCCCAGATGAAGCACGCAATCCCGAAACACTGGTTGCGAAGGCGGACGCGGCTTTGTACAGAGCCAAGAACGCAGGACGCAACAGTATAGCTCTCTAGGAACGTTGGGGCGGCGTCAAGAGGGATTTATTCAACCGAGTAAGGCTCATAGATCGAACAAGAACCGGGCGTGGTTCCACGATCCGTTCGTTGGACCCTGCGTGTTAGGGGGATTTGATGGCCGTGAACCAGGAAGCAGGCAGCAAAGCGCAGCCGCTACAGGTCGAGCAAGCTGAGATCGAGAACAAGACGGAGCATCAGGACGTAAATATCCGCTTCCAGTCAAATGGAACGCCAATGGGCAGGGTGGCATTAGGGGCAGCAGCGGTGCTTGGGGTGCTTGTGCTGGCCTTCGCTATCTATCGGTCGCTGGCTGTACTGTTGCTGCTATTCATCGCACTCTTAGTAGCTACGGCTATCGAGCCGTTAGTCAACCGGCTGAGGCGAGGCCCATTCAGCCGAAGCGCAGGCATATTGGTCGTCTACAGCGCGCTCTTCGTCGTGCTGGGCATCATCGCCTACATCATGGTGTCCGTCTTTTTCACTCAATTGGGTGATTTCAAGACCGGGCTTGGCCGTAGCGTTATCGAGATGCGCGAGAGCGTGCAAGATATAGATAACCGTTTCTTGCACGACCAGGCTACAATCATTCTGGATGTGGCGGACGGTTTCGTGGGCCAGGTCGGCAATACGCCGCAGAGTGAACAAGATAAAGTAGAAGCAGTAACAGGTACTGCTGTGACCGTCGCCGAGATCTTCTTTGCTGTAGTAACGATCTTCGTGGTCGCCTTCTACTGGCTGAGCGAGCGCACACTGATCAAGAGAAGCTTGATGTCGTGGTTGCCTGCAAAGCGGGCCAACCGAGTGCGCAGGGTGTGGGACGACATTGAAGTCAAAGTGGGCGGCTGGGTACGCGGTCAGATCACACTGATGTTGATCGTGGGGCTTGCCAGCGCCGTTGGCTACTTTGTGCTTGGCGTCAGATTCTGGCCTGCTCTTGCCCTCTTCATTGGACTGGCCGAAGCAATCCCACTTGTGGGGCCATATATCGGCACAGCCCCGGCGGTGCTCGTGGCCCTCACTCAGAGCGATAACGACGGATTGCCCGGTCTCCTGGGTATGGGGCCTATCAATCCTCTGCTACGGGTATTGCTGGTGGTGGTGTTCGCCGTGGTTCTCCAGACGGTGGAAGGCAACGTATTGATCCCGCGTGTGATGAAGAATTCCGTTGGCATAAGCCCCCTGACTGTTATAATAAGCATACTGCTTGGGGCGACCCTGGCAGGGCTGGCGGGCGCGCTGGTGGCAGTGCCGCTTGCAGGTACTCTCCAGGTGATCCTGGCGGACGTGAAGGCAGCCCGCGAAAGTGAGCGCAAGTTCGAAGAAACGACCGAAAACGCCGAGCAAACCCGCGAAGACGAAGGAGAACTGGTAGTCGCCTATGAAAAAGGTGGCGAGACCGAGACGCGAATGGAGTCGGCAGGGACGTGAAGCGTGAGGACGGAAGACGATAGGTGACGAGTGACGAGTGACGAGTGACGAGTGACGAGTGACGAGTGACGAGGGGCTGCTTCTTGATCTTGTGTTTTGTGTTTCGTGGTTATGATAAAGGAGGAGATGGTGAACACAACCGCTTATGAGGCGCGGTTGGCTCGTGTTCGTGCGCTGATGCACGCCAACGGCCTCGATTATTTGCTGGTGGGACCATCAGCAGACATGATTTATCTGACGGGGGCTCATATGAGACCGAGTGAGAGGCTGGCGATAGTCGTCGTGCCACAGGTCGGGCCCCTATATTTCGTTTTACCAGCCTTCGAGGCACCATCACTGCCTGAGGTGCCGTCGGGCATACAAGTGCGCACCTGGGAGGAGACCGACAATCCCGCGAACTTAGTTGCTAGCCTTATCGGAGAGGGACTTCATAGTAAGCCGGGCGGGGCCAACTGCACTATTGGTGTCTCAGAGCGCCTGTGGGCCATATTCCTGATGCGCTTGCAAGCAGAATTACCACGTGCAGGCTTCACACCCGCGACGACAGTGCTATCAGGTGCGCGACAGATCAAATCGGCTGACGAGATCTCCCTTGTGAGCCAGGCGGGGACACGCTCAGATGCCGCATTCGCGGAGTTGGTGACAAAGCCGTTCATCGGGCGGCGCGAGGTCGAAATCGCCCGCGAGTTTGCAGGGCTGCTGGAAGCGCAGGGATTAAAGGTGGGCGATACGCCGCTTGTAGGCTCCGGCCCTAACAGCGCATCTCCTCACCACCACTCCGGTCAGCGCATAGTTCAGGCCGGCGATGCGATAGTGCTTGACTTCTGGGGCACATTTGAGGACTACGGGTGTGATTGCACACGCACCGTCTTTGCAGGGCAAGCGCCGGCACCAGACTCGGAAGAGGGCAGGGTTTATTCGACCGTGGCGCAAGCGCAGGAAGCGGGCGTGCAGCAGGCCAGGGTGGGTATGGAGTGCCAGGCTCTGGACTCGATTGCCCGCGACATCATCAGCCAGGCAGGGTATGGTAAGTATTTCACGCATCGGCTTGGGCATGGCCTCGGCCTGGATGGGCACGAACCGCCCTATCTTGTGCAGGGCAATACGGTCAACTTGGAGGATGGGATGGTGTTCAGCATCGAGCCGGGAATCTATATTCCAGGTCGCTTTGGCGTGCGTATAGAGGATATTGTGGCGCTGGTGGATGGCAAAGCCGTCAGGATGAATAATGCCGATCGTGGGATTATCACAGTGAGGTAAGTGGAAGCGATTGACTGAACAAACGTTCTGTGCTATGCTCGGCTTATGATGGGCGGAAACGAGTTCAGGCAGGGCGAGTTGTGGACTCACGCGCAGGGGCCGGAAGGGGCGCGAAGATGGGTGTTCCATGTAGACATGGACGCCTTTTTCGCGTCTGTGGAGCAGCACGACAACCCGGAGTTGCGAGGCAAGCCGGTGGTTGTCGTCAACTCGCCAATGACAATGGAGCGCCTGCGCGAGTTAGCGCAGGAACTACGAAGGCAGCCCCGTATGCCGGAGTATATCAAGGGTGTAAGGGGCGTAGTGGCGTCTGCATCATATGAGGCGCGGGCTTTCTCCGTACGCTCGGCGATGCCGCTCGCGAGGGCGCTGGCGCTTTGCCCCGATGCCGTGGTGCTGCCGGGCAGGTTCGACCGCTACAGGGAGGTTGCCGAACGCCTGCGCGCTATCTGGTCCGATTTCAGCCCCACCATAGAGCCTGTTTCCCTCGATGAAGCCTATCTCGATATGACAGGGGCCGAATTGTCGGGCGGGCCGATCCATGAGATAGGGGTGCAGCTGAAGGAGCGCATTCGCGCGGAGACCGGCCTTACCGCCTCGGTTGGTATAGCGCAGAACAAGCTAGTGGCGAAGGTGGCCTCGGATCTACAGAAGCCGGATGGACTGGTGATCGTCAGGCCAGGGGAAGAAGCATCAACCCTCGCGCCTCTGCCTGTGAGGGCTTTGCAGGGTGTCGGACAGCGCACCGAAGCGATGTTGGATGGCCTGGGCATACACACAGTCGGGCAACTCGCGCGGGCCAACCGGGCAGTGCTGGCGTTCTATGTGGGTGGAGACAACGCGGATTCGCTGTTGAACCATGCGCTGGGTATAGATCACAGACGGGTTGAGCTACCGGGCGATCCCAAGTCGATCAGCCGGGAGACCACCATGCCCGACGATACAGCCGATCTGGTCACTCTGAAGAACATGCTGGTTACTCTGTCAGACCATCTAGCCTGGTCACTGCGCAACGAAGATATGTGCGCACGGGTGGTCATCCTCAAGCTGCGGCTATTGCCGTCGCGGAGGAGGTCGAGAAGTGAAGGCGGCGGTGACGAAGGGTACGGGAGATTGATCACGCGGCGTACTACCCTGCCCATGCCTATCGACTCGGCGGGCATAATAAGCGAGACCGCCTGCCATCTGCTCGAAATAGCGCATCGAGCAACCGGCTTGAGGAACGGTAGCGAGGTTGTGCGGTTGATCGGCATCGGGACCGCCAACCTATTGCACACCGCCGACCTGGTAGGACAGTTTCGTATTGGTCAGATTGATGAAGATTCAAATGTGCGCACCGAGACGAAGGTAGATGTAGGTCAGCAGCCAATAGTAGAGCCGCGCGTTGAGCGCGACAGGAAATTGAACAGCAGTATCGATGATATAAGGAAGC
This sequence comes from uncultured Chloroflexia bacterium, assembly GCA_963797095.1. Classification (GTDB taxonomy): domain Bacteria; phylum Chloroflexota; class Chloroflexia; order QHBQ01; family JADMIH01; genus JADMIH01. The sequence goes on along the minus strand of CAWCNY010000006.1, from coordinate 853,430 downwards.
GATTCGGTTACGACTCCATAGCCAGTGCCACAGCAGCAGTTGTAAAGAAGGGTGAGGGCGGGATGGTGGATGGGTAAGGCCCATTTACCAGAGATGCTCTGTGGTAGAATTGACCATGTGATATAGGGGCGGGCTTGGAACCCGCCCTTACAAATTCCACCGCCATTTTCAATCATGTCAACTGCCTTCCGTCCATCAATCCAATCTCACCCAGCCGACCATCTGCGTTCTGAGCTTGAGCGGCTGTTCGGCTACGCCGATTTCAAGGAGAAGCAAGAGGCGGTCATCCGTCAGGTGATGGCAGGAGTGGACACTATCGCGGTCATGCCGACAGGCGCGGGCAAATCGCTTTGCTACCAGTTGCCTGCGATGCTTCTACCGGGCACTACTATAGTGATCTCACCCCTGATCGCGCTCATGAAGGACCAGTACGACTCGCTTCCGGCAGGCGTGTACGAGCGGACCACGTTCATTAACTCTTCGCTTGAGGCCGATGCCCTGGCGGGGCGCATGGATGAGATACTGAGAGGTCAGTACAAGCTGATTTACTGCGCACCTGAGAGATTGCGACAACAGCCATTCATTGACGCGCTCAGAAGGGCCAACGTGCGGATGCTGGTGGTTGACGAAGCACATTGTGTCTCGATGTGGGGTCACGATTTTCGGCCCGACTACCTTTTTCTCGGCAAGTGCATTCCTATGCTAGGCGACCCCACTCTGCTGGCCCTCACCGCCACAGCCACTCCAGAGATACGCGACGAGATAGCGCGACAGCTTGGGAGGCCGCTGCGCCCGGTGGCCGCCAGCAACTTCCGCGCGAATCTGTACTATGAGGTAGAGAGTTTGGCCGATAAAGAGGCCAAGCTGCGCAAGCTGATAGCGGTGTGCAAGGAGGAGCGCGGATCGGGAGTGGTGTACGCGAGAAGCCGTGACGCGTGCGAGCAGATCGCGGGCATTTTGCGACGAAGCGGTATCCAGGCGGCGCACTACCACGCAGGCATGTCCCCCGACGAGCGATCGGCCACTCAGGAAGCGTTCATGCTGGATCGCGTGCGGGTGATCGTGGCTACTATCGCGTTCGGGATGGGCATCGACAAGAGCAACGTGCGCTTCATAGTGCATTTCAGCCCGCCCGAACTCGCTGGAAAGCTACGTGCAGGAGTCGGGGCGGGCGGGTCGCGATGGCAGGCCGTCTAGGTGTATGCTTTTCCTGACGGCAGGCGACCGGGCAAATCTCACTCGCTGGAAGCGGCAAGATGCGCTCAAAGTGGAGGACTTGCGCGAAATCTACCGCAAAGTCACCGGAAACATACGCGCAGGCCAGACAAGTTACGTCAATCTGGATGAGCTGGAGAGACAATCGAAATCAACGTTCAGCAAGCAAATGGACGGCACCGCCGTGCGCGTAGCGATCAGTTTGCTCGAAAAGGTGGAGTTGATTGCCAGGCACTTCGACGCGCCGCGCCAGGTGTGGATCGGATTGACAGAAGCCGGGGCCAGGGAGCGTGATGCGGATTTCATGCGCTTTCGGAAAGTGGCATATTTGCCGGCAGGAAGGCAATCGGCTGTCGATGTCGGGCCTGTGAGCTTAGAATTGGGGAGCACACCTGATGAATTGGAGCGCAATCTGCTATTGTGGCAGGAGCGCGGCCTACTCACCATGAAAGGGAGCAGGCGCGAACCTGTTATTGAACGGCTGTTGCCTCCCCGGGACGTGGCGCAAGCTATAAACGACCTGCTGGCTCGCAGGGATGAGGCCCAGAATCGTCAGATCGACCAGATGATCGAATATGCGACCGCTAACAGGTGCAGGCACAGGATGCTGGCGGCCCACCTGGGCGAAGGGATAGAGAACTGTGGGACAAGTTGCGACCACTGCGCGCCCAGATCAAATAGGGCGGTGCAGGAGAAAAAGGTGGAGGCCCAAGAGCTACCGGGTAACGTCGGGCAGACGATCCTGGAATGCCTGACCAGTTTCCCGTTTAGGCCGGGCAAACCGAGTATCGTGAAGGCGCTCATGGGATCGGCGGCCAGCAACGTCACTTCCGGACGGGTGCGCCATTTCGGGACAATGGCTGGGGCCGTCAAAAGCTCACTTGAGGCCGCTATCGACAGCCTGGTCGAGCAGAACTACATCGAGACGGTCAAGACCGAGGAGGGATACATCTTGCTCAGGGCCACCGCAAAGGCAGAGGATGGGGTGCCCGCAGGTGCGATAACGGTCAAACCGAAGAAGGAGCCTAAACCCAAACAGGAAGAACGCGAAACCCGTCCAGAACCACGATGGGAACGCGGCGACGCGCGACCTTATACGCGCACATTAATCCAGGAAGCCCAGGTGGAAGAAGCACCACCCACCCAGGAAGAGACCGACCTATTCGAGCGTCTACGCGCCTGGCGCAAGGTAGCGGCTAACAGGCTGAACGTCGCGCCATTCGTGATCATGCACGACAAGACGTTGTGGGGAATTGCCCGCGCCCGGCCTCGAAACGAAGAAGAGTTACTTGCGGTGAAAGGGATAGGGCAGAGTCACTTGCAAAAGTACAGCGATGATATTCTTAGTTTGGTAGCCGAATAGACACTTATTCGGCTACCAAACTATCTCCTAGTGCATCTTCAGGGAAGACGATAGGGAATAGGGATGAGAGAGTGGGGACACCCCACACCCCGGCATGGGACAAGCCCCCTGCACCCCCTTTCCCGAATTGCTTCCCTGATCATGCACTAGGGCTTGACGACCACTTTGCGGGCGCGGTTATAGAAAATGCCCAGGCCTACCAGGCCGCCGAAGACTATAATGCCTGCCAGGAATGGGCCGATGAAAGTGGCGGCAATCACCTGATAGAAGAACGAGAAGAGGAACACAAGCACAGCGTTTACGCCTGCCAGCCTCCACACGTCGCTATCCTGTCCTGGAGGCAGGACAGGGAAGACGCGGCGTCCAAGCACCGCATTGGCCCAACCGGAAGGTCTTTTTAGATTCATAAGCGTGAGGAATGCCACGAAGGCCGATATGTAGGTGGCTGAAATGAGGCCACCCACCAGAGGAGGCAGGATCACGCCCGCCAACACGATCAATACGACCAGGGCAGCGATAGCGATCACCCAGAATCCGATGCGCTCGAGTGCGGTGCGTGGGCGGACCGTGCCCGCCACTTTGGATGCTTGAGAGCCTCCGTTACTGTAATCAACCGGCTCCTGCGTAGTTGTGAGCGGCCCGCCGGGCAGAGTGCCGTTCACGCGATTGGGCGGAGTGCCAACGCCCACTTTTGTTTCTCTCTGATAAGCCATATTGCTCCCCCTAACCTGTAGGTTTCACTATCATTTCCATATACGTGAGTTGAGGTGGATGGGTTGCATAGACAGCCGAAGGAAGACGAGTGACGAGTGAACCTAACCTGCTGCTTTTTGCTGCTTTCTTCCTTTCTCTGTCAAGGCAGCTTCATCTCCAGTAGCTTATTTTCGTCCCGGTCGCCCCTGGCTGAGTGGTGTAGCACCAATTGCAATTCATGCTTGTCTTCCAGGTACTCCACTTGAAGGATGTTGCGGACTCCTCCGCCGTTCAGATCGAGGTAATAAGTGGTGCCGTTCTGGAACGAATAGTCTGAGAGGACGAAATCGTCCGAGCCGACTTTCAGGTAGTTGTCGAAAGGTAGGGCGATATTTGCGGGGCCGGATTGCAGAGCGATAGTCAGGGCCGAGACCAGGCCGCACATGAGCACGAGCACCCCCAGGCAGCCTATACGCGCAACCCGCCATGCCGTTCGTGACCCCTTGTGTGTATGATTGGCTGGCGGGTCTTCAACGGACAGTTGTCGGCCCTCATGCTCGACCATACTGCTACCTCAACGTCACAATACCCTGAGAACCTCCCGAAAAGTGATGTAAATATAGCACATATCGCGCTACGTGATATAATCACTTGATAGGCATTTTCCTGATAGCACGAGGAAAGACGAGGCATATTATGATAGTAGTGATGGTCCGCATCCCGGTGGGGTCGGCAGAGGAAGGCGAGAGGATCGCCGAGCGATTTCGCAACAGAGCAGGGCTGGTGGACGACCAACCCGGCTTCATGGGTTTCGAGCTACTCAAGGGCGAGCACGAATATATGTCGGTTACGCGGTGGGCTAATCAGCAAGCCCTCGACAACTGGACATCGAGCCAGGCACACGCGCAGGCTCATGGACACGGACGGCCACAGGTCCCTCAGACGGGAGGCCACCCGGCAGGGGAAGGAGAAGCCAGACGTACAGGTCCGCTCTCATCGGCCAGCAGCACACTTGTATATGAAGTGGTAATCCCTGAGAGCGACAAATAGAGCTTGGGCGGCATAGGCGACACATTATCGGGATTTACCGTCATCTACCTGCTTGCCGGGGCGTTCACTCTATACCGATTGGTTACTTCCTGGCGCGAGTTCTGGACAGGCGGGCTTTCAGCGCGCAATCAGCAACTTGCGGGTGGAGTAGCATTCTTCCTGCTCATCCCGATAGGTGTGCTCTTACACGAACTCGGGCATATGCTGGCCGCCTGGAGTACCGGCAGCCAGGTACTTGGCCTCCACTATTTCATCTACTGGGGATATGTAGTATATCTGCCAGCATCGAATAGTCCGCTGCTCGATTGGTATGTGGCGCTTGCGGGCAATTTCGTCAGCTATGTCTTGGGTATTATCTCGTTGGCCGCCGCGCTTATGTGGAAGATTAGGCCAACACTACGGCTGGTGCTATACCAGTTGGGTGTGCTTGAATTGGTACAAACTCTTGTGGTATACCCGCTGCTCAGTCTTGACCCCGATTTCTACGGCGACTGGGATAGCATCTATTCGTTCCGCGCTCCGGTTGCATCGTGGATTACGCTGGGAGTCCACTTGCTGTCGCTGGTTGCGATGGTTTACCTGTTGCGTAAGCACCCTCTCACCAGTATTCGAGATGAAGCGCCAATGACGTAATGAGACGTTGTAGGTTTTGTGCTCTGTTTTTCTCCTGTTCTACTATGTATCGTTTGTTATGGGAATGCATACTTTAGTACGGTCGATGATTCGATTTTTGTAAGGCTGTTTGGAGGTAGGTTGGACTTGCCCTCATATACTAAATGGCAATGGTGAGACAAATCTGGACATTCTTGAGGTGTTCGGATGTACCGTTTTCTTAGTTTGAAGCTCGAAATTAGAGGTTTTAATGCGGGATGTGGGGTGTGGTATAGAATGAAGACCTGAGTCACCCCGAATTTTGAGGTCGTGTGTAAGGCAGCATCAGGATGATCCAAGGCCCCACCCCAACCCCTCCCCATAAAAATGGGGGGCTTTCTAAAAAGAGCGAAAATGGCGGCTAGCCGCCATTTTCGCTCTTTTTAGAACCAGATTGCACGCCTGCATAGCTGGATCTAAAATTCGGGATGCTTCATGTTTTTGCTCTTCTTAGAACCGGATAGTATGTTCATGAGTATTCATCGGAAATTCGGGATGTTTCATGCCATGTTATCGATTTTGAGGCCGGGGTTATTTCATCATGCCACGCACGTTGCGCATCATTCGCATCTTTCCCTTCATGCCCTTCGGCATACCGCCCGGTCCCTTCGGGCCGCCCCCTGTGAGCATCTTCATCATCTTTTGCATTTCTTTGAACTGCTTCAGGAGGGCGTTCACATCCTGGGTGGTGGTGCCGCTTCCTCTGGCGATGCGGTGACGGCGGCTGCTGTTGATCACCTCAGGGTTGTGGCGCTCCTGGGGGGTCATGGAACGGATTATGGCCTCAATGTGCTTGAGGTCGTCTTCGTTGACGTTGACTTGCTGCTGGCGCATGGCCTGTCCTACGCCGGGGATCATGCCCAGGACCTGCTCAAGTGGCCCCAGTTTCTTGATCGACTGTAGCTGGCCGAGGAAATCCTCAAGATTGAAGGTGGCGGTGCGTAGCTTCTTCTCCATCGCCCTGGCCTGGTCGGCGTCAAACTCCTGCTGGGCGCGCTCGACCAGGGTCATCACGTCACCCATGCCGAGGATGCGGGAGGCCAGGCGATCGGGATAGAAGGGTTCGAGGGCGTCGGGCTTCTCGCCTGTGCCCATGAACTTGATCGGCACGCCCGTTACTTCGCGCACCGAGAGGGCCGCGCCGCCACGGGTGTCGCCGTCCATCTTGGTCATGATGAGGCCGGTGATCCCGACCTTTTCATTGAACTCAGACGCGGCGCGTACGGCATCCTGGCCAGTCATAGCATCCACCACGAGCAGCACTTCCGTGGGGTTGAGACGTGCTTTGATGTTGGCGACCTCTTGCATCATGGCTTCGTCGATGTGGAGGCGGCCCGCAGTGTCTATGATAACGGGGGTGTGGCTTTGTGCCTGCGCCTGCCGCACACCGTTGACGGCGATGTTGACAGGGTTAGCGCCCGCAGGCTCGGAGTAGACGATCACGCCTAGCTGCTTGCCCAGTTGCTGCAACTGGTGGACGGCTGCGGGGCGATATACGTCGGCGGCGACCAGTAGAGGGTTCTGGCCCGCTTTGCGGAGTTGGAGGGCCAACTTGGCGGCGGTGGTGGTCTTGCCGGACCCCTGGAGGCCCACCATCATGATGATCGTGGGCGGGGTCTTTGCCATGTTGAGCTTGGAGGCTTCGCCTAATAGCTCTACAAGTTGGTCGTGGACGATGCCGACCACCATCTGCGCGGGGGTGAGGCTCTTGAGCACTTCTGCGCCCATGGCGCGCTCTTTGACTCTGTCCACGAACTGCTTGACCACTTTGAAGTTGACGTCGGCCTCAAGGAGGGCACGACGTACTTCTTTCATAGCCTCATCTATATCTGCTTCGTCGAGGCGGCCTTTGCTGCTCAGGCGGGCGAAGGCTCCGTTTAGTCTATCTGTCAGGTTTTCGAACATTCAAGGATACTCCGTGTAGTCGGTAGTCGGATTTTCAGTACCAACTATCAGATCAGGCGAACAGCGCCTTCACGAATCCACGTGCGTCGAACTCGGCGAGGTCTGTGATCTTCTCTCCGGTGCCTACGTAGCGTATAGGTAGTTTTAGCTCGCGGGCTATGGCGAACACTATGCCGCCTTTGGCCGTGCCGTCTAGCTTGGCTACCGCTACGTCGGTCACCTCGGCCACCTCGGTGAAGACTTTGGCCTGTTGGAGGCCGTTCTGGCCTGTGGTGGCATCGAGGACGAGCAGGGTCTCATCGGGCGCACCGGGGAGGCGGGTAGAGATGATCTTCTTCACCTTGCGTAGCTCTTCCATCAGGTTTGTTTTAGTGTGGAGGCGACCCGCGGTGTCGATGATCAGGATGTCGGCGTTGCGGGCCTTGGCGGCCTCTACAGCGTCGAAGACCACAGCGCCGGGATCGGCTCCGTGCTCGTGGCGGATGAGAGGCGCGCCCACGCGGTCGGCCCAGATCTGTAGCTGGTCGATGGCGGCGGCTCGGAAGGTATCTCCGGCGGCGATCACGACGTTGCGCCCACGGTCGCGGTAATACTTGGTCAGCTTGGCTATGGTGGTGGTCTTGCCGACGCCGTTGACGCCTACAACCAACACTACATAGGGACGTGGTTCCTGGGGTGCTTGAGCGCCGTTGGCCGACTGGCGGGCTTGCAGGTCGCGCTCGGGCTTGGTGAGGATGTCTACCAGAGCATCTTGCAGTAGCTCGTATACATCCCTGGGCTTCTTGAGACGATCGATGCGCGTCTGTTCTTTCAGACTCTCTACGAGGGCTACAGTGGTATCCACGCCCAGATCGGCCTGGATGAGGAGGGTTTCGAGATCCTCCCAGATGTCCTCCGTGATCTCGTCCACCTCGAAAAGGGAGACTACCTGGCGGAAGAGGCCACGACGCGTGCGTGTTAGCCCTTCCTCGACTTTCTCCTGCTCTTCTCTGATCTCTTCTTCTGTTTTTGGTTGCTCTTTACGTTTGAGCCAGTTGAACATCAATTACTCCGGTCGTTCAATATTGCACAATGGAATTATAACATAGGACGAAGGACGAAAGACGATGGACGAAGGTGCTCATGCCTTCGTCCATCGTCTTTCGTCCATTGTCATTCAAACTACTTTCCATTGTCTGCTTCGGGAAGCTCCTCGAAATCGGAGCCTTGCAGGTCGCGCCACATCTCTCTTAGCTCGCCCATGAACTGGAGGGTGCTATTCCAAAACTCTTTCTGCTTCTCGCGGTCAGGCACGAACACCAGCAGGACGAGACCGCCAAGCATCGATAGCCAGAAGAGGATACCTGTCAACTCGCGGGTGGCCGAAGCGGTCGCGCCGACGGCGGTACCGACCGCGCCTGTGACTCCTTGCCCAACCGAGGACACCGCACCAGTCACATTATCTTTGCCTTGCTTGATGCCGCTCGTCACGTCGTCGGCGCGGTGGCGGGCGAAGGTGGCAGCGTCAGAGGCTCGATGGCGTGCATACTCGGCGGCATCTCCGGCACGTGCGGCAGCGCCGCTAGCGCCGTTCTTAGTGCTTCCGGCAAGGTCGGCCAGCCGTGCCTTACCCTGCTCGACAGCCTCGGACGCAACCGGCTCCGTCTTGCTTATGATATCATCGACGCGCTCGCGCGCCAGCTTGAGCAGATCGCCAAGCACATCGGGGGCCTGAGAAGCAATTTCACCTGCGCGATGACGGGCGAAGGTAGCCGCGTCCCCGATCTTGGGCATCACATCTTCACGCACCTTCTGGGCCACTGCGGGGGCGACATCATCGCGGGCAGTGCCGGCGGCTTTTTTGCCGGCCTTTTTCGCCTCCGGCAATAGCTCGTCCATCACTTTGTGAAGGACCGCCAGCGCTAATTTTTGAAGCAGGTCGGTAAATGAACCCGCGCCCGATTTGGCCGCGCTTGCCAGCTGGCGCGCCTTCTTATCCAGCTCGGTATCTTCCACTACTTGCGAGACTCGCTCGCTCGCGGCGGGAAGAATCTCGTCACGAACGTGCTCGACGGTGTCCTGGGCGGCAGGAAGCAGATCCTCACGAACGGTAGTGCTTACTGTTTCGGCGGCCTGCTGGACGGCATCGACTGCTTTCGGCGCGAGGTCTTCACGCACCGCTTCGACTGCCTCCAGCAACTTCTCTTTGAGGGCGTCAAGCAGGCTCACCGCGCTCTCGCGGTTCACATCGAGGTCGCGTAAGTTGCCAGCTATGTCTTCGGCCCGCTTGCGTGTAACACTCACTGTCTCGCCCACGTCGATCCGGGAGATGGCGTGTCGTGCCTTCTTGACGCGTTTACCCAGGTCCTTACGGACATCGGCAGCAGTTTCTCCTACAGTGTCGGCGATATCGAGGCGATTGACAGCTTTGCGGGTCTGCGCGAGGGCATCATCAAGGAGGCCCGCCAGTTTGCCGTCCTGTACCGCCTCGGCGGCAGAGCCTGACAGGTCGCGGGCTTTGTCTACTGCCTGGGAAAGAAGCTCTCCCAGTTGGGCGTCCTCGACAGCCTGCGCCACGGCTTTAGCGCCTTTCTTTCCGCGCTTTTGTACCTCCTCGACCACCTTCTCAACTCGCTCCTGAGGAGTAGGGTTGTGCTTGCGACCGGCCAGCACCAGCAAACCTCCGGCTACGGCAGCTACCGCCGCCGACGCACCGATTATGGGCAAAAGATCGTTGCCTTCGTCTTCCTCCCAGTCATAATCGACTGAAGGATCAAGCTCAGTGCCTTCAAACTCGTTATATGTGGTGTCCATACGATTTGTCCCTCCTGCAGGGGTAATACCGGGTGTGGAGCAATATGTGTGCCTACGCTATTTTACTCGAAAATAGAGAAATTGGCGGCTTCGCCGCCAATTTCTCTATTAGAACCAGGGTGTAGTTCTGCAAACATAATGCCGAACCTGTGTTACCTGCGGCGTCCGCCCATTCCCGACACCAGCATAACCCAGTAGAGAAGGTTGAGCACGGCTGCGGCGAGACCGGCTACATAGGTGAAAGCTGCCGCACGCAAAACTGCTTTGGCCTGGGGCATCTCGGCCTGGTCTACGATGCCCGTGGTGGTAAGGAGTTGCAGTGCCCGCGAGCTGGCGTTCAACTCGACCGGGAGGGTGAGGAGGGCGAATATTACGCCAAGCGAGAACGCGCCGATACCGAGCCACGCGAGCTGTATCGATCCCATGATTACGCCGATGATCACTATAAAGATGCCCAGGTTCGAGCCGATATTGGCGGCAGGCACTATGGCTGCTCGCAGACGCATCGGCGCGTAGCCCTGCGCGTCCTGTACTGCGTGGCCTGCCTCGTGCGCCGCCACCGCAACTGCGGCAATCGACGCGCTGCCATAGACGGCACCCGACAGGTGGAGTGTCTTGTCGCGTGGGTCGTAGTGGTCGTCAAGGCTGGCAGTTGAACCCATAGCTTGCCTCACGGCCGCCGATTGCGTCGGCTGGATGGGTACGTATGTGAGGCCGGCATGGTCGAGGATAGAGCGGGCGGCCTGGGCCCCGGTTAATCTTTGTCTGTTTGGTATTTGCGAAGCCTGCTGAAATGCGCTACGGACCCACCACTGGGCAAACGCCGCCAGCGCCATCGTGGGCAAAAGTACGAATAGCAGATATCTGATGTCAAAAAACATTATATGCTCCTATGCGGTCATATCTCATTTTTAGGTGCGCTTAGAAAACGTCCCAACGTGTGGGGGGCGTCTACTGTATTATACGCAAGAATCGGGTCTTGTGTTGCACAAAAGGAGCGCCAGAATCAGGGATCCAGGCGCTTATTCGCGGTGATATTGGCATCGATGCCAAACCGTGCCATCGGAAACTCAGGTTCGTTGCCAAGCAAGAGGTCGGCCAGTAGCTCACCGATGAGTGGGCCGAATTTGAAACCGTGGCCCGAGAAGCCCGCTCCCAATACTACATTGTTCGTGCCGGGGAAGCGGCCTAGAATGAAGTCCTCGGTAGGGGTCATGGAGTACATGCACATACGCGACATACGCAGGCGACCCTGGGCAGCGCGGGGGCTGTAGGTGCGCAGGAAGTCGAGGATAATCTCCTCAAACTGCGGGTCGGGGGTCTGCACCTGCTCCGGGTCGATTACGGGGCCGGGTATGTGGAGCGATGTCTTCAGGAGGCCATTGGCATCCAGAGGGAAACCGTAAAAGTCGTGATCCAGGTTGAGATAGACCGGGAAAGGGCCAGGAGCGAATTCCTGTCCAAGTCCCTCAATGTAGACTACCTGCTGGCGATTGGCGGTCAGTTGCAAATTCAAGCCGAGTTGGGGGAGTAGTTTCGCGCCCCAGGCGCCTGGTGTCAGCACCGCTCGCTCCGATGATATGGCTTCGCCACCAGCGAGATGGATTGTGATTCCACCATCGCCCATATCCACCGCAACGACCGGACTCTCCTCGCGCACCTCGCCACCCAGGGCGCGCACTATTTGCCCGGTAGCGCGCACGCACTCAGCAGAGCGCAGGAATCCACCTTCGGGGTTGACGGTGGCGTAGCTGATATCGGCCCTGGCGAACTGCGGGTAGATACGGCATAGCTCGTCGGGGCTGACTTCTCTGATCGGGATGCCAATCTTGCTCACCGTCAGGTAGGAATGGCGGGCGTGGCTGAGGTTAAGCTCGCCCCGGCCCCAACAGGTGACGCCGCAATTCACATACAGGTCTGAGCTAGTGCGGGCTTCGAGGTCGCGCCAGAGCGTAATCGCCCGCCCCACCATCCGCGAATATTGCTCGTCGCCGGCGTACTCGTAGCGGATGGCCTTCGTCCAATCAGTAGACGCCGCGCGGTCGTGGGCAACCACGTGCCTCTCAAGCAGCGCTAGCCGTTTCACACCTCGCTTTAACAAGGAGTAGGCGGTTGACATCCCCATGATACCGCCGCCCACAATGATCGCTTCATACTTCATGCCAGATCTCCCGAACAAAATCGGGCGCGGCGCGCCCGATTTTGTTCGCACGACTCTAATTTACCGGTTGGCGTGGAGGGGCGCGCCGAATAGCTGCGAGAAGGCGGTCTCCTGAACCGCTTCCGGCATGGTCGGGTGAGCATGGATCGTGTGCGCCAGTTCCTCGGCGGTGATCCCTTGCTGCACAGCCAGCGTGCACTCAGCAATAACGTCGGTGGCGTGCGCGCCCATTACTTGCATGCCCAGGATCACACCCGAACCGGGATCGCACACCATCTTCACAAGACCATCAGGCTCGCCAATTGCCTGAGCGCGACCCAGGGCAGCGAACGGGAACTTGGTCACCTTCACAGGGATGCCGCGCTCTTTGGCCTCACTCTCCTGCATACCGACCGATGCAATCTCAGGTATGGTGAAGATCACATCGGGCACAGCACCGTAGTCAGCGGCCCGGTAGTGGCCCATGATATTGTCTATCGCCACCTCGCCCTCATAGAATGCCACGTGCGCGAGCATAGGTCCGGGCACCACATCACCTATGGCGTACACACCCTCGACCGAGGTCATCATGCGCTCGTCCACGATGATGTTGCCACGCTTCGTCTGTAATCCTATGTTTTCGAGGCCCAACTTGTCGGTGTAAGGGTAGCGGCCTTTGGCGTACAGGAGGTAAGTCACGGGGCGCACATCTTCCGCGCCGGAATCGGCGTTCTTGAGGGTCACTTTGAGTCCCTTGCCGCCATCGCCCTCAGCGATATTCACCACGTCTGTGCGGGTGATAATCTCGATCCCGTGGTTCTTGGCTACCATCGAGAACCTGCGGGCGATCTCTTCGTCCACCAGGCGCAGGATGCGAGGTGAAGTGACCACAACGGTCACTTTAGCACCATAACCGTTGAAAATAGAAGCAAACTCCATGCCCACGATCCCGCCGCCCACGATAATGATGCTCTCAGGCATCGTGGGGAGGGCCTTCATTGTCAAATCGGCATCTAAAATCTCGTCAGAGGTAATCACGCCTGGAAGATTGCCGCCAGGAAAGTCTGTAGGAAGCAAAGTGCCGGAGCCTGTGGCAATGATGATGTTGCGGGCGTGCACCTCGCGGCCCTCAACCACGACGGTATTAGGGTTCATGATAGTACCGTGCCCGGTGATCACATCCACCTTGCGGGCTTTCATCAGACCATTGAGGCCGTTCACTAACCCATCCACGACTTTATCTTTGCGGGCGACGGTGCCCTCCCAATCGATAGCCACGGTGCCGTTGAGGCTGAGGCCATATTTCTCAGGGTGACGCATTTCAAGCATCAGTTCCGCCGTCTTTACCATGGCTTTGGAAGGGATGCAGCCGCGCAGGAGGCAGGTGCCGCCCAAACGGCGATCCTTCTCGATGATGGCGATGCGAGCGCCTTTCAGCCCGCCATAGAGGGCGGATACATAGCCGCCCGGCCCACCTCCGATGATCGCTATATCGTATTCTGTGTTATTCTCTGGCATGTTGTTCGTTATACCTCACTCAAGTATTTGGGACGATAGACGAAGGACGGAAGGTGACGAGTGACGAGTGGCTGATACTTATCGCGTGATTGGTCCTTTGCCTTTTCTCCTCATTACGTTTTCCCTGTCCAGCTTTCCGCTCCATACTTCTCGGTTGCCAGCCGGATGGCCTCTGATTCTTCGTGTGCAGTCACTGTTGTGGGTGACAAGTTGATGTTCATCGTATGCTCGAAACTGTGAATTAGAGTGGCTTGCACTTCGTCAGTGCTGACCTGCCCGCCTAGTTCATGGCGCATGGAAGTCATACGGGTGGGTAACTTCAAGTAAGCACGATCCTTGCCCGCCGGGGTCGCATAGACGAAAACTGACACCCATGCATCCCAATCTATATCGAGCAGTATAGAGCCGTGTTGAAGTATCGCTCCTCCCCGCCGGGCCTGAGCACTCCCTACAAGCTTGCGACCTCCTGCTGTGACCTCGTAAGCTGAGGCCACGTCAAAGCATACAGCGCCGTGGCTGCTTTCGCTGTCAACGCCCTCACTTTCGGCCGGTTCCCGGATGTTCGAGTGCCGACCGGACACCATCGCCCGGAACAGCGCCTTGCTCGGCTCGGCCAGCGACACATCCACACCAAGCGACCGAAGGCCATCGACCAATGCGGCGCTTATCTTCCTGTAGGACTCGATCACCCCACCTGACACTCGCGGGTCGTTCTCACGAGCAATCACCGAATAGGTGAGTTCGTGCTGGTGGAGTACGGCGCGCCCGCCTGTGAGACGGCGCACCAACCCAAATCCGCGCCTTGCACATTCGTCTGGATCGATCTCGCGCAAAGACTGGTTCACTCCCAATGAAAGAGTGGCGGGTTGCCAGGTGTAGAATCGCACGACGGGCGCGCCACCCGCGATTACCGAGTCGAGCAAACTCTCGTCCAACGCCATGAGGTAGTCGCCCGGCAGATCGTATCCCACGATCATGCGCCACTCAGCCACAGGCGGTCGCTCCTGTCCATCGAGCGCACCAACGTTATTGATGAGAAGTGTCATTTCGCAGCAAATAGAAAGAATAGGGCCGGATTTGTGCGGCCATCCCGCCACACAGCATACCCCACCCTATTATATCATGATCGTCCACTCGCCCTACTTTATCTTATCGTCCCCGGCGATCACCATTATGTCAACCGGCTTGCCGTCGGTCTGCGCAATAGGTGCGTCGGCGGGATCGCCCTGCTTGACCTTAGTACAATCGATATCGAGGGCGCTACAGAGGGCCTGGATGGTGCGCGGTTTCTTGCCGCCTGTGTAATCGGTGATGGTGGACACAGGGTAAGTGCCCTGCTCCTCGCCCGGGCGTGAGCTTAGGTCGGGCACGAAGAAGCCCTGGGCTACCAGCAGGTCGCGTACCTTCTTGCCGATCCCACCCACCGAGGTGCCGTTCTGAACTGACAGCCGGGCCGCTTCTTTAGCCAGCGCGGGGTCCGCGAACGCCTGCGAGATCAGAGGCCGGATCTGGTCCCAGTTGGGAATAAGGACGTCGGCCCCCGTCGAAGGTATGATCGTTTCGGTGACCATATCGGCGCTGATCGTGACCGTCTGGATCGAATCCTGGTCCATCTCCCTCGCCAGGGTGGCGAGGGAGCCGACCTGGGTCAGCGAAAGATTGGTCTCCACCGCATCGGACAACTGGCCTGCCAGGTCATTCAGTTTAGGGATCAGGTTCAAGTTGAGACCTTGATCTTTGATAGCGAGCAGCACTTGCTGCTGGCGCGAGTTGCGCCCCAGGTCGCTGTCGGCGTGTCTTGAGCGGGCGTACGCGAGGGCAGTACGCCCGTCCATGTGTTGCAGCCCAGCGGGTATGTAGAGGCGCGTCACTCCGTAGTTACCGAGAGGATAATCGTTGTCCACCAGCGGGCGCGGCACATCGAGGGTCAGCCCACCCATAGTATCGATGATCTTCTCGAACCCGGTGAAGTCGACCTTGGCGTAATACTGTATTTTGATGCCCAGGTTCTGCTCTATAGTGGACATGGCGAGCACAGAGCCGCCGCCCTCTATGGTCGCCTTGTTGCTCTCGCCAAGTTGGTACGCCGAGTTTATTCTCCCCTCTCCGAAGCCAGGTATAGGCACCCACAGGTCGCGGGGGATTGCGACCATAGCGGCGCTCTTCGACACGGGGTCTACGTGCACGACTATTTGAGTGTCGGCGCGGGTATCTTGATCCCCCGGACGGTAGTCGAGGCCGATCAGCAGAATGTTGACCGGCTCTCCCCACGGTGGGTACTCCACAACCACGGGGCTGCCATTGGCGTCTACGTGGTGTGGGACGGGAGTCTGGAAGACCTTGCTGATAGCCTGCGTGAGCACGCCGACGGTATTTGATACATAGGCATAGATGCCGATCCCACTCACAGCCATAATACCGACAATGGTGAGCACTATCAGGCGCATCCGGTTGCGGCGCGCCTGGGTGCGATAGCGGGCGCGAAGGAGGGCGGTTTGCGGATCGAACCGCTGGACCGGCTGAGGGCCGGTGCCCGGCCTCGCCCGGTAGGTGGGGGCCGGAGGGCGCGCCCTGTAGGTGGGAGGGGGAGAGTAGGTGGGCCGCGTATTTGATCGCGGCACTTTGCCATTAGGTGGGCTGGATGGGGATTGTTTGTTGCTTGTCTGGCTCATATCGGGTAGATTTCTGATTTTGGATGATGCTAAGTGAGAGATTGTTAGCTAGTACACTAATTATGGTTTTTGGTTGATTCGGAACTTGTGGTCGCCGTCCGATTTGTTTCCTCAAAAGTCTCGATCATCTCATCGGCGCTCTGGATGCCTGGGATGCGCTCCTCTCTATCCAGCTCGAGCCGAAGTTTGGCCTTGCCCGGTGGCGACCCCTCGTCCTGGCGCGAGGGCACGCTGGCTTCGGCCTCGTATGCAGTATAGCCTTCCGTGAACCGCCGGTATAGATAGAGGTAGATGTCTCGCAGGATCGCGGCCACCGGCACCGCCACGATCAGCCCGAACAACCCACCCACCTGGCTGCCCACCACCAGGGCAACCATGATCATCGATGGGTGCAGCTTGACGCTATCGCCCTGTATCTTTGGAACGAGCAAGTTGTTCTCAAGTTGCTGCACGATCACGTACACCGCCAGCACTTTGAGCACCATCACCCACCCTTCGGGGTGGAACGCGGCCAGGATCAGGCCAGGGATCGCGCCCAGGATGGGGCCGATCACGGGTACGATCTCGGTTACGCCCGAAATGATCCCCAGGATTATCGGGAAAGGCGCGCCCACGATAATCATGCCGACAGTGGAGGCAACCCCTACCGCGAGACCCAGGAAGAGTTGCCCACGTATATAGCTACTGAGGACGCCGTTTATGATCCTGAATACACGCCATACATCCTCGCGCCACGATATGGGGAGCATGTTGTTGAAGGCCGCAATCCCCCGGTCCTTGTCTTTCAGCACGTAGAAGAGCCAGAACGGTATGATGAACAGCCCAACGATGAAGCCCATGGCCCGCGAGATGGTGCGGAACAAGCCAACAGCAGCCCCCTGGATCGCGGAGCCTATAGCGTCTATCGAGTTGCGCAGGCCATTCTCTATCGATTGGCGCACTTCGGGCGAGATCGGGAGGCTGTTGTACCACTGGGTCGCCTGCGAAGACCACTCATCGAACTGCTTCTGGTAGATCGGTATGTCGTCTACAAGGTCGCCGACCTGGTGGGTAACGAGAGGGGTAATCCAGGCGATGAGGCCCCAGATCACCGCGATGAAGGCGATATAGACGGCGAAAATGGAAATGATACGGGACACGAAACGCGAAAGGAGGTCCACCAACGGAACCATCAGGTAGGCGAGCACGAGCGCGATAATGAAAGGCCCTAGAGCATCCCAGGAGTTGTACAGAAGCCAGCCCAACACGATGGCGGCGAGGCCAACCAGGATCAGGCGGTTACGCTCCTGCGACGTCACCCTGAAACGCGGTATTAGCGGTTCGCGCCTTCCTTCGTCCGTGTGTACCTTCTGTAGCTCATGCGCCTCTGTCGCCAAAAATATCTCCCATCTTGCGTTTCTACCAGTACACGCCTGCCACCCTGAAGACGATAGTGGCGCAGGTCGTGCCTGTGTTCGGGTTAATTCTAACATAGCATTTTCCGAGCCTACAAACTTTGCACGACGAGCAGGCACAAGATGGGCAAGATGGGGTGGTATAATCAGAGAGTAGAACGGGTGCCATAACTGGAGTTTGAGAGAGATGGACGAAGATATTGGTAAAGCAGACGGTATGGATAGACAGAAAGCAAGGCCGGGCAACTGGGGCGACGGCCCCGATACCGTGCGCATCCTTCCCGATGGTGGCCCACGAGAGGAGGCCCGCAGCGCCCCCGCCTCCGACGATGGCGAGTGGCTCATCGAACGCCCGGTGGTGCGCAGCGGCACCCTTTATACGCGCGTGCCTGCCGAACCGGGACGACACCCGGCGGTCGCCGAGAGTGTCACCGAACCCACACTACATCAATCGCAAGAGCTTGCAACCTCCAGTGACCGGAGCCTCCAGGGAGCAGATGCTGCAGCCGCCCAACAGCAGGTAACACACATACACAAAGGGCCTTCAGCCTGCGCAATCGTCGCCACTACATTTTCTCTGCTGCTGCTGTCGTGCGCGGCGCTAGGGTTCTTCACCTTCGGGAAAGGGCTGGATGGCCTGGGGAAGCTTGGCGGCTTGATACCTTCGTTCCCCAGTCTGGTGACCACGCCCACGGTCACAATCGACACCAGCAGCCCGACCGTTATAGACCAGGTGCGCGCCCTGAGTAAGCTGGAAACGGTGCATTACGAGCTTGAGAAGGTGGTAAGCGGCAAGAGCAGCGGCCCTCTCCCCGATTTTCTGACAAGCGACAAAATCCTCCTGGTGGCCCACGGCGAAGTGACGGCAGGTGTTGACCTCTCAAAGCTAAAGCCGGGAGATGTGACTGTTGTAAGCGATACCGTGACGATCAACCTGCCTGATGCCGAGATCCTGGTCAGCACCCTTGATAACGACAGGACCTATGTGTATGACCGCCAGACGGGCATATTCAGCAAGCCCGATCCCAACCTGGAAACTGATATAAGGCGTGTAGCCCAGCAAGAGATACTAAACACCGCGATGGAAGATGGCATCCTCGACAAAGCCACCGAGAATGCCAAGCAGGTCTTGCGCACTCTTATCACGGGCCTGGGATACGAAGATGTGGAGTTCACGGAAGGGCCCTGACGGGCAGGTCTATGAGGGATCTCTATTTAACCCGGAGGAACAATGGCTAGAAAGAACAAAGTGATCGAGCTTCGGCGCAAATCGCGCCTTGACGCATTGAAACTCCTGCAAAAGCCTGAGGGCCTGCCACTGCCGCCTCGCAAGGCGATGGCCCAGGCCAAGAAAGCAGGCAAGAAGCTGGGTTACCCAGTCCCGCCATATCCCAATTCCAATCCGATCCAGCTTTACCAGCTATTCAAATGGGCCAGAGAAGAGTGGAACAAGCTGGGAAGATGGCAATCGCTGGCCGCCCCGGTGGCGGCCTTGGTCGCTTTGACGACCTGGGAGAAGGAGCTGACCATCCAGAAGGAATATTATATTCAATTGGCTGAGGAGAAGGCCCGCCAGGTTGCCGCCTCAGACAATCCTGTTGAAGCTCCCAAACAAAGGCGTAAGCTTTTCGGGATTGTGCCCTTGCCTGGCCGATAGTCCTGGAGATTACCTCTATCATCTCGATTATCTGTTACACCGTTTCTAAAGACAGCCCATATTAGGTGATCCAACTTGCTCATTATGTGGTATAATGTAGCAAATATGTTCTAAACTTGTAGTTGTGAGGACAATGAGATGGTAGAGCGACTTGTTTCGGCCAAGACCAAGCAGAACGAAGAAGAGATAGAGCAGACGTTACGCCCCAGGCGTTTGGCCGAGTACATCGGCCAGGAAAAGTTGAAAGAGCACATCGAGATCATGTTGGAGGCGGCCAAAGCGCGCTCAGAAGTGCTCGACCACCTACTCTTTTACGGGCCTCCCGGCCTCGGTAAGACCACAATAAGCTCCGTGATCGCTAACGAGATGGGCGTGCCGATCAAGACAACCTCCGGACCTGCTATTGAAAGGCCGGGCGACCTTGCATCCGTCCTCACCAATCTCAAAGCCAACGAAATCCTTTTCATCGATGAGATCCATCGCCTCAACCGGGCGGTTGAGGAAGTGCTCTATCCAGCGATGGAAGATTATGCGCTCGACGTGATGATCGGGAAGGGACCGAGCGCACGCTCGTTGCGGCTCAACCTGCCGCAATTCACAATTATCGGCGCGACCACCCGGCTTGCCATGCTATCGTCGCCTCTGCGCGACCGCTTCGGCGTCACATTCCGCCTGGAATACTACACACAGGGTGCCATGGAGAAGATCATCAAGCGGTCGGCGGCAATCCTGGGAGTGGTAATAGAGTCAGAAGGGGCCAGCGAGATCGCCCGTCGCAGTCGCGGCACGCCTCGCGTGGCAAACCGCCTGTTGAGGCGCGTACGCGACTACGCGCAGGTACGGGCCGAAGGCATAATCACCCAGGACGTGGCTAACGAGGCGCTCCGCAGGCTGGAGATCGACATGCTCGGCCTGGACGAGACCGACCGCCGCGTGCTGCACGCCATAATCGATAAGTTCGATGGCGGCCCTGTGGGGCTCGGCACTATAGCGGCATCCATAAGTGAGGAGAGCGACGCCATCACCGATGTGTATGAGCCATACCTGCTTCAATTGGGCTTCCTGGCGCGCACTCCCAGGGGACGGGTGGCTACCCGCAGGGCTTATGAGCATATTGGAGTGCAATACCCGTCGCGCAATGAAGAGGTTGAGGCCGAGCAACCCAAGCTATTCTAAGCTCGACTTTGTACAAAATGAAAGGAGGTGAAAACGGGTAAAGGGACCCGCAGACCCTTTGTTGTAAGATGGAAGTCTACCACAACACCATCTGCGACAAGGAGAGAAGCGATGTCCCTACCCAACCCGATTATACAGGTGCTGCTCCATTTCAGGCCAGCTTTCACCCGTCCAACCTGGGACAAAGCGCTCGTGCTGGTGGTTGGCACAATCCTGGCAAGAGGCCGTCGGACCGTGACGGCAGCCCTCAAGCAGATGGGCTTGCAACATGGTGAGGACTTTACCCTGTTTCATCAGGTGCTCAACCGTGCAAGCTGGTCTTGCCTAATGTTGAGCCGGCTCCTTCTCCAATTGCTGGTCAATACGTTTGTTGCGGCAGGTGCAACCGTCGAGATTGCTATTGACGAGACGCTGGAAAGAAGATGGGGCCGCAAAATCTCCAAGCGCGGCCATTACCGAACTCGGTGCAATCGAGCAAAGAGCAGTCGGTCAGTACAAGTGGGTTGCGTTGGGTGGTAATGATGCTGGTAGTGCAAGTACCCTGGTCAAGCAGGGCATGGGCGCTTCCTTTCTTCTCAGTGCTGGCCACCACACCTAAAGTAAGTGAGCAATTGGGTAAGGCGCACAAGACGGTAGGAGAGATAGCCCAGCAGATGGTGATGATGGTAAGGCGCTGGCTACCAGACATATCTGTTTCGTTGGTTGGCGACACTGCCTATTCGATCTTGGAATTGGGGTTGTGCTGTGTCAAGCACCAGATCACGCTTGTAGCGCCAATGCGTTGGGAATGCGCCTTGTATGAACCTGCGCCACCTCGCAAACCGGGCACAATGGGCAGGCCGAGAGTGAAAGGAGCAGCCTTGCCCAAACTGAGCCAGGTACTCTCAGACCCCAACACGGAGTGGGTGAAGATAAAGGTAAGGTGGTATGACGGATCGGAGCAAGAACTTGAAGTGGCAAGCGGCACGTGCGTATGGTATCGGATTGGCTCTGCGGTGTTGCCAATCAGGTGGGTGCTCACCCGTGACCCTCAAGGCAACAGAGAACCGCGAGCCTACTTGTGCACTGACCAGAGCTTGCAGGCAGTGGAGGTGGTGAGCCGGTTCATCAAGCGGTGGACTATCGAGGTGACGTTTGAGGAGAGCCGAGCACACCTGGGAGTGGAAACCCAGCGACAATGGTCAGACCTGGCGATTGAGCGTAGCACACCCTGCTTGCTTGGCATGTTCAGCCTGGTGGCTCTGTTTGGAAAGGCTCTACACCCAGACGGAAAAGTGCCTGTGCAGCGCACTGCCTGGTACCAAAAGAGGGAGGCTACCTTCTCGGACGTGCTGGCACAAGTCAGACGGCACTTGTGGGGCAACTTCACTTTTCAGACAGCCCCCACAGACCCTGATGTCTGTTTAGTCCCACGCTCACACGTGGAGAGACTGGCCTACGCGGTTTGCTATTGAGTTGGTAATGTACAAAGTCGAGCTAAGGATGTCCGGCAAACTTCATTGCTTGGAATACTTTTATTCCGAGCGCTTAGCACGCCCGTCGCGGATCATGCGCATCACCCAGTAGACATTCCACGCGACAAGTAGAATCCCGGCCAGCGGTATCAAGACCGGCGTGTTCAATGACCTAATATTGACCCCGTCCTCACCGACCTCGATAACGGCCACAGGCGCAGCAGATGTCCACCCACCGCGAAAACCAAAGACACGGCGAACGCTGGCAACCGGGATGATAGTTTTGTCGCCTACAACCAGAGGCTCTCCAAATACCGCCGACACGTGCGCTGTGGCGGCTTCGACCTCCGGGGTGCTGTTCATGACACCAGGACCACCAGTCAGGGGTATATCGTCAATCTCAGCAAACGGTATATCGTCTGTGAGGTCGAAAACAGCGTCCTCTTCATCTTCGAACGGCAGCCTGGGCAAGCTATGGCCGTTATCGTTCCCGTTTCTGCCCATGATTCAACCTCCTGGAAATCCGCAAGTACTGCAAAGGCATCCATAACAGGCCCAGCAGCATAATCAAAGCGCCTTTTCCTATACCGCCCGTTATTGGCGCGCTACGCACACCCATATCTTCTATCAGGTGAACAATACGAGGGCGCACGGCTGCGAATCTCAGACCGCCGGGCGCGCCTACTTCATGGGAGGTCGCTTCTCCTATCAAGGTTTGGATCCCACGCTCGGTTCGTACGTAGATCGGACCGCTTCGTACTACCTGGGTCTTCGTACCTAGAATATATTCAGACCAGCGAACTATTGACGGCATAGCGCCAGTATGCCATAATAAGGCACACACAGGCAAAGATGCTTGGACAAGCTAAGCAGGAGCAAGGACCGCTTCTCACAAAAGAGCGGCCCTTGCTCTCTTTTATAGAAGTCGAGATAGGAGGAAAGCGCGATGATACAATTAGAAGCTTCACTAAAAGTATTAGACGGTTTGTTGAGGGACCCCATCACAGGAGATTATCGCGTCTTGCCCGGCTACTCACACCAGTCGCTTCGATATGCAATGAACGAAACCTGGCTTGACGAAGACGACAACCTGTGGGTAAAAGCAAGCGCCGTCGAACGAGAAGTGAAAAAGGAAAGGTTCGGGGAAGCCAAACAAAAGTGAAACGTGAAACGTGATTACGAATGACAAGGTAAGCAGTACGAAGTATGCAGTATATTACAGGTCATGTATCACATATCACGCATCACGCAGGAGGACAACGATGTCCAGGTTTGTCGACCTTAGCCACCAGCTGCACGAGGGTATGCCAGCTTACCCCGGGTTGCCCGTGCCACATTTTGGGGTATTTCTCTCACATGAGCAGAGTGCGGAGCGAGGAAGCTACGCCCCAGGTACGACATTCCAGATGGCAGTGTTCGAGTTGGGTGGAAATACGGGCACATATATTGACGCGCCCTTCCACCGCCACCCCGAACGGGCCGACCTTGCAGGAGTGCCTCTTGAGAAGCTGGCCGACCTCCCCGGCCTGTTAGTAACCGCTGTGCAAGAAGGTGAGATCGGGCCTGAGACATTCGATGGCCTGGACTTCGGGGACAGGGCCGTGCTGATACGGACTGATTGGTCCAGCAGGTGGGAAAGCCCTGACTATTTCCGATCCGGCCCCTTCCTGGGAGCGGCTGCTTGCGAAGCACTTGTTAAAGGTGGAGCAGCCCTCGTAGGTATTGATTGCGCCAATATTGACAATATGGGCGACCCCGCGAAGGGAACGCGAGGTGATACCACCCGCCCGGCCCATACTCTCCTGCTGGCAGCCGACATCCCTATTGTCGAGCATATACGCGGCCTCGATGGGCTGCCGCCCGATGGATTCCGCTTTTTCGCTGTGCCACCTGCCATAGTAGGTGGCACTTCATTTGCTGTACGCGCCTTCGCCATCCTCGACTGACCGGTGGCCGATCTCCTCCTCCTTCTCGCTGTCGCGGCGGGCGCTTATCTGGTGGGAGCCATCCCTAGTGGACTTCTCATCAGCCGCCTGCTGGGCCGCGACCCCTTGAGCGTTGGCAGCGGTAAGACGGGTGCGACCAATACCTTCCGCGCGGCAGGCCCGGCGGCGGGCGCTATTGTCCTGATCCTTGACCTGCTCAAGGGCTTGGTAGCGGTGCTGGTGGCGCGCTCCATAGGGTGGCCTGATGAAGCGTGGGCGGGCATAGCAGCGGGCACTGCGGGCGGTGCTGCCATAATTGGACACAACCGGTCGGTGTGGGTGCGCTTGCTGGCGGGCAAGTGGGGCGGAGGAAGGGGCATAATGACAGGAGTTGGAGCCATGTTGACAATCAGCCTGTGGGTGGCCCTTGCCGCACTCCTGGCAGGCGGAGTTGCGATCCTGGTCACGCGCTATATGGCCTGGGGCGCGATTGTAGGCGCATTGGCAGGGGTCGGCACAGTGATCGCGCTTGGCCTGACGGGCGCGATTTCATCATGGCTGGTGCCTGGGGCGGTGCTATGGGGCGTGCTCGTGATATTCGGCTTCCACGACAATATCGGGCAACTCCTGAGCGGGAGAGAACCTAAACTGGGCGCTGAATAACCTTATCAAGACCGAGACAGATGCATACTCCAGGAAGTTATCAGGGCTGCCACCCTCGCGCTTTGACTACGTCCATCCCCAGCAGGCCGAGCAGCACTTCAGCGTCGGTGCCCTTGTACTCAGGGTGGTATTCAAACCGGGCACGCTCGAAATATTGAACCGTGTACTCCTGCCCGTCGGTGGCGCTACGCTCTTTGATCTCTTCTGAGATAGGGTAGCCGAACACCGGAAGGCCGCCGTGTCTGTTCCAGTAGCCCAGGAAGGCGTAATTGAGCGAATGGCCTGTTTCGGGGAAGTAAGCATGGTCGGGATCGGGTTGGAATGGATCGACCGACACAAAGACCCTGTTGGCGGTCATATCAGCCCCAAGCCTGCCCAGCAAGACGTTGTAGGGCGGTTGGTTTTCCTGGTGCAGTTCAAAGCGGTTGCGCTCGAAATATTGAACCGTCTTGCCATACTCGACCAGTGGCTCGGATATAGGGTAGCCGAAGATGGGAAGGCCACCACCCGCTTGCCAGTAGCGCAGGAAATCACCACCCAGATTGTGGTGCGTTTGCGGGAAATAGACCGTATCGGGATCGGGCGTTGGGCCAGCCGGGTCGAAAGCCGCCGGGATGGCAGTCAGATGATAGGTGTGTAGCCCATACATGGCCGAGAGAACCAGAGTGTCACCTTCGAGCGAGGGCGGGTTGGGGCTATACGTCGCGCCGGAGCTATCCTGTGAAGTAAGCGAGATGCGCCCTATTTCGCTTGCCGGTATGCTGAACAGTGCGGAAAGAGATAGAGTGACGGTGGCGGCGGTTGACGAAAATAGAGTGATCGTTCCGCCATCGGTAGTCGCCACAAGAGTAGCAGGAGCGTCCGCCGTGTAGGTGAGAGCCTTCCCCGTGTACTGTTTGCCTCCCACTATAGCCACCGCGCGCGATATAAACGCGTACTGCACGGCGTTCGCATCGTCGCTCTTAATTCCTGAGAATGACATCGAGCCGGGGTCGCCTTCGCTAAGTGCCTGGGAGAGAGCGCGGAGTGTGGTGGCCGTGACCTTCGGCTGACCGTTGTTGTCGAACATTCCGAAGCTGTTTTGAGCGGGATCGTAGCCCTGTGGAAAGTTGTTCAACATCCACTTGGCGCCACCCATGTATCCGTTGGTATACAGATAAGCCCAGATCGCCGCCTCCAGGTTGGCCGTAGTGCGTGGGTCGTAGCCCGTGAGGCTGCCATCGGTGTTCTTGATCTGGCCGGGATAGCCGAACTCCTCCAGCATCAGAGGCTGGGGTGCAAAGGTATGTTTGAGGTTCTCAAGAACCAGGAAAGTTGCGTTGAGGCCGGAGTAGCCGTGACCGGTGAAGCGGTGCACCGACTGGAAGTCGAGTCGCACATTGGACGGGAGCTTGGCAAAGACGATGTTGCTGTAGCCAACCGTAATGGGCCTGCCCGCGTCGGCCTCTCGCAACGGAGCCATCTGCACACCCACCCATGCCGCCAGTGTACTATCCAACGCCTCCAGATATGTACTCCATTTGGAGGAATTGGGGGAGTCCATATAGTCGAGGGTGGTAGTCGATGGGTGCTTATTGACCCAGCCGGAAGCGTCACTCAGGAAGTCGCGGTATAACTCGTAGTAGTTGGCGAAGAGATAAGCCTGATCGTCGGTCATGCGCGATGGAATAAGGCCGTTCGAGTTGCGGCGGTACTCGCCTATTGAGGAGCGCGATACCTTTTCTTCGTATTTGGATAGGGTATCCGGTAACTGGAGAGGCACCACGCTGCTATCAGGGTAGATAGCACCGGCTATATCGGTGAATTGAGGCTCGTTTTTCACATCGTAGGCTAGGATTGAGGGTTCGCCCGCCAGATGAGCGGCGATAAGGCGGTTGAGATCGGCGGCGCTGGACAGGTCCGGCTCGGCCCAATCGGTCAATGTAAGGATGAGGTGCAGGCCGTACTTGCGAGCAAGACCGGTGACAGCATCAAGCTTGGAGTAGTCGCCTTTGTTGATGTCGTCGCGCAAAGGCTTCTGCACGAAAATGCGCACGGTGTTAATGCCTACCGAGATGGCGCGGGCGAAATCCTGCGATATGAGGTTCGCATCGAACTTGTCAGGCTCCCACATCATCCAGGCGCGGTCGGTCGGTCCTTCGTAGTTCACGCCAATTATGAACGACCCAGGATCAATGACGTTGGACGCAGAGTCTGCTACAAGGGGATTCTGCTTGTACCAGGGCCGACGGAGTCAACAGCACGAACAGGAGCAAAAGCACTCCCAGGTTGCGAATCTTCAGAAGTGGTCTCATAGCAGGCCCCCTTTAGATGTGTAACGGTTTGGTGCGGCGTAGGTTGCCCATAGCGGTCTCTCTTTCCAATTTCAAAAATCGACGTAGGCGGCCCTAAGGCCGCCTTCAGTCAATCTCAACCTTAAGCTAAATCCAATATCAAGCGGCAGGTATCCAGTACGCACACTCAGGCTCGTCCAGGCCGCGACAGGTGATCTCTTCGGCGGGGATTGTGCGCCCGGTGGCCCATTCGATGCCTGCCTGCAAGTAGCCTGTGGTCACGTTGCAGCGTGCATTGGTCAGTCTGCCGTAGCAATAGGGGCAGGTCTCGATAACGAACAGGTAGCCGCCTTCACGCTCCTCAAAGTAGGTTTCCATACCCATCCGCGCATGGGCATCGGCAAGCTCCATGAGGATGGTTTGGAGCTTCTTTTCAGCGGACATCAACTTGAAGGTGATGCCCTTGGCGTTCGCCAGCTTGGTCTTATTGGCAAGCTCAATTTTGAACATCTCGCGCCCCACCTTTACCTCCATAGGCTCGACAGCGGGGCCATAGAACTCCTCCATAGCTTCGGTGAAGGCGCTGAAGCGGGTATAGTTGATAGCAGGCATCTCGTCAGGCTCCGGGAAATAGCCGTTCAGTTCGACCAACCCGGCTTGCTGGAGCATAGACCCAAAGCCCAGGTCGCCCGTCACCTTTTGGACGGAATGCCACAGGTTGTGGATCGCCGCATTGGTCACAAATCGGGGGGCAAGGTCATCATCTGCGGAAAGCACTTCATCCCTGTAAGTGGGGTCTTTGACAGGTGCCGAAAGAGTGGAATTGCTGCCAGTGATCTTTTCCAGGGTGGCAGCTGAGACCGGCATAGTGGGCATATTGGAGCGTGCCGAGCGGGTGCGCGTCATGGCGGTGGGCGACATAGCTGTCCAACTTGGTACGCTACGCCCACCGTGAGTCTCTCCGGTGGCAGTGACGGCTCCGGTAGCCTCAGTGCGCTTCTTGATCAGGTTCAGGAGCGGCTTGGGCTTGGAGGTCTGCCAGTAAGGCTTGACGCGCTCGGCGGCAGCGCGCGCTTCATCGATCTCTTTCTGGCGAGAGTCCAGCCACTCCATACCGCGCAGGGCACGTGCATTATGAGGATCGATGCGAAGCGTACGCTCAAGGCAGTAGCGTACCTGCTCAGGAGAATCGACCACGCCGGAGAGCCAGAGCCAGCCGTCGGCGTTGGCTGGCTCCAAATAGACCACATACGCGAGTAGCTCACGCGCCAGGTCGCGCTGGCCCATCATCGCGGCTTGCTTGCCGCGCGCCAGCAGGTCCCCAATGGAGGGGAGTGTAGAGGGTGAGGAAATAGCCGGTTGGATCATGCCTGTTCTCCTGAGTTCGGTACTGCTTGATGCGAATCGCTCGCGGCTTCCATGATCGGTCGCCAGATGTAGGACATAATAGCATGAGATATCTAACATGTGGGGTGGTTGTGGGATGGCTGCGGATGTACTGTGGAAAAGTTGCTTGAGGATGTGGATTGGCGTTTTGCTCAGGAGGGGAATGCTCATCCATTCGGGGTGTTTGCAGCGTCAGGTTCTACATCATAAGGGCCGCGTTGCTCTTGCCTCCTGGAGTCGCGGGCCTCACGCGCCACTCTCTCGTATGTGGAACGAATTTCGTCCAGTTCATCTTCTTCAAGTTCTTCCAGGTCGAGCAGACAGTTATTGGCCTTTTCGATAACGTAGATCAACTCGTCTATCTTGACCTGCAAAGCGGCAGTGTCGCGGTTCTGGGTGTTCTGGATCAGGAAGACCATTAGGAACGTGATAATGGTGGTGCCGGTGTTGATGACGAGTTGCCAGGTGTCGGAGAAGTTGAAGAGCGGACCTGTAATACTCCAGACAGCGATCACCAGGACCGCAGTCAGGAAAGCTACAGGATGGCCGGTCCAGCGAGATGCTTCTTTGGCGAATTTAGTGAATAGCTTTCGCATGTTGCCCTCCACAACCTTATGTTCATTCTTTGATCTTCGAGGCCCAGGCCAGGGGCTTACCAGCCTCGTCTTTGAATGGGCATATTATAAGCCGCGAAGGGACCGAGGGTGCGAGAAATCGCCAAGATGGGTAAGAGTCAGGGTTTGCTGCTACGAATAATGCAGCGTCCGAATGAGCCGCGTGGTAGCTCATTCGGACGCTGTAACAACTGTTTGGTTGTCGCGCCTTATGAGGCGCAATCCAGGATGTGATACGTCATATTTCGGGAACCAGCATAGTCTAGCTAAGTAGCGAGCGGACGCGGTCGCGGAAGACGATGGCCATGCCTATGAGGATCAGGCAGGCAGCGCCTACAATGACCCACCACAGGTTGAAGGAACTTTCGCCGGTGGTAGGCATTCCAGGGTTCACAGCGGATGTGCCGAAGTCAAACGAGTTGGCAAGGTCATTTACGATGGCATCACGCGAGGCCACAGGCGCAAGATCCCAACGCTGCTCGATTGTCCTCAGTATCGAGGTGGTATCGTATTGAGTGTGATCCACAAACCCCTTCTTGGCAAAGGGCGAGATTATGATTGTGGGCACGCGCGTACCTGGGCCCCACTTGTCAACAACGGGAGGAGCTACGTGATCCCAGGAACCGCCATTCTCATCGTAAGTGATGATGATCGCGCTGTCGGCCCAGTACGGGCTGTTCTTGACAGCGTTGACGAGGTCCGCCACGTGTTCCTGGCCCTCGGCCAGGCTGGTGTAGCCGGGGTGCTCGTTTTGCTCGCCGATAGGCTTGACAAACGACACGGCAGGCAGGCTGTTGGTTTGCAGAGCCGTGAGGAAGTCGTTCTCATCCTTCAGGTGCGCGGCGCGCCCGGAAGTGCCGTCAGCGTAGTTAGCAAAGAAGGCAAGCGGCTGGTGATGGAATTGGAACAAGGGATCGGGATTACCTGCGATTGCATCGTTCCACCCGCCTGAATACCATGCCCAGGAGATGCCTTTGTCGCTCAGGCGGTCGCCGATTGTGGGGGCGGTCTGCTCAGGAACGAGCTGGGTGGTATCGGTGATGTTGGGCGGGTGGGGCGAATTGATCGTGAAAGATGTATTGACCACATAGAAGTCGGGTGTTACTGCCCCATCGGTGGTAATAACACCGTTGGCGTCCAGCTTGGCGACCTTGGAAGCGGGAGCATCAGGCCAGGAGGGAGCGCACGCGCAGACCAGGAACATGTGATTGAGGAAAGAGCCACCGAAGGCTGCATGGAAGAAGTTGTCGTCCATCGTGTACTGCTGCGCAAGCAAACCTTCGGGCATGTTGGTGCCGTTGTAGTAGCCCATCACCAGGCCTTGCGAATCGGTCCAGGCGACGAACTTGTCCATCTTGCCGCCGTCGATCTGGTATTGCTCCTGGTAGTAGCGGTGCACCATGTCGCCTGTCTTGTCATTGGGCGCTATATAGAGGCTCAGATCGAACGGTTGGACAGGCAAAGTAGCAGGGATACGAGGATCGGGAGCAACAGGTTTGAGGTTGCTGTTGAGGGGCTGGGGCAAAGTTGTGTAAGGGGTGCCACTTTTGTCAACCTGGTTTACGGCTGCCCCGGCATTGGCCAGCCCATTTGCGCCCGGATATTGACCATAAAGCGAATCGAACGAGCGGTTCTCCTGGTAAATGACGATAAAATGGTTGATCTTGTCGAACGTTCCAGCGGCCTGTGCGCTATTACTTCCCATCAAGCTTGCATTACTCGCCACCGCAAGCAGTATGAACACAGCCACCAGCACGCGGAACCATACCTTTAGAGACATAAGAGCTCCCTCCTGAATTAAAGTCTGTGACTAAATGAAACTAAAGAGTAAACTCGATAGCCTTTCCACCTGAACTGTAAATATGGCCTCAATAGCAGGTGGTAAGAATTGAGGGCGTGTTCTTCAGGAGCGGGTGCAACACGCCTCGTGGGATGTTGGATCCCTGACGAGCAGTATATATGAGAACTGTTAAGAACCATTTAAGGCTGGGTGCGCAATCGTTAAACTTCTTGTAAATCTTATTATCAATTGTTAAATTTCGTTGACACCGGCTAATTCTTCCCCTAAGTAATCATGACCCTACGGGCCACCATAGCGAATGAAAATGGTTATACTTTAGTCTGCAGTCTGCGAGAGGCAGCCAACGCTAAAGGTCGGGCGAAGTCTGGTGCCACGAGCCTGTACCTAAGTATGACCTGGGTGTCCCCAGGCACCATTGTCTGTCGCTCCCATTCTGGGGATCCTTGTACTGGGGTCTCTCTTGGGAAGCACGTAGAGGAGATTCTTTGCATAGTGGGCACCCTGTTGGCTGACCTCTTCGCACTGACTGTAAAGCGTTACGCGGATCAGATCGGATCAGATCGGATCAGATCGGATCAGATTACAAGCAAGGAGGTAAGGTGGTCCATGAACGCGATTTACGAGCGATGCTGTGGTCTTGATGTACACAAGAAGACGATAGTGGCTTGTTTGCTCACTCCCTCTGGTAAGGCGGTACGTACCTTCAGTACCATGACCGCCGACATATTGCACATGGCTGATTGGCTGGCGCAAGTTGGGTGCACCCATGTGGCGATGGAGTCCACCGGCGTTTACTGGAAGCCAATCTACAACCTGTTGGAAGGCTACGAGCAGTTCGAGTTGTTGGTGGTCAACGCCCAGCATATCAAGGCAGTGCCTGGTCGTAAGACCGATGTCAAGGACTCGGAGTGGATAGCCGATCTGCTTCGGCACGGGTTGCTCCGAGGGAGCTTCATCCCAGATGCCGCACAACGTGACCTGCGGGAGTTGACCCGCTTCCGCACTACGCTGGTGAGGGAGAAAGCGAATACCATCAATCGGTTGCAGAAGATACTGGAGGATGCCAACATCAAGCTGGCAGGAGTTGCCACCGATATTATGGGTGTATCGGCCAGAGCCATGTTGGGTGCGCTGGTTGATGGGCAGACTGATGCCAATATCTTGGCCGATCTCGCCCAGGGACGGCTGAGGGAGAAGCACGAAGCGTTGGTGGCGGCTCTTTCCGGTAGAGTGCGCGGATACCACCGCTTCATGATAGCCGAGCACCTTGGACACATTGACTATCTTGATGCGTCCATAGAGAGAGTGAGCACCGAGATTGAGGAGAGCGCGCGCCCTTTCGTTGAGGAGGGGCAGTTGGAAATGTTGGACAGTGTGCCGGGCATCTCGGAGCGAGCGGCTCAAGTGCTGGTAGCGGAGATAGGAGTGGACATGACCCGATTTGCGTCTGCGCACCACCTGGCTTCTTGGGCGGGCATGTGTCCGGGCAACAACCAGAGCGGGGGTAAACGGTTGAGTGGGAAGACGCGCAAGGGAAGTCCGTGGCTCAAGGCGGTGCTGATAGAGGCAGCACATGGGGCAGTGCGTACCAAAGGCACATACCTGGCGGCTCAATACGGGCGGTTGGTGCGTAGAAGAGGGAGCAAGAGAGCGATGGTAGCGGTAGCTCATTCTATCTTGGTGATTGTGTATCATGTGCTTTTGCGTCGGGTATCATACCAGGAGTTGGGAGGCAACTACTTTGATGAGCGAGAACGGCAGATGGTAGAGAAGCGGGCAGTCCGTCGCTTGGAGAGCCTTGGATACCAGGTGCAGCTTGTGCCTATTCAACAGGTTCAACAAGTGGCCTAACTCTTATTTTCAGAGGAGATTGGCAGCGTTGCCTGCGGTTTTGACAGGCTCAATGGGACTTGCTCTTGAGGCATGATTGGGGCAGTAAGGGGCGAATTCAATGCGGCTACGGCAATCCTCGTTCAGGTTTATACGCCTGATATTTGCTTTGATCCTTATCCCACTACTGGTGCTTGGTGTGTGGTCTGCCGCCAGGTCTGTGGCAGGTCATACTATATTTGCCGACAACCCTGTGACGAGGACCTACTATATAGCTGCTGATGAAGTTGTCTGGGACTATATAGCTGCTGATGAAGTTGTCTGGGACTATGCCCCCTCAATCGTAACAACATTACCGGGCAGCCGTTCGATGCAGAGGCGAGTATCTACGTGCAGACCACGGACAGGCAGATCGGCAGTGTCTATCGCAAATCACTGTATCGTGAATATACCGACGACACATTCACAGAGCTCAAACCGCGCCCGCCCGAATGGGAACACCTGGGGATGCTGGGTCCATTGATCCGCGCGGTGGTGGGCGATACGATAGTGATCCACTTCAAGAACAACACCGAGTATCCCGCCAGTATGCATCCGCATGGGGTGCTCTATGGGAAGGACTCAGAGGGCGCTCCTTATAATGACGGCACAACAGGATCGGATAAGGATGACGATGCTGTGCCTCCCGGCGGCACCTATGTTTATACCTGGCAGGTTCCGGAACGTGCAGGTCCAGGCCCCGGCGACGGTAGCTCGGTGCTCTGGGTGTATCATTCGCACGTCAACGAGATCAAGGATGTGAACAGCGGGTTGGTCGGCCCTATTATTATCACTGCGCGCGGTATGGTAAGAGCCGATGGCAGCCCTGTTGATGTGGACCGAGAGTTCGTCGCTATGTTCAGCATCATTGACGAGAATGAGAGCTGGTATCTAGGCTGCAATGCGGCCACGTATATAGGACGACCGTTGATAGACGCGCCACCGGGGGCGGCACCACCAGCTAATCAATCATCGGCGCAAGAAGAGGCAGCGGAGCATGGTCAAGGCGGGGCCGAAGACCAGGAGGACGCACAACAAGAGGCAGCCGATAGGGCAGCAGCGCATCAAGCAGAGCAGGCGAGGGCCAAGGCAGCGTCTGAAGGCCCCATTGACCCTCATGACGACGCCTTCTTTGAAGACAATCTGAAGCATTCGATCAACGGGTATATTTTCAGTAATCTGCCAGGCCTGGTAATGCACAGGGGTGAAACGGTGCGCTGGTATGTCTTCGATATGGGTAACGAAGCCGACGTGCACAGCCCCCACTGGCATGGCAACACCCTGGTTACGGTGGGCGGTATGGGTGGAATGGCGGGAGGGATGCGTACAGATATGACGCAGTTGCTCCCCGGCATGATGACGGTGATGGACATGGTGCCCGATGCGGTAGGTACCTGGTTATTCCATTGCCACGTAAACGATCACCTTCGATCAGGTATGCAGGCCCTTTATCTGGTATTGCCTTGAGGCTTAGTGATCTAAAACAGGCAAAATGGCGGCGACGCCGCCATTTTGCCTGTTTTAGATACGGATTGTGCAGTTGCGATCCCGCATCTAGGATTCGGGATTGCTCATGTTCATAACCTGTGCCGGCTTAGGAAGTCGAGCACCAGGCGATTAAACTCCTCAGGTTCCTCCATGCTGACCATGTGCGCCACGCTGGGGAAATGCACCGTTTCGGCGTTGGGCAGCTTTTCTGAGAGAAGGTCGGCGGAGGCGCGAGTGCCTGAGGTATCGAGGTCGCCTATAATGACGAACACGGGGCAGGTGATCTGGTCAAGTCGCCCTACAGCGGGCGGGTCCAGAGGGCGCGGTTCTCCTTCTCCATCCTGGCGGGTGTAGTTGTCATATATCATCTGGCGAACTCTATCGCGAACAGGGGCGGGCGCGCGATCTTCGGATTGACCAACGCCGTCGGCCCAGGTGTGGGCCTCCAAATCGGAGAGGGTAGCCCAATCTTTGGCTTCCCATCGGGTTTCGAGATTATTGAACCAGTCGATCTCGGCCTGGGGAGCGTCGTGGTCGGCTCCACTGACTCCTCCGCACACCCATACGATGGCCGTGACCATCTCAGGGTGCTCCAGGGCAAAGTCGAGAGCAATGATGCCGCCGCGAGAGTTGCCCACCAAGATGGCTTTGTCTACTCCCAGGTGCATTAGCAGGTCGTAGATGTCCTGGCGGTTAGAGAACGGAGCCGACTCTGTGCGCGACTTGCCATAGCCACGCAGGTCATATGTTATCACCTGGTGGCCCTGCGAGAATGGCTCTAATTGCGGCTCCCACATAGAGTGGTCGGCCACACCCGCGTGGAGGAGCAATATTGCCGGGCCTTCGCCTGCTGTTTGGTAATACAACTGTCCGTTCTCAACCGGGGCATAACCTTCCATGGTTTTTGCTCCTTTATTGGCTTGAAGTTCTAAGTTCAAGGTTTGAGACCCTTGATCTTCAAGCCTTGAACTCCATTAGTGTCCTACAACCACAAAAGTATTGCCGTCCTGGTCTTTGAACTGGCCTTGCATGCCCCACATTTGCTTGCTGGGCTTCTCGACGATCTCCACGCCGTTGGCCTCCATCTGGTTGAAGGTATCGACCATGTTGTCGACGTTGAATACCAGGCCGGAGAACTTGCCGACGCGCTCAGGTGACCAATCGGCGTAACCGCTGACGAGCACGATCTGGGTATCGGAATCTGGAGGTGAGACCGTTACCCAGCGCAGATCGCTGCCTTCGAACATAGGCGCGTCGTCATTCTTGGTAAAGCCAAGTTTGTTGGTATAGAAGTCAATCGCCTGATCAACGTCGTTTACATAGATCGAAACCGACTGTATTCCCGTGAGTGGCATGTTGTTTTGTCTCCTTTGGTGGGGGTGACCGATTTGGGATCGTGGCCTGGGTGGGGTGTCTACTGCCAAGAACATGATAGCACATTTGTTCTGCGTGTTCAAGGGCCTGGACAGAATAAGGTGTTATGCAAGTAGGTAAGCATTAGCAGAGTTGCTTATGCCCGGTCGAGTTCAGAGATCGCCTGCATCTCGTCGGGCAATGCGATCGCTTGCGTTACTCCTCGCGCCATTCCTCAACGATAAACTCTCCATCAGCACCTACCCGCACTCCATACAATGTGCTGAACCCCTCGGATAAGGTGGGCGGTTCCAGCTTCTTGAGGGTGGCCCAGATCGCCTGGGGCGGCACGCGCTCAGCGGCAGGGCGAGAGGCGTTACGAGCGAGACAGGCGGCTTGATCGGGCGGGAAATAGTAGGCAATTACAGAGAAACCTGCTTCACGCGCAGGTTCGATATAGCGTGCACGATCGGCAGCAGTGGGGTTGGTATTGTCCACCACAAACTTCTGGCGAGCCTGAAGGCATGCCTGGAATAGGATGGCCTCGCGATTGCGGGTGCGG
Organism: uncultured Chloroflexia bacterium; assembly: GCA_963797095.1. GTDB lineage: Bacteria > Chloroflexota > Chloroflexia > QHBQ01 > JADMIH01 > JADMIH01. Next base: position 817,815 of record CAWCNY010000006.1, on the reverse strand, counting down.
AGCATATCGAGGTTGAGCCGGATGTGCGTATTGAAGAACCGCTCCCGGTAGAAGCTGGATTTGCCCGACGCTTGCAGGCCGATGAAGATAAGTGATTCCATTGTTGTTGGTTGCCGGTTGCCGGTGAACGATAAGCTAGAGTTTGTGGTTCCGACTACCATTCTCTACGGCAACGACCAGACGGTAAAATCCTCGTAGCGAGTGGTTGCACCTTCCAGAGCCGAGCCGTCGTCCAGGTTGGCACATAGCATTGGGCGGTGATTGCGCGCGGTGGTCTGGCCGAGATTAACCTGGCGAAGATCGAGAGTGTCGGCATAGAAGTCATTGAAGTAGAGGTAGGCCACATTGTTGTTGATATAGAGCTTGATGAGATTGTCGCCCGGGCGGGAAAGGTCCAACAGATCGGTGCTGTTGTTCGTCTCGACATAGAAGGCGGAGCCGGACAGCTTGAGGGCGTAGTCCCCAGAGGAGCGCATAACAAGGCTGTAGTACGTGTCATCGCCCTCGTTGGAGAAGGTGATGCCGTGATCCCAGGGGTGCTGGGCAGCGGAGTAGGGATTGAAGATGCGAGCGGAGGCGATGAAGTTATGGAACGCGAGATCCGTTTCTGCGCAAGTGGGTGTACCATCCGTTTTGTGGTCGAGCGTGCCGGAAGTTGGGCCGAATACCTGCCTGGCCTGGCTATCAAGCCTGCGCGTGATGGTCTCGGCCTCGGTACGCCTCTGCTCGAAGTCGGTGGCTTCGGCGGTTTGGGTGCCGGGCGCGATTGCGCTGGCTATGGCAGCGGCTGTGCCGGTGGCAAGGACGTTCGCTTGTTCGGTAGCTGTGGATTGAACGGCGCGTGTGGCCCGTGCTACCACCTCGGCTGTGCCGGTGGCGCGGGCAGCGGCTGTGGAAGTGCGGCGAACCGCCACGGCTGTAGACTGGCGCTCGACTTCGGAGGTGGCGAACTGCTGCGCCTCGGCGGTGGCGCTGGCATCGGCGGAGGACAAAGTAGGTGAGGAATAGAGGACAACCAGGGTAGCGATTGCGCCCACCACCAGCAAGAAGACCAGCGCGATCACCAGGAGCGAGCGGCGGGACCGAGAATTAATCGGCCGCGACACTATCTGTCCCCTCCGAGACGACGGAGGCGAGTTGGGCGAGTTCCTTCTTGTAGATACCGCGCATGGCAAGTGGGTAGAAGACGCGCTCGACCAGGCCCGTAATGCCTTTGCTGGCGTCCCATTCGCTAGCTATTGTCACCTGTGAGCGCGAGCCTCCATCGAGTTTGGTAACAGTGAAGGTGGTGCTGAGGGAGGAGGAAAGATCCTGCTCGACCAGCACGCCGGGCTCAGGCTCCATGATCTTCATGCGGTAGTGGCGTTCCACACCCCCTGAGCGGGATACAAAACTGATTATCGTACCCGCACCCTTGCCCCCTTGCTCAACTTTGAGATCGCGAAAGTTGGCTTTGGGGAGGATACGTGGGTGGCTGTCTCGGTAGTCTGCGAGGATCGCATAGACGCGATCAGGTGGTGCGTCTATAGGCGCGGAGGATTCGGCGCGTAGGCGAGGCATGGCACTCCTCTTGGTATTAAGGTTCCTGGTCTCTATATTGTGACCCCAGATGATATGGAGTTGCGGCCATCCCTGGAAAGGAAGAGCAGTAGGAATACGCCAACGCCCGGAGGGTAGCCACTGCCAGGGGGTTCCCATGCACTACCTTTACTATGCAGCCGGATAGCCTGCTCTATATTATACAGCAGAGTATGTGCTTTGGATCGGAGTTTGCAGGCCTAGAGATCGAGGACCTCCTGGGCGATGGCGGCAATGTGTGCGCCATACTGGGCGCCTGGGGTTGCCCAGCCCTGACCGGAGGGGTTGTTGGCTGCTCCCAACTGCTTGAGAGCGGGGGCCGTGCCGCGCAGGGCAGCGGGCAGAGGACGCTGGGCGAGAGCGAAATCGATCATGGCTTGCTGCTGGGGGGTGCCCTGGCCGGCGGGGATTGCGTAGGCGAGCAGACGCCCGATCTGAGCGCGGGTCGATTCCTCCCAGGAAGCGAAGGAGAGCCCGGCCCGCCAAACGGTCGGGTTATCGGGGGGGTCGCCCGCCCAGTTATGAGAGTCGCCTGGATCGGTGTTGCGTGACTGGCCGCTGACGCCCAGGCCGGCGGGGTTGCGCCGGGGCCGTTGCGACCACCAGCTTGAAATGGGGTGGCCGTTGTCGCTGGTCTCGTGGACGCACTGGGCGAGAGCGAGGAGAGGGTCAAGGCCAACGGAAGGGCCGTGGGTCCAGTAGTGCTGGGTGATGAGGTCGATGTCGCCGGAGGTATAAGCGGTGCTGCCGCCTTTGTGGGCTATGTAGGCCCTGGCTTGTTGGATAGTGGCGCGGGGTGGGGCCAGGAGGGGGGTATCTTCGGTGATAGAGGCAACGGGGGAGGGGCCGGCGTTGGCGGCCTGGGCGATTTCGTTGAAGTCAAACCCGGAGCCTGGGCAAAACGACTTCCGAAGCGGGTCGATGTCGCGGTGACCGATCAGGGTGTGGCCGAGGGTATAGACGATGCCAAGCTCGCCAGCGATCCAGCGGAGCAGTTTGATGTTGGCTGCCTTCATAGCTGCGGTAAGGGGTTGGTCGTGGAAGCCTTCGTGCTCGATTGAGATGGTGTACATATTGGGATTGACGCCTGGGATGATGTCGGCCCAGGTGGGATTGTCGAGCTTGCTGCAATCGGGGGTACGCCAGTGGTTGTTCTGCCAGCAGAGGCCGTTGGCCCAGGCGCTATCGTTCATGGAGACAAGCTGGGCGATGCGGCCATCTTTGGCGATCACAAAGTGGGAGCTTTTCTGAGCGGGGTTGCTATCGGCGAACTCCTGCAAGGTGCCCTCGTAGCTCCCCTCGGCTATGTGCAATACTACGGCTTTGCGACCGTGATTGCCGGTGAAGCGCTTCCAGGTGGTGGGGCGCTGGTCGGCGAATGGGCACCAGGCAGTAGCCATTGGTCTATACCTCCGCGTATGATTCTGGGTTGCTATATTAACTAGGGCAGCAAGGGACCAGCCGCATATGCAACCAGCCTGTACTGCTTTTTTGCCTGTAGATGATGTAGTGCTTGACTAAGGCTCTAGTACCAATATATCAGGAGTTGTGCGTTGTGTATACGCCCAAATGGGTACATTATTGTCGCAATTTTGAGCGTCACTTGTTGAGGGGACAGAGCAGGGAGAGTGGGGCTAGGTGGTGCGCTGCCAGGACCTGCCCATGATGGCGTCTATATCACCACGCTGAAGCTCTTTCCACACTTCAATGATGTGGGCGCGGGAGACGTTGGGCAGTTCATAGATCTTATACTCGCCGGTGCCTGTGGAGTAATCGACAATGGTGAGGCTGAGGGAGCCGCCCTCATGGGCTGTAATGTACCAGTCGCTATCGCCTATTTTAGCGGAGAGCCATGTGTCGTAGCCTGGTGTGCTGCCGGGGCTAAGCCTGGAGAGGGCTTCGCGCAGTTGTTCGGTATCGGGGTTGCTGACGGTGTCGCCTGTGCGAAGTTGGAGAACAGTGTTCATACAGTAGTGCTCCTGGTAAGGGCGGGTAGTTTTGCGCAGGTATTAGATCGCTGGAATACAATCAGTATACAGGAGACGGTAACACTATGCAGTGGGCAGGCTGTACTTGGGGTTGGTGATACTATGGTGTCGAGTGTGGGGCATGGCGGCTCGAAGGATCTCGTTCCCCATATGCGATTGCGGAGAGCGAGGTCCATCGCTTCGATCTGAATAACCGAGGGAAGACGAGATATTAGATCGTGTCGTAAGCGGCTTCTCCGTGCAGGAAGGTGTCCAGTCCGGCGACTTCAGCATCTTCGGAGACACGCACCGGCTCGAAGATGTTGATCAGCTTCAGGATGAGGTAGGTGACGACGAACGAGTAGGTGGCAGTGATGGCGACGGCCAGCACCTGCGCGCCGAACTGTCCCACGTTGCCCTCGATCAGGCCGCTGACGCCGTTTATGGCCTTGACCGCGAATACACCGGTGAGTATGACACCGAGGCCGCCTCCAACTCCATGCACACCCCACACGTCGAGGGCGTCGTCCCAGTCTCGCTTGATCCTGAATTGCACGGCGAGATAGCAAACGACACCAGCGGCGAGGCCGATCAGGCCAGCGGCCCAGGGTTCGACGTAGCCGGCGGCGGGAGTGACAGTAGCGAGGCCGGCCACAGCGCCGGTGAGAGCGCCGGTCATGCTAGGTTTGGTGTCGCGCACCCATGAGATGAAGAGCCAGGTGATCATGGCTACGGAGGCGGCGATGTCGGTGTTGACGAAAGCGGTGGCAGCAAGGCCGCCAGCAGATAGGGCGCTGCCGCCGTTGAAGCCGAACCAGCCAAACCAGAGAAGGCCGGTGCCGAGGGCTACGAAGGCTATGTTGTGGGGGATCACCTTCTCGCCGGGGGCGAGTTTGCGCTTGCCAACCACGAAGACAGAGGCGAGGGCCGCGATGCCCGCGCTAAGGTGTACCACGATGCCACCGGCGAAGTCGACCACCTTCCACTGTGCGAGGAAGCCGCCGCCCCACACCCAGTGGACGAAGGGGACGTAGACGAGGAGGCTCCAGAGGACAAGGAAGATCAGATAGCTCTTGAACTTGACCCGGTCGGCGAAAGCGCCGGTAATGAGGGCGGGGGTTATGATTGCGAACATTTCCTGGAAGAGGAAGAACGCCAGGAAGGGGATGGTGGGGCCATAGGCGGGATTAGGGCCGAAGCCGACTTGCCGGAGGGCGACGTATTGGAAGTCGCCGATGAGGCCGCCGTGGTCGGTGCCGAAGGAGAGGCTGAAACCGATGAAGACCCAGATGATGGTTACAATGCCCATCGAGATGAAGCTCTGCATCATGATCGATAGGACGTTTTTGCGCCGGACAAGACCGCCATAAAAGAAGGCCAGGCCCGGCGTCATGAGGCAGACGAGGGCTGCGCTTATGAGGACCAATGCCGTATCACCCGCGTTGATATTCTCCATAACCATACTCCTTTGTGTGGATGGAAGGTTGCCGGTGGTTGAGAGACGGAATGGTGAAATGTGCTGTAAGATAGCACCGGGGAACGGGTTTGTCAAATTGGGACGAGTGCGGGAAGTCTGTGGCTGCGGGAGCGGGGAAATGGGTCAGGCGGGCGCGTCGGAGCCGGTAAGCCCTTGTTCCTTGAGTCCCAGAAGGGCATCGAGTTGGGCGCGCTGGAAGCCCACCACTACGTTGGAGCCGATGACGGTTACGGGGGTCTGGCGGCGGCCCGCGAAGTTGAGGGCCTCGGACGCTGCTGCCACGTCCAGTTCGACGTTCTTTTCGGTGTAGGCTACTCCGTTTTGGGAGAGGTAATCTTTGAGGCGCGGGCACCAAACGCAATCGCTGGATGTGTAGATTGTGACCTGGGGGTTGGCATCGTTTGCCGGTTGGCTGTTCACGGCTGGCCTCCTGGACAGTTGGGTTTGGTGGGTGCAGATGGGGCTTGATAGTGATAGAGTTCTGAGCTATATACTGCCGGGGAGGGGATTCCGTTTCGCGCGGTCAATCGGCTATTGGCTCCCAGATTAGCTCGGCTATGTCGATGACTAGCTCAGGGAGTGGGGAACGGGCGGCGGGGGAGGGGGCGCGGACTTCGCCGACGCCCACGCAGACTACATCGTTGAGCCAGGAGTAGCGCTCATCGCTGGTGATATGGGTGGTGGAGGCGACGATCTGGCGGCGGCCTGGAGGGTAGGTGCGGCCAAAGCCGTGGGAGTTGAAGAGGATGGTAGCGCCGTCGTCGGTTTCGATGACGCCCTGGAAGTCGGGAACAAAGGTGCCGTCGGTGCGCTGCAGGGGGTGGTTAGCGCCCCGGTAGCGCCCGCTGATAGCGCCCTCACACCGGCCTTCGGCGATGAAGAAGTGGTAGGTTTCGGTGCCGCGCGGGCCTGTGAGGTCTACGGACCAATCTTCGGGGTAGTTGAAGCGGATGCGGTAGAGGGGTTTGAGTTGCATAGGGATATCCTTTTTGGATGCCTAGTCGATAGCGAATTTGACGGCAGCTTCGGCGAGGAGTTCGAGGGGGTTGATGAGGTCGGGGGCAACGGCGAGGTCGCCGAGCATGATGGGGATCTCTGTGCAGCCGAGGATGATGCCATCTGTGCCTCGGGCACGCAGGACATCGAGGATGCTAGTCATGAGCCAGGTTTCGGGGAGACTGTTTTGCCCGGTCATGACGGCGTGGATAGCGTCATCAAGCTGGTCGCGGAGGCCGCCGGGTTCGTCGGGGAGGGTTTCGTAGGTGATGCCGAGAGGTTGGAGGCATTCGACGTAAACGCGAGGGAAGCCGAAAGCGGGCAGGCCCACGCGCTTCCAGCCACGGCGTTGAACCTCGGCGACGGTGAGGTCGATCATGGAGAGGACGGGGCGACCGGCACGTTGTTCGATCTGGTCTTTTATAAGATGAGCGGCATTTGATGTTATCACGAAGAAGTCTGCGATGTGCCCCATGTGGATGACACTGTCGAGAATGTCGGGGTGGGCTTGAAGGGGCAAGATGTGCCTGTTGTTCTGGGCGGTGATGAACGGGGCAGAGCGGTGGTAGTAGACAATGAGGGGAGGATAGCCGGAGTTGAGGTGCTGTGGGATCAGTTTCTGGGCTACGCAAACGAAGTCCGCCTTCGCGGACTAGTCTGGCTGATTGTTGAGATTGTCGTTGGCGCTGAGGCGTTCCGCAAGCATGTTGCAGAAGAGCGCACCTTGTTCGATGGCATCATCGAGGGCTTTATGAGTGTGGGGGAGTGGGTCGAACCAGCGGTGGGGCATATTCCTTTTTGTGGAGTTGCGGTAGGACTTCTTGAGAAGGGCCATGGCGTAGGTTTTTATGTCAAGTGCGGAGTAGGAGAAGGGGCTTTCTCCGGCGAAGCGGATGAGGTACCAGTAGACGAACATGAAATCGAAGGCGACAGGGTAGGCGACGAAGACGGGCTTACCTGGAAGAGCCTTAAGCCACGTGACGTATTGAGGCATGACGAGTTCGGGTGGCTGGGGGTTCTCGCGGGAGGCTTGCCACGCTTCGGGTTGGGTTTGCCACCAGGCCATTGTAGTAGGATCGCCCGTAGCGGAGGGTAGGGTGACGAGGTTTGCGGAAAAGGTGCTAACAAGGGTTTTGTCAGCTAAGTAGGCGGCGGAGGCGAAGCTGAGCATGGAGTTGGGGCCGGGGATAGGGCCGTCGGTCTCGATGTCGGTGGATATGTAGATTTCGGGCATGGGGTAAGTATACTGGAAGGCTGCAAGAGGGCAAGAGCGCCCGCCGATTGAAATCGGGGGCTACGCAAACGAAGTCCGCCTTCGCGGACTGGGTTGGGGGGAGTTAGGTGGGTTTTGTTTGGCGGGTGGTCGGTGGGGTTGGTTGGTGGGTTGGTTGGTGGGGTTGGTTGGGGTTAGGTGTTCAGGAGGGTGTGGGCGTCGTGGTCCCAGCGGGAGAAGGTGGAGGCGAGGAATTGGGCTGCGCCGGGGTTGAGGGCCTGAAGGTCGCCGGTGGGGAGAAGGCCTTTGGCGGCGGCGTAGCCGTACTGGCGTATCCAGTGCTGGATGGGGTGCCAGACGCGGGCGGCCAGGAGGGCGGCGTCGAAGTCGGGCTGGGGGAGGGATACGCCCTGGTCGGAGAGGGCGGCGGTGTAGCAGTTTATCATGAGGGTTTCGTCGAGGGGGAGGGATGTGCGGTATTCGGTGGCGCTTACGGGAAGGAGAAGGTTGAGGAAGTAGGCTAGCTCCCAGAGGCCGGACCAGGTCTGGGGATCTTGCCAGTCTACGAGGACGATGCGGCCTGTGCGGGTGATCTGGACGTTGTGGAACCAGTAGTCGCCGTGGACGAGGGTGGTGCCGGGGGCGAGCAGGGGGTCGAAGAGTTTGTGGGGGTGGTCGAGGAGGTGGAGAGCGAGGGAGAGGCGGTCGGGGGTGAAGATGCTGGGTAGCTGTTGGGGGAGGGTGGAGGCGACTATGGCTTGGAGGTCGGTTTTGCGGGCGGCGACGAGGGTTTGGAGGGAGGTGGGGTCGGGCCGCCAGAGCCAGGGGCAGCCGGCCAGGAGGTCGGGGCGCGACCAGTATGCGGCGTGAAGGCGGGCCATGCCGGTGAGGACGGCGCGGTAGTCGGATTGGTCCCAGGCGAGGCCGTCTTTGACGCCTGTGATCTGTTCCATGAGGAGCCAGGTGGTGCCGTCGTCGAGTATGCGGGCGTCGAGGACGGCGGGGGTGTCGATGGGGAGGCGGGGGGCGAGGTCGCGGTAGAAGTAGACTTCTTTGGGGCCGCCGGATAGTTTGAGGATGAAGCGTAGGGGGTCGGTGGCGGGGTCGCGGTCGATGGTGACGACGTAGAGGCCCGCGCCTGAGGTGCCTTTGGATAGGCGGTCTATAGTGAAGGCGGTTACGGGGCTGTAGGGCGCGTCGGGGTAGTCGCGCAGGAGGGCGTCGAGGTAAGCGGCGGTGATGGAGGTGGGGGTGGTGGGGAGAGTGGTCATGAGATTGATACGTGATATGTGAGTGACGAGCGGAGGGTGGGGATATGATAACAGAGATTGCCTGTCGATTGAAATCGGGGGCTACGCAAACGAGGCCCACCTTCGCGGACTATGCTGGGAAGATAGCTGAACTATTTGAGCACGCGAGGCTCAATGAACGTGCCGGGCCAGAAGGTGAGTCGGTAGTGGTCGTCACCTGTGAGTCCATATCGGTCTATCGTATCGAAGCCGCCATAATAGACGAGCACGCTATAGGTGCCGGACGGCAGGTCAAGGGTGGGAGCGGTGGCGGGGTCTGAGAAGCAGCCGTAGACGCGGATGCGCCCTGATCGGACGTCTATGCTGCACTCTACGACGTGATCCCAGGCGCTAGGATCAAGGGTTGGGCGATGGTCGAGGAGTTCGAACTCTATGTCAATGTTACCATCACAGGCGGGGCACACTAGGATGCCGCCTGCGATGGTGAAGTGGGCTAGCATAGATTAACAGCCTGTAGGTGGTGTTTGGCGGGCATGGGCGCTATGCTGGGGTGTGATGGCAGATTTGTGGGTGTAAGGGAAGAGCGTTCTGCGGTTGCAAGCGGGGGTATGGGAACGAAGGCGCGAAGTTGTATTTGTCATGCTGGTAGAATCTCTTAGTACACGAAAACTTAGAAAGCATCAAGGTCGACAGCAACGATGCTCTCGACCTTGATGAGCGGTGCCACTTAGGCATCGAATTCTAGCCTCCTAAATACTGCTACTTCTTACCGGTTTTGTTCGTTACGAAGGTCGTGTGGCCTTTACCTGTCTTGGATTCGGCCCACTTAGTCGTGACGAATTTACCACTATGGGTGGAATGATAGCCTCCACCTTTGCGACGGCGCGCCATAGTAATCACCTCCTTTGTGTTTGGAAATTGTACGATAGAAGTAAAACTAGCGTGCTGCTAAGGCTCGAACGAAGAAAGTCGTTCGCTGAGCTTCTTTCCCATTGATATACGCGGTAATCACGTACGTGCACGCCTTAGGCAACACCATGACAGTTTCGAGAGCTAGTTGCACTCTCTGTGAGTGCCCTAAAGGTACACCCGGAGGGCGACCAACCTCCACTTGGGCCTCTAGCTTGGCCAATTCAGTTGCATCGTCGTCCGCGATCGTAATTTCAATATTGTGCTTTCTATTCGTCTCGTTCCAAGGTATTCGGAAGCTGGAGGCAATGCCCAGATGCTTATGTGCGGGGAATCCTCCATTCACAGTCAATACATCCCATCCGCCACCCATTAGGTAAAGTTTGTTGTTTGCGACTTGGGCACCATCAGCTAAGATGAGCCATTCGCAATCTACTTGATCAATGCCACCACTCGTTTCGTCTGCGATGTCTCGGCTTCTTTCAGTTTCCATCTTGTATTTTGCTCACTTATGCGTTATTATTGAACCAATGTCTAACTACAATCGTGGATGTGTAGTGGTTTGTAGTGTTTCTGCGGCTATTATACTACAGTGGTTTGGATCTGTCAATATCATTCATCGATGGATTTGCCTTTGATGACGAGAATGAGGACAAACTTGCGTCGCGCAGGCTCACGCCACGGCAGGTTGCACAGATATTACTGAACAAACATATTGTGGTCCCAAATCGAAAAGGGCGGCGGGCTCCTCTTTTGCTGATCGGAAAAGATAATGGAGGGGCCTGTATCACAATCCCCATCGAACCGACAATTGATAAGGCAATATGGCGACCGGTGACAGGCTGGTACTGCAAAGAAAGCGAACTTACAGCACTGACCAAAAAGGAGAGGAAAGAATGAATGCGAAAAACCAACAGGACGACCTTTCAAATCCAAGCAATTGGGATTTTTCTAGTGCAGAAGAAAGAACTCCGGTAAAGCAAAGCCGCAGCATAGTGTCTGTGGCGTTTGCACAGGAAGATTTTGAGCTCGTGGCAGGGCGGGCCGAACAAATGCATATGAAACTATCTGCCTTCATCCGGGAAGCCGCAATTGAAAAGGCTCTAGGTAGGGGAAACCAAGGCAAACCAGTATGGATGCAACCTAGCACACCATTTCAAACAATGGTTACTCAAACGTTTCCATACAGTTTGACGGTGACTGGCAATATGGTTATCGAACCACTTAGTGAGGTTGTAGCAAATTCGGTGACTGCGATATCTACTTCGAAATAGGAAAATAGCGTCATGATGTAGACGTATTAGAGAGTCGAAAGTGAGGCGAGCAACAGTCATAACTGTTGCTCGCCTCGGTTTCTTGGTGTGATTGCTATGTCACATAGCTAGCTACATCCGCTAGTGCTCCCACAGGTGTTGCATTTGAGGCAGGTACCGTTACGCACTAACGTGAAGTTGCCGCATTCCCGGCAGGATTCGCCTTCGTAGCCTTTCAGGCGGGCTTCGGCTATGGCCGAGGTTTTGGTAGAGGTGGGGGTGGCTGTGGCTGTGGAGGCTTTGGGCACTACGGCTGTGGCTGTGAGGGTGATGGCGGCTGAGGAGGAGCCGTTGCCGTTGGGGGCCTTGGCGTGGCCGTTGCCGTTACCATTGCCGTTGGTGTGGGCGGGGGAGGCGAGGTGCATGGAGGGGGTGGCCTTGGTTGCGGGGCCGATGTTCACTGTGGGCCTTTTGGGGCCTTCGAGGTTCTGGACCGAGTTGCCACGACCCTGCTCGCCTTCGGGGAGGTGGGCCAGTTCGAGGCGGTCGAGGTAGCAGATGGCTAGCTCGCGGAAGATGTAGTCGATAACGGAGGTGACCATTTTGATGTGGTCGTTGCCGATCACGCGGCCCGCAGGCTCGAAGCGGGTGTAGATGAAGGCATCAACGAACTCTTCGAGGGGCACGCCGTACTGGAGGCCGAGAGAGACGGCGATGGCGAAGCAGTTCATGACGGAGCGGAAGGCCGCGCCCTCTTTGTGCATGTCGATGAAGATCTCGCCGAGGCGTCCGTCCACATACTCGCCTGTGCGGATGTAGAGGTTGTGACCGGCGATGTTGGCCTTCTGGGTGTAACCGGCGCGTCGGTTGGGGAGTTTCTGGCGGCGGGCGATGTAGGAGGTCTGGACGGCCTGCGCGCCCGCTGCCGCGATCTCCATGATGCGCTTGTCGATGGGGATAGCGGCCTCTTCTTCCTCTTCTTCTTCGTCATCGGCGATGGCCGAGTTGAGGGGTTGAGACAGCTTGGAGTTGTCGCGGTAGATGGCGACGGCCTTGAGCATGAGCCGCCACGACTTCATGTAGATGTCGCCGATCTCGGAGATGGTCGCGCCCTGGGGCATGTTGATGGTCTTGGAGATAGCGCCAGTGATGAAGGGCTGGGCGGCGGCCATCATGTGGAGGTGGGAGGAGGGGGAGAGGTAGCGCGTGCCCTTGCGACCGCACTTGTTGGCGCAATCGAAGATGTTGAGGTGCTCGTCCTTCAGGTGGGGCGCGCCCTCGACGGTCATGGTGCCGCACACGTAGTCGTTGGCGGCGGCGATATCGGCTTTGGTGAAGCCGAGGGCGGGAAGGATGCCAGCGCGGTCGTTTAGCTGGTCGTCGGTGAGGCCGAGGGTGTCCTTGCAGAACTCTTCGCCGAGGACGAAGGGGCTAAAGGCGAACCCAAGCTCGAAGGCCGAGGGGAGGGCCGACTCGATGCGCTCAAGGGCGGCATCGTCGAAGCCGAGCAGGCGGAGGTTGTCGTGGGTGATGGCGGGCGAGCCTTTGAGGGTGCCGTGACCTACCGCGTACTTGATGATGTCGTCGATCTGCTCGTCGGAGTAGCCGAGGTAGGCGAGGGCGGGCGGCACCGACTGGTTGATGATCTTGAAGTAGCCGCCGCCTGCCAGCTTCTTGAACTTGACGAGGGCAAAATCTGGCTCGATGCCTGTGGTGTCGCAGGACATGACGAGGCCGATAGTGCCTGTGGGAGCGATCACGGTGACCTGGGCGTTACGGTAGCCTGAGGTCTCGCCTTTTTCGAGGGCGTCGTCCCACGCTTCTTTGGCGGCGGCTAGGAGGCCGGGAGGGCAGTTGGCGGGGGAGATGCCGGAGGGCTTGACGGTGAGGCCCTCGTACTCGGAGTTGGGGGCGTTGTAGGCGGCGCGACGGTGGTTGCGGATCACGCGGAGCATGGGGTCGCGGTTGGCCTCGAATTGCTTGAAGGCACCCAACTCGGAGGCGATCTCGGCGGAGGTGGCGTAGGCGACGCCTGTCATGATGGCGGTGAAAGCGCCGCAGAGGGCGTAGCCGCGAGGGGAGTCGTAGGGGATGCCGAGGCGCATGAGGAGCGCGCCGAGGTTGGCGTAGCCGAGGCCGAGGGTGCGGTAGAGGTAGGATAGCTCGGCGATCTTCTCGGATGGGTACTGGGCCATCGCGACCGAGATTTCGAGGGTGAGGGTCCAGAGGCGGCAGGCGTGCTTGTATGCCTCTACGTCGATGATGGTATCGGGGTCGCCGTTGAGGTAGTGCATCAGGTTGAGGGACGCGAGGTTGCAGTTGTGCGTGACCATGCCCTCAGCGATGAATGAGTGGGTGACAGGCTCGGTAATATCGAACACTGTAGTTATGCCCTCAGCCTCGATAGAGACTACACGAGATGGGCGTGGGTTCTTGAGAGCGCCGTGGAACGGCTGGCTCAGTATCTCCTGTGCGAGGGCGTTCTTGCTAACCGAGCAAGGGAAGCCCAAGAGAGTGAGGAACTTGCGCGCCTGCTGATTGTATATGTGGAGTTGACCCTGTGGATTCTTGCGGCCCGTGGGGTGCATCCAGGTGATCCTGCTCACTATACCGAAATCGGACAGGAGCAATTGCACTGAGCGCAATAGCTCAGGCGAGGATGAGGCCAGCATCACCTCATGCTCGGTGTAGTTAGGACGGAGCGTGCCGTCTGCGGAGAAAAGACCCTGAAGGTAAGCAACTTTGAGATCGTCAGCCACTCGGTGAATAGAGGAAGGCACATCTTTGTGGATAGCTGTGCCCTGCTTGAAGCCGTAGTGCTGCTCCAGGTGCTGTATGAGAGGCTTCGCTTGCGAGCTAATCTGCATCACACCGCTCTTCTGGACGCCGATGTGACAGAGTTTGTAGGGCGCGGTAGCTCGAATAGAGGCTCGCTCAAGCACACCGGTTGTGCTCTGAGATGTATTCGTAGAGGAGTATTCAGGCCAAGAAGTAAAGTCGTTACCTGAGGATGGAGAAGTTGCTACATGAGCATAAGAATCTGCCACAAGGCGGTTGAACTCGCCTTCCATCTGGCGGGCGGTTTCGCCTTCATCGGGGCCAAAAACGAGTGCAGCTATGCCTTCCGAGAAGACGCCATCACCGGTGAGCCAGCCCAGCATCTGCCAGCGCTTGATATCATCTTCAGAAGATGTGTAGGCTATGGGATTCCCACTTTCGCGTATGCTGAGGCGATCCCGGCCCACCGCCAACTCATCAACTTGCTTCCATTCACCTTTGTCGGTCAGGAAACGATGGTCGGCGGTAGCACGTACAGAGCGACCATCTTGGAGGGTTACCCTGTAAACCTCGCGCTCACCAACCTGCGTAACATATGCCGGACGATGAGAAGTGATACGGCGATGGTCATGTTCGGAATAGAGATCGGTAGTAACGAATACATTTTCGCCATGCTCCTGCGCGGCGTATAGTTCTGCTACTGTACGCAAACCATTGGGCGTGCTGATCCTTGTATCAGGCGCGATACAGGCGGTGTCGTCCAGGAACATGTACTCGGAGCAGGGGTTGGAGCCGTTGATGCGGCCATCGTTGGGGCAGGTGTGCCACTCGTTGATGGTGGTGTCGTACTGGACACCGGGGTCGGCGCTGGCCCAGGCCGCGCGGCCTATGCGGGCCCACAGGTCGCGGGCGGGGAGGGTCTTGGAGACCTTCTTGTCGACGCGGCGAGTGAGGTGCCAATCGTGGTCGCGCTGGACGGCTTCGATGAAGTCGTTGGACATGCGGACGGAGTTGTTGGCGTTCTGGCCGGAGACGGTCACGTAGGCTTCGCTCTCCCAGTCGGTGTCGTAGATTGGGAAGTCGAAGGTCTTGTCGCCCTGCTCGGCGAGGGCGAGGCCGCGAGCGATCAGGCCGTCGGGGACGCCTGCGGCTCGGGCTTCGCGGATCGATTTCTTGTAGGCTTTCTCGGCTGCGAGCTTGTCGGCTTCTTTAGCTTCGTGAAGGGCGTGCCAGGCGGCCATGGTGGCGTTGATGTGCTTGCGGCACATGATGGAGCCGGCGACGAGGGCGGCCACCTTCTGCTCCTCGACCACTTTCCAGTCGATGAAGCGCTCGATGTCGGGGTGGTCGATGTCGACAATGACCATCTTGGCGGCGCGGCGGGTGGTGCCTCCCGACTTGATTGCGCCCGCCGCGCGGTCGCCGATCTTGAGGAAGGAAAGAAGGCCGGAGGACTTGCCGCCGCCGGAGAGAGGCTCGTTCTCGCCGCGCATGTTGGAGAAGTTGGAGCCTGTGCCGGAGCCGTACTTGAAGATGCGGGCCTCGCGCACCCACAGGTCCATGATGCCGCCGGGGTTGACGAGATCATCGTCCACCGACTGGATGAAGCAGTTGTGTACGACTACGCCATTGGCAAGGAAGCGACCTGTTTCGGTCTGGATGTCGTAGACTTCTTCTTCGCCTATGAAGTCAATGGACATCACGGTTTCTTCTGATAATGCTGACGTAGTCTTGCCTTCAACCGATTCGTTCAATAGGCGAAGTTTGGCGATCTTATCTGAAGAAACAAAACCAATCAAGTCTTCAAACTTGCGACGCTCCGAATGATAGGAGATAGAGACTTGATAGAGACGCTTTCTATTCTCTCTCGCATCTTCAGAAGAGGAGATGGTGGAATAGATGCCCAGACTAAGGAGAAGGGTGAGAACGTCATGAGCTAGTTCTTCGGAGATGGTTGATAGAATTACATCACCTGAGTTTCGGCCTTTATCCTTACGAATTCGTGCACAACCATCAGCCTGAAACAAACTGCGCAAGAATGCACGCTTCTCAGCGATAGAGCCTTTGAAGATGAGTTGTGGGACATTGGCTGTATAGGAAGAAGAGTTAAGCTCATACTCTTCCACAAAGCTGTCAACTCGTTTGGAATCGAGTTTCACGGTCCGATAGAGGTCGTGGACATTTCGGCGAACAGCTGTCCTGTATTCGCCAAATATGCTTGTGAATAGTCGAGTAACATAAGCATATTCGTCGTCATTTATGGTGATCGCACCAAAGAGAGTAGTCTTTTGATTACGATTGTATTTGCCATAGTAGCCATCACCAAGTATCCAACCTGCCAGAGCAGCTTTGGCGACCGCCAAGTCATCAGCACCTGGCTCTTGCTCCTGACCCAAGACAGTTCCTATCGTCTCAGACGAGAGATTTGACTTACCTTGTCCAACAGAGCCAGCAAACAGTCTATTTACCTCAGCAAGGGCTAGCTCTGCTTCAAGTCGGCTGGGAACCGTTTGCAAGCTAATCTGCTGAACCTTGTTGCCAAGAATGGTCCTTAGTTCTTGCCAGGAATACGAGCCACCATCCTTGCTGCGCTTGTCAGCAGTAAGGATCAAGTGATCGTCAGTGAATTCGATGAAGTTGCCATTTCGCAAAGTGGCCCGGAATATCTGCCGAACCCCATTATTCTTGACTGCAAGCACCTTGACAAAACGATCGCCGTCAAAGACTTGAAGATTGATCAGGTTGTTCTCTACCACTTCGCCGATTTGATAAACGCCCTGGGAGGTGAAAAGCTTTGTGTTGCCACGAGCGCAAGCATGGGGTTGTGGTCGCTCGTAGGCGGAGGTCGATTTCTTTAGCTCGCCCGTGGCGTCGTCCACGTAGTGGTGGCCCTGGGGTGGGCCTTCGATGCCGTAAGCCCAGTGCAAGCCGGTGTTGAACCACTGAGGAGAGTTGGGGGCGGCTCGCTGCGTGGCGAGCATGAAGCGCATCTCG
Organism: uncultured Chloroflexia bacterium; assembly: GCA_963797095.1. Classification (GTDB taxonomy): domain Bacteria; phylum Chloroflexota; class Chloroflexia; order QHBQ01; family JADMIH01; genus JADMIH01. Next base: position 801,400 of record CAWCNY010000006.1, on the reverse strand, counting down.
TTGTAGTAGTTGCGGGCGTCGGCTTCGGAGGAGAAATAGCCGCCCTTCCAGCCCCAGTAGGTCCAGCAGCCCGCGAGGCGGTGGAACACCTGGCGCGAGTTGGTTTCGCCGCCGTAGCGCTCGTTATCGGGTAGCTCGGAGAGGGCGGCATCGTCGGGGACGGAGCGCCAGAGCCACTCTGGAACGCCTTTTTCTTTGATCTTCTTCAGCGCCTTGGGCACGCCTGCCCTGCGGAAGTATTTCTGTGCCAGGATATCGAGAGCTACCTGATCCCATGTCTCGGGTATCTGGACGTTCTCGGCCAGGAAAACTGCTTTGCCGTCCGGATTGATGATCTTGGACGTGCGTGGAACGAAGCTCAACCCCTCGAATGCGTCATCGGATTTGGTGTAGTGTCGTGGAATATGCACGTGTGCCTCCTGTGGGCGGGAGTTCCTGGTTCCTGGTTCCTGGTTCCTGGTTCCTGGTTCCTGGTTCCTGGTTGGGTGGGTCGAAACTTGGAACCAGGAACCAGGAACTAGGAACTCCCGTTTGCCTTTTTGCCGCCTCTTCTAGCCGTTTTCGCTACGTCATCCGGGTGGAGGCTTGGCATGCCTTCCATGGCTTCTCGCATTTCCTCGAGGTCTGCGAAGTTGCGGTAGACGGAAGCGAAACGGATATAGGCGACCTCATCAAGTTCTCTCAATTTCTGCATGACCAGTTCGCCTACTGCTTCGGTGGGCACTTCGGATGTGCCCAGTCTGAAAAGCTGTGCCTCTATTTCGTTGACCGCTTCCTCGAGCCGGTCGGCGGGCACAGGGCGCTTGGTACAGGCGATCATGATGCTTTTGTGGAGCTTGTCGCGGCTGTACTCCTCGCGCTTGCCGTCCTTTTTGACTACTGTGAGACCGATCCGCTCGATTCGCTCGTACGTAGTGAATCGGCGACCGCAGTTCTTGCACTGGCGGCGTCGCTTGATGGCAGAGCCATCCTCGGCCATGCGGCTGTCGGTTACTTGCGTATCTTCGTAGTGGCAATAAGGACATTTCATAGTGATGCACCCTGGGCTTTCCAGTAAATACTATATTTTGTAGGTCTCATATCTCATACCCAAGATGTTGTATTGCAAATCTTAGGCTACAAGATATGAGGAGTCAAGGGGTTTTTCCACAACATTTAGTTTGGAAGGGGGATTTGTGGATTAGTTTTCCACAATATGTTGTAGGAGTTATACATGTTATACCGCACAAAAGTTCTGTTCTTCAAGGGTCCAGGGTAGTATGTTTGGCACAAGATTTAGTAGGCGGGTGCGAAATGTTGTTGGCCTGTTCGTTGGCGGCATTGACAGAGCAGGTACGCGCTGCCATACTGTTAGCACTATTTAGTCTCGCAGTTGAGCGCGCGGGATCTTTGCATTAGTTATTACGATCTTTTATTGCCTGAAGCAGAAAACAAGTCCGAACATGAGGGAAAGAAATGGATAAGTCGGCGGAAGAACAGGCGCGCATAAACGAGATATGGCGCGTGTTCATGATGGGCGAGACCGGGTCTGCGTTTCAGCGAGCACGCAAGGTATTCAGCGTTATACCTGCATCGCCGAGATGCAAGCTGTGCGCAGCGCCATTCCGCGGGCCGGGCCGCATTATCATGCGCTTTATGGACAAAGCGCCGTCCAAGATGAACCCTAACATATGCAACTCGTGCGAGCGCTTTGCTGAAGAACATCCGGGCGGCGCTGAGATACCGTTATCGCTGCTATTCGCTGATATACGAGGCTCTACCAGGCTTGCAGAGAGCCTGGGCACGGCGCGCTTTTCGGCGCTGATCGCGCGGTTCTACAGCGCTGTTACACATGAGCTGCTGAAAGTGGACGCATTGATAGACAGGCTGATAGGGGATGAGGTGATCGCGCTATTTGTGCCTGTGCTGACGGGAGACAAGCACGCTCAGACGGCGTTGGAGGGGGCCAGGGCGATATTGAGCGCGACGGGACACGCGACGACCGAGGGCCCATGGGTGCCCGTCGGGGTGGGTATTCACACGGGGCACGCGTTTGTGGGGGCGGTCGGTACGTCGGGCGTCACTGATATTACAGCCCTGGGGGATGACGTGAACCTGGCAGCACGACTCGCTTCGCTGGCCTCGGCGGGAGAGATACTTGTCACGGAGGCAACGCGTGTCGCGGCCGGGCTATCAAGGGATGGAATGGAGAGGCGGAGGCTTGAGGTGAAGGGGCGTAATGAGCCGGTCGATGTGTGGGTGATACGCGTGGGCGGCAAAACTGCTGAGGTGGGCGCGGGCACTAATACCGTTTCGAGATGAGATTTGCTGCAATGTGCGGTGAGATAGGGTCGAAAAGGACCAAGTTGGAGCGGGTATTGAGGGAAGTGGTCAGGCTGAGTGTGGAGCAGAAGGAATGAAGAAGCGATTCCTGTTCAGCTCGGTGGCAGGGTACGGGCATTTGCACCCTCTGATGCCGCTGGCGCGGGCTTTGCGCGAGGCAGGGCACGAGGTAGCCTTTGCCGGGAGCGAAGCGCTGCAAGAGAAGTTCGAAGGCATCGATATGCCGTTTGTTCTGACCAGGATAGACAGGAACGCCGACCCTGACTATCAGGCGATACGCGACGAACTGGACAAGATGCCTGTCGGCCTGGAGACCGAGATATACGCCTACCCCCGGCTATTTATGGGCATAGGGGCGCGCGTGGGCACATCCCAGCTTGTAGAGGCGTGTCGTAGCTGGGGAGCCGACGTAGTTGTGAACGAGGCAGGATCGTACAGGGCGGTGATGGCCGCCGAGCACCTGGGGCTGCCGCATGTGACGGTGGCCGTCGCGGCGTCGCTGAAGGGAATGACGGTGTTTGAGCGGGAGGGGGCGAAGTTCCTCGATCCTACGCGGGAGGCATTCGGGCTGGAGCCTGATCCGAAAATGGACGCGCTTACTCGCTACCTGCTGATCTCGTTTTCGCCGCCGAGCTTCAGCACGCACGAACTGGGACCAAGGTGGCAAACAGGCGAGATCCCGGCGACCACCCACTATGTGCGTCCCGACTTCTACGACACTTCGGCGGGCGAGAGTTTGCCCGCCTGGATAGACGACCTGCCCGACCAACCTACTGTATATCTGACGCTGGGCACTGAGATAAATCGGGAGCCTACTCTGTACCCGCGCGTGATGAAGACGCTTATCGACGGGTTGAGGGATGTGCCGATCAACTTGATTGTGACACTTGGGAAGGGACAGGACCCTGAGGTGTTCGGCCCACAACCGGAGAACGTGCATATAAAGCAATACATACCGCAGAGCTTGCTGCTGCCGAAGTGCGATTTGATGGTGATGCACGGCGGCACGAATACGCTGTTGCAAGCAATAGATGCAGGGCTGCCGACGGTGATCGTGCCGTTGATTGCCGACCAGTTCTTCAACGCCGAGGTGGCCGAGGCTATGGGCATGTCGAGGGTGGTGCAGGACGATCAGCTTACGCCCGCGAGCATCTGTGAGGTGGTAGAGGAGGTGCTGGGCAACCCGAAATACAGGGAGAACGTGGAGAGGTTGCAGGGGGAAATGCACGCCTTGCCGGGGATTGAGTATGGGGTGGAGTTGGTTGAACAGGTGGCGGCAGAGCGCAGACCTATTATAGAGTTTTAGCCAAATGAGAGGACCGACCAGTAGTGCCAAGGCGGACGCGACTATATCAATTCAGGAGAAAGCTATGCACACAGAGCCAAAGGTTGAGCACAGAGATGAACTGAATTACGCGGGCATCAATATACGGGTGCCGATCTCGGAGTTTGGGGAGGTGATACCACGACTGCATGGGGTGGTGATGGGCTGGCTGAAGGAGAGGGGAATCGAGCCTTCGGGACCACCCGTGATCCGATACAATGTGATCGACATGGAAAAACTGATGGATATAGACCTGGGGTGGATAGTGGGCAGTCCATTTGAAGGAGATGGCCAGGTACAGTCAAAGGTGCTGCCCGAGGGGAACTATGCGACAATGGTCTTCACCGGGATTGAAAACGCCATCCCGGCCACGTATGACCTGATCAAATGGGCGAGAGCGCATGGGCTGGAGTGGGACAGGTGGGACGACCCGAATGGCGACGCTTTCCGCTCGCGATACGAATTGTCGCTGACGAATCCCGCCGATGAGCCAGATCCTGCGAAGTGGGAGACAGCTTCTTATATTAAGATCGCGGATTAGCGTGGGTCGTTGGCAGGGCGATCATTTACAATAGTGCCGTGCAACGACGATATTTTTGGATTGTTCTTGTGGGGTGCTTGCTGGTCGTAGGGCTGGCAAGCATTTCTGCGTTTGCGAAGCTCGGGCCACTGGCGGGGTTGTTTGGGAGAGGGGGGATCCCGGAGTGCGGGCCTGCGTGGAGGCCCGTGGCAGCGGCTTCGGCCAGCAGGACCTATAACGAGTTGCACGCGCTGGCCGCGCTCTCGGCTGACGATGTGTGGGCGGCGGGGATATATGGAGGAGAGGAATATGCACTCACCCTGGTGGAGCACTGGGATGGAACGGAGTGGACCGAGAGCCCAAGCCCTAGCGTAGCCGATTTTAGCAACCACCTCTACGGGATGGCGGCGATCACGCCCGACGATATTTGGATCGTGGGGGCAAGTCACCAGGGCACCGACCTGTGGCGCACGTTGGCGCTGCATTGGGATGGGACGGTGTGGACGATTGTGCCGACACCGAGCAGGCTCAAGATCAGCAGTTTGAACGCGGTGGGGGCGCTGGGTGCCGACGATGTGTGGGCTGTGGGGGAGGAGTTGGCGGGGAACCGCACGACGGGCACGCAGGCATTGGTGATGCACTGGGATGGGACGGTGTGGAGGACGGTGGAAACGGGGATCGTAGAGCAGAACGCTACCCTTAGCGTGGTGGCGGCTATCGCGCCTGATGATGTGTGGGTGGGGGGGTCGTATTCGGATGCTTCGGGGACGGTGCTGAAGCCGCTGCTGGCACACTGGGATGGGGTGAAGTGGAGCAGTGTGGAGGCGAACAGCGACGGGGCTGTGTGGGGGATGTCGGCCCTGTCTAAGAATGATATATGGGCTGTGGGCGCGTTCGGGCCGCAGACTTTATCGCTACATTGGGACGGCGTGGATTGGAAGCGGGTGGCGACGCCCAATCCGGGGGATGGCAGCGGGAACAACGGGTTGAACGCGGTGGCGGCGGTATCGCAGGGCGAGGTGTGGGCGGTGGGGTCGTACAGCGAGGGTGGGAAGGATAGGTCGCTGGCGGCAAAGTGGGATGGGGATGAATGGCGGCAGGTGCAAGCGCCGAGCCTGGGGGACTACTCGGATGTGCTGTCGGCGGTGGTGGCGGTGCCTGGGTCGGGTGGGGAGTTGTGGGCGGCGGGGGCCAGCATAGCGGATCAACTGGGGAACAACCTGCCTGTGATCCTGCGGTATTCGGACCCTTGCAAATAGGATTGATGGTTTGGGGGTGGTTGGCCGAGGGGGGTGCGGGCCAGCTTTTAGGCAAGAAGAAAAGATGATACCCTACAGGTGCTAAAACATCCCGGCTGAGGCCGAAATCCTGGAGGGTATCATCTTTGGAAGCGAACAATCAGCTTGAGGCCGTCTACGACCTGTCACCTATGCTCAACAGTATTGTGCAAGAGTTTGAGGGCTATGTCAAACAGCTATGGTGCTTCGCTAAGCGCAACCCACAAGCGGACCTCTACCAACTCGAAGAGCAAGCTCGCCATCTGAACAGGCAATGTTTTGCCTCAGCCTTGCAAATGGCAGCCCAACTAAGCGTCCAACAAGTAGAAGAAGGCTGGCATCTGGGGAACAACCGCTGCGAGTGTGGGCAGATACCTCGGTACAAAGGTAGGCAACAGCGCACCCTTCAGACGTGGGTAGGTATGGTCACATTGGAGCGGGGATACTTCTACTGTGAAGGGTGTGGTACTGTGAAGGGTGTGGCACAGGGCGCTACCCACTAGATGAGACCCTGGCTATACAGGCAAGGGAGCGCTTCTCGGAGGGTGTCCAACAAGGGGTCTGCCTGTTGGGAGTGCAGATGCCTTTCGATAGAGCGTCTCAGGCGATGGATATGGTGGCCCAGGTTGTCAAGACCACTGGAAGGCCATTTCTTAGGTGAGATTGCCTCCTTCTTGTGGGGTAGCTAGCCGGTGCAAGTGGTACACTGCCGCCGGCGTCTGATAGTCCAGGGCCTGGTGGGGCCGCTCGTTGTTGTAGAAGTGGATGTACTCGCTCAGGCTGTGCCTGGCCTGTTTAGGACTGCAATACTCATGCAAGTAGACTTCTTCGTATTTATTCGTTCGCCAAAGCCGCTCGGTGAAGATGTTGTCCACGAACCGGCCTCTGCCATCCATGCTGATTTGCACTCCCGCCCCCTCCAGCAGGGCGGTGTACTGAGGGGAGGTGAACTGGCTTCCCTGGTCAGAGTTCCAGATGAAAGGCGTCGCTTTGGCAAGGGCTGCTCGCGCAGCGTCCATGACAAAGCCTTGCCCCATGTTCTGGCTCAGTTCCCAACTGACTATGTAGCGCGAGTGCCAGTCCACGAGTGCCAGTCCAACACCGCCACCAGGTACAGCCACCCCGGATAAGCCTGTGGGCCGCCTACCATTCTTATGTAGGTGATGTCTACCCCCCAGACGTGATTTGGGTAGTCGGCAACCACTCCTCTCAGCAGATAGGGATATTTCGAATCAGCTGCTCGCTTGCTACCCATGCTCGTGGAGGGGCCGGGAGCTATCCCCACCAGACCCATCTCCCTCATATGGAGGGCCACCGTCTTGCGGTTGACCGAATGTCCTTCGTTGTGCAACTGGACAGCGATACGCCGGGAGCCATAGAAGGGGAAGGGGTGAGCGGTGTAGATTTCGTCTATGCGCCTCTTGAGCCAAAGTTCCTACGGCGAGGGCGGCACACTTCGGTAGTACAAGGAGGAGCGGTTCAACCCCAGAAGCTGAGTTTGCGCACGAATGGACAGCCCCGCCACACTGGTGACCACGGGCTCCCGCTCCAGCAACGCCACACGCTCCTCTTTATTCATCGATTCTTCCAGCTTTTTTTCCCAGCCACTCCAACTGGGTGGTTAGCTTGCCTATCTGGGCATACATGCCTATCTGGGCATACAATTCATATACCTTCTGCGCGTGGGCAGCTTCCCGCTCTGCCTGCTCTTTGGCTGATTGGCCTGAGAAAAGGGTGGGCAATCCCTGCAAAGCGATGTCTCGCCACTGGTAGAGCTGATGGGGGTGGATGCCGTGTTCGGCAGCTATTTGTGCGACGCTCTTCTCCTCACGCAGGATTTCCCGCACAATGTTAGCCTTGTATTCCGGCGAATAGTTGTTGCGCAATCCGTTGAGCTTTTTCATGGTCGTCATAGCCGTTCTATCTCACCTAAGTAATCATGACCCTACGGGCCACCATAGCGAATGAAAATGGTTATACTTTAGTCTGCAGTCTGCGAGAGGCAGCCAACGCTAAAGGTCGGGCGAAGTCTGGTGCCACGAGCCTGTACCTAAGTATGACCTGGGTGTCCCCAGGCACCATTGTCTGTCGCTCCCATTCTGGGGATCCTTGTACTGGGGTCTCTCTTGGGAAGCACGTAGAGGAGATTCTTTGCATAGTGGGCACCCTGTTGGCTGACCTCTTCGCACTGACTGTAAAGCGTTACGCGGATCAGATCGGATCAGATCGGATCAGATCGGATCAGATTACAAGCAAGGAGGTAAGGTGGTCCATGAACGCGATTTACGAGCGATGCTGTGGTCTTGATGTACACAAGAAGACGATAGTGGCTTGTTTGCTCACTCCCTCTGGTAAGGCGGTACGTACCTTCAGTACCATGACCGCCGACATATTGCACATGGCTGATTGGCTGGCGCAAGTTGGGTGCACCCATGTGGCGATGGAGTCCACCGGCGTTTACTGGAAGCCAATCTACAACCTGTTGGAAGGCTACGAGCAGTTCGAGTTGTTGGTGGTCAACGCCCAGCATATCAAGGCAGTGCCTGGTCGTAAGACCGATGTCAAGGACTCGGAGTGGATAGCCGATCTGCTTCGGCACGGGTTGCTCCGAGGGAGCTTCATCCCAGATGCCGCACAACGTGACCTGCGGGAGTTGACCCGCTTCCGCACTACGCTGGTGAGGGAGAAAGCGAATACCATCAATCGGTTGCAGAAGATACTGGAGGATGCCAACATCAAGCTGGCAGGAGTTGCCACCGATATTATGGGTGTATCGGCCAGAGCCATGTTGGGTGCGCTGGTTGATGGGCAGACTGATGCCAATATCTTGGCCGATCTCGCCCAGGGACGGCTGAGGGAGAAGCACGAAGCGTTGGTGGCGGCTCTTTCCGGTAGAGTGCGCGGATACCACCGCTTCATGATAGCCGAGCACCTTGGACACATTGACTATCTTGATGCGTCCATAGAGAGAGTGAGCACCGAGATTGAGGAGAGCGCGCGCCCTTTCGTTGAGGAGGGGCAGTTGGAAATGTTGGACAGTGTGCCGGGCATCTCGGAGCGAGCGGCTCAAGTGCTGGTAGCGGAGATAGGAGTGGACATGACCCGATTTGCGTCTGCGCACCACCTGGCTTCTTGGGCGGGCATGTGTCCGGGCAACAACCAGAGCGGGGGTAAACGGTTGAGTGGGAAGACGCGCAAGGGAAGTCCGTGGCTCAAGGCGGTGCTGATAGAGGCAGCACATGGGGCAGTGCGTACCAAAGGCACATACCTGGCGGCTCAATACGGGCGGTTGGTGCGTAGAAGAGGGAGCAAGAGAGCGATGGTAGCGGTAGCTCATTCTATCTTGGTGATTGTGTATCATGTGCTTTTGCGTCGGGTATCATACCAGGAGTTGGGAGGCAACTACTTTGATGAGCGAGAACGGCAGATGGTAGAGAAGCGGGCAGTCCGTCGCTTGGAGAGCCTTGGATACCAGGTGCAGCTTGTGCCTATTCAACAGGTTCAACAAGTGGCCTAACTCTTATTTTCAGAGGAGCTTTCGCCGTTTCGTGGTCCAGTTTTCCAGGGCCATTATAGGAAGTGCTCAGTGGCATCTCCGTCTCTACCAGAGAAGTCCAACGGATAACCGAACAGAGAGGTCTGGCATTGGAGGAGAACCTACAGGCAGAAGGGGTGGCGCTACTCAAAGCTGGGATTGACCCAATCTCAGGCTCAGGCTCAGGCTCAGGCTCAGGCTCAGGCTCAGGCTCAGGCTCGGGTGGAATATGGGCAGTGGCATTGGACGCGGGGAAGGTGCGCTATGAAGATGGTTGGCATGATGCCAAAGCGGGAGTGGTGTTTTGGGCTGAACCTACCCTCAACGAAGCAGGGGAGGTAGATGGAGGTCGGGCTACCAAGCAAAGCTACATAGCTGAAGTCGGCTCAATGGGAGAAGCGGGAGAGCGGCTCGCTGCGGAAGCGGCCAGGCGCGGGATCGGCACAGATGAGGTGGTGGTATGCCTGGGAGATGGAGCACCCTCCAACTGGGTACAGTTCGATGAGCACTTTGCTAATCGAGTGGAGGTGCTGGAGAGGTGCTGGATTGGTATCACGCTGTGGAGCACTTGTGGGCGGTGGGCAACGGCATCTTTGGACAGGGCACAACCGAAGCGGTAGGGTGGGTGAAGCGATGGGAGGGGGAGCTATGGGAAGGGCGAGTGGAAGCAGTGATAGTGGCTCTGCACCGGGAGAGTAAACGCGAAGGTGAGGCGGGCGAGGCAGCCGCAGAGCAAATCCACTACTTCCAGACTAACCGAGAGAGGATGCGCTACTCGCAGTACCGAGCGATGGGCTATCCGATTGGGAGTGGCACAGTGGAGAGTGCTTGCAAGCGGCTGATCGGAACACGCATGAAGGGAGCAGGCATGTGCTGGGGCAAGCGGGGTGCTCAAGGGGTACTGACATTGAGGGCTGAGTTGCTCAGTGACCGATGGAAACAAAGTTGGCCCAAAACTCGCACCCTCACAAAAGCTGCCTAAATGCTGGCCCGCACCCGCCGAGGGTGGATAGCGTTCAGAATTAGGGTGTGAGGGGCTGGGGTTGGGGTTGAGAGAGAAGGGTGAAACACTCAAAGAAGGGGTTGAGACCCTTAGCTCGCCAGGTGCCGAACAATGTAGCCAGCCTCATGCGTGTGGCACTCCCCCTTGCTGATTGCGACCCTCCCGACACCTTGCGCATCACCACCACCGCCCGCACACTCCTCTCCGCCAGGTTGTTGTCCGCCGAGAGGCCACTTTGTAGTACGAAGCGGAATAGCTCGTCCTGGTGGCGAAGCAGCCTCTTGCACAGAGCATGACATGGGTGCTCCTTGTGAGGCTTGGCTGAGGCGTACTTACCTCCCAACTCTCTCACACCCTCCATTAGCTCAATGTACAACACTTCTCTCTCTACCGCAGAAGGTGGACCGTGTTCACCCTGTTCGCACTGTTCAGCTCGCAGGCACTCTTGGGCTGTGTCATACAGAGCGCGCACCCCTTTGGCCCACTCCACCACTTCTTCATTCCCTTTGTGCTCTTCCTTCAACTCGTGTAAGTCCCTCAGCAGATGCACCCAGCATCGTTGGTGTTCTCCTGGGAATTCATTGTATGCCGCGTAGAAGTCGGTGACCAGTGTACCCTTGAACTGTGAGCCGAGGATACGCCTGGCCACTGCTCCTCCCCGACTGTGGTCATACTCGTAGTATCGCTCACCATGGGGCGTGCAGAAGCACCAGATATAGCCATTCTGCCCACCTTCTCGCCACCCTGTCTCGTCCCCATGCACCACACTGCTCTGTCTTATCCCCTCTTTGATATCTTGTGCTGCTTTTCTCACCTTCTCTGCCTCGGCCACTCGATGCAGCAGGTCCGCAATCTCACCTGTAGAGATGAGCAAGTTGTGCACGATGTGCAGGTATTCTCTAATCAGACGCACCGGCATTCTCAGGGTGGTGCGTAAGTAAGCTATCAGGGAGGCGATGCGTATCCCCATTCTGCTTTGTCCAATCACCTCCCCCTGAGCGCTCAAATCGAGTGGAGGATAATGCCATTTGGAGCATCGGGCGCACCAACTCTTGAACAACTGGTGCTCGGTGACTTCTACAGGAAGGGGAGGAGGGAGTTCTATCACCTGGCGTCTGGAGCCGGAGGCCAGTTGGGGCTGGCTTAGTCCATATCCACAGTCAGGGCACATCTCTATGTGGTGCTGCACCGTTTGGGTGGGTGTTTGCTCTCTACGCCTGGCACCATTTTGGTCTTTGGCTCGTTTGCGGCGTGGTTTCTTCTCGGAGTTAGCCTGGTCTTTGGACTTGGCAGTGTTGGGCTTGACGAAAGAGGGTGGTTCGCTTCGGTACTTGTCTAGTTGTGCCTGCAACTGGCTGTTCGCAGCCAATGCTTGGGCAAGCTGCTCTTTGAGGATGACTACTTCAGCCCGCAAAGCCATTACTTCTTCTTCCCAGCTCATGCCTCATACAATATCGTGGAAATTGCCCCACCGCAAATCTGGACATTTACCGAGGGTGGGTGCCTTGATTCCTGGGGAGTTAGTGATATAATGAGTACCCCCTACTGTAGTGTTGCCGGCGCGTTCGCCCCCTGGTCCTTCTTATTCATTTGTCCATCTCAAGAGATGGCCTGTCTTACTTATCGGCTCACCATACTTATTTGCCATATTTGGGTTTACCCACCTGCTCAGAAAGGGATCGGCAATAGCGGTGCGAGCGCGACCGGCACAATAGTCGGCGCGGCACGTGTTGCTAACCAGGTTGCATCTTTGAGGCGTTATCCCGGTAGAGTTGCGGCGTGCCGCGATTGTCACTTTCTGCCAAGGAGGTACGCCAGAGATGTCTACGAAGATTGCTATTTTTATCGCGAGAGCACGAGCCTCAATCGAACCGGCCAGACCTTTCATTCGCAATATCGTTTTGTTATTTACGCTTATCGTGGGGGCCATTGCTGTATGGGGGGCGTTGACCCTAGCCGTTCAGCCAACTTTTGCAGAAACGCCTGCTGTCTCGCAGGTCGCAAGCGCACCTGATTGCGATAATGACTGGGTTGTGGTGCCCAGCCCCAATCCCGGTGCAGCAGAGCACTTCATCAACGGAATAGCTGCAATATCGTCCAACGATGTGTGGGCCGTAGGGGGGTACTACAACGTCGGCGCACACCAGACGCTAATAGAGCACTGGAACGGCACTACATGGAGCGTTGTATCAAGCCCTAACCCGGGCATTGTGGCGAATGAGCTTCAGGGTGTAACGGCCATTTCAGCGAGCGATGTGTGGGCTGTGGGCCATCAATCTGATAGCTCAGGCTTCAAGACCCTTATTGTTCACTGGAACGGGAGCTCATGGTCCGCCGTGACAAGTCCCAGCCCGGGGTTGGAGAGCGAGCTTAATGGAGTAACAGCCACTTCTGCGAGCGATGTGTGGGCCGTTGGCGAGTACTTTGATGGCACCAATGAGCACACACTTACTCTCCATTGGAGTGGCCTCACGTGGGTCCAGCAGTCGAGTCCCGATGCGGGTACGAGTGAGAACTACCTTTACGGAGTTGACGCTAAATCCGCGAGCGATGTGTGGGCTGTGGGGAACTATGACAACGGGGCAGGGAGTGTTCGGGAGCCGCTCACGCTCCATTGGAACGGTAGCAGTTGGACGGTTGTGTCGAGTCCAGGGGTGGGAGCTAACGAGAATTATTTGTACGGAGTGACCGCCATATCGTCCAGTGATGCGTGGGCGGTAGGAGATTACAATGACAGTGCGGGAGGTGTGGAGCAGACCCTTACCCTCCACTGGAACGGGAGCGCATGGAGCGTGGTTACCAGCCCGAACGTGGGGAGGGAGGATAACTATCTGTACGGTGCAACGGCGGTTTCGGGAAGCGATATGTGGGCGGTGGGATATTATGAGAACGTGGGCGTTCCGCAGGCGCTGATCCTGCATTGGAACGGAAGCGCGTGGAGCGCGGTGTCAAGCCCCGACATCAGCTCAGGCGATAACTTCCTGTACGGTGTGGCCGCGGTGTCATCAACGGATGTGTGGGCGGCGGGTTACTATGCGGATAATACAGCTACTCCTCTTACGCTAATCGAGCACTACAACCCATGCCCAACCACACCCACCCCTACGCCTGGCCCTACGATCTGCGCGATCGAGTTCTCCGATGTGCCTTCCGGCTCTACCTTCTACACTTATATAGAGTGCCTGGCTTGCAATGGCATCGTTTCGGGTTATTCGGATGGCACCTTCAGACCCAACAACGACGTCACCAGGGGTCAGATTGCCAAGATCGTGGCTAATGCCGCAGGCTATGCAGAAGCGCACCCTGAACAGACCTTCCAGGATGTGCCTGTGGGGTCTACATTCCACGACTTCATCGAGAGGTTGGCAAGCCGCGCTATTATCAATGGGTATCCCTGTGGAGGGCCAGGAGAGCCATGCGTGGGGCCGGACAACAAGCCCTACTTCCGGCCTGGAAGCAACACCACCAGGGGCCAGCTATCGAAGATAGTGTGCCTGGCGTACGGGTGCAGCGATACGATTGCGGTGCAGAGTTTCGAGGATGTGCCTCCAACGCACACCTTCTACGAGTATATAGAGGCGCTACATGGGTTGGGCGCGATCAACGGCTATCCCTGTGGAGGGCCGGGAGAACCGTGCGTGGGACCGGACAACAGGCCATACTTCAGGCCAGGGGCACTGGTCACGAGGGGGCAAACTTCTAAGATCGTGTCGAGCGTCTTCTTCCCCAGTTGCGGCACGGACAGATGAAATGCAATCAGCGGGGCCTGAGCTGGTTGCGGTAGCGAAAAATCAGGAAAAGGGCGATGGGCGACCAGGCGATGGCGGTGAGCAGCCAATCTTTCCCCAGGTTGGGGTCGGTGCCCCAGGTGACCAGTGCGAAACCGAGGAGGACCAGCAGGACGACGCCGGAGGCAACGGCCCATAGATTAGCGGCATCGAGAGCGGGATCGCCGGTTGTACGGTGGAAGCGGAAAAAGACGAGGCCCGCCACGAGCACCACCACGAAGTGGGGCAGGTAAGCGGTAACTTCGGGGGGTAGATCTACGTCGAGGCCCGCCACGATGAAATACATCGAGGCACCAACCCAAACGAGTAGAAGAACCGCGCCTGCTATCCATTGCTTGCCCATTTCTATATCCTCCAATACTATTATACGTCTATACGTCGAAAAGGCTATGTGGGGTGATTTGACAAGATGTGGTATAATATGGCGCAGAGAATACACTATAATGTACTCTCTCTACACTATAGTGGAATCTACTTACGCTATAGTGTATGCACTACCTCCGAAACAGAGGCAAGTGTAGTGATTTCTCGACGAAGGAGGTGAACGACGATGCGAGCAAAGAAGAAGGACGGCAAGAAAGGCGGCAAGAAGAAATAACGCCTTTGCTCATGTTCGTGAGCATCCCGATGTTTGAAATTGGTACAAAACGGCATCAGGATGCTCCAAAACCCCAACCCTCCCTAAATATTGGGGCTTTCTAAAACAGGCAAAAATGGCGGCTGCGCCGCCATTTTTGCCTGTTTTAGAATGGGTGAAGCCTGCGCTGCGGTGGCAGTTGGAGATAGTAGAGAAGACGGAAAGGCAAAAAGGCTTTGTGGCGCTACCCCGACGATGGGTTGTGGAACGCACTTTCGCATGGCTGAACCGCAATCGTCGGCTGAGCAAAGACTACGAACGGTTGCCGCAATCGGGGGAGCCTTTATCTATAGGCGATGCTTCTAGACCTGTCGGGAGGGTGAAGTTTATGGTCTGCGCGTGCCCTGTGTTATATTGAGAGATAGGCATCGGGAGATGCTCTGACGTTCCATGCTGCGCGGCATCGCCTAACCCACATGATCCAGCCGCAAGGAAGGCATAGCCCGACAGAAAGAGAGAAAGCATAATGTCCGCTTCTGATAACAAACAGACCTCGCCGACACCCCAGGAGCCGGGTCGCCGATCAACTCTGGTCGAAGTAGCCGAAGGGATCATCATACAGACCTCTGCAGGCGACTTTAAGTCTGCCACCCACCCATTTGCTGAGGGCCTGCGAGAACAACTCCCGCCAGACAAACTCGCCCAGACGTGGGCTGGCCTGACTGCCCAGGCAGGCGCGTTCCAGCGCATAGAAAGCTCCAAGCAGGCCAAACTCCTGCAATACGAGACGGTCATAACGATGGCCGTTTTCGAGCGCGGGAATGTCACATTCCAAATTATCTTCGACGACGCAGGGCAGGTCGTCTGGTTAGAGGCCCACCCAGATGAGAGCCTGCTCACGCCCGGGACATACGAGGCACCCTCTTATGTGCAGCCCGGATCGTTCCACGAGCACGAAGCGCAGGTGGGCTCGGGCGAATGGGTGCTGCCGAGCACGCTAACCATACCGGAGGGGCAAGGGCTGTTCCCTGCAGTGGTGCTTGTACAGGGCTCCGGCCCGCAGGATCGCGACGAGACCATCGGTCCCCTCAAGCCTTTCCGCGACCTGGCTTGGGGCCTGGCTTCCAGGGACATTGCGGTTCTTCGTTATGATAAGCGCACCAAGGTGTATCCCAACCAGTTTCTCGCCCTACCGCATTACACCATACGCGAAGAGGTGACAGACGATGCGTTGGCAGCGGTTGCCCTGCTGCGCGCCACACCCGCTATTGATCCTGCCCGCATCTTCGTGCTGGGCCACAGTCTGGGCGCCATGCTAGCTCCTCGCATCGGTGAGGCCGACCCTCAGATCGCGGGGTTGGTAATCATGGCGGGGCTCACCCGTCCGTTCGAGGATACGATGCTCGACCAGTTCACCTATCTCTTCTCGTTATCCGGATCTGTCTCAGAGGATCAGCAGAGACAGTTGGATACTCTGCGGGAGCAGATCGCTCACGTCAAAGACCCCGCCCTCTCGCTCAGCACGCCTTCCGACCAATTGCTAGGCATTCCGGCCTCTTACTGGCTCGACTTACGAGGATATAACCCACCTGAGACAGCCCGGCGACTGCACATGCCAATGCTGGTGCTGCAAGCCGAGCGAGATTACCAGGTGACCATGGTGGACTATCGAGGATGGAAAGCCGAGCTTATAGAGCGGCCTGACGTCACATTCAAGCTCTACCCGGGTCTCATCCACACCTTTATGCCGGGCGAAGGTAAACCGGAGGACTACAACGTGCCTGGGCACGTAGCACCCGAAGTTGTGAAGGATATCGCCCAATGGATAGAGGGCTGGGTCGCTCCGGACAGTTAATACGTAGCGGGTTCGCAGAGGAATTGTGCCGCTCTCTATGCCCGGGTTGTCTGTGCCTTTACCTATCAAGACAGCACTCGAGGTCCTCTCCCACGAGCAAGGGGTGCGTTCTATCCTCACCTGAGTTTTGAAGCTCTGTCCCTATGTAGGCGGGCCAAGCCCAGGTTTCCATTCAAGAGCAGATCGGTGGCGAACATATTCATATTTTCGCCCCTCAACATCTGTAAGTCTAGCCTCCACTCGTACGTCAAAGCTGACAAGCACCGGTATAAGTCGCTCAGACGGTCTATTCAGAGGTCTGGCTACTTCGCTCTTGGCGTCACGAATGTTGGCGCGCCGGGTCGCTAAGTGGAGGGGCCGCAAGCTAGCACCTTGCGGCGGACGAGGCCGATCCACGCACACGCTCGGATAAGGCCCAGAGTCCGCCTGCGATGAGGGAGTGGCCGCCCAGGACCACGGGAATGTTCGCTGCAAGTACAGCCTCGGTCAAGTCACGCGCCCAACCCCCGGCCATTTGGGAAAGCATCAAGGCATCTGAAGCGAATCGCTCGTGGCGTGCTAGTTTCAGGCCCATGTGCGCGAATAAGATGCGCGTGTCGAGAAAGGTGGCATCAGAGGTGGTTTGGAGCGCATCGATAAGCCCACCGATACCGGCCAGCGCGGTGAAGAGGCCGAGTAGCGAGCGCGATTCGCCTCGCAACTCGCGACCTGATGCACTCATACCGCGTTCCTCTGAGAGAATGCGCGTCTGGCAGGGGAGGTTTATCTCCATGCGCCGCCAGGTCCAGCTACTGACCCGCCCGGCCACGAAGACCTGGGCGCGCCGGGTCGCCATCACTGAGTAGGCGCGTTGCGTGGCAGCGGCCAGCGCAGGCAATTCCTGGGGCACTCGCTTCAGGAAGGCGGCAAGGTGGGGACCAGAAGAGCGGTCGAGCGGAGCGCTCAAAGTGGAACACCAGAGGGTAACGAGATCGGTGGGTGTGTCGATGTCGAAGTGGGTAGCAAGGCTTTTAACGGTGGGGGCGTGGGGCAACCCGGCGCGATAGTGTAGCAGCCAGGCCAGGTCGTTATCGCTTTTGGGAAGGGCGATGCGCTCAAGGGCGGAGGCAGGGTAGAACGCCGCCAGATCGGCTGAGAATAGGTTGTTGGAGACGACGCACTCGCCTGCGCCGCTCACCGAAAGGGCGAGGTCGGCCAGCGCTTCCGGTGTGCCGAGAGGCATCGCGCCACCCCCGACATAGACCACGCGCTCCAGTTTATAGTCGCGGCACACTCGCAGAAGGTTCTCACCCAGGCGAAACCCGGCGGTTTCGGATTTTGCGGCAGGCTCTATGTGGAGAGGGAGGTCAGCCAGGGGGAGACGCGCGGCAGCGCCAGCGAGATCGCGATCCTCGGTGACCAGGATGGCCCGGTCGAATACGCCAGCTTGCGCAGCGTTGACCAACAGGTCGAGCGCGGCGGCGTTCTGCCCCTCGGCCACCAGTCGCTCCAGCGGAGTGTCGGAGGCGCAAACCCCACCCTGGAATACCACAAGGGTAGGGTGCATTAGGCTAGCTCAACTCAGGCTGTAGCAGGCCGTAGTTGCCATCGGTGCGGCGGTAGAGCACGTTCAGGCTGTCCTCGCCGGCGTTATAGAAGACGTAGAAGCTATGCCCAAGCAATTCCATCTGCTCAATAGCCTCGTCGGGGAACATTGGCTTGAGCGCGAAGTGTTTGATACGCACGATATCACCCACCTCCTCATCAGAGAGAGGCCCGGTGGTGAGGTTTACGTCTTCATTCGCGAGTATGGTGGTATCTACCGTAGAGGGAGACGGGCCTGAATTGGCCGGGACGGTGTTCAGAGTTACGAGGTCGGCAGAGGACTTGCCTATACCCAGCTTGCCCTTCTTCTTCTGATAATAGCGCCCCTTGAAGCGCTCGATCTGCCTTGAAACGCGGCTTATGGCGTCGTCAACGGCGGTAAGGAGGTCGGCGTGAGTTACTTCGGACCTGATGAGATTGTGGTTGCGAGTGCGAAGGGTAATTTGAGCCACGAACTGGTGCCGTTGCGAATTGTAGTGTGTCGGCTCCATCGAGAGGAGAACTTCGCCCTGTTCGAGGTTGTCCAGGTGACGGGGCAGGCGCTCTACCCGCTTGCGAATCTGGGTCTCCTGGGAATCAGAAAGTCTGAAGTTCTTGGGCCTGATGGTCACGTCCATTGTCATCGCTATGCCTCCATAAATAAAATCAGGACGGGGGTAGAGGCCAAGCGGCAGGCGGGCATCAATATATGTATCCACGTTGGTGCGCCCACTCAGTGCTCAGTGCTCATACCTCAGTCCTGTGCAGTGCGCCTGGAGGGAGTCGAACCCCCGACACAAGGTTTAGGAAACCTCTGCTCTATCCTCTGAGCTACAGGCGCTCATGTGGAGTATTAATAATTATACTTGATTGATGGGAGGGGAGCAAGATTAGAAAAGGATTGTGAAAAAGCCAAAATGGCGGCTGGGCCGCCATTTTGGCTTTTTCAGAAGGAGAGGGATTTACCTGGAGTGGCGGGTCTGCAATGTGCGCAGGACCGCGCCGGTCACTACCAGCAGGAGCGCCGCGAGGAAAGCCTCAAACGGGAATGAAGGAACGCCTGTGACCGGCATGCCTATCGTAGTGGGCGCGCCGGCTGTGCTGAACTTGAGGACCTGGCCCGTTCCTGCGGGCGCGTCGCTGTTGATGACCACATAGATGTTGTCGCCGCTCGCATCGAGAGCTATGCCGTTGGCCTGGTTCAGCCCATCAGCGATAACATCGGTCGTGCCGTCAGGCATATTGCGCACCACGCGCCCGCTGTTGTCAACGAAGCCTGGAGGAGTGGTTGAGAGGTCGAATCTATCGAACTCGCTTGCATATATAACGTCGCCTGGACCTACTGCCACGTCGGTGACCATCGTGAGGCCGATAACCGCATCGCTGATGGTGCCATCCTGGGTAACGTGCTCGACCTTAGCAGTGCCTTCGAGGAAAGGGAAGCCGGTGAGGAGGCCCACGAAGATGTGGCCGTCCTCGGCAATTGAAACGCCTGTGGGAACAGGGTCGGCTTCGTGCGCGCCGCCACGGTCAGGGTTGGCTGTATCGGGAACGTCGGGGAGGGGGATACCTGCAAAGACGGTAACCAGGCTCACTTCGCCACTGGCGGGATCTACTTTAAGCAGGTCATTAGCGGCGGCATCCGCGACATAGATCATGCCGTCGGTGCCGAGAGCCAGCCCGTAGGGATCGAAATCTACGATAAAACCATCGGGGTTGTTGGCTGCTTCGTAGGCGCTGAGGTCAGCTACCGGGGTCACTACGCCCGTAGCAGGATCGGCCTTCATCAGGCCGAACGCGGGGCCAGCGTCACCTATGTAGGCGCCTGTTATCCAGAGCGTGCCATTCGCGTAGATCACGCCCTGTGGACCTATTGCCTCGCCCTCTTCTGATACGAGGGAGAGCATGCCCGTGACTACAGCGGTCTTGGTGCCGTCGGGAGCGATCCTGGTGATCTGGCCGGTGTTGCCCACCTTGCCGGTTTCTTCGCCAAATGTGACTGTCTGGTCGCCGCCGGTGCCTGCCTCGGCCACGTACAGGTTGCCATCAGACCCCATGCTGAGGCCGCGCGGCCCGTTGAGACCGGTGGCAACTACAGTGCCCAAATCGGCGGCGAGGCCGATGCTTGCGGGCATCATACCGAGTGCAAGGATGCCAACGCTCAGGGCCATCAAGAAGCGTCCTTTTCTCATGGTTTTACTCCTTTCTCCAGTGTCGGATTTTGATGTTGGTGCGCGGCCATCTCCTCGAACCTGTCTGGCGCACACTGGAGTCAGTATACAGGCACCACAATGCGCATACAAGAGGTGCCCCGTATACAACGAGATATACAATTGGGATATACAGGTGGGATATAAGGGAGACTAGAACCTGAAATAGCTGAAGCCTTCGCCCAGCCAGTGTGAATTTGAAGACTGCTCGCTATGCGTTCTTGTTGGGGGCTGTGATGGCGGCTGTAGCGCCGGGGTGGGCGGTCGCGGGAATGTGGGAGAGGAGTTGGCGGGAGTGCAAATCGTACTCCTGTCCCGATGCGAGGATGTGTACGCTGAGAGCGCCGATAGAGACCGGCTGGCCTGTGCGCACGCGCTGTGCAGTATTCATAGCGGCGTGCGAAGCGTCCACGAAATAGGCTACGCCAGCGCCGATCACGAGGGCACGGCCTTCGTGATCAACCAGCAAGCAGGTATTCTCGTCGATGCCGACGCCAAGGGCGTGGGGATGCTCGGCCACCACGGAGGCAAGACGCGGGAAGCGGCCACGTGCCCCAAAATGGGTATCGAGGATCAGGTCGTCGCCCGCCCAGGCGAGGCCGTGAGAGAGTTGCACCATGCCCTTGCGAAGCTCACCGCTGCTGCCGCCCGCTACGATCATCGGCCTGCCCATGGCGGTCGCTCCCGCGCTGGTGCCCGCGACGATAGCGCCTTTGCCGTAGGCATCGCGGATAGCTTCCTCTACGGGGGTGCGATCGAGGGCCTGGGTGAGCGCGTACTGGTCGCCGCCTGTTATGAAGATGCCCGCCGCATTGCGAACGAGGTCGGCGTTGTGAACATCCATTGCCTCGTCGCGGTTGCGAATGAGGGGAGTTTGGATGCGGGAGCGGGGCACGCCTATGCGGGTGTAGATATTGATGTAGTCGCCTGTGAGGATTTCGGGGTGGCGGGTGGCGGTGCTGATCAGTATGATGTCGCGCAGGCTGGTGTGGGCTTCGGCGCGGTCAACCAGTTGCAGGAAAAGGCGGGCAAGGCGGGCCTCAGGATCGAGTTTGTCGGCCCCGCCGATGATCATGAGGTAGCCTGGAGTGCGCCAGGGGGCATCCGCCAGTTGCCCATCCTGGGTGGCTTTCAATCGTATGTGTGGTGTGTTTCCGTTATCTTGTGACAAGGTTTTCTCTGGTAGTCGGTAGTCGGTAGTCGGTAGTCGGTAGTCGGTAGTCGGACGAGTGCTCCTAATTCTGACTACCAACTACTAGCTGTGTCCATCAGGCTCTCCGTCGTGGATCGCGCCTTCGGCTACCAGGGCTTTGGGGCGCTGGCCGTTGGTGGAGGGCAGTTCGGGGACAGGGCACCACAGGGCTTCGCTCTCCTCCATCTCGACCGCTTTGCCCGCCTGCTTCACCTGCTCTATCACGTCGTCCACGCTGTCTATTAAGAGTACGAGCGTGTCACCTGGGCGGGCCATGCCCAGGGCCTCTTGAACCGCTTCGTGCTCATCGAGTATTACGGTCAAAGGAAGTGAAGGCCTGGTCCTCTGGATGGTTTCGGCTATCAGGTTGGCGATTTCGCCCCGGTCGCGACCCCGCAGAGCGTAATCCTCGCGCACGATGATGCGGTCGAATGTGTTGGCGGCCACCACCGCAAACTCCTGGATATCGACATCGCGGCGGTCGCCGGGGGCGGCGATCACGCCTATTTTGCGCTTGGGCTTCATGGCTGAGAGGGCGGTCTGGATGGCGCGCATAGCGTGGGGGTTGTGGCCGTAGTCCACGATCACTGTTGCCTGCCCGTAGGGGAACATGTTGAACCTGCCGGGGGCACTGTTCTCGTCGGTCTGGAAGGTGCGAAGGCCCAGGCTGATGGCGTCGAGGGGCACCCCCGCGCCCCAGCACGCGGCAGCTGCTGCGAGGGCGTTGCTGACCTGAAAGGGGATGAGGTCGTTGTAGGTCGCGGGGATGTCGGCGGCTCGCACCAGCACATCCTCATGGGAGCCTTCGGCGAGGACCAGATCGCCGTTGCGGTAGAAGGCCGCCCTGCCGCCACCCGCGAGATGGAGAGCCAGGGGGCGCGAGGAGCGGTTCATTCCGAAGAAGATGACCTCACCTGTGCAGTCCTCGGCCATATCGACCGTAAGGGGGTCATCGGCGTTGAGCACGCCGTAGCCCTTGTCGGAAACGCTCTCGATCACCACGCGCTTGACGCGGGCCAGCCGTTCGGGGGTCTCGATCCCTTCGAGGCCGAGGTGGTCGGCGGCCACGTTGAGCACCACGCCCACTGTGCATTTGTCGAATGCTAGACCTGAGCGGAGGATACCACCTCTGGCGGTTTCCAGAACGGCCACCTCCACCATCGGGTGTTGGAGCACAGCCTCGGCTGAACGGGGCCCGGCGCAGTCGCCTTTCACACGCCTGATGCCGTCGAAGTAGATGCCGTCGGTGGTGGTCATGCCTACGTAGTTCTTCATGGTCGAGTAGATGTGGGCGATCATGCGGGTGGTGGTGGTCTTGCCGTTGGTGCCCGTAACCGCGATGATCGGGATGCGAGCATCAGTTTTGTCTGGGAAGAGGAGGTCGATTATGGCGTCGCCCACAGGGCGCGACTTTCCCTCGGAGGGGTAGACGTGCATGCGCAAGCCGGGGGCCGCATTGACCTCAACAATGCCACCGCCCTGCTCGGCAAGGGGGCGCTTGATATTCTCGCAAACCACGTCGACACCAGCCACATCCAGGCCGATGGTCTGGGCGGCGAGCACCGCGATGGCGGCATTGTCGTGGTGTACGAGGTCGGTAACGTCGGTGGCGGTGCCGCCGGTGGAGAGGTTGGAATTGTCGCGCAGGAAGACGACCGTACCGGCGGAGGGCACCGATTCCCAGGTGTAGCCTTGCTTGCTGAGGGTTAGCTCGGCTGCGGCGTCCATTCTGATGCGGGTGAGGACAGAGCCGTGGCCCGCTCCCCTGCGGGGGTCTTCGTTCAGCATCCGGACGAGATTATTTATGTCGTGCTGTCCATCGGCCACCACCTGCGCGGGCTTGCGCTCGGCTGCAGCCACCAATTTGCCGCCGACTACGAGGAGGCGGAAATCCTTCCCGGGCAGATACTGCTCTACGATCACTCTGCGCGAAAACTCGCCGGCGAGGTTGAAAGCTGTGCGTACCTGCTCCTCTGTGGTGAGGTTGACGCTCACTGCCTTGCCCTGGTTGCCGTCGTAGGGCTTGAGCACGACGGGCCTCCCCAGGTCCTGGGCAACGTCCCATGCTTCGTCGGCGCTGCGCACTACCGAGCCGTGGGGCACGGGTACGCCCACCTTGTCGAGTAGCTCTTTGGTGAGGTCTTTGTCGGAGGCGATTTCGACCCCGATGTTGGAGGTGTTGGAGGTCTCACTGGCCTGGATCCGTCGGGCCAGCTTGCCCATGCCCAATTGCACAAGCGAGCCTGTGCTGAGGCGGAACCAGGGGATGCGCCGACGCCGGGCAGCATCTACTATGGCCTGGGTGGATGGGCCGAGCACGTTATCCTCGGAGACTTCGCGGATCTCGGCGATCTTGTCAGCGAGGTTGAAATCGATAGGGATGCTTTCGGCCAGTTTCGCGGCTAGCTCGACGGCGAGGTAGACGCACATCTTGCCCGATTCTTCGTCTTTGTAATCGACCACGATACGATACTCGCCGTAGCGCTCGGTGCCCCTGGTGCGCCCGAAACCCACATCCAGCCCGGCCAGCGATTGTAGCTCAAGGATTATGTGCTCGATGATGTGGCCCATGTAGGTGCCGACGCGGAGGCGCTCAAGGAAGCCGCCGGGCCTCCCCTCGGAACAGCGATGCTCCCAGAGAGTGGGGATGAGGGCCACCAGGCGGTCGGTGAAGCCGTCGATCTTATTGGAAGGGAGTTCCTCGTACTTGCCGATCTGGGCGAGCACCTCCAACACCGGCCTGTAAGCCCAGATGTTGGGGCCTGTGAGCACCTTGATCTTTTTGACCTCGATTTCGGACATGGGCCACCCCCAGATTATTGAGGATCTTCGATACCGGGTCTATCCGGTAATAACGGCAAGCATCTGCGCGTATAGGATAGGTGAAGGGCTATGCGCTCGGCCTGGCTGGGTTACATTTTACTATAGGGGCTGTGCACGCGCAAAGGACAGCGCTCCATTGCCATCTAAGCAGTAGTCCCGGAGGGACGGCAGAGAGTAGCCCAGGGCGTAAGAGTGTGAATCGCACGCCACCCAGGTAGGTAGTCCCGTAGGGACGTAAAGGGTTGCATCATTGCATCATACAGACCTGAGCGCTTGTTCTTACGCCCCTACGGGGCTAGGGCATTATCTTGGGCTTACCACAGGGCGTAAGCCCTGGGCTATGTTCTATCGTCCCTATGGGACTTGGCTTGGGTGGCATTTGAGTTACATGGCTTACGCCCTGGGCTACTCTCTTACGTCCTTTCGGGACTTGGGTGGGTAGCGATGAGGCGCGCACACACCAGGATGCCTCTGCAAACGATGCCTTTATGTGATAGGATTGCCCTCAAAGGGTACCCGTAACTTCGCACTCGCACTGCCCTTGCGGGGACCTTGCCGTGTAGTGGGGAATAATGGTACCGGACAGGAGACTACGCCATGACCCAGCCGAACGATTCTGATTTCGATGATTCGATCTCTATGATCGAAGACCTGGACCCAGAACCTGCCCGCGAGCCTAAGCCTGTGGCACGTGCCGACTTGATGCTGGGCATCCTCCTGATTGTTGGGATAGTACTGTTCGCCGGCTGGTTGTGGTGGTACCAGGGCTACCAATCGAGCCAGTACCAGGCGGGGCGAGATGCCGCCAACCGTAGCGACCTTGATAGCGCCCTGCATTATTTCTTGCAGGCTTCCGGCTACAACGACGCCGATGCCCTCGCGAAAAGCACTCAGCAGCAGATCAACGAGCGCGACCGTCTCTATGATTCGGCTAAGGATTATGCCGACAAAGGGCAGTGGCTACCGGCCTTGCGCGATATCAGGGCCGCCGCCAAAATTGAGCCGGATTACAAAGACCTGTCGGAACGCGAAGAGACCGCGCTGGACAACGTGTACATGGACGCCCTGAGCGGTACGATTGCGCTCAGAGATACGGCAGATCCGCCTGGATTCTATTACCGCTCGCCTTCCGGGTGGGTGTGGCTGCAAGGGAGCGATACTCGCACGGTCATTTTCTCGTCGAGAGAGGATGGTCACATCATATACGATGTACCGAATACGACGCTAACCACTACTCCCACGCCGAATCCAGGCACTGTCAGCCGGGCTAGCGATACCTATCGCGGGCGGTTGATCATGTCCGCCGAGCCTATCGGGAACAGCCTGCGGTTCACGCAGATGCCTATAGACCCCAGCTACTTCCTGCCATTCGTGGCAGGTAAGGAAGGCTTATGGGCTTTGCATTATGTAAACTCAACCGGGGTTGATAACCAGCCCAACCCTGTAGTCCACGATCCGCTACCGGCCTCGGAGACGGTATACCAGCCCTATTCTGGGGAGGTGGGAGCCACCGTCAAAATGACGGCAACCGAGGATATCTCCACAGGCTCCAGTATCGTCGCCATCGATCCTGACAGCAACCGCTATCTTCTGGCCGAGTGGACAGGCGCGCACTCCTATGGTCCCAGCGACGCCACGATTATCAACCTTTACCTGTGCGCCGCCGGAGAAAGCACCAGACGCCTTGTATACACGCAGTATGGCGGCAGCCTGCAAAGCGCCTCCGTCAGCCCCGATGGGCGGTACCTGCTGGTGCATAAATACGAAGAATACTCTTGGGGATCGGACACCTACCAGACATCCACTGTCTTGCTCGTAGACCTGGACGGCGACGGGCAGGAGCATATGCTGGCAACGGCCTACGCAAACGCTAACCCCTGGTCGGGGCCGATTGAAACGCTGGCCTCAGCCTTCATTGATAGAGGGGCTTATGCAGGCAAGCTTCTGCTCGTCGAAAACGAATATGATGTGCCGCTCGACGACATTCAATCGGGATCGGGGCATGCTACGGCCCGCATTATTGACCCCGCAAAGGCGATGACAGGCCTGGAAGCCGATTATGCAGTTGCGGATGCACCGGTTGACGGGTCAATTGACTACACCTGGCGCGTGGTTGAGCAGAATGGCGATGGATTGATGCTGATGGGTCGCAGCCTTGACAATGGCCTGTTCACTTTCGCCCAATGCGCCCTGATCCTGTTTCAACCGGGTCGCGAACCTGAGGTCTATAAGGCAGGCGTGACGGGAGACGGCGAGATTCAGGCAGCCGCTACAACCAACTGCCACATCGCCTGGGCCGTCCGCGAGTACGAAGGCCAGGGCATGCGCCTTCCTGCCCTTTCGGTGTTCAGCCTGCACCGGACCTACAATAGCGACAGCACAGCAGGACCGCAACAAATATACACAACCCGCGACGCCCGAGATTCGAGCGATCCGCCATGGAACGTGCTGGACAGCGTCAATATGGGCGATAGATTGATGGCGTACGCGAAAGATGGTGAACTGCACGCACGAAGCTACGATGGGCAGGTCGACCTGGTGCTGGAGTCAGGAGTAGTCACGATCTCGAATAGCCTTACGTTCAGTTATTATGCGGGGGTATTGCGCTAAGGATCACAGAGAGAAGGCAGCATGAGCGGCCAGGAACGCCCTGACAATTACAACGAAATCTCCATTATCGAAGACCTCGATCCGGAACCTGCCCGGCGGCGCTGGCCGGGGTTGCGGCTTGACTTGCTGCTCGGTATACCTCTCCTGCTGGCGGTGATCCTTTTCGCAGGGTGGCAGTGGTGGCACCAGAGCTACCAATCGAGCCAGTACCGAGCCGGGCAGGAAGCCGAGGGCCGCAACGACTGGGATACAGCCCTGCACGATTATCGCGAAGCCTCAGGCTACAGCAACGCCGACGAGCTGGCCCAGAGCGCCCAGAGGCAGATCGACACGCGCAATCAACTCTATACCCAGGCGACCACTTACTCCAATCAGGGCAATTGGGTTGGAGCGCTCAGCAAGATCCGCGAAGCCGCCAGAATCCAGCCCGATTACCGCGACCTGCCACAGATGGAGCAAACCACCCTCGACCGGATTTACACAGGCGTCCTGAGCGGCACCGTCACTCTGAGAACCGGGGTGAATCCGCAGGGCCTGTACTACAGGACCGCCAAAGGCTGGACCTATCTCAACGATAGCGACAGGTTCAGCGCCTTGCAAACGAGTTTTATCGACGGGCAATTCATCTACGACGCACCCGACGAAGGCTGGGTTCCACTCAAGCCCAACGACAATGGCCTCAGGGGCCGCCACCTGATCTACGCGCACCACACCCTGAGCGACACCATCGAATACGTGGACTTATCGCTGGACCCCAGCTACTATTCGCTGTTGGCCGGTACCACGGGTGTCTGGGGGATACATTACAACAACGGCTACATCGGGATCAGCAACGTAGTGCGCGAGGGATTCGCGGACGCTGAAATCGCCTACCAGCCATACAGCAGCGCACCCACCGTCACAGTAGGCTATGCCCCAATGCCCGGTGTAGCAGGAGCCAGGAGCGTAGTGGTAAACATAGACCCAAGCAGTAGCCGCTACCTGGTGGCGGGGTGGACGAGCAGCAAGCCAACAAGCGTGGGGCCTGACACCGTGGTGAATCTCTATTTGGCTGTGGCAGGAACGAACGACGCCCGGCTCATCTACACGCACAAGGCGGGCGGCCTGGTCAGCGCGCAGTTCAGCCCCGATGGGCGCTACGTGATGGTGCATACATTCACGGTGCAGGAAGGCGACCCGGCCGAGCGACAGTCTATCCTACTGATCGATCTTCAGGACACCTCGGATGTCCCCACCCCGCAGGTAATACTGGACGAGCTCGTGCCGGACGACTCCTTAGCATCGTCCCAGGCGCCCATCAACTCATCCTTCGTGACAGCCGGGCCTTTCGCTGGGGACATAATACTAACCCATTTCCGGACAGACCATACCCTGATCCAACTGCTAAAGCCATCGTACCCAACCGGCAGCGATCACGGGCTGCGCCAGATCGCCCAGGCCACACCCAGCGACACAGGCTCTAGGACCTGGCTAGTGCTTCCTGAAGACAGCAACGACATAGTGCTTGCCGGCTTTGAATACATGTCGTCAAAGGTGCCGCAGACCGGCACCCTGAGCCTGGTCACAATGGAGCCGGGCGGCGCGTACCGGCTAGAAGATATCGCGGTTGAAAGCAACACCATGCCTCTGGCGATCAGGAAGGGACCGGACACGCTGGCGATTGCAACCTACCTCTTCGATGCAAGGACTGCCGAGCCTCTCATCACTATCTCGGTCATCAGCGCGCAACGCACGCTGATGACCGGCGGCACCATCACCCCCACACTTGCGTATAGCCAGATATACAGCCTCTTCTCCGAGGACCCCGCCGAGCGCCCACAGTTCGCACTCGGCGATACCATCTTCGCGTATACTTATGGCGGCAATCTCCACTTGCGCAGCTACGATGGTGCAAATGACCTGGTGCTTGAGCAGGGGGTGCTCTCCATAGAGGCCGAAAACCGCCTCAGTTCCTACTGGCTATATCTTCGGTAAGAATAGTTGGGGATTTACATCTTCTGCCATCTTGACCTGACGCTAACCTTGAGGACCAAATCATTATGAACACACAATGGTGGATCGGGCTGGTATCCAGTTTCCTTGCAAGCGGCGTCGAAGTAGTGGAGGCTGTAACGATTGTGCTGGCTGTGGGCGTAACGCGAGGCTGGCGCAGCACCTGGACCGGGGTGATCTCGGCTGCCGTAGTGCTGGCCGCCCTGGTTGCCGTCCTCGGGCCTGCCCTCGAATCCTTCATTCCCATAGATGCCCTGCGAATCGTGATCGGAACCCTGCTCCTAATATTCGGATTGCAGTGGCTACGCAAGGCGATCATGCGCTACACGGGCCTTAAAGAGATCCATGACGAGACAAGGATATACCAGCGCGAAGTGACCGCGCTAAAATCCGAGTCTGCTCCCGCCGCTGGTGCGCTCGACTGGACCGCTTTCACGGTAGCCTTCAAGGGGGTACTGCTTGAAGGGCTGGAGGTGGTCTTCATAGTCATTACATTCGGCCTGACGGCGGGAGATATCACGCCTGCCCTGCTCGGCTCGATTGCGGCTGCCATCCTCGTTATTGTGCTGGCTGTGATTGTGCAGGGGCCGCTCAGCCAGGTACCTGAGAACACGCTGAAATTTGTGGTAGGCATCATGCTCACAGGTTTCGGCACGTTCTGGGCGGGAGAAGGTATAGGACTGGAATGGCCGGGCGAAGACCTGGCGATCCTGGGGTTGATGGTGTTCTACGTGGTAGTAGCGGGGCTGCTGATCATGGCTTTGAGACAGCGGCTTGCGCCTGGCGCTGGGAGAGGCAAGACGGTGACCGAGATATGAAATACATCAAAGGCTTCTTCGCATTCTGGTATGATTTCATCGTGGGCGACGCCTGGGAGGTGGCCGCAGGGGTGGTTCTGATCCTGGCGCTGCTCTACGTGGGCGTGCGAACCATAGGCTCGACAATAAGCGATTATGGGGCGTACATATTGCCGCTTGTAGTGGTGGCGTTGCTGTTCATCAGCCTGTGGAGGGTACGCGACTCGGTTTGAAAGTAGCGCGTCACAATAACCACGATTCAGGCGTCAAAGCGGCCTTACTGTTTGACACCCCCCACGCAATAAGCTACAATTAAATCTACACACAATGTCGTGTGCGCTATTATATTCTCTACCGGCAACCAGATGAGCGCAACCGACCTCCAAATGGGCGACCTCGCGGAAGCGCAAGCGACAGCTCCCCAGGCAAAATCGGAGCAACCCGCGAACGTTACACCCCACCCCTCCTACAACGGCCTCACGGAGGGCCAGAACGGAGCGCGGCCTGCTAGTGCCATCGAAGAACCTGTGAAGAGCGAGGTAAAGGCACGCCCGTCAGCCGATTCGCACGGGCGTACTCAGCCATCCGCGGCACGCACCCAGCAAGCGCTCAAAGCCGCCCTCGACACCCTGATCAAGCTGGTCCGCTCCTACAACCCCAACGCCGATATCGACAGCCTGCGCAAGGCGTACCAGTTCGCCGAGATGGCCCACGAAGGGCAGATGCGAGGCACAGGCGAGCCTTATATCACCCACCCATCGAACGTGGCGATCATCCTCGCCGAGATGCACCTCGACCTGGAGACAATCGAGGCTGCCATCCTTCATGACACCATCGAGGACACCGCCGCCACCAACGAAGATCTCGTCAAACAATTCGGCACCACGGTCGCCAACCTGGTTGAAGGCGTGACCAAGCTCGGCACGGTCAGCAAGCTGCAACGCGAAAGCGAGCAGAAGGCCGAAAGAAGGAAAGCCGAAGCGGGCGACGGAGTCGCGGAGAGTGCTGCGCAAACGAAGGAGAAGACTCGCCCGCAGGGAGACAGCCACCAGCAGCAGGCCGAGAACCTACGTAAGATGTTCCTCGCGATGTTCGATGATCCACGCGTGGTACTCATCAAGCTGGCCGACCGACTGCACAACATGCGCACCCTCAGCGGCCTCCCCCCTGAGAAGCAGGAGCGGATCGCTGCTCAAACGCTTGAGATTTACGCGCCACTCGCCAACCGGCTCGGTATGTGGCAGATCAAAGGCGAGCTTGAAGACCTCTCCTTCATGTACCTCGATCCGCCGCGCTACCACGAGCTAACAGATCTCCTCAAAGACACCAAAGCCCCCCGCGACCGCTATCTCAAGCGGGTGATCGCGCTGCTGAACGCCGAGTTGGAGAAAGCCGATATCAAGGCGGAGATCAAGGGGCGCGTCAAGCACGTCTATTCGCTCTGGCAGAAGATGCAGCGCAAGCGCCGCCCCGTCGAGCATATCTACGACGTGCTGGCCGTGCGTATTATTGTCGATACGGTCAAGGACTGCTACGCGGCATTGGGTGTGATCCATGCGCTATGGCCCCCCATCCCCAACGAGTTCGACGATTACATAGCAAGACCCAAGGAGTTGATGTACCAGTCGCTGCACACGGCGGTGTGGGCCCTGGACAACAAGCCGCTGGAGATACAGATACGCACCCACGAGATGCACGAGATCGCCGAGTATGGGATCGCGGCCCACTGGCGCTATAAAGAGCAAAAAGGGGGCAAGCGCGACGCCAAGTACGAGCAGAAGATCGCATGGCTTCGCAGGCTTATGTCGTGGCGCAACGAGGTCGAATCGGCCCAGGATTTCGTGGAATCGCTCAAGACCGATGTGTTCCAGGAGCACATCTACGTTTTCACTCCGCAAGGCGATATCGTGGAGCTACCGAAGGGTGCGACCCCCATCGACTTCGCCTACCGTATCCACACAGACCTCGGCCACCAGGTTGGTGGGGCCAAGATGAACGACCGCCTGATCACTCTCGATACGCCCCTCGAAAACGGGGCGGTGGTGCGAATCCTGAAGGACAAGAACCGCGCAGGCCCATCCCGCGACTGGCTCCAATCGGACCGCTTCCTCAAGACGGGCAACGCCCGCCAGAAGGTGCGCCAGTGGTTCAGCCGCCAGCGCCGCGACGAGAAGATCGCGCAGGGCCGCGACATCCTGGACCAGACGATCAAGCACCTGGGACTGGTCAATTTCAGCCTGGCCGATATGCTTGAGTATTTCCCCAGGTACAAAGACCTGGACGACCTGTACGAGGCCATCGGCAGCGGCGATCTTTCGCAGACCAACATCACGTCTAAACTGGCCGAGCAGAAGCACGAGGAGTTGCTGCCGGAAGGTGACGTGGAGGCCGTCAGGGTCCCCACCAACCTGAGCACATCACTGCCCGACACCTCCACCGATACGATGCAGATCGGGGATATGAAGGGCGTGCTGATGCAGCTTGGGCGCTGCTGCAAGCCGATGCCGGGCGACGAGATCATCGGGTATGTCACCAAGAACCGGGTGATCACAGTCCATCGCTCGGATTGCACCAACCTTGCCAACGTGCAGGACACAGGCAGGCTGATGCGTGTTTCGTGGGGTGACAGGCGGCTTACCAAATACCCGGCCGGGGTGCGCATCGAGGCACTGGATCGCGCTGGACTGCTGCGCGACGTGACTACCATGCTCGCCGACGAGAAGGTAAATATCAACAGCATCCACACCCAGAAGAAACCCGCAGCCGCCACCACTTCCCTGATAATGGCCCTCGAAGTTAGCGGTGTTGAACAGCTTTACAGCGTCATGGACCGCCTGCGCGGGATTCGTGGCGTCTACGATGTGCAGCGCGACACGGGCGGAGCGATCTAGAGCGACCGCTACGGGGTGCAGTGGCATCGTGTGATCTCCTTTGCTCTCCCTGCGAGAGCATTTCATTTCGAACGAGGGAGGGCATATTGGAGAAGCAGAGGGCCAAGATCACTGCCGTGGGCAGCTATGTGCCGCCGAGGGTGGTCACCAACGACGACCTTGCGAAGATCGTAGACACCAACGACGAGTGGATCGTCACGCGCACAGGCATCCGGGAGCGCCGCCTTGTCGAGCCCGGCACTCCTACCTCCGACCTGGCGGTTCAGGCTATACGCGATCTCCTCGATAAGCGCGGCATCAGCGCCGACGAGATCGAGCTAATCGTCGTCGCCACCGTCACGCCCGATATGTTCTTCCCAGCGACCGCCTGTGTGATCCAGGACAAGATCGGCGCGCGCTCCGCCTGGGGCTTCGATATTTCAGCCGCCTGCTCGGCCTTCACCTACGCCCTCACGGTTGGGGCGCGCTTCATCGAGAGCGGGGCGCATCGTAAAGTGCTGGTTGTTGGTGCGGATGTTATGTCAAGTATCGTCAACTGGGAAGACCGCACAACCTGCGTTCTGTTCGGCGACGGGGCGGGGGCAGTGCTCCTTGAGCCAACCGAGCAGGGCGAGGACGCGGGCATAATTGACTGCCTGCATGAGATCGACGGCTCGGGCGGCCAGTACCTGTACATGCCTGCGGGCGGCAGCCTCCATCCGCCTACGCATGAGACTATAGACGCCAGAATGCATTTCGTCCACCAGGTCGGCCAGCCCGTATACAAGTTCGCCGTGACCAAGATGGAGGAGACCAGCCGCAAAATACTGGCAAGAAACGAGTTGAACAGCGAAGACCTGGACCTTTTCATCCCTCACCAGGCCAACATCCGCATAATCAACGCCGCCGCCGAGCGACTGGCACTTTCCGAGCGGCAGGTGGTCACCAACATTCACAAGTACGGCAACACCACCGCCGCCACCATACCGCTCGCCATAGGCGACGCCATCGATGATGGCCGCCTCAAGAAGGGTAGCCTGGCGCTCCTCTCTGCCGTTGGCGCAGGCTTCACAGTTGGTTCAGTGCTCCTCCGCTGGGCATACTGATTTCCTATACGCCTATCCCCCGAATTCCCCATACGGAAAGCTTCACAAAGCTCTGGCAGGGTGTGTATAATGGGCTTCGAGCTAGATATTTATCTACCTGGGATATGCGGGTGGCCCATGTAGTCTAGGATATCGCGTCTGAAAGTAGTGGTGCAAAGCGCCCGGACGGGTTTATGCGGTATTCTTTGACTCCCCGTCTATTTTCGCTGTCTATAAGCCATCTTTAGCCTGGTAAACTCGATTATGGTTAGCCCAAAAAAGCCCGAAAACCGATTCGCCACAACGCTTCTCACCACTACCAGACTCCACTATCAATTGCAGCGCATCATGGCGCTCCTCCCTACGGTGCCGAATCACGCCGACTCAGGGGGTGCCACCGCCCTGCCATCCCGGTGGATCGCTCTGTGCTTTACGCTTACGTTTCTTATTTACCTGGCCTTCATTCCCCAGATCATCAAGTACAGCAATCCGCCCACGGGAGACCAGGCCTTCTATCTGATGGACACCATCAGCCTGGCGCAAGACGGCGACCTTGAGCTGAGCAACAATTACAACAACCTGGACGAGGACAAGTTCTATAGCCTGGCCCCTCAACCGGACGATTACGTCGGCATAAGTGCGCCCTATCCTCTGACCCCCCAGATGGCCGAATCTTCGGCACGCCCACCCGAAGAGATATACGGCTTCCACCCGCCCGGCCTGGGCGCTATGCTGGTACCCGCCTGGATCATAGGTGGGTGGTTCCAGCTATGGTGGCCCGCTACCACCATCTTCATGTGCCTGGTAGGGGCGCTGGTATCTACGAACATCTTCCTCCTTTCATACGAGGTCACAGGCCGCCAGTGGGTGGCCTGGGTGGTATGGGCCGCGCTGGCGTTCACCGGCCCGATCATGAGCTACTCCTACCTCATCTTTTCTGAATTACCCACCGGCCTGCTCGTGATCTACGCGTTTCGGAGGCTTGCGCTCGGTTGGAAAGCCAATGGGCCGTTGCGCTTGCTCGCCGTCGGTTTCTGTATAGGCTTCATACCCTGGCTCGCGGAAAGATGCCTTCCTATCTCCGCCGCGCTGTTCTTATACATGTTGGTCCAGTGGTGGCGTAGCATCGCGCCAGAGGACCTGCCCACGTTGAAAACCGGGGCCAGGCTGAAGTTGATGCGCCGAGTCGCATTTCAGGGTGTCTCGCGTGATTTCTTAAGGATCATAGCGTTCCTGGCTCCCATAGTGGTGCTGGCGGTCGTGCTGCTGGCCTACCATATCTTCCTGTATGGAACTGTGGTGCCTCCTTCGGACGAGCGCGGCGGGTCGGGGGTGGGAGAGTTTTACTGGCCGTGGGATGGCAGGTATGAATTGAAGCAGTTCCTCACAGGGGCGTTTGGCCTTCTCTTCAGCCAGCGCTTCGGCCTGCTTACCTTTACGCCGATCTACCTGCTGGCCCTGGTGGGCGTATTCGCGATGTTCCGGACCGGCAGAGGAAGCGACCGGCGGCTGCTGGGGTGGATCACGCTGGCATCTCTACCATACATGGCGATGATCGCGGCCTATAGCTCGTGGGGAGGCGACTGGTGCCCCCCGGCGCGTTACGCGTCCACACTTGTGCCGCTGCTCGCCGCGCCTATGGCGGTATCGCTGGCCGCGCTCGCGGGGAGCGTAGTGTACAAGGTGCTCTATGCGCTGCTTGCTCTGCCCGGCTTCATCTTCATGGCGGTTATGCTCTACAACCCCCTCACCATGTGGTCGGGGGCCTGGAGCGCCGTCTTCGAATGGATAGCCACCAACGAGCATTCTCCATTGCATGTGGACCTGCGCCCGTTCGTGCCCAGGTTCAACAGCCCTGACGAGGTATGGTTTCCTTTGCGCACCGGGTGGCTGCTGCTGGTGAGCATGCTGATCGTCCTTGTCGGCGTGCTATTGCTGTTGCGCCTGGATAAAGTAGCGCCAAGTCGAAGCACTGTGGCAGGGCGGTCGAATGCCCGGCTTCTGACGGTATCCCTGGTGATTGTAGCGTTGATAATAGCGGGGTGGGGTATTATCAATTACGACTTCCTGCACCCCAAAACCACGTTCCAATATGTCACACACTGGATACTGCCTGAGCAGCTGCCCAACAACGGGGCCATCGCCTACCTTGATGGGAAGGTCTACATCCCCGCCTTCGGCGAGCGGCAGGAGGACGGTTGGCTCCCAGGCTACATAGGTGTTCTCGACACCACAACCGGTGATTATTCCCGCCTGGAAGCGAAGGCGGAGAACGGCAAGCCCATAGTGTGGGAGCACCCAAGCAGCGTAACGATTGGTCCCGACGGGCTGCTGTACGTGCTCAACAACGGCGAGGGCGACCAGGCCCTGTTCGCTATACAGCCGGACGGCACAGTGGTGCGTCAAATAGCCCTGGATGGCAAGACCCCTCTCGGAAAAGCCCTCTACTTCGGTGACGATGGCACAATGTACTTGGCCGACCAATTGCTCGGCTCTGTGCTCAGATACGCCAAAACAGGGGGCGAGCCTTTGACCGTCTACAATGGCGAGGACGAGATTCTCAATAACCCGCGTGGGGTGGCCGTGGATGCTGACGGATATGTTTATACAACGGAGACTTACAAGCGCATCCAGAAGCTGGACCAGAATGATGATGTGATTGCCACCTACCAGCTTTATTGCATACCGGACTATTTCGTGGACTCACCTGTAGCAGACCAGTGGATAGAAGGAAGCTGCGACACAGGTCTGCTGTCTGTCAATACGCAGGACAACTACGTGCAGCTGGCGCAGTACAGGGGCAACGGCCCACGGCCCGATAACCCTCAGGGGCTAGCTTACAGTCCCGACGGCATGCTTTTTGTGACGTCGGGTGACAAAATCCTCGAATACAGGGTCACTCACTAGCCTCTACTTACAGGGCGCGCCCAACGCCCCGGTGGGACGGAGAATGTGTGTCCGAACTGGACTCCATTCCGCCTTGCGGATATGATATAGGGAGAGTTTATCCGCGACTCCCGGTGTTACCCGCATGGACGATCAAATCTCCGTCATTGAGGACCTCACCCCTGAACCAATGCCCAGGTCGGGGTCCACGCGCGGGCGCGACCTGGTGCTGGGACTGTTTCTCATTGTGGTGGTGACCGGCTTCGCAGGGTGGCAGTGGTGGCACCAGCAGGACCAGTC
The DNA here is from genome assembly GCA_963797095.1 of uncultured Chloroflexia bacterium. Lineage (GTDB taxonomy): Bacteria > Chloroflexota > Chloroflexia > QHBQ01 > JADMIH01 > JADMIH01. The sequence continues at coordinate 764,871 of CAWCNY010000006.1, read as the reverse complement.
GAACAATTACGAAGCCGGGCAGCAAGCCATCGGCCGCAACGACTGGCAGGCCGCACGCGACTATTTTACCGCCGCCTCAGGTTACCGCGATGCCGATGCACTAGCCGCCAGAGCGTCTGAACAGATCGAGCAAATGGACGATCTGTATGGCCGGAGCCTGGCCTTTGAGCGCGACCAAAACTGGATCGCCGTCATGCAAACCCTGAGCGAGCTAGACAAGATACAGGATGACTATCGCGGCGCGAACGCAATGCTCAAGGAGGCGCAGGAAAACGTATACAGTGAGGCATTGAGCGGCACCGTAATCCTGCGGACCAAGGGCAATACCTCCGCCCTCTACACCCTCGCCACAAACGATTCCGGCGGCATAGACGAACACCGGTTGCCTAATAGCGACAGCTACAGCCGGGTGCAGGGTGGCTGCGCCGACGGCAAGGTACTCTACGATGTCGCACCAACGGGCGCATCCCTCATACCAACCCCGTTTCCCGGCCCATTTTTCGTCAAAGGCGAAAATTACGAATTGAAGGGCCGCGTGCTGGCCGTATCCAATCTGTCGGGCCAACCAGGCTCCGATTACCGCGAGCTTCCAATTGACCCTTCCGAATACGACCAATTTCTGTGCGGAAGCACCGGCATGTGGCTGTACGACTACGGGCGTTGGGGCTTCAACGGCCTCATGCCCGAACTGGGGGATACGCCAGTACGCAGCGTGGAAACCCGCTACACGCTTACCTATCTCTCCTTCGATAGCGCGATCTCGGCCACGCTTGCCGTGTCGGATAGCGTGGACGCCCGCCAACTTCCGGTTGATATAGACTACAACAGCAATCGCATCCTGCTGGCGAAGTGGTCGGGTGAGGACCAGACTTCAGGCCATATTACCCCCGACACGCATATCCAGCTCTATCTACTGCAGTTTGACGGCGTGAGCGAACCGCGCCTGATTTATGAGACAACCGGACTTGGCATAGAGTCGGCGGAGATCAGTCCCAACGGCAAATATGTGCTTGTCAACACGTTCGAGCCATCACCGGGGCCGCAACAGTTAAGCGAACGCGAGCAGCTGGTCTTAATTGACCTGGCTAACCCACAAAATCCGGTGACCCTGGCGAAGGCCGCAGCCGATTTCGGCATCAATCAGAGTAACTGGCTGGCGGCCACCTTCGTACGCCAGGGCGCATTCTCCGGCGATGTCCTCTATTCGCAATTCGACCCTGAGCGCTTCACGGTCCGCGTGTTTGACCCTGCCAATCCGGATGGTACCCTTGCCATAACTTATGTCGATGCCTTCACTGCGGGCAGCCGGGTGGTATCTCCCATGTACTGGACGGTAGCACAGGAGAACGACGGGGGCATTGTGCTGGTAGGGCGCGAAGGGATAAGGGATGGCCTCACCCTGGTGGCCTGGTCGCTGGCTGCTGTTTCGATCTCGCCTGATGGACAGGCTGCCATCACGACGGCTATTACCAAGGCAGGTTATCTGCGCTCATACCCGTTCACCGTGGCGGCTAATCGAGTGCTCTACGTAAGCGATTACGACAGCAAGGATGTGGACTGGTCGGTATGGAGCATGCCAATCGCCCCCCAACCTTTCAACGGTGACACCATGGAAACCACTCTCGCCCAGGCGTTCACAATTCGCTACCCGGTGCCTCGCACCTTCCTGCCCTACGACAAAGTAGGCTTCGGTCCCGGCCTGATGGCTTACATCGACAACGGCCAGCTACATGCCCGCTCCTACGACGGCAAGTACGATGTGACCCTCGAAAGCGGCGTGCCCTCTCTCTATGACACGTGGCGCTACTGGTGGTATGATAATGAGTTGAATTAGCGTTTGACACCCCCCAATAACTCCGCTATCATTAACTTCGACTTATGGCTAAGGAGACCAAATGCCTAACCGTGAAGCCTTTAGAATAGGCCCATTCGACATATTCGGCTTTCATATCGATATTCCCGTCTATTGGTACGGCATCATGATCATGATCGGCGTGATCGTGGCATCGTTTGTAGCCTTCCGCGAAGCGCGAAGGCGCGGCGAAGACCCTGATCACGTCTGGCAGATGTTCCCCTGGGTGCTCATCGCTGGCATAGTGGGCGCACGTGCCGGCTTCATCGTGTCGCAGATAGGCGACCCGGCCTACCAGGATATAGGGCGGTGGTTCGATATCAGGCAGGGCGGGCTCAGCATCCAGGGCACAGTCGTTGGTGGCATCCTCGCCCTCATCTTCTACTGCCGCCGCTACAAGCTCTCCTTCCTCAAGTGGACCGACATCATAGTGCCGGGGCTGGCAATCGCGCAAGGGATCGGTCGCTGGGGCAATTTCTTCAACCAGGAGGCTTTCGGGTCACAATGCGACCTCCCCTGGTGCATCCCTATCAGCGTCGACCGCCAGCGCGAAGTGGCGGGCATCCAGGACCCTGACCCCAACGCCCGCTTCCACCCCACTTTCGCTTATGAGATGATCTGGGACTTCGCCCTGGCGGGACTCCTCTTCTGGCTCGGCAGGCAGAAGCGCCTCAAGTTGCGCGAAGGCGACCTCCTGTGGGTATACTTGATCGGCTATTCGATTGGACGCTTTATCATAGAGCAGATCAGGGTGGACAGCGCCACCGTGGCGGGCTTCAAGACCCCCGCCCTCGTGGCCCTTTTGACTATCGTTATCGGCTGGACCGCCCTCATTATCCGCCACAGGCCCGGCAGCACCGCCGCCTTCTCGGAGGCCAACCTGACCGCCGCCGAATTGCACAAGCGCCCTTCCACATCGGCACGTCCCACTTCCGCCAACACCTACGCAATCGAAACAGGCTCTCCTCGCAAGCAGCCCTCTCGCGTGCGTCGTGTGAAAGCTCCTATCGATAGCGGACCATCGCATCCAGGGGCCAAGCTTCCGGCCCAGGAACCGCAAGGTACCGAGCAGTGATCGAAAAAGACGACAGGTCGGAAATCCAGCAGGCTCCCGCCGCAAACGAATATGTGCCGCCGCTACCAACCAGGCGGACCGCTCTCCACGACCACGATCAGGATGCGGGCGTGCGCAGGGCACCAATCACCACCCCACTCAACCCCGACGATGCGCCGTATTTCCCGGCCATGCCCTCTACCAACGGCGCGGCACATGTAACGGCAAGTGATGCAGTTTCGCAGGGTTATGTGCTTCCGGCGGTGGCTCCCGGCGCGGACCTGTCGCACCCGCCCCTACATTGGGGTTGGAAGGCGCTGGTGTTCCTCCTCACGCTCGGCGTCTACCTGGCCTTCGTCAACCAGCAGATTCTCTACAATAGCCCACCCACGGGCGACCAGCCGTTCTATCTCATGGTAACCATGAGCATCGTGCAGGACGGCGACCTTAATATCGCGAACCAGTTCGCCAACCACGACGAAGACAAGTTCTACTCGATGGCCCCCCACCCTGAGAACTTCGTAGGCATCCCGGCCCCCTACCCCTTACCCACACACAACGGCTTCACCAATGCGCGCCCTGCCGACGAGCAGTACAACTTTCACTGGCCTGGAATGTCGGTGTTGATCATCCCGGCCTGGTTGATCGGCGGCTTGTTTCAGCTATGGTGGCCCGCCACTATTGTCTTTATGTGTTTGATCGGTGCGATCACCGCGCTCAATGTCTTCCTTTTCGCCTATGAATTGACCGGGATCAAGTGGATCGCCTTTGCCGCGTGGCTGCCGATCTCCTTCAGCAACCCGGTCATGTCGTATACCTACCTGATCTTCACTGAGCTTACCTGCGGGCTGTTCCTGTTATACGCGCTGCGCAGGCTGGCCCTCGGCTGGGGAGCCAATGGACCAATCCGCCGCTTGCTGATCGGCTTCTGTATCGCCGCCATCCCCTGGGTTGCCTGGCGTTGTATGCCCCTGTCGGCGGGCCTGTTCCTCTACGCTGTGGTTCAGTGGTGGCGTTACTATCGCCTCACGCGCATGCCCGCCACCGAAACCGTGCAGGTTACGGTTGGCGGCACCGATTTACTCAAACCGCAGAGTGTAGCCCGCCCAGGTTTGCTCCGCCTGCTTGGCGGCACCTCCTATCTTGTTGTGCCGGTGGTGATCTCCGGTATTCTTATGATCTGGCACAACCTCTTTCTCTATGGCGCGCTCTTCCCCGACAACCGCACGCCTGAGCGCCCCTACGACAAGATCTTCTTCTGGCCCTGGCAGGGCCGCGAAGACCTCACTCACTTCACCACCTCTATTATTGGCCTCCTGTTCGACCAGAAATACGGGTTGTTCATCTACGCGCCGATCTACATCCTGGGGGTGGCCGGGTTGATCTTCATGTTCAGGTCGGCCCGCCGCAGCGACCGCCGCCTGCTGGCCTGGATGGCCGTCACTTCCCTCCCCTACCTCTTCATCATCTTCTCGTTCTACTTCTGGAACGGCCTCTGGTGCCCGCCCGCCCGCTTCCTCACCACTTTCTGCCCTCTCATGGCCGCTCCCCTGGCTATGTCCCTCTTTGCGGCTCGTAGCTGGTTCTTCCGCGCCCTCTACGTGCTACTGGCGATCCCCGGCTTCATGCTGATGTGGCCGATGCTGATCGACCCCCGCCACATGTGGCCCGGCAACCCGGTGCTCGACTGGTATGCGGGCCAGGACACAGTAGGCAACCCGCCACTGTTGGGGCAGGTCACTATAGACCTTCGGGGCATCCTCCCGTTCGTGGACCCCCTTGGAGCGCGCCAATTGCCGGCTGCCAGCGGCTGGGTCACGATCCTCGCGGTAATCATAGTGGCCATTGCGTTCGTGCTGGCTTTCCGGTGGCAGCGCGCCCAACGCTCCATCGGATATAAGCCTCTTCCATTCGCCATGCAGGGCGTGACCTGGGTTGTCGGTCTGCTTTTGGTGGGAGGCACCTGGTATTTCACCAACTTTGAGCAGCTTCAACACAAAACCGAGCTGGTGGAGATAAACAGGTGGACCGCCGGCGAGGAGATCAATGCCTCACGAGGCATCGCCTACCTGGACGGGAAAGTATACGTGCCCGATTGGGACACCAATCGCCTCATCGTTTTCGATACAACCACAGGCGAGAGCCGCACCCTGCCGGTTCTCGACGAAAACGGGAACAACCCGCTTGACCACCCCGGCGATATCGTTGTCGGACCGGGCGGCAATCTCTACCTGCTCAACAACAGCGCCGACTCTTCGGTGGCTCTACTTGTGCTAACACCTGACGGACAGATCCTGCGTAAAGTGCAATTGAACAACAAGACGCAAATATCTATTGGCCTGGCGTTTGGCCCGGACGGCAATATGTACGTTTCGGATATGACAGGCCGCCGCATCAAGGTGTACACCCTCGATGGGGGCAATCCGCTCACGGAGTACATAGGCGAACGGCCCGAAGGCTTCGACAACGGCGCGGGGATCGCTATCACGGGCGATGGCACGATCTACGAAGCTGAGATATCATTCAGGCGCGTGAATCAGTTGAACGCGCAGGGGGAGTTTGTGCGCACCTTCCAGATGACGTGCTCGCCCTGGTATGTCCTGGAGAACGGAAACTGGCTCGACGTATCGTGCCAGGAAGGCGGCCTCTTCTCAATCAACAAGCAAAGCGGCAATATACAGAATATTGACATCGACACGGGCAATTTCCCGGATGCGCCAACGGGCATGACTTACGCACCAGACGGCACTCTTTATGTGATGGACGGTAATAACCTCATCGCGTATAAGGTGCAGCACTAACAATAGCGCGTTCCCAAGCGGCCTGTAAGGGCGAGCCGTGCCCTGCGCCCGCCTTCCAGTCACTTCCCGGCGGCAGCCCCACCGTCAAGCACTCAGGTGCAATCTATGCGCCACTCGCATCGTCGGATTCGCGGCATGGTCCCTGGTATGATGTTGCCATGCGTTACCAGAACGCTCTAACCAGACGCTCTTTTCTCAAGCAAGCGGTCAAGCTATCGGTTGGTGCGAGCCTGGCGGCTGTGGGCGGCGCGGGCTATGCCTACGACGTTGAACCGGAATGGGTGCATATAGAAAAGGTAGCCTTAACCCTGCCACGCCTCGCGTCCTCCTTCCATAATTATCGAATCGCGCAGATCAGCGACATTCACGCGGGAGGCTGGATCACCCGCGCTCATATACAGGATGTGGTCGCCAGGGTCAACGCAATGGCCGCCGACCTTGTGGTGATCACGGGCGATATCTTCACAACCGGCCCACGCCGCTCAGGCGATGATATCGCTACGACGTTCAGCTACCTTTCGGCAAAAGACGGAGTGCTGGTGGTGCTCGGCAACCACGACCACTGGCAGGGCGCTGATCGCGTGCGCGAAGTGCTGGCAGCCACGCCTACCATTGAGCTAAGGAACGCCGCTCGTACATTGGAGCGCGGCAGCGACTTGCTGACCATCGCAGGTGTGGATGATGTCTGGCAGCAGCAAGACGATCTTGACCAGGCACTGGCGCAGACCCCCAACCAGGGTGCGGCGATCCTGATTGCTCATGAACCGGACTTTGCGGATCAATCCGCCACTACCGGGCGCTTCGACCTCCAGCTATCGGGGCATTCGCACGGCGGGCAGGTGGCGGTGCCTTTCTACGGCCCGCTACGATTGCCTTACCTGGGCGTGAAGTACCACAGCGGGCTCTACCAGGTTGGAGATATGCTGCAATACACCAACCGGGGGATCGGTATGGTCAAGCCCTATGTACGCTTTAATTGCAGGCCGGAGATCACACTGCTGACGCTTCGATCAGGCGCATAGTTCCTATGCCCCCGTAACTGCAGCCTACCCCTTCGGTTCTTCCACCAGCAACAGACGGTTACCTTCTGAGTTGAGTATCTGGGCGTAGGTACCCCAGGGCTGCACGTCAGGCTCCTGTGTGAAGGTGACCCATTTGGCCTTCAAGTCGGTAACGAGCGCGTTCATATCGGGGACGCTGAAGGTTAAGGCCTGCGACTGGCCGACCACCTGCCTGTAGTGCTCCCAGTTTTCGTCGGGCAGGTAGAGGATCACATCGGTTACCGAACCGGCGGGAGCAACGTCAATCCATCTCGACGCAGCTCCAGAGTAAAGAGGAGAATCCTGGCGCAACTCGAACCCGAGGATATTTGTGTAGAACTCTTTGGCGCGAACCTGATCGGCGACGAAGATGCAAACGGTGCTTATTCTGTCTATCCTTTCCCACTCCTCTGCAAGATATATGTGGCCTCAATTTAGCACAAATGACCTAATCTGCATAGGGGCGATTGGACAGGATTAAGCACCGGTTTATAGGTGTTGTGCCGGTCAGAGATGCTATTCGTTCTCCTCGTATTGCCGCTTGATAGCGGCCATCACGGTGGGATCGGCCAGGGTGGTCGTGTCGCCCAGCACGCGCCCCTCGGCGATGTCGCGCAACAGGCGGCGCATGATCTTGGCCGACCGGGTCTTGGGCAGCTCGGAGGTGAAGTATATACGGTCGGGCTTGGCGATTGGACCGATCTTCTCGGCCACGTGGTTGCGCAATTCCTCGACCAGCGCAGGCCCGGCCTCTACGCCACCCCTCGGCGTGACGAAGGCCACCACGCCCTGCCCCTTGATCTCGTGCGACACGCCTACCACCGCCGCCTCGGCTACCGACACGTGGCTCACAAGCGCGCTCTCAATCTCCATCGTGCCGAGCCTGTGCCCGGCCACGTTGAGCACGTCGTCCACCCTGCCCAGCAGCCACAGGTAGCCGTCCTCGTCCTCGCGCGCCCCATCGCCTGTGAAGTAAATTTCGTGGGCGTCGCCGAACTTGCTCCAGTACTGGCTGATATACCGCTCATCGTCGCCCCACACTGTACGCAGCATGGACGGCCACGGTTTCTTGATCACCAGCAGGCCGCCCGCCGACCCTTTGGCTACAGGGTTGCTATGCTCGTCCACCACCTGCGCCGCGATGCCCGGCAGGGGCTTTGTGGCGCTTCCGGGCTTGGTCGGCACCAGCCCAGGTAGAGGGGTGATCATGATCGCCCCGGTTTCGGTCTGCCACCACGTATCGACAATCGGGCACTTTTCCCTGCCTATATTGATGTTGTACCACACCCAGGCTTCGGGGTTGATCGGCTCGCCAACTGTGCCAAGCAGCCTCAATGAAGAGAGGTCGCATCGCGCGGGGAACTCGGAGCCCCAGCGCATACAGGCGCGGATGGCGGTTGGTGCTGTATAGAGGATCGTAACCTTGTGCTTCTCGATAATCCGCCACCACCTATCCTTGTCGGGGAAATCGGGCGTGCCCTCGTACATCACCTGGGTTGCCCCGTTCGACATAGGCCCGTACACAATGTACGAGTGCCCGGTCACCCACCCCACGTCTGCCGTACACCAGTAGACATCATCGTCTTTCAGGTCAAACACCCAGTTGGTGGTCAGAGTGGTGCCCACCATATAACCGCCCGTCGTGTGCAGCACGCCCTTCGGCTTGCCGGTCGTGCCCGATGTGTACAGGATGAAAAGAGGGTGCTCGGCATCTACTTGCTCAGGCTCGACGACGGTATCCTCAGGCACTTCCGCCAGACCCTCGTGCCACCAGACATCCCGGCCTTCTTGCATGGTCAGCCCATGTACGCCCGCGCCCACCCGTTGCACTACGAGCACGTGCTCCACAGGGAGATCGGGCGCATCGAGAGCGGCGTCCGTATTGGCTTTCAAGGCCACCACCCCGCCTCTCCTGTAGCCACCGTCCGCCGTGATCACCAGCCTGGCCTCGGCGTCAATAATGCGGTCGCGCAGGGCTTCGGGCGAGAAGCCCCCGAACACCACCGTGTGAGGAGCACCGATGCGGGCGCAGGCCAGCATCGAGATAGCCGCCTCCGGGATCATGGGCATGTAAATCGCCACCCGGTCGCCCTTGCCCACACCCAGGTTCTTGAGCATCTGGGCCGCCCGGTTCACCTCCCGGTACATGTCAGAATAGGACAGGGTGCGAATATCGCCCGGCTCGCCCTCCCAGATCAATGCTGTCTTGTTCCCGCGCTCCGCGAGGTGACGGTCCAGGCAGTTATACGAAGCGTTGAGGGTGCCATCCTGGAACCATTTGGCAAATGGAGGGTTCCACTCAAGCACCTGCTTCGGCTGCCGGAACCACTCTATGAGCTTCGCCTGCTCCATCCAATAGCCGTCGGGGTCGCGCTCGGCCCACTCGTACACATCGGGGTCGTTGATATTTGCCTGAGCCACAAACTCAGGTGATGGCTCGTATACGCGTTCTTCATGCAATAATGTTTCGATTGTGCCTGTGGTGTTATCGCTCATATATGATCTCAATACCTCCCGATCTTCAGGGATATAATGGCACACTGCCATAGAGCCATTAGCCCCGCCAGTATACGACGGAGGCAGCACTTTGACAATCCCCAACACGCACTTACTCGGTGCTCTCCACTTGTCGTCCTTCGTCCTTCCCCTACGCTCATTCCCTCAGATCTGGTAAAATGATCCCGGCGCTGCCCACGTCCCATCCCATATTAGAAAGGCTCCTCCCCATATTAGAAAGGCTCCTCTTTCCATGCGTCAAGATCGTGGATTAATTGAGGCATGGTCATAATTCATTTTCCGTGCGTAGAAGGAGAGCAACTTCATCTGGAAACAGCCCATTTTGGCGGCATTTTGTGACATTAAGGCCACATCCCAAGCGTGGGGTAATAGACAGATTTGGATTCATGACCATGCCTCGATTAATTGTGCGCTATCTCCTTCCCCTGATATTTCTGCTGGCGACAGCCTTCATCGTCGCCGCCTGTGGCGACGATCCGCCCACCGCCACGCCTATCGCCCCGACACAGTCGCCAGCCACCGCTACCCCGCAACCGATACCAGCAGATACTGCAACCCCTCTCCCTACAGCCACCGCTACAGAAGCTCCAACCGCCACACCCACGCCCATCCCGGCAGCGGATCGCGACTTCGTGCCTGTGCTCTGCTACCACCACATTCGCGACTGGAAGCCTGCCGACACCGAGGACGACCGCGCTTACATCGTGCCCCCAAGCCTGCTGGAAGAACAGCTAAAGTGGCTCAAGGACAACGGCTATACAGGCGTCAACGCCCAGCAAGTGTACGACTACGAAATAAACGGCAAGCCATTGCCACCCAAGCCGATCATGCTCTCCTTTGATGACAATATTGATAATCAGTTCATAACGGCGCGCCCACTCCTCAAGAAGTACGGCTTCACGGCTGTTTTCTTCGTGATGACCGTCACCCTTGGGAAGGAAAACTTCATGGGTGTGGACCAGATCAAGACTCTCAGCGACGAAGGCTTCGATATAGAGCCTCACACCTGGGACCACCACATGGTCACGGAGTACAACACAGATGAAGATTGGCAGCGCCAACTCGTTGAGCCGAAGGCCACCATCGAGGCCATCGTGGGGCACGAAACGCCCTTCTTCGCGTATCCATTCGGCGTCTACGATGCTGCCTCGGCTCAGAAGATCGCCAGCTACGGCTATAAAGGTGCGTTCCGCCTGCGGGACGTGATGGACGACACGGTAGACCCCGCCTTCGCCATCAAGCGATACATAGCCAATGGCTACTGGACGATGGACCAGTTCGAGACGGTAGTCACCGGCGGCTGGGAATAGAAATCAGAACACCCTCATATATCCGAGGCAGCGAGGGACGGCAAAGGGGCTTTCTAACATTAGACATCCAGAATTTTCGGTTCGTCCGCAAAATAAATCGGGAATGCCCAACGACCCCTCCCCAAATTGGGGAGGGGCTTTCTAAAATAGCCAAAATGACGGCTTCGCCGTCATTTTGGCTATTTTAGAACCAGATTGCACGCCTGCGAAGCTGAATCTGACAGTCGGGGGATATCTGATTCTGCTGGCTATTGGCTTCTATATTCTGGATATGCGCCGCCCTATCAAGACCAACAACCCTATCATGAGCAACAGAGCACCTCCTACCAAACCGGGCAGCAGCAAATTTGCAGCCTGCATGCCCTGACCGGTTTGTGGCATTCCTGGCGTGCTACCGGCCGCAAGTACCGTGATGTGACCGTTCATCCCCATCTCGTCATGCAGCACACAGATGTACTCATATGTGCCAGGCTTGGTGAAAGTCAAACTGTAGGTTCGTTGGCCCGGGGCCGGGTCCTGCTTACCGGGCATGTAGCCGGAATTGCTGGTGCCTGTGCCATCATATGTGCTACCGCCCGCAGGTGCAAACGCGGCGGGATTGAGCAAGATCTTCGGCGGGCCGCCAGATTCCGGCTCAGTAACGAACAGCGGCGGCTCAGGCTGGCCTGAGTAGAGTGTAACCGTATGAGGGGTCTGATTCGAGATTTGTGTCCACTCTATCGTATCGCCCACATGAATGGTGAAATCCTGAGGTGAGAAGCGCATGTAAGAAAGCGCACCGTTATCCCACCCAACATTGCCATGAAAGATCATCGTACCGTCAGGACCCGGCGAAGGTGGCGCTACTTGTTGGGCCGCAGGTTCGGCTGCCTTTGCCGCCTGATTGTCCGCTTCGATCGCGGCCTGGGCCTCGCCGTCGATCTGGGTCTGGGTCTTTGGAAGGGGCTGATCCGCGCCAATGACGGTTACCGAGCCGATCATGCCAACTACCTGGCCTTCGGGAAGTTGCGCCGAATGCATAGGGCATATGTAGTTGAAGGAGCCCTCCTGAGTGAAGGTCAGTTTGTACTCCTGGGTGTTGGAAGGAGGTGACCCAAGCAATCCTGAACCGGTCAGGGCGGTTCCGTCATACTCTGAACCACCCTGGGGATAGGCAACCAACGGGTTGATCATCTGGGCCTGCGGATTGCTGGGATCGGGCTGCGTAAAGGGGAGATAGGTTTGGCCTGGGGCCGGGAAGACTATCTGGTGAATCTCCATAGAGTTCAGCTTCCATATAATCGTGTCCCCTTTATGCACTGTGATATTCTGCGGGTAGAAACGAGCGTAGGTCCAGGCGCTGGTTGGGTGTTCAGGCCCGGCCACCGGAGCCGATTCCCCTCCCACAAGCACCGTCCAGGTCTGAGCGCCCGCCTGAGCCGTGGTCGAGGCGAACGCATAATGAGCGCCAGCCAGTGATGCTAACAGCATGGGCAGTATGAATATTGCAACTACAAATCTGAATCTGCTGATCATTCCCGTATCCTCCATTCTGACTTCTTGATAAATTGATGGCAAACCGCACTATGAATGGCTACGCCTATTTCTAAAAGCAAGGTTACGCTTGACCTGCATAGGGCTTACCGTCCTTGTTCTGCTGCATCCGCAAATTACTATTCGCGGGCATTGTCCATGTGCGCCGGGTCAGTACAACACTTGCCAGCAGCAACCAGGCCAGTAGCAGCAGAAACGCCAGCAAAGTAAAGCCGCCGTACTGTGCAAACAACCCGGTCGTAGAAAGTGTGGCTCCGATTCCACTCAACAGTTGGAACACAGCAGCCACGAAACCGGCCCAGCCGAGCCACGAAAGGCTTCCGCTCCTGATAAGTTGCAACGAAAACGCCGCGAGAAATAAGAATCCCGGGAACGGGATAAAAGAGAGCACTGTGGTTGATACGCCATAGAGAGCGTAGACGCTATCAGCGGCTCCTCCTGCCGGAGCAGCGGCAAGGGCCACCATGAGGACGGACCAAATCCAGTTCAATATCGCAGCAACCAATCCCCCGGCCAGGCACAGGGTAGCTGCCATCCGGTTATCTTCACTGTGCGGGGTGGCTTCTGAAGCGCCTGTATTTCGCAGGTAATCCGACAAGCTCACAGCGAACCACAGCAAAAAGGCGGTGGCAATGCCTTCGACCAACCCTGTCAGTCGTAAGCCACCCTGATTGTTCGTCAGGAAAGTTGTTATCGTCTGTGGTGATACCCCCGCCTGTGGAGGCTGAGGCACGAGGGTGAAGTCGGCCACCAGCACCAGAACCACGAACAGCGCACCTCCCATCGTTCCGACGCGTGGAATGAAACCTCGATTCATAATGATTCTCCTCTTCAAGTGCAAAACTCGCAACTACCATGAGTTAGGGTCAAGCCCTAGCTGTCTGCCTATCTGGCAAGTATCGCAATAGAGTCGCGTACGTGTTATGTACGACCCTGTAACTTCGCAGACCGCGATCATCGGAATCGCAACCGTCTTGCCGGTCGGAGGCGCTCCCATGAGCGGCCCGGTATTCCGACCGCGAAAGACAAACTCGGCCACGACACAGTTTTCCATACCCAGCATCTTCACCTGCTCGCATCGGACGTGCGTAAATGTCTCGCGACACAACATGCCTAAGATCACATCTATAGCTTGCCGCCCGGTCAGCGGCTCATGCTGCGACATGAACCGAAACTCAGCATCGTGGGCGAAGAGATTTGTATCCTGGCTGCGAAGGTATGCCTGTACCAGACTCAAAGCGTGTTCGCTGACCAATATAAGTCCCCTTTCAGAGATTGGTCGGGTCATAGCGGGCCTGTGTTCAATCCCCCACATCTTTATCATGCTCCGGCCCTACAGGCCTTACTGGCCTTACTGGCGCGGTGGTGCAATGGGCGTATTCTGGAAAGACGCAACTTGCCACTCACCATCGGTTTTGGTCATCACCCAACCACTCCGTGCCTGTTCCCTGTATTTGTTCTCACCGCGGGCGCCTGTTAGAAGCCCCAGGCAACATACGACCGCCACGTCCGGGCGCAAGAAATGCATTTCTTCAATATCGATCTTGAGGTTACTGTCCCGATATATCGTCTCAAATATTCGTTGGTGCCCGACGGCGATCACATCGCGCCCTCTCGCATGCCGACCATCTATGATGATGTAGTCGGCGTCCTCGGCAAAGGGGGCAGCGAAGGCCCTACCGTTGCCTGCATTCCACGCGTCTGAGCATTGTTTGATGATTGCTCGGATAGCTGCATTATCTGTTGTCATCCTTTATTCTCCTTTCCCGGCGCGATAAGTAAATGCCTTGTCTGCTTTGTGACGGCTTGGCCGCACTGGTGAAACCTATTTCCATTAAAGCAGCCCGTGACGTATAATGGTTAGCACAATCCCTAGCACCAAAAGTTGTACAACTTGCTCCATCCAGGCATTGGAGACCTTCGTTGAACGGCAACGACGACACAACATTTGGCCGCTGGTTGAAGGAGCGACGCAAGTCCCTCGATTTGACCCAGGAGGAGTTGGCCGACCGGATAGGCTGTTCGCCCTGGACCATTACGAAAATTGAGACTGGAGAACGCAGGCCCTCCAAGCAACTGGTCGAATTGCTGTCAGAACAATTACAGATACCCGAGCAAGAGCGAGCAAATCTCATCCGGTTAGCCCGTATAGGACAGGCTAACGCCCAAAACAACTCTCAAACCAAGGAACCCCAGCTCGCAGCGAACGCCCACCCCACCCTGAGCACTCCCCTAACGCCCATAATCGGTCGAGGCGCAGAGATCGCTGCTCTGCGCCATAAGTTGCTACTGGAAAAAGCCCGTCTTATCACGCTGACGGGCGCTCCCGGCATAGGCAAGACGCGCCTCGCTGTGGAAGTTGCCCGATCTCTGCCCCATGATTTCGAAGATGGAGTATTCTTTATTGCATTAGCCTCGGTGCGAGACGCCAGCCTTGTACCCGACCTGATAGCACAGACTCTAGGCCTGAGAATAGCCCAACAAACCACCGTTGCCGACCTGGAGCACGCGTTGCAAGACAAGCATATGCTCCTCGTCCTCGACAACTTCGAGCAACTGGTAGATGCCGGTCCCTCTATAGCCGACCTGCTCAGAGCGTGTCCACATATCTTTGCTCTTGTCACCAGCAGAGAGGCTTTGCGCGTGCGGGGCGAAGAGCAGTTTGTGGTACGGCCTCTTGGGCTGCCGGACTTATCACATCTTCCATCCGTAGAGCATCTTTCGGATTACCCGGCAATAGAGCTATTCCTGACCAGGGCACGCTCGGCCAAAAGGGATTTCGCCCTGGGCGAGGAAAACGCACAAACGGTGGCATCAATTTGCGCCCACCTTGACGGGTTGCCCCTTGCTATCGAGCTTATCGCAGCCCGAATCCCACTTCTCCCACCGTGGGCATTGCTCGCACGCCTCGGTAGCAGTCTCGCCTTGCTGGCAGGTGGTCCAAAGGATGTGCCAGCACGCCACCAGACGTTGAGCGCAGCTATACGCTGGAGTTTCGACCTCCTGAGCGAACCTGAGCAGAGACTTATGGGAAGACTGGCCGTGTTCCCAGGCGGCTGTGGTCTCGATGGGGTGGAAGCTATGTGCAGCCACGATGGAGACGCTGAATTAGATGTGCTGGATGGACTCGAATCTTTGATTTACAAGAGCCTGGTGCAGCGAGCAGAGCCGCGAGGACGGGAAGAGCCTAGATACTGGATGCTACAGACCATTCGAGAGTATGCGCTTGAACGGCTGGACGAGCGTGGGGAGGAAGAGGAGGTTATGCACCACCTCGCCCGCCATTATGTGCAACTGGCCGCGACCGCCGCGCCGAATTTGACCGGCCCCAACCAGAAGGAATGGCTCGACCGGTTGGAGCATGAACACGATAATATCCGCGCCGCTCTTGGCTGGTTGACCGAGCAACAGGACGATCTTGCGCTCAAGATGGTCATCTCATTATGGCTTTTCTGGGAGATACGAGGCTATTTGAGCGAGGGCAGAAAGTGGTTGGACGAAACGCTGGCCTACAGCGGAGAATCACTTTCTGCAGAGAGAGCGCGGGCTCTGCACATCTCCTCCGGATTAGCGTTACGCCAAGGCGACTATGAACGAGCCAAAGAGTTAGCGCAGGAAAGCCTGGCGATCTCCACCACCCTTGCTGATAAGCAGGGCACAGGGAGATCTCTACACGCTCTTGGAGTATGTGAAGAAATGCTCGGCAACATGGACCGGGCAGAAACGTGTTATATGAAAGCCCTCGGATTATGGCGCGAAGTGGAACACCATGCCAACCTGGGGCGCACTTTGAATAGCCTGGGCGTGCTGGCGCGCACGCAGGGTGATTACGATAGAGCTGTGGAACTCTTTAGCGAGAGCCTGGAATTACATAGAAAGAGCGGCAGCAAACGCAGTATAGCTCTAGCCATGGCAAACCTGGGCACGGTTGCGATGGCACGTAATAACTGGGAGCATGCGGAGATGTTGTTCAATCAGAGCCTTGTGCTACGCCGGGAGATCGGTCACAAGGTTGGTATTGGCGACTGCCTGATAGGATTGGCGAGTGTATATGGTACGAAGGGAGATGCGCTCAAGGCCGTCAGCCTATTCGGAGCGGCAACGCAACTGTTTCAGATGATAGATTACGAGATGGAACCGAATGATAGGAGAGCATACGAGATCTCGGTAGACAGTATGCGCGCAAAATTGAGCGCGGAGGAATTCGAGACGGCATGGAGCGAAGGGGAAGCGATGGACCTGGAAGACGTTATTTGCTCTGCCCTACGCCAAGCCTAATAACTATTCAGAGCGACCTCCGCACCTGTTTCGCGCCTTTCTTATCTCACTCCTGGCCCGGCCCTACGGCTCTCGCGCGGTTCGGGTTCTCCGGGTTGAACTCTATCTCCGACTTTATCACGCCCTCAGGCCCGCCCTCCATCCTCGGCAGCGGCTTGCGGGGCTGCGTGGGCGCGCCACTCGAACTCGGTGGGAGGTGGGTATGCCGACCCGAACATGGTCACGGGCTGGAAGTTGGAGGCGCTCGGCCTGCCTCGATTATTCTGGAACGCCATCTTGCGCGCTAACCACATCACTGGGTCGAAATAGAGATCGGCTACCCGCTCCTTGAGAGGTATAATTCCGTTGTCTGTGATGTGAATATGCTCAGGGCACACCTCGGTGCAGCACTTGGTGATGTTGCACGCCCCCACACCCGACTCCTCCTTTACCATCTCACGCCGGTCGAGACCATCGTAGGGATGCATATCGAGGTTTGCCAGCTTGATCATCTGCCTGGGGCCGTAGAATATGTCTTTGCGGTTGTGCTCTCTTAGCACATGGCACACATCCTGGCACAGGAAGCACTCTATGCACTTGCGGAACTCCTGTATGCGGTCCACATCCATCTGCTGCATAACCAGGGGCCTCGGAGCATCTTCTCTGGGCGTGAAAGGCGCGATGCGGGCAGACATCCTGTAGTTCCAGGATACGTCCGTCACAAGGTCTTTGATCAGCGGGAAGGTTTTGAGTGGGTGGACCACGATCGTGTTGCCCTCACCCGCATAGTCGCGCACGCGGGCCTTGCACATGAGACGCGGCTGCCCGTTGATCTCGGCGCTGCACGAGCCACACTTGCCCGCTTTGCAGTTCCACCGGCAGGAGAGGGTGGTATCTATGTGGTGCTGGATATAGTGGATGGCGTCGAGCACCACCATGCCGGGGAAGGTCGGCACCGCGTACTCTTGCTCGGTGCCTCCATCGGCGTCGCCTCTGAACACGCGCAGCGTAACCGTGCGCCCGGTCTGCGCGGGCTGAGATGGCATCTCGCCCGTTTCGCGCAGCCTGGTTGCCTGTTCTGGTGTCAGGGTGGTGGTACTCTTCTGCTCGGTTTCGGTTGCCATACTACTTTCTCTCCTTCGAGACAACATACTGGTTCTTAGGACGATGGCGAACTCTCTGCCTTCTGCAATCGCTCAACCAACCATAGGTTGATTAGCGTTTCAGGCAGGACACCTCTTGTACGGGCTTGCTCCTCGATTTTCACATAAACATCAGGATCGATGGTAATTCTGTGGTGGCGCTGTGCCCTTACCTCAAAATCGACCTCGGATGTCTCTTCCCAATGGTCATCCAGGCTATGGGTATCCCAGTAGTCTGCTATCTCATCTACGCTCTTCGCCTTCGAGATAGTGGTCTGTTTGCGCGTATTATTTTTGCTCATATCTTCTGCGCTCATTCTTGTCCATATCGCGTGCGCTCAGGATCATTGCCGTATTATCTTGCTTGTGTATGAAGAAGACGATCAGATATCTACCGCCGTCAGTTTGCCCACTGGCGGAATAAACATCCTCACCCTGATTATAACCCCGATTCCACAAAGCGATACTTCGCTCTATTGAAGAACACTTCCTCGGCTTCATCTTGCGTGACATGGTGCTTGATCGCCAATTTATCCACGATGTGGGGCAACCAAACGAAAGCGTCAATACGCATGATAGGCGTGCCCTACATCCTATTTACTCTCGAATAGCTTAGCCAACTCCGGCGGCATTTGGGGCACGGGTGTGGTCCCGATCACAACCTCGTCTTGAGATCCCCTGGTAGCGATCAGCATCTTTTTGCCCCATTCCGGGTCGGGGTCGGGATAGTCGAGCCGCCACTGAGCGCCCCGGCTCTCCTTCCGGGCTAGCGCGCACCTTACGATGATCTCCGACACCTTCAGCATATTGCGTATATCCCTGGCGGTGTGCCAGCCAGGATTATAGAGCCGGTTGCCGTCTATATGGATGTTTTTGGCGCGCTCCTGCAAACTGGCTATCTTCCGGAGGCAGCCCGTCAGGCCGTCCTCGGTGCGGGCGATCATCGCCCCATCCTGCATTGCGGCCTGCAACTCCTCGGTGATCAGGTAGGGGTTCTCCTTGCCCTGCGACTGGAAGGGGGCCAGCATCCTATCCATCTCGGCGCTCAACTCCGCGTCGTCTATCTTCCCTGTATCAACCGACTGCACGTACTGGGAAGCTGCTTCGCCCGCCCGCTTGCCGAATACAAGGAGGTCGCACAGGGCGTTGCCGCCCAACCGGTTGGCCCCATGCACACCCGCTGCCGTCTCACCCGCCGCGAAGAGACCCGGCACATTGGTCGCGCACGTTTCAGGCTCGGCCTTCACCCCGCCCATCGTGTAATGAATGGTGGGATAGACTTCCATCAGCTCTTTAGTTATGTCAATATCACCGAGGGCATGGAATTGCTCGTACATGCTGGGGAGCTTCTTCCTGATGTAGTCAGCGCCTCGGTGCGTCACGTCGAGATAGACGCCGCCATGCTCAGAGCCACTGCCCGCCAGCACCTCGCGGTAGATCGCCCGCGCCACTACGTCGCGGGGGAGCAGGTCGGGTGGCGGCCTGTTGTTGTCCTTATCGGTCAGCCAGCGAGCGGACTCCTCCTCGGTATCGGCGTAGCGCCCCTTGTAGGAGGGAGGGGTGTACTTGGGGTCGAACATGAAGCGCTCGCCCTTCTTGTTGCGCAGGATGCCGCCCTCGCCGCGCACGCCCTCTGTTACGAGCAGACCGCGCACACCGGGCGGCCACACCATGCCTGTAGGGTGGAACTGGACCATCTCCATACCCATCAACTCGGCTCCCGCGTTGAAGGCCAGGATAGCCCCATCCCCCGTCGACTCCCAGGAATTGGACGTAACCCTGTACATCCTGCCCCATCCCCCGGTCGCCAGCACCACCGCCTTCGCCTTGATCAGGAAAAACCGCCCCAACTCGCGGTAATAGCCGAACGCCCCCACCACCCGGTCGCCGTCCTTCAGCAACCTCATGATCGTGGTCTCCATATAGCAGGTCATGCCGAGCGACACCGCCTTGTCCTGCAACGTGCGGATCAGCTCAAGCCCGGTGCGGTCGCCCACATGGCTCAGGCGGCGATAGGTGTGTCCCCCGAAGGGTCTCTGCATGATCAGGCCCTCAGGAGTGCGGTCGAACACCGCTCCCCACTGCTCAAGCTCAAGCACCCGCTCAGGGGCTTCTTTGGCGAGGATTTCGACGGTGCGCCAGTTGTTGAGGAAGGCCCCGCCCCTCATGGTGTCCATGAAGTGCACCTGCCAGTTGTCCTTCTTGTCCAGGTTGCCCAGCGCGCCCGCCACGCCTCCTTCGGCCATCACGGTGTGCGCCTTTCCCAGCAGCGACTTGCACACTACCCCCACGTTCAGCCCGGCCTGCGCCGCCGCGATAGTGGCTCGCAGCCCCGACCCTCCCGCACCTATCACCAGTACGTCATGCTCGAATGTGTCGTATGATTCCAACTGCACACTCCATCAGAATATCAACAATCGTATTAAACTCCTGTGGTCTGCGCCAATCTCAAGTAGATGTGCTGCACAAGCCTCACGAGCAGGCCAACCACCGATCCCACAAGCCAGAACAGCAATAACACCAGCACCGCCCCCATCAGCAGGTTGAACAGCGCTAGAAACCCTACCAATCCCCAGGCGATATGCGCGGAAAGAGGCGTGCCCGCAGTATTCGGCCCAATTCCTCGTACATACAGGTCGAACTTGTCAGCGATGAACATTCCACCATATCCTAACCCCAAAGCCAGGAGATTCCCCGCCAACATAGTCACCGCCCACATGCCGATCACTTTGAACTTATCTATCATTTACCGCTCCACTATTCCTGGCCTGCATCCGCGTACGCCGGGCAGGCCATCCGTTAGAAGAAATGGCTATATAAAACGGAAATCGGTGATCGCCCCCGAAGCTACCAACCACACATACAGGTCGGTCAGCGCCACTGCGAACAGGCTGATCCAGGCGAACCACGCGTGGCGCTCGTTCAAGAAGGTGAATCGCTTCCAAAGCCCGTAGCGTGTCTTGGTCATGGCATCGCAGGAATAGCAATCTACACCGCCTCCGATAAGGTGCCGCCATGAATGGCAGGAGAACGTGTACACACCCAGCAGCATCACGTTCGCTACGAACACCAGCGATCCCACGTTTATGTGGAACCCATCGGAGAAAAAGAACGCCCTGACCGCGTCGTACGCCAGTATGACGATGAAGATCAACGCGAAATAGAGGGAGTAGCGGTGTATGTTTTGCAACACGAACGGAAAGCTCCGCTCTCCTGTGTACTTCTTCCTGGGACGTGGCTCGCGCACAGCGCACGCGGGAGGGTCCCAGAAGAAAGCCCTGTAGTAGGCTTGCCTGTAATAGTAGCAGGTGAGCCGGAAACTGAGGGGGAAGATCAGGATGTAGAAGGCAGGGGAAACGATGTAGCCAAACAGGTTCCAATCTATCGGTATGAAGGGCGCGTAGAAGGGGGACAGGTACGGCCCTACCTCATAATCGGCGTATACGAAGGCCCGCACCGTCGAATAAACCACGAACGCGCCCAGCACCACCACCGTCACCAGCGGCCTGACCCACCAGAGGTCGCGCCTGCTGGTCAAAGGGAGCGGTGCTCGCCCTTGCTCTCTACTGTTCGCAGTAGTTACGGCCATTTGTACTCCTTTGTACGGCGGTAAAGGACGAAGGAAGTTACCGGTTCCAGGTTCCAGGTTCCAGGTTCCAGGTTGCTGGTTGCTGGTTGCTGGTTGCTGGTTGCTGGTTCCCGGTTCAAGATAATCTATTTGAGAGCGTTCGTCCCGCGTGTTTCGTCCTAGACCTAGAAATCCGCGTCCGCATCGAGATCAAACAACGACTCCGATTCTCTTGCTTCGATCACCTGCACCACAGAGCCGGGCACTACGGCTATGCAGTCGATCTGCACCAGCAATCCGCGTGGAAGCGCCCCCACCTGCACAGTGGAGCGTGCGGGCAGCGTCTCGGTGAAATACTGCGCGTATACTTCGTTCATCGCCTCGAAGTCGGAAAAGCGCGTCAAGAACACAGTGGTCCTGACCACATGGCTCAGGCCCGACCCGGCAGCCGATAGCACAGCGCCAAGATTTTGGATCACCCGGTGTGTCTGCGTCTTGATATCGCCCTCTACAATGTGGTCGCCATGAGGATCTATTGCCACCTGCCCCGTACAGAACACAAACCCGTTTGCTACGACAGCCTGTGAATAAGGACCAATAGCCGGTGGCGCGTCAGCCGCTTGCACATGCGTGATAAGGTCGCTTTGCATGGCTTCACCCTTTCTCCAGGGATCAGGGATCAGGAATCAATGCGTTTTGCATACGGCAAACTGCACCCTGGTTCCTGATCCCTGATTATAATGGCCGAATGTTAGCAGATTTTAGCGCCTTGCGCAACCCCTTCCACTTGTACATTTCACACACCGACGTCATAGAGTTGCTCGAACTGCAGGCGCAGGTCGTTGGTGGCCTGCCACATACAAGATAGCGCCTTGCGCACGTTGCGGGCCGCGCAGGGCGGGAGGTCATCCTGGGCGGCCAGCCGTTTCAGGGCTCCATAAACGTCCAATATCTCGCGCTCTTGCGCTGTCAACGGCTTGCCAATCAGATCGGTCTTTGTCTCAGCCATAACTAACCTCCTATCATCCTACGGGTAACAACTTCGGCACCACGTAAAGAACTGGTCAGTAGTCCCTGCCGCCGGGCAATATACGTTGCCGCTTGCCTCGTCTCCCTGGCAATAGGTGGGGAACCCATCGCCCCGGAACCGCCCGTCCGGCATGAATATCCATCCCCTTATCCTCGGCTTGCCACCTTTGCTCTCCTCCACGCGGGCCAGCCCACCATCTCCCGATACCTGGCTCGCCTTGAAATTGAGCTTCGTACCGTTGGGGAGGGTTACGATCCCATCAATCCCATCCCCAGCCACGTTCCCGGCCAGGTGAGCGCCCGCCTCAGATACCAGATCGAAGTTATTGCTATCAGATACATCTCCCTTGAACCATTCGGCTATTGTCTCATGGCCCTGGTTGCCGTCGCACACATATACCAGCATTGACTTACCGCTTTTCGCGATCCCGATAAACGCATCCGAGTTGTCTACCACCCCCACGAAGGCAGGCGGCGCAGCCGACTTCCCCACCGCTTGAGGGGTAGCAGACGGTTCGCTCGCGGCAACCATAGGAGTCGGGGATGGGGCACTTTCGGGTACAGTAGGCGTGGCCGAAGGCTCCAGCGGCACGGGCGTAGCGGTGGATACGCTTTCGGCGGGCAAAGCAACGGTCGATGTAGGCTCAACGACCTGCGCTATCACTGCGGTAGGTATGGCGTTGGTGCTATTGACCTGGCTGTCCGATCTGGTTATAAGGACACCGATCAGGATGCCCGCTGACAGGCCAGCCGCCAGCCAGCCCACCACCGCGAGCACAACTACCCAGCGTCCGTTTGCCATCTGTGTGCCCTCCGCGTCAAGCCATTGGTACGCGCAGACGCGCTATCATAAAAGGTGGGATCTCGTGCCAGTTTACCCACGACATAGTGCGCTTAGCCTCGACCTCCGGGCCGAAGGTGGGTTCCTCAAGACCGTCGAGCACCAGGCCCGCGCGGAAGGCCGCGCCAAGCAAGCCTGCCAGGGTGCGCTCGAAGTAGTACTGTGATTTGGGCTGGTCCGGGATTGCGATCCCCAGCCTGGGCGTGCCGTCCCCGAAACTGGCGTAGTGCGTGACCCTCACGCTGAATTGCTCCGCGAGCCGCCCATCTTCGCCTGTGACCTCCTCCAATACCCTGGAAATCCCTGTGTGGTTGAAGTAGAGGTGCGTCACCGAAAAGACGAACCGCCCGCCCGGCTTCAAGAGGCGTGACAGCGCTCGCATCAACGGCTCGATCTCGGCCATGTCCATCAGCGCCATGTTAGCTACCGCCGCATCGAATCGCCTTTCGCCGAGGGCAAGCAGCGCCGCCTCGTCTGTAGCATCTATCCGGTGGAACTCGATCTTGTCGCTCGGCCCTGTTTGCCCGGTCCTGGCGCGGGCGATCTCGATGAACTTCGCGCTGAAATCGAGGGCCACCACCCTGGCGGCCCCCAGGCCAATCATGCGCCGCGAGAAGTACCCGTTGCCGCAAGCCACCTCAAGGGCAGTCTCACCGGGCTGCAATTGAAGCAGCTTTTCGATGGCGGGCATGATCAGCGATTTCTGCGAGACGTTGCCCTCGCCCGTCTGCTCGTCCCACCAGGCGGCATTAGCGTCCCAGATCGCCGCCACCTCACGGTTTATGTCAGTGCTATTGCTCACAGGTCATCCTTCGAATCGGATGGTAGTCGGTAGTCGGTAGTCGGTAGTCGGTAGTCGGTAGTCGGAAAGCTTGTCACTCATCACTCGTCGTATCTTGCTACTGGCCGCGCATCTACCAGCCGCTTGGCCTTTAGCTCGAACCTGGGGAGGGTGCCGTGCTCGACGCGGTCGACGTTGAAGCGCAAACCTTCGTGCGCCTGCGCCAGGTCTTTGACCATAGCCCGGTGCAGGTTGTGCCACGCGTCCTCGTGGCCGGGCTTGATCTCTACCTTCACACTGATCTCGTCCTGGAGGTCGTCTTTGCGCCAGACGTAGATCTGGAACTCCTCTATCGCTTCGTACTCGCGAACGATGGACTCCACGGCGCGTGGGTAGACGTTGGTGCCACGGATCAACTTCATATCGTCCCAGCGACCACGGATGCCGCCGTCGTAGATATCCCAGGTCCTGCCGCAGGTGCACGTAGATGCGGGCACCTTCATCACCATGTCCTTGGTGCGGTAGCGTACTACCGGGATGAAGCCGCGACCGAAGGAGGTGACCACGCGCTCGCCCAATTCGCCGTAGCCGACAGGCTCGCCCGTTTCGGGGTTGATCACTTCCTCTATATAGTGGTCCTCGATGATGTGGGTGCCGCCGGGTTGGTGCGAGCACTCGAAGATCATGATCGTGCCAAGCTCGGTCATACCAGCGGTGTCACCGCACTTCGCGCCCCAGGCTTGCTCAAGCTGGCGCTTGGCGGCAGGGATGGAGCCGGCAGGCTCGCCCGACGCGATCAGCTTGTCGACCTTGCTCTCTTTTGCGAGGTCGATGCCCATCTCCCGCGCCTTGGCCCACATGTTCAGTGCGTAGGTGGGGGTGGAGCAAACGGTGGTCACGCCTAGCTCAACGATCTGCTTGATGCGGGCCTCGGTGGTTTGCGCGCCGCCGGGGATGACGAGCGCGCCCATCTTCTCGCAGGCCATGTGCGCGCCCCAGAAGCCTATGAACGAACCGTAGCCGAAGGCAAAGTAGACTATGTCTTCGGGCCTGATCCCGAAACCCCACAGCCCATAGCACCACATTTCGGCGATCCACTCCCAGTCTTTCAGGCTATCGAGCACGCGGATAGGCGTCCGCCCGGTGGTGCCTGAGGTGAGATGGTAGCGCGTAGCGTGCACCGGGTCGGTGGAGAGGAGGTCGCCAAAGAGGGGCTTCTCCTGCAACGACTCCATCCACTCCTCGCGGGTCATGAACGGAATGCGGCGCAGATCATCCAGCGAATTCAACTGCTCAGGCTTGAACCCTGCCGCGTCCCAACTCTTCCGATGGAACGGCACCCGCTCGTAAGCGTAATCTACCATCCGCCGCAGCTTCACAAGCTGTAGCTGCTCGATCTCCTCACGCGGCATCGTCTCGTTCTTAGGGTTCCAGTACTCCGAATACGGCATTGTATTCCCTCCTGACTAAGCACTCCGACAAATAGTGCACAAACCCGTATTGGCACCCACACGGGTGCCCTGTTCGCAAGCCGCGATCTGTGGCCGACGGGGCACCTTCGCGTGGGTGCCCCTATTGCTTATTTCGTAGCTTTACGGCCCACAAGGTCTCTCAAGCAAGGCGGCTATGGGCGTTCCCGAGGTATCCTCGGTGGCGGTGCCCTTCTGCACCTTCCAGAGCGCGGCATCGGGCGCGGGGTCTATGCCGGGGTTTGTATGGTGGAGTATATAACAAGCGGCGTATGTATGCACACTCCCATCTGTGTGGGCCGCCACCAGTACGGTCGGCACGCTTGCGTAGACGTTGCCCGCGCCTGCATCCTGCTCATACTTGCCTATGTAGACGGTCACGCTCACTGTATCGCTGTACCCGGCCACAAAGTCGTCATACGACGGCTTGTCGGTCCCTGTATCGAAATAGCTGTAAGCCCGCTGGTACTCCTTGCGGTTGATCGCGTTGTAGAACGACTGCATGAAGTTGGCCGGGTCGGTGCGGTCCTCGTAGAAGGGTGGCGGGGTCTGGCCGTTGCTTGGGAAGCCGTTGGGGTACTTCTCTTTGGCCCTGAACGTGCCCAACTGCGACAACAGCACATCGTACGGCGGCTGGTTCTCCGGGTGTAGCTCGAACACGGCGCGCTCAAAGTATTGCACCGTGTAGGGTTTGCCGTCAAGGTCGCTTACCTCGGTAAACTCGCCGCTGAGCGGATAACCCTGCTGGGCCAACCCGCCGTGCTGAGCCCAGTAGGTGAGGAACCTGCCGCAAATCTGCTGCCCCGTTTCAGGGAAAGCGCGGCAATTGGATGCAGGCTGAGCTTGGGACAGAGAAACCCCCATCCCAACGCCGCCCAGCGCCGCCATAGCGCCAAGAACAGGCAAAACTATAGAACGATTAATCCGAAACACAATGATCTCCTTTCATCTGCCGCGCCCAACCAAAGGCACAGCAGAATCCTTCAGTGACGTATCTTGATATTCCGAAAAGCAGTACACAGTACGAGCTATCAAGCAGGAACTATTCCTTGCACCCGCTTGACAGCATCTGGGCGATGGGCAGGTTGGGCGGGGCTTCGTTGATCGCGTAGCCGTAGATGCGCCATAGCGTAGAGTTAGGGTCGGGGTCGATCCCCGGATTGGTATGTCGCAGCACGAAGCACCCGTAGAAGGTGCGAACCGAGGCATCAGTGTAGGTGCCAACGGCCACGAAGGGTAGGCTGGCGTAGGTGCTTCCCGCTGCGCCCTCTTCTTTGGGCGTGCCCAGGTAGGAGGTGACCAGCGAGATCGGCTCGTAGAACTTCACGAAGTCGTCGTAGCTGATCGCGAGGGTGTTAGTTTCGACGTAGCTGTAAGCCCGCTGGTACTCCTTGCGGTTGACCGCGTTATAGAACGACTGGATCAACTCGACAGGGCCTGTGCGGTCCTCGTAGAATGGCACCTCCTGGGCCGATGGGAAGCCTGTCGGGTACTTCTCCCTGGCGCGTAACGTGCCTAGCTGTGTTAGCAGAACATCATAAGGCGGCTGGTTCTCCGGGTGTAGCTCGAACACCGCGCGCTCGAAGTATTGCACCGTGTAGGGCTGCCCGTTTAGGTCGCTCAACTCCGCGAACTCGTCGGAGATGGGGTAACCCTGCTGGGCGAGGCCGCCGTGCTGGTCCCAGTAGTCGAGGAACTTGCCGCACACCTTGTGCCCGGTCTCGGCGAAGTCGCGGCAGTTGGTGGCAGGCTGCGCGCTGGAGGCAAGCGCACCCCAGACAAGGGTGGCTGCTATGCCCGCCAGCAGGCCCAAAGCGGCCAGTGCGATGTGAAGCTTGTTCTTTATCACAGGAATCATCCTTTCCAGTGCGGCCCAACCCTGCGCTGAACCCTAAGCCTTCTTCTCCCGCCCAACCAACTCTCGCGCGATGATGATTCGCTGGATGTGGCTGGTGCCCTCGTAAATCTGCAACCCCTTGATATCGCGGTAATGGCGCTCAACGGGGTACTCGCTTGAATAGCCCCGATTGCCATGCAGCAGCACCGCCTCCGACGCCGCGCGAGCCGCCGCCTCGGTGGCGAACAGCTTGGCAATGGAGGTGGCCTTCGTGGCGGGCAAGCCCCTGTCTTTGGTCCAGGCAGCCTTGTAAGTGAGCAACCGCGCGGCCTCAACATCGGCGGCCATATCGGCCAGGCTGGCTTGCACCATCTCGAAATCGGCGATCCGCTGGCCGAACTGCCACCTCTCCTGCGTATAGGCCACCGAGGCATCGAGGCAGGCCTGCGCTACGCCCACAGCCCCGGCAGCCACTCCGAGCCTACCCCGGTCGAGCGCCGACATCGCCACCCGGAATCCCTCACCAGGACTGCCAAGCATGGCATCACCCGGCACGCGGCACCCTTTCATGATGATGTGCACGTGCTCCGAGGCCCTGTGCCCAAGCTCCTTGCCCGGCATGGCCTCTCTATTGAACCCGGGAGTGTCGGTCTCCACAAGGAAGGCGCAGATCCCTTTGTGTCGCAGGCTCCTGTCAATACTGGCGAACACTATCGCAAGCCTGGCGCTGGCCCCGTTGGTGATCCAGATCTTTTCTCCTTCCAGAGTGTAATCTGAGTTGCCGGTTGCTGGTTCCTGGTTCCCGGTTGGCTCAGCTGACTCTGGAACTTGGAACCTGGAACTCGGAACTCGGAACTTGCGCGGCGGTCGTCTCGATACTCGCCGCATCCGACCCCGCGTTCGGCTCGGTGAGGGCGTAGCACCCGATCCACTCGCCTGTGGCAAGCCTGGGCAAGTAGCGGTGCTTTTGCTCCTCAGTGCCCCACTCGGTGATGCAGCCCGCCACCAGGCCCGCGTGTACGGTCAAGAAGCCGCGCACCGACGAATTGACGCGCCCCAACTCCTCGCAAATCAGCGCGTAGCTAAGATAATCAAGGCCAGATCCGCCATACTCGCCCGGTATCAGCGCGCCCAGGAAGCCCAACTCGCCCATGCGCGGCACCAGCTGGGCAGGGAACTCCCCGCGTTCGTCGGCCTCTCGCGCTACGGGCGCAACTTCTGTCTGCGCGAACTCGCGCGCCAGGGTTTGGATGCGTTGTTGCTCTTGTGTAAGGTCAAAATTCATAATTAGACCCACAACTCGCCTTGCGCGATGATCCACGCGTCCCGCTGGTCCTCGTCGGGGTTCCAGACATGGGGCTGCATCGTGCCTCCGTAGAGCGGTAGCCTGGATGTGTCGGCGGGGATCTCCAATCTATGCGGCGCAGCGTCCACCGTCAGAAAAATCAGCGAGTGGTCGCGCTCGATCTTGACATCATTCAACAGCGCACCGCGCACCTTCTCCGACACTCTATCCCAGCTTCCCTCCTCGCCGAAATTGCTGTAGAGAGGCTCCTGAATATCATACTGGTTGGGGTGCGCTCCCACCCACTGATCGTCGAGCAAGAGCCAGTTGTCAGCGCCCCATAACCTCAATGCTAGCCATTCCTCCGGGTATTCGCCCTGCGCTGCCAATCTCAACCCGAAGAATCCCGGCCCGCCCATTCCGTAGCTACCCAGGCTCTCCGACCAATCAATCACTCTCCTGCCCACGATTTTCTCAGTGCCCGCCTCTCTCAACGACTTCGGCTCATGTTCCTCGCCATCTATAACGTCCTTACAGGCGATAAGGTTCCTTCTATTCGAGGCGGCAGAATCATCAACCACTTTGTCGCCCTCCTAAGCAAGCACCGCTATCCCTTCGATCTCCACAAGCACACCTTCCTCGAAGAAGCGCGAGATCTCCACCAGCGCGGTCGCGGGGTAATACGACCCGAAGAAGTCCTTGTGCACGCGCCCCAACTCCTCCAGGTGTGCCCTGTAGTCGTCCCGGTCCTTCACATAAATGGTCAGCTTGGCAATGTCGAGCATCGAACCACCGGCTGCTTCCACTACCGCTTGCAGATTGGATAACACCTGCCTGTATTGCCCCACGACATCACCCATTGCGATCAGATTTCCTTCGGAGTCCACCGCGATCTGCCCGGCGAGAAAAACAAAACGTCTCTGTGTCACCTCTATCCCATGACTGTAGCCGATAGGCTTAACTAACTTGGAAGGATTGACTAACCTCTTTTCACCAGGTCCCATAGTATTGAACATAAGTCATTTCTCCAGACAGAATAAACAGGTGGGTCTGCTCCTACGAACCTCAAGAATCTCGAACACTTCTGCGGAATCTTCGGGGTGAAAATCATTCCGTACTCCGAACTTCCTATCTTCCCTCGAACTTCGGTTTCTCTTTCTTCTTGAAAGCCTCGTAGAAGATCTTGTGGTCCTTTCCCATCAGCATCAACGCCTGCGCTTGCGCCTCGGCTTCCAGAGCGGTCACCAGGTCCATATTCAGCTCGTTGTTCACCATTCGCTTGGTCATCGAGAGCGCAAGCGTCGGCCCACCAGCCAGTCTGCGCGCCCACTCCAGAGCGGTCGGCATCAACTCATCGTGCGGCACCACTTTGTTCACAAGCCCGTAGCGGTCTGCTGTGGCCGAGTCGATTGTATCGCCGAACATCAGCAGTTCGGCAGCACGACCTGTGCCCACCAGCCTGGGCAACAGATAGCCCGACCCCATATCGACCCCTGCCAGCCCAACCCGCGTGAACAGAAACGCGAACCGCGCCCGCTCGGAGGCCACCCGCAGGTCCGAGGCCAACGCGATCACCGATCCCGCCCCCGCCGCCATCCCGTTGATCGCCGCGATGATCGGCTTGTCGAGCAGCCGCATATTCTGTACCACAGCCCCCGTCATACGTGTAAAGGCCAGGTGCTCCTTAACGTCGCGCTCAAGGAGCGCTCCGATGATCTCGTGCACATCGCCACCTGAGCAAAACTGCTCGCCTGCCCCCGTCACCACCAGCACCTTCACGCTCTCGTCGTACCGGAGCGTTTCCAGCAGGTCGCGGAACTGCGCGTAAACCTCGAAAGTAAGCGCGTTCATAACCTCCGGCCTGTCGAAGGTAACAGTCCCGATCCCCTCATTGACCTCAAACCGAAAATCAAGCTCCACAACAAACTCCTTGAGTTGGACGAACGACGAACGGTGCGTGACGAGTGACGAGTGACGAGTGACGAGTGACGAGTGACGAGTGACGAAAGCAACAATAAGCAATACGCAGTACGCATTGGCCCTCACCACCCATCAACTCATTACTGCTCCCCCATCGATATTGATCGCCTGCCCGTTGATACCGCTTGCCGCATCCGACGCCAGGTACACTACCATAGCCGCCACCTCATCTGGCTGGATCAGCCGCTTCTGGGGGTTGGCGCTTTCGAGCCGCTTTCTCGCCTGCTCCGCGTCCATACCCGTCCGACGCACTATGTTGGCAACGCTATCCTCTGTCATAGGGGTGTCCACGAAGCCGGGGCAGATCGCGTTCACCGTGATCCCATACCCAACAAGCTCAGCCGCCAGCGACCGCGTCAGCCCAAGCACCCCATGTTTGGCTGCCGTGTAGGCGGCCACATACTTCTCACCCGCCTTCGCTGCCGTAGACGCGATATTGATGATCCGGCCCCACTTGTTAGCCATCAAAGAGGGCGCGAATGCCTTGGTCACGTAATACACGCTCGTCAGGTTGACCGCGATCATCTTGTGCCAGAGTTCATCTGGATGGTCCTTGAACGGGTGGCTCTCCCCGCGTCCCGCGTTATTCACCAGGGTATCGACTCCACCTAACCCCGCGAGCGCGCCCTCGGCCATAGCTTGCACAGCCTCCGGATCGGTAACGTCGCATTCCAGTACAACGCACCGCCTACCCAACGCCTCGATCTCGCGCGCCAGGCTTTCCAGATCAGCCATCGTGCGGGCTGTAACCGCAAGATCAGCCCCGGCGCCCGCGAGAGCCAACGCCGAAGCCCGCCCGATCCCGCGCCCGGCCCCTGTTACTACAGCCCTCTTGTTTGTCAGGTCAAGAATCAACTTCAGTTACAATCCAATCTCGGCCCAAAGCTACCGAGTCCCGTCCCACATCGTCGTTCCCCAGAAGAGTAGAGCGCATGCCCACAACGACAGCAAGAATAATACTAACCATCCGCCCAATGCCCACTTTGACCAGGTACGATAACTAAGGTGAACAGAGACTCCCTTCACACGACTCGCCAATATCCCCGTATTCGCCGCAACGAATACAATGATTGCGACAAACAAAACCGCCATCAACCCGCGCCCGAATCCGGGCGTCCAGGGATAAGGCACTTCAACGTCATAGGGCATCACAGCCGGTAGCTCAAGTTGCTCCGCAGGCGTCAAGAAATGGTGCCATGCAAAGCCGCCCATGCCCCACCACCATAGCAGCACTAACCCACTCCCCGCAAGTGTCAGTAAATACAAACCTGTGGTCCTGACGAGATCACCTCTGGACTGTGTATTCACGCAATCTCCAAGTTATAGATTGGCACACGTAAGCCCGTAGCTCATCGATTACCAACTCCCGACATTACGCATATGTCAGCCCGGCCAGCCGCCAGCACTGTGTTCGCATCGCTGCTCGTCGCCATATATCCGCCGACCATAGTCATGATGCCAGCTTCGTTGCGGATGCGGTCGCTCAATGGCGTGAGGAAGCCACGGCCATAAGGCAGGTCCCCTGCGGGCACGGTTTGGCCCGCCAGCACATGCACCAGGTCGCACCCCTTCTCTTTGAGTTTCCGCGTTAGTATAATAGCATCCTTTATAGTGAAACCACCTTTGATATTGTCCTCAGCGTTTAGCGACACGCCCAGGGGCTTGCCATCAGGCCACACCCGCCGCACCGCCTCTAACACCTCCAATGGAAAGCGCGCCCGACCATCCAGGTCGCCTCCATATTCGTCCTCGCGCAGATTGGTCAGAGGTGACAAGAAGCCCGCCAGCAAGTAGCCATGGGCCATGTGCAACAGCAGCATATCGAACCCGGCCCTGTCGGCTATGCAAGCCGCCCGCACGAAGTCATCGCGCACCAGCTCCGTATCAGCGCGATCCATCTCCTTCGGGGTCTGGCTCTTCGGCGTATACGGCACCGCCGAGGCCGCTACCAACTCCCATCCACCTTCGCGCAACGGTCTATCAAGGCCCCACAAGCGCGGTTCTGTAGCCCCTCGCCGCCCCGCGTGATTCAATTGCAACGCCACTTTCGCGTCCGACCGCTTGTGAACTGCCTCCACATACTCGGCCCATGCGTTCCCATGCTCGTCCCTGTACATCCCACAATCCAAAGGGGTCACACGCCCATCCTCGGATACAACACAGTTTTCGACTACAACAAGACCAAACCCACTCAGCGAGGGTCCTCTCGAAGCCGCCATAGCAGGAGTACCGTCAGTGCCCTCCGACGCGACCGCATCCGCCACCGCCAGCCGGTTCGACATAGTGACATCCCGCACCGTGAGCGGGGCGAACATGGGCGAGGGTGCAAACCCGCCTCCTACCGCTGCCTCCGTTGCAGTCGAAGCGAAACACCTATCGACCGCATCGCCAAACTTCGTATCCCGAAAATGGAGGTCGTCGTAGCTGATCCTGCCGCTCCTGGTAAGGAGTTGAAACGCAAACTGCATAGGAGGTAGCACAAGATATCGCTTCAGTGTCTCGAAGTACACCTGGCTCTCCCGCGCCGCTCGCTGAAACGTCTCAACAACGGACTTGCGCTCTAGCTCGTACGCGTCCAGCGCCTTTTCGATATCCCCGTACTTCTCCAATGCCTCCGCCAGCGCGATAGCGTCCTCCATCGCCAGCTTCGTGCCCGACCCAATCGAGAAGTGCGCAGTATGCACCGCATCGCCCATCAAGACAATACTATTTTGGATTTTGGATTTTGGCTTTCGGAGTGTCGTGTGCCACTTTTCGGTTTTGAGCGTCGCGAAGCTGATCCACTTAGAATTGTTCGATTGAAGAGGCACGTCACCCAGGTCGTCCGCCAGCAGATCCTGGCAGAACGCCAAACTCTCGGCTTCATCGGCCTTGTCCAGCCCCGCCCGCAGCCACACGTCCTCGGCGCACTCCACAATGAAAGTGCTGGTCGTCCCGCTGAACGGATAGGCATGCACCTGGAACAAACCATGCTCGGTCTCATGGAAGATGAAGTTGAAGGCGGCCAACACCTTGTTGGCTCCAAGCCAGATGTATTTGGCCCGACCCATCTCGGTCTTTGGCTTGAACACCGCCTCGAACGACCGCCGCACCATGCTGTTCACACCGTCCGCCGCCACCAACAGGTCGCACTCAGGCACCTGCGACAGGTCCGCGACATCCACACCGAACCGCATCTCAACCCCAAGCTCTGCGCATCGCTCCTGCAGTATGTTGAGCAACTTTCGCCGTTCAATCGCCGCGATTACATGCCCGCCACAGCAGATCAATTCTCCTCTATAGCGAACATCAATGGCATCCCATACCACAAACTGCTCGGTAATGGCAGTGTAGCTCTTATAATCGACCCTTTGAAACGAAGAAAGGGTGCGATCCGAAAAGACAACACCCCATCCGTAGGTCACATTGGCGGGATTGCGCTCGATCAATTCCACGTCCCACGCAGGGTTCGCCTTCTTGAGCAAAAGCGCACAATACAAACCCGCCGGGCCACCACCCAACACTACAACTTTCCGACTACGCTGTCTCGCTCCAATTTCAGGCATATATCATCAAAGGCAAATCAAAACAACCAACAATCGATCAGCGACAACCAGGAACTTGGAACTTGGAACTATCCTCCATCACCTCACCGCCTGCGCCAGCATATCCAACTGCGATATGTCACCTATGGCGGGGAATAGCACCAGCTCATCACACCCGGCCTCTTCATAGCCTCGTGCGAACCCCGCAATCGCCTGCGGGGTGGTCAGCAGACCGGAGGCAATCCTCTCAGCGAACGCTCCGGTAAAGGCATAATACTCGCGCAAATAGCGCGCTCCGGCCTCTGCAGCCTCTTCTCCACCAAGTGCGAAATACCCTTGTCCCCACAACTGCGGCATACCAGGCCTCCCGGCGGCCAGCCACGCCGATCGAGCCTTATCCGCCGCACGTGCGAAAGCCCTGGTAGGTCCACCGCCATGCACATACCCATCCGCGTAGCGGGCCATGCGCGCATACCCGGCATCGCTCAACCCGCCGGCCAGCAGAGGCGGCCCGTCTTTGCGCGCTCCGGTCGGGCTAACCGTGCCCTCTTGCCAGATATCGCGTAGCGAGGCCAGTTGCTCCACCATCCGCCTTCCCCTGCCGCCATAGTCTATCCCTGCGACATCGTAATCGTCCTTGCGCGCCCCCACAGCCAATCCCAGTACCACCCTGCCCCCCGACAAGGCATCCACAGAGGCGGCGCTCTTGGCGAGCATATAGGTATTGTGCATCGGCCCCACCACGATAGTGGTCGCCAGCAGCACCCGCTCGGTCACCGCAGCCGCAGCCGCCAGCACGTTTAGAGGGTCGTAGCTGTCGTAATGGAGCCTATCGAGCACTCCCAGGCTGGAGAAAGGCCCACGGTCAGCCCGCCGAGCCCACTCCAACACCAAGCGACCATCAGACCCCGGCAAAGTGCCAGGCAGCCCAACCCCAATTCGCATAACTCACCTCGCTGGACGAAAGACGAAAGACGAAAGTTAATGGTTGTCAGTCGCCCGGAGTCCGTACTGCGTACTGCGTATCACTCGTCACTCGTCACTCGTCGTCCTTCCTCGTCTCACGCAAACAACTCACTACGCCTGACCCACACGCCCCATGCGCCGATCAACCCCATCAATGGGAAGGCGAGGGCCAACGCCTGGTTGATGGTGGTCGTCCTGTATACGCCCTGCCAGATCTTGTCATACTCGGCGCGTGCCACCTGCCCAGCGGCGTCCACGCTCGCCACAACGTCGGCGAACGCCGAGGCGCTGTCGCCCGTTGAGGTCTGGGATGCCGCGGCCAGTTGCCGCGCCTCTACCTGTTGCGCCAAAGTTGCATGCGCATCGAGCCACTTCCTGTAATTCACGCGGAACTGTTCGTAGGCAGCCGCCTGACCTGGAAATGTCACGTTCGCCACCAGAGGCAACCTAGCCAGACCCAGCCTGTTCTTCTCGTCCACCGCCGCCGCGCTGACCGCCGCGCTGATCTGGTCACCTCCCGAAAGGAATGTGTTGGCCGTGCAATCGCGAGGCCCGCACAGCCTCTGTTCCACCAACTCCATATACTGGTCGAAATCTCCGAGGTGGGAAGCCGCCTGGTCCGGGTCGAATATGGCGATACTCTCCAGCGCGCGCCCCTGGCTGAGGTTCGCCGCCATGTCCTGCACACCCGCTATGCTGTCATACGCCTCGCGTACCATCACACGCGCATCATTCCGCGCCTGGTTCAACTGAAACAGCATCAGGCCAGCCAGTGCCGCGCACACCACAAGCGCCGCTCCCACCGGCCATGACCACCGGTAGTGCATTCTCCTGATCGCCAGCAACCCCGCTGCCAGTATCAGGACC
Organism: uncultured Chloroflexia bacterium; assembly: GCA_963797095.1. Classification (GTDB taxonomy): domain Bacteria; phylum Chloroflexota; class Chloroflexia; order QHBQ01; family JADMIH01; genus JADMIH01. Next base: position 729,218 of record CAWCNY010000006.1, on the reverse strand, counting down.
AGCACCAACGCTCCCCAGGTCAGCGCTGTAGTCCAGCCTGAGATCGTTTCCGCCGCGCCAGCGTAGGTCGTCTCCATGTCCTCAACTTTGACAGCTTCCAGACCGCCCAGAGCAGGCACCAAACGCGTATTCAATATTTCACGCGCCTCAAGGAAGGCATCGCCCGCCCTATTGGCCTCTCCGGCCTGGTAATACGAGAACATCGCCCCGATCTGTTGGATATAGTCGCTCGCCGCCGAGTCCGCCGCCGAGTATACCGCGTACTCGCCATGAGTTCCTGTCGGTCAGGTTCTGCCACGACCGCCTCGCCTCGTCGCTGAAAGCCGCCCACCGCTCGCGCGCCCGTTCCTCCGCCGCCGGCTGGTTTGCCCCTGTCGTCTCAAGATAGGTAGCCGCCGCGCTCATGTGGTCCAGCACAGCGGCTCTCGCCCGCAACGCCGAGTCGACGCTTACCGATCCCTCATCCACGATTTTACGGTAGTTGTCGTAGGTCACCAGGTTGGCCTGCCAGGATATAAATCCGGCAAGCAAACTGAACGACACCGAAGCCGCCACGATAGCCAGCATCCACGACCGCAGCCGCCCAACTCGCGAGTTGCTTCTAACACCACGAGCCGCCACGGCCTGCGGAGCCGCACCGGTACTGTTTCCAATTGCTACTGTTGCCATATTCTCACTCTATGTCGAATATCTCGCTAACGTCTATCTCTGCCTGCAAATCGCCCGGCAGAGATATTGTGTCGCCCGCCTTTGCCGTCCAGGTCTTCTGATACGTACCGTTGACAGGCTCTGAAAAGACCTCAACCACTCGTTCTTTGATATTGGCGATCCAATATTCGGGTATGCCTGCCTCCGCATATAAGGTGGATTTATCACGCCTGTCGTGCCGCAAAGACGTATCCGCGACCTCGATAATCAAAAGCACATCCTCCGCGCCTGGTCGTTTCCGCTGGTAGAAATCACCCCGCCACTTCAACAAAGCTACATCCGGCTGTGGGCGATTCCTATCATCGAACCATATCGGATTCTGCCCCCAAACATATGCTCTCCTACCAAGTTTCTCTCCCAACAGGAATTCCAAGATTGCCACGCAGGCTGCGTGCGGATGCTTGATCGGGCCCATATCGATGATCTCACCTCTAATTAACTCGACACGCTCATCTTCTTTAAGAATGCCATCGCTGATCATCTTCTCGAACTCATCTATGGTAAACAATCGCCGTCCGATTTGTACTGCCATTTCTCTCACCTATCTCTGATGCCTTCCATGATTGCACCTTAGCACCACAACTCATGAGCACCACAACTCATGCAGCACTCACCTGTCATCGTCCTTCGCCCTTCGCCGTCCCTTATGTCCGCCCGTATACGCTATCGAACGCATCCGAAGTGGCCTTCAACTCCTCCACCTCGCGCTTGAGGGTGGTCGACAGGTCGTCAGCCGTCTCCCCAGTATAAGATAGCACCTGCGATGAAGATATCCTCAGCACCTGCGACAGGATAGTATCGAGCGTGCCAAGCGCGTTGCCCAGTTGAGCGTCCCATCGCTTGAGCGCAACCTCGGTATCCGTCATATTCTGCATCTGCTGCAACTTGCCGTCCAGTGTGGCCCGGTACTGGCTCTTCTGAAACTCGTCTGTTGTCGACTTGATCAGCGCGTCAAGCCGCTGTGTATCCTGTATTAAACTCACCATCGTGCCCGATGAGCGCAACGCATCCCCCACGCCCTGCGACTTCAACGCCAGCTCATAGATCGTCTGCACAAGTTCCGGCAAATCCCGCGTGGCATCAACAAGCGCCCGCTTCACACCGGGGTCGCCCGCACCCGCTACCGCCTGCTCGATACTGGCCCGCCTATCCAACGCCCGCCGCACATACGCGCGCTCGTTCCCCTGTAATTTGCTCAAGTCGATCCGCACGGTGGGCGCACCGGTCGCCCCTAACGTCGCTCCACCCGCCAATCTCGCCAGGATATTCCGTAGAGACAAGTAGAAACCGACCAGCACCACCAATGCCCCCAGCAACCCCGCCCAAAAACCGATCAGCAGCCAGCCGATCAGCAGCACAAGTATAGCGATACCGCTCACGGCACCGCCCACTATCACCAGCCTCTCCATGCCAACGCTGTTAGCCAGCCGCCTCAACTCATCTAAAGTGATCACTAAACCAAACCCCCCTCTTTGATTGCGGATTCTAGATTGCGGATTTCGGATCTATCTTTCTTAGCTTCGCCTTAGTCAGCGCCGAAGCCATTTGCGGGAATTGGAGCTATTCAATCCGCAATCTAAAATCTAAAATTATTGTGGTCCTGGCAGTTTGCCCGTGCTCGAAATGATCCTTCCTGTCTTACCGGTATGCAGTTTGCCTGTCTTGTTGATCGCGTCGCTGGCGTTGGTGCTCACCAGTCGCCCTGTCTTCGGGTTCACAACGGCGCTTAACACCACCGCCTGTGGGCTGTTGATCTGCACAGCCTTGGTGAGCGCCGCGCTCAGCTTGGCGGTAGCCTCGTCCACCGCGCCCACCTCAAGCAGTGCGAAACCCTCTTGAGACAGGCTGGCGATCTCCTCCTCTCCGGTGAAGCGCGTCAACTGGTCGTCCATCTTCACTTCGCCCGGCGATCCTACCCATCTCACGAAGAACCACGCTGACCTATCCAGTTCATCCGCGAACTCCTCGCTCCCCAGGTTATAGAGCACCGTCGGCACCAGGATGCGGAATGGTATGTTGTTTCCCCTTGGCGTGGTCTCCAATTCGATGACAAACTTGGGCTCTTCCTGGGTCAACGCCCCGATAGGTATAACCCACTTCTGATCGTTTATCATCTGTGCCGCTCTATCCTGCACCGACGGGTAGACCTGCCGCACGCTCTTGATCAGCGTGCCAACGGGGGTGTTCAGCACCAGGCGCACGTTGCTGGCCTTTGTGCTCTGAACGTCAGAGAACAATTGCGTCACGGCATCGACCAGGCCGAAAGCATCGGGCAAAGCATCGGCCTCTCCCCCGGTGTTGTGCGCGATGGTGCGCAACTGGTCGGCCTCCCAGCCGTTGCCCACGCCCCAGGCATCGACTCTGATCCCCGCGGAGGCAAGCTCGTTGGCTGCCTTGTAAGCATCGCTAACAGGGAGAGTGCCCTCCTGCTTGCCGTCGGTGATCATCAACACGCGCCGAGCATACTCTGAATAGGGCCGCGAGGCGCGCAACGCCACCCGCAACCCGCTCCCAAGCGACGTAGCTCCGCCGGCGGCGATATTCTGGACATCTCTCGAAACAGGCTCCATCCGCTTCTGTAAATCCGTCCCTGAAATAGGCGCGAGGAACTCCTGCGCATCATCGCTGAACAACGTGATTTGTATTATCACTCTATCGTTCGAAGGCACCTGGTGCAGCAACCGCAACAACGCCTCTTTGGCGGCGTACAGTTTCTGCCCCTCCATGCTCCCCGACTGGTCAAGCACCACGCTAAGGAAGACAGGCACAGCCCCCGGCCCCGAAGGCCCCGCGCTAGCGTCGGCCCCCACATCATACATAACGCGGGCCATATTCTGCCCCTGCAAAACCTGCGCCTCAGCCGGGTGCGGCGTCACTCTAAACTTCACCATCACTCTTTCTCCTCACCAAAACGTCTTAGCCTCGCCTCTATTCAATATCCGAGTCCCGAAATTCTATTAGGAAAGCCACCATTGTTCTTTTGTCATCCTGAGCAAAGCGAAGGATCTCGCTCTCTACTGATCAAGCATCGACAACTACCCAGGCAAAAGCCGACCCACCAGGCGTAAAGCCCCATACACTTCCAGCATGACCTACCCACGAAGGGGTGTCATCTAGTGAACCATGCAGTGCTAAGATCCTCCCACCCAGGGTTCATTTCCTCAATCAAAGCCTTCTTCCTAGCCCTGAGCCAACCTTTGATCCCCTTCTCTCGCGCAATAGCATCACGCACATCCTCAGTCTCAGCAAACCATACTAACCTGGTGACATTGTACTGGCTTGCGAACCCCTCAATCAGTTTCTGCTTATGCTCGTATACACGACGTTCCAGATGATTGGTTACTCCAACATAAATCGTTCGCGATTGATTGGACATGATGTAAACGTAATACTTCATCATCCAGTGAACTCTCCCATCAACCTTCGTTGTCCTCAACAAAGGCTCGCTGATAAGGCAAATGTTCGTCAAAGCCACCCCGTCGCCTTTGTCATCCTGAGCGAAGCGAAGGATCTCGATCCCCAAGATCACGCTTTGAGAGAGCGCCACGCCAAAAGGTATTCGCGAGGAGCGAGATCCTTCGCTTCGCTCAGGATGACAACCACGTTGTTGCTTCGTTTCACCATATACTTACTCACCACAACTCATTGCCACTCCTCCACATCGAAGTAAATCCGGGCCAACACATCCTCTCTATCCACCGCGTCGGGGGAGCGCTGCAAATAGCGCTTGTACGCTTCCCGGCACGCCTCTCCGATCTCTTCGGGGTTGTCCGCTTTGTGCGGACGCCTGTCGGGCCACTCCAAATTGGGCGGCAGCTTGCCCGCCTTCGATAGCCTGTATGCCGCGTACCACCAATCGGCCTGCAACCTGTAATAGTGAGTCAACTCCGTCCTATCGTTCAACCCCGCAATAGCCCTCCCTGCCAACCCCAGGTCGCCCCACAAAGCCTGCAAATCGGGGTTGTTCTGCCCAAGGCCGCGCAATACACGCCACTGCTTGCTCAGGTAAGCATCGATCCTCGCCAGGTACAACTCGATAAGTCGCAACTGCGCGTCCACGAACCGGAGCGCGTTCTCGTTCACCGCATCAAGCACACTGATAGCATCGTTCGTATGGTTCAACGCCACCAGGCTATCGGCCCATCCAAGCACCGCGTCGGCGTTCGCAGGGTCCGCCGCCACCACCCGCCCGTACAACTCGGCGGCCTGCTGATACCTTCCCGTTTGACGGTAAATATCGGCCAGCGCCTGCTTCGGCAGCACCTCACCCGGCACCAGCTTAATCAGGTCCCCGAACAGCGTCTCCGACTTCTTATAGTCACCAGCCGCTTCAGCCGCCTGTGCGTCCACCAGCAGCGTGCGCCAGCGCGTCGCGGGGGTGCTCAACCTGTCGGCCTGCGCCAGCAACTCCTTAGCAGCATCCACCTGCCCCATGTTGTTCAACGCCGCCGCTCGCAGCAAATAGCCGTCGATACTGGCCGGGTGCATCTTCAGCGCCGCATCGATCTGCTGCAACGCCTCAGGGTAACGCGCCGCCGACATCAAATCCCGCGCCTCCTGCAACATCTGCCCGGCAGGATCCGCCGAGCTTAGAGCAGGCAGCGCGCTGATCCTCCCCGTCGTCCCCTGCACCGTTGAGGTAAGCCGTCCCGTGATGATCGTGCTCTGCACTGGCACCAGCGACCCTGTCAGCGGGCTTGTGCCGTGCCCGCTCATCGTGCCTTTGCCCGCCAGCCGTGCCCGCTCCTGTCCCCTGATGAACCGCTCTATTCCCTCCAACTGGTCGAACAACTCGGTCACAGTCTGGAAGCGCACGCGCGGGTCTGCATCACGCCCCCGCGCCACGAAATCATAGATCTCAGGCGACACGGGCCACTCGTTCCTGGGGGGTGCCCCGATCCCCTGGTTGCTCACGTCCACCCCCAGCAGCGCCGCCAGCGTGCTTACGATAGCAAACAAGTCCATCGAGGGTGGCTGCTCGCAAATCCCACCGATCTCAGGCGGCGCGAACCCAACAGTGCCCCACGCTTCGCGCTTCTGGCCTGGAAAATACTCCATCGCCGTTCCCAGGTCGATCAGCACCTGTCGCACCCTGCCGTTCCCCTCGTCCACCTGGATCACGTTGCCGGGCTTGAAGTCGCGGTACACCACCGGAGGCGTCCTGCCATGCAAATACTCGAACGCCCCACGTATCCCCAGCAGCAGCCTCAGCGCCTCTCCCTCAGGCAGCGGCCCCCCGTTCTGGTCGTACATCTCTTTCCAGCTGGTCCCCTTCACGAACCCCATCACTATATAAGGAACGCCCTTATCCTGCACAATATCGTAAATGCGCACAATATTCGGGTGATCCAGACGGATCAACATCTCGCGCTCGTCCACCGCCTGTGCCAGCAATTCGGGGTCGCTTGTGTTCAGGATCGCCTTCACCGCCGCCGGCCTCCCCTCAGGCTCCTGCCGCGTCTTCAGGTTCAGGTCGAACGCCTTGAACACCATACCCATGCCGCCGCCGCCGATCACCGATACCAGCTTGTACCGCCCGGCCAGGATCTGCCCGACCTGCAACCCACGCTCTGCTGCGGGCGTACCCTTGTCGGTCGGCAGCCCCGTAAAACGCTGCCCGCACTCACGGCAGAACTTGGCCCCCGGCCTCAGGGGCGCGCCACAATTCGGGCAAACAAGCGGTTGCCCATCGCCCTGCGCTCCATCCGCCGACTTTCCATCAGGCGACGCAAGAGCGGTAGACGCGCTTCGTGGCGCGCCACAATTCGGGCAATACTCCTCGCCCGCCTGGATCTCGCTCCCACACACCGAGCACTCGATCGCCTGCCCTATTCCCCCCGCTGACGCCGTACCAGCCGCCGCGCCGGCACCATTCCCACCCAGCACAGCCGCCAGCGGCGCGCCGCAATTGGTGCAGTACTCCTCACCGGCCTTGTTCTGCGTGCCGCAAACAGGGCAAGTCACGGTCCCGGCACCAGCCGCATCGGCTGACGCAGCCGTGCTGGAGCCTGAAGGCGCGGCCACAGATCCATCGGCCTTAACCTCTATAGGTGATCCGCAATTCGGGCAATATCCGTTGTCCGGCACCACATGTTCGTGACAAGTCGGACACTCAACCTTCTTAGCATGTGTAGCCTTACTCTTAGCCATACCTCAATATCCACATCCTCACGCGAAATCTCTGCCTGGGCATTGCTGTTGTACCGTCGGCTGGCTTATAGTATACTCAGTTCCACTGCCACGCACAATCGAAACCCCCTTCGACCTAACTCTCAGTGCGCTCAAACGTAACCTCACTATATGAAACTACGTGGTCACATTGTGCAAAGGTTACACCAACACTGAACTAGCGTAACTTCGAACCTCAACCCGATAACTCCGAACTCCGGATTCCGAATTCCAAAATACTCACAAATGCGTCCAAGAAACCTGACCCTGAACACCGTCGAGGTAATCGTCCCCGTCCTCGTTGCTCTCGTGCTCGGCATAATCACATTTCTCGTCCTCAGCCCTGTCTTCGGGCAGGGTAGCTCCGGCGATCCATCGCTGGTACGTATCTACGCGTCCGTCCCCCTTTCGGGCAATTTCGGCAGCAAGGACCGCTGCGGCTACGACAGTATCGTTCATGGTGCTCAAATGGCGATTGATGAAGCCAACGACCACGCCGGAGACTTTCGCATCGAGTATGTTCCCCTCAACGACGCCGTCGCACGTGCCGATGGCTCCTATAACTGGGACCCCGATGTAGAGCTTGCCAACGCCCGCCGCGCCGTCGAAGACCCCGATGCGATGGTCTATATAGGCACCTACAACTCAGGCGCGGCCAAGATCAGCATACCAGTGCTCAACCGCGTCAGCATGGCAATGATCAGCCCCGGCAACACCTACCCCGGCCTCACCAAGCCAGGCACAGGCAGCGCAGGCGAGCCATACATCTACTATCCCCTCGGCACCCGCAACTACTTCCGCGTGGTGCCAGCCGACGACCTCCAGGGCGCGGCTGCCGCCGCCTACGCCCGCGAGATCGGCGCTAAATCGGTGTTCGTCCTCGACGACACCGAGCTATACGGCAAAGGCATAGCCAAGGTCTTCGCCCGCGAAGCCGGTAACCTCGGCCTCACCGTCGCGGGCGGTCCCGAAAGCATAGACATCCACGCCGAGAGCTACACTCAGCTTGCCAACCGCATCATCGACTCCGGTGCCGACCTCGTCTATTTCGGCGGCAGCGACGCCAACCACCCCGACCTGGTCTTCCGCGACCTGCGCTCCCTAGGCTACGATGGCTCCTTCATGGGGGCCGACGCCCTGGGCGATACATTCATCAACAACCTGCGCAATGCCGGCCTCGAAGACGATGATAAGGTCTATGCCACCATCGTGGGTCTCCCCGCCGCTCGCCTAACCGGTGCGGGCGCAGATTGGTACAGCAGCTACAAGTCTCAGTATCCAAACGACTGCAACGAAGACTGGGCACCATTCGGCTACGAGGCAGGTAGAGTAGCCGTCAACTCTATAGCCACCGCCAACAAGAAAGATCGCGAAGCCATCCGCCAGGCCGTCGCCAACACCAGCACCGCCAAACTCCCCGGCGATAACATCCTGGGCGACTGGTCCTTCGACGCCAACGGCGACACCTCCCTCGTTACGGTAAGCGTCCAACACCTCGGCCAATCACCCCAAACAGGCCAATATACATGGATCTTCCAGGGAACAATGCAATACGACTCAGTGACCAAACAATGGACCTTAGCAAAACCATAGAGTGATACGCGAGATAGTGCGTATTGCGTATTGCGTATTGCGTATTCACTCGTCACTCGTCACTCGTAATAATCGTCCTTCGTCTTTCGTCGTCGCGTATCACGTTTCAAGTTTCACGATTCACGAACGCAGGAGACACCAATGACAATCACCTGCCCAAATTGCGGAGCCCCCGACCAGGAGATCGGCAAATTCTGCGAGAACTGCGGCTACTTCATAAATGCCATTGATGCCCAGGCTCAGCAGGCCACAGACCCCGCCGCGACCCCCACAACCGACCCCGCCGCTACCTCCGGCACTGCATCGCCCGATACCGCCCCGACCATCACTCCCGTATCCGGTATCGTCCCACCTCCCCAATCGGGCACCTCGGCACCCGCCGGTAGCGCCCAGTTCGCCATCGTCGTATCGGGCACAGCCGACCCCGCCCAGGGCTTCACCATCACCCAACCCGGCGAATACATGGTCGGCAGGACCGACGCCGAATTGGGCAGCCAGGCCGATATCGACCTTCGCCAGTGGGTGCAGCCGATGGACATCCACGGCCAGAAGCAATACCTCGTTCACCGCAAGCAGTGCTACCTATCCCTAACCCCCGGTAATGCCGTCACCATACGCTCCTGCCCAGGAGCCGAACTGGATACCCTCGTCAAACCAGTTGGTTCTAACACCTTCACGCCGCTAGAGACTTTCGGCACAATCCGCAACGCCAACCCCGACTCCTCCTACGACCTCGAACCCGGCGACCGGATATTCATGGGCGACCCCGACGCCTTACCTTTCTACCAGCACAACGCCCCCACTGCCTCCGGTAGCTATCTGGTACTCGAATTGCTACCAAGACCGTGAAGAACAATGGTAGTCGGTAGTCAGTAGTAGGAGGACTAGCAACAGAATGTTCCGACTACCGACTACCGGCTACCGACTACCGGCTACCGACTACCGACTACCGGCTACCGGCTACCGGCTACAAACCCAAATGGACCCACCCACAACCCAACCCCCCCAGTCCACCATCGCCCGCATCTGGGTAAAATCCACCCCCAGCCGTGCTCACCCTGAGCGCAACGAGGACGCCTACTGGTCGGCCCACAACGGCCTTGCCCACGCGGTCATAGACGGCATGGGTGGCAGCCGCCGCGTAGTCAACGGCAAAGAGATCGGTGGTGAGCACGCTGCCGCCATCCTTCGCGCTACCCTCGACGACCGTCTCCAGGACCTTCCCAACAACGTTTCCGTTTCCGCCGCCCGCGAGATCCTTTCTGCCGTCATAGCCCAGGGCGATGCCCGCGTCTTCCACGAGATCAACGCCGGGGGCGACATTCCCCCAGAACAAATACCCGAAGGCAAAACCGCGGGCGACGTGATGGCCGCCGCCTGCCTCACCGCCACTATCCTCTGCGAAGGCGGACGCCGCGCCGTCATCAGCCAGAACGGCGACACCCGCTGCTACCTCTACTCCGATGGCGAGCTTCTCCTCCTCACCGAGGACCAGGATCTCGTCCACCTCGATTGCATAGAGGGGAGGCTAACTCCCGAACAGGCCGAAACCATAGACAACGAGCTTGACACCTTCACCGGCTTCGACCTCGGTAAGCTCGATCCGGATGCCGTCAAATATTTCGCCCAGCGCAACCTCGTTTTCGGTCAGTTAGGCGACTCCGCCGAGGCCTCCACCCCCGAGTTCAGCACCATCCAGCTTCAACCAGGCGACTGTCTCCTCCTCTGCAGCGACGGCGTCTACGCCAACCTCACCACCGACGAGATCGCCGCCTCAATGAACTCCATAGACCCGGCTGCCACCCTGGTAGACCGCAGCGACGAGCGCTCGGCTGAGCGCTCCCTCCCCGACCCAGCCGACATCTCAGCCACATACAACTATCGCGCCCACGAGGACGATATAACAGCCCTGGTAGTAAAGATCCAATGGTAAGACTGCGTACTGCGCACTGCGTATTGCGTACTGTATACCCCATCAATATAGAACTGCCCCAATAAGAAATACGCAGTACGCAATAGAAAGGACCCAAATGCCCTCAGAAAACCCATCCAACGAAACCAACCACTGCATCCGCTGTGGTCGCCCTGTAAACGCCGAAGGCCCCGTCCTCTGCGACCAATGCAAGTCAGAAGGCTACCGCATCTGCCAGAACTGCGGCATCCGAGTAGCCAACTCCACCACCCCCTACTGCGACATCTGCGCAGAAGAAATCGTAGGCACAGGCTGATACTACATTCGGCCATTTCACACATATAGGGCTGTGCCTCGCCCTCCTGACGAGCACAATCTCCGCAACCAACCCACCCTACGTTTATATGCCGACTATATGCCGACACCAATCCCGCACCTCCGGAGATTTCATGCGCCGCCTCGACCCCACCATCATCGGCTGCTCTCTGCTCCTGCTGCTCGCAGCGGGCGTAGTAGCCGCATTCCTCTTCATCTCCCAACTCGTGGCCCAGAACGACCCGCCCATAACTCCCTATTCCCCCTTCGCCACCGCGACCCCCGTCTATGCTTATCTCGTCTACCTACCAACACCCCAGCCGACCTCTACCCTTCCATCCCTCGGTCCAACACCCTCCGTTGTCTCCCAGACCCTCGACGGCATAACCGTCTCTGTCCAAACCCGCTACGCCGATCTCAACCGCCTCATCTTCACCTACACGGTGGCAGGACCAACCTTGCCCTACCCATATTTCATCGCAACTAACTCCCTGGATAACAGACCTCCAAGCCTGACTCTCGATGATGGAACTGTACTTCCTCAAACCAGCCTCAGTCCGGACACTGACACATTCGAATTTGGCTGGCAATCCCACCCTATAGGCGAAACCACTCCCCAGTTCGGCTACCTCGTCTTTGACACGTCGTTGCTCGGCTCCCTACCCGACACCCTCACGATGCACCTCACACTCCCCACCATGCTCGATTACTCGCCCTATTTCACACCATACCCTTCCCCCATCCCCACCGCGCCCCCAGGCGTCTACTACACTCCTACTCCCATACCATCGCCAAGCCCCATCCCGCCACCCAACAAACCTATCACCTTTACATTCGACCTGGCAACGACCCTCGACAAGCAATGCCGTCTGATGGATATCCCGAGGCCGGCCTACGGAAACAACGTGCTGATGACCCTCAACTACGTCCTCATCACAGCCACCGAGGCCCGCTTCAACATGAGCTACACCGGCACTCTCATCGATGGCACCTCCACCAACACCAACGATTGGACCACTACCGCCAGCCTCACCACGGGCGTAAGCTCTGTGAGCTCTATGCCCATCCAGCTTTGGAGCGACTGCTCCTTCGGCAACTGCGGCCCGTTCCCCGGCTTTCGCGGAGGCTACCCCGGCTTCCGCTACTCAGGCCAATCCCTCATGGACGCCCCTACTACCGACTGGATACTTCTGGTAAACGATACCTATTCCGGCAGCCGCCCACCCGGCTACTCCTCCACCAACACATGGACCTTCAAATTCGATATGCCCGCTAAAACTGCCTGTACCGAAATCCCTTCACCTGTAAGCACAGCCCTACCAACAACCCAACCAACTCCCTGAGTCTCACCAAATTTGCGAAAAATGTAGCCATTTGCGTACTTGTGATATCAGAACTCATGTGCTATGATCTAATGCATAAGGACTCGAATCCAACCCCGCAGCAACGAAGCCGATGGGCAAACAACATCCCAATGTCATCCGAGTCCGGCACCTTACCAACCCAATACTAAAAGAGCAGCAGGCACGGCACAACCGAACATGAAGAAAGGGCGCACATGATCCCAACGATCGCATGCACCCTTCCCACAATCCACAACTATCTCAAACTTCGAACTTCAAACCCCAAAGAATCGTCGTGCCCTTCGCTCTCCTTCGTCTCTTCGTGTACAAGAACCACAAATAACCTCTGGGCCTCTGGGCCTCTGTGGTTCATCTGGTCCACATCAAGCGCAAGCAGGCTCCGCGCCCTGCCTCTCCTTGATCGCCTCCTCGTACACCTCTAGTACCCGCGAAGCGATATTCTCCCACGAATACTGCTGAGCATGCAAATGCGCCTGCTCCCCCATCCGCTCTCGCATCTCCGGGTTCTTCAACAGAGTATGCACCCGCTCCGCCAGTTGGAAGTGGTTCTCCTGCTCCACCAGGAAGCCGGTCTCGCCATCCACTACAGTGTAAGACAATCCACCGACGTTCGAGGCGATCACAGGCGTGCCCGAAGCCATCGACTCCACAGCCACCAGCCCGAACGACTCGTAATGCGAGGGCATGATCGTCACATCCGCCGCCGAGTAATAGAGCGGCAGCATCTCCTGGGGCTTCGACCCCACGAACTCCACCTGCTCCTCAAGGTTCAGGTCGTGGTGCAGCTCAACCACGCGTCGTAGCTCCGCGTTCTCCTCCTCGGTCTGCCCGCCGCCACCCACGATCAGCACCTTCAAATCTCGCCCTGAGCAGTAGCGGCTCACCACCGCCGCCGACTCCAGCAGCGTATCTATCCCCTTCAACCTCTCGATCCGTCCTACGAACAGCAGGATCGGCGTCTCGATACCAGGCAAGCTCAATAACTCCCTGACGTTTTCTTTATCACGAGGATAAAAGAGGCTGGTATCCACGCCCGCCGGAATAACCTCGATCTTGCACTGGTTAGCCCCGTACAGGCATACCATCTGCTCCTCTTCGAGAGGCGTGGCCGCTATCAGCCTGTCGGCCCAGCGCATCACCGATGCCTCACCCACGATCCTCGCCGCCACTTCCCGGTCGCCGACCGCCTTGGCGACGCTGTTCTTCAACTCGCCCAACGTGTGGAACATCTGCACGAAGGGCACATCCCACGCCTGCTGCAACTTGCGCGCTACCAGGCCCGACACCCAGTAATGGCTGTGGATCACATCGTACTTGAGCCCCTCAGCGCGGGCGTACTCCTCGATCCCCTCCACGAACTCGTCCACGTGCATGGGCAACCTGTTCTTATCATATGGCGCTCGCGGCCCCGCTTCCAGGTGTACCACCTGTGCGTTCTCCCCGAACTCCTCCACCTGCGCCGTCTGCTCGTCCTGGAACCGCGTAAAGACATCCACCCGATGCCCACGCTTCCCAAGCTCCCGGCTCAATTCCCTTACATACACGTTCATGCCACCTGTCTCACGCCCCCCGAGCAAAGCCTCCGGGCACGCCAGAGGACAGGTATGCATACTGATCACCGCTATGTTACTCATCTATCTTATATCCTCTTTGATCTATCTTAACCTTATATCTAACTTTGAGCTATACCAACAAAACACAACCCAATGCACGAATTATGCCCACACATCCACAGCACACCACCGGCCACTCGTCACTCGTCACTCGTCACTCGTCACTCGCCACTCGTCCACACGGCCCTATACACATACGTATCTTTAGCCCCGAAATCGTATTTATAATCCTCGTCGCCCCGCAGGAAGTCGAACCACTTCACCCCCTGCAAGATCGCCTTATGAATCCTGTAAGCCAGCAGCGCCACACCGGCGCTATAAGCCGCGAACCGCTGCGAATATCCGGAATTGTACAGATACAACCTCTCCCCATATATATACGACAGGTAGGCCGAAGCAGGTTCGCCATCCACAGCCAGCACCGCCAGGTCCAGCCAGCCTGTGCCAGCCATATCTTCCGCCATATCGAGGAAGTAGGCCGCCATCTTATCGTCCATGAAGTGCGCTTTGTCCACTCCGCTGCTCCTGTGCAGTTCCAGGAACACCTTCATTTCCTGCCGCATTCTATCAGGGTCGTCCGGCGGTACAAGATGCCAGCGCACATCGTCCCGTCCCTCAAGCTTGCGCACCTTTCGCTTTAGTTCATGCCTGTCCTTCTTCCGCAGGCTCATCAGGTAAGTATCCCAATCGCCGGGCAGTTCCACCACCGGGCAAACATCCTCGGCCACCACCTGAAACTCCAACCCGCGCTCGGCCCCCAGCCGCGCCACAATCTCCCGCGAAGGCGACCACTCAGGCAGCGAATGGAAATCAATAGCGTCCCACTCGCCACGCCTCTCAAGCAGGTAGTCGAGCACACCGGCCCAAATATCCTCCATCCACTCCGGTTCGGCGATCACGTCCAAATAGTCGGCCACGTCGATCCCGCCCACAAACTGCACTATCCTGAGCGGCTCCCCCTCGCGCTCCGGCCTCAACTCGCCTGGCCGATACTCCTTCACAGGAGGCAAAGCCTCATAAGCAACAAAAAGAGGAGCAATGCCAACTAACGCTCCTCCGTTTTCGCGCAATGCCAGCAAGTGGAGCCTACAGCCTGCCGCCCCTCCGAAATGCCGCCACCACGTCTCCTGCCACTCTCTGGTCAGAAACACAACGTTCGAAGCCGCCCGCGCGAGGAGACCGTTCCACTCCTCCCGCGTGACGCCCACACCATCATCAAAGCTATCCGCAACCTCTAATGTATACCCTCTAGCCTCTGCTACCATCCCCGTTCTTTAGACCTCTCTGCTATATTAACACCGTCATTTACGGTGCATGGTTTCATATATGTCTTATTATAGCAAAAGAGGCAATGAAACAGTCACCCCAGGCAAACCAAAGGGGCATGACGCTGCCATGCCCCGTCGAACGATCTCGCGTACTATCGCGATCCGTTGCGCGTGAAACCCCGCCAGGTGCGCCTGCGCTCCCACTCCGGGTCGGTCACACCATATCTGGTGTCCTTCCCCCACAGGAGCGACGCCATCTCAAACAAGGCAGCACCAACAAGAATAACTATGACTTCCATGTCACCTCTCCCTTCTCTCGGCCCTTTAGCCTGTTATCCGCAACGTGCTGTTATTCATCATCCAATTGCAAACGCCTACCCGACTCTACCAGCCTGCTCCCGACCCACACCATCGCTCGGCCCCGCAACCTCGCACGGCTGCGACGCCCTATACCGGCGGTCCGGATCATTCGCTCTTGCTCGGCTTCGTGCAGGCGTTCCTTTTGCCTCTGCTCGGCCTCAGCCTCGTACCAGCCAAACATCACCATGTCTCCTTTCATCTCTGTTCGCAGCCCTGACCTCTTGACTTTTCACAGTTAACCATCTATAATGGTTTTGATGGTTAGATTATATCACAGATTTCCTAACCTGTCAAGGCTTTTTTGCAGGTTATATTGATATTCGGAGCAACAGATATGGCAACTATGGAAGAAAAGCGAGAGCGCACCTACGACCTGGTCGGCGGGGCGTTGTGCCTCGATTTTGTGAACACAAGAGGCAACTACATCGACAAGCTCAACCCGACCTACGACTATTTCGAATCTTATGCCGATATTCTCAGTTGGGCACGCCAGGCGGGTGTAATAACTCGTGAAGAACAACAGGCGCTCGATAAGGTGGCCGAGGACCGGCCCCAGGAGACCGAATCAGCCTTCCGGAGGGCAAAAGAGCTGCGCGAGTCGATCCAGCGCACCTTCCTGGCGGCATCAGAGGGCTTGCCACCCGAAACCCACAGTTTCGATCTGCTCAACAGCCACATAGCCGAAGCCATGTGTCACGCTCGCGTCGAACACACGCAAGATGGCTATCAATGGGGCTGGGAGAGCGCTGAAGGCAACCTGGAGCGTATTCTCTGGCCTATCGCCAGGTCAGCCGCCGATCTCCTGATATCGAATAAGCTTGCCAGGGTACACGAATGCGCGGGCGATACCTGCGGCTGGATGTTCATAGACACGAGCAAGAACCACAGCCGCCGCTGGTGCGACATGAAAGACTGTGGCAACACTGCCAAGGCCCGCCGCTACTATCGCCGAAAGGTGCAAGGCAAACTGACAGAGGCATAAACACGAAGGACGAAGGCGGGTAACCTTCGTCCTTCACTTTCGTCCCATCTATACTTACCGGTTCTGGTGCTTATCCCGCAGGAATGGAGGAATATCGAGATCGTCGGGGCTGTTGACAGAAACCTGGGGTGTGGAATAAGGAGAAGATTTCTGAGGCATGGGGCGGACCGTCATTGGTGCGGGGGTGATGTGGTCTGGAGTGCGGGCAGGAGGCTGGCTCCCGTTGCCATTACTATAGTCGGCAGGCATGCGCACCTGCCCATTAGTATATCCTTGAGGTTGCCCCTGGCCATGTGGATGGCCCTGGGTCTGCTGCTGTGATGGATTGGGTGGCTGCGAGCCATAGTTTGGAGAGTACGCTCCAGTATCGCGTCGCACATATGTGTGCTCGCCACGCATCTCGATGCTACGCCGCAGCGAATCGAACCCGGTAGCGATCAAAGTGATCTTCACATCGTTGCCCATTTCGGGATCTATCACAGCGCCGAAGATGATGTTGGCATCGGGGTCCGCATGCTCTTTGATCAGCGTGGCTGCCTCGTTCACCTCCAGGATGCCCAGGTCAGGGCCACCTGTGATGTTGAACAGCACACCTTTGGCACCCTCGATACTGATCTCCAGCAGAGGCGACTCGATGGCTTGCCGGGCTGCATCCACGCAGCGTGTATCGCCGGTGCCACGCCCTATTGCCATCAGCGCAGAGCCGGCCACCTGCATGATACTTTTCACGTCAGCGAAGTCGAGGTTGATCAATCCAGGTTCGATGATCAGGTCTGAAATGCCCTGGATACCCTGGCGCAGAACATCGTCCGCGATGCGGAACGCTTCCTGCATAGTGGTCTTCTTCTCGGCTATCTGGAGGAGACGGTCGTTAGGGATCGTAATAAGAGTGTCTACCTGCTCTCTGAGCGCCGCGATTCCTTCGTCGGCAGCCTGCCGCCGACGAGCACCTTCAAACATGAAGGGCTTGGTTACCACGCCCACGGTAAGCGCCCCGATCTCATGCGATATCTGCGCGACCACGGGGGCGGCACCGGTACCGGTGCCGCCACCCATACCAGCCGTGATAAAGACCATATCCGCGCCTTTGAGGACCTCGAACAGCTCCTCGCTGCTCTCATCCGCGGCGCGTCTGCCGGTCTCAGGGTTTCCGCCTGAACCGAGGCCCTTGGTAAGCTTGTCACCGATCCGGATGCGGGTGGGGGCATCCGACTTGAGCAGGGCCTGGGCGTCGGTATTGACAGATATGAAGTCAACACCTTTCACGCCCGCCTGTATCATCCTGTTGACCGCGTTGGAGCCACCACCACCAACGCCGATAACCTTGATTTGAGCGAAGTTCTCCGATGGAAGTTCTTTGTCTTTGTCCCGGCCATGGCCGAACATTGGCACGGGGCGGTTTGTATTGCCCCCGTTAGGTGGAAACATCTCGATTCTCCTCCTTACCCCGATAGTGCCACGATATGATGGTGTGTGGAAAGTGATCTGGCTGCCGCTATATCGGTGCTGAGAACCGACAGTTGAGCTAATTCAAGACCCTATCGCAAGAATGCGATAGAGCCGACGACTGATAATACAATATCAGCGCCAATCATTTCAACCTCTACGGCCGCCGAATTGTTAAAATTGTTAAAATTTGGCGGCCATGCTCGCGATCACGTTCTTAACCTCCCGGTAAGAACCTTTTTAGCCATTTAGCCAATATGTTATCCGGCTCACCCTCATTTCGCGTACGCCCCATGCTACCCATGGTGAGCCGCAAACCCGGTTGTGGGTGAGAGATCTGTCGCAAACCCCACAGCACAAGACCAACGCTCGTCGCATAAGCCGGGCTGTCGAACGCCTCGGCAAGGCCACCTATCTTCCTGGGTCGCCCTGTGCGTACCGGCATTTTCAGCTTGGTGCGTGCGAACTGCTCTATTCCAGGTATGGTGGATACACCACCAGCCAGCACCACGCCGCCAGGGAGTAGACCTTCATATCCGCTCCGCCTGATCTCATCTGCTATCATACCGAAGAGCTGATCAAACCTGGCCGCCATTACTTCATTCAACTCACCTCTGCCGATCTGCTTTGGCTCGTCGTTGAAGCCTATGGTCTCCAGCATTGCATCTTCAACACCAGTGCCGATGGCTATCATCTCGCCGTCCAGCCGCTCACGTTTGCCATTGGCATAGCTATCACCGGCTGCATAGGCTGCCCCCACGCCCGCCGGATGAGACTTGCCATTAACGGTTTGCGGCAGAGTGGTTGTGTGCGGTTTGCTGCCAGGCACCACCGCTCGTCCGTACTGCAACTTGAGCGCCTCGGCAGCCTCGTAGGGTATGTTGAACACGATGGACAGGTCATTCGACAGGTGCCATCCACCTATGGGAATGATTTTGGTGTGCCATACTGAGCCTTCGACATAGATCGCAATGTCGGTCGTACCATGACCCACATCGATGTACATCACGCCCAGATTCTTCTCCTGCTCTGTTAGCGTGGCCTCGGCCCCAGCCAGAGGTGACAACACCGCGTCGTCCACCTCCACGTCGGCCTGCTGCACGCACCTGATCAGGTTCTCGCGCACATTGCTAGCGCCGGTAACAAGGTGCGTCTCCACGTCCAGCCGCCAACCCGAAAGCCCAACCGGATTCCGTATGCCCTCCTGCCCATCTATCGTATAAGTGCGTGGGATAACGTGTAACAACTCGCGCCCAGCAGGCATAGCTACCGCTTTTGCAGCCTCTACTGCTCTCTCCAGGTCGTCAGCGCCGATCACGTGATCGGGGTGAGAAACGGATACCAGTCCTCGGCTGTTAAACGATGAGATATGATGCCCTGATATTGAGACGTAGGCTGACAGAATACGGCAACCGGACTGCCTTTCGGCTGCTTCCAGTGAATGCGCTATAGCCCCACTTGCCTTGACTATGTCGGTAATGAGTCCTTTAGTGACACCCTCCGAGGCCACCGCGCCCACACCAAGTACATTGAGCATATTGGGGCCAGGCTCGGCTTCCGCCACGATTGTGCATATCTTATGGGTGCCGACGTCAATGCCGACAATGATCCTGTCGTTAGTGGGCATAGGTTTGCCAGGTATGGATAAGGGTCATGCATTGCGGCCAGTTTATAGCATGCCTCCCTATCGGCTCCCAGTACCTCCTGGGTCGAGCTAGGGAGATCATTCTACTCCGCTTCCGCATATTATAAACCTCTTTTGCACTATTTGTGGATAAGTCTTCCAGTTGCATCTGTTATATCTTCCGTTTGTCCCCATAACAAGGCATTTGGTAAGGCAAGACATCTGGAACATATTTTCGCCCTCTGTAGTGGAGGGGATTGCAGATTGATATCAGACGAAGAGATGTTGCCCGACCACCTCTCTTTATCTGAGCTAGCCATCTGCAACCTGACACCTGTCATTCACCTCCTTCCACCAATGCTGTAACCAAGTAAGGATATTCTTAATGTGTCATGAAGGACCTCTCCTGACCGGCCAGACAATGCGGTTGGGCTATTTGTATGTGTGGCCTTGCTCTCCCAGCCACGATTTCGAACGAATGCAGTCAACTCTGGAAAAGGAGGTTCAAGATGGTCACTCTTTTCCGATCCATAAAAAGAGCAGCAAAGCTCTCCGGTATGGCCATGGTTATTGTAGCACTTGCTACTATGACTTTCCCGGCCGGAAGCCGTGCAGCAATCAACCCATCTAAGGATATGGGTACGCCAGGTCCGGGTGAGGTCTTTCAAGGCGCATCCGCCCCAAATGAGGGTAAACAGGGTGTTCTGGAATTGAACGCCTATAGCTACCCACTCTGGCTGGGCATTCCCGGGGCCGGGGTCATAGTTCGCGACCTGTCAGGCACGCTGATCGCCAAGGGTAGCACCAACCAATCAGGTAATGCTGAATTGAAGTTGAGTCCCGGAATCTATATTGTCACAGTCGTTGCCGACGAGTTTGAAAACTGGGCTTCCCAGGTGGAGATCAGAGGAGGCACCAAGACCGCCACGGATGCGGTCATGTGGCGAACTGATCAGACCGGTGCAGTATCCATCACCGCTATGGACGGCGTTACTAAGGCACTCCTGAAAGGTGTGCAGGTAACAATCTATGATCGTGGCGGTTTTCGGATGGCGGTTGGCACTACTAACATCAAGGGCTACTATTATGTCAAGCTACCCGCGAATACTTATACATTCGTCATGGAACTCGACAAGTATGTCGCACAAAAGACGATGCTTGATGTGATAGTCGGTAAGGATATCCACTACGATGCGATTCTTATGCCGGGGATAGGCATGCTTGATGTCCATGTCGTTGATACTATTAGTAAAGATCCCATCCCAGGAGCCAACGTAACGGTAGCTGAATCGACTGGAAAGATCGTCGCTCAGGGTACGACTAACAAGGTAGGGACCATAAGCTTTGACCTTATTGAAGGCAGGTATGTCGTTACAGCGAGTGCCCCCAACTATATGACGATGTCAACTGAGGTCGTCATAATAGCAGGCAATACCACTGAATGCACGATTCCTTTGCCCGATAATCTGCCGGATACCCGATGAGCAGTAGATCAAAGGCTTAGGTCGGCTGGGATACAAAGCCGAAAATCGCGTAATATCAAGGCCACAAGGCCTGCGGAGAACTCCGCAGGCCTTGTTATTTGCCCAGTGCAGGCGACATAGTACCTCCGGTGTGAGACGTAACCTGATCTGGCTAATCCAGGAAACTAAGGCTACAGCGAAAGCATCAGACTCTACCCTGGTACTTTTCGCTCATTCCGCATTAACCCACCACAGACCAATATTTGATGCTAAACTACTAGCAGACCAGCTGAATATGCGGTTCATTTTCAGCGTAGAACAGTAACGAATTGCTGAAGCAAAACCAGTCAGCGAATCAAACACAAGAAGACAAACACAGTCAATTGGAGGTTTCAGATGTTTCGTAAATTTGACGTTCTGCCCCGAACTGCACGCTTCTGGAGCGTATTCGCAGCTATCGTGGCCCTTGTCGCTATGTCATTCCCAACTGCCAGCCTTGCCTCTAGCGACCCTATTCCCGGTCTGGGAGTGGCCACCATAAGCGCGCACAGCTACCCCAGTATATTGCCCGTAGGCGGAGCCACGGTCGTAGTCTACAGAGCATCCGGCGTCGTGGCGGTGGGTAAAACCGATTACACTACGGGCGAAGTACGGTTCACGCTAGACCCAGGTAACTATTCTCTAACTGCTATGGCAAAGGGTTACGAAGGCTGGAGTGGCAATATCGCGGTCACATCAGGCAACAACACCACCCAGGATGCGGTCCTGTGGCAGACGAGCATGCTCGGCAAGATATCCGTGCATACGATGGATGCAGTTACGAAAACGGGGTTAGCAGGTGCACATGTGAGTGTAAGGGACAATAAGAATTATGAGGTTGCTGCCGGAAAAACTAACGGCCAGGGATCTTTCGTCGCCAAAGTGCCCGCAAACAACTACATCGTGGTCATAGAGAAGGATAAGTATGTCAGCCAGAAGGTGGGCCTGGATGTGAAGGCCGGACAGGAAACCCAACATGATGCACTCCTCACGCCAATGACGCCGCCCGCTCCTTCGCTCAACAAGCTCGTTATCAACGTGGTCGACGCGATGGTCGGCAAACCTATCGTCAATGCTAACGTAGTCGTAGCCTCCCATGATGGCCATATCGTCGCCCATGCGACGACTGACAAGCAAGGGAGTGTGAGCTTCATGGTTGCCCCAGGCCAGTATGAGGTCACGGTGAGCGCGCAAGGCTATAGCTCAATGACCAAAGGAATAGCTGTCGACGCAGGCAGCGCCGCAAAGTACGAGTTCGCCCTGAAAACGGAGACGCCAGGTACAGGTACACACAGATAAATATGAGAGGCCGGAAAGGCCATCAGCCTGCACATCGGCTAACAGCCAAACAATAGAATAGAATACCACAAAACCGGCGCCAAAGTAGCGCCGGTTTTGTGCTTGCAGTGCTGCTATCGCTTGATGCTTGGCCTGTCCACCGAGCGCACATCAAGGACGGTCCAGGGCTGCCAACTGGTTGCCGATTGTTTCACTACGGCCTGCACGATCTTGATTTTTTGCTCTAGCTGATCGCCTGTGCCGAACTCAATCCGCTCACCGGTGACCGTAATGGCCGATACACCGTCTGCCGGGTCCCATTCGAGTTGGCGCAACTGTAGACCTGTGGCTTCAGGGAGAGTCAGGTAGATTTGCTGGGCTGTGTCGGCGGCATCGGCTTTGTGCACCGGCAGCGGCTTGCCTATCTCCAATGTGTCGGTCATTGGACCTCTGTCGAATATGGTGACAAAGCCGTTGAGGGTAGAGGCATAGCCGACCACAACGTGGTCGTCGCTTGCCAGCAACGGAGTACCATCGCCGATCACCCACACGGTCGCGGGTTTGCGCTCTTGCACGTGGATGATGACGCTATTGGGCAGGCGAGTCTCGACCGACACGCCCTTCAGGAGTGCAGCTTTCTCGGCCAGGCGCTCGCGCACCGCCTCGGCATCTACCGTGAAAATATTGGCTCCCTGCACGCCAGCGATGGCGTTGGCCTGTTCCAGGCTCAATACGGTGCTCCCCTCGACCGTCACCGAGTCCACCATGTATTCGGGCGAGGTGGCAAACGAAACACCCGCAGCGAATATGAGAACAAGGCCCACCAACGCGAAGAAGCGGCCACGCCGCACGTCCTCACTGAATAACCGCCAACCCTGCTTCTCGGCACCTTCGCGCCGCTTGCCGCCACTTTCACCGAGCATGGCAGGGTGCCCCTCGGCCCCCAGCACGTGCGCCTGGACGCGAGGAACCATTTGGAGATGGTCACTTGTATTGCTTCGGCGACCCATATTGCCCCTTATACGTTGCCCAGATCGGTACCTAAATCATCCAGGGCTTTCTTGCTCACATGACGATCCTGGTGGCGCTCGAAAGCCAGTTCGATAAGACGATCTATAAGCTCGGAGTAGCTTATGCCTGATGCTTCCCACAGCTTAGGATACATCGAGATGCGCGTGAACCCTGGAATGGTGTTCAACTCGTTGATCCACACCTGCGAAAGGTCACGCTCCACAAAGAAGTCGACGCGGGCCATACCCGCACAGTCGAGAGCGGTAAATGCCCGCACGGACAAGCGCCTGATTTCTTCGGCAAGGTGGTCTGGTATTCTGGCCGGGATGATCAGGTCGGAGTTGTCGTCTACATACTTGGCCCGGTAGTCGTAGAACTCATTGCCGGGGACGACCTCGCCAACTACAGAGGCTTGCGGGGCGTCGTTGCCGAGCACGGCGCACTCGCATTCACGGGCATCCAGGCCCTGCTCGATCAGAACGCGCCTGTCGTAGCGGGCAGCCAGCGTCACGGCGTCGGCGAACTCCTCAGGTGTGTGTATCTTGCTCACGCCAACGCTCGATCCCATGTTGGATGGCTTGGCGAACATCGGGTAGTGAAGCAGACGTTCAGCCCGCTCCTGCACATCGTGAGGGTCGCGCTCCCACTCAGCACGGCTGGTAGATGTGTAGGGTGGCACCGGCAGACCATGATCTCGGAATAGGCTCTTCATGGTGATCTTGTCCATCCCAACGGCAGAACCGAGCACCTCGGAGCCGATGTATGGTATGCCGGCCAGGGCAAGCGCGCCTTGAACGGTGCCGTCTTCACCGTATGGGCCATGCAACACAGGGAAGATCACATCCAGGCGTTCGCCAACGCGAGCGGTCATTTCGGTCATGCCGTTTTTGCCTGGCACGATCTCGACTATCTCGGCACGCCCTTCGCCTTGAGGATCGGGCGCTATTAGGGATGAGCCTGATGGAGGGCTAGGCAATTCGCCTGACGTGCCCGCCCGCAGTTGGGCCAGCGGGTCGCCCGTGGTGAGCCACACGCCGCGCTTGGTAATGCCGATGGGAACAATGTCGTACTTTTCCGGGTCCATTGCGCGTAGGACGCTACGCGCCGAAGCCAGCGAAACTTCGTGTTCGCTGGACTGGCCCCCGAAAAGCACACCAACTCGTATCTTACGTGCCAACACAGTTCCTTATGACGGTCAACCGATTCCGACTACCGATTGACGATCAGGGCTATCGCCCGTAATCGTCCTCTATGCGTACCACGTCTTCCAGATAAGGGGTTGAGACTTCAAGCAGCACTGAGTCCTCTATCGCCTCGAAGCGGTGTATGGTACCCGTCGGTATATAGACTAGCTGCCCGGCCTCCCAATCGTAGGTGCGGTCGCCATAGGTGAGGATCACTTTGCCTGAGAGGAGATAGAGGGTCTCCTCTTTGATCTCGTGCATCTGGAGGCTGAGCCGCTTGCCTGCCAGCACCTCAAGCACTTTGCCCGCGTAATGGTCGGTATGAGCATACCATATCTCGCGACCCCAGGGTTTTTCCACAATTTTGGGCATTTGTAACGGTCCTTCCATAGAATTGCTCCCATTCTTAGAGTTTGGTTGCCTCGCGCCTAAGCTCATATTATAGCTCAATGTCGCCTACTAGCTCGATCTCAGGCTCCAAGGTAACGCCGAAACGTGCAAAGACCTCTTTCTGGGCAAGGCGTATCAAATAGAGCACATCTTCGGCGGTAGCGCCGCCCAGGTTCATCATGAAGTTGGCGTGCTTGGGCGAGAACTGGGCCTGCCCGTGCCTGTGCCCTTTCAGCCCCACCTGCTCGATCAGCCAGCCCGCCGAGTAGTTGGGAGGGTTCTTGAACGTCGAGCCTGCGCTTTTGCCCTGGGGCTGCTTCTCCTGCCGTTCTTTTAAGAATGCGCGCAGGCGAGCGTCGCAACCTCTCTCCGCGTCGCGATAGAGCCGTAAACAGGCGCTCAGAATCACCTCGCCTGCGGATAGTTCGCGGTGCCCGTGGGCTTTGAACCTGCTGGCCCTGTAGCCGAGTTGCAGGCTCTCGACGGGCCAGGTGTCCAGCACACCTTCCAATGTAAGCACCTGGATGTCTATGAGGTTGTCCTTTAGTTCTTTGCCGTGCGCTCCGGCGTTACTGACCACGCCACCGCCAACGCTGCCCGGCACGCTGTTCGACCATTCAAGGCCTGCCCAGCCGGCCTCGCAGGTGAGGCGCGCCAACCTGCTGAACAGCACGCCGGAGGATACCGTCCAGATGCTGGTTTGGCCGCCATTTTCAACCTCATGGGATATGTCGCGGGTGCGGTTGTGGATCACCAGCCCCTCTATGCCGTAATCCCCGGCCATTATATTGGTGCCGTTGCCTATCACCAGGTGCGGTATTGCTCGCCGCCGGGCGAATAGGACAGCTTTGACCAATTGATCGGTGGTATCAGGGGCTACAAACAATTGTGCAGGACCGCCAATGCGCAAAGAGTTGTGCTTGCTCATCGGCTCATCGCTTACGACCTGTAGGCCCGTGGCATCCTGTAACTCGCCTGCGAGGTCAGGAGTGAAGCGCCAGGAACTCCTGGCCGCTTGTGGGACAGCACTATGCCACTTGGTAGCTACCGGGATATGTAGCTTAGTCGGCAGGCGTCCTTCGTCCTCCACGTCCCATCTATCATCCATCGCCCGTTCTTGAAGGTCGTCCAGCACCCATCCGGCCAGCTTGGTAATATCGCCAGCGCCCATCGTGAGCAGCACGTCACCGGGCTGCAAGTCGTCCAGCAGAAGATCACGGGCTTCTTCGAGGGTGGCGGCGAACTCTACGTTTGCACCCGTCATACGCTGTACGATGTCCCTGCCGCTCATGCCCAGGGTGTCGTGCTCGCGAGAGGCGTATATCTCGGTGACAATGCACCTGTCGGCTTCGCTGAGTGCGGCGGCGAAGTCGCCGAGAAAATCGCGGGTGCGCGTGTAGGTATGCGGCTGGAATACCAGGTAGAGGCGGCGGTTTGGGTAGCGCTGGCGGGCTGCGGCGAGGGTTGCGCTGATCTCGGTTGGGTGGTGGCCATAATCGTCCACAACGGTCACGCCCCAGGCTTCGCCCTTGACCTCGAAGCGACGCCCGCTGCCCTCAAAATCATGGAGTAGTTGCGCCGACTGGTCAGGCTGGATGCCAAGCTCAGCAAGAGCAGCAATCGCGCCAAGGGCATTGAGGACGTTGTGCCTGCCAGGGATGCGAAGGGAAACGCGCGCGGCCTCACTGCCGTTGTAAAGGACTGTGAAGTCGCTGCCGCCCTGAGTGTTGGCTCCTATGGCTCCCGGCCTCCAGAGGGCATCTGAGGACGAGCCGTAGTATTGTACACGGAAGGGAGGAGAGCCTTCGGATAGCTCTTGACCAAGCTTACGCGCCCCGGCATCGTCGCCGCAGAGCACCAGGAGACCGCCGCGTTTGATGTTGAGAGCGAACTCGGCGAATGCCCCGAAGATAGCCTCCACCGAACCGTAGTATTCGAGGTGGTCGGTCTCGATGTTGGTGATGATCGCCACTTCGGGGTGGAGGTGCAGGAAGGAGCGGTCGTACTCGTCGGCTTCGGCCACAAGGTCGCGCCCACCTCCCCAATGACCGCCGGAACTGAGGCCACGGATGGTGCTGCCGACCATGTAAGACGGGTCGCGTCCGGCGCGGGCCAGCGCCCAGGCAAGCATCGCCGAGGTGGTGGTCTTGCCGTGGGTGCCCGCCACCGCCACGCCACGGCGGGTGTCCATCAACTGCCCCAGGAGGGCCGCGCGCTTAACGATGGGCACATTGAGGCGCTGGGCTTCAAGCCATTCCTCGTTGTCAGGCTGGAGGGCGGCGGTGACTACCACACGGTCGGGCGGGGGATTCCCAAGGTTGGCAGCGCTGTGGCCGACGGTGATAATGGCCCCGTGTGCCCGAAGGTCACCAGTAGCGTCGGATTCGACGGCATCGGAGCCGGAGACTTTAGCCCCCGACTCGAGCAGAGCAGCGGCAAGCGCGCTCATGCCCGCGCCGCCTATGCCAATGAAGTGCCAATGGAGTGTCATGGTGGAATGCGGAATGCGGAGTTCTAAGTCAGGAATGATATTGGCATTCCGCATTCTCTAGAGGGCTGCTTTTGCCGCCCGCCAGATAGTGTACACGATTACGATCAGCAGGAAAAGGCCGAGGGCCACCGTCGCCATGCCGACAAGCGGGTTGGTGGATGGAAGGGCGGCCACTCCAATCGATATTTGTGGGGTGGCACTGGTGGGGTTGGTGCCGCTCCGCTGGACGAAATCGGCCCAGTAGTCGAACGCCTGCGATAAAGCAAGCACGGAGGCCAACGCACCGAAGACCCCACCGATCAGGCTGTCGATAAGGCCACCTGAGCGAGATGCCAGCTTGCGAGCCACCCACCACGAGAAAATCACCAGCGAGATAAAAAGCGCCGCGGTCGCCACCGGCTCCCAGGGGGAAGCGATCTCGATTTTGGGCGTGGTGATCGTGTCTTCGGGCTTGTCGGTGGCGATAGCGGCGAACTGGCCCATGACGCTCAACAGCTTACTGAGCAGCAGGTCGAGCTTTGGCCCAAGCTTGGCAGCCACCAGGCCGCTGAAGAAAACCCCGATAGTCCACAGGCCCATGATCTTCCAGCCCATGTAAAGCCCGGCCACCACGGCCAGGAACACCGCCGGAAGCACCCATTGCCACCATTCGAGAGTAATTACCATGCCTTTATTGCGTACTCCGCACTGCGTACTGCATCTTGCGTCAAAGCACAGTTTATGCTGATGCTAACATGCCCTGGTACTAAGCAATATGTAGTATGCAGTGGTTACGTGTTGCTTCTATCTAGCCTCAATACTCTTAGTCCGGACGTTGCGGGGGCTGTGCGCTCGGAGGTTGCGTAGCGACTCAAGTTGAGCAGGAGACCGACGCCTGACAGGGTGATTATCAGGGAGGAGCCTCCGTAACTCACGAAGGGGAGGGGCACGCCCGTGAAGGGGATCGCGCCACTGACCGCGCCTATATTGATCATCGCCTGGGCTATTACCCAGGTGGTAAGCCCTGCCGACAGCAAGGCGGTAAAACCGTCGGGGGCGAGGCGTGCCACGCGGAAGCCGCGCCAGGCCAGGACGATGAAGAGGCTGATCAGGAGCATGGCCCCCAGGAAGCCGACCTCTTGCCCCCAAACGGAAAAGATGGCATCGGTGGACTGCTCAGGGAGCCAGCCGTACTTGCCGCGTGATGCGCCCAGGCCCTGGCCTGTGAGGCCACCCGAACCGAGGGTGATCAACGATTGGAATATGTGGTAGTTGGTGCCCAACTCCTCGGCGGGATTGTAGGGGTCGAGGAAGGAGAGGATGCGGGCGAACCTGTATGGCTCGGCGAGGGCAGCCAGTACAAAACCCGCCGCCGCCAGGACGAAACCTCCCAGCAGGTGCGGGATGGCGGCACCCGCCACGAAGTACATGGTGACTCCGATTGCGAAGATAACGAGCATGGTGCCCATGTCAGGTTCGATGAAGACGAGGCCACCCAGGAATCCCAGCACGATTCCGAAGGGCACAAGCCCGTTGGAGAGATCGCGCACCTGCTCGCCCTTGCTGTAGCACCAATCGGCCAGGTAGAGGACAAGCGCGAACTTGACCAGCTCCGAGGGTTGGAAGGTGGTAATCCCGAGGTCGAGCCAGCGCTTGGCACCGTTGACAGGCTCGGCTATCACGTACACCACCATCAGGAGGACGGCGCTGAAGACGAGGAGAGGCACCGAGAACCTGCGAAGGCGCTGGTAGGGCACACTCATGGTTATGAACATGGCGACCATACCGACGCCCAGCGAGAAGATATGCTTGGTGATGAGGTTGCTGTTCTCCTGGTCGATCCCGCTGGAGGAAAAGACCATGAGGACGCCGATGATACAGAGGATACCGACGACGGCCAGTATCCAGTAATCGGGGCGATCAAATCTGCGGGCGCGAGTGCTCATAAGCTTGGTTGGTGCGGAATTCGGAGTGTGGAATGCGGAGTGTGGGTCGTTCTGTGAATGGTCCCTGGACTATTCAGTTTAGGCCATCGGATAGTGTCGAGTGGAGTTTTCCACACGTGCCGCACGTTTGATGTGTTCTGCTGGGGACGTCTGGCGGATTCCGTTTGTTGCGAAGATTCGAGAGCCTGTTTTCCGTCAGGTATATTCCTGCCTTCATATACTAAATGGCAAAGGTGAGCTCAATCTGGACAGGCTTTGAGGTGTACTTTCGGGTGGTTTTTATAGTTCGAAGTTCGAACTTCGAGGTTTGGAGTGCGGAATGCAGGAGCACGCCCTGTGGATGGATTGCCACCCAAGCCACGTCCCGAAGGGACTATTATAGGGTGTTGTGCTTACCATAGGGCGTAAGCCCTGGGCTACTCTCTACCGTCCCTACGGGACTACTTGCTTTGGGGGTAATGGGGCAGCGCACCTGACAGGTGTACCATTGCATGGCGCTTTCTTTCGCGTTGGGGCTTGGGCGAGGCATGCCTCGCCCCTACGATTTTTGTTTGTGTTGCATCAGGAGGGGGTGGCTAACTGGGCTACTATGGCTTTGAATTGCTCGCCCCGGTCGAATTCGTTGCGGAACATGCCGAAGGAGGCTGTGGCGGGGGAGAGGAGGACCGTGCCGCCGGTGGGGGTAGCGCGCCAGGCGGCATTTACTGCGGTGCCGAAGTCGTCGTAGCGGCCCAGGATGCGCACTCCAGCCCCCTGGAACTGGCGCTCCATGAGGTCGGTGGCGGTGCCTTCGAGGAGTACCACGCCCTGTGTGCGGGCCGCGACTATGGGCGCGAGCGCGGCGAAATCTAGGCCCTTGTCTGCGCCTCCGGCGATCAGTATCAGGTCGCCCCCTACTGAGTGTAAGGCTGCATCGGTGGAGGCGGGGGTGGTGGAGGTTGTGTCGTTGATGAAGCGCACACCTTCCAGGGTTGCCAGGTATTCCATGCGGTCGGCCACTCCGGTGAAGGAGGAGAGGCCGGCACGCACAGCGTCGAGGGGCGCGCCCGCGAGGAGAGACATGGCGGCGGCGCAGGCGGCGTTGGCTAAATTGTGCTTGCCGGGAACCTTTACAAGATCGCTGCTGCCGAGGGAGAGCTTTTCGCCTGCGGGTGGATACCAGACGAGATCAACGCCTTCGAGAAAAACGCCGGGAGAGCGTGGCGTTGCGTCGAGGCCAAACCAGGCAACGCCTGCGGGGGCTTCGGCAGCCCAGCCGGATACGATAGGGTGATCGGCATTGAAGACGGTCCAATCACTCTGTTCGAAGCGCTGGTTGCGGAAGATCATCTTCTTGGCCTCGCCGTACTCTTGCATGGTTTTGTAGCGATCCAGGTGGTCGGGTGAGAGATTGGTGATCCCGGCTATGTGGACAGATACATCGGGGCGCTCGAACGCCTCTAGCTGGAAGCTGGATAGCTCAAGCACCACGGGGGTGTCGAGTGTGATGCGCTGAAGGGCTTCGAGAGCGGAGACGCGGAGGTTGCCTGCGAGGAGGGCATCAGGACGCCAGTGGCGTAGCATCTCCCAGGTCCAGGTGGCGGTGGTCGATTTGCCTTTGGTACCGGTGACGGCCACGACAGGGCCAGGGCATAGCCTGAGGAAGATGGTCATCTCCATCTCGATGGGCTTGCCGAGACTGCGGGCAAAGGTGAGCCAGGGAGAGGTTGGCGGAACGGCCTGGTTGCGCACTACGATATCGGCCCAACGGAAGTCTTCTTCGCGGTGCTCTCCGAGCGTGTAGGTGACGGGGATGCCTTCGGCTTCTATTGCAGCGATGGAACTCTGGAGCTTATCTTCAGTCCGAAGATCGGTAACGCGGACATTAGCGCCTTGCCCAGCCATCCAGCGCACAACGCCGAGGCCACCACCGTGCACGCCAAGTCCCATGACAAGGACACTTTGATTGCGGAACTCGTCGACTTTGGATTTTGGATTTTGGATTTTGGATCTTTCTTCTCTGTCCATCGTCTTGCGCGTAAAGTCGAGATTGGCTGGAGGATATTACCTGCTCTTTTGGGTACGCAAGGTTCTGATTGATGCTACAACCATGGCTGTAATCTCATTAGCTTCAGCCATGATGTCAGTTAGCTTTGTAGCAGGAACAATGTCGGCTTCCACCAACAATTCCAACCAATATAAGCTCTCGTCTGCTTCTTCTTCAACAATCGCAAGTTTCGCAACCATACCCGGTGTAGATTTCGCCCGGCATGCAGCTCGATAGTTTGCTCCCACAGACGTAGCACACCGCAATAATTGTCTACCAATTATGTCAGCAGTTTCGTCTCTCGGCAGGTCTTGCACGCAACGAATTGCCTCAATAGCAAAACGTTTAGTACAGATTTTGAATTCTTTCTCGTTCACCAATTACCTCAAATCCAAAATCGGAGATCTAAAATCCAAAATCATACGAGGGCGAGGGCGACGCCTAGCATGCCCGCTACCATGCTTACCATCCAGAAGCGCATGGTTATTTGCGTTTCAGACCAGCCCAGTTCCACGAAATGGTTGTGCAGCGGCGACATCTTCAACAGACGTTTGCCACCCGTCAATTTGAAGTAGAGCACTTGCAGAATTACGGCGAGGGTCTCGGCGACGAAGATTATGCCGATCAGGGGAAGAAGGAGCCATTGGTTCGTCATCAGCGCGCACACAGCCAGCAAAGCCCCAAGCGTAAGCGCCCCTGCGTCCCCCATAAACACCATCGCCGGGTGCGAATTGAACCACAAGAACCCGAGCAGCGACCCCACCACAGCGAAACACAGATACACCACCGGCTCTTGCTTTTGCAGATACGCGATAATCCCATATGACACAAAAGCGATAGCCGTAGTCCCGCCCGCCAGTGAGTCCAGCCCATCAGTAAAATTGACCGCGTTCGCCATGCCCGAAATAAGGAATATCGCAATGGGAATGAACAGCAATCCGATATGTATTGGTGGCGGGGTCAGGAAAGGCAGGTTCAACTCATCATACTCCAGCAAGAAATAAAGTATGCATGCCGCGATAGTACTGATCACGAGCAGCCACGCCATTTTGAAGCGTGCCTTCATCCCGCCCCTGTTACGCCCCGCAATGCTCATCAGGTCGTCTACTCCACCCAGTATCCCGCACGACACCACGATCCCCAGCGGCAGCAAGAGCGACTTAAAGGTCAGCAAATCCATGAACACGGCGATAACAATCACAAGTGGTATCAGGAATATCATGCCCCCCATCGTCGGCGTGCCCGTCTTCACCTGGTGACTTGCCGGACCCTCGATCCTGATATGCTTGCCGATGCCCCGGTCGCGCAGCCAATTGATCGCCGGCTTGCCCACAAGCACTCCCAACAAGAACGCCACGGCCGCCAGCGTCAACCCGCGCACCATTGTAATCGGGGGTAAGCTTGCTGCGATGCTCGCCCCTCCGGTGCCCGTAGTAACAACAGTGGGTGTCATCACGCGCTGTGCGCTTACGCCCCCCACAAGATCCGGCAACGACCCGTGTGCATGAGGGAGCACACATAAGTTAGCAGCGATATTCGCCAATTCAAGGAAAGTGCTCAATGGAGGAACTTAGCCTTCTTGAGAATTCGGATCAAACAAGTGCAAGCGCTACACCAAGCATCCCGGCCACCATGCTTAACATCCAGAAGCGCATGGTGACCTGCGTTTCAGACCAGCCGAGCATCTCGAAGTGGTGATGGAGAGGGGCCATCCTGAAGAGGCGCTTGCCACCGGTCAGCTTGAAGTAGAGCACTTGCAGAATTACTGCGAGGGTCTCGGCGACGAACACTATGCCGATCAGGGGGAGAAGGAGCCATTGGTCGGTCATGAGGGCGCAGATCGCCAGCAGCGCACCCAGGGTGAGGGCGCCTGCATCGCCCATGATGACCATCGCGGGGTGGGCGTTGAACCAGAGGAAGGCCAGCAGCGCGCCCACGGCGGCAAAGCAGAGGTAAACGATGGGTTCCTGCTTTTGCAGGTAGGCGATGATGCCGTAGGACACGAACGCGATAGCGGTGGTGCCTCCCGCCAGCGAGTTGAGGCCATCGGTGAAGTTCACTGCATTGGCTGTGCCCGCTATCAGGAATACCGCGATAGGAATATAAAAGAGGCCGATGGGTATGGGCGGCGGGGTCAGGAAAGGCAGCAGGATCGTGTCGTGGCCGAGCAGGAAGTAGAGGATGCACGCTGCGATGGTGCTTATCGCCACCAACCAGGCCATCTTGAAGCGCGCCTTCATACCGCCCCTGTTGCGCCCTACGGTGCTCATGAGGTCGTCTATCGCGCCGAGTATACCGCACGACACCACGATGCCGAGCGGGAGGAGTAACGAGTTGAAGGAGAGAATATCCATGAAGACGGCGATCACGATCACAAGGGGGATCAGGAAGATCATACCTCCCATGGTGGGGGTGCCTGTCTTCACCTGGTGGCTGGCGGGGCCTTCGATCCTGATGTGCTTGCCTATGCCCCTGTCGCGGAGCCAGTTGATCACCGGCCTGCCAACGGTTACACCCAGCAGAAAAGCCACAGCGCCAAGGGTGAGGCCGCGCACCATTTTGATCGGCTGAAGAGGGGGTATCTCTTTCTTGACACCTGTCACAGAGGCCACCGCGTTGATAGTGCCGGTAGAGGTTATGGGGTCGGCTGGTGCGATACCTACTGTGGGCGTTGGCAACGTCTGGGCGGTGATATTCGATAATAGATCAAGCCAATGCCCGGCGGGCGCGGGATCAGGGGCGGCGGCAAAGCCCAACGAATGGACTATAGAAAAGGTGTTGTTCGCAATTGTCAGCAGGGAGAAATAGTGATTCAATGGGTCACTCAGCCTTCAGACCATAGATTATTTCTTCCATGTGTAGCCCCCGCGAGCCTTTGACAAGCACGTAATCGCCTGGCTTGAGAGCGCGCTTGAGATACTCGACTACCTGGGCGTTGTCGGCGGCAAAGAAGACCTGGTGCGGAGGCATGCCGACTCTCAGAGCCTCCTCGCCGATCAGCTTGCCCAGCGTACCGACAACTATTAGCCTGCCCGCTACCACGGTAGCACGCCGGGCGACTTTCAGGTGGCCTTCCTGGGTGTAGGAGCCAAGCTCCAACATATCACCGAGCACGGCGATCTTGTTGCCCTTCATTTCGTCCAGAAGATTGAGGGCCGCCAGAGTGCTTTCGGGGGCGGCATTGTAGGTGTCGTCAATGAGCGTCGAGCCGTTCCACCCGGCCACCACCAGCAGGCGCACCTGGGCATCGAGGCCCTGGAGGGCGGCAACTATGTCACCCCACTCCATACCGGCAGCATGGGCAGCGCCCGCAGCAGCCAGGGCGGTGTGCACGCTGTGGCGTCCCAGCAGAGGAAGGCGCACGCGCCATGAGTTGCCACCGGAGACCGTAAGGGTGAAGTGAACGCCTTGCAGGCCGTG
The DNA here is from genome assembly GCA_963797095.1 of uncultured Chloroflexia bacterium. Taxonomy (GTDB): domain Bacteria; phylum Chloroflexota; class Chloroflexia; order QHBQ01; family JADMIH01; genus JADMIH01. Next base: position 694,638 of record CAWCNY010000006.1, on the reverse strand, counting down.
GCTCATTATGTCGGTTGCGCGAAGGTCGTTGCCTTCGTCCAGACCGTAGAGGATCACCTTCGCGGAGGTTACTTCACGCATGGCGCGTACCCGCTCGTCGTCGCCGTTGAGCACGGCTGTGCCATCGGCGGGGAGGGCGCGCACAAGCTCGCTCTTGTTGAGGGCGATGTTTTCTAGAGTGCCCATGCGCTCAAGGTGCACGGGTGCCACGATAGTTACCACCGCGATCTGGGGACGGGCGATCTCGCACAGGAGGGTAAGCTCGCCCATGGCGTAGCCCGCGCCCATCTCCAGCACGGCCTTTTCGTGGGTGGGTTGGAGGCGAAGGAGGGTGAGCGGGAGGCCGATCTCGTTGTTGAGGTTGCCCTGCGACTTGAGGGTGTTGTAACGGCGCGAAAGGACGGAGGCGATCACCTCTTTGGTAGAGGTTTTGCCGATGCTGCCGGTGATGGCTATCACCTGGGTGGCATTGCGGCTGCGCCACCAGCGGGCCAGGCTCTGCAAGGCGGTGAGGGGGTCGTCCACGCGCACAAGAGCTACACCGGCGGGTAGAGCGGAAGGGGCATGCCAGTCGCGGCGCACCAACGCGCCACGCGCCCCATGCCCCACCGCGTCCAAGACGAACTCATGCCCATCAACATGCTCACCCTGCAACGCGATAAAGAGAGCGCCGCGCAGGTCCGCCCGCGAGTCGATTGCGACTCCAGTGAAGCCGAGGCCGGTCATGGCAAGCGCGCCGCCCGGCGCATCCAGGTGGCCGCCTGTGCCTTGCAGGATATCTTCTAGGGTGAACATTGGTGATGGCGAGTGACGAGCGACGAGCGACGAGTAGCGAGTTGGATGTGATTCTTGATTAGCCCTTATTTGCGGGCCACATAAAAGCATAACGGATCAGGGGTAAACTGGCAACGCTATCAAGGGAGGTATCGGAGCCATTCACGTATTACGTTTCACGTTTCACGCTCTACGGAGCAGGCGTCGCTGTGGGGAGCGGTCCGGTGGGCTGGACGTTCATGTAAAGGAGAATCTGTTGTGCCAGGCGACCCCACGATACGGAGGCAGTGTTCTCACCCCACTGGCTGGTGCGTGGGTTCATCAGGCCGATGTAGAGGGTGAAGCGCGGGTTTTGCGAGGGACCGAAGCCCATAGCGGAGGCAAACGTTACGCTGTCGTTGTAGCCGATGCCGTTATCGTTAAGCACGTTGGCAGTGCCGGTCTTGACCGAAACATGGTAGCCGGGCACGGCGGCCAGGCGGGCCACGCCGCCATTCTCGACGCCGTAGGCGAGCATGTTCGCAATATCTTGCGCGGCGCCGGGCTGGATCACGCGCCTGACCTCCTCGCGCTGGCCCGTGGCAACTACCTCGTTGTCTTTGCGGATTTCTTTCATCACATACGGCTTGAGAAGCGTGCCGCCATTGGCGACGGCAGACACGGCATTTACCAGTTGGATAGGCGTGACGGCTGCACTCTGGCCGAAGGAGGTTGTGTAGAAGTCGACAGGGCTGTAGCCGTCCGAGTCGGGCCAGCTAACTAGGCCCGCCACTTCGCCCGCCAGGTCGATGCCGGTGCGAGTGCCGATGCCGAACTTCTTGATGTAGGGGTAATACTTGTCCGGGCCAAGTTGTTCGGCGGCGAACATGGCGGCCACATTATCCGACCGCGCAAGCCCCTGCTCCATGGTCTGCCAGCCCCATTCGGTGCGTGTGGCGTTGCACAGGCTCTGGCCGTACTTGGTGACGCAAGCGGTGCCGTACATACTGGTGGTGGAAAGGATCGCGCCTGCATCAATAGCCGATGAGTAGGTGAGGATCTTCATCGTGGAACCAGGCTCGCGGATGTCGGTGACTGCCGGGTTCTTGAATAGCCCGTAATCGGTGACCTGGTTGAATTCATTGGGATCGAACGTCGGGTAGTTTGCCATCGCCAGGATAGCACCCGTGCTGGGATCCTGCACGACTGCATATCCGTAATCGGCCTTAAACTCGTCAATCGAGGATTTTAGCTCGCGCTCCACCATGTACTGGATGGCGCTGTCGATTGTGAGCACCACGTCCGAGCCGTCAACGGCTGGCTGCATCTCCGGTTGTTGGAGGACAAGGGGGTTGCCGTAGGCGTCACGCTCGGCGTCGATCCAGCCTGCTTCGCCCGCCAGAGTGGCGTTGTAGAACTCCTCTACGCCGTAGTGCCCCACGTTATCATAATCGGTGAAGCCGAGTAGAGAGGCAGCGAGGCCGCCCGACCCGTAGGCTGAAGGGTTCGGGTATTGCCGTAACGACTGTATTTCGAAGTTGACCACAGGTTGCAATACGTCGTCATATTGCGCGGCCAGAGCGTGCACTTTGTCCCTGGTAGCAGGGTCTACGCGGCTGGCGACCTTCACATAGTCAACCCCCTGGTCGAGCATGTCGTGGAAATTGGTGAACATGGTCTGTGCGCTCTGGCCGAGAGACGGAGCTAGCAGATCGGCTATTTCGTGGAGTTGAGAGTCCTCCTGGCGGTGGGTGAGGTCGACGTATACGTCATAGGCGATAGCGTTGCCCGCCAGCAGTTGGCCGCGAGTGTCGTAGATCAGCCCGCGCCTGGGTACGATAGTCTCTTTGCGCTTGATCCTCTCTTCGGCGCGCGTCGAAAGGTCGTTGTATTGAAGGATCTGTAGCTTGAAGACGGTAAAGAGATTGTAGAGACCGAAGACCGTGAACACGCCCAGCATGATCCAGAGCCGTATTGAAGATACGCGCTGGGGGCGCGCGGCCTGTTTCGCTCGATTGTGGCCCGTTAGGGTTGCCTGGGACATAGGGTTGCCTTGACGAAAGACGATGATGACGAGTGACCAGTGACCAGTGACCAGTGACCAGTGACGAGTTTCCGACTACCGACTACGGCCCCGGTGTGGGGAGTGCAGGCGTGGGTTGAGGTGGAAGGCTGGCAAGGGGACCATCGGGCAGGGGCAGGTAGCTGTAGTGGTCGTCTATGGGCACCATCTGGAGCTTATGGGCTGCCTTGTCGGCTATAGTGGTGAGGGATTGGGCCTGGGCGATCTGGAGGCGCAGTTCGTCCTGCTGGCGCTGGAGGGTGGCGTACTGGTTCTTGAGGTCTTGCAGGCGGTAGTTGGCGTTGCTGACGTTGGTTACCTGCGATACATAGAAGAAGCAGACGGCGGCGATGATGGCGGCAGCGACGAGAAGGGCGATGCCGGGGTGGGGATCTATCCACCGGGGCAAAGAGGGGCGCAGGCGGTCGACCGAACGGCGCGCCGCCTGCCCTGTAGCCTCGGTAACGCTGCGCGGGACCACGGACAGCACAGAGCGCGCGCCGTTGCCGCTGCGACGAGCGCGTGTTGCACCCGATCGCCGGTTGATCGGCGCGGCCTGCGAACGTTTTTTCTCTCGCCTGATGGTCATATCTCTACCTGATCATGCTTCGATGCGCTCCGCCACCCGTAGCTTGGCACTGCGGCTGCGCGGGTTGCGTGCCGCTTCCTCGGCGGTAGCTTCTATAGGTTTGTTGTTGATCGCTTTGAGGGTGGGCTTGCGCCCGCACATACATGTTGGGTATTCGGGAGGGCATATACACCCTTTTTGCTCCTGCCTTATAAACAGCTTGACGATCCTGTCTTCCAGCGAGTGGAAGGATATGACCGCCAGGCGGCCTCCCGGTTTCAGCACTCGCCCTGCCGCTGCCAGTCCTTCTTCCAATACCTCTAGCTCACGGTTGACCGCTATCCTGAGGGCCTGAAACGTTTTTGTGGCCGGGTGAATGGCGCTGCGGGTGCGGCCCGGTGTGCGCCCGCCCATGGCACCGTACACTATGCTTTCCAGTTGATCTGTCGTGGTTATAGACTCTTTCCGGCGGGCCTCCACGACCCGTCGTGCGATGCGGCGGGAGGCCGGTTCCTCGCCGTATTTGTAGATCAGGTCGGCCAGGTCCGACTCCGGGAGGCTGTTCACCAGGTCGGCAGCGGTTACGGGGCCTGATGGGTCGAGCCGCATGTCGAGCGGTCCACTCGTCCTGAACGAGAAACCGCGCTCAGGCCTATCAAGCTGCATCGAGGATACCCCCAGGTCGAGCAACACCCCGGCAGCAGGCGCGAAACCTTCATGCTCGGCTATAATATCCAGGTTGGAAAAGTTGGAGCGCACCAACCGGGCGCGCCCCTGGTCTATGTAAGGTTGTAGCCGTTTCCCCGCGATCTCCAGGGCGGCGGGGTCAACATCCAACCCTAACAGTCTGACACTTTTGCCCTGCTCTAGGATTGCTTCTGAGTGCCCGCCCGCACCTATCGTACCGTCTATGCAGGCCCCACCATCCTGTATTCGCAGCCCTGCCAGCACTTCGTTGAGCAGTACCGGAATGTGGGGCGGGTTAGGAGTTGCCGTTACATCAGCCACATACGTCCCAATCTACTCCGCACTCCGCACTCCGAATTCCGCACTATTAGTACTGCCCCGACAGGTGGGATGAGATAACGTCCACGTTCTGCTCGATATTGCTGTCGAGGGTCTGCCACGACTGGGTATCCCAGATTTCTATGTAGCTCCCGAGGCCTATAATTGATACGTCGCCTGAGATGGAGGCGTACTGGCGAAGGTGGTCGGGGATGATGATTCGGCCCTGCTTGTCGATTTCCACAGGCTCGGCGGCTGAGAAGACGGCGCGGCGCAGGTTGCGGGCATCGGAGTCGCCGGTGGGAAGCGCGTTCAACTTGGAGGCAAGAGGCTCCCACGCCTCCTGGGTAAAGAGATAAAGACACCGGTCGTTGCCCCTGGTCAGGATCAGTTCACCGGACAGGCGGTCGCGGAAGCGCGCGGGCACCGCTACACGCCCTTTGTTGTCCACTGAATGTTCGAATCTGCCGAGGAACATGTTGTTGCTGCTTACTGCCTATTGCTTATCTGGGTCGTTGCTCACGGTCGTTGGGTCGGGAGTTTTCCACATTTCTCCCCACATTTCCCCACTTTTCGCCACTTTTTCCACACTTTTCCTCATTATAGGCTGTTTTGGGGGGTTTGCAAGCATTTCCACATAGGTGAACTTCCAGCCCGCACGCAAACAACCCGTGAAGTAGGGGCACCCCAGGTGGGTGCCCTGTTGGGGTGAGATCGCGGCAGGCGTACGGGGCACCCACCTGGGGCATTGGTGTCGCATAAAAACACCAGCATAGGAAGAACCAATTGTAAAGTGTACCCCTTGTAAGTACCCGATGGAATGCCACCCAGACCAGGTCCCTTCGGGACTACTTGCTTTGGGTGATAATGGGGCAGGACACCCGTTAGCAATACCCCCACTTGGGCTATGTTCGTGGGTTTATGCGACAACATTGCCCACAAGGGGTGCCTCTACTGCACCACCAAAAACCATACCTAAGTACACCTCAAAACCTGTCCAGATTTGTCCCACCAATGCCATTAGTTAATGAGGGGAAGTAAAATCATCCTCCCATCTACCTGCGGAAATCTCGATCACCGGCTGTGCCTTGCAACCTGGGATCAGGTTTGTCCGCAAAATTGGTAAAATGGGGACGCAAACACATCCGATAATTCGGAAGAGAGAAGAGGGGCCGATTGTGAGATCATTGAAATGGCAGCAAGTTAATGCCTGGCGATTGGCGCAACATTGCTTGCAGCCGCGATTGGAGCGCAAGGACTTCGTCAAAGGGGTGACACGCACCGGCGGTATCCAGGCCCAGCTGATGTCGGCAGCCGAGCTGGCGTTGTGGGCGCGCGTGGACGGGCTTTCTCGTGAGGATGTGCAATCCGCGCTCTGGCAGGATCGCACCCTTGTCAAGACCTGGGCGATGCGTGCCACCTTACATCTGCTCTCTGCCGACGAATTACCTCTGTACGTAGCGGCGCGTAGCACGTATGAGGGGCGCAACTGGCTGAAGTATTTCACCTACTTCGGCCTTACACCCGAGCAATACAAAGACTTCATTGCGGCGGTGCCCCAGGTGCTCGGCGGCGAACCAATGACCCGCGAGTTGCTCGCGACCTCGTTGGCAGAGCATATCGGCGCTCCGGAAGTGGGAAAGATGTTGCTGGCATCAAGCTGGGGTTCGCTGTGGAAACCTTCGGCCTGGCGGGGCGACCTTTGTTTCGGGCCGAATCAAGGCCGCAACGTTACCTTCGTTAACCCACGCAAGTGGCTCGGAGAGCGGGAATCGATGGAGCCTCACACGGCGCTGCAAGAGGTGGCCCGCCATTATCTCAGATCATACGGCCCGGCCAAGGTGCAGGACTTCGTTCTCTGGTGGGGAGACATAGGGCGCGTCGCTGCCAGAAAGCTATTTCAGTCATTAGAAAACGAGTTGGAAACAGTCGATGTAGAGGGTTGGCAGGGTGTGGCTCTGCGTGCGACTCTTGAGCCAATGCAAGAGTTCGAAGCAACCGGAGTTGTACGACTGCTGCCGTTGTTCGATGCGTATGTGTTGGGGCTTGGGCGCGATGTAGAGCAGTTACTGCCCAGGGGGCACAAGATCAGGGTCTTTCGCCCACAGGGTTGGATCACCGCTGCCGTACTGGTTGATGGGCGCATAAAAGGGGTCTGGGAACATCAAAGCAAAGGTTCGAAAACCGTCGTCAAGGTTCGCATGTTCTCAGCACCGGCGGCTGCAATCCGAGCGGGCATTGAAGCCGAAGCAGAGCGGTTGAGTGCTTTCTTGAGTACCCAGGTTGCGGTGGAGTTCGAGGATACCTGACCTAGTGCGTGGTGCGGGCACGCTCCGAGGCGTTGCTATGGGCCATGCTCTCCAGGCTGTCATCAAGTGGAGCCAGTTCGACGGGGCCGTGCCTGCGCTCCAGGGCCTGGGCCAGCAGAAGGTCGGCCAGTTGGGGGTTTTTGGGTAGAAGCGAGCCGTGGAGGTAGCACCCGTAGGCGCGCTTGTAGATCGCACCTGCTGTGCCATCCTGGCCGTTGTTGCCTCCACCGATAATCGACTTGCCGAACGACCTGCAACCTTCGTGCAGGAATGTGCACCCGGAATGGTTCTCGAATGCTACGATTGTGCCGACGCCGGGCAGGTCTGGCTGCACCAGCACGTTTCCGATGTAGCGCTTGCTCCCGGCGTCGGTGTGGGCATCAAACAGGCCGATGCCGGGCAGGTCGTCGGCGTCGAAGGGGCGGTAGTAATGACCAAGCAACTGGTAGCCTCCGCAGATGCTCAGGATAACCGCCCCGCGCTCAACCTCCTCCTTGATGGCCTCGCCTTTTCGCCCTTGAAGGTCATGTGAGACGGCGATCTGCTGCTTGTCCTGGCCGCCGCCGAAGAAATAGAAGTCGTAGTAGTCGGGATCGATACGGTCGCCGATGCTCACGTTGTCCACGAGCACGTCAATGCCGCGCCATTGGGCACGCCTGCTCAGGGCGAGGATGTTGCCCCTGTCGCCGTAGATGTTCATCAGTTCCGGATAGAGGAAGGCTATTCTCAGGTCCATATTTGTGTCTCCTGGTAGTCGGTAGTCGGTAGTCGGATTATGGTTCCCGGTTCCTGGTTGGTGACTTCTGACTACCGACTACCGACTTCTCAATCCTCCCAGAATTGCGTGTCTACCCAACCTCGGTCGTGCAGCATCTTGCGGAACTCTAGCATTGCCGTGTAGGTGGGCAGAACGTAAAGCGTGCTGTTTTTGGGTAGATTGGCAACTGCGGCATCCAGGGCATCGTCAAGGGGTTTGGTGGAGTGGATAAGAGGCATATCCACACCTGCGTACTTGAGACGCACTGCCATATCACCTGCGCGGATGCCGGACACGTCTACGCGAGCTACGCCCTGCGGCGCGGTCGCTAAAGTCTCGAAGTCCACGTCCCACAGCCATGAAACGTCGCGGCTATCGGCGATAAGGTCGTTGATGATGATCAGCAGGTGGCGGGCACTCGATTTTGGATTTTGGATTTTGGATCTTGGATTATGTTCAATTGCTTGTTCACCATCCGCCTGGTATCGTTCGTCGTTCGTCGTTCGTCCTTCGTCGTCCAAAGGGAACAGCATTCTAATCACTTCGTTAAAGCCTACTGGATTCTTGACCAGCGCCATCAGCAGGTTCCGGTTGCCTTCGCCTGGGATCGGTACACGCTCGATGCGGCCAAAGGCGGCGGTAAAGCTCTCTAGCCCGCCCTTGATATGGGCGAGGGACACGCCAAAGGCAAGAGTCGCAGAGACCGCTGCCAGCGCGTTGTAGACGTTATAGAGGCCGGGTACTCGCAGGTTGATCTCCAGGTCGCCGTGTGGCGTGCTCAGGAGCAGGTCGCTGCTGTCGGTCCCGTTCAATTGGACATGGAAGGCAGATATATCGGGATGGGGGCGGGCGAGGCCGCAGTTGGGACACGCCCAATGCCCCAGGTGCGAGAGGAGCACCATGCTGTACTGGAGGCGGCTATTGCATCGCGGGCAAGAGATCGAGTCGGAGGCGTGGGGCAAGGCACCCAGGTCGTAGCGACGGTCTTCTACTCCGAAGGTCAAGATGCTTGCGCGGAGGTTAGGAGATAGTGTGAGGGCTGCGATTGCTGGATCATCGGCGTTGAGCACAAGGGTAGAAGAGGGACCAAGCCGGTGAAGAGCGGCGCGCCACTTGCTATATATGGTGTCAAGCTCTCCATATCTGTCGAGTTGGTCGCGAAAGAGATTGTTGAGCAGGAGCACCCTGGGCCTGAGCGCAGCCAGCACGGCGGGCATAGCGGCTTCGTCCACTTCGAACAGGCCCGAACGGTAGCGACGCGGGAGGCCACCGCCGGGTGAAGCCGCCTCTACCAGGGCCGAGATAAGGCCGCGCTCCAGGTTGGAGCCTGAACGGTTATGGAGAGGGGCAAGGCCCGCAGCCTCCAGGATCGAGCCGATCATGCGGCTGGTAGTGGTCTTGCCGTTGGTGCCGCTCACCATCACCGAGCCTGCGGGAAGTTGGCGGGTGATGTCGCGCAATACGCCGGGGTAGACGGTTTGGGCTACCAAACCTGGGAGGGCCGTGCCCCCACCCCGCCCCAGAAGGCGCGTAGCCAGGGCCGATACCTTACCGGCGGATATGGCTATCAGTAACACGGGGTTCCTCATCACTGGTATGCTTGTAGTTGATGCTTCTGTGGTGAATGCGCCGGGCGGGCAATATCACTTATCCACGTTATCGAGATCGTGGTTGAATTCTTCATACTTCACTTCGCCCAGCGGATAGAGGATGCGGCCACAGGTCGGACAGGGGGTTAGCTCGGACGGCATGCGCGCCTGGCGCATGATGTTGACGGGGATGGTGGAATGGCAACCTCCGCAAATCGCGCCCCGCGCAGCCGCCACCGCCACACCCCCTTTGGCCCTGCGCAACCGCTCGTAGGCTTGCAGGTCTGCCCAGGGCAGATCGCTAATGGCGCGCTGGCGCTTGACCTGGAGCACCTTTGCCTGGCTCAGCAGCTTGTCTTTCTCCTCGATCAGGCCGGCATGATAAAGCTCATGTTCCTTCATGGCGTTGTCGTAGCTCTGCTGGGCTTCGGCTTTGGCTTCTTCCGAGGCCTCAGTTGCAAGCATAGCATCGAGTGTGCTATCCTCTAGGTCCTTGAGACGCGCCTTCAAGTGGGACACTTCCTCTCCCATCTGCGCAAGCTCTTTGGGGTTCTTCACCGAGCCATCGTACATCTTGCGCTCAAGGGTCTTGAGACGAGCACTCGTCTCATCGACTTCATGCGACAGGCGCTTAAGATCGGCCTGGTCTCGCGCCAGGGTGACCGCCGCCTCCTCTCTCCGGGCGCGCGCCGCAACCAGCGCCTCGCTGTCGATCATATCGTTATCAATCTGACGCATGCGAGCCACGCGGCTATCAAGGCCGGAATCGATCTCTTGTAGGTCGTAAAGCTGACTTGCCCGACTCATTTATTCTCCAAATCGGAATGGGGATGTGACAAATAGGTCCCGCGTCCGGGACGTTGATAGCATAACAGATTGGCACCTAACCCGCCAACGGAGAACACGCTATCTGAAATGAGAACCAGCAGAAAGGAGCGTTGTTTTAGCCTTAGTTTGAGGATCGGTGGTGTGGAAAAGTGTATTGACAACAGGCACCAGGAGTGATAAAATCAGAACAGGAGTTCTAAGAACAGACGAGATTTATGGAGATCAAGAGCGGAGGTAACAGCGATGTTTTTGGGATGGTTTGATGATGACCGCAAGAAGACAGCCAAGACGAAGATTGAAGAAGCCATAGAGAGATATGTCGCCAAGTTCGGCGAGAACCCCAATTTGTGTCTGCTGAACCAGGCAGATATGACCAATTATGATGGGCTGGAAGTGAAGGTAGTTTCTTACGTACGACCCAACCACTTCTGGGTTGGCCGCGCCGAGCCTGGAGAAAGAGCGGCCTAAAGCTCCGGCCTCCAGGCCTCGACAACGATCCTGCCGCCATCGAGCCGGGCCATTTCAGGGGGCTGCGTGTCGTACAGGTAGCCGGTGGTGGTAGTGGGGAAGCGTGCCAGGATCCCGGCTATGCCCAACTGGGTGGGGTTCATTCTGAGGGCGCACACGACCGCCTCATCGTCGCCTCCTACGCCCGCGTGCGCTATCCCTTTCAGAGTGCCCCACACTATTACATCGCCTTCGGCAACCACCTCTGCGCCGGTCTCGACATCGCCCATTATGCACACGTCGCCACCGTAACGCACAGACTGACCGGGGCGCAAGGAGCAGCGCAGAAAAAGCCCCACACCCGCCTCGACCACATCTTCCCAACCCTGCGCGGGATCGGCTCCTTCAGGCCAGGCGAGGCCCCCAGGGGAGAGTGCGCCGGGCTGGGAACCTCGCCCTTTCAGGCCCGGGCCAACGACCGAGTCGCCTGCTGAATAGGATGGAGGGCGGCTACCGACTCCGAAGTTCTCTACAACCATTCTACCGACTCCGAAGTTCTCTACAACCATTCTACTCTGCGCAGATTGGCTCACCACGGATGCCACTTTCATACCGCTGCGCGTCAGCATCCGGTAGAGGATGTCAAATTCCGGCGCATCGAACACGCGCCGGCCCATATTCAGGGTCACGGTCGCGCCCTGGAAGAAGCTGGGTTGGGCTTTGATACGCGCCACAAGATCTGTCAGTACCTGCGCGAAAGGCACATCATCATCAATGATGAGCAGCAGCCCATCGCGCACACCTTTGATGATCACAGGCTCGGATACTTGCAAAGGGTTTCCTCCGTGACGAGTGACGAGTGATACGTGATTATTGTATTCGCTTTGTGCAAGGCAGATTCAGTAATCCACCTTTGCGCAACTCGTCACTCGTCACTCGTCACTCGTCACGTGCTACTTGTCCGTGTGAAAGTACGCCTTCAGGATTTCGTCGGCGACGGGGACGGCAAATGTTGAACCTTCCAGGCTTTCCTGGCCGCCTTCCAGGAGAACTACTACTGCTATCTCAGGCTTGTCGTAGGGGGCGAAGGCGGTGAACCATGCGTGGGCGCGACGCACCTCCTTGCCATCCTTGACCGCTATCGGTTCGCCAAATTCTGCTGTGCCTGTCTTGCCTGCCCACTGTATGCTCTTGAGGGTGATGTGGTTGGAAGCCGTGCCTTTTACCGGGTCGGACACCGCCTGATGCATACCTTCGCGGACTATCGCCAGATTCTGGGGTGAGACAGGCACCTGCCGGATCACTTTGGGCTGATAACCCTGAACTATTTTGCCCGATGGGTCGGTCACGTTAAGCACTAACTGAGGCTGGTAAAGCGTGCCGCCGTTTGCGACTACCGCCGTGACGTTCACCAATTGCAGGGGGGTAACTAGGTTATCGCCCTGGCCTATAGCGGTGAACAGAGTGTCGCCGAGGGACCAGGGATTGTCGGGGGTGGCGGTCTGTTTCCAGGCGCGGTCGGGCGCGATACCCGGCACCTCGCCCGGCAGTTCTACGCCGGTGCGTTGCCCCAGGCCAAACGCCTCTGCATACTGGTGCAGTTTCTCAATGCCCAACCCGTTGAACTCAATGGGTGTCCTCGAACCGGGATTGTAGTAGCGCGTATAGAAAATAGTGTCTGTGCCGTCGTCGTTATGGATTACGCGATCTTCCTCATGCGGCCCGGCCATTATGTAGAAGAAGGTATCGCTCGATTCGGAGAGAGCCTGGATTATGTTTAGATTACCATGGCCCTGAGGACGCCAATCACGGAAGGCTGTGCGCTGGTTCTCGTTGTTTGTGTAAGGCACCTCGATGTAGCCGGGGCACAAAACGGTGGTATCGGGCGTTACTACGTTCTCCTGCAAGGCCGCCGAAGCCGTGATCATCTTGTAGGTCGAGCCGGGCGGATATGCACCGCCAATGGCGCGGTCGAACATCGGTAGATTGGGGTCTGTATTGAGAGAATCGAACGCCGATTGTGATATACCCGCCGAGAAGAGGTTGTTGTCGTAGGAGGGAAGGGAGACCATCGACAGTATCTGACCGTCGGTGACGCGCATGACGATTGCCACCCCTGCATTGACCTTAGCTTCTTCAAGACCTTCCTGGAGGGCCTGGGTGACGCTGATCTGTAGGGCTGCATCGATTGTAAGTGACACGTTGTTGCCGGTGATCGGCGGGCGGGCGGCTATTTGCTCTACTATCTGCTCCTGGGAGTTGACCGTATAGCGAGACTCGCCTCTTTGCCCGCGCAATTGATCTTCGAGCGAAGCCTCAAGCCCCACCTGCCCCACTTTGTCATCAGGGGAGTAGAGGCCTTTATTCGCCTCGTAGTCATCGCGGGAAATCGGCCCCATGTAGCCAAGCAGATGCGAAAAGTATGTGCTGTCCGGGTAGACGCGCACCGCCTCAGGTATGACGCTCACACCTGTCAGCTTAGAAACCTCGGTTTTCAGGCTGGTTGAGTAGTCTACACCGCGCTTGACGATGATAGGTTCAAGGCAACTGGCATAGCGGGTGAGGAAATTGTATTCCAGCATATTGTAGATATGAATACCCGGCAGATTATCAAGTTCATCTCTTAGCTGGCTGCTTGCTTCAGCCGATACATCACTGCGCACCAGGAAAAGACGCGTACTGTCCGGCCACTTGCTCTTGACATCCTGCATCGAGGTAAGAAGGATGTTTTTGTTTACCTGCAAAGGCACTGAAAGGCGATTTGCCACCTCCACCATCTTGTCTGAGGGCAAGTCGTTCGGTTTGAGGGCTATCACATCGCTGGTAGCGAGGGTCGCGGCCAGTTTGGGGAAGACCGCCGAGCCTTCCAATTGTCCCGCGCCGCAGTTGATGTCGGGCAGGTCGGATGGCGTGACTGCTATAGAATAGGATGGGTTATTGACCACCAGTTTTTGCCCTGTGCGGTCGTAGATAATGCCCCGAATGGCGTTAGTAGTGACCGTGCGCTCTCGGTTCTGGACCGCCGAGGTCTGGTACTTGGCGCCCTGGAGTAGCTGCATATTGAATAGCTGGGCGACCAGCAGGATGAACATAAGCACCAGGATCACATAAAGGAGCGGGAAGGAACGTCTGGTAGGGGAGTTTACCATTCCACGCGCATCCTCCTCCCGATCCGCTCACTGAGCCATAGCATAGCGCTGTAGGCGACCGGCATCAGGATAGCGTTCATGATGGCGGCGGGAAGGGCAACCCGCAGGAAGTTATCGAAGAAGGGCACACTTTCGCCCGAAATGAGATGCAGAAGCATGAGCATGATATTGTAGAAGATGGTAGCTCCAAAGACGGTAGCCAGGGGGACGACTACGAGAGTGCGGAATGGATCGGCCTGGCCCAGGCTGGCAAGGAGAGCGACCAGCACAAGCAGGAGGGCGTTGCTGCCGAGTGGAAGGGCTGGCGAGGTCATCAGGTCGAGGATAAGGCCGCCGACGAAGCCCCAGATAATGGCATCGTGCAGGCTTTCGACAAGGCAGATGGCAACCACCAGCAGAAGCACCAGATGGGGCATGGCCGCCAACGGCACGACCTTCGGCAAGATGACCGATTGGACAAGCGCTGAGAGGAAGAGAAGTATGGTGCCTATATATACCATGATCGGTTGTTGGTAGTCAGATGGTGAGTGACCAGTGGCGAGTGACCAGTATGCGGTGGTCACATATCACGTTTCACTCGCTTGTGCCGTTTGTTACTACTAATACCACTTCCAGGGAATTCAGATCCACCAGGGGGATAGCGTCAGCATCCTTCTCTACTTGAACGTCATTCTGGTGAACATTCTCTATCTGGGCACAGAGGATGCCTTTGGGGAAGCTACCTCCCAGACCTGACGTGACAAGCACGTCGCCGTTCTGCACGTCGGCATCGCGTGGGATATGGGTCATGGTCAGATTGCCGCCCTTTTGCCACTGGCCGTCGAGCACGCCCGGCACCTGCGCCCGCTGGGTCGCTACCGGAATGCTGGAATTGACATCGGTAATCAAGAGCACACTTGAGCGATCCGGTTTGACCGAGTCGATAGTGCCTACCAGTATGCCGCCGGGACTGGTGACAGCCATGCCCTTCACAATACCCGCGTTAGCACCCTGGTCTATGGTAAGCACCCTGGTGAGGCCACTTGGGTCGCCGCCGATGCTGTTCGCCACCACCGCCTCCACGTCGGGGCGTTCATCCTGGAATTTGAGCATGGCGCGCAAGCTCTCGTTTTCGCGGCCCATCTCCTGAAGGCGAGCGTTCTCGGCGGTCACAGCGTCCAGCGCCTCGCGGAGGCGTTTATTCTCGGCGTCAAGCTCGCCCATGCGGCCAAAGCCGCTGAACCAGCCGCCAACGGTGGAGGTGACATCACTAGCTGCCTGCTGGATGGGATTGAATATGGCACTGGCGACATCCTCTACAGGTTGGAGGGTACGCCCCTGGCTCAACAGGATCAGGGCAAGGCTTACCAGCACCAGCGCCACCAGCAAGTAGAGCGTTCGTGTCCATGAAAGGGTACGGTCCTTCTGCTTCATGGAGAGCCTACTTTCTTTTGGGACGAAAGACAAAGGACGAACGACGATTCCAGTTTACGCTCTTCTCGTCACCCGTCGTTACTGAACTACAACGGCGCGGCGGTTCTGGGCACTGGAGCGGAGGATGCGGTCGTACTGCTCAAGAGACTCGACGATGCGGCCCGCTCCACGTACCACGCAGGTAAGGGGGTCGTCGGCGATATTGACGTGCATCTTGGTCTCAATAGAGAGGCGCTTATCCAACCCTTTGAGGAGAGCACCACCACCGGCCAGGGTGATACCGTTCTCCATGATGTCGGCCACAAGCTCAGGTGGGGTCTCTTCGAGAGCCAACTTGACCACCTCTATAAGCTCCGATACAGGTTGGCTGATTGCCTCGCGCAACTCGACGCTGCTGACATCCACGGCCTTGGGCAGGCCGGTAATAGCATCACGCCCACGGAGGGTAACGGCAACTTCCTGCTCCAGAGGATAAGCCGAGCCTGCGTTGATCTTGGCGGCCTCGGCCATGCGCTCACCGATATGGAGGTTGTGCTCTCGGCGAGCGTACTGGATGATCGACTCATCGATCTCATCGCCTGCCGTGCGGATAGAGTGGTTGATCACGATGCCGCCCAGCGAGATGACAGCCACTTCAGTGGTGCCACCGCCGATGTCCACGATCATCGAGCCGACAGGCTCCTGAACCGGCAGACCGGCACCAATAGCTGCGGCCATCGGCTCCTCGATGGGATAGGCTTCACGCGCCCCGGCGTTGATGGCGGCGTCGTGGGCGGCGCGACGCTCGACCTCGGTTACGCCAGAGGGGATGCCAATGACCACACGTGGCTTGGGGGTCATCAGCCCCTGCGAGTGCACCTTACGGATGAAGTGCTTGAGCATGGTTTCAACCATGTCGAAGTCGGCTATCACGCCATCCTTGAGGGGGCGTATAGCGATGATGTAGCCTGGGGTCTTACCGACCATGGCTTTGGCTTCAGCACCCACCGCGTAGGGCTTCCGGCTGCGTTTGTCGATGGCAACTACGGAAGGCTCGGACACCACAATGCCCTTACCTCTGACATGTACGAGAGTGTTGGCCGTGCCCAGGTCTACACCGAGGTCGCGGCTGAAAAGGCCGAACAGTGCGTTCAAAGGGCCTATCATTAGTTGTCTCCTATGCTGGCTCGCATTATTACAAAATGCAGAGAAGCGGCGCGTCGCCACGCCGCGAGTTTGCAAGTTATAGTGGATGTACTCGTAGTACAGGACGGTGACGGGTGCCGAACCCAGCGCTTACTATAGGTGGCCCGGCAATCTACCGGATTGATACATAAAAGATTGCCGAGTTCCGGCCCAGGAACCGCCAAGGCATTATAGTGCAGGCTGTCAAGCTATGTCAAGCAGATGGAGCGAATCGAATGGAGCAGGGCTGATGCAAGGTCGCGATGAGATGGGTGATCCTATTCGCCAGAGGAGAAGATGCCAAACAAGGCAGGAAATACCAACTAAAGAGCGGGTATCTCTTGCCTTGTATTAGTTGAGCGTGGCTGTAATTAGCGCTTCGTGTACTGAGGAGCCTTGCGAGCGCGCTTCAGACCGGCCTTCTTGCGCTCTTTGACGCGGGCATCGCGAGCCAGCAGGCCGGCTCTCTTGAGGACTGGTCGGAAGTTGCCATCAGCCTGGACGAGGGCGCGGGCCAGGCCATGACGCACGGCACCTGCCTGCCCTGTCACACCACCGCCAAGCACTTTGACGGTGACATTGTACTTAGTGGTGTTGTCGGTCAGATCGAGAGGCTGGTTGATCATCTGGCCGTAGATGGCGCGGCCACCGAAGTAGTCAGCGGCCTCTTTACCGTTGATCACGATCTGACCATTGCCGGGATAGAGGCGGACGCGAGCCACGGCGCTCTTCCTGCGACCTGTGCCGTAGAAATATGCCGGTCTATCTGTGCTGCGAGTGGTATTGTCCATAATTCTCCTTAGGTGTCGGTTATCACGCTATCGGTTGCCGGTTGTTATTGTCTCAAGAAACCGATGATAGGCAACCGACAAGCGATAACTAGCCTATTACTTCGAAGGCGCCGGTCTCCTGGTTTATGCGCAGAGGAACGGGCTTCTGGGCAGCGTGTGGGTGCTGCGGGCCTGCGTACACTTTCAGCTTCATCAGCATCTGATCGCCGAGGCGGTTGTGGGGGAGCATACCGCGCACAGCGTCTTCTACCGGGAAGGTCGGGTGGGTCTTGATCATCTCGCTGTAGGGGATGGTCTTGAGGTGGCCCATGTGACCGGAGTGGCGATAGTACATCTTGTCGTTAGTCTTGTTGCCTGTGACTACCACATCGGCCGCATTGATCACAACCACGTAGTCACCCATATCCATGTGGGTGACGAAAGTGGGCTTGTGCTTGCCGCGCAGGTACTGGGCAACCAGGGTCGCCAACCTGCCGAGGGTCTGGCCCTTGGCATCAACGAGGTACCAGTTGCGGGCAGCGTCGGCTTCAGCGGCGGTCGGTGTATATGTCTTTGTGCTCATTACTCTTCTTCTCCATGTGGACGATGGACGATAGACGATGGGCAACGATATGAGCTACCGTCTATCTTCCACACGATTCAGTACTCTACCCAGAGGAGGCATAGGCCGTGTGGCCTGGCAGTTTGGCCTGCTTGCCTGCGATCTCTGATCTTGATCAACGTTTCTATGCTTTCTACAGTACGTTTGCCCAGTCCCACTTCGAGGAGGGTGCCCACGATTGTGCGGACCATTTGCGGCAGGAAGGCATTGGCTACGAGGTCAATCGCCCAGAGGTCGCCTTGAGGGGTATCCACGCCCGCCGGTTCGGGGGCTTGCCAGTGCCAGGGATCGACCGAGGGGTCGAGCGGCAGCATGCGCGCTAAGTGGATCGTGCGGAACGTAGAGGGTTTGCTTTCGCCAGATTCCAGTTCATCTTCGCGATCCGGGACGCCCAAGCCGCTTCCGGCGAAGGCTGCCATATCGTGGGTGCCCACCAACAGGGCTGCGGCTTGCGCCATCGCTCCGGTGTCGAGAGCCTGGGGGACGTGAAGCGCGTAGCGTCTCAGGATTGGTAGAGGTGCCGGCGCGTTCAGCAGGAGGTAGCGGTAGGCCCGGCGTTTGGCGCTGAAGCGAGCGTGGAAGTCCTTTGAGACTATCTCCGCACCAAGCACGGCCATGTCGTGTGGGAGTAGGGCATTGAGGGCCTTTGCTATCACAACCGGAGAGTCCAGGCGCGGCCTCTCAGGAAAGTCGAGGCTTGCCACCTGTCCCCAGGCATGAACTCCGCTGTCGGTGCGCCCGGCTAACGCTACTCTGATGGGAGCGCCAGCCAGCCTCAAGAGAGCGGCCTCAAGTTCGGCCTGCACGGTCCGCCCTTCTTTCTGGAGTTGTGAACCCAGGAAGTCGGTGCCGTCGTACTGTATTCGTAATTTAAGGTGCAACTGTCAAGACGAACGACGAAGGACGGACGGCGAAGGACTATCTTCGCTATTCGTCTTTCGTCGTGCCTTACTCTTCTACTAGCTCAAGCTGGCATACCAACGAACCGTCGCCAGGGCGCTGGTGGAGCTTGTAGATTCGAGTGTAACCGCCGTAGCGATCGATGTAACGGGGACCAATGTCCTCGAACAGCTTGCGCACCATCAGCGAGTTCGCCAGGATGGAGGCGGCGGTCGTACGGTTCCGCTCGGTATCTTCGCGGCCCAGAGCGATCACGTGCTCGGCCATGGGCTGAAGCTCGCGAGCCTTGGCCTCGGTGGTGCGGATGCGCTCATGCATGAGCAGGCTCACAAGCTGGTTCCTGAAGAGCGCACGGCGCTCACCGCTGCTGCGGCCAAAGCTCCGGCTTTTTACTCTGTGTCGCATTACTATCTCCTTCGGTAGTCAGTGGTCGGTAGTCGGTAGTCAGGTGTGAAAGTTCCGCTACCTGTGACTACTTCCTTTTGCTTCTTGGTTTGGACTGGGCCTCTTCAGCGGCCTCTTCTTCGGTGTCGATCTCGCCCGTGGTATCGGGGTCAGGGGTGAGGTCTATGCCGTCAGAGGCAGGCTCACCGTCGATGTAGATACCGGCAGAGGCTTCCGCGCTGCCTTCACTCTCGCCTGCAAGGTCTACAACCTCGGCAGAGCGATAATCATCGCCGCCCTCCCCTTCACCCATAAAGGCCTCAGGTTCAGCAGGGGCATCGTATTCTCCATACCCGACTTCCACCTGATCCAGGCTTTCGTCCTCGCCTTCGCCTTCCGCACCTTCCTCATTTTCGCCTGAAAGGTCGAGCGGAGTGCCAGGCGGGATCAGGTCGCGCGTGGAGAGGGCCTGGTGCAGTTCATCAAACGATTTCTCGCCGAAATTGCGCAGGCCGAGAAGTTCTTTCTTCTCCATGCGGAGAACCTGACCTACTTTAGTGATACCACTTCTCTTGAGGCAGTTGTAGGTGCGCATCGAGAGATTGAGATCCTCGATAGGCATCTCGAACAGGTGGGGCGGGATGGCGATCGCGCCGGGTAGCTCGCGCCCTGTGGGGGCGGCCTGCTTGTTGAAGTTGCTGATCAGGGACGAATGCTGGGCGAGATATTGGGCCGATAGGCTAAGGGCCTCGCCGGGGTCAATCGTGCCATCCGTCCAGATTTCGATCTGCAATTGTTCGCGTCCTGTCAGGTCTACGACGGGGGCCGAGTCAGAGTCGGTCGCGCCGTTCGACTCAGCCGTGGTATCGCCCACCTCAGGTATGGGGTAGAGGACATCGGCGTCGGCGGACTGTACAAGGTAGTTCACCTTAGGGATGGGTGAGAAGATGGCATCAACGGGTATCGTGCCGATCTGCATCCCCTCGCGGGCCTCAAAGGACACATAGCCGCGACCGCGCTCTACTGTCAGTTCCATCTCAAGGCGGGCACCGGTACCATCGAGGGTAGCCAGCACCAATTCGGGATTGACCAATTCGACGTTGGCGGGCAGGTCAATATCGCCAGCGCGCACTTCGCCTGGGCCATATTTGCTCAGGTTGAGGCGCACCGCCCGGTCGCTGTAAGAGCGAAGGCGGATGTTCTTTACATTAAGTACGATCTCTGTCACGTCTTCGCGCACATTAGGTATGCACGAAAACTCGTGGTACACGTTCTGAATCCGCACGCTGGTAACCGCAGAGCCGGGTAGCGAGGACAGCAGAATGCGGCGCAAAGCGTTGCCCAGCGTGATGCCGATCCCTCCCTCCAACGGACCGATTGCAAACCGGCCATAGTTGGGGGCTGTCGCCACCGCCACGACATTAGGCAGACTGCTTGTTATTCCACTTGTCAAAGTTGCTCTCTCCTGTTCGTGATAGGTGATACGCGATACGTGAATTTGAGCTCACATATTACGATCACGTCTCACTTTCCTACCGGCTGTAAAACTCTACGATCAACTGCTCATTCAGATCTAGACCAAGCTCATCGCGGCTGGGCATTCGTTCGATGCGGCCACTCATATTGGGCGCGCTTACCGCCATCCAGGCAGCTATATCCTTGCGAGGCAGCTGGGCCTGGGCAACCTGGAAATACTCATTAGCGCGGGAGACTTCGCGAACGCTGATTTCGTCGCCAGGCTTGCAGATGGCTGAAGGCACATCGGTCTTCTGGCCGTTGAGGGCGAAGTGACCGTGGCGCACTATCTGGCGGGCCTGGGCACGCGAATCGGCAAAGCCAAGCCGATAGACCACGTTGTCGAGGCGCATTTCGAGCACCATGAGTAGGTTCTCGCCCGTCACACCGGGGCGGTGCTCGGCAGCCTCGAAGTGGCGGCGGAACTGGCGCTCCAAAACGCCGTATATTCTGCGGGCCTTTTGCTTCTCGCGAAGCTGAAGTCCGAAGTCAGACACCTTGCGTCCGCGGCGCTGCATGTGAGGGCCAGGCGGTTGGCTTCGCTTTTCGAAGGTGCAGTTGCGGAAGCACTTGTCTCCCTTGAGGAAGAGCTTCATGCCTTCACGCCTGCACAGTTTGCAAACTGGACCTGTATATCTTGCCATTTTATCTCCGTATAATCACAGTTCCGGCCCAACTCCCGGTTTGCTGGGGTTGGGCGCGTTATCTATATGTTCGTTTTCAGATAGGGTTGCCGGAACTAAGTTGCCGCGGAGTTCCAACGCACCTGCCTGACCGCAGAATATATTGTGGGTGAGGACCGGGAGGGCTAATCTCCCAACCCTAATCTATGTCAGTTATACGCGTCTTCGCTTCGGAGGGCGACAGCCATTATGAGGTATTGGTGTTATGTCGGTTATGGCGACTACCTGGATACCTGCTGCCTGAATGGCGCGAATGGCGGCCTCACGGCCAGCGCCTGGACCCTTCACGAATACTTCTACTTGACGAAGGCCGTGCTCCATAGCGCGGCGGGCCGCACCGTCGGCGGTAATCTGCGCCGCATAGGGTGTGCTCTTGCGGGAGCCTTTGAAGCCGGTAGCACCGGCACTGCCCCACGAGAGTACGTTGCCCTGGGGATCGGCCAGCGTCACAATCGTGTTGTTAAAGCTCGACTGCACGTAGGCGGTCCCGCGTGGCACCATCTTGCGCTCGCGTCTGCGCGCTCGCGCCTGCCGTGCCTTGGTAGCTGTTACTTTGCTGCTTTGCTGCTTCTCAGCCATCGTATCTCCTCGTAATTGACGAAAGACGGTGGACGAATGACGAATAACTGGGGAGAATCTCTTGCGTCATTCGTCGTTCGCCTGTGGTCATTTACTTACTTCTTGCGGCGGACGCCTACTGTCCTGCGAGGGCCACGGCGGGTGCGTGCATTGGTGCGGGTACGCTGCCCATGCACGGGCAGACCGCGGGTGTGCCTGATACCGCGATAGCACTTGATTTCGATCAAGCGCTTGATGTTCATGCTAACCTGACGGCGCAGGTCGCCTTCGACGGTGTACTCCTTGTCGACTACCTCGCGGATGCGGTTGACCTCTTCTTCAGTGAGGTTATTCACGCGGGTGTCGGGGTCCACATTGGTCCTGGCAACGATCTGCTTGGCGCTGGTCGGCCCGATTCCAAATATATAGGTAAGTGCGATCTCGACCCGCTTGTTGCGGGGAATGTCTACGCCGGCGATTCTTGCCACTTATTCCTCCCACTTGGGAATTGCGGATTTCAGATTTTGGATTGCGGGTTTGTCCTGGTAAGGAGACAAACACGCAACCGGCGTTCCGCAATTAGCCCTGTCGTTGCTTGTGCTTCGGGTCGCTGCAAATGACCATTACCACGCCTGCCCGCTTGATGATTCGGCACTTGGCGCAGCGCGGCTTCACTGATGCTCGTACTTTCATTTCTAATTAACTCCTAACCGATCTCTGATGCGTAATACGTGATATGTGACCTGTCTTCTTCATTTGTGCGATACGCTTTCATTTTCACGCATCACGTTTCACTCATTACGCTTCACTTCTCACTTCGTCTGTTTCAGCCGCTCTACGATCCGGCCCCTGGTGAGATCATAGGGAGAAAGCACCAGCGCCACTCGGTCGCCCGGAATCACGCGTACTGCGTTCATCCTCAATTTGTCATCGAGCCGGGCAATTACCATGTGGCCGTTGTCGAGTTGCACACTCCATGTGCTGTTTGGCGCCGCTTCTGCGACCTTGCCTTCTACCCTGGTTTCGCCAATCTTATTTGTCAAAGTGTCTCTTTTGCCGCCCCCGAAAAAGGGAGCACCAAACGCTAATTATATCACAAGATTACGGCAAAGTCAAAATCTCAGGGCCATTTTCGGTGATTGCTACCGTATGCTCGAAGTGGGCCGATGGTTTGCGGTCTTTGGTGACAACGGTCCAACCATCCGGAAGGGTTTCGGTTTCCTCACCACCCATGTTTAGCATCGGCTCGATAGCGATTACCATGCCCACCCGCAGACGGTCGCCCTGGTGAGGCGCGCCGTGGTTGGGAACAGATGGGTCTTCCCAGAGGCGTCTGCCCAGGCCGTGCCCGCCATATTCGCGCACGATGCCGTAGTTACCGCCCTGCCTGATGCGCTGCTCGACAGCATGAGATATGTCACCGACGCGGTTGCCGACCCGCGCCTGCGCAATGCCAGCTTCCAGAGATGACTTGGTCACCTCCAACAACTTTTGCAGTTCGGGCCTTATCTTACCCACGGCCACGGTCAGCGCGGAGTCGCCCTGCCAGCCCCTGTAGATAGTGCCGCAATCCAGGGCGATAATATCGCCTTCTTGTAGCTGGCGGTCGCTCGGGATGCCGTGTACGATCTCTTCGTTTACGGAGGCGCAGATCGAGCCTGGGAAGGGCCGGATATTGGGGAACGGGTGGTAGCCCTTGAAGGTTGGGATGGCCCCCTGCGATTTGATAAAGCGGTAGGCCATCTCGTCCAGCTCACGCGTGGTTACGCCAGGCTTGGCATGTTCGGCGAGCAATTGCAGCGTCTGAGCAACGATGCGCCCAGCCTGGCGCATCAGCTCTATTTCCTTTGGTGATTTCAAATAGATTGCCATTTCAGTTCAGATACAGATTAGGGGCCAGGGGATCCGTCATCTGCAATTATTGTTATTACCGCAGCCGTTCAAGAAGGTCGCGAGTTACATCCTCTACCGGCTGATCGCCGTTCACTTCCTGGAGGATGCCCCGCCGGCGATAATATTCGATTATGGGTTGTGTCAGGTTATGGAAAACCTCTATACGTGTGATAGCGGTCTCCCGGGTATCGTCAGGGCGCTGGTATAGCTCGCCTCCACATACATCGCACACGCCCGGAACGGTGGGCGGGTTGAATTTCTCATGATAGATATGGCCGCACTTCCGGCAGATCCACCGGCCCGAAAGCCTGCCTATCAGTGCATCGTCTGCGACTTTGATGTAAAGGGCGGAGTTGACCCGCTTGCCCTTGATGTCGAGGGCATCGTCCAGTGCCTCGGCCTGCGGGAGGGTGCGTGGAAATCCATCCAACAACACTCCGCGCTCCGCATCGGGTAGAGCCATGCGGTCAGTGATCATATCGATGATCAAATGATCCGGCACCAGTAAGCCCTTGATCATATACTCATTGGCAACTCTGCCAAGCTCAGTATCGTTCTTGACGTTTTCCCGGAGGAGGTCGCCACTGGAGATATGGACCATGCCAAGCCTGTCCTCGAGTATCTCCGATTGAGTGCCTTTCCCCGCCCCCGGTGCGCCCAACAGGATGATGATCATTTGCGTGACTCCATTGTCACTCAGGTTGTAGTTTTCAGCTTGTTGAGTTTGGACTGTTTTTTCCATTGCATCCTACTCATTGATCCACAATCCAAGATCCACAGGCCAAAACCAGGTCAGCGATTGATAAAGCCTTCATACCGCCTCATCAGGAGTTGGGACTCCAATTGCTTCATTGTATCTATGGCGACACCAACCACGATGAGGAGAGAGGTCGAACTGAAGTTGAGGAGTTGCACGCCGGTCACCAGGGAGGCTAACCAGGGGAGGATAGCCACTATGCCCAGGAAGAAAGCGCCAGCTACGGTGATCCTGGTGAGCACGGTATTTAGGAAGCGATCTGTGTTCGGCCCCGGACGTATGCCAGGCACCGCACCTCCAGATTTCTGGAGGTTCTCGGCAATACGCTGCTGAGAGAATACCACACTTGTATAGAAGAAAGTAAATGCCACCACCATCAGGAAGTAGACGATGTTGTAGAGAGGCGAACTAGGCTGGAAAGTGCCATACACCCAGAGCGCGGCGTTTTTCACCCAATCGGTGGAGGCGGCAGTGAAGAAACCGGCTACGATCACCGGGAAGCTCATGATTGAGAGGGCGAAGATGAGCGGGATCATACCGGAGGAGTTGACGCGTAGCGGTATGAATGATGTGCCTGCCTGCCTCATCATCCTGCCACCACGCATGATGCTGCGCGAATAGTGAACAGGGATGCGGCGCTGGCCTTCATTGATGAGGATGATTCCAACCACTGTGAGAAGGCCGATGGCGGCGAACAGGGCGATGCTGAAAATGCCTGTGCCGGTGCTGCCGGACTGAGTCAACTGTAAGATCTGACCTGGGATACGGGCTGCGATACCACCGAAGATGATGATAGAGATGCCCTGGCCGATGCCATTCTCTGTAATCAGCTCGCCGAGCCACACAAGGAACATTGTGCCGCAGACAAGGCTTATGATAACGGTGACTGTGAGCAAAAGGTCGGTGCCGAACTGGGGAAGCGCGCCGAACTGGCTGTTGAGAAGCCCCGCCTGGCCGAACGCCTGGAGAGCCGCCAGCGGAACGGTGAGCCAGTGGGTGTACCTGTTCAGTTGGTTCCTACCACTCTCACCCTCTTTGCTCAACTCCGTGAGGCGGGGGATAACGCCCGTCAGAAGCTGGATGATAATGGAGGCAGTAATGTACGGGTAGACACCCATAGCCGCAACGCTGAAGTTCTGGAGCGTGCCTCCTGAGAAGATGTTGAGAATGTTGAGCAGGCCGCCGAACTGCTGGTTCGCCGGATTGTTGGGATCAAATGCGGTATCGAGCCGCGTAAAATCAACGCCTGGCACAGGGATGTGGGCGATCACACGGAAGACAGCGAGCATGCCGAGCGTGAAGAGTATCTTCCTGCGCAAGTCGCCAATCTTGAAGGCATTGATTACTGCCTGGAGCATGTGCCTGTCCTTTCGGTAAGGTAGTCGGTAGTCGGTAGTCGGTAGTTGAACAGAGATCCAACTACTGACTACCGACTACCGACTCCGATTACTTTCCTGCCTGGCGGGCCTTCATGGCCCGGATGGGGGCTTCGCTGCGACCTTTCGAGCGGTGCGGTGCGTTGGGGGTTTCGATGATATTTACGCTACCGCCCGCAGCCTCGATCTTCTGTCTTGCGCCTTCGCTCACTTTGTGGGCGCTGACGGTGATTGCTACTGATAGATCGCCATCGCCCAGTATCTTAAGTGGCTTGTCGTTGTCGCGCAGAAGGCCCAGCGTGAGCAGGCTCTGAGGGGTGACTTCAGCGCCTTTCTCAAGCCCCGCCAATCGCCCCAGGTTGACTATATTGTAACGCTGAGTCCAGATATTCGTAAAGCCGCGCTTGTAGGGAAGTTGCTGTTGAATAGGGGTCTGGCCGCCCTGGAAGCGTGGCGGCACATTACCGCCTGTGCGGGCCTTCTGGCCTTTGGTACCGCGCCCGGCGGTTTTTACGTGGCCGGAGCCGTGGCCGCGCCCAACACGCTTCCTGTCTTTATTCGTACCTTGCGGGGAGGCGATATCATTCAATTTCACTGCGATGATCCTTTCTCGACACAAACTCCATGAGTCGTGCCTCGCGTTATCGGCCTGAGGCCGTCACACTATTCTTCGACGCGCAACAGGTGCTGTACGCGGAAGATCTGGCCCCGGATAGCGGGGTTATCGGGCTGCTCGACCGTCTGGTTAAGACGGCGCAACCCCAGGGCGGCTATAGTCGCCTTCTGGTTTTTGGGATAGCCGATGGCGCTCTTGACCCAGGTGATACGGAGGGTCTTTGCGTCTTCGGCCTTGCTCTCAGTCTTCTTAGCCTCGGCCACGTCCGCCTCCTCCTCTGCCCTGACCACCGCGGTTATCGCCACGGTTGCCTCGGCCACCGCCACCGGGGCCGGCACCCTGGCCGTCGCGGCCACGACCATCACGCCTGGGTGGGCGCTCCTCGCGAGCAGGTTTTTCGACGGTCCTGATGGCGGGAGCAGCTTGCATACGGCCCTCGCGGATCGCCTTCTGGACGGCTACGTCCTTGCGGAAGAGTCGCTTCTCCATCTCCTCCTGGGGGATACCACGACGCATGGCCTCATCCTCCACAGAATGGAGTTTGGAGAGGGCCAGCAGGGTGGCGCGCACCAGGTTGATGGGGTTGTTGTTGCCGAGCGACTTGCCGAACACGTCGCGCACACCGGCAGCTTCAAGTACCGCACGCACTCCACCACCGGCTATCACGCCGGTACCGGGAGCAGCGGGCTTGAGGTAGACAGTGCTTGCGCCGTAGGAGACACGCACATCGTGGGGGATGGTGCTGCCGACGAGAGGCACACGGATCATGTGCTTCTTGGCGTCGTCGCCCGCCTTGCGGATCGAGTCGGGGACCTCGGAGGCTTTACCTGTACCGGCGCCAACCATGCCCTTACCGTCACCTACCACTACCACCGAGCTGAAGTTGAACCTGCGGCCACCTTTCACCACTTTGGCGACACGGTTGACCTGGACCAGCTTCTCATCAAGCTCTGATATGGTTCCTCGTTCTAATCTAGCCATTTTTCCTCCGAACTTCCTGTTAGGGGAGGGTCAGGTCAGGGAATACCCCTGGAACCCCCGGCAAGGGAATTCCCCTGCACCCCGCTTTCTGTCTAGAAATCGAGTCCGCCTTCGCGGGCGCTATCTGCCAGGGCTTTGATACGCCCGTGGTAAAGATAGCCACCCCTGTCGAATACTACTTTGCCGATACCGGCGGCCTTGGCGCGCTCGGCTACAAGCTTGCCGACTGCCTGGGCCTGCTGCATCTTGGGGGCCTCGCTCACCTCTTTGTCGAGGGTGGAGGCAGCCACCAGGGTGTGGCCCGCATCGTCGTCAATAACCTGCGCGTAGATATGGTTGAGGCTGCGGAAAACATTCAAGCGAGGTTTCTCCGGTGTGCCATGCATGCGCGCTCGGACGCGGTTGTGCCGCTTATGGCGCGGCGTCATTTCATGCGGTTTCTGCTTCATTTCTCTTTTATCCTTTATGTTGCCTGGTCATATTCAGGCGATTTCCACTGCGTATTGCTTACTACGCACTGTGTATTCTGTCCGTTTCATCGTTACGCAACATGCAATACGCAATAAGCAGTGGCGTTTACTTCTTACCGCCCTTGCCGCCGACCTTACCGGCCTTGCCAGCCTTGCGGCGGATGCGCTCACCCTGGTAGCTTATACCTTTGCCTTTGTAAGGCTCAGGCTTGCGGAGCATGCGGATTATGGCGGCCTGCTGTCCGACGGCCTGCTTGTCGATGCCCGATACTGTGAATCGGGTTGGGGTCTCTACGCCGAAGCTAATGCCGGTCGGTGGGTCGATGCGAACGGGGTGCGAATATCCGAGGGAAAAGACAAGCGAATTGCCCTCTTTAGCTACGCGGTAGCCGACGCCCGCAATTTCGAGGGTGCGGGTGAAACCATCGGTCACACCCACCACCATGTTGTTGATGAGGGTGCGGGTGAGGCCGTGGAGCGAGCGGTGCAACTTGTCCTCAACGGGGCGCGTGACCACGATCTGGCTGTCCTGCACCTCAATATCCACCTCCGAGCGGAAGGACTGCTCAAGGGTGCCTTTAGGCCCTTTGACTCGCATGTGGGAGCCATCCAGCTCCACAGTCACGCCCTTGGGTAGAGGTATAGGTTTGTTACCAATACGAGACATTGTTCTTTTCTCCTAGTGCGGACACGTGAATACTGCTTACGGCGAACATTCATGGGAGATCACGTATCACTCATCACGTATCACGATCTACCAGACGTAAGCCACTACCTCACCGCCCAACTTTTTGCCGAAGGCTTCGCGACCGGTCATCACGCCCTGAGGGGTGGAGAGGATGGTAACGCCAAGCCCGCTCAGCACCATCGGAATATCTTTGCGCTTGGTGTAGACGCGCAGGCCGGGCTTGCTGACGCGCTTGATACCCGACAGCACGGGCCTCTTGTCGGGGCCGTACTTGAGCCATACGCGGAACATGCGCCCTTCCATGTCGGGTGGCATGTCGTAATCGCGGATGTAGCCTTCGTTCTTCAAGATGCGGGCGATCTCCACCTTCACGTTGGAATTAGGGATCAGCACACTCTGGTGTCGCGCCATGCTGGCGTTGCGAATGCGGGTCAGCATATCGGCGATAGGATCTGTCATATTCATAAGCCGTGATTTCTCCTTGCGGCAACGGCCATAATGGCCGTCCTAAGCATTTCCAGTACTGAGTACCAAGTACTGAGTACCGAGTTCATCTGGAGGTCCGAGCACTCGGTACCAGGTGCTCATGACTGTGGGTTACCAGCTCGACTTTACGACGCCGGGCAGCATACCACGAGACGCATGCTCGCGGAAGCAGATGCGGCACATTCCGAACTTGCGAATGTAGGCGCGAGGGCGTCCGCAGATCTTGCAACGATTGTGCTGGCGCACATGGAACTTCGGTGTGCGGAGCGACTTTGCTATCATTGATTTCTTGGCCATATATCTCCTTATTTTAGACTTTAGATTTTAGATTTCGGACCTATTTTCCAATCCGCAATCAGCAATCCAAAAATCCGAAATCGTATCAGCCTCTTTTGAACGGCATTCCCAGGTGTTGCAGAAGGCTGCGGCCTTCTTCATCGTTCCTGGCAGAGGTCACAATTACGATCTCCATGCCACGAACCTTGTCGATGTTGTCATATTCGATTTCAGGGAAGATCAGTTGCTCACGCAGGCCGAGGGTGAAGTTGCCATGCCCGTCAAACGAACTGGGGGACACACCCGAAAAGTCGCGCACGCGAGCCAGCGTTATATTGAACAGTTTGTCCAGGAAGTCCCACATCCTGGGGCCGCGCAAGGTGACCATCACGCCGATGGGCATCCCTGTGCGCAACTTGAAGGCAGCGATAGACTTCTTGGCGCGGGTGATCACAGCCCTCTGGCCGGTGATCTGGGCCAGGTCGCCCACGGCATTATCGAGCGACTTGACGTTTTCACGTGCCTCGCTTCCCATACCGATATTAATAACTACTTTCTTGACCACTGGAACCTGCATTACATTAGAGAAATTGAATTCCTTGAGCAGGGCAGGAACCACTTCATCTGCATATCTCTTCTTGAGGCGAGGCACATAGCCTTCCGGTATCTCATTAGGGCCACCGGCACTACGAAGCTGGGCGCGAGGCTGGCTCGCGGCTGCACCATTGGCACCTGCGCCCTGCCCGCCACCCCTCTGTTGAGCGTTTGACGGCTTGCCTCCACCTTTGGCCGTCCCGGCTTTGCCTTTGTTATCGTCCTTAGCCACTGTAAATCTCCTCTTTCTATTTGGCTGGTCGTCTTCTGAAGGTTGCAGCCCATTTCAATTTCGGGTCTTAGATTGCAGATTTCGGATTTATGAAATCTAAAACTACCGGCGGCCACCCCACTTTTCCTGGGTGGCATCGGCCTCGAAGGTTTCGCCGCAATGGCGGCACACGCGCACCTTCTGACCGTTAGCGAGCAAAGTGTGGCCCACGCGCACGCCTCTGTTGCAGGATGGACATACCACCATCACCTTGGCGGCGTTGAGAGGTGCTTCCTGCTCGATCACACCTGCCTGGCGCGCACCCGAACGGCCCCTGGTGTGTTTCTTTACGATATTAATACCTTCGACAATCACGGCATGGTCGGTGGGATGTACCTCACGCACTTTGCCTTTCTTGCCCTTATCTTTGCCGGCTATGATTAGCACGGTGTCGTTCTGCTTGATATTCATTCGAATCTCCTACGGAGGACGCATGAAGTAGGATGAGTGACGAAGGTCAGATCATCCAGGTCTATCGTCTTTCCTACAAAACCTCTGGCGCGAGCGATACGATTTTCATGAACTGCCTCTCGCGCAATTCGCGGGCCACCGGGCCGAAGATGCGAGTGCCGCGTGGGGCATTGTCTTTGTTTATGATTACGGCAGCATTATCGTCGAAGCGGATATGTGAGCCGTCCGGGCGCTTGTATTCTTTGGCAGTACGAACCACTACAGCGCGCACCACCTCACCCTTCTTGACCGTGCCACCGGGCGTGGCGGTCTTGACCGCCGCTACTATGATATCGCCTACGTGAGCATATTTGCGTTTGGAGCCACCCATCACTCGAATGCAGAGGATCTCTTTGGCTCCTGTATTGTCCGCCACACGCAGGCGGGTCTCTTGCTGGATCATTGTCTAGTTCTCCTGGACGAAGGACGAACGACGAAGGACGAACGACGAAGACTCTTTCGCCAATCGTCTATAGTCTACCGTCCGTCAAACTTGGTCTGCTTTCGCGATAATCTCCACCACGCGCCAGCGCTTGTGGG
The DNA here is from genome assembly GCA_963797095.1 of uncultured Chloroflexia bacterium. Classification (GTDB taxonomy): domain Bacteria; phylum Chloroflexota; class Chloroflexia; order QHBQ01; family JADMIH01; genus JADMIH01. Next base: position 663,764 of record CAWCNY010000006.1, on the reverse strand, counting down.
CGCTGAGCGGCCTGCTCTCGATAATGCGGACGGTGTCACCCATTGCCGCGCCGAGCTCGTCGTGGGCCATAAATTTGGCCGAGCGGCGCATCACCTTCTTGTAGATCGGGTGCTGTTTGCGGCGCTCGACCAGTACCACCACCGTCTTCTCCATCTTATCGGAGACGACGCGCCCGATTTCGGTGCGTTTGGTGCGGAGGTACTCAAGTAGCTGCTGCTCAGGTAGCTGCTGCTCGCCCGTGGCCTGCTGTACTGTTGGTTCGTTCTTTGCCATTATTGTCTCCTGTGGGGACGAAGGACGGAAGATGGAGGGGAAGTTTTGCTTCCCGCCCATAGTCGTTCGTCTATCGTCGGTCCTATCGTCCTCCGCGTCCGCGCAGGCGGCCAAGCAGGCCCCCGCTCCTTGTTGTCTCCTGGGTGGTTGGGATGGCTTCCACCAGATCCGATTCCAGGTCAACGCCCGCGAACTCACGCATTAGCTCGCGCTCACGCATGGCGGTCATGATACGGGCGATATCCTTTTTCACCTGCGGGATGCGCTGGTGATTCTTGATCTTGCGAGTAGCCACCTGGAAACGCAGGTTGAAAAGCTCCTGACGGTTCTCCTCAAGGATGGTCCGAAGCTGAGACTCGCTCATGCTGTTTATCTCTTCTGCCTTCATATGGTCTACTCCTCGTCCTCCGGCTCCGCTTGCGGCTCCGGTACTGCCTGGCCTTCGGCCTGGCGCTTCACGAAGCGCGTCTTAATAGGGAGCTTATGACCTGCTTTGCGCATGGCTTCGGCTGCCACATCCTCGCGCACGCCCGACACTTCAAACATCACGCGGCCCGGCTTGATGACAGCGACCCAATGGTCGGGAGCACCCTTGCCGGAGCCCATGCGGGTCTCGGCGGGTTTGGCGCTCATGCTCTTGTCCGGGAAGATGCGAATCCAGACCTTGCCACCGCGCTTGATGTGACCTGTGATGGCACGGCGGGCAGCCTCGATCTGGCGGCTGTCGATCCAGGCGGTTTCGAGGGCCTGCAAGCCGAACTCACCGAATGTAACTTCGGTGCCGCGCTGTGCCACGCCGCCCCCGGTGGTGCCGCGATGCTGCTTGCGATGTTTTACTCTCTTAGGCATCAACATAGCTAATTACTCCAATCACGCTTCGTTGGACGAGCCCATCTCGCCGCCGGAGGCCGTACCAGTCTGAGGGGCTTCGGCTCGAGGGGCACGAGGGGCGCGCTCGCCGCGATCTCCTCGATCTCCACGCTCCCCGCCACGTCCTCCGCCGCGCCCGCCACGGTCATCGCGCTCGCGTCGTTCGCGGCGCTCAGGGCGCGGGGCGGCTGTTGCCAGCGGGCGGTCCACCTCAAGCAGGGAGTCGCCACCTTTGCGCTGGATGACTTCGCCCTTGTAAATCCACACTTTGACGCCGATGCGGCCATAGGTTGTGTGGGCGTGCACCTGCCCGTAGTCGATGTCGGCGCGGATGGTGTGCAGAGGCACGCGGCCTTCGCGCTCCCACACGGAGCGGGCCATTTCAGCGCCACCGAGGCGGCCTGAGATGCGAATCTTGACGCCTTTGGCCCCGGCACGAGTCGAGCGAAGTACAGCCTGCTTGAGGGCACGCTTGTATGACACGCGGCGGGTGATCTGCTCGGCGATGCTCTCGGCTACCAGATAGGCATCAAGCTCGGGCTGCTTGATCTCTTCAATATTGAGCTTGACCTTCTTGCCCGTCATCGTTTCGAGGTCTTTGCGAAGCTGGTCAACAGCCTGGCCGCCTTTGCCGATCACAACGCCCGGTTTGGCTGTGTGAAGGGTAACGTCAAGCTGGTTGGCCGAACGCTGGATCTCGATGCTGGACAGAGAAGCGTTCGATAGTCTCTTATTCACAAGGGCGCGAATGCGCACATCCTCGTGGAGCATGTCGGTATAGTTGCGGTCGGCGTACCAGCGAGATTGCCAATCTCGGATAATGCCGAGCCTGAATGATGTTGGATGGACCTTTCGTCCCATGGTTCCCCCTGTTCGGATTGCGGATTTCGGATCTTAGATTTCGGATTTAGTATGGCAAATCCGCAATCGGAAATCCATAATTCTACTAGTATTCTCTCTCTTCTACAACAACTGTAATATGGCTGGTCCGCTTGAGGATGGGGGCGGCCATACCGCGTGAGCGGGCGCGGAAGCGCTTGATGGTCGGGCCCTCGTCCGCGTAGATGGCCTTGATGAAGAGGTCTTCGGGAGCCATCTGATAATTGTTTTCGGCGTTGGCCGCTGCGCTCCTGATTACTTTCAGGATTTCGTCGGCGCTGGTATGCGGAAGGAATCGCAGGATGGCGACTGCCTCGTCAACGCTCTTACCGCGCACGGCATCCATCACAAGGCGAATCTTGCGGGGTGACCGGCGAATATGCTTGGCTACTGCTCGTACTTCCATTCTTTGTTCATCTCCTCTGTAGAGGTAGAGAGTGGGGACACCCCACACCCCGTGCAGGGACTCTCCCCTGCCGACCCCCTATTTCAAGCGCGTGGCCTTCTCGGTCTTGGCCCCGTGGCCTTTGTAGAAGCGGGTTAGTGCAAACTCGCCCAGTTTGTGACCGACCATGTTCTCGGTCACATAGATGGGGATATGACGCCTGCCGTCGTGCACACCTAGTGTGTGGCCCACCATGTCGGGGGTGATGGTGCTGGCACGCGCCCAGGTCTTGATCACGCGCTTCTCATTCCGCTGGTTCATCCTGAGGATCTTTTCCTCAAGGTTATGGTCTACGAAAGGCCCCTTCTTAGCTGAACGTGTCATCTTTTCTCCTCTGGAAGGTGCTGGTTCTAGTTACCGGTGAGTAACTTATCAGGAACCAGCAACTTGGAACTATCTCTGCCCCTTGCCTGCGGCCTGAGGCCCACGGCGTCGGCCACGTATGATAAATTTGTCGGTCCGCTTGTTGTTGCGGGTGCGGTAGCCCTGTGCGGGCTTGCCCCACTTGGTCTGAGGCTGCCCACCGCGTGGTGCTCGGCCCTCGCCACCACCGTGCGGGTGATCGACCGGGTTCATGGCTGCCCCACGCACTTCGGGACGCCTGCCCAACCAGCGCTTGCGCCCGGCCTTGCCGATTCGGATATTCTCGTGCTCCACGTTGCCCACCTGGCCTATGGTAGCCATGCAGTTCACGTGGATCATGCGCACCTCACCGGACGGGAGGCGCACCTGGGCGTATTTGTCGTCGCGGGCCATAAGTTGGGCCACGCCGCCCGCGCTGCGCACCAACTGGCCGCCCTTGCCGATATGCAGCTCAACATTGTGGATCTGCGTGCCGAGTGGGATACGGCGGAGAGGCAGGGTGTTGCCCACACGCACATCGGCGTTATCGCCCGACATGATCGTGTCGCCTACCTTGAGGCCAATTGGCATAAGTATATAGCGCTTCTCGCCATCGGCGTAATTGACAAGGGCAATCCGGGCCGAGCGGTTGGGGTCGTACTCGACCGCCGCCACCTTGCCGGGGATGTTGTACTTGTTGCGCTTGAAGTCGATGATGCGGTAGTGATGCTTGTGCCCACCGCCGCGATGCCGGGTTGTGATGCGCCCGGTGTTGTTGCGCCCACCGGACTTCTTCTGAGCAACGATCAGCGATTTCTCGGGCTTCTTCTTGGTGATTTCCTCGAAAGTCGCCACGCTCATGATCCTGCGGCCAGGGGAGGTTGGGTTGTACTTTCTTACTGGCATAATTCTCTCCGATTTTGGATTCCGGATTTTAGATTTCGGATTTAGGGGATCAATCCGCTATCCGAGATCTAAAACCCAAAATGGCTCAGACGCCTTCGAATATCTCGATCCTCTGGCCGGGGGCCAATGTTACGATTGCTTTCTTCCAGCCCGGTTTGTGACCGCGCAGGCGGGTACGCTGGCGGCGAGCTTTGGCGTGAACGTTGAGCGTGTTGACCGCCAATACCGTTACGTCGAAGGCCTTCTCGACCGCCTCTTTGATCTGTATTTTGTTCGCATCGGGCGCTACCTCAAATGTGTAGCGGCCTTGCATCATCAGTTCTGTGTTGCGCTCTGTCATAATGGGACGGCGCAAGACTTCATACATATGAGGCATTATTTCTCGCTCCCTTCGCCTTCGCTTTCCTCGGCGTATTTGCCGTAGGCGAAGGTGGACACTTCCTCGCCTGCCGGGTTCAACAGTGCAGCTATATCGCCTTCATCGTTCCAGATGGGACGCTTGCTATCGAATGTGAGTTTGTGGCCCGGCTCTGTAAAGACTCTGAGGGTCGAGCCTGGCTTTAGCTCGGTACCATCCGGGAAGGTCATACTCTGCGATTCTTCATTCTTGTCGCGGAGCGTCCAGCCGCTTAAATCCACGGGCAGGTCATTGTCGTTTCTGAGTTGAACATATTCCTCGCCCTGATAATGGACTGTTGCGATGACCACCTTGCCCGCTGCAATCGATGGGGCCGGGGTCTCGGTCGCTGATGTCTCAGGCTCGCTCTTGCGACGCGATGTTCGGGGCTTGCTCTCGGCCTTCGTCTCTTTCGCTTCCTCAACCGCCGCTACTTCGGCCTTCACATCGGGCTTGGGCTTGGCGACTTCAACGACTCTGGCAGGCTCCGTGGCCTTGCCATTGGTCCTCGGGGCAGTAACCGCCCTCAGCGTCAGCTTAGCGCGACCACCCGTGTTGCCGAGTATGCCTGTCACCACATCGAGTGCATCCTTAGGGAGAACCACAAAATCGTGGGTGAGCATGTCCACCACACTCAGGAGGTGGGCGCTCTGCATCTTGATGTTTGGCAGATTGCCGGCAGCCTGGCGAAGTGTGCTTTCCCCACCAGTAGTGAAAATTAGGGCTTTCTTGTCGCCTATATTCAGGCTGTTGAGGGCCGCGATCATAGCCTTTGTACGAGGCTCCAGGGTTTGGAAGCTGTCCACAAGAACGATCTGACCATCGGCCATCTTGCCTGAGAGAACGCTGCGAATAGCGAGGCGGCGCATCTTGCGGGGCATATCCTGCTCGTACGAGCGGGGGTGGGGGCCGAATACTACGCCACCATGCCGCCACTGCGGAGAGCGGGTGGAACCCTGGCGAGCACGCCCGGTGCCCTTCTGACGCCAGGGCTTCTTGCCGCCGCCGCTCACGTAGGCGCGGGTCTTGGTGTCGTGGGTACCACGGCGGGCGTTGGCCTGTTGGCGGAGAACCGCCTGATGGATAACCCCCTCGTTCGGCTCGATGCCGAAGATGGCATCAGGCAGATCAACCTTCTCTACCTCTTCCCCGGCCAGGTTGTATATTGTCGCTTGCACTTCTAATTACTCCTTACGTCGTAAGTAGTCGGTGGTAGGTAGTCGGTAATCGGAAAAACATCTGACTACTGACTACTATGCTGCCAGCTACTTCTTTATTGCCTTGCGAACGATCAACATTCCCTCGGTGGGGCCGGGGACAGCGCCCTTGACCAGCAGGAGATTGCGATCCGGATCGACAGAAACTATGCGCAGGTTCTGAACCGTAACGCGGGAGTTGCCCATACGGCCCGCCATGCGGGTGCCCTTGAACACACGGCCTGGCGTGGAGCCGGGGCCGATGGAGCCGGGGCGGCGAGAGCGGTCAGATTGGCCGTGTGTGCGGGGGCCACCACGAAAGTTGTGGCGCTTCATTACGCCCGCGAAACCCTTGCCTTTGCTGGTGCCGATAACGTCCACGAAATCGCCTTCCTGGAACATCGTCACATCGATGCGCGATCCACGCTTAGGAAGCTCGCCGTTGGGGTCGACCGACACTTCGCGCAGGTGGCGTACCAGGGGTAGCTTCTTCTTACGAAGGTGGCCGCGCTCGGACTTGGTGAGGCGGTTCTCGCGAACATCACCCCAGCCAAGTTGCACGCCTGTGTAGCCATCCTTCTCAGGGGTCTTTACCTGCGTGACAACGCAAGGCCCGGCCTCGATCACCGTTACCCCGGTGGCGATGCCTGCCGCTTCAAATACCTGGGTCATGCCCAGTTTTCTACCTAAAATTGCCTTTATCATTTCGGTACTTGCTCCTATGGAGTTTCGCTTGCCTTACCGAGCGCACATCGCCGGTACATGCGGCTTCGAGATGCCGAGGCAAGATTCCCTATTATGACGAAGGACTGACGACGGTGGACGAATGCAATTCCTTCCTCGTTCGTCTGTTGTCTTTCGTCTACTTGATCTCGACGTCTACGCCTGCGGGCAGGTTGAGCCGCATGAGGGCGTTGATCGTCTTCTGGGTTGGCTCCAGAATGTCGATGAGACGTTTGTGGGTGCGGATCTCGAACTGCTCTTGCGAGTCCTTGTCGATGAAAGGACCGCGAATGACGGAGTACTTTTCGATCTTGGTGGGTAGAGGTACCGGACCTGCCACCAGTGCACCTGTGCGCTCAGCTGTCTCCACGATCTGCTGCGCCGACTGGTCAAGAATTCTGTGGTCAAACGCTTTGAGCCTTATACGAATCTTCTGCTTGGTAGCCATTTATCTTCCTTTGTTAAGTTAGTACTATTGCGTACTGCTTACTGCGTATTCGCGCCTGGTAGTTTGCTTTTCGACCTTCATCTTCAAGACAAACAAAAAGGGCTCTGTTTCTGACGCTTGAGCGCACCGCGCACGGCGTATGGAAACAGAGCCCATACTTTTTTCGTAGTCACCTTTGAAGGGTAACCACACGCGCCCGCGTGCGTTATACGCCTCTTATTTGATTTTTATTTTCCTGGCCCTTTCCTATTACATCGCATAAAAGCGCACAGTACATAAGTATATAGGAAATAGGGGCGGGTGTCAAGCGTGTTGCAAGCGATCTGCATATTCTCTAGAGTGAGAGCTTGCAGGCCCAAGAAAGAGTTCGAAGCGCTGTTATGCCTATTGATTTTGGAATGTTAATATGCTATTCTATGTATCAGTCAGGAATTAGTAATAGAACCCTGGAGATGGTGTATAGAGTTCTACGCTACTAAAGAATACAAATTGCTATTTACAAGCACGGACTCCACTATAACAAGTCCAATCCGTCATCAAGTGCCAACAACTTACATGTTCTAGTCCAAAAGCGGAAGGGATGGCTATGTGGGTCATATTTGAGCGTGATGAGCCAAGGTATGTATGGGGTAACTGGGGCAGCTATCCGGGCCTCAGAACCCGTGAAGATGCGGAGCGCTTATGCAAGCAGCTCGAAGAAGCATGGCACAAAGGCCCCACTTCTCTACAGCATTGTGAGTTTATGGCGCGATTTTACAGCAGTCCTCTGCAAGTACCGGGCGTCATAGATAGAGACGGTACCGAGTATTCTTGACGGTTGTTGGAAGAACCGTGTACGTGTTTAGAGAGAATGGCACAGTGTTGTCCTGTGGAAATTTAGCGTGCCCAGCTTCAACTGTGAACAGCCTCCCAATTCATAGCTAACTGGTTGCTTGTGTATGCAATCGGATAGAGGACCACATTAACTAGAGGAGGAAGATCACGGAAGGGACGGCAAAGCGAGTGCTCTGTATTGGATGTGGAGCGCAAGTGCCCGATATCGCGGGCATGGTACACACATATTTGGATACTTCACCCGGTTGTTGGGTCACCTATGGCGATGTGATGGCCAGGCAGTACAGAGACCCCGTGTACCGCCAGGCCTATCGAGTTACCGTTGATGCTTATGCAGTGCAACACCCTGGCAGCCCTTCTACCCAAACCATCAATGCCATAGCTGCGCATCTGATACGGCTTTACTTGATGTTGGAGCGTGGATTTCCGCCCGTGCAAGCATCGATGGTACCTACTTGGGCTATGGAGTCGAGGGTCAGATATTTCTGGTTGGAGCCGCCTACATCGCGTGGAGATATCACCGTGATGGATGTTTATGCCGCTCGAAATAGTGATGAACATACGAAGGCGGTATGGAAATGGGGTGGATCGGCCTGGGATGCCTGGGAAGTGCACCATGATATAGTGCGGCGATGGGCGGCGCTAATATTGGGGTAGAGAACGGTCAGCGCTTGGATGCTATGATACGGCGCGCCAGCCCAAGGTCCGAGGCGTTTACCGCGCCCATATGGGCTTACTACAGCATAATGCAAGAAGACCAGGTACTGTGCACAGTACCTGGTCTTCTTCTTTCATATCTAATTGGGCATTGAGCGCTGAACTTACGCCTTAGCCTTCTCGGTCAGTTCCTTCGCGATGTTGGCGGGTACTTCCTGGTAGTGGTCGAACTCGAAGGACGAAGATGCGCGACCTTGCGTCATCGAGCGGAGGTCGGTAGTGTATCCGAAGAGGTTGGACAATGGCACATAGCCGCGCACGATCTGCATTCCGCCCTTACCCTCGGTGCCTTCGATGTGGCCTCGACGGCTGTTCAGGTCGCCTATCACGTCGCCCATGAACTGCTCAGGGGTCACGATCTCGATCTTCATGATCGGCTCGAGGATAACCGAGCGGCCCTTCTCCAATGCTTCTTGCAAAGCCATTGAACCGGCGATTTCGAAAGCCATTTCGTTGGAGTCTACCTCGTGGTAAGAGCCATCCACCAGGGTGGCACGAATGTCTACCACCGGATAGCCTGCTCGGCCACCCGACTCCATCCTCTTCTGGATGCCCTTGCCGACCGCCGGGATGTATTCTCTGGGGACCACGCCACCGACGACCTTGTTGACGAACTCAAAGCCCTTGCCTCTTTCCTGAGGCTCGAACTCAACTACTGCATCGCCGAACATACCGCGACCGCCGGTTTGCCTCTTGAAGAGGCCACGTGCGCGTACAGGCTGGGTGATGGTCTCCTTGTAGGCCACCTGCGGACGGCCACGGTTGGCCTCTACCTTGTACTCGCGGAACATGCGGTCGAGGATAACCTCAAGGTGAAGTTCGCCCATGCCGGAGATGAGCACCTGCCCGGTCTCAGGATCGGTGCGCACCTTGAAGGTGGGGTCTTCTTCCGCCAGGCGGATCAGGGCGTTGTCCATCTTATCCTGGTCGATCTTGGTCTTTGGCTCGACGGCCACCGAGATAACAGGCTCGGGGAACTTGATGCTCTCAAGGATGACAGGGTCGGTTGGATCGCACAGGGTATCGCCGGTGAAGGTCTCCTTGAGGCCCACGATAGCCGCGATATCGCCCGCATATACTTCCTGCACGTCCTCGCGATGGTTGGCGTGCATCTGAAGGAGGCGGCCTATGCGCTCTTTCTTGTTCTTGGTGCTGTTCAGCGTGTAGACGCCTGTTTGCAGCTTGCCGGAATAGACGCGGAAGTAGGCGAGCCTACCCACATAAGGATCGGCCACGATCTTGAAGACGAGGGCGGAGAATGGCGCGTTCTCGTCGGTGGGGCGCTCGACTACCTCATCGGTGCCGGGGACCAGGCCCTTGACGGGAGGAACCTCCAGAGGCGAAGGAAGATAGGCGATCACGGCATCCAGCAGAAGCTGAACGCCCTTGTTCTTGAGGGACGAGCCACAGAGTACGGGCACCAGGCGCAGAGCGATAGTAGCGCGGTGCAGGGCCTCTCTCAACTCGGCGGGGGTGATCTCTTCGCCTTCCAGGTAGCGTAGTGTCAGTTCATCATCGCTTTCGACGATCAGCTCGACCATCTTCTCGCGCTGAGTGGCAACCTCGTCAACCATATCGGCGGGGATGTCGATCTCCTGGATGTTGGTGCCGAGGTCATTAGTATATAGGTAGGCTTTCTGCTCGATCAGGTCGATCAAGCCTTTGAAACCCGACTCGATGCCGATGGGCAACTGAATTGGAACAGGGGTGGCGTTCAGGCGGTCCTTGATCATGTCAATTGTGCGCCAGAAGGATGCACCTGTACGGTCCATTTTGTTGACGAAGCAGATGCGGGGCACGCCATAGCGGTCGGCCTGCCGCCAAACGGTCTCCGACTGAGGCTCGACGCCCGCCACGGCATCGAAGACTACTACACCGCCGTCGAGCACGCGCAGGGAGCGCTCCACCTCAACGGTGAAGTCTACGTGGCCGGGGGTGTCGATGATATTGACGCGATGGTCCTTCCACTGGGCGGTGGTGGCAGCAGCGGTGATGGTGATACCACGCTCACGCTCCTGCTCCATCCAGTCCATGGTGGCCGAACCCTCGTGTACTTCGCCGATCTTATATATACGTCCTGTGTAATATAAGATACGCTCGGTAGTGGTTGTCTTACCGGCGTCGATATGGGCAATAATGCCTATATTTCTGGTTTTCTCTAATGGAAATGCTCTAGGCACTTCTTTCCCTCCATGCTTATATAAAGCTCTGATTTTGTGGCAATCTCAACAATTATACCACATTTGCGGATGTTGCGCTTGCCTGTTTGCGGCGGGTAATGGGCTGGTGATATACTCACAAGTGAACGATTCAGCAATGTGATTTTGCTTCATCAATTCCCTGCGGAGAACTCACAATGGTTGCTACAGCACGATCTCAAACTCTCAAAGTAGTTGATGGTGCCGGCGAGATTATCGCCGATCTCGATGAGATTCAAGGCACCTGGACTACAGAGCAGTACTTGCGCCTTACAAATCACACCAACAAGATGATTGAATTCACCGCCGGCAATCTCGAGGTGTTATCCATGCCCACTGATCACCATCAAGCGATCGTGCAATTTCTGCTCTACGCACTACATTCGTTGCTGCAATCGCGAGGCGGGATCGTAAGAGTTGCGCCTCTCCGGCTCAGGGTCTATGAGGATAGATTTCGGGAACCGGACCTTCTAGTGTTATTCGACAGTAGAGATACCCGGCGGCAAAACGCCTACTGGCTGGGAGCCGACCTGGTAATCGAGGTAGTCAGCCCCGACAACCCCGAGCGTGACATCACAGAAAAGCGACGAGATTACGCCAAAGCCCTCATCCCTGAATACTGGATTGTCAATCCAACGACCGAGACGTGCGCAATCCTATCACTGGCAGATGGCGTATATGCCGAACATGGTGTCTATCGCCGGGGCGACATGGCCACTTCGGTACTCTTGGATGGGTTCTCTGTTGGTATAGGCGAGGTACTAGACGCAGAGTAGCAAGCCAGTACACAACAAGAGAGGCGGGTTCTTCGGAACTCGCCTCTCTGCTTTGTCAGGCTGTTCTGGTTGCTCGTTAGAACCTGTAGTGGGCGAAAGCCCTGTTGGCTTCGGCCATCCTGTGGGTATCTTCCCTCTTCTTGATGGTGGTGCCCACATTATTGGAGGCGTCCATCAGTTCGGCTGAGAGGCGGTCTACCATGCTTCTGCCCGAACGCTTGCGGGCGGCGGCGAGGATCCACCTGATGGCGAGCGACTGGCGACGGTCGCCCTTGATCTCGACCGGCACCTGGTAAGTCGCACCACCGACGCGGCGAGGCTTGACCTCGATCACGGGGGTGGCATTGCGCAGAGCCTGCTCGAACACTTCTAAGCCGGGCCGCTTGGCGCGGCGCTCAAGCTCATCGATTGTTCCGTACAAAATGCTCTCGGCCAGACCCTTCTTGCCCCTTACCATCAGCTTGTTGATGAATCTGGATACCATCAGGCTGTTGTAGCGGGCATCGGGCAGGAGCGGGTGCTTGTCAAATCTACCTCGTCGTGGCATTTGCCGTTATTCCTCCGTGTGTACGAGTTGTCAGTTGTCATGCGGGTATTCGACAACAGACTAACGAATATTATCTACCCTTCTTGGCCTTGGCCGGGTTTTTGGCTCCATACTTGGAGCGACCGCGCTTGCGATCCTTGACGCCCTGTGCGTCAAGCGTGCCACGAATGATGTGATAGCGCACGCCAGGCAAGTCCTTGACACGACCACCGCGGATAAGCACTACCGAGTGCTCCTGCAAGTTGTGGCCTTCACCGGGAATATAGGCGGTGACTTCCATGCCATTCGAGAGGCGAACGCGGGCGATCTTGCGGAGGGCCGAGTTGGGCTTCTTGGGGGTCATGGTACGCACTTGAGTGCAAACACCGCGCTTCTGAGGCGAGCCTTTGCCACGGCGCACCTGCTGGGTACTTGAATTTAATATGAAGCGCAGAGCCGGAGCCTTGGTCTTCTTGCTCGTTGTTGCGCGGCCCTTGCGCACAAGTTGATTAATCGTCGGCATTGGTTCTCCTCAACAACTTCTAAAAAGGCGCACTTTGCGCACAGAATATCATTATACGGGAAGCATGAGTGGATGTCAAGCGCGACGCACGCGATTCGTGAGGTCGGTAAGAGCTATTTCTCACGCTTTGACATTGACCAAAGAAAGGCAGTTGGCCTACCGGGCCAACTGCCTGACTACTATAAGTTGCTCAGTGAATTAGCTCTGCCTCTCCACTGGCGTATAGAGGGCAAGCTTATTGCCGGTGGGGTCGGTGAAGACGGCAAACCAACCGGTGCCGGGGATCTCCTGCTTGGCGGAGACGACCTTGCCGCCTGCCGCTTCGATCTTTGCCAATGTGCCGTCAATGTCGTCGGTGCCCATGTAAACGAGCACATCGCCGACTTCGGTACCGTACTGACCTACCGTGGTGAAGCCGCCTCCGGGGCCGCCTTCGGCCCGGAACATGTGATAATTGAATTGATCGTCCTTGATGATCGACCAACCAAAAATATCGGAATAGAACTGCGCTGCCGATGCCGGATCGATTGCCGGAATTTCCACATGCACAATAGGATTTACCACGAGATTTGTCCTCCAGGTTGATAAGGAATTGGGGTGCTACAAGTTGGTCGGGGTAGTGAGACGGTAACTCCATAATAGCACAAATGTACTAAATAGTCAATGGGTAAAAGCCCCGATCTGGAGGTCTTTTGTCGCCAGACCAGGATGGAATGGCTCTCTGGTGGCATTGCTATCTCGGTAGGTCCACGGTATCATTAACGTGCAAGGCTCCCGCCTTTATCGCAATGAAGATTGCAAATGGCGGGAGCCAATGTGTCGGGGTGACAGGATTTGAACCTGTGGCCCCATCGTCCCAAACGATGTGCGCTGCCGGGCTGCGCTACACCCCGATGCTGGATAATTATACAATCCAGCGGGGGTAAGCGTCAAGCGTGTTAGGGAACTACAGCCTCGTACACCATCTTCGACAATTGGGCGCGGGTAGCAGTGCCATTGGGACGGAAGTAGCGACCTGGGCAAGGTTCGCCCGATCCTCCGCATGGATAACCTTCCAACACACCGTGAGTAACCGCAGTTTCGACGTACACGTAGAAGGTGCTGCCGGTCGGAACGTCGCTGAAAGTGGCCTCCGACGGGTTCAGGAGGATCCAGGCCGAAGGGTTCGTCAATTGGGCTGCGATCACGATTATCTTGGTCAATTGCGCCCGGCTCACGTTGCTGTTCGGTCGATAGTAGGGCTGGTTCAGCGCGTTGCAAGGTTCGCCAGGGCCTCCGCATGGATACCCTTCGACTATTTGGTAGAAGGCCGCCGTCTCTACCCAGTCGAAGAATGTGCTACCTACGGGCACGTCGGCGAAGTGCGATCCGTCGAAGTTGTGGAGCGGCAGGTCGAATGCGCTTACTACGATTTTGACTATCTGGCCGCGCGTGGCAAGGTTGCCCGGCTTGAAGGTGCCATCAGGGTAGCCCTGAGCTATGCCATTACACGCCATCCACATGATGTAATTGTAGTACCAGGCTTCAGGCTCAACATCTGAGAATGTAATCGAGCATGAGCCGGGAGGCATAACACCTGTGGGTACGGGGCCGGGCACGGTGGGCGTTGCCGACTGTCCGGTCGGTGAGGCAGCAGGCAAGGTGGCGGGCGCTGTGGGAGGAGGGGGCGGAGCGCCTGCGGCGGGTGCTACGAGTGGCGAGGCATTGGCCCCTCCGGTCATTGTGAACAAAGGAAGCATCAGCGTTAATACCGCTGCTGATATGCATGCTGCTAATATCCCTTTCTTACAGGGGCTTTCTTTTATGTCGGAGTACACTAATCCGAACCTCATTTCCCTTGAATTATTATGGAGGACTGTATTGAACGGTCTACTTAAGCATAGGGCCAATTAGACCCCGACCACAATGGGATTTTGGGGGGAGAGACGCCTGGTCCGGATGGCTACTGAAATATACTACTTTAGTAATATATTGTGCTAGCACTTAGCGTGAAGGTGCCTGGAATCGTAGTACTTTTGGGGTTTTAGCGCCCCAGGCGACGCAAAATGAGGGATGTTGACCGATCAACTTCCTGGGAGCGTAGAGCCTTTGCCAGGCCCAGATAGACGATCCCACCGAGGCCCACACCAACCGCCAGCAACACGATAGCTTCCAGCTTGCTTGTACTGGCAAGCGGCAGAAGGTCGCGTAACAGGGGCATCGCCAGGAGCAGCACTGCGCCCATTAGAAGGGCGGACAACGTGCTCTTCCCAATGGAAAAGAACATCCCATCCAGTGACAGTTGCCAGCCTGGAAGTTTGCGCCCCAGGAAGACCCATAGCAGCACCATTTCAATGGTCGTGGTAAAAGCCAGGCTAAGAGCCAGCCCATCCTGGTTCATCCCGATGGCGAGAGCGAGGTAGGCGGCCAGGGCCACATTCAGGAGCACGGTGACGACCGCTATTAGTACAGGGGTACGCGTGTCGTGCAGGGCGTAGAAGGCACGTGTAATGATCTCTACTACCGCATAAGAGACGAGGCCAAGCGCGAAGTAGGCGAGAGCCGAGGCCACCAGTTGTGTATCCTCCACGCTGAATTTGCCTAACTGGAAGAGGGCAGCCACCAGTTCCCCGCGCAAAGCAAACATACCGACCGCGGCGGGCACAGTGAGGAACAGCAGCACCCGTACCGCCCCAGCCAACGTTCTTCGGAGGTCGTCTAGTTTGCCCTCAGCGAATTGCGCTGACATGGTGGGGAAGGTAACTGTAGCAAGCGAGAGGGCGAACACCCCATGCGGCAAGATCATGATCGTGTACGCGTAGTTGAAAGCCGACAGGCTGCCCGCTGCCAGGAAGAGAGCAATGGTGGTCATCGCCACCACGTTGACCTGGAAAGCAGCCTGGCCCAGTATACGCGGCAAGATCAGCTTTCCAACCACGCGCACGCCCTCATCGCGGAGGTTGAGCCTTAGAGCGTAACGCATACCGGCCTTGCGCAGCCCCGGTATTTGCACCCCGAAATGGAGGAGCGCACCCGCTACCACACCCCAGGCGAGACCATACACACCAAAGGTGGGCGCTAAGAAGAGAGCCCCCGCGATTATGGCGAGATTGTAGAAGACCGGAGCAAGCGCGGGCAGAGTGAACCGTTGGCGGGCGTTGAGGATGCCCTGCGCCCACCCACCCAGCCCCAGGAAAAGCGGCGATATTAGCATGATACGGGTTAGATCGGTGACGGTAGCTTGCTGCTCAGGCGTGCCCTGAGAGAAAAGGATGGTGCCCACCACCAGGGGCGCTATAAAGCCCAGTAGGATACCGCCTAGGCTCAAGAGGACTACCGATGCGTTGATTAGTGTAGACGCCAGGTGCCATGCCTGCGCGTCTCGACCTTTGCTCAAAAGCGCTGTGAACACAGGGATGAAGGCAGAGCCAACAGCACCGCCAATTATTATGATGAAGAGGGTATCGGGCAGACGAAAAGCCGCGATGTAAGTGTCGAGCTGGCCCGAAGCCCCAAACTGCCCCGCAATCACAGCCTCGCGCACAAGCCCAAGCACCCGGCTCAGGATGAACGCCCCGCTCACGATGGCCGTGTTGAGGGCGAGCATACGCCCCACGCCACTTACTGCGGGGGGACGGGACTCCATGCTCTCACCGAGATCGTCAAGGCCTAGAGATGTGCCTGCGATGCCTGCTGAGGCGGTTAGGTCTGGCAGCATCTGGGTCTCCTCGTCGTCAAGAGGCAAGATGCCGGTTGCCTTTGGATCGGTTTTTGCCGGGGAGTGGTCCGGGAGTTCTCGCGTTTCCATGTCGGGTCAATTGTATAATAGATCTCATAAAGTATACACAGGCCTCTACCAGATCCCCAGGGCTTATGCGTGCTAAAAGGAGGGAATAAGAGAGAAAGACAAACGAGCGTTCCTCTGCTAAGATAGGGTTCGACTAAGAATCCCATAGCAGAAAGGAACGCCCAATTCAGTATACAGCATCTAAATCCTATGCCTATCAGTACGAATATGAGCAGTTCGACCTCGGGATTTGCGATCTGTTCCAAGCCTTTGCGACAGTACCCGATCCCCGCCGTGCTCAAGGCCGGGTCTATTGGCTACCGAGCTTGTTGTGCCTGGCTGTGGCTGGTATCCTGTGCAACTGCCTATCGGTGTTGGCTATTGCTGAGTGGGCACAGGGCTTATCGCCCCAACTTCGGCAGGCACTCGATCTACCCATGGACCGCAGCCCTACCCAGTCCACACTCCACCGTCTGTTTCGTCGTCTTGACCCACACCAACTGCGTATGGCACTGACTGATTACTTT
This sequence comes from uncultured Chloroflexia bacterium, assembly GCA_963797095.1. Taxonomy (GTDB): domain Bacteria; phylum Chloroflexota; class Chloroflexia; order QHBQ01; family JADMIH01; genus JADMIH01. The sequence goes on along the minus strand of CAWCNY010000006.1, from coordinate 647,417 downwards.
GAGCAAGAGCAAAACTCGCATAAGCGAATACGGCGACGTGGCCAGCAGGCAGTAGCTGTGGACGGTAAGGCTCGCAAGGATCAGTTGCAGTTTGAGCCTGATAATGCTTGCACAATCCATGACATAGAAGCATTCTGCCACGACGTTGGGGTAGTGCTGGCCCAACTCGCTCTGGATAACCAGCATGGAGAAGCTGAACTAAGTGGAGCGCCAAAGTTGGTGAGTAGCATCAGTTGGCAGGGAAGGATACTGACAGGGGATGCCTTGTACTGCCAGGTGCAGTTGTGCGAGATGGTGCTTGGGGATGGGGGTGATTATCTGGTGGTGGTGCGAGGCAATCAACCCCAGTTGCTGGTGGTGCGAGGCAATCAACCCCAGTTGCTGGAGGAGTTGGACACTCTCTTCCAGGCACCCGAAATGCAGAATGCCCAACAAGCAAAGGAGGAGGAGTTCGACTACCGTTCTGCAACTACTGTGGACAAGGGACATGGACGTATAGAGGAGCGAGTGGGGATAGCCTCAACCGACCTTGCGGGCTACAGCTACAGCCGGTGGCCAGGGCTTTCACAGGTAGTGCAGATCAAGCGCAAGTGGGAGCACAAAGGGGTGATAAAGAGTGGACGTGACAATGGGAGAAGACAGGAGCTTGATCCATGTGGGGCAAGGAGGAGCGGTGATGTCGGCGCTACGCACTACGGCGGTGAGCTTGTTACACAGGTGAGCTTGTTACACAGAGGAGGTCTACATCGCATAGCCTCGGCCTTACGTGCCAACAGCCAACGCCCACACCAAGCTCTCATGCTCATGGGCCTTCTCAATTCTTCTGACGCATAGGGCCTAACCAGATCCCCGCAAGCCTGAGCTCAATGAAAAGAGGTACATACAATGTTTACAGAACAAGAAGCCAAATATATGCGGTCGCAGCGCCTGGCACGAATCGCCACCGTCTCACCCGATGGACAGCCGGATGTGGCTGTTGTCGGGTTCAGGTTCGATGGCGAGAATTTCATCGTGGGCGGCCGAGATATACGAAAAACACTTAAATACAAGAACGTAACGGCGGGCAACGCACGAGTAGCTTTGGTGATCGATGACTTGGAGAGCGTGTCGCCATGGCTTGTGAGGGGCGTGAAGGTGCACGGCACAGCCGAGATCGAGGAGCGCACCCCTGAGCCTGGGAGTTATTCTGGCTCTTTCTATATGGTAATCACTCCGGAGGTCCATTGGAGTTGGGGCATAGAGAGCGGCGAACCGGACTCGAAACGATCCGGCATGACGAAGACCGTTCACACAAACGGATGATGTTATTCACAGATTGCCTAACGAGAGGCAACCCAACTGAATAATTGGGGAGATGTTTCGATGTACGTTCCTACTTTTCAAGATGTGCTGCTGGCTCAGAAGCAGATCCGGCCTTACCTGAGCCGCACACCGATGCACAACTACCCGGCTATAAACGAATTGATCGGGACCGAGGTATATATTAAGCACGAGAACTACCAGCCCGTCGGTGCATTCAAGATACGCGGCGGGGTGAACCTGATCTCGCAGTTGAGCGACGATGAAAAAGAGCGCGGTGTTATCACCGCTTCGACCGGGAATCATGGGCAGTCGATTGCATTCGCATCCCGGTTGTTCGGAGTGGAAGCCAGGGTCGTTGTGCCGGAGGGCGCAAACCCCGGCAAGGTGGCTGCGATGGAGGGCATGGGCGCGAAGATTATCTTCCACGGGTCCAACTTCGACGAGGCACGGTTGCATTGTGAGGCGCTGGCGCGAGAGAACGGCTGGCGCTACATCCACTCAGGAGACGAGCCACTGCTGATCGCAGGCGTTGGCACAGGATGCCTTGAAATGCTGGAGGACAGGCCCGATCTGGAGGTGATCATCGTGCCCCTGGGTGGGGGCAGCGGGGTCGCCGGAGCTTGCATCGTTGCAAACGCGGTCAACCCGGCCATTCGCGTCATTGCCGTGCAATCCGAATTGTCGCCCGCGGCTTATGAGTTGTGGCGAACGGGTAAGATAGTGGAGGCTCCCAACCGGACGTTCGCCGAGGGGTTGGCGACGGGCACCGCCTTCGCTTTACCACAGGCTATTTTGCGCAAGAGATTGGAAGAATTCCTGCTGGTCAGCGATGGGGAGATCCTGCAAGCCATGAAGTGGATGGTTGAACGGGCGCATACGCTGGCAGAAGGAGCCGGGGCATCCGGGCTGGCTGCCGCTTACCGGCTTCGGGACGATCTACAGGGTAAGAGAGTTGGCATTGTGTGCAGCGGTGGCAATACCTCGATAGAGCATTTGCGCCGGGCACTTGATGGCTAAGAAATGATGAGTATTGGCTACTGGAAATGTCTTGACACGCCTGATATGCGGCTCGTATACTGGCCCAACAATTGAATAACTCACCTTACGCAGCCGAAGTGTTGAATGGTAGACTAAAGGGATGACGAACAAAGAACTGCTTGATCTGTACACTGACTACCTGATAAGCTCTTTCGGTCTGACCACCGGCACGGGCTTGAGCGCATTGCTGAGTGGAAGCGTGAGCCATGACCCCATTCAACGCTTCCTCTCCAAGGGAGAGTTCACCTCTGCTGACCTGTGGCATTTTGTCAAGCCTCATGTGCGAGCCGTTGAGCAGGAAGATGGGTGCATCATCGTGGACGACTCCATCTCGGAGAAGCCGTACACAGATGAGAACGACATCATCGCCTGGCACTATGACCACTCCAAAGGCACAACGGTCAAGGGGATAAACTTCCTCTCGGCCTTGTACCATGTGCCTGAGTTGGAGGTGTCGCTGCCCGTGGGTTTTCGGTTGGTAAGAAAGACCGAGCAGTATGTGGACCCTAAAGACGGCAAAACCAAGCGGCGTGATCCGGTCAGTAAGAACGAGCACTATCAGGCGTTGTTGCGGCAAGCCAAGCACAACCAAGTGTTGTTCCGCTTCGTGCTCAACTTCGTGCTCAATGACGTGTGGTATGCCTCGGCGGACAATATGCGCTTCGTCAAAGTCGAATTGGAGGGGGATTTCATCATGCCTCTCAAGACCAACCGCAAGGTGGCCTTTACCGAGGGAGACAAACGACAGGGTTGGTACATGCGTGTGGACAGTGTGCCGCTGGAGACGGGTGAGGTGCGGACGGTCTATCTTGAAGGGATAGACTTCCCCTTGATATTGGTCAAGCAACTCTTCGCAAACGAAGATGGTGGTCAAATCACCCAGTATCTGGTGTGCTCGGATGTGACATGCACCTTCGACCAAATCACCACAATCTACCAGAGACGGTGGAACGTGGAAGAGTATCACAAGTCGCTGAAGCAGAATGCTTCTTTGGAACGCTCGCCAACTCACACAGTGTGCACCCAGACCAACCATTTGTTTGCCTCTTTGTGTGGGTACGTCAAGCTCGAATTGTTGAAGCTGTCCAATCATCTCAACCACTTTGCTCTAAAGAGCACTATCTACTTGCGTGCCATGCAGGTTGCCTTTGATACCTTCCGCCAACTTCAACCTGTTCGCCTGGCTGCGTAAGGTGAGTGAATAAAATCAGCGGTTTACGACGACAGGCAACGGCAGAACAGTATGAAAACCGGTTCCGAAGAGCAGCAGGCGCTGCTTCAGCGTTTTGTGGCAGCTTGTGAAGCTAACGCACATGTGGCGGCGGCCTTCCTGGGCGGCTCTTTTGCTGCTGGCATGGCCGATGAGTGGTCCGACCTTGATATTTATGCGATCGTTTCGGACTATGGGTATGACGATTTCTTTGCGGAGCGCCGGACCTTTATGCAGCAACTGGGGCACCCTGTCTTTCTCGAAGATTTCAACCTGTTCGGGTTCGATATGGTGCTGTTCACGTACGCCGACGGCGTGGAAGGCGAGTTCAGCCTGGCACGGGAGAGCCACTTCGAGCATATACATGGCGGGGCGTTTGAGACGCTAGTTGATAAGAAGGGATTGCTGGCGGGCAGAACCTTCCCGCTTTACAACCCGGGTGAAGAGGCGCAGAAGCGCACGCTGTACGCGCTGCTGTATGGTTTTTGGGATAACCTGATGCATTTCATCGCGGGGATGAGACGCGGGCAGCTATGGACGGCGTATGGCTCGCTGGACGAGATGCGGATGAAGTGCCTGAAACTGGCTCGTCTAAAGCACGATTTCACTTCTGAGCACTCGGCCTATTCAAAGGTGGAGACGGTGGTGCCGAGAGAGGAGACTCGACCTCTGGAGGCAACGTGTTGCAGGCTCGACCGGGAAGAGATGCTTGGGGCCGCAGGCATTCTGATCGGGTTCTATCAGGAGATCGCGCCCGCGCTGGCAGCCACGCACGGGTTGAATTATATGATTGATCTTGAACGCGTTTCGTTGGAGCGGTTTGGGAAACTTTCTAAAAAGGAGAAGCAAGATGGACGCAACTAATCTCGGTAAAGTGGGCGATTTGCCAGGCGAGCGCACCAAGTACATCCTCGATGAAGAGAAGATCCCCAGGCAGTGGTACAACATCCAGGCCGACCTGCCTAAACCGCTGCCGCCGGTGTTGCACCCCGGCACGGGGCAGCCAATCGGGCCAGCCGACCTTGCACCACTCTTCCCGATGGAGATCATCAAGCAGGAGGTGTCTCAAGAGAGGTATATAGACGTGCCGGGCGAGGTGTTGGAGGTGTATCGTTTGTATCGCCCGACGCCGATGTACAGAGCACACAGGCTTGAGAAGGCGCTGGATACGCCGGCCCGCATCTTCTACAAGTACGAGGGGGTCAGCCCTGTGGGGAGCCACAAGGCCAACACGGCGCTGCCCCAGGCGTTCTATAGCATGGCAGAGGGGGTGAAGAGGCTGAGCACCGAAACGGGCGCGGGTCAGTGGGGAAGCGCGCTGGCGATGGCAACGCACATGTTTGGGCTTGAGTGCCAGGTATATATGGTAAAGGTATCGTACTTCCAGAAGCCGTACCGCCGCATCTTGATGGAGTTGTTCGGGGCGAGAGTGATCCCAAGCCCAAGCAACGAGACCAATGCTGGGCGCTCGATCTTGCAGCAGGACCCCGAGTTGACAGGAAGCCTGGGTATTGCGATCTCGGAGGCGGTGGAAGATGCCGCCATGCGCGACGACACCAAGTACTCGCTTGGGAGCGTGCTGAACCACGTTCTGATGCACCAGACGGTGATCGGGCAGGAAGCCAAGATGCAGATGGAGATGGCAGGGTATTACCCCGACGTGGTGATCGGCTGCGTTGGTGGTGGGAGCAACTTCGGCGGCATGTCGCTGCCATTCGTGGGCGATAAGCTGACGGGCAAGTCGAACTTGCGAATACTGGCCGCCGAGCCGTCCGCTTCGCCGTCTTTGACGAGAGGAACGTACACTTACGACTTCGGCGATACGGCTATGATGACTCCGCTGGTGAAGATGCACACGCTGGGGCACGGTTTTATTCCCAAGCCTATCCACGCGGGAGGGCTGCGCTACCATGGGGCAGCGCCAATCATCAGCCACCTGCTTGAGCTGGGTCAGATCGAAGCTGTGGCTTACAAGCAGAACCCGGTGTTCGAGGCGGCGGTGACGTTCACCCGAAGCGAGGGGATCGTGCCCGCGCCCGAATCGGCGCACGCCGTACGCGCTGCTATTGACGAGGCGTTAAGGTGTAAAGAGGCAGGAGAGGCCAAGACGATCCTGTTCAACCTGAGCGGGCATGGGCATTTTGACCTGTCGGCCTACGACCACTACCTTAGCGGTGACCTGGAAGATTATGAGCACCCTGCGGAGGAGATCGAGGCGGCGCTGGCAGGATTGCCTAGCGTGGCGGGCTAATGATGTTTTGCTGAGTCCCTCGCCAATGGGGAGGATTATCTAAAAAGCCAAAATGGCAGCTGAGCCTCCATTTTGGCTTTTTAGGTACAGTTACATACCATCGATCAGGGGCTTACAGCGAAGTTCACTGTGTAGGCCGGGACGGTGCCGTCGTTGGTGTAGATGTCTACTCGATAGCTGCCTTCGAGCCAGGGGGTGCTTTTGCGGAGATTGAAGGTTGAGTAGTAGGTGCCTGATTGAGAGTATGAGCGGGGGAATTCGTAGAGGAGGCCGCCATCGGGACCATACCAGCGGGTTAGCACCGAGGTAACGCCGTCGGGGCCGAATTGCGCCTGCACCGCCAGGACGAATGTATCTGATGCCCCATAGGTGGTAACGATATCGAGGGATTGGCCTCCCTGGACACTGGAGGTCATGAAGGCATCAAGCACACCGGCGGATGGCTCACTCTGCGCGGGCGGGGCGGTAGCATTGACCTGCGCTGTGGGGGCGGGCGGAGAGGGTGGCGGAGTATCGATGGGCACAGGTGCGGAGGTGGGCGGCTCGGATACCGGCACGGAGGGAGTGTCGGTAGAGGGTGGGGGAGGAGGGGCGTTGGTCGGGGGCACGCTCGTAGGTGGGGCGCTTGTGGGCAGGACGTTGGCGGTGGGGAGTTCGGATATAGGGGTATTGATTGCGGGGCGGATAGACGCGAGGGCGGTCTGGGTTGCCTGTGGTGATGGAACCACACCAGCTTGCTGGAAGATGCGCGACCCGATCACGAATACGAACAGCCCACACGCTATGATGAGGAGCAGCCCGCCCGCGATATAGCCGAACCTGGCGAAGCGAGACAGGGGGGGAGGTCCTGGCACTACCTCATATTCTGAGGACTCGTCGTAGGGATAGTATTCACCCTCCTCGTGCTGCACCGCACCTGTGGGCACGCCCACGACCTGCGGGGCCGGCTGCAATGCCTCTTCAGGAAACGCCTGCTGGAATTCATCGTCCAGATCGCGCCCAGGAAGAGCGCTGATCCTCGGGAGGTGGCCCGACCTCAGCACGCCCGAAGTAGTTGACGAATTGACCAGTTGCCCACCGCAGGAGGGGCAGCGCACATAGGCGTCCGGCAGTTCTTCCAGGCGGGTGTAATATATACAGTTCGGGTTAGGGCACTGTTTCATGGCGCGCTCCGGCTTCTACACTTCTAATCTAGCACGTACCGAAGTTCCGCGCCACCTAAATCCACAATCGGGCAGAGCTATGCCATAGGGTACAATTAGTAACACGGGGATTGAGCAGCATGCCGAACGTCCAATTTGGTTTCTGTATGCCAACTGAAATGCCGAGCAGCGCGCATAATCGAGCAGGGCGAGCCACATTCCTGCAAGATTTGAACAGGGGGTTGGAGTTGATCGAGGGGCATTTCGACTCGGCTTGGTTTGTGGATCATTTACAGTTTGGTGACAGGGATCTGCTGGAGGGGTTCACGGCGCTTGCCTATGTGGCGGCATTGCACCCGAGATTGAGGTTCGGGCATACAGTACTGTGCCAATCGTTCCGAAACCCCGCCCTGCTGGCGAAAATGGGAGCCACTTTGCAATTCTTGAGCAATGGACGGTTCATATTGGGCCTGGGGGCGGGCTGGAACAAAGACGAGTACAGGGCATGCGGCTACGAGTTCCCGCCCGACCGGATGCGGGTGGAGCAGTTAGATGAGACTTTGCAGATCATCAAGGCGATGTGGGAACGAGAAGAGACGACCTTCGAGGGAATGCATTACAGGGTTAAGGGCGCGAGCTGCGAGCCGCGCCCCAACCCTGTTCCGCCAATAATGATCGGTGCATTCGGGCCGAAGATGCTGCGCTTGACGGCCAGATACGCTGACTGGTGGAACGTATCGTCGGTGGGGCCGAATCGTTATGGACGGTTGGTCGAGGAGCTTGAAAGGGCTTGCACTGAAGTAGGGCGCGATCCAACTACGGTGAGGAGGACGTGGGTAGGCGGGTGCGCTTGTGCATACACGGAGGAGCAAGCCGAAATGTTTGCGCGTGATCTTTTTAGCCCTCAGAATGACGAGGATGATTTTGGATTTGTAGGCACACCGGAGCAGGTGATAGAGCAGATGCGCGCTTTTGTGGAGGTGGGTGTGGATTATTTCATGCTGGATTGTGGCGGGTTCCCTGACCTGACGACGCTGGAACTGCTGGTCGAACAGGTGTTACCAGTGCTGAACGAGTAGGGGCACCGCTGTGAGCACCAGTATCCAAGTTGGTAAAGTGGCTTGCGCAGGGCACGGCGCTGTGGCAAGATCGAGAGACAACTTACCGTCAAAAGGAGTTTGCTGTGGCCTCGTCCAATGACCTTCATGAATTGCGCATGGGATACTATCGCAGGGTCAACTTCGCGCCTTTGCTTTATCCGCTTGAGGCGGGGTGGGTCGGGCCTGAATCGCCGTGGCGTCTGCAATTGGCTAGCCACGAGCACAGGACCTTTACCGAAAAGGTGCTGTCGGGCGAGATCGATGCGGCGTTCGTGCCACCGGCTGCCGCACAGAAATGGGGAAGCAAGCTCGCGCCGCTTGGAGGGTGGGGGCTGGCCTGCGCGGGCGCGTGCGAGACGGCGCTGCTGCTCGCGCCAAAGCGCATCGATCTTATCGAGGGGGAGAATGTGGCTATTGCGCCAGATGAAGAAGGCACCACAGCCGACCACTTGCTGCGGACATTGCTGGCACCTTACTATGGGATTACGCTGAAGACGTGCACACAAGAAGACGAAGGATATGAGAAGGCAACGGCGCGCCTCATGTTCGGTGATGAGGCTGTGAAGGCGGGGGAACAGACCAAAGCGAAGGGAGGAGTGGCGGAGGACCTGGGGCTGGCGTGGTGGATACTCACGGGTTTGCCGATGGTATGGGAGGTGCTGTGCTGCAGACGAGACCTGGAGGAGCACAAGCCGGGCGCTGGTGCGGCGATGCAAGCCGCCATCAGGCTATCACAACGAGCGGCTGCGGAACAGGCTAGCTCGGTGGTGGATGCGGCGACGGCCTGCGTGAACCTGAAACCGGAGCGCGTGAAGGAGTTATTCGCCCGGCAGACTTACAACCTCGGCAACGGCGAGCAGAAGGGACTTGCTTTGTTTCTCGATATGGCGGGGCGGGCGAAAGCAATTTGATGGATGTTGAAGAGATCACAACCGAAGGGACGTAAAACGAACCGCGCTCGCAGAATATTGCCACACTGCCTAATCCGACGCCTGACGGCTTTGAAACTGACCTGCTTGGAGAGTTTACACGGGACGGCAATCACATCCTTATCTTCACAGACAACAGGAGGTTCAGGCACGACTATGAGGTTTTCGTGTATGACATCGCGACCGGGGAATCGAGCAGACTTAAGACCGGCCTGTTCGCTGTAACTACGGGCCGGGGCAAGGACGATGTGTATGTGATAGGGTTCAATTACCTGATGGACGATTATGTTCCGGGCCTGGAGTTGTGGCAGGGGAGGAACACACTGGCCCGCACCGACAGGAACGAATTGCAGATCCCAGGCCAGTACACCAAGGTAAAGAGCACCTGGATCACTGTCACGCCGAACAATCGCTTTGCGCTGGCCCTCAGTTCGCATATCACGGAGAGCACACGGTATTACAGGTTATGGGCTGCCACCCTCTCGTGGAACACGGCGGAAGCGCTCGACGAAGGGCATGAGCCTTTCAGCACGAAAGAGCTCCCACGCGAATGGCTGCCGTTTATGAGGGTTCTGCCTGATGGCTACACTTTAGTCGCCTCACCTACCCTCGATTCCACGAACATTCCCAACATCTATATATATAATTTGGATAATGAAGATGATCGAGATACCATGCTGGTGAATGCAGCATACTTGTTGGGCGTGGATGCTTACCTGGAAGGGAGATAGTGCGTGACGTGATAGGTGACTATTGCGCACTACTTACTCTGTCACTCGTCACTCGTTATGATAGTCCATCGTCCTCACGTTTCATTCCCCTTGCGAGAGGTTGACCAATTCGGTTAGCGCCAGGTGCTCCCAGGAGCCGCCTGGGTCGAGGTCGATCACTCTGTTGTATTGATCGCGGGCGTCATCGTACATGCCGAGGTCTCTGTAGGCGTGTGCAAGATGGAAGTGGTAGCGCGGCTCGTTGGGCGAGCGAGCGATAGCGTTCTTCAAGGAGGATAAGGCTTGCTGGGGCTGGTCGCAGATCACCAGCGCCCAACCTATCGCATCCAGCCCGGCGGGGTCATCGGGGCGTAGGGATACTGCTTCGCGGGCTGCGGGAAGCCCTTTCTCGCAGCCGAAACCGCGCACGTCCGTGTAGAAGCGCGCAAGGATCACGGCGGCGTTGGTGTCCTCTTCTACGCCATCGGTCGTTATGCCAGGTAGAGCGCTTGCCACGATCTGGGCGTTTACGGCCTCTATATACTCGCTCTCGGCTTGATCATATTCACCTTGCAAGCGGTAAAACTCGGCCCATTCAAGGTGAGTTTCCAGGCCGCCTGGCTGGAGCCGGTTCAGGGCTTGAAGTTGCTCCTCGGCCTGATCCCAATTGCCCGTCGCCGTGTAGATACGCGCCAGCACGTGCCTGGCGAGAGGATCGTTGCCGTCCAGTTGTACTGCTGTTTGCACTTGAGCCAGAGCCGCTTGTTCGTCGCCTAATGTAAATAGGGCCAGTGCCAGGCGTGCGTGGGCTGGCGCATAATCGGGTTGGAGGGAGATTGCCTGTTGCAGATAGAGTTTGGCAAGGAGGTTTTCGCCCATTTGCAGGTATGCCCCACCCCATAGCGTCTGCACAACCGCATCGCCAACACCCCTTTGGGCCGTCGCCGCAACTTCGATTCGCGCCTTGTCGAGCGTGGCAAGGATGCTCTCTATTTCGCCGTTCGCGAGACCTTCTTCAAGGCCCGGCACACGCAGGTTAGGGATTGCGGCCCCTACGCCTACGAGGGGAAGATGGCTACGCGCCTCGTCTTCCAACCTTGCAGAAGAGTCGCTATCGGAAAACGCCAGCAACTGGGCCAGTTTCACACGCGCGGACAGCGAATAGACATCATCACCATCAAGTAGCGATTCAAGCCCTGCTCTGGCGGCATCCCAATCACCCCGCGCCCACAGGAGCATAGCTATGTTCCACTGGGAGGACCGCGTGGCGGCACGCACCTCTGCCATGTCCAGGTAGGGCAAAGCCTCGTTCTCGACCTGCTGCCAAGCGGCAAGAGCCTCATCCGGACGCCCGACGAAGCGTAATACGCGCCCCAGTTGAGCTAGCAGAAAAAGTCGCAAAGTGGGGGAGGCCGAGGGCAGGGCGATCCTCACCTGCCGCTCGGCGCGCACCGCGTCACGGCGGGCAAGGTAGACATATGAAAGGGAGAGGCGCACCTGCGGCCCCTGGTAAGTCTTGAGGGTGTTTTCTAGGAGAGAAGCAGCCTGTGAATAATAGCCATCTCGCAAGAGCGAATTGGCCCTGCCTAGCGCGTATGAGCCATCAGCGCCGGGGTTGTTGATCCAGGCGGTCAGGAACGCGAAAGCGAGCGCCGCCACCAGCGCCCATCTGCCGAGGACAGGCAGCGCCGAGCGTTCACCGGCACTCACCCCAACTCCTCATAGATGGCGAGGTGCTTGCGAGCGATCTGCTCAAGCGAGAAATGCCGGACGGCTCGGTCGCGCCCTTTCCTGGATAGACGAGCGCGAAGATCAGGATTGGATAAGACTTCGTGGAGACAGTTAGCCAGGGCATCCTTATCGCCTTCATGAAAAGTGAGGCCTGAGTCGCCAAGTACAGCGGGTATTTCCCCCGAATCGGACCCCACGACAGGCGTGCCGCACGCCATAGCTTCTACCGCCACCCGCCCGAATTGTTCGCGCCAATTGCTACGTGTCTCGGATGGTAGCACGAAGAGATCGAGGGCGTTCATAAATTGAGGCAGATCCGAATTATGCAGCAAGCCGGGTATATGCACCCGGCCCGCCAACCCGGCGCGTTGAGATGCCTCCTCCAACTCACGGCGCAACGGGCCACCACCCGCAAGCACCAGATGAGCATCCGGGTGCTTCACTGCCACAATCTCGAAAGCATCCAACAGCGTCCGCAAGCCCTTTTCTTCTACGAATTTACCGGCGTAGCCAATTGCCAGGTCATTGTCGGCGAGGCCAAGAGCAGTACGGCCAACTTGTCTCCTGACGGGATCAGGGGCGAACGTATCCATATCGGTTGGGAGGGCCACTACGTGAAGAGCGCCCCGATAGCCCTTTGAACGGAGCGTGCGCACTACCTGGGTGCCGCACGCGAGGATGGCATCAGCCCTTCGGAAGCAATAGCGCTCGAACCACCTGAACGGCACCGGGTAGCGCTTCTTGATATTCTGCGCCGCGTAGAGCAAGACCTTGCTCTCAGGCATGAAGATGCGCCGTATTAACAGCACAAGCGCCGACATGAGAGTGTGGGCCTCTTCATAGCAGTAGATAATTTGCGGGCGATATTTGAGCAGTTGGTACAGCAGACTTGGGAACAGATACATGTAATAGAGACCGGTGAACAGTGTGCGCGCCTTGATAACACGGTAGTTGGGCGCGTCGCCCTCCAGGCAATCAGACTCGGCACGGACCATCTGACCCGCACGCTCAGGCCATCTCTTTGGGATCAGTAGCGTCAGGTCCAGATTGCGGTGTTTAGCCAGTTGATACAGAGGCTTCCTGTATTCGGCTACCACCGCCGCGTGCCATATCCACATTACGCGCACTCGTTCTTCTCCGTTGATTCCTAATGCCGAGTTCCGAGTTCCGAGTTCCGAGTTCCGAGTTCCTGGTTTGTGTGAAGTTGAAGCTTTCTATACAGCGCAAGCGTTTGCTCGGCGGTTCTGTGCCACGTGAAGTTCATGGCCCGCAGGCGGCCTTTCCCGGATAGGTCAGCACGAAGGTCAGGGTTGTTCCAGGCGCACACAATAGCGTTCGCCAGCGCCGCCTCGTCGTTGGGCGGGACCACGAGGCCGGCGGTACCGACCACTTCCTCCAGCGAACCGCCTGAGGAAGAGACTACAGGACACCCCACGGACATGGCTTCAAGTGGGTCGAGACCAAAACCTTCGTAGGCCGAAGGGTAGGCAAACAGACGCGCCCCGGCCATAAGCAATGGCTTATCTTGCTCGCTCACACGGCCCAGGAAGTGTACAGGTCCGCCTTCCTGGCCGAATCCCAGTTGCCGCGCCTCGCCTCTTACATCGGGGAAGACGCCGCCTGGTTTGGGCACGCTCCCGCCTATCGCCAGCACAGGAGTTGGCCCATCCATTCGGGAGAGGGCGGAGTGCCATGCACGTAAGAGCAACGGCACATTCTTCCGCCTGTCGAACCCGCCCAGATAGAACACATAGTCCTCAGGCAGACCATGCTTTGCTTTCACTTCGGCTATTTGCTGTGGAGTATAGTCTGGGTGGCTCTCCATGCCCAGGTGAACGGTGTGCACTTTGCCGGGGAGAACTTTCAGCACTTTTATTACGTCGCGGCGAGAGGCATTGGAATCGGCCAGGATCAGGTCGGCCCTCCGCACGCAGGCAGTGGCAAGCCGCAGATAGAGGCGGACGGAGAGAGGCCCTGCGTAGCCGGGGACGACCCACGGGATCATATCGTGCGCTGTAACAACTATCCTGGGCAGCCTTAGCGCGGGCAGGGGAGCGGACAGGTATGGGGCGTGGAGGATATCAGCGCGGGTGCGGTGCGTGGCACGGGCCACTCCCGCACTCTCCCACGTAATCTTGTCCAGTTTGCCCAGCCTGCCACCAACTAGAGGGATAGGCGCGCTTTCCGCAACTACAGCACGCTCACTTACGGGTACCTCAAGTGGGGGCATGCCTGGGGGCAGTAATAGAGTGAAACAGTCGGATGGAGGGGCTATCGCATCGAGAGCAGACCACAAATGCCTCGAATATTGGCCCGACCCTGTGCGAGGTTGATCCCAGAAATATCCGTTGAACGCTACGTGCATAGCTCACTAATTATAGCACCAATGACCTCCCGGCGATTGATGATCGACAGCGATAGAAGTGGCCGAGAATACGCAATACGCAGTATCCACCACGCTTGACGCTCCCCGCGAACGGCTGTTATAGTAACCCCTGTCGCCCAAAAGCTAAAATTATATGAATAAGGCGATCTACCGAGTAATAATTCTATGGATGGACACAATAACGGCGCGTCCCACATACCCGGTGATGATCTACCAAGCTGGGATGAGCCGGGCGAAAACGGCTGGTACGACGAACCTGAGGGTGCTGAAGAGACGCTGGGTAGAGAGCTTGCGGCCTTCGCGGTGGTGCGCGAAGAGGACGACCGCGAGGTCAGGCTCTATTTCCGCGACGCGCATGCTGCCGAGATCGCCGGCGCTTTCCGGCGTGCCGGTGCGATCTTCATCAGCATGACGGGCGAGCGTGCGCGCCTCGCTCAAGCATTTGCCACGACTCCGGAAAGCCGGGGCAGCGCAGTCGAGGAGATGCCACCACTTGGCCGCCGCAGGCGCAAACGCAAGACTGACAGTGTGCCACCGGATGCGCCACCGCGTTCGATGGGCGAGGCTGTAGTTCGTTACTTCTACGCCACCGAATCCATTGTGTATACGATAATTATCACCACGTCAACCGGCATCCTGGATTCCATAGGAAGCATCTACCCGTCGGCCCGGCTTTCCGAAGGCGAGCTTCAAGTGCGCCTGTCGGTGATTTTCCGGTAAGCGGCCTGAGTACGGAACACATCTTACTTTTCACGCATGATCGATTCGCAACCTGCAATACACAAACCACAATTGATCGGCCCCTACAGCCCCTGGCTTCCCTGGCCCATGCAGATCAGGCTCGAAGTCAAAGCCGCAAGCGATATGCTGACGACTTCGGCCACGATAGAGGTCGCCGAAGCGGAATACGGGTACAACCACATTGGCCTTGAGGAGCGGGTCGCCGATGGGGGGCTGGATTGGATACGCGCCCTGTCGGTGGTTGAGAGCCTGTGCGCTCCTTGCTCGCAGGCCAACTTGCTGTGTTTTGTGCAGGCTGTGGAAAGCATGTCGCACCTGCTGGTGCCGCCACGCGCCGCCTACCTACGGCTAGTGCTGGCCGAGATCGAGCGGATCATCGCGCACCTGGGAAACGCCGCCGACACAATGGAAGCACTGAACTTGCCTGAGCGCGAAGCAGCGTTGCGCGACCTGCGGGAGCGCGTGGTGCACGCATTGAGCGAGTGGGCGGGAGCGCGCCAGCAACCTGGGCTAATAACTTTCGGCGGCCTCAGTCACAATAGCGACGAAACCGCGAGCAGGTCGCTGGCGCTGGCGATGCGCCATGTAGAACGACCCCTACGCGCGCATATAGTGTCTATTATCAATAACAAGGGTATCGCCGACCGGCTGGTGGGCCTGGGGGTGATTAGAGGTAGGGAGGCTGTAGCTGCCGGGCTGCGCGGACCGGTGGCGCGTGCCAGCGGAGTGGCGCTGGACCTTCGGGCGGCTTTCCCCACTGGCGCGTATGAGGACGAGGCAGTGACCATGATTGTACAGCGCAACGGCGATGCCTTCTCGCGACTGGCGGTGCGCCTGCTGGAATGCCTGGAGAGTTTCCGGGTGGTCGAGCAAGCGCTGGACGACCTGCCCGGCGGGCCTGTAAGGACAAGGGGAGCGGCTGAATTGCGCGCCGGGCAGGGGATAAGCAGAGTGGAGGGGCCGCGCGGCGAGGTATTTTGCTGGGTGGACGGCGCGCCGGAGGGGTTGCGCGGCATCCACCTGAGCGCCGGATCATATCCATCGCTGGCAATCTTGCCGGGCCTGCTACGCGGCGCGCATTTGGAGGACTTGAGGCTCTTGCTGTTATCTCTTGACCTTTGTCTGCCTTGCACCGAGCGATGATGGCAGATAAGCCTGAAATGTAGATGGTATACGCTTTACTGACATTGATAATAGGGGCATTGGTGTGCGCTGCCCTCGGCCTGTTGCCTGCCGGGACGCGCCGCGACTGGATCGCACGTATCGTTGCCATCCTGGCAATAGCGGCCGCGTTCACAACGAGCCTCATACTTGAAGGATTCGCATATGGGGCGGGCAAACCGGTAGCCGGCGATAATATCGCGGCCTGGCTTGGGGCATCTGTCTTCAGAAGCGATGCCCTCTCGAATGGGCTTGGTGGGTGGGTGCTGGCAATTGGCCTGCTCGCCGTACTTAAGGTGGGATCAGGAGCGGACGAACAGAACCCACCCCTCAAGATTGCCGCCAGCGTGGGGCTGATCGCTGCGCTCTATAGCCTCGCTTTTACGCTGGATTTGCGTGCGTTCGCCGCTCAGATTCTGCTGGTTGTGCTCCTTGTGTGGGCGCTTTCAGACGAAGTCAAAGCCGATTGGTTCGCCCGGCAAAGGGTGGCGATTGCAACCGGCGCGGTCCTCCTGTTGGGCGCTGTTCTGCTGGTAGGACGGACCACCGGCGGCGAATACAGCCTGGATACACTGTCGCTATCCGCGCTTACCCTCTGGCCCCTTGCGCTGGTCGTGGGGTGGGTGGTGTTGTGGGTGGGGCTGGTGCCATTCACAGGCTGGAGCGCGCTCACAGGAGAGGGGGCTATGCAGGCAGTACAGGGGTTGGCCCTGGGCGCGCCCGTGTTGCTGCTTATACTCCGGTTGCAGGCGCTGATCACCGAAGGGGCGCTCACAGGCTCGACGCCCGGCGAGTGGGCAAGCACGATGGCGACCCTGGCGGTGCTCGGAGGCATTACTGCCGTAGTGGGCGGCGCAGGCGTCTACATGTGGGCAGGCACCTCGCGGTGGCAGGCCGCCATAACTGCGTACTGGCTGGGATTGGTCGTGTGGGCGCTTGGAATGGATAGTCCCGCCGGGCGATGGGCTGCGCTGGCCCTGTTCGCCACCTTCGGGCTTGGGATGCTCGCCCTGGAAATGGCTGACCGAGCGCCCGGCTATGCCTGGATGACCCGCACGGTAGCGGGCTTATCACTGGCGGGTGTGCCCATCACCGCCGGTTTCGTTGGCTTGTGGCTGCTGTCCACAAGCTTACTGGAATCGCGCACTCCCTCCCTCACGATTATCCTGCTGGGGGCGGCCGTCCTGTCAGCCTGCGGTACAGCCTTGCATCTCGCCCAATCGACGGCGCAAGAGCGGACAACGTCTGACGCTTCAGCGGACCAACGTTACCGTGTGGTGCTGGACCTGATAGGCTACGTGCTCGCAGGCATTGTCGTCATGGGCGGCATCCTACCGGGTTTGTGGCTGCCATACGTGGAGAGGATGGCAGATGTCGCAGGCATAGGTCAGTCGCTGGGGCTGCCCTGGCCTGGCATTGTCGAAGGGGATGTGATGCTGCCGCTCACCATGCTGGGTGCGGGGTTGATTCTGCTTGCGTTGCTGGGCTGGCTCATTCGAGCATCGGCCACGTCACGCGTAGAGGCAGGTGCGTTGCTCCCTACGGCGCTTGACAGGCTTCAGGATCGTTCAGCGGGTTTATTGAAGGCGGGGCAAGAAGGACGACCCAGGACCAGAGAAGCGCCCTCGGAAACCCCACAAGCCTTGCGCCCCGCGCCGCCTGCCTTCGTATGGTGGCTTTCGCTAGCCTGGCTTGAGCGCGGTATTTATGACGCAGGGGCGCTCCTTGGCAGGCTGGGAGCAGCGTTGGGCAGGCTTATGGAACGCCTGGAAGGACGATATTTTCTGCCCCTGGATGTACTGCTGGCGCTATTGACGCTGCTGGCGATCACACGATGATGCCAAATCTACTACCTACCATTATTATCGCTACCGGCGGGTTCCTCCTACTTACCCAGAAGGACACGAGGCTCGCTTTGGGCGCTTTCTTTCTCCAGTGGGCAGGGATAGGCTGGCTCGTGTGGATATCACCATCGGCTGGCGCGGGCAGCCTGGTTGCATTGGTCGAGTTTGTAGCCGCCCTCTCGACCTGTGTAGTTATAGCGCTCACTATCTTTCGGACGGCATCGCCCGACGACCAAACATACCCACCCGCCAGTATCACGCGCCCGGCTGTACGCAGGCGCACACGACGTTCGAGGACATTCCAACCACAGGATTGGATTCTCCTGTGGGGATTGGCATTACTGGCAGGCGTGGCGGGTTATGGCCTCGCCCGGATTAACCCCTTTGGCATCAACGAAGGCGATTTGCTGGCTTTCTTCTGGGTGGTGCTCACAGCTGTGCTGGTATTGACTGTTGACGGGGGGAGATCGGCGGTCAAATTGGGGCTTGGTATCCTATCGCTTTTCAATGGGGCGTTTCTCCTCTTGTACGTGATGGGCAACAGCACGCCGCCCGGTGTGGTGCTGGCACTGGGCGCGCTCGCCAGGATTGGGGCCGGTACGCTTGCCAGCTACCTCTGGCTCACCGTTGGCGAGCGATATGATACGCTCAACCTGAACGCAATCTTCGATGCCCGCGACGGGATAATTCCACGTTCAACAGAACTGGTCGTGGTAGCACCTGTCGATCAACCCGCTGCAGAGGAGGCTGACCTGACAGACTTCGAGGCTGAGCCGGCACCGGAGGATGTCGAAGATGAATAGCCCGGCCCTCCTCTGGACGATAATCGTGCCCCTCATCGCGGGTGCGCTTGGTACTCTGCTGATGGAGGCCCGGCGCCTGCAAAGGATTGCCGACGACTACGGTCCGTGGCTGCGGCTCGGTGGCTTGCTGGCTGTGTGCGCGGGACTCCTCCTGGAAGCGACATTCCTGGCCCTCACACCGGAGGCTGTTGGTGCCAATCTTTTCGGCATCGCTGTTACCACGTCAGCGCCAACGCGCTACATATTGACTGCCGCCGATGTTTCGCTGCTGTGCGCTGCACTCTTTTACTGGATCATACCTTCCAGCTCGGAGGAAGTAGAATCGCAAAGAGGCGCGGCCTGGGTACCGGTTGGCCTAGGCGGTACGGCAACGCTCCTTACCTGCGCCGTGTTGGCCGCCGATCCCTTTATCACACCACTGCTTCTCTTTGGACCGGCGCTAATAGTAGCCGCGTTGGCGCTGCCTGAGCGTTCCACAGGCGCAACAAGGCAAGATGGGAATTCCGCAGAAGACCGAGAAGATAGTATTGAAAACAGGCAGGAAGCCAGGGGGTACGCCGCGGCTTTCAAGCACCTGGCTCTGGCTATTATCGCCGCTTCGATCTGGGTTGTTAGTGCCGCTCTCATTGAGCGCTACGGTTTCAGCCTGGAGAATCGCGGGCTGCTGCAATTCGGTATAGGTCTGCTCGCCGTGGGGTTGCTGGTGTGGGCAGGTAGTATGCCTTTCACCGCCTCGTGGGGTGACCTGATAAAGTCTGCGCCCGCAGCAGCACTCGTCGCGCTTGGAGCGTGCGCGCCGGTGGCCCTGGTAGCAGGTCTGCTGTTGTTGGCCCCGGTGGAGGGGAGCCTGGCACGCGGCGCGGCTGCGGGGTGGCTCGGCGCGATGGGCGCGCTACTCGCGGGGTTACGCGCCCTGGGAACTATCCAGCGGCCAAAGCGGGCTTCTGATGAGGTGGATGCGAGGATCGCTAACCTGAAGGCGATGACTGTAGCCGTTGCGGTGTCCTGGGCGGTGTATGGGGTCCTTTCCGGCTCGCAGACCGGGGCGGTGGGGGCTATCCTGGTCGCGAGCAACGTCGCACTGGCGGTGCCCCTATTAGTAGCAGGGGGTAGATGGGCTGTGATCATAGGTGTGGCTTCTCTGGTGGGGCTTCCACCGTTTGGCGGCTTTGCGGGTATGGTGCTGATAGCCCAGAGCGCTGCCAATTCGGGAGGGCTGTGGCTGGGTATGCTGCTGGCGGGGTCAGGACTCGTGGGGGCCTCCTGGCTGGCAAACCGCGACCGACTATGGTCGCATGATGCAATGGTCGAAGAGAGCGACTGGGCGGAACGGCTTACCGATCCGGTGCTTCTGCTAACGCTTGCGCTAGCAGTGGCCCAGGTCGCGCTGTTCCTGGTATCGGCATCTCGGCTGGAACCAATCTTGCAGTGGGCGGCGGTGCCGTGGCTGACGGGGCCGTGAGTGACGAGTGACGAGTGACGAGTGACGAGTAGGAGACGTAGATGTTTGCTGGTTTGGCACGTCGGAAGTCTGTGGCTGTGTACCATCTGCATATGGGCGGGCCGGATGCGGATGCTGAGGTGTGCGCTTCGCTGCTTGCGCCTCGATTCGAGGTGCGGCTGCGTGAGATGGGCGTGCGATTTGTGCAGTCGGCGGCGGAGGCTGATATTCTCCTGCTGACCGGACTGCTGCTTGCACGCAATCTCGATCCTACCTTGCGGGAGCTGGCTTCGCTGCCACAGCCGTCCGCCATTATTGCCGTCGGTGATGCTGCCATAAACGGCGGACAGTGGGCCAAGTTGGAGATGCCAGGGCTATCGTCTTATCCCTTGAACCATTATGCGGAGATCACTTTTCGTGTGCCCGGCGACCCGCCTACGCCCCAGGATGTTATCACCTCCATTTCTGAATGTGCTTTGCGCGTTGCAGAGTAAGTGTGTTTTTGCAGAAGGTCGTCAGCGGGCCCCTCAGGACGAGGGGCGCCTCCAATGTTGTCGCATAAACCCACGAACGTGGCACAAGCGCAGGCATTGCTAACGGGTGCCCTGTTTGTACATCATTCCGAGCATAGTCCCGAAGGGACGTAAGAGCGTAGCCCTGGGCTTACGTCCCTTCGGGACTTGGCTTGGGTGGCATTCCATCGGGTACTTACAGGGGGTACATCGTACTATTGGTATTTCTATGCTGGTATTTTCACGCGACAACATTGCCCACCAGGGGGTGCCTCACGCCCTACCGGTGATCTGAGAGATCACATCATTGTCAGGGCATGTCCCATTCTTCCTGGACGATCTCGCGCAGATCGGCGAGCGCGGACTTGATAGTGCGGTCTACTGTGCGCTGAGAGCAGCCTTCGCTTTGCGCGATCTGCTTGCTGGACTTGTCTTCCCAGAAGCGCAGGCGCAAGAGCCGCGCCCAGTCCTCACTCAAGTGGCTGACTAAGGCTTCCCACTGCTCCGCGCTCAGGACCACTTCGGCGGCGTCTGGCCCCAGCATATAGAGTTTGCCTATCAGGGGAGATACCGTGGCTTCCCCTTCCTTGTGCTGCGCACCCCAGTGCGAGTTCACGCTAAGGGGCAGGCCTGGGTCGGCCTTTATAGGAGCCCATCGCACGCGCGAGCTTCTCAGGTGCTGCGCTTCACGCACATAATCGTGAGCGGCGTACGTAATCTTCTCTGCGAGAAAGGGCGCGAACGGCGCGGTCTCAGGGTTCCACTCCTCAAGCAAGCGGCAGAAGATCAGGAACGACTCCTGCTCGACATCATCGGGGCCAATTGGTGAGCCTTGCTCTGCCAGGGTTCGCGCCAGGCGCTTGGCGGGTATGATGCGCTTGCCGATCAACGACCGGTACCTCAAGTAGAGGGCGTTTCGCGCGTTGGCGTCTCCTGCGTGGGCTGCCAGGGCAAGCTCCAGATCACCTGGCTTTTCTGGTTCAATCTTCTCACCCAATTCGGTTACCTCCTAGCACCATCATAGAACATAAGTTCTGCAAATGCTAGGGCCATTTGGGTAGTTTTTTTGTTAAGTTCCGTCTTTTGCTTCGGGGTCTCTCAGGTGAAATAGCTCGTACAGCAGCTTGCGCAACCGCTCGCTCGATAGATTACCCACCAACCTACCGTTTGCCGCTACCGATATGGTCCCCCGCTCCTCGCTCACCACCACCGCTATCGCGTCGGAAAACTCTGAGATGCCGATTGCCGCCCGGTGCCGCGTCCCGTAATTTTGCGGCCCCGTCACATTATCCGACAGGGGCAGCACCGCCCCTGCTGCTGCGATCCGCCCATTCCGTATGATGACCGCCCCATCATGCAGTGGTGAGTTTGGATAGAAGATATTCGCCAGCACCTGCCGCGATATTTCCGCGTCCAACTGCACACCCTTATCCGCATAGTCCTGCAACCCCGTCTGCCGCTCCAGCACTATCAGCGCCCCATGCTGCTGCCGCGCAAGCAATCCCGCCGCCGCAGACACTTCCTCGATAGCACGTTCCAGCACCTTCCGCCCGCCCCACGACCCCAACTGCCCACGCCCAAGCCAGTTCCCCGTCCTCCCCAACTGCTCCAGCGCCCGCCTTAGCTCCGGCTGGAATATGATCGGGATCGCCACCAGCAGCGCCACCCCCGAATTGCGTATCAGCCATGTCAATGTCGATAGCTGAAACAGGGTCGAAACCAGCGCCGACGCCAGCCACAATATTATGATCCCCCGCACCAGTTGTACAGCCCGCGTGCCTTGCACAACCGCCAGCAGCCAGTAGAAAATCAGCGCCACCGCCAGCACATCCAGCACTGTGGAGACCGTTATCTGGTTAAATATGTATTGGATCTGCGACATCTATTCATTCCGCAAACGTCAAATTGGGGCACCTTTACTCCCCACCCTTTACTCGTGGTTCTTTACGCCCTTCGCCCGATCGCCCCCATTCTAATCTCCCGCACCCAATTCAGCAAGCGCAGGCAGTACTTCTCTCCCACCAGGCACTCCCCTTTGTCCCATATTTGGGGGTTATGACCTTTTTATGTGCTATACTCACGATACGGCAGACCCGATTCCCTGCCTCTCTTTATGTATGAATTCGAGCGACAGCAACCCAGCGCAAATAGCAACTTTGCAAATAATGGCCCATTGCAACTTTACAATCACTCTTCAATCGTCTTCTAACCACAAAATTATCAAGCGGGTGTTAGGCATACCCCAATCGACAATCCGCACCACCTAGAGGTTACATTATGGCGGGCAATAAGGCAATTTTCGACACCGCAATGAAGCGCGCCCACGAGTACGCCTGGGCTAACCAGTGGGAGCGCGCCATGAAAGAGTATGGGCGCGCCCTCGCCGAGTTCTCCGACGATATGACGGCTCGCCGGAACATGGCACAGTGCCTGTTTCGTCTCCGTCGTTGGGCCCAGGCTCTCGAAGCCTACGAGGCTCTCGTCGATGAAGACCCGGGCGACCTCTTCGGGGTGAATCGTCTCGCCGAGATCCACCTCGCGACAGGGAACACAGACCAGGCCAGGGCCACCTACATGCGGCTGGCCGACCTCTACACCCAAAAGAACCAGTTTCACGAAGCAATTCGCGCCTTGCGGGACCTGGCAAGAGCCACCCCCAGAGATAAAGAATTGCGGGTGCGCTTGCTCGACCTCACACAGGAGGTGGGCGACAAGCAAGCCCAGGCAGCAGAGCACCTGGCCCTGTCGCAGATCGCCCTCGAAGAAGGCCACCTGGCCGAGGCCCAGGGTTATTCCGAAGCGGCGTCTGCTCTCGACCCCGAAAACGCCGAGATCAGGCGCTGGGCATACAACCTCAAACGAAAGATAGCCGAGAACGCAGGCACTGTCACTCTCGACGGCAGCGATTTTGGCGGTCAGCGCCAGTCGGTTGCCCCAGGCACAGGGCTGATCCAGGCGCAGGAAGACCCACCTGAGGCGTTAGCCCTGGTTGAGCAGGCCACAGAAGCCCAAACCAGGGGCGATTTCCGAGCCGCCCTCGAATTCTACGATGGGGCAGTACGCGCTGGAGCCAAGCGCGGAGCGGTGTTCTACAGCGCCGGACTGCTCCACCAGCAGATGGGCAGGCCCGACCTCGCCATCCCCATGCTGGAACGCGCCCTTCAGGACCCCGAGTTCGCGATGTCGGCTAACTACGTACTGGGCCAGTGCTATTCTGCCCAGCGCGCCTATGCCAAAGCAGCCACCGCTTTCGAGCGCGCCCTCGGAATGATCGACTTCGAACAGATCGGTCGGGCGGAAGCCGATGAGCTAATAGAGCTTTACATGGCTACCGCCGACGCGCATATCGCCGACCACAACCCGGGAAGGGCATCATCTCTGTACAGCAACCTGGTAAGCCTGTTCAAAGCACGGAAATTCAACCACCCACAGATACCTGAGTTAGAGAGACGCGCCCAGGACCTGTACAACAAGAGTATTCAGAGCAAGCTGATGGGTATCAGCAAGGGCGGCAGCAACTGGCTCGATCCGAGCCACCTGCCCGATATTACAGATGTGGCTCCTGTAGGCGAAGATGCTACACGTCTAGACCTGGGGCATGGCGGGCCGCTGAGCGAGGAAGGCGGCACATCCATAATCGAGGGAGGGACGGAGGGACTTCAGGCCGCCGTGCGGGAGGATAAGCCGACCTCGCTGATGAGAACAGCAGGTGGCGCTCTCCGCTCGATCACCGAATATTTGCGCGCAGCATCGGTAACGGGCACGGGCAACAGCGACCAGTTGAACGCCAGCGGCCCCATTAAGCACGGCGATGTGGAAGAAACGGCTGAGGACGGAACAGCCCAACTGGTGGTGCCCGGTACGGTGGCACTACCCGCCGAGGAAGCAAAGAAGGATAGCTCTCGCAAAGTGGTACCAGGCACCCACTACCTGGCACGCAGCCCACTCGATAGCCAGCTTATGCCCTCGGGCGGTCTCTCCGAAGGCGGCACAGGTGCCCTGGGAGCGCAGAGGCTGATTGCGGAAGGCGAGCAGGCCATGGCCGAGGGCAAGTGGGATGTCGCCATCAACTCCTGTATGGCGGTACTGAGCGCCGATCCCGGCTATCTCCCCGTCCACATCATGTTGGGCGATATTTACCTGCAACTCGGTCGCGTCGAAGAGGCCATTACCAAATATACGACGGTGATGGATACGTATGTGGCGCGCAACGATCCTGAAAACGCAGCGGAAGTCTGTCGCAGGCTGCTGCAAATCGACCCCGGTAATCCGATGCTCCTGAGCAGACTGGGGGTACTTTTGCTGGATGCGGGCAAGGTGGACGAGGCCGCCAAAGCGCTGCTGGGAGTGGCCGAGAAGCACTACAGTAACGGCAACGTCGAGCGCGCCCTGGAAGAGGCCGAGGGGCTTAAGGCCAAATTGCCCAACTCGTCGGAAGTGGCCCTCGCTATGGGCACATATCTGAGCGTGCTTGGCAAGTCGAGCGATGCCCTGCTGGAACTAAGCCGCGCCCTGCATCTTGACCCAGGCAACGACCTGGCGCTGGCCCGCCTCTATGTGACGCTCGCCGGGGTCAACGAGATCACGTCATGGGATGCGCTCCAGAGCATCCTGGAGCGCGCAAGCAAGCGTAAGAGCACTAACCGCCTCTTCCTCGAAGAGTTGAATATGGCGCTCAAGCCGGAAGGGTTCAGGAAACCTCACCCCGCGATCTATTATGGATTGGCGGTGCTGGCTGGGCGCTCTGATCTTATGGAGATAGCAGCCGACGCGCTGGACCAGGGCCTGGTGTTGCTGGCTACAGCCGAGACGCGCGACATCGACAAGACGTGGCTTCTGCTTGAGATCCTGATGCGCCAGTATCGTGGCGACCTGGCTCTCATGGGAAAGAGCACCGGCAAGGACCTGGGTGGCGGGGCTGTGGCGGCGCTGCATTACAACCGGGTGCTGGAGATTCTCAAGACTCACGGCGGGCTGGATGATGTTGCGCAGAAGAGCGGCGACCTCACGATCCAATCTCCGAGGCCGCAGTATGCGTTCGCGCAGGTATCGGAGCCTATCCAGCTTTACTACTCGCTGGCCGAGGCCAATGCCTCGCAGAACAACTGGGACGGCGCGATGGGCGCTTTGCAAGCTCTCAAGCAGATCATGCCCAACGACTACTCAGTTTACACCCGCCTGGCCGATATTTACTTCAGGCAGGGGCAGCTAAACCAGGCACTGGCCGAACTGAACGACCTGCTGGTGCTCTTCCAGAAGAACAACGACAACGAGCGGACGCTGGAAACGCTGGGCCATATGTCCAAGCTGGCCCCGAACAACGTGGCTGTGCGCCGCAAGTTGAGCGATATGTATCTCAAGCTAGGTATGACCGAATACGGGTTGCGAGAGCTTAATACGCTGGCCGAGCTACAGTTGAAGGCTGGGCTGCTTAAGGACGCTATCAGAACCTATCGCAAGGCCGCCGACCTGCACTACACAATGGGGCAGCACGACCAGGCTATAGGGATCTACGAGCGAATAGTGCGCATCGCCCCGCGCGACGTGGACGCCCGCCAGCACCTGCTCAATATGTATGTGCAAAGCGGTATGCTCAAGGAGGCAGTGGAGGGAGAGCGCTCGTTGGCCGAACTGTTCATCCATGAAGGCCGTACCGAAGAGGCCATTGCCGCGCTGCACCAGCTACTGGCCCTAGCGCCCCAGGATGTGCCCGGCCACTACAGTCTCGCCAAGCAACTGACGGCCCTGGGAGAATACGGGCAAGCCGCTCGCCTTTATGGGCGTTTGCTCAGGCTCGACCCTGACAATGACCGCCTCTCAGTGATGAAGAGTGAGATGGAGCGCATGGCCCGCGAGAAAGATGGCGGTATAACTGCCGGCCTCAACTCAGGCGGGCTGGGCACGCCCCCACCACCCAAGCAGAGCGAGGCCAAGAAAGCGGTGTCAGGTGTGGCAGGCGGGCGCGGAGCACGCAGCAAGAAGTAAAGGATGGATCATAACACAGGGCCGGCGCTAACGAGTGCCCGGTCCTTTGTTGTATCCTGTTTTTCTTGCATTTCTGGCCCCTTCCGGGCTACCCGGCGATGCTGCCTGGCCTCTGCCTACAAAGCGCGGGTCCATGCGGCGCATCCTGTAGTCGCTGGAGGTCATGAAGACGTGCCTGCATAGATCGGGGTCGCACAGGCGCGAGCAGATGCGCGGGTCCAACCTGTCGAGGTCGCAGTTGGACGTGACGACGGTGGGCAAGCGCAGGTTATACCTGTAGTTGAATATCTGGTAGAGCTTTTCGACCGCCCAGGGGGTGGATTGCTCGGCTCCCAGGTCGTCAATGATCAGCAGATAGACCGAGCGTATCTGCTCGAACCGCTCATCGTAAGTGGTGTCGCTGTCGGGGGCATAGGCCGAGCGCAGATAGTGCAGGAGGTCGGGCGCTACCGCGAAATAGACCTGCATGTGATGGTCCTGCACCACGTAGTTGGCGATGGAGGCGGCAAGGTGGGTTTTGCCGGTGCCGTAGCCGCCCAGCAGGAGGAGCCAACCTTCGGGTTGGGTGGCGAAATCGGCGGCAGCGTAATATGCCTCGGTAGCGCCGGGGATCTCAGGGTCGAAGTTGGCGAACACCTTTGTCTGGAACGCATCGAGGTTGCTCAGGCGATAGAGGTCCTCGAGGTTGCGTTCTTCGGTGGCCTGGGTTCTGCATACGCAGGGGTAGAGCTTCCCAAAGCGGGGATCGCCCACCGGCGCGTTCATTCTGAGCCAGCCAGCACCTTTGCAGTAAGGACAAGGCTCTGGAGGTTGCGGCACTTGGAACGCGGCGGAATGCTGAATATTGCTCACGACCGGATTCGGGTTTTGAGCATTGCTCGCTCCGGATGAGGCCGCTGCTCGTTGGTCGCCGACACCTTCTATAGTAGCGCCTTCGCTGCCGGCAGGTTGCGCGCTCGGAGCACTAACGTCCTTCGGGTCGGAAGAGGAAGGCGTACTTCCCCTTTGTATATTTGTCGGGATCGAGAGATTGCTCAACAGATCGCCTATCTTTTCCACTCTGCCTTCCCTCCGCAGTCCATCTTTCAAGTATTCGCTCTATATATCGCCAGTTGCGCTTGTTGTTCAGCACTGCTTCCTCGAACGCCGCCTCGATCCACTCTCTCGGGTAGCGGCCCTCAGCATCCTGAAGTTTCTCGGCCATGATCGGCGTTAGGAGGCCGATGTTTTGCTCATAAAGCACGTAGATGTTGGGCCGCTCAATGAGGATTTTGGATTTTAGATTTCGGATCTCGGATTGATCCTGCAGGTCCATGTAAGAGCTGATCAGAGGCGTTTGTACTATGTCTACTTCGCCGTTGGCCAGCGTTTCTATCCAGGTTTTGTTGTCGCGGGTGTTCAGGAGGAACCAGTATTCCATCAGGTCCGGATCTTCAACATGTTTGCCATTGCCGTTGCCATTGCCGTTGGCCTTCTCCGAGTGACCGTTCTGCAGTGCAAGTGTCTGATGAGCGACCGAGATACGCAACTGCAGCAGGGTGCCTCTCCCAACCGCCAGTTCAAGTCCTTCGCGTAGCGCCTCCTCAAAGCGACGCAGCCCTTTGCCCTGTGATAGAGCCGTCTTGAGCTTGTCATCGCCTTCGAGTTCGCTCAGGCTGACCATCCGGGGCGCTGCGCTGCCAGCCCCGCCCCTGGCAAGCCGCCAGAAGAGGTAGAGGGTGACTTTCATCTCCAGCACGGACGTGATCTGAGGCAAGAGATCTTCGAAGAACCCCTCCGGCACGCGGATGGTCTTTTGTCTGTCGCTGGAGAAGCCTGTGAATGGTTTGGTCATTTCGGTGGTCGGTAGTCGGATTACAGTTCCTAGTTCCCGGTTTCTGGTTTCTGGTTCGACTTTCGGTTGGTCACTCTTCCTGGCGGTAGACTTCCAGGTCGGCGAACTTGGTTGTGCGGTTGAAGAAGCGCAGAGGTATGGTCGTCAAGGGGCCGTTGCGGTGCTTGGCGATGTGTAGCTCGGCGATACCCTTCTTCTCAGTGTCGGGGTTGTACATCTCCTCGCGGTGGATGAACATCACTATGTCGGCATCTTGCTCTATGGAGTTGTGGACAGTGATATCGGCGGCTACAAAGTTGTGGTGGCCTTCGACGGTGAGGTCGTACACTTCTTCCTCACCATCAGGCTGGATCGAGGCTATTTCATCCCAATAGACGTCGCTGGAAGCGACTTGGGGAAGCTCTTCGGATTTGAGCACGACTGCGAGTCTGTAGGCGCGCTGACGGCTGACATTTTGCTTATAGAGGCCGGTGCCGGAGTAGGCATTGCCGAGGGCGGCCTGCATCTGCCTTGATGTGAGGCCAACGGTTTGCATGGCTGGAACAGCGATCATGCGCCAGATTTCACGCGGGAGCACATCGCGGTTCGTGTTGACGGCTTTCTCGATCAGATAGTCGAGAATGGCGAGCCTGTGATCTTGCTTGCTTCGACCGAGCGCACCGACTTCATAAAGGAAGCTCTCCACGTCGAGCTTGCCGTCTATGGCAACGTGATACTGGTCGCGATCCTTGCTGCCTTGCGACACCTGACGGAGAGTGGCATTTATACCAAGCCTTAGCAGTAGAGATTGCACGTTGCGGGCCAGTCGCGGGCTACTGGTGGCATAGTAGATTGTGGGGTAATGGCGCTTGCCCCTGGTCATATGGATACAGCCGTCAGTGGACCACAGATGTTTCAAGAAGTGGGCTAAACTCTCACGCGGTTGAGCGAATACTTTATCGGGCACAAACTTCTGGTAGGAGCGAAGGTCGAAGATGCCCAGGTCATTGAGCCACATAGCCACAGGATTACGCTTGCCGTGCGTCAGGTGATATGAAGCGGAGAGGTAGACTTGATACCAATCAAGCTCACGCTGGATGCGCGGATTGACAGCAGAGCCGAATACAGACGTTGCCAGTTGAGCCACAGTTTCGGCTAGGGTGATGTCGTTGGTTGTGTAGTGGACGGGACTATGCGCCAGGGTACAGCCATCGCCAATGAGGTGGCCGAGCAGAGCCAATTCGTCGTTGCTCATGGTGGCCTGAGCAGGGCCAGGAAGCAGGCGGGGCAAGGCAAGCCTGCTGCCGAGAGCTAGCTCGTCCAGGCGACGCCAGCCGTGGATTGTGAGGAACTTATGGTTGGCGGTGGCGCGGATCGTGCGGCCCAGGCGAGTAGTGAGCTTGAAGATAGGCTTGCGGCCCGTGGGGAAAGCATTAGTGACAGTAGCAGATTCCATGCGCCAGTTGTGCGCGTTGAGAGCTAGCACCTTGAAACCACGCTTGCCTGCCAACTCGCTGATAGGTCGATACATACCTTCGTCGGGCAAGTAGATGGGGGAGTCGCCCGTAAGACAGCCCGATTCGCGGAGGTCTGACAGCATGGGGACGTGGTTGGTGCGGCTCTCTACAGCGCGGGACAACTGGGCGCACGCGATAATGGGGATGTTGAGTTCGCGGGCAAGCACCTTCAAGCCACGGCTGATCTCGGACACCTCTTGAACGCGGTTGGAGTCGCGGCGCGCACTACCCTGCATCAACTGGAGATAATCGATCACAAGAAGGTCAACGCCTACTTCGGCCTCCAACCTGCGCGACTTCGACCTGATCTCGTGTATGGTGAGGCCCGCGCTATCGTCGATAAAGATGGGCATCTGGGCCATACGGCCAATCGCGTCAGATATTAACTGCCATTCCTCGTCATTAAGGTAGCCGAGCCGCAGGCGCTGGCTGTCCACGCCCGTCTCCACGGCGAGCAGTCGTTGTACAAGTTGCTCCCTGCTCATTTCGAGCGAGAAGACACCCACTCGAGTGCCAAGCGCGGCGGCGTTGTGGGCTATGCCTAGAGAGAGGGAGGTTTTTCCCACGCCAGGACGCGCGGCCATGATGATCAGATCGCTTTTTTGCAGCCCACCCGTTGCCTCATCCAGATCATGGAAGCCGGATGGCACTCCTACTACGCTGCCTGGCGAATGCTGGATTGCCTCGATGCGGTCGTAATATTCGTTGAGTACCTGCTCAATCGAAGCGAAGTCTTTGGTTGTGGTGCGCTGGGAAATTGAGAAGAGGATCTGCTCGGCCTTGTCGAGCACCTGGGCGGTCTCTTTGTCCTCCGAATAGCCGAGGGCCGCGATCTCACCGCCCGCCGAAATAAGCCTGCGCAACACCGACGTGCGCTCGACTATATGAGCGTAATACTCGATGTGCACCGCCGTGGGGGTGCGGTTGATCAGGTTGACGAGATAGCTGTAGCCGCCAATCTGCTCAAGACGACCAGACCTGTCAAGCTCTGAGGAGAGGGTTACGGGGTCGGGCGGCTCGCGCCGCGCGTAGAGGTCGAGCACCGCCCCATAGACCCAACCATGCGCCTCCCGATAGAAATCTTCGGGGCGCAGGAACGGGGCTATCTTGATAACGGCATCGCGGTCGAGGAGGAGCGAGCCGAGAACAGCCTCCTCTGCCTGTAGATCATACGGGACGGGGCGCTCTACCCCGCCGGGCGTGTCCATGTCCATACGGTGCTACCTGCGCTTACACTAACTCAATCTGCTAATAACTCAAAACGCATGGTCTGCTACATCCTCGACTGTAGCACCGGCGCTCTTATTCTATTGTAATGCCCATTTCCCTGGCGACGCGTAGATTAACACATTTCCACAACCGCCGCCTTACATCCCGTATGGGCGACCCGGTGGGTCGCCCATACCGATACAGACTCTTTCTTAGCCCTCGGCCTGCTCACCGGTCTCCTCGGCGGCGGCCTCGCCTTCGGCCTCAATTGCCTCGGCAGGCTCTGCCGGAGATGCCTCCGTTGCGGCTGCGCTCTCTTCACCACGCGAGGCTTTGCCATGCGCTCCGGCCACTTCAGGCGCGACTTCGACGTTGAATTTGGCAACGATACCCTGGCCGAAGTCAGCAATGGCGGAGTAGGTGCCCGTCCTGTGGATCACCTCGTCGATGGCGATCTTACGGCGGTCAAGTTCTACGCCGTACTGGGTCAGCAACGCCTCTGCGATGTCAGCGGCTGTAACGGAGCCATACAGGCGGTTCTCCGACCCGACGCGGGCGCGAATCTTCACGCTCTTGCCGTCGACTGCTGATGCCGCCCCTTGAGCGGTGCTGACAGCCTTCTGTGCACGGCGTGCGAATACGCCGGCCTGTGCCTCGGCTTGCTTCAACGACCCGCGAGTAGCGGTGACCGCGAGCTTCCGCGGCAAGAGATAGTTGCGGGCATACCCATCGGCCACTTCTTTGACAGCGCCCGCCTCTCCCAGGCCAGGCACGGCCTGCGTCAAAATTACTTTCATTACCCTCTCTTTTCCTCGTCTTCAAAAGTCAAGGCAAAAACCTTGCTTTGCATTATAACATAAGACCGTTAGTTAACATTTAGCCATAATACCCGACTATGAGTGTGCCCATCAATGCGTAAAAGTTCAATATGAGCAGTCCAAGCATAAGAAGAGATGTGACTGCTACGAGGGTACGGGGGCGAAGCCGCAACATTTCGAACAGGCGAGTTGTACCCCATCCGATCAGAAGGGCAAGCGCTCCCAATCCAGGCAAGAGCAAGCGGCCCTGTATCGCCCAGAACTGCGTATTCTGGTAAGCCACGCCTGCATAGATCAAAGCCAGCGTTAGAGCAAGGATAGTTAACACCTTACGATTGGTGCTATCGGCCTTTCGCAAAGAATAGAGAGAAAGAGTAAGTCCCAACACTAACATTAGATAGTAAAAAACATAAACCGCGCTGGGTAGCTGCAAATTCCTCAGCCCAAACACGCCCCACAGAGAATCGAACAACCCACCAACATAGCCTCGATTCAGCCAGAAGAAAGGCATATTCGCCAACGGTGATACGATAGGCGATTTGACTGCTAGCCGTGCCTGAGTCGCAAGAGGATCCCCATATTCCAAAAGATTGCTCAAGAAAGGCCACCCGCCAATAACAAGTGCTATAACCATAATCATGGCAATATGCACAACCTTTGCTCGCCACCTATTGCCAGTACCAGGCGCAAGTAGACAGGCTAGTACCGGCAATGGGGCAAACACGGCTAAGGACCACTTGCTCAGGAGTGCCAGGCCAAGTGTAATGCCTGCCAGAGCAGCAAGAGGCAACGTGGCGCCTCGCCTGATAATTCTTATAGTCAGGTACACTATGCAGGCACCGGCAAGGGCAGCCAGGGTATCATTAGTGACCGTACCAGATGTGAAGGTAAAACCAGGCAAAAGAGCTACAAACCCGGTAGCGATTAAGGCGGCAGTGGGAAAGTGGGGAGCGATCGAGGTGCCTTCGTCTGTAACACCTGGATGGGTGTACCATGCCTCTTGCGCGCTCAACCATATCAATGCAAGAGTTCCCAATCCCAGCAATGTTGATAGCAAGCGCAATAGATGAGCAGGAACATCTTCCTGAGCGGGATACGTATGTAAGTAAGCGTTATAAGGCGTCTCTTTTGCGAACGAGAAGTCAGGATTGTCTGATAGGGAAGGGAGGATATTGGAATTGGGCCACAACAAGCCCATCCAACCCGCCCCCAACAGATAATAGAGGGGAGGTTGCTCAGCTTCGTAAGAGTAGCGTGGCGAGCCAAGAGGGATCGTGGGAAATTGCCCTGTGCGCAAGATTATGCGCACATAGTCGATGTGCGCAGGCTCATCCGGTGCTTCTCCTACAGGCACTGCAAGATTGTACAGTGTGGATAGGATAAAATATGCAGCCACAACTGCCAACACTATTCTTCGCGCCACGCACTAGCTCTCCACTCTGTCTAATAGCGCCAATCCCCGGCTATTCTTGGGTGTGCCGGATGATCTACTCCACGCATCAGATGGCTTGCCGAAGCAAATTGTACCCAATCGTGCGGCCTGTAGCCGAGATGCGGCGGACACAAATTGGGCGTATCCACGTCCCCAGGCCATAATAACATTCCAAATTGGGTCGCGCGAACGCTGATTGCTGATATTAGGATAGGAGAATTTGACCTCATTATTCAGAGTGTAACTCGTGATCGCTTCGATACCTATAGTCTCATAGGAGGGTGCAACGCAAGACAAATGTACCACGTATATAATGAGGGTATATAATGAGGTAAATTGACCAGGCTCATCACGCTCGCCCTTAAGCGGAGGATATTGAGCGAAAAGCATGGGTAAGAGTGATTGGCGGCCCAGAGTGCCGCCCAACAACAGGAGGTTTTGACATGGCTGACGAAACTACTACCAAAGAAGAGAAAACCACTACCGAGGAGTTTAAGCTTAGCGGTGAGCAACTCCTATCGAAGATCAAGGAACTGCTGCACGAGGGAAATGTGCGCCGCATCGTTATCAAGAACGATACAGGGCAGACCATAGCTGAGTTTCCGCTAACCGCAGGAGTGGTCGGCGCGCTGTTGCTCCCTATGTGGGCGGCTATCGGTGCGATTGCGGCCCTTGCGGCTGACCTGACCATCGTGGTCGAGCGCAGGGACTGAAATTCCTTTACAGGCGAGGCTTCTTGACAGAGCCTGCGAGTGGTGCTAATTTACGGAGAACCGGGAAAAGGCCGGTTCTCCGTGTCTCTTTATGGAGCTGGACACTCTTTATTGACAAGTACGAAGATAGGCACCTGGAGGTAACGAATGCCAACCTCTCGACTTCGCTGGGGCGTGCTCAGCACGGCGCGTATAGCCGATGCGCAGGTGCGCGCTATAAAGATGTCTTCCAACAGCGAGCTTATGGCCATCGCGAGCCGCGACCTCGGCACAGCGCAGGCGTGGGCAAAACAGCGTGAGGTGCCGTTCGCCTTCGGCAGCTACGAGGAAATGCTCGCCTCGGACGTTATCGATGCGGTGTACATCCCGTTGCCCAATGCTTTGCATAAGGAGTGGAGCATCAAGGCAATGGAACAGGGCAAGCACGTGCTGTGCGAGAAGCCGCTTGCAAGCAACGCGTCCGACGTGGGGAAGATAATGGCCGCAGCCGAAGCGAACGGCGTCAAAGCTATGGAAGCTTTTATGTATCGCTTCCACCCCTTGATGGGCCGGTTGTGGCAACTGCTTTCCAGCGGCGCAATCGGCAAGATAAAGGTGATCCGCGCCACGTTCGGCTTCGCGCTGACCAGGCCGGACGACATCCGGTGGAGCGCCGACCTGGCCGGGGGCGCGCTTATGGACGTTGGGTGCTACTGCGTCAACGTCTCGCTGATGGTGGCGGGCGTGCCGCCGCAGGCTGTCACTGCCAGCGCGGTATGGGCACCGTCGGGAGTTGAGGAAACAGTGGTAGGCACATTGGAGTTTCCCGGCGATGTGCTCGCAACTGTCGATTGCAGTTTCAGGACAGGAGTAACACAACAACAATGGCTCACGGTGTCGGGCACGGAGGGGCTTATCACGGTAGCCCAACCATTCCGCAAGGGGGCCGGGCCTGCCGAGATTAAGCTTGATAAGGCGGATGGTGGGGACAATCCGGGGCATATAGAGATTATTGAGGTGCCGGAAACCTACCAGAACTATCTTATGATCGAGCACTTCGCGGATGCGGTGCTAAACGATCATCCACTGGCGTACACGCTGGAGGGTAGCCTGCACAACATGCAGGTTATCGATGCACTGAAAGAGGCAGCACGAACGGGGAAAAGGATTCAGCCTGGAGGGTGACGCCAGGTCCTCGGTTCAGCGACCTATGACGGCCCGATACTGCTTATGGCAGATGTTGAGCCATCCAGAGTATGGCCTTTATCCAGCCTTCGAAGATTGTACAGTCGCTCATAAGCGTAACCCAGTTTGTCCAGACGTGGGCAAAGGAACTTCACCGCACCTATCGTAGCGATGAGGGCGGTGACAATGCGCAGCCACCAGTCTGCCGAGAGCGCTTCCCAAGACAGCCAGAAGTCGGGTGAGTTGGCATAGTTGATGCCGGGCCTCAACCCGAGGGTGTGAGTGGCCCCATCAAGGATAAGAGGCAGTCCATACAGCAGCATAACTCCCAGCGACACAGGACGCACAAGCCACTTCAGCCAGTCGATCTTGCGATCTCGACCTACAGTGTAAATGATGCCGAAAGTGAGCGCGCCCAGATAAATGGCAGTACAACGCCAGCACAGGCACACAGGAAAGCCCCCCAGTTGTGCGGAACGCTCCGGCACCTGGTCACATACCAGGCGATAGACGCTGTGAACTGCATTGTAGAAGCCATTACCCCATCCCCACGAGGTAGTAAGAGGAGCGACCCAGGCCAGCCCCACAAAGCCGGAAAGCGCACCAATTATGCCTCCTACCCGGTGCCTCCAGAGAAACGAGCGGATCGGATGGGTTGCTTCATAAGTAGCTGTGGGGAGGCTCCCTGCTTTCCTCCTGGGCGTTGTACGACCTGGCTTATCCTTCCGAGCATCGACGGTAGGGGTAAGTGACCTTCTGGCGTCATCCAGGTACTCCAGGAAGAGCTCTTGTGTAAGCCCGTTGGCGTTGTGGAAGGGTGAGCCTGGGGCATCAAACCGTACACAGGGTGCAGGTGCGCCATCAGGTGACTGTGCCTCGCGCAAATCGAACTCGTGTTGCGCGCTCAACTGCTCCAGCAGATCCCAAACGCGGCGAGATTCCGAAGAATCGGACTTCGTGTAGAGTGTCACTTTCATTGCTGCTCTCGACCTGGCGAAACGTCCTTTGCGTTTCTCAATCTCCTCCTGGTGAATATGCCGCGCCCAACCTGAGGCCCGCAGCCGTTGCGGTATCGCATTGATCGGCAAGGCTATGCAGGCAAACTCCTCCTAATATTGTAGGCGCAAAAGCCTGCGGTCTACCATAGGCATTTGGTCATACCACGGTGATGCTGCTGGTCCCTGCGGGTGTTCTCAATACGATTCGGGAGGACGAATGCCGAACGACGAAGGACGATTGGCAACGGAAACTTGATCCTTCGTCTATTGTCGGTCGTCTTTTGCAAGCACTGTGGGAGCGATCAAGAAAATGTAGACATCCCATGCGGCGTGGCTCACGATCAGCGCGCCCATCGGCACACCTGCGGCATAGAGACCGCCCCAGTATCCACCGGCCACAGCGGCCGCACCGATGAGGGTGACATTGCCTGTTACAAGGTGCGCACCGCCGTATGCTGCCGTAGCCAGCGCCCACCCTGCGGGCTTGCCTAGGGCCTCCGCCAGCGTACCCTGCACAAGGCCGCGCCAGAAAAGCTCCTCGGCAGGCCCTATGATTGTGATCAGCCGAGCGGCCAGCCCTTTTTTCGAGCCAAGGTTCTGAAGTTTGTAAATGTCATCGATCTCAGCCGCGCCATTTGGCATGATCGCTCGTGCCAGTTTGTCGCCTACTCTAAATATTATGTAAAGTACCGCCGCTGACCCCAGGCCCGCCGCCACATCTTTGGGTCCGATCCTGGTCTTGCGCAATTCAGGTCGCGAAGCTAAAGAAAGACTCCCCAGAGACAATCCGGTCAGGGTCATCCTGTTCCAGAATTGCGGGCGCGGCCCTCGAAAAGTCAGCGCGAACGCACCAAACGCCGCGGCCAACCCACCCAACAGTACCTTATCCTTCAGGATCTTATTCATCGCTTAACTTTCTTTTGGTACACGAAGAAACGAGGTTTACGTTCCCAGCAACCCGGGCAAGAATACGCCTAACACCAACCCTAGTACGAGCAAATATCCGAACGCCGCGTGCAATTGCGCGGTTTCCAGGTCGATCATGGCAATCGCTCTTTGCTGACCGCTTACGCCCAGTTCGGAGGCTCTGATAGCTCGCACCAACAGAGGGAGCGACAACATCGCAAGTATGGTCTCCCTCGGCAGCCAGCCCAGGAACACACCGATACTAAGCGTCACGTATGCACCCACTACCAGCGAGACGTATGCGTAATAGGCGGCCCGCCGCCCGAACATTATCGAGAATGAGGCGGTGCCCATGCGTGCATCGTCCGTGATGTCGCGCCATTCGTTGCCATGCAATATCGCCGCGACGAGGAGACCCACGGGCACGCTCAAGACCAACGCCTGCCAGCTCCAGGTACCGGTGATAGCGTAATAAGCGCCCACTACGGAGAGCGGCCCAAAGAGGGTGAACACGAGCGGTATGCCTATAGCCTTGTACTTATACTGTAGCGGCGGGGCTGTGTAGCCCCAACCACCTATTAATCCAAGCAACCCAAGAGCCAGGATCGGCCACCCACGCTCGATTATCAACAACACACCCAGCACAGTGGCCAGCGCGAACGACAACCCCACGATCACGAATGCCTCACGCTCGGTTATACGGCCTTTCAGCAGCGCCAGGCTGGCCCTTGGTGATGTGATCGTATCAACTCCACGCCGCACGTCATATATCTCGTTGGTCACATTCGTGCCGATGTGCAGGAACACAATCCCAAATAGCGCCAGCAGGAAGAGCTTCCAGTCAAACAGCCCATCCAGGGCGGCCAGAGCGCCAGCCGCCGCCACCGGAGCCGATGAGGCGGTGAAACTGAAGGGCCGGGCGATCTCGTACCACCCCTTAGCGTGCCGCCAAACTCTCTGGCCGAACGTCAAACTTCGGTCGTCGGCCAGTCCGCCCGCCCGATCCTGGGCTTCGGATTGCGGATTTTGGATTGAAGCCGCCACCGCCACCGGTTCACCGTCTGTCGTCCGTCTTCTTGCTCCAACCGCGCCGGTGCCGTACAGCACCGCCGTCTCCAGGATCGCCTTCATCTGCTCGTCGTCCTGCACGACCGGCTGCAAGAGGGGCAGGTTCATGCCTACATCGCGGAACTGGGCTACCTTGAGCGCTACATCCTCCTGCGTGCCGCACAGCATGAACGCATCGAGCATCTCGTCGGGGATCAGCCCGGCTGCCTTATGGTAGTCCTCGGCCCGCCAGGCCGCCATGATCGAATCTCTCAATTCCTTCTCGAAGCCCACCTGCTGCAAAGAGAAATCGGATAACACGCTCATC
The DNA here is from genome assembly GCA_963797095.1 of uncultured Chloroflexia bacterium. GTDB lineage: Bacteria > Chloroflexota > Chloroflexia > QHBQ01 > JADMIH01 > JADMIH01. Next base: position 609,186 of record CAWCNY010000006.1, on the reverse strand, counting down.
ATATAGATTACGAAAGGCTCGCGCTTGGCCCGATTGAGCGCCTCGCGCCGAGTCTTATCGATAAAAGCCAGCAGATAGCCTGCCACGCTCACGGCGTTTTCGGGCCTTCCGGCTGCCAGCGACGCCTTCCTGATGATCGGTATCATTCTCTTGAAGTTCGCTACGGACTCAGCGGGTCGTGCCAGATACCCATCGGCTTTCTCACCTGCCAGTTTTAAGAAGGGTGTTCTGTAGGCCGCAATATAGATCGGCACATGGTGTACGGGGGCAAACATCGGCTGCACCGGGGGTAGGCCCGGCGTGGCCGAGGGGATGCGCTGCCCGGACCAGAGCGCCCTCACGGTGTCTATCGCTTTGCTCACCACATCCACCCCCGCGTCAGGAGTATAGGGTATCCCCATCTGCGCCAGCCTGAGCGGCAACCCCGTGCCCATCCCCAGAATAATCCTGCCGGGAGCCATCTCGTCCAGCGCGCTCACAGTCATGGCTAACACTACGGGGTGCCTGGTCAGCGGGTTGAGTGCTCCCATAGCCACTCTGATCTCAGGCACCTGCGCCGCGATAGCCGATGCATAGGTGACGGCGTCTCTCTCAAAGTAAGAATCGTGTATCCAAACGGAATCCAACCCGCGCCGCTGAGCGTCCTGCGCCCATCCAACGACATCCTCAACCTCGCCGCGCGCAGCTAGCCCGATTCCGATAGGCTGCAATAACTCACCCATCTCTCTGCACTCCTCCCGGCTGCTCAATACAACCGATTGTGAAACTGATCACAATCACATTGTACGACCGTGTGCGACTTCTGTCAATGTCTTGATTGTCAGCCCGTGATTGTCTGCTCCCTCGTTATGCTCACACGTCGTTGATGCCGCTGCTCGTTTCCGGCGCTTTCCTTCTCCGTGTTATAATAGCGTCAAATTCGCATGGCCCGATGCGCACCCCTCCTGGGCCTGCGTTGGGCTCTCTATTGGCAAGTGATCATGGCAATAGCTATGAATATGTCCAACTTACCAACTGGGACGGTGACCTTCCTCTTTACCGATATAGAGGGGAGCACTCAGCTTTGGGAGCGCTACCCGGATCAGACACGCACAGCCCTCGCCCGTCACGACCACATAATTGAAGACACAGTTGGCCGGCACGGAGGCACCATCGTGCGCCCTCGTGGAGAGGGGGACAGCCGCTTTGCTGTCTTCTCACGAGCTACTAATGCAGTAACTGCTGCTGCCGCCATGCAACAGGCCCTTCAGTCTGAGCAGTGGCCCACGCCTATATCTTTGCAAGTCAGGTTAGCGCTTCACACCGGAGAGGCAGACCTGCGGGAGGGCGACTATTACGGCAGCGCTGTAAATCGCTGCGCGCGATTGCGAGCGGTGGCGCACGGAGGCCAGGCGCTGGCTAGCGACGCCACTCAGGAATTGGTGAGCGAGAGCCTGCCGGAGGGTGTGACGCTACGCAACCTGGGGGAGCACCGCCTGAAGGATCTGCAACGCCCGGAGCGCATATTCCAGGTGGTTGGCCCAGGCTTGCGCGCAGAGTTTCCGCCGCTGAAGTCGCTCGATAGCATGCCCAACAACCTACCGATACAGTTGACCACTTTCGTGGGGCGCGAGCGCGAGATCGAGGAGGTGAAACTCCTGCTCGTGCCTGGGTCAGGCCAGGAAGCGATGGGAGCCGGTTCTGCCCCGCATCCCCAGGAAGGGACCCGCTTGCTCACGCTGACAGGTCCGGGCGGGACCGGCAAGACCAGGCTGATGTTGCAGGTGGCCGCTCAACTGCTCGACGTGTACCCTGACGGCGTGTGGCTTGTAGAGCTTGCGCCCATAGCGGATGCCCAGCTTGTGCCCCAGGCCGTGGCGACGGCCCTGGGCATCCGCGAGTCAGCAGGTGGCACGCCAACCGAAATGATCATCGACCGGCTGCGCCCCAAGAGGACGCTGTTGCTCCTGGACAACTGCGAGCACGTGGTAGAGAGGTGTGCTCGCCTGGTCATGCTGTTGATAAGCGCGTGCCCACACCTCTCCATGCTGGCTTCGAGCCGTGAGGCGCTGGGTATCGGAGGCGAAGTACCATATCGAGTGCCGTCTCTGTCGCTCCCTGAACCGCGCACGGTTTCGGGCCTGGATAAGCTGCTTGAGTACGAGGGAGTGAAGCTCTTTGTCGAGCGCGCCCGCGTGGCCGAGCCAAGTTTTGCGTTGACCGAACAGAACGCCGATGCAGTGACGGAGATATGCAGGCGGCTGGACGGTATTCCACTGGCTATCGAGCTGGCGGCAGCGCGGGTGAGAGTGCTGTCGGTGGAGCAGATTGCGGCGCGGCTTGACGACCGCTTCCGGCTGCTTACGGGTGGGAGCCGCACGGCAATGCCGAGGCAACAGACCTTGCAAGCGGCTATGGATTGGAGCTATGACCTCCTCTCCGACGACGAGCGGGCGCTACTGCGGCGGCTGTCGGTCTTCATGGGTGGCTGGGACCTGGAGGCCGCCGAAGCGATATGCTCGACTGAGGGGATCCAGGGCCTCGATGTGCTCGACCTGCTCTCTCGCCTGATTGACAAGTCGCTCGTGGTGGTGGAGCAGGAGGTGGAGGGTGGCCAGAAAGTGCGTTACCGCTTGCTGGAGACGGTGCGCCAGTATGCGAGCGTCAAGCTGATGGAAACAGGTGAAACCGAGCCGGTGCGGGACACCCACCTGGACTACTTCCTGAGATTGTCTCAGGAGACTGAGCAGAAGGTGACCAGCTCTCAGGCAAAAGCCGGACTGGATCGCCTTGAAGGTGAGCACGACAATCTGCGGGCGGCGCTGGAATGGTCGCTGAGCAGAGGGGAAGAGAAGGCTGCCGGGAAAGCGTTGCATTTGAGCGGAGCGCTGGGGAAATTCTGGTACTGGCGTGGGTATTTGAACGAAGGGAGGCAGTGGCTCGAAAGGGCTATCGAACTGCCCGGACCCACCGCCCAGGACATCGGGACTCCAAGGGAAGATCGAACCTGGCTGCTGGCACGAGGTAAGGTGTTGCAGGGCGCGGGGACGATAGCTTGGGGGCAGGCGGATAACGAGATGGGGCAGAAATGGCTGGAGGAGAGCATAACCATCGAGCGGCAGTTCGGAGATAGACTGAACCTTGCGCAATCACTCCACATACTGGGGCATGCACTCCTCGACCAGCTCGATTACGAAGAGGCGCATGCTTTCTTCGAGGAGTCGCTTTCGGTGTTCCGCGAGATGGGGGACAGGGGGATCGCACCATCGCTGGTGGGGGACCTGGGGATGGTCGCCTATTATACAGGCGATTATTCCATGGGACGTCATCTCCTGGAGCAGAGCATAGCGGAGTTCCGAGAGTTGCACGCATCGGCACAGGTCCTTCCCCGGATGGTAGTGATATTAGGGGACCTGATGCGCTCAGAGGGCAACTACGAAAATGCGCAGAAAATGTACGAGGACTCCCTTATGGAGGCACGGCAGGTAGGCGCTCCTTTGCTCGTAGCGTCGGCATTGCACAAGTTGGGCCAGATAGCCCGCCTCAGAGGTGAGTACGGGAAGGCGTCCTCGCTCATCATCGAGGGTCTAAAGATGCACCAAGAAAAAGGCAACAGGCAGGGTATAGCTGAGTGCCTGGCGGCTCTGGGGGGAGTTATGACAGCGGAAGGGCATATCGACCGGGCGGCTCGCTTGTTTGGGGCTGCGGACGCCTTGTTGGAGCGGATCAAGGTGCCGCTGACGCCCGCAGACCGGACTCAGTACGACGGAGACCTGGCCGCAGCCCGCTCGCAGGCGGATGAGAGAGCGTGGCAGGCGGGTTGGGTGGAAGGGCGAGCTATGAGCCTGGAGCAAGCTGTCGAGTATGCTATGGCGTCGATAATACAGCCAACAGACCGGCAGGCATAGATCGATTGCATCTGTGCAAGATCGAGGGCCAACCGAACTCGTGTAAACTGCAAGAGGAAGAACTCGACCTGGCTCCCTGTTTGATCTCATCTGTCAGATGAGTGTTAGTTCCTCCGGCGCTGTCCGATAGATCGAGTTCTGATTACTACACGTAATGTCACTCGTCACTCGTCACGAAATACCGCATGATTGGTCGTCCTTCGTGCCGCCTCATCACCTCTACGAACCCCGCCTTCACGAATGTAGACATCAGTCCTGTATATGCCGAAGCCGCCGCCTTCTTCTCGCCTTCCGTATCCAAAGGGTACCCTTCGATAATACTCGCCCCCTGCGACTTCGCGTATTCAACCGCAGCGTTCAACAGACTTAACATCAGACCTTTGTGCCTGTAAGACCTCCCTATATAGAAACAGGTGATAGTCCACATAGATTGATCGTCCACCTTCTTGAATATCCTGACCCTCTCCTCTCTCAGTCTCTTATACGCGTTCCTCGGCGCGATGGCGCACCAACCGGCAGGCTCCCCATCCAGGTATCCCAATATGCCCGGCACCTCACCTGAGTTCACTACCTCGTGAAAAGCCTCCTTGTTCCCTTCGCCCCTGTGTGCACTCCAGTCTGGCCCAGTAAATCGCCACCACATGCACCAGCAGCCGGAATATGCGCCGCTCTTCCCAAACAGGTTCTCCAGGTCAGCCCACCTGTCAGACACGAGATGGTGCGCCTCGAATGCCCCTATCTCCAGCAATTCTCTGTCACTACTCAAAGTCTACTCGTAATATCTGTCCAACTGCGCACAATGCCTGCACAGCACCCGCCCCGCGTGCCCTTCGCCGTATTCGACTTCCTTCCTTTCCTCCCTCCCGTTCAGTATCTCTTCGCCACACACCGCGCATATAGCCCGCAGGCCCGGTTGGCTGATGACCTCAGTTATTGGCACCAGCAAGCGTACCTCCTCGAAAAGGAGCAACTCGCAAGTCGGCATTCGCTTATACCCTTCCAGTTGCGCATGCCAGCTATCGGGCGCGTCCGGTGCGTACTTCCACGCCCGCTCTCTGGCTGACGGGTTGGGCCACACACGCACGGCTTTCCCACTGCGCGTATCAACGAACGTGACCGCCACCTTCCCATAGTCCACCAACCGCATTGTGCGCCTGCCCAGCCTGCACCCGCTCGCCACTGCCACCCCATCTGTGAAGCAGCCGTCTGTCTCCACGAATGCGAACAACCGCTTATCTTTCTGAGGCAAGTCTATCCCAAACAACCGGGAAGCCAGCATCCCCACTCGCACCCCGATAACCTGGCGCGGGCAAATATGGTTGTGCAACGCCTCGGTCGCCCTCAGCAAATCCCTTATTCCATCCAACTCGTCGACATCAGCCATTGCACTCTCCCTTGCGGGATTATAAAATCAACGGGAAGGAGCGTCAATAGGTGGACGAAGGACGAAAGACGAAGGACGAAAGACGAAGGACGAAGGACGAGGGATGACTATCCAGAGTTTCCTTCGTCCTTCGTGGTCAATATGCGCTGCTATCCTGGCAGGAGGTGCAAGCGCGCGTATAGGTCACAACAAGGCCCTGCTACGGCTCAGCCCAGAAAGCACTACGCTGATCGAGATCGTAATTGCGCGACTTGGTAAAGCGGGCTTCGCCGCGCCTCTCCTCATTACAAATAGTCCCGATGCGTACAATACCCTCGATCTCCCTGCGATCCCTGATGACATCTCAGGCGCAGGGCCTCTTGGCGGCATTCTGACCGCCCTGCGCCACTCACCGTATGACCGAGTGCTGATAGTAGCCTGCGATATGCCTTTCCTCAACCCCTCTTTGCTGGCCTACATGGCCTCCCTGCCTCCAGACTATGACGCTCTCACCCCTGCATGGATCGATTCCTCCAGTGAGCAGCGTGTGGAGCCTTTGCACACCATTTACTCAAAGACAGCAATCCCCACTATCGAGCGCCGTATCAATGAACGGCTGTTCAAACTGTCCGATCTTCTCGGCGCTCTTAATACCCTTTACCTTTCGGAAAATGAAATAAGAAAGCGCGACCCCATGCTCCTCTCCTTTCGCAACATCAACACCCCGGAAGACTGGGCACACTTCCGATCCGGATCGAACCAGGCCAATCCGATAGATTAACCTTATAGATGCTAAATGGATAGAGTAAAATAGAGGAGGCATTTCCCTCCCCTATTTATTGCCCCCTATAACCTTTGTGAGAACAGATCAGTGCCCGGCAGCCGGACACTACTTGCAGTTAAACACGCCCCACTACGCGCCTGCCCACGATTTACGGTATAGTTAAGTATGGCTATCAACCCAAGATTCGCACTCGCCGTCGTGACCATATTGGTTCTGATAGGGATCTACCTCGGTTATCTCTTTTTCGGCAGCGCATTGGCGCAAATACTCAAACCGGTAGAGGCAGTAACCTCCCTTGCCGGCGACCCTTCACCCACACCGGTGAATGCCGAAGCGTTGCTGGCACCTGTTGCCTCGGACACCGAAACACCGATTTCTGATTCCGCACCTCCCACGCAAGAGCTTCCAACCGATGATCCAGTAGCACCGGCTGATACCCCGCTCCCGCCTACCGATGGCCCCATACCAACCCCAACTGATACTCCCGTACCGCCACCTGCCCCTACCGAAGAGCCTCCATCGCCCACAGCCGAGGCAGCACAAAAGCCGGAACAGGACTTCAGCCGAACCGTCAACGGCAAATACTACGATGCATATGTGGATGCTGCCACCAAAGAGCACCAATACTACCACTACACATGTGAGTTCGATGCCGCCTGGGTCGTCCTCGAGACCAACGGTATCGATGCCACTCTCCAGGACCAGATCGATATAGTGGGCCTTGACACCAGCGTGGAGCCTACCTATGAGGAGACGGCAGACGGCTATGTGGTCTATGGCGGTGATATTTTCAACCACTACTCAGGCGATTACACACAAAACTTCCTGGCGCGCTCCACAGGGCGTGTAATCCGCAAGATATTCGAGCACTATGGTCTGAATGTGACAGCGGTCAACACTCGCGAAGACCTCGAAGCCGCTCTCAGGCGCGGTGAATTGGTCTGGATCAAGACCACCGCCGACTTCAAGCCGGGCAAACCCGTTACGTGGGTCATGCCTGATGGCGAAACGTATGAAACTGTACTGGGCAACGACCACGCTGCCGTTGTGATGGGCTACAGCGGGCGTGGCGCTCTCATCCGTGACGTACTCGGCCCCACCAGCACCAACTGGAACCGCCAGTATGAATACGAAGTGCCGTGGGACAAGTTCATGGCTGCCTGGGCGCAACAGCAATACGACGGCCTGGCGGTAGGCAAACCCTGATTATCCAAAATATGGCGCACATCTATACCCCTCAACCTTCTCCCTGGCGACGGCGATTACCTATAATAATCGCCGCCGCGCTGGTGCTCCTGATCGGGCTTACCCTGGGAGCGCGCGCACTCGGGCTATGGCCCGACGACCCACCTGGCGACCCTAACAACATCACTATCTCTTACTCCACCGAGGGAGGGGATGGTGTAGCGAAGGGAGTAGTCAACTCCCCTTTGCGGATAACAGTGCGCATCCCCTGGTCCACAGGCTCCCAGGACACAATCATCTCAGGCGTGGCTCTCCAGATCCTGGACGAGAACAACGCCCTGGCGCGATTCGGCACGTCCACAACCGAATCGGAGCCTCTGGCTATGAAACCGACCTTCGATATAGCTGCGTGGGAATGGCGAGGCTCGGTTCCCAGCGACCCCGGCAAGTATCACGCCCGCGTGCAGATAACCGCCCTCTATAATAAGGAGCGCGACGAAACGAAAGAGTTGCCCGACCCTATTCTCGAAGCTGTGCCCGAATCAGGAGCGCCCCTGACGAGCGGATATGTTTTCCCGGTGGACTCCAATCTCTGGCTCCTTTCTACAGATGGCTCGCGCCAGCGCCGCCTCACTTACTTCCCCGAGTTCTACGAGTACGCCGACAAGCCCAGGTGGTCGCCCGACGGCTCCAGCATCGCCTTCACCTACTCGCCCCGCGCAGCCGATGGCGAACTTCCCGTTACCGAAATCTGGTCGATCACTCCGGGCAGCACACCTCAGCCGCTGGTCAGAAGCACCAACGGCGAGTTGCTGCTCGACCCCGCATGGTCGGGCGACGGTAAGTACCTCTATTTCACTTCGGACACCTCGGCCACCGCGCCCATAACCGCCACCTCGGCGTCTCTTGGCGCCAGCGTGCAGATTCAACGAGTAGAATTGGCAACCGGGGCGCGCGAGCAGTGGATGCCCTCGTCAGAGATGCCTGCCTCGGTGGGCACAACCGGAGATACCGTCTTTCTCGAATACGTGCCTTCCACAGACGACTCTGAAGGGCTTATCGCTCCTTTGCAGCGCATGGTGCGCGCCAAAGCAGACGGCCAAACCCGCACCATGCTGGTTGATGAAAACACGTTCCAGTTGATGTACGCGCCCGCCGCCTCGCCCAACGGTAAGTGGGTAGCGTTCTCCGCCGTCAACGTCCCGCCTATCGGCAAGGACCCATTCCCTACTACTGTACCTTTCCATACTCCTACCCCCAACCCCAATCCCGGCGGCGATCTCGATCTCTTCTCATGGCTCGGCATCACGCCCAGGCAAGCCTCTGGCCACGGTCTTCCCTGGGACCTCTTCCTCGTCTCTGCTGAAGGCGGCCAGCCCACCCGCCTCACAACTATGGACGAGGATCAACCTTATCCCGTCTGGATGGACAACTCTACCATCGCTTTTATGGGCACAACCGGCCTCTATACTCTCTCGATAGATGCAAACGGTAATCCGGTCGGGATGCCCAACAGGGTCCATGACGGCACAGCGCACGGCGGCCTCGCATGGCGCGGACCCTGATCTATTATTATGAGCAAAGGACAACCTATGAAAAGAAAATCCCGCAACCTCCTGATAATCGCTATTCTCATCATCTCCTCCATCCTTCTCGCTTCCTGTGGCGACGATGAGCCTTCAGCAGCCCAATCGGCCATCGAGTCCCAACCTTCGCCACAGGGCCGCGTCTTCATCGCCAACCAGGCCGCTAACACCATCAGTGTCATTGATGTAGCCACCGACCAGTCCTTCGCCGCAATCGGCACCGACTCGCAGCCTCATCATGTGCAGGGCACCCCCGACGGCAAAGAGTTCTGGGTCACTCTCTACGGCGAGAGCTATCTCCAGGTGTTCGACGCCACCACCCTCAAGGAAGTGACCAAAGTAGACGTGGGGGCTCCCAACGACGATCTCAACTTCAGCCCGGATGGCAAGCGCCTCTATGTGTCACTCGGCAATAGCGATTCGGTCGCAATCATAGACGTGGGAGCTCATAAGATGCTCAACACCGTTCCCGTCGGTAAGACCCCTCACGGCGTGCGCGTCACCCCGGACGGCTCCTACTTGCTGATCACCAACACCGCCGACAACACCCTCTCGGTCTTCTCCTTGCAACCCGATTTCCAGGTCGCCAGCACAATCAAGACCGGCATGGATCCCTTCGAAGTAGTGGCCAGCAACGACAGCAAAACAGCCTACGTCAGCAATTTCCTCGGCGATTCCATTGGCATTGTTGATCTCACCACCTTCAAGACGACCGGCTATATCAGGAGCGGTAAGCAGCCCGCTATGCTCTCAATAGATGGCTCCGGCGATACTAGTAAATTGTGGGTAGCTAACACAGGCTCAGCTGAGATATGGCTCATCGACCCCAATACCAAGGCACTCGTTACGCGCATCCCTGCGGGCCGGGGCACCCACGGTACCGTAGTGACCCCGTCCGGCAAGCTCTATGTCACCAACACCAACGACAACACGGTGACAGTTATCGACACAACATCTCAGAAGGTGTTAAGTACTATTCCGGTCGGTAACAGCCCCAACGGTCTTGCCTTCCTGCCTGGCCGGTAATCCGGTTCCTTGCTGAATTGGGAGTATTTGCGCCTGATTCAGCACAGTTGGGACTATTTTCCCCTACCCGCACGCGGACAATTGGTGTACAATAGTCAAGTTGCAGTGTCGCTTGCCATTTACGCCTGCTTATAGGTGCGTCTAGAGGAAGATTTACCTTATGAGACACCTTCGGCTGTTGCTTTGTGCCGTTATATTTATCGCTCTTACTGGGTGCAATTCGAACACAGTTCAGCCACCTAGCCCTACTCCCGCTCCTATTCTGCCGCAAAGCACAGCTACATCACCTGCACCGGTTGCCATTACCAGCCCCCCTGATGGTGGCGGGAATTCCGGTGAGCCGGTTTCCAGCACGCTCACCGTCGATTCTGCGCCTTCCACGCCGAGTGCGACCGTGCAAGGTTCAATCAAGATACCAACCCCCAGTGTTCCCCCCGGCCAAGCTATCACGGCCACCATGGTAGCGCAACTGCAAGCCACAGCCATCGCGGGCGTCGATCCAACCTCCACACCCGATGCCAATGGCCTATCCCCGTTCGCCGGTATAGACGGCATAAGCGTATTACGGTTGCACGGTGTGCCTATCAATGGCGAATACTGGCTGGCATACAGCACCGGCAGCCGCAGGCTCGATAATCTCGTCCAGCAACATTTCGTGATAGCCTTCAAGCACGAAAACAACACCTGGGAGGAAGTCAGCCGTATCGCCCTTGACAACCCCGACTACATGAGCGCAAGCTCGATCATGCAGGCCGATATAGAGCCTTCCCACGCATGGCTCACCGTTGATAGCGGCATCGGCGCGCACGGTGGCTGCTTCGACCTGATCAGCTTCGACGGTAAGCGCCTCAGCAACGAAGTATCGGGCTGCTCTTCCGGCCCTGGCGCGGGCACTGTCGAGGACCTTGACGGCGACGGCAAAGGTGAGGTAGTGCTGAACGCCTCTGACAATTACGTCTTCTGCTACGCCTGCGGGGTCAGGAAGATCAATTTCAGCGTGCTGCGCTGGGATGGAAAGGAGTTGGCCTCGGTTCAGGCCCAGGATCTACCTGAGGACACTCCGACCGAACTGAAAACGCTCAATAACAGGGCCGTTGAGTTATTCACGCATGAGCTGATGAAGGATGCGCTCACCGAAATCGAACAAGCAGCAGCGCTTGACTCTACCAACAATACCGTCAAGTGGAATCGCGTGTTGATCAAGCTGCATGCCGACGCCCGCAGGGAGCATGTGCGGGAAAGCAACTACCCACTCCTGACCAACATCTTTTACGGTGATTATCCGGCTGCTGTCAACGTGCTTCGCCCATTCCCTATTGACCAGGTTATGTCCCGCTCCGATCAATCTCCCCTGATCAAGGGCACTCCCGCCGAAGGCAACGCAGACTCTCTCGTTTCCTATATCACCAGCACCACCACTCTAGCGCTAGAAGCCGAGCCTGACCTGGCTCCTGCCTATTTCCTGCAAGGCTGGGCTTACTATCTCTCCGGCAACCACGATGCCGAGGCCCTTGCCGACCTCCAAAAAGCCGCATCCCTTAACCCCAGCGACACCCTCTTCACTGAGAGCCTGAAACGCCTCACCCCCTGAGACAGAGAAGCTTACTCCACCTTATCTTTCAGTGTAAGAGCGGGCAAAAGCATCCACGATGCGGTGCCCATAGCGATACACAGTACCCCGGCCAGGGCAAATACAGTGGGGATCCCCAGGAGAGCACCCGCCACCCCCGCCAGGCTCATAGAGGCCACACTTGCCGTGTCTGACACGGTCGTGAATCCACCTCCAACACGCCCAAGCAGCCGGTTTGGCACTACGATCTGCATAAACGTGGTCACCCCCGTATCGATCGGAGCAACAAAAAACCCCATCAGCGCCGATAATATGAAAGCCAGCCAGTAGTTGGGCACATATCCAAATATCACTATCGGCACCCCGGCCCCGATCAAGCTCACCACTATATACCACTTGGGCGATGTGCTGGAGAAGAAGTTGCCCGCGATCACGCTGGACACTATCATCCCCGCCGCGAATGCAATATCTAGCAGGCTTAACCGCCAGGCCAGCTCCGGCCCATCAAATCCAAAATGCGTCTTCAGAAACACCACCCACAGTACATTGATCGCCCCTACGCCAAGCATCGTGATCGCGAACACAGTCGACAGCGAGGCCATTACCCTGCTTACCACCAGCGTCCTCAAACCCTCCTTCAACTCCCGCCACACCTGCCCCAGCGCGGGGCCTTGAGAGTGCAAAGGCTCAAGCCCGCTGTGCGCACGTTGTGCTACTTCTGTGGGACGGCCACTTGTGCGTATGAGCCATATCGTGAACGCCGAAATCACAAACGACGCCGAGTCCACTATGAACGCTACCCACTCGTTCCCCGTGCCCGCTACCTTCAGCGTTAAGCCTGCCAGCGCAGGCCCACCCAGAACAGCAAGCATCTGGGAGGTCTGGGATAGCGAGTTGGCGGCCAATAGCTGCTCGTCCGGCACCAACCTGGGGATCAGCGCACCCTTGGCGGGATTGAATAACGTCCCCATCGACGACATTATGAAAGCAAGCCCGTATATGAACCACAGGTTCCCGCTAATAAAAGCAGGGATCAGCAGCAATGTAATCCCTGCCCTAGATATATCCGACACCAGCATCGTGCGCCTGCGGTCCCACCTATCCACGAACACCCCGGCCAGCATTCCAAGAAGCAGCCGTGGCAAAGTGAACGAAAGCATCATCCCCGATACGGCGAGGGTGGTAGCCTGCGCATCCTGGGAAAGCCCACTAACCACGACTGTCATTGCCAGGAACGCGAAATAATCGCCCACCTGCGATACGATCTGCCCCAGCCACAGGTTGCGGAAATCCGCGGCCCGTAGCACGTCAATAAATGTGACCCGCTTCTCTGCGCCCCCTGCCTCAGCCGTGACGATCGCTTCCGCAGGCGCAAGACCATGCTCTACCTGCACTTCTTCCAGGTCTTGAATCATGCTTCCGATAACCTCCCTACCGAGTCGCCACGCCCGGCAGCCTCAAGGCGCGCAGTGATTTCCATAGCTACAGTTTATACGCTGGCGACGCCCAAAGGATGCGGCTTTAGGAGTAATATTGCACATTTACATGCAAGTTTGGAGGAGGAGAGTTCTAAAACAAAATTGGCGGCTAAGCCGCCAATTTTGTTTTAGAACCAGATCGTACGTCCGCGAATCCGGATCTTGATTTAAATCCGGGCACTCCTTGCTGTGGAGGCGTTTCCGTCGGGGACGGCGTAATTGTGGCAGTTGGGGTTGAAGTAGACGTCGGCTCTCCCGGGGGTTGAGACCCTATCAGCAGCACGCCCCAGTCCGGGTGATCATCAACCCCAGCCTGGATCGTGATTCTCTCCTGCGAGGTGCCGTCCACATTCATCGTATACAACTCGTAGTTATCGGAGGAAAGCCGGTTGGACGAGAAGACGATCTTGCTGTTGTTCGGCGCGTAGGCAGGAGATGTATCGATGCCCGGATCATTGGTCAGCCTGAACTGCTCCTCGCCCCCAGGGCGCATGGTGTATATCTCAGGGTTCCCATCACGATCCGATATGAACACGAGCCTGTTGCCCAGTGTATTCCACTTGGGCGCGTAGTTTTGACCAGATGTGGTCAAAGGTCCAAACAAGCCGCTACCATCAGGGTTCACCGTGTAAATCTGGTTAGCACCCGACCTGTTGGATGTAAAGGCTATTCGGTTATTGGCCCCCCAGGACGGCTCTGTATCCCTGCCCGCGACCTGCGTGATGTTGGTTACGCCTGTACCGTTCGAGTTCATCACAAAGATATCCTCTGCGATATTCCCTCTCGTAGACACGAAGGCTATCTTCGTGCCGTCGGGCGACCATGTTGGCTGCGTATCCGAGGCCGGGTCATTGGTAAGCCTGGTCGCGCCCGATCCATCGGAGTTCATCACGTAAATCTCTTCGTTGCCATCGCGTTTCGACACGAATGCGATCTTCGTATAGTCGGGCGAGTATACGGGCCAATCGTCGTCCGCCGAGTTATTGGTCAGTTGCGTTGGAAGCGTACCGTCGCCCCTGATCCGCCATATCTCCTTGTTGCCCGACCTATCAGACTCAAACACTACCGCGCCCTGGGTTACAACGTTGATAGTCGGCGTCACCGTCGGTGTGTTGGTGGGAGGTGTGCCCGTCACCGTTGGAGTGCCGGTCGGCAGCGTGCCGGTAGGAGTAGCGGTCGGTGGCGTGCCCGTCACCGTTGGAGTGTCCGTGCCCGCATTTGGAGGCGTGGTAGTAGGTGCAACGGTGAGCGTGCCGGTTACTGTGGTCGTGACTTCCACGCTTGGCGTGCCTGTGGGTTTGCCCGCATCTTTGTAGCGCCAGTCGTAATAGTGCAGGCCTATGTTGCCCATCTCTACCTCAAACCCGGGCGGGTTGGTCGGCACATAGGTCAGCACCCTGCGCTCAAAAGCCTGGATCATCACATCGGTGAGCACGCCCTGAATCTTGACCTTGCTCCAATACGCATCGGAGATAGGCAGTCCGGAAGCGTAGAACCACGGGTCGATCAGGCGCTTATTGACGATCTGCCCGGTCTCGCTCACAGGACCTGATGCGTTCAGGAATCCCCAGAAGCGGTCAGGGATGTTGTGCTGGGTGGTCGGCTCAAAGTAGGCGATCTTGGTGCCCGGCACGTCGGCCTTCGTGGGATCGTCGCCCACCTGCCCTGCTTTATTGATCGTGCTGGTAGCAAACTGTCCGACACGGTTAGGCTGCGGGTGATCGCCCTTGCGGGTGTTCGATACCGCCAGGAAGGACGCATAGGTGGGCGCTTGAGTGTCGTCCGAATCGCCGGAGATCGGTATCTCCGCCGAATACCTGTCCACAAAGGCGTTATCGCCTATCTGCATCTGCCCGGAGATCAATTCGATAGTCAGCAGGCCGTTAGTCACAAAGAAGGTGGCGTTGGGGTCGGCGTTGGGGTCGTTGATCTCCATCCTGCTCTTATCGAAATACTGCACGAGACGGGTCTGTGTGCCGCCCGGCGCATCAACATACTGTTCCTGGGCAGCGGCCCTCGGCTCAGGCCCCCAGAACCACGTGCGGCTCACCTGGCCCGAAGCTACCAGCGAGTCGGTGCGGTCCCAGACCCGCCTGAACGCGGAGTGAGCGAAATCAACGGCAGCCGCAGGCACAGCATTCAGCACGGTCACAGCCGCGAGCAGAATCGTGGCAAGGGTACCTCCTGTTTTCGCGCCCCTGCTAATCTTGAACTTCATGATTCATCCTCCTAATTCTCATACGAACCGTGCTCATTTTTGATTGCGGACTGAGCGACGCGAAATCTAAAATCCGCAATTGAACTGTCCGTCCAATAACCATAACGAGTCTGCCATGCACAGGTTGCGCAGGTTTGCCAGGTCTCCGAACCTCCATACCCACGTTAGCGCGAGTATATCACCCACTCCAGAAACGCCATCCGGTTTTCCACTTGCACCCGTCGTATCATGAGTACGTCATTTTACGCAGATTTTTGCTACCCCTACACTATCGACACGGGTATGTAAGAGTCCAGATATAATAGGCTTATCTAGAGAACAACCATGAAACTATATCCTCAAATAGCCAGATCTGCACCGGTGACAAGGTGGATGGTAATAATCACCATAATCCTCGGCGCTCTGCATTTTAGCGCATCTGCTCGCGCCACTACCTTACACAACGCAATTACCAATCCAAACTTGTTCCCATCCCCGGCCCTGGACGATACACCAACCTACGTCGACAAACCCGAGGGTGCAACCAAGTCATTCCCCGGCAGCAACGTCTACCTGAGCGGGCAGATATCCTCCGGTTTTCAAGCAGCAATAGAGGCGCAGGCAAAGCGCGATTGGGAGCAGTACCACATAGCCAGGGAAAGCAACCTGGGATTGCCTCTCGGCTCTGCCTTCTTGCAAGCCTCCAACGGCAAATTTGTAGAGGTCGCCTTCTACGAGCGTACCGCCTTTACTTTGCTCGGCGGTCAACCCGCCCGTCAACTGCTGTCCCACGTGATCTCCGAAGGCAGGGTCCAGATCGATGAGAGGGAGTATATCGACCTGCCCCCGGCAACAAGACAGGCCCTTCCTCAACTTGCCATCGTAGGGGAAGAAGGCGAAGACACCGTCAGCTTCGCCACCATGAGCAACCTCCTAACCACCGACAACTCAAAGGCGCTCGACGCCGACGCGAAGGCGGCGGACCAATGGCTGCACCCGGATGGCACCACATCACCTATCGACCCTGCTAAGGGCATGGTATCACTGCCTCTGGGCCAACCCGACAGCACGACAGGCCACCGCATCCCCACAGCCATATCGGATGGTCTCACCAACCTCTTCGAACTCGAGACCGGTAGAGAACATTGGCATGCCTATCGGCCCGGCGATCTGGGTGATGGCGAGGATAAAGGGCGAACTGAAGCCCGTATGCGTGCAGGTCTTGGAGCGCATGATCATCACCTACAACCCCACCAACGACCAGCAGAACCGCGTGCAGGTCAGCCTGGCAGGCTCCACGATATACAACGGCCTGGGAGGGCAACCTTCCACACCCGGAATCCTCCCTACCGGCATTGAATACGAAGTGTGGGAGGACCACACCCCCGGCCCTGGAGCCGACAAGCCTCCACTACACACCGACCTTGTCCTGCAATTCAACGACTCGGTCGATGCCTGCGACTTCGATAACCCCGATAATAAGCTGGCAATACGACGTCCGAGCGGCGAACTCATCGTGACGTTCACACCTGAGCTTCTCGGCGTCACTTCCCAACCCGGTGCAGCCGACCAAACCCGCGTAGAATTCATCAAACCGGGCGTAGACCCATCCCCTGTCAAGCTCACATGCGGAGAGCCATTATCGGGCGTGCTGGAGCTGCGGCTAAAGAACGGCGGTGTGGTCGCCATTCCCCTCCCCGATACCGAGCTAGGCTGCCCCGTGTAGGGCTGTTATTTCCAGCACGCCCGAAGGGGCTTAACATCCAGGCAAACTATAGTGTATCCTGGATAGATCAAAGTCTATGCTCCAGGGGGAGGATCGATTCAGGAACCTACATCTATGTCTACACATGCGATTGTTATCGGCGGCAGCATAGCTGGCCTCACAGCTGCGCAGGCTTTATCCGCCCACTTTGACCGGGTTACAATTCTCGACCGCGACACTTTCCCCAAGAGTGTCGGCTCGCGCAAGGGCGTGCCGCAGGCTCGCCATATCCATGTGCTCCTGGCCAGCGGCAGGGAGGCTCTGGAGAAGCTTTTTCCCGGGCTGCAAGATGAGCTTGGCCGCGCGGGCGGGCCATGGGTCAACGTCGGTGCAGAGCTTGCATGGTTCCTACCCGCCGGTTGGAAGCAAACCTTCCACTCCTCAATCGAAGGCCGAACCTGTAGCAGAGACCTCTTAGAATCGACCATCCGGGGCCGCGTTCGCGCCAATCCGAAAGTAAGCCAGGTCGAGAGCGCCGATGTGATCGGCCTTCTGCATAATGGAGGAGAAGGCCGAGGCCAGGTTACGGGGGTGCGCTTCCGCCACCGCGATGGCGGCGAAGGCGAGGAGAGCATGAGCGCCGATCTGGTGGTAGACGCCAGTGGGCGAAGCTCCAAAGCCCCTCAGTGGTTGGAATCGCTCGGGTATTCAGCCCCAGAGGAGACTATCGTCAACTCGTTCCTCGGCTATGCCAGCCGCTTCTACGAGCCACTTCCCGCCTTCAAAGCCAGTTGGAAGATGCTTATCATCCACACCGCTGCCCCCAAACGTCTGCGGGGAGGCGCGCTCCTGTCAGTGGAGGGGAATCGCTGGGTCGTCACATTGGGAGGTATGGGCAAGGAGTATCCTCCTACGGATGAGGAAGGTTTCCTCGAATTCGCTCGCTCGTTGCGCAGCCCCCACCTGTACGAGGCCATCAAGCAAGCCAAACCTCTAACCGACATAGCTGGCTACCGTAGGACGGAAAATCTCCTGCGGCATTATGAGCGTCTCCCCAGGTATCCTGAGAACTTTGTAGCATTGGGTGATGCAGTGTGCGCCTTCAACCCTGTCTACGGGCAGGGGATGACTACGAGCGCACTGGGCGCTGTCACGCTCGGTAAGGTACTGGCCGAGCACACACGCGACCACCCCGGCGACCTCACGGGTCTCGCCGAACGCTTCCAGAAGAGGCTGGCCCGCAATAACAAGACGCCCTGGCTTCTTGCCACCGGCGAGGATTTCCGCTGTCCGATCACAGAGGGGGGCAAGCCGGACCTCGCGACACGCCTTACACAGGGCTATATTACCCGTGTGATGGCACGAGCCACCACTGATAAACAGGTCTGCCAGGCAATGCTTGAAGCGATCCATCTCCTCAGGTCCCCGATCACTCTTTTTAAGCCGGGCTTGATGTTGCGCGTCATATCACCGGCCTCATCAGGAGCGAAAGCCCTCGCCCCTACCCAGACCTGAGGTTGCCTCCTTACGCAGATTGGGCTTGTGTTTGCCGCGACGATGCCGGCCTCGTGATGGGATTGATGAAGAGGTAGTAGATCGCCAGCGCTCCGCTGTAGATGAGCACCGCGACATAAACGATCAGGTTGGGCAACAACTCCGGGGTCACACGCTCGAAGTGCCCCACGAAGGGCACGATCAGCACAATATCATAAGCAAGAAAGCCCCAAAGCTGTGCACGGGCGTTATGCCAACTTGGCCGTAGGACTGGGTAGAAGAAATAAGTAGCCGCGCCAAGAAAAACGCACCCATACGCGGCACGCGAGCCGGCCTGGAGCGGCCAGGGGAAGACTTGAGCGCCCAGGACCATCGCCCCGCCCACGAGGATCAGTACTATAGCGAAGAACGCGAAGGAGATGCGCACCGCACCGGGCAGCGGTCGTGGGTCTTTGATTGGATATTGCCGGAACAACAGGTATGTGCCTATACCGAGCAAGAACAAGAGCACGGCAACTATGCCAAGCACCAAAGTCCCAGTAGAACCGTCCGAAGCAAGAAATGAGAAAGCAGTTATTGCCACTCCAGCTGTTGCCACAACGGTATTGATCGCCTGGCTGCGCAAAGCTCCGTATTCCTGTGACACGGCTGTCCATAAGCTCGAAGCGGCAATCGAGGCGGTGATGGAGGCAAGAAAGATATACGATAGCCTGGACTCCGGCCAGGGCCACAGACCGGTTGCCCATGGCATCTGCCAGAAGAATCCAATTGTAAGCACTAACATCAAACCGGCAACAACAAATAGGCTGTAGCGAAATGAGACAAGCATATGACCCTCCAGTCGTTGAATGGGGGTTTCTAATGAAGGACTCAAATGTAGCATAAGGTTACGCGAACGTCAATCGCCGGAGAATCGCGCTTGCGGCAGCCTACCTATATATGATATAATTGGCGGGTATAGCCTAAAGAGGGACCAAAAAAAGAACACAAGGAACCCCCTCCCAAGGAAGAGTCACGGATAACGCCCACAAGGACGGGCTACGGGGCATAAAGAGTGCCCACAGGAGGTTTCATCTTGGGATTGCAGACCGAGCGCAAGCAGGAATTGATAGGACAATACAAAACGCATGGCTCAGACACAGGGTCGCCTGAGGTACAGGTTGCCATCCTTACGACACGCATTAACGATCTTATTTCTCATTTCAAAACCCACAAGCACGACCACCACTCGCGGCGTGGACTTCTCAAGATGGTCGGCAGGAGGCGTCGTCTTCTCGCCTACCTTGCCAAAAAGGACATTAACCGCTACCGTGAGTTGATCACTCGTCTCAACATCCGCGACATACTCAATCGCCCCGGCGCGTAGCGAGCGCATCGGGGCTTATTTATTGGCTGTCGGCAAGGAGCCGACGGCCCACGGGCATATGGCCCGATTTCGGATCTTAGATTGCAGATTTCGGATTTAGTTTCGGGCAATTTGAAATCTAGGATCCGAGATCCAAAATCGAAAGATTTTTAGGAGAACAATGTGAAACTAGAAGAACCCAAGCAATTCAGCACAACCATCGCGGGTCGCGAGATAACAATCGAGGTCGGTAGGGTAGCCGAGCAAGCTTCAGGCGCTTGCACAGTGCGCTACGGCGACACCATGATCCTGGCGGCCGTGGTAGCTGCCAAAGAGCCACGCGAAGGCGCTGATTTCCTTCCCCTCACCGTAGACTATGAGGAGAAGATGTACGCAGCAGGCAAGATCCCTGGAGGCTTCATCAAGCGCGAGGGGCGTCCCTCCGAGGCCGCCACCCTCACCGCTCGCCTCACCGACCGCCCCATCCGGCCGCTTCTGCCCAAGCAGTGGCGCGCCGAGATCCAGATGACTATCACCACTCTTTCCACCGACCAGGAGACAGAGCCTGAGATCCTCTCGATCATTGGAGCCTCAGCCGCCATGTCCCTCTCCGACATACCCTTCGCGGGGCCGGTCGGCGCGGCCAAGGTTGGCTATATCAACGGCGAGTTTATACTTAATCCCACCGCCCAGCAGCTACTCGAATCAGACCTGGAACTGACCATAGCAGGCACCGAAGACGCAGTCTCGATGGTCGAGGCCAGCGCCCACGAACTACCCGAAGACATCATGCTCGAAGGCGTTCGATTCGGTTGGGAGCAGGGAATCAAGCCCACAGTCGCCATCCAGAAGCAGATGATCGAAGAGATCCAGCCCAAGAAGCGCGATTGGGCCCCTCCTGTCTCCGACACTTCCGTCGTTGACCAGGTTACGGCCTGGCTAGGCTCCCGCCTTGACGAGGAGACCCGCAACGCCGACAAGACGGTGCGCGAGACCCAGACCGAGGCCCTGCGCACCGAGGCCCTCAACCACTTCGTTGAGGCCGCCGAGCTTCCCGATGCCGATAAGGCCAAGATGACCTCCGAGGTCAACAAGGCCTTCGAGGCCCTCCTCAAGGAGCAGGTGCGAAGCGCCATACTGGAGCGCGGCGAGCGCCCAGACGGTCGCGGCCCGAAGGACATCAGACCCATCTCAATCGAGACCGGCGTCCTCCCCCGCACCCACGGCTCAGCCCTCTTCACACGCGGCCAGACCCAGGTCCTCTCCGTAGCCACCCTCGGCACAGGCGACGACGAGCAGATGCTTGATGGCCTCGGCATCGAGGACACCAAGCGCTACATCCACCACTACAACTTCCCATCGTTCTCCACCGGCGAGACCCGACGTGGACGCGGCCCCTCACGCCGCGACATCGGGCATGGCGCGTTGGCCGAGCGCTCCCTCATCCCCGTCCTCCCCTCCGAGGCCGATTTCCCCTACGTGATCCGGGTGGTCAGCGAGGTGCTTTCCTCTAACGGTTCCTCCTCTATGGCCTCTGTGTGCGGCAGCACCCTCTCTCTCATGGATGCGGGCGTGCCGATCAAGGCCCCGGTGGCCGGTATCGCTATGGGCCTTGTCGAGAGCAAGGACGGCTCGCAGCATAAAGTGCTGACCGATATCCAGGGTATTGAAGACGCGCTTGGCGATATGGATTTCAAGGTCGCAGGCACTTCCGAGGGCGTCACCGGCCTACAGCTTGACCTCAAGACCGCAGGTCTTGCCTTCGAGATCATGGAAGAAGCCTTCGCCCAGGCTCGCGAAGCCCGCCTCTTTATCCTCGACAAGATGCAAGAGGTTCTGCCTGAGCCGAACCACCAGCTTTCGCCCTATGCACCGCGCATTCTGCGTATCAAGATCAACCCCGAGAAGATCGGCGCCCTCATCGGCCCCGGCGGCAAGAACATTCGGGGCATCACCGAAAAGACCGGCACCAAGATCGACGTTGAGGACGATGGCACCGTACTGGTAGCCTCCACCGATGGCGAGAGCGCCAAGCAGGCCATCCGCATGATCGAGGGTCTCACCAAAGAGGCCGAGGTCGGCGAGATCTACCTGGGTAAAGTGGTGCGCATCTTGCCTTACGGCGCGTTCGTCGAGATTCTCCCCGGCAAAGATGGCCTCGTCCATATCTCCGAGCTTGCCGACTACCGCGTTGAGAACGTAGAAGACGTGGTCAGCCTGGGCGACGAGATCAACGTAATGGTGATCGAAGTCGACCGCCAGGGTAAGGTCAGCCTCTCCCGCAAGGCCGTTCTCACCGGCGAAATGCCAGCCCCCCGCGCCGAGCGCGAGCGCACTGGCTTCGGCGGGCGTGATCGCGGCCCTCGCGAGGGCGGCGGTGGTGGCTACGGTCGTCGTGAAGGCGGCGGTGGCGGTGGCTACGGCAATCGCGGCCCCGGCCCCGGTGGCGGGGGCGGCGGAGGCTATGGCAATCGGGGCGGCTACGGTGGCGGTGGTGGCAGACCCGGTGGCGGGGGCGGCTATGGCGGTAGCGGCGGTGACCGCGTCCCCGGTGGTCCCCCACGCGAGGGCGGCGGCGACGGCAATCGCGACCGAGGCGGCAACCGCTGGTAATCCGCTAATATAACCGATATTCAACGAAGGGATGGGCCACAAACCTATCCCTTATCCTTTTGCCCTGGCTGACACCGTCGCACTTTATTTCATCATCATGAGCTCACAAAATGTAGCCATTCAGGTACTTGAAATAACAGAACTCCTGTGCTAAGATCAATACAGAACCACGCGCACGCCCACCAACACTGGTACCTTACCAACAAAATAGCAACAGCTTTGCCGAGTAGCGTTTGCGCTTGGAAAGTGCAGCCAAAACTCTCAATACTTAGTCGATAAGGCATTAGTCCTTGTCGGTCGCACGGGCAAAGTGCAGCACGGAGCGGCTGAAGGCTACCATGCCCAAGGCTAAAGCCACTACCAGCAGAGCTATGCGGGCATAATTGCCCACAGCCCATTCATTTGCCGCCTGCATGAGCTGGTCCTTCGGTACACTCAGGGGATTAGTGAACAGCAGGTCATTGCGTGGATAGTGAAAGGTGAAGGTGATAACATCTGCTGCGATTATTGCGCCGAACGCGGCCAGCATCCACCACCTCGCGCCCTTCGTGCGCCAGCACAGCACTGTGGAGACGAGTGCCAGCACCTCGGTAGCCGGAGCGAGCACCCGGAAGAATACACCGGGGTTATTGATGCTGAAGAACTGCCGGGCCGTCTCCAGCGAGTTGGGGATGTTGGCGCTGTAGTTTGGCGCCATAACCACCGATTCGTAGCTGCTCGCTCCGAGCAACATCCCCACTCCGACTACCGCGGCCCCAACTCCCACGACGCGAGCAACGTCCATTACCATGCTCGCACCTGCCAGACCCTTTGCGCGTGTAATACTTGCCGCACTCATGACACTCTCCTTTATACTGGTTGCACTGGTTGTACTGGTTGTACTGGTTGTACTGGTTGTACTGGTTGTACTGGTTGTACTGGCCTCTATCCTGAGATCGTGATATACAACCCAGCCCTGCAATCTTGTATCGAGAGTTTTGGCTGCACTTTCCAAGCGCAAACGCTACTTGGCAAAGCTGTTGCTATAAAGCTATTGCTATTTTGTTGGAATGGTACTAGGCAGAGAACATAAAGACGAAACCGGCGTCCTTAAGCACAACGTGTTTAGCACTTTACCAAACCAATAAGCATGTTACGCAGTACGCAATACGAAATAGACAGCACGCTTTCCGCAATGCCGGCAGCCTTCGTATCGTCGTCTTGCAAAATCCTACGGTATTCGTGTCACCTTTCTCGCACAACAAACGTACATTGGTGTATAATCTCGCCAAGATAATGACATCCGCTTAATCGGGGAGGGGATCAGCCATGTCGGACACATGTCCAACTAGCAAACTGTCTCTCTCGCGGGTTATGAGCGTATTCATACGCCCAACCCGCAACAATACGCGATCCGCCCTCGCTTCCAACGACAAACGCGACATACCGGGACCGCCATCAATGCCGGTCGTCGGATGGTGGTCCATCGTACTACCTATGCTCCGCGACCCCGCTCTCAACATGATCCGCCTCTGGCGCACCTACGGAGATATCGTCTCGCTTGGACCCCAAAAGTCCGCGCCTATCATGGTATTCTCACCTGACCTAAACCGCTATATACTCACCAACAACGACATCTTTCACAGCCTCGACGTCAACAGTGGTAAGGCTCTTATCAAGATGCCACAGGGCACATCCGCAGCCCGCCTTCTTTCAGGCATCGCCTCGATGAACGACGACGAGCATACAGAGCACCGCCGCCTCCTGATGCCCGCCTTCCACAGAAAGCACATCGACGCTCTCCGCGACGCAATGGTAGGATCTGTCGAGTCCCACATCGCCAACTGGCGACCGGGCGAGCGCCGCATTCTCTCACGGGAGATGCTCGACCTCACCCTTTCCGTCGCTATAGTAGGCCTCCTTGGACTCGATCCCCAACACGAAGGCAGGCGCGTGCGTGGCCTCCTCGACCAATGGAGCCGCCACGGCCTCACCCCACAGGTCGCCCTCCTCCCCTACGATGTCCCAGGCTCACCTTACCACAGCTTCAAGGTCCTCTCGGAAAAGCTGGAAGCCGAGCTTCTACAGGTGATCAAGCGCAAGCGCGCAAAGTTGGAAGGTGGGCAATCTATAGCCGAATCATCTTCGGCCAAAGTCGACGGTGACGCGCTCACCTTACTGCTCGAAGCCCGCCACGACGATGGCAGCGGCCTCGCACAGTCCGACCTCCTGGGGCATCTCTCCACCCTCTTCACCGCCGGGCACGAAACCACCGCCTCCGCCCTTACCTGGACCCTCTTCCTTCTGTCGCAGCATCCACAGATAATGAACGACTTGCTAGACGAGTTGGACGGCACCCTGCACGGCGAAGCCCCCAATCTCGAACAGCTTAGGGCGCTCCCGATGCTCGAAAACGTGGTCAACGAGGGCTTGCGCATGTTCCCGCCCGGTATGTGGATACTTCGCACAGCTGTCAAACCCTTCGAGTTGGGCGAATACTCTCTACCGGCCAATACTCAGCTGATCTTCAGCCCTACAGTCACCCACTACCGCCCCGACATCTTCCCCGACCCGAAGGTGTTCAATCCACGCCGCTGGGAGACGATCCAGCCCGGCACCTACGAATACATCCCCTTTGGTGGAGGCGCTCGGCGCTGCCTGGGCGCAACTTTCGCCCTGCTGGAAATGAAGTTGGCTATAGCCATAATCGTCCAGCGCTGGAGGCTGGAAGTCCCTTATCGCCACAAAATAGACCGAGGTGGCACTATCCTCGCCTTCCCCAAGGACGGTCTCCCGGTAACCCTCCGCACCCAGGATCGCCGCTTCTTCCACAGCGCCGTTCAAGGCAACGTGCACGATCTGCTACAATTCCCCTGGGCGACGAAGGACGGAAGCTTGAAGTTCCAAGGGCCAAGTTCCTAGTTCCTGGTTCCTAGTTCCTGCTGTCGTCCATCGTCTATGAGCCATTGCCCTCCGACTACCGACTACCGGATACCGACTACAGGTCACACAATATTCCTCTCCACGGCGTACCGCGTAGCGGCGCTGCGGTTGGACACGCCCAGCTTGATATAGATCGAGCGGAGGTGCATGTTGACTGTGTGCGGGCTGACTATCAGACGCTCGGCAGCTTCGGCGTTGGTCATGCCCGCGGCCACCAGCCTGAGCACCTCCATCTCCCGTAGCGTCAGACCCCAGGGGTTGGCCCTCTGCTGGGCCAGCGTGATCGGGATAGGCATCCTTTCTTCCGGCCGGGCAGGCACCTCTACCGCAACCCCAGCGGTCTGAGGACCTGCGCCATCGCCGTCGTAAATGGACACAATATTGTCGTCATCCATAGCAACCCCTTGCGCCTCCAGGCGGGCGAATTCGTCGGCTCCCAATATCATCTTCAGATCGGCCACAATAGCCTCGCATTCGTTATGGAAGGTCAGATCCCAGCGCAATCCTACGGAATGAAACACAGAATAGACCCATCCCAATAAGATAGCGGCCTCTTCCAAGCTTCTACGCCTGTATGCAATTTCCGCCAGACCGGCCACACACTCCGCTTTCCCTTGCCTGCTCTTCAACTCCGAGAACCGGGCGATGCCCTCACGGTAAAGCGCTTCGGCTGCTGCGTGATTGCCCTGGCGGCTCAGCAGGTGGCCCCTGGCGATGCACAAGCGACCGACCGCGTTCTTGTCGCCTCTCTCCTCCGCCAACGACAGGCTTTCGCTAAACAGGCGCACCGCTTCCTCATACCTTCCGGTAAAGCTGCACAGGTCGCCCAGGCTGACGAGCGAATGGATCACCCAGCGGGTCTCACCCAACTTACGACGCACAGCCAGGCTTTCCCTGTATAGAGGCTCTGCTTCTTCAATATCACCCACAAATACGGCCAGGTGGCCCATCGCGGTCAGTGCGAAACTTGCACTTATAGGATCGGAGCATGAGCGGCTCAGTTCCAGGCTCTCTGCATACAAGCGCCGGGCAGCCATTAGATCACCCATGATAAGCGCCAACCGCCCGGCTACTACCAGAGCCTTCGCCCGCAAGGCAGGGTAATCCTTCGACGCCTCGTTCTCCAGCAAGGGCAGAAGCCATCTATACCCCTCGCTCAAGTACCCTCTAATCTCCCAGAAGAGCCACAACGATTGAGCTATTCGCAGCCCCATCTCGATTGCGGAACGCCGCGCTTCCTCGGAATCATTGCTTCCTTGAAGCAGCAACCATCTCAAGGCCGCCCGAATGTTGTCATGCTCAAGCTCCAGGAGATCAAGCCAGTGTGCTTGCTCGGCGCTGTACAGGCCGTGTTTGGCGCTTTCGGCCATCGCCACAAAATAGGCAACATGCGCCAGCCGTACTGCCTCCGCTTCGCCCGCGTTCTCGTGCTCCAACCTCTCCAGCGCGTATTCGCGGATGGTATGCAGCATATTGAAGCGCGTCTCAGCTCCCACATCTTCCACCGACAACAGGCTCTTAGCCACCAGCGACTCCAGCAACTCAAGCACGATCTCCGAGTTCGAGGTCTGTGGATGGGAGATCGATTCGTCACCCAGGATGGCGGTGGCTCCTTCGAGTGTGCAGCCACCCACGAATACGGCGAGCCGCCGCAGCGCCTGCTGTTCACCGGCGTTTAGCAGATTGTAGCTCCAACCTATCGCTTCGCGCAGGGTCTGCTGGCGCAGAGGGGCGTTATGCGCTCCACCCTTCAGGAAATGGAGAGGCTGAGACCGCAATCTCTCCAGGACTGCATGGGAAGTGGAAGCACGTATACGAGCCGCCGCAAGCTCTAAAGCCAGCGGCACACCCTCCAGCAACCTGCATATTTCGGCCACAGCGCTAGCGTTCGTTTCGCTCAGTGTGAAGTCGGGTCGCGCTGCCACGGCCCGCGCAACGAAGAGCGCTACCGATTCGTACTGAGCCAGTTTCAGGAGGTCGCCCTCGTCGCCTGGTCGTGGTAAAGAGAGCGCGGACACGGGCAGCGTCCGCTCGCCATAGATATCGAGCAGGGTACGGCTGGTCGCCAGCACACGCACCCCCGGCGCGCCCTCCATCAGGCCGGCCACCGCCGCCGCTGCTTTGTCCACCTGCTCGAAATTGTCCAACACCAGGAGTGACTGCATACCCTGCAAGTGTTCCTTCAGCCTGGCGAAGCCGGTGCGCTCGTCCATGTCGTCCAATCCAAGAGCGCGCGCTATGCAGGGGACTACCATCTCAGGCTCGGCAATGTTCGCGAGCGGGACGTAGTAAACGCCGTCGGGGAAGCGGCCTTCCATTAGTTGGGCGATGCGCAAGGCGAGTTGAGTCTTGCCGATGCCGGGCGGACCGGTCACAGTGAGCAGGCGGGTATCGGACCCCAGCAGCAGGGTGCAGGCGGTACGCGCTTCAGCCTCTCTTCCTACGAGCAAGGTAAGAGGTGCCGGGAGCGTGCGTGAGTTGTCTTCCGGGGCTGGTGGCTGCACGGAAGGGTCAGAGAATGAGGGCCTGGGGACGGGGTGCATTGATGGTATGCGACACTTTTCGCGGATTAGATTTCAGGGTGCTTCTCCTTTTTATATCCATTAACTGATACAGTTGTTTGCTTTGATTGGTTCGTAACCGGGTAGCTTCAGGGCGCGTGCCGGATGTTGATCCTTGTTGGCGGGCAGTGCGGGCGAATGTTCCAGATAGGGTGCCAGCTTAACGGTTGTTAACAGCTATGATGTTTTTGTTTATCTTGCGTTAAAATCCATGTACCAAAATGGGAGCGGTTTGCCTGCGACAGCCGGGTATCGGTCGTATACCCTTGAGCGGGTAACTGTATGCTTTGAATTTCGATACATATCTTTGCAATTGTTGCGATGCTCACCGGCGCGTTTCTGCTGCGGCGCAGAGCCTTGAGATAGCACTTTCCCGAAGCGCAGAGGAGGTAGGCGTGAAAGCGTCTGCCTCCTTTGTTTATGAGGAAAACGTACCCAGCTGAGTATGTTTTGATCTTTTTTGTGGGATCCTGGAGGCGATTCGGGTGGAAGGAGTTAGACTCCTCCCATATTAATTAATGACATTGGTGGGTGGAAACGGGACAGGTTTTGGGGTGTACTTTCGGGTAGTTTTAAGGTGGAGTTGGGGAGATGGTATAATTGAAGGATGATACCTAATACAAGAGCGAGGGAATGATGAGCAGTACTAAAGAGGCCCGGTGGGTGAAAGTTGCCGATGCGGACGATATTGAGCCGGGCAGTTGTATGTTGGTGGCGGTGGAGGGGCTGGATATAGATATTTTCAATATAGATGGGCAGTTTTACGCTATCGGGGATGTTTGCACGCACGCGGAGACTTCCCTTTCAGAGGGGGAGTTTTACGAGGATATGCGGGGGTGGGTGGTGGAGTGCCCACTACACGGGTCGCAGTTCGACGTGACGACGGGAGAGGCGGTATCGCTGCCCGCGACGGGGAATGCAGGGAAGTACGAGGTGAAGGTGGAGAACGGGGAGATTTATATCAACCCCGATCCTGTGGTGCCGTTTGGGGAGTGAGGGGCGACTATTCTGTATTGCTTACTGAGTACTATCTTCGTCGTTCGTCAGCGAAGCTAATAGGCACCTTCGCCTTTGACCCAGGATGGGATTGTTTTGAGGATGATGCGGAGGTCCATGGCGGGGGACCAGTTCTCGGCGTAGTAGAGGTCGAGTTTGACCATCTCGTCGAAGGAGAGGTCGGAGCGACCGCTTACCTGCCAGAGGCCGGTGAGGCCGGGGGTTACGTCGAGGCGCTTGCGGTGCCAATCGTCGTACTTGGCGGCTTCGTCGGGGGTGGGCGGGCGCGGACCTACCAGGCTCATTTCGCCTTTCAGGATGTTGAATAGCTGAGGTAGCTCATCGAGGGAGCTACGGCGCAAGACCCTGCCGAAGGGGGTGCGGCGAGGGTCGTTCCTGATTTTGAACATTGGACCGTCCACCTCGTTGTGGGGCAGAAGGTCGGCCTTCTTCTCTTCGGCATCCTCGTACATGGAGCGGAACTTGTAGCAGACGAAGAGGTTGCCGCCTTTACCCACGCGCAACTGCTTGAAAAGGACCGGGCCACGCGAGGTTAGCTTCACCAGCAGCGCAATCACCAGCATCGGCAGGACGGCCAGTACCAATCCCACCAAAGCCAGCGCCAGATCAATGACGCGCTTCACAAGGAGGTTGAAGCCGCGCAGGGCCACATCCTTCACGCCGATCAAAGGCACGCCATTGAGGGCGTCGATCCTCACTTCATTGATGCGCATCTCGAAGAGGTCAGGCACGAGCTTGAAATCGACCCCGTACTCGCGGCAATTATCTATTATCGCCAGTATCTGCGAGTGGTGGGTGGCAGGCAGCGCCACAATCACCTCGTGCGGAGCCTGATTCTCAAGTATGCGGCGCACATCTTTGATACCGCCAAGCTTCTTTAGCTCGCCGTTTCGCGGCCTGATGGGAATACGCCACTCACGTGCAGGCGCGTCGGTCTGGTCGGCCACGTAGCCCGACAGTTTGTAGCCAAGCTCAGGACGCTCGACGATATCCTTCATGATGCGCTGGCCCGCCGCCCCTGCGCCCACTACAATGGTGCGCCTGACGTTGATCCCGTGCCGCCAGAGCCACATCCTGAATGAACGGTAACCGGCACGCTCCAGGGCGAAGAGGGCCAGGGCGGAGATGCCCAGGAATATGAAAAGCATGCGGCTGGGCAGTACCGGGTTGAAAAGGAGAGCGCCAAGCGTCAACGCAGATACGCCGATGATAGAGCCGCTGGTAATGATGCGAAGGTGGTCCAACCAGGACGCGCCCCGTGGCAGGGCATAAAGGCCGCGCATCTGAAATGTCAGGAGGGTGATCGCGACAAACGATAGGATATAGATACTGAAGGATGACAGGGGGCGGAACGATTCTGGGGCGACATCGTTGCCAAGCTCAAGGCCATAGCGCAGCCAGTAGGCGATTATGAAGGCTGCGACGAGGAGCGCGCCGTCGGCGCAAACCCTGGCTGTGATCAGGGCATAGCGCACCCTGCGCGCCCTGCTGGCTCGCTCATCGGCTGTGCCGAGCAGGGTAAGGTGCCTGCCACCGCCTATGCTCTCTACTCTTTCGCTCTTTTCCGCCATTTCATGCCCGGCGGGATTGTCGGTTGCCGGCTGATACTCGTGGGCTTGCATCGGTGTTGATCCTGGGGCCTATCTCAAGCGCCGGACTTACGCGGCATCCGCGAGCGCGGCAGTCTCCGGTTTTGGAACCTTTATACTCGGTGAACGTCTTATCATGGGGATGCGCCACCGGTGCAGGTTATGCACGAACACCACACTTGCCACGCAGAGCCGCCCGAATTAGCCAGCGTATTATAACACAACAATCCTCGTTTTGGTTGCCCGCATTGAAATCTATGTGTATAATGTGCTTTAAGCACGTACCGGTCCGCGAATCAAAGGCACCTCGAAATATAACGCGAATAACGTTTCGAGGTGTCAGCAGCGCGCCGGTAAGCAGTGGCAAGGGCACCAGGCCAGGAGGAACATCTAACTTGACAAAAGGGACCGCTCGGCGGAGCGGATCGGTCGATCGCGGCACAAGCCGCGTAGGCACGCGTGGGGAGGGTGGTAACTCGCCCCAGCCTGATAACACCTCCCCTTCTCGCACCTCCTCGAACCGCCCCGCATCATCCGTCGCTGCGCCCAACTCACCACAGAAGGCCCCAACAGGCAGCCCTAACGGCGCGCAGCATGACGAATACCCTATTATCATGGCGGAGGACCCGGCTCTACTCAGCGTGGCGGGCCTCCCGATTGCCCCTGCCCTTCCCAGCACCGGCGAGTATATACAGCAGCGCACCACGCGTCGCCGTAGGTTGCTGAGGCTGGCGATATTTCTGCTGCTGGTCTTGCTTGTGGCCGAGACCGCCTGGCTATCGCCTTTCACCGACGGCCCGGCAAACGCCACACCCCGCGCCATCAGCCCCATCCCGCTTGCCGAGGTGCAGCCTTACGGGGTGAATACATTCCTGCATAAGGAGGTAGAGAGCTTCAAAAAGGAGCGCACCCTGCAAGAAGCGCAGGACCTGGGCGTCGGGTGGATCAAGCAGCAGTTCCCCTGGGCCGAAATCGAGTACAGGACCGACCCGCAGCGCCCCTACTGGGACGTGAAGAACAACCAGAACGCATGGGCCAAGTTCGATGATATCGTGGCGCGGGCGCAGGCCCATAACCTGCGCATTATCGCACGCATTGACAGCGCGCCCCTGTGGTCGCACCCCGATAATGCGGACCCCAAGGCCCCGCCATCCGCCGACCACATGGCCGACTTCGCCAATTTCATCGATACGTTCGTGAAGCGCTACCGGGGTACGGTGGCTGCTATCCAGGTGTGGAACGAGCCTAACTTGAGGGCGGAGTGGGCCACAGGCAAGGCGGTCAACCCGGCAGAGTACACCAATTTGCTGAAGGTAGCATACGAAGCAGCCAAGAATGCCAACCCCGATATCATAGTGCTCGCCTCTCCTCTCGCTACCAACAAGGAGAATCTGGACTACGCGGGCAATCTGAATGAGCTAGATTATTTGCAAGGGATGTATGACGCGGGCGCAGGGCAATACTTCGATGCAATGTCGGCCAACGCTTACGGCAAGAGCGAACCACCTGAAGACCCGCCTTCACGCGACACGCTGAACTTCCGGCGCGTTGAATTGTTGCATGATGTGATGGTGAAGAACGGTGACGAGAACAAGTCGGTGTGGTTCAATGAATACGGGTGGAACGCATCGCCCTCTGAGATAACGAACCAGCCATGGGGGAGCGTAACGCCCGAACAGCAGGGCGATTACACGGTGCGGGGCATTGAATACGCGCGCCAAAACTGGCCCTGGGCGGGCGTATTCACTATTTGGTATCTGAGGCAGGTGGGCGATATCCCGAACACTCAGAGCGACTATTATTTCATGCTGGTGGACCCCGATTTCGTTCGCCAGCCCGCTTACTTGAAGATACAGGCGTCGGCCACTACAGAGGACCGCGTGGCGATGCCCGGCACGTGGGGGCCGCTGTCCGCGCCCGTCAGCGCCGACGCCCGCTGGCGCATCGGATTGAGCAGCGACGTGCAAGGCGGTATGTACCTGACGCCATCCGCCCTCGGAATATCGCTCAGTATGCAATTCACAGGTACGGACGTAAAGCTGCAACTTGTGCCGCCCGGTGCTTCGGGCACGATAACCGATACACAGTTGGTGGCAGCGCGATACTATATCACCATAGATGGGTCGTCTCGCATGGTGTCTTCGGAATTGCCCCGCGATGCTATAGGGGCAGCTTATATAGACGTGCCTTCGGTGGGCAAACCGACCGATGTGGTGCTGGCGCGGGGGCTTAACTCGGAGCTACACACAGGCCAGCACACTCTCACGATCAAGGTGGCAGCAAACCCGGCAGGCGAGCAGGATGTGATAAGCGGGCGCACTTACGCGCCGGTCGTCCAGCGTCCCGACCTGCCGGGCATAGGCATCCTCACGGTCCAAGCCAATCGCTCTTATATCGTTTTTGGTTTGCTGACGCTGGTGTTGCTGGCCGGGTGCGTCTATCTCATCAGGTCCCTGCGTAAGCCGCCTCCTGCGCCGGAAACGGCGGCTGCCGGGCGGTGATGCGCCACGTTCGCACCCTCATCTCCGATATCTCCAACAACCCGATAGCAAGGGTCATATTCGCCTGCCTGCTGCTCGCGGCGTCGGTGGGCGGGCTGGCGCTGGCTTCGTTCACCGACAACTATGTGAACGGAGGCGTTACCTGGGGGCACGACACTCCACCAGTGCCCCTGGCCGATGTGAATCCGATGGGGGTCAATCTCTTTCTGGAGAAGGAGGTCGAGCCTGAGAAGGTTGTGCAGACGCTCGATATGGCCCGCGATGCGGGGTTTACGTGGATAAGGCAGGGATTTGCCTGGAACGATATCGAGATCAGCGCTAAAGGCGACTTTACGGATACGCGCAACCCCGGCAAGGTGGTCAGTTCGTGGGACAAGTACGATTTTATTGTGGACCAGGCGGTGGCACACGGAATGACGATCATGGCCCGCCTCGATAGTCCGCCGAATTGGGCGCGCATGCCCGGCGACGACCTGGAGCAGTTCCGGAAAGGTCCACCCGACAACAACAGCGATTTCGGGGATTTCGCGGCTGCGGTGGCGTCGCGGTACAAGGGGAAGATCAAGTATTACCAGATATGGAACGAGCCTAACCTGTACGGCGAGTGGGGCGGCCACCCTGTGAACGCCGAGCAGTATGTGGCGCTCTTGAAGGTGGCTCACGACAGGATCAAGGAAGTCGATCCCGGCGCGGTAATCATCAGCGCGGCTCTCGCGCCTACGACGGAAGATTCGGCGGCCAACAGAAACGATATCCTGTTTCTCGAAGATATGTACAGCGACGGGGCGGCCCCGTACTTTGACGTTATGTCAACTATGCTGTACGGATTGGGGCAGCCCCCCGATGACAGGCGCATGGATTTTAAGCGGCTGTCGTTCTCGCGTTCGGTGCTGCTGCATGACGTGATGGTCAAGAACGGGGATGTCAACAAGCCGGTCTGGATCAGCGAATACGCGTGGATCAGCTATCCGCCCGACCTTCACCAGCAGCTTAATCTTTCGCCTGAGGAATGGAACGCATTCCAGGCCAAGAACATCTGGGGCCATAGCGTGGACGAGGAGACGCAGGGGCGTTACCTTGTGGAAGGATACGAGCGCGCCCGCGACGAATGGCCCTGGATGGGGGTGATGTTCGTCTGGAACTTGCGCAACCCCGACGCCGATCCGCTTGAGCCTGCCACCTATTTCTCTATATTGCGCCAGGATTTCACCCCGCGCTCCGCCTATTATGCTTTGCAGGATTACAGCAAAGTAGTGCCCGGCGCGCCCACACCGCAGGATAGGCCATTCCTGAACACGATGGGGTTCATTTTATTCTATGGCGTGTTCGGGTTGCTGGCGCTGGCCTCTTTCGCCTATTTGGGCACGGGCGCAGCGGCGTGGGCGCAGGCGGCACTCGATATGCCGAGGGGCAGGTACAGCCCACAGGTGAGGGAGTTGGCGCGTAACGGGGCGGCTGTGGTGGGGATGGTCGGGCTGTTTCTCGTCTATTACAAGGCCGAGAGCCTGCCCCTGATAGGGGTGGCACTGGCGGGCTACCTGGCGATAGCTGTGTTCAAACCGGAGGTTGCGCTGGCCCTGGTGGCCGTCGCTATCCCTTTCTTCTGGTATCCCAAAGAATATGGCAGCCTGCACTTCCCAAGCGCCGAAACGCTGCTGCTGCTGGCCTTTGCCGCCCTGGTAGCCCGACGCTCGATAGCTTTCATGTTTCCAAACGTGTGGGCGCGAGTGACAGTGAGTCCGGCACGACAGAACGCCGCGATACCCGCCACAGATGTACAGGTCGCGCCAACTGTGCCTGCCGAAGCCAGGCAGGACGCGAAAGCCACCAAGCCGCTGCCAGTCCTTGGCAATCCGGCTCCGCCTGACCTGGAGATGACCGAGAGCGAGTTGCAGCCAGCCCACTGGCCCGCACGCCCCAAAAAGCTGATAGGTGAACTGGCGAAGCCTATCGCCGTCAACTGGCCTGAGAACAACAACGGGCGAAATATGATAAAGAAGAGGCCACCGCTTACCCGTACAGTTGAGATTGAGGACCACGTATCACATACCACTTATCACGAACAATCGGGCTTCCGAAAGTGGGTGCGCCAGGATGCTTTTGCCTTCCCTGCGGTGGTGCTGCTGGTCCTGGGGGCTTTTTCCCTGCTGACCCTAGCCAACCAGCAATTCGCCCCAGACAGCGCTCGCGCATACAGGTGGGAGATCATTGAGC
Source organism: uncultured Chloroflexia bacterium (assembly GCA_963797095.1). Lineage (GTDB taxonomy): Bacteria > Chloroflexota > Chloroflexia > QHBQ01 > JADMIH01 > JADMIH01. The sequence goes on along the minus strand of CAWCNY010000006.1, from coordinate 574,149 downwards.
CTGTGCTCTTTTACTTCCTGCTCACGGATATAATAACCACCAGGCGGGCGCTCTTGCGCGTGCTCGATTTCTTTGTGGCAGCGGGAGTGTTCGTTTCGTTTGTGGGGTTGTGGCAGTATTTCGGCTCCGGTAACACGCTGGATGTCGAAGGGGTGAGCCGCGTGATGGGTGTTTACGAGCATCCAAACAATCTCGCGCTTTATCTCGACCGGGTATCGCCATTTGCTGCATGCCTGGCGCTCTTCATACCGTGGGGCTGGCGGCGGGTCCTTTACGGGCTGGCCTGCCTCCCACTCTTTGCCACGATTTTCCTTACATATTCACGTGGGGCATGGGGCGCGGTGGTGGTGGCGCTGGTGGTAGGCGTGAGCGTCGGGCTGCGATGGCCGCTTGGCGGGATATTCGACCGGGTGACAACCTTCTTCCGGCGGTGGCTGGTAGGAGTTGCGGTAGCGGGGGTTGTTGCGGCAATTGCAATATTGATCCTCTTCCCAAGCTTGCCGGGGCGCATATTCAGCCCGACCAGCGGCGTGAAGCGGCTCGATATATGGCGCAGCGCCCTGCTGATGGGCCGAGACCACCCGGTGTTCGGCATCGGCCTCGACCAGTTTCTCAACCAGTTCCAGGCCAAAGACCCATACGGCCAATGGCTCTACATTGTCCCTTCGCAGGAGAACGAGTTATACACATCCCACCCGCACAATATTGTGTTGGACTGGTGGCTTTCATTGGGTATAATAGGCCTGTTTGTGCTGGTGTGGCTGCTGTGGCGCTATTGCGGCGAGGCCATCTTGCTCGCCAGACGGAGCGCACAACGGGGGGCAACCGACCCGGTGCTGAGAGCGATTGTGGTGGGCCTGATAGCTTCTATGACGGCCTTCCTGGTGCATGGCCTGGTGGACAACTCATACTTCTTGATGGACCTGGCCTTGATCTTCTGGCTATCTTGCGGTGTGCTGCAATTAAGCCGTATGCTGTATCAACAAAAACACCCTGAGAAAGCGATCTGATAGATTTGATTTCGCATCGGAGGCAAACACTTTGCACATAGTAGTCACCGGCGGCGCTGGCTTCATCGGCTCCCACCTCTGCGACGCGCTCGTGGCACAGGGACATTCGGTCACCGCAGTCGATAACTTTCTGACGGGCAACCGTCAAAACATCGTCCACCTGAATCACAGCCCCAATTTCCACCTGCTGGAACACGACATTTGCCACCCCATGGACACGCCGGAGTTCGAGGCATTGGACAAGATCGATGCGCTGTTCCATCTTGCCAGCCCCGCTTCGCCCGCCGATTTCAGCAAGATGCCACTCCAGATCGCGATGATCAACTCGCAGGGGACGAACAATGTGCTGGCGCTGGCTCTCAAGCACAGGGCAAAATACCTGATCACCTCTACCTCCGAAGCATATGGAGACCCGGATGTACACCCTCAAAAAGAGGAGTACAACGGGAACGTAAACACTACAGGTCCACGCGCATGCTACGACGAAGGGAAACGCTTCGGGGAGGCTATTACGTCGATCTATGTGCGGGAAAACGGCCTCGACGGACGCATCGTGCGGATTTTCAATACTTACGGCCCTCGCATGAACCCCAAGGATGGCCGCTCGGTACCCAACTTTATCACGCAGTCGCTACGCGGTGAGCCGATCACGATCTACGGCGACGGCAGCCAGACGCGCTCTTATTGCTACGTGAGCGATATGGTTGCTGGCCTGATAGCGGTCATGTTCGCACCCTACGACACGCGTGGCATGGTGTTCAACGTGGGCAACCCGGACGAGCGCACAATCCTCGATTTCGCCGAAGTAATACGCAGGCTCTGCAATTCCGATTCCGAACTGCGATTCCTGCCCGCCCTGCAGGACGACCCGGCCCGCCGGTGCCCCGACATAACACGCATCACCACTCACCTGGGCTGGCAACCCAAAGTGCCGCTCGAAGAGGGCCTTCCGGCCACTATTGAGTGGTTCCAGGCGATAGACAGTAGTTCCTAGTTCGTGGTTCGTGGTTCGTGGTTGCAATCGTCTATGGTCTATCGTCCTCCCACTACCGACTACCGACTACCATCCTCACAGGCTTAGCACTTGGCACAAACTATCACGCGGAAATTTAGAGTGAGTATCCCAGCACCAAGGTCTGCCTGGATCTGGGTTGTGGGCATCCTGCTGGCCGCCATTGCGGGGCTGGCCCCACCATTTGTGAGTGTGGGCCTGGTGGCAGGCGTCATTCTACTGGTTGTGCTGCTGAAGAAACCGGTGTGGGGGGCCTACGCGCTTGTTCTCAGTGTGCCCGTGCAGGATGTTGTTGAACTGCCGGGGGGTATTACCTTCACGCAGGTGCTGTTTGTGCTAGTGCTTGGCATCTGGTGGGGTTGGATATCACTCCGCAGCGACCGCCGCCTCCATATCACACCCATCGGCGTGACCCTCTTCCTCTTCCTGATCACGACGTTTCCCAGCCTGTGGGGCACCACCTCGCTCCCCGACAGTCTTGCGGAAATCTCGCGCTGGCTGGTCACGATACTCTCCTACCTGATCATTGTGAACTCAGTACAGACGCGACGCGAGATGAACGGCCTGATCATCGTAATGCTGGTCGCGGGGATGTCTGAAGCCCTGCTCGGCCTTGTACAGGCATACAGTGGCATAGGGCCTGAAAGTTTCAATGTGGCAGGTCTGCTGACACGCGCTTATGGGACGATAGGCGCGCCCAATTCATTCGCCGGATATATAAACATGAGCGTGCCTTTGGCCTTCGCACTGGCGGCCTACCAATGGGGAATGTGGTTTGCGGCCCGGAAGGCCGCCCACCCACTTGAACGCCCCGATTTCGTTGCATGGAGCTACCTGCGTGGGCCGGTTCTCCTCACGATTGTAGCCCTCATCCTCTTCTGGACGGTGGTCACATCGCTCTCTCGCGGGGCCTGGATCGGGCTTGCGGTGGGCGTCCTCGTCATGGTCTTTTCTCTTGGGAGGCGGGCCAGGGGCGCGATAGTGGCTATCGTGGCCGGATCAGTTCTCCTGGTGATCCTGGCTGAGGCGAATGCCCTCCCGTCGGTCATCTCGGACCGGTTCGGGTTGCTGGTCAGCCAGATACAGATATTCGACCCACGAGGCGTGGTACCCACACCCGAAGATTATGCCCTTGTGGAGCGCATGGTACACTGGCAGGTAGCGGGCAATATGTTCCTATCAAGCCCGATCACAGGCGTGGGCATCGGCAACTTCAACGACCTGTTCACCAAGTTCGGCGTCCAGGGGTGGCCCTATTCACGGGGCCACGCCCACAACTACTATCTCAACCTGCTGGCCGAGGTTGGCCTGGTGGGCTTCGCAGGTTACATGATCATGCTGATCACAGCCTTCGCCGTGGGTTATAGCGCCCTGCGCCGTGTCCGCGCGCGTGGCGACCCCTACGGCGAGACGGTCGTAATAGGCGCGCTCGGTATTCTCGCCACGTTCGCCGCACACAACTTCTTCGAGAACCTCCACGCCCTGAACATGGGTATCCACTGGGGCGCAGCACTGGCGCTCTTCACGCTGGCATGGCTCAGGACGGACGATGGACGGCCAGTGACGAGTGACGAGTGACGAGTGACGAGCGATGAGGGGTGGAATACGCAGTACGAAGTACGCAATATGCAGTGGATCACTCGTCACTCGCCAAGAAAGGCATTATGCAATCTGAAACACCCAGACCAAGATCGCTTGTGACCGGAGCCGCAGGCTTCATCGGTTCTCATCTTTGCGAAACTTTGCTCGCCGAGGGGCATGAGGTTGTGGGGCTTGATGCCTTTATTCCTTATTACCCGCGCGCAGTCAAGGAGAGCAATCTGGCCCCCTTCCGCGATCACCCGCGTTTTGCTTTCTATGAGTTGGACTTACGGACAGACGATCTTTCGACTGCCCTTGAAGGGGTGAACAGTGTGTTTCATTTGGCCGCTATGGGTGGCCTGCTCCTATCCTGGACGCGTTTCGATCTGTATATGACCTGCAATATCCAGGCTACACAACGCCTGCTGGAAGCGGTGCGGCAGGCAGGGGGCGTGCGCCGGTTCATCCATGCCAGCACATCCAGCATTTACGGCAGCAACGTCACAGGCCCCGAATCGACCCCTGCCCAACCGGTATCACCGTATGGGATCACCAAGCTGGCGGGAGAGCACCTGGTCCAGACCTACGACCACCAGTTTGACGTGCCATCCACCATCCTGCGCTATTTTTCGGTGTTCGGCCCGCGCCAGCGCCCCGATATGGGCTACTACATCTTCATAGACAGCATCCTGCATGGCAAACCTATAACCGTGTTCGGGGATGGCAACCAGTTACGGGGCAACACCTATGCGACGGACATCGCACGTGCTACCTTCCTCTCGTATAGCAAATTCCGGCGTGGAGCTATTTACAACCTGGGTGGGTCGGAGGAGATAAGCGCCAACCAGGTGATCTCGCTCCTGGAAGGGATCACAGGCAAGCGCGCGAATGTGCACCACGCGCCGCCACGCCCCGGCGAGCAGAGCCGCACCCTGGCCGATACCGCCCTCGCCCGCGAGCACCTCGGGTTTATACCTCAGGTCACATTACTCGAAGGCCTCACGAATCAGGTGCGCTGGCAGAGCGAACTTTCGTAGCCATAACGACGCGTTTCAACGTAGCTACTGTTCATCGTGTTGCAAATCCCTATCTCCTGGCGCGTCAAAACGTTATAATCTTTGCATAGGTCGCGCACCTGTGCGGCTCGTCGGGCGTGCGAGCCTGCTCCCACTCTTCTGCTCGATGCATTTGCTCGTGCGTTTCAGTTCTTCGGGCTGTGGCGAGTTGATGCTCTTTGCCCCGATCCAGCCGTAGTTTGCCCCGTGGTGCAAGCTTAGGATGGTGGCCTTGTCGCCCACAGCGCTGTATCTTCCGGTATACAGCGCAAGAAGATGGAAAGGACAGGAGTGGGACTTGGCACGCCACGCACCTTTCGAGGACGAACGCGAGGCCATAGAAAGCGCGCGCGGGAGCAACCCCGAGGCTATTGGCTGGCTTTATGAACGGTACTTCGACCGCCTCTATCGCTACGTTTACATCAAGGTCGGTGACATCACAGAGACCGAAGACCTGACCGAACAGGTATTCCTGAAAATGATCGAATCGATTGGCGGTTACGAGCCACAGGGCTACACCTTCGCAGCATGGCTCTACCGCATTGCTCATAATCTCATTATCGATGCGCACCGGCGCAGGAACCGCCGCCCTCAAGTACCTCTCGAACCCGCAGGCGATAGCCTACCTTCCGAACATGACGACCCCCACCACCTCGCCGAGCGAAGCGACCTGCGCAACCATATCCTCGAATCGATGGACCTGCTGACCGATCTTCAGGCCCAGGTGATCGCCCTCAAGTTCGTCGCAGGCCTCAGCAATCAAGAGGTGGCCGTGATTCTCGACCGTACAGAGGGCGCGGTCAAAGCGCTTCAACATAGCGCGTTGGATAATCTGCGAAAGCTCTTATCGAAGAGGGGCTATCCTTAAGCCGCCCGAAAGCTGCTCCTGCCCAAACATCGAACTGGGCAACCGGCAACTAACGACTGGAAAAGCAGGCTGAAATTGGAACCACTGAGCATACAAGAAGCGCTTGATTACTGTCTGGAGAACCCGGAAGGTCTCAGCGCGCAAGAATTGCTCGATAAGTTTCCCCAATACCGGGACAAGCTTGAGCCGCTGCTTGGCATCGCCCACGACCTAGCCAACCTGGTGCCACCACCGGTCCCGGCTGCTCACCGCGACGCGATGAAGGCGCGACTCATGTCAGCGGCGTCGGATCGAGGGGCGTCTTTGCAGGAAAGGGGCAGCCACCCCGTAGAGGTGGCACCTAAGCCTGCCCCTGGAGTCACCACCCGCCGTCCGGCCCGGCCTCTTCCCTGGTTCCTGCGCCCAGGGCTGATAAGTGCAGCCGCAGCTATCTTGCTGGTGGCCTTCGTGTGGTGGTCGTCCACTCGCTCGTTGCCCGGCAGCCCCTTCTATAGTGTCAAACTTGCCTCCGAAAATATAATGCTGAATCTCACCAGCGATCCGGCGAGCAAGGCCATCCAGAACACCAACATTGCCAACGCCCGCCTTTATGACCTGCGCACCCTGCAGGAGATGCATGAGCTGGCGCAGGCGGGGCCCGCTCTGGATAGTTTCTTACGCAATGTGACTGCCTCCGACAATATCAGGCAGAGTCTTCCGGAAGGCGAAGATCGGACGCATGTCACCGAACAGATATACAGGACCTGCTTTGCCGGTAAAATCACGCTCGACAGTATTGCGGTCGACCAGGGAGCACTCTCGCAAAGCGTCCGGGACACTGTGCAGCAAATCCAGGCACGAGTCGCAGATATAAGCAACAGCGCGGCGCAGGCGCTTGCCGCCCTGGGCGTCAGTCCGGCAGGTGTGATCAGCGGCAGCGATAATACGGGTCTGCTGACGCCGGTAGCGGTGGCGTCAAGCAGCATACCCACGCCGGCCCCTGCCATCCAACTAACGATCCAGCCAACACAGCCTCCTATCGTAGTTATCGAACATACAGCTACGCCAGAACCCACGATTACGATGCCTACGAGCGAGGAAACCTCAACGATTACGGCAACGTCCACTACGAGTCTTCCGCGGGCAAGTTCCACGCCCGTTTATGTCCCGCCGAAGGCCACAAAAACCTCCACTACCGTCAGGCCACCCACCGAAACGCCAACGCCTAACACAGGCCCGGCAGACACCCCGGGGCCTGACTCCAGCCCTACAAGCCCGCCGATCTCAAGCCCTACCCGCGTGCCCGCGACCGAGCCGCCCGACACCCCGGTTCCACCGGTCGCCACTGTTGAGCCTACTTTCACACCAGCGCCCCTCGAACCTGCTACCCCCACGAACAAACCCGCGCCAGTGAAGCCAACTGCCACCAGGCCGCTACCTACTAACACACCCACGAATACACCAACCAATACGCCAACCAGCACGCCGACTTCGCCGAACCCCACTTCCACAGTCGCGCCTTCGCCCACGAATACAATGCCGCCGCCAACACCGACCGCCACGAAAGCGCCTCCCCCGCCAACAGTCACGCCAGCCCCTCCAACCTATACAAAGACGCCTACTATCGTCCCCAGCCCGACAAGCCCCGCACCATCACCAACACCTGTGCTGGGAACGGTCTGCGATCTAAGTATCAATGGGAATATCGATGTCTCGTGTGGGCCATCTAGCTGCGCTAACTGGGCCGCTACTGTCACTAACGGAAGCCAGGAGAGCGTGCAGGCGGATTGGGTCGCTGAATTGCAAGTCAGAACGCTGACAGGCGGTTTCCAGGTAGTGGACACGGATCACGGTACAAGCAACCTGTTACCTGGGCAGGGCCGCATTTCAGGCTCCTTCTGTGGCAGCTTCCCTCCGGCCACGGTTCAATTCCGCGTGCGGTTTTACTTCGTAACGACCGGCTATCCTTGCACGATCCCGGCAGAGACGTCGCCGGCGCACCTGGCTTGTATTCCGTAGCAGCGCGACCTCAAACCAACCGGACAGGCAAAAGCGCGATGCAGAGCAGATATTACTGGCTTCTGCGCACAAGACGAGCCAGCGCGCCAATCTCCTCAGTTGTAAAGGGGCGCAACGCCAGCAACAGGCCTATATAAACCAGGGCCAGCAGCGCGCCCACGCCTACGTAGATTCCCAGGCTTGGGAGGTCACGGTTCCAGGCGGCGAATACGATCCATACCGCGTACATGAGCGCGCCCGTCACGACTCCTGCTGCCAGGGGTTTCCAGGCCATCTTGAGATCAGGACCGCCGCTGGCCGATTTCAACTCTCGACTCACCCACAGTGTGAAGGGCACAAGCAACACGATCTCACTCAATACGGTCACAAGGGAGGCCCCGTAGATGCCCATCAGCGGTATCAGCACCAGGTTCGCCGCCAGGTTGAACACCAGCGTGAGAGCGAATGCCCGCGTGATCAATCTCTGCTTATCGAGGGCGATCAACACATACTGGGTAACCCCGTTCACAAAGCTAAGCGGAAGGAAGAATATCAAAATCTGCAAAGCCACCGCAGATTCGGGCAGGTAGCCCTCTTTGCCGCCTGTCACTATCGTCACAAGGAGGGGTGCGAACCACACGGTCACTACCAGGATCAAGCCCGATAGCGCTAGCAGCAGTTTCAGGGCGAAATTGTACTCTCGGGCCAGCCTCGGCAGGTCATCCCGCGCGTGCCGCGACATCCGAGGAAAGAGGGCCAGCGTGACGGCAGGGGTGATCAGAAGCACGAAGTTGAGGTACTGGTAGGCGGCATTATATTGCTCGACCCCCAGTCCGCCCATCACCGGCTTGATGATGAACTGGTCCACCCGAAAGAAGAGGGCAACCAGCAGCCCGTTGAGCAACAAGGGCCACCCGGTTACAAGTAATGAGGTCGCTACGTTCCGCTCGATGCGCAGCTTCACTAGCGACAGGCCCTCTATTACCTCAGGCAACTCCCTGCGCAGGATTCGCCAGAAGACAAACGCTGTGACGCAGGTCGCCAGCAGGGAGGCCAGCGCAAGCCCTACCACCCCCCAGCCGAGCAGCAGAGCGCCCAACCCAAGCCCAACATTGAGCGCAAGAGTGCCGATGCCGACCAGCGCGGGCAGCGTCATCCGCTCATAGGCGTAAAGCACCGAGGTGATCGTGCCCGACAGAGCGCCAGGCAGCAATGAGGCAGTCAGGATGAGGGCAGCCCATGCTCCTGCTTCGCTCAGGCTGGACAGGTCGGTATAGCCAAACAAACCTCTATACAGGAGCAGGAAGATTCCGACGGGCACAAAGAGGCCCAGGCTGAGCAGCAGCCGCAGCGCCAGGGTTTGAGTAAAGAGCCGCGTCACCAGTCCGCCATGGGTCGCGTCGCCCGGCCCGCGTTCTCGCGCTACCTCGCGGGTTAGTAGAGTGCCAAGACCCCACTCCGAGATTGTACCTGCGTACAGGAGCACCAGGCCCGCCAGGAAATAGTCACCGAGCACGCCGCCCCGATCAGCGCCCAGTACTCGGTACTGCACCACCCCGTATCCCATGCTGATGAACTTGGTAAAGATCTGCGCCGCCAGCGGGTTGAGCGTATTGGCCGCCACCCGTCGCACAGACCCGGCGCTCTCTTCCATTGATTAGTTGCCCACCAGTTGCAGGGCGATTATCAGGAAAACCACCAGCATCATAAGTAAAATCGTGCCCATCCCCGCGCATCCCATGACCAGGATTCTGTTCTGAGCGCGCTTCGCCTTCTCCTTCCGCACCCGGTCGTATTCGACCTGCCTCTCGACCATAGCCCTGTAGCGGTCGCCGAGGCCCCGTGCCTCCATCAGTGAGCGCATCGAGCCTCTGTGGGTTTGCTCATATTCATTCAGTTCGCGCTGTGTCTTCATATGAGCCGATTTATTCTCGAAATAGTCAGGCGTCTTGGCCCATAATTCGTAAGCATCGGCCCCCAGGCTCTCGCCGCGGCCCAACCCAATGTCCCTGTATCGGGCCATCCGCTCCGGGTCCTCACTCGACAGCAAGAAGAGCACGGTAGCGTCCCACCGCTCGCGTGAAGGCGGATCGAGCCGCCTATCGAGCGCGTGATTCGCCCACCGGCTGTAAAGCCTATCGAATGGGTCTTGATCCTGCTCTTGCTTGCTATCCATCGCACTCTATCCCAACAACCAGCGCAAAACGTATCTCACGGTCCAAAATCTCACGGTCCAAAGCTCCAATAGACCTCCAGCACCTTTTGAGCCGCCGCCTCCCAGGTAAAACCCGCCACCTGTTTCGGCCCTTTAGCTGACAATTCAGCCCTCAAAGCATCATCATCCAAGAGCCGCCGCAGCCCGTTTGCTATGCTCTCCACCGATTTCGCTTCCACGCGCACCGCCGCGTCCCCTGCCACTTCCTCCAGCGCTCCATCCTCGGATACAAGCGTGGGTGTTCCGCACATCATGGCCTCGGCCACCGGCAGTCCAAACCCCTCGTACAAACTTGGGTAGGCGAACACTTCGGCCATATTATAGAGCATCGGCAGTTCGTCGTCGTGAATGAAGTCCACAAATATCACCCTGGCTCCGCTCCCGCCGTCGTTCACGCGCTCGGCTGCCGCCAGTATCGGCTCGTACAGCCAGCCCTTACGCCCGGCCAACACCAGCGCCACATCTTCATCCAGCCCCCGCACAGCCTGCTCGTACCCCTCGATCAGCCGCACGAGGTTCTTCCGAGGCTCCAGCGTGCCTACGTGCAAGATAAACCGGTTGGGAAGCCCCAGTTTCACCCGCAAACGCGCCTCCTCTCGCTCAAGTTCCTCCAGTCCCAATTCCGCCTTCCGCATGCTCCATCCTGCAATCCAGGGGTCTATTCCGTTATGTGCTATCACCACCTTCGTCTCGGGCACGCCCAGCAGCCGCACAAGGTCCCGCTTCGTCTGGTGGGATACGGCGATGATCCGGTCGGCGCGTTCAACCGCCCTGGGCACAGCCCCTCCCAGGAACTTTGCCAGCCTGGGCTGAGCGCATTCGGGCACAACCATGAACGACATATCGTGAACTGTGATTACGTCGGCCCCGCTTCGGTGCGGCGGCGATACGAAATCGGGCGAATGGAGCACATCGCATCGCCCGGTGAAGAGGTCGGCGGGCAAGGGCATCCGAAGCCTCTGCCACATGCCGAACATTTGCCTTACCGACATTGGCACAGGCACGCGCCGGAAATTAGGATGTTCCGCGAAGAGCTTTCCCGCCTGCCTTTCCTCAGGAGTGCCGGTTGGCAAACCACGTGCTGCATAGAACAATGAATAGCGGTTACCCGGATCGATCCGCGCCAGCGCGCCCACGAGCGAGCGCGTATAACGCGCTACCCCTGCGCCAGGGTATATGCCTGTGGTGAAATCCAGGGCGATGTGCATTTTTGGTGGTCGGTAGTTGGTAGTCGGAAGACGATGGCCGATAGTTCCTGGTTCCTGGGTTCTGACTACCGACTACCGACTACCAGTTTATCGCCGCCGGCTCAACAAATATAGGATCGCCCCACCAACTATCAGGCTCCAGTAGTTGATCAGGCGGTCGAGCAGGGCGATGGAGACAGCGAGGTTGTGGTTGTCCACGAACAAAGTCATCGCCAGCACGACCGCGCCCTCCACCACGCCTGCGCCGCCCGGAGTCAGGGGCAGGGTCGTGAGTAGCGAGCTAAGAAGGGCGATGAAAATCACAGCTGAAATTGTCACTTCCTGCGCGTCGAGAGAACGGGTGACAAAGAAGAGCCTACCTGCCTCGAAGAGCCAGATCACCACAGTGTAACCCAATAGCGCGGGCAGGCTCTTGCGCTTGAATGACCGGAGGATGCCCTGCTGGAATGAGGTGAATTTCTCCTTGTATTTGCCCGGAACCAACTTGATCATCAGGTCCCCGAAGAATCGCAAACCGACCAGCCCGGCTATGATCAGCAGCACCATGCCCGCGCCGACCGCCATCACCAAGCCCAGGTTGAATTCGCCACCGGCAAAATCGCTGGCGAGCCGCTGCCCCACGAGGGTAAATGATGCAGCCAGCAGCCCGAACAACACCAGCAAGTCGATAACGCGCTCGGCCAGGATCGTGCCTATTGTGCTCGAAAAAGAGACGCCTGAGTTGCGCTTTAGCAGGTAGCTACGGTAGGCATCCCCCAACTTGGCAGGCACAATACAGTTCACGAACCATGATAGATAGATGATCTCCACCAGCCCGTTCACATTGGGCAGATTGACATTCTCATCCTTGTGAAGGCCCACATTGTGGATTAGCTGCTTCCAGCGCGCGCCCCTCAGCCAGAAAGCCGAATAGTACACCACGAACCCCGCCAGGAAGAGCAGCGGGTTCACCGTCAGGATGGTGCTCCAGGTTGCTTCCAGGTTTATATCGAGGCGAGTAAAAAGAAAGGCTATAATACCGATTGCCAGAGCAAAAGAAATAATGGTGCGGAAGTTGAGTAGCCTGTGGCTCAACCAGGCCCGGTCCTCGGCAATATCCTCTACAGACCCGGCCAGGAGGGGCGCGTTCGCCTCGATCGCAGCCTTTTCATCAGGCGGGATCGGCGTCTCCCCCGTATCAACCTCGATCTCCGGCAGATCGATCAACTCTTGAAAGAGAGGCCTGGACACATGCGGCGTGCCGTTATCTTGTGCCTCACCTTCGGAAGCCAACTTCCGGCGAGCGTTGTGTAACGACTCCTCAGCTACCGGCTCGTCACCCTGCGTACTAGCGCCTGAGTGATACTCGTTATCCTTAATCACGAACCTCCAAAATTGGGTACCGAACTTCAAATGCCGCTGATCAACCCCACTATTCTATCACAAACGCCTTAGCCACGCCGATAAGGTGCACTAACTTGCGCTATCATGCGACTGCTGCCGAAAGTGATAAATCGCAGAATGCCGCCGGGCAAATTGAAGGGTCCGGGCAGTTTGATCGCCTGGTTTCGGCTATCTGTTTAGAATGAGCACACCACCTCCGGCACCTGTAAAGTCTTGTGCGGTACAAGACCGGGTGCTATAATCGACCTTGCCGGGCGCTCCTCATGTACTTGGAGCAATCGGCTGTAGGACCATTCAGATCTCGAGTTTGTATTCATCGTGGCGTCTTTAAACGATGTTAAGCGTTGGTATCTACCAGCTTTATCGGGCAAGGTTCCTCCGAATCAGGTGCTATCCCGAGTTATGCTGACGATGCGGTTCCTATTCGCCACAACCTCACATGGCCTTAAGGACGATTAGCAATGCGCGATAAAACCGGCTCACCTTTCTTCCGCAGCATCCGCCCAACGGTCCAAATAATAGGTGCTCTGCTGCTGGTGAAGCTGCTAGCCCGGCAGATCGAACGCCTGCTAGCTGCGGGCGCACACGCCTATATTGCCAAGCCACTTGATGTGCTGGAGTTCGTGCGCCTGATCCAGGGAATCGCCCAGGCAAAAGGCCGGTCCGGCAGATAACCTTGCATTTCCCATCTAATTTCCCGCATATCAGCAAGCAGTCGTTTTCCACAAGGTGTATAATGGTCCTTTAAGAAGCAATCATGTCACCCGCCCTTTGGCCTATACACCCTTTGGCCTATACAATGGAGGGACACACCATATGCAGACCATAGACCCTGTGAAGGGCAACCGCACTAATAACGATGAATCGGATATTCACGACCTGAAGGCCGAAATCGAAGACGTTCTCTCCGACGAATACAAATTCGGCACTGAAGGCCTCACCTTCGACGACGTGCTTCTCATACCGGCCTACTCGGAAGTTCTTCCCACCCCCGACTACATCTCTACCGCCACCCTCTTCACCCCCACGATCCCCCTCACGATACCTATCGTGTCGGCGGCAATGGATACAGTCACCGAGGGCCGCATGGCAATCGCTATGGCACGCGAAGGCGGCATCGGTGTCATCCACCGCAACATGCCTATAGCCGATCAAGCCCGCGAAGTAGACAAGGTTAAACGCTCCGAGGCCGGCATGATCGTCGAGCCGATCACCCTCGGCCCCGACCAACCGCTCCGCGATGCTATCGACCTGATGGCGCACTATCACATTTCCGGCGTGCCTATCACTCGAGGCGAGCAACTTGTGGGCATCCTTACCAATCGCGATATTCGCTTTGCCGATACAGGCGATTTCGACCGCCCCATCTCCGACTTTATGACCCACGCACCGCTGGTCACGGCCCCAATCGGCACTACCCTTGAGCAGGCACAGAGCATCCTGCGCCGCCACAAGATTGAAAAGCTGCCCGTAGTGGACGCTAACGGTATCCTCAAGGGACTGATCACCGTCAAAGACATACAGAAGAAGACCCAGTACCCGAACGCCACCAAAGACGGCCAGGGCCGCCTGCGCGTGGCCGCCGCCCTCGGCGTGGGCCCCGACGCGATAGAGCGCGCAGCCGCCCTCATCGAGGCGGGGGTGGATGCGCTTGTAATAGACACAGCCCACGGCCACACGAAAGGCGTCATAGAAACCGTTCGCCGCGTCAGGTCCCGCCACAACATCCCGGTGGTGGCGGGCAATATCGCCACCGCTGATGGTGCACGCGCCCTCATTGATGTAGGGGTAGACGCTGTGAAGGTAGGTATGGGTCCTGGGAGCATCTGTACAACCCGCGTGGTGTCGGGTGCGGGTATGCCCCAGATTACCGCCGTGTGGGACGCCTACAAAGTTTGCCGCCACCATAATGTGCCGGTAATAGCCGACGGTGGCATCCAGTACAGCGGCGACATCGCAAAAGCCATCGCCGCCGGGGCCGATTGCGTTATGCTCGGAGGGTTGCTGGCCGGGGTGGACGAAAGCCCGGGCGAGATCATCCTGTATCAAGGAGAGCGCTTTAAGGAATACAGGGGGATGGGCAGCCTCGGTGCGATGAAGCAAAGATCGTACAGCAAGGACCGGTACGGCCAGCACGAAGTTGACAGCATTAGCAAGCTCGTCCCTGAAGGCATAGAGGCCCGCGTGCAGTACAAGGGCCCTATATCCACGCTCCTGTACCAATTGGTGGGCGGCCTGCGTAGCGGTATGGGCTACCTGGGCGCATCCAATATCCGCACCCTCCAGGAGACCGCCCGCTTCATCCGCATTTCAAATGCGGGCCTGCGCGAAAGCCACCCGCACGACGTGACCATCACAAAGGAAGCGCCGAATTACGGCGGGCGGTAGTAATCAATAAGGTGTAAACGAAGGACGAAGGTGCTAAATGCCTTCGCTTTCGTCCGGTAATCCTACTCCCACTTGAAGAAGCGCACCGCAAGCACTCCGCACACAACGAGCCAGGCAGCCAGGATAGCCATATCCAGCCCTAATGAGTAAGCCGGTGTTGCTCCCACCATTATCTGCCTCAGGGCATCGCCCAGGTAGGTGAGAGGTAGGGCCGATACCACGGGCTGTATCCACGCGGGCATCAACGTCAGTGGGAAGAAGATGCCCGACAGGAACATCATGGGGAAGTTGATAAGCTGGCTGATCCCGACAACGCTATCTTGCGTCTTGGCAAACCCTGAGATCATGTAGCCCATCGTCACGAACATAATCGCCCCTACCAGCACCACCCCCACCAGCATACCCCAGTTGCCGATAACGTGAACGTTGAACAGCAACGTACCCACCAGTATTATGATCGCCGTCTGAGTCAGGCCGATTGTCAGGCGGTGGGCCATCTGCGCCGCCAGCAGGGTCGTGCGCGGGAGCGGAGTGGCCCCGATCCGTCGCAGCACCTGCTGTTCTCGGAGTTGCACAAGCGCGGGGGCCGTGGCGAACAACCCCAGCTGCATCAGCGACATTGCCAGTATGCCGGGCAATAGATAATCTATCGACCGCAGCCCCTCGACGGTGATTGTCTCCGGCTTGATCTCCAGCAACGTGGGTCTTTGCGTTATCTGCTGGTCAAACCCATCAACCACCTTTTGCACGATGGTGAGCACTACCTGGCTGGTGGTCTGGTTTGATGGGTCGTAATACACTTCTACGTCAGCGGTCTTGCCCGCCGTCACCGACTGCGACACGCCCTGGGGCACTATGATCACCACGTCCAGGTCGCCGTGCTTGAGCTTGTCCACCAGGTCGTCGCGAGTGCCATCGGTCACAGTGAATGCGCTTACCGAACTGAACGCCTTTCCCAGGGGCGCACCCAGCGCCCCATTATCTTCCACCGCCACCCCTACATTGAAAGTGGTGTTGCCGCTCCCACTGAAGATTATCCCGAACAGCACGATGAAGAAGATAGGAAAGGCCAGTGTCCAGAACATAGCCATACGATCTCGCGTGAACTCTTTGAGGTTCGCCAGGTAAAGCTGAAAGAATGCTTTAGTATTCATGGCAGTTCATCTCTCCTCTTATTCCCTGATCCGCTTGCCCGTAATCTTGAGGAACACGTCTTCGAGGGTCGCCCGCCGCACGCCCAACGAATCGAAGCTGATCGTCCCGACCTCGGCCAGGTCGGTCAACGCGCTGATTGTCGCTGTAGTATCAGTGGTGTAGATCGTAACGTGCTGGCTTTCGTCTACCTCCCACCGGATAGAGCCTTTGAGGGTGCGAAAGGTCTCATCAGGCGGCATCGCGCCCTTCAAATCAAACTCGATAACCGATTCCTTGAAATTCTGATTGATCAGCGCGTTGGGGGTATCCAGGGCGATTATCTTGCCCATGTCCACCACGGCCACCCGGTCGCACAGCGTCTCGGCTTCCTCCAGATAGTGCGTGGTCATGAAGACGGTGGCCCCCGCCTTCTGGATATCGGAAATCGTGGCCCACATGCTTCGGCGTGCCTGCGGATCGAGGCCGGTGGTTGGCTCGTCCAAAAATACCACCTCCGGCTTGTTCACAAGCGCCAGTGCCACCGATAAGCGCTGCCGTTGCCCGCCCGACAGGTCACGGCACAGGGTCTTCTCCTTTTCGCGCAGGTTGACCGTGTCTATCAGCGTGTCGGTATCGACGGTCTCGCCATCGAAAAATGTCCTGAACAGGTCGAGCACCTCACGTACCGTCAGTCGTGGATAGAGCGCGGTCGTCTGGAGTTGCACGCCGATCCGCGCCTTGACCTCCTGAGAGTGGCGGGCAACGTCCATGCCCAGCACCAGCACCGTACCGGAGTCGGGCTTGCGCAAACCCTCGATTATCTCAGTGGTAGTGGACTTGCCCGCCCCGTTGGGGCCGAGCATCCCGAACACCTCCCCCCGCCTGACTTCGAAGCTGATACCGTCCACCGCTTTGGTAGCTCCGTAGTACTTTTTCAGGTCCCGAACCTCAATCGCCGGGGCCTGCCCGTTATCTAAGGCGCGGGCGGCCTCCACCGTTGCAGTAACAGCGGTCATAGCTATCTCCTGGGTTTATTTTATATACGGCAAATAGCCTCTTATGATTTCATAATTTTGCACTTGTGAGTACGAAGAACAGCTATTTGCCCATTCCACTATAGCACATCCAGCCTGTGAATCAATGAATTTAAGAGACGCAATCCAACAAGAAAGGAGTGCACGACTGTGCACTCCCGCATAGGCTACGAGAAGGTTCGCCGGATACCCGTGAATGATCTATTCGTGCAGGTCCGGCATCACTTGAGTTTAAGAAGAGGTGTTCCTCTTGATTTCGTCGCCACGCTGCTCAGCCCAATCTCCGGCCTTATCAGCTGCACGATCGATGTCTTCACCTCGGTGCTCGGCCCATTCACCGGCCTTATCGACTGTGTCGCGTGCCTGGTCGTGAGCGGCATCGGTAGAATCGCGGATCTCCTCGCCTGTGCGTTCCATCCACCTGCCTGCATCATCAACTGCATTTCTGGTATCGCCCTGCAAGTCCCTCTGCTTTCCGCTGAGGGTATCTCCCAGGTTATCCACACCTTGTTCAACTTCGCCGGCGATCTTTCGCCCGGCCCCTGCGATCTTCTCGCCGATGTTCGGGCTTTGCATTTCCTCTTCGCCGCGTTCTTCGTTCTCTTTGCCACGTGTCCAGCTAGTCATAGTTCTTACCCCCTTGTATTACTTGAATGCTGTGTCGTGATGTCATACAATCGGCAATGCCGGTTGCACGAAATACAAGGAAGCAAGACCTATGCCAGGCATGTTTCCTGGCATAGGTCTTGCAAGCTCTACCTGCTGGGTACTACTTCAGTAGCTGTCTATATAACTCGCTATGCTTGACCATTCTTCCAACGAACTCCCCACAACCAAAGAGGAATCCGAGAATCGTGGCGCATCACTATTTGATACAGCCCATCTGAACGATCCATCGGACCCCCAAATAGCTCATGAGGAGAGCATACTTTCTCTTGAGCAATCTTCTACTGATCCGGAAGCATTCGACCCGGGTGATAGTGGTATGGAAGAAGAAGAGGATATCCTCGATGATCCGCATTCCGAACCCGCTGTAGCCTTCGATACCCACTCGCAAAACGTACCCACTCCAATAAGGGAGGCAGGCCAGGTCGCCCAGAGCGAAGCAAACAAGGGCACACAACATCCAGTCCCCGTCCAGGCAGTGGTTGGCACCGCAAAGCAAGCGGCCCAACAGGTAACGGCCGCCGTCCAGCAGGGCGCTCAAAAGATTACCGTCGCCCCGCGCAAAGCGATCTATCGCGGCAAGCACTTCCTGGTGGTCTACGGCGGACTGGTTGGCCTGGCGGGCGTGGTGGCTTTCCTGGCACGCAAGCACCGCTATTTCGTCGGTGATATAGGCATTACTCGCCTCATACAGGCCCCAACTACCCGCATGTACGACAGGCTTATGCATGCGGTGAGTGAGTTGGGCTGGCGCTGGATCAGCGTGGGGACGCGTGCCTCTACAGGTACGCTTATGTGGGCTGCGGGCTTCCGCATGGAGAGCGCTTTCACCTTCTCCACCTGGACAGGCGACCTGCTCACCGTTCTCATCAAAAGCCGCGTGCTTCGCCCACGCCCCACGAAAGACCTCGTGCGCGTAGTCAGCGAGCTTACCGAAGCTAGCTTCCCATCAGGTCATGTCGTCCACTACGTGACCTTCTACGGATTCCTCTTCTACCTGGTCTTCACCCACCTCAAGCAGCGCTGGTTCCGCACCGCGCTCCTCACTCTGCTGGCGGGAATTATCCTCCTGGTTGGCCCTTCCCGCATCTACATGGGCCACCACTGGCCTTCTGACGTGGGCGGCGCTTATCTGGTGGGCACCCTCTGGCTAGGCCTGATCATAATCGCCTACATCGAGACGAAGGCCAACTATACGATCCACACTGCCCCACCATTTTTGACCAAGCGCCCCAGGCAGTTGAAGTAGAGAACGAAAGACGAAAGACGAAGGACGCAAGCTACAACTTTATTCGTCCTTCGTCCTTCGTCTTTCGTCTCAACTACTGTGCAGAGTTGTCCAGGTCGTCTAGATCTGCATCTCCCAGGTCGCCTGCTGCATCATCTGCCTTGTCGGTGGCATCCCCTATCAGGTCGTCCAGGTCATCCAGGTTGTCATCATCGCTTGCTTTATCGGCCATGTCGTCCGCCAGGTCGTCCAGGTCGCCCGCTGCAAAGCTCTTTTCATCGTCCATCGCGTTATCCGCATCCATGATTTTTGTCCCCTTTCGGCAGTAGACTCAGGTAACGGGAAATCGCCGGCATACAAAGTAACCATGTCACATTGAGAATGCCTGGTGCGGTCAACACGATTGTAAGCATTTCCCCCTCAAGTGACAACCTGTACCAAAGTACCATACAAGTTACCCCGACCCGATCCTTTGCTATCCTTTATACTGAGAGGGAATAATCCTGACGGAGACGAAAATGAACACCCCCGAAGGCGGCCCGCAACCCACACCTCCCTCATCCTCAGAGGGCCAGCCAACCGCGCCCTATTACCCCACACCCGCGCCACTCGACGGCTACGCTCCTCCCTACGGTAGCCAAGCTTCACCCACCCCCAATGGAGCATATAGCGCACCGCCTCGACGTGAAATCAGCAGGCAGACCCTCATAATTGGCGGGATCATACTTGTCGCGCTGATCGCGGCGGGCGTGGTGCTCGCCCTGACGGGTGAGTTGGGCAGTTTCTTTACGATAGGTGTGGTCTTTATTCCACTCGCCGCTCTTGCGGCCTTTTCCTATGGCGCTGTAAAAAACCCATCCAATGTAGCATTGGCCTTCTTTGCCTACATTATGCTCGGCATAGTTGTGTGGGGCCTCTTCTTCAACACGCTCACGTATATTCTGCTGGGCTTCGTGCGTGACAGCGCGGGATTCAACCAGCTACTATCTCAGCCCGGCTCCATTGACAGTTCTACCCTCTCCGAAATCTTCGACCCCAATGCGGGAATTGGCCTGCTGGTTGGCACGCTGCTCCTGTTGCTCTGCGTGCTTCTATCGGCGATCATGTTGCTCAAACCGGCGCGGGTGGCGGTATCGCGAATCATGCCCATCGACCCCAACAACTTTGTTCATAAGATCGCCCTCTCTGCCCTCACGATGATCCTCTTCAGCGATTTCATCCCGCTCATCGTGCTTGGAGGTAAGCCGCCTCTTCTCAGCGTTGTAAACAATTCAGGGAGTGGCCCTACCAGCCAGGCCCTTAGCGCCGGGCCGGAAGACCTCATCTACCAGTTCGTGTGGACGATCCCGGTGGCCCTGATCGCCGCAGGCTGGCCCATTGTTCGCCGCATACGCCCCGCGTTAGAGCGCCTCGGCTTCGTGCGTCCCACCCTCGCGCAGGTTGGTTTCGGCGTCGGCGCAGGACTTGTCCTCGCCGTTGTGGCCTCTTATGTGATCGACCCCGGCATCAATCGGCTCTGGCAGACGCTGGGCTGGTCCACCACCGACACAGCCGCCTTCGATCAGCTGCTCGCCAACCTGATCACCCCCTTCGGTGCCATCTTGATAGGAGTAACCGCGGGCATAGGCGAAGAAATGGCAGTGCGCGGACTCCTCCAGCCCCGTATCGGCCTTATCGCTTCCAATCTGGTCTTCACCAGCCTCCACGCCTTCCAGTACGGCCTCGACGGCCTGTTGAGTGTGTTCATCATCGGCCTGATCCTTGGCATAATCCGCGCCCTTACCAACACCAGCACCTCCGCTATTGTCCACGGCATCTACGACTTCACCCTCGTCTTCTGGAGCGTTATCGTGTCGGGCTAAGACATTGGAGGGAATAAAGGTGCGACGTTTCACCGAAGAGGAAGTGCTAGCTCTCGTCCGCAAAGCCTACCGGGAAGACAGCGCCCGGTTTGAAATCGTCCCGGCGAGGTGCACCTTGCTGGTGATCGATATGCAGGACGAGTTCGTCAAACCCGAATGGACCCCGTATTGGGTTCCCGAAGCCACCCGTCAGGTGCCCCGCATCCGCGCTCTTGTCGAGACATGCAGACAAGCGAAAGTGCCCGTGATCTGGACCGCGTTCGCCCGTACTCACGAATAGTACGACAGGCCCGCCAGCGGCAAATACATGCCCAACCGCTTTCCCGACCTCGGTCCCGACGATGCCGGTTGGTTCTCTGAAGGCACTATCTGGCACGAATTGCCTGTGCTTCCAGGCGAGGTCGTGATTCACAAGCCCTCCTACGGGGCCTTTTACGACACCCCGCTCGAAACGATACTCCATAACATGCAGAGGGACACCGTGATAATCTGCGGCTGCCTCACCAACTATTGCTGCGGTACCACTGCCCGCCAGGCATATGAACGCGGCTTCAAGGTCGTGTTCGGCAGCGACATAACCGCCACCGACGACCCTGATATGCAAGAGCCGGAGCTAATGACGTTGCGGAAGGGTTTTGCTAAGGTACTGTCTGCGGAGGAGATAGAGAGCTTCCTTCTTTCCTAGCACTCTCGGGCCCCACCACCAGACCCCGCGCCTCACTCAGCCTCACGAGCGAGCCGCCAATTACCACGCAAAGCCCGAACAGCAGCGCCATAGTGAACAGGGGCAAGCGGAAATTCACGCCGTAGAGGAGGGTGAAGCCGTTGGCTCCTATGAATGCCGCCGTAAGCCCCACGGACGAATAGAAGCCCTGCACCCGACCTCGCGCATTCTCAATCGAGGAAGCCGCCAGATGCGAGTCCACGGCGGGCTGCATCATCGCGTAGATCGACGAGTGGATCACGCCGAGCACCAGGATAGGCCAGGCCACATCGAGCAGCCCATATATCACGTATATCGGCACTTGCGCCAGCCCAAACGCCAATATCAGCGACGACCTGCGTACCCGGTCGGCGATACGGCCCCCAACCGACGACAGGAGAGTGGGAGGGCCTCCCCATGTAATATAGGTCAAACCTATCAAGGTTACAGTAGCGCCCAGGTTATCATGCATCCAGATTGGGAAAAGGGTCTGGTCGAAGCCCAAATAAAGATAATCACCAAAGACCAGGATGTAAGCGCCCACAAGGGGCAACGTAAGCAACTCGCGGAGCGAAACACGGCGGCTCGCCTCGGCTGCCTCGGCCCGCGTCTTGCGCACCTCCCGCACCACCAGCAATACGACAACGGAAGCGATTATGCGGGCAAGGAACGCCCCCACGAACACAGACTGGTAGCTCCAGGCTGCCAGCAGGCTCCCTATGCCGGGTCCCAGCACCCAGCTTGCATTGAAGAAGGTGTTGAACACACCGTACGCCTGTCCGCGCTTGTCGGACTGAGTCATGTCGATGATCATCGCCCTGGCTGGCGATAGCATAGTAGCGCTTGCGATGCCTTCGATGAAGCGAAGCATCACAAACAGGATTGGGTCGGTTACGGCTATGTAAAGGAGCGAGATCAGGGCCTGGCAAAGAAGGCCAGCGAACATGAGATTCTTGCGGCCCCAGTGGTCGGCGATCCAGCCCATCGGATACTGGAAGATGAAGTTGGAGATCAGGAAGGCGGTTGCCATCGCCCCGATGATGGTAAGAGAAGCGCCCTGCTGCTCCACAAACAGGACGCGCACAGGTACGATCATAGTGGTGCCAACATAAGCCGCGAACACCGCGAACGACACCGCCAGCAACATCCTATCTCGCCACATGGCTCTCCCTGCTCTCTATCTCAACTCCCAATAGTATAGCCTTTTCCCAGGCAATCCAACTCGTTCCCAGGTAGTAACTTAGACAAAGGTCATTTCTCAAAGAGAGCGTCGAGAAGACAAAGGGATGCTTGGGTGGCGCGTCCCGAACATCTACGCGAACTTCCCCAGGCGTGCTCAACTTGCCACAAACTTGACAATACCGTACTCAACCCTTATAATATAGACATACTCATATAATCCACCAAAAACAACAATCTACACATAAAGACTAGTCCATAAATGCAGTAAGCAGCATGCAGTACAAAGACTACTACAACACACTTGGCGTCAAAAAGACCGCCACCGAAAAAGAGATAAAGTCCGCCTTCCGCAAGCTGGCGCGCAAATACCACCCCGACTTGAACCCCAACGACCGTGAGGCCGAAGCGAAGTTCAAGGAAGTCAACGAGGCCTACGAAGTCCTCTCCGACGCCGACAAGCGCAAGAAGTACGACCAGTTCGGCTCGGATTGGGAGCGCTATCAGCACGCCGAGGGGGCGCCGGGCGGCTTCGACTTCTCACGCTACGCTCAATCTTATGGCGATGGCGGCACGGGCACGGGCGGTGGCGTTCGCTTCACCACAGGTGACGCGGGCGACTTCTCCGACTTCTTCGAGATGTTGTTCGGCCGCAGCGCACGCTCGGCCGGCGGCAACCCGTTCTACTCGGGCGGGCGCACGCGCACCATGCCCCGCGTCGGCGAAGACTACGAGCATGGCATCGAAGTCACCCTTGAGGAAGCCTTCACGGGCACCCAGCGCATCCTTCAGATGGATGTGCCTGAGGTATGCCCTACCTGCAACGGCACCGGCCTCATCTCTAACAAGGTCTGCCCCACCTGTAGTGGTGCGGGCACCCTCTCGCGCACCAAGCGTATCGAGGTGAAGATCCCCGCCGGCGTCCACACAGGCTCGCGCATCCGCGTGGCAGGCGAAGGAGGCCCAGGCTCAGGTGGCGGAGGCAAAGGCGACCTATACCTGAAAGTAACAGTGCTGCCCAACTCCCGCTTCGAGCGCAAAGGCGACGACCTCTACACAACCGTCCAGGCTCCGCTCTACATAGCAATCCTGGGGGGCGAAGTGGAGGTTCCCACGCCCAAAGGCACGCGCCTTGCTCTCAAAATCCCCGCGGGCACGCAGAATGGACGCACCTTCAAGCTTACCGGCCAGGGCATGCCCCACCTCAAGCAGCCCGACCGCCGCGGCGACCTCTATGCTCGCATCGAGGTACAGCTCCCAACCGAGCTGGGCGAGCGTGAGAAGCAACTATTCAGCGAGTTGCAACGTATATATAACGAGCAGAGGGGAGGTTAGAGTATGAGTACGAAGACCGATCCCGAGCGCCACGGGAGGGCAACAGACACCAATAGTCGCACTGAAGGCCGTCACACAACCCGGAGCCGGCAGGATGCCAACGTCAACGCCGATGAGCAGCCACGCTATGTAATCAGCATAGCGTCCCAGATCCTGGGGGTCCACCCCCAGACGCTCCGCCTGTACGAACGCGAGGGCCTGGTAGAACCGCAACGAAGCGAAGGCAAAATCCGCCTCTACTCGGAGCGTGACATCGAGCGAGTGCGCGCCATTATGCGACTAACCAACGACCTCGGCGTAAACCTGGCGGGCGCGGAAGCCATCCTCTACATGCGAGAGCGAATGCTCCGGCTACACGAAGAGATGGAACATATGCGCCGCCACTTCCTCGCCGAGTTGGAAACCCTTCGCCGCGAGCTTGATATTGATTGATTAGCTCGTGGAAATCACAAATCCCCACCCTCACTTCGCGCTATACTCACACGGGCCGCTACCTATCCTAATCCTACCGGCACAGATAAAATACACAATTAGCATTATCCCATAGTAACCCGGGTAAGCATGGCACGGATGTTGTAATAAAGCATATAATAAGCCAGCATGAGTATAGAGACATTAGAGCCTAAAGAAAAGAGAGTACGGAACCATGATGAGCAGATTTACAGAAAAGGCGCAGGAGGCCCTACAGAGGGCCCAGCAGATCATGTTCTCCAAGCAGCACACGCAGCTTGATGTAGAGCACGTCTTCCTGGCACTCCTGCAACAGCGCAACTCCCTGCCGGCCCAGATCATAGGCCGCCTGGGAGGCGACGTGCAAGCTATGACACGCCAGCTTGAAAGCGCCCTCAATGCCATGCAGAACTTCTCCACCGCCAACAGGGGCAGCGCCACAGGCTATATCACTCTGCGTGCCAACCGCGTCCTCCAGGGCGCGGCAGAAGAGGCCGACCGCCTCAACGACGAATTCATCTCCACCGAGCACCTCCTCCTCGCCATCGCAGGCGAGCGCGGAGGCCAGACAGGCCGCATCCTAGTGCAGTCTGACATCGACCAGGAGAAGATATACGCCGTCCTACGTGAAATCCGTGGTGACCGCCGCGTCACCGACCAGAACCCCGAGGAGCATTACGAGGCCCTCGAGCGCTTCTCCATCGACCTCACCAGCCTCGCCCGCGAAGGCCAGCTTGATCCTGTAATTGGCCGCATGGACGAGATCCAGCGCGTGATGCAGGTGCTTGTACGCCGCACCAAGAACAACCCCGTGCTCATCGGCGAGCCTGGCGTCGGCAAGACCGCCATCGTTGAAGGCCTGGCCCAGGCCATCGCCAACAACGAGGTCCCCGACCTGCTCAAGGACAAGCGCGTGCTCGCGCTCGACCTGCCCGCAATGGTAGCAGGCTCCAAGTTCCGGGGCGAGTTTGAAGAGCGTCTCAAGACCGTCATGGAAGAGGTCAGGCGCGCTCGCAAGGAGATCATCCTCTTCATCGATGAGCTACACACCGTTGTAGGCGCGGGAGCAGCCGAAGGCGCGCTCGACGCCGCCAACATCCTCAAGCCCGCCCTCGCACGTGGCGACCTCCAGTGCGTCGGCGCCACCACACTCAACGAATACCGCAAGATCGAGAAGGACCAGGCTCTAGAGCGCCGCTTCGCACCTGTCTACGTCGAACAGCCTTCTATCGAGGAACTCGATAGAGATCCTGCGCGGCCTCAAGCCCCGCTACCAGGAACACCACAACCTCCACATCACCGACGAAGCGGTGCAGGCCGCCGTCCGTCTCTCCAGCCGCTACATCCAGGACCGCTTCCTTCCAGACAAGGCCATCGATCTGATGGACGAGGCAGCCTCCAAGGTACGCCTGGCGGTCTTCAACCTCCCGCCCGATCTGCGCGAAACGCAGAACAGGCTGGATCAGCTTGATAAGGAGATGGAGGATGCCTCCGACCAGCGCGACTACGAGACGGCAGCCCGCCTCAAGCAGGAGCATCAGCTTCTCCACGACGAGTTCGAGGAGAAGCGCCACGAGTGGTTCTCCACCCACAACATCGATGAAAGCGTGGATGAGGAGGACGTGGCCGAGGTAGTGTCCAAGTGGACCGGCATCCCAGTCAAGCGGATGGTGCAGGAAGAGATGACCCGCCTCCTCGAAATGGAGACCGAGCTTAAGAAGCGAGTGGTCGGCCAGGAAGAGGCCATCGAGGCGGTGTCCGACGCGATCCGCCGCGCACGCTCCGGCCTGCGCGACCCGCGACGCCCCATCGGCTCGTTCATCTTCGTTGGGCCCACTGGCGTCGGCAAGACCGAGCTTGCGAAGGCCCTGGCCGAGTATATGTTCGGCTCCGAGGACGCAATCGTGCGCGTGGACATGAGCGAGTACGGCGAGCGCCATACGGTCGCCCGCATGATCGGTTCGCCTCCAGGCTACGTCGGCTATGACGAGGGCGGCCAGCTAACCGAGTTGGTGCGCCGCAGACCATATCAGGTAGTCCTCTTCGACGAGATCGAGAAGGCCCACCCGGAGATCTTCAACGCGCTGCTCCAGGTGCTCGATGACGGTCGCATGACCGACGGGCATGGTCGAACGGTCGACTTCAGCAACACGCTAATCATCATGACCTCCAACGTAGGCACCGAGTTCTTGCCCAAGAACGCAGGCTTCGGCTTCCTGCCCAAGGGATATAATGAAACCGACCAGCGCGAGGTGCAGAAGCGCGTGGAAGAGGCGATGCGCAACATCTTCCGGCCTGAGTTCCTGAACCGTATCGACGATACGATCATCTTCCGCCACCTGACTCTCGAAGAGCTTACTGAGATCGTCGACATTCAGATACGCGACCTGGCGAGCAGGCTGGCCCTCACAGGGATCAACCTCCGCCTTGAGCAGTCTGTGAAGGTGCACCTGGCCGAGGCCGGTTACGACCGCAACTTCGGCGCACGCCCCCTCAAGCGGGCCATCCAGCGCGAGCTAGAGACCCCGCTGAGCAAGCGCCTACTGAGGGGCGACGCCAAGCCCGGCGATACAGTAGTAGCCAACTACTCAACCGACGAAGGGATAACCTTCACGGTGGAAAAGGCAACCGTAAGCGTAGAAGCATAATAACTTCGTAAATACACAAAAAGAGGCTGTGGAACCTACTTCCACAGCCTCTTTTTATTCCGGACTCAGCACCGTCCTAAATCCTGCCTGTTCGAAATCCTTATCGGCTGTTAAGGCGTCCGAAATGGCTTGTTGGTACATTACTACAAACGAGATACAGTCGGTAAGACCCCACGTCTTATCGCCCCTAGCCTCATAAAGATCCAATGCTTCAGTAAGAAGACCTCTATCCACCGAAACCACGCGCATATTAGGTGTATTGTAGCACTGGCGAATAAACGAAACAGCCGCGTCGCGATTAATTGAACTCGGCGCATTCGCAACGTCAACCAAAACTGCTTCTGTTACCCAAACCTCTTGCGCGTCACGTGCAAAGGGGAAGAAATCACGAGATTGCTCGTGATATGATTCCTGCATATTGAGCAGGGCTTGTATGAAGAACGTATCCAACAGGAAACGATCACTGCTCATTGTTGATCACTGGAGTCTCGCCGTTTTGGCGTGCCATACAGATAATGGTCGTGCTCCGATGCCCAGTCGGGCGGCGCATCTACAGTGCCCGTGAATCGCTCAAGCACATCCCAAGCATTCTCTGTTTCTACACCATTCTCCTCCACCTGGATCACAGCCACATAGCGAGTGTTTGGCTCAAGGTTTGGCGGTGTTTCTGGCCGTAACACTTCCCCATCGAAAACTACACTTACTGTGACTATTGTTTTATTCATTCGTTTCCTCACCTCTGTAAGAAATATCATCCCTCTTATGGTCCTATGCACGGAAATTGTAAGACTAACTCCGCATCATGGGTTATTTTGGTCGATTGGGTGATGTGCTCCAAAACACCCAGGCTCTTGCGATACCCACTCCACCTTGACGCCCAAGCAACCTTACCTTATATTACCCCCAACCTGTACACACGCGGAGAATCATCATGTCCGACGACAAAACCCGGCCCAAACGACTGCGCAACACCCAATCCGTCGCCCCTGCAACACCAGCGCCTACTCCTGCTGCCGTGCCCGGTAAATCCACCCCGGCGGCACGCCCTCCACGGGCAACCCGCCAATCAACACCTGTTCAGGCCGCACCACCGGCAGACTCTTCGTCCGAGCCATCAGGACGGGCCTTCGCACGCATACCCATATGGCTCGTCGTCCTGATCCCCACTTTGATCTCGATTGCCGCCCTCGTAGTGGCAATCCTCGGCTACCTTTCCGTCACCGAAGAGCCTGAAGTCCATATGATCCTTCCCCCGGTCGTCCGCATGTCCCAGGGAGGCGCGGCCCCCATCTTATATGTCCAGCCCAGGTTCGTCAGCACAGG
Source organism: uncultured Chloroflexia bacterium (assembly GCA_963797095.1). GTDB lineage: Bacteria > Chloroflexota > Chloroflexia > QHBQ01 > JADMIH01 > JADMIH01. The sequence continues at coordinate 545,890 of CAWCNY010000006.1, read as the reverse complement.
TCGTAACTCCCGCATCGATGTAATTACCGATGTGTCGGTCAGAGCGGATCCCATGAATGGAGGCGTAGGAGCCGACTTCACCTGGCAGGAAGAGGGCGCGTGGACATTTGACCCCACGGCAAAAGAGCTTACTTATATCTACCTGGCCGATGCCGGGCCTCTAATGGTCAGCCCCAGCAATCCCCAATACCCGGTCGGCCTCTTCGTCGGTCCCGCTGACTGGAAATTCCAGGCGGGCGACTACCGCATAACCATCAACGCCACCCGCGCCGTAGGCTCCGATCCCCTGACCGGCGCCTTCACAGTCACATTCACAGCCGATGGCATTAGCACAATCAATGATTCTCAGGGAGCCAGGTTCGGCGAGTTCCAGGCCAAACCCTAAAAATGTACCCTTAAGTACACCCCAAAACCTGTCCCGTTTTGCCCCACTAACGCCTTTAAGTTAATGAGGGCAAGAATAGCTACCTGCTCACAGAAACATCCAAATAATGATCAGCAACTAGCCAAAGGTCTACATTGAAGAGTGACGAGTAGCGAGTTCGAATCGCCAACCAGTTTCAACTAACTCGTCACTCGTCACTCTTCACTCGTTACTCGTCATTTGCTACTCGCCCTGCAAGGCATCCGCTGCGGCCCGAGCCGCTTTCACGTTCTCCTCAGGCGACTCAGGCGCGATCGAGCACGCAGGCCCAAGCATAAACCTTCGCCCGCCCGTCTGCTCACGTGCCGCCCTCGCCTCCGACTTGATCATGGCAGGCGTCCCGTCCCGAAGAGTCTCGTTCATCCAGCCGCCGATCACCGTCTTGTTGGTGTTCAGTTGCACGTCCCTCAACCCCGGGTTTCCGGGCGACCCCACAGCCCAGTTGATAGCGTGCACCGGATAGTCGGCCAGCGCGAACAGCAGGTTGTTGTTCTTGCACACGTGCAGCACGTTGAAGTGTGCGCCCTGCGCCGCCTCCAGCACACGTAAATCGTACGGCCTGCCCCACTCCGCGTACTGCTCCTCGTTCAGCAGGTCCCGGCTAGCCCAGTCCGTAGTAGCAAAGAAGATTCCGTCGGCCCCGGCATCCAGGCACCGCTTCGCGAACTCGCTGAAGGTCGCCGTAATTACCTCCAGCGCGTCCTTCAAAGCCTGGGGGTTACTCACCATCAACGCAGGGATCGCCACCTTAGGATTGTCCACCAGGTCAGCCGCTATCGACAGGGGATTGAAGATCGTCTCGATGAAGTACGTCTCACCACCGAGGCTCTCCCCGATCCTCTCAAGCGCCTCAAGCTGCTCGCCAAGCGCGCCCTGGTCCATAGACAAAGGCTTTAGCCTACCCCAGTCGGCCAGCGATTGGATCGGATACGCTGTCACCACCGGCTTATCAAGCGGCCCGCCAGCGCCGTAGCTTGTCGTGACCCCCCACCCCTCGACGTGGTATGAGGCGCGTGGGTTCACCTTCATCCAATCCCAATCGTACCTCTTCTGGAAGGCGAGCATCGCCCCCGCGAGGTCTTCCGCGCTCCGCTCGCAATCGAAAAAGTGCCGCCAGAGCGACACGGGCGGGCGATCCACAGGCTGGTTTGCCAGCGCGGCATCAACCCGCGCTTTCTTGTTCATCTTATGCAAAACTGTTGAATCACTAGGTGTTGGCATTCTCGATCATCTCCACGCTAGACTTCACTGAATTATCCACTTCCACCCACCAACTGGCAAGCCCCATGCCAGCACGCTCGCTCGGAGACTACCGGTCTACAAGGATAAGAAGATGGGCGGGGACCTGTCGAGATACGTAATCCCATCACCCATAGTACGTAACTCTACGTAAAGACCTCCGTAAAAGCGAATTATAAGGCCAAAAATGCTAGCATTTATGCTTGCTGTACCCTTATAATCCTGTCATTGTGCTTGCGCCTTATGTCAAGGCGTAAATACAGTGCGGTGATCATCCCTTGTTAAATCCTATAGAAGGAGCTATCTCTAAATGCGTTCTATTCTGTCCGTCATTTCCACCAAGAAGAGCCGCTCAATCCTGGCCGCAATCGCCGTCCTCGCAGTTGTCCTCTTCACCTTTAGCGCCACCTCGGCTACCCCGGCTGCTGCCTCTCCGGCAGGCACCGCCCGCGCCCAGTTCCTCACTCTCCCCTTCGAAGCTAACAGCAGCATGGAGATACTCTCCGGCTGGTATTACAACAGTGGAGGTTTCCACGGTGGCATCGACTATATCAAAGGCAATTACAACAACCTCAGTAGCTGGCGCTCATTCCCCGTCATAGCCGCAGCCGATGGTGAGGCTTGTGCCAACTGCTGCTCCCGCCAGGGCAATGCAGTCTTTATCAAGCATTATGTCAACGGTGTCACTTACTATACATACTACGGCCACCTCGCTTCCATCGCTTCGGATATTCCGGTTGGCTCTCAATCGCGCACCATTCATGTCAAACAAGGTCAATTCCTCGGTATGTCAGGTGACACTGGCGCACGAGGCATGATTCACCTCCACTTCGCCCTCATGAACGCCAACAGTACTCCCCTCGACCCTTATAGCATCGGCAAGCTTCGCGGCTCGTATCCCGTCCCTAACACCACTCAATATCCTGGCATAGGCTGGTTCCTGAGCGAGTAAGCTTGATACTAGATACGTTACGAACAACGACGAAGGAAATAAGCAGTAAGCGATAGTCGCGTATCACGTTTTACTTAGAATGGGCAAAACCAGGAAACCCCCACGACCGTTCCGGTCGTGGGGGTTTCCTGCATTGAGGAGGAAGGAGCGGACACCCTCTCCATATCTTCAATTAGGTACTACGATCCAGGTTACAGATTGGATCTGTCAAAGCCGTAAGGATCGTGTAACTACCGTGTAATGCGGTTCATAGCGCCGTAAGCCGCGCCTGCGATGATATCCTCCATAGGGCAGAACTAAGTCGCAACCGGGCGGCATGGAAAGCCCGGAACAATATCAGAAGGGCTAAAAAGAACAGCCTTATCATTGATGGAGGAGAAACGCAATGTCTAACTCGGTACGATCATGGTTCGCAAAGTGTGCAAGGGTGCTGGTAGCGGTCGCTTTCCTGGTCTCCGCCTTCGCTATCGCGGGCGGTAGCGCCTCAGCCAAGGGCGACTCAGGCTACGTCTACACCCTCACCAACGCCGCCGCAGGGAACGCCGTCGCCGTCTTTGATCGCGGCTCAAACGGTGCGCTCACCCCGGCAGGCACGGTCTCAACAGGTGGCCTCGGCACGGGCGCGGGTCTCGGCTCTCAGGGTTCCCTGGCCCTGGGTGATAATGGACGCCTGCTCTTTGCCGTGAACGCGGGCAGCAACGATATCTCGGTACTCGCTACTTCCGGTCACAACCTTACACTGGTCGACCGCGTGCCTTCAGGCGGCACCGATCCGATCAGCATCGCCGTCGATGGCGACCTGGTATATGTACTCAACGCAGGCGTTCCCAACAATATCACCGGATTCCGGATCGGTATCCTCGGCAGGCTCCACCGGATCCCAGGTTCCAGCCGGCCACTCAGTGGGGCCGATGTCGGTCCCGCACAGGTAGAATTCAGCGATAATGGACGTATGCTGGTGGTCACCGAGAAGAACACCAACAAGATAGATACTTTCCGTGTGGGTCTTCTCGGCTACGCTACAGGCCCCGATGTCCAGGACTCGGCAGGCATGACTCCGTTCGGCTTCGCGTTCGATGGGAGCGGTCACCTGATCGTTTCGGAGGCTTTTGGCGGCGCGGCCAACGCTTCCGCAGCATCATCCTATGGTCTCAACTTCGCAGGCAACCTGACAACGATCAGCGCATCTTCTCCTACGCACCAGACCGCAGCCTGCTGGGTCGCTATCAGCAACGACGGCAAGTTCGCCTACGCTACCAACGCGGGCAGCGGCTCGGTCACGGGCTATCGCATCGCACATAACGGCAGCCTGGCGCTCCTCAACGCCGACGGACGCACAGGCGTTACAGGCGATGGCTCATCGCCTGTAGATGCAAGCGTGAACAACAACGGGCGCTTCCTCTATGTGTTGGCCTCCGGCACACACCAGATCGTCGGCTTCGCCATCGCACACGACGGTAGCCTCGCTCCCGTGGGAAGTGTGAGCAACCTTGTACCCGGCTCGGTGGGATTGGTCGCTCGCTAATCGACCGATCGCGAAAGGAGAAGGGGCCGCCTACCGCGACCCCTTCTCTATTTTTGCTTTTATTTCAGTATCTCTCGCGCACGCGCCGTATCCGTCCCCATTTGTACGATAAGAGGCTCGATCCCTTCAAACTTCACCTGCCCACGCAGGTATTCCACGAAATGCGCGATCAGCACCTCGCCGTACAGGTCGGCGTTGTAATCTATGATATACACCTCGACCAGGCGCGCATCGTCGTCGAACGTGGGTCTCGTGCCGATGCTGGTCACTGAAGGCAGAACCTCGCCGGTGGCAGCTCGCGTACACCAGGTAGCGTAAACTCCATCGGCGGGCAGGGCCTGATTGGGGGGTAGCGCCAGGTTCGCCGTCGGGTAGCCTAGCTCGCGTCCCCTGCGGGACCCGGGCACAACGGTGCCGGGCACGGTCTGATAATGACCAAGCAAGCGCGCTGCCAGTGCCACGTCGCCCGCCAGCACCGCCTCACGTACCCGCGTGCTACTCACAGGCTCACCATCTACGACCACCAGGGGCGCGATTTGGAGCTTATACCCCACTTCATCTCCCAAACGCGCCAGCACATCGGTGTTCCCGGTGCGCCCATGCCCCAGCGCGAAGCCTTCGCCTTCCCATAGCTCCACAAAAGGCAAATACTGCCGCACCCAGGCGATGAAGTCGGGAGCCTCCACCTGAGATAGCTCTTTCGTGAAGTTCACCACCACCAGTTCATCCAGGCCGGTCTCAGACATGATCCTGATCTTCTCCGGTAGGCGCGTCAGATAAGCGATCGGTTGTCCTGGCCTTAGCACTTCCCTGGGCGACGGCTCGAAGGTCAGAGCTACAGCGGCGATCCCCTTCTCACGCGCGCTCGCCACCACCCCATCTATCAAGGCACGGTGCCCCAGGTGCACACCATCAAATGCCCCTATGGTAAGCACAGCGGGCTCAGGCTGCCGCCGTGTTAGGTCGTATATAAGTTGCATACTATTTGGCTTCTGATCAGGCATACGGGCTAGCTATTATTTGAAGACTGAACCGGTGTCCCATCTGTATCTCCATCGCGTCGTTGTATGTCGGTCATGCGCAGGGCACTCGCTGCCTCGCTGAGGTTGTGCAAGCCTGCTGTCGCCTCTTCCAACGCTTGGCTGTTTGCGTCATGGTCGGCCAGTGCCAGTCGAGCCATCGTGAGTCGCCCTTCCTTTGCAGATTGGCATACCCTCTTCACCTGCTCAACATAGGGGGCCATTTGCTCCTCCAGCGAAGCGTATTCCACACTCTGCGCTCCAGCCCCTGACACACGCTCGGCCAGATGCCACATCTGGTCAAGAGCCTTCAGCGTATCCTGCTTGAACGCCGCGATCAGGTTCTGAGGCACTCCTGCCCGTCCTGCGGCGTCGAGGCCCGTCTTCAGGCCCTGTAGCTCGCCTACAGCGCTTTTGATCTCGTCCGTGATGGGCCATTTCGGCAGTTGTGTATCGAGCAGTTTCGTGATCTCGCCGTCCATACCTCCCGCGTTCAACATTCTCAGGGCTTCAAGCAATCCATCCGTCTGCAACACTCGATCGGCACGCGCCCGTAACGAGAAGTATCCGATTACACTCATAACGACGAACAGCCCTATGCAACCCAACGAGCACCATACCCAGTTAGTCCCTATCCAATCAAACACCCGGCTCTCTCCACATCAGACTAGATCCCTCCAATTTCCCGAGCCACGCTTTACGATCCAAACACCTTCTTAGGTTGCCATAGGCCCGTAGTGTTGTTCCATTCTACAATAGCTAGCAAATCGCTGCCCGTGCCTTTCACGGCTGCCATGCTTCCCCGCGCGGGATCGCTCTCCGCCAGCGCCACTGCTTTACCTTGCATAATCGCTTGCTCAACCTCTGCATTCGCGTTGTAAATGGGCCAGCTTGCGAGGATGGTCTCAGGAGGGTGCAAGCTTTCCCGCCAGGTGCCTTCCGCAAACGCGGCTTCCAAACCATCGAGCGTAACGGCCTGTTCGAGGGAGAAAGCCCCTACCCGTGTGCGAACCAGCGCATCCAGATACGCTCCGGTGCCCAGCGCCTCGCCGAGGTCATTCGCCAGCGAACGTATATACGTGCCTTTACTGCATTCAACGAAGATCTGTAAGAGCGGAGGCCTATAGGCTTCTATCTCTATCCGGCTGATGGTTATCTGCCTGGCCTGCCTCTCAACCACCACCCCCTGTCGTGCAAGTTCATACAGCTTCTTGCCGCCCACTTTCAGAGCCGAGTGCATAGGTGGCACTTGCATGATCTCCCCTCGAAATCCCGCCAATGCAGTCTCTACTTCGTGTCTGGAAGGCACAGCCACATCAGGGCTGGGCACAACGCTGCCTTCGCGGTCGTAGGTATCACTGCTCGCGCCGAGTATCAGGGTAGCCCTGTAAGCTTTATCGGCTTCGGCCAGATACTCTACGAGCCTGGTGGCTCGTCCAACCACTACGGGCAGCACACCCGTCGCTAGGGGATCAAGCGTCCCGGCATGCCCTACGCGCGTCTGCCTGATGATGCGACGCACGCGCGCCACCACATCGTGCGAGGTCATTCCGGGGGCTTTGTCTATGATGAAAATGCCGTCAATCATAAGCGGACGATAGGCGATGGAGAACGAGTAACGAGCGACGAGTGACAAGTGTTGCTTATTGCTTATCGTGCCTTGTGGCTATCATCCCTCGTCTTCGGTTCCGGACAGCACGGCCTTGCACGCTTCGATAAAGAGATCGTCGGCTTCTGTGCCCACCGCCGGGATGGTTGCACCTGCTGCCTGTGCATGCCCGCCACCCCCAAATCTGCGTGCTATTGTCGCCACGTCTACCCCTGGACGGCTCCTTATGGAGACGCGGGTTGTGCCATCGTCTCGCTCTTTGAGCACTGCTGCTACTTTCACATCATCCGTTACGGTCGCCAGGTAGCTGGATAGACCTTCAAGTTCGTCCTCTTTGGCCCCGGCTTCGTTCAGCATTTGGGGTGTAATGTGTACGTAGATCACACGCCCATCAGCGCCCAATGCCACACCTGCGAGCGCCTTGCTCCAGAGCAGGATAGTTGAGAGCGGCCTCGTATTGAACACTTGCTCCACAATCTCATAGAGGTTGCCGCCACGCTCCATCATACGTGCAGCGATTTCCAGAGAGCGAGGAGTGGTGGCCGGGGTTCTGAAGCCAAGTGTATCGGTCACGATCCCAAGGAGCAAGTAGCGGGCAATCTCCGCGTCCACAGCCCACCCCAGGTCGTTGAGGGCGACTGCCACCTGCTCAGCACAAGCAGCAGACCCGACATCGAGCAATTGTAGGTCCCCGAAGCGCAGATTGGTGGCATGGTGGTCCAGGTTCAGCACCTTGACGCTACCCTCGCCGCGAAATGCCGCCTCATGAGCATCGTAAAAGCTGCCCGTGCGCTTTGGATCGCTGATATCAAGGCAGGCTATGTGGGTGGCAGGTGGCCCCGGTGGTACAGCCCCCACAAAGACATCCTCAGGCCGGTAAAAGGGTGCGTATACGTCCGCTATGGGGTCGGGCGACACCACTACACAATCATAGCCACGCGATTTCAGGGCGCGCGCAAAGGCCAGCGTGCAACCAAGAAAATCACCGTCCGGACTTACATGCATGGGGATGAATATCCGCTCGGCCCCTTGCAGCCACTCCGCGATTTTGGTGTACTGAGGCAACGTCCACTCAGGCACGCGCTCATTCTGCTCGTGATCGCTCAAACCGGCATCGACAAGTGAGGGCGACAGAGGTGGAATAGAAGATGAAGGCTTCCGACCCTTAGCCATTACCCTCGCGCTCCGTCTTTTGGCTTTCGCTCGCCTCTGCTTCCTTCAACTCATTCAGCAACCTGTTAATGCGGTCGCTGTATTCCAGCCCTTTGTCCAGACGGAACTGCAACTCAGGTACGGTGCGGGTGGTCATGCGGGTTGCTACCTCATGCCGGACAAAGCCCCTGGCGCTGTTGAGCGCCACCATCGTGGCCCTCTGCTCCTCGTCTGACCCCATCACGCTGACGAAGACGCGCGCGTATTTGAGGTCCTGCGTTACCTCCACCCGTGTGATGGTGACAAATCCGATGCGCGGATCTTTTAGCTCGCGTTGGATGAGATACGAGATGATCTGCTGTATCTCATCCGCGACCTGTACTTGTCGTCGTGTTGCCATTTTGGTAGTCGGCGGGCAGTCGGTAGTCGATAGTCGGTAGTCTCAGGCTTTTTACCTTCTGACTACCGGCTACCGATTACTGACTACTTTACTGCAACCTGCTCTTTCCTGTAGAACTCTAACGTATCGCCTATCTCGAAGTCGTTGAAGCCTTCGAGAGAGATACCGCACTCGTAGCCCTGGGCTACGTCGCGCACATCATCCTTGAATCTCTTGAGAGCAGATACCGTGCCGTCATAGATCACAGTGCCGCTTCTCAGCAAGCGTACCTGATCGTTACGTGACGCTTTGCCCTCAGTGACCATCAAGCCTGCCGCCTGCTCGTTTCTCGGCAACCGGAATACCGCGCGTACCTCGGCATATCCATCGGTCACGTCGTGGAATGTAGGTTCGAGCATGCCCTTCATTGCATTCTCGATATCCTCGGACAGTTTATAGATGATATCGTAGAACCTGACTTCAACGCGGTTCTTGTCGGCAGCGCGCTTGGCAGCGGGGTCAGGCCGCACGTTGAAGCCGATGATAATTGCGTTCGATGTATAAGCAAGCTGTACGTCTGATTCGGTGATGCCACCGGTCGCCCGGTGGAGGATCACCACCTTGACCTCGTCAGTTGAAAGCTTCTGCAATGTCTGTGTGATGGCTTCCAGGGAGCCTTGTACGTCTGCCTTCAGGATAACACGCAGTTCCTTCACACGGCCCGCCTGTATCTGTGCGAACAGGTCGTCCAGGTTCACCGACTTGATGCTCTGAGCAGCCTCCTCAAAGCGGCGTTGGCGTGCACGCTGGTCAGCGATTTCCTTGACAGTTGTCTCGTCGACAGCGACCAGCAGGGTGTCTCCGGCAAGAGGCACACCAGACAGGCCCAGGATTTCGACGGGGGTAGAAGGCTCGGCCTTGCGCAGTTTGCGCCCTTTATCGTCCTGCATGGCCTTTACGCGGCCCCAGGTCGCCCCGGCAACCACGTAATCGCGTAGATTGAGCGTGCCGTTCTGGATTAGCACAGTCGCAATAGGCCCACGGTTCTTATCCATCTCGGCCTCGATGATGGTGCCCTGCGCTCTCCTGTACGGGCTGGCCTTGTAATCCTGTATCTCGGCGACGAGCAGGATCGTCTCCAGCAAGTCCTGGATGCCTGTGCCCGCACGTGCCGACACCTTGATGAACTCGGTGTCGCCGCCCCAGGCCGTGGGCACAAGCCCCTGCTCGGAAAGCTGGGTCATCACCCTATCAGGGTTGGCTTCCTCCTTGTCCATCTTATTGATAGCTACGATGATCGGCACTTCAGCAGCCTTGGCGTGTGAAAGGGCCTCCAGGGTCTGGGGCATCACACCATCATCGGCAGCGACCACCAGCACCACGATATCGGTGACCTGCGCGCCACGGGCACGCATGGCGGTAAAGGCTTCGTGGCCCGGCGTGTCGAGGAAGGTGATCTTTTTGCCCTGCAACTCTACCTGATAAGCACCTATATGCTGGGTTATACCGCCCGCCTCGGTTGCTATCACATTAGCCGACCTGATCGAGTCGAGCAACTTGGTTTTACCGTGGTCAACGTGGCCCATGATGGTCACGACGGGCGGGCGATGCACCTGCCTGGTTGTATCAGATGCATCCTGCTCGGCGGTTAGAATATCGCCCAGATCTTCCTCAACCTCAGGCTTCGCTTCCGATACTTCATAGCCCAAACCTATAGCGGCGATAGCGGCTGTATCGTAATCGATCTGCTGGTTGATGGTCGCCATCACGCCATGCTTGATCATCTCGGCGATCACCTTGGTGGGGTTGACACTCATCAGTTCGCCAAGCTCTTTGACAGTCAGGTATGGAGGTATGGCTACCTTAGGCGTAGGCCTCTCAAGCCCTAAGCCCAGGCCGCGACCTGCGCCGAACCCACGTGTTGTGCCGGAGCCACCCGAATGAGACCCACCGCGCAGGCCACCCCGCGCTCCGCCGAAACCGCCCGTACGACCGCCTGGGCCCGACCGAACACCGGTGCCAACGCCTCCACGGCCAATGCCACCGGGCCTTGCGCCCGTATTGCGTCCGGCAGGGCGTGCGCCGCCGGGCCGTCCGGCCCCAGGCGCTCCGCCAGGTCTGCCGCGTCCGGGGCCTCTGGGGGGACGGTTTACTGTGCTGGCTTCTTCCTCTGCTCCATCCTCACCAAAATCAGCACCACCACTTCCAGATGGTGCAATAACAACATAATCTATCTTTTTCGGCATCTATAACCTCCCACTGATAGACGATAGCCCAATTCTAGTCTTAAGGCTCAAACTCCAATCCTCTATCGTCCGAAATCTACTATCCAACTCTCTACTATCCTTCACTAATTTTGCTAACTGTTTACGCTTTGCTCCTCATTCTCCAAGGTATCAGCATAAGCCTGCAATGCTGCTTTGTCTTCTGCTGTAATTGCCGTTTTGAGTGCATATTCCAGCGCCTTGCCTTTCAACGCCTTTTCCCAGCACTCCCTGGACATATGTAAGTACGCTCCTCGACCCGGTTTCTTGCCTGTTTCATCAATTTCAACAGTACCTGCCGCCGTCCTAACTACGCGCACCAGACCACGCTTGGCCTCGGTGCTCCTACAGGCCACACAGGTCCGTTGCGGCACATGTCGTGGCCTGGGTTGCTTACCTGATTTGTTACTCATCCTTCCCTTCGTCCAATAAGCCGGGTATTATCCAGCCTCGACCTCGCTTGCCTCCTGCACGGGGTATGTTGCCAGCACTCTGCCGGAGTCGGTCCGAACCTCGACCCACTCCTCAGTTGCCCGCAAGCGTACTGTTTCGCCCACCATCTCTTCCGGGAGTGGACCGTAAGCCGAGTTTTGATACACAACGGTATTGTTAGCACGCACTTTGCGCCGCTCTTCTTTCAGGTCGTCGGTTGCTGCCGGGTCGTAACCGTTTGAGCCATTGCCCGCAGCAGCCTCGGCCCTGAGCACGGCGGCAGCGCGGCGCGCCAGCTCATCTTCGTCCATTTCCTCTTCATCGCTCGCGGTCATAGTGCTCTTGATGTCTATACGCCAGCCGGTGAGCTTGGCAGCCAGACGAGCATTCTGCCCTTCTTTCCCGATAGCTAGCGACAGCATTCTCTCAGGTACCACCACCGCGGCGGTCTTGTGTTCGTCGTCCAGGTCGACCGAGAGCACCTGGGCCGGAGAGAGCGCGTTGGCTATGTACATCGACATATCGGGGTCCCACAGCACAACATCGATCTTCTCGCCACCTAGCTCGTCCACGATCTTCTGGATGCGCTGGCCTTTCATGCCGACACAGGAACCGACCGGGTCAACGTTGGCTTGCCTGGCGGCTACGGCCACCTTCGACCGCATCCCCGCCTCGCGTGCGATGCTCTTGATCTCGACCGCGCCACTGTGTATCTCAGGCACCTCAAGCTCGAACAGCCTGCGGAGGAACGCCCTGTCCGCCCTGGATACGATCAGCTGTGGGCCTTTCTGGTTCTTCTGTAACACTTCCAGCAAGAGCACCCGCATACGCGTACCTGAGCGGTAACGCTCGTTCTTCACCTGGTCCTTGGGCTGAAGGATCGCCTCGGCTCTCCCTACTTCCAGTATCCAGTTGCCGTTCTGATCCTGCCGCTGCACATTGGCAAGTACGATATCGCCTTCGCGGTCGCTGAACTCGCCAACCACACGGTCGCGCTCGGCTTCGCGGATACGCTGCATAACCACTTGCTTGGCCGTCTGGGCGGCGATGCGCCCGAAGTCAGCTGGAGTGGTTTCTTTTTCAAGCATGTCGCCCGGCTGCGCTTCCGGGTTAGTGGCGCGCGCCTCCGCAAGTGATACCTCAGTAGCGGGGTCTTCCACCTCGGCCACCACCGTGCGGCGCTCGAACACGCGAGCATCGCCTGATTGCAGGTCCAGTTTCACGGCCACGTTCTGATCGGTGCCAGCTATTCTCCGATATGCAGTTATGATTGCGTCTTCAATGCCGCGCAGGATTGCTTCGCGGGAAATATTGCGCTCTGCCGCGATTTGATTGATCGCGGCGTACAAATCACTCTTCATATTCTGTTTTTCTCCTCCTAACGCTTCCCTGATCTCATAGATATCCGGTCGTCGGTTGTCAGCCGGCCTCGAATCAGTCGAACGGCTGTGTCATCCGTGATGCCCTACACGACAAAAAAAGTGGGGTGCGCCCACTTTCGAAGCGTTACACGAATTGTACCTTATTATACTATCTCTTAAGCTCAATTTCAAGCGTCACACCTCGAAAACCCACCGTAAGCTCCCGATTGTCACCCGCGTTGGGGTCGAGCGAAATGGGAGAAGTGCCTGCCTCCGGAGAGCTTATGTCTATTTGAGTAACGCCTGCTTGCCAGTGCCTGGTCGCCGTCTTGACAGTTGTGAAATCCCCTGAGGCGAGCGTACCGCTGTATAGATCTTCATCCCCTACAGTCATTGTAATGCTGCGATCCTGCGCGAAGGCTGTCCCCGCCATAACGAGGCTACCGGTTACATCCTGTGGGGTAAATACGCAGAGCGATCCTTGCCCATCCTGCACCCACCTGAAGGGCTGCCCGCCCGACTGTTCGACCGGATACCACCCGGCACCGATGTGGAACGATGGCGGCGCATCACCGAGGCTCTCTGTCTTGACGCTGTAAATGCCAAGGGCAGTTCCTTCGAAGATGGGAGAGTCTGCATTCGTAGTATCAGAGACAATCGTGTCGAGCGCCTCGACTTGGTCAGTGGGTACCTGATCGCCCTGATCGTTTGGTACCCCGGTGAAGGACGTATAGAGCGATATATAGCGAATGTCATAGAAGTTCAGCACATCCAGCAATCTGTTCACCACCACCGGCGAGGCTATATCCTCTCTTGGCACGTCCAGCGGCGAGATGAAACCCCAGAACGGACTGCACGAATCGATGATGGGGCTGTCGTACCTCCTCGACAGGTAGCCCGCCATGATCGGCTTATCATGCACCGTTTGCAGCAGCATACGCCTCCCTATCGTCTCTGATTGTTGAGTGGCAAACGGCAATTCCATCAACGCACCGGCAGGCTGTGACGCCAGTGTCTCATACGCCCGGTAAAACGGCAAGTCGGCAATAGTCTGCATAAATCGTGGGTGTATAGGCAGTTCTATTAGCAGACCCAGCACAAGCAGCACACCCACCGCTGAATACCCCGTTCGGGCATGACCTCCGGTTTGCGGGGCGTTCGCCACAGGCACATCTGCACCCCTTCTACCCAGGAGCCATATAGCGCCCCAGGCTGCCAGCACGCCCATGCACAATCGCGCCAGTACCACGAATCGCTCAGGCTTGGCTATAGCATCCATGCCTGGAAGCCATTCCAGCAACGCAAATGGCATGGGGATACCTGTTCTGTTGCGTCCTATCTGCAATTGCGGCCCCATCGCCAGCAGTAGTGCCGCCACCATGAGTATGAACCAGAAGCGGACGCCGGGTTTGCGCCACATAGTTATAGTGCCCAGCACAGCCAGAGCCAGCGCCACGTATCCAAGGCCCACGTAATCGTGGAGCGGCGGCTCGTTGACGCCCGGCGCATCCTGCCAGGTGCCGAACAACAGGTGATCGTGCGGTGGCGCGAAGAAGCTGAGCAGGTCGGCGGAGTGGGTTAGCCTGTGCTCAGGGTCGGCCTCCACTGCCAGTCTTGGGTCGTTACGATGCACCGCCAGACCCACCAGCAAAGGCCAACCCAGCACAATCGCTACGCTTGCCATCACGCTCCCAACTCGAACGATCCTTCGGGCCTCCTCGTGCAAAGCGTTCATTCGCACCGATACCACTAATCTGTACAGAACGTGGGCGACCACGAACAGCACAAGGTATACCGCATAGTAGAGGTTGGTGTAAGCCGTAAGCGCCAGAAACACCCCGGCCCCTACTCCAAACTTCCACAGTCCCATATCGCGCTTTACATATTCCCTCGCGCCGGTAAGCCCTCTCAGCCACATCTCAACGAAGGGCGGCATCCACTGCAAAGAAAGTACTTCCGGCTGGCCTTTGAGGGCATCCAGTGTGTAGGGCGTAAACGCGAATACGACACCGCCCAGGAACGCCGCAAGCCTTTTGGGAGCAGACCAACCTGGCTCCCAAACCTGCAACCCATAGTCGAGCAGCCTGAACATGCCATACCCCGAAAGCGTGAAGCCAACCAGCAGCACCGTATTGTAGGCCGCGGGCAAGCTGAACAGCAGTTGAGGTATAAGGCCAACCAGCCCCAACGGCAGGGCCAGCGTGTGGTAATAGAGGTCCGCGCTGTAGGGATAATAGAGCATGTCGGTGTGAAATGGGTCGGTGAATCGGAAGAGGCTCTCCTTTACCCACCAGAGGTTCCACAGGTTCTGGTCGCGGTCGGCTACCAGGTCGCCGGGCACACCGGACGCGAATTGCGCCACTACGGGATATGTCACCAGCAGGGCAAGTAGGAAATAGCCCGCCAGCGCAAGCAGGTGCGCACGCCAGTTCGTTCCGGCCCCAACCCCGCCCGAATTGATCGCGCTCATAGCTTGCACATCTTAGCAGATGCGTCACAGGCAAACAAGAAAGGTTGATAACTCCAACGCCTTATTCTAAAGTCGCTACGACTCGCTATGGATATGGTTCTTCTCCTTCATGCCGCGCGCCAGCGGGAAGTATGTGTACTTAAGTACAGGCGGTGATCGGGATTTTGAGGGGTTGGTTGGAATATGATTATTCTTGCCCTCGTTAACTTAATGGCATTGGTGGGACAAAATGGGACAGGTTTTGGGGTGTACTCTGGTACAGTTTTTGTGGGGAGTGCGAAAGAAGGCTCCGCAAAATGTGAATAGCAACCTGATCAAGGTCGTGCCCGTATTAGAATAGGCATCAGTGATTTCTTCGGGAGGGATGGGATGCCAGACGAACATACGCGCGCCGGGAGCGCGTCAAACGACCCCGCGCCAGGCGGCGTGCGAGGGCTACTCGAATGGATCGGCCTTGATCTTACAGGGCCTGACAGGTCATCAGGACTGCAAATAGGCGTTTATGCTCTGCTGATCTTCTTCCCAATAGCGCTCATCGTTAAGTTTGCGGACATCGGCGGCCCGTGGTTATTTGTCACCTCGGCGTTGGCAATCATACCTCTCGCCAAGATTCTCAGCACCGCCACCGAGAATCTCGTGATACGTGTAGGGCCCGGTGTCGGAGGCTTGCTCAACGCCACATTTGCCAATGCGGTCGAGATGATTATCGCGTTCTTCGCGCTCCAGGCGGGGTTGTATGAGGTGGTGCGCGCTTCTATTACGGGCGCTATCATCGGTAATGTCCTATTCGTGCTGGGCCTCTCGTTCTTCCTGGGTGGGCTGGGTCGCGACAAGCAGAAGTTCAACCGCACCGCATCAGGCGCGACGGCTACTCAGCTGATCGTAGCCACCGCCGCTCTCGTCATCCCCACGGCTTTCGTCTTCACAACCCCGCCCAGCGAAGTGACTACGAATTTACGCGAGGAGTTGAGCATTGGCATAGCCCTTATACTGCTGGCTTCGTACGTGGCCCAAACGCTGTTCTTTCTCCGAACTCACCGGCATCTTTACGCCGAGATTGAGGAGGAAGAAGATCATACACAAGCCTGGACCATCCGCCACTCGCTGGGCGTGCTCGTCAGCACCACTGTGCTGGTGGGTATCATGGCCGATTTCCTTGTGGATGGGCTTGAGTATCTGACCAAGACTCTTGGCCTTACAGAGTTGTTCGTCGGGGTGATCCTGGTGGCGCTTGTCGGCAGCGCCGCCGAAAATGTGGCCGCTGTTTTAGCCGCTATGAAGAATAAGATGGACCTCGCCCTCAATATCGCTATGAGCTCAACCCTCCAGATAGCGCTCTTCGTAGCTCCTATCCTGGTGCTCCTGGGCTTCTTTATCGGCAGACCCTTTGACCTGGTCTTTAACACCTTTGAGGTGGTTGCGGTCTTTGTAACTATGCTGATCGCCAACGCTATTACCCACGACGGCGAAAGCAACTGGTTTGAGGGAGTCCAGCTTCTTGCTACCTATGCGATCCTGGCTGTGGCTTTCTTCTTCCATCCTTAGCTTGATACGTGATGGCGAGCGGCGAGCGGCGAGCGGCGAGATAAGGAGTAGGCGGTAAGCAATATTGTTTGTGATATAGTTATCTAACTATGTCAAGCGCACAATCATCTGACGACCGATCACTCTCTATCGACTTCTGGAAGTTCTGGCTGGGACAGGCTATTTCGGCTTTGGGCGATTCTCTTTCCAGTTTTGCCCTGCCGCTGCTGGTCTACCACCTCACTAATTCCGCTCTTAATCTCGCCATTTCGTCGGCTGCTTATATGCTGCCGTATTTGCTTTTTGGGCTGTTTATCGGGGCCTGGGCCGACCGCGTGGATCGGAAGCGGCTGATGATCTTTGTGGACATGGGCCGCGCTGCGATCCTGGCAACGGTACCCTTGCTGGCGATGCTCGACCTCGATTCGTCGTTACTGGTGTGGTGGATATATATTGTCGGGTTCATTACCGCTACGCTGGGTATCTTCTTCGACTCGGCTGAGTTTGCAGTCATCCCCAGCCTGATCAAGAATCGGCAAGACCTGGTTACGGCCAACGGGCGCATCGAAGCCAGTTACTCGGCGGCGCGCATCGCAGGCCCGCTGCTGGCAGGCGTCCTCATCTCGCTTATACCGATCTACGATATCATCCTCTTCGATGCAATGTCGTTTGTGGTCTCGGCCATTTCCCTCGTCCTCATCGCCCGCAGTTTCAATACCAGCACCGAACGACCGAAAACAAAGATACGGCAGGATGTAGTAGAGGGACTGAAATACGTCCTCAAGCACCCGGTGCTTCGCAACATTTCTCTGATGATGGCACTCGTCAACTTCTTCGGATCGACGATCTACGCACAGATCATCTTCTTCGCGAAGGACCATCTACAGGCATCGGACCTCGAAGTGAGCATCCTGAATTCGGCAGGCAGTATAGGGGTAATCTTGCTGTCGTTGCTCGCCGGAGTATTGCGCAAACGCTGGCCGTTCAGCCGTGTGGCCCTCGGGGCGCTTATGTGTACCGGTATTGTAACCGTGCTCCTATCGTTTACGCAGTATTTTTGGCTGGCCCTCCCATTGTGGGCGCTCCATTCGGGGATCGGCACCCTGTTTAACATCAATACCGGCAGTTTGCGCCAGGCAATCGTGCCAAATCACCTGCTGGGGCGGATCAAAAGTATCGCAAGTGTAATCGCGTGGTCAGCGATCCCCCTGGGCACTCTGTTGGGTGGTTATGCCATCGAGTGGACGGGCGATGTGGCGCTGGTCTTTCTCGTCATAGGGCTGATCCGGATTGCGATCCCTATTGCTTTCTCGTTCACCGCGCTAGGGAGAGCCGAAGAGTATTTGCCTAAGAGAGAGGAAGTTGCTGAAGCAGCGTAGCTTGCTAAACCTCCAACATCTCCTTTTCCTCTTCGTCCATCTGGGGGTCAATCTTCCTTAGAGACTTGATATCGAGCACCCGGTCGGTAAACAGCACCCCGTTCAAATGGTCTATCTCGTGCTGTAGAACTCGTGCGAAGTAGTGGTCGGCTTTGATGCGGACCTCTTTGCCTTCGAGAGTCTGGCCTTTCACGGTTACGGATGTGTGCCTGGGCACATCCCCTAACCAGCCGGGGATGCTGAGGCAGCCTTCCACCCCAACCTCCGTCTCGCCGCTGGTCTTCACGATCTCCGGATTGCACAGGGCTATCTTGAAGCCGCGCTCACCGCTGGACGCGTCGTCCTTGTCCGGCACATACTCGGCCACCAGCAAGCGGATCGACAGGCCGATCTGGGGGGCCGCCAGCCCTACGCCCGCGTTGGCGTGCATCGTCTCCAGCATATCGGATGCCAGTTTTCGGAGGTTGGCATCGAAGGTTTTGATGCGCTTGGCTTTCTCTCTCAGAATTGGGTCGGGATCGTATCTAACACCTAACTTCGCCATAACATTCCCCATATTACAATTATCGTAGCAGCAAATATACAGCTATATCCTCTATCATAACAAACACGCCAACATTTCGCATTTCGGGCTGGAAAATCAAAGCACGCTCAACGGATCGATATCAAGAAGCCACCCCGCCCCCGGATTGAGTCCTTCCAGTAGCGGCGAGAGGCTATCGCCTCGCAGCAGGATTTGCCATCTGTACCTGCCCCTAATTTTGTGCACGAAGCAAGGTGCCGGGCCGATCACATCCAGTATCGCGCCATCGAGCGCGCCACCCTTTGAGAGCCGTTCGGCGCGATGGCGAAGATGCCTTGCCACTATGTTCGCAGTCTGCTCGCACTTCTCGTCGCTCGTTGAACTGTAGACCAATCTCGCGAGCTGGCCGAATGGTGGGTAGCCATGTTCCGCTCTGAACCTTACCTCGCCCCTGTAGAAGCCTATGTAATCGTGCGCCGCGGCTGCTTGCACGGCGTAGTGGTCGGGGTTGAAGGTCTGCACTATTACCCGGCTGTGAGCGCTTTCGGTACGCCTGCCCGCCCGCCCCGCGACCTGAATCAGCAATTGCAGAGCGCGTTCGGGAGCCCGGAAGTCGGGCATAAATAGCCCGGTATCGGCGCTCACGACGCCCACCAGGGTTACGCGTGCAATGTCCAGGCCCTTGGCGATCATCTGCGTGCCCACCAGCACATCGGCATCGCCCCTGGCGAAAGTATCCATCAAATCGGCGTGCCCGCCCTGGCGCGAGGCGGTATCGCGATCCCACCTCAGGATGCGCGCCTTCGGAAAGAGCGCCGATACTTCGTCCACCACCTTTTGAGTGCCTAAGCCGAAGCCGCGTATGCTGTCGCTCCCGCATTTGGGGCATTCCCTGGGCACAAGGGAAAAGGCGTTGCACCTGTGGCAGAGCAAGCCGTGTATGTCGGCGTGGTAGACCAGGGGCACATCACATCGCTTGCACGCGGGCACGTGGCCGCACTCGCGGCAGAGCATGAAGCTGTGGCTGCCACGCCTGTTCAGGTAGAGGATCGCCTGCTCACCGCGAGTCAAGGTGGCATCTAGCGCCGATGCAAGCGCCCGGCTGAAAAGCATACTGTTGCCCGCCTTCAATTCAGCCCGCATGTCCACTACCTGCACGGGAGGGAGAGGAAGCTCTACCAGCAGTTCGGAGCCGTTTTGCGCCCGACGCCTGCCCACCCGGTAGGGGAGAGGGAGGAGGCGAAAATCGCCAACCTGGGCCGAATGGTAGGTGGTAACATCAGGGGTGGCGCTACCAAGTATGACCACGGAGCCTGTCAGTTGGGCGCGCTTGAGCGCCACGTCACGCGCGTGGTACCTGGGCTGGTGCTCGCTCTGCTTGTAGGCCCATTCGTGCTCCTCATCTACCACGATCAGGCCCAGACGCGGCAGAGGTGCGAAGACGGCAGAGCGCGAACCCACCACTATGTCGGCCTGACCTTCGCGAATTCGACGCCATTCATCGAACTGCTGGCCCGCGGAAAGCTGGCTGTGTATGAGAGCTACGCGGCCCGGGAACCTCGAGGCGAACCTATGCACGGCCTGGGGGGTGAGGGAAATCTCAGGCACGAGCACGATGGCTTGCCGACCCATCCTCAGCGCCATGCCGATGGCTCGCAGGTAGATTTCGGTCTTGCCGCTTCCGGTTACGCCGTGAAGGACGAATGGGGTTTGTGCGTGACGCATGACGGGGGAAACGTGATCTTCCGATCGATCTGGTTGATCTGTGGTTGTGCTGCGAAGGGCGGCTGCTAGCTCCCGCCAGGCGGCGGCCTGGGCCTGGGTGAGGGTGGGGGGCTCGTCGTGGGAGCCGCTTGCCGTGCGCTGGGGGACAGGCTTGCGAAAGATCGGGCGCTCGTGGAGGGCTACCAGGCCCTTCTTCTCCAGGGCGACCACGGTGGCGGATGTCGCGCCTGTGTGAAGGTAAAGGTCGCTCAGAGGGAGCCAGCCCTCGGTATGCGCGCCATCTTCCTGTGGCGTAGCGCGTTCATTCATCGCCCGACGTTCGAGGTCCATCGTCCGCTTGACCAACCAGTCGAGGGCGGCGGCCTGCAAGGGGGCGCGGTGCGACTGCTCTCCCATTACCTGGCGGGCTCTGTCGATCTCTACGGATAGGCGGATGATCCTTTCGGTCTGGGGCTTGGAGCGGGGCGCGGGTAGCTCCACACGGCGCGTCACCAGGCCCTCACGTTCGAGACCGCGCAGGGCCGAGTTGAGGCTGGTGGAGGCCCCCTTGTAGTTACGCTTGAGCCTGTTGAGGGTCATTGTGTGGCGAGGAGCTTCCTGCAATAAGCCGACGACCTGCTTTTGCCGCCTGCCCAGCGCCGACATCAGTGCCCTCGATTGCGCACTCCCGGCGAAGCCATCTTTGGTGCGCGCCTCTCCGGTGTCTTGCCCGGCGCGGGCGGATGAGAGGCTGAAAGTAGTCACGGCACGTCGCGCTACGCCGGGCGGGAGCATGGGGGCCAGGGCCTGCCACAGCGTGCAGCGGTAGTGCTCGGCGATCCAGCGTGCGAGAGCCATCATGGCGGGAGGCACGACGGGGCGAGTGTCTATCACCCGGCTTATGGGACGGGTGACCTCTACGGGTGCGCTATCCGCCAGTGCCACTACGACGCCATAGGTTGGTTTGTCACGCAGGGGCACTATCACCATTTGGCCGACCTGCACGCTGCTCGCGAGTGATGCGGGGATGTGATAGTGCAGGAGCAGACCGAGCGCAGGGTCATCTAGGACAGGCTCGCTATCGACCTGCCGGGCTGGGTTGCGCCTGTCATTGTAGTTGGGCGGCTCAAGCGTCACCACGGCGTAGTGCTTTTCGGACATCTTATTCATGATTATATACCTCTTGACCACCTGGGAAAGCCCGTGTTGCCATCAAGGCCCTGGATGTGCAAAAGTGGCCCCCACATCACCGATGTTGGGTATGCTGGGTGCGTTAGTGTTGAAGCAGTGGAGTCCTGGCAACGGCTCCCGCTCAGGGTTATATGCGTTCGATCTTCGGCAACAATTGCGCCAAAGGGTGCCTGATATATGTGGTTGTGCTCATCGCGCTACTGGTGGTAGCCGCTATGGGCCTTGATGGGTTGCGCGCCCGCTTCGGTGGCGCACAGGTGCAGGGAATCCAGCCGCCTGAATACACCATCCAGTCTACGGGCACTTCTCCTTCCAGCCCAACCGACGGCGACCTGGCTTCCAGCCCGGCGGAGTCGGCAGCGGGTGGTGGAGGTGGCGGAGGGGGCATTCCCACGCCTACTATTGGCAGCGTGCCGCCACCGCCGGTATCGTCGCCTGTGCCGGTGGGCACTCCGGCCCCGACCGAGGCTCAAGGCGGGACTATAACCGGAGAAACGGGCACTCCATTCTATGTGATCCAGTCCGGCGATACTCTGTGGGCTATATCTCGCCGCTTCGGGGTGGACCTGGATGAGCTGCGTACCCTCAACAACCTCACAGATGATATAATCTATCCTGGGCAGGTGCTCTACCTGCCGATCCCGGACAGTTCGCCGGCTGCCCCCACTACCGAGCCTGGCACGCCCAATACGGGGGCGTCGGGGGAGGAGGGTGATCCAGGCAGCATGCCGAGCATGCCCAACACCGGCATCGTCAAGAAACCCTAGACCGGAACCCACACACCCATGCGCTCGAACTCGAAACTGAGTCCAGAGGCTCGCGCCGTCTCATTTCGACGGCAGTGGCCCTATAAAGAGGGAAGGTTATATTTCGTCAAGATCCACCGATCGATGTCTATTGTTTCGGTGCTTCTGCTGCTCTCGTTGGCGCTTACTACCGCCTGCGGGGGAGCATCCGATACGGGAGACCCCGTTAAGCTGGTGGTTACACCTGTGCCTTCGCCTACCACTCCTCCCGAGGCTCTGCCGACTTTGCCTCCTGTTACTTATACGGTGAAGCCGGGCGATACGCTGTCGGGTATCGCGGACCTGTTCGGGGTGACGGTTGATGACATTGTGAGAGCAAACAACATCGCTGACCCGAATGCGTTGCAGGTTGGGCAGGTGCTTGTTATACCGGGGCGCGCTCCTACTGCCGCGCCTGCTATAACTCCATCAGTGACCATAACCACTACTCAGACGTCTATCACGCCTACGGTGAGCGTTACTATTACCATTGTGGTTGGCACGCCTACTAATGCATTACCGCCACCTGATGTAACGCCTCCTCTTGGCCCTACAACCCCGCCCGATGCCCCGTAAGTATCCAACTAAGGCCCATCCCTATTTTGGAATTCAGATTGTGTGGGCTTGTGTGGGCGCGAACCTGCAAAATTAAGATCTCAGGCGGGGTTTGCAGACGGACAAGGCCCTCGCTAGGAGTGATTCAGCTTCGGGTCTGCCGCTACACATGGGTGTTTGACAATCCATTGTGCCGTTCCTATACTTAGCTGTATAGACTCGACCGTAGAAGAAGCTTCATTTTCGCCGTTCGGCGTTCGCCCTTCGTTGAGAAAAGAGGAGAGATGAGGATCATCTTGTATACCGGCAAAGGTGGTGTGGGCAAAACCAGCGTTTCCGCCGCCACCGCGCTCGGCCTCGCAAATCGTGGCTACCGCACCCTTGTAATGAGCACGGACGCAGCCCATTCGCTGGCCAACTCCTTCGATGTGCCACTGGGCAACGAACCGACCATGGTCACGGAAAACCTGTGGGCACAGGAGGTGTCGGTCCTGCACGAAGTTGACAAGCACTGGATAACGCTCCAGAAGTACATCACCGAGCTTCTTTCGTGGCGTGGCATGGAAGACGTAGTGGCCGAGGAGATGACGGTGCTGCCGGGCGCAGAAGAACTGGCAGGGCTTGTTCGGATAGTGAAGCATTACGACTCGGGGTTGTACGATGCAATTGTGGTGGATTGCGCGCCAACGGGAGACACCCTGCGCCTTCTCTCGTTCCCTGAGATCGCCCGCTGGTGGCTGGAGAAACTATTCCCGATCCAGCGGCACGCCGCCAAGATCATACGACCTCTGGCTCGCGCCGTAACTGATATGCCGATGCCGCAGGACGATGTGTTCGAGTTGATCAAGCAACTGCTAACCCAACTTGACCGCATCCATAACCTCCTTTCCAACCAGAAGATGACTTCGGTACGGATCGTGTTGAACGCGGAGAAGATGGTGGTCAAGGAGGCCCAGCGCACGTACACATACCTTTCGCTGTTCGGCTACACGTGCGATATGGTGGTATGCAATCGCCTCTTCCCACCATCGGTTGATGGGCAGTACTTCACTATGTGGCGGGATATTCAGAGCCGCAACCACAAACTGGTTGAAGAGTGCTTCACGCCTGTGCCGATCTTTGATGTGCCGTTCTTCGACAAAGAGGTGGTGGGCGTGGAAATGCTGGGGCGCATGAGCCAGGCTATTTTCGGCAACAATGACCCCGCTGATGTATTTTTCAGCGGCCTGGTACAAAGCATCGAGCAAACAGGGAATGACTTCACCCTTAAGATCCCGCTGCCCCTTGCCAGCAAAGAGCAGGTCGATCTCCTCCAGACCGGTGATGAACTGGTGGTGCAGGTAGGCGATTATAAGCGCAACCTGATCTTGCCTCGCGCCCTGGCCGCGCTCAAGGTGGCAGGGGCCAAGCTGGAGAACGGTGAGCTTCGGATCAAGTTCACCCAACCCACAAGCGTAGCAACAAGATAAGGTACGACCCTGTAGAAAGCCATCCAAAGGGATCACGAGATACCTGTACGCGGGAATCGGCCTTATAGGTCTCATGTATATTGAAACGATTCTGTATGTGAAACACGTCTTGACGACACCGCCCGACAGCTCACTTGACAATTGGACAAAGATCATTGACAGTGGTATCATGATACCCCAAGAGGGAGGCACGCTATATGGACCAAAGAGATCGGCACATACGCGCCGAGGCTGGAAGCGATCCTGCTGCTGAAGCCGACATGTCGGGGCAAACTGGCGGTGCAGCAAGCGCAAGCAATAATAGTGCCTCAGGCGGCATAAACTATATTGATTGGGCGGGTGAGTTGGAAACCACCCTCAAAGCCATGTTAGGTCTACCGGCGCAGGTTCTGGGCGCGGTCCTGCCGGATGAGACCGTCCACCACTTCAAAGCCGCAGGACGCGAAACGATGCTCGCCGTCTACAGCCTATGGCGCAACGTAGATAAGGCCGCCAGGGGCCAACCACCGGATAAAGCTCGCACGCACATAGAGGTGGAGTAAAGAGGTAGCAAGGAAGATGCCCAAATCGACGACCCGCCACAACGACGACCTACCGGAAGAGAATGAGAAACAACGCACTCCCAGGAACGCCGCGAGCAAGCCGCTCATGAACGGCGCATTACCTGCTGATAGTGCCGGTGGCAGCGCGGAAGCCAATGGATCGCCCAATGGCTCCAAGCACACCTTTACGCGCGGCAAACGCTCGTCAGGCGAAGTCAAGCCTCTAATCCTTCTTGACGACGCGTCATCCTACAACTCCGACATCGACGTCAACAATTCCTCCGGTAGCGATATATCATCGGTGGATGACCTGGATATGGCCGAGCGTTTCGACCTTGGAGATACCCGGTACAGGGGGGGCATGCGCTCAGGCGACAGTATTGTAGAGGTAATCGACGAGGCATACGACACACTCGGCCTCACTGATGAAGAGACGATCGTCAGTAAGATCGAGCGGACAACTGCATCCTCCAAGCGCAACGGGCGTAGCATCCCTGCCGAGCAGGCCAATGCCGACCTAGAAGTGGAAGTTGAATCGACCGAGACACTTGAAGTCGAAACGACCGATGATGTCGAGGAAGACGAGCCCGATGCCGCCGAGTTGGCCCGCGCGGCCACCGAAGAAGAGGTGGTGGAGGTCGAGCGCCCCGAGGACCTTGAGCGCTTCATTGACCGCGTGCTCAGCATGGACAGCGTATCGGTGGACGACCCGGTGCGCATCTACCTGCGTGAGATCGGGCGCACCGCCCTCCTGAAGTCGCCGGATGAGAGCGCACTGGCCGAAAAGATGGCCCAGGGGCGCAAAGCGCGCGAAGAGATGGAGCAGCTACCGGCGAAGCGCGAAAATGACCTTGTCACAGAGCAGGAATACTCGGAGGAGCGGAGGCGCTGCGAGATCATATCTGCCGACGGTGAACGTGCCAAGCAACAACTGGTGCAGGCGAACCTGCGGTTGGTAGTGAGCATAGCTCGGCGGTACATCGGTCGCGGCCTGTCGCTGCTGGACCTGATCCAGGAAGGCAATATCGGCCTGATGAAAGCGGCAGACAAGTTCGACCACCACAAGGGGTTCAAGTTCTCGACTTATGCCACGTGGTGGATACGGCAGGCCATCACCCGCGCAATTTCGGACCAGAGCCGCACAATCCGGCTTCCTGTGCATGTGACGGAGATGGTTACACGGTTGCGCAGGGCAGCGCACGAGCTACAACAACAGTTACTGCGCGAACCGACCGAGGAGGAACTGGGGCAGGCGCTGGGCATGCCAGCCGAGCGCGTGCGCAAAATCCTCGACATGGCACGGCACCCCGCGTCTCTCGACGCACCTATGGAAGAAGGGGAAGATAGCTTCCTGGGTGATTTCATCGAGGACGAGCGCACCGGAGGCCCCGAAGAAGAAGCCTCGCGCCAGATGCTAAAAGAGCAGGTGGACGACATCCTTCGCAAGCTGACCGACCGCGAGCGTCAGATCCTCCAGATGAGGTATGGACTGACTGACGACCGGCCACGCACCCTGGAAGAGGTAGCCAAAGAGTTCGGGATCACGCGTGAGCGCATCAGGCAGATCGAGACTCGGATACTGCGTAAGCTTCGTTACGCCCGCTACGGTGCGAGCAAGCTGCGGGGATATCTCGACTGACAAAATAGACAGTTTATTGGATAGGGCCGTCCATAGTGTGGGCGGCCTTCTGTCAGATAAGAGAAGGTTAGCAGGGATTGACGCTAATAGGCAGACGAAATCTCGCTGTGGCTTTGCTGGCGGCAGTGCTTTTCATAGCGCTGGTTGTGGGTGCGTTCTTCTTTTTCAACACGGGCAGCAGCCAGCCGGCCGCGCACAGCAATATAGCCCCCGGCGATTGGCCTGCATTTATGTACGACGGGGCACGTGCCGGGTTCAACCCCACCGAAACCCGCCTTTCCCCGGATAACGCCAAGGACCTCAAGCTGCTCTGGAAGCAGAAGATCGGCGACGGCAGCCCCATGGCCGCCCAACCAATCGTCTTCTCCGGCACGCTTTACGTCGGGTCGTGGGACGGGTTCTTGTACGCTCTCAATGCGGCGGATGGGACGCTGGAGTGGAAGAAAGACCTGGGACGTACGACATCCAAGCTCTGCTCGCCCAACACGGCAGGTGTGTCGTCAGCACCGCACGTGACCGCCAACGGATTGTATATAGGGGGCGGCGACGATAAGCTGTATGCGCTGAATCCAAACACAGGCGATACGCTGTGGACATTCAAGGCGGGGGACAACAGCGAGGCAGGGGGCCTTTATAACTGGGGATCGCCCTACTATTACAATGGGATGGTTTATTACGGAGTGGCTTCTTTCTGCGACCACCCGTTCGTCAACGGGAGGATGTGGGCCTTTGATGCTACGACGGGGCAGGTCGAGAAGGAAGTGCACTTCATCCCGGATGATCAGAAGGGGGGCGGTCCCTGGACTTCGGTGACGGTGGACGAGGATTCGGGCGCCTGGTTTGTGACTACCGGCTCCGGCGATTACTATATCCCGAATGCATACAGCATCGCCCGCCTGGACCCGGCCACGCTCAAGGTGGTGGACGCCTGGCAGATACCGATAGCTGTGCAGGTATTCGACGGCGACTGGGGCACCACGCCTACACTTTTCCACGACAAAGACGGCCACCTGATGGTGGGGGCAGCCGCCAAGAACGGATTCTACTACGCCTTCCGTGCCGATAATATTCACGCGGGACCTGCATGGTCTGTGCAGATCGCGGATGGCGGCTCGTGCCCGCAGTGCGGGGATGGTCGGTGTCGTCGAGCGCCTACGCTTACGATACGGTGTACGCTGCGGCAGGCTATTTCTCGGTCGGGCAGGTGCAGAAGTTCCCAGGAACGGTGACGGCGTTGGACCCGACTACAGGCGCGATCAAGTGGATGCACCCCACATCGGGGTGGGTGATCCCGGCGCTGGCCGTCGCCAATGGGCTGGTGTTTGCCGCCGCCGAGGATACAATCGAGGTGCTGGATGCAGCAAACGGTCAGGTGGTGTGGGAGTATTCGACGGGAGGTTACCTGTATTCAGCGCCCACTATAGCGGGGGGCATCCTGTACGTGGCATCCACGGACGGCAATCTGTACGCTTTCAGCGCTGGGCCATATCCCGACAATACGACGGCTTACGCTGTGCCAACGGTGGGAAGCAATCCGCCGCAATTCACGCCGTTCCGAACGCCCCAACCCGCAGAGCGACTGGAGGGGGCTGAGCAATGCTTTGACGACACGGGCAAATGCGCTCATGGAATCTTTCTGCAATACTGGCAGGCCAACGGCGGGCTAGACAGGTTTGGGCCTGCGGTTACAGACGAGTTGAACGAGGCGGGCCGCACAGTGCAGTATTTCCGCAACGCGTACTTCCAGACCTATACGACAGGCGACGGCACGACGGGCGTGCGCCTGGGCGCGCTCGACTGGAGGCTGTTCTATCCAACGCCCGGCGACAAATATTTCGACCGAACCGGGCCGATCACCGGCGATACTTACTTCGACCAAACGGGCCACAACCTTGCCGAACCGTTCCTCACCTTCTGGCACGAACATGGGGAGGTGGCATTGTTGGGCTATCCTGTGAGTGAGCCTTTTACTCAATTCAATGTAGTAACGCGCCAGGATAGGCTTGTGCAATTCTTCGAGCGATCCAGCCTTGAGCTTATCACGGCTGGAGATGGCACTCAGCATATTGAGGTAGGGCCGCTTGGCCTGCAACATTATCTCGAACGCTATGGCGCGCTGCCTTAGGCCCGATTCCTGAAAGTGAACCACCTGAAGACGGCAATGACTGCTACCAGCGTAGACAGGGCCATTATCGAAACAACGATCAGCCAGGTAGCGGAATAGGTGAGACCCTGGTAGGCTGTGGCGGTATCGAAGGCGGACGCATTATTGGAGCGAGCGATCAGGCCCCAGGCAACCGTACCGGCTAGCATAAGCGCCATCGCCAGTGTCGCCACCAATGCGGGCAAGGCTGCAAATTTGAACGGCTGCACCGTTATGGTGATGCCCGGTGCCCTGAAGGTCTGCTCGCTACCCTCTGCGCGGGCCGCAGCCACGCTCACAGCTACCACGCTTGCTATGGCTGAGAGAACGAACACAATCGCAAACACAAACGCCATCGTGGCGCTGACGGTAACAGGCACGTCAGGTGCTCCCGTTGATGCAGTGGTGTCGCCTCTGGTGATGGCCCATATGATCGCGAACGTGGCGAGGACCACGCCAAACGCGAGCACCGGTACGGCCAGCAACAGGAGGTCGGCGCGAGCGGTGGTCAAACCGCGCCGGAGAATCGATAGCCCTATGGGTAGACCACCCGTTACTATTGCTACTAGCGCCAGCCCCGACCCGCCGGCCACCGTCAGCCAGGCCAATTCAAGGTCGAAGTGGCTATTCATCAGCGGTACAAAGGGACTGTCATCGACCATCCCGTAGAAAGCCAGCCCGACCAACACGAAGGCGATGTATGCGCAGAACACCATGATGGCCTTCGTGCTGTTGTGGATAGTGCTCTCCGCCATAGGTGTCCGCCTCCGATTCCAAGATCGATCTCATCCTATCACCGCCGGGCATCCCGGTGCAAGCACACGGGTGTTCAACGGGCCTTTTGATGGGATTAATTGGAGGCGGACACGCCCGGCCCACGCCCTCATTTCGGACGATGAGGTGTCTTGTACAAATCGGGAGCAGGAGTGCCCTTTCGGGTGGCGGAGATTGGCTCTCGGCTAATTTACCTGGGGAATGGTGTCCAGGGGCACGTTCAAGGTAAGGTATTTGACAGCCATCCAACCTTCCTGCCCATCTGGGGTACCCACTTTCACCCACGTTCCGGTGGCGTCTTTCCCCAGCAGTTGGAGGCGCATGCCGGATTGGAATGTACCCTCAGTGTCGTATTGGGTGCCTGGGCCTGCACGCAGATTCAACGCTTCGGCAGCGATGGTCGCCTCCGGCGGCTGACCGGTTGAAACAGGGGCTGCCGTGGCTGATGCAGAGGTATCAGGGAGAAGTACCAGGCCCGTTCCGCCGGCATCGGCAGCCTGCTGGGGTTGCGCCGAACTCGCGGCTTCGACCACCGATCCATAGCGAGATTCCGAATTCGTTAGTCCGTGTACCAGCAAGAGGATAATAAGCAGGCCAAGGATGCCCGCGCCTGCCCGTAGCCACATGCGGGAGAGCCCGGGCTTTGTGGGTTGTATTGCGCTGTCGGGCAGGTTCGCCTCCGATAAGTGCTGTGTGGCATCATGAGCCATATCTGAAGCTTCTAGCTCTGACACACCGGGCAACATTATCTTGATTCGTATGTCTGCTGCCAGTTGCCGGGCTGAATAGCTGCTTTGCACAGGCACACGTAAAATGGGCACTCCGGCAGCTTTGAGTACGGAGTCCTTTACGCGGTCGCTCGCCTGCCTGTCGGGATGGCTATGCGAGCGGTCATCCAGCTCGATGGCAAGCACCGGTAGGGCTTCATCAGGGGTGCATAGCAGGAAATCGAGGTGCTTCTGGCTGGTGCGGTTAAAGTGACGCATCCTGTCGGGGATGCCCCTGGGCGTGATCGCCACGTCGGCCAGCCTGACCTTGGCGAATATCAGCCACTCCTGCGCCACCGCGCCAACGAGGTATTTGTAGAAGTCCAGTTCTGCACCGGTAAGGAACGATTGGGTGCGCTTGTAAGGCAACTGGGCAGGAGTGAGGAACCACGTCGGGCGAGAGGTGGCGGTGGGTGGACGCCGGAAGAACCGCGCGTGGACGGCAAGGCCGCCCAATCCCACTATGAATATGAGCACCAGGAAAACAAACGGGTTATCCATAATATTCATATACGCCCCACAGCCCCGGCGAGCAATAGGAACTTCTGGCTAATACTCTGACCCTGGGCCTATGTGATACTACCACCAATTCTAGAACAAAATAGCCCTGATCTCTTGACATATTAGAACAAATTTGCTATAATTTGGTGGTAGGGAGTGATGAGGAAAGTGTGCTGAGGCAGAACCTCACATCACCCACAAAATCGTATTTAGCCTTGATTTGAGTAGATAGAGCTTAGGAGGCAACAGATAATGAGCGCGAGAAAGTTACTGCAAGACGATTTCATTCCGGCAGAGACGAACGAGGATAACGGCGAAGCGATGTCAACGGATACCGCACCTCAAACCACCCAGACAGGCACCAGAAGCGGCAACGACAGCCGCCCGAAGGCTAACCGGGCGTTCGACCCCACGCAGTACCTCAGCAACTTCGATGGCCGCGACTACCTGGAAGTGAAGTGGCGAGTGATGTGGCTCCGGCACGAGCACCCCGATGCCCGCATGACGACCGAGATCGTGCAGCACAATGAGGAGAGCGGATTCGCCCTCTTCCGCGCCGAGGTCGAGGTTCCGGGCAGCGGCAAGGCCACAGGCTGGGGCTCCGAAACAGTGCGCGACTTCCACGACTACATAGAAGCAGCCGAAACGAAGGCAATGGGGCGCGCCCTGGCGGCCCTCGGATATGGCACGCAGTTCTGCCGCGACTTCGACTTCGCGGACAACGCCCGCCCCGGCACGTCGCAGGTGGTGGATGCGCCTGTCAACCTCGCTGAACCGCGTAACGTGGTCAATCGGGCCAGCGCCTTTATCAACAAGGGCAACGGTAATGGTAATGGCAAGTCGGGCAGCTTCGGCAACAGCCGCTTCACCCGCATCGAAGGCGGGAGGCTCGCCGCCGAGGAAGACGACTTCGACCGGCTTCTTGAGGTAGCGCCCACCGGGTCCGCTCTCACTGAAAAGCAGTTGAAGGCGATCTACGCCATCGGCAGGGCGAGCAAGAGGCTTTCTGAGCAGCAGGTAGATGACAGGTGCGCCGAGGTGTTTGGGGTTCGCCCCAACGAACTGACCAAGGCCGAGGCATCGCAGTTCATCGATATGCTGAAAGGCGAGGCAGCTTAGAGGAAGAGTTGACGGTTCCTGGTTCCTAAGTTATATCGAGGAGAACGAGGAACCAGCAATGGGTGAGAAGGGGAATGCAATGACTGACGAGATGTACACAACCAAGCAAGCAGCCCTTTACCTGGGCATCACGGAGGGGGATGTACGCCTTGCCATTCGCGAGGGGAAGTTGCGGGCCTGGAGCCTGCCTGCCCAGCGCGGCCTGCTGGTCCGCAAGACCGACCTGCTGCGCTTCCGCGAACCGTCGGGGCGTAAGTCACTCACTCGCCAGTTACCCCTCTTCGCCGCTGATGGCTACACCGAACCGGCCACGCCCACTTCCACCGACAATGTAGCGTAATACGAAGCCCACGTATCACGCGGTACCCGAAGCCTGGGGGCGTGAGAAACAGAATGGTCAGGCACGCGGAGCAGCCCCGCATACTTGACCCTTCTGCTTCTCACGCCCCCAGTCTCGTTTTATGGGTTTGAGCCGTCCGGTGCTGTCAGAGGGACATAGCTATTGCGTATGTCGCCGTACAGAAGCTCGTAGTTGTCGTTGAATAGCTGGCGGCCCGTTTTGGTGAAGCGGCCCGGGCCAGGCTCAAGGAGGATGAGGGAGAACTGACGCTCGTGTAGCATCCGGTTGTAGACGCTGTCGTCCCATTTGCCCTGGGCAGCCAGGTTCACGAACATGAAAGCGTCATCGTACAGAACGCGCTTCCCATTGGCAAGCGCAAGGTATACATCCTCCGAGTAGAGTTCCCCTGGCTTGTTTACGATCAGGTTGGAGATCGCCAGCATTTGTCCTTCAATGGCCGGGCCGGGCCATGGCCCGTTATACATCGTGTAGGGGCTAAGCATTACGAAGACCTGGACGACTACTACCGCCAGCAGGAGTGCCAACGCGGCCAAAGCTCCCGCAAACCTGCCGCGACCTTGCGGTGGGGTTGTGGCGCTCGATTTACCGGCACCTTCTTCAGTGGTTTCTTGCTCGCTGCGCGCCTCTATTCGTGCCATGAGATACCCCAGTGAGAGGCCAACCAGGAGGCAGACCGGCAAGAGGGCGTCTATGAAGTGGTTGTAGTTCACGCCGTCGCGACCGAGGCGGGCCAGCACTGATAAAAGCGCGACGCAGAAATAGACGACGGCCAGTGACCAGTACCGGCTAAAAGAGACCAGGGGACGTTTCCTGACCAGGCCAAGCAACCAGGCCAGCAGGGTGAACAGGCTGCATGCTAAAGCCCACGCTAAGAGGGGCCATTCGTCGTTCAGCAGGCGGCCAAGCAACCGCCAGAAGCGAGGCCAACCCCAGGCGAGCGCCTGGTTGCTGAACAGGTGCTCCCAGAGACCCCCGTGGACGATGAGATTGCCTACCAGGAAAGGCACGCCCACCATCGCCGCGAGAATCAGGCCAAATCGAATACCGTTGCGCTTGTTGAGCACAAAGAGCCAGAAGGTTGTGACACCTGCGGCATCGAAGGCCGATTGCTTGGTATAGAAAGCGAGAGTAAAGAGGAGAGCGGCCAGATATGAGCGCCGCCCCTCAGGAAAGCGCATCGCTACAACAAGGCCCGCGAAGCCGAACATCAAGGCGAGGATGTGCTGCGTGTAGAGCGCGGCCCAGATGATCACGGGCGTCAGGGAAAGCCACAGCATAGCGGCAAGTATGCCGGGCAGCCAGCGGCGAGTGACCCACTGGACGGCGTACACAAGGAGTGCGGCTACCAGGAGCGTAGCAGCGAGCGAGATGATGCGGCCCAGGGTAAATGAAGGGCCAAATAAGCGATTGAAAGGCGCATCCAGCAGGTAGAATAGAGGGGGATATGGGGCGGAGATAAAGGAGTTGGGGCCGTTGTGCATATAGATATTGTGGCCCTGTGAGAGTTGGACGGTGGCATTCAGGTTAACGCCCTCCGTGTAATCAAACTGCCAGGGCCATGCAACAAAGGCGACCGTCACCTGCCCGAATAATATCACGCGAGGGATTAAGAAACCGCAAGCGACCACGGTCGCCAGCAGAATCGCGCTTCGCAGCCCGTTGTTCGCCGGCGATTTCACCTGGCCTGCAAGAGCGCTAACCAACAAATTCCTCGTTCCTGCAGGCTCTCCTCTTGTGCATCCCAACCTCCACAGGCGCATGACACGAACCGATAAGGGTACAACTTCGGCGTCTGCTACCGCATACGATTATAACCGTGTATCTGCAGTCGTACAACGTGAACCAGGCACAAAAAACAGTACCTTAGTCCCACAATTTGGCGAAAACTATTGCCTCAGTATGTGCACTTTTGTATATTTGGAGATGTAGAGTAGCTGGGAGCTACCGTATATCGCTGTATACAACACGGGGGCAAGGCCCCGCGGGAGTTTGATCAATGAGCAAAAGCGCTAGAACCAGTACCGTCGAAACCGAGACGACTACAGGCAATATGCAAGAAGATATGGCACGCGCCATTGGCGCGGCCCAAGAAGGCGATAGAGCGAGCGCACATCGCATTTTTCAATCGCTGGCAACCAGTCACCCCGACACAGCAGAGGTGTGGGTGTGGCTAGGAGGCACCAGCCCCGACCTGGAGGAGGCAGAGGCCGCATTCCAGAGGGCGGTGCTGCTCGAACTCGACGAACGAGGAAGCCAACCTCGGACTGCGCTGGGTTGCCCTGCGACGACAGGTGCTGAACGCCGTAGGCGGAGATAGCGCAGCAGCAACCGACACCGGTGGGATCGGAGCAGGCAGGCTGGAGCGCACTACGACATCGTTTGACCTCACTACGGGAGCGTTCGACAACACGATCTCAGCAGCCACAGGGCCGCTGGGCACGGGATTCCTCAGCAACAACTCCAACACAGGTGCTGTAGGAACGGGGAACCTCACGGGGCCTCTCAAGGCATCGGATGCCAACTCGTCGCTCAAGATCAAGGTAGACGGCAAGAGCGGCAGACGCAGACGTATCCCCGTGGGTGCGATAGTGCTGATCATCATAGCCATCGCGCTTTACGCTTTCGCGGCTTACATGTTCTTCGTCAAATAGCTCAATGCGGATCCAAACGGTAGGACAACCTATATAAAGAGGTTGTCCTGCTTCTATATTGGGGGATTTTCACAATCTCCTTATGTTATAATTCCCTTGGGGATACCGGGCAGGCAGGGAGCGCGCCACCCTATACTAGCGGTATGAAATGTGCTCAGTATTGCCGGAGAAGAGGTCCCCGGCAAAGAGAACTGAAAGATGGAGGGAAACACTGGAACCAAACGAACTGGCTCGCAGAATGGTCGATATCGCAGAAGACCGCAAAGCTGAAGACATAGTCATGCTCGATATACGCAAAGTGTCCATCATCGCCGACTACTTCGTTATCTGCACAGGCACAAGCGAACGCCACGTGAAGGCCATAGCACGGGAGATAGACGAGAAACTGGGCGAAGCAGGACAAATCCCCTCAACGTTGAGGGCATGACCGATGCCAAATGGGTATTGATGGACTATGGTCCTGTCCTGGTCCACATATTCGATAAGGCAACACGCGAATACTATCGCCTGGAGCAGCTATGGGCGGGTGCCCAACCTGTGCTGGTGGTCCAGTAACATAAGAACGTAGCGGATCATAAGCAGACGCAGTTTGCAGCATGCACTATGCAATTAGTTGATGTCGCACGCACAATGACGTGCCGGGGGTAGAGCGATGCAGGTCAAAACGGAACATGGTACTCTGAATATAGGCAACCAGAAACGCCCGGCGATTAGCGTCGCCATAGCTCCGAAGTCGGCTACGGGCAATTATGTGCTGATAGGTCTGCTCGGTGTAGCCTTCGGATTCGTGGTAGGCAGTGTGGCCACCGCGCTGATCGGCGAAAAGAGCTTGCTCTTGGCTCAACACCTGTGGACCAGACTAACAGGCACAGGCGTAGAAGAGGGAGATCACGTGCATTTCGAGCTTCTACTTCAGTAACCGATCCCTAGATTGGGAAGAGGCTTTTCAGGAATAGAGGATCAAAAATCGCTATCGAAGTCGCCATCATCGCCTTCGTCACCGCCCGGGCCGCCGAGGGCCTCGGGGTCCATATCGTCCATTACTCTATCGGGGTCCTCGCCTGATTCGATGCGAGCCAGCGCCTGGTCGAACTCCGGCCCCAGATCCATTTCGTCGCCCATGCTTTCTTTCATCTGGCGCGCCCAGCGAGCTACAGAGCGGGGATCTTCGTCGTCCAGACCTTCGAACATCTTGTCCATACCGCCCATACCATCCATGTCGCCCATAGCATCGTCACCCATGTCGTCGAAGGCAGTATCGTCGGCCCCGTTGGCTGAGCCACCCCTGACCATATTCACTTTGGATATCAAGCGGGATAACCGCTTGCCGCCGCACCTGGGGCACTCGACATCCCCGGCCTCAGTACGCCTATCGGCGGCGCTGAAGCTGGTGAAGAAGATGCTCACCCGGCGCTTGCAGTCGGGGCATCTATACTCATAGATTGGCATCCAGGCCCTGTACCCTCCTCATTTGTGGTTGATATCTATATTCTACTAGATTCGAGAAGAGTTATCATGGGCCTGATACTTTTGCCCAGGTGGCACCATCCCACTCCCAGGTGTCTTGAAGCTGTATTGCCTGCATTTCGCCTGTGACACCACCAAAGAGGACTATGCGCCCTCGCTGCTTGTCGTAGGCCATCGCATGGTGACTCCTGGCTGGTGGCTTGGGGCCCGGAAAATCTACCAGGGTCCACCGGGTACCATCCCACGTCCAGGTGTCGTCCAGGTCAGTGTAGGCTGGGGTGAGACCGCCAAAAAGGACCGCCTTACCGCTGCGTTCGTCAAATGCCATCCGGGCCGCGACGCGGGACGAAGGAGCAGGGCCACCTGGTGAGTATTTGGTCCAGGTGGAGCCGTCCCAGGCCCACAGGTCGTTGAAGTCGCGGGAATGGGAGGAACCTCCAAAGAGCAGCACGTTATCTCGTATGCTGTCGTAGGTCATAGCATAATGGTAGCGCGCCCCCAGACCGGGGGCGGAAGACTGCTGCCAGGCCGCGCCATCCCACGACCAGGTCTCCGCAGGGAACGAGATATTGCTTTGCGTGGAGGCAGTCGCCTGCAAGTTGCCCCCGTACAGGACGATTTGATGTAGGGCGCTGTCGTAAGCCATCGAGCCGTGGTGCCAGAAGCCGATTCCCTCTGTATCGTTCTTTCGCCAAGTTGAGCCGTCCCACTCCCATGTCTCGTCATAGCTGGTGGTTTTGGTGCTGCCACCGTACAGCACAAGCATGTTGCGGTCAGGATCGTAGGCGACGCCACCCAGCGAGCGCACAGGAGGGCCATCCGCGCTGACGATTTTCCACTGATACCCGTCCCACCCCCAGATTTTGCTTGGTGTGCCATCCGGCTCCCCGGCGGCGTCCTCTCCGTTCACCAGTAGCACCATTTTGAGAGCGTCATCGTAGACGAGGTCGTGTCCTGCCCTGGCCGATGGAATTGTACCCGCCGGAACAGGCTGAGTGGCTTGAGAAGCAGGTGTTGGGGTTGGAGAGGGAGTGGTGTAATTGTCCCGGTAGCGGAAGGTGCCCAGCTGGGATAAGAGCACTTCGTAGGGTGTGCCCGTATTTTCCGGATGCTTCTCGAAGACGGCCCTTTCGAAGTACTGGACGGTGTAGGGTTTACCATCCAGGTCGCTGGCCTCCACAAACTCATCGGAGATCGGATAGCCCTGCTGAGCCAACCCACCATGCTCTTGCCAGTATTGCAGGAAGACCCCGCCCAGGCGCTTATTCGTCTGAGAGAATGCCTGCGACCCCGGCTCGTTGTTGGGCGTCTGGACAGGTGCGCCAGAGGGGTACTTGCGGTTGTAAAGGAAGTTGCCAAGGAGCGCCAGGAGGACATCGTTTGGAGGTTCGTTCTCAGGGTGCAACTCAAACAAAGCGCGCTCGAAGTACTGGACGGTGTAAGTCTTGCCGTCGGTATCGCTCTTTTCTTGAAGCTCATCGGAGATGGGGTAGCCCTGTTGTGGTAAGCCGCCGTGCTCATCCCAGTATTCGAGGAACCTTTCCTGCACTGTCTTTCCCGTTTCGGGGAAAGTACGGCTGCTGGTGGCGATCATGGCCGATGTGCGCGCTGATGGAAAGGAGCCGCAAATCATGGCGGCCAGCAGAGTAGAAAGCACAGCGCTGAATAGACCTCGGTGGTGTATGACCATCAGGGTTACCTCCTGCATGTGGGTGCCGGCGAGTAGGGGGAGGATCACAGGCCCAGCGTGGTGTGCGGGCCGTGGCAGTATTGTAGAGAATACACCGCCTGTTTGCAGGTGGTTCGTCCCCGAATTGGGAAGGATGGAGTTCCGAGACAAATAAGATTGGCAGCAAAACCGCCAATCTTATTTGTCTCGGGATCAGATGCAGGATGGGTAGCTCCCTTATGGGGTATCGCAGCCAGGGAGGAAGGTATTTGCCACAATCTTGCTTGCCTGCCCTCTGGTGGCGTTCGCGCCCGGGCGGAAGTAAGGCAAGCCGCTGCTGCCACAAGGCTCTCCAGGCCCGCCACATGGGTAGCCTGACATTATGCTCCTATTGACCAGACGCCAGATGAAGGCGAAGAAAGTGGAGTTGGGCGCTACATCCTGGAATTGCTGCGCGCCTGTGGTCTCGTTGAAGCCCGCCGCGTTCGCTACGATCTTGGAGAGTTGGCCCCTGGTGATGTTGGCGTTTGGCCTAAAGTATGGCAAGCCGGTAAGACATGGCTCCCCTGGCCCGCCGCATGGGTAGCCTGAGATGTAGCCTCTGTCGGCAAGCCGCCATACGTAACTGAAGAAAGTAGATCCGGGGGGCACATCCTCGAATTGCTGGTCAATCGCAGTATCGTTGAAGCCAGCCGCGTTCGCTACGATCTTTGCAAGCTGTCCCCTGGTCACGTTGTTGCCCGGCTTGAAGCACGGATTGCCTGTTTCGCAGTCTGACGAATACCCATTGATAATGCCACGGCAAGCAAGGCACCTGATGTTGTCGTAGAAAGTATTACCGGGCAGAACATCGGTGAAGTGCAGTGAACATGAGGTGGGGGTAGGCGTGGGCGGCACCGAAGTATTGGTCGCCGTGGCTGACGGTGGGACGGTCTCGGTGGGAGCCATCTCGGTTGGGCTAGGAGGAATGGGCGTGGATGTGGATGTGTTTGGTAGAGGGGTATGCGTGCGCGTTGGGGTGCGAGTGGGAGTGGCGGTACGAGAATTAGTTGGAGTGCGTGTTGGCGTACGTGTTGGAGAGTTGGTTTGAGTGCGCGTTGGGGTGCCGGTTGGCGGTGGGGTGTGAGTGGCCGTGCTGGTGCGGGTGTCCGTAGGCACAGGCGTGGCGGTTGGTCCACCGGGGGTTTGCGTAGGTAGTGGTGTGTCGGTCACCGTAGGAGTGGAGGTCAGCGTAGGCGTATCGCTCGGCGGTGGTGTGGCCGTACCGGTGCTTGTACTGGTAGGAGTGCTACTCGGTCCTGGGGTGATTGTGGCCGTATTGGTCGAGGTATTGGCAGGTGTGTCAGTAGGTGTTGGAGTATTGGTCGCTCCTATGGGTGTGTTAGTGCGCGTCGGGGTATTGGTAGCAGGTAGTGGCGTGTTAGTCCGAGTTGCTGTGTTGGTGCCAGGCAGCGGTGTGTTAGTTCTGGTTGGTGTACTGGTAGCCGTAGATGTATTGGTGCGTGTAGATGTGCTGGTGGCAGGCACTGATGTGTTAGTTCTGGTCGGGGTATTGGTAGCAGTGGAAGTACTGGTGCGAGTGGGGGTGTTGGTGGCTGTAGATGTGTTAGTGCGCGTGGGCGTATTGGTGGAAGGTGGTGTATTGGTGCGCGTGGGGGTGTTGGTCGCACCCAAAGGGGTGTTGGTTGGCGATGGAGTAGCCGTCATGCAGGGCGGCTGGGTAAAGACGAGCATTAAGCCTATGGAGGGTGTGCCACCGCCGCCGTTGCAGAAGTATTGCGTATGTAGAGAGCTATTCTTCTGCACGCCTGTAGTGGCGCTGCCATTCCCCTGGCCTATAAGATCGTATATTATGTCGAATCGCGCGTTGGTTGAAGTCTCATACAACCTCAACTCGTAATGAGCCGTGCCACCACCGGAGAAATAGCGTGTACGCCACTCTATATTGAATATTCGATTTGGGGCGATGCCCGTTATGGACGTGTAGATACCGCAGGGCACGCCTGAGCAAGTACCATCGGTGCGCTGATCATCCCAGTAGGGGTAGATAGCGTAGGTGGGTATGTTGAAAGATGGGAGACAGTCATTCTCGTAATAACCAATTTCGCTGTCAAATTCCGCAGTGCCATTCGAGGAGACCGTAACTCCACTGAATGTCTGATCATAGAGCCTGAAATCAAACGGCAAGCTAACAAAGGTGGTGCCTTCGTCGGTGTTGTTACCGATATCAAATGTCCCTGGGACAATGGTGGCTGTTGAGGTGGCTATGACGTAATTGTAGTTGGCGTTGCAGAGGGTAGGCGTGGCTGTGGGAGTAGTTGTACCGCCGGAAATATTATCAGATGTCGAGTTGAACTTGTCGCCACCGGGATATGGCGTAGTGGTGCCGCCTGCCTGGGGAGGAAGTTTGTCGTCGGTGCTATGCGTCGTCTGATAAGGGTTATCCGCTCGCTTCACCTGATTGGCCGGCGCACCATTGCCCGGCAACGGAGCCGATGCGACCGCCGAAGAGATGGCGCTGCTTCCAAGTATCAGCAGCGGCACAACAAGAATCAGACAGAATATGAATAGCCGAAAAAGTGCGCTCTGCATCCCCGTATTATTTTGCGCCATATGGTTACCTCAAAGCTCGCTCTTTGGGAACATCTATTGCCCAACCACCCCCGACCACCTGGCGCACAGACCACGGGTGCGCCACCATCCAGGCGAACGCACTCATTATAAACCCGCATCATCCCTGTCCACTATCCCCCATATATACCACGGTGTCCACGTTCGCTATCCCCCATTATTACTAACGCTACTTATCCACAATCAACCCTGAGTGCTCACTCCTAGCGAGATGGAGTGTTGCAATCGGGGAAGAATGTGTTGGCAACGATCTTGGTCGTCTGGCCTCGCGTTACGCTGTTGCCTGGCCTAAAATATGGCCTTTGGAGGGGCGGCACACACGGCTCAGGGTTGCCGCAGGGGTACCCTTGCATGATGCCTCGGCTTGCCAGCCTCTCCGTGGATGTGTAGAAGGTCGAGCCGGGCGGCACATCCTCGAAGGTTTGGGATGAGGGTGGGTCTGCGAACCCTGCGGCCCGGGAGACTATCTTGGTTAGCTGGCCCCTGGTGGCGTTGCTGTTGGGCCTGAAGTAGGGGCGGTTTGTTGGGCCAACGCACGGCTCAGGGTTGCCGCAGGGGTACCCTTGCATGATGCCTCGGCTTGCCAGCCTCTCCGTGAATATGTAGAAGGTCGAGCCGGGCGGCACGTCCTCGAATGTCCATGTGCTGACAGGTTCCGCGAATCCCGCGCCGTTCGATACGATCTTCGCTATCTGACCTCTGGTGACGTTGTTTCCGGGCCTGAATGTGCCGTCATCGTAACCGGACACTATGCCCAGGCAAGCCAGACAGCGGATATAGGGATAGAAAGTGTGCTGTGTGGGTACATCACTGAACTGGATGGGACATATTGTGGGCGTAGATGATGGGCCGGTTGTTGCTGTTGCGATGATGGTAGACGTTGGGGTTGAAGTGCTTGTAGCCGTTGCGGTGGCGGTGCTTGTGACTGATGGCGTAGATGTGCCCGTGGGGCTGATTGTGGCCGTTGGGGTGGCGGTGGGGCACACCGGTGCTTCGTACTGCTGGTGTGTATCGGTTGGCAGCGTGTCATTGATGCCGCCAAGCACATGCATCACGTTCCCCAGTACAGCGCCCGGCATATTGAACCGGGGATAGAGCAGGGGCGGCAGGCTCTCCCATGTATCGCTAAGAGGATCCCAGGCCCATACACTACTGTAGTCATCGCCGCCACCTGCTACTACGAATTGCCCATCCAGCGCACCCGCCGCCGAAAACGCCTTAACTTCGGGCAGGTCGGCGATAGCGGTGTCGCTCCAGCTATCAGTGGATGGGTCGTACCGGAATGTCTTGTTCGAGTAGCCGATTTTGCCGCTACCCCCGGCCACATAGATATAACCATCGAGGGCCACTGCCGCTTCCCAGGCACGCCCCTCAGGCATTGGCGCGACAAAACCCTGTCCCAGTATTTCCACGCTGCTTGTGAATACGCCCTGGTCGTCCAGCCCGCCGATCCTGTAGATATTATTATTGAGAGCCACGACCGCAGGCCCGTAGGTATACCCAAGCGTCGGTGTGATAGCGGTCCAAGAGTCGCCTGCTATGTCGTAACGGAAGACGGTGTTCAAAGGGCCCGCCCCCTCGGAGCCATTCACTAGGTAGATGTAGCCGCCGAGCGCGGTCGCCGCAGCCCAGTTGCGCGGAGCAGGCATATCGGCCAATCCGATCCAGCTATCGGTTGCTGGGTCGTAGCGGGAGGTGGTAGCTAGATTGGTGTAGGTGAAATCGCGCCCACCGAGGCTGTAGAGGTAGCCGCCGCTCACCGCGACCGACTCACCCATAACCCCTCTCGGGAGGGGGGCCTTTTCAATCCAGGTAGACGAACAGCCGGGAGCAGGCGTGATCGTGGGCGATGCCGTCTCTGTGGCGCTCCCAAGAGGAGTTGATCCGGCGCTCACATTGTGCGCTTGCGTCAGCATGAACAGCATCCATGCCAGGGCTGCCAATGTGATAGCGAACCAGACTGTGCGTCTTATATGAGTGTGCTCACGCATTGAATACA
Source organism: uncultured Chloroflexia bacterium (assembly GCA_963797095.1). Lineage (GTDB taxonomy): Bacteria > Chloroflexota > Chloroflexia > QHBQ01 > JADMIH01 > JADMIH01. Next base: position 503,671 of record CAWCNY010000006.1, on the reverse strand, counting down.
TACTTGCACCCTTTCCGAATCCTCGCCGAAGGAAGACGTACGACAATGATAGCTCTGGGTCTCTACCCATTCGCAACTAGTGTACAGCATCCGGAATAGCCCCTGGCGAGTTACTTTGCGCCTCTATATCCCCTGTGTTATACTCTTCCCAGCGCGCCCCGCCCACTGACGGGCGCGTATTCACGCGCTAGAGGTCCCAGCCCGCATGACGAGCGCCCAGCCCCAAACCGACAACCAACCACCTACAACCGACGGTCCGCAACCGGATGGCCTCTATTTATCGGTTGTCATCCCAGCCTACAACGAGTTGACCCGCCTGCCTGCGTCGCTCAGCAAGGTGATTGATTACCTGGAGGGCAGGAGCTACTCCTATGAAGTGATCGTGGTGGACGATGGTTCCGACGATGACACGGCGCAACTGGCGGAACAATTCGCCGCCGATACGACACTCCGCTCAGAACAGTCGGCGATCCGCATCATAAGAAACCCCCACCGGGGCAAGGGCTACGCCGTTCGCACGGGAATGCTGGCGGCAAGTGGCAGCTACATCCTCTATTCGGACGCCGATTTCTCCGCGCCTATAGAAGAAGTTGAGAAGCTACTTAAGTACCTCGAAGGCAAGTATGACATTGCTATGGGGTCGCGGGAGGGCAAGGGGTCGGTCCGGTATGACGAGCCTTTCTACCGCCACCTGATGGGCCGCGTGTTCAACACCTTTGTGAAGTTAGTGGCTCTTCCGCAGTTCAGCGATACCCAATGCGGGTTCAAAGCGTTCCGGCGTGATGCGGCCCATCTGTTGTTCAAGGCTGTGCATCTCTATGGCGATAACACGCCCGATGTGCAGGGCGCTATGGTAACGGGATTTGACGTTGAGGTGCTCTATTTGGCCCTCAAATGGGGCTACAAGGTGAAGGAAGTGCCCGTGCGCTGGTTCTACTCAAAGGGCGCGAACGTCAACCCGATCAAGGACTCGTACCGGATGCTGAAGGACATCGCGAAGGTGCGGATGAACGATTTGCGTGGGTTGTACAAGCGCAAGCCAGCTAGCACAGGCCAGCGATAACCGTCCTTTTTCTCCCTCTACTTTAATAATGGCAATTGCCAGACGATCCGGGACAGGATTCTACTCATACTTTCGGGTGATTTTTTGGGAGCAGGGGGTACGCCGTGCGGGGATAGCGCGCATCAACTTGCCGGATGTTATATAATATTCTGTACGCCCCATTTTATGCGCACGCACAAAACCAATTCTCATTCCGATATTCAAGAATAAAATATCTATGACAGACAAGACTAATCACGAACCAGAAAAGATCTTTATCGCCGTCGCGTGGCCTTACGCAAGCGGGCCGCGCCACCTGGGCCACATCGCGGGAGCATATTTGCCACCCGATATCTTCGCACGCTACCACCGCATGAAGGGGAACCGCGTGCTGATGGTATCCGGCTCCGACATGAACGGCACCCCTATAATGGTGGCCGCCGAGGGAGCGAACGTCTCCCCTGCTACCTGGGCTGCGCGTATGCACCGGCTCAACGTCCAACTGTGGCACGCGATGGGCTTCACCTATGACCTGTTCAGCACCACTTCCACGCCCATCCACATAGAGGTGGTGCAGGATATCTTCCGCACTCTATTTGAGAAGGGATATGTATATAAGGATAGCACCATAGCGCCCTATTGCCTGGTAGACAAGCGCTTCTTGCCTGACCGCTATGTCGAGGGCACCTGCCCCTACTGCGGTTACCAGTTCGCGCGCGGCGACCAGTGCGATAATTGCGGACGACCGCTCGATCCTATCGACTTGATAAATATTCGGTGTCGATTGTGCGGCAGCACACCCGAATTCCGCCAGAGCGAGCACTTCTTCCTCGATCTGCCCAAGTTAGAGGGACCACTTCTCGGATGGCTCGACACTAAGAAGGACCAGTTGCGGCCTAACGTGGCGGGCTTCGCCTTCAACTGGATACGCGAAGGGCTGAGAGCACGCGCTTACACACGCGACCTTAATTACGGCGTGCCGATCCCTGAGGTTGGCGAGCATCTCGATCATCAAGAGGACAAGCGCATCTATGTGTGGTTTGACGCGGTGTGCGGATACCTATCTGCCGCCAAAGAGTGGGCCATGCTCAGGGGCGACGCCGATGCATGGAAAGAGTGGTGGCTCCAGGAGGAGGGCAAGCCCGCGCCAAGCCGCTCGTATTACTTCATTGGCAAGGACAATATCTCATTCCACGCGATCATCTGGCCTTCCATGCTGATCGGGTACGGGGGGCACATGCTTCCCTACGACATACCCGCCAACGAGTTCCTGACCGGCGAAACGGGAGAGAAAGGGAGCACATCTCGCGGCGGCGGGGGCGTGCCGTGGTTGCCGGACTACCTGGATCGGTACAAGCCCGATCCGCTGCGCTACTTCCTCACAGCCAACGCACCCGAGACACGCGACACCGCGTTTTCGTGGGCCGAGTTCTACCGCCGCAACAACGACGAGTTGGTAGCTACATACGGCAACCTGGTACACCGCATGCTGACCTTCACGGCACGCAACTTCGACGCGACCGTGCCCACGCCGGGCGATCTCAACGAGGCAGACAAGGCGCTGCTTGAAAGCACCGAGGCCACGTTTGACAAAGTGGGAGGCCTGCTCGAGTTGTGCAAATTCAAGGATGCGTTGCGCGAGGTGATGGCCTTGGCTGGAGAGGCCAACCGCTACCTGGACGAAACCGCGCCCTGGAAGACTATCAAGACAGACCGAGAACGGGCTGCCACATCGCTGTATGTGGTCCTGTCGGTGATCAACAACCTGAAGGTGCTTACCGCACCCTTCTTACCGTTCTCGGCGCAAAAGCTGCACGAGATGCTTGGCTACGAAGGAGATGTATCGAAAGAGAGGTGGGCAGGTGTCACGCTGCCTGCCGGGCAGAAGATTGACATCGAGCCAACACCCTTGTTCGATAAGCTGGATGATGCCAACATAGAGGTGGAGAACGAGATCCTGGGGAGGCCGTGGCAGGACCCCGAGGGCCAGATCACCGAGGACCGCCCGCAAGAGCAGGTGGTGATCTTCGAGGACCAGATAAGGACCCGCCAGGAACTGGGCGAAAAGTGGTAGGGGCATGCACACAGGTAAGCATTGTGCAAGATAAACAACTGATGATCCTGATCGCCGGGCCATACCGATCCGGCCCCAACGATGACCCAAAGTTGATCGCCGAAAACGTGGAGGCGATGAACCGGGCTGCCCTCGCGGTGTACCATATGGGCCACATCCCCATGCTCGGTGAGTGGTTGGCGCTGCCGCTTATCGAAACAGCGGAGTCCAAAGGCCTGGGCGATGAGATATTCACGGAGATCTTCCACCCTGTGGCGCATGCTATCGCTACTCGCTGCGATGCATGCTTGCGCATTGGCGGGCCATCTGCGGGAGCGGATGGTATGGTAGACCTTGCTCGCTCGCTGGGGCAGCAGGTGTTTTATCGAATAGAGGACATTCCCACATACAACCCCTGTTAAGCGGGGCGAAATAATCCAAGCTAGAGGAGAATGATGAAAGTACTAATAACAGGCGGGGCCGGCTTCCTCGGCATCAATCTTATCCGTTACCTGCACGAGCGAGGCCACCAATGCGTTTCCCTCGACATGGCCGATTTCGACTATCCCGATATGAAGGACAAGATCACGGTCGTTAAAGGGGATATCCGCAACAAGAAAGATGTCGAAAAGGCGATGTGCGAGGTTGACCAGGTGGTGCATACCGCCGCCGCGCTCCCATTGTACTCGCCCAAGGATATTTACACTACCGATGTGGAAGGGACGCGCATGCTCCTTGAGGTGGCGCACAGCCACAATGTGGCCCGCTTCGTGATGATTTCATCTACGGCTGTGTACGGCATCCCCGACCATCACCCGCTGTACGAAGACGATAAGCTGGAGGGTGTGGGACCATACGGGCAGGCCAAGATACAGGCCGAGATGGTGTGCCTCGAATACAGGGGCAAAGGGATGGTCGTGCCGATCATCCGGCCCAAGTCGTTCGTGGGGCCTGAGCGGTTGGGAGTATTTGCCATGCTCTACGATTGGGCGCTAACGGGGCACAACTTCCCCATGATCGGCTCAGGGAAGAACCGCTACCAGTTGCTCGACGTGGAAGACCTGTGCCAGGCTATCTATCTTTGTATGACGCTGCCTGATGAAACGGTGAACGACACGTTCAATGTGGGCGCGAAAGTGTTCACCACTATGCGCGGCGATTACCAGGCCGTGCTCGATTACGCGGGCAAGGGCAAGCGTATCATAGGCTTTCCCGCAGGCCCGGCTATCATGGCCTTGCGCGTACTCGAACGCCTGCACCTCTCGCCTCTCTACAAGTGGGTGTATGAGACCGCATCCAAGGACTCTTTTGTTTCAATAGAGAAGGCTGAGCGTGCTCTTGGTTACAAGCCTCTTTACTCAAATAAGGATGCCCTCATACGAAATTACCAGTGGTATGTGGACCATCTGCCCCAGTTCGAGAACAAGAGCGGGGTGTCGCACCGTGTGCCGTGGGGGCAGGGGGCGCTTTCCCTTCTTAAGAAAGTGTTCTAAGAGAGGCAAAACTGCATCGAAATACTGGGATGTTTCTCATAGTTGAGCGACAATTCGGACGTTCCGGCAACATTTAGAGCGTCCGAAAGAGGGGCGTACTGTGCTATAATCGGTGCAATTGTTGGGCAAGTTGTCATATTCCGAGCACTTGGCGAGTATGCCTATGGAGTCGCCTCCAACATTCGGTCAGTGGCTCAAGCAACGCCGCCGTGAGCTTGACCTCACTCAGGAAGCGGTAGCAGATGCTACCGGGTATTCATCCGACACGATCCGCAAGATTGAAGCCGGCAAACGCCGCCCCTCACGCCAGATAACGGAAGTATTCGCTGATTACCTGCAAATCGACCCCCAGGATCGGGCAGCCTTCATCCTCTGGGCGAGAGGTAATGGAGATCCCGCTCCTCTCGCCTTTGCGGGAGTTGTCCAGGAACCGAGAGCAACTTCGCCCGAACCTGAGAATCCACGAATTGTTTCTGTGCCTCTCCCGCAAGGGAGAGCGACGGATGAGGCTAATCTTCCGTTTCTGCCGATCCAGTTGATTGGCCGGGAGCAGGACCTGGCTCATCTGAAGGCGCTCCTATGGCACTCCACCACGCGATTGCTGACCCTGGTGGGGCCTCCCGGTATCGGCAAGACGACCCTCGGTATTGCTCTCGCCCATACTGCTCAGGCCGACTTCAAAAATGGCCTGCTTTATGTGCCTCTTGGACCTATTTCTGATCCCACCCTGGTAGGAGCAACAATTGCTGAAGGGCTAGGTGTGCGTGAAGCGCAGGGGAAGGCCCTCATTGAGAGGTTGCAAGAAGTTTTGCGTGATAAGCAAATGCTGCTGGTGCTGGACAACTTTGAACATGTTGTGTCGGCGGCCCCGTTCGTTAGCGATCTACTGGCTGTTGGTCCACAATTGAAAGTGCTGGTGACAAGCCGTTCGCCGTTGCACCTGCGGGGAGAGAAGTTGGCAGAGGTGATGCCTCTAGAAGTGCCTGATCCCCAGCACCTGCCTCAGCTGGAGGAGCTTGCACGCACAGGTTCGGTGGCCCTTTTCGAGGAGCGCGTTCGCGACTTCAACAGCGAGTTTTTGATTCAGCCGGAAAACGCAGCGGTAGTAGCGGCGATATGCGCTCGATTGGAAGGCCTACCGCTGGCTATAGAGCTTGCCGCCGCCCGAACACGCATCCTGTCCCTGCCGTCGCTACTTTCTCGTCTCGAACGACAGTTGGCTGTATTGACCAGAGGCCAACGCGATGTGCCCGCTCATCACAGAACATTGAGAAGCTCACTGGAGTTGAGCTACGCACTGCTATCGGAAGAGGAGCAAAGACTGTTCAGGCGCTTGAGTATCTTCTCGGGTTCGTTCACGTTTGAAGCCGCGGAGCAGGTGGCAGATGCTACACTTGATGGGATGGCAGCTATTCTCGATCAGAGCCTTCTGCGCTTGCAGGGACCGGCATCGCCGAACAGAGGAAGCCGAAATGCGGACGCAGACGCAGACACTTATTACACGATGCTGCTGTCGGTACGTGAGTTTGCCCTGGAGCAATTGGAGGCAGCAGGCGAAGAGAATCTGCTAGCTCTGGAACATGCCCGATATTTTCTGGGGTTGGCCCTTGACGCTGAGCGGGGAATGAGAGGGATGAATCAGAAACTGTGGCTGGACCGCACCGAGGCAGTTTACAACAATATCAGGGTTGCCCTGGATTGGGCCCTCAAAAACGGGCAAAACGAACTTGCGTTGCGCATGGCTACAGGGATGCGGCATTTCTGGATACGTAGGGACCATATTGTGGAAGGGCGACGCTGGCTCCAACAGGCAATAGAGCAGAGCGATAACGATGATACGCCTGTTGAGGCCAGGGTGGAAGGCCTTAACGCGCTAGGAGCGTTTTATTACAGATACGGTGATCTTGCGTCAGCCAAGCGCTATCTCCTCGAAGGTGTTGCGTTATGCAGAACCATGGACGATAGGTCATTTATAGTCAATCTTGCACTTACGCTGAGCCAGGTCTACGCCGACCTAGGAGAGTTCGACGACGGCTCAACAATAGCTCAAGAAGGTTTATCAATAGCCAGAGAAACAGGTGATGGGTTTAAGATGGCAATAGCGCTTTCCGGGCTAGCGAGGTTAGCATCTTCCCGTGGGGACCTGGCACAGGCCATTGACCTGAACGAGCAGATGCTGGCTTTCGGGAGGGACCTGGAGGTACCCATCGAAATTGCACTCGCTCTCCAGAATCTGGGGGTATTGACTATGAAGCAGGGCGATTACCGCCTGGCGCTCACTTACGCGGAAGAAGCCGCTGCCATCAGTGCTGAGATAGGCGACTGGAACAACCTGGTTCACATCTGGGGTCTCGTTGGCAAATCAGCTCTGGGCCTGGGTGATTTCAAACTTGCGGCAGATAACTTCAACAAATGCCTGCCGGTATTCATAGAGCAAGGCTCGATAGGTATGACAGCATTTGTCTTTGAGGAAATCGGCAGGGTAGCTACACGAATGGGCCAGCCAGCGAAGGCAGCTCGCCTCTTTGGGGTAGCGGATGCCCTGCGCGAGTCGGTGGGTTCGCCAGTGTCTCCCCGATATCGGGCCGAATATGACGCGAGCATCGCTTCGATTCGAGAATCGCTTAGCGATGCGGAATTCAACGCGGCCTGGGTGGTGGGGCGCGCTATGCCTTTGGAAGAGGCTGTGGCTTATGCTGCTGCAACGAGATAGTTTTCCGAGCCACCATAATAAACATGGGTCATCCCGAATTTTAAATTCGTGCATACAACAGATTGGGAACAGTCAACGACCCCACCCCAACATTTTGGGGGGCTTTCTAAAACAAGCAAAATGGCGGCTGAGCCGCCATTTTGCTTGTTTTAGAACCAGATTGCGCGCCTGCGAAGCTGAATCTAAAATTCGGGATGACCCATGTTTATTTTAGAACCAGATCAAATATCTGCGATCCTGCATATAGAGCAGGGATAACTCAGTTCCGCTCCTATTCGATCTATCATCCGCCCCAGGGCGGATTATCTGCCCCCAAGTCGGGAGTATCGCTGGTTAGGGTACCGCCAAGTTTGGTGACCAGACCGGCCAACGTGCCGTATTCCGTCTTCAAACCTTCTTTCATATCGTAATTCTCGGTCTTGCCGATCTCCTCGCGCAGTTGCTGAATATAGGAATTGAGTGCGTTGAGCAAAGTGGCAACCTCGTTCTTTTCCAGGGTTACTTGCATCTTGGCCTCCTTCAGGGTGTGGCTTATGCCTTGCAGCTATTATAGCATGCCTCGTGCCTGTGCGCGTTTGCTGATCTCCTCTCCAAACAGGTATAGGCGTTATAAAATAGATAGATTGGCGGCTTGACCGCCAATCTATCTATTTTATAACGCGATTATGTACTAAGCGACCGACATAGCGTGGATATTCTCGGTTGTAGCTGGCATGTCGTACATGCTGAGGTTCATATTCAGGAAGGCTTCAACCACCTTCGAGTCGAATTGCTTACCGCCCTGGGAGCGGATGTATTCGCGGGTGTTGCTCTCAGGGAGGGCCGGGCGATACGGCCTGTCGGACCTGAGGGCATCCCACACGTCTACTACCGCAAAGATGCGAGCCGCAACGGGTATATCCTCGCCTTTCAAGCCACGCGGGTAGCCTGTGCCATCCCACCGTTCGTGGTGGCAATAGGGTATCTCAAGCGCGGGGCTGAGGAAGTTGATCGATGAGAGCCACTCATAGGCATAGACGGGGTGGAGTCTCATGATGTCCCATTCCTCATTCGTCAGGGGGCCGGGCTTGAGGAGAACCGCATCGGGGATCCCCATCTTGCCGATATCATGAAGCAATGCGCCGCGCTTCAGGTGCGTCAGGGCTTCACCCTCGATCCCCATACGGCGACCCAATTGCACTGCCATTTCGGTAACCCGCCAACTATGCCCTTCGGTTTCGTGGTCGCGCAAGTCGAGCGCGGCGATCCAACCTGCGAGGGTGGCATCATACGATTGAGAAAGCTCTTCATTGGTCGAGCGAAGGTCATCCAGAAGACGCTTTATCTGCTCCTGGGCCGATTTGCGCTCGGTAATATCGCGCACGATCCCAATGAATGCTTCCGGCTTACCATCCGAGTTTCTTATTGCCGAAATGCTCAACTCTGCCGGAAAACGCGAGCCATCTACTCGCAAGAGGGTATGCTCTACATTCCTGATGCTTCCTAATTCTATTGCTTTGCCAAGCCGCTCCATAGCCTGGGCGTGCTCTTCGTGTGCGATTAGCGTAAACACATTCTGGCCGGGCAGGTCGGATGCGCTTTTGAGACCGTGCAACAATGCAGCCTGATCATTACCCAGTATGATCGTGCCGTTCGGTGCGATCAGTATTATGGCATCCGGTGATGTCTCAACCAGAGTGCGATATATTCGCCCTGTATCTAAATCAACATTCATCATTTATCTCCAACACTAATCAGATAACGATTCGTCAATGATAGACGTTAATAAACCTTGGGGGCTATTTTAATCACTGCATCAATACGCCCCATACAAGTCTCCTGATCATATATAGGGCAATAATGTAACATTGAGCAATATGATGTTAGTCCTATTAACACATAGGAACATTGCGTAATCCTTTTGGGGAGAGACGTTATAAAACAAAGCAAATCGGCGGCTTCACCGCCGATTTGCTTTGTTTTATAACCAGATTGTGCCACTGCGAACCCTCATAGGCCCGGATCGATGTTAGATAAGGGCCAACTCCCTGCCTATTTTCTCGAACGCCGCGATTGCCGCGTCCAGATTCTCCTTCGTGTGCGCAGCCGTTACTATGGTGCGAACGCGGCTCTTCGCCTCCGGCACAGTTGGATAACCGATCCCCTGGGCGAATACGCCTTCCTGGAACAGGCGGTCGCTCAGTTGGAAGGCTAGCGCCCCGCTACCCGCGATTACAGGCGTAATAGGCGTGATGCTCTCGCCGATATCGAATCCCAGTTTCTTCAGCGCGCCCTTGAAATACCTGGTGTTCTCCCACAGCGTGTCGATGCGCTCAGGCTCAGTTTCCAGCACATCGATAGCCGCTATGCAGGTCGCAATTACACTTGGAGGGAGAGCGTTGGAGAAGAGCATGGTACGGGCCCTGTGGATCAGGAAGTCGCGCAACGGCTGGATGCCTGCGACATAGCCACCCTGCGCGCCCATGGCCTTAGAAAAAGTGCCGATCTGGATATCCACACGACCGTTCAGGTCAAAGTGATCGGTTGAGCCTCGCCCGTTGCGCCCCAGTACGCCTGAAGCGTGCGCGTCGTCGACATAGACGGCGGCTCCATGCCTCTCGGCAAGCTCCACGATCTCCGGCAGTTTGGCGATATCGCCATCCATGCTGAACACGCCATCAGTGATAATAAGCCTGGTGCGGTGGTCTTGCGCCGCCTTCAGTTTATCCTCAAGGTCGTTCATATCGGCGTGCCTGAATATGAACCTATCCGCCTTCGACAGCCTGATGCCATCTATGATGGACGCATGGTTTAGCTCGTCCGAGACTATGGCGTCGCCATCCTCCATGAGAGCCTGGATGATCCCCTGGTTGGAGGCGAACCCCGATTGGAAAGTGAGGGTGGCCTCTGTATGCTTGAACTTCGCCAGCCGCTCCTCTAACTCCTGGTGTATATCCATCGTGCCGATGATTGTACGCACCGCCGCAGTACCAACTCCGTGTGTATCGATGGCATGTTTGGCTGCTTCCATAAGTTTGGGGTGGGTGGTCAGCCCCAGATAGTTATTCGACGACAGGTTGATCACCTTTTTACCGTCAATCACGCATACAGCCATCTCTTTTCCATCAACCACCCGCAGTTGGCGGAACATCCCCTTCTGTTTCAGGCTCTCTATCTCACCTTCGAGACGAGCGCGCAACGTTGCTTGCATGTCATAGCCTCCTTTTTGGACATTACCATTTTGCAGGCGCTTAATTCTATCACAGAGTGGGTGTTGAGGACAGGAACGTGATACGTGATACGTGATACGTGACCTACTGCCGCTGCATACTCGTCACTTGTCACTCATCCCCACCTATCATGTATCACGCTCTTGCCACTCCTCGTAGATACGACCTGCCTGTTCCAGATGGTCTCTCACGTGTGCTGTGTAGATATCGAGCCAGTCGTCCAGGGTCATGGTGCCGTTTTCCGGATGGTAGATCGTGTTGGCCCATACACTCTCTGGAAGATCTTTGACCAGCTTGTATGAGTTGCCTCTCAGCCATCTGAAAAGTTCAATCGCATCGTCGGTGCTCTGCTCTTCATAGTTGAGGACCTTCGCCCAGGTTGGCTCGTCATAGGCGGCCACGGTAGAGCCAGGCTCGGCGATGAACTTGCGACATCGTACGTAGCTGTTCGCCTCGCTGTCGGTTATATGCACTATTATCTCTTGGATTGTCCAGGGGTCCACCTCCGACCTGTAGCTCCACATCTCGCGTGGGAACTTCGCTAACCCCCGCACCAGTTCGTCGTACGCCTTGCCATATATGCCTAGCTTCTCTTTGCGCTCTTCGGTTGTCATTGGATTACCTCCCAAATTGTGTTTTATGTCGGGTGCTGCACTAACTATCACAACATCCTGACGGTCAACGACCCAACCCCATTACGCCGCACCAAAGAAAATGAGGCAAACTCGTAAGCCTGCCTCAAAAGCACTCGGTATGCCGGATGCATCGACATCACGGGTTGGGCGTGGGCTGCGGTGACACCGTAGCGCCACCTGGAATTTGCGACTCGGATGCCACGATAAACCAATTCGGCCAGGGCTGGTATGTGCTGATGAAATCGTCCACCTTGTCGGGCTGGCCGGGAGTGATAATCCGGCGGGTGATGTCGGTGGTGAGGCCGGAATGTGCTGTTTCCACTTGCTTCTTGGTGCCGGGCGGCAGTCGCGAGTCAACTTCGTATACATCTGGTGGGGCGGGCTTGCGGTCGGTGATTGCCGGCCCTTCGAGCTTCACCTCGCTCGCTGTTTTTGTGCCGTATATGTTTATAGTGAGCAGGTCGGTGCCAGCTACGGCTTCGATCAGGATAAAGTGCGGACCGGTGTTCACAAACTTCAAGTCTACGCCAGGATCGAATACAGCCGCGTCGAACCCCACAGGTTCGCCATTCGCCTCGTACCAGCTCACGCGGTAAGCATGCTCGTTGCGCTCGGTAATATCCATGGCGCTGTAGAAGGCCGCCCTGAACATGGTTGTACTGACCTGGCACACACCGCCGCCAACGCCCAACTGCGTCCTCTCGGCGGCTATCACGTAGCCTTCGACGAAGCCATGCGCTTCGTCAATCCCGCCCATAGTTTGCAAGAACGAGAATGTGCCGCCGGGCGGCACGACCGCGCCGTTCAGCAGATTGGCAGCCACCCTGATATTGGTGGCTCTCTCCTGGGAGGAGCCTTTGAAGGTGGAAGTGCCCGTACCCATAAGCTCGGTAATCCCCAGTGAGGGAAGGTCTTTGCTCGATACCGTAGGCTCTACGGTGTTGCCGGGCAGGTCAAACTGGCGGCCATCGGCCTTGTCGGCGTGCTCCTTGATGGCCTTGATCACGGTGTCGCTGTCGGTTTCAAAGCCGTTCACCGACTCGGTCAGCACGGCCACAGCGCCGTTTTGCCAGGCGAAACGCGCGTTGATTACGGGGCGGTTGGCCTGCGAAACCCAGGTATCGGCCAGAATCTTCAGTTGCGGGTCTATCCAGCCCAGGGTGATGTGGTGAGCAGCAGAGCGGTCGGGATTGCGCTCGATTGTTGTGAAGCGGATTATGGCATCCTGGTCCAGGGTGAATTCTTTGTCGAGGGTCTTCGCCACGATAGGTTGGCTGATGCGGATCGCCAGTTGCTTCTGCACATCCGTCACTTCCGCCGCCGACACGGTTGGCTGCACTACGGTAACAGGTAGTTCTATCTTCTGCCCGCCCTCCAGTTTCGCCACCACATTGCGTATCATGCCGATGGCTTTGTAAGTGTCGAGGGTGCGACCTTCCTTGCCTGGGAGGGCCTCTATCTCGGTGCCGTTGAGCCGGATATCTCCCTCGAACAGGTCCTGGTTGATCTCGGTCTGGGCTATGTTGTCAAGGTATGCCTGTAGGTCAGGCTCGTTCAATTCCACCGTCAACCCCACCTGCCAGCCGGATTGAGCAGAGGTCCACTGGTCCGCGATGCTCCCGAAGAAATCGGCGTCGCGTCCGACCTTGAACGCTTCATTGGCTGTATCGTCAATCCCTATGCTGATCCCCAGGTCGTCCAGGCCGGGCTTCCACTCTTTGCCGGTCCAGGTCAGTACCACAGGCGCGCTCGAAAAGGCAGCTATTTTGTCATGCAGCAGCTTCTTGGCCTCATCGGGTGTCTTACCACCCAGGTCAATCCCCAGCGCATGTACCCCGGCGTAGATCTTCCCCGAATACTGGCCCTGCCAGGCGAGCGCGAATGCGGTCCCACCTATCAGCGCTATCAGGATTATGCCCGCCAATAGCCACAGAATGAGTGCGCCGAAGCGACGGCGCTTGGCTCCCTCGATCTCAACCGACAGGAAGCTCTTGCTGGGATCCACTTTGGCGCGGGGAGTTTGCACATATTGCTGCTGTTGCGCGGGGGCCTTTTGGCGTGGGGCAGCCTGACTATATCTGCTATCCTGGCCGTTCGCCGAAGGATTGTACCGGATCGTGGGGTCCTGGTAGGGTCCGTTGCTGCTGTAACCCTCGTCCTGCCAGCGGGGAGCGGGCCTGGGCTGGGCCTGGGGCTGACCCTGTGGAGGCGCGGTGCTTTGCCCGGTCGAAGGCGCAACCGGAGTTGTGGTTGGCGGAGCTGGCCGGGCCGCAGGCTGCGCTCCGCTGTTCGGCCTGGCAAATCTGGATGCCCCAGTCAGGGGGATGGCGCGTGTAGCCTTTGCCTCGTCTGTCTCCTGGTACTGAGTCCGCTCGGCGGCGCTCTGGGCGGGGTGCGAGGTCCAGTTTGAGGGCGCGGGCGGTGGATCCAGCCTGGGCCGCGACGATTGTGGGGCAGGCCGGTCGTTTTCAGGCCTCTGGGGCCATTGTGGGTCGAAATCGTCTCTATCCATGTTCCTGCCTATCCTATCCTTCCGTCCATTTCAGACGCACGCCGCCGATCCCTATGATATCTCCCTCGGAGACCGCCACCGGACGCGTCACTTCCCCGTTGTTGAGGAACGTGCCATTGGTGGACGCCACGTCCTCCAGCCAGGTTCTGCCATCGCGCCAGCTGATCAGCGAATGCTCGCTCGACACGAAATCGTCGTCAAGAACGATGCTGTTGCTGGCCTTTCTCCCCAGCGAAGTTACTGCTTGTAGTGTAAAAGTCGTGCCAGGCGCTAGCCTGCTCTTTCCCGGCTCAACAATCACCAGTTTCCCGTACCGGGATTTTGCCGATGGTGCTTCCACCGACACTCCTTGCCGTAAATCGCGTACCACAACCCGCATTATCTGGAACAAGAAGAGGTAGATAAGCACGATAAACGCGATCCTCAACCCCAAGATGAATATGTCAAAAGGCAGATTTTGCGAACTTGGCATGATAAGTGACGAGTGACGAGTGACGAGTGACGAGTGACGAGTGACGAGTGACGAGTTGAGCGTTAGGCGTTCATGAGTGAGCACAATCACTTGTCACTCGTTACTCGTCACTTCTACGTTTGATTGAAAACCAACTCAAAGCCGCCAATCGAAACCAGATCGCCGGATGCCAGCACTACCGCTTCCACAGTTTGCCCGTTCACGAAGGTGCCGTTGGTGGATCGCAGGTCGCGTAGCAGATAGTGACCGTGCCGAAACGTTACCTGAGCGTGGTGCCTCGACACTCGCGGGTCATCGATCACGAGGTCATTGTCCAGGCCGCGACCTATGGCAAGCAGGGTTTTGCTGATATTGAACTCGCGTCCAGCCAGGTCACCCACCAGAGGGCTGAGTGAGGCCGGGGGTGGGGCTTGCGCTACCTGCTGGGCAACAGGATTTGCCGGTCCTCGGCTTGCCTGGACGCGCGGCATGGCGTGCGTGCGCTCGATTGGCTCGCTATCCCCTTCGGCCTTCGGCTTCTGCCCGATGCGCGTAGTGCCCGCCAGCGACGAAGCGGGTTGGTCGCTCAGGCTGGCCTCAACCTCGATGCCTCGCTTGTGGACCCCTGTGCCCGCCTGCAAGTTCACTTTGGGGCGTGCCACCAGTGCGTACCCCCGCTCTGCCGCGAGGTCAGAGACGAACTCGGCCATGTTGTGCTCAAGCGAGTGGCGGAACGGCTCGAACTCTGCGAAGTCCTCCGGGTGGAGCGTAACCACATAGTGGTTAGGCACGTAGGTTCTCCCCACGCTTATGGTAGGGTGCGCCTCCATCTCGCGCTCTAACCTCTTGGCGATCTCGGCAGGCTGGATGGGACTGCGGAACAGGCGCGCAAACGAACCTTCCATTACCCGCTCTACAAGTTCCTCAAACCTCTGTAACGCCTGCAAACAGCCGCCTCCTATACTCCCGATCCACAACGCTTGCGTGTATCGTCCCGCATTGGCATGGACCGGACACAAATCGCGGCGCACCGGCCGCATCCAGATTATACCAGCAGCATCATAGCACGAACAACGTGTGGAAATCGCAGCATGCGCCATAATCGAGTGGTTAGTACCAAAAGCATCTGATAACAGTACCATTTTGCGAATTACACCAGC
This sequence comes from uncultured Chloroflexia bacterium, assembly GCA_963797095.1. GTDB lineage: Bacteria > Chloroflexota > Chloroflexia > QHBQ01 > JADMIH01 > JADMIH01. Next base: position 488,403 of record CAWCNY010000006.1, on the reverse strand, counting down.
CGCAGGCTCTTCTATAATGACTATGTCGGAATCCGCCGTACTCCTGATGGAAGAGTAATTTGCAGGCAGCCAACACACAATCCAGTGCCGGAGCAGTAGCTGCGCTCGCTACCGGTAGGACAACGACCACCGGCCCCCTTGCGCTGGAGCGATCCACAGCGAAAGACGCTCTCAGGTTCGCGCTTACGGTCTGGCTGGTATCACGTGTCGCGCTCTCGATTCTGGGCGCTACCATCCTGGCTTTTGCCCCCGATTCGTCGCACGAGCACGTCAGGCGCGATTATCCGGATGTTGTCCTGCCTGACCGCGATCTCTACGGCTACACCATCGGGGTCTGGAACATCTACGATGTCCGGTATTACGTCGAAATCGCCCAGCACGGCTACAGCGGCGATCTCGGCTGGCAGACCGCCTACTATCCCGGCTACCCGATCCTGGTCAAGCTCTTCAGTTTCCCTCTCATGGGCAACTATCTGTTGTCCACGCTGGTGGTCGCCAACCTCTTCGCGCTCCTCTTCTTTTATTTTCTCTACAGGCTGGTAAACCTGGACTATGGAGCGGATGTAGCGCGGCGGGCGGTGATATGGTCCGCCATATTCCCGGCATCTTTCTTCCTGTTCATGGGGTATACCGAAAGCATCGTGTTGGCCGGAATGGTAGGCGCGCTCTACTATGCGCGTACGGGTAAATGGTGGCTGGCGGGACTGCTATCGGGCCTCGCCGCCTGCACCAAACAGCCCGGCATCGCCATAATTCTGCCCCTGGCATATATCTTCTGGCAGCAGTTCTGGCCCAATCGCCGCGACCACCCGCTACGCGGGCTGTCGCAGGGTGCGTGGCTTTTGCTCTGCCCACTGGCTGCCGGCTCCTACCTTGTCTACCGGTATCTGTTCATATCTACTCCTATACAGGGTATAACAGATGTGGGTGGGGCGCAACGCCTCGACTTCCCAGGGTTGCCGCTGATCCAGGCGCTTGGTGCGATCAAGCCCGACAATACCTTGCTCGCGTTCAATCTGATGGATATCTTCTTCACCATACTGACTATCGTGCTGGTGGCAGGAGTGGCGATTAAGGTGCGCTCGGTACCCCACACCCTTTTCTCGATAGCATTGGGCCTGATGAACCTCAGCGTCACCATGTACGTCTATGTCGATCGCCCTGAAGTAAACTCACCACGCCGCCTGCTTCTTGCCTTCCCGATCTTCATCTTGCTCGCGCTCATCACTCCCACCCAGAAGCGCTTCAAGCCCCTGGCTTACTTCTCCGCTGGTCTCTATATAGTGATGGCGGGCCTGTTTGCCAACTGGATATTCATAAGTTGATGGCATATATATGACAATTAGAGAACCGAGAATGACACAACGAAAAAGGGTTGATGCCGACATTCACGGTATAAAAATTGCTTATGTCATCCGCAAGAATGTGTGGAAAAGCGTATTGTCACGTGCTCTACATATGGTTTATAATTGACGTAACTGCAATTGCAACACCAGATGGGCAGCGGTGACTGACGGCACCCATACGCCGGCTATATTTGCTAAGTGAGCCACGATAGCTAGAGTAGGGCCAAAGGATGCCAAGACGCAAAGCAGCAAGGGTAATAGAGGAAACTCAGGAAACGGAACAACTGAAAAAGCCACTTAGAAGAGGGTCGGGAACCCGAAGGCCAAAGGCCCCTCATCTCTACCAGATGGAGATGCAGTTCTACGACCCCCCCTCTACCAAAGAGGAGCACAACGCATCTCCCCCGGCGTTGCCACCCCCCGAAACCCACCCTACTCCTAAATCCCACCCCAAACCTTCCAACCCTCCAAGCTCAACGGCATCTCACGCCGTCCCCTCTACCGCCCCCGCTTCCGCGTCTCTTTCTTCATCGTCGCCGACCCCCTCCCCCGCCTCAGGCGACGACGCCACCGGTTCCCCCACAGTCTCGCCATCCAAAGGTCACAATGCGCCCAAGCCAGGGGCTGAATCCAGCCCACCCGGCGGTGTGATCACGGTGGGAGGCATCGATTTCCACCACGCCAGCGAGGCCGAGTTCGCCCGCCTCCTCAATTATTACGGCATTGAATGGGAATATGAGCCGCACCAGTTTGCTCTTCAATGGCGCGACGGCAAACCTGTTGAAATGTTCACTCCCGATTTCTATCTGACCGAATTCGACCTTTATATAGAGCTGACCACCATGCGCCAATCGCTGGTCCGGCGCAAGAACCGCAAGCTCCGGCTTATCCGAGCGCTCTATCCTGAGATCAATATAAAGCTTCTTTACCGACGCGATTACCAACGCCTGTTAGAGCGTTTCGGCATTCCTCAGGAAGAATTGGAAGCTGAAATGCCTGGGGAACGTGATACGTGAAATAGACGAGTGACGAGTGACGGAGTAAGTAGTACGCGGTAAGCAATAGTTATCATGACACTGGACCTTCAGACCACCACATCAGATTCGCCTTCTGAGCAAACGATCTCGGACCCTCGCGCAGGGATCGAGGCGTTCATAACTGAAGAAGAGATCCAAGCACGGGTAGGCGAGTTGGCTTATGAGATCGCCGATGACTACCGCAAGCTCGGAGTCACACCTGACCGCCCTCTCCACCTGGTAGGCGTCCTCAAGGGCGTCGTTCCGTTTATGGCCGATCTCATGCGCGCCATCCCCTACGATATTCCCGTCAGTGTCGATTTCCTCGCTATCACCCCTTATGGCCCTGATACCAGGGGTAATGGAGGTGTGCGCGTTATCAAAGACCTGGACGAACCGGTCACAGGCAGGCACGTTCTCATTGTGGAGGACATAGTAGATACGGGCCTCACGCTTGCCTACCTGATGAAGCTGATCCGGAGCAGGCAACCAGCGTCTCTCCGCGTCTGTACCCTCCTGGATCGGGCCAGTGTTCGCCTGCTCGATATTCGTCTGGCCTACATCGGCTTCGATATTCCGGACCAGTTCGTGGTGGGATATGGCCTAGATTACAAAGAGCGCTTCCGAAATCTCCCCTACATCGGCGTCATGAAAAACGACGTTTAGATAGGTGCCTTAAGCAACAAATGTGGCCGCGGCGCGGCCACATTTGTTGCTTCTATGCTATTCTCTCACTCGTACTGCAACGCCTGCACGATCTTAACCCTGGCTGCCTGCCGAGCGGGCAATACGCTTGCCAGCAATGCGATCAGGATTGCCAGCACGATTGCCAGCACTATCCCAACCACCGGGAAGTAGTAGGTCGTGGCATAGACGGTGCTTCCGATGTATGTTACCAGCGCATAGCCGAGAGCAAGCCCGGCCAGCAGGCCCAGGGCCGTGCCAACCAGGGCCAGCAGCAGCGCCTCGGCCACCACCAGACGGCGGATCTGGTTTCGCGTCGCGCCTATCGCCCGCAGCACCCCGATCTCCCGCGTGCGCTCCAGCACGTTGATCGCAAGCGTATTGATCAGGCCCAGCACCGATGGGATGATCAACGCGACAAGTATAATGTAGAAGGCTGAGAACAACTGATCAAGCTCCTGGGTAGTAGCAGCCCGGTAGTCGGCTCCCCAGTAGAGGGTCAACTGCGGATAGTCTTTGAGCAGGTTCTCGATGTTGGCTTTCACAGTCGCCGTATCCGCGCCTTGCCCGAGGTTTGCCATCACCATTATGTCATCGGGATCGCCGAAGTCGGCTACCATGTTCTGTTTCGATATGTACATCGCGGAGATCTTCATACTGGTGAAATCAGCACCTATTCCAACAACCCGGTAGCTCAACACACCGGTCTCCGTCTGCACCGACACGGTGTCACCCACTTTGGCGTTCACGGTGGTAGCCAGGATTCCGCTAAGGATGGCCGTGCGACCGTTGGCCAGCTCGGCATATGTGCTGTCGTCGCCTTCAGTAAAGAGGATGTTCGATACCTTCGGATAGGTTACAGGATCGAAACCCATTAGTTGGACACTAATGCCGTTCACCTGGGCAGGCACGTAGCTAAGGCCGGTCACGTTGCCAACACCGGGTATTTGGGCAAGATTGTGCTCAAACTCGTCGGTAACGCCTACGACACCGGTCCACACACCAAGGCTGGGAGGGAGCAGCAATACATCGGCGCTCAGGGTTTTTTGGAGGTTCTTTATGTAGGCGTCCTGAATTGAAGAGAAGACTGCCCAAAGAGCCACGATGATTGCCAGAGCTATCATCAAGGCCGACATCGTTATCGAAGAGCGGCCCGGGTTGCGCTCCAGATTACCTTCCGCAAGGAGTCCTTCGCGGGCGAACATCCAGCGTATTAAAGGCTCAAGCACGCGAGAGATGGGATGGAGCAGCATCGAACCGAGCATCACAAGGCCCACCAGAATCAGCACACCGCCGATTGTAGCCGTGCGGGCGTCTCCGATGAAGAGGAGCACAATACCGATAATCGCCAGGCCGACCCCGATTATGCTCCCTATGCTGGCACGTCGTCGCGCAACCTCCACCTCCTCGCCACGAAGGGCTACCAGCACAGGCAATCGCCCCGCGCTGAGCGCAGGCAACAGGCCAGCCAGCACCGTCATACCCACTCCGAGCACTACAGCGAAAACTAGAGCTTCGGGCGGTACAACCGGCGTGCCTATGCGGATGCGCACGAACTTGTCCAACAAGCCTTGAAGCGCCCCCGCCATAGCCAATCCCAGCAGGTAACCGAGCACCAGCCCGATTGCCGTGCCCACGAGACCTTGCAGCGCCGATTCTACCAGGATCAACCGTGTGATCGTGCCCCGCGTGGCCCCCACCGCTCGCAGCATGCCGATATCGCGCCTCCTCTCCACCACCAGCGTGCGGAAGGTGTTGAAGATCAGGAACGCCCCCATGAAGAGCGTCAGTATACCGGCTACATTGAAGATTATCCCACCGAGTTGCAAGTCCTGGCCAAACGCGCTATTGGCCGCGACGCTACCAACGATGAAAGCAGAGCCGAGATCATCCAGCAAGGCTTTCTTCACGGCATCACGGCCGGCTCCTGCGGTAATCACCACGTCTACGGCTGTTAGCTGCCCATTGGCTTCATACATGCTTTGGGCTTTCTGCAAGGGCACAAGCACCTGCTCGGTTGCCTGAGTTGCGAAAACGCCAACAACAGGGAGATCGACTAGGCCGTTGGGGGTCGGCACACTGAGTTTGTCACCCGGATGCAGGTTCAGCGACTGCGCAAGCCCTTGCGAAATAACCGCGCTAGCGGTATCGCTTGCATCGAGGAAGCGACCTGCCGAAATCTGATAGAACCGCACCGTTTCGGCGCGCGTGGGGTCCAGGCCAATCAAGTCGAACTGCGGTATGTTCGAATCTCCAGGCAAGATCACCTGGCGCTGGAAGGCGGGCGCTGCCGCGGCCACCCCTTTGGTCTGCGATACTTTGTCGAGTATGCTGGACGGGAAGGGCGCTCCCGTTGCGCTTGAGACCGTCATATCGACCTGCCCGGTCACGCCCATCTCGCTCGCGTTCAGGACGGCTGTGATGGTGGGCAGGATCATGTTCACGGATAATACCACCGCTACGCCGAACACCACGGCCAGCGTGGTAAGCAACGAGCGCAATTTGCGCCCGGCAAGGTAGCGGAATGGGATAGTAATGTAAGTTCTCACCTTTGAATTCCTCTCAATTCGACAGTTGACAAGTAATCGGTTGTCTTTTTCTACTCGTACTGTAGTGCTTGCACGATCTTGACCCTAGCCGCCTGCCGTGCAGGCAACATACTCGCCAGCAGCGCCATTAGCATCGCCAGCACAACTGCGAACACGATGCCCACCAACGGGAAATTGTAGACTATATTGGAGCTGAAGAGATTGCCCAGCACATTTGTCAACCCGTAGCCGAGCGCAAGCCCGGACAGCAGTCCCAGAACAGTACCTGCCATACCCAGCAGCAACGATTCTGCCACTATGAGTTTACGGATCTGGCCCCGCGTCGCGCCTATCGCTCGCAGCACACCGATCTCCCGCGTGCGCTCCAGCACGTTGATCGCAAGCGTGTTGATGAGCCCTAACACCGATGGGATCATCAGCGCGATAAAGATGACATAGTATGCTGTGAACAACTGGTCAAGGTACTGAGCTTGGTCGGCCACCCAGTCGGCCCCCCAATAGAGGGTCAACTGCGGATAGCTCTGGAGCAGGTTCTCGATACGGGCCTTCACCATCGCAGTATCCGCACCCGGCTCCAGATTCGCCATCACCATGATGTCGTCCGCCCGCCCGAAGTCGAGGGCCATATTCGCCTTTGAGATATAGAGCGTATTGATCTTTGCGCCGAGATAGTCGGTGCCTAAGCCGACGATCAGGTAATTCCGCATACCCGCCGGTGTTTGCAACGGCACGCTATCGCCGACCTTATACCCGAATGTAGTGGCAAAGATCTTATTAGCGATTGCCGCGCGGCCATTGTTCAACTCTGCGTACGTACTATCATTGCCCGCATCAAAGCCCAGTCCAGATACCAGCGGGTAAGTCGCAGGATCGATTGCCAGCACCTGCAAACCGGCTCCTTTTGCCAGGGCTGGAGCGTAGCTCAACCCTGTCCACGAGCGGATACCTGGAATCTGGTCAAGCTTCTGCCCGAACTCCTCCCCAACGCCTACATTACCACGCCACACAGCCAGGTTCGGCGGCAGCAGTAGGATGTCCGCACCCAGGCTTGTTCGCAGATTCGATTCGAATACTGTCCGGATTGAAGTTAGGCTTGAGCTAAGAGCTACTATGATCGCCAGGGCAATCATCAGTGCGGACACTGTCACAGATGCCCGCCCCGGGTTGCGCTTCAAGTTGCCCTCGGCAAGCACTCCTTCGCGAGAAAACAACCAGCGTATTACAGGATCAAGCAACCGGGCGATGGGATTGAGCAGCAGCGGGGCCAGCATCACCAGACCAATTAGAATAAGGACACTGCCGAGCAAGATCAGCCCGGTATTCTCCAACAAGAGGCTCACCACGCCCAGCACGATCAAGCCCACACCGATCAGCGCGCCTATACTGCTACGTCTTTGCACTACCTCTATCTGCTCGGCACGCAGGGCCGCCAACACGGGCACCCGACCTGCGCTTAACGCAGGCAGCAGGCCCGCCAGCACCGTCACACCGATACCTAACACCACCGACAGGACCACGGTTTCTACCGGCACTATGGTTTCGGCAATTCGGAGGCGCATGAACTGGTTCAATACTCCTTGTAATCCGTTTATCAGGCTTGAGCCAATCAGATAGCCAAGAAGCAATCCGATTGCGGTGCCGATCACCCCTTGCATGGCCGATTCGACCAGGATCAGTCGGGTAATTGTGCCTCGCGTGGCCCCCACCGCTCGCAACATGCCTATGTCGCGTCGCCGCTCTACTACAACCGTGCGAAAGGTGTTGAAGATCAGGAAGGCACCCATAAACAACGCAAGGACACCGAACGCGTTGAGTATGACCAGACCTATCTGGAGGCTCTGGGCAAACTCGCTGTTAGCAACGACGCTACCAACAGTGAACGCAGAACTTAGCTTAGCTTCCAGAGCTTGCTTGACCGCATCACGGTTGGCCCCAGCGGTGATTACTACATCAATCGCTGTGATCTGGCCGGGAGCAGCGAACAACGTCTGCGCCGTATTCAAGGGCACCAATATCTGGTCATCCAGCGTGTTGAACACTCCCACGACCGAAAGGTCGATCAGGCCACCGGGTGTTGGAAGCTTGAAAGTATCGCCTACACTCACACTCATCACCTGGGCAAGTTGTTGCGAGACGACGGCAGAAAGAGTATCATCTGTGCTCAAGAAGCGGCCTTCCGTAACCTGGTAGAAGCGCACCGTCTCAGAGCGCGCTGGATCGAGGCCGATCAAAGTGAATGGCGGCATATTCGAATCGGCGGGCAGCGTTACCTGACGCTCGAAGGCTGGCGCTACCGCCGCTACTCCGCCGGTTTGGGATACCTGATCTACTATGTTGGGGGAGAACGGGTCGCCTGTGACGCTCGTAACCGTCATATCAACCTGCCCGGTTACGCCCGTTTCGCTTGCGCTCAGGGTAGCCGCCAGCGTCGGTAACATCATGTTCACAGCGAATACGACCGCTACCCCGAACACCACGGCCAGCGTGGTGAGAAACGTACGTGTCTTGCGCCCCATCAAGTAGCGGTATGGGATAGTAATGTAAGTTCGCACCTCTGAGTTCTCCTGGGCGGAACAAAGGACGAATGTTGGACACTCAATGGCCTTATGTCATTCGTCTTGCGTCTTTCGTCGCTCACGCCCTACCTTTCTGCAAGCGTCTCCATTCGCTCAAACACATACTCGGCAGTCTTATCGGGGCCGAGCTTGGTGTCGTCAACTACCGTTCCGTCCTTCATGAAGATGATCCGGTCGGCGTAGGCGGCCATGCGGGGGTCGTGCGTGACCATTACGACGGTGCGGCCCCACTCATCGACCGTGCGACGCAGCCAGCGTAACATCTCCTCGGCACCACGAGAGTCGAGGTTGCCTGTCGGCTCATCGGCCATAATGACGGCAGGCTCTGTAACGAGCGCGCGGGCAAGAGCCACTCGCTGCTGCTGGCCACCCGACAGCTCACTTGGCCTGTGGTTCATGCGTTCTGCCAGGTCAACGCGCTTCAGCCAGGTAGTTGCTTTCTCGGTGGCATCGCCTCCGCTGCCATTCAGGACGAGCGGCAAGGCCACGTTCTCCACAGCGGTCAGAACGGGTATCAGGTTGAAGAATTGGAAAACAAAGCCGATCCGGGAGCGGCGTAACAACGTCAACTCTTTGTCGTCGAGCTTTGAAAGGTCCTTGCCATCGAGCAGCACCGTGCCCTCGGTGGGGTTATCCAACCCGCCCAGCAGATGCAACAGAGTCGATTTGCCCGAACCACTGGGGCCCATTACCGCCACGAACTGCTGCGGCTCGACACTTATATTCACATGGTCCAGAGCCTTCACAGCGGCGCTGCCACGACCGTAAACTTGAGTGAGATCCTTAGTCTCCAGAACTGCCATCTTATTCTCCCTAAATGAGTGAAATGCAAATATTCAATGATCAAAGTCACCTGTTTGCCGCCTTCCTGGGGCGGCCTCGCTGCCGGGGCGGCGGCTTGGGTGGCGGCTGCTCACGGATATCATCCAGTCGTGCCTCCACAATGTCTAGCCAGCGTAACTCCGCCTCCGTGTGCATGATCGCGCTATCTAGCAGCAGCATCTGAGCCAGCTGCCGGCGCGGGTCCAGGTCGTTGCGTTTGGCGGTAAGGTCGTGCAGCTCACGAAATAGCTCACGGCGCTGTACCATCAAGACCTGGAGTGCTCTGGCAGGCTGGGCCACCAGCGCCAGCATCAGCTTCAGGTAAAGCTCATCGCGCAGGCGGTAATCACGCAGCACGGGCGAATCGAGCCAACTGAGCAATTCCTTCTTTCCTGCGTCGGTAAGGGTCCAGAGCCGCTTGTCGGGGCCACCGCCCTTCTCGATCCCTTCCTCCACCACCAGGCCATCGCGCGCCAGCCGTTCAAGGCTGCTGTATATCTGACCACTATTCAGTTCCCAGTGCCCACCGAGGGCAGCCTCGAACAGATCGCGTAGCTCATAACCATGCCGTGGACGCTCGGAAAGGAGCGCCAGTAAAGCACTTTGCACCGAACCACGCTCAGTTTTGGACCGCACAACGGTTTCGACCATAATTATCTACTCAGTAGCTAGTTTTCGAAATAATTATATATCGGGTATCTAGTTTTGTCAATGGTACTTTGGACCGATTTCGTAGCAATTAAGGCATTAAGGCAGCTATTAACCGCTATGCCATGTGCTATATTGTGATCTTATGGAGGGGAAAAGCAAGGTTAGTGCTTACCTGACCTCGGTACCGGTAGCCGTAGCTGCATTGACGGTTGCGGCTCTGTTGGTGAGGCTCTACATGCTGCCGGCGCGCGGTTTCTGGTTTGACGAAGTGGTATTTGCCTACACGGTGCGCATCTCCTCGCTGAGTGACCTCATTTCGTACATCAATCAGTGGAGCGACCACACACCACTCTCCTTCTTGATCGTGTGGATTACGCGCTGGCTGGGCAGCGATGAAGTGGCAGTCCGATTGCCTTTCGTAATAATCGGCGCGCTTACAGTGCCCTCCATCTACGCTCTGGGCAAGACATTGTTCGGTAGGCGAGTCGGCATCATTGCCGCGCTGGTTTATGCGCTGTCGCCATTCGCCGTTTTCCATAGCCAGGACGCGCACCCATATGTGCCACTGATGCTTTTCACCACCCTTCAGGTGCTCTTTGCTTACCGGGCGGCGGTCTCGAACCGTCTCCTCGATTGGGCAGGGCTTGCTATTTTCACTCTTCTGAACCTGTATAATCATTATCTCTCCCTGGCGGTCACAGCCGTTGTGATCACCTTTCTGGGGATCGCGATCCTCGCCAATCTCTTGAAAGCCACTGGCTGCCGTGCAAAACAAGCAGGAGAGAGCACCCGAACCGAGGGAGGTAATCTACACAGGCCCCTCCTTCAGATCGCCTGGTTCGGCCTCACCGCTCTGGTGGTGTTTATTCTATATCTCCCCTGGCTTCCCTACACAGTGGAATGGCTGGGAGGGGTGGGGCCGGTGCGCACCTATTACGTTACGCACGCTGGCCCCGTCACGCTCGATGATGTGCGCATACTCGCGCATGGGCTGGGCTTCGACAAGTTCCTCGTATTCTTCCTTTTCGTCGGGACGATATCTGCGATCTTGTCGGTTGTGCGCCATCCGCGCCTCCCCGGTCTGTTGTTGCTGACCTGGGTTGGTGGGCCTCTGGCCGGTCTCTGGTGGCTGGCAGGCGAGAGGATGTTCCTTCTATTCTCGCGTTATTACACTTTTCTGGTTCCGGCTGCGATCATCTTGATCGCGCTCGGCGGTAAGCGGCTTGCGGCCTTCGCGGCAACCCTTCGTGCCCGCTTCCGAGACAGGCCGGCTGCGAATAATCCCCTTGCAGGTAACGCTTCCGGGGTCGCATTCGTGATCGTCACCTTGATGCTGCTTGTTATTTCGATACCCTTGCTGATGAGATCGTACTCCTGGCCTAAGCTTGTGCCACAGGATTTTCGAGGAGCAGCCCGCATCGTGGCAGACAGCCCACCCGGCTCGGTCGTTGTCTCGATCGGGATGTGGGGCCTCAAGCCGGCACCGCCCTTCACGATCCAGGGTATCGCGCACTATCTGTGGCTCGACAAATCACCCATCCGTTATCTTGATGCCAGCCTGCTGGACGTAAGGAGTGTGGAGCAACTGACGAACAACGATGCTGTAGTGTGGGGTGCCTGGGAGCTACCCTGGCCGATTGATCCACAATACTTGCAACGCGCCAACGAGATGGGCCTGGAAGTTATCCAATTGGAGAATATTGCGCTCATCCGCCAGCGCGCCCCACGTGCCTCTCCAAGTCAACAACTTGATACCCTTCTTGCCTGGGGCACCGACCTCCAGCCGGGGTTGGAGGCGGTTCATGCTCTGCTCAACCCGGCCTTTCGCGACTCGGCCCTGGGCGACGATGTTCTACCTCCTCTGAGCGATGTACAGAAGCCTATCCATGGCAACCTTCTAAACGGCGAGGAGCAGCCCGATAAGTGGGTCCTTTGGGGCGACGGAAATACGGGATTGGACCTAGCTTCAGATACGCCCGCACTGGTGCTTACCTCCACAAGCCAGGAGGGCCAAACCAATATTACGCTCTCTACCAGCAGGCTAATCCCAGGCGCAACCTACGTTATGTTTGTCCACTACCGCAACACTCAGCTTAGGGGCACCGAGAGTGTCTATCTCTCCACCTATGACAGCGCTAACCGGTTGATCGAGACTTTCCCTTATGGCAGCGGGTTTCTCTGCCCGCCCGACACCGATTCGGCAAGCGCCTTCGCTCTAAAGATACCACCGAACGCCACTAATGAGCTTCTGTGGCTACGGGTCACCGATCTAGGCACGGCGGACTTCACCGATGTTGAGTTGCGGCCTGTGAGAGCGGTGGGTCGGTAGTTGGACTATAGTTCCTGGTTTTTGGTTCCTGACTACCGACTGCCAACCAGTATGGTACAATAAATACGAACGCGAATTATACTCATGTCCTGGTTCCCATCCCGGAGCACCGCTATAGTATTCAGGAGAGATAGTTGAGCACCAAGAATCCTTCCAAGCAAAAACGCAAGCAACCTTACGGGCAGAACCAATCGAGCCAGCAGCGCCAACAAGGTCAACAAGGTCAGCAAACCCGACAAGCCCAAACCCAGCAAGCCAAGCCCAAGCCTGCTGCCGTGGATGCCCAGGCAGTGGCTGCCCAGGAAGCTGCCCGCAAAGAAGCGCGACTCCAGCGCCAGGCCCAGGCCCGCGCCGAGGCCGAGCAGCGTAAGCGCCAGGCTAACCTCCGCAGGTACGGCATAATTGCCATCGTGGTGGTCGCTCTAGTGGCAATAGTAGGGTGGCTCATCATCCGCGAAGCGGGCAAACCCGGCCAGGGTGTTGACGTGATGGTTGACCGAACACATTTGACCAACGCCACCGATCCCCACACCCCCTACAGCACCGACCCGCCCACATCCGGCCCCCACACCGCCAATATTCCTAACTTCCAGGTCTACAGCACTCCCATACCTAAGGAGCTTCAGGTTCACGGCCTCGAAGATGGGGGCGTAGTTATCAACTATCAGCCCGACCTCGACCAGGCAGCCGTAGACAAACTGGCCCAGATTACAGACGCATATCTCGCCAGTCCTGAGAAGAACAACGTCCTCATGTCTCCCTATCCCGGTCTCTCCAACTCTATTGTACTCACCAGTTGGGGCCGTATCGACCGCCTCGATACGCTGGACGAAGCCCGCATCCGTCGCTTCATAGAGGCGTATGCCAATGTCGATCACCACGAGGGCAAAGAAGGTCTGTATATCCCCTGACACCTCCCTTTTCTTGTGAGGATGAGAGTTTTAGAATAAACAAAAATGGCGGCTTGGCCGCCATTTTTGTTTATCTTGGAATTGGATTATCCGCCTGCCTTACTGGTGCACGCAGAAGTAGATAATCGCCTGGTGATGGCTGCTCGCACCCTCGAAGGTGATCGCCCAGCGGCCTGAGGCCAAACTCGCAAGGCCTGAGGTGATCGTGAGCGAGAGTGGGCCTACCGAACCGTCGGAGTTGACACCGTCAGGTACGGGTGAACTGGTGCCAACCACGCTACCATCGGGCAAAGTAAGCCAGTAAGAAACGTCTTCGCCTGGGGTGAAGCCGGTTGCCCTGAATACAATGACTGTACCAGGGCCGCCTGAATTGGGCGTAGCCGTGCCGTTCACGCTGCCCGAGGTATCGCAAGTGCCGCCACCGCCACCACCCGCAACGGGTGTAGGAGTAGGCGGAGTATTAGAGTACACCTTGAAGTAGCCGATAGATTTCTTGTGAGTGGTAACGCCTTCGTAGGTCACAGCCCATATGCCTGTAGGGTCGCCGGGCAGGGTATCTATGTAGACACCGCCCACCTGCCCATTTGAGTCGGCCTCAACCTGGAAATTAGCGCCATACACAGCGCCGTCAGGCGTGGTAACATACACGCCCACATTCTCGCCGGGCTGGAAACCCCTGCCACTGAATGTGAACCTGCTTCCGGCCGGGCCGCAGGGGGGCGTGACAGACGCATCGGTGCTTGGCGGTATACCGGCGCACGGGTCCGAAGGCGGAGGAGCCGATGGGGTGGTAGGCGTAGGCTGTGCCGGTATAGGAGTGGCTGTCGGCTGTACCGGGGCAGGGGTAGATGTGGGTGGAGCAACTGGGGCGTGCCTGATCCGCTCAGCAAACGTGCCTACCTGCGACAGCAATACCTCGTTCGGTGTACCCGCATATTCAGGGTGGTATTCGAACACTGCTCGCTCGAAGTACTGCACTCTGTAAGGCTTACCGTCGAGGTCGTTGACCTCGATAAATTCATCGGAGATCGGGTAGCCTTGCTGTCTTAAGCCGCCATGCGAATCCCAATACTGCTGGAAAGTGCCGCCAAGGGTCTTGCCCGTCTCCGGGTACACACGAGCACCTGGGTCTGAGTTGGCAACCTGATTCGGCGCAGCACTGGAGTAGCGCCTGTTCCAGAAGTAAACACCCAGCAGTTGCAGCAATACCTCGTTCGGTGTGCCCGCGAATTCAGGGTGCATTTCGAACACTGCCCGTTCAAAATACTGCACGGTGTATATCTTGCCATCTGTATCACTGGTTTCAGACAGCACTTCCGAGATCGGGAAACCCTGTTGCGCCAACCCACCGTTGGCGTTCCAATAAGCAAGGAACTGGTCGCACACCGTCTTTGCCGTCTCGGCAAAGGTGCGGCAATTACCCTGCGCGACAGCAGGTTGTGCTGCAAACGCAGGCATAGCCATTATGAGTACCGCCAGCAGGCGTAACCATGATAGGATGTTCTTCCTCATCTATCCCTCCAACGTGAGTATGTCACGACTAAAACGATAAACCCCAGTGGGTCCAAGGATAGGGCCGCTACGTGCGACCACACAGCACGTCTTTGGCTCCTACATAGGCCGCAGTCTCCCTTCGTGTATCTTGGAACCCCGACAGCAATGTACTGGGCGGAACCTTACGCAGACATAATGGGTAGTATCAACATGCCTCTCACATCGAGAATACCATGCTCAAGGCCCGGGGCTCAAGGTCTGGGCAAAAGAGTGCCCGATTTCAAGGTTGGCTATACGTACCCTGTCGATGTCCAGACAAAATCCTCTGAACAAATCAACGCGTGAGCGCTAACAAGAGTTGCAAGTCCCGGTGTCAATCAGGGAAATCTCTATAGAATAGCAATCACGCACAACCTTGAGCCATCATGCACATAGCCAATGCACGTGTCTCTCGGTCAACGCAAGTATACCATAAATAAGCGACTGCAACAAGCACTTGTGTGTACTTCCGCAAAACGCGGTACCACAACCTAGTACTAGCACCAGCAGTAAAGAAATCGCTATGCGTTACTTGCTCCAGTAATCTGCAATCGAAGCGTCGGCCAGGATGGGTACCTCTTTCAATATGGCTTGCCCTGCGCCAATCATCGCCCCTTCAACGATATGCTTCACTTCCTCGGCCTGATCTTCCCGCGCTTCAACCACGATCTCGTCATGCACCGTGTTCACGGTACGGGCGTCCCAACGGCGCAAAGCAGCGCGCAAATTGATAAGCGCCAACTTAGTCATATCTGCGTTGCAATTGTGCACTATCAAGCCGTTCGCCATAAACCGTGCGGTTTGGCTGTTGACAACATCGTACATATCGACCCACTTGTCGGTGAACTCGACCGACTTCACGCGCACTCCACGTCCATAGTTTATGTCAGTCACTCGGGCCGATACTGACTCAGCTTTCGCCTGCTTTTGCGGGTTCATGAATCCGATCTGTTCGCAGAAAATCGGCACATCCTTCTTAACTACGCGCACATTGATCCGGTCTGCGCATACGTTCACTCGGCTCCTTATTCCAAACAAGAGCAGCGCCTGCTGAATCTCGCGCGCCCAACGCAGATGTTTAGCCCCACGACCAAAGACCAGAAAGGCATCATCTCTGTTTACGGTGCCGTCACCGTCGAACATCCCGCGCAAATAACCCGCAAGCAAAGCACCATTCTGCCACGCGCAATCAGGCACGCGCTCCTTGATGCCCAGTTCTCTAAGCTCATGGACTATGGCTCGCGATGAGATGTTCAACCTATGGAAACGCTTTGGCTTCTCCAGGGTAGAGCGCACGCTGTATCCTACATACCCAAGTTGAGGGCTGATCTCACGCAGTCGTGGCAATAGTACTTCTTCCTCGTGCTCGGCCACCAGCAGGCATGCCGCTCCATTATGCAGCGAGCCATCCGAGGCCAGCCGCCCAAGCCATTCGCCTAACGCCGCAGGATCGGTAATCTGACTCAAGCTCACGTTTTTGGCATTCCACACCGGGCTATGCCTGCGTACAGGCATTGTCGGCACCAGCGACCAGGGTGGCACCGCCTCACCAAGTATGAGTTTATTCTGTGCCTTGAACTCCGCAGGTGTCTTCCACATATCGCTGCCGGTTGTAGGCCGCACAAGGAAGCGATGGTCGGGGCTGCACTCAATATAGTTGCCATCCCACAGATGTATGCGCACTAGCTGCTTCTTGCCGCTGTACACCACCACGGCCTGCGAGAAAGTTGTACCATCCCAAACCGATACCACCTGTCCACGCAAGCTCTCGATGGGCACATACCCGTGCGTTTCCTCAAATATGCGGGTGCTCCCTACAACACAACCTTGAATTGGTGAATTTTTGCCCTGACGCTCAATCGCCCCTATCTGTCTGCGCCATTCATCCTCGTTTTGCCGCTTCAGGCTTTCGTCGGGCATATTGTAGAAGCGCTTCCTGCCCAATGGTGTGACACTGTACCCCAACCTGACTGCGTCCTTGGCCGCTTTGTCCAGCCACCGTTGTATGCCCGGATAAGCCGCGAAATACTTGGAGATCAGGCTCTTCGATTCGTCGAGGCTCACACCCAGGCGGGGAGCGAGGCCGCCTGGCCCCATGCCATAAGCCAAACCGAAGTTGATCGCCTTAGCAGCCGACCGTTGCGGTTTCTGCACCTGGTCAACAGGCACGCCGAACATCTGCGACGCTGTGAGGGTGTGAAGGTCTTGCCCCGATTTGAACGCGCTCACGAAAGCCTCATCTCCACTCAGCTCTGCGAGTATACGAAGCTCGGCCTGCGAGTAATCGCAATTGTGGCTGACGAAGCCATGGCTCACATATGTGGATGTGCCTTCTACAGTCAGATCATACACCAACTGCGTTTCACCTGGTGCCACCGACTTGACCATATCGAAGATAACGGAATATTCTACTACTCTGTAGAGTTCCAGCTGAGCATATGCTGTGGCAGACACCTCCCTGATCTGCCTGGATAGATCCTCGGAGACCACGCTCCCACGGAAGCGAGTATTCGCCAGCAGCAAGTTGACCTCTCCAGACTCCTTGCCGGCGAGCGCTCGCGCCCTGGCCCTCAAAATTGGCATCCCACCCGTGTGCTGATTTACCTTATAGGTGAGTATCAGAGCATCCAGAGCATTCCTCTTGCGTTGAGATAGGAAGCCTACCTCTCGCCGAAATCTGCTTTTCCAATTAGAAGGGATGGTAATGACCCAAATGTAGCCAATTCCTTTGCCATGTTCAACCTTCTTCCTGGCCGATGCAATACCTAAAGCTGCGAGAAGTTGCTGCACCTCCCGGGCGAGTTGCTCGTGAATGGTCGAGAAACTGATGCGTCCGGTGTTTGTATTCTGAACAGATCCGTCAGCTTCAAAGAGACCCCGTAGATAGGCAGCGATAAGGTTCGTGCTTGAAGTCCACAGGATAGAAGGCACCCTGTCTTTGGCTACCCCGGCTTTTCTCAGCCACTTAAGTAGTTGCTTACTATGGAGACGGTGCTCTATTACTCCTCTGTAAGTGTAGGTCCTTCCCTGAATAGCGAAAAGTCTATCGGCCGATTGAGCCAGGTGTTCGGCCAGATCTTCGTCCTGAGCGTTAACGACCGATCCGACGTAGTCCTCGCATAGCGTGCCGTCACCAGTGATATAGCCGAACAGCGTCGCCAATTCAGGTGTGACACTCTCGGGTAGCTTCCTGTTCACAGAGTTGCAATGCTCCGACTCGGCATATTCCAGAGCAGGCGGTACAGCGTTCTCGCAGAAAGGTGTAGCCAGCTTGATAGCTATACGATCGGTTTCAGCCAGATGCTGGACCTCTCGCCAAACGTAGCAGCCATCGCCATCTATGACCCTTACCCGGTGCTCGGGGGTCGCCTCGATTTCATATCCTAGGGAGGTCTTGATCTTCACTGTGGGTCTTATGCCTTGATTGATGACGCGATTGGCGCATCTTGCTGACCCGTCTTCCTGCAGCACGCGGTCGCCTACTTCGACATCTTCAATGGGAAGAAGTCCTCGCGTGGTGGCTATGCGCGTGCCGGCCGCTACGCAGGTGACCAGCTTATAGCCTGGCGCGGCTACGAAACATTTACGGAAATCGGAAGTTGCAGGGATTTGCTGCACGTTGGGCTTGGTACAGGAGAAGCGTCCGGTATCGGCCCCGTACTGGTTGAAGTCGGGGTGTATTCTTCCCGTCCGTGAGTTTATCAGGCCAAGCACGTTCTCCCCGAAAGCCGATAGCGTCTTCTCGTGCGATCTATATTCCAGCAATTTGGCAACCGCCGGGTGGTCGAACTTCACCAGCGTTGCCTCCATTGTGTCGGGCAGATTCACACCAAGGGTTGCGAATGCATCGAGCAATTGCACGTTCGAGTTCAGGTTTATCGAAGGCACCCCGAACATAGTGGCCTGCATGGTTGCGGGCGCCAGCAATTCGCTCAACTCCTCAGCCGATTTCTCACGCTGCACAGCTACATCCGCGATGATCTTGCGCCAGCGATCCACGTCGATCTGCACGCCCGCAAGCTCCAGGTCGCCCACCGCAGGTATGCACCTGAACTCAAGCTCTGCCACCTGCACCAGCCTTTGCTTCTTCAAATCGGGCAGTATCTGCCGCCACACCGGGATCATGATGTATGCGTCCCGCGCCGCGTAATGCAATTGCTCAGGGGCCAGGTAGGCATCACCGTGCATCGCCAGCTTATAGAAGCTCTCGCGCACGCTCTTGTCAAGCGTTGCCCCGATATACTTGTGTGCGATGGCCTTCAATGAAATCTCGCGCCCGATCCCAGCCGTCAAGAGCCGCTCGGCGAGCATTGTGTCGAACAGGTTATTGACAGTGATCCCTGCCTGCTGCCGCAGCATCACGTATTCGAACTTGGCGTTCTGCGCAACCTTCATGACATCGGGATTTTCCAGCAGCGGCTTCAAAGCCAGGGGCACCACGCGCTTGCAGTCAACTATATAGACCCTATCGGTGGTGCTCACCTGCAACAGCAATAGCGCGGCTGTGTAGGGGTCCAACCCGGTAGTTTCCGTATCCAGGCCCACTACTTTCTCCGAAGCCAGTAGCTCCGCCACCTCGGCCAGCCTCGACGGGTCGCTAATCAATTCATATTCGAACTCGTTGTAGTTTCCAGCAGAGCTAACATGCGTAGGCGCTGCTTCTTCTACAGACTCGACGGCCTCAATCTCAGGAAAGAGGGTCAGTGACACACTTTCCGCCACTGCCAGGTCAACCCTGGTGGCAGCGCCATGGCCGTTCTTCTTACCATTGCCATTAGCATACCCGTTACCCTTACCGTTGCCGTTGCCGTTCGTGCCATGCCCATACAATCCGCCGTTTGCCCCATTACCGTAGGGGGTACGCCCATATCCATTGCCGTTACTGCCAGCGGGCACATAGCCGGCCATATCAGCCGGGTGGGGCGGTTCCTCTTCTGTGCTGCTCTCCTCGGCAGGCCCGGCGCTCGGTACCTGAGGCCCTGTGCTATCCTCATCCTGCTTGTCCCGATAATCAAAGTACAATTGCCAGTAATACTCGTCGCTGCGCTTCTTGGGCCGTCGCTTCTGAGCTTCGATGCTGTAAGGTCCGGGTGACTCGGTCGCAGAGGCACCAGTATCAAGTCCATCGACCTTGAATGGGCAAATCTCATAATCTGTCCTGTGATATCGCCCGCACTCAGCGCACAACCCGTAGCGTCCTTCCACAGGCAGGACGACCCCGCAGTGTTCGCACTTCGGCATTACAAGGGTGTTGCCTTGCATCACCCCCAGGTCGGCGGGCAAAGCGCTCCATTGTCGGCAATTGGGACAGAAGGTAGTCATAGATCACTCTCGCATACAAGCAATCAGCCGGTAGCTGGACTTCCATTATACCCCTTTCTACCCATCCTCCATACGCAATCCACCAGAAGAAACTGTACCAAAGTACATTCCAAAACCTGTCCCGTTTCGTACCATCAGTGCCACTCAGTATACGAGGCGCATAAGAATCCTCACTGCACGCAAATAGCAAAAGGTGCACAAGACCAAGAGATCCTGTGCACCCTACTCTCTACTTCACTCGTATCAGACCGATTAGGCCGGTTGGCGGTCGATCTCCTCCAGGTAGTAGATGTCCGGCTTACCAACCACACCGGCGCGGCCCATCGTTTCATGCAGATTGGGTGACTCCGCGAAATTCTGTGCATCCTGCTCGTTTGCCCACTCGGTGATCACCACCACGTTCGTCGGATCATTAGCATCGCGCAGCACGCGAGCGCCTTTCGAGCCGATCTGCTTGCGGAAAGCCTCGTGCCCATCGTACACCGGCCTCCACTTGGCATAGTCCTCGACGTTATGCCGGACCAACAGATAAATCATCGTCGTAATCTCCTTTTCGGTAATGATTGCTTTCTTGCTATCGGCGCTACCCGCCGCGCTCAACTTATGGCCTTATCGTAACAGCCTGTTCTCTCAGTGTTCTCTCGAATCGTCTCTCAAATATCTCTCATAGCCTCGAAGTCAAGCAATTATGGAAAGGAGTGCTTGCATAAAACTCAGCGAGGACTATAATGGGCGTGAGGGTAGGCTACCCGCCGGAGGCTCTTGCTATGCTTGCCATCTATCTTCTGGGTGAATTCCGCCTTGAGCGCGATGGTACCCCCATACCTGCCACTGCATGGACGCGCCGCAAAACGAAGGCGCTCCTTAAGATACTAGCCCTTTACCCCAACCACCAGCTTCACAAAGAGCAGGCTATGGACCTGCTCTGGCCCAACCTCGATCTCACCTCGGCCCGCGACAACCTCTACCGCAATCTATCCTTCCTCCGCCAGATCATCGAACCCGACCTTCAACGGCCCGCCGACTCCCATTACATCACGCTCAATGCCGAGGTTCTCAAGCTGGTAGATGCCTGGCTAGACATAGACGCCTTTGACCACCTTTTGAATCAGGCCCGGCAGGCTTCCGATCCTGTTCCTCTACTGGAAGAAGCCCTCGACCTGTATAGGGGCGACCTCCTACCTGAAGATGCCTATGAAGAGTGGGCCATATCACGGCGCGAGGCACTCCGCCGCGCCGCCTCCGAAGCCTTCTACCGGACAGCCTCGGTCTACACAAACAAAGCAGATTATGAAAAGGGCATCGCAACTCTTCAGCGCTTGATAGCCCACGACCCCATCGACGAAAAAGCCCATCGCGAATTGATGCTGGCCTATTCTCTCGCCGGAAGGCGCACCAATGCCCTCCGCCAGTACGAGAAATGTGCCAGGCTCATCCGCACAGAACTGGGCGTCGAGCCCGAACCGGAAACTATCGGCCTGTATAATCGCATTCTCAAGGGGGAGATCGCAGCTCCGCAGCTCGAGCAGGCAGAACCGCTGCTCACCGAACAAGCCACCAGACGCACAAACCTCCCCGAATCGCTCTCCCCTATCATCGGACGCGAGCGCGAATTGGAAGAAGTACTTCACCTTATAGAGAAATCCGACGTGAGGCTAGTCACGTTCACAGGTCCCGCCGGTATCGGCAAGACAAAGCTGGCGCTTGAAGTTGCCTCAGCCCTGGCCTGGCCCCGAGAACCGCTTCACATCTCAGGCATAGTGCGTTTCCCCAACGGTGTTTTCTTTGTGCCGCTGGCGCCTGTCCGCGATTCAGGTCTGGTATTGGCCGCTGTCATGCAAGCTCTCGATCTCAAGCAGGCAGGCGACCGCTCGCACCTCGACACGCTCAAAGCCTATCTGCACGACAAACGTTTGCTTCTGGTGCTCGACAACTTCGAACAGGTCGTCACCGCTGGACCTCTCCTTGCTCAGCTTCTGTCGAGTGCACCGGGTCTCAAGATCCTGGTGACCAGCCGCGAACTGCTCCGCCTCACCATCGAGCATGACTTCCCGGTATCGCCCCTGGCTGTGCCTGATGTGTCGCGCGAGCCCGCTGTGGAATATCTCACCGGCTGTGCCTCTATCGCCCTCTTCACCGCCAGGGCGAAGGCAATCCAGCCTGGGTTTGAGTTTGCCCCCAACAACGCCATAGCTGTTGCCCAGATATGCACGCGCTTGGAGGGCATACCACTTGCCATAGAGCTTGCCGCAGCTCGTATACGCCTCCTTACTCCACAGGCTATGCTCTCCCGGCTTGACAGGCGACTGCGCCTGCTGGTGGGAGGCGCTCGCGATCTGCCCACTCGGCAGCAGACCCTCTACGATGCGATTGGCTGGAGCTACGACCTCCTCACACCCCAGGAGCAAACGCTATTCGCCCGCCTCGCTGTATTCGCGGGAGGGTGGACCGAAGATGCTGCTGCTATAGTTTGCGAGAGCCCAAACACACTGGATGACCTCGCCATGCTTCTTGACAAGAGCCTGATCCAGCGGCTCGATACAGCGGGTGAGCCGCGCTTTACCATGCTTGAAATGATCCGCGAATACGCCTCCGAACGACTGGCCGAAAGCGGCGATCTGCAGGAGATCCAGGCGCGGCACGCCCGCTACTTCCTCTCGATCGCTACGGCAGGTGAAGAAGTGTGGTTTACCGAGCAGCAGCGTTACTGGCTCGAACGGTTTGATGAGGAGCAGTACAACTTTCGGACTGCGCTGGTATGGGCGCTTGAGAATGACCTGGATCTGGCGCTCCAGTTGAGTGGTGCGCTGTGGCGCTACTGGCTCGCTCATGCCTTCCTGACAGAGGGCCGCCACTGGCTGGAAGAAGCTCTCGCTCGCGTCCCTAATCAGAAGCAAGGCATATCTGACTCCTACCGGGCCGTGCGCACCAAAGCCCTTTTCGCGGCAGGTGTGCTGGCGATACACCAGGCGGATTACACTCGCGCCAACCAATTTATCGCACAATCGTTGGGTGTGGCACGCAACCTGGGCAACAAGGTGCAGATCGCCAACTCACTGACCGCGCTCGGCATCGGCGCTACTTACCTGGGCGACTACGAACGATCGATTACCATGTTAGAGGAGTCGCGCCTCATTTTCAGTGAATTAGGCCATACACGCGGCATGTCGCTGTCATTGAACAGCTTGAGCATTGCTACGTTGTGCACCGGCAATACTGCCCATGCCATTGCTCTAGCTCAGGAAAGCCTGGCACTTTCGCGCGAGATAGGTGATAGTTTGACCATAGGGGCATCACTCACGAACCTGGGGCTAGCTATTCTCGAGCAGGGTGATATTCGACGGGCATCTCTCCTGCTTGAGGAGAGTTTAGCCCTCCGCCAGTCTCTAAAGGACAAAGGTGGGATAGCGCACACCCTCGTTATTCTCGGGAGAGTAGCTTTTACAGACGGGGAGCTAGAACGTGCAGCGGATTATTACGCTCAAAGTCTGAAGTTGAGGCATGAAATGGGCGATAAAGAAGGCATGGCAGCCCCACTCGAAGGTCTGGCAGCAACGACCGCCGCGCAAATGCAACCTGCTCGCGCCGCTCATCTTTATGGGGCCGCCCACGCACTACGCGAAGCAATTGCCGCCCCTATGCCTCCTATTGACCGCCCAAAGCACGACGATGCTATGAGTCTCGCAAAGGCGCTATTTGACGAGGATAGCTGGGTAGCGGCGTGGGATGCGGGACGTATGATGACGCTTGACGACGCGGTGGCTTATGCTCTCACCTTAAGTACAAAACAGTAGCAGCACCACAATGCTGCTGGCTCGAGGGCACATATAGGCGAAGAGGTGCTATACTCGTAGCCATGGGAGTAGAGGTTGCTCCGCAAACTCGTCTTGAGCAAAGTACAGAGCGTCGTTGGTGGCGTATTGGGTTGCTTGCGCTGGTGCTCTTTACACTGGCAAAGAGCCTGGTGTGGGCCTTTGTCAACCCGCCTCTGAACGTGGGCGACGAGAGCGCGCACTTGATGTATATAATGCAGGTGCGCAACAACGCCGCAATCCCGGTCTTCAAGTTCGCACCCGATTGCTCAGCCGGGGAAGACAGCACACCGCCGGAGCCCACTACGCTTGCGTATTTGGAGGCTAGCGGCTATACGCGCCTTGCGCCTTTTACCGCTCGGCCCTACGAGTCATACCAGCCACCGCTCTACTATCTGACTGTGGCGCTTGCCGCCGCGCCATTGGCAACTGACGATGTGGAAGGCACCCTCTATGCGGGGCGTTCCATATCGGCGGTGCTGGTGGCTATTACGGTCCTGTTCTTCGCGCTTGCTGTTCGAGAGTTGACGGCGAGACCGCTCTTGTCGTTGGCTGTGGCCCTGTTGGTGTCATCTGTGCCGACGTTTGGCTTCTTCGGGGGAGTGCTCAACAACGACGGCATGCTGAACCTCTTCGCTGCGGCTACTCTGCTGGTTTGTCTGCGCACGATACGCACCCCGATCACAATGCTCGTGCCGGGAGGTTTGTTACTTGGCGCTCTGGCAGGTGGGGCATTGCTTACTAAGGCGAGTGGGGCTGTTTTGGTACCGGTGGGGTTGTTCGCACAGCTGCTGGCTGCGCTTCGGTTGCCAGACGAGGATGGCGATGAGGGACAGAGCCTTACCTTGATAAGCCGACTGAGGGCGGGCAGCATATGGCGAAGGCTCGTCTTGCCGGGTGTGTTGTACGGTGCGGCAGCCTTGGGGATAGCGGGTTGGATGATGGTGAGCAATCTGGGAGAGTATGGCGATCTGTTCGGGACCGCTAACACTGTGCGCTATGGGGCGCAGTGCTGGGGGCCTACTATCATCGCTAACGGGTGGGGGGAAGTGCCGCGCTACCTGATGTCTTTGGCGCTCCTTACTCCCTTTAGCTTCCTGGCAACCTTTGGGTGGGGTGACGAGAGCATAGGTGTAAGTCTGTATTACGTGACATTGCTACCCTTGTTGTTGGTGTGTGCCTATGTCTCGGCGCGATGGCTGCGCAGGCACTTTGCAGGGCTAAGTGTTGGACAGAAGATGGGGTTGGCTGTGCTTGCAAGCTGCGTGGCGGCCAACCTGGTGCTGTGGATCAGTTTCAACTTCACCATCCAGTACCAGCCTACAGGGCGCTACCTGTATATGGCATTGTTGCCAATCGGGGGCTTTCTGTCTATAGCGATAGTGGCTGCACCGCCAAACCTCCGGCTGCGCTTGTGGTTGTTTGTCGCTGTGCTGGTGCTTTTGCACGGGTTGACTTTGCTGGGCTGGCTCTTTGCAGGGACGGGGTGGATGGCTTGGCATGCGGCTCAGCTTAGAGGGTAAAGAGGAACAGCAAGAATGGCGGCCAAGGCCGCCATTCTTGCTGTTGATATTGGTGGATTTAGTCCAGGTACTCTTTGAGGCGGCCGGTCTCTTTGGAGGCGCGGAGCTTGGTTAGGGCTTCGGCTTCTATCTGACGGACGCGCTCGCGGGAGACGCCCAACTCATCGCCTAGCTCGGCGAGGGTGCGGTTGTAGCCGTCTTCCAGGCCGTAGCGCAGCTCGATTACGCGGCGCTCGCGGGCGGTGAGGCCACCAAGCATGTCGAGCACTTCCTCTTTGAGGATCTGCTGGCTGGCGGCATCGGCGGGAGCGATGGTGTTGCGGTCCTCGATGATGTCGCCGAGGGAGGCGTCTTCCTCCTCACCGATGGGCATTTCGAGGCTGACGGTCTGCTGGGACGCGCCAACGATCTGGCGCACCTTGTCGGGTGTGATGTTCATTTCCTCGGCGATTTCGTCGGCCAGAGGCTCACGGCCCAGCTTCTGCTGGAGCCGGTGCGAGACCTGGGTGAGGCGGCCAACGGCCTCTACCATGTGAACGGGAAGGCGAATGGTGCGGCTCTGGTCGGCGATAGCGCGGGTGATGGCCTGGCGTATCCACCAGGTGGCATAGGTCGAGAAACGGTGACCCTTGCGATAGTCAAAGCGGTCTACGGCGCGCAGGAGTCCAAAGTTACCTTCTTGAATGAGATCGAGCAGGGAGATACCGCGGCCTGCGTACTTGCGGGCCACGCTGACTACCAGCCTGAGGTTGGCCTCGATGAGGCGGCGACGGCTGGCGCGGCCACGAGCCTCATCGGCGCGTAGCTTGCTGATCTCTTCTTTGGTGAGGGTTTCGCGCTCTTCGGATATGCGCTCGGAGGCGCGCTTGCCCTTTTGCATTGAGATAGCGAGGGCTATCTCTTCGGTAGCCGAAAGCAAAGAAACACGGCCAATCTCGCGCAGATACATGCCTACGCTGTCTTCCGCGCTCTTGTGGTCGAATCCGGTCGCACCTTCATAGTGCAGGATGTCTTCATCTTCCAGTCCGCCGATAACGGTTGTCTGGTTTGCATCCAGATTCATTATATCGCTCTCCTCTCCAGCTAAAACCAGTTCCGCCATCTCAGGTTCATCGCCGTCGAATTCGCGAATATCCAGTTCTAAATCGAGGACCTCCACAGCCCCCATATTTCCTGCTGCCCAGCCCATGTTGTCTTCTCGTGCCGGGCGAACTGTTTCTAACAGCATCTCCAATATTCCCCCTTACCTCCAGGCATATCTTCTATATGTACCTCCAGGTGTGAGACCTCCGTTCCCGGAATGGCCGGTGGTCAGGTCCCAATTTCCACAGTTCAGGGGTCTTTTGTGTTGTGGGGATATTTGAGCGTCGATTTTTGTGCCGATTCAGTAGGAGGTTGAATTACTTCCTACTTATTATTAACGCGATCCCGGTGCCTTAAGTTTCAGCCGGGGCGTCATCGGCGGCTATATTCCCAAACACAAGAGTGGAAAAGGTCGGAGCAATATATGTGCCCACCCAAGACAATGTACACGGCACCAACCGCTATGTTGATAGGCCGCGCACCCAAGTTTTTCTGTTGTCCACACCCTTCTTTGTTGTATTGACCTTTTCGTCCCTGACTCATATTTGTACCAGATTTCACAAGTGATGTCAATAGTTCAAGATTAATCTCAGATTAGAGATGGAGGAAAATAGGTCTTAAGATGTAGCGAGTGGCGAGTGGCGAGTGGGTAGTTGGGTCTTTGTACACGAAGAGGCGAAGAGTTGGCGAAGGGCACGAAGGTTTTTGGGGGTTTCGGGTTCGAAGTTTTGGGTATGGGGAGTGGGGTGCATGGGGGTTTTGGGCCCTTATGCACCTTCCTCCTTTTCTGTCTGGTTGTTGGTTATTGTGCTTCGCTAAGGATGGCCTTGCTGGAAACTCATCTTGACTTTTGCGTTGTGGGGGGACCTTGCTTGGTGTGGGCACTCTGTGGGTTGGTTGCCAAAGTGCGATCTTTTAGAGCGAGATCCTTCGCTCAGGATGGCAGGGCGTTTCCTGGTACGTTTGCTTGTGGGTCATCGTTAGTAGAGCGGTGGATGGTTGGCTTTTGGGATGGTGTCCCTGTGGCGCAACTGGTACTTGTGGCGCAGGGTTCCTCTTGCCTTTAGAGGGTGTGACACGAATGCACACTGGATTACTGCTCCGTGTTGGTCCCGTTAGGGGCCGGAGGTGGGAGACCGGAGCGGTGGGATGGTGTTGAGAGAGCCATCGACTTCTGGCTGACCATTCTCTTGGTTTGTGCCTCTGGTAAGGTGCAAAACGCAAGTAACACAGGGACACCAGTCTTGTCTCTATGTCCTCCATGCTGCGCGGCAGGGAGGTTGAAAGTACTTCTTGTATTGGACCTTAGCACATTTGTTCTGTGTTTGCAAGTAGCCATTGGTATGGTTCTTTAGTGCGGAGTGCGGAATGTGGAGTGCGGAGTGCGGAGTGCGGAGTTTGGGGTTGTGCGCAATTTGCTATAATCACTCTACCATAAGGAGGAGTATAGACACATGGGTACTCAGACGGATAAATCCGAAATCCGAAATCCGAAATCCGAGATTAGAGTGGCTGCTATCCAGATGCAGGTGGTGTCGGGGGAGCCGCGCAAGAATATCGTGCGAGCGGAGGCTATGCTGAATGAGGCGGCGAAGGCGGGGGCGGAAGTGACTTTGCTGCCGGAGTTGTGGACTACTGGGTATGCTCTGGACCGGGTTGAGGAATTGGCTGTGGAGTGCCATGATTTGACTTTGCGGTTTTTGCGGGACGCGGCGCGGCGGCTTGGGATGGCGATTGTTGGGGGGTCGTTCCCGGAGAAGAGGGAGGATGGGGTTTACAGCACTTGCTACACTATTGGGGCTGATGGGAGCGTGCTGTCTTCGTATAGTAAGGAGCATTTGTTTCCTTTGTTGCGGGAGCCGGAGTATTTGCGGGCTGGGAAGCCTGGAGGGACGGTTGGGACGGAGCGGGGAAAATGGGCTTCGCTGATTTGCTTCGATATACGGTTTCCGGAGAGCGCGCGGCAACTGGCGTATATGGGGGCGCGGGTGCTGTGGGTGCCGGCGGAGTGGCCTTATCCGAGGTTGGAGCATTGGCGCACGTTGTTAAAGGCGCGGGCGATCGAGAACCAGTTGTTTGTGGTGGCTGCTAATCGCTGCGGGGAGGGGGATGATGCGCACTGGGGCGGGCATTCTATGGTTATTGACCCGTGGGGGAATGTGCTGGCTGAGGCGGAGGAAGAGGAGGTTGTGCTGGTGGCGGATTTGAAGATGGAGATGGTGGACGAGGTGCGGGGGCGGATCCCTTGCTTCGAGGTGTGGGAGGAAGCGGAGGTATAATTGGCTGGATGGAGGTGGCGCTATGGAAAGACGAATGTTCGGGCAGTATATAGTAGCCGATCCTAAAATATGTCATGGAAAGCTTACCTTTGTTGGCACACGGATAATGGTGTTCCAGGTGCTGGAAATGGTTGCTGAGGGTATGGACTGGGATCGCATTAGTGAAGCATGGGATGGGAGGGTAAGCAAGGAGGCTATCGCAGAAGCCGTGAACCTTGCAAGCCAAATGCTAGCCGATACGACTTTGGTTGAGCGGTTGCCTGACTTAAGCCAACAATCTACCTGAGCATGAATGTCCTTGACGAGAATGTGCCGAGTGACCAACGTCTGATACTCCTAAGACACCGAGTTGCTGTTCATCACATTGGCTTCGATATTGGGCGGTCGGGAATGCAGGATTCGGATATTATTCCACTGTTGCACACATTGCGCCGACCGACATTTTTCACTTTTGACGTGGATTTCTATAAGCCAGGCCTCTGCCATGGCGGGTATTATCTTGTCTACCTTACCGTTAGCCCTAACGAGGCCGCCCGATTCATCCGGCGTGTCCTTCGCCACCCGCAGTTCAATACGCAGGCGAAGCGGGTGGGAAGTGTGATGCGCGCTGCACATCAGGGGCTGACGATTTGGCAATTGCATGCGGAGCAGCCTATCCAGTATTCCTGGGTTGATTAGAGGAGAAGAGTGTCATTCATCATTGATGATCCTGTTGGCGCGCATGGCAATCCCGATTGGGATGCCTGGCGCGAACAGTGGGAGCGTTATAGGGAGTATTTAGCTTCGCTGGAAGGGAAGATCCCACCTTCTGCTTATAGCTTTGCTACTGCCGAATGGCATTACGATCCTCAGGATCACAGGAGTCCACATGACGCATGGGTGGAGACGTTGCGGATTGAAGAGCCGGCATCGGGAGATCGGCAGCAGGTGCGTGGGCTGGAGATTTCTGTGCGGCTTCTGGGGGCATACCACGATGGATGCCTGGAATTGACTTATAAGAGTGTGCGGAGTTATTCGCTCCGACATGTTAAGGGCGTTCATTTTGTTGGCGCGCATGGGGATTGGCTGGTGGATGAGGTGAGGCTTTCGGAGGGTGGAGGGGTGATGCACGAAATCGTGTTTGCTTCAGAGGCACGATGGGTAATTGAGTACGAGGCTATTGAGTGGGAGTTGGTGCCTTTCGTAAACTAGAGTGGTTCGGGGTGCATTCCTTTATCTAGGAACAATTCCGGTAGGGCGAAGCGCGACTCGCCTTAAAGGCAGCTTCGTGGGAGTATAATTGAAGCACAAATTTGTTTCGAATTGGGGACAAATGAGATGGTGACGATTAAGATCACAACCGAAAGATTGCTGGAAGCTGTCGAGCAGTTGCCGCTATCGGAGCTTGATGAGTTTATCAAGCAGGTCATGGCATTGCGCGCCAAGTATAACAGCCCTGTGCCCGATGAAATCGAAATAGCCCTACTGGAGAAGATCAACCAGAAATTGCCGCTTGAGGCCCAAGCACGTTACGATGAGCTGATTGGCAAGCGTAGGGCAGAGACCCTGACAGCAGACGAATATGACGAGTTGCTGCGCCTGACCGAATATGTGGAGAATCAACAGGCGGAACGTGTTTAGTACATGATAGAACTGGCGATGCTACGCAAGACGACGCTGCCAGAGTTAATCAAGAGCCTGGGAATTCGCCCGGTTTATGACTGAGGCGCACATTTCCACCAGGCGAAAAGAACGGGTCGCTAAGAGGGCGCATGACTGTTGCGACTATTGCTTAAGTCAGGCCAACTTCTCAAACGACCGATTCTCCATTGAGCATATAATGCCCCGAAGGCGCGGGGGTAAGTCAAACCTGGATAATCTGGCACTTTCGTGTCAGGGCTGTAATGGTCACAAATATACGAAAATAACCGGCGTCGACCCTGCTACGGGGGAGATTGTATCCCTGTATAATCCGCGCCTTCATACATGGGCAGAGCATTTCGCTTGGAGCGCCGACTATGCGTTGCTGGTTGGCTTGACGCCAATGGGACGTGCTACGATTGAAATGCTGCACCTGAACCGTGAAGGCGTTGTCAATTTATGGCGTGTTCTTCACTTCGTCGGTTTGCATCCTCCAAGATTTGATAAGGAGTAAGCTGAGGGAAGTTTACGAATCCCTTGCTAGCTCTTCGGCGACGAGTTCGCGGCGGAGGTATTTGCCTACTGTGCTTTTGGGTAGGCTTTCGCGGAATTCTATGCGGGCGGGGAGTTTGTATTCGGCGAGGCGATCAGCGAGGAAGCGGCGTAGCTCGCGCTCGGTTACTTCGGCTTCGGGCTGGAGGACTACGTAGGCTTTGACTATTTCGCCGTGGCGCTTGTCGGGGATGCCTGCTACTACTACCTCGCGCACTTTGGGGTTTTCGTAGAGGGCGTCTTCTACTTCCCTTGGGTAGACGTTGAAGCCGTCGACCAGGATGAGGTCTTTCTTGCGGTCTACTAAGTAGAAGTAGCCGGCTTCGTCCTGGCGGGCCATGTCGCCTGTGTGTAACCAGCCGTCGCGGATCATGGCGACGGTTTCTTCGGGGTTGGCCCAGTAGCCTTGCATTATTTGGGGGCCGCGAACGGCTAGCTCGCCTACTTCGCCGAGGGGGAGGGGTTGGCCGGAGTTGGGGTGGAGTATGCGGGCTTCGGTCTGGGGGATGGGGAGGCCGATGCTGCCGGTGCGACGCTCGCCGTAGACGGGGTTGCAGTGGGTGACGGGGGAGGTTTCGGTGAGGCCATAGCCTTCGACGAGGCGAGCGCCCGTGACACTCTCGAAGGATTGCTGGACTTCGAGGGGGAGGGGGGCGGCACCGGAGATGCAGACGCGGATTGAGCGGAGGTCGTAGCCGGAGGAAAGGGGGTGGTGGGCGATGGCGTTGTAGATGGTGGGCACGGCGGGGAAGACGGTTGGCCGCCAGCGGGCGATGGCGCGGAGGACGTCTTTCATGACGAAGCGGGGGAGGAGGACTATGGAGGAGGCGGAGGAGATGGCGAGGTTCATGACGACGGTGAGGCCGTAGCTGTGGAAGAAGGGGATCACGCCGAGGTAGATGTCGTGCTTGTGGGGGGTGGTATCCCAGACCCAGGCGTTCATCTGGAGGGCGTTGGAAACGAGATTGAGGTGGGAGAGCATGGCACCTTTGGGGGTGCCGGTGGTGCCGCCTGTGTAGAGGAGGACGGCGGTATCGTCGGGGGTGGCGGTGGAGGGGGTGTGGTCGAGGGGGTTGTTTTTCAGGAGGCCGGCGTAGTGGTAGATGTTGTCGCCGGATATGTGGGTGGCGGTGGCGTCGCGGCGCTCTTTGACGCTGAGCATGAGGGCCATGAGGGGGGAGAGGGTGTCTTGCATCCAGGTGACGATGAGGCGATCGATGGGGGTTTCGGGGAGGATGTCGAGGACGCGATGGGTGACTGTGTTGAGGGCTATGACGGTTTTTACACCGGCGTCGTTGAACTGGTTCTTTAGCTCGCGGGCTACGTAGGCGGGGTTGAGGGGCATGGCTACCGCGCCCGCTTTGAGGACGCCGAAGAAGGAGACGAGGAACTGGGGGCAGTTGGGGAGGATAATGGCTACACGGTCGCCGGGGAGGACGCCGAGGGCTTGCAGGCCAGCGGCGAAGCGGTTGGCGTGGTCGTTTAGCTGGGCGTAGGTAAGGCGCTCGCCGAAGAAGATGGTGGCGGTGGTGTTGGGGTAATCGGTGGCTACGCGCTCGAAGAAGGCGGGGAGGGTGAGGTCGGGGAGGTCGAGCGTGGGGGGGACTTCAGGCTCGTAGTGGGCGAGCCAGGGTTTGTGGGGATGGGGTGCGTCGTCGTCCGTTTGCATTGGGAGTGCTCTCCTGGTGATGGGGCCAGATGCCCATTCAGTACAAGACCAACAAAGCTGTTGGAAGAATGAATTCGCGAGAGGGGCGAGGCAGACCTTGTCCTTGTTGGGGGAAGTGAACTCTTGGTGTATACAACCTCGTAGAGGGCGAGGCATGCCTCGTCCCTACAACTTTGCTTTGTTGATGGTGTACTCAGAGTTATTCTAGGTGAGCCGCGCATAAGTTGTCAACGCGCGGGAGGGCGTGCTAAACTCATTGTCGTGGAGCTGAGCATAGTAATCCTGAATTGGAACGTGGCCGAGATGCTGGCCGCGTGTTTGCGCGCGCTGCCAGAGGCGTGTGGGGGATGGTGGGAGCGGACGGAAGTGATCGTGGTGGACAATGGGTCGGTGGATGGGAGCGTGGAGATGGTGCGGGGGGAGTTTCCGGGGGTGAGGGTGATCGCGCTTGGTGAGAACAGAGGGTTTACAAGGGGGAACAACGTGGGGATAAGGGCGGCGAGGGGGAGGTATGTGCTGGTGCTCAATCCCGATACAGTGGCGCATGGGGGGTCGATTGCTAAACTGTGCGAGTACATGGAGGGGCATAGGGAGGTGGGGATCGCGGGGCCGAGGCTGGTGAATGGGGATGGGAGCACGCAGTCATCGCGGAGGCGGTTTCCTACTGTTTGGACGGCGCTTGTGGAGTTTACGCCTTTGCAGAGGTATTTGGGGGGTGCGGGGGTGTTGAGGCGGTTTTATGTGGAAGATAGAGGGGACGACGAGGAGCAATACGTGGACTGGGTGAGCGGGGCGGCTTTGATATGCAGGCGGGAGATGCTGGAGCAGGTGGGGCCGTTCGATACGGGGTATTTTATGTTCAGCGAGGAGATGGACCTGTGCAGGAGGGCGGGGGAGGCGGGGTGGCGGGTGGCTTATGTGCCGGAGGCCGAGATCACGCATTTTGGAGGGCGGAGCACCGACCAGGCGGTGGCGGGGAGGCATATACATTTTAATACGAGCAAGGCGCGGTATTTTCGGGTGCACGAGGGGCGAGTGGTGGGGAGATTGGTGCGGTGGTATTTGGTTGGGACTTATGTGGGGCAGTTGGCGGTGGAGGGGGCGAAGTGGGTGGTGGGGCACAAGCGGGAGATGCGGGCCGAGCGGGTGCGGATGTACGTGGAGGTGTTGGGGAGCGGGTTGCGCGAGAGAAGGAGTTGGGATAGGAAGGGTGGGGTGGTGTTGATTACGGGGGAGTTTCCTCCGGCGAGGGGTGGGGTTGGAGATTACACTTGTAAGCTGGCCGTTGCGCTGGAGGAGCGCGGAGTGAGGGCGAGGGTGCTGACGAGAAAAGCGAGGGGGGAGGAGAGGGATGGAGCGGGGTATATGAGTGGGGGGATGTTGAGAGTGCACTGGGCGGGACGGGTGACAGTGGGGGCTATCAGGAGGGTGATGAGGGGGAGCGGAGGGAGGGTGGCGCATATTCAGTACCAGACAGGGGCTTATGATATGAGGCCGGGGATCAATTTCGCGCCGCTGGTGTTGAGATTGGTGGGGAGAAGGCCGACTGTGGTTACTTTTCACGATCTGCTGGTGCCTTATTTGTTCCCGAAGGCGGGGCGGGTGAGGGAGTTGGTGAACCGGGTGATGGCGAGGAGCGCGAAGGCGGTGATCGCTACTAATGCTGAGGATGGGGCACAGTTGAGGGGGTGGGGAGTGGAGAGGGTGGAGGTGATCCCGATAGGGTCGAATATCAGGAGAGAGCCACCTGAGGGGTTTGATAGGGAAGAATGGAGAGGGAAGCGGGGGATTGATGTGGGCACGGTTGTGCTGGCTTATTTCGGGTTCCTCAGCAGCAGCAAGGGGTTAGATAGCCTTTTGCGGGCTGTGGCGGAATTGGAGGGAAGAGTGCCGGGGCGGTACAGGCTGCTTATGGTGGGCGGTGGGTTGGGGTCGAGCGACCCTACTAACCGGGCTACGGCACAAGAGGTGGATGGGTTGGCGCGTGAATTGGGGGTGGGGGAGAGTATTGTGTGGACGGGATATTTGGAGGCGCGGGAGGTGTCGGCTGCGCTATTGGCTGCTGATATGGCTGTGCTGCCATTCGCGGATGGGGCTTCTTTTCGGAGGGGGAGTTTGTTGGCGGTGCTGGAACATGGATTGCCTCTGATCACTACACGCAAGGAGCAGGATGCGGAGGGCGGAGGTTGGGGTGGTGAGATGCCGAGGCTGGTGGACGGAGAGAACACGCTGCTGGTGCGTGCGGGGGATGATGGGGCGCTGGTGGATGCAATTGAGCGAATGGCGGGGGATGGGGAGTTGAGGGAGAGGCTTGTGCGTGGGGAAAGGGTGTTAGCGCGCTATTTCTCGTGGGAAAGTATTGCGGAAAGGCATATGCTGCTATACAATGAAATCAGTGACGACGGGGCACTTTTGACCACGGGCAGCTGATTCTTTCATATTTCGGCGCAAAAAGTGGCGCGAGCCACCGTGCGCGAGGATTGACCATGAAACACCTGCCGAACGCCCCTAAGCCTTCAAAGCTAACGGTCCTCACCACCAGGATCATTATTGTTTATTTGATCGTGGGGGCGTTATGGATCCTGGTGACCGACAGGCTGCTCGATTTTCTCGTTCCCGACTACACTCTCAGGTCGTTTCTCCAGACTATCAAGGGGTGGATTTACATAGCGGCCAATGCTTTGCTATTGTACTGGCTGATCCACCGGAGCACCAAAGAGTTGCTTGAGACCGAGCAGGAGTTGAGGGAAACGGGAGAACGCTACCGGCAGATGTTTGAGCGAAACCGCGCCATCAAGCTGCTGATCGACCCGACGGATGGAAGGATCATTGATGCAAGCCAATCAGCAGCTGAGTTTTACGGTTACACGCTCGAGCAACTGCTTGGTATGAAGGTCAGCCAGATCAACACGCTACCCCAGGAAGAGGTGCAGGCGGAGATGGAGCGTGCTCGCAAGGAGGAGCGCGCGTATTTCGTGTTCAAGCACAGGCTCGCTTCGGGTGAAGTACGTGATGTAGAAGTTCACTCAGGGCCGATCTCCTTCGGCGAACATACGTACCTGTATTCGATTGTGCACGATATTACGAGCCGCAGGCAGGCCGAAGAAGCATTGCGCAAGCAGAATGAAGAGTTGGCAGCACTGCATGAGACAACACTTGGCATCATTAATAGGCTGGACCCTGACAGTCTGCTCGAAGCGATCGTGAATAAGGCTTGTACGCTGCTTGACACATCACATGTGTTTGTGTGCGTGGTGAAGGAGAACAAGCACGGGGAGAAGTATCTGCTGATGCCTGCGGCCTCAGGGTTCTTTTCGATTGAGGTGGGGCAGCCGCTACCGTTTGGTGATGGGCTTACCGAGCAGGTGTGGCGTACAGGGCAGACGATCAAAGTGGATGATTACAGCCGCTGGCGAGGCAGGCGTTCTACACTGGACTATATGCCGATTTATGCGGCGCTGTCGGTGCCACTCACTATTGGGGATGAAGTAGCAGGGGTGCTGGGCATGGCGTACTTCGAGGAAGGCCGCACTGTCAAGCCGGAGGAGGTGGCGCTCTTTGAGAGGCTGGCGAAGCTTGCATCGCTGGCGCTGCAAAACGCCAGGTTGTATGCCGCCGCGCAGCAGGAGCTTGAAGAGCGGATGAGGGTACAGAAGGCGCTGATACGGCAGAACGAGGAACTGACCACGCTGCACGACACGGCACTTGGGATAATCAACCGTCTCGACCCGGAAAGCTTGCTCGAAACGTTGGTGAACAAGGCGTCGGAATTGATCGATACGCCCCATGCCTATTTATATTTGATAGAACCGGCAGACGAGCATATCGCCGAACCGCACCTGGTGGTACGTACTGGGACAGGCTTTTTCCATACGAATCTCGGCTATTCGCTGAGGCGTGGGGAAGGGATCGCGGGGAGGGTATGGGAGACGGGGGAAGTGCTTGCCACAGATGACTACCATTTGTGGGCGGGTCGAAGTACGAACCTGGACTATATGACCATTCATGCTGTGGCAGGGATTCCGTTGAAGGTAGGGGGCGAGGTCGTGGGCGTCATAGGGGTAGCGTTCTTCAACGAGGGGCGGGTGGTCAGCCCTGACGAGATGGCTCTTTTGGAGCGGTTCGCCAAGCTGGCGTCGCTGGCTTTGCAAAACGCGCAGCTATATTCGGAGGCGCAGAGGGAGCTTGATGAGCGGGTGAAGACGGAACGCGACCTCCAGCAGAGCGCCGCAGCGCAAGCCCAACTGCTGGCACAGCTATTGAACGCACAAGAGGCCGAGCGGAGGCGATTATCGATGGAGATACACGATGGGCCTCTGCAATCGTTGGGGGTATCGCTGCTGGCGCTGGACAGGGCGCTCAGAAGGTATGAGCGTGGCGAGCATTACGAGGCTGGGGATGAGTTACAGTATGTGCGCAATATAATAGTAGGGATAGTGGAGGAAGTGCGCGGGATCCTGTCAGGGTTGAGCCTCGAGGTGCTGAATACGTACGGCCTCATCTCCGCGCTACACGATCATATTGACCGATTTTCCGAGGTGACGGGGATCGAGGCGACGCTCAAGAACAAGGTGCGTACACGCTTGCCGGCCTATATGGAATTGCTTATGTACAGGTTGGCCCAGGAATTGCTGGCGAACGTGCGTAAGCATTCAGGAGCAAGCCAGGTGGAATTGGCGCTGTCGATTGAGGGGCATAGCCTAGTGATGAGAGTTACGGACGATGGCAAGGGGTTTAACGTGGAAGAGGCGATGCAGAAAGAGCGCGCCGGGGACAAGATCGGGCTACAGTCGATGCGGCAGAGGATCAGTGACGCGGGCGGGGAGATGGTTATTAGGGCGAGGAAGAACAAGGGGACGGCGATTACGTTTAGATGCCCGATCCCTGAGGAGGCTCTACTACTTGAGGTTGAAACGAGCCAGACGACTGCCGATCTGCTGGCGCACGACCGGTAGTAGGAGCATCCCTAGTATAGCCCTGTAGGGACGTAAGAGGAATGTACCAGACAGGATCGTAGAGCTCTTACGCCCTTACAGGGCTATGGTGTTATCTTGGGCTTACCACAGGGCCTACGCCCTGGGCTACTCTCTTACGTCCCTACAGGACTTGGTGATTCCCTGGGCTTAGCACAGGGGCTGCGCCTCGGCCAGGTTCTTGCGTCCCTTCGGGACTATCGTGGGCGGATCGCTTGGGGCAAGCAGTGCGACAACATATATCGAGTTGGGGGCGGGCGTATCGCAGGGCGGGCGCACGGGGTTAGTGGCGGTGACGGTAGGGGTTTTGTTCCTGCTGGTGCCGTTCTTTACGCCGATCATAGCGGTTGTGCCGAGCCAGGCTGCCGCGCCAGCGCTGATCATTGTGGGGACTTCAAGGAGGCATTCCCGGTGCTAATCACCATGATAGCTATGCCGCTCACGTATTCGATCACCGACGGAATTGGGATGTGGTTTATCCTGTTTACTGCGATGATGCTGTTCACGGGGAAGGGTGGGAAGGTGCACCCGCTGATGTGGCTGGTGACGGTGGCGTTCATTGTCTACTTTATGTCAAGTTTGATACAGAGTTGGGTAGGGGTAAGTTAGGGATAAAGAATTGAGGGACAGCTAAAGCGTACCCTCAATTCGTTAGGGTGTTTAAGTGGAGCTAGCGGAGGAAGAAACCACCCGCTATGGGGTCGGTGGGGTCGATTGTCCAGGTGGCGGAGCCGGTGATATGGGCCTGACCTGAGACTTCGGGGATGATGGCGGGGTAGGGGCCCACTGTGGTTTCTCGGATGGCTCGGCCTGTGAAGCGGGTGCCTATTATGCTTTCGTTGATGAGGGGTTCGTCGAGGGCGAGGCGGCCACGGGCGTAGAGTTGAGCCACGCGACCGGCGGTGCCTGTGCCTGTGGGGGAGCGATCTACTTCTCTGTCGGCGAAGACGCAGACGTTGGATTGGTTGGCTCCGGGGGAGAGGGGCGGGCCGTCGATTATGGTGCCGTAGATGCCCTGGAGTTCAGGCTCGGTGGGGTGGACTACGTCGAGGGTGGCTTCTACTGCGTGCTTGACTTCGTCGCCTAGCTGGATGAGGGCGCGATAGTTTTCGGGGCGGACGGCCAGGCCAACCTGCGCGCCGTCCATGTAGGCGTAGAAGGCACCTCCGAAGGCGATATCGACAGTGAGAGGGCCGAAGGAGGGGGTGGTTATTGAGAGGTCGCGGGTGTGGAGGAAGGAGGCGACGTTGAGGAAGCGGACGCCGGTGGCGCGTGAGCCGCCCCAGGCTACCCAGGCCTCTACGAAGCCTGCGGGGGTGTCGAGGCCGACGCGGGTTTCGGGGGAGGTGGGTGAGATCCAGCGGTGGGTGACGGCAACTGTGGCGAGGGCGATCACGCCGTGGCCGCACATGGTGGAATAGCCTTCGTTGTGCATGAAGATGACGCCGAGGTGGGCTTCGGAGGTGACGGGAGGGGTGACGTAGCAGCCGTACATGTCGGCATGGCCGCGAGGTTCGTGCATGAGAGCGCGGCGGATGTGGTCGAGGTTTTCGCGGAGCCAGCGGCGCTTTTCGAGGATGGTGGCGCCGGGGATTATGGGGACGCCGGAGGTTACTATGCGGAGAGGCTCGCCCGCTGTGTGGGATTCTATGGTGGTGATGTGGTGAGTTGGGTACATTTCGTCCATGAGGATAACTTACATGGTGGGTGGCGTCAAGAGACGCCTCTTATGAAGACTTCTTATTTGTTTTCCTTATGGGATAAATTATCGTGAGGATGGACCCCACACCCCTTGCCCCTCTCCCCTGACACTTTCAAGGGTAGGTTTTCCCTTAAGACCCGCTGGTGAGCACAGGCTAACACCCCTCACCCCCTGCCCCCGCCTCCTTCGTCGGCACCCCGAATACGGGGAGAGGGGAGAGTAAATAGTGGGGGAAGTGTGAGGGACACCCCCAAACCCCCCGGCAGGGGAGTACCCCTGCACCCCCTTTTTACCCTTGTACCCCTTTTCTGATGGAGACATATTGGGTGGGTGCTTGATATAATGCGCTTATGAGTGATTATGTGATTTCTGAGGGGAGCAGTTTTGGGGCTTTTTCGGAGGTGGCGAAGGCTGTTGGGGCTACTTCTAAGAGGCTGGAGAAGCTGGCTATCCTGGCGGGGTATTTATCGGGGTTGTCGGATGCGGATTTGTCGCTGGCTTGCAGGTTGCTGGCAGGTAGTCCGTTTCCGGTGTCGGACGACCGGACGCTGAATGTGGGGTGGAGCGTGGCTTCTAATGTGCTTATTCAGCTTTCGGGGATTGGGCCGGACGAGTATAACGCGCTGGTGGTGCTTATGGGAGATATGGGGGATGTAGCGCGGGAGATTATGCCCGCCGAGTTGAGGGAGGCGGGAGAGCCGTTGAGCTTGCAGGAGACGGTGAGGGTGTTTGAGGAGATCGCGACTACTCGCGGGACCGGGAAGAAGGCCATGCTGCTGCATGGGCTTTTGTCGAGGGCTACGCCGCTGGAGGCGCGGCTTATTGTGAAGCTGGTTACGGGCGATATGCGGATGGGGCTGAAGGAGTCGCTGGTGGAGGAGGCGCTGGCGCGGATGGCGGGGGTGGCTACGGAGGAGATCCAGCGGGTGAATATGCTGGTGGGGGATATCGGGGAGACGGGGTTGATGGCGCGGCACGGGCGGCTTGAGCAGGCCAGTCTGAGGTTGTTCCACCCGCTGAAGTTTATGCTGGCTACGCCTGGTGAGAAGCCTGGGGACGTGGTGACGGAGGCGGGGAACAGGGGGGAGGAGCGGGTCTTTATTGAGGATAAGTACGATGGGGTGAGGGCGCAGTTGCACCGAGAGGGGGAGAGGGTGTCTATTTTCTCGCGGACGCTGGACCCGGTGGAGCACAGGTTCCCTGAGGTGGCGAATGCTCTGAGGGCAATTCCGCACTCGGTGTTGTTCGATGGGGAGATCGTGGCGTACTCGGAAAGCGACGGGAGGTGTCTGGCGTTCAGCGCATTGCAGAAGCGGCTTGGGAGGAAGGTGGTTTCGGAGGAGTTGATGGCGGAGGTGCCGGTAGCATGTATGATCTTCGATTTGCTGTATCTGGATGGGGAGGTTCTTCTGGATGCGCCTTTGGAGCAGCGAAAGGAGTTGTTGGCGGGGTTGGAGTTGCCTTACCCGCTGGTGAAGGCGCCCACGGAGTTGGTGGGGGTTGGGATGGAGGACGGAGGGGATGGACGAAGGACAACGATGTAGATGGGAGTGATGATGGTGGGTTTGAGGGGCGGCTGGATGCTATGTTTGAGGCTGCGCGGGGGCGGGGGAACGAGGGGTTGATGGTGAAGATGCCGGGGTCGGCTTATTCGCCTGGGAAGAGGGGGAAGGCTTGGTTGAAGGTGAAGCGGGCGCTGGCTACGCTGGATGTGGTGGTGACGGCGGTGGAGTGGGGGCACGGGAAGCGGAATAAGATGCTGTCGGATTATACGTTCGCGGTGCTGGGGGCGAACGGCGAGTTGCTGAATGTGGGCAAGGCTTATTCGGGGCTTACTGATGCTGAGATCATTGAGATGACGGAGTGGTTCAAGGCGCATACGATCCGGGATTTCGGGAGGGTGAGGCTGGTGCAGCCGCTGGTGGTGATCGAGGTGGCGTTCGATAAGATACAGCTAAGCCCAAGGCATAAGAGCGGGTATGCGCTACGGTTTCCGCGGATCGTGCGGTTGAGGCCGGACAAGAAGCCTCGCGATGCAAGCACGTTGGATGAGGTACGGGCGATTGCGGAGGGGTAGCCGGTGGTTGGTGATCGGAGGACGATTGTGGGGGGATTGGCAACAACAAGGACGACGGCGCGTGCGCCGTCGTCCTTGTTGTTGCCAGGTCGCGGAGACTATCGTTCGGTGGTAGCACAACCTGGGAAGAATGTGTTGGCCACTATCTTGGAGGCTTGCCCTCTCGTCGCATTGGCTCCTGGCCTGAAGTATGGCAGGTTGGCAGGGCCTACACATGGCTCTCCCACTCCTCCACATGCGTACCCGTTCATGATGCCCCGGTCCGTCAGCCTCCATATCCAGTCGTAGAAGGTTGACCCTGGCAGTACGTCCTGGAACTGCTGGTCTCCTACCGGGTCCGAGTACCCCGCTGCCTCTGACACTATCTTGGACAGTTGTCCTCTCGTCACGTTGGCATTCGGTCTGAAGTACGGCAGGTTCCCTGGGCCTACACATGGCTCTCCTGGTCCTCCACATGGGTACCCTGCGATGATGTCGCGGCTGGCCAGCCTCCCTATGAAGTCGTAGAAGGTTGAACCGAGTGGCACATCCTCGAAGCGCTGGGGACCTGGGTCATCATTGTAGCCAGCTGAGTTGGACACTATCTTGGACAGTTGTCCTCTCGTCACGTTGTTGTTGGGGCGGAAGCATGGGTTGCCGCTCTCGCACCCTGAGGTGTAACCGTTGATGATGCCCCTACATGCCATGCAGGTGATGTAGTCGTAGAAGGTAGAGCCTGGGGGCACGTCAGTGAAGGTGATGGAGCAAGCTGTGGGGGTGGCGGTTGGTGGCACAGGTGTGTTGGTAGGCTCAGTAATGGGAGTATTGGTAGGCTCAGTAATGGGAGTATTGGTAGGCTCAGTAATGGGAGTATCGGTGGGAGGCACAGGCGTGTCGGTGGGTGGTACAGGTGTGTCGGTGGGGGTGAGGGTAGCCGTGGCTATACCACATGATACAGGGGTGCCGGGCGTGGGAGTGTAGGCGGGGAGGGGCGTGCCGGGCGACCCGGTCGTGCTGATTATCACGTTGTCCACAGATGGACCTTCGAAGGTCTCGCTATTCCAGTTGGAGGTATCGGTGGTGAACCTGAAGGCCAACTTCATTTGTGCTGACTTCCAGTTCGTCACGTCAAAGCAGAGGGTCTGCCAGCCGTGGACGGGGCTTGCCTGT
Organism: uncultured Chloroflexia bacterium; assembly: GCA_963797095.1. Lineage (GTDB taxonomy): Bacteria > Chloroflexota > Chloroflexia > QHBQ01 > JADMIH01 > JADMIH01. The sequence goes on along the minus strand of CAWCNY010000006.1, from coordinate 446,225 downwards.
CCGAATATGGTGCCGTTGTTCGCACCATAGGCAGGCCAGGTCGCACCGTCATCGGTGGAGAGTTGTACCCTGATCACGTCGTATTCACTCTCGGAATTGTCGTAGAGGTCCAAGCTCAGCCAGACTTTATCAGCCGCCGAGGTGTCAATCGAGGTGGTCTGCGACATTTGAGTGCTGGCATTGCCTGTGTAGTAGTAGGGTGGGTCGGGTCGACCGGCGCGTGCCGAGCGCGTGCTGGGAGGGAAGGGGCGCAAGTCAGAGTTGTGCCAGATTCCGGTACTGGTGGAGCCGCCCACGACAGTCCAGCCAGCCAGGTCGCCGTCTTCGAAGTCATCGGATAGGGCGGCTGTGGCGAGCGGCATTGTAAAGTCTTGCGTGATTGAGCCGGGGTAGGTGACTACCACGTTGGCGATGGCGGAGTTGTAGCTGCAAAGTTCGGCGCGGATTGTGAATGTACCGGCGGGGACGTTGGTGAGGGTGTACTGGCCGAGAGCGTCGGTGGTGGTGTGGATGCTAGACAGGCCGTCAACGGACACTGCTACACCTTCGATTGGTTCGGAGCCATCAGTGACTGTGCCATGAACGGTACCGATGGGCATCTTCATCAACATGATGGGGATGGTGTTGGTGGTGGAAGACATGACGGTGGTGTTGAACACCTGGCCGTAGAAGCCGGGGGCATCGACGGTGACGGTGTAGGTGCCTGCCGCCAGGATGGTGCGATAGTCGCCGTTGTTGTCCGATTTCATCTTGCGGATACCGCACTCGCCGTTGGCATTAGCATCGGCGCAGGGCACGTATACTTGCAGGTCAGCGCCTGGTACACCGACATCACAGGCGGCATCGGTAACGGTGCCCGCAATAGCGCCCGCGTCGCGCACGTAGACGGCGGCTGCGTAGTCATCGATTTCACCCCAACCAAAGTTGTTGTTGGGGATGGTGCCGAAGGAAGCCTGCGTGTAGGCGGTCTCAATGATGATGTTGTAGAACTCGTTCATGGTGAGGTCGCCGCGAACCTGTCGGAGGAGGCCGACTAGCCCGGTAACGTGCGGAGCAGCCATTGAGGTGCCACTGAGGTTACCATAGGAATTGCCCGGCAAGCTGGAGCGGACGTTGACACCGGGAGCCACGATATCGGGTTTGATGAGGCCCCAGTTGCTGCGCTCCCAGTAGTCGGTAGTGGTCCAGGGAGGCAGGTTGGGGGAGGGACCCCGGCTGGAAAAGCCAGCCAGGTTTCTATTGATATCTGTAGCACCTACACCTTCTACGATAGGGTAGGAGCCCGGGTGGCCCACGGTATAAGGGCCCGAGCCGTTGTTGCCATTGCTGAAAACGGGGATGATGCCGACAGCGCGCCAGGCTTCGATGTCGGGCCACCATTCAAGATCGGGATACTGGTAGGCGTTGGAGTCGCCCCAGGAGTTGCTGACGGCGTCGGGCTGATCGTTAGTATCGGGGTCGCCATCAGGGTCGGCCATGAACTGGAAGCAGGCGTGGATGTAGCTGAAGGGGCCTTTGCCACTGGTGTCGTAGATGCGGCAGGCGATCCACTCAGCGCCTTTAGACTGGCCGATTTCATTCATGCCTGTGGAGTCGCCCTGGTGACCGGCGATGGTGCCCATTGTGTGCGTGCCGTGGCCGTTATCGTCGGTGGGGAAGGAGGGGCTTTCACCGAATGGGTCGAGCCAGGAATTGGCGGGGCTGCCGTCTGTGACACCACGCCAGCGAGTGGCGAGGGCCTCGTGAGTGCCATCAACACCGCTGTCCTGGTTGGCGAGCACGCGACCTGTGCCGTCGTAACCGAGGTCCCAGGTTTCGGGTGCACGCACCTGGTAGATGTTCCAGTTGCTGGTGGAGTTGTCGGGGATGATTGGCGCGTCGGGTTCGTACATATACCCATCTTCGACTATATAGTCAACGTCGGGACGCTGAGCTATATCTCGTAGGATGGAGGCTGGCGCTTCGACCGCGAAACCGTTGAAGACCCAGTAGCGCTCGTAGACGTTGATATCCGCGGAGGACTCCATAGCGGTGATCACGGAAGGCTGGGTACGGGAGGCCACTTCCTGCAATTTACGGATTGCCCCGGCGTGGTCGCTGGAGGGCCAGGTGCTGAGGTCGGCCTGCTCTTTGAGGTGGACGATCACGCGGAGGCGGGTATCGGGCGAAGAATTGGCGACCTTGCTGTCCAGCTGCCCGTAGAGCTTGCTGACGCTGTTAACTGCCGAAGGTGCGGAGGTACCGGCAGTGGTACCGGTGGCGGGTAGGGGCGCGCTTGCCCAGGACAGCCCCGCCCATGTGAGCGATGCGCCCAGCAGGAACCCGACAGCCAGTTTTCTGGCCCGGCCCCGCCGCGCCCTGGCCGCTGCGTGTGCGCCTATGGAGGACGTGCTACGCCAATCTGCTTCTGCTTGCATGGGGTGATTCTCCTCTCTTTTCCTTGCTCCCACCTGGGATTGAATGCGGCTACGCCCCAACCTTACAATAGAAAGAAATCGATTGCAGTCGGGACGGTGAAACTGCGCGCCAAAGGGGTGCGCGCACACAGTAGTGGCCCGATTTTAGCAGAGGACGGGGGTAACGTCAATAGTCAAACAGTCGCAGAAATGAGCACAGGGGAGGACGAAGTTACTTCAGCATGCCAGGATGAAGAAGGGATGTGCAAAAGTGGCCGTGGACGGCGGGAGCAGTGAGGCAAGCACAAGGCGTGACCCGCTTTGTGATACAATGTGAGGGGATACTATTTCAGGAGGCATTTATGCTCAACCAAAAAGTGCAGGATGCGCTGAACGACCAGATCAAGCACGAACTATACTCGGCTTACGTTTATTACGCGGTGTCGGCTTACTGCCAGACCATTGGGCTGACGGGTTTCGCGCACTGGTATGCTTTGCAGAGCGATGAAGAGCGCGAGCACGCGCAGAAGATCTATGACTTCATCCTTGATAGAGGTGGGAAGGTCAAGTTGCAGACCATCGAGGGACCGCCGTCGGATTACGGCACTCCTCTTCAGATCGTGGAGAAGGCGCTTGAGCACGAGGTACGGGTGACCGGGCTGATCAACAAGCTGTATGAGTTGGCGGTTAGCGAAGGGGATTATCCGGCGCAGGTGATGCTCCAATGGTTCATCAACGAGCAGGTGGAAGAGGAGAAGAACGCGCAGTTGTTGATCGACCAACTGAAGATGGTGGGCGATAACCAAGCCGCACTGCTGATGCTGGATATGGAGTTGGGAAAACGGGTTGAAGGGGCGACGTAGTAGCGAGTGACGAGTGACGAGTGATGAGTGGTTGGTGGATACTGCGTATTGCGTATTGCTTATTCGAGTGGGATGTTTCGCCTTGAATTCGCTTGACACGAGGTTGATGATACGCTAGTATACTGCTACCCCCACCCTGTATTCGCCAAACATTACTCTCTTTGAAGGGAGCAAACGCGCTATGGAAAGCCAGAGCCAGCCGCTTGCGGTGATCATCCTTGCGGCAGGTCTCGGCAAGCGGATGGTATCGCAGGAACCCAAGGTCCTGCACCGCCTGGCAGGATTGCCACTGGCCGAACATGTTTTGCGCGCGCTCGCTCCACTCAATCCAACACATACGGTGATGGTGGTCGGGCATAAAGCCGACCAGGTTCGTGCTGTGATCGGGGACCGCTATGGCCCCGATGATAGCCTCGCGATTGAGTACGCGCACCAGGAAGAGCAGCTTGGGACGGGCCACGCGGCGAATATGGCCGCGCCACTGCTCAAGAATTTTCGCGGGGCGATCTTGCTCCTATACGGGGATGCACCACTATTGCGCACGGCTACATTGAGCGCAATGGTGGCACGGCACAGACAAGGGCACGCCAAGCTGACTATGCTGACGTGCATTGCTGTCGATCCCACAGGCTATGGGCGCGTGGTGCGCGATGCCAACCAGCGAGTGATCGAGGTAGTGGAGGAGAAGGACGCCACGCTTGTACAGCGCGCTATCTCGGAGGTGAATAGTGGCGTGTATGTGTTCGACTCGGAGTGGCTGTGGCAGCACCTTGCTCGCATCCAGATGAACCCTGTGGGCGAATACTACCTGACCGATTTGATCGCGATGGCGATCCGGGAGGGTAGGTCGCTGGGGGGTATGGGGGGAGCAGGACGGGGAGGGCAGATCGGCGGGCAAAGCAACGTTATCACCTTCACCCAGGACGGCCTTGAGGAGGCGATGGGGATCAACAGCCGCAACCAACTGGCCCAGGCCGAGCACCTGGTGCAGGGAAGGCTGCGGCAGAACCTCCTCGAGAGAGGGGTAACGATGATGATGCCTGACACGGTGTACCTGGGTATGGATGTGCAGGTGGGACCGGATACGGTGCTTTATCCGGGGGTGATCCTGGAGGGCAAGACAGAAGTTGGGCGCGGGTGCACTCTTGGGCCGAACACGCATATAATAGATTCTAGTGTGGGCGATGAATGCCGGATAGTGTCATCTATGGTCGAGGAAAGTGTAATCGAACAGAAGGTGACGGTTGGACCTTACAGCCACCTGCGGCCAGGCACGTACCTTGCGGAGGAGGTGCACCTGGGGAACTTCGTGGAGGTGAAAGCGTCGCGGCTGGAGCGCGGGGTACATTCTGGGCACATGAGCTACCTGGGTGACGCTAGTATAGGAGAGAACACTAATATAGGCGCTGGCACGATAACTGCAAACTACGATAGGGCAACGAAGCGAAAGAATAAGACCAAGATAGGAAAGGATGTTTTCATCAGTGTGGACACAATGATCGTGGCCCCGAGGGAGATAGGCGATGGAGCCGCGACAGGCGCAGGCGCAGTGGTGACAAAAGACATCCCTCCCCATAGCCTTGCGGTGGGCGTACCCGCACGAGTGATAAAGAAGTTGGACGTGACGAGTGACGAGTGACGAGTAACGAGTGAGAAAGGGCAGGCTCGACAGTTGTTGCTCACTGTACGGCAAAGGAGGCGCCAGGGATGAGAGAACTGCGGGTGTTTTCGGGCAATGCGCACCCTGCGCTTGCTCAGTCTATAGCGAACCATCTGGGCGTACCGTTGGGCGCGGCCCTCGTTGATAAGTATCGAAACGGCGAAACGCGGGTGCTTGTCGAGGAGAATGTGCGTGGGGCGGATGTGTTTGTGATCCAGCCGACATGCGATCCCGCGAACCACAATCTCATGGAATTGCTTATTATGATAGACGCGATCAAACGCGCGTCTGCATCTCGGATAACCGCCGTGATCCCGTATTATGGCTATGCGAAGCAGGAGAAGAAGAGCAGACCGCGCGAGCCGATCACGGCGAAGCTGGTGGCCGACCTGTTGCAAACCGCCGGGGCGCAACGGATATTGACCTGTGACCTGCACGCTCCAGCTATCGAGGGGTTCTTCAATATCCCGGTGGACCATTTGCAGGGCCGGCGATTGCTGGCAGAAAGATGCCGCGAGCTTGACCTGCCCAACCCGGTGGTGGTCGCTCCCGACTCCGGCAGGGTGGGGTGGGCGATGGAGGTACGGGACCGGCTGGGGAGCCACGCCGACCTGGCGCTGATCGCCAAGCAGAGGCCGGAGGCGGATAAATCGTATGCTGTGGAGATGGTGGGCAACGTGCGCAACAAGACGGCGCTCCTGATCGATGATATGATCATGACGGGAGGTACGCTGGTGGAGGCAGCGCGGATGTTGATCAGCAGAGGGGCGAGCGCGGTATATGCTTTCGCCACACATGCGGCGTTCGCACCCGACACTCGCGAGAGGCTGGAGGGATCGCCTTTCACCAGGGTGCTTGTGAGCGACACGATACCACTGCGTAACGGAGACCACTACGACGGCAGCAAGATCGAAGTGATAAGCGTGGCTAACCTGGTCGCGGACGCCATCCTTCACATACATGAAGACCGCTCGGTAAGCGCGCTCTTCCGGTAGTTATGAGTTGCGGGCGATGGATTTCAGGGTAGTTGTCAGTACGAGGTTCATGGGCCGCAACTCATAACATGGTTATTAGTAGGAGTTCCACATCTTATTGGAGGCTGACAGTTGGATAGCATTGCTAATAGCATTGCTATGCCTCTTTTTGATCGCGCTGGCGTCGGCGGTGCAGACCGCTCTCACTAACATATCGGCCTTGCGGTTGAGGCAATTGATGGAGGGGGGAGTACCCCGCGCCCAGGCGATCAAGGACTTACTCGATAATCCCCAACGCTTTCCGTCCACCCTGGTTTTCGTCAATACAATCAGTCTGCTAGCCATAGGGTCGCTGGCGCTGTACGCTTCACACGCGCTCAGCGAGTGGTGGGCGCATCTGCTGGCGGTAGTGGCAGCAGCGGTGGTGGTGCTGGTGTTCGGGATAGCAGTACCAAAGGCGCTCGCGGTGCGGAACCCTGAGCGCACGGCGCTGATCCTGTACGGACCGATCAACTGGATCCGGAGGGTAGTTACGCCACTTGTAACGGTGGCAGCGTGGGTAGCAATACCTTTCGTGAGGCTGCTGGGAGGAAGAACAGCACCGGCGGGGCCATTCGTGACCCAGGAAGAGATGCGTATGCTGGTGGATGTCGGGGAGAAGGAGGGAGTGATCCAGCAGGAAGAGGAAGACCTGATCCACTCGATATTCGAGTTCGGGGATACGGTGGTGAGGGAGGTAATGGTGCCGCGCCCGTACATTATTGCGGTGGAAGACACGACTACTATAGAGGAAGCAGCGGATAGGGCGGTGCACACGGGGCATACACGCCTGCCGATCTACAAGGAGACTATAGACACGGTGGCGGGAGTGGTGACTGCGCTCGACATGATGAAGATGATGAGGAATGGCGACGGCAAACAGACAGTTATGAAGGTGATGCGGCCTATATATTATGTGCCCGAAACGAAGAAGGTGGATGAGCTGCTCAAGGACCTGCAAAAGCGGCGGATGCACATGGCGGTGGTAGTGGATGAATATGGGGGCACAGCAGGGTTGGTCACTATTGAGGATCTGATCGAGGAGATCGTGGGGGAGATACAGGACGAGTATGACGTGGAGCCGCAGATGTACGAGCGGGTCAATGAGAATCAATTTACGGTCGATGCTCGATTGCCTTTGGACGACATGAACGAGTTGCTTGGCACGAACTGGGAAGCCGAAGACTCGGATACTATAGGGGGGTTTGTATACGAGCAATTGGGCAGGATACCCACACCGGGCGATACCGTCACGATTGGGGACTATATGATCAGCGTTATGAGCACCGAGGGCGCGAGGCTCAAGCAACTTTCGATTGTGCGTAGTACACCCCAGGAAGACGACGAGGATACTGTTTATGATTGATGAGATGGCTGATGACGTACTGCTCACGGAAGCGATCGCGGCGCGAGAGCACGCATACGCGCCTTATTCTAATTACAAGGTGGGAGCAGCGCTGCTAACGCGGGATGGGAAGATCTACACGGGGTGTAACGTGGAGAACCAGGCTTATCCATCGGGGATGTGCGCGGAGCGGGTAGCGGTAGGGAAGGCGATCAGCGACGGGCAGGCATGGGCCGATTTCATGGCTATAGCGGTGGTGGGAACGGGGGACGCGCCTTGCAGGCCGTGCGGTATGTGCAGGCAATTGTTGAGCGAGATGTACGCACAGGAGGCGAGGCTGGACGACCGGAAGGCTGGCGAGTTGCGCGTGATTATGATCAATTCGCCGGAGAGGTGGGACAAAAGGCTGGTGAAGACTTTACGAGAGCTGCTTCCTTATGGATTTGAATTGAAGGCATGAGCAAATATTTCGTGGCGGTGGCGGGCAACATCGGGGTGGGCAAATCGAGCCTGACGACATTGCTGGCCGAGCGGTTGGGCTGGGAACCGTTCCTGGAGGCGGTGGTTGAGAACCCATACCTGGCCGATTTCTATGCGGATATGAAGGCTTGGAGCTTTCACTCGCAGGTGTTCTTTCTGGCACGGAGACTGCACGACCACAGGGCGCTTATGGAGCACCCAACCTCGGTTTTGCAGGACAGGACGGTGTATGAGGACGCGGAGATATTCGCTCGGAACCTGTACAGGCAGGGGCTGATCACCGAGCGCGATTGGGCATCTTATTGGGACCTGTACAGGTCGGTGGCGCTGCTTTTGCCACCGCCGAACCTGGTGGTCTATTTGCAGGCTTCGGTGGATACGCTTTTGCAGCGGATAGACATACGTGGACGTGATTTCGAGCGGGCTATCAGCGGGGAGTATTTGGAGCGGTTGAACGACCTGTACGACGAGTGGGTGGCGGGGTTCAATCTGTGTCCGGTACTGACCATCGCCACGGATGAGATGGATTTCGTGCAGAAGCCTGAGCACCTTGACATTATTGCCGGGCGGATCGAAGATCGATTGAGGGGAAAGGAAGTGCTAACATTCGGTGGATAGGGGAATCCGGGGATGGAACAGGAACAAGAGTACACAGTCGAGGGTATACAGGCCAGATTGGGAACGATCTTCGTGGGGAGGAAGATCGAGTTGCACCGGCAGGTAGGCTCAACGAACGACCTTGTGCGCGCAGCAGGCCGCAGGGGTGAATCGGAAGGGCTGGTGGTGCTGGCCGAGGAGCAGGCCCAGGGGAGGGGCAGGCTTGGGCGTACATGGGCCGCACCGCCGGGGAGCAGCATACTTTGTTCGGTGCTGTTGCGGCCACGCATCTCGCCTCAGCAAGCCTTCTACCTGACTATAGCCGCTTCGCTGGCGATCTTGCGGGGGGTGCGCGAGATAAGCGAGGATGATGGACGATGGACGATAGACGATAGGGGGAGGACGAAGGACGGTGGACGAAGGACGGTGGATGGTGGGCCGGGGAATGCTACACAGGCAGAGGGGCGAGTGACCTCGCGCAGGCTGTTGTCGGCGATCAAGTGGCCCAACGATGTGATGGTCAAGGGAAAGAAGGTGGCGGGGGTACTGAGTGAAGGGGAGTTCGTTGGGGGTGATTGGGGCTTTGCTATAGTGGGATTTGGCATAAATGTGAACCTGTCGGGGGGAGAGCTTGAGAGGCTGCGAGCCTTCGCGCCGAAGGCCACCTCGCTATCGGCAGAAACAGGGATGGAAATAGACAGGGTGAGATTGCTGGCGCGAATCCTGGAGGAGCTTGAAAGTCTGTATTTGTCTTTGCACAATGGGAAGTTCGGGAGCGTGTACGAGGAATGGGCCAGCAAAATGGAGACGATAGGACGGCCCGTATTGGTAGACCAGGGGAACGAGCGGATCGACGGGGTGGCCGTGCGGGTGGAGACGGACGGAGCGCTCATTATTAGAGCACGGGATGGGAGAGAGCGGCGGGTATTAGCGGGAGATATAGAATAAGACAGAATTGGGGCCGCTTCGCGGCCCCAATTCTGTCTCACGATTTTGAGAAGGTTAGCGAACGGTGATGGTGGCGTAGGTTGGGTAGGGATTGCCGTCCAGGTCTTGGACCAGGAAGCCGACCACATATTGACCAGCGGCTGCATCGAGCGATTTCCAGGTGAAAGATTGGCTGCCGAAGGTGAGGGTGTCACCCGCCTGACTGGCGATCTGAGTTACGCTGCCATTAGAGTCCAGGTCCATCCATTTCTCATAGATAGTGAACTTATCGCCGTTCTGCGGGTTGATAGCGCTGGCAGCGCCTGTGCCGTCCTGCCCGTCGAAGCCCATCACCTGCTGTAGAGCGCCATCTCTGAAGTAGAGACGAGCGTAGCGGTCGGGGCTGCCGTTGGCGAATGTGAGAGTGCCGTCAACGGTGTAGATGGCGTCGGCGGAGCTAGCGCCGTAGGTTTGTGGGGTAAGGAGGGCCTGCACGGTGTCTGTGCCGTCGGTAATGCCGAAGACGATTGGGTCCCATTTGAAGCGGACGGTGAAGGCATCGGAGCCCCAATCGGGATAGTAGACACCGTTGACCTGGCGGGTGTTGCTGCTTTCGAGGTAGTCCATATCGACTATGTCGATTGAGTTGGCGGATTCGTCAAGGTAGCCGGTGAAGAGTTTGATGTAGCCGACATTCTGGCCGGTGACATCGGCGCTGAGGGTGACGGTCTGGCCGATGGATACTTCCTGGGCGCTGGCAGTGAGGGCAGAGACCTGCACACCGGCAGCGGGAGCGGCCACGGTATCGGAAGTGCCGGGGATGCCAACCACGGAAGGGGATTTCTCGAAGGTATGCCCGGTGTAGAAGTAGGTCAGGAAGTTATCCCAGAGAGAGTCGGAGGCGAAACGATTGGCGATCCCGGTGTAGGATTGCGGCCCGCTCACGGGGGACCTGTAAAGCTGGGACGTGGGAAAGTAGATCGAGATGCCGGTGGCACCGGGCTTGTCCGCGCCGTGCTTTTCGGAGAGGACAACCTGGCCGATGGCGGCGGTGACATTGTCGATCTGGCCTGAGACAGTGGCGGATGGGTTCTTCTGCTTGAGAAGTTGGAGGAAATTGCCGAGATCGATGTAGGGCGATGAGGAGTTGTCGCCGAAGACGTTTGTATAGCGCTGAGCATATTGGCGAGCCTGGGAAACCGAATGCTGGTCGGCTTTCTGGAAATCGAAGGCTAGGTCGTTCACGGCAGCAGTTAGTTGTGGCAGAGCACCGAGGTCAACGGCGGTGAGGGTGACATCGCGGGATAGCTGCTGGGAAACCTGGTCGGCGGAGGGCGCGCCACCGAAGAGGCCGCCCGATAGGGAATTACCGCGCACGAAATCGTTGCGAGCCTGGTCGTCTACGATACGCTGGTCGTCTTTGATGTAGCTTGCCACAATGTCTTGAGCGAGGTCACCGCCGTTCATGGTGGGATCGGATTTGAGGGAGTCGAGGAAGCTGGTATAGGCCCAGCCGAGGGAAGGCTCGGTTTCCTGAGAGGTAACGGCGTAGCGGGCGCTGGGGGCGAGAGCGTCGAGCACTTCGAGACTGCTCATGAGGCAGGCATCAAGGCCGACAAGCTCGAACTTATCGAGGCCGGTATTGGAGCGTATGTGGGTGAGGGCGGTGTCTATGTCGGAGAGGAACATCTGGTTGTCCACTGCACTCGCGAGTGGGACGTTGGGGAGCGATCTGTTGTCGCTGGTGGGGTCGGTCCAGCCGCCGGGCCAGCCCATGCCGTGGTCGGAGAGGATGAGGACGTATTTGTCGGCTGGGTAGGTGTTGATAGCCCAGGTTGCGAAATCTACCAGAGTGTTGGGGTCGGACATGTCTACTTCGCCGAGGTCGCCCACCATCTTGGAGTTGATCTTGGAGAGATCGTCGTCTTTGGTTATGTAGTAGCGCCTGGCCCCAGTCCAGTTGCCGTCGCCTGAGAACGCACCTTTGTAGCGGTCGAGCTGGGAGACGACCTGGACGTGATCGTCGGAGCCTGCGCGCTCGGCTTCGTTCATATCGACGAATATGTCTTGCTCAAGGGACTGGTCATCGGCGTCCTGGTAGAGCATGACAAGCCATTTGTCGCCTGTGTCGGGGCCGCCGGGAGTGCGGGTAGGGCGAGGGGTAGAGAGGACGGCAAGGCGGGTGGGAGTGGAGACGACGGCGGGTTGGGGGTTGTTGTTATCGGGGTTGTTGTCGTCGGTGGGAACGGTTCCGCCCTGGAATAAGAAATAGACGACGGCGATTATGATCAAGAGTACGATCACGCCAACACCTGACATGCCGCCGGGGATGGAGCCGCCGCCACCGCCTGAGGAGGTGGTGGAGGGAAGGGAAGGAGGGGTCCAGCCGCCACCTGAGGAGGAGCCGGAGGTGGGCGGCGGGGAGGAAGCGTCGTCACGGCGGCGATGTGGTGCATCGGCACGCTCACGGTTGCCAGAGGAGTCGTCGCGACGGCGGCGTTCGACATCGATAGTGGGCCTGTCGTCGTTGCCACCGCTTGCAAAACGGAGGGTGATGGGGCCTGGAGGATGGGAGGCTCGCGGGTGGGTGTGGGTGGGCGCGGGCGTGAGTGAGGGGGAAGCTGTGGCGGGTTGTAAGGTGAAGGTTGGTGGTATATTCATAGGGATGGGTGTCCGGGCGATCGGTGATCAAGGGAATATGGGTTGTTATTAGCACGAGATATGCCTACAGTGTGAGCACACTTGCGGTCTTTATTATGGCCTATAGAGGGGGGTGATGTAAATGAGGAGGGTTCGTTGATCGAGGAAGCTCGATGAGGTATAATGAAGATGCTTTGGACGGACGAGATCTGCCCACCGACGAGCAGTACTGCTACCTGACGACAATAGGGCGCAAGACGGGGCGGGCGCATACGATAGAGATATGGTTCGCTGCTGAGATAGGTAAGCCCACGTTCTATATGCTGGCAGGTGGCGGCGAGCGGTCTGATTGGGTGAAGAATATCATAGCCAATCCGGCGATAGATGTTCGGATCGGGAGCCAGGAGTTTCAGGGGCGGGGAAGGGTGGTAGCGGACCCGCAGGAGGAGCAACTGGCGCGCAGCCTGGTGGTGAAGAAGTATTACGGGCGGGACAGGGTTCGTTCGACAGGGTGGGAAGCGGAGTCGCTGCCAATGGCGGTGGATATCAGCTTTTAGCACCCGGACAAGCAGGTAGAGAAAGAGCCGAAGTGGCGGAACGGCAGACGCGCCCGCCTCAAAAGCGGGTGGGGGTAGCCCCATGTGGGTTCGAATCCCACCTTCGGCACATTTAGCGGTTTTGTTCTAATTTTACGCACGGAAAGGGGGCTAATGAGCCCTCTTTTGCGCGCCATGTCACATTCATGTCACATTTCGCGAGGGATGTCACTAGCTAGAGCGCTACCATTGTTTTAGGCAAGTCCTCTTCTGCCGATTTACCTATTCGCTAGACCTACGGAGCGGAGGGACCTTGGTACACAACATTACCTCACCCGAGCAAGGGCAATTGGTCGATGTCCGGCAGCGCCGCTATATCGTTGCCGAGGTTACCAAGAGCACGCTCCCAGTTAGCCCTCTTCAATTAGCCGGCGGCGCTCCCCAGCACCTGGTCACCCTTACCTCCGTCGAGGATGATGCCCTGGGAGAAGAGCTTCAGGTCATCTGGGAGATAGAGCCAGGCACTCATATTTCCGAAAAGGCTGCTCTTCCTTCCCCAAACGGTTTTGATGACCCCGATCGGCTCGACGCTTTCCTCGACGCAGTGCGCTGGGGCGCTTCTTCCAGCGCCGACGTGCGCTCACTCCTTTCGCCGTTTCGCAGCGGCATCGAGATAGAGGACTACCAACTCGATCCGGTCGTGCGTGCCATACAGATGCCGCGAGCCAACCTACTTGTAGCTGACGATGTCGGGTTGGGCAAAACGATTGAAGCGGGCCTGGTTGTGCAGGAGCTGATTCTCCGCCACCGCGTGCGCACGGTACTGGTCGTGTGCCCCGCTGCACTGCAAATACAGTGGCGGGACCAGATGCGCGACAAGTTCGGGCTTGAGTTCCGCATCGTAGATACCGAGCTGATGAAGGAGCTGCGCCGCCAGCGTGGCCTCCATGTCAACCCGTGGACCCACTTTCCGCGGCTCATTACCTCGATAGATTTCCTCAAGCGTGAGCGGCCCATGCGCCTCATGAGCGAAGTGCTGCCCGCGGAGGGCGAGTCGACCTACCCGCGGCGGTTCGACCTACTGATCATCGATGAAGCACATAATGTGGCGCCAAGCGGCAGGGGCAAGTACGCCACCGATTCGCAGCGCACTCAGGCCATACGCAGGCTGGCGCCACACTTCGAGCACAAGCTATTTCTCTCCGCGACGCCCCACAACGGCTACTCGGAGAGCTTCACAGCTCTGCTGGAACTCTTGGACAGCCAGCGCTTTGCCTGCGGCGTCCAGCCCGACCGGGAGCAGCTAGGCGCTGTAATGGTGCGCCGGCTCAAGTCGGAGATGCCCCTGAGGTGGGATGGTACTCGCCGGTTTCCCGAACGAAAATTGGAGCCTATCGAGGTCAACTACATGGAGGAGGAGCGGCTAATTCACCGGCTGCTCCAGCAGTACAGCAAGCTGCGCCAGCGCGCGGCCGCTGACCCTACCGAGAAGTATGCCACGGATTTCGTGCTCAAGCTGCTCAAAAGGAGGCTGTTCTCCTCTCCGGAGGCGTTTGCCAAGACCCTCGCCCAGCACGAACAATCTCTGCAGAACGCCCGCAAGCGTGCCCCCTCCGCGATCGCTCGCCCCACGATGGGCATACTGCGCCGCCAGGTCGAGCAGGTAGACGAGGAGTTTGGGGACGACTTCTTGGCAGAGGATGCCACCAGCGACGCAGTCGAAACCGCCACCCGCCTTTTCCGCGCTCCAACAGTAGAAGAGGATAGGCTACGGACAGAGATGCGCACCTGGGCAGAGCGGGCTCGCAAGTATCCGGACAGCAAGACCGAGGAGATGATCCGGTGGCTGCACGACAACGTCAAGCCGAGCGGCAAGTGGACTAACGAGCGCGCGATCATCTTCACCGAGTACCGCGATACCCAGAAGTGGCTACAGAGCATGCTCGCGACCGCAGGGCTTGCGGAGGCCGGGCGGCTCATGACCCTCTATGGAGGTATGGACCAGGAGAGCCGGGAAGCGATCAAGGCGGCATTCCAGGCCGATCCTTTCGTCTCCCCAGTGCGTATCCTGCTCGCCACAGACGCCGCATCTGAAGGCATAGACTTGCAGAACCACTGCTCGCACCTGATCCATATGGAGTCCCCTGGAACCCGAACCGCCTTGAGCAGCGCAATGGGCGCATCGACCGGCACGGCCAGCGAGCACCTGAAGTGTGGTGTGGATCTACCACTTCGTCGGAGCAGGCTACAAACAGCGGCAACTGATGGCCGGCACGCCTCCGGGCGAACTGGAAGGCGATCTCGAATTTCTCATGCGAGCAGCCATCAAGGTGAACAACATACGCGAGGATCTGGGCAAGGTAGGGCCGGTGATCGCCGAGCAGGTCGAGGAGGCCATGCTGGGACGGCGCACACAGTTGGACACCATCTCGGCCGAGAACGAATCAGAGGGAGTACGCCGGATGCTGCGTTTCGAGCGCAAGTTGCGCGAGCAGATAGAGGCCCTCCACGAGCAGTTGCAGGAAAGTCGTTGAGATCTGCGTGTTTCGCCGGAAAACACCCAGGCGGTGATAGAGATCGCACTGGAGCATGCAGGCCAACCGCCTCTCCGCCCCACTGAGCTCGCCGGCATCTGGCCTGACCCCTCAGGAAGACGCAAGCATAGTACGGTGTTCGTGATGCCGCCATTGAGGGGCAGCTGGGCCGCATGCTCTGAAGGTCTTGAGCACCCGCACACCCGGCAGGTCCGGCCCATTGTGTTTGATCACGACCTGGCGAATGGGCGAGACGACGTGGTGCTGGTCCACCTCAATCACAGATTAGTGCAAATGGCCCTTCGCCTGCTGCGTGCCGAGGTGTGGTCCCCAACCCACCTTCGCAAGCTGAATCGGGTGACCGCACTCCTAGTGCCTAACGATGCGCTCGACACGCCGGCGGTGATCGCCCACGCCCGGTTGATGCTCACAGGGAGCGACAACCAGCGCTTGCACGAAGAGATAATCACCGCTGGGGGTGTGCTGCGCGAAGGCCGGTTCGCTCGCATGGGCGTGGGAGAGGTGCAGCGGGCGCTGCAGGCTGCCGAGACCTACAGTGACGCGGGTACGTCGGCCATACCCAACTCTCTGAAGCAAAGGCTAGCTGACCTGTGGCCCAGCCACGAGCAGGCGGTGCACCAGGCTCTCGATGTGAGGATGCGGGAGCGCACTGCGGGCCTGCAGAAACAGCTTGCCGACCGCGCCGAGAAGGAGATCAGCGACATTACTGCTATCCTGACCGAGTTGCGAACGAGCATCCTCGCGGAGCTGCGCAAGCTCGAAGGGCCAATACAGCTCGAGCTGTTCAATCAGACCGAGCAGGAGCAGTGGAAGCGTGACCGCGACAGCCTGAGCGAGCGTGCCGAGCAGATACCAGGCGAGATCGAGCAGGAGACCGAGGCGATTCGCTCTCGCTTCGCCGACCCGCGCCCCCGCCTATTCCCTGTCGCCATGACCTACCTGGTACCTGAGAAGATAGCTCGCGAAATGGAGAGAGGAGGAAGCAGGTAGTGTCTATTGCCCGCCACCATGCAGAATGGCTCTCGCTTGTGGAAATCTCCGGCCCCTTCCTCAGCATGCCGGTGCTCATGCGCGCCTTCCCCCAAGGCCTAGACATGGTCGACACCAAGGTTGCGCGCAATCTGCGCCTGGCGTACGAGGAGTGGTTGACAACAATGAAGCGCGGCGACCTGACCCAGCAATCCACAACGCGTGGATACGCTACGTTCTTTCGATGGCGCTCGAGTGGCTTCCTGATGCTATCGCTGAAGGACCCGCGTTACCTGAGAGCCTGAAGGCGCACATAGCCGAACACGGCGAGACACTGCGCCCCGACCTGGCCCTACGCGACCCCGATACCGGGAGCGTGAAGCTCCTTGTGCAGGTACTGCCACCCAATCAGGGCCTGGAGAAGCCCCTGAAGGACCGCCACTGGAAAGCCTCGCCCGCCACCCGCATGATCGAGCTATTGCACGCGTCCAACGTGCGTCTGGGCCTCCTCACAAATGGCGAGCAGTGGATGCTGGTGAGCGCACCACGGGGTGACACCACTGGCCTTGCCTCGTGGTATGCCTCGCTGTGGGGTGAGGAGCCTATCACTCTGCGGGCGTTCAAGAGCCTGCTCGGGATGCATCGCTTCTTTTGAGTGGCCGGCAACGAGACCTTGGAAGCGCTGCTTACCGAGAGCGCCACCGACCAGCAGGAAGTCACCGATCAATTGGGCTACCAGGTGCGCCGGGCAGTCGAGGTGCTAGTGCAGAGGCTCGACGGTATCGATAAGGACCGCGGCCGCACCCTCCTCGAAGGCGTGGGCGAGAAGCGACTATACGAGGGCGCGCTCACTGTGATGATGCGCTTGGTGTTCCTTTTCTCGGCCGAGGAGCGCGGCATGCTCCTGCTGGGAGACCCGCTGTACGACCAGTATTACGCAGTGTCTACCCTACGCGCTCAGCTGCGTGAGACTGCCGACCAATATGGAGAAGAGGTGCTGGAGCGACGCCGCGACGCCTGGAGCCGCCTGCTCGCCACCTTCCGCCTGGTGTACGGCGGCTCCAACCACGACCGCATGACGCTTCCCGCGTACGGCGGTCGCCTGTTCGACCCCGACGCCTACCCGTTCCTTGAGGGCCGCGCTCGCGGCACAAGCTGGGAGGACACTCCCGCCCAACCCTTGCCCATCGACAACCGCACCGTGCTGCATCTGCTGGAAGCCTTTCAGGTGCTGCAGGTGAAGGTGCCGGGCGGCGGGCCCGCCGAGCCGCGGCGTCTCTCCTTCCGCGCCCTCGACGTGGAGCAGATTGGCCACGTTTACGAAGGTCTGCTCGATCACACCGCGGTACGGGCGAGCGAGCCGGTGTTGGGGTTGGCCGGCACCAAGAACAGCGAACCGGAAGTGGCATTGTCCGAGCTTGAGGCACTTGCGGCCAATGGTGAAGACACCCTTTTGGAGTTCCTCAAGAAGGAAACGGGCCGTTCGACCAGCGCGCTACGCAAAGGTCTGGCTCAGGAGTTGGTTGTGTTCGACCTGGGGCGGTTCCGCGCCGCTTGCGATAATGACGAGGCCCTACTGGAGCGGGTGCGACCGTTCGCAGGCTTGGTGCGCGATGACGGCTTCGGCTATCCGGTGGTAATCACGACCGGCAGTGTGTACGTGACCGCGGGAGCCGACCGCCGAGAGACCGGCACCCACTACACCCCACGTAGCCTCACCGAGCCGATCGTGCAGCACGCACTCGACCCGCTGGTCTATCGCGGCATGGCTGACGGCGTGGACCCTACGCCCGAGACCCTCATCACCCCACCGGAGATCCTTGAGCTGAAGGTGTGCGACATGGCGATGGGCAGCGGCGCATTCCTGGTGCAAGCGGTGCGCTACCTCCCTGAGAAGCTGGTAGAAGCCTGGCAGCGCATCGAGGAGGCCAATACGGGCAGGCTGGTGATTACTCCCGAGGGCGACCTGTCCACCGGCGACCCCACAGAACAGCCAATCCTCCGAGACGCCGAGGAACGCCTGGCATTGGCCCGCCGCATCGTTTGCGACCGCTGCATTCATGGAGTGGACATCAACCCGATGGCGGTGGAGATGGGCAAGCTCTCCCTGTGGCTGACAACCATCTGGTCGGGGTCGAGCACGACATATACGGCATCACATCGGTCGAATTTACTCGCCTGAGCAGGCGAAAACTGAGTGCCGAGCAGAGCCGCTGCGTCGTAGCCGGCCTGAGTAGCGATGATGGCGTCGATGGGACCTTCGACCAATAGGGGGTGCTTGGACACAAGGGCGTCTTCGTTGTAGAGGTGCTCCTTTGCGCCGGGCAGATTGAGATATTTGGGCTCGATGCTGTCGTGGAGCTTGCGTCCCTGCATGCCAACTACTCGACCCCACTTCAGGGTAGGCAAGATCAAGCGGTCCCGAAAGAAATCGCGTGGACGAGCCTCCTGAGAGCTTCCAAAACCCTCAGAACCTTCAGAGCTTTCGGATCGTTCGGAATCTGGTTGGAGAACACCTGCGCTATCGCGCAGGTCTAGAGCATAACCTTGCGCCTGCAGGTGGTCAGCAAGAGCACCATGACCTTCGGCGTAGCCGAGCACGAAGCGGTGGATGCTCTCCTCGCTGACGCCGCGTCCCTGCAAGTAGCGGAGTCCGTCGTCACCGAGACGCGAGTTGTAGAAGCGTGCCGCCTCTGTGAGCACCTCTTCGATGGCGCGCTGTTCCTCGATTCCCGGCCAGTCATCGTTTGTGATTACAACAGCTCTTTGGAAGCGTCGAAGGTACGCTCGCGCCCGAGCAAGCTCGAGCCTTGATTAGCTCTCCGGTGACGCGTTTCCTGCCGTTAGAAAGCGTGGGTGCGGTCCCTTACCTTGGGTTCTTGGCTGAGCACGGACTTGTGGAAGGCAATGAGGAGTGGGAGTGGGAACCGGACTGGAACGAGGCCGGAGCACACAAATATCACGTCGTCATGTTGCTTGAAACAGATGATGATGAAGAGCCCATCGACTATATAGTGTCGCTAACCAACGACCCGACCATTGCAGAGCAGGAAGGCCGACCCATGCTGGAAGCGTTTCAAATGAGTATTCCCTCCGACAATCTTCATGATCTCATTTACTATGCAAAAAACTCGATATTTGGTGAAATGGTTTGGATTGCTGACTATTTGGCGGACAGCTTTGGCTGGCGCAAGGCGGATACTTTGTGGTTCATACTCACAGGCAAGCCACCTGCACTTCACCCCATCACTGCTCACACGGAGGTGAACCAGAGCTGGGCTCATGACTGGGGAGCTATTACTATCACAGTGCAACCCTGGATATCCGCAGGATCGGTCGCTCAGACCTACCGCAATCTGCAGAGGGCGATGATGGGGTCTGAGAGCAAGAGCTATGTCTATCGTTCGCCCGTTAGCAGCCGCAAGGCAGCTCTGTTTCGATTCGTTGCGCAACAGCTTCGTCTGGTCACCGAGGAAGAAGGCGCAGCCAGGGGAGCGAGCCAATGGGCACCTGCGGACCCTGAGCACCTGACAGTCAAGAGAGCATACGTAGGTAGACCCCCGGATCGGGAGCTAATTGATGGTTGGAACGAAGAGCACCCTAAGCCCGCAGGACAAGGCAGGATGGCGAAGGGGGACGAGCCTGGCAGAATAGACTACGCGTATCATTTCAGGCGTGATTATTGGAGTACTTGGAAGCATTTGGTGCGGCCCTATTATGAGTGCTGAAAGACCCCTGCTTCCATGTCACAGCCATGTCACAGCCATGTCACATCCTGCCCGACATTTGCCGTCCTGTGGCGGCACCAGGTATCATTTTCGCGGCACAGCAGGCATGAAAGGGCATGAGACAACCCGCCGCAGCCATTTCTGCGCTTCGGCACTCAATCCAGGCATGAAATCAGCCCCGATAATTAGTACATCGGGGCTTTCGTCATAGGATGTAGCCATATTTGTAGCCAACATATGAGCTTGCCGCCTCTAGGTTTGCGCTTGACACATGTACGTGAGACTCGTGCGGAAATGTATTGTAATCTCTCTCCTCAGTCACTATAATAGGCGCAATGGGGCCATGATCTCTTTGGCTGCCCATGGACCCATTCCGATGTTCCCCAACACCGGCGTATGGCCTTGCAGGTTGCTTACCAAGGAGGCAGAGAGATGTCTACCGATGCAAACGGGCCGATCACGTCACCCCCTGGCGCGCCTTCAGAAACAGCGACGCTTGATACCTCCACGAAACCAACGTCCGAAGGGCCTTTTGCTCTCGTGCAACTGGCGCGCGATTATTTTATCCCGGTGGAAACCAATAACATCTGGTACGCGCTCGGCGGGGTGCTTGCCATAGCGCTGGTGCTGGAAGTAATAACCGGCTTCATTCTTTCGCTGGTCTATACTCCCGCTGCCGACAAAGCCTATGGTATCACCAAAGATCTCGTCACAACGGCCCCTGGGTCGATCGTCATCAACTTCCACTACTGGAACGCCTTCCTCATTTTCGGCCTGGTGCTTGTGCATATGATGAGGGTGTTCATCAGCGGCGGCTTCAGGCACGGCAAGTGGGGATTATGGACGGTGGGCGTGGGTCTCGCTGCCTTCACCTTCCTGATCTCTCTGACGGGCGAGGCTCTCCACTGGGACGAAGTGGGCTTCGGCGTCCCCTGGAACATCTCCGAGGTTCTCAGCGCCGTAGGATTGAGCGATGCATTCAACTACACTACCGACGCGCTGCTGCAGATTCCGGTGGCCACCGAAAAGCTGGCGCAGATCTATGCGGTACATATAGCCATCGTGCCGATACTCTTGATCCTGCTGATCTTCATGCACTACTACCTGGTGCGGGTCAAGGGCATCTCAATGCCCTTCTGGCTGAAGTCGAGCGGCCGCAAAGCTCCATTCACCGAGCATATAAGGGTTTGGCTCATCTACAGCGCGATCGCCATCGGCGTGGTGCTTCTCATCTCGATATTCGTCACGCGCGACCCCGGCACTCCTCCCCAACTGCTGCCCGACTCGCCCATATACAACTCGGGCGACGACCCCGGCGGGCTCGGCTTCAAGCCGACCTTCCCGATAAGCTGGACTCGCGGCATGAACATATTCGTAGCCAACCTGGGCATGGACCCCGACATTTGGGGTACAGTCATCGCCCTGGTGCTCATGTTCGGCGCGCTGCTGCTGATTCCGCTCCTGGACAGAGGCAAGAGCGACCCTCAGGGGTGGAGAGCGGCCTTCGACCTGCGCACTCGCGGCTGGGCATTCCTGGCGATTGCCATCTTCTGGATAATACTCATCCTCGGAACGGTGGCCAGCGCAATCACCGAAGCAGGCTAACGCCAAACCCTCCCCGCGGACGGGAGAGACTATGCTCAAACTGGAACGGGACGCACGTCATCATTTGCGCAGCGCCGGCCGCGCCGAAGGTGCGAGCCTTGACGATTAACCCAGCTGTTCGGCTTAGAAACCAGGATGCCGAGCTTCTTGGAGAAGTTAGCAGGTACGTCTTGGCCCTTATCCCCTATTTACAGAACATACCGCCGATGTCTTTGGCGGCGTTCTCGGCGTCGGTGAGGTTGACGTTGCTGAGGTTAGGGGTCTGGCCCGCCATAATTGCATCAACCTGAGGCGCTATGGACGGATACCGAATCGCAAGAGGCAGTTCTACGAGACGGCTTGGGCGTAATCCAGAAGGCGGTTGCCTACGCATCATACGTTTTGCTCTTCTGGTATTTGGGAGTATTGAAAGCGGCTTCTATCCAACATGCAGAAGCCTCTCATTTCGCTCTAACAGTTGGATAATTACTAGCTCCTCGCGCATAGTCCGAAAGATCTAGTGTCGGCCTCTACAGTTTAGAGAGGTCGCGTTGATCCGTCCAATAGCTCAGCTTCCCCACAAAAGATCGCCCATCTTATCTGCGGCTTCCTGCTCTTGACGTGGCAGCACATGACCATACACATAAGCGGTCGTGCTTATCTTGCTGTGGCCCAGGATGCTGAATACCACTTTCAGCGGGAAGTCTTGAGCAAGCATTAGCACAGCGGCGGTGTGGCGGGTGTCGTGGAAGCGCGTGGCGGGCAAGCCGGCATTCTTCAGGAAGAGAGCGAATTGGCTATTGACGTTGCGAGGCTCAATACCCGTTCCGACCTCTGATGTAAACACGAGGTCCCACTCATTGCCCATCCAGGCTATGCCGGCCTTGTTCCGCTCAAAGCCTTGCCTGTCTCCGTGCTGACGTAGCATATCCATTAGTGCCTTCGGTACTCGAATGGTACGTTCGCTTTCCTTGGACTTGGGCGGGAGCCGCTGCAGGGTCGATAGTGCCCTATGTGGTCCAGTCCAGGCCCCAGCGGAGGCCGATGAACCATGACCGGGCCGCGTAGTTACAATAGCCATAGAAACCCTGGGTGTAAGCGCTGAGCAGGCGGGGTCGACAACCATGCTAACTGACCCTCACCAATCGGGATAGGCTGGCCATCATCCGGCGGGTGCCATATGTCTGGAACTCGACGGTCAGGATGTAATCGTTACCGCTCGGAGCTACAGCAGCTACCCTCCCCACCCCCTGGTTGGCGTGCCTGACCAGGTCCCCTGCCGCAAGAGTAGGAGCAGAAGCGTCGTACCTGATGGTAAGCGCAGGCAGGCGCACAGTCGGGGTTCCTGCTGGACTACCTGTTGGAATGCCGCTCGACTAAACGATGGGAGTGGGAGTGGCAGCCTGAGCGCGGATGAGGCAAGTAGCCAGGACAGGCTCTGCGACAGGCTGAGTGCGGGCCGCTACGTCGGCTACGTCGGCTACGTCGGCTACGTCGGCTACGTCGGCTACGTCGGCTACGTCGGCTGCAGGTTCAGCCGGGACGGCTTGCGGCTGAAGGCCAGGTTGCGGAGAGACAGGCCATAGATTGCGGTGCCTGCTCGAGCGTTCTGACCTTCCTCAAGGCTGGGGACCGCCCAATCCGATGTCACGGCCATGTCACATCCTGCCCGACATTTGCCGTCATTTGCCGACACCAGCTGTCATTTCCACGGCACAGCAGGCACGAAACGGCATCAGACAACCCCCGGCAGCCATTTCCCACCTTCGGCACAAAAGGGTAGGATTTCGTAATTCTAGGCGTGAAATGAGGTCCAGAGTGGACCTCATTTCCTTCTTTATCACCATTTCGTCACAGGTGTGCCAGACGATCATTCTCTGACACCTTCGCTACCAGGCTGTCCTATGGCGATGGGGACATGGATGGGGATGGGCCCGGAGGGGCAGATGACCACTGACGAGTTGCCAGATCAAAGTGAAAGAGTGTGTTGTTTGTCGAGACAAGGATCACTTCGTTCCCTAGCACATCCTGGATACGTATCGCACCTTCGTCACTGGGTGTGAAGTAGTAACCGCCGTAGGCCGGTTCTTGGTCACCGGAATGCCAAACTTCAACCACAATTGCACCTCTGCTCTGGTACATTTTGTCTTCACCGGCGCACACGTGGGTACGCGCGCCCACGGCTTGCCCGTACCAGTGATTGGTTGCATAGACTTCGTTACATGGAGGCCCGACAAATCTCTCGTCATAAATCACGCCCTCGGAGGTTGTCCGTTCATGCACGATTTCAGTGGGCCACGGAGGATGTGGAGTAGGTGTGAAGACGTCTGGAAATGTTATAGGAGTGGGAGGAGGATATAAGACTATTGCAGTTTGGGCCGCTACTCTCCATAACCAGCTTTGTCGCCACTCTCTATCTTGTGTAGGCTCCGACCGCGGATTGGGGCTGAGAGTAGGTAAGGTGTTGTAGATAGCAAGCGTGGTCGCATTCAACACATCTCCTGTAATGTGTAATAACTCGTCCGTGCGCAGAAAGGGGTCTATGCAGCGTGGCTAGCGACTCGATAGTAGTCGGGGATAATGCCTCCAAGCACATCTTGGACGCCAATGCCAACCGCACTTCTGACCCCTGGCTTGGCTGCCCTCCTCTCTGAAACTGGCACTGAAGGCAGTGGAGGCAGTGGAGGCAGAGGCAGTGGGGGTACTGGGGGTACTGGGGGTACTGGGGGTACTGGGGGTACTGGAATACGCTGGCCAATGCCCTGGTGGGGCCTTCCGCGGTTGTAATGCTCGACATATTCGGCCGGCACTCTTCGTAAGTGACCCTGACTGATTACGAGCAGGTGGTCCAGGCACTCCTCTCTGACGGTCCGCACCCAGCGTTGCGCGAACGCGTTGGCTTTGGTTAGCATAATGGCCAAGGAAGATGCGCCAACTGCTTCCTCGCTTCTTGCGCTCGGGAGCGGAAGGGATGTGACGGCGTTTGAGCATGTTTCTTACGGTGGAGCGGCTGACCGATTCGCCAAGCTTGAGAAGTTCCTCCTGGACCTTGCTATAGCCCCACCTCGGGTTCTCGCGGGCTAGCCGTACAATTAGCTGTTCCAACTCCCCAGCGACATGCGGTCTACCAGTCCGTCTGTCCCGTGGAAAGGTCCACTTGCGCCTGACCGGGTCGCGGTGCCAGCGGAGCACGGTGTCGGGCTTGAACAGTAGAACAACTTCGTCGAGCCGCTTGGCGGATCATCGCGGGCATGCAGGCGCTCTTTACCGACAGGCTCAGACAGCCACAAGATTGACGGGTTCTCGGACCTCGTGATATACTGCGACAGAACAGCACGCCTAGGGGCGATAGATGCCACGGGTGATCAAGATCAACCACTTCTGGTTCGCCTAACGGCGAAGGAGTATTCGTATGCGCATGAGCACCCAGGAGAACGAGGCTTTTCTCGATATTGTTGCACTGGAGGAGGCGTACCTCCCGGCAAATCTCGACATGCACATGCCGGGGGACGACTCTGAGCGGTTACGGCGACTCCTGGCGCAACTCCGAGACATAGAGTCGTATCGACTGCCCACCATGGACGAAGCCGGCGTGACCCTTCAAGTGCTGTCGGTCGGCTTCCCAGGGGTCAACGCTGAGAGGAGCCCTGAGCGCGCCGTCGCCCTGGCTAAGGGGGCGAACGATGACATGGCCGCGGTCATCCAACGGCACCCCACCCGGTTCAGCGCCTTCGCTGTGCTGCCGTTCCAGGACCCGGCCGCAGCCGCGGATGAGCTGGAGCGATCTGTTCGCGAGCTCTCGTTCCGTGGTGTTCTGACTAACGGACACACCAACGGCGAATACCTGGACAATGAGAAGTTCTTTCCGGTCTGGGAGCGCGCAGAGGCGCTCAACGTACCGATCTACATCCACCCGACCTGGCCTCAGACGGTGCCCGCCTGTCTCGCAGGCTATGAAGTCCTGCAAGGTGCCGCCTGGGGGTGGGCTTTCGAGACGGGTTCGCATGCGCTTCGCCTCATTGCGTCCGGGTTGTTCGATCGCTTCCCGGGCCTGACGGTCATCCTGGGCCACATGGGCGAGGGGATCCCCTTCACACTCGACCGACTCGACAGTCGCTGGGCGACTTACCCAGACAAGCCGCCCTTGAAGAAGCAGCCTTCAGACTACTTCCGCGAGAACTTCTATGTTACGACGGCGGGCGCCAATTCGGCCACGCCGCTCGAGTGTGCGATCTCGGCCATTGGCACCGAGCGGATCATGTTTTCCATCGACTACCCGCACGAGGAGTCGATCCCTGCGACCGAATTCTTGCGGACTGTATCCCTCGCCGCCCAGGACCGCCGAGCCATCGCAGCGGGGAACGCACGACGTCTGCTCCATCTGCCATGAGGTGCCATGAGGCAAGGAGTGTTCGGCTCGCCACAAACGGCATCAACGGCATCAACGGCATCAACGGCATCAACGGCATCAACGGCATCAACGGCATCAACGGCATCGGCGAAGCACTCGGCTTCTTCGGCGCCGGGCCTGGGCTGCAGAGCGTAAGGGGCTGGTGCGGGTCAGAGTAGGGAAGGGTGGTAAGAGCCGCATTGTACCTCTAGATAACCGGACGCGCTCGGTACTCCTTCGCTACGTCGAGAAGCGCAAGAGGGAACTCCAACTATCCGGGCAACCGGGATAGCCGCTGGTCCCTGCCCGAAGGCCCTCTCTTCATGGGGCAGAGAGGGCCACTCAATGAGCGAGGCATAGACTATCTCGTGAGGAAGTACGCATATCAAGCTCGTCTTGAGAATTGCACCGCAATTTTGTCAAGCGCAGGTACGCGAGCAAGCATTAGTCCTCTAATGTATAATCGAGCTTACAAAGATTAGTTTGTGATCACACCACAGGAGGGTTTACCATGCCTAGGCGCTTACTGTCCTCTGCTTTGATCGTGCTTATCTCTCTTGTCTGTGCTTTTGCAGTCCAGCCGTTAGTGGTACTCAAGGCGAACGCGCAAAGTGACTGCCAGACATTCAGTGAGACGGGCAAGGCCGTCTGCGGTAGTTTCCTTGCATATTGGAAAGATCATGGTGGGCTGGCACAGCAGGGATTCCCCATTTCTGAGCAGATTCAGGAGACGAGTGATACCGACGGCAATATTTACATCGTTCAATACTTTGAGCGTGCGGTGTTCGAGTATCACCCTGAGAACGCCGGGAAGCCGAGCGAAGTGCTTCTCCAACTGCTGGGTAACTTCCTGGGTAGCCAGAAGTATCCGGACGGCGCACCCGATGCAACCCCCAACAATGAACCCGGCTCACTCATCTTCCCTGAGACGGGAAAGAGGCTTGGGGGTGTCTTCCTCGACTATTGGACCCGTCACGGCGGGTTGGCCCAGCAAGGATATCCCATCTCCGATGAGTTTACGGAAAAGAGCGACTTGGACGGCAATTCATACAAGGTGCAGTATTTTGAGCGTGCGGTGTTCGAGTATCACCCTGAGAACACCGCACCCTACAATGTCCTGCTCTCTCAATTGGGTACGTTCAGGTATAGCGGCAAGTATGGAACGCTCAGCGGGCAGTGGAGCGGTATTGGGAACCAGACAAACATACCTGTACCATTGAAAGCTGGATTGGCGGTGTTCGAGGGGGTGCGGGCAGGTGAGGCGGGATATTACTACATAGACCTGGTCGATTCGACCGGCAACCATTTGCATACTATAGCTTCCGGACCTGGGCCACGGGATCTGTCGGATGCGGTCAACATACCCGCGGATGGCACATATACCCTGGATGTGCAGGCCGAACAAGGCTGGACGGTCAATGTCGCACAGCCCAGGGCCGCATATTCCCCACCACCTGCAACGCAAACTTGGCACGCTCGGCTCGCCCAGGCAACACCTTTATTCTCACTGAAGGCCGGTCCCGCTATGTTCCACATAAAGGGTACAGGAGGCAAGGCCGAATTCCAGGCGAACCTGCTCAACCAGGATGGGCTGTACGTTGGCACGATAATTAACACGACTGGTGAAGCCGAAGCAACAACCACAATACAGATTCCGGCTGATGGGGTCTTCATCGTACAGGTACAGTATGACGGTGATTGGGCGGGGGAGGTCACGCAGTAGCCGCTAGTCAAGGTAATATCTTCTTTACCTAGGGAAAGCAGTAGACGCCAATGCGGCGTCTACTTCGATGTTGGGGCCTTGATGGGGCGTATTATGCTTAATGGGGGAACAATAACAGCCTTAGGCAGGAGCATGACTATATGTTGCGAATAATTCAAGCAGGGATGGGTGGCTGGGGGCGGGATTGGGCGAACCACGTCTTGCGGCCGGAGGATAATGTGACACTTGTGGCGTGCGTGGATGCTGGCCCGCGATCACTGGCGCTTGCACGCGAGCAGCTTAACCTGTCTGAGGACAGGTGCTTTGACAGTTTGGGGCGGGCGTTGGAGAGTGTGGAGGCCGAGGCGGTGCTGGTTACGGCGAATTTGGGTGGGCATGTGCCGCTGGCGCTTGAGGCACTGAGGGCAGGTAAGCATGTGCTCCTTGAGAAGCCTTTCACGCCATCGGTGGGCGAGGGGCGGCAGGTGGTTGAGGTCGCCGCCGAGCGCGAACGCGTGCTTATGATCAGCCAGAATTACCGCTTCTTCCCGGCGGTGCAGGGTGTACGCGAGTTGGTGCGGTCGGGCAGCCTGGGGGAGGTCGGCGCAGTGTCGATCGACTTCAGGCGCTATGCAAACTCGGCGGCTCGCGAGGGCCACAGGCACTATGTATTGCAGCAGCCGTTGCTGGCGGATATGGCGATCCATCACTTCGACTTGATGCGCTATGTGCTGGGGCAGGAACCTGTGGAGGTTGTGTGCCACGCCTGGAATCCGGCATGGAGCAACTTCGATGAGCCTGCGGCGGCTTTCGCAACGATCATGTTCGATGGTGGAGCGGTGGTGAGCTACCGTGGAAGCTGGGTCAGTCCGGGGCCGCAGACCGCGTGGGCGGGCGAGTGGCGTATGGAATACGCGGGTGGGGAGGTCGCCTGGACCAGCCGTGATAATTTGGGGGCGAGCGTGGATCGCGTAACGGTGAAGCCGCTGGGCAAGCGTGCTCGGCGGCTTGAGCTGGATATGGATATGCCGATAGATCGCACGGGTAGCCTAAGAGCCTTTGCGCGGGCGGTAGCTACCGGGGAGGTGCCCGAAAGCTCAGGTCGGGACAACCTGGGCAGCATCGCGCTGATGTATGCAGCGATAGAGGCCGCGACCACAGGAATGCCGGTACATTTAGGGCAGGTTGGGAGAGGCGATTAGAGAAGAGTCACGGTGACAGTTGTTATGATATTGAGATCAGGCTGTTTTGTAGGAAAGGATTACATTTATGAGCGCACTTATTCGCACTACTATCTGGAATGAGTTCCGTCACGAGAAGAACACGGACCACCCGGCGCACAGGATTTACCCGGAAGGGATCCATGGGGCGATTGCCGCCGGGCTGCGTGAATACCCTGATATGTCGGTGCGCACGACGACATTGGATGAGCCCGCGCAGGGATTGCCTTCTGATCTACTGGAGAGCACGGATGTATTGATATGGTGGGGGCACATGGCACACGACGAGGTATCTGATGAACTGGTGGAGCGCGTGCAGCAAAGGGTTCTGGGGGGTATGGGGCTGATAGTGCTGCATTCAGGGCATTACTCTAAGATTTTCAGGCGGTTGATGGGCACAACCTGTAATCTGAAGTGGCGCGAAGGAGATGATCACGAGCGGCTGTGGGTCGTGGAGCCGGGCCATCCCATCGCGGAGGGGTTGGGGGAATGTATCGAGTTGGGACCGGAGGAGATGTATGGTGAGCGATTTGATATTCCGGCTCCCGAAACGCTGGTGCTGGTAAGCTGGTTCAGTGGAGGAGAGGTATTTCGAAGCGGATGCTGTTACACGCGAGGGCTTGGGAAGATATTCTATTTTCGCCCCGGTCACGAGGCGTTTCCCACATACTTTCATTCGGAGGTGCGGCGCGTGATCGCTAATGCGGTGCGCTGGGCGGCACCTGTAAAGGGGCCACAGCCTGTGTTCGGCAATACAGCGCCGCGCGAGGGCCTATAATAGGGATATGAAGGGCGACATTGACAATATCGCTGCCGGAAAGGCTGCACTGGCAAAGGGAGACTGGCAGGGAGCCAGCGTGGCTTTCGAGGCGGCCTTGCAGGTGGGGGATAACCCGGAAGCGCATGATGGCCTGGGGCAGGCGCTGTGGTGGTTGAACCGTATCGAAGCTGCCCACCAGCAACGCTCGCGAGCTTATCTCCAGTTTAAGAAAGAGGGCAACCTGCGGCGGGCGGGGTTCATCGCGGCGTGGATGGCGCGGGAGCAGGTGTTCCTACATGCCAATGTCAGTGCGATGAAGGGGTGGTTCGCCAGGGCCGACCGCCTGCTGAACGAAGCGGGACCGTGCGCCGAGGCAGGCTGGTTGCTCGTTTTGCGGGCTTCCATGCTTGCCCCCGCGGATGAGTTGGAACGAGCCGCGGAAGAGGGTATTCGAATCGCGGGTGAATTTGACGATACAGACCTGGAAGTTATAGCTTTAGCTTTTCTGGGGCTGGCGCGGGTGGCCCAGGGCCGGATTGAGGATGGGATGGGCTGCCTTGATGAAGCGATGGCAATAGCTACGGGGGGCGAGGTGGCAGGCTTCGTGGCTATCAGTGAGATATTTTGTGTGACCCTTTCGGCGTGCGAACTTGCGGGTGATATGGTGCGCACCGAACACTGGTGCCATGCTGCCGCCGAGTATGCGCGCCGCCACAACTGCCAGTTTCTGTCGGCATATTGTCGTACTACTTATGGCGGGCTGCTTATTACCAGCGGGAAGTGGCGCGACGCCGAATCGGAGCTTCTGCAAGCGATCGATACGTTTGAAAGCGGCCATCGTGCCCTGCGCGTGCATGCGGTGTTGAAACTGGCGGACCTGCGGGTTTGCCAGGGCAGGCTGGAGGAAGCAGAAGCGCTTTTGTCAGGATACGAAGACCAGGGTGGGGCTGTGCTGCCGCTTGCGCGTCTCTATATGATGCGAGGCGAGAATGAAATGGCGCGTGCAACGCTGGAGCAGGCATTACGAGCGGATGGATCGTCCAATCTTTACGAGGCACCATTGTTACTGCTGCTGGTAGAGGTGCTGGCTGCTCTGAATGATGTAGAAGGAGCACACGAGGCGGCCCACCAATTGAGCAAACTGGCAGGGGAGACCCGCAGCGACCTGTTGCTGGCGCAGGCAGACCTCGCGGAAGGGCAGGTCAGGCGGATGCTGGGCGAACCGGGAGCGGCTGATTATTTTCAGTCGGCACTCGACAGATTACGCGCCTATGAGCAATCGCTGCTGTCAAGCAGGGCCAGGCTGGAGATGGCGCGGTTGCTGAGAGATAGCGATCGACCGGGGGCCATAACTTGGGCGAGGGCTGCGCTGGCATCCTTCGAGCGGCTGGGTGCAACACACGACGCTAATGAAGCGGCAGGTTTGCTCAGAGAGCTTGGGATTTCTGCCCGGACCGGGGCGAGAAGACAGACGAGTGGGGGACAACTCACCCAGCGGGAAAAGGAAGTGCTAGCTCTGGTAGCACGCGGGCTGTCAAACCGCGAGATTGCCGAGCGGCTGTTCATCAGCGCAAAGACGGCGGAGCACCATATCAGCCAGGTGTTGAGCAAACTGGGGGCGAAGAGTCGCGCTGAGGCTGTGGCGATGGCGATTGGGGGATGGGCGAGTGACGAGTGACGAGTGACGAGTGGTGGTCGGTAATTGGTAGTCGGGGGAGGTTATGGGGATTCGGAGAAGTGATGACTCCGCATGGCGTAAACGCCAGCAGCTTCTACGGATTTGCACCGATGCATGCTCATCCACATAAATGGGCGTGGCTTTAGCAATTCTCAGGTAAGGGGGTGGTATAGGGGATGTCCCCGATGCCGGGGTGGGGGTTGTGAGCTAGGATTGTCTCAGGTAACCAACAATCACTAAAAGGAGGTACTGAGATGAGTAGGGTAACTGAGCCACAGCCGTCCACGTTGGCGGTAGGACAGGGCAGGGCACTCTGGCACCTGGGGGCACTGCTGGTTTTCAAGGCGCTGGGTGAGGAAACGGGGGAGCAGTTCTGGGCGCTGGAAGGACTGGCCGACGAGCATATGGCGGTGCCGTTGCATTCGCACTCACGCGAGGATGAAATATGGTACGTGCTTGAGGGCGAGATCATCTTTACAATAGGTGAGAAGAAGATCGAGGCAGGCTCCGGCACTTATGCTTATATTCCACGCAACACGCCTCACACATTCCAGGTGAAATCGGAGACCGCCCGCTGGTTCGGCATCGGTACACCTGCCGGGCTGGACAGGTGGTTCTTCGAGACGGGCGTACCCGCCGAGTCGCTTACGCTACCCCCACCACCGGAAGGCCCACCCGATGTTGCAGCTATAGTGGCCAGTTTGATGGCATATGGAACCGAAACGCTTGGCCCGCCTCCCACGGCGTGAATATGCGGAGAGTATCGCCGGCTGGCACATATGTTGCATAATATGCTGGTGGCTTAAAATAGGCTGGGTATCAGTGGTCACCAACAGGATCAACCATTGACTATTGGAGGACAATCATGGATCAAAGCAGCGATATGAGCAGACCGGCGGTGCTCGAAGATATTACAGAGACACAATTGCAGGAGCTGGAACGGCAGTTCGACGAAGAGGATAGGGACGAATGGGACCAACTGACAGACAGCTACGGGTGGTCGAAGGATGACTCGGAGGCTGTGTGGAGTTGGTTCGGCGCACAACCCGGCGGCCAAAGGTAAGTAAGAGATAACAACCGGTACGGCGACTGCTAGCCAGCAGTCGCCGTAAGTTCTATTCCCACTTGAACGTGCGCACGGCCAAAATGAAGGAAGCCAGGCCCCAGACCAACATGCCGAGCAGGTTGAGCCAAACATCGGGCAAGTGCTTGTTCTGTGCCATGATCTCGTAAAGGGCGTTGGTGAAGTGGTACGAGGGAAGCACTTTGGCGATGTTTTGGAGCCAGTCAGGCATCTGACTGAGGGGTAGGAGCGCACCACCCAGGAAGAGTAACGGCATATAGATGGCGTTGAGGGCAGCGGGAGCGGCCTCCCCTTTGACCAACCCGGCCACGGCAAGGCCCATCACTGAAAAGATCACGATGCCGAGCAAAATCACCAGGGCGATCTCTATGGGGTCGCCCGTGATGGTGGCTCCATAGAAGCCGAGGCCAAGTACCAGCAGCATGACCACAGCAGCGATTACTACGACGGTGGCCGCCCCCATTTTGCCCAGCAGCAACAGTGGGCGGGGAAGGGGCGTGGCCCCCAACCGCTTCAGGATTCCATATTGCCGCTCGTTAGCCATCGTGATGCCGAGTGATACGAGCGCCACCGACATGACGGCGAGCACCACGTAGCCCGGGAGGAGGTAGTTGATTACTTTCACGCCGTTGTCATCCACAATATTGCCGAAAATACTGCCGAAGAGAAGCATGAACATGGCAGGAAGTAGGATGCTAAAAAAGACTACTTCGCGGCGGCGAAACATCATGCGGGTTTCGATATTTAGTTGTGCAAGGAGCGCTCCGGTCTTCATCAATCTCTAACCTCGTCACCTGTCAGCGTTAGGAAAACATCCTCGAGGCTGGCACGTTCTATTTTTATGTCGGTGGGCTGCAAATCGCGGGCGTTGGCCCAAAGCATGAGGGACATAATCAGTTTGTCGGTGTTGGCGGCAGCTATACGATAATGACCTGGAGGGCCTTCCTCTGCCGATTGCGCGCCATCCAGCGCAGCAATCTCGGATATGGGAAGGCCCGGTTGTGCCTGGAAGGTCACCTCGTCCGAGCCGATGTGCCGGGAGAGGGCAGAGGGACTATCGAGGACCACCAGCGCGCCGTGGTCGATGATGGCTACGCGGTCGGCCAGGTGCTGCGCCTCCTCCATCTGGTGGGTGGTAAGGAGCACGGTAACACCTCGCTCTTTCAGGCCAATGATGATATCCCAGGTCTGGCGGCGTGCCTGGGGGTCCATAGCACCAGTAGGCTCATCCAGAAAGACGATGTCGGGATTGCCGACGAGAGCGAGGGCAAGCCCCAGACGCTGCTTCTGACCACCTGACAATTCCTTGAAGAAGGCATGGGTGCGGTCGTCCAGGCCAACTAGCCGGAGGAGTTCGTTTGTGTCGGTGGGGTGGTCGTAGTAGCTGGCAAAGAGGTTGATCGCCTCGCCTACCCGTATAGAGGGGTAGATGCTGGACTGTTGGAGCATGACACCCAGGCGCTCCTTAAGTTTTGTCAGGTCGGCATTATTTTGGGGATCGAGGCCGAGGACACGAACAGCGCCGGAGTCGGTCTTGCGATAGCCTTCGAGGATTTCTATTGTAGTGGTCTTGCCCGCGCCGTTGGGGCCAAGAAGGGCGAAAATCTCGCCCCTTATGATCTCCAGGCTAAGGTCTTGAACCGCTTTGACAAGGCCATATGTTTTAGCCAGGTGTTGTATGGTTACAGCGTAATCTTCGGACGATGAGTCTGAGGATGGTAGGGCGCGCTCTACTGTTGTTGGCTCGGCATTTGCCATATTCTTCCTTGTTTTTGTGCTTGAAATGAACGCTGAAAGGGCCACTTATGGCAACGGAAAGTTGATGCCAGCAATGGGTTAGCCCACAACAAGAGCATCAGCATTTTTCGAGCCATGAACCTTGTATGTTCAGGGTTCAGACCCGACACGTAATCCTCAGTGCTAATCAGCTTGAGTATTGTGGGCCTCCAACACTTACATTGGAGGCCCACAGTTGTTATTCCTGGCGCGGCTGCGCTCAGGATGTGCCACATTCAGGGAAGAAGGCTAGCGCTACTATCTTGGAGGCCTGGCCCCTGGTGGTCAATGCTCCGGTGCGGAAGTAGGGGCGATTATCGGGGCCGATGCATGGCTCGCCTGGACCGCCGCAGGGGTAGCCGTTGATGATGCCACGGCTGGATAGGCGCTCAATGTAGTCGTAGAAGGTGGAATTGAGGGGCACATCCTGGAAGGCCTGGCCGGTGGAGGTGTCGTTGAAGCCTGCCGCATTCGATACTATCTTGGATATCTGCCCTCTGGTAGCTGTGCCGTTAGGACGAAAGTAGGGGCGATTATCGGGGCCGATGCAGGGTTCGATGGGATCGCCGCAGGGGTAGCCCTGCATAACATCTCTGGCTGCGAGGCGCTCTATGTAATCGTAGAAAGTGGAGCCGGGAGGCACATCCTGGAAGGTCTGGCCGGTGGGGGTGTCGTTGAAGCCGGCAGCGTTGGATACTATCTTGGATATCTGTCCGCGTGTGACGTTGTTACCTGGCTTGAAGCAGGGGTTTCCGGTCTCACAACCGCTGGTGTAGCCGTCGATGATGCCACCACAGGCCAAACAGATGATGCTGGGGTAGAAGGTATTGTCTTCGGTAACATCGGTGAACTGTATGGTGCAGTTGGTTGGAGTGGAGGTTGGAACGGTCATGGTGAAGGTGGTTGGGGGAGTGGCGGTAGGCGTAAGTGTCGCGCCTGGAGGGGAGGTTGTGGTAACGATGGGGGAGGGTGTGCCCGGTTCGCCTGTAGAGGTCGCGGAAGGTGCTAATGTTGAGGTTGGCTCTACTGTGCCGGTAGCAACAGGGGAAGATGTAGAGTGGGAAGTGGCGGTGGCGGTAGATGTTGATGTAGAGATAGGGGTGGAGGTGGCGGTGGCGGTGGCGGCGGGAGTGCCACAGGGCAGGTATGCAATAGATTCCATGCTGCTGAGATAGTTGAAGTCGGGACCGCCGGGTATGCTCGCGTCGACTCCGCCTACAAGATAGCCACGGTCGCCGATTGTGCCAGCAGCAGGGCCATAGAAGCGTGGGGTGTTGAGTAGCGGGCCATACCGCCAGGTGTTGTGAGCGGGGCTATATATGAGCACTTCTTGAGACAGTGGGTATGGACGCTCGTAGCTGAAGCCACCCGCAAGGAGCCATATTTCGTCATTGAGCACGAAAATGGCAGGCAGGCTGAAGTTGGGGACCGGCGGCGGCGCGATGGTGGACCAGGTGTTGGTGGCGGGGTTGTAGACGTAGTGGAAGAATGTTTCATCGCCACCGAGCACATATATCAGGCTGCCAACGGCTGCTGCCTTGAGGTCCGTGGAGGGGATGGGCATAGGGGCCCTGGTGGTGTAGCCGTTGGTGGTGGGATCGTATTCCCACATGGTATTGGTCTGGTAGATGCTTGAGCTTTGCTCGCCACCGATGATATAGACCTTATCGTTGTAGGTGACCACGGCAGAGCCCGCACGAGGAGCAGGGAGGGGAGCGCCCTGGGACCAGGCACCGGTAACGGTATCGTATATCTGCATGTTGGTCAGGACCGCAAAGCTGGTGCTCAAGCCGCCTGCCACATAGATTTTGCCGCCAACGGAGGCAGCGCCTGCCTCGCGCGCAGCAACGGGTATGGGGGATACGGTGGCCCAGGCGTTTGTGGCGGGGTCATAGGCTTCGACTACTTCCTGTGGGGATTCGGGGTCATCGTTCTGGCCGCTGATGACGTAGAGCTTGCCGTTTGCAACAGCGCCTGCCACCTTAGCGCGCGCGGTGGTCATGGTAGGCTCAGGTTGCCAGGTGCCGGGGTTGTGGCATGTGTCCTGGGTGGGGGTGGCAGAGGGAGTGAACGTTGGGGTGGCGGTGGGTGTGCCGGTGGGAGGTGTACCTGTTGAGGTGGGGAATGGGGTGGAGCATGTTGGTAGGAGGAGGGTGACTTTGACCCCCTGGTAGAGATTGCCCGTGCTGAAGCAGTTGTAGAGCTTGTAAAGCTGGCCGGTGCCTTTCTGAATGCCCACAACTCCGTAGTCGGATACCTGATCGTAGATGAAATCTATCTGGCGCTCAGGAGAGTTCTCATAGAGACGGACTTCCAGGTCGATAGGGATGGTGCATTGGTAGTTCGAGGGGTTGTACTGGCATCCGCGCCACTCGATGGTGAAGATACGGAATGGAGCCACACCATCCAGGGAAGTATAGATACCCCCGTTTGTTACGTTTAGATCGGCCAGGAAGGGTACTATGACGTAGTTGAACGATGGCTGTGGGAAGCAGCTATCAGTGCCTGGCCCCGGATCCGCGCTGAGGAATTGCAGGTTACCGTTGGCACTGACGTTGATCGAGGTGGCGGTCTGATCGTAGAGGGTGACGGGGAAGGGGAGGGGAAGGGATGTTACACAATCATCGCAATGCATGCCGATATCGGTGGTGCCGGGCACGAGGGTGGCCCCCGTCTCCATTCTGACCGAGTAGTTGTTCTGCGGCGTGCAGATAGTGGGAGTGGCCGTGGGGGCCGTGCCCGTGGAAGTGGGTATAGGGGTGTAGGTGGGCACGGGTGTGAAGAGGTTGTTGAAGACTCTGGCGACGAAGGCATCAATATCGCCCGCGCTGGACGGCTGGAGGGGGTTGGCAACCGGGAAGTCGGTCGATTGGGTGCTGCCCGCAAGGAAGATGTTACCCACAGCGTCAATTGTGAGCGCGTTGCCGTTTTCGTCGTCGGTACCGCCCAGGTAGGTGGAGAAGACCAGCGCGGAGGCCGAGGGGTTCAATGCGGTCACGAATACATCCTCTACACCATGATTGGTGGGCTGGATAGGGTCGGCGATGGGGAAATCAGTGGAGAAAGTTCTGCCGGAGAGATAGGCATTGCCCGAAAGATCGGGCACGATATTGCTGGTGAGGGCGGGTATGATGTTGCCCATGATATCGTCGCTTGAGCCACCGAGGTAGGTTGAGTAGAGAAGGGAGGCGCTACCACTCTGGTTGGTGTCGAGCTTGGAGGCGAAAGCATCCAGCCCGCCGCCGATAGTTTGCTGGACTGCCCCTGAGGTGATAGGGAAGCCGGAGGACGAATCTGTGTGCCCTGTAACGTAGATGATGTCGGGATCGCTTACGGTTATGCCAAAGCCATCGTCGAAGAAGACGCCGCCAAAGTAGGTGGAGTAGAGGAGTTGTTGTTGAGGGGCTAGGCTTACGTCAAACTTGGAAATGAAGGCATCGTCGTTGCCTCCCCAGAAGGTCTGGTAGGCGTTTGAGGTGACAGGGAAGTCTGCGGAGGTGGTTACGCCGATTGCGTAGATCCTGCCTGCCGCGTCGACGGCTATGCCAAATCCGAGTTCGTTGCCCACGCGACCGGGAGCAAAGTCGCCGCCGAGGTAGGTGGAATAGACGAGGCCGGTGCCATCGGTGGTGAATTC
Source organism: uncultured Chloroflexia bacterium (assembly GCA_963797095.1). Classification (GTDB taxonomy): domain Bacteria; phylum Chloroflexota; class Chloroflexia; order QHBQ01; family JADMIH01; genus JADMIH01. Next base: position 408,685 of record CAWCNY010000006.1, on the reverse strand, counting down.
TGTGACGAAAGCATCGGCCCCACAACTGTTGGAGCAGTCGAGTTCAGGCTGGTAGGCATTGGCGGTGACGGGGAAGTCGGGGGCACTGGTGCGGCCAGTGACATAGGCGTTGCCCGCGCCGCTGACCGCGATAGCGAAGCCATCATCGCCTGCCTGCCCACCCAGGAAGGTGGAGTAGACGAGGGCGGAACCGTCATGGTTCAGTTTGGAGACAAAGCCGTCTTCGGGGGTGCACTGGCAGGTGGGCTGGAAGGCGTGGTACACAGGGTAATCGTTAGAAGAGGTCCACCCGGTGATGTAGGCGTTGCCTTCAGAATCGACAGCAAGGGCTTCGGCCCTCTCCGAAAATGTGCCGCCGATGAATGTGGAGTAGATTATTGCCGAGCCGTCGGGGGTGAGCTTTGTGACGAAAGCATCCTCGGCGAAGGCGCTGCCCAGCGACCACTGGTAAGAACCGGGGGTGGTCGGGTAGTCGGGGGAAAAGGAATAGCCGGTTATATAGAGGTTGCCTTCACTATCTAATTGGATCTCTCGCGCGCCATCCTCATAGTAACCGCCGAGGTAGCTGGAATAGACGAGGGTAGGATCTATGATCAGGGGTTCGGTGTGATCATATTTGCCCAGCCGGAATGCAATAGTGCCGTCCTTAGCCAGTTGATAAGCGGAGTTCACAGGCACATGGTTGCCGTCGATCTGCTGCCAGGCGGTGGGAGCCACCTCTATGATTTGGGGTTTCGGATTTCGGATTTTAGAGCTGGTTGATCTGGTGTCCAAAGTGATTACAAGATTGCCATCGTTGTCGATGGTGGTGTTTTGAGCGCCATCGTAGCGCCAGCGGACGAGCGAGGGGTCAGCGCCTGAGGCGAGGTAGTAGGTGCCCTTGAGATGCCCGCCGGAGCCTGAGTAGGAGAGGTCTATGCCTGGGTAGAGTCCTGAATAGGTGATACCAGCGTAGGTGGGGATGTTGGTGTGCCAGGCCGAGGGGTCGTTGCCTTTCAGGTAGTTGGCCTTGCCTGGCAACCTCTGGGAGGGGTTGATGGCAGAACCGGAATCCGCATCCACGAAGGTCATGCGCAGGGTGGTAAGGGTGGTTAATTGGGTAGAGGGGCTTCGGCTGCTCTGGTCGAGGTCGCCGGATGAGAGAGTGCCCAGAGTGGTCCGGGCTTTGCGGTCAGGGTTGCCTGGGGCAAGGGCGAGGACTACTTCCGAAGGGGTAAAGAAGATCGAGCTATTGGACTGGCGTACCAGAAATTGGGCGGGGGCCGCGACCTGCCCCACATTAGGCTCGAAGGATAGGGGCAGGCCGGTGACGACTGATAAGGTGGGGAGGGAGCCGGATGGCCCGAATGTGCCCTCGGTCACGAGCATCATTACCGCCGTAAGTAACACAACAATTATGGCTGCCCTGGCGGTCTGCCTTAATTTGAAGGGAGCGCGCGCTAATGCCAGCATTTCTTTCTCCTTCGCTTTTGGTGTGGGCGCTAAATGGTGTACAGGCGGGGAGGACTAACGGTGTGTTAATTTGTGGCTTGTTGGTTGGACTCCTTTGCAGATAGGGCAAGCATGCCCTGGAGAGCATCTACCAGCGAATCCCAATCGTGGAAGGAGCGGACTTCCTCGCCAAGTATGTGCTGCACTCGACCTCTGAGCGCAGCCTGCCCGTTATCACCGTGTGCTTCGTCAACCCAAATTCTCATGATGAAAACATGCGAGTCTTTGGGTGGTGTTTCCCATTTCATCGGGACCTCGTAAACGTGGCTTGCATGATGTGCATCTGTTACAGCTTTCGTATTGCTATTGATTGGTATACTTGTGTGAGTGTTCGACAGAAGGGCGCTCACGTCGTTGATGTGATGGCATTATAGTGCAGGTCTGAAGAGGGCAATAGTCCCACAGGCCACACAAAACCACACACAAAACGGATATTCCCTCCCTCTCTCCGGTGTCTGCGTCAGTTGTATGACGGGCTGGAGGGCAGCCTAGAAAGACCTGTATGAACCACGCAACATCGTTCGGCGAGTGGCTTAGACAACGACGCCAGGCGCTTGATCTTTCCCGGAAAGAACTGGCTGCCTGTGTGGGGTGCTCTCATTCGCTCATAGAGAAGCTGGAACTAGGAGAGCGCAAGCCGTCGAGGCAGATAGCCGAGCTACTTGCGGATTGCCTGAATATAGCTTCGGAAGAGCGTCCAGCGTTTATATCACTTGCTCGCTGGCAGCCGGATGCAGACGAAGCAGATGAGCACGGCACGACGGAGACGAATCTGCCCACGCCCCTGACGCCGCTGTTGGGGCGAGAAGAGACGGTGGCGTCGATACGCGAGTTGCTTCTTTCGGAAGGATCAAGACTGGTGACTCTGGTGGGGGCGCCGGGTATCGGCAAGACACGGGTTGCCCTGGAAGTAGCAAAATTCGTGCTCAGGGAGTTTGGGGATGGGGTGCTCTTTGTGGCTTTGTCGCCTATCAGGTCGGCGGACCTGGTGATCCCCACCATCGCGCAGGCGGTGGATGTTAGCGACAGCAGTGGGGAGCCGATATTGCCTGTACTGGTAGAGCGTCTGAAGGGTAAGAAGGCGCTGCTGCTACTGGACAACTTCGAGCAGGTGGTAGAGGCGGGGCCGAACGTGGCCGAGGTTATAGCGGAATGTTCTCAGATCAAGGTGCTCGTGACCAGCCGGGAAGCGTTGAGGGTGCGCGGCGAGCAGCAGTATCCAATCGAGCCGTTGGACGCGCCCGACCTGGCGAATCTGCCAGGTGAGGAGGAACTGGCACGATATCCGGCTATCGCACTGTTCGTGGAGCGTGCGAGGGCGGTGAGGCCTGATTTTGTGCTGAACAAGGAGAACGCGAGAGCGATAGCCGCTATTTGCGTAAGGCTGAACGGGCTGCCGCTTGCTATTGAGCTTGTGGCGGCGCGGTGCAAGCTATTAAGCCCTGAGATGCTGCTTTCTATGCTCGATAGCAGGTTGGTGCTGCTCACGCAAGGCCCGCGAGACCTGCCGGAGCGGCATCAGACGCTATGGCATGCCATCGACGCCAGCTATGAATTGCTGAAGGAAGAAGAGCGGACCCTCTTTACGCGAATGGGGGTGTTCTCAGGAGGGTGCACGCTGGCAGCGGTGCAGGCGGTGTGCTACGTCTACTCCGATCAAGCGACGGACGCGCTGGATGTGGTTATGTCGCTCCTGGATAAGAGTCTGTTGCAGAGGGAGGATAGAGGAGGCGAGTTGCGCCTGACGATGCTGGAGATGATACGCCAATACGCGGCGCAATTGCTGGAAGCAAGCGGGGAGGCAGCAACGATACGGCGGAATCACGCCGAATATTACCTGGCGCTGGCCGAGGCCGCCGGTCCTTTGCTGAGTGGCTCTGAGCAGGGGCTGTGGCTCACGAAATTGGAAGAGGAGCACGATAATCTGCGCCTGGCACTGGATTGGGCGCTCGATAACGGAGAGACCGAGATCGCGGCCCGGCTTGCGGTATCGCTCAGATATTTCTGGGATATGAAAGGGTATTTGACGGAGGGGCGCAAGAGATTGGGGCAAGTGCTTGAGCACAGTGAAGGGTTTCCGGCGAGGTTGAGGGCTGATGTGGCCTACAGCGTGGGGGCGCTGGCGCAAGCACAAGGAGACCTGAAGGTGGCGGAACAGTGGCTCCAGGTTAGTATCGCGATCCGGAAGGAGTTGGGGGATAGCAACGGTACGGCATCGGCGCTATCGGTGCTGGGGCTTGTCGCTATGGATCAGGGTGATTTTGACCGGGCAGCGGAATACTTCGAGATGTGCCTGGGTATTAAGAGAGAGGCCCAGGACAAACTGGGGCTGGCGAATATACTGGTCAACCTGGGGTTACTGGAATTGTACAGGGAGAACTTCGCGCAGGCGGTCGTTTATATGGAGGAGAGCCTGCCGTTGTACCGCGAACTCGATGATAGGCGCGGCATAGCGGCGACACTTACCAACTTTGCGGAGGCGGCGCGATTCATGGGGGACTATGATAGGGCAAGCACTCTGTTTGTGGAGGCGTTGAAGCTTGGCTGGGAACTTGACGCGAAGCACATAATACTGGCCTGCCTGGGAGGGCTTGCAACGGTTGAGACCGCGCGCAAGCACCCGCTGAGAGCGTCATGGTTGTATGGCGTGGAGGAAACGTTGCGCCTGGCCGTTGGTGCGCCTCTGCCGCCTGTGGACCAGGCGGAGTACGAGCAATGTGTGGAAGAGACACGATCCCGGATGGACGAGGAGGCGTTTGCGAGGGCGTGGGAAGAGGGCCGGGCGATGCCGCTTGAGCAGGTGATCGGTAGGATCACGGACAGCAATGGCGATTTGTAGTGGTGTAGTTGGGGATGTTGGGTACTGCTTACTGCGTATTGCATATTGCCTATTGCTTGGTGCATACGGGTAGGTTGGGCACCGGCTATTTCAGGTCTAGAAGGCCGGCTAGCGCGAGGGCATCATCTTCCTTTTCTACCGGGGTGGTGACATTGTGCAAAGCCCAGGTTTCCTCGTGGGTTGTCTCGCTGCCGGGGTCGAGCGTGACCAGAGGGGCAAGAGTTTCTAACTCGATCACGTTGTCGGAGAAGAAAACCTCGGCGTTGCAACCCATGTCGGGGTGCTCGCCGCGCAATTGGGGGTCGAAACTCTTGGTGAACAGGGTGTTATCGAGGAGATAGGCCAGCCAGCCGTGGGTGCTGCGATAACCTATCTTGTTGTTCGGACCTGGGGTGGCTTTGACCAGGACCACACGATTGCCCTGGACGAGGCGATTGTCGAGGATGTCGGTGTAGGGCCAATAGCTGAAGTTGCGATTGGGAAGGAAGCCCTGCGGGTCGGTGGGCTGCTGGGGCTGCGGCAAGAGAGCAACTCCGCCAGGGCGGCACATGGTAATCGCCCAGAGGGCCAGGTGTATCGACGCAGGTCCGGCGTTGCTTAGGGTGTGGGTAAGCCTTACCTGGGGCGCGTCGGGTGAAAGGTGGATGGTGATTTGCTTGACAATACCTGCGTTGTCCGCCTGGGTGGTGAAAGTAGCTTCATCGCCGGTATGCGTAACCTCAAGAGGATGGTTGTCGGGCCAGTAAGTGGTGTCGAGGGATTCGGGGGCGTACCAGAGGCGATGGCCGCCGAGGAAGTAGTAGGGGCCTGCGGGAGTTTCCACGGCAGCATCGGGTAGCTCGGCGAAGAGGTTGGGACCGTCGCGCCAGCCCCAGAAGGCGACACGAGGGCCGCGTGCGGTGGTAACTGCCAGACGAACGTGGGGGTTGGAAAGCCAGAGGCAGGCCATACCGTTGAAATCGCCTTCGGTAATTGTGACCATTTGCAACTCCTTGAGGATTGGTGTTGGCGGTCCGGCGGTCCCGCGTCGGGTGATTCTATCACATCTCAGGCGTTAGCGCATGGGTCGGTCAGGCCGAAGCGGTATGCCGCTTCAGAAAGTCTATTATGAGGGGTTGGACAACTGCGATCCTGGCGAGCGAAAAGATCAAGCTGGGGTGATCGGCATGGGGTACCACCGCAAATTCGGCGTTGGGCAGGAGATGATACATCTTGAGGCCTTCTTCGACGGGCACAAAGCCGTCGCGGTCGCCTAGTAGTACGAGGGTGGGGGCCACTACCCCGGCGAAATCGTCGGGGGAGTAGTTGAGGGTGGCATTCCACATCGGCTTTATCTGTTTCAATAGAGTTTTCCAGGCTTCGGGTCCGTGATCCGCTTCCAATCCCGCCGCGAACTGCGGATTTTCGCGCGCAAATTTGTCGATATCGACTTCGGGGGATCGGGCATCGCCGAGTATTGAGCGCACCCACTGGCGAGAGGGTTCGGTTAGCTCGACGTAAGCTCCGCCGATGACGATGGCCTGGGGCAGGTCGGGATAGCGCATGCCGATTTCGAGGGCAACCTGCCCGCCATCGCTGTAGCCGATGATGAGCGGCTTTTTGAGATCAAGCGCCTGTATGAGGGCTACCACGTCATCGGCCAGCAAGCCAAAGCTCAGGCCGGCTGTTGGATTTTTGGTGTGGCCATGGCCGCGTGTGTCGGGTGTGATCACGCGGTAGTGCTCGGCGAAAGCAGGGAGGTAGGGCTGCCAGGAGTTGCCCGTGAGGATGCCACCGTGGATCAGGAGAAGGGGCCGGCCCTGGCCGTGCTCTCGATAGTAGATATCGAGGCCGTTAGCCTGGATGTAATGGCCTTGCTGGGTTTCGGGGTGGTGTGCTGTTGTCATGGGGGTTCTCCTGCGGTTGGCTGGTTTTTGCTTGTCTGGGATCGAATATAGCATGGAACATATGTTCGTGTCAACTGGCCTTTGGTATGAATTTTCGTAGGCACCGCCGTGGGATGTCTACTGGGACCCCTCACCCCGGCCCCTCTCCCCGTGTTCGGGGAGAGGGGAGTCTAAAAGAGGAAGTAGAGTTGGGGGGACACCCCCCAAACCCCCTGTCAGGGGAGTACCCCTGCACCCCTTCAGCCTCTACAGGAATGTTCGCCTGTAGAGGTCATTGACAGGGGTGGGTGGGTATTGTACGATCCATTCGCCTGGGCTGCGGGTGGGATTTGGTAGGTGCATTGATGAGGCCTGGGTGATTTCAGCGTAAGGCAAGGTGGGCTTTTTGATATGAAACGACAGCTGTTTTTGGGGATCGATATCTCGACTACAGGGGCCAAGGCGCTCCTTATTGATGGAGATGGGGAGGTGGCGGGTTCGGCTTCAACGCCGCTTATGTTGTCTACCCCGCGACCGCTTTGGAGCGAGCAGAACCCGCACGATTGGTGGGAGGGGATCACGCGGAGTATAAAGGCGGCGCTTGGGGAGGCGCAGGCGGGCGGCGAGGATGTGGTGGCGGTGGGGCTGACGGGGCAGATGCACGGGCTGGTGCTGCTGGACGAGCAAGGGGAGGTATTGCGCCCGGCGATATTGTGGAATGACCAGCGGACGGGGGCGCAGTGCGACGAGATCCGGAGCAGGCTGGGCAGGAAGAGATTGATCGAGATCACGGGAAACGAGGCGCTGACGGGGTTTACCGCGCCTAAGCTGTTGTGGGTGGCAGAGCACGAGCCTGAGGTTTACGCGAGGGCGCGGCATATGCTGTTGCCCAAGGATTACGTGCGGTACAGGCTGACGGGCGGCTACGCGATGGACAAGGCGGATGGGTCGGGGACGCTGCTGTTTGACCTGCGCAAGCGCGATTGGTCGCGGGAGGTGGTGGAGGCGCTGGATATACCGATGGAGTGGCTGCCGCCTACGTATGAGGGGCCGCAGGTGACCGGGGAGGTTAGCGCGGAGGGGGCAGCGGCGACGGGATTGAGGGCGGGAACGCCGGTGGTGGCAGGAGTCGGCGACCAGGCGGCGGGGGCGGTGGGGATGGGAGCGGTCGCGCCGGGAGTGGTGTCGGTGACGCTGGGCACTTCGGGGGTGGTGTTCGCGCCAACTGCGGAGGTGCTGATCGAGCCGGAGGGGAGGCTGCACGCATTTTGCCACGCGCTGCCGGGACGGTGGCACCTGATGGGGGTGATGCTGAGCGCGGCGGGAAGCCTCCAATGGTACAGGGATACGCTGGCGGCGGGGGTGGGCTTCGATACGCTGGTGGCAGAGGCGGAGGAAGCGCCGACAGGAAGCGGGGGTTTGGTGTTCCTGCCGTATTTGACGGGAGAGAGGACGCCCTATCCCGACCCACTGGCCAGGGGCGCATGGGTGGGGCTGACGGTACGGCACAGGCGAGCGCATGTGACACGTGCGCTGCTGGAGGGGGTGGCTTTCGGGCTTAAGGATAGCTTCGGGCTGCTTGGAGAGGCAGGGCTTGAGCCGGTGCGGCAGGTAAGGGTAGCAGGTGGGGGTTCAAGGAGCAGATTGTGGAGGCAGATCCTATCGGACGTGCTGGGGGTGGAATTGGTGACGGTGGCTACCAGCGAAGGGGGAAGCTATGGGGCGGCTTTGCTGGCGGGGGTGGCGGCAGGGGCGTGGCCTGACGTGGAGGCCGCCTGTGCCGCGACTGTCAAGTTGGGCGAGGTGACGATGCCTGACGATAGGGCGGAGGCGGTATACGAGCGGGTTTACGATTGCTACAGGGCGCTCTACCCTGCGTTGAAGGAGACTAATGCGCTACTTGGTGAGATAGAGAGCATGGAGTAAGTATGTGGGCTAGGGCTAGCCGGAGAGAAGTACGTTGTGGGCTGCATGAACGAGGTCTTCGGGGACGCCGGGACGGCCAACGGTGTAGTATCGCTCAGGTAGGGCAGGGTCTGCATAGAAGTCGGCGATGGGGTGGAAGCCTGCCCGGGTTATGCCCTTTTGCGAGGGCACGCTGCCTGTATCAGCGCCTATCCAGATGCGATGCAGCCCTTCGGCCTGGAGCAGTCCGGCGATGTGGGCCAGAAGGGCGGGGTAGAGGCCCTGTCCACGGTAGGATTGCAGGGTAGCGCAGTCCCAGATGTAGGCTTCGTCGGGTGCGAGCCGGACACGAAGCTCAAGCTCACCGACCCACTCTTCGTTGAAGCTCACCCAGCCATAGGTGGCAAGCACGCCATTGACCCAGCCAACGTAGCAGCGACGAGTGCCGGAGAAGCGTTCGAGGACCGGGGCAGGGTCGCCGAAGCCCATCGTTTCGGCCAGAGCGGAAGCCGTTTCGGAGCCGACCTGCTGGAAGGTAGCAGGGATGTTGGGGAGGACGGGGTTGGGGGCTTGATGCTGAAGATCGAGGAGCCAGAGCGCACCCACGGGTAGAGGCTGGATCATTTTGGATTTTGGAACACGAAGGGACAAAGCTTTGACGAAGGGCACGAAGGATTGTTTGTGTTTAGAGTTCGAAGTTTATGCGTTAGGGAGGGTGTAAGTTGCGCCTTCGGCGGCGGGTACTACGGTGAAGGGCCATTGTTTGGATTGTTGGACTTCTGAGATGAGGCGGTCAAGGGTGTCGTCGTCGTGGGTGGGATCGTGGTGGAAGGGGGCCAATTGGCGGACATGGGATAGCTCGGCGAACTGGAAGGTTTGGAGGATAGAGCTATGGCCCCAGCCGATGCGCTCGTTGTACTCATCTGTGGTGTACTGGGCGTCGTGGACCAGAAGGTCGGCTTCGCGGGCGAGGGAATAGCCGGAAACCCACTCGCCGGGGAGGGTGAAATCTCGAAGGCCGAGGGCGGGTTCGTGGTCGGGGAGATAGGCGAGGGTGCCAGAGGGAGAGGTGATGCGGTAGCCGATGGTGGGGTCGGGGTGACAGACTACCGCCGACGATACCTCGAACTCGCCTATCCGGATTGTGGGCTGCTCATTGGGAAGCTCGTGGAAATAGAGGGTGCATGGTAGCTCGCGGATGTGGACGGGGAAGAGGGGTGGGGAGAGGTAGAGGCCCAGGCGGGAGCGAAGGCTGAGAGTGCTGCCGGCGGGACCCCAGATATGTACCTCGGCACCAACGCGGCGAAGGGGGGCGAAGAAGCCGAGGCCCTGGATGTGGTCCATGTGGAGGTGGGTGAGCATTATGTCAACTCGCCCGATAGCTTCGGGGAGTGTGGAACCGAGGCGGCGCATACCGGTACCGGCATCGAGCACCAGGAGAGTGCCATCGTCGCCGCGCACCTCTACGCAGGAGGTATTGCCGCCATAACGGATGGTGTCGGGGCCGGGGGAGGCGACAGAGCCGCGGCTCCCCCAGATAGTGACCTTCATCCTTTGTCGATCTCCCAGAAGACGGACATCGCGCCGGCGAAGCGATTATCGAAACCGAGGAGGGGAAAGGCGGTGGCTTCGATGTGGCGAGGGACACCGTCGAGGCCGCGAATCCAGAAGCGGTGATGGACGGGACGCCGGTCGGTGACGGCAAGGGCGAGGGGCATGTTTGCGGGGGGGATGGGTTTGCCTGCCTCCTCGCGCGGCTCAAGGGAACCCAGCCTGTCGTAGAGGGGGAGGTCCTCGGAGTCCTCAAAGGGGTGGCCGAGCACGATACCGGCCTGCTCGTTGTAGTAGACCAGATTGCCCTGTGGGTCGGCGACAAAGACGGGCACAGCCAGATAGCTCGCCAGTTGGCGGGCCAGGATCAGCTCAATCTCCTTCGGGGACATAGGGGCGGGTTCTCCTCTCAAGTGGACAGGATATACCTGGCGTAGTAGTCGGGCCACTGTTCGTGAGTGGCGTGGGATCGGTGATGCTGAGCAGCTTGGTCAAGCAAAGCCACTAGAGCGCCGGTGGTGGTGACGCTCGACGGCCAACCATCGAGCGATTGGGCGTCGTGGTCGAGCAGATAGCGAGCGTACCAGCCTGGCCAATCGGGGTCGGTGCCGTTTAGCACGTCGATCTCATAGGCGATGTGATCGGCTTTAGCCTGCGAAAGGAGAGCTGATAGGGTTTGAATGGGGTCGTCCATCGTAGGTAAAGAGGGATCAGCCCTGGGCATCGCGGGCTAACTGCGTGGGGAGGGTGATCTGGAAGCAGGTATAGCCGGGGTGGGAGTTGACTTTGACGCTGCCGTGGTGCTTGTCGACGATGATGTTGTAGACGATATGGAGGCCGAGGCCGCTGCCCACGCCTGGGCCTTTGGTGGTATAGAAAGGCTCGAAGATACGCTTCTGGACATCGGGAGGGATGCCGGGGCCATTATCGGCTATCTCGATTATTACGTTGGTGCCCTGGGTGTACGTTTTGATGGTAAGCTCGCCGTGACCGTCCATGGCCGAGATGGCGTTGTCGATGATATTGGTCCAGACCTGGTTTAGCTCGCTGCCGTAGCCCTCGATCTTGGGGAGGTTTGGGTCGTACTGCTTGTTGACTATGACACCTGTTTTGAGGTTGTGGCGCAACATGACGAGGGTGTTTTCCAGGCCCTCGTGGATGTCGACCTGCTGGATGGGGGCCTGGTCGAGATAGGAGTAGGTCTTGACAGCTTTGACGATCTCGGAAATGCGCTGGGCGCTAATCTGGACCTCGGAGAGGAGTCCGTAGGCGGAGGAGCCTGAGGAGAGCCAGGAGACGATCACGGGAAGTTGGCCTTCGGAGAAGGGGGCGAGGGAGGTTTCAAGCCCGGCGGCGTCCCAGCCGAAGGAGACGAGGACGGGGGCGATCTCCCATGATTCGTCTATGGAGCGGGCATCGAGCCAGTCCTGGACCTCGGTTTCGCGGTCGCCACGGGCGAGGGGATCGAGCATGAGGGTGCGGGTGGAACGGGCTTCCATGTCGTCGCGAAGCTCTTCGAGCCTGGCGACCTGCTCGCCGGTGAAAGTCAGGCGGTCGAAGTCGATGGAGACGCGCTGCCAGGTGCCGAGGACTTCGCGTAGCTGGTCGGCGCTGCGGCGAACGGCAGCGGCGGGGTTGTTCAGTTCGTGAGCGAGACCGGCGGCGATGGCACCAAGGGAGGCGAGTTTGTCGTGCGCGACCATGAGAGTCTCGGTGCTGCGCTGGCGCTCGATGAAGGTGCGGAGGATGCCGAAGACGGCGGAGGGGTTGCCGGTGAGGAGGTTGTAGAAGGCCTCGCGGCTGATGACGAGCACGCGGCTGTCGCGCAGGGCATGCACCGTGGCGGTGCGAGGCACCTGTTCGAGGAGTGACATCTCGCCGAGCATCTCACCTGAACCGCGGGTACCCAGAAGGAGGGTCTCTTTGCCGGCGCGCTTGGTGACCTCGAACTCACCGTCAACTATTATGTAAAGTGCATCGCCTGGGCTACCTTCTTCCATGAGAAGCTGGCCCGCCTTGACGGTGGTAGGCTCGGCTATCTCGCATAGCTTATTGAGGTGCTCGTCGGCAAGATTGCCGAAGATGGGGAGGCGGCGCAGGAACTCTTTGGTAATGGCAAGCTTGGTGCCGTGGCCCTGGTCGTCGGAGGGGTAGATGAGGGCTTCGTCCTCGTAGCACCACATCCAGTCCTCGCCCGGCTCGAACGATTGGATGACGGGGTGATGGGTCGCGTGGAAATGTTTGGTGGCGTGGCGGTTCTTCGATTCGTCGCAGCAGCCGACATGACCGCAGGTCTTGCAGATGCGGAGATGGACCCAGGGATCGCCCAGGGCGAGGCATTCCTCACAGCCTTCGGACTGAGGGGCGACTTCTTGGATCTGGTCCAGATGGGAGCAGGCTTGGGTCATGGATTTGGAGGGTCAGTAGTGCTACACAAAAGTCGTTGCTGATTCCGATTACCGGCTACAAAGTCGATAGATACTGGTGGATGAACTGGACGGCCATTGAGCCTTCGCCTACGGCAGTGGCCATACGCTTTACTGAGCGGTGGCGCACATCGCCGGCTACGAAGACGCCTGGGACGCTGGCTTCGAGCCAGAAGGGTTGGCGCTTGAGGTGCCAGCCTTTGGGGAGCCGGTTGTCTTTGAGGAGGTCGGGGCCTGTGATGATGAAGCCCATGGCGTCGCGTTCGAGCACTCCACCTACCCACTCAGTGCGAGGCTGCGCGCCAATGAAGATGAAGACGGCGGTCGCAGGCACGCTTTGCTCCTCGCCGGTGGCGGCGTTGGCTATGGTGATGGACTCGAGGCGATCGGTGCCCTGCACAGCTGATACGCTGGAGTTGAGGAGGACGTGGATATTGGGAGTTTGGGAGATCTGGTCGACCAGATATCGGGACATGCCCTTGGCAAGCGAGTCGCCGCGCACGAGCATAGTGACGGTAGTGGCGTAGCGAGAGAAGTACATGGCAGCCTGGCCGGCAGAGTTCGCGCCACCCACTATGAAGACATCCTCGCCTTTGTAGGACATGGCTTCGGATTGGGCCGCGCCATAATATATGCCGGCCCCTGTGAGGGGCTCGATGCCCGGGAGGTCGAGCTTGCGGTAGCTGACGCCGGTGGCGATCATGAGGGCATGGCAGCTGATCTCGGTGCCGTCGATCAGGCGAACGATGCGGTAGGGGTCTTCCACACGAAACTCGTATACCTCCTGGGGAGTGAGCAATTCGGCACCGAAGCGGGTGGCCTGGGTTACGGCCCTGCGGGCGAGGTCCCAACCGGTGAGGCCCGATGGAAAGCCGAGGTAGTTTTCGATGCGAGAGCTTGTGCCCGCCTGACCACCGGGGGCTTCGCGCTCGATCATGAGGGTGCGGAGGCCCTCGGAAGCGCCGTATACGGCGGCGGCAAGACCGGCGGGGCCGCCACCTACGATTATTACGTCGTAGAAGGGCATGCTGGCCGTGAGCCTGCGCCCGGCCTTTTCGGCAACCTGGGAGTTGGTGGGCTGGGTGAGGTGAGAGCCGTCGGGGAAGAGCACAATGGGAAGCTTGGTGGCATCTGCACCCAAGGACTCGAGGAGGGTAGGGGCTTCGGGGTCGAGCTCCACGTCTACCCAATGGTACGGGATCTGGTTGCGAGCCAGGAAATCTTTGATCTGGTGGGAGAGTGGGGACCAGCGATGGCCGAGGACGCGGATGCCCTCGAAGGTGGGTCGGAACTGGGCCTGCCAGTCGTCGAGCAGATCATCGAGCACGGGGTAGAGGTTCTGGTCGGGGGGGTCCCAGGGCTTCATGAGGTAGTAGTCGAGCCTGACCTCGTTGATAGCCTTGATGGCGGCCTCGGTGTCGGCGTAGGCGGTGAGGAGGGCGCGCTTGGCGTCGGGGAAGAGGGGAGTGGCCTCCTGCAAGAACTCGACGCCCGACATGACGGGCATGCGCTGGTCTACGAGGAAGAGGGCCACAGGCTGGTTGCGCAGCTTAAGCTGCTGGAGGGCGTCGAGAGCGGCAGCGCCGGAGTCGGCTCTGATAACCTGGTAGTCTTTGCCGTACTTGCGGCGCAGGTCGCGCTCGATCGCGCCCAGCACAACGGGCTCGTCGTCTACGGTTAGGATTACAGGTTTGGGCATTGGGGGCTCCTGGGACGGGATATGTGTTCCCTGGTGTAGTCGGTAGTCGGAAAGTTCCTGGTTACTCGTTATTGGGGTTGGGCGGCTAGTTGGTGGGCCGGGTTTTCCTGAAAGGCTTCTTTGTAGGTTGGGTCTTTGAAGCCAGCTGACAGTTCGTTGAGTGTTTGTTGGGCGCTCTGGAGGAGCGTTTGGGATTCGGCGGTGTTGCCACACTCTTGAAGGAGTTTGGCGGCACCCAGTTGGGCCTGCCATTTTATGTGGGGCATGTGCGACTCCTCTGAGAGGGCTATGGCTTGCCTGTACTTTTCGAGGGCCTGCTCAGACGAGCCAAGGGCGGCGGCTAATCCGGCGTCGAGGAGGGCCAATTGTGGTTTATACCAATCCAGGCCGTTAGCTTCCATAAAGGTGCAGGCTTCCTGCATCCTGGAAGTGGCCTCATCTGTGTTGCCGAGGGCCTGAGCGGCCAGGGCTGCACCCGCCAGCAGCCGGGGCTTCATCAAGTACATTTGCATGGAGGGAACGGTCAGGCCGTTCTCGAAATACTGATAGGCTATATCAGGATACCCCAGTTGCAAGGCGCAAAAGCCGAGGTCAGCCCAGCCTGTGCCGCCTGTGGGGGAACCCATGGGGGTCTTGAGGATGTTGAGCGCCTCGGTGTGATATTCCGTCACCTTGTCCTTGAGGGCATCTGAGATGTCGAGGCAGATCACGCCGAGACCACCAAGGGGAGGGACCAACACAAAAGGAAAGAAGGTGGCCATGGGGCGGGCGTGCTGCAACCCTTTGCGATGCCAATCGAGGGCTGTTTCATAGTCGCCCTGCAATTCAGCGATGTAGCCCGAAAAGTAGGCCGCCATGATACAGGGGACGGGAGAGCCTATGCGGTCGGCGATGGTATAGCCTTCCCCCGCCCACCTATAAGCCTCGGCAAGGTTACCTTTGTGCATGTAATAGACGGGGAGCGGATAGGACATGATGTTGGCCTTGTGTTCCAAGTGGCCCGCGGCGTCGCTCACCTGGAGACCCTCCATGGAGACCTCATAAACCTCGTCAAACTTCATGAGGTGGGTAAGCATGTTGGCGCGGTGCGCCAGCCCGTAAGCGGTGGTATCGAGGTTTTCGATGCGGCGACCCAGCTCGGCGGCGTTCTCAAGATGTTTGGCGGCATTGTCGAAATCGGCCACCATAGTGCAGATGCCGCAACGCACAGTAGAGGATTTAACCAGGCCGACCAATTCTGCGTTGTCGTTGGCGATCTCTTCAGCGCGTGAGAGGTATGCCTCAGCCTCCGGCATCTGGCCGAGCATGAAAGCGGTCGCATAGGAGAGCTTATTGAGGGCGGAGACTTGCATAGATGGATCGCTGTGTTGCTCGCCAAAAGAGAGCATAGTGTTGTAGGTCTCGATAGCTTCCATCGGTTGCATCGCGAACTCCAACGACTTGCCCAGACCCTCGTAGGCTTTGCGCACGGAGGCATGGTCATCGAGGTTTATGGAAACTGCGACGGCCTGGCGGTAGTGGCCGATGGCCTCGTCGCGTGCGCCTGCGCGAGCTTCGCGGTCGGCGGCCTCGATCAGGTAAGGAAGGGCGCGAGCATCCTGGCGAGCCTCTAAATAGTGGCGGGCTATGTCGTTTACACGGTCGGGGGCGACTCGTTCGAGACATTCGGCGACGCGGCGGTGTATCTCGCGCCGTCTGCTCAGGAGGACGGAGGAATAGGCGGTCTCCTGGGTGAGCACGTGCTTGAACATGTAGGCGCGGGTCGGGATGCGGCTTTTCTCGCGCACAAGCTCGCGCTGTTGAAGGGTGGCGAGGGAGGGATCAAGGGTCTGGGGACTTTCGTAGACTTCACCGAGCACATCATACTGGAAATCGCGACCTACGACGGAGGCGGTCTGAGCGACGTACTTCGATTCGTCGTCGAGCCTGTCAAGGCGGGCGGTGATGACCCCGGCGAGGGTATCTGGCACGGCGATGTTCTCGATCTCGCGGGTGGCGCGCCAATGGTCGTCTTCCCGTATGACGAGTTTAGCATCGAGGAGGGAACGGATAACTTCTTCGACGAAGAAGGGGTTGCCCTCGGCTTTGCTGAGGATGAGGGCGCGTACTTTCTCAGGGAGGTCTTCTATCTCAAGGAGGTTAGCCACAAGTTGGCGGGATTCGGTGTCGTCGAGGGGTTGGAGGGAGACGGTCACATAGCGGTCGCGGTGATCGCTGGAGGCGAGTTCGTGGAAGCGCCAGGAGGGATCCTGCTTGTTGGGGCGGAAGATGGCGAAGAGCATCAAGGGGAGGGTGTCGGTGAGAGGTAGGAGGGCCTCGATCAGTTCGAGAGAGGTGGGGTCTACCCAGTGGAGGTCTTCAAAGAGGAGGACGACAGGGCCATTGGAGGCAAGCGCGCCGATGAACTGGGCAACAGCATGGAACACACGCCCGCGCAACATTGGCGGCTCAAGGTAGCGCATGCGCTCGCGGGGGTCGCCGTCCAGTTTGACGTTCAGGAGAGTGGCGATAAAGGGGGCCACCTCATCGCCGTGGCCGGGGAGCAGAGACTCGACACCGGCTCTTACTTTGTCGTAGCGTTCGGAGTCGCTATCGGATGAGTGGATGCCGAATATAGAGCTAAACATGTCGATGAAAGGAGCGTAGGGCACGGTGGATTCGTACGATAGGGAGCGGCCTTCGTACCAGGATAAGTTCCAAGTTCCAAGTTCCAAGTTCCTGGTTCCCGGTTCCTGGTTCAGGAATTGAGCCTTTAGCTCGGCTACCAGGCGAGATTTGCCTAGACCGGCTTCTCCCATGAGGGAGACTATGCGGCCCATGCCTGCGGATACGTCGTCCAGGGCCGATTGGAGGGTGAAAAGCTCGCGAGTTCTGCCGACGAGGGGGGAGGATAGACCTTCGATGCCTCGCGTGGGGATTGCGCCTTCGCGGACGCCCAGCACCTCGTAGGCAGGCACAGGCTCGGACTTGCCCTTCACCTCGATGTCACCCAGGGATTTGAAGAGGAAGAGGTTGGAGACCGATTTGTGGGTGTTGCCGGAGATGCGAACGGTATCGGGGTCGGCTGTCTGCTCCATGCGGGAGGCGAGGTTGACGGCGTCGCCCATGGCTGTGTACTCGACGCGGAGGTCGGAGCCTACTTCGCCCACCACTACAAGACCTGTGTTGATGCCGATGCGGACGTTGAGGTCGAAGCCGCGCTCACGCATGATCTTCTCGCGGTAGGTCTTCATCCCATCGATTATGTCAAGTCCTGCGAGGACTGCACGCTGAGGGTCGTCTTCGTGGGCGATGGGCGCACCGAAGAAGGCGAGAATGGCATCGCCCATGAGGCGGGCGAGGGTGCCTTCATACCTGTAGATAGGTTCGATGAGGTATTTGAACGCGCCATTCATGATCTCGGCCCATTCTTCGGGGTCGAGCATTTCGGCCAGGGCGGTGGAGCCTTTTACATCGCAGAAGAGGACTGTGACGATGCGGCGCTCGCCCGCCATGCTGCGGTTGGCGCGGGCGGCTTCGAGCTTACCTAGAAGCTCTTTGGGGATGTATTGCTGAAGGCGGTCGTGGGCGGAATTGGAGGGGGCGGTGGTGAGGGTGGTGGAGATGGAGGAGGAAGGAGAAGGAGCTACTTGGCTGGGCGGGGGTGCGCCGGTAGTGGAGCTAACAGGGGCACAGACCGGGTGACCACAGTTGAAGCAGAATTTGGCACCGGCTACCAGCTGGGTGCCACAATTGCTGCAATTGATGGAGAGGGAGGTTCCACAGTTGAAGCAAAACCTAGCACCTTCGGGGTTATGGGTCTGGCAATTAGGGCAATCCATGCAAAGATCTCCTTTCACAACGAAAAGCAGCGCAACAGGCCGCAATAAAGAGTAGCAGCCCTGTCAACGCCCATTTCATGCCAGTGACCTTGTGAGAGATAACCCCTGGACTTCCGGTAACGGAAGTATTGAGATCGGATAGCCGGGTAGCCACCCACCATCTCCGCTTAGGTGGAGAAATGGCAGGAAGGATAAGCCAGTATACCATCCTACAAGGATACCGGGCAATGGAACAAGAGCAAGAGTACTGAATGGCTTAGCGGAGCAGTTGTGGACATGGGCCTCCCACATTGCATTATGGGGGTTAGGGGTGTTCATTGTCCTGACCGGAAAGTGCTCAGTTT
This sequence comes from uncultured Chloroflexia bacterium, assembly GCA_963797095.1. GTDB lineage: Bacteria > Chloroflexota > Chloroflexia > QHBQ01 > JADMIH01 > JADMIH01. Next base: position 390,744 of record CAWCNY010000006.1, on the reverse strand, counting down.
GTGTCCATTTGACGAGGGGCAAGGATACAGCCCGCACTCGTTTCGCGAGTGGCGGCTTATTGTTGGAGGGCATACTGGATGGCGCGATCCTGGGTGAGGGTCTGGCCCTCGGCGTAGGCTTTGGCCCAGGTAGCCTGGTCGAGTTGCGATTGGGCGAGGGCGGTGTAGCGGTCGCGGTCGGCACGCTCGGCGGGCCACCAGGCCGACCCTTCCTCTTTGCGCACAGCATCGGCGTAGGCTAAGAGCCTGGTGGCCCACTCGGCCTGACCTTCAACCGCCAGCACCGCGCCAAGCCCGGCCACGCACTCGGCAACTCCACCCCTGTTTTTCAAGGAGACCTGCAAATTGAGCGCTTCGACGAAGAGGCTACGGGCTTTCTCAGACTCGCCTTGAGCGAGAGCGATATAGGCTAGATTGTGCAGAGAAGCCGGAATGTCGGGGCGAATATCGAGATCACGATAGAGGACAAGGCTTTCTTCGTAAAGCTCTTTGGCGCGCGGGTAGTTCTGTTGAACCCGCATGAGGTCGCCCAGGCTGTTGAGCATCTGGGCTAATCCCCAGACATCACCAATCTGCCGAAAGAGCGCCGTGCCCTCTTCGAGAGCGGCCTGCGACTCGGCAAAGTTGTGGTGGTACATTTCGACCAGGCCGATATCAAGCAGGCCAAGCGCGAGGCCCCAGATATCGTGTATCTCGCGAAGTACTTGCACACTTTCTTCAAGTAAAGAGCGTTCCAGTTGCCCGGTCTCACGGTATACCCCTTCGGCACCCACCATGATGAGGGCATAGGCGCGGATGCTGCGCGCTTCGGGCGTCGGCTCCAACTCGGCGGCGATGGCGGCAGATTCGCGACCGTATTCGCCCATTTTGTCGAAGTTGCCGAGGCGAGCACCTATGATGGAGGTGATCATCAGCCCGGCAGCACGCTCAATTGTGCGGGCTTTGCCTTCGGGGAGTGCAAACGCGCTTTCAACCCAGTTCAGCACCTCGGAGAAGTAGCCGCGATAGTACCAGAACTGCCAGATGGACCACACGATGTGGAGCAGGCGTTGCGCTTTACCTGCATCAAGCAGCCAGTGCACGACCGCAGTGATGTTGTCCAATTCAAGCTCAAGTCGATTGATCCATTCTTTTTGATCGCTCCTGGGCAAATGGAGTTGGGCCTCTTTTGCCAGGTCTTCAAAATAGGCAATGAAATTGGCGCGCATCTCGGGGGCCTCAGCAGGGTCGCTCTCAAGAAGCTCAAGGGCATACTCGCGAATAGTTTCGAGCATGGTGATGCGGGGGTCATCCTCCTGAGATGCGCCGGGACGAGATGATTCGTTCCTGAGGAGGCTCTTTTCGACAAGGGAGGCCACGCCGTCGAGGACATCAAGCTCAAGGTCGCCGTTGCGGTTGCAGATGGCTTCGGCGGCTTCGAGGGTGCAGCCACCGGCGAATATAGCGAGGCGGCGGAAAAGCATTTGCTCGCCTGAGCTAAGGAGGTCGTAGCTCCAGCGGATGGTGTCGCGGAGGGTTTGCTGGCGGGCGGGGAGGTCGCGAGAACCCCCGGTGAGGAGTTTGAGGCGGCTGGCAAGACGCTCAAGGAGGGCATTGGGAGGGAGGAGACGAATGCGCGCGGCGGCCAGCTCGATGGCGAGAGGAAGGCCATCGAGCCGAAAACATATTTCGGCGACGGCGGGGGCATTGTCGTTGTTGATCTGGAAGTTGGAATTGACGAGGCGCGCACGCTGGATGAAGAGGGCTACAGCGTCGAACTGGGAGAGGATCTCGATGGAGGGGAGGCGGCGCGTGTTGGGGAGGGCGAGGGGCGGCACATGATATTCTTGCTCGCCGTGGAGGTGGAGCACTTCGCGACTCGTGACGAGCACTTTGAGACCGCGAGCCATAGACAGAAGACTCGCTACCGCGGGAGCGGCATCTACGATATGCTCAAAGTTGTCCAGGATAAGGAGCAGAAGCTTGCTGGTGAGGAAACGCGCCACCAGGTCGGCTATGGATGTGCCGACCGCTTCTTGAATACCAAGGGCTTGAGCGGTAGCCTGATAGAGGAGGTCGGGGCTTGACACGGAAGCGAGAGAGACGAGGAAGACACCATCAGGGAAGCGATCTATTAGTTCAGCGCCAACCTGGAGGGCAAGTCGGGTCTTGCCGATACCACCGGGGCCGACCAGTGTCAGCAGGCCAACCTCAGGGCGTAGGAGGAGTTGTTGGATAGCATCAAGCTCGGTTTCTCTACCGATCAGGAGGGTGCGCTGAAGGGGGAGGTTGTTGGGGCGGTTATCGAGCGAGCGGAGGGGCGGGAAGGCGGAAGGGAGACCGGGGATAACGAGTTGGAAGACCTGTTCGGGGCGTTGAAGGTCTTTGAGGCGGTGTTCGCCCAGGTCGCGGAGGGTGACGCCATCGGGGAGGGAATCGCGAACGAGGTCGAAAGTGGCTGCGGAAAGGAGCACCTGGCCTCCGTAGGCGGTGGCAAGGATGCGGGCAACGCGGTTGAGGTGAGCACCGACATAGTCGCCGTCGCGCACCTCACCTACGCCTGTGTGGAGAGCCATGCGAACTTTGAGGGGGGCAACTTCGGAGGGCCACGGCTCGGCCTGGAGTTGGCGCTGTGCGTCTATGACGCCAGATAGGGCCTGGGGGGCCGTGGTGAAGGTGGCTCGGAAGGCATCGCCTTCGGTGCGGAAGACTGTGCCGCCATGGTCTATGATAGCCTGCCGCAAGAGCCGGTCGTGTCTCTCGACAGCGGCCTTCATGATCGCCGGGTATGCTTCCCAGCGCCTGGTGCTCTCTTCTAGATCGGTATAGAGGAACGTGACTGTGCCGGTGGGAAGGCTGGACATGTACCCTGCCTCCTGGCAGGAGGTAGCAAAGAGGCTGTATGAGCCTGTGAGCCTGTTACGCACCGGGGCGACCCACCCGGTCGCCCCTGGAGCCATATTGCGTTGCAATGTGGCGCTCAATGGGAGAATACCACTTGACGCCTAGAGTGTCAATGAAATAGGGGAGTTGCGCACGGCGGCGCATATATCTGTATCAGAACTCCTGGCTTTGTTGTAGTCCTTCTATGTTATGTATGTTAACACCCCTCTCCCCTCCCCCCGCCTCCTTCGTCGGCACCCCGTGTTCGGGGAGAGGGGCGTCTAAATAGAAGAAATAGAGTTGGGGGACACCCACAAACCCCCTGTGAGGGGAGTACCCCTGCACCCTCTTTTGGCCTGGTAAGTGGGTGAGTACCCCCGTACCCCAGTTGAGTTCAAGCGGCTGGGCCTTTGTCCTGAGTGATAATTGTGTGGAGGGCGCGGAGACCCAGCAGGTAGCTTTGGAGGCCGAAGCCTGAGATCTGGCCCTGGCAGACTGGGGCCAGGACGGAGAGGTGACGGAAGGCTTCTCTTGCGTAGATGTTGGAGATATGGACCTCGACTGTGGGGAGGGCGACGGCGGATATGGCGTCGCGGATGGCGTAGCTTGTGTGGGTGTAGGCTCCCGCGTTGATCAGGATGCCGGATACCCAATCTATGGCCTCGTGAATGGCATCGATGAGCACGCCTTCGTGGTTGGATTGAACGATGCGAAGCTCGATGTTGAGTTCGGAAGCAAGGCTATACATGGCAGCGTCGATGTTGGCGAGGGTGGCCGTGCCGTAGACGGCAGGCTCGCGGCGCGACAGGAGGTTGAGGTTGGGTCCGTGCAGTACGAGGATTCTTGTGTTGGGGGTGTTTGTGTTGGCTGTCATTGTCTTTGGGCTTATTGCAGTTCGGCCAGGGAGGCCAATATGAGGTCGGGAGGTACGTCGGCCACCAGGGATACTTTGCCGATGGCTTGGGGAAGGACGAGGCGGGTGCGCCCCTCCTGACGTTTTTTGTCGGTGAGCATGGCGCGATAAACCGATTCGGGAGCGTCGGGGCCTACAAGGTCGGGGTCTCCCCAGCGGGTGGGCAGGGACCAACGAGCAAGAGCGGATTGGAGGCGTGGAACGAGGGCGGGATTGCACATACCGAGCCGGGATGCTAGCAGAGAGGCCACCATTATACCCTGCGCTACGGCCACGCCGTGAGGACGAGAGTAGTGGGTGCAGGCTTCGATGGCGTGGCCGAAGGTGTGGCCCAGGTTGAGGAGCGCGCGGTCGCCTGTCTCGTAGGGGTCGTCTTCTACTATGGTGCGCTTGACGTTGATGGCGCGCAGGAGGGCTTGCGAGTAATCGAGGGCTGTGGGATCGGTGTGCTCAATGAGATCGAAGACGTCGGGGTCGCCGATTATGCCTGCTTTTATGATCTCGGCCATGCCGCAGGCGATCTGAAGCGAGGGGAGGGTGGAGAGGGTGTGGAGGTCAGCGACCACGAGGTCGGGGTGCTTGAAGGAGCCAAGGAGGTTCTTGCCGGAGGGGTGGTCGACGCCCACTTTGCCGCCGATGCTGGAGTTGGCCATGGCGAGGAGGGTTGTGGGGACCTGAACAAGGCGCACACCGCGCATGTAAATTGAGGCGGCGAAGCCCGCAGTATCGCCCACGACGCCACCGCCGATGGCGAGGACCCAGCCTGTGCGGTCCAACCCGGCGCGGATGAAAGCGTCGATAAAGAGGGAAACCGATTCCCACTGCTTGTGGGCTTCGCCGGATGGCATGACGGCGATGTGGGGGTTGAAGCCGGAGGCTTGCAGGGAAAGAGCGGCGTCCTGCGCGTAGATGGGGGGCACACGGTCGTCGGTGGCTATCACGACCGTGTGGCCGAGGCCGCGCTCGGCGGCGATTGCGCCGAGCTGGTCGATGAGGTCACGACCTAGCAGGATGTCGTAGCTACCGGAGGGGGTGCGGACGCCCAACTGTGTGGCTTGGGTGGTGTTCATGGTGTGGCTCCTCGTGGGCGGCGTGGGCCGCGTTGAGATAGAGGGTGAGGGCGCGGTCGGCGGCCTCGCCGGGAGAGAGGTGGGTGGTGTCAAGTTGCAGCTTGATAGAGGAGTAGATGGGGGCGCGCTCGGCCAGGAGCCTGCGGGTGGCTTCCTCGAAATCGTGGCGGAGGAGGGGGCGCTCACCTCGGAGGGCGGATTCCCTTAGCCTTTGGATGAGCGCATGGGGTGAGCATGTGAGAAGGACTACTATGCCTGTTTGTTGGAAGGCCGCAAGGGTGACGGGGTCGAGGAGGGCACCGCCGCCCGTGGCTATCACGTGGGCGGGACGGGAGGCGAGTTGGAGGCAGGTGGCGCGCTCGTGCTCGCGGAAGGCAGGTTCTCCATGAGTGTCGAAGATCTCGCGGACGGTAAGGCCAACCTTTTCTTCGATCAGGTGATCGGTGTCGAGGAAAGGCATATTGAGCAGTTGGGAGAGCAAGAGGCCAATGGTGGTCTTGCCTGTGCCCATGAAGCCTGTTAGGACCAAGTTGGGTTGGGGCATTGTGGGTTCCTGGTAGTAGCCGGTAGCCGGTAGCCGGTAGCCGGTAGCCGGTAGCCGGTAGCCGGTAGTCGGACGAGTGGCGAGTTGTCAGTTGTCAGTTGTCAGTTGTCAGTTACCGGTTGGGCCATTGTTACGGTTGCGGGTAGTTGGGTGAAGCGTTCGCTCATTTCTGGGAGGCTGTCGCCGCCTAGCTTTTCGTGTAGGGCTTCGGCCAGCACCCATGCTACCATGGCCTCGCCTACCACGCCCGCCGCTGGGACGGCACAGAAGTCGGAACGCTGGTACTGGGTGGTGGTTTGCTCGCCGGTGGCAAGGTCCACTGTCTGGAGTGGATTGATGGTGGTGGAGATCGGTTTCATGGCGGCGCGCACCAGGAGCACCTGCCCAGTGGTGACGCCACCCTCCAGGCCGCCTGCGCGGTTGGTGCGGCGCTCAAGGCCGTTGCCGTTGGCGTAAATCTGGTCGTGGACGTTGCGGCCATTCATGCGGGCGTTCTCGAAGGCGTCACCGATCTCCACGCCTTTGATGGCCTGGATGCTCATGACGGCCTGGGCGAGAAGACCGTCTAGCCGCCTATCCCAGTGGACGTAGCTGCCAAGCCCCACGGGGAGGCCTGTGGCCCACACGATGAAGACACCGCCAACGGTATCGCCGGTGCGGCGGGCGTGGTCGATGCGTGCTTTCATTTCTTCGGTAGCGGCGGGATCGGGGCAGCGCACGGGGGAGTCTTCGGTGGCTTCGAGGAGGCTTTGGGGTTGGGAGAAGTCTATGGAGGTGGAGGATGCACCGCCGATCTCGGTGACTACGCTGCCGACTTCTATGCCGAAGTTGCGGAGTAGGAGGCGAGCCACCGCGCCTGCTGCCGTGCGGGCGGCGGTCTCGCGGGCGCTTGAGCGTTCGAGGGCGGTGCGCATGTCGTCGAGCCTGTATTTGATGGCACCGACGAGGTCGGCGTGACCGGGCCTGGGGGAGGTGAGGCGGGGGTGCTCCTTTTTGATGAAGTTGGCGTAGTCGCGGTTGGCGATCTGCATGACTATGGGGCCGCCGGTGGTGATGCCGTTCTCTACGCCGCCGAGGAAGATGGCCTCATCGCGCTCGATGTGTTGTCTGCCGCTGCGACCGTAGCCACCCTGACGACGGGCCAGATCGCGGTTGATCTCTTCGGGTGGGAGGGGGAGGCCGGCGGGGAAGCCCTCCACTATTACTGTGAGGGAGGGGCCGTGGGATTCGCCGCCTGTGAGGAATTTATGGAGCATGGTGTGGTTGCCTTTCTTTTCTGGTGTTTTCTTTGATGGATTTCTTTGATGGATAGGTTGGGGCTTCCTACACGCCCCTCACCCCGGCCCCCCGCCTCCTTCGTCGGCACCCCGTGTTCGGGGAGAGGGGAGAAGACGAAAGAAGAAGTAGAGTTGGCGGGACACCCCCAATCCCCCTGTGAGGGGAGTACCCCTGCACCCCCTTTTGCTTGGGTAGCATGGACGCCTGGCAGGAACATACCCCAATCCTCCTGTCATGGGGCTTCGCCCCCTGCATCCTTTCTGCTCATGGGAGTACCTCTGCGCTTCCTGCGCTTAGGCAGGCGGCGCGCATTATGTGGCGGGGGGCATGGTAGCCTGTCCATAGCTCGAATGCGTCGGCGCCCTGGTGGACCAGCATCGATAGGCCGTCCTGCACTCGGCAGCCTACGGCCTTGGCGGCGGAGGTCAGCCGGGTGGGACGAGGCCTGTAGACAAGGTCGTAGACCAGAAGGTGCGAAGGCAGGTCTGTGCCTTCGGGGAGAGGAGTGGTGTCTGTATGGGGCCACATACCCGCCGGGGTGCAGTTGACCAGCAGCGACGCGTTTGGTAAAGCGTCATTCAGGACCGCGGGACTGAGGCAGCCGTGGCGGATTGACAGATAGGCAGAGAGGGCCAGGTCGCGGCTGAGGGAGGCGGATTGTTCGGGGTTGCGAGATAGGACGAGTACGCCGTGACCTGAGGTTGCAAGGGCCCAGGCGACTGCGCGGGCGGCACCACCTGCACCCATCAGGACAACCTGGGAGCCTGAATTGATACCACCGGCCTCGGCCAATCCCGTCGTGAAACCGGAAGAGTCTGTATTGAAGCCCATCAACCGACTATCGTGAACGCGAACGGTGTTGCACGCGCCTGTGACCCGTACCTCCTCGCTCATTTTGTCGAGGTAAGCCAGCATTAGTTGTTTGTGAGGTACGGTGATGTTCCAACCGGCGTAGCCCTGCTGGAGGCACTTGCCGATCTGTTCGGACAGGTGTTGCGCGGGCACGGGGAGGAGAACATAGCGCCAATTGAGGCCGATGTGGGCGAAAGCGGCGTTGTGCATGACGGGGGATAGACTGTGCTCGACCGGGTAGCCGATCAAGCCGACCAACTTTTCGGGATGCTCGTCGCTCATGCGGGAAACTCCTGGGCCAGAAGGGCCGACAGGGAGGACTCGAAGCCGGGGAAGCTGTCATGGGTGCAGGCCGCGCCATCGATGACGGTGTCTCCACCGGCAACGAGGGCAGCCACGGCGAGAGCCATCGCCAGGCGGTGATCGCCGTGGCTGCTGACGTGCGCGCCACGGAGGGGGGTGGGGCCTTGAATGCGGAAGCCATCGGGTAGGACTTCGATTGAAGCACCCATGCGGCGTAGCTCGTCCGCCGTGGTGGCTATGCGGTCGGTCTCTTTCACGCGTAGCTCAGAGGCTCCGCGCACCTCGGTTACGCCCTCGGCCCGGGTGGCGGCAACAGCGAGCACGGGAAGCTCGTCTATTATGCCGGGCACATCCTCAGGGGGGATAGTTATGCTGCGAAGGTGGGAGTGGGAAGCCGCTATGTCGGCCACCGGCTCGTTGGCTTCGACCAGTTTGTTATGTAAAGTTATCTGCGTGCCCATTCGGGTCAAGGCGTCCAGGATGCCGGTGCGCCCCGGATTGATCCCGACACGCGGCACGATCAGGCGGGAGCCGGGCACTATGGAGGCAGCTACCAGGAGGAAGGCAGCGGAGGAGATATCGCCGGGAACATGGATGTCTAGGGCGGCCAGGGAGGAAGGCGGCTCGATGGCGACCGTCCCATCCTGAGTTTCTACAGAGCCACCCATCGCCTGCAACATCCGCTCGGTGTGGTCCCTGGTGGGGAGAGGTTCCTGGACGACAGTACGGCCAGCGGCGAAAACCCCCGCGAGGAGGATGGCGGACTTAACCTGCGCGCTGGCGACGGGCGGGCGGTAGGTGATGGCGTGCAGGTTGCCGCCGGAGATGGAGAGAGGCGGGAACTTGCCGTTTTCTCTGCCGAGGATGGTCGCGCCCATCTGGCGAAGGGGGATGGCTACGCGATCCATCGGGCGTTTGCCTAGCTGGGTGTTGGAGGCAAGCACGCTGTAGAAGGGTTGGCCCGTCAGCAGGCCGGAGAGGAGGCGCATGGTTGTGCCTGAGCCACCGCACTCGATAGGGCGGTAAGGCTCGCGCAGGCCGTGGAGGCCGCAGCCGTGAATGAGGAGGTCGCCTGCGGGGAGATACTCTACTTCGGCTCCGAGGGCGCGCACCGCTTCGAGGGTGGCGAGGCAGTCGTTGGCGGGGAGGAAGTTGGTGATGCGGGTGGTGCCGGAGGCTATGGCCCCCAGCATGAGAGCACGATGGGATATAGATTTATCGCCCGGCACGCGCACTTCGCCCAGGAGGGGGCGGGCGGGGCCGCGCAAGTGGAGTGTGTCGCTTGCAGGGGTGGCAAGGGTCATTTAAGCATCCCCCTTCGGGCATCTTGCGCCCGTTGCATCCAGTGTTCGAGGGCGGGAGGGTCGTTCAGCAGTTCTCGAAGGTGAGCGAGGTTGCGCTCGAACAAGTCGAGGGTGGGGAGGATAGCGTCGTGATTGGTGAGAAGTATGTGGAGCATCATATCAACCTGGCTGGCGGCCAGGCGGGTGGTGTCGCGAAAGCCACCGGCGGCGAGGTCGCTCAATACAGGGTCTTGCTCGGCCAACTGCTGCCCGGTGTGCATGAGAGAGACGGCAAGGAGGTAGGGCAGGTGGCTGATGGCGGCCACGTCCCGGTCGTGGCGGTCGGCGTCGAGCACCAGGGGGCGGGCTTCGAGTGCGCCAACCAGATCATGGGCAAGGGCCAGAGCTTCGGGGGTGGTGCGCAGGGTGGGGGAGAGGACGAACGTGCAGCCACGGAAAAGGGAGGGGTCGGCGCTTTCGAGGCCTCCTGTCTCTTTGCCGCACATTGGGTGGCCGCCCACTGCCAGCAGAGTATCGGGGATGGCGTTCATGGCGACCACTACGTCGCGCTTGGTGCTGCCGAGGTCGAGCAAGAGGGAGCCGGGGCGCATGGAGGCAGCAGCGCGAGGGATCGACTCGATTATGTGGAGGACGGGGGTGGCGAGCACCACTATGTCGGCCTGGGAAGCTACCTCGGCAAGATCGCAGGTGGCTCGATCTACTACTCCGGTCTGGATGGCACGCTCGGCCAGATCGGGGCGGCGGGTGACGCCGATCAGGAGGCCGCATTTACCGCGAAGGGCCAGGGCGAGGGAGGAGCCCATCAGGCCGAGACCGGAGATCGCGATGGTGGCCTGGCTAAGCTGCATTGGTACCTACGGGTACGGCCACATTTGGTTCGTGGTCGGGTAGGGGTAGGGTGGAGGCGAGGTCCAAGCCACGCCCTACAGCCTCGGCCACTCGCTTGAGGTTTTCCAGCAAGATAGCGCACTTGTCGGGGCGGAGGGATTGGCCGCCATCAGAGAGGGCCTGCTCAGGGTGGCTGTGAACCTCGACGATCAGGCCATCAGCGCCCGCAGCCACGGCCCCCAGCGATACGGGGGTGACGAGGTCCCAGCGGCCCGTGCCGTGGCTAGGGTCGGCGATCACGGGGAGGTGGGTGAGGGACTTGAGGACCGGGATAGCGTTGAGGTCGAAGGTGGAGCGGGTGGCGTGCTCGAAGGTGCGGATACCGCGCTCGCAGAGGATCACCTGGGTATTGCCCTGGGCCAGGATGTACTCGGCGGCGAGGAGCAGTTCTTCGATGGTGGAGCTCATACCGCGCTTGAGGAGGGCGGGCTTGCTCTGGCGGCCCACTTCTTCGAGGAGGCGGTAGTTCTGCATATTGCGGGTGCCGATCTGAAGGATGTCGGCGTATTCGGCCACCAGCGGAACCTCGTCGGGGGACATGACCTCGGTGACGATGGACATTCCTAGCTCGCTGCGCACGTCGGCCAGGATCTGGAGGGCGTCCTCGCCGAGGCCCTGGAAGGAGTAGGGGGAAGTGCGAGGCTTGAAAGCCCCGCCGCGCAGGATTTTGATGCCCAGGGCGCGCATCTGGCGCGCAACCTCGAAGGTCTGCTCGCGGCTCTCAACCGAACATGGCCCGGCCATCACGGTGACATTGTTGCCTCCTATGAGGGCGTCGTTCACCCTGATGACGGTGTCGGCAGGTTTGAAGTCGCGGCTGACCAATTTGTAGGGGTGGAGGATGGGTACCACGCGCTCGACACCACCGAGGGAGAGGAAGTCTTCGGGGTCAAGGGGGCGGTCGTTACCGATAATGCCGATGATCACGCGCTCGGAGCCACTGGAAACGTGGGGGCGATAGCCGAGGTCGCGTATTCGTTGGATAACTCCGCCAACTTCGTGGGCGTCTGCTGACATGCGCATTATTACTATCATTTGGTGGCCTTTCTTTGGGTGGTAGTCGGTAGTCGGTAGTCGGTAGTCGGTAGTCGGTAGTCGGAGGACGAGTGGTTTCCTATTCTGACTACCGACTACCAACAGTACGCAACGATTCTGTTCCTCTAAGATAGACGTGCTTGATGTCTTGCGGTCGCATGACTGTGTTCCAGTGGAGCAGGACGCGGATGCAGCGGGCGGGCGCGTCCTGCTTGTCCATTTCTACGCCGCCCAGCATCGGCACGTATTCCCAGCCCATCAAGCGGCAGGCCTCGGCTGGGAAGGCTGCGTGCAGGTCGGATGTGGTTGTGAAGAGGGCGCTTGCCAGGTCATCGGGGTCGATTTCATTGGCATCCAGGACAGCTTTGACAAGCTCCTGGGTGGCGGCGTGGATCTCTTCACGCGTATCGGCGTGGGCGATGGTGGCTCCGCGCACTCCTCGGCATAGCACTCTTGGTTCCAGTCGGTCTAAGTCCATTCACACACCTTTCCGGCACAAACAAAAAGAGCGTTGGCTTCTGCCACGCTCCCTGTTCTGTACCTGCTATTCGATTGGTGTTCTACGTCTGCTAGATATTCCCCGGCGCGTGGCAATTGCTGGTTGGTATTAAGTAATACCACCAGTAATAGTAAGCGCCGTAAACGTTGGCCTGGGTTGCAGGAACGGTGAGGCCGTACAGGCCGCTGTCGGCCCGCTCGGTTCTCGCTGTATGAGAGTTGGGTGATTGCACAGGGTCCATAGGTGCTCCCGCAAAGATTGGTCAATTCTAGCATAGAGCGTAGTTGTAGTCAAGAGGCTTTTTTGTGGTTGCTTGTTTTAGAGAGTCCATATAGCGGGCTACAGAGTGCGCGATCTCGGGTTCAGGTGTGCTTTCTATGAGGTTGATGAGGGCGCTGCCCACCACTGCACCGTCAGCCGTAGAGGAAACCTCGGCCACGTGTTCGGGGCGACTTATGCCAAAACCTACTACCAGGGGCAAGGATGTGTAGTAGCGGAGGCGCGCTACGAGGTCGGGTGCGTCGTTGCCTAACGAGGTGCGAGCGCCCGTCACGCCCGTAAGGGAAACGCAATAGATGAAGCCGGAGGCAAGCTGGGCCACTTGCTTGAGCCTTTCGGCGGTGCTGGTGGGGGCTGCGAGGAAAATGAGGTCTATGTTGTGACGGTCGCAGGCGGTCTTCAGATCGGATGCTTCTTCGGGCGGGAGGTCGGGGATTATGAGGCCATCTACGCTTGAGGAGGCACAGGCAGCAGCAGCGCGCTCGATGCCGTATTTGTGGATAGGGTTGTAGTAGCTCATGAAGAGAAGGGGCACGTTTTTTGTGGCGGGTACGTTGGCGCGAAGGTCGGCGGCCAGCGAGAGACAGTCGTCAAGAGTGACGCCATTCTGGAGGGCCGCGTGTGAAGCGCGCTGGACCGTAGCCCCATCGGCAAGCGGATCGCTGAAAGGGATTCCAAGCTCTATCAGGTCGGCACCCTGTTCGGCCACGACCTGAGCCAGTTGGCGGGTAGCCTGGATGGACGGATAGCCAACGGTCAGGTAAGGGATGAGGGCGGCGCGTCGCTCAGCGGCGAGGCGGGCGAAGGTGGAGGTGATACGAGCGTTCACGGACGGGTCTCCTGGTCGTTTGTGAGGGTGATGCCCAGAACTGAGGCCACCGTGTGCATATCTTTGTCGCCACGGCCCGACAGGTTCACCACCACGATGTTATTCTGGGGCAGAGTGGCGGCAAGGCTGACTGCGTGGTACAGGGCGTGGGACGACTCCAGGGCTGGGATGATGCCCTCGGCGCGGCAGAGCATCTTGAAGCCTTCGAGGGCCTCGTTGTCGGTGACCGCGACGTATTCCGCTCTGCCCGATTCTTTCAGGTAGGCGTGTTCGGGTCCGACTCCAGGGTAGTCGAGACCGGCGGAGATGCTGTGGGTCTCGATTACCTGGCCGTATTCATCCTGAAGCATGTAGGAGCGCGAGCCATGCAGAACGCCGATGCTCCCCGCTACCAGCGTGGCGGCGTGCTTGCCGCTATTGACGCCCGCGCCACCAGCTTCCACACCCACCAGATGCACACCGGAATCCTGGATGAAGGGGTGGAAGATGCCTATGCTATTGCTGCCGCCGCCCACACAGGCCACCACATAGTCAGGGAGGCGACCTGCCTGCTCCACGCATTGGCGGCGGGCCTCTTTGCCGATTACGCTCTGGAAGTCGCGCACTATCATTGGGTAGGGGTGCATGCCGACCGCGGAGCCGATCAGGTAATGGGTGGTGGCGACGTTGCTCACCCAATCGCGGATGGCCTCGTTGATGGCGTCCTTGAGGGTGCGGCTGCCTGAGGAGACGGGGCGGACCTCGGCACCAAGCAATTTCATGCGAAAGACATTGAGCGATTGGCGCTCTATGTCAACCTCGCCCATATAGACCACACATTGGAGGCCAAGCATAGCGCAGGCGGTGGCGGTGGCGACCCCATGCTGGCCCGCGCCGGTCTCGGCGATGACACGGGGCTTGCCAATCCGCTTCGCGAGGAGAGCCTGGCCGAGGGCGTTGTTGATCTTGTGAGCGCCTGTGTGGGCCAGGTCCTCGCGCTTGAGGAAGATGCGCGCCCCGCCCGCGAGGCGGGTGAGGCCACGAGCGAAATAGAGGGGGGTAGGGCGGCCCGTGTAGTGGCGCTCAAGATCGGAGAGGTCGGAGGCGAACTGAGGGTCGGAACGGCATTCGGCATAGATGCGCTCAAGCTCTTCGAGGGCGGGCATAAGGACTTCGGGTGAGTATTTGCCGCCGAACCGGCCGAAGTGGCCCTGCTCATCTGGGAGGTTGTATTGTTGCGGCGTTGCCGCTACCGGTTCTGTTTTGGTGAGGACCATGTTATATCCTTTCCGATAAGTTGGAGCGTTTGAGATGGAGGATACAGTGTGAGGGTCTTATTGGGTGGAGATTGGAGAGAGTGCAGCAGCCAGAAAATGCTGCATGAGGATGGGGTCTTTGGCCCCAGCGGTTTCGACGCCGCTGCTAACGTCTACACCCCACGGGGAGATTGAGGTTATGGCGGCCTGAACGTTACGTGGGGTGAGGCCGCCTGCCAGTATGATCTCGCGGTGGGCGGCAAGGGTCGCGGCAAGCGGCCAATCGGCGGGGCGGCCCGTGCCCCCATACTCGCCCGACTGGTAGGCGTCGATGAGGAAACGGACCCGTTGGCTGTCCGGGTCGAGGGCGCTTTCGTAGAGGTCGAGCGTGTCGAGAGCCTGTTGGGGGGCGCAAGTGGAAGGGAAGCGCACGGCTTTGATTATGGGGTAGTGTAGGGCGCAGAGGGCTACATATTCGGGCGATTCGTCGCCGCTCAATTGGAGGATGTCGAGGCGTGCGTGCCGGGCTATTGACATGAGGCTTGGGATAGGCTCATTGACAAAGACACCGACGAGGAGAGGTCTGGTTTCGAGGCCAGGTGCATCGATGGCTGCGCGGATGTGGGCAGCAGCATCTGGAGAAAGCTGGCGGCGGCTCTTTGCGAAGACCACGCCGATCATATCCGCGCCGTGGCGGGCGGCGAAAGCGGCGTGTTCGGGCTGCATGAGGCCGCATATTTTGACGGTTATGGCTTTGGAGTAAGCCCGGCGTGTGGAGGTAACAGAGCGATCGGTTTGGCCTATCATGACAGGCTTACCTCCTGCAAGGTTGCTGAAAGGGTGGAGGGAAGGCCGCAGATTTCACGCGTCGCGGCGGCTATGTCGGGGGCTGCGATCAGACCCTCACCAACGAGGACGGTGTGAACGCCCAGGGAGACCAGTTTTTCGGCGTCGGCGTGGCTGCGGATCCCGCTCTCGCTGACTACAGTGGTGCCTGTGGGGAGTAAGGGGAGGAGGGAGGCTGTGGTATTCATGTCTACGGTGAAGGTGCGAAGATCGCGGTTGTTGATCCCGATTATTTGCGCGCCGGAGTTGAGGGAGGAACGTAGCTCAGGCTCGTAGTGGACTTCAACGAGGGCGGCCATGCCCAGTTCGGCGCACAGGAAGCGATATTCGCGTAGGTGTCTGGTGGAAAGGACCGAGGCCAGCAGAATGACGGCGGAGGCCCCGGCGATGCGCGCCTCTATGATCTGGTACTCATCGAGGATGAACTCTTTGCATAGGATTGGTAGTGAGGTGGCGGCGCGGGCCTGGGCGAGATCATCGAGGGAACCGCCGAAGAAGCGGTTGTCGCAAAGGACAGAGATAGCCGCAGCGCCGTTCTGCTCGTAGATTGAGGCTATGGTGGCGGGGTCGAGGTCGGGGCGAAGAAGTCCTTTGGATGGGCTGCGGCGCTTGATCTCGGCTATCACTCGCGGGGCGGGTTTTGTGGGGTCGCACAGGGCGGAAGCGAAATCGCTAGTGGGAGGGGCAGAGGCGAGGGCAGGCAGAAGACCGGGCAGAGGGCGGGCTGCCTTGCGCCCGGCGAGTTCGGCGCGCTTGTGGGTGATTATGGTGTCGAGGATGTTTGTTGGCATGGCTTTTCGGACGAGTGGCGAGTGGCGAGTTGTGGTGAATTGGTCAGGCTGCCCTGGTACGTTTTGTGGAAGGGTTGGGGTGGGTGGTTGGGGTGGAGATGTTGGGGTCCTGGCTCCCCTCCACCAGACGTGTCAGGGTTTGGAGGGCCTCGCCGCTGTCTATGGCGCGGGCGGCTATGGCGATGCCCTCTTGAAGGGTGGCGACGGCGTCGGCGGCCAGGAGGGCGGCAGCGGCGTTGAGGAGGACCACGTCGCGCCGGGGCCCGCGCTCGCCGGAGAGGACGGAGCGCACCATCGCTGCGTTCTCCTGGGCGGTGCCGCCTGCTATAGCCTCAAGGGGGGCCGCGCTGAAGCCGAAGTCCTGGGGGATCACCTCCATGCGCTCAACGGGACGACCGGCGCGCACCCGATAGACAATGGAGGGGCCGGTGACGCTCAATTCGTCGAGGCCGCTGTGACCGTGCACAACCAGGGCGTGCTGCGTTTCGAGGCGTTCAAGAGCGCCCGCCATTTTGGGGACAAGAGATTCGTGGGCCACGCCCAGCACCTGGCGGCGCGCCCCCGCGGGGTTGGTGAGGGGGCCGAGGATGTTGAACACGGTGCGCGTGCCAAGCTCGCGGCGAACGGGGGCGGCGTGCTTCATGGCGGGGTGGAATAAAGGGGCGAACATGAAGCCGATGCCCGCGTGGCGCACGCAGCGGGCCACACCTTCGGGGTCGAGGTTGATCTCGACGCCAAGGGCTTCGAGCACGTCGGCGCTGCCGCAACGGCTGCTCATGGCGCGGTTGCCGTGCTTGGCGATGGTCACTCCGGCGGCGGAGGCCACCAGGGCGGCGGCGGTGGAGATGTTGAAGGTACCAGAGCGGTCGCCGCCGGTGCCACAGGTATCGACCAGGCGAGAGTTGTCCAACTCAACGGGGATGACGCGCTCGCGCATGACCTGGGCAAGACCCGCTATCTCTTCGACCGTCTCGCCTTTCATGCGGAGGGCGACCAGGAAAGCGCCAACCTGAGCGTGGGTGGCTGTGCCGTCCATGATCTCTTCCATGGCGGTGCTTGCTTCGGCGTCGTTGAGCGATTCGCTTCTGACCAGTTTGTCGATGGCTTCGGTTATCATTCTGTTTCTCCTTTTGGGTTATCGGGCGGTATTGAGGCAGATGGTCGATGCCGTATGCCCCGGATAATAATCAGCTTACGAGCACGGGCTGAGATAGGAAGTTGGCGAGAAGGGCTTTGCCGCTTTTGGTCATCATCGACTCCGGGTGGAATTGGACCCCTTCAATTGGCAGGTTGCAGTGGCGAAGACCCATGATGAGACCCCCCGAAGTCCAGGCGGTCACCTCAAGGTCGGGCGGGCAGGTGGCCGCATCGACCACCAGCGAGTGGTAGCGGGTAGCGGGGAAGGGATTGGGGAGGCCGGCGAAGACGCCCTGCCCGGTGTGGTAGATCTCGGAGATCTTGCCGTGGCGGATTTCGGGGGCGCGCACTATCTTCGCGCCGTGCAAGTGGCCTATGCACTGGTGGCCCAGGCAG
The DNA here is from genome assembly GCA_963797095.1 of uncultured Chloroflexia bacterium. Taxonomy (GTDB): domain Bacteria; phylum Chloroflexota; class Chloroflexia; order QHBQ01; family JADMIH01; genus JADMIH01. The sequence continues at coordinate 373,683 of CAWCNY010000006.1, read as the reverse complement.
ACGCCAAGAATGGGGATGCAGCCTTTGAACGCCTCGATGGCATCGAGGGATATGCCTGCGTCGCAGGGGCCGCCTGGGCCGGGGGAGATTACAAGGGCTGTGGGGTTGAGCATCTCTAGCTCGCGCACGGTAACGGCATCGTTGCGCACGACCCGCACACAGGAACCTAACTCGCCCAGGTACTGGTAGAGGTTATAGGTGAAGGAGTTGTAGTTGTCGATAAGCACTAACAAAGCGTTACCTCCTGCTGGGCGATTTCTCGTTCCGTGATGGCTTCCTGGCGCTCGATTTCCTCGGCGAGGTCGATGGCCGAGAGGAGGGCGCGGGCCTTGTGGAGGGTTTCCTGGTATTCGGCGGCGGGGACGCTATCCGCCACGATGCCCGCGCCCGCCTGCACAGAGGCCACGCCATCGCGGACCACTATGGTGCGTATGGTGATAGCTGTATCCATGTTGCCGTCGTAGCCGATGTAGCCGACAGCGCCTGCGTAGGGGCCGCGCCTGTCGGCCTCTTGCTCGGATATGATCTGCACAGCCCGCACTTTGGGAGCGCCGGAAACCGTACCCGCCGGGAAGCAGGCGCGAAGGGCGTCTATGGGTCCGAGGCCATCCTGCAAATGGCCCTCGACTTCGGAGACGATATGCATGACGTGGGAATAACGCTCGACTTGCATGAAGCGCGGGACTTTGACGCAGCCTATGCGCGAAATGCGGCCAATATCGTTGCGACCCAGGTCTACCAGCATCAGGTGCTCGGCGCGCTCTTTCTCGTCGGCGAGAAGCTCGCGCTCCAGGAGGTCGTCGTCTTGCCTGGCGTGGCCGCGAGGGCGTGTACCCGCGATGGGGTGGGTAGAAACCTTGCGGCCCTGCACCTGCACCAGCATTTCGGGGGAGGCCCCGACCAGGCAGGCATCATCGAACTGCATGAAGACCATGTACGGTGAGGGGTTGACCATGCGCAGAGCGCGATAGATGGTGAAAGGGTCGGCGGGGGTGTCGCGCTCGAAGCGCTGGGAGAGGACCACCTGGATAATGTCGCCCGCGACGATGTGCTCTTTACCCGCTTCGACCATTCGCTCATATTCAGATTGAGTGCAGTTGCTTCTGACGGGGGAGGTGGACCGCTTTGATAGATGGTGGTCTGTAGGGACAGAGGGTAGGGGCGAACGGAGGCGAAGCATGATCTCCTCTATACGGGAGATCGCGGCCCTGTATTCCTGATCGGGAGTGGAGTTGAGAGGGGCCAGGGTGAGTATCTGGGCGGTGCGCTGGACGTGGTCGAACACCATAAGGGTGTCGTACATGGCGAAGGCCATATCGGGCAAGGCCAGGGGATCGTTGAGGGCGGGGCGCACAGGCTCAAGGGTGGTGGCAATTTCGTAGCCGACATAGCCGACCGCACCTCCCAGGAAGCGAGGAAGGAGGGTGTTTTCCGGGATGATAAGGTTTCTGGACGAGAGGAGGCGTCGCAGGTCGTCCAGGGGGGCTGGGGAAGGCTTTTCCTCTGTGGAGAATGGGTTGGTGGGGTCTGCAAGTTGGGACGTGCCATCCTTCACGGAGAGGACCAGGTGGGGATCGGTGCCGAGGAAAGAGTATCTACCCACCTGATCGCCACGATCAACGCTTTCCAGGAGGAAACAGTGGTGACCGCGCCTGATCTTTTGGAGAGCAGAGACAGGGGTTTCCAGGTCGGCGGGGATGCGGCGGCTGATGATGGTGTAGGGCGGGGGCGCGCCAGCACCGGGCGCGTTGGCTGCCGCAAGGGAGGCGAACGATTCTCCGGTTAGCGAGTAGGTTCCTAGCATGGTTTTCACCTCTGAATACTGCTTGCTGCATGTTGCTTGCTGTGACTTGCAGGTTGGAGGGGGATCAAAAAAGCCCTCCGTCCGCAAGGGACGAAGGACCGGAATCCTCGTGGTGCCACCCTAATTCCGCCGCTTTTGCGACGCTCTGCGAGTACCTAGTCGAGGCTACTGCGTGAAGTACGCGATAGTGCCCCGTCTGCCGATACCCCGCTCCCTGGTAACGGTGGAGTGTCCGTCATAGCCTACCGGCGGGCGGGTTGCCCACTTTCGGTATGAGGCTCACAGCTCCATTCACCCTCTGCGCTGACGCCGGACTTTCACCTGCTCCGGCTCTCTGTAGGCCCGCTTCGATGGCTACTAGCGCTGATCCAAGCCTGTGTATTTTCGATTTCGCTAAGTGTATAGGCAAAAGGGTAACGTTGTCAAGGGCCTTTTTGGATTACTTTATTAATCCCAGCCTAGCTCCTGGGCCATCAGTTGAGTTACTGATCCGGCAACACTTTGGCCGTCGTCGGGGGTTTCGGTGGCTATGTGGAGGCGGCGTTCAAGCACATCGCGCACAGTGAGGGCCATTTCGTGCCTGCACGCGTAGACCACTTCGGCCATTATATAGTGGAGGTTAGGTACGATGCGGTCGGCCAGTTTTCGGTTGGAGTCTATGTAGGACAAGATCGTGAGGGCTTCCGAGCCGTAGGATATGAGGCGTTGTACCGTATCAGGTTTGATGATACCGCGGTGTTCATAGGATTGGAGCGCCTGTTGCGCTTGGCGCCAATCTTCCGCGCCCGCCAGAGGCAGGTGCTCGGTGGGGCGCTGTGTACGCTCGCCACGACGGCGGGCGGCGAAGTCGAGGGCATCCTGGGCCATACGCCTGTAGGTGGTCAGCTTGCCGCCTGTGATCGTGATCATGCCACCCGGCCCTTCGCGCACGATATGGGTCCGTGAAAGGCGCGAGGAGCTTGTGGATCTATCGTTGGGCTGTATGAGGGGACGATAGCCTGCCCAGGTAGTTATCACGTCGGAGGCGCCCACGTGGCAGGCCATGTAACGATTGACGTGTCGCAGGAGGTAATCGATATCTTCCTGGGTGGCTTCGGGGCGGTCAATGGTACCACCAACGGTGTCGGTGGTACCTACGATCACGTGGGGGCCGGAGGGGACGAGGAATAGGATGCGGCCATCGTCGGTTTCGGGGAGGACCACCGCCGCGCTTCCTATTCTCAATTTTCGGCGGCTGATTACCAGGTGGACGCCTTTGGCGGGTATTATGCGGAGGTGGTCAAGGCTGGCAAACTCGGCGGCATCTTCCGCGAGGGCTTCCACTCTTCCTGCGTAGACGCCGCCTGCGTTTATGACGGTGCGCACACCAACTTCAAGGAGATCGCCTGAGATGTGGTCGCGAACCCAGGCTGCCGTGATATTGCCGGTCTCGCGGCGGAAGCCTATTACCTCGGCATAGTTGGCGAGCATCGCGCCGCGCCGGGCGGCAGTGCGGAGAACAGTGAGGGTAAGGCGGGAGTTGTCGGTGCGGGCATCGTAGTAGACGAAGGCATCTTTGAGACCTTCGCTCCGCAGACAGAGAGCCATCCTGAGGGCGCGCTGGGGGCCGATGTGCCTGTGCCTGCGGATGCCGAGCCTGCCGGACATGAGATCGTAGAGAAGCAGCCCGGCACGCAGGATATAGGAAAGGCCGAGCCCAAAGGGTGGGGCGAAGGGAATGCTGAGTGGGCGGTGGTCGCCCGCGTAGAGGGGGAGCACGAAGGCCAGGGGGCGCACCAGGAAGGGAGCGTTGCGCATCAGTAGGCCGCGCTCTACGAGAGCCTCGCGCACGAGGTCGAAGTCGAACTGGGGAAGATAGCGGATGCCGCCGTGTACGAGGCGAGTGGATTTGCTGCTGGTGCCGCTTGCGAAGTCCCCCTTCTCGACAAGGCCAACGCTGTGGCCGCGGGCCGCCGCGTCCAGGGCGACCCCTGCCCCGGTAATGCCTCCTCCTATCACAAGGATATCCACGCCTTCGGCGGCCATACGGCGAAGAGCCGCAGCGCGCTCTGTTTGGGAGAGTGGCTCGCTGCCTCCTTTATTGGCGATTTGTCCTTTGTTGGGCACGTTGCTGTTATTGTACAATCTTTCGCTGTGTATATAACAGTTTCATTCTGCCGGCGCGTAATCTGATTTGGGGTTTGGTACGTGTCTTGCGTGTTCAGGGTGTTTCGGATAGACTCTCTATGGTCAACCAAGGACTACAATTTAAAGAATAGAGAAAACGAATGAAAGTAATAATCCCCGCCGCGGGCTACGGCACCCGAATGCGGCCTCACACTCACACCAGACCCAAACCGCTTGTGCCGGTGGCGGGCAGGCCGTCGCTGGCGTTCGTGCTCGATGCATTGGAGCCGCTCGATATCGAGGAATTGATCTTCATCGTGGGCCGCATGGGCGAGCAGATGGAAGATTATGTCAAGCAAAACTATAAATACAAATCGACCTTCATAGAGCAGAAGGTGATGCGCGGGCAGGCGGATGCTATCGCGCTGGCGCGTGAGCACGTGACAGGCGACCTGATGACGCTCTTCGTGGACACTCTGTTCGAGGCCGACCTGACCCCACTGAAGAACCTGGACGTGGATGGGGCGATGTATGTGATGCCCGTGCCCGATCCCAGGCGCTTCGGGATCGCCGTGTTGAACGACGAGGGGATCGTGAGCAAGCTGGTGGAGAAGCCAGCCGAGCCTGAAAGCGACCTGGCGGTGGTGGGGCTGTACTATTACAAGGATTTGCAGTGGCTGTTCAGTGCAATAGATAAGCTGATGGCGTCGGGCAAATCGCTCAAGGGAGAATATTACCTGGCGGATGCTATTCAGGTGATGATCGATGAGGGCGCGAAGTTCCGCACGTTCCAGGTGGACGCCTGGGAGGACACCGGTACCTGGGACGCGGTGCTGCACGCGAACCGCTACCTGCTCAAGAAGATGGACAAGCTGGAAGACCCGTACCAGCGCGGCAATTCGCTGATCATACCGCCTTCGTACGTGGCCGATGAGGCCGAGATAGACAACAGCATCATCGGCCCATACGCCTCGATTTCGGAGGGCGCGGAGGTGCGCGACTCCATCGTAAAGAACAGCATCATCGCCCCCAACGCCACGGTGAGTAGCTCGATGCTCTTCGGCACCCTGATCGGTGAGCGCGCTATGGTCGAAGGCTCGTACAACACAATCAACCTGGGCGACGACTCGATAGCCCGCACAGGCGGTACAGGCACGACCGAAATAGACGAGACGTTTAAGTGAGTACCGAGTAAATATCGCGTATCGCGTATCGCGTATCGCGTATCGCGTATTCACTCGTCACTCGTCACTCGTCACTCGTCACAAAGACTATGAACTGGCTAGAGCTTTCAGTTGAGGTTGACCCGGAGGCTGTTGAGCCTGTGAGCGAGCTTTTCGCGCGCCTCGGGTATAACGGCGGGGTGGTGGTCGAGCAGGGGGTGGAGGGGCCACAGTCCGAGCAGGATAGCTGGGACGAGCTTCAGTTTCCTGAGATCGACCCGACCCGCCCTATCAGCGTGCGCACCTATTTGCCTCTCGACAATGAGGCTGAGGAGAAGAAGAGCCGGATCGAGGAAGCGCTGTGGCACCTGGGCCGGATGCGTCCGGTAGGCGAATTACGCGTGAGAGAGTGCAAAGAGGAAGATTGGGCCAACGCCTGGAAAGCCTTCTACGGTGTGCAGCGCATGGGCAAGCACATCGTGATCAAACCGTCGTGGCTCGACTACACTCCGAAAGAGCGCGACATAGTGCTTGACCTCGACCCAGGGATGGCGTTCGGCACCGGCCTCCACCCCACCACCCGCCTCTGCCTGGAGGCGCTGGAGGATTACGTGCCTGGTGGGACGAAGGACGAAGCACGAAGCACGAATGGGAACTATGAGGAAGACGATCACATATCACGTATCACGTATCACATATCACCTTCCAACATCCTCGACCTCGGCACCGGCTCAGGCATACTGGCTATCGCGGCTGCCAAGCTGAGCGGGGATGTCTTGCGTGTGACGGCGCTTGACACCGATCCTGTGGCCGTGGATGCTACGGCGCAGAATGTAGAGCGAAATGGACTGGCTGACCGGATCGAGGTTGGGTTGGGGTCGGTGGAAGCGGCGAAAGAGAATGGACTTTACAACGTGATCGTGGCGAACATTCTGGCGAGCGTGATCATCGAGCTATCGAGGTCGCTGTACGGGCTGCTGGCGCCGGGCGGAATCCTAATATCATCAGGCATATTCTTCGAGCGTGGCGAAGCCGTCAAAGCGGCATTGGAGCGGGCGGGCTTGCCCGCGCACGAAGAGCGCAAGGAAGGCGATTGGCTGTGCCTGGTATCCGAACGCAGGCAGTAGGCGGGGCGGCGCGGCTGGCGGGCCTGCCCTGGCGACTAAAGCCGGGGCGAGGCAAACGCCTGGACCCAGCAGATCCACACCTACGCAGGGTGATTGTAATCAAACCGTGTTGCATGGGGGATGTGCTTATGGCAACCCCCGCTATCGCCGCGCTCAGGAGGGCGCTGCCCAACTCGCATATCGAGATGGCGGTGGGTGGGTGGTCCAGGCAGGCGGTCGCGCACAACCCGCGCCTGGACGGCTTGCTGGATGTGCCCGTGGGGGGCGAATCGGCGCGGTGGGCCGATTACACGAAGCTTGGCAGGGCGATCCGGCGTGGCAAGTTCGGCACGGCGGTAGTGCTCGACAGGTCGCCTATGCTCAACCTGGCGGCGCGGATGGGACGGGCGCAGGTGCGGGCGGGCCTCGACAGCGATGGGCGCGGGATCGCGCTCACCCACCCTGTGCCATGCCCGCCCGACAAGGTGCGACACGAAGTCGAGTGGTACCTGGACGTGGTGCGCGCCCTGGGCATAGCTGCCCCTCGTGACCAATCGTTCCTGGAGTTCTTCCCCACCGAGGAGGACCGCCACGAGGCGGGTCGCATCGTATCGGAGGCGGGGCTGGGCGACGAAGAGGACGGTTGCGTGACGCTGCACCTGGGGGGAGGCTCGAACCCCGGCATGAGGCTCCTATCAAAGCGGTGGCAGCCGGAGCGGTGGGCGCGTATAGCGGATTGGCTGGTGGAGACGCGCGATACGTCCATCCTGCTGTTGGGAGGGCCGGGCAAAGAGGACCGCGAGGCCGCAGAGAGGCTGAAGAGCACGATCTTCGAGACCACAGCGCCGCGCGTGGTGGACCTTGTAGGCAAGCTTGATTGGGGGGTGATGGCCGCGCTGATCGGTTGGTGCGAGCTGTTCCTGGGGCACGATACAGGGGCCATGCACCTTGCAACCGCCATGCGCACCCCCGTGGTGGCGGTGTTCGGCCCGAGCGACCCGGCGCGCTATGGACCATGGGACCCCTCGCGCCATGCCGTGGCGGTTGCGCCAAAGCCAGGCATGAGAGGATCGGGGGCGGAAGCATTGAGACGAGCGGCTCGCTCAGGCGAGGAGTATCACGGCGTGGTGACGGTGGAGGGGGTGTGGGCGGCTATCGAGAAGATGTACGCCCGCACCGCGAGTCGCCCCAACGGCAACGGGCGAGAAGAGGCGTGAGCAGCACCAAAACAGTGGTGCGCGATGCGCTGCTCAGAGTAACCAGCCCGCGCCTGATGTGGATGGTTTCAAGGCGCATGGGACGGCCCATCAAGCGCGTGCTGGTGATACGCCCCGATCACCTGGGCGATCTCCTATTCGCCACCCCGGCCCTCAAGCGCATACGCGAGGGGTTCCCCGATGCCCGCATCACCGGGATGGTGGGGCCGTGGGGGCGCGCTATGTGGGAGGGCAACCCCGATCTCGACGAGCTAAAAGTGCTGCGCTTTCCCGGTATAGGGGGTGGAAGGGAAGGCGGGGTGCTCGCGCCATACATGCTGCTCAGGCGCGAGGGGATCAGGCTGGAGCGCGAGGAGTATGACCTGGGGATCGTGCTGCGGTTCGACCACTGGTGGGGCGCGGCCCTGATGGCAGCGGCACGCATCCCGCACAGGTGGGGATACGCAACGCCCGGCATGGGCGAATGGCTCACGAACGCGGTGCCCTACAGGCCAGGCAAGCACGAAGTCGAGCAAAACCTGATAATGGTACAAGCGATGCTGGAAGGGATGGGTGCGTGCAAGCTCCCGCCTCTGGAGATTGACCGCGACAAAGGTATCCCGCAGTTAAGGCCACCGAAGGCCGAACAGCCGGACAACCCGACCATCGAGGAATGGCTCAATACCGAGCGGCGCGTGATAATACACCCCGGCACAATGGCCGCAAACAAGCTATGGACAATCGAAGGCTGGGCGGAGGTAGCAAGCAGGCTGGCCGAAAATGGGTGGTCGGTGGCGCTAACAGGCTCACCGCAAGAGAAGCCCCTGACAGACGCCATCCTCTCCAGAATCCAAAATCCGCAATCCAAAATCCGCAATCTGGTGGGCCTTACCGCTAATCTGGCGCAACTCGTGTTGGTGCTTGAAAAGGCCGACATGGTGCTGGGGGTAGACAACGGGCCGCTGCATATCGCGGATGCGCTGGACAAGCCTACGTTGCGCCTTTACGGGCCGAGCGACGATAGTATCTGGGGGCCGTGGGGCGACCCTCGCGTGCACCGGGTATTACGCGCACCCGGCACGCGCCCAACCCAACGCCTCGATGTAGGATCGAAGGAGTTGGAGGGCGGGCCGGAGATGCGGGCCATCCCCGTCGAGGTGGTAATGGCGGAGATAAACACGCTCAAAGAGTACTTATCATAGATATCCGTCGCCTAGCTGGCGCTTCAGTTGTTCCACATGCACGCAAGGGCTGAGGTAGGAAACGCTTTCTGTGTGGCAGGTCACGCATTGGAATGAGGGCGCGCCATCGGGGTAGACCCATCTAAGCACGATGCCTTCTTTCGGATGGAAAGTGTCATTATCGGACACCTGCACGTTATAAACTTCGATCTCGGCGGGACTGTATTTACTCAATTCTACTATTGCTGACATTGCTTCCTCCTATTCAGATAGTACTTCCGAAACTTTGCGGGGCTTCCAGGTCTGTAGCGCCCTTAGCTGAGGGGTCTTTTTTACCTGATGCTCTCGCATACGGGTCAGCACATCCACCAGGATACCGACCGCCTGCGTGAGGTATGACCCCTTGTTCAGCATCACACATTCGGCTCTCTCGGACATGGCGGCGTCGGTTATCTCGGCCCGCGTTGGAATGCCTTTGCGTACGAGGTTTTCGAGAACCTGGGTAGCCCAGATGACGGGCACATGGGCCGCCTCGCAGAGCCACATGATCTCTTCCTGCATCTCAGCCAGGCGCTGGTAGCCTATTTCAACGGCGAGGTCGCCCCTGGCTATCATCACCCCGAAGGGCTGCTTGCCCGCCGCCTGCACGATGAGATCGGGCAAATTGCGCACTGCGCGCTTGGTCTCGATCTTGGCGATGATGGCTAGGTCGCGCCAGCGTTTGCCTATGCGCTTCTGCAACTCTCTCTGCAATAGCTCTATATCGGCAGGCTCGCGCACGAAGGAGTAGCCGATGATCTGAGTGTTGGCGGCCACGAAATCGAGGTCTCGCAAATCCTTGTCGGTGAGAGGGCTGATCGAGAGATCGCTGTCGGGGAAGTTCATGCCCTTGCCCGGTCGCAGCTTGCCGCCCCTGGGGCCTGTCTGATGTACGCGCAGCACAAACCCACGAGGTTCCTCACTTTCAATGCGTAAGCCAATTTTGCCGTCGTCTATCCATACCTCTTCGCCAACCTTTAGTTGATCCATAACTTCGACGATGGTGCAGTTCGCCTGGAACGGATAAGCCTCGTCGGGCGCAGGCTCGCCCCTGACAAGCAGAAGCGTATCACCGGGCATAAGGCGGTGCTCATCTCCAGGCGTGATCACCCGGCCTGTTCGCGGCTTTGGTCCGGCCAGGTCCATCAAGACTCTGGCCGAAACGCCCACCTCGGCCTCGGCGCGGCGCAAGTTGGCTATCATGGCAGCCCAGGCATCGGGACCGTCATAAGCGCAGTTTATGCGAATACAATCCATGCCGTTTTGCAGAAGGTTGCGGACCAGATCGTAGTCGGTCGCCGCCTCGGTGGGCAGCGTCACCATGATACGGATACGCCTGCCGGCCCGACGGCTGCCCATTTTGCCAAAAAGTGTGTCGGCATGGTGGTTCAGGAGGTCATCTCCGTAGAAGAACGCCTCGAAGGGAGGGTGTTTAGGCAGCGATTCCGGGTCTTCATGGCAGATCGCGCCCAGGGTAGCGATCACAGCATCGAGGTTGTGCATTACACGTCCCTCGATGCGTCCAAGCGAGGAGAGGCCCAGCGGGGTCAATGCGGCTTGCAAGGGGCGTAGATCCCACTTTCGCAGGGCAAGATAGTAGGCCAGGTTCAACCCGCTCTGGATGAAGCCGCGTTTGTCGATGGCCGGCTGCCAGCGCGAGAATGTCGCGAGTCCGTCCCGCTGGACTTCTTGCCGAAGCTGTCGAAGTACGGTCAGCAAAGCACGGGGATCGGACAAGTCAACGCCGTCCCAGATGTCGTGCTCGGCGAGAGATGTGATCAAAGGAATACTCCTTCGCAGCCCGTGGAGGGCTACAGAAATTTGTGGTAGCAACGCGGCTGCCCACGAGCAGAAACTCACAGGCAGCCGCGTGCACCAAACCGGGCGGGTCTTGCAAGAACAGTGTAGGCGAGAAGAGTGAGAATTGAGGTGAATTAGGGTGAATGGAGCGTTAAAAAGTGGGGTCAATCGGCCCTCCGGCACATGCGAAAAATACCCGTCAGAATATGTGCAAAAGATGGCTGACAATACTGACAGAAGGTGTCAGGTGCGATCGGATAGTATGTTGGTAGATGGCTGCGAGAGCTTTGTGAGACGGTTCTGAGAGCATCGGAGGGTTCGCAAAATGGTCAGTATGAGCACGATCAGTGTGTTGAGCGCATTCAGTGGGTGGAAGGCGATTGGCGTGGAGGAGCCGGCGTTGATGAATGAGTATAGCGAGGAGCTGGCGTTTGTGGATCGGGAGGATGGGTTGGCGCTGGAAGGGGCGATCATCAGCCCGGTGGGGGTAAGGACGAAAGATGTTGCCGTGCTCTGGATTCACGGCAACACCAGCAGGTTCTACGATTACCCGTACGTGCAGTTGGGGAGGGAAGTGGCCCGGCTTGGCTATACATTTATCACGGCCAATACACACGGGCACGATGTGATCTCGGTGGTGTGGGACGACAGGGGAGATGCCACACCGGGAGGGGCCTGCTGGGAGCGCTTCGAGGAGACGCCAATGGACATAGCGCCCTGGATAGACCTGGCCGTGGCGAAGGGCGCGAAGGGCGTGGTGCTTGTGGGCCACAGCTTCGGGGCGAACAAGGTGGCCTATTACCAGGCGATGCGCAAGGACCCGCGGGTGCTGGGGGTGGTGTGCGCGTCTGGCGATGTGAAATGGAAGGCGGATGCCGAGCGCACAGCAATGGCCGAGAAGATGGAGGCTGAGGGGAAGAGCGACGAGATATTGCCTCCACTGGAGGTATCGTGGTACCGCATGAGCGCAAGGACGTTCCTTGATAGGGCGCGCGTAGCCCAGCACGTGTTGACTTCCAACGAGCGCACCCCCTATATCGCGCAGATCGAGTGCCCGGTGCTGGCCTTCTACGGAACGGAGGAAGAATGGTGCGGCACCCAGTCCGACCTGGACGAGATGCGTAGAGCCGCTACCTCGTCAAAGAGGGTGGATACCTGCATAATCGAGGGAGCCGACCACATTTACTGGGGCAAAGCAGACCTGGCGGCAAAGCTGATCTGTGGGTGGATGGACGTGATACGTGATTACGAGTGACGAGTGACGAGTGAACATGCAATACGCAGTACGAAGTAAGCAGTAACTCACGTATCACGTTTCACGCACAAGGAGACACACATGAACGACACAACGAATAAAGTGGAAGCAAGCAGGCCGTGGATGCCCAAAGGGTACGGCGTCCCGGCTACGGAAGAAGGGATGTTGACATGGGAACACGTTACGGACATATTGAAGGGCGCACTGAACTACTGGATAGGCACTACCTCCCAGGATGGGCGACCCCACGTCCGCCCTGTGTGGGGAGTATGGCTGGATGGCACCCTCTATTTCGACGGCTCCCCGGAAACGGGCTGGGGCCGCAACATAACGCGAGACCCGCGCATATCGGTGCAAGTAGAGGTCGGTGACGACGCGATAATTCTCGACGGAGTGGTGCAGGGCATTGCCCAGGCAGATGCGGAACTTGCGGATCGGCTGGTGGTGGAGTTCAACAGCAAGTACGCCGAGAAGTATAGCTACGACTACACCAGCGACGGCAAGCTGTGGCAGGAGCGCGGGCTTTTCAGCCTGAGGCCGAGCAAGGTGCTTGCCTGGGACGTTGCGAAGTTCTCCACCAGCCCCACGAAGTGGCGGTTTGATGGGGAGGGGAGCCGGTAGCCGGTAGCCGGTAGTCGGAGGACGATGGACGGCGGAACTTGGACGACTCTGGCAAGCGCGTGCGAAATATGCAGGTATTGTGGACAAATGGAGTAGAGACGAGCATGCAATTCGGCATTACCATACCTAATTTCGATCTTTGTGGAGATCCACGCCTGGGCGTCGAACTGGCGCACATCGCGGAGGAGTCGGGCTGGGACGGGTTCTTTCTTTGGGACCACGTGCTGTGGACGGGGCCCCACGTCATGCCAGCCTCCGACCCCTTCGTGCTGCTGGCGGCGATGGCGGCCAGCACATCACGGATCAAGCTGGGCACCATGGTGACACCCGTGCCCAGGCGGCGGCCCTGGACGCTGGCAAGGCAGATTAGCACGCTCGATCACCTGTCGGGTGGGCGCGCTATCGCGGGCGTTGGTCTGGGCGGCGATTGGTTCGGCGACTACAGCAAGTTCGGTGAACCGACCGATCCGAAAGCCTGGGGCGAGATGCTGGACGAGGGCCTACAGATCATGGCAGGGCTGTGGAGCGGCGAGCCGTTCAGCTTCGATGGTGAGCACTTCCACATCAAAGATGTGCAGTTCCTGCCCAAGCCGGTGCAGCAGCCGCGCATCCCTGTGTGGGTGGCGGGGCAGTGGCCTAACAAGAAGCCCTTCAGGCGGGCAGCGCAGTGGGATGGCATCTTCCCGCTGATCGCCAACGAGGAGCGCGAGGTCACGCCTCAAGAGGTGCGCGATATACTGGCCTACATCAGCGAGTTTCGCCGGAATGATGGCCCGTTCGACGTGATCCTGGCAGGCGAGACAAGCGGCACAGACCGCGAGAAGGACCGCGAGCACATGGCGAGCCTGGCCGAGGTGGGTGTAACGTGGTGGCTCGAAAGTCCCAATCCCCCGCTCGCGCTCGATAAGATTGGGAAGAGGCTGGAGGCAGGGCCGCCACACGTATGATGGGCGCAATATGACGATTTTAAGGCTGCCGGTAGAAGTGGAGGAACGGATCAAGAATGGCGCTGCAAGGATATAGGAGCCGCGGCTACGAGCGGCACAGACAATTAAGGCGGGAGGTAGGAAGGATGATCGAGGAGCAGAGGGGTGAGGAAGCGGTCGTCCAGCAGGCGAGCGGACCTGAGCAGCTTATGGTAAGCACCTTCTACAGAGGCGTGATGCCGGGCGAGCTGTTCAGATACTGGATGCAGCCCGATCTGCTGGTGCAGTGGTGGCCGCCAAGGGCCGAGATTGACCCGTGGGAGGGCGGCCAATACCACCTGTCATGGCCTGCGATGAAGTGGGACCTGCGAGGCACGTTCACACATTACGAGCAAGACAGCAGGCTGGCGTTCACATGGCGCTGGGACCACGAGCCGAACACAGCCATGCGCCACGTCGATGTGCGATTCGAACCGATCGGCGACATAGGCACACAATTGACACTGACGCACAGCGCATACTTGGAAAGAGTGAAGGACCAGGAGGAGCGGCAAGGTCACCTCGATGGGTGGACCTATTTCCTGGCACGCCTGCACGACGCGCTTATCTAGGGAGCAAGAATGACCGACGTTACGATCCGGGAACTCACAGGTGACACATGGACGCAAGCCGCCAAACTGGAGGTGGCGGAAGAGCAGGCCAATTTCGTTGCTACCAACCTCCAATCGATCGCGTGGTCGCGCTTCGAGCCGTCACTGATCCCGGCGGGGATCTATGCAGGCGATACGATGGTGGGGTTCGTGCTGTACGGGAGAGAGTGGCCCCTGGAGCCTAACAGGTGGGGCATAGCCCGCTTCATGATCGACAAAAACCATCAGGGCAAAGGCTACGGCAAGGCCGCCATGCAGGAGATGATCCGCCTCGTCAAGGAGCACGATCCCGGCACGAAGGGTATAAGCCTCTCATACGTGCCGGGCAACGAAGTAGCACGCAAGCTGTACTCAAGCGTGGGGTTCAGAGAAACGGGCGAACGCTGGGGAGATGAGATCATAGCAAGCCTCGATTTCGAGCAACCTGTAAGCCAGGGAGAGTGACGATACTGGATGTGGGAAACGTGTGGAAAGACTGACCTTGACGAATTTGGTATACTATTATGGGAACGTTCGTTCTGTTATGTAAAGCGTCCAGGAGAAATTGATGGCATCCGCAAAGCTGCTTAAAATCATGAAGCAGGCCGATGAGCTCACTGCCGATGAGAAGTTGGAGCTTGCTTCACATCTCATTGAGCAGGCACGACATGCAAACGACGAGCGAGACGATCGGCCAAAGTGGAGCGACATTCGCGGCGCCGCACCTGATCTGCTGAGCGGAGAAGATGCGCAGGAGTGGGTCTCACGCGGAAGACGTGAAGCCGATGGTGGACGAGAGAAGTTCTATCTGATTACGGATGCGGGCAAGCCGGCATGACCAAAGAGGACGCTTTACAAGATGTATCAACATTGTTCCTGGACACGTCACCTATCATTTACTATATCCAGGCTGACAGCAAATACATCGACAGAGTGCAGGTTATCTTTGATCAGGTGGACGCAGGAACGATCAGGACAGTTACGTCACCTGTAACTCTTGCGGAGGCGCTCGTCCTGCTATTCAATACAAATCAAATCAAACCACACTACAGCAAAGCTTCAGGGATCTGATCGTGCATGGTACGAACACCATGTTCGTTGACATCAACCAGATTATGGCCGAGAGGGCAGCAGAGTTGCGAGCACATCACAATCTACATCTATTGGATGCTTTACAAATAGCCGCTGCCCTTGAAACAGGATGTGATGCATTCCTGACAAATGATACAGTATTTCGTCGCATAACTGAGATAAGAGTGATCTTGATAGACGATCTTGATAAATAACCCGCCACAATGCCATCTCATCTCAGCGGAGCATGGCTCGACCCTTGCACCTATCTTCTTGAATGGGGGATAATTGTATGCTCCGAACGATCAACCAACCGGGAAAAAACGGACACCACGATATACACGAAATAAATATGCCTCAAGTAGAACACCAAAGATTGCCGGGCGCAGCCCAAACGCACATTATTGTGCGCGGGGCGCGGGAGCACAACTTAAAGAATATAGACGTGGCTATCCCACGCGACAAGCTGGTGGTTATCACCGGGTTATCGGGATCGGGAAAGTCGTCGCTTGCCTTCGACACGATCTATGCCGAGGGGCAGCGCAGGTACGTGGAGTCGCTGTCAGCGTACGCACGCCAGTTCCTGGGGTTGATGGAGAAGCCTGATGTGGACCTGATCGAGGGGCTATCCCCCGCCATCTCGATCGACCAGAAAAGCGCATCGCGCAACCCGCGCTCGACTGTGGGCACTATCACCGAGATCTACGACTACATGCGCCTCCTTTACGCGAGGGCAGGGAGGCCGCACTGCCCCAACTGCGGGAGAGAGATCCAGCAGCAGACGGTGCAGGAGATCGTTGACGCGGTGCAGTCCATCCCCGAAGGCTCGCGCATCCTGATCCTGGCCCCTATCATCAAAGACCGCAAAGGCGAGCACCAGAAGGTGCTGGAAGACCTGCGCAAAGCGGGTTATGTGCGCGCACGTATTGACGGAGAAGTGCGCGACCTCGACACACCAATCGACCTCGAAAAGTACAAAATGCACACCGTCGAGGCGGTGGTGGACAGGCTCGTGATCAGGGCGCCTGAGCAAGAGGGAGGAGTAGATCCCGACAGGACAAGATTGGCCGATTCGGTGGAGACCGCGCTGAAGCTGGCGAAGGGGCTGGTGATCGTGTCTATTCTTGACGGCGAAGAATACGTCTTCTCCGAGCACTTCGCCTGCCCCAATTGCGGTATCTCGCTGGGCGCGATAGAGCCGCGCTCCTTCTCGTTCAACTCGCCGCACGGCGCTTGCCCCGTATGCACCGGCCTGGGCGTCCAGATGGAGCCTGACCCCGACCTGATCATCCCCGACAAGAACCTGAGCATCATCGAAGGAGCGATCACGCCCTGGGCCAAGTCATTCCAGCAGGGCGATAGCTGGATGCTGGAGGTGCTGGAGGCGGTCGGGCGCGAGTTCGGCTTCTCGATGGAGACCCCCGTCAAGGACCTGACCGAAGCGCAGATGAACGTGCTCCTTTATGGTGGCAAAGAGCGCCATATCAAGATCAGGCACAAGACCTACCAGGGCCGCTGGCAGGAGTTCGACCGCGAGTTCAGCGGGGTGGTCAACATCGTAAAGAGGCGGCACAGCGAAACCAACTCGGACACTATAAGGCAGGAGCTGGAGCGGTACATGAGCGACCGCCCGTGTCACTCCTGCCGGGGGCAGCGCCTCAAGCCGGAGAGCCTGTCGGTGACTGTGGACGACAAGAGCATAGCCCACATAGCCAACTTCTCGGTGCGCGAGGCCACCCGCTTCTTCGCCTACCTGGCGGGAGAGGGCGATAAGCCCACGCCCTTTTCGGAGAAAGATCAGATAATAGCCCGGCAGATACTCAAAGAGATCAGGGCGCGGCTAGGATTCCTGATGGACGTGGGGCTGGAATACCTGACGGTCAACAGAACGGCAGCCACCCTGGCGGGTGGCGAAGCACAGCGAATCAGGCTGGCGACACAGATCGGGTCGTCGCTGATGGGCGTGCTCTACATCCTGGACGAGCCTTCAGTTGGCCTGCACCAGCGCGACAACGCCCGGCTGATCAGCACTCTATTGCGCTTGAAGGACCTGGGAAACACCCTGATCGTGGTGGAACACGACGAGGAGACGATGCGCGTGGCCGACTGGCTGATCGACATCGGCCCCGGCGCGGGCGAGCATGGCGGAAAAATTATTGCGCAGGGCACTTATGAGGAGGTATTGCGCGATCCCAACTCGATAACGGCCAAGTACCTGCGTGGTGAGCGCGAGATCGCCGTTCCGAAAAAGAGGCGCAAGGGCAACGGCAAGAGCATTGTGGTGCGAGGCGCATACGAGAACAACTTGCAACATATAACGGTGGAGTTCCCGCTAGCCAAGTTCATTTGTGTGACCGGGGTGTCAGGCTCAGGGAAATCCACGCTGGTGCATGAAGTGTTGTCGCGCAAGCTGGCCCAATCGATCTACAGGTCGAAAGAGAGGCCGGGCGCGCATGAGAGCATCGAGGGTGTCGAGAACATCGACAAGGTGATCGAGATCGACCAATCGCCCATCGGCAGAACCCCACGCTCCAACCCAGTGACCTATACAGGTGCGTTCGGGCCTATTCGCGATGTGTTCGCCAAAGTGCCCGAATCCAAAGTGCGCGGGTACGATGCCGGGCGCTTCTCCTTCAACGTGAAGGGCGGGCGGTGCGAGGCTTGCCGTGGAGATGGCATCATCGAGATCGAGATGCAGTTCCTGCCCGATGTTTACGTGCCGTGCGAGGTGTGCCACGGTGCCAGGTACAACCGCGAGACGCTGGAGATCAGGTACAAGGGCAAGAATATAGCCGAAGTGCTCGATATGACGGTCGAGGAAGCCACCGAGTTCTTCGATAACGTGCCCGCTATCAAGAACAAGCTGAAGACGCTCTGCGATGTTGGGCTAGGCTATATCAGGTGCGGGCAGCCAGCCACAACCCTGTCGGGGGGCGAGGCACAGCGCATCAAGCTGGCATCTGAGCTATCGCGCAAGGCCACAGGCAAGACGCTGTACATCCTGGACGAGCCGACCACCGGACTCCACTTCGCCGACATCGAGCGATTGCTGCACGTCCTCCAACGATTGACCGACCAGGGCAACACGATCCTGGTGATCGAGCACAATCTCGACGTGATCAAGACGGCAGACTGGCTGATCGACCTCGGCCCCGAAGGCGGCGACGCCGGGGGCGAGGTCGTGGCGGTGGGCACCCCCGAAGAGGTGGCCGACATGGAGCAGTCGTACACTGGTCAGTTCCTGAGGCGGGTGCTTCCGAGCAAAGAAAAAGAGAAGAAAGGCGCCGCTTAACTCTCCTACAGTCCTGAGGCTGCGGACTGTCTCCACCACACAATATGCTGGCTTGGCGGAGGCAAGAATGACCAACGAGGCCGTAGCCCTCAAGGACTTGCGGGTAGAACCCGTTACCCCGAACGCTGGTCCGCCCACGTAACTCTCTTTGGCTACAAAGGGGCTTGCAGTAGCTGCTGATGTAGTTCCGGCAACTCCACAAATCGATCTACAGCACAAGGAGATCACCTCATGACATCCCCACTTGAAGAAATGTTCAAGCACAACCTGTGGGCCAACCTTGTAATGCTCGACACCTGCGCCACACTCACCGACGAGCAACTTGACGCCACCTTCCCAGGCACCTACGGCAGCATCCGCGCCACCCTCCTCCATATCTTCGGTGCCGAGGAACGCTACGCCGCCCGCATCAACGGCCAACCCCGCCCTCCTTCCCGAGAGCACAACCCTTACACCGGCATCGATGACCTGCGCGCTGCCGCCAACGCCAGCGGCCAGGCCATGATCGACATCGCGGGCCGCCACCTTTTGCCTGATATGCTGAAGGGCCTGCTAGGTAGCGGGCAGACCTCCGAAGTAGCCACCAACATCCTGATCGTCCAGGCCATCAACCATGCCACCGAGCACCGCGCCCACATCAACACCATCCTCACCCAGCTTAACCTCGAACCCTTCGAAGTGGACGGCTGGAACTACGGCGCGGCCTACAACCTCTCCAAAGTCTACTGATCTATGTGGGCGGACATATATGTGCCCACCTCTCTCATTTGCGCTCTCGTAATCAAAGGCTCATATTATGTCAACCGAACTGACCGAGCTATTCAAACACAACCTCTGGGCCAACCTCGCGCTCCTCGACGCCTGCGAAGAGCTGACCGACGAGCAACTGGACACGCAACTCGTTGGCACCTACGGCAGCACTCGCGACACGCTTGTGCATCTCGCAGGCTCGGAAGAATTGTATATGCACATGATGCTGGGCAAACCCCGCCCGCCACGCCGCGAGGGCGAGGCCTTCCCCGGCTTCGAGCTGCTGCGCGATTTGCTGACCACCACGGGCCGGGAGTTTGTCAATCTGGCTCAAAGCGGCACCATACCCGCAAGCTATCTTGATACCAGCTCAGGCGAAGTTCTCACAGGCAGCATGATCGTAATTCTGGTAATCAACCACGCCACCGAACACCGCGCCCACATCAACACCATTTTCAGTCACCTCGGCCTCGAACCCCTGGAGCTTGATGGCTGGATCTACGGCTGGACCCACGAATTGCTAACTGTCCTACCGCAGCCAAAGGAGACCGCAACATGACCACCCCACTTGAAGAAATGTTCAAGCACAACCTGTGGGCCAACCTGAAAATGCTCGACACCTGCTCCACGCTCACCGACGAGCAGTTAGACGCCACCGCCCTCGGCACCTACGGCAGCATCCGCGCCACGCTCCTCCATATGATCGGTGCCGAGGAGGGTTATGTTGCCAGGTTGAAAGGCCAACCCAGGCCGCCAATACGCGAGGACGCGGGCTTCACAGGCTTCGACGACCTGCGCACAGCCGCCACGCAAAGCGGTGAGACGCTGGTAGAGATCGCCGAGCAGGGTCTGCCCGCAGAACGCCTCAATTACATCAGCATCGAAGGCGAGCACGTCGACATGACGAGCGCCATAATGCTCCTCCAGGTCATCAACCATGCCACCGAGCATCGAGACCAGATCAACGCTGTGCTCACTCACCTCAAGCTGGACCCCTGCGATCTGGACGGCTGGACCTATGGCATGGAAAACGGCCAGGTCCAGATAGGCTGATCGTCGCGATGATGCCACGCCTCCTGGCAAATCATCGGCACATGGGCTGATATCAGACCTGAACTTGCCCGCGTAACAGGTACGCTTGTCTACGATCGTGCAAGCCTGGGCACATTCATACGGTGCACCGGGAGGGGGCAGATTCTGCCATTGGCCGCATCCACTTAATTGAGGCATGGTCATAAATAGAAAGCCGCGTCCAAGGGTTGCCTGAACGCGGCAACCTCCAAATCATTGTAGTTGCTTAGACCCAATAACAGGAGGCAATTGCAATGATACCTGAAGGCAGCTTGCTTGTCATGCTGGTACGGCTGGTGGACCGCATTCCTGCCCCACCGCCTGTCAAGCGAGGTAAAGGACGGCCCAGCTTCTATTCGGACCAACTCTTTCTGAAAGCTTTGGTTGTTATGATAGTCAAACATCTACATACTCCATATGAACTGCTCACCGTACTGCAGCAACCCACTCCGCAGATGCAGACTTTGCGTGCCATGCTCGCCGAAAATGGGGATTACCCTAGTCGGCGCACCTGGGAACGTCGTCTCAAAGCTCTGCCTGATGCCTTGCCTGCCCAGATTGGAGCTTTGGGTTGCCACTTGGTAGCTCTCATCCAACCCTGGGCTACTTGCGGCAGGGCGGTAGCTGCTGATAGCACTGTGCTTAGAGCCAAAGGAGGGGTATGGCACCGTAAGCACCGCGAAAAGGGAGAAGTGCCTCATACCTCGATTGATACCGAGGCGCATTGGACCAAGAGTGGTTGGCACGGTTGGGTGTATGGATGGAAATTGCACCTCATCACGGTGGTAGCTGACGTGTGGATACCGCTGGCTGCCGAGCTTACTCCTGCCAATCATGACGACGGCACTGAGGCTGCCAAGCTGATTTGGTTTGGCAAGTGCCCTCTGCCCCCTGACATCAGGTATGTATTGGGAGATACTCACTACAACACGTTGTTGCTGCGGGCCATCTGCACTCTCAAAGGGTGGTGGTTGGCAGCCACCCATCATGGTCCTTACCCGCACACAAACTCTGGAGTGGAGGTGAGACGCGTCTTCCACAAACTGCGCTCCCTCTCTATCGAGAACTTCAACGAGCATTTCAAAGGCATCTTCGACGGACACGCGCAGGTGCCCACTCGTGGGCTGGTCGCCACCCGTCGCTTTGCCTTGGGTGCCATTTTCGTCTATCGGTTGGCTCTGTTGTATCGTCATGAACTCGGTCTTGACCTCAATGTTGGCCTCAAACCCTTCTTGAAAGCCGCTTGATGATTTATGACCATGCCTCAATTAATTGAACAAATGTGCTATAATGATCCGGCCATCGAAAACACACCAGCCAAGCGATCAGGAGGTAACACATGGACAGCATGACACTCAGGCCGATAAAACCCCGGCTGTTGGCTTTCATCGAGAAGGGCCAGGACGAGCAGCAGGCGTTCATCGCTCAGTTGGGCGAAGCCGAGCGGGCGGCGATTGGAGAACCCGACGCCTGGGTAGCCAAAGATCACATCGCTCATAACATAGCATGGAAAGCCGATGCGGTGCGAGAGATTACCACCACATTACAAGGCGAAGTCTACACCGTCCTGAGCATAACAGTGTTCAACCCGCGTGTGTTCGCCGAGCAGCAGCACCAATCATGGGATGCGATCCTGGCCGATGGAATGCAGGCTGACGAGGCGCTCCGCACAGCGCTCGAAACGTGTAGCGAAGCCGACCTGAGCGATCCAACGCGCTTCCCATGGCGCGAGGGATTTCCACTATGGACCACCGTTTTCGTCTCCACCTACGATCACCCTTCCGAGCACTACGCGCAATTCTACCTGGAGTCTGGCAACGTGGCGCGCGCCAGCGCCGTGCGTGAGAAGGCGATTAACACCGCCCGCCGCTTAATTGGGGACACGCAGGCTTTCGGCTACATAGTCTACAACCTGGGCTGCTTCTACGCTCAAACAGGCCAGCACGATCTGGCGCTCACCACGCTTCGCGAGGCGTTTGCCCGTGTGCCAGACCTTCGTGCGGGGAGCATGAAAGACCCCGAGCTTGCGTTGCTGCACAACGACCCCGCTTTCCAGGCGTTAGTAGCGGAAACCGCGGACGCCGCCGAAGTGGGCACCTCTACTGACTAGCACCAACAACAAGGAGGTTCAACACGATGGGTACATTCATACAGGTCGACCCGGAAGGAAGCAATCTTCGCGCATATTTCTCCGAGGCTAAAGGAGGCAAGGGACCGGGCGTGCTGCTCTGCCATGCCTGGTGGGGCTTGAACGAAATCTTCACCGAACTTGCCGACCGCCTGGCCGCCGAGGGCTTCACGGTGCTTGCGCCCGACCTCTACGAGGGGCATATTGCCACCACAATCCCCGAAGCCGAAGCGTCTGTCTCAGCCCTCGAAGGAGAGGGGGGCGCTGAAAAAGCCATCGCCAAAGAGCAGGTCGCGCTCGACTATCTGCTGAACAGCCCCAACGTGCAAAGCGCACGTATCGGCGCGATTGGCTTCTCAATGGGCGCGGCCTACGTCACATGGCTTGCCACCCTGCGGCCTGAGATAGCCGCTGTAGTTGTATTTTACGGGGCAAGCGAGTGGAATGCCGACTATCCCGAGAACGCAACCGCGCCTTTGCAGGGTCACTGGGCCGCCAATGACCAGTACGAGTCTACTGAAGATGTGCCTGTTCTCGAATCCCGCATAAAAGCCGCCGGACACATAGCCGACTTCTATACCTACCCCAACACCAAGCACTGGTTCTTCGAGCACAATCGCCCCGAATACGACGCCGAGGCATCCAGGTTGGCATGGGAGCGCACCATCGCCTTCCTGCGCGAGCACCTTTCGTAATGTTGAGTAGCAACCAATGAATATCCTCGACACATACCTCGACTACGAAACATGGATGTTGCGACATCCATACCTTTGTAAAGAAGCTCCCCGTCCTCGATGCATCTAACACCTGGACCTTCGACACTTCGCAAGACTGCTATGCCACCGAGCCGGTGCAAACCCTGCGTACCAAGAAGATCCCACGCAACCACGTAAAGGCCGAGGCCACCGAGCACCACCCTGCCCAGGTCGAGGTCTACTACGAGGATGTGACCATCGGCTACTGGCGAACCATCAAGTTCTCCGGTGCCCTTCCGGCCCAGCATGTGAACGAGATCCTGGAGCGCGTTGAGCGTCTACAGCAGGCGATCAAGTTCGCCCGCGAGGAAGCTAACAACACCGAAACCCAGGAGCAGAAGGTCGGCGAGAAGGTCTTCCAGTACATCTTCAAAGACTAACGAAGGACGAAAGACGAAGGTTCACATGGCTGAATCTCCGTCTTTCGCCCGATTGCCCTGGCAGCATGGCTTCGCCTATAATAAAGGTGGAGTGCAAAAGCTGAGACTGAAGCAAAATGAGACTGAAGCTAAAACTGAAGGCAGCGACCACCACAGTGTAGGTTCGAATCCTACCCCCGGCACCCACAACACGCCGGGGTAGCCCAATCGGCAGAGGCAGCGTGAACGCCACCCCAGAATAAGGTTATCACTCCAGCATAAGCATCCTCGCCGAACGCCAAATCTAGCGGATCGGGTCGGAATCCGTCGGATAGGGGTTCAAATCCCCTCTGGCCCGCCACATATGGGCCGGTAGTTCAATCGTAGAACACGACGATCTCAAGAATGAACCCTTCCTTAAACCTGTTGGTGTGTGCAAATGGGCGAAAATCGCAGCCTGGGAGATGGCTACTCTTCCAGGCCGCATCACTTTAAGGAGAGCGCTATGAAGCTGACCTATGTACGCCTGCTGGTAGGCGATTTTGCCGCCTCGTTCCGCTTCTACAGGGACGTGATGGGCCTCAGGCCCGTATGGGGCGGCGAGGGCGAGGGCGGCTACGGCGAGTTCGAGGTAGGCGAGGGGTGCGGCCTCGCGCTCTTTGACCGCGCCGCCATGTCGGTCGAGTTGGGCACCGGCAATTTACCCTTAGCCGCCCCTGGCGCAACCCAGGACCGCCTTGCCCTGATCTTCGGCGTGGACAATATCGACGCCACTTACCTGGAGTTAACAGAATCGCGGGGCCGTCTTCGTAACCAACCCGACCAGCCACCCAGATTGGGGCATCAGGACCGCCCACCTGCGCGACCCCGACGGCAACCTGATCGAGATCAATAGTTCTATGCCGCACGAACAGTGGGACCAGGAGCTTCAGGAAGAGGCCGCAAAGTACGCCAACCGGGCGAAAGAGAGCAACAGTGAGTAACCTGAGACTGGATACGCAGGCCCAGATGGAGGCTGCCGTCGGGCACTTGCGGCAAGCGGAGCCGGCGATGGCGGGGTTGGTCGAGCAGATCGGACCTCTCCACCTTTCGCAGACAGACGACTACTTCTTCACGCTCGTAGAGTCGATCTGCTCGCAGCAACTATCGGGCAAGGTGGCCGATACGATCATCCGCCGCCTCCGGGCGTTGGTGGGTGGCAAAGAGCATATCGAGGTGGAGGATATACTGGCCGTGCCCGACCAGGCTCTGCGCGATGCGGGGCTATCGTGGGGCAAAGTGAGTTATGTGAAAGACCTCGCGCAGAAGGTGGCAGCAGGCGAGGTACACCTGGGCCGCATCGCCGCCATGGAAGATGAGGAGATCATCAAGGAGTTGGTGGCGGTCAAGGGGATCGGGGGCTGGACCGCCGAGATGTTCCTCATGTTCTCGCTGGCCCGCCCTGATGTGTTCGCCGTGGGCGACTACGGCTTGCAGGTGGCCCTCAAGCGCCTCTATGGGCTGGACGACCTTCCCAAGCCTGCGCCGATGCGCGCATTGGCCGAGCCGTGGAAGCCATATCGCTCCTACGCAGCGTTGTACTTATGGCGCACCATCAGAGGCGAGGCCGACGACCGCTGGGCGGGCGAGATCAAGGAGAGCTAGCCATGTCAAGCATAGCCATCATCTCCGACATACACGGCAACTGCTTCGCGCTCGACGCGGTGCTTGCCGACCTTCAAGAGAGGCCCGCCGACTTCGTGGTCTGCCTGGGCGATGCTGTGCAGGGTGGGCCGCAGCCCGCCGAAGTGGTGGCGCGACTGCGGGCCCTGGGATGCCCCGTCGTAATGGGCAACGCCGATGCCTGGCTCCTCAGCGGGATCAACACGGGCACTATAGAAGGAGTGTCGGAGAAGCAGGAGAAGGTGCGCCAATGGCAGCTTGAACGTCTATCGGAGGAAGACCGCCGCTATATCGAATCGTTCCGACCAACCGTGAACGTACCGATTGGGGATGGCGTTGAGATGCTCTGCTTCCACGGGTCGCCCGCCTCATTCGATGAGATCATCTACCCCGAAACGCCCGAAGAGGAATTCCAGCGCATGCTCGGCCCCTACACAGGCCGTGTGCTGACCGGAGGGCACACCCACTTGCAGCAGATCCGTCGCCTGGGCGATTTCTTCTTCTTCAACCCAGGCAGCGTAGGCGTCGCCTACAACCGCCACCAACCCGAGGAAAACTTCCAGCTTGACCACTGGGCCGAATATGCAGTCTTATCTGTGGAGGATGGCAAGTTGGACCTTGGTTTCCGGCGGGTGGCCCTCGACATAGAGAAAATGAGCGAGGTGTTCGTGGCGAGCGGGAGACCCTATGTAGAGGATTGGCTGGCGCAGTATAGGGGCCGTCCCGGCTAATCGCTACAAATAACCCTCTTTCGCCAGCACCTCGATCAACTGGGGAACGCTCGTATATTCGGTGATCACGGTGTTGCCTGCTTCGATAGCAGGCAGCAAGTCGTAGCCCTTTTCAATGTACTCGTCCCTGGCCTGGCGGTCGAGGCTGATGTTGCGATCCTCGAAAGGGATGCCAATGCGTGAAAGAAACTCCTTCACATGCTGGCATGGGCCTCAAAGATTGCCGCTGTAGACTATAACGGGCGAATTCAATCAAGACCTCCGAGCAAACATTCGCAACCATCCTGGGATATTCGTAGTATATATAATAGGGCTATTGCTTGCGAACCATGGTACGGCACGGGGAGGCTATTATGAACGGAGATATCTGGAGATCGCGTGAAGCCGAAACGCTGGCGAAATACGCCGAGCGGCTGCGCGCCCCGGACGACGCCGAAACCGACGGTGACGAACAGAACGAGAACGAACCCGCGACGGTGCAAAACAGAATATCGGCCAACCGCAGCGATGAAATAGATTTCAGCTACATGAACGGCCCCCCACCCAAGGACCTGCTCAACTATAAGAACATGGAGATCGAGATGGCCCTCTGGGCCAAGACCGGCACGGGTTGGATGTCGGTCTGGATTTTGCTCGTACTGATGGTGGCATGCTTCATTCTCACATGCCTGTTATGGCTGATTCGCGGCACGATATATTGAGAGGTGGGTTGAATACACAAAATGGACGGCGAACGCCGTCCATTTTGTGTATTCAACTCAAGTAGCTCAGGGCGATTGCAAAGACCAATTATCCAGCGTATCAAAGCGATTCGCAGGCGAAAGCAGGTCGGTATTCGGGAGCGTGATCCCCTGCGCTGGCAGGCGCGTGGCGTAAGTGTAAAGGGGCGTTGACAGCACCACAGCAGGCACATCCGCCGCGAACGCCGTCTGGAAATCGCAGAAAGCGGGCGTGCGCGCGTCCCGCTTGGGATCGGACCTCTCCGTCTCCAGCGCTTTATCGGCGGTAGTGTTCTTCCAGCCCGCGAAGTTGAGGCCGCCTGTCTTCGCCTGCGAGGAATGCCAGTAATCATAAATATCAGGGTCGGGGCCTGGGGCCTCCCAACTGGCAAGCACAATATGGAAAGCGCGGGGGCCAAGATAGTCGCTCAGCAGAACATCGCGGCTAACGGCCACCATGCGCGCATCCACCCCAATCACGCGCAGGTCGTTCACTACCTGCTGGGTCATTGTGATATTTGCAGGCACGTCCGAGTTGGCGGCTACCACCACGGTCATCGTCATACCGTCGCGAGCGCGTATACCATCGGGGCCGAGCGTCCAACCCGCGTCGTCGAGCAGCTTGCGCGCCTTCGCTATATCCTGAGATCGAGGGGGAGAGCAGGTGGCGCTGTGGGCCCACGAGTGAGGGAGAACAGGCCCATAGAGAGGCATCGCCAGACGATCCTGCCCGTCACCGGCCAATGTGCTCCTATCGATAGCAAGCTCGAATGCCCGCCTCGTCTCCACCTTATCGAAGAGCGGCGAATCGAGGTTCATGATCAGCATATTGTAGCGGGCGAGGTTCTGGGTGTGGAGCGTCACGCCTGGGACGGCGGCAACGGCGTCAAGCTCATCGTTGGGGATGTGGCCCAGGCCATGAACCTCGCCAAGCTGGAAGCCGGTGAGGGCCGCGCCAAAAGTGGGGTAGAGCCTGAACCAGATGCGCCCGATGCTTTTGCCTTGATTGGGCGCAGAAGTGGCTCGGACCAGCAGTATCCCTTCAGAGGGGTCTACTGAGTCAGGTAGCCGGCTGGCTAGAGTGGAGCTAACCAGGTCGGAGGGGCTTGCGTCGCTGGAGGGGGTTTGCAGGTGAGCGTAGCGCCAGGGGCCGGAACCTATAGGCGAAAGGTTATATTCCGAGCCTGGGAGGTCGGCGGGCTTGACGCTTTGCCAGATGTGCCTCGGCAGGATACCGAGCGTGGTGTACTGGGGGAAAGAGGCATTGGGGGAGGTCAGCTTGAAAACGATGGTGCTATCATTCGGTGATGTCATGTCAACTCCGTGCCAGGGCAAGGCAAGTGCCGGGTCGCCTGGAAAGTCCTGTGATTGCAGAAGGTTGAGCGTGAAAAGAACATCGCCGACGGTGAGAGGCTCGCCATCGTGCCAGGTAAGGTCTGGCTTGAGAGTGAAGGTGAAGACCGTGCTGTCGGGGGCGGCCTGCCATCCTGAGGCCAGGTCGCCAACCAGGTTGCCCTGGGCGTCAACGCGCGTGAGGCCGCTGAATATCAGGTGCGAAAGGTCGCGGTCGGTATCAGAGACGGCAAGGAGTGGATTGACCCAGCGTGGCACGCCCACCATAGCTTCAACGTAAGTATCGCCTGAAGGAGCGGGCGGAGGGGCGAGTGGAGTGCCAGCCTGGGCACCCATCACCAGCAAGACAAGGATGAGGGCCACACCAAACAAGCCTGCGAGGGCCTGTGGCTTGAAAGAGGATCGCATAAAGTAAAGGGGAGGTGCTTGCGACGAGGCCGGGACGCTTATAGAAGAGCGCCCGCCTGACAATGTGCTTGCGAGGGGAGCCTGCAATACAAGGTCAAGGAGCAGGCTGCCTCATAAGAGGATAGGATCAGGGAGTAATGACGTAGCTGCTGATAACGGCTACGAGGAAGAAGGCCACCGCCAGCCCGATTGTGAACTGAAAGAGGCGCTTTTCGAAGCCGCGCCGCGTGCGGTAGACGGTCGATGCGTCACCACCGAAGATGCCCCCAAAGCTGGAGCCTTTGGATTGCATGAGCACACACGTAATGAGCACGACAGCCATGATGATCTGAACTATGGCCAGAGCCGTCCTGATATCCACTTCGAAATTACTCCTCTCAAAGACGCTACCCACACGGCTGAATTTACGCCGTAACCCATCTATTATACAGGCAGAGCCAGATGTATGCAAACTCGCCAGACGATATCTTGACAACCGAACAAAATAGTGTTATTGTATCAATACAATGATACAATTCTTCGATCTTCTTGAGGATGTATGCCTATCTGGTTGAGCGTAAATCAGCATAGCGGTGTGCCGATCTACCTGCAGATAGTCGAGCAGGTGAAGCACGCCCTGGAAGTTGGGACCTTGCAGCCCGGCGATCAACTGCCCACGGTGCGCCAGATGGCGAGCGAGCTTTCCATAGCGCCCAACACTATTGTGAGAGCCTACAACGATCTACAGGCCAGCGGCCTGATCGAGAGCAGGCAGGGTGCTGGAACGGTAGTAACGGCGAACCTGGACGGAACGTTGCGCGAGCAACAGCGAGAAGCGCTTTTCAAGCGGCTCGCCACGCTGGTACAGGACGCGGCGGGCCTTGAAATAGACCCAGCAGAGCTTGAAGCAAGGCTCAAGGCCGAGATAGACAGGGTCTTCGAGTAACGGTAAGCGGTAAAGGCAAGCGGAGGTATAGGGATGACAACGGTAGCAATGTCAAACCGGGAGAAAATAGAGCAACAGGCCGGTTCGCCATCGACTATAGCGATCGAGCTGAATAGCCTGGTGGTGAAGTACGGGGACATAGCCGCCGTGGACGGGCTGAGCTTCCAGGTGGCCACCGGGTCGGTGTTCGGGTTCCTGGGGCCTAACGGCTCAGGCAAGACCACCACCATCAAGGCGCTGCTTGGCTTCAGGCCGCCGAACGAGGGAAGCGCAAGAGTGTTGGGATACGATGTTGTAGCCGATAGCATAGAGATACGCGCTCGTACAGGGTATGTGAGCGAGGTAAACAGCCTTTACGATTACCTGACGATCCCGCAGTTGTGCAACTTCTGCAAGGATACCAACCGCAGGTGGAACCAGGCAACAGTCGACCACTATATCGGCATGTTCGGCCTATCCACGCAAGCTAAAGTTGGGCAGTTTTCCAAGGGGATGAAGTCGCAACTGGCGCTTAGCCTCGCATTGGGGAGCGAACCGGACCTGCTGATACTGGACGAGCCGACATCCGGTCTCGACCCCATCGCGAGGCGGCAATTCCTCAGGGCGCTTATATCAGAGATAGCCGCCGAAGGGAAAACGATCTTCTTCTCGTCGCACATTCTTTCAGAGGTAGAGGAAGTGGCCGACCATGTTGGCATCATCAATAAAGGGAAACTGGTAGTTAGCGACAACCTGGATAACCTGAAGCAAATGCACAAGGTGGTCAGACTGATGTACGCCGACACACCATCAGGAGATGGGATCGCGGCTCTGAGGTCGCTGCCGGGCGTGAAGCGAGTAGAACAGGAAGGCCGGAGCGTGCGGCTAGTGGTAAGCGAAGATACAGACAAAGTGGTCCAGGCGGTGCAAAGCATGACACCGGCTCCACGTGACGTGGACATAACCAATCTGAACCTGGAAGACTTGTTCCTTGAATACATGAAAGAGGGTGGCGATGATCACTAAAGAGTTGGTAGAGGCGCGTGGGAAACTGATAATCGCGGGCGTGCTCACGCTGGCGTTTACCCTGCTGATCGCCTTTTCTTACGATTTGCTGCGCGATGCGCTTGGCCCGGCAATCACAACCTTGCCCGACGTGCTCAGATCGCAGGTAGAGGCGGTGATGGGCGCATACAACAACTACGTCTTCTTCCAGTGGTTTGGCAAGAACGGTCAGATGGTGTTGGGTGGGCTGGCAGCCTTCCTCGGTGGCGGACTGATCGCGGGTGAGGTAAGCAAGGGCACGATCTTCTTCTTGCTGAGCAAGCCGGTCAGCCGGGCGCAGGTATTCGTCACCAAATACGGGGTTGCGGCGGCCCTGCAACTGGGCATTTGCCTCCTGAGCGGACTCTGCCTGCTCGTAGCAGGCGCGATAGCAGGGCATAGCATAGATGTAATGGGCCTGCTTGTTTCAGTGGTCCTTATCTGGCTTGGCACACTGGGGGTGCTCGGCGTGGCTGCGCTTTTCTCGGTAGTATTCGACGATCTATTGAAATCGGTCGGGCTGGCCTTGCTGGTGGCGATAGTGGTGGGCATTCCCGGCCTGGTTTCCACGCTCCTACCCGACTGGGCCAACTGGAGCCTGCCCAACTACTGGTACAGCGCGGACGCTTTTCTCGGCGTGGGCTTCCCGGCAAAGGAGTTTGCCGTGTGCCTGGTGGCGGCTGTTATACCCGTGGCGATTGCGCTGCCCCTCTTCAGGAGAAAGGCATACTGATCAGGTCTGATTGTGTGGCGAGGGGCGGGCTTTAGTCACCCGCCCCTCCGATTTGCCCAACAGGTCGTATTTCAAACCCGCATCAATCTCTCATCCGGTAGAGTTGTTTGGTCAGTTGCACCTGGGCCAGGTGCTCGCGGAGATGGCCGTGGTTGCGCACAAGCCAGAAGAGGCCGGACTCCGGTATTGGTTTGTTGGGTCGAGGGATCTGCGTTCTAAGTTCAACGGCGGTGAGCCTGGAGGCGAGCGCATCCCAATCGGCTTCCGCGCCGTCGATCAACTGCTGAAGGGCCTCGCGCCTGTGGACGGTGGTTATGAATTCGGAATCGCGGTCGCGCCGGGTGGGGATATTGAGTAGATTGCGAAGCATCTCGGCCTCGGCCCCCAGGGCGTGCACCAGGATAGTGCCTATTGAGCTTGTGTCCGGTCCAGGCATCCAGTTCAAAGCATCTGTATCAAGGTCGGCGATCTCCTCGCGCAATTGCTTGTGGGCAGCGCGGTGGAGAGCCGCAACGTCATGTATGTACCGGTCAGCGTCATGCATGATAATTCTCCCCTTTGCTATTCAAACAATCATCCGGAGGGCAGCAGGCACTATTGTGAAGGTGGCCGGGGCCATGCCCAGCACCTCGCCGTCGGCCTGGAGTAGCGTGCGGTCAGATGGCTCGACATGGACCGTGGTGGCGCGGGCGGTGCTAACTTTGGGGTGGGTCAGATGGCTGCCATCGTATACGCGAGGTACGTTGCGCACCAGGTCCACCTTATCGAGGTCGCCAAGCACTGTGATATCGAATATGCCATCCGAAAGGCTGGCGGTGGGGGCGATCTTCATGCCGCCGCCGAAGTACTGGCCGTTGGCTACTACCAGGCTATTTACGCGAGCAGGCCAGGGATCCGCATCGTCAAGAGTCACCTGAACGCGCTTGTTGGTGTAGGAAACCAAAGTTCGCAACAGGCTGCTCAGATAGGGGATTGTACCGCCCAGGTTGCGGGGGCCTGCGTTCGCCCGCAAAGCGACCTCAGCATCGAATCCCAGCCCGGCGGCGTTGGCGAAGTACCTGCGGCGCGTTTTTCCGTCGAACGAGCGGTACGTGACGTGCCCCAGGTCGAACTGCGCGGTACGCCCAGCAAGAAGGCGGGCGCAGGCAGCCTGAACGTCCGAGGGTATGCCCGCCGACCTGCCGAAGTCGCTACCCCGGCCCGCTTGGACAAGTCCCAACGCCACACCTCCCACGGCCCCACCTTCCGCGTCAGCGGGCTCAACGGGACCGATCACACCGTTTACCGCTTCGAAGAAACTGCCGTCGCCGCCAATTACCACTACAGCGCCGCAGCCTGAGAGCACGCCTGAGCGGGCTAGCCGGGCCACGTCGCCGCGCTTGCGCGAGATTTCGGCGCTGTAGGCCACGCCCTCGTCATCGAATGCGCGCCTGACCGTGGAAAGGATAGACATGCCGCGACCTGACCCCGATATAGGGTTGCAGATCACCAGCGTCCAGCCATCGAGCGGGTGATTATCCACAAGTTATCCCCATAATGCGCACGTTTTCCACATTAAAGTGGGTGGTTTTCCACATCCATAGCGCAAGGGGCGTGGAAAAAGCACGGAAAGCCTCTTCTATCACATTTATGCAGCCAGACGTATCGCGAGCAGCAATTCTTTATCAGGTAACACAGTGGCATCTATGGTCACATGACCGCCAGGCAAGCGCGTGTATTCGGACGCAGCCGCTCCTACACTTACAAGGTGGATTTCGCCCGGCACATTGCCGATTGTGAGAGTTGCCTTGAGAGGGGCCGCGTCGCGCAAAGCGATGGGATCGCCCACCTGTCGAAGAGCAATATGCAACGTGTGTTCCTGCTCGTCGAAATATGCCTGCGATACGCCCACGCGGTTTGTATCGCTCGTGACGGAGTCGAGGTAAGGGTTGCTGCCCGCAGCGCGGTCGGGCGATTCGTTGAAGAGCCGTGCGAAGCCTTCACCGCCAGGCTCGATAGCCTCCGAGATGGCGTAGAGGGCGGTAGCGTGGAGGGTGCGGGGAGCACCGGCGTAGAAATAGCGGTCGCCGTGCCAGCCTGCTCCGAAGGCCTGCTCGCTGTAGCGCGAGAGGTCGTCGAAAAGATCGGTGTCTCCCATGCCGCGAGAGAGTATCAAGCCAAAGCCTGTGTTTATCGGGATATCGCTGATCTCCATGCGCTCGCTCACGTTGGCCGAGCCGACGAACGCGCCATCTGAGCCTGCCCGCGACACGCCACGCTTCTTGAACTTGCCGTACAGCTTGCGCACCAATGGGCGGCTGAAAGGGAGCATGAAGGCCAGGCCCCAGGCGTCGGTGAAGTTGAAAGCGATGGGAGTGGCGAGGCCCAGGTCTTTCATGTAGGCCGTGCCGAATACACCACGGAGGGCGGGGCCTTTCAGGACAAGTTTGTCACGAACCGTCTTGAGCCATCCTGCGTTGGCGTCGCGGAACCGTGTCCCGTGCAAGGCATCGTGCAAGGTGTTGGAGGCCATCGCGTGATTATTGCAAGGCACATACGCCATCCCCTGCTCGCAGCAAACCCCGCCGAAGCGATTGAGCACCATCTGGGAATGGATGCGGTCGGCCACTTTGCCATGAGTGTAGGTAAATTCAACTCCGCAGAAAGGATCATGGAGGGTGAATGGGCTGTCGTAGCGACCATCGCCCGATACTTTCTCATAGAGGCCGAGCATGGTGCTCAGGTGGCCGGAATACTGGAGGTTATCGCGAGCGATGGGATCGGAGGGCGCCCCGGGAATGGTCCTCTGATGAGGGCTAACAAGCACCGCTATGTGGCCGGAAGAGGCCATCCCATTCCGCTCTTGACCCGCCTCCGAATGCTCCTGTGGAGCGCGCCAGTAGCTCCAAACGTCGGGGTGGATAAGCTTCTCGATAGCAGCACGCATAGCCTCCACGTAGGGGGCGCGGTAGGCGGGGGTGGCCTGCTGAAGGGCCGCGAGAGCATAGGTGGAAAAAGCCAACTGGTAGCGCAGGGCGAAGTTCATCGACTGGCTCTGCGGGCGATAAAAGCCTTCCCAGGAGCCGAGCGGCTGGCTGAGGGTGTTATGCAGGTAGTTGAGGTAGCCCAATCCCTTGAGGGACAGGACGGGTTGGCTGCTCATCTATTGATGTTACAATAACCGTATGCAGCAAGTCAACGGTTGCCGGATCAGATCTGCAAGCGTTCTGCTTAGACCAGGGGCCATACCGGTATCGCCGCGTCAATCACTCCCATAAGCCGCCCGGTCTCATCTGAGGCCGCAATCATGCGATTGTAGTGCTCGCGGTCGTCATAGGTTAGAGCGCTTCCGCAGTCATCGCTAAATTGACCAGTTGAAGCAGTTCGTCAATATCGAAGGGCTTGGGGAGAATATAACAGCCAAGACGCTGTAGTCGTTCTTCGTTTGCGTGTAGGAATCTGCTGTCTGCGCTACATATAATGACAGGAATTTCGCTTGTTTGGGTGTCGAGCTTCAATATTTGTAACAATTGCCAGCCGCTATCGGGCTGCTCCATTACAATATCGAGAATTAGAAGTGCTGGCTGTAACTCCTTGATCTTTTTGTAAGCGCCATCGCTTGCATGAAGTATTGTCGTTTCATGCCCTCCCTCTTCCAGCACTGTTTTGATAAGATCGAGTAGGTCCTCGCTGTCATTGACAACAACGATATGTTTCTGACCAGAGGGGTTGCCGACGTCACGTTGGATGGTCTGACTCACTGATGCCTCCTGTACTTCCGTTGTGCTCGGAACAACCACACCATGGGCATGCAGCTATAAGGAGGCATAAATTGGAGAGTTACACACCCGATATCAACTATCGGGTTGACGATTGTTGCCGTGACCTCAACTATACACGACTCGCTAGGCAAGAGTCAATTTGATGCTTAGCAGAAAGCCTCACTGTCTCCTCTCTTCTTGCACACAATAGTGTGTCTGGTCCTTCAACCACTTGTCGGCGACCTGATGTTACAATAACCATATGCAGCAAGTCAGCGGGTCGGGTGGGATGCGCGCTCGAATGTGCAAGCTGGCGTTCGAATCGCTCTACGGGCCGTTCGCGTGGGCCTACGATTGGGTAAGCAGCACCTTCTTCATGGGGCAGTGGCGGTGGTGGCAGCGGGCAGCCATACCGCACCTCACAGGTCCGAGGGTGCTGGAAGTGGGGATGGGCACGGGCAACCTCCAAGCCGATCTTGCGGGGGCAGGATTCGAGGTGTGGGGGATAGATGCGTCACCACAAATGTTGCGGCAAGCGCGCAGTAAGGCGCGCAGGCTTGGATTGCTGTCGAACAGGATGTTGAAAGCACGCGCACAGGCGCTGCCCTTCCCCGCATCCTATTTTAACTCGGTGGTGAGCACCTTCCCCAGCGAGTACATAGCCGACCCGCAGACCCTTGCCGAGTTGCGGCGCGTGCTCAGACCGGGCGGAGCACTCGTGATCGTACCGGGCGGATGGCTAAAGCCGAAAGACACCAGGGCCAGAACGCTGGAAGGTATCGCCAGGGTCATATACGGTCACGAAAACAGCCCGGAGACCTCCGATATCGAAGTGATACAACGCAGACTGGGCAAGCTGGCCGAGAATGGCGGCTGGTACGGCTGGATCGGCCTCCTAAGACAGAGGCTGGAAGAGGCCGGTTTTCAAGTCAGCGCGAAGGTAGCCTCCAACAGCAAAGGCTCCTGCCTGGTCGTAATCGCCCAATCTCTGTAGGGGCACTCCTTGTGGGTACTCTACCAGAGTGCCACCCAAGCCAAGTCCCGGAGGGACGCAAGAAAGTAGCCCAGGGCGTAAGCCCTGCGGTTCATACCGCCCAAGTAAGTAGTCCCGGAGGGACGTAAGAGCATTAGCATTGCATGATGCAACGCTGGAGTGCTTGTTCTTACGCCCCTATGGGGCTATGGCATTGTCCTTGGCTTACCACAGGGCTTACGCCCTGGGCTACTCTCTGCCGTCCCTCCGGGACTTGGCTTGGGTGGTATCCTGTCATAAAACTGTCCTTAAAGTACACCCCAAAACCTGTCCCGTTTTGCCCCACCAATGTCATTAAGTTAGCGAGGGGAAGTCCAACCACATTCCAATCAACCTACTAAAGACCCCATCACCGGCTGTACTAAAGTATCCTTACTGCGGTCCTGGCGGCAGAGCACCGGGATAGGCGTGCAAGGTGAGAAATGGAGTTGCCTATACGATATTCCTATATGAGCTAAACTTCAACCAGGAGGTAAAGGCCCGTTTCCGAGGCGAACTCAGAGGCATCGCTCTGGGGGTCGGTCAGGAGATAGGTATGCCCGGCGAACTCGACCCGGTCGCCCACACCCAGGAGGACGCTGGAGCGCGACTGCACAAGATATAGGCAAACGTTAATGATAGTGTGGTACGCATCGTCTGCCTGGGCGCGGTCGCTCAAATAAATAGCGATTTCGGGCAGCGCGCACTGGTCCATTCCATAGGTGCGTAGCAGGA
Organism: uncultured Chloroflexia bacterium; assembly: GCA_963797095.1. Classification (GTDB taxonomy): domain Bacteria; phylum Chloroflexota; class Chloroflexia; order QHBQ01; family JADMIH01; genus JADMIH01. The sequence continues at coordinate 337,390 of CAWCNY010000006.1, read as the reverse complement.
AGCGGCTCAGGCCATCGGCCTCGCCCAGTGCAAAGGTGACAGCGCCCGTCCAAAGCTGGATAGGCGGCGTATCGCCTCCAAGCTGGGGCATCAAGCTGGCTGCAAGCTCAGCGGGTTGAGCCAGAGCTGCACGCTCGTTGATGATCCCAAGGCCGCCAAGCGCCAGCAGCACACGCGCTACACGGTAAAGGGCGGTAAGCTGTTCTATGGGGTCTGGGTCGAAACCAATGTAGAGGACGCGCACGGCGGCGTTATGATTGGCGAGCGCCTGGCGCTGCTCCTCAGGCATGGGCGACACCTCGACCGTCACATCGAGCACCTCGGACCGAACAGGCGCGGACAGGGCTACCATAGCGATCCGGTGGTCGCCGAAGGCAGCCACGCCCCCCATCAAGAGGGTGCCTGTGGCCGAACCTCCCGGACCCACAGACGCCCATTCAACGATGCATGGACCCACAATACGCTCAAGAGCGCTCTGTTGGGATGCAGAGTTGAGTTCAGGGAGAGTATCATAGAGAACGGTACACGCCTGGAGAACGGCAATCCTGCCATCGCCGGTTGCACCGCCATTACCCGAGAAAATGTTGTCTACCGTGGCGGGTCCTTCTTCTTTCTAGACCTGTTATGCTTCCACGCCGCGCGATAGGTAATATGTTACTACAAAAATGCGGTAAGCCTCCAGGATGTCTTTGCAGGTCCATTGGAGAGTGCGCCCATCCAGCCGCTCGGCTCCAGGGATCAGCGCCGAGGCATCGGCATAAATAGTCTCTTTGAAGGCAAGGCGCATCCGCACCGGCGTGTCCAACTTGAGGGGTGGTGCTGCCGTACCCTCTATGGCCGAGTGCACGGCGGCAGCGGCCTCTCTTTGTATAGCGTCTCGGGCCTCCTGCACACCCATCAGGTGGTGGGCAGCCAACCGCGTAATACCCCGCTTGACCGCCACACCCTGCAGTTGCGGGCCAACCTGGGCGCGAAGCGTGTCGATGGCCGCCACGTCGCCGGTTATGAGGCCAATGGGCACACCGTAGTGCCCCGCGACGGCAGCGTTGATGGTCCCTTCGCTGCAAACCATGTCGTTGAGGCGCAATTCGAGAGCATGGTATGTGTGATTGAGGGTGCCGTCGGCCACGCCAACGGCGGCGTGATAGCCCACAAAGAGCACAACGCCAAAGCTGCTGTCGAGACCCTCGACCATGAAACCGGGCTTGAATCTGCCCGCAATAGAGCGCGCACGCGGGTGAAGCTCGTCGGGGACGAGATTGCGCATGCGGTAATGCCCATCGTTTATCACCACTTCGGTAGCCCCTGCCGACAGGGCACCCTCAACGGCAGCATTCACCTCGCCGGTGAGTAAGTGGCAAGCATGGCGATAATCGGCACTGGCAGAATCGAACAACTGGTCGCGATCCACCACACCACATACACCGTCTAGATCACAGGAGATATAGGTTTTCATGAGTTGGACGAAAGACGAAAGACGACGGCTCCCGTTTCCGACTACCGACTACCGACTACCGGTCACTCCGGCGTCACCCCAGCGCCGGGAGTTGGAGGCGGCGGCGTCACCAGTTGGAGGCCATAGATCTCATCGGCAAGGCCCAGGTCGATGCATTCCTCGGCTGTCAGGAAGCGGTCGCGACCGGAATAGATCAACTTCTCCCACCAGGCGGCATCGTGCTTGCCTGAGCGCTGGGCAAAGATGTTGGACACCAGGCTCTTATAGTGGCGGGCGAGTGTGGCGTAGTCGCTGAATATCTGCTGGTCGCTACCCGACAGAAACCATTGCGGCGAATGGAGCATGAGGGTCGAAAAAGAGCCTATCTGCCGCTTATCACCTGCCTGGAACACGATAGCGCCCATAGAGTAGGCATAGCCGGTGACAACAGTGTTGATAGTGACCTTATAAAGGGCGCGCATGCGGTAGACGATCTGCATCATAGCGAGGCCCGCCCCCACCGAGCCTCCACCCGAGTTGATGTAGAGCGTTATCGGCTTGTCCGAGTGGTCTTCCCTCTCGACCGACATAGACACGAGAGCCTGACCAAGACGCTCGGCTGCTTCGTCCGTAATATCACCCAGAAAATAGATACCGTTGGCTTCGAGTTCTTTTTGCCTCTCCAGGCTGTAACGAGCAAGTTGATTAAGGTCTAGCAATGCCGCCTCCTCTTTGAGATAGCCGAATTATAAGCCCGCAAAGAGCACGCTGTCAAAAGCACAACCTGTTATAATTGGCGCGTGGAAATTCTGTACTACGCAGGGCTGGCGCTCACGGGGTTTGTGGCGGGGTTGTTGGGGGCGTTGCTGGGGCTGGGAGGCGGGGTCTTTGTCGTGCCTGCTCTAAGGCTGATCTTCGGCTTGCCGTTCCTTACAGCCGTAGGAACGAGCAATGTGGCGGTAATTGCGACGTCCACGGCGGGCGCCTCTACTTACGTGCGCAATCGCCTGGCTAACGTCAGGATCGCGCTTGTGCTTCTGATGTCAACGACGGCTGCTGCGCTTCTTAGTTCGCTGGTGGCGGCGATCTTGCCTGTACAGATATTGAGCGGCCTGTTCGCGGTCATGCTCATTTATACAGCCGTCTCCATGCAGCGGGGTGCAAGACGCGCGGACGCAGCACCTGTAGTAAAAACGGCAAATGAGGCGGAGGCACATACGAAGGAAGATGGTGCACTAGACCTGTCAGGCGAATACTACGACCCTGCCGCAGGCAAGAGCGAAAGCTACACCCCCAGGAGAGTTGGCGCTGGGATAGCCACCAATGCGCTGGCCGGGGTGGTAGCAGGGCTGCTCGGTGTGGGCGGCGGCGTCGTGCAGATGCCGGTGATGAACCTGCTGATGGGCGTGCCTTTGAAGGTCGCGACCGGCACAAGCAACCTGATGATAGGTATAACCTCCACGAGCGCCGCCTTCGTGCGCTATGCGCATGGTGATATCGACCCTCTGGTGGCCGTGCCTGTTACACTGTTTGTTTTCCTGGGTGCGAGGGTAGGGGCGTGGCTGGTGCCGCGGACACCCAACGCGCGCTTGAGGCGAATATTCGCGTGGGTCGCAGTAGTGATAGCAATACTTATGGTACTTCAGACGCTGGGCCTGTACAGCGCAACAAATAAATAGTCAAAAGGATTGAGTATTTAGCATGGATATAGACTTATGGATTGCAATACCTGCGTTCATCACCTTCGGGCTGGCAGTGGGAGCATACGGAACGCTTATAGGAGCCGGTGGCGGGTTCATAATCGTGCCCGTGTTGCTGCTGGTGCTTCAGTGGCCGCACGAGCAGGCGGTTGGGACATCGCTCTTTGTAGTGACGGCCAACGCCGCCAGCGGTACGATCTCGTACTGGCGGCAGGGAAGAGTTGATTTCAAGACAGGGATCCGATTCGCCGTGGCTACGTTGCCGGGGGCGGTGCTGGGGTCTTTGATAGTGGAGTTGCTGAGCGGGAGGGTATTCAACATCATCTTCGGTAGCCTGCTGGTGATTATCTCGCTCTATCTGATGGTGAGGCCGGAGAAACGAGCAACCAGCCAGGTGCGCCTCGAACGCCCGAAAGGCCCGGCAGGTTGGGGATGGACGGTGCGCACGAAGGTGGACTCCAAAGGTGAGGAGTACACATACGGCTTCTCGCTTGTGTGGGGGGTTGTGCTCAGCTTTGGGGTGGGGTTCATGTCGAGCATATTGGGGATCGGGGGCGGGATCATTCACGTGCCCGCCCTGATCACGCTGTTCGATTTCCCGGCGCATATCGCCACCGCCACATCGCACTTTATCCTGGCGATATCGGCGGCGACGGGGTCGATCACTCAGCTTACGCTTGGGCATGTGCGGCTGATACCTGCCATTTCGATGGCAGTCGGGGCCATAGGTGGCGCTCAGATCGGGGGAGCACTTTCAAGCAGGATCAAGGGCAGGTGGATCGTGCGTGGGCTGGCGCTGGCGCTGGCGCTGGTCGGGGTCAGACTGATCATAGGGTAGAAGCATGAGCCGGGATAACATGACATACCGGGTGGCAGGGTTGATACTCAGGACAGGGATGTACCTGAGCTTTGGCGTCATGCTGGTGGGTCTGGGCTGGGTGCTGATCGCGGGTGCCAGCATACCGGCTGATGCAGAGCATCACTCGATAGCCCTTGATAGGTTAGGGCCGGAGCTTACGGCAGGCAATCCGTTGGCGATTGTGAGCCTGGGGGTGGTATTGCTCCTTTTTACGCCGGGCATTACTCTGCTATCCACGATTGTTACATTTGTGCTGGCCCGCAACTGGCGCTTCGCAGGGGTCGCGACCTTGATCGGGGCAACACTGCTGTTCAGCTTGTCGCTCTCGTTGAAGTGGATCAAGCTGTTCTAGGAAGATGCTGGTTCCTCGTTTTCCTGTTCCAAGATGGGGCCATCCGTCTTAGGTGACGGTTGAGGGTAGAGCTCATCAAGCACGGGGAGAAGGCTATCCCACGAATAGAGGGTGGTGACAAGCTCGCGGGCTGATGTGCCGAGCGCACGCCTGCGATGGCGGGCCGACAGTAGCAGGAGCACCGCGTTGGCGAAACCACGAGGCGAGAAGGTGAGGAGCATGTCCTTGCCAGGGCGTACGGCGATGCCCTCCGCTCCCATCGGGGTGGATACGATAGCGCATTCCATCGACATCGCCTGCAACACTTTCAGGCGCACCCCACCCCCCATTCTCATCGGGACCACATAGACCTCGCAACCCGCGACCCAGGGACGGGTATCGTCTACCATGCCGGTAACGATGATACCGGGATTTTCGCTGAGGGCCAGCACTTCGGGGGCAGGGTTGCGTCCCACAATGTAAAAATGGGTGTGCGGGCGTTCGGCGCGAATCAGGGGCCACACTTCCTGGGCGAACCAGAGTACGGCGTCTACATTAGGGCGAAAATCCATCGTGCCGTCGAAGACGAGGGCCTCACGGCCCACCTCGAAATCCTCAGGGCGAATAGCCTGGCGAGACCAGTAGTCGAGGTCTACACCGTTTGGAAGAAGAGTCACATGGTCTTTTGCCGAGACAGATAGGCGAGAGAGGGCGGCCACATCGGCTGGAGAGACGGCAAGCGCGCGCTTGCTCATCAGAAGTACATGGCGCTCGAACCGGCGCAGGCGGTACCACTGCACCAGCGAATAGATCGCGGCGGGCAGACGTCGAATGTGCCGGAAGTCAGTGGTAAAGGCTCCACGCTGCAACAGATACTCGGCGTTGTGGGCATCGTAAACCATCTGGGCATTCGGCAGGAGGCGCATGGCAAGGAGGGCGTAGGGAGCCATCTCTATACCTTCTACATGAATGGCGTCGAACTGTTCCTCCTGGCATAACTCGGCTACCCGCCGCCACATGGGGTCCGAATAGAGCCGCCACGCCATATCTGGCAAAGAAGAGGTTAGAAGCCTGAGAAGACGCTGCCTGCGCGTGCGCGAAGGAGGGGGTAGGACTTCGGCGTGGCGACAGATCGCGTGTAGATCGTAGCGCGGTGGGGTATCGTGCCCCTTTGGACCCTCGAAGGTAAGCAGGCTTACAGTATGGTTGCGCGCCAGGTAGCGCACGATTTGCAGATTGCGTATGGCGGCTCCCTGCATCGGAGGGTCGGGCCATTGTGGCGCGAGAACGAGTATATTCACAGTCTAGCTCTTATCTGTTGCGTGATCTATTTATGATACGTGATATGTGAAGAGTTGGTTGGTATGCTTACTGCCTGATGATGGGAAGAGCTTCGGGTTCTTCTATTTGAGCCAGGGACTCTTCGGCTTCTTGCTCGGCCTTCTGCTCTACAGGGCCGATCTCGGCAAAGGTGAGGTTTTGCGTCCAGAAGGCGATCACGCCCACCGCGAGCGTAGTTAGCAGTTGGCCGACGTGGAAAATGAGGGCGAAGGCGACCGCCAGCTCTTTGTTCACCGCAAAAACAGCCATGGCGGCGATGCACAAGGCTTCATAAGTACCCACGTTTCCAGGTAGGGCAGGGATTAGCAGGCCCAGGTTGACCAGCCCGGTCATAAAGAGAAGGCCGGGCAAGCTTATCAGGTCGGACGGGAAGGATGCTTTGAAGGAGAGAAGGGCCGCGAGGAACATCAGCGTTACTACCAGCCACACGACCACCGAGATAAGCCCGGCCATAATGAGGGGGCGAGGGGTCTTGAAGATATGCATGCCCCCTGCGAACGTGTCGATGAGGCGTACCAGCAACTTCTCAAACCTGCAGGGGAGGGGGAGGAAATCGAAGATCCTCTCTACCAACCGGCCTATGCGGTCGCTGAAGCGATAGAATAGGAGGAGGCCCGCCACCGCTGCCACCAGGGCGATGGCTGCCAGCCAGGCCAAAAGCTCTGGCGAGAGGCCGGAGGCGCGTGAGGTGGCCGCAGGGAGAAGCACCAGGCTGAGGAGGAAAAGGAGGAGGAGGGCTATGCCGTCGAAGGCTTTTTCGATGACGATCGTTGCCAGGATGGTGGTCTTGCGAAGGCCAGTGACGCGCCCCAGTAAATAAGCCCGCACCAGATCACCGGCGCGGGCGGGAAAGAAGGCATTGAAGAAATAGCCCGTGAGCATCTTGGCATAGAGTGGGAGCAAGCCCACCCGACCACGGATTCCCAACTGCGCACCACTAGCTTCAGGGTCTGAGGAGGGCGATGCCGGTAACTCAAGGGGGTCCAGGAGAAATTGCCAGCGCCAGGTCATGAGGAAGTAGGCGGCCAGCATGAGCACCATCGAAAGGAGAAACAGCAAGATGTTCACTTCACTCAGGTGTCTAAGGATTTCGCCCCAGTCCACGTCTCGGATGACAAAATAGAGGCAAACAAAGCTCACAACGAGGCCGATGGCGATGCGTCGGAGACCGAAGGCAATGCGGCGGAGGTTCATGGATTTGATACGTGACGTGTGATACGTCCTATGTAAGGACGATGGGTGACGAGTGACAAATGAATACGCAGTGCACAGTAGTCACGTATCACGTGTCACGTATCACGTTCCGGCAGATACCACCATCAAAGGCTGGTTGTACTCGACCGGCTGGGCATTCTGGACCAGCATGCGGACTACGATGCCTGTAACTTCTGACTCGATGGGGTTCATCATCTTCATGGCTTCGATGATGCCCACCACCTGGCCCGGTTCGACGAGGTCGCCTTCGGTTACGTAGGGATCGGCTCCTGGAGAGGGCGCGACATAGAAGGTACCGACCATAGGTGCTACGATCAATTGCTCGCCCTCGGCCAGCATTACGCCTTCGCCGTGCGAGGGGCTTTGGCCTATCATGCTCACCATGCTGGACGTATCGGAGATCGGGAGTACGGGCGGAGGGGTAAAGACCGCACCAGCTGGGGGATAGGCAACAGGGGGCAGGGCAACCGCCTGCGCGCCATTGGCGATGCCGCGCTTTATGATTATGCGAATAGGCCCACTCTCAAGATGTAGCTCGCTGACATCGGTTGTAGAGATATGGCGTACAAGCTCCTTGACTTCCTGGCTCAGCTCGGCCAGGGTCGGGAGAACAAAACTGTCGCCATAAGCATCAGCTTGAGAGCGGTCGCCTGGGCCTTTCTCGGGGAGTCTTACCATGGGTGCCCCCTTGGGAGTGATACGTGAGGACGAAGAATGAAGATTACGAGTAACGAGTGACGAGTGACGAGTGAATACGCAGTACGAAGTACACAATATGTCATTCACTCGTCAGGTTTTATGCTCGTTCCAGATACTTGCTTGAGCGGGTATCTACCTTTACCCGGTCGCCTTCGTTGATGAATAGAGGTACATTGACCACAAGCCCTGTCTCCAGCTTAGCGGGTTTGGTTGCACCTGTGGCTGTGTCGCCCTTCACGCCTGGCTCGCTTTCGGTCACTGTGAGAACTACGGCGGCGGGAAGGTCAATATCGACAAACGCATCGTCGTGCATAAGAACGTCAATATTCTCGTTCTCGCGCATGTAATTCACAGCATCACCCAACAGGTCGGCGCTGAGGCTTAACTGCTCGTAGGTTTCCGGGTCCATGAAGTTGAATACATCGCCATCGGCGTACAAGAATTGTAGTTCGCGGCGCTCAAGGCGCACATCATCGAACTTGGCCCCTGCCTGGAATGTTCGCTCTGTGTTGGTTCCGGTGCGGAGATTCTTCAACTGGAGGCGCACCTGGGCGCTGCCACGACCCTGTTTGTTGTGCTGCCAGTCGGTGATTTTGTACAGGTCACCGTCCATCTGGATTGTTAATCCCTTCCTCAACTCACTTGTGGTTACTGTCATTCTTTGTTCTCCTGTTTGGGGTGTTTAGTTGCTAGCGCCAGTCGGTAGTCGGAAGCAGCAACTTGGAACTTGGAACCGGCGCTAGCAACTGGCGCTAGCAACTTTAGTATTCTAGATGTTTGTCGGCCAGGGTTAGCACTTCGGCATCGTCGCGGCGGATCATGACCAGGTCTTCTATGCGGACGCCGCCCCAGCCCTCTATGTAGATGCCCGGCTCAACGCTCATGACGTTGCCTTCTTCCATGGTGTCTTCTGAGAATTTGCTGAAGCTGGGGGCTTCGTGCACTTCGAGGCCGACGCCGTGGCCGAGGCTGTGGTTGAATTGGTCGCCATAGCCTGCGGCTTCGATAACGTCGCGGGCAATTTTGTCGACTTCCACGCCCGTCATGCCTGCTTTGATGGCGTGCTCGGCATCCAGTTGGGCTTTGAGCACGATGTTGTAGATCTCGCGGAACTTGTCGGTAGGCTCTCCGAGCATGATCGTGCGGGTCATATCGGAGTTGTAGCCGTTGAGGTGAGCGCCCATATCTATGACGATAGGCTCACCCGCCTGGATCTGGCGGTTGCCGGGGATGGCGTGGGCCATCGCGCCGTTGGGGCCTGAGCCCACTATCGTGCCGAATGCACGCTCATCTGCACCTAGCTCGCGCATTGTGCGCTCCATGTCCCAGGCGACCTGTTTCTCGGTCATGCCCGGCTCGATCCGACTGCTGACTATGTTGAAGGCCTGGTCGGAAAGGCGGCTGGCTTCGCGCATGATCGCCATTTCGTCGTCGTCCTTGACCATCCTGAGAGGTTCGACCAGCCTTGTTACTGGGATCAAGTCGGTATCGGGGAGAGACTTGTCGAGGGAGCGCCAGAGGAGATGGAGCAGGTGGGCGGTCTCGAAGCCGAGGCGACGGCAGTTGCGCTTGATGATCTGCTCGGCGAGGGCGGGGGCGACCCTGCCCTGGCGGGCTACGACCTCGATGCCAAGCTCAGGGTAAAGCTCTTCGGCGGTCTGGATGGTGTAGCGGCCATCGGTGACGAGGCAGAGGTCTTCGGGGCCGATGATCAGCATGCCCGCTGTGTCGAGCGGGGGCTGGTCTTCGCCGCTGAAGCCGATCAGGTAGTTGCGGTTATAGGGGTGAGAGACAAGCATGCTGTCGATGCCTTTGTCGCTCATGGCGGCTCGCACGCGCTCGATCCTGCGGGCCAGCGCGTTAAAGGAATAGAGGCGTTCGGGAGCGGCGCTCTCTACTTCCGCCGGGTTGGGTTCGGTCTGTAACATTTGAGGCTCCTGTGGTGTGGGTGCGTGCCATCAAATAGGCCGCAAAAGCGGCGTTCAACTGATTATTATAGCATATTTGGACGAGTGACGAGTGTCGGAGTTGTTGGTTGTTGGTTGGTGCTTCTTGGTGTATGGATGTGGACTTTGGTATATGTCATGCGGTTTTTGGAGGTTTTGTAGTTGTTTTGGGATTTTGTGGTTAGATCAGCCCTCACATACTAAATGGCATTTGTGGGGCAAAACTGGACAGGTTTTGGGGTGTACTTTCGGGTGGTTTTGTGGATGTGATGCAGAGGTACTTCTTGTGATGCCCTGGTGGGGGAGGATCCTTATTGGAGTATAGGGCATCCCTGGTGGGCATGCTGTCGCACAAAAACGTAAGGGGCGTAGACATGTAGGGAACCCCTCATAGGTGCCCAATAGATTGCCACCCAAGCCAAGTACCATAGAGACGGTAGTAGAGGAAGTAGAAGGCGGTGCGCCACCTCCATGGTGCGCTACCTCCATATAGTCCCGATAGTCCCGAAGGGACTTGGCCTGGGTGGAAATGGGGCAGGGCACCCATTGGGAGAGCTCGTACTTGGACCATTTCCGGGATTCTTATGCGATAGCATTGCTAACAAGGGATATCCTCTAAACAATCTACCTCTACTTTTATCCTGAACTGCACTGCTACCGGTGGACGGGGCGGATGCACAGTCAGTTTGTGGAAAGTCGGTATATAGTTGGGAGGATAAATTCGTTGTAGGGGCGAGGCATGCCTCAATGGGCCGCATAAAAATCAACCGGAGAGGTTAAGAGCAGGGTGCAGAGCGACCACGACAGCCCGCAGCCATGATATGCGCGACATAGCTGGAGGTCGAGCGTTCATCTGGTCCAACAACAGCCACATCAACGCCACAATGCCAGCCGTCATTATCGTCAGCCATACAGCTTCCTTGCTCTGCCCGAAAGGACGCACAGCCCCTAGTTGACGCTTGAGCCAACGAAAGAACAGTTCTATCTGCCACCTCCTACGGTACAATTCCACCACCTCCCATGCCTCCAAATCGTGCCGGTCGGTAATCAAATGACATTGCTTACCCTCAGGATTGCGGCTTGTTACCAACCGTATGTTAGGTAGCACTGCTCCTCGTCTGTTATTGGCACTGCCTAAAGTGATTGTGTGGTCGGATACAACCACATCATCGGCCTTTGTCCAACCCTGTTTCTGATTGATCGCTCTTTGACCGGTTACCAGAACTGGTTACCAGATAGGAAGCTTGTGCGTTGAGTTTGGTCACAAAATGCACACTGTTATCTGGCAACCTCTTGAACTGACGATGCCCGTAGTAGCCCAGGTCTACCAATATGGTCTATGGTCCACCCGGCAAGAGAGGCGAGGTCTTGCTCGTGTAGCGCAACGTGGTCATTCTTGGCTACCCCGTGTATGCATAGTAACTGTGGTATGTGCGTGGCTAGCTCCAAACTGTATTGTACTCGTACCCCTGCTTCGTATCCACCCTGTTTGCTCCACGGGCTTAGCTTGGCCGACAGGCGTAGGAAGGTGGAGTCAATGGGGATGGTGCGGTTCAGCGCAAGCCAATCGTGGTCCTTATCCCTGTCCCTGCGCAAGAGTGGTGTTCGCTTGACCAAGCTGGTAAGTGCCCCAAGCAACCACTCGAAGCAATCAGGTTGTCTGCTTGTGGAGGGGCGTGCCAATTGGCTCAGGCTGACCCAATCAGGCATACCCAACCGCTGGCGTAAGGGAAGATTAGCTCCTAATTGAGCATGGCTTTGGCGCAGACTAGCTCCTCCATGAGCCAGATGCAGGATCAACAACCATATGTGAGGGCGAGCCATGAAATGCTTGCGATATCGGTCTGCTCCTCCTTCTCCTTTGTGGGTAGACTGTTCAATCAGTGGTTGCACCATGCGGTATTGCCGACGGCCACACCCTATCCAATCTGGTATCATGTAGTTGGGCTCCTCTGGTTCAACTTGTTTGTTTTGCAACCTCAAGTCTACCAGACTAAGAGCCCAACTTTTATGCGGCACCATTGTGGCATGCCTCGCCCCTACAACTCTTTGCATCCGCCCTGCTATCGGTGGACAAGTGTATTGACAGGTTGGGGGATGAGCGCTTATACTTGGGTAGCTGGAAACCTGGGGTGCCAGGCGTAGGCCAGCCCGGAACGACCTTTAATTATCGGCCCTGTGAGGTCGAAAAGGTTGGTGTAAAGCATGTAGCTGCCAACCTTGCCGATGGGCAAGGTATTTTTGTAGCAAGGGGCTTTACACCAGCGCCGGAGGGGAAAATGCAAACGGTAGCTAGTGGGTGGATCGGCCCGCAGACTCCCATAGGCATCCCCGGTAGAACGGGTGCGGGAGCGGCAAATGCTATGCAAGCCGCCCATATTGCGCGGGTGAAGGCGGCCCTCTTGCAGGCAGCGCAGGATACGCTGGATGGGGAGGGGTTCACACAGGTAGTCGCGCCTACGCTGACCCACCAGTTGGGGGCTTGCGGCGAGCCGGGGACATTGATCGCAGTGGAAGTAGGTGGAGGGAAGGCGTTTCTGCGGCAGACGGCGCAGTTGCACCTCGAACCGCTGATGCAAGAGTTAGGGGCCGTCTACTCGATTGGGAGATCGTTCAGGGCGGAGCGGAGAAGCGACAACCGGCACCTGACCGAGTTCACGCTGGTGGAGGCCGAGGCAGCCGGTTGGAGCCTGGAACAGCTGATGGGGCTCATGGAGCGAATGGTGGTGGAGATGGCGCGGCGCGCGGCCACCACTGCGGCAGGCTCGCTGGGCACGCTCGGGGTAGGGTCTCGAATGTTGGAGCGCGTGGCGGCACCGTTCAAGCGGATGACTTACGACGAGGCGATCATCGCCTTGCAGGGAGCGGGTTATTTTATCGAGTGGGGCGAGGACCTGTCGAACGAGCACGAAATCGCGCTGGCCGATGTGGCGGGCGGGCCGCTGTTCGTCACGCATTATCCGGTGGAGACGCGGTTCTTCACAATGAAGATTTGCAGGCACGACCCGCGCGTGGTGGAGTGCTGCGATCTGCTTATGCCTGGCGTGGGCGAGGTGATGGGGGCGTCGGAAACGGAACCTGATGCCTACCTGCTGGAAACGCGGATGTTGCAATCGAAGAGCGTCCGGCAGATAATGGACCTGGGCGGGGTGATGACCGATTACGAGTGGTACGTGGAGATGCGGCGTGAGAGGGCCACACAACAAGCGGGCTTCGGGATGGGCTTCGAGCGGATGGTACGCTACGTGTGCGGATTAGAATCGATAGCACACACGGTGTAACGATTGCGGATTTTAGATTTTAGATTGCGGATTTATTTGCAGGGAAGTGGAGGTTGGAGTTGAGGATAGCAGGGGAACAAGAGAAAACAATCCGAAATCCAAAGTCCAAAGTCCAAAATCCATTCTACGATCCTTTGCTCACCTACCAGGAGAATTACGACCTGGGGCCGTTCGGGCCATTCGCCGAGGAACCTTCGCCCGAGATAGAGGCGGCGCTGGATTTGCCCGAATCGGAGTGGGTGACGGTGGTGGGGTTGCGGCTGCGCAGGCCGGTTGGTATTCCGTCAGGACCGCTACTCAATTCGAAGTTCACTGATGCTGCTTTCAGTTGGGGATTTGACCTGTGCCACTACAAGACGGTGCGCAGCAGGGAATGGCCTTCGCACCCTGTGCCGAATGTGCTGTATGTTGATGCCCAGGAGCCTATCGCGCCCACTGAGATGGGGCGGTCGCCGCTTGTGGCGCGGGCGTTCCGGCCCGATGAGCGGGTGAATATTCACAGGCTTAGTATCACTAATTCGTTCGGGATGCCGGCGCAGGCCCCGGAAGTATGGCAGGCCGATATGGAGCGGGCGGCACGTAACGCCCGGCGCGGGCAGGCGCTGGTGGCGAGCGTGACGGGTACGGCGAGGGCGGGGGGCAGCCGGGCCGATTTCGTGGCTGACCACGCACGGGCGGCGGCGATGTGCGCCGAAACGGGGGCACACGCCATCGAGGTGAATCTGTCGTGCCCCAACCTGGGCGGGCATGGTCTGCTATGCCACGACCCTGAGGCCGCGGGCGAGGTGTGCCGGGCCGTGCGCGATGCGATAGGGAGCAGGCCTTTGTTCGCCAAGATCGGGAGCTACGGGGTAGACGAAGCGGGGGAGGCCACGTTGCGCGCTGTCGTGGCGGCGACCGCGCCGTATGTGCAAGGGCACGGGGCGGTGAACGCGGTTCCTGTGCCCGTGACGACCGGGGAGGGCGGGCAGGCCCTGCCGGGCGCGGGGCGGCAGGTGGCGGGCGTGTGCGGAGCGGCGCTTCGAGGGGTAGGATTGGATATTGTGGGGCGACTGGCCCTAATACGCGCCGAATATGGGTATGATTACGCGATTATCGGGGTTGGGGGTTTCCTGACGCCTGACGATTACTTCTCTTACCGAGAGGCTGGGGCTGATGCGGTGCAGGGAGCCACCGGGCCGATGTGGGACCACCTGCTGGCTGTGCGGGTTGCCGAGGCTAGCAAACGGGATTGATGGAGCGCATGGCACCGAGGATCACGCCAGAAGCGATAGATAGGGCCGAACGCACTATGCAAGCGGCGAGTGTTTTGCGCGAGAACGCCAACGTGATCGCAATACAGTGCGAGTATGCACAAGCGGATCAGGTTGTGCTGGCGGTGGTCACGCCTGAGTTGGCTTTCGGGAGCGCCGAGATCATACCGCTGGCCGAGTTGGGCGAGTACGTGAGGTCGCTCAGGATGGGCATATGGTACCTGGTGTTCTCGCCACGCACCACCGTTGCATCCATACAGAAGAGATGCGATAAAATGAAGAGCCTGGCGGCGCAACGATTGGCAGCTATGCGACGCTGGATAGATAACCAAGCCACTCCACCACCCGTTTAGAGGAGAATATGATCAAGACATCCACATGGGCCGAGCGATTGAACGATGCTATCCGCGCCCAGAAGTCGATCCTGTGCGTTGGCCTTGACCCGCTGCACAGCAAGCTTCCGGAGCGGTTCCGGACAGGCGACGTAGCGGAGGATATATTCGCGTTCAACAAGTGGGTGATCGATGGGGCCGCGCCCTACGCCGCCGCGTTCAAGCCGCAATACAAGTTCTATTCAGCCGAAGGCGAGGCGGGCATAAGGGCTTTGAGGTTGACGTGCGAGTATATCAGGGGGCATTATCCCCACATCCCGATCATCCTTGACGCGAAGTACGCGGATATCGGGCACACGCTGGAGCGATGCGCGCATGAGGCGTTCGAGCTTTTCGACGTGGACGCTGTGACAGCGATGCCAGCGCCGGGCAGGGAGGCGTTGATGCCGTTGATTTCGAGGCCGGGCAGAGGGTGCTTCCTGGTGGTACGAACGTCGAATCCTGGTGCCGAGGAGATGCAGGATATCGAAACTGCTTCGGGTGAGCCGCTCTATGTGGCGATCACCCGCAAGATCGTGGCGTCCTGGAACGAGAGCGGAGGCGTGGGGGTGGTCGCGCCCGCCACCGAGCCGCGCATGCTGGCAATGGTGCGGCGAACGGCTCCCAATCTGCCTATCTTGTGCCCAGGGGTGGGCGCGCAAGGGGGCGATTTGCAGGCAGCGGTGGCTGCTGGGTTGGATGCCGAGGGTGTGGGGCTTGTGATCAATGTGTCGCGAGGGGTCACCGAGGCGGACGACCCAGGCGCGGCTGCGCGTGAGTGGCGTGATAGGCTTGAGGAAGTGCGGAGTGCGGAGTTGGGAGTGCGGAGTACGAAGATTGGAGTTGGGAGTGCGGAGAGTGCGGGGCTGCGGGATGTGATCCTGGAGATGTTCAAAATCGGGGCTATCAGGTTTGAGCCTGTGCAGTTGAAGTCGGGGTTGATCTCGCCTTATTACAACAATCTACGCATCCTGTCGTCGTATCCGCGCTTGCTGAGGGCGGTGGCGGGGGTTATGGCCGATACAATGGAAAGTGCCGGGCTGAAGCCGGATATTGTGGTGGGGATCGCGGAGGCAGGGATACCGCTGGGGGTGGCGCTTTCGCAGTATACGGGAATACCGGGAGGGTACGTGCGTAGCGCACCGAAGGCCCACGGCACCAAGCGGATGGTGGAGGGTGTGTGGCCCGAGGGGGGCACGGCTGTGCTGGTGGACGATGTGGTATCGGATGGGGCCAGCAAGCTGGAAGTGGTGGGGCACTTGCACGATGCAGGGTTGAAGGTTAGCGATATCGTGGTGCTTGTAGATAGGGGGCAGGGAGGGCCGCAGGCGATGGCGCGGCATGGGTTGACCTGCCACGCGGCTGTTACTATGGACGACGTATTGCGAGTCTTGCACAGCGAGGGCCTGATAACCGCCAGGCAGGTTGAGGAGTCTCAGCGGTTCATGCGCGAATCACAGGCTCAAGCTCAAGGGTAGAGGTTTCGAAAGCACACTGGCATCGAGTAGCAAACAGGGCACCCACGAGGGGTGGCCCTACAGGGCTTTGTTGGTGGGTTTTGGGCGGGTTTAAGGGTAACGCAGCCCTCGTAATAAAGCTGTAAGATCAGGCAGGCATACTGGTCGTGAACATTTAGTAGTGGAGGCATACACGCGGAACTTGTTGAGCCACCACACGATCACGACAGACAGGAGCCTCACATGTTTTTGCAGAAAGCACGACGGAACCCCTTATTTCTCATTGTAGCGGGGGTGATTCTCGTTGCCGCCGTGGCCTTCGCCTGGTGGACTATATCCCCTTTGTTTGTTCGGACCACGCTTGTGGAAGGCGACAATATCAATGTGCCTGCGGTGGTAGCTGACAACAGCACGGCAGTGCCAGCAACAGCCACGGCAATTCCTACGGCAACTACAATCGCCGCTACGAGTGACGACAGCATGGACGACAGCGCAGCGAACAGTGACAGTATGAGTGATGCTACCCCGGTGATGGACGACGCGGGCAATGCGGGTGATAGTGATATGGAAGGCGAGATGGCGATGGACAAGCCGTCTGACGAGAGTATGGAGCCTTCAGGCCCGGTTGTGCTAGCAGCGGGCAATTTCGACCGGAAGGATAGTGTGCACTATGCCAACGGGCAGGCCGTGCTTGCGCGGGATGTCGACGGGAGCTATATTCTGCGGCTGCAAGACCTGGATGCCGCCAATGGGCCTGATCTTTATGTGTATGTGAGCGAGCACCCCAACCCGCAAACGAGCGGCGAGTTGCACACGGGGGAGCACAACCTGGGCACTCTAAAGGCTACCAACGGCTCATTCAGTTACACTATAGACCCGGAAATTGACGCCACGCGTATAAGGTCGGTGGTGATTTATTGCAAGACGTTTGATGTGCTGTTCAGCACGGCGGCGCTTCAGGCCCCTCAATAGAGGGTATGGAATAAACAAGAATGGCGGCTGTGCCGCCATTCTTGTTTATTCAGTTTGTGTTATTGGCCATAATAACCCCTCATCTACAGGACGAAGGAGCCCAGCAGGAGGCCGCTTACGAAGAGGAGCACTAAGCCGTTGATGGCGTGCCATAGGCCCAGGTGAGCTATCAGCCAGTCGCTGATGGGTAGGGGGTACTGACCCCGCAGGACGGAGATGCCACCAACGATGGCGGGCAGACCCCTGAAGAAGCCGTAGATGATGCCCAGCGTGACGGCAGCTTGCAGGGATGCACCGCCCATCGCCACCTCCCACATGAGGAGGAGATAGAAGCTGGCGAACGGGATGAAGGTGAAGATGCCCGCGCCGAGCACTATGCCGTAGAGGGTGTTGCCCAGCGTGCGACTTGGACGCATCCAGCTTTGAGGGACCTGCCAGCCTATTTGGAGGGTTGGCAGATGCAGGATGTTTAGCTCTTTGAGGGCGCAGATTAGCGCCAGCCCACCGAAGAGGGCAGTTACCCAGCCATAACCGATGTCGGGCAGGATCGCGCCTAGGCCCATACCAACCAGGCCGAGCAGAAGCGCGAGCGCCGCCGCACCAAAGGTCGAGCCGATGGTGTAGAAGATAACCCTTATTACCCAGTTTACAGTTTCTCTGGTCCCCTTCCCGAGGGGCACGATCACGAAGATCATGTTTAGCCCTCAGGCAGAAGAGGTCTTCGATAGGCCGACCACCAGGGCGAGGCCCATAGCGACCACGTAGGTCAGGCCGGTCCAGAGCCGAGCCGGGCCGTCGATGAAGGCCGCAAGGACGAAGCCGCATATAAGCATGAGAAAAGCGGATAGCACCAGCCCGAGCACCCATGCGCGCATGCGGGCTGCATTAGCGTCCTGAGCAGGCTCAGTTATAGTATTTGCCACCTCTACACCACCTCCTTTCTGGTATTTGTGGACGAAAGATTATTGGCGAGTGACGAGCGGCGAGTGTGGAACTTGGCATTGCCAACGTCGTTCGTCTTGCGTCTTTCTTCATTAGCGGAAGCCCAGACCGCGCAGGGTATTGCGTACCATTGACACCGCTTTGCCACCGAATACCACCACTATTACGGTCACCAGGGAGAGGATTACTACCGGCACTGTATTGCTTGCACCAGGGTCGCCTGTGGGCGGGAGGTTTGCCAGTAGGAGGCCGCTTGTGTTGCCCGCGATGAGGCGGTCGAGCGAGGCGAAACCGTCAAAGGCGAAGAGCACCAGTAGGGACAAGAGCATCAGCGCCACATTGCGCACCACAGCCATCGGGGTCAGTTTGTCGTCGGAGAGCTTGCCGAAGCAGTGGCATGATTGGGTCTTGCCACGCGAGAGGTCGTAGATTATGAGGCCGGTGAAGAGAATGAGGAGGAGGCAAGCGCCGAGGGCGGCCAGGCGGGTGAGGAGGCCGAAGATGAGGGCCAGGCCGATTGCCATCTCAAGAGGGGGGAAGACGGTGGCGATGAACTTGCCCGAACCCCCGGGCAGGAAGAGGTAGCGGGACATGCTGGCCTCGGTGCCAGGCTTATCGAGCCACTTGCCAACGCCGGACACAATGAATACCCCGCCTACACAGAGGCGGGCAAACAGCAGAAAGAGGGGGGATGTAAAGAAATCGATCATATTATGGCTTGCCTGGGCAGAGGGGTCACGCTCCGCCAACTTATTATAAGGACCCGCGCAAAGGTGCGTCAAGCCGCGATGAATCTCATCAAATCTTAACTTTTCGGTACTTCTATTGGCATGTTGTTTGCATTATGTTAAGAAGGGCGAAGAAGATCACCAAGCAGAAAGGACAGTAAGCACACAATATTATGTTGAGGGCAGACGAAATGTATACTAAATCAATCCGCAAGCGTATTCTTTTAACGTGCTCAGTCCTCCTATCCGTTATAGTGCCGGCCTTCGCGATGTTACCCACAGCCGAGGCCCAAAAAGGTGCATATGTTATAGACGGGATCCCTTCAGTTACTCAGTGGTACAACCTCAGTTGCGAGTATGCTGCCGCAGCTACGGTCACACTTTACTGGGGCAATTTAGTTTCGCAGAAAGATTTCATTGCGGAGATACCCGAGAACCCCAACCCGCACGTCGGATTCAGAGGTGATATCAACGGTGGGTTCGGTTGGATCGATGATTATGGCATCTACGCCGAGCCACTTGCGTCTGTGCTTGAGGAGCGTGGATATAAGGCGACGGTGTTCTACGGGACGGACGTGGAGAGGCTCAAGGCGAATATCAGGGCGGGATACCCGGCGGTGGTGTGGTTGACCGCAGGCAAGTATGAAGAGCGTCCGGAGTACTGGGAAGAGTACGATGGGCAGACGTTCAAGCTTGTGCCCTACGAGCATGCTCTTGTGCTGTACGGGTACGACAGCGATGGCGTTTATTTGATGGATGTCGGCGATGGCGGCTTCTACCATACCGAGTGGAACTCATTCATCTTCCGCTGGAACTACTTTGATGGTATGACGCTGATTATTCAGCCACAGTAGGACGAGTGACGAGTGACGAGTGACGAGTGAATACGCAATACGCACGCACCACCATCCTTCGTCCTTTGTCGGTTTCAGACCTGTTTGAATTGCTCGAACGGCTGGCGGCAGTTGTGGCAGTAGTAGATGGCGCGGCAGAGGGTGGGGCCGAAGGCGTTTTCCATTACTGTGTTGCGCGAGTTGCAGTAGGGGCACTCGACTACGGGAAGTAGCTGGATCAGGTTGGCACGGGCTGGCATCAGCTTGCGGGCGAGGGGCGGGGCGAAGCCTGAGCTTTTCAGGATTTCGCGCCCACGCTCAGAGATGCGGTCGCTGGTCCACGGCACTTCCATTGTGACGTTGACGGTAATGTCGTGGTCGGGGGCGAGGGTTTCCAGGCGCTCTCGCACGCTGTCTTTTATGATCTCAAGGGCGGGGCAGCCTACGAAGGTTGGCATGATATCTACCGCAATCCCTGTGTCTCCTGTTTCCACTTTATGGACTATGCCGAGGTCTACTATGGAGAGGTGTGGGATCTCCGGGTCCATTACGTCCATGAGGGCGTCGCGCACCTGTTGTTCTGTTATCTGTTGTGTTGTCTTCATAGTGTATTTCCTACCAAACCGCCTCCGGGTCCAATCTGTACACGGAGGTCATTTCTTCCCATAGCTCGGTGAACTCGGGGCCGTGCTCGCCGTTTCTGCCGCCGTAGTTGGGCTTGATGGTGGTGTAGAGGCCCTGGGCATCTTCCTCGGCGGGGAAGGGGAGGTCCAGGTTTTTGAAGTAGGGAGCTATTTGAGCGAGCCATTCGGCCTGCATTTCGCCCATGGTGGCGGGCAAGACCCCATTGCTGATCAACTCGTCTTCGCCCATTAGCGGCTCGAAGATGCTCAAAGCGTCGGGCCAGAGGGTATCGAGGGCTGCGATCAGGCGGGCGCGAGATTCATCGGTACGGGTGGCGAGGCGGTTCATCCACATGTCGCCGTGGAGGAGGTGGTATTTCTCCTCTCGGATGATCTTGCCTGCGGCCTGCCTCAAAGGCTCGTATGTAGAGTTCGAGAGAACCTCAAGGCGGACGTGATCTGCTGTATCGTAGAGGAACTGGCGGGCGATGGCGTGCGCCCAATCGAGCTTGCGGTGCTCCATCAGCCTGCAACAGAGGAATTCGTCTGGCTGGCGCGCATAGGCGATCTTGTCGGCAGAGATGCCCGTTTCGGCCTGTAGCATCTCATAGAGGAGGCGGGCGTGGCCGATCTCGTCCTGCGACATGGAGGAGAAGGCTACATCTTCTTCGAGCATGGGGGCGATGCCGGTCCATTCGGAGTTGCGGTAACCCAGTATGAACTCGTCGTCGGCGATGGAGAGGAGGAGGATGTGGAGGGGTTTGGTTGTTAGTTGTTCTATCATTGTTTTTGATACGTTGGGAATATGTACTGCGTATCGCTTATTTCGTCCTTCGTCGCGTCTTAGTCGGGCTGTTGGCTCCCGGCTACTGCGCCTCTGGTGGCTCTCAGGGTGTCGCGCACAGAGTAGCCGCCGACAGTGCGGTAGGAGCGGTCGACGGCTGGCGGGTGAAGGAGGTCGGGGTCTTTGATCTCGACTATGGCATCGCGAGGCACTATCCAGATGCGGGCGCTTTCCTGGCGGCGACCGTAGAACTCGCGAGCGTAGAGCATAGCCAACTCAGGGTCGGGTGCGACCACGTTGCCGCCGTGCTCAAACGGCTTGCCCTCGCGGGCCTGTGTGAAGACTTCGTATACGGGCATTTGTGGTACCTCTGGTTTGGACGAATGACGAATGACGGGTGGTGCGTGCGTATTGCGTATCCACTCGTCACTCGTCACTCGTCACTCGTTGTCTTTCGTCTTTCGCCGTTGACTTACCTTCCTGCTGGGACCATCTTGTGCACCGCAGGCAAGATCTCTTCGGCCCAGATGTCCAGCGCGCCTGGGATGTGGGAGATCGTGCTGTTGAAGATGGCGTGGTCGGTGCCTATTTCGGCTAACTGGTGGAATTGCTCGATAGCGTGGCTCGCCGTCATATCTTCGCGCTTGTCGGGCGTGAGGAATTCGTTGGCTAAGGGCTTGCCGTCGGGCGTGACGTTTAGCTCGCTGAGAGTGGTCTTCTCTATATCGCTGTAGGGGCGATCGGCCTCCTCGCAGCGCTCACGCAATACATCGTACTTCTGGCGAACGTAGTCGACGCCCCGCCAGGTGAAGACGTTGCAGGCGTCGGCATATTGTGCGATCAGCCTGAATGTCTTCCGCTCGCCTGTGCCGCCGATCATTATGGGTGGGTGGGGACGCTGCACCGAGTTGGGCATGTTGATGGTTTCGGCCAGGTTGTAATGCTTGCCGAGGTGCTCGGTTACCTCGTCCGACCACATCTTATGGGCGATCTGAAGGGTCTCTTCAAGGCGCTCGAATCGCTCTTTGAGGGGAGGGAAGTTCACCCCGAGGCCTTTATGCTCGCGTTCGAACCAGGCCGCGCCAACGCCGAAGTAGGAGCGCCCCTTGCTCAAGACGTCGAGAGCGGTGGCCGATTTGACCAGCATAGCGGGATTCCGGTACATAACTCCTGCCACGAGCGGCCCAAGCATGACGCGCTTCGTGAGCGCCGCTGCGTAGCTGAGGGTGGTGTAGGCTTCTATCATCTCGAACTCGGCTGGGCCAAGCCCTTCAAGCTGGAAGTAGTGGTCCATAACCCAGATGCTGTCGAAGCCCGCCGCTTCGGCGGTCTGCACGATGCGCGCGAAAGCATCGGCCAGGGGTTCTGACGTACCGGGGTATGTGTAATAGGGTATCTGTAATCCGATTTTCATCTAAATATCCTCCGAGCGTTCTGTATCAATCACGCCGGGGGATTTGAAACAGCGTGCTGTTAATCTATACCGTTGTAATAGGAGTGAGGTTCGCGGCGTGGCACATTCTACGCGGCTACTTGCTCTGCGAGGACCATGTCACGCACCCATTGGGTGTCGGCGTAGTTCAGGCGGCGCAGGTCGAGACGGTCCTGGCTCTTGGGGCCGTGGCCCGTGACCACCATCTTGAGTTCGTTCCAGTCGGGCTGGGTGTAGATCCACTCGTTCTTTTCGGTGTCGAAGTGGAGGTCGGGATCGGGGATGGTGAGGCCCAGTTCGAGGATCTTGGGGATGTACTTGGAGAAGAACTCCTGCCTGAGAAGGAAGTTGGGCTTGGCCTTCACGCGATAATAGAGGTCGCGGTCCTTGGCCGGGTCGGTGGGTGGGCCGTGGAACATGACCAGGGGCGACCACCACCTGTTGAGGGCATCTTGCACCATATCCTTCTGCACCTGCGAGCCGTTCATCATGGTTATGATCATGTCGTAGCCGTGCTTGATATGGAAGCTTTCCTCCCAGCAGATCTTCTGCATGGTGCGGGCATAGGGCGCATACGAACAATCGAGGAGGGCCTTCTGCGATTGGATGGCAGCGGCATCGACCAACCAGGCGATCACGGCCACGTCGCCCCAGTTGAAGGTGGGGTAGTGGAAGACGTTGTGAAACTTGGTCTTGCCTGCCAGCAGGTCGAGAAGCATCTCGTCGCGTGACTTGCCGAGGTCTTCGGCGACGCGGTAGAGAAGCTGGGCGTGCCCGGCCTCGTCCTGTATCTTGGCGGTGAGGGCCAGCTTGCGCTTGAGCGTGGGGGCCTTGTTGATCCACTCGCGCTCGGGAAGGACACCCATCAGTTCGGAGTTGGCGTGCATCTCCACGAACTTGAGCACCAGGGCGCGGTATTCCTCAGGCATCCAGTCGTTGGCCTCGACCTTGCCACCTTTTTGAACGTATTCGGTAAATTCTGCTACACGGGTTGGATCGTCCATTGTGCCTCCTTAACTACTGCATACTGCTTACTTCGTACTGCGTATTGCCTTCGTCTTTCGTCTTTCATCGTCACAGGCTATTCCTGATAGGACCAGTTTGCTGAAGCTGTCGGCTATTTCGTCCGGCGATAGGGGACCGGAGGGATTGTACCACTGGGGCATCCAGTTGACCGCAGAGAGGACCAGGAGAGTCGCCATTTTGGGGTCAGTGGGGGCAAACTGGCCTTGCTGAATACCTTGCTCTATTACCTGCCTGTAAAGGTGCTCGTACCGCCTGCGCCGCTCGGTAATTGAGGCGCGGCGTGCTTCGCCCAGGAACTTCCACTCATTGAGGAAGATGGTGGCCTCGTCGAGGTTGTCGGCTACCAGGCGTACGTGGGCGCGCACCAGGGCGCGCAGCTTGTCGGCGGGTGAGAGGTCGGAGGCGGCGATAGGCTCGGCGGCTGCCAGGAATTGCTCGGCGGCTCGGTTGACTATCTCCCACAGGACGTCCTCTTTCGACTCGATGTGGGCATAGAGTGAGCCTGCCTGCATGTTAAGCTCGCGCGCGATGTCGCGCACGGTGGTAGCTGGGTAGCCCCTTTCGCGGAAGAGGGAGCGTGCGGTGGAGTATATTTGCTCTTTGCGATCTATTGCCATAGGAGGAAAACTAACGCTTGTTAGGGTAACTATAACGCTTTCTGCCAGGCGTGTCAACGTCAAAACTCGTTGTGATCGCCTAAACCACAGTTGCAGGTGGCACCCAAGACCCCACCCCAACCCCTCCCCATTTTTGGCTTATTTTGAACCAGGTAATATGCTCACAAGCGTGACCTTCATATTCTGGCTATTTCACCATACAACGAGTTTCGTCCGATTTCGGAGTATACCAGAGACAAACATCATGCCTGGAAAATTGCGGTGCTATTTGTCACGGCTGGTAGGTAAGCACCCTGCCCCAGAGGCTCTTGGTACCCCAGATTCCGGCGCGGAGGCACTCGAGTTGCACGATCTGGCTGTGGTCTACGAAGAGGTTGACCAGGGGGCCGTAGTTCTTGATGTACCAGGCGAAAACCTCAGGGTCGGCGGCCTCGAACATCACATTTTCCAGGCCGATCTCGTCAGCGATGCGGGCCACTATGTCGGTGCGCCACGTTTTGACATTCTCGGTGATCCCTTCAGACTCGATCATAATGATCTCCGCACCCACTTCGAGGCAGCGTTTGGCGAGGCTGATGGCTATGCCTGGGTCACGTGTGCCCTCGGCTTCCAGTTCCTCGACGGAGGTCGCGCCGCCTGCCCCGAACTGTACCCCTACTTCGGGCTTGGCCTTTAGCCCCGCTTTTTGCACCCTTTCGACCACGCGCACGATGCTGTCAGCAGGGAGAGTGATGAAACCGCTCGACACCTCCACGATATCGAAGCCCACCGCTTTGCATTCCTCAAGATAGCGGTCCACCGCATCGTAACCCTGGGTCAACACGTATTCGATGAAGCCCCCGGTCGAAACCCGCACATTGTGGGAGTGGCAAAGGTCGGTAATCTCTATGAGACGCTTCCGGGGCATGAGGGAGAACGAGCCGCCCGCGAACTTGAGGTTGTCGACGTACTCTCCCATCGTCTCTAGAACGTCTTGCAGGTAGCGTGTGCCCATCGGGGTGTAATAGGGGCCGCGAATCTCGGTTATGCCTCGTTTGCGAGGCTTGCCTTCGCGCCTGTTCACCTTCAGGAAAGAGAATGCTCTCTCGTTGTCAGCCATCTTCTAACCTCCTGTAACCTTTCTTTATTGAGAAGCGTAGCAAACAGTAGACCAGCGTACACGATTGAGGTGCTCAACCTGTATCATAGATACGTCTCCAATTAAGGGGATGTCCTTTCGGAAAGCACGACGAAATTACTCTAACATAGATGCAGGATCCTACACACAGATGGAGAAAACGGCTGTCGCGGGTAGGGGTGACGCTGTTCGCCATCGCGCTGATTGCCTATTTCGGACTGTCAGCCTACGCCGCTTACAAGGTCACCCATCCGATCCGAATGCCGCTTCACACCACACCAGAAGTGTATGGGATGAAGTACGAAAGTGTGACTTTCCCCAGCGTACCGGATGGCGTACTTCTTAAAGGGTGGTTTATCGATTCGCCGAGGGATCGCACGATTCTTGTGTTGCATGGAGAGAGCAGCGCCAGGGACAATTACATCAACATGGAGGTAGGCCGGAGGCTATACGAGCATGGATACGACCTGTGCATGTTCGATTTCAGGGCGCATGGAGAGTCGGGTGGGGACACCGGCTCTATAGGCGATTTGGAGACGCGGGACGTGGCGGGGGCACTGGCTTATCTGAAGGGGAGAGGAATAGACGAGGTAGGGGCAATCGGGTGGTCGATGGGCGCGGCCACCATTATCAACTCCGCCCCCGATCACCCTGAGATCGCGGCTATCGTGGCCGACTCTTCTTTCTCAAATTTGATGTCTATGGTGGACATCGAACGAGGGAGCACCGGCGCGCCAGGGTTCCTTGATCCCGGTATCGTGTTGGTAACAAGATTGATGTATGGCACAGACATATCGGCGAACGAGCCTCGGCGGGCGACTGGCAGGTTGGGAAACCGTCCGGTGCTGCTGATCCACGCCAACGGCGACAATATGATCCCGGTGGAGCAGGCTCAGGAGCTTGCAGAGGCGGGGGCAGACGACCCCAACCTGCAACTCTGGATCGTGCCTTCGGTGGGGCACGTGTCGTCTTTCTCAGCCAGCGAGGATGAGTATGCCGAGAGAGTTTTCCACTTTTTCGATAATGCACTGGGCGGGCCGGGGGTCAGGATCCCAGGATCTGAAGGCAGTAGATAGCAAAGAGTGTACACTACTCCTTAATCACCCAGATTAGCAGTTGACATAAGCCAACTGCTCTGCTAGAATTGTACAACTCTCGCCCTGCGCTCTACTACACCGCTATTGTGAGAGACCGCTTCTGAATGCGAAGATGACGGTTGGCGGTACCGGTTGGCGGTAACTGCTAGAGGGAAACTCGATGCTCGATTCAGGGCCTATTGATCAGTTTCTCGCTGCACTGGAAGCCCAAAGAGGCTTTTCCGGCAATACCCTCGCGGCCTACCGCAACGACCTGACGCAATTCGCGGATTATTTGAGTGAGGAGAAAGGCCAGCTGCGACCGCCGCTCCAAGCCCCCTCGGCCTGGAACCGTATCACCCGCGAGCACATCCTACACTTCCTGCTGCACCTGCGCGAGCGCCAGTACGCCACTACCACCGTGGCCCGCAAGCAGGCGGCGATCAAGTCGTTCTTCAAGTACCTCATCACCAAAGGGGTTGTGAGCAACAACCCGGTTAAGGACCTTGCAGCGCCGCATGTGGACCGCGCCCTGCCGCACACGATTGATGCGAGCGAAGTTGGGCGGCTTTTGCGCGAGATGTATATCGCTCCCGACACTCCCGAAACGCTGCGAGACCGGGCCATGATGCAGCTTTTGTATGCCACGGGGCTGCGGGTGGGTGAGACGGTGGCCCTCGACCTGGGTGACATAGACCTGGACACGGGCACGGTTGCCACGCGGGGACGAGGCAAGATGCGCCGCATCCCCATTGCATCGCCCGACAGCCTGCAAGCCCTGCGCGATTATATGGGGCGTGGTAGGGCGCTGCTCGCACGCGCCAGGGGCAGAACGCTTGCCCGCGACGACGACAGCAGGGCGCTCTTCCTGAACCACAGGGGCCAGAGGTTGACGAGACAGGGTTTCTGGCTCATACTAAAGCGCTACGCGAAGTCTGCCGGCCTCGACGAAATATCTCCTCACACTCTGCGCCATTCGTTCGCGGCTCAGAAACTCAAAGGCGGCACCGACATGCGCGACTTGCAACAAATACTTGGACACGCTAATATTTCCACTACGCAGGTGTACGCCAGGATCGGCCAGCAGGCCGAGAAGAAAGGGAAATAACACAAGGAGGACGCCGGATGGACAGCCAGAAGCCCCAGGAAGAGATGGAAGAAGAGGTCGATGAGAACTTGGAGCCTATGGATGAGGAAGATGAGGAGTTCGAGGATTACGAAGTCACTCGTGAGGAGTTGATAGACGCCTTACAAGAGGTGGTCGTCAACCTGTCGGCAGGCCTGAAGGGGTCCGACCGTGACGCTTACCTCGACGCCGATGACCTCGCCCAGAATGATTGGTTCTACGCGGGTGTATCAGATGAAGAAGGGATGTACGCCGTCACGATGTGGCGCGCAGAAGGCGAAGAGCACGAGCTGCGCGTCGATATCGGCACCGAGGACGATGTACACGAGCTTGCGGGCAATCCAGACGAAGTCGCCGCTATCGTAGATGATTTCATCGAGGCGATGAGCGAAGACTACGAGGAATTCGAAGAGGACATGGAAGAGGAAGAGGAAGCGGAGTACGAAAACGGCGGAGAGGACGAAGACGAAGAGGAATACGAAGAAGATGAGGAAGCAGAAGAGTTCGTAGAGGATGACGAAGACGACGGTAGCATACGCCATAACGGCAACCGCACTCCTCGCTAGAATCTAAGAGAATAATAAAGAGGGAAATGGGCATTGCAGATGCCCATTTCCCTCTTTATTATTTGGATCATGAAATGAGAAGTGAGCAAAAAGGTGTACAGCACAACTAAGATCATTGTATAATGACAATCCGGCTGACCGCCTCGCCTAAGCAGAAGCGGCCAGCCGGATTGCCGTATGTCCTCACCTAGAAATCCTGACCTGACACGAAGAACGCTGACTGCGGCCATGTCGATTGGATTGGCCGCGGTGGCGATAGCGCTCCTGATGGTGCGCTGGGCGGTGGCCCCCCCGAAGGCGGTTACCCTCGACCTGGGCGATGCTGCCCTTTCGGCGGCGCACTTCTACCCGCCTGAACAATCGGGCGATGTGGGGTTCAGGTGGAGCAGAACGGCCTCGGCGGTGTCGCTGCCCGCGCTGGCAACCAACCAGGTAATCAGCATTACGCTCAACCCCGCACGCCCCGCCGAAAGCCCGCCCGCTCACTTTCGCCTGTCAATAGGCTCCCAGGACCTGGGCAGCTACGATGCACAGCCCGGTTGGAACACCTACACAACTACGGTAGGTCCGGGCCTCGGCCCTGATGTCCGCCTGATAATCGACAGCGAGACCTTCTATCCAGGCCCTGACGATAGGCGCAAGCTGGGGATGGCCGTTTCAGCGATCGCTACGGCCCCTCGCGCGGGGAGAGCGGGGTTGCGAGTGCCGCCATACCTGTGGCTGCTGGCAGCTATACTCATACCCGTATGTGCCACTGTGCTTGGCACCCGGCGCTCTCTTTATTACGGGATCGTGGCGGGAGTGGGCGCGGCAATGCTGCCCACGCTGGCCTCTCTTCTGCTGCCCTCCACCACAGCGTTGCCCGTCATGGCATGGGTGGCCGGGTTGATGGCAGGTGCGCTTTTTGTCTACTATGCTTTGCGCATTTTGAGAAGCCGGAAGCCTGAGGCGGATACAGGCGCACCCGGTACACCAAAGTGGAGAGAGTTGGGGGCGGTTGCTCTCTTGATGGCGCTGCTGGCGGTGGCCTTCACCTGGCCGCTGGCGACTCGGCTTGGCACCTCGATGCCGGGGTGGCCCGCCGACAATTTCGCGTTCCTCTATAAGATGTGGTGGTTCCGCACGGCGCTTGTAGAACGCGGGCAGTGGCCCCTGTTCGACCCCAACAGCTACGCACCGTATGGATTCGACCTGGCGCAGGGCGAGCCGACCCTGGTGAACACCCTGCCCGGTGTGGTGATCGGCACGCTCACCAACGATGTGGTGTCTTACAACCTGCTGCTGCTCCTGTCGTTTGTGATCTCAGGCATGGGGGCGTATCTGCTGGTGCGTGAGCTTACGGGCAACAGGGGCGCGGCGCTGCTGGCGGGGGTAGCGTTCGCCTTCTGCCCCTACCGGATGGCGCAGATCGCCGGGCACATCCAGCTTGTGGGAACAGGATGGATCGCGCTCTCGTTCTACTTTCTTGAACGCACCTTAAAGACGCGCTCGGTAAAGGACGGCGCGCTGCTGGGCCTCATGGTGTCGCTCACCGCGCTATCTGCGTGGTATTACGCCTACATGGTGGGGCTTGGGCTGGCACTCTACGCGGTAGTGAGGGTGGTGCAGCAAAGACGAATGACGGAGGACGAAGGAAATACGACAGTTGATGACGGGGAGCACACAGGTGACAGCCCTCAATCGTCACCCGTCCTTCGTCCTTCGTCCTTGGTCCGTCCCCTGCTTGCCGCTGCCGTAGTCTTTCTGGTGCTGGGCGGGGTGGCCGCCATTCCCAGCCTGCGATTGTGGGCGCAGGGCGAGTTGACGCATAGCGCGAAGGCCGCCGACGAACACTCGGCATCGCCACTCGATTACCTGATACCGAACGAGTTGCAACCTGTATGGGGCGAGCCGTTCATGCGCGCGCACGCACAGGAGAACATCATCGAGACCAACCTGTATGTTGGCGTGGTAGCGGTGGCTATCGTGCTGGCCGGGTGGACTACGCGGCGGCGGGCCAGGCTGCCTGCCAATCGCGCTTCTTCGGCATGGCTAACGCTGCTGATTGTAACCGCGATTCTGTCGCTCGGCCTGACGCTGCACGGCCTGGAGGGACAGGTACAGTTCTCGTTCGGGCCTTTGCCGCTGCCCGGCCAACTGTTGTTCGATTGGCTCCCCTTCTATTCGTCGATGCGTGCCTACGCCCGGTTTGGGGTGCTGGGGGCGCTTGCTTTGGCGGTGATCATGGGGATGGGTTGGGCCTACATCATGCAGGCCAGAGTGAAGATCGGCGGGCTGCGCATCAACTCCAACCGGCTTACTTTTCTCGCCCTTCTGCTCCTGTTGATCGACCTGTGGACATCGCCCTATTCGTGGGGCACAAGCCGGGTTGAGCCTACCGAGACCGCCCGCTTCCTGGCCGCGCAGCCTGAGCCGGGGTTGGTGATGGAGATGCCGCTATCGGCGTCGCAGTCGGGGCCGCTGCTGTTTCAAGAGACCTACTATGGAGAGGGTAAGCCCATTGCCTACGGTTACGACACATTCGAGCCGCAGCCCTGGCGCGACCTCCGCCCCGCCCTCCAGAACTTCCCCGATGATCAGGCTCTCAATGTGTTGCGCGATTGGGGCGTGCGCTACGTGGTGGTGAGCGCCAACGCCTACGGAGCCGATTGGCCCGGTACACTCGACTATTTACGGACGCTGCCGCGCCTCAGATACATGCAAAGCATAGAAGAGAGCCGTATTTGGGACGTTGACCCGGCAGTTTTGGACGCTCAACCGGACCTTCTTCAGTACTTTGAGCCGGATACCCAGGCGGTATTTGAGTTGCTCCGATAGATTAACCCACTTTTTACAATTAAAACTGTAGAAACCCCTTGACAGGCGCCGGATGTTAAGTTATCTTTATTCCGCAAATAAAGCTGTCTTAATTCACTTACGAAAGGTGACATCCCGCTCCCATGATACGAGTCGAGAAACGATTACTGGCACCCGGCCTGATCACCATCTCTCTTTTGCTATCGGCTTGCGATAGCGCCGCTGTCCAACCTACCCAAACCGGTGCTCCTACCGAGATATCCCAACCACAGACCGGCGAAGCGGACCTAGCAGGTATCAAGAACTATCTGCTGAGCAAATTAGACTCTCTCAAGAAAAGCACAGAAGCACTGCTGGTGCCATCTAGCCAATACTATGAACTCGCAAAGAACGCAGGCTTTGATTACGCGAAAATGTGGGCCGACCACAAGGACGAAGTGACGAAGGCTGTGAGTGATGCCCGAACCACCTGGAAGCAAGCCAGCCCGCTCTACGAGCAGGTGGAAGGCATCGTGGCAGGCACACCGGACCTCTCCCAATATGACACGATCCTCGATGCGGGCGCATCGGGCGCGGAAGGTGGGGATAATGTAGTGCCGTTCGACCTGAAACTTCCCGATGGGCGCACGTTGCCCAAGCCCGGCAACCTGTTCGGGGTGACTGAAAGCACGCTGTTCGGCACCTTCCCCGACTATACGGCCCAGGGAGTGCAACCCGACTTCGACGGCAACGGCAAGCAGGATTTCGGCGATGCGCTACCGGACGCGAATGTGTTGAAGGCAGGCGTTGATGCACTCGATAGCTATACGGGCGAGTTGCAGACCACCGCGCAGGCATGGCAGCCCACGGTAGCCGAGGCTTTTGGCGCGCTGGCAGGCAACGTGCCAACCGTGAGCGATTTCTTCGAATCGTGGAAGAACTCACGCTTCGTGATGGGGAACAGCGCCACGGAGCGCGATTTCGGAGCCATATCGCGCCTGTCGGACATAGTGGACAATGTTTCAAGCTGGCAAGTCATTTATAATGGGCTAAGCCCTATGGCGCGGACGGTTGACGCCGACAGCGACACTCAAATCACGCAAGGATTGAGCAACCTGAAAGACTATGTGGCGGGCGTATACAAGCAAGAGCAAGACGGCAAGCAGTTCACCCCAGAAGAAGCCGGCCAACTGGGGGCCGAGGCGCAAAACAGGGCAACAGCCATTACAGGTGAGATCACGCAGGTAGCTGCCCAACTCAATATCACAATACAAGACTAAGGAACGCTATGTCCAGGCTGCTACGCATTTCATTGATAGTCATACTCGCCGTTGCATGGGGCCAC
This sequence comes from uncultured Chloroflexia bacterium, assembly GCA_963797095.1. Taxonomy (GTDB): domain Bacteria; phylum Chloroflexota; class Chloroflexia; order QHBQ01; family JADMIH01; genus JADMIH01. The sequence continues at coordinate 305,540 of CAWCNY010000006.1, read as the reverse complement.
ATGTTGGCCCCTGGCGGCTTTGCCCGGACGGTTGCATCGGGTGAGACAACACCGGCCGCATCGGCTGAACAGGTACGCTCGCTGCTAGCGCAAGCGCAATTAAATGTGCTCGATAACACGGACGCAAGCCGGCAGTTGGCCCAGGCACAAGCCACCTATGATCAAGACCTGCGGGCAGACCTGGAAAAGGACGTGCCTGAGCGGGCTTCTGGCATCCAGGCTGGGTTTACACAGGCAAGCGCCGCGCTGGCGCAGGGCAAAGGCCCGCTATTCGCGTCCGCTCAGGCAAGTACGTGGACAGCTCTCCTCAATGCCGCGTTCGCTGAAGTGGAAAAATCGGTGCAAAGTGGCGATGCAGCGAAAGCACGCCAATGGTTGGCGGTGCGCGAGTTCCGGCAGGCCACCCGCTTCTCAAGGCCCGATGCCGATGCCACGCTGGCAGTAGCGGCCTTCGGCAGGGGCGAGATCACAGGCGACGACACCATGCAGGCGGTACGCGCCGATCTGCTGGACACATATCAGGCGCGTATGGAAGACGCGCTGAGAAGCGCGCCCGACGATTACAGACAGGGCTTCCTGGTTGGGTTCGCCCAGCATACATCGCTGGCGGCGGGCTATTTCGGTATTTTGGCAGCGCAGTATAAGACGCAGAATGGAGCAGCGGGGCTTTCTGCGGCGCAAGGCGCGTTTGACGCGCTGAGGCAGGCAGGGGTAGAGGGCAAGGACCCCACTACTTATCTGGCGACTGTGGAGGGTGTGCTCAAGGGTTTCCGAGCCGCACCCCTTACAGACGAGGAGCAGGTGCGGCGTGCAGGCCAGTTGCTCCGCTTCCTGTCGCTGGTCCCGGTGGAATATGCGCGTGGGGTGAGCAACGGCACAGTAGCCCAGGATATCGAGTTGCAGGAAGCGATCACCTTCCAGGCTGGGGCGACGGCGGCCTTAGCCGACCTGGCGATCATCCTGGAAAAGCAGGACGCCGCCAAGGCCGCCGAGATCGAGCGCCTGATGGGCGAGCAGACCGCTGGGCTTGATGCCGCCGCCAGGCGCACGGCCGTAGCCAACCCCGATGAAGTACAGGCTGCCACGACGCAGATCACCAACCTGCTGAATGGCATAATGCCCGAAGCATGGAAGAAGGCCAGCCCATCGGCTGACCTGGATGTGATCGCCTCGGTGCTGGACCGGATGGAATCGGCTGTAGCCTCAGGCGATTATGCGCTGGCCGAGTCTGCGCGCCTGGAGGCATACGCTATCCTGGAAACTGGGCCTGAAGCCAGGTTGAAGGTATTCGCGCCGCAATTGGCCTTGCAGCTTGAAGACCTCTTCTGGTACGGCTCCGACACGCAGCGCGGGCTGGCGTACCTCATCTCCAACCAGGCCCCGTTGTCGCAGATCAAGGCCACCAGAGGTATGCTGGACTCCAGTCTGGAGGAAGCAACCGAGGTGGTGAAGGGCAACAACGCTCCCGTGGCGGTCGCCACCAACTCGGCAATCATAGTGTTCCGCGAAGGGCTTGAAACCGTGCTGATCCTCGCTTCGCTGCTGGGCAGCCTGAAGAGCGGGGCCAACAGGCGGTTCCGCAAGCCGCTATGGTGGGGAGTAGCGGTATCGCTTGGCGTTACCGCGCTTACATGGCTGCTGGCGAGCGACCTGATTGCTTCGCTTGCCAGGTACGGCGAGGCGTTGGAGGCGGTTGTATCGCTGATCGCTATCGGGGTGCTGCTGCTGATCACCAACTGGTTCTTCCACAAGGTGTACTGGACCGGCTGGATCGCCAGCTTCCACGCCCAGAAGAAGCGCCTGATCAGCGGCGAGATGGGCCAGATGCTTGGGTTGGTAGTGCTTGGCTTCACAAGCGTTTACCGCGAAGGCTTCGAGGTGGTGCTGTTCCTGCAAGCCCTAGTATTGGAGGCGGGCATTGGGCCGGTGCTGGCGGGTATCGCTGTGGGGCTGGCGGGCACGGTGCTGGTGGGCGTGGTGGTGCTGGCGCTACAGGCCAAACTGCCGTACAAGAAGATGCTGGTGGTGACGGGTGTGATGATCGGGGGCGTGCTCCTGATAATGGTGGGGAACACGACCCATATCATGCAGATGGTTGGTTGGCTTCCGGCGCACACTATTTCCGCGCTCGACCTGCCCTACTGGGTTGGGACGTGGCTCGGCGTGTATCCTACCTGGGAAGGGATATTGTTGCAGATCGCAGCGGGCACGTTCGTGATAGGGAGCTATTTCCTGGCCGAACGCCAGAAAGGCCACCGCTCCGAAGCCGCCCAACCAAGGACCGCCACCGCCGAAGCAAAATTAGAAACATCGCCAAGATCATAATCCGGCCAAGAGCATAAAGGCACCAAAAATAGGTGCCCTTCGGGACTTATGGAGCGGCATACAAAAGGATCTCTTCTACAGAGGGCACCCTACAGAGGGCACCCTACAGAGGGCACCTATGAGGGGTGCCCTTTATAATGGATCCCATAAACTAGACCACGAAACGGCAGGATTTAAGGTGAGATGGAACAACCATGAGAAAGATGAACGGACTACGCAACCAGTATTCACCGGAGTACAAGGCTAACATCGTGCGGGAGATACTGCGCGAGGAGAAGAGTGTCGCGCAGATAGCCGCCGAACATGGCATCCACCCCCACCAACTCTACCAGTGGCGAGACATCGCTTTGCAGGGGCTGCCCACCCTCTTCTCCGGCCAGTCGGCCAAAGAGCAGGCACAGAGGGAACAGGCACACGCCCAGAAAGTGCATGAACTGTATGCCCAGATAGGCAAGCTGACCACCCAGTTGGAGTGGCTGGGAAAAAAAGCTGGCCGGCTCGATGAGTAGGGCGGAGCGAGTAGCGTTGCTGGAGCGGGAGCCTTCGGTTACCACTGTGCAGGGGTTGTCGATGCGTGCTCAGACCCAGCTGCTTGGGCTGAACCGCAGCAGCTTGTACTACCACAGTGTGCCTCCCTCTTCTGAGGAGGTGCTCCTCAAGAGGCGCATAGACGAAATCTACACAGCTCGCCCCTTCTACGGCTCTCGGCGCATCACCGTGCAGTTGCAGCAAGAGGGTCATGCGGTCAACCGCAAAGCCGTAATCAGGCATATGCGAGAGATGGGTCTTTCGGCCATAGTGCCGGGTCCGCATCTGAGCAGAGGTAGCAAACGAGCGTCCGATTCGAAATATCCCTATCTGCTCCGGGGAGTGGTGGCCCAGTACCCGAACCACGTCTGGGGAGTGGATTTGACCTACGTCAGGATGAAGGGCGACTACCCAGGCTGGCTCTACCTCGTGGCGGTGTTGGACTGGCACTCCCGCGTGCGCCATATAACCGGACGTTAGATCCCCGCCGCAAGCGGGATAGGTTGGAAAGGAGACCTATGGGTCAATCGGCCTACCTGGATACGAAAGTTGAAGGGGAAAGTAGCATGCCGATAAAGTGGGGAGTACGGGAAAACAGTTACCGTACGGCCCTGCAAGACCCGCGTGATATGGTGAGAGCTAAACTGTTATTGCCCATTCAGGCAATATTGCCCGAACTTCAGTTTCCAGCGATGCAATGCCACGTCCTCTGACACACTGTTTATGGCAGAGCCTCCAGTACAGGGCGGAGTATCGAGAGCCGTCTGAAACTTTCCACTGGAGGGCGGTAGCCAACGAGGTTACTAAAGGAAGCGAACGAAGCACCTAAGTCACGCTAGAACGTCTAACACCCAGGGAATATGGGATTGCCTAAAGGGGGAGACCCCCATGGTAACGGAGTCACCATACTACTCTGCGGACGGGAAAGCCGTCTACATGGGGAAGGGTGACAGGTGTCAGGGAGGAGACAGACACAGAGGTATGCGTAATGCAGAGCGCCGAAACTGTACTCAACCTCATACGCGAACGTGGTAGCAGAGGACTGCCATCAGGCAGGACAAAGGGTACTCACGTTCACGTATCATGACACTGGAGAGCCTCGTGCGTGGACAACGCGCATGCGGGGTTCGGGGGCGGGCCGACAGAAAAGTGTCGGCAACGGCAACTCGCTGGCGGCCTAGCCTACTACATCGTTAGCTGGGAGCTGAGCCAGAACATGGGGCAAAGCTTCGTGATGGAAGCTACTCGTGCCGCTCTTTCCAGGGCGACTCCCCATATCTGGAACTCCGACCAGGGAAGCCACTTCACCTCTCCGCAGTACACCAGCCTGTTGGAGGAGGCGGGCGTGCGGATCAGCATGGATGGGAGGGGCCGGTTCGTGGACAACATCTTCACCGAGCGGCTTTGGAGAACCATCAACTATGAGGGTGCGCCCGTAAAGGGTCTTAGTGCCAGTGAGATTGCTCCGAACAATCTCGCTTCCTGAGGGAAAGGAAGCTACTCAGTGCCTTACCTCAAGAGTGAAAACTCGTGAGGGAACATAGCACGGCATCAGTAAGGGAAAACAATGGTTCCAGTCAACCGGAGGGTTTCTCAGAGTAATTTCGACATGGTGAAGGCTAAACTGCTTGAAGCTCAGAACCGAGTGGGGCAACTTGAACCGGGTGAGCAGGCTGGTGACAGGTGACAGCAAGGCTGGTGACACTCACTTTTGGCCCAACATCCCATTTCTCCTCATGATGGGATGTACCCTCTAGGCCAACACAGTCTCAGTAAGAGAATAAAGGTTTGAACGAGCCACCTAAATCGAAAGCATCTGGTTTAAGACTAAACGGGGATAGCTCGAGTGTAAATGCCACTGCGTTAGATACAAGTCTGACACAAGGCTATGGTTGCAGGACCTGAATATTACACCAGGCTACGGAGCGAGAGTAGTAGTCAGTGGAGTAATGCCCACTCTCGGCGCACGTTAACGGCGTGTACAAGGCGAAGTCTCGCAGGTCCTTCACTTGCAAGGGGGAAAGGAGGGGCACATAGTGCCACAACAACCGAAAATCCTACTTGCAATACTTGGCTTGCCAGCCAAGGAACGAAGGACGGGAAAGCCGAGATACTCAGAAATGAGTACGTCCGGTTTGGAGGCGAGGGCAGTGAAACCTGAGATAGCAATACCTCAAGGCGCACGGCCCTTAGCCTACAGGTGTACCTGCACGAATACTGCACTCCTAGAGAGGCAAGGCATAGCCTGGGCCAATACATCGAATTCTACAACCATGAGCGGCCCCACCAGGCCCTCGACTATCAGACACCGGCGGCAGTCTACCGTCGGCTAGCTACCCCACAAGAAGGAGGCAATCTCACCTTAGAAAATGCCTCCCAGTGGTCTTGACAACGGGGTCCACCTTACTTGCGATTCCAGGGCCTAAATAGGGTCGTACAGAAGTAGTAGATAATGTTACTCCACTCGTTGTTGCCTGGTTCCACCTTGCGCACGATGCCTATCCGATGGATGCCCGATATATTAGGAGGGATAGATCACATGATAAGACCCGATAGACAAGCGAGGTGGACAAGATGCCGGAAACACATTTCCAACGTGCCAGAAAGAAGGCGATAATGGGCCGCTTGCTCAGGGCCGTCCTCTCCAGGGATAATGCGCTGCTTTCTCTGTCCGCAGTCAAATCCGGACGTGTATATGCTGGCCAGACTCTCAGCGGCATTCAACAGATCCCCTTGACCTGCATCGTGGGCAGCATCAATCGAACACGCGATTTCGACCGAGACTTCAACCCACTCACGGATGTCACACGTCAGCGATGGGAACGAATCGAAGAGGCATTCTTGAACGGCGAGGCACTGCCCCCTGTTGAGCTTCAGAAGGTGGGTGACGAGTACTTCGTTCGCGATGGGCACCACAGGGTCTCGGTAGCAAGAACTCATGGTGCGCTCTTCATAGACGCCGCAGTTACGGATTCTCTGTGCCTGTTTGAGCACGCTTTAGAGGTTGCCGCATAGCGCGAGGTTCGTTATAATACTAACCAACTGAATAGCACACCGTGCCGCACCGTAGCTATGATGGAGAATGGTAGCCGCTGAAGGCAAACAGAGAGAGGGGCCTCGCGAGAGGGTGGAAGCCCCGGTTGTCTGAAACGGTAATGGCGCTCCGGAGCAAGGCAGGCATCACAAAGAGGGCATCAAGTTGGGTGCCAAGTAGGGTGGAACCGCGGGAGTAAATCGGCCTCTCGTCCCTATGCCAGATGGCAGGGATGAGGGGTTTTTTGTTGCCGGTAGCCGGTAGTCGGAGGACGATAAACGATTGCGGAAACCAGGAACCAGGAACCATAATCCGACTACCGGCTACCAAACAAGGAGGTAAGGGCATGGAAAACGTATCTATGGACACAATCGTCTCGCTGGCTAAACGTCGGGGCTTCGTCTTCCCATCCAGCGAGATATATGGCGGCTTTTCTTCTACATGGGATTATGGACCGCTGGGTGTGGAGCTAAAGCGGAATATCAAGAACCTGTGGTGGCGCGATATGGTGCAGCGCCGGGACGACATCGTGGGCCTCGATTCGGCTATTCTGATGTCCCCCCTTATCTGGCAGGCTTCGGGCCACCTGACCGAGTTCGCCGATCCGATGGTGGACTGTAAGAGCTGCCACCACAGGTTCCGCGCCGACCAGATCGAGGGCGATAGGTGCCCTGACTGTGGCGGCGAACTGACCGAGGTACGCAAGTTCAATCTGATGTTCAAGACATTCGTTGGCCCGGTGGAGGACGACGCTTCGGTGGCCTACCTGCGCCCGGAGACAGCACAGGGTATATTCGTCAACTTCTTCAACGTGCAGCAGTCGATGAGGCGCAAGTTGCCGTTCGGTATCGCACAGCAGGGCAAGGCGTTCCGCAACGAGATCACGCCAGGCAACTTCATCTTCCGCACACGCGAGTTCGAGCAGATGGAGATGGAGTATTTCGTGCGGCCCGGCACCGAGCTTGAGTGGTATCGCACCTGGGTCAAGATGCGGCACGAATGGCACCTCAAGTACGGAGTGAAGTCCGAAAACCTGCGCCTGCGAGAACATGAGCAGGATGAATTGGCCCACTACTCGAATGCCACCACCGACATCGAGTACAAGTTCCCGTGGGGCTGGGGTGAGCTTGAGGGCGTGGCGTCGCGCACCGACTTCGACCTGAAGAGGCACACGGCTGCCAGCAACAAAGACCTTACCTACTTCGACGAGGAAACGGGCGAGCATATCACCCCCTATGTGATCGAGCCTGCGGTGGGCGTGGACCGCATCGCGTTGATCCACCTCCTGAATGCGTATGATGAGGAGCCTGACAACGATGAAACGCGCGTTGTGATGAGGTTCCACCCGGAGATCGCGCCGATCAAGGTGGCGGTGCTGCCCCTGTCCAAAAAGCTGGCCGAAGATGCAAGGAAGGTGCACGCTATCGTGCGGCTCCAATTCATGAGCCAGTATGACGATACAGGCTCGATAGGCAAGCGTTATCGCCGCCAGGACGAGATCGGCACGCCCCTGTGTGTGACCTTAGACTTCGAGACCCTCAACGACAAAGCCGTCACCATACGCGACCGCGACAGCATGGGCCAGGTACGCGTTCCAATCGAGGAGCTTGTGCCGCGCCTGGACGAGATGCTCAAGCTTGGCATGTAGCGAGATCACCGCAGAGACGCTTAGGACGCAGAGATTTAGTAAGATTGATGATGACCTGGAACCACAGAGACACAGAGGCACGGAGATTGCCGGGGATCTTTGTGAGGCTCTGCGTCCTCTGCACCTCTGCGGTGAGTAAGTAATGGCGAGTTCGCGACCAACTATAGGGATCGATGCCAGCCGTGCTGTGCTCTCCATGCGGACGGGCACCGAGCACTATTCTGCGAGTCTGCTTGGGGCGCTTGCCGAATTGCCCGAAGCGTCGCGGCGCAAAGTGGTGCTTTACGCAAACCTTAAGGACGAAGACGAGGCAAGGGAGAGGCTGGGGGTTGATCTGCCTAAGGCGTGGCGCGTGCGGGCGATACCCTTCCCGCGATTGTGGACGCATCTGCGGCTTTCGGCTGAGATGCTGGCGCACGCGCCCGACACATTGTTCGTGCCATCGCATGTCGTGCCGTTGTGGCACCCACGCCGCACCGTGGTCACGATCCACGACCTGGGATACCTGGCCTATCCACAGGCGCACACGCGGTTGTCGCGCCTCTATCTGCACATTTCCACGTGGTTCAGCGCCCGCTCGGCGCGGCGAGTGATCGCGATCTCGGAGGCCACCAAGCGCGACCTTATCAAGCACTACCACATCCCTGCAAGCAAAATCGCCGTTGTATATCATGGGCGCGACCCGATCTTCAGGCCGGTTGGCGATCAGGCAGAGATAGAGAGGGTAGCGGCCAAATATGGGGTGAGCAGACCCTATTGCATCCACGTGGGCACGCTGCAACCACGCAAGAACCTGGGTATGCTGGTCGAGGCGTGGGAGATATTGCGCAATATGGTGGAGCAACCACCCCAGCTATTGCTGGCGGGCAAGCGCGGGTGGCTGTACGATTCGCTGTTCGAGGCTGTGAATGAGAAAGGTTTAGGCGACCTGATCAAGTTCGCCGATTACGTGGAGCGCGAAGACCTGCCCGCGCTCTATTCGGGGGCACTTGCTCTCACTTTCCCAAGCCTGTACGAGGGATTCGGCCTGCCCGCGCTTGAGGCTACGTCGTGTGGCACTCCTGTAATCGCGTCCAACGCTTCCTCGATTCCAGAGGTCGTGGGCGATGCCGGTATCCTGCTTGACCCCACCGATGCGCACACGTGGGCAGACGCAGTGGCGAGTCTGCTCTCGAATCCACAGACCAGGGAGGATTTGTCGCGGGAGGGATTGGCACAAGCGGCGACATTTAGATGGGAGCGATGCGCGCGTGAGACCTGGGGCGTGCTTACGAGCTGAATATCACTAGAGTATCTTGCTCGGCGTGATTTTGATCGCCTCGGTGTATTCTTTGCCCATCAACTCGCCTGTCCAATTATAGCGAGCAAATTTCTCGGCATACTTTTCCTCGTAGGCAGGCATCGCGGGTGTGACCTCGCCAGGTGGCAAAAGCTCGGCCTCGCCCGCGATCAGGATGGGGTCGCTGCCTTCCCTGGTATCGTCCAGGCCCAACATGATCGACTTGTTCTGCTGTAGATTATGGATCTTCTGGTCGGGCTTGCTGAAGATATAGACATGCTCGCCGTCCCACAGGAACCACACGGGCACAAGATGGGCCTTGCCGTCGGGCTTGACACTGGAAAGCCAGATCATCAGGTCAGAGCGCAGCCGTTCGTCCACGTGTGTGTGGCGGGGGTTCGAAAGATCGAGCATTAACATTCACCTTTCTATATTACATACTATGTATAAGCGGGCGAACCGGCCACAGCGGGGATAAAGGATGGGCCGGGATAGTTGTAGACGGGAGGCGCGGGGACCGGGATGTTGCGCCTCAGGATAGTCGCGCACGCCTCCAGCACAGTCTCTTCGCGCAGGAAGTCCATGCACGAGCCGTGCGCCAGTGTGCGACACGTATCGTCTTCGTACTTGAAGTGCTTCCAACAGCCGCCGCAGGTGATGGGCTTCTCGAAGGGGGCCACCAGCCCGATGCCACCCTCTTGCTTGTAGGGGCCTGTAACTTCGGGGTTGGTGGGGCCAAATAGGCCGACCCAGGGTATGTCGAGAGCGCCGGCCATGTGAAGCAAGCCGGTATCGACGCCTACCACCAGGTCGCAATGCGTCAGCAAGCCCGCTACGCTATCGAGTTGGGTGAACACAGGCAGAGCGGGCGATTCGGCCTCGCGGAATACCCTGGCTTGCTCACTGTTGGGCTTGTCGCAGAAAAGAAGAGTGCGCACACCCATTTCGCGCAGGTGAGCATCCAACTTGATCCATTCGTGCAGAGGCCAGCGCTTGATGTCCATATTGGACGAAGGAACAAGACCCACTACGCGCTCACCTTCAAGATCGTTAGTGACCCAGAAGCGATTGGCCCAAACAGTGGAGGCTTGCCGCAGCACCAGGCGCGGTACTCTTTGCTCAGGAGTGATGGCTATACCGAGCTGCCGCTCAAGTTCGTCGGCCAGGAAATCGAGCGAGTGTTGAGCACCTGGCACCAGGGGCACCTGGGGCGTCCAGTAGCGGCGGAAGGCCATGCCCCGCTCCCAGGCGTAGAACATATTGATCACAAGGTCGAAGGGGCCAAGCTCGCGGTCGAATAGCGGCCCGGCCATCCATGCAAGTAGCTTCTGAGGAAGAAGAGGACGAAGGGCAATCGCCATCTTGCCGGGTTCATAGTTGAAACCCGACGGCTTGACCACCTCGATATCGGGGTCGTTGATCAGAAAGTTGCCGTGCTCGGAAGCCGCGACGGTGAAAGCCGCGTCGGGGAAGGCGCGTTTCAAAGCCGCCAGCAACGGCTGGACATTCACAAAATCCCCAATGCCATCGGCAAACGGGATGACCAGTATGGTCTCTGTCTTCATTATAAAAGCTGCATGCTCCTCGAACTGCGCCGTGGTCTCTGATATGGGATCCAAGAGCGCACAGGGGATTTTATCATAGACACCAGGCAAAAGCAATCGGTCTTTAGTCTCTTTTTGCGTGCCACATCCTTCTCAGTGCTTCCCTTGTCACCCATCCTCTCTATCCATTGTATAATTACCGTATGCGAGATATGCAAGTATCGGGCCAGGGTCATAGCCAGCCTTACAGGCGTATACTTGCCGTCAAGTTGGCCGACCTGGGCGACATGCTGACCGTCACACCCGCTTTGCAGGCGCTTCGGGCGGCGCACCCGCAGGCCAGGCTCGACCTGATCGCCCCGCCTTCTTCCGCCCGTATACTAGAAGGTGCGCCCTACCTCGACAACATCATCGAGTTCGAAGGCCTCTCCTTCAGCAGCAGATTCGCTATCACCCACCCTGTGAAGTTGGCGAAGATCGTGCAAACCCTGGTCAAATTGAGGATGACGCGGTACGACGCCTTCGCCGTGTTCCATCACGCCACCCTGCGCTGGGGAGCCTGGGAGCGCGCAGTGCTAGCCATCGCGGTGAATGCGCCCGTAACCGTGGGGCTGGACAACGGTAAGCCCCATGCCCATTTCTTCACGGACAGGCTTACCCATACTGTGCCCGACCTGGGTTTCGGCACCCGGCATGAAGTTGCGTACTGGCTGGCGGTGGCCGCTCAACTGGGAGCCGATGCGAGCGCGGGGTGGCGCTTGCACATCCCCGTAAACGCCGAGCATAGGCGTGTGGTTGCCGGGTTGCTCGAACGAGAAGGATTGGCACAACACCACCCTCTGGTTGCCCTTCACCCGGGGGCGGGGGCCTTCAGCCGGGCGCGTATCTGGCCCATAGAGCGGTTCGTGGAGGTCGCCCGCAGGCTCGCGACTGATCACAATGCACATATCGTGGTCATGGGTGGTCCCGACGAAATCGAGGCCGGGAATACGCTGGTAGAGCAGGCAACAGGGGATGGAAACCTCTACCTTGAGACACACATCCGGAATCTCGCAGGAAGGACAAGCATAAAAGAGACCGCAGCCCTCATCGAGCGGTGCGACCTGTTCGTAGGAGGCGATAGCGGCCCGATGCACATAGCCGCTGCTGTAGGCACACCTGTGGTCGCTGTGTTTGGCCCTTCAAACCGGCGCGCCTGGGGGCCGTATGTGCCGCCGGGCGAAGCCAACCCCCACGCGATAGTGGCCCGCGACTTACCTTGCCAGCCTTGCTTCTATCGCGCCCTCTCTATAGGGCTGCGTGACGGGTGCGGCCCGCGCCCTTGCTTGCTCGGCCTGGGAATCGAGCCGGTCGTGGCGGCCTGTACAATGCGGTTAGCGAATCTATAACTCTGAGATAACGCGGCTGGGTCTGGGAAGAAAAGATGGGAAGAAAAGTCTTTATCGCCATAGCGATCCTTGCTCTGTGGGTCCTGATAGCTATCTCGGCCTTTTACCTGTTGCAACCCGAGGAGAACGTGCCGGGCCCGGTAACTCAGGCAACCCTCACGGCGCCTCCCAAACCGGGCGCGCCTGTGTTCGGCACCAACTACTACGGCAAGCCGAAGCCGATTGTTGACTACTTCAAGGGGTGCCCACCATCAGGAGATGGCGGCGACCCTGTGCTCAATACCCTCAAGAACCGCATTGACGAAGCCACCTGGGAGCCTATTTCGGCCCACACGCTTGTGTCACTAACATGGCCTTCGGATATCAACAGCAAGCCCCGGTCCAGTTGGTCAACAGAGGACAAGGAAGAGGTGGCGCTATACGAGGGGACGCCCGTTCAGATCGAGGGGTACTTGATATCGGCCAAGAAGCAGGGACCGGAAACGACCAACTGCCGCTCAGTGCAGGACGTCGACTACCACATCTGGCTGGCCGACGACCCGAACAAGGGACGTGAGTCGTCAATCGTGGTGGAGACCACTCCCAGGGTGCGGGCTGTTCACCCTCAGTGGACCATCACAAGCATAAACAACATAGTAAAGAACCACCAGCGGGTGCGAATTAGCGGCTGGGTGATGATGGACCCTGAGCACCCCGACCAGGTTGGCAAGACACGCGGCACCATCTGGGAAATACACCCGATCATGCAGATTGAGACTATGCAGAACGGCCAGTGGAAGCCGCTGGACAACGGCACGACGGGCATCAACCAGCCTCCCGTCAACACCGGGGATACCGCTCTCGACATTACGCCCGTACCCACTGCCACTACCCCACCTGCAAGCGACACGAGCGTGCAGGACAACAAGCTCGTGCAAATAACGGATATCTTCTACGACGGGCAGGGGCGGAATGAGCCTGACGAGTACGTGGAGATCACTAACACGGGGACCCAGCCCGTGGACATCACAGACTGGGAGCTTGAAGACACGACAGGACAGACTGAATACAGGTGGGAGAGCTACGCGATGCAGCCGGGAGAGGCGATCCGCGTCTATACTAACAAGACCGACCTTGCCCCCGGAGAGTTCAGTTTCCTTTCAGGGCGCGCTATCTGGAATAACAGCGGCGATGTGGCTGTGCTCTACGACGCCGACAAACAACTTGTGTCGAGGTACGCATATGGAAACAAGAAATGAACCGCAGGACACCACCGGCCAACCTGACCCCCAAACACCTATAGATTCGGGCCGGGAAGAGGCCATAAACGCCCAACAAACAGTCCCTCCAGAAGATATTAACGATGGGGCACCGAACGCGGAGGAAAGCACGGAGGCATTGCCGCCGCCACCTCCCGGCCTCCCGGCGAGCTACCCGAGACAGGGCAGACCCACAATACGCAAGGGCGTCTATTTATCCGCGTTGATCTATGTGGAGGGCGACCGGCCACCCGCGCAAGACTTCACACGCGAGGCGAAGGCGGCCCTTCAGCAAGCGCTGGCGGCGGCCCTCGGAGATACGCCTGACGGCCTGACAATGAGCCTCAAGCGCATCAAGACGCAGAACAACGTAGAAGATGAAGAACCCGACGATGAAGGCCATGATGCGAACGCAAACATTCGTGAAGAAGGGAAGTTCGAGTTCTGATCAAGCACGTCGAAAGTAACGCCAGGCCGTTGTAAAACACCCCCACAAACTATATATACCGGTGTCCGTCGCTCACCGGACAGGAGTTCCGCTTGGCAACAGTCATTGCAGCAAATGAAACCCTGGAACCTGTAGAAGCGGGCCAGTTCTCACTGACCTGGAGACGCTTCAGAAGGCAACGCGCAGGCTTCGTCGCCCTCATTGTACTGGCGCTGATGGCGCTGGGGATAATCATGGTGCCCGTCTTCTCGCCGTTTGCCGTTGATCAAACCAACCCGGTGATAGCTTTCGCCACAGCGGGTACCCGCGACCCATTGAACGGGCAGATTCACATCCTGGGAACCGATGTGTTCGGGCAAGACCTGTTCACGCGCATCTTCTACGCTGGACGCGCTTCTTTCTTCCTGGCCGTGCTAGCCACCTTTATCACACTTATCATAGGGGTGTTGGTAGGGGCGGCAGCAGGCTATTTTGGAGGAGTGATAGATTCGATCGTTATGCGCTTCACCGATTTTATGCTGGCCCTACCTCTGCTGCCGATGTTCATTTTCGGTTCAAGGATCCTCATCCTGAGCACAGATAGGCAGGAGCTGCTCAGGATCACGATGGGTGGCATAACAACCATCCTGCTCGTGTTCACGCTGTTCGGGTGGATGGGCATCGCGCGGTTGGTGCGGGGGTCGGTGCTCTCGCTGCGCAGTCGAGATTACATCGAGGCATCGAGGGCGCTCGGGGCGGGCCATCGCCGCATTATCTTTCGCCACCTGCTCCCCAATTCTCTCGCGCCCGTATTCGTGGCTGCCACTTTCCAGATTGGCGATTTCATCATCTGGGAAGCCATACTCGCCTATTTCGTGCAGGGCATAGTAGACCCGCCAACCCCATCGTGGGGCAATATGCTGGCGAACAATATCCAGTATGTATCGCGCCTCACCAACTTCAATCCTTTCAGCGATATCAGGGCCTACCTGTTCCTGATGCCCAACATAATGATCTTCCTCACGGTGCTATGCATCAACTACATAGGCGACGCTTTGAGAGAGGTGCTTGACCCGCGTAGTGTGGTGCTGGGAGCGTAGTTCCAAGTTGCTAGTTCCTAGTAGTCGGTAGTCGGTAGTCGGTAGTCGGAACCTGGAACCTGGAACCTGGAACTTGGAACCGGGAACCGGGCTTCTTCGGAGGAATGCTTGACAACCTACATAATCAGGCGGTTTATACAAAGCATATTCTTTATCATCGCGGGCGGGCTGTTTGTGTATACGGCGCTGGTGATTTGGATGCCGACCGGGCCTGGATGGCGGGCGGAGCGCATGATCGAGGACTACAGACAAATAATCCAGCAAACGAACCCAGGCTACACCGGGCCGATCAACAGCCCTGAATTGGACGAGATTTACAGCGAATACAAGATCGACAGGCCCTGGCCGGTGAACTTCTTCGTGTGGCTGCTCGACCCAAGCGATACGGTTCAGACCGCTTTCGACGGAACGCAGACACCCAAGGGGATAGATATCACCATCTTTGGTTGGCATATTCAAGGCTCCGGCCTGCTGACGGGCGATTGGGGCGAATCGCGCTGGGTGTCGCGAGGTGCCGAGGTACGCGACCTGATCGGCTCTAACACAGGCAACACGCTGGCGCTTGTGGGGGTGGCGCTCCTCCTATCGCTGGTGATAGCGGTGCCCCTCGGTGTTATCAGCGCCGTCCGGCAAGGCACGTGGACAGGCCACTTCCTTACTTTTACCTCCTTCGCCGGGCGCTCGATCCCGCCATACGCGCTGGGGACGGTGTTTGTGCTCGCGCTTGCAGTGATCCCTTACCAGTTGCACCACAGCGGGGGGCTTACCTGGTTACCCTATCTCCCAACAGGACAGCCATTTGATACAGACCGGGACAACAACTTCATCAACCGTGTGTATCACCTGGCGCTGCCCGCATTCACTCTGTCGGTGATACAGGTGGTGTGGCTTTCGCGCTTCGTGCGTTCGTCCATGCTGGAGGTGCTCAACCAGGACTACATCCGTACCGCCCGCGCCAAAGGTCTATCGAGAGCGCGCGTCCTCTACAAACACGCCCTGCGCAACGCCCTCATACCACTGATCACCGTGTTCGGGCTGGCGCTCCCCGGCCTTGCCTCCGGCGCGATAATCATCGAGCAGGTGTTCAGCTACAGCGGGCTTGGGCAGCTTTACTATCGTGCGCTGGGCGGGAGCCTGGTCACGGTGAGCGGCCAGGGCCTGGGCCGCGACGAGATTCCGCCTATCGGCTACCCCATAGATTTCCAGATTGTGCTTCCGATCACCATCATGCTGATAGCCGTGGTGGCGTTCTCCAATATGCTCGCAGATATCGCCTATACTGTGGCAGACCCGAGGGTAGGTTATTCAAAGTGACGAGTGACGAGTGGCCGTGCGGGATTAACACCCCGTAATAGGAGCGATGCTTGGCAGATGCTCAGGCAATAAACGAGGTAGGGCGCGCCGTTATAGGAGCGCCATCATTAGACGATAGCCCCGACGCCGGGCAGGGCATACCTGCCGGTTCGAGAGGCTTTGTCGCTATATTCCGTCGCTTCCGGCGATACCCATCGGGTATGCTGGCCCTCACCGTGCTCACGCTCATTATAGTGGGCGTCATTTTCGTCCCGATCTTCTCTCCATTCGACCCCAACGCGCTAAGCCCGCTGGCATCGTTCGCCACGCCCGGCACAGTGGACCCATTCACCCACAACGTCTTCTGGCTTGGAGCCGACAAGCTGGGGAGGGACCAACTTATCCGCATCTTCCTGGGGGGCCGGGCCACCCTTTCGCTTGCAGCAGCGGCAACTGCCATCACTATAATCACAGGCACTCTACTCGGCCTGCTAGCGGGCTACTTCGGCGGCTGGATAGATACTTTGCTGATGCGCTTTACCGATTTCACACTGGCCCTGCCTATCCTCCCTATGTATATCTTCGGCTACAGGCTTCTCACCTCCACAATAGTGCACGACACCTTTTTGCAGGAGACCCAGGGCGGCATTACACTCACGCTGGCAGTATTCAGCATCTTCGGCTGGATGGGTATCAGCCGGCTGGTAAGGGGGCAACTGCTGGTGCTGAGGGGACAGAACTACGTCGAAGCGTCGAAGGCGCTGGGGGCTGGAGGGAGGCACATCATCTGGAGGCATTTACTGCCCAACTCGCTGGCTCCTATCTCGGTGGCGACCACCCTCCAGATAGCCGACTTCATAATCTGGGAGTCGATTATGTCCTACCTCGTGCAGGGCATCTTTGACCCGCCGGTGCCGTCGTGGGGCAACATGATCGTGAACAACATATCGCAAATCAACAACCTTGTGAACATCAATCCATTCAACGATATTCGTGCATGGCTCTTTCTGCAGCCGGTGATCATGGTGTACATCACAGTGCTGTCACTTAATTATGTCGCCGACACACTGCTGGAGGTTTTCAACCCACGGAGCAGCGCGGGGTGACGAAAGGACGAAGGACGAGAAGCTCAGTAGGTCACATAGCACGTATCACGTATCATGTATCACGAACGAGCGAGTAGGGAGTTATTGGTAACCGGAGGACGAAGGACACTATGAGCCTGTTTATCATCCGCCGCTTTTTGCAAAGTATAGTGTTTATCTTGCTGGCGATGTTGCTGGTATACACAGTGGTGGTGTTGCTGCTGCCGACAAGCCCGCGTGTGAGTTATGAGCTGGCTTTGGCCGATTACGCGCGATGGTCCGAATTTGTAAAGGAGACACCAAGTGCGGCCGATTTTCCTGCATACCAGACCGCGAAGAGTATGGTGGAGGATCTGGAGGAGACGTATAAGCTGGACAAACCGTGGCCCTTCGATTTCTTCGTGTGGCTCTTTGACCCGAACGATACCACCGACGTGGACCGCGACTTCCAGCCAACACCAAAGGGGATAGATATCGAGATCGGGGCTTTTCACCTGAAGGGAGCGGGAGTGCTGACAGGGGATTTCGGCAAAACGAAGGTGATCCAGAAGGGGACACCGGTGGGAGAGTTGCTCTCCACCAAGATAGGGTATTCGGCAATCCTGATAGGGCTGACTATCATGTTGTCCTTCCTGATAGCCATCCCGATAGGGGTCACTGGGGCTATCAGGAACCATACCGCGGAAGCACACGTGCTGACGTTTGTAACCCTATCCTTCCGCTCAATACCGCCCTTCGCGCTGGGGTTGGTGCTGGTGCTCCTGATGACGATCGTGCCATACCAGTTGCACACCACCAACGGTTGGACGTGGGTGCCGTACCTGCCCTTGAACGGAATTGCTGACGAGGGGGAGGAGGGGAACTGGGTGAACAGGATATACCACCTGGCGCTGCCAACCTTCACACTTGTGGCTTTGCAGATACCGTCGATAGCGCGCTACACGCGGGCTACTTTGCTGGAGGTACTGGGCCAGGATTATATTCGGACGGCGCACGCGAAAGGGTTATCAAGAAGCAGGGTGTTGTATAAGCACGCACTGCGCAACGCGCTGATACCGCTGATCACGCTGGTGGGGCTAGCAATACCGGCGGTCTTTTCAATGGGAATTATTATCGAGCAAGTATTCGGGTACCCCGGGGTTGGGATGCTCTATTACAGCGCGCTTGGAGGCACATTCCTGACAGGCTCGACGTTCAACCTGCTCGATTTCAACGTGATTCCGCCGCCGGTAGGGGGGCCGCTCGATAGCCCGCTGGTGCTGGCAATCACAGTGATCCTGATAGTGGTGGTGGCTCTCTCCAATACATTGGCCGATATCCTGTATGTGGTTGTGGACCCCAGGGTAGAACTCACCAAATCCAACTCGGCATAGTAGCACAAGATATTCCACAGACACCCAATGCACCCCAATGGTGTACTGAAATAAGGAGCCTGCCGGCTCGATCCTGAGCACCCGGATCGTCGCCAGATTACCTTTGCCATAAGGAGGCTATATATTGTCTGCCAGGGCATTCATTATGCGCTTATCAGGAGGGCGTTTCCAACATTAATTTCTATATTGATCACAATCGCGTGTGCTAGAGGGAGCATAGCGGCTCCCGCCACACAGAGCACATCGCCGGTGGACATCCCAGGCACAGGCAGCCAAACCTTCCCTGAAACGGGCAAGACTGTGGGCGGCGTCTTCCTCGATTATTGGAACGCGCACGGTGGTCTCGCCCAGCAAGGTTATCCTATCTCCGAGGTAGTGGAAGAGGTATCGCCGCTCGATAGCAACACCTACACAGTGCAATACTTCGAACGTGCCGTCTTCGAGTATCACCCTGAGAACCCCGCGCCTTACGATGTGCTTCTCTCTCAATTGGGTACCTTCCGGTACAAACACAAATACGCCGGGGCAAGTCCTGTCGAGGGGCTCTTCGATGTCGGCGGCTACAAGCTCTGGATCAGTTGCACCGGGCAAGGCAGCCCCACAGTGATCATGGATTCGGCCCTGGGCGATACATCGGGCGACTGGGTGGGAGTACAACCCGACGTCTCCACCTTCACGCGGGCCTGCGTTTACGACCGGGCGGGGCTGGGCAAGAGCGACAAAGGGCCAGCCCCACGCACCAGCGAGCAGATGATGAATGAGCTACATGCGCTCCTGGCCGCCGCAGGCGTGCAGGGACCGTATGTTTTGGTGGGCGGCGCGGAGGGTGGGCTTAACGTCCAGCTTTTCGCCAAGCTGTATAAGAATGAGGTGGCAGGGTTGGTGCTGGTCGATGCTGTTCACCCCGACCTGGATGCGCGCTACCAATCGGTGCTCACGCCCGACCAGGAGCAACTACGCGAGCAGGGGATCAACGGAAACCGCGAGCGTGTTACCTGCGAGGAGACGCATCTCAGCGGCCAACAGGTGCGCGATGCCGGTCCTCTGCCTGTCGTACCGATGACAGTGATCCGGCACGGCCTCCCCCTTAAGCAACCTCCCGGCTGGCCCGTCGACGAAAAAGAGCGCATCTGGCTTCAGATGCAGGAGGAACTGGCGGCTATGGTGCCCGGATCGAAGCTGATCGTGGCCGAGAACAGCCACCACTATGTCCAGGTGGAGCAACCCGATCTGGTTATACAGTCGATTAAGGAGGTGGTGATGGATAAGCCATAGGAGCGAAGGGCTCAACCCACGGGTGCATGCCCTGGGGCATCAAGAAAAGGTACTACCCCCCACTCCTACGAAAATCTTATTCCAGGTCCGGTTGCCCGCTGCTACAATCGTAGCATGAGCAGTACAGCAACCTCTCTCCCTGCCGCCACACCCGCCGACGAAGACGAAGGCGAAGCCACGGTACTTCACACTCCGCACTCCGCATTCCGCATTAAGAAGGCCCACCTGTGGGCGATCATCCCGCTTGCCATCGCCTGGTTCGCCGCCAGCATCGACTCAATTGAGCCGTTTGATTTCTGGTGGAACGTGAAGAGCGGCCAGATCATGATGCAGATGGGGCAGTTCCTGGGCACCGACGTGCTGGTGTGGTCGCCGGTGCGCGAGCCATATTCGAACCCGCAGTGGGGCTCGCAACTCCTCTTCTACTGGGCTTACGCGCTGTCGCCCTACCTGATGCTCACCGTCAGGGTGCTGATCATCACGGCCACAGTCGGAATTCTGTTATGGCTCTGCACCTGGCGCTCAAACTCACTACGCGCAGGCTCTATCGCCACCCTGGCGGCCTATTTCGCCGCCTGGACCAACTATGGAATGCGGCCACAGCTGTTCGCTTTCCTGCCGTTCATAGTCTTCCTCTTCCTTCTTGAGCGCAAGGACGCCTACCCGAAATGGCTGCCTTTGCTGGTCCCGCTAATGATCTTCTGGGTCAACGTACACGGCTCGTTCTTCCTGGGCGTGGCGCTGCTCGGCATCTATGGGTTCGGGACGTTGCTGGAGAAGGTCGGGAGCGCCGAAGGCCGGAGGTGGCTGCGCTCGCGTGCCGCCGGGTGGCAGGCGCTATGGTTCATACTCGCCGCCCTCGCCAGCCTGATCAACCCATACACGATAAGCATCTACAACTATTTCTTCGTCGCCACCAACGACCCGATAGCCCGCTCTCTCAACGTCGAATGGCAATCGCCCACCATCTATACCGGCACGGGGCAGCTTTTCCTCGCGCAACTGGCGGTGTTCCTGGTCTCAATCTATCTCAGCAAGCGCCGTCTGCGCCCAACTGAGATCCTGCTGATCATCGCATTCGGCTACCTGGCCCTTACTTCGCTACGCAATGTCATGTGGTGGGGTTGGGTGACAGCTCCGATGATCGCGGCCAACTTCGCGTTCTGGGCCGAAAACCGGCGCAAGGCAAAAGAGGAAGGCCAAAAGACGGCGGAGCAAGAGGCCGGAGCTGTTGCGGACGCGCAGCCCGCAGACGCCTATTCGGAGATCTACTCGTTGAACCTGCTGATGGTGGCTATATTGGTAGTGGGGGCTGTGCTCTATACACCCTTGTGGAGGCAAGCAAATCCATTGGTGCCCGCCAACGCAAGAGAGGCCGTGGGCGACAGCACACCTACCAAACTGACCGCGTTCCTCAAATCGGGGGATGTGCCCGCGCCTATATTCAACTACATGGAGTGGGGCGGCTACCTGGAATGGGAACTTTACCCACAGTACCAGCTTTTCATCGATGGGCGGTTCGAGGCGCGACAGGTGCAGGTGTGGGACGACTATATCTCCGTATCACAGGGGCGGGCCGATTGGCAGAAGACCCTCGACGGCTATGGCATTCGCACCCTGGTGCTAAACAAAGACTTCCAGAAGAACCTGATTCCATTCATATCGACCTCACAAACATGGAATAAGGTGTATGAGGATAAGCAAGGGATCGTTTTCACAAGGTAGATGAGCAAATAATCCGCCTATAGGACTTATCGCTCACTTATTAGAGTACGAAAGGTTTATTGTTTACAGGCTTGAGGCTTGCTAATATTAGAACAGAACCCATATGGGCATACCCACGATTTTGCCCGACAACAATCAGAATAATCTGAATAAGTAAGAGGAACCGAAATCATGTCAAGAAGCCCACAATCGCCCGATGCTACCACTCAGGATTCTGCAACTACATCACGTGGATCGGCTACGGATGAGTTTCGCACCAAAGTTAGCTCGGTATTGGGCGAGTCCAGAGTGGAGTCAGAGGCGCTGGGACGCGAGTTGAGCGAGATCGAGATGCTCTTGCGCCAGACCAACGGCGAGGTCGAGAAACTGGCCCAGCGCGAGCTTGGCATGACCAACCGCGTGCGCGATATGGAGCTAAACCTGGACAACTACAGCCGCACCGATATGAAGACTATCTATAACTCGGCTCACGAGATACAGATGCGCCTCTTCATGATGCGCGCCCAGGTGGAGCAGTTGGAAAACAAGCGCAATAGCATGAAAATGCTCCAGCAGCGCATTGGGCGATTTACGAGTCTCCTACAATCGGTCCCAGACGACTTCAACCCCGGTTCGACATCGATGAAAGGAACAGGCTCCGGCCCGCTTCAGCCCCGACCTGAAATTCATATGAATGAAGGAAGCTCTGAAAGTAAAGCGATGCTGGGCCAGGTGATCCAGGCTCAAGAGGATGAGCGCCTGTATGTGTCACGCCAGATTCACGATGGCCCCGCCCAGACGATGACCAACCTGGTGCTACGTGCGGAGATATGCGAGCGTCTGCTCGATGTCGACCCGGCTCGCGCCAAGAGCGAACTGGTGGGCCTCAAGAACGTCGTCAATACCACGCTTCAGGATACGCGCCGGTTCATCTTTGACCTTCGACCCATGATCCTGGACGACCTCGGCCTTGAGCCGACGCTGCGCCGCTATGTGCAGCAGTTCACCGACAAGTTCAAGATCGAAGTGGGTGTAACCATCAACGGCATGAACGGTAGGCTGCCGAACCAGATCGAGGTAGCGATCTTCCGTATCGTACAGGAGGCGCTCACCAACGTAGCCAAGCATGCCCACGCTACACATGCACAGGTATCAATCGACGTGAACGGCGAGGTAGTATCTGTGAATGTAGAAGACGATGGCTCAGGGTTCAGCGCCGATGACACCAGGCTGAATAACCCCAAGTTCCGAGGGCTGGCAACCATGCGCCAACGAGTGGAGATGTTCGGAGGACAACTCAGCATCGACACGGCTCCGGGCAAGGGCACTCGGGTTGTCGCGAACTTACCAGCCGAGATGGCAGCCTGAGCCGCTGAGACGAATGGTGAAATGGCAGTACGCAGTAGGCAATAATCACTTGTCACATTGTAAGTAGTACCAGGGTACCATCCAAAGAGGGTACCTTGGTACTCAGTAAAGATAACTCATAAGGATATTACCGGCAAAAGCCAGTATGACTATATTAAGAGTGGGGTACTTCACCCCACAACACTGTTGCAGATCGTATCTGCATGAAAGGGGGTAAAAAGTGAGATTGGGCTCAAATAGGCCTCGGGACAAGACGGGGCAATGGTTGCGAAACCTGTTGCATACCAAAGGGCAGGGACTGGTCGAATACGCGTTGATAATCACAATGGTTGTCATAGTAATCATCGCCATCCTCACCTTTATTGGACAGCAGGTGTTCTCCAACCTCTACTCTAAGGTGAATGATGGGTTCCCTTCAACACCTTGAGATGGATGCAATCGAGGGGCGAGTATCAACGGTCACAACTACGAAACACATATTATCCTGGTATTATCTATTCTTCTCCTGGTAATTATCCTCTGTAATCTCGTACTGGAAAGCAAAGAGCCTGCCGGCCGGCAGGCTCTTTGCTTTCCCCATAATCTACCGCCGAAAGCGCGTCCAATCGTGTTAGGACCATATTGCTAGCAGTTTGACCAATTAGCAGGACCAGTTGGCTATTCACTCCTCACGCAGGACTCGCTATGCTAAGTTGGAAGGCAAATGCAGGTGTTCTGCAAAAGAAATGGTCTTCGCAAAGAATTATCCAAAGCTATTATCTAAATTGGAGGCAAACATAATGCGCGCTAAGATTGAGCAGTTGAAGAAGAAAGGCCAGGGCCTGGTAGAGTACGCTCTTATTCTCGTCCTGATCGCCATCGTCGTAATCCTGATCCTGACCTTCCTGGGTCAGCAGGTCGGCAGCACCTTCTCCCAGATCAGCTCCGGTCTCGTCACCAACTAATCTGGAACACGGAGCGTGTCTAATAGGAACCCCGCGCAATGCGCGGGGTTCTTCTTTTAATTCACCCAAAAGAGGTATTTCGAACGTAGTAGGACTTTATAGCCAGCAAGTACGGGCACAAAATAGGAATAGAGGGCTATTCACGTAGGCTAGGGGTGCGGGTAAGATAAAGTCGTAATCCGGCGCGGTCAATAATAGTGCCAACTGCGCCACAACAATTATCCAAAGCTATTATCTAAATTGGAGGCAAACATAATGCGCGCTAAGATTGAGCAGTTGAAGAAGAAAGGCCAGGGCCTGGTAGAGTACGCTCTTATTCTCGTCCTGATCGCCATCGTCGTAATCCTGATCCTGACCTTCCTGGGTCAGCAGGTCGGCAGCACCTTCTCCCAGATCAGCTCCGGTCTCGTCACCAACTAATCTGGAACACGGAGCGTGTCTAATAGGAACCCCCGCGCACGGGGGTTCTTGCTTTTTGGAAGAACAAAGGAATACTGCGCTAAGAAACCGGGTCAAAGGCGACCCGGTTTCAATCTTTAAGAAGGGCTGTCTATTTCTTCGTGCGTGTTCTGGTAGTAGGTGCCGCACCCACCGGTTCGGCTTTGCCGTTGGTCCTGCCATTCGTTGAAGGCCCAGGAGCAGAGCGGGTCCTCGTCGTAGCGGGTTGCGCTGGCGGCGGTGCTGCTTCTACCTTAGGTGTCGCGACCCTGGCCGCCGGTTTTCTCGCGGGCGATGCCTGGGTAACTTTTGTAGCTGACGTTCTAGGTGTAGACCTGTTGGTTGGTGTCTTGACGGCAACCGCCGGCCTGGATGTCGCAGCGCGATCTGCCTTCCCGTTTACACCGGCTTCTATCTCGTCCTCGCTCAGAACCTCAAGATCTTCATCGCTGAGCATCTTGCCCGTCTTGTCAGTGCGTGGCATACGGGCTATGGAGGCCACCTCGTCCTTCTCGCGCATGTTCATCACGGCGACGCCCTGTGCCGGCCGGCCTTTGTGAGGAATGCCATCGACAAACATCCTGATCACCTGGCCGTTGTTTGAGATCACAACCAGATCGTCGTCGGGATTGACCACGCGTGCCACCCGGACCGGACCACCTTTGGCGATCACAGTGATAGCGCGCACGCCTCCACCTGCTCGGCCCTGGCGCGGGAATTCCTTGAGATGAGTTCGCTTGCCCATACCCTTGCTGGTCACGATCAAGAGCGAGGCATTGGAATCGGGGTGGATTACGTCCATCCCGATCACTTCGTCGCCCGACCTTAATCTTATGGCGGCTACGCCCGCAGTGGCTCTGCCCATAGGGCGCACCAGTTTCTCGGAGAAGCGAATCGCCTGCCCCTTGCGCGTGGCAACAATTATATCGCCGTTGCCGTGGGAAAGGCGTGAGGCTGAAAGCTCATCGCCTGGCTCCAGGTTAAGGGCTATGATGCCCGTGGAGCGCACCGAGCTATATTCGCTGAGGGCGGTCTTCTTGATCTTGCCCTGCTTGGTGGCAAGCACCAGGTAAGCGCCGTCGTTCTGGAAGTCGCGTATGGAGATCAAGCCCGTTACAAGCTCATTAGGCTCCAGCGATACCAGGTTCACCAGAGGGAGTCCCTTGGCCTGCCTGCTGGCATCGGGCACTTCATGCGCCTTTAGCTGGTACACCTTCCCTCTGTTAGTGAGGAAAAGAAGGTTGTCGAGCGTATTGCAGGTGATCATGTGCTGCACAGCATCCATATCGCGTGTCACCATGCCGACTATACCCCTGCCGCCACGGTTCTGCCGCTTGTAGGTGTCATGTGGCAGTCGCTTGACATAGCCTCTGTCGGTGATCGTGACGAGCACCTGGATGTCGGGGATCAGGTCTTCCTCGCTGAACTCGCCCGCTGCGGTCTCAACTATGCGGGTCCTGCGCTCATCGCCGTACTTCTCTTTCAGGTCCTTCAGGTCGGTCTTGATCAGGTTGTACATCTTCTGAGGGTGCGATAAGAGGTCCTCAAGGTAACCGATCTCTTTGATCACAGAGATGTACTCATCTTCGATCTTTTTGCGCTCAAGAGCGGCCAGCCGCGCCAGCCTCATATCGAGGATTGCCTGGGCCTGCACATCCGAGAGCTTGAACTGGGTGCGCAGGTTGCTCTTGGCCGAATTGGTGGTCCTGCTGGCCCGTATGGTTGCTATAACCGCGTCCAGGTTATCCAGCGCTATCTTTAGTCCTTCGAGGATATGGGCACGCTCCTGGGCCTTCTTGAGTTCATAGCGGGTACGCCTGGTGACAACCTCAAGACGCCAATCTATATAGTATAGCAGCGACTTTTTGAGGGGCAGTACGCGCGGCTCGTTGCCGTTTACCAGAGCTACCATGTTCACGCCGAAGGTGGACTGCATGGCGGTGTATTTGAAGAGGAGGTTGAGCACCTTCTTGGGCTGCGCGTCGCGCTTTAGCTCGACCACCAGGCGCATGCCGTTGCGGTCAGACTCGTCGCGCACCAGGCTTGCACCGGGCAACCTATCGTCTGAGATTAGCTCAGCGATCTTTTCGTGAAGGCTGGCTTTGTTTACCTGGAAAGGCAACTCGGTGACGATGATGCTATAGCGACCAGCGCGGCTCTCCTCGATGTAGGCTTTCGCCCGCACGATCACGCGGCCTTTGCCGGTGGCATAGGCCTCTCGGATGCCTTCAACGCCCAGGATGATGCCGCCCGTCGGGAAATCGGGGCCGGGCACATGCTTCATGAGGTCTTCGACCGTCGCGTCCTGGTTATCGATCAGGTGCATGATGGCGTCGGCAAGCTCGCTCAGATTGTGGGGCGGGATGTTGGTAGCCATGCCAACAGCGATGCCCGAAGCACCATTCAGGAGCATATTAGGCAGGCGGGCAGGAAGCACCTTCGGCTCCTGGGTCTTGTCGTCGTAGTTGGGCTGGTAATCTACCGTTTCTTTGTCTATATCTACCAGCAACTCGCCCGCAATTTCCGAGAGCTTGGCTTCCGTATACCTCATGGCGGCAGGTGGGTCTCCGTCGACGCTACCCCAGTTGCCTTGACCGTCAACAAGCGGGTAGCGCAGTGAGAAATCCTGGGCCATACGGGCCAGGGCATCGTAAACTGATGCATCACCGTGAGGGTGGAACTCTTTGAGCACCTCGCCGACGATACCGGCGCTCTTACGATAGGGGGTGTTGTGGCGCAGGCCCATGCGGTGCATGGCGTACATGATACGCCTCTGGACGGGTTTCATACCGTCGCGCACATCGGGCAGGGCGCGGGCCACGATCACGCTCATGGCGTAATCGAGGTAAGCCGATCTCATCTCGCTGTCGAGATTGACGGTTCTAATTGTGCCTAATTCCATGCTGTTCCGGTTCCTCCAATGCTGGTAGCTGGCTACATTATTATATGTGCGTCATTCCATTATACCCGATTCACGCAATTTTCGCCATGTTTTACACATGGTTTTAGTAAATATGTTCTAAAGATTGGAGGCCGGTGGATGGGCCGAACTTAATGAGGGAAACTTACGCTTATCTGTTGTCGCGAATACCCCTCTGGAGGGCACGCATCACGACCTTGATATAAACCTCGTCCATGGTAGCCAGGGCGTTCGGGCGGCCGAATTCGCCCGTAAGTCGCAGGGTGTAGATAAGGTGTGAGGTGCGCCAGCGCCAGCCCAGAATGGCGAACACGATCGCTCAGCCTGCCATATATGCATAAGCAAAAGGCATGAGGCCAAGGAAAGGCGAATAAATATCGAAACCCTCAGCGTCCTCCGCGCCTTTGCACTCGGAACTCGGAATTAAAGAGGCTACTTGCCTCCGGCCAGGACGGCCACTATGGTAGGCAGCGAGTTCTTGGCGTAGTCAATGATAGGCCACGACACGAAGAAGAAAAGCAGCACCGCGATGGCAGCACCTACAAGTGTATAGACAACGGCGGGCGAAGAGCGCTGCACACGGGCTGTACGTGGCTCCTCGAAGTACATGAACCAGATGATACGGAGGTAGTAGAACGCCGCCACAGCGCTGTTGAGAGCGCCTATAACGACCAGCCACACCAACCCTGAGTTCAGTGCAGCCGTGAACACATAATATTTACCCAGGAAGCCTATGGTTGGCGGTATGCCCGTCAGAGAGAGGAGGAAGAACATCATCAAAGCAGCGGGGCCGGGAGCCCAGCTTGAAAGGCCCCTGAAGCTGTCGAGCGAGTCGGTCAGGCCGTTCCTCTGGAGCCATATCACCACCCCGAACGCGCCCATATTCATAAACAGATAGGAGAAAAGGTAGAACAGTATCGAGGAGATGGAGTTCTGCTGGTTGGTCATAGAGAAGGCCGCCAGGCCGATCAGAATGTAGCCGGTGTGGGCTATGGACGAATAGGCCAGCATACGCTTCACCGACCGTTGGAGCACGGCTGTAACATTACCCAGCGTCATCGTGGCGATACTCAACAAGGCGATGATAGGCACCCACTGGTCCCACGCGGGGCCAAGAGCCTCTGTCAATATGCGGATGGTGGCCGCGAAGCCTGCTGCCTTGGGACCAACCGACATGAAAGCAGTAATAGGGGTAGGCGCGCCCTGGTAAGCGTCGGGCGTCCACATATGGAAGGGCACCGCCGCGATCTTGAAGCCCAGGCCCGCGATCAGCAGCAGCATCGCCAGGAGCACCCCGGCATTGGTGGTCAGCCCACCACCCGCGGTGATTATCTCCTCTATCTTGGAGCCTATCAGGCGCAGGTTGGTATAGCCAGTCATGCCGTATAGCCAGGCCATACCGTACACAAGGATAGCAGTGGAAAAGACCCCCAGGAGAAAGTATTTGATCGCCGCTTCATTGGATAGCTTGTCGGTGCGCGCGAAGCCCGTGAGTATGTAGACCGAGATAGACATCAACTCGATCCCCACGAAGAGTGTCGTGAGGTCGGTAGAGGCCGAGGTGAACATCATACCCACGGTGGCGAGAGCCAGCACCGCATAGTATTCGCCCTGCGCCAGCCCCCGGTCTTGCACATACTGTACGGATAGCAGGGTGGCAACGATAGCCGTGCCCAGCGAGAGCATCCTGAAGAACAAGCCCAGGTTGTCCGTGACGATCATGTTGTTGAACGATTGCTGGTTGAAGATCGGGCTGCCGATATTGTTGTCGAAATAGAGGATGCACACGGCAAAGGCCAGCACATAGCCTACAATGCTGATGCCTGCCAGCAGTTGGCTCTTGTTCTGCCGCCCCCGTATGAAGAGGTCAACGAAGATGGTGATAATGGCGAATACCGTCACTATCAACTCAGGCAGTATGGCTTCTATGTTGAGGTTTATCCCGTTGTAGTCAATCGTCATAGCTCCCCCAATGAGCGGTAGTCGGTAGTCGGACTATAGTTGCTGGTTGCTGGTTGCTGGTCACTCGCCACTCGCCACTCGCCACTCCCCCATCCCCCGGCTACCTGAAGAACAACTGCGATAGCGTCACCACCTTCGGCACCTGGGCCGAAACCGTTGTCAGCAAGGTTTGAGTGGCCGGGTGCAGGAAGTCGAGCAAGGGACCTGGGTAGACCCCCACGAGCAGGCTGAGTGCGCCCAGCACCACCAACGAGCCTGTTTCTATGGCATCAGCGTCTTTGAAATTGCGCACTGCCGGCGCGGTTCTATTGAATACCACCCGCTGGAACATCCACAGTAGATACCAGGCTGCCAGGATAACCACGAACGATGTGATAGTGCCCACCAGCCAGTCGGCCCGGAACGCGCCAACCATCGTGAGAAACTCGCCTATGAAGCCGCTCAGGCCAGGCAAGCCCACCGAGCCGAACACCATCACCCCGAATAAGAAGGCGTAGCGCGGCATCGGTCTGGCGATGCCGCCCATATCGGCGATCAGACGGCTGTGCAAGCGATTATAGACCACACCCACGCAGAGGAAGAGGCCGCCGGTCAGGAAGCCGTGCGACAACATGACTATTATCGCGCCGTCAATACCCTGTGTGCCCTGGGTGTAGCCCTCCTGGTTGAGCCAGATGCCTGTAAAAAGGCCCAGCGTGACGAAGCCCATGTGGCTTACCGACGAATAGGCGATTAGCTTCTTCAGGTCGGGCTGCACCAGCGAAACCAAAGCCCCGTAGATTATGGCGATCACCGATAGGCCGACCATGATCGGCGCAAATTGGGCCGCGCCCGCCGGGGAAATAGGCATGGCGAACCTGATGAAGCCGTATGCGCCCATCTTAAGCAGCACCCCCGCCAGGATGATCGAGCCTGCCGTGGGTGCCTCCACGTGGGCATCGGGCAACCACGTGTGGAACGGCCACATCGGCACTTTGATCGCAAAGGCGGCGGCAAAGGCCAGGAAGACCCAGTTCTGGAAGTCGTGGGGGTCGCCGGGGCCAAGTTGCTGTAGGGTGAGGACATCGAGGGTGCCATGCTGCAAATAGAGGGCGATGATCGCCACCAGCATGAGCAGCGAGCCTGCCAGCGTATAGAGGAAGAACTTGATAGCCGCGTATACCCGATTGGACGAACCCCAGATGCCGATCAGAAGGGCCATCGGCACAAGCATTACTTCCCAGAAGATGTAGAAGACGAAGAAATCGAGCGAAACGAACACACCCATCATGCCTGCCTCAAGTAGGAGGAGCACGATGTAGAATTCGCGCACGCGCTTCTTGATGGGGTCCCACGAGACGAGAATAGAGATTACGGTCAGGAGGGTGGTAAGTACCAGCAGCAACAGGGAGAGACCGTCTGCGCCCAGGTGATATCTGACGTTGAGACTGTCCAGCCAGGCGGCGTTCTCCTGGAAATCGAAGCTGCCCGGACCGCTGCTGCCCCACTTGTAGTAGGCGTAAAGCGCCAGGGCAATGATCGAAATCGCCAGGTCGAGAGCCGCCCCTATCACAGCGATCCGGCGTATCAGCCTGTTGTCCTTTACGAACAACAGCACCACTGCCGTAAGCGCCGGCAGATACACCATAATCGATAGGATGGGCAAGTCCAGCAGGTTGTTATCCACTATAAAGCTCCTCCAGCCCGAGTTGTAAGCCCTGGTTCAACGTTTCTAGTTCCAAGTTCCTAGTTCCTGGTTCCGACCACCGCCTACTAGGAACTTGGAACTTGGAACTCATATATCATCCCTTTGGCAAGATTATGAACAGGTAAGTTACCAGCAGGAGCACACCGACGCCTATGGCTAGCGCGTAGCCCTGCACGAAGCCGGTTTGCAGCCTGCGCAGCCTGCCGCCGAATCCGGCTATGAAGTCCGCTACCCCGTTCACCGCACCGTCTATCACCTTCTGGTCGAAGCGCCACGACCAGTAAGCAAGGGCCTTGAAGCTATCCACAACTACTCTCTGGTAAAACTCATCGAAGTACCATTTATTGAGCAGTGCGTTGTACAGCCAGGGCAGGTTCTCGGATAGAGCCGCCGGAATACCGGTACGCCTGCGGTACACCAGATAGGCGACGAAGATACCTCCAATCGCCACCATAGTCGAAATAAGCATGATCAGCATGGTTGGCTGGGTGAAACCCGCGCTGGGTTCTACACCGCCCGCTAGCTCGATGCCAGGAGCGAACACAGGCTCAATGAACTGGTGGAAAACGCCGGAGTTTGGTGGTACGCCCACAAAGCCGATCAAGGCGGCGGGGATCGCCAGCAACACCAGCGGCAACCAGATCAATGGCATAGTACGCTCTACACGCTCGCTGTCCAATACTTTGGCTGCTTCTTTCGGCACGTTGTCCTTTCCATAGAAGACCACAAAAACCAGCCTGAACATATAGAGGGCTGTGAGGAATGCAGCGGCCATCAACAGAGCGCCCACCACCCAATGGCCTCTGAGGATGGAATTCCCGATAATCTCGTCTTTAGACCAGAACCCGGCGAGGGGGATCACACCCGCGTTGGCTGCCGAGCCTATCAGGAAGGTCCAGAAAGTGATCGGCACTCTCTTGCGCATTTGCCCCATGTTCCTGATGTCCTGCGAGGCTATGGGGTCGTGGATGCCCGCATGGTGCATCGCATGTATCACCGAGCCGGAGCCCAGGAAGAGAAGGCCCTTGAAGAAAGCATGCGTCATCAGGTGGAAGATGGCCGAGGCCCAGGCTCCAACGCCCAGGCCCGCGAACATATAGCCAAGCTGTGAGACTGTCGAATAGGCAACCACCCGTTTGATGTCGGTCTGGGCCAGGGCAATAGTCGAACCAAGTACTGCTGTGGTCGTACCTATAATGGCAACGACGAGAAGCGCATCGGGAGCCATCGAGAACAGCGGGTTGAGGCGAGCTACCATGTACACGCCCGCGGTCACCATTGTAGCCGCGTGGATCAAGGCGCTAACAGGCGTGGGACCTTCCATAGCGTCGGGCAGCCATACATGGAGGGGGAATTGCGCGCTCTTGCCCATCGCACCCATGAAGAGGAGGATGCAAATGATGGTCATGTTACCCAGCAGCAAAGGCTGGTTTTCCTCGAACATGTGGGTAGCAGCGCTGAAAATATCGGTGTATTTCAGATCGGTTGCCAGCCCGCTGAAATTGACAAAGAGGAGTATGATCCCCAGCGTGAACCCGAAGTCGCCGATGCGGTTGACGATAAATGCCTTCTTGGCCGCATCGCTGGCCGTTTTCTTGTTGAACCAGAACCCGATCAGCAAATAGGAGCAGAGGCCCACCGCCTCCCAACCGACGAAAAGAAGAAGGAGGTTATTCGACAGCACCAGGATCAGCATGCTGAAGACAAAGAGGGGCAAATAGGTGAAGAAGCGGGCGAAGCCCCGGTCGGGCCTGTCATCGTCGGCCATGTAGCCGTTAGAATAGAGGTGCACCAGTGTGCCTACGCCCAGCACCACCATCAACATAATCGCCGTCAGGGGGTCCACCAGGAATGCTACATCGACTTTGAAGTCGCCAGAGGGTATCCACGTGTAGAGTGTGTACTCGAAAGGCGTACCGGCAGTCCTGTTTGCTATGTCGATGAACACCCCCACCGCCACCAGGAACGACACAAAGACCAACCCGGTGGCGAGCCAGCCGGCAAGCCATCCCTGTGGTCGCCCAGGCCCCTCTTTGCCGAGCCTATTGCCGAACAACCCATTGATGACGAACGCCAGCAACGGCAGCAGAGGTACAACCCATATTATGTTCAAGAAGAACTCTTGCATCCGCTCCTCCGGGATTGGTAGTCGGTAGTCGGTAGTCGGTGATCACTCGTCACTTGCCACTTGCCACTTGCCACTTGCCACTCGTCACCAGTCTTCCGACTACCGACTACTCCTTAAGCAAATCTATATCCGTCGTATCTACGGTCGGTTTCTGCCTTACCAGTGAGATAATGATCGCAAGGCCGACCGCTGCCTCGGCTGCGGCTACCGTCACCACGAACACCACGAAATTCTGCCCGGCCATCGAGTTCAGCGAGGTGCTGAAAGCAATCAGAGACAGGTTCACGGCGTTCATCATCAATTCGGCGGACATAAAGATCACCAGTATGTTGCGCCTGGTCAGCACGCCGATCAACCCCAGGCAAAAGAGTATGGCGCTGACCGCCAGGTACCACGCCAACGGTACGCCTGTGGTCTCCGATACTGTTGATAGGTCCATCTCAACCCTCCCGATTCACAAATTACCTGCAACAAATGTCCAACAAAGGGTAATTCGCAAATCGCAGTTATGATTTATTACTCGGCTCGATGCCGGATGTGGTGCCAGCGCCCACCGCGTCAGGCTGGTCTACCGTCGGTACTTCCACCTCACCCTCGGTCATGCCAGGCACATACTTGGTTCCGCCCAGGGCAGGCAGGAGTTTCTTTTCAAGTTGCTCTTCCTGGGGAGATTGAGACACCGAGCGGCGACCCACAGAGATACCCAATGACGGCACTACTTCTTCTACCTCAGCCGGTTCTTCCTTACGCGCCAGCACGATAGCGCCGATCACCGCCAGCAGCAGGATCAGCGACGCAATTTCAAACGGCAGCAAGAACTGCGTGTACAACGTCTGCCCAAGGGCCTGAACGTTGCCCCCTACCGCCAACACATTGTTGTTGCTCCAGAGCACTTCCTGGGTGCCGATGATATCGCCGTAGTGCACCTCGCGCGGCTGCGAGGTGAAGAGGATTATCAGGACCATCTGCCCCGCAAGAATAAGCCCTACGGGCCAGGCGGCGATTAGCTGGGCGGTATGCACGCCGCCTAGTTGCGGCCCTGATTTTAGGCCAAGGAGCATAATTACGAACAGAAAGAGCACCAGAATAGCACCTGTATAGACAAGCACCTGCAAAGCCGCCAGGAACTCGGCCCCCAGCATCACATACATCACCGCCAGGTTGAAGAAGGTGAGTACCAACCACAGGGCGGAGTGCACGGCGTTATTGCGCGTGATCATCATTATCGAGGAGACGATCGAGATCAGCGCGGCAGGAATGAACACCAGTTGCCCTAACGGTGGTATCGGTATCATGATGCCGAAAACGTCAACATTCATAAAAGCTCCCCTTCAAAGCTCCCTTTCCGAAACAATTACCCGGCCTGCTAGCGTCCACCGTCCGACGCCTGGCTTACGCTCGCGGCCCGCGCCTGAGCGTCCAGTTTCTCGTTCAGCTCGGCCATATATATCTTGCCGAGGTCGAGCAGCTTATCCTTGTCATAAATGGTCCTGGCCCGGTTGTCGGTAGCCATCTCGAAGTGGTGGCTCATAATGATCGCCTCCACAGGGCAAACCTCAACACACAGGCCGCAATACATGCAGCGTGTCTCGTTGATCTCGTAATAGTAAGTGAGCGTGCGGGCGCGAGGGTCCAGCGGGTCGAGGCCCTTGGTGTAGTAGTGCTCGAAGGGCTTCCAATCGTCCATGTGGTTAGCGCCCGGCCTGTCGTCCTCGATCACGCCGATGGCGATAGCATCGACTGGGCAGATCTGAGGGCAAAGGCCACAGCCCACGCACTTCTCGCGCCCGGTCTCAGGGTGTGGCAAGAGGCCCACAGCGCCCCTGAACCTGGGCGAGAGGTCGCGTATCGTATCGGGGTATTCGACGGTCACAGGCGGCTTGAAAAACTGCCGGAGCGTAACGAAGAAGCCCGCTACCTGATTTACTAAGTCCATAATTCTCTCCTAATTCCCTCTACCAATCCTCACGCCTCGTGTGAGACGCTCACAGTTCGGGATTCGCCTTCAATCGTCCCACGCCCGCCCTGCACGTTGCGCACCAGTATAATCTGGCGGTCAACCAGCACTGGACGCTCTGCCTTGCCGAACCAGCTAAGACCTGACACTCGGGAGAGGCCAATGACGGCTACCACACCCAGGGCTAATTCAATCGCCACCAGGATCCACCAGAACAAGGGGTTATAGGTGGCTGCTTGCTCTGCCACCGTTACACCGGCGGGTGGAGGCGGGAAGAAGATCAGCTTGAGTATGCTCAGCACCAAGATGTTTGCCAGGATGACGGGCAGAAATACCTTCCAGCAAAGGCCCATCAGTTGGTCGTAGCGGAAGCGTGGCAGCGTCCAGCGCAGCCAGTAGAAGATGAAAATGAAGAACAGTATCTTCAGGATCAGCCAGTGTATGCCTGAGCCGAGCAGCCCACTGAGCACCGGGATGCCCGCCAGCGACTGCCCGCTATCGAAGAAGGCCGCGAAAGGCGAGCTCCAACCGCCGAAAAAGAGCACCGAAGTGAGGGCAGACATTGTGAAGGCGGCGTTGAATTCGGCAAGCTGGAATAGGCCGAAGCGCATACCGCTGTACTCGGTGTGATAGCCTGACACAAGCTCCGATTCGGCCTCGATCAGGTCGAACGGCGTGCGGGCCGTTTCGGCCAGCGCCGATGTGAAGAAGATCAGCATGGCAACGGGTTGCAATAAGAAAAACCAGATACCCGGCTGGGTGGCGCTGTGGCTGGCGTTCTGTGCGTTCGTGATATCCACCAGGCTAAGGGAGCTGGAGAGAAGGAACACACCTATCAATGAGATGCCGAAAGTAAGCTCGTAGCTGATCACCTGGGATGATGCGCGCATACCGCTGAGCAGGGCATACTTGCTGTTTGACGACCAGCCTGCCATCAGCACGCCGTACACACCAAGCGAGGAGAGAGCCAGGGCCACAAGCATGGCCACACTCACGTTACCCACATAAAGGGGGATCTGCACGCCGAAGATATCGATGCTGCCGGGACTCCACGGTATTACTGCCACCACAGCGATGCTGGCGAAGGCGGCCACTATTGGAGCCACGAAGAAGACGACTTTGTCGGCGTCCTTGGGCGTGGTGTCTTCTTTCTTGAGCATCTTCAGGAGGTCCGCGAAGCTCTGGAACACACCTATCGGCCCGGCTCTATTCGGCCCCTGGCGAGCCTGCATGTGCGCTCCAACCTTGCGCTCGCCGTAGATAACATAGGCGACGATAACAAGGGTGACATTCACAATAGCAAACGCCAGAATGGCCCTCAGCAGGATTAGCACCCAGTCCATTTTTCCTCCTAGAGTCCTTGGTTTCACTCACCAGCGGTAAGAATACCTGCCCCCATCGGGGTCAATTCGTCCAACCTGATATTCGGTGCGGGCGTTACGGTGATCGGCATGCTCTTCTTCGTGCCCGTCCCATCGGCTGCTATCTCGTGCCTGGCAGCGCGTACCGCCGCATTCGTCCCGGCTTGCTCTAGAGTCATCGCGAGGAAGGCCGTGCCCTGCGGCATCCTGTCATACACCTGCGACACCGCGTACACAGGCTCAGATGCTGGCGCACCTTCAATCGTAACCTGCACGGGCATCTGGTCACTGATACCCAGTCTGAGCGCGTCTGCCGTGTTCAGGTGCAGCCTGGGGTTAGGCTCGACCCGGCTCAGGCCGTAGCTTTGCCTGCTCAGCGTGCCCGACTTGAACGGGAAGAGCGGGAAGCCGAACGTCGCCATAAGAGCGCCCCCCGTGGTCGCTTCGGACGCAGCGCCCGTGCCTGACGGCACCCACATGCGCGCCTTGCCGCTGGCGGTCCCAAACGTATCCGTATAAAGCACAGGCGTACCTGGATCGGTCCTGCTGGTGCACGGCCACATCAGGCTGCGCACCTTTAACTGCTTGAGCGACACGGCGGCAGGCATCGGTATCGCGTCGTTGATGAACTCGGTCATATCGAGGCGGGCGTAGGACATTCCCGCGTACTGGGGCACAACCCTGGCGATCTCGGCGAACACCAGGCCGGGCTGCATGGAAGGCAGGATCACCCCCAGCCTGTAACCAATCAAGCCTATGATCTCCACGTCGGTCTTTGACGCGCCCAGCGTCTGGACCGCAGGCCGCACGCGCTGCACGCGCCGCTCTGTATTGGTATAGCTGCCCTCTTTCTCCGCATAGGAGGCAGCGGGGAGGATCATGTGCGCAAGCTCAGCGGTTTCGCTGTAGAAGATATCCTGTACCACAAGGAATTCCAGCTTGGAGAGGGCCGCACGCACCCTGGCGGCATCCGGGTCGTCGCTGCCAAGCACAGGGTTGGAGCCGACCACCCACAGCGCCTTGATGTCGCCGTTCTCGATGGCCTCAAGCATGTTGGCGAGGCTCAGGCCCGGCTCCGAGGGCACTTCCTGGCTGGCGCGTTCGGGGTCGAGCGACCATAACTCTTCTAGCTCGCGGGCATTATCGGCGTTCACAGGGCGATAGCCTGGGAACATGCCCGGCTGGCAGCCCATATCGTTCGCGCCCATGCTGTTGCTATCGACCACCAGCGGGTTCACACCGGCTCCCTCGCGCCCCACGTTGCCCGTCAGCAAAGCCAGGTTGGTCAGTTGCGCGACGGCGGCAGTGGTCAGTGTATATGGCCCCGATGCGGGGAACACGATAGTGGCGGGCGGGAATTGAGTATCGCCGCGCTTGGTGCCGTAGTTCTTGATCGCGTCAGCATAGCTCGGCTCGGTTTTGCCGTTCTGGGTGGGCAGATTGCTGGGGTGAGTGGGCCCAGGCAGGTCGACAGGTCCCGTGTCCTTGCCGCCCGTGGCGTAAATGTAGGCGGCAGCCACTATATCCCCGGCGGGCACTCCGGTAGCCTTGCTCACACTCTCCAGGGAGAACGCTTTGCCCGCCAGCGCCTTCAGGAAAGCTGCCCCGTTGTCGGTTCTGCCGTCCAGGTAAGCCTGGTCAAGCAGACCCGCATCGAGGATAACGCGAGCGATCCCGCCCAGCAGCGCCTCTTCTGTACCCGCCTTCGGCGAGAGCCAGAGGGCGGCCCATTCGCACATCTTCTGCCAGCGAGGGCTGATCACGACCACCTGCTTGTTGGTCAGGCGGATCATGCGCTGCAACTGGTAGGCGTAAACGGGGTGGGTCTCGTAGATGCTATCGCCTATGAGGAGCACAGCCCCTGCCTTCTGGCGGGTGTCGATCAGGTTGTTGGTCTGCGCGGGGTAGCCGAGCATGTCGGCCAGCACCTGCAATATGTCACCTTCCCGGGCGCGTCCATCGTAATCTATGTTGTTGGTGCCGAGGCCGAGGCGCGTCACCTTCTGCAACAGGTAGTTTTCCTCGTTGGTAAGCTTGGAGGAAGCTACCACCCCAACAGCGCCCTTGTACTCCTTGAACTGCGAAGCCATCATATCGAGGGCGTCGTCCCAGGTGCTCTGCACTAGCTTGCCGCCTTCGCGCACAAGCGGCGTCGAGAGGCGGTTGTTCGAGTTGACCACGTCCATAGCGAACCTGCCCTTGACGCAGGTCACGCCATCGTTCAGGCCCACCGCATCGTCGGTCCTCACCTCGTACACCTGGTTGCGCGTAGTGCCCAACTTGATCGTGCACCCCACCGAGCAGTAGTTGCAGGTGGTCTCGGTCTTGCGCTGCCACCAGTGGTGCTCCATCTTGAGGTTGATACGGCTGGAGAGCGCGCCAACAGGGCACACCTCCACGCACATCCCGCACGAGGTGCAGGGCGTATCGAGCAGCGACTTGCCGAACGGCGCATCGATCAGCGACTCCACGCCGCGCTCCACGAAGGCCAGGGCGGTCGCGCCAACCACTTCGTCGCATTCGCGGACACAGCGCCCGCAAACCACACAGCGGTCGCGGTCAAGGTCGATAGCAGGAGACAACCGCTCGGCGGGGCGCACGATCTTGGGGCGGCTGGTATCGGTGCCTGTCACGCTGTATTCGTATCCGTAGTCTTGCAGGCGGCAATCGCCGTTGGCCTCGCAGATAGGGCAGTCAACCGGGTGGTCGGTGTCGAGCGCCTCCATGACCATGTTGCGCTGCTGCCATACACGGTCGTTGACGGTGCGCACTTCCATACCGTCGGTTGCGGGAGTGGAGCATGAAGTGACAAGCTCGAAGCCGCGGCGACCCGATACCTCAACCACGCACATCCTGCAAGCGCCGAAAGCCCGCAGACCCGGCAAGTAGCAGAAGTTCGGGATCTCAATGCCGATCATACGGCAGGCATCCCACACGTATGTGCCGTCCGGAACCTGAACCTTAGTGCCGTCTATGCTGATAGTGATCATTTTGGCTGCTGCCATGGTCGCTCCTCGATATTGGGTCTGCTCTTCTCTATGAGTTATGCATCATATACCACGTAATTTTTCAGTTATGACCAATTTGCTAACAATACGATGTTCGGCAATACCGTTCCTACTGCATTGAATAAGCGCTTGTCTGCCGTCACCAGTTCGCATCCTTTGCGTTCGCTCAAGGCGACGTATGGCCCATCGTAAACAGTGCATCGATAAGCTACCGCTAACCGGTAAGCATCATCAAGCAAAAGTGCATCAGCCGTAAAATCGATTCCAACTGCGCGAAAATCCGCTATTATCTGGTCTGCATCTGACTGGACATACCTTCGAATATACACTTGCGCCATATTTTGTTTCTTACTTCTACGCTAATAAGGTCAGGAGCAAGCAATGTTATATGGCCACTTTGATATTTTGCGAACACCTTGAGCGCGTCGGCACTGTCGACTTCGGTTATGAACCACTTGATGGCAACACTACTGTCTACTATAAGGTACTGTCTACTATAAGGTCAGCCATTTGGCTATTGGCGCTCTCGGTCCTGACGAATCAATTCGGTGCTGTCTTTCATCACGCCATACTGCGAGAGCATTGCTTCTCGATGCTTGTTGATTCTCCTCCCAAGCTCCTTTCTTCTTTGAAGTTCAGCTTCCCACAGTAACTTCTTGACAAGATGCTCTATGTCAGCAAAACCCATCTTCCTACTCATTTCTTCTAGCAGAGCGTAAGTCTCATCTGTAAAATCAATAGCTTTCGTCACAGCACCATCTCCTAAATTACGCACGGATTGTTGCCATTATATCGCACCAATCGTGTAGGCTGTAGCCCTGCGTTTTATCTTTGCACCGCCTCCCCCTCGGTCAAAGTGGGCGCGGTGCCCTGCACTTGCCCATTCCCCTGCGTGATCGCGCCGAACTGCTTCCTGTAGCGCTCACCGATCCTGGCGGGCAGATAAGTCTCTTCCAACCAGGCCGGGGTGTGTTTCTGCCCTTTCTGCTCGCGCTCTACAAGCACGTCGCACTTGCCCGCCCGGCAGTGCTTGTCATTAATATGCTCCTCGAACTCATCGAGGAAATAGCGCAGGCCGCCCAGCAGAGGCAAAGGCGCGGTCTGGCCCAACCCGCACAACGACATCTCGACTACGTGGTCGCTCCACTTCTTCATGATCGGGATATCTTCAGGGCGGCTGTTGCCCAGCGCTATCCGGTCGACCATGTGGAGCAGGTTCTTGGTGCCGACGCGACAGGGCACACACTTACCGCAAGACTGGTACCTGTTGAACCTCCCGAAGTAGCGGCTCATATCAACGATACAGGTCGTGTCGTCGTATACAACATAGCCACCCGACCCCATAGTGCCGCCGTAATTGTTGAGCGAGTCGAAGTCCATGATCAGGTCGAGATTCTGCTCCGGCAGGCAGCCGCCCGATGGGCCTCCCGTCTGGATCGCCTTGAAGGGGCGTCCATCCAGGCAACCGCCCCCGCAAGTATACACCAACTCACGCATGGTACGGCCCAGCGGCAACTCGTACATCCCTATGCGCTCAACCGAGCCCATCAGTGTGAATAGTTTGGTGCCCTTGCTCTTTTCAGTTCCGATCCCGGCGAACCACTGCGCCCCATTCACTACTATGGCGGGCACGCACGCCATCGTTTCGACGTTGTTCACGACTGTGGGCAGATTGAACAGGCCAGCCTCCACCGAGCGCGGGGGCTTGGTGCGCGGCATGGCGCGCTTCCCCTCGATACCGAACATGAGGGCCGAAGCCTCGCCCGATATGTAGGCCCCACCGCCCATCTGCACGTCCACGTGGCAGGAGAAGCCCGACCCCATGATGTTGTCGCCCAGCAGGCCAGCCTCGTATGCCTGCTGCACGGCTACCTTGGTCCTGTGGATCGCCAGCGGGTACTCGTCACCCACGTATATATAGGACCAGGGCGTGCCCACCGCGAAGCACTGGATGATCATCCCTTCGAGTACTTCGTGGGGGTCCCCTTCCAGCAGCCTGCGGTCTTTGAAGACGTTAGGCTCGCCTTCGTGGGCGTTGCAGATCACGTACTTGGGCGTCTTGCGGGCCTTGCGCCCGCCGTCCCACTTGATGCCTGCCGGGAAGCCTGCGCCCCCGCGACCTCGCAGCCCGGCGTCGGTTACCATCTTGATCACGTCTTCGGGGGACATGCTAAACAGCACACGCTTGAGCGCCTCGTAGCCGCCACGCGCAATGTAATCGTCAATGCTTTCAGGGTCTATATAGCCCAGGTTGCGCGACACCACGCGCTGCTGAAGCTTCCAGAAATCTAGCTCGCGAGCAGCAGGGATACCCTTCAGCCCGATCTCAGCGCCATCCCACTCGTCTGTGCCGTAGATGCATACAGCCATGTCGGCGCGCAAATTGCCGTCCTTCAGCACGCTTTCCAGCAGTTCCGGCACCTTATCGGCGGTAATGTGGGCATAGGAGACGCGCGGTTGCCCCGGCAATATTATGTCTACTTGAGGCTCCAGGTAATCGGTGCCCATAGGGCCTGCCCGGCGCACTATTGCCTTCACGCTGTTCGCTTCGACCCACTTGCGGATCGTCTCGAAAGTACTGTCTGCTCCATGAGCCACAGATGAGGAGCCCCAGGGCACCACGATCACCGGCACATCGGCGGCGGTCATAGTCGCCTGCCAGCGTTTGCGCGCCGCAGCCTGTCTATCTTCAAACTGCTCGCGTGTGAACTGCGAGCGCTTGCTGACATCCATTGGATAATAATGTGTTATTTCAGCCATTACTCTCTCCAGTTAGCCGACGAATGACAATGGACCAAGACGAACAGTTCGACTCATACTCTAGCGTCCTTCGTCCTTCGTCTTTTGCCCTCCGTCCGTACTCTGCATATATCGTTCCACCTCGTACCCCGCGTACAATTCCTCGGAGTTGGGGCCGAAGCCATAATTACTCGCGTAAGCGTGGTGGTCGACGCCACCCGTCATATTATCCCCTACAGGCTCGTCTTCGTCCGGCTGCCTGTTTTCCCACCGATCGATGATCTGGTTCATCTTCTCAGACGTCACATAGGAATAGAAGCGCCCCTCGATATCGACCAGCGGGCCGAGATCGCACGCCCCCAGGCAGATCGATTGCGGCTCGAACGTCCAGTGACCATCGGCCGTAGTTTCGCCCGGTCCCACATTCAGGCGCTCTTCAACGGCGGCGCGCACAGCGGCGGCCCCACGCACATAGCACCCTGTGCCTTCGCACGACATGATCACGTGCCCTGCTCTCGGTGTATACCGGAAAAAGGAGTAGAAAGTGAGCACCCCGTACACGTCAGCCTCAGGCAGGCCCAGCTCGGCGCACACCTGGTCGGCAGCCGCCTGCGTGATATAGCCGAACTGCGTCTGCATCTCCTGGAAAACCGGGATCATCGCCTCTTCAGGGTCCACATGGCGGTAGCGGTCAAGTATGCTCGTGATCTCGGTGGGCGGTATCTCCCGACCGGGCGCGATGGCGGTGCTGTCGTCCACACGCGCAGCCGCGGCGCGCTCTTCGTGCGGGGTCAGATGCCCGCTACGCACGCTGTTCAGCGTTTCGCCTGTGCTCTCCTCGTGTCCGCTCTGGGGGCTTTCATCCATTTAACATACTCTCCTCAGTGCGATTAGCGGCGAATTACCTGTCTATCTCACCCATTACGATATCGAGCGAGCCGATATTGGCGATCACGTCGGCGATCATGCCGCCTTCCGTCATTATCGGCAGCGACTGCAAGTTGACGAATGAGGCGGCCCGGCAGCGCGCCCTGTAAGGGTGGTTCTCGCCGTTCGACACTATATACCAGCCTAACTCGCCCTTGGGCGACTCGACAGCCGAATAGTACTCGCCCACCGGCGCTTTGAAGCCGTGGATCACCAGGATAAAGTGCCTCTGCATGGCCTCGATGCTGGTCATGGTGGCCTCTTTCCCCGGCAGAGCTACCCTCATATCCTCGGTCATTACAGGCCCACCCGGCAATTGATCGAGGGACTGCCTGATCAGCTTGATACTCTGGCGCATCTCCTCCATCCTGACCAGGAAACGATCATATACATCGCCATGCGTGCCTATAGGCACCTCGAAATCGAGCCTATCGTACACGGCGTAGGGCATAGCCTTGCGTATATCATAGGCCACACCCGACCCGCGCAGGCTCGGCCCGGTAAGGCCCCACTGGATCGCGTCCTCGGCTGAGATCACGCCCACGCCCTTCACGCGGCGCAGGAATATCGGGTTCTCGGCCAGCAGCGAATCGTACTCGACAAAGTGGCCGGGCATCTCGTCGAGGAATGCTTTGCATTTCTCAATCCAGCCTGGAGGGAGATCCTTTGGGAAGCCGCCCACCCTCTGAGCGTTCAGGGTGAGGCGGGCGCCGGTTTGCAGCTCCAGCAAATCAAGCACCTTTTCTCGCTCCCTCAAGGCGAACAGGAAGACGGTGGTCGCGCCCAGGTCCATCAAGTGGGTGCCCAGCCACAGCAGGTGAGAAGCTATCCTCTGCAATTCCGAGAAGATCACGCGCAGGTATTTGGCCCGCTCAGGGATCTCAATCTCCATGAGTTCTTCCACAGCCTGCACGAAAGCAAGATTGCTGGTGAAAGCCGCTATATAATCCATGCGGTCGGTCCAGGGCACGAACTGGTTGTACTGCCTGTACTCCCCGATCTTCTCGATACCCCGGTGCAGATAGCCCATGTCGGGTATCGCTTTGCGCACCACTTCGCCGTCAAGCTCAAGGAGCACGCGCAACACGCCATGCGTCGACGGGTGCTGCGGCCCCAGGTTGAGCATCATGTCCTGTGACTGGGGCACAAGGTTGTTTGTGGGGCCAATTCCCGTCTGCACTACGGCACGCCCAGGCTCCA
Source organism: uncultured Chloroflexia bacterium (assembly GCA_963797095.1). Lineage (GTDB taxonomy): Bacteria > Chloroflexota > Chloroflexia > QHBQ01 > JADMIH01 > JADMIH01. Next base: position 261,660 of record CAWCNY010000006.1, on the reverse strand, counting down.
CGCGCGCGTCGGTGCCATCCGTTAGTTCAATCTGATCTTCGATAGCCATATTCGTTCCTCCGACGAAAAGCAAAGGGTGCCAACTGACTTGCGTCCTTCACCTTTCGTCTTTCGTCCTCGACCTACGAAGTGTATGTCCCGTATCCACCTAGCGGGTAGTCTTTGCGAAGGGGGTAGCCCTCCCAATCTTCGGGCAGGAGAATGCGGCGCAGGTCGGGGTGACCGGAAAATACCATGCCGAACATATCGAAGGCTTCGCGCTCCTCCCAATTGGCGGCTTTCCACACTGACGTTACACTCGGTATCGTCTCGTTCTCACCAACGCCAGCCTTTACCCTGAGCCTGTGGTTCTGAGTCATGCTGTAGAGGTGGAGCACCACATCGAACCGCTGTGGTCTGGTGGGGTAGTCCACCGCCGTCAGGTCAGTCAAGAAATCGAACTCAAGGCCCGGTGTATCGCGTAAGAACTTGCATACTTCCGCGATTCTATCCTTGTACACCCGGATCGTCACCTGATCGCGATACGCCGACACGCCCTCGATGACATCGGGCATCGCCTCGCGCAACTTCTGCACTGCCGGGTTCTCTTCAGGGTCAACCCCGGCAGGCGGCGGAACGTATCCACCCTTGAACGGTACATAGTCTGCCATTTGTTCCCTCGGTAGTCGGTAGTCGGTAGTCCGTAGTCGGTAGTCCGTAGTCGGTAGTCGGAACTGACACTGCATCCGACTACCGACTACCGACAACTAATCATGCTTGCTTCTTCTCCGGCTTGGGGCCTGTGCGGGCAAGCGTCTGCTGCTGGACGATCTCTTGCAGCTTCAATATGCCGTAGAAGATCGCCTCAGGGTTGGGCGGGCAGCCGGGTATATAGATGTCCACCGGCACCACTTCGTCGATGCCCTGTACCACGGCGTAGGTCGGGAAAGGCCCGCCCGCGCTGGCGCAGTTGCCGACCGCGATGCACCACTTAGGCTCGCTCATCTGGTCCCAAAGGGTGCGCATTACGGGCGCGAACTTCTTGGTAACCGTGCCGCACACCAGCATCACATCGCTCTGGCGGGGCGAGAACCTGTAGAGCATCCCGAACCGCTCAAGCATATCGAAGCGCGATATGCCAACCGCCATCATCTCGATGGCGCAGCAAGCAGTTCCCAGTATCAAGGGCCACATAGAATATCTATGCGCCCAGTTAAAAAGGAAGTCCGCGGTGGTAGTAACCACACTTGGACGGAATCTATTTACTAGGAGACCCAATCGAGTGCCCCCTTTCTCCAGGCGTATATATACGCAACTAAAAGTAAGACAATAAACAGTATCATCTCTACCAGCCCATACCAGCCGATAGTATTGAACGCTACAGCCCACGGATAGAAGAACACGGCTTCTATATCGAACACCACGAACAACATGGCGATCACGTAGTAGCGGATCGTGTAGCGCGCCTGCGCTTCCCCAATCGGGGGCATACCAGATTCAAAGGGCGTACCCTTGATGGGGTTAGGAGCCTTGGGGCGCAAAAGCGCGGGAATGAACATCATGGTCACGGCGATCCCCAGCGCGAAAGAGAAAAATAGGGCGATCACAAGCCAGTCAGTCTGATTCTGGGAAACGGAAGTGACAGCCTGCGCCACGGGGATCGGTGTGGCCTGTGCCAGCGTGGATGCCAGTACGAGCATGCTTCCCTCCTGGTGGAGTTAGATCGCACGCTTCGAAACGCTTTTGGCGCATGGGATGGAGGCGTACAATCCTTGTTTATTCTATCACAATCTTTTTCGGGTTACAAGCAATTTTGACGCGTGTTATTCACCTTCTGTTAATGGAACAGAACTTACCCCGTCACCGTGACACCCTGCCTGATCTACGGCGACTGAGGTTGCCCTGGATTGCCCTACTCGTTGCCCAGCAGAAGCGCGCAATAGGCCAGCACTTCCTGAAGTATATCGTCTGGGCAGGCGGAGTCCTCCACGAAAAACCAGTAATCGCCATACTGATCGTTCACCGAGAACCGGTACCCTTTATAGTCGAAATCGATCCAGGCCTCGGTAACATGATCGGTCACAAAACCCGTGAGTTGCGCGCCCGGTATACCCTGTATGTGATCGCGCAGGTCATACCATAACACAGTCAGCGGTAAATCGCCAAAATGGCGCGAGCCGTCGTGCATGATCATGCTGAAGACGTTGGGCTTCACACATGAGTCCCTTCCAATTCAGGTTCCTGAGCCTGCTCTTGCGCTGCCTGGGACTCGATACCGTCAAGTTGCTCACCTTCAGTCAGAACCTGCCCGCGCTTGCGCAAACCATCAAGCTCAAGCTCTGTGCGCTTGACCCTGTAAAGCACTTCCTCGGTAAGGCGGCGGCTGGCCGCGATCAGGTCGGCGAGAAGGCCTATCAACCATATCTGGAACCCGAACACCAATGTGATAAGGGTCACAATCGTGGTGGGTGCGTGCCGGTCGAAGGTTTGGCGGAAGTTCATCCCTTCCTGGAAGAAGTAGTGGAACAATATCTTCAACGCGCCGAAGGCCGCGATCCCAAGCAGCACCAATCCTATATAAAAGAAGACCTTCAGAGGCTCGTACATAGCATATAACCGCACGATGGTTGCCCCCGACTTCTTCACGTAATCGAAGATACCGCGCACCAACCTCGATTTGCGCCTGACCACATTCGTCGTAACGGGTATGCTCGCGATTTTGATGTTCTTCTTGCCCGCTTGCACTATCGTCTCAAGCGTGTAAGTGTAGTTCGTGATCACGTTGAGCCTGAGCGCCGCCTCACGCGAAAGCGCCCTGAAGCCGCTAGGCGCGTCCGGCACCTCCGTGCCCGAAGCCTGTCGCACCACCCAGCTGCCCATCACCTGCAACACCTTCTTGACGGGCGAAAAGTGCTCAATCCGGCGCACCTGCCTGTCGCCCACCACCATCTCGGCCTCACCCCGGATGATAGGCGCGACCAGTTCGGGGATCATCGCCTGCGGGTACTGGTTATCCCCGTCCGTATTGACGATGATATCGGCCCCCAGCCGCAGGCAGGCATCCAGGCCCGTCTGGAAGGCCGCCGCCAACCCCTTGTTGCCGCTGTGCCGCACGATATGCGTCACCCCCAGTTGCCGGGCCATCTCCACCGTTCTATCGGTCGAGCCGTCGTCTATCACCAGTGTTTCCAACACGTCCACGCCTGGGATAGATTTCGGCATCCCCGCGATCACATCAGGCAGCGATTCTTCTTCGTTATAGCAGGGTATTTGCACAATTACCTTCATACCGTCATCTTCTCCTGGGCACGATTGTACTCCCATACCCACTATGGGTCAACCAACAAGATGCCGTCCGCCGCCTGTCGTCCCCTCTCGGACGTCCCCTCTCGGACATTGTATACTGGGAACAGAGCTTGCTACCTCCCGCTCAAACTATTCCATTCCTCACGTTACGAATCAGGAGAACAACGAACGAATGAGATCCAAGTTACGGTTCAGAATCCTCCCCGCATTCACTTTGATTGGCGCCCTCATACTGGGCGCGTGCGATTCCGGCAATCCAACGGCCACACCGCAAGCGAGCGTGCCCACCTCCACGGTCAGCGCCCCTAACCCTCAGCCGAGCGCCCCGGTATCCGTCCCAACAGGCGAGATCCCGGCCCCGGTGCCCACCATCAGCGCCACCGTCCCTGCCAGCAGCGATAATAACGGCACAGGTGGGGCGGAAGCCACGCCTACCATGACTGCAAGCGCAGAAGCAACGCCAACCGAGGCCGCCGAAGAAGGGCCTCTCACCCTCACCGCTACCACAATAGAAACCACGGACAGCACGAGCACGGGTGTTTTCGAGGGAGAGCGCGGCATCAACCTGCCAGCAGGCTTCCATATCCAGGTGTACGCCACCGGCCTCAACGGTGTGCGCTGGCTTGGCATTTCTCCAGGCGGCCTGGTCTACGCCACCGTCACGGGCGATGGGCGTGTAGTCACCCTTCCCGATAAAGACGGCGACGGCGTGGCCGACAGCGCCGACACCTTCGCCAGCGATCTCGGCAACGTGCACGGCATCGCCTTCAAGGACAACGGAGTATACGTCGCCAACGAAAGCAGCATCATCCGCCTTGAGGACACCGACGGTGACGGCAAGGCAGACAAGAAGGATGTGATCGCCAACGACCTGCCCACCGGGGGCGGCCACTCAACCCGCACAATCGCCTTCGGGCCTGACGGCAATCTCTACGTGTCGGCAGGCTCTTCCTGCAACGTCTGCAAAGAGAGCAACGAAAAGCGCGCAGCCGTCTCCCAGTACTCACCCGATGGGCAGTTCCAGGAGGTATACGCGAATGGCTTACGCAACGCGGTCGGCCTGGTGTTCCACCCCATAACGGGCGACATGTGGGTCACCAACAACGGGCGCGACAACCTGGGCGACAATATCCCCCCCGAAACGATCTACGACGTAAAGGAGGGCACAAACTACGGCTGGCCTTACTGCTACGATACCCGGGTAAAGGACACCAACTCTGAAGCCCCACAGGATGCGCCTGAAGGCTTCTGCGGCACTACAGGCGTGCCCGCAGTCGAGATGCAGGCCCACTCGGCACCCCTCGGACTTGGTTTCTACGAGGGCGACCAGTTCCCCGCCTCGTATAAAGGCGACCTGTTTGTGGCCTTCCACGGTAGCTGGAACCGAAGCCAACCAACCGGCTACAAGGTCGTACGCATCCGCTTCAAGGAGAACCAACCCGACCCCAACGCGGGCGATCTGCTGGTAGAGGATTTCGCCACAGGCTGGCGCGTCAATGGCGACGTGTGGGGCCGCCCGGTAGACCCGATCATGGCCCCCGATGGCTCCCTCCTACTCACCGACGACAAAGCAAACGCGATCTACCGCATCTATTACACAGGCGACAACAACCCATAGAATGTCCGCCAATCGCGTGGCAAAAGGTAAGGGCGGGTTTCAATTCCGCCCTTATGATTCCAGTTGCTCACTTGCCGCGATTGTCAACCAGTGAGGCCCCTGGCGGCAACTCAAATGTGAAATACTCTGGCGGCAAACTCGACCTATCTATAAGTTCGTCCAATTCGATGTAATTATGCACGTCTCTAGTTTGACCGTCCCCATCTACCGTAATGATCTCAACCTGCAAAATCTGGTTCGTTTCTAGATCGATCCAATACATGTTCACCGGAGAGGAATCCGCTTCCTGAGTGCCGTTCGAGCCGGATGGCGTGCCCTTCGCGCCTACTGCCTCATCTGTCCCAGCCGAATCGTTCGACAACTCGATCAGCAAAGCACGCCTTCCATTCCAGATGGTTTCTCCCAGGGATCTCGCGCCCGGCATCTGAAGCGTATCGGTAATGATGTTTGGGTCCGGCACTACCGATGCCTGGTACTTAGGATCAAACGAATATCTGGTTACGGTGTCTCCATTCTGCGGATCGTATTCATAATAGCTGTCGTCATCGAGCAGCGTCCATACCCCGCTTTGGGGCACGTAACTTCGCATAAGATAGTGATTCTGCCCAGGTGCCAGCCAGAACTCCTCACGGTGAACTTCTTCCGTGGTGGCTTTGCCCGTAGTGTCGGTGATCGTCTGCGATCCCACGAGGATAATATGCCGCACGTTGCCGGTGGGCACAAACGCATCGCCTTGCACCACACGCGTCGCGGTACCGCCTGGCAGGGTCCTCGTACTCGCAGACCCTCCACCGCTCGGGTCACTGATGATCCCCCGACTGGTTCTGGAGCTAAACTGGCCCGAAAGCCAGAATGCCAGCACCAGCATCGCCGCCAATCCCAGGCCCACCGAGACCCACCGCAGCCCGCGCCCAAGCAGGCGGGGGGGTCGAGCCATAGACCGATCAGGCGCGGCACTGGCCGTCCTTGGAGCTGCAACTTCCGCTCCGACTAAAGGCTTGCCAGCAGGCGTGTCAACACTTCCATCAACGACTATACTTCTCAACCGACCCTCCAGGCGCTCCGATAACGCCGTATCGGGCTCGAACGCGACCCTCGCCGACCTCAGGAAATCCCCAACTTCGCCCTGCTCCAGAGCGGTCAGTTCCTGCTCGCTCTGCTCATCAAATATCAACTCAGACATCGCCATTCCTCCATTTGCGCCGTATGATGTCCAGTGCGCGATAGGCTGCCATCTTCACAGCCGGTTCTTTCTTGCCCATGATCCGCGCGATCTCGCCGTAACTGAGTTCCGCCATAAACCGAAGAGTGATCACCTCGCGGCCCTCCTCCGGCAGATCGTCTATCACCTTCATCACCAACTGCACCTGCTCGGCCAGCATCGCTGCCGCCTCCGGTTCCAATGCCGGGTCCACCAATTGGTCAGCAAGGGTATCCAGCGCCACATACTCCCGGTTAAGCTTGCGCTCCCGCGTATGGTCAATCAGCGCCCTGCGAGCGATAGTAACAAGCCACCCTTTGAACGAGCCTCCCGGTACAGGCTTGAAACTGCCGAGGCTCGACCAAACACGCTCGAACACCTGCTGCGTAACGTCCTCGGCGTCCCCAGCATCGCCTAATCTGACATACAGGTAGCGATATACAGGCATAAGATGTGCCCTGTATAGCCTTATGAAAGCCTCCACATCCCCACGCGCCGCCAGTGTCGCATCATCGGCAACGGCAGCTTCAGCATCGGCCCATTCGGGATCGTCAGCGCCGGCGCGCAGTCGGAATGTCTCTGCCAACGGTCGTCTCCATTCCATGCATGGATTGTCGTCTCTCTATATATGTAATCGCCCGAAACGATGGAAAAGTAACATACACAAAATCCGCCTCCATGGCTACTCATCTCAAATAGCGCGTGAAGGCGGATTATCCAAGATAACGGTTTGCTTTATTTGCTCAGAAGCGTCAGCGAAGTGAGGAAGGTGCCAACCCCCACATCATATTTGCCATAGGAAGAGCCGTACGAGCCTGAAACAAAAGTCAGCACCGAGTTGTCGGGCGCGCTTGCGTAGATCTCGTACATTCGGCTCCCAACCAGAAAGACACGCATACGTGTATACGCATTATCCCCGCCCCTGATCGTAACCTCCTTGCCAGCGTGTCCGTCCAGCATCACCACACCCGACGCAAGCACGATGCCACGCGTCCGGCTAACCACTGTTGCCAACTCCGACTCGATCATCGCGTGTTCATCCCCTGTAACCTGCGATATATCGAGGTCTCGATAGCCAACGGTAAAGGTGATAGGCAAGTCAGATAGGATAGTCGTATGCAGGTGCCAGCCATCACTTTGGCTATCTATGCCATCCTCACCAGGCATCACCGCCATAGAATCACCATCGGGCGATCTATACACCTGCCAGCTAGACTGCTCGCCAGTAGTAGTTCCTGGTGCGACCAATCTGACGAACACCGGTACAGCCCGATCCACCTGTCGCCCCTCCGGCACGCTGAAGGCAAACAGATCAGAGGAGACCTGACTTACATCCAACAACTCATCGGTCCTGATCTTCATCGTTTGTCTCTCGTACCCCTCGGTCTCAGTCGTTCCGTCATCACCGGTCATAAAGATTCTGGTCTTAGCCTGCGCCTGCAATACCCTGCCAGTCTCGCTATCAACCCACAGGCTGTAGTCCACATTCGAGCTATGAGTTGACGCGATGCCTGTCAGCAACGTCACAATGGGCGGCAAAGACGGCTCAGGCGTGACATGCACACCTGGGGGCACCGATCCGGCTCTGGATACCCACACATAATCGGGATCGGCAAACAGCTTGCTGATCTGTAGGACTGGCATGGTAGACCAGGTAGTGAGAGATGATAGCCTGTCAATCCTGGCACCCTGCCAGACGTTCCCCAGGCTCTCTACCAGCTCATAGGGTCGGTCATCGAGCGTACCATTGCCCGTAACCTGGGTGTTGGACTGCTCCAACAAATCTGAGATGATGCCAGGATCGGGCACATAAGGGGCTAAGAACTCAGGCGAGTAATCCATCCTGTAACCCACCGCTCCATCGTCATTTTGCCTGTCCGACAGAGTCGTGCTGCCATCATACGTTACAACCACAGCAGGGTTGTAATACCAGGCGGCTTCATCGTTGACTACAAACTCGCTCTGATACTGAGGCGGAGCACCGACGGTTTGCGTGATCTTCCTCATCAGAAGATGCTCCTGCCCGTTTGCCAGCCACACCTCCACGCTTTGGGATGAAGCAGGCTGCACCACTCCCGTATATTCAGTGATGTAGTCCACCACGATATGCCGCACCTTGCCCGCAGGTACAAACGGCGTGAACTCCTTATCACTCGGCTGCGACACGCTCACAATCATGCTACCAGCCGGGAGATCAGGCGCTGATACATCGCCCTGTGCCCTCAAGAAACCAGGCAAAACGAAGGCCAGCAATACCAGGCAAGCCAATGCCGCCACCCCCATCCCCATCGCCAGCCAACCACGACGCGGCTCCCATAACCGAACCGGACGATCCACTTCATTGACCTGCTCTCTTGATGCCTTCACTTTGCTCAAGCCAGATATTGGCGATCCAACCACCGCACTCTCAAAAGCTGTTTCAATTGTAGGCATAGACACTCGCAAATACGATTTCAGCAAACCGCTCACCTGCGAGATCACCAATTGTTGTTCGCTCAGGCTCAGCCTGCACACCGCGCACCCCTGAATATGCTCGCCAACCTCCATGCTTTCCGCCGTCGCAAGCTCTCCATCTATGTACGCCCTGAGCGTACCTTCATCCACACACTGAGACTTCATTTCATCCCCTCCGTGCGCAAGCGTACTTCCTGCGCCCTCGCGAGCGACGTTGCCTCTACCTTTCTGTAAGCCTCCATGAAAGCCCGCTCAGCACGAGCAAGCAACGTACCGACCGAGCCTGGGGCAACACCCAACAGATCGGCAACCTCTGCATAGGTCAATCCGGCGCTCCTGAGGAGCAGCACCTTGCCTTGACGCTCCGAGAGTTGCGCCAGCGCATCACGCACTCGCGTATGCTCTTCTGCCCGCAAGAGATGCTCCTCAGGCTCCTCAGGCAGTGATGTTTCACTGCCCAGCCGGGCCACCCTCTCTTCCCTGGCGTATGCACGCTGCGCGCCCCGCATTGCATTGTGTGCCTTGTTCAACGCTACTCTGCACAGCCACGCCACCAGAGCGCGACCCTCATCAAGTGCAGGAGGCTCATTGTACAGCGCCAGGAAAGTCTCCTGGGCCACATCTTCCGCCACCTCCCTGCTCCCCGTCAGACCGTACAACACGCCATACATCGCCCCGTAATGCCTCATAAAAAGGGTTTCGTAGGCACCCTTTTCACCCTTCCGCAGGCAGGCCAATAGTTCATGATCGCTATCACGGTCGCCGCCGGTCGTCATACTCACTCCCAACAAATCAGTTTGCGCGCAATCTACAAGAATAACACCGCTACACCGGTATTTGTGACAGTGGGTAGCAGCTCGTCAGAACCAGCAACTCGGAACTCGGAACTCGGAACGCGGAACGCGGAACTACAATCGTCCATCGTCCGACCTAAGGCAGCTTATGATACACAACCGGCTCAGGACACATATCTGAGTGGCTGTCTGCTAGCGCTTTGAATTGATCTATCAGATTCGGAGACACAAGATAAACGTTCTGGCAATAGCTCGGCATCTTCTCAGGCTCCTTCAGCCTGTCCATAAGCCCACCGATAAAGAGCGCCGGGCGTGTATCCCCCGGCCTGCGAACATCAATGTCGCCTGTCGCCAGATTGTACAGGTGGTAGGCGTCGCGTAACAGCAGCCTGTACTGGTTGGAATTGATCTCCTCCAGGGTCAGCCCCTCATCGGACCCCGTCACCAACGCCAGGCCGCCTCCCCGCCGCGCCGCCTCACCTACCTGCGACCTCAACAAGGGAGTCACCAGCGCCTCATATGTGGGCGGCGCATCGATGCTGTACTCCATCCACGTAGACCACCCAACACACACGACCAGCCCGGCAATCACCACCACCGAAACCCAGGCCCACACGCGATAGACCCCAGACCTGGGAACCGGCCGCGTGAGCAGCCCTTTGCCATCCGACATTGGCACGAGCGTCGAACGCAAAGCTGCTCCGCTGCCCCTACGAGGGCCTGGTAAATCCAAAATCCAAAATCCAAAATCCAAAATTGAAACAAGTCCAAGAGTCACGAACAGGCAAATGAGCGGCAAAGCGAATATCAACCGCCCGATGTGCACTTGCGAAGTAAGCAACATCGGGAGCGTGAAACCGAGGAATAGCAGCACCACCACCCGCCATCGGAACGCCTTGCGCCTCAACCCCAGCCACCCGGCCCTCAGAAATCCCACCGCCAGCAGGGGCACCACCCACGAGGGGATGAGCCTCCCATGTGGGTTCCAGTAATCGCTGAGCGCTGGCTGGGTCTCCCTATCCAGAAAGAGGTTCGCCATATCCACCACGTTCTTCGTCACCAAGCTCCACGCGAGACCCTCAACGGAGGGCATATCGATCTGAAGTTCCGGGCTAACCACCTCGTTATATTCATCCCCGTTCACCAGCAGGTTCGCAATCTGCTCGCCCCGCCCCGCGTAGTAATATCCCACCGAAATAATCGGGTCGTGGTCATGCTCGAAATCGAACGCCGTAATAAACCCGGCCATCGCCACCACCAGCAGCAGCGCCGACGCCACAAGTCTCCTTTTGCGCGCCTTCTCCTTCCGCCGAGCAAACGCCTCCAGCAACAGCAGACCCACGCACATCGGCCACAGGAACCTTATCGGCGCATATGCATACGCCCCAAGCACCAGCGTGCCCAGTAGCGCCCCCGTTCTCCACCACAGGTCCGGCCTCTGCAACACTCCGTACAAAGCCAGCACCGTAAGCAAAGCGGGCACCAGCGACACCCCCACGACGGTCGCGGTGCGCGCATACAACAAGTACACTGGCGATAACGCCAGCAGCAAAGCAGCCACTATTGGCATTACGGACAGAATACGGGAGCGCAAAGGCAGCGCCCCGCTCCTAACCCTCAACTTTGAGCCTGGTGCTATAGTCTCGCACCCCACTACGTACAACAGCGGCACCGCCATCGCCGCCAGCAACGCCAGGGGTGCTCTCAACCAGAACAGCGACACCCCGCCCCAGCCGAATCCGGCCCACGCAGGGAACACCACCCAGGGAGACGACCCGCTATCCGTCATCAAGCCCTCAAGGAGCTTGAACGGCGATAGCGAAGGCTCTTCCATAAAGGGGAATAGCCCCTGGAGTGTGTTATTCTCCCAGTTGTAAGTAAAAGCCGGGTGGCTCCCCAGGTCAAACAGCAACAGTCCAGCCGCTACCACATAAAGAGCGATGGGCAATGTAACCGTACCGGCCAAACGCCGCACCCGGCCCCGCCTGTTTTGCGCGTTCATCATCATTGCTTAGATTATGCAATCTGTTTCTAAAATAGACAAAATGGCGGCTAAGCCGCCATTTTGTCTAAGAAGGCCCTTATGATCGGGTCAAGCTATATGCTCGCTTATTATCCCGCCGTCCGCAGCCAGCGGACGATCCACCAGGTCTGCCGGGCGCCAGCCACCCAGGATATCAAGCGCAGATCTGCTCGCCTCCTTTTTCGCAATGAGACGCCTGTAGACTTCAACATAATCGCGGGCCATGCGCGGCGCGCTGAAGCGGCTCTCGAACGATTCCCTGCATAGCCGCCGGTCCAGGCCTGCCACCCTGGGCACCGCCTCTACCATATCATCCACGGTCTCACAGATGAAACCGTTCACGCCCTGTTCGATTATTTCAGGAGTCGAGCCACATGGCACGGTGATCACAGGCGTGCCGCACGCCATCGCCTCTACCATTGCCAGCCCGAACGGTTCAGGCCAATCTATCGGGAATACAAACGCGTAGGCGTTGCCCAGCAGGTCGTTCTTCTCGCTTTCATTGACCTCACCGATATACTCGATGAGAGGGTGATCCAGGATCGGCTCGATCTTTTCCTCGAAGTAATCCTGGTCAACCTTGTCCACCTTGGCAGCTATCACAAGCTTCATACCGGTGCGCTTGGCGACCTCTATAGCTCGATCCACGCGTTTCTCCGGTGAAATACGTCCCACGAACACAAGGTAATCGCCATCCTTCTCATTGAAGGTGTATAGATCGAGCGGCAAACCGTGATAGATCGTAGATTGCCAGTTGATCCAGGAGAGCGGCATCCGCTGTGCATCCGAGATCGACACCACAGGCATCTCAGGGAACTCGCGATATATTGGAACCAGGTCCGGAATATCGAGCCTGCCATGCAGAGTGGTAACGTTCGGTAAGTCATGTCGCCTGGAAAGTGGGAAGTGGAAGTAATCTATATGAAAATGGATAATATCGAACTCTTGCGCGCGCTGGAACACGCGCTCAAGCATGAGCATCTGGTGGGCCAGGTGGTCTACACTTTCCGTATCCAGTCGCAAAGAGTGAGGGCAACATGCTACCAGTTTGGCCTGTGTGATTGAATCGCCGCTGCTGAACAAGGTTACGTCGTACCCCTGGTTCACCAGTTCCTCGGTAAGGTAAGACACGACCCGTTCCGTGCCTCCATACAGCTTGGGGGGCACACTTTCGTAGAGTGGAGAGACTTGAGCGATCTTCATGACGTTTCCACACAACCTTTCTAAACCTTTCATATACAGTTGCTTCGGATCAGGAAGCCCGCCGCCTTTGCCAGGTCATCAGGTTGTATATCGCAATTAGCGTGCCAGGATCAGCCAAGCTCCAGCCGCATATCGCCTCGCGCGCTCTCCAAAGAGACTTCGTTACGGCCTTCGAATCTGCTCACGTCGATGCTGGCCCTATCGGTGCCCACTCTCAAATTCCGGAGTTGTACGCGCGTGATCCAGGATGGAAGCTTTGGCTTCAGAAGCACACGGCTCGATGCCGCGTCTACTTCCAACCCCAGCATAGCCTGCATCATAAGGATCGGCGCGCCTGCCGCCCACGCCTGCGGGCTGCAACTCACCGGGTACTCTGCGGGGCCGCTCCCGTACATAGTGTCTTTTCCAAAACCGCAGTACAATTCGGGCAGTCGGGAGTAGCGGAAGTGTTGCGCCGCTTCCTCTATCTGGGTCATCAATGTGTTGGCTTCATCCGCGCAACCATACCTCTTGAATCCCGCCGCCAGGATCGAGTTGTCGTGGGGCCACACACTGCCGTTGTGATAACTCATCGGATTGTATGACGCGCTATCTCTGCTGATCGTGCGCACCCCCCACCCCGAAAGCATATCAAGCTCCATCATGCGCTGAACGGTCAGTTGCGCCTTCTCAGGGTCCGCGATCCCCGTCCACAATGCGTGCCCCGGATTACTGCTGATCGTGGGCACCTGCCTCTTCTCCTTATCAAGCCCCTGGCAATAGAACCCAACTTTGGGCATCCAGAACACCTGGTTGAATCTCTTCTTCAGGGCTTCGGCCTCCCTGGTCAATCGCCTGGCCGTCGAAGCGTCGCCCTTGCGCAACAGCAGATCGGCCAGCCCTTTCTTGGCGGCATACACATACGCCTGTACCTCAACCGCCGCGATAGGTGTTTCGGCCAGGGTTGCATTGGGCATCTGGATCGAGTCCGAGCTATCTTTCCACACCTGGTTTCGTATGCCGCCCTGATGCGTCGCGGCTACATACTCCACGAAACCGTCACCGTCTATGTCACCATACGAGTTGATCCATTCCAGGGCGCGCATTACATTAGGAAGCAGGCTATCGTATAGCGCCTGGTCATCCAGCCATCGCATCGTCTCGACAAAAAGCATTATGAACAGCGGTGTGGCGTCTATCGACCCGTAGTATGGCGAATGCGGCACAAGATTCAGGCGGACCATCTCACCCATGCGCAATTCGTGCAATATCTTCCCCGGCTGCTCTTCGCGCCAGGGGTCAACCTTCGTGCCCTGGTATCGCGCCAGCGTATGCAGCGTTCCCACGGCCACTTTCGGATTGAGCGCAAGCGTTTGCAAAGAGGTGATCAGGCTGTCGCGCCCGAACGGGCAAACGTACCAGGGAATTCCGGCGCTGGGGAAATAGCCATCTTCCCCCTCATCGCACAGCACCCGCAGGTCATACTTGCTCCGCCACAGGACCTGATTGAATTCTTCGTTATCGGTCGTGATATCGGTGCATTCCTGCTCCCAGTTCAGGTAGCTCATGCGCATATAGTTCACTGCTTTGTCGAACAGCTTTTGCGACCCGTCGCTCGGATCGGGCGGAGTTAGGAATGCAGGCGACTGGCGGTGATGATCTACTACCGTCTCCGGTGGGCGCTCATCTGCTCTTTCTCTCTGCCCACCATGCGGTGTTTCGGGCCCATCATCAGCCACAGGTCTGACGTGGAACGCCAGAGAATAAGGTGTGCCCTGCTCCAGAGTGAAATGCCAGGTCAGGAAGGCCGTTGGAGGCTCGATAGTGATAGAGTATGAGGGCGCACCTATCGCCGGAAGCAGTTCAGTGGACTCGATCACAGGCTGGCTAATAGAGGGCTTCCTTATCTCTATATCGTCCGGGGCCAGGTCAAAGGTGATTTCGGTGCGCCGGAGCAAACCATCAAGCCCCTCGTAGCCAAGCGCCAGCTTCCCATCCACCCATATGGGCGGCAGCAACTTACCCCACTCCTTGCGCGGGAAGCCGCGCAGGTCAAATAGGTCGCGGAAATCGGCACCGAAGGCCAGCGTAACCGTGATCGGCACGCGAAAGCGGTTGTAGTTGGCGAAACCAAGCCGCTCGTGCAGGCCGTTAGTGATAAACCGGCTGCGGCGGATGCTGAGCGTTTCGGGCCTGACTAGCGAACCATCCTCCAGTTGGAACACACCGTTCGTCAGCTGTAGCGTGCCCATGAAATTGCGATAACCCGAAAAACTCAGAATGTCCGGTGTCTGCCCATTCACCTCAAAGGTGAAGTAGGAGAGGTGGCGGATGTCGTGGTAGTACATCCCCTGTCCGGTATTTCCCGTGATATCTCCCGTGTCATGGCTGACAAGGAAGATGTTGCCTTCCTTCAAAATGAGTTGTTGGGATAGCGTTGACATACTTCTGGTAGTTGGAAATTGGATCTACTGGATCGGCATTTTGTGCATGTGAACGATTCTACAGTGGAACCCGATCGCTCGCAAGAGATGTGCCAGTCTGGGCGTGCAGATTGTTGCTTGCAGAAATCGACTTATGGTATATTGAAGTTAGCGGGCAGACACGAGGGGGTAGCCTGCCCACATAGCAGAGCGTAGGTTATTATTAGTGTGTAGTGTGTGGTAAAGAGAGCTATGTATAATGCCCCGGTGCTGGTCTTGAATCAAAATTTCGAGCCGTTGAATGTGTGCAACGTCAGACGCGCCCTTGTGCTCGTGCTGGACGGCAAAGCCGAAGTGCTTGAACTGAATCACCAGATTGTCCACACTCCTACCCGCGCCATCCACTGCCCTTCGGTAATCAGATTGTCCCACTTGATCAAACGCCCCCGCCCGCGAGCGCGACTCAGCAGGCGGGAGATTTTTATCCGAGACAATTACACCTGCCAGTATTGTGGAACTCGCACGCGTGACCTCACTATCGACCACGTAATCCCGCGCAGCAAAGGCGGCCCGCACACCTGGGAAAACCTGGTGAGCGCCTGCAAATCGTGCAACCACCGCAAAGGCGGCAAACACCTCACCGAAACCCGCATGCACCTTGCCCGCCTCCCACGCGAGCCTCGTTCGAATGTCTACTACATGGTGCACCGCTATCTCGAGCATGGCCCACTACAAGAATGGCTGATATACCTCCCTGGCATCCAGACCCAGGTATCCTCCGGCAACCCAAGCTGAAGCCCTAACCTAAACAGGGCTTCAGCTAACCCCCTCACGCGCTCGCGGTGGGGGTTTTGCGTTACTCAAAGATACATCGTACCCTTCGCTCTTCTTCGTATCTTCGTGTACCAATAAACAGTCCGTACGTGTAAGGTAAATGGTTTATAATATCACGCTACCCTCAGGAGGAATAGAATGCTAGACATCAAACTCATCCGCGAAAACCCCGACCTAGTGCGTCAGGGCTTACGAAACCGGGGCCTGGAAGATGCCGAGGCCATCGTCAGCGAGATACTGCGGCTCGATGAGCGCCGCCGCGCCATCCTCGTCGAAAAGGAGGGCCTGCAAGCCCGCCGCAACGAGCTTTCCAAAGCCGTTCCAAAGGCCGGCCCCACCGAGCGCCCGCGCCTCATAGAAGAGTCGAAGAGCATAGGCCCACACATCACCGAGCTTGATAAAGAGACTGATGAAGTAGATCAGGCCCTGCGCTACCTCCTGCTTAGCACGCCTCAGCTCCCCCACCCTTCCGTCCCCATCGGCGCGGGCGAAGACGACAACGTGATCGTCCGCCACTGGGGCGAGCCGCGCCAGTTCGATTTCGAGCCACTTGCTCACTGGGACATCGGCGTGCGCCTCGGCATGGTCGATTTCGAGCGTGGCATCAAGGTCGCGGGCGCTCGTGGCTATGTTCTCACCGGCCTGGGAGCGCGCCTTGAGCGCGCCCTGTTCAACTTCATGCTCGACATGCACATCTACGAGCAGGACTACACTGAGGTCTTCCCGCCTTTCTTCGTCAACGAGGATGCTATGATAGGCTCGGGCCAGTTGCCTAAGTTCCGCGAAGATATGTACAAGCTCGATGGCGAGCCGCTCTATCTCATCCCCACCGCCGAAGTGCCCGTCACCAACCTCCACCGCGAAGAGATCCTCAGCGCCGACCAGTTGCCCATCCACTACACCGCCTACACAGCCTGCTTCCGCGCCGAATCGGGCTCGGCAGGCAAGGACGTGCGCGGCCTGATTCGCGTCCACCAGTTCAACAAAGTCGAATTGGTCAAGTTCTGCACCCCAGAAACCAGCTACGACGAACTGGAGTCGCTGACAGCCGATGCCGAATTGGTGCTCCAGCGCCTCGGCCTCCCCTACCGCGTGAGCGAGCACTGTACCGGCGACCTTGGCTTCAGCGCCACCAAGAGCTACGACCTAGATGTATGGATACCGGCCCAGAACACCTACCGTGAAATCTCGTCGTGCAGCAACTTCGAGGACTACCAGGCCCGCCGCGCTAATATCCGCTATCGCCCCGGCGTGGACGAACGCCCTCGCTTCGTCCATACCCTCAACGGCTCAGGCCTCGCTGTAGGCCGCACCTGGGCAGCCATCGTAGAAAACTACCAACAAGAAGACGGCTCAATCATCATTCCCGGCGTCCTGAGACCCTATATGGGCGGCCTCGAAGTGATCCGCCCATCGCAATAGCCACAACATAAGCACAATAGCCTCAAAGAGTCACAGATTTCAGGTGCTACACCTCTTCACGTTGATGATTAATAATCTTGCCGCCTATCCAGGCGTGGGGAAGTTGCTACAATATTACAAGTCAAAGCAAAGTGCTGTAGGTGGTCTCTTGCTATTTAGCGAGATTATCAGACCGAAGTTGAACACCGATAAGCGCCCAATGTGTTGCGCTTGAGCCGCGCTCAATCACTTCCGTCCTTCGTCCTCCGCGCTCGCGGCGTCGGCTCGAAGCGCGGAGGACGAAGGACGGAGTGGGCAGTGCTGGCAGTGCCGGCACACGCCGTCGCCCATCAGCAGTCGAATACCGACCAGCAGATGTCGTTTCGTAACCGCTCATCGTCCAGGACAAGATCGCAAATCGCATCCGGCAGCTGGTCGCGCTGCCAGCGGCACTCGAGCCGGCCACTACTCTCCCCCTCGCCTTCAGGCGCAGCCGCCCGCGCAGCCTTGATCGCGTAGGCTGCTGCTCCGAGTTCGTGCGCGGCCACGTGCGCGACCGCCGCCGCCTGACCGGCAGCATACGCGGCATGGCGCGCCGCGCCTCTCAGATCCCTGGCCGCCGCCATCGCATGGCCGGCTGCCTCGCGGGCCTCGGACATAGTGACCTCGCCTCGCACCCAGGCCCGAGCCTGCTCAATTGCGTGACGCGGTCGCGAGTCCGAAGGCTTCGCCAACTCGAACAGGTGCAGGACATGCTCCGCACACGCGGCTGCCCACAAGGCGAGAAGGTGATGGTCTGAATCCGTGAGCGTCCCACCGCGGCGGATGGTGATGAAGCGAGGGTCGCGATCTTTGGGGAGGATCATGGGATTATGCTGCACCTTTCATGAACACAGATCTTATAGCCCTTCACATAGATGAGTAATGGCAGCCAGGCTGGTGGTTCGCCCTGAGCGTCCCAACCATTGGCTTACTGCACTATTGCACCTTGTGTCACGCCAGGGGCTTGGGCGGTCCGCTGTTGGGTCCAACCTTGCTGGCGCAGCTCCCCAGTTCCCATACTCTGAGGCGTCTACCTTCCCGCCAATCGGTGGCTCCGGCAGACGCGGCAGAGAGGTTCTTTCGTTCGTTGTTCATACCCCCTGGTTGTTCATACCCAATTGTATCGTTATTATCTATCAACATGAAGGACTATAGATAGCCGCGCCTTCGAGCACCTTATCCAGGAACCTCCCTGTAAACGATTGAGTAACCCCGGCGATTGCCTCTGGCGGCCCTTCGGCGACGACGTATCCGCCTGCCTCGCCACCTTCAGGCCCCAGGTCGATAATCCAATCGGCGGCCCGTATCACATCCAGGTTATGTTCGATAACCACCACGGTGTTACCGCCATCCACCAACCTCTGCAACAGGTCAAGGAGGCGGGCCACATCAGCTGGGTGCAATCCTGTCGTTGGCTCGTCCAGCAGGTACAGCGTCCGGCCCGTCGTGCGGCGCGCCAGTTCTTTGGCTAGCTTGATACGCTGGGCTTCGCCACCAGACAGCGTATCGGCGGGCTGCCCCAGTTGCATATACCCCAGGCCAACCTCGGCCATCAGCGATAGACGCGCAGCCACTGCCGGTACATCTTCAAATACCGCCAGTGCCTCCTCAATCGTCAGATCGAGTATCTCAGCGATGTCGTAGCCGCGATAGCGAACGGCTAGCACATCCTGTTTGAAACGCCGCCCCCCACAAGCCGGACAACGCACCTGCACATCCGGTAGAAAGTGCATATTCACCATGAGTGTACCGGCACCTTTGCAGCGTTCGCAGTGCCCACCAGGCATATTGAACGAAAAGTGTCCGGGGGTCAGGTGGCGGCGGCGTGCCTCGATCGTTTCTGCGAGAACCTGGCGGATCGACGTGAAGGCATCTGTATAAGTCGCCGCGTTGGAACGAGGCGTGCGCCCGATAGCCGCCTGATCGATCGAAATGATCTTGTCCAGGTGTGCCCACCCTTCAATGGTGTCGTGTTCACCTGGGGCCTCAGTCGCGCCATTAAAGTGCTGCCGGGCCGCCCGGTCGAGGATGTCGAGCATCAACGAGGACTTGCCCGAACCGGAGACCCCAGCAACAACGGTAAGGGTCCCAAGGGGTATCCCCACGGTAACATTCTTCAGATTATGCTCGCGTGCCCCACGAATGACTAGGCCTTTCCCGCTGCCGGGCCGCAACCGGGAGCCTGGCAAGGCGACTCGACCCGAAAGATAATCGCCCGTTATCGACGATCTACTAGCCGCGATCTCACCGGGCGTTCCTACCGCGACGATCTGCCCACCATTCCGGCCCGCACCGGGACCGAAATCAATCACATGATCCGCGTTACGGATCATTTCCAGGTCGTGTTCGACTACCAGCACCGTGTTTCCCAGGTCACGCAGTTGGCGCAGTACATCGATCAGCTTGCCCGTATCCCGCTGGTGCAGGCCAATTGTCGGTTCGTCGAGTACATATATCATCCCCGTCAAATCGGAACCCAGCAGCGCGGCCAGCCGTAATCTTTGCGCCTCGCCTTCCGACAGGGTAGGCGAGGCGCGCGCCATGTTCAAATAGCCTGCCCCCACGTCCACCAAACGGCTGATGCGTTCGCTCAGATCCTCGATAATCGGCTGGATGATGTCTCTCTCGCTTACCGGCACGATTGTCGGCAGCCCCTCTATCCAGTTATGGAGCGCCGTAAACGGTATTTGCGATAGGTCGATAATGGTTGACCCACCGATCTCTACCCGGCGGCTCTCCGAGCGCAGGCGATTGCCCTGGCAGTCGGGGCAAGTTTGCGTCACCATCAATTGTTCCAACCGCTGGCGATAGTCCGCATCCTGGGCGTGTTCCTGGTAACGCCTCATCATGGCGGTCATGACACCCTCAAACCGACCCCGATTGACGTATGCCGGAGGTTCAATATCCGGATAGTGGCGTCGAAACTCCCGGCTTTGGACCCCGTACAGCAGCAGATCGCGCTGCGCTTGCGTGAATTTTCCTATAGGCGTCGCCGGGTTGAAAGCAAACCCATAGTATTCAGCGGCCAGTTGCAGCGTTTCAAGATGCCTCGTGATTTCCTGCGAAACCCAGCGAACCACGCCACCATCCGGGATGCTGCGCGCCGGATCGATCAGCATCGATAAGTTGGCCCCATATACGACACCCAGGCCCGTGCAGGTCGGACACGCGCCTTCGGGCTTATTAAAGGAAAAGTGAGCCATCCCTAGTTCAGGTATGGCTGCGCCGCAGTGCGGGCATGGATAGGTGCCCTCCGCAGCTTCGCCCGGCTCGCCGGTGGCATCTTCATCCCAAAGCTCAACTCCGGTAACGTTGTGGGATGGCGGAACATCCCGACCACAGGCAGGGCAGGGCTGTTGACCTATGCGGGCGAACAGTATGCGCAGGTAGGTGAACACTTCCGTGACGGTGCCAACAGTGGATCGCGGGCTGTGGTTGGTCAAATGCTGGTCGATGCTGATCGAGGGAGATAGACCCTCGATGCGCTCAACATTTGGCTTCTGCTGGTATGTGACCATACCAACCGATTCAAATAATTGGCGCAACAACTCGTGATGCAATGTGTCAAATGCCAGGGTTGACTTACCTGAGCCTGATAGCCCGGTCAACACGACCAACTTGTTCTTAGGAATACTCAGGGTGATATTCTTGAGATTGTGAAGACGCGCCCCTCTTATAGTGATCGTGCCCTGCATTATCATTGCGTTCTCCTCCTACGATATGCGAATAAAGGGTACAACACTCAAAGTCCACCGGAAATCCCACAGTGCACCTACCATCACCATCCTACAGCCCTGACGCTCCAGCGTCAACGCCGACGCTAGCTCCTTTGTGATCACCAAGTCGAAATTCTTCACTCTGCCGCAGCAAACTGAAGCCGGTCGACATTATTCACCTGAGCGGCAATTCACCGGGACTATCTTTTGCGCGGAGTTTCACAATCGGGGTAGAAGGTGTTGGCTACGATCTTCGATGTCTGCCCCTGCTCGCATTGTTAGCCGGCCTGAAATATGGCAGGCTGCCGCTCCCACATGGCTCGCCCGCTCCCCCGCACTCATATCCCCCCATCACCCCACGCGAAGCCAACCGCTCCACGAACTCATAGAAGGTGGAACCGGGAAGCACATCCTCAAATAGCTGCTCCCCAGGTGGCTCGCTGAACCCTGCTGCATTACTCATTATCTTGGATATCTGCCCACGAGTGGCGTTGCCATTGGGCCGGAAGTACGGTAGAGAACCGCTTCCGTACGGCTCGCCTACTCCTCCACAATCATAGCCATTGATATAGCCCCGGTCAGACAGTCTCCAGATGAAGTCGTAGAAGGTAGACCCCGGTGCTACGTCCTCGTACCGTTGTGCTCCCGCAGGCTCGTTGAAGCCCGCAGCGTTTGCGACGATCTTGGCAAGCTGCCCCCTTGCGACACTGTTACCGGGCTTGAAACATGGGCTGCCCGTCTCGCATCCTGTTGTGTAACCGTTGATTATGCCTCTACAGGCCATGCACCTCACGAAACCGTAGAAAGTAGAGCCTTCGGGCACATCGCTGAATTGGATTGAGCACGCTGTTGAGGTCGCAGTGGGGTAGCTGTAGTTAGGCAAGGGTTGTATTTTTCCACCAACGTCCATCCGTAAGGAGTTGCTGGGGCTGGACCAGTACCAACTGATGAGCGCCACAGCAATCGAGCGGTTCTGGACGTTGGTGTTGGCGGCGTACACGCTTCTGGATGAGCAGCGTGCCAGTTTGCAGGCCAGCACGAGCGAGCACGTTCGTGTGACCATCGGGGATGCGCGCAGAGAAATGCAGCGAGTGCACCGGCGATGCTTGCTCGATTGGCTGCATAAGCAGTTTGTGGCGGGTGTTCCTCAGGAGCATCTGTACGACCTATTCGCCGCTTGAATGGCCAGATCTAAAATCTGCAATGATAGAGAAACAGGTAGATACAGGAAAAAGGGGGTAAATCTTCCGAAAGCTCAAATAAAGCGCACCGGCCACCTTTCCAGGCTCCGGGCAAGTAAGAATGTAAATTGCTTCAATAGAAAAGAGGCATCCCGGTGAGGGATGCCTCCTTGCGACCGAATTAGTGTGCGTTATCGCGAGCCCAGGTAAGCCAGCGGGTTGCGATAGTTGCGCCCCGTCCCCACCTTCACCATAAAGTGCGTGTGCGGCCCGGTCGAGTGCCCGGTCGAACCCACGTACCCTATCACCTGCCCGCGCGACACATACTGGCCCACATACACGGCAGGCTGCCTGATCATATGCCCGTACACTGTCGTCAGGCCGTTCTGGTGGTCAATGAACACGCAGTACCCCAACCCATCGGTGCGCCACCCCGACCAGATCACCTTGCCTGCTGCTGCGGCGTGGATCGGCGTGCCCGCAGGCGCTGCCAGGTCCAAACCATTGTGGTAGCTTGTGAAGTACTGGGTAATTACAAAGCTGGCCAGGGGCCACCCAAGCGTGCCCGACCCACCCGTATACCCGCTGGTCGCGGGCTTGGGGGCTGTCGAAGGCTTGGGCGTGGCCTTCGGAGTAACAGGCTTGGCCGCCGACTGGCTGGGCTTATCGCTTGATGCCTGGGTGCTGCTCTCGTTCTGCTTCTCCGCCTCTTGAGCCGCCGCCAACCTGGCCGCCGCCACCTCGCTCGGTGGGCTGCCGCCTGGGATCATCAGCAGCTTGTCAACCGGAAACGCGTCCGCAGTCGTCACCCCATTGGGTGTGAAGTCCATGATCATCTGCGTCGTCACGCCGAACTTGTCGGCCACCGAGAACACTGTATCGCCCGTTTGGGTCCTGTACTCCATACCCGCCACAGGCAGTATGCGCAAAGCCGCGCCCGGCGTGGCAACCGTGGGATCGGGTATATCGTTGGCGTGCAGTATAGTCGTAACATCGATCCCGAAGCGCGCCGCTATCTTCTTGTAAGTATCACCTTTGCGCACTACATACGTAATAGCCGTCTCGCGCATCGGCATCATACCGCCCGGCACCACGATAGGCTGGCCTACCGTAAGCGTGCCGTCCGCTGCGTTATTCGCGGCATACCCCTCGATCATAGAGGGATCGGCCTGGAACTTGCGCGCCACCGAATCGAGCGTATCGCCCTCTTTCGGTACATAGTACATGCCATCGATGGGTGGCACCTGCAACACCCGTCCTGCCGCCAGTTCCTCTTCCGAATCCCAGATGCCGTTCGACCCCATCACCGTTTCCGGCATCACATTGAACTTGGCAGCCACCGACTCTATCGTATCACCGGCCTGCACGGTATAAGCCGTAACGGTCGTGCGCTCAACAGGCTGCTGCTCTACCAGCCCGTCTTTCCCCTCGATAGGGGCTACATAAACGCGTGAATTGTCGGCGGCGTCTGTGCCACCCAGCTCGGTACGCGGCAAAGTGAGGGCGTAGTCCTGGCTATTCATAGCCTGGTCGCCCCCATCCTCGTCGCCGAAGTAGTCGGTCCCGTAATTGTCCACGGCAGCCAGGCCATTGGGGAATGCGCTCTGCACGGTAAGGGCCTTCAGCCCACCGAACGCAACCAGCATTCCCACCACCACCAGGATCACAAAGTGGGTTGCATACCGCGTCACCCAGCGGGCCGCGTGCCTGCGCGAGCTATGTACCGCAAGGTCATCATGCGCGCCAACCGGGCCAAGCCCGAACTCATCACTATCTGTTTTGATCAGCAGGCCAACACGATCACGCGCCGATTGCACGCGCTCGCCCGCGATTTGCAGACCCATAGAGAGGCGCGACTGCGGTACGTCGTGTACCTCCTCGTCCTCATAGAGTGGCTGCGTGTGGGGAACTATAGCCAGCAAGCGGTCGGTGGAACCCGACTCGACCTCTCTGGCCGTATCGCCGTCGATCAACTGGCCCGCGCTTCCGGGCCGGGAAGTGGGATGCGCGCCGTTCGCTTTGGGGCTTGCGATTCGCCCCTTCGTGTTACGCACCGCGCCTGATGATGACAGGATGATTGGCTGACCGTTGTCAGCCGGAGATTGAAGCAGGGAGTTGAGGCTCTCCTGGGCGTCGCCCATAGCCTTGCGCTGGCGGGAGCCGGAACGCGAAGTCTTGCCGGAGAATAAGGAAGATTGAGATGATACCTGGGTGGAGTCCATTACTCCGTTCCCGTTGTGCTTGTCGTTGCGCGAAGATCGGCCGCCCTCATTTCGCGCCACAGCTTCCGCGTCCTCTCCTATCGAGCCTTTGCCTCCCTTAGGCAAAGTACGTGCCATTTGTAAAGTTGCCTCCTCAACATAGCAAGGATTGGAGGTTGCACAATTGCTCCCTCCCTGGCTGGAACACGTACAGGGCAAATCCGGACGAAGCTACCGCGTATGCAACGTTAGACGTAGAAGCACGTATCCCAGTTTTCATGCTCATAGAGCAGGGGCGCACGCTATCTGCGTGGCGCAAGGGGCATGATAACCCATCGGAGGAGGCCAACGCAAGCGATTCTGCCGCTTGCCAGGCAACAATACTGCGAAAATACAGCAAATAGCGTATGTACTACTCCTCCCGCCAAACTGTTATCCTCACCGGGTCTCCGGTGCGCACCTTCATCCTGTGCGCGGCGTTCGAGTTACGCACAGCTATCTCCAACAAACGCTCCGACCCCATCAGCGCCACAGGCTGCCCTTCCTTTACATCCATGTACGACTCCGCCAGCCCCTTGATAGAATGCCCACCAACCTCCACCAGCGGCTCTCCGTGCTTCGCCAGTATCGGCGCGAGCAGCCTGTCGGGCAGATTCGTGATGATGTTCCCGAACCTGTCCACGTGCACTATCTGGCCCACTATCGTCACGCTCTTCCCCGATCTATACACGCGAGGCGCGCCTATGGGCAGTTTTATCAGGCTGTCGAGCGAGATACGGCTTCCAATCCGGTCGGGTTGCGCCCCGCTGGCAAGGTGCGCCGCCACAGGCGCGAATATATCCCGCCCATGAAATGTGCTGCTTACGGTCGGTAGCCAGTAATTCGGCTTGTCCAGGTGGTATGCCCTCGGCAGGTCCGCTTCTCCGCCCTGCCCGAACCTGTGTGCTCGCCTGCGCCTCCCGGCAGGCTCATCCCCTTCCCAGTTGGGCGCAACGCCCCACATCCCTCCCGCCCAGGCAGGACCGCCAGGCAGTTCCAACCCGTCGCCCCCAGGGTTGGCCGCGTCTTCACCATCCTCTTCAGGCCCACGTTCCGCCTCGTGCTGTGCAGCCAGCTCCGCCCTCAACACATACGTAAATATTCCGTTGTCCGGGCCTACAAAAATCCCGTGCCGCATCACCAGCACGATAGGACGCCTGTCGCTCCCCACCCCTGGGTCCACCACCGCGATATGCACCGCTCCCGCCGGGAAGTAGCGATACGCCCTGTACAGAATAAACGCCCCCTCGTTGATCTGGTGCGGCGAAATCTCGTGGCTGATATCCACCAGCTTCGCATTCGGCAGCAGCGTATGAATAACCCCCTTCATCGTGCCGACATACCCATCATACTGCCCGAAGTCCGTGGTCATAGTGATGATCGGTGGCCGCTCGCTCCTCTCGATCCAATCCTCAAGCTGCGCGAACATACGTCTGTTGTAGATGTTCATGCGCGCCTCCTCAGCCATATCTCCCCGAACAATTCGTCTTGCTCGGCCCAGGCCAGCTTCCGCCTCACCAGTTCCAGCACCGCCAGGAACAACACCACCAGTTCCGTGCGCGAATGCGTGGTCGCTCGCTCAAACTCATCACTCAACGATATGCGCCCACCTTCTTTCAATCGCCCCAACCGCGAGCGCAGATGCGCCACCTTCTCGGCCACCGTCACCACATGACCGCGTGTAATAGTGCCCCTCGGCATCCCCGCATGCAACTGCAACTGTAGCTGCATACGCCTTTGCACCAGTTTCACAAGTTTCTGCAAAGACACCCCTTCCAGCCCGTTCCCCATCTCCTCCGGCGTCTTCTCGCGTCCATCTCCATCCCCCTCCGGCAGCGCCAACCTCTCATACGAGCGTAACCCCGCGCTCTCTCTTTCTCGCAGCCACTTCGCGGCGTCCTGCACGCGCTTGTACGCCTCCAACCTCCGCACCAGTTCGTCGCCTGGGTCTTCCTCTTCCTCGCCAGTCCTGGGCAAAGGCGGCTTCGGCAGCAGCGCCTGCGACTTGATCAATATCAGCTTGCTCGCCACCCACACGAACGAGGCCAGCGGCCCCGGCGGCATATCAGGATAAGCTTCGAGGTAATGCAGGAAGCTATCAGCCACCTCGGCCAACGCTACTTTACTTATGTCAAGTTGCCGCTTCTCAATCAGCTTCAACAGCAAGTCGAGCGGCCCCTCAAACACATCGAGCCGCACCTGGAACGTGCCGTTCCCATTCATATTCCCGTTTACGCTACTCTCTATCATCCGCCGCCTGCAAGACTCTCAGCTTGTCGTCTTCTCCCCCGTCGTCCTGGTGTCGCTCGATCAATCTTATCACCTCGTCAGACGCCCCCCGGCGCGCCGCCAACTCCGCGCCAAGCCGCGCATGATATCTGCTCAAATAGAACGGGTAAAGAATCCAGCCGCCCAACCCACGCGCCCCTCTCCGCCTCGATACTGCGGCCAACAAGCGCCTGCCTACCGGCACCCCCCCAAGCAGCACCACAGCCACCCGGTGGCCCACGGTCACATAGCGCCCGCTGGCAGGATCGTACTTGCCTGAGTCATGCAGCAGCGCGGCCTGTAACACATCAAGGTCCTCACAACCAGCATCACTCGCGCGCCTGTAAACATTGAGCGCATGCCGCATGTACTGCCTGGGCATTATGGCAAACACCGCGAACAGCCCATCTCCAAGCACCTGCCGCGCTTCCGCCATCTCGTCCTTTCTGACCCGCCCCGCGAGAGCGGTGAAAAACTGGCGCGCCCTGTACGCCCAACGAGTCACCAAATCAGTCGGCAAACACAATCACGCGTCATCCGATCGAGCCAAAGAAGATGCGATTCAATAGCTGGTACACAGGGAAAAGCACCTGGCTAACCGGGTCCAGCCCTATGCCCACCTGCCTGCCAAGCAGCGGCACTATGAACACCAACCCGATCAGGATCGGCAAGCTGTAGCGCCTGATCGGCTCAAGCACCATCGTCCAGTAGTTAGGCAGTATACCCACCAGCATATTGAACCCATCCAGCGGCGGGATCGGGATCAGGTTGAAGCAAAACAGCAGAAAGTTAAGCTGGATCATGTTGAACACCACACCGACCACCGAGTCCGGCAATGCCCCTGCCCCAAGCTTCACAATCGGCAGCAAAACCGCGGCAAAAGCCAGGTTCGCCAGCGGCCCGGCCACCGCCACTATCGACATTCCACGCCTGCCCCATCGCATATTCGATGGATTGACAGGCACAGGCCGCCCCCAGGCGATAAAACCTATGCCAAGCGCCAGCAACAGCCCAAAAAAGAAACCAAGCGGATCGAAGTGCGCGGCGGGATTCAGCGTAACCCGCCCCTGGTTCTTGGCTGTATCGTCCCCTAACAAATGCGCCGAATAAGCATGCATGAACTCGTGAAAGGTTGTCCCTATCACAAACGCCAGCATAAAACCTAGAAAGCGCTCAGGATCGAAGTTAAAACTCATCAATACTCTCTATCTATGACCATCAACAATTGCGCCAATCACCAGGCATTCCCTGCATCACTCTTCCACGCCCTCGAAGACCGAACCTTCGGAATACTTATAGTCGGCCACACCCAGTTGATCCAGCGCACCCTTCACAGCCACAAACTGCGCCCCATCCGGGTGCAGCAGCACCAGCGTGTCCAATTTGCGCCCATCTTTGCTCGCCGTGACATTTCGCGCCAGCGCTTCCCCGGCAGGCACCTCTCTCGTCAGCGCATCGATCACCTGGTCGGTTCCCACCGGCCTGTGATAAATGCGCACATCGCTTACCGGATACCCAACCTTGCCCAGCGCCGACATCACCGCCTGCCCGTCCAACTTCGCACTGAACGTCACCAGCAATGTAGGCCGCCCAACCATAGGCGCGTTATCAACTTCGTGCTCATGCTCGCTACCGGCATCGCTATCTGCCATGAAATGCCATCCTGATACGTAACGAGTGACGAGTGACGAGTGACAGTCTTTATTGTATACGACGTACTACACACTCCGTCACAAGCCCTCCGACTACCGACTACCAACAACCAGGAACTTGGAACTTGAAACTACCGCCCTTCGTCTATGGTCCCAAATGCAGCACCGCCGCCACCGCGCCCAGGGCCGCCGATTTGTCGCCTACCCGGGCCGGCACTATTTCATAAGTGCCCACAAACGGTGGCATAACAGCCCGCGTCACGTCGGCGCGTAGCGGCACGAACAGCAGGTCTCCAGCGTGGCTCACTCCCCCGCCGATCACGATCAATTGCGGGTTGAACGAATGAACAAACCCTGTTACCCCTGCGGCCACCAGCGATGCCTCTCGCCTCATCAGCTCCAGCGCCACCGGATCGTCTTCCTGCGCCGCCTGCACCACTATCTTCGCCGTCACATTCTTCGGATCTCCCCCTGCAAGCTCGGCCATCCGGGTATCGGGACGTGCCTCCACGATAATCGAGGCCTCTCGCCCCAGCGCCGTCCCCGAAGCCATCGCCTCCAGGCAGCCAACATTCCCACAGTTACACCTGTACCCGAAAGCGTCGATCACGATGTGCCCCAACTCTGCGGCGAACCCGTTGGCCCCCAGCAGCAGTTTGCCATCTGTGATCACCCCACCGCCGATCCCCGTGCTCACCGTCAGGAAGACCATGTGCTTGATCTTGCGTCCCAACACCGTCTCGCACCCCGCCCCATAGGTGTATTCGGCAAGGGCTGATGCGTTAGCATCATTGACCAGCACCATACCGGGCATCGTATCCCCAAACCCACACTTCTCCCTCAATATCCGGATAAGCGGCACGCCCTTTTCGGACCACCCTGGCAGGTTGGGCGGCGCGTACAATATCCCCTGGTTGGTATCAACAGGCGCGGGCACATCCACCCCGATAGCATCCACCCCGCCTTCCGGCGTCAGCCGCTGTATCACGTCCACCAGCCGGCCTACCACCGCCTCCAATCCTTCATGCGCCAGCGTCGGCACAAGGTACTCGTCCAGCACCTCGCCGTGCTCGTTCGCCAGTATCCCCAGTATCTTCGTTCCGCCTAAATCAATGCCTAAGATGTTCATCTGTACCAACCACCACTCACTTTACGAATTTGTACTTGACCAACACCCAAACGATCGTGAAGCCATCTTTCCACGATATCTTCTTCCCCTCGTCGAACTCCCGGCCTGTGTACGAAATGGGCACTTCATAAATACGGTTGCCCATCCTCAGTATCTTGGCCGTGATCTCAGGGTCAAATCCCCACCTGTTCGACTTCAACATCAGCTTGCGCGCTATATCTGCCGTAAACACTTTATAGCACGTTTCCATATCGGTCAGCGTTGTATCGTACAAAACGTTGGTCACCAGCGTAAGCATCTTATTGCCCACTGAATGCCAGAAATACATAGCCTTGTGCGGCCCCAGGAACCGCGAGCCGTACACCACCTTGGCCCGCCCCTTCTCAATCGGGGCCAGCAGATCGGGGTAATCCGCCGGGTCGTATTCCAGATCGGCGTCCTGTATGATAACCACATCGCCCGCCACCTTCGAAATCCCGGTGCGGCAGGCCGCCCCCTTCCCCTGGTTCACCGCATGCCGGAACAGCCTTATCACCCCTTCTGCTTCCAGCTTTTTCAACTCCGCCTCGGTGCCGTCCGTGGAGTAATCGTCCACAACGATTATCTCCTTCTCGACAGGCACCGCCTGCACCCGCATTACGATTTCTCGTATAGTGCTTTCTTCGTTGTATACGGGAATGACAACTGAAACCTTCAAGCACCCCTCCCTCTCATCACGGCAAAACAACACGCGTCATACGTCATCATAACCCCACCCCGGTATTACACTATTCTGACATATTTCGCACGACCTATATATTTGCTTACCGTCCGCCATTGTACCACGAAGCCCCGACCCCCCACAACATCACGCCCAACTCAGACAGGGGATGCAAAGTCCCTGGTCAAGCCCTAGCCATTGCCGCATTCCAGCCAAGTATGCTCCGCCTGCCGCCATAGAAGACGCGCATGGGCGTGCTGTCCATGCGCTATAATACGCAGGTAATCAGGCTAATGTTGGCTCAGTGTCGGATTTGATAATCGAAACTGTGAGGTGCTACATGGATAACCTGGACAAAGACGCCTTGCCACAAGCCGATCAGATTTCAACCGCGAACACGGTGTGGTCCACCGTGTACGATGAGGGTGGAATCCTCGTATCACGCGGTATAGCGACGACGGCCACCCTACCAGACGGCACGATAGTACCGCTCCCCGGGCCGCTGGAAACGGGGCTTGTGAAGGTGGAGATTACCTGAAGCGAATCAAGCGTGGGTTCCGATCTCTCAACTAAAGGTGAATTACTTTGTTACGCGCCTACGAGTCAGAAAGTTGGTTATCTTGTAAAGCACTCTTGTTGACAAACGGTTAGCTCAGGTTTTCTTACGGAGTTACCCACTGGCGAGTGGCAATATCGAATGTAAAGATATGCTGCCCATCTTCAGAGGCAACAGTTACCAAGTTATTGTCCGCAGTTACGATGTGCACGACCCCCACCTTCTCTGGCGTCCGGTAGATGTCATGGCTAACCACTGTCACTTGATCTTGCTCCAACACCCTTATTCTTATCACGCCTTGCTCCAGGTCTCCACCAAACTGCTCATGCCCGGCACATATTGATAACAGTTTGTCGTTCAGGGCACCATACCAACAGGTGAAGTACTCTGGATTGAAGGTATTCTCTGGTCGAGGGCCTGGAAAATAACCCACAGCCCAGGTGGGAGTAGGTATGGGACTCTCTGAGTAGATTGGTCCATGATGCGCAGTTGGGCGTGGGGAAAGTGTAACCTGTGCGGCGATTGTAGCATCGAACTGTGCCACACGCGTATCAGAGGTTTGCTTCTCATTAGGCGTAAATGTGGCTCCCATCCCGACAGTGCGAGTACTTCCCCGTAATGTACTGGTAGCGGGGGAAGTGAGCCCCACTACATGCTGGCTTTCATTAGAGCAGGCACTCAAGAGACCGACGACTAGCAATGTACAACATAGAACCAAGACTAACAAAGACCATTCATGCACATGAGCTGTGTAGCGATCCATGGGATTTCCCTCCATTATTGGGAACGTTGAAGCTTGGCGCATTTGTGATCAATATACAATTCCACAAATACAATTTCACGGCCAAATGTCAGTTGAGTAGTCGAAAGTTTCTTGGAATCCGGACCTCTCATCTGCATTGAGTTCCAACCAGAATACCTGCCAGGCTTGTGCCCAATTAAAGTGGGGAGAATGGCAGTCATATTTGCCACACTGTGTTGTTTCTCCAGCAAATTGCATGATGTGATTATTCTCAAACGCCCAGCGTTTTACTGTATACCAGTCTCTGGCAGCCTGTGCCATGTAAATCTGAGGAATAGAGCGTGCAGCGGCTATACCCCAAGACACTTCGTAGAGTTGGTCTACTCTCCAAGGTGAGCAGCACGTCCAAGAGTGAGTGCGCTGTAATCAGACACCGGGTGACGATTCTTATCAATAGTGAATATACACAAAGATACTAGCCGATAGTACTAAGGAGCCTTCCGAGAATTAGTTGACATAGAGAGGGAGATATGCGAAGATAGAGAGTATGGAAAAGCTCTCGACCGAACAAGAATACCAACAGCTTCGGACACTGCTAAATGAGAAGCAGTGGAGACAGTACCTGGCAGCCGAGGCTCAACGCAGAGGAAGCACCAGCACAGTAGCTCGGGAGGCAGGGGTATCCCTCAACACGGTCAAGCGGGGTCTGAAAGAACGGGAGGCAGGGGACAACTATCAACCAGGAGAACGCATCCGCAAGCCTGGTGGGGGCATGAAAAAGCTTGCACAGACCGATCCCACCCTGCTCCCCGATCTGGAGAGGGAATTGGAACCCAAGGGTGACCCGATGAGCCTTGTACGATGGACCACCAAATCGTTGGCACACCTGGTGCAAGCCCTTGAAGGCAAAGGGCATCACATCAAGAAGTCAGCACTGGCCGAATTGCTGCACGAGCAGAGATTTTCTCTGCGCGTCAACAAGAAGAATATCGAAGGCCAATCGCACCCTGACCGGGATGAGCAATTTACTCACATCAACGCTCGGTGCAAAGAGTTTGAACACAAAGGCGCTCCTATCATCTCCGTTGACTGCAAGAAGAAGGAGTTGATAGGCCAGTTCAGGAACAACGGACGGGAATGGCAGGCTCAAGGGGAAGAGAGGGTGGTATCGGTGTATGACTTTGTTTCCCTGGCCGATGGCAAGGCCATCCCCTACGGGATATATGACCTGGTGCATAACGTGGGGTTTGTGAACGTGGGGTTTGTGAATGTGGGTATTGACCATGATACGGCTGAGTTTGCGGTGGAGAGTATCCGCAGGTGGTGGCAGAAGTGGGGCAAAACCCTCTATCCAGGCAAAAAGGAACTGCTGATCACCGCTGATGGAGGAGGCTCCAATGGGGTGAGAAACCGCCTGTGGAAGCAAAAGCTACAGGCACTGGCCAATGAAGAACAACTGGCCATCACGGTGGCGCATTATCCCCCTGCTACCAGCAAATGGAACAAGATAGAGCATCGAGTGTTTTCGTACATATCAATAAATTGGCGGGCCACCCCGCTCACGTCTATGGAAGTGGTGTTGGAACTGATCTCGCATACTACCACCCAAGAGGGGTTAGTGGTGAGGGCGCTCAAGGACAGCCATGCATATCCGACAGGGATCAAGGTCACTGATGAGCAAGTGGCTGCCCTCAATCTGTTCAAAGATGCCTTCCACGGGGAATGGAACTACACTATCAAGCCTCAGCTACTTTGATCACCTTATCTGCGGAAGGCTCCTAAGCTTATGATTTAGCCAGGAGGGTGGCAATTGGCAGGTAAGGTGGTCATTTTGCGAGAGAGGGAGCATACTGGATTCGCTATGGAATCCAACGCTCTGTACTCTCTTGATGCTTTGGCTACATTTCGCGCTTCCCTCTATGCTTGTTTTTCCAAACGAGCCGATGCTCTGTTTGAGCTTACCGATGCTATCATAACGGGCGGGCCTCTGCCATCTCCGGTGCAACTGAGCCTTGAGCCAGTGCATCGGCGGGGCTGGGGTAGCCTGTACGCGGCCCTCTCCGAAGGTCAAATCGATGTTGATCGCCTCAGAACCCTGCTTGCTGAGCACCCACTGCACCCTTTGGACATGGATAACTCAAACTCTAGAACAGTCTACGCAGTAGATGTCAGCGTATGGCCGCGGTGTGATGCCGAAGCAAGCCCAGATCGAGGCTTCTACTACCACCCCTCTCGCCACTCGGCCGGTCAGCCCATCGTGGCTGGTTGGGCTTATCAATGGATCGCTCAGCTCGGTTTTACCCGCGATAGCTGGACTGCGCCTCTCGATGTGCGTCGTGTTCACCCCAATGAGAACCTCCACGTGGTTGCTGTACAGCAGATCGGGCAAATGCTTGCTTCGCTCGGTCCGGAGCTGGACACAGATCAACAAGCTGCCTCTCCAACCGCTCTAACACCTCTATTCGCATTTGATGCCGGGTACGATCCGGTGCAACTGGCTGAAGAGCTTGCCAACTCTGATAACCCTGACTTGGCGGCTTCTGTTTCTATCCTGGTTAGGTTGCGCTGTGGTCGTTGCTTCTATGCAGACCCCCTTTCCCCTGCTGAGTGTGGCACTGGACGGGGCACTTTGGGTGGTCGCCCACGTCGGCATGGTCGCAAGTTCGAGTGCTACAACCCGGCCACCTGGCCCACTCCCACCCTTGAGCATTGATGCGAGGATAGTCAATACGGAAGTGTGAGGGTGCGAGCGTGGTGTGGCTTGCACCCCAAGACCCAAAACCACCCCACTCATGGCACCCGCCAACCCCGCCAACCCCGCCAACCCCGACCTATATCTAAGGGCATGTTGGTGCTGGTTGAAGTCTCTCGGCTGCCCAGAAAGACGCGAGAGCCACAGGTGCTTTGGTTGTGGTACTCAGGCCCTGACGCAAATGAGCCAGGCTTGGATCTGTTAGATATGCTCTGGCGTTCCTATGTCAGACGCTTCGTCTTGGAACACACCTTCATCTTCATCTTCATCTTGGAACACACCTTCCGCTTCATCTTCATCTTGGAACACACCTTCCGCTTCATCTTCATCTTGGAACACACCTTCCGCTTCATCTTCATCTTGGAACACACCTTCCGCTTCATCTTCATCTTGGAACACACCTTCCGCTTCATCAAACAAACCCTCAACTGGACGGTGCCTCGCGTTCGACTACCTCAGCAAGCCGACCGTTGGAGCTGGCTTATTATCGCCGCTTACACTCAACTGCGTCTTGCCAGAAGCTGCGTGACTGACCAACGTCTGCCCTGGGAGAGACCACTTGAGGCAGGCAAGCTGACTCCTTACCGAGTGAGGCGGAGGTTTTGGACACTTCTGCTAGAGGTGGGTACTCCGGCGAAGTTGCCAAAACCGTGTGGACGCTCGCCTGGCAGACCCAAGGGACGACGTTCAGGGCCCGCTCGACGCTATCCAGCCATCAAAAAGGCTGCATGAGCGTACATGAGCGGGCCATCGGTGGCAATTTGAGCGTTTGGTAGTTGGTTGTTAAGGTATCGGCAAAAGTCGATCAAGCTCTTGCCGGTTTCGTGACGGTTAAATCATAAGCTAAGAATTGATTTCAAAACCTCATATTAGATAAAGCCGGCAGATAAGGCACAGCAAGAATCAGGAACGCCTTGTGAATGTCCAGCCGTCGCTCATAACGATGGCCAGTCTGCGGAAGCCACCCTGCACTCCGCACTCCAAAAAACTGTACTAAAGTACACCCTAAAAAGAGTCCAGTTTTGCCCCCCATCTGCCACTTAGTTAATGAGAGGGGAATCCAACCATCCTCCCTTCGACCACTCAAAATTCTGATCGCCTGCTGTACCAAAGTACCACCTTACGAAACTCTCAAACACTTTGACGCAACCCGCGACAAACAATATAATGGCAGGTAATAACAAGAATCAGCAGAAGTGAAAAAGACCATAGGAGAAGGAACAATATGGACAACTTGATAGAAATGGAGGACCCCAGACACCTCCCCGAAGGCGATGGTGCCGTAGATCACCAGGACATCTACCCCGCCACCAAGCAGGATGTAGAAGTCTACATCCGCACCTACACCACCATGTTGCGCTCGTCGGGCGAAGTAAAAGTCAAAGCCCTTGTACAGGCCCACCTCAACGCCGATTCCGCCTTGCACGTCAACGCTCGCGGCATCGAGCCAGACATGTCAGCTTTCCTCTACTGCGTGCAACGGCTGCCTGCCAGCATCATGCGCGTGCGCCGCGTCCTCCTCGGCCAATCGGCGGAAGTATTCCACCGCCAGGGCTTCCCCGTCGAAAAGTGGGATCCCGTTAGCTCCCCCGGCAGGCGCAGGCGATGGTTCTGGGACGGCAAAGAAACCCTCGCCGTCTACGTCTCCTCCATCAGCGACGTAGACGACCTGATCCCAACCCTCACCGGCTTCCAGATCGAATGGAACAAATTCCACGAGCTACTCAACTCCGACCCCAACACCATCGAGCTACTCACATCCATCGACACCATGCCCCCCGCCCTCTACAACGAGGTGATGCGCGTGCTCCAATCGCGCCTCCTCGTCAGCATGGAAGATTGGGTGCGCCTCCAGGCTGTATGGGGCGAAGGCACCTGGGACAACCTCAGGGCCATGGCAAAAGACGAAAAAAGCTTCACCGTCCGCATGCTGGGAGGCACCTACATAGGCTACGCCAAGGCCACCGAGGAGTGGTGGGCCCCCATCAAGAAACTCCTCGAAAGCCGCGATCTAGCCGACCGCCCCGTCTACTTCGTCTCCTCCAACACCCACGCCCTCACCAACCTCGTCAGCGGCACCATCCCCCGCGCTCGTCAGGGCATCGAGGAGTTCATCCGCCGCTCAAGCGACCCTGAGCTTCTCGTCGAATACAACAAGCTAGTCAAAAAGCAGGTCCGCGCCCCCATCGAGAACATGCTCTACTACGCCTCCCGCCTCTACTTCACCGAGACCGACAAGGGACGTGATGCCCTCAAGCGCAAGCCCAAAGAAGAAGAAGAACAGGGCATCCACTACATCCCCACCAAAGAGGGCATGCCCATCGACGCCCAGGTGATCGAGCTAGCTCGCCTCGACACCTCAGGATTCGACCCCCGCCTCGGCGTCGAAGGCATAGAGCGCCTCAAAAAGAGCCGCGCCATCATCCTCAACATCGACTATCCCCTCGGCCTCGCCGCCTACTACATCTTCGTGCAGGTCGCCGAGAGCCTTGAGAACGTCAAGGGCGTCTACGTGCTCGGCAAAGCCGCCACCCTCAACGGG
This sequence comes from uncultured Chloroflexia bacterium, assembly GCA_963797095.1. Taxonomy (GTDB): domain Bacteria; phylum Chloroflexota; class Chloroflexia; order QHBQ01; family JADMIH01; genus JADMIH01. The sequence goes on along the minus strand of CAWCNY010000006.1, from coordinate 224,925 downwards.
CGCATCGGCGATGTCATGATCAGCAACTCCGTCTTCGATGAGCACACCCAGAACACCTACTGGCTCGACAACTGCTTCACCGCCGCCGATGTCTCCCCCTTCCTGGCCTACGGCTCCGTGCTCGACAACCAGAAGGCCGTCACCGTCAAAGGCACCTACCTCCAGAACCGCCCCTACCTCGACTCCTACTACAAGGACAACTACACGGTGGTCGAAATGGAGGCAGGCCCCTACCTCAACGCCGTCTACGAGTACACCTACCCCACCCGCTACCCCAACGGCGAGCACATCAACTTTTCCAGGCTCCCCATTGACCTCGGCTTCCTCCACTACGGCTCAGACACCCCTTACACCCGTGGCAAAAACCTGGGCGCGATCCGCCTCGCCTACCTCGGTATGGACTCCGCCTACGCCACCTCGGTAGCCATAGTGCGCCGCATCTTCACCATGGAGCTTGAGGCCATGGAAGAGGCTCAGGCCATTTCCGCAGCCACCAACGGCCACAAGCGGAAAGACAAAAAAGCTGCCCTGGCCAAATAGCTCCGCCGAGCCTAAGGCTCGTCGATATTGCCAAGTTGCAGCGTTCCCAGGCGCAGCGCCCCATAAGCCACCCCACCCATCAACATGGTCGACAGCAGCGCGCCCATGGGCATCAACACCCCCACCACGCCAGGGTTGAACAAGTCAACGAAGAAAGGCAAGCAGAGCAGCCCACCCGCCAGCAACCCTATCACCATCCAGGCCACCATCGTCAGGATCGCGGTCTGCCAGGGCAGCATTCGCCTCGGGTCGTCCCAATCCAGTTTCGCCCACGGCACCGATAACCCGACCGCCACCGCCAGCAAACCAACTCCAAGCATCTCGACCCCGAACAACCCGTACGCAAACCATACAGGGTCAAAACCGCGCCATATCTCGGCAGCTACCATAAATACCAGGCTTACTATTACATAGGGGATAGCTGCTGCCACGAACTTGCCCAGCAGCACCTCCCAGGGCGATATCGGCGCGGCCTTCATCAGCCACCACGATTTCCCCTCTATACTGACGCTTGTCTCGGCCACTCTCCCGAACACAAACAGCACTGCCACCAGAATACCGGCCGCCAAAAACACACCAACCGCGCCCTGAGATAACTGATCGGCCCCCTCCAGCGGGTTGCGGTTAGGCCCGCTCCTAGTGCTGTCGTTGCCCGCGATGATCCCGAAAAAGACGAACGGCAGCAGCGCAATAGGAGCCAGCAATTGCGCGAAATTGCGCAGGTCACGCGGGATGACCTTCCAATCCTTCAGAGCGATGGCAAACCAGGCAGGGGCGCTCCCCAGCCAGCCCGCGTTGGCGGCGGCCTTCGCCGACCGCGCTTTGCCGCGCTTGGCGCTTCCGCTGCTCTGCATCCGCACCCAGCCCGCAGCATACAACCGGTCTGCCACCCACACGCACCCCACGAAGAACCCAACCGTCAGCACGAAGAACCCGCCATACGATACCACCAGCATGCCCCAGTCGCCCAGCCCCGCCGAGGCCAGCCCGCGCCCCGCCATCAAGGTCGGTATCGGCACGCTCGCCCAGCCGCGCACGCTGTCCAACAGGGCCTGCGGGTCAGGCGGCGGCGAGCCTGGTTGTTCCACCATGTCGGGCAGCCAGAAACGCAGGGTCTGTGAGATCAGGCCGCAGCTTATACCGAACAACGCGCCCACGAAGCCCAGTATCTCCCTCAGCCTGCGCACAGGTGCCACCCGCGCCACCAGCAGCACCAGCAGCGCGCCAAGCCCTGCGGGCAGCAACGGCAGCACCACCAGCGTCAATAGCACCAGCAGGTAATAGAGAGGTCCCCACCCCTGCGCGATCCCGAACGTCGTGAGCGCAGGCAGCGCCATCGCCACCAGGATACCGTAGTTTGGAACCATACCATCCAGCAGCTTGCTCAGGAACACCGCGCGCCTATCCACGGGCGCGGCCATCAGCAATTCAAGGTCGTTCGCGAGGAAAAGCGTGCCAAGCGCCACCCCGAAGCTTGTCAACAGCATGATCAGCGAAAGCACCGTCAGCAATGCGCCAGGCAACAGCGCCGCCAGGTCCGGGTCGGGCAATGCCGTCAATACCACCCCAAGCCCAAAACCTAACCCTGCGAAACCAAACCCGACCAGCGCCGCAACCAACAGGCCACCCAGCAACGAGAATATCTGCGCGGCCACATTCCGGTGCCTGAACGTGTTCCAGGTAATATGCCAGCGCAGCGATATCAACAACCATGTATCCGAAAATAGGATCTTCATCTCACAATCACTTCAACACATCCGCGATCTCGGCGTATTCCGCCCCGCCCGTCACACTCAAGAATATGTCTTCGAGCGAGCCTTCGCCCCGCATCTGCCTCAGTTCGGCCATCGTGCCTGCCGCTACGATCTCTCCATTGTTGATGATCATCACGCGGTCGCACATTCGCTCCGCGATCTCCAGGATATGCGTCGAAAAGAACACCGCCGCTCCCCGGTCGCGCAACTGCACCAACAAATCCTTGATCAAGCGCGCCGAGCGCGGATCGAGTCCCACCGTCGGCTCGTCCAGGAACAGCACCTTCGGGTCGTGTATCAACGCCCCCGCCAGCGCCATCTTCTGCTGCATGCCGTGGCTGTACCCCTCGACCATATCCGACGCTGCGTCATAAAGCTCGAACAGCCGCAATAGCTCACCCGCACGCCGCTCGGCCTGCTCGGTCGGCACTCTGTACAATCGCGCCATGAAGCGCAAAAACTCCCAGCCGCTCAATTTGCCGTATAGATTGGGCGTGTCCGGCACATACCCGAGTTGCGATTTAGCGGCCACAGAATCGTTCTGAATATCGTGGCCCATGATCTGTGCCGTGCCCGCCGTCGGCTTCAGCAGCCCGGTCAGCATCTTGAGCGTGGTGGTCTTGCCCGCGCCGTTCGGTCCCAGGAAGCCCACTATCTCACCTTGCCTGATCGCCAGGTTCAAATCTTTCACCGCCAGGAATTGGCCGTACGTTTTACGCAACCCCTGCGATGCTATCGCCGGGCCGTTGTAGCTTGGCCCGGTCCCATTCATGCTGATCACATTCATATCCTTCTCAAGATGTATTGACTTTGTGAAATATTTCACGTATTATTGAATTGGAGGTGGAAACATCGTTAAAGTATACGGGATAACCCACCTTCGGGTAACGGAGGCATCAAAATGAATACCACAATCGAAAGACCCACACGCGATATTGTAGCGCAAACGCCGGAAACTGTTGAGGCAAAGCGCACCACGCGCCCTCGCGTGCTAGTCATCGGCGCGGGCTTCGGCGGCATCAACGCCGCGCGCGAGCTGGGTAACAAAGACGTTGATGTGCTTATCCTTGACCGCAACAACTACCACGGCTTCTGGCCCCTCCTCTACCAGGTAGCCACCGCCGGACTAGAAGAGGAAGCTATCGCCTACCCGGTGCGCGCCATTTTCCGCAAATATGAAAACGTCGATTTCCAGATGGCAAACGTCGAGCGCATCGATCTCGACAAGCGCCTGGTCTACACCGACACATCTACCTATTCTTATGATTATCTCGTAGTGGCAGCGGGCAGCGCCAACAACTACTTCGGCAACGACGCACTCGCCTGGCAAACCTACGGCCTCAAAGATATCGACGAGGCCGAGCGACTCCGCAACCGCCTCCTCTACAATTTCGAGCAGGCGGTCCACGAGCACGACCCGCAGCGCAGGCGCGACCTGATGACCCTCGTGATAATCGGAGGCGGCCCAACAGGTGTGGAGCTTGCGGGCGCTTTCCGCGAACTGATCCAGCATGTGCTCCGCAGGGACTACCCCATGCTCGATATTGCCCAGGCCCGCGTGATCCTCGTAGAGGCCACCGACCGCATCCTTGCGGCCTTCCCCGATTCTCTCCAGGCAGCCGCCAAAAAGCGCCTCCAGAGCATGGGCGTCGAGCTAAAACTCCAGGCTCCCGTGGAGTCGGTCAACAATAGCCGCATCACCTTCAAGGGTGGCGAAGAGTTACAGGCAAGCGTGGTAGTCTGGGCGGCAGGCGTGAAGGCCGCCGAGCTAGCAAATGCCCTCCAGGCAGATAGCGCAAAAGGCGGTAGGGTGAAGATCCTCCCCACCCTCAACATTCCCGACCATCCCGAAGTGTTCGTGATCGGCGATATGGCCTACCTCGAAGGCTACAAAGACAATCAGGCTTACCCGATGCTTGCCCCCGTAGCCATCCAGCAGGGCAAGTGGGCCGCCAAGAACATCCTCGCCCGCACCAGAGGCCGCAAGGTGCGCGCCTTCCGCTACTTCGACAAAGGCACCATGGCAACCATCGGCAGGCGGGCCGCCGTACTCGATGCCTTCGGGTTTAAGCTGAGCGGGCGCCTAGCCTGGTTCGGCTGGCTCTTCATCCACCTGATGTACCTGGTGGGCTTCCGCAACCGCGTGATCGTCCTGATCAACTGGGCCTTCAACTATTTCACCTACGAGCGCGGCGTCCGCCTCATCACAGACAAAGAGTGGCTCCTAAGCCCCCATGGCGAACCCGTAAGCCGCGGTCTCACCCGCAGAAAATAGCCCGCAATATACACTCTCATACTTGTAGGGGCGAGACGCGACTCACCTATTGAAACAGGATGCTAAATCCGCAAGACGAACAAATACCCAACAGGCCCCACAGGCTTCGCATTGATCTCCTGCCAGTCTGCGCCCCGGTTGCCGCTCTCCAGCAAATAACCCCCACCAACCGCCGCATACAACCTGTCCCGCCGCTCAGGATCGCGTGCGAACACCGTCACGCCCCCACCATGAGGCAATCCCGGCGTGTTCCAAGTAAGCCCACCATCCGGGCTGACCCCAATTCCCGCCTGAGTACCCACCACCAGTGCCGGGTGCATAGAAACCGCGCCCGGTATCACCGCCAGCGCCTGCCCGTCCCCCGGCGCAGCGCCTCGCGGCGTGATCGCCACCCGCCCTGCTTCCTCTCCCGCCTCAATGCCCACAATGCCCGAAGGCGTGAGGCCGTACAAACCCTGATCCCCGGCCTGCCCAATCGTAACCAGTTCAAGGTCGCGCAAGCCATCATCACCCACCGCCGTCCACCGCCCGCTATCAGGGTTGCCCACGTACAGCGCCGTCCCCTCGCTCTCGCCCACCAGCGCATAGAACTCCCCCACCGCTCCCGCAGCGGGCTCCAGCGCCAGCACGCACCCCTCGGCAGGTAGCGAAGCCAGTTTCCCCCAGCTGCCCCCGCCGTCCACCGACTTCCACAACCCACCGTCATACTGCACAGCAAACAACGTCTCCGCATCGGCCACATAGAAGATCGACATAAAAGTCGAAGCTCTGCCCGCGACTTTAGGCCCTGCCGCCTCCCACGTCCTGCCCCCGTTCTCGCTCGCCATGATCGAGCCGTCCACAGCCGCCAGCACCCGAATAGGAGGCCCCGGCTCGGCCCACGCAGAAGTCACCTCCTGCCCCTTCAGCACCATGCGGGGAGGCAGCCACTCAGGCAGCGTGCCAGGCTTATTGAATATCGCCAGCCCATCGTGGGTGCAAGCGTACAAAATCGTGGAGTTAGCCATCTTTAGTGAACTCGTCCGGGGTGCAGGCTCTCCGACAGTTTCTGCACCGCCGCTCGTGCGTCCTTGCCCAGGTAAATGCCACCCAGGCGCTCCGTGATATCGGGTGACTTATTGAACGCCCGCCCACCGTAGGCGATGACAGGTGTATATCCACCCTCATTCGTCGCCGCATCTATTAGCTCACTCAACTGGTAGAGGGAAGACGCAGTCTCGGCACGCGTGGCTGAAATACAAACCCCATCCGGCTTCATGGTCTGTATCATACCACGCAAACTCTCCAGCGGCACATTCTGGCCCAGATAAACCACCCGAAACCCCGCCCGCCTCAGGAACAACGCCAGGAACATAGCTCCAAGTTCGTGATATTCCTCAGGGGCGCACCCCACCAGTACCAGAGGCCCATAAAGACTATGCGGGCTTGAGTGGAACAGGTTAGCCAGCCTCGACCGCACGAAGGACGAAGCAAAATGCTCAACCGCCACCGACACTTTGCCTTCCAGCCACAACTCGCCAATCTCCACCAGCGCAGGCTGAATAATATCCAGGCACACATCATCAACAGGGTAGAGGCCAATCGCCTCGTTCAGCACACGTCCTGCCCGCTCCTCATCTACAGAGCGGAACCCATCCAGCAACTCCTCACGCAATGCTTCGACCGAGCGCACAGGCGCGCTCACATCCTGCGCAATGGTGTCACGATTGCTACCTGAGGCACCAACAGCCACATTGGTCCCACCCTCGTGATATGGCTCTCTGCCCATCTGGCGCAACATCTCGCAGGCGCTGCTGATCGAAAGGCCATCCTCCAGCTTGCCCTTCAACCACAGAATCGTATCCACATCGTGCTGTGAATAGAGCCTATACCCGCTATCGGTGCGCTGAGGCACGACAACACCATAACGGCTCTCCCATCGACGAAGCGTGTCGGCAGGCACACCTGTCAACCTCACCACTGCTTTAATGTTGTATACCGGGGCGTTTCGCTGAGAATCCAAAGGTACCACCACTCTAAGCGTCCATCTCAACCCATAATCATCTCAACCTATAATAGAGTACGGATCAAGGTTTGTCAACGGTTTTGCCATAGTTAAGCGGCCATAGCAGTGACCTATAAAGAACAAAGGAGGCGGCCAAGCCGCCTCCTTTGTTCTTTATAATAGCCCCTTCTAGAGTATGAACCTGCTCAGGTCCTCGTCAAGGACGATAGTCTTGACGCGGCTATCCACATACTCGCTATCCACCACTATCGTCTTGCCGGCGAAGTCCTCGGCGTTGAACGCCACCTCCTCCAACACCTGCTCCATCAGTGTGTGCAGGCGGCGCGCCCCGATATCCTCCCCGCGTTCGTTCAAGTCCGATGCCACCTCGGCGATCCGCTTAAGCCCATCATCGGTGAACTCTAATTTTACATCCTCGGTTTCGAGCAACGCCTCGTACTGCCGTGTGAGCGAGTTCTGAGGCTCGGTCAGGATCGAGGTCAATTGCGCCCGGTTCAGGCTCCCAAGCTCAACCCGCAACGGGAACCGGCCCTGAAGCTCCGGTATCAGGTCCGAAGGCTTGGCCGAGTGGAACGCTCCTGCCGCGATGAACAGCACATGGTCGGTCTTCAGCGGTCCATAGCGCGTCTGCACAGTCGATCCCTCTACAATAGGAAGGAGATCGCGCTGCACGCCCATCCCCGATACATCCGGTCCGGTCTCGCTCGGAGGACCCGCCAGCTTGTCCAACTCGTCTATGAACACCACGCCCGATTGCTCGGCTCTACGAATCGCATTGTCCACAATGGTATCCATATCGAGCAATTTGCTCAACTCCTCTTCCGTCAATATCCTCTGCGCCTCGCGCACCGACACCCGCCTCATCCGCTTTCGCGCCGAGAAATTCCTGATATCCGACTGGATAGATCTATACCCATCCAGGAACTCATTGAACGAGTCGCTCATTTCTTCAGCCGACATTCCCGGCGAAAACTCAAGCACCCCGCTCAAATCATCACCCAGGTCGCCATCACCGGCGTCTATCTCGATTTGCTCCTCGTCCAGCTTGTGCTCGGACAGCAGCCGAGTCAACTTGCGGCGTTGGATCTTGAGGGCACGCTCGGATACAGGTTGCTGAGCAGATTCCACTGCTACCGGCCCCGGATTCGGCATTGGAGCCTCTTCGGCCACGGCGATTGCCTCACCGCCTGCCTGCGCCTGGGCCTGTAGCTTGGCCCGCGCCTGCCGCGACCGCTTGCCGCTATGCAGATCGGCTCTCTGCTCCAGCAGGTAGTTGATGATACGCTCGTTGGCAAGCACCTCGGCGCGGGCGCGCACCTCGGCCAGCCTGTTATCGTACTCCAGCCTGAATGCCGACTCCGCAAGGTCGCGCACGATCGAGTCGACATCGCGGCCCACGTACCCCACCTCGGTGAATTTGGTTGCCTCCACCTTGACAAAAGGTGCGTCGATGAGTTTTGCCACGCGCCGGGCGATCTCAGTCTTGCCCACGCCGGTCGGCCCGATCATCATCATGTTCTTGGGTGTGATCTCGTCACGCATATCCTCGGAAACACGTTCGCGCCGCACACGGTTGCGCAAGGCCACGGCCACCGCCCGCTTGGCGGCGTCCTGTCCTACTATATACTTGTCAAGTTCCGCCACGATCTGGCGGGGTGTGAGGTCTTGCATCGCTTATACCTCGCTTGCTAGTTTTCTTTGACGAGTGACCACTTTATTCGTCACTCGTCACCGAGCCATTTGGAAGCGTAAAAAACGCTATATTGCTATTCGTATATATATCCAGATCTCCGGCGATCTGCATTGCCGAGCGTGCTATCTCCTCCGCACCTAGCTCGGTATGCTTCAACAGGGCGCGAGCGGCGGCCAGCGCATACGGCGAGCCTGAGCCTATGGCAGCAACCCCGTCATCAGGCTCTATCACCTCACCGTCACCCGACAGCACGAGCAGCCCATCGGGGTCGGCTACGAGCAGTTGCGCCTCCAGGCGGCGCAAATACCTGTCGGTGCGCCACTCCTTCGTGAGATCGACGGCGCTCTTCCTCAGGTTGCCTTTGTTGCGTTCAAGCTGGGATTCAAACTTCTCGAATAAAGCGAGCGCGTCAGCCACAGCACCCGCGAAGCCCGCCAACACATGACCTTTGTACAACGTGCGGATCTTGCGGGCTGAATGTTTCATCACCACGTCGCCGATGGTGACCTGGCCGTCCCCGGCCATCGTCACGGTGCCCCCACGCAACACCGCGATAATAGTTGTCAATGTGATCATGCAGAAATGAGCCTCTATTCAATTATAAGGGGTTGGTAAAGCCTGGCGCAAATGTGGATAATTTCACCCTACTGGCCCCATTGGCACGCTATTTGCTTCTTACACCCTGCTAGGTTGGAAGAGGCCGCCACACCACTACGTTCTACAGCCTCTTCAGTCTAGCTCCCATGCGCCAGGAATTGGAACTTCAAAGCGAGAAGAATAATTGTGAAAGAGGGAGTACTGAAGTGGCTACGAGAAACACTAAGACCACCACAAACGATGGCGCACGCACCCGAGAAGGTGTAGGCAGCGGCCCCAACAGGCACGTCAACGACGCCCAACCCCTGCTGGACCAGTCAAGCAAAGAGATACAGCGCTATGGCACCCTTCGTGACCTGCCTATCGCCCTGCCCCAAAAAGCGAGATCCCAGAGTTGCGACCTCCTGAACCAGGTGCTGGCCGACACCATCATCCTCTACAATCTCTACAAGAAGCATCACTGGCTCGTTACGGGCCATACCTTCTACCAGTTGCATCTCCTCTTCGACAAGCACGCAGGTGAGCAGCTTGAACTGGTGGACATGCTCGCCGAGCGCGTGCAACTCCTCGGAGGCATCGCCATAGCCGACCCGCGCCATGTGGCCGAGATCACCAGGATCGGACGCCCCCCAAATGGTCGCGAGGAAGTACCCGCCATGATCTCCCGCCTTCTGGACGCCCACGAAACCATCATCTCCGAAGTGCGCGAGGCAATAGAGGACACCGAGAAGAACAAGGATTGGGGCACCAACGACCTGCTAATGAGCGACGTGCTCCGCACCAACGAGCTACAGGTCTGGTTCATAGCCGAGCACCTGGTAGACACCCCGCTGGTAAGGGCGTAACAACGGTAGTCGGTAGTCGGTATTCAACAATCAGAACTCAGGAACCAGGAACTTGGAACTTGGAACCAGGAACTTGGAACTACCTCCTCCGACTACCGACTACCGACTACCAGGCAAATTAACCCTAGGCATCGGCTGACCCCGGCGTTCAAGCTCCCGGCGCAAGTGCGGGCGCAGCCGAAAACCCGCGACCACAAAATTCACAGCCGCCGACAGCTTTGACGTGCCCAGGCTGAAATCGCCCAACTGCCTTTCAACCCTGAAACTAGCTCCCCCATCGCCGGCCACAGCCTCGCCCACAAACGACGTGTTCTGCTGGCTGACAAACACTTCGGGGTGACCGTGGAAGGTCAGGCAAGCAGGCCCTGATGCCTCCACAGGCATTCCCTTCGCCATCTCCAGGCTAAAACCCTCAGACGTCAGCCTCACGCCCTTAGCGCGAAAAGGCACCGGGAATCCACTCTCCCGGTCCACCACCGTCAGCACAGGCAAACCCAACTTCGCCATCACGAACTCTGCCCCCTTATGCCAATCTGGGGCTTCCTTATTCCACGGCTTGGGCGCAGGCCCCGAAGGTGGAGGGTCCGAAGGCGGCGCAACCGTCCCTTCCGGCGCGTTCCAAATCTCCGGGCTTACTTCCGCATCCCCGCCCGGCCACCACATCACCTTCAGCGGCGTCACCAGTATCCAGGCGCGAGTGAAATACCACTGCTGGCGCTTCAACACGAACGCGGGCTGCCCCTTATAAGTCTCCGGTAACTTCTCAAAATTGAGCCGCACATAGCGGTCAGATCCGGCCTGCAAATCGCGGTCGCGCACAGTAGCCAGCCCCTGTACCAGCACCACAGGCGGCTTCTCCAACCCCGATCCCACCGGGTCGGAGAACAACACCCCCACCTTCGGATTGCGCCGTGCCCGCTCGGCCTTCGCCGGATAAGACAACCCCGTCGAAACATCGACCGTCCGTCCATCCTCCCCCAAATAAGGGGTAAGCGGCCACGTCACAGGCGTATTGCGCTTTGTAAGCGTAGCAAACTCGCAAGTAACATAATTCTTCGCTACATCCACAAGCTCCTGCGGCCACCCCGACATATTCCCCGCACTCATCTCACTCGTCCCTCATCACACTTCAGCAGGCGCGTCCAATCTCCGCGCATCCAAAAACCCCAACTCATGCCCGTACAGCATCCGCGCCGCCAACCGCTCGGCGGTCGCCAACCCAAACCCCAGCCCATGCCCCGTGAACCCCACCGCGAAGAACACATTCGGCTCATCCGGCAGCGATCCCACCAGCGGAATAGCGTCCGCGCTAAACCCCATAGTGCCCGACCACTTGTGCGAGATCCGCGCCTGCGCAACATCCGGGAAATACCTCTGCATAAACCCTCTCAGCCCGCCTTGCACCTCCTCCGTAGTGCGATCCTCGTACCCCACCTCCATATCGCGGAAGTGGTGACGCCACCCGCCCAGAAAGAACCGCCCATCGGGCAACTGCCGGAAATACTCATACCCGTAATCGGCGTAGCAAAGCTGGTTCAACACCCTATGCCCGATCGGCTCGGTGACGAACGCCTGCCCGCGTGTCGGCTGCACCTTCCCAACAAAATAGGGGTGCATCAGCGGCGCATAAGAGTTGGTGCATAGCGCCATCATCTCGCACCGCACCGTGACCCGCCGCGACCGTACCCCCAGCCTTCCATCGGGCAGCGTCTCCCACCCGAACACCTCCGACTGCTCCCACAGTTCGGCCCCGCAAGTGGCTGCCAGCGCCTCGGCAAACCGCGCCGGGTGTATCCCAGCGTCCCCAGGCTGGATGATAGCAGCCGCGAACCCCCTCTTGGTCGGGTCTTTGTGCGTGAACTTCACCGTGATCCCATCATCGAGCATAGCACCTGCCGTGCGCTCAAGGTCCTCCGCTTCCGTATCATCAAGCGCCAGCAGCAGCGACCCGCAAGCATCGTAAGGCGTGCCAAACTCCTCCGACAGCCCGCGCACGATCTCGCGGTTGTGCAGGCTCATATTCCATAACTCACGCGCGATATCACGCCCATACATGCGTATAGCTTCGTAGTAATGGTGAGCCGCCCCTGTCAGCACCATCCCGGCATTCCGCCCCGAAGCCCCCGCAGCCACGTGCCGCCCCTCAAGCACGATCGTGCGCCGTCCCTGCCATGCCAGCAACCGGGCCACATACAGCCCGATAATGCCCGCCCCAACCACGCACGCATCGCACTCAATAAGGTGCTCGCTAGATTTGTCCTGCCAGTAAGAAACTGTCATATCTATTCTGACGAGTGACGAGTAGCCAAAACCAGGAACCAGAAACCAGGAACACGCGTCACTTGTCACGCGTCACTTGTCACTCCTCACGCGTCACTCCTCACTCCTCAAAACAATCTTGCCGTCCTCCACGCTGACCTCGTACGTCTGGAGCGGCTTATCTGCGGGACCCTCAATCACCTCGCCCGTCTTGATATTGAACTCGGAGCCGTGCCACGGGCAAGTCACCACCCCGCCCCAGATAGACCCCTCGCACAGAGGGCCGCCCCGGTGCGTGCACTCAGCCTGCGTGGCGTACAACGTGCCCTCGATATTGAATATCGCCACCTGTTTACCGTTCACTACCCCCGTCTTGCAACTGTCCGGGGCGATCTCGTCTGCCTTCATATCTCTCGTCTCCAGACCACGACCGCGGTATGCCATCTAAACCTCCGTCATATCCGTGATGATCATATCCTTGCTGCGCTCCTTCTTTCTTGCCGCCCGCCTTTTGTCGTTTGTAAGTATACAATAACTCACGGCCACAATTCGGCATTATCAGGTTTCCATTGACAGCTTCCTATCGGGCGGCGTACGTCGCCTCTTGAGCGGCACACGAGCGTAAACCGAGCCGACCAAAAGACTAGTACCGGCAAGCACTCCAAAGACAATCGCGCCATTGACAACCAGGAAATCTGCGGTTATCACGCCACGACCAACCAGCTCAAAAATGATCGCCAGCACGAAGTGCAAGCCCGCGAGCGCATAAAAGCGATTGCTTATCTTCATCCCGGTGTGTGTATAAGCAAGGCCGAGCAAAAGGAACCACACGGGCGTGATCTCAGGATACAGGTTGCCGTTACTGTAGACCACGTACAGAGTGAACAGCCAACCAATGCCGATGGCGCTCACCCACACGTAGAAGTTGAGAGGCTGGTACTTTGCCTGGCACAGCCCCTGGAAAACGAGGCCCACCACGGTAGCACCCCCCCACAGCGCAAGGAACCCACCGGGATAGGGCAGGCTTACCCACTGGCTCACTACCCCCGCCACAAGAAGCGCCAGGCCCCAAACAACCATGGTCAGCCCGGAACGAGGCAGTCCAAACGGATGGCTGTCAAGCATTCGCATTCAAGTTACCTCCTATGTTAAAAGCTAAACATGTGTGCAAATATGTGCGCCTGAGCCGGGCTAGGAAGTAGGGGATAACTCAGTGCATTAAATCCAATCCGACCATTTGCCTGCGTACTGTGCCTCTATCTTCTTGAGTGCCACCGTGAGCTCCGGCGAGCTGATATGCTGGCGCGTCAGGATCTCATGGGCACGCACCGCCGCGCCTATGGCGATTTCCTCCACACCCCCATCCTCACGTTTCTCAGATAGGCCCGCTTCCGCTGAGGCTATGAACTCGACGTCCTCAAGAAAATCCAGGTCGAGCAATCTTTCCGGGAACTCAACACTCATATCAAGCAGTTCAGCCGCTTGCCTGTACTTCCGCACCAGGTTGGCCCCCATGTACTCGATCGTTGTATCGTAAAGTCGCCGCCACCCCTCAAAGTCGCCATGGCGCTCTCTATCCCCACGCATAGCAATCGCCCCCGACCGCATGAGCAGCGGTACATCGTGGTTCATGCGGGCATTGATCGAAAGCATCAAATGCTGCGGGATCGTGGCCTCTGCGTCATAAGCGGCATAAAGGGCCAACACCCAACCGTGCGGTATCTCATATACCTCTCCGCTATCGAAATCCGAGAGCGCGCGCAAATAGCTACTCGCACACCAAAGCTCCAGCTGAATTATCCATTCAGGATCTGCAAACATACCTTCCTTCACTGCGGAGGAAAGCATGTGCAGCCACATCCTGTAGAAAGTAGGAAATACGGCCATTTCGCTGCCCGCCCCATCGTACTTCTCGATCACCTCATCCAGTCGTTCATGAAGCCTGTCGAGCGACGGCAGCAAGTCCTCCTCCGCATAGGTGTGTTCATCCGGCTTAGGCAGCCGCATAAGCAGCCCGACCGGACTATGATCTTCCAGGGAGCACAGGGACTTAAACAGAGTGCTGACGTTACTTAATGGACGCACTATCATTTCAGCCAGCGCGCCGGAAGCCTCGTTCACCTGCTGCCTCGCCACCTCACGCTCATCATCACTCTGCGCCCCCACCAATTGCAAGCAGGCCTGCCACGCATTTTCGCGCGCGTTCCTCACCATCATAAACGAGAACTCGTCGTCCCACCTGCCCAATATATTATCGAACAGCCTCAGCACAGGTGAATAAAGCCGCTCCACATGGTCTTGCAGCGCATCGAGCGTGGCACCCAGCACCAGGTTCACAGAGGTATGGTCGTCATACCGCCTGGGACGATCCGGATCAATACCCGCATTGACCAGCGCGAATGGCAGATCGTGATTCACATGAGCATTGATACCAAGTACGAGATGCTGGATAACCAGCCCTTCGCGCGCCGCCGCGAGGTCGAAAGCCACCCGCCAGGCCCGAGGCACACGCTCCATGTTCCCCTCTTCATAGGCGCGCAGAGCCTCCATATACAGGCGCGCAAAACTCCGGAGATAGATATCCACCCACTCATCATCTCCAAAGCGCCTCGCCTCTATCGCCTCTTTCATAGCCCTGGTTATCGTAAGGTAAGCAGTTGTGAAAATAGCGCGCTTATCTTGCTTCTCATTGAACTTCCGCTCCAGAGTGCTAAAGCAAGAGACTACATCATCGAGTGTATTAAGCTCAAAGTCACTCGCTATTAAGCTCTCGATCATGGCCGGCTCCAATCGTTTTGGCTTGCACAGAGAGAGGCTTTGAGAATGCAACGCTGAAAACCCCACATAAGGGCCAACTGTGTAGCTACGTTACCACCGTAGGCATAGTTTGTCAATAGATTTGCATCTTGACGCGCACCCCATCTAATGCGCTATAATAAGAGCACAGTTGCGGTGACAACGGCGTCATTGACAGGCACAACATACCAGGTACAGTTCCCATCAGGCTGGTGCCGGTTAAAGGGTCGTTGTCCCTATAGAGTCACGTCTCGTATAGCGTCCTTTGCCGCCTCCACCAGCCATAATCCAGGCTGATGGAGGCATTTCATTGATTGATTACAAAACAGATACTCGCCAGACAAAGGAGCAGGGTGGTGACGCCGGCACCCGGGCAGCCAACCCCGAAGAACTTCTCATTGAGCGCCGAGCTTATTATTACAATCTGGTAAATCAGATTTTCGGCGACCAACCCAAAGGTCGCGACAAAAAGCGCAAAGACCTCGAAGGTCTCTCAGTCCATGATCTACTGGCGATGTACGCCGCCATGCGCACCTCCCGCGAGATCGACCACATGCAGGGCCTCCTCCAGCGCACCGGCAACCTCTGGTTCTCCATCGCGGGCGCAGGCAAAGAGGCGATCAACGTCGCCATCGCCCACCACATGCGCTCCGACGACGCCAAGCTCCCCTACTACCGCGACCAGGCCCTTGCCCTCTGGTCCGGCATCCGCATGGAAGACATCACCCGCCAGAGCGTAGCCTCCCGCTACGACCCCATGTCCGGTGGCCGCCAGATGTCCAGCCACTTCGGCTCCGTCGATTTCAACTTCCCTACCGGCTCCACCATGACCGGCTCGCAATGCCTTCCTGCCTCCGGCTATGCCGAGGGCCTGAAGCTGGAGAAGAAGCTTGGCAAGAAATTCAGCCTGAGCGCCAGGGCAGGCAAAGACGACGCTTTCGTCTATACCTCCGTCGGTGACGGCACCACCTCCGAAGGCGAGGTCGAAGAGGCGGTCCGCGATGCCGTCCGCTTCATGGCCCCTATCCTCTTCGTGGTCGAAGACGACGAATGGGCCATTTCCACCCCCGTCAGCGTGAACATCCCCGGCGGCAACGCGGCCAGGCTCTACAGCCGCTACTCGCATATCGGCCCCGACAATCACCTCGAAGTGATGGAGATCGACGGTACCAACTTCCTGGAGGCCTTCAGAACCGCCCGAAAAGCCGCCGAGCACCTCCGCGCAGGCAAAGGCCCCGTCCTGATCCACGCCCACGTCACACGCCCTCTCAGCCACTCCTCAGCCGACACCCAGGCCTATTACAGGAGTGCCGAGGACCTCGCGGCCGAGTCCCTCCGCGACCCCCTGGTCAGCATGAAGTCCCTCCTCACCGACAACGGCGTGGACGAAGATAAGCTCAAGGCGCTCGACGCGCTGGTGGTCGGCGAGATCCGCAAAGCCTCCGAGGTAGCGGTTGCCGAGCCAAAGCTCGACCCTGACACCATCAAGTGGCACGTCACTTCCACCCCCTACGACCTGCGCGTGGCCCGCTTCGTCGAGGGCGAAGCCAACCTCCTCAAAGAGGACACCAGCACCGAGCCTATCCCCATGCGCGACCTGATCACCAGGGCCATCATGGAGGAGATGGAGAAGGACGAGCGCATCGTCATCTTCGGCGAAGACGTGGCCGATTACCCGGTTCCAGACCCCACCGGCAAGCTCAAGGGCAAGGGCGGCGTGTTCCACGTCACCAGGGGCGTCGGCAAGGCCTTCCCCGACCGCGTGTGGAACTCCGCTCTAGCCGAAGCCACCATCCTCGGCACCGCCATGGGCTATTCGCTGGCAGGCTACCTTCCTCTCGTTGAGGTGCAGTTCCGCGACTACATTCACCCCGGCTGGCAGCAGCTTGTTGACGAGATCGCTACCCTCAGGTGGCGCTCCAACGGCATCTTCGCCTGCCCGATGGTTATCCGCGTGGCCTACGGCGACTACCTCGGCGGCGCTGGCGCGATCTGGCACTCCGAGGCCGCCGTCGGCCCCATTGCCCACTACCCCGGCCTCCGCATAGTCGTCCCCTCGCTAGGCTCCGACGCCGTCGGCCTCCTGCGCGAAGCCCTCATCTCAGGCGACCCGGTCGTCTTCCTAGAGCCTAAATCGCTCTACGAAGCCAAGCCCTCGCGCTCCTACTACCCCGGCCCCGACTATCGCGTACCCCTCGGCACGGCCCGGGTGGCTCGCCAGGGCACCGACATCACCATCGTCACCTACGGCAACCTCTGGCCGCGCACGATGGTCGCGGCCGAGACCCTTGAGAGGCAGTACGGCATCAGCGCCGAGGTGATCGACCTTCGCACGGTAGACGCAGGCTACGACCGCGAGACCATCCGCCGGTCGATCATCAAGACGGGCCATCTCCTCATAGCCGACGAAGACCGCGCCATGGGCGGCTTCGGCTCCTCGGTAGCCTCCGAAGCAGCCTCCGACTGGTGGCACCACCTCCACGGTCCCATCGGCCGCGTCAACCCCAAGTTCACCCGCGTATCCTACGGCCCCGCTGGCGAAAAAGCAGTAATGCCCTCCCCCGACAGCGTCGTAGCCGAGACCATGCGGATATTGCGGTAAGACACGAAGTATACAACGAACAAGGGCCAGACTCATGTTGGTCTGACCCTTGTTCGTTGTATGGAGGCTATAAAACTGATACAATCCTATCAGAAGTATCGACTTTATCGGACGGGATCCCAAACAGGTTCAATGCATTATGGCTACCAGGAACCATCGGCATACAAACGGGTCGAATTCGCCTGAAAACATGAGAGCGGGCATGAACCGCATCGGGTAGGTGGATACAAATCAATACCCAAAGAGCAGAGCATCCAAGTAAAACCGCTTACAATCCTCGCTGGTGCGAACAGTTCTGGTAAGTCGAGCATTATGCAGCCACTCTTGCTCATTATGCAGCCACACTTGCTAATGAAGCAGACCCTGGAAGCACCGTTTGATCCTGGCGTTCTATGGCTTGATGGGCCAAACATAAGATTCACTCTGGGCAACCAATTACTGTCACACGGTGCAAAAGAACTCCAGTTAGGCCTCGACATGCTGGCGAAGCTACCCGTATGAGACTGGTAGGTCATGACGTTGAAGTGGCTGTTGACGGGAGGGGTGAAGCCGTGGATAGCGGTAACGCTAAGGGCCCCTCCCAACGTGGCCGCTCCATTCACCACCACCTGATCGTAGCCCGAGCCGGGCGTGGAGCCGCCAAGCTCGAGCCTTATCGAGCCGTCGCCGCTCTGTGTATATGGGCAGTTGATCGTGAGCGTGCCCGCATTGGCAGGGCCGGTGCCGGGGCTTATCTCGGCACCTGTGTTGTTCACGGCGGCACTGTACGCACAGTTGACAACTCCAGTCGGATTCTTGTGCCCGGAGATTCTAATTGAGTCAGGGTTTCTGATAGGTTTCTTTGTAGCGGAAGGTGCCCAACTGGCTCAAGAGCACATTATAGGGAGATTGATTCTCCGGATGAGCCTCGAACACAGCACGCTCGAAGTATTGTACTGTGTAAATCTTGCCGTCGAGCGGCGACACCTCCTGAAACTCGTCCGAGATCGGATAACCTTGTTGAGCTAGACCGCCGTGCTTCTGCCAGTAGTCGAAGAACTCACCTGTATAGATACCGCTGGCGAACCCTCACTGAGAGCAATCCTAGCCACAGAGTGCTTGGCAAACCGAGCTGTTTGGAGTAATATCGGTCAGCCGACCCTTGCCTTCACAACATTAGGAGTTCACCCATGTCCCTGCGCTCGCCTGTCGTCTACTTCATTCCCCAAGATACCGAGCAAGCTGCTCGTGCTTCCTTCCCTAAAGGCCATCCCTTGATGCGCATCGCCGATGAGTTCAGCTTGCTCTATGCTAATTCTCAGTTTGCATCTCTCTTCTCGACTACTGGCCAGCCCGCCCTTGATCCCGCTCGCCTCGCCCTCGTCACTGTCTTCCAGTTCATGGAAGGTCTGAGCGATGAACAAGCCGCCGACGCCGTGCGCGGACACCTCGCTTGGAAATATGCTCTTGCCCTTCCGCTGCACCATCCTGGCTTTGATAGCTCTGTTTTGTCCGAGTTTCGCACCCGCCTAATCGCTGGTGGCCTCGAAATGCGCTTGCTTGATACCCTGCTCGAAGCGCTACAAGATCGAGGATTACTCAAAGCAAGGGGGCGTGCTCGCACTGACTCCACTCACGTACTAGCGGCGGTACGATCGGTGGGCCGTCTGGTCAATTGTGTTGAAACCATGCGCTCAGCTCTCAATGAGTTGGCAGAGGCAGACCCCCACTGGCTTGGCCCCCTTATCGAGCCCGAGTGGGTCGAGCGCTACAGCCATCGCGCCAGTGACTATCACCTACCAAAAGGCAAAGAAGCCAGAAGAGCGATGGCCACCATAATCGGTGCTGATGGGGTACGCTTGCTGAGTGCGATCTATGCTGAAGGGGCGCCGAGGGGCTTACGATGGCTGCCCCAGGTAGAGGTTTTGCGAGCGGTTTGGTTGCAGCAATTCCATGCTCCAGACAAGGATGGAATCGTGCGTTGGCGGGAAGTGGATGACCTACCCCCTGCCGGTTTGTTGATTGTCTCGCCTTATGATGTTGAGGCCCGCACCGGCAACAAACGGGAAAAGCGTTGGGTTGGCTATAAGGTTCATATCACCGAGACTTGTGATGATGATACACCCCATCTGATCACCCACGTAGAAACCACCTCGGCCACCGCCACGGATGAGGCATCATTAGAACCGATCCACCAGGCGCTGAAAGAACGCGATCTGTTACCAACTGAACACCTGGTTGATGCTGGCTACGTCGACTCTGCCCGATTAGTAGCCAGTAAGGAGCAGTACGAGGTGCGATTAGTGGGACCGCTACCTGATGACAGTAGTTGGCAAGCGCAAGCCGGTAAAGGGTATGCGGCGGGCTGTTTTGCGGTGGATTGGGAGGCACAGAAGGTAAGGTGCCCTGCCGGGCAGCAAAGCAGCGTGTGGACGCCAACGCATACCGGGTACGGAAAGGAGGCGATCCATGTGGCGTTTGCGCGGGCAACGTGTCGGGGTTGCCTGGTACGGGAGGAGTGTACCAAATCGCCGCGAGCAGGGAGGGCGCTGACGTTGCGACCAAAAGTAGAGCATATGGCGATGCTAGCACAGAGGGTGGAACAGCAGAGCACTCAATTCAAGGAGGAGTACAAGCGGCGGTCGGGTGTAGAAGGAACGCTAAGTCAAGGAGTGCGCCTTGGAGGGTTGCGGCAAAGTCGGTATATCGGGATAGCAAAGACAGCACTACAGCACATCCTGATAGCGGTAGGGATAAATCTGGTGCGCTTGGTGGAGTGGTTAGAGGGGCGGGAAGTAGCTCGTACGCGCATATCAGCATTTGCGCGATTAGCCAGCAGACAGACATTTCGACGTGTCGCTACGACTGCAAGCCTCTGAGCCAGGGTTCGCCAGCGGTATCCTGTATAGTGCGGAAACCCTATCTGAAGTCGCAGAAAGCACTCCTGGATCGTTTTCTCCTCGATTGCACAGCTCCTCGGCATGTTACATGCAGTGCTCGAGTTCATGTTCTACTTCATTGTCGCGCGACGCTTTTCCTTACTTCTCGACTACTTCGTTAGCCGCACTCGTACTGATCGGCAGAAGCATCTCGAAACACTGCTGCTCCGCCAGCAGCTAAGCACCTTACAACGTCACCATCCTGCCACACTGCGCATCTCGCGTTGGGAGAAGCTTGGTCTCGCTGTTCTTGCCGCCTAACTCACCTTCCTTATCGTGATAGCAAAACGAGGTTGGACGAAGTGCTGCGTTTGTTCAAGCCGGACACCGTTCTCAAATGGCGCCGTGATCTCGTTCGTCGCAAATGGATCTTTACCAGGAGACGAACCGGCAGTCGACCAAGTACTGATCCTGAACTTGTAGCGTTACTACTGCGGCTGACTCAAGAATCCACCCTGGGGCTACGGCAAGTTGCAAGGCGAGTTGCTCAAACTCGGCTACACCGTCGGGCGCTCAACGATTAGGGATATCCTCAAACGCCATCAAGTGCCACCTGTTCCTCAGCGAGCTAAGCAAGGCAGCACAGTTGGCGCATGTTCGTCGGACACTATAGGCAGCAAATGCTGGCTTGTGACTTCTTCACGGTAGAAACAGCTTGGTTGAGGACCATTTACTTGTTCTTTTTCATCGAGCTAGGTAGCAGGCGTGTACACTTCACCGGCTGCACGTCACATCCTACAGCAGTCTGGGTCACTCAACAGGCACGGCAGCTAACCTGGACCTTGCAAGACGAGAAGAAGCGGATATGTTTCTTGATCAGAGACCGGGACGCGATATTCACAGTGAGATTCGACACACTCTTTGTGTGAGAAGGGTGGAGATTATCCGAACGCCCTATCGAGCGCCTCGGGCGAGTGCCGTCGCTGAGCGGTGGATTCGGAATGGAGGGGGCGAGTATGAGGTTGCACAGCGCGCATGAAGCATGCTCTGATGGTTGAGGTGAGAGCCTGGAAAACCGAAAGGTACATGCCGGGTTTGGCCCAGCGGATGCGGATCGAGCACCTTCGGGAAACCGTGGGTAAGCGCCGCTTCCGACTGGCATTTACATCAAGGTCAAGAGGAAAAGGAAACCATACCGGCCGTACAGCGCTGCATGTTTCGGCAGCGATTTGGTGCCCTGCAAGACATGCTGGTGGCCGCCTAACAGCGTGGGTAACCCATAAGCAAGGCATGAGGGGTGCCGACAGGGAACCCTGTGCTCCCACTCCTGACACTTCCTCCAATAGCCTCCTATCTGTTCCTTCCGCCCAATCGTAGGCCGGAAGCCTACTCACCACCTAGGTGGACTCGCGAACGATAAGCCTTGGAGGTGGCAACGGAGGGAACGGGAGAGCAGTCGAGACATCGTCACCCGAGCGCAGACGAGCATCGATCAGGTCGATGGTTCGTGCGCCGATTGCCTGGATATCATAGCTCACTGTGGTCAGGCTCGGCATGGTAATCTGGCCAAAATCGAGGTCATCGGTGCCGATGAGAGCTATATCTTGCGGCACTCGAAAACCTTGTTCGTGCAAAGCCCTCAGCATTGGGAAACAGTACTCGTCATTGAAACCAAATATAGCGCTTGGGCGTGAAGGATTATCACGCAACTCCTGCGCGACCCACCGAACGTCATCGAGCGCAGATGAGGCTGCAGACAAGATGCAGATCTCTCCTATTCCCAGAGTATCCAGGGCCTCTCGCGCTGCGCTAACCCGAGTCTCTACAAGTGTCGCCAGGTAACTTGGTTGAGGGGCTATCACACCAATAGCTCGATGTCCGCGCTCTAGCAGGTGCTCGATTGCCAGCGTTGTACCATCACATATAAGCTGGTTATATGAGTGCCCGTCGTCTGGCTGTACCGTCCCCAGGGCGATAAGAGGTCCGGAGCCTTTGCTCTTGGCCAGGTCAATTATCTCCTGAGAGATTGTGTATCCAGAGGTGATAACGCCTGCCGGACGGTTGGAAAAGAGGCGCAGCAGAAAATTCCGCCTGGTCTCCGGGGAAATATCATCGTTGAAGCACACGATCAGGTTGTATCCCAGTTCCCTGGCTCGGCGATGATAAGACCGGATCAGGTCTCTGAAATAGAGCGTAAGCGGGCGATCCACTACGAAATATATGTCATCGCTCTGGCCTTTGCGCAAAGCCCGTGCCGCCGGCTGCAGCTGGTAATTCAGCGCCCTCGCAGCCGCCAGCACACGTTCTCGAGTCTCCTGTTTCAAGCTCAAGTTGGGTGTGTCATTCAGCACATAAGAGACCGTTGTTCGAGAAACACCTGCCAAGCGAGCGACATCAGCACTGGTAGGGGGTTTATGATTTTCTATCATCTTGTTCATCCTTGCATAAACTAAAAAGAGAGCTACCGAGTGCGCTTCCTGCTCTACAACTTTGTCTTATTTGACAACGACTTTATCACAATTTGTGAGGTAGCGCAGCCAAACACCCTCAAAATTGCCTCAAAATTGATCCCGTCTGCCTATTGACACGTGTCAATAACTCCATTATAATCTCTCCATTGACACGTGTCAATAGGTAATGTGTAACTTCTAAGACGTGATTGGACATTGATCAAAATGGAGGCATATTAGATACCCTCTTACGCTCTATCGCCAACGAGGGCAGTATGTTCAGCTACGCAAGGACTTTGGATTACCAGATGTTCGGTGAGCAAATAGAAGGTCAAGCCCGGGAGACTTCGCATCGCCAGCGCGTTGCTCAAGGACTGCATGAGATACTGACGATCCTGAACTCCAACTGCACGCTGGACGACGTGCTCAACTATATTATTGCCCAGGCGTGTCGACTGTTTGATACCGATGGCGGCTCTATCTACAGGCTCGACCGTAGCGACTCCTCTCTTCGCGTGCACGCCTCACACGGCCTGGACGCAGAGATCGCCGCTTTGGATCTGTCAGTTGATAGTGGACCGATTGGTGAGGTCTTGTTGAAGCGTGAGCCGCTGGCAATCTCGAATACCGCTGGGTTAATCACACCCGGTCACGAAGAGACTCAAGCCTCACATCCTCTGAGCATAACAGGGTCTTTCTTACGGCTGACACGCCGATACCGGGCATTTGTATCGATCCCCATTATCATCACAGATCAGGTGTATGGAGCGATCACTCTCTATTACGAGGAACCGCGCCAGTTTTCGACTGAAGAACTTGAGTGGATACGGGTGTTGAGCGACCAGACCACTCTGGCCATTGAAAACGCCCGGCTCGTAAACGCCATCCAGGGGAAAACCATACTCGAAGAGCGCCAGCGCATCGCTCGAGATCTGCACGACTCTGTAACGCAGGCCCTATACGGCATCAGCCTTTATGCCGAAGCGGCTACCAGGCTCCTTGCCTCGGGTGATACAGCACTGGTGAAAGAGCATCTGTCGATGCTGCAGAGTACGGCCCTGGAAACATTGCAGGAGATGAGAGTACTTATCTTCGAGCTGCGCCCGCCGGTCCTGGAACAGGAGGGTCTCGTTGCCGCTCTGCACTCGCGTCTCGAGGCTGTTGAAGCGCGTAGTAACCTGGAAACAAAACTTATCGTGCGGGGTGCAAACCAGCTTTCTTCAAAGGTCGAGCAGGCACTCTATCGGATTGCACAGGAAGCACTCAATAACATCCTCAAACATGCCCATGCTTCTCGTGCGACTGTGTCCTTGCGCCAGGACGGGCCTAATGTAACCCTTGAAATCAGCGATGATGGCGTCGGCTTTGAGGCCACTACATCCGAGGACAGAGGCGGTTGGGGCTTCGTGGCATTGAGGAGCGTGTGAACCGGTTAGGTGGACATCTGACGCTGCTTCGCAGGGAGCACTGCGTGCTGCTCTGCAATAGCAATCCATGCGGACCTGGCGCAGAACGTCTCCTTTGATTGTTCCCTGAACTTGGAGAGCACTAAGGTTAGGCCTCACCCAGGACGAGCTTTCCGAGCGCCCCGCCCGCCACCGAGATCACGGGCCACATGAGCAATATGTGGCCCACATCCAGGAGCGTCAGCGCCCCTACTCCATAGTTCCCGACAGACATCGTCCTTCTCGTTGTCCTATGGAGGCTCCGATACAAGCTTTCCCTGCGGCACTTGTCGGAGATGTTCTTATCCCGAGGCTTCGAATTCACCCACGAGGCAGTGCGCGACTGGGACGCACGCTTCGCACCACTCATCACACAGCAACTGCGTGCCAGGCGCAGAGGCAAGGCAGGCAAATCATGGGGTATCATGGTATTGCGGCGAAACATACGTCAAGGTCAATGGCAAGTGGTGCTACCTCTACCGGGCGATAGACCGAGATGGCAATCTGGTCGACTCTATGCTTTCTGAGCATCGAGACATGGAGGCAGCCAAGCGGTTCTTCTCCCAAGCGAGGGAAGGCGTCGGCCACAGACCGACCCGAGTAACCACCGATGGGCATGCGCTACTACCCTCGTGCGATACGCCGGATTCTGGGCCGTAAAGTCGACGAAGGACGGAGACTACCCGATGAGAGGCTTTGGCAATTTGATGCTGCATCTCGGTTTTGCAGTGCGTATGAGGAGCAGCGACCGACAGTACTTCCGCTATCGCGCCAGGCCCAAGGAAACAGTGCCGTTGTCGGAACAACGCCGAATGTTCCGACAATGATATGCTGCCCTGCAAACCATGCTGATGGCAGCCTGATAGCATACGAAAGCCAGGGTTGATGCTTGGTTCGAGCGGATTGGTTATCACCAGAGAGGTTGCGTGCTTTCATTTCTGACACTTCCGCAATCCTTATCTGCACAGTCTGATCACGGTAAGGTAACCGATGTACAACCCTGCCACCGCCCCGGCACCACTTTTTGACGCAACCATCGTACGTCCTTCGTTGCTGCGTAAGCCGTGA
This sequence comes from uncultured Chloroflexia bacterium, assembly GCA_963797095.1. Taxonomy (GTDB): domain Bacteria; phylum Chloroflexota; class Chloroflexia; order QHBQ01; family JADMIH01; genus JADMIH01. The sequence goes on along the minus strand of CAWCNY010000006.1, from coordinate 199,738 downwards.
GTAAGTCGGCCTCGCAGCAACGAATGTGATTATTGACTATTTCTCAGATTTGTACTGCTGCAATTTTGTCGCAGTACCATCCCCTGCTATCCTGTCTATATCCAGATCGCCGGTGGAACTTGAATAGCTAATGTAGGGCCCGTTTAGCGCTGACGCGATCTGGGTAAGGGTGCTCGGAGCGGCGTAGCTTTTCAACTTGATAATGGAGCCATCAAGTGCCGTAGACCCTATGAGCGTTACCTGGCTACTCGCGCTGTAGAAGCCTATCGTGCTCTGATTGGAAGCGATAATCGACCAGGGCACGCCTAAGTCAGGGACCCCCTGGAGGCGATTTGACGAGCCGGTGGTCTCGTCTATGGTAAACGTCGCCCCTTCTTTGGTCTTAGTATCGTAGCTGATCCACATGCGATTGCCTATCGGAACCACCAGGCGCGACGCCTTGATATAGTTGGTCCCTGACGAGAGGTTGGTGATGCTGCCGTTCGGGTTTAACTTGGCGGTGTTTAGGACACCGTCCGTACTGCTGTAAATCCGCATAATGCCGGTTTGCCTATCAATGGCGATGTCCGTCCAGTACTTCTCGAAGCCGAAATTCCCACACTGCACGATGATACCGTTATCACCCATGAGGCAATCAGTAGCAGCACCGCTGTCACGCCGGTAGAAGAATAAGTAATTGTAAGGCCCAGGGGTGATAATGTCCCAACCGGGGTCGAAAGCGCCGTTGCCGGTGGCCTGGTCGGGGAATCTCTGCAATACAGTCAGCGAGCCGTCGGGGTTCAGCCGCGCGGCGGCCCCATGCCCGTTGATCGAGTTGTAGAAGAAGACGACGTTGTTGGTGGCCACTGCGATGTGGGTCCACCCGGGGACGCTCAGGGAATTCTGGGGAGTTGTCGGCTCGGGGGGAACTGCCGGCACAGGGGGAACTGTTGGCTCGGGATTGGTAGTTCCGCCACCACCCGTACCACCTGTGCCTCCCGTGCCACCCGTGCCACCCGTGCCACCCGTGGCTTGCTTGAGGCCATATATCTCCCGCCCCACCAGGCCAAGCAGCACCTGGAATTTAGGGTCGGCGTTCTCCGGGTGGTACTCGAAGCGCGCACGCTCGAAGTACTGTGTCAAGTAAGTCTGCCCGTCGGCGTCGTTCACCTCTTCATAAGCATCGGTGATCGGGTACCCTTGCTGCTCCAGCCCTCCGTGCGTGTTCCAGTAAGAGAGGAAGAGCCCGGTAACTGTCTTGCCTGTCTCCGGGAAGGTTTTGCTGCCTTCGCCCGGCACCGTCCGCGTGGAGGCGGCGGGCGGGTCGGCATCCTTCGCCGCCAGCGCCTCTTTACCGAGCAGGCCAAGCAGCACCTGGAATTTAGGGTCGGCGTTCTCCGGGTGGTACTCGAAGCGCGCACGCTCGAAGTACTGCGTCAAGTAGGTCTTGCCGTCGGCGTCGTTCTTTTCGTTGTAAGCATCGGTGATAGGGTAGCCCTGCTGGGCAAGCCCGCCGTGCCCCGTCCAGTAAGAGAGGAAGGGGTCATTCACCGTCTTGCCTGTCTCCGGGAAGTAGCGCGAAGAGGCCGCATGGACGCTGCCTTGACCCGTTCCCAGTGCGCACACCAGGAGAGCGAGCGCCGCCAGGTGCAGAATACCGCGTTTGCCGATCGTTGCTTTCATGACTGTTCTCCTCTTTTGTCTGATTCTGATGCAGGATTGTCGCTCGTTTCCTGCAGTCCGCCTATTAGAAAGTCAGGCGAGGTCGCTGCGAGCATCGCCTGCAGCACCTTTACCAGCGCATCCCAATCGTTGAACTCATGGCTCTCGCCGCTCACCGCCCGTTGGATCCTGCCTCCCCACCCGCTCTGCCCCTCAGACTCGCTGCTCATATCTTCGAGCCAGAAGCGCACAAGAAAGAGGTCGTTACGGTTGGTGCGATGCTTTGGCGACATAGCTCTTGCCGTTCCTCTCTCCTAAAGTGTGCTTGTGGCGTAGATTTATGAGATGGGCTGCCTCCACTGCGTGGGAGAAGCATAGGGACATCTCCTCTAATGATAGAGGCGTTACTCCCAGAATGCCCTATACTAAAGCTATACAAAAAAAGCTTTGCTACCGGGCTCCTGGCCCGCAACCATTCTCATCGCACGATTTCTCGCGTGCTATTGAAAAGCCGGTCGGTCTCTTATTGCGCCCGGACTTAATAGCTGCTACTATTGTAAGCAGGGTTGAGATGGGCCGCGCTATACAGGAAATGTCTGAGCCCGACGCGCTACAGCCTGCACCAACAGATGAGGATTCAGCATGAGCGATGGCAAAGCGAACGCCGGCAACGCTATTGGCATCACTTTCGGGAGATGGCTGAAACAGACGCGCCAGCAGCGAGGAATCGGGTCGACGCAATTCGCAGAGCTTATCGGCTGCTCAACGATCACCTTGCTAAAGATCGAAGCAGGTGAGCGCCGGCCCTCGCGCCAGATCGCTGCGCTGATAGCCGAGCAACTGCATACCCCCGCCGACGAGATGGAAGCCTTTGTAGCCTTTGCGCGCCGGTCACCGACGCTTGCCACGCGGGCGAGCGAGATTGCGGCTCACGCCCCATGGCGCGCGGCCCACAGCGGGCTTGCCAATCTCCCTACCACTCTAACCTCGCTGGTGGGGCGCGAAACTGACACCCACAGGGCCCGAAGCCTTATTCTGCAAACCAAGGTGCGTTTGCTTACCCTTACGGGCGCTCCTGGCATCGGCAAGACCAGGCTCGCGTTGCAGGTAGCATCCGATCTGGTAGGCAACTTTGATGATGGGGTGTTTCTGGTAGAGTTTGCCCCCGTGAGTGACCCCGATCTGCTGTGGGACACGATAGCGCACGCGCTCGAACTGAGTCCCGAGTCTACTCAATCGATTGAGGATGCGCTCTTCGAGCACCTTAGCGAGCGCCGGCTGCTACTGGTACTCGACAATTTCGAGCATCTGCTCGACGCCGCGCCCCGGGTGGTGCGGCTGCTGGAGGCGTGCCCGTGGCTCAAGGTGCTCACCACAAGCCGCGAGGCTCTCCATGTTAGAGGCGAGCGGCGCTACGTGGTACCTCCCCTCGGCACGCCCGGCAAAGCGCAAGCGCAACTACCGGATCCCGAAGCACTGGCGGGCTACGCATCTGTGGAGCTATTTGTGGAGCGCGCCCAGGCAGTTGACCCCGACTTTACACTTACAGAGGAAAACGCCGGAGAGATTGCGGCTATCTGTGCGGGACTAGAGGGGTTGCCGCTGGCGATTGAGCTGGCTGCCGGTAATGCTAAGTACCTCTCGCTCCGGGAGATGCGGGCAGCTTTGGAAAAGCCGCTCAAGTTGCTGGCGGGTGGAAGTCGTGACCTCCCTCACCGGCAGCGCACCCTGCGGAGCGCGATCGAATGGAGTTACGGCCTGCTGAACAGCGACGAGCAGAGGCTATTTCGCATCCTCGGCGTGTTCGTAGGCGGGTTTACCCTCGATGCGGCGGAAGCGATTTGGGACGAGCGCGATCCTGGTTCCAAGTACAACTCGGCGTCCGCTCTGGAACTTCTGAGGTCGCTGGAAGAGAAGAACCTGGTGAGGCGAGAGAGCGGCGGGGAAGATATGGAGAGCCGCTTCGGTATGCTGGAAGCCATACATGAGTACGCCAGGGAGAAGCTGCAGGAAGATGGGCCACTCGGGCAAACAGGGTCGCAGGCGCAGGTCGTTGAGCATAAGCATGCGCTCCTGTTCGTGCGATTAGCCGAGGAAGCGGAGCCTCTTCTGTCAGGGGAGGAGCAGTCTCAATGGCTCAGCAAGCTGGAGAGAGAACACGGGAATATTCGAGCGGCGCTCGCGTGGTCTCTCAGCCCGGGAGGGAACGTGGAGATCGCATTACGTTTGGGGGCTGCTCTATGGCGCTTCTGGTGGGTGCGCGGTTATGCAGGCGAGGGGCGAGAATGGCTGGCACGTGCTCTTGCCCAGGGCCACTCCGCGCCCACAACTATGAGGGCGCGCGCTCTGTACGCGTCCGGCAACCTCGCCTGGCAGCAGGGGGACCATATCGCGGCGCGCCCGCTGCTGGAAGAGAGCCTCGCTCTGAACCGGCAACTTGGAGACAAAAGGGCTATTGCCCGCTCGCTCACCTATTTGGGCCTGGTAATGCGCGCTCTGGGAGATTATGCAGGCGCGCGCACCGTGTTAGAAGAGAGCCTGGCACTCGGTCGGGAGCTGGGGGATACCGCGGCCATCGCCAGCACACTCAACGTGTTGGGCATCCTGGCGCGCTCTTTTGAGGACCAAACAGCAGCGCGGGCGCTGTTCGAGGAGAGCCTTGCATTGCTGAGGCTGCTCGGCAACAACACAGGCATAGCCATCGTGCTCAACAATCTGGGTCTGGTCACTCGAGACCAGGGAGACTCCCTGGCGGCACGCTCGCTGTTCGAGGAAGCCATTGCGCTACACCGCTCGCTCGGCAACCAGGCGGGCATGGCTTCCGCACTGAATTTCCTGGGGCTCGTCGCACAGGACGGAGGGAATTATGCAGAGGCGCGCGCATTGTTTGAAGAAAGCCTCGCTCTACACCGCTCTCTCGGTGACAGGGCGGGTGTAGCCGATTCGCTCGGCTACCTGGGGTCGGTTGCGCGCAAGGAGGGCGACACTGAGGGAGCACGCAAGTTGCTGGAGGAGAGTGTTGCGATATTCAGGGAACTGGGCCAGAAAGGAAGCGTTGGGGAGGTACTGCGCGAACTGGGAGATCTGCTGCAAGACCGGGGTGACCTCTCAGCGCGTGGGGTCCTTGAGGAGAGTCTGGCCATTCAGCAGGAGCTTGGTGACATGAAAGGAGCCGGCAGTACCCTCATCATCCTCGGCAGCGCAGCATACAGGGAGGGGGAGTACGAGGAAGCGCACTCCCTCTACCGGAGGGGCCTGCAGATCAAAGTGGATGTGGACGATAAAGCCGGCGTTGCCTTGAGCCTGGCCAGAATAGGCGGAATGGCAACCCGAATGAGCGCAAACACGGTCGAAACACTCCGCGGGGCAAAGTTGCTTGGAGCGGCAGATGCACTCATGGAGGAGCTACATATGGAGTGGCCGCACGAGGACCACATTGCACATCTCGCGGCTTTGGAGGCTGCTCGCGAGCAGTTAGCCGAAGAAGCATTCAGGGAGGCATTCGCGCAGGGTAGAGCGATGTCTATGGAAGGGGCTGTGGAAATTGCCTAGGGTCACAGCTTCTCTTTGTCGAAAGAGCAGGGACCGCGCCATGCGTGCTCACCGGTAGAGGGTGTTGAGCACAAAGACTTCGCGCAGGAACTCGCGCATGTGCCAGTAGTCTTCATCGCTCCCAGAGGGCGAAATCTTAGTCTGGTGCTCCTTGTGCCGGCTTTTGACCGGGTTATCTCTCGTGGTCGCAGGGCGACGCCTTCCCGACCTCGTCGGACCTGCCACGTCCGTACGTGCTTCACGGAACCGGGCCGACAGCGCGTCTAAGGCCCTGATGTCACCTTTCCCTGGGCGTCTGTGGACAGGTAAAGCACACCTGCCGCGTCAGTTGTGAAGCCGCTGCCGGGCATTATAGTCACCATCAGGTTCCCGTCGCTCACAGCCGCACTCACCGAGTAGTCGGCCTTTGGCGCAAGGTTTGTCAGCAGATGCGCAGTGGGGGCAGCCGGCACCCTGTAAGTGAGTGTGTCACTCGGGAAGCGTCAGAACTGAGAGCGCGAAATCTCCATCGTCACGCTTTGAGCGTCTTAACATCGCTGTGCTACCCTGTGAATTGCAGGACGGGATTGGTTCTCCGCCGTTTCTGGTGAAAGTGGATGGTGGTACCGGGGTGTCGTAGAATGTAGTGAGCACCTTTTGTCCAACCCCTGCTCCTAGAAAACTCATCATGCTTTCCGACTCGTTGTTCCCTGCTGTATTCCCTGCTGCCACTCAGCTGTGTCTGCACGAGGTTCGCACTGCTCCCAGCGGCATCACTCTGGTCGTCGCTACAACCCTGCTCAGGTGCCTTGCCCACTTTGCCAACAATTCACCAATCGCCGCCATAGCCACTACCAGCGCACCCTTGCCGACCTACCTCTAGCCAACCTCACCGTTCGCCTGCAACTGCACACACGACGCCTCTTCTGTCCCAACTCCGCCTGCCCACGCCGGGTTTTCGCCGAGCGCTTGCCTGATCTGGCTGCTCCCCGTGCTCGCAAGACACAACGCTTACACAGCATCTGCCAGCAATTAGGCTTGGCCCTCGGCGGCGAAGCTGGAGCTCGAACTCAGCCGCAAACTGGGGCTGCTCACCAGCCAGACCACCATCCTACGCCTGGTCCGACAGGCTCCTGAACCGCCCGCCTGCCACCGCTTTTTCCAACGATTACACAGGGAGTATTCTGCTTCAATGGCAAGCGCTTGGGAGACAAGATAGAATCGATGAGCTTAATTCCAATCTATCAGCATTAGGCCTCAATTCAGGAGTTGTTGCGGAACGAGTTACAGCCGCTCAAGTAAGGATCTTGATCAATAAACTGCCAGTTGACAGCGGAAAATCAACGGATCTTGTCAATGTCATAGATGTAGGCTTTAGTGTCTCGCAAATCCTGCCTGTCCTGATCGTGCTTCTCGTCGCGGAACCGGGCCAAACCGTATGCATCGAACAGCCAGAAGTCCACCTCCACCCACGCGCACAATCGAAAATAGCCGAAATACTGGCAGCAGCAGCACGTCGCGGCGTGAAAGTAGTCGCCGAAACCCACAACTCCATCCTCTTGCTCGGCATCCAAACTCTCGTAGCTAAAGGCGAGCTAAATCCCGATGACGTAATCCTGTATTGGTTCACGCGCAACCCCAAAATCGGTGACACAAAAATCTCCACTGCAACACTGGACGAAGCAGGCACATTCGGTGAATGGCCGGAAGATTTCGGGGAAACAGAACTACAAACTCAATCGGATTTCCTGGATGCATCCCTACTTAGCACAACTAAATAAGCAGATGCCAAGAGCAGGAGCTGGGGCTGTGCGTCTGGTCATTGACGCCTCAATTGCATACTCCGCAGGTAGCACTCCGCGCGCTGGATGTTCGAGCACACAACTGCCACCAATTTCTGGAAGTCGTCCGCCGAAAGCATTATCGCATCGTCCTTTCCAACGAACTACTCGTTGAATGGGCTGCTGAAATGTCGCCCTTTGCGCGTCGTTGGCTAACTGAAATGAGAGCTCGTAGGCGCGTGGAGACACTGAACCTGGCGGAGCTAGATCGTATGGATGCCCGTCTAGTATTACAGTGACACTTATTGGAGGCATTTGGTAGGCTACTCTCAAACAGGGAGTGGCTTCCGTGAGCAACACAAGTGGCACGACTGACCAGACCGAAAGCAGTAATTCCGACATATGGAAGATATGGGACAAGACCTTGGACTACCTCCACCAGCACCTATTCGACCATTTCAGACGTTCCGAAACGCGCTGCCGAGTACGACGCTACCTGCTCGGCCTGCTAAGCGGGGCCGAGCGTAAGAATAGCTGGCAATTGGCTGAGATTATGCACGAAAGCGGGCCACAAGGTATGCAACGCCTCCTCAACAGCGCCCACTGGGACGCGGACGCAGTTCGCGATGAGTTGCGCACCTACGTCATTGAGCAGTTAGGGCACCCTGACGGGATATTGGTCCTTGATGAAACTGGCTTCCTGAAGAAGGGTTGTTACTCTGCAGGCGTAGCCCGCCAGTACAGTGGAACTGCCGGTCGTATTGAGAACCAGCAGATTGGCGTCTTTCTGGCCTATGCCTCGCCTCGTGGTGCAGCCCTGATTGATCGTGCCCTGTACCTGCCCGAAGAATGGACGCAAGACCCGGCCAGATGCCGGCGTGCGAAGGTGCCCGAGGATCATGCCTTTGCCTCCAAGCCCTCCCTTGCTCAGCATATGCTGGGGCGTGCTCTCGGTGCGCAGATTCCAGCCCGTTGGGTTGCTGCCGACACGGTTTACAGCACTACCGAATTGCGCCTGTGGTTGGAGACGCATGGGCTGTGGTATGTGCTGGCTATACTATCCAACACTCCTATCTGGACACAGGGGCAATCGGTAGAAGGGCCGACTTGGTGGGACAGGTGGCCGAGGACGCCTGGGTGCCCCTGTCGGCAGGGGAGGGTAGTCAGGGTGAGCGTTTGTATGAGTGGACGTGGCTACAACTGCCATACCAGAGCAGCCCGGGACATGCGCACTGGCTCGTTGCTCGTCGCAGCCTTACCTGCCCTGCGGAACGAGCATATTACCATGCTTATGCACCCGCAACGACTACCCTGGAGCAGTTGGTGCAAGTAGCTGGTCGTCGCTGGGTAATTGAAACGTGCTTTGAGCAGGCCAAAGGGGAGGTTGGGCTGGACCACTATCAAGTGCGCACATGGGCGGGGTGGTACCGGCACGTGACGCTGGCCTTGCTCGCCTACGCCTATCTAATGGTAATCCGGACAAATACGTCTTCAGGTACCGCTGTTAGCACTCTTAGTGAGGCTAGTGCGGATACAGCCAACCTACTACCCCTCACCGTACCGGAAGTACGACGCCTGCACAATGCCCTTGCAGAACCCGAATATGAACGAGAGCACAGGCAGCATTGGTCTTACTGGCGGCGCAAGCATCAGGCGAGTGCCAAACGGTGCCATATCAAGCGCCGCCAAGCTAGATGGTGTGGTGTGGTCGAGCCAAGGGACACATACCTGACCTTGCTCCTGTCCCTGCCCTTACACGCGTCTTGCACCCTTCAGGCACCCGTGCTGCCGGGGCTCGGCGAACTGACAGATGAGTTGTGGGAGCAGATAGCACCCTTGCTACCAGCCCGCCAACCACGCCCCTGGCGCAAGGTAGACGCCGAACGGCGACTGCTGGCAGGTATCTTGTGGGTGATGGCAACGGGAGCGGCGTGGCGAGAGACACCTGCTGACTTTGGCGGCTGGCATACGGTCTACTCTCGCTATCACGACTGGCGTAAGGCTGGCATTTGGCCTCAGGTGGTGTCCCTTCTTAGCTCTTCAACTAAGCAGATGATGGCTGCCTAAGTGTCACTGTAATACTAGAAGCTTGCAATTTAGGGGCACGGCAACTTCAGGAAGCACAGGAAGACATGCATCTCATTAAAGCTGCAATCCTGGCAGATGAAACACTCTTCTCGTTGGACAGAGAGGCACAGACGCTTTTCGCAAAAGCATCGAAGGAAATAGAAGAGATACGAACAATTATCTGGATCGATGCTAATGAGGACTTTATGGTGGGATGGGCACAGACCAATTGCCTCTATGCCAGAACAGACCAATTGCCTCTATGCCAGAACAGACCAATTGCCTCTATGCCAGAGTGGAAGAGCGGACTCTGGAAGCTCATGCCAAGACTTTAGGATAGAACCTTTTCAGCGCTCAAACAGCCTGTCTAGGCTGAAGTGCGGATAGTCTCTTTCACTATATCAAGATATGTATAGATCTGCGCAGCCGCTTGTACCGTCACCGCATCGTGCAGAGCGGGAGTTCGCCCAACCAACGCCTCCACCTCACCAACCAACTCCCGCAAAGCCGCCAGTTGCCCATCAACATCAACAGGCGGCGCGAACGATGGCGCATCTCGAAATCTTGGCCGCACCTCTCTCTCACCCACCAGCCACTCAAACTCCCTGACCACCGACCAAACAAACCGCAACAGCCCCAGCACCTCCCACGCCTCCCGCCGCGCGATATACTTCCCCACAATCGCCACCATCATCCAGAAGAAACCCACCTGGTGCCTGGCCCCCTCCAAACGCTCCTCCTCCGAGAGTTCCGCCCTCCCCTCTGCCTCCACGATCACCACCCTATCGAACAACACCCGCGTATCCGCCCCTCTCCTAGCCAGCGACCGCGGCTGCCATGAACAATCGAGGATATGCGGACCCTGCACACCGGCATACATCGCCAGCAAATAAGCCCCACCCTGAGGCGCGTTCTGCGGCGCTTCCACAACAAGCAGCAGTTCCCCGACCCGCTTCACAAACTCCCCCCGCTCCCCCGCCACAGCATCCCATGCCTCATCTGCCACCACGATCCACAGGTCAATATCGCTCCAATCGTCCTCCGTTCCCCTCCCCATAGAGCCATGCAGCCAGGCCGCATCGATCCTATCATCGCCCTCAAGCAAACCAATCGCCCGCTCCAGCAAATCCACCCGCTCGCGCCTATGAACTTCCAAATAATCAACACCAACCATCAATCACCCTCCTTCCCAATACCACCGCCAACCCCACCACTCCGCACTCTGCATTCCGCATTCCGCACTAAAAAGACTGTACCAAAGTACACCCCAAAACCTGTCCAGTTTTGCCCTACCAATGCCTCATAGTATACGGGGGCAAGTCCAACCACCTGACAACCGGAGACCCCGAAATCCCACAAAAATACGCACTTGTACACCCGAAAGTCTACATCCTACACGCCCTCGAATCCGCTCCTACCCTTTTGACAAGGGTATCCACGCAGGCTATACTGGCACTGCTCTACACATAAAGGCTGCAACATTGCCGGCACAAACGGCACGAAAGGACACCTCGATGTCCACTACACCCGTAACACGCGAATACCTGGAAACCATCTACAACCTCACAATGGAGGGCGACCCCGTAGTGGGTGCCCGCCTCGCCGAGAAGTTCGGCGTCTCCCCGGCCAACGTCGCCCAGACCCTCGACCGCATGCGAAAGGACGGCCTGATCAGGATGCCGGGCCGGGGCCGGGGCCGCCAGGGCGAGGGCATAGAGCTTACCGACCAGGGCAAGTCCGAAGCCGAGGTTCTCCTGCGCCAGCATCGCCTCGCCGAGCGCTTTCTGGTCGATGTCCTCGGTATGGATTGGGTCAAAGCCCACGAAGAAGCCCACAACATGGAGCGCGGCATGTCCGCCGAGATAGAGGCCCACCTCATGCTGCTCCTCAAAAACCCGCGCACCTGTCCCCACGGCAACCCCATCCCGGTCGGCAACTTCAACACCACCGAGTATCTGCGCGAGCAAAAAGCCGCCCGCCTCAACGCGGTCCCCGAAGGCAAACAGATGAAGGTGCTCCTCATCTCCGAGGTGGTCGAGGACGAAACCGCCATCCTCACCCAGCTAGGCGAGATGGACATCATGCCCGGCGCGAAGCTATCCATCCTCTCCCAGAACCAGCAGGACCGCACCCTCGACGTACACATCACCCCAAGGGGCGACCACGCCCATCAAGAACGAACTGTAACCCTACCCGAAGATCTCGCCGCCAAAATATGGGTCAGAGACTGAGCCTCAATCCCTACCCACATCCCGCCCCTCTAATCATCCAGCCACGGAAACCCTTCGGGGTCCTTCTTAGCCCGCTCATTAATAAGCGCCTGGTCGTGCGGCACGATCCTATTAAGGAAAGGGAAATCTTCCGGTTCCACCAACAGTTTCCCCACCGGCTTCACAGGCACCAGGCTGGCCCAGTGCGCGCTTTCCAGCATTACCCCCTGGTATAGCTCAGGCGCTTCCTGCTCAAAGCTATCGCGCGGCAAGATATACATGGTGCCCTCCCACCAGGGCCTCAGCGCGAGTGCGTCCTTATCGAGCGAGAAGAAGTAATAAGACATACCCTTTGTGCCATCAGTCTCCATTACTCGAAACGCCACGTTCATAGTAGCAGTCGGCCTGCTGTGTCTATCGACAACAGCAAAGAACATCGCCCAGATAGCATCCGAGCTGGCATATACAGCGCGCCGATTGCCGAACTCGGTAGAGTCATCCGATTTGCGCGGCTCAAACTCCTCAATATCTGCATTACCCGACCCATGCATAAGAATCTCTTTGGTATCTGTCAGATAGGAAAGGAACTGCCACTTCGGCGCGGCTAAGTCATACCGGATTGGCTCGCCCTGACCATGCACAAGGATGTCATTGTACAGCAGTTCAAATGCTGCAACCGTCACAGCATCAAGCTCCATCGGAGGGCGGGGCAGAAAGTGCCTGGATAATTCCATAGCTGAGTGCTCCTTCAATATAGCAATACCCGACTACACACCGCTCGAAGGAGCCTGGTTCACGCTGCAACATAACTACTGGTCTACGCACCCTCTCAAATGCCCGGCCCCGGATAGCGCGGATAGATCCGTTTGGCCCACACGCTATCAGGATACCGGGCTTGCAGGCGCTCCCACGCATCCCACATCCCTGTGGTCTCCCTGCGGGCCAGGTAATGCGTTATCCCAAGCCAGTACAGCGCCTCAGGAGCCAGTGCATCGCCTGTGGCGGCTGCCGCCTCCAACTCATTGACCGCCTCGTTGAGCCGAGTCCACGCCATCAAACAACGCGCCTTCCCGATCCGTAGCGTGGTAAGAAACTCGCCCGCAGGCAGATACCCAACCGATTGGTGATGCAACGCCCCGTTGCGGTCCATAAACCCGATTGTGGGTGTCCAGATAACATGATGGGCACGAAACAGAGCCCAATCGTCCCGGTTATTAATGTAGACCTTGACAGGGAGGAAATTAGCCTCAATATTAGAAGCCACCTCGGGGTCAGGATACGTCACGGCATCCAGGCGGTCGCAGCCCGCTCAAGGATTCTTACTGAAATCCACCAGCAAATCGCGCCGCTCCAACCGAGCGCGCTCAAATGCGTATTTGTGGTCAAGCTCCCAGTTGATCCCCATAAGCACCCTTCACATGTTACGTGACACATGACTATTGCCCACTCGTCACTAGTCACTCGTCATTAGTCCCCAGGCATCACGTTTGACTTTGACGCATAACAGATGACCTCAGGTACATGGTCCTCAACGCTTCGGCCTCGTCCATCGCCCTCTGCATACGGGGCAAGCTGAACCATATCGAGGCCACAGCGGCCAACAAGCCCGTCACGATCCTGAGGATCCAGTTGAGCGAAAACATCTGCGAGCCTATCAGAAAAGACCCGAACACAGCAGGCACGCCGGGGTCGGACGGCTCGCGCAGTCCAAACATGTGCGTAAAACCGTCGATTGCCATCGGCACCAGGAACAGTATGAAGACCCACGCGGGGAGCGGCTTCTTCATCCATTTGAACAGCGCCAAATCTTTGTTGCGCGTGCCCATAAATACAAGCGAGAAGATAAACATCCCGCCATACAGGGCGTTGCACCGCCAGCACTGGCACACCTCATACCCAAAAATGTGCGCCTCGCGCTCGGGAAGTTGGTGGCACTGGATCGCATACACTGTATAGATCGGGTCGGCGACACCCCACCACCCAAGCGCCGCGAATATAGGCGCGAGCCAGGGCAGTATCGAAAAGATGCCAAGCCCTACCGCCATGAACTTCAGCCAGTTGCGGCCAAGAAAACGCGCCACTCTATCAAGAGTTGTCTCCTGGTACACCGATAATATCGAGCCGGAACCGGGGGCCGCGGGTACATACGGAAATGCACCATCCTTCACGGCAACCTCCGCCACATGAAGGTAAGCGTGCAGCTCAGGTTCCGTTATGGGGCTTACCAGCCGCCCAACCCGCACATCCTCCACCTGCACCACAGGTGGGTGTACCCCGTCAGGGCCGGCAGACACTTCGGTGACAGCCAGATCATGCTTTCCGGCCAACTGGTTGAGAAGCAGACGGACCTCGTCGCACTCCGGGCAATTCGGCTCTGTATAAAGAGTTACGCGCATCTATTCCTGCCTGTTCCTATCTCGATAACCGCGGGCGCTGGGCTATGTCCAATTATACAACTTTCACATATACAACTTTCACAGCCCACGCCACCCCGCTACCATCCAACCGTCCCAGGCTCTCCCTTGAATGGCCCTTTCACTTCATGAGTGATCCAGCCTCCGTAGTAGCCACCAGGCTGTGCGCGAACCTGCTCGCCATCCACCAGGCAGGCATCCATCAGCGCCGGGTAAAATGCGATATACCCCGCGATCTCCCCAAAACCCGCGATTGGAGTAAGGTATGCCCACGCCCCATCCGGCACCGACTCTTCATCGACAGTGATAGTGTAGTGGGTCGCACCACCCTTCCACTCACAGTAGGTGCTGCGTTCGGTGAGCGTAAGAAACACCATCCTCACGTCCTCGGCGGGGATGTAATAGACGGGCGGGTGGCTCGTTTCGAGCACGCGAAAGGCTCGATAGCTATCGGCGATTCTGACGCCGTTGAAGATCACTTCAACATGCCTGCTTGTTGCTTCGAGCCTCGGCGGGCGTGGATAGTCCCACACCGACTCCTCCCCTGGCCCAACAGGTTCGCGGCGGACTTGCGTATTCATGGCTGATTGCTCCTTATTGCCGGTAGCAATTCTTGATACGCCCGTCGCGCCGCGAGGGTTCAATATCTGAACCAAAGAATAAAGGAGTTTGAACTAGAGGTTCACGGGTTCCCGGTGAGGCACGCCTGCCAGCCGTAGCCCGCGCTGTTCACCCACCAGGCACAGCCGATGGCACGGGCGTCCGGCGACGTGAGCACGGCGTAGTGGCCGGGGCTGTTCCACCATCCGTCAACTATCGCCTGTGGCGTCGGATACCCGCATCCCACCACCTCGCCCATCGCGAAGCCTGTATAGCCCGCCTCCGAGGCCCTGTCCCACGGCGAGCTGCCGTCGGTGCCGTCGTGCTGGCACAAACCCTGAGGCCCGATGTCGTTCACATGCCTGAGGGTGGCGCGATGCAGAGCCGCATCGTAACGAAGGGCCACAAGTCCCATAGCCACACGCCTGGCGTTGATCAGGTCCATCGTCTGCTGTTCCAGCGATGTGATCGCGCTGGTACGTGCGTAATAAATAACCTTGGACACCTGCCCGCGAGTGGTGCCCGCGCTCGGCTTGAAGGTGCCATCCGGATAGCCCTCGATAACCCCATGGGCGGTGGCCGTCTCCACGTAGGCGTAGAAGGGGCTGCCTGGCCTCACATCGCTGAAAGTAGGCGAGGACGGGTTGACCAGAGCCCAACCTTCCGACAGCACCACCATCTTGACAAGTTGCCCGCGCGAAACAGGATCGCCGGGGCCGAAGGAGCCATTGCCGTAACCCGATATGATGCCGTGCGAAGCAGCGGTCTCTACATATGTATAGAATGGACTGCCGGGCAGCACATCATTGAACGTTGGCGAAGATGGGTTCAGTAAAGGCCAACCCATCGCCATCACGATAATCTTCGAAAACTGTCCCCTCGATGTGGGGCTGCCCGGCCTGAAGGTGTTGTCCGAGTAGCCGCCGATCGCGCCCGAGCAGAAGAGGTAACGCACGCTGTCGAAGTAGAAATCGGAAGTGTGCACGTCGCTGAAAGGCGGCGCACAGGTAAGAGGCGCATCTTGTGCGTCGGGTAGTGCCCCTGCGCTTATGGGGTCAGGGGTGGGATTGGTACCGCCGTTCTTGCTACCCGTCTGGGCGCTTGCGTCCGCGACAAAGAAGACCGAAGTCAGCAACGACAGGGCCAGCATGATCGAAGCCGAGCGTGAACGGTAAGTGAGTTTGAGGTCAAACATGATCATTATCTTCCCATTTGATATAGAAGCGCAAATTTGATGCAAATTTGATATAGAAGCGCAAAACGCGCCGCGCCCAGCCCGCGCCGGGCGTCTACCTCACTGTAAAGGCGGATGGTGGGAGGGGTAAATAGGTATTTGGTCTACATCCCACCGGTACATTTCGGTACGCGCCAGTATAACGGCTTACTTCCAGGGAACCATCACCCGAATTACGTAATGTGCTACGTAAATAACGCTGGGCTAATTGCCGTACTCCAGCATGAAGCAAGAAATGGTAATGAATGTAAAACTGAAACGTTAAAGCGTTAGAAGGACATTCCGATAACTGTCCATTGTCTTTCGTCCTCCGTCCATTTG
Source organism: uncultured Chloroflexia bacterium (assembly GCA_963797095.1). Taxonomy (GTDB): domain Bacteria; phylum Chloroflexota; class Chloroflexia; order QHBQ01; family JADMIH01; genus JADMIH01. Next base: position 183,939 of record CAWCNY010000006.1, on the reverse strand, counting down.
ACAAAGCAGCATACCTTTCGCGACAATTAGATACCGCGAGCAAGCCTCCCTTTGCCCGGCCAGCCACTAGAGGAGTGACCCTTGATATGCGATCCAGCACACGCCGCGACTTTCCTCATGATGACAAGCCTGTGTTTGCATATGGGCAGGTCAATATGGGCATGAAAAGGGGCGCTATCATATTTTTCGGGCTGCTCATGCTCAGCGCGATCACAATGTCACTGGCGCTGGAGATGGCACAGGCTGGTCACAAAATACCCACACGTTCGCAAATGGCGGCCTCGACCGGGCAGAGCGCCCAGGCGATCCTCCCGACCGGCAAGTCGTCCGTGCCCCCTCCATATGAGACGGGAGATCACCCTCAACCCGACCGCACATACCCCGACAGGCAGGGTGGACCGGATGAGTTCGGATACGTATTCAGCGACGACCGCGACCCTGGAGGGCCGGTCTACAACTGGGTTGAGGCCACCCAGCGTATAGGCGACGGCGCATGGACCCTGGTGCGCACCGGCGATCCCACCTATCCCTATGATGACGGCGTCGTGACTTACACGCTCCCGTTTGTGTTCAACTTCTATGGCGTGAATTATACTCAGGCACACGTTTCAACTAACGGCAATGTACATTTCGGGTTGCCAAACGACTACTGGCCGGGGAAGAGTTTTGAATGTGTGCCCTCTATCAGTCAATACGTGCCGAAAGCCATGGTGGCCCCCCTCTGGTACGATTTCATCGTGCCCCTCATTACCGACACTGTACAAGGCGGAGTCTACACAGACATAATCGGCACTGCCCCCAACCGTATCTACGTGGTCGAGTGGCGTAATGTCTACGAGTACGGCAACCCGAACGTGCGCGCCACCATCGAAACACTTATCTACGAAAACGGCGACATTGTCTTCCAATACCAGACCCTCAACGGGACGGGCGTCGCAGGATCGAAGGGCGTGGTAGGTATTCAGAATGCTGATGGTAGTGTAGGGCTTGCCTATCTCTGCTATGTGGATGACCTGTCGCCGTCGCGGGCGATACGCTACAGGGTGCAGCAGGATGTATTCTTGCAACCCGGCACCAGGGCGGGAGGCGGAGCGCCCGGCGCTAGCGTCGTATACACGGAATCTGTGGTGAACGCCACAGGCATAAACAATTCCTTCGCGCTGTCGGCGGCTTCCGGAGTGTGGACCACCACCGTCAGCCCCGCGAATACAGGCTTGATACCGAGCGGTGGCAAAACCGACATAACCGTGCAGGTGCAAATACCGCCGGGCACTCCCCTCGGTGAAGTGGATACGGCACGCGTCGATGTAAGCTCCGACCTGCCCACGCCCGGTACCTTCACAGATACCGCCTTGATAACCACCACGGTAAGCACGGAAGGGGTCGATTTTGCACCGCCGGGACAAACGAGGGCCGGAGATTACGGCAGCCCGGTAACCTTCACAACAAGCCTGATAAATAAGAGCGGGCAAGATAACTATTTCGATATGTCACTGGAAGGTGTCGATTGGTCCGCCAGCGTAACCCCGGCCGTAACCAGCAATCTCTCACCCGACGCATCCACTCCTGTTACAGTAACCGTGTTCGTGCCCTCGGGGGCGACGCTGGGAGCCAGCGATGTGCTTACCTTGAACGCATCCGGGCAGCTACCCAGCCCTGGACAGTTCTTCGGGCAGACCGTCATGACCACCACGGCAGGAGTGTGGGTTCGTAAGGCCGACATGCTGTTGCCGCGCAGCCGCGAGGCGGCGGTGGCGTTCGTGCCCAACGGGCGCATATACGCGCTCGGTGGCGAGTACAACAACGGCAACACCAACATGCCAATTATGGAGTACGACCCGCTGGCTAACACCTGGACGCAGCGTGCTTCCTTGAACACCGGCGTGAGCAATGTAGGGGCCGGGGTGATCGGCAGCGCCATCTACATCCCCGGCGGCTATAGCGGCGATACCGCCTCCACTAAGAACCTGTTGCAGGTATACTACCCCCTGCAAAACCGCGTAGAGACGCTCACCAGCGACCCATTGCCCGCCCCACGCTTCGGGGCGGGAGTGGCCGTGTACAATAGCAAACTCTATGTGATCGGAGGCTCGGACGACACTTTGCAGGCGAAGAATACCGTCTACGAATATGACCCGACGCGGCCCGCTGGTAGCCGCTGGCAGACCAAAGCGCCGATGCCCACCGCACGCGTGTACCTGGGTGCCGCCGCTCTGGACGGGCTGATATACGCGGCTGGAGGGATCCCTGGAGGCTTTACCGACCTCTCGACAGTGGAAGCATACAACCCTGCCACCAATAGCTGGAGCACAGTTCAGCCGATGAACCTCCCGAGGGGCGGAGTGGCCGTGGTAGGCCTGGATACCGGCACGCCGGGGTGCGGAGGCTTCCTCTACGCGGTAGGCGGCGGCTATCTGGACTACACCAACACGGCTGAAAGATACAACCCGCTGACCGATAGCTGGGAGCCTATATCCAGCTTGAATACTGCGCGGCGCACGCTGGCAGCCACCTACAGCCCGAACAGCTATTCGCTGCTGGCGATTGGCGGGTGGAATGGCAGCTATGTGGAAAGCAACGAAGCCATAGTATGCAGCGGCGGGCTGCAACCTCCAACGCCCACTGCGACCCCGCCCGTGACGGCGACGAACACGCCGCGAGCCACATCCACGCCCGGCTCCTGCCCAATCGGGTTCCAGGACGTGCCTGCTGGCAGCACCTTCTATACCTTCGTGCGCTGCCTTGCGTGCCAGGGCATACTATCGGGCTACCCCTGTGGTGGGCCGGGCGAGCCATGCATCGCACCGGACAACCTTCCTTATTTCAGGCCGAATAATCCTGTAACCAGGGGGCAACTCACCAAAATTGTATCCGAGGCGGCTGGCTTCAACGACTCTGTATCAGGTCAAACCTTCGAGGATGTGCCGCCCGGCGCCACTTTCTACACTTTCACGGAGAGACTGGTCAGCAGAAGCGTGATGAGCGGCTACCCATGCGGTGGGCCGGGCGAGCCTTGCGTATCGCCCGATGACAGGCCATATTTCAGGCCAAACAGCTCCTCTACAAGAGGGCAAACAACCAAGATCGTCAGCAATGCCGCGAACTTCAATGAAACGGTAAGCGGCCAGACCTTCGAGGATGTGCCGCCCGGCGCCACTTTCTACACTTTCACGGAGAGACTGGTCAGCAGAAGCGTGATGAGCGGCTACCCATGCGGTGGGCCGGGCGAGCCTTGCGTATCGCCCGATGACAGGCCATATTTCAGGCCAAACGGCACAGTGACGCGCGGGCAGACAAGCAAGATCGTTAGTAATACGTTCTTCCCAGGGTGCAACCCGTAAAATTACTATCCATGCCAACCTAAAATATTTTTCTACAGATCTGGCAGTTTAGTATAAATTCAATTTATAGCGGGGTTGACTCACTACGAGTGCCCTGCTATAATTCTATTCGCCTCGCCCATTGCCTCTGGGCACAAAAACCCATTGTCCTTTAGAGAGAAGGAGAAATAAATGCAAAGAAGGCGCATCTACCTAATGATCGGCCTGGGCATCGCGTTGTTTGCCCTCGCCGCACTCGCCTGGCGGCCCTGGAACGCACAGGCCGCCTATCCTACCGGCACAGCAGCCGCAAGCAGCAGCACTGCCGGTACAACTCAGTCAGACCCCGCACTGGCAGATCCCGCGCTGGCCGGTATACCATTGCGCGGTAACTGGTGGCTCACGCAGCCGGAGATCAGCTTCGATCCGGCCACCAAAATCAGTAACAAGCTCAGAGGACAGCTTGATTCTGCGGGCAACAGCACTGTGGGCTTTATGGTCTATCTGAAAGCTCAAGCCGACACTGCTAACAGCATCAATAGCTGGAACGACAAAGGTAGCTACGTACTCGATCTGCTTCAGCGCACAGCACAGGCCACCCAGCCGCGTGTAATGCAAGAGGTGGCGCGCCAGCAGGGATTGGGCAATATCAACGGCAAAGTGAGCCAGTTCACCATTATCAACGCCATTTTCGTCCACGGTAACGAAGCGGCAGCGCGCGCTTTGGGCCGCCTGAACGATGTGGCGTACATTGAAGCCGATCACCGCTACTATCTGATGGATGACACGGCATCGAGCATGGAGGCCGGGTCCGTTGATACGTCCAGTGTGGTCGATTCCAACTCTCCCGACACCGTCGAATTAGGCGTGCAGACGGTACATGCACCCCAGGCATGGGCCGAGGGTTACTTCGGCCAGGGTATAGTCGTAGGAAGTATCGATACCGGGGTTGACTATACACACGAAGCCCTATTCCGCCAGTACAGGGGCTACCTGGGCGATGGCTCCTATGACCACAATTACAACTGGTGGGATGCCCGCGCAGATGCCACTCCTTCACCTGTACCATACGATGACAATGGACACGGTACGCATACAATGGGCACGGTGTTGGGCGAAGATCCCACCCTGACCAATCAGATTGGTGTAGCACCGCACGCCAAGTGGATCGCCGCCAAGGTCTTCCCTACCGGCATTGGTGGCGGCTCGTCGGGTAACGAAGAGATCACCCCTGCGGAAGACTTTATGCTTGCGCCCTGGGATCTCAATGGAGAGAACCGCCGCCCCGACCTCCGGCCCAATATCGTCACTAACTCATGGGGCGACAACGAATGTTGGAACACCGATAGCTGGCTCATCATGCAAGCCTGGATCGACGCAGGTATTATGCCGTCGTTCGCCAACGGCAACGCGGGGCCCTCAGCCGGAACAGTCGGCTCCCCTGGTGGATATCCATTCCTGATCGGCGTCGGCGCTATTAACGCCTCGAACCTGACCATCGCCAGTTTCTCCAGCCGTGGACCTTCGTGCTGGGGAGGAGTTGTCAAGCCGGACGTAAACGCACCAGGCGTAAACGTGCGCTCCAGCTTCCCCGGCAACACCTACGGTTCGATCTCAGGCACATCTATGGCAACGCCTCACGTATCAGGCGTGATGGCTCTCGTCCTGTCGGCCAACCCTTCGCTTACGTACACAGACGTAATGGGCATTCTGACCCGCACCGCCTACTTCCAGGCATCCTGGGGCGCACGCCCTAACAACAACTATGGTTGGGGTCTTGTGCAGGCTGATACCGCTATCGAAATGGCGGTACACGGCCCGCATGTCAGCGGCACCGTGAGCGATGGCTCCGCAATCGAGGGAGCTCATGTTACCGCTCAGCGAACAAGCGACGGCGATACCTACTCGGTAGTGACGCACGCCAGCGGCGCTTACAGCATGACTGTGCTGGCAGGTACCTATGATGTAACCGTATCGGCATTCGGATACCAGACCGCCAATCTCAGCGGGCAGAGTTGGCTCACCGATACAAGCCCGGTGCTCAACGTCAGCCTCACACCTCTACCGACCTTTGCGGTATCAGGTTATCTCTTCGAGAACGGCTCTTGCGCGCCTTTGTCCGGCACGGTGACTATCGACCCGCCTGCATCGTTGGTTGTGCAAAACAACCCGGTTAGCGGAATGTACAGCGTGAACCTACCCGCCGGAACCTACACGTTCACAGCCGATGCGGGCGCAGGTTACCAGCCAATTGTAGATGTCGTAAATGTCGGCGCGGCTATGACACATGACTTCACATTCGGCCCGGCTTATGACAGCACATACGTCGTAGATATGCCAACGCCCAACTGGATAGCAGGCACAACCGCTCTGACGTTCGATGATTACGAAGATGGATACTCGGCGGTAACGCTGCCATTCGCCTTCAACTACTACACGGGCACATATACGACCCTCAACGTCAGCACCAATGGCTTCCTGACGTTTAAGGATTTCACTTTCGCCAGGATGTGGGCCAACACCGGAATACCCAACCCCGGCCCTACTACCCACACCTCCAATTACAACTACCCCAACAATGCCATCTATCCATATTGGGACGACCTGGCTGTGGACCCGCGTGCCATCGCGTATGGTGACGTCTACACAGGGGTATCAGGCAGCGCACCGAATTGTACGTTCGTCATCGAGTGGCGAGACGTAGCTGGTACGAACGGAGGCGGGAGCCTAAACGATCCAATCACGTTCGAGGTACAGCTTGAAGAAACCACCAATCGTATCACCATAGTCTATGAAGACCTGGATGCCGCGTTTGGATATGGCTATAGCTCAACCGCAGGTATCGAGGACGACAACGGCACATCTGCGATCCAGCTTTCCTTCAACCAGCCGGGCAGGTTGGGCAGCAACACCGCTTTCCGCTTCACGATGGGCACTCCTCCATCGATCACACCATGTGCCGAGCCTACAGCTACCCCCACCGACACACCTGTACCACCCACCGACACGCCTGTGCCTCCCACCGATACTCCCATTACTGAGCCTACCAATACTCCCATTACTGAGCCTACCAATACTCCCATTACTGAGCCTACCAACACACCTGTGCCACCAACCGCCACCCCCACAGCTTGCTCCATCACCTTCACTGACGTGCCCCCAGGCTCTACCTTCTACGACTACATCACCTGCATGGCATGTAGGGGCATCATCAACGGTTACACCTCAGGGTGCGAGAGCGGCAACCCATGCTTCCGCCCCAACAACAACGTGACGAGAGGACAACTGTCCAAGATAGTGTCCAACTCAGCTGGCTACAATGATGACCCAGGTCCCCAGCGCTTCGAGGATGTGCCACTCGGTTCAACCTTCTACGACTTCATAGGGAGGCTGGCCAGCCGCGACATCATCGCAGGGTACCCATGTGGAGGACCAGGAGAGCCATGTGTAGGCCCAGGGAACCTGCCGTACTTCAGACCGAATGCCAACGTGACGAGAGGACAACTGTCCAAGATAGTGTCAGAGGCAGCGGGGTACTCGGACCCGGTAGGAGACCAGCAGTTCCAGGACGTACTGCCAGGGTCAACCTTCTACGACTGGATATGGAGGCTGACGGACCGGGGCATCATGAACGGGTACGCATGTGGAGGAGTGGGAGAGCCATGTGTAGGCCCTGCCAACCTGCCATACTTCAGGCCAGGAGCCAATGCGACGAGAGGGCAAGCCTCCAAGATAGTGGCCAACACATTCTTCCCAGGTTGTGCTACCACCGAACGATAGTCTCCGCGACCTGGCAACAACAAGGACGACGGCGCACGCGCCGTCGTCCTTCTTAAAATTTAATATTGTTTTCCACATTCGAGGAACTTAATGTGATTTCTTGACCATAGTAGCTGCGCATAGCTATAATGTGACTCCACTCCCCAGCCCATGAAAGGACGGGAACTCTTGGCAGCCACTCCAGGCAACGAAAAGCCCACACGCTCCATATCAGGAGAACAACCTAACAGTGAAGCATACAGGCTTGCGCAAGCTATAAACCGCGCAGGCATGGGAGGGACGGCGCGGGTAGCGCTTGATGCCTTGAAACCTTTGCACTGGATAGCTGGGCAATTCGCTTGGGCGCTGGAGCCGTTCCTGGGTGCGCTGGGGCCATTATCACGAAGGAGCACAACTTCTATCGGCAGCGTAGCCCGGCTGTTGGAGAGTGATGATGGTCTTGGCAAGCTGGAGGCCTACCTGAGCGACTTTTCGGATCAGTCCGAAATGGCTGCGGAGGACAAAGAGCGATGAGCGTCGAGCCTGCTTACGGGAGCGCCTTACTTGTCATGCTGGGCGGGTTGGTGCTCTTCCTGGTGCTCTTCTTGATATACCTGTGGCGGTCGGGATGGGGCCAGAAAGCAACAACAAAGACAGCATCAGCCTACACGCTCCGCCCAATCGCGGGGTACGAAGCAGCCAATGAAGGATTGGCCTTATCGGCTGAGACAGGTCGAGCGGTGCACATATCTCCTGGGACGGGAAGCGTGGGCACTCAGGGTGTGGGGAGTGCGGCCACCCTGGCAGGCATGGCGGTGGTCGAGTTTATGGCGCGGGTGAGTGCGATCACGGGCGCTCCTGTGCAGGCCACCACCAATGATGCAGTGGCTTACGCGCTGACAGACAATGCGCTCAGACGCGGGGCAAGCAGGTCCGGGTGGTCAGCAGAGAACGAGGGTAGCGAAGCACGCTTCCTGACACATGCCGACCCGCTGGCCTACGTGGCGGGAGCCACCGAGGTGGTCGAGGGGCAGAAGATTTCGAGCGCCGTAATGGTGGGGCAGTTTGGGCCTGAAGTATTGATCCTGACCGAAGTACAGCGCAGAAACGGCGCGCAACAGATCATTGGAGCATCAGACCACCAGGCTTTAGCCCTGATCAGCATTAGCGCCGACCACACCCTGATCGGCGAAGAGATATTCGCCTCAGGGGCCTACCTTGAACGCAGGACCACACACACAGCCTCCTTACTGGCCCAGGATGGCCTGCGCTGGGTGCTTATTATCTTGATAGTGCTGGGGTTCATAATCGGGAACCTGCTAGGCATCAACTGGAATGAGGTTGTAAGTATTATCCCGTAACCCGTAAACGTGATCACTTGTTCACGTATCACCTATCACCTATCACCATCCATGTCAAACCGCATCACATCCACCGCAATACTGATACTCAACCTGGGCCTGGCGTATGTCGCCGGGGTGATCAGTATCGTGGGCTTCTTCACACGGGGCACATTCTCCGATTGGGGCGGGATGCTGGCACAATGGGTGGCGGTGCTGGTTGGATTCGCCTTGCTGGTCGGATTGGGCAACCTCATGAAGGTGCATATAGGTCGCGTCTTGAAGCGCGAAACCGATTGGCTCTATAGCTTGATCCTGGTGGGAAGCGCGATAGCAGTACTGGCGCTGGGATTGATCGGAGGCAGCCCAGGAACCGACACTGTGGCCTGGATATTCAAGTGGATATACCAGCCCCTTGGTGCGGCACTGTTCAGTTTGCTCGCGTTCTTCCTGACGACCGCCTTGTTCCGGTCGATGCGGCTCAAGAGCCGGGAGGCCACAGTCCTGTTGCTGGTAGCAGTGGTGGTGGTGCTCGGCCAGGCACCTTTCGCAGCCGCGCCACCGCTCGATGTACTGGTAAGCATCAAAGATTGGCTGCTGGACTACCCGGTGCTAGCGGGCATACGTGCTATCATCCTGGGAGTAGCCTTCGGCGCAATCGGGTTGAGCCTGCGCATACTGCTCGGCTTCGACAGGCCATACCTGGAATGACAAACGATCAACACCAGAAATAAGCAGTAAGCGATAATCACTCGTCACTCGTCACTCGTCACTCGTCACTCGTCACGCCTTATGGATGTAATCTGTCAAAATTGTGGGGCTACTAACCGCAACACAGGGCGATTTTGCGCCCGGTGCGGCGCTGCCTTGCCTCGCCAGGAAGGCGAAGAACACGACCATGAGTTTATGGACCTCCCCTGGCTCCAGGCGGTCAATGAAAAAGCTGTATTGCCAACCACCGGACTTGGCCCTGAGAAAGTTAACGCTGCGGCCCAACCTGAAATCGCCGGTAAGACCGAAAATACGGGGACTGAATTGGCAGAAGAATCTGAGGCCGCCTCTCCATCTCCAGGCTCCACAGAAGATGCGGCGGAAGCCGCAGAACCTGGTAAAGAAGCCGAGGCCCCTGATGCCCCACCGCCCAACTGGGTGGTAAGCATACTTGAGCCTTCGTCCAGCCCTATAGCACCCGAGGGAGGGTACGAGCCTGAGGAGCTTGCGCATATTATGCCCTGGGCGCACAAAGGCGCAGACGAAGAGGCGGCAAGCTCCACAGAAGGTGGGACAGAGGCAGGCGAAACGCCCGAAGACGAAGAGGCCGATAATGCACCGCCGGGCCTGCCACCCTGGCTCGGCAATGTAACCGTGCAGGAAACGCTGCAATCGGTGCCTTCGCAGGAATTGCGGAGCACGGAACTGGCCGACCTGGGTATCGAAGGGATAGAGCCTTTCGCTCCTCCCGCCGAGGCTGACGCCAGCGAACAACTGCCCGATTTCGTGCGCAATATGGGCGGCGAAGGCTCAGGCGCGATAACACAGGACGCACCAACACAACCGGCAGCCATACCCGTACAAGGCCGGACCGTCACAGCCCCACCTGCTAATTTCACCCTCGAAGAAGATATGGCCGGGATAGCCTCGCGCAACATCCCTGTGAAGGCACCCAGGCCCGGTTCTGTAGAGACGCTGGCTCAACTACTGCAACCTCCCGCGCCCGAATCAACACGGCGCGTGGTCCCGATGCCCGTGGTGCGGAGCCGCCGGGCGCTGGCGGCCCAGGCAACACGCATGAGCGCGCAGGCAAGTCGCAGCAAAGTCAGGCAATGGCTCTTCCCCAACGGAGTGATCTACCTCGTGATTCTGGCCGCGCTGCTGGCAGTTGTGATAGTCAGGCCGCCCTTCGGCAACACTCCTGCGGTGAATGCACCCGGGGCTATCGAATTCTATAAAGCTATCGATTCGGTGCCGCTCGACAGGCCGGTGCTGGTCGTATACGACTGGGATGCCGGCAGGTCGGCGGAGATGTCGATTATGTCGCAGGCTGTCATGCAGCATATCATGTGGCGGCATCTTTCATTCGTGACTGTGAGCACAGTGCCCCAGGGTCCGGGCTTCGCACAAGAGGTCACAGATGCCCTCAAGACTGAGCCGGGGTACGAATATGAGTACGGCACAGACTACCTTGTGCTCGGCTACTTGCCCGGAAGCGAAGCAGCACTGCGCACACTCGTAGGCAACTTCAAGGCGCTGCTTCCCCTCGATTACATCAATAGCAGGCCGGTCGACAGCTACCAGTTGACGGCTGGTGGTGCGCTCAACAAAGTGGAGGACTTCGCGCTGATAGTAGACCTGGCCGGGACGGAAGCCGAGATGAGAAACTGGATCGAGCAGGTGGCATCTCGCACTAACGTGCCGGTGGTGGCAGCTATCCCGCAAGGGCTTGAGCCATTGGCAAGGCCATATTTGCAGGTGCCAGGGGCCGGGTTGCAGGCAGTTGTGAGCGGCACGACCGGAGCATATGCCTATATGCAGCAGTTGGAGGAAAATGGCCTGGGCGGTGGCGTACTTACAAAGACCGTGGAGCTGACCACGCGCCTGAACGCGCAATCGGTAGCCGCGCTGCTGGCGGCACTTGTAATCGTGTCGGCATTTCTGGCACAGGGTGCGAGAAGAATAATGAGAAGAGGATGATAGGTCCCAAAAGCGATGGATGCTAATCTGATCGGCGCAATTGTAGCCGGGCTGCTTACATTGATGGTGTTCAGCTATCTGCTAGGGGCGAACCCCCTGTGGAAGATAGCCCAAAGCCTGCTGGTAGGCGTGTCCGTCGGATACGTATCGCTGGTGGTGCTGACGCAGGTGGTCGCCCCACAGATAGCGCGCATAATCGTGCCCGCTGAGGGAACCCCTGCCGCCGACAGGTGGCTTGGGATGGTGCCCGTGGCGCTCGGCCTGCTGCTGCTCTTAAGGATCGCCTATCCTGGCGCGTGGCCTGCGTCCTTTGGCCTCAACCTCGTAGTGGTAGTAGGTGCATCGCTGGCGCTCGGTGGCGCATTGGCCGGGGCAATCGTACCGCAGGCCCTCGACACCATGCGTCTGGTAACCATAAGCAGCGACCCTGCCTCTCTCGCGGCGCTGGTGGGTAACATAGTCTTGGTGGCGGGGGTAGTGTGCGCTTTGTCGTATTTCGCTTTCGGAGCACGAGCCGACGGCGCCAGGCCCATGCCTGTACAACAGCTTTCGATAGTGGGGCGATGGGTGCTGGTGCTCGCTTTCGGGGCTATACTCGGCTCCCTCGCCACCACTTTCTATGCCGCTCTGATCGAGCGCCTGGTGTCCCTCGTGGAATTAGTACAAAGATTGTGGCAGTTGTAGAGGACCTCACAGCCAGGCACAATTGCCTGAGCTTTACCTCCAGTAAGAGTGATTTATGAGCAACATCGGTAAGTTGGAGAATACCGGCCCGCAGGCTGTGATAGCAGAACAGCAGGAGGGGGCGCCCACAGTCGCGACCGTCGGCGCTATCCTGGCGGTCGACATCGGCTCACTGAATACGCGCGCCGCACTGTTCGACGTGGTAGGCGACGAATACCGCTTCGTGGCGCGGGCATCCGCCCTCACAACCGCCGAAGCTCCCTACAACGACGTAACCGCCGGAGTCTACAACGCAGTGCGCGAGCTTGAGGGCATCACAGGCCGAAAGCTGACCGAAGAAAACAGACTCATAGTGCCGCAGCGCAGGGATGGGAGCGGGCTGGACCTCTTCATAGCCACGTCCAGTGCGGCCCCCGCCTTGCGAGTGGCAGTTGCTGCTGTCAGCAGCGACATTTCGGAGCCTAGCGCGTTACAGGCAGCCGAGAGCGCATACACCCATATCGTAGCACACATCACTTTAGACGAAGGCGTAAAGGAAATACCCAGCGAAGACGATGCCCTTCTGAGCAAGGCATCCACCGCCTGGCTACAGGAGCAGATGGACAAACTGCTTGCCATGCCGCCGGAGGTAGTATTGATCGCAGGCGGCATCGAGGGCGGCCCGGTAGCGCCACTGGTGCGTTTGGCGAAAGTAGTGGCCGGGGCCTCACGTGAGCAAGCGAGCCGCGCCGAGCGTGCGGCCAGGGTCAACAAGCAAGCCCCAGGCACGCCCACCGCCATCTACGCAGGCAATTCGGCGGCCCAGGACGCAGTATCCGAGACGCTCAAATCGGTGGTTGAGGTACGAGCTGTAGCTAACCTGCGCCCCGGCCTGACCATTGAACAGACAGGTCCAGCCGAGGAGATGATGGCGGGACTCTATCGCGAGCGGCGGGTGCCGCAACTACCCGGATACCCTGTGCTATCGCGCTGGATCGAGGGGGCGGTAGTGCCCACCGCCGAAAGCATCAGGCTCATCGCGCGCTATCTGTACGCCCACTACGGGCGCGAAACATTGATCGCGGACGTGGGAGCAAGCGCTACATCACTCTACCTGGCGAACGCCGAACGCGAACTCGGCCATCATCCGGGGCGACACAGGCCTTGCTTACGGCGTGGGCAATCTCCTCGCCGAGCGGGGTCTGGCGAACGTGCTGCGGTGGCTTCCTTTCGCGATGGCAGAGGACGAGCTACTTGATTGGGTGCTGAACAAGCTGGTGAGGCCACAGTTGCTCCCCCAGACGGCCCGCGACCTGGCTATCGAGCACGCTCTGGCTCGCGAAGCCCTCCTCGCAGCCCAGGAAGACTTGCAGCGCGGTTACGGCGAAGGTGCTCCACGTTACGATCTCTTGATCGGCACAGGAGGTTTGTTAGGTTACACCCCCCGGCCGGGACAGGCCGCCCTTCTCATGCTCGATGCCCTCCAACCATTCGCGGAGGGTCTGGGGTCCGTCGAACTGGCGGTAGACACAACGCTGCTGCTCCCCGCGCTGGGCAATCTGGCCCACCATCATCTGGCCGCCGCCTCATACATATTCGACCGCGATTGCCTGGTGTGGCTCGGCACAGCGCTGGTGGTGCAGGCCGATACCGAATCGCAGGAAGACGGCAGATTGCCGGATGAATCTCGCACCGCCGTCACGGTAACTGTTGAACGCAAATCCGGCGACGCTGAGACGGTAGAAGTGCCATACGGAAGCATCAGCGTGATCCCTTTAAGGCCGGACGAGCGTGCGCCCCTCACGGTCAAGCCGTCGTCAGGCTTCCGGGTCGGGAGCGGGGAGCCGGGCAAAGCCCTCAAGACCCAGGCGGGACAAGAGGTGAAAGGCGGGCTTGTGGGCCTGATCGTGGACGCCAGAGGGAGGCCGCTGGAGTTCCCCGAAAACCCTGAGGCGCGTATGGACCAGGCCAGGCGATGGTGGGCGGCCTTCGACGCCATGCCCGGTATCGAAGCTCCTCCGGTCGAAGGGATAGAATAATGGCCAGCCCCTACTACCCCATTCCCCAACCCACTATAGCCACCAACATTCTTCTAAGGCGGGAGAGGCGACTCCCCGTGCCCGGCGAAGTGCTGGTCCGTGCGGGTGCGCGCGTCGAGCCGGGCGATATCGTTGCCCAGAGCACCCTCGCGTCCGAACCAGTAAGCGTAGACATCGCCGCCGACCTGGACCTGTCCCCCGCGGCAACCGCCAAACGCCTTCTGGTCAGCCCAGGAACCCAGGTTGAGCAGGCTGGAGTATTGGCGCAACGGGCGGGCATGGGGTCGCGAGTGTCGCGGGCGCCTGTAGCGGGCACCTTCACCGGCTTCGACGCGGCCACCGGAATAGGGCTGATAACCACACCCGCCGAGCCTGTCAGCGTCCGCGCCCACCTCAAAGGGATCGTGACCGACCTGATACCTCATTACGGCGCTATCGTGGAAACACCCGCCAACCTGGTGAGGGGCATATTTGGAGTAGGCGGCGAGCAACACGGTGTCCTCAAGGTCATGGTAACAGCCGAAGACGAGCCTATCGCGCGCGATAGGCTCGATGCCAGGGTTGCCTATTCCATCGTGCTCGGTGGCAGCGATGTAAACGCCGACGCCCTACGACGGTTGATCGAGCTTGGGGCACGGGGCGCAATCGTCGGCAGTATGAGTTCGGGCGAGCTTGCAAACTTCCTGGGCTACGGCGGGCTGGAAGCCTGGAGAATGGGCGTGGCCTCGGGGGAAAGCAAGGGATGGGATTTTCCACCGCCCGGAGTCGGCGGCGAGTTGGGCGTGCCACCCGACTTTGTCTTGATAATCACGGAAGGTTTCGGGTTTGCGCCCATGTGCAAGCGCGTGTTTGAAACAATCGCTGGCTACGACGGGCAGGAAATCGCGGTGGACGGGACGACGCGCCTGCGCGGCGGTCTGGCGCGACCTGAAGTAATCATCCCACTGGCACGCACCACAGCCGTGCGTAAGCCGGAGGAGATCGGGCCGAAGCTAGCGGTGGGTACTATAGTGAGGCTACTTTCCCAGGGCTACCTTGGGCAGACGGCGCAGGTCACCGGTCTACCGGCGGGCCCGCGCTCGGCCCAGTCGGGCGTCGTATCACCTACCGCCGATGTGAAGCTGGCAAACGGCCAGCAGATGCGCGTCCCAACAGTTGATCTGGAAGTCGTCGAATAGACCCCATAGATTGGCAGAGAGCGCAAGCCAAGCTGCCTGCCGCCGTTCAAAGGTCTCCCTGATCCTCTCCGTTAGTTCGATTTCTCCGGCTTGCAAACCGGGTAGGCAGTTGTTATAATGTGGGGCACGGGTGTGTAGCTCAGTCGGTTAGAGCGTTCGGTTCACATCCGAAAGGTCATAGGTTCGAGTCCTATCATACCCACTTACGAAGCGGTCCTTTTGGGCCGCTTCCGCCATTTATGAACAGGCTTTCCACAGGGTAGGGTGTGCTATCATCCGGCCATGAAACGCGTTGCCGCCATCGTCTTGCTGCTGTTCGGATTGCTGGTTATTTCCTGGGGGTGCAATGTGAGCGCCTTGCCCACACCTACTGAAATTGCACCCACATCCACGCCCAACCCCACCCCAACCGACACGCCGCTCCTTACAGACACGGCTACCATAGTCCCGCCATCGCCAACCGAGTTGCCACCCACCTCCACGCCGACAAGCACCGCCACGCCCACCGCCACCGATACGCCTGCGCCAACCCCAACCTTCATCGAAGAGCCAACCAACACACCTGAGGCAGTCGCCACACCCCAACCCACACAGGCGTTAGTAGAACCAACTGCGACCGCTGAAGAAGAGATAGAGATTGCGACCCCGACCGCGACCAGGCCCCTCGCACCAACCCCCACGGCAGAGCCTGCGCCCGCAGGCGGTTGGAGTGAGGTTGTCAGGGGCTATCCTGGGAAGAAGCGTGTTGCTCTTACCTTCGATGCCGGCGGCCCAGACGACGCTATGCCCTCCGTGTTGGCCGCGCTAAGACAGAGGAACATACATATTACGATGTTCTTCACAGGTAAGTTCGCGGAGCAGTACCCTGAGGGTGTAAAGCAAGCGGTTGCGGATGGGCATGAGATCGCCAACCACACCTACTCACACCGCGATTCGCTCACCCTCACCGACGACGAACTTACAAACGAGTTGGCCCGCACAGAAAGGATCCTCTACAACTTGACCGGAGTAACCACCAAGCCCTACTGGAGACCCCCATACGGATCGCGCAACAACCATGTGCTGAACGTAACGGTAGCGCAAGGCTACAGGTCGATCTACTGGACGCTTGATTCCCTCAACTCGGTGGGTGAGCCGAAAACACCCGATTTCATCTTCAACAGAGTGACTAACACCCCCAATTTCAACCTCGACGGCGCGATCATTCTCCAGCACTTCGGCTCACAGGCGTCAGCCGAAGCCTTGCCACGCATCCTCGACAAGCTACAAGAAATGGGCTACAGCGTAGTCACCGTTTCCGACATCCTCACCCCTTAGCAAACCTGTAGTGACCCACTAGCGAACAACACTATTGCCCTAATCAACGAAGAGCCATTGGTGGGGGCAGAAGGCGACTGGGTCTACGCTACCAACCTCATACTAGCACCCTCATTAACTAAGAGCCATTGGTGGGGCAAAACGGGACACGTTTTGGGGGTGTACTTTGGTACAGTAGGGGCACCCACAAGGGGCAATGCTGCCGTATAAATCCACCGAGATGGCCCAGGTGCGGACACTCTTAATGGTATCCTGCTCGTACGCCATCCCCATCCCATTTAGTCCCGTAGGGACGTAAGAGAGTAGCCCAGGGCGTAAGCCCTGCGGTAAAGCCCAGGAAAATGCCATAGCCCCGTAGGGGCGTAAGAACAAGCACTCCGCGATGACTGCGGCTCACAATCCTTATGCAATACCATCGCCAATTGTGAGTGCCGTTCGCACCACTTACGTTCCTTCGTATTCCCCGACAAACAAATCCTTCATGATCCACGTGCAACACAAGTTTGAAGCGCAAGAATCGGATAGCGCCAGAAACGTTGGATGCACTATTATGGATACATGAGAGAGCTAGAGGCTGCGGAAAATAAAACGGAGAGCAAGATGGACGAAGGCAAATATTGGCAAGCCGTGCTAGATAGAGAGATCGCCATGGATGGACAATTCGTGTATGCGGTGCGCTCGACGGGCGTCTACTGCAGGCCAGGCTGCCCATCCAGGCGGCCCAGGCGAGAGCAAGTGCTCTTTTTCGCCAGACCGGAGGAGGCCGAGGCCAAAGGCTTCCGGGCTTGCCTGCGATGCCACCCAAACCGACGAGTTCAAGCCGGAGCCGGGGATGGAAATAGCGGAGAAGGTCAGCCGCTTGATCGAGGCGAGCCTGGACGAGGGCGCGGGCGACGTAATCACACTTCAGGCGCTTGGTGATGCCATAGGAATCAGCCCCTACCACTTGCAGCGTGTGTTCAAGCGAGTAATGGGCGTTACGCCCCGCCAGTATACGGCGGCATTGCGATTGGAGCGACTGAAGACAAGCCTCCGTGAAGGAGATAACGTGACTGAGGCGATGTACGACGCAGGTTATGGGTCGGCGAACCACCTCTACGGGAACGCCGGAACACAAATGGGGATGACGCCCGGAGCATACCGGCAGGGAGGTTCAGGGATGGACGTGCGATATACGATAGCAAAAAGCGCGCTGGGAAAAGTGTTGGTAGCAGCAACCGAGCGTGGGCTGTGCGCGGTGCAACTGGGCGATTCGGACGAAGCGTTGGCCGCAAGCCTGCGCGCCGAGTACCCAGCTGCTCACATCGAAAGAGACGATGCGAAAATGGCGAAGTGGGCGCAACCCATTCTGTGCCAGATCGATGAACGAAAGCCTTATCTCGACAGCAGCCTGCCCCTGGACATACACGGCACGCCGTTCCAGGAGAGTGTATGGAGCGTCATCCGTGGCATACCCTACGGAAGCACGCGCTCTTACTCACAGGTAGCAGAGGCGGTGGGCAATCCGAAGGCGGTACGCGCGGTTGCGCAAGCATGTGGGGCCAATCATGTGGCACTCGTGATACCCTGCCACAGGGTAGTGCGCGAGGACGGTTCGCTGGGCGGCTACAAGTGGGGCGTCGAGCGCAAGCAGGCTTTGCTTACCCGCGAAGGAGAAAGCTTCAGCTGATCTTCGAGTCCGAACCCTGGACCTGGAGGAACGAACTACGACCCTTCAAGTCCAGGGTTCAGGATTCCTGCCCCAGGCCCCTGCGAATGATGCGCCCGTGCAGCGGAGTAGAGAGCACCAGGGAGGTTATACAGGAACCATAGCTCGCCACCCGGTCGATCAAGTCTTCAAGAGCGGCGACGGAGGCAGAGGTTATTTTCATGATGTAGTCGTCGGTCCCGGTGACTCGGTAGCATTCAAGCATCTCAGGGATATTGTGGGCGAGGGTAGTGCCCATCCCCTGGCAGTCTTCACCGGCGTTGAGGCGTATGAAAGCAGTGATCGGAAAGCCCGCCTTTTCCAGGTTCACCTGGGCGCTATAACCGGTGATAATGCCGCACTCCTCAAGGCGGCGCACGCGCTCGGCCACAGCGGGTGGAGACATGCCGACACGCTTTCCAAGCTCGGTAAATGAGATGCGCGCATCCTCCTGGAGGGCCTCAAGAATCTGCCAACCAGTGGCATCCAGTACACTTTCAAGTTGATAGTACATAGGTCCCACTACCTTCTACTCCAAAGTCAGGAGTACTAAATACTTCTATGTATGTATTCAAATTTGCCGTTTCACCTTGTATTATATAAGTAGAAAGAGATAAACGCTAGTAGGAAGTTGGCGGTTGTCTCGAAGGGAGGCTCAAAGTGGAATTGATCGTCTTTATTGCAATGGTGCTGGCGCTGGCCGTAGCTGCATGGATATGGGGTGCGGATAGCCGGGAAGGGCTTGATAGCCCCGAATGGGAACGCCGCAAAGAGTGGTACGGCAAGGTAGCGTAAGACGCTGCTTGATAAGAACCGTTAGTCTCGCGAGTATTGCTGCTAACAAACGCAGCTAATATTTACAATAGCTAACAAACGCAGCTAATATTTACAATAAATGTAGGGGTTGATCCTACCGGATTAGCTCCTACTGCGTTTAACAGCTACCGGGTTCCGGAACGAACAGTTGAGTGGTTGGGCCGGGGCAGTCTGGAGATAAGAAGCTTATGAGCGCCAGAGCCGGGATGGGAACGGTGGCACCCGCTGCCACACCTGTTGAGATCAGAGCGCGAGCACAGGCACACGAAGCCGAAAAGACGCGAGGTTTGTCAAACAACAATCTGGGGGTCGCACTCGCGCTGCTCGCTATTTATGTGATCTGGGGATCGACCTACTTTGCCATACGTATAGCGATTGGCGGTATTCCGCCTTTCTTGATGGCTGGGTCTCGCTTCCTACTGGGCGGGTCGCTCCTACTTGCGTATGTCAAGCTACGTGGCGAGGCATGGCCGAGTCTCAAGCAATGGGGAGCGGCAACGCTGGTGGGGTGTCTCTTGCTCCTGGGTGGCAACGGGCTTGTGACATTCGCCGAGCAGTGGGTGGCATCGGGATTGGCAGCGCTTGCCGTAGCAATAGTTCCTATTTTCGCCGCGTTGTTTGCCGGTCTGTGGGGTCGCTGGCCCGGCAGGATCGAGTGGGTCGGGTTGCTCCTGGGGTTCGGTGGCGTGGCGCTGCTCAATCTTGAAGGCGATATGCAAGCCAACCCCTGGGCCGCGCTAGCCCTGCTGTTTGCTACGGCTAGCTGGGCTTTGGGGTCGGTATGGAGCCGGTACTTGCCGCTGCCGAAGGGCATGATGGCAAGCGCGACCGAGATGATAGGCGGTGGAACTGCGCTATTCCTGCTAGGGCTGGTCAGCGGCGAGTTGCTCACAACAATGCCGGATCTAGACTCAGCATTGGCTTTCCTGTATCTCGTAGTATTCGGGTCGATTGTGGCTTTCAGTGCCTACAGCTATTTGCTTCAGAAAGTGCGCCCTTCCCTGGCGACGAGCTACGCGTATGTGAACCCCGTGGTGGCGGTGGCCCTCGGCGTCGGTTTGGGTGGCGAGACAGTAACCCGGGTTGGGTTGGTAGCTATGCCGGTTATTCTGCTGGGGGTAGCTATCGTAGTGCTCGCAAGAAACAAGTAAAACGCAGGCATAATCTACCAACCTCACCACCGACCACCGACCACCGACCACCGACCACCGACCACCGACCACCGACCACCGACCACCGACCACCGACCACCGACCACCGACCACCGACCACCGACCACCGACCACCGACCACCGACCACCGACCACCGACCACCGACCACCGACCACCGACCACCGACCACCGACCACCGACCACCGACCACCGACCACCGACCACCGACCACCGACCACCGACCACCGGCATCTATGGCATAATGAAGGCATGACAAAAGTCGTGCCTCTTGTTATTAGCGGCATTATTCTGGTGATAGCCGCCTTGCAGTTGATCTTCTTCCTGCCTCTCATCGCAGGGAACCAGGCTGTAGATGTCGCCTTTTGGAATGGCGGGCCGATCCTGCTCAGGGTTGACGGCCTATCTCTCATATTCGGGGTCATCTGGAGCCTGGCGCTGGCGGGCCTGATTTTTGGGTCGGGTGCAGATGCGAAGGATCGGGGACTACTCAGCAGCTTGATACTATTGGGCTTGCTAGGGATGGCTTACTCGCGAGATCCTCTCATATTTGTCGCGAGTTGGGAACTAGCAGGGCTTGCATTATGGCTGGGCCCCGGAATAACCAACAGCCGTGAGAGATTGAAGCTCGCCATCATGGTGCACGGACCCGGGCTTCTCGTGTTGGTGGCAGCAATCGGATGGCTAGGGCCATTCGCGCCTCCTGCGGGGGGGGCGCTGCGGGAATGGCCTCTGATAGCAACCCTCCTCATAGGCATTGCAGTTCTTGTGCAGCTGGGGCTTTCAACCGCGTGGAGCGATGGCAAATCTCCAGGCTTGATGGCGCTGTATGGAGCCGGTGCGCCTTTCATATTGTCGAAGATGCTCGTCGGTGGTCGCTGGGATGCCTGGGGCACATGGACGCTGGCACTAATGGGAATGGTGGCACTGCTCGCAATCGCCTGGGTGACCGTAAGCACCAGTGGGTGGAAGGCCACTCCTGGGCAAGTATTCGCTGGACTGAGCGTCGCGGCCTTCGGATTGGCAACCCTATCCCCCGTAGCAGGATTAGGGGCTGTGCTGGTGCTGTCATTGGCTGCGGTCCTCGCTGCAATGGGGCACCACCCTAATTGGAATTCATATTTTGGCGCTGTAGTGGTGGCTGGGAGTTTGGCAGGGCTTTGGCTGCTCTCCCACGGGGCGCTGGCGGCAGGTTATGGCTTGCCAGGTGTTGCGGGGCTACCCATCATAATATTCGTGGCAGGTCTTGCACAATGGGCAACGAAAGGAGGTGAGCAGGATAGAGCCGGAACGGTCGCAACTGCAACGCTGGTTCTACTGGGGATAAGCGCAATCTACCCACAATGGACCGTGGAATGGGTAGCACAACCTGCTGTGGATGCTATGGCAGGCGGTGTGGCTGCACCTGCCGGTCTGGTGAACAACTGGGGAATCGGGTTGCAGGTGGCGTCTCCCGGTGAGGTAGTGCTGGCAGCGCTTCCCGCGACCGGGATCGCTGTGGCACTGTTCATGGCATGGGTGGTGCTGTACTGGGCAAAGCAAATAGCATCGCGTCGAGCACCCATTGTAAAACAGAAGGTCTAAATGGTATGTCGCTTCTTTTATCGTGAAGAAAGCCTGATCAGAATAGCAAGGAGAGTGTAATGGTTCCCAAGTTTGGTGTTATCACTCCGCAAGGTTGGCGGTTGGACCTGGTAAAGATAGCTGATCCTATTGAAAAGTACGAGTGGATGACGCACTTCGCCCAGGAGGCGGAGCGTCTCGACTACGATTCGGTGTGGGTATACGACCACTTCCACACCGTCCCCACCCAGGAGTTGGAAACGACCTTCGAATGCTGGATGGCGACCGCAGGGCTGGCGCGAGACACCACCCGAATCCGCATCGGCCAGATGGTCACCTGCAACAACTACCGCAACCCCGCCCTGCTGGCGAAGATGGCATCAACCGTAGATGTTATGAGCCACGGTAGACTAGACTTCGGCATCGGTGCAGGCTGGTACGAAGAAGAGTTCAAAGCATTCGGCTACGATTTCCCCGATGGCCCTGAGCGCCTGCGCATGCTCAACGAGGCTTTGCAGATAATCAGGGCCATGTGGACCGAGCCGTATGCCACCTTCGAGGGCAAGTACTACCGGGTAGAAGGCGCGATCAACGAGCCGAAAGGGGTGCAAAAGCCCCACATCCCCCTCTGGATAGGCGGAAGCGGCGAGCGTGTAACCCTCAAGCTGGTGGCGAAATGGGGCGACGCCTGCAATATATCTGTGCGCCACCCGCAGGAGTATGCAAGGAAAGTAGCGGCTCTACGCGAGCACTGCGAGACACTCGGGCGCGATTACGACTCCATACTCAAGACGGCCCACGTCTTTGTAACCCTTGTCGGACCCGGCGAAACACCCGAACAGGCTTCCGCAGATATGAGGGCTAAGATGTCCAAAGCTCAGGGTCGAGACATCGGGCTAGAGGAGTACAAGGAAAGGATGTTCACAGGCACGGCGGCGGAAACGGTTGATCACCTGGAGCAGATCAGGGACGCGGGCATAGACTATTTCGTGATCTACTTCCGCAACGACCTCACGCGGCTCGATACCTTGCAACACTTCGCGGAGGACGTGATGAAGGTGATGAAGAAGTAGGTTTTTGGTATAATATATATGTATGACCAACAGGCAGGGCGCTCGCAAAAGCGATGGAGGCAGGGGAAATGCTCCCTTGATCGACAATCGCAAGGCGCGGCACAACTACTCAATCGAAGAGACCATCGAGGCGGGAATCGCCCTGGTAGGCTCCGAGATCAAGAGTGTGAGGGCCGGGCGAGCCAACATCGGCGAGGCATACGTGAGGGTCGAAGGCGGGGAGGCGTGGCTGCTCAATGCACACATCTCCACCTGGCCGCAGGCAGGCACCCACTTCAACCACGAGCCGATGCGCAGGCGCAAGCTGCTGCTTCACCGCAACGAGATCGACTATCTCAGGAGCAAAGTGGAGCAGAAAGGTCTAACTCTGGTTCCGCTCAACATACACTTCACGCGAGGGCGCGCCAAGCTTGAACTGGCAGTAGCCAGGGGCAAGAAGCTCTACGACAAACGCGATGCCCTGGCCGAGCGCGACGCCGACCGAGAAGTGGCGCGGGCACTCCGCGAGCGCAACCGTTACGAAGAGTAATGCGTACTACATACATAAGCAGTACAAAGTACTCAATAACCACATGGGGCTGAATGGTTTCGATAGGGAAGGAAGTTAAGAGATTGCAAGCCGAGGTGTCCTTGCCTCGTTAAACTGGGGACAAAGCCATAAACGGCAACAAGAATTACGCACTCGCTGCTGCCTAGTGGCGACGTCCGACCCGCCTAACCCTGGGTGGCGGGACCCGGGCGACACAGACCAGGGCGCTACCGCTCCGATGCCTGTTGAGGGCGGTCTAAGACCAGCAGGATAGCAATTCGCCACTCCGTCTGTGGAGGGACGATGAGCGAAACTCAAAACGCAGAATAAGCTTGTAGTATATCTCTGGCTGAGCTCTCTAGACAGGAGTTCGAATCTCCTCAGCTCCACCAAAAAGGATCGGCAGATCACCTCACAGGGGTCCGCCGATCTTTGCTTTTAAGTCCATTACCTGACAGAGGGTGTCAGTAGCAAATGAGTGCAATCTGGTTCTAAAAAGCCCCTCCCCTACGGTCCAGTGAACGTATCGTCGAACACAGCCCACTTCTTGATATCGTAGTAGCCGTATCCATTATCGTTGTACAGAACGAAGATCTTCTTCAGCACAGGGCCAGCATAGACCATCATCCCACGGTCAAACTGCTGGATTGCCCCACCCTGTCCCGCCGGAACCGGGGTTGCCGTAGGGCCAACCGGGGCGGCAGTCGGATACGGGCCGGGCACTGGCGGGATCTGAGCTACCGCCACCGTTTCAGGCGCTGTTGCCCAGCCAAGCCGCTCGCGCACCCGCGCCCCTGTTCCCTCTCGCCATACCTTACCAAACCCACGCACAGGAGTATACAGGCCCTGCGGAGCCTGGATATCAGGCTCGGCGGTGCCATCTACATAGTTGTCGGCGAAGCCCTGGATGGTGCCATCATCAAACAGCACATATATCTGCTTGAAACTGCTCCCATAGTAGCCGTAGTTCCCTATCAGGTCGATCATCTCCCCATGCTCGAAGTACTGGTGCGCCACCGTCGCGGGAAGCTCCTGATTATAAGTGCAGCCAAGCCATGCATGCACCTCGGAGTGATCGGCCCACACCTTCCCGAATCCCCGGATCGGCACCTGCTGGCACTGCTGCACAGGTGGCGTGGGCATTCCCGCGTTATGGTACCGCCAATCATAGTAGTGCTGGCCTATATTCCCCATCTGCACCTTGAACCCTTCAGGGGCATCTGGCACAAATGTAAGCACGCGCCGCTCATAAGGTTGTATAAGCACCGAAGTATTAGCCTTACCCGCGATCTTGACGCTCGCCCAGTACGCCTCGGCAATCGGATAGCCGGTAGCGTAGAAGTAGGGATCGCTCAACCGCGCTTCCACAGTCTTGCCGTCCTGCAAGATTGGACCCGTAGCATTCAAGAAGTTCCAGAACACGTCGGGGATATTGTGCTTGGTAGCCGCTTCGTAATAAGAGTATTTGACATTGTAGTTGTTGAAAGCCGTGTTCGACCCCACCAGCCCATCGCGGTTGATCGTATCCACGATCGTCTCGCCGATGCGGCTGTTACTGGTTGTATACGAATTCGCCACGCTTCGGAAGCTGGCATAAGTAGGCGTTCCCGCGCCCGTATCGTCGCTATCCGACGCGATATCGATCTCGGCAGGGTACCTGTACTCGTACTTGTCGTTGCCGACCTGCATATTCCCTGAGATAAGCTCAACAGTAAGCAGACCGTTCGTGACATAGAACGGGTTGGACTTGTCGCCGTTCGGATTGTTGATCTCCATGCGGCTCTTGTCGAAGTACTGCACGAGGTGCTTGCCGTTGGGGCCTTCCGCGTAGTCCTCATACCCGGTGAAGCCGGGGATCGGGCCCCAATAATAGCTGCGCTTCACCGAGCCTTCGTCCACCAGTTGATCGGTGCGCGACCACGTAGACTGAAAAGCAGGGTCGGCAAAGTTACCGGGTATTTGCTCAGGAGCGGCCTGGGAGGCTGCCTGAGCGCGTGGTACTGAAGCGGGCGCTACGCTCATAAAGAGCAAAGCAGCCGCTGCGAACGGTGCGAGCGCGGCGATGCGCTTCTGGGTTGGTTTCATTTCTAACTTCTCCCTCGTTATTATTACAATCTGCTTGTTCTGGGCTGATTTTGCGCGCTACCAGCATTGTACTCCCAATATCAGCAACGGACTACCCTCCGGTTGGTTGCATCAAAGTGGCATGGTATATTACTTGCACAGTTGGACCATATCATATGCGATAGGAGGCCGGGAAAACGATGCGCGTTGAAAAAGATGTGACAGTAAATGCACCCATCGACAGGGTGTATTCCATGTGGACCGATTTCGAGAACTTCCCTCAATTTATGGAGCATATCGAATCGGTGACAAGAACAGGGGAGCATTCATACCACTGGAAAGCCAAAATCGGCCCTGTTGAGAAAGAGTGGGATGCCGAAGTCAAGGGGTTGGCAAAGAATCGGGCTGTGACATGGTCGTCCACTTCAGGGGCGATGAATGCAGGTGCGGTCACTCTCTCAGAGCGGGGACATCTCACGGAAATGCACGTTGTAATTGAGTACGAACCAACATGGCTGGAAACCATAGGAGATGTCCTGACGGGGAGACTTACCCGGAGCGTGGAGGACGACCTGGAGCGGTTCAAGCGCAAGGCCGAAGGGCACGATCCCAACCTTGCCGGCAGAGATTCCGACCCAAGCAAAGGGCAGCACGGCGAGTCGACGATCTAAGCCGGAAACAGCTTCAGCCACAAAATACCAGATACCAGAGACTCCACCCAAACAGAAGTCCCGAAGGGACGCAAGAAAGTAGCCCAGGGCCCAAGCACCGTGGATCATATGCCACCCAAGCCAAGTCCTGAAGGGACGGTATAGAGTAGCCCAGGGCCTAAGCCCTGTGGTAAGCCCAAGATAATGCCATAGCCCCTTGGGGACGTAAGAGCTCTGCGATCCTGTGAGGCAATGCTCTTACGTCCCCAAGGGACCATGCATCCCGGCGTGCCACTGCTATCCCAGGTCTGGGTGTCTAATGTTGTGAATGTGGTGTAACCGGCGGCGTATAATATGCTATGTTAGCGCCCAAAATACGCCTCTTTAGGGTACGATCTGCGAAATTGGAGACGGAAAATGCTGGGTAGATCTGTGAGTAGGCGGGTCTGGCCCTCGCTGGCGGTGATATTATTGCTGGTAAGCGTGCTCGGCACACCGGGGATTACCTGGGCACACGCGCGAGTGGTGACCTCCACCCCCGCGAACGGCGCAACCGTGCAGACAGGGCTAACCGAGGTTGTCATCATGTTTTCGGAGGATGTCAGCGTAGATCAGTCTACGGCCCAGATAAGTATGGCCGACGGCATGCAGGTGACATCTACTACCGCTATAGACCGCGCCAATCGCAAGAAAATGACCACCACAATGATAACACCCCTGGCTGCGGGAGCCTATATTGTGAAGTGGCACACCGTAACCGAGGACGACAATGGCATCACCGACGGCAATATCAATTTCACGGTCTCAGGCGGAACATCTCAGGAGAAGAACTGCACAACCTTCGATGAAACCGGCAAGACCGTGTGCGACAGGTTCCTTGATTACTGGCAGCAGCACGGTGGGCTTGCACAGCAGGGATATCCCATTTCCGCAGAGATAGAGGAGCAAAGCGCCACCGATGGCCGGACCTACACAGTGCAATACTTCGAGCGAGCGGTCTTTGAGAAACACCCCGAAAACAAAGCCCCCAACGACGTGCTCCTGAGCCTGCTTGGCAACTTCGTCTACAAAGATAAATACCCTGACGGTGCGCCTGGACAAAACGCAAGCCAGGTCAACCCGCGCAAATTCACCGAAACGGGCAAGACCATAGGCGGCAAGTTCCACGAATACTGGGAGCAAAACGGCGGATTGGCACAGCAAGGCTATCCGATTTCAGACGAGTTCATGGAGCAATCGGCCCTGGACGGCAAGACCTACCTCGTCCAATATTTCGAGCGTGCGGTCCTTGAGTACCACCCGGAGAACAACCCTCCGTTCGACGTGCTCCTGAGCCAGTTGGGGACCTTCCGCTACAAAGCAGAGTATGAGGACAGGCCGCAGGCAGGCGTCAACATCGTAGATTTCAAGTTCGACCCCGCCGTAATCACAGTATCTGTAGGCACAAGGGTAACCTGGACCGAAGTCGGCCCCACAGTACACAACACGGTATCCAAAACGAATCCGCCGCTGTGGGAATCAGACCTCATGGACACGCCTGGCATGAGCTTCAGCTACGTCTTCGACAAGCCTGGCACATACGACTACTGGTGTACGATACACCCCGATATGCTCGCAAAAGTAGTCGTAAAATAACGCGTCCAGGCACAAACATGAAACATCCCGAACTTTAGATGGTAAATGCATATTCGCAAACATTAAGTGCGGGTTTGCAAACATGCAATCTGGAAATGCGGGTTTGCAAACATGCAATCTGGTTCTAAAAAGAGCGCCCCTCCCCAAATTTCGGGGAGGGGTTGGGGTGGGGTCTTGGAGCACCCCGGCACTGTAGTACACGCGAATTCAATATTCGGGATGTCTCATAATTGTGCCCGAAGCTGACTATGCTCGGCGGCGAGACAATCGCCAACCCAGCACCGTGACAATAAGAGCAAGCCCAACCAGCGCGGCTGTCTCAACATAGAACGACGAAACGCCCGTCTGAGGCATCCCGGCTATCACCAGCGCCTCGATATTACCGCAGGCAACGTACACAGAAGCCTCAGCGGCGGACTTGTGGACGTTGATGGCATACACGCCGCTGGTGAGGTCTGAGAGGCTAACCGGAACCACCGTCTCCGACATCCCGTTTACCACATTGGTGAGGGGCCATTTCGGCTTGGGATTGAGGTTGGCGCAGGTGCCATCGTGGATATGCGCGGGCTGGGGCGTATCACTGCCACCCGAAATATCGACCACGACCATAGTAGTGCCGTCACCCATGTCTGTAAGGACGGCGGTTCCGTTTTGGCCTGAGTCGTTCTGAGCGGTCAGGTTTACAGTGATACTGTCAGCGGCATAAGCATGTGCGCCGGATAGAGCGAGTACAGCGAAGATGGCCATTGCTAATAATAGAACCTTCTTCATTACCTGTTTCCTCCTGAATTGGGTCTTAATTTGCCCTATACAATTTGCGCCCGATAGACCGTATCATAAGGGCGAAAGGTAGGCATGTCTATTAGGATGGCCTTAAGATACCCTTAAGATCGCTAAGATTGTTAGGCGCGACCTGGCAAGCGGCGGCTCTCACCACCATATTAGATGCAGTCGAGAATTGGATTGAGTTAGCGATTGCCGGATGCGTGAGGCGGTGCTAAACTGTCGGTATATGAATGCTGGAATACGCAGCCGCAGGCAAGCTCTCGGGCAATCAGCCAAGCCTCTGGCTGTATCGGCAATCCTGGTCGCCTATAGCAACCTGGGAGCGGCCATTGCCTACGGAGTTGGATGGAGCACCGAGCTGGCATTTCGCTATATCAATCCGCCATTCCTGCTGGTACTGGTGCCTTACACCGCCAGGGAGCTGGGAGGGTTAGCAGGAGCGGGCCTGAAGAAACAGGGGTTGTGGACATCCATAGCGTGGGGAGTGCCTGTCGGGATCGGGTTAGCCACGATCTCAGTCCTCTTTTTCGCGAATCCGCTCGTCTCGAACGCGCCACTGGAATACGGCCCCATAGCCAGGATCAGCCAGGGCGAGTTAGCGCTGGACCTGCTGGTAAGGGTGCCTGTCAGCATCGCTTTCTTCGAGGAACTGGCCTTTCGTGGCCTCTTGTTCGGGATATTGCGCCGCAGACTATCGGCCTGCAAAGCCATAGGGATCACAGCTGCGGTCTTTGGCCTCTGGCACATAGGAGTAACCGCTATTTCGGTGATACAAACCAACCTTACATCGGCCAGCGCACTCCCCCCATTTCTCCAGGATTTCGTCGTGCCACTGGGAACACTAGGAGGGATCGTCGCGACAGGGCTGGCGGGTGTAGCGTTCGGCCTGCTCAGGGAGCGCACAGGCAACCTGGCGGGGCCAGTAGTGGCCCATTGGTTAGCAGATGGTGTGATGATCGCCTCCCTATGGTGGATGGCTAACGGCGGCAAGTGAGATTTCGACAGTTTTCGCTGTGTAAATTGACTGGCCGGGCCATTGAATGATATAATAGGGTGGTAGCGGCATGCCTACAGTGATGACAAGTGTGGAAAGGGAAAGGGAAAGGGAAAGTGGAGGGACGAAAATGATCCGAGACCCCAAAGATGTTGAAGGCTCGCCCCGCGCCGAAGTACTGAAGATCGTGCAGCGGCATGGCTCGGCTTCCGTGAAAGAGCTTGAGGCCGAGATGGGCGTGACAACCACGGCAGTACGCGAGCAGGTAGCCCACCTCTTGAGGGAGGGATTCTTGCAGGCCACTCGGGTAAGAGGAGAGATCGGGCGTCCCTTCTATGTATACTCCCTTACCGAGAAAGCCCAGGACCTCTTCCCCAAAGACTACGCCACCCTGGCCCAATTGCTGATGGAAGAGACCATGGAAATGCACGGCCAGGAAGGGCTGAGAGCGCTGCTGAACCGCGTGAGCCGAAGATTAGCCAGCAAGTTCGCGGGCGGTACCCAGGTGAACGAGCTTTCGCAGAAGCTTCTTGGCCTCGTAGCCTCGCTCGGCGAAACCGGCATGGACGTGTCGATGGTATCGGTGCAGAACGAGGAGGGCATTAGCGGCTATGTGCTCAAAGCACACACCTGCCCTTATTTTGATGTAGCACGCAACCACCGCGAAATCTGCGACATGGAGCAGGAGATGATGATCGACCTCCTGGGGCCGGGTGTAAGCATCGAGCTATCGGACAGGATCGTAGATGGCGCGTGCGCCTGCGAGTTCCACGTGAGCCGCTTGCAAAGCGAGCCTATCGAGCTTGTCGGCAAAGTTACTTCCGTAGGCACACCCGAATAAACAGTGACAAATGCAAAGCGAAGGACACTTTCGTCCTTCGTCCTTCGTCTTTCGTCAATAAATAGAGGAGGCATTTTACAGGCATGGCAAATAGCATAGTAGAAGAGAATATAGCGGTAGATGAAAACGAGTTAGGAGAGGGGCTTGTGATCAAAGACCTGCACGTACAGGTCGAGGGCCGCGAGATATTGAAGGGCGTGAGCCTGGCGGTGAAGCAAGGCGAAGTACACGCCCTGATGGGACCAAACGGGTCGGGCAAATCGACCCTGGTGAACGCCTTGATGGGCAACCCCAATTATCAGATCACCTCTGGGACGGCCACCCTGAACGGCGCAGACCTCACAAAGCTGCCGCCCGACGAAAGAGCCAAGGTGGGCCTCTTCCTCGGCTTCCAGTATCCTTCATCCATTCCCGGTGTGAGCGTGGCTAACTTCATCCGCACCGCTATCGTGTCACTGACCAAGCCGAGGGCGCGCACCGAGGCCGAATTGCTCGACGACCAGGGCAGAGTGAAGTCCGAGACCGCGCCCCAATCCGACCTGGTAGCGCCCAATTACGTGGGACGAAGCGGGGTCGCCAGATCCACCCCCGCGGTAAGAGAATTCCGCAAGAACCTGCGCGAAGCGCTGGCGCTCCTCAAGATGGACGATAGTTTCGCCACTCGCTACGTAAACGACGGCTTCTCAGGCGGCGAAAAGAAGCGGCTTGAGGTGCTCCAGATGGCCATGCTCAAACCCAAAATCGCCATGCTCGACGAACCCGACTCCGGCCTCGACATCGACGCGGTGCGCGTAGTGGCCGATGGAGTGGAAAGCCTGCGCGGTCCCAAGCTGGGCGTGCTCCTGGTGACGCACTACCAGCGCATTTTGAACTACATCAAGCCCGATTACGTGCACGTCATGATCGGCGGCAAACTCGTGCAATCGGGCGGCCCCGAATTGGCTCAGGAGCTTGAGGTCAAGGGTTACGACTGGCTGCGCACCGATTATATGGAAGATGGCAACGGCACCAACGGCATCTCCAACGAGGAGGATGACGATGGGAACGCCTAGCGCTGTCGAAACACGCGCTCTGAACGAAGGCGGGCTTACAAAAGAAGCGGTCTTAGCTCTGTCGGATCGACTGAACGAGCCTGAATGGTTGCGCGAGCAGAGACTGGAAGGCTGGAACGCATTCGAGACTCTGCCGTTACCGAGGTGGACCAAAGGCATCGCCCAATGGTGGACCACCGACGTAAGCGAGCTTGACCTCAACACCCTCAAAGCCTATGTCGGCGCAGAGACAAGCGGGCAGGAATCGGAAGAGGGCATGGCGCTCGGCGGCGAAAGCGATGAAGCCGGTAGCTTGCTTGTACAAATCAACTCGGAGACCGCATACCTGCATGTGCCCGACGATGTGAAGGCGCAGGGCGTGATCTTCTGCTCGCTCGAAGAGGCGGTGAGAGATCATTCCTCTATAGTAGAGAATTTTTTACACAAGCTGGTCGCCCCTAATAAAGATAAGTTCGCAGCATTGCATAGTGCACTCTGGAGCGGAGGGGTCTTCCTCTACATACCGGAGGGTGTCAAAGTAGAATTGCCTGTGCACGTAGTTTACCGTCTCGACACCCTCGGCGCCCCCGCCCTGGGCCACACTCTCATTGTGACCGAAAAGGGCGCTGATGTGCGCTATGTCGAAGAGTTCCATTCGAGCTACACACAGGGCCAGGCCCTCCACTCAGGCGTGGTCGAGGTCTCTGTAGGCGAGGACGCCAAGGTCGAGTTCACATCAATGCAGGAGTGGGGCCGCAACGTCTACTCCTTCGCCACTCGCTACGCCCAGGTGGACAAGGGCGGCCTCATGCACTGGGTTATAGGCGAGGTCGGCGCGAAACTGATCAAAGCTCACGCCGAAACCCAGCTACTGGGCACCGGCGCGCGAACCCTCACACGCGGTATCTGCTTCACCGACGGCGACCAGCACTACGACAACACCTCCAACACCCACCATGTAGCACAAAACACCTACGGCGACATCCTCTTCAAAGGTGCCGTCAGGGACCAATCAAGGCTGGGCTTCGAGGGCATCATCAAGGTGGACCACGGCGCTCAAAAGACCGACTCCTACCTCACCATGAACACCCTCTTCCTGAGCGAAGGGGCCAAAGCCAACTCCATCCCCGGCCTGGAGATCCTGGCCGACGACGTAAGGTGCTCGCACGGCGCGACGGTCGGCACGGTGCAGGAGGAGCAAATGTTCTACCTCCGCAGCCGAGGCATACCGGAGATCGAAGCCGAAAAACTGATCGTTGGCGGCTTCTTCGAGCCTGTGATCGCGGAGATGCCCCTGGAGTTGGTGCGTCAGCGCCTGCGCGAGATCATCCAGCACAAAGTCGAGCTACCTCGCGTCGGGAAGGAAGCACAGCGACCCGGTCTATAAGAATACGGAGGGCGGAATGCCGAGTTCGGAGTTAGTAACCAGCAGGGGTGTGGCGTTGCCATGCCCCTTCTCCTTTCTCGCCTACCAAAAGGGGGGTGCAGGCGGAACTGCCTGCCGGGCGGGTGCCCTCTGGGCGGCTGGGGTGTCCCCCCAACTCTCTCTTTACTATTTACTTTCCCTCCTGGATGGAGAAGACTTGCAACTGGTCAGAGAGTGGTGGCCCAGGATCACACCCCCGAACGAGCAGGCTTGAAAGGTTGGTCATAAGATGATCTCGAACATGGAAACAACAGCCAAGAGCACAACAGGCGTCGACTGGGAGCGCATCCGCGCCGATTTCCCGATCCTTAAGCGCACCGTGCACGGAAAACCGCTCGTCTACCTGGACAGCGCCGCCACCTCGCAAAAGCCCCAGGCGGTGCTAGACACCATGGACGACTATTACAAGACATGCAACGCCAACATCCATCGCGGCGTGTACGAGATCAGCGAGACGGCCACCCGCCGGTACGAAGAAGCCAGGGGCAAGATAGCCCGCTTCATCGGGGCCAAATCGAGCCGCGAGATAATCTACACCCGCAACGCCACCGAGGCGCTCAATCTCGTAGCCTATTCCTGGGGACGCGCCAACCTCCAGGAGAGAGATGTTGTGCTCCTGAGCAAAATGGAGCACCATTCCAATCTGGTGCCCTGGCACATCCTCGCCAAAGAACGAGGCATCACCATACGCTACCTCGATGTAACACCGAGCGGCACGCTCGCGCTTGACAACCTCCACCAGATGCTCAAAGGCGTAAAACTGGTAAGCATAACCCACATGAGCAACGTCCTCGGCACTATCAACCCGGTAGAAGATATCATCAAAGAAGCCCATGCGGCAGGCGCACTCATCATGCTCGATGCGGCTCAAAGCGTGCCCCACCTTCCTGTAAACGTCACAGCGTTCGATGTCGATTTCCTCGCCTTCTCAGGCCACAAGATGTGCGGCCCAACAGGCATCGGCATCCTCTACGGCAAAAAAGACCTCCTGAAAGGCATGCCCCCCTTCCTGGGCGGCGGCGACATGATCTCAACCGTAACCCTCGATGGGTTCACCCCCAACGAGCTCCCTTGGAAGTTCGAGGCAGGCACACCCGCCATCGCCGAAGCCATCGGCTTGGGAGCGGCAATTGACTACATCAGCGCCATAGGCATAGAGAACATTCACAACCGAGAACAAGAACTAACTGCCTATGCGCTCGACAGGATGAGCGGATTGCCGGGCGTAACGATCTATGGACCCGACGCCGCGTACAAGGGCGGAGTAGTGGCCTTCGATATCGCGGGCGCGCACCCCCACGACATCGCCACCATCATGGACTCGGAGGGCATTTGCGTCCGCGCAGGGCACCACTGCTGCCAACCCCTAATGCACCATCTTGGCGTGCCCGCGCTGGCACGAGCCTCTTTCTATGTGTATACTCGCTTCGAAGATATCGACGCTCTAGTTGGAGCCGTAGCCAAAGTTCAGAAGGTATTCGCCTGATGGAAGAAGCCCAGGCAAGGTATCGCAAATATCTCTTATTGCTCCTGCCGATAGTGGGCATCTTCCTCGTGGGCGAAGGCCTGCTACAGTACGAATGGAACCCGATACGCGTCGGCCTCTTCCTCTTCTTCGTCGCCTTTCTCATCTACAGAATAATAGTGCTGATCAGAGAGAAATGAGCAACTTCTGGCAAAGCGCGCGGGTGCGCCTCAGAGCATTGGAACCCTCGGACGCCCACGCCTTCTTCGAGTGGAACCTCGACACCGAGATGGCACGCCATCTCTACGAGATTCCGTTCCCCCAATCCAGGGAGAGCGTCGCCCGATGGGCGCAGGAAGCCTCGGTGCGCCCTCCTCACGAAGACGACTACATCTGGGTGATAGAAACCCTGGACGGCACGATTGTGGGCACCTTCCGTACACACCACTGCGACCGCCACAACGGCAACTTCAAGTACGGCTTCGCTATAATGCAAGAGCACCAACGCAAAGGCTATGCATCGGAAGCAATCAAACTGGTGCTACGCTACTTTTTCGAGGAGTTAGGCTACCACAAAGTGAACGCCGAGGTCTACAGCTTCAACGACGCATCCATAGCTCTGCACGAGCGCATGGGTTTCCGGCCGGAAGGGCGGCTTCGGCACATGATCTATACTAAAGGCAAGCATTGGGATATGTTAGTCTACGGGATGAAATTGGAGGAATTCCAAGCACGTTTGTAGACAGCGAGCTAGATCATGGCACGTAGAAGCATCAAGGGAATAGCGGCAAGGCAATCGGCGGTTGCACAACACGAGTGGTCGGATCGGTGGCTCGACTTGCCAGCGATTCGGAGCATGACGGTTCGGTTTGGGCGAGATGTGTTGGAATGGGGTTGGTTAGCTGGCTTGCTTGGAAGTGCTCTGTGGGTGCTATTTCTGTTCTTGGGATCAGATTTCTCAATCGCGGATGATATAAGGGCATATCTGCTTCGTTTAGACCTCTCTCCATTCCCTATCCCGTTGTGCACTATTTCACTATTACTATTTCTGCATAGCACCCTTAGCCTGCTCCTCGTACCTGTACCCGCATTGCCCAGGAGCGCACGTTTTGGGCTTATCACTGTATGCGTAGGGCTGTTGCTATCTGCACTTGGCACGGCCGATGTATATGTGCTCGATGCTGGGACCCTGGTTCAGATATTCCAGGACAACTCCCAGAACTCCCAATTCGGGGGGATACTCAACATCCTGGGCGTAGATGGTCCTTATTTTGCTCAGCTTGGGTGGTTCTCACACGCGAGTCTTGGGCTTGTTATTGTTTCTGTGGGACTGGTGATTCTTTACGTCGCGCTGACAAAAACCAAGATGATCCCTGTATGGTTGGGCATGGCAATGACGCTTAGTGCCGTGGTTTTTCATATTCCCAAGTTGCTGCTCGATAGTGGTCTGATCGGACCTGACCTTGAATACTTCCTCTTTGAGCAGAATGTGTTTACAATATTGCTGGTGTTGTTTGGCGCAAATTGGGCCTGGATGGGCGCTATTCTCATACGAAAGCAGCGTCAAACACAAGGATTGATCTTGCCAGTGCCGTACTGAAGAAGATGTGTCATGAAAGCCGATCCTGTAGCGATTCTCATCCGGATATAGGTTACCAACAAAGATATGTGTGATGGATCCTCACTGGCAAAGCTCTAGAACAAGGTAGTTAGGAAACAATTATGGACTCGTTATACGCAGAAGACATATTAGATCACTACAAGCACCCACGCAATTTCGGCAAGCTCGAAAACCCCGACATCCACGTCGAGGCCAACAACCCCTTGTGCGGCGATAGGCTCGCGATGGACCTGCGAGTAAAAGACGGCACCGTCGAGGATGTGCGCTTCACGGGCCGCGGCTGTGCCATCAGCCAGGCCGCCGCCTCCATGCTCACCGAGAGGATGGAAGGCGCAAAGCTGACAGACCTTGCCTCCACCACCCGCGACGACATACTCGAAATGCTCGGCGTAGAAGTAAGCTACGCCCGCATGAAATGCGCCACCCTCTCCCTCGGCCTTCTCAGGCTAGCCTGCGCCGAGGCCGGGATCTCCATTGCCGAACAACTGGAAGAAGAATAACTTTTGTCACGCGTAGAACAACCAGGTCCACGAAGAACCTCTAATTAATACCCTTCTTAATACTCTTCGCGTCCTTCGCCCTTCTTCGTTTCTTCGTGGTAAAAACAAGGAGCCGGTATGCCACGCACGCTGATTATCGAGAACGCGCGTGTATATACAATGGACATAGAGGTGCCCCACGCCACCGCCGTGGCGATACGCCACGGGCGCATCCTGGCTGTAGGAAACACCGAAGTCTTGCGCCGGCTACCCGGCGAAGTACAGCGCATCGACGCGGGCGACCGAGCCATCATCCCAGGGCTGATCGACGCCCACATACACTTCCTCGACTACTCGCGCAGCCTCACAAAAATCGACCTGGACGGCGTGACCTCACAGGAAGAGGCGCTCGCCAAAGTAGAGGCCAAAGCGAAAGAGCTTGGCCCCGGCAAATGGGTGCTGGGTGGCAGGTGGAACAACAACCTCTGGTCGCCCCCCGACTACCCCACCAGGCACGACCTCGACCGCGTCGCCCCCGCCAACCCCGTACTGCTCGACAGGAAGGATATGCATAGCTGCTGGGTAAACACCGCAGCATTAGAAAGAGCAGGTGTCACAAGAGAAACGCCCGATCCCCCCGGAGCCGTCATCGGCAGGGGTACCGATGGCGAGCCTGACGGCATGCTCTACGAAAGCGCGGTCCGGTTGGTGCATGGTGCGGTCGACGAACCACCCGAAGATGCCATCACCGCCATGAAGCGCGGGTTCGGGGTGCTCGCTGGCATGGGGCTGGTTGGCTTCCACGACTGCGAGGGGCCGGACCCTTTCTCAGCCTTCCAGGTGTTGGACGCGGCAGACCAATTACCCCTGAGGGTGATAATCCTGCTCGCATACTACACGCTTGAAGAGTCCATCCGCGTCGGCCTGCGAACCGGCTTCGGCTCCGACAGGCTGCGAACCGGCCCGGTCAAAATATTCAGCGACGGCTCACTAGGCTCCTCGACCGCGCAAATGTTGGAACCGTTCGAGGGCCAACCCAATAACAAAGGCATAGGCACAATCCCGCAGGAAGAACTGGAAGAGGCCGTGCTGCGCGCCGCCTCCTCCGGCATACCCTCCGCTATCCACGCAATCGGCGATGCCGCCAACAGGCGCGTGCTCGACGCCTTCCAGAAGGCACGCGACTCTATGGGCATAGACTACAGCGCGGTAGCAGGCAAGAACCGCATCGAGCACGCCCAACTCCTCCACCCCGACGACATCCCGCGCTTCGCCGCCCTCGGCGTGGTGGCCTCTATGCAGCCCCTGCACGCCACCTCCGACATGCGCGCCGCCGACAGGCTGTGGGGCAGCCGCGCTCGCTACAGCTACGCCTGGCGAAGCGTGCTCAACGCCGGGGGCTTACTGGCCTTCGGCTCCGATGCACCCGTTGAGTTGCCCGATCCATTTCTGGGCAT
Source organism: uncultured Chloroflexia bacterium (assembly GCA_963797095.1). Lineage (GTDB taxonomy): Bacteria > Chloroflexota > Chloroflexia > QHBQ01 > JADMIH01 > JADMIH01. The sequence continues at coordinate 146,345 of CAWCNY010000006.1, read as the reverse complement.
ACATGCGGCAGTCACCCGCCAGGACGCAAACGACGAGCCATCCGAAGGCTGGTATCCAGAGGAGCGATTGACGGTCGAGGAGGCTGTGCGCGCCTACGCGGAAGGCGCGGCCCGTTCCTGTCCCTACCTTCCCGGCGTGACCGGGATGCTTACCCCCGGCTCGGTAGCCGATCTACTGGTGCTTGACCGCGATATTTTCACCATCGACCCAAAAGATATCAAGCATATGAAGCCCCTTGTGACAATGGTGAATGGAGAAGCAGTGTTCGACCCGAATGGAATGATAAGCTGATTTCAGACGTCCCGGCCGTTGATTTTATGAAACATCCCCTTTTGCTTGGGCTAGAGAGTTGCTATAGTAGAGTATGCGCCGTACCTGGTTGGTATTTGCTGCCTTATTAGTGCTGCTGGCGGGCTGTGACGTGCCCGCACCCCCACCTGAATTACCCACGCCTTCCCCGGGATCGCAAAACCCCGAAGAAGCCGTGTACACGACCCCCATTAGAGCCACCCCCATACGCGGTTTTACGCCCGTCGCGGTAGGTCCCGGCCACATTTACTTCGTGCGCGACGGACACCTGTGGACGGTAGAGCCAGATGGCTCCGGGGAGCGGCAGATGAGCGATCTGCCCGCCACCGACACTCCCCAGCCCTCCCCCGACGGCCAAAGCATAGCCTGGATCGGGGGGAATAACCTCTATGTGATGCCCATCAGCGGTGGCGAGGCCAGGAACTTATACACTGGCTCGCTGGCCGAGAGGCAGCACATCGGCTGGAGCTACGACAGCACAATGCTCGGCTTCATCACCTACGACCTGAGCACCGTCGGCGCTGAGAAAGCCTGGGTAATACCCGTCGAGGGTGGTGACCCGACCTTGCTTGCCGATTTCGTGGAAGGCGCGGGCGATGTAGGAGCCAGCTATGAGCGCAGCGTCAAGTGGTCGCCTGACGGCAAATGGGTAGTAGCGAGCGGCCCCAATAACCCATTCTATTTGAGGCGTTGGCCTCTAGCAGAAGGGCACGATGGCGACATTCGCGAGATCGGAGGCGGCGAACCTGATTGGTCCCCCGATAGTAGAACACTGTTATACACTGAGTCCTTGAACGGGGCTGTCCTGATCTACGGAGTGCTGGAAGACGAAGCCACGCCGTTCCGCGATGAAAAGCAGCTGGTTGGCACGGGCGTGGGCGAGTATGGGCAGGGGCCGGGACCTCTCTGGTCGCCCGCATCGGTGGGAGCCGACAGCGATCTATTAGTCTACAGGAGCAGATCTATCTCGGGTGAGCCTAATGTCGCGGTCAGAACGCGGGGCGGGCTGGACCTGGCGGCCCTCCCTAACCTCACCAACAACCCTGCCTGGTCACCGTCCGGCGATAAACTCGTAGTAGAAACCGGCACCATGCAGAGCAAACCCCTCGGCCCGGAATGGATGGCGACGGGGCTGGAAATCGCCCAGATCAGCCTGACCGGAGACCACAAACTGACTCCCCTGGTAAAGAACGGGCAATTGCCCTCCTGGGGGCGATAAGGACACGTAACAGGATCCGGAGGGACAATCGATGAACACCCCTGGTCTCAACCACATCATCCTGACCGTCTCCAGTGTCGAGCGCGCCAGGAAGTTCTACGGCGACCTCCTTGGCTTCGACGTTACCGCCGTACAAGACGACCCCAATAAGGGCTTCTTCTTTTCAACAGGCGGCATCTATTTCTTCGTCTATCCCTCCCGCCACCCGATCCCCAGCGACCGCTTCAGCGAGTTCCGCATTGGCCTCGACCATCTCTCTTTTACCGCCCCAGGTATGGAGGCTCTTGAAGAACTGGCCGCCAAATTGCTCGCGGCGGGTGTCCCCACAATGGGCGTCGAGCAGTTCGCGCCGACGGGCAACTACTATGTGGCCTTCCGCGATCCCGACGACATCCAGCTTGAATACTGGCTCCCCTGACACTTCCCTTCTATAGATCCTCATAGCTTTCGCGCTGGCGAATCACCGTCGCCTGGGCACCTTCCACAAGCACCTCGGCGGGGCGCGGCCTACCGTTGTACTGGGAAGACATAGCGAATCCGTATGCTCCTGCCTGCCCAATTGCCAGGATGTCGCCGGGGCGCGGCGTTCCCAGCAGCCTTTCTCTCCCAGAGAAATCGGACGATTCGCAAACCGGGCCCGCTACGTCCACAGGTTGCCCCGAATCCAGGTCGGCTTCACGCATGGGTAAGATTGGGTGCCACGCCCCGTAAAGAGCAGGGCGCAAAAGATCGTTCATGCCCGCGTCCACTATAGCGATTGGAGGGTGGCGGCCCAGGGAGCCGGTGGTGCGTGGAGGGTTCGCGGGAGACGCCTTCATATAAAGGATGGTGGTGAGGAGTGCCCCCGCCGGGCCAACGATAAAACGCCCAGGCTCAACCAGCAAATTGAGATCGCGCCCTCTAAGAAGAGGGTTGAGGTACGCAGCCAATTCCTCCGGGCTTTCGGGGTTGTCCTCAGGGTGATAAGGAATGCCCAGGCCACCCCCGATATCAAGGTCGTGGAGGCGAATACCCTCGGCTGCAAGCACATCCCACAACTGCAACACGCGCCGCACGGCATCGGCAACTGGCTGCACAGTCGGAAGTTGCGACCCTATATGAACATGTAGGCCAACCGGGCGAAGATGCAGCGAACCGGAGGCGTAGCGCACCAGGCTAAGCGCCTCGGACAGAGGCACCCCAAACTTATTAGCATGGGTTCCCGTAGTAATAAAGGGATGAGTATGGGCATCCACGTCAGGGTTGATACGCACGGCGACCGGGGCAACCTTCCCCAGGTCCGCCGCTACTTTTTCGAGCACCGCAAGCTCTCCCGACGATTCAATGTGGAATGATCGTATGCCCCCCGCCAGGGCCTCTTGCATCTCCCGTCGGGTCTTGCCAACACCCGCGAACACGATCTTTTCCGGCAGGAAGCCCATACGACGTGCCAGGTAAAGCTCCCCACCCGAAACCACATCGGCCCCCGCGTTCAACCCCGCAAGAAGGCCTCCGATAGCAAGATTCGCGTTCGCCTTGAGCGCGTAGCAGATCGTAACGCGAGAAGCCAGGCCATCCAGGGCACGAACCAAACTCACATACTGCTCGCGCAACACCAAACTACTATAAGCATAGAGCGGAGTGCCAAAGCGCCGGGCAAGATCGCTAACGGGGGTATCTTCAATATAGAGAATGCCGCCCCTGTACTGTAAAGCGCCTGACATAAGAAGTCCTTCTATTGCGTACTGCGTACTGCGCATTCAATCACTCGCCACTCGCCACTCGTCACTCGTCACTCGCCACTCGTCACTCGTCAGGATATATCAACCCCGTCCCCGTATTCAGCAGCACCACGCGCTCGCCTTCACTGAGCCAGCCTTCGGCGCGGAGGCGGCGCACGGCTGGCAGCAGGGCCGCACCTTCCGGGCAAACCCAGAAGCCCATTCGAGCCAGTTCACCCATCGCGGACCTGATCTCATCATCCGTAACCGAGAGGGCGATCCCACCTGTCTCCCGCAGGGCGCGCAGCATCAGAGAGCCGGAGAGCGGGCCGGGAACCCGCAGACCCGCAGCAAGCGTTTGCGCCCCCTTCCAGAACTCGGTATGATCAGCGCCCGATTCCCATGCCTGCACCACCGGAGCGCAACCCGTCGATTGCACAGCTACCAGCCGGGGCAGCGGTCTATCGTCGGAGAGCCACCCCAGGGCACGCAGTTCATTGAACGCTTTCCACAGACCCAGCAAGCCAACCCCACCGCCCGTCGGGTAAAGAATAGCATCGGGCGCGCTCCATCCCGACTGCTCGGCGATTTCCAGGCCCAGCGTCTTCTTCCCTTCCAGGCGATAAGGCTCTTTGAACGTCGAGGCATCATACCACCCCTCGCGCGCCACGCCCTCGGCGATCCACTTTCCCGCGTCGCTGATGAGACCATCCACGAGATGGAGACGAGCACCGTATGTAACCACCTCCTGCTGGGTGAGAGAAGGCGCGTCTTTAGGCATCGCTACCACGACAGGAATACCCGCACGCGCTCCATAGGCCGACCACGCCGCCCCGGCGTTCCCGGCTGTGGGAAGCGCGATGGTGCGCGCTCCCAGTTCCTTTGCACGCGACACACCAAGCGCCGCCCCACGCGCTTTGAATGTACCCGTTGGGTTCAACCCTTCATCTTTGAGAAGGAGATCGAGGCCCAACTCAGACGAGAGCCATTCAATGGGCAGCAGAGGGGTAGCACCTTCACCCAGTGACACGCGATTCGCAGGGTCCTGCACCGGAAGAAGCTCGAAGTAGCGCCACAGCCCGTCATACCAGGGGCGCGACTTTATTCGAGAGCGAGGCACTTCGCTCCGCATACGCTCAAGGTCGTAGGAAGCAAGCAAGATGCCGCCACAAGAGCAAAGGTGCCGTTCGTTATCGGGAGAATACGTCAGGTCGCAATCTGCACACCGGAGATGCGTGAGATAAGTCATGGTATCAATTCACCTGAGGGTCATAGGGAATAAAGACAATGGGGCCATACCCGAAAAGGGCTTTGGAAAGCATAGGGAGAGTATATGGCTTTGCAAGATGGAGAGCAAGCGCCGGGCGGCCCTATGCTATAATCATGGATTGTAAACAGGACGATTGAGCAGCATCACACACTTTGCACGGAGGCAATATGCAGCGGAGCAGTTCGCGAGGGCGCGTGGCCGTAGTAGGAACGGGCAGTTGGGGTACCACCCTGGCTATTCTATCGGCGAGGCAGGGCCTGGAAACAAGCCTGTTGGCGCGAACAGAGGAGGAGGCCGAGCTCCTGCGGTCTGCCGGGGAGAACGAGCGGTTCATGCGCGGCTACGCTTTCCCACCGACCCTCACACCCACCGCCGATGCCGAAGAAGCCCTCAACGGGTGCGATATGCTGCTGATGGTGGTGCCCGCGCAGACTATGAGGGCAAACATGCGTGCGCTCAAACCTTACCTTAGTAGCGCCAGGCCAGGCGCAATTGTGGTAAGCGCGGCGAAGGGGCTGGAGCTTGGCACATTGCAGCGGATGACAGAGGTTTTGGGCGAAGAATTAGGCGCTGAATGGGAGGATAGGTTGGCAGCGCTGTCGGGGCCGAACCTGGCGAAGGAGATCGTAGCGGGCAAGCCCGCGACCACCGTGATCGGCGCGGCAAACCTGGAAACCGCTCAGAGAGCCCAGGAACTGCTAACGGGCGGGCGCTTCAGAGTATACACCAACCCCGACGTGATCGGTGTGGAACTGGGCGGAGCCTTGAAGAATATCATCGCGGTGGCGGCAGGTATGGCCGACGGTATGACCGCAGGCGACTCGGCCAAGGCCGCGTTGACCACCAGGGGCCTGGTCGAGATCGGGCGACTCGGTATGGCTGCCGGGGCCTCTCTATTTACATTCGCTGGGTTGGCAGGTCTGGGCGATTTGATAGCAACCTGCTCCTCGCCCCTCTCAAGGAACCGAACTCTGGGAGAGTTGCTGGCCCAGGGGAAAACGATGGACGAAGCGCACATCATAATGCGCGGGCAGGTCGCCGAGGGGGTGACAACTACCAGGGCCGCGCGCGAGTTCGCGGCCAGGCACAACGTAGAGATGCCGATCACTGAGCAGTTGTACCAGGTGCTGTTCGAGGGCAAGCCCGCGCTAGAAGGGCTGGCCGCGCTTCTAACGCGTGAACCTACCGACGAGTTCCTCTCGCTAGGGGTGTCAATGGAAGATGGAACCAGGGCCGAAGACTCGTAGAAACCCCGGATGATGCACAACCTGTTCCTAAAACATGAAACATCCCGAATTTTAGATCTCAGCTTCGCAGGCATCTAGTCTGATTCTAAAATAGAGAAATGGCGGCTTAGCCGCCATTTCTCTATTTTAGAATGTCCCTCATCACCCTTATTTGCCGTTAGTAAGGTACTTGATGGCCCGGTCAAGTTGCGGGTCCTTGTCCTCCTGGTAGTCCTGGACGGTGCGAACCACGATTATATCAGGGGTAAGACCACGATCCGGCTGGCTGGGGACCAGTGGCGCGGCTTCGGCGGTGGCGGTGGCTCCGGCAGGTGGAACAGTAGAGATAGGAGTAGGGGTGAATGTAGGCTCCGGCGCTGGAGTATCGTTCGGGCCGGGGGTCGGTGTGCGCTTGGGGTTGATGTCACGCTTGTCTGGCGTAAGCCAGTGCGCGAACGTAATACGAGCTTCCGAGCCGTCGTCCCAGTCATACACGTGCTGCTCTGAGCCTTTACCGAAGGTCTGCTCACCAATGAGCACCGCGCGCTTATAGTCCTGTAGCGCGCCGGATGTAAGCTCGGAAGCCGAAGCGCTGCCGCCATTGACGAGCACCACCAGCGGTATACCCGTAAACTTGGGGCCGTTGGAGATAACGCGCTGCGGGCGATCATCTGAGCCGTCGACCTTGTGCGACTCGTAGAACGCGATAGTATCATCTGGCAGGAAGCGTCCCAGCATTTCGAGGGCAGAGGTCACGAGGCCCCCACCATTGTTGCGCAGGTCGAGTATGATCCCCTTGTCACCGTCGGCCTTGGCCTGGTTGAGAGCGTCATCAAGTTCAGGAGTGGTCTTGTCATTGAAGACCGACACCTGGAGCCAGCCGTAATCGCCCTCCTTCTTGTAAGTGACCGAGGGTACTTCTATCCGCGCGCGGGTAAGCTCCACCTCAAACGGTTGGTCTTCGCCTTCGTGGAGGAACTTGATGCGAACTGTCGTGCCTGCTGGACCGCGCACAAGCGTGGCGACCTGATCGGGCGTCATTTGGGTGACATCGCGACCGTCAACCGCGAGGATAACATCCTTCGCGCGCACCCCGGCCCGTTCGGCAGGTGTGTTGGGGATGGGAGCTACCACGGTTGGAAGGTTGTTGCGCCGCTCGATATACATGCCAACGCCTTCGAAGTTGCCTTCAAAGGAGCTTTTGACGACGGCGTTTACGTCGGGGGTGAGGAAGCTGGAGAAGTCATCACCCAGCGAAGAGACCATGCCCTGGGCTGCTCCGTAGATGAGCTTCTGGCGGTCGATGGGCTGATAATAATAGTCGTCGTTGATAGCCTGGAAGGTCTGCCAGAATGAGTCGAACTGCTTGCTGATGTCGGCATCGGCGGCGGGCAGGGTCGGTTCCGGCAGAGCGCCGCCGTTGCTCTGGGTGTTATCGCCACCCAGGCCCAGAGTGGGAAGCGAGGCTTGACCGGTGATGTAGGGTGTGGCGAAACCCGCGCCATAACCGACGAGGGCAACCACCAGGATGAGCAAGATTAATTGGAGGGTTCTAGACCCTGAGCCTCTTTCCATTACAGGTATCTCCTAAGTACGCGTTCGAGGATGGGATTTTCCTATGGGATAAAGGGCAGGCCGCGGTGCCGGCGTCAAGTTTCGTTTTGATACGTAGACAAAAAGGCCACGCCTGGCGCTCCGCCTGAAGGCGTGACATCTTATTATAGTCAACAGACAGGGCGATAAGCAACTGTGAGGGCGTAGAAACGCAGGGGATTACGCCGCAACCCTTGATTTGATTTCCCGGTCTTACCGATCAGGTCTCGACTTCGTTGAGCGAGTGGAGTTGGTGGTCCAGCTCCGCCATTATGCGGCGCATCGGCTCTTCAGAGATCGCGCCCTCAAGGTTGCGCTGGCGCACGATGCTTTTCTGTAGCTGCAATAGCCTGCGCCTGATAGAGCGAATTTGCGACTCGCTGAGGTCCTCATCGGCCAGGTGGAGGTCTTCCAGGGCCGTGTCAAGCTCGGACAGGCGGTCGTTGTACTCGTCTTTGAGCCTTTGCATGGCATCCTGGGAGATCCCACCGGCCCGCCCCATGCGCTCGATCTCGTTTATAGCAGCAAGCAACATCCCTTTGCGCGCGGCCAGTATCTCATACTCGTCCTGGGTAGCCTGCCTCCCTATGAGGTTAAGCCTTCTCAGGAGCGGCTCTATTGTCAAACCCTGAACAACCAGGGAGAAGATAATAACACCAAAGGTCATTGCAAGGATGAGATCCCGGTTGGGGAAAAGCGTAGGACCGTCAATGAAAACCGGCACGCTGAGGGCAAGGGCAAGCGCGAGAGAGCCGCGAAGCCCGCCCCACACCAGTATGGCCTGCCACCTGTAGGGGAGTGGCCTGTGGATATAGCGCAAGATCCCGCTTGATAGGGCCACAACCACGAAGCGCACAAAGAGCACGATCGCTATCGCTATGAGCGTGGGGATGATGTACTGCCAGAGTTTGGCTGCATCTAGCTCAAGTCCAAGCAACAGGAAAATCAGCGAGTTGGCGAGGAAGCCGAACAGCTCCCAGGTGGAAGACACGGCCTCGCGGGTGGTCGGTGACATCGCTTTGCGACCGTAGTTGCCCAGCACCAGGGCCGCCACCACCACGGCGATTACACCCGATACGCCCACTTCTTCGGCAAGGAGATAAGTCCCGTATGCCACAATCAGAGTGACTGTGCTTTCGACCAGGTAGTCATTCACTCGCGAAAGAATAGCCGATACCACATAGGCCACGATAGCGCCCAGCGCCAGCGCGCCAAGGACCACCACGAAAAATTGCTCGATGCTCAACGCCAGGTTCCCCAGAGTGTGGGCTATCACAATGCTCAGCACGATACGGAACACTACAATGGAGGTTCCGTCATTGAAGAGGCTTTCGCCTTCAAGAATGACCGAAAGGCGGCGAGGCGCACCTATGCGGCGGAAAATAGCGAGCACAGACACCGGATCGGTGGCCGACATAATCGCGCCGAACAGAAATGAGGTATCCCAGCCCAGCCCCGCGATATAATGCAGGCCAACTGCAACAGCAGCGGCGGTGAGAATAACGCCTGGGATAGCGAGGAGGGTAATAGGACGCAGGTTGTCGCGAACCTCGGAGAACGGGAGGTTGTAAGACGACTCGAAAAGGAGTGCGGGCAGGAATATGAAAAGTATCAGGTCGGGGGTGAGGTCGATGGTCAGGTTGATATTGGCGAGCGCGATCAGAAGGCCCGCAATCGTGAGAGCTATAGTATATGGGATTCGTAAATATTTGGAGGCAACGGCCACCACCATAGTAGTGCTCAAGAGGAACACAACAGTGGCGACACCTTCAGTCGCGAGACCGTGATCCATAGGTTCTTATCCGACGATATAAAAATTGTGTATCAGTGCCATTGTATCATCGTTTGAGGGTTTTCGTCTAACTTTGACGCGCACGTGAACTCTCAGAATTAGGATAGAGAAGACACCGGAGTAGGGGCACCCCTGGTGGGTGCCCTGTTTGCATGCCTCGAACTCTCCCCATCAGAGCACCCATAAAGGGTGCCCCTACTCTTCTTCTTACCTCCAATCCGAACGTTTACACGCGCACTATCACGGGTTGATCCAAAGTCGGTATCAGGCACACCAGGTTTGGATATGTCATTCTGAATGATCGGCACACCAAGATTGGATGTATCACTAAGATTGGATGTGTTATTCTGAACGAATCGAAGGATCTAAAATGCCAGGCATTGATCCAGGTCAGGATCCCAGGTTCTGCACTTCATTCAGAATGGCAAGAGCTTAGATAGGCGTCGTTTCCTAAGGCTCTATCTGACTTTTCATCCCACCTGCCGCACTATCACCCAACCAAGCCAAGTCCCGTAGGGACGCAAGAGAGTAGCCCAGGGCTTACGCCCTGTGGCAAGCCCAAGATAATGCCATAGCCCCGTAGGGGCGTAGGAACATTCACTCACTCTCAACACCACAACCGAACCCCGCACCCCGCACCCCGCACTAATAAAAACCACCCGAAAGTACACCCCAAAACCTGTCCCGTTTTGCCCTATCTTTGCCTTATAATATATGAGGGCAAGAATAATCACCACCAACAGGGTACGCCCGCACAGCCGGCCAGCTATCCGCCTGGGTGCCGCCGCAACTGGCAGAGAGGGGTGGTTTACGGTACAATTAGTATGTAGCATCCTTAATCTTCCGATGGAGAAAAGTGTCTCTATGCCCACAACTGACGTGGAGCAATCCCTTTATTTGCAGACGCCCAAAGTGGTCAAGTGTCCCACCCCCCAATGTCCGGGGTGGATCACGCTCGACAGCACGCGGCATCAAACCGAACCTTGCCGCTATTGCAGGATCGGCGTCGATACACTCCGTTTCCTCCTCTCAAGAGTAGGAGCCGGCAACAAGGCCCTTCCTCCTCAAGTACACGACGAGTTCAACCGCCTGATGCTCACAATGGCGGGCGCGTGGGGCCAGAATGTCTACCTGCGACCCTCCACTACCACCCTGGTAGAGCTAAAGTCGGGCACTCGAGGCGTGACGGTAGAATACAACCCGGAATTGGGCTCCGCAGGAGAAGATGGCCCCGCGCCCCTGGTCGGCACGATCCTGCACAAACTGCTCCACTTCGAGGCGCACCTGGGGCAAAAGCTGCCTCAGTTGTCGGTAAAATCGGGCTCGCGAGACAAGGAAACGATCGCGCCCTTGCTTTCGTATTTATTGACGCTGGGCGACCACGCCTGGATGATCCAGAGACTCAAGAGCCTGAGCGAAGTGCTTTACGACGCGCAGCGCAGGTGGGGCCTCGACATAGCGCAGATGCTCACGGGGTCCGAGAGTATGTTCAACCGCTATCTGTCGGAGCGCAACCTGAACAAGCTGGTAGGCTTACTGGAGTCGGCAGGAAACGACCCCGCGCAGTTCCGCACAGGCGTAATGGAAATGCTCGCCACCCTGACCGCCCAGATAATGGCTCCTGAGAAAGAGGACCAGAGGCGCACCTACCTGGCGGTGCAGCTAGCCAACCTGCGGCTATTGAACACCGAAGCGTATGAGCGGTACGCGGGTATGCTGGCGAACAAAGAGATAGCGAACCTGCGCGACGCTCAGCCCCTGGCCGAGAAGCTGTACAGCGAGTTGGAAGAGTCGCCGATTGCTAACATGCAGGTCCAGAGGTCGAAGGACGGCGAGAGCGCGGCGATGACCGTGGACCAGGCCCACTTCACACGAGCCATGGAAGGCGCAGTGAAGGCCCTCGGCATGGCGAACTGGTTTGAGATCAAAGGCTAAGATTTAATGGTAAAGGGAGTGCAGGGGTGCACCCCTGCCGGGGCTTGGGGTGTCCCCAATCTTTCTCCACTATTTCCCTCTTCCTATAAGAGACTATTGACTGGACGGGTTATCTGGCTTAGGATGTAGATGTTGAGTAAGGCACGCATACATACAGCGAATATAGCGACTACCCTCATGGTAGTGGGGCTGCTGATTTCGGGCAACGTCGCTGGCAGCAGCGTGCAGCCCGCAAGCTTCCTCGTCTCATCCACAACGTCAGCCACCACTCTATTCCTGGTGGAGATAACTTCGCACGAAGCGATTACCCTCCTCACAGCAGCCACCGGTAGCCTTGCCGACTCAGTTGTCGCCAAGACTCTCAGGATAGCAATTGACCCCAGAGATGGCCTCCAGAGCCGCTACGCCCTCGCGAATCCCAAAGCAAGCCAGGCGAGAAAAGGTGAGCGGCCCTCTACGTCTGGCGGGCATACCCCAGGCACAGCAGTTGGCCTCTATCGCCCGCTCGATGTGGCGAACAGTGGGGCCGTATTTGGCGAGACCTACCTCGACGGCCACCAGGTCGCCCACAGCACCTATAAATACGACTACCTCAAAGCCCCCGACATCCCGCACGTAGCTTAGCCTGAAGGTCCGCCCGACCTTTAGTCAGAGCCTGATTCTCCATGCTGATTTATGGCAGTGGGTTTGTCTCATATTCATCTCTTCCTTCTCTCAGGCTCAACTTACTTCAATAATCCACAGCCCAGCCTGACGGGCCTGGTCAGGAATGAACAAGATCACGAACCACGAGTTGCAATCCGACTCATAAAGGGACAAACAAATGAAATGGTTACAGAAGATGTTCGACACCACCGACAAAGAGCTTGACCGCTTGCGCAGGATCGTCGCTGAAGCCAACTCGGAGACGGAGGAGTTGCTGGAGACCGAGCGAGACTACGTGGCGGCGATCCGCGACGAAGCCCTCGAAGTAATGGCGAAAAGCGGCGCTGAGTGGCAGTCGACACTTCGCGGCGAGATCACGTCGGTGGCTGCGGAAGCGCGGAAACTCGCGGGGCAGGCCGAAGCCTTGCGGGCGGTCGTCGAGAAGGGCGAGCAGACGAGCCGCGACCTGTCGGTGTTGCTGGCCGACTCCAAGCAGCTTGCCACCATGAACGCCGAGCGTTTGCAAAGGCCCCCGGCAGAGAGGCGCGAGCTTGAACAAGAGATCGACACTTTGGTGGCAGAGCTTGGCGAGCAGCTAGCAGCGATGGTAGAGCAAAAGACAGGCTTGCGCGAAGCGATCCTGCACGACGTCCCAAAGGCCAGCTTCTACCCCAAGAAGGCCACCGCCGACGAAATGATCAAGCAGGTGGATGCGGTCGCGCAGTTCCTGGGGCGCGAGGTGGCCGACTACTTCGGCAAGACCAACGACACGACAGTCGTGCTCAGGCGCGCCATCGGCCTCTCCATGCTGATCGATATGATCGGTGAAGAGCCGCAGGCCGACCTGGAGAAGGCCACCAACGACCTGGTGCGTGCTCTATACAAGCACGACCTGGTAAAGCACCTGGGGCGGCAGGGATTCAGGCTGCCGTCAGAGGTGAAGGTGGCAGCAGGCATCGAGGAGGACCAGGCCGTACCACAGCAGGCTGGCCGCAACCGCCGGGGCAACGACCCACGGCAGGTTGGCACGCCAGAAAAAGACGAGCTTGCCGATATCCTCTACTGGGAGGAACAGGCCACCGCCGAGTTGCTTGCAATCGCTGGAGCAGTTGCCGGGAACAAGACTTCCAAGGTGATGGCGCTGGCCGAGCGGTTTGCATCGCGAGAAGAGCGATTGCAGGCGTGGTCCTCCATGTTCAGGGCGCGCATACTGGAAGCCCGCACTGCCTTCTGGGCAAACACCTGGGGCAAAGTAGCGGACGTGGTGGGCCAGGGCGCGCTCGAGCCGTTCGTGCAGCGCTTCGCCGAGTTGGACGACGAGCAGGACGCCCTCATAGACAAGATCATGGCGCAATTCGAGGACAAGCGCGCGCCGGTGATGATCAAGCCCGACGAAGTGGGCGACTTCATGCGGCGCAGAGATGCCCTGGAAGCCTCCACCTTCAACGAGATAATGAACGACCTGCGCCTCCAAGACAGGGGGGCGTACGACCGCCTGAAGGGCATACAGGAAGAGCACAAGACCGAACAGCGCAAGGACGAGCAGCGCGTGCTCAACGAGATGATGCCGGAGTCGTTCGCGGCTATATGGGAGGCATCCCGGCGCACCACCGGCATGCGGCCCTACGAGGTGCAGTTGATGGGCGGCGTGATCCTCCACGAAGGGAAGATCGCCGAGATGAAGACCGGAGAGGGCAAGACGCTGGTGGAGGTATCGCCCCTCTACCTGAACGGCCTGACCTCCAGGGGCGCGCACCTGTGCACGGTGAACGAGTACCTGGTCAAGCGCGACGCCGATTGGATGGGGCCTGCATTCAAGATGCTCGGCCTCTCTGTTGGCGTGATCCTGTCCGGCATGGCCCCCTGGGAGCGCCGCGCCGAATATATGTCCGACATCACCTACGGCACCAACGCCGAGTTAGGCTTCGACTACCTGCGCGATAACATTTCCAATAATCCCGACGACCTAGTGCAGCGAGCGCACAACTACTGCATCGTGGACGAGGTTGACAACATCCTGATCGACGAAGCGCGCACCCCGCTGATCATTTCAGGCGCATCCGAAGGCTCCGCCGAGGTACACATCAGGGCTGCTGGCTTCGCCCGCACTTTGCGCGAGGGTGTCGACTACGAGATGGACGAGAAGAGCCGCAGCGCGGTGCTCACCGAAGAAGGCATCGACCGGGCCGAGGCGTATTTCAGGGTAGACAACCTCTACCACCCAGACAACTTCCAGCTTGTGTACGGCGTGGACAACGCTCTCAAGGCACACGCCCTCTTCAAGCGCGACAAAGACTATGTGCTGTGGCAGGAAGGCAAAGTGATCAGCGCGGGTGAGCGGCTCAACCCCAAAGCCCCCGTAGAGGTAGTGATCGTGGACGAGTTTACGGGCCGCCTCATGCAAGGTCGTCGATATTCCGAGGGCTTGCACGAAGCGATCGAGGCCAAAGAGGGTATCAAGGTTCAGTCCGAGAGCCAGACATTCGCCACCATCACAATCCAGAACTACTTCAGGCTCTACCCGAAGCTGGCGGGCATGACCGGAACCGCGGTCACCGAGGCCGAGGAGTTCATGAAGATCTACAAGCTGGAGGTCATGACGATCCCCACGCACAAGCCCATGATCCGCCAGGATCACCCCGACCGCATCTATCGCACTGAGAAAGCCAAGTTCCGGGCGGTAGTGGACGAGATCGAGGAGATGCACAACGACGGGAGGCCGGTGCTGGTCGGTACGGTCTCCATCGAGAAATCGGAAGAGCTGAGCAAGATGCTGGAGGAGCGCGACCTGACTCACTCGGTGCTGAACGCCAAGCAGCACGAACGCGAGGCGAGCATCGTGGCGCAAGCGGGCCAGCGGGGCGCGATCACCATCGCCACCAACATGGCAGGCCGTGGCACCGACATAGTCCTCGGCTTTGGAGTGAACGAGGTAGGCGGCCTGCATATCATCGGCACCGAGCGGCACGAGAGCAGACGTATCGACAACCAGCTTCGAGGCCGCGCAGGCAGGCAGGGCGACAACGGCTCGTCCCGCTTCTTCGTGAGCATCGAGGACGAGATCATGCGCCGTTCGGGCGTGAACCAGAACATCATCAACTCCAACCTCTTCAAGAGCTTGTGGGAAGAGGATATGCCCATCGAGCACTCCATGATCAGCAAGAGCGTCGAGCAGGCGCAGGTGAAGATGGAGGGCTACAACTTCGACATCAGAAAGCATCTGGTCGAATATGACGATGTGATCAACACCCAGCGCGACGTGATCTACAACGAGCGCCGCTTCATCCTGCGCGACGGCGACCCCAGGTCTATCGTGCAGGAGATGATCGGGGAGAAAGTCGAGGAAGTGGCCGCCCCCGTGCAGGTTGACGAATCCACAGGCAGGAAGAAGAAGGGCAAGGAGGTGTCGGGCTACACCGAGATGTTCGGCGCCCTCAAAGAGACCTTTCCCGACGATGTGATCAGGCGACTGCTTCGCTCCATCCTCACTTCGCGCGTGGCCCCAATCGCGCAGGAAGGCGATGCCGAAGGCTTCCGTGAGGAATTGGAGGAGATAGCGCACGAGGCATACGAGGGCGCTATGGAGGCCAACATCAAGGGCCTGGACGACCGCCTACGCGACTTCTACCACATAGGCGACGTCTATTACGAGCAGGCCGGGCAAGGCACCGTCGACTACAGCAAACTACAACGCTCACTAGGATTGCCCGCCGATGTGGTCAGGCACATGAGCGACGAAGAGATGGAGTACGAGGATGCTCTCGAATACCTGGGCGAGCTTGCGCGTGAGGGCTTCGAGCGGCAGAACAAAGAGGCTCTTCAGAGACTGCTCGACTACGTACATTCGGAGGCGTCCAAAGTTGTAGCAGCAGGAGGTGAAGCAGCCGAGGCAAGGACGCGCTCGCTGCTGGAATACATCGATGGGCGATTTGCCCTGTCACCCGTTTCGGCGGCCAGGTACGCCGATGCCGAGACCGGCGGGCACTCTTCTTCGATGATGCCGGCCGATGGGGCATCGCCGGTAGTGGAGGAGATCCAGGTCCAGCTTGACGCTCTGTACCAGGAGATCGAGGCCACGCTGGCCGGGGTGTTCATTGAGACCAATGAGACAATGCCCTTGATCGCCCTGGTGGACAACAGGCTGCCAAGGTCGGTCTACAGGCAGATCGAGGCGCAGCTTGGGCTGGAGAAGCTGGAGGAGATCGAGAATATCCCGCTCATACAGCTCGACCCCGAAGTGCGTAACATCGTAACCAATGCGTTCGTGCGCTGGCAGGAGTCGGACTTGCTGTTACGGGTGATCGACTACCTCTGGACCCGCCACCTGACCACGATGGAGCAGTTGCGCCACTCCATAGGCTTGCAGGCATACGGCCAGAAGGACCCGCTCGTGCAGTACAAAGTGAAGGCTTACGAGCTGTTTGACGACCTGAAAGCGGAGATCAGGCAGTTGTCTGTCCTCAACGTGCTCATGATGGGCGGCAGGGCCGAGGAGGCACGCGCCCAGATCAAGCGTGCGGCTGCGCAATCAGCTATGGAGCAGAAGGCCCGCCAGGAAGCACAGGCCGGTCAGGGTGCGGGCAAAGTCAAGGCAGGGGTAGGCGCAGCCCGTCCAGGCCAGCACCAGGCCCAACGCCCAGGCAACGGCGCGGGGAACGGCAGGTCTGCCCCACGTCCAGGCCAGGCCCAGAGACCAGGCCCGGCAGTCACCGCTGGCGTAGGCGCAGGCAGGCAAAAGATCGGCCGCAACGACCCATGCTGGTGCGGCAGCGGCAAGAAGTACAAAGTCTGCCACGGCAGATAATACCTGAAAGCCATACAAACATACAGCCTCCCGAATCTAAGTCCGCAGGCGTACAACTTGATTCGAGAAACAGCCAAAAATGGCGGCTCCGCCGCCATTTTTGGCTGTTTCTCGAAAGGCCCACCCCCTAAAAGGGGGTGCGGTGTTCCCTCAACTCTTCGCCCGCATACTCAGCTAAAAGGGGGTGCAGGGGTCCTCCCCTGACAGCGGGTTTTGGGGGTGTCCCAACCCTTCCTTTACACTCCATCAATAAGGGGTGCAGGCGGAGCAGCCTGCCGGGGGTTTGGGGGTGTCCCTCAACTCTCATCTTCTTCTTAGACTCCCCTCTCCCCATTTCGTGGGGAGAGGGGTCGGGGTGAGGGGTGCTTGCATACATCCACCCAAGGGTCCTTCACCAGGCCCTACCCTTCACTGAAGAATAGAGAGGAGTTCGCCTGGGATCTTCAGCCCAGCTTAATTCAGGCCCAACCCCGTGTCCTACATATTAGTGACGGGTTTCCCTTGCAGCAAGGGGTAGCAATTGCGCTCGAAAGTGATAAAATGTAAAAACTCTCCCAGGTAATTGGGAGGGAAAACTTTCGCTATAGTATCATTGGTGCCCTATAGCGGCACCCTAGTTCAGGAGCGAGCGCTGTGTCTATAGCAGCAAGCGTAATAGACACTTCCCAGTCCACCCCACCCAAACCGGCATCGCCCCAGGGTCTGAGCCAGGAAGAGGTTGTGCAGCGCATCACGCGCGGCGAGGTAAACAAGCTGCCGGGTGGTACGGGCAAGTCGTACTTCGATATCGTGCGCCAGAACGTCTTTACGTTCATCAACACGATCCTGTTCAGCATAGGGATCGTGCTTGTCATCATGGGGAGAGCCGACGATGCGGTAGTGACCGCAGGCGTGGTACTCGTCAACGTGGCAGTGGGAGTAGTGCAGGAAGCACGGGCCAAGCAGAAGCTCGATAAGATCGCCCTCCTCATGCGCCCCAAAGCCACTGTATTGAGAAATGGCACGGAAAAGACCCTGGACCCATCTGAAATCGTCCTGGATGATGTACTCATTGTAAGGCCCGGCGACCAGATCGTGGTGGACGGCGAGGTAGTGGGCGACGGCGAAATAGACGCCGACGAATCGCTTCTTACAGGCGAATCGGACCTGATACATAAGAGGGCGGGCGACACCGTCTATTCGGGCAGCTTTTGCGTGACAGGCACTACCCGCTATGCGGCGCGCAAAGTGGGGGATGCCAGCGTCGCCAACCAGTTGACCTCAGGCGCACGCGCCTACCGCCTCGTAAAGACCCCTTTACAAAAAGACGTTGACTTCATCATCCGGCTGCTGATCGTGCTTGTCACCCTGCTTGGGCTGATGCTGATCTCGGCGTTCCTGCGACAACAGCAATCGGTAGTGGACAGCGTCCAGGCGTCGGCGGTGATAGTGGGGCTGGTGCCGCAGGGCCTCTTCTTCATGATCACGGTAGCATACGCGGTCGGCGCGGTGAGGATGTCGGGCAAAGGGGCGTTGATCCAGCAGGCGAACGCCGTAGAATCGCTGAGCAACGTCAACGTGCTCTGCCTGGACAAGACGGGCACCCTCACCACCAACGCCATCAAGTACAACACGATGGAACCGCTGGGGATGGACAAGGCGAAGCTTGAAAGAGTGCTGGGCGACTACGCGCTGAACACCACAGCTGGGAACAAGACATCCGAGGCCATCGGGGCGGCCCTGCAAGGCAAGAAGCGCACAGTAGTCGAGGAGGTCCCCTTCTCGTCGGCCTGGAAGTGGAGCGCCTTGTCATACAACGAACCCGACCTGCAAGGTTGCTACGTGCTCGGCGCGCCAGAAATGCTGATGCCTGGGCTACAGCCTGGGTCCAACGTCGGGGCCGAGAGAGCCGAGGAGTGGAAAGCGCAGGGTCTGCGGGTGCTCATGCTGGCGTATCAACCGGATGTGATGCCAATGCACGGCGACAGCAAAGAGCCTATCTTGCCCCAGGGAATGACCCCGGCAGGCCTGATCTGCTTCAGTGACGAGTTGAGGCCGGAGGCCCAAAAGACCCTCGAAGGCTTCTCGCAGGCGGGGATCAAGGTCAAAGTTATCTCGGGCGATAGCCCCGATACGGTGGCCGCGCTGGCCCAGCAGGCGGGCTTCTCCGGCGATATCAAGGTGGTATCCGGCCTGGACCTCGACATGATGGACGATGTTGAGATTGCGCGTGTGGCCGACGAGACCACCGTCTTCGGGCGGATCACTCCTCAGCAAAAGCAGAGGCTGGTGCAGACCCTCAAATCGAGCGGCAAATACGTGGCGATGATAGGAGACGGCGTGAACGATGTGCTGTCGCTGAAACAGGCGCACGTCGGCATCGCGATGGAGAGCGGCAGCCAGGCGACGCGAGGAGTGGCCGACCTGATCTTGCTGAACGACTCGTTCGGGGTGCTGCCAAGCGCCTTCAAAGAGGGGCAGCGCATCATCAACGGCATGTACGACGTGGTGAGATTGCTCCTGTCGCGCACCCTCTACCTGATATTCCTAATAGTGGGCGCTTCTATGATGGGCCTGCACTTCCCGATCACTCCCAAGCACAACTCTCTGCTGGCGCTCCTGACGGTGGGGGTACCGACTGTGGCGCTGGTAGCGTGGGCACGCGAGGGAGAGCCACCGGCGAGACTGATCAGGGCGATCTCCCATTTCGTGGTGCCTGCCTCCCTCGCAACCGCATTCGTCGGGCTCGAGGTTTACCTCGGCTACATCACAGTCACAAACAACATAGCACTGTCTCAAACTGTCCTGACCACGGTGTTGATGCTGTGTGGGCTTATACTGATCCCGTTCGTGGAGCCGCCAACTCAGGCGTGGGTAGGCGGCGACGAGTACAGCGGAGACCGCAGGCCAACGATTCTGGCGGCGCTCATGCTGGGGATCTTCGTGTTAGTGCTGGCCGTGCCCCAACTGCGGGATCTCTTCGAGCTTCAGGCGCTAGGGCTTGCGGATATTGGCATAATAGCGGGTGTAGTGGTGATATGGGCCTTCGGGCTGCGCTTTATCTGGCGTGCTAAAGTCCTCGAGAAACTAATCGGCGAATAATAGGCATGAGGCGGTTTGATTCGACCTACTAGAAAGGAGATTATAGGGATGGATCAGTGGAACTACAACATTCTAGTCGTGGATCTGGCGGGGCCGGTAGCAATTAAGCCGAGTATTACAAAGATGTGGGAGGTAAGAGGGCCGGACGGCCTTACCGATTGGGATAGGCTACAAAACATGGGACGCGAGGGGTGGGAGTTGGTAACCGTCCTGCCGGTAGCATCCGGCCAGGGTGCGACCGCTCAGGTAGCATTTACGTTCAAGAGGCGGGTGCAAGCTACTCCCTGACACGCAACTACTACGCGTTCACTCGCCACTCGTCGGTTCTACGGATTGCGTATCACCGTCTCGGCCACATAGGCCGTGCCACCGGGGCAGATTTCCGTTGTATCCCCCGGACCTGCCAGCCTGCCTACCAGAACAACATAATCACCATCTTTGACCGTTGAAGGGTCCCAGGCAGGGCCTCCTGGCACAAAACGGCTTGAGGGCGGCTCGGCGGGCTGGGGGCCCGTCTGTGGCGTGATGTCGCGCAGGGGAGGCGAGGTGTCACCAACGGCGGTACTGACGATAGGACCGCTGACCGTAGGGACTCCGCGAGGTTGCGGAGTGAGTGATGCTTCATACGCCTGGATGTCAGCCGGGTCGGTGTAGATGTATGTACATCCACCCTGTATCTTGGTAAAGGTAACCCGCCCCGCGATCCACGAATAATCGGGGGCGTGCCCGGTCCTGGGGTACGATGACGCGGATGATGTCATGGTGGGTGCTGCTCCTGTGGTTGGAGTGGCCGGTAATGGCGCTGCCGTGCTATCGGCCTGAGAGCTACAGGCTGCCAGGGTAAGCATACAGGCAAGGGCTGCTATAGAAGTAATGGTGGTTTTTCGCATGAGGCAGGTTCCTCCTGTTAGTTAAACGTTCCTCCCGGCTCAATTGTTGCAAGCAAGTTCCTTGCCGATGACAGGGTGACCTCTCAAAGTAAGAGAAGATTGCGGATTACATCCACTCCTTTAGTCGGATAAGTCTTAATACTTTAGCCTCTCGTAAGCGTAGAATGAAGTATATATAATTGCGGCATGTTTATCCCGCCCGCTGCTAAAGTTGGCCTCAGGAAAATAGACCGCACAGCTTTGCTTGAGCGGTTATTTATTCTGACACGCGTGAGCTGGCCGATTTATGTGACCGTGCTGATAACGATCTTCCTCGCCGGGTTGCAGGTACGCTATATCCAGCTTACTAACCCCACGCCCGCGGTGCAGGCGGGGTTGGAGAAAGCGGGCATCAGCATCGGTGGTTACGCGACCTACAACCTGGGTCTTGAGATCGTCTTTGCCCTCGTCTTCCTCGGTGTAGCGACCCTGATCTACGCCAGAAACTCAGACGACTGGGTGGGCGTATTTAGCGCCTATACCCTCGCCTCCTTCGGGACCGCTGCCGCCCCCATCACCATCACGATGGATGTGCTGGTAGATGTAGCGCCGGGGTGGGCGCTGCCTGTGCGCCTGTTGCGCTTCCTGGCGTGGGCGCTGATGGTTCTCTTCTTCTATCTCTTCCCTGATGGCAAATTCGTAAATGCGAAGCTGCGCCCTCTGGTGCTGGCAACGATCCTGGTGGTAGAGATACCGTGGAACATGTTCCCCGACCAGCCGTTCAGCCCCTGGAGGTGGCCCCCCCTCTACCATATAGCGCTAATACTGGCAACGTGGATCCCTGCCGTGTTCGTGCAGATTTATCGCTACTATCGAATCTCGGACCGGGTGCGGAAGCAACAAACCAAGTGGTTTGTATATGGGTCCATAATAGCAGTGATTGGCGCGCTTGCCATGTTCATACCTCGCGTGCTGGACCAGACGCTCAACGACCCGAGCAACTCTGATTCGATTCAGTTCCAATTGCTTTCGTCCGGAATAATCTACGTATCGGTGATGCTCTTGCCGATCACAATAGGGATCTCGATCCTGCGCTACCGCCTGTGGGATATCGACATCATAATCAACAGGACCCTCGTTTACGTCCCACTAACAGGCATACTGGCAGGTGTTTATGCAGCTTCTGTGAAAGTATTCCAGACCTTCTTCGAAACGATATTGAACGTCAAAGGCGATGTGTCAGTCGTAATGACCACGCTGCTGCTGGTAGCTACGTTCACCCCCGTAAAGGATGCCCTTCAACGCCTCGTCGACAAACGATTCAAGGGCCCTCCGAACCCCGCCGAAGAATTGCGGGTACTCCTGCGAGATATGCGCCTTTACGTTGAGATGAACCACCCTGAGCAGATCGCTCGAAGAGTGCTGACCGATTTAGTGGAAGCATTCCGAGCCGAAGGCGGTGCCGTCTATATGGTACGCGGCCATAGCCTTGTGATGATATCGGACGCAGGGAAGTGGGATGAGAGGCACGAGGCATTGAGCGCCCAAATTGGGTGTGACGGTAATCAATACGGAGTGCTGCGATTAGCGGCCCGAAAAGATGGAGAGGAATACAATACAAGCGACATAAAGTTGCTGAGGGATGCGGCATCCCTGCTGGCTCACACCCTGAAGGTGAAAGTAGACGAAGAATCATCCTTGGAGGCCGAAGCCCGGGCCTCCTAGAGCCCTACAAATTTCTAAAAGGTAAACATGGGTCGTCCCGAATATTAGTTCCGAATATTAGATACAGCTTCACAGGCGTGCAATCTGGTTCTAAAAAGAGCGGGCCCCTCCCCAAGATTTGGGGAGGGGTTGGGTTGGGTCTTCAAGGGCACAGGAGCAAGCATTTGCACCGAAATAACAGTTGCTCAAGTCGAGAAAAGCGTGCGGTCAAGCTTCAACCCGCGATCTTGCAGCCGGTAAATGAACCTGGGGGTATGCCCCGTGGGCTCAAGATAACCATGCGAGGTACCCAACTCCTCATCGGCCAGTTCGTGCCACCGGAAGATATCTTTAAGCGCAATAGAATCGCCTTCCATGCCCCGAACCTCGGCCACATAAATCACCTTGCGGGTTCCATCGCGCAGGTGGGCAATTTGCACAATCAGGTCAATGGCAGTAGCAATGGCTTCCCGCAGCGAGCGCGCCGGGAGGCTGGTTCCAGACATGATTGCCATTGACTCCAGGTGCGACACCGCATCGCGCGGAGTGCTGGCGTGGAGGGCTGCCAGCACGCCATCATGGCCGGTATTCATTGCAGATACCAGATCGAGGATTTCCCCACCCCTTATCTCTCCCACAAGGAGACGCGCTGCCCGCATGCGAAGGGCATTTGCCACAAGATGGCGCACACTGATTTCGCCCGAATTGCTGCTAGCCAGCGCGCCCGACATCGTATCGTAGTCCGGCGGGCGGGTTTCGAGGGAAACCACATGGCGGTGATCCAGCCTGAGCTCCGCCGACTCTTCTATGGCCACAATTCGCTCGTCCTCAGGAATGAATGAGCCGAGAACATTGAGGAGAGTAGTCTTGCCGGAGGCAGCGCCCCCCGTTACCAGGATGTTCAGCCTGCCAAGCACGCAAACCCGCAGGAAATCGGCCAGGTCCTGTGGAACCGTGCCGTACTCAATGAGAGTTGACAGGGTAAACGTTGTGTTCCCCTGCTTGCGGATGGTTATCGAAGCCCCGTTGACGGCGCAAGGCGGGCCGACTATGTTGACGCGGGAGCCATCCCGGAGACGACCATCGACCATAGGCCATTTGCGGTCCAGCCTGCGCCCCATGTGCGCCGCCATACGCGAGACTGTGCGGAGCAGGTGGTCGTCATTGAGGAACCGCACATCTGTATCAACCATCTGGCCGTCACGCTCGACCCATACTTGATTAGGCCCGTTGACCATTATTTCGGTGACCGTGTTGTCCTGCATAAGCGGTTCGAGCGGACCCCAGCCCAGAATCTCGTCCACCACCAATCTAAAGAGCACAGGCTGGCTGTTCGCGGGCACAGGCCCAGTCAGACCCGGTAGCTGCGAAAGGGCTGACATAAAGCGGCCCGCAAGCATCTGCTCTATGTCTGGAGAGCGTTCGAGCATAGCAGTGGAAGGAATACCCGACAGGATGCGAGACACCAGGGATTGCACAAGCTGCGGAGAAGTATACGTGTTGAGCGGGCCGGTAGCGTGGGTGATACCATAGTCGGAGAGAGAACCTGTAGAGGCCGAGCCGCCGATATTGCCTGTGGTCCCGCCTGAACCGGGCCGCGCTACCACCACGGGCACTGTGCCGGGCAAGGGTGTAAGCGGAGCGGTAGTGTTGATATTGATCGGCTGGATGGGCCGAAGACGACCGGATGGATTGGCAGCCCCACCGGGGTCAGCGCCGACAGGGAATGGGCCAACACCTGGCGTAAGGATCGGCTCCTGAAGTAGCTCAGGGTTAGGTACGCGGTGAGGGCGATTGTAGGGGCTGTTATTGCGGCTACTTTGGCCGGTTGGTGCGTCAGAGCCTGGGCCTGTGTAAGTGCTATCAAGTAAAGGCTTGAGTACCGACTCCAGCTCGTCATCGACGCCGCTTGGGAAGAAGACACTCAGTTGCTGCTGGCTATTAATGGCGGCATCGGGGTCGAGACCTGATGAGGGGTGGCCTGAAGAGCCGTTGCCGTTGTGCGCGTTCTGGTTGTTATTGGGTGAGTTGGGATCGAAGCCCGTAGGCGTTCCATCCGGTAGGTTGTTGTAAGGCATAGCTGGAAACCTCAGCGCGGTATGTAATACTCCTCGTCACGTCGCCGCTCGATTTTGTCTTCGTCAATCGGCACCACAGAGATTATGTACTGCTTGTTTAGAGCCAGGAACTCAACTTCGCTGGCCGGGGGTTGAGCGGCAGCAGCCTTTGTGCCCGATTTGACCTCAGTTTTGGGCTGAACGGTAGCCTGGGTAATAGCAAGGAATTGTTCGGAGGTATTGTTCAGAAGGTCCTTGATACGCTGGCCGGGCTGAAGATGCACATAGCCGTGTACCTGCCCCTGCACCGTGGAGATTTGTACCTCAACCTCCATCTTGCGCACCCGCGCGGTGAATACTTTTCCTTTTTCATCTACCCTATTCAGCATGACATTCTCCGTGCGACGATCTTACCTGGTTCTGACTATCGGCTACCGGCTACCAACTACCAACAACCTACCTCTTCGTATTGACGAAATAAGTGGCACACGCGGCATCGAGCAGTTGGGGGGTCATTTCAGGCTGGATATTCCGGTAGCGGGCGATGCCGATCAACTGGCGCAGAAGGTCGCGTGGGTGAGAGGCGCGGAAGGGGCGCTTTATCTCTATATACTGTTTCTTGACCAGGTAGTTGAAGGCGCTCTGGTCGAATGGTATGTTCACCATCTTGCACTGCCCGACGAAGATATCGAGAAACTGCTGAGGCGTGGGATCGGGCACGCTCAGCTTGTTCTGAATACGACGAAGGAACGCATCGTCGATGAGGTCCTCAGGGCTAAGGTTGGTGGAGAGGACCAGGAAAAGCTCGAATGGCACCTGTAGCTTCTTGCCGGTCTTGAGGGTCAGGAAGTCGATCCCTTTTTCAAGGGGGACGATCCAGCGGTTGAGAAGGGCCTGGGGACTTACCTGCTGGCGTCCAAAGTCGTCAATGAGGAAAAGGCCGCCGTTAGCCTTAAGCTGGAAGGGCGCTTCATAGAAGCCCGCGTTCTCGTTGAAAACAAGGTCGAGGGAGGGCATGGTTAGCTCGCCGCCAACCACCACCACCGGACGGTGGACGCGCACCCAGCGCCTGTCGGTAAGCTCGGCTTTGGTGGGGTCCAGGTCGCTCATGCCAGCCGGAACAGCAGGACGATGGCTGTTGAGGTCGAACATCTGGATGATCTGGCCGTCGGCCTCGATGGCGTAAGGGACGGCGATAGCACCGCCGAGCATGGTGGCGATGCGCTCCGCGAGAAGCGTCTTGCCGTTGCCGGGTGCGCCGAAGAGGAAAAGCGATTTGCCCGCGTTGACGGCAGCCCCCACCGCGTTGGTGAGGTCTTCGCTGATGATCATACCGCGAAGGGCGTTTTCCACGTTATCACGATAGACGGTGGGCTTGTTAGAGGTGAGGAGCTTGATGGTCTCAATGTAGCGGGCAAGGGGGACGGGGCATGCGCCGACGTAGCTGGAGCGCTCAAGGACCTGGTGGGCGCGCTCCATGCCTTTGATCGTGAGCACGTACTGGTAGCCCGCTTCACCGAGGCCCGATGTGCCGCTCACCTCGCAAAGTTGCTCCTTTTTCATGAGCGTAATCACCTGGTCAAGCACACCGTAGTAGGGTAAGCGAAGGATCGAGGAGATATCCTGCCCGCTCATATACGAAGTGAAGTACATGCTTTTGATCACCAGGTCGGCGATCAATCCCTGGTTGATCCCCGTCTCGGCAAGCGAGCGCGGCTCAGGGAAGAGGGTTTCGAGCGAGTCGAGATAGGTGTTTTGCCAGCCATCGGCGCCGTTGGGCGAACCATAGCCATTGCGGTTGGGCGTAGCCTGGCCGCCGAAACCGCCGGTGACACGTCCCGATTGCGTGGGTCCGGATTGGCCGAAGGGGGCCTGGGCAGGCTGAGAGGGAAGCGGGGAGTGCGAAGGGGCCTGAGTAGGTTGAGTAGGTTGAGTGGGTTGAGTGGGTTGAGTGGGTTTGGGCGTCTGCACAGGGGGAGCAGCCTGGGCGGATTGGGTGGGCAGGTTTGGCAATGCCTGGCGGGGTAATCCGCTCAGGGGGTGGATACCGGGGCGCGCCGCCTGCCCTGGTTGCCCGGCGGTCGGGCCTGTCGTGCCCGGCATGCTGGGGGCCTGAGAGGTCGGGCTTGCAGAAGGCATAGAGCCACCGTTCGATTTGTTTGCGTAGGGTGAGGTTTCGGCGTGCTCAGAGGGGTCAGGAAAAGGAAAACCCGGTATTTCCTCGGGTCGGGGGCCGTTGGGGATAGCGAAGATGCCGCCGCCTTCGAGCCTGTTGGGAGGTTGTGATCTATCCTGGGTCATTCTCAGCATTGGGTCCAGCCCGTCCTCAGAAGGGTAGGCTGCACGATTGGTGGGGTATGCGGGTTGTGTTTGTGGTTGCCCGTCCCACTCCTCTTCCTGAGGAAGAGGCTGGAGCGGGTTCAATCTTTGGATATTATTAGCGCACACAGTTGATCCTATTTGTGGGTGGTTGCTTGGATAGCGCCGTGATTACGCCGGCCATGCCTTTGCGCTAATCAAAACAAGACCCATGCGCCGGCGCACGGTTCCCTATGAGCATTATACCCGCGCCTGGTTTCATAATAAAAGAAGTAAGAAGTCCTAGTAGGGGAGGGCAAGAAGTCCCATACAGGAGGTAGATTGAGCACTATTTCGACATGTGATGCAAAGCGATTTAGAATGACAAGAACGGGATAGCGACATACAAGAAACGGGTGTAAATTAGAGAAGAAAGCAAAATAGATCCTGGAACGGGAAGGGGAGGAAGGTGAGATGACGACCAAAGGATTTGGGATGCTGCTCTTGCTGGGGGCGATTTGGGGCGCTTCTTTTATGTTCATCAAGGTGGGCGGGGAGGAAATGCAGCCCTTCTTCCTTGTAGAGATGAGGCTGGCGCTGGCCGCGTTGACGCTGGTGGTGGTAAGCATATCGCGAGCTGGGACGTTCGGGCTGATGCGCGACCATTGGCCGACGATGCTGGTGATGGGATTGATCAACTGCGCGGTCCCATATGTACTGATCACATGGGGCGAGACATATATCAGCAGTGGATTGGCCTCAATTTACAATGCTTGCACGCCTCTATGGGGTGGCGCGCTAGGGTTTGTATGGATATGGGCAGAAAGGCTATCGCCGGGGCGGCTGATAGGGCTGTTCATAGGGATGGCAGGCGTGGTGCTGGTAGTGAGCGGCAACCTGGCGCACAAAGGGGATGTGGACACAACAATGTACCTGCTGGGGCAAGGGGCCGTTTTGCTGGCGGCCCTCAGCTACGCTGTTTCGGGGATCTATGGGCGCAAGAGACTAAAGGGATTGCCGCCACATGTAGGGGCAACTGGTCAGTTGATCGCGGGTACACTGGTGCTGCTGCCCTTCGCGCTGTTCCAGATACCGGCGCAGGTGCCCTCATGGCAGGCAATCGGATCGGTAGTAACGCTTTCGATACTCGGCACCGCCATCGCCACTCTCCTCTATTTCTGGCTGTTGAGCAATGTGGGGGTGACCGGTACACTCCTGGTGACCTACTTGCTACCCGGTTTCGCCCTCATGTGGGGTGCGCTTCTCCTGAACGAGACGATCACCTGGGCGGCGGTGGGAGGTCTATTGCTGGTGCTTCTGGGGATCACCTTCACCGCAGGGAAAGCAACCGAGTTCCGAGCCTGGATGCTAGGGCGATTAAAGCAGAGGACCGCCTAGTAGGGCCTGAACATTCAATAAAGCCTAACGAACGGCGGTCCATCGTCCATCGTCCGCCGTTCGTTTATCCGCAGATTTCAGCGCAGCGTTCCTTTGCGTAGGTCCAGGCGGAGAATCTGCACGGTTGGTCGGAACTGCGGATGAATGGGTCTTCACCGAAGTCTCGGTATCTCTGAAAGAGTGCTTCGGCGGTCATCCCCGGCTGATATAAGTCGCGCAGAGACTCATTCACGAAGTACATACATACTCGGGTAGCCTCTTCGCAGGTATCGAATTTTCCGTAGAAGGTGCGGTATTCCTCGTCCATATAGTGGAAGTTATCATCGATGAATACCCGGTAGGCCTTCTCTTCTTCTTCGTCTATCTCCACCTCTCCTCCAACTTTCCCTTTCCTACCAATCAATCCCTCGCGATAAGTCGCCGTACCGGATACGACAACAGCATATGTATACCATCAATCATTGATATTGGAAAGGGGCATTCTAAACGCCATCGCGTGTTCATGGCCGGCGATGGCAAGATCGCAGCGATAGATGCAAAAATATGCGCGGCGCGAGGTCTAGCGCTGCAAATTACCGGTAATCTGGCGGGTGTTCATCACCAGGCGATTGCGGCCTGCCTCCTTAGCCTGTTGAAGTTGCGAGGTAAGGATGCCCATCAATTCGGGCACCGCAAGCCCCGACCCGTACTGCACGCAGGTAGCGCCGATACTGATAGTGATCGGATCCTTCCCTTCAAGAGGTGTGTTGGACCAATCAGCCCCTCTTATGTTGCGAATCAGCTTCTCGCCGCAGATGATAGTACCAGCAGGGTTGGTGTTGGGGAGCACGATTACGAACTGGTCGCCGCCATAATGCGCCACGAAGTCGTCGTGGCGGCAAGAGAGAGCAAGTAGCGTGGCGATCTGCTTCAGCACCGTATCGGCCACGGCAGGACCGTAGTTGTCACTCACCTGCTTGAACCAGTCAATGTCCACCAGCAGGCAGCCAACAGGAAAGGCAGAAGCGCGAGCGCTGCTAAGTCTGGAAAGGAGAATATCGTCGGCGGCCTGGCGATTGCGCAGCCCCGTGAGTGGATCGGAGAGAGTAAGTGAGGCGAAGTTCTGTATGTTTTGCTTGCGGCCGGACGATTGATCGTTTTCGTCTCCGAGGATCGAATATTCGCCCTCCAGGTTGCCCGCGCTGCGCACCGCACCAGCGATTTCGGAATAAGTGCCGTCTGCGGCTGGAATAGCAAGGGCATCGATATCGACCCACACCCAGTGGCCGTCCTTATGGAAGGTTCTACACCTGATGTTGATACCCTCATCTGTGTTTACCAGGAGTTGGTCAAAAGCCTGCTTAATTACCGAGCGGTCGTCGGGATATATGTACGCGTACAGGTCGTCACCCGCAAGTTCATCGGCAGACCAGCCCACCAGGGTGGTGCAGGAGCTGTTGACATACGTGAGAGTTCCGGCGGCGTCGGTGACGAACAGGAAATAGGCCACGTTATCAAGTATTGCCTGGTAGCGGGCATGGGCTTGTGACAGTTCCTGGCGGGCTTTGAGTAGGGCTGTGATGTCTGTTAGCATGGCGATGAAATGATGAGGGGCACCTGCCGGGTCGCGCACCAGAGTAACAACTTGCTGGCACCAGGCCATACCTCCATCTTTGCGTAGATAGCGTTTCTCCAGGGTGTAGTTGGCCGGTTCGCCCGTAACGAGACGCCTGTAAAGCTCGTCATTGTCGGGTACATCGGCGGGGTGAGTAACGTCGTGGATGGCGCGGGAAGCTAGCTCCGCTTCTGCATAACCAAGCATAAGGCACAACTGAGGGTTGGCATTGAGGATGCGCCCGTCAAGCGAGATGAGCGCTATGCCCATAGGAGCCTGTTCAAACAAGAGATTAAACATAGCACCTTTGGCATATGGATCGTTTATTATGGCAGCAGGCACGTTGGCAGTGGAACCCAGCACTTATGCTATTCCTCCTGATAATATTTACGCATAATGGCAACAGTTAGGGAAGGCACTAAAGGTCCTACTCCGGCAAAGACAATCGTCCCAGAGGGCAAATGCAGCACACAAAACGTGCCTATCCCCCTCATCACTCATCACTCATCACTCGTCACTCGTCACTCGTCACTCGTCCACCGACTACCGACTACCGACTACCGACTACCATCATCCCCCGTCCTCAACTCCGGACGTTGGAGGCGAAGCCAGAGGCCTATTAGCAGGAAAGTCAATGCGACCTCAAAGGGGAGCAGGGACCACAGGCCGAGAAACTGGGCAAGCGCGCCCGCACCTGCCGGGAAGGTGGCTGCGCCCACAGCACCCAGGCCCGTCAGAAAGCCCACCACGCCCGGAAGGAGGCGGGCCGGAACAGCACCCGACATCAACGAGATCGTAGTAGGGAAGATGGGCCCAAGGCTGAAACCCACGATCCAGAGGCCCAGCGCTTCGGCGGGAGCGAACGGCACGAACCATACAAGCGCAAGCCCGGCTAGAGTGCCACCCAGGCACAGGCGTATAAGGCGCATGTTGCCCAGCTTAGCGCCCAGAGTGCCCATCACCAATCGTCCGACGGTCAGGCCAAGCCAGTACCCGCTGACCGCCACAGCCGAGAAGTCGGCAGGATCCAGGCGCAACTCGGTCAGGAAGCTGTAGGCCCATGTACCGAGACTCATTTCAACGCCAACGTAGAAAAAGAGGAAGAAAGCTCCCAGCCATACGACTGGCAAGCTCAGGATCGCACGAGCGACGTTTTCGCCCTCAATTTTGTAGGCGGGAGGTTCGGGGGAACGGCGCGCATTGAATGCGAATGCGAAGCCGAAGAAGAGAATCAGGCAGACACCTATCCAGAGATAGTAAACCACATTCCAGGTCAAGCCAAGATTCAGCACTCCCCTCGCCACAAGAGGACCCAGCAGAGCCCCGATCCCAAAAAAAGCATGCAGGTAGTTGAGAGTGGATGTGGAGTTGGGAAGTCCGGCAATATAGGCGTTAAGCCCCGCGTCTATGACCGCGATGCCGAATCCGGTAAAGACCCCACCCGCGACCGCTACGGGGAAGGGTAGAGTAAACGCAAGCATGGAGATGCCGAATATGAAAGAGGCACAGCCTGTGAGCATGTAGGCGCGCCGCCCCAGTTTTTCGACGAGAAGGCCGCTGGCGAAGGCGGATATCAGATAGCCGGAAACGGAGGCCACGAACATCAGACCAACCGTGGATTTGTCGATGTCGTAAAACGCCTGCACACTCGGAAGGAGAACCCCTAGCGCCGCGTCGTTAGCGCCTATCAAAATAAAAGCAAAGAACGATAGGCCGAACTGGAAGCGGAGGGCTGCATGTGCGTGAGCGGAGATGACTAGAGGCGGAGGCAGACCTACTCCAACCTCCACCTCCACCGTATTACGGGTGTGATCGGCAGACATGCTAATAGTATAAGGCCTTCAGGCAAAAGAGTGTTGGCGAATGTTGCCTGTGCGCCTGATCCCTATTCCAGCCCGCGACCGGTAGGCAGCACCCCATTCTCACGCAGGTTACCAGTAAGATAATCGGGGGTAGCCTGTTCTACGCTCGTTAGTATTACGCTCAAGTGAGGGTCAGGCGGTAGGCAACATTGGTGTAAAGCTTGGTGAAGCCTGTGGCCTCATAAAGTTGAAGAGCGCCCGTTGGGTTGTCGGCGTCCACGCCCAGCCTGGCGACGGTCATGCCATCCCCCTTGAGGCGGCGCAGGCCCGCGAGAAGCATAGCCCTGCCCAGGCCCATCTTGCGGTAGCCTCGACGGGTGCCGAGAATATCTATCCAGCCTACTAGGCGGTTGTTGCGCTCGTTGTCCGCTTTGTCAATCCAGCAGAAGCAGAAAGCCGCCACCGTGCCATCATCGGCCACCGCGATCAGGTCGCGCGCAGGCTCGTAGTCGGGGCTGTTATTGAGCCAGTGCATCTGGCTTTCCACTGTGAGCGGGTGATGATTCCAATGGTCGATGAACGAAAGGTTGAAGCAATCGACCCACTTTTGAATATCTTCCGAGCTGGCGGTCGAATGGCGCAGGGTGAAACCGGTGGGTAACTGCGGCTCGGCAATCGGCTCGCTCAAGTCGCGCACCATCGTGAAGAAGTAGCGCACCACAGACATGCCATGGCGCTCCCAGATAGCGCGGCCATACGTGTCGTTGTCGCGAGCGCCCGCTTTGACGCGTGCCGGAAGGTTGACTTCGCGGCCCGCTTCCCTGGCTCGCTCGAATGCCCACGCCACGATGGTGTCCTCAAGGCCCTGCTCGCGGAAATCGGGGTGGACGCGCAAATAGAGACGGCCGTCCATCACCTCATCCTCCTCGGATTTCCTCAACTGCACCTCGCCGAAGCCGATCAATTTGCCCTCTTCGTCTTCCCAGAGGCGCAAATCGCGGGCCTTGTCGATCTCCGGGTCGTCAAATTCCGTGCGAAGGTTCTCGACCGAGTAGTTATCGTCCGTCGTATCAACCGCATCGCAGGCATTCAGAAGGTCGCAAACAGCCTGCACATCGCTATCGTTGTATGTACGGTCTTTGAAAAGGGTGCTAACGGTCATGCTGATCTCTCCTTTGAAGTTATGGCATACCACTCATCCTAACAAAGGGGCAGTGAGGCTGCGTCAGGCAAATAGCGTAGAAAGGATGTCGGTCTATGGTCTGAGAAGACGGATTTAGGCAGCATAGGCTGTGCTATAATGTGCTCTATTCAAAATGGCCCGTGATCGGAGTAGTGCATGGAACAAGTAAGCAATGAGAATTCTATGGCCGACAAACGAGTTCCTCTGGTCGGCATCATAATGGGTTCAAAATCCGACTGGGAGACGATGCAGCACGCCACAGACACCCTCGATAAACTGGGCGTGCCCTACGAAGTGCGGGTAGTGTCGGCCCACAGAACGCCCGACCTGCTGTTCGAGTATGCAAGCAGCGCGGAGGCGCGTGGCCTGGAGGTAATAATAGCGGGTGCAGGCGGCGCGGCACACCTGCCCGGCATGTGTGCCGCCAAAACAGACCTGCCCGTGCTCGGCGTGCCTGTAGAGTCGAAGGCGCTGAAGGGGATGGATTCGCTCCTCTCGATTGCGCAGATGCCCGCCGGGATACCTGTGGGCACTCTGGCGATAGGGCGCTCAGGCGCGGTAAACGCCTCCTTGCTGGCCGCCGCTATCCTGGCGAACAAATACCCCCCAATACGCGAGGCGCTGCGCAAGTTCCGCGCCGAACAGACTCAAAACGTGATGGAACACCCCGATCCCAGGGAATAACGAGTGATAAGTGACGAGGGGGGATGCAAGTTACCATGATTAGTATCGGCGTGCTTGGGGGCGGGCAGCTGGGGCGGATGATGGCGCTTGCCGGTTATCCGCTAGGGATGAGCCTGCGTTTCCTCGATCCCGCAGTTGATGCCACCGCCGGGCAAGTAGCCGAACATATCGTTGGCGGCTACGACGATCTCGGCATGCTGCAACGCTTTGCCGAGGGAATGGAGGCCGTCACCTACGAGTTCGAGAACGTGCCCATAGAGGCTGCCCAACAACTGGCACGTTATGTCGAGGTGTTCCCGTCTCCGGAGGCCCTTTCCGCCTCACAGGACCGCGCGGTCGAAAAGACTTTCTTTCGCGACAAGTACGTGCCTACAGCCCCTTTTGCCCCCGTCAACAGCAGGCAAGACCTGGAAAGCGCGCTCACAGGGATAGGGATGCCTGCCGTCTTGAAAACGTGCAGGCTTGGGTACGACGGTAAAGGGCAGTCGGTAATCAGGAACGAGGAGGATGCCGAGTCAGCATGGGAGGAGCTCGGAGGGCAACCTCTCATTCTGGAAGGCTTTGTTCCCTTCGAGCGAGAGCTTTCGATCATCGGCGTGCGCGACCGTCACGGTAACAGCAAGTTCTATCCCCTCGTAGAAAACCACCACCGGGAGGGCATTCTCAGGCTTTCGATTGCCCCCGCGCCCGGTATCACCGAGAAGTTGCAGCGCGAGGCCGAAGATTACATCACGCGCATATTTGAGGCGCTCGATTATGTTGGCGTGCTCGCCGTTGAGCTATTTGAGGTTGGCGGGCAATTGTTGGCGAATGAGATGGCCCCTCGCGTGCACAATTCGGGCCACTGGACCATAGAAGGGGCGGAGACAAGCCAGTTCGAGAACCACCTCCGCGCGGTGGCACGTCTGCCGCTAGGCTCCACGGCGGCGGTCGGCTACTCGGTCATGGTAAATCTGATCGGGAGCCTCCCCGAAACAGAGCAGATATTGGCCATCGAGGGCGCGCATCTGCACCTGTACGGCAAAGCCCCAAGGCCGGGACGCAAGCTGGGGCACGTTACAGTGCGAGCCGGTGACAGGGCTATTTTGGAGCGTCGCCTAAAAGCCGTCACGGAAATCGTGGGCTATTCGTCAAACAAATAGGTCGATTCCTGGTAGAAGCGGACCTCGTTGGCTGCAAGCTTGCTCTTGACCTGGTTCTGCCACCAGGCATTCTTCTCAGAGAGCGGTTCGGCTCCTGACATCAGGCTCACGGGGATATTCACACGCAAAGCGCGATGGCTGATGATGTGGCGGGTGATCCCTGTAGGCACTTTGGTGCCTGCCTCCGCCAGG
Source organism: uncultured Chloroflexia bacterium (assembly GCA_963797095.1). Classification (GTDB taxonomy): domain Bacteria; phylum Chloroflexota; class Chloroflexia; order QHBQ01; family JADMIH01; genus JADMIH01. Next base: position 111,847 of record CAWCNY010000006.1, on the reverse strand, counting down.
TGCAGTATGTCGTCCGGCGTATAAGGTGGGAACACCACAATGCCGCTGATATCGGCGTAGTAGCTCATGAAGTCTTCGAGGTCGTCGGAGTTGGTGCGGTGAATAGACACCTGTGGGTCGACTCTGTACGTATCCACAAGCGCGTTGAGAAGAGCGGTCGATTTTTCGGTGTCGAGATGTTCGTTCCCGTTGGCCCCATCTACCGTAAAGACGGCTGAAGGATCTGAACCCTCCGCGATAGGAACCGCAATATAGGCAAGGATAGCTCGGTCTGCGAGCGCGGCACGTGCCAGCTTAAGTTGGAGGGGGCGAAGCACAATGCCCTGTACGCTGGCGATCTCTTTCAGGAAATTGACCGGCTTCTTGCCCGTTATGAGATGGTGCCAGGTGAGAAGCTGCACGTGATTGGATTTGTAGTCCACCACCTGAGCCAGTATGTGCATGCAACCCAGCGCTTCCAGGGCGCGGGTGCGGTTGGCCCCATCGAGCACCACAAAGCGGTCGGTGCCGGGGATCGGTGCCACAATAGGTGGATTCTTGAGATAGCCGTCGGCACCCAGCCTGGTCTCCATCCGCGCTACACGCTTCGGATCGGCGTGCTCGTGCAAAACGAGCCCCTCAACAGGCAAGAGGCGCAGGTCGGGCAGATCTATGTGTTCTGAGGAATGTTTGGTCATAAGTATATTAGCGCTTGTCAGTTGTAAAGTGTCAGATATGGGGTTAGTGCAGATAATCACTAATTCTAACAGATGGAGCGCGGCAATACCAGACTGGTAAGCGTTCATGTTCAGACCAGGGCAAACGCATCTAAATGCAGTGACGGTTCAATCGGAGAATGACACTCTTGGCTCAACGTCCGCAACTCAATAGAAAGCATTAGACTGATGCAAGTTGGGGCTATTTGACTCTAGAGCAGACCTTTCACAGGCGGGGTTCAATACATATGCATTTGCCGAGGAGGCGTTCACATACGGTGGAAAATCCTCCACTTCTGTGGTATAATATGCTTCATGTGGAGGATTCTCCTCCACATGTGATAGTAGACGAACCTGTAGTAGTTGGCCAACCACATCATTGTAACGCGCTAGGAGGTACACAATGAGCAATTCCTTCGTTCGTGATGGTCAGGCGCCGGAATATGCTGGCTCGGCCCGTGAGGTCCGTGAGCTCCGTGAGGCACCGCGCATACGTGCCGATGCACGCCGGAACCGTGAGCAGATCCTGGTCGCCGCCCGCGAGGTTTTCGCTTTTCAAGGTCCTGGCGCGCCACTCGAGGAGATAGCTCAGAGGGCTGGCGTGGGAATCGGCACGCTGTATCGTCGGTTCCCCGACCGTCAGTCGCTGCTGCGCGCTGTCGCGCTTGATGTACTGGCCAGTGTGGCGCATGAAGCACGCTCGGCGCTAGACGAGGAGCCTGACGCCTTCCGGGCGCTCACCCGCTACATGCACCGCGCCCTCGACCTGCGCATCGGCGTGGTCATGCCCGCGCTGGCCAACCAAATACCAATGGAGGACACGGAGATGCTCCACACGCGAGAGGAGGCTACCAAGCCGGTCCAGGCTATCATTGATCGCGCTCAGGCGGATGGGACACTGCGCCCGGATGTGGCATTCGGTGACATTGGGTTGTTGATCATCCGCCTGGCCCGACCGCTCCTCGATCCTTTCTCTGGCACACTGGACGCTCGCGTCGCGCATCGTCATTTGGACCTGGTGCTCGATGGGCTATGGGCTGCCCATGACCGCCCCACCCCGCCGTTGCCCGGACCCATGCTAACGATCAAGGATCTGCAGGATATGGGCTCTGATAGCTGATAGCTGAACATGACTTGTCATAAACATGACTCGTTTATTAGGAGAGCAAATCTATGCCGAAGCAATTTCACCCTCCCTTGGGACAACGTGTCTTCAATAAGGCGCTGATTATGCTGGCCGGTGCTGGCGTTCGTCTTGGACCATTCCATATGCTGACCGTACGGGGCCGCACAACGGGTAAAAGTTATACTCTTCCGGTGACGCCCATCGAGTGGGGCGGCAAACGCTGGCTGGTATCGCCCTATGGCACCGTGAGTTGGGTGCTGAATGCAAGGGCGGCTGGCACAGTGATGCTGGCACACGGTCGAACGCGTGAGGTACTGGGCATCATCGAACAGTCGCCGACAGAGAGCGCACCTGTTCTCAAAGAGTATCTCAAGCGCTTCTCTTTTGTGCGCCAGGGCGGCTATTTCGATGCAACACCAGAGTCCCCACTAGAAGCCTTTGTCGCAGAAGCGCTCTACCACCCAGTCTTTCAGCTAGTGGAACGGCAGCAGTAATGATCACGTGTGCGTTGCAACCGGTTCGAAGGCTCGCGCACGCTATGGGAGTAATGACATTATGAAAACGACTACAATGAACCGGGCGCCCGAAAGTCCAAAGCGCCCGCTTGGCAGACGGATCCAGGCTCGCTTCATGAGCGTGTTAAACGTTCCGATGCGAGTGATTCTGCGCCTCCCCTTTCGCACTCCGCTCAGCGGCCGGCTTATGCTCCTTTCATACAAGGGCCGCAAGACCGGTAAGGCCTACCGGCAGCCGGTGAGCTATGTACAACAGGGCGACACACTGCTCACTCCAGGCGGCGGCAATTGGAAGTGGAACCTACAAGACGGCCAACCGGTGCACATTCGGCTGCGGGGGCGTGATGTCGTTGCGCGACCTGAGCTAGTCAAGGATCCCGACGAGATCGAGCGATTGCTTGCGGTCATGACGGCGGCGAATCCCACAGTCAGCGCCTTCGTGGGCATCCCCAAAGGGCCCGACGGCAGGCTGGACCGCGACCGCCTCGAAGTCGCGGTGAAGTTCGGCTTCCGGATCGTCCGTTGGCACCTCGGCCAACAAGATGAAAAAGATCAAAACAATGAACTCAACGTCGGGTAATTACTACTCCCGACGTGATGGCCGACCATATTTTGTTCGTGCTGGGACAAGGCTTACCAGCTTCGCTCTTGACTGGAAACGGGCCTGTGCCTCCAGCGAGACCACTGGCAGAGCACTAACCAGATGAGAAAGGAACCACCGATGGCAACCGAGGAGCAAGGACCACTGCCGCAGAGGAGCTTACAGAGTGCATCTGAGGCCGAGCAATGGCAGCAGGATGTCGACCGGCGTCGGCACGATTTCGCCCCAACGACCGAGCGCATGCTCGAAGCGGCGGGGCTCCAGCCAGGAGATCATGTTCTTGACATTGCGGCAGGTACTGGAGATCAGAGTTTCTTGGCAGCCCGCCTCGTGGGACCGGGCGGCTCCATTCTAGCCACCGATATTTCAGCGGACATGCTCTCCATCGCTGCGCGCCTGGCGGAGCTTGAGGGACTGACGAATATTACCACACATGTCATGGATTTAGAGCAGCTTGAGCTGGAAGATGATACCTCTGCTGCGGTCATCGAGGCGGAGCACCAGAAACAGACGGGGAAGATGACCGAGCGCCTGAACGATGACGAGCTTGAGCAACTCAATAGCCTCCTCCGCAAACTTATCGTCACCGTGGAATAGAGTTTGCAGTAGGTGAGCCTACCGCGTCCGATCGCGAGCACCCATAACGCTCTAACCCAACAATAGGAATAGGAGCAAACGAGATATGGAACAGCAAAGTCCTGCAATATCGGCCGATAGCCCTCAGCAAATGCCGGCCCACATACCCACCGAGGTGCACGGCAGGCAGCTTTATGTCATTATGGGCGGGGTCATGCTCGGCTTGCTCCTTGCGGCTCTCGACCAGACCGTTGTTGGCCCGGCCATGTTCCGCATTGTGAGCGATCTCAGGGGCCTGGAGCACTACGCCTGGGTCACCACCGCTTACCTGCTCACCTCCACCGTCACAGTGCCGATTGCGGGTAAGATCGGCGACCTCTTTGGCCGCAAATGGTTCTTCGTGGGGGGCATGGTCATCTTTATAGGGGCCTCAATGCTCTCCGGCCTTTCCAGCGGCACAGACGAGTTCAACCTGTTCGGCATAACGGTGCCCAGTCTTACAGTCGGCATGGCAGAGTTGATATTCTTCCGGGCCATACAGGGCATAGGCGGCGGTCTGATGCTGGCTAACGCCTTCACCATCGTGGGCGATGTGGTGGCACCCGCCGACCGGGGGCGCTGGCAGGGCCTGTTCGGGGCGGTATTTGGCATAGCCTCGGTAATTGGACCCACCGTTGGCGGCTTCATTACGGATAACATAGGTTGGCAGTGGGTGTTCTATGTGAATGTGCCGGTGGGCCTCATCGCGATCCCCATGGTTGCCTTTACCTTCCCCAATATCATCCAGGCCCGAAGCGGTAGCCGCTCGATAGACTGGGTGGGCGTGCTAACTCTCATCGGCACGGTGACCCCTGTGCTTCTGGCTCTGTCACTCGGGGGCAGCAAGGACTTCCCCTGGGGCTCCGGCTCCATCCTGACCATGTTCGTCATAGGTGCGGTGTTCCTTGCCCTCTTCCTGTGGCGAGAGTCGCGAGCGGCAGAGCCGATCATCCCGCTCGACCTGTTCAAGAACCGCATCTTCGTGCTGTCTGTGATCACGGTGGCTCTGGTGGGCCTGGGCATGTTCGGCGCGATCATCAACCTGCCGCTCTTTATTCAGGGGGTGCAAGGTCAAAGCGCCACCAACAGCGGCAACGCAATCGTGCCTCTCATGTTCGGCTCAATCGTATTCAGCATCATATCCGGCCAGATAGTGAGCCGCACCGGCAGGTATCGAATACTGGCGATAATCGGGCAGATCGTAATGGCGATCGGGATGTTCTTGCTTTCCACAATGGCAATTGATATACCCACCTTGCAAACGGCGGCCTACATGGTGGTCATGGGCATAGGTCTCGGCATCGCGCAGCCCCTCTACACCCTCATCGTGCAGAACGCTTTTCCACCGCAGAGATTGGGTGTTGTGACCTCGGCTACCACCTTCTTCCGCTCGATTGGCGGCACGATAGGGGTGGCCGTCTTCGGCACCATCGTCAACAACCGGTTCGCCAGCGAGTACCAGGCTCTACTCCCCGATCAGCTCAAATCGAACCCCCAGTTCGGCGCTTTCCTGAGCAATATCAGCCCTCAAGCGCTGATCAGCCCCGACACGATCTCCACCCTGCGCCAGCAACTGGAGGGCCTGAGTTTGTCCGCCGCGCAGGTAGACCAGACGATCACCGCGATCACCGCCCCGATCAAACCCGCGCTGGGAGCGGCCACCACCGAGGCGTTCTTGATAGGCGCGATCGTACTGGCGATATCGACGTTCTTTGTCGCTTTCATACCGGAGATCGCCCTTCGCCGCAGCACCGCCCGCGCAGCTGCCGACACGGAGAGCAGGGCCATCGAGGGGGCTCCCGAGGCGCTCAGCCCGGACCTGGTTCTGGAAAAGCCGGTGTCTCAATAGAGGTGTCTCAATAGAGGTGTCTCAATAGAGGTGTCTCAATAGAGGTGTCTCAATAGAGGTGTCTCAATAGAGGTGTCTCAATAGAGGTGTCTCAATAGAGGTGTCTCAATAGAGGTGTCTCAATAGAGAGGGTGCCATACTGCCGGTAGTGAGCAGATAGCGAACAGAAGGGGGAATCTCACATGGGGGATATGCAAGGGAAGCGTCAGAAGTGAGAGCAGCAGCACCTGTTGGAGGACGTGAGACAGGCTTTGAGCCAGTTTGAGGGGTCTAATGGCCTGGGCCTGATGGCTCCGGCAGAATTGTTGCTGGGGGTGGGAAGCAAATAGCGGAGGCCCTGTGCCTCCCGATGCGCAACGGGATGATAGACCGTGGCTTCAGCGCATCACATCGGATGCTTTGAAGTACCAGCAATTCAACTGGGACGAGGTAAAGGTGCACATCTACGGGGACGCGCGAGACGCAGCGGTGGTGACTGGCCGGCAAGCGCAAAAAGTGACGTACCAGGGCCGGGCCATGTAGGGCCAGTTCCGCACGACGCTGGTCTTTGCGAAGCAGCGCGGGCGCTGGCTGCTGGTCGGCCTTCACCTGAGCCGACCCCTATCGCCAGGCCACCCCCGGCACCGCGGCACCCCGGCACCATCGTCAGGTCGCTCGCAAAAGGAGGTAGTATTTCATGAAACTTGCTCTTCAACTCAACAACTACATTTGGGAGGGCGGTCCCGGTAATCTGGGTGCCACACTGGCAAAGATAGCCCAGAGCGCAGATGAAAACGGCTTCAGTACCATCGCTGTGGCTGATCATTTGTGGGCAGTACCCCCCTGGATGGGTCCGGTAGAGGGACAAATACCGGAATGTTACACAGCGCTTGCGTACCTTGCAGCCAGCACAAAACGTGTCAAACTTATGGCGCTTGCCACCCCTCCTCACTTCCGTTACCCCGCGATGTTGGCGAAGATCGTCTCAACGCTTGATGTGCTGGCGGCTGGTCGTGGCTGGCTGGGCATCGGCGCAGGAGACTATGCGGATGAAGCGCAGGGGTTGGGCATTCCTTTCCCTTCAACAGCGGAACGCTTTGAGATGCTGGAGGAGACGGTGCAAATCTGCTTGCGGATGTGGAGCGGGGAGCACGGCGACGACCAACCCTACAGAGGCAAGCACTTCCAGATCGAACGTGCATTGAATTCGCCGCAGAGCCTCACCCGCCCGCACCCACCGATCATGATTGCCGGTAGCGGCGAGCAGAAGACACTGCGCCTTGTCGCACGGTACGCAGACGCTTGCAACATAAATCCTGGACCCGAGATTCCGAAGAAATTGGATGTGCTGCGGCGGCATTGCGAGGCCGAGGGGCGAGACTACGATTCCATCGAAAAAACCTGCCCATTTCTTTTCGACGTTGGGGAGAATGGGTCCAAGGCGAAAGGGCTAATCGAGCAGTTGCAATGGCTCGCAGGCATGGGCATCCAGACGGTGTTTGGCGCGGTCCCGCTGGTGGACCGGATCACGCCTCTGGATGTGATTGGCCGGGAGGTGATACCGGCTGTTAGTCACCTTTGACCTGACGCCGCTCCTACTGCATATTCTTCTTCCAACTCTGGCTTTGGCACTTCCTACCTCCTTCTACTTTGTTTACCCCCTATGTCGTTTTGACAAGTGACAGTAGAAGGGGTAGCATTAAGGAGTAATGCCCAGTTTATTTGATCGGCTGTCGTTCAGGAGGCCTATGCCCCCCCAGCCTGAGTTGGACCGCACCCCGTTCACGCTCGGCCCTGCCGACGCGCCCACAGCGTGTCTGCTCATACATGGGTTCAGCGGCAGCCCACCCGAAATGCGCCCTCTCGGCGAATACCTTGCCAACCATGGCATCAGAGTTGAGGGCATCAGGCTGGCAGGGCATGGCACCGAGCCTGAGGCCCTCACCGACCTGACCTGGCTCGACTGGCTATACTCGGCACAGGAGGGATTGCGAAAAATCCAGCAGAGTAGGAGCAAGGAGAACGTGGTGATCGTGGGGTTCTCTATGGGGGGACTGCTGGGGCTGCATCTTTGCGCAGAACACGACGATTCGATTGGCGGGATCGTCACGATTTCGTCACCGATCTACTTCCAGGACAGGCGTATCCACCTGATCCCCATTGTGCGCCACATCCACCCCTGGCACGACGTGCGCAGGCCAGGCAAACACACCGACCCCGACGCTCATAAGCGCTACCATTCCTACCGCCGCTATCCCCTCATCGCCGTCGATTACCTGCTCGACCTGATGAGGGTGACGCGCAGAATATTGCCCGATGTAACCACGCCCGCCCTGATCATGCAAGGTATGCAGGACAGTGTGATCAACCCCAAAAGCGCGCGCTACCTCCACGAACATTTAGGCTCGAAGCGGAAAGAATTGGTGTGGTGGCACAACAGCGGCCACGGGGTGCCCTTCGACTCCGAGCGCGAGCAAGTCTGGAGCAAGGTATTGCAGTTCGTCAAAGGGGTCAGCGAACCGGGCGCTCAGCCGGCCTTAGGATAATCGCACCCATAACCAGGCTGTAATCCCTGCTCAACCCGGTTCTCTTACCGGACGCTTTATCCACCTTTATAGACCCGGCCTTTCCATGTCACACCTTTGCCGGTGAGAAGCCGGTATAAGGACGTGAGCATTATCAGGCCGAAGAGCGTAGCCCCTACGGGCTGGGTGAGCGTCCACAGCGGGGAGAGGCCAAGCAAGCGGTCCACCCTGGACCGGACGGCCAGCGGTGTGGCGATATTCCAGGCAGCCAGCAATGTAACCCAGGTGGCCGCTACCTTATCTGCCCGGTTGCCGCTCCTGCGGGCAGCTTGCCAGGATAGCCACACCCATCTTGCCATCACAGCAGGCATAAACGATATAGAGAATGTGCCCTGCGCCGCCAGCAATCCTTGAAGTGGGTTGTTGCGGAACGACAGCACCACGTTCTTGCTCCAACCCTCCCACACCTCGGCAAAGCTTGTGTACATCCTGACGCTCATCAGGTGGCGGCCATCCGCCAGCCGCAGGCGGTATCCATCCCCCTTTATCGCCTTCCCAAACTCCAGGTCCTCCGCTATGCAGTCCTTCACCCGCTCTATGCCGCCGGAGGTATCGTACACACTCCTCTTGACCAGGATGAACTGTCCGTTCGCTATGGCGACTTTGTCCCTGGGATCGTTGACCCTGGCTGGCGGGTATAGTACAAATATGCCCTCGTAAGCGATGGGCATGATCAGCTTTTCAGCCGGGCTGACCAGTTCAAAATGAGGGGCGATAGTAAAAAGGTCCACATTATGGTCAAGCGCATAGGAGATAGATGAAGAAAGAGACATGGGCGAGTGCTCGGTATCGGCGTCCGTAAAAAGGAGCCACCCGCCGCGTGCAGCCAGCGCACCCTGGTACATGGCGTGAGGCTTCCCCTTCCAGGTGCTACCTGCCGGGATACCGCTCCCCTGCACAACTCGCAGGCGTGAGTGGCGCGCGGCCCACTCGGCCAGGATGCCGGGAGTAGCATCCGTGGATTGGTCGTCCACAACTATAACTTCGTAATTGGGGTAGTGCTGGTCGAGAAGGCCGGGCAGGAGACGGGGCAGATTCCGCTCTTCGTTGCGAGCAGGCACTATGACGGAGACAAAGGGCCACTCAGGGACACCTGGGGGTGGCGAGGACTCCAGGCCATCAACGGGAGGCACCTGGTCGGGTGGCTGGAGGCCTTTTAGAATGAGAGATGTGCCCCAGGCCGCCACTGCTGTGAAGGCCCCGAGACCGAGGAACCTCAGTCGGCTCACGCGGCTTGAAGCATAACCAGCCGGTTAGGTCCCGAAAGCTTGGCGGCTTTGAGAGCGCGCTCGGCGAGAGCGAGAAGTTGAGGTTCCCAGGTGGCAGCCTGGCCGCTCGTAGGCTCCCAGTATGCAATGCCGATAGAAGCCGTGATCTTGATCGGATCGTCGCCCTCGCGATTGAAGAAATCGTGGGCGGCGATACCATCGCGGAGGCGGTTGGCCGCGATCTGAGCGCCGGGGGCATCGGTATCGGTCAGCAGCACAAGGAACTCATCGTCACGGTAGCGGCAGACGATGTCGGTGGAGCGCATGATGCGGGTTACGATATGCGCCACATCGCGAAGAACTCCGTCCCCCACCATATGGCCCCAGTTGTCGTTAACGTCGCCAAACCTGTCGAGATCGACAAGCAGGCAGGATAGTGGATAAGCATGGCGCGATGAACGCCTCACCTCTTCTTCAACGCGGATCATCACATAGCGCCTATTGAACAGGCCGGTGAGAGGGTCGTGCAAACGCTCCGCTTCCAGCCGGGCGTTTTCCACCGCCAGGGCTTTCAGAAGGCTGCGTGAGCGCAAGGCCCCCTCCACCCTCATCTTGAGGTCGGAATCCGAGATAGCAGCAAGCATATCAAGCAGCTGTGTAGAGGTATCGTCCACCGGGGGTGTGAGTTTGAGCACGGGAATACCCCAGTTGTCGAGTTGCTGCTGCAATACCTTCCAACCCTCGTCCTGATCAGCCTGGCCGGGCAGCAAGAGCACATCGGGAGGAGTAGAACTGACTATGATGAAGGCAGACTGATGATCATCAGCCGAGCGGGCTGTGTAACCCAGGCGAAGCAGGCGGTCGCGCAAGGCGCGCTGGTTAGTAGGATCGGCATCAACTACCAGTACCATTGCCGGTTGCGAACTTACGGGAGATACCATACCATACCCTCTCTATTTTCGAACCAGTTACGAATGGCTTGCGAGAAGTGGGGAGCGACGGGTGATGCAGGCCGAATAGTGTCTACTATTCAAATGATAACAAAAACCACGCGCACATGGTACGGTTTCGCACATCTGGTGCGACCTACAGCATATTCTACACGTTGCATCCATTTCTGGGAAGATTACGTAGTTCCTAATCAGGTATCGCCAATGGGTACTACTACATCAGGTATCGCCAATACCCGGCTGAGACCACGATAAGCGACAATCTCTTACTCCTTACTCCCCATTCACGCCCCATTCCCCATTCCCCATTCGCTACTAATCCTCCGATTACCATCAACCATCAACCATCAACCATCAACCAGGAACCATAATCTGACTATCGGCTACCGACTACCACCAACGCTAAGCCCCGACACAGGGCATTCGTAGCAGCGTCGAGCTTCGCAATAAAGGCGATAAAGATGGATAAGGCCCTGCTGCTGGCGGGCGGTCTTGATGGCAGAGCGCTTGCGAGGCCCGAAGGCTTCGTCCGACATTGCGCGAGTGATCTTGTTCTCCGGGAGCCTGGGATAGAGCGCATACACCACGCACGCTTCTTCACGCAAGTGCGGTTTGCCGTGAGTGTCCGCATAAGCCAGCAGCACGGGAATGAGAATATTGACCACCATATCGGAGGCGCGGGAGTGGCCGATAAGAGCCACCTCATCCCTATCGAGGCCCGCGAGCGGGCGACCGAAATCGCTATGCGATGCCCAGTACCCATCCCCCGGCACGCCCAGCATAGAGGTCCATTCCCTCGCAAGCTCATCTGCTGAGAAGGTGCCGGTCCTGTCGAGGAATGGAGCCAGAATGCCCAGGCCATTGGGCGGCCAGGCATAGCGGGCCAGAAGCCGGGCGGCAGCCGCCAGCCTCCGCAAAGGCGAGTTGGCAGGCCGCACCCTGTCCCAGTGCCAGCCTTGAACCATCCCCTCCGGAGCAAGCGATAGCGCAAGAGCAGAAGATTGCCAGAGCCGCTCCACGTCCTCAATGTACTCGGAGGTAGCCCAATCGCCGGGTGTCAGGTCAGGGCGCTGTGAGGGGAGAAGCCCGGCCGCGCCAAGCAGCACCGCTTCGAGCAGGGTGGCGCGCTCTTTTTCGTCTGGCGTGAGAGGCAGCGAGAGGAGATGCGAAATGGGGAGGGCAGCGGCGAGCGCGCGCATTGGCTCGCGATTAGACGAGTAGCCGAGCGCATCGAACAGGCCGCTATAGAAAATATCATCGGGCGAGCCGTTTACGTCGGATCCCGCTTCCATGCGGGCCACTTCTTCTTCGAGTCGTGCATCGCCCGCCGCTTCTATATCCGCGAGCAAGCGCTCGACCGGCCAGTCGCGGGTGCGCTGCCAGCAAGGCTCTTCCGAGAGCGTGCCGAGGTTGGGCACGAGCGGGGTTATCCGGTTCAGCAAATCGGGTGTGGCGAGGGTAATGTAGTCGGCGAGCACCAGCGTGGGCACTGTGACGCCGTCGGCTCGGGTGACGGGCCTGGCACCCAGGGGCCAGAGCACAACATGCAAAGCAACCGAGTTGTAGCGTGGGTCGGAATCGTGCCCGTGAGCGTACCAGTCGCCGCACCGAAGGTGCATCTCCACATCGCCCCTTACCAGCCTGGCCCCTCCCTCGCCAAGACCAAGCATCGCGCCTGAAAAGTCAGGCCCGCTACCCGCCGTCCACCGCCCCCTGTGCACAATAGCAACCGGCTGCCCCGTGCAGTCCCACATGGGGCCGCGCAGGGGCGATTGCTCGTTCCATATAGCGGCTAAATGGGCTTCGGTGACTTCTTTGGTGAAGTGGGTAGGATCGGGTGAGGGTGGGATGCACATCGCAATTGCAAGTATATCATCGGCCCTGAGAGCTTGCGCCCATCCACCGGTTGCGGCTCACACTGACGCTCAGTCGCCCAGCGATTGCAACAACTGCCCCACCTGCTGCGGCACCACCTTGTACGGGTTGCGCAACATGATGGTCTGCTCTCGGTGCGGCCCAACCGATATTATGTCAAGAGGCGTGCCCAGCAGATGCGATAGACGGTCGAGGTAAGCGCGGGCATTGTCCGGGAGCTCGGGCCAGGAGCGCGCTTCTGAGGTGTCGGTCAGCCAGCCGGGGTGTTCCTCATACTGGCACTCCACCGATTCGAGTATGGATATATCGGCCGGTAGGTGGTTGAGATGGGCGTCGTTCACCACATACGCCGTGCAAATCTTGATCGTGTCGAACTTGTCCAAAGCATCGAGGCGGGTAATCGCAAGCCCGGTAAGCCCGTTGAGAGTGGCTACATAGCGGGCGGCCACGGCATCAAACCACCCGACGCGGCGCGGGCGGCCTGTAACCGTCCCATATTCGCCGTGACCAGCCCCCCCTTGCTCACGCAGAAAGTCGGCCAGGTCGCCATCGATCTCCGTAGGGAAAGGTCCTTCGCCCACGCGAGTCTGGTAAGCCTTATACACACCCACTATCGAGCTTAGCTGGTTAGGCGGCGTGCCCGAACCCACGCAAAGCCCCGCCGCCGTAGGATTGCTCGAAGTGACATAAGGGTAAGTCCCGAAATCGAGGTCGAGCAGAGCGGCCTGTGCCCCTTCAAGGAGAATCGCCCGCTTATCCTGGAGCGCACGGGCAATCACAAGCTCTGTAGGCATAATATGCTTGCGAAGCTGCTGACCTTGCTCAACCAGCTTCAGGTAAACGCTGTGAAGCTCAAGAGGTTGAGCGCCATACAGCTTGGTGAGCAGGTCGTTCTTGGCCGGGAGCACCGAAGATAGCTTCGTAAGCAGCGTCTCCTCGTGCAGAAGATCGCCCATACGAATGCCGGAGCGGGCGGCTCTGTCGACGTACACCGGCCCGATACCCCGGCGGGTTGTCCCCAGTGGCCCGCTACCCGTCTTTGCCCTCGCATCATCCTCAAGCGCATCGAGCATCTTGTGGTAGGGCATGATCACATGAGCGCGATCGCTTATCAAGAGCCGCGACATATCGACACCCACCGCCGAAAGGGTCTTCATCTCGTCCAGGAGGATGGCGGGGTCTACCACCACACCGTTACCTATTATGCAGATGGCGTGAGGGTGAAAAATGCCGGAAGGGATCAGGCGCTGGCGAAACGTGCCCAGTGAATTGACTATCGTGTGCCCGGCGTTGGTGCCGCCATTGCAGCGCGCGACCACGCTCGCCTGCTCGGCAAGCAGGTCCACAACCTTGCCTTTACCTTCATCTCCCCACTGGCAGCCTATAACTGCAACGACCGGCAACTTAGCCTCCAATTGATTACTTGACCAATCGCAGGTGGTCTCGACTCTGATTCTTGGGCGGGCGACCTCGGCGCTTCTGCGGTTGTTGGTCCTCCGCCCCTGCCGCCACATCAGCCTCCACTGCCGCCTCCGCTTCTACTTCCACCGGCTCAGTCTTGGCCTTGGGCTTGCGCCCTCGCTTCGGCTTCGCAGACGCATCGCCGTTCTCGTCGTCATCTGACCTGGCGACATGGCGACGCCCTTCAAGACGGGCATCTATATCCCACTCGCCCGACAGCTTCTTGCGCTCCAACTCGGCCTCTAACTCCGCAATTTTCTCCGGCAGCGTAGGTACGACCTCTGAGGCGTCTATTATATTATAACTGTAACCTTGCTCGGTTAGGAATAGCTGGCGATTGGTAGAAAAGTCCTGGTCTTTGGTATCTCTTGTAACCAGAGTATAGAAATTAGCGATTGAGCCGTCTTTCTTGGGTCGAAGGATGCGTCCCAAGCGCTGCGCCTCCTCCTGCCGCGACCCGAAAGTGCCGCTCACCTGGATAGCTACATTAGCATCCGGCAGATCGATCGCGAAGTTCGCGACCTTGCTCACCACCAGCAGATTGATCTCGCCTGTGCGGAAATCCTCATAGAGGCGGTCGCGCTCCACATTGGGCGTCTTGCCTGTGACAAGCGGCGCGTTGAACTTGGCCGCGATCCCCTTCAACTGGTGCAAATACTGCCCGATCACCAGCACGGAATCGGTTTCGTGCCGCTTGAGCAATTCTTCAAGAACGTCCATCTTGATAGGGTTCTCGGCGGCGATCCTGTACTTGATGCGGCTGTCTTCGGTGTGCACGTACTCAGTGCGCTCTTCCGGGGTGAGGGGCATGCGCACCTCGGTACACTGCGCGGTGGCGATCCAGCCCTGCCTCTCAAGCTCTTTCCACGGAACATCGTACTTCTTGGGCCCTATAAGCGAAAACACATCTGTCTCGTGCCCATCCTCGCGCACTAGCGTGGCTGTCAGACCGAGCCGGCGGCGCGCCTGTATCTCGGCCGTAATTCGGAATATCGGAGCAGGAAGCAAATGCACCTCGTCGTAAATGATAAGCCCCCAGTCGTGCTTGGTAAATATATCGAAGTGCGGGAACTCGCCGATCTCGCCCGTTGCACGGTCAACCTTGAACGGGCGGTAAGTAAGCATCTGGTACGTAGTGATCGTGACCGGGCGAATCTCTTTCTTATCGCCGCTGTACTCGCCCACCTGCTCGGCTGTAAGGCTGGTCTTATCAAGAAGCTCGCTGATCCACTGGCGCACGGCTATAGTGGATGGCGTGAGAATAAGAGTATGCGTATCGGCCTGGGCCATCGTCCCCATACCCACCACCGTCTTACCCGCGCCACATGGCAGCACTACCACCCCGCTGCCGCCATGCACTGTCCCCCCCGCCCAGAACGAGGCGATAGCGTCCTCCTGGTAAGCTCTCAACCCGAATAAGCCGCCATCCAAAGTGGCGGGGCGAAGCTCAACAGCAAGTGGCGTACCTTCGTTGTACCCTGCAAGGTCCTCCGCCGGAAAGCCAAACAGCACAAGAGCCTGCTTGACATGCCCTCTCATTCGTGGATCGATCTGGAGCGTGTTGCGGTTGGGCTGCGCCAGCACATGCGGCTGCACCCGCTTGTTGCGGGCCACCTCGGCGATCAGCATCGGGTCTTCCGACTTCAGAAGAAGCTCACCCGCATCCGACTTCACCAGCTTCAGCCGACCAAACCGCGAAATATAGTCCTTGATATCGATCAGGACGTTGTTGGGCAGGTCGAACTTGGAATACCGGGCCAGTATCTCGACCGCGGCCTCAGGCGTAAGCCCTGCCGAAGCGGCATTCCAAAGCGAAAGCGGCGTGATCCTGTACGTGTGGATGTGCTCCGGGCTTTTCTCAAGCTCAGCAAAGCGAGCAAGCTCGTCACGCGCCGCCGAATAAAGCGGGTTATCCACTTCGAGGAGGAGAGAACGGTCGCTCTGCACAATCAGGGGGTTTTGGGGGGCATATACCATGGGCTACTCTGACCTCTCTCCATTATTATTTTCCGCGTGCACAAAGGGCATCACGGACTCTAATTCTACCACAATGAGCGGATCAGGCACAAAGAATCCACATTTCGCCGATCTTTGGAAGGGACTCAACTGCCCGTGATTAGCATGCTGCGGAATAAGATCTGGCGTTATTTGGCGGCTCATGTATAATCTCGATATCTTATAATTCCGTGATCTGCCGGTAACCGGTGTCAAATAGCATCATCGCTTTCGCAGGCATGGTTGGGGACAAAATGGCCGCCATTACCGATAGCACGGTCAGACAGGACGAACGCATCGCCTACGCATACGCCCCAAGCTGGGTAGACCGCTTCACCGATTGGGTGCGGCTGCTGCCGGTTCCTGCCTGGTCATTCTACCTCGTGGTGGGGCTGGCCCTGAGCCTCACGAGGACAATCGCCGCATGGAGCGACAACAGCTATCCGGTAGGCACCTTCTTCCCCATCCATATCTTCGACGGTCTCGATCCCATCTATCTGCTATTCGTGCTGCACTACCTGGACAATATGGCACGCAGGGCTTTAGCCGATTTTCGCCCCGTGCTGACC
This sequence comes from uncultured Chloroflexia bacterium, assembly GCA_963797095.1. Classification (GTDB taxonomy): domain Bacteria; phylum Chloroflexota; class Chloroflexia; order QHBQ01; family JADMIH01; genus JADMIH01. The sequence goes on along the minus strand of CAWCNY010000006.1, from coordinate 95,824 downwards.
GTACCCGATGAGGATTATGAAAGTCTGCGCTACCGGATCGCAACTATGCCGTCGCGCCCCGTGTTGCTGTTGAGCCTTGTCGGGGCCGCCATTGGGCTTGCTTATATACCCTTCTTCTTGACCGGCGCTGACATTGAGAGGTCAAAATACCTTACATCACCGCTTGCAACTACAGTCGATCTCTGCCTCTCAGGGCTTTCCGGACTTGCGATGATCGTCTTCGCGTACCATACGATTCATCAACTTCGAACGGTAGCACGCATCTGTACCCATCATACGAACGTCAGCATTTTCGATATGGGCCCCCTTTACGCCCTTTCCAGGGTCGGCGCGATGACCACTGTCGCACTGCTCGCATTAACATACGCCTACCTCTCCATCTATGGCAATTGGCAGATATACTCTCCTACCAACGGTATCCTTGTTGCCGCTTTCGTGCTTATCGCGCTTGCAACTTTTGTATGGCCCCTATTCGGCGCGCACAAATTACTGCAACAGGAGAAGGACCGACGCAAGAGCGAAATTTCGCGACGTTTCGAGGACGTATCAAACGAATTACACCGCCGCACCGATGCGGGCGATTACAGCGCCGACATAGGCAACATAAACAATGCAATTGACGGTCTAATAAAGGAACAGGACGTGGTTGCGAAATCTTCCACATGGCCCTGGGACCCCGAAGCGGTACGAGCCGTGCTGACCGCCCTTCTGCTACCAACCGTGCTCTGGCTGATCACGAGGATACTCGAGCGCCTCGGCCTGTAACCAACAGGCGACCTGAACCGCCAACCGCCGCAGACTGTGTATACATCTGAAGCGTTCGGAAGCATCCACTGAGCGACTATTTCACAAGGAGATCAGTGGGATGTCTACTTACATTATCCGGCGGTTCGTGCAGGGCTTGGTGGTCCTGCTATTTTCTACCTGCCTGATCTACACCGTTCTTTTCATCACCCCAGGCGGTCCTGTAGACCAGTATTGGGAGGCAATGGCAACGGGCGGCAGCGAGCATCACCCGAATATAGCGGCACTGGTAGAGGTTATGAAGCAATACAAGCTCGACTCACCCTACCCCCTCAGCTACCTGCGCTGGCTCTTCGACCCATCAGACACCCAGCACCTGAACCCAACGACAACACCCATAATATCCGGAAAGGTATAGACATCGCCATCGGCGACTTCCACATAAAGGGATCGGGCGCGCTCACAGGCGATTTCGGACGCTCCGCGCTGCTGGCAAAAGGCCGTCCTGTCATCGGCCTGATGGGCGACAGGTTGGGGAACACCCTGGCCCTCACCGTCACGTCACTCCTTCTATCGCTCCTTATAGCCTTCCCCATAGGAATCATCTCGGCCATCAGGCAATACTCGCTCCTCGATTACACCGTAACAGGCTTCTCGTTCGTCGGCCTCTCGATGCCCACCTTCTGGCTCGGCCTGATGCTAACCATCTTCCTCGGCGTGCTCGCCAAACAACTCAATGATAGCGGCTGGACCTGGCTCCCCTATCTCCCCACCGGCTACGCCTACGACACCGACCAGGAAAACTACATCATCAACCGCATCTACCACCTGATCCTGCCCGTAACCGTCCTCTCCTTTGTGAGCGTAGCGCAATTCTCGCGCTTCATCAGGGCCTCCATGCTCGAAGTAATGCGCCAGGACTACGTGCGCACCGCCTGGGCCAAGGGCCTCGGCCAGCGCTCCATCATCTTGCGCCACGCCCTCAGAAACGCCCTCATCCCCACCATCACAATCGTCTCCCTGAGCCTCCCCCTCCTCTTCCTCTTCTCCGGCGCGGTCGCCACCGAACAGGTCTTCTCCTACCCCGGCATGGGCGCCTCTTCATACCTGCCATCTTCGTCCTCGACCTCCCCCTCATCATGGGCTTCCTCCTCATAGTAACAACCCTCATCATCGCATCGAACATCCTGGCCGATGTGCTCTACGCGGTCGCAGACCCACGCATCGCCTACAACTAGCGGGGGAACCATCAGCGAAGCAGGAGCGTGAGTTTGGCAAGCGCCTCATTTAGCGCGGCTTGTGGGAGCGTGCACGCAAAGGCAGCACGCCGCACGCGCCAATCAAGGCTCTTCGCCTGATCAGCCAGTATTACTCCCGTCACCGGGAGGTCATCGGGGATCACAACTTCAAATGGGTAGCCCTTGACCTGGCTCGTAATAGGGCAAAGAATTGCAAGACCGACCCTACCGTTATAAGCATAAGGCGAGAGCACAAGAGCAGGCCGTCGCCCCGCCTGCTTATGACCCGCCTGTGGATCGAAATCAAGCCAAACTACATCACCGCGTTGTGGAATGCAGGATTGCCCTATCACGCTTCATTGCCAACAAAGCGGCCCGTGCTGATTTCGGAGCGCAAATTATCGGATGTGACCTCGGCAAGTAACATTCCCAGGTCATACACAGGCTCAGTAACTGCCTCCGTAACAAGCTTGCCATCCACAACCGAGAGCATGACACTGGTGTTTTGGTCCCAATGCAGTTTGTCAGCATATTCTTTAGGTATGCGGATCGCCAGGCTGTTGCCCCATTTCTGAACGCAGCTCATATTATCATCTCCATCGCGTATATACATTGTATCTACAGTATAGCACAAATACCCGAGGATTTTACAGCCCGGCAGAGACAACGTTTGGCATAACCTTCTCCATTAGCGGTCAGGTAATGCCGCCATTGAAGCAAGGAAAACCCAATGCCCCATCTCATCGTCCTTTTGCGCAAGAAACAGCCCCACCAAAGCGCGTATTACCCTGAATCAACAAAGCAACCACCTGTAGGAGCGAGGCATGCCTCGCCCTCTGCAAGGTGGTATACACCATGGGTTCACCTCCCCGACACGTGCGAGACACACCCCGCCCCTGCAAGGCCATATACGCCTGCATAGCAACCTTCTTCGTCAGCAAAGATTCACAATCTTAAGCGTCCACATCTTGCGGCATCAAGAGCACCTCGGCCACCCGCAATTCATCCATCGCAATGACCCGCAACGTGTATGTGCCGATCACAACCTCATCTCCGGCGGTCGGTATGCGGCCAAGCGTTTCCAGCACGTAGCCGCCGACGGTATCCGCATCCACATCTTCCAGCGAGAGGCCGAAGCGCTCCTCCATATCCCGGAGCGAAGTAAGGCCATCAATACGTGCCGACCCATCGGTCAGCGCTTCGATCTCAGACCTCTCCTCCTCGTCGATCTCGGGCATCTGCCCGATGATCCGCTCCAGGATATCCTGCAACGTGACCAACCCCGCCACCCCTCCATACTCGTCTATCACAATAGCGGTGTGGGTGCGCGCCGCCCGCATCTGGGCCAACAGGTCGTCGCCCTTGCTCAACTCGGGCACAAACAACGGTAGCCGCATAGCTTCACGCACGCTAAACGGCAGTCCCGGGTGCGTACGCTCCCAGGCGTGCACATCCGTCAGGAAGATCACGCCCACGATATGGTCCTGGTCCGCCTCATAAACAGGAAAGCGCACGTGCCGCTTCACGCCTACCAGCTCAAGCAAGCCCTCCCGCGATATACCAACCGGCACCGAGGCCATTTCGTTGCGCGGCACCATCACGCTGTGGGTTGTAATATCGCCCAGCCCAAGCGCCCTGCCCACGATCTCCTCCTCGGCGCTTTCCAGCAAACCCGCCTCGCGTGACGTACGCACCAGGTAGCGCAACTCCTCTACCGTATGCACCTGCTCCTCACCGCTCGCGGGGCGAAAACCGAACATCCGAAGTATAAGGTTCCCGACCCCGTTCAGCGCCATCACAAACGGGCGAAACACCCGCATAAAGATCGCCATCGGCACCACGACAATAAGCGAAGTAGCCTCCGGGCGTTGGAGCGCCACCCCCTTCGGCGCAAGCTCACCCAGCACGATATGCAAAGCCGTAATAAAAGCGAACGACACCGCCACCGCGATTGCGTGCGATCCTGCCAGCACCCACGCGGGCGGCAGTATGGCGGTCAACACTGGGTCGATCAGGTGCGCCAGCGCGGGCTCCCCTATCCACCCAAGAGCCAGCGAGGCCATAGTGATCCCTAGCTGGGTGGCGGCGATATACATGTCCAGGTGGTCAAGCGCGCCCCGCACAGTACGCGCCGGGCGGCTCCCCTCAGCCACCAGTTGCTCGATGCGGCTGCGGCGCACAGCCACCAGCGCGAACTCGGTCGCCACAAAGAACCCGTTGAGAAGTACAAGCAGAAGTACGGCCACCAGGCCGATACCCGGCGGAAAATCAAGTCCAAATAGCCCACCCGACTGCTCGCTCCCCTGAAACAGAGCCCCAAGCAGGGCGGGCCGCTTACTATCGCCGATGTCCAATGTTGCTAACAGATAAGATCTACCTCACAAGTCTGTTCAAAATCCACTACCCCGAAATCAAGGTATCAATCCCATTGTATAGCATGCAGCCCGGTGCGGCAAGACAAACCATCACCAACGTCCAACACTGATACATAATCAGCAAAAACCCAGGAAAAGCCCCACCACCAAACCCCCTACCCACCAAAGAGCCCTACCCACCAACTAAACCAGCCACGGAGTGGCGAAAGAAAGTAGCCCCATGCGTAAGCGTGGGGTTCCCCATCCACCTCAGCCGCCTTAGCCCCGGAGGGGCGTAAGAGCCATCACCCATCATCCATCAACTACCAACCGAAAACCGACAACCGGCAACGGACAACCATAAAAACTATACCAATGGGTACTTGCATAAGCAGAACGCCTGTGCTAAGATCAAGAGTGAAACAGTTTCAACCTCCCTGCCGCGCAGCATGGAGGACACGAGGACAAGGCTGGTGTCCCTGTGTATCTTTGCGTTTACCTTTAGCACCTTACCAAAGGAACAAACAAAAAGAAGAGAGCAGCCAAAGTCGCGGCTGCACCAAAACACAATCTCAAAAAGCGCTCCGGTCTCCCAACACCGGACCCTTCGGGGACAAAGCACGGAGCAGTAAAGCAGTGTGCATTCGTGCCACACCCTCTCAAGGCAATACCAGTAACGATTGATGCAAAACCTACCAAGCAAAGTTGACGAAGGATAAGGGAGACAAGCCGTGACGCAGGTTGGCCCAAGCTACTACAGCCATAGCGGTCAACTTGGCTATGATACGCAGCGCCAACCCACTCCATGCGTAGGCATGCGGGTGCTCCAAGTCTATGTACTCCTTGGCTTGGGCAAAGGTCGTCTCCACGATGGGTCGGACGGCACTCAGCCTCTCTTGCACTGCCGGGTGCAACTGCACTCGCTGGTTGCTGCGGGTGGGAGTAATCAGCACTATGCTCTGCTCCTCCTCCAACCTCCTTTGCCTTCTCTCATCAAGCAGTCCTTTGTCAGCCCAGATGAGCCACCCCTCATCATCTGCCATCATCGCTTCCAATCCATCTCGCTCATCACCACTAGCCGGCATCAGCACCCACTCGATGATAATCCCATTGGGCGTGACGAGGGCCACCAACTTGTACCCGTAGTAGTATTCTCGCCTGGCAGCACAGTAGCCCAACTCAGCCTCAGGCAAGGCCAGGTGGTGAGGGCCGTATCTGCGCCAATGCCTCACATGGATTGGAGTGCCATCGGTCACTCCTTCGGGAGCAAGGTGTGCTGACACCTCTCGCACCAACTGTATACGCATTGCATTCAGCACTCCCCAAAGGTTGCGAGCCCGACGGTTGTAGGCACTCTGTGTGGTCAGCGCTGGAAACCACTCCTGATAGTTGTGCCACACAAAGCGCAGCCATCTGCGCTCAGGCCACTTGGCTTGGGCAAGCTGGTGAGCCAAAAGGAGGGTCAGCATCTCGCCGTCAGTCAGGCGTGGTGGAGTACCACCCTGTGGGCGTATGTAACGAGCACCATCGTTTTGCAGCCACTGGTCGACCATCAGGTATAATCCTACCAGGAAGGTATCGAAGTCCATGTTCATCGGAAGCCTCCTTGCAAAGGGGTTTATGTTAGCTTCCGTTGTATCATTCACTTCGATACCTTTTCAATACCTCTTTTGCAGGGTTCTGCATCAATCGTCAGTATTGTGCTTACTGCGCCACACCAACCAGTTGCGCCATAGGGACATCAACCTATCAGCAACCCAACCATGCCCAACTAACGATAACCTGAAAGGAATCAGACCAGCAAAGGCACATATCAATTTGGGGGAATGCATAGGCTAAGCTCGACTTTGTACAAAATGAAAGGAGGTGAAAACGGGTAAAGGGACCCGCAGACCCTTTGTTGTAAGATGGAAGTCTACCACAACACCATCTGCGACAAGGAGAGAAGCGATGTCCCTACCCAACCCGATTATACAGGTGCTGCTCCATTTCAGGCCAGCTTTCACCCGTCCAACCTGGGACAAAGCGCTCGTGCTGGTGGTTGGCACAATCCTGGCAAGAGGCCGTCGGACCGTGACGGCAGCCCTCAAGCAGATGGGCTTGCAACATGGTGAGGACTTTACCCTGTTTCATCAGGTGCTCAACCGTGCAAGCTGGTCTTGCCTAATGTTGAGCCGGCTCCTTCTCCAATTGCTGGTCAATACGTTTGTTGCGGCAGGTGCAACCGTCGAGATTGCTATTGACGAGACGCTGGAAAGAAGATGGGGCCGCAAAATCTCCAAGCGCGGCCATTACCGAGACTCGGTGCAATCGAGCAAAGAGCAGTCGGTCAGTACAAGTGGGTTGCGTTGGGTGGTAATGATGCTGGTAGTGCAAGTACCCTGGTCAAGCAGGGCATGGGCGCTTCCTTTCTTCTCAGTGCTGGCCACCACACCTAAAGTAAGTGAGCAATTGGGTAAGGCGCACAAGACGGTAGGAGAGATAGCCCAGCAGATGGTGATGATGGTAAGGCGCTGGCTACCAGACATATCTGTTTCGTTGGTTGGCGACACTGCCTATTCGATCTTGGAATTGGGGTTGTGCTGTGTCAAGCACCAGATCACGCTTGTAGCGCCAATGCGTTGGGAATGCGCCTTGTATGAACCTGCGCCACCTCGCAAACCGGGCACAATGGACAGGCCGAGAGTGAAAGGAGCAGCCTTGCCCAAACTGAGCCAGGTACTCTCAGACCCCAACACGGAGTGGGTGAAGATAAAGGTAAGGTGGTATGACGGATCGGAGCAAGAACTTGAAGTGGCAAGCGGCACGTGCGTATGGTATCGGATTGGCTCTGCGGTGTTGCCAATCAGGTGGGTGCTCACCCGTGACCCTCAAGGCAACAGAGAACCGCGAGCCTACTTGTGCACTGACCAGAGCTTGCAGGCAGTGGAGGTGGTGAGCCGGTTCATCAAGCGGTGGACTATCGAGGTGACGTTTGAGGAGAGCCGAGCACACCTGGGAGTGGAAACCCAGCGACAATGGTCAGACCTGGCGATTGAGCGTAGCACACCCTGCTTGCTTGGCATGTTCAGCCTGGTGGCTCTGTTTGGAAAGGCTCTACACCCAGACGGAAAAGTGCCTGTGCAGCGCACTGCCTGGTACCAAAAGAGGGAGGCTACCTTCTCGGACGTGCTGGCACAAGTCAGACGGCACTTGTGGGGCAACTTCACTTTTCAGACAGCCCCCACAGACCCTGATGTCTGTTTAGTCCCACGCTCACACGTGGAGAGACTGGCCTACGCGGTTTGCTATTGAGTTGGTAATGTACAAAGTCGAGCTAAGTAGATGCGTAAATATATGAAAGAAGCCTTCCCATAGGCCTTTGTCATCCTGAGCGAAGGATCTCGCTCCCCAAGATCACTCCGCGCTTACAAACCACGCCAAAAAGTGCCACCAACGAGCAAGATCCTCACAACTCCCAACAAGATGAGAAAGCGATCAGGATCGAATTCCCGCAAAGACCATCGTTAGCAAAGCCCAAACAAAAGGAAAAGGGTGCATAAGGACCCAAATCCCTCATGTGCCCTCTTTCCTATACCTAATACCTAAACCACCACGTGTGTTACTTCTGCCTTTTCCTGAGGAAAAGCTTGAGATAAGGTAGGGCTAAAATGCGTGCACCGAATAAGAAAAGCAGCCAATCTTCCGACAGAGATATTAGATCTCCTCCATCCTCTAACCTAATGTGAACCGGAGAACACAACAGTCAGCACAAGCAGTAACATTATCGCAGTGAATACCAACGCCAGGCTGCCATCAGTTATGACAATAGCTATTTCATGCCGCATGTTATATGCTACTACCAAGCCTGAAGCTACGTTTGTCACCGCATACAGAAGCCAGAACAATGGCGGTAACCGACCAATTGGTTTGTTGTCCAAAGCAGAGTTGGTGTCAAATACCACTGGGTAGAACATCAAACATGTAGATAAGGCAAAGGCCAAAACATCAATAATAAGCAGTACTCGTACCCAAACTGAACTATGGTTTGAATGCTTTACCAGATCCACCATTTGCTTATTGGATTGAAGCGACCTTATAGCTTGCTGACAATCAGCTTACTGATCGTCCTGAGCGTATCGAACACTCCTACGCCCTTAGGCGCGATAGCCTCGTAGGCGGCCACATGCATCGGGTTCAAGTACTTTTCCAGCACAGGCAGGGGCAAGGCATCAGGCATATCGCGCTTGTTGTACTGCATCACCATCGGGAACTCAAGGAACTTCTTGCCCTGCTGCGTCAGGTTGCGGGCAAGCTCCTGAAGTGAGCGAACATTCTCGCCCAGCTTCGACCGCTGCGAATTTGCCGTAAATACCACCCCGTCGGCCCCGTTGAGCACCGCCACGCGGGTTCGCTCGTAAAGCACCTGGCCCGGCACAGTGTATAGGTGGAAACGCACCTGGTAGCCGTGCACTTTGCCCAAATCAAGCGGCAGGAAGTCGAAAAAGAGCGTCCTCTCCGTCTCCGTATCAATAGAAAGGAGGTCGCCGCGAGCCTGGCCGGGCACGGTCGAATAGATGTATTTCAAGTTGGTTGTTTTGCCAGAGAGACCCGGCCCGTAGTAAACGAGCTTGCAATGTATCTCTCTGGTTGCGACATTTATCAGTGCCATAATTTCCTCTTTTGATCTTAGATGTCAGGCCATGAATTTCGAAACTGCCGGTCCAATTGGAAATCCGAAATCCGCAATCTGAAATCCGCAATCGGATCAGTCCTTGAACAACAAGTCTATCGTATCCTCCACTGACGTCCGGAAGGATGGGTTGAGCCCAGCTATGTTGCGGCTGCGACGCTGCGCCTGCAACAGGACCGCTTCCAACTCAGGGGTGATCTGGCGCGTCAGGTCACGCACCAGGCCAACATGGGTGCTCTTGCCGAAGATAACAGCTATCAGCCAGGTCTCACCGATCAACTCGGTAAGGGTGTTTTCCGAGGAGCCTTGCTGGTAGAGGGTCTGGAAATTCTCGTCTTCGCGCATACGGGCGATCTCACGTGAGGTGGCAAAGGTGCCTGCCAGCAAGGCACCCATCACATCGAGATCGTGCGGAAGCTGTTCACCGCGCGCCGAGATTACCTCCCCGCTCCTATCGAGCAGGATGGTAGTGTTCGCTCCGGCTTCCATCACGATGCGATCAAGCTGTTTCCTGATGCGCCGCCCATCGTCCTCGCTGACGATAAGGCTGCCGTTGGGGCGCGGCTCTACTTTTTCGGTCGACTCGCTGTTCATATCGTGCTACGTTCTTCTTCGTCCTCGATGACCCTTACCGTTCTTCCCTCTATCTTCAATCTGCCCTGGCTGTAGAGCTTGATGGCCTCGACCAGGAGCCGGTGTTCCTCCGCGTGTATTCTATTCGCCAGCGATGCTTCGTCGTCGTCCGGAAGGACCGGCACGGCAACCTGCGAGATTATTGGTCCTGCGTCCAGGTCGTCCGTGACGAAATGGACCGTGCAGCCCGTCACTTTTACTCCGTACTCCAATGCCTCCTTGATGGCATGGAGGCCCCCTCCGAATGCCGGTAGGAGGGATGGATGGATGTTGATAATCTTGCCTCTGAACGCGGCTACGAACTGAGGCGCGAACACCCGATCCCAGCCCGCGCAAACCACCAGGTCTATATTCTCCTCCGATAGCCTCTCAGCGATAGCCATTTGATGCAGATCACGCGTCGCATACGCCTTTTGCGTGTAAAGACCGAACCGTATCCCGGCCCGCTCTGCCCTTTCGATGACCTGCGCTTCCTTGTGATTGCAAACCACGAAAACGACCTTTGCATCTAAGTTGCCCTGCTCGATGGCATCGAGAATAGCTTGCAGGTTGGTGCCCCTTCCCGAAGCCAGCACACCCAGCCGTAAGGTTGCCGTCTTGGGCGGCGATGGACGATGGACGATTGATGATGGTACTGGCAAAGTGGTCAATCTCTGAATAGTACGCGGTCGTCTCCGCGCTGCTCACGTACGCTGCCTACATGCATCAGATCAGGAGTGTTGTCTATCAACGACGAAACCTGGTCGGGACCGGCAATCATGACTATGCCTAGACCCATGTTGAATACTCGGCGCATTTCAGTGTCCGGGATGCCGCCTTCTGATTGGATCAGCTTGAAGAGCGGAGGGACTTCCCAGGAGGTCGTGTGCAGTTCGATGGCGCAGCCTGCTGGAAGGACGCGAGGGATGTTGTCGATGAGGCCGCCCCCTGTGATGTGGGCCATGCCCTTTATTGGACGCTCAGGCAGGTCAAGTAGTGGGCCGATCTCCGGCAAGTAAGAGCGATGAGGCTTGGTGAGTGCTTCGCCCAGGGTGCAACCCAGGCTGGGCACGTACTGACTGAGGCGCTCATATGCGGTATCCGGATCGGTATCCAATCCGAACACCTTGCGAGCTAGCGAGTAACCGTTGGTGTGGAGGCCTCTCGAAGGGAGGGCCAGTGCCACATCGCCGGGCACTATGCGGTCACCGAGCACGAGGCGGTCGCGGGCTACCGTGCCCACGATGAAGCCCACCACGTCGAACTCGCTGTTGGCGTAGATGCCTGGCAGTTCGGCGGTTTCTCCCCCTATAAGGGCGCAACCCGACGAGCGGCAGGCCTCGGCCATGCCTGTTACAACGTCTGCAACTTGTTCAGGTACGATCTTCCCGGCAGCAAAGTAATCCAGGAAGAAGATTGGTCGCGCACCGCAAGCGAGGATATCGTTGGTGCAGTGGTTGACTATGTCGTGGCCCAGAAGCCTGTGGCTGCCCAGTATAGAGGCCAGCTTAAGCTTGGTCCCCACGCTGTCCGCGCTCGAAACGAGCACCTGTCCATCAGGCCGCTCATCGAGAGCATAAAGGCCACCGAAGAGACCGATGTCGGCGAGTACATTCGGCCCGAAGGTCGAGCGTACTGCTTCTTTCATCATGTCCACGGCACGAGTGCCCGCGTCTATGTCAACCCCTGCCTGCCGGTAGGCGCTATCCTCCCTTGTGGCTGTCATAGGTCTCCTCTCCTGGCCTCGCGCTTATTATACAGGAGCAGAAATAGTTATGTATAGATTACACAGTCGTACTTTGGTACCGATGGGTATTAGTACGAGGAGTAGTTGTCGGTTGTCTAGCCTTTTACCGAACCTGCCAGCAAACCCCTTATAAAGTAGCGGCTTAGGAAGATGTAGACGAGAAGGGTAGGCAGGGCGGTGATCAGCGCGCCTGCCATTTGCATAGCGTAGTTCGTACCCGCGGTGCTCGCGCCAAGCCCCGCCAGCGCCACCGTTATCGGTTGCGAACGCGGGTCGCTATTCAGAGACACGGCGAATAGAAACTCGTTCCAGATGGCCGTAAACTGCCATATCAGAACCACTACGAAAGCAGGCACACTGAGAGGCAAGACTATATTCCTGTAAATGCCAAAGAAGCCCGCACCGTCTATAGTACCCGATTCGATCAGCTCTTTAGGCACACCTGCGTAGTAGTTTCTGAAGATGAGCGTTGTGATTGGAATACCATAGATGACGTGAGTGAGTATCAGACCCGGAATCTTGCCGTAAAGGCCGACACCCTGGAGGAAAAGTTCAAGAGGCAGAAGGACGCTCTGGTAGGGGATGAACATCCCGAAGAGAATCACTGTGAACAGAATACTCGAGCCTCGGAATTTCCACTTGGAGAGAACGTAGCCGTTCATGCTGCCAAGCACGCAGGAAATTATCACACCAGGGACCGTCAGGTAGATGCTATTGAGTAGACCCGTACGTATCTTATCAAAAGCAAGGCCGAAGTTTTCCCCTGTAGGTGCTGTAGGGGGAGCCCAGAAATCGGTGCGGGAGACTTCGCCCATAGATTTAAGCGAGGTAGTGATCGCTACATAGATAGGAATCAGGTAGAAAAGGGCGAACACAGCCAGGATCGCATAAATGATCCACCTGTAGCTTGAGCCTTTGCGCGCAGGGACAGCTTGTTCTGGGAGGGAGACAGCGGGAGCGGTCATGTTTCGGCCTCCGATCTCAGGTTCGTCCACAGGTAGGGGACGATCACTATAGCCACGAACAGAAGCATGATCACAGCAATAGCAGCCGCCCTGCCAAACAGGTTATCGTTGAACCCAAGCTGGAATAGGTAAACAGAAGGCATGTCGGTGGCATAGCCCAGAGTAGGACTGCCGCCCGTCATAACAAACACCAGGTCGAAAATCTTGAGAGATATGTGCCCAACAATGATAAGGGCCGAGAGAATGATCGGATTGATCAGGGGGAGGATCACATAGCGATAGACACCAACTTCGGACGCGCCATCTACGCGAGCAGCTTCGCGTAGGTCGTCGGGGATGCCGCGTATGGCGGCCAGGAACATAGCCATAGTGAAGCCCGACATCTGCCAGGTGGCCGCGATGATGAGAGCAGGCAGGGCAAGCTCCTTGTTGGTAACCCAGCCGAGCTGGAGAAAGATCCACCGCCAGATCGTGCCTGTAACCACGAAGGAGAGAGCCATCGGATAGAGGAAGACGTTACGGAAAAACCCCTCGGCTTTGATGTGCTGATCAATGAGGATCGCCAGAGCGATGCCGAGAATAACGCAGGCCGCCAGGAATGCAACCGTAAAGATGGCGTTATTACGAATGTCTGTAATGAAGCGGGGAGTTTCGAAAAGTCGCTGATAGTTTTCGACGCCGATAAAGTCGGCAGTAGTAAAGCGAAGCGGGCCTATCGACGTTAGCTGCCCCAGGCTTCGCCAATCGGTAAGGGACGCCCACACATTCCACGCGATGAAGCCATAGACGAAGAGGGCAATCGCCAGGATTGACGGGAGCAGCATAAGGATGGCAGTCAGGCGGTCGCGGCTGAGTTTTTTGCGACCGGCAGGAACTGCTACCGAGACAGGAGGGGATGTGCCTACAGCGGTCGCTGGGGTTTGGGGTGTTACCATGCGCGCCTCCGAAGGTCGGTGCACTAGACAAAATAACGATGACGGTGATAAGCGGTGGGAAGAAGGGCGCTGGCCGGACTCATGCCGAGCAGCGCCCTCCCTGGTGACCGAAATGCCCGCGTGGGCGTTACGGCATTATGCTACTTGGTTATCAGGTCCGCGGCCTGCGTCTGGATCGCCTGGGCTGTGCCCGCAGAGTCCTTCGGATCCGCGATAAAGGTATTGATGGCTGTAGTCAAAGCACTAGCAAAAGCATCCGAAGTAGCAGACCCATGGGGTGCACTGCCTACTAGAGACTTGGCTTCTGAGAAGTCCTTGTTGGCGTCCTTCATATAAACGTCGAACTGGCTGGTGTCCACATCGGTGCGAGCAGGGATGGATCCCTTGCGCAAGTTGAATGTGACCTGGCCTGTCTTGGAAGCAAGCAGATCAAGGAAGCGCTTGGTGTTGTCGGGGTCCTTGGCACCTTTGGGCATGCCGAAGGTGTCGGTGATGACCTTGAATATACCGGTTGTGCCAGGAGAAGGCTCCCAGCCAAAGTTGTCGGCCCAGTTGGGGTCGTTGGCCTGGAAGTAGCCCTTGGCCCAGTCACCCATGATGGTCATGGCGGCATCACCCTTGAGCACTTCACCGGCCGCCTCGTCCCAGGTGCGAGCAGAGAAGTCGGTATTGACGTAGCCGCTGGTCCAGATCTTCCCAAGAGCATCGAGAGAACTGACAACGCTGGCGTCGGTCCAATCGGTGTTACCGGCCATGAGCGAGTTGAACTTATCGGCGCCACCGGTAGCCAGCAGAATGTCCTCAAAGACCATGGTGACAGACCAGGTATCCTTGCCGCCAACTGCCAGGGGTGCTACACCCTTGGCCTTGAGGGCATCAGCGACGGTCCAGAACTCATCCCATGTAGTGGGGGCCGTCAGACCGTTATCAGAGAAGACCTTCTTGTTGTAGAACAGGACGTTGCCACGGTGCACGTTCGATGGCACGGAATAGATCTCGCCGCCTGAGCTGACCATATCGAGCAATTGCTGTGGGAATGAGCTCTTGATGTTCATATCGGTGTAGAGGCTGGTGATGGGGTCCATCTGGCCCGCCTTGACGTAGCCATCAATAAGCTCAGGGCCGCCGTGTACCTGGAAGGCATCCGGTGGATCGTTGCCTTGCATCCTGTTCTTGAGCACGCCCTTAGCTACATCACCACCACCGCCTGCTACAGCGGCATCGATCACGTTTACATTGGGATAGAGCGCCTTGTAGAGATTGAGCAGATCGTTCTTGCCTTCGGCCTCGCCGCCCGCGGTCCACCAGCTAAAGAACTCGAAGTTGCCGGAGGCACTTGGATCTGGCTTGATCCCTTCAGCAGCAAGAGAATCGAGAGCAGCCTGGCTAACGCCTGTGCTGCCCGTGCCTGCGGTAGCTGTAGCAGCCGGAGCAGCGGTAGGCGTAGCTTCCTCGCCGCACGCCGACAGCAGAGGCACTATTACAAGCACTAATCCGGCAAGCCAGGTCATGCGCGATTTCATTCTAAACATGGTTTTCCTCCTTTGATTGTCAGCCCTCTGGTTGTTGTGTCACGGCACAAAATGTGTTCACTGCACCGCTATCTATTCGGATCTGTGCCAGGGCATAGGTAGGCGAATGCACTTCGTGAAATATGAAGGTACTTGTTGATTGACCACCTCCTTGGGGACCAAGCCGCTTAAGTTCAGATGCGTATACAGACCACGAATACCGATCTACGCGCACCAGACAACCGCAGAAATGAGACTGGCTAGTAGAAAATAGGCCAACTGCCTTGGCGGCCAATTCATTATATACCGACTGATAACAGTGTCAAGGCTCTTGTGGAGCGCGCAGCGTTTATTCGGAGTATTGAGGTGTGCGTTACCTCTCCGTCGAAGTACCGGACCTCAATATCTCGGCAATGAAGCACCTACACGTGGACTGTTGGAAGGTTGAAGGGCAAGGTCATTTTGTGATAACATTCACCGGATATGCCAGGATACAATTGGGCATAATTTGCCCGCTAGGAGATGTCCGTTTATGAACATTGTAGTTTGCATGAAATCGGTGCCGGACACTACCGCCGACAAGCGGCTTTTGCCCGACGGAACGCTCGACCGTTCAGCGGTGCCTGCGGTGATCAACCCCTGGGACGAATATGCTATTGAGGAGGCGCTACGTCTGCGTGAGAACGGAGCGGCATCAGGCGAAATCGTGCTATTATGCATGGGGCCGGAATCCAGCACCGAGACGATCAGAAAAGGGTTGGCGATGGGAGCCGACCGAGCAGTGTTGGTTACGGACCCGGCGTTGCATGGATCAGACTATTTCGCAACCGCAAGGGTGCTGGCCGAAACACTGAGGAAGATACCGTTCGACTTGATCATGTTCGGCTCGCAGAGCACTGACGCAGGCGGCGGAGTGATATACAACATCGTGGCCGAACTACTTGCCTTACCCGCTGTGACCTGGATCAACGAGATCGAAGTTAGCGGGGGTAAGGTGCGGGGCAAGCGCGGGAGCGACATGGGATACGATTGGGTTGAAGCATCGCTGCCCGCAATCGCCTCGGTGACGCAGACAGCGCACGAACCGCGCTACCCGTCGCTACCTGGGATAATGAAAGCCAAGAAGAAAGAAATCGCAACGATAGGCCTGGGCGACCTGGGTGTCGCGTCAGGCGAGGTAGGCTTGGGCGGTGCAGGCACGGCAGTGGTAGGTTCGGAGCGTCCTCAATCGGCGCGTGCCCGCCAGATCATCAAGGCCGATGACCCGGCGGCGGCGGCGGCGGCAGTTGCCGATTTCCTTGAGAGTAAGAAGCTGATTTAGTTGTCAGTTGTTAGTTATCAGTTGTTGGTGATAGACGTTCTGACAACTGGCGACCGACGACTAACAACCGGAGGTTACTATGACAACAAACAATGACGTTTGGACTGTTGTTGAGACGGATGACAGCGGGAAACCTAAGAAACTAGGGCTTGAGTTAGCCGGACTGGCTGCTCAGATTGCAGGACAATATGCAGGGCAGGGTGGGGCTATCGTTATCGGTCCCCGCGAGGCCGCTGACACAATAGGCCAGTATAGCCTTGCCAACGTGTTCTATTGCGACGACCCTGCTTGTAAGCAGGACATCGTAGGTCCGGCTTCGGCTGTGATCTCCTCACTTATCGAGCAGCACAATCCGCGATTAGTGCTAGTGCCGTCCACACCACTCGGCAAGGACTGGGCGGGGCGAATTTGCGGGAAGCTGGGGCTGGGCGTGTTGGCCGATGTGATCGAGTTGAGCGTAGACCAGGGCAAAGCTGTGGCTGTGAACCCGGCGTTCAATGGCGCTCTCAGGGTGATGAGCACCTTCACGCGCGAGGGCGAGCAGACAGGTTTGCTGCTGGTGAGGCCGGGCGCGGGCACGGCGCAGCACGGAGAAGGCTCGGCCAATGTGCAGCAGGTGAATGTGCCCGCCGCTGCGACACCCGGCCAAACCGTAGTTGAGAGCGTGGCCGAGAAGGGCGGCATGCCCGACCTCGCGGGCGCGCAGGTGATCGTGTCGGGTGGGCGCGGTCTCGGCAGCGCCGAGAAGTTCAGCCTGGTAAACGAGCTAGCCGAGGTGCTCGGCGGCGCGGTAGGCGCGACGCGTGCAGTGGTGGATATGGGCTGGATCCCGTATGCATACCAGATCGGCCAGACGGGCAAGACCGTGCGCCCCAAGCTCTACATCGCGGTCGGTATCTCAGGCGAGATACAGCACAAAGTAGGTATGCAGACTTCGGGCACCGTGATCGCGATCAATAAGGACCCGAATGCTCCCATATTCCAGTTCTGCGACTTCGGCGTCGTAGGGGATTTGCACCAGGTCGTGCCTCCCCTTATCGAAGAATTAAAGAAGCGCAAAGGCATGTAGCCATAATAGAAAGGATCTCTTGTAATGGGCTTTTGGAACAAAATTAAGCAGGGTTTCACGCAATTGACCGGCGGCGGCGGCAATATTCAGTTGCAGGTGCAAAACCCGCAGGCAAAGCGCGGTGAGAACCTGAACGTGCAGATCACGCTCAATTGCACAAGCCAGTTGAGCGGCAAAAGCATCAACCTGGAAGTGGCCGGGTTGGAAACGATCAAGTATCAGGTGCCCGTGCAAAACAGCACCCCCGCACCTACGCCCGCCGGCACTACCACTTCAACCACGACCACGACCCCAACCAGCACAACACCCGCTCCAGCGCCAACTGTTACAACCACAATGGAAGACCGTACCAAGACCAACCAGACGTACCACAACGCGGTGGTGGTGGATGCATCGCCCGTGAACATGCAGCAGGGGGAGAGCAAGCAGTACAACGCATCGATCCCGATCCCGGCCACCGTGCAGCCTACCTATGAGGGCACCGACGCCAAGCATGAGTGGCGCGTGCGCGCCTTTCTCGACGTGCCGATGGGTGCGGATATCGACGAGGATGCCGAGATTACGGTGCTCTAGGGTAGACGATGTTCTCAGTCCAAGAAGTCCGGTGCAAAGAGCCTGCCAACCCGGCGGGCCTTTGCTTTTAGCGGGAGGGTCATATGAAAGTGTTCGCCCTGGCAAACCTGGCGTTGCGGTTCCTGCTGGAGGTAGCGGTGCTGGTGGCGCTTGGTTTCTGGGGCTTCCAGGCAACCAATAGCACATGGCTGAATGTAATCCTGGGACTTGGTGCGCCCTTACTGGCGGGGGTCTTCTGGGGCATCTTTATGGCACCAAGCTCGGCTAGACGCACATCGGGGGCTGCTTACATTGTGCTCGAAACGATCATCTTCGGGCTTGCAACGGTGGCGCTGGTGGCTGCGGGCCAACCTGTAATCGCCATCGCCTTCGCCGTTGTATCGGTGCTCAACGCAGCAGCGGTTCATCTCACAGCCCAATACGCGGAACTGCCGAAACCACCGGTGCGGTGAAAGCCCCACGAATTGAGCGCCCTCTCTATAGCTACCCTACTGCTTGTGCTTTACCGATCTATGTTATAAGATCAAGCCAACTGAAACACCCCTATTTGTCCTTCATCTTTCGTCCATAGGAGCGAGAATCATGGTCCCTACAACGGAGTGGTACTGGCGTGTTCTCCTTATCTTGATGATGGTCGTGTCCGTCGGCTGGTTCCTTTACCGCATAAACCAGCTTGTGCAATGGACGCGCCTGGGCACCGACAGCAAACGATTCGGCCAGTGGGGGCAGCGCATCAGGCTCTTCCTGACCTTCGTGATCGGTCAGTTCAGGATGTACAGCCGCAGGGCTTACACGCTATCGGGTCTGGCGCACTTCTTCACCTTCTACGGCTTCCTCGTGATCCAGATCACCACCCTTGTGCTGTTCGCGCAAGGGCTATTTCCCGGCCTGGAGGTGCCTTTCTTCAACGACAACCCCGGCTGGTTCCTCTTTGTAGACGTGATTCAGGCGTTAGTGCTGGTGGCCATGGCAAGCTTCTTCTGGCGCAGGCTGGTCACCAAGCCTGAGCGATTTACCGATTCTGTCGGCGGCCTACCTGATCCTGGGCGGCATCACAGTGCTGATGCTATCGGCGTGGGTGCTTCAAGGCATAAGGATCAATGTGGGCAACGAGCCTGCCGAGTGGCGGCCCTTCTCCATACTGGTGGGCAAGATATTTGCTGGCCTTTCCCTCGACACGCAGATGGTCATTCAAGGGGTAGCCTACTTCATCCACCTGGGGATCGTGCTCTGGTTCCTGGTGTACGTGGTCTACTCGAAGCACCTGCATATATTCACCGCACCGCTCAACGTCTTCTTCTACGACCTGACGCCAAAAGGCGCGATGGAGCCGATCACCGATATCGAGGAACGTATCGAGAACGAGCAGACACTGGGGGCGGCATCGCTCACCGACTTCGGGTGGAAGGATCTAATGGACACCTACACCTGTACCGAGTGCGGCAGATGCCAGGACGCCTGCCCAGCCTGGCAGACCGACAAGCCCCTATCGCCCAAGAAGCTGGTGCTCGACATCCAGGAATACTTTCTAGAGAGCGCCACACGTGAGATGAAGAAGCAGGGAGGAATGGGGCCGCTTCAGATGCTGGCGGCTGGTCAATTACCCTTTGGAGCAAAAGATGGAGCCGCCACCGCTATAGCCGTTGCCGAAGATGGGCATGAGGAGATACCATTGGTGGGCGGCTGGGTCATGGAGGAAACGCTCTGGTCCTGCACCACTTGCCGGGCCTGCATGGAGGCGTGCCCGGTCTTCATAGAGCACGTGCCGAAGATCACCGACATGAGGCGCTATCTTGTGATGCAGGAGAGCCGCTTCCCCAATGAGCTAAACAGGCTGTTCCGCAACCTGGAGCAAAAGGGCAACCCGTGGGAGTTCTCGCCCAACCAGAGGGCCGACTGGGCCGAGGGCCTGGAAGTGCCTACACTGTCCGACATGTACGCCCAGGCCGAGCAAGAGGGCAAACCACTCTTCCATACAGAATCACCGAAAGCAGCAGAAGCAAACAATCCGCAATCCGCAATCCGCAATCCAAAGTCGGATGCTCCGTTGCTGGAGGTGCTCTACTGGGTCGGCTGCCTGGGGTCGTTCGATGCCCGCAACCAGAGGATCGCGCAGGCGCTGGCCGGGATATTCAAGGAGGCGGGGGTGCGCTTCGCCATATTGGGCAAAGAGGAATCGTGCTGCGGCGACCCCGCCCGCAGGCCAGGTAATGAATACCTCTTCCAGATAATGGCACAGGCAAACATCGAGGTGCTGAATACGTACGGCGTGCGCAAGATCGTCACCCAGTGCCCCCACTGCTTCAACACGATCAAGAACGAGTACCCACAGTTCGGCGGCAACTACGACGTGGTACACCACAGCGAGTTCCTCGACTACCTGATCAAATCGGGCAGACTACAGCTTGCGAACAAAGTGGAGCAGGCGATCACCTACCACGATCCCTGCTACCTGGGCCGCTACAACGATGTGTACGACGCGCCTAGGGCGGTGCTGGAAGCCATACCGGGAGTAGAGTTGAAGGAGATGCGACGTACACGCAACAACGCTCTATGTTGCGGGGCAGGTGGCGGGCGCATGTGGATCGAGGAGCACACCGGGAAGCGCATGAACCAGAACCGCATGCAGGACGCCCTTGATACAGGCGCGCCAACGCTGGCCGCTGCCTGCCCATTCTGCACATCCATGTTCGAGGACGGCATCAAAGGCAAGGACGCGGGCGACCAGATCAGGCTAATGGACATTTCGGAGCTTGTCTCGATCTCGATGCGGAGGGATGGGCAGGCGGTGGGCGCACGATTGGGCGATACCATGCCTGACCACGGCCTTACAACCAACACCGACCCTCTTGCAACGGGCGGAGGCGTAGGCGACCCCGACAAGGAGGAGCCACCAAGCACGGTATCTTGATGGAGGCAGATCACGAAGCGATAGATATCTGGCGGCGCATCATCCGTGGAGACACCAAGTCGTGGGTGCTGTTCGAGCACGGCACTTGCGTGATCCTCATGCAGCCTGAGGGCGACCTCGCCGAGCAGGCAAAGGCACTGCTGGCCGAGTGGGGGCCTGTGCAGGTAGCCACACCTTCGGCTGACTTCAACATCATAGAATTGGAGGACGATCTTGGCTGGGTGGTCACCTGCCATCACTCCGATATTCTGACGTATGTACCTCCCGACGAATTCGGCACGCCCGAACCGCCCGAACTGTCCGAAGTGCTGATCGGGCTTACGGGGAGAGGTTGGCGAGACCAGGACGCCGCCGAGTTGAACGTGATACACGTCGAGGACAAACGCCCGAACCGCTGATCAGTTGTGCGCCTCGGCCTCTACTTAGCACACTTTGGTTGGAGACAATATGGGCCTCACTAAAGAGCAGTTCGTAAGGCTGATGGAGAAGGTGGCCCGCGTCTGGATCGACAACGACACGCCCATGGCATTGGCCTACTTCACCGAGGACGCTGTCTACATCGAGCCGCCCGGCATCCAGCTTTACCGGGGACACAATCAATTACGCCTGTTCTTCGCTGACCTCACGCCCGGCACAACTATGGTATGGCACAACCTCTGGTTCGACGAAGCCACACAAAAGGGCGTAGGCGAGTACTCTTTCAGCCTGGGCGGATCCGACTACGCCAACCACGGGGTCGCCGTGATAGAGCTACGCGACGGGCTGATAGCATCCTGGCGAGAATACCAGCAGCGCGGGCCTATCTCGTTTGAAAGCTTCCTGGGCTTGGAAGACAAGCAGGCAAGCCCACCGCCGGGTGGCACGCGCATCGCCGCCAACAGGGCACACGGAGGGTTACAGAAGCTAAAGTCGTTCCTTGAAAGAATACCCGCCATCAGCGGCGTCGAAACAAGCAAGGAAGACGAGCAAGAGTGGTGGGCCAAGTTCAGCATAGACATTGAGTTGCCGGTTGCCTGGCACGTGGTGCAGGAGCTAGGGCACGTGCTGAACTATATCTCGCTGGACGAGCGGCTTGCCACGATATTCATGCCCGTATCGCCCCCACCCTACTTGAACGGCGGCCCCGACGAGTACCTTAGCTGGGTGGTAGAGGCCAAAGCACCTGACGTAGACGCAGGCGAGATTGCAAAGATACTGGAAGGACACTTGCCAAACCCTGTGGAAGACGAGCAGGAATGGCTTGGAGAGGATGACGAGGAGGAGGATGACGAGGAGGAGGATGACGACGATGAGTAAGTTGGGCGACAAGATCGGGCTTGCGAAAAAGACGATCCGGGAGCGGCTCCCCGAAGGGTGGACCTCCCTGGTGGGGATAATCCTCGGTTCAGGTTTGGGCGCACTGGCCGACGAGATTGAGGCGGTCGCCACAATACCCTACAGCGAGATACCTGGGTTTGCCGCCTCAACGGTGATCGGACACGCGGGCAGGATGGTGCTTGGCACCCTGGCCGGCACGCGAGTGCTTGTAATGCAAGGCAGGCTGCACTACTATGAGGGCCACACCCTGCAAACGGCCACCTTCCCCGTAAGGGTGATGAAAGCGCTGGGCGTAGAGACGCTCATCGTGACCAATGCAGCGGGCGGGCTTAATCCGGCTTTCAAGGCAGGCGACTTCATGCTGATCGAGGACCACATCAACATGCTTGGCTGGGGAGGCCAGAACCCGCTGATCGGCCCCAACGACGAGGAGTTCGGGCCGCGCTTCCCCGCCATGAATCCGGCGTACGATCCGGTCCTGCTCAAGCTGGCCCAGGAGGCAGCGGATGCCTGTAACATTCCGGTGCAAAAGGGCGTATACATAGTGCTGGCCGGCCCCAACTATGAAACGCGCGCCGAGTTGCGTGCTCTAAGGATGTTAGGGGGCGATGCGGTGGGGATGTCCACGGTGCCGGAAGTGCTTGTGGCACGGCACGGTGGCATGAAAGTGCTGGGCATCTCAAACATCACCAATATGGCCCTGGCCGACAGCAATGAACCCGTAAACCACGAAGAAGTGCTGGTAGTAGCAGAAGAATCAAGGCCCAGGTTTGTGCAACTGATAAAAGAGATTGTTCAGAGGATAACGAGTGACGAGTGACGAGTGACGAGTGACGAGTAACGAGTAACGAGTAACGAGTAAATAGGCAATACGCACCAGATTGCGTATCACGTATCACGTTTCACTCGTCAAAAGACAGGAGACCCAAAATGGCAGAAGACAGGAAAACATCATTCGAAGATTTGTTCAGCAAAGGATTCGGCGTCGCCATGGCGCTTGGGGCGCTGGCGGTGGGCATCGCAGCCGCCGCCTTGAACACCGAGAGGACTCGCCAGATGCGTGAGGAAGTGCAAAGTAGGTTGGATGACCTCGGCAAGCGCGTGGACGAGCTTTCTGCGCAGGCAGCGCGTGCCCTCGACGAGCGCAGGCCAGAGATCGAAGATGCGCTCGATAGGAGCCGCAAGGCAGTGGTGCAGGGCCTCGACAAAGCCCGCGAGATGGTAGAGCAGGGAGCAGAGCGCGCCCAAACGTATGTACGCCCCACAGCCGAAAGATCGGAGCCTAGCACCAACGGCGTACACGACAATACCGAACAATAAGGAGGGTGGTCGGTAGTCAGTAGTCGGTAGTTTTTGGCCCTTGATCCTTGGTTCTGACCACCGACCACCATCGCCATCCTGGTATAATTAGCTATGAGCGCACGCGAACATTTGTACAAGTCTGAGGCTCTCGTTATCAAGCGGATCGACCTTGGCGAAGCCGACAAAATACTGACCATCATCACGCCGAACTTCGGCAAATTGCGCGTGGTCGCCAAGGGCGTGCGCAAAGTAACCAGCAGGTTGGCCGGGCACGTTGAGTTGTTCACCCGCAACACTATGCTGCTGGCGAAGGCGCGCAACCTCGATATCATCACACAGAGCGAAACCGTCGACGCATACAGGCCGCTGCACGAGGATCTATCACGGATCGCTCATGCATCCTATGCGTCCGAGCTACTCGATGCGATGACGCCCGACTCTCTTGAGAACTACCCCTTATACAAGCTGGCCGTGGGAGCGTTTGCCCTTATTTCAGAGGACTCCCACCCCGACCGCGTGTTGCGCTGGTTTGAGCTACAACTACTCGGCTACCTCGGCTATGCGCCTGAGTTGGGGCAGTGCGTCCAATGCGCCAGCGAACTACAGGCCGTCACAAATGGCTGGAGTCCCTCGCAGGGTGGGGTAATCTGTGCATCGTGCAGGCGCGTAGGCACGGGGCGCGATCTATCGGTCAATGCGCTCAAGGTGATGCGATTGATGCAGCGCAACCCCTACAGCGCCGTGAGCCGGGTACGTGTTGACCCCGACCTCAGCAACGAGCTTGCGGGCGTGATGCAAAGCTACATCACCTATATTCTGGAGCGTGAGCTAAGGTCAGCACACTTTGTGCGAAGCGCCGGTGCCGCTCTCTAGCGCGCCAGTATCCCCTCTACTTCTTCCATATCCAGGGCACGCCCGTTGATAAACGGATCAAGACGGTCGCTGCAAAGATAAGCGACCATTCGCGCCGGGCGCTCCGGGGGCACCAGCATACCGCGTTCTTTATAGGCGTTGAAGGCCGCGCGCAATTCAGGCGGGATTGCATCGGGTGGTCGGTTGCGCATCTCTTCCTGCATGCGGGTATCAACCACCCCTGGGCGCAGGCAAACAGATAGCACACCATACTGCCCTGCCTCGGCGGCCACCTGCTTGGTAAAGTGCTCGACCGCTGCCTTGGCGACTGCATAGGGCGACATGCCAGGCACCGCGATAGCCCCCGCCGCAGACGAAATGTTCACGATCCGCCCCCAGCGGTGAGGCACCATATCCTTTAGGGCCTCCCGTGTGCAGAGAAATGTGCCATTAAGGTTCACGTCGAGCGTACGCTGCCACTCTTGAAATGAGAGGATCACGATGGGACGAGTCGCCCCCATACCCCCCGCGTTGTTCACCAATATATCGACCCCGCCCCAGCGTTTGCGCACAGTCTGAAAGGCCAGTATAACGTCCTGCTCGCGAGAAACATCTCCGCGAATCGCCATTGAGCATCCTACGCCATACTGCCTGCGCATCTGGATCGCCGCATCTTCAACCTCATGCAATGAGCGCGCCAACACCGCCACCTTCGCGCCTTGCTCTGCCAGTGCCAGGGCGGTGGCCCTCCCCAGGCCGCGCCCGGCCCCCGTTACCAGAGCTACTTTGCCCTCAAGCTCCATTGCTTGTGCTCCCATAGACGAAGGATGAAAGACGAAAGCAGCCAGGATCGACTTAGTTCGTCTTTCATCCTTCAGCTTTCGTCGTAATATCATATTACCATGGAGGCCGGGCGATGTCTAGTTGTGGTAGAATCAAACATTCTTGCCATCAAAAAGAGCCGCAATGTACCAGCAAGAAGAAGCTACATCCACGCCGCCAACCGGCCCCACGTCATATACTGCTGCCGGGGTAGACATGCCCATAGTCGGTACAAAACCGCGTACGGCCAGGCGCAGCAAGGCGCTGTTGGCATATATCCGGCGCAACCGCGCGCTCATCTTCGGTGTCGCGGCCTTCGCGCTCGCCCTCGCTGGAGAATGGTTCCAGCGGATCGAGCGCAACTCGCCGGAACCTGGCGCGTGGGGTCAGGCAGGCACCGTCCTCACCTGGCTGGCGGTCGTGTGCGTACTCCCCGTGGCCTGGGTAAACGACGCATTTCCCCGACTCAGGTGGGGCAGACGAAAGGCAGTAGCGCAACCGTCACCCGACGCGGCGATTGCCCCTGAGTCCGGCTATATAGGAGTGCCAACACGGCGCGCGGCCGGCAAACCGTCCGCCCCGGTGGTCTCGACACAACGTCCCAATTCGCTTGTAAAGCAATTGCAGAGTCTGCGCCACTGGCTGGGCAGGTTGGGCACAGTCGGCGGGCTGGCTATCGTGATAGCGCTGGGGGCCACCCTCGCTCTTGTGGTGCGGGGCGATTTCACCAACCCGTTCGCTCCCTACATCTGGCTTGCGATGCTCGGCCTGCTTGCCCTTACCTTCGCGGGAGTACCTCCCAGGCAAACTATACAGGCGATGCCAAGCGATCCCCACGAACCCACCACCGAGCCTCCGGTAACTCGCGTTGAATGGGTGCTGGTGGGTGCGATAATGTTGGCCGCGGTCCTCGTGCGCTTCGTCGACCTTGCAAGCGTCCCGGCGGGGCCTTACATCGACGAGTTGGGCAGGGCGCTGGTGGCAAGAGCCATCAACGTAGGACAACCCATCGAAAACCTTCCCTTTTCGCTCTTCGGGACGGCCTGGTGGGGCGTGCCCAACCTCTACTTCTGGGCCGAGGCTCAATCGCTCAAGCTTTTCGGTGACACCCTCCTTGGGGCGAGGGTGATACATGCGCTGGCTGGAGTCGGCACGGTGTGGTTCACCTACAGGTTAGGGAGATTCGCCTGGTCTCCGCGTGTCGGACTCATCGCGGGCGCACTCGTGGCCGCCTCCGACTTCGCGATCCAATTCAGCCGCACGGCGGGCGAAAGCACCATCCTGATCTTCACCTGGACAGTCTGCTTCTACTACCTCTACAAAGGGATCAAAAGGCAGCTCCCTATCGATTTCGTGTGGAGCGGTATTGCGGGCGGATTATGCCTCTACAGCTACGCATCGGGCAAGCTCCTGCCGCTGTTCCTGATATTGCTCGCCCTCTTCCTGATAGTGCGCTGGGGCCTGAAGGGTGCATGGCGCTTTGTGCCGCTGCTGGCGCTGATGGGCCTGGCAGCGGGTCTCACATTCCTCCCCCATGGCATATTTCTGCTCAATGTAAAGCAGGATGCCCTCACCGCACGTTCCAACGGTGTTGCGATCTGGGTAGATCGCAACCTGCCCGGCATCCAGGCGCAATATGCCACCGATAACCTGGGCATAATAGTAGCGCGGCAATACGCGGTCACCTGGAGCGCCTTTGACATTGGGCAAGAGCGAGGACCGTTCTATCGCACAGACAATCCCGTATTGCCCGTGCCGTGGGCGGCCCTATGGGTGCTCGGCACAGCCTACATACTGTTTCGCGCGGGCGACATACGGTACGCGGGTCTGGCTGTGTGGCTGCTGGCCGGGCTGGCCGGTGCGGCGCTCACCAACGACACGCCCACCCTTCAGCGAGTGGCAGGCATGGTTCCATTGCTGGGGATACTACCCGCCGTTTTCGCGGATAGGATGCTTGCTGGACGATGGATAAGCGGCATCCGATACACGCCTCTGAATAATCCCGGCAGGGCGCGATTGCTCCGGAACGCGGTTGCCATTGCACTTGTGCTAGTGCTGGCGTGGCAGGCCACCTCGTTCTACTTCCTGGAATACGCGCCCCGCAACACATGGATGAACCTGACGCTGGCGGGCCGTTACCTCGAAAACATGGACCCTCAACAAAACGTAGCTTATGGCTACAACCTGCCGACTTGGTTGGGCGACCCAAGCCCACTCACCTTTCTTGCGAAGGATGTGCAGCACAAGGATTACGACCCTAGCGAAGATCTACCTGTAGAAGTGGCACTGAATCAGACCGTTCATTTCCTTACCTATCCCGCCTACGGGCCGATGCTTTCGATGCTCCAAAGGCTCTACCCTGGAGGTACGCTCAAGACGCTCCCGGGCGAGGATGGAGCGCCATTCATCTCGGCTTACGTGGTTGACGGCGACCTGCGCGCTGAGAGGCAGCACAGCATAGCCCACTATGGAGAGGGCGACCAGTTGGTCGAGCGAGCGGAGCCGAGACTTGGCACCCTCAGCGCAGACTCAGCCGTAGATAAGACCTTCGCGCCTCCTCCCTGGTTGAATTACCCCGCGCCTGTACAGTGGTCGGGGGGGATCATCGCACCTGAGTACGGCAGATATGCCTTCACAATTGACGCACCCGGTGGCGCATCGCTTGAGATAGATGGCAAGGTGCTGCTCGCAACGCAAGCCAATGGGCCTGCCACAAGCGTGGAGGTAGTGCTTGCAAGGGGCACGCACGCGGTGGGCCTGTCTGGCACTCTGCAAAACGCTGCAAGTCCGATAATCGTCAGGTGGGGCACATCGGGGACATCAGGCCAAATGTGGCCTATTGGTCAGCGGTTCTTGTGGAACGGCGACCTCGGCTGCCTCTTAGGAATGGCCTACAACACAGCGGGAGAGGGTTGGCTGACACAACCTCAGATAAACACGGCGAACATCCCACCGAGCAACATCCGGCGCGATCTTTTCATCTCCTTCAACGTCGTGAACAGAGCCCTTCACAGTGGGACCTTTGCGTTTGGCCGCTGGCAAGGCACCCTTGGTATCGCCACCCCTGGAGACTACATCTTCAGCCCCACAGGTGACGGCAATATCTCACTCTGGCTGGATGGCACCCAAATCGCAGGAGAGGGCACCGGTGGCACCGCACCACAATCGCCAGTGACCGTACACCTGGAAGCAGGGCAGCACGCGATCGAGCTTAGGTTCCAGGCAAGCAGGGACAACGCAACCCTGCAATTACAGTGGCAGCCTCCCGGCGGAGAGATGGAACTGATCCCCCCATCGGCCCTCGTGCCACCCCCCAATGGAGCCTGGGCAGCCAACGAAATGCCGAGCGCACCCGGCCTCGGGGCGGCCCTGGTGCAGCCCTGATACGTCGTATTACGTAGGGCCTTGTGGTATACTTGTGGCGCGATGGCTACTAGGACGACAGGCGTCGGCACCGGCGGCGCGGAAAATGAAGGCAAACTTACACCTGTAGAAGGTGCCAAAGAGCATGTGCCATTTGCTCCATCGGGTGTGGAAGCAGCAGATGGTAACACACAGCAAATACCCCTTATAGATAAGCCCACCGACACTGAGAAGGCTAAAGAAACAGAGCCTGATACTCAGGAGATGGAGCTGGTGCGCCCTGAGGGTGAGGGAAACGTCGGCCACCAGGAAACCAAGCCAATGCCCGCCGTGGCTTGGCCTCCGCCCGCGCCCCATGTGCATGAGGCCCCCACAAGACCGCCATCCCTGCGCCGCAAAGAAGAAGGCGTACAGTCCGCTCAAGGCACCGCGCCCCACGTGCGCCCCGGCGTATTTACCCAGGAGCTGAGGCGGGCGCTGCCTGCATGGGCCTTGCCTCTCCTTACATCCCAACCCATCAGCGTCTGGATCGCCGCCCGTGCCGGGATGATCCTGCTGGCGTTGCTGGCGACGATGATGATCCCGGCAATCGCCCCTCATGGAACCGCTAATTGGTATGGCACGCCGGGAGGGCCTCAACTCAACCCCCTGGTCGATAGTGTAGCAGGCGTGTGGACGCGCTGGGATGGGCAGTGGTATCTCAAGATAGCCACCGAAGGCTACCGGATGGACGATGGCTCTTCAGCGTTCTTCCCCCTTTACCCCTGGACGATTACCATCTTTGGGTGGCTGGCGGGCGAACGGTTCATCTGGGCGGGAATACTCCTATCTTCAGCTTTCTTCCTGGGGGCGCTGGTGCTGCTACACCGGTTGGTCCGCTTCGACTTTCATGGCGAGGACGCCGGTCGCACCGTATTCTATCTGGCTGCCTTCCCGATGGCCTTCTTCTTCTGGGCCGTTTACAGCGAGTCGCTCTTCCTGCTCTTATCTGTGGGTGCGCTGCTTGCAATGAGGTCACAACGGTGGTGGTGGGCAGGGGCCTGCATAGCGCTGGCCGTCTGGACGCGCACGACCGGTCTGCTCCTCCTTCTCCCCCTGGCATGGGAGCTTTGGCGAGCCTACAATCCGACCCCGCCCCCACCCACTTCTCCTAATGTGATGCCGCCGCGCAGGCCCTCTCCCCTGGCGCTTGCCTCGTTGGTACTACCCCTGGGGTCGCTCGTGCTCTTTATGATCTGGTCCTGGATAGTGTTTCACGATCCGCTAGCGCCGCTGAGCGCGCAGGCAGATTGGAACAGGCATTTCTCGTGGCCGTGGCAGACGTTGGCAGAGGCGTGGACCACCGCTACGCAGGCAGGGCTTACATTCCAGCCCGAGGACCAGAGTTGGACCTACCTGGGGGCGCTGTTGCTGGCGATTGTGTTGGGCGCGCTGGCGGTGCGCTGGCTGCGACCAAGCTACAGCATCTATTTGTGGGCGGGCATCATATTCCCACTCTTCTCGGCAACGCCGCACAATCCCCTGTTGTCCTACCCCCGCTTCCTGGCCGTGCTCTTTCCCGCGTTTATAGTGCTGGCCTTGACCGGGCGCAACCGGTATGCCAACCAGATCATCACCTGGGCGAGCCTCTTGCTACTGGCGTTGTATACGATCCGGTTCGTAAACTGGTACTGGGTAGCTTAGGGAGCAAGAGCAATGTTCGCAGACAGGCTAGGCACAGGAGACGAAGGCTACACCGACCTTATGGGGCCGGAGCGCGTGCCCAAGTACGACCTCAGACCGGAGACTTATGGAACCCTCGATGAGGCATCAAGCGCGCTGGGGCTGGCGCGTGCCCTGTCGGGTCTGGATAAGACCAAAGAAATTTTGCGGGAGGTACAGCACGACCTCTACCTCATGATGGCCGAAGTAGCCACCCCTCTGCCCCAGCTAGAGAAGATACCCTACCGCATTACGGCGGAGCAAGCCAATAAGCTTGATGTCGTGATCAGGGAACTTGAGGGGCTAGTCGAGATGCCCAAGGCATTTGTGCTGCCAGGCACAAGCGCGGCCTCGGCGGCGATTGACCTGGCCCGCACCATCGTCAGGCGAGCCGAACGACATGCGGTAGAACTCGTCCACAAAAAGCAGATGCCCCCAGGCAACGTCCTGCGCTACCTGAACAGATTGTCGTCCCTACTATTCGTACTCGCCCGCTATGAGGAACACGCTTCGGGGGTGGGGTTCGATATTGCGCGAAGGTAGAACTTTCGTCTTTCGTCCATTCCCTAGATCTTCTGGGTTCGGCGGAGCCAGGCGACCGTTACGAATGCAATTAATGCCAGCAGGAAGGTGCCGAGGATCAAGCCGTTGAAGCCCTGGTGGAGGGCTTCGACGAACCAGCCTCCGCCACCGCTGCCTATCAGTTGGCCCAGTCCCAGGAACACAGAGTAGAGGCCCATTACAGCGCCTCGGTGTTCGACGCGCGTGCCCGATATTTCTGCAAGGTAGGCCAGTGCGACGGGCGTAAATCCGCTCACCATAAAGAGTCCGATCACCAGGAGTGGTATCCAGAACCAGACATTCCAGGGGTGGGCAAGAGGCAGCAATTGATCATTGATACCCCAGAGGGCCAGGCAGGTTACGAAGAGTCCGCTGGAACCAATGAGCATGACCGTAGACTTGCGGACGCGAGCGTACAGCAGGCTCCAGATGAAGATCCCCACCATAAAGACGGAACCGAATATGCCGAATATCATCCCTGCCTCGGAAGCGGTCATCTTGCCGTCTAGCATCTGATTGGGGAAGTGGTGTATCCCATTGCCATGACCATCTCTGGCTTCGATCATGAGCGGTTGGGCAAGGTTCCCAAATAGGCCGACCACAGCGTTGACCGCGAGCCAGGCAGGTACGAAGCTACGCAACGCAGGCTCTTTTAGCAGTTGCCCATAAGCGCGAAGCCGGCTGGAGAGAAGGGCCCGCACCGGGTGGACCTTTTCGTCGGCGGCCATACGACTTTCGATATTGTGGGCACGGGTCTCGGCGGGGAGGGTTTCAGGGACGAAGAAGTAGAGCATCGCCACAGCGATCAGATAGATTATAGAAACCAGGAAGAAGCCCCAGACATGCACGTGGTCCCACAGTCTGCCGCCGATTATCTGGCCAAAGACGAGGCCAACGAGGAAAGTGACCTCGTAGAAGCCCATCACTCGGCCCCGAAGGGCGGCACGGCGCTTGCCTTCACCCGAAGTGGTATCGGCCAGGTAGCCGAGGGCGCTTGGGACTTTGGCAGCGGTAGAAAAGCCTTCTATGAGCCGGGCGAGCGCCAGAATACCAACGCCCAGGATGGAAACACCGGCTACTGCGCTGATCGGGTAGATGGGTGCGGCAAGCGCCCCTACCAAGGGACCGAGTACCAGGATCGCACGTCTGCCACGCAGGTCGCTTAACGCGCCAAACACGGGCGACATGGTCAACTCGGTCACATAGAAGAGAGCGTAGAGGATGCCGATCAGGCCGGTACCCGCGTTAAGGTCTTGCCTGAGAAGGGACGATAGGAGGATGGAGGTCATCGCTCCCGCAAAACGGAGCACAAAGCTGGAAGCGATCACCACCTTCATGGGGGTGGACATGCGCTCAGGCTTGACACCTTCCAGAGCTTCCGTGTTATCAGGCTCTGCCAATGTGGCAATTTCGTCTGTGGTGACCGTGGACATTGTACTTTACTTTGATGTGTTTAGATTATGGGAATAGTGCAGAGAGCGCGGAGGCCCGTTGATGTTCTTATCAGTTTCGATTTTTATGGGCGCGATCACTTAAGAGCATAGCATAGTGTGGGTGCTACCGCAATATACCGGTCGTACTGCTTGCACAGAATAAACGTACCATAATGGGTAGTGGTTTGCAAAACATTCATTATTGCTTGTTGATCGGGTTGGATTTCCCTTTGTATTCTAAATGACAATGGTGAGACAAAATGAGACACGTTTGGGGTAGACTTAAGTCTAGAAAATTCAGGCTTTGGAAAGAGGGTGGGCACAAGAGTGCCGGAACGAATGAATGAGTGGACGAGGCATACCTCACCCCTAAACGTTGATGGGGCAGTTGCTTCTCGTGGGGTCGCAATGTGGGGCTGGGTGGGGTAAAATGCAATGCAAAAGTGTGTCGGAGGCCAAGCTGGGCTGCTGTCATGGCGGGCGCAATTTTCTAAATGGAGGATAGGGAATGCCGGAAGAAAAAGAGCCAATTAACGCGATCATCAGTGTGTCGGACGCAGCCAATCTTGAGGAGCTAGGAAAAGCTCTCGACGGGTTGGGCGTGCATATTTATGCCACGGGCGGGACCAAGGCCAAGCTGGAAGCCGCAGGGATTAAGGCACACTCGGTGAGCGACCTGACGGGATTCCCTGAGATACTGGGCGGAAGGGTCAAAACTCTGCACCCTGGGGTGCATTCGGGGATACTGGCCCGGCGCGATCTTGAGGAGCACCAGGCGCAATTGCGCGAGCATGGGCTGAAGACTATAGACATAGTGGTAGGCAATCTTTACCCATTCGCCCGCACTATCGAGCGCGAGGGGGTGACACTGGAGGAGGCGGTCGAGCAGATCGATGTAGGCGGGCCAACGATGCTACGAGCCGCCGCCAAAAATTTCGCGGGGGTGGTCGTGCTGTCAGACCCGGCAGATTATGAGCCGGTAATGCAAGAGTGGAGAGATAAGGGAGGGGTGAGCGAGGAGACTCGCAAAAGACTGGCGGCAAAGGCGTTCCGGCATGTTTCTGAGTACGACGATCTGATCGCTGGGTACCTGGAGGAAGGGAGAAAGTCGAAGGGCGAAGCAGACACAGCGAATGGCGGGCAATGGGCGGTGGCTGAACGGAAGAACGGAGCAGGCGAGAACAGCCCGGTGGGCGGGGCGCTGCCGGAGAGAATAGCATTGCAATTAGAGAAGGCGCAAGCACTCAGATACGGCGAGAACCCGCACCAGGTTGGGGCGTTGTACAGAGATAATTTGCAGGTTAAAGGAGCCACACTCGTGGGGTCGTTGAAGCAGCTACACGGGCCGGAGCTTTCGTACAACAACCTGATGGACGCAGATGCGGCGCTTGCCATCGTGCGCGACTATACCACGCCCGCAGTCGCTATCATCAAGCACGCAGGGCCATGCGGGATCGCTGCTGGAGCCGAAGGGAGCGATCTGGGAGATATATTCAGCCGGGCGTTAGCCGCAGATCCGGTATCGGCGTTTGGGGGAATCGTGGGGATCAACAGGCCGGTAGATGGGGCCGTGGCCGAGGTCATCGCGAAAACAAGGTTCGATGTGCTAATCGCACCCTCTTTCTCAGAGGAAGCGGTGGATTTACTGGCGCGCAAGCGCAATCTGCGGCTACTGGCGGTGCCCGACTCGAACGTGCGCAGGCGGGACGACGATTTCAGCAGCAGGCTAACATTCAGGCAGATCAGCGGCGGGTTCCTTGTACAGACCAGGGATGCAATCGACGATGAATTGCACATGGAGCCTGTGACGTTGCGCCACCCTACGCTGGACGAGATCGCAGATATGGTGTTCGCGTGGAGAGCGGTAACGCATGTGCGTTCCAACGCTATCGTGTTCGCGAAGGATTTGACGACCGTAGGGATAGGGGGCGGACAAACCAGCCGCGTAAACTCCGTGAAGATCGCGGCAATCAAGGCAAGCAGGCGTGCTGCGGGGGCTGTAATGGCATCGGACGCTTTCTTCCCCTTCCCCGATGGGATCGAGGAGGCAGCCGAAGCGGGCGTCACCGCTGTGATCCAGCCGGGGGGGTCGGTCAACGACGACGCCGTCATCGAGGCAGCAGACACGGCCGGGCTGGCGATGGTATTTACACGCAAGCGTCATTTCAAGCATTGATGCATAGAGCCCGGGTCATTATTCGCTCGGAGTGACGTCGTTCTGGATGATCAGGTCGTAGTGATCGGGCTTGACGCCTATGGAGGCGAAGGCTGAGAACTCGAAGTCGAGTTGGAAAGGGTAGGTAGCACCCTCGGCGCGGTTCTGAGGGGTGTAGACCTGATTTGAGACATCAAGAATGTTGCCCGACCCGTCGTAGAGGAGGGCGGCTACATTTACGCTCTCCGTTTGCTTTGTCCCATTGTGTGTGAGGGTTCCAACCAACATGGGGAAGTCCTGGTCATCGGCTGGGAGAACAAGATGCGACTCGCTCACCGTCCAGTCTGAGGTGTAGAAATCTATATCGGCCTGGGTTGCCTGCTCGGCCCCCGATTTTACCTCCACGCGCACATGGTCTATGAGGCCATCGGGATCGCTAAGCTCATGACGATAGGGGATCAGAGAGCCGGGCGGCACAAGGGTTATGCGAGCGCAACATGGCACTGTATCGATATCGTTGCCCGCTTTGTCCACAATAGTCACATCGATTTCGGGATTGATCAACGGCACACTGCCGTTGTAGCGAACTGCACCCAGCACAATCACATAAGCGCCTTTGATATAGACTGCTGGAGCGGGAATATCATATTGGGCAGTTGAGATTGGGGGCGACGGGTCGCCTTCAGGGTATTTGCGCTGGAATTGGAATGTACCTAGTTGAGAGAGAAGTACATCATAGGGGGCGGAGTTCTCCGGGTGGTCTTCAAAGACGGCTCGCTCAAAGTACTGGACCGTGTAGGTCCTACCATCCAGGTCGGACTTCTCCTGAAACGGATTGGAGATGGGATAGCCCTGTTGGGCGAGGCCGCCGTGCGTATCCCAGTAGGTGAGAAACTTGCCACAGACGGTTTTGCCGGTCTCCTGGAAGGTGCGGCAGTCACCTTGCGCCAGCGACTGGATGGTGGCGAGCGGATGAAATATCTCGGCGAAAACCAGGGTAACGAGGATCACAAAGCCATAAGTCGCCAGTTTACGAAGCATGCTATTCTCCTTCATACAGGTATCCAAGATCGCTCCAGTACCCGATGTACTTTATCGACAGATAAGATAACATATTACGGGCGATCATAAGTACTGCTACTTGCGGCACCTGGACGGGACCAAAATCCTATTGAAAGTGCCGAGCCATCGCTGGTAAAATTATAGCGATCTGCTAGCACAGGAAGGCATCGCTATGCCCAGGAGGTACCCGGCCTGGTGAGAGATACAATGGAACAAGCTCAGAGCAAGCGTAATAAAGCCAAACGCGAAGCGGCCTATGAGGTGCTGGAACAGCGCGTGGCGGAGCGAACCATCGAGCTAAACAACCTCAACGAGCGGTTGCAGCAGAAGCTGGCGGAATATAAGCGAATCGACGAGGCCTTGACACAGAGCGAGGAGAAGTTCCGAGCTATATTTGAGTATGCTCCTGTGATGATCGCTTCTTTTGACAGAAATGGGCTGTGTGTTCTCTGGAACACCGAATGCGAGAAGCAGTTGGGTTACACAAAAGACGAAGTGCTCAAAAATAGCGATCCGCTGTTATTGGTATATCCGGATGATGAGATACGGAGCCAGGTCCGGCAGGCGATAGCTTCGAGAGACGGGAAGTTCAGGGAGTTTCGCGCCAGGGCCAAAGATGGCACCGACAGGTATCAGATGTGGGCAAATTTCGCGCTGCCTAATGAGGATCTGATCTCGATCGGGTATGACATTACCGAGAGCAAGAAGGTCGAGGAAGCGTTGCGAACGGCCAAAGCGGGCGCAGAGAAGGCGAGCAGGGCCAAGAACATATTCCTATCTCGAATGAGCCACGAGTTGCGCACGCCCCTGAACGCTATCCTGGGTTTCGCACAGCTCCTTGAGATGAGCGACCCAAGCCCGGCAGACGGCGAGAGCCTGGGACACATAATCCGTGGAGGGCGCCATCTACTCGACCTGATCAACGAGATACTGGACATCAGCCGTATCGAAACAGGCAGGTTTGCGCTCTCGCCGGAGCCAATGTCGTCCAGAGATGCGGTAATGGAATGTCTTGACCTGGTACAGCCCATGGCAAAGCAGCGAAATATCGAGATGGCAATCGATAAATCATGGGACCGGGATATCTATATAGTGGCTGATCGCCAGCGCTTGAAGCAGGTAATGTTGAACCTGCTGGCAAATGCGATCAAGTACAACCGCAGTGGTGGCTGCGTATCGCTCACATGTTTAATGCCTGGGCAAGGGCGATTGCGTATGATAGTCAGCGATACGGGTCCGGGGATCGCCAGTGAGAATCTGGGGAAGCTATTCACACCATTCGAGAGGCTTGGGGCTGAGCAGACCGGGGTTGAGGGAACGGGGTTGGGGCTTGCTCTGTCCAGGAGATTGATCGAGGCTATGAACGGCACAATAGGTGTAAACAGCACAGTGGGGGTGGGAAGCAGGTTCTGGGTGGATTTGCCTGTTGTTGCAAACGAAGCGGAGAATCCGAAAGTGATCGAATTCTATGCAACCAGACCTTCAGGTGGCGCAAGAAGATATATCGCCCGGCAGAACGCGTACAGTGCTCTATATAGAGGACAATATATCCAATTTCAAGCTGGTTGAGGGTGTGTTGCGACACCAGCCTGATGTGAAGCTGCTTGCGGCTATGCAAGGAAGGTTGGGATTGGACCTGGCTTGTGAGCACCACCCCGACCTGATCCTGCTCGATTTGAACTTGCCTGATATGAGCGGAGAAGATGTGCTGGCACAGCTAAGGAAGAACCGGCATACTTGCCTGGTACCGGTGCTGGTGATCAGCGCGGATGCAACGGCTGTGCAGATTAAACGGCTGTTGGCCGCCGGGGCGCAGGATTATCTCACCAAACCGCTCGATATCAAGCGCTTCCTGCAAGTGATGCAGGAGTATCTGTATAAGGCAGAACCGAAACTACCTCTTGCATCACATGAATTTTAACTTAACTGGAGTAGAGGCATATAGAGTTTTCAAAACAAAGAGAATGGGCGGTTTCGCTGCCCATTCTCTTTGCTCTAAAGCCTGCCAAGATGTCCACATTGAAGGTAAATTACTTGTCAGCAGGTCTATTGGTGGGTAGGACACCAGTCAGGGCCATCTCGAATTTACCGCTGAAGGCATTGTACGCCAGGTCGGCCTGGTCCTGAGTCAGTTGCCCGGATGCCACGGCCTTGTCCAGTTCCGTCCGTAGCGTGCTCACAACAGTGTTCTTCAATGTTTCCACGGTGACATTGTGCGACTGCGCGGCAGATAGGAGGGTACCGTTCTGAAGGTCCTGTTCAAACTCGTGCCCGGTTATCCCCAGCAATTGTCCGCCCGCATCGAAAGCCGTGCCGGTGGCATCGATGAACGCCTGGCTATTGCCCAATGCTTCGCTCATGTCCACCTCGCCCGCCCCCGCCATCCCAAGGGGAATCGAGACCAGGTCGCTGAAGGTCGTGCTCCCCACTTTGGACTTAACAGCGTTCGCACCATCGGCATCCAGTTTGCCATCCGCTACGGCCTGGTCGATCGTGGCCTGAAACGCGCCCCGAAGCGCGTTATTCAGCGTGTCGCTGTCAACTCCCAATTGCGATGCGAAGTTCTGAGCAAACAATTCCGCGTAGTGCCGTATATCCTCTTTGGAAGGGAGCGAGGTGTCACTGTCACTGTCACTGTTGCTTTTATTTGAGTTTGCTTGTGTGGCGCCATCATCTGAACCCGATCCCATTGTAACGGCGGCCTGAGTGTTCGCGTAACCCGAAATTGAGGCATTGGCGAAACCCCCATACCCGGTGAAGAGCGCGCCAAGCACCCCACCAAATGCCATCATTCCCAAAACCGCCCCAACAACTTTCATGCGTGCAATATCCATATTTCTGACCTCACTTTCCTTATTCTTGCCTTCCGGCAAGTTCTCTGTTCGCGGCCCGATAGCTTGCTGGCTCGCAGCGTCGTTGAGATCAGTGTAGCAACACAGATTTGGAATCGCCTGAGACTGTGCTGAGAGTTCGCTGAGAATCGTTCAATAGAGGCAGATCCACCGTAAAGACAGTGCCACAACCTCGGTCGCTTTCTACACAAATGGACCCGCTATGAGAATTTACTATGCTCTTGCAGATAGAGAGGCCAAGGCCTGAGTTGCCGGTTTGGCGGGCACGCGATTTATCGGCGCGATAGAAGCGGTCGAATATACGAGGTAGCTTGTCTGCCTCGATCCCGCAACCATCGTCGGCTACGCGCAGACTCACCCAGCCATCTCCGCGGTCCGAGTGGCGAAGGCTGACAACGATATGGCCCTGAGGTTCGGTATATCGGATCGCATTGTCCAGTAGATTGGTCAGCATCCTGTAGAGTCGGTCGCCATCGCCGAGAACCACGGCATCCTCTACATCCTCAGCGATGGCGGCTTGCACCATGCGAGACCCGGCCACCATGCGCATATTGTCCACGGCGCGCATCACCAGGTCTTTCAGAGGTAAAGGGTCCATCATGTGGCGGGCGGTGCCGTTAGCATCCATGCGCGTGAGCAAGAGCAGGTCAGCCACCAGCCTGCCGAGCCTGTCGTTCTCGCGCTGCATCGCTCCGAGTATGCGTTCGGCCTGGGCCGGGTCGTCTTTGGCCCCCATCAAAAGCACGTCAATATAGCCGCCAAGCACAGTCAGAGGCGAGCGCATCTCATGTGAGGCGTCAGCGGCAAACTGCCGCGTGCGTGCTTCGCTACTCTTCTGCGCCTGGAAGGAAGCCTCTATGCGGTCAAGCATGGCATTGAACGCCTGCCCCAGTTGCTGCACCTCGTCACCCGCTTCCACGCTCGCAACGCTTCGAGATGGGATGCCAACCCGCCTGCTCAGGTCGCCCGCACCAATCTGAGTGGCGGTAGAGGCCATGCGGCGCAGCGGT
The DNA here is from genome assembly GCA_963797095.1 of uncultured Chloroflexia bacterium. Classification (GTDB taxonomy): domain Bacteria; phylum Chloroflexota; class Chloroflexia; order QHBQ01; family JADMIH01; genus JADMIH01. The sequence continues at coordinate 56,742 of CAWCNY010000006.1, read as the reverse complement.
CTGAGGCCAAGCCGTGCGATAGGCAAACCCAGCAGCAACGCCAGCGCCAGGGCAGCCAGCAGACCCGTAGCCAGTATGAAGGCGATCTGTTGCAGAGCACCATCCACGCCATCCAGGGGCGCGGCCAGCGCGAGATACATACTCGGCGTAACGTCTTTGTCCGCCGAGCGCGCAAGACTCAAATCGTCGGACGAGACCGGCAGCAGGGGGATCACATAGGCAATGCCATGCACCTGGCTTGCTACCTTTTGCACGCCCAACCTATCGTCTATAGTCTCGTCGAGTGTGGTCTCGTATTCTTGTACAGTTCCTGCCTTGGCCGAGTTCAGATCGAGCAGCGGTTGAAACTGTGGGTTCATGGTTATTATGCCGGAAGGGTCCTTCAACGGCTGATTATCGAGCAGCAGGTTGCCGCTGCTATCCATAACACCTATGTACACTGCTGCAGACGACTCAGTTTGCACTAGCTGGCCCTGGATGTACTCAAGCAAGGCGGAGTTGGCTTTGGCGATGTCTAATAGATTGGACCCTTGCAGTTTGGAGGTTATGTTCAGAGGGGGAGTCAGCACCATCGCCAGGTCGTGCAGGCGACTGCTGACGTTGCTTTTGAGGGCATCTCCGAATCGCACATACACGGAGATACCGACGGCAGCCAGCAACAGGGCCAACAAGCCGCAGTAGAAGAGGGTCAAGCGCCAGCGAAGAGTGGAGAACCTGGCAAGCCAACGTCGTATCACATCAATCTCCTATCGCTGCTTCATAACATAGCCCACGCCACGTACAGTGCTGATGGGGTTCGGGTCGCCAAGCTTGTTCCGCAAATAGCGAACATACACCTCGATGATGTTGTCGTCACCTGCGAAGTCGTAGCCCCATACTCTGCCCAGGATCGCCTCGCGTGTGAGCACCTGGTTAGGGTGCTCCATCAGCATTTCCAGCAAATCATATTCGCGCACGGTGAGAGGCACCAACCTGTCCCCTCTGTGTACCTCGCGCGAGGCGGGATTGAGAGTGATATCGCCCACCTGCAACGGCTCGCCGTGAGTGATATGCCGGTTGGTATCCCTGCTATTGGATTGCCGCCTCAGTATGGCCCGCATCCGCGCTGCTAACTCTTTGAATTGGAACGGCTTGGTCAGGTAGTCGTCTGCTCCCAGGTCCAGCCCACGTATGCGATCGTCCACCTCATCGCGAGCGGTCAGCATTATTATGGGTACGCTCGACACCTGCCGCAGCCGCTTACAAAGCTCGAAACCATCGAGGCCGGGCAGCATCAGATCCAACACAATGATGTTTGGCCTTTCGCTCAGGGCCATTTGCAGTCCGGTTACTCCATCCCCGGCGCGCCGCACCTCGAAACCCTCGTAGCCCAAGCCCAACGAGAGAAAATCGAGTATGCCCGGCTCGTCGTCTATGACAAGCACGCGCGTCGCGGGGTTCGGCGAACGCTTTGCATCCTTTTCATCTATAGAGGATAATGTGTCGCTCACAATAAAGCCTCCACAATAAAGCCTCGCCACAGGGTAGAGAAAACAAGGTAGAGAAACAGCTATTGTGCAGTATAGCACCCGGACTTAAGAGAAAGTTTAGAAAACGCTGAGAATTCGCTGAGAGAGCAAACCCGCCTCACCCCAACCCACCACATCACCCATTTGGCCTATGTCCCGCCGGGACCATCCACACAGCGCTACCGGTACAGAGTTCCCATTCAGATTTCCAAGATGTAGGAACATAATTAGGAGAGTGTCCATATTACCACGCCCCTCTAGAAACCATTATTTACCAGCTCACCTTACGCAGCCGAAGTGTTGAATGGTAGACTAAAGGGATGACGAACAAAGAACTGCTTGATCTGTACACTGACTACCTGATAAGCTCTTTCGGTCTGACCACCGGCACGGGCTTGAGCGCATTGCTGAGTGGAAGCGTGAGCCATGACCCCATTCAACGCTTCCTCTCCAAGGGAGAGTTCACCTCTGCTGACCTGTGGCATTTTGTCAAGCCTCATGTGCGAGCCGGGTGCGCGCCATCGTTTAGGCGACTTTTCTGAGAGGGCGAGTTTTGGGCCAGCATTGCTCCCACCTCTCACTGAGCAGTTCGGCTCTCAGTGTCAGCACCCCTTGTGCTCCTGGTTTGCTCCAACACATGCCTGCTCCCTTGAGACGGGCACCAATCAGCCGCTTGCATGCACTCTCCACCGTGCCTGAACCAACTGGGAAGCCCAATGCCCGGTACTCGGAGTAGCGCATCCTCTCTTTGTTCGTCTCAAAGTAATGAATCTGCTCTCGTGCCGCTTCTCCCGCCTCCCCTTCACGTTTGCTCTCTCTGTGTAGAGCCACAATGACTGCTTCTACCCTTCCCTCCCATAATTCCTTCTCCCAACGCTTCACCCATCTTGCGGCGTCTGGTGTGCCCTGCCCGAAGATACCATTACCTGCTTGCCACAGGTGCTCCATGGCGTGATACCAGTCGAGTACCTCTACCCTGTTGGCAAAGTGCTCATCGAACTGTATCCAGTTGGTGGGTGCCCCATCTCCCAGACATACAACCTGCTCCTCAGGGCCTATCCCTCTCCTCCATGCTTCAGCACTCAACCGCTTTCCTGCCCGCTCCATCGAGCCGACCTCCGCCACATAGCTCTGATGGGTGGCTCTTGCCCCCTCTATCTCTCCTGCTTCGTTGTATGCAGGCTCGGCCCAAAACACCACTCCCGCTTTAGCGTCATGCCACCCATCTTCGTAGCGCACCTTGCCAGCGTCCAGCGTCGCCGCCCATGTGCCCAAGCCCAATGCTCCATCTGCAACCTTTGAACCTTTCTGAGAGGTGGGACTTGCCCCTAGCGTTTGATCTTCTGCTTGCAAGCTCTCCTCTCCTCTTGCAAGCTCTCCTCTCCTCTTGCAAGCTCTCCTCTCCTCTTGCAAGCTCTCCTCTCCTCTTGCAAGCTCTCCTCTCCTCTTGCAAGCTCTCCTCTCCTCTTGCAAGCTCCCCTCTAATGTAAGCCCCCTCTGTTCAGTCATGCGCTCGGCTTCTCTTGGAGAGACCGACATGCCAGTGAGTACCTCCACTGCATGTGCAGCCTGCTCGAAAGGCATCTGCACACCCAGCAGGCACACTCCTTGTTGCACTCCGTCCGAGAAGTGTTCCCGTGCGGGTATGCCTAGAGCCTCATCCAGCGGGTAGCGTCCGGTGCCACACCCTTTACAGTAGAAGTAACCTCTCTCCAATGTGACCGTGCCTACCCATGTTTGCACAGTGCGCCGCTGCTTACCCTTGTACTGGGGTGTCTGCCCGCAGTCACACTGCTTGTGCCCAAGCAGCCATTCTTCCTCTATCATGGCACGATGCAGTTGGGCTGCGGCTTCTAAGGCTGAGGCGAAACAGTCCGAGCGCAGTTGACGTGCTCTTTCTTCGAGACTGCTCAAAGTAGCATCCGGGTTGCGTTGAGCATATATCCAAAGTTGTTTGACGAGCCCCTCAAATTCCTTCACAATACTAGTGAGGGCAGGTGACAGGTCGCAAACGGCCTGAAACTCGCTACTCTGCATGATACCCTCCAGGATTTCGGCCTTAGCCGGGATGTCTTCACCTAGAGGGTATCATTTTTCTTTCCTTCCTAAAAGATGGCGCGCACCCGTGCGAGCCGTTGAGCAAGAAGATGGGTGCATCATCGTGGACGACTCCATCTCGGAGAAGCCGTACACAGATGAGAACGACATCATCGCCTGGCACTATGACCACTCCAAAGGCACAACGGTCAAGGGGATAAACTTCCTCTCGGCCTTGTACCATGTGCCTGAGTTGGAGGTGTCGCTGCCCGTGGGTTTTCGGTTGGTAAGAAAGACCGAGCAGTATGTGGACCCTAAAGACGGCAAAACCAAGCGGCGTGATCCGGTCAGTAAGAACGAGCACTATCAGGCGTTGTTGCGGCAAGCCAAGCACAACCAAGTGTTGTTCCGCTTCGTACTCAACTTCGTGCTCAATGACGTGTGGTATGCCTCGGCGGACAATATGCGCTTCGTCAAAGTCGAATTGGAGGGGGATTTCATCATGCCTCTCAAGACCAACCGCAAGGTGGCCTTTACCGAGGGAGACAAACGACAGGGTCGGTACATGCGTGTGGACAGTGTGCCGCTGGAGACGGGTGAGGTGCGGACGGTCTATCTTGAAGGGATAGACTTCCCCTTGATATTGGTCAAGCAACTCTTCGCAAACGAAGATGGTGGTCAAATCACCCAGTATCTGGTGTGCTCGGATGTGACATGCACCTTCGACCAAATCACCACAATCTACCAGAGACGGTGGAACGTGGAAGAGTATCACAAGTCGCTGAAGCAGAATGCTTCTTTGGAACGCTCGCCAACTCACACAGTGTGCACCCAGACCAACCATTTGTTTGCCTCTTTGTGTGGGTACGTCAAGCTCGAATTGTTGAAGCTGTCCAATCATCTCAACCACTTTGCTCTAAAGAGCACTATCTACTTGCGTGCCATGCAGGTTGCCTTTGATACCTTCCGCCAACTTCAACCTGTTCGCCTGGCTGCGTAAGGTGAGTTACCAGGAGCGACGTGTATTTTGCATTTTGTGATGCGGTTTCCCAGGAGAGCATGATACCAGCAAGTCGCCCTTGCAAAAGGAAAGAAATATGAATAGGATCATACGCACTCTTGCAGCCCTGGCTGCTATTTCCATTCTCGTTGTCGCCGCAACCCCCCTACAAGGTCTCGCCAGACCTGCACTGCAAATTAGCTCTAATGTACCTACGACAACTAACTTACCCTGGCTCAAAACAATGAACGGCCAGATAGTACGTGTTGACAACAATGAGCGAGTAGAGCTAAGAGGCGTAAATGTACTACGAAATGAATGGGTATATCCAGATATGAGCTATGAGAGATTAGCTATGCCCGAACTTGCTTCCACCTGGCATGCGAACCTCATAACTCATGGCTTTGCCTCGGCTCCAGTAGTTGCGGGTGATGCTACTTATCTTGGAGTGCTCGACGAGTACCAGCAACTTGCCGAGCAGAACGGAATGTATATCATATTCTGCTATTACTACCCGACTATAAATGGAGACCAGCCACCTAACCCGGATGTGGATCCAAATGCGCAGCAAGCTTTGGTAGATCTGGTACAGCGGTATAGAGACAAATCAAACGTCATGTTCATGCTTCAGGCAGAGCCCCATAGCGATAATTGGAACGGCCAATATTACCACGTGACATGGAATACCCTTCGTCCTTCCTACGACCGTATGATTCTTGCAATGCGTGCAGTAGACAATCCATCTCCCAATAAACACCTTATCTTAGCATCAGGCGACGGCTATGGACGGGATATAAGTCCTGTTGTTGTAGATGAGTACGGGGTAGGTTATCTTGATCCAATTCAAGCAGATGGAGGGGAAAATGTTGTCTACTCTTCACACCCATATGACCATTACTACACCACAAACGATTGGGATTATTTCTTGCCCGTTGCCGATGCCGGCTATCCGGTATTAGTAACCGAGTTTGGCACAGGCGGCCAGATGGATCAGGAAGATACCGACAAACTCATGACGCTGATGAACAATGGAACACGTCATATAAGTTGGACTGCCTGGATTTTCGACAGTGAGGGGTGTCCATGCTTGCTAACTGGACCAAGAACCAACTTCGTACCAAGCGACCCTTATGGAGTATCGGTCAAGAATAGGATCTTAGCCGAAGCTACAAATTTCAATAGTGGCACACCAACCAACACTCCCACGGGCACACCGCCTACCGCGACGCCCAGCGCAACGCGCACACCAACTGCGCTGCCTCCCACTGCCACCCGCACCAGAACCCCCACGTCCACCCGCACACGCACATCGACCGCTACTGCTACTCACACTGGCGTACCAACAGGCAGCCCAATTGCCACAGATACTAACACACCAACAACTATCGCAACTGCCACTCACACTAACGTTCCAACCGACAGCCCTACTACCACGGACACTCCTGTCAATACAGCCACTACTGCACCCACCCAAACGCCTGGCGGTCCTACTGCGACCCCCGTACCACCTTCCGATACAGCTACCCGCACCGGCACGGCTACTCGTACCAGCACGGCTACGCGCACGCCAACGAACACACCTACCAATGCTCCCGCCAACACTTCCACTCGTACAAGCACACCAATAGACACACCTACCACTCCGCCGACGCAAACCCCAGGGCTTTCCGTAACCCCCATAGCCACCGATACGAACGTGCCATCACCAATACCAACAGATACGTCGCTTCCCAGCTCAACAGATACTGCGACTCCCACGTCCTGCGCTATCCAATTCGCCGACGTCGCACCCGACAACACGTTCTATCCGTACGCGCGCTGCCTGGCATGCGAGGGCATAATCAACGGCTACCCATGCGGTGGAGATGGCGAGCCTTGCAATGGTAACAGCGACCCCTACTTCCGCCCACAGGCCACCGTCACCAGGGGCCAAATTGCCAAGATAGTGTCCAACTCTGCGGGCTTCACGGAACCGGTTCTCGCCCAGACCTTTGAGGATGTGGTCCCGGGCTCGACATTCTACGAGTTCATCGGCAGACTGGTGTCTCACAATGTGATGTTGGGTTACCCGTGCGGAGGCCCAGGCGAGCCATGTATCGGCCCCGACAATCGCCCCTACTTCCGCTCTAACGGCCAGGCTACGCGAGGACAACTCACCAAAATCGTTTCAATTGCTGCAGGCTTCACCGATCCTGTGAGCGGACAAACATTCCAGGACGTTCCGCCTGGCTCAACCTTCTATGATTACACCGAGCGTCTTGCCGGTCGGAGCATTATCGGAGGCTACGTTTGCGGAGGCCCAGGCGAGCCTTGTGTCGCACCTCTAAACCGCCCCTACTTCCGCCCATCAGGTACAGTCACACGAGGTCAGACAAGCAAAATAGTAAGTAACTCCTTCTTCTCTTCGTGTGCACCTACACGCTAATGGCTTGTCACAGCCACTTGTAGGGAAGGCGTGACAAAAACGCCTACCTCTCCGACAATGCAATAGCCGCAATAGAAAGAAGGACGCTCACAAGAAGCGTCCTTCTTTCTGTTAGGACATCACGTATCAGGTTGCGCGTACCGTGCCCGGCATTTCGCCACGACGCTGGGTGCGCGCCTTGACAGGGAGTGGCGGCTTGACGGGCGACTCTTGCTTGACATCCGATTGGCCGGGGGCCGGCCGGAGGGCTATCGCCAGTACGGCGTCAAGCTCATCAACAGGTATCATTTGAAGGCCGCGACGCACCTTGCCCGGTATCTCATCCAGGTCCTTCTCGTTCTTGCGTGGGAGAACGAAGGTGGCAATACCCGCACGGTGGGCCGCCAGCACTTTCTCTTTGAGGCCGCCGATAGGGAGAACTTTGCCGCGCAGGGTGATCTCGCCGGTCATCGCTACGTCACGGCGTACTTCCCTGCCGGTTAGAGCCGACACCAGGGCTGTAGCCATGGTAACACCTGCCGAAGGGCCATCCTTAGGGATCGCACCGGCGGGTACATGTACGTGGATGTCTGTCCTCTCGAAGCGGGCAGGGTCGATACCAAGTTGGCGGGCGCGAGAGCGCGCATAGCTGAGGGCGGCCTGAGCCAACTCTTTCATAACTTCTCCCAGCTGTCCTGTCAGAAGTAGACCGCCCTTGCCCTCCATCAGGCTAACTTCTATGCTGATGGTGTCACCGCCAACGGGAGTCCATGAGACTCCTGTTGCTACACCTACCTCATCCTTCTCCTCGGCCAATCCGTAGTCGAAGCGAGGTGCGCCGAGGTAGGCTTCGATGTCGGTGTCGTGGATCACGCGCGCTCGTATGCGACGCTGCTTGCTAGCGCCGCCATCTTCGACAGGAAGAGGGGTCGGAGCCATATCCGACGATACGCCGGAAACCTCAGTTTCCAGGGCACTTGCATCGAGCGGCTCAGTGTTCAATTCCTGGGAGGTGGGGTCATGAATTTGTGAAGGAATAGCCGCGAGTCCGGAGCCAGGGAAAGGCGATATCATACCGTTTGCTTGATCGCTGTCCATAGGTTCGGGGGGCATATTCTCAGCCACTTGCTTGGCGACCTTACGGCAGATGGTGCCGATCTCTCGCTCCAGGTTGCGTACGCCTGCTTCGCGAGTGTACTCGCGGATGAGGCGACGGATCGCCCCATCTGAGAACTTGATGTGAGCAGGAGTGAGGCCGTGCTCTTCGATCTGGCGGGGCACCAGGAATTGCTTGGCGATGTGATACTTCTCGTCTTCAATATAGCCGGGAAGCTCTATCACCTCCATACGGTCTAGAAGGGCCGGCGGGATCGGGTCGAGGATATTGGCGGTCATGATGAACAAGACCTTCGACAGGTTGTAAGGCACATCAAGGTAGTGGTCGGAGAAGGCATTGTTCTGCTCGGGGTCGAGCACTTCGAGGAGAGCCGCCGAGGGATCACCCCGAAAGTCGGCTCCCACTTTATCGATCTCGTCCATCATGAAGACCGGATTTATGGTCCCGGCGGTCTTCATAGTCTGGATGATCCGGCCTGGCAACGCGCCGATATACGTGCGGCGGTGACCCCTGATCTCAGCCTCGTCGTGGATACCGCCCAGCGACACGCGTACAAACTTGCGCCCAAGCGCAGTGGCAATCGAGCGTCCAAGCGAGGTCTTACCCACGCCGGGAGGGCCAACGAAGCAGAGGATCGGAGAGCGCATCTTCCCCTCGGCCAACTTGCGCACGGCCATATACTCCAATATGCGCTCCTTGACTTTGCCAAGCCCGTAGTGGTTGGCATCGAGCACTTGCCCTGCCATTTTTATGTCAAGATGATCGCGGGTCTCAATGTGCCAGGGTAGGGTGATCAGCCAATCAAGGTAGGTGCGGATAACCCCCACTTCGGGCATGCCCATGGGCATAGCCTGGAGGCGCTCCAGTTCATCGAGGGCTTTCTTCTGAACCTCTTCGGGCATACCGGCGGTTTCAATCCTGGTGCGCAGGTCGTTGGCCTCACGGGTGGCCGGGTCGTAGTCCTGTAGCTCCTGGGCAATAGCCTTCATTTGCTCGCGCAGATAGAACTCGCGCTGGCTTTTGTCCACCTCACTCTGAACGCGGTCCTGTATCTGGTTCTTGAGATCGAGCACGTCAAGCTCTTTTGCGAGCATGAGGCTGAGGGTCTGTAGGCGCTCTACGGGGTCAACGCTTTGGAGGATTTGCTGGCGGCTCTCGTGGTTTAGCTCGACCGTGGAGGCGATCAGATCGGCCAACCAACCAGGCTCATCCACGTTCATAGCGGCAACAAAGGACTCTTCGGAGAGGTTGGGCGAGAACTTGACGATCTTCTCGAAGAGGGCGAGCACAGCACGCATAAGGGCTTCGGTGGCCGCCGTCTTATCGAGCGAGTCTTCGATAGTTTCGCCTTCGACAACCGCGAATGGTTCGTTGCGCACATAGCGAAGGATGCGCACGCGGCGCTGGCCCTGTACCAGCAGGGAGACGGTACCATCGGGCATCTTGAGGGAGCGGCCAACCACTATCTCCACGCCCATATCGTAGAGGTCTTCCGGCCCAACCTCTTCGTCTTCTGGGTTGTGCTGGGCAACAGCAACCAGAGCACGCTCGCCCGTCATGGCTGCTTCGATAGCTTTAAGCGATCTTTCTCGCCCCACAAATAGCGACGTGACCATGTGTGGGAAAATCACCATGTCGCGCAGAGGGAGAAGCGGCAAACGCACGCTGTTGTCATTTATGGGGCGTTTGCGGCCTCCTGTGCGACGGCGGCGAGCAGGTTTTTCATCAGGCTCGGCGGTGATAGGCTCACCGATTTCGGGAGAGGCGGACCCTTCCTGGGCTTGGACTATATCTATTTCGATGATAGGCTCATCAAAATCGCCCGATTCTATGGCATCGAGCATCCCTTCGGCATCGAAACCGTTGCCGCTTGTAGAATGGCTTACTATCTCTTCCAGTTCGCTCTTCTTAGTTTCTTTCTTGCGGGGCATCATTTTCCTCTAGGTAGATTACAGTTAATTGTAACCTCTTAGAGGTCCGATAGCAAGAGATGGAGAGACGATTGGGGTCAGGAGGGAGCATCTTTATCGGGTCCCTCTAGTTTCTCCCAATCTTCACCGACGTTCTTGCTTTGCTTTACCCCTTTTTCGACGAGGCTATGCAGATAGTCATCGCTCTTGGGATCTGTGCGGGGATTGCGTCCCGGCCACTGCTGCATCAGCCTTCGCATTGCGTAGCTGGGGCCAGCGGAAGCGAACCACCCATAGAGGAGGGCCAGTATTATGAATATGGCCGCCAGGAAGAGACAAGAAGCGATATCTTTCAGTTCAGCGTTCATAGGCGGTACCTCACTGTTGACTCGAATCAGGTAGATCAACGAACATACTCCAACTTCATTAGAGGAACATACTCGTACTGTGTCGAAATGCTATTGTTCCGTGCTTGAGGCTCATCTAACTGGCCGTGCAGCCAATCAACAGCCGACTTTACGGCCGGGTCATCATCGGAACCAAGCACTCTGTAATCATAATTGGGGGACACGAACTGATCAGGACGTATCTTCTCGTTGTAGCCGTAAAGATGCCCCGTCCGATCCATTTCGACTGCCACGGTCAGTTTGATCATTGCCTCGTCACTCATAACCTTTACGTCAGGAGCATTGGGCACGCCATAGGTGAGTTGCCCAAAGGTACGAACATAAGCACGACCTCGGAATGAGATCAAAGTAGCTTCGCCTGCACTCGCGGTAAATCGGCTTGTTAGTACGGCAACGGGTGGCAGGGGCCGTTGCAACGTATATGGGTTGTCTATCCAGGTTATCAATTGCTCTTCAGCGTTATCTTTTACCCAGTAGTATCGACCGTTACGAAGCACCCATCCAGTGATATGCCCTTCGTTATCAACGTATCCGCCGAGATAGGCATCGCCAAGAATGGGACCTGCTGCCAGCACCATCTGAGAAATGCTGCCCCCTCCATCCAATTGCAGGTCGACAATCCAGCCACGGATGGGGTTAGGGTTTGCAGTGTCGATATCTCTGATGATCTGCTGCCCAACACTGCCAAAATTGGTATAGCCATCTGGATCATAAGCCTCAAATGGACTTGTCGACGGCACAGAGATATAGCCGATATCACCTTCCAGTCTGCGCCCGCTTGGTATGGACCATTCATAAACGTATTCATGAGCGATGCTGATCTTGAGATCGCCCTCCTGGGCACGCGCCAATGTCAGTTCGACATACGAGCCGCCATACAACTGCGCGAAAAACTCGGAAGCACTTATCCCTTCAACGGCAGACCCGTTGATCTCTGCTACTACATCGCCCACACGCACACCTGCACGCTCGCCCAGGCTACCGGCTTCTACGCGGGTTACGATGCGATCCTGATACCACACCATGATGCCGACCCTCTTTGATGCAGGCTCAGCGGTAGGTAGTTCTCCTGGTCGAATGAGAACACAATGGGCGTCGTGCAAACTGGCCAACACGGAATCGATGGCAGGATAGGTGTCTGAAGTAGTTTGAGCATTGCGAGCCACATTCAGGGCTAAGTTGCGTAGTGAAACCCAATCCATCTTGTCTCGTAGGATTGAGTTGTACTGTATATAGTCCAGCGCATCACGCAGGTAAGCGACGGCTTGGGACGACATAGTGGGCGGCACAGGCACGGCAATATCCGGTGGCGCCTTTAGGATATACATCGCCCGGTAGCGAGAGTTGCCTAGTTGGCCTAACAGCACTTCGTAGGGCGTGCCGATGTTTTCGGGATGCAACTCGAGTACAGCGCGCTCGAAGTATTGGACTGTGTAGGTCTTGCCCCCTGACGAATAAGCATCCGCGAATTCATCAGAGATGGGGTATCCATAGGCGGGTAAGCCACCCCCACTCCGCCAGCAGGCGAGAAACATACCTCCAAGGTGCTTGCCGCTCTCTGGGAAGAGCACAGAATCCGCGCCGATATTGGGGATTTGATTTGGCGCACCATTGGGAAATCTTTCCTCGTACTGGAATGTGCCCAACAGCGATGGCAATACATCGTAGGGTGACTGCTTCTCAGTGTGCAATTCCAATTCGGCGCGCTCGAAGTATTGGACAGTATAGATGTGTCCATCAATGGCATTCTGCTCCTGGAACTCCGTGGAGATCGGGTAGCCGAAGCGCATGAGGCCGCCATCGGTTTGCCAGTAGGCGAGGAACTTACCAGCGATATAGTGGCTTGTTTCGGGGAAGTATAGGCTCTGCGGCTGGTTGGCATAAACTGCATGCGTGACCCCGTTGTATGATGGAGCCGAGAATAGCCAGAGTAAGAGAGCCAGAAGGATTGGCGCAAGATTCCGTGGTATTTTCGTCTTCTTCATCTCATTGCTCCTGCATGGATAGAATCTGCCATTATCAATACTAGCATGTGAATGTGACAAAGTCAGTATAAGCCGGTATATAGGATGTAAAAATGTGGGCAAGTAACACCAACCAACTACAAACCGCCAGGAGTATTTGAGTGCAATCGATAATACTATTCGGAACTTCAAATGTGATAGGAGAGAAATCATAGGGCAAATCGGGTGATAGCAGGACAATAGGACTATTGAGTATTTCGGAGTTCTGGTGCATGATGTTAATGCCGACGCAGCACTACCCAATCAAAAGGCAACACCGGCGATAAGGTAGAAAACGTACAGGCCGCAGGGGCATTGATACTGAGCGCCCTTACGTGGGGGCCCAGTTTGATTCGCGCACGATTTGCTGGTTTTTGTTGGTTCAAAAGCATGCATTTCGAGCGCAAATGTGATATAATTAGTACTTGCGATATGACGCAGAACTGGAAGGATAAGGATAAGTAGAAGGGTAGGAGTGGCACGCTCAGGGCAAGACCGGGCGTGACCGAAGGCCGGACGACGGGGCGAGGTCCGGCAAGCAAGATGGGCTGATCCTGACCGGATAGCATCGATTGCGGGCCAACTAGAGGCTGTTCGCCCCCTGAATATGAGCTTTGATACAAATCCGCCGGAAGGGGATGGCTGTTCCCAACAGGCAAGTTTATGCTACAAACTCCCGGCAGGGAGACGCGAGCAGTGCTTAACCATCTCCCGGCGAGAGGCAGTACCCCGGTACTTATCGAGGGCAGCATTCGGCACTTCCAACCCGCCCACAAGTCGCAATCTCGGATCAGACGATAGAAAGAGCCATACCGAGCCTGAGGTTTATACTTCGGCACGGCTTGCGCCGCCCACAAGGGTGGGATTGCGGGCACGGCGCGCGTGGGGCTGAGTTGATAGAAGCAACCTTTATACGTATATTCTTGTAGATAAGTTAAGACGTGTGTGTGGTGAGTGGAAGGCCACACACGTCGATGAGCAAGGAAAGAGAAGGAAAGAGTAAAACATTGGCTAGCATATTTAACCGTGACCGTCATAACGGCAACGGAGACGATAAAGAAAGGGAGAGAGACAACAAGCCCAAACGAATAATGGTAACGGTCAAGGGAGCCGACATCGACGACGAGGCGATGAGGCTGGCGTATACGTACGCGCTGGGCAAAAAAGGCAAGGGACGGCACGTGGCCGTGGACGTGGTGTATGTGGTGCAAGTGCCGCACTCGCTGCCCCTTGATGCCGACCTCCCTGACCAGGTAGAGAAGGGCGAACAGGCCCTGGACCACGCCGAGAAGGTGGCCCAAGAGTTGGGATTGGAAGTGGATGCCCACGATCTTGCAGGCCAGGAGCGCGGGCGCAGCCATAGTGGATATGGCGCGAGAGAGCGCGAGTGAGCTGATTGTGATGTCCACCCCATACCAGAAGAAGCTGGGCGAGTTGGACCTGGGCAAGACAATCCCCTATGTGATGAAGCATGCACCTTGCAGGGTGTACATCTGCCGTGCGCCGATGCCTGAGTGCTAGTTGCCGGTTGACAATGGACGATAGACGAAGGACGAGGGACGATAGTTTCAGGTTCCTGGTTGTTAGTTGTTGGTAGTCGGTTGCCGGTTATTTGGGCTGTCGACTGCTCTGGTAGGAGAACCAAATGAAAATTGTGATACTTGGCTGCGGGCGCGTAGGGGCGCGGCTGGCGCAGTTGATGGAGGCCGAGGGCCACTCGGTCAGTATTATCGACTCGGACCCCGACGCATTGAACAGGCTGCCTGAAACCTTCAGGGGACAAACCACACTTGGCACCGGAATTGATGCGGACGTGCTGAAGGCGGCTGGGATTGATGGATCTGACGCATTCGCTGCTGTGACCAACTTCGACAATACGAATATTATGGCTGGACAGATCGCCAAGGAGATATTCGGCGTGCCGAACGTGCTGGCCCGCATCTATGACCCTGGTCGCGAAACGCTCTATCATGAATTGGGCCTTGAAACGGTGTGCCCTACAACGCTTGTATCGACCAAAGCACGCGATATAATATTGGAGCATGCTAAGCCGATGGTCAGTGCGAGTAGCGAGTGACAAGTGGCGAGGGACAAGTGGCGAGTGGGGAGTGGGGAGCGGTAAGTAAGGAGAGTGTATGTACATAATAGTGGTTGGTGGGGGGAAGGTCGGATACTACCTTGCCAAGACGCTGGTGAATGAAGGGTATGAGATACTTCTGATCGAGAAAAGCCCCAAGAAGGTGATGGTGTATGCCGAGCGGTTCGGGTCGGTGGTGATGGAGGGGGATGGCGCGGAGCTTGGCACACTGGAAGCGGCAGGCACGGCACGCGCCGATGTGGTGGTGGCGGTAACGGGCGATGACGAAGATAACCTGGTGATATGCCAGACGGCCAAGCGGTTGTTCAATGTGCCGCGCACTATCGCCCGCGTGAACAACCCCAAGAACGAGGAGATTTTCAAGAAGCTGGGAATTGACGTTACGGTGTCGTCTACCAACGTGATATTGAGCATCATCGAGCAGGAGATACCTGACCGAGGATTGGTGCACCTGATGACTTTGAAGCACGCACAGGTGGCGATCGTGGAGGCGACGGTGGAAAGCAAGTCGCCCGTGGTGGGCAAGACGCTTGCGGAAATGACTTTCCCTTCCAACGTGGTTATCTCGGCGGTGTTGCGCGACGGCAGCTTGATCTTGCCGAGGGGTGATACGGTGCTGCAACCGGACGACGAGGTGATCGCGCTGGCGAGCAAGGAGAGTGAAGAGCCATTGCGCCAGTTGATGACGGGTGCGTGAGCGAGTGATAAACAGGTCAATAGGCGGTGAGGGCGGGTCTTGAACCCGCCCATACTCTTTTTCATACAGGCATAATTTGTGATAATGGGACAATATGGAAACGAGCATTGCTGAAGAGGAATTAGAGGGCATAGGGGCAGCTACAAAGTCTGCGGGGCCGTCGCGGACGATGGCGCTGAACAAGCCCGCGATCATCGTGGCGCTGATACTGGCTACGGCGCTGTCGGCGCTGGACGGGACGGTGGTGGCGACGGCGCTGCCAACTATAGTGGGGGTGCTGGGCGGGCTGCCATTGTACTCACTGGTGGTGTCGGCATATCTGTTGACGGCGACCACCACTGTGCCCTTGTATGGCAAGCTGGCCGACATGTATGGGCGCAAGCCTGTGTTTATGGCGGGGTCGGGACTTTTCATACTGGGATCGGCGCTGTGCGGGCTTGCCTGGAACATGCCCTCGCTGATCGCGTTCAGGGCGATACAGGGAATAGGGGCGGGGGCGGTGCTGCCGATCTCGCTGACGATCATAGGCGACATGTTCGATCTTGAGGAGCGCGCCCGTATGCAGGGTGTGTTCGGGGCGGTGTGGGGCGTGTCGAGCGTGGTTGGGCCGCTTATAGGTGGGGCGCTGGTGCAGTTCGCCGATTGGCGGTGGGTGTTCTTCATCAATGTACCGGTTGGCATCGTGTCGTCGCTGCTCTTTTTCCTGTATCTGCGCGAGCCGCACATACACTCGCGCGGGCGGGTGGATATCATGGGCGGGGTGACGCTTACGGTGGGCGTTGCGCTGGGGCTGGTGGCATTGCAGGAAGGTGGGCGCGATGGGTGGCTTTCAACACAGGTGATATTGCTTGTGGCGGGAGCGATTGCGTTGCTGGTGGTGTTCGGGTGGTTTGAGAGGAGGGCAGTATCGCCTATTCTGACGCTGAGCCTGCTGTCGAAGCCGCTACTGCTGGTGACATGCATCGTGGGTATGGTGGCTGGCGGAGTGCTAATCGGGTTTGCGTCGTATGTGCCGCTGATCGCGCAGGGAGCGTGGGGTGGAACTCCTATCGAGGCGGGCCTGCTGGTCGCGCCGCTGTCTATCGGGTGGCCCGCAGCTAGCTCGCAGAGCGGGAAGTTGATCAAGCGATTCGGGTACAGGACGGTGGCGGTATCAGGCATGGCGATATTGCTTGTGGGGTGCTTGTTGCTGCTGACGGTAGGAGCGCCTGGTATTTCGGGCAATGGGCTTCTGAGGACGGTGGTGGTGCTGGTGGCCAGCCTGGTGTGCGGGGTTGGGTTTGGCTTCAATACGACCACGATGATCATCGCTGTGCAGGCTTCGGTGCCGTGGTCCGAGCGGGGTATTTCGACGGCGGTGGTGCAGTTCTTCCGCAACATGGGAAACGCGACGGCTGCGGCGGCGCTGGGGGCGGTGCTGACGGCTACTCTCGCGCCGCAACTGGCGACTGACGCTATGAAGGCGCTGGTCAGTGATATGCCCGCGCAGGCGATGAAGGCGGGGTCGGACCCGACGCTGGGGCCTGTGAACGCGCTCTTTGATTTGACGACGCGGACATTGCTTGCGCCAGCTACGCGCTCGGCTTTGCAAGGGGCGCTGGCTAACAGCCTGTGGTGGGTGTTCTTCGGGATGTTTGTGATGGCGGCGGTGGCGGCGGTGGTGGTGGTGCGGTTTCCTCGGGAGGTAGTGGAGGCGGAGGAGTAGGGGATAGTGCTTACTGCATATTTCGTACTGCTTACTGCGTATTTGGATTTTGTACACGAAGGGGCGAAGGAGTACGAAGGGCACGAAGGTTTTTAGAGGTTTTGAGTTTGAAGTTTTAGGTATGGGGAAGGGGGTGCATGGGGTCTGGTTGGGTCCTCATGCACCCTTTCCTTTTTATGATGGGTTAGCTTATGGGATGGTGTCCCTGTGGGCGCAACTGGGTTCGTGTGGCGCAGGGTTCCTCTTGCCGATAGAGGGTGTGACACGAATGCACACTGGATTACCGCTCCGTGCTGGTCCCCTTAGGGTCCGCTGTTGGGAGACCGGAGCGGGGGTGGTGTTGAGAGAGCCACCGGCTTTTGGCTGACCATTCTTTGGTATGTTCCTCTGGTAAGGTGCTAAAGGCTAAACGCAAAGCTGCATAGGGACACCAGTCTTGTCTCTATGTCCTCCATGTTGCGCGGCAGGGAGGGTGAAAGTACTTCTTGTATTGGACTTAGCACATTTGTTTGGATTTGGATAGGGCCAAGCGGGTGGTTTTTTGGGCGATTTTGGGGTTGGTTGAGTGAGTTTGAGGATCTTGCTCGTTGTGGGCACTCTCTGGCGTGGTGGGCTTGCGAAGGTGATCTTGGGGAGCGAGATCCTTCACTTCGTTCAGGATGACAAGCGCTATTTGCCGGGAACAGACTGAGTGCAAAACCTGGTGAGAAGTGGAACGCCGGGGTACGGGTGTTCGTGCTCGGTGCCTTTCTGCCCGTGATCATCGGAATCCCTTCGGTCATGGTGCTGACAAGAACCAGTACTCCCACAACAACAGAAGTAACGCGTGCTGAAGCAGTCCAATATGTGTGGGCGCATACAAAGTCGACCGACTCTGTGTTGATGTGGGGCGCCGAGCCGGGCGTGAACTTCGCCGCTCAAGGGAGATCGACGTCTCGTTTTGCATATCAGTACGCTCTGCTTACAAACGGATATACCGGCAGCCCGATGATAAGCGATTTCTTGAGAGAGGTTGAAGCTGATCCGCCCGTTCTCATCATCGATGCGTCCTCAAGCGACAAGATCACGCCGCCGATCGATGTCAACGCGCGCAGGCAATGGAAGCCGACGCTGCTGTATCGTCTGCCGCCAGAGATGGATGGGTTCTTCCAGTTTGTTGGCACGCACTACCGACTCGTCGATAGCCTTGGTCCGGACGGCTGGCAGGTGTATCAGGATGTTTTCCGTCGCTGAAATTCACATTTCGCTGATTGTCAGTGTACGTTAAGCGAACAAGCCGAAGCTTCGTGGTCTTGTTGATTTTGCCACTCGCGTATGGCTTGATCATGCCCACCACTTGCAAATGCTTCGGGTATCTCGGTAACCACGAAGTAGGTTGGGTTCTTCGCCTCCTCTGTTTCTCCCAACTGTCCACCGATTACTTCGCATTTGTAAACGATGAGAATGCCGTTTCCGCGTGGGTCATTGGTGAAGTAGTAGACATTGTAGAGACCATTAATCTCCACACGTAAACCGGTCTCCTCTTGGACCTCTCTGACCAACGCTTGCTCTGGACTCTCGTCGGCATCAACATACCCAGCAGGTAGATTCCAGTGCAGAGCAAAAGGTTCATGTGTTCTCCGGATCAGCAGTAGACTTGGGCCGTCCCCCTCAATGATCGCTCCTACTCCTACCTTCAATTGCTCATAATGAATCCAGCCACATTGAGGGCAGGACAGCCGAAGTTTGCCCTCTAGCTGTCGTCTGGCCAAGGGTCCGCCACACTTGAAACAGAAACGCCCGTCACTAGGATTGCCCACCATAGGGCACAGTATAGTCGACCCCAGGGCAATGATACCACACGCAGATTATCGCCACGTCTGCTTCATGCATTTCCGTAAGCTGAGTTCCTTAGGTCGGCAATACCGCAAAGCTGCGTCCTTGTGACCAGGTACTGGTAGTACTTTATTTGGAGACTCTGTGACGCATGCGTGACTCTTCCCCTGCTACGCTCTTGATGTGGCAGCCCTTGAGTGCGGCACCAGGAATTTGAGCTGGTAAGTCTATATCGCCTATGAACGTGATACGTGCAAGAATAGGACATAGATGAGGGGATTATAACCCCTCATAACCGTGTTTGAAGGTTAGAAGCTACCCATTTCACGCCCCGCTTAGCCGACAAATACGCCTTACTGCTCTCGCCGGGCCCTAATTGGGCTACTGCCTCTGGCAAATCAACGGATTTGATGGCATGCGAGGTGGAATTGAAGGCGACTGGGCCCACAATGGAAGCCAATTTGGTCCTTCTTGCCCGCAGTTCCGGTATTTTCGAGCGCATTCTATGTCCTATTCTTGCACGTATCACGTTCATAGGCGGGATTCCTTCGGATACCTCGATGCAGCCGCATTAATAATGTAGAGGCACCCCTTGTGGGCAATGTTGTCGCATGAAAATACCAGCATAGAAATACCAATAGTAAGATGTACCCCTTGTAAGTACCCGATGGAATGCCACCCAAGCCATAGTCCCGAAGGGACGTAAGAGGGTTGCGTCATTACATCATATACAAGACCGGAGTGAATGTTCTAACGCCCCTACGGGGCTAGGGCATTATCTTGGGCTTAGCCCAGGGCGTAAACCCTGGGCTGCTCTCTTGCGTTCCTTCAGGACTACTTGCTTTGGGTGGCGTATTATCCACAGAGCTTACGCCCTGGGCTATGTTCTGCCGTCCCTCCGGGACTATGTTGGGATGGTGTACGAACAGGGCACCCGTTAGCAATGCCTGCGCTTGGGCCACGTTCGTGAGTTTATGCGACAACATTGCCTATAAAGGGTGCCTCTACATTGGGTTCTCTTCTTGGGCTTCCGGGATGGTTTCGGGGGTTAGCTCGCCGTGCCAGAGGTGGCGCATTTCTTCGCAGGTTTCCAGGAGGTCGGTCAGGGTGCCTCGGCCCTCTACATGGCCGTGCTTGACGACTATTATCCGGCCTGCGCGACGCAGGGCGGGGCGGCGGTTGGAGACGGCGAGGGTGGTTACGTTGGGCTGACGGGCGAGGCGCTCCCAGAGGGCGGCCTCGGTCTCTACGTCTAGGGCGCTTGAGAGGTCGTCCACTACTAATAGCTCGGATTGGCGGACGAACATGCGGGCGGCGGCTGTGCGCTGCATCTGGCCTCCGGACAGCTTGACGCCTCGCGGGCCTACTATCGTATCGAGGCCCTCGTCAAGCTCGCCTATGTCGCGTTCCAGCACGGCGGCATGGAGGGCGGCTGAGATGGAAGGCTCGTTATCGTGCTGGCCGAGGAGGATGTTCTCGCGCAGGGTCGTGCTGAAAAGGCGGGGGGTCTGGGGGGTGTAGGCACAGCGGGGCGGGACTAAGAAGGTGGCGGGGTCGTCCACCTCCTCGCCGTTCCAGAGGACAGTGCCTGATTCGCGGGGCAGGAGGCCCAGGAGCACGCGCAGCAGGGTGGTTTTACCCGCGCCGATGCGGCCAGTGATGACGGTGAAGGAGCCGCGCTCGATGCTGAAGCTGACTCCTTCGACGCCTCGTGAGGAGCCGGGATAGTGGTAGGTGAGGCCAATAGCTTCGAGGCGATTGAGGGTGTGGGCCTCGGTTTTGGGGATGGGGGTTGGTTGGGGAATGGAGCCTCGCAGGTAGACGGGGTTGTAGCGGACAAGCATCTCAGGTGGAGCGCCCTGCAATAGCTCGATGGCGCGTTGCAGGGAAATCTGAACCTGCCGAAACTTTGTGAGGTAGTTGCCGAACATGCTGATTACGACAGTCAGCCAGCCGAGATACGAGACGAAGAGGGCGAAGTCGCCAACGGTGAAGCTGCCGCCCTGGATGGCCTGCGCGGCGACCAGGAGCATCAGGCCGGTGCCGAGGTTGGCGACGTTGAAGGAGATGGAGCTAAGGAGTTCGGTCAGAAGCACGTCGTTGAGGGCGGCTTTGCGGCGGGCCTCGTTGACGCCACGGAAGTGCGCCGCTACGTTCTCCTCGGCACCAGCCACTTTGACGGCTAGAACGGAGCCATATATCTCGCCCAGGAGGCTTGTGACCTCGCCGATGGCCTCCTGGTTAGCTTTGCGGTACTTCTGGATGCGCTTGGTAGCCGAGTTCACAACCACAAGCACTACGACCAGAGGGAGGAAGACGGCCACCGTAATTATTGGGTCGATGCTGATCAGGACGACAAGGGCCAGGATGATGACGAGAGCCTGGCCCAGGGGGTCGAGGGTCCAGGTGAGGAAGCCGTAGATCTCGTTGACATCGTTGCGGAAGCGGCTGATCGCTTCGCCGGGAGAGGAAGGGAGGGCTTTGGCACCGGGGCGTTGCAAGATACGCTCGAAGAGGTTGCGGCGCAGGAGGGCCGCCGTTGTGAGTTGCATGGTGGTCTCTGCACCGACGCCCACGATGGTGAACAGCATCTGGAGCGGGCCTATGGCAGCGATCAGGGCTACGTAGGTCCAGAGGCTATCGTAGGCGGGCGCGCCATTGGAGAGCGCGTCGAATATCTGGCGCACGAATAGGCCGGGGATCAAAGGGAAGACGTAGAACATGGTGCTGGCGAGCAGGCCGCTCAGGAGGTAGACGGGGAAGCGGAAGCGGGCCAAGCGCCAGATGTACCACCAACCCTTTCGATTTTGGATCTCGGATTTTGGATTTCGGATTTTGGAGGCGGGATTCATCGAACTAATAGAGGCGTGGAGACCCCTGTCTTTAGACATGGGGAGGAAACGCCCCTTTCTCCTTTCTTGTCAAGTCTTGAAGAACATGACATAATAGAAATAACATGACATAATAGAAATTATGAAGTTGACCGTCACTGTCAAGCTCCAACCCTCCGAGGAACAGGCGCGTGCCCTGCTCCGCACGCTTGAACGCGCTAACGATGCGGCCAACTATATTTCTGAGTGGGCATGGCATAATCACACCTTCGGGCAGTACACCATCCACAAGGCTTTGTACTACAGGATAAAGGATGAGTTTGGCCTCTCTGCCCAGATTGTTGTCAGAGTAATTGCTAAGGTTGCGGATGCCTATAAACTTGATAAGAGAGTGAAGCGGGCGTTCCGCAAACACGGCTCTATCGCTTACGATAGCCGTATTCTGCGCTGGTATCAGGAAAACTCGGAAGTAACTATGAATACGGTAGACGGTAGAATACGCCTTTCGTACCAAGCGGATGAGCGTGCTCGTCGCCTGCTCTTGTCTCAGCAGGGCGAGACTGACCTTCTCCTGCGTGACGGTCAGTTTTACCTCAATACCGTAGTCGATTGCCCCGAACCGCCCATAGGCGAGCCTTCGGGCTTCCTGGGGGTTGACCTGGAAGTAGTTAACATCGCCGTTGATAGCGCGGGTAACATCTACTCCGGTTCGACCGTCAAGAGCATCCGTCACAGGAACAGAAGGCTCCGCGCAAAGTTGCAATCCAAAGGCACGCGCTCGGCCAAACGGCTTCTCAGAAAGAGGCGTGCGAAGGAAGCGCGCTTTGCCCGCCACACGAACCATGTAATCTCGAAACGCATTGTAGCGACCGCGAAGGCACTCGGTCAGGGTATCGCCCTCGAAGAACTCGGCGGTATCCGAGATCGTGTCACTGTTAGACGCGGGCAGCGTGCTACTCTGCATAGTTGGGCCTTCCAACAGCTCAGAGGCTTTATCGAATACAAGGCTGCCCTGGCCGGTACGGTTGTAGTGGCGGTCGATCCGCATAACACATCTCGTACTTGCCCTTCTTGCGGCTGTATTGATAAAGCTAATCGTCCTTCTCAAGCTCGTTTCCTCTGTGTCGGTTGCGGATACGCTTCTAATGCCGACCTTTCGGCTGCAAGGATTATTTCTTGCAGGGCCAATGTAAGCTGGCCGTACCGCTCGGAACCTCTGCAATCAAGTCCTCTTGAAGTCCAGACAAACGTTCCAGGGCAAAGCCCCTGCCTTTAGGCATGGGGTAGTTTACTAGACCAGCATCTCTTCTAAGCCGGCTTTCAGTAGCTGGGCGAAGCGGGACTGGGGGTCGCGTTCGAGGTCGGCGCGGGGGCCGTACTCCTGACAAAGGCCATCTTCCAGGACCATTATGGTGTCGGCACGCTGGACTGTGCCGAGGCGGTGGGCGATGATTATGCCTGTACGGCCTTCGAGGAGGCGAGATACGGCTTGCTCAAGGCGCTGCTCGGTAGCGGGGTCGAGGCGGGAGGAGGCTTCATCGAGGATCACGAGGCCGGGGTCGTGGAGGAAGACGCGGGCGAAAGCGAGGAGCTGGGCCTCGCCCGCAGAGAGGCCGGAGGTGCCGGGGGAAAGCCGCGTATCGAGGCCGGAGGGGAGGGTGCGGAGCCATTCGTCGAGGCCGAGGTCGGCAAGCACCTGCTCTACTTTGGGGTCGGAGATGGAGCGGTCGAAAAGGGTGAGGTTGTCGCGCACGCTGGCGTGGAATACCTGGATGTCCTGGGTGACCAGACCGACGTGGCGACGCAGGTCTTTGATGAGGGCATCGCGCAGGTCGACGCCGCCGAGCTTGATCGCGCCTGCCGTGGGGTCGTAGAGGCGGAAAATGAGGCGGGTGATGGTGGTTTTGCCGCTGCCCGTGCGACCGAGGAGGCCCAGCACTTCGCCGGGGCGGAGATTGAAGGAGATATCGCGCAGGACAAGGTCGTTGGCGTTGTTTTCGTAGCCGAAGGCCACGCGGTCGAAGTCGAGGGAGAGGGGGCCGGAGGGGATGGGGGTGCCGGGGCCATCCTTGAGGACGCTGTGGGTGTTGAGAAGGTCGTAGATGCGGGAGATACCGGCGGCGGCCTGCTGGAGGTCTTGCATCTGGCGGGAGATCTGCTCCATAGGGTTGCGGAGGAGGGAGGTGTAGTTGAAGGTGATATAGAGGGTACCGATGGTGATCTGGCCCTGGATGAAGAGGTAGCCGCCAATGCCGAGGGCGGCGGCGAGGCTGAAGAGGAGGAAGACGAAGGCGCTGTTCCAGGCGACGCTGCCGATCATGGCGGCAAGGCGCTGCTTTTCAAGGAGGACACGGTTACGCAGGTGGAGGCCGCGCATGGCGTGGTGGATCGCGCCGCTGGAGCGGATGTCTTCGGTGGCGGCGAGGCGCTCTTCGAGGTAGCCGAAGAGGTCGGCGCTGGCCTGCCGGGCGTCTTTGAAGCGGGGCACGGCGAAGGCTCGGAACGAATTCATGAGGAAGACGCCGGAGAGGCTACAGATGCCGACGGCGAGGCCCACACGCCAGTCGATGGCCAGCAGGAGGACGAGCACTCCGATGAGGAGGATACCGTTGCCCAGGAGGTTGACCACGAAGCGCGAAAAGAAGTTGCCCAGGAGGGAGACATCGCCGTCGATGCGCTCGATCATTTCGCCGGGGGTGCGCGAGTTGTGGAAGTCGGGGTCGAGGCGAAGGGTGTGGAGGAGAAGGTCGTCGCGGAGGCTGTTGGTGGCGGTGAGGCCGATGTTCTGGGCGACGTAAGTTTCGGCTACGGTGGCAAACTGCCCGACGAGGGCGAGGCCCAGGTAGAGGAGGGCCAGACGGATGAGGAGGTCGAGGGTGCCGGGGCCTCCTGTGCCGGTGGCGGTGTCGATGAAGGTGCCGAGCACCTGGGGATTGATCAGTTGGAGGGTTATGCCGCCGAAGAGGAGGATGCAGAGCATGAGGGCAGAGCGCCACTGGGGCCTGAGATAGATGCCGAGGAGGGTGCGGAAGGGGTGGCGGTCCTTAGGGGCAGCGGCGCGAGGTTGGGAAGCAGCAGTAGTCGGGCCCATGCCGACATTATAAGGGTTTGTATAGGGGAAGGGAATTGGTCTGTGGACGGAGGACGGTAGTCGGTAGTCGGAGGTTCCAAGTTCCTGGTTCCTGGTTCCTGGTTCCTGGTTCCTGGTTGGTCGGTAGTCGGTAGCCGGTAGTTGGAAGACAAAGGACGATGGGGTGCATTCCCATCGTCCTTTGTCTATCGTCTTTCGTTCGCTGGATTAGTGCGCTGTGGGCAGGGTGTTGGGCAGTAGGCGGGTTGAGGGACCGAAGTATAGTTGGGGGTCGTTTGTTACGGGGTTGGTGGTGGGCGCTCCTTTGAGGCGGGCGGTGGAGAGGCCGAGGGAGAGGCCGGGCACGGGGGCGTACATGGCTTCGTCGAAGATGCCGCCGCTGGGGGCCGTGGCTACCGAGAAGACGGTGTGGGCCTTACCGTCTGAGCTTATAGAGGTTGAAATGTAGTCGCCTACCATGTAGCCCTGGTTGGTGAGGGGGAGCCAGGTGGGGGTCATCGGCCCGGCGAGTTGTACGGGGGAGGTCCAGGTAGCGCCGCCGTCAATAGAGGAGACAAAACCAACGGAAAGCTGGCAGGTGGTGGTGGTACAGTTGGCGGTGGGGTAATAGTAATAGGTGAGGGCGAGGTGGGTAATAGGGTCGGCACGGTTGCGGTCGGCGGCTATGCCTGGTATGAAGTGGTCAAAAGTGCTGGTGGTGGCATCGATGGGGATGCGGGTAACCGCGCTCCAGGTCAGGCCGTCGGTGGAAGTGCTCATCACGATATCGTTTGATGAACAGCCTGTGCGGAAGCGGCAATCCTGCCACACAACGTAAACGCGGTCACGGGCATCAACCTCGGCGGATGGCAGGGCACTGGTGCGGATGTTGCCCGCTACGCCGTGATCGGTGACTGTGGCGACGGTTACGACGCTGCTCCAACTCGTGCCGCCATTGGTGGAGACGAAAGAGCGGATGGGGCCGAAATTGGCGCTATAGGGAACGACCACACGGCCCGTGCTCAGAACGAGAGGCTGGCCGCCCAACCCGCTGGGGTTGCCGCTCGGCGCGATGGGGGGAGACCAGGTGAGGCCGCCATCGGTGGAGGTGGTCATTTGCATGAGGTTGCCGCCCGCGTTGTAGTCCCATTCGCCGTAGCAGTGGCCGTAATAGGGACTGGTGGGGGTGTTGTCGCAGGTGATCCAGTTCTTATCGAGGCCGCTCTGGTTGACCATCTGGACGGGGTTATCCCAGGTAGCCCCGCCATCGGTGGAGCGGTTGACGCTCATGTTGAGGCCGGCCCCGCCCCCGTTGAGGGGAAGGGACATGATCATCCAGACGTGGTGCATGGCATCGTAGACGACGGAGGGGTCGCTGACGCGCTGGTAGGGACCGGCAGGCGAGCCGTAGATGGTGATGCCAGGGAGGAAGCCGTTCGTCCAGGTAGCGCCGTTATCAGTGGACCTGACCCAACCGATGTTGGAAGCGCCGCCATCGTTGAAGCGGCCAACCTGGAAGGTGCCGATGATGGTGGAACCGTAGGAAAAGGTATCAGGCTCCAACTCGGTCTGGTGCATGCTGCTTGTATTGGTGTATGGGTCGGTGCTGACGCGCACGAGCGAGAGGGGGGCGCTTGCGGAAACGAGATTGGCGGACAGGGCCATAAGCGCGGCGACCGCCAGGGACCTCAAGAACCACCGGCGATGGGTGTGAGGGGTTACTTGCATGGTGCTAGCTCCTTTCTGTTCTTCATGCTTCGCCGCGGTTCTACCGCGAAGGTGTATAGCAGTCTGGGAAGAATGTATTTGCCACGATCTTGGAGGTCTGGCCCCTGGTCACGTCTGCAGAGGGGCGGAAGTAGGGCCTGTTGGTGGGGGATACGCAAGGCTCACCTGGACCTCCGCATGGGTAGCCTTCCATGATGTCGCGGGTTGCTAGACGTTCGATGTAGAGGTAGAAGGTTGAACCTATGGGCACGTCTTCGAAGGTCTGTCCGGTAGGAGTGTCGTTAAAGCCTGCGGCTTCGGAGACGATCTTGCCCAGTTGGCCTCGCGAGGCGGTGCCGTTGGGCCTGAAGTAAGGGCGATTGGTGGGTCCGCAAGGCTCACCCGGGCCTCCGCATGGGTAGCCGGAAACGATGCCACGGATGGTGAGTCGCCAGATGAAATCGTAGAAGGTCGAGCCGAGCGGCACGTCCTCAAACTGTTGCGGGCCGGTAGCTTCGTTGAAGCCCGCGGAATTGGACACGATCTTGGCTATCTGGCCCCTGGTGACGTTATTGCCTGGGCGGAAGTAGGGGTCGTTGTTGCCATTGCAAGGCTCGCCCGGCCCGCCGCACGGGTAGCCGTTGATGATGCCTCGACAGACCATGCACCTGATAAACGCGTAGAAGGTATGGTTGGGTGGCACATCTTCAAATTGGAGCGGGCAGGAGGTGGGAGTGGCGGTACCGGGTGGTTGGGTGGCGGTGCCTGGAAGTTGGGTGGCTGTACCGGAGGCAACAGGCGTGGCTGTGTCGGTGGGGTTCACGATGCCTGTCTCAGTAGGTACAGGAGTGGAGGTTTCGGTAGCGACGGATGTGGAGGTAAAAGTAGGTGTTGAAGTGTCGGAAGGTTCAGGGGTAGCGGTGGGGCCGCCAGGGGTCTGAGTGGGGAGCGGGGTGTTGGTGTTCGTGGGGGTGTTGGTGGATGTGCCGGTAGCAGGGGGAGAGGTATTAGTGGGCGTGCTTGTGGGCGGAGGTGGGCCTGTGGGGGTGCGGGTAGGAGTGTTGGTGGCCGCTGGAACGGTGTTAGTGGGAGTAGAGGTGGGGGTGGAGGTGGAGGTGGGGGTGTTGGTGGACGTGGGGATGGTGGTGGGAGTAGAGGTGGGGGTGTTGGTAACCGGAGTGACAGTGATGCAAGGGCCGGGGCCGCTTACTTCGTTGGTGGCGACGGAGGTTGTGCCGTCGAAGCCTCCTACGGCCACTATGTAGATGGTACCTATGGCCGCGCCACCGATGAAGGAGCGCGCCACGTTCAGAGATGGGCCTGTAGACCAGGTGTCGCTGACGGGATCGTAGAGTTGGGCGATGCCGGTGGTAAAGGGGGCGGCGCTCGCGGGGAAGCCAGGCACCGGGCCATCGAGGAACGGGTTGCCGCCACCGAAAATCGCAAGCCTGCCGTTGGCGACAGCCGCGCCAGGCACGTTAACACCTGTCGGGAGGCTGGCGCGGGAGGTCCAGGTGTTGGCGGCCATATCGTAGTCGTAGAGAGTGCTACGGGCGGCGGTAGACTGATCGCGGCCACCTGCCACGAACATGTGAGTACCGATAGCGCCGGAGCCTGCCCCGCCCAAAGCCTGGGGCATGGAGGCCCTGGTTGCCCAGGAGTTGCCCGCAATATCATATTCCCAGGTCTGGTCTTGCGGGCTGACGCTTGTGCTGTCGTAGCCGCCTGCAATATATATTTTGCCGGATGATGAGTAACCGGCTGCCATCTGCTGGCGGTTGCCGGGCATCACAGCGCCGGTGCTCCAGGAGTTGGAGGAGATGTTGTAGATGCGAGTGGTGTTATAGACATCGGTGGCGTCGGTGCCGCCGAACACGTAGATATTGCCGTTGTTGCCGTAGACCGCCACGCCGCTGTAGGTGGCGGCCGGGAGGGCGGCACGGGAGGTCCATGTATCGGCTACGGGATCATAGCGCCAGACCTGAGTGAGCGCTGCATTCGTGGAATAGCTGTAACCGCCTATAGCGTAGGCGTAGGTGCCATCGCTAGCAACCATCACGCCAAAAGCATCGACCGGAAGAGGTGCGCGCACACTCCATGTGCCTGAGGCCCCGCAAGGAGTGGGGGTAGCCGTGGGGCCGCCTTGCGGAGATTGGCCCCACGCAGGGCTGACGGCCACCGGAAGCTCGGCGCTGGCGCTTAGATACAAGAACGCCATCAAGAGGAAAGCGCCCAGAGAGGCCACGGACAGGAACGCTAATCGACGTCGCATACCCTTGTCTCCTTCTTACGAACAGATATGAACCTGCACGATTGTATGTTGTGCGGGGCAAAGTCTTGAGTCTGCACAAACACTAATAGCGCACCA
This sequence comes from uncultured Chloroflexia bacterium, assembly GCA_963797095.1. Classification (GTDB taxonomy): domain Bacteria; phylum Chloroflexota; class Chloroflexia; order QHBQ01; family JADMIH01; genus JADMIH01. The sequence goes on along the minus strand of CAWCNY010000006.1, from coordinate 28,065 downwards.
GCGCAACTAGCGCGGGCACGCTCGGCAGGTCCGGTAAGATGAGTTGGACGGTTGAATATATAGGATCTGAGTAGTGCAGAGAGCCAAAAAAGTGACAGGGACCGCCTTTGATGTTGGGAGGGCAGACAGGGCTCATTGTAGCAGTGGAGTGCCACTTGTGTCAATAAGAATTAAGGAATATTCCAGGAATAATACCAGGAACGGCTGTTTACTCCACCTGGAAATCGCCTTCCAGCCCATCGTCAGAGCTTGGCCCGATCCAGAGCTTGAAGGTTCCCGGTTCCACTGTGTAGCGCATATCAAGGCCGGTAAAGCCGAGGTCATTGGCAGGTACTTCGAAGCGCACGGTTTGCTCCTCGCCCGGCTGGAGGGTCACGCGCTTGAAGCCTTTCAGCTCTTTGACCTGGCGCGTGACGCTGCCCACGAGGTCGCGCACGTATAGCTGTACGATTTCGTCGCCTGTGCGGTCGCCGGTGTTGCGCACCGTGACGCTGGCGACAAGGGTGCCATCTCCGGGGAGGGTGGGCGTTTCTACCTTGAGGTTGCTGTAGGAGAAAGTGGTGTAGCTGAGGCCGAACCCGAAGGGGAAGAGGGGGGAATTGGGCGAGTCAAGGTAGACCGACTTGAACGGATCGTCGAACTGCTTGGTGCCGCCAGATTCGGGTCTGCCGGTGTTTTTGTGGGCATAGTAGATAGGAATCTGGCCTTCGGTGCGCGGCCAGCTTGCGGTCAATTTACCGGAGGGGTTGGCCGCGCCGAAGAGGATGCCCGCGATGGCACGAGCGGCGAGGGTGCCGCCGTGCCAGGCTGCGAGGAGGGCTGTTGCCTGGTCTGCCACGCGGGGGATCGCAAGGGGCCTGCCGCTCATCACCACGGCGACGATTGGCTTGCCTGTGGCGGCAAGGGCATCCAAAAGTTCTTGCTGGCGTCCGGGGAGGCCGAGATGGGTGCGCGAATGGGCCTCACCGCTCATAGAGGCGCTTTCGCCCAGGACCAGGATCACTACATCGGCCTCGCTGGCGACTGCCATGGCTGCGGGGATATCGGTGGGGCCTTCGTCGCCTACGGGGCAGCCTGGAACGTGCTCGATGGTCTGATCGCCCAGGTAGGAGGAGATCGATTCGAGCACGGTTTCGGCGTCATCGGGAAGACCCCAGAAAGCCCAGCAACCGAGAAGGTCGGCGCGAGAGGCGGCGAGGGGGCCGATGAGGGCGATCCGCTGAGCGCCTGGGGAGAGGGGGAGCAAGCCCCCCTCGTTCTTGAGGAGGACCATCGACTCCTGGGCCACCTGCAAGGCGAGGTCGCGGGTGTCCTCGGTGAGGATCACGCGGGAGATGAGGGTTTCGTCGGTGTAGGGCTTTTCGAAGAGGCCGACCTGGAACTTGAGGCGGAGGACGCGCCGCGCGGCCTCATCAATCGCCGATGCGGGCACATCGCCCGACTGGACCAGTTCGGCAAGGTGGTGCGCGTAAGCGTTGCTCACCATATCCATGTCGAGACCGGCCAGGATGGCGAGGCGGGCGGCATCTTTGAGGTCGGCTGCCACGCCGTGCGGGATCAACTCGCGAACCGATTCGTAGTCGCTGACCGCCATGCCCGCCCACTGCCACTCGTCGCGCAAGATAGTGGTGAGGGTGAAGGCGTTAGAGGTGGCGGGCACGCCGCTGATCTCGTTGAAGGCACTCATGACAGAGCCGGCGCCCGCCTCGAAAGCAGCCTTGAAGGGCGGGAGGTAGACATCGCGCAGAGCGCGCTCGGAGATATCGACGGTGTTGTAATCGCGGCCCGCTTCCGCCGCACCGTAGGCGACGTAGTGCTTGGGGCAGGCCACGATGCGCCTGCCACTGGAGAGGTCGGGAGATTGGAAACCGAGCACTCGCGCCCTGGCTACCTGCATGCCCAGGTATGTATCTTCGCCCGCGCCCTCGGCTATACGGCCCCAGCGGGGATCGCGCGCTATGTCGACCATAGGAGCAAAGATCCAGTCGGTGCCGAAGGCCGAGGCTTCGTCGGCGGCGGCACGCGCGGCGCGTTGGAGGAGCGGCATGTCCCAGGTGCACGACTCGGCGAGGGGGATGGGGAAGATCGTGCGAAAGCCGTGGATCACGTCGTTGCCCACCAGCAGAGGGATGCCGAGGCGCGACTGCTCGACGGCGAGATGCTGGTAGCGGTTGACGCGGGCCACGTCGGCGATGCCGAAGATGGAGCCGATCCCGCCCGCTTTGATATTATCGGCGGGGTCGGGGAGGTCGCGACGGTTGGCGTCGAACTGGACTAACTGGCCGATCTTCTCGGCCAGGGTCATGCGGGCGAGGAGGTCATCGACGCGAGATTCGATGGCGGGGTCTATGAGGTCGTAGCGGGGTAGAGTTGATTTCATCTGATAGAAGTAAGAAGGGTCCAGCCGGGTTGGAGGACGGCACGCTCGAAGTACTGCACTGTATAGGTCTTGCCGCCGGTATCCGAAAAGTCTTGCATCTCTTCGGAGATAGGATAGCCTTGTTGGGACAGGCCGCCGTGATTGTTCCAATAGTCGAGGAACAATCCACTTACTGTGTGCCCCGTTTCGGGAAAAGTGCGCGAGCCACCCTGCGCACTCGATACGCTACGTGCCATCGGAAATACGCCAAGCATGAGAGCGAGCATCGACAGTATCGAAAACCATCTGGGCTTCTTCATGGCTCTGTCCTTTTTGACCTCATGTGGCACGCTGAACCGGCCTGGGTTGAGAGCAAACTTTGGGGCGATACAGGTGCATGAGGAAACGAATAATAGCAAGAGTGAGACTGATGATAGCAACAATGATGGCGGGAGTCAATAGGAAATTGGGCGGCGAGATGGCTAGTGACGAGTGACGAGTGACGAGTAGCGAGCTATGTGGTTTCGCGAATAACCAGCTCGGTTGGCAGAACCACACGCTGAGGTTGAGTGCCGGGATGGCTTATCATGTCAATCAAGGTCTCGGCGGCAACAGAGCCCAATCGCTGAATTGGTTGCCGGATGGTAGTGAGGGGAGGGTCGGTTCGTGCGGAGAAGGGGATATCGTCGAACCCCGCGACAGCTATATCCTCGGGGATGCGCTTGCCCGCCTCGTGCAAGGCGCGTAGCGCACCCAGCGCCATGGCATCGCTTGCGATGAAGACGGCATCCGGGTCGAAAGGTAAGAGCTGTTGCATTGCCCTGTATCCGCCTTCTTGAGTGAAGTCGCCCTCCACGATCAAGTTCGGGTCGAGGGCGATCTTCCTGTCGCGCAAGGCGTCCAGGTAGCCTTGCAAACGGTCAATACCGGCGATCATATTCTTTGGGCCCGTGATGGTAGCGACGCGCTTGCGGCCCAGGCGCAACATATACGAAACCATCTGGCGCGAGCCGCCCAGGTTATCCGCATCGACGTAGCTTACAGAGTCATTCCCCAGATGGCGGCCAATCAAGATGAACGGAAGGTGGTGCTTTATCAACGCCTGTAAAATCGGATCGCTTGTCAGAGCGGAGGCTAGAATGACGCCGTCGATCAGGCCGCCTTGCAGGATCTGGCGGATCGTCAAGCGCTCGTATTCCGGCTCGCCAAGCCAGAGCATGACCGAGTGATTGTGGGCGTTGCAGGCAGAAGTGATCCCCTGTATGAGGAGGGGGAAGTAGGGGTCTGTGAAAAGGGTAGCTACACCGGTAGGAATCGCCAGGCCGAGGATGCGAGTGCGCCCGGCGGCCAGGCTGCGGGCCGCCATATTGGGCTGGTAGTTCAGGCTTTCGGCGACCGACAAGACCCGCGCCCTGGTCGCTTGATCCACGTTGGGATGGTCGTTCATCACCCGAGAAACGGTCGAACGGGAGACACCTGCGCGTTTTGCAATTTCAACCAGTGTGGGAGACATGAACGCTTAATCCTCACAGCGTTGTGGGAGCGCTCACAAGCCGCTCACCTGTTCAAGCTATTAAATCGCGATCACCACGCACAAATTGAGTGATACAACGGCGTTCGCGGGATCGCTCCCATATTAGCACCGTGGCAAGCCCCTGTCAATAGGGAACCGACCTTCGGGTGCGCGCCATCGTTTAGGCGACTTTTCTGAGAGGGCGAGTTTTGGGCCAGCATTGCTCCCACCTCTCACTGAGCAGTTCGGCTCTCAGTGTCAGCACCCCTTGTGCTCCTGGTTTGCTCCAACACATGCCTGCTCCCTTGAGACGGGCACCAATCAGCCGCTTGCATGCACTCTCCACCGTGCCTGAACCAACTGGGAAGCCCAATGCCCGGTACTCGGAGTAGCGCATCCTCTCTTTGTTCGTCTCAAAGTAATGAATCTGCTCTCGTGCCGCTTCTCCCGCCTCCCCTTCACGTTTGCTCTCTCTGTGTAGAGCCACAATGACTGCTTCTACCCTTCCCTCCCATAATTCCTTCTCCCAACGCTTCACCCATCTTGCGGCGTCTGGTGTGCCCTGCCCGAAGATACCATTACCTGCTTGCCACAGGTGCTCCATGGCGTGATACCAGTCGAGTACCTCTACCCTGTTGGCAAAGTGCTCATCGAACTGTATCCAGTTGGTGGGTGCCCCATCTCCCAGACATACAACCTGCTCCTCAGGGCCTATCCCTCTCCTCCATGCTTCAGCACTCAACCGCTTTCCTGCCCGCTCCATCGAGCCGACCTCCGCCACATAGCTCTGATGGGTGGCTCTTGCCCCCTCTATCTCTCCTGCTTCGTTGTATGCAGGCTCGGCCCAAAACACCACTCCCGCTTTAGCGTCATGCCACCCATCTTCGTAGCGCACCTTGCCAGCGTCCAGCGTCGCCGCCCATGTGCCCAAGCCCAATGCTCCATCTGCAACCTTTGAACCTTTCTGAGAGGTGGGACTTGCCCCTAGCGTTTGATCTTCTGCTTGCAAGCTCTCCTCTCCTCTTGCAAGCTCTCCTCTCCTCTTGCAAGCTCTCCTCTCCTCTTGCAAGCTCTCCTCTCCTCTTGCAAGCTCTCCTCTCCTCTTGCAAGCTCTCCTCTCCTCTTGCAAGCTCTCCTCTCCTCTTGCAAGCTCTCCTCTCCTCTTGCAAGCTCTCCTCTTGCAAGCTCCCCTCTAATGTAAGCCCCCTCTGTTCAGTCATGCGCTCGGCTTCTCTTGGAGAGACCGACATGCCAGTGAGTACCTCCACTGCATGTGCAGCCTGCTCGAAAGGCATCTGCACACCCAGCAGGCACACTCCTTGTTGCACTCCGTCCGAGAAGTGTTCCCGTGCGGGTATGCCTAGAGCCTCATCCAGCGGGTAGCGTCCGGTGCCACACCCTTTACAGTAGAAGTAACCTCTCTCCAATGTGACCGTGCCTACCCATGTTTGCACAGTGCGCCGCTGCTTACCCTTGTACTGGGGTGTCTGCCCGCAGTCACACTGCTTGTGCCCAAGCAGCCATTCTTCCTCTATCATGGCACGATGCAGTTGGGCTGCGGCTTCTAAGGCTGAGGCGAAACAGTCCGAGCGCAGTTGACGTGCTCTTTCTTCGAGACTGCTCAAAGTAGCATCCGGGTTGCGTTGAGCATATATCCAAAGTTGTTTGACGAGCCCCTCAAATTCCTTCACAATACTAGTGAGGGCAGGTGACAGGTCGCAAACGGCCTGAAACTCGCTACTCTGCATGATACCCTCCAGGATTTCGGCCTTAGCCGGGATGTCTTCACCTAGAGGGTATCATTTTTCTTTCCTTCCTAAAAGATGGCGCGCACCCCCGACCTTCTCCTAGAACAAGAGACTACCCGAAAGTATGGCTCAAACATGTCCGGTTTTGGCTGCTTAATGGCATTAAGTATGTGAGGGCAAATGTAAGGTGGGATTGGAAAGGCTCCCCGGATGTTATTGTCTGGGAATGGTTCGCGGTGCTATACTCGTTTCGTCGCACAACGGCGAGGGTCAATCCCCTTGTACTTGATAATTGTTATCTGCGTGGAAGGAAATAGGGAATGCCAAAGATCACCTTTATTGGAGCCGGAAGCACCGTCTTTGCCAAGAATCTGCTGGGTGATATCTTCACCTTTCCTGAGCTTGCGGGAGTTACCATCTCGTTGTTCGATATAGACCCGGAGCGGTTACACATTTCGGAACGGGTGGCGCGTGCCCTCGCCTCGTCGGTGGGAGCCAACGCTAAGATCGAGGCTACGATAGATCGGCGGCGGGCATTGGACGGCGCTGATTACGCGATCAATATGATCCAGGTAGGGGGGTACAAGCCGGGCACCGTGATCGACTTCGAGATCCCGAAGAGGTACGGCCTGCGCCAGACAATCGCCGATACGCTCGGCATCGGCGGGATAATGCGCGGCTTGCGCACCATACCGGTGATGCTCGAAATGGGGAGGGATATGGAGGAGGTATGCCCAGGCGTCACCTTCTTGAATTACACTAATCCGATGGCGATCCTGACGTGGGCGATGAACCGCGCCACTTCCATCAATACTATAGGTCTGTGCCACAGCGTGCAGGGCACAGCCGCGCAACTGTGCCACGATATTGGAGTACCGTTAAAGGAGGTCAATTACGTGTGCGCAGGGATCAACCACCTGGCCTTCTACCTGCGCTTTGAGCGCGACGGGGAGGACCTCTACCCGCTGATCCGGCAGGTGGTGGCCGATGGGAGGGTGCCCGAGTGGAACCGGGTGCGCTACGAGATGCTGACCAGGCTGGGCTACTTCGTGACGGAGTTGAGCGAGCACTTTTCCGAATATGTGCCCTGGTTCATCAAGCGCGACCGCCCTGACCTGATAGAGAAGTTCAATATTCCGCTTGATGAATATATTGGCCGCTGCGAGGACCAGCTTCTCGGGTGGGATAGCTTATCGGAGGAATTCGCCCGCTCCGAGCCATCTACTGAGGGGGACCTGGCAGCGATCCGGCGCTATGGGGAGGTACAGGAGGACCTCTGGTTGCAGCGCATGGCGCATGGCCGGATGGAGGTGTTGGAGGGGGAGCGCGCGGCCCGCGAGCAACGCCGGCGGAAGGATGCCACACAAGAGGGGAGCAAATTGTGCCACTCAGGCGAATACGGCTCGCTGATCATCCACTCGATGGAGACAGGGGAGCCACGTGTGATCTACGGCAACGTGCCCAACCGGGGCCTGATCGATAACCTACCGGCTGGGTGCTGTGTGGAAGTGCCTTGCCTGGTGGATAAGAACGGGGTGCAACCAACCCATATCGGGATGCTGCCGCCCCAACTGGCGGCTCTGATGCAGACGAACATCAATGTGCAGGCGCTGACGGTGGAGGCGGCGCTGACGCGCAAGCGGGAGCACATCTACCATGCCGCCATGCTCGACCCGCACACTGCGGCGGAACTCGACCTGGCGCAGATTTGGGCGCTGGTGGATGAGCTGATAGCGGCGCATGGGGATTGGCTGCCGGAGTACGTTTAGCAGCTATGAGAAAGGGGCGCCTGTGGCTGATTTGAAAACACTGGGAGTGACTGCAGAGGAGAGGAAAATGGCGGCTGCACCGCCATTTTCCTCTCATAGTATGTTTCATGTTTGCCGGTGGGGTATCCAGGCTAGGGAGTTGATGTTTGCTGCGTGAAGCGCTCAACCACCTGAATAGACGTGGCTTCGAACACATCTCCGTTTTGCTGGCCCATGGCAGTGATGTTATCGCCTTCCTTCAGGTCGCTAACCTTCACATCTACGCTCTTCTGGAGCCTGGTATCGGAGGTGATTGTGAACGTCGCCGATGTGCCGTCTGTGCTCTTGACTGTGACGGTATCACCGTTTACGGAGTTGACTGTGCCGGATATGAAGTCGGCGGTCACACCCGGCGTGCCACTGGCGTTAGGGAAGTTGCCTCTGAAGTTGCCACCGCCGTTACCGTCATTACCGCCGTTGCCCTGGAAACCTGCCGGAGGGGTGCCGCTTGGGAACGCCCTGCGGCCTCCTGCGCCCGGCGTGCCGCTGGCGTTAGGGAAGTTCCCTCGTCCGCCTACAAATCCGCCCGGCCCTCCAAATCCACCGAACCCGCCTCCGATCTGCACTATTTGGGCGGTGACTGTATCGCCGTCTTTGGTGCCTATGGCGGTGATCTCATCTCCGACCTTGATATCGGAAGCCTGGGCATCGGCCTGCTTGGAGATGGTGGTTGAATTGCTGACCTGCACCACCGTTTGCGCAGCGTTTGTGGTGCTCGCGGTGTTGGTAAAGGCGCTTGTGACGGTTACCTTGTTGCCATCTATCTTTTGAATCGTGCCGAACACGCCCGGCGCGCCGCCACCGAAGGTCTCGGCGCCTGGCAAGGGGGTGGCATTGGGATCGGGCGTGCCGCTGCGGTCGGCAAAGAACTGGTTGCTGGCCGAGCTCTGGTCGTTGCTGTTGGCCCCTGAATTGGTGCCGCCGCAAGCCGCGAGGAGGAGGCACACGCCCAAAAGGGCTACACCAACCGGAATGGCTAGTCGTTGCTTTAGTTTCACTGACAGGTTCTCCTTTAGGATCTGGTTGAAGTTGTGCTGACCGTAGCGCGTCTTTATGCGCATGAGGGGTTTTCGATAGAAACTTACTCGTATCTCAGGGCTTCGATGGGGTCGAGCTTGGCGGCTCTACGGGCAGGTTCGATGCCGAAAAAGAGGCCAACTGCCATCGCGAACCCCACGGCGAGCACCACCGATTCGGGACTGACAAGCGCTCTCGTCTGCCCTGTTTCGTTGGCGACCACTGCTATCAGCACTCCTATCGCCAGCCCGATCAGGCCGCCCGTGGTGCTGAGCATCAGCGCCTCGATGAGGAACTGGGTGAGGATGTCGCGCTGCCGTGCGCCGATAGCCTTGCGCAGACCGATCTCGCGGGTCCTTTCTCGCACTGCCACCAGCATGATATTCATGATGCCGATACCGCCGACGATGAGGGAGATAGCCGCTATGGACCCGAGGTAAATGGTCATTGTGCGGCTGGTTTCTGTAAGGGTATTGATCAGGTCTGCCTGATTGCTAACTGTGAAGTCATCGGAGCTACCGTCGAAGGGGACGTTATGGCGGGTGCGCAGGAGAGCTTCCACCTCGGCCTGTGCTGCGTCAACACTCTTCTGGTCTTTAGCTTCGACCACGATGCTCGATACCGAAGTCTTGTTGCCCGCGCTCTGAACCCGCCCACCGATTACTTTCTTCTGGGCGACCGAAAGGGGTATAAGCACGCCTGAGTCATCGAAATTGAAGACGCTTGACCCTTTGCTTTGCAACACGCCTATCACCTGGAAGTTGATACCCTTGATGCGTATCGTCTGGCCTGTGGGGTCCGTATCTTCACCAAACAGGTCTATGGAGGCCTGGGAGCCGAGCACCACGACGTTGGTACTCTCCTGTTCCGGGGAGATGAAACTGCCGTACTGCAACTTGTTGTTGTGCATCGCAAGATAGACGGAAGTGACACCTATGACGATGGTGTTTTCGCTATTTGAGCCTGCCACCACGGAGGCGATGCCCTGGGTCTCAGGGGAGACAGACTCTGCATCCGGCACGTTCAGAGGGTCGGCTAAAGCCTCGGCATCCTCGGTGGTAAGGGTGGCATTGCCGCCACCTGCCGCGCCCTGGGCACGTACCGTCAGGAGATTGGCCCCGTTCGCGGTGATCTGATCGGTAATTTCGGCCTGGCTACCATTGCCAATAGCCAGCAGCGCCACTACGGAAGCCACGCCGATGATCACGCCCAGGGCTGTCAAAATAGTACGCACTTTGTTAGCCATGAGGGTTGACCAGGCCAAACTGATACTCTCAAGGAGGCTTATTCCCCCGGTCTCAAGATCGAACGAATCAGTTTCTTCTGTCTCTTCCTCTTGTGGCTTTGCCACGGGCAAAGCGCTCTCAAGCTTGAGCGTGGACATGCTCGGCCTCCTTAGCTTTGGATGGAGTTGCACTCCAACTCTCATCGGTGATATTGAGCGTGTCGCTCTCCACCAGGCCATCGCGCACTGTGATTACCCGGTGGGCATGAGTGGCCACATCATGCTCGTGTGTTACCAGGATGATTGTTTTGCCCTGGCGGTTCAATTGCTCAAAGACCCCAATGACTTCCTCGCTGGAGCGGGAGTTGAGGTTGCCGGTCGGCTCATCGGCGAGAAGGATGGCGGGTTGGGTGACCAGGGCGCGGGCAATCGCCACGCGCTGCTGCTGGCCGCCCGATAGCTCGCGGGGATGGTGCTCCATTCTATCTTCCAGGCCGACGATTTCGAGAGCCGACACTGCCAGATCGTATCGCTCGTTTTTCTTGATGTTGCCTCTGTAGACAAGAGGCAATTCGACGTTTTCGAGGGCGGTGCTACGAGGAAGGAGGTTGAATTGCTGGAATATGAAGCCGATTTTGCGGTTGCGGACGGCAGCAAGCTCGTCGCTTTCGAGCTGCTCGACGGCCAGTCCATCGAGGATATACTGGCCGGCGGTGGGCGTATCCAGGCAGCCGAGCAGGTTCATCAGGGTCGATTTGCCCGACCCGGACGGCCCCATGATCGCCACGAAGTCGCCGGGAGCTATGTCGAAGCTGACGCCGCGAAGGGCCTCGACTTCGATCTCGCCCATTATGTAGGTTTTTGCCAGATCGCGTACTGAGATAATTGGTCCCATTTGTTACTTTCTCCGCTTGTTCAGCCTGCGGCCAAAAGGTTCTAGATGGCACAGGGCGTCCAGGATGCCCGCTCGCGTAGGCTGCGAACAGGCATCCTGAAAGGGTTAGCGATTGGTGCCGGTGCCCCTGTTCTCTCTATTGAAGGTGGTGCCGGGGCCAGGGAAGGCACCGCCCCCACCAAACTGTACAAAGCCTCCACCGGGGAATTGCTGGGAAGTGCTGTTGCTTGAAGAACCGGAGACGGTGGTGGTTACTGAGAGTTGGTCGCCTGGGCGCAAGCACTGGCTGTTGGTCTCGACGCAACTGACGATCTCGGTCATCGTGCCGTCGGTCACACCGGTGATAACGCGCACTGTAACAGGGACATTGTTGTAGAGGACATCTATAGTCTTGATATTGCCCTGGGTCTTGATCGCCCTGGTGGGAACCTCTATCACGTTTGGATGGCTCTCTGTGATGATGTCAGCGCTGGCGCTCATACCTGTTTTGATCGGCAGGTCCTGGGGATTAAACTGGACATCAACTTGATAGGTAACTACGTCCTGGCTGCTCTGCGAGACCAGGGATACTGAGCTAACAGTGCCGGTGAGCACCTGATTGGGGAGGGCATCTATGGAGATGGAGGCTTCCTGGCCTTCCTTTATGCTCTGGATATCGCTTTCGTTTACGGCCAGCTCGATGTGCATACCACTTTCGTCGTAGATGGTGACTGCCTCGGTTCCAACTGATATTTTGGCGTTAGGCTCGGCAGATACGGAGGCTACCACGCCGCTGAAAGGCGCTGTCAGCACGGTCTTGGTAAGTTCGGCTTGCGCGTCATCCAGGTCCTTCTGCGCACTGGCGACAGTCTGCTCGGCGGCGGCGATATCGCTCGCGGAGGCAGGCTCAAGTAACGCCTGGAGGCTGGCCTGCTTCTGGGCGAGGGTGGCCTGGGCGGCGGCTATCGAGTCGGGAGTAGCGCCTTTCTTGAGGTCGGCAAGGTTGTTGTTGGCTTTGTCGAGAGCGGTCTGCGCCTGGGCCAGATCGTCAGGAGTTGGGCCTGCCTTCAACTGGTCGAGGGTGGTCCGGGCCTTCACAACGGCAGCTTCAGCGGTAGCAAGATCGTCGGCGGTGGGCCCGGCCTTCAACTGGTCGAGGGTGGTCCGGGCCTTCACAACGGCAGCTTCAGCGGTCGCTAATTGGTCTTTCGTAGGCCCGGCGGTGAGGTCATCGAGAGCTTTCTGGGCGGAAGCTACATCGGCCTGGGCAGCAGCGACTTCCTCCGAGGTAGCCCCGGCCTGTACCTCTGCCAACTGCTTGTTGGCATCATCGATCTTGGCCTGGGCAGCGGCCACATCGTCTATTTCCTTCTGGCGCACGTTATCAAGCTCGGCGAGGGCCTGGGTCTGGCCCGCTTCAGCGTCTTTGAGGGCGTCGTAAGCGGTCCAGTACTGATTATATTTGGGGTCGGAGGCATCAACGGTGAGGTCACCATTCTCGTTCAGCACTTGATTGGCTATCTGGCTGTAGTCGCGCTGGGCTTGTTCGAGGTCTCGGTCGGCCTTAGCCAGGGCAAGCTCTTTTTCCTGCTTGTTGAGAGCGGCATCGTCCTGTATGCCTTTGAGGTCGTTTTCTGCCTGGGTAACGGCCAGTTGAGCAGAGCTCAGTTCGGTCGCGGAGGGACCGGCCTGGAGGGCAGCAAGTTTCGCTTTGGCGGAATCAAGTTGAGATTGAGCGGCCTGTACGGCGCTCGTCGAAGGAGGCTCACTGAGGGCATCATAATTGGCCTGGGCGGTCTTAAGGTCGGCCTCGGCATCCTGTATCTCTTTGGCGGTAGCCCCGGCCTTGACCGTATCGTAATTAGTCTGGGCGGTCTTAAGGTCGGCCTCGGCATCCTGTATCTCTTTGGCGGTAGCTCCCGCCTTAACTGTGTCGAGGTTGGTCTGGGCCTGGCGCACATCGGCCTGGGCATCGGCGATATCTTTGGCGGTAGCCCCGGCTTTCACCTTGTCGAGGGCGGCCTGGGCAGACTGGACATCTGCCTGGGCGCTGGCTATCTCGGCATCGGATGCGCCTTTCTTAAGGTCGTCCAGCTTGGCCTGGGCGGTGTTGAGGGAGACCTGGGCCTGAGAGACTGCTTCCTTCTGGTCGGCATCTGTCTGGCGCACAAGGGATTGGCCCGCCTGGACGTGGTCGCCGGGCTTCACCAATACTTCAACCACATCGCCCGTCGTTTCGTAATTGACCGCCTCTTCCCGGCTGGCCTGTATATTGCCGTTGCTCTGGACGGTGGTGTTGATGTCGCCTTGAAGGACAGGCAAAGTGACCGTTATTGTTTGCTCTGCTGCGGCGTCTGTCTGAGTCTTCCACAGGTAGACACCTCCTGCGATGCCTCCAATGATTACTATCGCGACGAGCCATTTAATGAAGCCTGGAACCTTTCGTTTTCGGCGCTTATCTCGCCTACCTGTGCCATTCTTGCTCGGCATGGTAGCTACTTTAACCGTGTCTTGCGAGGTGCTGGACAAGATATCTGCGGTTTCTGGCATGCTTAATTGCAACGCTGCTTCATGGGGTAACAGCGTTGTGCCTCCTTTCCTACGTTAATTCGGTTGTTTCCTGGTGATTTTAGCACTGCATTAAGCACAAACGTGCGATGCACGTAGGTGTGCACAGCTTTAACTCTCTAAAGTATAAGATAGCAACCCAAGATTAAAGGAGGTGGAGAGGAAAATTAGGAAATGATTAAGAAGACAGCCAGACCACGCCTGTAATGTGGCCTGGCTGCGATGTTGCGGGTACTATCGAACGCCGAGAAGCAGGTCGACCACCAGTTGATCTAATCTTTCGTAGGGAAGCCCTCTCGCGCCCAGAGTGCGGCGGTCAAAATCGGCGGCTTGAAGGGCACTGGCCTTGTCGGATGTATAGCCTCCACCGTATTCAGGCAACGGGACGGTCGCGCTATTTACTTCCGAGAGCAGGGCTTAAATCTCCTGGTCATTGTTGAAGCGCTGCGCCTTTTCTTTGAGTATCAGGTAGGTACGCATACAGCCTTTTGCGAAGTCCTTTACACCGTTGTAATCCTCGGTGCGGTAGGCGTGGGCGTCGAAGTGACGGCTGCCGGTATAGCCTACATCTTCGAGGAACTTCACCAGGAAGAAGGCGGATTTCAGATTGACAGAACCAAAGCGGAAATCCTGGTCGTAGCGCCCGAATGCCTGGTCATTGAGATCGATGTGGAAGAGCTTGCCCGCGTCCCACGCTTGGGCGACTGCATGCAGGAAGTTGAGGCCGGACATCTGCTCGTGAGCCACCTCAGGGTTGACACCAACCATATCGGGGTGGTCCAGGGTGTTAATGAAGGCGAGCGCGGCCCCAACGGTCGCCAGGTAGATATCGCCACGCGGCTCATTAGGCTTGGGTTCTAGAGCGAGTTTGAGATCGTAACCCTGATCGAGCACGTATTCGCACACGAAATTGAGTGCGTCGCGGTAGCGTTTTAGCGAGTCGAGCGGGTTCTTGGTGGCGTCGCTCTCTACGCCTTCGCGCCCGCCCCAGAAAACATAAACTCTGGCCCCTAGCTCTACACCGAGGTCTACCGCCCGCAAGGTTTTTTGCAAGGCATAGGCACGCACAGCGGGATCGTTGGCTGTGAAGGCTCCGTCTTTGAAGGCTGGGTCGAAGAAGAGGTTGGTGGTCGCCATCGGCACTACGAGGCCGGTTTGCTGGAGGGTAGCTTTGAAGTCGCGCACTATGCGATCCCGCTCGGCGGGGGTGGCATCGATGGGCACGAGGTCATTGTCGTGGAAGTTGACACCGTATGCGCCCACTTCGGCGAGGAGATGAACGAGATCGACAGGAGAGAGGAGAGATCGGACCGCGTCGCCAAACGGGTCGCGCCCGATGTTGCCCACGGTCCAAAGGCCGAAGGTGAATCTATCGGCTGGAGTTGGTGTATAGCTCATAGTATGCTCCTCATGCGCGCAGGTCAATACGCCAGAATGCTTCCCCCAGGTCGCGCGCTTTTTCCAGTATTTGCCGCTTACCGGCCTGCGTTGGTTCGTCCAACCACCTGCTGAAAACAGAGTGCGCACATAATAGAGCGGCGACAGGCCGGGAACCGGACCCACGCTCGTAGCGTGCCTGTAGCAGCGCCCACAATCGCCTGAAGTCGGTAGCAGTCAGGTCGAAAGTTGGGGGTGCGACTACGGTGGGGGAGGGATCAAAGGTTTCGAGAGTAGTTACTGTCCTTATGAGTCGATCTGATATGTCGAGTACCAGCCCGATACTGGTGCGACTTCCGTCCAGTACGATAAGGGCTACCGTGGATGGATTGGGCAGGGCAGCTATGAAACTGTTCAAATCATGGTAAACCCATCCATGCCAGTGGCCGGGGTGTTCGGGGAAGCTAACATAGCCCCCGGAGCCATCCCAGAGTAGATTATAGACGAGGTGATAATATTGATCCAGGGTCAGGTCGCGGCGGGGGTTGGATTGAGCTTCTTTTGCCACATGGGCCAGGTGGCGCTTGTCTATTATGTGCACCCGCTGCCATTCGCCCGTGGCAAAGAGGTGGGAAGCAAGCGCGCGTGGGTCATCTACTTGCTCGATTGGCAGGTCCCGGCGAACGCCCGTGGCCGTATCTACCACACGAAGAGGGCGGCCACCGGAGTGCAACACGAAAAGTCCATGCTCATCGTTTTGTGATGTTCGTATGTATTGGCCGGGGTCGAACAAGCTGCCAATTGTGCGCCACGTGTGGGGATCGAGGTCTATCACGCTCCAGTGAGGGTCAATCAAGGTTGGCCTCCCAGATCTGGACGGCGTAGGGCTGCAAGGCGAAATCTATCGAATTTTCGCCCGACAATACCTGCTCGGACCCCCACACCGACCGCAGGGTGCGAGAGCCGTTGAAAGTAAGGGTAACCGCACGGGAGTGGGGCGTGGGGTTGGCGGAAAAAAGGAGGGTTTGAGAGCCGTCGCGCCACACGGTGAGGGCGATAGAAGGGTCGTTACAGCTATATTCGGGTGGAGGGGCAACCTGTGAGAGCACCTCAGGCAGGTTGGTTTGTTCTGCCCAGATGAGGCGGCCCCGCCCGATCTGCGCTTGCCCAGGGGCGGTAAGGTAGCGATCCAGGATGCCGGGACGCTGCATGGTGGGGTCGGTGTAGGGAATACCAGGGCCTACGACTACGGTGGACCCGGCTGAAATCGCCTCCAGGATCTTTTGCTGATCTTCTAAATCCATGAAGTCGGTGGCGTTCAGAAAGAGGGCGCTGTATTTTCCTAGGCGATCTATATCTACATGGGTGTCTGCTATGTCGTAGTCGAGCGACCGGGCAGACAGAGAAGTCAGGAGAGTGCCCATCCAGGTACCGGGCGCGTGGTGTCCTGGGAACGAGTTAGCGAGTGTAGCCATCTCTGCCTGCGATTCGGCCAGGGCATCCCAGCGCAGACCCAGGTCGGGTTCTACGGTGAAAAGCTCAGGGGGCAAACCCAGGAGATCGGTGTGGGCATAGGATAGCGTTTGCGTGATGGCGGCATAGCGGCCCAGGTCGTAGTTGCGGAGCACCAGCACCTGGCAATCGCGTTTGAAACGCCAGAAATGGTGGCGTTGCAAGAAGGTATTCAGCCTTACATAGAAATCAGCGCGGTCGGGTCGGAGGGCACCGTGCCTCGTGACGGGGCTGCCCTGCCAGCGCTCGCGCTCTACTAGCATATAGAGGTTGAAGGCTCGTAGGCCGTGCATTAGCATCCCAAGAGTGATGATCTCGTGGTCTACAGGCTCAGGCGTAGCGGGGTGGTGGCTCCAGATGCCGCAGCCAAGCTCAGGCACAAACGGCAATTGAACGCTGCCCGTAAGGTAGCGGGCGAGACGAACCGCGCCTGTGAAATCTTCTTTGTTGCGGTAGCAGTTGATACCAACCCAATCTATGTAGGGATCGGCCTCCATCTTTGCCAGGTCGAGGGGCGTGCGCTGCTGGTAGGCGACATCGTGGAACACGGGTACGCCGTCTATCCCTCGGTCGCGCAGCATTTTGGCACAACGCGAAACGGCGTAGATGATCTGGTACTCTTTGTACTCAGCCCAATCGAGGTGCCTGGGCAGATCGGCACGCTCCTCGATCTCGCAGTCCCTGGGAGGTTCCACCTGCTCGAAAGCCGAGTAGCTCGTACGGTAGGCAGAGTTGAGGGCCTGGATATCGCCGTACTTGTCGCGGAGCCGGGAGCGATAGAGGGCAAGAGAGGCGGGGCTGTAGTCGGTGGCATAGGTCTGGTCGTGGAAGAGATAACACGTTTCATTATCGCTCTGCACGGCCACCACACAGCCGTTCGGGGCCAGGTGCCGGATTATCTTCGGGCAAACCTGGTCGTACCAGCGCCCCACGTACTCATAGAATAGCTCGCTCGCGTAGGAGGGTACGGGGAATGGCCGAGGTGGGTGCAGGTTGTAGGCGGCATCGAGGTGCAGGCTGCCAACGGCGGTATGGGCCTGCGCATCAGGATCGAGCAGCACCCACTCAGGGAACCCGAAATCGGTCAATTCGGCGTTGATCAAGGGTCCGGGGCGCACGATGAGCCAGATGCCGCGCTCTTCGCAAAGCGACATGAAGCCTTCCAGGTCTTTGCGGTCGTCGTGGCAACCCTCGCTAGACATATCGGATTCGGGGTGGCCCCAATCGAACACGCCGGGTTTTATCTCGTGGACCGACCAGGGGATATAGGTCTCTATCATCTTGAAGCCGAGCGCCACCACCTGGTCCAGGATGGCGGGCCAGCGCTCGCGCTCTAACCGCCAGTAGTGTACGGTGCCCGAATAGACAGGGACTTCCTGCCCATCGACGAGCAAGGCGGTTTCGGTGATCTCTACAGGCACAAAAACACTCCTCTGACTATCCCTTTACCGCACCCGCCAGCAGGCCGGACACGATATGACGTTCAGCTATCAGATAAAAGATGAGGGTAGGCACAAGAGCCAGCGACACGAATGCGAGCACTCGCGCCCAGTCTGTACCATACTGACCCTGAAACTGCATTATACCAAGGGGCAGCGTCCACAAATCCTCTTTGTTGAGCACCAGCAGTGGCAGGAAGAAGTTGTTCCAACTCGCCACAATGGTCAGCACCACTACTGCTGCCAGGGCAGGGCGCACCAGTGGTAGCAAGATACGCCAGAAGAACCCGAAGGCGCTACAGCCGTCAATTGAGGCGGCTTCCTGTAGATCGGTTGGAACGGCAGCGAAGAACCCTCGCAGGATCACCATATTGACGGGCAAGGCGAACGCTATCTGTGGCAGGATGATGCCCCACAAGTTGTCGATCAGGTGGATCTGGCGTAGCGTGATGTACAAGGGCAGGATCGCCACAGTGAGTGGGAAGAGGAGGCCCAGAGTGAAGAAAGAGAAGATGACGTCGCGCCCTGGGAATTTCATGCGTGAGAAAACGAAAGCTGGCATGCTCGCCAGCACGATCACGCCTAGCGCAGTGAAGATCACGATAAAGGTGCTGTTTCGTAGCTGCACCCAGAAGGACGAACTGGTAAGCACACCGGTGTAGTTGTCGGGGATCACGGTAGTGGGCAGGCCAAACGGGTCGGACAGCAGGTTGGCGTTGGTCTTGAACCCTCCTATTACGGCGGTCAGGATGGGCACCAGCACGATCAAGGCTACGAGGACGCTCACCCCGTACCTGAGTACTTGAAGTGATATTTCGCCAAGGGGGGGACGGTTAGCGGGGGCCTGGACTTTGAGGGTGGTGGACATTATGGCCTCAATTCCATGTTAGGAAGCATAGTCGCGCCTCATTACATAGCGCTGGTACAGGATCGAGAAGCCGAAAGATAGCAGGAAGAGGATCACAGCCACGGCGCTACCGTAGCCGAGAGCGAAGCGCTGGAATCCGAACTTGTACATATAGGTTGCCATCGTCTCGCTGGCATTCACGGGGTCGCCTTTAGTCATGACCCACACCAGGTCGAATATTTGCAGCGATCCGATGATCGATAGGAAGAGGGCCAACCTGATAGTAGGCCCCAGCAGCGGCACCGTCACATGGCGAATCACCTGTCCATTGCTCGCACCGTCAATGATGGCTGCCTCCTCCAACTCGCCGGGGATATTTTGCAGCCCAGCCGTGAAGAGCACAAGGTAGAGGCCGAAGTATTTCCAGGTAATCACCACGAAAACCCAGATCATGACGGTGTTGATATCGCCAAGCCAGCCCAGAGGCGTGAAGTTGGGGATGATGGCCGCCAGTAGATGATTCAGCAACCCTGTCTGCGGTTGGTAGATGAACTTCCAGAGCACGCCTGTCACCACTTCGGACAACACATAGGGAAGGAAGAAGATCAACCGGAAGATCGTGCGCCCTTTCATGTTACGCCGGATCAGAAGGGCCAGGGCCAGGGCCACGGGAAGTTGCAGGGCCGCCGATAGCACCGCGATCAAGATGTTGTTGCTCACGGCATGTATGAAAACGCCATCCTGTAGGGCTTGAGCATAGTTATCCAGCCCTATGAAGTTATCCAGCGGCACCAACCCATTCCACTTGAAGAGGCTGTAGTAGGACGCCTGGAAGATAGGCAAGATCACCAGGATGAAGTAGAGCAGAGTCGAAGGAAGCAAGAAGGCCACGATAGTGAGTATCTTGCCGACGTTGCGTGGGCGCGCCGGCGCTAACACACCGGTGGCTTCGGCCTCTTCTGATGATCTTGTTCGTGATAGCAATTGCATGTTTGTGCTGGTAGCCGGTAGTCAGTATTCGGAGGACGCTTGTTCCTGATCCGACTACCGACTACCGATTACCCGCCACCGGTTAGCGGTCCTTACTTCAATTCTGAGGCAGCTGAAGCGTCTATAGCCTGCGCTGTTTGATCAGGGGTCATTTGACCTGCGAATAAGGCCTGCGTCGCGTCGTTCACCGTACCACCGACTGCCGGAGGCATATACTGGTCGTAGTATAGCTGGTAGTATTTGGCATTGCCGACAGTCTCCAGCACCTGCTGCAACATCGGATCTGTGACTTCGGTCTCGGCACCCTTCACTACAGGCAGGACGGCGACGTTAGCTGCGGCCATACCCTTCTGGTTTTCCAGGTTGGTGAAGTAGCGGGCGAAATCTACCGCTTCCGGTGGGGCGTTCACCCCGAACGCAAAGCCGTCAGCGCCGCCGAGCACGTCGGAGGGATCGCCCTGCCCGCCGTCAACGCCGGGGAAGCCGAAGAAGCCGAGGTTCTTGTTATAGGTATCGACATCGGTGGAGACCGCGCGGTCAGCGCCCGGTGCCCACTGGCCCATTAGCTCCATCGCGGCCTGACCATTCGCCATAAGCGCCTGGTGCGATGGGTAATCTGCACCGAGAAAGCCGGTCTGGAAGGGCTGGAGGTCGACGAGGCCTTTGAGGTCCTGTCCTGCCTGAATGAAGGCGGGATCGGCGAACGAGCCGGTGCGGCTGTATGCCTTATCGAAGGCGTCTTTGCCGCCAATGCGGATCGCCAGATACTCCCAATAGAAAGCGCCGGGCCACTTATCACCTTCACCCAGGGCGATAGGGGTGACATTGGCGTCCTTGAGCTTCTTTACGTCGTCCAGGAAGGCTGACCATGTGGCGGGCGGAGAATCGATGCCCGCCTTCGTGAAGAGCGCCTTGTTGTACCAGAAGCCGACCATACCGGCTTCCCAGGGCACACCGAAGTTCTTGTCACCAACTTTGTAGAGGGAGAGAGGGCCGGACTGGAACGAATCGCCCCAGCCATCCGTCTGCAAGTCGGAGGTTATGTCCTTGACGAGGCCCGCGTCGGCGTACTGGGCCAGCGCGCCACCGCCCCAACTCTGGAATATGTCGGGTGGCTGGCCCGATTGCATGGCGGTCGCCAGCTTGCTCTTGAAGGCCTCATTTTCAAGCACCGTGATTTCGATGTTGACGTCGGGGTGGTCCTTCATGTAGTTGTTGGCTACCGTCTGGAAATAGTCCCTGCCGTTCTTGGCGGTGGTTATATGCCACCATTGAATCGTAACCTTGGCGTTGGGGTTCATGGCCGCCGGCACGAATGTAGGCGTTTCTGAAGGCATAGCCATCGCCTCGGTGGTAGCGGTTGGCTCGACCATAGCTTCGGTGGCGGTTGGCTCGACCATAGCTTCGGTGGCGGTTGGCTCAGCCATGGCGGTAGTAGCCGTTGGCTCTACTACGGGCGCGGTAGTAGCCGTTGGCTGGGGGACGGGAGTTACGGTGGGCTCTGCACCGCAGCCCGCTAGTAAGCCCATCACGAGCATTACCAGGAGAAGTATCACAAATTTGTTGGACTTCACCATTTTCCTCCTTTATCTAATCAACTTTGATTCCAAACCGCCGTCACGAGGGCGACGTCTGACTAGCCGGGGGCCCGCCGGCACGATCAGCGAGATTAAATTGGAGCAGACGAGGTCAGGTTGAACTGAAGATCGGTGCACTGCATGACTCGCGCACTACAAGAGTAGTGGGTAGAGTCACGCGCCCCATCTGCTTCTCCGGATCTGCAATCAAGTCGAGGAGCATACGTGTGGCATTGCGGCCCATTTGCTCCATAGGCTGGCGAACGGTGGTGAGGGCAGGGTGGACGAGGGAGGCCTGGTATATATCGTCGAACCCTACCACCGAGATATCATCGGGGATTCGGAGGCCACGCACGCGTGCGGCTTCCATAGCACCGAAAGCCATTTCGTCGTTGGAGGCGAAAATGGCGGTCGGCGGCTGCGGAAGGTCGAGTAGAGCGTTTGCTCCTGAGAAGCCTTGAGGGCGGAAGAAATCGCCCGTGCTAATGAGCGCAGGATCGTGGGAAACGCCGAAATCGGACAGGGCGGCGGAGTAGCCACCAAGACGATCAACCGAGCAACCGAGGTCCATAGCCCCGGTTATGAAGCCGATACGCCTGTGACCCAGTTCAAGGAGGTAACGGGTGGCGTCGTATGCGCCCTGCCAGTTGGTAGCACCAACCGAGCGCGCGTAGTCGCCTATGCCCTGGTGGTCGATCAGAACGTAGGGAAAGTTCTGGAGGCGCAGCGACTCGAGGTATGCACCGGGATTGCGTGGGAGAATGAGCAGAAGACCGTCGGCGAGACCGCGAGCAACTGCCTCGACATAGGCCGATTCTTTGGCCTTGCGGCGGTGAGTTGTATAGAGCATGAGGTCGTAGCCCGCGGCGCTCAATTCATCGTCGATGCCGCGCACGATCTCGCCTGTGTAGCTTGTGCCAACATCCTGCACAAGGAGGCCGATAACGCGCGATGCGCCACCGGCCAGGCTGCGAGCCTGGGAATTGGCGACATAACCGAGGCGAGCCACAGCATCGAGGACGGCCTGCCGCTTTTCGGGCTTCACATGGTCTTTGTTGTTCAGGACACGGGAAACCGTGGCGTATGATACGCCTGCCTCACGTGCCACATCAAAGATTGTAACGCCTTCGCTCTCTCGCTGGATCATCACCGTTCCAATCTTGTAAACGCTTACGGAGGGGCGCCAAACACGGTTAGGTGCTTGTAAGCGCTTGCGGAGCATGATAGCACCAAAAATAGTCCGCTGTCAAGTGTAAGCGCTTACAGTTCAGCGAATTGCTTTGCAAAATTGGGCATTAATCTCGCGATGTTTGGAGGAACGGGTTGGCGCGCAGATTACACCAAAGCCTTTAGCGCGGATTCGAGTCGCAGCAGGTCGTCCATGCTGTTGTACGCTTGAATTGACACCCGCAGGAATTCGTGATCGTTCCAATGTAGCAGAGGCGTTTCTATCCGGTAATCGTCCCAGAGCCGGGTTCCCAGCCTGTCGATGCTTCCAGGCGGCAGGTCTACGGAGAACATCTGCACGAAGTGGTCAGGGCCGCAGATAGGGGACGTACCCACCAGGGACGTTAGTCTGTTCCGCGCCCACAGCGCCATCTGGTGGCAGGCTTCGCGCACTTGCGGCCATTGGTATTCAGCCTGGAAGTCGATGGCCGCGCCCACGCTGAGGTAGGCCGCAGGGTCTCCTGTGCCCACCCACGTGAAGTAGTCGAGGAAGCGGGACGGGCCTGGGCGCTCGCTCTCCCACCCCCAGCTAACGATAAGTGGCTGAAGGAGGGCCTGCCGGTCGGGGTGTGCATACAAGAAGGCCGAACCCTTCGGCGCGCAGAGCCACTTATGGCAATTGCCGGTGTAGAAGTCGGCATCCAACTCCTCAAGCGACAGATCGATCTGGCCGGGGGCATGGGCACCATCTACGACTGTGATGATGCCCGCCTGGCGCGCTCGCCTGCATATCGCGGCCACGGGGAAGACCGCCGCTGTCGGCGAGGTAATATGGCTGACAAAGATCACTTTGGTGCGACCGGTGACGCCGCTCCATAGCTCCTCCACTATTTGCTCATCGGTGGGAAGAGGTAGGGAGATGGCCTGTCGCACGTACCGTGCCTCTCGCAGGGCGCAGTTGAATCGCCAGGTGCGCTCCGCAGCCCCGTACTCGTGATCAGTTGTGAGCACTTCGTCGCCCGGCCTCAGATCGAGGGAGCGCGCCACTATGTTCATACCATAGGTGGCATTGGGCACGAACACCAGGCTACCGGCTTCGGCACCGACGAAAGCTCCAAGCCTGGCGCGGGCCTCAGCGATAAGCCCTTCGCAGCGTCTCGCCAGGAAATCGACTGGCTCAGCCTCAAGCTCACGCTGCCATGCCTGGTAGGTATCGAACACCGGACGAGGAGTGGCCCCGAAGCTGCCATGATTCAGGAAAGTCACTCCGGGGCGCAGGAGGAACCGGGCCGAAGCACCAGGCCAGGGCAAACCAAAAGTAGGTTGGGTCATATTTAGATTCTACGCCACACAGCGTGAGCCGGTCAATCCTGGGCTAGCCCTGGCGGTTGGCCTCGAAGAGGAACCAGATGCGCCTTTCGGCTTCGTCGATCCAGACCTCGATCATGCTGGTGGTGGCTACGTCGCCATAATCCTCGCACAGAGCGTGTGTTTCGCGCAGGCGCACTGTCATATCCTTGTTATCGCCCTGAAGTTCGGCCAGCATATCCTGGGGCGTGACATAGTCCGCGTCGTTGTCGAGGATACGCTGCAAACGGGCGATCTGGCCGGTCGAGCGCAGGGTTGTGCCGCCGATCTTTCTCGCCCGCTCGGCGATAGCATCGGTGGTTGCGAAGATCTGGTCGGCCTGCTCATCCAGCAGCAGATGGTAGTCGCGGAAGTGCGGCCCCGACATATGCCAGTGGAAGTTCTTGGTCTTTATATAGAGCGCGAACATATCCGCAAGCAAGGTTGTAAGGGCGGCAGAGATGTCTTTTACGGCGTCAGGCAGCAGCTCTGTTGGTGTGCGAAGCGAGATCTCCCTTCGAGCTTTTAGATCACTAGTACCCATCGTTTTGTCTCCTTTATCTTTATGTGTATTTATGTTGAGAATTACCGGCTGCACGTCTGCGAAAGCAACTGGTCAACATCGGGATTAGCCGGAGCGACCGCAAGCTGTGCCGAGTCTATGCTCCACAACTCGTCGTTCGGATTCTCCGAGATGCCCGCGTTGACGCGGTGCATGACATAGCACCCGGAGAAGAACTCGGTGCTACCGTCGGTGTGGGCTGCCGTGAGAACCACCGGGAAGGTAGCGTAGATATTGCCCGCACCTGCATCTTCGACAGGTGTGCCTGCAGCGACCGTCACCGAGGTTGTATCGGCGTAGCCTTGCACCCACTGATCGAAGGGCGCTGCAAGAGAGGGATTGGGGTTGGGAGCGCCCCGGAAGTAGCTGTAGGCGCGTTCGTACTCTTTGCGGTTGATGGCGTTGTAGAAGGACAGCAAAGCGGATACCGGCTCGGTGCGGTCTTCATAGAAGGGCACTTCTCCAGAGTTGGCAGGGAAGCCCTTGGTGTATTTCTCATTACCGAGATATGTGCCAAGTTGAGATAGAAGCACGTCGTAGGGGGGTTGGTTTTCGGGGTGCATTTCGAAGACGGCACGCTCGAAGTATTGCACTGTATAAGGCCTGCCGTTGAGGGCGCTGGTCTCGGTGAACGCCTCGCTTATCGGATAACCTTGCTGGGCCAGCCCTCCGTGCTCATTCCAGTATTGTAGAAACCTGCCGCAAACGTTGTGCCCGGTCTGGGGGAAGGTCTGGCAGTCTGCCTGTGCGGTTACTTGCATAGTTGCGCCCTGCCCCTGGGCCAGGGTGCTCAAGCCCCCCGGGCCCCAGGCAAGCATTATCAGCATGCCGAGGAGTATACCGGTTCCTAACAGGAAGGCAGGCCGTGGTTGGTTGGTTCCCTGTGTGATCATTCTCTTGCTTCTCCTTCTTTCATTCGATACTCGGCCGCAAACAATACGTTTCTGTAAAGTGCCTCCTCCTTTTGATCGCTCTGTTGTGACCGTTTTCAAGAGTATATTGGCTGAGGCACGATACGTCAGCGGACATCAGGTGTCATATCACTTCACATCGCTTCGAATCCTGGATTTTTGGGCAGCCGAAAGCTAGGTCGAACGCTATGATCCTGTCCTGGGGAGTATCCGATCAGGGCATATCGAAGTGCATGAGATCTTTATGGGTGCTCCACTCTCCACCCCACTTGAAGCCGGCTCCTTGCATGGCTTCTACGACATCTTTGGGCAGATTGAGGAAGCCTTCACGAGCGTATTTGCGGAGAGTGTAGCTATCGCGGGTGTCGATCTTCTTTTTCAGGGCCCTCTCATTCTTCTTCAACGTGCTCGTGGCTTTGGAAAGCGCAGCAGTCTTGCTCGCGAGATCCTTTCTCAGCTTAGCGAGTTCCTTCTTATCCTTCTTATCTGTCTTTGCTTGTTCCACTTGATCGCTTGCAGCTTCTTTTTCAGCCGACAGTTTTCCTACCTCCTCGGTGGAGGCTGCTACCTCAGCCTGGGCGGTGATCGCTGATGCTACGGCGGCATCAAATGTCTTCTGCTCCCGCTTGAACTTCTTCAATTCTGCCTCTAGCACCTTGATGCGATCTTGCAGGTGCTTGATCTCTGCGTCCTTCTCCTTGATCTGCGCTTTTAGCTCGGTAAGTCGCTTATCTATATCAGCACGGGCGGTCCTGGCGCGCTCTCTCGCCTCCTTACGTTGGTCGGCAGTGGAGGCCTTGTTCTTCAGCACAGCATCGCGGTCCGCTACAACCTGCTTCTTGCTCTTGTCGAGTTCTTCCCTTTGCTTTGTTAGCTCATCTCGCTGCGTGGTGAGTTGGGCCTTCTCATCGTTCATGTCATCGAGGCGTTTGTTCATCCCGGCTTCGTTGTAGTTGGCCTGGAAAAGCTCGCTTGTCATTTTGACCGCATCGTATGTGTCGGGGCTGAACACTCCCAGGTGGAGACCCTCG
This sequence comes from uncultured Chloroflexia bacterium, assembly GCA_963797095.1. Classification (GTDB taxonomy): domain Bacteria; phylum Chloroflexota; class Chloroflexia; order QHBQ01; family JADMIH01; genus JADMIH01. The sequence goes on along the minus strand of CAWCNY010000006.1, from coordinate 2,193 downwards.
GCGGGGTTCTCCTTTTCAATATCGAAGCCCGTAAGCTCGTTAATTATGGCCCGGTGTGAGCGATTAATGAGATGCGGGTTGGTATCAGGGTCGAGGTCTATTGCTTTACCTGTAGCATGATTGCTCCAACCTCCCTCGCTCGTAGTGCGAACATTGAGCGCCCAGGGTCTCTGTTTGAACGGAGATCCTGCGTATTTGGGATTCCCCTTGTCATCCTTTAGCGCTTTAATAGTAGTCTCAGCCTTAGTCAGCATGGCCTGCATGTCTTTATGGGCTTGCGTGTTGCTGCCGAAAAAGGTAGTGCTTGTGTCGATGTCATCTTTGAGATAGCTCAAGGGACGTGGAACGCCATGAGCTTTGTAGAGCGGGCATAGTATGTTGTAACGCTCTTTTGGGGTGCCTGATGGTCTACTCGTCTCATTGAAGAAGCGGCGGGTGGCGGCGAACGCCGGGTCATTCCAATCTGCCTCCCACTGTGCTTTGTCAGGATCAGCCGTGGCTGGGGTGTCACGTTGCACAGGTAACGGTGCGCGATATGGTGCGCGATAAGGCTGTACTTTAGGGAGCGCGCCGAGGGCTTCCTGCACTTTGCCTGTGCCCATGAGACGCTCGTGACCGGTCGCGACGGGCTGGATGCTCTCCACGTAATTGTCAAAGAGAGCTTTTTCGTGGTCGGCGCTCAAGGCAAGTGGATTTTTGCTGTCGCGTCGTGCTCGCTTAAGCTCTCTCGTGAGGGCTGCCTGGAGGTCTTTCTTCAGTTTCTCGTACCTGGTGGAATAGCTATTAGTGTAATAGCCACGGAATCTCATCATCCGGTCTTGAAGATAGGTCCCCTGAGAGGCATCGTCCATACCGGCCATTTCATGCAGGTCTTTCCTGATCTGGGCCACGACCCATTTTTCTACACGCTCAAGCTGGCCCGGCCCTTTGTCAGTTTCGACCGTATTGATCGCATCGAACAGGACCACCTCGGCAAGGTTGGTAGGTATGCCTGCCTTCTTCATCTCGGCTTCGCTCTTTAGCTCGCCCTTGCTGTTGACCGCGTTAGCCAGTATTGGAGCGATTGTGCCACCCGCGCCACTGTGCCCGGCCAGCACTACACGCCCTCTTGTTACCCCCTTCAACGCAGACACCCTGGGAAATATATCATCGAGATAAGCTTCGCTGTTGAAGTCTTTGCCGAACTGCGCCCCTAGCTGGGCCGAGTATCTGCCCTGAGGCATAACGGCTACCATCGGGTGGCCACCTGCTTTGACGTTGGCCTTGTTGACCGCGTCCAATTGCTCTTCCATGCGATCAACATCAATGTCGCGCACGGTGCCCTTTTCCATACCTTTAACTTCTCTATATTTCTTCTTTTCTCCCTTCTTGGTACCTGGAACCTCCTCCATCCTGGCCTCGGTACGCTGGCGATAGCCAATGCCGTAACCGTGCAGGTAGAGAAACACATCCACGCTTCCCCCCTCTTTCACGCCGAGAGGATCGGGCACAAGCACTATAGCGCGCCCCACAGCCGATTCGCCTGTGATCGTCTTGACCTTGACTTTCCCATCGCCGGCCCACTCCTTGCCCTCCTCTTTGTCATCTACTTGATTGCCTTGCGAAAGGCCGGAGACGGGAATGCGCCTGATCGAGCCTATTTTCACTTTGTCGTCCGCGTTCCAATTCCCGCCTGAGGGCACCGAGGCGCGACCGGAAGTTGCGCCACCTGTAGTGGCGTCGGGCCATTGCCGCTGAACATTGGATCGGGGAGAGGATGCCGGACCTGCTACAGTTGGACCCGCCAACGAGGGGAACCCGATGGAACCGCTCCTGAGGAAGCGCTGAGCGGCACGGTTGCCGTAGGTGCTCTGCATATCGAGCAGAGCGGCCTGTTGAACAGGGGAGTTGCCTCGCCCGGATAGGCGTAAATCGCCCAGCAGCGCCCTGGCGGAAGTAGGCTCCTGTTGGGTAGAAGTGATAGGCTCCGCAGCAGGCTCCGTAACGGAACGCTCCACCTGTCCATTATGGTGAGAGGAGTGCGAAGTGGGAGACTGCTTGAGCGAGCGATAGTCAGCCCTTTGTCGAAGTCTACCAGGCATAATATATTGCCTCCGACCTCTTTGGGAGTTAAAACGCTTGTCTATTATAAGGCAATTTCGCTTCGCGCGCCGATGGAGGATCGAGCCCGTTCGCTATACGTTGAAGAGGACA
>CAWCNY010000005.1:0-745506 GCA_963797095.1 uncultured Chloroflexia bacterium | reverse complement strand
GTGGGCGAGCCTGGTCTCGAACCAGGGACCTCAGTCTTATCAGGACTGCGCTCTAACCAACTGAGCTACACGCCCATGCGTGATTATTATACCAAACTGCCTGTCTCTTTGCAACACGAACGCATCCCCGCGACCAGCCTGATGTGCACCGGTTTGCCTTTGGTGACTCCCCTTGATATAATAGCGCCTACCCTCGCAGATGACCTGCCAGCTTGTTCTCCACCCTCCTCTCAAGGTATGTCTCCTCCAGGGTCTGGGCCTAAACGTAGTATCAATTCAGAGGGAGGTAAAGATGTTTCTAAGTACACGTTCAAGATTCCTGGGTATAGTCGCGACCGCTCTGGTCGCAGTGCTGGCCCTGGCGGCATGTGGCGACAGCGCCAGTGGCAAAAGCAACGCCGACCTGCTTAAGGACGCCGCCGCCAATATGAAGGCCCTCAAGACCTACCACCTTACCGCCGACATCACCAGCGCCGGAAGCCCTACCAAACTGGATGGCGATTTCGATGTTGCCAACAACAGCTACAAAATTGATACCACGTCCGGTGGAGTCAGTGCTACTGTCATAGTGATCGGTGGTACTGACGTATACATAAGCCAGGATGGTACAACCTATCAGAAACTGGACTCTTCCATGACCGGTTCGGTCACGGCAGGCTTTGGCTCCATGACCGGCATGTGGGATAACTTCAAGCCTGAGGATATAGACGCGAACAAAGACCAGATCAAGGATGGCACTCCCGCCATCGAGCAGATCGATGGCGTAGATACCAAGCACATGACAGGTGATATGCAGGCGCTATCCTCCCTGAGCACCGGTGCGGGGGGTGACGCAACCACTACAGGTACGGTTGATTTGTGGGTCGGACCTGACTCTAAACCTTATGTGCGCCAGGTGAAGATCAATAGCTCCGACACCTCTGGCACCGTCTCATGGAGCAAGTTTGACGAGGCGGTCAGTATCTCGGCTCCTCCCACCCCATAGCCGGTTACGGCGAGGCAACAAGGCGCGCCCGGACCTGCCGTGGCGCGCTTCTTTCTTCTCCTATGACTGCCCAGCAACCCTCATACGACCTCTCTTACCACTTCGACGCCAACCTCCGGGATCTTCCCAACTCGCCCGCCGAAATGCGCGCCTACACATCTTCCCTGGAGAAGCAACTTGGTGCCCACGACCTACCCATCGATGAGAGACTACGCCTGCTGGGTACGGTTGGCGTTTACTTGCGTATGCTGGGCGACCTCGACCAGGCCGCCCGTTACCTGGAAAGCGCGATTACAGTAGCGGGGCAGGCCAACAATAGGAATTCGCATCTGGCTAACAGCCTGCGCCTTGCCCATGTCTATCAGTGGCAGGGCCGCTTCGATGAAGCCGATGCGATCTTCATCGACAGCATAGCACGCTGCTGTACCGATCCCGACCTCCATATCTACCTCGACTTTGCCTACCAGCACTACGGCAAAAGCCTGTTCGATCAGGGCCGCTTCGACGCCGCCGAGCGCGCCTTCACCGAGGCGCTCATACTGAGGCAGGCCAAAGGCGACGACTTTCTGATCGAATCGACGGCGTATGCGCTTGAGATCACCCGCTCCTGGCTTGGCAAATAATCGCAGATTATCAGCTCACCTTACGCAGCCGAAGTGTTGAATGGTAGACTAAAGGGATGACGAACAAAGAACTGCTTGATCTGTACACTGACTACCTGATAAGCTCTTTCGGTCTGACCACCGGCACGGGCTTGAGCGCATTGCTGAGTGGAAGCGTGAGCCATGACCCCATTCAACGCTTCCTCTCCAAGGGAGAGTTCACCTCTGCTGACCTGTGGCATTTTGTCAAGCCTCATGTGCGAGCCGTTGAGCAAGAAGATGGGTGCATCATCGTGGACGACTCCATCTCGGAGAAGCCGTACACAGATGAGAACGACATCATCGCCTGGCACTATGACCACTCCAAAGGCACAACGGTCAAGGGGATAAACTTCCTCTCGGCCTTGTACCATGTGCCTGAGTTGGAGGTGTCGCTGCCCGTGGGTTTTCGGTTGGTAAGAAAGACCGAGCAGTATGTGGACCCTAAAGACGGCAAAACCAAGCGGCGTGATCCGGTCAGTAAGAACGAGCACTATCAGGCGTTGTTGCGGCAAGCCAAGCACAACCAAGTGTTGTTCCGCTTCGTACTCAACTTCGTGCTCAATGACGTGTGGTATGCCTCGGCGGACAATATGCGCTTCGTCAAAGTCGAATTGGAGGGGGATTTCATCATGCCTCTCAAGACCAACCGCAAGGTGGCCTTTACCGAGGGAGACAAACGACAGGGTCGGTACATGCGTGTGGACAGTGTGCCGCTGGAGACGGGTGAGGTGCGGACGGTCTATCTTGAAGGGATAGACTTCCCCTTGATATTGGTCAAGCAACTCTTCGCAAACGAAGATGGTGGTCAAATCACCCAGTATCTGGTGTGCTCGGATGTGACATGCACCTTCGACCAAATCACCACAATCTACCAGAGACGGTGGAACGTGGAAGAGTATCACAAGTCGCTGAAGCAGAATGCTTCTTTGGAACGCTCGCCAACTCACACAGTGTGCACCCAGACCAACCATTTGTTTGCCTCTTTGTGTGGGTACGTCAAGCTCGAATTGTTGAAGCTGTCCAATCATCTCAACCACTTTGCTCTAAAGAGCACTATCTACTTGCGTGCCATGCAGGTTGCCTTTGATACCTTCCGCCAACTTCAACCTGTTCGCCTGGCTGCGTAAGGTGAGTTATCAGGTACTTCCGAGAGGGAAGGGATCGGGCCACCACTGGTACACCTCCAGGTCAACGGTCATATCAGGCCTGACCTCAACTCCTTCGGCCTCCAGTTCGGCCTTTTGCTGTTCAGGCCCGCCCCACCCATACGTGGGCGCGAGCCTCCCCCATCTGTTCACCACGCGCTGGCATGGCACATCAGCCAAGCCGGGCGTGTTGTGCAGCACCATCCCAACGGCCCTCGCTCCCCTCGGCGCATCTACCATAGCCGCTACCTGCCCGTAGGTCACTACCCGCCCCGCAGGCACAGATCGCACAAAGGCCCACACCCGCTCTCTAAAGTTGTCCATGAATATATAATATCAGGAAGAACAAGAACGGTTGGCCTAACGCCAACCGTTCTTGCATTGCTCGGAATGATTACCTGACCTCGGCCTTCGCGCCTTCGGCTTCCAGCTTCGCCTTAGCGGCCTCGGCATCTGCCTTGTTCACGCCCTCGCGCACAGCCTTGGGGGCGGCCTCTACGAGGTCTTTGGCTTCCTTCAGGCCCAGGCCGGTCAGCTCGCGCACGACCTTGATCACCTGGATCTTGTTGGGTCCGAAGTCGGTCAGGACGACATCAAATTCGGTCTTCTCTTCCTCGGCAGGAGGCGCAGCAGCGCCGTCGCCTGCGGCAGCGCCCGCCATAGGCATCGCGCCCATCATCATGGGAGCGGCGGCGGTCACGCCGAATGTCTCTTCCATGTCCTTAACAAGCTGGGAAAGCTCCAGCACCGTCATATTTTTGATAGATTCGAGGATATCCTCACGAGTAGCTGCCATTGGTTTGTTTTCTCCTTTTGATTGTTGATTTTCGATGCGTGGCGAGTGCGTACTACTTGTTGACTAATCACTCGTCACTCGTCGTCTTTCGCAATTTGCTATGCTTCGGCCGGCTCGGCTGTTCCGCCTTCTTCCTTTAGCTTGTCGAGCCTGGCGTTGAGCACATTCACGAAGCCCTGAAGCGGTGCATTCAACACGTTCACGAAGTTCTGGATCGGGGCGCGTATCGCGCCGAGCAGTTGGGATAGATACTGCTCTTTGGTCAGTATCTTGGTCAGGTCGCTTACCTGGTCTGCGCTGATGGTCTTGTTGCCCATCAGGCCGCCACGGATCTGAAGTACCTTCGAGATGCGCACGAAATCAGTGAGCGCCTTGGCCGCGCCTGGAATATCGTCGCCAACGAAGGCTATAGCCGTCGGGCCGTCGAGCATAGGGAGCATGCTGTCCATACCTGAGCGGTGGGCTGCAAGCTCGGCCAGGGTGTTCTTGGTGACGTGGTACTCCACCCCCTTCTCGCGCAGAACGCGGCGCAGGTTGGTGATATCTGATACCTTCAGCCCGCGATAGTCGGTGAAGATCAGCACCTGGCTGTTCGCGAACAGGTTGCCTAGCTCCTTGACCTTCTCTTTCTTCTTTTTGGTGGCCATTATCCTGTTTTCACCCCCCTTCAGTTCGATTTTGGATCTTGGATTTTAGATTGCGGATTTATTCTTGCGGGTGCGGTACTCACAATCCGCAATCTAAAATCTAAAATCCGCAATTAAAAAAGCCCTCATGCCTGAGGTGACGCTTTTCGCGTGCGAGGCATGGGGCATTTGTGCTCCAATTCTTCCAAACCGCCCATGCACATGGTTACAACCTGTGCCGTCTGTTGGGCTGTCGGAATTCTCGCCTCGGCGGGCTGTTGTATTAAGCGCCTCTGCGGGCGCGCCGGCTGTCTCAGGCTATTCTGTTTTTTCGGCGGCTCGAAAAACGAACCGAACACCGCATTATACAGGATATTTCGCGACCCGTCAAATTTCGCGTCTCATGTAAATGTCCAGATTTGCGGTGGGGCAATTTCCACGATATTGTATGAGGCATGAGCTGGGAAGAAGAAGTAATGGCTTTGCGGGCTGAAGTAGTCATCCTCAAAGAGCAGCTTGCCCAAGCATTGGCTGCGAACACCCAGTTGCAGGCACAACTAGACAAGTACCGAAGCGAGCCACCCTCTTTCGTCAAGCCCAACACTGCCAAGTCCAAAGACCAGGCTAACTCCGAGAAGAAACCACGCCGCAAACGAGCCAAAGACCAAAATGGTGCCAGGCGTAGAGAGCAAACACCCACCCAAACGGTGCAGCACTACATAGAGATGTGCCCTGACTGTGGATATGGACTAAGCCAGCCCCAACTGGCCTCCGGCTCCAGACGCCAGGTGATAGAACTCCCTCCTCCCCTTCCTGTAGAAGTCACCGAGCACCAGTTGTTCAAGAGTTGGTGCGCCCGATGCTCCAAATGGCATTATCCTCCACTCGATTTGAGCGCTCAGGGGGAGGTGATTGGACAAAGCAGAATGGGGATACGCATCGCCTCCCTGATAGCTTACTTACGCACCACCCTGAGAATGCCGGTGCGTCTGATTAGAGAATACCTGCACATCGTGCACAACTTGCTCATCTCTACAGGTGAGATTGCGGACCTGCTGCACCGAGTGGCCGAGGCAGAGAAGGTGAGAAAAGCAGCACAAGATATCAAAGAGGAGGTAAGACAGAGCAGTGTGGTGCATGGGGACGAGACAGGGTGGCGAGAAGGTGGGCAGAATGGCTATATCTGGTGCTTCTGCACGCCCCATGGTGAGCGATACTACGAGTATGACCACAGTCGGGGAGGAGCAGTGGCCAGGCGTATCCTCGGCTCACAGTTCAAGGGAGTGTTGGTCACCGACTTCTACGCGGCATACAATGAATTCCCAGGAGAACACCAACGATGCTGGGTGCATCTGCTGAGGGACTTACACGAGTTGAAGGAAGAGCACAAAGGGAATGAAGAAGTGGTGGAGTGGGCCAAAGGGGTGCGGGTTCTGTATGACACAGCCCAAGAGTGCCTGCGAGCTGAACAGTGCGAACAGGGTGAACACGGTCCACCTTCTGCGGTAGAGAGAGAAGTGTTGTACATTGAGCTAATGGAGGGTGTGAGAGAGTTGGGAGGCAAGTACGCCTCAGCCAAGCCTCACAAGGAGCACCCATGTCATGCTCTGTGCAAGAGGTTGCTTCGCCACCAGGACGAGCTATTCCGCTTCGTACTACAAAGTGGCCTCTCGGCGGACAACAACCTGGCGGAGAGGAGTGTGCGGGCGGTGGTGGTGATGCGCAAGGTGTCGGGAGGGTCGCAATCAGCAAGGGGGAGTGCCACACGCATGAGGCTGGCTACATTGTTCGGCACCTGGCGAGCTAAGGGTCTCAACCCCTTCTTTGAGTGTTTCACCCTTCTCTCTCAACCCCAACCCCAGCCCCAACCCCAGCCCCTCACACCCTAATTCTGAACGCTATCCGTCTCATTCGGGTGGGTGGCATGATGCCAAAGCAGGGGTGGTGTTTCGAGCCACTGCCAAGTTGAATGAGCAGGGTGAAGTAGAGGGAGCAGAAGCAGTAGAGGGAAGCCAGAGCTACATAGCTGAGTGTGGCTCGATGGAACAAGCAGGAGAGAGGTTGGCTGCCGAGGCATGGAGGCGGGGGATCGGTCCTAACGAGGTGGTAGTGTGCCTGGGAGATGGGGCAGCCTCCAACTGGGTACAATTCGATGAGCACTTTTCGATGAGCACTTTGCCAACCGAGTAGAGGTGCTGGACTGGTACCATGCGGTGGAGCACTTGTGGGCGGCAGGTAATGGCATCTTCGGGCAGGGCACAACCGAGGCTGCGAGGTGGGTGAAGCGGTGGGAGCGCGAGTTATGGGAGGGGAGGGTAGAAGCGGTGATTGTGGCTCTGAATTGAGAAGGTAAGCGTGAAGGCTCACAAGGAGAAGCGGGTGGCTCGGAGATCCACTACTTCGAGACCAACCAAGAGAGGATGCGCTACTCGGAGTACAGAGCGTGGGGATATCCTATTGGAAGTGGCACGGTGGAAAGCGCATGCAAGCGGCTGATAGGAGCCAGGTTGAAGGGGGCGGGCATGTGTTGGGGCAAAAGATGAGCGCAAGGAGTGCTCGCGCTGAGAGCTGAGTTGTTGAGCCAACGCTGGGAGCAAAGCTGGCCCAAGACCCGCCTCAACAAAGTTGCCTAAATCCTGACGTGCACCCGTCTCATTCTTCTATCATCGTTGGTTCTGCTAAAGGCTCGGCATCCTCAAGCAACAGCAAGCCATCTCCGGTCTGCACTGCTTGGCCCTGTGGCCCCATGTCCACCAATGTGCCTGCCTCCGCTTGCGCCTTCTCCCTGCCGCCCTCGACCACCCTGGCCCGCCTCACTATCCACTCCTGGCCGTCGATCTTGCCGGTGGCTCCTTCGGCACCCCACGCTCGCACCTGGTTGCGTAGCTGCTGCGCCGGTTTGTTCCAGTCGAGCCTGCGGTCCTCCTCGGTGGTCAGCGGGGCATAGCTCGCTCCCTCGGTGGGCTGGGGCCTGCCTGGCTCCCCCGCAAGCGCGGCGGCGAAGCCATCCGCTATCACTTTCACTCCAATGTCGCCTATGTGCTCTCCCAGGTCCTCTATATACCAATCAGGGTCGATAGGCAACGTAGCCTGTGCGAGGATTGGGCCTGTGTCGAACTCGGCATCCATGCGATGCACCGTCAGGCCAAGCTCCGTCTCGCCGTTCATCATCTGCCAGAAAATGGGGTTTGGCCCTCGGTACTTGGGAAGGGCGGCTGGGTGGGTGTTGATACTACCCAGGCGCGGGATCGATAAAAGCTCGGCGGGCAAGCGCCACGGAAAGCCTGTGACAAAGATCATGTCAGGTTCCAGTGCGCGTATAATCGATGTTAGCCTCTGGATGTGGCTCGTAACCAGGATATCAACGCCTGGCAGCTTATTTTGCACGACATCTTTGTAGGCATCGGTGCGCCGGGCAGGTGGGCCGGGCGTGGTCACGACCAGTAATAGATTCGCCCCGGCCTGTTGCAGGCCCTGGGCGACCACGTTAGTAAGGTCCGAGGGACGGGAAGAAAAATAGACGATACGCAGCTTTGGCAACGCGGGAAACATGGCAAAGATCCTCCTGTTATTAGCACCTCAATTATACACTTGGCTACCCGCTCAACATAGGCCCCAAGACCGATGCCCGGCGGCATATCCTCTGCTATAACGAGGGTGCACCCATTTCTTGACGAGTGACGAGTGGCGAGTGAGTAATGCGTACTGCGTACTGCTAATTTAAGGTCTATCGTTCTCCGACTACCGACTACCAGGAACTATCGTCTTTCGTCCCCAGAGAGGAATAACCTTCCATGCTAGAAGTACGCGATGATTACGCTGCCGCTCAAGCTCGTGGTCTTGGGTGCGGTTTCTGGCTGCTGTGGGCCATAGTCACCACGGTCGGCGGTTTCCTGGGCCAACTCATCGCCCAGACTACAGTTCGCCTGGTCGTGCCCGCCGATGCGCCTGTGACCCTCGTAATGCTGACGCTGGTCCCCTTCGGGCTGGTAGCCGGGGCAGTGATCGGCCTCTTCCAGGGCCTGGTTCTACTGCGCTATCTCAAGCTCCTGGGCTGGCGAGATTGGATATTGGCGAGCGCGCTGGGCGGCGTCCTGCGTTGGGCGCTCCTGGGGCCTGTAGCCTCCGTGCTTGTGCTTGCGATGAACACCGGCTACCCTCAGTGCAACGTGCTTATCCCCCTCATCCTGTGGGGCGCGCTGTCTGGTGCGGCGTTCGGGCTTCCGCAGTCGTTTGTCTTGAGCCGGCGCTTGCCCGAAACAGTCGATCTTGGCTGGTGGGCATGGACCCTCGCCAATGCTGCCGGTGGCATCTTCTATTTGCCTTTCGTTGCCCTGAGCGGCCTCACCGGGGCCACTCTCCTGGCGGCAGGCGGCCTCGTATCCGACGATTACGTGTTGCGCTCCCTGATATCAATGACGATCAACTGGCTGATTACAGGCCTGATCACGGGCCTTCCACTCCAGGATCGTCTTCGCTATGTCAAGCGTCGCCCCTTTGTCGAGCTATATTCAGATGGTGGCCGATAATCAGAACCAGGAACCAGGAACTCTAACTCCGACTACCGACTACCGACTACCGACTACCGACTACCGTCTGGTAAAATATACGCGTGACTTCCCTACCTTCAGACATCTATGACGTAATAATCGTGGGTGCCGGGCATGCAGGCTGCGAGGCTGCATTAGCCTCGGCGCGTATGGGCCACCGTACTCTCCTCCTTACCATGAACCTTGATACGGTGGCTCTAATGCCCTGCAATCCCTCCGTAGGCGGTCCCGCCAAGGGCCATGTTGTGCGCGAAATCGATGCCCTCGGCGGTGAGATGGCGCGCAACACCGACCGCACTTCCATCCAGATAAGGATGCTCAACGTCCGCAAAGGGCCTGCTGTACAGGTGCCCAGGGCACAGTGCGACAAGAAGCTCTACGCCCTTTCCATGAAGACCGTCCTGGAGACCACCCCCAACCTGCACCTCAAGCAGGCCATCGTTGCGGGCCTCCTTCTGGAGCCCCTTCACCCCGAAGCCGCTCCCGATCATCTCGCCCGCACCCTCAGCCACGAAAGCGGCGCGGCGGATCGTGCCATGCTGGACCAGCGCGGCAGGCTCAGGGTAGTTGGAGTGACCACCGCCACGGGCCGCGCCTATCGCGCCTTCTCCGTGGTGCTCACCACGGGCACTTTCCTTCGCGGGCGTATCATCTCCGGCGAGTTCACCTCGGCTGCGGGCCGCTCCGGCGAAGCCCCCTCCAACGAATTATCAGGCGCGCTGGGCGACCTCCAGTTCCCACTTATGCGGCTCAAGACGGGCACGCCCCCGCGTATCGACGCCCGCACCATTGATTTTTCTCTCACCGGGTTCCAGCCTGGCAGCCCAACGCCCATCTATTTCAGCCACGACCGCCTCCCTGCAACAGAGTTGGAGCCACTCGCAACCTATCCGCAGGAGGACGAAGGTAGCGAGCTTTCGTCTACCGTCCATCGTCCTTCGTCTGTGAAGCCCTGGCGCAGGCAAATGGCTTGCTACCTCGTCCACACTACCCCCGAAACCCATAAGATCATCCGCGATAACCTCCATCGCGCTCCGATGTTCAATGGCTCAATCGAGGGTGTTGGGCCGCGCTACTGCCCTTCCATCGAGGACAAGATATACCGCTTCGCCGACAAAGAGAGCCACCAGCTTTTCCTTGAGCCTGAAGGCTGGCGCACCAACGAGGTTTACGTGCAGGGTTGCAGCACATCCCTCCCCGAAGACGCGCAATGGGCGCTAATCCGCTCGATCCCTGCCCTCCGCAACGCCGAGATCATGCGCATCGGCTACGCCGTGGAGTACGACGCCGTCCCTCCCAGTGAGATTACAGCCTGGTTTGAGAGCAAGCGCGTGGCGGGCCTCTTCCTCGCGGGCCAGATCAACGGCACCTCAGGATACGAAGAAGCCGCAGGACAGGGTATCATGGCGGGCGTCAATGCAGCCCTATATTGTCGAAGGACACAAGGCGAAGGACGAAGGCCGGACGATGGGCCGGGGCAAGAACTAAGCACTACGCAATACGCAGTACGCAATAATCACTTATCGTATCACGATCTTATGGAGGACATTCATGCGCGCAGGCCGTTGGTGCTCCCTCGCCACCTTGCTTACATCGGCGTGATGGCGAGCGACCTCACCGGCATGGACCATCGCGAGCCTTATCGTCTGATGACCTCCCGCGCTGAATATCGCCTGCTACTTCGCTCCGATAATGCCGACCTGCGGCTCACGCCGATAGGCCATGCTCTCGGCCTCATTGATGAGGAGGGATACAAGCAGGTGCTTCGCAAGCAAGAGATCATAGACGATGCCCTCACGCGCCTGGGAGAAGGCGTGGTCACCAACGCGGTAGGCGCGCAATTACGCTCTGCGGGTTACGACTCCCCCGAGCCCGGCAAGCACACCACAATGCTCGAATATATGCGCCGCCAGGATACCCCTTATACCGCGCTCCCGGTACTCCTTCCCGACGTCGATATTTCTGATCCTTTTATGGACGAGGCCGCCCAGGGAACCGAGATCGCCGCCAAGTATGCCGGCTACATAGCCAAGCAGGAGGCCGAGATCGCCCGCACACATAGGCTGGAAGAACGCGCAATCCCCACCGACTTCCCTTATTTGGACCTTGTCGCCCTCAAGATCGAGGCTCGTGAAAAGTTGGCGCGCTTCCGCCCAGCCACCGTTGGACAGGCTTCGCGCATCGCGGGCGTCACCCCCGCCGATATAGCCGTGCTTTTGGTCCACCTCAAGCGAATGGAGCAAACATCCGCTCCAAAGGCTACCTCTTCAGCACCAGCATTTCACGATAGCCCCATCCATTCAGGTAACTGAAGTATCGGTATCTATCCACTATCGTGTAGCCTTCCATGGGCACGTTGTCGATCACATAATCCGGCACGATCACCTCGTATGGAGGGAAGATGCGACCTATGACCCTCACATCCAGGTTAGGGTAGCGCGCCATGCTGCTATCACCCAGGTAATAGCCGTCCCAGGCGTAGCCGTTCTCTATCCTGTCAACGGGCACCCCGCTCGCGAGCAGGTCGCGGCCTGCGTCCCACCTAGCCTGCATCGCGGCATAATCGTCCAGGTGCACAAGTGCGCCAAATACACCGACAACCGCCAGCGCCGGAACCAACAAGCGCCACGACCATCTCTTTACCCCATACAAACCACCCGCAATCAGGAACGGCAGCACGGGCACCCAGTACCTGTCGAGGAACCCCGCGCTCACCACATAAGTGCCCGCGAACAGGATCGCGCCCGCAAGGAAGAAGAGGAGCGCGGGCGGTGCTTCCATCTTCCGCGTGAATATCCCTACCAGAGCGGGCCAGGCTCGCTCGGCCATCCCGAACAGCAGCCATACTGCCAGCCCCGCGCCAACCGAGTACACAAGCGTGATAAGCACTCCATCACCGAACACAGGGCGCAGCCATGTAAAGGAAAGCTCGTCCAGAGAGCTTTGGCCTTCGCTTGCCAATCGCAGCTTTAACTGCCACAGCCCGAAAGCCGCCACACCCCCCAACACCGACAGCGCAAGGCCGACCCGCCATCGCCTGGGCTTGCTCCACAGCGGTACGGTCAGCCCCGGCAGGAAAAGGGCGAAATAGACGAACCGCGCAGCCCTTTGCGCCCATTCCCCCGGATTCGCCAGTTCTAATATCTCTTCGCGGCCCACGCTACCGCTGAAAGTCGTTCCGAACTTGCTGCTCCACACGTAATAGCCAATGACCGCCACCAACGGTAGCGCCAACACTGCCAAAGCCTTCGTAATCGTCATCTTGCGCGCCACAAACAGCCAGGCCAGGGCCGCCACAGGCAGCGCCAGCCCGAACTGCCTCGTCAAGAAAGCCAGCGCCGCGAACAGGCCGCCGAGCGCCAACCAGACGATGGATGCGCTCATCTTTGCCCCTCTATTGTCCATCGCCTTTGGTCCATCGTCTTTCGTCCTGTTGCCACAGATCCCTAGCAGATAGCAGAAACAAGAGATCAGCGCCATTGAGGTGAACGTGACCTCAGTCATGTAGGTGTAGCTCAGGTACAGGTAATAAGGATTTAGTACAAGAATCGCCACACCCAGCGCGCTCAGACTTGTCGAGAATCCGAGTACCCTCAGGATCGCGTAGAAAGCCAGCGCCCCCAGCAGGCTCAATGTCACGGTCGCAAGAGTGACCGCGGTGAACGTGTCACCCAATAGAGCCACAAACCCCGCGCCCCAGAACTCATGAAAAATGAGCGTGGCCTGAGCGTACTGCGATGGCGCAAGCCCCTGCCCGTGCACGATCCCCTCGGCCAGCCGTGTATAGACCCAGTCGTCCAGCAAAGCGAAATCGCGTACAGGTGGCATCAACGCAGTGACTACCACATACCCAAGCACAATCGCTCCCACCGCCACACGGTCCAGGGGTCCCAACTCCAACGATAGTCTTGCTCTCTCTGTCACCGCCATCTACTCATTCCTACTTACCAACACGCAATACGCAATACGCAATACGCAATACGCAACAGGATCCCTTACCTGCAAGTTGCACAAGTCCCGCAAGCAGGCACCGCGTACAGGCTGGCGTTCTCCACACCCGTTACCCGCCAGCCCATCGGCGCAGGCTCCAGGTCGAAGTCGCGGGCCACCAGTGGAGGCTCTGCCCCTGCGAACGGCGCGACGTAGACGGATGACCCATATTCCAGGTCGCAATAGACACCTTCCGGCCAATCCGCCGGGTCGCCTGAATGGAGCGTCAGGTCCGTTCGCATACCATATACAAGCCTGTAGAACCGCACCACCGACAGGTCTTCCCAATCTAGGTAGATGCTCGCGCCCTGCGGTGCGCTGCTCAGTAAAGCAAGCGCAGCATCGCGTTTGGCGGTCTGCCCGCTCTGATCCATATTCGGGTAGCGCAGCGCGACCGCCCATCCTACCGCCAGCACAAATACCGCGCCTCCAACTGCCAGCGAAGTCCGTGCTACAGCCTTGCCGATCCTCCCTTCAAGCCTCGCCCATACCGCCTGCGCGCCCCACCCAACCCCCACCGACATAAACAGCGCCCATATCAGGTACGTCGGAATGAAATAGAGGTATCCTACCAGCGAGTAATTCATGGAGAACAGGAAGTTCCCCGCTATCATCAACAGGAGCAGCCCGGCCTCCGCCCGCCTGTAGCGCGCCAGCACAACGATCCCAACCAGCCCGAGAGCTATGCCAATAGGCGTAAACTGATTCGAAAGCTCATTGAGCCCGAACAATACTCGCTCGAACTGCGTGCCCAGGTCCATGCCGAACCCGAACACCTGGTTCTGGAACGGTCCCCCGGTAAGGAGGCTGAAGAAGTCCTTCCAGGTCGTGGGGTTCCCCCAGTAGTACGGCCCGCCCCACACGAAGCGATACACAAGAAAGAGCAGTGGGCTAAGACCCAGCAGCAAGCACCCTACCCCCAACGCCGATCTGCGCGCCGGATGTGCCAATGCTGTGCGATTGCCCTCCGCCCCCGGTCGCCGGTTCTCCCACTCAACAAAAAGCAGGTATAGCCCGTAGGCGGGCAGCAGCAGGTAGGTTGTGCCGTGGTGCGCGATGCTCAGCCCGATCAACAGGCATGAAGCATAGAACCAACCTGCCTTGCGAGTGGCTCTCCAGGTGATCAGCGTAAATATCACCGAGGCCACCAGCAGCGCGTTGAGCGCGTAACTCCTTGCTACCAGCGCCATTGACCAGGCTGTCGGCGAGATGGCGAACAACCCCAACCCCACTACCCCCGCCCACCATACCCGACGCAACCCAGATAGACGCAGCAGCCTCACCGCCCCCCCGTAGCCCACGCCCACCGCCCCGGCCATGTATACCGCCGACGATAGGTTCACCCTGTAGGCCACATCTCCAAACGGCAGCATCGTGAACAGCTTGCCCAGGAGCACATAAAGTGGGTAGCCGGTAGGGTGCGGCACGCCCAGTACCGCCGCGCTGAATTGGAACTCCGCGTAATCTCCCGGCATTACCGAGGGGGCAAGTGTCAGTCCATAAAGCACAAACGCCCCCAGCGCGAGCAATACGCCCACCCACGCAGTTCTATGCTCGTTTACCGCTTTCCACACTCGGTCCATCGCCATTGGATCGCTTATAACACACCCTACACCCGTTGGCAAGCGACCTGAGCCGGCCCCTACAGGCCCTCGGTCAGGGATAATTGGGTATTTTATATATGCCTGGTATCCAGAACCTGTATAATGGATGGAAGACCAAATGAGTCCTACCACCGCTGTACAGGAGATTGACCCTACACAGATGCGCATACGACCGATAATACCCTCAAGCAAGCCTTCGCGCACTCTGCGCCTCTGCGGTGAAATACAACCAACATCCCATGCTTCGTGCTCTAAATTCCGCACCAGAGGTATGTCGTGCGCATCGGCATAATCTCCGATCTGCACGGCAACTACGTGGCCTTGCGCACCGTCCTTGAAGAGATGGGCGAGGTCGACTCGCTATGGTGCCTGGGTGACCTGGTCGGCTATGGCCCTCAGCCTAACGAGTGCGTCGAGGCCGTCCGCCAGTACCCCCACCTTTGCATTCCCGGTAATCACGACTGGGGTATGCTCGGCAGGCTCGATGAAGAGTTGTTCAATCGTGATGCGCGCTTCACCCTCGACTGGACCGCCATGACCATCACGCCAGATAACCGCGAGTACATAGAAAATCTCCCCGTCACGCTCAAGGCCTTCGGCCAGGTCTTCACAATGGTCCATGCCTCTCCCCGCGACCCCATGTGGGAATATCTCCTCGACCTCTTCGATGCAGCCGAGTGCTTTCCCCTCTTCAACTCGCGCTACTGTTTTGTCGGCCACACCCACGTGCCGCTCATCTTTCGCGATATGGAAGGCGTGGTGAAGGCGGCCATCCCTGAACCGGGCGAGACGCTCGATCTAAACGTCTGGCCCAAGCTGGAACAGACCGATATGTCGGGCGGCCCCCGCATGATCGTCAACCCCGGCAGCGTCGGCCAACCTCGCGACGGCGACCCCCGCGCCGCCTACATGGTGCTTGACATCCCCAACTCGGCCACCTCAGCCGATTGGGATTGGACCGCCCGTCTCACCTTCTGGCGCACCGAATATCCCATTGCCGAAACGCAAGAGATAATGCGCCGCCTCAACTTCCCCCCACGCCTGATCTCCCGCCTCGAAGTTGGTCTCTAGCTTATCAACAAAAAACAGGCCACACATTAAGGCGGCCTGTTTCTTGTTGATTACGAGTGCTAGTGCGGTGTGGCGCTTGGGGTCGGCATTGCGAAGGTATCCGTGAAGCGCTCCCAGATATTCTCCGCTATGGTCTGCTCCTTGTACATGATCCGGATCACCTTGTTGTCGGTCCACAGTGCATAACCGTGCTCGAACGTCTGGAAAGCTGCCTGCACCGCCTGCTCAGGCTCCAGCGCCCACCCTAACCTGGCCCGCAGGTCTGGATCCGAGTACCATAGCTTCCCGAAGCCTCGCACCGGGGCGTACTTGCCTGCCGGCGGTGTGGCCGAGCCCCTCACGCCGGGTGTATCGTTAGGCTCGACGGTTGGCATGGGCTCGCCGTCCACCCAGGTGTCGTCGTACTCGACCCATGTGCCGGAGGTATCGGTGTTCGGGTTGCCGAAGAAGACGTATATCTTCTTGGTATCCTGCCGCCAGAACATATATCCGCCCTCGAACCGCTCCTGTGCCGCGTCGAGTATGGCGTACTCGTCCTCCTCCGGGCAGCCTATCCGGTTGCGCACGCTCTCATTCTCGGTCCAGACCTTTCCGAACCCGTTCACAGGTATGATGTTGCATGGAAGTCCTGCCGTAGCTGTAGGTGTAGGCAGCTGAGGCGTTGCCGAAGGGGTCGGTTCCCCTGGCAGGGTCGTTCCGGACACCACGGGCGTATCCGTAGGCGTGGGCACAACCGGCGCAGGTGTATCCGTGGGCTCCTCGGTGGGCGTGTCGCTTGGCTTGGGTGGCACGGGCGTATCGGTGGGTGCAGGCCTGGGTGTGTTCGTTGGCGCTGGCTTCGGCGTGTCTGTAACTACCGCGCTCGGCTCCACTACAGGCTCTGATGTAGGCGTGAAGGCGACTGCCGTCGGCTCCGGTGTGTTCTCCGGTGCCTGGGTTGGTTCCAGCGTAGGCTCAGGCGTATTGGTTGGCACAACGGTCGCGGTTGGCGGCACCGGCGTTTCGGTGGGCGTGGGCGTGTATGCCAACGTGCTGAACTCCAGCGTAATCGCCTGCGTATCCAACGGCGAGCCGATACCCGCCAGGCGTATCTTTGTTGCATCCACCGTCACCTGATATTTCGCGCCTGCCTGCCAGGGGAACTCCGGCTTCATGGTCAATATCTGCCCCTGGAACGTATTGGTGGTTGTCACATGGTTCAGGCTTGCGCCATCGACCACGCTGACGCTTGTATATTTCTCAACATCGCCCGGCACAACCTGCTTGCTGAACAGCACCTGAAGCTGAGAGTTGTAATCGCTGAAAGGCCCCGCATCAACCAGCTTGGCGAGGTCGCTGGGCGTTCTGCCCTGCACAAAGATGAACACCGCGATCATTATCCCAAGTGCGACTACCAGCAGAGCCGCTGGTAGCGCCCTGGCCCAGCTTCCACCAACATTGGCAAGCGTGGTCACGAGCGCGGGGCGCTTCTGCTTCTGCGCTGTCGAAAAATCTACTACTTTACCCTTGTTCTGTTGCGCGGCGGGGCGGCGCGCCCCTGCTTGCTGGGCTTCTATAGCGCGCCACACATCGCGGTGCAGCCCAACAGGGGGCACCGGCATAGACAACTCACGTATATCGCTCCCTATCGTGCGGTACTGCGCTAGCACGCGCCTGCAATCCTCGCAGGTAGCAAGGTGCTGCTCGACCTGCGCTCTTTCCTCCGGCGTGGCCTCTCCATCGTAGTAGTATGAAATTAGTGGTCGAACGGCCGTGCAATCCATCTAAATCTTATCCTTGAACCTTTGTGAGGAGTGACAATTGCGTACTGTTTACTGCTTACTTTCATCGCCACTTGTCACTCGTCACTCGTCACTCGTCACTCGTCACTCGTCACTACGTATCCCTCACCGCATCTTCCATCCCCGGTGCGTGTCCATATTTCGCCAGGTATACCTGCCTGAACTCCTCGCGGGCGCGAAACAGCAGCGATTTGATCGCCGACCTGCTCGCGCCCATCACTTCTCCTATTTCGTCGCACGACATCCCCTGGTATTCCTTCAACACCAGCGCCATGCGGTGCTTGGCTGTCAGCTTGCTCAATACAGCCTGCACTTCACCTGTTGTTTCCACCTGGCTGTACTCGCCAACCGGGTCGTCGTCCGCCGCCGGCTCCATCGCGGGATTGGTGTCGAACGTTTCCCAGGGCAGCCACCTGATCAGCTTTCGCCGCCTCAGCACATCCATGCAGGCGTTGGAAGCTATCCTGTGCAGCCATGCTGATAGATTAAGGTCGGCATCGCTAGAGATGCGGGGCAAGGCCATGTACGCCTTGACGAACGTATCCTGCGTCAAGTCGTAGGCGTCCTCTGCGTTGCCCATCAGCCGGTAAACGAAGGCGTAGATACGGCGCTCGTAGCGATTGTAAATCGCCTCAAACGCGGCGGTGTCGCCCTCCCGCGCCCGGCTCACCCAGCCCTTTTCATCTATAGCCACAGCCAACACTCTATCCCTCCGGGACAACCTCTACAGGTAAAACGCGACGGCGCACCGGAGGTTGCGCATTATGTGTTAATTGTAACAAAACTCCTTACCCTTATCTTACGTTTGCCACGTGTATCTTGTTCCTTCCTCTATACACAACGCAGCCTTACAGGGTTTGAGATCCACTCATAAACCGGCTCGGTGCGTGGTGGGAGCATCCAGAAGGTCGAGTGGGCGCGTTACACTGCCCAAGACCACCTGCCGGCAAACTTGAACACGCACAGCATGAGGGTTGGCATGGTGGGCCATTGCTGCCGTCGGCACCTCAACTGACCACTTGGAAGATGCGTCGCACGCGTGATTCGTGCCTGTGGGCAGTTATGAGTGGATCTCAGACAGGGTGTGTTGACAGGTTATGCCCTCCGTGCCATACTCTCATTTGAGACTTGCAAACAGGGCGGGAAGGAGAGGGGCTATGGACAAGCCGTCTGACGAGCAAGCCAAGATTAATGAAAATTGGCGGGCCTTTCTCACGGGCGAGGATCCCACCCTTCGCAGGTCCCAGCGCGCATTCCGCCTCCTTCCGGCCTCACCCCGCTGCAAAGTGTGTTATGCACCGTTCCGTGGGCCTGGGGGCTATGTCATGCGGCTTATGGGCAGAGGTCCGGCCAAGATGAATCCTCGTATTTGCGCTGTTTGCGAGACCCACGCGCGCGAAGCCCCAGGTGGTGCCGAGGTCCCTTTAACATTACTGTTTGCCGACATTCGCGGTTCTACCACCCTTGCAGAAAGACTTGGCACCACCCAGTTTTCAGCTCTGATCGCCCGCTTCTATGATGCAGTCACTCATGTCCTGATAGATGAGAATGCCTTGATCGACCGGCTGATCGGCGATGAAGTGATAGCGCTCTTTGTGCCTGTGCTGTCGGGTAGCGCGCACGCGGAGGCGGCTGTGCGGGCGGCTCGCCGCATCCTGAAAGCTACCGGGCACGAAGACAGAGGTGATCCCTGGGTTCCGGTTGGTGTCGGCATTCACACAGGCAACGCCTTTGTCGGCTCTGTTGGCTCGGCTGGAGTGAACGATATTACCGCCCTGGGAGATGACGTGAATCTGACCGCTCGCCTTGCCGCCACCTCCTCCGCCGGAGAGATATTGCTCACTGAGGCCACACGGGCTGCCTCAGGTCTACCGGTGGAGGGGTTGGAGCCGCGCCTCCTTGATCTCAAAGGCCGTAGCGCTCCGGTCGATGCGTGGTCTCTGCATGTTGGCGCAGGCTTCGCTAAGCAGGAGTTAGAGGCGAGATAACTAAACCTAATTTGATTTTTCCAGTTGCCAACGCATGGAAGCTACCTTCTTCAAAACACCCTCCGAGTTGCGCGAGTGGCTACAGGCGAATCACGCCACGGCCCGCGAGCTAATTGTAGGTTTCTACAAGAAAGCCTCAGGCCGGGGTGGAATCACCTACCCTGAGGCGTTGGACCAGATGCTTTGCTTCGGCTGGATAGATGGCGTCCGCAAGTCGCTCGATGGATCGAGCTTCACGATTCGCTTTACACCGCGCAAGCCCAACAGCATCTGGAGCAACGTGAACATCAAGCGTGTTGGCGAGCTTCAAGAGATGGGCCGGATGCAGCCGCCCGGTATGGAAGCTTTCAATAAGCACAGGGAAGACAAATCGGGCATCTATTCGTTTGAGCAAGAGAAGCATGAGCTTGGTAGCGAGTATGAAGCTCAGTTCCGAGCGAACAGAGAAGCATGGGAGTTCTTCCAGGCTCAGCCGCCGGGCTACAGGCGCACCGCGATCTTTTGGGTTGTGAGCGCCAGGCAAGAGGCCACCAGGCAGCGGCGACTCGCCACGCTGATCGAGGACTCGCAACATGGCCGTAGACTGGGCCAACTGACGCGCAACCCCTCCCGCTAAGTATGGCTAACGATCCATCGTGGGCAGGGGGCGGAGCCATCCCTGCAAAGCTAGTGCGATAACATTTCCCATCGAATATATGTACTTTGGTACAGTTTTTTGGCGTGAACCTCAGGGTGCGTGGTTGGGAGGACATTCATAAGGCACTCAGAATATTAGGAAAATGATGGAAAGCCGTGGTGCCAAGTCCCGTAGGGACTACGACTTGTGTAGCGCTCGATCTTAGGGTCGGATAGATTTGCCCTGTCAACCTATGGAATTGCCGTTGGGACGGGCACGCCTGTGATCTGGGCTAACTCATCGAGGTCGGCTTTCATGGCGTCGATCTCTTCCCCGTAGGTGGTCCAATCGCCTCGCTTTAGCGCTTCCTGGGCGCGGTTGTAGTGGTCGAGGGCTGACTGGGTTATCTCCTCCACACTGCGCCCGGTCACAGTTACGGTCCCTCCAGGCGTGGGTTGCGGGCTTGTAGGCTGCGGCGTCACCCCCGGTGCCGGTGTTGGCGTGGCCTCGCCCGTGCCAGGGATTACTTCAGGCGCTTTCAGATTGAACGCCACATCCAACGCTTCCGCCAGGTCATCCCCGATCCCCACGTTGTTGCCGGTCGCTACAATGATTCGCTTTAGCTCCGGGAAGCTTCCTGGCGTGGTGGCCTTCAAGAAGAGCGGCTCTATATACAACAGCGTGTTCGAGATCGGAATCGTCAGCAGGTTCCCCCTGATCACCTCCGAGCCGCTCCCGTTCCACAGCGATAATTGCTGCGAAATGGTAGTGTTCTGGTCGATGCGCGCTTCTATCTGGCTTGGCCCGTACACGAGCTGCTGTTTCGGATACCTGATCACCTCCACCTGCCCGTAGTCCTGCGGGTCGCTCTTCGCCGCCATCCACGCGATCATATTGTCTTTCGTATTGGGCGTGAACGACTGGATCAGCATAAAGTCCACCTTTTGCTCGCCGGGCAGTTGTATATTGACATAATATGCTTCGGGGATCACCACGTTGCTGTTACTGGCGTTTATCGCGCTGTCCGATGGCAGTGCCCACACGTCTTCCTTCGTGTAGAACACCTGCGGGTCGGTCATGTGGAACACTGTGTACATCCGGGCCTGAATATCCATAAGCCCTTCCGGGTATCGCAGGTGCGCCCTGATTCCGGCGGGCATCTCGCTCGCATCCTTGAACAGGTCGGGGAAGATGCGTCTGTAAGCGTTGATCAACGGATCGGTCGGATCGATCACATAGTAGGTCGCGGTGCCCTCATAGGCGTCGATTACCACCTTCACCGAGTTGCGGATGTAATTGAGACCGGTGTCGAACGCGCCGTACTTGAAAGGCGTCGAATATGGATAGCGGTCTGTGTAAGTGTGCGCGTCCTCTATCCAGTACAGTTTGCCATCCACCACCACCATGTAAGGGTCATCCTCATACCTCAGGAAGGGCGCTAGCTGCTCCAGCATTTCGGAGATATTCCGGTGATAGAGCACTCTTGTACCAGGCGTAATATAGGGCGACAACATGATATTGCCATCCCCGAACCGCACCGCGAACAGCAGCTTGGTGAAGAAATCGCTGACTTCCACCCCTCCGCTGCCCTTGTAGCTGGTGAACTTGTTGGTATCGCCTAGCGGGTAGTCGAACTCCTGGATATCTGTTGAGTTGACGAACACGTACTCGTCCGTCTCCTCCCCGTAATAGATCTCAGGGCGCGTGATTTGAAGCTCCGGCGCGCTTGCCACGGGCGGTATATCCTTGATCAGCAGGTTAGGCAATCCCTCGCCCTCTATATCGTTCACCGTTGACATGACCACCCCGTAGCCGTGAGTGTACCGGAAGTGCACATTCTCCCATGTCCTGATGTTTTCGCTCAATTCATTGGAGTTAAGCTCACGCGCCGAGAGCATTACCTGCCTCTGTTTCCCATCCAGGGTGTAACGGTCAATATCCACGTCATCCAGTGAGTAATAGGTCCTTATCTCCTGCAACTTGCTGTACGTATCGAGCAAAGGCCGGTAGTCCCACAGGCGTATATTGTTGGTGATGTTGGGGTTTTCGTTTACCTGCTCCCTGGTTATCGAAGAAACTGCTGGCACTTCCTGCTCATGGAACTGGTCCAACCCGAACGCCTGCCGCGTGGCTTTGATGCTGTTCTCTATATAGGGCGTTTCAAGTTGCGACTGGTTGGGTTGTACAACGAATTGCTGGATTATGGTCGGATAGAGGCCCTTGACCAGTATCAGCGCGATGAGCCACAACCCCAGCGCCCCCGCCAGCAGCCGCCACGTCCTTACCCACAGGTTGGCGATCAGCAATATCACCATCGCCCCTGCTATAACCATCATAATATTGAGCGCCGGAAGCGTCGCGTTCACATCAGTATAATCTGCTCCGTAGACCAGATCGTGCTCCGAATAGAGCAGATCGAAGCGGTCGAACCAGTAGCCGATCCCGATCAGGGCCAGGAAGATCGCCCCCAGCACCGTCAGGTGCACACTCGCCGATTGGGGAAGGCGGAAAGATAGGCCCTGCAAATTGATCGTGCTACGCCTTGGCCCGCCTTGCCTAGGTAACTGCTCGCTCAACTGGCGTACGAACTGCGGGGAATGCCCCACCGCGTAGATGATCACCGTGCCTATGGCTGTCAGGATCAGCAGTACAAGCGCCCACCCCCTCAGCAGGCGGAAGAAAGGCAACTCAAACACATAAAACCCTATATCGTTGCCGAAGATGGGGTCGGTCTGCCCGAACGGCCCGCCATTCACGAACAGGAGGATATTGGGCCACTCATCGGCTGCCGCCAGCCCCATGAAGAAGGCAATCGCCACCGCCAGGCTAATCGCGATCCAGCGCGCCGCGCCCCTCGGTATCACTTCCTGCTGCCCCTCGAATAGCGTGCCCGGCTGTACGGCTCTGAGAGCACCAAGCCAGTTGACAAGGAGGAATATCAGCCCCAGCGCCAGCCCTCCTACGAATACGCCCAACGCGAGCCACAGCCGAGTCGTGTACACATCGGCCAGCCCCTGGCTGCCGAACCACATCCAGTCGGTGATCGCCTCGGCCAGCAGCGAAGGGATCAAAATAGCCAGTACGAAGATCGCCACGACGATCCATATGATCCAACTTCGCCACCTTCTCGATGGCCGATTGGGCATCATCCGCACCGTAGAAGAATTGTTATTACCGGATCGCCCTTGCCTGTTGTTCCCCGAATTATTAGTAGACATAACAATACACCGCCCTTTTAGGACCCAGAGTACCGAGCGCAGCACGTATAGCGCAGCACGTATCACGTAGCACGCCAGTCGCGTATCACGCCCTGATTATAAGCCTTACGGCGCGTATGTGCCATCATTAGCGTAAGGAGTGTGCTTCCGTCCGCAATCCGCTTAATTGGGACGGAAGCAACCCCCATCCATATCACTTACGCAATCACCCATCTATGAGTTGCGGCCCTGTGTGCAAGACCATACCAGCCGAAAATCTTTAAGCGATTAGTACCCCTTTCCTACTTCCCACTCGTTGACATAAGCCACGTGCCAACCTATAATCTAGATGAGCAATGTACGAATTTCTTCCCATCGGCTATATGTTGCGTGGCCGCTACCGCATCCTGCGCGTGATCGGGGGCGGCGGCATGGGCGCTGTGTATAAATCCGAGGATACCCGCAACGGCGGTATGCATGTGGCCGTCAAAGAGATGCGTACCGATATAGAGTCCCACGCTGCTCGCCCTCCCGCCGCCCAGACCGAAGAAGATCACGCCCGCGAGCGCGAAGAACGCCGTCAGCTACTCGAAGCCTTCAGACGCGAGGCCCAGATACTTAGCGATCTGCGCCACCATAACCTTCCCCGCGTCACGGATTTCTTTACCGAAGGCGGCAGGCCCTACCTCGTAATGGAATTGATCCCTGGCGAATCGCTTGAAAAGAAGATCGACCGCCTGCACGGCCAGCCCATGAACGAGGAAGAGGCTCTTCAGTATGGCATCCAGATGTGCGAAGTCCTCCAGTTCCTGCATACCCAGGACCCGCCCATCATCTTCCGCGATGTCAAGCCCGCCAATATTATGATCATGCCGAACGCCCAGATCAAGCTGATCGACTTCGGCATAGCGCGCACTTACAAAGAGGGCAAGCGCAAAGACACTATGTCTATGGGCACCGCCGCCTACGCTCCATTCGAGCAGTTCGGCAAAGGCCAGACCGATGCCCGCTCAGATGTTTATTCGCTGGCGGCTACTCTCTACCACCTGCTGACCGGCAGGCCACCCACTCCCGCCACCACCCCCGCCAATCTGCGCGACCATAACCCCCGCATCAGCCCCAAGACAGAGATCCTCGTTATTCGTTCCATGTCGCGTGATATGAACGCACGCCCGCAGACCGCCCTTATCCTCGAGCATGAGCTGCGTTCCTGCCTGGGCAAACCCTACACCGCTCCCGTCGGCGACGAGCGGGCTTCGCTAATCCAACCTTTGCCTTCCAACCCTGCCACCCAGCCTGGAATCAACCCCATCTCCCCTATCTCGCCCATCCAGCCGTTGGCGAACCCGGGCCAGGGGGCCTATCCCCAAGTCGTCTCCAACCCTGGGCTTGGTATGCCTCCCACCTCCCCTACCATACCCGCGCCTCCTACCAACCCCGGCCAGCCCATCCAACCCATCCAGCCCATACCCAGCACAGATAAGGTCTGTATGGTGTGCGGGGCTACCAACCAGGGCAAGGCCCACTTCTGCGGGCGCTGTGGAGCATCGCTAGCGGGCAGGCCGCCCGGCAAGATCCAGGTGCTAGGCCCCAACGGTGTGCTCTGGGAGCGGCGCATCCTCGAAAACCCCTTCAACGTAGGCCGCCGCAGCCTCTCGCGCCAGATATTCCCTCACCTCGACCTCACCTATAACGACCCCGCTGCCTACGTATCCAGGCAGCACGCTCGCATCCTCTCCGATGCTGGTGGCTATTTCCTCGAAGACCTGGGAAGCGCCAATGGCACCTTCCTCAATGATCGCCGCTTGCCCGGTGGCGTTCCCACTCGCCTTCGCAATGGCGATCGGGTTCGCATCGGCAAAGTCCAATGCAACTTTATCCTCGGAGGCTAACTTCATCGCCCGCCACTTGTCACTCGTCACTCGCCACGCGCCACTCGTCACTCGCCACGCGCCACTCGTCACATATCGTCTGTAATCCATCCAAAGATTGCCGTTTCCAGAACGTGGCTGGTATAATGGGTTCTTGTGACTAAACCGGAATCCGGATATACCCAGGAGGAAACTTCGTAATTGAACCATCGTACTAATCGCACACATTCAGCTAGAAGCGCCGGTCGCGCTACATCAGCGGGCACGCTTAGTGGCGTTATTTCCATTTCGGCGCTCTTCCTCGTCTTCATTTTGGCATTCGGTTGGGGCGCTGCCCAGGCATCAGGTTCTCTTAAATCGCTCTCAGGTCCGCTCGCACAGGCCACCGCCCCCGTGGAAGTACCGACAGTTCCCCTGCCTGCCCCCAGCGGTGTGCCGCCCGCAGCGGTGCCTACCGGTGACGGTGTGCCCGCTAACCCCAACTCAGATACAGCCCCTCCGGGCCAGAACGTAACACCCAGCGCTGCGTCCCCTTCCGGGGGCTTCCCCTGGCTGATAACGATCATCCTGCTCGTAGTGGTTGCGCTTGGCGTGATCGTTGTGCTTATGTTGCGCTCGCGACGTCCCATGCTTAGTGCCGCGGGTCCCACAGTGGCAGCGCCGGCCGCTCCACGCGTCCGTCCTACACCAACAGTTGCTCCCACAACCACCACAACTCCTGCTGCCACAGCAGCCGCCGCGCCCGCGCCTTCTGCCCCTTCCACCCTTCCTGCCACTCTTACATGTCCCAACTGCAACACCGAAAACGATTGGAACGAGAACTTCTGTCATAATTGCGGTCAGGACTTGCGCCCCGTGCGTGCCTCCATCATCGCGACCATGTCTCCACCTGCCGATGTAGTCACCGAAGATATGCCCTACCTGGAGACCCTCGACCGTACAGATGAGCAGTTGGAATACGTCCTTTCTCGCAAGCGTATCGTGCTTGGTTCGGCATCAGGTTGCGACATCATGATAGATAAGGTCTTTGCGGGTGGCTCCACTGTCGCCCCGCGCCACGCCCAGCTTCTCCGCAACGACGATGGCTCATTCTCCGTTACAGATCTCGGCGCTCCCACCGGCACGTTCATCAACGATACCCGGCTGGAAGCCAACACCGCTGCTGCCATCTCCAACGGCGATCAATTACGGATCGGCAGCGTCCGCTTCGTTTATCGCATCCCATAGCTTTACATGCGAAAGGATTCACTGAACCAGGTCAGGAAGTCACAACCACGAACCCGGAACTCGCTACTCAATACCCAATACTCAGTACTCAGTACTCGGAACTTATCCAATGGCAATCATGATACGGAGTATAAATGAATAGGATACGCCGCACATCTAAACAACAGGCCCCACCGCCAGACGAAACCCAGAGCGATCCCGATCCCGGCATCAAACCTGAGCCGGTTGCCGACCAGCAGAATGTGGCAGAATCTGAGCCGGTTGCCGACCAGCAGGATGTTCCAATGTCCCCTGAGCAAGATGAGTACGACGATGAGAACGAGGCTGCCGCTGCTCTCCTGGGTAGATTGCCTGAGGGCATGTACTTGCCCGATGAAACCGCCGAGGATGAGGTCGCAGCTTCGATTGGGGGAAACGGTACCGAGGCGGCATCAGGTATGGAAACCGGTGCTGAGGCGGAATTGGTTGCTGAAAATGGTGTGGAGGCGGAACCCGTAGCTGATTTGCCGCCCACGCCCGACCTCCCCGTCCGCCCCAGGCGTGGTGGAAAGGTCGTACCTCAGACCTCGCCTCTTCCTATGGAAGCCCTCGCCCCACGTGAGCCTGCTACCCAGGAGGCATCTCCCGAAATGGCAGCCGTGGAAGATGCTGCACAGGCCCCGCTAATCGCTGAGGATGAGGCTGTGGCCGTTCAGCAGCTAGAGGGTACCGCTGTCGAACCTGTAGAAGTATCGGAAGAGGCCGCACAAGGAGAAGATGTTGCCCCACCCGTACGCGACGCCGAAGGCGAAAGTCCGGTACATGCGGAGGCCGCAGCGGATCCTACGGCTGCATCTCCTATATCTGAGCTTGAGGACCGCGATACCGATCCGGGACTTGAGACCAGCCCTCAACTTGAGTCCGAAGTGCAGGAGGAACTTACCCCTCTCGCCGTCAACTTCGTTATTGACAACAAATATGTGGTCGGCAGCCTGCTGCACCACGGTGAGGACCGCAATCTCTACCGTGTTTCCACGAAGAAGCAGCAGAAATGCCCAACTTGCGGGCGTATCTCCAGCGTAGACCTTGCAGACTGTCCTCACTGCGGCACGGCCTTAACCGACCAAGCCACCGCTGACTTCTACCTGATGGCCGAGAGCTATATGCCAACCAGCCTCATGCAGGACCCCGGCATCATGGATCTCAACCTGTATCACCCTAACCTCGTGCCGGTGATAGATTTCTTCAGCTACAAACCGTTCGGCCATACCCGATACTACGCGGTCGCCGAGCCTCGCCAGGGTGTGCGCCTCAGCCAGTTGAGCCTCCCCCGCAACGGTGGCCAGGTCCTCAACTGGGCCATGCAATTGGCCGATGCCCTCGACTATCTGCATAGCCGTGGCGTGGTCGGTGCCGGTGCCGAAGCCGACGATATCCTGGTTCAAGGCGATCGCGCATCCCTTGCATCTCTTCAGAACGCCCGCACGCGGGTGGAGAGTGTCGATGAGATGACCCAGAACCAGGTGATCGACCTGGCCCGTCTTGCGGGCACGATGTACGAAGCCTACACAGGCCAAGCTGCCTCCCTCAGCCCTGAGGGCATCCTGCCCATGCCGTCCTCGGCTCCTGAACAGGTAGGCGCTGCCTTCCGCACCGCCATCGAGCCTGCCCAGGGCATAGCACCTCCCATCAGCGCGGCTCGCTGGCGCGACCTCCTGGCCGTGGCTATGGAGGCGGTGGCCGAGCTTGAGAGACCAGGCATCCCGGTCGCTTTCACCGCCGCCGGTCTTACCAACGTTGGTCGCCTGCGCGACAACAACCAGGACTCTTTCGGCATGGCCGAGTTTGTACAGGGCAGCGCCGAGCGTCCGCTGCGCGTTGGCCTCTATGTGGTTGCCGACGGTCTGGGCGGGCACAAAGGCGGCGAGATAGCCAGCGCCCTGGCCGTACAGGCCTTCTATGGCGAGGTGCTGTCCCGCGTCGTGTCTTCTCTTATAGCGGCTCCTGCCGAGCGTGCTGCGCCCAACAACGAGGCCATATTCGCGGGCATGGTGCGCGCTGTGCAATCGGCTAACGAGCGCATCTATCGCGCCAGGGATAACCGCCAGAACGACATGGGCACCACCATAGTGGCCGCTCTCGTAGCGGGGGGCAAAGCCTATATCGTAAACGTGGGCGACAGCAGGATTTATCACTATGCCAGGCCGCGTAGCTCAGCCGAAGCCGCCGTCCGCGAGACCGCGCCAATCGTCAAAGGCACCACTCCCCTCGCCGGTACCGCTCCCCTCATGCCATCTGCCCCGCCTGAAATCCCTCTTGATCTTGGCAAGCCCAAGATCGACAGGAGCGAATATACCCTCTCCCAGGTCTCCGTGGACCACTCGCTGGTGCATCGCCTGGTGGAGTTAGGCCAACTTGACCCCGAAGAGGCTAAGATACACCCGCACCGCAACTTCATCTACCGCTCGCTCGGTGGACCACCCCCTGTGGAAGTGGATACTTTTGTGCGTACCCTCCAACCGGGCGACCGCCTCCTTCTCTGCTCTGACGGTCTCAACAGCATGGTTGAAGACGAGGCTATCGAAGATGCCCTCGCTAACACCGACGATCCCAACGTGGCTGCCCACGACCTGATAGAGCTTGCCAACCAGGCAGGTGGCCACGACAATATCACCACTATCGTGATCGATGTGACCGAATACCTTCCCATGGCCGATCACCCGACTGCGCTTAACAATATGTAATTGATAAGATCTAAAAAACCTGGACGCTCAGCGTCCAGGTTTTTTAGATCTTGCGGATTTTACCCCCGGCGGAAGATCATCGCCACGCGTCCGAAATCGAGCCGCGCTCCATCTTCCAACCGCTCGCGCACATGCGCCGGCAGGCGCTGGCCGTCCAGCTTGGTGAAGTTGGTAGACTGCAAGTCCTCCACGAAGTAGTCGTCGCCTATATGGAGCAGCCTGGAGTGCCTGCGAGACACTCCCCCGTCTTCTCCTCCATAAGGAGTCAGGTCAACATCGGGGAAGATGCCGCTGCTGGGGTCTTCGCGCCCAACAGTGATCTCCTCCTGGTCGGGCAGCGCCATCTCAGCGCCTGTCGAAATGAGGATCAGCCTGGCACCGGAGGGCGCGGGGGCGGGCTGCGGTGGAGTTGATGCCATTGGGGTGACTGTGGGAGGCGGGCTGGTGGGCGCTGCGTTCATCATCGCTTCCGAAGGTGCGCTTGCTGTACTCATCCCCGCATCCATACTCGTAGCCTGCATACCGCTGTCCATACTATCGGCTGTGCTGCTCATCGGGGCCACCGGCGGGGCTTCGTATGTCGCCGGTGCTGATGGTGCTCCTCCATCCATAGCCATGCTGCTTGGAGAGCCGCTCATCATTGTGCTGTCTGCGCCCGCGTCGCTTGCCATACCTGCGCTAGGGCTTGCACCGCCCATATCTTGCGCCTGCGTGCCCGACATATCGCTATCAGCGCTCATAGGCATCGCGGGCGCTTCGCTTTCCGGCTGTGCCACCGGCATCGCACCCGCTGAGCTTGCTGCTCCTGCCGCTGACGCTTGCAACGACGACTTCAGATTGTGCATGAACTCGCCGAACATACGCCAATCTGCGTTTGAAAGGGCATCCTGTGCCCTGTTCAACAGATCAAGCGCATGTGCAGCCCATTCGCTGCCCGCCGCGCCAGCCAGCCCGCTCTCGTCGGCTACATCGCCCATCGGCACAGCTACTGCTTCGTCCTCTGTATACCCGGCGTCGGGCATCGAGCTTATGCTGGCTGCGCTCCCTGAGATGCCTGTCGCCTCGGCCATGCCCTCATCAACCGCCATCCTGGCATCATCGGCAGGCCCGGACATGCTCTCCTGTGCATCGTCGTTGGCGGATGCCCCTGCTTGCACATCCTGATCGGCCATGGATGCGTCCTGATCCGCATTTGAAGCTATAGGTGTCAGCGGCCGGATCACGTCCGGCATAGGCGCTGCTTCTGCTGCTCCTGCGCCCTCACCGGCCATTGTATCTTCTGTAACGGGCACAGCTGACATCCCTGTCTCATCGTCCGCACTGTCGGCGGCCATCTGGGCTGCGCCGTTGTTTGCGTCGCTCATGCCCATGTCGCCCATACCATCACCCTGCACAGACTGGTCGGCTCCCATGCCATAGCTTCCATAGTTGGCTGCGCCTCCCATATCAGCTCCGGCCTGGTCTTGCGTGGACATGGCGCTGTCGCCACCTCCACCTCCACCGGCGTCCATGTCTGTGCCCGCGTCCTGGGTGCCTGACATAGCAGCCACATCGTTGCCGATGAGCCGTGCCCCGCACTCGTCGCAGAACAGGTAATCAGGTGGGTTTTCATTTCCACAATTAGGACATCTCATCCTTATTCCTCCTCAAAGCGGTATCTCGATCCCGAACAGAGACAGGACAGTCCACGTCGCCAGAACTATCTCGGTTACGAACAATAATAGAGCAATCGACCAACCTACCGTGCGTTGTACCCATGATGGCCTGGCAAGCACACGCACCTCGATACTGCTGTCGCCGCCAGAGCTTTTCACCATCAATCGTCCCGTATTGACCCTCTCCGATGGCACAAGCAGGCGAACGTGCTGTGCCCACAGCCACATCAGACCCTCAAGCACCAGCAGCCCTCCTATTGCCACCGCTGCTGTGGTCAGAAGTATCCTACCAAGTGTGCCTACCAGCAGGAGTAGTAACCAGAACCACACCAGGATGAATGGTAGGACCCTGCGTGACCGTGCCCATATAATAGCGAATAGATTCGGGACTTGCAACTCCACGCGTCCAAACTTCAATTGACGCCTCTTAACGTGCACATCTATGCTGACCGCGCTTCCCTGGAAGTGCTGTGGATTGTAAGCTATCCACGGTTGAGTTGCAAGTACCATCCCCCTCACTGCCCCGCCGGTGGTTGTAACAGGCACTTTCTTGGTAACGCGGCTGTTCCAACGCGCCTCGCCCAGGTCCAGTATCTGTTGAGCCAGCACCGGCTTGCCACTTTCCTGCTTCTTCTCGGCGGGCAGCGCAGGCTGGGCAACCGGAGCAACCGCAGTAGAAGTTGCCGGTGGCGTGGCTACCTGGCTCTCGTCCACAACGCCGGTGTTGGTCGGTATCAGCACCTCGGAGTTTTCGATCACTGTCCCAGCCGAGGAAGTTGATGCCACAATCGGTACAGGCGTAAGCGCAGCACCGGCAGGTGTGACCTTCGACGCGGGCTTGGCAGGTGCAGGCGTCGCCGCCGCGCTCGAAGTCGTCTTCTTCTTCGATGTGCTTGTGCGCGGCTTCTGGCTCGTTGACGTGGCTGTTGCGGGCTTGGCAGCAGGTATGGGTTCTGTTGGAATCACCGGCGGTGGCGGCGCGGATACCACATACGGGCGTGGGTTGTTGAGACCTACCATGATCGGCTTGGCATGCGCAAGCCCACCCGGCAGGTAGACGCCCAGCGCCTGCCCAAAGTCCTCGATTGTCCTGAATCTACGCGCAGGGTCGAGGCTGGTGGCGATCATCAGGGCGTTTTCCATTGCGGGTGATACGTTAGGGTTCATCCGTCGCGCGGGTACCCAATTGAACGGGTTGAGGCTGGGGTCCTGCTTGGTCAGGATATGGTGTAGCGTGGCCCCCAGCGCGTAAATATCCGAGCGCTGGTCGGTCTGTCCCTTGCCGTACTGCTCAGGAGGCGCGTAGCCCGCCGTCCCGAATGCCTCGGTGTCCTGCACCTTGCCCTGCCTGTGGAACCGCGCAATGCCGAAGTCGATAAGCTTGATCCGCTCGGTTCCCTCCACCAGCATCACATTGGCCGGTTTCACGTCGCGGTAGATGATTGGCGGGTCCTGAGAATGGAGATAGTGCAGCACTTCGATCAATTGTCGCGCCCACACCATGACCCGCTCTTCCGGAATGAAGCCCGGCGTCATATCCACAAGGTTCAGCAGCGTGCGCCCGGCGATGAACTCCATCACCAGGAAATACCTGCCCATCTCCTCGAATGTCTCGCGCACTTCGGGCAGGTTGGGGTGCTTCAACCCGTGCAAAATCGACGCTTCCCGCCTGAAATCGGCCACGGCAGCCGTCCGCTCGTTGGCCGGGAGGGCCGCCGGGCTCATCTCCTTCACCGCCCAGCGCCTGCCGTCATTCTCGGTAACGTCCAGGCTTTCGTAGACCGCGCCCATACCGCCCTGCGCGATCTTTCGCAGGAATGCGGAATCTCCTCTTGAGAATGACCCCTGCCGGTATGTTGCCCGACCCATCCACCGGCGGCATAGGTGATGTAGGCGGCGCGGGCGATACTGCTGAGGCGGCGTAAGCCTGCGCCTGCAATCCGTTCGACCCATTATGAGGAGCAAGCCCATTGCCGGTGCCGTTGTCCGACTTCAACCTGTATCCACAATACGCGCAAAACGCCGAATGAGCACGATTGCCCCGCCTGCACTTGGGGCAGATCGGCCCGCTCATCGGCTGCCCGGACGGTAGCGCGTCGCCGGGGCCAAGAATAGAATCGATCCCATTCCCAAACGCACCCAGGGCGCTGCCCACAGTCTGCACAGCCACACCATTCACCTGGCCTGCGCCCACGGCTTCAGTCGCGTGCAGCGGTGTTCCACACACATCGCAACTGCCCGCCGTGTCCGGGTTCATCTTTCCACAAATAGGGCAAATTCGTGACATCTCAGTATGTTATACGTCTGGCTAACAACCTTTGTTTCGATTGAGGCACTGGAAGCCGGTAGTCGGAACCAGGAACTTACACCCCGTCTACCAGCTACTCCAACTTCTGCGTAAGCCTGCGCGTCGCATAGCGCAATTCCTTCTGGCTCTCCGGCGACACTTCCCCACTTCGGGCCAACCGCGCGGCCTCTGCTTGCACAGCGTCCGCTAGTGCTGTTTCTCCTACCGTCAGCAGCCTTGTAACTGCCGCACGCAACTTCTGGGTGGCTGCTGCCACGTTCCCGGTCGCCAGGTCGTCCAGCGCCCGCGTTTGCAGTGCGTATGCCGTTACCCTCTCTACCGTGTTCATCACCATCGGATCGGGTTCGTCCTTGCGCTTGCTGGTGGAATAGTTAACCACCACGTCCGAGGTTGCCCCCGGCACTCGCTCGCCATGTTCGTTCTTGTACGTGGCGGTTACCCTAGTGATCCTGAACGTGCCCCCTGCATGGGTGGGGATGATGCACTCCACCAGCAAGGCGGGCGGGTTCGCAGGGTCCAGGTCGCCCATCGTCACGCCCAATGCGCGCCCTTCGCGCCGGGCGTCTCGCACGGTGGCGATGGCCGGGCGCACCCTGTAGGCCCTCCTTACTTCCACCCCCGTGCTGAACTTCATCTCCACCTCTATATCTCTCAAGATTACCGACTGTACAGCCGCCAACTCCTGCCCGAAGGCGGGCGGTATCTCGGCTGGTGTGCGTGCGAAATAGGCGTTCCCCAGGCTGATATCTGCCATATCGAGCAGCAACTTCTCGTTGAACTCCGTACCAATACCTATCGTGCTGACCGCTATCCCCACATTCCGCCCCTGCTTCGCTCTTGCGGTGGCCTTGACGGGGTCCTGCGTAAAGCCGTCCGTTAGCACCAGCACCCTGTTTACGAAATTGGCCTTGTTGCCCATGCCTTTGTGCACCTCGGTCAGCCCCGCTTCTAACCCCTTAGCTATATCCGTGCCATCGCCCAGTTTCACCTGCTCTAACGATTGCACAGCATCCAACACCTGCCCGAGCTCGCTTCCAGCCAGCCCGCTCAATAGCACCTGCGGCTGGTCGGCAAAGGCCACCAGCGATACCCGGTCGCCGCCCTCAAAATGCTGGGCTGCCTGCGAGATAGACGCCTGCACAGCCTCAAGGTTAGATGGCGCTCGCTTCCGAATATGCTCAGGAATGCTCTTGAAGGTCCACACGGGCACCCCGTCAGATGTGGTCTGGTTCA
Source organism: uncultured Chloroflexia bacterium (assembly GCA_963797095.1). Classification (GTDB taxonomy): domain Bacteria; phylum Chloroflexota; class Chloroflexia; order QHBQ01; family JADMIH01; genus JADMIH01. The sequence goes on along the minus strand of CAWCNY010000005.1, from coordinate 711,496 downwards.
CATGCCCCAACCGCGATAACTCCTCGAACTGCTCTTGTGACAGCACGGGGAGGCGCATCGACTCGCTTACGTCGATCACCACGGCGATATTCATAGGCGCTTGTAAAGGCGCGGCCCCCGCGCCCGGCTTTACATCGATCAGCAGATAAAGCAATCGCGGCTCACTCGCTGCGGGCACGGTGCGCATGTTCAGCAAGCAATTGAGCGCTATTTCATCAGTCATGCTCCGTCCTCCGAACCTGGAACTTATCCCTGCACTTGCCTGAATACTTTGGCTATACCCCCTTCGGCCTCCCATTGTAGCATTTTTTTCAAGCCACGACCGTAAATATCATCGCGCCTCAGCATTCGCTCCATGCGTTTCTTGCAGTTCCACCCCTGGAGCAGCTTATAGGTAATCCACTCGGCGAACCCTTCCTGCATCTCAGGATCAAGCTCGTGCTGGCACTGCTCATTCTGCCAGGCGTGGGCGTACTCATGTGCCATCACTTCTAGCAACACGATCTGGGGCAGCGCATACTCCACAAAAATCGCCCTGTGCCTGCCTTCCCTGATGAACAGACCGAAGCATCTGTCTTTGCTCTCAGCGTCCAGGCTGTAAAGCGAAGACTTCGCGATCAGCCCCAACAACTGGCTGCGGCTCACAAGCTGCAACCCGCACGGCTTCTTCAGGGTCACCCCCAGCATGCGCATAAGCGCAGTGCGCACGCCGTCATACAGCCCTTCGGCCTGCTTCTTATCCGAGACGACCGTCGATTGGCACCTGTCACATAGCTTCCTGCCATCGGTGCGGTTCCAGTAATGTGCACCTACGGGCGCGCCGCAGGTATCACACCTCGGCCTTTCCTCGAAACAATGCTTGCAATAGATCCTTGTCTCGCCCTCGAGCATGAAAGCCTGCGTGCCCACCTGCAAGCCGCATGAAGCACATTTCAATCTGTCGGCGTAACATTCCTCACATAAGGACCAGGTGGTTGCTCGACCCGCGTCGTTGGCATCGTCGCTCGAATCGTGCCATTCGATGCTGTGCCTGCTCGGGAAGAGCGCAAGCCCGCTTCCGCGCGCAAGCCTTGTGCCGCACATATTGCAATACCGCCCTCGCGTGCGCGTGGCGGTCGTGCTTACCGTTGTTTCCCGGGCGGCCCTCATCATGCCCCTTGTGTTCCCATTCCTATCATGCGCTCTACTCTCGCGGTTTCCCTCACCTATATACGAACGGAAGTCCAATAGGTTTTATGCAGGTCGAGACATCGCCCCTGCCTGCTGATTATGATACCACACCGGCACCCACCAGGTGAGTGATCGATCCATACCAATAGGTACTGTGTGTGGATGACACTTTTGGTGCCCGCTGCTGCCCTCTTATTGGCCGCCAACACCCTCGTAATGGTCCAACCACATGGGGTTCCAGTAATACTTGTGTTCCACCCGCGTATAGCCGCGCTCTGCCAATTGCTCCTGTATGTTCTCAATCCCTGCCGTTTCAACATAAGCCAGCCATAGCGATCCGGCCCCCGCCTCAGGCCGCACGCTATCAGGCAGGCTTCCCAGGTCGGAGATCACCATAGCCTGGTCGAACGCGTGCGGCTCATATACATCGAACAGCACGCCTGTAATGTCGGGATACAGTATCTCCAATTCTCCCGATTTCCCCACCTCTCTGGCATCATTTGCAAACTCGCGCCAGTGCTGCTTATCGCCCCCTCTGTAAATAGCCCACAGCGACGCCAGCGAGAGAAACATCGCCACTACCAGCGCCGAAATGCCTGCCCACTTCAATCCACGCGCTCCACGTGCCACCGTCGCAAATGGGATGGCTCCCACTATCAACGCCCACCCCAGTGTCGCGCTGACCAGTGTGCGCTCTGCATAACCTGGGCTGGCTATGCTCAAACCGGCACACACAACTACAGTCCCCGCAAAGAGACATATCCCGCACAGCAAGCTAAATAACCCGCGCTTCCACAGCGCCGCAAGCCCCGCCACACACACCACTACCAGTCCCACAACCATGATGACCTGCAACTCAGGCCAGCGGTCCCATGCCGTGGGAGACCTCCCCCAGAAATAACTCCCCTCACCTCCAATCCCCGTGATCGATAGCAGGGTGTTTCCAATCCTGTCGGGGCTTACTTCCAGATAGCTCCGATCTCCCAGGTTGCCCAAAGTGCCGACCAACTGCGGCACCCAGGGCAAGAATGCTATCACTCCTGCAACCCCCGCCAGCCATAACCGCCACACCTGCTTGCCATATACTACCGACAGGTAAATTAGCAGCGCCCCCTGCGGCACAAGCGCATATATCGCGCTGTAACTGGAATACAGTCCGACCGCTATCGCAGCCCCATACAACCAGGCCCACCCCCAACCGCGCGATTCGCGGAAGCCCGCCACCGCAAGGTATGTAGCGCTTACCGCCAGTACGGTCAGGGCGTATGGACGTGCCTCCTGCGAGTACCAGATGTGCAGCGGCGACAGCGCCACTACCAGCGTAGCCAGCAGCCCGCCCCACTCGCCGATCATCCTGCGGGCAAGCCCATACATTACCGGCAAAGTAAGCGTACCCGCCACCACACTCACCAGCCGCCCCGCCGTCACCTCCGGCGCGATAAGCCCCATCAACTTCGCGAGCGCGAAATAGAGCGGTGGATGGTTATCGTAAGCCCCGTGTAGCCCAAGCACCACGTCCCACGGCTGTCTCGTAATCCCTACGACCCAACCTTCGTCTACCCACAGGCTCAGGGCATCGAATCTATAGAACCGTAGCAACCCCCCGCCTAGTAGCGCCAGCCAAATAAGCCTGGAGGGGACAAGTAAAGACCTCAGGCCACTAGGGACCCGGCTAGCATAACTCTCTGGGTTTTCGACTTCGGCTTTAGCGCCTGCCGTCATGACACGTACCCTCGCAGCCGGTCATTATCCAGGCTCGTGCCATCATAGAATAAACGGCCTAACATACACCTGTCAGGCCGTCTATCCGCATTATACAATATGCGCTACGCGCTAAACAACAACCAATAACCCGCACTCAAGACAAGGAGTACGCAGTACGAAGTATGCACTACGCCGCGTACAGCCTATTCCTTCTGCGCTCCCGACGCCTCGGCCAGTGTCTGCGTCACGTCCATGTGGATGCCGGGGCCCATCGTGCTTGTGAGGGTGATCGACTTCACATAGGTGCCTTTAGCGCCCGTTGGCTTGGCCCTCACAACAGCGTCGATGAATGACAGCAGGTTCTCCATGATCTGGCCCTCACTGAACGACAGCTTACCGATGCCGACATGCAGCAGCCCAGTCTTGTCGTTGCGGAACTCCACCCTGCCGCCCTTTGATTCTTGGATCACGCGAGGCAAATCCGCCGGGTTAGCCACGATCGTGCCGCTCTTGGGGTTCGGCATGAGGCCCCTGCGCCCAAGCACCTTACCAAGACCGGCCTTGCCGATCTTGCCCATCTGGTCGGCCACTGCGATAGCCACATCGAAATCGACCCACCCGCTGTTGATGCGGTTGATCAACTCGTCGCTACCAGCGTAATCGGCCCCAGCCTCCAGCGCGATCCTCTCTCCTTCGCCCTCGGCGAACACCAGCACGCGCACAGCCTTGCCCGTCCCATTCGGCAAACTCGCCATAGCGCGCACCTGCTGGTCAGCGTGGCGCGGGTCGATCCCCAGCTTCATATGCACTTCAATCGTAGGATCGAAGGTCACATAAGATGTCTTCTTCAACAGATCAACGGCCTCATTTGGCCTGTAATTCGAATCGTCGTCCACCAGCGCAACCGCTGCGTTATATTTCTTCCCATGCTTGGGCATCTTCTTTTCCTCCTTTACCCTCTAACCTCAATGCCCATGCTGCGGGCAGTGCCTTCGATCATCTTGATAGCCGCGTCTTCGTCGTAGGCGTTCAGGTCCTTCATCTTGGTGCGGGCGATATCGCGCACCTGGTCCCTGCTCACGCTGCCTACCTTGCTCTTATTTGGCGTGCCCGAACCTGCTGGCACTCCCGCTGCCCTCTTGAGCAGGTCGGCGGCGGGGGGCGTCTTCGTGATGAAGGTAAACGAGCGATCCTCGAAGATGGTGATCTCCGCCGGGATCACCATACCGGCCATATCGGCGGTCTTTTCGTTGTACTCCTTCACGAACTGCATGATATTGATACCGTGCGAGCCGAGCGCCGGGCCAACCGGGGGCGCAGGCGTGGCTTTACCGGCATTGATCTGTATTTTCACTATTGCGCGTACTTTCTTAGCCAAAGCTTTCTCCTTTTGCTTTCCCAAACAAAAAAGGCTTGAGGACTCATCCTCAAACCCAGTCAGCTGCATCAAAGCAGCCGTTCCCACTCATGGAGTTTGAGGTAGTTGGCGGGATTCTTCCAGAGAACCCCTCCCTCGCTTCTTTAATTGTGCGTTGCTCGATGGCAACACGCTATTATACCACTATTATTCGCGGTTTACCACCTCACGAAACTGCACAATCGATGCTTGCGGCACGTTGACCACCGCTACCGCTGCGCCAATCGCCCCGGTTTCGGCCTGAATAGGAAGCACCGCTACCTGCCCGCTGCGCTCGTTGGCTGCCACCATAAAACGCCCTCCCGGCGCGAGCGCGAATGCGCGCGGCCAGTTGCCGCCGCACGGCGAGATAGCGATCCGGTTCAGCGTCCCATCCGCCTGAATGTCAAACACAGCAATGCTGTTGTGTCCCCTGTTCGACACATATACACGATTCCCCGCCGGATCGACATGGATATCCGCGACCAGGTTTTCGGGCGCTCCATCAGGTAACGTCGAGGCCACCTGCACCTCACGAAGGTGGCCTTCTGCCCGCTCATACTCATAAACTGCTATCGAGCTTTCGAGTTCGTTGGCTACATAGAGCAATGGCTTTTCAGGGTGCCATGCCATATGGCGCGGCCCCACCCCTGGCCGCGTCCTGGCCTGCTCGTGCGGGCTTATCTTGCCGCTTTCCGCGTCGAACCTGTAGACCATCAGCGCATCGATACCCAGGTCGGCCACGATCAGGAACCGGTTATCCGGGCTGAAGATCGCCGAGTGCGCGTGCGGCCCCTCCTGCCTTTCCGGGTTTGGGCCGCTGCCCTGGTGCTGCGCAAAATCGCTCGTCTTCCCCAGCGACCCATCAGACAGAATCTGGAGCACACCCACGCTTCCACTCCCATAATTCGACACCACAAGCCATCGCCCTGTGCCGTCAATCGCCAGGTGGCAGGGGGAATCGCCCCCACTCGGCTGCTTATTTACCGGTCCCATCTGCGAATGTTGCTCGCTGATATTGAACGCCCACACTGACCCTGCCATTCCGTTTGCGCTATCTGTTTCACTCACGGCGTACATCCATGGCCCCTTCGGGTGCAGCACAAGATATGACGGATTCTCAATGCCCGCTATTGAGCTTCGTTCTCTCAATTCCCCTGTTGTGCTATCGAAACTGAATTCAAAGATGCCCGGCTGTTTCGCCGAAGCGTTGCTGCCTGCATATAGGACCTGTTCCGAACCACTCATTGCTTCCCTCAACAAAAAGAGCACCTGTTATCGAAAACGACTCAAGTGCTCATGGAAATCTTCATTTGTCTGCTGGTAGAGGCTAAACGAGCCTTTCAACCTGCAAGAAATCAAGCTCAACCGGCGTCTCACGCCCGAAGAACGATACGCGGACCCTCACCTTGCCCTTTTCCTGGTTCACGCTCTCCACGATCCCCTCGAAGCCCTCGAACGGGCCATCGATGATCTTGACAGCCATTCCGGGCTGGAGCGTTACCTTGAACTTGGTAGGGGCTGCCGTCTGCATCTGCTTCAGGATGGTGTCGGCCTCCTCCTTGGGCAGGGGTGTCGGCTTGTTCCCTATGCCAACGAACCCGGTCACGCCCGGCGTATTCCGCACCACGTGCCACGACCTCTCGTCCATGATCATCTCCACCAGCACGTAGCCGGGGAAGATCTTGCGCGGCACAGTATGTCTTTGCCCGCCCTTGATCTCGATCTCTTCCACGGTCGGCACTTCCACTCGGAAGATCCGCTCGCTCATATCGAGGGTCAGGATGCGGTGCTCAAGGTTCTTCTTGACCTTGTTCTCATAGCCGGAGTAGGTGTGGATTATGTACCACAACCGCCCGTCCGACCCGTCCATATTGGTGTTGTCAGCGTTGTTAGCTGTATCCATCATGTCAGTTTGTCCTGGCATCTTTAGCGTGCCAGCCTGTATAGCCAGCTCAATAATGTATCCAGAAAGTAGAGGCTTATTCCCACGGCCCCCGTCAGGCCGAGCACCACAACCGTAAGATTGCGCGTCTCATCCCGCGTAGGCCACGTCACCTTTTGAAGCTCCGAGCGGATATTGCGTAGCTGCTCTTGCAGCTTCGCCAACCGTCCTGGCTTCTCATTAGCGCTGGCCGCCGTGCGGCTATCCTTGCGCGGCGCTGGCGCTTGTGTTTGTTGTGTCGCCGGTTCTTTGCGGCCTAGCATTGCCATCTTGTTTCCCTTTGCCTTCTCAAACGAAATATGACTCTGACTTCAAACATGAGCACAGCACGTGCCAACTCATGGTTCATAGTTCAAAATGCGTAATTAGCAGTTGGAAAGTAGCACGGGCGGTAGGACTCGAACCTACAACCTTGGACTTTGGAGATCCCTGCGCTGCCAATTGCGCCACGCCCGTATGTCCAGGTAACTCTTTGCTAACCCCCTCATAGAGGTCGTGCGTCTATCATTATACGGGAGATCGGCGACGAGTGTCAAGCAAAACACGCTCATACAGGGGCTATTCCTTCTCGGTAGGGGGTGCATGGGGCTGGTGGTGAATGACCACTACGAAAGCAATAGCCAAGGCCGAATTGCTTACTCGGCCTGTTTGTCAAGTGCGGAAGATGATCTCTATCAGGCGCTGGATGGCGTACAGGAAAACAGGAAGCGCAACTGCGGTAGCGACCAGGCGAGATGTGTCGGTGCTCCAGGGCCAGGTTGGAATCTGGTCTATGAAACTCTGCTTCGTGACCAGGCCGTCCAGCGTAGCTTTCATCTTATCCATAGCTTGTAGCTCGCCTGTATCAATACGGCGGTCGAACTCGGAGATAGCAGATTGTATTCGTTTGGCAGAAGAGAGCAGCAGTTTCTCTTTCTCCTCGACAAGCAGGCGGTGTATCCCGAGAAGCGGCCAGATGAAGATTGCGATTGCGATTATCGTGACCCCTACAAACACCGCGATGTCTGCCAGGAACACAGGGTCATCGAGGTAACTGGGTACGGTGGCAGGACCACAGAAGGTCGGGATGAGAAGACTGACGGCAGTATATGCTGTGAGCCTGGAGAAAGAATAGAGCGGCTTGAGATAGAAGAGGTCGATCTTGGTATATCCAACGTAAAGCTCGTCAACAACTTTCAACTGGTGATAGGTGTGGTAGTACCAGACCCCTAATAATGGGATCCAGGCAAAAAAGAGCACTCCATCTATCACGCTGCTGAGAGGGGACGTGAAGAGAGCAAGTACTTCTACTTCAGCAGAGAATAAGGAACCATCGAACAGAATTGCGCTGCCCATACCCACCACGATCAGAACCAGGGGGACGAGTGTCCAAAGGAGAGTAGGCCGGGCCGGGAGCGTGGTAAGGCGGTATTCAAAGGCTTCGTACTGGTCCTCGGTCAGAGTGGACGTTGGCCGGAAAGTAGCCAGGGCTTTGCCGGCCACATGGTCCAAAAAAGCGATATTGGCCGCGATATATGCTGCGCCCGAAGCAAGTGCGACATGAAATGGGCTCACATAAGGGGGAGAGTACGTGCCATCGGCCCACTTGGTCAGTACCATAGCAGCAACCGGAACCAGCCAGATGATGAGGTAATAGAGCCAGCGTGAGCCTGGCAACCGCTCTATCGAGTCAGTAAAACGGTCGATCCAACTAACTTCGTAGGGACGCGCAATAAGCTCACCCCCGAGCCTGCTGGATTCAATAGCAGCAGGGGTACCACTCATGACAAAGAAGTCCTTCCACGCAATGCTGTCTGTTGACCAGACAGCCTGCAACTACGACCATCTGCGGCGCAACCGCAATCCCAATACCTGCGGCATACATTATAGCACTGACACACGCCCACAGTTAAATGAAGAAGCACAGGAAGTCTATATCCCTGTGCTTCAATAATGCCTATTTCAAGCCACCCACGCGGGGCCGGCCCTACTCGTCACTCGCGATTACTTCGTCTCGCGATGCAATCTATGCTGGCGGCAGCGAGGACAGAACTTCTGCAACTCCAACCTGTTAGGGTCGTTGCGCTTGTTCTTGGAGCTTGTATAATTTCGCTCCTTGCACTCGGTGCAGGCCAGGTAGATGATGATGCGGTCTGCTTTCTTTGCCATTGAATTACTCCGAGTACCAGGTGCTGAGTACCGAGGACCAAGCGTCAAAAGCACTCGGTACTCGGTACTCAGTACTCGATACTAATTATCTCACTCGAGGATCTTGGCGACCACGCCCGCGCCCACCGTGCGTCCACCTTCGCGGATTGCGAAGCGCAGACCCTCGGACAGAGCGATCGGTACGATCAGCTCGACTGTCATGTCGATGTTGTCGCCAGGCATAACCATCTCAACGCCTTCAGGCAGCTGGATGGTGCCCGTCACATCGGTTGTGCGGATGTAGAACTGAGGGCGATAGCCGGGGAAGAACGGCTTGTGGCGGCCACCCTCCTCCTTGCTCAGCACGTACACCTGCCCGGTGAACTTGGTGTGAGGCTTAATCGACTTGGGCGTAGCCAGCACCTGGCCGCGCTCTACCTGGTTGCGCTCAACACCGCGCAGCAGGCAGCCCACGTTGTCGCCCGCGATACCCTCGTCCAGCGTCTTCTGGAACATTTCCACGCCGGTCACGACGGTGGTCTTGGTCTCATCGGTCATGCCGATGATCTCGATGGTGTCGCCCACCTTCACCTTGCCCTGCTCGATACGACCTGTCACCACGGTACCGCGGCCCTTGATACCGAACACGTCCTCTACCGGCATCAGGAACGCCCTGTCAACGGCGCGCTCAGGGGTCGGGATGTAGTTGTCCACGGCGTCCATAAGCTCAAGAATGCACTTGTACTCCGGAGCGTTCGGGTCCTTGGAAGTCGACTCCAGCGCCTTCAGGGCCGAGCCGCGAATGATAGGAGTATCATCGCCGGGGAACTCGTTCTTGTTCAGCAGGTCACGCACCTCAAGCTCCACCAGTTCCAGCAGTTCCTCGTCATCCATCATGTCGACCTTGTTCAGGAAGACCACCATGGCGGGAACCTGCACCTGGCGGGCCAGCAGGATGTGCTCCTTGGTCTGGGGCATAGGGCCGTCCGGGGCCGACACGACCAGGATCGCGCCGTCCATCTGGGCAGCGCCCGTGATCATGTTCTTGATATAGTCGGCGTGGCCGGGGCAGTCCACGTGCGCATAGTGGCGCTTTTCGGTCTGGTACTCAACGTGCCTGATTGCAATTGTGATACCGCGCTCGCGCTCCTCGGGGGCGTTGTCGATCTGGTCATAGGCCATGAACTGGGCCTTGCCCTGCATTGCCATGACCTTTGTAATCGCGGCGGTCAGTGTGGTCTTGCCGTGGTCTACGTGGCCGATGGTGCCGACGTTGACGTGTGGCTTTGTCCTCTCGAATTTCTGCTTAGCCAATGTATTGTTTCCTCCTGCTGAATTAGCCCGACGCTATCTTCCGCCAGGCTTTTGATATGGTGATTGCCAATAAACTTGGAGTCCAGGCTTTGATTCTGGAGCCCACGATCAGATTCGAACTGATGACCTCGCCCTTACCAAGGGCGTGCTCTGCCAACTGAGCTACGTGGGCCTGTTCTCTTCCAGGCTCCAGATCAATTTCTTGCAGGTACCGCTTCGCCTCGCTGTGATTTTCCTGTGGCAATTGGCGCATCTGACTTCGCACTTCTGGATCTCGCGATAGATCGATTGCCAACCTCGCCCAGAACGAATCAAGTTGGCTATATTACCCTTCTTCTCTGCTATGTGATCAAGCTCGAGAACTACAGGATCGCTTTCGTCACAATCAACACAGGGATGCCCAAGAAGGTACTCATACAGCAAACGCCGATTGCGCTCGATAGTGCGCAAGTTTGCTTCCCTATACCGTGCCTTCTGCTCCTCCGACTGCTTCGCATAGGTCCGCCGGTCGGTCTCCCTCCGGCAGGCCTTACATTGGTCCTGCAAACCATCCCTGGAAGAGCGGTTACGCTGGAACTCCCCCTCGTCCTTCTCCTCCTTACAACGCGAGCACCTCTTCATCCCTACATGATAGAGCCCTTCCTGGCAACATTCAATCGTTCCCAAGGCCGATTGTATTCCCTGTGCTCTACTAAACACGTACTACATCTTACGTATCACGACTGGTGGGCAGTGAAGGATTCGAACCTCCGCAGGGCGTAGCCCGACTGGTTTACAGCCAGTTCCGATTGTCCACTCCGGCAACTGCCCAAACTAGCGAGAATGACGTGTTTCCTTGATGGAGCCGACGGGGGGATTCGAACCCTCGACCAGCTGTTTACAAAACAGCTGCTCTGCCACTGAGCTACGTCGGCGCATCCTAGCGCTTTTCTCTTTATTTCATTAGCTTTTTCAAGTGCATCGTCCTTCTGCGCCTTTTTCAAGGGTGTCGTTTTCAAGGACGCAAACAATTATACAGCACGCAATGACGCCTGTCAAGCCAAAATAAGGGCACGCAAAACGCCGGTAGCGGGTAGTCGGTAGTCAGAGGACGAAAGACGAAGGACGAAAGCAGGAATTAGGAACTAGGAACTTCTGACTACCGACTACCGACTACCGACTACCATCGTCCTTCGCCCTTCGCCCTTCGTCTATCAGAACGGATACCCCTTCGCCCCCTGCAAGCCCTTCAAGCACGAAATCTCGCCCATCAGGTCGTGGATGTGTCCCATCGCCAGGTTACTTATCGCCCACGCCAGGCTAAGCTGTCCCATCCCCACTCCACTTAGGTCGAGTTGCCTGTCCAGGTCCTCCGGCGTCAGCGATGCCATATATTCGTCGGTCGCGTTGTACACCGCCTGCGCATACTCGCGTATGGCCGGCAGATCGATGCGCACGCTTCGCGTCCAGGCCTCATAGTTCGCCCACTCAGGGCCGGGCATAGGCATCATCTCGCTCACGCCTACTTTCCCCGTCCACGTGCTCATGCACAGGGGAGCCGCCCCCTGGAACATCCCGTTCATAAGCAGGTCCTCAGATATGATTGCGTGCGCGTAGGTGGCCCCTAGCGGCGTTGCCACCCCCGGCGGCGTCCAATCCGCTTGCTCCTGAGTGACATCCGCCATTGTCCCTTCCAGAAATTGGTGGGCAGTCTGAAACTGCTCTCGCAATAAAGTAACAGCATCCATTTCATTTCTCCTTACCAGCTGTTTTGCGTTCCGCTACCCGGACCTATCCAGCGCTTCGAATCTTGTGGCCCAGTATAGCATCTGCCCTCACTCGCAACAACATCGACTGAACGCCCAACTGAGCACTCAATGAGCATCTTTCGGTCTGGCAAATGAGTAATTACCGGACCTAAACTATCACCGTCGAGGGTAATGGCTACCTACAATGCCATTGTCTGCCCTTTCTAAAAGATAAACACCAGGGAGGATAAAATGAACAATCTCAGCGCAGGCTCAAAGAACGGTACACTTCTGACCTGGACCAAAGTGGTCCTGATCATATCTTTTGTCACACAATTCGCCTTTGGCGCGGCGGCCCTCTTCTCCGAATCGCTCTGGAACAGCTTCTTCATGCCGGCCCCACTTCCCCCTTCGTCACCTCTTCTACTTCTCCAATATTTCGGGGCGCTTTTCCTTGCCAGCTGCATCGGCGCAGCCTATGCTTACCGACAGGATAGCTGGCACGCCGCTCGCACCTACCTCCTTATGGCCGGCCTCTTCGTAGGCGCATCTGTGGTGCTCACCCTCATCGCCGCCTTTACACCCCCCGGCATCCCCCTGATTCTCTGGCTCTACATCTTCCTCGCCGCCACCTATCTTCCCCAGGTAGTCTATGTCTGGCTTCAGGAAGCCGCCCGCGAGAAAACTCCCTCAACTTCCACCGCCCCCACAATGGCCGCAGGCCACGTGCCACGATAGGGCGAATGGCGAAGGACGAAAGGCGAAGAGTGATAAGACCGACTACCGACTACCGACTACCGACTACCATCGCCCCTTAGGGCTTATGCGTCAGAGGAATTGAGGAGGCCCATGAGCACGAGAGCTTGATGTGGGCGCTGACTGTTGGCTCGTAAAGCTGAGGCTATGCGATGTAGACCCCTCTGTGCGCATTCTGTTGTTGCTCTTGTTGCTCATGCTCGAAGTAATCGGTGAGTGCACTGCTCAATTGGTTTGGATCGAGGCGTCGAAAGAGGCGATCCAAGGTGGAATGGTCAGGACTGCGATCTTTGGGTAAGCTGAGCGCCTCACGCAGATCGGGTGAGAGGTTTGGCGCCCATTCAGCGATAGCCAACACCGATAGGCAGTTGCAAAGGATAGCCGCCACAGCCATGCAGAGCAAACTGGGCAGCCAGTAGACCCGACCTTGAGCACGGCGTGGGTCAGCAATGGTGGAGCAGGCCTGGAACAAGTCGCTAAACCCGATCTCGAACTGCTTGTGTGTGCAATTGCAAAACGTGCAGGTGCAGGTGCACTCACCCGTCTTACCTACATTGGAAGCTGTATACTGCATTGGGCGTTCCTTTCTGCTTTGGGTTTCTTGGTCGAAGCCTATCTTAGCAGAGGAACGCTCGTTGTTCTTTTCCTTTCACCCACTTCTTTTAGCATGCATCGTGCCCTAGAACATCGGTCAAGTAATCGGGCGAAGGCTTGACAAGGCGGACAGGGCATGGTTTGCTAGAGTTGGCAAACCAACTATAGGCCAACAGAAAGGAATAATGCCATGCGCCCCGCTGTCTGGGAGCCTCCTATTGAACTCTCTACCCTTGAACAACAGGTCGTCAAGCGTATTCGTCGCGCCAAGCTCTTTGTCTTCTTGCGCCTGCACCGCCACCGCCTCTTTTCCATCGATTTCCAAGCTGAGCTGGCTACCCTCTATGAGGATAGCTCTCGTGGTCAACCTCCTATTCCGCCCGCTCAACTCGCCTTGGCTACGCTGCTGCAAGCCTACAGCGGGGTTTCCGACGACGAGGTCATCGAGGCTAGCCTGATGGACCGCCGCTGGCAACTGGTTCTCGATTGTCTCGACAGCGACACCGCCCCCTTCAGCAAGGGTACCCTGGTCGCCTTTCGTGCCGCTCTCATCAAACACAACCTCGACCGTCGCTTGATTGAGCGTACCGTTGAGTTGGCTGAACAAAGTGGCGACTTCGGTTCGCGCCAGTTGCGGGTGGCCCTTGACAGCAGTCCCCTGTGGGGTGCCGCACGGGTGGAAGATACCTTCAATCTGTTGGGTCACGCCCTGCGTAAGGCTTTGGGCGTGTTGGCCGCGCAGCAGGGGCGGGAGCTGGCGGAGGTGGCAAGTGCGGCTGGGGCGGAGTTGGTCTCGGGCTCCAGCCTCAAGGCGGCACTCGATCTGGATTGGGACGACCCGGCGCAGCAACAACAAGCCTTGCAGTTGGTGCTGGCGGCACTTGCTGCCGGTGAAGCTTATCTGCGCGAACAAGATGCGGTTGAGCAGCCCCAGGTCAAGGCTAGCCTGGCTGCTGCCGCGCAAGTACAAGAGCAAGACGTGACCACGGATGCTGCGGGTGGGGCGATCTTGCGGCAAGGGGTCGCGCCAGAGCGACGCATCAGCATCGAGGACGCCCAGATGCGTCATGGTCGCAAGAGCAAGAGCCGCTTGATCGATGGTTACAAGCGCCATGTGCTGCGTGACTTGGATAGTGAGTTGCTGGTGGCAGTCGGCATCACGCCAGCCAATGCGCCGGAGGCTAGCGTGACTGAGAGCATGGCCGCGGACCTGTTGCACCTGGGCATCAGTTGGCGCGAGTTGCACATCGATCGTGCCTACCTGAGTAGCAGTTGGGTGCGCCAGCGCCAGGGTGGCCAGCAAGTCTATTGTAAGACTTGGCCGGTGCGCAACGGGGTTTACTTCGACAAGACGGCGTTCACCCTCGATTGGGAGAAGCAGACGATCCGTTGCCCCAACGGCATCGAGTTGAACTTCGAGCTGGGAGCTCTGGTGCATTTTCCGGTCGAGCAGTGCGACGCCTGTGGATTGCGGGAGCGCTGCACGAGTAGTAAAGCAGGGCGCAGCGTGAGTATCCACCCGGATGAGGCGTTGCTGGCGGAGTTGCGGGAGCGGCAGCAGACAGCCAGCGGACGAGCCAAGCTGCGGGAACGGGTGGGGGTAGAGCACAGCTTGGCGCACGTCGGGCACTGGCAGGGCGAGGACGCCCGCTACATTGGCGTACGCAAGAACCTGTTTGATCTGCGGCGCTGTGCTGTGGTGAACAATCTGCATGTATTGGCTCGTTCCCCGCAGTTCTTGGCTGCGGCTGCCTGATTACTTGACCGATGCTCTAGCTCGCCCTTCGTCCTCCCTTGCGCCTCACCCCCGCCCGCGCTATAATAGAAGGTACATCAAGTACGCGCCCGTAGCTCAGTCGGATAGAGCGCTGGCCTCCGGAGCCAGGTGCGGGGGTTCGAGTCCCTCCGGGCGTACCACTCGGTAGTTGCTTCGACAGCAGTTTAATGGTATAAATAACTAGAATACCTTTACTGCAAAGGTACAAATACCAAGCCCAGTGCAATATAGCCTATGTTTGAGCCCGGCAAGCCGAGGCTCTTTTTTGTTGCTTTCCACCCACAATACAGGTTGGGCAGCACTTTACCCAAAGGACTTTACATAACAGTGTCTTTCAAATCATTCAATCTAGATCTACACATCATGTCAGGCGTGCAGGCGCTCGGCTACGAGGTGCCAACCCCCATTCAGCAGCAGGCCATCCCGCCCGTCATGCAGGGCCGCGACGTTATGGGCCTAGCCAACACAGGCACCGGCAAGACCGCTGCCTTCGTCCTCCCCATCCTCCAGCGTCTACTCACCGGCCCTCGCGGTCGCGTGCGTGCCCTCATCCTCGCTCCCACCCGCGAGTTGGCCGAGCAGATAGGCGACGCCATCAATGACCTCGGCAGGCACACCGGCCTGCGAACCGTTACTATCTACGGTGGCGTCAGCCCGCGCCCGCAACTGGCAGCCTTTCGCCGGGGCGTCGAGATCGTGGTGGCCTGCCCCGGTCGCCTGCTCGACCACATCTCACAGAGCGCTATCAATCTGTCCGACCTTGAGGTGCTGGTGCTCGATGAAGCCGACAACATGTTCGACATGGGCTTCCTCCCCGACATCCGCCGGCTCCTGAGCCACCTCCCCGCCAACCGCCAGACGTTACTTTTCTCGGCCACCATGCCGCCTGACATTCGCACCCTGGCTCGCGAGGTCCTTCGCGATCCCGTAACTGTGCAGGTGGGCCACATCGAGCCGGTCGGTACGGTCTCTCATGCTCTCTACCCCATCTCCTCCCATCTCAAGACCGCTCTCCTCATGCAATTGCTCGACCACACCGACACCGAGTCTGTCCTCGTCTTCACCCGCACCAAGCACCGCGCCAAGCGCCTGGCGGAGCAGCTGAGCAAAGTGGGCTTTATTGTCACATCCCTCCAGGGCAATCTCTCGCAGACCCGCCGCCAGGCTGCCCTCGATGGTTTCCGCGACGGTAAATACCAGATCCTAGTCGCTACCGACATCGCCGCCCGAGGCATCGACGTGACCCGCATTTCCCACGTCATCAACTACGACATCCCCAGCACCACCGATGCCTACACGCACCGTATAGGTCGCACAGGCCGTGCCGCCAAAACGGGCGATGCCTTCACCCTCGTCACCGAACAAGATAACGATATCGTCCGCTCAATCGAACGCGTCCTCGGTGACAAGATCGAGCGCCGCATCCTCAAGGGCTTCGACTACAGCCAACCCGCGCCCCAGCGCAACACCGAGTTCGCCCGCGAACCCCGCCGTCCGCGCACCAGCCGCCCACAACCCGCCGGTGCTCAACCTGCTCCCGCGCCCGCACCCCAACTCCTGCTTCCCACCCGCCTCGCCACGCCCAAGCCCGCACAGAGTAGGTCAGCCCAGCCATCGCAAACTGCTGCCCCTGCTAGCTTCTCGTCCCGGCGGCGCAGACGCTCGCGCAGTAGAAGCAGGGTTACCGCCTAGCTACACCTCCGCGTTCGTCAGCCGCCAGGCTCAGATATGCCAGGCAGGGCCGTGCCCAGGAAACACAGTATGCACCCCCTTAGCCCGGATCTTCGCCCAACTCTGGTACGTAAGATCCGAGGGGTCATCAGGCACAGCCGTCGGCGTAGTCAAATCCCCCGTAAAAGCCAGCCCCTCGTCCAGCACCAGCGTAACGCTATCGTCCGAATGTCCCGGCGTGCTGATGATCTCCCCCTCGATCCCGATCCCCGCCAGAAATGTACGGGTCTCCTCCACCTTTAATATCGTGCTGCCCACAACCTCGATCGGTGTGTACTTATCTCCTGGCTTCACATATGTGCTAAGCAACGGAATACCCCCAAGCTGTGTATTGACCACGATCAGCCTCACCCCCAACCGCTTCAAATCCTCCGCAAGCCCCGCGTGATCGGGGTGAAAGTGTGTCACCATCTGGCACTCTATATCCTCTAGCCTGATCCCCTTCCTGCTGCACGACTGCCGCATCATGCCAAGCGTGCCGGGCCATCCTGCATCCACCAGCAACCTCGGCGCGGTGTCCGCCAGCACGTAGTAGTTGGTCGAGCGGTACCCGAAATTGACGATATTCAACCGGCCCATCGGCTCTACTGCTCCTCCACCACCAGATCTTTGGCCCCGAACGCCACCTCTATCTCATACCGGTCTTTTGCTCTCCCGTATCCAGCGCTCTCCCAGCGCTTCGACTCCGTCTCGCTGAATCGTTCCCCATCCAGCCGCAGGTTCTTCCCTCCTGGGTGCACGTACACCCTCACGGGCACACCTCGCGGCCTTGAAATCGTAACATTGCTCGCCCCACCCGAAATCTTCACGGGCACGGTCCCCTCAGGCCTCGGCAGTGCTATTGTCGCCCCGCTCACCCCCCAGTGTATCTCGAAGCTCGTCAAATCCAATCCCCTCAAATCCGCGTTCAGCCTCGACGCCCCCACCTTGATCTCAACCTTCCACGGGATCCGCCGGTTGAGTATCACTTCGGCGGGCTTTTCCCTGAATGTCAAAAACGGGATGCCCGTATATTTCATGCTCACATTCCCACCCTGCACCTTCACCTCCGGTATGGGGTGCTCAAAGTGCGCGTGATAGAGCTCCTCCCTATCATCCCCTGCCCTGATCGTCAGCCTGGTCGTGCCGTTCTCAAACACCAGGCTCCCCCTCCTCACGTTCCCCAGAGATGCTGAAAAGTGCTTGCCCTCCTGCCTGCCCGCCGCTACCCCCGGTACCTGGCCGGGTCCTTCCCGTAACCTGGCTATCCCCGCTTGTGCAGCGTCGTTCATCCGCTTCATGAACTCGAGCACCAGCGCCAGTTCTTCGTCATTGTACTTCTCGTATATGGCGTCAACTGCCTCCTGCACCCATTCGTAATACGGCTCAAGTTTCTTTACACCTTCCGCTACCGTCTGCACGATCACTCGCCTTCGATCCTCAAGGTCTTTGGCCCGTTCAGCCAGCCCCTTCTTCTCCAGCCGGTCGATCACCCCCGTGATCGCCCCTGTGGTCAGCCCCGTTATTTCGGCCAGGCTCCCCGCCGTCATCGGCCCCGACATTTGCAGGATGTCCAGGCATTCCAGGTCGGTCGAATTAACGCCCACAGCATCCGCCACCGACTGGCTGAGCAGCACAGACCCCGCGCTGCTCTTCCTGAACTCTGTTGTGAGCCCCTCAATTATCTCCGCGCGTTTGGAATTCCCTCTTGACATTTCGCAATACACCTCTTATAATGCGATTATCTTAGTTACTAAGCATTTTACTTGCTGATATACACTGAAACTAAGATAACCCTTTCAGGCCAATCATACCACCGAAAAAGGACAAAAGCAATGAGTACTGAGATTCAGTCTAACCCGACCTCCTGGCAAAACGCCGCAACCCAGGCGGCACAACCCCTGGCAACTCCCATTGTTGAGCAAGCCGACACCCGCCGCTGGCTCGCCTTGATCGTCCTTCTCTTCGCGGGCTTTATGGACCTCCTCGATGTGAGCATCGTCAACATAGCCATCCCCTCCATCCAGCGCGACCTTGCCGCCCCCTACTCCACCATCCAGTGGATCATCGCGGGCTACTCGCTCGCTTTCGCCCTAACCCTCATCACGGGCGGTCGCCTCGGAGATATCTTCGGCAGGAAGCGGGTCTTTATGATCGGCGTAACGGGCTTCACCCTCGCTTCCCTGATGTGCGGCCTTTCCGCCAACCCCGAAGTCCTGGTTGCCGCCCGCGTGGTCCAGGGCGCGATGGCCGCCATCATGACGCCCCAGGTGCTGTCAATTATACAGGTAACGTTCCCCCGGCGTGAGCGTGCAAAAGCCTTCGGGATGTACGGCGCGGTGGCGGGTCTCGCTGCCGTGGCAGGTCCCCTTCTGGGCGGCTTCCTGATCGAAGGCAATCTCTTCGGCCTCGACTGGCGTCCCATCTTCTTGATCAACATCCCCGTAGGTATTCTTGCTCTCATCATCTCCGGCGCGGTGGTGCGCGAATCTCGCTCGCCCCAGGCTATCAAGCTCGACCTCGTTGGAATGCTTCTGGTCACCGGCGGCCTCCTTCTGCTGGTCGACCCGCTCGTTCAAGGCCGAGACCTCGACTGGCCCGCCTGGATCTTCATCTCGATGGCTGCCTCCATCCCCGTGCTCGCCCTCTTCGTATTCTATGAGCGCCACAAGACCCGCCTCGACGGCTCTCCCCTGGTCGCCCTCAGCCTCTTCCGTGAGCGTTCCTTCGTGGTGGGCCTCCTCACTGCCATCATCTTCTTCGCGGGGATGTCCTCCTTCTTCATGGTCTACACACTCTATGTGCAGATCGGCCTCGGCTGGTCCGCCATCCACGCCGCCCTCACCGGACTCCCCGCCTCTATCGGCGCGATCGTCTTTTCAGGCGCTTCCATCGCTCTTGCTCCCAAAATCGGCCGCAAGGTGATCATTGCGGGGGTGCTCCTGATGGCCGCCGGTATGGTCCTCATGATCTTCACCATCCAGCTTGCAGGCACCGACATAACCTCCTGGCATCTAATTCCCTCCATGCTCATAGGTGGCACAGGCATGGGCCTGGTTATCGCCCCCATCGCCGATATCGTTCTCGCAGGCGTGCCCCTCGAAAACGCAGGCTCGGCGTCCGGAGTGGTCAGCACTATCAATCAGCTAGGTGGAGCCATCGGCGTGGCCGTCATAGGCGTGATCTTCTTCGGGCATCCTGGGCACCCAGGCCACTCCCAGCGCCGACGCGGTAGCCCCTCAGATCAGGAGCGGCCTCCAGTCGGCGGGTGTGCCCTCCACCGTTCAGGACCAGATAGTGCACGGCTTCAACCTCTGCTTCCACGACCGCATGGTCCAGAAGGACCCCTTCGTGGTGCCCGCAAGCTGCCAGGCTTTCGAGTCCGATCAGTCATCTCAGGCAATACCTCCCCAGGTAGCCCAGCAGATTCAGGTCGTGCTAACACCCGCCGCCACCGAAGCAACCCAACTAACCTTCTCGGCCTCCATGCAGCAGACCCTCTGGTACGAGGCGGGCCTCTTCGTGCTGACCTTCTTCCTGGCCTTCCTCCTGCCCAAGAAGGCCCGCCACTACGAACCCTACGCCGAGCCGGAAGTAGTATAGTCAAATAGGAAGCACCGGAACCTGTACTCTATGTTCACACAAGAAAGCTTTTGCCCTAAAACATGAGGCATCCCGAACTTTAGATTCAGGTTCGCAGGCGTGCAATCTGGTTCCAAAACAGCCAAAATGGCGGTTTGGCTGTTTTGGAAAGCCCCTACCAATTTGGAGAGGGGTCTTTGTGTGCAATACTGACAGTTACAAACAATAGATCCCGCATGGAGAATGCCATTAAAAGAAAAGAGGTCTCTTTCGAGACCTCTGAACCAGGAGGAGCATGACAGCGACTTCTCTATATCTTTCCACCTAATTGTACATTCCCCTCGTTCACGCGTGAATAGCTCAATAGTACCAACGCCCCAAACCGTGCCTGGGTACCATGGTACTACCACCTCTACGGAGCACGCAGTATGCCATACGCAACACGCAGTATGCAGCATGCATTATGAAATACAGAATATGCAGTACGCAGTTCGGCTCTACTTCTGCAATTCTCTCACAAGCGTCTCAAACGCCTGGAGCACACCCGGCTCAACAATACTGTAGCGTTGCCGAAGATAAGTTCTCAGGTCGGGCAGCCCGTTCTCGGGAGATGGCGCATCCAGGAATCCTGCGGCTTGCAGCAGGTCGTCCAGCGAAGTATGTAGAGCATTTGACAGCGCCCTCAACCGCTCATTCGATGGCAGAGCGATGTCTCCCATCTCCAACCTGGATATATAAGACCTGCTCAGCCCACTCTCGATTGAAAGGTCTTGCTGAGTCCAACTAAGTCCCTGCCGCAATTCCTTGATACGATGTGCTAATAATTCGTGCTTTCCCATAATTTTTACTATACCGAAATTCGCACCCCAAACGCAACGGAGGCGGTAGTCGGTAGTCGGTAGTCGGCAGTCAGTTGCCAGAACCAGGAACCACTATGGTCCTCCGACTGCCGGCAACCGACTACCGACTACCAACAACTCGCCACTCCCCGGTCCTGCCCCCTATGTCTGCATACGTGTAGTACCATTTTCCCGTTCCCCATCCGTCCTTACCTTGCTAAGATATACGCAGGGAGACCATACCCGCAGGCTATTCGGAAAACTCCATGCTCCAGCTGTGCCTGTGGGGTGGATATACCACGCCTCTGCTCATAGCGTTAGGCAGCACGATGGATAACACAGAAAAAGACGATTTTGACCTACAAGGACGTATTGGCTGCTTCAGCCTTTCCGACCTTCTTCAAACTCTATCGTTCACGCAGAAAACCGGGACCCTCACCCTCATCCAGGGTTGGAACACCCGCACCATCTGCTACGAACAGGGCCGCATAACTTACATAGCGGCGGCCACTCGCCTCCCCACGCCTGTCGAAATGCTTCTCCAGTCCGGCCAGATCACGCCCAAGAAACTGGTCCAAACCCTCGGTCCCAACTGGAAAAAGACCCTCGGCGTGCAGGACCCCGAACACCTGGAACCCAACTCCGAGCCAGGTGCCCCCTCTCTCAACGGCCATAGCACAGCCCCTCACGCTGTCGTTGCCTCCTCCTCCAACGGCAATGGGCACGAGAGCAGCAACGGCTCCAGCCATTCCAACGGTAATAGCTCCAGTGCCTCTCGCGAGAGCGCTGCCAAGTCCAGGCGCGTCCTCAACAGCGGCGTCCTCGCCGATATGTCCGTTTCCACCCGCACCGACCCCTATATGGGCAATTTAGACAACGTCGACTCCTTCACTCTGCCCGACTATACTGTCGCCTCCGGCGGCAATCAGACCCCCGATCAGGCCGCCATCCTTCTCAAATACAAACTCGCCACCCAGGAAGAGCTTCAGTGGTGCGAAGAGCAAACTCTCGAAACTACCATCTACACCCTCTTCCTCTGGCGAAACTGCCGCTTCACCTTTCAGGGCGACCTCCTGGTCAAAGCCGATGGAATCCCCGTCTCGGTCAGCGCCGAAAAGCTCATTATCGAAGGCACACGCCGCGTTGACGAGTGGATACGCATCTCGCCTATCATCCCTTCCGTCCTCATGGCTTTCCGCCGCCTCCCACGCCCCGTCACCGGCCCTCTCTCCGACGAAGCCCGCGAAGTCCTGGCGATGGTCGACGGTGTCAGCGACGTATCGAGCATCGCCCGCAAGCGCCAGCGCACCCAGTTCGACACCGCCAAGCTCCTCCACGGCCTCACCAAGCTCAGCCTGGTTCAGCCCGTCCCGCCCGACAAGCAGACCGTCATGGAGCTATTCAAATACACAGTCGAAGCTATCTACATCAAGCTTGTCATGTACGGTTATTCTCGCAAGGCAATGGAGTTCGAGTACGAGCTAAATCGCTTCGCCCGCGAAAATCGCCTCAAGGTCCGTATGCACATCGGCAAGATCCGCCTCACCGACCAGGACCTCAACATCGACCCCACCGCCCTGCTCGACTACTACAAGCTCTTCATCGCCATCGAGAGCAACAAGTTCGCCAAGCTCTTTCCTCCCGAGATCCGCAAGGGCCTCACCGAAGCGCTCTACCAGCACATGGACCCCAAGATGCGCGCTCTCATGCAGATGTACGAGTTCCATGCGATGGAAGGCCTCTTGAACCTGCCGCCCGCCACCGAAGTCGAAGCATGATCAAGTACTTACACCCGCCTCTCAAACATATCATTCAAATAAGCTGTCTTCGCCTCCTCCACTTCTTCGTGTTCCAAAACCCAAAAATAACCTCTGTGTCTCTGTGTCTCTGTGGTAACCAATAGAATCGTCTGGGCGCAGCACAATATCCGCATGATATCACAGCAGGCCAATAGCACCCTGGCGGCCCAAATAGAAATCCCCACAGCCGTCACGATCGCCGCCAACCCGGGCGTGCCTGCAATTTAGCTGGCATTTCTTGCCCGGCATTCACCTGTATTTACCCAGCTTTACACCCTGGTGCGCTACAGTAGAAGTGCTCATAACATAACACCTCTCACCACACATGGCTCTCGCAAAAGCAATAGGGCCATGTGACGTTGTACTGCGTCGAGGACGTGCGACGTATGAATGTATGAGAAAGGGTCTGAAAACCATCCATGATGAGCCAATCTCCTAACCATAAGGCGTATCATCGCCACATAAATGAAGGCTTCGCTCGTCTGTGGCAGTCTCTCAAAGTCTTTGGTCAGACGACGAGAGCGAACTGAGGGAAGGATCAAACCGTGAAGACGAAAGCCCTGCAAATCACCGCCGCGATTATCGCGATCCTTGTTACCGCAATCGGCTTGGTGCTCATAAACGCCAATAGCTCAGCTGCAACGTCCGCTGCGAACCTGACTTCGGCTTCGGCTCAGGCGGAGAAAGCGCAACCTGTACTTGATCTGCCGTATACGCCGGAGTGCGGACCCGACTGGACCCTCGTGCCAACCCCGACCGTGGGCCCGCCGGAAGGACAACTGAGTGGGATAGCAGCAGTGTCTGCTGAGGATCTGTGGGCCTGGGGTCGAGATTGGGGCTTACTGGAGTATTGGGATGGGAGCACCTGGAGCGCTGTTTCATACGAACCTATCGGCGACATCGATCACCTTTCTGATGTTGCTGGAGTATCGGCTAACGACGTGTGGGCTGTTGGCTTATCCGTCACCGAGCCGTCGATTTATCGTGCCCTAACCATGCACTGGGACGGGAGCGAGTGGAGTGCGGTGCCAAATCCAACTATGGGGAGTGAGAGCTACCTGGGTGGAATAGCAGTAGTATCGGCTAATGATGTGTGGGCTGTAGGCCAGTACAGGGATAGCTCGACGCGCCCGCTAACCATGCACTGGGACGGGAGCGAGTGGAGCGTGGTGCCAAGCCCCAGCGTAGGCACGTTCAGCGGCCTGGGTGATGTGGCTGCAATATCAAGCAACGACATCTGGGCAGTGGGTTATGTTGGCACCGGTGAGAATATGCTGGTGATGCACTGGGATGGGAGTGCATGGAGCATAGTGCCGACTCCTATCATAGAAGGCTGGAACTCGTTGAGTTCGGTATCTGCGGTATCCAGCAACGACGTGTGGGCTGTAGGTGAAATGACTCTTGCAACGCACCAGCCGCTGGCCATACACTGGGACGGGAGCGCGTGGAGTGTAGTATCAAGCCCTACTGTGGGCGCATACGGCTACCTCAGGGGAGTAGGAGCGGTATCCGCAAGCGATGTGTGGGCTGTAGGCGCATACTCCAACAACAATTCTCAGACCCAGACGCTGATAGAGCATTGGGACGGGCTCTCATGGAGCGTGATGCCCAGCCCGGATATGGGTCCAGGCAGCTACCTGGGCGGAGTGGCTGTCGTATCGGGCAGCGATATATGGGCCGCAGGAATGTACCATAACAGCAGCGCCAACCGAGATCAGACGCTGATAGAGCATTGGGACGGGAGTGCATGGAGTGTGGTGCCAAGCGACAATTTCGGTTGCAATTGTGGTACATTCGAGGGAATAACTGCGGTTTCGGCCAACGATGTGTGGGCTGTCGGATATCATGACGATTCCGATGTCGGCGCGTACCGAACATTGATAGAGCACTGGGACGGGAGCGCTTGGAGTGTGGTGCCCAGTCCCAACGCGAGCACATACGACAACTATCTCCAGGCGGTATCGGGGGTCTCCAATGATGATCTATGGGCCGTAGGGCGTTACCGTTATTCCACTTCAGAGAGCGAATACAAGACGCTGACGATGCATTGGGATGGGAGCATGTGGAGCGTGGTGCCAGGCCCCGATACGGGCACCGGCTACACCGCGCTTACTGGGGTAGCGGCGGTCTCGGCAAACGATGCATGGGCGGTGGGGCGATATCATAACAGCACTGTTGGTCGCGACCTGACGTTGATCGAGCACTGGGATGGGAGTGCGTGGAGTGTTGCATCCAGCCCAAATGTGGGCGATCACAGCAACTACCTTACCGGCGTAACGGCGATATCAAGCAATGATGTATGGGCTGTAGGCTACACCGGCAATGGATCACACACACTCACGGTACACTGGAGTGGGGGCGTATGGAGTGTGGTTCCAAGCCCTGATCCTCCAGACGATGTCACCCTCGCCAGTTCCTTCAATGCAGTAGATGCGTTGTCGAGCACCGATGCGTGGGCGGTGGGGCGTCGTTTAGTTGAGGTGAGCCCTATGCCCGCCGAAAACCAGCAATGGATGACTTTTGTCGAGCGCTGGAATGGGAGCACATGGAACGTTGTATACACTCCCCATGAGGATCTGTACGAGCTAGAGCCCTCCTTGACCGGCGTTGCCGCGGTATCAGCCAACGATGTGTGGGCTGTAGGCTACTATGACAGCGACACCAACTTCTACACCTTTCACCCACGCACGCTGATAGAGCACTGGGATGGGAGCGCCTGGAGCATAGTGCCGAGTCCAGATCTGGGCGCACTTGACACCACCCTCTATGGAGTGGCTGTATCATCAGGCAATAGTGTGTGGGCGGGCGGATACTATGAGATTGGCCGCACGTTGATAGAACGGTACGACCCATGCCCAACCATTCCCACTCCCGCTCCCACAGCTACCGCAACCCCTTCAGCCTGTGCGATCCAGTTCACGGACGTGCCTTCGGATAGCACCTTCTACAGCTTCGTCAGGTGCATGGCTTGTCGGGGCATCATCAACGGGTATACCTCTGGCTGCGAGACGGGCGGCCTGTGCTTCAAACCCAACAATAATGTCACAAGAGGGCAGCTTGCTAAGATAGTGGCCAATGCGGCGCACTTCACCGAAACTACGGGCGAGCAGCAGTACCAGGACGTAGCCCCCGGCTCGACGTTCTACGACTACATCTGGAGACTATCAGACCGGGATTATGTGAGCGGTTATACCTGTGGCGGCGTGGGAGAGCCTTGCGGCCCCGCCAGTCTGCCTTACTTCCGGCCTAACGGCAACGCCTCACGAGGTCAGATATCAAAGATAGTGTCCAATGCCGCGGGCCTCTCCGATCCGCCTGGAGACCGGTTGTTCGAGGATGTGGAGCCGGCCTCCCCATTCTACGACTTCATCCAGCGGCTAGGATCTCGAGGGGTGATGTCGGGTTACCTATGTGGAGGAGTGGGAGAGCCTTGCGGCCCGGACAGCTTGCCCTACTTCCGCCCAGGCAACAACGCGACGAGGGGGCAGACCTCCAAGATTGTAGCCAACACCTTCTATCCCGACTGCCAAACCCGAGGGCTCCAGTTTCGATAGCCTCGATGAAGAAGCTGCCCTGTCCTGGTAAGGATGCTTCTTCAATTCGAGCACGATTCGATTACGAGCTAATCGTTTGCGTCGGAAATATCTTCAAGACCCAATCTAGCAAGCTTTGCCAAATGCCATTTGCTCCCAGGCCGCCTGTGTGCCCGCTCTCCCCAACCGAATATCAATAGGGACGGGCACAAGGCTAAAGAGCTTTGTGATCTCCTAGCGCTCTTCGTGCCTTTATGGTTCCAATTAAAGTACAATATCCTCATGATCTCACAGCAGACCATTACCACCCTGGCGGCCCAGCTACGCGCCGCGTTCCCTCCCGACCAGGTCCAGACCACCCCAGAGGACCTCGCCGTTTACTCCTACGATGCCACCTGGTCCCTGGGTAAGCCAGACGCCGTCCTTTCCCCTCTCACCGCCGAAGAGATCTCCACCGCCGTCAAAATCGCCGCCAACCTCGGCGTCCCCATCGTCCCGCGTGGTGGTGGCACGGGCATGGCCGGGGGCGCTCTTGCCACCCAGGGCGGTCTAGTCATCAACTTGACCCGCATGAATCGCGTTCTCGAAATCGATACCGCCAACATGACCATCACCGTCCAGCCCGGTGTAGTCACCGCCAATCTCCAGGCCGAAGTCGAGAAGCACGGCCTCTTCTACCCGCCCGACCCCCAATCCCTGCGCCAGTGCACCATCGGCGGCAACGTAGCCACCTCTGCCGGAGGCCCACGCTGCCTCAAATACGGCACCACTCGCGACTACGTCCTCGCCCTTCAAGTGGTGCTCGCCGGTGGCCGTATCATCCGCACCGGCGGCAAAATGATCAAAGTCCAGACCGGCTACAACCTCACCCAGCTATTCACAGGCTCCGAGGGCACCCTCGGCATCATCACCGAAATCACTCTCCGCCTAATCCCCAAACCGCCCCACCGGGGCACCGTCATGGCAATCTTCTCACGTCTCGATGATGCCGCCGACACCGTCAATCGCATCCTCCTCGCGGGTATCCTCCCACTCGCCCTCGAAATGATGGATAACGCCTCCATCCGCTCCGTCATGGCCTACAAAGACTTCGGCCTCCCACTCGATGCCGAAACCATCCTCCTCATAGACCAGGATGGCTCCGACCGCCGTGTGGTAGATGACGAACTCGCCCGTATAGCCATTCTCTGCAAGCAAAGCGGGGCGCTAGACGTGCGGCAGGCCGCCACCCAATCCGAGAGTGACGCCCTCTGGGCAGCCCGACGCGCCGTCTCTCCCGCCGTCTCCCGCCTCAAGCCCAACAAATTCGGCGAAGACATCTCCGTCCCACGCGCCCAGATCCCCGCTATGGTGCGCCACGTCGAAGATATCGCCCTGCGCCACCGCCTGGCCATCCCACTTTTCGGCCACATCGGCGACGGCAATCTCCACCCCAACATCCTCTGCGACCTGCGCGACCCCGAAGAGATGGCCCGCGTCCAATCCGCCGCCCGCGAGATCCTCGAAGCCGCCGTCGAACTGGGCGGCACCCTCTCAGGCGAGCACGGCATAGGCACCCTCAAACGCGATTTCCTGCCCGAAAGCCTCGACGCCACCACCATAGAAATGCAGCAGCGCATAAAATGGGCGCTCGACCCCCACAACCTCCTCAACCCCGGTAAGATCTTCCCGATCCCACCCCCCAACGCCCGCTAACCGGGTCCCCGCCCAACAAAAATGAGGGCCACCAACGGCCCCCATTCATATAATCAGCAAGATTGCTTCAAAACCAAAATAACTCGCCACTCACCACTCGTCACTCGTCACTCGTCCTCAATAATCAATATCCGCCCGCAACCCCCGCCCTTCCTCATTGGAGTCGGCCAGGTCATCGATCGTGATGCGCGTGCCCGATCCATCTCCGCCCCCGGCCTCGCTCACCTCGTCCTGTACCTCGATCCTCTGCACCTTGCCCGGCGGCCTGCTTGAGCCGCTGTATCGCCCCGCACCCCAGGTCCCCTGCGGGCCTTTGTATGTCGCCTTCTTCTGCCCGGAATCGCTCAATGCCCCTTCGATCCCATCTCCCACCGCGCTCAAAAGCGACCTTACCGCCAGGAAGCTTTCCAAAAGTGCCGCCCGTGCGTGCTTCTGAGTATCCTCCGGCAGGATCGCCATGGGGAGCTGCACCAGCGCGGCAGGCAGCTTAATCAGCAATTTAGCCACGCCATCCAGTGTGCCCGTAAGCCCTCCCCCCGAAGGTTCCTCCATATTCGCGAACTCCGCGTCCCAGGCCATCTCTGCTTCTGAGCGCCCCGAAGCGCCCTCCATATTGTTGCTCGTCATATCGTCCATATGCTTCTCCTGCTCAAACTGACTACAGATTGCACTCAATTATACACAATTACCTGCTTATGAAGTCCATAATCGGACCCTCTACCATCGGCATGATGCCCACTACCAATACACCCGCTACTGCCCCTATCGCAGTACCTGCCAGATTCACCACATCATTATTGACCCAACGCAAGCCGCGTACCGGCGTAGTCTTCGTTCCACACCTGTGCACTCTGCTCTCCGTCGGCTTATTGCATGCCGGGCATATATACTGAGCCTGCACTGTAGCACCAAGCAAGCTATCGACTAGCATCCCACCCAATCCACCCACGAGCGCCACCGGCAACAATATCCAATACCGGATGCCGATCAAATGGCCCGGTATTGAGAAAGGATCAGGTCCCACGGTCACTATGACTATTGCCGCCAGCCCGATCAGCCCGGCTCCCACCAGCGCAGCCCCGCTCCCAAGAACCGTCACCCCACCTGACGTGCCTGTCGGCACTTTCTTCCCGGTTGTCACCAGCCTGGGGTCCGTTTGGCTCAACACACCTACCTCAGTGGCCCAGGTATCGGCAGTGGCCGCCGCCAATGCCCCTACGAACAAGTAATAACATGAAATGACTATGTCTATCTGCTGGTCGCTACTCGCAAGCGCCTCACGAGCAATCCCCGCCCCCAAAGCCGCTAAAGCCGCCACCCCGCCGTTCGCAGCCACCTGCCACGCATCCCGCCGCCCGCCTTTCTCGAACATGGCCGCCGCCTGCCTCTTCCGCGAATCCTTCCCACCCACAAACGACAGCGCGCTAGAAGACACAAAGAACACCACCAGCAGCAGCGCCCACCCCAAGCCCCCGAACCCGAAGATCGTCCCACCAACCAGGCAAGCCGCCACCGCCCCATCCCAAGTAAGCGCCCTCGCCCGGTAACCCAAATACCCGATCACCCCGGCCACCAGATAAGCGAGCACAATACTCATGTTAGTTCATAACGAGTGACGAGTGACGAGTGACGAGTGACGAGTGACGAGTGACGGAGTAAGCAATACGCAGTACGCAGTACGAAGTAATCACTCGTTACTCGTTACTCGTCACCCTATATCCTCTCCTGCCCCGCCAGCTTCTTCAGCGCCGCGATCAGCGCGCTTGTGTCGTCCGGCCTGCCCACCCCTATCCGCAGGTGGTTTGGCAGCCACCTATCGGCAATCGACTTCACCAGGATGCCGTCCTCCTGCAAATGCCTTTGTATCATCAGAGCCTGCCCCCGTAACACGCTGCACAGCATAAAATTCGCACCCGACGAATAAGGCTGCACCAGGTTCAGCTTCCTCAACTGCCTGAACAACCTTCCCCTCTCCAGCCTCAATCTACGCACTCTCCCCAGCAAATTCTCCCTATCCTGCAACGAAGCGATCCCAGCCAATTGAGCCGCGCTGTTCAATCCCCCCGGTGTCGCCAGCCTCTGCAATCGCGCCACCACCCGGTTCGACGCCAGCGCATACCCCACCGGCAGCCCGTGCAGCCCCGCCCACGGCCCGAACGACCTCAACACCACCAGGTTGTCGAACTCCGTCACAAAAGGCGCGACAGTGCGGTCGCAGAACTCGAAGTAGCTCTCGTCCACCAGCACCCATACCCCTGTCTGCAACAGCCTGATGATCGCGCTGTGGTTGGTCACGCTCCCCGTCGGGTTGTTTGGCGACGATAGTGCCACCATCTTGATGTTAGTCTGCCGCCGCATGGTCGTGATAATGGCATCCGGGTCAATATCGAACCGCTCGGTGCGCGGCACCTGCACTACCGCCACCCTCGCCCGTGACGCCCCCAGCGACGGCTGCGGTAGCGACGGTGGGCAAGTAATCAGCGCGTCGCCCGGCTCAAGGAACCCGTGTAACAGCCTCTCCGTTAGCTCGCCCGTTCCCGCCCCCGCCACGATCCGGTCGGGCGCGAAGCCCGTATATTCGCTCAATGCCTCCCGCAGGTCTGTGCATACCGGGTCCGCCGGGAGATGGTATTGGTCGGTGCTCGCCAGCACATCCTGCACGTTCAAAGAACACCCATACGGGTTCTCATCACTGTGTAATCTGATTGCGATCCGCCCCGGTTCAATTGCCTCTCCGGTCCTTCTCGATCCCGACCGTTGCGTTCGCCCTTCGCCTATGCTATTCTTGTTCTCAGGTGCCACTATTCTATCTAGCCTCGCTTGATTTCTTATGGTATGATCCGACTGCCTATTATACCCTATCGCTTATCAATTGTCGGTTGTTAGCATCTTCAGTCTCCAATCACTGACAAGCCTATGGACACGGATCGCTACACTCTTTCCACCGCTAGCCTGAACGCGCATCAGGTGGAAATCTATACCAACACCCTCGTCATCCGAGGTACTATGCTTGGCCCTTTCCAGCGTACATCGGACCTCGTGAACCGCAGGGATCGCGAAAACCTCATCGTGGAGGAGGCATCGCTGTCTCCTCTCAGCCAGACTGCCAACCCTAAGACCATCACCGACCCCGTCTTCGTGGCACGCCCCCACATCCATGTGGTAGCGGCTATGGCAACCCCCGAAAACATAACCGATCCCCACCTCTCAGGTCCCCTCCCTTCCGGCCCACTCCCCCCAGGCTCCTTGCCCTCAGGGCCCCTAGCTACGCGTGGACTTACGAACGCTGGCACGCCCCTGGGCAGCCAGCGCCAGTTCCAGGTCAGTCGAACGCCCAGGCCCTGCTACGTCTTCACCGCCACCTTCGTAGTGTCGGGCCTTTGCCATCTGCTCGAAGGCAGCACCATCGAGAACCTTCTCGACGCCCAGGACCCCTTCTTCCCGCTCACCCAGGCTGTCATCTACCTCCACACCAATTCTGCCTTGACCTGGCGGCGCGACCTTGCCTTCATAAACAAGGGAATGGTGCAGGCGGTCTACACCACCGAGCCGCGACCTGCCCAGCCATAGGCTGATGCGCACCGGCCTCAACAGCGACTTTAAGAAGCTCTGGACCGCCCAGGCTGTATCGGCGTTCGGCTCGAATATTACGCGCGAGGCCTTTGCCTACGCTACCGTGCTCACCATGTCGGCCACCGCCGCCCAAATGAGCATCCTTTCGGTGTCTCAGGCTGTGCCGGTGCTCCTCCTTGGCCTCTTTGTGGGCGTGTGGGTCGACCGCCTGCCGCGCCGCCCCCTCCTGATCGCCACCGACCTGCTTCGCGCTGCCACCCTCCTCACCATCCCCATTGCGGCCTTCTTCAACGGCCTCCATCTCTGGCAACTCTACCTGGCCGCTGGTCTCCATGCAATCCTCACCCTGGTGTTCAACGTGGCCGACCGCTCCTATCTCCCCAGCATCGTCCCGCGCGAACAGATCATGGAGGCTAACAGCCGCCTCAGCCTCACCGGGTCGCTCTCCGAAGTAGGCGGCCCTGCCTTCGTCGGCCTGTTGGTGCAGGTGATTAGCGCTCCCTTCACCATGCTCTTCGACGTGGTCTCCTTCCTCTGGTCGGCCTTCTGGCTCGCTCTGATCCGCACCCCTGAGGTCCCGCCCATGCGCGAGGAAGGCCACGAAACCCACAATGTCTGGCGTGAGACCCGCGAAGGTCTCTCCACCCTCTGGCGCACCCCCATCCTTCGTACGCTGGCGGTGGCCGGGCTTCTACAGAGTTTCTTCGGCTGGTTCTTCGCTACCCTCTATACCTTCTTCGCCATCAACGAGCTTCACCTTTCGAGCGGCATAATCGGCCTCATGATCTCGGCGGGAGGTGTGGGTGCGCTGATCGGCGCGGCCAGCGCCGGGCGGCTCGCGCGGCGTTTCGGGTTGGGCCGCCTGCTCGTGCTGGCCGCCTTTACAACTTCCACCTTCGAGCTACTTGTGCCTCTCGCCGCAGGCCCTGTCGTGCTGGTGATTGTCATGATGTTCCTGGCCCAGTTCCTGGGCGACATAGCCTGGGAGGTCTATCAAATAGGCGAGAACAGCCTGCGCCAGATGACCACCTCATCCCGCCTCCTGGGCCGCGTGATCGCCACCACCCAGTTCCTCACAGGCGGCGCGGGCCCCCTCGGCGCTATCGTAGCCGGTGTGCTTGCCACCTCCACCAGCGCCCGCTTCACCTTGCTGGTAGCCGTGGGCGGCTTCTTCGTAGCGGCTCTCTGGCTGCTCTTCTCACCCCTTATCGCAATGCGCGAAACGTCTACTTCAATTCAGCCGGGGTAAACACCTTGAGCGCTTCTTCCTCCGAAGGAGGATTCAGCACATTATTTGCTGAGCGATGAACAAGCCGCCGACGCCGTGCGCGGACACCTCGCTTGGAAATATGCTCTTGCCCTTCCGCTGCACCATCCTGGCTTTGATAGCTCTGTTTTGTCCGAGTTTCGCACCCGCCTAATCGCTGGTGGCCTCGAAATGCGCTTGCTTGATACCCTGCTCGAAGCGCTACAAGATCGAGGATTACTCAAAGCAAGGGGGCGTGCTCGCACTGACTCCACTCACGTACTAGCGGCGGTACGATCGGTGGGCCGTCTGGTCAATTGTGTTGAAACCATGCGCTCAGCTCTCAATGAGTTGGCAGAGGCAGACCCCCACTGGCTTGGCCCCCTTATCGAGCCCGAGTGGGTCGAGCGCTACAGCCATCGCGCCAGTGACTATCACCTACCAAAAGGCAAAGAAGCCAGAAGAGCGATGGCCACCATAATCGGTGCTGATGGGGTACGCTTGCTGAGTGCGATCTATGCTGAAGGGGCGCCGAGGGGCTTACGATGGCTGCCCCAGGTAGAGGTTTTGCGAGCGGTTTGGTTGCAGCAATTCCATGCTCCAGACAAGGATGGAATCGTGCGTTGGCGGGAAGTGGATGACCTACCCCCTGCCGGTTTGTTGATTGTCTCGCCTTATGATGTTGAGGCCCGCACCGGCAACAAACGGGAAAAGCGTTGGGTTGGCTATAAGGTTCATATCACCGAGACTTGTGATGATGATACACCCCATCTGATCACCCACGTAGAAACCACCTCGGCCACCGCCACGGATGAGGCATCATTAGAACCGATCCACCAGGCGCTGAAAGAACGCGATCTGTTACCAACTGAACACCTGGTTGATGCTGGCTACGTCAACTCTGCCCGATTAGTAGCCAGTAAGGAGCAGTACGAGGTGCGATTAGTGGGACCGCTACCTGATGACAGTAGTTGGCAAGCGCAAGCCGGTAAAGGGTATGCGGCGGGCTGTTTTGCGGTGGATTGGGAGGCACAGAAGGTAAGGTGCCCTGCCGGGCAGCAGCATACATTATTTGCCGCGAAATCTTGTGCCTGCGGATAATCAGTGCTCCCAACGCGTTCAGCTGCTTCCGCCAGGTCATAGCGCGTATGTCGAAACTCAACGTCAGGCCCCAACAAGAGCCAGTACGCCCCTGCTTCCCCATACGGCATTCCCACGCTCCCGGCATTCACGACCCGCACCCCTCCTATCGTTCGGTCAAATTGCATATGCGTGTGCCCGCACACGACCAGGCGCGCACTAACCCCCTCAAAGACAGGCAAGAGGCGGTCTTCGGGCGTGAGCCGGGTAAATATCTCGGTATCGTTGCGCGGTGTCGCATGGCAAAACAGCACCTCCCCCAACCCATCGATCTCTACTGAGACTGTCTTGAGCCAGCTTGCTATCAGCCCCTCATATTCAGGCTGAACCTGCCTGCCTACCCAACGCACTCCCTCTCGAAACCTCTCAGGGATGCCGACCGCATCCGAGCCTGCCATCAGCGCAAGCATCTCGCGTTCGCCGTTGCCCTGTATAAACTCTACAGGTATTTCGAGGTCCAGCAAACAGGCAATTGTTTCGCGTGACATTGGGCCTGGAAGCACATCACCGCCCACCACTACTAAGTCCACCTTCGCTTGACGAACCTCATCGAGCACCGCCTCAAGCGCGGGCAGGTTCCCATGCACATCGTAGATTGCGGCCACTCGCATAACAGCTTTCCCTTTCCTTTGTCGAGTTTAGCTGCGCAACTGCGCTCCCAGCTCCCTCGCCAGCATTCCCTCGATCTTCTTTCGTATCCGCGCCACTTCCTCCTCGCTCAGCGGCTTCTCCGGCGAGTTGAGCGTCACGGCGAACGCCAGGCTCTTGCGGCCCTCCGGCACAGGCTTGCCCCGGTAGATATCGAACAGGCTCACGCCCGTCACGGCATCGCCTCCTGCTCGCCTGATCCCTTCCGCCACTCGCGCCGCCTCCACCCCTTCATCAACCACGAATGCCATATCCTGTCTCACAGGCGGGTACGCGCTGATCGTCTTATACCGCACCCTGTTAGGCAGCGCGCTTATAAGCGCCTCCACGTCCAGGTCGAAGGCAGCCACCCGCGACGCGGGCACCTCCCATTCCGCCAGCAGATTGGGGTGCAACTCTCCGACCACGCCCAATTCCACGCCATCCTTCCGCAGCATGGCGACCCTGCCGGGGTGGAACAGTGGCGCATCCACAGGCACCCACTCCACTCCCGCGATGTGCATCTGCCCTATCAACTCCTCCACCACGCCCTTGGCATCGAAGTAATCGAGCATCTCCTCTGCCTTCTCGCTGTCGGGCGCGTACAGAGAACGGGGCGTGTGCGGCCCCGCCATCATCCCCATCATCCTGCGCGGCTCGATAGGCATCTTGTCCTCGTTCTCCACGGGCGGCCACTGGTTCATGCGCGGGTACCTCTCGCGCTCCTTCCGCATAACCTCCCGCCGCGCCTCGATCTCTGCCTCGGTCGGCGAAAGGTACACCTTGCCCAACTCAAAGATACGCACCGGTGTTTCGGCCTGCATCTTCAAGTTGTTCCTCAACGTATCCAGCATATTAGGCAGCAGGGTCGGCCTCATGACATCCTGGCGGCTGCTGACCGGGTTCACGATAGTAACCAGCAGGCGGGCCGTATCCCAGGCGTCATACTCCGCTCGTCCTTCGCCCTTCACCCTTCGTCCTTCGCCCATCTCCGCCATCTTCTCAAGCGCACCGCTCCAGGTCACCGAGTAGTTGATCACCTCGTCCATGCCGCACGCCACCATCAGATCGCGGATCTCCGCCTCCGTCTCCAGTGATGCATTCACTTCCTGTGGAGGCAAGCCCCCCACGATCAACGTCTCAGGGATCAGGTCGTAGCCCGTGATGCGCGCCACTTCCTCCACCAGGTCGGCCTGTATGACCACATCGTTCCTGTACGTAGGAACGTCCACCATCAGCGTGGTATCCTGCCCAACCACGTCGGCGTTGTCCGGAATATCCACCCCGAACTCAAGCCTACGCAGCACATCGGCCACCTGGCTTGGTGCCACCCTGATCCCCAGCAACCGCTCCACCTCCGACGTGTAGAACATCATCCGCTTTGGCTTGCTCGGCACCGGATATTCATCTATATATCCCTCCGCTATAGTCCCATCGCCCAACTGCCGCATCAACTCTGCGGCTCGCTTCAATGCGGGCACCGTCAAATTGGGGTCAACGAACCGCTCGAACCTATGTGACGCCTCCGAAGGTAAACGCAACAGCCTCGCCGTTCGCCTTGTGTTGCCGGGGTCGAAATGCGCCGATTCCAGCAGCACATCAACACGATCGCCTTCCTCCCCCTCGATCTCGCTGTTCAATCCGCCCATCACCCCCGCCAACCCCACCGGTCTTTCAACGTCGCAGATCGCCAGCATATTAGGATCAAGCGCCCGGTCCACGTGGTCCAGCGTCACCAGCCTCTCGCCCGGCCGCGCCCGCCTCACGATCACCTTGTGCCCCTCCACCGTGTTGTAATCGAACGCATGCAGTGGTTGCCCCATCTCCAGCATCACATAGTTGGTAATGTCTACGATGTTGCTGATCGGCCTCATCCCCGCCAGCGTGAGCCGCTTCTGCATCCACTGGGGCGAAGGCCCAAGCCGCACCCCCTTGATCACCGCCGCCGAGTACCGAGAGCACAGATCGGGGTCCGCTATCTCTATCTTCAGTACGTCATGCACAGATGGCCCGCCGGCCTGCCATTCGCTCGAAGGCCACTGCACCTTTCCCCCGAATATCGCGGAGATCTCCCTATCCAGCCCGATCATACTCAGCACCCGCCCATTATTAGGCGTCACATCTATCTGCAACACTGTATCCCCAAGCACTTCACGCGCCGGTAAGCCAAGTGGCGTGCCGGGGTCCAACACGATAATCCCTTCGTGCTCCTCCGACAACCCCAGCTCCGCCTCCGACATCACCATCCCCTCGGTCTGCACGCCCCGTATCTTGGCGGGCTTCAGGCGCGACCACTTAAGGCCATTGCGTGGTAACGCATCCTTTGATGGATCTTGATGTTGGTCGATATACCTCGACCCCAGCAACCCCAGCACCACCTTCTGCCCCTCCTCGATATTCGGCGCTCCCGTCACTACCGTGATCGCGCTATCCGCCCCGTATTCCACGGTAGCCAGGTTCAGCCGGTCGGCGTTGGGATGCCTCTCCAGTTTCACTACCTGCCCCGTGTAGATGTTCTCCCACTCATCACCGACCGTCACGATATGCTCCACCTCCTGCCCCGCCAGCGTAAGCCGCCGCGCAAGCTCCTCAAGCGAAGCCGTTAGCTCAAGATACTCTCGAAGCCACGAAAGTGGCGCTCTTAATGGCATATCTTTCCTCCCAACAAGTAATCAGCAAGCAACAACCCTACTCCCACATCACGCATCAAGTGCCAGCATTCGTCACTCGTCACTCGTCACTCGCCATTCCAATCAGAATTGCTGCAGAAACCTCAAATCATTCGAATAGAACAACCGGATGTCATCAATCCCATGCCTCAGCATAGAGATCCTCTCCGGCCCCATGCCGAACGCGAACCCACTGTACTCGTCCGGGTCGATCCCCCCGTTCAGAAGCACTTGCGGGTGCACCATCCCCGCCCCCATGATCTCCAGCCAGCCCGTGTACTTGCACGACCTGCACCCCGACCCATCGCAATTGATGCAATTGATCGCCAAATCCACCCCGGGCTCCACATAAGGGAAATAGTCGCACCTGAACCGCACCTTCCTGTCCGACCCGAACATGGCGCGGGCGAACGCCGCCAACGTTCCCTTCAAATCGGCCAGCGTGATGTTCCTATCGACCGCTAGCCCCTCCACCTGCGTGAAGTACGCCTCGTGCGTGGCATCCGTCGCCTCCGAGCGATAGCACTTCCCCGGCACGATCAACCTGAGCGGTGGCGCGATCTTGCGCATCATCCGTATTTGATTGGGCGAAGTATGCGTCCTCAACACCGCCGGCGGCAATTCGTCCATACTTGCCCCCGGTGGCCTCATGCCCAGCAACCGGTCGTCAACATAGAAAGTATCCTGCATCGAGCGCGCCGGGTGCTCCGGCGGTATATTCAACAACTGGAAGTTATACTCCTCAAGCTCGATATCCGGCCCCTCGTACACCTGGAACCCCATATCTCGAAAAGCCTTCAATATGTCGCGCGCAGTCTGCGTGATCACATGCAAATGCCCCGCATGCACAGGCCGTCCCGGCAACGTGATATCTACCGCCTCGGCCTCCAACCGCTTCTCGCGCTCCCCCGCGCTGATCGTCTCCAGCGCACCCTGATAAGCCGCCTCAAGGTCGGCCTTGGCGGCATTGATAGCTTGCCCTGCACCTGCGCGCTCCTCTGCGGGCAGCCCGCCAACGCCCCTGAACAGCGCCGTCAGCCGCCCCTTCTTCCCAAGCCATTCGCGGTTCCATTCCTCCAGCCCCGCGCTATCCGACACGCCACCAAGCGAAGCAAGCGCCTCCCGCCGGGCTTCCTCAATCTGTTCCTGCAAACTACTCATAACACCTCCCCTGACGACGATGGACGAAGGACGAAAGTTCCTAGTCCCTAGTCCCTAGTTCCTGGTCACTCGTCACTCGTCGCTCGCCGCTCGCCGCTCGCCACTCGCCACTCGCCACTCGCCACCTTCCGTCCAAACAAAAACCGCGCTCTCGCCAGGGACGAAGCGCGGCCACGTGGTACCACCCTGATTTCGATCCAACCCCTCACCTAGCGAAGGTGGATCGCTCAAAACTCAATAACGGCGAGCAACCGGGGCAAACTACCAAACTTCCCAACCGCCTTACGCAGTAAGCAGTACGCGCTACGCAGCAGAGAAGCCTTTCACCTGCCGGCTCAGGAGTGAACTTCAGTCGGGTTCAACGGGGCTGGCTCACAGTCTCCGGCCATACCCTCCCTGGGCGCGACCGCCCAACCTACTCTCTCCGTCGTTGCCTTTACTTCCTATTTCATTGTACTCCCATATTTAGTACCCCAATCAGCCCCTATTGTCAAGGGACTACAGCTGAGATCCACTTATCATTCGCACAAACCCACAGCAAAATAAGGAGGAGAATGAGCCAGTCGATCATACAGGTCCGGTGGCAACCCCAACAGGGCGAGGATGTGCTGCTGCGTCCCGTTCAGAGATGTGACATGTCCTCCACATCGCCCACCTTTTCCCTGCCAGCGCGTCAGCGTTATCTCCGCAAATGCATCCAGGACACGTTCTGTGGTCGGTCGCACCGTTCGCTGTGTGCGGCTTGCCGGATTCAAGCCTCCCAA
Source organism: uncultured Chloroflexia bacterium (assembly GCA_963797095.1). GTDB lineage: Bacteria > Chloroflexota > Chloroflexia > QHBQ01 > JADMIH01 > JADMIH01. Next base: position 672,648 of record CAWCNY010000005.1, on the reverse strand, counting down.
GCTTTCTCCCCGCCTGGCCAACTCTGCTCGTAGGCGCTGCTCGGTCATCACCAGCACCCGCAATGCCACCATCAGCAGCCACACCAACCCTGCGATCCGTTGCTCATCTCGCACATACACCGGTCGGATATGCACCGCTCGGCTCTTGAGCCGGGCAAAATCCCGCTCGTGCACTACCTGCCCATAATATGTCTCTAACACCTGCCTTGTACTCAACTGCTCGGCTGTTGTGCTTGTCAAACAGACTTGCCACCCTAGTCGATCCACATACCTCTCCCATGCTGTTCCCTCCACCATAACCTGCTCAACCACCCAGTAGGGCCGCCCGGCTACCGTCTCTGTCTCTGTCTCTGTCTCTACCTCTATCACAGGTGCCCTTACCACTCCCGCTCCCTCGAATCCCGCGGCCGCTATCCGTTTGACAACTTCTGCTTCCAACTCCATTTTGCTGCCGTACCGGCGTCGGCCTCGCCCCGCACCTGGTACAAGGCATAACTTGCCCAACTCTGCCACCAGTTTGTCCAGGGCACGCTCCCGATTGGCTCGTTCCTTGAGCCAGTACCCTTGATTGCGCACCAACAGCACTCGTTCGCTCCACTCTACTCTTCGCCCGCTCGATGGATCGACCCAACTCTGCGCTCGTTGGTGGGTATCTACCTCGCTCACCAGACGGATTTCCCCGGTGCGCGTATCTACCACTTCCAGCGATTCCCACTCCCACTCCCACTCCCAATTGGCTCGACGCTCAGGTTCGAGGGCGCTCTCCACCCACCCTGCAATTTCACGGGCAGCCCATGGAGCGTAGAGCCTACACAAGTAACGGCTGTTGTGCGCGGCCATGTATCCTCGCGTTTCGAGTGCAGCCATCTTACAATCACCTACCACCAGCACATCGCGAGTGCCTACAGCCCCAACTGCCGCTTCCTAGGCGGGAATGTACAAGGGGTCATCGGCGCGGTTGCCACTCACTGTCTGGCAGCACAGGGGCAGCCCAAGCGGGTCGAGGGAGGCGGCGAGGCAAGCATCACTCTGAACTGAGCGAGGTCGGGGCGATTATCCTTGCTTTGGCTTTGCCGTGGCTTTGCCGTGGCCTCGTTGCAGCAAGATACCCTGTTCAGCGGGGTCAAAGTCGTGGTAGACGGAGACCGAGGTGCTGTCCAGGCGGATGGTGTCAGAGGGCAAGCGGTAGAGGCGGATCCATGTATCCAGCGATGGGTGAGGGCAGAATCAAGGATAGATTGGGTGGAGGGAGAGCCAAGCATGGAGAGGACATTGGCCAGGCGGTCGTCGGTGCAATCAGTAGGGCGCAATTCTATGCCCAGCAAGGTTTCGATGGTATGGGCACGGGCAGCAGCCCAGTCACGAACGGCAACGAGACGATGGGAGCGTTCGCTGAGGATGTGGGCCAGCCAGATAGTGACGAGCGTGCCCACGCTGGCCCCTTGCCAATGGCCGTGAGGACGCACATGGGCGTCAATCAGAGAGCCAATGCCCAGGTCCTCGATCAACCCAAGCAAGAAGGGGACGCTGTTGACCTGTTCATTGGTCAGGGTGGTAGAGTTACTATCTGGTAGCATAGATTGGATGCTACCACATTGCCATCATTGCCATCAGCCTCTTCGAATTTCCTCTCTCATTTGCGCGAATGATCAGTGGATCTCAAACTACAGGAGTAGAAGCAGGTAGCCGGTAGCCGGTAGCCGGTAGTCAGAACCAGGAACCAGGAACCAGGAACTATACCCAACTACCAACACCCTGAAACCTTCCCCCACCCCGCCACGTAACTAACAATGAAGACCAGACAGAATGGCAAACATCGTTCGAAAGGAGGGCATGAGATATGGACTACAAGCGGCTCTACCGCAGCAACCGGGACGCTATGATCTCCGGCGTGTGTGGTGGTCTGGGCGAGTACTTCAACCTCGATCCCACCATCGTGCGCCTGATCACCATCTTGCTGGCGTTTGTGACCGGCCTGTTCCCGGTATTCATAATCTACATCATCCTAAGCGTAGTAATACCTCGCAACCCTACCGTATAAACCAACAGGCATTTGAGGCTTGAGGACTGAGGAACGAAACACAAGACCTGGCTCCCGCTTACCAGGGCAACAAGAAATCACGTATCACGTGAGCGACATTCAGGAGGAGTTATTAGATGAACGGCAATAAGCTCTATCGAAGCACCAGTGAGGCCATATTTGGCGGAGTGGCTTCCGGGCTTGGCAACTATTTCAAGATCGACCCCACCATCATCAGGATCGTATTCGTGCTCCTGACCCTCTTCACAGGTGGCGGCTTCATTCTTGCCTATCTCGCCATGTGGCTCTTGATCCCCACCGCCGGCAGCACGGCTTCCAGCGCCGGCGATGTAGTCCGCGAGAACCTCGATGATATGGGTGCGCGAGTGCGCGGCACTTTCGGCGGCTACGGCGGCAACGGTGGAGCGACCCCCACCAACGGCAATCCCACTCCCACCACGAACGGCGCTCCCAACGGTGGCCCTAACGGTGGACCTGTCACCAACGGTGGCCCCAGCGCACATCCCTACTCAGGGTCCAGTGCCAGGTACGGGATACTTCCCCTCATCTTGATCTGTGTTGGCGGCTTCTTCTTGCTATCGAAGATCGGCGTATTCCATTGGCTCGTCTGGGCCTGGTGGCCTCTCCTCTTGATCGGCCTGGGCGTGCTCTTGCTCACCCGCCGCAGAGCGTAATATGATATTGTAGTGGTAGGGGCGAGCGTGTCTCGCCCTTATTCATTAGGTAGAGGCAAACCTATGAACGAGGCCCCATCAAACCAACCTTCCGACGCGCCGGAGTCCGCCCGCCGAAACGATTACAACCCCACGGGCGCACCGACCCAGCCTACAGGTAATTATCCACCTCCCATCCCTCCCTACCAACCGCAGGGAGCGCAACCCCTGCCACCGCCCCAACCCTCTTATGTGCAGCCCGTGCCTCCGCGACGCCATATGGGCACCCCAATGGCCGGACCCGTAATCCTGATCGCTGCGGGCGTCGTCTTGCTCCTCAACAATCTCGACATCCTTCCCTGGGGCATCTGGGCCGACCTCTGGCGCTTGTGGCCCCTCGCGCTCATCGCCGTTGGCCTCGACCTGATCATCGGCAGGCGCAGGCCCCTCCTCTCTCTCCTTCTCATCTTGCTCGTGCTAGGCGTGGGCGGCGCGATCATCCTCTACGCAGGCTTCGCCACTCGTGGCGACCTGACAGCCTACAATTTGAATATCCCCCTCAACAGCGCCCGCTCGGCCAGCGTCGAGATCGACTTCGGTCTTGGTGACCTAAACGTTGATGGCTCCGCCAACAATGAAAGCCTCGCTTCCGGTTCCCTCGATTACTATGCCAACAGCGATGCCCCTCAGGCCGATGTCAACACAAAAGGCGACCAGATTGCACTTATGCTCAGCGAGTTTGACCAGCACGGGTTCAATTTCGGCTGGTTCCGCCCTGCCCAGTCTCCTCACTGGAACATCCACCTCAGCCCAGACCTCCCGACCTCCCTCCACGCAGATCTTGGCGTTGGCAACGGCACCCTCGATCTCGGCAATCTCAACCTCACCGATCTCGCTATCCAAAGCGGTACGGGCAACACCTCGGTCACATTTCCTCACCCACAAGGCAACCTCTCTGCAACTATTGACGGCGGCATAGGCAATCTGGAAATTCACATCCCCGATGGCGTGCAAGCCCACCTCTCCCTCAATACCGGCATAGGCAACTCCTCCGTAGATGATCGCTTCATCAAACAGGGTGACGGCGAGTGGGTGACAAGAGGCTACTCCGATGCCACTGACAAACTCGATCTCACAGTTCACGCAGGCTTAGGCAGCGTAACCATCTCCAAATAACCGCATTTGACAGCTTGCTGTGCTTCTGCGACAATCCCTCCATGCAATCGCAGAAGTACAGCCTGCCCCTAACAGGCTACTTTGCCCGCTTCGTCCCCTACATCTCAGCGATCCTGATTGCCTATGGCGCTCTAGGCGTCGCCATCAACTTGCGCCTCCTGTCCCTCCTTATTGAAGGCATCTCCGGCTGGCTCGGTGGCAGCGTCGCCTGGGACGCCCCCCTCCAACTCGGCATCCTCTCCCCCCTCGAAGCTCACTACGACGCCCGCCCCTGGCTGGCCTGGGCCGCATGGCTCCTCGGCGCTGCCCTCCTCTCGACCCGCTTCATCTCCAACAAACTCCCCACCCCTGACGACCAACCTCCACACCCACTCCAACCAGCCACACGCCCACGCCTATCACGCTGGATTCCGCTTGCCCTGCTCCTGGTGCTGATCCTCATTGGTGGCATTGGCCGCATGGTCGAGCTATGGCCCCAGAACTACGGCATCAGCCGCTATCCCTACGACGATGAAGGCGTCTATGCAGGCACTTCCCAGCTTTTCCTGCAAGGCATCCTCCCCTATCGCGACTACTTCTTCGCCCACCCTCCCATCGCCGCCATTGCCTACGCTCCCGCCATGGCCTACCACTTCACCGAATGGGGAAGTCCCACCTCCTTCATGATCGCGCGCTACCTCTCCGTCGCCTACAGCCTGATAACCCTGGCCCTACTATTCGGCATAGGCTATCTCCTTGCAGGCCTCTGGGGCGGCGCCTTGGCAGGCGGCCTCTGGGCCATCGACGGCAGAGTAGTAGAGATCAACCGCAAGATAATGCTGGAAGGCCCCCTGGTCCTCTTATCATGCGCCGCCGTTCTCCTCTACATCTTGGTCCGCCCCACCCTAACAAACAACAGAATAAACACTCCGCACTCCGCACTCCGCACTCCGCACTCCAAACTCCGCACCCCGCGCCTCGGATTCTTCCTCGTCGGCGTCCTGGCCGCCCTGAGTGCCCTCACCAAAATAGCTGGCCTGGCCTGCCTCCTCGCCATCCTAGCCGACATGATCTGGCTCTGGCTAGAAACCCGCCGCACCACCCCCATCCAACCCTCCACCCTAACCCCTACCCAAGACGACCCAGATCCCCCACTCCCCACTTCAAACTCAGAACTCGGCACCAACAAATCCAAGATCCAAGATCCAGAATCCAAAATCCAGAATTCGTTCATCTCCCTCATCCTTGGCGCTCTAGCCTCCTTCCTGGTCGTCGTCGGCCCCTTCCTCATCATCGCCCCCTCCCAGTTCATCCGCATGGTCTTCTTCTTCCAGATGCTCCGCCCCAGCGACGGCGAGGTCGATACCCCCGCCCGCATAGGCGACCTAACCTCCAGCCTCGCCAACGCCCTCACCCCGCTCCTGGCCGCTCTCGGCTTCATAGTCCTCTCTTGTTGGGTGTGGGCCAACCTGCGCGGCTCCCTCGGCCCCTGGCGCGTCGCCATCTTCTGGGCCTTCTTCAGCCTCATCCTCTTCACCTACAGCCGCTCCTTCTACCAGCACTACTACATCCAGCTAGCCGCCCCCTTCTGCATCCTCGCTGCCGGCCTGAGCCTCACCCCCGGACTCCTCCGCCGCCTCACGTCCCGCACCTCTGCTCACCCTCGGCCTCCCGCTTCTGCCCGACGCACCTCCCTACTAACAACCTTCACCCCTCTCGTGGTTCTCCTCCTGGTAGGTTCACCCCTCATCGTTCTCCAATGGACCGGCATGACCACCCGCGACTGCCCCCACTGCGAAGACCACATCTTCGAGATTGTTGCCCGCTACGTCAACGACGCCGTCCCTCCCGGCTCGTCCGTCCTCTCCTCCGACGAGCAGTTCAACATACTCTCAGCCCGTCCACCCAGCTATTCCCCCTCCACCGGCTACCTGATCGACAGCTACGGCCACATGATCTACCTCGGCCTCAGCCTCGACACCCGCGATTGGGGCGACCTCATCGACTCCTCTCTGCGCGGCGACCACGGCGACGACCCCTATGCCGTAATGCGAAGCCCCATCCCCCAGGCCGACTTCCTCGAACGCTCCACCCTTGTCTCCCTCATAGTAGTCCACGAGCGTGGCTTCGCCCGCCTCTCCCCCGCCACCACCCAAACCCTCCAATCCCTCTACAAAATAGCCGAACAACAACCCCGCTACACAATCTACAGAGGCACCACCTCAGGCCAAAGCGCCCGCTAAGCCACCCTACCCCGCTAGATCAGCTTACTTTGGAACCAACGCCCATTTGGCCGTAGAAAAGATAGAACATACATGCTATAATCTCCCCATGAACAAGCCCCTTCCCATCACCCCCACCACCGCTCGCCGCCTCGCCGTCACCCGCCAGCGCCTCGCAGGTTCCCGCCCTGCACCCACCGCCGAAGGTCTCCTCGACCTCGTCCGCGACCTCGGATGCGTCCAGCTAGATCCCATCAGTGCTGTAGCCCGCACCAACCTCCTGGTGCCCTGGAGCCAACTCGGCACCTACGACCCCGCCATCTGGGACCAACTCCTCTGGCAAGACCGCTCCACCTTCGAATACTTCGCCCACGCCGCCGCCATCGTCACCACCGAAGACTACCCCATTCATAGCTTCCAGATGCGCCATCACCAAACCGCCGAACAGGGATGGTCCGTCTCCATCCGTAAATGGATGAAAGACAACCAGCCCCTTCTCGATGCCGTCATGTCTTCCCTTCAAGAGCGTGGTCCCCTCTCCTCCAAAGACTTCGAGGAAAAAGCCACCGTCAGTTGGTGGTCCAGTGGTTGGACCAACGACCGCAACATCAACCGTATGCTCGATTTCCTCTGGGTGCAGGGCATCATCATGGTAGCCGAGCGCCGCAGCCAGCTTCGCTACTGGGACCTCACCGAGCGTGTCCTCCCCGACTGGACCCCCCGCGAAGAGCTATCCCGCCACGAAGCGGTATCCCGCTCCGCTCAGCGTGCCATCCGCGCCCTCGGAGTCGCCCGCAAACGCGATATCCTCCAGCACTTCACCCGCAACCGCTACTGGGACCTCCCCCATGTCCTTACCGAATTGGAGAAAGATGGCCTCATTCACCGGGTTGACATCACCGGAGAGGGCGCGCAAGGCAAGAAGTGGGCAGGCCCCTGGTACGTCCACAGCGAAGACCTCCCCCTCCTCGAACAAATCAAGCGCGGCGAATGGGAGGGCCGCACCACCCTCCTCTCCCCCTTCGACAACCTCATTTGCGACCGCGCCCGCACCGAGCTACTCTGGAACTTCGAGTACCGTATCGAGATCTATGTCCCCAAAGACAAGCGCAAATACGGCTATTATGTCCTTCCCATCCTCCACAACGACCGCCTCATAGGTCGCATCGACCCTTTAATGGACCGCAAAACCAAACGCCTCAACATCAACAACATCTACGCCGAGCCGAACGCACCACTAGACCTCCCCACGGGCAAAGCCATCGCTAACGCTATCCAAGACCTAGCCACCTTCCTCGGCGCAATAGAAATAGACTACGGAGAAACAATACCGGAAGCCTGGCGGCCCGCCTTTCAAGAGTAATACTCGATACCCCACAGTGTCGCCGCCGCCCAGTCTTCCGCCCCCGCCATAATAATGTCGCACACCGGGTCCTTTACATCGTAATAGAGGTCCCAATCGGTAGGCCCGTGCTCTGCCAGCGCCATCTTTACCTGTCCGTAAGCCGCTGCCGCCATAGGGTGCGCCCGCAAATAATCGCGAAACAGCAGGGCGTAGCGCCCATTCGCGCTCCCCGCTCGGCGCACGTGCAAATTGATCGGTCTCCCGGCGCCGGTAGGCCGGTACATCCGCTTCTCCCAATCGCGGTTCGATCCCGTCGCATTGGGTGGCCGGTGGTCCTGTGTATACTCCAGGCGACCATAGCCCGCACGCTGAAAGGCCTCATCCATTTCAGGCGTGAAATCACCCACTGTCACCTGCACATCAATAATATCCTTGGCCGCCAGGCCCGGCACCGCCGTCGAGCCTATGTGGTCCACCCTCAGCCCCATCTCCCCAAGCGCCTCCCGCACAGGTGCGTCTATCCTCGCGAACTCCTCCCCCCATTCCGGTCGATACTCCACAATGACAATCGGATTGACACTCTTCACCTTCAACTCCTCTGTTCTTTAACTTCCACTTCAAACTAACCACCGAATAACCACAGTCCGTATCTATTCTCTACCTCATCCCCCGTCCACTCGTCACAAAGGCTAACGCTGGCAGAACTCCCATAATATAACACGCCCCAGTAAGCGTTCAGATTTGGGGTAAGAAGAGTAGGGGCACCCTTTATGGATGCCCTAGTGGGGAGCGATCTAGGCACGCAAACAGGCACTCACAAGGGGTGCCCTACTCCGGTATCTTCTCTACTCTAACTCTGAACTGTTGCGCGCCCCACCGAATTTGCCGACCAACGCCCACCTGTGGTATAATGGCTGTTGGCATTCTCTACGAAGCCACTTTTATGAAGCTACTTAGAGAGCGCTGCAAATCCAAATCAAGCACGCTGCCGGACTTGATGGCCTGTGCGTACCACCGTGGTACGTGGCCTGAGGGATGAAAGCAGCGGACGCATAACAAACGGAGGAAACTTTGGTAACTATGGATAGTGACATCGAACAGCAGGTAGATACAGAACAGCCCACCGCCGTCGAGGCTCCTGTCGCCCAGGCTCCAGTGGCGGAAGCCGCACCGGTCGAAACAGCACCGGTCGAAACAGCACCGGTCGAAACAGCACCGGTCGAAACAGCACCGGTCGAAGCACCCGCCAGGCCACAGCGCTCGGCGAACGGCTCAGCCGACGGCAACGTGAGCGCCGGCTCAGCTTCCACCGGCATCAGCATGAAGGCCCTCCTCGAAGCGGGCGTACACTTCGGGCACCAGACCAAGCGCTGGAACCCCAAGATGAAGCCCTACATCTTCACCGAGCGCAACGGCATCCACATCATCGACCTACAGCAGACCGTCACCGGCTTGCAGGCAGCCATGAACTTCGTGAGCGACCTTGTGGCGCGCGGCGACAGAATTCTCTTCATCGGCACCAAGAAGCAGGCCCAGGAAGCCATCCAGGAAGAATCCGAGCGCGCAGGGCAACTCTTTGTCAACAAACGCTGGATGGGCGGTATGCTCACCAACTTCCGCACCATCCGCGAGCGCCTTCGCTACCTACAGGACCTCGAGTTCCGCCGCGAGCGTGGCGAGTTCAACGACCTACCGAAGGCCGAGGCCAGCAAGCTCGAAGAGCAGATCGTGCGCCTCAACAACCTGCTGGGCGGCATCAAAAACATGCGCGACCTGCCGAGCGCCGTCTTCATAGTCGACCCTCATCGCGAGCGCATTGCCATCACAGAGGCCATCAAGCTTGGCATAATAGTCGTCGCTATGGTCGACACCAACTGCGATCCCGACGAGGTGGATTATGTGATCCCCTCCAACGACGACGCCATCAGGGCCGTCCGTGTAATCACCGCCAAGATTGCGGACGCCGCCATCGAAGGCCAACAGCGCCGCGAGACCATGCGCGCCGAGCAAGATTTCGATTACACAGTCGAGCCGGGTGAGTACAGCTTCTCGCCCGACGACGAAGAAGCATAGAAAAACACAAGTTGTCGGTAGTCAGTTGCCAGTAGTCGGTAGCGGATCTTCCGCAACTGACTACCGACACTTGACTACCGGCATTTTATTATCCCAGGAGGAACAACAAACGTGGACATTTCGGCAGGGGCAGTGAAAGAGCTGCGCGAGAAAACAGGCGCTGGTATCATGGACTGCAAGAAGGCGCTCCAGGATGCCGAGGGCAATATGGACAGGGCCGCAGAGCTACTGCGCCAGAAGGGGCTTGCCATGAGCAGCAAAGTGGCAGGACGCGAGGCCAAGCAGGGCCTCATCGAATCGTATATTCACACAGGTGGCCGCATCGGTGCCCTGGTGGAGATCAACTGCGAAACCGACTTCGTCGCCCGCACCGACGAGTTTCGCAAGCTGGCGCGCGAGATCGCCATGCAGGTAGCCTCCATGAACCCTGCCACCATCGGCAGCATGGAAGGCGATAACGACGAGCCGGATTCCCTCCTCAACCAGGAGTACATCCGCGATGCTCGCAAGACCATCCGCGACCTCATCAAAGAGACCGTGGCCCAGGTGCGCGAGAACATCCAGGTAAGCCGCTTCATGCGCTTCGAAGTAGGCATGAGCGACGCCGACACAACCACCACAGAAGAATAACCCGGACGATGGTAGTCGGTAGTCGGAGTATCCCAGTGATTAGTTCCGACTACCGACTACCGACTACCGACTACCGACCACCAGGAACCAGGAACTTGGAACCAGGAACTATCGCCCGTTGCACCTCACCCCCAAACCTGCTACACTTAGACCCTAGAGAACTCATCATCTCTAGGAGAACCGCCCCCATGCTAGACAGCTATTCCCCCGCCGACCCCGACGATGATTACGAGACCACTTCCGGCCTCAGCGTTGCCCAATTGAACGTAGGAGGAGAGAAACCGCGCTACAAGCGTGTTCTCCTGAAACTTAGCGGCGAAGCCCTCGCGGGCGATCTCGGTTCCGGCATCGACGCCTCTGTCGTAACCTCCATTGCCGAACAAATACAGGAAGTCGTACAACGTGGCGTCCAGGTGGCAATCGTAGTCGGTGGCGGCAACATCTGGCGTGGTATTGCCGCCTCCGCGCAGGGTATGGACCGCTCCACCGCCGACTACATGGGCATGCTAGCCACCGTCCTCAACGCCCTTGCCCTCCAGGATGCCCTCGAAAAGCGCAAGATTCCCACCCGCGTCCAGTCGGCCATCGCCATGCACGAAGTCGCCGAGCCTTACATCCGCAGGCGCGCCATCCGCCACATGGAAAAAGGCCGCGTGGTAATCCTTGCGGCGGGCACAGGCAACCCCTATTTCAGCACCGACACCGCAGCCGCCCTTCGCGCCCTCGAAATCGGGGCCGAGGTGATCCTCATGGCGAAGAACCGGGTGGACGGTGTCTACAGCGACGACCCTGAGCACAATCCCGATGCCGTCAAGTTCGACACTCTCGCCTACAAACAGGCCCTTGAAATGAACCTGCGCGTCATGGACGCCACCGCTATGGCTCTCTGCATGGAAAACTACCTACCTATCATCGTATTCAATCTCCAGCAGCGAGGCAACATCCTCCGTGTGGTCATGGGCGAGCGCGTCGGCACCAACGTGGGGGTCTACTAGGCAATTAGAATTACAACGGGGTAAAGAATGATTGATGACTTATTGAAAGACGCTGAAGACCGTATGAAAAAGGCCATCGAGGCCCTCAAGCGCGATATGCAATCGGTGCGCACAGGGCGCGCCACCCCCGCTCTCGTTGAGCGTCTCATGGTCGAGTACTACGGCACTCCCACTCCCCTAAACCAGCTAGCCCAGATCAACGCGCCTGAGCCTCGCCTTCTCGTCGTGCAGCCATACGACAAAAGCTCAATGGCCGCAATCGAAAAGGCCCTCCAGAAGTCCGAGCAGGGCTTCAACCCGGCCAACGACGGCAGGCTGATCCGCATCCCCATCCCCGCCCTCACCGAAGAGCGCAGGCGCGATATGGTCAAATCCGTCCGGCACAAGGTCGAGGAAGGCCGCGTCTCCATCCGCAACATCAGGCGCGATGTCATGCAGGACCTTAAGGAGATGGAGAACGAAAAGATGATCTCCGAGGACGAGCACAAGCGCGCCAACGACCGCCTCGAAACCCTCGTGCATACCTACACCCGCGAAGCCGAGGTGGTCGGTCAGACCAAAGAAGACGAGGTAATGGAAGTCTAGCGATTTCGGATTTCGGTTTGGGTCTTCCCGGACGCGCCCATTTTGGCAACTCCCGCGTAAATTGTAGAGAGAGTAATCTTTAAGCACTCAAGTCGTTGATCTCAGTAGAGACACGCGCATATAATCCTCTGGCAGGCTAAACTTGGAGCAAAAGTAGAACGACCCATGTCCGATATCTCCAAAATCCAAAATCCAAAATCCAAAATCCAAAATCATCTGGATCCTCGGCCGCAGCACGTCGCCATCATTATGGACGGCAACGGCAGATGGGCGCGCAGGCGCGGTCTCCCACGCCTGGCCGGGCACCGCGCAGGCACCGAGAACATTCGCCGCATAGTCCATGCCTGCGTCGAGAACGATGTCAAATACCTGACCGTCTACGCCTTCTCCACCGAAAACTGGAACAGGCCGAGCGGTGAGGTGCAGGGCCTCATGCGCATCCTGGCCGAGGTGATCCACAAAGAGACTCCCGAATTGTCCCGCGAGGGCGTCCAGATCCGCCACCTGGGCCACATGGAAAACGTGCCCCCCTCCTTGCAGAAGGCCATAGCCTACGCGCTCGAAACCACCAGGCACAACAACCGCCTGATCCTCAGCGTCTGCTTCAACTATGGCGGTCGCGATGACATCGTGCGCGCCGTCCGCGATCTCGTGGCCGAGGGCGTCAAGCCTGAAGACATCACCGAAGAGGCCATTTCCAGCCACCTCTACACCCGCGAGATCCCCGACCCCGACCTCATCATCCGCACAGCCGGCGAGATGCGTCTCAGCAATTTCCTCGTCTGGCAGGCCTCCTATTCCGAGTTCTACTCAACCCCCACCTGCTGGCCCGATTTCGACAAAGACTCCTTCCGAGAGGCCATAGCCGAGTACGGCAGGCGCAACCGCAAGTTTGGCGGCATCCTTCCCGAAGAGATACATGAGTACAACGGGAACGACGCCATCTCTGCCCAGGCCGCCTCTGTCTCCTTCGATCCCGCTACCGTGAAGTAGGCGTCCCGAATGGATGCCTCCGCCGGTAGAGCCAGAATGGGCGGCGCGCCCGCGCCCCGCGCAACCTGGATCACCCTCACCTGGAAAATCCTCCTTGTGGTTGCCATCGTGCTCCTCATGTCCGTTGGCAACCCTCTTTCCTGGTTTGTAGCCTGGGGTTTCCTCAACCCCGTCCCCGCCACCCTTCTTCTTTGGGGCTTCCTCCTCTCCGGGTTCGCCTCCCACAACCTCTTCGAAGGCTCCCGGCGTAATCGCCTGGTCTGGTCCCTTCTCACCGTCGCCACCTATGGAGCGCTCACCCTCCCCGGCCTCCTGATCGGTCCTGAACGCACCGTCGAAGCCCTCGGCCCTGTCACCGCCCTCACCCTCGCCGCCCAACTCCCCCGCCACGACCTTCCCCGCGCCCTCCGCGACTGGGCGCTCGTCATGGGCGTGGCCCTCTACTCCTCCGTTGGTGTGCAGGCCATGTGGCTCGTAGCCAACAGTTTCGCCAACAGGCTCGCTCCCCTCATCCTCCTGGTCCTCCTCCCGCCCCTCGTCTTCGAAGCCCTCTCCCTCGCCACCAGGCGATTGGGCCGCCGCACCAACATCACCGCCGCCAATCTGATCGCTCTCATCCTCGCAACAGCCCTAGCCGTGGTGCTCTTCTCCTTCACCATGTTCAACGCCGACACCGAACCTTTGTGGCGCGTAATCTTCGGCCTCCTGGTCGCCCTTCTGATAGGCACAGCCCTCCTGATCGGCCTCCTCACCCGCCCTCTAGTCTCTGCCGCCTCAGGTTCCCGCGCCTCCACCGCCCCCGGCCTAAACCTGGCCCGCACCCTCGTAGAACTAAGCCACGACCCCATCCTCATCGCCTTAGCCCTCTACATCCCCCTCAAACTCCTACCCAACCTCTAAAACCCAAAAGAACCTCAGTGCCTCAGTGCCTCTGTGGTTCCCTGAATTACACTTCGAATGTCCAAAATCCAAAATCCAAAATCCAAAATCCGTATTGCCATCCTCGGCTCAACCGGCTCCATCGGCACCCAGACCCTCGACGTAGTCAGCCGCCTCCCGGACCATTTCCAGGTGGTCGCCCTCGGCGCGGGCCGCGACCGCGGCGCCCTCCTGAAGCAAGCCGCCTCCCTCCCACAACCTCCCCTCCTCCTCGCCCTCGCCGAAGAACAAGCCGCCCGCAACGACTCTCGCATCCTCTCAGGCGAATCCGGCATGGTCGAACTCGCTACCCACCCCGAAGTAGACATGGTGGTGGTCGCCACCACCGGCCACGCGGGCTTCGCCCCCACTCTCGCCGCCCTCGGCGCTGGCAAGCAGATCGCCCTCGCCAACAAAGAAGCCCTCGTGATGGCTGGCACCATCGTCACCTCCCTCGCCCGCGAGAAAGGCATCCGCATCCGCCCGATCGACAGCGAGCACAGCGCCATCTGGCAGTGCCTCGTTGGCGAGCCCGAAGCCCCCCGCCGCGAAGACACTCGTGGCGTCTCCGGTGCCTGGGACTGCATCGAGAAAGTCGTCCTCACCGCATCGGGCGGCCCCTTCCGCAAGTGGGATCTCCAGAGCACCTACAACGCCACACCCCGCCAGGCCCTCAATCACCCCACCTGGAACATGGGCGCTAAAGTCACCATCGACTCCGCCACCCTCATGAACAAGGGCCTGGAAGTGATCGAAGCCCACTGGCTCTTCGGCGTCCCCTTCGACGACATAGAGGTGATAGTCCACCCCGAAAGCATTATCCACTCGATGGTGCGCTTCGTAGACGGCTCAGCCAAAGCCCAGCTAGGCATCCCTGATATGCGCGTCCCCATCCAGTATGCCCTCACCCACCCCCAGCGCTACCCCAATCCCGCCCACCCCCGCGCCGATTGGCCCGCGCTCGGCGCGCTCCACTTCGAAGCGGTCGACCGCCCCCGCTTCCCTTGCCTCGACCTCGCCTTCGAGGCCGGGCGCAAAGGTGGCACCTACCCCACCGTAATGGCTGCCGCCGACGAAATAGCCGTCGCCTCCTTCCTACGCGAAGAAATCCGCTTCGGGCAAATTCCTGGTATAATAGAGAAAGTGCTCGAAAATCATGTTGGAACCGCCATTCCCCATCCCGACATACAAGACATCAAGTGGGCCGACGACTGGGCAAGGCAGAAGGCCCAAGAAATGATAAATGAAACGTGACAGGTGACGAGTTAAGTAGTACGAAGTAAGCAATACGCAGTAGGCAGTAGGCAGTACGAAATAGTCACGTTTCCCTCACCCTCGGAGTTAGAAGAATGGATTTCAGTTGGCTATGGGTAGTCCCTGTACTCGGTATATTGATCATAGTTCACGAGATGGGGCACTTTTTCACCGCGATATGGCTCGGCATCAAAGTCGAGGAATTCGGCATAGGCTTCCCGCCGCGCATCTTCGCCATCCGTCGTAAGGGCATTGACTATTCCCTGAATCTGCTGCCCATCGGCGGCTTCGTCAAGATCACCGGCGAAAACGGCGACTCCGATGATCCCCGCTCGTTCGGTATGGCCCCCGCCTGGAAGCGCATCATCGTGCTTGCAGCAGGTTCCACCATGAACCTCCTCCTGGCCCTCGTCATCTTCGCGGGCATGGCTATCTCAGGCACCCAGGAGATAAACACCAACCTTGCCCCCCTGACAGGTATAGTATCTGTCACGGAAACTGCACCCGCTGGCGTTGCCGGTATGCAGGTAGGCGACAAAATCATCAAGATCGCCGGTCAGCCCGTCGCCTCCGACGACGATATTCGCACTCTCAGCAACCAGAATGGTGGCAAGCCCACTGTCTACACTGTCCTGCGCGACGGCCAGGAAGTAAACCTCACCATTACCCCCAACACCACCTCCCCCTACCTGGGTGTTGGCCTTTACGCCTGGTATTCCCCCGCCATAGTTGACAGCGTGCGCGATGGCAGCGCAGCCGCCGAAGCGGGTCTGCAGAACGGTGACGAGATCCTGTCTGTCAACGGCCAGCCCGTGGACAACAACATCAAAGCCCAATATCTGATCACTTCCAGCGATGGGCCTGTCCAACTCATAATCCAGCGTGCCGGAGCACAGCACACGATTACCGTGAATAGCAGTGGCGGGCGCTACGACTTCGGCACCTACGAGCCTATCCGCACCGTATACTACAGCCCCGGCGAAGCCCTGGGCCGCGCTCTCCAGAACACCTGGGATGTCATCGCCAGCATACCCGCTGGCATAGCCCAGGCCCTCTCAGGCCAGTCCGATGGCCCTGGCGTTACTTCCATAGTAGGTATCAGCCAATTGACCGGTGAAGTAGCCCAGGAAGCAGGCATCAACGGCCTCCTCAACCTCACCGCCCTCCTCGGCATCTCCCTCTTTATGATCAACCTGCTTCCCCTCCCCGCCCTCGACGGTGGCCGCCTCCTCTTCATCATCATCGAGCTTCTAAGAGGTGGCCGCAAGATAGCCCCCGAAAAAGAAGGCATGGTCCACTTCGCAGGCATGGTGGTCCTCCTGGCACTCATGGCGATAATCACCTTCTTCGACGTAAGCCGCCTGTTCGAGGGTGTCCGTCTCCTACCCTAACCACTGGGGATGTCGGCAATGCCCTGCATTCCGCTCCTACACCTGGCGAACCCCAATCTGGATCATAATAAAGAAAAGATCGACCGATTTTTGCTTTATTTTGAAAGTCCCTCCCCACTCTGGGGAGGGACTTAGGGTGGGGTCGTGGTGGGCGTACCAGTCCTAAAGTATCAGAAGCCATCTTTGCTTCAACCCAAAGACAGCCTCGCGCTTGACAAGCGCCTCCCACCATAAGATACTAACCCCATACACAGGACAATCCCCCATGGCCGTGGCATACATGCCCAACTCAATCGAAAACGCCGTAGGCCCTGGCGAACTCGAAGGTTCCGCCCAGCATAACCCCTACCCATTCGCCTCTCTGGCTGCGCTCTGTCCGCTCGCCGCATTCGACTCCGGCGTGGGCGGCCTCTCCATCATCAATGAGCTGCGCCAGCTCCTCCCCCACGAAGACATCGTCTACTATGCCGACAGCGGCAACTGCCCCTACGGCGGTCGTCCCGACGAATGGCTCCGCGACCGTTCCGCCTGGATCACCGCCTTCCTCATGGAGCGCGCCGCCAAGACCGTTGTAGTCGCCTGCAACGCTGCCTCCGCAGCCGGCCTCGAACACCTACGCGCCACCTACCCCCTCCCCATAGTGGGCCTCGTCCCCGCCGTCAAGCCCGCCGTCGAGCTAACCCGCACAGGCGTCGTAGGCGTCCTAGCCACCAAAGCCGCCATCCGTGGCCGCCTCCTCACCGACGTAATCGACCGCTTCGCCAACCCCGCAGGCGTCCAGGTGATCAAAGTAGCCCCCGAAGGCTGGGTAGAGGCCGTAGAGCGCGGCGACCTCGATACTCCCCAGACCGAAGCCTCAGTTCGCCGCTTCCTAGCCCCCATGCTCGAACACAACGTCGATGCCATCGTTTTCGGCTGTACCCACTACCCCTTCCTCGCCCCTCTTGTTCGCAAAGTAGTGGGCGACACCATCCTCCTCATCGACTCCGGAGAAGGCGTCTCCCGCCAGACCGCCCGCGTCCTAGCCTCGCGCGGCCTCCTCTACCCACAAGACCGCAAAGGCACCCTCACGGTCTACACCAGCGCCGACCCCGACCAGATGCGCCCCATAGTCTGGCGTCTGGTAGGCGAGCAAGTAGAAGTCCTCGCCGGCAGCTAACGGTATCCGGCAAGAATAATCTACAACCATCCCACCTCAGGGCCTGTCATCCTGACTCAGAACTTGTCTTCCTGAGTACTTCGCTAACGAAATTGTGGCAAGAAACGAACCAACAAAGAGGTTGTCATCCTGAACGAAGTGAAGGATCTCGCTCGCTAAGATCACCCTTTGGAAGCACACCACGCCAAAAAGCACAGACCCTTAACAAAGATCCTATTACCCACTACCCATGCGAATCCTCACCATTGACGTAGGCACCGGCACCCAGGACATCCTCCTCTTCGACTCCTCCACCGAGATCGAAAACTGCGTGCAGATGATCATGCCTTCCCCCACCCAGATCGTCGCCCGCCGCGTCCGCGAAGCCACCGCCAGATCCCACACCCTCCTTCTCACCGGCGTCACAATGGGCGGTGGCCCCGGAGCATGGGCCGTCGAAGACCACCTGCGCGCCAACCTCCCCGTCTACGCCGTCCCCGACGCCGCCCGCACCTTCGACGACGACCTCTCCCGCGTGGAAGCAATGGGCATCCAGATAATCCCCCCCGACGCCCTCCAATCCCTCCACCACGACCTCGGCCCCAGCCGCTCTACCCTCATAACAATGGAGGATGTAACCCTCCACTCCATCCACTCTGCCCTATCAGGCTTCCACGAACCCACCCAATACGATGCCCTCGCCGTAGCCGTCTTCGACCACGGCAACGCCCCACCCGGCTACAGCGACCGCCGTTTCCGCTTCGACTACATATCCCATCAGCTACAAACCTGGGGCGACAAGCCCATCTCCCAGGCTCTCGCCGCCTTCGCCTCCCCCTCCGCTCAAGTCCACCCCGACCTCACCCGTCTCCAGGCCGTAGCCTCCACCATCGCCCAATCCGACCGCGCCCACCCCCTCCTACTCCTAATGGACACTGGCCCCGCCGCCCTCCTCGGCGCTCTCGGCGACCCCATCGTCCGCGAAGCCGCGCAGGGCGACGCCCTCTTCGTCAATGTAGGCAACTTCCATGTCCTCGCCTTCCACATAGTAGGCAACCGCATTCGCGCCCTCTTCGAGCATCACACAGGCGAAATCGACGCCCCTCGCCTGGTCAGCTTCCTCCGCTCCCTCGCCGCCGGCAGCCTCACCAACGCCGAAATCTTCGACACCAGCGGTCACGGCGCTCTCACCCTCCCCCACGATGACACCATCGCCCCAACATCCGAACCCACCCTCTGCATGGTAACAGGCCCCCGCCGCTCCATGCTCTCAGGCATACCCACTCCCTGGCCCGTCTACATGGCCGTCCCCCACGGCGACATGATGCTCTCCGGCTGCTATGGCCTCCTCCGCGCCTTCGCCGTCCACTTCCCCCAGCACGCCCCCGACATCCAATCCCGGTTGGACGCTCCCAAATGAAACTCTGGCCTCAACCCCCTGCCTCTGCCCACCCTAGCCAGCTATCGCCCACCCAATGCCCCAATTGCGGCGCATTCGGAAACTACGTGGGGATGCTTTGGCGTGACCTCCGCACCGGCAAAACCTATCGTCAGATGGGCGCTCTAGATGCACAGGTCACAGGCACGATCTTCGTCGCATCTGTACTCGTGTCTTACCTGGGGGTTACCTGGCTTTTCGGTCCAGATTCAACATGGTTAATACTTATCACGGCTGGTATACTATCCCTGACGATCATCGCTGCCTGGACTGCCCATCGCGTTTCCAGGGAAACCCATGCAGTCCGCATCTTCACCTACCGGTGCACCCGCTGCCTTCATCAATGGACCCAACAAGAAGGCAAACCCACACCCCGCTTCAACGAAGCCTGGGAAATCCAACAAGACTACAAAGCCGTCTTCGGCCACGAGCATGAAGAATAAAGAGCGCAACCGAAACCGCTTACCGAGGGTTATGCGTGCCTTCATCTCCCTACACTATCCAGGCACAAAAGGGGTGCGGCGATGAAGTCGCCTGCGGGGCTTAGGGTATCCCCAACCCTTCCTCTACCACCCAACCACAAAGGGGGTGCAGGCGAAACAGCCTGTCAGGCTGTTCGGGAGGTGTTCCCCCAATTCTTTCCTCGCTTATCCGGCAAAAGTGGGAGCGAAGAGGTTCTCCCCTGACAGGGGGATTGGGGGTGTCGCCTCTTCCCTAACACACAGCAGAAGGGGGTGCAGGGGTACTCCCCTGACAGGGGGTTTGGGGGGCGTCCCCTCAACTCTACTTCTTCTCTTTATTAACTCCCCTCTCCCCTGATAGGGGAGAGGTGCCGGGGGTGAGGGGTCTCTCCTACCCCAACCTGTAAGAAACAAAAAGAGAACACAAAAAATGAAACACTTCGGAATAACAGACCCCAGAGTAGAAGAATACCTACTATCATTGATCCCTGCCCGCCAGGGCGTCCTGGCCGACATGGAAGCCCACGCCGAGCGTGAAAACGTCCCCATCATAGGCCCTATTGAGGGCCACTTCCTCTACACCCTCGCCCTCTCCACTCGCGCCAAAGACATCCTCGATGTCGGCACCGCCATCGGCTATTCCGCCTTCTGGTTAGCCCTCGCCGCCCGCCAAAACGAAGGCCGCGTAGTCACCCTGGAAAAAGACGACGCCCGCGCCTCCTGGGCCGAAGCCTACTTCCGCCAGGCCGATCTCTCCAGCACCTGCGCCGTCCGCCGTGGCGACGCCCTGGTCCTCATGAACGGCATGGAAGAGAGCTTTGACCTAATCTTCCTCGACATCCTCACCCAGTTCGACAAACCCGACACCGCCCTCCATATGCTCGACCGCTGCCTCCGCCGTCTCCGCCCTGGTGGCCTCCTCCTATCCGACAACGCCATCCGCTCAGGCGGCGTCCTGGACCCCCAGAACCCCTCCCCCTCCACCCAGGGCATAGCCGCCTTCAACAAAGCAGTCTCCAACCACCCCCGCCTGACAACCACAATAATCCCCCTGCGCGACGGCCTCTCAATAACCCTAAAACTACCCAATCCCCAACAACCAACCCATCCCTCCAACTACCGACCTCCGACTACCAACAACCAGGAACCAGGAACCAGGAACTAGCAACTAACGACCCCACGTATCACGTATCACGAGACCCCCATGACAACAGACCCCAAACACAACCCCGAACGCAGCCCCGCCATCCTCGTAGAAGTAACCCGTGGCCCAATGATCGAATCGGTCCACTTTGGAGCCATCGCCATTTGTAACGTCGAAAACGAGCTACTCGCCTGGGCGGGCAACCCCGGCACCCTTGCCTACTACCGCTCCTCCTCCAAGCCCATCCAGGCCGTGCCCCTCGTCGAAAGTGGCGCTGCCGACCACTTCGGCCTCACCGAACAGGAGATCGCCATCATCTGCGGCTCCCATGGCGGCGAAGACATCCATGTCGAAGTCGTATCCAGAATTCTCTCCAAAATAGGCCTCACCCCCGACGCCCTCGCCTGTGGCGTCCACTTTCCCCTCGACAAAGAGGCTTCGCGCGAATTGCAAGAGCGCGGCGAGCCCCCCACCGTCCTCCACAACAACTGCTCAGGCAAACACGCTGGCATGCTCGCCCTGGCCCGCTTCCACGGCTGGCCCGTCGGCGGCTACGAATCCCCCCGCCACCCCGTTCAACAAACCATCCTCCAGACCGTCGCCGATTTCGCTGGCCTCCACCCCAACGACGTTCACGTTGGCGTAGACGGCTGCGGCGTCTGCACCTTCGGCATTTCCGTGCATCGCATGGCATCCTCTTTCGCCCGCCTCGGCCAGCCCGAATACTGGCCCGAACCGCGCCGTACCGCCGTCCGCAGGATCACCGCCGCCATGCGCGCCTATCCTGAGATGGTGGCCGCCACCAGGGGTCGCATCGACACCGACCTCATGCGTGCCGCCGATGGCATCGTAGCCAAAGCCGGGGCCGAGGGCGTCTACTGCGTGGCGCAATTGGGCGATCCGGTCGAGGCCGCCGCCGGTTTTGCCCTCAAACTGCTCGATGGCGACCCCTCCCAGCGCGCGCGCAATCCCGCCATAATAGAAGGATTGCGCCAGGGAGGCTTCCTGGACGAAGACAGCCTGAATAAGCTGGAACGATACTGGCTGGAAGAGGTTCGCAATCGCCCCGGCGATGTGGTGGGCGTGGTTCGCCCCGCCTTTACCCTCAGCGTCAGCGCGCCGTAATACGTTCCCTATGGCGAGCTTTTTGCCCTCTCCTTTTTATTCACCTGTCTTTTACCTTGACGCTTACCACCATCTTTATTGCTATGGTGCGCGTTCGCCCTGCCATGCCTGTCGTGGTTGTTCTGCCCATTGCCGTTGTCTGCTACATTCAGCGCAGGCTCATATATCTCCACCGTACCATCCACGATCATAGCGGGCACTCTGCGCTCATCGATCTTCGGGAACTGCTTTGCAAAATCCTTGTACTGGTCATTGGTCACGATCTGCGCGTTATGCTCTTTGGCGATCTTCAGAATAAAGTAATCGGCGTTCGTCCCTGCGGGCACCTGCTTGATCTGCCCTGAGTTGATCATTGCATCCAGTTGGTCCGGCTTATCAACATCGTGTATCAGGCTCGCATCCACGATCACAATCGGACGCAATCCCATCCCCCGGATCTTTTGCATCACTGCCTTGATGTTCGAGACCTTCGGCTTGCGGTCTTGCGTCATCTCTTCATAAGCGAGATTGGCCCCATCCACAACTATTGTCTTCTTCCGCTTGCTCATTGTAGGCTCCATTGCCCCGAAATATCAGCCCCGTCAGGGATATATCGGCATAATCTTCATTGCATAACATTGCAATTAGCGTGCCGTGGACCAATCATATATCAAGACAAGAATCGCTCTATCGCCTCTTCTTCCACGTAGACCTCGATCTCCGTCTCCGAATAACCACCCCCGACCTGCGCCCCACCCACAAATACAGCTTCCGCCAAATTCACCCCGAAATGATACGCCAAATGCCGGTGATTGGGCGCGTTCCAGATCACCAGGTCGGCCATCTTCCCCGGCTCGAGGCTCCCCACAATATGCCCCCTGTTCAACGCATATGCACTATTGATCGTGGCTGCCACAGTCGCCTCGGTGGGCGTCATCCTCATCTGCGAGCAAGCCAGCGAGATCATCAGCGCCAGGTTCTCCGATGGGCACGTCCCTGGATTGCAATCCGTTGCCAGTGCCACCGGCACCCCCGCATCAATGAGCGCCCTTGCCGGGGCATAATTCTTCAACCCCAACCCAAGCGGCGTGCCCGGCAGCAGCACCGCTACCGTTCCCGCGTCCCTTAGCGCCTTGATATCCTCCTCCTCCATAACCAGCAAATGGTCAGCCGACACCGCCCCGAACTCCGCCGCCACCTGCACCGCCCCGATCCTCTCGAACTCGTTAGCATGCAGCCGCACCCCCAAGCCCAACTCCGTGGCCCTCTGCAATATCCGCCGCGTCTGCTCCGCGCTGAACGCCCCTACGTCGCAGAACACATCGCACCACTCCGCCAATCCTTCCTGTGCCACAGTAGGCAGCATCTTCTCAACGATCAAGTTGACATAATCATCCGGACTGTCGGCGTACTCCTCCGGCACAGCGTGCCCTCCCAAAAATGTAGCAGCGATGCGCGGTCCCGTCCCCGCTTCCTGCAACTCGATATTCAGGTCCCGTATAGCCCACAGCGATTTCAACTCTGCCTCAACCGACAGCCCATACCCGCTCTTGATCTCAACCGTAGTCGTCCCATGCGCGAGCATCCTCATCAGCCGCTCTCGCACAAGCTCCTTTAGCTCGTCTTCATCCGCCAGCCGCGTCGCCCTCACCGTCGACATGATCCCGCCCCCAGCCTCCATAATCTCAAGGTAGGTGGCTCCCTTCAATCGCAGTTCATACTCTTCGTCACGCCACCCCGCCCACACCAAATGCGTGTGCGCGTCCACCAGCCCCGGCGTCACTGTCTTCCCCGAAGCATCGATCAGGCGCGTATCCTCCCCTCGATACCTCGGCATAATCGCCTCGGTCGCCCCGGCCGCCAGGATATGCCCCTGCCTGATCGCCACCGCCCCGTTATGGATGATCCCGGCCTCCCCCTGCTCAGACCCTCGCCTCGGCCCTCCATCCTCCGCCTTCCGGCCCCCAACCTCCGGCACCGGACGAGCAGGCGCAGGTTCCTCCAAATTAGCAGAAGGCAAAGCGCAAGTAACAAGCTCGGAGGCCGAATGAATAATCAGGCTAGCAGTAGGCTCTTTCATGCCCCTAATATACCCCAATCCGCCCCATCTTTCACCCTGGTCAGAAAGGGAATCTGGGACACTTCCCCCAACTCGCGGTCCCAATTGGCAAAAAAGAGATGCAGGGAACTTCGCCTCCTGACAGGGGGTTTCTGGAATGTCCCCAACCTTTCCTTTACACTCCACCAACATGGGTGCAGGCAGAAAAGTCTGCCGAGCGGTTTGGGCGTATCCCAGCTCTCAGGCGCGATTGCTAAAGGGGGTGCAGGCGGAACTGCCTGCCGGGCGGGTGCCCTCTGGGCGGCGGGGGTGTCCCCCAACTCTCCTCACTAATTACTAACTCCCCTCTCCCCTAGCAGGGGAGAGGGGCTGGGAGTGAGGGCTCTTTGCAAGCACCCCAAACTTAGGGCATACCCAAACAAAAAAAGGTGAGCCTAACCCATTAGGCCGAATGCAAAGCCTGCATAGAATGCAGTGCCGACCTGTGCGGCCCCTGCGAAACCATACTATCCGACGCCGTGTCCACAAACGTCTTAAATAACCTGCGCGCCCACGGGTGCTTGCGCCACATCTCCTCGGGGTGACACTGCACCGCCAGCAAGAAACGGCGGTCAGGCGCTTCCACCGCCTCCACAATCCCGTCAGGCGACCACGCCGTTGCCTTCAACCCGGGCGCGACCTTATCAATAGCCTGGTGATGCGACGTATTCACCCATATGCGGTCCTCCCCGACCAGCGTCCGCAGCCTCGAATCCGGGTCAATAGCAATATCATGCGCCAGGAAATCCCTGATCCGCCTCTTGAACGACTCCCTGTGGTCAATAGTGGTCGTGTACTGGCTGTAAATATCCTGGATCAGCGTCCCGCCCATCACCACATTGATCACCTGCTCGCCCCGGCAAATCCCCAGCACAGGCAGGTCGTCGTCCAGTGCCCACGGCAATATCGTAGTCTCCACAAAATCAAGCCCTATATCCGTAGGGTCAAGCGCCGGGTGCGGCTCCTGCCCGTAAAACTTCGGGTGAATATCCAACCCGCCCGGAAACAAAATACCGTCCAGCATATCGTAAATGCGGCGCAACGCCCCTTCATCTTCCAACTGAGGAATAAGGATCGGTATGCCGCCTGCCGCCTCCACAGCCTTCACATAACTCTGGTTCAGGCTGAAGCGCGGGGCATGCATCCCTGCCGCGTCATGGTCATCAATTGTAGAGATACCGATAATCGGCATTCTCGTGCTGGTAATTGGCATATTGGCGGTTCCTCTTCTCTATCCGATTTCCTAATTTATGTCGCATTTATATTGCCGGTGCGCCCACCAGCGCGAATACGAGGATTCCCGGAGGTATATACACGCCCTTGATACATCGTGGCACCCGGCCCTCCCCCGGTGTCTATATGTTATATCAGAACCTAATAAAATGCAACGGCCCAAAAGTATTCATTCCCAATAGAATTAGTACTAGCGCTCACCTTACACACAAAACCCCTCCTTTCCTCTCCTCCCCACCCAAGCAATTACCAGACCACCCTCTACTCTCTCCACCACCCAAACCCCCTGCAAAGGGGTGCAGGGAGTACTCCCCTGAGAGGAGGATTGGGGGTGTCCTCCCAACTCCCCTCACTAATTATTAACCCCCTCTCCCCCACCGGGGGAGAGGGGCTGGCGTGAGGGGTTCCCCGGACCCCAAAAGTCAAGGAAGTGTAAGAATAGCAACCAATCTTGAACAAACTCAAAGAATAGATGAAGATTATTGACATTCATCTTAAATTTCTCAATTTACCACTTGACAAACTCAATTTCCTGTGATATGATGGCCGCAGAGTTGAGAATATTGAAACCAAAATTGATAATCTGAATGCGGAGGTTGTGAAAAATGAATCAAATGCCAGGAAAATGCCCGATCTGCAACAGCACCCTTACAGTCACCCGGTTGCAGTGCGGCACTTGCGGCACAGGCATCGATGGCGCGTTCGGCCTCGGCAGACTACAGGCCCTCACACCTGAGCAGGTCGCCTTCGTCGAAGTCTTCATGAAATGCAAAGGCAAGATCAAAGACGTTGAAGACGAACTCGAGATCTCGTACCCGACCGTCGTCGCTCGCCTCAACGAAGTAGTCAAAGCCATGGGATACGACGTCAACGACTCCGAGCTTAGCGAAGTCGATCAGTACGAATACTATGAGGCCCAGGTCCTCAAGCCCCAGATGCCTCGCATGCCGGCTCCGCCCGCACCCACAGTTCCCGCCCCGCCCATTCCGGCAATCCCACCCACTTCGCCCACTCCCCCCAGGATGTCCGCCGAGCAAAGGCAAAAAATACTCGATGACCTGGCTGCCGGCAAGATCAGCGCCGCAGAGGCAATGAAGAAAATCTACGGATAACCGTCACAGGCAACACACAACCCGTGCAGAACGCACCCCTGAGGAAATAAGAGGAGAAAGACAATGATTACGAATTTGATTGGCCCCATCGCCCAGAACAACGAAGCTCTCAAAGGTATACGCCGCTCGCGCTTCTCATTCCACTTCAACACCGGCAAGAAGCGCAGATGGCTCCTGGTTCAACTGGTAACCGCTCCCGCCATCCCCACCGTCGAAGACGACAACACCTGCCCTTCGACACACGTCGCCCTCGCTCC
The DNA here is from genome assembly GCA_963797095.1 of uncultured Chloroflexia bacterium. Classification (GTDB taxonomy): domain Bacteria; phylum Chloroflexota; class Chloroflexia; order QHBQ01; family JADMIH01; genus JADMIH01. Next base: position 646,408 of record CAWCNY010000005.1, on the reverse strand, counting down.
CGCTCCCCGCGGCCTGGCCGACAGGATGGAAGAGTACGGCATCAACCGCGTCCAGCGCCTTCTGGTCTAGGTAATCCTTTCAAAGCCCCTGTAGGGGCGAGGCATGCCTCGCCCTACTTGGAAGCCACCACTTAACCGGACCAGCCACCAACTCTGAAACCCGCAAAGTTAGTAACGTATCACACCTTACATGGAACCCAGGAGAACAACTACAATGCGTACCGAAGAAGTGATGTTTGAGAACGGCGAAACGCAATTGGCAGGCATGATCTGCTTGCCCGATGCCGAGGGATCCCACCCGGCGGTAGCCATCGTAGAGGGGTCGGGCACAGGTGTCCGCTCCGACCCCTACTTCATGGCCCTCGCCGAGATGTTTGAAAGTGCGGGGTTCGCCACCCTCACCTGGGATAAGCCGGGCTGTGGCGACTCCACTGGCAATTGGCTCGACCAGGACTTCAACGACCGCGCCGGCGAAGCTATCGCCGCCGTCCACTACCTTCGCAGCCGCTCCGACATAAAGAAAGACGCCGTCGGCCTCTGGGGCATCAGCCAGGGCGGTTGGGTCTCACCCCTCGCCGCCTCACGCTCAGCCGATATCGCCTTCGTAATCGCCGTCTCAGGTCCGGCCATAAGCCCCGCCGATCAAGAGATATTCCGAGCCGAGCACGAGCTTCGGGCCGACGGCTTCCCCCAGGAAGATGTCGAACGCGCCGTTCACTTCTATTCCACCGGCCTCAACATGCTGCGCGATGGATTCTCCGTCGCCGATATTATGCAGGCCCTCGACTTCGAGCATCTCAAAGACCAGCCCTGGATGCCCTATCTGCCCGACCTTGCGCCCGAAGGTGCTGCATTCATGCTCAAGATCATGGACTACGATCCCAGGCCTGTGCTCCGCCAGGTCACCTGCCCCTTCCTCGGCATCTGGGGCGAAACCGACCAGCTGGTCCCCGCCCTGCACAGTGTGGAGGCTTTCAGGCAGGAGCTTCAGGCGGCGGGCAACCCCGATTTTACCCTCAAAGTATTTGCCGAAGCCGATCACGGCATATTTACTTCAGAGACCGGCAGCCGCAAGGAGCGGGCAGAGCGTCGTGAAAGAAGCGATCTCGATTTCGCTCCCGGCTATTTTGCCCTTATGAAAAACTGGCTGGTAGAGAGGTTCTTTGCCTCGGCAGGAACATACTCCCTACGTATATTTTGATGGCGCTTCACACACGCCCGCGACCTATTACCAATCTACCTGACTAACAAAAATCACTTTAGGAGGCAAACAAAATGGCAGAAACTCAAGGATACACACAGACGATTTCCACAGCGGAATTCGACGAAACCCCCCGCGTCAACCTCGAACAGCCCACCGGCGACGTTTACGTTGAAGCATGGGACAAGCAGGAGATCGAAGTATCGATCAGCGACCCCGATGGTTACTTCGATGTAATCGAGGAAGGGTCCAACGTCACCATCAAGAACAACCCCGGCCGTCAGAAAGTAGTCAACTTCCGTGACCCCGGCGACGTGGAACTGAAAGACCTCGGCGTAGACCTGGCGAAGGCCGCCACCAGCCTTGAGCGCAAGAACATCGAGCGCGCCATCGACCGCACTATGCGCAGGATGAGCAGGTTTGGCGTCCACGTCGATATCAACCTCGGCAACTGGCGTGGTGGCCGCGACTACTACATCAAAGTACCGCACAATTGCCACCTCAACCTTCGCACAAGCAGCGGCGATATCAAGATCGAAGGTGTCACAGGCACCCTCCTTTGCCAGACAAGCTCCGGCGACCTCGGCCTCAAGAACGTGGGCGGCAACCTCCTGGTCAGCAGCGCCAGCGGCGACATAACCGTTGCCGGCCTCGAAGGCAAGATGGGCGTGCGCACCGCCTCCGGCGACATCCGCACCCGCGACCTCTCACTCGATGAGTTGAGCATGCACACCTCCAGCGGCGATCTGCAACTCGACATGGTCAAGCTCCCTGAAAAGGACTTCGAGGTACGCACCGTCAGTGGCGACCTCACCGTCTTCACCCCTGCCGATGCCGGCTTCAAGCTTGAGACCCGCACCGTCAGCGGCTCCGTAACCTGCGGCTTCCCCCGCGACAAGGTCAAGTACCAGGCCAATGGCAGGCGCGAGACCTCCCTCGAAGTCAACGGCGGCGGCGGCCTCACCATCCAGGTATCAACCGTCAGCGGTGACATCAACATCAACCCGCGCAGGCAGCCTAGGGCCGATGGCGATGGCACCTCCGGTTCCCTCACCACCGACCTCAGCCGCTCAGACGAAAGCTACGGCGACCGCACCCAGCCCGAAGGTTACGTCTCTCGCCAGCAAGCCGAGCTAGAGATCTTCCAGAAGGTAGAGCGCGGCGAAATGTCAGCCCAGGAAGCCCTCGACGCCATCACCCGCCTCGGTCGCTAACCGAGGGGGTGCAGAGGTATTACCCTGAAAGACCCCGGCGTCCCCTGACAGGAGATTAGGGGTGCCCCCAACCCCTCCTTTACACGTCAACGAAAGGGGGTGCAGGGGTCCTCCCCTGACAGGGGGATTGGGGGGTGTCCCCACAACTCTCCTCACCAATTATTAACTCCCCTCGCCCCTACAAGGGGAGAGGGGCCGGGGGTGAGGGGTCTTTGCTCACCCAATGTGAAACAACATTCGAGGGGTCGGCCCCATCCACGGAGAAACACCATGATCGCAGTACTAAGACAACGCAACTTTGCCCTCCTCTGGTGGGGCGGCCTCATCTCCTTCATGGGCGACTGGGTCATGTTCACAGCCCTCCCCCTCTACACCCTCTACCTCACAGGCTCCGTCGCCGCCATGGGCCTCTACTTCGTGGTGGCCGCCCTCCCCGGCATCTTCCTCGGCTCCCTCGGCGGCGTCTTCGTCGACAGGTTGGACCGCAAGCAGATCCTCGTAGTAACCAACCTCCTGCTTGCCCCCGTCTACTCCCTCCTCTTCCTCTTCAACACCCCTGCCGACGTTTGGGTGATCTATGTGGTTGCCATCACCGCCAACATAATCAGGCAGCTTTCCAATCCGGCCGAAAGCGCCCTCCTCCCCAAGCTCGTAGGCGAAAGCGATCTCGTCACCGCCAACGCCCTCAACTCCCTCAACAACAACCTGGCCCGCCTCATCGGCCCCGCCGTTGGTGGCGTAGTCTTCGCCTTCTTCGGCTTCCACCTCTCCGTAGTACTCGATGTAGCCAGCTTCGTCATAGGCGCAAGCCTGATTCTCCTGATCAGCGCGCCTCGCAACATAACCCGCGTCGGGCATCCCGAAGATGAGCCACCCCCCTCCTTCCACTACAGAAACCTCATCCGCGAGTGGCTGGAGGGCCTCACAGTAATACGCAGCAACCGCACCCTCGCCACCATCCTCAGCCTGGCCACCATGGTCTGGCTCGCCGACGGCGCTATCACCGTCCTCTTCGCCGTCTACGTCACCGACGCCCTCAAAGGCGGTTCCGTCGAGCTTGGCTGGCTCATGACCGCCCAGGCCATCGGCGGACTCCTGGGCGGTGCCCTTATAGGCCTCGTCTCCAAAAAAGTCCAGGCCTGGCAGCTTGTCTCCTATGGATTGCTCCTCTTTGGCGTGGTCGACCTCCTCATCTTCTCCATTCCCATCCTTCCCCTTAACCTGGCTCTGTTGGTCCTAGTCGGCATACCCCTGGTCGGCCTCGATGTAGGAGCCCTCACCATGTTCCAGAGCCTCACCCAGGATCGCTATCGCGGGCGCGTCTTCGGCACCATCAACACCACCCAGGCGCTCCTCCTCCTCTTTGGTCGGGTGCTGGCAACCGTGCTCGGCGGCCACCTCTACGTGGTCTTCCTCATGGCAGCCATGTGCCTCCTGGTGATAATCTCCGGTCTCCTGGCCCTGCGCCTCCTGCGCGACCCCGGCCAGGTGCCACTATCCCAGATGCGCGAGGAAAAGGAGGTAGCCGCCGCCTGACGCGCACCTTCTCCGGGGAAGCCGTCGGCTTCCCCGGCACCCGGCACCCGGCACCCCCATCGCTAAATACGCCTGAGGACCGATGGCGATCCCGTCACCGATTTGCTAAAGTAGATCCACTGAGATACTTATCTAATTCACAGGGAAAAGCATGTCCACACCAATCGCAACAGAATACCAGCCCCCTGCGAATGGCTTCCGCACCTTCCTCATTGTGTGGATCACCCAATCGCTCTCCGTCTTCGGCAGCGCCCTCACCTGGTTCGCCGTCACTATCTGGCTCACCCAGACCAAATACCCCCTGGAGTCCCAGAAGCCTGAGCTAGCCTTCGCGCTCACCGCCATCTCCCTCACCTACATCGTCACCCTCGTCCTCGCCCCCATCGCGGGTGCCTGGGCCGACCGCCACGACCGCAAGCGTACCATGATGCTTGTGGACGCCACCAATGGCCTCCTCAGCTTCACTCTCATGACCCTCCTCCTCACAGGCGTCCTCGATGTCTGGATGCTTGTCCTTCTGGTCGCTGCCTTCCAGGGCTTCAGCGTCTTCCACAACTCGGCTTTCGATACCTCCTACGCCATGCTAGTGTCCGAAAAACAACTGGCACGCGCCAACGGCATGATGCAAACAATGTGGTCCCTCTCCGGCATTCTCTCCCCCGCCATCGCCGCCAGCATCATCGCCCTCCCTTCCCTGGCCCGGCAGGGCCTCCTACCCGGCGCTTTCGCCGATTGGCTTGCCCCCCTCACCGACGGCGCGGCCCTCGCCATCGGCGTCGATGCTGTCACCTTCTTCATCGCGGCTGCCACCCTCCTCTTCCTCTACATCCCCTCCCCCAAACGCACCGACCTCCACGCCGAGGATGGCACCAAAATCAGAAAGAGCGTCTGGGCCGACATCAAAGAGGGCGCTATGTACATCAGGCGTCGCCCTCCCTTGCTTTGGCTCCTCGCCACCTTCACCGTGATCAACTTCGCCAGTGCCCCCGTCGAGCTTTTCGTCCCCCTCCTCCTTAAATTCAACCTCGCCTCTGACTGGCAGCATCTCGGCTTCACCTTCGAGACCGCCCTCGCCCTCATCACCACTCTCGGCAGCATCGGCGGCGTAGTCGGTGGCGTGCTAATGAGCACCTGGGGTGGCCTCAAGCGCAAGCGCGTTTACGGCGTCGTAATCCCGATCCTCGTGGCGGGGATAATCCAGATCGTCTATGGCCTCTCCCCGTCCATCCTCCTCTCCGCCGCCATGAGCTTTGCCCTGGTCTCTCTCATCCCTGTCATGAACTCCCACTCCCAGACCATCTGGCAAACCCAGGTTCCCCGCGCCCTTCAGGGCCGTGTCTTCTCCGTCAGGCGCGTCATCGCCCAGTTCTCCGCTCCCGTGGGCACTCTCCTGGCCGGACTCGCGGGTGCTACCTTCAACCCCGGCCTGATCCTCGCCATCCTGGGCGGCATCGTAGTTCTTTTCTCCACCATCCAGCTTTTCAACCAGTACCTCCTGAAGGTGGAAGACAAGAAGTACCTTGACGAAGTCGCCATCCAGCGTGGCGAACCCATAGAAAAGATCCTTGCCGACGCCCAGATGCCCCAGGCGCTCCCCCAGGAAGCCGTAAAATGACCCCGGCTTACCCCTCTCATCCTGATCACCGTGCTAACGAAAATGTGTCAGGAAACAAACCCATGATGACCTTGTCATCCTGAGCGAAGCGAAGGATCTCGCTCTCCAGGATCAAACTTCGGGAGCGTACCAATCCAAAAAGCGCACACATGAGTCGAAATTACCGGGTGGTTTGCCTAGCCTGCTCGGTCACCACAAGAGGAAGTGAAATACCCAACATGGACACCACCGAACAAGAACAGGTTGCCTTGCAGCAGCTTCAAGAAGACATAGCGATCCATTCCTCGGTCTCCGTCGATACCGCGATGGCCGCCCCCGAAAATGCCCGGCCCGAACAGCCCCAACCTCAACAGGAGAAATTCCGCCCTCTAGTCTTCAACCGCGATTACATGCTCCTCTGGAGCGGTCAGGTGATCTCAGCCGTAGGCAGCGGTATGTCGGGCATTGTCTTCCCCCTCCTGATCCTGGCGATCACCGTCAGCGCCTCCAATCCCACCGGCGATACCGCCCTGGCCGGTTTTGCCGCCGCTCTTGGCTCCCTCCCCTACCTCCTCATTAGCCTCCCCGTAGGCGCTCTCATCGACCGCTGGAACCGCAAGCACGTCATGATCATCTGCGATACTTTCCGCGCCCTCAACATCGCCAGCATCCCCCTCGCCTTTGCCCTCGACAAGATCACCCCCTGGCAGCTTCTCATCAACGCCTTCATCGAGGGCATCTTCTTCGTCTTCTTCAACATAGCCGAAGTAGCAGCCCTCCCCCGCGTCGTGCCCAAAAAGCAGCTTCCCCAGGCCACCGCCCAGAACGAGGGTGGCTTCATCGCCGCCAACCTCGCCGGTCCCCCCATCGGCACCTTCCTATTCCAGAGCGTCAGCCGCGCTTTCCCCTTCATCCTCGACGCCGTTTCCTATGCCTTTTCTGTCGTCTCTCTCCTCTTCATCAAAACTCAGTTTCAGGGTGAGCGCCCGGCCGAACAGCGCCACATTCTCGTAGAGATCCGAGAGGGCCTCTCCTGGCTCTGGAACCAGCCCCTGATCCGCTTTATGGCCTTCCTCACCGGCGGCCTCAACTTCATCAACGCGGCCACCTTCCTGATCCTCATAGTGCGCGCCAAAGACCTCGGAGCAAGCGATACCGAAATCGGTTTCCTCGTCAGTATTGGCGCTCTCGGTGGCGTGGTCGGTGCCGTAGTAGGCGGCCAGATTCAAAAGCGCTTCTCCTTCGCCCAGGTGATTATCACCACCGGCTGGATTAACGTTGTCCTCTACTTTACGCTCCTTGCCGCTCCCAACTTCCTGGTGCTAGGCATCATCATGGGTCTATCCTGGATGACCGGCCCCATCTACAACGTCGTCCAATTCAGCTACCGCCTTGCCCTCATCCCCGACAAACTGCAAGGTCGTGTCAACAGCACCTTCCGCCTACTGGCATACGGCTTCCAACCTATCGGTGCCGCCCTCTCCGGCATACTGCTCGGCGTTTTCGGCACGACCGGCACCATCATCGCCTATGGCTCAGTCTACGTTGTCCTGAGCCTCGCCACAACCATCAACAGCTACGTCCGCAACGCCAAACCACTGGAGCAGGTGGCAGCAGATGCCCACTGATCAGGTACAATACCACTGAAGTAGCCCACGCACTTCCTTCTTCTTCATATCTTCGTCCATAAAACCTGAGTACAATGGGAGGCAAACATCATGGACAACTCCACAGGACATGTGCTCTACATAGTCCGCACGTGGATCCCGGAAGACAAACTCGACGAATGGAACGAATGGCACACCAACGTCCATGTGGCTGAAGTCACCGCCGAGCCTCAAGTTCTCCGCTCCTGGAAATACCGCGTCCTCGAAGACACCACCCCCGCCGACTGGCCCGCCCAATACATCACCGTCTACGAATTCGCCTCCCTCGCCGACTATCAGAGCTACAGCTCCGGCGAAGCCGCCGCCCGCCTGAGGGCCGACTACGCCAAGCACTGGGGCTCGATAGGCAAGATCTCCCGCCAGGTAGTACAACAAGACTGAGGGGTCTCATCGGGCCCTTCTCCCCATCCCTTCTCCCCATAAAGAAAGGAGCAAGGCGTTGCATATCCTCCTCATCGGCGGCACAGGCTTCCTCGGCCCTTTCGTAGTCCGCCAGCTTCTTGACCTCGGCCACACCGTCACCGTCTTCCACACAGGCGAGCACGAACCCGACCTCCCTCCCACCGTCCGCCACATACACAGCCCTCACGGCAAATTCCCCGTAACCACCATCCCCTCCGACCTCCCTGCCCTCAACCCCGACGTAGTGATCCTTATGCGTGCCAACGGTGCCGAAGACGCCAACGCCGCCATGCAAGCCTTCAAAGGCCACGCCGCTCGCATCGTCGCCCTCTCCAGCGCCGATGTCTACCGCGCCTTCGCCCGCCTCAACAAGATCGAGCCCGGCCCGCCCGACCCCGTCCCTCTCACCGAAGATTCCCCTCTCCGCGAGCGCCTCTACCCCTACCGCTCCGACCCACCCCTCCCCAACGACCACCCCCGCAAACCCTTCGACCACTACGACAAAATCCTCGTGGAGCAAGCCGTCCTCTCCGACCCCTCCAACCTCCCCGGCACCGTCCTCCGCCTCCCCATGATCTACGGCCCCGGCGACAGCCAGCACCGCCTCTACTCCTACATCAAACCAATGGACGACGCCCGCCCCGCCATCCCCCTCGACGAAACCCTCGCCTCCTGGCACTCTCCACGCGGCTACGTAGAAAACGTAGCCTGGGCCATCACCCTCGCCGCCACCAACCCCCCTGCCTCCAATCGCATCTACAACGTAGCCGAATCCCCCTCCCACCCCGAAGCCGAATGGGTTCGCCTCATAGCCGACATCACAGGCTGGCAAGGCCGTGTTGTCCTCGTCCCCAAAGGCCGCACCGACCTCCCCCTCGACACCTCCCAGCACCTGACCGTAAGCAGCGACCGCATCCGCCAGGAGCTAAACTACATCGAACCCACCTCTCCCACCCAATCCCTCCAAAACACAATAGCCTGGGAGCGCGCCAACCCACCCGACCCTGCCCAATACCCCCTCCCCAACTACGATGAAGAGGATCAACTCCTCTCAGAACTAGAGTAATAGCTCAAACATCCGGCCAGAGTAAAGGATATGATCCTGGACAGCCTATCATTTAGCATCAGGACAATCTCATGGCCGATGCAATCCTAACCTCTGGTGGGCAAACACTCAGTGCTGTACCAAAACGTACAGAAACTCAATTTGCGCTTGTCTGGCGGCGCTTTCGCAGGCAAAAGAGTGCCCTCGCTGGTGCTATCGCATTAGCCCTTCTCGCTCTGGCCTGCATTTTCGTCCCCATGTTCACCTCGTTCAAAGTAGATGAGGTGAATCCGGTCCAGGGCTATGCTCACTTCGGAGAAGCCGACCTTCTCAAAGGCGGCACCCACTGGCTTGGCACCGACTGGCTTGGTCGCGACTACCTGACACGCCTCCTCGTCGGCGGGCGCACCTCCCTCTTCGTGGCCCTCGCCTCCACCTTACTCATGGTCCTCATCGGCTCCCTGGTGGACGGCGTCGCAGGCTACTTCGGAGGCCTGATTGATACCGTCATCATGCGCTTTACCGATCTCCTGCTCGCCCTTCCACTCCTCCCGCTCTTCCTGCTTACCCTTCGTCTCCTGCGCCAGCTCATGGTCTTCATGCCCCTCTGGCAAAGTCCCTCTACCAGCGTCTACATGACCCTTGGCGTGATCAGCCTCGTCTTCACCCTCTTCGGCTGGATGGGCCTTGCTCGCCTCGTACGCGGCTCCATCCTCTCCCTCCGCACCCAGCCCTTCATCGAGGCCGCCCGCGCTCTTGGCGCTCGAAGGCGGCGCGTCATCTTCCGCCATCTCCTCCCCAACACAATTGCCCCCATCCTGGTAGCCGCCACCTTCGCCGTTGGCGACTTCATAATCCTGGAAGCCGTCCTTGCCTACTTCAATCAGGGCATCTACGACCCGCCCCTGGTCTCCTGGGGCAATCTCCTCGCATCTACGGTAAGCCTTTCCTACAGTATTACGTGGAAGCTAACCAATGCTACACGCCACTATTGCCTTCGGGTAGTAGTCCGCACTTTGATAATGCAAGATGTTAGCGGGTTGTTGCACGAAACCCTTGTGCAGCGTAAAAGCATCTTAGGTGTCTCCTATAGTGCAACCTTAATGGCATATGGATGAGTATGCATCGGTGCAAAACCGTAGAAGCTGCTGGCGTTTACGCCATGCGGAGTCATCACACGCTCCTTGTATATGTGATGCCAGGCAGCCCCGCCGCTATGTACAATAGGAGCTTCCCAGTCGAAAAGCAGGCCCTCAACCAACAATACGGTCTCGGCAAACCCTGGCCCGCCAGCTTTTTCGCCTGGCTCTTCGACCCCGACGATATGTTCTCCACCGTTTTCGACGATGACAACGTTCAGACTAATATCCCCAAAGGCGTTGACTTTACAATCGGCCCTCTCCACATTCGAGGCTCCGGCATCCTCACGGGCGATTTTGGCGTCACCGAACGCGTTCTTGGTGCGCGCTTCATCCCATCTCAACCCATAAACGATGTAATTGGCTCGCGTTGGCTCAATTCACTCCTGATGGTCGGGTTCGCCCTTGTTCTTGCCGTACTTGTCGCCATTCCTATCGGCATAATCGCTGCGATCAAGCAGGGTTCCAGGCTTGACCATATCCTCACCCTCGTTACCTTTACCGGCTTCTCCATCCCTCCGTTTATGCTCGGCCTAATACTCGCTGTCCTCTTCGGCATACTCCCCTACCAGTTCAGGAATTGCTTCGGCTGGGATTGGCTCCCCTACCTCCCCGGCGCTCTCGCCTCCACTAGCAGCGACTCCGTCAATAATGTCTTCGACCGTCTCTACCATCTCATCCTGCCTGTCACTACTCTTGCCCTACCCCAGATCGCCCTCCTCTCCAGGCAGCTCCGCTTCTCGATGCTTGAAGTGCTGGGTCACGACTACATACGCACCGCCTGGGCCAAGGGTCTGAGCCTTCAGCGGGTCGTTCTCAAGCACATCTTTCGCAACGCTCTCATCCCCATAATCACCACCGTTGGCCTCATGATGCCCGTCGTGCTCTCCGGAGCTATCATGGTCGAATCGGTCTTCGGCTATCCCGGCATGGGCCAACTTTATTACAAGGCCCTTGGCGGCTGTCTCGTCACCAGTCTGGTAGGAGAGTTTGCCTGCCCTCCCGGCCAGACCCTCCTCCCCCTCGACTTTCCTCTCACTCTCGCCATCACTCTCATGCTAATCGTAGCCGTAGCTCTCGCCAACATGCTTGTTGATATCCTCTACACTCTCGTTGATCCCAGGATCTCATACAAGTAGACTCCATCAAGCCATGCGGTGGCTAACCTTTCATCAACTCTTAATTCTTCTCCTGCCCGTCATTAATGTGCGCGTATTAAAGTGGAGTTGACACAAGAAACGACCCGACTGGACCCTTATGGTCAACCTTCACTTTCAGGAGACACAAATGTTTACCAGGATCAACTTCAAATGGATGGCGGCCCCTGGTCTCACTCTGGCCCTCGCTGCCACCCTCCTCGGCAGTACAAGAGCCTCTGCGCAAACCCTGACTGCTTCCCTCCTCTCCCCATTAGCGCTAACATCAGCTAGCGGTTCCACCGTTGCCGCTGGCACCCCTCTCACCATCTCAGGCTCTTCCTTCGATGCCGATGAGTGGGTCGGCGTCTGGGTCAACGTGCCCTCAGGCACTATAATCTCCCCCGACTCCCTCGGCCAATCCAATACCGAGATAGTGGACGGCGTCATCGGCCTCAACGATATGGGCACAGCCGATGATGATGGCAACTTCTCCTACACCCTCGACACCACCGGCCTACCCAATGGCACCTACTCCCTCGTAGCCCACGGCCTCACCAGCGGTAAAGATCAGGTGCTCACCTTCACAATTATGGACGGTCCGGCCACTCAGCTCTCTGCTTCCAGCAGCGCCGTTCCCGCTGGCACACCCATCACCATCTCAGGCGCTTCCTACGAAGCTGACGAATGGATCAGCTTCTGGGTTAACGTCCCCTCAGGCGTCACAGTCCCCCGTAACTCCCTCGGACAGGATAACTCCGATACAGTAGACGGTGTCGTCGGTCTCAACGCTATGGCCTCCGCCGACGACTCCGGTGCCTTCTCCTACACCCTCGACACCACCGGCCTACCCAATGGCACCTACTCCCTCGTAGCCCACGGCCTCTCCACCGGCCTCGAGCAGGTGCTAGTCTTCACAATCCAATAAACCCCTGACCCACTACCAGCCCCAACAAAATCCGCCTTCCCCGGCCCCAACAAGGCCGTCCCGAAGGCGGATTTACTATCTCCACCCACAGAGTGGGTGCAGAGGCACTTCCCTGCCAGGGTAAGGTATCATATTCCCGCCACATACCAAAAGGGGTGCAGGGGTACTCCCCTGACAGGGGGTTTGGGGGGTGTCCCCCAACTCTACTTCCTCTTTTTACTCTCCCCTCTCCCCGTTCGAACGGGGAGAAGGGTCGGGGGTGAGGGGTCTTTGCCTCCACCATGCCCATCCAACCAAGAAGCACCCCCTACAAGCTCTTCCTCAGGCACCGCCAACAGAACGCACGTGCTACATTCACGTGCAAATCCCCCCAAAATATGGTATAATTACTGATAGCGATATTAGCATCAAATTGTGGATAACCCGCATTGGAGGCACAGGAACAATTGGCACCAAAATACGACGCCACCTCAATCGAGGTGCTTGAAGGACTAGAGCCGGTACGCAAACGCCCCGGCATGTACATCGGCGGCACCGACATCCATGGTCTGCATCACCTGGTCTACGAAATCGTAGACAACTCGGTTGACGAAGCCATGCAAGGCTTCGGCGACCGCATCCTCATCACCATCCGCAAGGACGGCTCAGTTGCCGTGCGCGACTTCGCACGCGGCATCCCCACCGGCCCCCACCCCAAGCTCAAAATATCCGCCCTCGAAGTGGTCATGACCACCCTCCACGCGGGCGGCAAATTCGACAGCGGGGCCTATGTCCAGTCCGGCGGCCTCCACGGCGTAGGTGCGTCCGTCGTCAACGCCCTCTCCGAGTGGTGCCGCGTAGAAGTGCGCCAGAACGGCCACGTCTACATGCAAGAATACGCCTTCGGCAAGCGCAAATCCGCTGTCCGCGTCATCGGCGACGCCGAAGAGACCGGCACCCTCACCATCTTCAAGCCCGACACCTCCATCTTCGACACCGTCGAATTCGACTACGAAATCCTCTCCCAGCGCTTCCGCGAAATGTGCTACCTCAACAAAGGTCTCATGATCACCTTCCGCGACGAGCGTCCCGGCAAGGAAAACGAGCTATCCTTCTACTTCGAAGGCGGTGTCCAATCCTTCGTGCGCCACCTCAACAAACACCGCAAAGTCGTCCACCACGACCCCATCTATATCGAGCGCCATGTCGGCACCTCCACCGCCGAGATCGCCCTCCAGTACAACGACTCCTTCGCCGAATCCGTCTTCTCCTTCGCCAACAACATCCACACCATCGACGGCGGCGCTCACCTCACCGGCTTCCGTGGTGCCCTCACCCGCACCCTCAACGACTACGCCCGCAAATCCAACATCCTCAAAGATGCCGACGCCAACCTCTCCGGCGACGACGTTCGCGAGGGCCTGGTCGCCATCATCTCAGTCCGCCTCACCAACCCCCAGTTCGAGGGCCAGACCAAGGGCAAGCTCAACAACGCCGACATCAAAATAGTGGTCGAGCAGGCTACCTCCGAAGGCCTCATGCAATATCTTGAGGAAAACCCCTCCGACGCCCGCAAGATCATCGAAAAAGCCCTCACTGCCGCCCGCGCCCGCGACGCCGCTCGCAAAGCCCGCGACGTGGTCCGCAAAAACGCAGGCGAATCCTCCACCCTCCCCGGCAAGCTGGCCGACTGCTCCGAGCGCGACCCCGCCAAGAGCGAAATGTACATCGTAGAGGGCGTATCCGCCGGTGGTACAGCCAAGCAGGGCCGCGACCGCCGCACCCAGGCCGTCCTACCCCTCCGTGGCAAAATCCTCAACGTCGAAAAGGCCCGCCTCGACAGAATGCTCGGCAACGAAGAGATCAAAGCCCTCATCACCGCCCTCGGCGCTGGCATCGGCGACATCTTCGATGAATCCAGGCTCCGCTACCATCGCGTCGTCATCATGACCGACGCCGACCAGGACGGCAGCCACATCCGCACCCTCCTCCTCACCTTCTTCTTCCGCCACATGCCCCAGCTAATCAACGGCGGCTACCTCTACATCGGCATGCCACCCCTCTACCGCGTCTCCTCCGGCAAAACCCACCTCTGGGCCTACACCGAGCCTGAGCGTGAGGCTGCCATCAAACAGCTAAGCAAAGAGGGTGGCCGCACCAACATCTCCATCCAGCGCTACAAAGGTCTCGGCGAAATGAACGCCGAACAACTCTGGGAAACCACCATGAACCCCGAAACCCGCACCATGGGCCAGGTCACCATAGAAGACGCCATGGTAGCCGACGCCACCTTCGACATGCTGATGGGCAACGTAGTAATGGGCCGCAAAAAGTTCATCCAAACCCACGCCGCCAACGTCCGCAACCTCGATATCTAATTCGTCGAATATCATCTGGATGAGCAATTGAATATCACCGAGCAAGTCAGAGCCAAACGGATAGACATATTGCGCCTCGCCAACGAACAGGGGGCGCGCAATGTACGAATGTACGGCTGTTTGGCTCTGTTGCCAGGGGCGACGCCACCCACGAAAGTGACGTTGATATCCTGGTAGAACTTGACCCTGGCCGCAATCTCCTCGACCTGAGTGGCCTCCTCCTCGACCTCCAGGACCTTCCAGGGTGTAAGGTTGATGTTGTCACCGAGAAAGCCCTGCATTGGTACATCCGAGATAGAGTATTGCAGGAAGCTATCCCCCTATGAAAGATGCCAGGCTCTACCTGCTGCACATCAGCGAGTGCATATCACGCATCCAATCCCCATGTACACCCAATCAGTAACGCATCCACTCGCGTATCCGTCCCAAACGACATCCTCGCAAAGGAGGTCCCAATCATCACAAGCCATACCCGCCGCAATGACGCAACCACAGCCAGCGTCCCAATCACGGCCACAAGCCTCATCTCCCGAAGACGAAGCCTCAGCAACCCTATCAGCAACACCGGCCACACCAGGTAGAACTGCTCCTCAATACCAAGTGACCATGTATGCAGTAATAATCCCAGGCCAACATGATTTTCCCCGAAAAACACCGTGAACCAGTTGCTGCAATACAAGAACGAAAGGAGCAATCCCCGTTGTGTATCAACCGCCAGGTCTCCCGTCAAGCACACCATAGTGATTATCCCTATCACGGCCAGTACGCTGTAAAAGGCAGGCAGCAGCCGAAGTGCCCGTCTTACGTAGAAACCATTAAGACTGATCACCCCGTGGCGTTGCCATTCCTGCAAAAGCAAACAGGTAATCAAGAACCCCGACAGCACAAAGAAGCCATCTACCCCAAGGCCCCCACCCTGCATGAACGGTATCCCGGCGTGCAGAGCCACCACTGTAAGCACAAATATCCCGCGCAACCCATCCAGCGCGGGCCTGTGTCCAAGTCGAAACGGTGCTTGCTGTTTCAGTGGCTGCATACCATCCTTCCAAATCGCAAGCCAAAAGAAATCCCCGACAACCATCATAGTCGCCGAGGATCGATATCATCAATGGCCCAAAAGTGCCGTCAAGCCCAGAACATAGTCCTACCTCACCACTCGTCACTCGCCACTCGCCACTCGCTACTCGCTACTCGTCACTCGTCACAACTCAAGACACCTCTGACAATCCAAAAACGCCTCAGCAATCATAGGATCGAATTGCGTCCCCGTATTCCTGCGTATCTCCGCAAGGGCATCCTCAATAGGCCACGGCTCCTTATAAGGACGTTTATGAGTAAGAGCATCAAAAGCATCCACCACCGCCACAATACGCCCCTCAATCGGAATCCTCTCCGCCGTCACGCGCGCCGGATACCCCGACCCGTCCCATCGCTCGTGGTGCGAAAAAGCAATACTCGCAGCCGTCCGTACCAGGGCCGAATGCCCCTCCGCCAGGATCCGAGCACCGATATTCGTATGCCTCTTGATCACATCAAACTCCTCAGCCGTCAGCCTGCCCGGCTTAAGAAGAATACTGTCCGGCACCCCGATCTTCCCCACATCATGCAGAGGCGCAGCCCGTTGTATAAGCGTGGTCAACTGCTCCCCCAGCCCAAGCGCCTCCGCCACAATCGTCGCATTATTCCCCACCCGCTGGATATGGCGGCCCGTATCGTCGTCCCGGTACTCAGCCGCCCACGCCAGCCTCTCCAGCATCTCAACCTGCGCCGCTTCCAGCTCATAAGTGCGCTTCCGCACCTGCTCGTCCAGATTGCGGTTCCGGTCCTGCAACTGCAAATACAACCACCTCGTCTCAAGCAAATTCGTAACCCGCAGGATCACTTCCTGGCTGTCGAACGGCTTGTTCAAAAAGTCCTTCGCACCGCTCGATAGGGCGCGCCTCTTACTATCCGGGTTCACATCCGCCGTCAGCACCAGCACAGGCAAGAACTCGCTCCCGTCGATCACATCGCTCAGATTCTCCAGCACCTCAAACCCATCCAGGTACGGCATCCACAGATCGAGCAATATCAGGTCAGGCTTCAGATCACGCACCAAAGGCACCACGTCCCGCGCATCCGTGATCGAATGCACATTCCTGAACCCATACCTGTTCAAGATATTCTCAAGGAGGAGAGTGTTCACCGGCTGGTCATCAACCACCAGGATACGCGCATTCGGCCACGTCGTCGTGAGGGTAGCTGTTGTCATGGCGCATCACTCCTCTCGCACCCAGGTGCCATTTCCATATCATCCCCATCTGCGGTTTCCTTTGGCACTAACCCTGGGAAGTAGGTACCTGTGTAGTTTTGAGCTTTACTCTTTGTGTAGATCATTAACGCTTAACCTGGCACTTAAGATTGCTTTCCCAACAAATCATCGATCAGTCCAAGCAGGCGATGGATATCCACGGGCTTAGTGACATACGAATAAGCGCCAAGCGATTCTAAGTGCCGGATCTGGTCAGGGCTGGCATCCGCACTCACTATCACTACAGGGATCTGCGCTGTCGTCTCCCCATCCCGCAACTGCCTGAATACCTCTTCACCATGCATATCCGGCAAATTGAGATCGAGCAGGATCACGTCAGGCTTGCTTTGCCGGGCCGCTTCCAGCCCCTCACCCCCTGTGACAGCAGCCGCCAGCTTCACCCCCGGCCGGTGCCGCAATATCCCCTCCACGAGCTTGAGGTTGGATAGATTGTCCTCAATATAGAGCACATTCCCTGTCGTAGTTTCATGGGTTACCTCGTCCATGCTGCTTCCTTCTATTTCATCCCTCGGTCTGTCCTGATCATGAGCACGCAGGACCACCCTGGGAAGCTCAACCCAGAAGGTAGAGCCACTCCCCTGCTCGCTTTCCACCCCGATACGTCCTGCCATCGCCTCCACTAACAGCTTGGACAGCGCCAGGCCCAGGCCCGTACCCTCTATGTTGCGCCTGCCTGCCTCAAGTCGCTCGAAAGGCACAAACAACCTCTTCATCTGCTCCGGCGATATGCCCTCACCCGTGTCCGCTACACTGATGCGGATGTATCCGTTGCCGTCGTGTGAGGACCCCACCGTTACCGAGCCTCCTTCGTGGTTGTACTTGATCGCGTTGGAGAGCAGATTGAGTAGCGTTTGCCGCAACTTCTGCCTGTCGGCGAGCACCCACTGCTCGGCTGATTGGCCCTTACCTTTGCCTGCCGCTTCATTCCAACTTCCGTCGTTCGCTGGCCCGTTCGACGCTACCCTGATCTCTATGTTGTCTCTTTGGGCGCTTGGGGCGATCAGGTCAACGCATTCCTTGAGAATGTCGCTAACCGGCACAGGTTCGGGAGCGAGGTTGATCTGCTGCGCTTCGATACGTGCCATATCGAGCACTTCGTTAACCAGCTTTAGAAGGTGCTGCCCCGCATTGCGTATATGCTCTAGATTCTCGTACTGCCTTTGCGTAGGGTTCTCCATCTCCAAAAGCTCGGTGAAGCCCAGCACAGCGTTGAGCGGAGTGCGCAGTTCATGGCTCATACTCGATAGAAACTCGCTCTTGGCTTTGTTGGCGCTCTCGGCAGCTTCCACTGCCAACCGGGCGCGCTCGGCCTGGCGGATTTCCGTGATGTCGCGCCCTATCACCAACAGGCAGCGCTCGCCCCTGATCTCCACATTCTCGGCTGTGATCAGGGCATCCCGCATCTCACCCGATTTATGCCGAAACTGCACTTCGTAGTTCACAACAGGCTGGCCCGATGCCAGCATATTGGGAACTACACCCAGGTAGTCAGGGCCGGCCAGCAATTCGAAGAAGACGTTGGGTTCGTCGTACACTTCCTTTCGGCTAAAGCCTGTTACCTCCTCGAAGGCCGGGTTCACATCAAGCACAGCATTGTCGCTGAGCCGCCTGATCAATAGCGCTTCAGGGCTGGCCTGGAATGCCTTCTTGAATACCTCTTCAGACTGCTGCAGGTCTTCCTCAACCCTGTTGCGCGCCGCCAGCATTGCATTGAACGCCAAGGCCATATCCGCTATCTCCGCCGGGCCTTCCACCGGTGCTCTGACATCGCGATTGCCTTGCCCAACAGCACGCGCTGCCTGCGCCAGCCTGTTTACGGGCCCAACGATCCCCTGCCCAGCCATAAATGCGAAAGCCCCCGCCGCCACCAATAGCAGCAAGGCGATAACCCCATTTCGGATGGAGTTGTCTCGCGCTGCCACAAATGCCGTCTCAACCGGCTCACCTACCCACACATGCCAGTTTGCCGACCCTATGGTTGTGTAAGACTGGAGTCGCTCGATACCGTCCAGTCCGGTGCTCTGATCCTGGCCCGAAAAACTGGAAAGGACACTTTGCACCGTGGTGTTATCCGCGAAGTTCCTGCCCACCCATTGTTCGGGGGCGTCGCTCGATGCAACAATCGTCCCGTCGTTGTTGATGATTCGGACTACTGTGTCCTCCAGGCTCACAGACGTAGCGAAAGGCTCCTGGAAGCGGATAAGATCCAATGAGAAAGCTATTACGCCTGCCGTCCGATTATCTGCCCCATGCACGGGCACTGCCAGTACCGCCACCCACTTACCGCTGAGTTTCCCGATCTGGGGTTCGCTGATTACGAACTCGTTATTCGCCACAAGGTCCTGAAACCATGCCCTGTCCCCGAAAGCGGTGCTTGGGCGGTTTGCAGGCGGCGTCGTCGAGCACACCAGTTGCCCATCCGGGCCAACCGTAAAGACTGTGGTGAATTGAGTATGCAAAGCAAGAAAATCGTCCAGCGCGGGGTCGCACTCACCAGGGTCAAGGTTGCGTACTGATGGGCGCGCGGCCATCTGCTCCAACATGAAGCGCGCATCTGAAATATACCCGTCAACCTGAGCGGCGATTATCTTAGCTGTCTGCGTGTTCGCGTTGCGAACTGCTTGCTCACTATTCTGCCAATCGACATAGGAAGAGTAGGCGAGTGCGGCCACTATGGGAAATGCAAGAAGTAGAGAGAAGATGAGTAACAGCTTGTTGAGCGATAAGGACCTGCGCATTGGACATGCTCACCTTGATACCTTCAATAGTACCCGGTCCTAATCATACCCAATTCTTAATGAAATGTAAAGCTATAAGCGTCTCATAATCTGAAATGCTGATTAACGGTTCGCTGCCAGCTTAGAGGTTCGCCTTACTTTTCTGGGATTCGGATGGCTATCGCGTGGAGGTTAGCGTCTCGTCAAGAACACGCAGGAAGCGTCTGACTTCCAGAGGTTTTGTGAGATAACTGTGCGCTCCCGCTGCAATAAGGCGTTCGAGTGTGCCCTGTGTGGCGTCGGCGCTTATAATCACGACCGGGATGTCATGTGTTGTAGCGTCGCTCTTGAGAGCTTGCAGTACATCCTGGCCCGTAATATCGGGTAAATGCAGGTCAAGCAGAATCACATCGGGCTTGTGATCGCGAGCAATGTCGAGCGCAAGCCTCCCTTGCATAGAACTCAACAACCTGATACCTTGCCGGTGCTCAAGAATACGCTCTACCAATCTGATATTCGACAGATTATCTTCCACATACAATATGGTCGATGTGTAACCAGGAAGACTGGACGTGTCGATAGGCGCAGTACCAAGTTTCCGCAGAGGCATTACTTGCGCCTGCGTGCGCGGCAGCTCAACCCAAAAGGTGCTTCCCTTGCCGGGCGTGCTCTCCACTCCAATAGTGCCGTTCATGGCCTCAACCAGGTGTTTGACGAGCGCTAACCCCAGTCCTGTGCCTTCCGCGCCGAGCCGTTCGGCCCCCAATCGCTCGAAAGGCATGAACAGCTTGCTCATCTTCCCAGGGTCGATTCCCATGCCCGTATCCGAAACACTGACCCCTATTGGACCATCATCGTCTGCATCCACCGTGAGCGTGACCAGGCCGCTCTCCACATTATACTTAACAGCGTTTGACAGGAGGTTGAGTAGAATCTGCTTCAGCCGCTGACGATCAGCTTGCACGTAGAGATCGGGCTGCATCGGCTCAAGTCTGAACTGCACAAACCGTGTGGCAGCCAGAGGGCGCACCAGGTCAATCGCCTCATTGATCACATCGTTCAACTCAACCGGCTCCAATGAAAAGTTGACCGCGCCCGATTCGATACTCGTGATATCGAGCACCTCATTGACAAGCTGGAGGAGATGCTGCCCGGCCTGCCGAATGTAGCCCACATTCTCGCGCTGGCGTGGCGCGAGCCCTTCCATGTTGAGCAGATCTGAGAATCCTATAATAGAGTTGAGAGGTGTGCGCAGTTCATGGCTCATGCGCGATAGGAACTCGCTCTTTGCCTGATTGGCTTGCTCGGCGGCTACTTGTGCCCTTCTTGCCTCCTCGGTGCGCTGCCGCTCCGTGATGTCCCGCAGTATGGCAGTGAACACTTTCCGTCCCCCGACTGTAGTGTGCGAAACAGACGATTCGAGCGGGAACTCTTCGCCGGTGGCCCGCAGCCCCACAACAGGTCTATGCGGACGTAGCCCCGCTACCGACTCTGTTTCACCGAACTCTGCCACAAGATCACGGTGCGCCTCTTGAAGCCGCGCAGGGATGAAACGGTCGAGGCTTTGGCCGATTGCCTCTTCCGCCGAGCATCTGAACATCTGTTCGGCTGCCCGATTAAACAGGGTGATGCGTTGTGATTCGTCTATGGAGATGATCGCGTCCATAGCCGAATTGACTAAGTTCGACAGCAGCGCCTGGCTCAACCTGAGATTCTCATCTATCAGTTCCGGCCCCGTGAGACCTGTGCCTGCCCCCATCCCATCAGGCTTACGCTCCATCAACGCACCGAGCATCGGACCCGATTGCGAAAGCGCATTGATGAATTCCTCGTCTCTCTCTTCGCTGGCTGTCATGAAGAAAGTTAGCACCGTGATCATGCTCTGTTCGGTGAAGAGCGGCATTGCGAATCCCGCAACCAGGCCTACACGGCTTGCCAGAGCACCACGACGGAACTTTGGTTCGTCCTTAAGCGACTTGATCCACACCGGCGCGTGGGTTGCCCAGGCACGCCCGGCCAGCGGCCCGTCACTCTCGATTGTGAGGTTCCTGCTATAGCTGGCAAACGACTCGAGCTCAAGCGTTCCTGTATGCCAGCTTGTGGCAAGGCGCAGATGGTCTTTATTACCCTCTTGATCGGCCTCTACCACCCACGCTTCACCATAGTCCCAGCCCGCTCGAACACAAGTCTCCTTGACTATGCCCCCTAAAGCAGAGCGTCGGTCGGGCGCATCCATGATCGCCAATACCAACGCCTGGAGCATATCCATCGATTGGGAGGTGTTCGATTCTGGATATATATTGTTGGACGATGGCAACATCAAAACTGACCCGATCTAAAGGAGTGGGTTAGCACGATCTATTCCATTACACTTCGCGATGGCTTATCTTCTACTCATCAAGCATGTGTTGTGTGCGTATCAGGGGTTCTGCTGGTGAGGTCTTTCGAAATTCATGTTATTGTAGGTTGTGCGGAGGGCCAGTCGTAGGGCTTCCTGTATCTGGTGCGCCCACACAGGCTTAGGTAGGATCAGCACCGGTGATTTGGGTGTGCCATGCAACTCCGATAGATCCTCCGGAAAACCGGTTACAGCGGCCAGTGGGAGTTGAGACCAGCGCCTTCGTACCGTGCGGATGAAGTCGATGCCACTATCCCGGTCAGGCATTCGCACGTCGCTGAAGATAAGTGCGATGTTCTGATCGTTCTGTAGTATCTGCATCGCATCCGCCGGGTTAGATGCCGTGAGTGGTCTGTATCCTGCCCTCTGGACGTGAGCGCTGAGCAAAGCCGACATTTCAGGGTCGTCCTCTGCGATCAGCACCGCCGGGATGGTTTGTTCGCGAACGAAAGTACCGCGCCCTTGTTGGCGCGATACGATTCCCTCTTCTTCGAGGCGCGACAGCACCTGTCGCACAGTGAGTGGCGCAACGCCGAACTCCGCCGCCAACTCAGTATGAGATGGCAGGCGCATCCCCGGCGTAAACTCCCCGCTTGTTATTCGCTCACGTAGTACCGTATAGACCCACTGAGCGCGCGGACCAAAATCATAGATCATCTTCTTGCTCGCCTTTTCGAGCTACTCGAGCCTGATTGCTTGAGCTATACGCCTGAGTCTCCGCCAGCCCATCCTCATCAGCTAGCACAGTACAATACTAACACAGAAGATGCAAGATTGCAACTGTGCAAAACACCACACCCCTGTGGTGATCTGCTGGTTTGGCGTTTGCACGGGGCGAGGCATTCCCCGCCCCACACTCAAGGTGCAAACGATATTTTATCCTGCCGTCAGGCGACATTCCCATGCGTTCCAAAACGCTCGCATGGCCAGGGCATGTCTTGACCGCTTTGATCACAGGCTATGTTGAACCATATGCATAACTAGCTTAGTGCAGTAACAAACTTGACGGTCGCAATTACCGCGAACACTATCATGAACGGCACTATTGCCACGTTAAGCGTTTTGCTCAGTCGTTGCAGGCGCTCATTCGAGCTGTTGGCGATGAATTGCTTGTTGGCTAACAACGCCAGCAAGATTATCACCGCCACCACGCCCAGTGCAGCGGCCTGCGCCAGGGTAGTAACTGTAGTTGTCGTAACTGTTGTGGTCACCTTATCACCTCCTTCTCAGGGTTATTGTTGAACAATCGAAGCCAGCAATGTGTCGGTAAGTATTTTGGTTACATACTTCGACCTTGCATAAGCAATTGGTAGGTCGCCGGGCTTCTCCAGATAGGTGGGTTTTTCCTGTTGCGCAGCTGCCTCGTTGTCTCGGCGCGCCGAACGATATATCCAAAATGTGCCGATGCTCGCGAACAACACCCCGGCTCCTGCTACCGCAAAGAGGCTGGTAGCGGCATCCGATCCCATATCAGCCAGGGCAAGGGGTGCTACTATAAACAGCGTAATATTAGTAAGTCCGTGCACGAGGGTGACGCCCAGGATAGAGCCTCCCCAGCGTACCAGGTACGCGAACGCAAGCCCCACCCCCGTCACAAATACGAGGTCCGGCACCGACATATAACCGATGTGCAGCACCCCGAACAAGATTGACACAAACAGAAGTGCGCTGCGGCCCAGCACCCGCCCGGCGGCAGCCTGCATCAGCCCCCGGAAGATCAACTCCTCGTTCAGCCCGGTGAAGATCAGGAGCACCAGGCTGTAAAACCCGATCTCATAGATATCCTCCGAGCGTGTGAGCGGAGCGGGTTTCAGGATGACAAACTCGATAATTCCAAGAGCCGGTCCGAAAAGTGCCACCAACACTTGTGCTGGCAGGTTACCGATCCGAAGGCCCAGGTCGCCACGACTGAAGCCGGCTTGTCTCGCTATGAGCCATACCGCGACTATCAGCGGAACCGCCACCATTGGGTACCACGCGACCCGCGGGAAATCAAGGAGAGGCATAGTAAGCGAAAGGAGGCGGATCAACGGCGCAGGCACCAGGGCAAGGGCCAGGTTGCACCTGTCATCATCTCGCGACATCACACCTTGCGTGAGCATGGCGATCAAGAGCGCCGTGTAGATACCCAGCCCAAGCAGTGGCACATACACCGCAGCCACCTCTCCGGCGGTAGCCGCCAGCAAGTAGCCCCAATAAGGTAGTGTAGGTTTGTTGCGTAGTATAGACATCTTAGTGACCTCTCGTTGCCTCCCTTTAGGCCCCCATTCATGGGTTGTCGCCCGCTATCACCAGCAAGCGATAGGGTTGGTGTGTTCCATAGCGGTACAGGTACAGGTGCAATGTGCCTCCCACGGGTGGTGCGATTGGTGATTTGCCTTCCCAACGCCCATCCACCCCAGGGTCAATAGGTCCGATGCTCTCCTGCCTGTGGCCGTCGTCTGCTACCAGTGTATAAGTTACAGTCCTGCCTTCCGCATTGTAGATATCCACGGTAAGTGGCGTGGTATGCGTATTCAAATAGAACTCGGTGTGCCGTGCTGCGGCGGTCACCGGCAGGTCGGGGCTGAATGCCACCGCCCCAACGAGGAGCGGAACAAGCACCAATCCCAACGCGGTCCATCGCTCAGGCGCGCCCTTCAGGGCACCATCCACCTCTGTGCTGCGCAAAGCCGCGACAGCGCAAAAGCTAATAGTGAGAGCCAGCACCGCTGTCTCGATAGCTGTAATGTCAAGCTCTTGCACCATGAGCCACGCGCCCGCGCCTGCCACGGCCAGCAATGCCAGACTCAGCGCGAATGAAAGCCCACCCAACACAGCCGTCCCATGCTGGTCAAGGCCCAGTGCACGGCATAGGCTATACCCTGGAAATACCAGCAACCCCGCGCCGAGCATAGCTGTGGGCACTTCACCCAGTGGGCCCCTGTCGATCACCCAAAAATGGGTGAGTATCGCGTAGAGGCCGAGCGAAAAGCCGCCCAGGGCACAGAAGTAGATGTCGCTACGACCGGCCAATCTCGATTTAGACTTTACGCTTGCAGCCATTGTGTCTTTTCTCCGCGTGTAAAGATTGTAGGCAAGAGAGGCCAAATGCTCACAATGCCAGCCAATACCGAGCCTGCCATCCAGGCTATTCCAACCGACTCCAGGCCGAATACCGGTATCGCGAAATAGCTGCCGCCCAGGCAGATGCTGCTGAGCAGAGCAGCCGCTACAACGAGTGCGCCGAGTTTGCCGTCCAAACGCAGCTTGATTGCGTTGACCTGCACCAGCGCGTAAGGTATGCTGCCGAGCGCCATCCAGTGTAGCAGTTCCGCTCCACTCTCCGAATAGCCGCTCCCAAATATGCTGAGGATCGGCTCCGCCGCCACAAACAGGACGGCCACAGCTGGCACCATCACCACTGCTGCGTATTTATAGGCCTTCAATATGAGCGCTCGGCTGCTTTCGCGTACACGCGACCCTTCGGCCAGCATCCCAGAAGCCAGCGCAGCCGGTGCCGAGTTCACCAATGTCACTATCATCCATGCTGTATAGAAATGGGCGGCGCTGGCGCTATCCGCTCGGTCCAGCACAGTCACGGGGAGGAGCCAGCCGGGCAGTCCTGCCACCAGCGCAGGTACATAGTTCCCGAAGCCTGAGCTTCCAACTAGCCTTGCCACCTCGCCTACGCTCTCCCGCATCGATCCGAAAGAATAGGCCATACGGGTCCTGAACGCAGCCCAAACCACCGCGACCCCCGCTCCCACGCCCAGCAGCGTAGCAGCCACGATACCGTATCGTTCGCCTGCGAGCGGCAGCAGGATCACCAGAGCCACGATCCGTCCAACCGAGAAGGCGGCGTTCTTCCCCAGCACCAGTCCCCCATACCTCCCGACCAGCAGCAACTGTTCGAGCACCAGCCCAAGCCCCCACGCCCCGCACGCCAGCACAAACCCCACCGCCAGCCAGCCGTTTTCGACCAGCATGTTGCGCACCTCGCTGCTGAACGCTCCCTGCAAGATGAACAGCAGCCCAAACGCCGCGCTTGCGATGCCCACCAGGCCCAACGTCACCAATGCGGTCGTATGCCTCCGCTCCTTATTGCCCTGCTGTGGCAGGTGGAGCGCCAGGGCGTAATCCATCCCCAGCCTTCCCAGGTTCCCAACCAGGAACATGGCCGAGATTGCCGCGCTGGCGAGCCCAACACTCGATGCCGGATAGAGCCGAGCCGCGATCACCCAGAACACAAACCCCAGTATCCCCGTCAATGTCGTACCCAGGAAGGCCGTCCCGCTGCTGACAAGCAGAGGCGCGCGCGAATGCAGCCGCATCCACAGCGAGCTATGCACGCTCGGTGTTGCGCCCCCGACCGGTGTCGCCACTCGGTACTCGGCACTCGGTACTCGATACCCCATCTTCATGCTATCCCCTCAGGGATAACCCCTCTATGCTCGGCGAGCGGCCCAAAACCCACTATCCTGGCTATATCTTCCTGTATCTTCTCATAAGATCGGTTGCCATCTATCACAGGAGTTTGGGTAAGCGCCGAAAGCCTTCCATACAGCGGCCTGCGATACAGCACAAATTCCGGTTCCGGTATATCCAGCTTGCGCTCAAAGGCCACCATAGGGTCGGTATCCAGAAACAGCTTGCGCGTGCCTTGCGGGACCAGTGAAAGTAGCTTATCTGCGAACTTGCCGCGTAGCAGGTTCTCGTCCTTGAGCATAGCTGCCACATCCACGATTGCATCCACCACATACCTATCGCACAGCACCCACTCGCCACGCTCCAAAGGCCGTATCACCTTCTTGGAGGCGTTGATGGCAGTATCGAAGGCGAACAGCATCGGCCACAGCTTGTGCATCATCGCACTCTCATCGTAGCGATGCTTGATCACCACGCTCTGCGAGCGTTTGTTGTACTCACGCGGTGCGTACCCCATCATTCGGGCAACCCCCAGCAAGGGATAACTGGTAAACGCAGACCAGCGCATACGCACATATCTGTAAGGCTGTCCATCGGCGCGCAGCGCAGCGGCAATCCACGACAGGTGGCTCGATTTGCCGCTGCCATCTATACCGGAGATCATAATGAGACGGTCGCCAAGCATTTCTCTATCTAACCTTTCCAACGAGGTGTGAGTGGTCCGCCCTGCTTCTCGGCGTCACGTGCTATATCCCTTGCCGCCGACAGCCTCTCAGCGGGATAGCGCAATAGCAGCCATCCGAAGTAGAACATCACGGTCGAAGCCAGCAACGACATTCCGCCCCCAGCCGTGCCAACCACACTCTTCGTGCCCAAACTCCGAACTGCCACCAGCGCCAATCCGGCACACCCGGCCATCCCAAACACGCCAAGCGATTTGTCAACGATTGTGCGTTTGACGTTCACTAATCCCTCCTCATAAGGTGCGTGCCCACCGCGAACCCATGTACCGCAGCGTCCATCACCAGTTCCCGCGGGCGAAGCTTTCCAAGCACAGCCGGCAAATGATAGAGCGCCGAACGAACCGTGCTGATCCACAACGGTACTCGCAGTGGAAACTCAAGACTCTCGCCCGCCCGCTTCAGCCAACCCTCTATCGGCCTGTTCACCGCCCGCTGTGCCAGCGACTTCACTACGCTCTTAGGCACAACCCGATCCTGTCCAAGCGCCTCGCATATCCTCTCTATCAGCCCCAGGTACACATATACCGAGTTTAGGCAGCCGAAGACTTCCGCCATCCTAACCACCTGGTCCCAATCGAAGCAACTGCCGCCTTCCGCCGCCAATCGTGTCCCGTGGTCCAATTCGGCGAGCGAAATCGCGCCATGAGAAAAAGCATGCGTCGCCACCAGATAAAGATCGTCTGCTGGGCTTGGCGAATATACCTTGATCCCCCGTACCTCATCCGCGTTCCTGCGTTCCACCACTCCGGGGCCGTCGATCACATGTTTCCTGACCCACATCCCGTCCGGGTAAATATCTATAGCCGGAGGCTGTTTGATGTCCTGTCTATCAGGCACTGCCATCACTTTCAGTGGGTGTGCCAGCAACCGGAATCTGTACAACCGGAAACCTCGTATCTCCAATTCAAGCGTTATCCGCGCTATATCCACAGGCTCCGGCACCAGGAAGTCAATATCTGACATGAGCGCGAAGGGCGAGGCGAGCGCCTTCATCAGCGTCCAACTCGCAGCTACCGACTCGAACATCTGCACCGCGTCCGCCAGCAGTTCCGCCCACGCGCTCATCTGCGTGCCCTGCTGCCCGATCAACTCCGCCACGCTGTTGGCCTTGCCCGCGCTTTCGGCACGATGCGCATAACTATCCGCCTCGTTTGCGGCCAACACGCTCCACTTGTTCGCCTTCAACTGCAGTGCCTGAGCCATCGTCATCCTGTCCGGCCTCAGCCCGGTCGCCTCGCTGCCGAAGTACCCGTGCGTAAGCGCTTGGTCATACTTGCTGTTCGCTCCTGTAATCGCTATGCCTCTTGTTTGCATTGTTGTGTTCATATCACCGCCTGTAAACCTGCACAAACCCGTTGTCGTAAATCCTCTCGCTATAACTATTCAAGTTGTGGTCGAGTCCCTGCCAGAAGCCGGGGTCCATATCCTGAGCCCCATAGCTCACCATTTCCTGCCTGCCCGACCTGATAACATACTCTCCATCGAACATAAACATGTTCTGTCCCAGTTGCTCCGTCAGATTTGACCCCATCGATATACCGTGATCAAACGGTGAATAATTCGGTTTGAAGTAAGAGTAGATGATCATCGTCTGCAAATCACTGCCTACGCTCACAGGCCCGTTCGCATTGAGATTTGCCACGTACCGTGCGGCAGCCGTCTCCTGTGGCCACACCACAAAGGTCGACTCCTCAGGGTGTACGCTATTTACCAGCGTAGGAGGGTGCCACACGAGGGTGCTCCCCACCAGCCACGCGCCCATCAAGAGTGCCCCCACCAGCCCGGCACGCCTACCCATATTGAGTCGCTCTGCCCACCCCTTCAACGAAATAGCGGCGGCCATCACCAGCAGTGGCGGAGCGAGATATAGAAAGCGCTGCACCCACGGGGCTTCCGACGCGAAACCTACAAGAGGCGAAGCCACGCTCGCCGCCACGATCATAAGCACTCCGCCTACGTCCCGTCGCGTCCTGCGCAGCACCAGCCCGGTCAGCGCCAGCACTCCAGCCCCGGCATACCCAGCCCATCTCAGCGCGATAATGCTCAAAGCGGGCGTCGAAGCGCGCTTGAGCACTTCATATGTCGAAAGCCCTGTCCACTGGTCTGCCACATCCTGCGTTCCCAGCAGCACATTCTTCAGGAAGGCTACTCCCGTCCCGAAGTACTGCGTAGCCACATATATCGTCCAGGCGGTTGCCGCCACCGCTAGCATTAGCGCGAACCAGCCCGCTGCGCTGCCCTGGATCGACCCTCGCCTCCACGCCAGCAAAGCGCACCCACCCGCGAGCACTGTCGCCACGATCGGCATGAACGGGTGCACAACCACTGTGCCCCCTCCGAGGAGCAGCGCGCCTACGCTCGCCTGCATCCATGCTCGCGGGCTTTCCACCCCCACCAACAGCAACAGCACCATCGCCCACACCAGCACATAGCTGACATTCCACGGCGAGATATGGTCATTGGTCAAGATAGCGGGCGTGAGCGCCAGCACCCCCAGTGCTGCCCATGCTGAAGTTCGCGAATCGAGCCAGTGGCGGGCAATCCCCATCCACAGCAGCGTCAAACTTATCCCCGCCCCCGCCGTGACCAGTATCCCCCCTTCTACGGGGCTAAGCCCAGTCGCACCTGATACAATCGCCAGCAGACTTGCGGTGCCTGGGTACTGCCCAGCGTAATAGTTATTAGCCGGGATCCCCTGCCCAGCCAGCAGCGTGCTCGCTGGAGCGGCATGCAAGTAAGTATCCCACCCCGCCACCCCCGGATAGATACCGAGCAAGAAAGCAGGTCCAAACAGAAACGCGATCCCCGCCACAGCAGCCGTTCGTGCCGCGTCCGAATCCGACTTCAACAGGATGATGATCCCGGCCAACGTTCCGACTGCCAGCATTAGCCAGTAGGGTGTCGGCAGGGCGCTCGCAAGGTCAAGTTCGCCTGGCCGCAAGAGCCACTCCGCCTCGCGGAGCGCCAGGATCGAGCCAAAGCCGCACCCGGCCAGCACCACCAGGCACACCATCTGCACCATAGCCAGTGCACGCGTCGAAACAAACGATATTTCTCTCGCGCTTTTCCCGGCGTCCAGGCTAGCAATCTTCTCCTGCGTAGAGATGCTTACCATATTATTGGCGCTCCAACCTGCTCCAAACATTCGCAACACTGGCAGCGACTGTAGCAAAACCATATTGCCGCACGATTGTCTCGCGAGCCTGTCGCTTCATCTCTTTCAGATGTGCGCTGTTGGTGTGACGAAGCACGTGCACCAGCGTATCCTCAAGCTCTTCGCCCGTCGAATAGATATAACCGTTCACCCCTCTGGTAATGCTCTCCGACCGGTTGGCAAACGGCGTGGCAGTTACCACAGCCCCTGAAGCCATTGCTTCCAGCATGGTGAGCGGCGGCTCGATCGCCACGGGTGCTGTAAAAGGCACAAGCACCGCGTCCGCAGCTCGGAACCAGCGGGCCTTATCGGTGTCGCTCAGGTCGCCAAGCGTAACGTTTACCTCCACATCGGGTATATCAGCCAGCGCCTGGCGTACCTCCTCGCTCCACGAGCGATTGTAGCTGTGAGTAGCGTTGGGTGCGAACGCGAAGAACCGCACCTTTCTCCTTGCCCTCCACGAGGCACGTTCCAATCCCTTCCGTATCGTCTCCACCGGGAAGCGCATTGGTGAAAGCGTTCCAACATACACCACAGCCAGGTCTTCCATGCCGATGCCAAGCGATCTCCGCGTCTGTTCGCGGTTGTCAGGGCTGTATATTCCCGTGTCCACCGGCGCTGGCACAACGCACACTTTCGCGGGATTGATCCCACGCGAAAGTACAGGTCCCACGAGTGCCGGTGAGCTGACCGCATACATATCAATCCACCTGTCGTATATCTGCCACCCAAGTTGCGCCCGCATCCTCTCGACGTGCCCCATATACACCTGCTCGCACAAAGTGATGTGATTGACTACCCTGATTCCCCGGTAATGCAGCCATGGTGCCAGTGCCAGCGGCGTCCCTATCAGGTGGGCGATGGCTACGCGGTTGGTGCTCAATACCCGTCTGGTCTGCTCGATCACTCGCCCCAGGTTGGCATAGTCACCGACCGCCCCGTAGTTCGCGCCCGTATAAATATGCCTGACCGGCATCTCAGATCTATCCTCGTTGCCCTTGTCGAACTCGCGACGCGTGAGCGACATCACCTGTACCGGCCTCAACAGCCCGGCGACTGCCGCCAGGTTGCGCGCAATAACGCGTGTGCCTTCGTTCCAGGGTGCGTGCAAGGCCCGCCCCAGTAGCAATACCTCGCCTTGCGCCACTGTAGGATTGAGTGCCATCGTTAGCTTACCCTCCTCTTTTCCTGTTTGATATTGCTCCGGCGGGCTACCACCTCTCCATAAACCTCGACCGTCTCCGCGATAACACGCTCTGGGTGCAGTGGCATATAGCCGGGCGGTACCGGATTCAGGTCCTGCATACCCTGGTACCCTGTGGTTTGTCGGGCGCATACAGCTTCGATTGCGGCTGCCAGCGCCTCGGGGTCCGAGGGCGGCACAATAACTGCGCCTTCTATGTCCTCCAGCAACTCAGGTATGCCCCCTGCCCTCGTGCCGATCACCTGCTTCCCGGCTGCCACACCTTCGAGCACCGTGGTGGGGCAGGCGTCATGCCCCCGCGACGGTACTACCATAAACCAGCATGAATAGATCGCCTCCACCACCATCCCCCTCGGTGGGTTGTGCATCACCGTAATCTTGTTCCGTGGATCGCTGGTATAGCTCGCGGAGGGGTGTTGCCTCCCCATCAGCATCAGCTCAACATCCTCCAGTTCAGCATTGCGCTCCCTTGCCAGCTTGAATGCCTCAATCAGGTCATCTACGCCCTTGAATGGCACAAGCACTCCCACAAAGAGCACGAACCGCCTGGGTAAGTGCCCCTGCGATTGCCTGTCCCGCGACTTCGCGAGCGCCATCGGATCGATGAAGTTGGGGATAATATGTACGGGCCTGTCGGGCATATAGGGCGCGCTCTGCTCGCTCACAAACTTACTCACCGCGATGAAAGCATCCACTCCCGACAACTGGCGCAGCCCCATCCCGGTGGCCGCGAAAGTAAGCAGCGTCTTTGTATTCCCGTATCGGGTCCTGGCGCAAGCCATGCAATCCGGTCCTCTCCCCGTCTCACATATGCTTCCGTCTCCGCGCATCAGGTCGCGCTTCACGCAGAAGTGGCCGTAGTCGTGCATCGTATTGACGAACGGCACTTGGTGTAGCGCATTCGCCGCCAGGGCCGAATACACAACCCACCCGTGCGCGTGAATAACGTCGGGCCTCACCTTACCTATCAGTGCGTGCAACTTCATGCTCAACTCAGGGTCAATCGCAGGTGGTGGATACATTCGATCGCTATCCGCGAACGCAAAGGTCATGCGTTGGTACAATCCCTTCAGCCTGTGCACCTGGATGCCTTCGTGCATATCCAGCCCGTCTTCCCGTTCGGTGGCCGCCACGATCACCTCGTGGCCCTCCGCGCGCAGGCCATGCGCCAGTGCGCGCACGTGCCCTTCCATGCCTCCGGTGTGGGGTGGGTAGAAATCGGATACAAGCAAAACTCTCATAGATGTGTGGCCTCTCAACTCACCAATGGTTTGGTCCTGTAACTGGCTCGTGAACGGTTCAAACTGGCGTAGACCTGTGCAAGTCTGGCGGCGATCGATTGCCAGCTATACTCATTCAGGTCTAGCGGTGCGAGCGCCGGGCGGTCTGCCGCCTGGTGCATAAGCCAGGCCACACCCTTCGCGCTCTTGCTCGCTCCTGCCAGCGATACAGCTTGCGGGAACTCCTCTCTGAAATCGCGAAATGCAGGTATATCCGAGCAGACTACGCGCTTCCCGTAATGAAGCGCCTCCAGCACCGTTATCCCGAACGACTCCGAGTCGGAGAACGTCACTACAACGCTGGCGCGCCTGTACAGCGTCTTCAACTCATAATCGCTTACCCTACCCTCGAACCTCACCCTGTCCCCCAAACCCAACAATAAGGCAAGCTTTGTGAGCCTATCGCGATCAGGCCCATCGCCCACTATCACCAATATGTACCTGTTACCGAGATGCATCATAGCCTCGATGGCCCTCTCAATGTGCTTGTACTCTTCAAGCCTGCCAACGCTCAGGATTACGCGCTCTCCATCTGGTGCTACCCTGGTCATCGGTGTGTGCGATGCCGCTACTGTCGATCCCGATGGTATAATCATCATCCCCTTCTGGGATATGCCGAGGCTGAACGAAAGCTCCTGCACTTCCCCCTTTGAGAGGCACACGATCCGGCCTGCCCTCTTTAGCGCCACCTTCGCGAATGGGTCATACGCTTTACGAAGCCTGCTGGCGAATGACGAATGACCTCTGCGATGGTAACAAGGCGTAACCACACAGCGTTTGCCACAGGCGATAGTTGCGAAGAAGAGAGGGAGCGCACCATAATTGAATGCATGCACTGCGTCGTAGGCGCGCCCCTCGCGTGCAAGGTACGCGAGCATCGAAAGTGGAACGTTATACACGCCCTTGCCCGCCGTGCGGAAGCGGATCACCCGCAGTCCGTTGACGGCTTCTTCACGTGGTAGTCTGCCTTCGTGGTCTACTGTAGCTACCGTTACTTTGTGACCCGTGGCGATCAGGCTTTCGCCTATGCAAGCCACGTGGCGCTCGATGCCACCCATGTGTGGGTAGAAGTGTGGGGTTACCATCAGGATCTTCATTATGCTGCTCCTTCTCCCTCAGGGAGACCGAGCGTTGCGCGAGGCTCACGCACATTCTTTGCCATCCGGTCCGACACACTGCCCACTACATATCCAGCTAGCGTCACCCCCAGGCCGATCCCGATTGCCCCCGCGCGGCCCAATCCCGCCATCGATCGCTCGCTGAAGGTAGCGCCTATGCCGCGTATGAATCCTGCGGGTAGAGTGCGCGTAGTATAAGTGCGCTCTGTCGCGAGAGCGTCGCTTGCGCCTACGTATCGCGAGATCAGCGCCTTCGACAGCCCCTCGCAATATGAGCGAGACACGAAATAACGAAGATTGGCTCTCGTCTCCGGCACTCGGTGGAACACCGCAGCCTTTGGCTCATACACCAGCCTCATCTGGGGCCATGTCTTGGAGGCTGCGTGACAAAACTCGGTTTCCTCGCCCGCCAGCGGGCGCTGTCCCACTCGTCCCATCTCGCTTCGAAAGCCCCCGATCACATTGAGAATCTGTCGGCGGAACGACATGTTGCAGCCGATCAACTTCCCTACCGTCCTTCGCTCGACAGGCATCCCTCGGAACGTGCAGCCTACTACCCAATCGAACTCGTCCGGGAACCATGGGGGCCTGCCTGCGGCCCACAACGGCTCGCTGCTGCCGCCCACGCCCATTACATCGGGGCTAAAAGCATCCGCTATCCGCTCAAGCCAGCGATGCGTGGCGATTGCGTCATCATCCAGGAATGCCACTACTTCTCCAGTTGCCTTCTCAACTCCGGTATTGCGTGCTCCCGATAGCCCCTTGGTATACCTGTTCTCCGCTACCTTCACGCCCGCTATCTCTACCTGTGCCCTCCCGAACATCGAAGAGTTGTGATCGATCACGACGATGATCTCGCGGGGTTGGCGGCTTCCTGTTTGTACCGACCTGACCGCTGCCGTCAGGTCTCCCCATCGCGCCTCTGTGTAGGCGCAGATGATGACCGATATATCAAGCTGTATGTTCTGAGCGTCCATATTCGACTTCCTCATATCTGCCAGTCTGTTCTTACTTATCCAGCGCCCGTCTGGCCGATGTGGCGAACAGCGTAAGGAAGAGCACTGTGGAAAGCACCTGCACGCCCCACACCAACAGCGAGAGCGATATGACCAGAGCTTCGGTGTTGTGGAACTCACCGAACCCGCCGAACACCCAAGCCAGCGCTTGCCACAGGCTCCACACCAGTCCGCTCAATGCCATTCCGAACCCGGCGATTCCACCTACCAGCCGAGGGAAGCGTGCCACCAGTGTCGCCAGCCGCTGGTTGGGGGTGCCGATACCGGTCTGAGCGGCGTACAGGTTCACGACTGACCCGAAGATCACCATCTGGAAACCGACCAGGTACGCCATCGCCGTCACAATGAGTGTGTTTGTGCTGAAATTGGCTATGGGTGTGATGATCGGCCCTGCGATTAGCCCGAGCAATCCCAGGCTCGCAAGGCCTGCCACGACTATGCCCGGCACAACATACATCGCAACCGGGTTGTACATGACTGCCAGGCAAAATACCCGCGCCAGTATCTTCGCGCCGTCGCGTACCGGGTTGAGCTTCTTCACCCCGTATCTCGGGTTGTAGCTGATCGGTACGCTCGATGACTTGATATTCATCGCCTGAGCCTTGATCATGATCTCCAACTCGATATCGAAGCCGTCTGCGTCCAGGCGCATTGCCGTCAGAACGCTCTTCTTCAGGCCGTACAACCCACTTAGCACGTCCCCGCCTTCAACTCTATGCATGCTCTTGATAATGCGGTCGAACGCCTCGTTCCCCAGGCGGTTCAACACAGGGATATTGCCCCGGCCTTCCTGCCGCTCGCATCGCACCATATCATGATAGCTTAGCTGCCGCGCCACCTCCGGGATCGCGCTCGCCGGGTAAGTGCCATCGGCATCGATGAAGATTACCTTCTCGCCCCTGGCGTGCCGGATACCCGTCTGCATAGCCGCGCCTTTGCCCTTGTTCACCTCATGCGAGATAAGCCTCACGGGGAACTCTCCCGCTGCTCCGCGTGTGTTGTCGCTCGATCCATCGTCCACCACGATCACCTCGTAGGTGTCATCAATTGCCTCCAAGACGTCGCCAAGCACATGTGGCAGACCTTCTTCCTCGTTGTAGGCCGGTACTATGATCGTAGTCGTGGGCCGGTCCACTTTATGCGCCGAGAGTCCGCCCGTGATTACATTCGCCAGGCTATCTCGTATCGCCCTCAATGGCCCTGTTGTAAGATTATCGAAGGTATCTATCATAGCTTTCTTCTCCGATGCCGTTTTATGAAATTCCTATTCTCTAGGAAGTGCTCCTAATGATCTAGAAGACTAATGCGCTATACTGCTAGCAGTGTACTGTTGCGAAAGAGGCCGGTGGTGGACTCTACAACTCCGGGGTCACACCTGACCGGCCTGCAAGGCGCTGGGTTTAGTGTACTCTGCTCAACCCTGAGAGCATCTGCTCCTTTGTGGCGGTCTGTAATACGCCCGCTATCCGCCGCACCTGTCCCGGTGTAAACGCTGGACGTGATGTAAGCTTGCCCAACCGGGGTCGCAGGTTTGTTACTGTGCATACATCTGCACGCGTCGAGGCCGCCTCTACGCTCAACTCACCAGCCATCACAACCATCGGCTTGACGAAGTGTTGTGTATCAATACCGTGCTCCTTCAAGAAGCCATTGAGCTTGATCGCGCTGTGCCTCACCTGTCCGTTCGTTCCGCGCCTCTGCCTGTACAGGCGACCATGCGCCGTCCTGACGTAACATCTGCTCTTCTCGAACTGTACTTCCCCGGAGCAGGCCTTCACCTCCATGGCGAATACACCTGCTGGACCGACAAGCACAACATCTATATCCTCGTCCTCGGTCGGAAGCACAAAATTGCGGAAGATATACCAGTCTTTGTCGAGCGTATTCACCAGGCTGTTCACCACGCGCTCCTCACCTTCACGCCCCTGCTCGAAACTTGGAAGGTGGCTCCATCTGCTTTCCCACAGATACTTGCTACCCTGCACAACCACGGGCCCTGCATACGATCTCGGAAAAGTGGTTGCCATAGACATCACCGACCCTGTGGGCTGCACCGCGAGCGCCCTTTTGCCCTGCTTGGCGAAAAGCTGGGCGAAAGCTGGGTTGTTGTTCGCCTGAGATATCTGGCTGACTGTACCCGTCGGGAAAGGAAAATCGAAGGGAACTGGAACTAGCCTCTGCTGCGAAATGTTGCGAGTATTGCTCTTCAAAAGAGCAACCGCGCCGAACACTGCCAGCAGTGTGGCGATGACCGCGAGAGTTGAATCTAAGGGTATGACGCCTGACGCAAGAAAGTTCATCCAAAATGCTCCTTCGATTTTCGGGCCTATACACGTAGGGTGGGTTTCATGGCCGCGCTGTAAACCATTCCGCGCTGCCTTACTGATCTTACCTGCTGTGCCTGATCTACACAATAACCCAAATGGCCCAAATCGATGCTTAGATTCTCCTAACACTATTCGTCCAGGATGATGGCCCGATGGTACTAATACTTTTGGTGTATCTGCTCTGCTCTGCTCTGCTCTGCTGCTGCTGCTGTGAAAATAACTCAGGATCAGGCAGCTGAAGGGAGAGGCTCAAGAGAGACCCTGTATCCCAGCTTCTCCAAACTATGTATCAGCCGCCGCTCTTTTGCTTGCCGGTCTCGCTCATCAAAGTAACCATTACCTAAATCGTTGTAGGTGGTTTGATGCTTCAACATCTCATAGGCAATTACCAGAATAGAGTGGCCCACAGCCACCGCCGCTTTGTTGGACCCACCACTGCGGGCTATCCTCCGATACTGAGCAGACAAGTAGCTCTCCTTGCTCCCTTTGCACCGCCCCGCCGCTTGAGCGGCCTCCACCAACGCCGTTCGCAACCACACATTGCCTTTACGTGTCTTGCCACTCTTACGCTTACCCGCACTCTCATGGTTCCCAGGACACATCCCAGCCCACGATGCCAAATGGCGGGAGGTGGGGAAACGCTCCATATCAACCCCTATCTCTGCGATGATCACCTCAGCCGTGCGCTGGCCCACTCCCCGGATCGTCTCCAACAGGTCCAGCGCCCACCCAAAAGGGGCCATTCTTGCCTCTATCTCTATGTTCACCTTCTCAATGGCCTCGTCCAGGAAGTCTATGTGGGCCAACTGCTGGGCTACCATAAAGCGCTGATGTGCTCTGAACCTCCCTTTGAGAGCCGCCTCCAACTGCGGTATCTTCTCCCTCATGCGCCCCCTGGCAAGCTCGGCCATTGCTCGCTCATCGCTCTGCCCCTCCAACAAAGCTTGCAGTATCTGACGCCCCGATACTCCCGTAATGTCAGTAGCGACACTTGCCAGCTTGATGTTGGCCCCCTCCAACGTCTTCTGCAGTCGGTTGACCTCAGAAGCACGCTCCCTTATCAACTGGGTGCGGTAGCGCGTCAATTCCCGAAGCTCTCGCTGTCCCTGGTCAGGCACAAAACTCCCAGCCAACAGCCCGTGACGCAAAAGATCGGCAATCCACTCACAGTCTCGCACGTCAGTCTTGCGACCAGGCACCGCCTTGATGTGTTGGGGGTTGACCAACAAAAGCTCGAACTGCCCTTCCAACAGGTTGTAAATGGGTTTCCAAAAGACCCCTGTCAACTCCATGGCCACATGGGTCACTCGATGGGAGAGGAGCCAGTCGGACAGGTGGAGCAGATCATCGGTCATGGTGCCAAAGCTCTTGACTTCCTTGGTGGGTTGGCCGGTGGGTTGGCCGGTGGGTCCCAGCGTTCCTGGCAAGATTATACAAGCCACTACTGTCCTCTTGTGAATGTCCAACCCGCAGCATCTCTCATAAACCACTTGCATCGTAGCCACCTCCTATGCCCTGTTCGCGTTCGCGTTCGCGTTCGCGTTCGCGTTCGCGTTCGCGTTCGCGTTCGCGTTCGTTCAGATTGCTAAGACAAATGACACTTACCATGACACTGAGCGAGGTGTCCACCTGATCACAGATTCTGCTGTGCGTGCTTCCCATCCCCAACCCAATCACCGACCCACAACAGTGGTGATGCCTGGACAGGCATGGGAGCAACAATACGTGGTGCCTCGGGACACCCAGGTCAAACTGCTCTTACGGGCTCGCAGCACCAGACCAAGCCCGACCTTGTTGCGCTCAGAGTGCCTAACGAGTAGCATAGCACATGGTCAAGGGGTGGCTCAACCATTTTCATTCATACGCTGGTGTCCCCAGCGACATGACAAACTCCTCTCCTCTGAAAATAACTGGAATTCATGCAGCCGAAGCAACCGGCTCAAGTGAAACCTTGTATCCAAGTCGCTCCAGGCTATGGATCAGACGCCGCTCTTTGGCCTTGCGGTCTCGCTCATGGAAGTAGTTTCCTCCCAACTCATTGTAGGTGGTTTGATGCGTCAGCATCTCATAAGCAATAACGAGAATAGTATGACCTACAGCTACTGCAGCTTTGTTGGCACCTCCACGCCTGGCTATCCGGTGGTATTGTGCTGACAGGTAACTCTGTTTGCAGTGAGCAGCTGCTTGAGCGGCCTCCACTAATGCCGTTCTCAGCCACGGATTAGCTTTACGGGTCCTACCGCTCTTGCGTTTACCTGCACTCTCGTTGTTGCCAGGACACATCCCTGCCCACGAGGCCAGATGCCGAGATGTGGGAAATCGGCTCATATCAACTCCTACCTCAGAGACGATCACCTCCGCTGTGCGCTGCCCCACTCCCCTGATCGTCACCAACAAGTCCAACGCCAACTGAAAAGGGCTCACCCTCTCTTCTATCTCGCGGCTCAACCCCTCAATCGATGCGTCTAGCACGTCGATCAAGGCTAACTGGTGAGCTAGCATGAAGCGTTGATGGGCACCAAAGCATCCTCGGAGTGCCTCTTGCAGTTGGGGTATCTTCTCCCTCATCCGCCCCCTGGCAAGTTCCGCCATCGCTCGCTCATCGACCTGTCCGTCCAGCAACGCCGAAAGGATCTGCCTCCCCGATACTCCCATGATGTCGGTGGCAACACTTGCCAGCTTGATATTGGCTCCCTCCAACGTCTTCTGCAACCGGTCGACCTCAGTAGAGCGTTCTCTTATCAATTGCGTGCGGTATCGTGTTAGTTCCCTTAACTCCCGTTGGGGGCGATCAGGTACGAAACTGCCTCTCAGCAGGCCGTGTCTGAGCAAGTCGGCGATCCACTCACAATCGCGTACATCGGTCTTGCGACCAAGCACTGCTTTGATGTGCTGGGCATTGACCAAGAGCAGTTCAAACTCTCCCTCCAATAGGTTGTAGATCGGTTTCCAATAAACTCCGGTCAATTCCATGGCCACTGCTGTCACACTGTTGGCCATGAGCCAGTCTGACAACTGCAGCAGGTCATTAGTCATGGTACCGAAACTCCTGACTTCCTTATGAGGCAAAGGCAGTTCCTGTTTATTAGAGTTCGGCGTGATAAGACAAGCCACTACTGTCTTCTTGTGTATGTCCAATCCACAACAGCGCTCATAAACCACTTGCATAGCAGATACCTCCTGTCCGGTTGCCTGATTACTTGTCTGTTTAGTTGCTTGCAAGACAACTGAGCATGGTGTCCACCTATTAGTAGAATTCTGCTCTACGTGCTTCCCTTCAGGTTACCAGGGTTACCAGGCTTATCAAACTTGTTACAGTTACCCGGATACGCCGAGTAGTAGCTGTCGGGAGCAACAATCAACGGTGCCTTAGGACACCAGGGTCAGACTCCTCCTGCGGGCTCGCGGCAGCAAAGCTGCATGCACCAACGTATCCCGACCTTGTTGCGCTCAGAGTGTCTGGAATATAGCACAGCACGGAGCGCGCCAGCCCCTCATTTTCATTACACGCTGGTGACCCTCAGGGTCATGGCTGGCTCCCCTGAAAGCCCTGCTCACACAGTCTGACCGAAAGTTTTATACTAGGGAAAAGGCTGCCAACTAATCCCCAAAACCATAAAGACCGAGGTACAGCAAAGTGAAGCAATTTACAATCATGGCTGTTCACGCTCATCCGGATGATGAAGTCGTATTCACAGGAGGCACTCTCCTATCCTACGCGCGACGAGGCGTCCGCACCGTACTGGTCACGGCAACCGGTGGCGAAGAAGGCGAGATAAGAGATCCCGACCTTAACCCCGATGAGGCCCGCCCACGCCTGGGTGAGATCAGACGCGAAGAGTTACGTCGAGGCACAGCCCTCCTTGAAATCGGTACCCTCGAAATGCTGGGCTATAGAGATAGCGGTATGGCTGGTACAGACGCCAACGCTAATCCCGCCAACTTCCATAACGCCGACCTCGATGTCGTTACGCGCAGGCTTGTGGAATTGGTGCGCAAGTATAAGCCCCAAATAATGGTCACTTATGACGAAAACGGGGCTTACGGGCACCCCGATCACATACAGTGCAACAAAGTCACCCACCGCGCTTTCGATCTCGCGGGTGATCCCACATTCGCCCCCGAGCTGGGCGAGCCGTGGATCCCTCTCAAGCTCTATTACACACACTGGAACGAGGAAGGCTGGATAAAAGCCCACGACATGTACAAGGAACGCGGCCTCAAGTGGCCCTGGGACGAAGAAGAGCAGCAAGACGCCGATCCTGAGCATCAGAGCACCGAAGAAGCCGTAGAGAAAGAGGTTGAAGAAATAACCGAGAGCGCCGACAACAAGGCGGAAGAAAAGGCCCCCGAATATGTACCCCCTTCCGTCACCACCAGAATAGACGTGCGCCCATTCCTTGCCGAAAAGATGGAATCAGCTCGCCAGCATCGCACTCAGTTCGATCCCAACGGACTCTTTACCACAATGCCCCAGGACATAGCCGAGTTTGCAATGGGCTCAGAACACTACAGCCTGGTAGCCAGCCGCGTTCCGGCCCCCGACTCCGAAGATGACATCCTGGCAGGCCTGGAAGAAACGCGATAAGTCACTTCTGCGCGCCATTCGTCACTCGTCACTCCTCGCCCAGCGTCCCGCATTACGCAC
Source organism: uncultured Chloroflexia bacterium (assembly GCA_963797095.1). Lineage (GTDB taxonomy): Bacteria > Chloroflexota > Chloroflexia > QHBQ01 > JADMIH01 > JADMIH01. Next base: position 604,866 of record CAWCNY010000005.1, on the reverse strand, counting down.
AAACGAGCGACAAGAGTCCTACCCCAGATACGACCTTAGACCTATTGTGGGAGTTTTCCACATTTGCTATACTTCGATAAAGGGCTTAAGATATTCATCTAACGCTTTGAATTCAAAGATGGCCTGGCTGCAAAGGAGACTTGTTTAGAGAGATTCGGGGCTTTCTGGGTGGTCTAACCGGGTGGCTAAAGGTTATCTCACACGGTGCAAAGAGCGGCGAAAGCCGCTTTTTGCTTTAATCTCAACCCTCGCCGGTTGCTAGCAAGCCCATCCGACGATTTTGTGTATAATGGCCCCATCTCGATGCTACAGGAACACAACCCTCGTTCCGGTAGCTCAAATCTCAAACTTCAATCCTAGAAACAGGAACTTGCAATGAGAATCGCGCTTGACGCTATGGGCGGGGATAATGCTCCTGTCGAAACGGTGGCCGGTGCAGTGCTGGCCGCCAGGGAATACGAAATAGAGATCGTGCTCGTAGGCAATCCTGGTGCTCTACAAAGCGAGCTTGGCAAAGCCAATACCACCGGTCTTTCCCTACCCATCGAGCCTGCTGCCTCCGTGATCCCTATGGACGAACACCAACCCTCTACCGCATGGCGGCGTCAGCCCGACTCCTCTCTTTCCGTGGCCCTTCACCTGCTTGCCGGTGGCAAAGTGGACGCTGTCGTCTCCGGCGGCAACACGGGCGCGGTAGTGGCGGGTGGAACGTTCATACTCAGGCGCGTGTCCGGTATCGACCGCCCTGCCCTCGGCGTTCCCTTCCCGGCTATGGGCAACATCGGCAAGGTTTTCCTCGCCGATGTAGGTGCGACCCCCGACGCCAAGCCCCACTATCTGTTGCAATGGGCGCGCATGGGCGCGGTCTATACAGAACGAGTCCTAGCAGTGCCCAACCCGCGCGTCGCTCTCGTTTCCAACGGCGAAGAGGAGATCAAAGGCTCCGAGCTTGTGCAGGAAGCCTTCAAGCTCCTCCGAGAGAGCGATCTCAACTTCATCGGCAACATCGAAGGCAAAGACATCCCGGCTGGCGTGGCCGATGTGGTCATTACCGATGGCTTTACAGGCAATGTGATCATCAAGACAACCGAAGGTGTGGGCAAAATGATCTTCAACTCCATCCGCGCCGAGCTTACCTCCTCCCTGTTCTCCAAGCTCCTGGCCGCTGCCCTGCGCTCCAACTTCAGGCGCATCGCCAACCGTCTCGACTATGCCGAGTATGGTGGCTCAATTGTGATGGGCGTCGACGGCATCCTCATCAAGCCTCATGGCCGCTCCAATGCCAAAGCCATCAAGAACGCCATTCGGGTTGCACGCTCTGCCGTCCAGCAGGACATAATGACCATATTTCGCGGCCTGGCAGACAACACTCCCCAGGAAGCAGCCTCCGGCAGACCCATCCAGGCAAGCTAATTACTTCCTCAGAATAACGCTAAACACAGGACCTCGCGAAATCTTAGTTCAGGTTTGCAGGTTGCACACGAACCCATAGCCTGCCAGGGCGGATGCAAAGTCAGGCATGAACCCGCAATTATGGTCGCTGGAACCCTTTCCGAGAAAGTAGCTCTTGCCATTGACGCCTAGCCGGACCTGGCAATATGCCGGTCACGGTTGCCCAACCAGCTAACTTCGCATTGACGCCTGACTTTGCACCCGCCCTGCATAGCCTGCAAAACCCTTTGCGACCTCCCACATGAGGGTGGTATAATACCCTTTGGCCCACGCAGGCATCACATTTATGAAGAAGATTCTTTCCGTAGTAGGTGCTCGTCCACAATTTATAAAAGCCGCACCTGTAAGCCGCGCCCTCCAGCGCGCAGGCATCACTGAAATATCCCTTCACACAGGCCAGCACTATGATCGGGCCATGTCTGCCGTCTTCTTCGATGAACTGGGTCTGCGCCCTCCCGACTACAACCTGGGTGTCGGCTCAGGCACCAACGCATCGCAGACCGCCGCCATGCTAACTGGCATTGAGTCGGTCCTCCTCGACCAAAAGCCCGATTGCGTCCTCATCTATGGCGACACCAACTCCACCCTGGCCGGGGCGCTTGCCGCCGCCAAGCTATCCATACCCGTTGCCCATGTCGAGGCTGGCCTGCGCTCTTTCAACCGCGCTATGCCCGAAGAGATCAACCGCGTGCTGGCCGACAGGCTCTCCTCCCTCCTATTCTGCCCCACAGGTGTAGCTGCCTACAATCTTGAGCAAGAGGGTATACGCGAAGGCGTCTATATCGTTGGTGACGTTATGTTCGATGCCATCCTGTGGGCCGTAGAGCAAAAAGGAAGCGATGCCGATGCGGTCCTATCAAGGCTAGGTGTCCAAAGCAATGGCTATTTACTAGCCACCGTGCATCGTGCTTCAAACACCGATGATCCAGCTAACCTTGCGGCTATCATATCTGCCCTGAGCATGGCCGGGCAGCCCGTCGTCTTTCCGATCCACCCCCGCACCCGCAAAGCTATTCAGGAAGCAGGCATTGTACCAGGCGACAACATCATCGCCACCGAGCCTGTCTCCTATCTTGAGATGCTGGCCCTCGAAAGGCACGCGAGCGCCATCCTGACCGATTCTGGCGGCGTCCAAAAAGAAGCTCTTTGGTTAGGTGTGCCATGTATTACCCTGCGCGAAGAAACCGAATGGGTAGAAACGGTTGAGTGCGGCTGGAATACCCTGGCAGGCACCAACCCCGCCCAAATCCTTGCCGCCCTATCCAAACCCCGCCCGGCCAACACCCCGCCAAACCTCTACGGCGACGGCCAGGCATCCCAGGCCATAGCCAACCTACTATCCAACGCCTGAACAACCACTACTGCTAATACTCGCCACTCGCCACTCGCCACTCGCCACTCGCCACTCGCCACTCGCCACCCACCATGAACCCAAACATCTACATCCATCCCACAGCCGACGTATCACCCAAAGCCACACTGGGCGAGGGTACGCGCGTTTGGCACGAAGCCCAGGTACGTGAGGGCGCAGTGATCGGGCGCAATTGCATTCTAGGCAAAGGTGTTTACATAGACTTCGGAGTGCACATCGGTAACAATGTTAAGATTCAGAACCGCTCAAGCGTCTATCATGGTGTAGAGCTTGAAAGCGGCGTCTTCGTCGGCCCCCATGTGATATTCACCAACGACCGCCTTCCCAGGGCCATCAACCCCGATGGCACCCTCAAGAGCGATGACGACTGGGAGCTAGGCCACGTATTAGTAAAGGAAGGCGCATCCATTGGTGCCGGGTCGATAATAGTACCAGGAGTAACCATAGGCCGCTGGGCCATGATAGGCGCAGGTTCGGTGGTAACACGCGACATCCCCGACTACGGTCTAGCATACGGCAATCCCGCCCGCCTCAGAGGATGGGCCTGCCCCTGCGGCCACAAACTGGAGCCAAAAGAACAAGACATCTGGAAATGCCCCCACTGCGCCCGAGAAATCGCACTAGACATACCCAAATAACACCAATCAAGGAATAAGCAACTCGTCACTCATCCCTCGTCACTCATCCCTCGTCACTCATCCCTCGTCCTAACGCTATCCTAACGTATCACGTATCACGTATGGAGTACTAACATGATCAACATCGCCCGGCCACAGATCGGGGAAGAAGAAAAAGCGGCTGTAATGGCAGTGCTCGACTCCGGCCAGCTAGCCCAGGGCAGCGTCGTTGCCGAGTTCGAGCAGGAGTTCGCCGCCTATTGTGGCGTTAAGCACGCCATCGCCACCAGCAACGGCACCACCGCCCTCCATGTAGCCTTGCTGGCCCACGAGATCGGCCCCGGCGACGAGGTTATCACTACTCCGTTTACCTTCATAGCCTCCTCCAACTCGGTCCTGTACGTGGGTGCCAAACCGGTCTTTGTCGATATCGACCCCGCTACCTATAACATCGACGTGGACGCTATAGAGGCCGTCATAACGAAGCACACAAAGGCCATCATGCCTATCGACCTGTTCGGCAATCCCGCCGATATGCCGCGCATAGCTGAGATCGCCCGGCGGCACAACCTGCTGATCATCGAAGATGCGGCCCAGGCACACGGGGCCGAAATAGGTGGCAAGCGCGCAGGCAGTTGGGGCACAGGCTGTTTCTCCTTCTACCCCACCAAGAACATCACCACCGGAGAAGGGGGCATGGTCACCACAGACGACGATTGCGCAGCCGACCGCGCACGACTCGCCAGGGCGCACGGCATGAGGGTACGCTACTACCACGAGAGCCTCGGCTACAACTTCCGCATGACCAACATCCACGCCGCCATAGGCAAAGCTCAGCTCCCCAAGCTCGAAGACTTCAACGGGCGCCGCATCGCCAACGCCGCCTATCTCAGCGCCCATCTCTCCGCCGACAAGGTGCAGGTGCCGCAGGTGCGCCCAGGCACTCGCCATGTCTTCCACCAGTACACCGTGCGCGTTCTCCCTCCCCTCGACCGCGACGAAGCCCGCCGCAAGCTGGCCGAGCGCGGCATCGGCACCGAGATCTACTATCCCGTGCCTGTCCACCGCCAGCAACTCTATCTCGACCTCGGCTACGGCGGCCAATCCTTCCCCGAATCCGAGCGAGCCGCCCGCGAAGTCCTCTCCCTCCCCGTTCATCCAGGCCTCACCCAGCAAGACCTCGAAACCATATTGGAGGCAGTCAACACCCTTTAGCCGCCAACCAATCCAACCTCTAGGAGCGAGGCATGCCTCGCCCAATCCCTTGCGGAGCTCTTAGGAGTAGCCTCCCATGCCCACCTTGTCATCCTGAGCGAGGCGAAGGATCTCGCTCTCCAAGATCATCGTGGGGAGCGAGTCATCCCAAGAGATGTTCGACAGGATCGAGGTCCTTCGCTCAGGATGGCAGAGAGGGACGGAGAGGTTTTCCAGAGACAGTTACATGAGGAAAGGCGCGTTGATCTACGCTATCCAGGCCTAACCCTTCCAAAGATCGCAAGGATGTGGAAAACTCTATCAGATTCGTACCAATTTCCTGTCCAGAATCCGGGGAGTAATGTCATTTACTAAGTAGAGGGAAGAATACACCCAAAAACAACGAGACAATGAAAAAGGAGATAAAATACAGAATAGTATCCATTGGGGTATACCAAACCATCAAACAACTCAGGCTCGACACCGAATGACCAACACCCAATCCTCCACCGTAACCCAGAATAACCCGCAGCGCGTAGCCGTCATAGGCGCGGGCGCGATGGGCCGCAACCACCTGCGCGTCCTGCACGACATCGATAGCGCCAACCTTATAGCCTTGGCCGATGCCGATGAGTCCACCGCACAGCGGGCGGCGCGCCGCTTCGGCATCCCGTCTTACACCGACTACCTCCAGATGCTGGATGGACAAAAGCCCGATGCCGTGATAGTGGCCGTACCGACCGCTCTGCACCGCCAGGTGGTGTTAGACGCCCTTGCACGCCGCATACATGTGCTAGTCGAAAAGCCGATAGCCTCCACTGTAGAGGAAGGTCGCGAGCTGATGCAGGCAGCCCAACAGGCGGGCGTGCTCCTCGCTGTCGGCCACATAGAACGCTACAATCCCGCCATAGTCGAGTTGTTCAGCCGCCTGCGGGCGGGCGAGTTGGGACGAGTATTCAAGATGCACGCCCGCAGGCTTGGCCCCTTCCCCCCTCGCGTCCGCGATGTAGGTGTGGTAATCGACCTGGCCACCCATGACGTTGACATCATGCGCTGGCTGAGCGGAGTCGAAGTGCAGCGCGTCTACGCCGAGACCGCCCGCCAGATACACACCCAGCACGAAGACCTCGTATCGGGCCTTCTCAGGTTTCAGGATGGCATAATCGGAGTGCTCGATATCAACTGGCTGACCCCCACCAAGATACGCGAGCTGATGATCACAGGCGAGCGCGGCATGTTCCACGTCAACTACCTGACGCAGGACCTCTACTTCTACGAAAACAACTACGTCAAGACCGACTGGGACACCATCTCCAATATCTCAGGCGTGAGCGAAGGCGATATGGTGCGCCTCCGGATCGACAAGTCTGAACCATTGAGGATCGAGCTTGAAACATTCCTCAGCGCCACAAGGGGCGAAGATGCACCGGTAGTATCGGCAGAAGACGGCATAGCCGCCCTCGCAATAGTACAAAAGCTGGTGCAAGCAGGCATGAATGGGAGAGTGATAGAAATGGGAGAGAGCCTTGTCTGAGTACACAGTGGCTGTAGTGGGGTTAGGGAAGATAGGCCTCCCGCTTGCGGCTCAATTCGTGCACAGCGGCCAGCGCGTTATAGGCTGCGACATCAACCCCGAAGTGGTGGCGACCATCAACGCCGGGCACTCTCACATCAAGGAGGAGCCGGGCCTCGAAGAGCGCGTGCGCGATGCCGTGGCCTCAGGCTACCTGACCGCCACCACCGATACCACGGCAGCGGTGCGCCAGAGCAACGTGGTGGTTATTATCGTGCCTGTGCTCGTCGACGAATCAACGCATCAAGTCGATTTCAGAAGCATTGATGCCGCCACCGCCTCGGTGGGCGCGGGATTGCAGCCGGGCACCCTCGTCATCTACGAGACCACCCTCCCGGTGGGCACCACCCGCACCCGCTTCGCTCCTATTCTGGAGCAGCGATCCAGACTAAGAGTAGGGCGAGGCTTCCGGCTAGCCTTCAGCCCTGAGCGGGTCTACAGTGGCCGCATCTTTCGCGACCTGAGGCAATACCCGAAGGTGGTGGGCGGCCTCACCAAAGAATGCACCGAGCATGCCAACCAGTTCTACATGAAGGTGCTTGAAGGTGCGGGCACCCTGACCACCCAGAACGCGGACACCGCCGAGCTTGTGAAGCTGATAGAGACCACGTACCGAGATGTGAACATAGCCTTAGCCAACGAGTTTGCCCGCTTCGCCGAGGCACGCGGGTTGCCCATAGACGAAGCGATCTTTGCGGCCAATTCCCAGCCATACTCACATATCCTGAGGCCGGGCATAGCGGTCGGGGGGCACTGCATCCCGGTCTATCCCTATTTCCTGATCAACAGCGCAGGCGAGGGTGAGATGAACCTCCCACGCACCGCCCGCCAGGTGAACGATACCATGTCGGCCTGGGCACTCGAACGAGTATCAGAAGCGCTGGGTGGCCTGAAAGGCAAACGAGTGTTGATCCTCGGACTGTCCTACCGTGAGAACGTTAAAGAGATCGCCTTTTCGGGGGCGGTGCGCCTGATCGAGGAGCTTAAGGAGGCTGGAGCCACCCCACTTGTGAACGACCCACTCTACACCGACAAGGAGATCGAGCAGTTCGGCGTGAGTGCTGTTCCGCTAGACGATATCCCCACGGGCGATGCCGTGATCTTGCAGGCCCACCATGAGGGTTACCGCTCAATTGACTGGGGGGCGCTGGCGGCCAAAGGGTACAGGCTTGTGCTGGATGGCCGCAACAGCCTGGACCGCACCGAGATAAGGTCGGCAGGACTGCAATATATAGGTATGGGGCGCTAGCGCAAAAAGATAGGCCTTGCAGGAGGCGACAGGGTAACGGCTACATACTGTGAGTCGCGTTGCTCTATCCACTGAAGGGGCTAATACCCACAGTGCGAAGGTACTATTGCCTATCGCGTATAAGTATGCTAGACTAGCACCGTAAGCCGGGCTGCGGAGACCCAGCCCGATTCGAGTGTATGCCGCTCACCCGCCCTGACTTGAGGAGGTAGTCTCATGCTTGCCCAGGCAACGCGCGTTCGAACCTCAGACTTACCTCCCAATAGAATGTGGCCTTTTCTACTTACGCTCCTGCTAACTGTGAGTGCTTTAGTAGCTGCCATTTCCCTGTCGGTGACGCACACAATCCAACAGACTTCCACCACACCTAGCCTCAGCAAACTGCCGCTCTCCTTCGAGCCCAATGCAGGGCAAACCAACGGCGAAGTTCAATACATGGCGCGAGCCTCAGGAGGCACCTTCTACTTCGCTCCATCAGAAGTGGTGCTCAGCCTCAAAGGGGCCAGTCCAGATACAGGAGTGCTGAGAACCAGTTTGCGGGCGCTAATCCTCTGCCGGTCGTAGCTGTTGGCGATCCGCTGCCGGGCCGGGTGAACTACATCATAGGCAACGACCCCGCCGAGTGGCACACCGATCTGCCAACATACGCAGGCATCACATACTCGCAACTCTACGACGGGATAGACCTGACGTACTCAGGCACAGAAGGACACCTAAAAAGCACCTATACGATAGCACCAGGCGCCGATCCATCAGTAATTAGATGGAGCTATACCGCCATAAGCAACACAAATATCGACGCTCAGGGCAATCTACAGCTAACTCTCTCATCCAAGGATGGGGAAGCACTGACGGCTACTGAAGCCGCCCCGGTAGCCTGGCAGACAGTCGGGGGCACGCAGGTGCCCGTAGTGGCCCAATTCAAGGTTTACGGCGATGGTACAGTAGGTTTCATAATGGGAGTGTATGACAGGTCATTGCCATTGGTGCTCGATCCCACGCTATTATATTCCACGTATCTGGGAGGCACCAGCACAGACCGTGGGCAGGGTATTGCTATCGACAGCGAAGGGAATATGTATGTAACAGGTCCCACTCTCTCTTCGAACTTCCCTATAACAAACGCACTTCAACCCTTTTATGCGGGCGGGAATGACGCATTTGTAACCAAACTAAGTGCTGCTGGAACAACTCTCATCTATTCAACCTACCTCGGTAGCACAGCAGACGACCAAGGCCAGGACATTGCTGTGAATAGCCTAGGGGAAGTTTACTTGATCGGCTCCACAACGTCTGCATCATTCCCCATTACTAAGGCTGTCCAGCTCAGCATTGGCGGAGGAGTTGACGGTTTCATAACAAAGCTCGATTCCTCCGGTTCTGGGTTGCTGTTCTCTACCTTTGTTAGCGGAAGCGGACCTGACCATGCGACACGCTTAGCGCTTGATGCTGCCGGAAATGCCTATGTCGTAGGTGATACCCGGTCGTCAGACTTTCCGACTCACAATGCTTATCAAGGATCCTTGAGCGGCATACAGGACGTCAAGATCGAGGCGGCAGGTGCAACAGAACCCTGTGCAACCTATTTCGGTGGGAGCGGGGCTGATACAGGTTACGGCATCGCAGTCGATTCCTTAGGCAATGCATACCTAGTGGTTATACACTCTCAGGTGACCTACCTGTTATGAATGCTTTTCAGCCATCTTATGGAGGAAATGGCGACGCCTATGTTACAAAGTTTACCTCATTAGGATCCGGGCTTGAATTTTGCACATATCTTGGAGGCTCAGGTAACCATATCGGGGAGGAAATCTCTCTAAACTCCGGTGGCAATTCTTATATAACCGGTTATACCGATTCCGCGAATTTTCCGACTGAGTCTCCTTTCCAACCTGCACTTGCGGGTGAAACAGATGCTTTCGTGACCAAGCTTGATTCTTCGGGGTCATCGCTGTCCTAGTCTTCCTATCTTGGAGGGAGTCTAATACGCCTACCTCCACTCCAACCAATACAGCTACAGATATACCTACTGAGACCCCTTCAAATACCGCCAGCCCAACAAATACGCCAACTAATACCTCATCTCCAACCGAGACCAATACTCCTACCCAAACAGCTACAGACACCGCTCTGCCGACCAATACGGCTACAAATACGCCGACCGCAACTGGCACATCCACGAATACCACAACACCAACCAATACAGCTACCAGCACACATACGAGCACTGCGACAGCCAGCCCGGTAGCCAGCCCTACAATATGCCCGATTCAGTTCGCAGATGTATTGCCGGGCAGCACATCCTATCCCTTTGTGCGATGTCTTGCCTGTCAGGGGATAATCAATGGCTACCCCTGTGGTGGGCCCGGTGAGCCTTGCAACAGCACCAGCGATCCCTACTTTCGTCCAAATGCTAATGTGAGCAGAGGTCAGGTAGCCAAGATCGTTTCAGCGGCCGCCGGATTCGATGATGCGATAAGTGGACAGACATTCGAGGATGTGCCGGAAGGAAGTACATTCTGGCTGTGGATTGAGCGATTGGTGCTACACCAAGTAATGTCCGGTTACCCATGTGGTGGGCCAGGAGAGCCTTGTGTAGCACCGAACAATCGTCCATACTTCCGTCCTGGAGCCACGACTACCGGGGGACAACTTGCCAAGATTGTGTCGAACGCTGCTGGATTCGATGAGATTCCCACAGGGCAAACATTCGAGGATGTACCTGAGGGATCCACCTTCTACCCCTTCATTCAGAGGTTGGGTGATAGACTTATCATGCAGGGATATCCGTGTGGGAGTCCTGAGCCATGCGTACCACCCAACAACCGTCCATACTTCCGACCTAACAGCAATGTGACGCGAGGCCAGACATCCAAGATAGTGGGCAATACTTTCTATCCTGGCTGCAGCTTACGACCGGGTGCAAATTAGACGTAATTAGCCCGCAAACACAAATATAGTCTCGCAAGAGCAGTCGATACAGCATCGTAGCTGTACCGACTGCTTGCATAGGCAGCTATCCTCTGAGGGTCATAACTCTCCAAATGGGCAAGCAGGGTTACAATGGCCGCAGCTAGCGGTTCTGGTTGCCCGGGTTCTACTAACAGTCCAGTTTCGTCTGAAATCATATACTCCGGTCCCCCACATCGTGTACTGATGACGGGGCGCCCGCTCGCCATGGCTTCGATGATTACCAGGGGTAATGCCTCATGGAGGCTGGGTAAAACAAGCGCGTGACAGTGGCGTAGCAACTGAGCGACAGCAGTATGCTCCAGCAATCCATGAAAGGTGAGCATATTGTCCACATGCAAGCGCTTAGCCTCCTGTTCGTATTGTGATCTTAAGACTCCGTCACCAACCATGTCTACATGCAAGGGTACTGCCAGTGCATTCTGATCTTGTATGAGGGCAAGTGCGCGCAGGAGCACTTGTACACCCTTTTGATCCGTGTCCATCAAACCTACAAACAGAAGGCGATAAGCTCTATCTGACCCTGGTAGGGGGCTCGGCTTGAACCTTGTGGTGTCTACTATATTGGGAACGACCACCATGCCTTTATGCCTGTGAAACGTATTTTCGATCCTCTTTCGCTGACCCTCACTGACGGCGATGACAAGATTTACATGGGAAAAAGCCAATTTAGCCATCCATCTTAAGCCAGGTCTTTTCAACCAAGATCCGAATTCACTACTATTTTCTGTCAGCACGACCGGGGCACCGACAATCTTATGAAGCAAAGCGGTAGCCCATCCAGCTGGTACAGCAATGTGCGCATGGACTATCTCTGGTACAAAGTCGTGACGAAGCCTCCTAAGTACCTGGGCCAGGCGCAATAGGTATACAAACTGCCATACCAAGGTCGTATTGGATATCTCAATAATCTCCTCAACATAACCTCGATCCGACTTGAGAGTATGCCTTGGCTTAGCGTTCGTTTTACGGGGCAGAACATCAAGGTAAAGCACTCGTACTTCATGTTCTGAACTAAGTGCATCCGCTTGCTCACGGATAAAAATGCCGTTCACAGGCTTCGAAGATGTAGGATACCAGGAGGGGATTATGAGCACACGCATGGATGTTATGAAGGACGGCGATCGACACGTTTGAGGAACGGCAAGAAGGTAAGCATGGAAGCAAGAACGCGTAAGTAATCTGCGAAGTCAGCGCGCTTGGGGATTAGAAGAGATGCCAGCTTGAGACCAGAATGATGACAAAAGATATAGAGTGTAACTCCCATCGCAATTAAGTACGTAATGGTTGAAGCAATAGCCGCGCCAACGATGCCTTGCCAGAGTATTAGTGTTATATAGAGTGGCACACTGATACCAAGTTGGATCCATGCAACTACAGAGAGTAATCCGGGACGCTGCATCTGGCCGAGAATGTAGTCGTTCACAACCCACATAACTGCAAAGCTCAGGGTGCCACCCAGTAGAATAAGCAGCGGCCCCACAGCAGCGTCGAATTGGGTTCCGTATAGAAATGGGATCAACCAGGGGCTTATCAGACCAAATGGTATTGCTACTGATATCATAAGCAAGACGGATGTCCGAGTTATCTTAGCAGTGAGCATGGCTGATTCATCCTGAGGAAGTTGTGCAATCTTGCCGACTGATGCAGCGTGCATTGCGTTCAATGGCAACCAAAGCTTCTCAGCTAGGGATGTGGCCAGAGAATAGTAGCCAACACCGGCTGAACCGATAAGTATATTCACTGCGTAAACATCGAACCTTAAGAAGATCTGATGAGCTACTTGAGCTCCATGACCTTTGATTGCAAACTTAAGCATGTCCTGAACGGCTGCACGACTTGGTTTCCAAGTGTGCTCGTCCATCCTGATGGATATGAACACCATAACTGCAAAACCGAGCACTGAACTTGTAGTCCATGCAGAAATAAAACCGGTCATACCAAGACTTAGGAATCCCACCAGAAAGATCATCAGAACGGCATTGACTATGTTTGTCGATAGATTCACCTTGCTTAACAGCAAAGGGCGGTTCGTGCCAACCATGATGGCACTCCAATACATCTGATAGATTGTGGTCGGAATGAGAACAAGCGATACCAACAAAAGGCCATATGGGACGTTGTGAAAAACACTATCAGATATGAATGGAAAGATCAGGGTGACAACAAGGAGACATGCAATCCCCAGTGCGACAGCTAATAACAGAGCAACTACATTGGCCTCACCCAAACGATAGCGCCCACGGGCCAACATTGTGCTGAGTGCATTAGCCAGGCTCAGATGAACCAGATTTGACAGGAGGAGATTGGTGGTAACCAGCAATACATAAACTCCTCGCTGCTCAGGTCCGAGGTTTCGTGTGAGAATAATACTGACAATGATGCCTAAGCCAAAAACCAGAACATCAGCAGCCATCCCAAATATGCTGTTTCGACCAATGCCCATTTGAATAGACCTCGCCGTAGTATAAGACATGATTGTGACGTCCTCAACCTTTAGTCTGTTATAATCCCTCCATGTGCGGTATTTATGGTATCTGGCAGACAAACGGCAGGTCGGTCGACCTGGGGGCGGTGCGTAGAGCTATAGCTTCGCTGAGGCACCGGGGGCCGGACGATGAAGGGTATTTGCTGGTTGACACTCGCTCCGGGCGTGTAGTGTTGTGCGGTGGGGACGATACGCGGCCCGAGTTGGGATTGCCCCACATCCGCGAGTATATGGCGGTCATTGGCGAACGGTTTGACCTGGCGTTTGGGTTCCGGCGGCTCTCCATCCTGGATCTGTCGCCCGCAGGGCACCAGCCTATGCCGGCTGGCGAACGCGATGCGTGGCTGATTTTCAATGGTGAAGTGTACAACTACATCGAGTTGCGGGACGAACTGGTTGGCTATGGACACAGATTTGTTACAGGTACCGACAGTGAAGTGATCCTGGCCGCATACCGCCAGTGGGGTACCGAGTGCTTCCAACGTTTCAACGGGATGTGGGCTTTGGCGTTATGGGATGCGCGCAAGAGGCAACTTGTCGTTTCGCGAGACCGATTTGGAATAAAGCCCTTGTATACTGTGTCGCGAAGCGATGGCGCGTTCGCTTTCGGGTCGGAGATCAAGGCGCTGCTGGCGGGTGGATTGGTGGGTTTCAGCCCGTCGGAGGGCGCGGTGGCGCGCTATGTAGCCGAAGGCGTAATGCCGTCGCATGTGCGTGGCGAGACCTTTTTCAACGGGGTACAGGCGCTGCCGGGAGGCTATTACGCGACTATCTCGCGGGAAGGGCGCAGGGCACGCCGGTTCTGGTCGCTTCCCGTTGAGCCAAGTGATGCACATGTATCCGAGGTTGATGCGGTAACACGCTATGGCGAGCTATTTACCGACGCAGTACGCCTGCGACTGCGCGCCGATGTGCCGGTTGGTACATGCCTGTCAGGGGGTCTTGATTCGTCTTCTATAGTGGCGGTGGCGGGCAGGTTGATGCAGACAGAGCATGCGGTGTCGTTGGAGCGGCTTGGCGAACACCAGCAGACAGTCAGCGCTGTCTATCAGGCGGAAGGACCCTGGAACGAGCGGCGATATATTGAGCAGGTGGTCGAGAACATGGGTGCGGCCGAGAACTATGTGTACCCGACAGGTGAGGGACTGTGGGATGATCTTGAGAAGCTGGTGTGGTACCAGGACGAGCCTTTCCAATCGACCAGTATGTTTGCGCAGTGGTGCGTGATGCGGCTGGCGCGCGAGCGAGGGGTGACGGTGCTGCTTGATGGGCAGGGGGCGGACGAAATGCTGGGTGGGTATCGACCGTTCGCTGTGTGGTTGGGGCAATTGTTGCGCTCCGGGAGCTTGACGCAGGCGCTCGGAGAGGCACAGCGGATACAGGAGATCACGGGCCTAAGTCCTCTATCGCTGCTCGTGCGCGGGGTAGCGGGGCAGTTGCCCACGCCCTTACTCAAACAGGTGAGAGCTTTGCGGGTGAGGCAAGCGTTGGATAGATCGGGGCTTGCTCCCGACCTTGGGCATAGAGTGCGGGGAGTCGCGGAGGATTGGGGCGATGGCTATTCCAACCTGCGAAACCTCAACACGCACCTTGCCCGCCTTATGCTTGAAGATTCTCTGCCCACACTTTTGCGTTATGAGGACCGCAACTCGATGGCATTCTCAATCGAGGCGAGAGTGCCGTTCCTTGATTACAGACTGGTGGAGTACGTGTTCACCCAGGCCCCACACCTGCGGTTGAAAGATGGTTGGACCAAGTGGATTCAGCGCGAGGCCGTGTCGAATAGCTTACCTGAGGAGATAGTGTGGCGGCGCGACAAGGTTGGCTTCGAGACGCCTGAGCAACAGTGGCTGAAAGCGGGGCAAGGACGCCTGCTAGAGATATTGTCGTCCGGCACAGGGTCGGAGTTCCTTGACCTGCACCACATACGAGGAAGAGTGCCGGAGCTGCTTGCACAGCCTGGGGGCACTGCACAGGTGTGGCGATGGACCAACCTTGTGCTGTGGCTGGATGTGTTCCGCAGGGCGGGACAAGGTGCCGGCTCTCATTAGATATGCTTCTCGCTTCCCGGATCACGGTCAGCCGCCGATAGCATAGCCCCAGATGCCTATGCGCTTATTCTCGATTGTGAGTTGCGAAGGAGGCTGCTGTAGTGGGGCAGCGAGGATCGGGAGGCGGCCCGCAGTGGATCCGCCTTTGATAGTCTCGACCGCGAAGGTACCTCCCGCCACGCCCGCGCACTGGCTAACGGGCTGCGTGAATGTGCCAGAGCCGAAGAGGTACTGATCGTTGCCCATCGAGATGGCTATATTGATGGCCTGACCGCTTACTGCACCGGATACAGCGAGAGCGTCACCTGTGGCAGGGGTGAGTGTGCCTGTCAGTTTGCCTGACTGGTCTACATCGATCTTGAGGTTCCCGGCGACGATTGTGTCCTGGTCAACCGACGCTTCGAAGCTGCCTGAGCATGAGGCAGCGCCTGATGAAGATGTGCCACTGTCGCAGGACGCAAGTACGGGGGCTAAGGCCAGCACCAGGAGCAGGGTGAGTCTGGCTCGTTTCATGGGGGAAGTACCCTCCTTACATGGTATTTGATGGTGATATTGTCGCTCGTACGGGCGCTCAGTTTACAGGCCGAAAAGTAGCCATTCATTGTTCAATATAAGGCGATGCGCTTGACCGGGGTCAGGCTCGCCCATACAATGGACCTATGCCTGAAGCTGCCAAACGCGAACGGAAGACCAGAGTGGTGATGATCACGCAGGACGTGGAGGTGACACGCCGCATTCTTCAGGAGGCACGTACACTCACCAATGCGGGGTTGGACGTGCGGATTATCACCCGGTCGGGTGACGAGCGCGACGAGATGGGCAGCGTGGACGGGCTGCCGGTTGAGTGGGTGGCGGTGAGAGGGCGAGATCCACGGTTCGGGTGGTTGTACCGATTGGCTGGGGTGACGCGCGGAACGCAGGCAGCGGCCCTCTGGAGCGTGCTGACCGGGAAGCATACCTTCACTTTGCGGGCACTGAGCCCGGCTGTGCGAGGGGCTGGTGACGTTTATCACGCGCATGATTTGAATAACTTGCAGGTGGCCTACAGTGCGGCCAGGAAGCGAGGGGCAAAGCTCGTGTATGATGCGCATGAGCTTTTCCCTGAGATGGCGAACCGCTGGGTGCGGTTGAAGCGCAGATCTTGGCGGCGGCTTGAGGGAAGGTTGCTGCCCCAGGCTGACCTGGCGATCACGGTGAACGAGTTGATCGCGGAGGAGATGGGTAAGCGTTATGGCGTGCCGCCACCGCTAGTGGTGCTGAATTGCCCCGATCCGCCGCAAGGGTTCGACCCACGCGGAAGGTATGACCGCATACGCGAGCAGTTGGGGTTGGCACCTGAGCGCAAGGTGGTGCTGTACCAGGGATGGATGTCGGAGGGAAGGGGACTGGAGAACCTAGTGAGGTCGGCGCGGCTGTTGGTTGATGGCGCGGTGGTGGTGTTCATGGGCTATGGCGAGTACGAGGAGATTTTGAGGGAGATGGCGAGCGCGGAGCCTGAGGGGCTGGTGCACTTTATTCCCGCTGTGCCCCAGCGCGACCTCCTGGCCTATTGCGCGTCGGCGGATTTAGGGGTGATACCTTATCAGGCGGTGGACTTGAACAATTACTACACTTCGCCCAACAAGCTGTTCGATTTCATCCAGGCCGGGTTGCCAATCGTGGCGAGCGATTTGCCGTATCTGCGCAAGGTGATCGTGAGCGATGGGCTGGGAATGGTGGCGAAGCTGGATAGCCCGCAGGCATATGCCTCGGCTATAAACGGGCTGCTGACAAGACCTGCTGAGGCAGCAGGAGTGCGGGAAAACCTGTTGCGGGTAGCGCCGCAATATACATGGGAGGCGCAAGGGCGGAAATTGGTGGAGGTATACGAAAGACTCCTTGATATTTGTTAGAATTGAAGGATGGTAGAGCACAAGAACGGGCCGCGAATATTGCACGCGCCGACCAATATAGCCGGGATCGCGGGCCTGCTGGCGCGGGCCGAGCGGGACCTGGGATTTGACGCCACTTCGGTCCAGTATGTGGCGCACAAGTACGATTTTGGCACCGACCGCACGCTGAACCTGGCACACGGGGATAATCCTGTGAAGAAGGTGGTCGCGACCGGACTGTTCGCGCTGGACGCGATCGGGCGTTACGATGTGTTTCATCTCTACTTCGGGAATACGCTGTTCCCTTATCCCTACCCGGATTTGCTTTTGTTGAAGCGGCTGGGCAAGAAGATCGTGTTCCACTTTTGCGGGTGCGAGGTGCGCGGGCGGGATGTTTCGATCAGTAAGTACGAGGTTAGCGGGTGCAGCGAGTGCCTGTCGCTGGTGTGTATGCAAAAGCATCATCCAGACCCTAAGTGGGCGGATGTTACGCTGGTGTCTACGCCGGACCTCCTGGAGTTTGTGCCAGGGGCGGTACTGATGCCCGGCCCGGTTGACCTGGGCAAGTGGACGCCTCGACCGCCGCGCACGACGCCTATTACGGCGGACGACCCCGTTCGGATCTTGCACGCGCCCTCGGACCGGTCGATCAAGGGGACGGGGCACCTGGTGGCTGCCGTCGAGCGATTGAAAGGTGCCGGATATCCGATGGAGTTGATGCTGCTGGAGGGTGTGCCTCATAGCGAGGTAGTGCAGTTCTGCGACCGGGCGGATATCGCTGTTGACCAGTTGATGATCGGCGCGTACGGGACGGTGTCTATCGAGATGATGGCGAAGGGCGTGCCGGTAGTATGTCGCATCCGGGACGACCTGCGGAAGTGTTATGCTGAGGATCTGCCGATAGTTAGTGCTGAGCCGTTTGCGGACGAAAGACGAAGGACGTCGGGGCGCGATATTTACTCGGTGTTGGAGGAGTTGATTTTGCACGCTGAGACCTGGTCGGAGTTGGGACGGCGGGGGATCGAGTATGTTGCGCGGGAGCATGAGATGCACACGATTGCCGAGCGCGTATTGCCCTCATATGGGCTGGAGGTTGGTGAGCGCGTATGATAGAGCAATATCCTGAGGCTGTGTATGTACCTCTAGAATACGAAGCGGTGCCGGAGGACGAAGCATTGGAACGGAGCCGTGACTTCCTCAATGTTATGAGGAAGAGGCGGACTGTGCGGCATTTCGCTCCTGGGCGGGTGCCTCCCCTTGAGTTGATCTTGAGCGCGATAGAGACAGCCAATACCGCGCCTTCGGGGGCGCACCAGCAGCCCTGGCGGTTTGTGGTGGTGCATAACCCGGAGGTTAAGCACGCGATACGTGAAGCTGCCGAAGCGGAGGAGCGTGATAACTACGAGCGCCGTTTCCCGGACGAGTGGAAGCATGCCCTGGCCCGGTTGGGAACCGACTGGCACAAGGATTTCCTTGACGATGCGCCCTATCTGATAGTGGTGTTCCAGATAGATTACGGGGTAGAGCCTGGGAGTGCGCCTGGCGAGCCTGAGCGGCACATCAAGCACTATTACGTGAAAGAGTCGGTGGGCCTGGCGGTGGGGCTGCTAATCGCAAGCCTGCACCAGGCGGGGGTGGTCAGCGTGACGCATACGCCGAACCCTATGGGGTTCCTGAACCGCATCCTGGGGAGACCGCGCAACGAAAAGCCGTTCCTGTTGCTGCCTGTGGGTTATCCGGCGGCGGGGTGCATGGTTCCCGATTTGCGGCGCAAGCGCCTGGACGAGATTATTGAGATCGTTTGAGCGTGAAATGTAGACTTTGGTACAGGTTTTCCGTTATCTCCGCTGTTTTTGGCGATCTTTCGGTGCTAGAGGGTTGGATCTCCCTCATTAACTAAAGGGCATTGGTGGGACAAAACTGGACAGGTTTTGGGTTGTACTTAAGTACAGTTTTTGAAGCGCTGTTTACTCTTCTTTGGGAAGGGTGGGGACGGGTCCGAGGGGGCGTGTGTTGCCGTGGACATGGACCGGGGTATGAGGTAGGGCCGAGCCGTAGTGGTTGTGAACGGGCGTGGGATATATGATGGTGCGCCTGTGGCCGTTGCGCCTGGGGGGTTGGAGGGTGCCTAGCTTGCTCAAGATGGCCGAGCCTATACCTATGCAGGATACGAGGTAGATAATGCCGAGCAGCATAGCAGTGATCCAGCCGGGAAGGAAGATAGCAGGGAAGGTCATGGAAGCGAGGATCACGGACGCGCCCAATAGTACCTCAATAACGATGGCGGTCGACTGAGATTGGCGCAATTCGAAGGGCGAATCATTGGGGCGGACGTTCTCGTACAGGCGTTTGCCTAGCCACTGACTGACTACAACGAAGCCGAAGAGGAACGCAAGGAAGACCGCCAGCGCAAGCACAGGGATGAGGACGATGCCAACGACGGTGATCGCCAGGGCCATAGTGGCTATGCCGAATACCGGGAAGATGAGCAGGGCCGCGATTACGCCTACCACTACGGAAGGGCCAGGCTCGGACTCAAGGGTGACGCTGGATACGCGGATGCGACGCGGCACGAGGGCTGTGAGACCCACGGCGAGGGTCAGCACTATCGCGCTAAAGATGCCCAGGCCAATCCAACCGAAGAAGCGCGAGAACGGGCCGATTTGCTCATCGAGGTTGGAGGGAGAACCGGAGGTATGCGGCATGTTCGAGTTGATGAAGTTCTCGATAGCTTGAGCAGGATTGTCGATTTTGCCTGTAGTGCCATCAACGATGGCGCTTTCAGATACGGAGATGTTGCCGCCGAGCGATGTGACACTGCCCGTGACGTGGCTGTTATCATCGATCTCAATATTGCCCGCCGATATTACGTTGCCATCTACGAAGCTTCCTTCGCCCAGGGTGATATTGCCGTCGCCAAGCACGGTGAGGTCTCCCAGGACCTGGCCGCTGATGTCGGCGTTGCCATCGACCACGTTGGCTGTGCCCTGGATGATGCCATAGACCGTGAGGTCGCCGCCATTGACTTTAACGTCGCCCTGCAACGTCTGGCCGGAGTCAATTGTCAGGTCATGGTCTACGACAGTGTCACCGGACTCGCTTTGCGCGAAGGCGGAGGGTGTGGCGGTAAGGGCTACCGAAGTGATCAGGATGGCCCATACTGTCATGAGCAGGATTGCTATTCGTCTAATTATGCTGAGTGTCATAATATCCAGCTATCTCTTTGCTAGTACGCCTTATTTTGTAAACCTTTTGCGTTTGTGTGACAGGGGCGGGGTTGAAACCCGCCCCGCACTATCAGTCTCAGGCTGCTACCTCCAGCGAGCCTGAGTTGAGAGCACCGGTAAGCGCGCCGGTGTAGCTGCGGCCCTCGATGGCGGCACGCTGATAGGCGGCCACTACCTGCCAGCCTACGAGCAGGAGGAGGCCACCGACAAGGGCCACTACCGCGATGAGAACCGAGCCGGAGGTGGCGAATAGGGATTGGGACCACGCGCCGACTGCCTCGAAGAGGGTACGGATGGTGCTTATGCCGTCGCCGAAAGCGCCGCCCAGCTTGATTACGCCGGAGATGGTGAGGGCCAGCAGGAGAGCCGTGATTCCCGCAATAGCGAGGATGAAGGCAACTGTGTTGCGGAGATAATTGAGCACGCGGACCTGCCAGTCGGCACCGAAATCAATGAGACCTATAGTGGGGGCCGAGGGGAGCCTGCGTGTAGGGGCATACGGGGAAACAAGCGCGCCCGTCGCCGAAGGGGCAGGGATCGCAGGCACCCCAACGCCCAGGAGGCTGGGAGTGTCGCCTAGCCTGCCCGTGGAGGTGGCCGGTAAGAAAAACGGTTTGCTGCCTGCGACTTCGACCTGCGGTTGGAGCGCGGGAGCCGCTACCTGCACCATCACCTTCGAATGGAGGGTAGACGGAACCGGCAGTGGCTCCAGCGCGGAGGCTTGCAGGATGCTGTGAGCCTGCTGGAATAGTGCCCACATCTGCGCGCAGTGGTTGCATTCTCCAACATGCTCGGTAAGGCGACGTTCGTCATAGTCGTCGATCAGGCCATCTAGCTTGAGCGACATCAGTTCATCAAATGTTTCATGCATCATCTCGGCCCACCTCCTTTCTTCGTCTGTGAGTGGGGGGATCGGTGTTATGGAGAGCTTGCCCGCCCTTATTGTTTGCCCGGTCTGCGGCTACCAATTGCTCGGCCAGCATACGCCTGGCTCTGTGGAGTTGTGTTTTCACGGCGCTCTCCGTCAGCCCGGTAGCGCGGGCTATCTCGTCATATGATAGGTCATTATAATAGCGCAAGACTGTCACTGTGCGGTATTTCTCAGGCAAAGTGTTAAGCAATTTCTGCACCATATCTCGCTGTTCGCCCTGCAAAGCCAGCTCATCAGGCTCAGGGGCATCGGACGGCAGGAAGAGGGCAACGCCTTCGAGGGGAGCGGTCGGCTTCCGGCGACGTAGCATGTCGATGCAGTGGTGGGAGGCTATGGAGAGGAGCCACGTGGAGAAGCGGCGGTCGATCTGGAAAGTGCGTAGCTGGTTCCAGGCGCGAACGAACACTTCCTGGGCTGCATCCTCGGCCTCGGTGGGGTCGCCTAGCATGCGGTAAGCCATGTTGTACACGGCAGACTGGTAGCGGGTCACGAGGTCGGCAAAGGCCGACTGGTCGCCCGCCAGCGCAGCCCGGACGTCCAGGCGATCCTGGTCGGCTGAACTGAGAGCTGAGGATGTTTCGCGCCCATTGTCGGTCGACACTGGTCTTGCTTTCTCCTCTGTTGGCCTGGCGGTAGCGGTAGTGGCGGTTGCCGTGGCGGTAGAAGTGGCTGTGTGGGCCGCGCTACTCTGCCCGCCCGCTCCCAGCGGCATCTGGAAGGCGGCCCTGGTGGACCGCTCGTCTTCGCCGGTGAGGGTGTGACGCCAGCCGGAAAGTCTATCGCGCACCACGTCACCGAGGGACACCGCGAAAGTTGTATGTGAAACTGCTACCCCTGAGTGCGTTGTCATCATGCATCTCCCCTATACACCCTATATACGTGGGTTGGTGGGGGAAGGTTGCATAGGGGTTTTTCGCCCCCAGTATATCAGGTTGGTGTAGGGTTTGGGTGCTGGTATACTTGTTGTCATGATGCATGCAGACGAACAGCGGGAAGTTGATAGGGGCGACATGGTATCTCCTTCCTGGCGCGAGATTGCATTGGCGTGGGGGCCCGCTGTGCTGTGGGCGGCGGCCATCTTCGTCGTGTCGTCGCAGAATACCTGGACTGTGTTCGAGGGGCCTCCGTGGGTGCTTGCGCTTCGCAAGTGCGGCCACGTGTTTGAGTACTCGGTGCTGGCGTTGCTGGTGGGGCGTGGCTTGCTGGCGTATTTCACAGGCTGGGGGAGTGGTCCGGCGACCCGGCGCGTGCTGTTGCGGGTGTGGCAAGTAGGGGTGCTGGTCAGCACTCTCTATGCCATGACTGACGAGATCCACCAGTTGTTCGTGCCCAGGCGCGTGGGCTACATATGGGATGTGGCGGTGGATGGGCTTTCCGCAACGGCGGCGTTGGGGATATGGTATATTGTGCGCGTGCGCAAGAGGGGAAGGGTAGAGGTTTGAGTGTGAATTTGAACGGCAGCGTTAGCGCGCCTTTGATGGAGATCGGGATCCTTACTATTGGGAAGTCTACGCTCTCGATGGCGCTTTCTTCTTTGTTGTTGCAGGACGAACAGCGTATTCGCATACATATCGTGGACACGGCTCCGCAGCCGATTATCGATAGGGTAGAGGTGCAGTCGGTGCTGCGGCTGGCGGCTGACCGGGGAATAAGGTGCACATACGACCATTTGCACGACGACAAGCGCGCGTTCAGCCTGGGGCGGCTTACATTGCTGGAGGCTCTCAGTGGGTCCAATATCTGCTTCATGGACGACGATGTGGTGATGCCCTCAGGGGCGATCACCCAGATGCTTCAATACATCGAGAGCAACCCCGACTACGGGTGGCTGTCGCCTTATTGCAAGAACGCCGGGACCGTGCGCACTGCCCTGGGCGGGAGGCCGCACTACTCGCCGGGTGGGGTGTTCCGGCAGGATAAGTTGGTGCGGAACATACTGCTCGACTATTACGACTCGACTGTAGATGTGCTAGACAAGCAGCGGTCGGGGAACAAGGTGTGGGAGATCGCCTTCCTCACGGAGTTGTTCCCTCTGCTTGGACGGTCAGCCACCGTGCAGGACGAGAACGTGATCTATCACCTCGATTATCACGAGCGCCCGAACTGGGACCTGTTGCAGGAGAGCCTGGTTAGCAACAGCAGGAAGAAGGCCGAAGAATTGATCGCCAAATACCGGCGGGCTTTGAAGGTGTAGTGTGTGGGCACAGGGCAATCCAACCATTTGCTCCATGAAACCTGTGCTTGTCGCGGAGGTTAAAGATGAGGCAGAGAGCGCAGGGCGATTGTTGAAGACGAATCGGTTACATTGAGACGCATTATTCTCTTATTGATAGGGCTACTTATCAGCGTGGCAGCGCTCTACCTGGCGTTCCAGGGGTTCGACCTGGGCGACGTGTGGGACGCGCTCACGCGGGTGCGCTGGCTGCCGTTCGCGCTGATGATCGTGCCGTATATCCTCACTTTCATGACGAAGGTGTGGCGGTGGCGTGTGCTGTTCCACCCCGACGAGGAGCGCGCCCCGGTCGGCTTGCTCTTTGGTTTGTTAATGATCTCCTACATACCGCTGCCGTTCAGGTTGGGCGAGGTGGCGCGGGGGGCGGCCGCGAGTGCACGTACGGGCATACCGGCGGCACGTGTCTTCTCGACTATAGTGGTGGAGAAGGTGCTTGATGTGCTGACCCTGCTGCTGTTGCTGGGGATCAGCCTGCCGTTCGTATCGCTGCCTGGGGCTTTCGACCAGGGGCCGGTGATCTTGCTGGGCGTGGGGGTGCTGGCGGTTACGCTGGTGCTGCTTGCTCTGATCGTAAGGCCCGACCTGGCGCGCAGGCTGGTCGGCCTGGTGGCCGGGCGGTTGCCTTCGCGCCTCGGCCCGCGCATCGCGGAGGGCACAGATCACGCCTTGCAGGGGCTTGCCCCGCTCTCCAATCCTGGGCTGGCGGTGCAGTTGGGACTGTGGTCGCTGGCGACCTGGCTTGTCAACATGGTGACCGTCTATTTCATGCTGCTGGCGTTCAACGTGGAGGTGACTCCGGTAGTGGCCGCTGTGCTGGTGGTGATCACTAACCTGAGCATGGCGGTGCCGTCAGCGCCGGGCTACGTGGGCACATTCGAGGGGGCGGTGATCCTGGTGCTGACCACGCTTGGACAACCGCTCGATACAAGCCGAGCATTCGCCATTATTTACCACTTCGTGGGACTGGTGCCCGTGGCTATATTGGGCGTGATCGCGGCTATCCAGCAGGGGATCAACTTCGCGGCGCTTGGCTCAGGTGGCGCGCAAACTACGGATGGCGGATTGGCAGTCACCGAGGCGCGGCCCGCCAAGCCCGAATCGCAGGCGATAGGTAAGCGGTAGATTTCCCTTTATGAGTTTCATGCTCCTGGCACCACCGGCGCAGGTCCTCGAACAGCTACCCGGGCTGTTGCAGATATGGGGTGTTGCCTTGATATTCGGCGTCCTTTTGGTGGCGCTGGCCCTCACCTACCTGTGGCACAGGGCAGATAGACGACGCCCCACGTTGCACCTCGATGTGCTGGGGCTGGGATTGCTGGCGCTATTGACAGGCGGCTTCTTCTGGCGAGTGCTTATCGAAAGCGGCATCATGATGCCTGAGGGTGGGGGAGATATCGCCTCTTTCTACTACCCCACCTACCTCTACGCGGCCTCCGAGATAAAACAAGGTATGCTGCCGCTCTGGAACCCGCACCTATTTGCGGGGATGCCGCTGGCCGCCGATGTGCAATCGAGCCTCTTCTACCCGATCAACTGGGTGCTCTACCTCTTCGTGAAGGTAGACTACGGCTCGCTGGAGTGGCTACTGATCTTCCACTACTGGCTTGCTTCGGCGCTGATGTACGTGTTCCTGCGCGATCTGCGCATAGGGCGGGCGGGCGCGCTTGCGGGCGGGGTGGCCTTCGCCTTCTGCGGGTTCATGACGGCGCACCTGGGGCACCTCCCTATGATCCTGGTGGCGGCGTGGCTCCCTGCCATACTCCTTTGCTTGCGTCGTGCCTATTACACGCATGGTCCGGGCGGTTGGGCGTGGGCCGTTGGCGCGGGTGCGGTCATGGCGATGGGCCTCCTTGCCGGGCACGTTCAGATATTCTCCTATTGCATGATTGCCGCCGGACTTTTATGGCTCTTCCTCTTATTCGACCGCAAGCCGCTCACCGCTCGCGGGGCATCGGAGTGGGTGGGCAAGGGGGCGCTGGCCCTGGTCGTGATGCTGGGGCTGGGGGCCATCCAACTGCTGCCAAGCCTGGAACTTAGCTCGCAATCGGTGCGCGCATCGATCAGCTATGAGGAGGCGGGGGCATATGCCGACCAACCACTGACCATGCTCAACATGCTGCTGCCGCGTGTGTACGGCGGCAATCCCAGCAACTATATGCCCGGCGACTGGCAGAACACCGAGAACTGGGGCTACAACGGCGTGGTGACGCTGGCGCTGGCGGCGGCGGGCCTCGTGTTGCGCCGTAGCAGGATGCTGGCCTTCTTCACGATCCTGGCGGGCGCGGCGCTTCTTATCATGGTGGGCGACCTCTCTATCGCGGGGGCGTGGATCTACGGCTTCCTGCCGGGCTTCGGCTCATTGCGGTCGAGCGGTCGTGCGTTGATTTTGCTGGGCTTCGCGCTGGCGGGATTGGCAGCATTCGGCCTGGACGGCGTGCTAATCTATCTGCGCTCGGACGAAGCGCACAAGCGCAGACCGCTCATGTGGTGGTTAGTCGGCCTGAGCGTGGCGGTGGGTGTGGCGGCGCTCTTTGTGATGCCGCTGTTCTTTTCGCAGACGCTTCAACTGTCAGGCGCGCAGTACAGCAGGCTCCCGCAGGCAATCAACGACCTGGGTATATTGATCCTCTGGATCGGGGCGCTGGCGGGGCTGGGGTGGGCCGCCTGGCGCGGGCGCGTCGGCGCAGGTCTGCTGAGCGTGGGGATGGTGGGGCTGCTTGTGCTCGACATCTTCTCACCCAACTCGCAGTTCAACCCCACCACCGACAACCTGCTGTCGGGCTACCAGGAGTTCGGGGCGCGCTCCACTGTCTATAAGCAGACGCGAGATCCCGCCACGGGCGTGCCCTACAGAGTAGATAGCGATTCGGACGCACAGAACGTGTGGCAGCCGTCAACCGCGCTGCTGGTAAGCGAGGACCCGGAAGGGAAGGTGTATGATGCAGGCGGGGCATTCAACCCGCTCAAGCTACAGAAATATGATTATTTATGGACGATAGCCAAGAAGAACTTCGACTCGCCTTTGTATGATCTCGTTGGCGCCAAGTTTAAGGGTGGTGTCGGCCAGCACTGAGCTTACCAACACGTTGAAGTGGAAGCTGGTAGATGCCTACAAGGGTTTCAAGCTCTACCAGGATGCTAACGCGGTACCTCGCCTCTTCCTGGTGCACGATATGATAGTAGAGCCTGATGGGTTCAATACGGTTGAGCGGATTCGCAATTTCGATGTGGACTCCAGGCACACGGTGCTGCTCGAAGCTGGAACTACGGAGCGGAGCGACCTACCCAGCACGGTTGAAGCGTCGGCAGGCGGCTCGGAGGGTGCAGAGCACGTGATGGCGACACAGTATCAGCCGGAGGATATCGTGATAGATGTACAGGCGAACGCGCCCGGTTGGGTGGTGCTAACCGACGCCTGGTATTCCGGCTGGCAAGCCACCGTGGACGGTAGAAGCGTGCCCATCGAGATCGCGGATCACGCTTTCAGGGCTGTGCGAGTGGACGCAGGTTCCCACACGCTTGTGATGCAGTTCAAGCCCGATTCGTGGGTGTGGGGCAGTTTGATCTCGTTCCTATCATTGCTGGCGGTGGTGGTGGGGTTGGTGATCCTTGTTGTGCTGCCCCGGCGGGCCGTCAGGCGCAGGACCTAAACCGGACTTTGTACAAAAATAAGGGGGATTAATGCGGGAAAAGGGACCCATAAGCTCTTTGTTGTAAGATAGTAGCCTACCACAGCTCTATCTAAACTTGGAGACTTACGATGTCCCTACCCACACCGATTATACAGGTCCTTCAGCATTTCCGGCCAGCCTTCACCCGCCCTACCTGGCGCAAAGCTAAAGTGTTGGTGATTGGCACTCTCCTGGCCCGCGGCAGGAGTACCGTCACTGCCGTTCTCAAGCAAATGGGTTTACACGATGATGGAGACTGCACTCTCTACCACCAGGTACTCAATAGAGCTTGCTGGTCCTCTCTCACTATGAGCCGTCTGCTTCTCCAATTGATTATCAGCACCTTCATTCACGCAGGAGGTACACTCGAGATCGTTATCGACGAGACCTTGGAGCGTAGATGGGGTTCCAAAATATCCAAACGAGGTCATTATCGAGATAAGATGAAATCGAGCAAGGATCAGGCGATCTCATCAAGCGGCCTGAGGTGGGTGGTAATGATGGCAGTGGTGCAAGTACCCTGGACGCGTAGATCGTGGGCACTCCCATTCTTTTCAGTGCTGGCTACCACACCCAAAGTGAGCAAGAAGCAGGGCAATCCTCATAAAACGATAGGAGAAATAGCTCAGCAAATGATAATCACAGTGCGTCATTGGTGCCCGGATGCAACTGTGGTGCCCATGAAGCTGATTGGTGATACTGCCTACTCGATCCTGGAACTGGGGCTCTGTTGTACCAGGCGTAAGGTCACTCTGGTGGCTCCTTTATCCTTTACGGCTGGATTCGCGCTTGTACGAGCCCTGTGTGCCCTGTGTGCCCTGTGTGCCTGCTCCTGACATAACCGGTGGGAAGATGGTGGGGAAGGGGAAGGTTAAAGGTAAGGGTCAGAAGGGTCGACCACGAGTGAAAGGGGCAGTATTACCCAAATTGAGCACGGTGCTGGACGATCCACACACACAATGGTTGCCCATGAAGGTATGTTGGTATGACGGGCGCGAACGAATGCTAGAGGTGGTGAGTGGCACAGGAGTATGGTACAGGGCAAGCTCTGCGGTATTACCCCCCAGATGGGTACTGACCCGTGACCCCTCCGGTAACTATCCACCAAAAGCCTATTTCACACCCGACCCCGAAGAGGAAGCAGTAGAAGCAATAGAGGTAGTGCACAGTTTCATCAGGAGGTGGACCATCGAGGTGACGATTGAGGAGAGCAGGGCGCACATGGGAGTAGAGACAACAACGGCAATGGTCAGATCTGGCGATAGAGCGAAGCACACCAAGACTGTTGGGTTTGTACAGCCTGGTAGCGGTGATAGGACAGGAGCTACATCCATCGGGAGACATACCTGTGCTACGAACAGCGTGGTATCCAAAAACAGAGGCCACCTTCTCGGACGTGCTGGCTGATGTGCGCAGGGAGTTATGGGGCAATTTCGATTATGTAACATCCGCCCAGGACCCTGATGTGTTATCAGTGCCACGCTCAGACATGGATAGGCTCGCCTACGCGCTTTGTTACTGACCCAGTTTTGTACAAAGCCTAGCTAAACCCCAGAGAGCGTCGCCGTCGCGCTCATTGTGCGTCTGGTATAATGGGGTCATGAGCGCGAGGCAACGGCACTACTGTCCGAAGTGCGGTTACGATTACGAACCGTGGGTAGAGATCTGTCCTGATTGCGGTGTGCTCACCGAAACCATCGATTCGGGTGACCAGCCCCATTTGGATGTAATCAAGGGCGGTCGCGGCACTTACGGGCCAGACGACGATCCCCACTGGAAAGTAGTCACCAACATGCCGAACGCCATTATCGGCAGCCTGATCAAGAGCCAGCTTGAGGACGCGGGCATTCCCGTGTTGATGCGGCGCTCGCCCAGCGCGGATATTGCCCAGTTTTCGGGCAACGATTTTGTGCCGCAGGACCTGCTTGTTCCTGAGAGCCAGGAGGACGAGGCGCGGGAGTTGCTCGATTCCAGCCCCGATCCAGGCCCGCCGTCGTGGGGGAGTGATTACGGCAATCGTTTCGACGTGTGGGACGAGCCTGACGAAGACATTGACGCCAGGAAAGAGCGCGGCATTGAGCAGTTGCGCAGGCTGTGGAACGCCGACCTTCGACCTGAGAGCGGGGGCATAGGCGGAAGCAGGCTGCCCGAAGGTTGGACAATGTTGCCCTCGGAGCGGGATGTACGCGCTCAAAAAGAGTATCAACGCGCTCATGGCGACGAAGGCGGCTGGCATCGGCTGGAAGCCCGCACGAATGCCCCCACCGATCAGGATCTTTATCCTCTAGACACAAGTGAATGGCAAGGGAGAGCCAGGTACGAATATGGCACGCCTTCGCTGCCCCGCCTCCAGAGGATCGAACGCTCCGATTACGACTCGCAACGCTGGTCGGGAACTTCGAAGTGGGTGCGGGTGTGCTACGGGATTTTGCTGCTTGCCATGAGCTTGCCCTTCCTACTTCAGTTGGTCTCACAGCTATTCTCTATTTTTCGCTAGGGAGTCGGTAACTCTGCAAACGTGAGTAATCCCGAATATTGGAATCGTGAGTAAAACAGCGTCAGGACGTCCCAAGACCCCAACCCCTCCTCATTTATTCCTTTTTAGAATCAGATTGTGCGCTTGCGGACCCGAGTCTAGTGGCTCACGCTTGCCGGATAATCAGACTGCGCCTTCATCTCCCTGATCTGGTTCAGATGCATACCGGAGTGTATTGCCACCAGGAACAGCCAATCGTGAGGCGACATATCGCGGAACAGCCCAAAACTGGACGTGCCGCCTTCCATCTCTTCAGGCGATAGTCTTTCGATATAGGCCACGAAAGCTTCCGCCGTGCTGCCCAGCAGAGCGGAAAGCTCAGGGCCTGACAGTCCGCGCCAGCCCCCCGCGCCCATGCTGTCCCTGCGCTTGCCCGTGGCGGGTGTGCCTTCGGGTGGTTTCGGCATGGGAGGGCGCTCGTGCCGCAGGGCGCGCGTGATGTTCCACCAGTGGAAGGCGGTGCCCGTCGCCATGTGCGTAACGATCTCGGCGGTGTCGAAGTGGGCCTCATCGCCGCTCGCATCGGGGCCATCGGGAGCGCCGGGAAGCTTATAGGCGAGTTGTTCGGGAGTCATCCCCTCTACCTCAGCCTGCATCGCCTCAATATTGGCTCTCAGGAAGGCCAGCATCTCCTGTACACTGTAATCGCGAGAGACGCTCGATACATGTGCATGGTCGCTAAAGAAGTCGTGGGCCAGGCTGTCTGCCAGTTCCAGAGTTAGTGGTTGCATTGCGCTCTCCTGTTATCCCTTGATACCCATATCGCCAAGCTCATAGAGCGTCATGGTCAGCGCAGCAACGGCGGCAGTTTCGGCACGAAGGGTGCGCGGCCCCAGCGTCACTGGCACTATGCCTGCCGCTTTCGCTTCGTCAACCTCGCCTGGCGTGAAGCCGCCTTCAGGCCCGATGAAGATGCTGATGCCACTTTGTTGTTCTCGCGCTGTATTTCTTAGAGCGTTCTTAAGGGTTATTGTAAAGCCCAGCGCAGGTATTGTAGCCAATTGCCCGGCCTGCGAAGCGAGGACCTCCTCAAAGGTGAGTGGCTTTTCCAGCGCCGGGACAATACTACGCCCGCTCTGCTCGGCTGCTTCCTGAATTATGCGCCTCCAGCGTTCCAGCTTGGCGCTCGCCGGCACGTCCGCGATGCTGCGGGCAGCGCGTACAGGTACGAAGGCGGCAGCACCGATCTCGGTGCACTTTTGCAACGCCCATTCGAACTTGTCGGCTTTATTGAGCAGTGACAGGTAGAGAGTTACCTTGTGGTGCGGCTCGCTGAGGCAAAGGGTGCGCTCCTCCATTTGGCATATGACCTCGTCTTTGCCCAGCGAGAGGATCTTCGCCCGATATTCGTAGCCCTGACCATCGAGCAGGCAGATTGCGTCGCCTGCCTGCATTCGTAGGACGCGGATAATCTGGTGGGCGACCTCGTCTCTGATCTGCACCCGGGTGGTCGCAAGGGTGTGCGGGGGCACGAAGAATCGGTGCACGACTACTGCCTACTGCTTGCTGAGCACTTCGCGCTTATGGTCGGCGGTTTTGCGGCCTTCGTCGAATTGCCTGCGGGCTATGTAGATGAAGATCCCGATCAGCACGAGCACCATAAGCACCAGGCCACCAAGCTTGACGATGCGCGGAATCGGGAGCACTCCCACGATCCCGAACGCACCGCACAGTACCAGGTAAATAATCACCACCTGCCCCTGGCTAAACCCTATATCGAAGAGGCGGTGGTGGAGATGGCCCCGGTCGGAGGAGAGAGGGGAGCGTCCACGATAGAGCCTGTAGACGATCATGTAGGCCCCATCGAGGAGCGGGATGCCCAGCACCAGCAGGGCAGCAGCCACCTTTGCGCCGCCGATCACTGAGAGTACGGCCAGGGTGAAGCCGAGGAACATCGCACCAGAATCGCCCATGAAGATGCGGGCGGGGTGAATATTGTACGGAAGGAAGCCGACTACCGCCGCCAGGAGGATTAGTGGCAGGTAGGCGAGTGACCACTGGTTGAGGACGGGACCTGTGACTATGAACATGGCAGCGGCGGCCACGGCAGATACGCTGGCGGCGAGGCCATCGAGGCCGTCGATCCAATTGATCGCGTTGGTGGTGCCCACAAGCCAGAAGATGGTGAGTGCCACCGCGATCAGTAGCGGGAACTCTATGGTGGCAAATGGGCTGTCATCGGATACGAAGGGATTGCGTATGGTTGTGGCGAGCACGCCCGCGCCCTGGTCGTAATGGATCGTGCCGGGCGGGTCGGCGATGGGATTGGTAGGTGTGGCCGGGTTCGCGCCACCCGGAAAGAATACGCTGGGAAGGACGACCAGCAGAGCCACGGCGATTTGCCACAGCAGCCGTGGCAGCGGCTTCAACTTGCGCACATCGTCCACCGCCATCACTGCGGTGATGACGCCCGCGCCCAGTAGCAGGAGCAGCACGCGGCTCGTCTCGAAAAGCTCGTTGCCGGTCTTTCCGGCTCGGATAGATGGAAAAACGAATGTTAGCAGCACACCCACCAGGAAGGCCGCATACATAGCAAGCCCGCCGAGGCGCGGCACGGGTATGCGATGGACGCGCCTTGCTTCCCCTGGCTCGTCAACCCATTCGCGGGCTATCGCCCACCGCCTGACCAGCGGCGTCAGCGCGAGCGACACCGCCAGCGTGGCAGCGAAAATCAGGGGCATGAGGAGGAAATCCATAAAAGTGCGGGGTTCGAAGCGTAGAGTGCGGAGCGGCCTCAGTTCCTATATTCCACACTCTACACTTCAAGATGTGCCGAACTGGCGGTCGCCGGCGTCGCCGAGGCCTGGGACTATGTAGCCTTTGTCGTTGAGATGGCTGTCTACGGCGGCGACGTGGATGGGGACATCGGGGTGCTCACCGTGGAAGCGCTCTATGCCTTCGGGGGCGGCGATCAGTCCCACGTACTTGATGCGTGGGCAACCCCAGTCCTTGAGGATTTTGACGGTGGCGGTGGCCGAGCCTGCCGTGGCGAGCATAGGGTCGAGCACGAAACAGATATCGACAGTTACGTGGTCGGGCAGTTTGTTGTAGTACTCGATGGGGAGGAGGGTGCGGTGGTCCCGGTAGAGACCGATATGCCACACCTGGGCAGTGGGTATGAGGTCGAGAGCGGCGTCCACCATGCCCACACCGGCACGAAGGATGGGGACGAAGCCGATTCTCTCGGCGAGTTTTCGCCCCTCCATGACCGCCAGGGGGGTTTGCACCTCCACGAACTGCGTGGAAAGGTCCTGGGTGGCTTCGTAGAGGAGTAGGCCCGTGATCTCGCGCACTACCTCGCGAAACTTCTTGGGCTCGGTACTTACCGACCGCATGAGAGCAAGCTTATGCTTTATGAGTGGGTGGTCAGATACGAAAAGGTTCTCCATTTTAATC
This sequence comes from uncultured Chloroflexia bacterium, assembly GCA_963797095.1. Classification (GTDB taxonomy): domain Bacteria; phylum Chloroflexota; class Chloroflexia; order QHBQ01; family JADMIH01; genus JADMIH01. Next base: position 572,035 of record CAWCNY010000005.1, on the reverse strand, counting down.
TATTCCGGGAACGGGGAACCGCGCGCACAGACTGGCCACTTCTCCCCTGACACGCTCCATTATCTCTACATCTTCGGGGGCGCGCAGGACATCGCCGATGAGGCTGGCTATTGTATCCATTTCGGGTTCGCGGAAGCCCCGAGTTGTAACGGCGGGAGTGCCCACTCGAATACCACTGGCTTTGGCGGGCGGTTGCGGGTCGTACGGTATCGCGTTCTTGTTGACTGTGATGCCCACTTCGTCAAGAGCGTGTTCGGCTTGCTTGCCTGTGAGGCCGAGCGGCGATACATCGACCAGCATCAGGTGGTTGTCTGTGCCGCCGGATACGAGGCGCAGGCCCGCCAACTCAAGCCCCGCTGCCAGGCGTTGGGCGTTCTTGACGATCTGGGCCTGGTATTCCTTGAAGGCGGGTTGCAGAGCTTCATGGAAGGCGACCGCCTTGGCGGCGATTACATGCATGAGAGGACCGCCCTGGATGCCAGGGAAGACTGATTTGTCTATGTCCTTGGCATACTGCGCCCGGCAGAGGATCATACCACCCCTTGGGCCGCGCAACGTCTTGTGGGTGGTGGTGGTGACGAAGTCGGCATAGGGGATGGGGGAGGGGTGGATACCGGCGGCCACCAGCCCTGCGATGTGGGCTATGTCGACCATCAGCAGCGCGCCCACCGAATCGGCTATGTGTCTGCACCGCTCGAAGTCGAAGACGCGTGAGTAGGCGCTCGCGCCGACCACCAGTATCTTGGGTCTTTCCTCCTCTACCTGGGCCTGGAGCACGTCGTAGTTTATGCGCTCGGTTTCCTTGTCCACGCCGTAGGCGCTTGCGGTGTAAAGCTTGCCTGAGAAGTTAATGCTGTAGCCATGCGTGAGGTGGCCCCCGAAGGCAAGGCCCATTCCTAGCAGGTGATCACCGGGGTTGAGGGCGGCCATATAGACGGCCATATTAGCCTGCGCGCCTGAGTGCGGCTGCACGTTGACATGGTCGGCTCCGAAAAGCTGCTTGGCGCGGTCTATAGCAAGGTTCTCGGCCACGTCCACGTATTCGCAGCCGCCATAGTAGCGCTTGCCGGGATAGCCTTCGGCGTACTTGTTGGTGAGTACGGAACCCTGCGCTTCGAGCACGGCCCGGCTGACGTAGTTCTCGGAGGCGATAAGCTCGATCTTTTCGCGTTGGCGGCGTTTTTCGTCCTCGATGGCCTGCCAGATTTCGGGGTCAACATCATGCAAGGGCAGGTCCGTATTGCGGCCTGTAAGGGGGAGAGTGGTGTGCATATTGGACTCCTTTGTGGGATCAGGAGGTCGGGCTGCGGGATTCGCAGAGGTAAAGCATTGGCGTGTGCGATCAACTGCGGATTTCAGGCATGCCTTTTAGTTGTGCCATTATAGCACAACTAAAGGGGGCGAAGTTGCGGACCTAACCTGGGTTGTGCTGGCTCTCACCGGCTTCTATTCTCTGGTCGGTGAGGTGCTCGACACCTACTTCGTTCAGGACTTCGTGCGGGGCGTGCGATCCGTCAGGTTGGGCTGGCGTTTGAGGGACGGGCACGGGTTTGATGGTCTCTTCCTGCGGTTGGGCTTGCTGCACTTGCTGTGGCTGCTCTTTTGCTTGAGATCGATTCTTGTTGCTTGATATTACCCCGTAGGCCACGCCCGCACCGGCTAATGCAAGACCGGGTATGAGGATCAGGCGGCGGGGCAGCTTGATACCGAGCGCACTGTCCACGGAGAACTTACCTGGGCCTGCGAGAGCCACCGCCAATGCGATTGCCATATTGGTCAGGGGCAATTCGGCCCCGCCGCTGGTTACCCAGATCGGTTTCCCCCAGTGTACTTTGGCTGTTGCCATCTCCATAGCCCCTATTGTGCTCAGGGGGCCAATGGGGTTGAGAGCGCCAAGAAGTGTAAGCGCCCCGCCACCGAACTCCGATGCGGCACCTGCGATGGCCCACACTTCAGGGGGCTTCATGCCCATCGATTCGACCGTTCCGGTAAAGCCTTTGAGGCCATGACCACCGAACCAGCCAAAGAGCTTCTGCGCTCCGTGGCCGGCCAACAGGCCACCAAAGGCTAGCCGTAGAACCAAGAGTGCGAAATCTTTCATTTTAGTAAGCCTCCTATGATCCTATATATTTGATCTATTGACAGCGCTAATCTATTTGTTTTGAAAGTATTGCAAACTATGTGCCAGCACACCTACAGATTCGATAGGTTGATGATAACGCGGGAAATGAGTAAGCTAAATAGTACAATCTAAGACAATTTACTAGCGCCGTGCAACCGGGTGGGCAGACCCGTACCAATGGGTGATAGAGGTGACAGTACCTTGTTCTCATATGGGGGTCCCGTAGGAGTATTAGCCGAAAAATACCTCCACCATTCACCCCGGTTCTAGCCCTTTGGTACGATATTACACATTCGGAGGAATGCTATAATGGGAAACATAGACCTGGCGCACGATGGCCAGCCTGAACAACATAATATGCAAGATAGTCGCGGAAGTGGTGGGGGAAAGACCAGCGTGCTTGTGACGGGCGGCGCGGGCTACATCGGCAGCATAGCTGTCGAGCAGTTGTGTGATGCCGGGCACAAAGTTGTTGTCTATGATAACCTGATCAAAGGGCACCAGGGGGCGGTAGATCCGAGGGCGGCCTTTGTGGAGGGGGACATAGCTGACGAGGCATTGCTGGAGAAGACCATGCAGGAACACGGAGTGCGCGCTGTGATGCACTTCGCGGCGCACTCCCTGGTTGGCGAGTCGATGGAGAACCCCGGCAAGTACTTCGACAACAACGTGGCAGCCAGCCTCAAACTGGTGGAAGCCATGCAGCGGACGGGAGCGGATAAGATCGTCTTCTCGTCGTCGGCAGCAACGTTTGGAGTGCCTGAAGGGAATACCATCCACGATTCTGACCCGCAGGAGCCGATCAACCCCTATGGCGAGTCGAAGCTGATGTTTGAGCGCATGCTCAGATGGTTTGACGAGCTAACGGGGATTCGGTATGTTTCGCTGAGGTACTTCAACGCGGCTGGAGCTTCCGACAAATTCGGTGAGGTGCACGATCCTGAGACGCATCTGATTCCGATAGTGCTCCAGGTGGCGCTAGGACAACGTCCTTATGTTCAGATGTACGGGGATGATTATCCGACGCCAGACGGAACGGCTATACGCGACTATATTCACGTGGTGGACCTGGCCCAGGCGCACCTGCTGGCGCTCGACTGGCTTATGGATGGTGGGGAAAGCGGAGTGTTCAACCTGGGGAACGGAGAAGGCTTCTCTGTGAAGCAAGTGATCGAGGAAGCGCGCCACGTGACGGGGCACCCCATCCCGGCGCAAGTGGGGCCCAGAAGACCCGGCGATCCGCCTGTGCTGGTCGCGTCTTCGGAGGGAATAGTAGCCAAAATGGGGTGGAAGCCACGCTACCCGCACCTTGCAGATATAATAAAGACTGCCTGGGACTGGCATCAGCGGCACCCACTTGGATATGAAGAATAGTGCACAAAATAACTGTATTGGAGTCCTCCTATGAAGGAGCTGTCCTTCTCTGAGCGTTTTGGCAAAGAGCCGAGTGTCCTGGTAAGATCACCGGGGCGTGTCAACCTCATCGGTGAGCACACCGATTACAACCTGGGCTATGTGTTGCCTGCGGCAATTGACCGCTATACCAAGCTGGCCGCATCTTCGCGTACCGACCGCAAGCTCAACATCTATTCGGAGACGATGGGCCAGGGCGTGGAGATTGACCTCGATAGCTCGTCCGGCCTGGTTGGGGAAACCCAGCACTGGGCGAACTACATGCGCGGCGTGGCCTGGTGGATGGAAGAGCATGACTATCACCCGACCGGTGCGGACATCCTGATCTGGGGCGATCTGCCGGTGGGCGTGGGGCTTTCTTCTTCGGCCTCGCTGTTGCTTGGCATGCTCGGCACTATGACTTCGCTGGCCGGGTGGGAAATTCCGAGACCCGAACTGGCGCGTGCGGCCCATAAGATAGAGAACGACTTTCTAGGTGTGCCGGTAGGGATTATGGACCCGATTGTGATCACGCAGGCGGAGCCGAGATCGGCGCTGCTGATCGATTGCCGCTCGCTGACCACCACGCCTGTGCCTCTCAACCTGGACGCTCAAGGGCTGTCGCTGGTAGTGGTGAACAGCGGTATGAGCCGTGACCAGGCCGATTCAGCCTATACGCGCAGGCGGCGCGAATGTGAGGCCGCGCTGGGTGCATTGAGAGTGATTACCTACAACCTCGAATTGCAATCGCTCCGAGATGTGGACAGCGCGATGTTGCAGAGGCACGGTAGCAAGCTCTACCCGACGCTATATAAACGCGCCCGGCACGTCATCACGGAGAACGAGCGCGTGCTGAAGACGGTGGCTTCTTTGCAAAGCAGCGATTTCGAAGAAGTAGGCAGGCTGATGAACGAGTCGCATGAGAGCTTGCGCCAGGATTTCGAGGTCAGCAATCCGTTCATGGATCGCCTGGTGGACCTGGCCCGCGAGACGCCAGGCGTGCTTGGGGCCAGGCTTACGGGCGCGGGCTTCGGGGGCTGCACGGTCAACCTGGTCAAGACGGACGCCCTGCGCGACTTCAATCGAAACGTGGTGCGTCGCTATTCAGAAGATACCTCGCTGAAGGCTGAGCCTTTTGTGGTGAAGCCTGTAGGTGGGATTGAGGTAGACCTGCTGGCGGCCTAATACAACATAAATTCCGCTTGTCATGGGCACCCGCGAAGGGTGCCCATTTTACTTTAAGAGAAACTTTAGATTATTATCTTTCGTATATTGCAGTCGTAAAAAGCATCCATGATCACGTCGCCCCAACGATTCCCTGATTCTCCCTCAGAAGCTGCCCACGGCAGCATCCCTCCTAACGACCGCGCGCTCATCCGGAACTCTCAGGCCATTCTGTATGGCTTTTGGGAGCACTAAACTCGAAAAGGTTGGAGGGACTTACAATGAATAACGGAACGATCACTTTCATCATTATCGCTGCATTGGTTCTGTTTGCAATATTTCGCCGCGCACGCGCCCTCTTTACGCGCCAGAAGATTCGCCAGGAGAGCATGATGCTGCGCCTGGGAATCTTTGGGGTGCTGGGCGTGGTGGTGCTGGCTCTTTCGCTCACCGACTCGCTTATTCTCTTAGGCGACCTGGCTGGCCTGGTGGCCGGTGCGGTAGTAGCCTATTTTGGGTTGCGCCTCACAACTTTTGACCGCCAACCCGATGGCCTTTACTACAAGCCTAACCCTTATATAGGTATCGCCGTGTTTGCGGTGTTTCTGGTGCGGTTTGGCTACAGGTTGATCGAAACCCTTCCCTATGTCCAGACTGTAGCGCAGCAGGCTCGTTCGGGCGGGGCGATCACAATCAGCTCCCAGTTCGCGGGCGACCCGATTACTGGGGCGTCTTACTTCCTGATGATCGGCTACTACGTCTTCTATTACGTGACGCTGATCCTGCGCGCAAGGCAGCCTGATACCGTGTCTTAGGAGCGGATGCGCCTCTCCGGTCAGGGCGAGACATGCCTCGCCCCTACTGTTGGTCTGCTCGTGGTTTGGCTACTCGTCCCTCGACCAACAGCCAAGCGCTGATTGCACTTGCCCAGGCCAGAGATGCGCCCACCAGTATTACAAGGCGGTAGCCGTCTACGAACGCCTCGTCTATGGCGGTTTGGATCGCCTCTTTCTGCTGGGGATCAAGGTTGGCGGGCGGTTCTATTGCCGCCAGATTGATCCGCTGGCTGTCGATCTGCTGCACGCTCTCGGCGGGCAGATTGAGAGGGGGGAGTTTGCTGTCGAGGCTGCTGTTGAATGTCGCCAGCATGATTATGCCCAGCACAGCTATGGCTATCAGGCCCGCAATGCGCGATACCGCGTTATTGATGCCGGAGGCGACCCCTGAATGGGCCACGTCTACCGCGCCCATGACGGCGGTAGTGAGCGGGGCGACCGTGACCGCCATACCGAGACCGAGCACCACCACGCCGGGGAAGAAGCCTGTCCAGTAGTCGGCATGCGTGCCGGGGATGGCGAACATGGCGAAGCCTATGCCAGCGATGGTGGGGCCGATCACCAGCGGTATCTTCGCCCCGTAGCGGTCTATGAGGCCGCCCGACCATCGCGAGAGAGTTGACAGCAGAATGATGAATGGGAGCGATGCCGCCCCGGCAGCGGTAGGCCCGTAACCCTGCACCTGTATGAGGTTGAACGGGAAGAAGAAGAGGGTACCGCTGAGAGCACCGTACAGGAAGAAGGTGAGCATGTTCGCGCCGGAGAAGGTGCGCGACCGAAAGAGGTTCAGCGGCATCATAGGGGCACGAGAGCGAGCCTCGACTACTACGAAGGCAATAAGGGCTATTGCACCCCCGAAGACTGTGCCCAGCACAAGTGGATCGCCCCAGCCGGAATTGCTCGATTCTATAAGGCCGTAGACGAGGCCTCCGAGGCCGACGGTAGCGAGGAGCACGCCCGGCCAGTCAAGACCGCCTCTGGACGCTGAACTTCTGGTCTCAGGCACGTGGGTGAAGGAGATGAAGAGCACGATGATAGCGAGAGGGACATTGATGAAGAAGACCCAGCGCCAGGAGAGATTTTCGACGAGCCAGCCGCCGAGCACGGGACCGAGCACAGTGGTGATGGACGTAGCGCCCGACCATGTGCCGATGGCTCGACCGCGCCTGTCGGATGGAAAGATTGCGTTGATAATAGCAAGGCTGCCGGGCACCAGTAGCGCCCCGCCTACACCCTGGAAGGCGCGGGCCAGAATGAGCATCCCAGGGCTGGTTGCGAAGCCACACCATATGGAAGCGAGTGCGAAGAGGACTACACCAATACCATAAATTCGCCGTCGCCCATACATGTCCCCCATCGAGCCACCGACCAGGATCAGCGCACCGAGAAATAGGGTGTATGCTTCTACAATCCACTGGGTGTCGAGTACTGTGGCTCCCAGGTCGCTCTGGAGAACGGGGAGGGCTACATTGACGACTGTACCGTCGATGAAAGCCATGCTGGAGCCGAGGATGGTGGCTGCCAGCACCCATGTGCCCGTGCCTTTGTCGAAGGCACTGGTTTCCACAGGTGCGGATGGCGATTCGTCGACGGGGTGGGCTTGGGTGCCGTCAGGCATAAGTAGTCCTCTCTTGTGGGTAGAGTGACGAACAGCGCCGTGAGCTCAATGTTATGATGTACCAAGCCAGGGGATTTGAGCCTGACTAATGTATTAGGGAATGTTCCGCTTCAACAGCAGTTGAAAGTGCGCTTACTCCGTATGCTGGCGTGTCCTGAAGACGAGGCGGATGGGGGTGCCCTCGAAGCCGAACACCCCTCTTAGCTGGTTCTCGAGGTAGCGTTTGTAGGAGAAGTGCACGTTCTCGGCGTCGTTGGTGAAGAAGACAAAGGTGGGCGGCTTGATGTCGGCCTGGGTAGCGTAGTAGAATTTGACCCACTTGCCCGGCTTGCTGGCGGGCGGATGGGCGTCCACTGCCTCTTTCACAAGCTTGTTTAGCTGCCCGGTAGACACTCGCTTGGTCCTCTCTCTGGCGACCTTGATCGCGGCTGGAAGAACTTTATTGACGCGCTGCCCGAACTTGGCCGAGATGAACACAAATGTCACGTATGGGATGAAGCTCAACTCCTGGCGCAAATGGTCTGTGTACTCGTAGATGGTGTTGGAGTCCTTCTCGACCAGGTCCCACTTGTTGACGACCAGCACCAATCCCTTCGCTTCTTCGAGGACATAGCCCGCGATATGCGTGTCCTGGGCGGTGATGCCTTCGGTAGCGTCGATCACAAGTAGAACTACGTCGGCACGTTGGATGGCGCGAAGGGTGCGGATCACGGAGTAACGCTCAATGCCAGGGTCGATGCGGCCCCGGCGGCGGATGCCTGCGGTGTCGATGAGGGTGACATCGTACTTGTCTGCCTCTTCACCCTCTCCTTCGATATACTCGAACTGGGTGTCTATAGCGTCGCGGGTGGTGCCCGGCATGTCAGATACGATCACGCGCTCCTGGCCCAGGATGGCGTTGAGTAGACGGGATTTGCCCACGTTGGGGCGACCAACGATGGCGATCTTGACCTGCTCCTCTTCCTCTTCCTCGATCTCCTCCTCTTTGGGGAAGGCATCAACCGCCTGGTCGAGCAGATCGCCTGTGTTGATAGAATGCTTGGACGAAATAGGGATAGGGTCGCCCAGGCCCAGAGCGTAAAATTCGACGGCATTGAGGCGGCGCTCTTCTGAATCGGCCTTGTTGGCGGCAAGGATGACCGGCTTTTTGGATTGGCGCAGGATATCGGCGATATCGTTGTCGGCGGCTGTGAGGCCGGTCTTGGCGTCCACCATGAAGAGGATCACATCAGCCTCTTCGATGGCGGCCTCGGCCTGCTCGCGGGTGCGGCTCATGATATCTTCTTCTGTGACCTCGCCTTGCGGCCCGGTGCCCGGCTCGGCTGCTTCGCCAAGCACCATACCGCCCGTATCGATCACCGTGAAGACAACGCCGTTCCACTCGGTGTCGCCGTAGATGCGGTCGCGGGTAGTGCCGGGCTGGTCTTCCACGATGGCGACCTGCTCGCCGATTAGTCTATTGAAAAACGAGGACTTGCCCACATTAGGGCGTCCGACGATTGCCAGAACGGGTTTTGGCATCCATGCCACTCCTTGCCAATAAAGAATATCTAAACCCAATTGTGCGTCTTTGCGGCGCGCGGGTTTCAATGGGCCATTGGACATTGTAGCACAAGGGTTGCTCGGACGGCAAGCAGTTACACACTGGCGGGTGCGCGCCATCGTTTAGGCGACTTTTCTGAGAGGGCGAGTTTTGGGCCAGCATTGCTCCCACCTCTCACTGAGCAGTTCGGCTCTCAGTGTCAGCACCCCTTGTGCTCCTGGTTTGCTCCAACACATGCCTGCTCCCTTGAGACGGGCACCAATCAGCCGCTTGCATGCACTCTCCACCGTGCCTGAACCAACTGGGAAGCCCAATGCCCGGTACTCGGAGTAGCGCATCCTCTCTTTGTTCGTCTGGAAGTAATAAATCTGCTCTCGTGCCGCTTCTCCCGCCTCCCCTTCACGTTTGCTCTCTCTGTGTAGAGCCACAATGACTGCTTCTACCCTTCCCTCCCATAATTCCTTCTCCCAACGCTTCACCCATCTTGCGGCGTCTGGTGTGCCCTGCCCGAAGATACCATTACCTGCTTGCCACAGGTGCTCCATGGCGTGATACCAGTCGAGTACCTCTACCCTGTTGGCAAAGTGCTCATCGAACTGTATCCAGTTGGTGGGTGCCCCATCTCCCAGACATACAACCTGCTCCTCAGGGCCTATCCCTCTCCTCCATGCTTCAGCACTCAACCGCTTTCCTGCCCGCTCCATCGAGCCGACCTCCGCCACATAGCTCTGATGGGTGGCTCTTGCCCCCTCTATCTCTCCTGCTTCGTTGTATGCAGGCTCGGCCCAAAACACCACTCCCGCTTTAGCGTCATGCCACCCATCTTCGTAGCGCACCTTGCCAGCGTCCAGCGTCGCCGCCCATGTGCCCAAGCCCAATGCTCCATCTGCAACCTTTGAACCTTTCTGAGAGGTGGGACTTGCCCCTAGCGTTTGATCTTCTGCTTGCAAGCTCTCCTCTCCTCTTGCAAGCTCTCCTCTCCTCTTGCAAGCTCTCCTCTCCTCTTGCAAGCTCTCCTCTCCTCTTGCAAGCTCTCCTCTCCTCTTGCAAGCTCTCCTCTCCTCTTGCAAGCTCTCCTCTCCTCTTGCAAGCTCTCCTCTCCTCTTGCAAGCTCTCCTCTAATGTAAGCCCCCTCCTCTAATGTAAGCCCCCTCTGTTCAGTCATGCGCTCGGCTTCTCTTGGAGAGACCGACATGCCAGTGAGTACCTCCACTGCATGTGCAGCCTGCTCGAAAGGCATCTGCACACCCAGCAGGCACACTCCTTGTTGCACTCCGTCCGAGAAGTGTTCCCGTGCGGGTATGCCTAGAGCCTCATCCAGCGGGTAGCGTCCGGTGCCACACCCTTTACAGTAGAAGTAACCTCTCTCCAATGTGACCGTGCCTACCCATGTTTGCACAGTGCGCCGCTGCTTACCCTTGTACTGGGGTGTCTGCCCGCAGTCACACTGCTTGTGCCCAAGCAGCCATTCTTCCTCTATCATGGCACGATGCAGTTGGGCTGCGGCTTCTAAGGCTGAGGCGAAACAGTCCGAGCGCAGTTGACGTGCTCTTTCTTCGAGACTGCTCAAAGTAGCATCCGGGTTGCGTTGAGCATATATCCAAAGTTGTTTGACGAGCCCCTCAAATTCCTTCACAATACTAGTGAGGGCAGGTGACAGGTCGCAAACGGCCTGAAACTCGCTACTCTGCATGATACCCTCCAGGATTTCGGCCTTAGCCGGGATGTCTTCACCTAGAGGGTATCATTTTTCTTTCCTTCCTAAAAGATGGCGCGCACCCCACACTGGCAGCAAGGACAACGATCTGAGGTTGCTTATGCCGCAACAGGAGCACGACACATTACCGGCGCATCCCATGCGCCAGAGCAGTGCCAAAAGGGCATTCACCAGAGGCAATTCTGTCGCATTACTGTGTAGGGTGCCCCTACTTGAGCAACGGCACCTCCTCATCGCCCATTTGCAGAGCGTGTATGCCGTCCCGAAGCTCCATATTGATGAGCTCTCGGTCGCGCTTATTATGGATCGCCCGATCCGCATCGGCAACCAGGGCGATCAAATGCTCGCGCAAAATTGCCCGTTCCGATTCCAGACCGGCTTCCTCCGCGATCTCAGTGATAACGTCGAGCATTTTGGCGGGTATGACCGCCTCGGCCATACCATAGCGCCGTATCTGGTCGAAGGCCTGAGCGGCCAATTGCTCGAAGGTGGGTACGTCGGCGATTATGCGGGGCTTGCCTTGCTTGTCGGTCAGCAGGTGTTTGGGTAGCTCCTTGCGGGCGATTTGCCGGAAGACTTTGCTGATCTCGTTGAGAGCCATCACCGCCGTATTAGGATCGTTGATGGCGGGCGACAGGGCTTTGATCGCTATATCCGCAAGCTGGAGAACCCCATATTCCGGGTCCTGATAGATAGTGCGGTGCTGGCTCAGGATGAAGTAATCACAGATCTGCTAGCAGATGGAGTCAGTTACATACTCGGCTGGTCCCACCAACGCCACAGTCTCGCCACGCACAACGAAGTGGCCTACGCCTTTATGTTGGACCACGATCAGGTCGTGACGCGAGGTAAGGGCGAGCGTGTAACCGGTGTCGATGGCTTGAAGATAGCCCGTACTTTGTGCGCGTACAAGCACGGTGGTGAATTCAGATATCATTGTTTCGGTATCTTCTTCGGTGATGCTTGTTGTGGTACCGAGGTTTTTGGGGAAGAGAGTATCGATAGCGCGGCTGGTAGCATGGCCGACCCGGTAGATAATATGGTAAGCCTGGATCGCCCCGGCTACGTGGCGGTGGATGATCGGCTACGTGGTGGATGAAGAGAATAAACGGGCCCAGGCCAACGATAGCAAGCAACAACGCAACCGATGCGGAAAGCACAGGCACGAACTCGTTGCCCGACTCCAGGTGTACAGTCCGCAGGACCAACAAGCAATAAACGAAGCTGCGCAGCAGCGTGCCGAGCACCGCCTGGTTGGTGTTGTCGTCTATGAAGCTGTGAAGCGTCCGCGAGGCGTACTGGCTCGACGCGAAGGAGAATACCACGATAGTGAATGAGAAGGCCACGCTTGCCACCGTCAGCATGGTGCTTGCGATGGTGGTGAGCATATCGCGTGTGCCCTCGGGCCCCGCGCTGAAGAAGAAGGTCATCTCCCGCGTGGTCTGGTAGCCGATGATTCGGTCAAGCCACACCATAAGAAGTGTCAGTGCCATCAGGGCAACAACAATCAGTGAAGGCATGAACCAGAGGCTGGCCTGAAGGTTGTTGAATACACGTTTGATGCGGAGGGACGTATGGTATTGCATATTGCGTGCTGTGCAGTGCCTTTGATAGCCAGGTGGTCTTGTTGTGCGGGCCTGATTAGCCTTGCTATAATATCATGAAGATCAGAATGCAATCCAATACGCAATACGCAATACGCAATACGCAATACGCAATAATCAATTACCCTCATGCCTACAACCCTTCTAACTGTCTATAACCTATCCAAGTCCTACAATATCTACCCGATATTCGAGGGTGTCAGCTTTACTTTGAACGCCGGAGAGCGCGTTGCACTGGTTGGCCCCAACGGCGTCGGCAAGTCTACTCTGCTCAAAATCATCGCCGGGCAGGAAGCCGCCGGCGGTGGCAGCGTGGTAAAAGCCAAGGCGGTGCGGGTGGTATATCTGCCGCAGGAGGCTGCATCGTCGTTCGCTTCAGAGGCCGACCTATCGTATTCGCCTGAGGACACGCTGCTCCACTCGATGATCGATGCCCTCGGCCCTGTACGCGCTCTACAGGCGCGCCTGCGCGAGCTTGAGTTGCAGATAGCCGAGATAGAGGGCGATGCCGACGAGTGGGCTACACTGATGGAAGAATACGAGGAGGCCACCCATCGCTTCGAGTTGGTAGGAGGCTATAATTTCGAGCACCGCATCGAGGAGGTGTTGCAGGGTCTTGGCTTCAAAGAGTTGCAGCACGAGCAGACCCTGAGCACTATGAGCGGCGGGCAGCGCACACGCGCCGCTCTCGCCCGCGCATTGCTGGCCGACCCCGATCTCCTCCTCCTCGACGAGCCAACCAACCACCTCGATATCTCTGCCATAGAGTGGCTTGAGGGCTTCCTCCTGCAATGGCAGGGCACCCTCCTCGTGATCGCCCACGACCGCCGCTTCCTGAACAAAGTGACCAAGCGCACCCTCGATATGGAGTTCACCGCCCCCAAGACCTTCACCTGGTATTCTAAGAGCGGCGAGTTACGCACCGAGGGTGAGCAGCTCGCTTTCAGCAGGCTGCAAGACTACCCCGTGCCCTACGAGAAGTACCTCCAGATGAAGGCCGAGCGTTATGAGCGCCTCCTTGCCGAGTACGAGGCGCAGCAAGAGACCGTCGAGCGCACGTGGGCCTTCATACGCCGCTATAAAGAGGGTCAGAAGAAGAAACAGGCTTTTGGTCGCCTCAAGCGCCTGCAACGCGCCCACAACGAGGGCCTTCTTGAGCGCCCCTCCGAGCGCGCCGAGATGCGCCTGACCTTCAGAGCGCACGTCCGCTCCGGCCTCAGCGTCTTCGAGGCCGAGGATCTTGTGATCGGCTATCACCTGGCCGACGAAGGACGGACGACGCACGACGAAAACCCCGGTACGTCCACTGTCCACCGTCCATCGTCCCTGGTCTTATTCAAGTGCAGCGACCTGGAGATCGAGCGCGGCGAGCGCGTGGCCCTTATCGGCCCCAATGGGGCGGGCAAGACCACCCTGCTCAAGACCATCATGGGTATGCTGCCCCCGCTTGGAGGCCACCTCGAATTGGGCCACAACGTGCGCTTCGGCTACTACGCGCAGGCGCATGAGGGCCTTGATGCCCGCAACAGCGTGATGGAGGAGGTGCGGTCGGTGCGCAACATGACCGAGGAGGCCGCCCGCGACCTGCTCGGCAAGATGCTCTTCTCAGGCGACAACGTCTTCAAGATGGTGGGCGACCTCAGCGGCGGCGAGCGCAGCCGCGTAGCCCTCACCAAACTGATGCTGACCGATGCTAACTTCCTGATCCTGGACGAGCCAACCAACCACCTCGACCTCGACGCCCAGGAGGCGCTGACCGAGGTGTTGAACGGCTACGACGGCACCATCCTGTTCGTGTCGCACGACCGCGCCTTCATCGACGATATTGCCACGCAGGTATGGTCGCTGGAAGACGAAACGCTTACCGCCTACGACGGCAACTACACCGAATATCTGGCCGAGAAGGCGCGCCGCTCCGAACAAGGCTTGATCGCGCAGCCGGATGGGGCAACAGGCAATGGCGCGCAGCCGAAGATGGATACGCGAGAGCAAAGCAAAGCCATCCAGCGGCAGGAGCGCGCCGCCGAGCGTGAAAAGGCCCGCCTCGAAAAGCGCCGCCAGGAGGCCGAGAACCGCATATCAACCCTTGAAGCTCGCCTGAACGCCGTATCGGACGCCCTCACCAAAGCCACCGAAAAGCGCGACCTGGACGCGATAGTCAAGCTGGGCACAGAGTACGCACAACTGGAAGAGGAGCTTGATCAGGCTTACAGTGTGTGGCAGTCCGCCGAAGAGGAAGCCAATGCCGTACCACGGTAAAGCGCTCCTGGGGCTGACCGGCAATATCGCCTGCGGCAAGAGCACGGTGTTGCGCCAGCTTCGCGAACTTGGCGCGCACACCATCGACGCCGACCAACTGATCCACATCATCTTGAAGAAGGGCGGCCCTGCCTACTGGCCCGTGATCTCGGAGTTCGGCCCGTCTATTGTTGACGCAAGCGGCGAGATCGACAGGCGCGCACTCGGGCGTATCGTCTTCGCCGACCCTGAGCGGCTGCGCACACTTGAGCAGATCGAGCACCCGATCGTGCGCCGCGTGATAGATGATGAAATCGCGGACGCACCAGAACCTGTAGTTGTAATAGATGCAATCAAGCTGATCGAGTCTGGCTGGGCCGACAAGTGTGATGCCGTGTGGGTAGTCACCTGCACCAGGGAGCAACAACTGGAGAGGCTGATGAGGACGCGCGGGTATTCCCAGGAGGAAGCCGAGATGCGCATTGATGCCCAGGCTCCCCAGGAAGAAAAGCTAGCCCGCGCCACGGTGGTCATATATAACTCCGGCACCATCGAGGAGACCCGAGGGCAGGTGCAGGCAGCCTGGGAGGCCTTCGCGGCTGGGTATAGCTGCTAGTTCCAAGTTCCAAGTTCCAAGTTCCTGGTTGAAGTAGGCACAAGGAACCAGAACTTGGAATCAGGGACTATGAACCAGGAACCAGGAACTCGATAATCGGCCTGCCCCACCGAATATCTCCTCATTAGTCTTCCACACAGAGGGTAACGTAACGCCCAATGCGAATTGATCAATTCGATTATGATTTGCCACCTGAGCTTATCGCGCAAACTCCCGTCGAGCCGCGCGATAGCTCGCGCCTGCTTGTGGTGCGCCGGGATAGCGGCAGCCTTGAGCACCGGCGATTCTTCGAGCTTGGCGAGTACCTGAGGCCGGGCGATCTGCTGGTCGCCAACGAGAGCAAGGTGCTGCCTGCGCGTTTGCTGGGGCACAAGGTCGGCACGGGCGGCGCGGTCGAGGTGCTGCTGTTGAGACCTGTCGTGCAGCCGGAGGATGAAGGGGCCGAGCCGCGAGTGTGGGAGGGTCTTGTCAGCCCCGGTAGGCGTATACACGACGGTACGGTGCTTGGTTTCGGGTCTGAGGAGAGCGGGGCTTACCTGGAAGCCGAGGTCATTGCTCGGTCTGAGTTGGGTGGGCGCATTCTGCGTTTTTATAAGCCGCCGCGCCCCATGCTGGATGTGCTTGGGCAGATGCCCCTCCCTCCCTACATCCACGAAAGGTTGGATAACCCAACGCGCTACCAGACCGTCTATGCGCACACCGAAGGCTCGGCGGCAGCCCCCACAGCCGGTCTGCACTTCACCGAACGGCTGCTGGAAGAGCTAAAGGCGCAGGGTGTGGGTTGGGCGACTGTCACTTTGCACGTGGGGTTGGACACCTTTCGCCCGGTGCACGAGGAGCGCGTGGAGGATCACCCCATGCACCGGGAGTGGTACAGCTTGCCTGAAGAGGCGGCGCGTGCTATATGCGATACCAGAGCGCGGGGTGGCAAGGTTCTGGCGGTGGGGACCACCAGCGTGCGCGTGTTGGAGACTGCGGCGCGCTCCCAATCGCTCAGCCTGGATGCCCGCAACGAGCCTGTACGCCCCTCTGAGGGCTGGACCGACCTCTATTTGATGCCTGGCTCGCAGTTTGGCCTGGTTGACGCTATGATCACCAATTTCCACCTGCCCAGGACAACGCTCCTCCTGCTGGTATCCGCCTTCGCAACTTACGACCTGATGATGAAGGCATACTCTGAAGCCATAAAAGAACGTTACAGGTTCTACAGCTTCGGGGACGCAATGTTGATATTGTAGGTTCCAGCGCACTCATATAGCGGAAGGACTTATGGATCTTACCCTCTTTCTTCTGGCGACTATAGCCCTCAACCTCACGCCGGGACCTGATATGCTCTACGTCATCGCTCGCAGCGTGGGGCAGGGCAAGCGGGCGGGTGTGACTTCTGCGCTCGGAATAGGAGCAGGCACTCTCGTACACATGGCGGCGTTAGCGCTCGGCCTCTCGACGTTGCTCCTGAGCGTGCCCGTGGCCTACGACGCGGTGAAGTACATCGGTGCGGCTTACCTTGCCTACCTGGGAGTTCGGACCCTGCTGGCAAGGGACACAAAACTAGGCGCGCCGCACAACAGCGACAAAAGTGGCCTGCGCCTTTCGCCCAGGGGTGCCTCGAACTACCCGGCCATCTTCCGGCAGGGCGTGATCACCAACGTGCTGAACCCCAAGGTGGCCCTCTTCTTCATCGCATTCATACCGCAATTCGTAGACCCGGCTCGTGGGCCAATCGGCTGGCAGGTGGTACTGCTCGGACTGATCTTCGATACGTCGGGCACGCTGGTAAATAGCGGGGTAGCCCTCATCGCAGGCTCGCTTGGCGACAGATTGAGGACCAGCACTCGGGTGGCAAGTATTCAGCGATGGTTTACCGGCACGGTGTTCATCGGCCTGGCGGCGAGGCTTGTGTGGCCTGGCGAGAAGTAATGCTCGGGCCGGTTTGTGTGCCCTTGCGTTTAGATATATGTCTATCTTGCTAATTTAATGTAAACTAGACCATATCACACTTGAGGAGAAAGCACGTGTTGAAATTTGATGCTTCGCGGTTCTACAAGTACCAGGAGATACGAGACTTCCTGAGTGAGGCGGAGAAGGCATACCCCGACCTCATGTCGGCGTCCGTTATAGGCAAATCGCACGAAGGGCGCGAGATCATGCTTGCAACCCTGACCAATAAGAAGACGGGACCGGATACCGAGAAGCCCGCTTACTGGATCGACGCCAACATCCACGCCGGTGAAGTGACCGGTTGCACGGTGGCGCTCTACACGATCTGGAATTACGTGACGAATTACGGCAAAGACGAGCGCGTGACCCGCCTGCTGAATGATTACACGGTCTATGTGGTGCCCAGGATCTCGGTAGATGGGTCGGAGATGTACCTCACAACCCCTCACGTGCTACGCTCTTCCACCCGAAGATACCCCTACATTGAGGATCGTGACGGTCTCTATCCCGACGATGTAGACGGCGATGGTCGCATCCTCCAGATGAGGATCAAAGACCCGAACGGCGCATGGCGCGTATCGGACAAGGACCACAGGGTGATGGTCAAGCGCTCTCCCGATGAGTTCAGCGGCGAATACTACAGCCTCGTTAGCGAAGGGACTATCAACAATTGGGACGGGCACGATATAAAGATGGCCCCAGGACGGTACGGGCTGGACCTGAACCGCAACTTCCCTTACGATTGGGCCCCGGAAGGCGACCAAATGGGTGCGGGCGATTTCCCCTTCTCCGAGCCGGAAACACGGGCGGTGGCCCAGTTCTGGTCCACCCATCGCAACATCAACGGCTTCGTGGCCTATCACACCTACTCAGGAGTCTTCCTTCGCCCCTACTCAACTCACCCCGACACGCATTTCGCTACGCATGATCTTGAAGTCTTCAAAATTATCGGTGGGCGTGCCACCGAGATTACAGGCTACCCCAATGTGTCGGTGTTCCACAACTTCGCCTACGACCCCAAAGAGCCGATGCACGGTGCGATGGACGACTACGCCTTCGATTTCTACGGGTGGTTCGGGTTCACCGACGAGTTGTGGGATGCTCCCACGGCTGCTGGCGTCGATATGAAGGAAGACTGGATCAACTGGACCAAGCGCCACCCTGAGGAAGACGATCTACAGATCATGAAGTGGAACGATGAAAAGCTTGGCGGCAAGGGCTTCGAGACCTGGCGCGAATTCGATCACCCACAGCTTGGCAAGGTGGAGATCGGAGGCTGGGACTACAAATATGCCTGGCAAAACGCGCCCGCCGAGTATCTCCCTGGAATATGCGAGAAGCAATGCACGTTCACTCTGGCTCATGCCCTGATGTCCTCGCGTCTTGAGTTTCTCAAGACCGAAGTAGAGGCGCACGGCAAGGATGTATACAAGATCGATGTCATAGTGGCTAATTCAGGCTTCTTGCCAACTTATACAAGCAAGCGGGCACAGGAGCGTAAGGCGGTGCGCCCCGTAGAGGTAAAGCTGGACCTTCCCGAAGGCGCGACCCTCTTGAGCGGCAAGGGCGAGCAGGAGGTCGGCCAACTGGAAGGCCGGACCAACAAGATATATGGTGGGTGGTACTCGTCGCGCCATATCACAGACAACCAGAAGCGCCTTGAGTGGGTCGTGCAAGCCCCAGAAGGCGGCACAGCGCACGTGACTATCCGTAGCGACCGCGCAGGCACGCTACAGGCCGACCTGGAGCTCGCTTAGTAAATCGGAGATATTAACCTTAACCAACATGAAACAGCCCGAATTTTAGATTCAGCTTCGCAGGCGTGCAATCTGGTTCTAAAAAGAGGCGAAATTGGCGGCTAGCCGCCAATTTCGCCTCTTTTTAGAAAGCCCCTCCCCGAAATTTGGGATGACCCATGTTTCTTCCGAAATAAGGCTACATCTTGAGGCGAGGGTCGAGAGCGTCGCGGAGGGCATCGCCCATGAAGTTGATGGAGAGCACAGTGATCAGGATGAGGATGCCTGGGAAGAGCACCAGGTATCCGCGTATTTCCTCCGTTGGGTTGATGTTGGTGATCTGGGCAGCATACTCAAGTGCGCCCTGAAGCAGGTTGCCCCAGGAGGGCGTCGGTTCCTGGATACCGAGGCCGAGGAAGGAGAGGAACGACTCGGTGATGATAAAGTCTCCGACGGCGAGTGTGGCGGCCACGATGATAGGGGCGAGAGAGTTGGGCATGAGGTGGCGCAGGATGATACGACGATTGTTGGCTCCAAGCGCCCTCGTTGCCTCCACGAAGTCAAGAGACCTGAGCGACAGGATAGAGCCGCGCACCAACCTGCTGACGCCCAGCCAGCCGAACAGAGTCAGCACCAGGATGATGGTAGCTACCGTACCCAGGTCTCGCCCGAATAAATTCTTCATGACACCCGACTGATCGAGCATCTTGGAGATGACAAGGAGGATAGGCAGAGTCGGTAGCGAGAGCAACAGGTCAACGAAGCGCATCAAGAGTGTGTCTACCCAACCTCCATAGAAGCCTGCCAGCGCGCCAACGATGGAGCCGATTATGATCACCATAACGGTAGTTATCAGGCCCACCGACAGCGATATTCGCCCACCCTGGAAGAGGCGGGTGAGGTTATCGCGTCCAACTTTGTCTGTACCGAGCACGTGCATCTGGTGAGTGCCGTCAATGACGCTCGTGTCTACCCACAGGGCTGGCTTGAATTCGTAGCTGGCGATTGTGGCCGGGTTAGACGGATCGGGCAGCAAAGCATCACGGTCGATCCCATCGTAGGTCCAGCCGGTGAGGAATGGCACTACGATCACAGCTATTGCCATCAATATCAACGAGATCATACCGGCGACGCCTAATTTGTGCCTTCTGAACCGCCGCCAGGTTACGGCCAACTGACTCTGTTCAGCCGGGGCTAATCGTTCTCTTTCTGCTGTTCCAACTGCTGTAGCCATTTCATTCTCCTATTGGGGATTTTTACTGCAGGGGTGCTGTCTGTCTGGTGGGTGCTTGATACGTGATACGCAACTTGGTTTGTGTTCTGAAGTATCACATATTAGCTGTAGTGGATCCTCGGGTCAGCGACCGCATACAGTACATCGGCCAGTATGTTGGACACGATGATCAGGGTTGTAATTATCAGGAGGAAGGCCATAATCAGCGGTACATCCAGGACTGTGATAGCCAGGATGAAGAGCTTGCCCATTCCCGGATACGAGAATACCGTCTCGGTGGCTATTGCACCGGAGAACAGGAACGGCAGCGACAGCGTAACGACCGTAATCACGGGGATCAGGGCGTTTCGGAGTGCGTGGCGCAAAATCACCGTTCTTTGAGCAAGGCCCTTGGCCCAGGCCGTGCGCACGTAGTCCTGGCGCAACACTTCCAGCATTGAGGAGCGTACATAGCGAGAATAGGAAGCTATGTTGACGAAGGACAGCACGGTGACCGGTAAGATCAGGTGGTAGATGCGGTTGATGATATTGCTGTCCTGGTCAGTGTCGTAGGCGAAGCCCACGGGTAGATACGGCAACCAGGTCGCACCTGCATCGTGCGCCTCCTTTGCGAGCACGCCCAGAAAGATCGCGAGCATCAGGCCGAGCCAGAAGGTCGGCATCGAGAGTCCCACGAACGAGAAGGCTGTCACCGCGTAGTCCAACCGCGAATACTGCCTGATTGCGGCAATAATGCCGATTGGAAAGGCGATCAGGATGGATAGGAGAAGGGAGCTGCTGGTGAGCGCAAGTGTATTGCCCAACTTGTCGCCCATCAACTGCATCACAGGAGAGCCTTTCTGTATCTGAACGGAGTTGCCGAAATCTCCGGTGAGAGCGCCCGCGCCCTTTATTTCCAGGCCGAAGATGGTGATATCGATGCCCTTCGTCTTGACGAGGTTGCCATCATCAGGATCGATATAAGTAGTGTCGGTTGGATCGAACAGCCAGCGAAGGTAATTGATCGGATATGGGGAATCGAGCTTGTAGGCTTTGAGCAGGTTTTCAAGGTAGTTGGCATTGATCGGCCTGGAACTACCGCTCAGCACCTTTAGCTCAGCGACCTGATCGGCGGGTCCACCAGGAGTAATCACCAGGATGCTGTAGATCACGAAGGTTGCCAGCACCAAGACGATAAGCCCCTGTATGAAGCGCCGAATGATATATGTTGCCATAATTGTCTCCTGTGATGAGATAATCCCTTGTCGGGTCTATAGGGTGCTGCCAAACATCTGCGAACGGAGTAACGAAGCAACGAAGTAACATGAGCACGATCTTATTAATCAGCTGTTTGCGTCGCAGATTGTAGCGAGTTTATCAAGAAGTATAGGTCTGTGTCAATACCCTGCTATGCATTCCTAGCTGATAGATATGGGTATGCGAGAAGGCGCGCTCTCGCACGGCCTCCGCTCGCTTCTATCCTATACACATATTTGGAGCAAAGCCGGTTCAATTAATCAACGAATCACTGGGCATTTTTGTTCAATTAATGAGGTTATGCGAGAGAAGGTATATGGAAAAGGTTAGAAATACAGGGTCTACCCTGTTTCTAACCTTCGAGCGAGGAGATCGCTACACTGAATTGTCAGCTTAACTACGGCAGGCAGGCTTGCGGGCTAAGCTAGTAACCTGCGCCATTTGTTACCAGGAAGTAATCGGTGTCGGTTTCCTGCTTGTTGGTATCGCTACTGGTATTGGTATGTAGTTTAGGAGCCAGGTGTCTTTCTACTGGGTGATAAAATGCCACGTTCGCAGGCGGGTAAAATTGGGATAAGCCTTCTGGGACGTTGCCCCGGATGGTGGCCTGATCTTTCGCGGCCTGCTCGGCAAGTTTGGTAGCTACCAGGTCGTGCGGGTCGAATTCGAATGAGTGATTATATGTAGATGAATTTGAACTGCCTAAGCTGTTAATGTTGAAGAGCAAATTATGAGAGTTGGAAGTGAGCACTGCTATCACAAAGCCAAAGGCAACGAGTCCGGGCACAAGTCTGGAGGCCGCGCTGGGCCTGGTAAGGGCATTGTAGAATGCGGACGCCAATTTGCCCAGGCGATGTTCAAGTCTTATGCGGATCGAGGTTGCAGCAGCACTATTCGATCTGATAGCGGCCAGGACCTTGCCGAACACGCCATGTGGAGGCTCTGCCAGACCGTACTCGGTTTGCATATAGCGACGTATATTCAAATCGAGCAACGCATCCTCGTAACTTCGGTCATTATCCGCCGCCGGATCGTAGCTGTCTTTGGTCCAACGTCGTACTATTCTCTTGATGAATGCGAATGATGCCATTTCTGATAGATAATACGCGATACGTCTTGCGCTGGTTACACATATTGCAGGTGTCACATGTGTTGCACGTGTTGAGGTGAAAGGATACGGCCCTCGCTCGCATCGCGAGGTCGGGCCGTATCCATTTTGACTTACAGAGCCAGGCTCTATAACTTACAGAGCCAGGCTCTATAGGTCGCTAGACCTTATTTGAAGTACCACGAGCCGATGTTCCACCACTGAGCGATCGAGGTGTTGGTGGTCTTGCGGTTCATAAGGTTGCCGGAGTAGATTTCGATGTTGGCGCGCTGTACCAGAGGTACTACGGCGGCGTCCTTCATCATTTCGACCTGTACGATGGCAGAGTACTCAGCGATCTCGTTGCGGTCAATGGTGGCGCTGAACTTGCGGTTCGCGTCGTCCACTGCGGCATTCTTGTAGTGCTGCTCGTTCTGGCCGGCATACGTATCGGTGTTCCACTCCTTGCTGTCATACGGGTCGTTGTTGGTGGAGGAGGTGCCCACATAGGCGAACTCGGCGAGTTCGACCTTGCGGGTTGCCCTCGGGCCATCCGGATCGAAGAAGCCTGTCGGGTAGTTCACTACCTGCGGATCCATGCCGATGGCCTTCAGGTCGGCTGCTACGAGCGCCTGGATAGCCTGGCGGGTGGTATTGCGGGTGGTTGCATACTCGAAGGTAAGCTTCTGACCATCCTTGGTGCGGACGCCGTCCGAGCCCATGACCCAACCATCGTTATCCAGGAGCGTGTTGGCCATGTTCTGATCGTAGTGGTAATCAGGCAGCTTGTACTTCGCAGCAAGATCCGGGAATTCCGTGGCGAAGTTAGGGTTCTCCAGAGAGTGCCAGACTGCAGGCGGGTTGGGGCCGTTCATAACGGCGCCAGCGCCCTTGAACACTGTCTGGACGATCTGATCTCGGTTGATGCCATACAGAAGTGCCTGGCGCACTGCCAGGTCCTGGAACTGGCAATAGCCGTCGAGGCAGTCTGCGAACGCAGGCTCGAGGTGCTCCCAGGAGGCGGCAGGCACGCTAGAAACCACGCCACCGGCAGCCGTGATCTGGTCAGACTGATCGGGAGGTACTACGAAGCCTTCGCTCTCGATAGCGTCGAGCTGGCCGGTCAAGAACGCGTTAACATTGGCGTTGACGTCGGTGTTGAAGCGGTTGATGATGCGGTTGATCAACGGGGGAGCGGTCAGGTTGTAGTTAGGGTTCCTGACCAGGGTCATCTGATCGCCCTGCTTCCATTCCTGGACAATGTAGGGGCCATAACCGGTCGGCTTTTGGCCTTCGCTCAATTCCTGGATCTTGTCGATAGGAATTTTCTCCAGTACGGCCTTGTCGTGCACTGTACCGATCAAGAAGTAGTTGAGGTCGATAACAGGCTTATTCTGGTCGATGAAGACGTTCAGGAAGCTGAACTGATCCTTGTCTGTGGCGGGATCAGCCAGTTTGGCTTTGGCCTGGTTTAGCGACATCCAGTTGTAGATGACCGTGTACTTATCAGGGTTGTCAACGAAAGAAATCTTTGTTTGGACTGACGTGCTGATAGAGTTGGGGTCATTTAGGATCAACTGATAGGAGAAGACCGCATCGTTCGAGGTAACCTCGGTGCCGGTGCTCCACTTGATGCCCTTGCGCAGCTTGTACTTGGTCACCAGGTGCATGTCGCCGCCGGTGCCCACGAAGAACGAGCCGCCGTTCTCAAGAGTAGGTACATACCAGGCTGCCAGCGGGAAGTAGTTTTCCTTGTCGTCGCCACCCACCAGGCCGTCCTGGAAGGTGATAGCGGCGCAGAAGCGCTGGGCCACTACTGTATTGGCCTCGTTGCAGAACAGGGTATCAGGCTCCTGGAGGGAACCGCCGGTGTAGGTATCCTTGCTGGAAGTCATCGACGGAGGAGGCGCGATAGGCAGCTGGTCAGCGGCCACAGGAGTGGTCTTGTACTGCTGCACACCCAGCAGACCCAGCTCTACCTCGTAGGGGGCTTGCTTCTCAGGGTGTACCTCGAAGCGTGCTCGCTCGAAGTACTGCACATTGTACGTCTTGCCGTCTGTAGCCGACACCTCGTCGAATGCTTCGCTCAGAGGATAGCCGAACTGAGAAAGACCACCGTACTGCTGCCAGTACTGGAGTATCTTGCCTGAGATAGTGTGTCCGGTCTCGGGGAACCACAGCTTGGTGGCGCTCAGATCGCTCGGTTGATCTACCTTCACGAATGGAGCGTCGGCTGGGTTGCGGACCTGACCGGTTTCGCCGTCAATCGAGCCACGGCCTTCGACGAAGTTAGCGCCGAGGCGGCCGAGGAGCACGTCGTAGGGGGCTGTATTTTCGGGGTGAGCCTCATACTTAGCGCGCTCGAACCACTGGGTTGAGTACGATTTACCGTCTTCAGTCGAAATCTCGGCGCGGCTAGCGGTGATAGGGAGGCCGTTGACATAGGTGGAAGCCTGGTCATTACCCTGGGCTTGCCACACTTCGAGGAAGCGGCCTGTCACATCGAAATCGCCGATTTTGCGGGACGTGCCTTGCGCTGCAGCCTGCCTAGCGCCTGCTGGAACCAGGGAGACCATCAATGCGCCGGCTACGCTAGCGTAAAGAGCTACGCGGCCCCAATTACGCTTTGTTTCGTTCATTCTTTCCTCCTACCTTTGTTGGTATAACCAAAAGGTAATCTAAAGGCTAAAATCCTCACACGGAAAAGGTTGCTCGCGACTCTCGGCTCCTTAATAACACAGTTGGTGCGCTATCAAAGTGCCGTGGGCAATGGATCGCTGGCGGTTTGCAAAAAGCAACATGGTTGCAAATTCATGTTACCTGGGGTCTATCTGTTCCTCATGCCTCACGGCTACGCGTCACTTGTTATAAGTGGGTGATGCGTCATGCGTAAACTTGCCCAGTCTACGCCTGCCTGAGGTCCTTACCACCTCCCTTCCAAAGATTTGCACTAATCCAAAGCGATATTGAATTTTCAGGATGCGACCGGATAACTTCCAGAGCATATACCGGGCACACTTATCCGGCATAGTACCACAAAGTGAGGCGATTGGCAAGTACTTGTGCAAAAAAGCACAGCCTGCAACATCGGTCACATTTCCTGAGGGGGTGTGCAGGGTGCATTTCGCCTCTGCACTACTTAACACAACAAAAGTGCCTAAATGGTTCATTTTTCATCTGCTGCCAAGCCGTTGAAGGGGCGCAATTACTGCATATTGCGTATTGCTTGCCGCTTACTTTATGAACTACTCACGGTTCGCAGCGGCGTTGTGGGCTTGCCTCGTTGGTTCTGGGAGACGGTAGCCTTTGAGGGTAGCTTGTACGTATTGGAGTGCCATGGGAAGGTCCATCTTGTGGCCTGCGGAGATAAAGAGAGGCTTGGAGTTGCGTTTGCTGCGAAGGGCGGCAGCCAGGACATCGCCTTTGCGGTCGTGCCAGGGCGTCCAGGTGCCCGGTTCGAGCGGGGGCTGCTCGCCACGCACGAACAGAGGCGATTTCGCGACGCCTATTGTGGGGAGGTCGAGGAGAACACCAATGTGCGAGGCTATGCCCAGCCTGCGCGGGTGAGAGATGCCCTGCCCGTCGAAGAAGACGAGGTCGGGCCAGTGTTGAAGCTTATCGAAGGCTGCGAGGATTGCAGGACCTTCGCGGAATGAGAGCAGGCCGGGGACGTAGGGGAAGACCAGCGGCTTCTCGGCCCTGGCGATTTCGACAGTTTCCAGGTCTGGGTAGGTGAGCACCACAATGGCACAACGGGCCACTCCAGTGGCGCTGTTATCGACGCCCGCAACATAGTGGACATCCCTCAGGTCGGGAGTAAGTGATGCGCGTGCGGCCAGCGAAATTTGTATCGCTATGGCTTCTTCTGGGGTCACATCCCACTTATGATAATTGGATAGTTGATTAGGCATTCTGGTGACTACCTGGCGCTGGTGCTAATCCGCAATCGTGTCCAGACCACACCCTTAATGTCCACGTCTACAGCCCGTCCCTTCATCGCCCAAACTGCCCCGCTCTACTCACCAGGCGAATCAACAAGTACGATGCCGAAAACCCTCAGCAAGGAAAGCACCTCCGGCATCGAGAACTTCGCGCCCTTCACATTGTTCTGCTGAAGATCGATATCGTACCTTTGCGCTCCTCTGAAGTTGGCTCTGGTCAAATTAGCTCTCTGGAAGCGCGACCGCTCAAGATCAGTCCCTTCGAAATCGCTATCGGTTAGGTCTGTTTCGATGAAGTCGGCTTCCTTGCACTCACACCGTTTCAACACGAGCTTCTTCAGCTTCAAAGAGTTGAACGTGGAAAAGTTCAACACGCACCCATCAAAACTCAATTCGCTCAACACGGAAGCCAGTGTCCAGTCCACACCGATCACCTTGCACCCGACAAATCGCACATTGACAAAGGAGCTGTTCGTGAGCTGTGCCGTGCTTATCATGCACTCGTCAAATGTGCAATCCAGGAATTTGCATTCGTCAAAGATGCACTCAACGAAGCTGCACCCCACGAATATGCAAGTATCGAACTCCTTCCCGGCAATCGTCTTCCTTACCAGGGAAAGACCACTAAATCTTTGCTCGTAGGTGAAGGGTTCCAGTGCTGATAGGTCCGCGGCCATATGCCCATTTTACTACAAGTGCACCATCAAGAGCCCTTTCAAATACGATATACATATTCGCACGCCTGGCCCGCACTTCTAAACCAGCAAAAGGGACGGCTGGGCCGTCCCTTGTCTCTCTCAAGCTCTCTTTGCTACCGCAGGACGTTCCACTCGTCACCACCCCAGCTTCCATTGCTCCAATTGACCGAGCTCCAATTGACCGAGCTCCAATTGACCGAGCTCCAATTGACCGAGTCCCAGGTATGGGACCCCCACAGCGGCGGCGTAAGGCCGGTCCATAGGAGAAGGCTCGCTATCTGGCCTGTATTGGCGGTTTGAGTGCTTGTGCCGTGCACGGCAGCATAGATGTCGAGGTAACCGGAGCCTGCCTTGAGTAGGTTGTAGTGCCACTGGAAGATATTGTGGTTTGCTGTCGACTTAAGGCGATACTTTACCTGGTCTGGGTTCAGGTTCGGCTCGTCTTGTAGCAGTATCGCCACCGCCCCGGCCACTACTGGCGTTGCCATCGAGGTGCCCGACATTCTGAAGTAGTCAGTGTTGACTCGATTGGCCGGATGATCGCGGTAAATGACCGCGTTTGTGCTTGCGAGGGTGCTGATGATATTCGTGCCGGGGGCTACCAGGTCGGGCTTGAGCAGGTTTGGACTACCCAGCACCGGCCCCCATGCCGAATAGGATGCTACTTCGTCGTCGGCCAAAGAGGGCGTGCCGTGGTCGTCTACCGCGCCAACCGTGATCACGAAAGGATCGTTGCCGGGTGGATAAAGAGCGGCCAGGTTGGTGTTGCCCACGGCGGCCACCACCACAATGCGATTGAACCAGAGAATTTCAGCAGCCGCATCGAGGGGACTGAGGAGATAGGGGAGGAGAGTAGAACTGGTGAGCGAGAGATTGACCACCCTTATGTTATAGGTGTCGTGGTGGTTGTATATCCACTCAAGCCCAGCGACTACATCCGACTCCAGGATATTACCCGCATCGTCACCGACTTTGACGTTCACAAGACTTACTTTGGGGGCGATGCCAATATACCCGCCGTTGGAACTGGATCCGTTGCCGCCGATGATGCCCGCTACATGCGTGCCGTGGCCGTAGCCGTCGTTGGTGTTGGCCGATGCGCTGTACTCGACTTGGGCGACGACGCGGCTTGAGCCATTAGGCGTCTGCAGGTCGTAATGGTTGGCATTTATACCGCTGTCCACCACTGCGACTGTTACTCCCTGCCCTTGCAGGTAGGGCGCAGTGTTCCAGACCCTGGTTGCGCCAACCGCACCGGGGTAAACCTGCATAAGTACATTTGTCGGCATGCATTGTGAGCAACCGGTAGTGGTTGTTCCACTCTCCTGGACGGGAGCATCGGGTGTGATGGCACGGACACTGCCCCCGTCAGCGACCCTGGCGATTGCCCCGGCGGGCATCTGCGCCGCGAAGGCATTGATGATATCGAGCTGCTGGGTGATGGTTCCGCCCAGCGATCGGACGAGGTTGTCAGGGGTGTCGGTCCTCGCCGATTTCTGCACTATGACCTGGACCATCTGCCCAGGATCTTTGGCGGCAGCTTCCAGGAGTTGTGGGTGTACGACAGCCTGCGGCTGCGTTACCGTAGCAGGTGCTGTGACGAGGATAGATAGTGCCAGCGCCAGTGTCAGTAGCGCGCGCACTGTTCTAGATAATCGGCTTCTGGTTGACGGTGCGATATAGCTCTTCATTAGCTCCAAGCCGGTTCTCCTGTTGCGCCCATAATGGAATCTTCCGGATCAGGGTAGGAGTCTGTCAGTCTCAATCGGACTCCCATATCAGTGTGTAAATGTAAGGGCAGGAGCGGATATTTGGTAAGTAGATCGATTGGAGGAGTGACGAAGTTAGCTGCGGCACGCTCATTGCCCTTACTATCGTACCTAGAAGATAAGACACGCACAACAGCCTAATGGGTAGAATATTCGGCGCTCTTAGAGGTAGTGGTACTAACACAGTACCATCCCGAAAAGGGACCATCGTACTAACACGAACTCCCCATGGCAAGATAGGACCTTTGGGTAAGGAGGCGGCAGATCAAAAGCGCGTTATGATGCGAAGCTTGCGCTTGATCCACGACCAAATCGAGTCAGCCAGGGTGTGGCTGGCTCCGCCCAGGATGAAGCCCGCCGCCGCGTAGGCGATTACCCAGGGATGGGCTTGCATCCAGGCGCTGATCTGGGTGGCTGTATTGAGAAAAATGCCCGTCGGGTCGATAGGTACGAGCGCATTGATGATTGCCAGTACAAGAAATGTGAGCAGACACATGATCGCTGCGAAGTAGAGGACGCGCAGCAAAGGGCCGAAGAAGAAGCTATGTGATATCCAGCTTCTGTGCGGGACGAGTTTCTGGTAGGGGATCCAGATGAAGCGCAGCATGCGCCAACGCCTGTAGGGCACCGAGCGTAAGTCGAGGTCGGGGCTGAAAAGAAGCCCGGATGCCAGATAAGACCCAATGAGGACTACGGTGTTGGTAGGGTTGCTGTCGGGCAAGGCGCTGTTGAGCGCCAGCGGTGTTATAGCTGCTGCTGAAACGACGGTTATGAAATCGTGGGTCGGGCCGTTGGGCATGGTTGGTGACGAGTGACAAGCACCGGATACCGAGTGATTCAGACCTACTCGGCGCTCGGTTCTCAGTACCGAGTACTCAGTACTCAGTACTCAGTACTCAGTACTCTTGAGAAACTCCCTGATGATGCGGCCTGTGGCTCCCCAGATTTCGTAGGGGCCGTAGTTGTAGAAGTGAAGGTTGTAAATGATGCCGTTACGAGTGCGCTGTTCGGTGTGGTAGATGGTTGGATCTTTGAGGGCGCGGAGCGGCACCTCGATTACTTCTGCCACCTCGTCTAGGCTTGGATGGAAGATCAGCTCGTGTTCATTCGCTTCCGGTGCTTCCGGTTTGAGGCGACCTATCACGGGGGTGATTATGAAGTTGCTGACACGGGTGTAGAAATCTGGCATCACCCCAAGCACCTGCACCACCTCAGGATCGATGCCCAGTTCTTCGTGGGCTTCGCGGAGGGCCGTAGCCACGATGTCCGAGTCCTCGGGGTCCTGGCTGCCGCCTGGGAATGATATCTGGCCTTTGTGATGAGCCACGGTTTCAGTGCGCCTCATAAAGACCACATAATCCTCTCCCGCTTTGGGGTAAAGAAGGATGAGGACGGCGGCGCGTCTCCACTCCACGTCAGGCTCGAACGGAGGGTTGAGTTCGTCGTATGGTTGGGTCGGGATGTCGGGTGTCATGGAGCAAGATAGCCCTGGAGCCAGAGATAGCCTTGCAAATCATCGCCGGGCTTGATATCGCGCATTTCGGGCGCGAGTACGTGCTGGCCTGCGTATACGTCGACCTTTAGCTCGAAGTCTTCGGGGATGCCCATAATTATGGGATAGGAGTAGATGGGCGGTCCAATCAGGTAAGCGCTCCCTTTTTCGTCTTCGAGGGGGCTGTGGAACCAGATATCGTCGATGTCGGCCTGGTCGTTGTCGAGGTTGGCGGGTATATAGGCGTGAGCGCCTTGCATTGAGACTTTGGCGCCCATGCCGGATTCGAACTCAGTGTCGGGGGCTGGGCCTACCGTATACCCGAGTGCGCCCATGTGAAAGTTATAGGTCTTACCTACGTCGTAGCGGCGCTGGCTGGCATAGAAACGGGTGTCAAAGAAGCTGACTGCCGCGCCATGACACGAGCCGGTGATCTGGCCTTCGATGCCGTTTATCCAGGGGATGATGTCGGTGATCGTTATGGGCCACACAGGCCCATCCTGCACCTCGGGATAAGCGGTGGCAAGGGTGTTGTTCACCACCAGCACGCAGGCGCGTACCGCGCCCGGTTCGGAGTAGAAGGCAAGTCCTTTGTGCGAGAAACCGGGGCCGAACTCGTAGGTATAAGGGTGATTATCCTTGCGCGTGATATCGGCAAGAAATGGAATGAGCTCTTTTTCCTGGACCGAGCGGAGCACGCACCCCCAATGGTCGCCGTGGCTTCCATCCTTTCCACCAGGAATGACAGGTTTGGGATCGACAGCTTTGGCACGCCTGCCGAAAAAGCGTTTTATCACAATTGATTCCTTCCAGGAGACGAAGGATGGAAAGGCGTTCGTCTGACTAAGTGTCTCCTAACTTTAGTCCTTCGTCCTTCGTCGCATGTGCGTAAGCACAACCCGCGTGCGTCCATCGGCGGCTATTGCTGTGACATGCCCTTTGCGCGTGCGCAGATTGTGGCCGGAGTCTACTCCCTCGAAGTTGGCGGGAGTGTTGGTTTGCAGGCGGGCGGCTCTGTAAGAAGCATCCAGTAGCTGGACGGGGTGGAGCACAGGCTTGCGGGAGCGGGCGTTGCGGCGTCCATAGTCCAGTTGCAGTAGGCAGCCGGGGTTGCCGGTAAGCACGACATCGGCCTCCGTTGATTCGATGTTTGCCATCTTGCGGTCGAGGATGAGCATGGATCGGTCATTGTGCGTTAGGTTGTAAATACCTGCGCTCCCACAACACATATCGCTCTCTTTGAGGGGTTCCAGTTGCACCCCTGGGATCGATTGGAGCACGTTGCGCGGCTGCTCGCGCACTTTCTGGGCGTGGCAGAGGTGGCAGGCTTCGTGGTACGACACGCGCTGTTCCAGGGTTGCGCGTGGGGCGTTCAACGGGATTTCGCCGAGAAATTCCATAATGTCGCGCACTTTAGCGCTGAAGGCGTGGGCTCGTTTGGCCCATTGGGGGTCGTCGTGAAGAAGTTCGGCGTACTCTTTGGTTTGGGCACCGCAGGCGGCGCAATCGCAGATGATATAGTCCACTTTGTAGCGCTCGAAGAGCGCGATGTTGGCGCGGGCGAATTGCTTGACCGACTCGAAATCGCCTTCCTCAGCATGGGGAGCGCCGCAGCATTTCTGGGTCTTGGGGGTGACCACTTCGCAGCCGTTTTCGGATAGCACCCGCACCGTGGCCTGGGAGGTCTCGGCGAAGACCGTGCTCATCACACAGCCGAGGAAGAAGCCCACGCGATAGCGTCGCTTCCCCTGGGCCGGGACGACCGTGGAAATCCGCTTGCGTAGCGACCGCAAAGGGATACGCTCAGGCAGAAGCTCTTCCATGAAAGCGAGCAGGCGCAGCCGCTTGGGCAGGCGGCGGAGGATGCGCGTGCGCCGTACCAGGGCTTGCAGGCCGCTGCGCTGGTAGAGCGCCACCGGCAGCATAAGCCATTCGAGGCGGCGCTGGTCGCCGAGGGCAAAGTCTAGGCCGATCTTCTTGATCAACGGCTGTTTCTTCGTCCGTTCGCTCTGTACGCGGGCACGCAGCACCTGCTCGCCTATGCGCACTCCCGTCGGGCATGCGCTCTGGCAGGCCCGACAGTCGAGGCAGTGGTACATATGGTCGAGAAAGTTGTCGGAGGGAGCAAGGAGTCCTTCTTCCACCTGGCGCATTAGCTGTACGCGCCCGCGTGGGGATTGCACTTCCAGGAGGTCGGTGTTGAAGGTTGGGCAGACCGGAAGGCATGCCCCGCACCTGATGCACGCCAACAGGTTGTTGTAATCAGGGGCGTCTTCCTCGCCTTCCCAGAATGGGTGTGAGGTAGGTGGGGTGCCGAGGGGGATAGCAGCCGAGTCCAGCGCGCCCTTCAGAAGTAATTCAAGGGGTGTTAGCTCGCTTTGTGCTTGCTCCATGCAAGAATTATAACATGCCGGACGTGCCCCCTCAGGAGCCAACACAGATGCCCTACCCTATTGCCACCCAAGCCAAGTCCTGTAGGGACGTAAGAGCATAGCCCTGTGGTAAGCCCAGGAAAATGCCATAGCCCCGTAGGGGCGTAAGAACAAGCATTCCGACGCTGCATAATGCAACTCCAGTGACTCTTATCCGACAGCATTGAGGTATGCCTAGCCCTCCACACCTCAAACCTCAAACTTCAGGCAAAAACCACCCGAAAGTACACCCCAAAACCTGTCCCGTTTTGTCCCACAAACGTCACTTAGGAGCCTTCCGAGAATTAGTTGACATAGAGAGGGAGATATGCGAAGATAGAGAGTATGGAAAAGCTCTCGACCGAACAAGAATACCAACAGCTTCGGACACTGCTAAATGAGAAGCAGTGGAGACAGTACCTGGCAGCCGAGGCTCAACGCAGAGGAAGCACCAGCACAGTAGCTCGGGAGGCAGGGGTATCCCTCAACACGGTCAAGCGGGGTCTGAAAGAACGGGAGGCAGGGGACAACTATCAACCAGGAGAACGCATCCGCAAGCCTGGTGGGGGCATGAAAAAGCTTGCACAGACCGATCCCACCCTGCTCCCCGATCTGGAGAGGGAATTGGAACCCAAGGGTGACCCGATGAGCCTTGTACGATGGACCACCAAATCGTTGGCACACCTGGTGCAAGCCCTTGAAGGCAAAGGGCATCACATCAAGAAGTCAGCACTGGCCGAATTGCTGCACGAGCAGAGATTTTCTCTGCGCGTCAACAAGAAGAATATCGAAGGCCAATCGCACCCTGACCGGGATGAGCAATTTACTCACATCAACGCTCGGTGCAAAGAGTTTGAACACAAAGGCGCTCCTATCATCTCCGTTGACTGCAAGAAGAAGGAGTTGATAGGCCAGTTCAGGAACAACGGACGGGAATGGCAGGCTCAAGGGGAAGAGAGGGTGGTATCGGTGTATGACTTTGTTTCCCTGGCCGATGGCAAGGCCATCCCCTACGGGATATATGACCTGGTGCATAACGTGGGGTTTGTGAACGTGGGGTTTGTGAATGTGGGTATTGACCATGATACGGCTGAGTTTGCGGTGGAGAGTATCCGCAGGTGGTGGCAGAAGTGGGGCAAAACCCTCTATCCAGGCAAAAAGGAACTGCTGATCACCGCTGATGGAGGAGGCTCCAATGGGGTGAGAAACCGCCTGTGGAAGCAAAAGCTACAGGCACTGGCCAATGAAGAACAACTGGCCATCACGGTGGCGCATTATCCCCCTGCTACCAGCAAATGGAACAAGATAGAGCATCGAGTGTTTTCGTACATATCAATAAATTGGCGGGCCACCCCGCTCACGTCTATGGAAGTGGTGTTGGAACTGATCTCGCATACTACCACCCAAGAGGGGTTAGTGGTGAGGGCGCTCAAGGACAGCCATGCATATCCGACAGGGATCAAGGTCACTGATGAGCAAGTGGCTGCCCTCAATCTGTTCAAAGATGCCTTCCACGGGGAATGGAACTACACTATCAAGCCTCAGCTACTTTGATCACCTTATCTGCGGAAGGCTCCTTAGTTAATGAGGGCCAGTAAAATCACCTTCACCTCAACCTACCAATAACCCGATCACCAACTGTACTAGGGTACACATCTTCACTGATCTCGCCTTCCATCTGGCCGCCCGGGAGATGCGTGTCCCCCTGCTGTATAATGGACGAGTACATTAATCCTCCCTAGATCGTTAAGCTCCCTAGATCGTTGCCCGTTTGTCTGCCGGATCATTATGGTACGGGCAGAGCGATGGGTGATGTTAAGCTGATTTGCCACTTTGAGAAAATCTCTCACCTCCGTTGTCCTGTTACTCGCATCTCTGCTTGCGCTGGCTGCTTGCGACGATGACACACACATCACACCTGATGGCGCTCCCAGTGTCCCGCCTGCCCTGACCCAGGCTCCTACGCAGCTAGCCCCGGTCCAGACTCCCGCCGTTTCGCCCTCGCAGCTACCTACTGCCCGACTGTCGATCAAGAAGGGGGACGAGGTGACGGCTATGCAGGCGTTTGGGCAACTGCGTGACGAGGCGCTTGCCTGGGAGAAAGACGCCCTGTTTGTAATGCTCGCCAATGTCGATTTGGGGCAGGAAGGGCAACTGCTGGCGATGGCCTTGAGCGACCCTTCCCTGAGCGATCCGACCCCGGAAGGCAAAGGGCGTAACTGGGTGTTGCTGGCTGCATCTCCTGGCGCTCGAAGCGTGGTGGTGCTGGATCTCGGCGGGCAGAAGCTCGATCTGATTGCTCAAGGCAAGGTGTCCTCCGGTTTACTCGACCAGATCACGAAGGAGGATACTTCTGGTCAAGCGCTGTCCGATCTTGAGCCTTCGAAACTGCTGGACTCGGATGTCCTGGTATCTAAGGCTGGAGAGGTGGGAGCTGCGCCGGGGATGAGTATGGCGTTGGTTGCGCCGTCGCGGCTTGGACTCGACTCGCTCTTCCAGGGAGATGGTGGAGGTCAATTGCCGCAGGTCGTGTACGAGGTATTCGCGCCGGAGCCTGAGGCGAGCGTGGCATTCTTCGACGCGACCACAGGAGCACAGATAGAGGCGGCCTTGCCATGAACAGGTTGGTGACGTGGGTTTGGGGCAAGTTGCCGGTGAAGGGGCGAGTGCGAACTACCATTCTCTGGCTGCTCAGTCCAAAGTATGTAGTGGGTGTGAGTGGGCTGGTGCGGGATGGCGAGGGGCGCGTGCTCCTGCTGAAGCATACGTACCGGGGAAACAGGCCCTGGGGCCTGCCCGGCGGCGGCCTGCGGCCTGGAGAGAGCCTGGAAGAGTGCCTGCAACGCGAGACCCTTGAGGAAACCGGGATGCGCGTAGAGGCGGTGGCGATGCTCTCCGGGGCAGCTCACTATGACCAACGGCTAGTTGACGTGATCTATGTGTGCAAGCTGCTGCCAGGCGAGAGTCTGGCGCAGTTCAAGCCGAACGCAGAGGTATCGGAGGCCCACTTCTTCCACATGGATGATCTACCCGAAGCCATCTCGCGAGGACAGCAGAGATTGATCAAGATCGCTCTCGCTCAGGCTGACGAGAGGGGAATCGGATGACTCATCTCTGGAATTGAGAAGAACCTTCCGTTACATCAAGCTTCGATGGCGGCGCTCTGGAACCTGGGGAGCACATCGAGCACGCTGGCGCTCATCTCGTAGCGGCCAAAGGATGGCATCAGGTAGACGCCAGCGTAGCGCGAGTAAGCGTACTGAAGGATTTCCTGGGCCATTTCAAGGCCCGCCTGCCTGCCGTTGGGGCCGGCCTCGTACATCTTGGCGAGCACGAATTCCGGGATCACGATGCCTGGCACCTCGTTGTGGAGAAACTCAGCGTGCTTCCAGCTTTGGAGCGGTAGTATGCCGAGGATGATATTGGCGTTGAAGTCTTTTATATGTTCGAGGGTGCGATCTACCACTTCAAGGTCGTAGACGGGCTGTGTCATTACGAAATGCGCGCCTGCCTCAAGCTTCTGAGCAAGGCGCTCCTTTTCGAGAGGGATATCGCGGGCGGTCGGGTTGAAGGCGCACCCGATGAGGAAGTCGGTGATCCCTCCGATGGAGTTGCCCGCCAGGTCTTCGCCCCGGTTGAGCCTGGTGATCAGCTTGATCAAGCCTATAGAGTCGATGTCGAACACGGCTGAGGAGCCGAGGCGGTCAACCGGGTTGGGGGCGTCGCCTGTGAGAGCCAGAATGTGGCGCAAGCCCATAGAATGGGCGCCTAGTAACTCGGATTGGATGCCCATTAGTGTGCGGTCGCGGGTGGTGAAGTGGGGGATGACGGTCATGCCGGTGCGTCCAAGCACCTGATAGCAAACCGCGAGGGCGCTCATGGAGGCGCGGCCCAGGGCGCTGTCGGTGACATTGACGGCATCCACGCCCTTGCGCAAAAGCATCTCGGCACCCGCCAGTACCTTGGTAGGGTTGATGCCTCGCGGCGGGGCAAGTTCGACGCTAACAATGAATTCTTTGCCTAGCCTCCACCCGAACGAACCGGGCTGGTTGTGGGTAGAAGTGTGCTCCTCACTTACTTCGAGTGGTGCGGCCTCGCGGAGCATCGGCGGCTCGGCCTCGGTGGGACGAAGTGCGCCGGTGGTGATGGCTGATGGACGGAGGACGTACGGCGCTGCCGTATCTGTCTTTGTTGCTCTTCCTTCGTCCGTCGTTTGTCCTTCGTCCTTCGTCGCCCGAAGGGCATCAGTAAGGGCCTTGATGTGGGCGGGAGTTGTGCCGCAGCAGCCGCCGAGGATCTTCGCGCCGCCATCGAACATGCGGCGGGCGAAGTTAGCCATGTACTCAGGTGTAGAGACGTACACTACGCGGTTGTTGACCGTTTCGGGCCACCCGGCGTTGGGCTGGGCCGACACAGGGATCGTAGCATGAGATACCATATCAGCGATAACGCGCGACATGCGTTGGGGGCCTGTGGAGCAGTTCGCGCCGATCACATCGGCTCCCAATTGCTGGAGGGCGCTAACGATCTCCTGGGGAGTGCTTCCTAGCTGGGTTCGGCCATCTTCCTCAAAAGTCATCTGGGCAACGACAGGGAGGTCGCAGACGTCGCGGACGGCGATCAGGGCCTGGCGCATCTCCTCAAGGTCCCGGAAGGTCTCCAGGATAATCAGGTCGACCCCGCCTTCCAATAGAGCTTCTACCTGCTCGCGGAAGAAATCTCGGGCTTCCAGGGCTGGAATGAGGCCGACCGGCTGGATCGTCTTGCCGAGCGGACCGACAGCCCCGGCTACTATTACAGGCTGGCCGCTTACCTCTCGTACTTCGCGGGCGAGTCGCGCCCCACGCATGTTGATCCGTTTGACTTTATCGGCAAGGTCGAACGATGCCAGCTTGAAGCGGTTTGCCCCATAAGTGTTGGTCTCTATAATCTCGGCTCCCGCCTTGATGTAAGCCTCGTGCACGCGCCTGACGATGTCGGGTTGCGTGATGTTGCACTCGTCGAAGCAGCTATTGGCAGGCACACCCATAGAGTAGAGCATGGTGCCCATCGCGCCATCGCATATGATAGGATCCGGCTCCTTGAGGCGGGCCAGGAATGGGTGTAGTTGGGTCTCTGTCATATTCTTCTCGTAAGCCTGATGATTTGACAAGTGACGAGCGCTACTTGACCACTGCCTACTGCATATTCCTGATACTCGTCACTAGTCACTTGTCACCTGTCACTTATTGTTCTTTGTTCATTCTTACAACAAAAAAGCCTCTACAAGGAGAGGCGTCGCGTTTGCCGAAAGGCCGAATCCTTCCCCATGGGGGCTGGGTTTGGCACCGCGTCTTTGATCGGTTGCCGGGTAGGTCAACGAGCCAGTTCTCTCGCTACCACTCTCGATTTCTATTGGGCTGTCGCGCTCAGTTTACATCATGAGCGCCTGTAGTGTCAAGATTTGCGATCATATTTGTCAGATTCAGATATAGTTGCTCAACCTCGATGCCTTCATTCAACCCGGCGGCTGCCACCGGGATGCGCCATACAGCTATTGGGCCAAGTGAACTTGTGCCCCCATGCCTGCCTATGTTATATTTTTCGTCGGAATCTATTCACTTTGCTAGAGAAGGAGCGTATGAGTTACAGACCAGGTAAGAATGCACGACGCGGTAAGCCTGCCACCAAGGTGCGCGGGCCAAGCAGACCTATCGACCCACGGTACGCGCCGGGCGGGCCACCAAGGCGGCGGTTGGACGCCTTTGGCATATCGCTGCTTGTGGTAAGCGGGCTGGCATTGGTGGTGCTTGTGGTTATACTGGTTAGCCAGAACAAGGGTGGGCAGCCCTCACCATCGACCTCAAACGGGCCAACCGCTCTGCCAGACATGACCCAGACAGCAATAGCATTTGCAACTATGACTTCCCCTAGTGTGTTGCCGCGCATAACGATCACAGATGCCAAGGCCCTGTACGATGCTAACAACGTCAAAATAATCGACGTGCGCGATGCCCAGTTTTATAACCAGGGTCATATCACCGGGGCAGTCAATATCCCACAGCCTGATGTCCAGAGCAGGTTGAGCGAAATTCCCAAGACAGGCAATGTGATCCTGTACTGCCAATGACCACACGACGAAGAGAGCGCCAGTGTGGCGTATTCGCTCAAGGGTGTAGGCTACACCAACATAAAAGTATTGCAGGGGCCGTACAGCTACGATGTATGGAAGAACGCCGGGTATCCGGTTGAGCCATAGTTGCATGACACTCTGGAATCAAGCGTAATGTCATGGGTTGGGAAGAGCACGAAGATGTTTTCTTCGTGTTCTTCTGACTCTGAGAGGGTAAGTATGCTGTCATGAATATCCGGTCGTTGACGGTTGGAGCGGCCTTGCCTGTAGACGCCGAGGAGCGCCGTGCGCTGATCGAGCGTCTTGGCGCGTTTGCCGGGACAGGTAAGGCCGCGTTGGAGGCGGCTGGCTTCACTGTGCAAACCACCCGCCTTTCGACGCAGCCGGTTGAGCGCTGGCTGACACCTGGAGATGGTGTGCAAGCTGCGGTGGCCGAGGTTGGCAAGCTATGTGCAGAGTCTGGTCTCGACTACTGCTCGCTTGGCACGATCCAGTCGGTTTCAGATGTAGACGACGGGGTTGTTACAGCACTGATGGATGCGCTGCCCGGCCTGTTGTTGGCAGTAGAGAACCTGTTCGGAAGCATACAGGTGGGCGGTCGGCGTGATGGTTCGGGCGTAATCAGCCTGGAAGCGGTGAGAGCGGCGGCACGGGCGATCAGGGCGCTGGCCGATGGCACGCCGGACGGATTCGGGAATCTGCGCTTCGCGGCTGCATGCAATTGCCCGCCCCATGTGCCATTCTTCCCTGCCTCCTATTACATCGAGGATGAGAGGAATAGCAGCGGGCCGGAGTTCGGTATCGCGTTGGAGGCCGCCGACCTGGCAGTGCGGGCGTTCGAGGGGGCGCGCTCACACGAGGAAGCGCGTGGGAACCTGCTGGCCCTGCTGGCCGATGAAGGCGGGCGGGTGGCCGAGACCTGTGCGGCCTTTGGAGCCGACGCCGGATACACGTTCACCGGGCTGGATATTTCGATGGCTCCATACCCTTCGGCAGATCGAAGTATAGGGCGGGCGTTAGAACTGGTGGCAGGTGGGCCATTGGGTGGGCCTGGCACTGTGGCGGCTGCCGCCTTCGTCACATCTGTGCTCAAGGACGCTCGTGCTCTGGTGCCTACTATCGGGTACTCAGGTCTGATGCTGCCCGCGCTGGAGGATCAGACGCTGGCCGACCGTGCAGGCGAGGGCCTGGTGACGCTCGATACCCTGCTATTGATGTCGGCGGTGTGCGGGCTTGGGCTTGATACGATCCCCCTGGCGGGTGATATGTCCCTGAAGCAGTTGGAACGAGTTATTCTAGATATGGCAACGCTGGCGGTAAAACTCGATAAGCCCCTGACGGCGCGGCTGTTGCCTGTGCCTGGCAAGGCAGCAGGCGACCCCGCTCAATGGCCTGATTTCCCTTACTTTGCTAAAGGGAGAGTGATGGGCGTACCCTCTAAGCCAGACGAAGGAGGACTGTTTGTGGGAGACAGTCTTGTGCTCTAGTCCTCCGCTCGTGAACCAGAACGAGGAACGGCCTAGAACCCCAGCGATTCTCATCAATTCCTAATAATTTTGCCATCTCGGTTTAATCTGGCGGTCGTACACTATGCTTGAGAGCTCCGCATCACGAGAAGTGATGGCTGAAAAGCCGATTTGTTGTTTCTATCGAAGGAGACATAAGGAGATATATTGATGTTCGCCAGAGCTTACGTCCGATGGATTACCGGCATCGCTTTCTCCCTTTTACTGGCAGGCGCTCTAGTTGGCGCGGGAAGCGCATCCGCACAAACTCTGACCGCGCAAGCTATTACAAACCCTGACTCCTCGCTGAGTCCGCAATATGAACAGTTCCGTCGTCCAGCGCCCCAGCCTCACCGGCCCGAATCCCACCTGCTCACGATCAGCCTGACCTATAGCGCCGGCGAACAGCTAGCTCCCGGTTCATCCTTCACCTATACCATAGCTGTGCAGGATGCCGGCAGCGAGGATGCCACAAATACTGTGGTAACACTTCCACTCGATCCGAATGTGGTAGTGGATGGTTTTACGAGCAGCCGGGATGGCGTCAGCGTGCAGTCTCTCACTTCGGAAAGTATCATTCTCGCGCTTGGGAAAGTGGGTGCTCAAACTACAACTACAATGAAGATCAGCGCTCACCTCCTGCCTACCGCACCTGAAACGTTGAGCTTTGCTTGCCGCGCGCACGTCAGTTGGGACGACCACATCGGAAAGGGGCAGGGCAGCACTTCCACTGTGCTGTACATGGAAGCGGGGCGAATGCCGATCTCAGGTACCGAAGATAACGAGCGGTTGGATATATTGGGAGCCGGCGGGCCGGTCGATGCTGGTACTACGTTTACGGTCGTTGGCACTTCCTATGGCACTAACGAAGAAATCAGCTTCTGGATCAATGTCCCCGATGGCGTTGCTATTCCTGATAGTTCGCTAGGGCAAGATGACAGCCATTTGCAGGGCAGTGTGGTAGGGCTGGACAGGCTTGCACAGACCGGCGTTGACGGCAAGTTCACCTACTCTTTGCACACCGATGGGCTACCGGCTGGCACCTATTCACTGGTGGCGCAAGGGCAATCGAGCGGCAGCGTAGGCGTGGCTAGCTTCACAATCAAATAGAACCCGCGCACAGATCGAGCCTGCCCGGAAAGGAATACAGGCAAGCAGAAGGGGCATGTCCCGGACATGCCCCTTCCGTTCATCCAGGTGCTATTGGTTACTGCTGTCGGCAGAGATCGACTATCTTGGATAGTTGCCCTCGCGTCACATTGCTGTTGGGGCGGAAATATGGCTTGTTGCCGGGTAGGCATGGCTCACCTATGCCGCCACATGGGTAACCTCCTATGATACCCCTCGCTTTGAGCCGTTCCACATATGTGTAGTAGGTGGAGCCGGATTGGATATCCGCAAACGATTGCCCGCTCACAGCCTCGTTGAAGCCGAAGCCGAGGCTTGCCATCTTCGTAAGCTGCCCCCTGGTCACGGGGTTACCGGGCCTGAAGCATGGGTTGCCTGTTGAGCAGCCGCTTGTGTAGCCGCTGATGATCCCGGCGTTGTACATTGTTTCGATGTACTGGTAGAACGTCGAGTTACTCGCCACGTCGGTGAAGTGAGGCCCACCGCTTGTGTTGATAGTTAAGTTTGCTCCCAGCACAACGATCTTAGAGATCTGGCCGCGTGTGGCCGTGTTGCCCGGCAGGAAGCAGGGTATCCAATTGCTGTTCGGGCAGGGGGGCGATGCAGTATAGCCGTTCACAACGTTCGCATTGACAAGGTTTGTGATGGATGTATAGAAAGTTGAGCCTGGACACACATCGGTGAACTGGCTGCCAGGGCAAGGTGGCGGCTCAGGCGTGGGTGTAGCTGCCGCAGCTGGAGCCAGGTCGCGGGCAAAGTTATAAAGATCGGGCGAACCGACACCCGTTATAGCATCCCAGCCCGCGCCTGCATTGTACGCCCCGTTGG
Organism: uncultured Chloroflexia bacterium; assembly: GCA_963797095.1. Lineage (GTDB taxonomy): Bacteria > Chloroflexota > Chloroflexia > QHBQ01 > JADMIH01 > JADMIH01. The sequence continues at coordinate 530,067 of CAWCNY010000005.1, read as the reverse complement.
TGCCAACAGTGATATCGTGGTAGGGAGCGTAGGCTTGAGGCGCTTGCGCCAGTAGATACACCACCGGGTTGACGAAGCCCAGGTGTGGCCTGCCCCGCGCTACAATATACTGGTCTGTCATATCGAGCATGGCAGCCCACAAAGGCGAGGAAAGGCTGGTGCCTCCAAACTGCGTGCAGCCATAGTAGTCGGTGCAAATGCGCAGGCCAGTCACCGGATCGGCATCAGCCGCTATGTCGGGATACCCGCGCTTGGTCTGGCCTGGAGGGAAACCTGGAGCGACCTGCCAGGCTGGCCGGTTGCTGTAGAGAGCATAGCCCCCGCCGCTGCCCTCAGGATAGCCGCCGTTGCCTGTCGGGTCGTAGTCCCAGGTGCGCTCGCCGGGGTAATTCTGATTGATGTTGGCTGCGAAGCGCGTGCCGCCAATGGCTGTTACATAGGCGCTGGACGCAGGATAGTCGGGATATGGGTCGGAGCCGTTGGACCACGATCCGTTATCTCCGCTGGAGAATAGATAGTCGTGGCCTGTTGCGGTATTTGCTTGCAGGACGCCATTAGTGGCATTGAAGCCCGATGGCGACTCGGGTCCACCCCATGAGTTGGTGATGAACCGGTTGTTGGCCGCATCGGTGCCAGCCCGGTTGAGCGCATTAGCCATATCGGCATACGAAGGCTGGGTGGCCTCATAGTATCGTATGACCGCGCCGGTTGCAAGCCCGCTGGACGATTCTATGTCGAGTGCGGCCTCGCCATCGTCGGTGTCGCTGCTTGGTACATTGTCAGTCAGAATGATGGCAAGGCGGCCGTTGGCACGTGTAGCCACAGGCGAGCCGGTGAGCGATGACCAGGTATTGAGGGTGCTGTCGCTTGGCGGCAGGGTCCAGAGGGTAATTGCGATGTTGGTGCCTGCGCCGTTAGCGCCTGAGTTCAATAGCGGGTTGACATCGTAGGCATAGGCTATATCCTGGGGTGTGTAAGGGGGCGCGCTATCGGGCGCTGACGAGGTGCCCTCGCCCTTTGCACCACCTCCGTTTATCATAGAGTGGTCGGTATGGAGTTTGTCCTGGTTGGATAGACCTGCGATCCAATTGACGTCGGCGCTGACACCGGCCGGGAGAGTTGGCACGCGGTCGGGTGCGTAGAAGGTGTTGTCTCCCACCCTGTAATCGTTGATTTGTATGTTGAGGAGGTTGCTGAGGGTACTTACGCTTGCGCGAGCATATACATAGAGGTGGTTCGGCACCAATTCTAAATTGGAAACACCTTCTCCGCTTAGCCACGCAGAGACTCGCTGTTCGCGTGCGGGATCAGGATTATAGCGTGCGTTCTCTTCGTCAAGAGTAAGATAATGTCCGTAATTAGAGCTGTTTGGATTTGATACATCGGCCACGAACGCTTCCAGGCCCGCCTGGTCCTTGAAAGGGAGCATGAACAGCACGGTCAGCGTGTCGGCCTCGTCGTGTTTGCCGAGAATTTGGGCTTCGCCGGACCGAACGTCCGACGGCACAACGTCGGCCATGCCCGGTCCGGCGGCTGCCGTACCACCTTCCGGGTTCTGTGATGCAGGTAAGGCCGCAAGAGCAATACCGGTTGATATACCGATAGCAAGCGCCAGTGATGCGATGATTAGCAGGCCACGCCAGCTGTATGATTTGTTTTTGCGCAACATGTCTCGATCCTCCTTACTCAAATATGAATATGACAATTCTGCCCGCTGTGGCTATTGTGTGCAGGGTGTTGCTCGACAGGTGGTCTTGAAACTATATCTGCTTCGCCTGGCCTCGTAGACACAAACCGACCTGATCATACCACATTGGCGAGGTGCAACCAAAGTCCTACAATAGGCGACAAATCCGCGTTACAAGAGATACTCGAATAGAGCCCGTAATTCCTCCAGATTGGATGTAAGGCCAAGTGTGAGCATTAATTTAATACGCGCTTTCTGTCCGGTTAAGTCTTCGCCGAAAATTACGCCCATGTTGTGAAGCTGTTTGCCGCCGCCATCGTAGGCATAGGTATCGAGAGCGCGGCCTTCGGGACAGCGCGATACAAGCACCACCGGCCTTCCTGAATCGATCCAGGCACGCAGCCCCGGTACGATGGTGGGCGGTACGTTGCCCTGGCCCATTGCTTCTACAACCAATCCCCGGTTGCCGCGCTCCAGGCTCCAGAAGATCAACTCGCTGTCCATGCCGCCGTAAACACGTACAAGGTCCACGGCGGTGACGATCTTATCGGGGCGGATGTTCTGGCGGACGAGCGAGAGGCGGAACAACACCACGCGGTCGTCATCCACGTTGCCGACGGGGCCGAGCATAGGCGAGCGAAACGCATCCATGTTGGATGTGTGCATCTTGATCGTATCGCGCGCCGCGAGGATTTGCCCGTTGAACACAACCAGAGTGCCTCCGCCGTTCGCATCTTGGCAGGCGGCCACGCGCACTGCGGCGAGAATATTGCGCGGGCCGTCGCACCCGATCTCGGAGTTGTTGCGCATGGCCGCAGTGAATACCACAGGCTTGTCCGATGAAATCCACAGGTCGGACATGTAGGCTGTCTCTTCAAGGGCATCAGTGCCGTGGGTAACCACTACGCCCTGTATATCCGAGCGGTCAATAGTTCGCTGGATAAGATGGCACAGGTCGAACATGATGGAGGGGGTGAGATGGCATGAAGGAACATTAGAAAACTCAATCAGCTCGACCTGGGCGACCTCGCTCAGGCCAGGGACCATATGTAATAGCTCGTCGCCACTGATAGCAGGCACAGCACCTCCCAACGCGGGGTCATAGCGCATTGAGATGGTACCGCCGGTGGTGATTACTGCGATTTTGGGTTGGTGTTGCATATACAGTGACGAAAGACGAAGCAAGCCAGAATAAGCAATACGAAATACGCACTATTCGCTCGACACTTGTCACTCATTCCTTATCAACGAGATTATATCACGGCAGGCACAAAGGTCAGGTCCGGCTGCACATGAGGAAGATAGGGTCACGGGCCAACAAAATGAACCGCATAAGTATATAATGTGTAATAAAGTTAAAATAGGGTTACACCGTCCGGTGGCGTAACCCTTTGCAGGATCGTAACCTGGAAAGCTGGAATCGTGAAGTCTTGAGCAACAGCCTGCCCTTTCCCCTGCCCGTTGACAGCACAAACTCTTTCTGCTAATATTGGCGTACTATTCAGGCACACTCTTACGATAACGTTATGGAGTGTTGCTATCGTGTTTATCTCTTCGCGGCTCCCCGGTGTGGTGCGGCACTCAATATGTCCGCTCCGGCTTGACAGGATATGGAGAAACCATCCTCTTTGGCAGAAATAACAGGCTAACTTGCCCCTGCAATACGCAATACGCAATACGCAATACGCAATACGCAATACGCAATACGCAATACGCAATACGCAATACGCAATACGCAATACGCAATACGCAATACGCAATACGCAATACGCAATACGCAATACGCAATACGTCCACTACGTTCTCTCCCATCATCGGCTAATAGTTGCACTTATTACCTGCAAGTGCGAGAATTGTCATATAGAAAGGAGCAACACCCTGAATACCCAAAGTGATAACGGGTCCAGGTCCGGCACCCAGGGCCCTCCTGCGGCTCGTAGCCGTGGCACCGGCAGGGGAGATAAAAAGCTCGATCGCGACTACCCTGAGAACATGAATAATCCCAACGAGCTTTTGCGCGTGGAGGGCTTGAAGACCTACTTCTTCACCGAAGACGGCACTGTCAAGGCTGTCGATGGGGTCAGCTTCAACCTGAACAGGGGCGAGACCCTCGGTATCGTAGGCGAGTCCGGGTGTGGCAAAAGCGTCACCTCAATGAGCGTCATGCGCCTGATCGCTCCTCCAGGAGAGACCCTTGAGGGTGAGGTAAGGCTGCGCGGCCTCGATGTATTGGGGCTTAGCGAAGAAGAGATGCGCCACATCCGGGGTAACCGGATCGCAATGATATTCCAGCAGCCAACCTCGTGCTTGAACCCGGTATTCCGAGTTGGTGACCAGATTTCCGAAGCTCTCATGCTGCACCGAGGATATACCAAGCAGCAGGCTCGGCAGCGCGCTATCGAGCTGCTTACAATGGTGGGTATTCCATCGGCAAAGACCCGTATCGAGAGCTACCCCCATGAGATGTCCGGCGGCATGTGCCAGCGTGTGATGATCGCTATGGCCCTCTCTTGCGAGCCGGAATTGCTGATCGCGGACGAGCCTACCACGGCCCTCGATGTGACGATCCAGGCGCAGATACTGGAACTGATGCGGGACCTGCGAGACCGCTACCACACTGGCATCATCCTTATTACCCACGACCTGGGAATCGTAGCCGAAATGGCCGACAAGGTGTCGGTCATGTATGCTGGTAAGATCGTGGAAGAAGCGCCGGTAGACGAGTTGTTCGCCGACCCCAAGCACCCATACACGCAGGGGTTGCTTGCTTCGATCCCTGTGCTGGGCGAGGTGCGTGATAAGTTGGCGGTTATCCCAGGCTCGGTACCTTCGCTAAGGAACCTGCCTCCTGGGTGCCGGTTCGCCGGGCGCTGTCCATATGTGATGGATATCTGCCGGGTGGACGAGCCGACGTTGATCCAACTATCACAGACACGCACAGCCAGGTGCTGGCTCTATGATGAGGAAGTGATGGTGACAGGCGGGCAGGTGACGAAGGAAGCCGCCAGCCAGGCCGCAGCAGCAAGGTAAATTCGGATTTTTGATTGCAGTCGCCCTGAGGGCACCTGCATTGAACCCAGTAGTAAATCCGCAACCCGAAATCTAAAGTCCAAAATCCGAAAGAGGGGATAGCTTATGAGTGATCAGCAGAGTACGAGGTCTATGGATACGGATACTCCTATGATGGATTCGGCCTCTACCAGCCCCACCCCTACTCCCGACGGTGCGCCGACGATGGTGCAGGGTGGTGCCGGAGGGTCTTCTGGCACAACTTCCGCCATTAGTGGTGATGGTGCTCGGAAGGATAAAGGCAAACTCGATACCCTGCTGGAAGTTGACCGGCTTGTGAAATACTTCCCTGTGCGCGGCGGCCTCTTGCAACGCACGGTGGCCTGGGTGAAGGCTGTGGATGACGTGACCTTCTCCATCCGCCGGGGCGAGACGCTAGGGCTGGTGGGCGAGTCGGGTTGCGGCAAGACAACTGTTGGCCGCACCATCCTGCGCCTGGTGCCTGCGACAGGTGGGCAGGTGCGCTTCGAAGGGAAGAACCTGTTCGACCTGAAAGCAGACCAACTGAAAAGGACCAGGCGCGACATCCAGATCATATTCCAGGACCCGTTCTCCTCACTGGACCCGCGTGTGCCTATCGGTGAGAGTATCGCCGAGGGCCTGCTGATACACGGTGTAGGAAAGAATGAGCGGCAGCAGCGTGTGTACGATGTGCTGGCGAGGGTTGGTTTGCTACCGGAACACGCGAAGAGGTATCCACATGAGTTCTCCGGTGGGCAAAGGCAGCGTATCGGTATTGCTCGTGCGCTGGCTTTGCGCCCTAAGTTCATAGTGTGTGATGAGCCGGTATCCGCACTTGACGTGTCTATCCAGTCGCAGGTGCTGAACATTTTGAAGGACTTGCAGAAAGAGTTTGGGCTGACATACCTGTTTATCGCGCATAACCTGAGCGTAGTTGAGCACATATCGGACAGAGTGGGCGTGATGTACCTGGGCAAGATGGCCGAACTTGCTGATAGGCAAGATCTGTTCGAAAACCCGCAGCACCCCTATACGCATGCGTTGTTATCGGCTATTCCTATCCCCGATCCGAAGATTAGACGTGAGCGTATTATCTTGAAGGGCGATGTGCCATCGCCGTTGAATCCACCTACCGGTTGCAGGTTCCATACACGATGCTGGTTGGCCCAGGATATCTGCAAACAGCAGATACCGGCGTGGCGGAACGTTGCGCCTCCCGGTAGGTCCGAGCATTATGTGGCGTGCCACTTCGCACCCTTCACGAAGATGCCTATGCCGGGCGAGGGGAGCGACATACTGGACAGAGATGAGACATTGATAGTTCATCACTAAAGTCTGCCGAGAACCGTTAGGAGGCATCCCTGAGTATGGGATGCCTCCTATGTTATTGGAGCGGAATCCGAATGTGAGAGCGCTAGGCTCTTACTGTGGTAATCCGGTCGCCTACCTGCGCCTTTCCTTCTTTGAGGACTGTACATAGGAGACCTCGGCGGTGCATCATGTGCTTGGTCATGAGGCGATGGTAGACCTGGAGACTGGAGCATGGGTCGTTCTGGCCTTCGATGCGGAGGACTACTTTCGGCCCGCCTTCTTCGTCGAGGATATGCACCTGATCCCCTTCGGTAAGCTCCCCAAGGTCGCCGAGACCTTCGGTGAGGATGTTTTCGCCCATACCGCCAGCTGGAACGGTGCCGGTGGGGATGCCGATAGCTTCGCAGGCCGCGTTGGTGGCTTCTACAGCGAGGACGGTGATGGGTCGTAAATTGGGAACCGTCATCTTCATGCTGGTGGAGTAACGGGTCTCGCCGTAATGGCGGTCGCCTGGAATGCCCCACCTGGTGATTTCGGCGCTGTCATGCAGGTCTTTGCCTACGCCGTTGATCAATTCAGGGCTGTAGGCTATGGCGATGATTGTGCCGGTGCGCGCAGCCTGTGGGTTCCGGGTGGCCTCGGCTGTGTCCAATGACATTAGGTGTGCCTCCTGTTTGCTATGTACTTCTTTACTGGTTCAGTTCCGATTGTTCATCTGAGAACTTCACCTTACTGTAGATTTCGTGCAAGGCGAGTGTGCAATCGACCGAAGATAGCTCCAGCGTGGCATCCAATCCCGCCACGTCGGAAATGATCCACTCCTGGTTGCGTCGCGTGTAATGCTCTATGAATGGCCTGTCCTGCGCGATGAGGAGGTATTCCTGGAGCGATGGTATTTTGCGGAAACGAGCCGATTTCTTGCCTCTGTCGTAAGCTTCTGTGGAAGGCGATAGCACTTCCATTAGAACCGTCGGATTGGCAAGAGTGTCTAGTTCCTCATCCTCGAACTCAGGTTCGCCACAGACTGCTATAACGTCTGGATAAGCATAGGTGCGGGGGTTCACCCGCACGCGCATATCGCTTGTGTACGCTTCGCAAGGACGCCCTTTGAATTGCTCATGTAGGCTGCTTGCTAGATTGACCGTGATAAGGTTGTGGGCTCGGCTTGCGCCGGTCATGGCGACTATCTCACCATCGATATACTCGCTCTTGTATTCGGCCTGGCGCTCCAGGGTCAGGTACTCTTCAGGTGTATGTAGGGTGTGCGCCAATGCGGACATAGTGTTGCGCTCCGGTTCGCAGCCTGTAGCGTGGCAATGCCATTATACAGCAAAGTGTGTTGGTGGTATCGTACCTGAGCCGGACCGAATTTTGAAATCGTGCTTGGGAGAACATCAGGATGTGACAAGACCCCGCCCCAACCTCTCTCCCAATTTTGGGGGAGGGGCTTTCTAAAAAGGCAAAAATGGCGGCAAGGCCGCCATTTTTGCCTTTTTAGAAACAGATTGCACACATGCCTGTATTTGAAATTCTGGATGTTTTATGTTGGCAGATTGGTGTTGTGCTTAGGTGGTCTAGTACATATCGAGGTAGCGGTCTAGCTCCCATTGGGTTACGCGCATTCGGAACTCGTTCCACTCTTCGGTCTTGGCTTCGAGGAGGCGGTCGGTGATATGGTCGCCTAGGGTCTCGCGAACGAGGTCGTCTTTCTGCATCTCCTGGAGGGCTTCGTAGAGGGAGCCAGGGAGGGTCTTGATGTTGCGGCGGAGGCGCTCGCTCTCATCGAAGTGGTAGAGGTTTTCCTCGACGGGATCGGGGACTTCGATGTCGTTCTCGATGCCATCGAGGCCTGCGCGGACCATGACGGCGAAGGCGAGGTAGGGGTTGCAGGAGGGATCGGGGCAGCGAAGCTCGATGCGGGCGGCGGCGGTCTTGCCTGGGCGGTTCTTGGGAACGCGGATGAGGGCGGAGCGGTTGACACGCGCCCAGGAGATGTAGACGGGAGCTTCGTAGCCTGGGACAAGTCGCTTGTAGGAGTTTACTAGGGGAGCGAGGATGGCGCACATGCCCCGAGCGTGCTTGAGCTGCCCGGCGATGTATTTGCGGGCGAGGGTGGAGATGCCGTACTGTGGATCGTCCTCGTTGGCGAAGAGGTTGCCGCGCTCACCTTCGATGTCGGAGAAGGACTGGTGGGTGTGCATGCCGGAGCCATTGATGCCGAAGATAGGCTTGGGCATGAATGTGCAGTGGAGGCCATGCTCGGCGGCGATGGCTTTGAGGGTGTATTTGAGAGTAACGGCGTTGTCGGCGGTGGAGAGGGCGTTGTCATACTCGAAGTCGATCTCGTGCTGGCCGCGAGCGACTTCGTGGTGGGAGGTCTCGACTTTGATGCCCATGCCTTCGAGGGCGTTGACCATGTCTTTGCGCACATCGGCTCCCATGTCGCCTGTCAGGTCGAAGTAGCCGCCGACATCATGGGTGGCGGAGGAGATGTCGCCCAATCTATCTTTGAAGAGGAAGAACTCAAGCTCAGGGCCGGTGTTGAACTTGTAGCCGAGGTTGGCGGCGTAGTCCATGGCGCGAGCGAGGACCATGCGGGGGTCGCCTTCGAAGAGGTCGCCGTTGGGATTGTAGACCCAGCAGATGGCGCGGGCTGTGGACTTGTCGGCGCGCTCCCAGGGCATGATGGCCCAGGTGGAGAGGTCGGGGACGAGGAACATATCGGATTCGGCGATACGGGCGAAGCCCTCGATGGAGGAGCCGTCGAACCACTTGCCATTGATGCAGGCGTCCTCGAACTGGTGGAGGGGAATGGCGACGGACTTGACGATGCCCATGAGATCGGCGAACTGGAGGTTGACGAAGCGGACCTTTTCTTTCTCGGCTTCGGAGATGAGCTTGGATACTTCGCCCGGTTTGTTGCCCGCAAACTCGGGGGTCCAACGGCGAGTGGAGGCGGGGTTTGGTCTTAAGAGTTCCTGGACCATTGTAGGTATCTCCTTTCGGACATTTCCACAAAAATAATGTAGGCGAGTATTATGCTCACCTACTGTGGGCAGTATATCACTGTGGAAAACGTTTGTCTATGTGCGGGATGTAGAAGTTTGGTGGGTGGTTTTGTGCATTTGTCCGAAGGGGGGTTTGGTATTTCGTACTGCGTATTTCGTACTGCGTATTTCGTACTGCGTATTTCGTACTGCGTATTTCGTACTGCGTATTTCGTACTGCGTATTTCGTACTGCGTATTTCGTACTGCGTACTGCTTAGTTGGGGTTTTTGTACACGAAGGGACGAAGAGTTGGCGAAGGGCACGAAGGTTTTTGTAGTGGGGAGTGGGGAGTGGGGAGTGCGGAGTGCGGAGTGCGGAGTGTCGATTGGTGGGTATGGGGAAGAGGGTGCATAGGGGTTTTGGGCCCTTATGCACCCTCTTCCTTTTCTGTCTGGTTGTTGGTTATTGTGCTTCGCTAAGGATGGCCTTGCTGGAAACTCATCTTGACTTTTGCGTTGTGGGGGGACCTTGCTTGGTGTGGGCACTCTGTGGGTTGGTTGGTTGCCAAAGTGCGATCTTTTAGAGCGAGATCCTTCGCTCAGGATGGCAGGGCGTTTCCTGGTTCGTTTGCTTGTGGGTCATCGTTAGTTGGGCACGGTTGGGTTGGCTTTTGGGATGGTGTCCCTGTGGCGCAACTGGTACTTGTGGCGCAGGGTTCCTCTTGCCTTTAGAGGGTGTGACACGAATGCACACTGGATTACTGCTCCGTGTTGGTCCCGTTAGGGGCCGGAGGTGGGAGACCGGAGCGGTGGGATGGTGTTGAGAGAGCCATCGACTCTTGGCTGACCATTCTCTTGGTTTGTGCCTCTGGTAAGGTGCAAAACGCAAGTAACACAGGGACACCAGTCTTGTCTCTATGTCCTCCATGCTGCGCGGCAGGGAGGTTGAAAGTACTTCTTGTATTGGATCTTAGCACACTTGTTCTGTGTTTGCAAGTAGCCATTGGTATGGTTATTTGTGTGGAGCGTGGGATACGGGTTGAGCGTACCTGGGGTTTGGCGTATAGTAGCTTGAGTTTTAGCATAGCAGGGTTGTTGGAAAGGGACGATATGATGAGGCCACCGGTGTTTGTTATGGGAGATGTGCATGGGCACTATGATAGGGTGGTTGAATTGTTGCGCGAGGAGGGGTTGTTGAATCCGCAGTTGCGATGGGCAGGAGATAACTCTTCGCTGGTGTTTATCGGGGACCTGTTTGATAGGGGGCCAGATGGGATAAGTGTGGTGGAGTTGATCATGAGGTTGGAGAGGGAGGGTATCGAGGCCGGTGGGGAAGTGCTTTGTCTGTTTGGAAACCATGAGATGTGTATCCTGGGGGCTTCTTTCTTCGGGAGGCAATATTACTCGTTCGCGAACTGGAGCGGAGATTTTTATTCGGATTGGCTAAGCAATGGTGGGCAGGTTGCAGACCTGGAGAGATTGGAGAAGCGGCATATAGATTGGATATGCGCGCTACCCGCGATGTTGCTGGTGGATGAGAGACGGTTTATTCATGCCGACGCGATGTTGTATTACGAGTACGGGATGAGCGCGCCGGAGGTGAATAAGGCGTTCAGGGCGCTGCTGCGGCGGCGCAATCCTGAGGAGTGGGACCGGATGTTGGAGGGTTTCAATGGGAGGGATGCGTTCGCGGATTGGAATGCGGACGGGCGAGAGAACGCGCTGCAATTCCTGGCGCAATACGGCGGGCACCAGATTGTGCACGGGCATACACCGATCGGGAAGGTGACGGGGCAGAAATATGAGAATATCACGGGGCCGCTGGTGTACGCGGGAGGACTGTGTGTGAACGTGGACGGCGGAATTTATAAGGGTGGGCCGGGGTTTGTTTATCGGATGCCTGGTTTGTGAGTGGAGGGTTGGCGTGGGTGGTGTGGAGGGCGGCGAGATGAAGGTGGGGAATATGTTCTACCTGGCGTGGCGGGCGGTAGGGAGGGCGCGGTCGGCGATTTTGAGCGTGGCTGTTGTGTATGCGGTGTCGGTGGCGGTAGGGGTGGTGCTGGTGCATACCGGGAACGAGTTTGCGCTGAGCTATGCTGATAGTCTGGTAGCGCAGGCGGAGGCGTCGGATGCATCGGCGATTGCTTTGCAGAAGGGCGATAGGTTGAGGGCGGCGCTGTTCGATTTTGGGGAGAATCTGTTGCTGGGGGCTGTGCCGAGCACTGCGACGGGGCTGGGGGTTGTGTTTGCTTATCCGCTGGTGGCTTTCAGGGGCTGGATTGGGGGTGTTGTGTCGGTGAATACGGACGAGGCACACACGAGCAGGCTTTCGGACCCAGGTGAGGCGGCTTATTATTTGAGCACACTGGTGTTGCAGTTGATCCCGTATTCGCTGGCGGGAGGGGCGGGGGTGAACGTTGGTATGTCGGCGTGGCGGGCGAGGGCGGAGTATGAAGGGGAGAAGTGGCTTGGGTTCTCGAAGGAGGCGATCAGGGACATAGGAAGGATCTATTTGCTGGTGGTGCCGCTGTTTCTCGTGGCTTCGCTGTGGGAGTTCCTGTTGAGGTGAGCGATGCGTGGATGAGAGCGCGTGGTGTGGGGTTGGTGAGGGCAAGATAGATGGGTTTGCGCGGGACTACTGAGGCGATACGGGTATATGGGTTGCTTACGGTGGGGAGGCTATGCTGGCGCTTGCTAACGATATCTTCTTGATACCGAACAATGTGTTTTCGGGAGGGTGGCAAGTGGCTAGGAGGAGTTGGTGGGAGAAGGACGATAGGTAGGTAGAGTAACTATGTTGGTTAGATATGCTAAGGACGTGGCCCGGCAATGGGTGATTGAAGAGGTCGCGAATGTGACGGGCTTTCAGGGTGCTTTCTACCACGGTTCGATAAACTGGCTTGCTGATGATGCCGTAATGCCTGCTACTTCTGATGTCGATGTCATGATCGTCTTACAAGAGGGTAGTGGGAGCGGACCTGGCAGAAGGGGGAAGCTGATCTTCAGGGATGTTTTGCTTGAAGTCAGCTACATAGGGAGTGATGCGATACGGTCGCCTGAGCAGGTGCTGGGGGTATCGCACCTGGCGGGGAGCTTTCGGGGAGCGAGTATCATGTTGGACCCGACAGGACACCTTGCCGAGCTACAGGCGGTGGTCGCCGAGGAGTATGCAAAGCGCAAATGGGTCCATAAGCGTTGCGAACATGCCAAGGCCAAGGTGCTGGGGCATCTACGGAGCTTGAACGAATGGGAGCTTTTCCACGATCAGGTTACCTCATGGCTGTTTGGAACCGGGGTGACAACGCATATGCTGCTCGTGGCCGGCTTGAGGAATCCAACTGTTCGGAAACGATACGTCGCGGTGCGAGAACTGCTGGAGGATTATGGACACCTGGGCTTATATAATACGCTCCTGGAGTTGCTTGGGTGCGCCCGGATGGGTCCGGAACGTGTCGCGTACCACCTTGAGGCGCTTACCGAGGTATTCGATGCTGCAAAAAGGGTGATAAGGACGCCGCTCGTTTTCGCCGCGGATATCAGCGATATTGGCCGCTCTGTTGCAATAGACGGAAGCCGCGAGCTTATCGAGCGCGGGTTTCATAGGGAGGCTATATTCTGGATGGCTGTGACTTATTCCAGGTGCCAGAAGGTGTTGTACCAGGATGCGCCCGCCGAGGTGCAAGATAGGTTCAGTCCAGGCTACCGGCAACTCCTGAGTGATCTTGGCATTACATCGCTCGCCGACCTTGCGCAGCGTAGTGAAGAGGTGCAGGCGTTTCTTCCCAGGATCTGGGAGATAGCGGAAGATATCATGAGGGCTAATCCTGAGATCGAGGATTAGAGCGGGGTTGGGTGGTCGCACTCTATGCGCTGGTGGATTTGAACCACAGAGGCACAGAGGCACAGAGGCACAGAGGCACAGAGGCACAGAGGTTCTTTTGGTTTTGTACACGAAGAGGCGAAGTAGGACGGAGGGCACGAAGGTATTTTGTTAGTTGTTAGTTACCGCGGAGGCCCAGGGGGCGCGGAGATTATTGTGGTTATAGATTGGAGGTTGGTTTGATGGTAGGTAGGGGTGCGGGTTCTGGGGAGGGTTTGGTGGTGCTGGCGATTGATGTGGGGTCGTCGTCGGTGCGGGCTAACCTGTTTGATGGGGGTGCCCGGCGGTTGGGGGAGTTTGAGACGCAGATCACTTACGAGGTGCGGACTACGGGGGATGGCGGGGTGGAGATAGGTGGAGAGGAGTTGCTTGAGACTATTCTTTCTGCGGTGGATGGGACTTTGGGGAAGGCTGGGGTGGAGGTAGGCGGGCGGATAGCGGGGGTGGGAATGTGCTCGTTGGTGTCGAATGTAGTGGGGGTGGATAGGGATGGTGGGGTGGTGACGCCTGTTTATACGTGGGCGGATACGCGGGCTTCGGCTGAGGCAACCGAGCTGAGAGGGAAGCTGGATGAGGAGGAGGTGCGGGAGCGGACGGGGTGTCCTGTACATACCTCTTATTTGCCTGCGCGGTTGTTGTGGCTGAAGCGGACTATGCCGGAGGTGTTTGGGAGGGTTTATAAGTGGGTGTCGGTGGGGGATCTTGTTTATATGAGGTTGTTTAGGGAGGCGCGGCAGAGTTTGTCGGTAGCGTCGTGGGGTGGGCTGCTGAACAGGCATACTTTGGATTGGGACGGGGGGATGTTGGGGGTGGTCGGGTTGGATTGTGGGAGATTGCCGTTGCTGGTGGACGTGGGGGAGGCGATGAGAGGGTTGAGGGGGGAGTTTGGGGAGCGGTGGCCCGCGCTGAAGGATGGGCCGTGGTTCCCTTGTGCGGGGGATGGGGTGACGAGTAACCTGGGGAGCGGGTGCATTGGGCCGGAGGAGGTAGCGGTGCAGGTGGGGACGAGTGGGGCGATGCGGGCGCTGGTGAGGGGGGAGGTGGGGGAGATACCGCAGGGATTGTGGTGCTACAGGATGGACCGAGAGACGGCGCTGGTGGGTGGGGCGCTTTCGGAGGGTGGGAATCTGTTTGATTGGCTGTATGGGACGTGGGGAGTGGGGGAAAGGGAGAGGGTTGAGTTGGAGAGGGAAGTGGCGCGGATGGGGCCTGATGGGCACGGGCTGACGGTGCTGCCATTTGTGGCGGGGGAGAGGAGCCCTGGGTGGCGGGGGGAGGCGCGGGCGGTGATCGCGGGGGTGTCGCTGGCTAGCAGCAGGGCTGAGGTCGTTCGGGCTTGCCAGGAGGCTATGGCTTACCGGTTCGGGTTGGTGTTTGAGTTGTTGCGGGAGGTATTGCCGCCTGTGAGGAGGATCGTGGCTAGCGGCGGGGCACTGCTGGGGGTGGAGGGGTGGGTGCAGGTGCTGGCGGATGTGCTGGGGGTGGGGGTGACGGCTTCGGGGGAGGCGCAGGCTAGCTCGCGTGGAACGGCTATGCTGGTGTTGCGGGAATTGGGTTTGATTGGGGGGTGGGAGGATGTGGAGGCGGAGTTTGGGGAGGTGTTCGAGCCGGATATGGGGCGGCATGAGAGGTACAGGAGGGGGATGGAGCGGCAGGTGGAGTTGTACCGGAGGGTATTTGGTTAGGATTGGGTGAGGGAGACCGCTTCTTCGGCGCAGCCCCAGGAGAGGGTGACGCCCGCGCCGCTGTGGCCGTAGTTGTGGACTACCAGGGAGCCTGAGGGGGTATGCTCGGCTTCGAGGCGGACGGTTGAGCGGCCTGGGCGGAGGCCGACTTTGTGTTCGAGCACTTTGAGGTGGGGGACCTCGTGGCTCATGAATTCGCAGCGTTTGAGGATGCGGTCGGCTATTTTGGGTTGAGGGTCGAGGGAATGGCTATTGAGGCGTTCGAGGATTTGGGCGGTGCCGCCGAGGATGCAGTCGTCGGAGCGGGGGACGATGTAGGCGAAGACGCCCATGTTGTCTTCTTTGTCATCGAGGTAGGCGATGGGGGAAGAGGGCTTGGTGGTGCGGACTATCTGGCCGCGCACGGGGAACATTTGGCGGTCGTTTAGGAGGGTGCGGGAGCCGAGGCCGGTGCAGTTGAATACTATGGGGGAGTGGGAGGTGGCCTGGTCCAGGGAGGTTATCTCGCGTGGGTGGACGGTGCCGCCGAGGGACTGGAAGCGGTTGATCAGGTAGGGGAGGTAGATGGAGGTTTCGATGACGACGGTCTCGAAGCGGTAGCCGCTGGCGAAGGCGATGGGGATTTCGTCGGGTTGGAGGTAGCGGAACTGGCGGACGGAGGAGCGCCACCAGGGGTCGGGGGCGGTGGACTGGCGGAAATATTCGACGGCTTCCTGGACGGTGATGCCTGTGGAAGGGTCGGCGGCGAGGTCGTAGAAGAGGTCGAGGGTGCGCTTGCCCCAGGCGAGCACGCGGTCATAGGGGAGGGCGAGATAGGGGTACCAGATGGCGGCGGCGATGTTGGAGGTGGTGTCGGGCGGGAGGTCGCGCGCCCATATCTCGGCGGTGTTAGCCGGGTTGGATTCGAGGAAGCGGATGGCTGTGGAGAGGCCGGAGACTCCGCAGCCCAGGGTGAGGGAGTGCATTTGTTGGTAGTCGGTAGTCGGTAGTCGGTGGTTGGCTTTTGGTGGGGTGGGATGTATTTGGATATGCTATTATACACTGCTTGTGTTGCGGGCGTTTTTCGATTGGAGACGCGGCTGTCCGGTATTTTTTAGATAGGAGATTTCGATGAGCGATGTAGTGAATGATATTTATAGGCGGCCTGTTGAGTTGTTGCAGAATCTGTTGCGGTTCGATACTACCAATCCGCCTGGGAACGAGGCTGAATGTGTGGCTTATGTGGAGGGGTTGTTTCGGGAGGTGGGGATCGAGACTGTTGTGAAGGGGAGGGTGCCTGAGAGGCCGAATCTTATTGCGCGGTTGAAGGGGCGGGGGGAGGCTCCGCCGCTGTTGATGCATGGGCATGTGGATGTGGTGACTACGGCCAACCAAGCGTGGCAGCACGACCCGTTCGGAGGGGAGATCGTTGACGGGTATTTGTGGGGTCGGGGGGCGCTCGATATGAAGGGTGCTGTGGCTAATATGATTTGCGCGGTGTTGCGGGCGAAGGCGGAGGGGTTTGTGCCTGCCGGGGATATTTTGCTGGCGGTGGTGAGCGATGAGGAGCAGGGCGGGGATTTCGGGGCGAAGTGGCTGGCCGAGGAGCACCCTGAGTTGTTCGCGGGGGTGAAGTATTCGATAGGGGAGTCGGGCGGAGAGACTATGTATATCGCGGGGCGGAAGTTCTACCCGATCCAGGTGGGGGAGAAGCAGATTTGCAGGATCAGGGCGACCGTGCGGGGGTCGGGAGGGCATGGATCGATGCCAAGGCGCGGCGGGGCGATGGCGAAGCTGGGGAGGTTTCTGACCACGCTGGACCAGAAGATGCTGCCCGTACATATTACGCCTGTGGTCGAGAAGATGCTGCGTGGGTTCGGGGGGAATCTGCCCGCTTCGATGTCGGGTGCGTTCGAGAAGCTGCTTGATCCGGCGACTTCAGATAGCGCGCTGGATGCCCTGGGGCCAATGGGGATGCTTATTGCCCCGATATTGCACAACACGGTTAGCCCTACTATTGTGCAGGGCGGGCACGCGGTAAACGTTATCCCCAGCGAGATTACGGTGATGCTGGACGGGAGACTGCTGCCGGGGTTTACGCCTGACGATGCGCTTGCCGAGTTGCGGGAGATGGTGGGGGATTATGTGGAGTTTGAGGTGGTGCGATACGATTATTATCCGGCGGAGGCGGACATGAGCATGTATGAAACGCTGGCCGGGATCATGCGCGAGGCCGACCCGGAGGGGGAGCCTGTGCCATATTTACTGCCAGGGGTGACGGACGGGCGGCACTTCGCTAGATTGGGGATACAGAACTACGGGTTTACGCCTTTGAAGATGCCGGACGACGATTTGCTGGTGAGGACGGTGCACGACTCGGACGAGCGGGTGCCTGTGGACGCGCTGGAGTTCGGGGTTGAGTGTGTGTATAAGCTGATAGAGCGGTATGGGTGAGTGGGGAGTGCGTATTGTGTCTTGTGTATTGTGTATTGCTTAGTTCAAGGGGGGAATATGAGCAAGAGCGTTGAGGTTGGGCTAACCGATACTTTGATGGCGTGGAACAATGAGCTTGAGGTGCATTTGTCTGCCGGGGAGCGGCATAGCACCTATTACTTTCGGGTGCCGGATGCTTGGGGATCGCTGGCTCAGGGGGATTTGGACGATAAGGTTATGGGGGTGATGCGCGAGATATATAACGCGTTCAATGAGGGGTTCAGACAGGCTGAGCCGAACGACATTAACTACCTGGCTCCGCTTGCGGTGACGTGCAGGGTGCTGTCGGCAGAGGAGGAAGAGCAGAAGCCGTGGATGACGGCACGGAGTCCGGCTGTGTGGGAGTGGACGCCTTGCGTGGCTGTGCGAGAGGATGGGAAGTACGTGAAAGTCGAGCCTGGGGTGTTTGAGAGTATGGCGGTTTGAGTGACGAGTGATGAGTGACAGATGACGAGTAGCGAGTAGCGAGTGGTGCCCTACGATTAGGTTGCGTCCTCCTGAACCTAATGGGCGAACCAAGTTAAGTTACCTACGCTCTAGTTTTAGGTCACTCTTTGGGCGGGCTGGTGCGGCTTGCCCTCGCTATGATCTGTCATGGTGCGACCGACGATTCACGCCCTGCCCGCTGGTGCTTTGGGGTGTGGAGGATTAGCGCTGGGTGTGCTGGATGTGGAGTGCTATCACCTGGGATTGGGAGGCGTCGTCGAGCACATCTGCGCCCCCATGCGTGACCGCGAAAAAGGATCATAAGGTGGTTCGGTACGCGGCGCAGTAGACGCTGGCTTTGCTTTTGGCTTGCGGTTGTCGCGCAAACATTCAGGTTTGGGGTGAGAAGAAGAGTAGGGGCAATGTTGTCACATAAAGATACAGGTTGTGGGGCGCAACCACCAGGGGGTGCCCAGATGGATTGCCATCCACGCGAGTAGTCCCGTAGGGCCGTAAGAGAGTAGCCCAGGGCTTACGCCCTGTGGATCGCACAACCGCCCAAGCAAGTAGCCCCGTAGGGACGTAAGAGCACTAGCATTGCATCATACAGGACTGTAGAGATCTTGTTCTTACGCCCCTACGGGGCTATGGCATTATCCTGGGCTTACCACAGGGCTTACCACAGGGGCGTAAGCCCTGGGCTACCCTATGCCGTCCCTACGGGACTATTCGCGAGGGCGGCATGTGAGTATGTCGCCAACGGGGAGCGCTCGTACTCAGACCATCTTGGGGGTTTTTGTGCGACAACATTGCCCCTGATGGGTGCCCTGTACGCTTATCCCGATCTCTCCCCACCAGGGCACCCACCAGGGGTGCCCCTACTCCGGTATTTTCTCTGAACGTTTACCCTGTTGTGTAATCGGGGCTGTTTTCTTCGTATCTGGTATAAATGTAGGCTGATGTGCTGAAATCAGTGGCAAAAAGATGCGCATGAACGGTAACAGGTTGATAAGAGTGGATATGCAATAGCCACACGCGGCTGCGCAGCAAGCCGGTACACCTCGGCACAAGCTGGGCGCGCCCGGCCAGACCTACCACTCTGGACGAGCTACGATGAGAGACTGGAGACAAAAGCGAATGGACATCAACACATTGAGACATTATATCGCAGGACGTGATTCGATCAGTATTTTGGAAACGGTCGATGTACGCACAAGGATCAGATCTGTCCTCAGGGAGTTTGACTACGTTATTGAAGCGCCCAACTGGACGAAGGATGGCCGATATCTGGTTTATAACAGCCGGGGACATATGTACACTTATGAGCTGGCAACCGGTGAAACCAGGGAAATTGACGCGGGCCTTGCCATTGATTGCAATAACGACCATGTTCTCTCTCCGGATAACTCTCAGATTGCCGTTAGCCATTTTACGAACGAGGACGCAACCTCAAGGATCTATATCCTACCGATATATGGCGGTAGCCCGGTATTAGTGACCGAAAAAGGTCCTAGCTATTTGCATGGCTGGTCGCCGGACGGCAAGCGCCTGGCCTATTGTGCCGAGCGCGGCGGCCAGTACGATATTTACTCCGTCTCCGTCAACGGCGGTCCGGAGACTCAACTCACCGATATGCCTGGACTAGATGATGGACCCGAATATTCTCCTGATGGCACCCATATCTGGTTCAACTCTACCCGAACCGGCTTGATGCAAGTGTGGCGCATGGAAGTCGATGGCTCCAACCCGGTTCATGTGGTAAAAGAGGATGCCAACTGCTGGTTCCCGCACGTTTCACCCAACGGCAAGTGGGTTGTTTATATCGCCTACAGCAAGGACGATGTGCCTGCGGGCGATCACCCGGCCAACAAGCATGTCGAGTTGCGTCTCGTCCCGGCCGAGGGGGGAGAATCGAAACTCATTGTGAAGTTATTTGGCGGGCAGGGAACGATGAATGTCAACTCCTGGTCTCCGGATAATCGCACCATTGCATTTGTTTCCTATCGACTCAAACAATGAGCCTGGGAACGTTTAAGACGAATCAACTGATACTCTACACAGATGCACAATAAGGAATCAAGACGATGAAGATTCGACCAGTAAAGACAGCGATTGTTGGATGCGGCGTGATAAGCGATGCCTATCTGAACACAATGATTAACAGGTTTAAAATTCTCGATGTGGTAGGTTGCTGTGATCTCAATCTGGAAAAAGCCGATACGATGGCGCAAAAATAGGGGATCAAGGTTCTGACCATGGATGAGATTTTAGCTGATGATTCGATTGAGATTGACGACAATCTCACGACGCCCATGGCGCATTATCCTGTGATCAAACAACTTCTCGAAGGAGGCAAGAATGTCTACACAGAGAAGGTTTTGTCGATTGAGTTGGAACACGCGGCTGACCTGGTGGAAACTGCTGATCGAAGGAACCTGTATCTTGGGGCGGCGCCAGACACCTTTTTAGGCTCGACAATCGAAACCGCCAGGTACGTGGTTGAAAGCGGGATGATTGGCGATATTACTTCGTGTTTCTGCGCACTCTCAAGAGACAGCGATATCCTTAATCGGGCCTTTCCTTTCACGACCAAGCTGGGCGGAGGCATTGGATTTGACGTGGGCATCTACTAAATCACCGCGTTGCTGAGCATATTAAGACCTGTAAGAGAAGTAGCCGGGGTTGTTCGAACCAGGAAACCGGAAAGACCCGATTATTCACCTGAACATTTCGGTGAGCCTTTTCAGGTCGAATGAGAAAATCTCATGGCCGCTACCATCCAATTCGACTGCGGAACGGTAGGGAATTTGTTATTCGATTCGAATTCAGTCGTTATTTTGCCGGAAAAGCCCAGCATGGTATTGTTCGGAACCCTGGGAGTGCCGTATATGGCCGATCCGAATAGTTTCGGGGGAGATGTTCGGGTTATTTTGAAAGGGAATAATGAACCCTTTACTATGCAGCAAAGTCATGCTTTCACTAATGAGTGCCGGGGGCTTGGTGTGGCTGAAATGGCGTGGTCTATGAGAATGGGCAGAAAAAAAGCGCGCAAGCAAAGAGATGGCTTACCATGCCCTGGAGGTATTGTACAGCACCGTCAAGAGTAGTGAGACAAGATCGACACAGGTTGTGAAATCCACGTTTGAAAAGACGCCTCCGATACCTCGAGGATATTCAGGACAAGCCGTTTTTGAGTTCGTTGAAGAAATAGGAATAGCACAATAGGCGAAAGACCAAGAATTGCCTGGTCTCGAAGGGCTCCAGTCGAAATCTGGAGCCCTTTGTCGAGTGTGGTATAATTGTAGGCTGATGTGCTGAAATCAGCGGTAAAAAGATGAGCATGAACGGTGATAGGTTGATGAGAGTGGATATGCACAGCCACACGCGGCTGAGCAAGGACTCGCTGAACGACCCGCGCAAGCTGGTGGAGACTGCGGCTGAACGTGGCCTGGGCGCGCTGTGTGTGACCGACCATAACGGGCTGGCGAACTCGCTGGCGCTGTCGCGCATGGGTGATTTGCCTATCAAGGTGATCGCTTCGGAAGAGGTAAAGACCAACGAGGGCGAGATCATCGGGTACTTCCTTACAGAGGTGGTGCCGAAAGGACTTAGTCCTGAGGAGACGGTGCGGCGGATCAAGGGGCAGGGAGGGCTTGTGTGTGTGCCCCACCCATTCGATACGCTGAGGGCCGCGAGCAAGCTGAAGAATGAGGCGCTGTACCGGCTGGTGGACGCGGGGATGGTGGACATCCTGGAGGTGCTGAACGCACGGGCGCTGAAGCCGGAGGATAACGAGCAAGCGCTGAAGTATGCACGAGAGCATGGGCTGGCGATGTCGGCGGGATCGGATGCACATACCTTGAGGGAAGTGGGGCGGGCGTTCGTGGAGATGCCCGATTTCGATGGGCCGCAAGGGTTCCTTGCTTCGTTGAGGCAGGGGCGGATCAACGGCAGGCTGAGTAGCAAGCTGGTGCACCTCGGCACAAGCTGGGCGCGGGTCGCTAAGAAGCTGCCTGTGGTGGGAGCGCGGTTGCAGGATTAGCTGGGCTAGAGTTCCTAGTTCCTAGTTTCAGGTTCCTAGTTACTGATAGTTGGTAGTCGGTAGTCGGCGGACGAGTGACGAGTGACGAGTAGCGAGTAGCGAGTAGCGAGTAGCGAGTAGCGAGTAGCGAGTAGCGAGTAGCGAGTAGCGAGTAGCGAGTAGCGAGTAGCGAGTAGCGAGTAGCGAGTAGCGAGTAGCGAGTAGCGAGTAGCGAGTAGCGAGTAGCGAGTAGCGAGTGGCTAATTGGGTTTTCTGAGTGGTCTTTGGTCTGATGTTGGGTTGGGAGAGAAATGGCACAGTATAAGTCGCATGGAACAATAGATAAGGTTGTACCGGGTAGCCTGGCGGACCAATTGGGGATCTCTCAGGGCGACCGGTTGCTTTCGATCAATGGGACGCCTGTGAAAGATGTGGTTGGATACCAGTTCTATCAGGTTAGTGAGGAGTTGAGGGTGGAGGTGGCGCGCGAGGGATTGGTCGCGCCGCTGGTATTTACGGTCAGTAAGCCTGAGCAGGAAGATTTGGGGCTGGAGTTTGTCGACCCTACTTTCGATGGGATCAGGCGGTGCAACAACCACTGCCCGTTCTGCTTTGTGGACCAGAATGCTCCGGGGTTGAGGCGGTCACTTGACATAAAAGATGACGATTACAGGTACTCATTCCTCTATGGTGGATTCATTACGCTGACCAATCTGAAGGAAAGTGATTGGGAGCGGATCGCCGAGGAGAGGCTGACGCCTCTGTACGTGTCGGTGCATGCGACGGAGTGGGAGTTGCGGAGCAGATTGCTTGGGAACCCACGCATACCTGATATAGTGGCGCAATTGCGGCGGCTGGGTGAGATGGGAATACAGACGCATACTCAGCTTGTGATCTGTCCCGGCATCAATGATGGGGAGCACCTTGATCGGTCGATCTCGGACTTATCGGCGCTTTATCCTTATGTACAAACGGTGGGCGTGGTGCCGGTAGGGCTTACGAAGTTCCGGCGGAACAGCCACTACCAGATCAAGCTCGACTTGCGACCTTTCAGGCGGGAAGAGTCGGGGATCGTGGTAGAGCAGGTGGAGAAGTGGCAGAAGCGACTACATCGGGAGATCGGAACGCGGTTCGCGTTCTTGTCGGACGAATGGTATTTGATGGCGGGGAAGGAAGTACCTCAGGTGCGGCAGTACGAGCGGTTCCCGCAATACGAGAACGGTGTGGGGCTGGTGCGGCAGTTGTTGGACGAGTCGCGGAAAACGGCACGCAAGCTGCCTGAGAGGGTAGAGCGCCCGGTGCGGATTGCGGTAGTTTGCGGCGAGATGCCCGCCGAGACCCTGGAGCGGGCACTGGAGCCTTTGCGCGCGGTGGCGGGGCTTGATATAAGGCCGGTGGTTGTGAAGAACAATACACTCGCGGGGAACGTGGGGTGCTCCGGGCTGTTGTTTGGCAAGGAGACCACCGAGAATTTGCAGGCTCATGTGGCGGGCGATGGCGCTGTGGATATGGTGTTTTTGCCGCGCAGGATGTTCGATTTCAGCGGGGTGCGGACGCTCGATGAGTGGACGGTGGAGACATTCCAGCAGGAACTGGGGAAACCGGTGATCGTGGCCGAGTGGACGCGAGATATTTGGGTTGGGGTGCAAAGGTTTGTGAAAGGGGAAGATTGCTACAGTGCCACTCCGGAGATGGCCAGGTTGACGGCGCTGGGATAAGATTTGGCAAAGCAAAAAGGCGCGCCTGAGTGACGCGCCTCTTTTGATTCGCTGGGGTTAGCTCGTTACCTGGTCGCTGGCTTCCTCTTCTGTCTCGTAGCGGAAAGCGTCTTCCCCGTATTCGTCGTATTCATCTTCATCGCTACGGCGGAGGAGGAAGTAGGCAACTGCTCCGAGAGCGCCTGCGGCTACGAGGAGTGGGAAGGGGAGGCCGCCTTTCTTGTGGCCGTTCTGGCTACCGGCGGCAACCCCCTCGGCCTTGTCTGAGGCTTCGGCCTTCTCTGCGGCGACTTCCATTTTGGTTTCGACGGTGGCGGTGCGCTCCTTGCCCAACTGCTCGTCGTACCAGTTGATCTCGTCCTGCTTGGCTTCGAGATTTTTGCGGATGATATTGAGGGCTTTGGCATCCTCGATCTCATCGAGGTTGTCGATGTATCGCTTGAGGCCGCGCTCAGCGCCGATGCGCATACCGGCGACTCCTGTTGCGTCTTTCATGCCGGTGATGCGGCCCCAGAGGCCACCCTGACCCTTGCCGCTACCGGCTTCGTCGTAGTCAACTGGCTCGCCGCCAAGCTCCTCAAGGCGACTGTTGAGGGCGCCGGCCTGCTTCATGTGGGAATCGCGCCATTTCTTAAAGTTCTTGCGGATGCGGCTGTCTTCAGCTTCTTCGAGGGCGTTGTCGAGGGCCGCAACGGCCATGTATTCTGTTTTGACCAGGTCTTCGAGGGCTTTGATCGTGCGTTTGTTACTCATATTCGTGCCTCCTAGATTGGCTACTTTGACAGGAATAGTGTCAATTGCATAGTCAGCCTCTATTATACCAGACAGGAAATATTAAGGTAGCAAGAATTAGACCGGGTGGCGACGGACGCGCTTCAGAAGTCGCACGATAACCCCAGGTAGGGAATATCGAGGCAGAGTTAAGGCCCGGACGTGGCGAGGTAAACGATCTTGGCGATCTGCCCGCGAGTGGCAGGATTGGCAGGTCCGAAGCTGCCGTCGGGATAGCCGGAGATGATAGCGTGGTTGTATGCGGTCTCTATGAAGTCGTAGAAGGTGGAGCCTTGAGGCACGTCCGGGAAGTGCGGACCACCGTTGGTGTTTATGGTCCACCCCCTGGTGTTGACAACGATCTTGGTAAGCTGGCCTCTTGTGATGTTGTTGCTCCAGCGGAATGTACCGTCGTCATAGCCTGAGATTATGTGGGCGTTGAAGGCGGTTTCTATGTAATCGTAGAAGGGATTGGAGAGGGACACGTCGCTAAAGTGAGGGCCACCATCTGTATTGATTGACATAGCCTGGGCAAGGACCACGATCTTGGTGAGCTGGCCCCTGGAGGCGTTGTTGTAGGGGCGGAAAGTGTTGTCCGGGTAGCCTGAGATAGCGCCTGAGCAGTAGAGGGAGCGCACGGGTTCGTAGAAGTAGTCGGTGGGCTGGACATCGGTGAATGCGATTACGCATGGGGTAGACGTTGAAGTTGGGGTGGCCGACGGTGTGCTAGTGGGAATGGCAGGTGGAGTGGAGGCTGGGGTATTGGTGCTTGTGGATGTGCCGGTGGCTGTGGCAGGAGGGGTGGCGGTAATTATGGGGGTGGAGGTAGGGGTATCTGTGGGCGTATTAGTATTGGTAGGGATTGCGGTTACGGTTACGGTGTTGGCCGGAGTGTTGGTAGGGGTGTTTGTGGCGGAGTGTGTTGGCGTAGGCGTGCCGGTGCGTGTTGCCGTGGGAGCGATTGTTCCAGTTGGTGTGGGGGAGCCGCCTGTTATGGTGAACTGACTTTCGGTGGCGAAGGGGCCGCCTGCCAGGGCGGGGTCAATGCTCTGGACGCTCCAGTAGTAGGTTTGGCCGGGGAGGAGGCTGTTGAGGGTGGTTGTGAGGTTGGGGCGGGCACGGCCGAGAGCGGGCAGGCGGCGCAGGCCATCGGGCTCTGTGATTACGGTGGTGTTCGCCATGGGGCCGACTATATCGGAGGCGCCTGGGGAGGTGCCCACGCGCAGGTTGTAGCTCAAGCCGGAGGAAGGTGTCTGCGGATCGGTGGCGGCGCTCCACGATAGGCGCACGCTATTGGTGTCGATTTCGGACGTAGACAGGTTGCCGGGTGCGCCGGGTGGGGTATTGGCGAGGGTGGCGTCGTTGTGGTAGAGGCGAGTGACGTAGGTAGCACTGTCAGCCTGGCCTGTGAGGAGGAGGTCGAGGCGACCGTCGTTGTCGTAGTCGCCCCAGTCGATGCCACCCGTGTCTACGGCAGACCAGCCGGTGGGGGTTACATCCGAGAAGAGGCCGCCGCCATCGTTGTGGTATAGCTTGCTATAGCGCATGAAATGGGTATCGTCACCGACGATGGCGAGGTCGATCAGGCCATCGTTATCGAAGTCGCCCCAATCCGCATCACCGATCGCGAGTCCTGGCAGATTAGCCTGAGTTACTTCATGGAACGTGCCGCCACCGTCGTTATGGTAGAGGCGGCTGGTCGCGTTGCCAATTGGAGGGACACCAGCGAGCACGAAGTCGAGCAGCCCATCGTTGTCATAATCGCCCCAGGCCACGGTGGCATAGTCGGGTATAAAGGTAGGCAGGACCGGAGGGGTAGTGTCGTGGAAAGCGCCATCGCCGTCGTTGTGGTAGAGGCGAAGTACGATGGCGGTGGGGGCCTCGCCTGTGATGAGTAAATCGGGGCGGCCATCGTTGTCGTAGTCGCCCCAGG
This sequence comes from uncultured Chloroflexia bacterium, assembly GCA_963797095.1. Classification (GTDB taxonomy): domain Bacteria; phylum Chloroflexota; class Chloroflexia; order QHBQ01; family JADMIH01; genus JADMIH01. The sequence goes on along the minus strand of CAWCNY010000005.1, from coordinate 504,145 downwards.
CTATGCTTCCGATGCCGATAGGGGTGAAGACGGGAGGGGTGGCGTCGTGGAAAGCGCCATCGCCGTCGTTGTGGTAGAGATGGATCATATCGCTGCTTGAAGGGCTGAGGTGAAACCCTGCCACCACGAAATCGAGGAGGCCATCGTTGTCGTAATCGGCCCAGGCGGCCATGCCATCCATAGCGCCGGGCACGCCGGGAGGGGTGGCATCGTGGAAAGCGCCGTTGCCGTCGTTGTGATACAGTTTGGTCACATCGGATGGGGAACCGGAGTAGCCTATATAGAGGAGGTCGAGGAGGCCATCGTTGTCGTAGTCGCCCCAGACAGCCTCGCCTCTGAAGACGCCGGGCCAATTGAGAGGGGTGGCATCGTGGAAAGCGCCATCGCCGTCGTTGTGGTAGAGGCGGACCAGGGGGTCGCTGAATGGGCTGCCAATCAGCACAAAATCGAGAAGGCCATCGTTATCGTAGTCGCCCCAGGCGAGATTGCTGCCGTAGAGACCGGGCACGCCGGGAGGAGTGGCGTCGTGGAAGGGCGCGGGGTCGCGCAGCGGGGTGAATGTGTTGTGGAAGGGGTCGAAAGAGGAGGGCACGGCAGCACCAACCGGCTTGAGGGTTGTAGCGTTGGCGTTGTGTGTGGGCAAGCGCAGGAGGGCCGCGGCGATCAGCAGGCAGCACAATACTCCGCAAGTGATTAGCAATCTATATGAGGTCGCGGGTGCACGCCGTGGATGGGGAAGAATTAGGTGCTTTGTACCCGTGTGTGAAGTTGCCGGGGGGTAGCGCATTTCCCACCTCAGATCCGCCACCTTATGCATCTCATCATGGTCTGCGACCGGAACTTGCGACTACGGGCGGGAGGTGATCCGCGCCAGCGAAGGCAATGGGGCGCGAAGAGACGAATTGGTTGAGGGGTGCTATTGTGAGCGCATTATAACATTCTTATCCGGTTTTGGCCGACTTTGTTGGCGGGACTACGCCACCTCCCGGCGGACGGTGCCCGCAGCCACGACGGCGGCGAGAGCGGCGAAGGCGAGGAGGTAGAGGAGTGGTAGCCAGTTGTCGATGAGGGTATGGCCTCGGATCATGATGTCGGTGAGGGCATCGATGGCGTAGGTGAGGGGGAAGATACGTGCGATCACCTGGAGCCAGGCCGGCATGTCCTGAACAGGCCAGAGGAGGCCGGAGAGAAGGACCTGGGGGAGGATCACGATGGGGATGAACTGGATAGCCTGTAGCTCGTTGCGGGCGAAGGCAGACAGGAAGATGCCGAGGTTGACAGCCCCAAGCACCAGGGCCAGGCTCACCACGAATACGGAGAGGATGTTGCCCTCATATTTGATCTGGAGGGCGTAGATGGTGAAGAGGACCAGCACTATAGCCTGGATCAGGGAGAAGAAGCCGAAGCCGAGCATGTAGCCCAGCACAAGCTCAAGGCGGGTGACGGGGGATGCCATGAGGCGCTCCATTGTGCCCTGGGTGCGCTCGCGTAGGAAGGAGACGCTGGTCAGGAGGAAGACGAGGAAGAAGCCGATGTAGGCGATAAACATGGGCGCGAAGAAATCGAGCGGCTTGATATCCGCGCTGCCGTAAAGGCGGACGGTGTTGATCTTGAGGGGGAGGGTATCGGGGGCAAGGGTGTTCATGGGGGGTGGGAGGACTGACTTGAGAACGACCGGAGCGCTGGCAAGCACTGCCTGCCCGACGGAGCTCAGAGCGCTCCCGGCCTGCGAGGGATTGGAGCCTTCCACGATCACATCGACTGAGGCGCTGTGCTGGGTTTGCAGTTGGGAGGTGAAGTCGGGGCCGAATGCGAGGGCGACCTTCTGTGAGCCGTCGCGGAGAGCGGTGTCGGCATCGGCCCGGCTCATTTCGGTAATAACGAGGTCGTCGTTGGACTTGAGGCTGTCGATGATGGGTCCGGTGAGGCTTGTCTGGCCCGCCGGGGGCTGATCTTCGTTGATGAGAGCCACGTTGGTGGTGCTGCTCTCCTGGGAGCGGAAGACATAGCCGAAGATAGTCATGATGAGGATGGGGGCGATGAAGATTAGGGCCAGGGTACGGTGGTCGCGCCGAAACTGGGCGATGATGCGGCCCGTAATGGCGAATATTCGGGAGAGGTTCATTGAGGCTCCTTGGTAGTAGTTTCTAGTTCCTGATTCCTGGTAGCCGGTAGTCGGAGGACGATACTTGCCGATTCTTGGTTTCTCTTACCGATTACCTTCCTTTGTCGTGGCGAGGGTCAGGAAAGCTTCTTCGAGGTTGTCGCTGCCGCCTTGTTGGCGGATTTCGAGGGGGGTTCCGATGGCCAGGAGTTTGCCATACTGGATGAGGCCGAGGCGGTCGCAGCGGTCGGCTTCGTCCATCACGTGGCTTGAGACCACTATGGTCACGCCCCTGGCGTTGAGGGTGCGGAAGTAGCCCCAGAAGCTCTGGCGCAACTGTGGGTCAACGCCCACGGTCGGCTCGTCAAGGAGGAGAAGGAGGGGGTTGTGGACAAGGGAGCAGGCAAGTGAGAGGCGCTGCTTCAGGCCGCCGCTCAGGTTGCTGACCAGGGAGTCTTTGCGCGGGAGCAATTCGACCAGGGTAAGGACCTCCTCGATGCGGCGGTCGCGCTCAGGTTTTTTGTTGAGGCCGAACACAAGGGCGAAGAATTGGACGTTTTCCCAGACCGAGAGGTCGGTGTAGAGGGCCTGAAGCTGGGTCATATAGCCTATTTTGGGGCGCACCGCAGCCGCGTGGGCGGGCACAGATTGGCCGAGCACCTGAAGAGAGCCGGATGTGGGCAGGACTAGGCCCGCGATCATGCGGATGAAGGTGGTTTTGCCCGCGCCGTTGGGGCCAAGCAGGCCGAACGATTCTCCACGCTTGATATTGAGGGTAAAGCCGTCGAGGGCATGTATATCGCCGAACTGCTTGGTGAGGTTGTCGGCCTGCACGACGAAGTCGCTGTTCTGATGGTTGGGTGAGTGAGGCGTGGTCTGGTTTGCGATCATGGTGTCTCCCTTGTAGTTTGATTGAATGTTCAATTAATAAGGAGGTAAGAAGATATGGATCAGGGTGGGGGCGGGACGATGGAGTTGGGTTGCATACCTCTCAGGAAGATGTCGATCATGGTATCGACCATAGTTTGGGGTGATAGGGTGTCCTTATCGGCCTGGGGGAAGACCTCGCGAGTGAGGACGAAGATGACCATGGGGCCGACGAAGCAGCGGACGGCTGCTCCGGGGTCCATTGGGCGGAGGTTGCCGAGGTCCATTTGATGCTGAAAATAGCTGGTGAGGAATGAGAAGGCGCGGCGAGGGCCGATCCTGTTGAACATATCGGCTACCAGGGGCTTGCGAAGCGACTCGCCGAGGAGGAGCTTGAAGCCGGAGAGGGTGGTTTCGTCGGTGAGGGTTCTGATAAAGCTGTCGGCAAAGAGGGGAAGAACTTCGCGTGGGGGCCTATCCATCAATTCTTCGGAGTGAGTTATTAGCTGGAGGGCGGGGGCGCGCTGCTGGATGATGTGGCGCAAGAGATCGAATTTGTCTTTGAAGTAGTGGTAGATGAGGCCGGGGGATTTGATGTGGGCGGCCTGGGCGATGTCTTTGTTAGTGGCTTTTTCGAAGCCTTTGCTGGCAAAGACCTCCAGCGCCGCATCCATAATCTGCTGGCGACGGGCTTCATAGTCTCGTTCGTCTCTTGGTGGCATGGCTTACACTGCGGTTTGTTGATTGATTGGTCAGTCAAGATTGTAGCGCTTGTTCTAGTTCGTGTCAAGGGCCTACGGAGCGAGAGGTCATCATCTCAATCGAGCGGGCCAATCGAGCGGGGCGGCATATTCAAGGAGACGAGGCAGCGCACATAGCTGCAGGAATAGAGAAGAGGCTAACACTTGTGCGGTGAACAAGTGCTAGCCCTCCTTTATTATTTACAGGATCAAGGTGGAAGGGGCAGTATAAATGGGTGTATGTTCGGTGAATGGCCGGGCCGGATAAGAGATGCCTTAGTGGTAGGATAGGATAACACACATAAACCGACTGGTGGGGCGGCAACATATATAGATAAATCTGGAGTAAAGGATTAAATGTTAAAGCCTGCAACACGTGTTTGATAATCGATCGACTATGGATCAGTAGGAGAAAACAAAATTCGCCGGACCAAAGGTCAGGAATTGGTCCCGAAATCTATTGACGGGCGGTTGGGAGTAGGATATAATCGCTCAATCCGGATGAGTTACATCAGGGAAGATATTTCTGATGCATCCGGATTCTAGTCTCTTGTCGCAATGGCTTTTGTTGCGATCTATATGATCGTCCCATACAACGGTGTGTGTGGAATGCAACAAGCTCATGGGCTGACAGGAAGAAAGTTGGCACATGGATCTGTACCGGCTTTTGGTAATGGCTAGAACTATATAGGGGAAACATTAGCCCGCCCGAATGTAGGGTGGGCATGTTGGCGTGGAAAGCGGCACTGTCATTTACGGGAGAGCAGGAAGGAGATTGAGATGGGAGAAGAGACTAGCAGGCGCAATACCTGGCGGCTCATAACAGTCTTAATGCTGTTGATCGCTACAATGGGGCTAAGCGGTGTAGCGATGGCGGGGCTGCCGGCAAGCGTGCCCGCAGGAGTGCCTGCGGGAGTGCCCGCGCCGCTCAGCCAACAGGCTAAGGGGCAGGGCCAGACCGAGAGCAAGGACCAGGGCCAACAGGACCAGGGCACGAGCCAGAAGCAATCTGAAGCTACAACTCTGGCAGATTCCGCGATCGAAGCATACCCGGATAGTGCGGCGGACACAAACGTTGGCCCGAAACCGTTTCCGGGGTCGCAGCCTTCAGCCCCTCCGCAGAGTCCACCAAGCGTTAAGCTTCTGCCACCGGCACCGCTTGCACCCCCGAAAACTCCTCTCGCTACCTGTATCTCAAATGGATCAGGCAACTGGAACAATCCAGCTACGTGGTCGTGCGGCTTCGTGCCCACAGCCGCTGATGACGTGATTATCGCCAACGGCCACACGATCACTATCGATACTGCCGCCGTGGCCCTCAATCTCACGGTCGGCCAGGGCACTTCGGGCGTCTTGCAATATGACCCGGCTACCGCCCAATCGTTGACGGTAGGTGGGAATGTGACTGTTGCCGCCGGGGGCACTTTCCAGGCTAACCCCGCCGGTGCTGTCGTCACTCACGCCCTCTCGATTGGCGGGAGTTTGATCAACACCGGTGCGATAGACTTCAGCCAAAACGCCGACACCTCCCAGGTTGCCATTACCTTCACAGGTGCCGGCAGCGCCAACTGGAGCGGTAGCGGGGCCACTAACCTGAAGTCGGCCACGGGCGTGACCGTCGACAAGGGCACGTCTAACGCCTCCACGCTTACCTTCACGCCCGGCGCCGGTGCCTTCACCGTACAGGGTGGGAGTGCACTGGGCTTCCTCGCGATTTCCAATGGCACGTTCGAGATTGGGGGATCAAGCGCTTTCTCGAACCCGGTATTTGCCGCAGCCGCATTTACAATCCCGGCAACGGGCGCGTTCCGGCTTAATGACTCCAACGCCTCTATTTTCGGACAGGCAGGCTCGCCCACAAACAACGGTTTGTTTAGACTGAGCGACGGCACCTGGAATATTGGTACTGTTGGCACGAACGTGCTGGGCGCAGGCACGGGCGCAATGTTCACCTTCGAGGGCGGAACCCTGAATTTGGCAGGGCGCATGGCCACCGCCAACGCCGTGACTGTCAACTTGTCCGGCGGCGTCATCAATGTCTGTATGGCGGGTACCTGCTCGACCACACCGTCCTACGGCTTTACCTCGGCATCGACCATCTCAAATTATTCGGGTGGCACAATCAACCTCGTGCAAAACAATGGGTTGGCGACCGCCGACTACAACGTCGCTGGCACGATGAACTTCACCGGTGGTACGCTGAATATCGGCACGGCTGCCACCGCCGGAACCTTCACCTTCCGCGCTCAGGGCCAGCTGCCTCACCTGGTCATCGACAATACGACGAACGCCAAGACCCTTAACCTGACCGGCCAGACCAATGTGTGGGGCAATCTGACGATCAACACCGGCACTACTCTCAATACGAACCCCGGCACGGCGCAAGCCCTGGTGCAGATTGGCCCCACTTTGATCAATAATGGCGCAATTGTCAACACGAGCTCCAATACGGGTATCGTGGCCTTTGCGGGCAACCTGGGGACAAGTCCCGCCCAGACCTACGCGGGTACGGGCACGTTCGGCAGCGTCACTAACCCTATCGGTACATTGCAACTACAGAACGCCGGTGGTCTCACCATTACGCCCGGTGTTTCGACATTGTACACATTGCGAATAAACGCTCTATTCGGTGCGATCACAGGTGCCAACAATATCACCCTTGGCATCGGTGGCGCTTCTACCGGAATAGTCCAGCGCGGCAACGGCACCACCAACGGCTTTGCTCTGCCCGCCGGCACACTCGATGTCTCACCTACCTTCAACGTTGGCACGGGTGGCCTGAACGTGATCTATGCGCCTGCGAACAGCAACATCTCCACCGGCCCTGAGATTCCGGCTACGCGCACCGTCAATCTTATCTCGATCTCCAACGAATTCGGTGTCACCCTGGCGGGCGGACCGCTAACCGCGACGGCCACGTCCGGAGCACTGACGCTCGTCAGTGGTGTGCTCACTACCAGTGCGGTTAACTTGCTGACCCTGACGGCAACGAACACCACGGCTGTTTCCGGCGGCAACGCAGCCAGCTATGTCAACGGTCCGTTGGAGCGCACCCTTCCGGCGTCACTTGCAGTAGGCAGCACTTATACGTTCCCGGTAGGCAAGGGCTCCCTTAAGATGCTGGAACTGGTGAACCCGACCACCAGCGCCGGTGGCACAGTTGTTGTGCGCGGGGAAGTGTTCGATGCCAGCTCGGGCGGCTCTGCGGGAACCGGCCTGGACGGCATTCGTAATGATCGTTACTGGTCGACGCAATTTGTCAGTGGCGCGGCCAACTTCATCACCAGCACAGTCCGCTTGACCGAACCCTCGATCAGCGGGGTCAACTCCATTGGCTATTCGGCTACGCAGGGCGGGTCTTATGACTCGATCGGCGGCGCAGTGTCCGGAGCCACTATAGCTTCTGTTGCAGGAACACCGGTGACGGGAGCGGGCTTCTTCACGGTTGGCACGCTAACCGGGCAAGGGCCAGCTAACATTGCGGGCGGCACTTATACGGTAGGTGCGGCGGGTACCTATACCACGTTGACAGCGGCCATTGCTGCCATCAACGGGCGTGCTTTGAGCGGGCCGGTTACCCTCAGTCTCATCGACGGCGTTTACGCGGGCGAGACTTACCCAATCACACTGACAGGAATCGGCACGAGCGCCGCAAATACATTGACCATCAAGCCTTCGGTGGGACCGGCGAACTCAACGCCGTCGTTCACAGGGTCGTCGGCGAGTGCTTTGATCATACTGAACGGGGCAAAGTATGTAGTCATTGACGGCTCGAATACCGCAGGCGGCAGCAGCCGCGACCTGACGTTTACCAACACTAATACAGGGACGAGCAGCGCGGTTGTCTGGGGTCAGTCGATAGGAACGGCTGCTTCGGCCAGCAACAACACAATCAAGAACCTCAATTTGGTGGGCAATGCAGTCAGCACAACGGTGGCGGGTGTTGGTTTTGGCAGCACTACCATCAGCACATCCAGCCTGGGTACCGCCAATAACAACAATACGTTCCAGAACAACTTCGTCACCACAACGCAAATCGGCATCTACTCTCAAGGCGCGAGCTCGTCGATTAAGAACCTGGGCAATGTTATCACAGGTAACTTGGTGGGCAGCACTGGCGGAGGCTCTGTCGGTCGCGTGGGTATTGATGTAGGTTTCCAGGATGGCATTCAGATTACTGGCAATAACGTGGCATCGGTTGTAGCTGCCACCTTCGCCAGCGGTGGTTCGTATGGCATAAACCTCGGCGGTTCGATCGGTGGCAATAGCCTTGCGCCTGCCGGCAATGAGGTATCGAATTCCTCTGTCACAGGTAACTACATCGGCACTGTGCAGCAACCCAGCACCACCGGCTGGTCATCGATCGGTATGTTGGTTGTTGGGGCTACTGTGGGCACCAATGTGATCGCCAATAACTCGATCTATGGAGTGTTGAACGGCACCACCCCGAGTGATGTCACCATTGGAATCTTCGTGGTGGGCGTGAACGCATTCGGCGTGAATACGCAGATATACTTCAACTCGGTGTCGATGACCGGTTTCCGCGATGCAATCAGTACACCGGCTACTATGCCCAGCTACGCGCTGGCAATAGCAGGTACGAACCCGATAGTTGATGTGCGCAACAACAGCCTGTACAACACGCAGACGGCCGCGAATACCACGGCAGCCTCAAGCTACGCAATTGGCCTGGCTTCTGCTCTGCCGTTAAGCAATCTCACCATAAACTACAACGACCTTTACACCAGTGGCGCGAACGGCAAGCTCACTCGCTTCGGCAGCCTGGCCGCCTCGGCGGGCACCGACTCGACTACGCTGGCAGCGTGGCAGGCCAACACAGGCAAGGACCTCAACTCGATCAGTGCAGATCCGATGTACACGTCGGCTACAGACTTGCAGCCCCTGTCCGGTTCGCAGCTGTTTGGCGCGGGCCAGGCTATCGCGGGTATTACCACCGACATCCTGGGTTTCGTGAGAGGCAATCCGCCGACTATAGGTGCTTATGAGTACACGGCGGGCGGGCCTCCGACGGCTACCTCGACCTCGACCAGCACTAGTACGAACACACCTGTGCCAGCGACCAACACATCTACCAACACAGCAACTAACACACAGGTGCCTGCAACGAACACGGCGACAAACACTGTGAACGTGCCAACAGCCACTGCAACCTGCCAGATCCCGCAGAACTACAATACTTCACTCAGCACAGGTGCCACCATAGTACCCGGCACTACCGATACCGGCAACCATGCTGATGACGTGCTTACCTCCATTACTCTCCCCTTCCCCTACCAACTCTACGACACCGTCTACACGAGCGCCCAGGTAGCCTCCAACGGCGCCCTCTTCTTCGGTACCGCCAACGCCACCTTTAACATAACCTGTATACCCAATGCTCTGGGTACGTATGTAATAGCTCCATACTGGGGAGACCAGTGCACAGGGCCATGCTTCAATACCCCTTGCACAGGGTGCGGTATCTTCACCTCGGTATCAGGGAGTTCACCCAACCAGATATTCAACATTGAGTATCGCACCAACTACTACGGGCAGACCGGGCAGACACAGTCGTTGCTCGACTACGAAATCCGCCTGTATCAAGGGCAGACACGCTATGACGTGATCTACGGTCCGATGGTGGCGGCTACAGTAGCCAACGACAGCCAGCTAACAGTGGGAGTGCAGAAGAACCCCACCTCGTACACCGTGATTGGAGCCTGCGACACCACAGGCGGCCAGAGCCCGCCTGTGTCTACGGGCCAGATGTACGTCTACACTTTGGGAGCCTGCACGTCTTCGACCCCCACCTTATCAGTAACACCTACCAACTCACCGGCTTCTACAGCTACGTCCACGGCCACGCAGACAAATACGGCGGTGCCAACCAATACGCAGACAAGCACGCCAACCAACACGGCCGGCGCAGCAACTGCGACACCGACATGCTCGGCTAACGGCACAATCGGCGCGTGGACTGTTGGTAATCCACTACCGGCAAGCCTCGAGTCGCCCAACGCTGACGGCGATAGCACCAATGCTTACTCGGCAGGCGGGTATGACGGGGTGGCAGGCAGCGTGTCTAGCCTGTTCGCTCGTTACAACCCGGCCACCAACACCTGGACCAGCCTGACGGCGATGAGCCCGGCAGCAGATGGCGTGGGCACCGTCTACTCGCCTATCAATAACAAGATATATGTGTTCGGCGGAGCCGACAATCCGGGCAACGGATTGTCCACTACCCGAATCTACGACATAGCAGGCGGTACCTGGAGCACAGGAGCAGCCATGCCTGCGGCGCGCAACCGCTTCGCCGGTAAAGGCTATTACAACGGCAAGATCTACCTGGTGGGTGGCAGCACCGACATAAGCTACGCCAATGCCCAGGCCACCACCTGGGAGTACGACCCTGTAGCCAACACCTGGAATACGAGCAGGGCGAACATGCCTGTTGCTTTGTTGACGGGGGGCAGCGGGGTGGTCAATGGGCACCTTTATGTCATCGGTGGCGCTAACAGCGGCGGTACTGCCGTGGCGACTGTCTATGACTATGACATAGCAGCCAACACCTGGACAACTCGCACATCTGTGCCTACGGCGGTAGCTCAGCCTGGGACGGGTGTGATCGGGAGCCAGATAGTGATCTTCGGCGGCGGTACCCCGTTCCTGGGAGATGGTAAGACACTTTCGGCCCGCGAGCACACGGCGAGCAGGGTACCCAACGCTGTCAATACCACACGGATATTCGAGACCTCGGGCTACACCTGGAGCGTAGGCCCCAACCTGAACGTGGCGCGGTCGCTCCAGGCCGGTGCGAGGGCAGGTAACTACCTGGTTTCGATTGCCGGGTATGACGGCAGCACATCCGATGTGAATACAACCGAATTGTCGTTCATAACGATCGTACCTTGCGCAACCGCGACCAATACGCCTGTGGGAGCCACCAACACCTCTACCTCGACAAACACGCCTGTGGGCGCGACAGCCACGCCGACAGCGTGTGTAGCTGGCTACACGATAGCCACAGCCACAGGCACGATTGTGCCTGGCACCACAGATACGAGCAACCATGGCGATGATGTCACCACCACCATCAACCTGCCATTCGCGATGAGCTTCTACGGCAACTCCTATAACACTGCCATCGTCGGCTCCAACGGCACTTTGGGCTTTGTCGCCAACGGCAATGCCTTCACCAATGCCTGCTTGCCTGCAGCTGCCGAGAACTATGCCATCCTCCCATACTGGGACGACCAGCGCACTGACACAGGCTTGAGCGGGTGTACAGCCTGGGCCAACGGGTGCGGTATCTTCACCACCCAGGTAGGGAGCACCTTCTACATCGATTACCACACAGTGCTGTTCGCCGACAACAGCGTACCCCTGGAGTACGAGATAATATTGACACAGGGGTCGTCGAGCTTCAGTGTGGTGTATGGGACCGGGATCACCGACACAGGGAGTGAGACGATAGGAGTGCAGAAGGACACAGGGAGTGTGTTCACTCAATACAAGTGCAACACAGCCAGTCCAGCTATCACAGGTGGGTTGCAACTCAACTTCATCGCGGGTTCTTGTGGTCCAACCAACACACCCGCCGCTACCAACACACCGGCACCACTCACCTCCACACCCACCGGTACCAACACTCCTTCGGGCGCTACAGCTACGGCTACGCCGTGTGTGCCTGCTGTGTGGACTATCAAGGCACCATTCGGCGCTGGCCCTGTAGTGCGCGGGCTTGGCGTCTGGTATCCAAACAACAGTAAATTCTATGTGCTTGGTGGCCGCAGCACTGATGTCGCAGGTTCGGACTACCTGAACCCGCACGAGTACGATCCGGTGGCCGACACCTGGATCACCAAGACGGCGGTCTTCACCGACGCCCAGGTAAACAATATAGTGGGCGGTGTGATGACAGTACCCGGCTTTGCGAACCCTGTTATCGTCATGGTAGGCGGGTCAGCGGCAGGTGCAGCTACCTCCTCCAACGCAGTGAGAGTGTACGACCCGATTGCCGATACAATAACCACCCTCGGTGACAACTGGCCTCAAGCCCCGACTGCTTCTACATTGCCCGGTGGTGGCGCCATCTACCAGAACAAGCTGTACATACTCGGCGGGTTCAACATCAACGTGAGTATGATCAATACCATCTGGGTGTTCGACCCGTCGCAACCTGCCGGCTCCAGATGGACGTTGAAGAGCGCCACCTTGCCGGTAGCGATGGGCTATATACCTGCTACCACCGTAGGCTCGATGATCTACATCGGCGGTGGCTCTCTGTACACGACGACAATCGTTGATAGTAACAACTCTTATGCGTACAACCCGGTGGCCGACACTATCACAACGATTGCCACCATTCCGAGGGCAACAGGCGAAACAAGGGCAGTGACCATAGGTGGTCAGATGTGGGTCCTGGGTGGTGGTAGAACAGCACCCAACCCAAGCACCGAAGTAGATATCTATGATCCCGGCACTGACACCTGGAGCCTGGGCTTACCCATGGCCAGCGCAGCGCGTAACGCGGCCGCAGATACAGATGGGTCGCGCGTGTTCGTGGCGGGTGGATACGGCACTGCCGGCACTCCCACGAATATCACTCAGGTCTACGCAGGCGGTGGCTGCGCTAGCGCAACCCCGACAGCGGTAGGGCCATCACCGACACCATGCTCGGTAGGAGGGATACCAGGTCCGTGGGCTACCTCCACCACCGGTCCTTCCGCTCGATACCGGAATACAGGCATCTCTGACGGCACCTACGTGTACGTCATGGGTGGTGGCACGTCTAGTGGCACCTACCTCAACGACCTGTGGAGATGGGACCCTACGGGCCAGACCTGGACCCAACTTGCCAACATGCCTACCGCCAAGCAGAACGCTCAAGCTGCTTACTGGAACGGCAAGATCTACCTGCCTGGTGGCTACATCGGCACCCACATCACCGAGAACGCCATCTACGACATAGCCTCCAACACCTGGTCAACAGGCGCACCTCTGCCAGCAGCCCGCTCAGGTATGAGCGCTGCATACAACGGCAAGATATACGTGGTGGGTGGCAACCCTGTGCCTTTCAACGACATCATCGTGTACGACATAGCCACCGACAGTTGGTCAACCGCAGGGGCTACCCTGCCTGTAGGGCTGGCTTACGGGAGAGCCATCACGGTAGGCTCGTACATCTACGTGATAGGAGGGATAGCAGGAGGCACCACAGTAGGCACAGTGTACAGGTATGACCCTGTGGCTGATGTAGTGACCACCATGGCCCCCTTGCAGCAGGCAAGGACATGGGAAGAGTTGATGAGTGACGGCACGAGCATCTTCGCGGTAGCAGGAGGAGGCCCTGGCACCTCTTACTTCAACGGAGTGCCGCTGGCCAACACGGTAGAGATCTACGACATAGCCACCGACAGCTGGACATACGGCAACCCGGTCGTGACCACCGCCTCATCAGTAGGAGGAGGGAGCGCAGGAGGGAAGCTGATGATCCAGGGAGGAGTGGACGGAGTGTCCTACTACGACCTGGTGCAGGTATCGACATTGCAAGGAGGAGGAGGGTGCACACCAGTACCAACCAACACACCTGGTGGACCCACCAACACACCACTTCCATCCGCCACCCCCACCACATGTGTAGCTAACTACACCCTGACAACCTCCACAGGAGCCACCATAGTACCAGGTACCACCATGGTATCGGGATCCAACTGCGATGACTGCGTCAATCCGGCAGCCATCCCATTCCCCTTCACCTTCTACGGTAACTCCTACTCATCAGTGAACGTGGACTCCAATGGGACGCTGCAGTTCGTGTCGTCCACCTCCACCTTCACCAATGCATGCGAGCCGTACGCCTCGCACAACTACGTGATACACGCATACTGGGACGACCTGCTGCTGACGACGGCAGGAGACGGCATCTACACCTCGGTCTCGGGGAGTGCACCAAACCGCATCTTCAACGTAGAGTGGAGAGGGTGCTACTACTCAGGAGGAGTGTGTGGGACGAGGGTTAGCTTCGAGGCGAGGCTGTATGAAGGGACAGGACAGATAGACGTCATCTACGCGACGGTAGGGAACGGGAACAGCTCGGCAACAGGAGGAGTGCAGAAGGACACAGGTTCGTTGTTCCTGCAAGCATTCTGCAATGGGTCAGGGCAACCAGTGAGTGCAGGGTCCATGTTCACCTACATGCCAGGCTCATGTGCTACAGGCACACCGGCCACCGCTACCCCCACCAACACACCGGGTGGCGCGACAGCCACACCAACGTGTGTAGCGGGAGGAGTATGGACACCAGGGGCCGCTCTGCCTGGTGCGAGACTGCGCTACGGCTTTGCACAGAACGGCAATGACCTGTATGTAATCGGCGGGTTGGATGCCACATTCGCGTCGACCACCGCCAACTCCAGGTACAACGCCGCCACCAACACCTGGACTACCCTTGCTCCAGTACCCGCATCAAGCGAAGCCAACAGTTGTGCCTACCTGAGCGGGTTCATCTACTGCACGCAGGGTTTTGATGGACCAGGCTTCTACATCTACAACGTCGGCACTGACACCTGGACCACAGGACCCTCGGTCCCAGGAGTAACCGACACCTATGGGTCGGCAGTAGGAGCATCGGGCACCAATGTGTATGTGGTAGGAGGCGGCAGTGGTGGAGCGTCCACATCGGTGGAGGTGTACAGCACCACTGGCAACACATGGTCAAGCGGTACCGCCGCCCCCTCGCCATACCTACTGGGTGGGTATACGAGCGTGGGGCAGTATCTGTATGCGATAGGCTCCTACGGGGCAACCCCTCTGACCAAGGGCACCAACCCTAACACCAACCCTAACCTACCGGCCAGTTCAATAAAGAACGCAAGGCAAGACAAAGTGGAGGCACCAGATGCCAACTCGACAGCAAGCCTGCGTTTGGACATGAGCAGCGGGACATGGACGAGCGGACCGACCTGGACGCAGGGCAGGGCAGACATGGCGTTGGCCTACGACCCGGCAGGAGGGAAGCTGTATGCGATAGGAGGAGACGCGCAGAACGGCACGTACTTCGACTTCACAAATGCAGTGGACGAGTACAGTGTATCGGCATGGCCAGGAGGGTCGTTCACCGCATCAGCACCACTCCTCCCGACCGGGAGGCAAGCGAACCAGGCAGGGTTCTACTCGACAGGGAGAGCGGGTGGAGAGATATGGAGCACGGGTGGATACAACGGAGGGGCGCTTGCTGAGCACCTGTATCGTGGTACAGGTGGCTGTGGCGCTACCGCCACCCCGACGCCGGTGGGCCCCTCACCGACGCCTACGTGCATAGCAGGAGGAGCAAGCTGGGGTGCTGGGCCTGACTTCAATGACCCCCTTGGTAACATCAGAGGGCTTGGGGTCTACTTCCCCCCCACCGGTAAGTTCTATGTCATCGGTGGTCGAGACTCTGACAGCGCAGGCTCAGACTCCATCAACCCTCACATCTATGACCCTGTAGCCAACTCATGGTCCACCGCCTCCTCCACTGTTGTGCCTGACAACCAGGTCAACAACATGGGTGGTGGGGTGGTCACAGTGAGTGGCACACCCATGATAGTGGTGGTCGGTGGGAGTGCCGCCGGTGCTACCACAGGCACCAGTGCTGTCAGATACTACAACCCCTCAACCGACACATGGACCGACATAAGTTCCACAGATGCCTGGCCTGCCCCCACAGACACCCTCCCAGGAGGGTATGCAGTGGTGAACAACAAGCTGTACATACTTGGAGGGTTCACCATCAACATCGGGATGACCCAGGAAGTGTGGGAGTTCGACCCCAACGGCACAGCAGGCTCACGATGGACCCTCAAAGGCTCAACGTTACTACCTCAGCCCCTTGGGTACATACCGACAGCAGCCATAGGAGGGATGATCTACACAGCAGGAGGGTCTGGGTGGGATGGCACCACCATCTTCGACACCGACTACTCGTACAAGTACGACCCCACAACCAACACCTTGACCACCATCACCTCAATCCCAAGATTGACAGCGGAGACAAGAGCGCTGACGATGGGAGGGGAGATGTGGGTAATGGGAGGAGGGAGAGACGCGCCTAACCCATCGAATGAGGTAGACGTGTACGACCCAGGCACAGACAGTTGGAGCGTGGGCACACCGTTCGTGACGGCCCGCCGTAACTTCGCGGTAGACACAGACGGGGGAGGCACGATCTGGTTGGTAGGAGGGTATGCACCGAGCACAGCGACGGCGAACATGGAGATCTACACGAGTGGAGGAGGGTGTGTCACCCCGACCGAGACCCCGACCACTCCACCTTCAACCAACACCCCAACCGACACACCAGTAGCTCCCAGTGCAACCAACACACAAGTACCAGGAACAGCCACCGACACACCAGTGGTACCTCCAACCGATACAGACACGCCGGTAGTGCCACCCACAGACACCGATACACCAATCGTACCCCCAACCGATACGGCAGTAGTGCCACCGACTGACACAGCAGTAGTGCCGCCAACCGCCACCGATACGGCAGTGGTGCCAACAGCTACAGCTACGGCTACCGCCTGCCCGGTCGACTTCACAGATGTGCACCCAACCGATTGGTTCTATGAGTATGTGCAGTGGATGTACTGCCATGGTGTGGTCAACGGTTACTCAACCTCCCCACCATGCGATACAGGCACACCATGCTTCAAGCCTGGTAACCCAACCACCAGAGGACAACTAGCCAAGATAGTGGTGCTGGCCTTCAACTTCACAATCGACACCACAGGAGGACCACACTTCCAGGACGTGCCAATCGGCCACACCTTCTACGTACACGTGGAGACAGCATACAACCTTGGACTGATAGTAGGGTATCCGTGTGGAGGACCTGGGGAGCCGTGTGGAGCAGGAAGCAAGCCGTACTACAGGCCAGCCAGCTATGTGACGAGAGGGCAGATCACGAAGATAGTGGTAGGAGCAGCAGTGCTTGCAGACCCATCGAACTGGACGTTGGAGAACCCACCGACGAACACGTTCGAGGACGTAGCGGTAGGGTCGACATTCTACCAGTACATAGAGACAGCGTACTCACACGGAGTAATCGAGGGGTACCCATGTGGGACACCGCCAGCAGGACCGTGTGTAGCGCCAGGGAACAAGCCTTACTTCCTACCGAATGCAGATGCGACGAGAGCACAAATCTCCAAGATTGCTTACCTCTCCGTCCTCTACACTCCATCTGCTGCTAAACCCAATAACTAGGCACAATCCTGAAGGAAATCCCGGGTGTACCCTGGATTAGCCGGAAAGGTAAGATGAGGCGGAACCAATTGGTTCCGCCTCTACTATTTGTTGCGACTGTGCTGCTGATGGCCTATAATGCTGCTGATTGTGCGCAGGTGATACAGCCTGCGACTACGGAGGGGGTGGTTGGCTATGGGGCGTGGCAAACACTACATTATGGATATGGATGGTGTGATCATCCGGGGGGCGCAAGCCGTGCCGGGGGCGGATGAGTTCATCAAGCGACTGCAGGAGACCGGGACCCGCTTCCTGGTCCTCACGAATAATTCGATCTACACGCCGCGTGACCTGGCAAACAGGCTACGCTACATGGGGATCGATGTGTCTGAGGATAAGGTTTACACGTCGGCGTTGGCGACGGCGCAGTTCCTATCGGCACAGCGCCCGCACGGCACAGCGTATGCAATCGGCGAGGCGGGGCTTACAACAGCCTTGCATGACGTGGGTTATGTGCTGAGCGAACACGCTCCCGACTATGTCGTGCTAGGCGAAACAGCGATCTATAGTTTCGAGCGTATTACGAAGGCGATCAGGTTCATCCTGGACGGGGCGCGCTTTATCGCCACCAATCCCGATCCGGTGGGACCTGTGGAGGGTGGGATAGCGCCTGCCACGGGCGCGGTAGCAGCGTTAGTTGAAAGAGCTACCGGAGTAGCCCCTTACTATGTTGGCAAGCCGAACCCTCTTATGCTGAGATCAGCCCTCCGGACGATGGACACTCATTCCGAGGACGCGGTGATGGTGGGCGACCGCATGGATACCGACATCGTTATGGGTATCGAAAGCGGCCTTGAGACGGTGCTGGTGCTGACAGGTGTGACGACCAGGGAGCAGGCGGAGCGATTTCCGTACAGGCCCACGCAGATACTGGAGTCCGTGACCGAGATAGAAGTGTAGGCACACGACGCGCTAATCTTGCTAAGGACAATTAGAGCGGTTACGGGCTAATTGTGCGCGCCGTCTCGATGGTCCCATTCACATCCACAGCCCTGTAGGTGAGGCTGCTGCCGGCAGGGAGTGTGATCGGGCCTGTATAGCGCGTGTATGGGCCGCCATTGATTTTGTACTCGATCCCTGCTACTCCCACATTATCACGAGCGGTGATTGTCACCGCATGGCTCAACCCAGCGCCGGCCTTGGAAACGGCGGCCACGGATGCAGGCGCGGCTCCGTCTCTGAAGTCGAAGCCTGCAGTATAGGTGGTACCGGCGATTTTTGCTTGCCCTGGTATCGAGGGGTGAAAGTAGTCACGCGTGGATACGTCGCTCGGCACAAAGGCTGTGTTGAAGACGGCGTTGTTGTCGAAGCGGCAGTGGATGTAGACGGCACACACATCGGCCAACTGGGTGTTATAGTCGATCACGCGCTGGCGCACGCGCTCGCGCCGCTGCACATCCGCCGGGTCTTTGGAGAGGGGATTGGCGAGCATAGACTGGCAGATGTCGAACAGGTTCCAGATCAAGCGGGCCGATGCGTTGTCTTTGAGAATTTCCCAGAGGGTATAGATGCTGGGCACGCTCAATATGTAGATGCGCGCATCGGGCAGGCCTGCGCTGAGGGTGGCGATGGCCGCCTGGAACTGGGCGCGATAGTCGGCGACAGGGGTCATTTCGGCCTCGGTGTCGGTGCAAGCATCGTTTGCACCCATGAGGACGGTGACGTATTGCACGCCCTGGCCGATTGCGGTCGCCATCTGCCCATTGAGGTCGGCCATAACCGCCCCGGTCACAGCGTCGTTGTAGGTATTCCCGCCGGTGGGTGGATTGTTCTGAAGGATGCGCAGGTAGTGGCTGTTTACCGTGGTGTTCGTGCCCGTGGACCAGGAGTTGGCGGGGGCATCGGTGAACGGGACGCTGCCGGTATTGAAAGCTCGTGTGATGGAATCGCCGGTGGAAGCTATAGAGTCCGGATAATCGACGATGGTCGGTGTGTCGATAACGTCAGTGCCGGAAGCGCCTTTGTATGCGAAAGCCGGGGCATAAGTAGACAACGTCAACAACATCAAAAGGAGGCAGGATAGGGTAAATCTGAGTCGCCTATTAGCAATTACGACGTTCATAGCGTGCCTATTTGCCTTCGGTTTCTGATGGTGAGGCGCTCAACTGGCGCGCATTGTAGACGATTTTAGCGGTTTGGCCGCGAGTAACCTGATTGGCGGGCCGGAAATATGGTCTTGAATAAGGAGGTAGGCAAGGCTCCCCAGCACCTCCACATGAGTAGCCGTTTATGATCTCTCGGATCGCAAGTCGCTCTATATACACGTAGAAGGTGCTGCCAACAGCCACATCCTGGAAGGTTTGCGTGCTTATTGTGTCCTGATAGCCGAAGCTTTGTGAAACAATCTTCGATAACTGGCCTCTAGTGACATTCTCATTTGGGCGAAAATATGGCTTGTTACCAGGGGCAATGCATGGCTCAGGATTGCCGCACGGATAGCCATTGATTATGCCTCGACCGGCAAGGCGTTCGATGTACTGGTAAAAAGTGGAACCTGGCAGGATATCTGCGAACGTCTGACCTGTAACAGGCTCGTTGAAGCCTGCCGCGAGGGCTATTATCTTTGACGTTTGTCCACGTGTTACATTGCTGGCAGGTCGGAAGCACGGTATGTGGGCCGGTGTCTCACAGGGCGGCGACGTATTGTAACCTGAGATTATGCCCGCGCTATTTAGTGAGAGGACCGGCTCGTAGAAGTAGTCGCCTGGGCATACGTCTGTGAAGGTCTCGCCGGGGCAACGGGGCGGTATTGGCGTTGCGGTGGGGGTGGGGGTGCTCACGACGATAGGGGTTGGGGTTGCCGTTGGGCTGCTGCAACTGGCGGTGGACGCATTTATGAAGGGAGTAGGGGCCAACTCCGCGATTCCGTTGTACGCTGTCACTTGAAATGAATAACCCGAGTTACATTGTAGGCCGATGTCTGCATATTGAGTTGTATCTGCCGGGGTTGAGCCGATGTAGGCAAAGGTACTGCCGTTCCAGCGATAGACCTTGTATCCTGTTTGCACAGGATTTGACGGTGGGTCCCAGGCCAGCGTTACGCTGTTTCTCCCGGTTCCGGCTACCCTGAGGTTGCGGGGAGTAGACGGGGGCGAATCCGATCCCCGGAAGGCTGCGACAGCCGCCGCATTATTCGCAATGGAGTGGGCATTGTCGGCGGAATTGGCCTGGTTATCGGCGACTCCAGTTGGCATGCCGCTGTAGTATACGTTGGGGTTCGAGAAATATGCTATAGTCTGGCAATAGCCGGGAGGGGGGCAGGCATCAGAATGGTAATAAGACATCACTGTCATGAAGGCTCCGCCGGGGTCAAGGTAGCCGTAGGAATACAAGTAGGACCCGCATTGGGCAGGGCAGCCGTCAATTGCAGATTGCTCGCGATCATGAGCGGAGCCCATGTTGTGCCCCATTTCATGAGCTAAAGTCAGGCCGCCGGTACAATCCTCACCAACCACACTGAATCCATAACTCTCATCTTCAGGCTTGATAGGAGCATTCGGCTGAAAGCCGCGCCCACAGATGTTGGTTTCGGACTCCGATTCCACCAGTGAGACCAGGTCCGCGCCATACTGGTACCTCAACGTATGTACCTCATCCATGTAACCGTCGTTTGGGTTTTGGAGTTTCGTGAGGTCTTCCAACATGGTTGAAGATTCTGTATATGATGTCTCCGCCGTATGCACCAGCCGGACTTGCATATTGATCTGGCTGTTAATGTAAGCGTTATTGGCGTCGGCTATGCTAAGATTGATCTTATTGAGAAGTGGCTGTGCGCCGCCTGCTGCATTTTGTGCGGCGGGCGTCCAGACGACCATCACATCAATTTGAATAGGGGTTGAAGGGTTCTGGCTTTGAGAGGACGGAATCCGGTCAATCTGGGTTGGGTTTGTCGGCTGTTTTGTGTTACCAGGCACCGCAACGGCATCTGATTCGCTCTCTTCGCCACGAAAGACAACCTGCTGGATCGAATATATGTCGTTGCCCGCATAGCGGATCTGGTAAGTCGCGGAAGGCATACGGATAGTAGCAGCTATAGAGCCGCCACCTACAACGATCAACACCTCACTGTAGGAGATATCTTGAATATGCCCCTTCCATACGATACTACCATCTGTATTGTGCCAGACACTCTCGCGGATACCGGTCAACGATAAGTTGTCAAAGAGATTCAGTAGTAGACGTTCGGTAGCGGCGCCGTCAGCATCGGCAAAGGGCGAGAGATTCGCGGTGACAAAGCGTTGACGCACAACCGATGTATCGGGGGTCACGGTGTTCAGGGTAGCAGGTTGATCCGTGGGCTTAAAAAGAGCTTCGAGTTCCTGGGCCTGCGGAGAAATGGGATGGGTATCAGCTTCCAGGGGTTTGCTATAAACGAATAATGCGAACCCGCTATTGAGGATGAGTGCAACCGCAATCACCGCAAGTGTATAGGTGAGGCGCAGCTTGGTAGACACGACGAAAGCCCTCCATACAGAGTGTGTATAGTGGCCTAATTATAAACGATCTGTCAAATGAGAGGCGGTACTATTGTCGCCCCACCTTTGGATCCGCCGTTATGATTTGTGCGGTACATAGGGCAGTAGAGAGCTTACCGTTCCCAATGCTGAGATAGTAGCACTGAAGCGCTGTTCATTATTATCTTTGATCGACAGGGCCGGATTTGACAGATCGGCAAGAGTATCAATGCTCTTACGTATGATGGGATCGTTGAAATCTGCGTTGTCCCCCAACTAAACAAATCGATCCTTGATGTTTGCCAGTTCCGTAAGCGATTGTTGACGGATCGATTCTCCACGTGGACCACCGTCGAAGTCTAAGTTGCCGACCACCCATATTGCCCTTTCGAACTTTTCCAGACCGTGCGCTTCCGCTAGGTTAGATTTTGGTGCGAAACTCGCGTAGGGCACGCTAAGCCCCTTGCTTTGTCCGTTCAATACTTTACACCTTAACAACCAATGTTTGTTGTAGCTAGCTAGGCCGTTTGGGCTTGGGATGTTGCTTGGGCCTGGGCGATCTGCCATAGGTCGTGGCTGATCACTCCCCACCCTACCCAGCGTTCCATGCCTGCCTCGCCATGATTTAGGCAGCGCTCCAGCTTCTGCCCCTTCTTCAGCCCATGGATCCTCCCTTCGATGCCTGCTCGCCAGTTGCGCCCCCTCACAAACCAGCGTTGTCGTTCATACGCCCTTCGCTCCTCTGACTTGGCTCCTGGCTTGGGCAAGCATATCTGCTCTACTCCCCCTGCTTCAGCCGCGGCTTCGTTTGCCTCGCTAAAGCAACCCCGGTCCGCGCTCAATAGCTTGGCTGGGTGCTTGAACACTCGCTGATGGTGCTCTAAGCTCGGTAGCACCTGCTCACTATCGGCTGGGTTGCCTGCCAGTACCTGGTAGCGGCTGATGATCCCCCCTTCTACTTCATCCAGACACACCATGCGCCCATACTCCGTTGGTTTACTCAGCTTGCCTTTACGGATGATCGCCGTCTGGGGCTCAAAGATGCTCACCACTTTCTCACTCGCCGGTACCCGCTCACCTTGCAGCACTCGCCGCCTGGTCTGCTCTACAACCGCTCGCATCCGTGCACAAACTGCCCCAACTGGGCGGCTAGTCTGCCTGCCTTGTCATGAGCTTGCTCCCTCAGCAACTTGTCCACCGCTTTGGCTTGGCACGATATCGCCTCGCCGATCTCTAGCAGGCGTTCATAACTGCCTTTACGTAGCTCGGCAGTCTCGGCAGCCCCTCACCACGGCTATCGCCACGGCCATGGCTACGGACCGTGTCGATGATCTGCTTTGTCAGCCGTTTGGCCGAGCGGCTGCGGTCACGGAACAGCTCATTTGCCTTGTGGGTGGTAACAACCACCCACTCACGCGCAGCCGCCAGGATGCGGCTGATTACACGCACACCATCGCACAGCAACCTACTGTCGGTTGGCGCATGGATGCATGGATGTTGGTTTCGACCACTGTGCCGTCGATACGTAACTTGCGGCCAAGCGTCACTTTGAGTTGGCAGGCCAATTCGACAACATGGTCGAGCAATTGATGTAAAGTAGCAGGCTGGATCAGCAATGCCCAGCGGATGAGGGTGGTATCATCGGGCACGCTTTGCCAGTAGATACGGCAGAAGTCACGCAACACCAGGCTATCCGAGGCCCATTGTTCCGTTTGGGCATAGCTCCAGCCATACAGATGCTTGATGAGTAGCATACGCAGGATGACCTCGACCGGAGTAGAAGGACGGCCAGTAGTGGTTGTATGCGGATAGCGTTTCGAGAGGTCAGCTTTGACGTACTGGAAGATGGCATCATCATCGAGGAGGTCATTGAGTTTGAGGATCATCGGTTCGATAGAATGGCTCAGTTGTGGCACCATAATGAAGATATCCACCGGGTTGTAGCGATCACATAGCATAGTTTGTAGTGCGACCCTGATCGGCTCTTCGTCACTTTTGGTGAACCAGGGAAGCAAATCGCTCAAAGCGGTGGCCCAAGAGCCTTCAGGGCATGCTACAACCGGCATGGTGACGCAGAGGCACGCGGATTCGACAGTATATCGGCGCTCACCAGCAATAGATCCACGTTGTTAGGCATGCTTCACCAAAAGTGACGAAGAACCAGATTTAGGGTCGCAGTACAGTTGGCCCCCCTCGATTGCATTGCTCAGTCTACAGTACCAAGCTTGCAAACCGGAGGCCATACCTGGAGTTTCGCACCAAAATCTAGGTTAGTCTACACATCCTTCCAATCTACATAGCCTGGGTAAGCAAACCTATTGGTATTGTCCATGATCTTACCGCCAAGATCGATTTTGTAGAACTTAGGTTCTATAGAGTATTATACACGAGCTTACGGCCATGGACTCTCTGATTTTGAGAAACTTCAGGACATACCTTAGGTCGCCTATGCATCCTCAAACTGAATGCAGCCTTTTTGCAACCTGGAACAGAAAAAGCACCCTCAATAGGTGCTTTTTCGTGCGTAGAATTAAGACATTCCACATATTGGTGCCGAAGGTGGGATTTGAACCCACACGCCCCATTGGGCACTACGCCCTGAACGTAGCGCGTCTGCCGTTCCGCCACTTCGGCTTGGTGAAGTTATTATAGGGCAACGGTCAATCGCTTGTCAAGGATAATTATCTTAGCCTACCAGGTCAGATTACCGGCTTGCGTGAAGCTCTTGAAGTACAATATCCGACAAGAATGTGTACCTTTGGCTACTTGCATTCTGGGAGCTTGGGTGTACAATTGGAGGGTGAGCAGCCCAACCACTCGCCCAACACGGCATCTTTTTGATACATAACGGGGTATTCGTTAGAGTATTCGTTGCGAGAGGGAGGGAGAGCTATGCCAACTCTTGTGATGAGACAGTATGGCCGTAGCTATGCATTCGGGCTTATTTTGCTGGTGGGGTTACTGGTTTCCCTGCTAGCCGCGCCACTTCTGCTCGGCTTGTTCAACAGTCCAAAGGGCTCATCTAGTGCCGGACCAGCGAACCTTGATTTCGGCCAGATGCAACTTGCCTTTGAGCCAAACGCCGGGCAAGTTGATAGCAATGTACGTTTCATAGCGCATACGAATGCAGGCACAATGGCTTTCTCCCCCACCAGGGTAATGCTGGCATTGGCGAACTCCGGCGCAACCAATGACACTGACACATCCGAAGCCCTCGGTAGCGTAGGCGACCCTACTAATATTGAGACACAGTTGGTGGAGCAGCATAGCGGCGGCAAAGATCGGCCAGCCACGGACTTCGCTCCTGTATTCTTGAGCTTTGAAGGCTCAAACCCTGGCGCGACCATTGGAACGGCCGATCTTCTGCCGGCCAGGGTCAGCTATTTCCTGGGCAATGACCCGAATGCCTGGCGTTCCAATCTCCCTACATATTCCGGCATTACCTACTCCAACCTGTACCAGGGCATCGACCTGACCTATTCCGGAACCGGTTCGCAGTTGAAAGGCACATATATAGTTGCCCCCTCGGCTGACCCAGAGCAGATCCGGTGGCATTACGAAGGTACCCGCACGGTGAGCATGGATGATGCTGGCAACCTCCAGATGCAGGTAATGGGTGCGGGAGCCCAAGGTGGGGGTAACACGCTCATCGAGCAAGCGCCGGTTGCATGGCAGCAGATCGGTGAAGCGCGCATTCCCGTTGACGTGGATTACAGTTTGAGCGCGGGTGGCAGCATAGGCTTCGAACTGGGCGCATATGACCCGGACTACCCCCTAACTATCGACCCCACTATCACATACTCGACTTTCCTGGGTGGTGGCGCTCAGGAGAGGACCGTCGCAGGTAATAGTATGGTCGTAGACGCCGATGGTTTTGTCTATGTGGTTGGCTCAACCACCTCAGCAGACTTCCCTTTGAATGATGCTTATCAATTACACTATCATGGCGGAGTAGATTACGGTGATGCTTTTGTTGCCAAATTGAATCCGAACGCGCCGCCGGACGAGCAGCTAGTATATGCCACCTATCTGGGTGGGGGCAGCCTTGGCGAGGTGGATGATGCTGGCAGCCCAGATGTCGGGTCGGGTGATGACATTGGACAGTCTATCGCCCTGGACGCAGACGGGTATATTTACTTATCCGGTGCAACAAGTTCAACCAATTTTCCCTTGTACAACGCTTACCAATCGACCTATGGTGGTGGTGATTTTGACGCTTTCGTTACCAAATTGAATCCCACCGGCACAGCACTTGTCTATTCCACCTACCTGGGAGGCAATGATTGGGATGATGCTGCGCTCACCATAGACCCTGAAGGGGAGGTGTATCTGGCTGGAGAAACGGCTTCCACCAACTTACCTATGGTCAACCCCTACCAACCCATCATGCGTGGGGTATACGACGCGTTCGTGGCAAAGCTCAGCGCCTCAGGGTCCGAGCTTCTCTATTCGACATATATCGGGGGCTTAAGCTGGGACTTCGGAGTCGATATCACGTTAGACGCATCGGGAAAGATATATTTCACAGGCAGCACCAGTTCGATCGACTTTCCAACACACAATGCCTTCCAGCCAACAGGTGGTGGATACGTATTAGGTTCGTTCAATTTTGACGCTTTCATAAGCGTGCTCGATCCAGGCCGAACAGGGCAGCAGCAATTAATCTACTCAACATATATGGGCGGCAATATTGCCGCTGGTAGCCTGGACGATCTCGCCAGGAGCATAGCTGTCGATTTAACAGGCCTTATATACGTAGGCGGGGCGGCCAGCACATCCGATTTCCCGATCACACCTGACGCCTTCCAGACCACCTATGGTGGAGGGCTTAGCGATGGTTTCGCGGCCAAGATCGATCCCAATGCCGAGCCTGACCAGCAGTTGCTCTATTCTACCTATCTTGGCGGAAATGGTGTGGTAACCTTCTCATACGACACCGAAGAGGTGATGGGGATCATATTGGATGGAGAGGGCAATGTCTATATTACGGGCAGAACAGACTCGCCGGACTTCCCATTGCAAGACCCCATCCAAGACAGCTTCAATGGAGTTAATTACGATGCATTCGTGGCAATTCTTGATCCAACAGGATCATCGCTCCGCTTCTCCACATTCCTGGGAGGTACAGGCACAAACGGGGGCAACGTATACACCGAGCAGGGGAGCAATATTGCGCTGGATGCGGCAGGGCAAGTGTACATTTTCGGGCAAACCGATTTACCCGATTTCCCGGCCCAGAATGCATTTCAGGCAGATTATGCCGGTGGGATCCTTGACGCATTTGTGGCGATTATAGCCCTGCAGCCGGTGAGTACTCCCACTGCCACCCCATCCGAGCCTGTACTAACGGCCACTTCTACCCCTACTTCCACTCCGGTTGTATCGGATACGCCCGCAGAACCGACCAGCACCGTGTCATCGACAAATACACCTGTCGTGCCGACCTCTACCACCACTCCATCTTTATCGCCTACAAATACGCCTGGTGTGCTGACCGCTACTGCCACTATGTCACCCACAGTTTGCGCAATCTCATTCTCAGATGTGCCGCCTGGGTCGACTTTCTATGCTTACATAGAATGCCTGGCGTGTCGCGGGATAATATCGGGGTATGAAGACGGCACTTTCCACCCCAACAACAATGTGACCAGGGCGCAGGCAGCCAAGATTATCTCGAATGCGGCCAACTATCAAGATGTTATTCCACCCGACCGGCAGATGTTCAATGATGTACCAACGGGCAGTACCTTCTGGGTCTACGTAGAGAGGGTAGCGCTGCACGGAGCTATATCGGGGTACCCGTGCGGTGGGGAGGGCGAGCCGTGCCCAGGCTCTTACTTCCGCCCTGCTAATAACCTCACGAGGGGACAGCTAGCCAAAATAGACAGCACAGCAGCCGGATATGATGACGATATACCAGCCGGTCAGCAAACCTTCAATGATGTGCTCCCCTCGAGCACGTTCTGGGTCTACGTGGAGAGGGTCTACTTACATAGTATCATCATAGGTTACCCGTGCGGTGGGGAGGGCGAGCCGTGCCCAGGCTCTTACTTCCGGCCCCAGAACAACTCAACTAGAGGACAAATATCGAAGATAGTGGCAAATACATTCTCGCCTGCGTGCGGTTCAACCCGTTAGCTAGTAAACCACCTGTCAAAGATAATTATCTTAGCTAAAACGAATCATCTTTTAGTCACTGTTGTGACGCCGCCAACCTGCTCGCTCCCAAGAGAATATATACCTTCGGGCACTTGCAATTTTGACGTTTTGCGTGTATAATTAGAACGGTGGTTCCAGTTGTTTGGGGCCGTAGTATCGATGATAGAGCGTTGTGAGAGCGTGAAAGAGAGTTTGGAGATGGATAAGAGTAACTTGAAGATAATTAGCAATAGACCGGCTTTGGGGTACGAGCAGGTATCCGAGGTGCTGTTCAACTGCGCCACGCTTTTGCAGATGGCGGGGGCCAACCCTTACAGGATCGCCCACTATCGCCAGGCAGCCGTGACCTTCATGAACCTTGGCACACCTGCCCTGGAGATGGCCCTCGACGAAGAGCAGTGGCCCAAGCTGGGCCTCGGCAAGCGCCTGGGTAACAAGATCAGGGAACTGGTGCGCGACGGCTCGATGAGCTTCTACGTGGAGCTAAGAGCAGACCTGCCACCCGCAGTAGACCATCTTATGAATGTGCACGGGGTGGGGCCCAAGCTGGCTATACGCCTGCACAAAGAGTTGGGTGTGCGCTCGCCCGCCGAACTGGCCGATGCCGCACGGCGCGGAGAGGTGATCAAGCTGCCCGGCTTTGGGCCGAAGCGCCAGGCCGCCTATGCGCGCATCCTGGGGCCGAATCCGCCAAGCACACCGGCGGCAGCCGTCCTGCGACTCGTCCACGACGATGATGAGCTTGAGGACGAAGCGCTGCCTGTGGCCGCGTAACGTAGATTTTGTTGTTATAGAGACGAGGTTTCAACCTTGTCTCTACTCATTTGAGAGCCTGTAGATGGTCAGGTCGCCGTTCTTGTAGAGGAGGGTGAAGCCGGGAATCTCATATCCACAATAGAGCTTGCCGAGGGCGGCGCGAGAGCCTGTGGGGAAGTGTGCCGCGTTGGGGCTTGATGGACAGGTTTTCACATCGATACCATCGGTGGGGCCGCCCAATTGCAGCATGGTGACGCCGTATTCGCGGGCTACTTTGAGAATGGTATCGAGGTTGTCGAAGGGGATCATCACTGCGCGGCGGCGCGAGTGCCAGTTTAGCTCCCACGGATCGCGGGTCATCACAATATCGTCGGGAGAGCTATTGGCTACCAGCCAATCCATGGCGACCGTGAAACTGGTGCGGCGCGTGCTGTACATAAGCTCGTTGCTGATAGATTCGACGTTGGGCCAGAGGATAGCAGCGGCCATAATCGCTACCAGCAGTGTGGATGCTACTTGCCCCGCTATACCTCGTATGGCACGGGCAGCCAGGCCGGAGATCCATACTACCGCGCCTGACAGAAGCAGATAGAGCCAGGGGATGGCAACCTGAAAGTAGCGCCCCTCGAAGTGCCAGTAGAGGAGCACGAAGACCGCGTAGAGGGTGATGGAGGAGAGCGCCAGAAGTGCCAGGCGCACGCATCGCCGGGGGGCGGTCAGCAGGCCCACGAGCGCGCCTAAGAGAGGCCAGACGCCTATGACAAACTCGCTGCCGCTGGGGTTCATAACGCCTTTGTCCCACACAGCCCGCAGGTGGAAGCCTATCGCGTCGAACAGGTTGGCGTAGCCGAACTTCCCACCTATCACCCAGCGGATATGAGGTAGCTCGCTGCCTACGTAATATTTGTAGATGTTTTCCCATTCGTAGAAGGGCCAATAGCGCAATATCCAGGCGTCGAAGCTTTCGGTGCTGTAGAAGGGGCTGCCGAAAGCGAGCATATTGCGGACGAGCAAGGGCAGGAGGACGATGATAAACGCCCCTCCAGCTACGAGGAGGCCGGGCAATGGGATAGCTCGCGGCCTATCGGCCCAGGGGTGATCATCTTTTGCCTGCTTTCTGTTCGCCCACCAACCCCAGGCCGCCCAGAGAGCCAGCCCCACCAGTAACACAACCCCTGTTGGCTTGCTCCAGATCAGGAGGGCCGCCAGAGCGCCGATTAGCAGGAAAGGCAGGAAACGTGGCCTGGAGCGCGAGGTGCTTTGCGGTTGCTCGTCTGCGAGGTGTTCAGGATATATTGCCTGGAAAGCGAGATAGGCCAGTGCGAAAAAGATGGCGGTGAAGGCCAGGTCGTTGATCGGATAGAGGAGAGAGTTGAAGAAGTAGGCATGCAAAAGAGTGAACAGTCCGGCCAATAGCCCAACACGGCGATCCCATACGCGAGAGCCAACGGCGAAGACGCCCCACGCCAGGGCCAGCAGAATCAGGAGGTTGGGGAGCTTGGCGGCCCAGGTCTGCGGGCCGAACAGGGCGAAGAAAGGCGCGATCATGAGAGGTTGCAGCATGGGCCAGGTATCGGCGGGGTGCGTGATGGTGGGGCGATCCTGGTAGAACTGGGCCACGTAATCGACTGTGAGGCCCCGTCCTTCTACTAAGCTGCGGGCCACATTGGCGTTTTCGGCGTAGTCGGCGTGGCCGATCCAGACTACCCGCGGGATGGTCCAGAGTGCCAGCGCGGTGAAGAGGATAAGGGCCACGACCATGCTGACGCGGGCGTAATCGGGCTTGCTTGCGGCGTTGCGACCGGCAAGCGTTTGAGCTTGCGTGCTAAGGAGATCGAGCACACGGAGAATGCGCGCGCGTTGCCAGACCAGGGCGCTCAGAACAGCAAGAGCTATGGTTACGGTGGGGAGATAGGCTGCCACATAGAAGGGGCTGACATAGGACGCGATATCGAGCGCCACCCCCGCCAACGCAGTGAGGAGCATCGTGACAGTGACGGGTAAACTTGCGAGAAGTAGATAGACGGCGAGTACCGTGAGGAGCACCCACAGGGCCACGTAAGAAGAAGGCCAGTTCCAATCCTGCCCGAACTGGCCCAGGGTCATGTAATCGACCTTGAGGCCGAGGTCGCGAGGGTCGCCGGGAGGGCGATAGGTGCCGGTATCTATTGAAATCACGTAGGGCGCACTGATGTCGTTCATGTAGTGCGCGTCCTCAAACATATATGTGTAAGTCTGAATGTCGGTTGTAACCGAGTCTGCCTCTTCGTTCCCCGGCCCGGTCCCCCCATCTTGGGGCAGTCTTATCCCGTTGATGGCAACCGTTACCGTCAACGGGCGGCCCGGATACGGGATTTCCAGGCTCTGGAGGCGCAGCTTCACCTTATAGGGTTTTGCGCTTCCCAGCCCCGGCAGGCTGATCTCAGAGTGGGCTGTGCTCCACCTGTAACGATAATCTATGTCCGGCTCGTCGGCGTAGAAGCCCTGGAGGAACGGCGAGTCGCCGGGCGAGCCGAGATCGAGTGTTGGGGAATATTGCAGGCGGTAGGCTATTATGAGGCCCGCCAGCGTGAGGACAAGGATGGCGGAGAGTGAGATGGTATGGCGATTCCTGAAGAGGGGAGGGAGGCCGGGCCGGATCACTGTGGCGGCTCCTGCCCTTTCGCCCACTCGACTTCGATGGTGGTTGTGCCCGGCTGTAGGATCGATAGCACAATCTGGCGCGATGGCCCCTCGAATTTGCCTGGCGCGCTCAGGCTCGTGGCATCAGCATCGGGGTGCGACACCGATTGGACAGTGCCGCCCTGGTCTATGGCGGAAGCGGCCTCGCCGGGGAGGGTGAGCGTGACGCCGTGAAGCTCTTTGCCGGAGTTGTTGCGGACCTCGATTTGCCATTTGCCGCCGAATATGCCGGGCGGTTGCAGGGTGGAGGTGACGCTCATTACGTCATGCTGGAAGGCGGTAATATCGGCCACGGTGGCGATCCAGAGCCTGCCGTTGTCGCGCTCGCGGGCGGCGGCCTCGACCACATCGGTCCAGGTGGCGCGCACACCTTCGAACGAGGGATCGTCGGCCAGTTGTTCTGGGTGCTGCCAGAATGAGGTTGTGCCACGGCGGGCCAGCACCTCCTGTATGATGTTCAAGCCCTGGTCGCGAGTGGTGGATCCGCCACCCGCTTCCTCGCCCGCGTTGGCAGAAGGGGAGCCGAGCAAGAAGTCGGGCATGACGGCCATATCAGGATAAAGTTGGGCCTGTTTGATGTCGGTGTAAACGATCGCGTTGCCGAGGGTGTAGAGGTCTTTCAGGTCGGGTGCGTAAAGGCGTGTGACGGTGCGGATGCCCCGGCCGTAGAGAACATCGTAGAATTCTTTGGTGAGGGAGTTGCTGCTGCGCCAGGGGAAGGCGAATGTGGTGGGTGGGGGCACGCCCGCCAGTGCAGCGTATTTGATCCACTCGTCGAGGTCGGTTGCCAGTTCCTGGGGGTTGGAGCCGCGCACATAAATGTGGGCGAAGGTGTGGGACCCTATTTCGTGCCCGGCGGCGAGGAGGGCGCGGGTCTGGTCGCCGAAGTACCAGGCGGGATCGGTCTGGTAGGTGCCGAAGGGGTCGTCGCTGAACCAGGGGTGGGTGAGCCAGTAGTCAGAGCCCCAACCGTTCTTGGGTGAGGCCCATGTGTACGTGGGGTCGCCGTTGAAGGTGAGATGTTCGGTGTTGCCGTCGAGCAGGTTGTAGCCGGTGGAGTAGAAGGTGGCGCTGATATGGTTGGTCACAAAGAGGTCGTTGAGCCAACCGGCCCCCTGGCGCATATCAAGGCCGTGCTGGGCAGCGCCCGCCACGTCGTGGTTCGCATCGCCCTTCGAGTGAATGGCCCCGCCCATGGCGGTTTCCCAATCGAAGGAGAAGGCAAGGCTTCCGGAGGTGGCGTTGGGGTGGGACTCGACATAGATGCCTTCGGGGGATAGCTTCGGCTGCGTGATCCAGATAGTTGTGTTGCTGCTTGTCTCCGGCTGTGTCAAGTAGAGGGGATTTGCGTTACGGATCTGAAGCCTCAGGTAGGCTGCGTTCGGAGGCGCTGCATAGGCGGCGGTGTGAAACTGCGGCTCGTTGGTGTAGGAAGTATCGCCTGGGACCGTCCATTCAGGTGAATCATTCCAGGACAATACATCATGTGCCGGATCGAACCAGAGCATCCTGACCTGCACCTGGGCATCCAGGTATGGGCCCCTGACATCGTCATAGAAGCTGTACCTGTAGCTTACGCCTGGCCTCACAGCTATCATTGGAGACATCGCCGAGGACTGCGGGTCGATACCGTATGCCCACTCGCCATCCTGCACTATCTGGCTGCCCTTATCCTGGGCTGTTTCCAGAGTGGCAGTGATAGGGCTTGAAATAAGAGGGGCACCAAATAGCAGATTGTAGGAGGAGAAGTAGCCTTGCGCCTCGCGGTTGCGAAGTTGGTCCACCGCATCCTTGCGTACAAGGAATGTAATGAAGGCTACGATGAACAAGAGAATCGCGAACAAGAAGCCAAGCGCCCCACGATAGCGCACGACAAAGCCCCACAACGAGGTGGCAATCCCGCGACGCGACAGCCAGTAGAGCAAGAGCACGGCAGCCAGCGCAATGATGACCGCCAGCAAGAGAGGAGGCAGGTATTGGGTTGTGAAATTCGTGATCACTTGTGATACCTCAGCCAGACGAGCCAGCCTATGATCGCCTGCGATAGATTGAGCAGCAGGATCAGCGCAGAGAGAGCTACGCCAACCTCAGGCGCATACCCTAGTTGTTGCAGGGCCAGGGCCGAAACTACGTCGCGCGTGCCGATGCCACCCACGGTGACGGGCACGAGAGCGGCAGCGGTGGTCAGCCCCACGTAGCCTGATACCTCAAGTGGGCCAAGCCCTACGCCTATGGCGGCGGCCAGCAGCCACACGCGGAAGATCGAGAACGTGAAACTGGCGACTGTAAGGAGAGCTACGTTGATGATGGTCGCCCGGTGGAGGGTCCAGCCAGGTCCCTGGGTCGCGCTCCCCGGCTCCTGGCCCCTGAAGCGTGCCAGCCTGCGTATCAAGAGGTTAACGGCCCACCGGCGGGTGCGGTTGTAGGCAAAGAAGGCGGCTATGCCGATGCACAGAAGGGTCAGGCCGATGAGGGCGGGGGTTTGGCCCGCGAACTTGCTGCCATAGACGGCAACACCCAGCAGCCCGAGTAGGGCGAGGGCGGCCACATCGAATAGCCTGTCGAGGATGGAACTGCCGAGGGCGCGGCCCAGCCCATAGCCCAGGCGCTGCAGGTACCACGCCTTGAGCGCATCGCCTGCCTGGCCCGGTGTGAAGGTACCCGCTGCCAGTCCGATTGCATAGATGCGCCATGCCTGCCCCCATGTCAGGGGCATTCCCATATCGGTAGATACCAGCCGCCAGCGCTCGGCCTTCACAGTTAGAAACCCCACGTAGAGAGCTATGGAGAGGCCAACAAGGAGGAGGTTGGCGGTGCCGAGCGTGGAGAAGATGTCACCGAGACGCAAATCGCCGCGCAGGTCGAGCCATATGAGGAGGGCGACAAACAGGGCCGTGCCTCCGATCCGGAGGGACCAATTTCGGATTTCGGATTTCGGATTTCGGATTTCGGATTAAGTCATTAGAAATGCGGAGTGCGGAATTCCAGGTGCGGAATGCAGAATATGTCTTGCCGCGGAGGCGCAGAGGTTTTGCTTCGGCTATTTTTGATCCTTGCCGGTATTTGTACGTCCATCTTCAATGGACCATGGCCCGTCGCCCGTGGCGCGTGGCCTCTGGCTGGACTCGAAGCGCATGGCGGCGATCTGCTCGGAGATGAGGCCGAAGAGGAAGATGAAGAGGCTGCTCAGGATGAGGAGCACAGAGCCGTTGGGGATGCGGCTGATGCCCGCCAGGAAGATGTTGGCGAGGCCGTAGACCACGCCGCCGAGGAACAGAATTATGCTCAACGGCAGAAATATCTTCATGGGCGCGAACAGGGTGATAATGCGCAGGATGATCACGATGGCGCGTGTGCCGTCGCGGAAGATCTTGGTGTTGCTGCGGCCGGTGCCCTTGCGAGCGACTATAGGCACAAACTCAACATTGTAACCTGCCTTAAGGAAGGCCAGGGTGCTGGTAGTAGGGTAGGAGTAGAGGTTGGGCAAGAGATGGATGAACTCCATGATCATATCGCGTTTCATGGCGCGGAAGCCTGATGTCAGATCGGGGATGCTCCTCCCTGCCAGATAGCTTGCCAGGCTGTTGAATATGGAGTTGCCAACATCGCGGATGAAGGCGCTTTGCGATTGGCGCGTGCGCGCACCCACCACCAGGTCATATTCGCCTATCGGTGCAAGCACCCGCTTTATGTCCTCAGGGGGGTGCTGACCGTCGGCGTCGAGCAGGAGTACCACATCGCCGCGGGCGGCGCGCAAGCCTGTCTTGACGGCAGCGCCGTTGCCCTTGTTGTAAGGGTGCCGTATTACGCGCGCGCCTGCCCGGCGGGCCGCATCTGCTGTGTCGTCGCGTGAGCCGTCGTCCACCACGATGATCTCGGCCAGGGGGCGTAGCTCGCGGATCTTGTAGATGACACGGTCAACCGAGTCGCCCTCGTTATACGCCGGGATCACTACCGAAAGGGTGTATTCGTCTGACTTTTCTTCCACAGGGGCAGGCTGTGGTTGGGGAGGTACTGTGCCTGTTGCCATCTGGATCTCTTTGAGCGAATGGTGAGCCATCCTGCCCGTGTGCGGCGCGACCGCGATAGGGCGCGGCTCAGCGGTGGGTGAGACCGAGGGCTGCGATCCTGGGTCCCTGGTCGTTCGTTCTTCGTCCACGTTCATCCATTGCTCCTGCTGATCAGGAAGACTCCGAGGATGATCACTAGCACACCCACCACCTGGATAGTGTTGACTTTTTCGCCCAGGAAGAGCACCGAGGCGATGATGCCGATGATATAGCTTATTGAGAGGAGAGGATAGGCCATTGAGAGGGGCCAGCGAGAAAGCACGGCCAGCCAGAAGAGGGCGCCACTGAACACAAAGACGAAGCCACCCACCACCCACGGGCTGCTAAAGAGCTTGACCGCAGTTGGGATAAGAGTTGAGAAACTGACGTTCAACTCGCCGTGGCGGTTCATGCCTGACTTGAGCAGCAGTTCGCCGGTAACGGTCAGGCACATGGCGATCATCAGCAGGCCAAACGTGCTCCACCAGGCGGCGTCCATCTTTAAAGCTCCTCTCTGTTTAGCGGCTGTTTGGGCTTGATGCCGGTCTTCTTCGGCCTCGGCAATCGCGAAATGGGCTTCCGGTTCCATGTGTGTAATTATACACTGTTTGTTTTGGGCGAACCGGGAAATGCATCTTCGCCGTTCTCAAGGTAGAGGGTCGTGCCGTCGTTCAACGCGTCAATGCAACGAGCGATCCGGCGCGCCGACCTGGCAGTCAGCATAGTACGAGCTTGTTCGAAGGGAACGAAGTAATATGCAATTAGCTCGCCGTTTGGTAGGTTAATGCGCGTCTGATCGGGGAACACTCCACCATAGAAGACGAATTGGAGGCTTTCCGGTTTTCCGCGTGATTGGTGAGAATAGTCTACGCACAGGAGTTGCTCGATATGGAGTGTAATGCCCACCTCCTCGGCAACCTCGCGGATACACGCTTGCAAGGGCGATTCGCCTGCTTCGACTATGCCGCCCGGCAACAGCTACCCTCCTCTATACGATGGTTTGACGATGAGTATATTGCCTGACGCATCGAGAAAAAGCGCACCAGCACCTATTTGGTTCTTCGGCGGCTCGTGGGGCGGATCAGATTGTTTCATAGTGGTTCCAGTATGGAAATCGGCGTACCAGGCGGCGCACCGGAGATATTTCGCGTTCGAGGCTCTTTGCGCTCCCAAGTTGCTTCAAGATTCCCTCATTGATCCCCTTGATAGAATGAGACCAGCGCATCTACTACTTGACCGGCCTGCTCGGCGGTCAATTCCGGGTACATTGGTAGAGTGATTATCTCGCGGGCCATGCTCTCGGCGTGGGGGTAGGAGCCTTCTGGGAGATCGAGGAAGCTGTAAGCAGTTGATAGATGGACGGGCACGGGATAGTGGATCATGGCGGCGATGCCGTGGTCGGCCAGATGGGCGATCAACGGGTCGCGCTCTTCCGCTCGAACGCGCACGATATAAAGGTGCATGCACGTCTCGCCGTAATCTCTGATCGCGAGGGGGCGCACGGGTATGCCGGCTTCTGCCAGGAGCCTGGCGTAGCGTTCGGCGTTGCGGCGGCGCGCCAGGTTCCAGTCGTCCAGGTGCGGCAGCTTCACGCGAAGGATGGCGGCCTGTAGCTCGTCCATGCGGCTGTTCACACCGAGGCGCACATGGTCGTAGCGGGTACGCTGCCCGCCGTTGCGCATCTCTTTTAGTAGCTGCGCAATCTCAGGGTCGTCGGTAGTGAGCGCGCCGCCATCGCCGTAAGCGCCGAGGTTCTTGGTCGGGTAGAAGGAGAACGCGCCTATGGCCCCTAAGGAGCCTGATTTTCGGCCCCGGTAGGTCGCGCCGTGGGCCTGTGCTGCATCTTCGATCACGGGTATGCCGTGGCGCTGGCCGATCTCGAGGATGGGGTCCATGTCGGCCATCTGCCCGTAGAGGTGGATCGGCATGAGGGCCTTCGTGCGGGGGGTGATGGCGGCTTCGACCTTCGCCGGGTCGATGTTGCCGGTGTCCGGCTCGATATCGGCGAAGGTGGGGGTTGCGCCCGACATGGAGATTCCAAGTGCGCTGAATGTGGCGGTGTGCGGAGATGTGACTACCTCATCGCCCGGTCCGCACCCCAGCGCCCTGCAAGCCAGCGCTATAGCGTCGGTACCGTTGGCGACGCCCACCGCGTATTTTGTGCCGCACTCGTCGGCGAATTCTCGCTCGAAAGCAGCCACGTTCTCGCCCAGGATGAAGTAGCTCTTCTCCATCACCGCCTCGGTGGCGCGCAGGATTTCGTCCTTGATGGAGTTGTATTGGGCGCGAGTGTTGTTGATGTAGATCATGCTGCTAGTCAAGTCACTGCGCACGACGCAGCGGCCCTACTCTCAAAGGTATCACCTCAATATCATTCGCTAATGTGCACAATGGTTCCTGGCTGGATCGTAGGTAGCGCATCAAGCAGAGCAGGCACAAGCAATTGCAGATAGCGGACCTTATTAGGGGCGTCCAATATCACGATCGCTATCTGTTTGTTCTTGAGGTTCTGTTGATGCTCTATTCCGCTGTCAACTGTGAGCAATATGTCAAAGTGCTCTTCAGCTATTGTGAGCAACTTGCCGTTCATCATGCCTGACCAGCCCATTTCCGTAACAGTTGCAACTTGATGATCGGCGAGGTCTCGTTTCAACAGTCTTGGTAGGCATTCGTCCAGCAGTATCCTCATTGCACCTCTGCTAGGAGCAATTTTCTGTACACTTCGAGTACAGCAACGGCTTGCTCACGTGACACACTAGGGAAGTTATCGAGGAAATCATCAAGCGAATACTCGCCATCTTCCAGCCAGTCGAATAATGTTTGGACAGGTACGCGCGTGCCCATAAAGACCGGTGTACCGGACATTATCTCCGGGTCGCGATTGATCAGTTGGGAAATGTCCTGTGTGTCCAGCATAGCACCCTCCATTCGGCTATGCTTTGATTATAGCACAGCATCTGTTAGCCATTCCCCGTCTACCAATAATACTGGCCTTCGCGTCGGTAGAACTCCACGGTCCGGCGCAAGCCTTCGGCCAGCCTAACGGTCGGCTTCCAGCCGAGAGCGCGCTCTATTTTGGCATAGGAGCTGTACACGTTGCCTATGTCGATCTTCTTGCGGTCGGGCGGCCAGGGGATCAGCGTGTAGGAGCCGCTTCCGGCCACTCTGATCAATAGCCTGGTGAGGTCGAGGTGGTTGATCGGTTCACCGCCGAGGTTGAACACCTGCCCGTTGGCCTCCTCGCTCGCGCCTACTCGCAGGAAGGCATCTACGACGTCGTCTACATAGTTGAAGTCGCGTATCTGAGTGCCCTCGCCATAGATCGCTATCTCCTCACCGAGCACCGCCCTCCGGATGAACCAGCCTATGAAGCCCATGCGAGAGTCTTTCATATACTGGCGCGGGCCATAGGTGTTGGTGAGGCGCAAGGATGCGGCCCTGATGCCGTGCACATTGTTGTAGAGGATGTGGTACCACTCACCCGCCATCTTGTTGATGCCGTTCACGTCGGTGGGGTGCATCGGGTGGTTTTCGTCTATGGGGAGGTAGTCGGGTTTGCCGTACTGCTGGCGCGTGCCAGCGAACACGATCTTTACCTGCGGGTTGTTGTGGCGGCAGGCTTCGAGGATCGAAAGCTGGCTGCGGCAGTTGATCTCCAGGTCGGTCATGGGGTCGATCATCGAGTCGAGATGACTGACCTGCCCGGCCAGGTTGAAGAGGTAGTCCTGCCCTTGTACCAGAAAGTTCATGGACCATTGGGTGCGTACATCGGCGATATTGACGCGCACCCGATCTTCGATGCCCGCGATATTGCGGCGGTTGCCCCCGTAGTTCGGGATCAGCGAATCGACCAGGAGCACATTGGCCCCGATGTGTACCAGTCTGCGGGCAAGATTGGAGCCGATGAACCCCAACCCGCCGGTGATCATCACTTTCTTGCCAGCGTAGATCTCTTCGTAGGGGGCGGGCGGGCGCACGCTGTCGTCCGTCGGTGGATCGTCCAGCACCCCGGTGTCCCAGGCACGCACCGGCCCGCTGCCGGGAAGTGTACCTGGCACTATCTTTCCTCCACTCTATTTTGGGTGCTGGATTCCGGATTTTGGATAGGCAGCTGTTCGGCGGCGATATCTTCCGTTGGGACGCCGTTTGTCAGGGCACGTGCCTGAGCCTCGGTCTGGTAGGCGAGCGATGGGTTGACCGGCACGCTATGGGTGCGAGGTTTGACGTTTTTGACGGGCTTGCGCTTGGTGATCAGAGGTATGAGGACCAACTCGATCCAGAGTTGGATTAGATTGACGCCCGTAGCCCAGAGGCGTGGGAAGTTGAAGAACTGCGACCGCCCGTACACGCGGTGGTAGTGGTGTACGGGTACTTCGGCGAAGACCGCGCCGGAGTCTGTGAGCTTCTTGACCAATTCAAGGGGGATTGTGCCCGTCTTTGACTTGAGGTCAAAGCGGGCTAGGGCCGACTTGCGGATCAGGCGAAAGTCGCAGTCTGTGTCGCGTATGGGTAGGCCGAAAGCGATCTTGACGATCCAGTGATAGGTGCGCCCGATGATCTTGCGAAAGACGGGGTCGTTGCGGGCAATCTTATAGCCCTGCACTACGTCCACCTCAGGGCGCAAGGCAGCATACATGAGGGCAAGCTCATGCGGGTCATATTGGGCGTCGCCATCGGTGTAGAAAACTAGTTCCTTGGTGGCCTCTTTGAAGCCCTTCTGGAGCGCGCCGCCATAGCCGAGAGCTTCGCGGTGGCTGAAGATGCGCAGGTGGTCGTAGGTATTCGCCAGGTCTTCGAGGACTTCGACCGTATAGTCGTCGCTGCCGTTTTCGACCACTATCACCTCGTAGTCATCGGTGAGCCGGGCGCAGGTGCGAAGAGCAGCAAGCACCATAGAGGCAATGGTGCCTGCATCGTTATATGCCGGGAAAAATACCGAAATACCGGGGCGTAAATTCAATTGCTCGCGGTCGTCTGTGCCCTGCGATCTAGTTGCCTTCTGGGTCATTATGCAAGAATCTCCGGCCACATAGGTCTGGGAGATTATAACACATGCAAACGGCTAGGGGCTGACCCCGGGCTTGGGCGGGCCGGTGAGGGGCAGATAGTAGGGTTGGCGTGATGGGTAGAGACTGGCGTAGTAGGTGTTGGCGTCGAGCCCCAGGTCGCGCACGTATACGATATTGCCTTCCAGGAAGGGGTCGTTCGCGAAGAAGACCTTGCCGTAGTCGCGGTTCTTCTGGTCGGGGTCGAGTGCCACGAATATCAGGGCGTTTGTTAGCCCAGCCTTGCTGACGGCATTCACAGATTCGGCGCTGACATCGTTATAGTTGGTGTACTCCTGCACCTGCTCAGGCATGGTTTGCGTGAGAGTGTAGAGGGAGAACAAGACAAGTATGGTGGCGGGCACGACCCATCGCACGCGCTGTGCCCAAATCCCGCTAAATAAATGCGCTGCCGCGCGGCCAAGCAGATCCATGCCTCGCCCCGCCATCAAGAGGAGGAAGGGCATGCCCTCGTACCAGTAGCGCGGGCCGAAGATGGTAGTAGAGGACCACCACGCAAAGTAGGCCACGAGCAATCCCGCCAGAGAAAGCCACAGGAGCAGGTCCCATGCCAGCTTGTCACGTCTATCGATTATCCATGCGAAAAGCCCCAGGAAGATCGGTGCGAGGGCGAAGGGGGCAGGCCAGCCGTTGAAGACCATCGCCAGGGTGCGCAAGTAAACCAGGGCGTTGTAGAGGCCCATCGCGGGAGTATGGCCGATCTCGCTACCGTGGCCGGGTCCAAAGCCTGGTTGATCGTACGAGCCTACGAGGTCCTGGGGGAGGAGGAACCAATCGCCGGTCAGTTCGTGGTTCTCAAAGAGGAGGAAGAGGAAAGGCGGCACGAAACCCGCTACCATCATGATATATGGGACCAGTTTCCGAAGCGCACGGCGACCCGCCGAGGCTATGTCACCGATGCCCCAGATAGCAGCGCCAACTCCGATACCCAATGCGGTCCATTCGCGGGTGATAAAGGCCATACCGATAGCGAATCCGGACAGGAGGCCCCATCTTGAGGGGGTAGTGAGAAAGCGCGAAGGTTTAGCCTGAGCATAAGAGAGCCGTAGCTGCACAAGCCCATATATGAAAAGGGCAACCCACATCATGGTGGTCGGGTGCGACATGTAAGAGCCGGACATGAAGATCACCCAGGGCGAGATCAACCCGAACAGGGCCGCCCACATGGCTACGTGCGTGTTGAACATCCGCAGGCCGGTGGCATAGATGAAGGCGAGAGCCGCACCCGCGCTAAGAGCGTTGATCAGCCAGGGGAGGCCGGCCCACACCCCCAAAGTAAGCATCAAAGGATAGCCGGGTGGGTATTTGGTGAACCAACGACCCTGGAAGAATTCTATATAGGAGTTCTGGAAGAACTCAGGCGAAGGAGGCTCAGGTGCCCACGAGGTCAAA
Source organism: uncultured Chloroflexia bacterium (assembly GCA_963797095.1). Taxonomy (GTDB): domain Bacteria; phylum Chloroflexota; class Chloroflexia; order QHBQ01; family JADMIH01; genus JADMIH01. The sequence continues at coordinate 462,586 of CAWCNY010000005.1, read as the reverse complement.
TGCGCGAATATCTTGCCCTGGAACAGGTAGGCGACACTGTCCTGTACGTGGGGAATGCCATCCAGTACAAGGAGGCAAGCCCCCGAAGTGATCGCCGTTCCAAGCGCGAAAAAGGCCAGCGCAACGTATGAGGGGCGTATCCTCATGAGGACGGAACTTCTGCTCTGGACTTGTGCATCGTCTGTAGGTGTGGTTGCTGAAGTCGAAGGAGTAGTATCAAGGTTCGCGCCGATCAGTGGGCTTCGGAACGCATTTGTGGCCGAGAGTGGCCCAATGGAGCGGCGGTAAATAGCCACCAGGAAGACGACCACAAGCCAGGCAAACATGCAAAGTAGCCCGGCAGCCAGCGCTATCAGGGCCACCTCCGATAGAAGGTCGCCCGCAGAGACAAAGCCTGATGGCCGGTAATTGGTATCGACCAACTGGTCTTGCGGTTGGCCGTTCTCTAATGTCCACCACTGGATCAGTGAGCGCTCAGGGCGCACCAGCAGCACCACCCCATTTCCGGGGCTGCTCTCCAGTGGGACCAGCGCCAGCGCCCGGCCGGCAGTTAGTTTGTAGTTGCCGCTCTGATAAGTTACCCGGGCGGATACCCACTCGGATGGCGGTCTCAAGGTCTGTTGCAGCCATTCGCCCGCCACGCCGATAGCATAAAAGGTGTTTTGCTGGGCAGGCTGCCAGTAGAGCGAGCTTGAAGGCGGCTCGATCTTTAGCTCGGCGAGTGACGGAAGCTTGATTTGGGCTAGCTGATCTAGCTGAAGAGTGCTTGTGGGCACATCAAGTTGGGTGCCTCGCACTTCGGCCCAGATTCGGGCTCCGTCCTTGTTGACAGATATATCTGTCTCGCCCGCCAGGAAATGCGCAGCTAAGGCAGCGATCAGCAGGAAAGCCAGCCAGGCAATTAGTAGGATACGAGGAAGGGATCTGTTTCCAAACAATGCGAATTATGAAGGAGGGACAAATGGTGGGCAGACCAAGTGTTCCAGGGGTGCTACGACTTTACCGCGGTCGTTTAGTAAGCGCGAGCGGTACAGGTCAGGAAGGGTTGAGGCGCATCCGCCAAATAGAGGCTGTGCCATTTGTGAAAGGTGAGTCTGCTCACATATTTACAACCATGTGATTGAGTTTACAGAAAGCAAGATCCTTGCCCGGCCTATGAAGTTAGACGCCTGTATTGGGATTGAAATTACAACTGTGCTATTGTCATTTGCTACTCTCGGCTATTGAGCGCCGAGATACCTTTCTCGATAATAGAGAGGTGGCGGGTGAGTTGTTGTTGTAGAGAACTTAGGACCTCACGGGCGTAATCGTCGGCCCCGTCGATGCGCTCCTGGGCGACCTGCATTGCCTCTTCGAGATGCTGGTTGGCGCGCGCCTGGGCCTCGGCCATCAGCCCCTCCTGGTCGAGCAGCATTTCGGCTTGCTCGTGGGCGGTCTTGAGCACTTCATCTGCCTGTTGCTGTGCCTCCGATATGATAGTATCTCGCTCGCGCAGGACTTTGCGGGCGGCGCGCACCTCTTCGGGCAGTACCGTGCGCATCTGGTCGATCAAGTCGGCCAGTTCCTGCTCATCCATCATCAGTTTGTTGGTGATCGGCATCCTCTTGGCGCTCGTCACCATCGTCTCCAGCCTGTCTATGAGATACTGGAGGTCCATTCTCATGTTGTCGGAAGCGATGGCTATCACCTTCCCTTCAGGAATTGGGAACCGCGATCGGGGTATTCGCAAGACCACCCCGATCGCGGTTGCCCGACCCCTTATATGTCGCGTACATCCGCGCTTTTTGCGGATTGACTGAACCTGGCCCGTAGCGCCTCTGCCACGGGCGGAGGGACCACACGGTCCAGTTTGCCCCCCAGAAGGGCCAGTTCACGGACAGTGCTGGCGCTGAGGAACGAGTATTCTTCGCTGGTCATCAAGCATACGGTTTCGATAGTAGGGTCCTGACCTCGATTGATGAGGGCTAGCTGGAACTCCCACTCGAAATCGGTGACGGCGCGCAAGCCCCTTACGATAAGGCTCGCGCCTACCTCGCGGGCAAAATGGACTGTGAGGCCGGAATACGATGTGACGGTTATCGATCCGTGCACCTCCCGCCATTCAAGCGAGCGCCGGATCAGGTCGATGCGCTCCTCGGTATTGAAGAGGGGGTTCTTATTGCGATTGTCGCCTACCGCGATGATCAAGCGGTCGCACAGGCGCAGGGCACGTGTAGCGATATCCAGGTGGCCCATAGTGATTGGGTCGAATGTGCCAGGATAGACGGCTATGCGCTCTTTAGATGTGGAGTTTTTCATGTTTTGTTGGACGAAGGACGAACGACGGAAGCCGAGGGAGTTTGAGGTAGGCCACCGAAGGTGGTCAGGTATCGCATATTATTCGTCACTCGTCCGTTACCTCGTAGATGGAGAATGCCGAGCCACCCATTACCCGGTGCTTCAACCGCCGGATATGCCCATCGCCATAATCGTCCGCCAGCGCCACCTGGGTGGCGTGGCCGATAACCACCAATCCATGTGGGGCGAGCTTCGGCCAGCGCGCTATCGTGTCGAGGGTACTCCTAATCTCCGGGTCTGCATAAGGTGGGTCGAGCGATATTATATCATAAGGCGGCAGGTCGGGCACGGACCCCATACTATTCAGAAATCGGGCTACAGCCATCTGGTGCACGCGCCCCTTATCTGCCAATCGAGTGATCTCCAGGTTGTCGCGGATTACCCGGCAAACAGGGGCACTCTGCTCCACGAAGTCGCACCATTCGGCCCCACGTGACAGCATCTCGATGCCAAGCGAGCCGCTACCCGCATACAGGTCGAGCACTCGCGCGCCCGCGATACCGTACGGAACGAGCGTATCGAAAAGCGAGGTCTTGAGGCGGTCGGTCATGGGGCGGGTGCCCACGCCTGGCGGACCTTTAAGCTGGCGTCCTTTGGCTGTGCCGGAGATTACACGCATCTTGCTCTTTGCTTACTACCCTGGCTCTCTGTTAGGTCTTGTGTGATAAAATCATAACAGGCTGTGGGCTGCGTGGCAAAACTCGGCGGCGAGTAGTTTCTGGTGGTCCGGCTGATGTTCACCTGATTGTAGAAGTGTCGGATACATCGATTGGCTATGACCATGAAACTAAAGTGCCGCTATATGCGCGGGCGGCAATTGCAGAGGTTTGGGTGGTCGATCTCGAAGGGGAAAAGGTACATGTATACTTGGAGCCCAAGCAAGGAGAGTACCGGAAGCAGAAAGAGCTAGGCCTGGGTGAATATATTGTCGCCCATGCAGTGCGCGAATTGGCGCTGGCTGTAGACGATATTCTGGGGCCTGCAAACTCAGTAACACCGAATTCTTAAGAGCTTTGTGATCTCTGTGTGATGTTGTGGTTCAGGCACTACTGATTGGCGTCCGTCTCAGCCCTCGACCAGAACGCCTCTAGCACTTCTTTCAGCGGCGTGTGCTCAGGCTGCACAAGGTCAGGGTCGCGGGCGAATAGGGATTTTGCCTGCTCCCGCGCAAGCGAGAGGGTTGCCATATCCGACAGCTTTGCCATGCGGAGGTCGGGCATACCTGACTGGCGAGTGCCGAAGAACTCGCCTGGACCGCGTATCTCAAGATCGGCTTCGGCCAGTTTGAACCCATCGTGCGTGTCCTGGATGATCTGCATGCGGTCGAAGGCTACACCCTGCGCGTTCTCGGCCAGCAGCACACAATAGGACTGGTGCTCGCCGCGTCCCACGCGCCCCCTGAACTGGTGTAACTGTGACAGGCCGAAGCGGTCCGCTCCTTCTACCAGCATCACGGTGGCGTTGGGCACGTCTATGCCTACCTCTACCACGCTGGTCGATACCAGGATGTCGGCCTCGCCAGCGCGGAAGGATTGCATCACTTCATCCTTCTCTTTGGGCTTCATACGCCCGTGCAGGAGGGCCAGACGGCGGGTAGGGAACACCTCTGCTTGAAGGCGCTCATGCTCGGCAGTAGCGGCCCTGGCCTCGATTTTGTCCGACTCTTCGACCAGGGGGCAGATCACGAACGCTTGCTGTCCTTCGGCCACCTTCTTCTCGATGAAATCGTATGCTTGCTGGCGTCGCAGGCCGTCCACCCAGCGCGTCTTGATGAGCCGCCTGCCGGGGGGCATCTCGTCAATGACCGAAACGTCCAGGTCTCCGTAGATCGTGAGGGCCAGCGAGCGCGGGATGGGGGTGGCGGTCATCACCAGAGTGTGAGGCATGAGGCCCGCCTCTAACCCCTTCTGGCGGAGGGCGTCGCGCTGGAGCACACCGAATCGATGCTGCTCGTCCACAACTATCAAGCCAAGCTTCTTGAACGACACCCCTTCCTGGATAATCGCGTGCGTGCCAACCACAATATCCACGGCACCGGAGGCGATCTCCGCGTAAATCTGGCGCTTCTCTTTGGCGGGGGTGCTCCCTTTGAGGAGTCGCACGGTTGGCGTGGCCTCGCCAAGGTTTTCTACCATGCGCGTGATGCTTTTGTAGTGCTGCTCGGCCAGGATTTCGGTGGGGGCCATGATAGCGCCCTGAGCGCCGTTCTGCACGGCCACAAGGAGGGCGATGGCGGCCACAACAGTCTTACCCGAACCGACATCACCCTGGAGCAAGCGCGTCATTGGCACTGTCGACGAAATGTCCTTTAATATCTCGCCAACCACACGTCTCTGTGCGCCCGTCAACTCGAACGGCAGCGAGCGCAGGAAGCCGTCGAGCACCAGCGGATCGGATGGCATCGCCAGCCCCTTCTGCAACTCCTGCCATTCGCGCCTGCGCTGAAGCATCCCTAACTGGATCATCAAGAACTCGTCAAAAGCTAGACGCTTGGTAGCCCCGGCCGCATCCATCTTCGAGTCGGGGAAGTGTATCTGCCGCACGGCGGTCTGAAGATCGACCAACCCCGCGTCGCGCTTCATTGTTTCGGGCAGGTAATCCTCTAATTGGTCGCAGAAGCGGTCAACCGCGTCGTGCATGATACGCCGCAGCGTGCGCCTGTATAGTCCCTCGGTCGAGCGGTACACAGGCACAATGCGCCCAGTATGGAGCAACTCGTTGTCGTAAGGCTCCCATTCCGGCGCATTAAAGGTTAGCCTGCCGTTGAAGGGGGTAGGCTTGCCGGAAACGACGATAGGATCTCCCTGGTGCAACGACTTGAGCAGATATTCCTGGTTGAACCATGACACCGAGATGGTGCCTGTGTCGTCGGCCAGCACCGCTGTGACGAGCGGCCTGCCGGTGCGGGTCTTGCGCGCCTCAACCTCCCAAATAGTGCCAACTATGGTCTGGTTCACGTCCGGCTCCAATTCCGCGATGGATTTCATATCGGAAAAGTCGTCATAGCGGAACGGGAAGAAGAGGAGGGCATCGCGCACGGTGTAGACGCCCAGGCGCTTGAGGAGGCGGGCGGTAGCGTCCTGCACCCCCCGGAGCACTGTGACAGGCGAATCGAGGTTAGCGTTGCGGCGCGCCACCCGGCTCGATGCGGGGGGTTGAGGCCCTATGCCATCGGCGGGGGCGGGCGCGATGCCGCTCATGCGCTTGGAAACCGGGGCTTTTGCGCGAGGGTCGGTCTCGTCCCAGCCCTGGAAGTCGTCCAGGCTGGTTGGGAGATAACCGTTGCCGTTTTGCGCAGTTTTATCCTGGTGGCCGTTTGCGCCTCCGGCGGTTGCAAGGTGCGGGGGCAAGTCGCGCACGCCACGCTCGAAAAGCTGGAGCAGTTCGTTGGCGGTCTGGACAGCGCTTTGTCGCGATGATGCGTCAAGGTAGTTGTAGCGGTTGAACGCGCCTGCAATTGCGGACGAGATGGCTTGGGCCTCGCGCTCCTGGGCAATTATCTGGTCGGCCCAGCGCCGGGCGAACGCTTCGAGGCCGCCCTGTACGGAGGCATCTGTGTAGCCTTTGTGCTCCTCCAGGCGGAGGATATTGCGGAAGACGTTTGTGGGGATGGGCATATGGAGTGCGGGGTGAGTGATGTAGAATGTGGAATATAGAACGGGTGTTGCAGGTCAGTCAATTGTAGCACATCCGCTGCTCGGTTTCCTGCTTCCCCGCGCTCTGTTCGGATTCCGCTAGCGTCCCGGCCAGCCGAAGCAGATCTCCATTCTCTATTCCCAACCAGCCCATTTGCCGGACAGTTCTAACCTCATGTCCAGGCAGTTCATTCCTGAGCGGACGCGGCACACACTCATCGAGAAGTATTCTCATTTATGTGATAGCGGTGTTTGAGAAAGAGCAATTTCCTTGAGCGTTTCCAGCAATTCCACGGCCTGTTCACGTTCCACCGATGGGAAGTGATCCAGGAAGACATCGAGCGAGTCGCCCGCTTCCAGATAATCAAATAGAGCCTGTATTGGCACACGAGTCCCTTTGAAAACAGGCGTTCCGCCCAGGATATTAGGATTGCGTGTGATCACCTCATGATCGATCATTGAGAGTAGTCTCCTCCGCTTATTATAGCAGCGTATGTATCGCTACATATTATTTATCGGCGAGGGCTGACCAACTGCATACTGACCGCCTGCGAGCCGCTCTCCCTGTTTTCCGACTTCGCCAGCTCGAACTCGAAAATGACGTTCCGGTTGGGCAGTTCACCCGCATAGACGCCTTCCGGTAGTTGCGAGTCGTGGAAGAACACGCTCTCATAGGGCGAGTTCGCCAGGCGCGAGTTGATCTTCCACAGGTCGGGGGCGATATTCTTCATTACTCGCAGGAAGCCGAAGCTCTTGTCGGGCGCGTGATTATAACAAAATCCGCGCACTCTAGACCCGATCTCCCCCCAGTTTGGGCCAACCCGTCCTGAAGATGTGGGCAGCAGGTTGGGGATCAAATATCCCGACATGAAGAGGTCGGCCTCGCGCCGCAACTCCTGTGACACGTTCTCGAACGCCACCACCTCTACACGGCAGCCTCTGTTCTGGAGGGCTTGCACCACGCGAACAAAATCACCATCACCTGTGCACAACAAGACCCGGTCAATGTTCTCCGATTGCAAAAGGGCATCGACCGCCATATCGAGGTCGGCGTTGGCCTTGCCGAACGCCCGCCCGTTCTCGTCGTAATACCACTTGACGACCTTCTGTATTACTTTGTAGCCGAAGTCGCGCAGGAGAGAATAGAAGTTGAACTGGGCGCTCCGGTAGGCCGGGTCCTCTCGCGAGCGATCTTCGTCAAAGCTAACATAGGCATTAAGGCGGATCGGCTCTGCCCCGTCACGGCAGGCAAACATGCGCAGGATGTCGTAGCGCATACCGTACCCGCCATTGCGTGTCAGGTTGGCAACGTCGATGTAGACGCCTACTTTGGCCAGCGAATTTTCGGTTGACATAGGTGTTCAGGGCTATCTTCCTTTATCCGCCAAACAGCATATCCCTACCCCACCCGGCCCGATATGCGTGCCGAGTACGGCACCAATGTGGCCCACAAGCACAGGCTCAGGCGGGTTGAGCGGTTTCAGCATTTCGAGCAATTGGGCTGCGCCTTCCGGGTCGGCCCCGTGCATCACGGCTAACCGCGAAAGAGGGCCAAGCTCGGCGGTAAGCTCCACAAGGCGCTCAAGCACCTTCTTGCGAGTGCGCACCCGCTCCAGGATGGTGGCCTCGCCATTGGGAAGAGTGGTCAGCACCGGCTTGATGCTCAGAAGCGTACCGACTGTGCCCGGCAGCCTGCTTACCCTGCCCGATTTCATCACATACTCAAGCGTTTCCAATGCGCCGTAGAGGGCGACTCGCCCCACGGCGTTCTCTGCCACGCGCTCCACTTCCTCCATAGATGCGCCCGCATGGGCGGCTTCGGCAGCCTCGATGGCGACCCAGCCCTGCGCCATGCAGAGTGTGTGTGTATCGACTACAGCTATCGACTCGGCGGGTATGTCGTCGCCTGTGGAGGCCATGAGTGCGGCGTTGAATGTACCGCTCAGCTTGGACGACATATGTATGCTCACTACATCGTAACCGTCGCCTGTGATCTGGCGGTATGCCTGCTCGAAGCTGCCTAACGACGGGAGCGAGGTGGTGGTCACGCTGCGGGTGGCCTCAAGCTCATGGTAAAACGCCTCGCCGCTGATATCAACGCCATCAAGGTAGGTTCTGCCGCCCATGTGGACGCGCAACGGCACAACCGTGATGCCAAGCTCCCTGGCAAGCTCGCGTGGTATGTCAGCGGCGCTGTCGGTGACTACTCTGACCGGACGCTGGCTCATGCTAATTCTACTCCTCTCCCTCAAGCACCGCTACGCCCAACACGTCGGGGCCAAGCCACGAGGCTAATGCCGGGCAAATCTGGATGATCGGGATACGGTCGCGTGGATAAATAGCGCCGATGCGCGTCAGCAAGTGCTCCACGTCGTTCTGGGTGACGTTAGTGTGCAGTACCGCAAGCTCGCCTATGCTGGGAAAGTCCTCCACGAAGTTATACAGCGAGTCGCGGGCCTTGGGGCGGGTGCGTGTCTTTTCGTAAACGGAGATACGACCCTCGTCCACATGGAAGAGGGGGCGCATACTGGCCAAACTCTCGGCCTGGCTGGTGAGCCTGCTGGCGTGACCGCTTGCAAGGAGTATTTCTGTTTGCTCGGTAAAGAAGGCCACGTGGCTCAACCCGGTGAGGCGGGTAGCCAGGGCAACCAGCTTCGGCAGGTCTAGCCCTCGCTCGGCGGCCTTTGCCACCTCCACCACGATCCAGCCGAGTCCCATCGAAAATGAGAGGGAATCGACTACAGCCACCGGGAATGGTCCACCCTGCCCTATTGGTCCGAAAGCCTCGCGGGCGATTCCCGCGTTGGCTATCGTATCGCTCATTTTGGAGGAGATGTGGATCGATATGACCCCATCGCACGTTTCGCGTAGCAGGCGGTATGTTCTGCTGAAATCCTCCACTGAGGGCGACTCGACCTCCGGCATGCGCGCCTGGCTCCAATCGTCATGTTGGTGCGCTATGAGATCGTCGGTGGTGATGCTCAACTTATCAAGGTAGCTCTCAGCGCCCCAACGCACAAGCATCGGCACGACAGTGATGTCGTGCTGGCGCTGGAGGCCCTCAGGTATGTCGCAGGCGCTGTCGGTTACTACTCTGATGCGAGGCATTGGTTAGTGCGAAATGCGGAGCGTGGAGTGCGGAATGCACGCTGTACGATCAGGCGCATGATGCGTCGGGCGAAGAGCTACATATTTGTAATCGTATCTCATATGCCATTCCGCATTCTGCACTCGCTTTTGGGCTTATTCGGCTGAGATTATATAGTCGTAGAAGGGTTGGCCGCCGTAAACCAACTCCACTTCGGCGTCAGCGTAATGATCTTGAACTCGGTCGCGGAATGCCTGGGCATCCGCTTCCGCCATGTCTCCACCCCAATAGATAGTGATCAACTCGCTGTCGTCTGCATTCATTCGCCCCAGCAAGTCCCAGGCCACGTCATCGCGCTTGGTTCCGGTGGTTACCAGGGCGTTATTCACCAGCCCGATCACCTGTCCCTCTTTTACGGCTATGCCGTTCACTTTGGCGTCGCGCACAGCGCGGGTCAATTCACCGGTTTGCACTGCTTTGGCCGCGCTTTGCATCGCGTTCGCGTTATCTTCCAGGCTTGCATCATAGTTCAGCGCGATCAACGCCGAGATGCCTTGCGGTATAGTGTCGGTAGGCACCACTGCCACACGCTTTTTGGTGAGGCTTTGGGTCTGGCGGGCTGCCATTACGATATTGCCGTTGTTGGGGAGGATGATCACCTCATTCTGAGGTACGGCCTCTACCACCTTGAGGATGTCCTCCGTACTGGGGTTCATGGTCTGGCCGCCCTCGATGATGGCAGCAGCGCCCATACTCTTGAAGGTCTTGACTATGCCCGGCCCAGAGGCCACCGCCAGCACCGCTATTCTGCTCTGCGCGACGGCTGTATTGGGGTCGCGCCCCGACACCTGTGCCGCGCCAGCATCGGCGTGTACTGCCCCGGCCTCGCTCTTCACCCCGGCCTGCGCGTGCAAATCAAGGAACTCTTCGTGCTGGTCCTGCATGTTGGCGATGCTGATCTGGCGCAGGCTGCCGAGCGAGCAAGCGTAGTTGAGCACTGTGCCTGGTGTCTCGGTGTGGATATGCACTTTCACGATCCGGTCATCACCCACGATTACCGCCGAATCGCCAAGAGATGCGATTCGGGCGCGCACTTCATCGAAATCCCACCCACTCCCTACAAGTAGGAAATTGGTGCAATAACCATATTCACCATGCTCCACGTGCACTCCGCTCGTCGCCTCCTCCAGAGCGGCGTTTCCCGACGCTGCTTCCACTTCCAGGGTCTCGACCTCCTCACCTTCGGCAAAACGCCGCATACCGTCCAGCAGCACCCATAAGCCCTGGCCCCCGGCGTCCACCACGCCTGCATCCCTGAGCCTGTCCAGGAGCAGGGGCGTGCGTGCAACCGATGCTTTGGCGGCCTTCGCCACCTCAGGGAGCAGATAGCCGAACGAATTGAGCTTGCCTGCGGCTGCGGTTGCAGCTTCGCCGGTGTCCTTGATAACGGTGAGGATCGTGCCCTCCACGGGCTTGAGGACGGCCCGGTAGGCGGTGGCTGTGGCGGCTACCAGAGCATTCGCGAAGTCCTGCGCTGAGATCTGGTTGTGACCGGCCACCCCCTCGGAGAAGCCGCGCCATATCTGGGAGAGGATCACCCCTGAATTACCTCTCGCGCCCATGAGCGCACCGTACGATACAGAGGAAGCAATTTGGGCAACCGAGTGGCTGGGTGAGTCGGCTATCTGCTTGATCGCGGCCTGCATTGTGAGCGCCATATTGGTGCCGGTGTCGCCATCGGGTACAGGAAAGACGTTGAGCGCGTTGATTGCATCAAGGTTGCGCGTGAGCCATACAGTGGCGGCTGTCACCACGCGCTTGAAATCCTGACCTCCCCAGAGGTCTCCCGGCCCTACGGGCACGTGTTTATGCTGGGCTGTGTCTCCCTCGCTGCTGTCTTGCTTTTTGGTGTTTGCTTTCTGGGCGGTGCTCATAATTCCCTTCGGGAAGTAGTCGGTAGTCGATAGTCGGAGTAGAAGAACCGACTACTGCTCACTTGCTCACTCGTATCCCTTGCACGGTCACGTTCACCTGCACGACCTCTACACCGAGAGACGATTCAAGGGCGAACTTGACGTTGCTCATGATGTTGCGCGCCACCTCTGATATGCGCGTGCCGTATTCGATCACTACGTAGAGGTTGACGATCACGTGACCATCCTGGAAGGATACCTCCACCCCTTTGGATATCTCCTCGCGGCGGAGAAGCTCGGCCCACCCTGGGCGCGCCGTCTTAGAGGCGAGGCCAACCACACCATAGGAACGTTGGGCAGCGCGTGATGCCAGGTGCGAGATGGCTTTCGGTGAAACTTCGATCTTGCCGGAATGCTCGCTCACAGAATCGGCATGGCTCTTGCCGGAAGCGTTACTCAGGCCCGCGGTTGGGCCTGGGTGGACTTCTTTGTGGGAGTGGCCGTCGGTCGGGCTTACTCCGTTCGGCGAGACGCTTTGCAAGTCGAGGTTGGGGCCGTCTTTGCGGTTCCTGGAAACCATGGTGACACCTTGCCAAAAGGCTTGATATATGGTAAGATCATTCTCTGTGCGGCAAAGAGCGCACTTATCTTGATAACTATAATCGAAATGCTTGATTTCGTAAAGTAGCCAAAGGTCTATAATTTACGGTCGGTTGCCCCGGCGATCTACGCCCGGTTGCCGGCAACAGATAACAAGAGAGGTAGTGAGAGATGGCGGTAAAGTGTGAGGTATGCGGGAAGAGGCCGGAGTATGGTCATAACGTGAGCCATGCAAAGAATCACACCCCGCGCCGGTGGATCCCCAATATTCAGGTAAAGCGCATGCTTGTGGGCGGCGAGATGGTTCGCCTTAAGATCTGCACGCGATGCCTTCGCACGCTCAGCAAGAACGAGCGTGTAGGCTAATTTGATCTGATCAGGTCGGTAAACAAAGAAGATGGGCGGTACAACCGCCCATCTTCTTGGCTTAAGATGCCCGTGCTATTTCGCGTTCTTCACGTACTTGTCAATGAACGACAGGAATTGCGAAGCGATGCCCCCGCGCCATGCCGCATCGCTGAAGAGGTGGTTTTCTCCCTTTGGCGACACGAAGGTAACATCTATGCCCGCGGCTTTCATCAATTCATTGGTGCGCACCGACCATTCATAGGGTGTGTTGGTGTCGCCCGTGCCGTGGAAAAGGAGCACAGGCCCTTTCGTTACAGCGTCCTTGAACGCCGGGCCGACCGATAGCCCCTCGTAGAAGGCGGGGTTGTCCTCCGGCCAGCCGTGGCGCTCGCGGATGCTGTCCGACTGTGCGGTTCTGGGGCGCGTCCAGCGGTTGAAGTTGTCGGCGAAATCGGGCGAAGTAGGTGCGAAGAGTACGAACGCCTTAATGTCGGGCTGCTGTTGCGCGACGAGGGCCATCATGCTCACCTGCCCGCCGTTGGAGTGGCCCCAATAGCCAACGCGCGTTTTATCCAGGTAAGGCAGGTCGGAGTGCTTGACGGCATCCACAAGGTTCAGCGAATTGTCGGCCCAGCCGAAGGCGGTCAGGTTCTGCTCTGCGTTTTCGTCTATATCCGAGCCTGCGTAATTGCGGAAATCGGGGTGTATGGCGACATAGCCATTGGATGCCACGAACGGCGACTCCCGGTGGGAGTCCGTGCCCGACGTGTACTCATCTACGGGGAGATAGCCGTGGTTCATGATCATCACCGGGAACGGCCCGCTCCCTTTCGGCACGTACATCTGGCCCGTAATGTTGAGGTTGCCGCTCCTGTAGGTGATCGCGTACTGAGTGTAGGCGGCGGTGGTCGCCACGGTGCGCACTACCTTCAAGTCGTTGCCCCAGCGCATCATCTGCCGCAGGGCGGCAATCGATACCGGGTAGGGCTGCGGGTCGGGTGGCGGCGCATCACTATAAGTGCGCTGATAGAACTCTTTGCCCAGCAATCCGAGTTGTATCTCGTCTTTGGTGCCTTTGGCTTCCGGGTGGTATTCCAGCCTGTTGCGCTCGAAATACTGCACGAGGTAGGTCTTGCCGTCGGTGGCGCTTTTCTCATTGAACGGCTCCGAGATCGGGTAGCCGAACACAGGTAGGCCGCCGTTCTTCTGCCAGTAGGTATTGAAAGGTTCCGGCAGGGTATGCCCGGTTTGCGGGAAATAGTTGCCGCTCGCGGGTGCATTTACACGCTTGAACGGCGCATCGCTTCTGCCTGACACCAGCGCGTTCCCAAGCAAGCTCAACAGCACCTCGTTGGGAGTGTCGCGATATTCAGGATGGAACTCGAATCGGGCGCGCTCTGTATATTGTACGGTGCGCCCGTTTTCCGTTAGCTCATCGGTGATGGGATAGCCGAACTGGGCTACCCCGCCTTTGGCCTGCCAGAAGCCGAGAAAGACACCATGCATGCACCTACCGGTTTCTGCAAAGCATTTCTCGCCCCCTGTGAGGCGCACGGCGGACCTGGGCGTGGCGGCGGCCCCGACGGGCGCGCCGGGAGTCAGGAGAGCTAACAGTAAAACGGGGAGAGCGAGGGCCAGCGCCCCGGTTCGCGTAAGGCTTTTGCTCATGGGTTGGCCTTTCGTGAGAGTAACCAAGATGCGTATTGAAGTAAGAGCAGTATCTATTATACGTGCTACGGTTACTTTGCGGCTTGTAGCAGGGAATGCCGGGGGCCGATTAATCAACTCTTAACTTTTCTTGGCATCTCCTTTAATTCTTGGACCCTAACATGTAGGGAGAGACAACGCTATCCGTCCCGGCATTTGATGATGTCTAGACCCATATAGAAAGAGGAAAACGCACGATGACCTTGAACAAGACAGATGGCCTAAATCGGAAAATGGTCTATATTTTGATGAGTATGATAGCTATGCTTTCCATATTGAGCCTGGCAGCATGTGGTGGCGATGCGGCTACACCCACCACCGCAGCCCCCACACAACAGGCGGCTGCCACAGATCAGAGCCTTTCTACCGATAGCACGACAGGCGGCACCGCCACCACCATGCAGGCAACATTAAGAGAGTGGGCAATCGACCTCAGCCAGAGCGAGGTGCCGGCTGGCACAGTGACGTTCACAGTCAACAACACGGGCACGATGGGCCACAATCTCACCGTGCTGGATGGCAGCGGGGCCATAATCGGGGCGACGCCTACCTTCCAACCAAGCGACAGCCCGCAAACGCTCGAAGTCACTCTCCAGGCCGGCACCTATACGCTGATTTGCAGCTTGCCGGGCCACGCACAGAGGGGTCAGCGGGCGACGCTGGTAGTGAAGTAAAACGCAAAGAGACAGAGTAGTTCGCTAATCGACCCTGGTTTCCAGGGCATACCGGAGCGCCTCGTCGAAGCCCATATTTCGACCGGCGCTCCAAGTTTTTTCGAATGTTGCTTCGTCCATCTGATCGCGCACCGAGGCAAGGCTGCGCTCGAACTCGACCTGCTCGGCGGGCCACATTTGCCCACCCAACCTCTCGCGGGCAGCGGCCACTGCTCCCAGCAATCTCGCGGCGTATTCGGGCTTTCCTTGCGCCCCGGCAACCGACGCCAGCCCCGCGAGTCCTTCCAATATCCCCGGCTTGCTGCCCAGTTCCTTTTGCAGAGCCACCGCTTCGCTGAACTGAGACAGCGCCTCTTGCTGGCGGCCAAGTGCCAGGGAGACGTAAGCCATGTTGTGCAATATGGCGGGCAGATCGGTCCTGCTGCCCACGTCCTCATAAATGGGCAAGGCTTCCCTGTACATGGCTTCCGCTCTCGGATAATCGCACTGCATCCTGGCTATATCTCCGAGGTAGTTGCGCACCTGGGCCACCATGTACATGTCGCCTGAGGCTCTTCCGAACTTCTCACTCTCCTCAAGCAATTCAAGGCTTTTCGCGTAGTCACCTTGCAAGAGGGTAAGCACACCCAACGCCATGCCCGCCTGGGACAGGCCCCAGTTGTCTAGGATCGGCATTGACCGGAAGATCTCCATCCCTTGTATGCTCAGGGCACGCCCCACAGCCGGGTCTTCCATAAAAGCCACGCACGCCCCAAGCATGTGTATGGAGTAGGCAATACCTGCCGGGTCATTCAATTCGCGGTAAATGTCCAGCGCCATCTCGAACCACTTACGAGCCATTTGCAGGTCACTCCCAATAAAGGCTGTATATCCGGTCGCATGCATCGCCCTGGCGCGCAACGCGGTGCGCCCCGCGGTTGCTCCCAGCATGGCCTCGCCCCAGCGCTCCCCTTCATACACATGCCCCCTCAATGTCCAGAAGTCTTCCAGCCCGCCGATCATTCTTAATCCGGTTTCTGCGTATTGGGCTGATGCGACCGCATTATCGAGGCTCATTTGCAAGACTGCTCTGATATTGTCGAGCTCAGATTCGAGCGAATTGAGCCAGTGCTTCCGGTTGCCACGCCTCATAGTCTGCGCGGCTTCTTCCACCAGCCCCTTGTAATAATCTGCGTGCCTCCTCTGCAATACCTCTTTATCCCCAAACTCGTCCAGTTTCTCCAGGGCAAACTCTCGTATGGTTTCGAGCATGAAGAAGCGCACATCGTCTTCATCTGCTTCCTGTTTCAAGAAGCTCTTATCTAGCAGCGATCCGAGGCCATCCAGCAGATCAATCGAGGGGTCATCTTCAGCCAGCCATTCGCCGCACACACGATCCGCCGCCTCCAGGGTGCAACCCCCCACGAATACAGCCAGGCTGCGAAAGAGTCTTCTCTCTCCAGGGTTGAGGAGGTCGTACCCCCACTCGATTGCGCCTCGCAGGGTTTGCTGCCGGGCAGGGAGGTCCCTGGCCCCACCGGTAAGGAGCCTCAACCTGCTTTGCAGCTTGGACAGGATCACGGCTGGCGGCAGCAGCTTGATCCTCGCTGCCGCCAGCTCAATCGCCAGGGGAAGGCCATCCAGCCTGTAGCATATCTCGGCTACCGCAGGGGCATTCTCGTTGGTGACAGTAAAATCGGGCTTGACCGACCGCGCCCTGTCGATGAAGAGCCGCACCGCTTCGTATTGCGTCAACTGATCGACAGGGGGCAAATGCCGTGGATCGGGCAATACAAGTGGTGGGACCGGAAACTCCGTCTCGCCGTACACGTGCAAGGCCTCGCGACTGGTCACGATCATCTTGAGCCTGGCCGCGCCCGAAAGCAGATCGGCAAGGAGAGTAGCAGCCCCCATCACCTGCTCGAAATTGTCGAACATCAACAGAATCTGCTTTTCGCGCAGGAAATCTATCAGGCTCTCGCGACTGCCGCTGGTATCTGCCAACCCCAACGCCTGGGCAATCGCCGGGCCAACCAGTTGAGGATCGCTGACAGAAGCCAGCGGTACAAAGAACACGCCCTCTTCCATATCGGCGACGCTCGACCTGGCTATCTCCAACCCCAGGCGGGTCTTGCCCGTGCCGCCTGGCCCGGTGAGCGTCAGCAAGCGCACATCGGGACTGCTCAGCAGGTCGCAAGCGGCATCAAGCACCTTCTCCCTGCCGATGAATGGAGTGGTTTGTGTGGGTAGGTTGTGGGGTCGCACATCGAGGGTCTTGAGTGGGGGAAACTGCGAAGGGAGGTCCGCCACAACAATCTGGAAGACATGCTCAGGTCTTTGCAGGTCGCGTAATCGCTTCTCTCCAAGGTCTTCCAGCGATGTGCCCGCCGGCATGTTGTCATAGACCAATTCATAGACGGCCTGCGTCAGCAGCGTCTGGCCGCCATGCCCTGCCGCCAGCAAACGGGCGATCCTGTTCAAGTGCTGGCCCACATAGTCGCCGTCGCGCACTTCCCCCAGCCCGGTATGGAGAGCCATGCGCACTCTTACCGGCCCAAGCGCGACACCCCAATCGTATGCAAACAGGGTCCGTTGAGCGTCGAGGGCCGCAATCATAGCCTGGGGCGCGGTAGAGAAGGCCGCGCAAAAAGCATCTCCCATCGTCCTGAACACGACCCCGCCATTGGCTTCGATAGCCTTTCTCAAAATGGCATCGTGTACCTCGACCGCTGCCTTCATTTCGCCGGGGTGCTGCTCCCAGCGCTTGGTGCTGCCCTCGACGTCTGTGTAGAGAAACGTAACAGTGCCTGTTGGCAGCGCTCCTATCAACTGTGCCGTATTAGCAGCCATAACGAATCCCCTCGCGAGAAGCCCAACGAGCAACGTAGGGCTATTATAGCACTTTAGAGCACCCTTACTTCCTTCGTAGATTTGCAAGATTGGTAGTCTCACCTGGCATCTCTCATGGCACACATCTTGCCACCTGTACAGCGACCCGGCATGATATGTTAGTGTGTTTAAAGGGAGATCCACCATGTATAGGCCAGTCGATTTATCAACCAAACCCCGAATATTAGTAGTAATTCTTCTCCTCCTTTTCTTGCTGGCAGGCTGTGACAGCCCTCTTAATTCTACCAGTGGGGCTAATCCAACATCTACAGTTGCCGGGTCTGGCACAATTGGGAGCACGCAAACATCTCAACAGGGGAGCGCTCCCGGCACATCCGATGCGGCATCAGGCCAATCCAGCACAAGTTCAACTGCTACATCTACCTGGCAATCCTTTCCTGAGCAGCAAGCAATAATTGATGTTGTGAATCGCACACGGCCTGCGGTGGTCACCGTTGTGAACAAGCTGGACCCCAGCCAGGCAGGATTTGGGGGCGAAGCCCTGGGCACAGGCATGATCGCGGACACCGACGGGCATATATTCACCAACAATCATGTGATCGAAGGAGCCGCAGAGGGCGGATTGAGCGTTATATTCGCCAACGGTGATAACGTGCCCGCTACGCTGGTGGGGGCAGATGAAGTTAGCGACCTGGCCGTTCTCAAGATCGACAGGCCGGTCACCGCCACCGTGACCCTCGGCGATTCGTCGCAGTTGCAGGTGGGCCAGATGGTCATCGCTATCGGGTCGGCGCTGGGAGATTTCCAGAACACAGTTACGGTGGGAGTGGTCAGCGGGCTGGACCGCACTTTGCCGGGCGCGGTAGGCACCGATATAGAGCCGATGATCCAGACAGATGCGGCAATTAACCACGGCAATTCCGGCGGTCCGCTGCTCGATCTGAACGGCAACGTGATCGGTATAAACACTGCCGTAATCCGGGGCACCGATAGCTCAACCGGCACCGACGTGGCTGAAGGGCTTGGTTTTGCGATACCTGTGAATACCGCCAAGGAAGTTACAACTCAGCTTGTCAGCACGGGCAATATTGCACGGCCCTTCCTCGGAATCTATAGCCAGCCCGTAAGCCGCCAGCTATCATCTTATTATGACCTGCGCGATCCAAGCGGCAATCTTCTTCTCAATGGGGAATTGGTAGTACAGGTGGCCGAAAGCAGCCCCGCCGCTGACGCAGGGCTGCAGCCCGGCGACGTGATCACAGCCGTTGATGATACTACCATCGACTCGGATCACCCTCTTGTAAATACGCTGCTCAATCACAGGCCGGGAGACCAGGTCACTCTGCACGTATTGCGCAACGGGCAGGCACTGACGCTTACAGCCACGCTCGGTACGCGCCCGGCAGGTACGGCTCCAGGCACAGGCCCAGGCGCTCCTTGAGCAGGTGATGTCTTTGCAAACAAAGGACTTAGTTCGAGACAAAGAAAATTGGCGGCTTAGCCGCCAATTTTCCTTGATCCAGGATCAGCGTATATGTACAAAAAGACCTGGTGCGCGAGAAGGGATTCGAACCCTTACGCCCTCACGGGCACTAGCTCCTAAGGCTAGCGCGGCTGCCGTTACGCCACTCGCGCGGAACTGTTGCTCAACTATTATACCTTAGCCCTACGCCTGCGGCAACAGGTGGGTGCTAGAAAAGACAATGCCAATTGCCTCTGCATTTGCCTTGCGCGGGACGGGCACATCTGCTATTAAGGATGCAATAGGAGACACAATGATCGCAGCTCGCTTCCGCGCCATTATGCGCGATATTACGACTCTGCCGCTCGCCGCTCGCTATTCGACCCCAGCGAGGTCGGGCGGATGACAACCGATACACTTCCCACGGAGACGGGAGCGGGGTCGCCAACCCCCATCAATCCCCTCCAGCCCGGCGAGGAACGCGAGGATATTCAGGAGATGGCGACCGCCACCGAAGCCCTGCTGTTTGTGTCGGCAGAGCCGCTCTCTCTTGCCGACCTGCGGCGCGTGCTTGCCATTCGACAGGCCACCCTTGCGCGCGTGCTTGACTTCCTGGGCAAAAGCTTGTCCGAAGGCATGCGTGGCGTTCGCTTGCAGCGCTTCAATGACGTAGTCCGGCTGGTGAGCGCGCCCGAAACCGCTCTCTACATTGATAAGTTGAAGGGACACCAGGCTAGCCAGCGCCTCTCTGATGCAGCGCTGGAAACCCTGGCTCTCATCGCGTACCGCCAGCCGGTTACGCGCCCCCAGATAGAGGCGGTCCGGGGCGTGGACTGCACAGGCGTGACCAATACACTTCTACAGCGCGGCCTAATACAGGAAGTGGGCAGGCTAGATACAGTCGGACACCCCATCCTCTATGGGACGACGCTGGCCTTCCTCCAACACTTCGGGCTGGAGCGGCCCGACCAATTGCCGACCATAGAGCGGGAAGAAGGCCGAAAGACGAAGGACGGTGGCATCTAGCACCTTCGTCTTTCGTCGTGCGTCCTTCTTCCGTGGTCCCTTTATAGATTGAGCGCCGGCTCGCTCGTGCGAAGCTCCGCGACGCAGCTTTCCAGCACATCCAATGCGTAATCAATATCCTCGATGCTGTTATCTATACCAAGCGTCAGGCGCAGGCTTCCCTCTGCCAGGTCGCGAGGCACTCCGAGTGCGCGCAATACATGGCTAGGCTCGGTGGACCCGGAAGCGCATGCTGCTCCACTCGATGCGCCGATCCCGCGCATATCCAATTTGAGTAGCAGGGTCTCGGCCTCGATACCCTCAATGCAGAAGTTAACGTTGTTGGGGAGGCGGTTGGTGGCGTGTCCCATCAGATGGGCACCCGGTATCCGCTTCTGTATGCTCGCGATCAGCTTATCGCGCAGCCCGCTTACATATGCGCCTTCGGCCTCCAGGTTGGCATGTGCTCTCGCCAGCGCAACTCCCAGCCCTACGATCCCCGGCACGTTCTCGGTCGAGGCTCTGCGCCTCATCTCTTGAGAGCCGCCGTGCTGGATCGGCAGGATCGCCGTCTCATTTCTGATGTAGAGGACGCCGACCCCCTTCGGCCCATAGAACTTGTGGGCTGACAGCGATAGCAGGTCGGCTCCTAGCGCATCGACATTCAAGGGGAGGTACGCGCCACCCTGCACTGCGTCTGTGTGAAAGTAGGCCCCGCCCTTGTGCGCTATCTCAGAGATTTGGCGCACAGGCTGGATCGTGCCGATCTCGTTGTTTGCATACATGATGCTCACCAATATAGTATCGGGCCTCATCGCCCTCTCCACATCGGCTGGGTCCACTATGCCGTAGCTATCCACGGGCAGGGTTGTCACCTCAAACCCGAAGTGCTCCAATTCTTCTGCCGAGTGGATGATTGCGTGGTGCTCGATAGCAGAGATAATGATGTGGCCCGGCCCCACGGTGGGCTGCTTGTTGGGATTCTGACCGCGCCTGTAAGCCGAGGCCACACCTTTTATCGCCAGGTTATCCGACTCGGTCCCTCCCGACGTGAACACGATCTCACGCGCTCTGCAATGGAGCACCTTCGCCACCTGCCGCCGCGCGCCCTCCATACCCTGGTGCGCCGCCCGGCCCCATGCATGTACGCTCGATGGGTTGCCGTATTTCTCGCTGTAATAGGGGATCATCGCGTCCAGCACCTCAGGCAGCACGCCTGTGGTGGCCGCGTGGTCCAGGTAGACCGACCGCATCGGTATGCCGTTATTGGATGTAGTTCCGTTTGAATGGA
Organism: uncultured Chloroflexia bacterium; assembly: GCA_963797095.1. Lineage (GTDB taxonomy): Bacteria > Chloroflexota > Chloroflexia > QHBQ01 > JADMIH01 > JADMIH01. Next base: position 441,697 of record CAWCNY010000005.1, on the reverse strand, counting down.
TGCCCATGATTGGTGTTCCTCTTATGATAATTGCCTGGTGGGGATTTACGGGTGCTATGGTGGATGGTGATATGTTTATCTAATTATACCAACTTTCCACCTGCTTTGACCCATCTGTTTACCTTGTGTCGTTACCATGCAAGCAGAGAGGTCTTCCCGTAGGCGCTCGTTGAGTTCCGCATACGATAGACTGGGAGAATTAATCGCCATGCAGAGAGCAGGTATTGTTGCGCATCAGGTGGCGCTGCCGAACAGCGCCGGGAGGATAACTCTTATCGTCCTACTCGGTTGGCTCGCCATGCTGGGTTTCGACTTTTTCCTGCATGGTGGTCTGCTGGCCGGGTTGTACGTTCAGCCTGACCCCTTCTTGCTGCCTCCGGCTCAGGCTTTCGCGCTTATCCCGGTTGGCTATGCATCGTTTCTGGTGCTATCGGGTACATTGGTCCGGCTCATGCTTAGCCTGCATATCGCCGGTGGACGCGAAGGCGCGTTGTTTGGCCTCAAGTTGGGTGCAGCTGTGTGGAGTGCCTTGGTGCTCGGACTTGCCTCGATCTCAACGGCGAGTATAGCGCTGCTGGCCGGATGGTTCGCTGGGCAGACAGCCGAACTGGCGCTCACCGGCTATTTTGTAGGTAGCGCCCTGGCGGGTGGCAGCTTGAAACGCCTTTACAGGAACGTCATTATCCTGGTGATGCTCCTGGCAGTTTTTACAATTGCTTTGCAAGCGTTGGAGATAGCGCCTGCTGTGCGCATCCAGTAGCCGGCGGGAGATCTAGCCTTCCTAAGCGAGAGCAAAGATCGGCATCTTCGATAGGAAGGCCGATCTTTGCTCTCGACCTGATGCGTGCGAGATAAGGTCTATCAGGAAAAAGGACCAACTCTATAAGATCAGGCACAGCGCCGCGCACATTATGGCACCAACCACCTGCAATAGCACGGTAAACACGTTGCCCTGTACCAGCACGTTCGCCGGGTGCGAGGCGGCCAATGCTAAGGTTGGTGCTTCGCCGCTCAATCTAGCGACCGCTTTCATTGACGCAGACGTAGGTAATCCATTATTGTAACCAGAGCAACACTTTCACCCACAAACCCTACGACGACCATTCAGCTACCTGTCCCGTACTATTAATTCATTGTGAGGGGCGGTTAATGTCCTGTCCATATTGTGGCAAGAATATCCCTGTTGGCAGCGCCTTCTGCGGCTATTGTGGTAAGGACATTTCTCACGATCATGCGCCCTTACCGACGTACACGCCGCGTACGGTAATTGCCTCTACCGCCACGGCTTTACCACCTATTACGGGGCGACCCGTAGGACAGCGTAATCAACAAGCCCGACCCGCGGCTGGATCTCCCTCAAACCGCGCCACTCGACCAACCCTGCTGTATGGGCTGCTCACCTTGATCGTGCTCGTGGTGCTCGGTGGATTCATCCTTCTCACCCGAGACACCGGCACTGTATCCTCTACATCAACAAGCCAGTCCGCCGGGTCAACGCCCAACCCGGTGCTCGGTATTGGCACGCCTGTGCCCAACGAAGGTAATGCTCATGTTGCCCCTGGGACGATGATCATTTACCGGACGTATCCTCCCTCGTCGGGCCCGCACTACCCCTCTACGGCGCCCTATGGCTTCTCGGACGTTGAGATCCCTGAGGGCTACTTCGTTCACAGCATGGAGCACGGTGCTGTGGTTCTCTACTATCGACCCGATGTTTCTGACGCCGTAAAGCAGCAGCTAAAGGACTTATTCAACAAGCTGCCCCCAAGCAAATATGGTAGCGTCAAACTCATAGTCACCCCCTATACCACAGGCATGACCACTCCTCTCGCCATCGCTGCCTGGGACCGCCTTCTGCTCATGAAAGAGTACAACTTCAACGAAATCCTAACCTTCTATCAGACCTGGGTAGACAAGGGGCCGGAGAGCCTTCCATAGGTCCGGTCAAACTTGAGATGTACTATTTCTACGTCTCCCGGTCCCTTGACCACAACCCACACCCCTGATATAATTAACAACACAACTCAATATCCGACCCAAAAGCACCGACCAGGACGAGTACCCGGCCACAGGGAAATCAGAGAGGAGAGGCCCCAGGCTGAGAGCCTCCCAACCCAACCCCCGGCGAAAACCACCTGATAGCTGCATCGCCCAAAGCCAACAAGGCAAGTATGCGATGCCGGATAGCACCGTTACAGGCAAAACGAGGACGCCTCACCTTTTCAACTAATCGTCGAAGGACAGCGTCAAACTCGGGTGGAACCACGTGAGCCAAACCTCTCGTCCCGTATGGGCGAGGGGCTTTTTATTTTGGATTATAGATTGCGGATTGAAGACCAAAATCCAAAATCCAAGATCCAAAATCCAAAATAGGAGGATTGACATGGTTGCAATTGAGATGCCTGGAGAGGTCAGCCAGGAAAAAAAGGACCAACTCTATAAGATCAGGCACAGCGCCGCGCACATTATGGCCGAGGCGGTGCTTGAGCTTTACCCGGAGGCCAAGATCGCCATCGGCCCACCTATAGAGAACGGCTTCTACTACGACTTCGACCTGGGCCGCGACGAACACGGCAAGCCGCGTACATTCCAGCCCGACGACCTCGAAAAGATCGCCAAGCGCATGCGCCAGATCATCGCGGGCAAGTATCCATTCGTTTATCGCCAGGTGAGCGCCGACGAGGCACGCCAACTTTTCGCCGACCAACCTTACAAGTTGGAGCTAATCGATGGGCTTGCCAAGGGCGAGGTAGACGAATACGGCAACGAAGTCCAGGGAGATGTGGTGATCAGCACGTACAAGCACGACACGTTCGAAGACTTGTGTCGTGGGCCGCATGTTGAGAACACGGGCCAGGTGCCTCCCGATGCCTTCGAGCTACAGAGCGTAGCAGGAGCTTACTGGCGCGGCGACGAGCACAACCCCATGCTCCAGCGCATCTACGGCACGTCATGGTCAAACAAGAAGGAGCTGCAGGCTCACCTCCAATATCTCGAAGAGGCCAAGAAGCGCGACCATCGCAAGCTTGGGCGCGAGCTTGAAATCTTCATCTTCGATGACGAAGTAGGCCCAGGTCTCCCCTTGTGGCAGCCTCGCGGCGCTATCATTATTGATGAGCTTGAGAATCTCGGCAAAGAAATGGAGCGCAAAGCCGGTTACGAGCGGGTTAGGTCCCCTCACCTCTCGAAGGAAGCCCTTTTCCTACGGTCGGGCCATCTCCCCTACTACTCTGAGAGTATGTACCCGCCTATGGAATTGGAAGGCGTGCGCTACTACATGAAGCCGATGAACTGCCCCTTCCACCACAAGATCTTCGCAGCCAAAACGAGAAGCTGGCGCGACCTGCCCCTGCGCCTCGCCGAATACGGCACGTGCTATCGCTACGAAAAGAGCGGGGAGTTGTTCGGCCTGATGCGCGTCCGCTCCATGCAGATGAACGATGCTCACATCTATTGCTCGGAGGAGCAATTCGAGCAGGAGTTCCTGGGAGTGATCGACCTCTATCTGAAATACTTCGAGATTTTCGGCATCGAAAAGTACGTAATGCGCTTCAGCACGCACGACAAGAAGGGCCTCGGCAAGAAGTACGTGGATAACGACCGCCTGTGGCTCCATACGGAGGATATGGTGCGCCGCGCCATGCAAGACGGCGGCATCCCCTTCGTAGAGGTGGCCGACGAAGCAGCCTTCTACGGCCCCAAGATAGATGTTCAGATCTGGAGCGCCATAGGTCGAGAGTTCTCCCTTGCTACGAACCAGGTAGACTTTGCCGTCCCTCCCCGCTTCGACTTAGTCTTCACGAACCATGAGGGCAAAGACGAGACGCCCCTCTGCATCCACCGCGCCCCCCTCGGCACGCACGAGCGCATGGTCGGATTCTTGCTTGAGCATTATGCGGGCAACTTCCCTGTGTGGCTCTCACCCGACCAGGTAAAAGTGATCCCGGTCGCCGAAGCTCACAACGAGTACGCAGCACGTATCGCCCAGGAACTCAAAGATATGGACGTGCGGGCCGAAGCCGACCTGGGCAACGACCGCATGAACGCCAAGATCAGGGCCGCGCAGCTAATGAAGATACCCTACATGCTGGTAGTAGGCGCGCGCGAAATGCAAGAGAACGCGGTGTCCCTGCGCAAGCGAGATGGCTCTCAGCAAAACAACATGCCTCTAGCCGACTTCTATGCCCTGGTGAAAGACCGGATCGCCAAGAGGTCCGCAGAACTATAAACAACACAACCACCAAACACATCCCTCGTCACTCGTCACTCGTCACTCGTCACTCCTTACTCGTTCCTGACCGCTATGCTATAATGAACCGGAAAGGAGGCGGAAGATGAACATCATTAGCAAGACCCTGAAGTTTACGTTGGGCCTGGCCCTGGGAGCAGGGGTTGGCGCTGTGGCCGCGATGTTGCTTGCGCCGACATCAGGCAAAGTAAGTCGTGAGCAGATCAAGACGCGTGTGGATGAGATAATGAAGGCAGGGCAGGAAGCCCAGCACAAGCGCGAGAAAGAACTGCAAGAGTACTGGGAGCTGGAGGTCAACGCCAAATATAGCGAAGAGAAGAAATAGCGCTAAACGATGTTAATAAAGGACGGAGGCATGCACTCATGCCTCCGTTTTGTATTCTGAAGGAAAAGATCATAGAAGCTGACTTACTTGTCGTTTGCCTCTCTCCATCGTTCGATAGCCTCGGCGCTCTCTTCATCCAGGTGGATTGTAACTGCAAGGCAGGCGGCTATCGACATGTCGGCGTGTTCATCGCCGGGTGCGGGCGCAAACATATCGCTGTTCGATACATCTTTCAGTAGATCGACCAGGTCTTCACGAGCGGAATCAAGGTCATGTACTGCGTCAGCCACCATCTTATCTTTACCTGCCTCGTAAGCGGCGTGGTCAAACTGTGCCACCCCCTCCTCGTCCATATCCAGTAGTGGGTGCCGCTCTCCCGCCAGCATTGCGCGGAAACACTCGGCTGTGGTACGGTCCCAGGCAGCGATATTGATCAGGATGTCGCGTATCGACCAGTTACCTTTCGCCCCAGGTTCAAGCATATCTTCTGCTGAAAGATTCTCGAAAGAGGCCAGCAGTCGCTCGCGTGCATCGTTCACCTGTCCGGCAAGCATCTGTCTTCGGGCCGTAGCTAAAAAATCCATTGTGTCTCCTTCAGAGGTTCCTGGTTCCTGGTTCCTGAGTTAGAGCATGGAACCAGGAACTTGGAACTTGGACTTATTCACCTACTTGCAGAATAATCGCATCGCCTTGGGCCGTACCGGAGCAGATCGCGGCCATCCCGATGCCGCCGCCTCTACGGCCAAGCTCGTGGATCAAAGTGGTGATGAGGCGTGCGCCCGACGCGCCGATGGGGTGCCCGAGCGCGATCGCACCGCCATTGACATTCACTTTTTCCTCAGGCAAACCGAGCTTCGACGCGCTGATCAGTGTCACGCTGGCGAACGCTTCGTTGATCTCCACAAGATCGAGGTCGTCAACGGTCATGCCGAGTTTCTTGAGCGCCCTTTCCCCTGCCATCGCCGGAGTATACGCCAGGTATGGTGTGTCCCAGGCGGCTTCCCCATATCCGAGGATGCGAGCAAGCGGCTTCAGACCGTGTGCCTTCGCATAATCTGAAGATGCCACCACCAGCGCACCCGCGCCGTCGTTAAGGCCAGGAGCGTTGCCCGCCGTTACCGTGCCGTTCGGGTCGAACACGGGCTTGAGCTTCGCCAGTGCCTCCAGCGAGGTATCGCGGCGCGGCCCTTCATCCGTATCGATCACGATCTCACCCTTCTTTTTGTCGGGTATGGATACGGGCACTATTTCCTGCGCCATGATCCCCGAATCGATGGCCGCTATTGCCCGCTGATGAGAGCGATACGCCCAGCCGTCTTGCTGCTCGCGGCTGCACTCCTCCTCGGCGGCTACCTTCGAGCCATGCGATCCCATGTGCACCTTCATCACAGGGTCTGTCAGGCCGTCGTACACAACGCCATCCACAAGTTCACCGTTGCCCATGCGCAAGCCCCAGCGCGCACCCATCGCATAATAGGGCGCATTCGACATGGATTCCATGCCGCCAGCCACGATCAGGCTGTGGTGCCCAAGCCTGATCAGGTCGCTGGAGAGGGTGACGGCCCTCATGCCACTGGCGCACACCCGGTTGATGGTGTCGGAAGTAACTTCCCTTCCCAACCCGGCCTTAAATGCCGCCTGGCGCGAGGGCACCTGCCCCAACCCAGCCTGCACCACGCACCCCATGATGTTATGCGTTACGTCGTTTGTATCGATCTCGGCGCGCTTCATAGCCTCCCGCATGGCGATGGATCCCAATTCCACCGCCGAAAGCGGCGTAAGCCCGCCTCCGAACTTGCCGAAGGGCGTTCGCACAGCGGACAGAATTACCGGGTGGTTATTTGTTGCCATCTTACTATCTCCTTTGATACTCGTCTTTGCATTACTTTGACTACTCATCCTGCGGTAGCGCGAACGGATAGTGCAGTGCGCTCACCGAGTTGTACATATCCTTGCGTTCGTAGCCGACAGCGGGCGGCGGTGGGCAGCGGTATGGCTTATCCTGGCGGTATCCGAGTGCGTACTCGCCCTGCATCACCGTGTGAATCTCGCGGGTGCCCTCATAAATGACCGCACCCCGGCTGTTCCGTAGATAGCGCTCTACAGGATATTCGGACGAGTAGCCATATGCGCCGTGAACCTCTATCGCGTCGTTGGCGCTCTCGAAGGCCACGTTGCAGGCGTGCCACTTGGCAAGGGACGTTTCGCGGGTGGTTTTCATACCGTAATTCTTCATCCACCCCACGCGATAGCACAATAATCGTGAGGTCTCAATACCCGCCACCATCTTGGCGATCATTTGTTGCACAAGCTGGAACTTGCCTACAGGCCTGCCGAAGGCGTTCCTCTCATTGGCATATTTCACCGAGGCATCCAGGCATGCCTGGGCCAACCCCACCGCGCCAGTACCGACCGTGAAGCGCCCCCAGTCCAACGCGGACATGGCTATGGCGAAACCTTCGCCTTCCTCTCCTACAAGGTTTTCTTTGGGCACGCGTACGTCCTGCATGACGATCTCGCCTGTGTTCCCCGCGCGCACGCCCAGTTTGCCGTGGATCGTGCCTGTGCTCAGCCCTTCCATACCGCGCTCAAGAATGAAAGCGCCCATGCCGTGGTGCTTCTTCGAGCGGTCGAGCGAGGCGAACACCAGGAAGTGGTCGGCCACATCGGCCAGGCTGATCCAGAGTTTAGAGCCATTCAGGATGTAGTGATCGCCGTCTTTGCGCGCTGTGGTAGCGACGTTGCCCGCATCAGACCCAGCGCCCGGCTCGGTGAGGCCGAAGGTCGCCAGCTTCTCGCCTTTGGCTTGAGGGACTAGGTACTTCTGCTTCTGCTCCTCATTGCCCCACTGTAGCAGTGTCAGCGAATTGAGGCCCACGTGAACGCTCTGGACCACCCTGAACGCGGTCTCGGCACGCTCGATCTCTTCGCAAATCAGGCCGAACGACACATAATCGAAGCCGGACCCTCCATATTCCTCGGGGATCGGTCCTCCAAGCAGGCCCAACTGCCCCAACTTCTTGAGGGCATCCCAGTTGATAGTGCCCTGCTCGTCATGCTCGCGTGCATAGGGAGCGATTTCGTTCTGGGCGAAATCGTATGTTAGTTTCTGTACTGCTCTCTGCTCTTCGTTGAGTAGAAAATCCATCAATTGCACCTCATGTTGATATTGTGACCTCTCATTTTCAGGCCACTATGAGCCATCTTACACCGACCAGTCTATCATCAGTAGGGCAAGGTGTCAATCGAACATCCGCCACCCTGCAAAGTGCTCTGTTGGCGTTTGCAGGTTGCGTTGCGGTCCATGATGTCCTATGCTAAAATCCACACAACATCACTTTGTTGGTACGCAAGGATGTGGCGATGGCCTCTCACGATCCACAGCTCGACACGCGCGCCGAAGGCACTCCAGCAGACATCCCGAAAGACACCTCAGGAGATAGGGCAGCAGTTAGCGCGTCGAACGACAATTCTGCCATTAGAGTTGCCATAGTCACAGGCATATTCAGCCTACTTGCCGCCATAGTAGGGCTGGGTGGGCCTATAGTGGCAAAGATCGTTACCGACCAGCCTACAACCTCGTCTATATCACCCAATACAACGTCATCCAATACAACGTCATCGACCGTTGTTCTTGTCGAAACGCCCACTTCCACACCTTCACCAACTTCAACCCCCAGCGGCTCGGCAACCCTGGTAATTACTGACCCCAATCAGCTTAGCTATCCCTCAGTTTTTCAAGCTGATGTGATACTTCAACTGGAACAGGTCGAAGGCAAACCGGAGTGGGTGGATAGTGCGAGGGATCGCTTCTTGGGCACAATCTGGACGCTTTATCCTGATGGTACGCTTCTGTTCGCTCCGCCCAACATAAGGGATGACCTTTATCCTCTACATGGTGCGTTCGTTATCTCAGGCCAACGTGTACTCTATGCCGCTCAGAGCCAATCGAAGATGGCGGATGTTGGCACGGCTTCGGCCAACATCCAGGGCGACATCAACTTCCAAACTAACCCGCCAGTGGTCAATATCGAATGGACGACTGTCTCGGCTATGTCGGCTGATGTAAACGATACTCCGCTTACCTCTGCTATCACAACTACATACAAGATTCTGTCAACTATCAAGTTCAGCAGGTAAAGCCTCAATAATCTTACCGTTAGGAGAAACCATCTTTGAGCCAGGAATTGAAACTAGGCGCGCATATGTCTATCGCCGGCGGCTATTACAAAGCACTCGACCGAGGCTGCGGCATCGGGTGCACAGTCGTGCAGCTTTTCACCAAGAACGCAAACCAATGGGCGGCCAAACCAATCGCCGACAACGAGATCGAGCTTTTCAAGAATTCGCTCAATCGGGCCGGATACATTAATTCCGATCTGGTAGCGCACGACTCCTACCTGATCAACCTCGCAACCCCCGACGACGCGCTGTGGGAGAAGTCGCTGGCGGCCTTCGGCCACGAGTTGGACAGGTGCGCTGCCCTCGGCATCCCCGGCCTTGTGACCCACGCCGGGGCGCACATGGGATCGGGCGAGGAAGCAGGTCTGCGCAGGATTGCAGCCGGGCTGGACCGCATCCTGGCCGAACGACCAGGCCAGAATGTGACCGTGCTCCTGGAAACGACCGCCGGGCAAGGCACATCTCTCTGCTACGCTTTTGAGCACCTACGCGATGTGATAGCCGACGTGGACCAGGAGAATAAGCCGCGCATTGGCGTATGCTGGGACACCTGCCACCTCTACGCGGCGGGCATCGACTTCACCGACGAATACAAGTACGAGCGTATGGTGGAGTTGTTCGATAGAATCGTGGGGCTGGAAAGGCTACGCGCCATTCACATGAACGACTCGAAGAAGGGACTCGGCTCGCGCGTGGATCGCCACGACCATATCGGCAAGGGCATGCTTGGCCTGGAGCCGTTCCGCTTCATAATGAACGACTCACGCCTGGCAGGCATACCCAAGATCCTCGAAACGCCCAAAGGGGAAGACCTGGCCGAAGACAAGGAGAACATGGCACTCCTCCGCAGTCTCATACGCGAGCCCTGAAACCCTACGTGCACAAAAAGAGCACTCGCTTTGGATCATGCCTCTATCATCGACTTCAACCGGAGGCTGCGCGCGTGCCGACTTTGCCATATTGAGGGCTTCCTCGATGAGCGTGAGTCGGTGCCCGTGGCCCGCGACCCTGAGCCGGATGCGCCTCTCCCACGCATCTTGCTTGTAGGTCAGGCCCCTGGCCTCCGCGCCACAAACGAGAACAGACCCTTCGCGGGCGCCGCCGGTGACAAGCTGCGCGACTGGATGGAATTGGCGGGCATCCCCCGCGACGACTTCTGGCGCATGATCCACTTCAGCGCCGTGACCAAATGCTATCCCGGTCGCCGCCCCGGCGCGCGAGGCGACCGCGTGCCCACCCCACGCGAGCAAGAGCTTTGCCGCCCCTGGCTCGACGGCCAGTTTGCCTTGCTCCGGCCTCGATTCGTCCTCCTGGTCGGCTTGCTAGCTATCCACACTTTCCTCGGGCGCGTCCCCTCTCTCAGCGCCGTCGTCGGCACCGGCTTTGTGCGCGATGGCGTGCGCTACCTCCCACTCCCACACCCATCAGGCGTAAGCCGTTGGCTCAACGAGCCTGAGAACGTAGCTGCTGTGGAGCGAGCTATGCTTCTCCTGAAAGAATGGTTGGTTGTGCCCGATCTCTAATCTCTTATTTCTCTTCAGCCCTTCTTATCCTCGCTGCGCAGACCCCACAGCACCAGAGCCATAGACACGAAAAACGTCGGCGCAGCCGAGTAAATTACACCTTTGATGATGGCCTCCTGCCGTTTGGTCCCGCGTGCGCTTCCAGCGGCCAGCGGTATCGTCGTATTCCCTGCTCCCCACATCGCGGCCAGCACGAATGGCACCAGCGTCGCCAGGCTCGAATATACATAGGTCAAGTATGCCACCCGCGAAGCCGTAGCCCCCAGCTTGAGCCTGGGCCACAACAACCCCAGCGCCAGCAACATGACCCCCTGAAGGCCGCTCAGGGTATGCACGGATCGCCCCAGAGCCGGTACTGGCAGGACCGGGATCGCAAACCCCTCCAGACCCGAAAACACGAAATGGCCTATCCCAAGCTGCAGCATTCTGTGCCCCTGCCGTGCTAATATCTTCGATGCGCTCATTTTGGCTTTAGCCTCACTCTTTACTTATTACCTCATTACCGCTCCTCGGCCAGGCTTGCCCAGCCACCACTATGACGGAACACGCCCAGGAAATGTGACGGAATCCCATCATTCCGAGCAATTTCCGTTCCCTTCCCCACTTCAATCGCCGCGCCCAAAACAACCGGCGGCAGCCGGGCCGCTCTCACTTCATTATGTGCCCAGCGATCACCATGCGCTGCACCTGGTTCGTGCCCTCGTAGATTTGGGTCACCTTCGCGTCCCTCATGAATCGCTCCACCGGGCTTGCTTTAGTCACCCCGAACCCGCCAAGCAATTGCACCGCATCCACGCTGACTTTCATAGCCGTGTCGGTGGCGAGTAGTTTCGCCATGGCCGCTTCCTTCGCAAACGGCTTACCCTCGTCGTAGTTGCACGCCGCCCTGTATGTCAGGAACCGCGCCGACTCGATCCCCACGTGCATATCGGCCAGCATAAAGCTGACCGCCTGGTTCTGCCCGATGGCCGACCCGAATTGCTGCCTCTGCTTGGCGTGATTCAGCGCGAAGTCATACGACGCTTGCCCGATCCCTACCCCCTGCGCCGCGATCTCGATGCGACCCACGTCAAGCGCCGCCAGTGCAATCCGCAGACCCTGCCCCTCATCTCCCAGCCGCTGCTCGGCAGGTACGCGCACATTTTCCAGGTACACCTCGCGCTGCACCGATGTGCGCACACCCATCTTCTGTATAGGCTCCCCGAACGACAGGCCGGGAGTATCACGTTCCACGATAAAGGCCGTTACCCCTCTGCCACCGGCCTCCAGGTTTGTCGAGACAAAGATCACATAAGTATCGGCGGCACCGGAATTGGTGGCGAAGGTCTTCCTGCCGTTCAACACATAATCGTCCCCTTCGCGCACTGCCGTGGACTTCATGGAAGCCGGGTCGGACCCTGCTCCCGGCTCGGTGATGCTGAAGCACGCCAGCTTCTCACCCTTGCACAGTGGTGCGAGCCATTTCTGCTTCTGTTCCTCCGTGCCATGCTGCAACAGGCATGTCATCGGGGCGATATGCGATGCCAGCACGAGCACCTGTGCCAACTCTACTCGCCCGATCTCCTCCAGGGCCACTATGTAATCGAGGATGCTCCCTCCTCCCCCCCAATACGCCTCGGGAAAAGGCAGCCCGGCCAGCCCGGCCTCCACGCACTTATCGAATACCCACCTGTCGAACCGGCCCGCGTCGTCTCGTTCCGCCACGGTCGGTTGAAGCTCGCGCTCCGCAAATGCCCTGATTCTGTTTCGAAGCTCTATTTGATGTGGATTGAGATTAAAGTCCATATGTATTTTGCTATCCTCGTTCCTTTTGTTTTCTATCTTTGGGCTTGTTCCGCCCGCAGTTGCTTAACTATCTGACCGATCTCGCGCTTTCTTTGCTCTATCTCAACCTGCGGAGCATGGCGCTCGCGGGCCTTATTGTAATTTTCTACCGCTTCCTTCCACCGGGGGTCCACAAGCCATTCCCTTGCACGCGCAGATTCCTTCGCCACCCGGACGATCACAACCACCGCGACGATCGCTAGCACCACAAAAGACAATCGTTTCATCGAACCCTCCCCATTCTGCATCGCAAATTTGGATACCAACCGGTCGGCTATCGTCTGCCCGCTGCCCATTTGACCAGCCGCTCACCCGCCGCCCGCAAGGTCTCGTCGCGCTTGGCAAAGCACCACCGGGCCAGTTGCTTGCCGTCGTCCGACGTGGAGTAGAAAGCCGAAGGTGGTATGCAGGCAACCCCCACCTCGGCGGTCATATACCGGGCGAACTGTACGTCATCATCGAACCCCAGCCCCGAAATATCGGACATGACAAAGAAAGTGCCCTGCGGCCTGATCGGATTTAGCCCAGCTTCTTCAAGATACGACTGCAATAGGTCCAGCCTGGGCGTATAATCCTCGACGAATTTCTCGTAATAGCCGTTCCCTTCTGCTTCCTCAAGAGCAATCGCTACCGCTTCCTGCAAAGGCGCAGCGCTGCAATAGGTCACGAACTGGTGCACCCGCCTGAGCGCGTCGGTGAGGTCGGGCGCGGCCACCACCCACCCCGCCTTCCACCCCGTAACCGAGAAGGTCTTGGATGCCGAGCTCATCGTGACCGTCCGGTCACGCATGCCGGGCAGCGACGCCATGTAGACATGCGTTGCCCCATCAAAGATCAGGTGTTCATAGACCTCATCGGTGATAGCCAGCGCATCGTGCTGCCGGCACAGGTTCGCTATGAAAAGCATCTCCTCTTCTGAGAAGACTTTGCCTGTGGGGTTGTGGGGAGTGTTGATGATGATGGCGCGTGTTTTGCTATTGAAAGCGGCTATAAGCTCTTCGTGGTTGAAAGACCAGTCGGGCGCCCTGAGTGTGACGAATCTGGGTAATCCGCCCGCGATCTCGATTGAGGGAACATACGAGTTGTAGTACGGCTCGAAGACGATAACTTCGTCGCCGGGGTTGACAAGCGCCTGGATTACGTCAAAAATAGCTTCGGTGCACCCGTTGGTTACGGTGACTTCTCGGTCTTCGTGCCAACTGATGCCCATTGTCCTCTCCGACTTGCGAGCCACGGCCCTCCGCAGACGCACCGAGCCGTTGCTGATGGCGTACTGGTTGATGTTGCGAGAAATCGCCTCCCGCGCGGCCTCTTTGATCCAATCGGGTGTCTCGAAGTCTGGGAAGCCTTGCGACAGGTTCACGGCCTTGTGTTCCATTGCCAGACGGCTCATTTCTGAGAAGATCGAAACGCCAATAGGGCGCACCCGTTGAGCCATACGGGCAAGATAGGGATCGGTCTGGATCACGTTTGTGCTCCTTACTTTTTCAGCGGTACGATATTATATCATGAGACCAGGCACCGGACGACCGCCAGCCGAAATGCGATAGATTACCTGAGCAAAATGAAAATCCAAAATCCAAAGTCCAAAATCCAAAATCCCCAGGATCCTGCGTTGCTGATCGCCACCGCGCTGGCCACGTTCGCGGCGGCCCTGGGAGTGTCGGGCGGTACGAACGTCTGGATGCTTATTACAGGCAATCCACTTATCAAGCAGTACAGGCCAACGCTCACCTTTCGTTCAGCCATATTCGGCGATGGGATCATCCTGCCATTTATCAATGTGCTGATAATTAGGTCATTCGTGCGCTGGCAGCCCAAGCTCAGCGGGCGAACCGCCCTTCTGCCGATCCTGGGTGGTAGCGCGGTGTCTCTCTTATTCCATGTAGCACAGGGGCGGGGCGGCCTCGTCAACTGGACCATGCCTCGCCCCTGGCGCTGGAATCTGCTCGGTTATTACCACTTCATCTATATGGCAACCCAGTTCTCGTACATGCTGCTCTACTTCGCTCAACTGGCAGGACGCTGGCGGCAAGGCGACCTCACCGACGACCAGAAGCGCGACCTGACGTTGATCCTCGCCAACCTCGGCCTCTTTGGCTTGCTTCTTTATACCGATTACTATTGATAGGGTAGTCGGTAGTCGGTAGTCGGTAGTCGGTAGTCGGTAGTCGGTAGGGACTATTGACGATTGTAGGAAGCAGGAAATACCGACTACCGGCAGCACAACAACTCAAAATCGAGCAGCCGCCACCCCGATCCTATCTCCACCATGCGAGCGGTAATGATGTCAGTGTCCTGCCAGCCATCATCGGGGCGGGGCGTGGGTTGTCCATCAGGCGTGCGTTGGCGATCCTGCCCCTTCAATGTTACCTGCTTCTCGCCATTGTCCAGGTCTTCCTCACTGGACTTCACCTGTCTGAACTCATACTTTCTGATGGCGTTGGAGGCATCCTGAACCGACGAATCCAACTCGGCGGAGGGCGTAACAAGCCCCGGCGCGAAATAGGCCATCGCGTCGTCAAGCTCTCCTTTTTCCAGGTGAACAAAGAAGTTGCTCAGTGCACCCCCGGCAATACGTGTCGTCTGTACCTGTTCAAGGCACCCGGCAAGCAGAAGCAAGCACAAAGTGACCCCAAACATAACCTCAGCAAACCTGCGCACTCGCGCCACCCTGCGGGTTCCCATCATGCCATTGTCGATCATCCTGACCGCTTTCAAGCAATATCTCCCCAGAATAAAAGCACTCTAAACCTCAAACTGACTTCAACTCTTGTACCATCAATTCACCTGATCGTGCTGTGTCTGGAACGGCTCTCCCTTGTCGCGGCCCCTCACCTCTCGCAACTCCAACCCTTTGAGCACATAAAGGGCGAACCACGTAATAATCGTGGTAAAAACCGCAAGAGTCAGCATACCCAGGCCCGCAACAATACCGATGGCCGCCGTTATCCAGATACTCGAAGCTGTAGTCAAGCCGCGCACAGTCGAGCGTGTGCGAAATATCGCCCCGGCCCCCAGGAAACCAATGCCGGTCACGATCTGCGCCGCCAGCCGTGCAGGGTCGCGTGACGTACCAAGACCATCGAACCCGTAGATCGAGGCCACCGTGAAGCACGCGGCCCCCGCCGCCACGAGCATGTGGGTGCGTAGCCCCGCTGGCCGGTGCACCCGCTCGCGCTCGAACCCCACGACACCTCCAAGCACGAATGCCAGAAAGACACGAGCAATCGTAACATAATCAATGTCACCGAAAATGAAAATCTTGTCCATGCAATCGCCTCCTTTGCCCTATTGTAATAATCAAAACCGAGTGGAAGCCTCCGGTTGAGACCTCCCACTCGGTTGTTGCGAGCTCAGGGGCTTGAGTTACTGGTTCTTGAGAGTGCGGATATATGCGATCAGATACCAGATCTCCTCATCCGTGTGATAACCACCTGGGAAGTCTTTGCCGAAAGCGGGCATACCTGTGAGGTTGATCCCATGAGCTATTTCCCAGAATAGCTGCCCATCAGTCTTGGTCTGCGTGCGGTCGGCGTGCAGATTGGCGGGCGGCGGGTACATGGCGATACCCCAGCCTACGCCACTCCTACCATCCTGGCCGTGGCACACAGCGCATTCCACCCCGAACAGCTCTTTGCCCTTATCTGCCATCGATTGTACCGTGGCGGGGTCAGTGCCGCCCGGCATCTTGCGGTCGGTATAGTCACTCGGAACCGCCAGCAGGCGCAGCCCCAGGTCTGTGATGAATTCCTCCCCAGGCAAGGGGGTTTCCTCACGAAAGATTATCTGGCCGATAAGCGGCGCTGTAGCCAGTCCACCCACAACGATGATAACGAGTATGATAACCCACGGGAGGCATCCACGACCTCGTTTTGCAGGCTCTTCTTCCGCTTCCTCATCGTCGATGTATGTTCCCTGGTCTGTGTCCACGCTAGATCCTCCTTGCGGCTAAGGTGTAACGTGAATTTTCGTGGTACGCAATATGTGATACGTGATTATTGCTTACTGCTCTATATGCAGCGAGATACATGCTGCGTGCGCTTAGAGTATTAATTGTTTCCCCTACTACATACGAAGGCTGTAACAATTCACGTATCACCTATGGCGTTCGCGCTCAATCGTGAAACGCTTTTTCACCCGCTCTGATCTCTACAGGCAGGTTGTTTTCACCCGGGGGTATTGGGCACGAATAGTATGGGCTGTAAGCGCAGTATGGATTGTAGGCCCGGTTGAAGTCTAGCACATACTGGTCGCCTGGGCGCTTGTTCAAGTCGAGATAGCGGCCCGCTCCGTAAGTCTCTTTTCCCGATGTCTTATCGCGGAACGGCACGAAGAGGCGGTTGCCGTGCATTGGCTCATCGGCGGGCGGCAAGAATGCCACCAGGCTTAAGTGCTGGTCGTCAATCTCGAAGTGGAGCCTACCGGCACGAGTGTACTCCTTGAAATCGCCGGTGCTGGTCTGAACGCGGAATATGCCTGGGTGCTCTTCAGGCTCGAAAGTCGCCATCACCCGGTATTTCACGTCCACCGGGTAGTAGTGTGCGCCCTCAAAGTGCTCTTTGTCCTCAGGCAAAAGCGGTGATTGTGGGTGCTCCAACAGAAACTTATCCTTCAACCTGCGCTGCGTATCAAGTTGCCTCCGGAAATCGTCGTGCTCCTTGTCGTGATCGTGTCCGTGGCTGTGTCCATGTGTATGGCCATATGAGTGGTGGTCGTGATGCTGATCTTCTTTATGTTCTGTCTGTTGTGGATTATCCTGATGTGTCATTTCCTTATCCTTTTTCTTCCTATCAGCGGGCGTGGAATCACCTACCACCCGGCGCTCATGATTATACCACAAGCGTCAAGCGAAGCAGCCGCCAACCGACCTCTATGGTATACTGTCGTGCGTATGATACACGATACTGTCACCATGCAAGGGCTTTATCCTCAGCCCCAATCTACCCCGCTCGCGGAATTACAGGCTCGTGCCGCCCGATTGCAAGCCGCCATGCGCGAGGCTAACCTCGACGGGGTGATGGCTACACAGAACGCCGACATCTTCTATCTGTCGGGCGCGATCCAGCAAGCCCAGGTATACCTTCCCGTTGAGGGCGAGCCGATCCTGATGGTACGCAAGCACCCAGGTCGCGCCGAGGCCGATTCGCCTCTTGGTCAGGGTTGGGGCCGTATAGTGGCGGTGCGATCTCTGCGCGATCTTCCGGCCCTTATCGAGGAGGCCGGTGGCCGCAAGCCCGCCGCCATAGGCTGGGAGCTTGATACGCTGCCGGTTCTAACCTCCGGCGCTTTCGAGCGCGCTTTGCAACCTCTGGGCGCGAAACATCTGGACGCCTCCATGCTCTTCAGGCGTGTGCGCGCCCTCAAAAGCGACTACGAGATAGCCCAGATCAAGCGTGCCGCCCAGGTCTCGGATGTGATCGTGAAGGCCGCAGCCCGCTACCTGCGCGAAGGGATCAGCGAGTTGGAGGTTGCCGCCCGCGTGGAGGCCGAGGCGCGTATCGCCGGCCACAGCGGTCTACAGCGCATGCGTTTCCCAGGCCAGGAGATGCACATGGGCCACGTGCTGGCAGGCGAGTCGGGTGCTATCCCATCCTTTATGAACTCGCCCCAGGGCGGGCCGGGCCTCGGCCCCTGGGCTCCTTTCGGGGCAGGCAGACGGCTGATCCGGCGCGGCGAGCCTGTGTTGCTCGATTTCGCCTCCGAGTGGGGCGGCTACATATCAGACCAGACCCGCACCCTCTCCGTAGGCAAGCTTTCGCAGTTCTGGCTCGACGCCTACTCGGCCATGCGTGCGGTGCAGCAACATCTTGAGCGCAACGTCCGCCCCGGCATCACCAGCGGCGATCTCTATACTATGGCCGTCGAATACGCCACCAATCTCGGCTATGGCGACAACTTTATGGGCCCACCCGAAAGCGAATCTCCAGGCCAGCGCGTGCCCTTCGTCGGCCACGCTGTCGGCCTTGAGTTGGACGAATGGCCCGCCCTCCAGCGCGGTACCGACGCGGTCCTCGAAGTTGGGATG
Source organism: uncultured Chloroflexia bacterium (assembly GCA_963797095.1). Lineage (GTDB taxonomy): Bacteria > Chloroflexota > Chloroflexia > QHBQ01 > JADMIH01 > JADMIH01. Next base: position 423,566 of record CAWCNY010000005.1, on the reverse strand, counting down.
GTGCTCGCCATCGAGCCGAAGCTGATATTTGAGAGTCGCGGCGCTATCGGCATTGAGGATACATACCTGCTGACGCAGGAAGGTTTGCAGGCGCTCACATTCTCCACAAGGGACATCATCGAGGTTTAAGACGTAAGTCCGATGCAGCTACCTGTTCGTCCAGTGGGTGGGTCAGGCTCAGGAGGCAAGCGAAGCATCCTTGGCAGATCTACCGCCTGGATCAGGCGCACCTGGGCCGTATTGCGCCGCCCGTTGCCCAGGCCGGTGCGCGCTCTGCTTCTATGGCTCACACCTGTATTGCTCCTGCTCGCGGGGCTAGGGGCGCTCTTCAGCCTCTCCAACGGCATCGAACTGCGCACCCTGGAGCAGCACCAGTACGACGCCGATACCACCACATCGACCACCACTCTGGTAGCACAAAGCTTCCTCGTAGCCAGGAACAACCTCGACCGCATCGACATGCAGCTTGCCACCAGGCCCAACCTTTCGGCCCCCGGCGAGGTGCGCCTGCTCGAAGGCGACGGCGTTTCGGGCCGCGTGCTCTACAGCGCTCCATTTCGCTCCACAAGCTTCGCCCGCGATCCTTTCCTTACAGTAGCTTTCCCGCCCATCTCCAACTCTGAGGGCATGGCCTACACCCTTGTCTTTCAAGCGCCTGACAGACCACTAACCCAGGCTTTCGCCGTACGCTATAACTCCTTCGACATGCTCTCTTCCGGAAGCATGTACACAGACGATGGCCCGCAGGACGGGGACCTTGTCATCTCGGCTTATTATCGCTACGAAGCTACCGACCTCCTGGGCGATATCCTTGCCACCCTTTCCGGCGCGCTCTTTCCTCTACTCGCCTGGATTGCCCTTCTCTTCCTGCCCGGCCTCGCCCTCTTGTCCTGGATCCCTTCCGGATTCAATCGCGGGCAAAGCGTGCTCGCGGCACCCGCCCTCACCGCGCTGGTCCTGCCAGTCTTCCTCCTGGTAATGAAGGCGTCGGGTCTGCCCATTGGCGCGCTGGGCCTATGGCTCATAGTGCTCATTTCCGCGATTGCCTGCGCCTGGGCGGTCTACAAGAGTGTGCGGTCCTCAAGCGCCGGTAGCCAACAAACAGGTCCATCCTCCTCCGGGCGCGGCCTTCGCGCTCTCAGGGACCGCTTGCGCCTCCTTCCCATCGATCTCTTATTCTGGGGCCTGCTGGCTCTCCTTTTCGTGCTCACTCTGGCGGTGCGCTTCGTTTCCCTACGCGATGCCCCCGCAGGCATGGGGCTCGACGCATACCACCACACTCTAATTGCCCGCATGATCATCGACAACGGGGGCATCCCAGGCGACTACCAGCCCTATGCCCCGCTCGCCTCCTTCACATACCACTATGGCTTCCATACCCTTATCGCGAGCGTGGCCTGGCTCACCTCTCAGACCCGCCCCGAAGACCTCCTCTCGCTGATGCCCCAGGTAGGCCAGTTCGCCACAGCTCTCCCTGTCCTCACCCTCCCCCTTTTCGCATGGCGCGCCTTCGGCAATCGCTGGGCGGGCCTCATCGCGGGCGCGCTGGCCGGCCTCGTCTGCATCTTCCCCGCCTACTACGTCAACTGGAGTCGCTACACCCAGGGCCTGGGCCTCGCGGTTCTGCCCGTCGCGTGGCTCCTTGCGCTCAATGTATTGGGGCGTTCCCCTGCGTCCGGGGATCAGTCACTGGTCGTGGCAGATCAGGGCAACAGCAATTCATCGTCTGCGCTCCGCACCACCTATCTCGCGCTCCAGCGCTCCGGTCCTTACATCCTCGGCGTGATCGGCGTGGCGGGCCTCTTCCTCACCCATTACCGGATCGCTATGATCTTCGCCGTCATGTTCGCTCTCTATGTAGTTGGTAGGCTGCTCGCAAGCACAGTGAGGCGTCCCGCGCGACCCGGCAACCCCTCAACCAGGCCGGAAATCACCCCCTTATTGCTCATCAGGCGAGCCGGGCTGCTTGCGCTGCTCACCCTGGCCGCTCTAAGCCCCTGGCTCCTTAACCTTGCCCAGAACTTCCACAGCCACCTCGTAGGGCGCGACAACCCCGAAACCCGCCAATATTACGACCTGGGCAACATATCCAGCTTAGTTACCCACCCTACCATGTGGGCCTTGTACATCACCGGTTTGCTGGGTCTCCTGCTCGCCATACGGCAGCGCGTGTGGCCTCTACTGCTGGTAGCGGGCGCGTGGGCGCTCCTCGGCCTCTGGTCCGACCCGTACCTCTTCGACTTTATCGCGCCCGGATTGCGGCTCCCCTACTCCGGTTATCTTGACATAACGACCTGGGCGCAAAGCCTCTGGTTGCCTCTCGGCCTTCTTTCCGGCTACGCCCTGGAACTGCTGTCGCGCCAGATTCTGATGGCAGGCAATTCCTTCTCAGGCCTTCGCGCACGCCTCTGGCGTACCGGCGTGCGCGCCGTATCTGCCGTGGCCCTCTTGCTCATCGCGCTGGCGATAGCACTCCCCATAGCCTCCGATCTCGACAGCAAGCCCTATTTCGCCCCAGCCGACCGCGAAGCCCTCCTCTGGATGCGCGACAACCTCCCTCGCAACGCTACCGTGCTCGCCAATCCCTTTGCGTTCGAGTGGGCGCCCACCAATGTCTATGGTTCCGATGCCGGGATGTGGATTCCTCTGATGTCAGGCGTCCAGACCACAGTCCCTCCCCTGCCTGCCTACAATGAGCGTCTCGCCGACCCAAATTACCTTGACGGGGTGCTTTCCATCATTCAATACGAGCCGTTCAGTAAGGATATGACCCCTCAGAACTGGCAAAGCCTCAAAGATGTAGGCATTACTCATATCTATGTAGGCTCGCGCGGTGGCGCTCTCAATGTTCCACTCATGCTTTCCAGCGATTACACCCAGCTAATATTCCACAAAGACGGCGTCTACGTTTTCGCCCTCCGGTAGGTATAGCGCTCCCTCGTTCGATTTTTTGGTATACTACCCGTATGTGGCGTAGCGCTACCGACTGTCTAGCCTGTATACATCTACTTGCATACATGCGCGCGATTTTCAATACGATCCCTGATGAGCCGAAGTGTGCTTTCGCACCTTATACCAGCGTGTGAATTAGCCTCTACCATATTCCTGTTTGAAAGGTGCAATATATGCGATTAGTTAAGAGCGCCGGGGTGCGGCGCGCCGCCAGATTATTCCTTGCCTTGATCGTGCCCGTCCTATCTCTGTCTCCCCTTTTATGGGCACACCCAGCGCAAACCTCCGCCTCGACAATCTCCTTCCAATCCCACCATATAGACACCTCTTCCCCTTCGGCGGCCGCGCTCTCCATCAAGCTGGCTGACAGCATGGATCTCAACTACATCCCAGGCGAGCTACTCGTCAAGCTCTCGTCGCCGGAGGCGCTCACCTCGTCCTCACTCAATCAAACGATGGACCGGTTCGGCCTAAGTGTCGGCGACGAAGTGTTGCCAGGCGTCTACAAAATGACCAGCGCCGACGGCGCCGATCTGAACATAAATGCCGCCTCTGCGGCCCTCCAATCTACCGGCCTGGTCTCCTACGCCCAGCCCAATCACATCTATAAGGTAGACAAAGCCCCCAACGACGAGGAATACGTCGGTAACCAGCAGTGGTATGTCAGCCAGGTCGATGCTGAGGAAGCGTGGGACGTCACGACGGGTTCCCAGAACATCACGATCGGTGTCATAGATACAGGCACTGCCTATGATCACCCCGATCTTGAAGGCAAATACGTTGGCGGCTACGACTTCTACAACCAGGATGACGACCCCTATGATGACTTCGGCCACGGAACCATGACCGCAGGCATCGCCGCTGCCATCGGCAACAACAGCATAGGCATCGCGGGCCTATCCTGGGGCGCTCGCATCATGCCGGTCAAAGTGCTGGGCGGTTCCAATGGCGAAGGCACAGACGAAATGGTGGCCGCAGGCATACGTTGGGCAGTTGACCACGGTGCCAACATCCTCAACGTCAGCCTCGGTGGCGACGAAGATAGCGCAATTCAAGAAGACGCTATCAAGTATGCCTACGACAAGAACGTTCTCTTCATTGCGGCAGCCGGCAACAGCCCGGATGGCAAGCCCCATTACCCCGCCGCCAGCGACTACGCGATGGCCGTGGGCGCTACCGTCAGGAATGACGCCGCCACAGGCTTCTCCTCCTATGGGCCTTACCTTGATATCTCCGCGCCGGGCGTCGGTATTCTCAGTACATCGTGGGACAACGGCAAGCTTGGTTACGAGTACGGCAACGGCACATCGTTCGCTTGCCCCATAGTGGTGGGCGTGGCAGCCCTGGTCTGGGGCATCAACCCCGGCTTCAGCGCCCAGCAGGTGCGCTATATCCTTGAGGACTCCTCCGATGATATCGGCCCTCAGGGCTGGGATGAATATACGGGCCGAGGCAGACTGAACGCCTTTAAGGCCGTGCAGCTGGCCCAGCAGATCGCGGCGGGCGGTGTCCTCCCAACCCGTACCCCCAGTCCCGTCCCACAGCCCACAACCGAGCCGGAAGCTACGGCTACCCCAGGAGCATCTCAACCTGCCTCAATTCAGCTAGACAGCAACACGGCGGCCCCGGGTGGCCTGCTTGCTATCATCGGCTCAGGCTTCGATCCCAACGAGAGCGTTGATTTCGACATCCGGCTCCCCGCCGACGCAGCCGCCAGGGGACTCGGCAACGCGCAAGCAAACGCCATAGGCGATTTCCGTGCAGAGGTGGCTCTGCCCAAAGATGTGCCCATCGGTTCCGCCAGGCTCAACGCTACAGGTACCTCCAGTGGGCGGCAAGCCTCGGTTGACCTCACAGTTGTGGCGGGGGTCGGCCTGGGCCAGTCGGCTATCAAGGGCACCGTACGAGGCGCGGACCCCGGCACAGTAACTGTCTACCTACAGCCTTCTCTCGGTGTGAACGCACCTGAGATATCGATCCAGCCCGACGGCGACGGCGCGTTTACGTTCGACAACCTGGCATCCGGCTTCTACGCTCTATCTGCCGCAGGGCCGACGGGCATGCGTATAGGGCCTTATACGGTGCAGGTCGATGGCACTGCGGGCGACATCAAGACGATCGACTTCCTGATCCCGCAGCCGCGTCCCTTAGCCTTTGACCGCGTGCCCCCGCTCACCAATACCGAGCAAGTAGTCTACTTCCCGGAGGTCGGGCATACCCTCAAGGGTCCGTTCCTCAAATTCTGGAACGAAAACGGCGGGCTGGCGATCTTCGGCTATCCCATCTCGGAAGAGTTCCAGGACATAAATCCCGCCGACGGCCAGACCTACGCCGTGCAGTACTTCGAGCGCAACCGCTTCGAGTACCACCCGGAGTTCAGCGGCAGCTCGAACGATGTGCTGATGGGCCTGCTGGGTGTGGAAGTGACCAAAGGTAGAATATTCCCGCCCGAAGCCCCGGTCCAGATTACCCCCACCCAGGTCTATTTCAACGAGACCCAGCACTCTCTGAAAGGTGCGTTCCTCAAGTACTGGAATGATCACGGTGGGCTGGCGATCTTCGGCTACCCCATCTCAGGGGAACTGGTTGAAGACGGCTATCTCGTGCAGTACTTCGAGCGCAACCGCTTCGAATATCACCTGGAATACGCCGGAACCCCCAACGAAGTCCTGCTAGGCCTGCTGGGTACGGAGGTCGCCAGGCGCAACGGCTGGGTCACTCCGTAACTGTATCAAGTTGTGTTTGTATATTCGATCTGCTTTTCCTGTTATTGTATATTACCCTGTATCTCCCGTTGTATGCCCCACTCCCCTGCTCTATGTGCCATAATCATAATGTAGGGCGGGCAAACACCAGGCCCGCCCACTACTATTGACAGAGAACTACACGCCTTCCTATAATTGCTGAAGCGGAGGCGCTTTACGAGCGTCCACATGACACGTGGTGTAATGTGTCTCGCCCGATGCAGCGCGCAAGATGCGCCATATTCTAGAAGGAGGTACAGGCAGGTCTATGGATAACGAACCTACCCCGGCTCCGACACCCCCCACCCCACCTGCGACCCCGGTCGCTACTTCCACGGTCGTGACTGTCAAGAAGACTTACACTATTGGTGGGCGCACATATAGTGCCGCCGAATATGCACGCCTGGCGCGGGAGAACAAGGCCGCAGCCGGTCCCCTTATCTTCACCGTCGGTGTGCTGGTCATTTTCGCGGCTATTCTCGCTCTCCTGTTCGGCCTGGCCGACATAGAGTTGAGCGGAGCAGGTCTCCTGATCGCGGGGCTGATCATGGCTGTCGTGCCTGCCTTGATCTGGCTTGTGGCCTTCTACCAGCAAGACCGCCTGGAACCCGAACCCAAACGCTATGTAATTGGCGTCTTTCTCCTGGGCGCGCTCCTGGCCCAGGCTGTGGGCCAGCCCCTTATCCGCGACTTCTTTGGCATCCAGAACTGGGCCAGCGGCAGTGCACTGATCAACATCCTTGCCTCTATCCTGATCGCGGGTTTCATACAGGAATTCCTTAAGTATGCCGCCGTCCGCTACACCATCTTCTACTCAGCGGAGTTCGATGAGCGCGTTGACGGCATAATCTATGGGGCCGCCGCCGGACTCGGGTACGCCACCATGCTCAACCTGCAATACATCCTCAGTAATGGCGGAGTCGACCTCGCTGTAGGCGTCATACGTGTAGTAACTGCCGCGCTCGCCCAGGCCAGCTTCGCGGGCGTCATGGGCTATTTTCTCGGTATCGCCAAATTCGAGCGTAAAGGCCCCTTCTGGCTTCCAATGGGCCTGACCCTCGCCGCCATCCTGAACGGCGTCACCAGCTACGTCCTCGGCGAAGTTACCAAAATAGGCGGCTTCTCCCTCAACCCCTGGTACGGCCTTGTAGTAGCCGTAATAATAGCCGGCGGCACCTTCGTAGCCCTCTTCACCATGATCCGTCGCTTAAACGAAGCCACATTAGCCGCAGCACGCTAGCGGACGAAGGAGCTTACATGAGAGATGCCATGAAAGAAACCACGCGTGAAGTGCGCGAGATGCTCGATATGTCCGACGAGGTAGATGCTGTCAAACGCGCCTTCCGTAACGAAGAAGAGCCTGAGTGGGTAGTGTGGCTCACGCTGGCTGCCGCTCTGATAATCGGCCTCTCCCTGATGTTCGTGGTTACCAACCAGTCCACCACCGCCACCGCAGGCGACACCACCATCAGCTATCCCTCCACCTGGACCACCGTGGACGAAACAGGCGCGGCCTTCGCTGCCGCCGACCCCGACACTTACTATTCTTTTGGGCCGCGCATCAGCGTGCGCCAGCTTGACAAGTCTACACTTGCGCCCAAGCCAATCACAGGCGGCGAACCCACCCCGCAGGATGACCTCGCGATGGCAGCCGCCAACTGGGCACTCCAGCGCCAGAACCAACTGGTCGGCTACCGCACCCTACAGGTAATGAACACCACCGTGCAAAGCAAGCCCGCCGTGGTAATCGACAGCGCCTACCTGCTCAACTCCGCGCTGGGTGGCGGTGGTCTTCCGGGCCTTATGCACGCCCAGGACACCCTCGTCTTGAACGGCAACACCTTCGACATACTCAGCTTTTCCGCCGAGTCGAGCCGATGGGACGACCTTTCCGGCCTCCGCGACCGCCTGCTGGGCGGTTGGAAGCTGCCGTGACCTCGTAACACTCAATCCACGATAGGAGTGACAGAATGCTCAGAAGGATAAACAAAACGCGAGCCTGGATTGTGCTCACCGTCAGCATTTTGCTGCTGGGCGCTCTGTTCGCGCCCTTGAAAACCCAGGCTATCACCAAAGAGGCCCGCAATAAAGGTCTGCTGGCGGCCGTCAAAATCCTCATCATAGATGCCGATTTCAAAGTGCTCGGCACCTGCACAGGCACCTACCTGGGTGATGGCGTGATCGTCACCAACTGGCACTGCGTTGGCCACACCGACCTCTACGGACCTGATGACACGGGGCTCGGCCTCAAGAACGGCGAGACTTATAACCCAGATGGCATCGTGGCAATCGCCCCCCAGACCGATCCCAAGCAGTTGCCCAAACCCACCTATTTCGCCCGCGTACAGGCAGGCAACCCCGATGTTGACGTGGCAGTCGTCAAGATATTCAGCATGATCGATCCGAAGGCCACCCTGCCCGCCAACATCCCGATCCCAGCCATGCGCCTCGCTGACTCCGATCAGGTCGATATAGGCGACCCCGTCTTCATCTTCGGCTATCCCGCTGCCGGTGGCGACCTGATCACCTACACCGAAGGTAAGATATCAGGGTTCGATGACCAGACCAAAGATGGCACAGTTGACTCCTTCAAGACGGACGCCCCCATTAGCCCCGGCAACTCAGGCGGCCTCGCCACCAACGACGATGGCGACCAGATCGGCATCCCTACATTCGCCACTCATGCCGATATTGGGCAGGGCCTGGGCGGAATTCGCATGATCAACCTTGCTGTCCCCTACATCCAGCAGGTGATCCAGCTAGGCGATGCTACGCCCCAACCCCTACCCTCCGAGACCATCTCCCCGGCTACGCCCCAACCCACACCCTCCGGCGGCGACCAGATCGGCCCTATCACGTTTGGCACCGAGATCGAGGGCAACCAGCTTGAAGGCGTCGGCACTCAATTCGATAGCGGCACCGAGCAGGTCATCGGTGTCTTCGCCTATCAGAATATGCGCAACGGTACGTCGTGGGGTCCTGTCTGGAAGTACAACGGCCAGGTCGCTATCGACCAGCGCTCGGATGGGGTGTGGGACAGTGGAACCGAGGGCACCAACGGTGTTAGCATCTCCCTGGACGGTGGCCTCCCTGACGGTGACTATGAGCTAGACCTATATGTAAACGGCAGCGTGGCGCAGACCGGCACCTTCACCATCGGTGAGGGTGGCCAACCAGCGCCCCAACCGCCACCCGTCAATCCCAACTCTGAGGGCGTTACCCTTCAGGGCCAGATTGTCGATGCCGACACAGGCGATGGCGTTCCCAACGCTGCCATCCTCATCCTCAAGCCCGGCACCAGCCTGGACGACATCACGCAGAACAACCTGCAATCGCTGACGATCGCTGCCGGCATTACCGATGGTGGCGGCTTCTACATCACCGCACCTCCCATTCCGGCGGGCGACACTTACACGGTGGTTGTGCTGGCCGACGGCTACCAGGCTCGCGGCTTCGAGGGCGGCCTGGAGATCTCAGCCAACTCTCCGGACCTCTTGAATGTGGACGCGATCCCTATAAGCAAGCGATAAAGCGACGAGTGGGATGCAGGAATTGGCGGCGTGATCGCCAATTCCTGCATTTTAGATCTCCGCTCCACATTCTTTTGACACACCACTCGCGCCCGTGCTAAACTCCCTGTGTGAAGCAGTTCGGAATCACTATTGCACTCCTGCTAACAGTTGCGGCCCTCTTGCACGGCTCTGCACCGGCATCCGCTGCCCCACCGTCCGGCCCCGCCTTTCAGACCCCATATTCCGTACTCCCCATTCCACATTCCGCGCTCCTGACCGCCCCCGCTGCCTTCTCCGACCCACTCTTCCAGCAAATATGGGGGCGCACCGATGCTCCTGTATCGAACGGCCTTGTGCAGCGTAGCTGGTACTGGGGCCCTGAGCCGGGGGAGGTCAAGACCGAGCCTTACTCCGGCAGCGTGTCGGGCACGCGCCTCGTCCAGTACTTCGACAAGGCCCGCATGGAGATCAACGACCCCGATGGCGACCGCTCCTCTCCCTGGTACGTCACCACCGGCCTTCTCGTCTCCGAGATGGTATCGGGTAAGGAACAGGTGGGCGACTCTCAGTTCAACCCGATTGGCCCCGCCGAGATAGCGGTCGGCGGCGACGGCCTCTCCACCGACCCCGACGCTCCCACATACACCTCCTTCCGCCCCGTGGCCTCTCTCACAGGGCCGGGGGCCAATCGCGCCCCCAACCGCACCGGCCAATCGGTCACCGCCACCATCAATCGTGCCGGTATAGTTGGCGACAACCCCTCGATGGCTTTCTATCCGGGTGCGGTGATCGCCGCCTACAGCGACGAACTCGGCCACAACATCCCCCAGGCTATGTGGGGTTTCCTCAACCTCAAAGGCCCGGTCGAGGAGGGCGGTGCACTCAAGGATGGAGGCACAATAGCCGATTGGGTGTTCGTCATGGGCTACCCGATCACCGAACCCTACTGGGCGCGTATCAAGATCGACGGCATCTACTACGACGCCCTGTTCCAGATGTACCAGCGTCGCGCCCTCGCCTACATCCCTTCCTTCCCACAGGGCTGGCAGGTCCAGATGGGCAATGTAGGCGCTCACTATTATAGATGGCTGTACGGCGGGCCTCTCCCCGCTCCCCTGGTGGCCTTTACTCCCACGCCGACTCCAACATCCACGCCTGCGCCCTCGCTTACTGCCACTTACACCTCGTTACCAGCCACCAACACGGCCACCCCGCCCGCTTCCACTCCTTCCACAACCCCCTACTTTCCTACGGAAGCCCCTACCTCCCCGGCGGGCTGGCCCACTGCCAGGGCCACATTCCCTCCACCTCCCGAAACCACCCCCACCGAGTTCGACCCCGACCCCACTCCTACCCCCACCTTCCCACCCGTCGCAACCGAGCCGCCGGTGGGCCTGGTAGTGCTGGTGCGCCCCCCATATGGGCCGCCTGAAGCTACTTTCTCCTTTGGAGCCACCGGCCTTGCTCCTAATGAAGACGTGCAGGTCGAGTTCACCGACCCCGGCGGCGCAACCCTCTACCCACCCGATACAGGCGGCCACTACACGGCAGGCCCGGACGGGCAGGTGCTATTCACCCTTGTGCCTGCCGATACCTTCCCATCACCACCCCTCGGCACCTGGCTCTTCGAGCTAGATGGCCTGACCTCCGGCCAGCAGGGCGTGGTTGGCTTCACCCTCCGTTAAGCAACTTACCTCAGGAACCCTTGTCAAATGTGTACTTTGGTATAACCGGCGATGCGGTTTCCCGGGATGTTGGGAGAGGGATGATAGATCGCCCCATATACTTATAGGCAAAGACGGGACGTTTCGGGGCAGGTTTTGGAGTGTACTTAAGTACAGTCTTCTGGGGCGCACGCTGGAAAGTGTGGCTTAGAGTGGATAGATGAGTGATCCGTGGAATAGACGATCACTCATACTCCATTGACAATCCACTGATTGTAAACGTTCCGATTGGGGGTAAGAAGCAGAGTAGGGGCACCCCTTATGGGCAATGTTGTCGCATAAACCCACGAACATAGCCCAGGTGGGGGTATTGCTAACGGGTGTCCTGCCCCATTACCACCCAAAGCAAGTAGTCCCGAAGGGACTTGGTTTGGGTGGCATTCCATCGGGTGCTTACAAGGGGTACACTTTACAATTGGTTTTTCCTATGCTGGTGTTTTTATGCGACAACACTGCCCCTTGTGAGTGCCCTGGTGGGGAGAGATCGAGGCATGCAAACAGGGCACCACCAGGGGTGCCCCTACTCCGGTATTTTCTCTATCCTAACTTTGAGCGTAAACCACTGATCGGGGAATTGACAGCATCCCACCTCTACTGTAAGATGATCTCCCATAGCTCATTCCGAGCAATAGGAGATCATCTTCCTTCTCCTACGCTCCAATCTAAAAGGAGGGTTTGCCGTGTCGGAGCTTAGCGACCACACCCGCGATGACGATGCTCGCCATGCGCGGTCGGGCCCCCAGTCGCAACCCCCCTCTCAGGCTGCTACCCACGAATTGGCCCTCCCAATGCTCGAATCTCTGGATGGAGCAGGGCCCACCCTCGAGCCCGCCGGACCATCGGCGGGCGATCCCACTCAGCGCACCCCTGCAAGTCTTATGGGGGACCCCCGCTTGCGCCGCTCAATGTACGACCGGCCACGTGCCGACCTGTACCTACAAATGCAGGGCACCTATGGCAACGCCTACGTTCGCCGACTCCAGAAATCAACGAGTAGTCGCACCCTTCCCGCCCAGCGGGTGCCGATCGGTGTATCCTCCGGATTCGATGAAACACTTCTGCAATCTTATACACCGGCTACGGCCACCCAAGCCCAGCGCAACACCCCAGGCACCTACCACCCTAACGACTACTCCCAATCGGGCCAGTACCAGCTTGACCGACTCACCACCGAAAACAAGGTGCGCGTAAACATACGTATCCAGTACTACGATCCGATCCCGACTTCACCTTTCAAGCAGGAGATCCCAGCCACCGATACCAGGCGTAATTGGGTGCGCGACCACAAGGATGCAATCGTCCGTAATTGGAACAACAAGTTCAAGCTGGTGGGCCACCGCCTTCCACCTGCTCCTTCGGGCCCCGCCCCGGCCGCACCTGCGGGCAGCGGCGCGCCAACCCCTGCCGCTCCCGCGCCCGTTCCTGTGCCATTGCCTACTACGTCCTCCACATCGACCTCCCCCGCGCCTGCCACCCCGCCCAGCCCCGGGGCCACTCCTGCTTCTCCCACGTCCGGCGAAATCTCTCTGCCCATCGAATTCAACCTGGAGCCTGTCTGGAGCCTCACGGGCACTCACGACCAGGAAATAGCCCTTCACAGCGAAGCCGCAGACGATACCACCGCCGATCCCACCGCCGAGGACACGAGGACACATGGTCGCGGACCGGACCTCCGCAGGAAGGGCGCAATCAACTCCGGCAACTGGTATATGGACACCCATAACTACGGCACTACCTCGCCCGACATTATCTACGCGCACGAATACGGCCATTTGCTTGGCATCCCGGACGAGTACTCGCAGAGCAATCCCCAGATGCACGCGCTCTTCCACAAAATATCTCCTACCGAAGAGACGCAGATGAACCGCGCCATGGACCGCGCAGGCTCTCGCCAGATTTTGCTCGCTGCTCTTGCTCCCGCCATTCAGAAGAGTATCAGGGCCATCAGCAACGGCGTCGATGCCGAGATTCGCGCTCAGCACGCTCTCCTGGAGCACAAGCTATCGGAAGGTCTGCAACAATCGTGGGCCGTTCACAACATCATCGAGCGCGTCATAAGCATCTTATCTGCCTCGCATGCTTCCCCACGCGTGCTTGACGCTGTTGAAAGGAGCTTTGAGAACAAAAGCAAGCACCATGACTTTGACCGTCTCGTTCGGGGTCAAGTGGCGCGCGAGCTGAGTCCCGCCAACTTCCGCACTCTCCTCCAATCCGCGTACGGCCAAACGTTCATGGCTGCCTACAATGCAGGCACAAACGTCAATATCCCCTATGTCAACGACGCTGGCACCTCCACTCAGGTCAACGTCAGCATAGAAACATCGGGGTCGGGTCGCGCTGACCCCGCCCTGAGTTGAGCCGCGCAGGCTATGGCGAACGCCGAAGTGGGGATCCCCCAAAGCCCAGGCGGGCGCGGCAGACCGCGCCTTGAGCTCGATGTGTCCCAGACTCTGAAGGGGAGATTGCAAGCCATGACCGCTCGCTGGGCCTCGCTCAGCGACCTCCTGTCTACGCAAATCGCCAATATGCCGGCCGAGATAGGCGAGGGCACCAACGCTGCTTTCGACAATCCTGCCTTTAGGGCTGCCGCTCGTAGAACCAGCACCCTCAACCAGGCGGTTAGCGTTCGCATCAACAATATCTCCAAAGGCGTGGTTTCTACCGCCGTGCAAGACTTTCTTAGCTCGCAGGTCTCGCCGTTGATCCGCCAGCAAATAGACGAGATGCTGGCCCTGCTCATGGCTGAGGTCGATACCCACAGCACCGCCACCCCCACCGGCACCAGCGGCGGCCCTTCAACCCATCCCGTGCTTGACCGCAACGTCGCTACAATGGTCGAGCGCGCCCAGGCTATGCAGCGCGACGCCCAGACCCCTTCCGGTACCCCCGCCGCCAACCAGCATATACGCTTCACGGTCAACTCTCTCATGGGCGATGATAACGGCGCCGGCACCGGGGCCACAGTGCGCACGGATTATATGAGCGGCATTGTTACTCAATTCAACAGATCGTTCCGCGACAAAGCAACCGAGTCCGATTTTGAAGCCCGATCTGTTGGTGGTCCCGCCCCTGCCGGTGGCACCGGTCCCGCTCACACTCCATAACAGGAACCGCCATGCCCCGCAGCCGCCCTAGTCCCTTACTCCAATATTCCATGCTCGCCGACCGCCCCCGCAAGGTGGACGAGCGGCTTGCTGTCTATAATGACGGGACGGTGTGGCTCTGGACCCTCTTCTCCTCATCCTCAGATCGGCGCGACCAGGCGGGCACCTACTCGTTCAAGCTGGACGCTGGCGATCTTGCCCCACTCGAAGGGCTTGCGGCTGAACTTACGGACCTGCGCCCTACGGAAGGCACCCAGGCTCGCAACTCTCCCCGGCTCACCCTCATGGTGGGAGATGCCCCAGACGATAGAGGCTTACTCCTGTCTGTGCAAGACCTTCACGAACTTCCGGCCCCATTGGCCCAGGCCAGAGCAGCCTACGACGATCTACTGCGCAGCGCGGCAGCCGCCCCCCTGTCCGTGATCTCTCTGGCCTGGGATCTCCGCCCACCCGGCGCGGCGGGTATGTCAAACGGCGCATTTAGATTCACCTTCTCCAACCCCGGCAAGAAACCCGTCTCCGTTCTCTTCAGGCACGACTCATTCACTGTAACCGCCCTCTCCTCCGGCGAGTACAAGGAGTTGTGGCACAGCACCGAAAAGCCTTCCATCGACCTGGTTGATGATATGGGTCGGTTCCTGGGCGGTTTCAGGGTTCCCACCAGGCTCCCAGGCGGGCGCTCGGCAAGCGTCGTCTTCGAAAGCCAATCCATCGAAGCCCCTTCCGACAAGGCAATTGCTTCGTGTGGTGGCTACATACTGCTCCTCTATCCCCCTGGAGCCCACAAATCGGACGATTTCCCACAGGAAGAGTTCGGCCTGGAAAAATAGCCAAACTGATCTTTGCATCATGAGCTATACCCATCTTGAACTTGCCCGCCTGCACACCGAGGCTCTTTACGTGCACGACACGAATAACCGGTTGCTGCATGTCAACGAGCCTGACCCCAGCGACCCCACCCCTCGCTTCTTCTTGTTCCGGACCACGTCGGCGAACATCTGGCGCGTTCGCTACGACCTGCCTCCGGACCTATCGTCCGAACTTGAGAGGCTTGCCGCCCTCGAGCCCGTCGTCACCGATCGCATGGAACTGCGAGATCCACCCAGCTACCTTGCCCAATACACCGACCTGCTCGCACAGCACGCGCCGATCAGCAGCACGTATGCAGGCCCTGCTTACTATCTGCCTGAACTCCCTCGGACTGCGAACACCGAAGCAGTGATGATCACATCCTCAAACGCGCCCTCGCTGGAAAAGCATTATCCCTACACGCAGAGCAAGTTCGCCGAGCTTGCTCCTGTTGCTGCGCGTGTTGTAGATAGCGTGGCGGTGGCCGTCTGCTGCTCTGTGCGTCTCACGCCTCATGTTGCCGAAGCAGGCGTCCATACCGTCGAAGCTTTCAGGGGACGCGGCTATGCGGTGGATATAGTAGGAGCGTGGGCAGAGGCTTTACGCACCACAGGCCGGTTGCCTCTATACAGCACATCGTGGGAGAACAGATCGTCGCAGGCGGTGGCCTCGAAACTGGGGGCGGTATCTTACGGTGCGGACTTCAGCATTACCTGATGGCTCTGACCTAGAGCATTTGCGAGCTTTGTAGCAAATTTTCTCACTCGCCACGCAACTCCTCCAGCCATTTCCGCTCTTTCGCGCTCAACTCGGCTCTCTCCAGCAGATCGGGCCTCTGTTCGAGCGTCCTCTGTAGCGACTCCTTCCGCCGCCACTCCTCCACTTTGGCGTGGTGGCCGCTCACCAGTACCGGAGGCACCTCCCACCCCCTGAAATCGGGTGGGCGTGTGTACTGCGGGTATTCAAGCAACCCCCTCGCGTGCGACTCGTCGTGGGCCGACCCCTCCGCCAGCACCCCCGGCTGCAACCGCGCCACGGCGTCAGTGACCACCATCGCCGCGATCTCCCCGCCCGTCAGCACGTAGTCGCCGATGCTGATCTCGTCTGTCGCAAGGTGCTCGCGTATCCGTTCGTCAAACCCCTCGTAATGCCCGCAGATTATGATCAGACGGGGGTGTTGGGCTAACTCCTCGGCTACGGAATGCTTGAACAATCGCCCTTGAGGAACTCATAAGGATGATCGGTATCGTGGATGGATGTGGCACAGGCTCCAACTCCATCTCATGCACTTCATCAGGTGGGGTATAGATGCTGATGCCTGGTGGTGGGTCCTCCAGCCTGTAGATCCATTCCACGGCCCGGAACACAGGCTCCGGCTTCATAACCATCCCCATGCCGCCGCCGTAGGGGTAATCGTCTGTGACTTTGTGCTTGCCCCCGGCGTAATCGCGTATCTGGTGCAACCGCACCGACACCAGCCCGGCCTCGGCTGCCCGCTTGAATATGCTCGTTCCAAGCACTCCGGGAAACATCTCGGGGAATAGGCTCAGGATGTCGAACAGCATTACATCACGCGTCCGGATAGGGGCGTCCGGTCAGTCTTCGTCGTCAAATAAGGGATCAAGGTCGTCCATGACCGGCTGCAAATAGGGTCGCGCATTTGGGGCTTTGCCTTTGGGGGCCTGCTCACTCTTTGATTGGGCATTCTCATGCTCCTCTGGAGAGGATCTCTGGATGGTCGTGCTCTCGTACGTCTCGATCTCCACCAGGAATGGCTCTCCCTTAAGTGAGCCGCCAGCGCCCCGCATCCCCTCGTCCAACTCCACCAGGGAAGCCGAGCCAGCCTTCATCGCCCTATCACTGACCTGCTTGACCCGCAATTCCGCCTCGTCCAGCATCTGCGAGCAGCTATCGGCCAGGGCCATGCCCTCCTCGAACGCCGCCAGCGCCTCCTGCAAGCTGAGGCTCCCGGCGCTCAATCGCCCTACCACCCCTTGAAGTCGCACGAAGCTCTCCTCAAAGGAAGTGCCCTTTTCTCCATGTGCCCCTACTTTGTTGCTGTTTGCTGCCATCTCTCCTGCCTCCTAGTTGGCTGATGGACCCCAGACGATAAACGCTAATCGATATGCAATACGCAATAAACTCTCGTCACTCGTCACTCGTCACTCGTCACTCGTCACTCGTCACTCGTCACTCGTCACTCGTCGTCCTTCCTCCACCCTCGCCCCGAACGCCCCATCTGCCACCCTGATCTCCAATAGATGTCCACCCTCGGTTTCCGCGATACTGCTTACTACATCCCCCGTTTGCAAATCCCGCACAATCGCATAGCCGCGCTTCAAAATCTGCAACGGCGACAGCGCCTCCAGCCTCCCCTCGGCGCTCTTTACTCTCTCCTTGTGGAGGCTCAGCATGTGGCGTATGTTCATGTTCATTGTGCTTACCAATCCCGCCAGCCTGGTCCGATCGCTCTCTACCTGCCACATGGGTGACAGTCTCTCAAGCCTCCCTCTCTCCGATTCTAGCTCGTCCCAGGCGATAGCCAGCCTGCCTCTCATATCGGCTAGCATCATTTCGCGCCATTGCTCGACAGTTTCCCGCAAATCGTCGATATCAGGCGATACCAATTCCGCAGCCGCCGAAGGTGTGGGTGCCCTCAAATCGGCCACGTAATCTACTATAGTAGAATCGGTTTCGTGCCCGACTCCTGTCACGACAGGCACCTTCGATGCGAACACGGCTCGCGCCACGATCTCCTCGTTGAAAGCCCACAACTCCTCGATTGACCCACCACCACGGGCTACTATCACCACATCCACGGCCTCATCCTCGTCCAGCGCATTTAGCGCAGCAATAGCGGATGCGATCTGCCGGGCCGCTCCATCACCCTGCACCTGCGTTGGGGCGAGCAAGACCTCCGCCAGTGGGTACCTCCTGCCCAGCACATTCAGGATGTCCTGCAAGGCGGCAGCCTGGGGCGAGGTCACCAGCCCGATACGCTTCGGCATCGCCGGTATCTTCCGCTTCCGCTCCTCGGCGAACAGACCCTGCGCGTCCAGCGCTGCTTTCAACTGCTCGAACGCCAGGTACAGTGCGCCCTGCCCCTCCTCCTGGAGCATATCGACGTAGAATTGGAGATTTCCCGTCGCCTCATACAGCGATACGCGCCCATGGGCGACCACCGCCGCGCCGTTTACCGGCAGCACCGTCTGCCAGATGGCTTGCTGCCTGAACAGCACACACTTCATCTGGGCATCGCGGTCCTTCAAAGTGAAATAGTAGTGGCCCGACCCCGACTGCGAAAGATTAGATACCTCGCCCGCAACCCAGCAGTCGTAAAGCGCATCGTTGCTATCCAGCAACTCCCGCAAATAGGTCGCAAGCTGCCCGATGGAAAGTATGTTCACGAATGCCGCCGTTTCTATTGGTAGCCGGAGGACGAGAGTTCCTGGTTCCAAGTTCCTGATTCCGACTACTGGCTACCGACTACCGTACTCCCAGGATCTTCCCTAACAGCGTCCGCCGAAGTCTTAGCTTGAACAGGAAGAGCAGGTTCTCAAAGCCGTCTTTCCAGGCGAACAGCTTGGTTTCGCCTATTCGCTCGTGGTAGTCAATGTGGTACTCAGCTAACCTCAGCCTGGAGTTATCTACCACCAGCAGCTTGATCTCCTCTGAAAACGGCATCCCCGCGCTCACCGGCCTGATCTTCTTCAACACATCCCGCTTGAACACCCACATCCCCGACTGCGAGTCTGCAAACCAGCGCAGCCACAGCAGGCGCGCCGTCCAGGTCAAGATCATATTGCCGAGCACGTTGCGGAAGCGCATGGCGTCCGGGTTCCGCAGGGGGAACCTGCTCGCTGACACAAAATCATAGCCACCTTCAAGCAGGAAATCGATAATCGGGCCAATAGAATGCGTGGGGTAGGTACCGTCCCCGTCCGCTGTGGCTACAATGTCGCCCGTGGCCCGTGGCAGCCCGGCCCGGTAAGCGTTTCCGTAGCCCTTCTTCGTCTCAAAGACAACCTCCGCCCCCAACTCCAGGGCGATCCGACCCGTTTCATCGGTCGAATTGTTGTCTATTACCACTACTTGATCAACATAATTGGGCATCCCCTTGAGGACCGCCGCTATCCCGTGTTCCTCATTAAAGCATGGGATCACCACGGATACTTTCAGACCCTTGTACATTCGCTCCTTGTCCGCTTACCTCCCGAACAGTCCTTTGTGTTGCTGCTCGGACTGCTCGGGTGGCTTTCGCCGGGCATATGCCTCATTGACGATTCGCTCCAGGTCTTCGTTCGTAAACAGGAACGACTCCGAAATCGCCTGGTAGCCGCTGCGATTGGCTACCTTCGAGATCCCTCTAATGAGTATCCCTTCGCGCAGTTCAACCATGCAGATCTCGCTGAGGTTATTCTGATCTATGAAATAACCGAGGGCGCGCAATACATCCTCGTATTCGATTCGCCCCGTGCCCGTACTGTCTAGCATCTTAACTACTCCCACACAGACCCAGACCCCTGATATTTCCCGGCTAAGGGCTAGGTTGAGTTCCAAACTCAACCTATGTTCAATTACACTCTCCCATCAGGAGTTCTCACTGGCCTCGGTTTGTGCTCGTGCCGGGATATCGGTACATATGTTGGCACAACAGAGTCTAATTGCCGCAAGTCAGTTATCTCAGGCTCTTGATGCTCGAATTATAGCACAGCCCAACGCGCAGGTGCAAAAATGTGCTATATTTAGCCGACCGGCACCAGTAATTCGCAATATGGACTACCGCCCATATCTGACAGGCGGTCTTATATCATATTCGTAACTATGCTCCTCCGCTTCTCCGCCACCCTCCTGCTTCTATGCGTGTCCATCCCCTACGCTCTACATGCGCATGCCCAGCCCGCGTCCTGGGTATGGCCCGACGAGTGGATGGCCCACTCGGCTTTCTTCAATACATGGGCCGTGCCCGATGCGCCTGTTGCCATGCAAGCCGCCCCACGCTCCTGGCTCTGGGGGCCAACCCCCTTTGCGGTTGTTGACGAACCCTACGCCGAGTTTGCCACCGCCCTCCGCCTGGTCGAATACTTCGATAAGGGTCGCATGGAGATCAACGATCCTTCCGCCGACCGCGCCTCTCCCTGGTTCGTGTCAAGTGGCCTCCTTGTCACCGAAATGGTCACAGGTCAGGTGCAGAAGGGCGATTCCACCTTCGAGGCCCGTTCCCCGGCGACCGTTCTCGTGGCGGGCGACCCCGGCAGCCCTGAGGCTCCTACCTATGCGTCTTTTGCATCCCACACCGCCCCATCCCACGACCTCACAGGCCAACCCTTATCCGGTCGCATCGCGCGGGACGGCACAATCTCCCCTTACACTCCCACAGGCGATACCAGTTCATACCTGTCCGCCTCCTACGATCCCGTATCCGGGCACAATATCCCCGCAGTCTTCTCCGATTGGATGTCCCAACCCGGTCCCATCCTCCAACAAGGCCACCTCACTCAGGGCCAGCTATTCGATCCCCTATACCTCCTCGGCAGGCCAATCACGGAACCTTATTGGGCCGATGTTCTCATTGACAACAACCCCGCCACCGTCCTGATCCAGCTCTATGAGCGTCGAGCCCTCACCTATAACCCTGCCAACCCGCCTGAATGGCGCGTTGAAATGGCAAACGTGGGTCGCGCTTACTACGATTGGCGTTATGCATCAGCGCCCCCACCTCCGGCCATCGCCACAGAGATCAGAGCAGATAAAGTCGAGATCAGCGGTTACAACTGGCCTCCCAATTCATCTGTGACCATGCAAATCGGGTTTACCATCCCTCATGGACTTGGGCCGCTTGTCGGCCCCGCGACCATTTCAGCGGATTCCGCTGGCAGGTTTTTCGCTCCCTGGCCCCTCACAAATGACACCCGCCTCTCTCTGAACCAGAAGGTTGCTATCACAATCGCCCAGAGCGGTGACTATTCAGTTTCCCTTCCACTGGCATACGGGCTGCCCTCAGGCCGCACTCAAATATCAGGCACCGTTGTGAGCATAGAGCACGCTCGCCCATTCTCTTCCGAGGCGATCCTTCAGACTCTCGATGGCGCTCAATGGAGTCTGCACCTATCCGATGCCGACCTTGTTCGCTACAGCGAAGGCACCGAGGCCCCCATGTCCCAGCTTGAGGCCGGGGAGTTCGTGTCCGTTGATGGCTTCGCCAGAGGCAGGTATATATCGAATCCGTATAGCTTCCGAATACTCTCGGCATCGTCTTCGGGTGCGCACATAGGCTACCAATGGAGCGCGGACGGCCAGCGTCTCATGGCGAGCGGCTCAGGCTGGCCCACCTCTCAATCTATCTCCCTGGCTGTCTCGCAGGCTATCACAGGCACGGCTCAGCTAATTGCTCAGCCTTTCGCTTCGCTTACCCCCGACAGCAGAGGCAACCTGTCCGGCTCCGTCGACTCTCCCGCGTTCGATGCCTCTTCATGGCTCTATGCTATCTCGACAGGCAAGAGCGGCGGGCCGGTGCAAGTGGCCCTGCCTTTCCAAAGTGTAAGCACATCATCAGCACCGCAACTTTACATAACATCGCAAAGCGGCGAGCAACTTGCTTTCGCAGGTTCCTCATGCTGGCTGAAAGCGTGCGCCGACGGCCCAGGGGTGCCGTTGCCCTCTTATCCCATTGGAGTATCACCAGGCGAAACGATCATGCTCAGAGGCCGGCTTGGTCCCGACCCAGACTTCGGCCCGACCCCGCTCTCTTTCTCAGCCCAACTCTATCCCTATCCTGAGCGCCAGCCCGTTCTACCCGGCACAACGCTCAACTTCACCCCGGAGGGGCAGCCAACCTTCTCCACAGGCGACCTTCCCGGCACACCCTCCGCTCTAGCGCTCCCCCAACACTCACTTCAAGGCAAGTACGCCATGCAGGTAACTGTCACCTGGCCCGACCCCACGGGCGGCACATCTGTTGCCACCTACGGTCTGACAATCCAGGTCAACTAACGAGATCGAGGAGTCCCACCAGGGCACCCGTTAGCAGTGTCCGCACTTGTGCCACGTTTGTGGGTTCATGTGACAACATTGCCTACAATGGGTGCCCCTACGGGTTTTTTCTCGTCCCAAGAACAAAGGAGAAGTGTGTAGTCCATTTGTATGCTTTGCGGTTCAACGGGGATAGCCCTGGTTCAACCCTTCTGCTCGCCTATATACTGGTCGATCCAATCGGCGATATACTCCATGCGCTCCATCCGGAGAGTGGGCTTACCTGAGCGCGACACGTCGTGTCCGCCCGAAGGGAATCGCACCATCTTTACTGTCTTGCCTCTCGTTCGCAAGGCCATATACAACTCAGCAGACTGCTCGATATCAACCCGGTAATCGTCCTCTGCGTGCGTCAGCAGTAGAGGCGTCTGCATTTGTTCCGCATAAGTGATAGGTGACCTCTCAAGATACAGGCCCGTTCTCTCGCGTGGACTTCCTTCGAACTCCCAGTCCCAGAGCGCCCAGGTATAGTCGCCCGACCCCCAGGCACTGTACAGGTTCACGCAAGCTCGCGAGGCCATCGCTACCTTGAACCTATTGGTATGGCCGATCACCCAGGCCGTCATATACCCGCCGTACGACCCACCGGCCACCGCCATCCTGTTCTCGTCCACATATCCCTGCTGGATGGCCCAATCCACACAGGCCATCAGGTCGTCGTAATCTACGCCACCCCAATCGTTCAAGATCGCGTCCGAGAACTCCTGCCCGTATCCCTGGCTGCCCCTGGGGTTCGTATAGAGCACGACATATCCCCGCGCCGCCAGCATCTGGAACTCGTGCAGGTAAGCCTCTCCGTATGATACGTGCGGCCCGCCATGTATCTGCAAGACCAGCGGGTACTTCTTCGACGGGTCGAAGCCCGGTGGCGTCAGCAACCATCCCTGCACCTGCACTCCGTTACCCCTGTCAAGGTAGAACTCCTGCCCCGACCGAATATCTACCGACGACAGCACATCCCGGTTTACGTCGGTGATTTGCTTCTCTGCTCCACCGCCAAAAGGTGCGTAATAAATATCAACCGGGTGCCCCGATTGCGCCGCGCTGAACGTGAGGCCCTCGCTTGCCACATCGAACGTCAAAATCTCGCGCTTCCCGCCAACTACAAGCCTGGGTTCACCGCCTTTCACGGGTACCGAGTAGATGTGAGAGCTACCGTGGTCGGTCACTGTGAAGTAGATCGTCTCACCGTCGGAGCTGAAGCGCGGGCGCGGTTCGCCGTTCCCGGCCCACAAGTCTGAGTTGACCCAGGAGCCTACGGTGCGATCTAGTCCCTCTGCCAACTTCGTGATCCCACCGTCCAGCCCGATGGTCCATACCTGAAGGTTGGTGCCCAGTGCCCCTTCTTTCAACCTGCTATGCGCATACACCGCGAACCCGTTGCCCGATGGCAGCCAGTCCATAACCCCGATCGCGCCGTCGTGTTTAGTGATGCGGCTTTCCTCTCCCTTGTTGCCATCGCCGTCGATATCCATAACCCAAATATCCGCGATATTGTTTAGCTCAGCGTCCCGTTCACGGTTCGCCAGGTAAGCAAGCTGCTTCCCACCGGGCGACCACCTGATCGACTGCACATCCCAATCGCCCTCGGTCAACTGCCGGGCTTTACCGCCCCCAGACGGCACGATGAACAAATGCTGGCGGCGCAACAGGAGGCCCTGCCCCTCTCCTTTGATGTGCACTCGAGTGATCACATACGCATGATCGCCTTTATCTTCAGTGTCCTTCTCGTCCTCCTGGTCTTCATCCCATTCACCTGCACGCAACCGGGGGCCTGCTCCCTCGCCCGACCCTGCCTGTCCGGGCTGGACGTTCTCGCTGTCGCCCGCCTCCTCTTTCTTGCCTTCCTCCTTGTCCAGT
The DNA here is from genome assembly GCA_963797095.1 of uncultured Chloroflexia bacterium. Lineage (GTDB taxonomy): Bacteria > Chloroflexota > Chloroflexia > QHBQ01 > JADMIH01 > JADMIH01. The sequence continues at coordinate 399,789 of CAWCNY010000005.1, read as the reverse complement.
TCGGCCCATTTCTTATCATTATCGCCGTCCACCTTGGTCACGAAAGCGATCCACTTCCCATCAGGTGACCACGCGAACTGGCCCACCCCGCGCCCGGCGAACGTCACCTGCCGGGCCTCTCCGCCTGCCACGGGTATAACCCACACCTGCGGCTTGCCCGACCGAGTTGATAGGAACCCTATCTCCTTGCCGCTATATGACCATCGCGGGAACATATCCCGCCTGGGGCTGTTGGTGAACTTTCGCGGCTCTCCCCTGCCATTTGCGGGCGCTAGCCAGATATTGGCCCCGTAGTCGTTCTTCTTCCTGCGCATACGAGTTTGCACATAGGCCACGGTCTGCCCGTCGGGCGACACCTGGGGGTCTCCCACCAACCGGATGAGGTACAAATCATCGATTTCGACAGGCCGCTTAGCCTGCCCCTTGTCATCATTGGCCAACTCTTTTCTCCTTATATAAATATCTTACATAGTATATCAGAAGCGGCCCGTTTCATCTCGCGACTAAGAATTGGGCTCCAGAATAAATAAGTGGGCGGCTCAGCCGCCCACTTATTTATTCCAATCGAGTTGCGTAGAGCGCCTATGCTCCCACGCGGTCCAGCACCGAAGCCATCAGGGCCATCCTGATGTAGAGGCCGTTTTGTACCTGCCTGAAGTAGTATGCCCGGTCGTCGGTGTCCACTTGCTCCGGGATCTCATTCACGCGTGGGAGTGGGTGCATCAGGATCATGTCCTTGGGGGCCAGGCTCATCATCATGGGGTCTACCACGTATGTATCGCGGGCCGCCAGGTATTCCTGTGCCGCCTTCTGTTCGGCCAGCGGCTTGATCGCTTCTTTGCGCGTGCTGTCCAGACTGTCGTGCGGCTGCCCGTATATCGACGCGGCCAACTCGTCCAGTTGCTGCGCCACGAATCGCTCGCGCTGCACCCGTGTCACATAGAGCACATCGAGCGACCTGATAGCTTCCTGCAAGTCCTGTGTTTCTTCCACAGGCATTTCGCGCGACCGGGCGAACTCCACATATTCCGATGGCATGGTGAGGCTTTCGGGAGCGATACAGACCACCTTTACATGGCACTTATCGAGCGCCAGCAGCTTGATCAGCGAATGGACAGTTCGACCGTTACGCAGGTCCCCTACGAAGCCGATTGTCAACCCGTCGATGTTGGCCCCAAACCTATCCTTGATGGTGTAGAGGTCGAGGAGCGCCTGCGTGGGGTGCTCGCCAATGCCATCACCGGCGTTGATAATCGGCACGGGCTTGCCTGTCGATTGCCTGAGGGCTTCCGAGGCCGCCGCAGCCTCTCGGGCTGCCCCTCTTTGAGGGTGGCGCAGGACAATAGCGTCCGAGTAGCAGGCTATCGTCTTGATGGTGTCGTGCAGGCTCTCGCCCTTCGATACGGAGGAATAATGCACCCCGCCAGCCGTGGTGATCACGCGCCCGCCTAGCCGCTGGGTGGCTGCCGAGAACGAAAGGTCGGTACGCGTGGAAGCTTCGTAGAAGACGTTCGCGACCACGCGATTGGTCAAAACAGGCTCGGCCCCTCCGCTTGCCACCTGGCGGTCCATCTTCTGGGCGTAGCCGAACAGGCTCTCCAGCGTCTCCGGCTCGAATTGCTCGACGGACAGAATATGTTGGTAAGCGAGGCGGCGCAGGGGCGTCTCAGTCATTGCGTAGATGGCGGTCATGGTCTCTCCTCCGGGTGTAATAATCCAACAGGCATTATAACACCGGAGGAGGGTGGAAAAGTAGGCGATTGCCTCTAAATCTGCATGCCAATATCAAACGTCGTCTTGTAACCGTCGCCCGACTGGACCAGAGTCAGCAGAGTTTGCCCTCCGCTCTGCTGGTAGATACCATCGCCTGAGTTCCTGAGGTCGCGCTGGCCTTTGCTCGCGTATGGCTCCTGCGTGTGCACTTGGTCGGTGAGGGTATCATCGAAGAAGAATTGCGAGGTGAACTCGTATCCCTGATTTGAGCCGGGATTCGTGCGGATCTTGAAATGGATGTGCACCGCCCGTCCCCTGTACCAACCGGGGTATATCGTGGTGAACTTGACCATCCCGCTCGAATCGGTTACCTGGTAACCTCTGAGGAATTTCTGCCCTACGGTGTTCCAGTTGGGGTCCTGCGTATCCGAATAGTCTCCAAGCGCGTCACAGTGCCATATATCGACCTGCGCGCCCGCCAGAGGAGTGCACCCACTGCCGACCTGCGACACCAGCATGGTTATCTCAAGCGGCATGCCCTCTTTCACCGAGCCATCCGAGGGGTCAGACCTTATATCGGAACGATTGAGCATCTCGTCCACGAAGTAGGGCCCTTCGGTCAATTCAGGGCTTACCACGCACGATGGCATTGTTGCGGCAGCCTCGGTAACGGCCGTGACTGTACCGGTTGCCTGTGCTGATGTAGCCTGCGTGGCGGTGCTTGTGGCGGCTGCCCCTGCCGTTGAGGTGCTTGTGGCCGTGGGCACCCGGGTAGCAGTGCTTGTCGCACCTTCGGTGGTTGTTGCGGTGGCCTGCGGTGTCTGCGATCCTGGCAAGCACCCAACCAGCAATGCCGCTCCTGCCGCTCCCATGAGAGCCAGCACTTCCCTTCGGTTCAATATGCGCCCAACCGGGCGATCGTCGTTATCCATCTATACGCCTCCTATTTCTATATACCCACTCTTTTTTGTCGCGTAAGCCGGGTTGCCCCGGCAAGTGGGAGGTCTTTATAGGAGTCAATATAGGGTCAAGGCATTAAGCCTGGCAATGAGAATCATTAAGACTCGGTGAAGACGATCCGCGCCCAGGGACCGCCTTTACCTCATCTTGCTAATTCTCTTGCCAGTGCTTCGCCAGGTTGAGGGCGGCCTCCGGGAAGGGGAGGCCGGCCCATCTGAACAACACACATTGCCTTGGCTCGTTGCCATCGGCGTCCGTCCCGATTACCAGTTCCGGAACCAGTGTCCCATCGGTCGCTGGCACCGGCTCCGGCAGCGAGAGGTCGGTATCGCGGAGCATTGTAGCCAGGAGCGCCAACTGAGAGTATGTGGTCGCCATGCGCGTATCGGCTATATCTTCGATGCGCAGCAGGAACTGCTGGCCTTCGATACGGCCCAGGTATGGGTGAAAGATTGCTCCCATCTCAGCGGGCACGCTTACCTTGAAGATGGCGTGGTCAACATCGCCGATCAGGGAGATGCTGGCTCCTACTTCCAGTAAACCGTAGCGCTGTAGGGCCACCTGCGCCAGCTTCAAGTGGTCCAACCGTTTGTTTTCGGCTATCTCTCTATAGCTGTTCATTCTTTTCCCCTGGCCGCATTAGTGGTGCTTTGCGGCCTTTCACCCTTGCAGGTGTGACGTGACGTTCGCGTTGATCGAATTAGACAAAACGAGCCGGTGGGCTTCTTATTGAACCCATCGGCCTGCTTGTTTGGGGGTTTACTCCTCGTGCCCAAGGAATAAAGAGGCCGTGGGTGCTGTCTGCGCCCACGGCCGGTGTCACACTGCTGTTGACCTACCTGAGCGTGGGCAAACTCCTACCCTGGACAGTGAGTCCGAAGGGTGCGCCGGTATAAATCCAGCTGGCTAGTAAGTTCCTCGACATTAGTCTGCTCCTTTTTAGTGGTCGAAAAGTTGAAATTAGTATATCAGGCAATAGGAGCAGTGTCAATAGTTTTGTAGCAGATTCGTGCGACAAAGGACGGCGAGTGACGAGCGGCGAGTGACGAATGACGCGTAAATACGCAATACGCAATACGCAATACGCAATACGCAATACGCAATACGCAATACGCAATACGCAATACGCAATACGCAATACGCAGTACGCAATACGCAGTACGAAATAGGTCATGTATCACGTTTCGCGTATCACTCTTGCTTCGTCCGTTTTGACACCACCCATGCCGTATGCTATCATCAGACTAAGAGGGAGAGCGCGGGGCTTTGCACGGCGCGTGCTGGACGAATGATGGGTACGAGCGTATGTCGTTCAACATAACGATCCGTCTGCTTGGCATGGCGCTGTTCGCGGCGGCAGGCTTCCTTCTTGGCGTCTATTTGTCACCTATCATTTACGGGACGGGCAGCGACAGCTACAACGACCTGATCGCCTATCTCACCCTCATTGGCGCTATTGTCGGCCTCCTGATCACACCCTATATAACCGTCTACCCCTTCCGCTGGGTCCGTAACAGGCTCAAGCTGATGCCTCCCCTCGATCTTATTGCGCTGGCAGCCGGCCTCTTTGTCGGCTTGCTGATGGGCGCTCTGTTAGCCTGGCCTCTCAGCCTCCTCCCCGGTTGGCTTGGCAACGTTTCGCCCGCCGTCATGACCCTATTGCTCGCCTACCTGGGCGTGTACGCCGCTACCCAGCGCAAACGCGATGTGATAGATGCTCTCAAGGCTGAACGCACCTCGGCTTCTCCAATCCTCGTAGATCCCAGCAGCCTGGGCCGCGTATCTCGTATTGAGGCGCTTGGTGGCCCCACAGCCCAGCTCCCGCCCGAATCCACAGGCATGATAGCAATGGGAGCGGGTGGACTTAGCAACATGGGAAGTGTCCTTAACTCCGGATCAGACTCCCGACTCAAGATCGACAAATACCTCCTCGTAGACACCAGCGCCATCATCGACGGGCGCATAGCCGACATCAGCAAGGCGGGCTTCATCGACGGCACCCTTCTCGTCCCGCGCTTCGTGCTCCTGGAGCTTCAGCACATCGCCGACTCCGCCGACCCGCTCCGAAGGGCGCGTGGGCGGCGCGGCCTCGATATGCTCAACCGCCTTCAGAAAGAGGCTGTGGTGCCCCTCCAGATCAGCGAAGTTGATGCGGACGATGTGGTGGGCGTTGATAGCAAGCTAGTCAAAGTTGCTCGCACTTACCATTGTCCCGTGATCACCAACGACTTCAACCTGAACCGCGTGGCCGAGCTACAGGGCGTCAAGGTGCTCAACATCAACGAGCTGGCAAATGCGGTCAAGCCTGTGGTTCTGCCGGGCGAAGAGATGCACGTACATGTCATACAAGAAGGCAAGGAGTTGGGCCAGGGCGTAGCCTACCTGGACGACGGCACGATGGTGGTGGTCGAGAACGGCAGAAAATATATGAACAGTGACGTGGATGTCGTAGTCACCCGCGTCCTGCAAACCGTGGCCGGGCGGATGATATTTGCGCAGATGAAGAACGGCAAAATGCCCGGCTAAAAGGCAGGCGTCAGGCTTCCTAATTGATGAGAACATGGCCATTGATGGGGTCATGGCCCTGAAATTGTGAGGATCATGGCAGAATTAGCAGCAATAATAGTGGCGGCAGGCAAGAGCCAGCGCATGGGCGGGGTCGATAAGCAACTTCGCACCATCGGCGGCTTGCCCGTGATCGCGCGCACGGTAGCGGCGTTCGAGGAGTGCGAGGATGTAGACGTTATCGCGCTGGTGGTCAACCCCGACAACATGGCTGGCGCAGCTGAATTGAACTCGCAATTCGGCTGGCGGAAGGTGCGCGCTATGGTGCCGGGGGGCGAGAAGCGCCAGGACTCGGTGCGGGCAGGCCTTACGGCCATTGGTCGCATCACCCGCGAGATAGAGGGCATAAACAAGCCGTTTGAATGGGTAGCAGTCCATGATGGCGCGAGACCCCTCGTCACCCCCGACCTTATCAGCCGTGGCCTGGAGGCCGCGCGCGAAGTAGGTGCGGCTATCGCTGCCCTTCCCGCCACCGAAACGGTCAAAACTGTGGATGCCAGCAAGACTGTCACAAACACCCTCGACAGGGGAAACCTGTGGTTGGCCCAGACCCCCCAGGTCTTTCGTACCTCCCTTCTTGTGGGTGCTTACGAAGCTTTGCGCCTGCGCGAAGACAGCCTGGAAGCCACCGACTGCGCCCGCCTTGTAGAACTGCTGGGCCACCCTGTGAAGGTATATGAAGGCGAGCGCACCAACATCAAGATCACCACTCCCCTCGACCTCATCATCGCCGAAGCAATTCTCAAAGGCCGGGGAAGATGAGTTTCAGGGTGGGCATGGGATTTGACGCGCACCGCCTGGTCGAAGGGAGACCGCTTATCCTGGGCGGGGTTGAAGTGCCCTTTGAGCGCGGCCTCGCCGGGCATTCTGATGCCGATGTACTGCTTCACGCGGCAATCGATGCCATCCTGGGCGCGGCGGGTCTTGGCGATATAGGCACTCATTTCCCGTCGTCCGACCCAGGCATCGAGGGCATTTCCAGCATCTCCATGCTGAAGCAGCTGGCCGCCCTGGTGCGCGAGCATGGCTGGCGCGTCGAGAACCTCGACGGCACAATAGTGGCCCAGCGCCCCAGGCTGTCGCCCCACGTCCCACGTATGAAAGCGGTTATCGCGGCCACGCTCCAGATCGAGGAGGAGCGTATAAGTGTCAAAAGCAAGACCACCGATGGCCTTGGCTTCACGGGCACAGGCGAAGGGATGGCGGCCTACTGCGTGGCGCTTCTGGCTCGTGACGAACATACGAAGCATAAGTAATGAGAGCAGTAATCCAACGCGTTCGCCATGCCGAAGTAGTTGTCGAGGGGCAAACTGTCGGCAAGATCGGAGTTGGCTTTCTTGTTCTGCTGGGCATCGGCAAGAACGACACCGAAGAAGCTGCCCGCCACATAGCGGGTAAGATTGCGGGCCTGCGCGTCTTCTCCGACGCCGAAGGTAAGTTCAACCTGGCTCTGGACGATGTGGACGGGTCAGTTTTGCTTGTCTCTCAGTTCACCCTATACGCAGACACGCGCAAAGGCCGCAGGCCCTCCTTCGTGGACGCGGCCCCGCCGGAGCATGCTGAAGCGCTGGTGGAGCGGTGCGCCCATTACATGCGCCGGTCGGGCATACAGGTCGAGACAGGTCGCTTCGGCGCTCACATGGAAGTGTCGCTACTAAACGATGGCCCCGTCACCATCCTGATAGACACCGGCGATAGGGCATCAACCTGATCGAAAGGCAATGAGATACGCAATACGAAGTAAGCAGTAAGCAATAGGAACCCCAATGTACCAGTCCGCAACAACCGCCGTCCCCATTGACCCCATAATCTCACGGCTCAGACCTCGCACCGTAGCCGAGGTGCTCGACCAGGCATTCCGCCTCTATCGCAAGCGCTTCCTCACCTTCGTCGCCATCATCGCGGTCGTGCACGTTCCCTTGCAATTGCTGATTCAGGGCGCTACCGTCTTCCTGCTGGGAGACCTCTCAAACATCGAGGGCGATCTCACGTCAAGCGACATCTCGTCGGGCAGCATGAACGAAGTTTTCAGCTTTATCTTCGTCCTTTATGGCGCGATATTCGGCCTTTCTATCCTGTATGGGTTGTTGCAGAAACTGAGCGAAGGCGCGCTCATCGCGGGGGTCGCCGACAGCTACCTTGACCGCCCTGTCGGGTTCGGTAGCTCTTACCGCCAGATGTTCAAGAGCGCAGGCCCACTTATCGGCCTCATCTTCCTCCAGCTGCTGATCTATATAGCCCTCTTCTTGCCAATTGTGCTGATGTTCTTGTTCGCATTCGGACTGGCCCTCGGCAATGACACCTCCGCCGCGGCGGGAGGAGGCCTGATCTGTCTTTCGTGCTTCCTATTCCTACCGGCGGTTGCCGCCCTTATCTATATCTCCATCCGCCTTACAGTCACCACACCTGCCCTCATCGTCGAGAGGCTTGGGCCTGTGCAATGTATCCGTCGCAGTTGGGGGCTTGTTCAGAATTACTGGTGGCGCACACTGGCTTTGCAGGGCCTTCTACTGGTATTCTCGTGGGTGGTGCAGTTGGGTCCCTCCAGCATCATATCGGGCCTCGTCTCGGTCTTTGCCCCCCGCGACCTTGTGCTTCAGCAACTACTTAGCGGTTTCGTCACCGTCTTCACGACCCTTATCTATGTACCTCTCCAACTGATAGCGATCACCCTCTACTATTTCGACCTGCGGGTGCGCAAAGAAGGCTACGACCTGGAGACCGCTATGGCCCAGCGGTACGCGCCCAACGCCCCCATGCCCGCCTGGGGCGGCGCTTACGGGGGCCACGGGCAACCTCAGTACGGCCAGACCCAGCCCATTAGCGGTTACACCCCACCCCAATTGGGAGGCGACACCCAGGCGCAACAGTACGGCGCTACCTACCCGCTACCTCCCGCGCAGGAGTTTGGCAGCGAGTATGGGTGGCCCACTTCTCCACCCGAGCCGTCCGAATGGCCCGAACCTCCCGAAACACCCGGAAGCCCGCAACAACCTGGCAGCGAGCAGTAGCCTCACGCCCAACGTCCGACCGCCCATGCAGACCGACATACCCAACCCGCAAGCTAAATTCATGCCGGATATTCCCTACATCTTCGGTGTGCACACGGTGGGCCAGGTCCTGAATACTGGTGGCACGAAAGGGCGGCCATGACGCAGTTCCTCGCCAGAGTACGGACGGTACCCGCCAATGTGCGCTGGGGCAGCCTCCTTGCCGTTGTGTTGATCGCCGTCCTGGGGGTATGGTTCTTCTTCCTGCGCCAGGGAAGTGGCCCCATCCCGCCCGCGCCCCCTCAACGCCCCGCCCTCGGCAAAGTCGTGCCGCTGGCCGATTACCGAGCCACCATCCAGTCCGCCCAGAACGACCTGAACAATGCCCTCTCCTCGGAGGGCGACACGCGCAAAGAGGCTATCAAACGTGTGAAGGCCGATCTCCAGGTCGTAGAAGGAGCATCTATCACCGGCACCGAAGGCGGGGCTACGCTTGCACAGGTAGATAACACGCGCCTGTTACAGGAGTTGGCAGAGGACGACCCCAACCTCGAAGCGGTCAGCAGCGGGCTTGCTCTCCTGGCGTCGAGCCTGCAAGTTGGCCCCGCCGGGCATGTGGGTGCGGTCGATGGCACTATGTCGGGCGCTGACGCAGAGGCGGCTCTCGCTTCAGTCCTGAGCAACCCGATTTACGACTATGCTCGGTCGGAGTCTCCGCTAGCCCAGCTCGCCCGCTGGCTCGCAAGCCTCACAGGCGAAAGCGACCCCGACAGCGTGCTGTCCCGCCTCTTCTTGTCGCTGCTCGCAGGCATAGCCGTGGCCGCTATTATCTTCCTGTCAACCGATAAGTGGGTGCCCAACAGGTGGGCACGCCTGGGGCTTTCGGCGCTTGGTGGCCTCCTTGCGGCTGGTATCTTTTATCTCGCGACCGAGCACTTCGATGTTGTATTCCAGGCGCTTACCGCCGTAGGGTTGGCGGTTGCCGCCGTAGCGGTTGGCCTCATCCTCGCGGGGCTGAACCGTGGAAGCGCCCCCGGCAGCGTGCGCTCAGTGTCCGACCTGGCATCCGTGCTGGGCATGAGCGCGCAAGAGGCCCGCGTTCGCGCCGATCAATCGGCCTCCGAAGGGGATTATCACAGCGCGATCAGGTATCGCTGCCTGGCGGTGCTCCTGGCGTTGGACGAAGCAGGTATGCTGGTATTCGACCGTAGCGCCACCAACCGCGAATACCTCTTCCGAGCGCCCGGCCCCCTCCACGACCAACTGCAACTCCTCCTGAGTCGCTTCGAGGAAGTCTGGTACGGCAACAGCCCAACCAGCGCCGAAGAATGGACACAGTACACCGCCCGAGCCGCCTCAATAGAAGCACAAATAACCACAAAAAGCCAGCCAAAAGCGGCCTAATCACCAACAGAAATAGGCAATAGGCAATAGGCAATAGGCAATAGGCAATACGCAATACGAAGTAGACAGTAATGGACCAACCCCGACCCCAATCAAACCCCCTCTATCCCACAGCTCGCACACAGCAGTCGCGGACGGGCGAGTTGCTGGTGCTCGGCATCTCGGCGATTGTGCTCCTGATCGGCTTGTTGTGGTTGGTCGGCTTCGAGGGGGTAAGTGACACGCCGGAGAGCGTAGGCTCGACCCTGAGCCAGGGAAAGCGCGGCACAAGCGCCCTCTACGAATGGCTCGACCGGGCAGGGTTCGATGTGGGCCGCGTCTCGTCCGGCCAGAGCTTCCCGCCCTCCAACGGTACCCTTGTGATGGTCAACCCCAACGCCGATTTTCCCGAAGGCCAGGCTGGGAGCGTGCGTAATTGGCTGGAGGCAGGCCATACCCTGATCCTCGCTATGGGGAGCCGCAACGGTGACCTCAGTTCGGGCCTGGGTGGTGCCCACCCCATGCTCCGCGAGTTGGGCATCGACCTCGATTTCCACACCAATTTCACCGACACCGTCCCTCTCTCCCAACCCCTCTTGAACGACCCTCCTGTGGCCGCGGTCAAACTGCCCGGCGTGTGGACGCTGGCCTTGCCGATAACCGACACTGTGGTGCTTGCCTCTTCGCTCGACTCCGACGGCAATCGCCTGCCCCTTGCCGCCCTCATACGGGTGGGCGATGGGCGCGTGTTCGTCCTCTCCAGCGACTACCCGATGAGCAACGAGGGGATACGCGACGCGAGCAACGGCGCGTTCGTGTACAATCTCGTGCAAGCAGCCGGGAACCGCCGCGTGGTGTTCGACGAGGCTCACCACGGCGCGAGCGTTGGCGGCGATCTGATCGCGCTACTGACGGGCAACGCGTGGGGCTGGGCGCTCCTCTACGGCGCGGCTCTCGTGGGCATCTACTTCCTCTGGAGCGGTCGCAGGCTCGGCCCTGCTCTCCCTGTGTGGACACCAGACCAGAGACGCCCCACCTCCGACTACGTGCGCTCGGTAGCCTCCCTGTTCCGACGCGCCCGCAAGCCAGGGTGGGCTGCCGAACACTACCTACAATACTTCAAGCGTACGCTCTCGAAGCATGCCGAGCTAGACCCCTACCTCACCGACCAGCGTTTTGTGCAATCGCTGGCCGAGCGCGGTCGCCACACCTTCGACCAGTCCAAAATGGCCCACGCCATCGAGCGCCTGCGCCACCTGGAAGGCGGTGGCTCCGCCTCCGAAACGGTAGAGGCCGAAACCGTCTCCGCCATCCGAGATGCCGAGAGCGTGCGCCGGGAGGCGCTCGGCATGCGTTCGGATTGAGGGGTGCAGGGGGCAGTCCCCTGCCGGGGGAGTTGGGGGTGTCCCCCAGGTTCCTCTTTCACCTCAGCAAGTCAAGTTGATCTTGGGAGGTAACAATGGAAAAGCGCATGGACGCATCAACAGTTGTGAGCGATTGGGATCGCGTGCTATTGGACGTGGCCCAGGACGCCAATAGTATAATCATTGAGCAAGGCGGCGAGCCTGTGGCTGTGCTGGTGCCCGTCCAGTCTTACAAGCACCTGCGCCGCGCCCAGGAAACGGGCAACCTCGGCGAAGGCCGCCACGATCACGCCTGGCACCGGGATGAATTGCGCGACGAGGAAGGTGATTGACAACCAGACTCAAATAGGAGTCACCATGAATGCTTTAGACGCTGCTGAGTATGTTTTAAGCAAGACTGGCAGCCCAATGACTGCCAGTGATATTACGAAACGAATATTGACTCAGAGCCTTTGGCAAACTCAAGGCAAAACTCCCTTGGATACGGTCGAAGCGCGGTTAGCTGTTGACATTAGAGATAAAGGAACGGCTTCGCGTTTTCAGCGATGTGCCCCACGATTATTTGCTTTGCGAAAATGGGGCCTTGCTGAATATGTTGGCAAAGCGTTCAAGAAGAAAGCTAAAGCGGCTAATGAAATCGAACCAGGGGTTCAACTTAGAAACGAAGCGGTTGAGGAGCCTAGTGAAATCAGCGTAAGCGAAGACTCCGAATCGCTTTCTTTCAGTGATGCGGCTGAACGCGTCCTTGAGCAATTTGGCAACAATAAACCGATGCACTATCGAGAGATCACGCGCAGGGCACTCGAATTAGGGCTTGTTTCCACGCGTGGCCAGACTCCTGAACAGACTATGTATGCTCAACTACTTACTGATATAGAGCGCCAACGCAAGCGTGGACGAACAGGCCGTTTCAGTAAACATGGAAATGGGTTCATCGGTCTGAACAAGTGGGTCGACGCCAGTTTAGATCATCAAATTGAACAACACAATAGAAAAGCTCGGAGTCAGCTACGCGAGCTACTTCACGTTATGCCTTCAAGTGACTTTGAGAAGCTAATAGGTCTTCTTCTGATCAAGCTTGGATTTGAAGATGTTATAGTCACTTCTCCAAACAGGGATAGCGGCATACAAACAGGGATGGCGGCATAGATGTGCGAGCGGTCTTGGTGGTTGCTGGTGTCATAAGGACACGTATGGCCGTTCAAGTAAAGCGATGGAGAAGAAATGTTCAATCACCAACCATAAGGGAAGTGCGAGGAAGTTTAGGAACCCATGACCAGGCTTTGATCATTACAACGAGTGATTTCGCTTCGGGCGCGCGTGACGAAGCAGAGCGCCCCAATGCGGTGCCAGTTGCACTCATGAACGGCGAGCAACTTGTCGAATTGCTCATTGAACACAACCTAGGAATTACTAGAACTCCGCATGATTTGCTTGAGTTGGGTACGATAAGTGTCGAACAGCTGTAACTCAAAAGGAGCACCATGCCACTAATAGACCTCTACAAATCACTCGACACCGAGCGCCGCAAAGTCATCGTCGGCCAACGCTGGCCCTTCGATCTCCTGCTCGTGGCCCTCCTCACCGACGGCCATGTCCTTATCGAGGGTGTGCCGGGCGTCGCCAAAACCCTCATGGCCCGCACCCTCGCCACCACCCTCAGGGCCGACTTCAAGCGCATCCAGTTCACCCCCGACCTCATGCCCTCCGACGTGATCGGCACCAACGTCTTCGACCTCCAGACCACCTCCTTCTCCCTGCGCCGTGGCCCCGTTTTCACCAACATCCTCCTGGGCGACGAGATCAACCGCGCCCCCGCCAAGACCCAATCCGCCCTCCTCGAATTGATGGAGGAGCGCCAGGTCACCATCGATGGTGTCAGCTACCCGCTTCCCAACCTCTTCATGGTGGTCGCCACCGAGAACCCGGTCGAATACGAGGGCACATATCCCCTACCAGAAGCGCAGTTAGACCGCTTCCTCTTCAAAGTGCTCGTAGACTACCCAACGCACGACGAAGGTTTGCAGGTGCTCCGCAACTACCAATCCGGCTTCAGCCCCCGCCACCTCACCGACTCCGGCATCCAATCCATCGCCGACGAAGCCACCGTCACCGAAGCCCGCAAAGAGATCGCAGCCGTACAGGTAGCCGATGCCATCCTCGACTACATCGAGCGCATCGTCGAGGAGAGCCGCCGCTCGCCCGACCTATCCCTCGGCGGCTCCCCCCGCGCCGCTATCGCCCTCCTGCAGACCTCCAAGACCCTCGCCGCCCTCCAGGGCCGCAACTACGTGGTCCCAGACGACATCAAGATCCTCGTCCCACCCGTGATGCGCCACCGCATCATCCTGAAGCCCGAAGCCGAAATCGAAGGCCTCAACGCTGATCGGGCGCTGGAACGCATCCTCGCCCGCGTTGAGGTTCCCAGGTAGTCGGTAGTCGGAACCAAGAACCAGCAATTATCATCCTCCGGCTACCAGCTACCGGCTACTGACCACCAATATGGCTTTAGAATTCCGCTATGCAACCGAAGACGACGCGCCTGCCATCTACGATCTGGTTCAGGCGGCCTTTGCCGAATATCGGGGTACGATTCCTGTGCCGCCGGGTGCGCTTGGCGACACTGTCGAGGACTTTCGTGCTGCCGCCGCGCTTGGCACTACCGTACTGGTGTATGACATGCCCGACTATCTAGCGTTCGAGCCTGGCGTGCTTGTGGCTACTGCGCGCTATGAGCCTCGCGACGGTTACCTCTATATCGGGCGCGTGGCGGTCAACCCCGACTATCGCAAGAGGAGTATCGGCACACTCCTCATGCTCAACATTGAGGATCTTGCGCCCATGCTCGGCTACAGCCGCCTCTACCTCGGCACTCGCGCTTCAATGCCCAGCAATCTCTCTTTCTATAAGCGCCTTGGCTACCGGGTCGTGAAAGAGGAGCCTCACCCGAGGGGGCCGGATGTGAACGTCTGGTTCGAGAAGGATCTGACATCGGACGACGTATCGCGGCTCAGACTTGGTGAGATTGTCGATGCCGTGCGTGATCTTCCAGGCAAAGTGCTGGAGCACGTTAGTTACAGTGGCGTGGCATCTCGTCTGCACCCTAACAGCGGCAACCGCTCTCTGCTTTATATCGGCGGGGAAGTAAGCCTCTCCTTCCAGGATGTGCCACCTCGGTATCTCGATTATGTGAAAGATCCGGGCTCTGCCAGCGCTTACACCTTGCGAGTTGAACTTACGCTGCGCCCCGGCTACGGCAAGCAGGAGTACATATACATAGAGGCTTCGCGCGACTCGATATGGGGCCCGTTCCTCGGCACCCCCCTCCGCTACGTCGATCTGCTAGGCTGGATAGGTATCCCATTCTTCTGCCGCTTCACGTTCGATGCGGGCGCTATCTACGTGGGCACGGGCCACCGCCACGTACTTGGCAATGCCGACGATATAGTCATTGCCTCAGAAGCAGGCTGGCATGATCTAGACCCGCCCGCGCTAGATCTTATGGCCCACTTCACCCCCACATCCAATCCAAAATCCAAGATCCAAAATCCAAAATCGAAATGATTACTCGCCGCGCCCTCATCCTCCTCCTGGTGGCCGCCCCGCTCCTCGCGCTGGCGACCGTCACCCCCGCTGCCTTCCTGCTCGCGGGCCTCTACGCGCTTGGAGTAGTCGGGCTGATCGCCCTCGACCTCTGGCTATCCCCCAGGCCCACTGACTTCCGCCTCGCCCGAGACAACGAATCGAAGCTATCCCTCGGTGCCGATAACCCCATCAAGGTCGTGGTCCGCCGCCTCGGTGCCCCCAACACCCCCGGCCTCCAGGGCCGCCCCGTCGATTTCCTCCTGCGCGACGAGCCTCCCCAGGACTACCTCATAAGCGAGCTATTCCAGTCGGGCACCGCCGGCCCCGCCGACACCGTCACCGTCTCCTACTCGGTCAAGCCCCTCCGCCGTGGCGACTACAAGTTCGGCGGCACCAACCTCCGATGGCGCGGCGTGCTCGGCCTCGTCCTGCGCAATCACCGCTTCCCCCTTGATACCCCAGTGAAGGTCTACCCCAACCTCCTCGAAGTCCGCAAATACGAGCTTTTGGCCCGCCGCGACCAGCTATTCGAGATCGGCCTCAAGAACGTGCGCCGGCTCGGCCAGGGCACCGAGTTCGAGCGCCTGCGCGACTATGAGAAGGACGACGACTATCGCCGCATCAACTGGCCCGCCACAGCCCGCCTCCACAAGCCGATCACCACCGACTACCAGCCCGAACGCTCCCAGAGCGTGATCGTCATGCTCGACGCGGGCCGCCTCATGACCGCCCCCCTCGGCCCCCTCTCCAAGCTCGACTACGCCATCAACACCACCCTCCTTCTCGCCTACGTCGCCATCGTGCGCGGCGACCGCGTCGGCCTCCTCACCTTTGCCGACACCGTCACCGCCTACTATGAACCAGACAAGGGCCGCCGCCAGTTCCTGACCCTCCTCGAAGCCCTCTACAAAGTGCAGCCCCAGCAGGTCGAATCCGATTACCTGAAGGCGGGCGCGTTCCTCTCCACCCGCCGCAGCAAGCGCAGCCTCGTGGTCCTCTTTAGCGACATAATCGATAAACAACAGGCAGGCTCTATGGTGCGCGGCTTCGGTCGCCTCGCCCCTCGCCACCTCCCGATGGCCGTCACTATGGCCGACAATGAAGTGCTCTCGATGGCAGCCAAAACCCCCACCGACCCCCAGGAGATGTACCAGAGCATAGTAGCCCGCACCCTCCTGGACGACCGCTCAGCAGCCCTGGATGCCCTGACCCGCCGAGGAGCCCTCACAGTAGACGTTCCAGCCGACAAACTGACGCTGGCCGTAGTAAACAAATACCTGGAGGTAAAGGCGCGAGGCCGCCTGTGATCGCAGGAAGTTCCAAAGTCTCGCTGTCTGATTGAGTAGAATCTGAGATGCCTGGAGTTCTGGAAGCCCCTCCTCATAACAATGGGGAGGGGTTGGGGTGGGGTCCTAGCGGGCGTAACCCTATGCAGCTGGCACATAAATTGGTGCCAATCTCAACGAAAAACTACCCAATTGGCCGCAGCAATAGCAGAACAAGTGTGCTATGATTAGAGCCAGACCCAACAAAAAGGAGCACCAAAAATGGCACGTGTCCTCAGTATCGGCGGCATCTTCTTCAAGAGCCGCGACCCCCAACAACTCCAGGCCTGGTATAGAGACAACCTCGCCATCCCCGAAGGTTCTGACGGTTACGCGAACTTCGGCTGGCGCGCCAGCGAGCGCCCCGAAGAAGAACACTCCACAGTGTGGGCGCCCTTCAGCGACACCACCTACTTCGAGCCTACCACCGCCCCCTACATGATCAACTACATACCTAGATTTCGTACAAACGTAGAGGGAGTTGAAGTTGAATCCAGGGAGAAGACAACCCCTGAACAACCAAGCGGGCAAGAGCATCTTGAGCAGGCAGATGCAACCGCCAGCCTCGCAGGGTGCGCTCACGCCAGGCTGGAATGCGTGCTACTCGCTCCACCAACTCCCTTGTGCCTATCTCGGCCAAAGGCGTGCCACCAAAGAGGGCACCCTTGACCCACTGAAGCAGATTGTGCGTGATAAAGACCAGCCACAGAAAAGCATAGATAGCCCTAAAGCTGCGACTACGCAGATTGCCCAGCCCGTACACCCCTCTACCCATCTTGAAGAACGCTTCAATGCTCTGGCGACCACTGTACAAGTGCCACAGCCCCACGGCATCGAACTCAGTGGCACTCAGGTCAGTCAGCAACACCGAGTATTCCACACGTTTTTCAGAAAGGGAAGGGGTCACCTCACACACAACAGCCCGCACATGAGGTCCCCCTTCTACCTCAGCCACTCGTACGCTCCCATCAACCCTTTGCCATCCCTCAGGAGCAACCTTGTCGGCCCATTTCTGGGGACGAGTGGTGGTGGCTTTAGCCACAAACAAACGGTCGGTTGCCACCATCCAACGGATTTGAGGCTGAGAACCGTAGCCACCATCAACACGGTACACCACCCTGCGCCTGACACAAGACGAGGGGCAAAGCTCCTCGCTCAACTCCACCATCTCCCGGAAGCGCACGGCACAGTGGGTGTTGCCACTGTCCAGCCGCAGCCCCAACGTGATGCCACCGCCCTGGCTCTCTCCTTGGCTCCCTCCCAGCCAAGCTGCCGACATCTGGTAACCACGCTCTCCTCGCCGATGAGGAAAGTACCCACGACGGCTCAACTCGTAACTCTTGCCGTTAGCAACCAGGCCGCACTGGTCAATATCCACCAGCAGGTAGCCTCCCTGTCCTCCCTGTCCTCCCTGTCCTCCCTGTCCTCCCTGTCCTCCCTGTCCTCCCTGTCCTCCCTGTTTAGTGGAAGGGGAGAAACGTTCGTACAGACGCAGGTGTTCAGCATGCACAGCCTCAAGCTCCCCCAGGTTGGCTTGGTCCATGCGCCGCAGCAGCAGGTTGAGTTGG
The DNA here is from genome assembly GCA_963797095.1 of uncultured Chloroflexia bacterium. GTDB lineage: Bacteria > Chloroflexota > Chloroflexia > QHBQ01 > JADMIH01 > JADMIH01. The sequence goes on along the minus strand of CAWCNY010000005.1, from coordinate 382,336 downwards.
CTCTGGTCAGGAAAGTGCGCCATGCCCAACGTGGAGGCAGCCACTTCGTCAGGCACCAGCCTGAAGTTGACGTCTTTGTTGTATTTGCAACCTATCATGATGGAAGCCACCAGCGTCTGTACCTTTTGCAAGGGTGTGTAGACCACCCTTTTCATCGACACACTCAACAGCCTGGCGAATGGCTGCCAGAAACCTTGTTGTTCGGCCCAATGCAGAGCGGACACCAAGAAAGCCGAGTGAGTGTAGTCGGAGAAGTCCGAAAGGGCATATTCCAGTTCCACGTTAGGGTTGGGTATGGTAGGTACAGTAAGTATGGTGGGTATGGTAGGTATGGTAGGTATGGTAGGTATGGTAGGTATGGTAGGTATGGTATTCTTCATTGAGAGGTGCTCCTTTGAGGATAGAGATGTTGGCTAAACAAGTCTACCCGATGCCGAGCACCTCATTACATCTCACGTTTGTACGAAACTTTGGTACATAGTAGATGATCTCGACGGCATGCTAGCCCAGCTTCGCGCCGCCGGGGCAACTGTAGACGACAAAGTAGAGGATTTCGACTATGGCCGCTTCGGCTGGGCCACCGACCCCGAAGGCGTTCGCTTCGAGCTATGGGAACCCAAGCCCGCTCCAAACAGCCATGAACATGAAATGGACCGCGACTAGAAGAGCGTCAGAATAGCTGCTTCCCCGTCTCGATCAAAGGTTTCGAGAGCGTCTTGATGGGTACGCAACATCTTTTCAATCACTCTTGTTGAGCAGTTGCCCTTCGTAGCCATAGAACCTTGGGAGGGAAGCCTCGCAATACGCTCAAATCGTTGAAATTGCTGTCGCGAATGACAATTATGCAGTAAATATCCGCCAATCTACGAACCAATTGAGGGGATCAGTTTTGATCGAAAAGTAGCTTCACCTACCCACGTATGATCAGCATCTGGCGCTCTCTATCGGCAGCATACGCAAGACAAGCACGAATATCTTCCCTGGTCAGATAGGGAAATCTTTCAGGATCTCCTGCTCCGACATTCCCGAAGCCAGATACTGCAATACACCGTACACAGTGATACGCATGCCCCTGATGCAGGGCTTGCCGCTCCGCTTTCCAGGTTCTATGGTCGATAATATCGTGATAATCCATATCTTCATTATACAACGGGACTTTCCTTCGCTTTCCGCCCGCCCAAAAACCAGTACCCATACAGCGATATGGCCGTCACAACACCCGTGCCGAACTTCACCCAGCTAGGCAATTCCGATGGCGAAAGGAAGCCCTCAATGGTCCCCGCGATCACCAGCAGCGAAGCCCCGCCCAACAGCAATCGCACCGCTCTCTGTGCCGCCATCCTGAGCGCCTCGCCCCGCGCCAGCAATCCGGGCCGCAAGATGGCGTCGGCCAACATGAAACCCGCCCCGCCTGCCAGGCAGATCACGCTCAACTCGATCACTCCATGCCCCGACACAAACGCCAACAAATCTCCGCCCAACCCATAGCGACTGACGATGCCGAAGATCGCCCCCAGGTGGATCCCATTGGTGACCAGCACGTAGACCGTGCCTATCCCCACGGTCATCCCCGCCCCAAACGCCATGATCGCCACCTGTATGTTGTTCGTCATGATAGTGGCCGAGGCGAACGACCGCTCGGCCCCCGGTATCTCGGTCCACAGCTTGCCTTCCTGCGCATACGAGAGCACCGACTGGTAAGTGTTGCTATCGAGGAGGGTGCTGGCCGCCGGAAGATAGAAAAGCGTCGCGAAATACGACACAACCGCCGTCCCGATAAAAAAGAGCACCGCCAGCAAGTAATACCCCAGCGTCTCGCGGAAGAGGCGCGGAAAGCCAGAAATGTACCAGTGACCTATATCCTTCCAACTGAACCCTGCCGTGCCGTACACGCCTGCGTACGACGTAGACACAAGCCTGTTAAGATATGCCACCACGCGGTCGCTGGGGAAATCGCGCCGGGCGCGTGCCAGGTCCGACGCCGCCAGACGATACAGGCGGGTCATATCTTCCAGGTCGCTGGCGTTCAGCGACCGCAACCGGCCCCCTCCCGCCTTTCGCGTAAGGTCCTCCAGCCGTGCCCAATCGCTCTGCTGCTCGGCAATGAAGCTTTCTAGCGCGCTCATGTCATTTATTGTACCATAAGGATCAGTCACCACAGGCACTACCCAGCCCTCAACTCAGGCACCCAGTAAGCAGTAAGCAGTACGAAGTACGCACCAACACCTAATGGACGAGCAACTAACCATCTCCACACCCGAACAGGTAGCCTTCCATTACGAAATGGCGGGTATTGGCTCGCGTTTCGTGGCTGCTCTTATCGACCACCTCGTTCTGATCACCGCCTTCGTGTTGGTCAACTGCGCCATCTATGGCATCTTCCTGAGCGCCTTGATCAACGGGGGCGGCGATGATGCCAGCGTCTACATTGTCCTCGCCACAATGACGATCATCTCGTTCGCCATATTTTGGGGCTATTTCGTGCTGTTTGAGACGATCTGGAACGGCCAGACCCCCGGCAAGCGCCTTGGTCGTCTGCGTGTGATCAGGCGCGACGGCCAGCCGGTACGTGCGGGCGAGGTAATGATACGCAATCTCGTGCGGCTGATCGATTTCCTTCCCGGCTTCTACGGCATCGGCCTGATCACCATGTTCATCAACAAGGACGCCTGCCGCCTGGGCGACCTCGCTGCGGGCACCATTGTGATTCGCGAAGGCGACCTTACCCGCCTCGCCGATGTGCGCGTGCCCACCACCCCAGTAACTCCTGCGCTCGCATCCCAGCCTGTCTATGCCTCCGCCTCATACGGTGCGCTCAGCACCAACGCATCCTCAACTTCCTACGCCCAATCGCCCTACACTTCCCAACCGGCACAAGCCTCTCCAGAGTACTGCAGCCCTGAGCCTCCAGTCGTCCAGCGCTACGATCCTCTCCCCGGCATCTCCTTGCGTGATGTGCTGCCCGACGACTACCGTCTGATCCGCGAGATGCTGGCGCGCTGGAGCCGTGGCGAGCTATCGAGAGATCGCGCCTATGAACTTGCACAGCGCCTTGCGACCGGCGTAGCCTCGCGCATGGGCCACGATTTCCGTGAGTGGCAGAGCCGGGGTTGGGAGCCGATAACGTTCCTGCAAAGTGTCATCACGGCCAAAGAAGCGCGTGAATGAAAGGCCCAGATGTTCACCGAACAAGAACGCGACACTATCCGCGAATACATCATTGAGTTAGCGAAAGCCGATCCGCGTATCACGGCGGCTGCGCTGGTCGGTTCCACGTCGGTTGACGCGGGAGACAGGTGGTCCGACATAGATATCACCTTCGCTGTGGTCGATGGCGTCCCGGTCGAGGCCGTCCTCACCGACTGGACCGAGAAGTTCACCCACGAATTAGGCGCGCTTCACTACTGGGACCTGCCGTTCAACACAAGCATCTATCGCGTCTTCCTCCTGCCCAACGGCCTGGAGATCGATGCATCGGTCACCCCTGAGCGCGACTATGGCGCGCGTGGTCCGCGCTTTCGTACCCTTTTTGGTGCGGACTCGAAGTATGAGCCTCCTCCTTCTACAGACGCCAAATCAGCCTCGCAGTTTCGCTATCACGCCGGGCTCGGCTGGCACCACATCCTTCATGCCCACTCGGCCATTGAACGCGGCAAGCCCTGGCAGGCTGAATACTGGATCAGCAGCACTCGCGACGAAGTGCTTGTCCTGGCTTGCCTCCGCCTGGGAGAAGCCCCCAACGACGGGCGTGGCTTAGATCGCCTCCCTGCTGCCGTAACCGATCCCCTGGCGGACTCCCTTGTCCGCTCTATAGACGATCCCGACTTACGCAGGGCGCTGGCCTCGGCCACAGATTGCTACCTCACCGAAGTGGCCGCACGGGATCCCGCCCTTGCCTCCAGCCTGAGGCCTCCCCTTCAAGAGTTCAACACCCATGACCCATAAGAGCACGAGTTCGAAAAACGCCCTCGTCTATCATTCGTGATCCACCGACAACTCTTGACGCTTCAGCACCCCATTGCGTATCCTTTATGTGGGAGTGGAAAGGTCCCGGTGGGCTTCACAGTCTTCAAAACTGCTGTGCGTTACGCAGAGTGGCGCAGGTGGGTTCGACTCCCATGCACTCCCGCCGATTTTTGGGTTCCTAGTTGCTAGTTCCAAGTTGCTCATTTACCTGTATGGCAACTTTGCCTGTTGAACAAGAAACCAGGACCCAGAAACCAGGAATTAGCAACTTGGAACTTCCCTCTCGCCATGGATGACCGCTATCTGAAGCAGAGTCGCCCCGGGTCCCGCCGCTATCGCAAGCGGGTGCTGGCTGTGCGCGCCATGGCCGGCGAAACAGCCTGGCTTGAGGGCAATCCCTACTGGCGCGATGGGCGCGTGGTCTGGGAGCTAGATCGAGGTACGGTCGTTCCCAATCGCCACCTGATCGCGCTTGCCCAGCGCAGACTGAAGCAGATCGCGGGCTATCCGCGTGCCTCACGCCAGGCTCTTGGCGATACTGCTGCCTGGCTGGCCCGCCGCTTTGAACGCCTGACTGTCGCCAAGCGCCTATCAGTCATCCAGGAGCCTGACCTGGAGGCGCTCTGCTCTCCTCAATCACTTCAGCAAAGCGCCGAACCTACCTTGCACCATCTAGCCTCATTGCTTGTTGCCGAGGCGTACTGTCTCAACCCATTACCTGAATCCCCTTCATCCGCCCTCCTGTCTTGCGGCACCCATGCTGTCCGTCCTTTGCTCTCGTTGTCGTCAGATCCGGAAGAATTGCCCATCGCCAGGGCGCTTGCGGCCCTCCGGCTGGGCGCTCTTCGCAAGGCCGGTAAGTGGGACACCGCGAACCCCGTTTTCCCTGATCGCTGTCAGATGCTTTCATACGATTGGGGTACTCACCACGGCCTATCAGAAGACCCTCCCCTCCTGGTAGCTCTACTGGAAACGGGCAGCGCCGAGCTTGCCGAGCGCTATCAAGCTCTCTGCGCTTTCGCAGCCGCCTACCTGCCCGATAGCACCTCTCTCCGTACTCTATTGTGGCGCGGCGTGGCGGCGACTACCATGATCGAACTGTGCAGCGCCTGTGCCGAAATTGCGCCCCTGGCCGACCATATAGGCAATTACCGCGCAGCATTACCCCCTTATAAGCACATACCATCGCGCGCCGAGGCCGCTTCTAATCTCCGCAACGAGCGTGCCCAGACCATCAGCACTCTGGTAGCCCTGGTCCATAGATACGCCAATGAATCGGCTGATCCCACCGTAGTGAATTATGCTCTGGTACTCGCGTCCGATATCATCTATCTTCGACCCCAATATCACACAGCCCTCGGCGACGCTACAGTGGCTGCTCTTACCGCAGGCTTGAATCTCCCCCTGGAGCTACGTGGTTCTTACCTGCGCCTCCTTCATGAGGAGCGCGATCTCATCTGGGATGGCCTCGACCAGGTAGAGGACCTTCATCTGAGTGCGAGATTGGCGCGTGTGCAGTCCCAGGATCTGGACCGTATAGGTCAGGCCCTCCAGAACGCTCGTGATCCCGACCTTGTTCGACGAGCGTTCAAGCTGGATGCAGTCTATTTGCTTGCCTTTCAACGCTTCAAAGACCTTGACATATTCAGGTTTGTACTTTCCCTCGTGGACGACTTCAGCAGCACTAACCATGCCTGGGGTATAGCTAACGCCCTGGCGCGCATCAGTTTTGCTACTGCGAAGGAGGCGCGGCAGAGCCTCGTATCCCTCACTAATGCAATCCTCCAATCGCCCCTTATGTCGAGGGGTGCACTCCTCGAATCCTTCCTCGAAGCCTTGCCCTCGCGTGCTGCCGAGGCGCATAACAAGGCCCGCCAATGGGCTCGTTACATACCCAGCATGACCCCATTTCTGGACGGCGACCACGCCATGCCATACGAGCTTGTTCAAATAGTGGCAGCCCTGGATAAGTCGCTCGGAGATACCGGCTTGCGCTGGTTTGGCGATCTCATAACCGCGCTTGTCCGGGAAATACCTCCCGGCGCGGACCTGACACGGACAGCATTTGATTTGCGCCTGATAGTGCCTCTTGGTGTGGTGCTTGCGGGCGATGACTATCCTTCCTTCGAGCGAATAGCCCTTACTGCTCTCAGTCACCAGTTCGACCGCAACACCGCTCAAGTAAGCAATGCGGCCACAGTCTTACGCAATTTCCCGATCCTGGGGCGCGCGCTTGCCCGCATCTTCCCTCTCCAACCCCACCGCTGCCTTGACCTGGCAGTCAAGATCGGCTTCGCCTCCAAACTTGGCCCCGAATTTACAGCCCCACTCAACTACCTCGAAGGCAACTCCCTCGAAGGAATCAGTTTGCCGGTCGAGTGGCAGGCAGTGATCGACGCCGCGCCGAGCGTGGACGAAGTAGCCCGCTCTTATCTGCTGGCTCAGCGCACTCGCGAAGCTTCCGAGGCCGTCCCGCCAGGCGTACGCAAGGCGCTTGAGCAGCCGCAGAAGATCGCCGGCGAGCTAGCCTACATTGAGCACAAACTTGAAGCAGATCGCGCCCGCTCCGATCTGAGCTCCCGCGCTGCCAGCCTTCGCTCCCGCCTTGCAAACGACAGCAAGCTCATGTCAGAGGTGCGCGTCGAAATCGAGGAGCGCCTGGGGCAGGTGGAAGCCGAGGCACACATAGCAGCCGCCGAGAAGAAAATCCTGGAATGCTACTCTATCCGACTCCAGGGTCTAGCCGGACCTCTCCCACCCGACCTCTTGATCACCGACGACCTGGTGAACGCTACCCTCTTGCTGGGTGATGTCGACTCGAACCGGAAATTGCTAACACGCCTCTTGCGTGCCTACTTGCGCGGTGATCGCCGCTGGCATGAGCACCACCCGGCCAATGTTCGTTACCTGTCCAAACTTGCCGGGACAGGCGTGGATACTCAGTTATGGCTGTCGGCCAATCCCAGGAAATACGCTTGCCGGGGAGTGGCCGGAGGCAAAGTGCGCTTATTGCTTGAACGCGATCCTCTCGGCGTGCTTCAGATGGGCAACTACTTCGATACCTGCCTCTCTTTTGAGCAGTTCAACTCATTCTCCACTGTCGCCAACGCCTGTGAATTGAACAAGCGTGTTGTCTACGCCTACGACGGTGTGGATAGGGTGATCGGGCGCAAGCTAATAGGCATAAACCGCGAAGGCAAGCTGATCGGCTTCTACACTTACAGCACACTTGGCGAAGACGACGGGAAGGAGCTACGCGCTATCTTCCGCCGCTACTGTGCCGACTTCGCGGTCAGGTGCGGGTTGGAAATGGCGGATGATGGGACGATACCCAGGTTATTTGCCCAGGCCTGGTACGACGATGGCTCGGTTCCGTGGTCGGAAGCCGAGGACGAGCACAGCCCGCAAGATCGGAGTAAGAGCCATTCTGGAGAACTTGAAGAGCCTGAGCTAGCTTCTAACGTAAGCGCCGTCCCGTAGTATGGGCGCGCAATCGCTACAATTCAACTCGGCAGCCATCTCAACATCCTTTCGGAACCCTCGTTCGATTAGCTCCCTGCCCGAACTGGATGCCGCCAGCCGCCCATAGAGTGTATCCCACTCTGCCTCGTATGCACTGCGGGCCACCTGCGCTTCGGGCGATACCGCAGCGTCTTCTGCAAGGTACTTAATGATAGCTCCCGCCCCGATCAGGTCCTCGATGGCCGGGCGTAATGTGCCAGGGCCCCAGCGTTCGCCTGCCGGCACAACCAGTATGTTCTGTCCTATGGTCAAAGCGGTCTCAGCCACGCTGCGCGCGTTACGCAAGCACCCAGCTAAAGTAGGCGTTGCGCCCGTCGCCAGTGATAAGGCTGCCCCATTGGGCGAAGGCAGCACGAGCCTCGTACTGGTGGGTATCTTCTCCAGGGATGCCGGAGAGAGGGTATAGCGCCCCCTTTCGCCACGCCTTGAGCTTGCTGCTACTCCCCCAACTTTCGCGACGAACTCATCAAGCGCGTGGCCTCCCCATGGGAAGGGAAATACCTCCGCGCCACGTCCAACCGCCACATCAATGCACGTCGAGAACGACAGCACATCCACAATAATGACCACATCGCAGGCAGGCGCAAGATGGGCAATCCCGGCGGCAGCCCACTCGCAGCGGATGTCATAAGCTGATTGGTCGTAATACATGATCCCTCGCCGAAGCAGCTAAATTACCGATCTGAATCATTCTTTGCTTCTCTCCCTTCCAGTAATTTTCTAGCTCGCAGTGCTACGGCGATGTTCAACAGTGTATGCGGGTCTTTCAGGTCTTTCCCCAGGATGTCGGCGGCACGTTCGAGGCGATAAGCGAGTGTGTTGCGATGGATGTATATCTCACTCGCTGTCTCGCGCAATCGCCCCGCGTGGCCTGCGAACACTTCGATGGTAGGCAGGAGCTGCGTGGCGTTGTTGAGGTCGTGTTCCAGCAGTGGCCCCAGTGTCTCCTGTACAAAGGCTTGCAACTCACCCCCTTTCTCTCTGTACAGGGTGATGAGCAACAGATCCATCCCCATCCGGCCGTACCTGACAGGCGCTCCATCGTTCAGCCGGGCCGATACCAGAGCGGCTATTCGAGCTTCCTCCAGCGAAATGGCCGCCTGCACAAGCGATCTTTCCGTGCCGATGCCACAGGCCCATCCGTCGTGTGCCAGCACAGAATCGCTGCTCCCAGGGGGCAGTATCGCCAGCACCCCATCTTCATACGTGCATACAGCCGGGCTCGGCTCACGTTTATCTCGCTGCCTGGCAATGGATGCGACAAGCCCTGCGACCTCATTTGATTTCGGCTCGTTACCCAAAGGGACAAGGTAGGCCACCGACACGCTCGCCGGGAGATTGTAGCCGTCTCGCCGGGCCTGGGCCTGCAATTCGATAGGCGACACATCTTGTCCTGACACCAGCACTCCGATCCAGCCCCACGGCTCCTGCGGCGCTGATACTTCGCGTCGCGCCTGGAACATCACACATTCTCTGATGATCTCCTGCTCGATTTCGTGCAGGGCGGTCTCACCTGCGATTTTGAGGATCGGCAGTGTCACGCGCCGGGCCGCCTCCATTGCATCGCTCTCCACTTCGCCTTTGATCGCGAAGCCCGAGGCCCCCAACTGAGCCAACCTCTCGATCACGCTCGCCTGACTTATGCCCTGCCGGGCCAATGTATCGGCTCCGGTCAGCGCAATCTCGCCGCCCTTCATGGGTGGGATCGTGGGCGCGTATGGCCTGAGCGTAACCGCCCAGACCACAGCATTACCCAGGCCTTCCTCGCCTGCTAATATCCTGGCCCCTTGCAGCGGCCCACCGGCACGCATAAGATCCACTACCGTGAAGGTCGCGCTCATTTTCCAATCAGTTCCCGCCTACAAATCGCGGCTTCAAGGCGAACATTATCTGGTTCCTTCCGACTACCGCCAACCACCCTCTACCTCACTACTACCGCTTGCCCCTCATTTAGACCGGACACTACCTCGGTCTCCGAGTTGTTCGAGAGGCCGGTCTCGATCTCCACGTCGCGCGTAGTGTCGCCGTCCCGGATGGTTACATACTGGCGGTCCCCAACCGTTTCGATGGCGCGGTTGGGCAATAGGAGCACATCGTCCTTACGCTGGGCCGTCACGTCCACGTTGGCAGCCATTCCCTCGCGTGGCACTACGCCATCCGCTGCAGAGAAACTGACTGTTGCCTGATAGACGGTGCTCCCCTGCTTCTGAGTGGCTCCCGGCGCAAGCTTGTCGATCCTGCCCGGCAATTTTACTCCAGGGTATGCATCAAGCGTTACCGTTACAGCCTGCCCCACGCTGACACGGCCAATATCCAACTCATCTATATCCGCCTTGATCCGCAGCGATGTCAGGTCGGCCACGCTTGCGACCTGCTGGAGTCCTCCTACCGTCTCACCCACGTCCAGGCCCATAGTCAGCACCGTGCCTGCGATGGGCGTGGTCAACTGTGCATCGTCAAGCTGTGAGTTGGCCGAGTCCAGGGAGATTTGTGACAGCAAGATCTGTTTCTGAAGGATTGCGAGGTCTGTGTCGGTTGGCCCCGCTCTTAACTTATCAAGCGTTGCCTGGGCGGCGTCCACCTGCGCCTGCGCTTCCTGTAACTCCTCCGGGGTGGCCCCGCTCTTGACCTTATCCAGGTTGGCCTGGGCTTGCGCCACCTCCTCAGTGGCAACCCTCACATCTTCTGCGGTTGGCCCAGCGTTCAGCTTGTCGAGTGCTGCCTGCGCCTTGTCAACCTCTGCCTGGGCAGCATCGATCTCGCTTTGCGTACCACCTGCCTTCAGATGGTCGAGGTTGGCTTGCGCCTGGTCTATCTGCGCCTGCGCTGCCGCCAACTCCTCCGGCTCCGGTCCTGCTCTCACCTGATCCAGCTTGGCTTGCGCCGAATCGACCCCCGCCTGCGCGATGCTAACATCCTCGGCGGTTGGTCCGGCCTTCAACTTGTCGAGTGCCGCCTGTGCCTCCTGAATGTTGGCGTCTGCCTGGGCAAGCTGCGCGATCTCGCTCTTCTTTGCCGCGTCGTAATTGAGCGAAGCCTGGTTCACCCTGGCCTGGGCGTCATTTACGTCTCGCAAGGCTTTGGCCTCGCGGTCCTTGTCGTCACCGGTCAGGTCCTGGGGCTTCTTCTGATCGTTCTCGTCCTTGATCTTGCCGTACACATCCTGCACATTCTGTAGGGCGTTGGACGCCTGCACCACGTCAAGCCTCGCCTGCTCTTTGGCGTTACTGGTCGTGGCGGCAACCTGGTCGCGAGCCGCTTTGGCTTCGTCTACCTTTGCCTGGGCAGCGTCAATATCATCCTGTGAGGCACCTTGCTTCGCCTTCGCGAGGTTGGCGTTGGCCTGGTCCAATGCGGCCTGCGCCGCCGCCAGATCCTCCTCGCTTGCTCCCTTCTTGAGAGCGTCGTAGTTCGCCTGTGCCTGCCGCACAGCCGCTTCCGCGCCGCTGATCTGCTCAGGGGTTGCCGGCTGCCGCGCTTCGGCAAGCTTGGCCTGGGCTTGCCGCAAAGTCGCTTCCGCAGTCGCTATATCCTCCTGCGTTGGCCCCTTCTTCACGGCATCAAGCCTGGCCTGAGCCTCATTGGCTGCGGCCTGGGCTGCCGCGATATCCTCGGCACGGCTTCCTTGTTTCACACTGTTCAGACGGGCGGTAGCCGCGTTCAAATCGGCTGTGGCCCCAACTATGTCTTCCTCGCGCGACCCCTCTTGGGCTTGTTGCAACTTCAATTTGCTTATCTCAAGTTGCACCTCAGCCTGGTCCACGCTCCTTGCCAGGTCCTCGGTATCCAGCTCGGCCAGCACGTCGCCTGCCTTAACCGTATCCCCCTCTTTCGCCAGCACCCGCTTAACCCGCCCCGACCTGTTGAACGACAGTTGCGCGCTGGTTTCGGCTTGCAACTTCCCCGTTGTCTCTACCGTCGATATGATCGTGCCGCGCTCCGCGTTGACTGTCTGTGCGCCTTTCGCCGGCCTAAGCAACCACCATCCCACAGCCACCGCCGCCAGGATCAGCAGCAATACCGGCAAAACCACCCGCCAGCGGCTTCTTCGTGGCCGCAACACCTCTATATCAGCCCCCGAAATCGCGGGTACGTTCACGGAAGTAGTCGCATCCGCGAACCCATTCTCTGTAGTATCCAACGGCGCGTGTCCATTACCCGCACCAATATCATTGCCTTCGGTTCGCGCCTTCTGTAAGTCCTTTGCCATATCAACCCCGTATTCTATTCGTTCCAAACTCAGACCAAACAGTTATCCTGACGAGTGACGAGTGACGAGTAGCAAGTTCCTTGTTCCTGTCCTTACTCATTCGTACCTGAGTGCCTGGCTGACCTTCAGACGTGCAGCGCCCAACGCCGGGCCAATGCTGGCGAGCATAGTCAGCAGTATCGTAAACACCAACGCCATGACCACCATCTGAGCCGGGAAGATGAAATCTAGCGGAAAGAGCACCTGCTCCATCAGCCACACCAGCAGGCGTGCCATCGGCAATCCAACCGCCAACCCGATCACGAACCCCATACCGCCCATGGCTAACGCTTCTGTGAGAAACACCTGCACCAGATGCCCGTTCTGCCCGCCAACGGCGCGCATCACGCCAATTTCCCGCCTCCGCTCAAGCACATTCAGAGTAAGCGTGTTGGCGACGCCTATGCCGCCAATCGCGCCCACTATGATGGTCATCGCGTAGAGGAGTATCGTCAATATCTTGCTAGCTTCCAGGCTCAACTCTTCGTCGGCGTACGCTGCCAGCATCCCCGGCGACAGGTCGCGGTATTTCTTCTCGATTGCGCCGAGCGCCGCCTCGACCGATGGGCCATCGTGGTCTCGCAACCGTACCGCAAAAAAGTCCGCATTGTTACCTGTGCGCAGCAACGTATCGGCTGTATTGAGCGATACAAACACCTTGCCCTTGCTCGATGATTGCAGGCCCTGGGCGTTGTCGTTCACCATGCCGACTACCGTCAGCCACGCGTCCTCGCCCCCTGTCCGCAGTTCGATGCTGTCTCCCAGGTGGTAGCCCTCGGAATCCGCAAAACGCGACGAAAGCACCGCACCAAAAGGTTCATCTTCCTTCAACCAGCGGCCCGCTGTCAGCTTGTAATTATAAAGATGTGTATCGGGCGGGATGCCCCACATCGTCACCTTCAAATCCGCCACGGCAGCGCTCGAATTGGCCCAGGGTTCGACCTCCACCACTTCAGGGAGCGAATGCAGGCTTTCTGCGAAGCCCTGCGTTACGGGTGAGTTGAACCACACCCAGGCATCGCTTCCATATACATCATACGCATTTGCGATGGAAAGGTTTACAGAGTCGCTGGTGCTTTGCGCGGCAAGGAATGCCGCCGTAGCCAGCGCGATGGCCCCCACGGTCACAAGGTTGCGCACTTTACGTCGTGCCAGGTTCCGCAAGGCCATCCCCGGTATCCTGGGCAATCTACTCAGCCTCTGGATGAACTTGTCGAGAGCGCCCTGCCCATAAGTGGCCGTGATGCCGTAGCTATCCAGTGCTTTTCGCACGGTTATCGCTGTACCCCTCCACGCGGGCAGATACGCCGCCAGCGTGGTCACACCCACGCCAACCCCTACGCCTTGCGCCACGTCCACGGGATCGACCGAGATACCATTGATGCTAAGGTTGAACAGATTGCCCAGGTAGGTCATCAAGCCCCAACCGCCCGCCACTCCCAGCACCAGGCCCAACCCCGTACCCACCACCCCATACATGATCCCGGCCATGATGTACACGCTCACCACCTTACCGCCGGTGGCCCCTATCGCCTTCATGGCCCCGATCTCGCCCATTTGCTCCGAGATAACAGCGGCGAGTGTGTTCGCTACCAGAAACGACGCGATCACCAGCCCCACGATGGAGAACACCGTCATCAAGGCTACCAGCGCGTCAAGCTGGCGCTTGCCCACATAATCATCGGGGTTGCGCTCCCAGTAGGATGCGTATTGCAGGTTCCGCTTGACGAACACCCGCTCGATATCCTGCCGTGTGTCTGCCCGTAGCCCCGGTGAGAAGTCCTTGAGCCGCACAAGGATCTGGTTCGCGCCGTTCAAGCTGTACATCTTCTCAACGTCGTCTTCCGGTGCATAGCCAACGGACGTGCCGATGATATTGGCTGATGGATAGGACGGCGACTTGGCGAACCCCACCACAAGCAGATGTTTCGTCTCGTTTTCACTCGACCGGTATGTGATCTCATCACCGATCTGCACAGGGGCCACATCTCGCACCGAGGTCTCCAGCACTACCTCTCCCCGGCGAGGCCAGCGCCCCTCTACCAGATCAACTCTATTGACGCGCATATCGCTGAAGTCTCGTATGCCGTTGAACAACATGTCGCGCCATGCGCCCGATGCATACCATTTGGTGTAATACTGCGCGCGTATATCCACACTCTCTACGTTCGGAACCTGCGCCACCGCATCCATCAAGCTATTTGGCGCTCCACCCAGCCACCAGCGCATATCCTGCTGGGAGTTGTTATTGTAAGCCGAGGCCTGCGCCGCCGTCATATTCTTCGAGGTGGATGTAATAGCCATCAGGCCACCCACACCTATCACTATACCGATGATGGTGAGCAGCGACCTCAAGCGCCTGCGCGTCAGGTCCCGGTACGCTTTTCTAAGCGAAAGAAACATACGCCCCCATTATACCCGACCACCATCCAGCGAAGGTAGCAGCCAATGGAAATTGCCCGAACGAATCCAAAGATTTCTATTGACAAGGGACCTGTACTGCTCTATAATCAGTGCGTTCAAGGCCGTCCCTGGCGACCTTTGTCTTGCCCTTTGAGTGGCGTCTTGCGTAAATCCCACGAATACGTGTCACTCATTATTGGTATCCTATAGCACCACAACTTAATATTTACAATTGAATACGGGCGTAAACTTATCCTCAAGGGTGTTTGTCAAGTGGCTGGTGATCGGGTGACCTAGGATCAGCTAGCCATCAAAGCAGAACCCTGAGATGGAGAAAAGACCAGGAGAGAAGTTGGTATAGTTCGCGGCATGTCGTAATTTCGTAATTGAAGGAAGGAGAGAAGACATGGCAGATAGGACCAACAGGCGCACTTATTGGCGGTTTCTACCAATTGTGCTGTTGCTTATAGCAGTAGTCGCGGCGGGGGGAATCGCATTTGCCGGAGCGCCGACTGCGGGAGTGGCTTCACTTCCCACTCAAGGGAAGCAAACCGATCAAGGGAAGCAAACAGACACTTCCAAGCCCACAACGAATAGCGGTGTCACCAAGAGGACCATCGTCAACTTACCGGCACCACAAGCGCCTAATGTCGTTCTTTACGATCAGGTTAATAACCCTGGTTCTTTATCTACCGATTCCCAGCAGTTCGAGGCTGGTTTCGCCACTTTCACTAACCAGTTAGCAGACGATTTTCCGGTTCCTGCTGCGCAGAACTGGCAGGTCACCGAGGTGGATGCGCAAGGTCTCTACTTCAACGGCTCGGGACCTGCTACTTCGTTCAATGTTTATTTCTACACTAGCGTAGTATCGGGCACATACACTATACCTGGCACACCTGTCTACACTGCTACCGCCCAATCCTATGTGAATTCCTCCGGCTTATTCCAGGTAACCCTTACCTCCCCCGCCAACCTTACTGGCGGGGCAACCTACTTTGCCTCAGTTCAAGCTGTCATGGACTTCGCTGTCGGCGGCGAATGGGGCTGGACAGATCGCATGGTGCAGTCAACAGGCCCGGCTGCCTGGCGCAACCCAGGAGGTGGTTTCGGCCCTGGCTGTCTTGATTGGGATCAGAGAACGGTCTGTGTAGGAGATCCCGGTGTGCCTGACCAAATGTTCCGCCTAGTGGGTAACATCGTAAGTGGGGCAACTAACACGCCAGGTGGCCCGACCAACACACCGTTGCCATCAGCCACCCCCACATCATGTGCAGTGAGCTACACGATAGCCACAGCCACAGGCACGATTGTGCCTGGCACCACAGATACGAGCAACCATGGCGATGATGTCACCACCACCATCAACCTGCCATTCTCGGTGAGCTTCTACGGCAACTCCTATAACACTGCCATCGTCGGCTCCAACGGCACTTTGGGCTTTGTCGCCAATGGCAATGCCTTCACCAATGCCTGCTTGCCTGCAGCTGCCGAGAACTATGCCATCCTCCCATACTGGGACGACCAGCAGACGGACACAGGCTTGAGCGGGTGTACAGCCTGGGCCAACGGGTGCGGTATCTTCACCACCCAGGTAGGGAGCACCTTCTACATCGATTACCACACAGTGCTGTTCGCCGACAACAGCGTACCCCTGGAGTACGAGATAATATTGACACAGGGGTCGTCGAGCTTCAGTGTGGTGTATGGGACCGGGATCACCGACACAGGGAGTGAGACGATAGGAGTGCAGAAGGACACAGGGAGTGTGTTCACTCAATACAAGTGCAACACAGCCAGTCCAGCTATCACAGGTGGGTTGCAACTCAACTTCATCGCGAGTTCATGTGCCACCTCAACTCCAATACCACCTACCTCCACCCCGGCACCACCGACAGCCACGCCGACAGCGTGTGTAGCTGGCTACACGATAGCCACAGCCACAGGCACGATTGTGCCTGGCACCACAGATACGAGCAACCATGGCGATGATGTCACCACCACCATCAACCTGCCATTCGCGATGAGCTTCTACGGCAACTCCTATAACACTGCCATCGTCGGCTCCAACGGCACTTTGGGCTTTGTCGCCAATGGCAATGCCTTCACCAATGCCTGCTTGCCTGCAGCTGCCGAGAACTATGCCATCCTCCCATACTGGGACGACCAGCGCACTGACACAGGCTTGAGCGGGTGTACAGCCTGGGCCAACGGGTGCGGTATCTTCACCACCCAGGTAGGGAGCACCTTCTACATCGATTACCACACAGTGCTGTTCGCCGACAACAGCGTACCCCTGGAGTACGAGATAATATTGACACAGGGGTCGTCGAGCTTCAGTGTGGTGTATGGGACCGGGATCACCGACACAGGGAGTGAGACGATAGGAGTGCAGAAGGACACAGGGAGTGTGTTCACTCAATACAAGTGCAACACAGCCAGTCCAGCTATCACAGGTGGGTTGCAACTCAACTTCATCGCGGGTTCTTGTGGTCCAACCAACACACCCGCCGCTACCAACACACCGGGTGGCGCGACAGCCACACCAACGTGTGTAGCGGGAGGAGTATGGACACCAGGGGCCGCTCTGCCTGGTGCGAGACTGCGCTACGGCTTTGCACAGAACGGCAATGACCTGTATGTAATCGGCGGGTTGGATGCCACATTCGCGTCGACCACCGCCAACTCCAGGTACAACGCCGCCACCAACACCTGGACTACCCTTGCTCCAGTACCCGCATCAAGCGAAGCCAACAGTTGTGCCTACCTGAGCGGGTTCATCTACTGCACGCAGGGTTTTGATGGACCAGGCTTCTACATCTACAACGTCGGCACTGACACCTGGACCACAGGACCCTCGGTCCCAGGAGTAACCGACACCTATGGGTCGGCAGTAGGAGCATCGGGCACCAATGTGTATGTGGTAGGAGGCGGCAGTGGTGGAGCGTCCACATCGGTGGAGGTGTACAGCACCACTGGCAACACATGGTCAAGCGGTACCGCCGCCCCCTCGCCATACCTACTGGGTGGGTATACGAGCGTGGGGCAGTATCTGTATGCGATAGGCTCCTACGGGGCAACCCCTCTGACCAAGGGCACCAACCCTAACACCAACCCTAACCTACCGGCCAGTTCAATAAAGAACGCAAGGCAAGACAAAGTGGAGGCACCAGATGCCAACTCGACAGCAAGCCTGCGTTTGGACATGAGCAGCGGGACATGGACGAGCGGACCGACCTGGACGCAGGGCAGGGCAGACATGGCGTTGGCCTACGACCCGGCAGGAGGGAAGCTGTATGCGATAGGAGGAGACGCGCAGAACGGCACGTACTTCGACTTCACAAATGCAGTGGACGAGTACAGTGTATCGGCATGGCCAGGAGGGTCGTTCACCGCATCAGCACCACTCCTCCCGACCGGGAGGCAAGCGAACCAGGCAGGGTTCTACTCGACAGGGAGAGCGGGTGGAGAGATATGGAGCACGGGTGGATACAACGGAGGGGCGCTTGCTGAGCACCTGTATCGTGGTACAGGTGGCTGTGGCGCTACCGCCACCCCGACGGCATCAGGGGCGACAGCCACACCAACATGCGTGTCCGGTCCGCCAGCCTGGCGTACCGAGCCCGACATGACCAATGCCCGCCGCAATGCCGCTGTCGCGGTAGTCGGTACAACCCTCTACGCTGCTACAGGCTTCAACGCCGCTCCCGACTACTCACCCGCCATGGAGAGCTTCAACGGCACGACCTGGACCAGCCTAGCACCTATCCCGACGCCACATGCCCAGGCCCGGGCTGCTGCCGTCGGCAATAACATCTACGTGCCTGGCGGGTACAACAGTGTATCGTACAGTGGACCCCTCACATCCATGCAGATCTACACAACCACCACCGACACATGGGGTATGGGCGCAGCGATGCCTGCCGAGCGTTCAGGTGCAGCAGTGGCTGCGTTCAATGGAAAAGTCTACATTATCGCCGGGTTCGCTGCCGGATTCGCACCTACAACCACCGTCTACGAGTACAATCCGGCGACCAATACATATGCGACCAAGTCCCCGATGCCGGGGGCGGGCGGCGGAAACCTGGCAGGTGCTGTCTACAACGGAGAGATATACGTCTTTGGCGGATCCGTATCGCAGTCGTATGCCTACAATCCGACTACAGACAGCTGGCGGACGTTAGCGGCGTTCCCGCAGGCCGATTGCCAATCCGACTCGGCCTTTGCCCTGAATAGTGATATATGGGTGGTGGGCTGCCTCAACAGGCCGATCAACCAGCAGATCTTCGTGTACACTCCGGCCACCAACTCGTGGACCACCGGAACATCTTATACAGCCGATCATGAGGGACCTGGGGCTGCGGTCTTCCAGGGTCGGGGTTACGTCGTGGGCGGCGGAGCCGCGGGCGGTGGCTCGACCGCCGTCGAGTCTCTGGGTGGTGGTGGCCCATGCGCTACCAACACGCCTGTGGGAGCGACTTCCACCCCAACGGTCACGCCGACGTGTGTAGCGGGAGGAGGGAGCCTGGGACCGTGGGCACTGGTAGCCCCATACTCAGCCTCCATCGAAAGCCCCGCCGTCACCAACAACGGCACCTACCTGTATGCTGCGGGTGGCAATGCCTCCGGTGTGGTCCAAAACGCCGTCAACAGGTATGACCCGGTAGCCAACACCTGGACTGCCCTGGCTCCTCTACCTGCCGGCCTGTACGATGCCAGGTCAACCTATGACCCCTCCAACAACAAGATATACCTGTTCGGAGGGATAAACTCCACGTTCGCAGTGGTCAACACCCTCTACGTGTACGACATAGCAGGCAACAGTTGGACCACAGGAGCCGCCATGCCTGCAGCCCGCTTCTTCCCAAGCGTGGCTTACTATCCAGGCAACGGCAAGATCTACGTGATAGGAGGCATAGACGGCTCATTCGCAGAAACGAACACGACGTGGGAGTACGACCCTGTAGCCAACACCTACAACACCGCCAAAGCGCCGATCCCAGCAGTGATGGGAGGGTCAGCGACAGGGCAAATAGGGCAGTACGTCTACATGGCAGGGAGCTTCGGAGCTGGAGCGACCAACCTGGTGTACCGCTACGACATAGTGGGAGACAGTTGGACAGCGAGAGCGACGATCCCACAGGCGACGTACGAAGCAGGGTTTGGAGTGATAGGGAACACCCTGTACGTCTTTGGAGGAGGCAATCCATTCCTTGGGAGTGCTCAAGGTAACAAAGACACAAGAGCTATGATGAGCAGTGGGTATGCGTCTGCGAGTGGACGTGGAACAAACGCTGCAGGTGAAGCGCCAAGGACGACCTTCAACCAGACGTGGGCTTACGATAGCACGACAGACACGTGGTCAGCAGGACCGAACATGACGACAGGGAGGTCGTTCACAGCGGGGACAGCGATAGGGAACAGTGTATTCGCAGTGACCGGCTACAACGGTAGTGCAGACACCAACTCGGTGGAGAGTGCTACTGTCACAGGCGGTGGCTGCGCTAGCGCAACCCCGACAGCGGTAGGGCCATCACCGACACCATGCTCGGTAGGAGGGATACCAGGTCCGTGGGCTACCTCCACCACCGGTCCTTCCGCTCGATACCGGAATACAGGCATCTCTGACGGCACCTACGTGTACGTCATGGGTGGTGGCACGTCTAGTGGCACCTACCTCAACGACCTGTGGAGATGGGACCCTACGGGCCAGACCTGGACCCAACTTGCCAACATGCCTACCGCCAAGCAGAACGCTCAAGCTGCTTACTGGAACGGCAAGATCTACCTGCCTGGTGGCTACATCGGCACCCACATCACCGAGAACGCCATCTACGACATAGCCTCCAACACCTGGTCAACAGGCGCACCTCTGCCAGCAGCCCGCTCAGGTATGAGCGCTGCATACAACGGCAAGATATACGTGGTGGGTGGCAACCCTGTGCCTTTCAACGACATCATCGTGTACGACATAGCCACCGACAGTTGGTCAACCGCAGGGGCTACCCTGCCTGTAGGGCTGGCTTACGGGAGAGCCATCACGGTAGGCTCGTACATCTACGTGATAGGAGGGATAGCAGGAGGCACCACAGTAGGCACAGTGTACAGGTATGACCCTGTGGCTGATGTAGTGACCACCATGGCCCCCTTGCAGCAGGCAAGGACATGGGAAGAGTTGATGAGTGACGGCACGAGCATCTTCGCGGTAGCAGGAGGAGGCCCTGGCACCTCTTACTTCAACGGAGTGCCGCTGGCCAACACGGTAGAGATCTACGACATAGCCACCGACAGCTGGACATACGGCAACCCGGTCGTGACCACCGCCTCATCAGTAGGAGGAGGGAGCGCAGGAGGGAAGCTGATGATCCAGGGAGGAGTGGACGGAGTGTCCTACTACGACCTGGTGCAGGTATCGACATTGCAAGGAGGAGGAGGGTGCACACCAGTACCAACCAACACACCTGGTGGACCCACCAACACACCACTTCCATCCGCCACCCCCACCACATGTGTAGCTAACTACACCCTGACAACCTCCACAGGAGCCACCATAGTACCAGGTACCACCATGGTATCGGGATCCAACTGCGATGACTGCGTCAATCCGGCAGCCATCCCATTCCCCTTCACCTTCTACGGTAACTCCTACTCATCAGTGAACGTGGACTCCAATGGGACGCTGCAGTTCGTGTCGTCCACCTCCACCTTCACCAATGCATGCGAGCCGTACGCCTCGCACAACTACGTGATACACGCATACTGGGACGACCTGCTGCTGACGACGGCAGGAGACGGCATCTACACCTCGGTCTCGGGGAGTGCACCAAACCGCATCTTCAACGTAGAGTGGAGAGGGTGCTACTACTCAGGAGGAGTGTGTGGGACGAGGGTTAGCTTCGAGGCGAGGCTGTATGAAGGGACAGGACAGATAGACGTCATCTACGCGACGGTAGGGAACGGGAACAGCTCGGCAACAGGAGGAGTGCAGAAGGACACAGGTTCGTTGTTCCTGCAAGCATTCTGCAATGGGTCAGGGCAACCAGTGAGTGCAGGGTCCATGTTCACCTACATGCCAGGCTCATGTGCTACAGGCACACCGGCCACCGCTACCCCCACCAACACACCGGGTGGCGCGACAGCCACACCAACGTGTGCGGCAGGAGGGCCAGTGACATTCCAGTTGGACGATGGGTCGATAGAGAACAGCATCGGGCTGAACAATGGGACGACCAGCTACCCGGCCATCTGGATCAACCGCTACTCACCGACAGCAGGGCAGTACCCACTGACCCTCAATCAGATAAGCGTGCTCTTCCCAGCACCGGCAATGGCAGGAGCAGACCTGACAGGGCGAGCTATAGACTTGCTGGTGTACCTGGACACAGACGGAAACAACGACCCATCTAATGCCACCAAGCTGGCGCAGATACCTGAGACAGTGACGGTAGCGGATGGAGTGACCTTCTCGCAGTACGCAGTGAACGTGGCAGTAAGCGGACCTGGGGACGTGTACATAGGGTTCTCGGACACGTACAACAGTGGAGGAGTAACACCGGTAACATACCCCTCCTCGATAGACACGACAGCCTCACAGGTGAGGAGTTGGGTGGCAGGAATGTCAACCAACGCAGACCCTGACTACGACAACCTCGGGAACAACGACCTGTTGGGGATAATCGACGACTTCGGGTTCGCAGGCAACTGGATGATCAGAGCGTCAGGGACGGTAGGAGGAGGGTGTACTACAGAGACACCGACCACAGAACCTGCAACCTCTACACCAACTGACACACCAGTAGTGCCACCAACCGATACAGCTACCGACACACCAGTGGTACCTCCAACCGACACCGACACACCAGTGGTACCTCCAACCGATACAGACACGCCGGTAGTGCCACCCACAGCTACCGATACGGCAGTAGTGCCACCGACTGACACAGCAGTAGTGCCGCCAACCGCCACCGATACGGCAGTGGTGCCAACAGCTACAGCTACGGCTACCGCCTGCCCGGTCGACTTCACAGATGTGCACCCAACCGATTGGTTCTATGAGTATGTGCAGTGGATGTACTGCCATGGTGTGGTCAACGGTTACTCAACCTCCCCACCATGCGATACAGGCACACCATGCTTCAAGCCTGGTAACCCAACCACCAGAGGACAACTAGCCAAGATAGTGGTGCTGGCCTTCAACTTCACAATCGACACCACAGGAGGACCACACTTCCAGGACGTGCCAATCGGCCACACCTTCTACGTACACGTGGAGACAGCATACAACCTTGGACTGATAGTAGGGTATCCGTGTGGAGGACCTGGGGAGCCGTGTGGAGCAGGAAGCAAGCCGTACTACAGGCCAGCCAGCTATGTGACGAGAGGGCAGATCACGAAGATAGTGGTAGGAGCAGCAGTGCTTGCAGACCCATCGAACTGGACGTTGGAGAACCCACCGACGAACACGTTCGAGGACGTAGCGGTAGGGTCGACATTCTACCAGTACATAGAGACAGCGTACTCACACGGAGTAATCGAGGGGTACCCATGTGGGACACCGCCAGCAGGACCGTGTGTAGCGCCAGGGAACAAGCCTTACTTCCTACCGAATGCAGATGCGACGAGAGCACAAATCTCCAAGATTGCTTACCTCTCCGTCCTCTATACACCGGCAGCGCATAGACCCAGTGATTTTCACGCAAGCCTTCCCAGAAGGTAAGCCTGAGGTCAAGAAAGGATTAGTAGGATAGTGATAGAGGAGGCTAAATGCCTCCTCTACCTTTTTATTGCCCCCTGCTCTATAATAGCTCGCAACAATGCCCCACCCTAAACTGACCGTCGATCAGATCAACTGCTTCACCGAGGCCGATTTTGTCTCGACCCTTGGCGGAGTCTTCGAACACTCCCCCCAGGTCGCCCGCCAGGCATGGCATGCCCACCCTTTTGGCAGCCTGGGCGACATCCACAGGGCCATGTGTGCTGTGGTAGACGGGTATGACTTAGCGGCAAAGGAAGACTTGATCCGGGCCCATCCCGATCTGGCTGGGACGGACGCTATTACAGGCGCTCTCTCACCCGAATCGACACACGAGCAAGCTTCCGCAGGTCTCAGCCGGCTTACCGATATTGAGGTCAACCACTTTCGCGATCTGACTGGCCGTTATCGAGCTACTTTCGGCTTTCCATTCGTAATCTGCGCTCGCGAGAACAAGATGAACAGTATCCTGGCCGCAATGGCCGACAGGTTGCACAATAATCGCTTGCAAGAGATCGATATTGCCGTCAAGGAAATCGGCAAGATCGCCTGGTTGAGATTGCTCGACCTGATTGATCAAGCGCCTGAGGAGAGCTAGGCCCATGCCTGCACATATCAGTTATGGCAAAGCGCAGGTGAGTGTGTATCGTACATACGGTACTCCGCTGTCGCGGATCACTGCCATCCCTGAGTTGGCATTCACTGGCGCTTCCAATGTGCTCTTTGCGGTTGAGGTTGAAGTTGAGGTCTTTGGCAACAACTTCATGCCAGCCTACACGGAAGGCGACAACTCAAACGTGGTGCCTACCGACACCATGAAGAACTTCATCCTCTATCAAGCGCTCCACTACGGTGGTGCTACCCTTGATGGGTTTCTCTACTTTCTCGGCTCCGGATTTCTGGCAGAATACCCGCAGATGGAGTCCCTCCGCGTAAGTGGGCGCGAGTTGCCCTTTGAGCCTGCGATTGCGCTTGACGGGCAGAGCGGCGTTTTGACTGAGAGTGGCGTGCTGTTCAGCCGCTCACATAACAGCTACGGCGTAGCCACCCTCCGGCTCGAAAGGGGGTCAGAGGAGCATGAGACAAAGATCACAAGGCACGAATGCGGCTGCCTCGACCTTCAATTGATCAAAGTAACGGGAAGCTCCTTCGCCAGCTTTGCGCACGACATCCATACCAGCCTTCTTGAGAGGAAAGATCGCCCACTCTTCATCTATCTCGACGTTTATTGGCGTTACTCCGATCCCGCATTGATCGTGGGGGACGATCTTTCTGGTTACATTTCTCCAATGCAGGTGCGCGACTTCATTGGTGCTACATTCCACAGTTTCGTGAGTATGTCGATCCAGCATCTTGTGCACGAGATTGGTGTGCGTATGCTTGCGCGCTTCCCACAACTCGTCCAGGTCTCGTTCAAAGCTCAGAACCGGCTGTGGGACACCGCCCTGGAAGCTGACGATGGCAAGACTAAAGTCTATACCGACCCGCGACCACCCTACGGCTTGATTACTCTCACACTGGACCGCGAGGACTGAATCATGCCTGGTCGCCTTACCACTCATGTGCTAGATATTGCCAATGGCGGTCCTGCGGCCCAAATGGAGATTGAGTTGTGGAGGATAGACCCTTCAGGGCTGAGCAAACACACCCTCCTGAAAGGCGCCATGACCGGCGAAGATGGTCGCCTTGCTGAACCTCTCCTGGAAGGAGACGACGTCCAACCGGGCATTTACGAGCTGGTCTTTCTGGTAGCGAACTACTTCGTTCGCCAGGGCTACATTGCATCCGACCCACCCTTCCTCGAGAGAGTGCCCATTCGCTTTGGCATCGCTGACGCGAACAGCCACTATCACGTACCTCTGCTCGTCTCACCCTGGGCCTATAGCACCTACAGGGGCAGCTGAATGTACTTACGAGCCGCGCGAACGATAATGGTTAGGGCCAATGTGTTGGGCATGCTCAGCGAAGAGCCTGAGCTTCTCATGAGGCGCTTCGCCACCCCTCCAATGCGAGAAGCAAACCGCCTCGTCGCCGAATGGATGCGCGCAGCCGGTATGTCGGTTCGCCGCGACAACATAGGCAACCTGATCGGCTTGTATGCTACGAGTGGGACGGCGAAAACTCTTTTGCTAGGTTCGCACCTTGATACGGTACGCGACGCGGGTAAGTACGATGGCCCGTTGGGCGTACTGGTCGCCATTGCCTGCGTTCTGCACTTGCATGAGATGCGCACCAGCCTCCCGTTCAACGTTGAAGTGGTTGCTTTTGCCGACGAAGAAGGTCTGCGCTATCACACCGCATACCTGGGCAGCAAAGCCCTCTCCGGCACGTTCGACCCAGCCTACCTCGATCTCTCCGACTCCGATGGTGTCACAATGGCCGACGCGATCCACGACTTCGGTGGCGACCCTAACCACATACCAACCGATGCTCTTGACCCCTCAACGCTGCTGGGCTACTGCGAAGTGCATATCGAGCAAGGCCCCATCCTCGAGGCTGAAGATTTGCCTGTTGGAATAGTGTCCGCCATTTCAGGGCAATCGCGCTTTGAGGTAACTTTCCTGGGCGTAGCGGGTCATGCAGGCACTGTGCCCATGCATGCCCGCCATGATGCCCTGTGCGCCGCCGCTGAATTCATCCTTGCTGTAGAGACTTTGGCGCAATCCACGGCGGATCTGGTTGCGACCGTTGGGCAGTTGGCTGTGCAGCCTGGCGCGAGCAATGTTATCCCTGGTCAGGCGCAGCTAAGTTTGGATATAAGGCACGCCGAAGACCACGTGCGGCTGGATGCATGCGATACGCTGAAAGAACGCGCCTCGGCGATTGCTGCCCGGCGCGGCGTTGACCTGGCCTGGTATATAGTACAGGAGAATCCTTCTGTGCGCGGTTCGCCCAGACTTCGTGAATTATTCGCGCATGCGGTCATGGACGCGGGGTTCCCGGCACGTTTTCTGCCGAGCGGAGCGGGGCATGACGCCGTGCCTATGTCCGCAATTACAGAAGTCGCGATGCTCTTTGTGCGCTGCGAAGGCGGCATAAGCCACAATCCCGCCGAGCTGGTTGCTGTGCAAGACGTAGCGGTAGCCATTGGTGTGCTGGTCCGCTTTGTTGAATTGCTGGCAGCCGATCAAACGGCCATCACCTGATCTCCAACCGCCTATGTACGACCTCCTAATCCGCAATGGCGCGCTTGTCACTCCTCAGGGCACAGAGGAGACTGGCATTGCTGTTCAAGACGGGCGCGTCGCCGACCTTGCCCCTCAGATCGAAGGCGCTACAAGAGAGGAAATGGACGCCACCGGCCTCCACATATTTCCAGGCGTGATCGATGCCCACCTCCACTTCAATGAGCCGGGCCGCACTGAATGGGAAGGCTTTCGCACAGGCAGTAACGCCGCCGCTGCAGGCGGCACCACCACCTACTTCGATATGCCTCTCAACTCCCACCCACCCGTCACCACAGCCGAGGCTTTCGACCTCAAGCTTGCAGCCGCACAGGCAAACTCGCTTGTTGACTTCGGCCTCTGGGGCGGCATAGTGCCAGGTAACCTTGCCAATCTGGAAGAACTCGCCGCGCGTGGGGTAGTGGGATACAAGGCGTTCATGTCCAACAGCGGTATTGATGACTTCCCGGCCTCCGACGATCTCACTTTGTACGAGGGCATGCGCGAGTTGGCCCGGCTGGGCCTCATAGTAGCACTCCACGCCGAAAACGACGCGATCACCCACAATCTCGCGGAACGCTACATATCCCAGAAGCGGACCTCTCCTCGTGATTACCTCAACTCGCGCCCCGTTACAGCCGAGCTTGAAGCGATCACCGGGGCTATCTTTCTTGCCAAGGAGACAGGATGCAAACTGCACATCGTCCATGTCAGCAGTGGCCGCGGCGTGGCGCTCGTAGCCGAGGCCAGGGCGCGCGGCCTCGATGTGTCATGCGAAACCTGCCCGCACTATCTTGTCCTTACAGATGAAGATGTAGAGCGACTTGGTGCGGTGGCGAAATGCGCGCCCCCTATACGCTCGGCAGCCGAACGAGATGCTCTCTGGAATCATCTGCGTAATGGCACCCTCCCAATGGTAGCATCCGACCACTCGCCCGCCCCTGCCTATATGAAGACAGGCAGCGACTTCTTCAAGATTTGGGGCGGCATCTCAGGTTGCCAATCGCTCCTGACACTGCTGTTGACGGATGGGCATTTTGTGCGTAAACTACCGCTAAATGTAATCGCCCAGGCCACTTCTGCTTACGTCGCACGCAGGTTCGACATAGTAAACAAGGGTCGCATCGAGCCGGGCGCTGATGCAGACTTCGCCATAGTAGACCTGCGCGACCGCCGGACCCTCCAATCCGAAGATCTTCTCTATCGCCACCCACACAGCCCCTATATAGGCAAGTCTATGCAGGGTCGAATAGTCAGCACAATCCTGCGAGGCAAAATAGTCTACACGCAAGGCAAAGTTACCTCACACCCCATAGGTCGCCTGGTGCAACCCCAGCACTCCGACACAAACACCGCCGCCATCAACCCCGAGAAATGAGTAATAGCCAACCAGCACCATGCAACTAGCAGCACGCGACCCGCAATAATCACTCGTCACTCGTCACCAAAATATGTGGCACACCTATTTCCAACCCACAACCCTCGCTGAAACCCTCCAACTCCTACAACAGCACGCCGGACAGGCGCGAATCGTGTCGGGCGGCACCGATGTGCTGGTGGAGCTACAGCGCGGCATCAAGCCCACGGACATTCTAATTGACATAACGCGATTGCACGAGTTGAGATACACCCGTGTGCAGGATGGTTTTGTGCGAATCGGTGGGCTTGCAACCCACAATGACGTGCTCGCATCGCCTGAGTGCGCGGCGGCTGGACTTCCCCTGGCCCAGGCCTGTATCGAAGTAGGTGCGCCACAGATACGCGCTCGTGCCACGGTAGCGGGCAACCTCGTGACGGCCTCGCCTGCCAACGATACTATTGCGGCGCTCATATCCCTGTCCGCCGAGCTCACCCTAACAAGCCTCGACGGTGAGCGCAACATCCCTCTGGACGCGTTTTACCTGGGTGTGCGCCGCACCGTCTTGCAGTCCAACGAGATAGTATGTGAAATCCGTTTCCCAGCGCTCGGCAATAATGAACGTGGCATCTGGCAAAGGTTAGGTCTGCGCCGCGCCCAGGCCATCTCGGTGATCCACGCGGGGTGTGTGCTCGCGTTCGACGGCGGCATAAACGGCCCGATAACCGACGCGCGAATCGCCCTGGGGTGTGTTGCGCCAACCATAGTGCGTGCTCCCGATGCCGAGCGATTCCTCGTTGGCAAGCGCCTCGATCCGCAGGTATGCACCGAGGCTGGTGCCCTGGCATGCCTCAGCGCGAAGCCAATTGGAGACCTGCGTGGCTCGGCTCAATATCGCCTGAATACCCTATCTGCCCTGGTTTCCGACAATCTTACCCGCATATCTCAGGGGCGCGAGCGGGAAGGCTTCCCAGACAATCCTATCTTGCTTGATACCTCGCACGAACAAAAGCGAGGATTTGCGCTCACCAATGCCGTGCCTTTCTCGGGCACAATCCACGCAACCATCAACGGCCAGCCCTATGATCTGCAGGGTGCGCACAACAAATCTCTCCTCGACGCTCTACGTGAGAACGCCGGGCTGACCGGCAGCAAAGAGGGCTGCGCCGAAGGTGAATGCGGGGCCTGCACAGTCTGGCTCAATGGCGCTGCCGTCATGTCGTGCCTTGTGCCGGCGCCCCAGGCCCACAACTCTGAGATAGTCACAATCGAAGGCCTGGCTGAGATGGGCGGCACGCCCGACAATCTACACCCTCTCCAGCGCGCTTTCATCGATAACGGAGCCGTCCAGTGTGGCTTCTGCATACCGGGTATGATCATGGCGGGAGCTAAATTGCTCGATGAGCGTCCGCATGCGGGCCGCGACGAAGCGCTGGTGGGTATAAGTGGCAACATCTGCCGCTGCACCGGCTACCGCAAGATAGTGGACGCCATGCTGGACGCAGGGGGCGGTCAAAATGGATAGCCTGATAGGGGCATCTATCCCCAAGCCTGATGCCCTAGGCAAAGTCACGGGCGGGGCGCTCTATCCCGCCGACTTAGTGCGGGAAGACATGTTGCGTCTCAAGCTCGTCTTCTCCCACCGGCCTCACGCCCGCATATTGAACATTGATACCTCTGAGGCCCTGGCGCACCCCGGCGTGGTGGCGGTGTTCACCGCATCCGATGTGCCTCAAAACGCCTATGGCCTGGTAGAAGCCGATCAGCCTGCCCTGTGCAAGACCGTAGTCCGCTATGTAGGCGACCGCGTGGCGCTGGTGGTCGCCGAAACCGAGGAAGCAGCCGAGGCGGGCGCAAAGCTGGTGCGCATCAATTACGAAGACCTCCCCGCAGTCACTGACCCGCGCTCAGCCCTCTTGCCCGGTGTGCCACTCGTTCACGAATCTCACGGCACCAACCTTCTTGGACACATCCCCGTTCGCAAGGGCGACGCCCCTCGTGCTCTCACCGAGGCCGACATAGTCCTCGAAGGCGAGTTCTCTACCACATGGCAAGAGCACGCATACCTCCAACCCGAAGCTGGAATTGCCTACGTTGACAAGTCCGGCAAGCTGGTCATCGAAACATCCGGCCAATGGCTCCATGAAGACCGCAGGCAGATAGCCGAGATGCTGGCACTCCCTCCCGATGACGTGATCGTGCGTTACGTTGGTATAGGTGGGGCATTCGGCGGGCGCGAAGACCTCTCCATCCAGCACTTGCTGGCCCTGGCCGCCTGGAAGTTGAAGCAGCCCGTTGCTGTGGTCTGGAACCGCGAGGAATCGATGACCGCTCACCATAAGCGCCACCCCTTCTTGATTAAGTGTAAGTGGGGAGCTATGCGCGATGGCCGTATCGTGGCAGTCCAGGCCGAGCTATTGGCCGACGGCGGAGCTTATGCTTCCACAAGCGTCGAAGTCCTCAAGATAGCCACCCTTTTGGCCAGTGGATGCTACGAGATACCAAACATCTGGGCCGACGGCTATGTTGTCTATACCAACAACCTCCCTGCCGGTGCCTTTAGAGGGTTCGGCGCACCGCAGGCCCAGTTCGCCGCCGAAAGTATGGTCACGCGCCTAGCCCATGCCCTCGGCATCGACCCTATAGACCTCCGCCGCAAGAATATCTACCGCGAAGGCAGCATCGAGCCTTCACAACAACCCCTCCCTCCAGGTGTGAGTGCTCTCCCTGTGCTCGAACGCTGCGTTCAGGAAGCCCGCGACCGCTCCTACTTCGATCCCACATCGCCCCACTCGCACTCTTACCCCTCCTCCATCAAGCGCGGCACCGGTATCGCTTGCGGCATGAAGAACATCGGATATTCGTTCGGATACCCTGAGCAGGCCACCGCCGAGGTAGAATTGTACGGCTCAGACCGCATCGAACATGCGACCGTGCGGGTGGGCGCTGCCGATGTTGGCCAGGGCACGCACACGATCTTGCGGCAAATCGCTGCCGAAGCACTCGGCCTGCCCTTCGAGCACGAGAGCGGAGCGGGTGAGGCTCCTCTGATCGAGATGGTCACCGACGACAGCGCCCAGGCTCCCAACGCCGGGAGCGCCTCCGCTTCGCGCATGACCTTCATGGGCGGCAGGGCCGTGCACGATGCCGCCCGCGCCGCCCTCGAAAAGTGGCAGTCGGGCGAGCGTCCTGCTCGCGCTCGCGTACAATATCGCCCTCCCTCCACCACACCCCTTGACAAAGAGACCACAGCGGGCAGACCCAACTATGCCTACGGCTATGCGGCCCAGGCCGTAGAGGTCGACGTTGATACCCTAACCGGCCTGGTGCGCGTCACCAGGGTGATAAGCGTTCACGATGTGGGCAAAGCGGTCAACAAGCAGCTAGTAGAAGGCCAGGTCGAAGGATGTCTGGCCCAGGCCCTCGGCTACGCCCTCCTCGAAGACTTCCAGATGCAGGACGGCAAAGTGATAACGCCCTATTTCAGCACCTACCTCCTCCCCACTGCTCTCGATATGCCCGATGAGATAACCCCCATCATCCTGGAGAATGCCGATCCCGACGGCCCCTATGGCGCTCGCGGGATGGCCGAAATGCCCCTGGTCCCCTTCACTGCTGCCGTCGCCATAGCCATCCACGACGCCACCGGCGTGTGGCTCTCCCAGCAACCAATCACCCCGGAACGCGTACTGGCGGCACTAGCAAAACCATGAGCACTCACTTCAAAGGCAACCGAAGATATCTTTACGAGTTCAGCGACCTCTTCCTTGTGCGCTGCCCGCGCTGCGACAAATGCGCTCGAATAATGCCTCGCGATATGACAGACTGGCTGGCCCACCCCTATCCGTACACTCGCCTGCTATTCGCGCCCAGGCGGATCACCTGCGAATACTGTGGTTACGTGAAAGAATGGGAGGGCAAGCGCGTTAAGGCCGCGGGCGGCAACGACTGGTATTTTGGCTTTCCTCTCTGGCTGCAAACGAACTGCTCCGGCGAGCTTCTCTGGGCCATCAACCAGCACCACCTCCAGTTCATGGAGGACTTCGTGCGCGCCGACTTCCGAGAGACACACTGGAATGCCACCCTCGCCAGCAGGCTGCCTGAATGGATGAAGCTCGGCAAGAACCGCGCCGACGTCCTCAAATGCCTCGCAAAACTGCGCGAGCTACTTGTGTCGTCGGAATGAGGAGGGCTTGATGAAACTGCTCAAGATCGCCGCCGGTCCTTACTTATTCACCGCTCGCCTGGAGCTTGACGACGCTCCTGCTACTTGCGCCGCCTTCACGAAGCTCCTTCCTTATCGCCAGAAGATCATCCACGCTCGTTGGAGCGGAGAAGCTTGTTGGATACCTCTTGGCGACTTCGACCTGGGAGTGGGTTACGAAAACCACACCTCGCACCCCTCCAAAGGCGAAATCCTCTTTTATCCCGGCGGCCTGAGCGAGACTGAAATTCTCTTCCCATACGGCAGTTGTCGCTTCGCCAGCAAAGTGGGGCAACTCGCGGGCAACCACTTCCTTACCATCATCGACGGCCATCAACACCTCAGCGACCTCGGCAAACTTGCCCTTTGGGAGGGTGCACAAGACATCCTGTTCGAGGAAGCCTCCTCTTAGTGTCTTTTCCTGACCTACCCTGATGACATTTGCAGGGTAGCCTTCTGCCTGGGCCAACGGTATTCCAGTCTCTCCCACTCGTGCGTCCTACATGCCTACGAAAGTTGGTAGTAAACTGGTACACCAAAGGTCTTCCATTCTCCCCTGATTTGTGCTTTAATCTACTTTACCGTAGCTATTTCCGCTTACCTCACTTGAGACGATTGTCAGGGTTCAACGTTTTGTTTTCCAGGATCATCCTGGCGAGGAGTTAGCGAGCTACGGTCTTCGTATTTGCCAGATTCCCGGCTTGCAACGAAAAGGAGAGAACCCATGTTTGCACGTATCTCGCACAAGCGCATTCGGCTACTGACTATCCTTATCTCGGTACTGGCTATCGCAGCCCTGGCTACCCCAGGCTTCGCGGCCACCCCCAAAGGCTCCGGCTCTGCCTCCGGCGATGCCAACGGCCAGCAAGTCACCAACTCACCCGACGCCTATGCCCTCCAGGGCGATACCAGCAACAGCGGCACAGGCATTACCAACTTTTCCAGCTCCTATGGCAGCTCCGGTGCCGGTGCCTGGTACTTTACCTCCAGCAGCTCCACAGACGGTTCCGTCTCGCTACGTGCTTACCAGTCATCTGCGACCAACGGCACGGCGCTCTGGGCGCAATCTACCAATGGTCGAGGCGTCTATGCCCAGCACCTGGGAACCACAGGTGCAGGCGCTGCTAATGCCGCTGTCTACGGGAATACTGTTTCCACAACAGGCAGCGCATACGCGATCTATGGTGAGGTAACGCCTACATCCCCAGGTGGGTCCAGCACCGGTGTGCGCGGCCAAAACAACGGCACGAGCGGCAGTGGCATCGGTGTGTGGGGCTCTCAGAATGGTAGCGGCTGGGGTGTTCTGGGCACCAGCGTTTCAGGCCTTGGGGTCTATGGTTCCAGCACCAGCGGCTATGGCGTCTACGGTGCCAGTTCTGGCAGCTATGGCGTATACGGCGGCGGCGGCACAAACGGTTACGGTGTATACGGCGCGGCCACCGGCACATCCAGCTTTGGTGTATACGGCAGCAGCGGCAATGTCGGCGTGTATGGTACAGCCACTGGTGCAGGTATATATGGCATAAGCACCTCAGGCTACGGAGTGTACGGCACCAGCGGGTATATAGGAGTGTACGGGACAGGTACCAACTATGGGGTGTATGGCATAAGCTCCTCAGGTAACGGTGTGTATGGCACCTCCTCCACAGGTGTGGCTCTCTTTGGGTCCAACTCAGGCTCAGGCTCGGGCTTCTACGGCTACTCGGCCAACGGCCCTGGTGGAGTTATGGGCTCCAACACCACCGAGGGTGCACGCTTCTACACCCGCAACTCCTCCTACTACGCACTGATCACAGGCAGTCTCCCCAACACATACGGGCATGTGTATGTGACAGGCAACCTGCATGTGACAGGGACATGCTGCAGCTCGGTGAAGCAGTCGGACGGGTCAGAGAGGCAGATGTACGCTGTGGAGTTTACGCAGAACGTGTACAGTGACCAGGGGACAGCGCAGTTGGTGAATGGACGAGCGGTGATCAACATCGACCCTGTGTACGCTGCAGGCGTCAACCTGAGTGCCGGTTATCAGGTGTTTGTTACCCCCAAGTCCTTCGATACCCTCGGTCTCGCGGTAGGCAACGAAACAGCCACGAGCTTTGAGGTGAGGGAGCTAGGGAAGGGGACAGGGAACTTCAGTTTCGACTGGAGGATAGACGCATTGAGGACAGGGCATGAGACGGAGAGGATGGCGCCAGCGATGCCAGCCCCGACGACAGGCGGATCGGTGTACGATGTACCCGATGCTCCGGTAATCGCTCCTGCTGTGACTGCCCCCAGCAAGGCTGCCCCTCCTGCTGATTTTCCCACCCAGCCTCAGAACTAGGCTAGACCTTCTATAGCCCACGCATACAATTTAGCTCAGGGATTACCTCAGGGACGGGTTTCAAACCCGTCCCTACTTGGGCTTCCGTAAGGGGTTATGATCCTAGCCAGGTTGATGATCAGGCTGTGCGCTCCGGTAAACGAAGGTGGGCGCTATGTACATCCTGATAAAATTCACATTTGGTGAAGGTAACCTGTTTAGGGGCTTCCATTATTGCTAACTTTATGGTTTAATCTAGCATCAGGCCGTCGAGTCCGCGTTACGCCTCGTAGTAGCAGATCCGGAGTTGCAGATAGTTGTTAGGCAGCATCCTGATGGGGACAAACTAGCTAAGTTCCTCGTGCTGCCGGACTACGCAATCGAAAGGAGAGACCATGTTTGCACGTATCTCGCACAAGCGCATTCGGCTACTGACTATCCTTATCTCGGTACTGGCTATCGCAGCCCTGGCTACCCCAGGCTTCGCGGCCACCCCCAAAGGCTCCGGCTCTGCCTCCGGCGATGCCAACGGCCAGCAAGTCACCAACTCACCCGACGCCTATGCCCTCCAGGGCGATACCAGCAACAGCGGCACAGGCATTACCAACTTTTCCAGCTCCTATGGCAGCTCCGGTGCCGGTGCCTGGTACTTTACCTCCAGCAGCTCCACAGACGGTTCCGTCTCGCTACGTGCTTACCAGTCATCTGCGACCAACGGCACGGCGCTCTGGGCGCAATCTACCAATGGTCGAGGCGTCTATGCCCAGCACCTGGGAACCACAGGTGCAGGCGCTGCTAATGCCGCTGTCTACGGGAATACTGTTTCCACAACAGGCAGCGCATACGCGATCTATGGTGAGGTAACGCCTACATCCCCAGGTGGGTCCAGCACCGGTGTGCGCGGCCAAAACAACGGCACGAGCGGCAGTGGCATCGGTGTGTGGGGCTCTCAGAATGGTAGCGGCTGGGGTGTCTATGGGTCTAGCGCCTCAGGTCTTGGTGTATACGGCACCAGCGGCGGGTACATAGGAGTGTATGGCTCCGGTAGCACAGGTGGAAAGGGCGTATACGGCACTGGTAGTGGCTCAGGTAGCTATGGAGTGTACGGCACCAGTGGCAATATCGGAGTTTACGGCAACGGGACCAACTATGGGGTGTATGGCATAAGCTCCTCAGGTAACGGTGTGTATGGCACCTCCTCCACAGGTGTGGCTCTCTTTGGGTCCAACTCAGGCTCAGGCTCGGGCTTCTACGGCTACTCGGCCAACGGCCCTGGTGGAGTTATGGGCTCCAACACCACCGAGGGTGCACGCTTCTACACCCGCAACTCCTCCTACTACGCACTGATCACAGGCAGTCTCCCCAACACATACGGGCATGTGTATGTGACAGGCAACCTGCATGTGACAGGGACATGCTGCAGCTCGGTGAAGCAGTCGGACGGGTCAGAGAGGCAGATGTACGCTGTGGAGTTTACGCAGAACGTGTACAGTGACCAGGGGACAGCGCAGTTGGTGAATGGACGAGCGGTGATCAACATCGACCCTGTGTACGCCGCCGGTGTAAACCTCAACTCCACATATCAGGTTTTCGTTACCCCCGGCTCGGCTGATACTCTTGGCCTGGCGGTCGTCAACAAGACGGCCACGAGCTTTGAGGTGAGGGAGCTAGGGAAGGGGACAGGGAACTTCAGTTTCGACTGGAGGATAGACGCATTGAGGACAGGGCATGAGACGGAGAGGATGGCGCCAGCGATGCCAGCCCCGACGACAGGCGGATCGGTGTACGATGTACCCGATGCTCCGGTAATCGCTCCTGCTGTGGTTACTCCCGGCCAGCCTCAGGACTAAACCTGTATGGCGCAGTTCTCCGCATAGCTGTGTCTAAGCGAGCAGAGCAAGCAGAATGGACGGCCAGGCCGTCCATTCTGCTCTTTTAGACAGTCCCGAAATCTTATCTCTCATTTCATCGTCTTCGGGTCTTGCCTTGAATTGCTTGTGTTCTCCACCGTCCGTATGATCCAGTACGATATGGTATACTAGCTGGGGTACAAACGCCCGGCGGGTTACAGAATCAGGAGGAAGGACAACTCTTTAATATGCCAGATGGACAAGGGATCGGGTACTATCTGCGCCCGCTGAGCAAACATAGCCTGCTTATCATATTATTGGCGGCGGTCGCGGTTGTGGGAGGTTTGATAACTGCCCTGTCATACGGACATTTGCTTCCTTATGAAGCTCAGGCCGTTCTCTTATTCAAGGGCAATGGCAGTGATCGGCTGGTGTTGACCGGTCAGGCCGATTTTCAGGCCAACGATATAGACCCCAACCGCGAGGTACGCAACCTGCAAGCTCTAATGTCCTCAGTTGATGTGGCGGAAGCAGTTGTTGCTGATGCTCGCGCCAGCACTGACCCCGACATACAGCCGTTGGGTACGACCGACGTCCTGGCCCTCGCCGGGGCGACCCAGGTGGAAGTGAAGGGTGATCTCATCTATATTTCGGCACAGGCCGACACTCCTAAGGCGGCTACCTGGCTGGCGAATAACTGGGGAGCCGAAGCAGTCACCAAAGTAAACCACCTTTACGCGGTCTCCTCCTCACGAGTGAGCGATGCGCTTGACGAATCCCAGAAAGAGCTAACCACCGCTGAGAACGAGTTGCAAGAGTTCCTTGCAGATAGCCAGCTCAACAGCTTGAAGCAAGAACTCGCGCAAACCAACAGCTTCATCACTTCTGCTACCGAAAGCTATACCAATACCCAGTTTGTGCTCTACAATTCCGAGCGCGCAGCGGCACAAGATAAACTCGCCGACGCCTATACCTCGGTCTACAGCCTGGCCCAGACCACTACCGAGATCCAGGCGCTACGTACCCGCATAGAGCAAGGCCCCGATCAGCCCGATGTCCTCTACGGAAATCAGATCAGCCTTATCGTCTTGCAAAACAAAATGGCTGCCGCCAATGCGGGTGCTGATTTGCAGTTGCAGTTCAACATTGGCAATAATACTGCCACAACTCTCACCAAAGCGAATCAGTTGTCCGAGATTGACGCGGCCCTCGCAGCCGCCCAAAAGCTGCAAGAGGACCTCCAACTCCAGGTCCAGCAACTGGATACCGAGCTACAGGCACCTCTGCCTGCCCCTACCGCCGGTACTATCAGCAATGTACCCGCCGACCTTGTAGAGCAGATCAAGCGGCGCAATGAGTTGGAAAGCCAGATCGAGCAACTTATCTTCCAGAAGGATCAACTTCAAAAGACCAGGGACCTGCGCCAGAGCACTTACGACCTGTTGCGTAACCGCCTTGCTGAACAACAGGTCAACGAAGTGATAAGTCGCATCGTAGATGTTGCCTCGCCCGCCAATGAACTGGAGGCTGCAAGCTCGCGCAGCACCACCCGATTGATACTGCTAACGGTTGGTCAGGGTCTCCTGCTGGCAGTGGTGCTGGGCATTATCCTGGCCTACCTCCTACATCTCTGGCGGCCCAATTTCAGCACCAACTCCGCCTTCAAGAATCGCTTCCGCAGAAGCAGCGAGAGGGTAGCGCCCGCCAATAGCAACGGGTGAGCATAAGCGATTAGGCGTCAAGCACACGTATGGCTGATCTACTGACGGCTCCGCAGGAAGACGTGGCGGCAGGTAGCACTTCACTCCGACCGGCAATACGTCTCTCCCTGCGAGCCAACATTGCATGGACGCTGGCCGGCAACGTCGTATACGCAGGCTGCCAGTGGGCTATGCTTGTGGTGCTCGCCAAACTCGGCACAACCTCCATGGTCGGTCAGTTTGGCCTGGCTCTGGCCCTAACTGCGCCCATCCTCCTCTTCACCAATCTCCAACTGCGCCAGGTGCAGGCTACCGACGCCCGCCACCAATACGCCTTCGACGAATATCTTGGCCTGCGCCTCGTAATGTCCCTCCTCGCTTTGCTCGTAATCATAGCCCTGGTGCTGGTGGGCGGGTACACCGGCGAAACAGCCGGGATCATCCTCATGGTGGGCCTTGCCAAGACCTTCGAGTTTATCAGCGATGTCTTTTACGGTCTGCTACAACAACGTGAACGTATGGATCGCATCGCCATTTCAATGATGGTCAAGGGCACCCTCTCCCTGGTAGCCCTGGGCCTGGGTGTAGCCATCACCGGCAGCGTCTTCTGGGGCGCGGTGGGCCTTGCCACCGCCTGGGCAATCGTACTCGCCAGCTACGATATCAGGGTGGCAACATCCGTGCTCCGCAACTCGATACAGGCGCAGCAACACGGCACCTCTCTATCGCCCGAGTCTGCTAATACCATTGCCCTGCGGGCATCATGGCACCCAACCCGCCTCCTTCGGCTGGCCTGGCTCTCGCTGCCGCTGGGTGTCGCGATGCTCCTTATCTCCCTTAACACCAACATCCCGCGCTACTTCATCGAATACTTCCGCACAGAATCCGACCTCGGCATCTTCACCGCCATTACCTACCTCATGGTCGCGGGTACGACCGTCATCAGCGCGGTCGGTCAGGCCGCTTCGCCACGATTGGCTTTTTACCACGCCGGTAGCGACAGCCGTGCCTTCCGTTCGCTCACCGGCAAACTCCTGGCCTTGAGCATCATCATAGGCGCAACCGGTGTCCTGGTCGCCATCATCGCCGGGCGCGAAGTGCTCACGATCCTCTACTCTCCTGAATATGGAGCACGCGCTGATGTATTCGTGTGGGTGATGCTTGGCGCAGGTCTCTGGTATATCACCTCGGTCCTGGGCTACGCGGCCACTGCCCGGCGCAGGATCGGCTACCAGCCCATCGCGCTCGTCGCCATCGTGCTGGCCTCCATCATCTCATGCTACGCGCTTATTCCGGCCTACGGCCTGTGGGGCGCAGCTATCTCGACCACTATTTCTTCCTCAGTGGGAGTGCTGGCCTACGCCCTGTTGCTAGTCTGATCTCATATGAACCCATTATCACAACAAACCGCACCCCCCACCCAGGCCAACAGAGAATATATCGCTCGCCTCCTTGCCCCATACGGTCCTCAAACCGATATAACCACCCTCGTCCTCGAAGTAAACCGAATCTACCACGCGTTCGAGGCCCATGACTACGACCGCCGTCACCCCGAAATCGCCTCACAGTTACCGCCTCTCTGGAAGAAAATGGTCTCCTTCGTCACGTCGCATACCACCTCCGATACCTGGCGCATCCTCGATTTCGGATGCGGCACAGGCTTCGAGGCCGAGCAACTCCTGACAAACGTCCCACATGACAGGATAGCCTCCCTTGTCTGCTACGATCCCTCTCCAGAGATGCTTGAGCGATGCCGCACCCGCATCGCCCCTATTTTCCCGGACGCCTTTTTCTTCGATGACCTGGAGGTTCTCAGATCGTCAATCCAGGGCGCTATGTTCAATCTCCTCACCACCAATTCCCTCCTCCACCACCTGCCCGACCCCACAGGCGACATCAACTCTCTCCTCCCGCTCCTCACTCAAGACGCTTACTGGATCGCAGGCCACGAGCCTTCCAGCCGCTTCTACGCCAATCCCGAATGTCTGGCAACCTACGAAGCCTATCTGCGTGAGCGACGCTGGCGGCGCTTCTTCGCGCCCGACCTCTACATCACAAGACTTGGAATAGCCCTGGGCCGCCGCAGCAACCCCTCCCTCCAGACCGCGCGAGAGGCACACCGCCAGGGCCTCTTTTCCCAGCAGCCGCCTCCCGTGATCATCCAGCGCCTTGTAGACTTCCACGTAGCTCACTCTGCCACCGAGGCGGCTTCGGGGCGTGGCCTCGATTTCGAAAAGCTCGAACGCGACTTTGCCGGGCTTTGGTCCCGTCGCTGGCTTGAGACCTACGCCTTCATGGGCATGTTTCACGAAGAGGAACTGCCCGCAAAATGGTCCCGTCTCTCCCACCAACTCCACCACAAATACCCTCTTGATGGGGCCAACTTCTGCACCATCTGGTCGCGCATTGCCGCATGATGTGCGGTACAATGGGGTCCTGATAGCTATGCAAGCGCAAATATCTACAGACAAACCGTTGCGTATCCTCCACGTGGTCGGCGCCCTCAATCCCGGCGGCACCGAGACCTGGCTTCTGCGCGTCCTGCGCCATATCGACCGCGAACGCTTCCAAATCGACTTCCTGGTCCATTCGGAACAGCTCGGCGCTTACGACGACGAAGTACGCGCCCTCGGCTCCAAGGTCCTGCCGTGCCCCGGCGCGTCGCGCCCCTGGCTATATCGCCGCAACTTTCTTCGCATCCTGGCCGAGTCCGGCCCCTACGATATCATCCACAGCCACGTACACCACTTCAGCGGCTACATTCTCCGCCTGGCTAGCCGGTCGGGCGTACCCGTGAGGCTCGCCCATAGCCACAGCCTCAACACTCGCACCCACACAGGGAGCGGGTCGCTCCCACGCCGCCTCTATCTCTCCCTGACCGAACGTTGGGTGGCCCGCTACGCAACCGCAGGCCTTGCGGCCAGCCGCCCTGCCGCCAGCGCCCTCTTCGGCCCCAACTGGCAGGCCGACCCCCGCTGGCGCGTTCTCTACTGCGGCATCGATATCGAACCCTTCCGTTCAACCGGTGACGCAGCAACTGTACGTGCCGAGCTAGGTCTTGGTCCCACCGACCTTGTTATCGGCCATGTAGGCAGGTTCACGGAGCAGAAGAACCACAAATTCCTGTTGCAAATCGCCTCGGAACTCTCCCGACGCGAACCGAGAGCACGCTTCCTTCTCGTCGGGGAAGGCCCTCTCCTTCCCCAGATCGAGCAGTTGGCTGCACAGTACGGCATCTCGGACAGGATAATATTCGCCCATTCGCGCCCCGACATTCCGCGTTTGCTCGTAGGGGCGATGGACCTCTTCCTCTTCCCTTCCATAGATGAAGGTCTCGGCCTGAGCCTTGTAGAGGCCCAGGCAGCAGGCTTGCCCTGTGTGGCATCCGACACGGTTCCTCAAGAGGCCATTGTTGTCCCCTCACTGGTCGATACTATGTCTCTTCAAGATCCCGCCTCCGCCTGGGCCGAAACCGTGCTATCAGTCGCCACCCAACCCTCACTTCCCACCCGGCGCGAGGCCCTGGAGCGTGTTGCTTCCAGCCCCTTCGCCATCGAAAGCAGTGTGCACGAATTGACCGATTTCTATGCTCGCGCCTGGGCATCCTCCTCACGTGACCTCCCCCTGGCCCGGACGCGTGCCCGAACAAGCGATGCGTATCATTGACATAGCCATTATCTTCATATCGCATGGGCTGGCCTTGATACCTTTCGTGACCAGCATGCTCAGCGACAGGAGGCCAGCCACCTCCGATTTTGCCGTGCTCTCCTTCATCCTCTACTACGATATCGGCATTCTCATGGAGGTGATCGGCATCCCCTACACAAGCGATTGGTTCTTGCCCCTCCTGGGTGCCCGCGACTCTATATTTATGCTCTCAGTCCTCTTTATCGCTCTCGGCCCCTGGCTTGTACATCTAGGCTCCTGGCTCACCAATCGCGAGGGCCGTCGCCTCCCCGCCGAGCCTATCACCGCCATTGCGCCCGAAAGACGCCGCCTGTTCTACTGGCTCCTCGCCCTCATAGCCGTCCCCCTCTCCCTCTACGGCCTCCTTGAAACCCTTGGTGGCAATCCAGTGTGGCTCACCCGTCTGAACGTCACAAGCAGTTGGGGCCCGTTCATAATCATCCTCTACTTCCCTTTGCATTTCCTGGCGTTCTACGTTATCCAGCGCGACTCTCGCACCTGGAAGGGCACTATACTTTGCCTGGCGCTTGCCGTCGCCACCGTCCTCTCTACAATAGTGATCGGCCAGCGCACCACCATCCTCCTACCCTTCCTCGTGCTTGCCCTTTTCCGCTTCAAGATGACTGTCACCCGCCTGGCTGCTGCCCTGGCTATCCTTGTAGTATCGGCGGCTATCCTCCTCTCCTTCTTCAAGTTCGCCTACGCTCAGTCCGACATCGGCACCCCCGAACTGCTCACCGAAACTCTCTCCAACGACCTGGCACGCGCCCCCGTTCTGCGTACTGTCCTTGAGCAGTCCGAGCCGTGGGGCACTCGAATAGTGCCCTATCCTATGTCGGGTTACGTCTATAGCGCGCTCTTCTTCGTCCCCCGCTCCATCGTCCCCTTCAAAGGCGTCTCAACGGCCCACTACTACACCGCTTACGTGGCGGGCACCGAGCCGGAAGAAACCTATTGGGGCCTGGGCATTGGCATGATCGAGGAATTGATGCTCAACGCCGGTATCCTCCTCGTAGTGCCCGGCCTCATCGTCTACGGTTTGGCGATGGGCATCCTCGATCGCTGGCAATTGCGCGTGCCCACCCTGGCGGTCCCCAGCAGACTTGCGGCCCTCTGGCTCTGTGGCTACAACCTTCCAGCCATTTTGCTGACCTTCGGGATGATGGCGCTTGTGGGCATGGGCCTCCACTATGTGTTCGTTCGCAAAGGCGCTATTCTTGACCTGTTGCGCGGGTCTGTGCCCGCTATCTCACAACCCCAGGTATCTGGCGCGAATCCCACGCAACCCTCGCTTGGCGGCACAGCTACGCGCTCGATTGGCCCCGCCTCCCACCAGGGCGAATGAAACCTCTCACGCACACCCTCCCCATCCCCGTGGCGAACCCTGCCCCTGACTCTCCACTAATCACCATCGCCATGCCCGTCCGCAACAACCAGCGCACGCTCGACCTGGCCATCCGCTCAATCCTCGACCAGACCTACCTTAATTGGGAGCTACTCCTGATCGATGACGGCTCCACGGATAGGACCCTCGAGATCGCCCGCTCCTACCACGATCTACGCATCAAGATCATCTCCGATGGGCGCTCCCTCGGCCTAGCACATCGCCTCAACGAGGCCATCGAAGCTGCCTGCGGCTCCTACATCGCCCGCATGGATGGTGACGATGTAGCATACCCTCAGCGCCTTGAGCGCCAGCTTGCCTACCTCCAATCGCACCCCGGTATAGACCTCGTCGGCTCCTGGGTGCTCGTATTCGACCGTGACGGCAATCCCCTCGGCAAGCGCGCGGGCCCCGAACAGCACGAGGCCATCACTTCCCACCCACACTCCGGCTTCCTGATCGTCCACCCCACCTTCATGGCAAGCGCCGAGTGGTTTCGCGCCAACAAATATGACCAGACAATGGGATATTCCCAGGACCAGGACTTGCTGTTACGCGCTCATAGCAAAAGCAGGTTCGCCAACGTGCCTGAAATCCTTCTGGGCTACCGGGAGGAACAGATCAACCTCAAGAAACTCATCACAAGCCGGCGCAACATCGCCACGCGCTACTTCGCCTACTTTCGCCGCCACGGCCA
Source organism: uncultured Chloroflexia bacterium (assembly GCA_963797095.1). Lineage (GTDB taxonomy): Bacteria > Chloroflexota > Chloroflexia > QHBQ01 > JADMIH01 > JADMIH01. The sequence goes on along the minus strand of CAWCNY010000005.1, from coordinate 339,102 downwards.
ATGGCTCCTCGCCGTCCGCAGCCTCGCGGCCCAGGCTCTCAGGGCTTCTGTAGACGTTGCCGCCGTTGCCACTGGCCTCCGCTACCGCCTCCTGCGACAAAGGGCGCGCACCACCACGCCCGCCGAAGAAGCCCAATGGCAGGCGGTCTGGAAGAACCTCAACCGACATGACTAAAGTTGCCTATCTCACAACCGTAGACCTTTCGTTGCGCTATCTCCTCATGGACCAGATGCACGCCGTCCAAAACTCAGGCTATGAGGTGGTTGCCGCCTCAAGCCCCGGCCCTGACGTACCTTTCATCCGCGAGGGTGGCATCCGCTTCGTCCCGGTGCCAATGAGCCGCAACCTCTCCCCCCTCGCCGATCTTCGCTCGCTCTGGCTCCTCTTCCGCTTCATGCGCCGCGAGCGTCCCACCATCGTCCATACCCACACCCCCAAGGCTGTCCTCCTCGGCCAGCTCGCCGCTCGCATGGCGCGCGTGCCCGTTGTAGTCACCACTGTCCTCGGTTTCTACTTCCACGATAACATGGGCAAGCGCGGCCGCCGCTTCTACATCACCACCGAGAAGATCGCCGCCCGCTGCTCCGACCTCCTCCTCTCCCAGAACACCGAGGACATCGCCACCGCCATCCGTGAAGGCATCTGCCCACCCTCCAAGATCAAGCACCTGGGCAACGGCATCGACATAAGCGTTTTCAATCCCACACGCTTCTCAGTCGAGGATGTAGCCCGCCGCCGTGCCGACCTTGGCATAGCCCCCGATGCGCCCGTGGTGGGCTTCGTGGGCCGTCTGGCGGCCAAGCGTAAGGGTTTCCTCGACTTTCTGGCGGCGGGTAAGATTCTGGCCGCTAAACTGCCCGATGTGCGCTTCCTGATCGTGGGCGAGGCCGACCACGGCAAGCCCGATGCTGTCGAGCCTGAGGTGGCCGCCGACTATGGCCTTGCCGACCGCTGCGTCTTCGTCGGCCAGCGTCCCAACCACGAACTGCCCATCCTACTCAAGAGCATGGATGTGCTTGTGCTCCCCTCCCTCTTCGAGGGTATGCCCCAGGTAGTGATGGAAGCCGCCGCGATGGGCGTTCCCTCCGTCGTAACTGATGTGCGCGGCAACCGCGAGGCCGTCGACAACGGTCGCAGCGGCCTCCTTGTGCCTCTCGGTGATGTGCCCGCCATCGAATCTGCAATCCTCGAAATCCTCACCGACCCTGACAAGGCACAGCGAATGGGACAGGAAGGGCGCAAAGTTGCCGAAGAGCGCTTCGACGAGAGCAAAGTGATCCGCTGCATAATAAGCGAGTACGCTCGCCTGCTCAGCAAAAAGGGCCTCCCCGTTCCTCAGCCGAATGAAATACCAACCGCCGTCCCGGTGGAGGCATGAGGTAGCCGAGTAATGTATAACGCCTTCGGCAAACGTTTGCTTGATCTGGTGATCACGTTCCCCGCGCTGATCCTTCTCTCGCCCCTGCTTTTGATCCTGGCGCTTCTGGTCCGTCAGCGTCTCGGTTCGCCCGTCCTCTTTCGCCAGCGCAGGCCCGGCCTCCATGGTCGCCCTTTCACCCTCCTAAAGTTCCGCACCATGACCGATAAGCGCGATGCCGAAGGCCATCTCTTCCCGGATAGTGAGCGTCTTACTCCATTTGGCCGCTTCCTTCGCGCCGGCAGCCTTGATGAATTGCCTGAACTGCTCAACGTCCTCAAAGGCGATATGAGCCTGGTTGGCCCGCGCCCCCTCCTTATGCAATATCTCGAACGCTACACCCCTGAACAGATGCGGCGCCACGATCTTCGCCCAGGTATCACTGGCTGGGCGCAGATCAACGGCCGCAACGCCCTCACCTGGGAGCAAAAGTTCGCTCTCGATTGCTGGTACGTAGACCACCAATCGCTCGGCCTTGATCTCCGGATCCTCGTTCAAACTCTCGGCAAAGTAATCCGCCGCGAGTTGATCAGCCAGGACGGTCACGCCACCATGTCCGAGTTCATGGGCAGCACGCCCCCGCCGGAGGCCAACTCATGACCCACACCCTCCAACACGGCATACTGGTGCTTGGTGCGGGCGGTCACGGCAAAGTAGTGGCCGACATCCTTATGTCTCAGGGTCTCCTCGTCATTGGCTTCCTGGACGACGACCCCACATTCTGGGGCCAGATACGCCTCGATTTGCCGGTGCTGGGCGCTATAGACACCTACGCTTCCTATACCCCCGATGGCCTGGTTATGGGCGTAGGCGACAACAAAACACGTCGCCGTGTAGTCGAGCGCTTGGGTGCTCAAGCTTCTCCTTTGTGGATGCAGGCGGTCCACCCCCGCGCTATCGTAGCCCGTTCAGTGCGCCTGGGGCAAGACGTGGTGATCGCCGCCGGGGCCGTAATCAACCCCGATGCCGCGGTGGGTGACCACGTAATAGTGAACACCGGGGCCACCGTCGACCACGACTGTATCGTAGACGACTACGCCCATATCGCGCCGGGCGCTCACCTTTCAGGCGATGTGCGCGTCGGCGAAGGGGTCCTGGTTGGCATTGGCGGCAGCGTCGCTCCAGGCAAATCCATAGGCGATTGGGCGGTAGTCGGTGCGGGCGCGGTAGTCGTTCGCGATGTACCGGGTGGCGTCACCGCCATAGGTGTCCCGGCCCGCTGGCAGCGCTAAAAACTGTACCAAAGTACACCCCAAAACGTGTCCCGTTTTGTCCCACCAATGTCATTTGCTATATGAGGGGAGAACCAGGCACCTTCCTTTTGATACCCCAAAAACGGATCACGGGATCGACTTAGGTCTACATTGTTCCTGAATTTAAGGAGGCCCTCCTAAATAAGCTGGTCAGAAGAGGGTGAATGTTGTGGGGAAATGGTGTAGTTCCATTCGCCATGAAACCCCTCTCGCACCAGATTTAGGCCCTCCACTTCTTCATCACTCACTTTCCGCCCTGTAGGATACAATTGACTGTCCTTCAGCGCTACCACCTCTATCCCCTCCTCGGTCGTTGTATGTGATATCAGTTCCAACACCACCTCCAGCGAGGTGAGTGGGGTGGCTCTCCAATTGATCGAGATGTAGGAGAACAACCGGTGCTCTATCTTGTTCCATTTGCTGGTAGCTGGTGGATAATGCACCACCGAGATGGACAGTTGTTCTTCATTAGCCAGTGCTTGCAGTTGCTTCTTCCACAACCGATTTCTGGCCCCGTTGGAACCACCTCCACCTGCCGTGATCAACAATGCCTTCTTGCCCCGATACAGCCGCTGGCCCCACTCCTTCCACCATCTGCGGATACTCTCCACCGCAAATTCAGCTGTGTCATGGTCGATGCCCACATTCACAAATCCCCTATTGTGTACCAGGTCGTACACCCTATAAGGGATGGCTTTGCCATCGGAGAGGGAGGCAAAGTCGTACACCGACACCTGAGTATCTTCCCCTTTGGCCACCAACTCCTCCCCGTTGTTCTTGAAAAGCCCTATCAACTCCTTCTTCTTGCAGTCCACCGATATTATCGGGTTGCTCGCCTCCTCAAACGAGTGGCACTTGCCCAAGATGTGGGCAAATTGGGCGTCTCGGTCGGGGTGGGATACTCCTTCGATGTTCTTCTTATTAGCTCGTAGCGAGTAGCCAAGGTCGTGTAAAATCCGACGGATTGTAGTCTCGGCCACCCCATGCACATGCCCCATCCCCTCTAGAGCCTCTTTGAGATGGGCCACACTCTTGGTGGTCCATTTGAGCAAGCTCATCGGGTCACCCTTGGGCTCAAGGAGGCTTTCCAAATCGGGGAGCAACGTCTCATCTATGGCTGTGACCTGCTTGCGCCCACCACCATACCTGCGTATCCTACCTCCCGGTTGATAGACCTCTCCTGCCTCCAATTCTAGCATCCCCTTGTAGATAGTCTCACGAGTGACCCCGGCCTCGCGTGCCACTCGGCTTATGCCTCCCCTGCCTAACCGCTTGGCCTGGCTCGCCACATACAGCCGCCACTGTCGCTCATTGAGCACTCCATGCATCACTTTGTATTGATCTTGCTGAGAGAAATCTTTCATTCGCTCAGTTTATCACATTTCTCTCACTTTGCCTGCTTTGTTTCCGCGTGCCTCCTAAGCGTAATAGTAAGGTATGATCAGCGTTAGCAAACAATAGACTGCGAACACCACCAATCCGATATTCCACGCCCACACGGCCCAGGGAAGCCCGGCTGCTGCCTCCATATCCCTCTGCTCAGGCTGCGAGCGGCGGAAGAGCGATACGATCCCGCCCAACCCGGCAATCAGGAGCCAGACAATGGGAATAATCAGCACAAACAAATAGCGCCCATACAACCCACCTATCACCCCTTGCGTAGCCAGTCGCGCTGTCTGCCAGGCGAACACTGCCACCATGGAAATGACCAATGCGAGTATTGCCGAGAACCCAAGCCAGTAAAGTGAGGTCCATTGCCCCCACCGGCGCACAGCCCGCACCACCAGACCCGCTATCGAAACTACGATGATGATACCCAGCAACGTATACCCGATATCGGACAGAGGAATCGACTCCCACCCGAAGCTGCCCCAGAAAGTATCATACTGCTCTCTGCCGTACTGGAGCCACAGCGCAGGCACATCGAACGCTTGCGGGTTAGGCAGCACCTCGGCCGCCGTCGTGACCTCTATAGGCAATCGATCAACAAGGAACTGCCTCAATCCCAGCGTGCCCGACTCGGCGGACGGGTTGAGCAGAGTAGTACGGAAGACCGGGTCGTGCCACGCCACCGGCCCATCATCAAGCTGCATACTGAAATCGTCGAATTGCGCCCGCTCGTCTTCGGCTGTGATCCTCAGTACTATCTGTTGGGTGCCTTCGATCAGGTGGGCCATGGCGCTGATCCGTTGCCATTCCCCCGACTGGTCGAGGAACACGTCGGATCGCCCCATCAAGAAGCCGCCCTCCTCTATCTTCAGCGCGGCGGTTGGCGCTGCGACCAGGGGTGGGCCTGCGGCAGGCACCGCCCTCACCCACCCAGATACAGTCATCGTCATAGCCGGGTGGTAGGTGGGCAGCACCACTACCTGGAACGCCATCACCGCCTGCTGGCCTTGCGCCCCAAGTTCCAGCACATAATGCCCATCGTGTGCCGTCGGCGTCTCAACACGCGGCATTCGCCAGAGCGGAACCCTGCTGAGTACCCAACCCGCTGCCCTCTCCTGAGGCTCATAGGCTAAGAGCAGTGCACCAACCACCAGCAGCAGGCTCAGCCCACCCAGGATGCCCGGTACGAACATCCGGTTGCCTGCCACGCCTTTACGTTCGGTCCGCCGCTCAAGCGCCTTCGTCACCAGCATTCCGACCCACACAACCAGGCCGGTCGCCAGCAGCGGAAGCGCCGCCGCCGTCGCAGTCGACTTCGTGAAAACGCCCAGCAGCGCCAGCAACACTGCAAGCGCAGCCAGCGCTAATCCTCGCCGCCCGGTGGGCCATCGCAAGAGCGCGGCCAATGTCACAAACAACGCCGACACGGCGACCTCAGCAAGCACGTCATTATTCGCGATTGTCGAATCGAAGGTGAGCATTGGCAGCAACGCGATGGTCAAGGGTAGCAGCAAGCGCAGCCAGCTATAGCCCTCCGCAGAGATCAGTCGCGCGGCCACCCACGCCAGCGCAACGACCACCAGGCCAAGCACCAGCGACACGAACCGTAGCACAAGGAGCGCCGTATCAGGGTCGCTATAAGGATCGGCAGAGATACCCAGCCAGCGGCCGGAGCGTAGCGCCAACGCTCCCAGCCAGTAATATAGTGGCGGCTGGCGCACAGAGTAAAACAGGGTGGCACGTGCGTCGGGTGGCGTGCCGGGCGCAGCACTGCCAAGCAGCAGGCGCGTAAAGTCGTGGCGAGCCATGGCATCCCTCACGACACCTGCTAGCCGGTCATCGCTTGCCTGCTCTTGCAAATAGAGCGCCTGTGCCTTGCTCGAATCGAGGTCATATCGATCAAGCAGGGCAGCGTAGGCGAAATGTGTGTGCTCATCCGGCCCTTGCCAGGGTGGCACCACCAACAGGTAAATCAGCCCATTGATGAAGGCGGCGCCAAGCACGAACGGCAAAGACCAGCGCTTTAGCCAGCGTTGCCGCCGATCGGGGTCGCGGAGCCTAATGGGTAAGTATATGAGCGCCCACACGCCTATGGCTGCTCCCCCAAACAAGAGAGGCATCATCGCAACAGGCATATTGGTCGATAGAGCGCGCCCAACCTGAGCCATAGCGGCCAGAGGTGATGGTTCGTAGTGAAGGCCGAATGTCAGGTCACCCGGTTGGGGTTGGCCGTCCAAGTAGGCCGTGCCGTCTGGGTAGGCATCGCCGTCGGGGCTGGGTTGCCACCAGTATACGGTCAGCGCCTTGCTCGGCGCTCCATCGGGCGACTCCACTTCAATATAGAATGAGCGGTCCTGGCTGTCGGCGATGGGCTGGAACGAAAAGAGATACCAGGGGTCGTGGGCGAGTGGAGCACCTGCGGGCATCTGGGCGGTCGCCAGGTCCGGGCCGTTTCCTGCTTCCGCCCTCAAATGCAATACGAGAGAAGCCTTAGCAGGCGCGGGATTCGGGTCGTACGTGCCGAGGTGCAATTCTACGCCTGATAAATTGGCATAGCGTGCTATAAAGGTTTGGCCTATGCTGCTTCCCGCAAGTAGCTCGCCTGTTATTCCATTTGCCCTGTCATATCGTCGCGAGGTGATCGCCTGGTAGCTGGTCAGTAGCACCAGGCCCAATGCGACGATAGGCACCAGCCACCAGAGCAGGCGATTAAGGGGGGGCATCTGTGGGTCCCGGCGGCTCAGCGGTGTGGCTCAAATGCACGCTTTCGTCGGGTGTATACGGTACGGGCATGCTCAGGTCCAACCCGTCTAGCAGGTGGGTTTGTGCTTCTGCGCCGTGTGCTGTCTGTTGAAATTCCGGCACAAGTAGCCGGAGCCCGGCCATGATCCTGCGCCGGTTGTCTGCATGTGCCGCCGCAACGAGGGTAGTGACTGCTCTCTCCAGTCGTTGCGGCATAACGTCTGCGGTCTGCCTTACAATGCGGATCTTTTCGTGCTCCGTAGCCTCATATTCCTCGCCCGCGAGATAGAGTTCTTCAGATAGCTTCTCGCCGGGTCGAACGCCGGTGAAGACAATGTCAATATCGTGACCAACTGTAAGCCCTGACAACTCGATCAGGTCCTGTGCAAGATCAACGATCCTCACCGGTTCGCCCATATCGAGCATAAAGACCTCGCCCCCACGGCCAAGCGTTGCCGCTTGCAATACCAATTGCACCGCCTCCGGGATGGTCATGAAATAGCGCATCATCTGTGGGTGTGTGATCGTGACGGGGCCCCCGGCGGCGATTTGATCCTTAAATATCTCGACCACGCTGCCTCGGCTGCCCAACACATTTCCGAAGCGTACCGCCACATAGGCCCGTCCATTTTGCATGGCGGCCTGATGCACCAGTTTCTCGGCCACTCGCTTGCTCGCGCCCATGATGCCGATGGGGTTGACTGCTTTGTCGGTGGAGATCATCACGAAACGCTCGACCCCAACTGTCTGTGATGCCTCCAGCAGAGTGCGAGTTCCCAGCACGTTGTTAGTAACCGCTTCAGAAGGGTTCAATTCCATAAGGTGCACATGTTTGTGAGCCGCCGCATGGAATACAACCTGTGGCTGATATTCTTCGAAGACTCTTAAGATGCGGTCCTGGAAGCGGATATCGGCGATTACGGTATGAATCTCGGTGCTCATGCCTCCTGCACCGGTGGCTTGAGACTGCTCCTGTAGTCGCAGTAACTCCTGGTGGATGTGGAAAACGGAGTTCTCCCCATGCCCCAGAATTACCAGCGACTCCGGGTCAAACCGGAGCATCTGGCGGCAAAGCTCGCCTCCTATGGAGCCTCCGCCGCCTGTTACGAGCACCCTCTTGCCTCTCAACAACTCGGCAACCGCCGCGATATCGGTCTGTATAGGCTCGCGGCGCAACAGGTCCTCGATCTCCACATCGCGCAACTGTTTGATACTGACCCGGCCTCCCAGTAATTCGTACATGCCGGGCATCGTCTTGGTCTGGATGTCTGCCTGTTCGCAAAGGTGAACTATGTCCCGGATGATCTTGCCTGGGGCGGTCGGCATAGCGATCACCACCTGTTGAGCGCCGGTCTGTTCAACCACACGGGCTATATCCGCACAGCGCCCAAGCACAGGTACACCCCTTATGCGCATTTTTTGCTTATCGGCTGCATCGTCAACGAAGCCCACAGGCCACATGCCGAGGTCGGGGTTGCGTTGCATCTCCTGGACCATCATCACGCCTGCCGAGCCTGCCCCGGCGATCAGTACAAGTCGCGCATCGGGATTACTGCTGCGCTGCTGGCCGAGGCGAGCGGTGAAAGGTACGCTGTAGCGAAACGCGCCTGCCACCAATAGTGCCAGCAATCCTTCGACAATAGGCATGGAGCGCGGGAAATCACGCCCGATCCAGCCGTTGGGTTGCAACACCAGTAAGAAGAGCGCCGTCTGGAAAAGGAGAGCCACCACGCCTAGAAAGGCCAGGTGGGCCAGATCATCCAGTCCAGCATAGCGCCAGAAGCGGCTATACAGGCCACCTCTGTAGAACACCACCAGCTTAACTAGGAGGAACACGATCGTGGCTACGATCAATGAGCCGCTGTACCGGTCGAAGGGCACGTTACCGTCCATACGCAGTATCAGCGCCAGTAGCGGGGTTATCAGGAACGATAGGATGTCAATCACTAGGAAGTGGCGATTGCGCAGCTTCGACATGAACAAACCCAGTCCTTCCATCAGGCCCCCACCTCTGCCGTAGCCGTGTGCCGGGCCTGCATCCCACCGGGCCTAAGCAGACGCCTGAGCGTATCACAAACGTAAGTCACCTGTTCCTCAGCCATAACACCTGAGAAGGGGAGCGCCAGCGTCACATCGCCTAGATATTCGGTGACCGGGAAATCGCCGCGCTCATAACCAAATCTGTCTCGATAGAAGGGCTGTAAGTGTATCGGTGTGAAATATGGACGGCTGGGAATGCCTGCCTCAAGAAGGCGCTTCATCACAGCGTCCCGCCCCAATGGATGGGTGATACGAACTGTATACACGAACCAACTCATCCGCGTGGTGGTTGGCACTATGATGGGAGTTTCCACTCCGTCCAGGTCTGCCAGGCGCTCGTTATACCAACCGGCCACTCGGTCACGATTCGCCAGCAACTCCTCCAGGCGGCCCAACTGCGCCACACCAAGGGCAGCGCTCATTTCGTCCAACCTGTAGTTGTAGCCGAGGCGAGTGTGGTTGAGCCAGGCATCGAACACATCGCGCCCCTGGTTGCGAAGGCTCAGACATAGCTGGGCCCAGTCCTCCCGGTTCGTGACAATTACGCCCCCTTCGCCGGTTGTCATCTGCTTATTGGGGTAGAACGCGAACACGCCTCCATCGCCCAGTGTGCCCGCGGGCTTGCCGCGATATTCGGCTCCGATAGCTTCGCACGCGTCCTCGATCACGATAAGATTGTGTTGTCGTGCGGTGGCAAGGATCGAGTCCATATCCGACGGTTGCCCAAAGGCGTGGATAGGCAGGAGTGCCCGCAACTGTCCGCCCTCGGTGGTCCGCTTACCGCGCAGAGCACGGGGCAAGAACTGCTCGGCGGTCTTTCCTCCATTCAACAATGCGTCGGCGGCGGCGGCCACTTCATCCGGTGAGATGTTGCCGGATAAAGGGTCCACATCTACAAAGATCGGCACCGCGCGCTCATAGAGTATGGCGTTCGCTGATGCGACGAAAGAAAAAGGAGTTGTAATTACAAAATCACCGGATTGTATGCCGGCGGCTATGACGCAGAGATGAAGTCCACTTGTGCCGGAGTTGACACCAATCGCATGTACGGCCCCAACGCGCCGGGCCACAGCTTCTTCAAACTGCAATATCTGCGGGCCAATGCTCAGATGAGGCGTACGTAGAACGGCGTTGACTGCGGCGATCTCCGCGTCACCGATGTCAGGAGAGGACATCGGAATCTGCATGCTAGATCCCTCCTTCCTTACAGCAACGGTAGTGCAGGAGCTTTCTTGAAAATCAGGTAACGTGGTCAGTCTATCGGCTCCCTCATGAAGTTAAAGGACGAAACCCCTCGCGGCCCTAAAGGCAAAAAGACCACGAAATGGGGTTTTCCTCCTGTGGGTCGTGCTCATGCCAGCCGCCCATCTGGCTTGTTTGTGGAAAAGTAGAGCTTTCGACACCGCGCTGTGGCCTATGGGATTGTAGCATAGATCGACCCATGTGGCAACCGGACTACACTTTTGCTCGGCAAGCCCCATGGCAGGGTTATATTCTGGCATGCGCGCTAAGAATGCTCAAGGACCATTCCCACCTGCCGCCAGCCACGTTCGGTCAGGTGCGAAGCAGTTCTAACTTGTCAGGTACTCATGCACCAGGGAGTGGAAGTGATGCACGCCGTTTTCTCGCTTGATGGAGAACCGCCCCTGGTCGTAGACGCGTGATGCCAGCCCACGCTGCACATTCTCGCAGATGACGATATCTTCCTGCTGAATCTCGTCGCTGAAGGCTACTGCCTGCTGCACGCCTTCCCAGGCCTCGCCTCCGCCCTGCTCATGGAAATACCACTCGAAGATAGTGAGGGTCTTCTCGTGGCCGAGGGGGAGGATGATGTTGGACGACATGTTGTCAGGGTAGATATTGACCATGAAGTTGGGGAAGATCCAGTAGTAAAGTACCTCGTCGTCGGCTCGTACCTCAGCGTAGCGGCGTCCCGCGCTGCTGCCTGTGACAGGGCGAAGTGGGGCTAACTGGCGCGAGTGGTATCTGTGCGTCTCCACCTTGTAGTTTTCGTAGTCTAGCTCGCGGTAAAGGCCAGGGTGGGCAATGGGAAGGTGGTAGCCTTCCAGATAATTGTCGATGTAGACCTTCCAGTTGCAGTCGATGATGTAGTCACGCCTCTCCACTGGGCGCATTTCGGCCAGTGGGATATGGGCCGTCTCGTCCAGGATTACACCCAGGGTGGCAGTAAGGGGTGCCGCATCGGGGTCCAGGTTGACGAAAACGAATGGCCCCCATGTATCTACTTGCACAGGGTGTAGTCCGTAGCAACTCTTGTCGAAATCCTGCACCCCCTCAAACTCCGGGGTGGTCATCAGGCGGCCATCCAGTGCATAAGTCCAGCCGTGATAGCGGCATTGGAGCGATTTGCGGTTGCCTTTTCCGGCTGCAACATTACCCGCTCTATGGCGGCATACGTTGTAGAAGGCACGCAATATGCCATCAGTGCCGCGCGTGACAACCAGGGGTTCACCCAGTACCTCGCAGGTAAAGAAGTCACCTATGCGGACCACTTCGTCAATACGGCCTACCGCCTGCCATGATCGGTTGAATATCTTGTCCTTTTCAAGGCTCAGGAACTCCGGGGAGATATACCAGCGGGCCGGAAGGGTGAATGCGTGTGCCAGGTCAGGTTCGAACTTGAAATCGGTCAAATCGACCATATCAGGCTCCTTGCATTGTGAGAGGTAGCATGGCTGCTGCTAAGATTATAAGGCTCTAAGCTCGACTTTGTACATTACCAATTCAATAGCAGACCGCGTAAGCGAGCCTGTCCACGTGTGAGCGTGGGACTAAACAGACATCAGGGTCTGTTGGGGATGTCTGAAAAGTGAAGTTGCCCCACAAATGACGCCTGACGGCGGCTAACACATCAGAGAAGGTAGCCTCCCTCTTGGCGTACCACGCCGTGCGCTGTACCGGCACTTTGCCGTCTGGGTGCAGGGCCTTTCCAAATAGCGCAACCAGGCTGAACATGCCCAGTAGGCAGGGTGTACTGCGCTCAATTGCCAGGTCTGACCATTGCCGTTGCGTTTCCACTCCCAGGTGCGCTCGGCTCTCTTCAAAGGTCACCTCTATGGTCCACCGCTCACTTTAGGAGTAGTCGCGAGCACCGAGAAGAAAGGAAGAGCCCGCTCTCTACTTGACCAGGGTACTTGTACTACCAGCATCATTACCACCCAGCGCAACCCGCTTGTTGAGACCGATTGCTCCTTACTCGATTGTACGCCGTCTCGGTAATGACCACGCTTGGTGATTTTGCGGCCCCATCTTCTTTCCAGCGTTTCGTCAATAGCAATGTGGACTGTGCCTCCAGCACCAACAAAGGTGCTAACCAGCAATTGGAGCAGCAAACGACTCAGTGTCAGGCAGGACCAGCTTGCTCGATTGAGCACCTGATGGAACAGAGTGAAGTCCTCCTCGTCTTGCAAGCCCATCTGCTTGAGGGCCGCTGTTACGGTACGTCGACCACGCGCCAGGATAGTACCGACCACCAATACCAAAGCCTTTTGCCAGGTAGGACGAGTGAAAACTGGTCGGAAATGGAGCAGAATCTGTATAATCGGGTCGGGTAGGGACATCGTGAGTTCTCCTTGTTTTCAGATGGTGTTGTGGTAGACTTCCATCTTACAACAAAGGGTTTGCGGGTCCCTTTACCCGTTGTACCCGTCCTCACCTCCCTTCATTTTTGTACAAAGACGCCATGACCCCCGGGTCACGGTCACCACCCCGGATGAAAATGGGTGTATAGATGTATGCTAGCAATGGATGGATTCGGCGAACCATGCGGTCGCCTCGACTTGGTGCTATGAGCCTGATACAAAGACTGACCCGGATACCCGCAAGCACCACCATTTGCTGCTCCGTTTTCCACGGCCCACTCTGTGCAATGGAAGCTGGAAGCGCGTAGATCAGTTTCTGATCCATCGGGTATCCTCCTCCCCGCCGATATCCAGCCTCGACAACTCGCCCTTGTTGAGCTCAATGAACTCAGGAGGTATTGGCGATGAACGTAATGTTTGAGCGCTGCGCTGGATTGGACGTGCATAAACAAAGTGTGGTAGCGTGTCGAATGCTTGCAGGGTCCACTGTGTCGCCTCACAGCGAGACCCAGACCCGCTCCTTTGGCACCACCATCCCCGAATTGCTGCATCTCAGTGACTGGTTGAGCGAGGGGGGAGTGACACATGTAGCCCTCGAAAGCACCGGGGTCTATTGGAAACCCATCTTCAACCTGTTGGAAGGCAATTTCACTGTCTGGGTACTCAATGCCCAGCACGTAAAGAAGCTGCCTGGCCGCAAGATAGATGTCAAAGACGCCGAGTGGTTGGCTGATTTGCTGCGTCATGGTTTAGTGCAGCCCTCCTTCATCCCACCACAATCTCAGCGTGACTTGCGAGACTTGACCCGTGAGCGCACCAACTTCGTGCGCCAGCGAGCTACGTTGGTGAACCGTGTGCAGAAAGTGCTGAGGACGAAGGACGTGAGGGAGCTAACCTCAAGCTGGGCGATGTAGCTACCAATGTGATGGGTGTGTCGGGGCGGGCGATCCTTACGGCCATCATCAGTGGCGAAACCGATGCCAAAGTGCTTGCCAGTTTGGCGGTGGGGAGGCTGCGCAGCAAACGCTCCGAATTGGAAGGGGCCTTGAGAAGCAGAGTGCGACCTCATCACCGCTTCCTGTTGACCGAGTTGTTGTGCCAGATCGACTCTCTGGACGAAACGATTGACCACTTTGATGACGAGATCCGCGCAGCGTGTCAGGCTGATGGGAACGAAGAGGTGATCAGCTTGCTTGATACAATCCCGGGTGTAGGGCGGGAGTTGGCTGAGATGTTGGTGGCTGAGATGTTGGTGGCTGAGATGTTGGTGGCTGAGATGTTGGTGGCCGAGATCGGGACGGACATGACCCGTTTCCCGACGGCCGGACACCTGGCAGCCTGGGCGGGAGTGGCACCTGGGAACAACGAGAGTGCGGGTAAGAGGCGGTCGGGCAAGACGCGCAAAGGAGACGCGTGGCTTCGGGTGGGACTTGTGCAAGCAGCACGGGCGGCGGTACGCACCAGAGGGACGTACCTGGCGGCCCAGTACCGGCGGTTGGTCACCAGACGTGGGGACAAGCGGGCTTTGGTGGCGGTAGCTCATTCGATTTTGGTGATAGCTTACCATGTTATCCTTCGTAAGGAGCCCTATCGAGAGTTGGGAGCTGATTACTTCGAGAAGCGCAGACCAGAGGCCACCGCAAGAAGGTTGGCGAAGCAGATTGAAAGACTCGGCTTCCAGGTGACACTGGCCCCCGTGGTTGAGGCAGCTTGAGCCACGATTTTCAGATCAGTCGAGCTAAGCAGCATATGCCCAGTGATGGAATTGGTGGAATCGTTACCGGTTACCAGCCGCTTCCGCACTGAGTATGAAGGTCGTTTTTCCATACTCGGCATAGTAGAGTCTGTACACAGCGCCTCTGTTGATGGCGTTCTTGAGCGCTTTGTACCTGGATTCCGAAACTGAGAAATCCTTACCTCCTACATTGAGGTAATAGAGGGTAACAGTGTCGGGAGTTTCAACGTTACTCCCGAACGAGCGGGTTCTGACCTTCATCTCGCCCATTACAGAGAGCACTACATAGTCGAGCGGCATACTGGCGGCTCCCTGATTATATTCGGCCACAGATCGCTGGAACTGGCGGGGGATCCTTATCACGATCAGAAGTATCAATGCAGCTATGCCAATCATTGCAGGAATCGCCCACTCGCCCAGAGCGTCTTGCACATATTGGAACGAACCGGTAGATATGAACGCAACAGCTATTATGCCAAGAACCACGATCACGTAGAGCATGACCAGGGGTGTACTCTTTGAGGCCCTTTGCCCAGTCCTGATAGCCGATTGCTTCCTGAGGGCCATTTGCTCGCGTTGTGAGACTGAGAGTTGGCCTTTGCGGTTATTCTCCAGATCGTCTTGTGTGAACCCCAGGGCTTGCATCATCTCAATAGTAGGATCTGTATGAGTGCGGAACATCCTCATCTCCTTTCCGTCGCAACCCTGCCGGGTGAATGCTGCCGAGCGTGGCCGCAACTATGGCCTTTGTGTCGGTCCGCCGGTGGGTGCAACACGGAGGAGCACCCACACGATTGAGAAGATAACCGGGCGCGAGAGCTAGATAAAGTGACGCTCTTATATAATAGAACACTTACGAACCTGCCTGTTGGACCGAATACCAAGAGTTGAGGGCGTATGGTTCGTTGGTGTGGACTTAGCCTGCCTCTAGTGTTCTCAGCGTTCGGGTCAGGCTCCTGTGTAGCCGAAAGGGTTGTAGATAGAGTGCTCGAACTCAGCACCTTGTTCAGCAAAATAGGGATAGGGATAGCCAATTTGAGCAGAATACTCCAGTTCCTGCTGCGCACATTATCTTTCATAGAGTACCGTAACCGGTTCTCCATCGACAAACTTCGTTAGCTCTTCCTGGGTTCTAAGCTCCAAATCTAAATATGTGACTTCTGTCCCATGCCCTGGCCTGAAGTCGGGGTCAGTTGCAAATATATTTGCTTCTGCTTGAATTTTCGCGATAGGTGTGCATCTACTAAGCTTACGTACTCCGGCAAAAGCCCAATATACGAGTCGACCATCAAAGGTCATGGCCCCACTATCCTCGCCCATCGTATCATCGTAATTATCCCTGCCTATAAGTTCCGCATCTGTAAAAGCCTCTTCATCAGTTTCCGCTTCTATCAAGACAATATTCTCCCACACAGGGAATCTGTCCTGAACCCCGTCTTTGAACTTTGCGTAAGACACAATATGGGCTGCGTACCAAGCCGTGGCAATTACTCCTTTCTCGCATAATCATAAGCAGTGCTTGCGAGGGTGAGATTATCAAGGGTATCCAAGCTCTCAACCTTTCTGACTGTTTTTAACCCCATTTCGTGCCTATTCGTTAGGCTCATATCCCATCTCATACCACCTTGTCGAAGGTCATTTCATATTGCTTGTGACCTTATTGTGACCAAAAAATGGCGGAATTGCTCATAGGATTGGGCACTTGTACGCGCTTAGGGCTTCCATTCTGAGAACTAATGTGCTAAAATTGTGCCTAGAGACGGCTACAGATACCAGGTGTAGCTCCCCAAAAGATAGTATACTAATTTTGCAGAACCCTGATCTGACTGCTGGTATCAGTTAGGCCGGGGTTTTCCATTGCTAGAGGTCGGAGCGAGCCTATAGTATGCGGCAGCCTTCCTCAGACATTTACCTTTTGGATATTACTGTGCACGGCTTTTTCCGTTGGCTCCATATGGCCCTGAGAAGGATAGAGCCGATTGTTGGCGGAATTCTTGCGTGCTCTTGGGATGTCAAGCCTGAATCCCTGATAGACTATGGCGGGATCGTGGTTGCGCGCCTTATCCCCGGTGAGAAGGAGAGCGAACTAGAATTGCTCTTCGATATTTGGATAATGCCTTTGGAGCCACACAAAACAATGGTCGAATTGGAACGCGCCTGGGGCAAGCCCTTGCGTTCCACCCATGCACCGCACAGATTTGATGGTCAGTCGCACCCATGTGGGTGGGGCATTTCCTTGTTCATCTCAAGGGAGGGGAATTGGACTAGACCGCACCTAGACCTCATCCCACATCGAATACCAAGTTATCAAGGGAGAATGGTCGGCATCCATCCTCCCCAGTCTCACATTCGAGTCGCTATTGCTCCTATTGTTGGGTAGCAATAACGACAATTATGTGAGAACGGGTCGCACCTCCATTATGGCGTTGTCATAACAATCCCCTTTTCTGCTCATGCTTCCTTCCATATTATTGTGCTTCAGCAGTTGTTGATATCCGGTTGATGCATATTGACTGCCTCGGTCTGTGTGGTGCAGCACCACTCCTGCAGGCCGGCGATGAGCAGTTGCCATCTGCAAGGCTGACGACACCAACTCTTCCTCCATGTGCTTGTCCATTGACCAACCCACTACCTTGCGTGAGTAGATGTCCAGCATGGCCGCCAAATACAGCCACCCATCACTCGTTTTTATATAAGTTATGTCCCCGACCCACTTTTGATTTGGTCCTTGAGCCCAGAACTGGCGGTTCAGAGTGTTGGGAGCAACCGGGTAGTTGTGCTTGGAAAGTGTGGTGGTTACTTTGTACGTGCGGCGTCTGCGAGCTTTGATGCCTGCTTTACGCATAAGATGGGCTACATGGTTTAGGCTGCATGGTGTGCCTGTTGCGTTCAGTTCAGCATGCATTCTTGGTGCTCCATACGTGCCTCTGCTCCTTGTGAATATGGATTGGATTGCCGCTGTTAGCTGTTGATTAGCCATCTGTCTTCGGGAAGGCGGCTCGTCCTGACGCTTGACCCATGTGTAGTATCCGCCTCTGGATACTTGGAGTACTCTGCACATTATCTGGAGTTCGTACTGTCCTCTGTGCTTGTGAATAAAGGCGAACTTTAGTCCTGGTCTTGCGTCTTGGAGAAGATGGCAATGGCTTTTTTTAGTATGTCCCTTTCTTGACGAACGATTTCCAATTCACGCTTCAGCCTACTTACTTCAGCTTCGGCATCGCTTTGGTGTCCTGTACCTGGGAAGGCTTGGTCCAAGCGGTTCACGTTACCCCCTTCCTTATTGAATGCCTTTTCCCACAGGTGGATCTGGCCGGGGTACAAGCCGAGTTCTCTTTCCAGTTCAGCCTTGGTCTTGCCGCTACTTTTGAGCAGGCGTAGCGTTTCAAGCTTGAATTCGCGGGTGTAGGTTTTCTTGGGAGGCATTTTGCTGGGTTGGCTGGGTTGGCTCGGCTTTAGTGCTTGTGGCTTGTTATGGTTGTTAGGCATCATCTAGGTCTTCCTCCATATTGTGGATCAGAGTCTTTCTCATGTCCACTTCTCTTGGGGAATCCCAATTGGCCGTAGCTACTGGAATGCGACAGGGTGAAATACTAGCCCTACGTTGGGCAGATGTGGATCTTGCGCGGCGCGTCCTAGCCGTACGCTCAACTCTGAGTCGTGCCAGCGACGGTACTCTGGTCTTCGGCGAACCAAAGACCATAGCAGGTAAGCGATCGATTGCTCTGTCGGCATCGGTGGTGCAGAGCCTGCGCAAACACCACGCACAACAGGCCGAGCACCGTCTAGGATTAGGATCAGCAGACAATGACATTGACCTTGTTTTTGCGAGAGCGGACGGCTATCCTATCCACCCGAACACGCTGGTCAGGCATTTCCACCTACTCTCTGATAAGGCAGGTGTGCCACGCATACGCTTCCACGACCTGCGTCACACCTGCGCTACTCTCATGCTGGCAAACGGAGAGCACCCAAAGATCGTGCAGGAGCGATTAGGTCACGCAAATATCAATATTACGATGGGCAGATATAGCCATGTTTCGATGGATATGCAGCGAGAAGCCGCCGACCGGCTCGACAGGTTGCTTGGTGGATGATGTGTGACCTAATTGTGACCAAGAATGAAAAGGAGGCCCACTGGAGCCTCTTTTTGTGCGTGCATTTAGAACGATTCGCTGTTTGGTGGCGAGGGTGAGATTTGAACTCACGACCAAGGGCTTATGAGTCCCCTGCTCTGCCGCTGAGCTACCTCGCCATACGTGCTGGATTGGGCGCGCACGCCCAATAATTATACTTGCGCGGCTCCGCACTGTCAAATATCGTCAGCCTGGAATGGGGGGTCATTTGTCTCTTATGAACCAGGATCACTGCCTGGTTTGACCGGATTGGGCGAGGCATGCATCACCCCTATATTGCTGAGGTGCCCGGTGTTGGCGCAGAGGCCTGTGGCGCAATCTTTGGGCGATATGATGGCTCTGGTATACTTGTGGTAGAGGGTCGAGGAAACATGGGTTTGGAAACGAAGAATAAGACTGCCGAAGTTGATAGGGAGTTGCGGGCAAAGGGCTACAGGCTGACGCCACGGCGATTGACCGTGGTGAAGGTGCTGGCGGCGCATGCTGGGCATTTGACCGGTGATGAGATACTGGCCGAGGTGCAGGCTCTACATCCTTCGACGAATAAGACTACGGTATACCGGACTCTGGAGTTGTTGAGCGCGCTGGGGATGGTGGCAGTGACCGATCTGGGAAGCGGCAGGCTGGAGTACGAGTTGCTGGGCAAGCCGCACCACCATTTGATTTGCGAGCGATGCCATGCGCGGATCGAGGTGGATGACCGATTGTTGGAGCCTTTACGGGCCAGTTTGCTTGAGAGCTATGGATTTACGACGAATCTGGACCACTTTGCTCTGTTTGGGCTGTGCCCGGATTGCAGGCGTGAGACGTGATACCTCAGACATTAGATGCCAGGTTCATACTTGAGTGCTTGTTGAGACGTATAACATAGGTAAAGATTGTGAACTTATATGAAGAAGATTTGGGCCGATGGGATTCGGCGAAGGATAGAAGAGTGAGCACTATAGTGGGTCTCAGTTCAGTTGGTGGGGCGGTGAAGCTGCCTTATGTGGGCGATCCATATATTTACAGGCGGCGTAAGACGCGCGAGGTTATGGTGGGTAAAGTAGGCGTGGGCGGGGATAACCCAATTCGGGTGCAGAGTATGACTACCACGCTGACGAAGGATGTAGAGGCTACGCTGGCGCAGACGTTGCGGCTGGTGGATGTTGGGTGTGAGATCGTGAGGGTCACTACGCCCACCTCGGCTGATGCCCGGGCCTTGGGAGAGGTCAAGAGGCGGCTGCTGGAGATAGGGGTGGATGTGCCGCTGGTGGCGGATATCCATTTTAGCCCGGCGGCGGCTATGGAAGCCGCGCTATATGCGGATAAGGTGAGGATCAACCCTGGGAACTTCGCGGACGAGAAGCGGTGGAACGTGCGAGAGTACTCGGATAGCGAGTATGAAGAGGAACTGGCGCGGATCGAGGAGAAGTTCAAGCCGGTGGTGTTGAGGTGCCAGGAGCGCGGGATCTCGATGAGGATCGGGACGAACCACGGGTCGCTTAGCGATAGGATTATGAACAGGTTCGGGGATACGCCTGAGGGGATGGTGGAGTTGGCGCTGGAGTTTATGACGATCTGCAGGAAGTACGACTACCATGATGTGATCTTCTCGATGAAGGCGAGCAACCCGAAGGTGATGATCGCGGCCTACAGGCTGCTGGTGGCGCGGATGGATGTGCTTGGGTGGGATTACCCGCTGCACCTGGGGGTAACGGAGGCGGGGAACGCTGAGGATGGAAGGATCAAGTCGGCGGCTGGGATCGGGTCGTTGCTGGACGATGGGTTGGGGGATACGGTGCGAGTGTCTTTGACGGAGGACCCGGAGTATGAGATCCCGGTGGCGTTCGCGCTGGTGAAGCCGTACAACGAACTTGCTGTGCTGACGAAGGGCGAAGGACGAAGGACGAAGGCGGACGATAGGATGGCGTTGCCGGATTTGCGGGACCCTTACCATTATATGCCTCGGTCTACTTACGAGGTGGCTAATGGGGCTGTGAAGGTTGGGGGGATGCAGGCGGTGCATGTGCTGGCTTCGGCTGATCTGCGATGGCCGGATATCGATCCGTTCGCGACTGTGGCCGACTTAGCTAAGAGAAAGGGACAGAACGCGATCAGACCCGATATCATCCGGTTGCCTTTAGCGAAATTGGACGATGTTGCGCCGCTTGCGGATGAACTGCGCAGGCGGAGCGAGGAAGAGGACCCTGGGGCGGGCAAGTCGGCACTGGCACTGATCGTGAATGCCGGTAGCGATTTTGGCGGAGTTGCCGCGATTGCGCCGCAATTGATGGGTGTGGGTGGCCTCGGTATTGAGCTGGGTGTTGATAGCCTGCTTGATGATGGTCGATGGCGGGAATATGAGGAGTGCGTTCGGGCGGCGCTGGCGGCACGCGTGCCGCTGTGGTTGAAGGCGACCAATATGAGGCCCGTGGGCGCGCATTTCGTGGAAGTAGTTGGAGGCGACGCGACATTCCCGGAAGTGGACCTGGTGTTGGAGATGGCGCAGCGGGCGCGTGCGCTAGGGCACCGAGGGTTGGTGCTATCGGTAGATGCGTTTGACGTGACGCCTTCCTATATGGTGCGGGCCAACAGGTTGTTGTCGAGCAGATTGGTGGAGTGGGGGCGGAAGTATCCTATCCACCTGATCGCGCATACGGGGGAATGGGGTTTGCCGCCTAGAAAGGGTGAGGATAGGGAGGCGGATGCCAGCAATTCGGATGGGTGGCTGATCGGGCCTTCGTTGAAGCTGGGGTCGCTGCTTTGTGACGGGATTGGGAGCAGCGTGGAGGTGAACGGGAGCGGCACGGCTGATGAGCGGGTGGCGCTGGCGTTCAATGTGTTGCAGGCGGCGGGAGCGCGGACGGTGAAGGCCGAGTTTGTGGCTTGCCCTTCGTGCGGGAGGACGCTGTTCGATTTGCAGGAGACAACGGAGAGGATCAAGAAGGCGACGGGGCACCTCAGGGGTGTGAAGATCGCCGTGATGGGGTGCATTGTGAACGGGCTTGGGGAACTGGCCGATGCGGACTTCGGGTATATGGGGGGCGCGCCGGACAAGGTGAACCTGTTCGTGGGGAAGGAGTGCGTGGAGAAAGGTGTGCCAACCGGGCAGGCGGTTGACCGCCTGATTGATATCATCAAGGCGCACGGGAAGTGGGCTGAGCCTGTGGCCGGAAGGCACTAGGGAGCAGCCAGGCAATTGCAAGGGCGGGTTTGAATACCCGCCCCTTTGCTGTTATTGATCCAAGTGGACCGTAAGCTGGATGTCTACGTTGTTGCGGATGGCATTGGCGACCGGGCAGAGTTGCTCGGCCTGATCGGCCAGGCGCTCGAAGTCTGCCTGGTCAAGACCTGAGACTTTGCCGTGCACGTCGATCTTCATGGTGGTGATTTTGGGGGGGTCGAATGTGCAGATGGCGCTGACATCGAGTTGAGCGGGTGGGTGGCCCGCTTTGGCGAGCACGCTGGAGAACTGCATGGCGAAGCAGGAGGCCTGGGCCATTGCCATAAGCTCTTCGGGGCTGGTCATGCCGTTGGATTCCTGGGTGCGGGCGGCCCATGTGACGGGGAGGAAGATGGCGCTGAACGCGCCGCTACCTGTGTTTGTGATGGTGCCGCTCCCTTCGAGCAGGCTGCCTTGCCATTGTACCTGGGCGCTTCTATCTGCCTTTGGCATCTTGGATCTCCTCTGTTTGGTTGGATCTTGTGTAGTTACCATCAATGGGAAGATGGTGGGTGGTTGGGGCTGCAAGATGCGTACCAAAGACCCACCCCAACCCCCCAAATTTTCGGGAGGGGCTTTCTAAAACAAGCAAAATGGCGGCGAAGCCGCCATTTTGCTTGTTTTAGAAGTAGATTGCACGCATGCTAAGCTGCATCTAAAGTTCGGATTGTCTCCTGGTTAGAGATGGACCACGCTTGTAGACCTGCTCGTGGAATTCGGGACGTTTCATGTCCGTCATTGTTTGAGTGGGTTTTAGGGCTTCGGCGTGGGGGTTGGGAAGAGGGCTTCGAAGTTGGTGATGCCCGCGTCCTCAGCCACCTGGCGTAGCGGATCGTAGAAGGCGTCGGTAGTGGGTGAAAGGTCATCGATCTGATAGAGGTTGTAGAGGAGTTGATGGCCCTTTGTGGTTTGGGCTAGCTGAAGGAGTCCGTTCTGGATCTGCTGGACCATATCAGCGGGGAGACCCTTGCGAACCGACACGGTATCGTTGGGGATCTGCTGGGTTTCGCCGATGATCCGGACTTTGCTAAGGACGTCCGGGTAGGTGGAGCGGATAAGGGTGCGCGCATCGGTGGGCTGGCCTGTCAGTGAGTTGAAGGGGCCGCCGAAGACAGCGCCGCCTGATACCTGTCCGTTGTAGACGGCGGTAGCGACTTTGTCGTGTCCACCGGCGAAGACTACGTTACCGCTGCCGAAGAAGGCTTCGAGGTTGGGCGGGGAGCCTGTGACGAGGCCTGCGTTCTTGAGGTAGGCGGTTGGGTAGAGGTAGCCGGAAGCGGAAGCCGGGTCAACGAAGGCGAATTTCTTGCCTTTGAAGTCGGCTATGGTGTTGATATTGGGGTCGGCTGTGATGAAGACGGAGGGGTAGGTGACCTGCCCCAAACGCACAGTGCCAAGGATGACTTGCGCTCCGTATTTCTGATTGGCGAGGGCGTAGGAGAAGGGGGCGAGCCATGCTACATCAACGTTGTCGGAGCCCATAGCTTCGATGACGGCGGCGTAGGAGGTAGGAACGGAGACCTTGAACTCATAGCCTGTGATCTGGCCGAGAAGCTGGCCGAGGGGTGTGCCGTTTGCCAGCACGCCGGTGGTGTTGGAGGAGGGGACGAAGGCCATTTTGATGGGGTTCTCGGCGGAGCCAAGCTCGCCTGCTGCGGGCTTGACGGGGGTGACTGTGACAGCCTGGGAGGCGCGCTTGCCGGCGTCATTGTAGCGCCAGTCATAGTAGTGAGCGCCGATGTTGCCCATCTGGACCTGCCATTCGGGGGCGTAGCTGGGGATGTAGGTGAGGACGCGGCGCTCGAAGAGTTGGATGAGCACGTCTTCTTGCTTCCCGGCGATCTTGACTTTAGCCCATAGAGGCTCGGAGATGGCGAAGCCGGTGGTGTAGTACCAGGGGTCAGAGAGCTTAGCATCGGTGGTGTTGCCATCGGTGCCAAGGACGGGTCCGGTCTGGTTGAGGAAGTTCCAAAATACGTCGGCTATGTTGTGCTTGGTATCGGTGTTGTAGTAGCCGAATTTGACGCCGTACTTATCGAAGTCGGTGCTGCGGGAAACGATACCGGCTTTGTTGACTACCTGAGTGACGTTGTTGCCCGTGAGGTCGGGGAAGGGGTGGTCGCCCAGGGGGCTGTTGGCGATAAGGGAGAAGGAGGCGTAGGTGGGGGCGTTCTTATCGTCGATGTCGGAGGCGAGGGGGATGTTGGCGGGGTAGCGGGTTTCGTAGCGGCTGTTACCGGTCTGCATCTTGCCGGAGATAAGCTCGACGGTAAGGAGGCCGTTGGTGACGTAGAAGGGGTCGGTGGGGTCGGCTGTGGGATCGTTGATCTCCATGCGGGACTTGTCGAAATATTGGACAAGCCTCTCGCCTCCCTGGCCTTCGGCATAGGATTCCATTTTGGTTTCGCCTGGAGTGGGGCCCCAGTACCAGGAACGGTTGACCTGGCTGTCAGCGACGAGTTTGTCGGTGCGGTTCCAGACTGCCTGGAACGCGGGGTCGGCAAAGTCGGCGGCGGCGGCGGGGCGGGAGCCGTAAAATGACACTGCCGGAAGGACCAATGTGGCCATCAGGGCGGTTGTCAGGACACGCTTGGTGCTTTTCAAACCTTTACTCCTTTCGAGATATATATGAACTGCTCACTCCTCTTGATTGACACATGCACGTTGATCGGCCCGTAGGAATTGGGCAGACCGTAGATGATTATAGCACAACCGTTGGAATATGCAAGGACGAAAAAGACGAGAAGACGAGTGAGGAGTGAGGAGTGAGGAAGTGGGGGTTGGTGTCATGGCAGGGGGCTGGTGGACTTTGGGTCTTTATGTACGCGAAGAAGCGAAGGAAGTCGAAGGGCACGAAGTGGGTTGGTATTGCGTACTGCGTATTTCGTATTGGTTAGTGCTTATTGGTTGGTGGGTATGGGGAAGGGGGTGCATGTGGGTCTTTGGGGTTTCATGCACCCTTCGTCCTTATTATGTGGGTTGCTTGTAGGAATGATGTCCCTATGGCGCAACTGGTACGTGTGGCGCAGGGTTCCTCGTGCCTATAGAGGGTGTGACACGAATGCACACTGGATTACTGCTCCGTGTTGGTCCCGTTAGGGGCCGGTGGTGGGAGACCGGAGCGGTTGGTGGTGTTGAGACAGCCACCGGCTTTTGGCTGACCATTCTTTTGGTTTGTAAAGTGCTGGTAGTTGTGGTGGTTGTTTATGTGGTTTGTAAGGTACAAACGCAAAGCTGCATAGGGACACCAGTCTTGTCTCTATGTCCTCCATGCTGCGCAGCAGGGAGGTGAAAGTACTTCTATGTAGGATCTTAGCACATTTGTTTGGTTTTGGATACTGCCAAATGGGTAGTTTTTTGCGATTTTGGGGTGAATTGAGGGTGATGGTATTGACTCTCAGGTTGGTTGAAGGTGTATGGTGGGGGTGAAGATCTTCGAGTGGGAAGTGGGGAGTGTTATGCGACTGAAGATTGGAGAGTTTGCGCGATTGGGGCAGGTGTCGGTATCGGGGTTGCGGTATTACGACGAGGTAGGGCTGCTGCGACCTGCGGACGTGGACCGGTGGACAGGGTGCCGGTATTATTCGTTCGACCAACTGGGGATGCTGCACCGGATACTGGCTTTGAAGGAGTTGGGGCTGTGGTTGGAGCAGATAAGGCAATTGCTGGGCGATGAGCTTCCGACGGAGGAGATCAGGGGGATGTTGAAGGTGAAGCGGGCCGAGCTTCAGGCGCAGGCGCATGAGATCAAGGAGAGATTGGCGCGGGTTGAAGCCCGCATCGAGCAGATTGAATTGGAGGGTAAGATGCCTGACTATGAGGTTGTTGTGAAGCGCGTCGAGCCGGTGCGCGTGGCTATGGTGCGCGATGTTGTGCCCAGTATGGACGTGGTGGGTGTGACTTTTGACCGGTTGTTTGACGAGGTGCTGGAGCATGTGGCGAGGAATGGTGGGGAGATTAGCGGTCCGCCCACGGCGCTATGGTTCGGCGACCCTGGGGTGCAGCCTAATGATGTGCAAGTGGGGATATCGATCCCTACTAACAGCAGGATCAAGGATAGCGAGCGGGTGAGGATCGAGGAGTTGCCCGGGGTGGAGAATATGGCGAGCGTGGTGCATCACGGGCCGTTTTCGACGCTGAGCGCGGCTTATGGGGCGATTGGTAGCTGGCTTGAGCGGTCGGGGTATAAGATCGCGGGGCCAAGTCGGGAGTTGAACCTGGAGTACAAGAGGAATGGGGACCAGTCGAAGTGGGTTACGGAGATACAGTTTCCGGTGGAGAGGGAGTAGTTGGTAGTCGGTAGTCGGATTGGGGTTCCAAGTTCCAAGTTCCTGGTTGCTTGTTGGTAGTCATGGGGCACTCTTTGTTTGGGGTGCCTCTTTTGTTTTGGGTCCAGGGCGGATGCAAAGTCAGGCGTCAATGCGAAGTTAGCTGGTTGGGCAACCGTGACCGGCATATTGCCAGGTCCGGCTAGGCGTCAATGGCAAGAGCTACTTTCTCGGAAAGGGTTCCAGCGACCATAATTGCGGGTTCGTGCCTGACTTTGCGTCCGCCCTGGTGTTTGGGTCGGGGTGGTTTGCAGGGTTGGGGCGGTTCTGGTATAATTAGGGTCGTGCCGCTGAGATGAGGCACGGTTTCGGGGCGTAGCGCAGCCCGGTAGCGCACTTGAATGGGGTGTGCGCCGATGTGGTTTAGAAGTTTCTGCCACAGGAGGTGTGGTGTCACTAGAGCGAAAGTGACTAAAGCAGCATCTTACCTGAACCCGAAAGGGAGAGGGGACAGCAGCATGATGCCAAAAGGCTGTTTGAGATGGAACGTCACCATCGAGATGGACAGTCAGCCAGGTCGTATATGGTGAGGGTTATACTACTCGAACCCAAGTTAGGTCAGTCAATCAAGGACTCTTAGGCAGTGACGTTGATGCCTAAGCCCGGTATCGCCGGAAGTGAACCCCAGTTCTGGCGAACGCTCTTACCGGGGACGACCGCAGGGAGCGGGATACTAACGAAATGGGCACCTAAGTACGAACCGAGACTTCTAAGCAACTTCGGGATGACCTAAAGCCCGTGAGGGCCAGGGTTACGGAGTGGCCATAGTACTCAAAAACTCACCGTAATGGGTGAGACACGGGAAAGGGCCACAGAGAATCTAACTTCATCGAAAGGAGGGCTTACTCGGATGAGTAATGAACAGGCCTTCCAGAGAGTGAAGGCACTTGAACAACTGAATAGCACCAGGGACTGGCAAAACAAAGACCTCTATAGGTTCATGTACAGGGAAGACTTGTACGTACTGGCCTACGAGAGAGTCAAGTCTAAGCCCGGAAACATGACCCCAGGAACGGACGGCGAAACGCTCGATGGATTTTCAATGGACGAAATCCAGAGAATAATCCGGCAGATGCGTGACGAGACCTTTCAATTCAAACCTGTGCGAACGGTACTTATACCGAAAGCCAACGGCAAGATGCGGAGACTCGGAATACCGTCAGTACGAGACAAGATAGTCCAAGAAGTCATGCGAATGATTTTGGAAGCTATCTACGACAGCTCACAAGGGCCGTACTTCCACCAGTCAAGTCATGGGTTTAGACGAAATCGCAGCTGCCATACGGCGCTGCGAGAGTTCCGTACCAGGTGGTCGGCGGTAAACTGGATAATTGAAGGGGACATCAGGGCCTGCTTCGATGAGATAGACCACGGAGTTCTGGAAAGTATCCTGCGCACGAAGATAGCGGACGAACGGTTTATCAACCTAATTCGAAAGCTACTGAAAGCCGGATACATGGATATGCGGGACGAGCGCAAAGACAGTCTTGCGGGAACGCCACAAGGCGGAATAGTAAGCCCAATCTTAGCCGATATCTACTTAGACCAACTAGACCAGAGAGTTGAACAGCTAAGAGTGAGGTACGAAAGGGGCGAGACGAAACGCCGAAATGCCAAGTACCGGAGCCTTGTCGAACGTAGGGATACTCTACGGAAACGGGGCGACAGACAAAGTCTAGAGTTCAAAACGCTATCCAGGCAAATCAGAACCACCCCAGCTATTGACCCGGCGGACCCGAACTTCATCCGGATAAAATACCTGCGATACGCCGATGACTGGCTAATTGGAATTCAAGGCCCGCACTCACTCGCGGTGGAGATAAAGGAAGAACTCAAATGCTTCCTTAGTCAGGAACTAAAACTGACGCTCAGCGAGGAGAAAACCCGGATCACCCAAGCCAGGAAAGAAGAAGCTACATTTCTCGGAACGCTCCTTCAAATCGGCCCCGGCGACGGTGGAGAGCCGAAAATCGTGACCACTACCAACAGGTGGGGAAAGCCCTTCAAAAGGTGCTCCACTGGCTGGGAGACGGTCATGAAAGCCCCGATAGCGAGAATTGTTGAGAAACTTGCAGACAGGGGGTTCTGTACCAAAGAAGGGGAACCAACGGCCAAAGCAGGCTGGACAAACCTGGACGTGGACCAAATAGTAAGTCTGTACAGCGGTATCAATCGTGGGATACAGAGTTACTACAGGTTCACCGACAATTTTGGAAGCCTGACGAGAATCCAATTCGTCTTATCAATGTCTTGTGCAAAGACGTTGAGTATGAAACTCAAAGCAACCTCGGCCTCCATCTACCGCAAACATGGGCGAGAGCTTACGTTTGTAATCAAAGCCCAGGACGGGAGGAAGGACCGCACGGTCAAGTTCTACGTCAACCGGGACTGGAAAGTAGATAGGTACGCCTTTGCAAACGGCGACCAACCTACAGACCTGATACAGATGGCGACGAGGATGAGAACGCGCTCAAAGCTGGGATACCCCTGCGTAATCTGCGGTGAGACGGATGGGGTGGTTATGCGCCACGTTCGCCACATCAGAAAGGCAGACGGTAAACCGGCAATTGGCTTCAAAGCCATCATGCGTGCTCTCAACAGAAAGCAAGTTCCTGTATGCCAGTCGTGTCACGGAAAAGTCCACAGGGGAGAATACGACAGTATCAAGCTTGCGGACCTGTTATACGACCTGCGCCAACGCTAATCAGTTGGAAGAGTGAGATTCTTGGAGAGCCGGATGCGATGAAAGTCGCACGTCCGGTTCGGAGGGCAGAGGTTGGTTTCTTGGTCCAAAAGCCAAGAGCTGGTCTTTTACCCTACTCAAGAGGTCCCGCGTTCGAATCGCGGCGCCCCGACCAGAGAACTGAATACTATAAAGGGACGTTTGTTTTGCAGGCGTCCCTGTTTGGTTAAGATGGACAGCCGCTTTGACAGCTTTCCCCAATGATCAGACTGTGTTAGCTCACTGGTATTACCGCGTACATCTCTACCTGGCGCAGGTGTTTCTTGTCAAGTTTAGTGGTGGCGCGTTTGACTTCGATAAACGCCACCAGTTGTTTGTCTATTCGAACACCGTAATCGGCGAATTCGCCTTTGACAAGATACTCGGTGGTTAAGTCCGAATATTTGTCGTAGCCAAGAGCGTCACATAAGAAGTCGGTTATCAGCAGGCGAGTATCGCCTTCGTTGGCATCGCGCGACACGAGGCCGTTCAAGTGAGGTGTATAGCGGCGGATCGCAGTCTTGATGCGCTCGCGCACGTCGGATTCCCATTTGGGCATTGGTTTGGGTTGTGCTTTTCTGGTGGAGGTGATTCGTTCCTGCGCTTGAGGATCGCTAGTAGTGACACCGTTGTTATTGCCTGCCATAACCCCTCCAATGTGGATATCTCCGGCCTGTTACCTGGTACGGGATTCATGTGCCTCCCAATCGACAAGGGATGCCATCATGAGTTGAGGTATATTATAGCACACGATACAAGATGTGATTGCTAAGTGTGTTTGAGCAGTGAGGGAGAAGAACAAAGCGCCTGGTTTGACGCAGGCGCTGACTAGCATTTCGGGGGCGGGACCAGGGCTGTCAAGTGGCACGCTATTGTGCGGAGGACCTGGGTCGGGAGGCCGGTGCTGGAAGTGGCTCCCTTATTTGGAGCTTATGGCAAGTTCAGGTCACTTGAGGTTGATGCCTGTCACCTTCCAGTCGTTGCCGACCTTTGTGAGGGCCATTTCGACTGTGCCGGTCGAACCGTCTTTGTAGGTGGTTGTGCCGGAGAGGCTGCCGTCGTTGTTGTTTATGTTGCGGGAGGTGAAACTCCAGCTTGCGGGTTGCTTGAAGCTGAGTGCGGTTTCAATGCCCGCCGGGTTGCCCGCCTCGGCCTGGAGGGAGGGGGCTGAAAGGTCAAAGGCTGCGTTGTAATCGCCATCGCGCAAGGCACGCATAAAAGCGTCACCCGCATCGACAACGGGTTGTGTAGCGGTAAAGACCACGCCAACGAGCAGGAAGACCGCCAACACACACACCAGAATCGCGGCCACCACAATGCCAACGATGATGAGCAAGGGCGACCTTCTGCGCGGGGGGCCGGGAGCGGGTGCCATGGGTGGCGGCGCGCCGGGCGGGGGCATAGCGCCCTGTGGGGGTATGTACTGTGGGGGTATGTACTGTGGGGGTTGCGCCTCCGGTTGAGGCTGCTGACCCTGTGGAGGTGGATACGCCTGTGGCGGTGGGTATCCTGGCGGTGGCTGGTAACCGCCGGGGGGTATGTTCGACTGGTCTCCCGGCGGCGTGCCGCCCGGTGGTGATCCGTAACTGGTCATGATCTCAATACTCCTTCTCCTCGAACGGCGGCAAGTGGCCGAAGCGATTGGGGTGTTGTTGGTGTGTAAGCCCGCACATATTAGCATCCTGACCTTTGCATGTCAATCAGGATGCAGTTCAGTCGTGGGGGTCGAGGATGCCTCATGCTGTCTTGTGGGCAGGAGGTTGCAGATCAGCCAGACCAGGAGGGCGATATTCACGATGGCGGCCAGAAAGGAGAGGTCCTTCAGTACGAGCTCGATTGGAGAGTTGGGAGGGTTCTCCAGGAGGCTCAGGGGTTCGAGGGGAGGCGCGGGGTATATTGTTACAAGGTTGAAGAGGGTCACAATGGTGAGAGCGCCATAGGCCCACCAGTGGACCGAAAAGTGGGCGGTGGAGCGAGAGCATTCGAGGGTATGGTGGGCGGCGGCGAGGAGGAGGAGCGCCAGGGTGGGGTAGGAGTGGCGTTCGTGGATGTCGGGAAGGACGGTGAAGAGCGCGAGCGCGAGGGCCGCGGATGGGATTGGGAGGCTGTGGCCCCTGCTGACGGCCAGCCATGTGATGAGCGCGGCCAACAGCGCGAAGAGTATCTCACCAATGGTTTGGTAGGAAAGGGGTAGGGAGGTTGGTTGGGCCGTCGAAGGCATGGATAGGTCTCCTCCCAGGAGGAGGTACCAGAGGTTGAAGCCGCTGACTACGGCTCGCTCCACACCTGGAGAGGTGTAGACTTTTAGGAGGGGGTCTGTGTGGCCGGACAGAAGCCAAGGGGCCCAGAGGAGAGAGAGGGTGGCGACGGCGGTTGCCAGGCCGGAGAGGAGGCCACGTATGCCATGCTTGACAAGGGTCCAGGCGAGGAAGATGGGGGTGAGGGAGATGCTCTGGAGCTTGGTGGCGAGCGCGATGGCCACCAAGAGCCAGGCGGGGAGGACGGCACGGCGTTCGAGAGCGAGCACGGCGGCAACCATGAAGAGGGTATAGATCGAATCGAGCTGGCCCCAGACTGAGGAGACGTAGAGGACGGCGGGATTGAAGAGGTAAAGGCCCGCGACGAGCAGGGCGAGGTTGCCTCGGCGGCGCCAAAAATGGGCAGCCAGGAGACAGGCGGTAGCGAGATCGGTGGCGGCGGTGGCAATCTGGAGTGTGAGGGATACGAGGCTATAATCGTTTGGGGATGCGGTGGGCAGCGAAGTGATGTTCGCTTGCAGCCATGCAGCACCGCGGATCAGGTAGAGGAGTAAAGGCGGATAATTGATGGTGGGGTCGTCGTAGGCGGCGGGCAGCCCGTGAGCCTGGATTGTCGCACCCCACTCCTTATATGTGCGGACATCATCGGAATGCGGGTAGGCGGTCAGGATTGAGGGCAACCGGATCAAGAGGCCCAGCAGGAGGATTAGGGCCAGCTTTGCATGTTGGTGCGAAGCGGTACCTGTGGTGGCCGTCTTGCCTGGTAGAGGTCCCGCTGGATGGAGGACGTCCATGGCGAGAAGTGACTGTCTCGTGACAGGACCTGTTCCGGACGGTGATAGGCCACCCAGGATCAGGGTTAGGGCGGGGTTTTCAGAGTTGGGCCGACAGGTAGAAGAAGGAGGATCCCACGGGCACGGGCTGGACCGAGAAGCCGAGGTTGGTGAGCTTTTCGCGGAGGAGGTCGAGGCTGTAGAAGACCTTGACGATTGTGAAGGTACGGCCGTCCTGTAGCGGGCGCTCGGCGTAGATTTCGTCCCTGGCTACCTGGGCATCGGAGTTGGTGGGGACGTACTGGTCGATAATGATGAGGCGACCGGCAGGTTTGACGGCGCGGCTCGCGGCGTCCAGGAAAGAGTCGAGGGCATCGGGGTGGACGTGGGAGAGCCAGAAGGCGAAGAAGACGAGGTCGTATTGTTTGTCGGGCTGCCATTGGAAGAGGTCGGCCTGGTGGTAGTCAATGCGGTCGTCGCCCAGTTTGGCGCGGGCAATGGCTAGCATTTCGGGGGCGGCGTCGAGGGCGGTCACATGATTGGAGATTGTGAGAAGGAGTTGGGTCCAGATGCCGGTGCCGCAGGCAAGCTCCAACGTTTCGTTGGAGGGGCCTTGCTGCTTGAGAAGGTTGGCGGCGGAAGCCAATTCGCCCTGGAATTGATCGACCCGGGGTATGCCAGGTGAGGAGGGGGTGGCGACTGACAGGGAGGCGTCGTATTCCTGGGCGCGGGCGCGGTAGTAGGCGATTTGCTCGTCGATTATTTTGTCCATTGGTTTGCCTCCTGATGAGTGCCGCGGTGCCGGATGAAATAGTATGAAAAGCCGACCGTGACTACGCGGTTAGTATACTACAAGTTTCTCGTGGCCCCGAGTAAGATGCGTGGCGTGGAGCGGCCTGGCTCATCCAGGTTGAGTGGCACAGGATGTCGGGGGGCGGGTGCGGGACATGAACCGACCAAGGAGCAGAAATGTAGTTAAGGCATAAGGCGCGTAAATCCCCCACGGCGCTTGCTATTTCGTGGACGCATTATGGAGGGATTGGTATCGTTATGGAAAAGCACAGAATAGGGAAGAGCGATCTACTTGTAAGCCCGGCAGGGCTTGGGTGCTGGGCAATAGGGGGGCCTGTGGATGTTATGGTCGGCGAGGAGGCACAGCCGTTCGGTTGGGGGGACATTGACGACGCGGAGAGCGCGCGGGCGGTGCACCGGGCGATTGAACTGGGGTGCAACTTCTTTGATACGGCGAATAATTACGGGGCAGGGCACAGCGAGACGGTGCTTGGGCGGTCCCTGGAGGGGAAGAGGCATGAGGTGGTGATCTCGACTAAGTTTGCTACGGTGTTCGATGAGTTGAGTCGGATGGTGTACTTCGACCGGGATCTGCCGATGACCTACGAGGAGATCAGGGCTGCTTGTGAGGGGAGTCTGCGGCGGTTGCAGACGGATTATGTAGATCTTTACCACTTCCACGCGGGGGAATACCCGGCCGAGCGGGCAGGCGAGGTGCGCGAGATATTGGAGAGACTGGTGGAGGAAGGGAAGATCAGGTGGTATGGGTGGAGCACCGACGACCCTGAGCGGGCGCGGGTGTTTGCCGAGGGAGAGCATTGCGCCAGCATTCAGTACAGGATGAACATCACGTGGGACGCTTCGCGGATGTTGGAGGTTACGAGGGAGCTTGGGCTGGGGAGCGTGATCAGGACGCCGCTTAATAGCGGGTTTTTGACGGGGAAGTTCACGCCTGATACTACGTTTGCGGAGAACGATGGGCGGCACGATTTCAATATGCGGGAGGGGATCGCGGCGGAAAGGATCCGGCAGACGGAGTTGATGAGGGGAGTGCTTACGGAGGGCGGGCGGACGGATGCGCAGGGGGCGCTTGGATGGATATGGGCGAAGAAGCCGGACGCGGTGCCGATACCGGGGTTCAAGTCGGTGGTGCAGGCGGAGGAGAACGTGGGGGCGGGGGAGTATGGGCCGCTTAGCGCGGAGCAGATGCGGCGGATCGACGAGTTGTTGGAACGAGTTTAGGCGGCAGATGGCGTTTCAGGTGCTCAGCAGGTATAATTAGGCAATTATTAGCTGAGGAGAACGCACTTTGTCCAGTACTTCCACGAAGGAGAGTTTGAACGGTAAGAGTAGGGAGGACGCCTGGCAGCTTGTTAGGGAAAACGTGCAGAATGAGGGGTTGCGGAAGCACATGTTGTGTGTGGAGGCAGCTATGCGCGCGTATGCTCCGCTGTATGATGGCGACCCGGATTATTGGGGAACACTTGGGCTGATCCACGATTGGGACTGGGAGATACACCCGACGGCTGACACGCACCCGATGGAGGGGGCGAAAATGCTGTTGGAGTGGGGCTGGCCCAAGGACTTTGTAAGATCCATTCTGTCACATGCTACGTATACTAATGTATCACGGACCGAGGCGCAGGACCGCGCGCTCTTTGCATGCGACGAACTATGCGGCTTAGTAGTCGCTACCGCGCTGGTCAAGCCGAACCGCAGCCTGGTCGAAGTTGACACTCGCTCAGTTGTCAAGAAGATGAAGGACAAAGCGTTCGCGAGAAACGTCAACCGGGAGGATATTGTGCAGGGTGCGCAAGAACTGGGACGGCCATTGGAGGAACATATCGAATTCGTGGTACGCGCCTTGCAAGGGATATCCGAGGAACTTGGTTTGTGAAGTAGCAAGGTGAAGGGTCTACGACGCAACAAGATGAAGGTCAAACCCTGAGGCGAAGCCCATGACGCATTTTTCAGGGAAGCCAGCAAACCAACTACCACATACACTTGAGCAGGAGGCCCAAAATGCCGGCAGCTAAGACAGGGAAAGTGTACTACAGAGCAGCCCGTCGCCCTCGGAGCGAAGCGGGCACAGGCCCAGGCTACGAGGAACGGATCTCATGGATACAGGGTGAATTGAGCTTTGAGGAGCAGTATGTGCGCGCCGTTGCGCACGCTGACGAGTTGGGCGACCGAGCCAAAACGTATGATTTCGTGATCCCGTGGCACAGCATCCTCTATATTGAGATGGACAGCGAGGGGTCATAGGAAGGGTGTAAGTTGCGATGCGGGGATCGTGGGTCAAAGGGGCGGGAGTGGCTCGTGGTGCTTCGGAATGCAACAAAAAGAGAGACCTCCCGCAAGGTCTCTCTTTCATGTAGGAGCAAAATCGAGTACACGAGGTACGCGGCTCTTACTTTATCTCTCAATCTCCATTGTAACAAAGTGGATGGTACTTGTGGATAACCCATTGGTACCATTGAGGTACTATGCCTTGCACGCCGTGGGCTAAGTATGGCTCCCAAAATATGGGTCATTCAGAATCTTAGCTCGTGGCGTGGAATAGATTGGGAGGGGCCCTCAGAAGGCATTCCCTAATTGGGCTTTCGAGTACAGGTATTTTGTTGGAACTCTTGGGCGAGTGAATGCGAACACCCCTCACCCCCGACCACTCTCCCCACGAAATGGGGAGAGTGGAGTTTAGAAAGAAGAAGTAGAGTTGGGGGACACCCCCCAAACCCCCGGCAGGCAGTTCCGCCTGCACCCCCTTTTACCCCCCTTTTGCCTTGTTAGACGCAGGTTGCGCGGCTGCAAATCTGCGATCAAATTCCGGGACGATTTATGTTTTGTGGTTTGCCAAGTGCGGGGAAAGAGGTTATAATAGGGGCGTTCGCCGACGTAGCTCAGTGGTAGAGCAGTCGCTTCGTAAGCGACGGGTCGAGGGTTCGAATCCCCCCGTCGGCTCATGTTGCTGAGAGGTTGAGTAGCTTGTATGTGGCTATGCTCAAACCTCTTTTTTGATTTTTCAGTTTTACCGGCAATCAGCGACCGCGCATCGTAGGGGAATAGTACGTCAAGGGCTGACGGATAATACTCTATGGGAGGATCGGGCATGGCAGGATCAGGAGGCTCTTCATCAGGGGAGAACCAGGGAAGCGGAGGCGCGAAGGGGCGCTCAGGATCAGGCACCGGCTCAGGGTCGAGGGGGGGGAGCAGAGCGCGGAGTGTGCCTGTCAATGGCCGCCGGAACATGGCGTATAGCGCGCCGGGAAGTGGGGCGACCGGCTCGTCTACTACTCCTATAGGGTCCGGACCGGTGGCGACGCAGCGGAGGCTGTTCACGCGCCGTAATGTATTCATAACTATTGGAGTGGTGGTCGTGCTGGTGGTGGTGGGGATCGCATTCTATGTATGGAACGAGATCAACAAGCCTCTGCCGACCATCAACGGCAGCGCCCAGTTGCCGGGCCTGAGCGCCAATGTGACGGTTACGCGGGATACGAACGGGGTACCACATATTGTCGCCGCGAATATACATGACCTGTATATGGCGCAGGGGTATGTGCATGCACAGGACAGGCTTTACCAGATGTTCTTCTTCAGGACGGCAGGGGAGGGGAGGCTAGCGGAGCTTTTCAGCGCCGACCTGATCGACTCGGACCGATATTTGCGGGTGATAGGTTTCAGGAGAGCGGCGGAAGCGGAATATGCCACTTTGCGGCCCGATGTGAAAGAGCAACTTCAGTGGTACGCGGATGGGGTGAATGCCTTTGTGCATACGCATGCGGACAAGCTGCCACTGGAGTTTACGCTGCTCGGTGTTGGGTTTGAGGACTGGCAGCCGGTGGATACAATTGCGTTCGGCAAGCTACAGGCGCGGGACCTGACCGAGACGTGGCAGAATGAGCTTGTGAAGTCGGATATTGTGCAGAAGCTGGGGCCGGAAGCGGCTGCCGAGCTATTGCCTGGGTATCCTGCGGACGCGCCCGTTACGGTGCCGGGCGCTAGCAGCGGGTCGTGGGACAGTGTGATCGCGCAGTACAATAAGAACGTTACCGATGTGCTGGGGAGTTGGAACGAGGGTGTAGGTTCCAATAACTGGGTGGTGGATGGCACCAAGTCTACTACGGGCAAGCCTTTGCTTGCTAATGACCCGCATTTGGGGGTGCGCAACCCTTCGATCTGGTATGAGATTCATCTGACCACCACGGACGGACAGATCGATAACGAGGGTTTCGGGTTCGCGGGAGCGCCGGGCATCGTGACGGGACACAACCAGAATATCGCCTGGGGCGTGACCAACACCGAGGCGGACGTGGAGGATGTGTTTCTGGAGCACCTGGATGATGTGAACCACCCAGGCCAGTACCAATCGGGCGACCAATGGCTGCCGTTGCAGATTGTAACGGAGACGATCAACGTGGCGGGAGGGGAACCGGTCATGCAGACGGTCAGGATCACCAATCATGGGCCGATCTTGAGCGATTCATTTCCAGTGACCCCAACAATCAGCAGCTCGATTTCCGGCACCTTTTCGATAGAGTGGTCGGCTTTGCAGCCTGAGAGGCTGATGGCTGCACTGGTGGACTTGCAGACAGCCAAGAACTGGGACGATTTCAGGCAGGCGCTTTCGGAGTGGGATGTACCTGGGCAGAACTTCGTGTACGCGGATAAAGATGGGAATATCGGGTACCAGATGACCGGGCAGGTGCCGATCCGGAAGAAAGGGGATGGGTCGGCGCCGGTGCCGGGGTGGACGGGTGAGTACGATTGGAGCGGGTATGTGCCGTTCGATGATCTGCCGAGGGCGTACAATCCGCCTGACCACTTTATAGCGACGGCGAACCAGAAGCCTTACGGGGCGGAATACCAGTACGACATACCGGGCTATTATGCCAAGCCGTGGCGTATCGACCGTATCCGGGACTTGCTGACGGCGAAAGATAAGCTGGGTGAGATCGATTTCGAGGCGATACAGAGCGATACCATGTCTCTGCTGGCAAAGCGGGTGCTTCCATCGTTCACGGCGATACAAAGAGCCGACGACCAGGGGAAGCAAGCGATAGATATGCTTAAGAGCTGGGATGGGAATGTGACATCTGACAGCGTGGCGGCATCGATCTACGAGATCACGTACCACCAGGTGCTGACGCGCACCTTCAGCGATGAGTTGGGGCGAGAGTTCAATACGGATACGAGCAATCTGTTCGCGCAGTATCTCGATAATTTCAAGGGCGAAGCGTTGTTGTCAATAGCAGACCTGCTGAATAAGCCTGACGACCCGTTGTGGGATGATAAGGGTACCACGCAGAAGGAGACGCGGGACGACATTTTGCAGGCTTCGCTGACCGGCGCGCTTGGCGACCTGACGAATGTGCTGGGCGATAATATGGCGGACTGGCAGTGGGGCAAGGTGCATATTATCCAGCCATCGCACGAGTTCAGCAACGCGCAGTTGATAGGAGGGCTGTTCACGTTGGCGAGCGCGGCGATGGGTGGTGACAACACGACGGTGTCGGTGGCATCGTACCCGCTGCCGGTGGCTGCGTTCCCGTTGCAGCCGTTTACTGTGACCGGGCACCAATCGTACAGGATGATCATCGACTTGAACGATTGGAGTAAGTCGGAGGCGATCTTTGGCACCGGGGAGTTGGGGCAGCCTGGCAGCAAGTTCTGGGGAAATATGTACCCGCTCTGGCTGGATTACCAGTACCTGCCGATGTACTACGATAAGGCACAGATAGACGCCAACAAAGAGGGTGTGCTGACGCTTACACCGTAGTTGAGCGCGGGCGTGCCATGAGCAAGATCGCGTTTCACGAGTTGAGCCGTCGATGTCAGCTAGTCAGGTTGAGGACACTGGCCGAGACGGCTCTTCGCGCGTTTGGCGTGGAGGCGAGCCGACTCAGATCAGTGCAATACTGGCTGAATGCTACTTACCGCGTGGAAGGTGGAGGGCAGCAATTCGCACTGCGGGTGCGGAGAGGCGGCCCAGGTCAGAGAGAATTGATCGAGTCGGAGATAGTGTGGATAGAGGCTTTGCGCCTGGACGCTGGAGTGGCGGTGCCACAGGTTGTACGAACTCGAGCTGGGGAGACTATAGTAGAGGTAGGGGAGAATAGTGAGAGTGGGATATGGTATTGCACCTTGTTTATGTGGTTGGAGGGCCGATTTCGCGGACGGTCTTTGACCGGGGCTTGCACGCGGCAAGCAGGGGCGTTGCTGGCTTCGATCCACGAACATTCGAGAAGCTTTCGGCCAACTGAGCATTTTGTCCGACCAATATGGGACTTAGCAGCGTTCATGGGAGGCACTCTGAACGTAGACCTGGGTCGCTGTCGCGCTGTGATTGGGGAGGCGAACTGGCGGATTGTGGAGGCAATGCGTGGCGTGTTGGTGCGAGAACTGCCGGGGATGGAAAGGGTGCCAACGACTTTTGGCATGATCCACGGCGACTTCCACCAGGGCAATTATCTCTTTCTTCGGGATAGGACGGCGGTTATTGACTTCGACTTTTGCGGGTGTGGGTATTATCTATACGATATTGGGGTGGCGTTCTCAACGCTGGTAGGGCGATACCCGGACTATGAGCGGTTGCGCGAGGCATTTCTTGAGGGGTATGCAGGGCTCAGACGGGAGGCCCTGAACGACCGGGAAAGCGAAGTCGTTGAGATGTTCATCGCGGCGCGAAAGATGGCGCGGGCTTTGTGGCTAGCAGACATGGCCGGGAGGCCGGGCTGGGAATGGTCGGAGGAGAGGGTGGGGCGGGAACTGGCGTATGTGCGTGAGTGGCTGGCAGTGAGATAGGGTTGCGGTTGGCAAGGATGAAGCGCTTGCCTATAATGTACGATATGGACTACACAATATTAGGCAGGACGGGATTGCGCGTTAGCGTGATGGGGCTTGGTGGGGGCGGGTTCAGCCGCCTGGGGACGGGCACGGGCGTGCCGAGAGAGACCTCGCTTGAGATCGTGCATCGGGCGGTTGACCTGGGCGTCAACTTCCTGGATACGGCGGAGTTGTATGGGACGGAGCCGCTGATCGGGGAGGCGTTGCGGGAGATAGGCCGGGAGCGTGTGGTGCTGTCGACCAAGAAGACGCTCAGCGAGAACCGGACGATGATTAATGGTGCGGAGCTTACATGGGGCCTCGAACGGAGCCTGTCGCGGCTTGGCACGGATTACGTGGATATTTACCACCTGCATGCGGTGGCGGTGGGCGAGTACGACTATGCCAGGGAGGAACTGGTGCCCGCGCTGGTGAAGCTGCGCGACCAGGGGAAGATTCGGTACCTGGGAGTGACGGAACATTTCGGCGCAGAGCCGACTCACGCGATGTTGGAGCGCGCGGTGAATGACGACGTGTGGGACGTGATCATGGTGGGGTTCAATATCCTGAACCAGAGCGCACGGCGGAAAGTGCTGGCGGAGGCGATGAAGCGCGGCATCGGGGTGCTTTGTATGTTCGCGGTGCGCAACGCTTTCAGCAGGCCGGATCGATTGCGCGAGATCGTCAGACAATTGGCGCAGGAAGGGAATATCGACCCGAACAAAGTGGACCTGAGCGACCCACTTGGTTTTGTGACGCGGTGGGAAGGGGTAGGGAGTTTGCCCGAAGCGGCTTACAGGTTCTGCCGGGCCGAGCCTGGGATCAATGTGGTGCTGAGCGGCACGGGCAACTTGAAGCACCTGGAGGAGAACATCGCCGCGATCCTGAAGCCGCCACTGCCCGATGAGTTGCACCGGCGGTTGGTGGAGTTGTTCGGGCAGGTGGATAGCGTGTCGGGGCAGTAGGCCCTTATTCGACGGTTACGGACTTGGCGAGGTTGCGGGGCTGGTCCACGTCGGTACCGCGCCTGACGGCTACCTGATAGGCAAGGAGTTGCAGAGGGATGACCGCTAATACGGGGGAGATCAGGTAGTCAGCCTTCGGGATATAGATCACCTCATCGGCCTTGGAGCGGATCGCGTCGTCGCCTTCGGTGGCGATGGCGATTACTTTGCCACGGCGGGCCTTTACCTGCTCGATGTTGCTCAGCATTTTGTCGTAGAGGGCGTCCTGGGGGACCACGCACACTACGGGAAGATTCTCGTCGATGAGGGCGTTGATGCCGTGTTTCATTTCTCCGGCGGGGCAGCCCTCGGCGTGGATGTAGCTGATCTCCTTTAGCTTGAGAGCGCCTTCGAGAGCGGTGGGGAAGTTGATGCCACGACCCAGGTAGAGCATATCGGAGGCGTTGTAGATGCGGGAGGCTATGTCCTCGTAGAGCGCCCCGTTTGCCAGCAGATCGCCTACCTGATTGGGGAGCTTCATGAGACCGTCGATTATTTCGGTAGTGCGCTCTTTGGGAAGGGTGCCCCTGGCCTGGCCGAGGGCTACGGCGAGGAGTAGCTGGTCTACCAGCATGCCGGTGTAGACTTTGGTGCTGGCTACGGCGATTTCGGGGCCGGCCTGCACGTGGATACGCCCGTCGGCGACGCGGTCGGCCTGGCTGCCGATGACGTTGACTATGACCACTATGCGAGCACCGTCGCGGCGGGCCTCGGCCATGGCTTCGAGGGTGTCTACTGTCTCGCCTGATTGGGAGATGGCGATGGCAAGGGTGTCGGAGCCGACCACAGGCTGGCGGTAGCGATATTCGGAGCCGTAATCGACCTCGACTGGGAGGCGGGCAAGCTGCTCGAACATGTATTTACCCGCCAGGGCCGCGTGGTAGGCGGTGCCGCAGGCGAGGATGGTGACTTTCTTGAAGTTGCGCAACTCTTGGTGGGTGAAAGGGATGCCTTCGAGGTAGACGCTGTTGGACTCAGGGTTGATGCGGCCTATGAGGGTATCGGCGATGGAGCGCGACTGCTCCATGATCTCCTTGAGCATGTAGTGTTTGTAGCCGCCCTTCGCCGCGCTGTTGATGTCCCAAACGACGGTTATGGGCGACTTTTCGATGGGCGTGCCGTCGATTTTGAGGTAGTGGACGCCCTCTTTGTGGAGGACGGCCATTTCGCCCGGTTCGAGGAAGGTCATGGTGCGGGTGTGTTCGAGGATGGCGGGTTGGTCGGAGGCGACGAACATCTCGCCGTCACCGTAGCCTATGACCACGCCACCCGCGTTGCCGAGCCTGGCGGCGACCAGGGTCTCAGGCTCCTGAGCGCGCATGGCGACAATGGCGTGCGAGCCTTTGATCTCGTTGAGGGTGAGACGTAGGGCCTCCCGAAGATCGTGGGCGTTGCGCTTGAGGTGGTATTCGATCAGGTGAGGGATGACTTCGGTGTCGGTCTCGGAGCGGAACTGATGTCCCTCCTTCTTGAGCATTTCCTTGAGGGTGAGGTAGTTTTCGACGATGCCGTTCTGAATCACTACCACGTCCCCCGTGGAGTCACGGTGTGGGTGGGCGTTGATTTCGTTGACGCCGCCGTGGGTGGCCCAACGGGTGTGGCCTATGCCCCAATGACCGTAGAGCGGCTT
Organism: uncultured Chloroflexia bacterium; assembly: GCA_963797095.1. GTDB lineage: Bacteria > Chloroflexota > Chloroflexia > QHBQ01 > JADMIH01 > JADMIH01. The sequence goes on along the minus strand of CAWCNY010000005.1, from coordinate 297,250 downwards.
ATGGAGGAGCAGGCTCTGGAGGTTGGAGAGTTTACCCGCAGCCCTCCGGAGGTCGATTTTGCCGTTTTTCTGGACGGCGATACCCGCGGAGTCGTACCCGCGATATTCGAGGCGCTGGAGTCCCTCGAAGATAATTTCTGTGGCTTCACGCGGCCCAACATAGCCCACAATTCCGCACATTTATGTTTTTCCCTTCTTTAAACCAAATGGATTGACAGGCATAATTATACCACGCCTGAGGGCTCATGATTCTTACGAACATGAATCATCCCCTGTTTTTGATTCATGCGGAAAATAGATTAGGGCAGCCAAAGACCCCACCCCAACCCCTCCCCAAATTTTAGAATCGGGGTTACACGCTTGCGAACTTGCTCCTAGAATTCGGGATGATTCATATTACAGTTCTTTAATATATGTGCTGATCTTGAATCAAGTGCTTTGGGAGAAGCGGGTGATTGCTCTGCGAACCTGATCCGGGCATTCCAGATAGGTGAAGTGGCCGCAATCTTTCAGGAGGACGAAGCTGGCTCCGGGGATCGCCTGCGCAATGTGGATAGCACATTCTATGGGGACTAAATCGTGATCGCCGTGGATTATGAGTGCAGGGATGGCAAGGTATTTGAGACCGGGAAGCAAGTTGTAATCGCCGGACAACCACGTTTCGGCCATTAGCCGATCTTCTATTTGCCTTGCCTTTACGATGCCCTTCTCAGTGAAGTTCAATCGCAGGCTGTTGACCACTTTTTCGAGGTTCTCAGGCTGCCTGAAAGCTGCCCGGAAATGAATGCGATAGTAGGCGGCATCACTTTCGAGATCGCCCTCCTGGTACCGGGATGTAGATGAAATTGCGACCAGTTTTTCTATATCAGCAGCCACCCTGGCGCGGCGATCCTGCCTGAAGAGCATGTAGTCGTCGTGAGAAGCGGGTGCGGTATTCATGAGTATCAGGTGGGAAACGCGGCCAGGATGGCGGATCGCGTACTCCATCGCCAGGAGGCAGCCCCATGAGTGGCCCAAGACCGCCACCGATTCCAGATGAAGATGCTGCCGCAGGCTCTCCAGGTCTTCCATCTCTGATTGGATTGTTACTTCGTGGGGGTGTATGTTGGCCGCGGAGTTACCGCGCCCACGCTGATCGTAGTAGATGAGGCGGTAGGAGCCTGTCAGGAGGTCCATGTCGGGGAGTAAGTAGTTGTGGTCAAAATCGGGGCCGCCATGCAGAATGACGACCGGCTGCCCATGACCTACTTCGCGATAATATAGCTCGGCATTTGCGACAGGGAAGTAACCTTCGCGTGGAGCGGGTTGATAGGACCAGCGGTTAGCGCACATGGCTCAAGAACGGAGGAGATTATGGCGGGCCGGGGGAGAGGGTCGGGGAGAGGATGCCGGGGGTGGGCTGGGCGGGCGATTGCGTGCTGGTAATTTCCGGACTTGGCTCCGGCTCGACCACGGTAGGGGTGTCGATGGGTGTTTCAGTGGGAGTATTGGTCTCGGTGGGGATTGGCTGGCTTGTGGGTGGGAAGGTAGAGATAGGGGAGATTGTAGCGGTGGGGGTGATAGTATGGGTGGGGGTTGGTGTGCCTGAGGGCAGGGGTGTGTCGAAGGGGGTAGGCGTTTCGGTGGGAGTCTCGGTGGGCGTCCCAGTGGGCACAGGAATGGGGGTTTCGGTCGGGGTGGGCGGCACGGGAGTGGGCGCGATCAGGCTGACGGTGATAGTAGGAGGGTTGATGGAAACAAGGTTGATGTCGTCCGGGATTGTGATCTGAGGGGCTAGCTCATAGGTACCGGCCGCGAGATTGGAGGCATCGAGGGTGGCGCTCACGTCGGCGGGCGTCAGCGCCTGGAACTGGGCGAAGGTGCCTGAGAGGGTGAGATCGAGCGAGTTGGGGGATACAACCACCGAGTAGTCGGGCGGCAGGCCCACGACGGCGGGGGCGACGGATAGCTGCCAGGTGGTATTGAATGTTCTTATGCCGACGGTGACGGTAATAGTGTGGCTCTGGCCGGGATATAGGCCCACACCGGCGGGCAAGATTAGCTCTGTAGTTGTGACGATAGTTGAGGTTGTGCCTGTGATGGCGACGGGATTTGTGTTGACCAACTGAATCTGTTCGAGAATGTCGCTGGCCGCGCAACAGAGGGTGACGTTAGTTGGATCGATCTCAATGTCATTGACGCTATAACCGGGGGCGGGGTTGCCCACGATCGGCACCTGCACAGGGACGAGTTTGTTGCTCAAAGATCCTTTGATGGGGACGGTGACTTCAACGGAGGTGGGATTGAAAGTGAGACCGGAAATCTCCTGGCCGGTGCTGTCATAAGCAACGGGCGTCTTAAGACCTCGCTGGGTGGTTGCCTTCTCATCTACGTCGACTGTGACGCCGACCGTGGCGATGCGATCTATAGCGCTCTGGGAGCCTGTAACGGTTACCTGGGGCGGATCAACCTGTGGAGGCAACTCGGGCAGGTAGCCGAGGGCGGGGGTGCCGCTTATGCTTGCCTCGACGGTGAATGAGCGGGTTACCTGCACTTCGAGGAGCACCTGAACGTCGGGAGGGGTGATGTTGAGGTTTGTGATGCTGTTGCCGATGCCCCTGTTGAAGTCGATCTGGATCGGAACCTGATGGACGCCGGCAGTAAGCCGTGTGAGGTCTATGTATGGATGAATGTCGGCGGATTGGAGGGTGTTGAGGATGTTCTGCGGAGCGCGAAAAGTCACATCGACCGTGGGGAGTGGCTCGGTGGTGATCAATTTCAGGTTAGGCTCGGTGCCGCGCACGTCGATGACGAGACCGCCGAAGTGGGTGTCCTGTGCGGGATTCTCAAGCCCGGTGACGTAGAACCAGAGCAAGACGGCTAAGACGATGGAAAGGAGGATACGGCCCAAGCGGTCGTCAAGGCTCAGGCCGCCGAGGACCTGGCTTGAGTTGTTGCGGAACCGTCTGAGCCTTGCTTGCCAGCTTGTATCGACCTGTTGGGAGGCAGGGGCGGGTTGTGTGAGGGTCTGCGGGCTTGGGTTGGTGAGAATGGCGAAGGGACCGTCAGCGCTTGTGGGAGCGGGAGTTATTTCAGCACCGTTTGTGAAATCACCGGACTCCGCCTCGATCAAAGATGATTCCGCATCGTCGCGCTGCCCATTAGTAACAGGTTCAGATTGCTCCGTTTGGGGTGATGGTTGGTGGGTCTTTGTACTCTTCTTGGTTTCGGCCTTCATCGCGATTTCATTATAACGCAAAGATCGCGAAAAGGTCGTGACATATTCTAGTGTACGTCAGGCGCGGTAGTATGGCGTTGACGCAAGATGAAGCGCTCGATGGCGTCGGCTGCGCCGTCCAGGGCCAGGGGAGGGCAAACCTCGCGAGCTATGTCGCGGACGGCTTGCGGGGCGGTTTCCATGGCGACGCCGAGGCCCGCCCATTGGAGCATATCGAAATCGTTGTGGCCGTCGCCGATTGCCATCACTTCTTTGCGGTCGAGATGGTAGTGCCTGGCGAGTTGGGCGAGGGCGCGGCCTTTGGAGCAGTCGTGGTTGGTGAATTCGGTGAAGCGGGCGTGCGACTTGGTGACCTGGAGCCTGCTGCCGTATATTTTGGTATATGAGTTGAGTACAGCATCAGTCTGAACAGGATCGGTGACGATTACGAGCTTGGTAGGTTCGTGGGGGCGCTGGATGTCGAGCCAGTTTGACAGGTTGCCAACCACATTGAGTGGGAGGTCCATGTTGATTTGAGCGTAAAACTCGGCCTCCGGGGTGAGTTTTTCGACGTAGAGGTTGTCGTTCAGGTAGACGTTGAGATGGAGGTTGGTGGATGAGGTGAGGCGGATTACGTCTTGAGCTAGGAGATAGGGGATGGTCTTGTGGAGGAGGGTTTCTTCGGTGAGGGGGTCGCGGATAAGAGCGCCCTGGTAGCAGATGATGGGGCCATCAATTTTGAGATCGGAGGCGATATAGCGGGCAGCCCGGAACATGCGCCCGGTGGCTATGGTGACTATGACACCCATTGTCTGGGCGTCGGCGATGGCTTTGTGGGTGCGGGGGGTGATATGGAGGTCGTCACCGAAGATGGTGCCGTCGAGGTCCAGGGCGAGGAGTTTGATTGTCATGGGTGGTACTTCGTATTGCTTATTTTGCGTACTTCGTATTGCTTATTTTGCGTACTTCGTATTGCTTATTTTGCGTACTTCGTATTGCTTATTGCTTTGCTGTTGGTTCCGAACTCACGATTTGATTACTACTATTCTATCGTAACCTGACAGGTCTTTGCTGACCTGGATATGGGCGTTGGGGAAGGCGGCGCGGGCCAGGTCGGACACTATTTTGCCTTGCAAGTGGGCGGTTTCCATGATTATGGTGCCGTTGGGGTTGAGATAGGCGGGTGCTTGAGAGAGGAAATCGCGGATGGTGGCTGCGCCGTCGTCACCGCCCCCGAAGACGGCGACCTGCGGCTCCCAGGTGGCTACGTCGGGTTCGGCTTCGCCGGGGGAGACGTAGGGGAGGTTGGCGGCTATCACGTCTACGGGTTCGGGTAGAGGTTCAAGGAGGTGGCCGACGAAGAGGCGCACGTTGGGGGAGATACCCTGAAGGTCGCAGTTGCGGGCGGCTACCGCTATGGCCTGGGGGGAGATGTCGGTGCCGTAGGCGCGAATATTGGGGCGGTGGACAGTCACCGCGACAAGGATTGCGCCTGAGCCTGTGCCTATGTCGGCGAAGGTAGCGGGCCGAGCAGCGGGGAGGGCGTCGAGGGAGGCTTGCACCATGCTTTCGGTTTCAGGCCTGGGGACGAGCACATCGTGGGTGATTATCAGGTCGAGTCCATAGAATTCCTTGTGGCCGGTGATGTAGGCCACCGGCTCACCGTGCTCGCGTCGTGCGATGAGGTGGTGGTAGGAATTGAGGGATTGGGGATCGAGGGGTTGGGATGGGCGTGCCAGGATGGCAGCACGATCCATGCCGAGGAGATGGGAGAGGATAATTTCGGCGTCGAGGCGGGGGGTTGTGGAGTGGAGGGAAAGGCGCTCTTTGCCCCAACGGAGCGCCTCGTCGACGGTCATCTACTTGCCGTTGGAGCCATCGAGACCTTCGTGCTTGAGGCGCTCGGCCTCGTCGGTGACACGGAGGGTTTCGATGAAGTTGTCGAGATCGCCTTCGAGGACACGCGGTACGTTGGAAACAGTGCGCTTGATGCGGTGGTCGGTAACGCGGTCATCGGGGAAGTTGTAGGTGCGGATTTTTTCGGAGCGGTCGCCTGTGCCGACCTGGGAGCGGCGCTCGTCGCCCATCTCTTTCTGGCGGCGCTCCAGCTCCATTTCGTAGAGGCGGGTGCGGAGGACGGTCATGGCCTTGAGCTTGTTCTTTAGCTGGCTGCGCTCGTCCTGGCAGGTGACGACTATGCCGGTGGGGAGGTGGGTGATGCGGACGGCTGAGTTGGTGGTGTTGACGCTCTGGCCGCCATGGCCGCCCGACCTGTAGACATCGAGCTTGATATCTTCGTCGCGGATGTCTACGTCTACTTCTTCGGCTTCGGGCATGACGGCGACGGTAGCGGTGGAGGTGTGGATACGACCCTGGGATTCGGTGACGGGGACGCGCTGCACTCGGTGGACGCCGCTTTCGTACTTGAAGTTGCTGTATGCGCCCTTGCCCTTGACTTCGAAGATGATCTCTTTCATGCCACCGATGTCGTTGGGGTTGCTGGAGAGGATGTCGGTCTTCCAGCCGCGCTTTTCGGCGTATTTGGCGTACATGCCGTAAAGCTCATTGGCGAAGAGTGCCGCTTCGTCGCCGCCCGCGCCCGCCCTGATCTCGATGATGACGCTCTTATCGTCGTTGGGGTCTCTGGGTAGGAGAAGCTGCTTGATGTCGTCCATCTGCGTATCGCGCTTTGCTTTGAGGTCTTCGATCTCGGCGCGCACAAGCTCGGCAAGCTCAGGGTCTGAGCCGTCCTCGGAGAGCATGGTCTCGGTGTCGGTGAGCTGGCGATTGGTTTCCCTGTAGGTCCGGTAGAGGTCTACAAGCTCGGTGAGGTCGGCGCGCTCCTTGCCAAGCTCCATGAGGCGCCTGGGGTCGGTGGCAACGTCAGGCTCGCTCATCATTTGTTCGAGCTGGTTGTATCTTTGTTCTATTGAGTTGAGTTTGTCTTCTAGCATTGTTTTGTAGTTTCACCACCGGGACGGAAAAGAAGGAAGGAGAGTGGGGAGACCCCTGCACCCCTTTGTTCTATCAAGCGCAGCGGTTCTGCTGAGTTGTATCTATTGTATATCTTTTGGGATGATGATTCTTAAGTCTAACACATTAATATACGGTTTGAGGGTGGGTGGAGTCAAGTCAATGAGGGCTGAAAGTGTTCAGAAGAGGTGGGCGGTCCTTTTCACCGAACTTTCACCCGCCTTTTACTAACCTATACCGTTTTTTACAGATCTATCAACTATCATCCAGTATCTACGGATCATCTTCCCTGCTTTCACCCCTGGTTCATGATCGTGAGACCCGATCTGCTAAGGAGGTACATACGATGGTCGACCTCTCAACAACCTATATGGGGATGAATTTGCGATCCCCACTTCTTGCTGGGGCTTCTCCCCTCTCCGAACTGATTGACAACATTAGGATAATGGAAGACTCGGGCGCTGCCGCTGTTGTGCTGCAATCTCTTTTCGAAGAGCAACTTGCTTACACCAAAGACGGTGCAGGCGCTGCCGAACTCCAGGAAAGTGAGTTTCCCGAACAATCGGACTATTTCCTCGGCCCCGATGAATACCTGGATCATATACATAAAGCCAAAGAGGCGGTCGATATCCCCATTATTGCCAGCCTCAACGCCTCCGGCATCGGTGGATGGGTAGAGTACGCCAAGCAGATAGAGCAGGCGGGGGCCGATGCTCTGGAGCTCAACATCTACTACATTCCTACGGAAGAAGACCTGCCCGGCTCCGAGGTCGAGAACATCTATATCAAGATAGTTGAAGAAGTGAGATCGGCGGTGTCTCTACCGCTCGCGGTGAAGCTTGGCCCTTTCTTCAGCAATCTTGCCGAAATGGCCGGGCGCTTCGAGCGCGCAGGTGCTAACGCTCTGGTCCTGTTCAACCGCTTTTACCAACCCGACATAGACATCGAGACCTTGCGTGTAACTTCCCGCTTTAATCTCAGCACTTCCTTTGCTACTCGCTTACCTCTCAGGTGGATCGCTATCTTACGCGGGCGTGTTGGGATGGATCTTGCTGCCAGCGGCGGCTTACATGAGGTAGGCGACATTGTCAAGATGCTGATGGCGGGCGCATCTGTCACATTGCTCTGTTCGGTCTTGCTTCAAAACAGGATTGTTCATATCAAGAAACTTGAAGCGGGCCTGCGCCAATGGCTCGAAGAGCACAACTACGAGTTTGTCCAGCAGATCCAGGGAATAGCCAGCCAGGAGAAGAGCAAGGACCCCAGTGCCTTTGAACGCGCTCATTACATTCGCACGCTCCAGAGCTACGACCAGGAACTTAACCCCCTTCGCAGACTGCACCGCCAACTCTAGCCACCCGCGCTACTCAGCACCGGCAACAACCCGCCCAATTCCATCGAATCTGCGTGCTTAGGGGTACAGCTGCCTTCAGGCATGGTGAGGAGCAAGCACTTCCTCTTTTCTTGAAGTGTATATCGTGCATATCGTGCATATTCTCCCTTTATATGGTGTAGGTGAGTTATGGTTAGGATGGTTCGCGTCAAGCTTGAATACGACACCTGAACAAGCTTACTCTCTGTAAGAGACGCTTGCCTCCTTCACAAATGCTTTCAATGCCGTGTGCGAATACGGCTGGCAAAAAAGAAACACCGAGCGGAACGGCGTGCGCTTGCACCACGAAACCTGCTACCCCATCAAGGCCCAATGCCCATCTCTTGTCTCCGACCTGATTATTCAGGCCCGCGTCAAGGCTACTGAGGCTATCAAGAGTGCGTTTACCAGACAAAAGCAGGGTAGAGCAGTCTCTCAACCATACTCTCAACTGTGCGCGGCGCGCTATAACCTGCACACCTACAAAGTGTATTGGCCTAAAGCGGAAGTTAGCCTGTCCACTACACAGGGTAGGATGCGTATCGGCTTCACCGTGCCGCCTTATGCGCTTAGATATATAGGCAATCCGACTGCTACTGCCGACCTGCTCTACCGCAAGGGTGGTTTCTGGTTGCATATCGTAGTCAGCTTGAAAGGTAGTGAGTTTGTCGCCGGTGAGCAGGTCATTGGTGTAGACCTGGGTCTCAACAGGCCCCCGTCACTTCGGGACGTCGGGGTGCCTTCCTGGGTAAGAGAGCGTGGAAGGATGTTGATAAGCGATACTTCAGGCTCAAGGGTACGGTGCAATCGAAAGGGTCGAAGTCGGCTCGCCGCCATCTGCGTAAGTTGGCTGGCAAGCAACTGCGATTCCACCGCGATTGAGACCACGTTGTGACCGCGATTGAGACCACGTTGTGACCGCGATTGAGACCACTTTGAGACCACTTTGAGACCACGTATTGTCTAAGCGTATCGTTCAGCCGGCTATTGCTGGGGCTACTATCGTTGTTGAAAACCTCACAGACATCCGCCAACGCGCTCGCTTGCGCAGGGGAGAGGGGCAAAGACGGTTGCACGCATGGTCTTTCAGGCAGTTGCGCTCCTTCCTGGAGTACAAGACCAAAGAAGCGGGTATGTGCGTGGTCGCAATAGACCCTCGACACACGAGCCAGACCTGCTCTAAGTGTGGTTTCCGACATCATAGTAACCGCCGCTCTCAATCTCTTTACCTTTGTCGCTCGTGCGACTATTCGCTAAACGCGGACTTGAATGCTTCCAGGAACATACGCGATAAACACCTTGTAGCTCTCGGTATACCCTTGGGTTACGGGCAGCCGTCAAGCGGCTTATCGTCTCAAGCTCCCGCTTAGGGACAAGCCCCCGGATTTATCCGGGGGCTACTTGACACCTGCCTCCAGAGACGCTCAACCTGCGGCTGTTATCCTCAGGGATGACCCGTAGACCTGGCTTGCATGCCATACAGCCCTGCACTGACCTTGTAAGAGCTGTATGGCCGGTATGAGTAGGGCTGTGTCAAGGAAGATTAAGGGAGGTAACGAGGGCTAGGGCACGATGCACGAAGGCTCCATAATGACGTAGGCCATCGGCGATGTTAGTCCAGCCTTTGGAACGTACCAGGTTAAGGATAGCATTGCGCAGCGCCGCCAGCACCTGGGGAGCATTGCCCACCCTCATCTGATTTTGGTCCTCGCCCATCGTGACATCACGCACATGGTGTACCCGATTCTCGATGGTCCAATGTCCTCTCCACAGCCTTTCCAACTCGGCGACATCAGCCTCTTCCCACCTCAAGCTCGTGACCCCATACTTGACCTCCTCACTGATCTCCCCGCTCGAAAGGGTCACTCTCTGACAGGTGCGCCTCATCACCTGCGCCCCAGCTGGCCAATGCAGATACTCCTGCATATACTCTCGCATTGCCGGGCTGCTTTCCAACGTGCGCTTCTCTAGTCGCCCATGTCCCTTCTCCACTTTGGTGTAGCTTCGATAGTTGGCTGCCTTCTCGTGTGCCAGCCAGGGTGGGCAAGCAAACAATTCTTCGGTAGCCAGATATAACTCCCCTTGATTGGCCTTGACCACCATCAAGTAATGCCCCCCTCCACTCACTATCTGCTGGGCAATAGCTCGTTGAGTGAGCAGAGCATCCATCGTAGTGACTGTGCCTCGGAGGTCTTGCCCTTGGAGCAGGTAGGGCACAGCCTTGATTTCATTGCTCTTTTGCTCTACCGCTCGCTGCGCCAGCACGCGACCTGTGCCGTGTCGTACCAGGCTCACCAGGCAGATTGGGCGACCATGTGCTCGTGCCCCGCGTAATTCCTTACCATCTACCGATTGCCCCACGAGTTGCTGCCGCCTTCCACGAGTTGCTGCCGCCTTCTTCGATTATCTTGAGCATTGTGCTTATCACGGGCACACTCCTGCGAATATGAAAAGTGAGCAAGATGGTTTTCCACGCTTGCTACGTCAACGCTACGCATTACTCGGTAGAGAGTGGCTGCGCTTGGTAGATGCTGCCTGGTTGGTTGCAGATGGTGAATAAGTTCGGCTTCATGTTCTTTTGCCCATTGAGCAATTCCCCTCACGCTGCGCTGTCCACCAGCCACTGCTGCACATAACACAGCCATCACTACCCTCCACTCGTGCTCCTTACCTTTCGCCTTGCGTGGGTCAGGTACGTGCGCTAATGCCTCCAGCAAGCTGGTATACTGATGTGAATCCATTGAGGCGGTCCTCCTTCGCTGTTCCAGAGCTTGGAGTGATTCTACTCGATGGATTCACACTTTCACCTTTCTTGACACAGCCCTACCGGTATGAGCAGGGTCAGTTTGCATCGAAAGGCCCTTTGCGTATAATGGTAGATACCTATACCCACGGTAAACTGCGGCGGCCTGCTCCTTAATTGGGAGATATTGGGCCTGAGATGCGCAGTAACTGAGACCCCAGGAGGCCTTTTCTCTTTATGAAAGCATATAATACCGCCCAAATCCGCAACATTGGTCTCTTTTCGCATGGAGGTGCAGGGAAGACATCCCTGCTTGAAGCGATGCTCTTTACCTCCAAGGCTATCACGCGATTAGGCAGAGTGGACGAGGGCAATACGGTTTCGGACTACGACCCTGATGAGACCAAGCGGCACATTTCGATCCAGCTTGCGGTCGCGCCGGTGGAGTGGCAGGACACGAAGGTCAATGCAATCGACGCGCCGGGGTACGCGGAGTTTGTTGGCGAAGTGGCGGCGGCAATGCGAGTGGTAGACACAGCGGTGTTGCTGTTGGACGCATCGGCGGGAGTGGAGGTAGGCACCGAGCAGGCCTGGCGTATGGCCGACGAGCGAGGTATACCTCGCGTGGTGGTGATCAACAAGATGGACCGTGAGAACGCCGACTACAAGAACGCGCTCCAGTCGGTGTATACGGTGCTTGGGAAGAGGTGCGCGGCCATCCAGATAGCTATCGGGTCGCAGACCTCCTTCAGGGGGGTGATCGACCTTCTGCACCAGAAGGCATATGCCTATGAAGGCGGGACAAGCGGCAAGTTCACCGAGGGGCCTATTCCCGCCGAGATGGCGGACGAGGTACAGAAGGCGCGCGAACTGCTTATTGAGCGTATTTGCGAGACGGACGACGACCTGACCCTTTTGTATTTGGAGGGAGAGGACATCAGCACGGAGGACCTGGATAGCGCGCTGAAGAAGGCTGTGGTAACCAGGCAGATCGCGCCTGTGCTTGTGGCGTCGGGGGCGACGAACATAGGAGTGTCGCAACTGCTCGATTTCCTGGTGCAGTATGTGCCTTCGCCTACGGATGCCGGGCCGATTATGGCAACGAACCCGGTGACGAACGAGCCTGTGACGTTGCAGCCAAACGACGCATCGCCTCTGTCGGCGCTGGTGTTCAAGACGATTCGCGACCAGTTCGGCAAGCAGAGCTATCTGCGCGTATATTCAGGGACGTTCCGGTCGGACAGCCACGTCCTGAATGCGACGAGGAATGTTGATGAGAGGATCGGGCAGGTATATGTGATGCGGGGCAAAGAGCAGATCGCGATGCAGCAGTTAGCCCCCGGAGATATAGGGGTGGTAGTGAAACTGGCCGAGACACACACGGGCGATACGCTGTGCGCGCCTGGCGATCCGGTGTTGCTGGACCCGATCAAGTTCCCGCAGCCTCTATTCTCGGCGTCTATCGCGCCGAAGACCAAGGCGGACCTGGATAAGATGGGCACCGCACTGAACAACATGATCGAGGAGGACCCGACGCTCCAAACGGGGAAGGACCCGGTATCGGGGCAGACTATCCTTTCGGCGATGGGAGAGAGCCACGTGCAGATCTCAGCCGACCGCATGAAGCGCAAGTTCGGCGTAGATGTGACTGTGGGGCTGCCGGTGGTGCCTTACAGGGAGACTATCACCTCAAAGGTGGACCGGGTGCACTACAGGCACAAGAAGCAAACGGGCGGGCACGGGCAGTTTGCGGACGTGGTGCTTGAGCTTGAGCCTATGAGCGAAGGTGACTTCGAGTTTGGAGACCGGGTGGTTGGCGGGGTGGTTCCCAAGAACTACATCCCGGCGGTTGAGAAGGGTATCCGCGAGTCGCTAAATGAGGGTGTGCTGGCAGGCTATCCGGTGGTGCACGTGCGTGCGGTACTGTTTGATGGCGGCTACCACCCCGTGGATAGCTCGGAGATGGCGTTCAAGCTGGCGTCGTCGCAGGCGTTCAAGGAGGGTTTGCAGATGGGCAAGCCTGTACTGTTGGAGCCGATCATGACGCTGCATATTACGGTTCCGGATAGCTACACCGGCGACATTATGTCGGACCTGAACGGGCGGAGGGGTCGCGTGCTTGGAATGAACCCACAGGGGAACGGCTTCACAGTGGTGGATGCGCAGGCCCCGCTGGCCGAGGTGCAGCGATATGTTAGCGACCTGCGGTCGGTGACACAGGGGCGGGGGAACTTCTCGATGGACTTCGACCACTACGAGCAGGTCCCGGCGCATGTGGCCGATAAGGTGATCGAGACAGCGCGGAAGCACCGAGAGGAGGCTAACGCTTAGGGGACGAGTGACGAGTGTTCCTGGTTCCTGGTTGTCGGAAGGGTTTGGTTTATGTTTGGAGGGTGGGGATTGTTCCCTGCCCTCTTTTGTTGGTTTGGGTGCGGTGTTGATTTTGGAGGATTGTTACGAGGCCTACGGTTAGCCAGAAGGTGAGGGCGGAGTCCATTGTGAAGTAGGCCATGTCTACCAGGCCGTGGGTGGTGAAGTCGATCATGGAGGCCATGAGGGCGAGGACCAGCGCGCCTGCGGCTGTGCCTGCTAGGCGGGTCCAGAGGAGGTAGGTCTGGCGGAAGAAGTAGGCGAGAGTGGCGAGAAGCCATAGAAGGCCGGGGAGTCCGAGGCGGAGCCAGAAATCGAGTATCCAGTCGTGGGGGTGGGAGGTGGTGAAGAAGCGTAGCTGTGGGACGCCGTACTTTGGGTCCTGGTAGAGGAACTGGTCCTGGCCGATGCCGGTGAACGGGTGGTCGCCTATGATTTTGAGGGCGGCGGTCCAGATTTTGGCGCGGGCAACGCCTGTGTTGTCCTCCGTGGTGAAGTCGAACATGGAGGTGATGCGCGTTACATTGATGAAGGGGATGGAGGCAAGGCCCGCGAGAATAACAGCGCCCAATCCGGCAAATATCCATTTGTTGCGCGTTATGAGGGCTATCACCGCGAGGGCGATGAAGACGCCGATCCACGCGCCGCGAGCGAAGCTGACGACCACACCGAGGCCGATGACCAGGGAGAGGAGGGCAGCGGCTATTTTCCGGAAGCGCCAGGCGGGTGGGAGGAGGATGGCGAGCACGATGCCGACTGGGAGGGCTTTGCCCAGGTAGATGCCGAGGGCGGTGGCGCTGGGGAATACCGAGGTGGCGCGGCCCACGCCTTCCATGAGGGCGGCCTCGCCGAACAGGTATTGCTCGACCGCTTCGCGTCCGACGAGGGCAGCGGTTATCAGCCATGCTCCTACCATGCGCCAGACGTCTGAGGGGGTGCGCATCCATCGAAGTATGAGGGCGAAGAAGAGCACAGGCTCAAGTACCGTTACCCTGAACTCGCGGAGGGCGATGTTGCGGATAATGTTGGGTGGGACGAAGAGCCAGAGCACCCCTATTATGAGGAAGGAAGAGGCGAGCAGGACGGTGGGGTTTCGGACCCAGATTTGGAGGTCGCGGAATTGGGGAGCGGGTGCTGTATTCGAGTGTTGCGAGCGTTTATTCCGGAAGCGAAAGCGGAGGAAGGTCCAGGCGTCGCGGAGGACCCATGCGCCAACGTTGGCGAGGATGATGAACTCGGCGAGGGAGAAGTAGAGGGTGTGGTCGGGTGAGATAGTGAATGGGCGCTGCCTGTAAAAGAGGGGGGCGGCAAGCGGCACGGTAATGAGGCTGAGATTGGGGCGGTACAGGGCGAGGGCGAAGAAGAGCGCGCCTCCGACGGCGGCCGAGAGAAGGCCCGGCACGATGTAGTAAAGGCCGAGCGAGAGGAGCATGGCTGTTAGCACGGCCGCGTCGGATTGGGCTAGCCTGTAGAAGAGGGCGGACTGTGTTGGGTCGGAAGTTGGGGGGGTGGATTCGGGTTGGGCCTGCGTGGGGGAGATCAAGGTGTGGCCTCGTTGGCCGAGCGGATTCGGGGCAGGAAGAGGGCAGCCAGCCCGGCGAGGAGGGCGAGAGCGATCAAGATATTCGCACCGAACGCGAAAGTGGCTCTGCCTGAGGATAATGAGGTGGCCGTTCCTGAGGCCACGGCCTGGAGCCTGGTGAGGTAGGTTTGAAGGTGAGATTCGTACTGGGCGTGCAGGCTCTCGATGTGTTCTATGGAGCGCCCGGCGGCGCGGGTGTCAGCTATGACCTGCTTATAGGTTGAAAGGTCGGTGGTTGGTCCGAAAGCGCGCAGGTGGCCTGAGATTGCGGTCACATCGGAGGCTGACATAGATGTGTAATCGGTGTCTAGCCCGGTGGGGGGTGGGTAGAGCTTAAGGTATTCGACGATGGGCCAGGTGTCGGCCCGCAGGGACTCGCTGTCGGCACCGAGGGAGCGGGTCCAGGCCATTAACTCGTCGTCAAAATACTTTAGCTGATCGAAATAGGCATCGCCTGTGGTGGCGTAGGTCTGCAACTGGGAGAGATAGGCGCGGACGGGTTGGGATGAAGCGCCGACGGCATTGCGCAGGGTTTGATCTGCGGGGTCGGCCTGGGCTGCCTCGATGTTCTGTTCCAAAGTATCGAGGGCAGCGCCAACGTCGTGTGTCGCGATATATCCCTTGTAGCTGGCTTGAGCCTGATCGAAGTCGCTACGGGCTTGTGCGACGCCTGCGACGGTCTGGGGCATGCGGGTGGCGGCCTCTTCCTCCTGGCCGAGGACAAGACGTGGGAGGGGCAGGACCCAGCCGGCGACCAGGATGGCAAGGGCCGCGAGGAGGGCAATTGCTGATTTCGGATTGAGGAGTTTGAAGGACATCGGGAATTGACCGGGGAGTGAGGTCGTGCTGCGCGGAGGGCCGATTATGCCTTTCGCTTGATGCACGTGAGGTGAACACCTATGGCGGCGGGAGTGTTCTTGAAGAGGGTGTCTTCGTAGTAGGCTAAGCGCCAGGTTGGGATGAAGACGGCCTTACTGACCGCTCTGACTATGGTTTTTTGCCAGTTTGGCACCCAATCGCGGGAGAGGACTTCGCGCTGCCAGTAGTCGAATACGTCGTGGACCTGGCCGAGGATGTGGAATGAGAAGGTGGTGCCCGTGACTTTGAGTCCGCGCCTTTCGAGGATGCCCTGCATGGCCCTGGTGGTCAGGATTTGTATATGGCCGATGTGGTCGCGCTTCCAGCGATGGATGGGTATGTAGCGGTTGTTGCGCAGGATGGAGAAGATGGTGCGGTGGTTGCCCTCGCAGGGCACGAAGCAGTGGAAGACACCGCCGGGCTTGAGGACACGGGCCACCTCGTCGGCGGCTTTGCCTACGTCGGTTACATGCTCGAACACATCGAATAGGAGGACTATATCGAAAGAGTTGTCTTCGTAGGGGAGGTTGAGGGCATCGCCCGGTTTATAATCGATTTCCCGGTTGGGGTCGGCGGCTTCGGCTTCGGCGAGGGCTATGTGGGAGATGTCGCAACCGTGAAGGTCGAGGTCGGGGCGGTAGTGTTTGAAGGCGCGCAGATAACGGCCAGCGCCGCAACCGATCTCAAGGAGCTGGCCGGTATGGCCTTTGATAGCCTGAAGGGCGCGGCCCAGGCGGAGGGCTGCGAGGTCACGCGAGTTGGTGCGCAGAGCGCCGCGCCCTTCGACGGTGCGGGCGTCTTCGTAGTCGAATTGGAAAGACTTTTGGGCCTGTTCGGATATCTCTTCTTCTTTGACGGCCATGCTTATCTCTTTTGGGTCAGTCGAGGGTGGCGATGGTTTCGATCTCGATCATCGCGCCGAGGGGTAGGGCCGCCACCTGGACGGTGGAGCGGGCGGGTGGTGTGTCAGTGTTGAAATACTGGCCGTAGATGCCGTTAACAGTGGCGAAGTTGCCCAGGTAGGAGAGGAAGACGGTTGTCTTGACCACTTTGTCGAGGGAGCTGCCTGCGGCCTCCAATACGGCTTTGACGTTGTCGAGTACGCGGCGGGTTTCTTCTTCGATCCCACCCTCAACAAGTCTGCCAGTGACGGGATCGATCCCGACCTGGCCGGCTGTGTAGACCATGCCATTGACGATTATGGCCTGTGAATAGGGGCCGATGCTGGCCGGGGCATGATCTGTGAGTACGCGCTGTTTCATGTTTGCACTTCTCCTTCGGGCTATGATCATATCTCCATTGCCCGCATCAGGTCGGGCAGGTCTTCGAAAATGTAATCGGGGGCAGCTTCGGCATGCTCTATGTCGGTGCGGCTGGAGACGCCGGTGAGGACGAGAGCGGTGGGTATGCCCGCTCTTGCACCGCAGAGGATATCGGTCTCAAGCCTGTCGCCTACGCAGAGGACCCTGTCGGCGGGGAGGCCCAGTCTTTCGAGGGCCATGTCGGCCATGTAGACGTTGGGCTTGCCGATCACGGTGGGCGCTACACCGGAGCAGGTCTGGATGGACGATACGATGCTGCCTGCTCCCGGCCAAAGCTCGCCACCTTCAACGGGCAGGGTGGCGTCGGCGTTGGTGGCGACGAAATGGGCACCTTGCCGGATGGCTGTGCATGATTTGCGCATGGCCGTGTAGTCGAAATCGTAGTCGAGGCCAACGACCACAAGATCGGGGTGGTCATCGCCGAGGCGAAAGTGGGGCATACAGGAGATGTAGGTGACTAATCCCTGCTCACCCAGGACATAGACTGTGCCACCATCCGGGTAGGTTCTTTCGATGTAGATGGCGGTGGCTCCCGCCGAAGTTAGTATGCAGTCGGGTTCGACTTCAATCTCCATACGCGCCAGCTTTTTCGAGAAGTCCTGCGCGGTGAGCGTGGCGTTGTTGGTAAGTAGTATAAAGGATAGGGCGTTGGCGCGTAAAGCGCGGAAGAGGTCCTGCGCGCCTGGGAGGGCCTGCTGGCCTCGATAGAGAACGCCGTCCATATCGAGGATGAGGCCCTTGAAGCGCCCGGCTATAGTGTTTTGCAGCTTTGTGCTGTGGGTCAGGGTATCAGGGTTGATGGTGGTATCCCTTTTGGACGACGGACGAAAGACGATGCATAGTGGCGATTGATATGGTCTGCTCTATTTTATCATAAGGGAGGGGTGGGTCCATGGTTAGGAGGCTGTTGAGGAGATAGCCTACTCACCGTTTTGCTTGGCAGGCAAGGTCATGTAGAGAGCATAGGGAATGCCAGGGAATGCTACGAGTTTACGTCTTGTCATTCTTTACTTCGTTCAGAATGACAAATCCACTCTGGTACGCCAACTACCGACTTTGCAATCGCCCTGTTTTGTTCAGTTTGCCACTTGACGGGTTATTAGCCGTATGCTAAACTATGGGATAATCGAATAGCGGCTGATGCCGCAATGCCCGTGTTGAAGTGGAATAGTAGCTGTAGCCGGGACCTTAGCGAATTGGGGATGGTGGAAGCCCGACGGACCTGTTGTAGCGAACGCGCCGCGGAGCGGCCTACCGAAGAAAGTGTCAATGACGCGCAAGTAGGAGAGGGTGGTTGGTCACCATGCAAGCAATAACCACGAGCGGTCACAGGCCATAAATGTGACAATGAGGGTGGCACCACGGGAGTAACTTGACTCTCGTCCCTTGCTTGGGACGAGGGTTTTTTGTTGCCCAAAAACAGGCTGTCCGATGTCACGGAGGAGAGATATGAACAACTTGAAGACGCCAATCGCGGTGCTTGCCTTTTCGGGCGGACTCGATACCTCCTTTTGTGTTCCCTGGTTGAAAGAGCAGGGATACCGGGTGGTTACGGTCACGGTTGACACGGGAGGGTTTAGCCCTGCGGAGTTGGAGAAGATAAGCGCTCGCTCTCGTGAGTTGGGAGCGGCGGCACACCACAATATTGACGGTAGAGAAGCACTGTGGGACCTTGTTGTGGGCTACATCATCAAGGGGAACGTGCTGCGAGGGGGGGTGTATCCGCTGTGCGCGGGACCCGAGCGATTGGTGCAGGCTATGCATGTGGTGGAGGTGGCGCGGGAGTATGGGGCGGCGGCCATCGCGCACGGCTCGACGGGGGCCGGGAACGACCAGGTGCGGTTCGACCTGGCGATCAAAGCCCTTATGCCGGAGGCCGAGATTGTCACGCCCATACGCGACCTGGGGGCGCAACGCGCTGGAGAGGTGGAGTATCTCACGTCGTATGGTTTCACGGTTGAGGAGAAGACGGGCAGGTATTCGATCAACAAGGGGATGCTCGGCACCACGATAGGTGGGGTGGAAACGCTCAACTCGTGGGATTTCCCGCCCGATGAAGCGTTTGTGGATACGATGGCGGCGCAGGATGCCCCTGACCAGGCAGAGGTTATTACGCTGACGTTTGATGAGGGGTTGCCGGTGGCGCTGGATGGCGTACCCCTGGGGCCTGTGGAGTTGATGGTTGCACTGGCTGACGTTGGCGCGAAGCACGGCGTTGGCCGGGGGATGCACCTGGGCAACACGATACTGGGACTGAAGGGGCGGGTGGCGTTCGAGGCCCCGGCTGCATTGATCGCTATCACGGCGCATAAAGAGTTGGAGAAACTGGTGCTGACCAAGCAGCAGCAATTCTGGAAGGACCACCTTGCCGATGTATACGGGAATATGCTGCACGAAGGTCTCTATTTTGACCCGGTGATGCGTGATATAGAGGCGATGATCGACAGCAGTCAGAGCACCGTTACGGGCGACGTGCGGGTGAACCTTTACAAAGGGCATATGCAGGTACTGGGGTGCCGGAGCCAGTATTCGATGTTGGACCGCAAGGTCGGGACGTATGGCGAGACGAACAAGGCATGGACGGGTGCGGAGGCGGCGGCATTCAGCAAGCTGTATGGGTTGCAGAGCGTGCTGGCTCAAAGAGTGCGTAATTCTGGATTGGATGTGCCAAAGAAGGGCGATTTGGGCCAGGTTGAAATCGGCCAGCCAGTATTCCAGGCTTCGCATTCGAATGGAGGTGAGGAGTGATGAAGATCAACCTTGACAAGATCGCCTCTGTTACAGGCAGGGTGAATCTCCCTGTGGAAGTGGAGATAGCGCCTTCTATCGCGGCGGAACGGGGTGAGGTGGTGGTCGTGGAGGCGCTGGAGGAGAAGTCGGTGTATGGGGAGCTTGAACTGGTGGGCGGGCGGATGGCCCGCATCATCAAAGGCGACCTGATCGCGGGCGTGCTTGGGGAGCGGCAGGCATTGAAGGGGTTTGTTGGCTCGATACCCGCGCAGGTGGCTCCCGGCGATATTTTGCACGTTCTGAATATGGGCGGAGTGCTCGGGCGCTGTAGCTCAGCCAACGCTGATTTCGGCCACCCTTTGCGGGTACGGGTCGTGGGGACGGCGGTGGTGGACGGGCACCCCGCCAACTTGAGCAGCTATGGCGTGCCGTGGAGCGCCAGCCTGCCCCAATCGCCGCCCATTGTGCTGTTGTCGGGTACTTGCATGAATTCGGGAAAGACAACGGCGGCGTGCGAGATCATCCGGGTGCTGGCGGGACGCGGCTACAGGCTGGCGGCGGCCAAGCTGGCGGGCGTGGCGACCCAGCGCGACCTGCTCAACATGCAGGACCACGGCGCTATTGCCGCTATGAGCTTCAGCGACGCAGGGTTGCCTTCAACGACACACACCGACGAGTGCGTGGTGCCCGCGGCTAAGGGGATACTGGCGGCGCTCGCTGAAACTCACCCCGATGCGATTGTGGTGGAGTTTGGAGATGGGATCATGGGGCACTACGGGGTGGACCTGCTGCTTCAGGACCGAGAGTTGATGGGGCATGTGAAGACTCACGTGCTGTGCGCAAACGACCTGGTGGCGGCCTGGGGTGGACTGATCTACCTGGGGCAGTTCGGGCTTGAGGTTGACTGTATTTCGGGACCCGCCACCGACAATAGCGCGGGGGTGGATTACATCAGGCAAAGGTTCGGGCAGGCTGCCGCCAATGGGCGCACTCAGCCTGCCCTGCTTGCCGATCTTGTTGAGGGCAAGCTTTTCGGGCAGGGCGCGGGGTTGGTCCAGGAGCGGGTTATAGAGAAAGTGGTGGCCTGAAAAGGGATAGGAGGTAAAAGATGGTTGCGATTACAGATACTATAGAACAGATCAATGCGAACCAGGGCGCGCAAGGGGCATATTCCTTCGCCGGGAAAGATTATCTCAATAGTGCCGAGATGCCGCAGGAGGCGTTTGTTGAGCTTGTGGAGCGGGCCTTGAGCTTGAAGCAGGAGGGGTATGGGCGACAATTGTTGCGGGGAATTGTGGTTGGGATGGTGTTCTTCAACCCTTCACTTCGGACCAAGACATCGCTTGGTGCCGGGATAGCTCGAATGGGCGGGACGGCGCTCGATCTGTCGGGGACGTATGTGTTCGAGTTTGAGGATGGGGTGGTGATGAACGGGGCGACGCAGGAGCACATCAAGGAGGCCGCTCCGGTGCTGGCCGAATATTGCGACGCGCTAGGAGTAAGATCGAGCGAGTTGATTACTACGAGTGGCAAGACGAGCAATTCGTCGGCAACGTGGGAGGAGGCGCGCAAGGATACGATTGTGAGAAGCTTCGCGAAGTACGCTTCCGTGCCCGTAATCAACCTGGAATCGAACGCGTTCCACCCATGCCAGGGATTGGGGGATGCTCTTACATTGAGGGAGCAACTTGGGCAGACGCAGGGGAAGAAGTATGTGCTGACGTGGGCAAATCACCCTAAGGCATTGCCCACCGCCACGCCTCATTCGCAATTGCTGGCCGCTTGCGATATGGGTTGTGATGTTACGCTGGCGTTTCCCGAAGGTTGGGACCTGGACGCGGATGTGATGGCGACGGCCCATGCGAGAGCCGCGCAGGCGGGAGGCTCGCTGACGATCAGCCATGATATGACGCAGGCTGCGCAGGGGGCTGAAGTGATTTGCGCCAAGAGTTGGGGCGCGATCAGTCATTACGGGGATTGGGAGGCTGAAAAGGCAATCCGCGAAGGGTTGAAGCACTGGATCGTGAACGAGGAGATCATGGCGCTTACGAACAGCGGGCGGTTCATGCACTGCCTGCCCACTCGCCGCAACGTGGAAGTTACGGATGGTGTGCTCGATAGCCCGGCCAGCATCGTGGTTCAGGAGGCGGCGAACCGGATGTACGCGCAGAACGCGTTGCTGGCTAGCTTGGTGGGGAGATGGTAGTCGGTAGTCGGTAGTCGGTAGTCGGTAGTCGGTAGTCGGTAGTCGGTAGTCGGTAGTCGGTAGTCGGAGGGTGAATGGTGAGCGGCGAGTGACGAGTGATATTATGACGGGTCAAATCCAAAATCCAAAATCCAAAATCCAAAATCTGGAGATGGGCGGTTTTATCGTTAGCGCGGCCCAGGTGGCGCTTGATACCGAGATGCTTCGGTACGATATCTGGGGCACGCTGGCCCATGTTTTGATGCTACAGCATGTCGGGATCATTCCTGCGCAGGCGGCGGTTTCGATACTGGCAGCGTTGGACGATGTCGAGGGGGCTGTGGAGGCTGGGGAGTTTCGGATCGACCCGGAGCGGGGAGCACAACTTAGCCTGGAACGTGCGGTGATCGAGGCGGCGGGGGTGCAGGACGGCAGCCGGATGCACACGGCGCGGAGCCGCAACGACCAGGTGATGGTGACGGAAATGCTCTTTTTGCGGGAGCGGGCGCTGGCGCTGGCGAGGGCTACGTGTGGGGTGGTGGGGGCCTTATTGGGCCTGGTCGAGGAGCACGTTGGGACGGTGATGCCCGGATATACGCATATGCAGCCCGCCAAGCCTACTACGCTCGGACAGTGGGCGCTTGGGTACGCGGACGCGATTGCGCGCAGCCTCTCGGATATCGAACACACATGGGACGAGTACGATACCTGCCCGCTGGGGGCGGTTGAGAGCTACGGCACTTCGTGGCCGATAGATAGGGAGTTTACTGCCCAACTGCTGGGGTTTGGGAGGGTCTGGGAGGTGCCGCAGGACGTTATTGGGTCGCGTGGGCTGCCTCAACTGGCCTACCTGGACGTGTGCAAACGGTTGGCGCTTACGGTTAGCAAGATGGTCGCCGATTTGCTGCTCTTTACCACCTGGGAGTACGGATATATCGAATTGGGGGAGGCGGTGGCGCAGCGTCTGCACCCGATCACGGGTAGCTCGGTGATGGCGCAGAAGAAGAACCCTGACGCGCTGGAGTTGTTGCGGGCCACGGGCCAGGAGGTTATAGGGATAGCGGCAACGGCTGGCCACCTGCTCGCGGGGCTGCCGATGGGTTATAACCGGGACTCGCGGGAGATCAAGGAGTGGACGGCGCTCGGCTTTGACAAGACGCTGGCGGCTCTATCTACTGTGAGCACGACGCTGTCCACCCTTTCGGTGAACCGGGAGCGGATGTTGCAGGCGGTACGGGACAACTATTCGAGCACCACGGACCTTGCGGACGTCGTCGCGCAGCAGAGCGGGGTCGGGTACAGGCAAGTTTATGGCATCGTTGGCCGGATAGTGGACGCGATGATCGAGGAGGGGAGGCCGCTTCACAGCATAACCGCCGAGCAGATAAGAGCGGGCGCGGAGGCGGTTGGCGTGAAGATCGAGGTTAGTGAGGAGCAGGTGCGAGAGGCCCTTGATCCTGAGTGGGCCGTCACAAAGCGCAAGCACGTGGGAGGTGCAGCACCCGACGAGATGGCGAGGATGCTTGAGGCGAGGCGGAGCGCGCTGGGTAAGCACTCGCACTGGATCGTTGAGCAACGGGAGCGTATTGCGTCGGCGAGGCGCGGAACCGGAGCGCTAGCGAAGGCGCTGAGGTCGTAGCGGCTATCGGGTGGGGGCTGCGATCCGGCTTTCCAGCTTTGCAAGGGCTTGCTCGAAATCGGCCACTATATCGTCGATATCCTCGATGCCTACGGAGACGCGTACCACGCCGGGGGTGATGCCTGCGCGGCGCAACTGGGCTGGCGACCACTCGCGATGGCTCGACATCAGGGGGTAGGACACCTCGGTGTAGATATCGCCCAGGGTGGTGGCTGGCAGGGCCAGCTTGAGGCTGTCGAAGAAGGCGAGCACATCTTCGTAGGTCGCGCCCTCGATCTCGAACGCCAGCATCGCGCCAAAGAGCGGGCGGACAAGGAGCCTGCCCGCCAATTCGTGCTGCGGGTGATTGGGGAGGCCGGGATAATGCACCCTGGCGACCTGGGGGAGTTCCGCAAGCCTGCGAGCCAGGATAGCGGCGTTTTCGCTTTGTTTGGTGACGCGGAGTACGAGGGTGCGGAGGCCGCGCGCTATAAGGAACGCTTCGAAGGGGCCGAGGATCGCGCCCGTTAGTTTCGATATCTGGCGCAGGGTGGCGACGCGATCGGGGTCGGCCACAGTTACAAGGCCGCCGACCACATCGCCGTGGCCTCCGATGTACTTTGTAGCGCTCTGCACGACAATGTCGGCTCCGTGAGCAAGGGGCTGCACCAGGGGCGGAGGGGTGAAGGTGGTGTCTACGATGGCGGGCGCGCCCGCGGCATGGGCGGCCTCGCAGATGGCGGGCACGTCGGCTACCCTGATAAGAGGGTTGGAAATCGTTTCAAAGAGGACTACGCGAGGGGTGGGCAGGGTATTGAGGGCCTGGCGTACCTCTTCCAGATTGGACATGTCGGCAAAGCGTATCTGCACCTCGAACTGGCCGAACAGGGTGGCGAGAAGGGTGTGGCTCGCTCCGTAAAGCTCGGTGCCCGCGAGGATGGTCGCGCCAGGCTCTAATTCGCAGAGGAGGAGCGCGGCGTGCAAGGCGGCCATGCCGCTGCTGAAGGCGACTGTGGTATTTTCGGGCGCGTCCAAAAGGGCGGACACGGCGTTTTCGAGAGAAGTAAGGGTTGGGTTGCCGTAGCGTCCGTAGACGTAGCCCGGTAGTGAGCCTCCGAGCACGCCGTCGAGAGCCTGGGCGTCGTCGCTGAGAAAGGTGGTGGTAGCGTAGATGGGCACTGCGGTGGGTCGTGTGCCCTCAAGCGGTGGGTTTAGGCCGGAGCGTACCGCCCTGGTGGCGAAGCCCGCTGCTCTTCCGGTGCTGTTGGATTGAGTGTCAGTCATGGTTATGTTTCTCCGAGGTGTGAAATGGGGTAGGTGAGGACGAGTGACGCGTAGCGAGTGTGCAGCGGTACTCGCCACTCGTCACTCGTCACTCGTCAATTCCAATGAAATTGGCTATTGCTGAGGCTAGCTGGTTGTATTCTATCAGGAAGGCATCGTGGCCCCATGGGGAATCTATCTCTGTGTAGGTTGCGTTGTGGCCTGAGGCAGTCAGGCGGCCAGCTGTTTCGCGCTGGTGGTGGGTGGGGAAAAGGATGTCGCTGTTGATGCCTATCAAAAGGGTGTCTGTGGTGGGGCTTATGCGGGATAGCGCTTCGTCTACGCCACCGCGAGAGCGGCCTATGTCGTGCAGGTCCATTGCCCTGGAAAGGAGCAGGTAGCTGTTGGCGTCGAAACGTTTGACGAGAGATGCGCCCTGGTAGTGGAGATAGCTTTCAACCTGGAAGAGGCTGTCGGGATCGTAATACGAGTCGGGCGAAGGGTCTACACGGTCCCTTGCGAACTTGCGTCGCATCGACTCCTCGCTCTGGTAGGTGATCATGCCGACCATGCGAGCGATTGAGAGGCCACGCCCAGGGGACCGGTCTGTGCCGTAGTAGTCGCCACCTTGCCAATCGGGGTCGAGCATAATAGCCTGGCGTCCCACCAGGTTGTAGGCTATGCCCTGCGAGGTGTGGGCGAGAGAAGAGCCTATGGGGATGGCTTTGGCGACGAAGCCGGGGTATGTAACGAGCCACTCCAGCACCTGCATCCCGCCGAGCGAGCCGCCCGCGACCGCCGCCAGACGCCGGACACCCAACGCGCATAGAAGGCTGTATTGGAGGCGCACGATGTCGCGCACTGTGACCTGGGGGAAGACGCTGCCATAGGGGCGGCCCGTGCCAGGGTTGATCGACGCGGGGCCTGTGGTGCCCTGGCAGCCGCCGAGCACGTTGGCGCACACCACGAAGTAGCGATTTGTATCGAAGGCGCGGTTGGGGCCGATCAGGGGGTCCCACCAGCCGAGGTGGTCGTCATCGGGGGAGTATCTACCGGCAGCGTGGGAGTCGCCAGTGAGGGCATGGCAGACGAGTATCGCGTTGTCGCCTGTTGCGTTGAGGTGGCCCCAGGTCTCGTAGGCTACTTCGATGGGCGCGAGGTGCGCGCCGGATTCCAGGCGGAGACCTTCGGGGAGGGTCCATAGATGCCTGGGGCCGACCGGCACATCGTCTGCCTCGACGGCGAGGGGTCGTAGGGCGACAGAAGGATCGTCGTCGAGGAATGTCAGGTCGATCAGGCCGGAGGATTGTACAGTCATGCTCCACCCCCTGGGGTGAGCACGCCTGCCAGTGCAGGGGCGATGATGTCCGGTTTGAGATGCGTGTCGCTTGTTGGCTCCCCGTCGAGGCCGAAAGCGGAGTGCAAGAGCAGCGCGGCCTCAACGACCCGCGATTCGAGGACCAGGCAGGTAATACGTACCTGCGAGGTAGTGACCATGTCGATCTCTATGCCCGCGCTTTCAAGGGCGGCGAAAGCGTGGCAGGCGAGGCCGGGTACGTGTTGCACACCGAGGCCGATGACGGAGACTTTGCCTACGGCGCGCTCGCCTTGGACGTTGTACGCGCCCAGGTTGGTGGCTGTATGCCGGGTGATCGACAAAGCGCGGGTGAGATCGGACTCGGTGACGGTAAACGAGCAGTCGGCATGCTCGCCGCCCGGCTCGATTGAATGAGCTATGGCGTCGACGTTGATGCCAGCCTCGGCCAGGGGGCCGAAGAGACGGAAGAGGGCGAACTGGGGCCTGGGGAGGCCGAAGACTGTTATGCGGGCCACGTTAGTATCGTGGGCTATGCCTGAGACTTTGTTCTTTAGCTCCAATTGCTCCTCCAGATTGTGAGAAAGAGTGTGAAAGGCAGGTCCATATATTGCCGGTAGGGGCGAACCGGGCGCTATGATCCATGTGCCCGGCCCATCGTTGAAGCTGGAGGCCACCCGGATTGGTATGTTGTAGATGCCGCCAAGCTCGACGGCGCGGGGGTGCATTACCTGAGCGCCTTGCTGAGCAAGCTCCAGCATCTCGGTAGGCGTGATACGCGACAGGCGGCGAGCGCCTGGGACCACACGCGGGTCGGCGGTAAAGATACCGTCCACGTCGGTATAGATTTCGCACCTTTCAGCGTGTAAGCCTGCGGCGAGGGCAACGGCGGTGGTATCGGAGCCGCCACGACCGAGGGTTGTTACTTCGATCTCGATGTCGGTGCCACTTATGCCCTGGAAGCCGGCTACTACCGGCACCTCGCCGATTGCCAGGGAGGCTTGGAGGCGGTCGGGTTTCAGACCGGCGATGGCGGCCCTGCTGAAATTGCCGTCGGTGAGGATGCCCGCCTGTGCGCCGGTGAATGCGCGGGCGGGCACACCCAGGTCTTGCAGAGCAAGGGCCAGGAGGGCGCAGGACACCACCTCGCCCGTGGACATAAGCAGATCGACTTCGCGACCATAGGCCTGTGGGTTGAGGGAGAGTCCAAGGGCCAACAGGTCGTCGGTGGTGTTGCCCATAGCGCTCACCACCACCACCAACCGGTCGCCTTGATCGTGGCGAGCGCGAATGCGGTGGGCAACCGCCCGGATGCGTTCGGTGGTCGCCACCGATGTACCGCCATACTTTTGTACTACAAAACTCACTATGCTGCACCCTGTATCATGAAAATTGGGCAAACAAAAACGCCCAGCGAAGGGGCGTTGGTCGAATTCTCCATATTGCTCAGTCCGGCTCACTCACTTTGAGGGATAAAAAGAACCCCTCAAGGTGAGGGGCAGGCATGTGCGCGTAGCGCCAGACCAACCACTCCCTCATCTTACAGATCGCTCTGTCGGAGTTGGCACCTGGACCACCGTTGGTCTGGTTGCCGGGCTTCATAGGGCCGTATCCCTCCACCTCTCTTGATAAGAGCCTGGTTGCTATTCTATTGTGAAAGCTCAAAGACTGCTATGAGTATACAGCGCGATTGTGAGAGTGTCAAGTCTCGATTTTTGTGCCTAAAGTGCGCCTGCGTAGCCTTGACTTGCCGGGAGTGCGTGATATAATAGTGCAACGTCCGGGTAGGTACCGGCATATATGCCGGTTTGGGCGTGTGGTTTTAATCTGAGTGAATCAGGAGGAAAGGTTATGTCTAAAGAAAGGCGTTTGATTCGGCGCGCCGGTGTGCTTACGACGCTGGCGATGATTGTATTGCCGATTCTATCTGCTTGTGGCGCGGACCCTACGGCAACACCTATTGTACCGACTGCTACAACTGCACCGCCACCGGCGACGGCGACAACGGCAGCGGCGGAACCTACAGCCACTACGGGGACGAGCACACAGCCGACCGCGACGCAGGGCACGTCGAGCAGCACGCTAAAGGTCGGGTTGGTAACAGACGTTGGGCGTCTGAACGACAAGTCGTTCAACCAGTCTTCGTGGGAAGGTGTGCAACAGGCTCAATCTGACCTGGGTGTTGATGCCAAGGCTATCGAGACCGTTGACACGAAGGATTACGAGAAGAACATCAACCAGTTCGTGTCTGAAGGCTACGATGTTATCGTGACGGTTGGCTTTGCGTTGGGTGAAGCGACCATCGCTGCCGCCAAAGCGAACCCTAACATCAAGTTCATCGGGGTGGACCAGGCGCAGACCGATACCATCGATAACCTCGCCGGTTTGGTCTTTGATGAGGACAAGGCGGGGTATCTGGCGGGTGTTCTGGCGGCGGCTGTATCCAAAACGGGTAACATCGGTGCTGTGTGCGGAACAGATGATGTGCCACCGGTGTGGAGATACTGCGAAGGATACAAGAACGGCGCCAAGTCGGTCAATCCTGATGTGACGGTGCAGGTTACTTACCACAGCGATGTAGACATCACCAAGACGTTTGTGGACCCTGAGTGGGGCAAGACCACCGCTCTCTCAATGATAGACAAAGGCGCTGACGTAGTGTTCGGAGCAGGTGGACAGACAGGTAACGGCGCTATCTTCGCTGCCAAGGAACGCAACGTGCTGGCGATAGGTGTGGACGCCGACCAGTACTTCACCATTGGTGACGAGTACAAGGGAGCGCTGGTATCGAGCGCCATGAAGCTGCTCACACCTGGAGTGTTCGACATAATCAAGTCGGTGCAAGATGGGACGTTCAAGGGTGGCAACGTGACAGGGACGGTTGGGTTGGCTCCGTACCACGATCAGGAAGCGGCAGTGTCTGCCGATGCTAAGTCGAAGGTAGACGTAGCTACTCAGGGGATCCTGGATGGGTCGGTGAAGACATGTGTGTCCCCTGCCAAGGGTGCCGACCTGCCTGCGGGCTGCCCTTGATAGGATCCTGAACCACCAGTTGGCAGATCGCGGTTTGCCAACGAATGAAACGAAGGCGAAGGACGAAGGACGAATTAGCTTCCTTCGTCTTTCGTCCTTCGTCCTTTGATCAGGTTAGTGAGTTACAGGTTGCATCGCGTCGAAACAGTGGGGGTGATCATTGACCTTTGTTTCCGCTGAGCCGTCGAGGCCCGGTGCGCCGGGATCGCCACCGGCAAGATCACAAGTAGTACGGGTGGGGGGTTTTCTGCGCTCGGTGGCAGATGCGTTGTTGGTGCCTCTGCTGGCGGTGTTCACGGCTCTGGTTATCGGCGGGTTGGTGATCTGGGTTTCGACTGGTGACATCCTCAAGGTGATAGGGCCGGATGGCGCGTTCGTGGGGATGTGGGAGGGCGCGTTCGGCAGCCCCAAAAATATCGCCGACACGCTTACTACGGCCACGCCATATATTTTCGCGGGCCTGGCTGTGGCGCTTGCGTTCAAGTGTGGGCTTTTCAATATCGGTGCCGAAGGCCAACTGGCGCTGGGGGCGGTATCTGCCGCATTCGTGGGGTACAGCTTCAAGGGCCTGCCCTTCCCGATCCTCCTCTTTTTCGCGCTGGCGGCGGGCCTGCTGGGAGGGCTGGTCTGGGGCGCGATCCCAGGTTTCCTGAAAGCTTACACGGGCGCGCACGAGGTGATCATCACGATCATGCTCAACTATATCGCGCTCTCGTTGGTGCAATACCTGCTTGGCGGGCCAATGAAGGACCGCACTCCCGGAAACGTTACGGCCCGCACGCCGCTGATCGCTCCCGAAGCCGAACTACCGACGCTCTTTGCGGGCACGCCCTGGGAGATCCATTACGGCGTGCCGCTGGCGCTGGTGGCGGCGGTACTGGTGTGGCTATTCCTGTCGCGCACTACCTGGGGTTTCGAGATACGCACGGTGGGGGCCAATCCTAATGCTGCGCGCTACGCGGGGATGAGCGTGGCAAAGAACACCATCCTTGCTATGTCGCTGAGCGGTTTGCTGGCGGGGGCAGCGGGGGCGGTGGAGGTGCTTGGTGTGACGCACCGGCACGAGCTTGGCTTCGGGTCGGGCTACGGCTTCGACAGCATAGCCATCGCGCTGCTTGGGAGGACCAACCCGTTCGGGGTAGTGGCGGCAGCCATCCTGTTTGGAGGGCTGAAGTCCGGGGCGACCCAAATGCAGTTCAACACGCAGATTTCAGCATCGATCATTTCGGTGGTGCAGGGATTGGTGCTTTTGTTCGTAGCAGCTGATGTGATCATCCGATGGTTATATCATGTCCGCGTGCGCTCACAGCGCGGCACACTCGCGCTGGCCCCGGCTGCCGTGATGGCGGCTGTTGCCGAGGAAGCCGAGACCGCTCCCGAAGGGGTGGAGCCTACCGGCAGCTATCGGAAGGCTTCCAGAGCCGACATGCCCGCCGCGCCTGCCTTTACGGGCAACAAGGAAGGGGACGAGACCCGGCCCGCTGGCCCGCCTGACGCACTGGGCGGTAAGGAGGAGCGGCAATGACGCTATGCGGCGTTTCAATCTGGGTGCTTATTGCTACCCTACTGGCGACCACCCTGCGGGTCGCCACGCCGCTCACACTGGGCGCACTTGGGGGCCTGTTCTGCGAGCGGTCGGGCGTGGTGAATATCGCCATCGAAGGAATGATGCTGATGGGGGCGTTCAGCGCCTATGTGGCTGGCGCGTGGAGCGGTTCGATATGGGTGGCGCTGTTGGCTGCTATGGTGAGCGCGGGGGCGCTGGCGGGGCTGCACGCCGTGCTCTCGATATCGTTCAAGGTGGACCAGATCATCAGCGGCACGGTGGTGAATATCCTGGCGTTCGGGATCACGGGGTTCTTCTATGACCAGTATTTCGCGCGCAATGCGCCCACAGGGGGCAGCGTGCCGATAATCAGCATCCCGATCTTGCAGGATATACCTGTGTTCGGCAGGCTGTTCCAGCAGCAGCCTGTGGTGTGGATCGCGCTGCTGCTGGTGGCGGTAACGCACTTCGTGATCTTCTTCACGCCGTGGGGATTGCGCACGAGGGCGGTGGGCGAGCACCCGCGTGCAGCAGATACGGTGGGCGTGAGCGTGTTCAGGGTGCGCTACACGAATGTTATCATCGGGGGAGCGGTGGCGGGGTTGGGCGGTGCATATCTGATCGCTGAAGTATCGACATTCAGCCCCGGGATGACCATCGGGCGAGGCTTCATCGCGCTGGCGGCTTTGATCTTCGGTAAGTGGACGCCGCTTGGAGCGTGGGGGGCCGCGCTGCTGTTCGGCTTTACCCAGGCGGTGCAGATCAATATTCAACAGTGTGGGGTCGATTTCCCCGCGCAAATCATCGGTATGCTGCCTTACGTGGTGACGATTGTGGTACTGGCGGGGGTCGTGGGGCGCTCAACTCCACCTGCGGCGGTGGGTGTGCCTTATGAGAAGTAAGTAGGGCCTGGTTCCAAGTTCTTAGCTCTTAGTTCCTGGTTTCCGGTGCGATAGTTATGCAACAAACACTCAGTGAAAGCAAAATTGCGGCTCCGGATCCTGCGTATGCGTTGCAGGCGCGCGGGATGACCAAGCGGTTTCCGGGGATCCTTGCGAACGACCATATCGACCTGGATTTAAAGCCGGGGGAGATACACGCGCTGCTTGGCGAGAACGGGGCTGGCAAGTCCACGCTGATGAACCTGCTTTACGGGCTGTATAGGCCGACCGAAGGGCATATTTACGTGCGCGGTCGGGAGGCGCGCTTCAATGGGCCTAGCGACGCAATTGCTGCCGGGATCGGCATGGTGCACCAGCACTTTATGCTGGTGCCTCCACTTACTGTTACCGAGAATATCATGCTGGGGGGCGAGAGCGTCACCGCCGGGGTGGTGCTCGATAGGACCGAGGCCGCCAAACGCATCCGGCAGCTTTCGGCGGAATACGGTTTGGAAGTTGACCCTGGGGCGAAGATACAGGACCTGCCCGTAGGGTCGCAGCAGCGCGTTGAGATTCTCAAGGCATTCTACCGGAACGCCGACATATTGATCCTGGACGAGCCGACCGCAGTGCTAACGCCTCAGGAGGCGGACGAACTGTTCGTGATTATGCGCAAGCTGGCTGACAACGGAAAAGCTATCGTTTTCATCACGCATAAATTGAAAGAGGTGCTGGCGGTGGCCGACCGGATCACCGTTTTGAGGCATGGGAAGGTGGCAGGAAGCGCCGACCCGGCGACGGCGACCGAGGCGCACCTGGCCTCGTTGATGGTGGGCAGGGACGTGCTGCTTCAGGTGGAGAAGCGGCCCGCCAAGCCGGGCAAGCCGGTGCTGGAAGTGGCTAATTTGCAGGTGCACGACAACCGGCGGCACCTGGCTGTTGACGGGTTGAACCTGACCGTGCGCGAGGGCGAGATTTTCGGTATAGCGGGGATCGAGGGTAACGGGCAGACAGATCTCGTTGAGGCTCTGACGGGGCTGAGGAAGCCGTCGGGTGGGACGATGAAGCTGGACGGCAAAGATGTGACTCATGCGCTTACGAGCACGCTGATAGATAGCGGGCTGGCGCATGTGCCTGAAGACCGGCACAAGTATGGGCTTGTGCTCACATACACGGTGGCTGACAATACAGTGCTCAATACGTATGATGAAGCGCCTTTCGCGAGGGGGATCTTCAGGAACGATCGCTCGATATTGGAGTTCGCGAGGAGGGTTGTGAAGCGGTTCGACGTGCGCCCGCCACGCGTTGAGGTGCAGGCGCGCAACCTGTCGGGCGGAAACCAGCAAAAAGTGATCCTGGCACGGGAGCTTTCGAGGCAGATCAAATTCCTGGTGGCGGCGCAGCCCACGCGCGGGCTTGATGTAGGCTCGATTGAGTTCATCCACAAGCAGATCGTGGCACAGCGCGACGAGGGAGTAGCAGTGCTGCTGGTATCAGCCGAGTTGGACGAAATTATGGCCCTCTCCGACACGATTGGCGTGATATACAAGGGGAAGTTGGTGGCCGTGCTGCCGCGCTCCGAGGCGACTCGCGACAAGCTTGGTCTGTTGATGACAGGCGGCACCGCCTGATTCGGGCTATGAGTGTCGATATGCGTACAACGAAGGGACGAGTGGGACTTTTCGCGATAGTCCTGCTGCTGAGTTTACTGCTGCTTGTGTGGGGCTTCTGGGGCCTGGTGGCGAGCTTCCCCGACAGCGGCGCGCAGCAGATCGTGGGCGCACCGCTGCAAGTACCGTTGCCTGGGGCCACAGCTACCGTTCCGTAGCTTGCACATGGCACGCGGAGCCTGAGAGTATGAATCGATCTCTTGTTGTCATCTTGTTGTGGATAAGTGTGGTTGTCGTGGGCCTGCTGGCTGTGTGTGCAATCTCGTTCGTTCTGAACACGGGCGGCTTTGCCGGGTCTTCAAACCCATCCCCGCCTGCATCGGCAACCCTCACATGGACCGCGCTCGCGGAGGGGGTTGAATGGACGAACACGCCTTCGCGGGGAGTCTCCACGCCACCTGCCATCGGGGAGACTCCGGCGCCGATCACGCGGGAGGCGCAGCTTTCGTACCCGAAAAAGCTCGAAATCGGGCAGGCGTCGGTGGTAAGGTTCACAATTTTTGCCGAAGGCAACAGCCCGATTGCACAGGTGGGGAACGAAACTCCAGAGGTGCCGGTCACGCTACCATCGTTCCCCGATTTGCGGCCCCGCGTTACGGTTGACCTGGAGGTTGTGGGGGCGAAGATCACGAAGGAGAATGTCGACAAGCGCGAACAAGACCTGCACACATTTAACATGTGGGAGTGGGAGATAACGGCTGAGGAGCGGCAGGACGTGGTGCTGAAGCCGCACGTGTACGTCGAATACATCGACGTGAATGATCGCGCTGTGGCGCTAACAAGCTCTGTTCCGAACGATCTATGGACTACGGAGCGGAGAATACCGGCGAGCAACGTGACGAACAATGTGATTGCCGATTCGATGGGCGATTGGTTCAACTCGAATCTGCTGGGCCTGGTGGGGATAGTGCTGGGTCTGCCCGGCACAGTCATCTCGTGGCGCGAACTGGCTGGAAAGCGCCGGGTGGTTGAACCGCCTAAAGCGAAGGTGTGAGCCATAGACTGGATAGACAGAGAGCACCCGGCGTAGGCGCTCTCTTTAGATGTCATATTCGGTTGTGCTGTACCGGGTTACGATGTGACCGAGGTCGGTGCCATCGTATCTTGTCGGTGTACGATCTTTCCGCCTTGCCACGGGGTTCCCAGGAACGGGAGGAGTACGCGATCCGCGCCAATCCAACCGGCGGTCTTCCAGGCCAGCACCAGGAGGAAGGCACCCACCAACATGATGGGGTTGGTGCTGCTCGAGCCGGAGAGGAGGAACGAGAAGTTCATCAAGGCTCCGAAGAAGGCAGCTACGCCTACCAGCGCTCCAACGATCAGGCCCAGGCCAACCAGCATCTCACCGAAGGTGATTACTTTCGCGAACCAGACGTGTGCGTTCGAGTCGATCATGCCCTGAAGGAAACCGCGCCACCACTCGTAGGTAATGGGGGCCTTGCCGGTGTCGGGAACCTTGACGGCGTTCTGCCAGAAGCCGAGGAGGGCTGTGCCATCACTCATCCACTTGGGGTCCTGGAACTTGTGCATACCGGCGTCAAGCCATTCCCAGCCGATAAATATGCGAAGCGGCAGCCAGAGCGCCGCAGCGCGGGTGTCTTTGAAAAGGAACTGAGCGATCTTGGGGTCTTCCACCGTCGATTGAGTGGATACGCCTGCCTTTGCATCAGCTTTTTCCTGTGTAGAGGTGGCGATATACGCGCCTCCCACCGAAATCACGCCCAAAATGAGCGCCCAGAGAATGCCGCCGAGTGCGTTACCGAAGAAAAGACCCAGCAGCCCTGCCACCACCATGAGAATAATGTTACCGGTCTTCACCTTTTTCTCCTCTCCCGGCTCATCACCGGAATCTTGGTCCTTTGGAAGGACTTCCTCAGAAGTGCCTGGTCCGCTTGCCATCTTTCTTACGGACTGGCTTCATTGTAAAGAGGCAACGTGAAACGGAGAGTGTGTAGAGGTGAAAACTAAGTAAATATTGTCTATAGATTCGTAAATAGAGTGCTTCCTGCTTTGCAAAGTGGGAGGAGCAAACGGATGCCCATATGGCGACGCTGAGCACGAGACTAACGGCAATTGGAGGGTAAGATGGGTTTGTGCGGGGGGTCAATCGGGAGGAAGCGCGGGCATATCCTTTGCATAGAGCCAACTATTGAAAAGGTCTTGCAGGTTCTGGCCGCTTTCCTGCTCGGCAACCGCAATGAAATCGGCGGTAGAGGCGTTGCCGTACTTGTATTTCGCGTAATACGCTTTGAGAGCGCGGAAGAAAGCATCGTCACCGATCTGCATGCGAAGCGCGTGGAGGGTAAGGCCGCCCCTGAGGTAGACTCCCAGGTTGAAAATGCGGTCGGCTGTGGGGTTACCCGGTGGGATGCCGTTCTCTTGCTGCACGACCTGATACATGGTGTTGACGCGATTATCGTATACCCCTCGACCCTGAGTATGTTCGAGCCAGAGCCATTGTGCGTAGGTGGCGAAGCCTTCGTTGAGCCAGATGTCGCTCCATTGTTCGAGGCTGACCGCATCGCCGAACCACTGGTGGGACAATTCGTGGGCGAGGGTTTCCTCGGCTGTGATGGTGCGGTTGTCCAGGTCGGTCCCGAACATGGACAGGGTCTGGGTTTCGAGGGCAAAGCCCAGGTCGGTGTCAACTACGAGCGTGCCATACGTCTCGAAAGGGTAAGGGCCGAACACCGAGTTGAAGAAGTCGATCATATCGGGTGTCTTGTTGAAGACTGTGCGGTTGGACTTTGGCATACTTTGAGGGAAGTAGCTCCTTAGCTCCAGGCCGTTCGGCCCGGCCTGGGTGACTTTGTCGAAGCGGCCCACGTCAATGGTGATGAGATAGCTTGCCGCAGGGTCTCGCAGTTCGTTCAGGTAGGTGGTGGTGTCGCCGTTGTCGGTGACGCTGACTTCGTGCCCATTAGCGGCAACTACATAGGGCTTGGGCACTCTGATTTTGAGGGTGTAGAGGGCTTTGTCGCAAGGGTGCTCGTTGACGGGATACCATGTGGATGCGCCTTCCGGCTCGCCCGCAACCAGGATGCCACCGCTGAACTTCTGCCACCCTTCGGTTGGCGAGCCGTTGAGAGTGGCGCTCACCGGCTGGCCGCCATATTGCATCGCAAGGGTGAAGTCCTGCCCGCTCTTGATTGGCGTTGCTGGGGTTATCGTTAGTTCGGTGTCGGTACGGGTGTAGGTCGCGTCCTGGCCGTCAACTTTGAGGCCGGCGATGCCCAGGCGGCGAAAGTCCAGGTTGAATGAAGGTAGGTCCTCCAGGGCCGCGATCGCCAGCGTGGCCGTGCCGGAAATTACGTCCTTATCAACGTCTATAGTGAGGTCGAGGGTGTAGTGCTGTACGTCATAGCCGGAGTTGCCGAGCGTGAGGAAGAGCTTGTCCCCCAGACCGTCGCGAGGCGAGCCGGTAAGCTGGGAGAGCGGGCAACCTGGGGGCGTGGCCGCCCGGGAGGTGGGTGTTTGGCCCTCCCGGGTGGGGGTTGGCAGCAGAGATGGAGTTGAGGCTGATGTTGGCTCCGGGGTTGGAGCGGCCTGCGTTCTCGCGGCCTCTGCCGCAGGTGTCGTAGTGGCTTGTGGTGATGTTGGAGTAGAGACAGGAAGCGCGGTGCTGTCACAAGCGACCGGCGCCTGTGTCGCGATCAAAATGGCAAGGAGCAAGAGCGCGGTTGGGCGTCGCTTGTGCATTGAACAATCCTATCCAGGGGCGCGGTGTCTCAACTCTTTATACACCATTTCGGGTGGAATAGTTCTCGCCTGGATAAGCTTGTTCAAAGTTGTTGTGGAGAGTGCGCGTCAGCGGCAGCCCTGCGCGGTCACGTACTCGGTACCGAGGAGTCCGAGCATCACTTCCTGGGATGTGCCCGCGTTTTCGGGGTGGTATTCGAGGCGATTGCGCTCGAAGTACTGCACTGTGTAGTCTTTGCCGTCGGCGGCGTTGCGCTCTTTGGTCTCAGGCGATATAGGGAAGCCGAAAGTCGAGAGGCCGCCGTTGGCGTTCCACCAGGCGCTGAAGATGTTGAGAGTCTGGCCCGTTTCAGGGAAGAACTGCCCCCCCGGTGCGGCCTGCGCCTGTGCCACGTGTGACGCATCGGAGTGAGCGGCAGCCCACACGCCTAACAGTCCCAATTGCACATCTTCGGGTGAGCGATTTTCAGGGTGGTATTCGATCCTGGCGCGTTCGAAATATTGCAGCTTGTAGGGCTTGCCATCGTCCAGTGTGCCCTCAAACACCTCGGTGATCGGGTAGCCCAGGATGTTCACACCTCCGTGGCTCTGCCAGTAGGACCTGAACGGTTCGGAGAGGTTGTGCCATGTCTGGGAGTAGAAAGTGTTGCCGGGGGCGTTGAGGTCGGCGGCAGGTTGGGCGGCATCGCACAATTGAGTGTACCCGCCGTTTGGCAGCACCGGAGCGGTCGTTTTCAGGGCGCTGATAGGAGGTTTATGGACCACATAAATTGGGCTATCGTTGACATCGAGTGGAATCGCGCCGTTGCCTGCGGTCACGGTCGATTCCGCTCCGTCGCGAGTAAAGACCTGGGCGGTTCCCGATGAGGTGGGCAGAAGGGCCTGGGTGGGGTTGGCCGACCATACGACATCAACGACGGTGCCGTCGCCCCTGTTGAAACGAACGCCGGTCACATCAGGCCCCTCCCAGGTCTGCAAATCATCCAGGTAGATTGTGCCCCCACCGGCAGGTTCGTCGGGGGTGTTCTCAAGCCTGAAGCTGACGAATTGGAGTGGGTAGTCGGGCTTGCCGTTGGCGGGGTTGCCGCCTGCGTGCTCCCAATCGAAGTAATAGCTGTCTATAGAGGATTCGTAATAGCGCCAGCCGTCGTTCGCGCCCATTACGGCCCCCAGGCGCACCTTGAAAAGCTCGCCGTCGCGGTCGCGCAGCCACGCGCTGAGGTAGTTGCCCGACCCATCGCCAAGCACCCAGACGCCGATGCGGGTAGGCTGACCCGGCAGGTTCACGGGCTGGGGTGGCGCGAAGTCCACGGCCTGGTTCTGGGCGGTAAGGTTGTATTGCAGCTTGCCGGAGGCCGATCCGCTGTGCTGGCGTTCGGTGGAAGTGGTGAGCGTGCCATCGCCCTGCATGGAGCGCGACCACTGGCCGCCCGATTCGAAATCGACGGCGACTGAGACGGGCGATAATTGGATGCGGCCCCCGGGAGAGGTGCCTGTCAGGAGTTTCGCGCTGGTAGAGTAGGCGTCGAAAGATGGTCGAACCTGGCTCAGGTCGGTTGCGCCATCACCCCAGGCGACCATGCCCCAGCTGTCGCCGCCGTTTGCCGATTGGTCCTTGAAGCTGTATGCAAAGATACGCTCGGTGAGGCCGCTTGAGAGCATGAGCGCGTAAGCCTGGGCCAGGTAGTCGGCCTGGAGGTTGGGGTTCAGGTTCCAACCGTTCGCGGGCCAGCCGATCTCGGTGACCCAAACAGGCTTGTCCAGTGAGTGCCTGCTGAGGAGGGCGCGGTACTTGGCAAGCTCGACATCGAGTATCTTGTGGACTTCAGGGCGGCTTTGTATCTGGCCCTGGGCGGGATCGAGGGGCACGGCATAGGGGTGGATCGCCAGGATGTCGAACGAGTTTGATGCGCCGCTTGCGAATACTTCTTCGAGGAAGGGCACAGCGTTTCCCGATACGCCACCCGTTGCGACTCTGGCAGTTGGGTCGGCGTCCTTGACGGCGCGGTATGCGACCTTGAGGAGGGCCGCGTAGTCGCGCGGACTGGGCGAGGGCTTCCAGAATATGTTGTTGTCGGGCTCGTTCCACACTTCCCAGGTGTGGATCACGTTCTTGTATCTGCGTACGAGGGTGCGAACGAAGGTGTAGTATTTGTCGGGATCGGGTGGGTAGAATGAGAGCGCTGTGGAATTGTCGTCGGTGGTGGAAGTGGCCCAGCTTACCGAATAGGCCAGCAGGCCCAGGACATTGAGATTGCGCCCGCCCAACTCGGCCACGATCTTGTCGGTGGCGGTCCAATCCCATTGGTCGGGCTTAGGTTCGATCAAGGACCATACGAAGTCGTCGCGCACCCACGCGCCGCCTGTTTGCAACATAAGGTCAGCAGGCTCGTTGAAGGTGCCCCAAACGGGCCAGCGCATCACGCCGGCCACACCGAATGGGGAGGATGCCTGCGGGGGGGCTGGCGCGGCATATACTGAGGTTGGGTTTGTTTGAGCGTGGCTGAGGAAAGCGCAGGATATGACTATGAGCGAGATAGCCAGCGCAAAACGACATAAAATATGCTTACGGTGCAATGCCATGCCTTTCGAAAACCCACGGAATTAGTGAGCACTACATAGAGATGAGCGCCTTAGAGTGGCGACTCGTTCCGATTATACATTACGCGCGGCTTTTCGAGGTCACTCTGCCAGTGGTACTTCTCTCCCAAAAGTTGGAGACGAAGGTAGCCTGTATCTACCGGGCTACAACAAGCAGCACCGCCGCCACCCAGACACCTGCGGCTAGGGCGCCCAGGGCAGCCACTCTGCAGCGGGGCCCTAATGCGATTAGTTGCTCTCTGCGTTTTGCCCTGGAAAAGAGCCATGCACCCGCGAAGAGGGCTGCGTAATAGGCGAGGGCGTATAGTTGTTGGAAGCCTTGTACCGGAATGGCCGCACAGGGGAATTGCGCCCACCATTCTACCCACCAGGTGAGCCAGGCGGCTGACAGCCAGACGAGCAGGCCGCCCAGCCACGAAAAGACGAACCACGGCAGAAGGCCTAGAAACCGTGGCAATACCGGAGAGCATGAGCGGTGAGAGGGTGGTGTCGGCGACCAGGGTGGCGATCGGCGAGACGATAGATACCTGCCCGTAGAGGAGTATGCTCAGAGGGAGGGTGGCGGTTTGAGCGGAGAGGCTGGTCGCCAGCGGATAGAAGAGGAGGTCGGGCAGCCGTATTTTCCCCAGCAGGGAGGTTATGGGCGAGGCAAAAGTGGTTATGCCCCACATAGACAGGAATGACAGTTGGAAACCCGCATCGGCCAGCACATCGGGATCGAGCAGGATTATGGCCGCAGCCGCTACCGCCAGGGCGGCAAGTGGGTCGTAGCGGCGACGAACAACGGGCGCAAAGAGGACGACAGCGCCCATAATCGCGGCCCTTACTAAGGGGGTGATGCTCCCGTGAAGGCGGTATGGAGCGCGAGCACGACCGCCGTAATCAGGGCGAGCCATAGGGGCATGACGCGCTTGCGCCGGCGGCCCGACCTGATGAGCCACAGGAGCCCGACAGCAAGGAGATACTCTGGCCGGAGATGGCGAGAATGTGCAAAGTGCCGGTCCGGCGGAAGTCGTCGCTCAGGGCGTCGGGAAGGGCGGTGTGGTCGCCCACAACCACGCCAATAGCGACGCTGGCCTGCGGCTCGGCCACCGTGCGCCGCAAGGTATTGCGCGCCTCCTCTCTAGCCTCCGAAACCAGTGCTTCTAATCCTTCGTCGCCTGAGCGCCCCAGACTGCGAGTGCGGGGGAAGCTCATGTAGCTGTAAATGCCCTGCCTGCCAAGCCACGCCGCGTAATCGAAGTCGCCAAGTGTGGGCGGGCCTGTAAGGATTCCTTCGAGGACGAGCCGCTCGCCGAACGAGTACTCAGGGTAGCGCGGGAGGACGGCCTGCAAATCACCCTTGACTACCAGCCTGCTTGTAGAGCCTCCTAGCCGGATCGTTTCTGCGCTGATACGCAGACTTTGTGAGCGGTCGGCCAACAGTGGCTCGCCGGTAACGACGCCTACAACCTGGATGGGTGGGCCGGTGGAACTGATTGGAGTGTTGTAGTAAGCCAGGTCGGTAGAGGTAGCGGGCGGGTGGATTACGAGGGCACGACCGCACCCCAGGGGGGCGAACGCGGCCAACAGAGCCGCCCATGTGACTCGCCTGTCAGTGCGCCCAGGAACGCGCAACCCAGGGAGCACAAGCCCAGCAGGATTAGCACCATCCAAGGCGCGAGGTCAAGCCCTGCCGGGTAGTGGCCCAGCAGGAGGAGTCCCAGCCCGCACCCGCACACGCAGGCCACAGCCAGATTGATAGAACTCAATGGCCTACTCCGTAATCGCCTGTTGTGGTGTTGCCTCCAGGGCAACCGTCCACAACCCAATATTCCGTTCGAGGGATTATGGCACTAGGCTTTTCGCGTGTGCAGAGGTCGTTGCATCAACCACAGATTAGTCGTAGAATAGAGTGCTCACTAGCGAAGATTTGGCGTTCAGCGCTCTCACTCTTCGTAGTAGCTGCTTTATTTCCCGGGTTGGGAGGGGCGATTGGTGTCGGATGACGAGACAATGGCAAATGTCAGGGGAGGCGCAGCCGTTGGCGCGGTGTTTGGTGGAATACTCGGCGCTTTGATCGGGTGGGTGATCGCCACGCGACCGGAAGCTGTGCCGGTAATTGGCCCGACTGTGGGCCAGGGTGTCCTTTCAACTGCCATTGTAGGACTTCTCGCGGGAGCTGGCATCGGTGCGCTGGTGGGTGCGCTCTATGGCGCTTTTGTGCCATCGGAGAGGGCGGAGACCCCGCCCAAACAGGTCGAGCAGACGCAGGTGCTCTTCCCACTATCGCCCATCCCGGAAGCTGAGCTAGAGGCCGAGACCCTTGTCCTCCCACAAGAGACCGAGCCGGTTGTTGCGCAAGTTGAATCGCCCGTCACAACGGAAGAAGTTGCCCCGGAAGAGCCTGAGCAGATAGCAGGTCCGGCGGAACCCGCAGAGGCCGATTTAGAGACCCCGACCGGCGTGATGGTCGCCCCTGAGGCCCCTGGCACTTCCTCGGAAACGCCCGTAACTCCTCGACCGCCCAGAGTCCGGCGAGCGCGCCGTGTGGCCGCGAAATATCCGGGATCGACGACGAC
This sequence comes from uncultured Chloroflexia bacterium, assembly GCA_963797095.1. Lineage (GTDB taxonomy): Bacteria > Chloroflexota > Chloroflexia > QHBQ01 > JADMIH01 > JADMIH01. Next base: position 255,732 of record CAWCNY010000005.1, on the reverse strand, counting down.
CGACCAGTAATGCGGTCCGGACCGTTATCATTAGTCCCGGCCAGGCGATATTTTACTGAATTTTGCCGGTGGATAGTCCGGTGAGGTTGCTATTGCAGGCAACGGGAGGAATTGTATGGGCGTAGACGATTTCAAATTCAGGTTCGACCCATCTTCTTCAAACCCGACAAAAGTACTTGGCCCGCTCGAAAGCGAGATCATGCAGATAATCTGGCGGCGCGGCCCCTCGACCGTGAGCCAGGTGCACCGGGAGCTACAACCCAGGAAGGAGATAGCTTATACCACGGTTATGACTACCCTCAGCAGACTCGCGCGCAAAAAGCTTCTTGACCAGGACAAATCATCGTCCAGCTATCTCTATTCCGCACGTGTTGATAGGTCCGGTTTTGACAGCTATGTGGTCGCTACGCTCATGAACGCGCTCTTGTCTGACAATCGTGGCATATTTATTGATTACCTGATTGCCAATCTCGGATTGCTCACGCAGTCTGAGCGTGACCGGTTGAAATCGGCCCTTTCCTGACTTGCGGTTTCGGGTCGGTTGTTGGGGCAGCCGAGCCGGCTTTGACGATATTTATCTTCCATGTTTCGTTTTCTACGCAGGCGGCACGGTGACGATAGTCCTGCCGAGCCTGAGCCTTCATTGCACGATGTGCTGCTGTCTGGGCGTCCTTCGGACGTGCTGTGGCGCTGGGCGCAAACAGGGCATTTGCGGGACGTGTTCCCCGACCTGGCGGCGCTCAAGGGCGTATCGCAGCTTCCGGCGCACAAAGGTGATGCGCTCGTTCATACGTTGAAGGTGGTAGACGCGATTGAGCCTACGGCGATAAGGCGGTGGGCTGCTGTGCTGCACGATATAGGCAAGGGCCCGGCCTACCTCGAGACGCCGGAGGGGCGCTCCAGATTCTTTGAGCACGACAGGTTCGGCGCTGAGATGACGCCTGAGATAATGGAGGCTGCCGGTGCAGACCCAGCCCTCATAGAGCCGGTGCAGAGATTGGTGTCGCTGCACATGAGGCCGATCTCGTACAGCAGCGAGTGGACCGGCGCGGCGGTGCGGCGGTTGAAGGACGAAGCAGAGGAAGGGCGCGGGGAAGCGGGCTGGCGTGACCTACTGGCGCTGGCCCGGGCCGACCTGAGGGGCTACCTGCCTGAGCCTATCGACCGCGGTTTGTGGGTGCTTGATAGCCTTGAGGCCCATGCCCAACGGCTAGAAGATGAATCTCAGCGCGAGGAGCAAGCGCGCGTGAGCGAACCCCGCTCGCCCCTCAACGGTAATCAGCTGTTGGCACTGGCGGCCCGCGAGCCTGGACCCTGGATTGCCGCGCTAAAGGGCTATTTGTTGGGCGAGGTGGAGGCGGGGAGGCTGCGCCACGACGATGTGGCGCGGGCCGAATGGCTGGCGCGCGATTGGCTGGAACGTGGCGAGTGACTAGTGGCGAGTGAGCCTTGGAATACGCAGTACGAAGTATGCAGCACGCAATGTTCACTCGTCGCTCGTCACTCGTTACTTCCTCCCCGTTTCTGGTACAATGGCCCATGCGCATCTTCCGAACGCCCCGGTATCTTGATGTTCAGGAATTGCTTGACAGGCCGGGCGAGGCGAGTGCGCATGACCTGGAAGAGACCCTGCGAGACATCCGGCGTGCTAACATCTTCGGACTCGGCACCTGGGTCGTCAAGTATCACCTTCGGCACTTGATCGGCCCATTTCCTGAGGGGCAGACGCTGAAGGTGCTCGACCTGGCGACAGGCTCAGCAGACATTCCGGAGGAGTTGTGCCGTTGGGCGCGTAAGAATGGGCGTCAGATCGAGGTTACGGCCACCGACATAAGTCCCGAAATCCTGGCTGTAGCCTCTGACCGTATTAACAGGGCGGGCTTCACGGATGCGGTCGAGTTTGTCGTATGCGACGCGGTCTCGCCTCCGTTCGCCGATGCTTCGTTTGATGTTGTTACCTGCTCCCTTGCATTCCACCACTTCGACCTGGGGGCGGCACACAAAGTCATGAAGGAGATGGAGCGGATGTCGCGCCTGGGGTTCATCGTGAACGACATCTACCGCTCGCAAGGCGCGTGGTACATGGCATGGGTGCTGGCGCGGCTTACGACCCCGAACAAGCTCACGCACCACGATGGGCCAGCCTCAGTTTACAGGGCGTTCACACCGGCCGAGATCGGGAGGATCGCCCGCAACGCGGGGATTCCGCTGAAGATTTACACCCACCCATTCTGGCGCGTAGCGGCGGTTCGGTATTCGGGCTTTGACGTTTCGGGGGATAACTGATCGGGGTTGGCAGAGGATGGACAGCACCACAGGCTCAACCGCAAATACACAGACCTACGATGTGGTGGTTGTGGGAGCAGGACCGGCGGGCTCAACGACGGCAGCCTTGCTTGCGCGTGCCGGGTACTCGGTGCTTGCTCTCGACAGAGCGGTATTTCCGAGAGATAAGGCTTGCGGCGAGTATACAAGTCCCCAGACGGAACGGGTGTTGGAGCGAATTGGGGCGCTGGAGATGGTGGAACGTGCGGGGGCGCGCCGCCTGGGGTCGATGCGGGTGATCAGCCCTTCGGGCAGGTCGTTCGCCATGGATTATGCGCTCAATCGAAACGAACGTGGCGCGCAAATGCAGGTGCTTGCCACCACGCGGCGCGTGCTGGACGCTACGCTGGTGGACTTTGCACGGCAGTGTGGCGCGGAAGTGCGTGAGCGGGTCAGGGTGGAGGGGGTCACGCTGCAAGATGGCAGGGTAGGTGGCGTGGTGTACAGGGAGCGGTCAAGCGGCACCCGCCAGATCAGAGCAAGATTGGTGATAGGGGCCGACGGCGTTCATTCGGCGGCGGTGCGCAGCCTGGGAGTGGGCGCGCCGCTGAGGTGGCCGCAGAACCTGGGGATGGTGGCCCATTACAGCGGGTATAGCGGCCTGGACGACTGGGGCGAGATCTATGTGTCGAAGCACGGTTATGCGGGGCTTGCCCCCCAATCGGGCGGCCTCCTCAATGTCGGGTTGGTGATGCCAATGAGGAAGGCGAAACAGTTCGCGGGAGGAAGCGCGGTTGAGCGGTTCGAGCGTTTCGCGCATAGCTTCCAAGGGGTGGGCGAGCGTCTGCGCGGGGCTGCCCGGATGAGCGAGGTGCGCGGAGTTGGGCCAATAGGCGCGAGGGTGAAGCGAGTACATGGTGATGGATGGATGCTGGTTGGAGACGCGGCGGGGTTCTTCGACCCGTTCACGGGCGAGGGGGTTTACAAGGCTTTGCGTGGCGCTGAGATCGCCGCTGATGTGGCCTCCGCTGCGCTTGATAAGGACGATGTGTCGGCCCGCGCGTTGAGCCGCTACAGCAGGGCGCGACGCGCCGAATTCACTGCCAAGGACATGGTGTGCAGGCTTGTTCAACTTTTCGTAGGAATGCCTCCTGCTATGGACTATGTAGTATCCAGGCTTGGAAGACGCGAGGATGCCCGGCAGGTGCTGACCGGGGTGTTGGGCGATTTCGCCGACGCTCGTGCTGCTCTCAGCCCGCTTTATCTGTGGTCTCTGCTAAGGCCCTGACCGGGAATGCCGCTATGAAGACCAGCACCCAGATCACTATCAACGCTCCTTACACTCATATTTTCGAGCTTGCCGCGCAGGTCGAGGAGTGGGAAACTCTGCTTCCTCATTACCGCTTCGTGCAGGTGCTGAAGCAGCAGGGCAACCGCAAATGGGTGCGCATGTCGGCGTGGCGAAACTTCATACCCGTCACATGGTCGGCAATCGAGACAGTTTTGCCGGGCACGGAAGACGCTCCGGGCCGGATTCTCTTCAGGCATATAAAGGGCCTGGTACGAGGGATGGACGTAGAGTGGTCATTTGAGCCGGGGGACGGTGACGGTGATGTGCTGGTGACGATCGCGCACCGACTGGATCAGCCGCCGTTTCCGGTCCGAATCCTGGGCAGACGCCTGACCGAGATCGTGGTCGGGCGGGGCTTCATAGGCTATATCGCGGGCAAGACCCTGCGAAGGATAAAGCAACTGGCAGAAGGCGACGGTGCCGGCGGAGGCGGAGGATCAAGCACCAAGTGAGCGGCAGTCCCTGAATGAGGAAGGCTGCGGGATAGAGGGCGGGATGGGGAACACACACAGGCGAGTTGTGATAACGGGCATAGGGGCGATCACGCCAATCGGCAGCGGTTGCAAGGGGTTGTGGGAGGGCGTGCTGGCCGGGCGCTCGGCTGTGCGCCGCGTCAGTCGCTTCGACCCGGCGCAATTCAGGTCTCAGGTGGCGGCACAGATAGACGATTTCGACCCCCTGGACCACCTGGAGCCGCAGCGTGCCCGCCGCCTCGACAGGTACTCGCAACTGGCGATTGCCGCCGCGCAGGGAGCGGTGCTCGAACTCCGGCCTCTGTCTCTCGAAGAGCGATTCCGAAGACACCGGCGTGTACCTGGGGAGCGCACTGGGCGGCCTATCGTTCGCTGAAGAACAGCACTCGGTCTTTATTGAGCACGGCCTGCGTGCCGTAAACAACATCCTCGCTTTGACCGTGTTCGGCTCGGCTTCATCGTGCAACATCGCGATGGAAATGGGGGTGTTTGGACCTAACCAGACCAACGCCAACTCGTGTGCCTCCGGCGCGGTGGCGATTGGCGAAGCCTACAGGCTGGTGCGTGAGGGACGCGCCCGGATCATGCTGGCGGGCGGGGCCGAGTTGCCGCTTGCGCCTCTGATCTTCGGGGCGTTCGATCTCATTCGCGCCATTTCGAGCAACTCCAATGAGGTGCCGGAAAAAGCATCGCGACCTTTTGACGCACGGCGGGATGGCTTCGTGATGTCCGAGGGGTCGGCGGTGCTCATCCTGGAAGATTGGGAGCACGCGAAGGCGCGCGGTGCCGATATTTACGCCGAAATACTGGGCTATGCCACCACTACTGATGCTTATCACATGACCGCGCCCCGGCCAGATGGCGCGCAGGCGATCCGGTGCATGCGCGAGGCTTTGGCCTCCGCGAACTTGCAGCCGCATGAGATCGAGTATATCAATGCCCACGCGTCGGCCACGCCCCTCAACGACAAGACCGAGACTATGGCGATCAAGGCCGTGTTCGGCGACCACGCGCTTCGTATGCCGATCAGCGCCACCAAAGCCATGCACGGCCACGCCCTGGGGGCGTCGGGCGCTTTTGAGCTGGCAATCGCGTGTATGTCGATGCTGCATGAATATCTGCCGCCGACGATCAATCTTGAGCATACCGACCCTGAATGCGACCTTGACTATATCCAGGAGGGGGGCAGACATCGCAGGGTGAATACAATCCTCTCTAACTCGTTCGGTTTCGGTGGGATCAATGCCTGTCTTGTGCTTGGGCGGGCGTAGCACCAGGTCGTAGCACCCGGTAATGTGAGCCGCCTCCGTGGAAGCCTGGGCGGTGGCAACTATTGCCCCAATCGGCTACAATGTGACCGACGATGTGACCGACAATGGCGTGCGGCCGGTGGGCCAGCGCGCCTCTTTTCTTGTAGAGGGTATACGCAGCACCAACCGGTGGAGTGTGCGATCATATCCGTATTTCTTAGAAGGGAGAATGGACAAGAGTGAACCTAGTACAACCGAGAGTTGACATCATACCAAAGCGTATCTCACGACTTCCAGAACTGGCTTACAACCTATGGTGGACATGGCACCCGGAAGCGCAACGGCTTTTCACCGACATCGACATTCAATTGTGGGAGGATGTGTACCACAATCCGGTCAAATTCCTGAACGAGATTCGTCAGGCTACCCTGCGAGTGGCCGCCGCCGATCCCGCTTACGTGGCCCGCTATGACGACGTGATGCGTGAATTCGATGCTTATCTTGCTGCGCCGAGCACATGGTTCAAGAAGAAGTATCCAAAGCTGGCCGAAGCGAACAGACCCGTCGCCTATTTCTGCTTTGAGTTCGGCTTGCACGAGTCCTTGCCGATTTATTCGGGCGGCCTCGGCATCCTGGCTGGAGATCATGTCAAAGGCGCTTCTGACCTCGGCGTGCCGATGGTGTTTGTAGGGTTCCTCTACCCGCAGGGCTATTTCAAGCAGCAGATCACCTCCGATGGACAGCAGGAAGCCACATACAACAAGCTCGATTTCTCGGAGGAGCCTGCGTTACCCGCTCACGACGGGGAGGGCAACGAGATAGTGGTGGAGGTGCAACTGCCGGAGCGCGTTATCTATGCCAAAGTGTACGAATTCGTGGTTGGACGCGTCCCGTTGTATATGCTTGATACGGACATTTATCCCAATGCCCCCGCCGACCGCGAGCTTGGGTCGCGACTCTATGGGGGCGACCAGGAGATGCGTGTGGCGCAGGAGCTGGTGCTGGGGGTTGGCGGGATACGCGCCCTGCGCGCACTTGGAATCAATCCCGCGGCCTACCACCTGAACGAAGGGCACGCGGCATTTCTTGTGCTTGAGCTAGCCCGCGAGCGCGTGGCTAAAGGCGAGACTTTCGCCCAGGCGCTACGCGAAGGGGCAGCCCAGACAGTTTTCACCACCCATACTCCGGTGGCCGCCGGAAACGACGCTTTCGGCTTCGACCTGATGGACAAGTATTTCCAGGAGTACTATCCCCAGTTGGGGGTCACCAGGGACGAGTTCTTGAACCTGGCGCGCGAGGGGCATCCCTGGGGCCCGATGTTCAGCATGACCGCGCTGGCGCTCAAAGGAGCGGACTATCGCAATGGAGTTAGCAAGCTGCATGGGCGTGTGTCCCGCAATATGTGGCACTGGCTGTGGCCCAACCGCGACGTTGATGATGTGCCTATAGCATCGATCACCAACGGCGTCCACACGGGAACATGGCTCGCTCCTGAACTGTATGAGTTCTATACCAAGTACCTGGGCAAGGATTGGTACGAACACGTGGACGACCCCGACACCTGGAAGCCTCTCTACAAAGCACCTGACGCAGAGCTTTGGGCGATCCATGCCTTGCTGAAGCAACAACTGGTGACGTTCGCACGCACAAAAACTGCGTACTGGCATAGACGCACAGGCACCACCCCATCGGTGCCCCTTGAGCAACTGCTCGATCCCGATGCGCTCACCTTAGGCTTTGCCCGCCGCTTCGCTACCTACAAACGAGCCACGTTGATTTTCAACGATGTGGACCGCCTGATTCACATTTTGAACGGGGCCGCCAGGCCGGTGCAGATACTTTTCGCAGGGAAGGCGCACCCCAAAGACGAGCCTGGCAAGCGCTTCATCCAGCAGGTAAACTGGGCATCGCACCACCCAGGCCTGGCAGGCAAGGTGCTCTTCCTCGAAGAATATGATATGAATGTGGCCCGCTACCTGGTGCATGGCGTGGACGTGTGGCTCAACAACCCCCGCAGGCCCTATGAGGCATCGGGCACGAGCGGGATGAAAGCTTCGCTCAACGGTGTTCCTAACCTGTCGGTTCTGGACGGCTGGTGGGCCGAAGGCTATAATGGCAAGAACGGCTGGGCCATAGGAGAGGGGCAAGAGTACAGCAACCCTGATGAGCAGGACTGGCGCGATGTGCAATCGCTGTACCAACTGCTCGAAGAGAAAGTGGTGCCTCTCTATTACGAGAGAGACGAAAACGATGTCCCGCAGGGGTGGGTGGACTTGATGAAGGAAGCCATTGTGTCGTGCGCGCCGAAGTTTTCGATGCAAAGGCAGGTCAAGGAGTACACCGAGATGTTCTATGTGCGGGCCATGAAGAGCAAGCCCACGCGATCAACCAAAGAGAATGAATGAGAGAATATGCCAGATAGTAACGAAGTTGATGCATTGATAGAGAGATTAGCCGCTGCGCCCGGGAAGTTTGCGGAATTGCTTTCGCGCCTTGAGGACGCCGACTCGCTGGCGGCAGGCTCGGAGGACGAGTGGACGCCGGCGCAGGTGATGGCACACGTGCGGGCCGCCAACGACATCCTGGAGCCGCGCATATACCAGATTCTGGTACGCGATGCCACGCCTCTGATCGGGTTCGACGAGAGGCGCTGGCTTGAGGTCGCTCGCTACGGGAGCCTGCCCGTGACCGATCTCCTGCACACCATGATGCTCAAGCGCAAAGAGCTTGTTCACGCCTTGCGGGGGCTGGGCCCTGAAGATTGGGAGCGCAAAGGCACCCACGAAGTGCGCGGCCCTATGAGCGTGCAGGAAATTGCCGTCCAGATCGCCGAGCACGAGGACGAGCATATCGCGCAGATCGGTGCGGCGGTTGGCCGCTAGCCCTGGGCATGGTCGATAGCCTGCACAATCGGGGTTTACTTGGCGAGGCAGAGAGCCTATCGCTCCTTGAAGCCGCGCTCAAAGGCTCGCCCGCCGACGCCACCGAGCTTGTGTTGCTGGGCGATAGCACTGAAATCACCCGCTACGCCAATTCGGAAATCCACCAGAACGTGGCCCAGGTCGATCTGAAGGTGGCGGTGCGCGTGTCAGTTGGCCGGGCCACCGCGCGTGTCTTCAGCAACTCACTCTCGACGGCAGACCTCCATGACGCCATCGAACGTGCAGTGGGGCTTGCACGATTGCAGGCTCCCAATCCCCGATGGACACCCCTTCCTCCGCCCGCGACCGGCTACCCGCAACCTGAGCAGCGACCCCAATGCTGGTTCGAGTCGACGGCTGCTATGCCTGCCCGGGCGCGCGCCGAGGCGATCAGGCGGGTGGTGGAGGAAGCTTCCCGTGCGGGGTTGAAGGCGTTCGGTACCTACCGGTCATCAGCCCAGGAACTGGCGGTGGTCAGCAGCACAGGCATCCGATCTTATGCTGCGTACACCACTGCTTACCTGAAGGCCCTGGTGGAGGGAAATGACGGCACAGGTTACGGCGATGCGCTTGATCGCGACGCCTTGAATATCTACCCTGAACGCGTGGCTGCCCAGGCAGTCGCGAAGTGTTTGGCTAACAAGGATCAGGCCGAAATCGAGCCTGGCGACTACGAGGCGATATTCGAGCCGAACGCGGTGGCCGATATGCTGCGGTTCCCGGCTGTGTGGGGCATGGGGGCCAGGCAGACTATCGACGGACAATCGTTCCTGTCGGGGCGCACAGGTGAGCCTGTGGCTTCTTCAGTGGTGAGCATCTGGGACGACCCGACCGACCCTCGCTGTTTGCCTTTGCCGATAGATTACGAGGGCCTCCCGGCCACGCGAGTTGACATAATCAAGGATGGGGTAGCGCAGGGGCCGGTGTATGACGCGCAGACCGCACAGGAGGTTGGCACGCGCTCGACGGGCCACGCGGCTGGTCCTTTTGGTGGGTGGTCAGGCGGGCCGACGGCGGACCATATTGTTATGCCTGTGGGAGATTCAACGTTGGAGGAAATGGTGCAGCATGTCAAGCGAGGCGTGCTGGTCACGCGCTTCCACTACACCCACTGCCCCGATGGCAAGCGTGTGATCGCCACCGGCACGACCCGCGACGGGACGTTCTTGATAGTGGATGGGGAGATCGTGGGCGCTCTCAAGAACCTTCGGCTGGAGATGGGCGTGCTCGACCTACTGTCGTCGTTGCAAGAAACGGGCACAGGCAAAGCGTGCCAGGACTGGTGGGCGGCGAATGGCATGGCTACCCAGAACTATTTTGTGCCCATCATGAGGTTCGGGCGCTGCACCTTCACGGGCGTTACCACGTTCTGAAAACTATTCGATAGCTGGTTCGTGCGGATCAATGGCCGACGATCCATTGGTCAATGTCCTGGATTACCGGTGCTGCCACGTGGCCGGGTGTCTCGTAGTCGGCTGGTGTCGGCGGTTGTGAGCCTTCCATGAAGAGGTGGTTGAGATCAGGATAGCTTTTGAGCATCGCATCCTCTTTGCCTGCCAGGGCTTGCTGCCAGTCCTCGAAATCGGTCATTGTGACCTGATAATCCCTCTCGCCCTGCAAGAATAGCATCGGCTCGTGAAGATCAGCGGCGAAAGAGGTTGAACTGTAACCTTGTAGACTCAGCCAGTAGGTAGCAGGAACGTTAAGCGGCAATTGTTCGGCGGGTACGGTGGAGCCAGGCTGCAAGTTCTTGACATTGTTAATCTGGTCTTTCAGTGCGTCCAGTTGTTTCTGTTCGTCGGGCGAGATGGAGCCGTCGAGGTTGGCGAGGTAGGTGTATTGGTCCAGGATCAGATCTTCCAGCGGTCTGGCTTCCGCGGCCAGAGCGATGAACCCATGCTCGTCAGGTGAGATTTGCGCTATCTTCGGGGCCATGTAGGCACCGAGGCTATGCCCCAGCAGAAACACCCTCCCGGGGTCGATATCTTCGGTCTTGACCAGCAGAGCAAGCGCAGAGATAGCATCGTCCACTACCTCATCGTCGATGGTGATCTCGTCCCGTATGGTGGCTAACTTTGCCTGGTAGGTGAAGGTGCGCTTGTCATACCGGAACACGGCTATCCCTTGAGACGCAAGGCCCCATGCAAGGTCTCGGAAGGGCTTGTTGGGGCCAATAGTCTCATCTCGATCCGATGGACCTGAGCCTTGCACCAGCACAACCGCCGGGTGCGGCCCTTCGGTATTTGGCATTGTGAGAGTGCCGGTGAGTATCCAATCGGGATCGCCGAAGCTCAATTCGCGCTCGGTGAAGCTATTTGTGTTGACGTAATCGGGAGGCTGATAGCTCGATGTGACCGTGGCGCCGGGCGTGGACGAAGGAGCCGGAGCGAAGAAGAGGCCTGCGACCCGGCGGTCCGAGTTGAGCACCACCCTGGCATTCAGGTTTCCCTTCTCGAAGACGCACAGGATGGTCACTATATCATACGGGTCTTGCCGGGTGATCTGGGCCGCGCCCTGCTCTTGGAAAGGGCCGAATTGTGCGATCAACTGATTCCAGGTAGTTTCGAGCCTGGAGGCCGGCAGCTCCTGGGCCATCGTCGAGTTGAAGCTGGCAATAGCATTGTCGTACTCACCCTGCGCAATCTCCGTTATGAGGGTGCGCGCTACCACCTCGATGCTTCCCGTTGGAGTTTGGGTCTCAGTGACGCCTTCGGTCGGGGCAACTGAGGTGACAGTAAATGTGGCGACCGGGACTGCGGTTGCAGTGGCGACAGTGGTGGTTGTAGGTGGGGCTGGGGCGGTAGGGGTAGAAGGTCCCGAATCGCACGCCGCGAGTGTCGCCAGCGCAGCCAGCAGGACTATCAAGCGTGAGTGGGAAGGTCGATGCATATCGTCTCCAATGTGTTGTTATAGGGTCCCTTGCGGGACCTCCAAAAATGACCCAAAATCGCCCGAAATTGGCCCGCGAAACCTATTGACAGGCAATGCGACATCCGCTATACTGTGATTACTTCGGACGCGCAAGCTGTTCGGAGGCACAAAAGCTCTGAGGGACTTTCGGGTCTGTCGGAGCTTTTTGTTTTGCCTTGATTTCGGTGTGAGTGCCACCTCCCGTTGAGCAATCTCCAGGCTCGCGAGGTAGCATTTATGATGCCATGCTGCATCGTCATTCCTCTCAGGGCCAGTTCCTATATCTGAGGCTGGCTACTGTTGCTCGCCCTTGTATTGTACCCACCATTATAAGGAATCTCATGTATAATGTGACATTGAACGGTACAACATTTGGCCTGGAACTTGCCGGAAGGAGAGCACTATGCGCTTGCGAGGGGGCAGAAACAACACCGTCCTGGTGATCGTGCTCGTGGTGCTCGCCATCGTACTCATAGCCATACTGGTCTTTTCCTTCGTATTTTCACCCAGATAAGGAGTATCGCACATGCTGAAAGGACAGAGCATTATCGGTAAGAAAGTGCTGAGCCGAATGGACGGCGAGAGGCTCGATTCGGTTCGCGATATCGTGATCAGCAAAGATCACTCGCGTATCGTGGCCTTGATCCTCGATGAGGGCGGCCTCTTCTCGGCGGCTACTGCTGTCGCGATGGAAAATGTGGTGAGTTTCGGCAAGGACGCCGTTGTAATTACCGACAGCAAGGCTGTGCGACGTGTAGACCAGTTCCCCGAGGTGAAGGAGATTATGGACGACCGTGACAGCCTGGTAGGGAAGCATATTTTTACGGAATCGGGCGACCAGATGGGCAAGGTGGAAGATGTCTTTTTCGATGAGAGCACCGGCACCATTACCACTCTTGAGGTGGGCGGCAAGATCGTGCCGACCGCGCGTAATGCCTCGGCAGAGCTGGAGATGGGCGATATAGTCAGCATCGGACCTGATGCGGTAATTATCAAGATGGAGGCTATCCCCAAACTCTCTGCCCAGGCGTCGGGCACGCCTGTTCCTGATGTGCAGCCTTCACCCGACACGACACAGACCCAGACCACGCCGGATTCGGATCCGAACAATCCACCCTCGGGAATTCTCGACGAGCAGTCGCTGATGGCGATGGCGAGTTCCAGTGCCGGGGCTTCAACGCCCACGGCAACTGATGCTAAACCGTCGTTGTCAGCCATGCCTCCCACATCCCCGCTCCCACCAACCACAGGCGACGGCGACCAGGCCGTGCAACAGGCCAAAGATTCAGATGATAGAGGTGATGATGTGCGGCCTCCGGTGGTGGGCAGCGCCATAGATCCAACCGCCGGTGACGAGGGCAAGGCTAGGGGTTTGACCGGGGAAAGCTAACGCATTTTCACGTGAAAGTGCGACTTCAGACCTATTGACATACGTGGTGGTGGCTGCTATTATGAGCCACATGGAAACTTGGTTATCACCAGGGAAATATACTGTTAGCTGTGTCGAAAACCAGCAGCAGCCAGGCGACCCGCTAGGGAAGGCTGGTTAGCTGCGCTTTGTGTGGCAATCAGCCCGCCGGGTCCATGAGGGTCCGGCGGGTCTTTTTATGCCTGGAGGAACGTGCATGGCGGAAGATGACATGGTGGGTGATGTAACAATCTCAAGCAACCAGACTTTCACGCTAGTGGGACTAGTGGAGGGCGCGCGCCAGATGGTGCCTCTTGCCATCAGCATCTTCGTCTACGGGCTTACCTTTGGGGTGCTCGCACAGAAGGCCGGCCTTAGCCTGCTGGAATCGTTCCTGATGAGCGCCATGGTGTTTGCCGGGTCGTCGCAATTCGCTGTGCTTGGCCTGTGGGTGGCTCCCCTGCCAGTCGCTGCCATAGTTCTGACCACCCTGGTGGTAAATCTGCGGCACTTGCTGATGGGGGCGGCGATAAGGCCGAGGATCGAGGGATTGCGCAGGTGGCAAAGATACATATCCCTTTTCCTCATGAACGATGAAAGCTGGGCTCTGACAATGGGGTACTTCGCGCGGGGCGGGCGCAACGTATCGTTCCTGCCTGGAAGCGGGCTTGTCGCCTTCGTAGCCTGGACAAGCGCCACAGTAGTCGGGCAGACGCTGGGCGGAATCCTCGACAGGCCGGAAGAGTGGGGCCTCGATTTCGCTTTCACCGCCGTCTTTCTGGGGTTGCTGGTTGGCTTTTGGAAGGGGAGGCGCGATATAGGGCCCTGGGTGGTGGCCGGGGTGGTGGCAGTGGTGGCCGCGCTTTACCTTCCCGGCAAGTGGTACATATTGTTGGGCGGGCTGGCGGGTAGCCTGGCTGGAGGTCTGCGAGATGACGGTTGATCCACTGGTGCTGTTGACGATCCTGGGGATGGCTGCGGTAACTTATGCCACTCGCATCGGCGGCTTCCTCCTGTTGAGCCGGGCGTCGCTCCAGGGAAAGCTAAGCTCATGGCTTCGATACGTACCCGCCGCCGTGCTAATCGCTATTGTTGCTCCCACTATCGTGCCGGCGGGCTTGCTGGGGGCGCAAGCGGGAGGCGAATCGGGCACGCTAACGGCAGGACCGGCCGAGGCGCTGGCCGCGCTGATAACGGCTGCGGTGGCCGCCAGGTTGAAGAACCTGCTCCTTGCTATGCTGGTCGGCGTCGTGTCGGTCTGGCTGCTGAGGAGATTCCTCCCCTAACCATTTCCCAGGATCCTCCGACTACCGACTACCGACTACCGACTACCGACTACCAGGAACTTGGAACACCAAATCATGGACCCCTGGATTTACTTGCGCGGATTACTTATAGGCTTCTCTATCGCGGCCCCGGTCGGGCCAATCGGGGTGCTTTGCATCCGGCGGACGCTGGCCGAGGGGCGCGCTTATGGGCTGGTGTCGGGCCTGGGCGCGGCCACCGCCGACGCCACCTATGGATTGATAGCGGGCTTTGGCCTTACCTTCATTTCGACGTTCCTGGTAGGCCAGGCCGCCTGGCTGAGACTTGTGGGCGGCCTCTTCCTGTTGTACCTGGGCGTGCGCACGTTTATCTCCAGGCCCACCGGTTCTCCAGCCGAGAACGACAGCCGCCGGGCGGGGCTGGTGGGAGCCTACCTATCCACGCTGGCGCTTACCCTTACCAACCCCACCACCATCCTATCATTCGTGGTGGTGTTCGCGGGGCTTGGGCTGGCCAGCGCCCGAGGAGACTACCTGGCCCCGACCTTGCTGGTGCTTGGTGTGTTCACAGGATCGGCTTTGTGGTGGCTTCTGTTGAGCGGAGGCGTGAGCCTGCTGAGGGGGAAGTTTACGCTTCGGGGTCTGTGGTGGGTAAACCGTATCTCAGGTATACTCATCCTGGGGTTTGGGGTGGTGGCGCTGCTCAGTCTGCTTGCATAGGGAGAAGAACAATGCCTAACAAACTTGCCGGGGAAACCAGTCCGTATCTGCTCCAGCACAAGGACAACCCGGTCGATTGGTATCCGTGGGGACGCGAAGCCCTGGGCAAGGCAAAGGAGGAGGACAAGCCTATCCTTCTTAGCATCGGCTATTCGGCCTGCCACTGGTGTCATGTAATGGCCCACGAATTGTTTGAGAACCCCGCTATTGCGGCGCTGATGAACGACCTGTTCGTCAATATCAAAGTGGACCGGGAGGAGCGCCCCGACCTCGACGCGGTCTACATGGACGCGATCCAGGCCATGACCGGGCAGGGAGGCTGGCCTATGACCGTCTTCCTTACCCCTGATGGCGAGCCGTTTTACGGAGGCACCTACTTCCCGGCACAGGAAGGGCGCGGCATGACTTCGTTCCCGCGCGTCCTCACCTCGGTTTCGCGCGCTTACCGCGAGCGCCGAGCCGACGTGGGCCAGAGCGCCAGAGAGTTGAGCCAGTTCCTGTCGGGTGGGCGCGAGCTCCCGCCCTCCCGCAACGAACCGAGCGTGGCGGTGCTTGATGAAGCCGTGCGCAACCTCTTGCGCGACTTCGACCGGGTGAACGGCGGAACAACGGGTGCGCCCAAGTTCCCCCAGCCGATGAATATCGAGTTTGTGCTCAAGCAGTGGAAGCGCACCGGCGATACCGAACTCCTTGCACTGGCCGAGCTAACCCTCCGGAAGATGGCGCTTGGCGGCATCTACGACCAGGTGGGGGGAGGCTTCCATCGCTATTCCGTGGATGATGTGTGGTTGGTGCCCCATTTTGAGAAGATGCTCTACGATAACGCCCTCCTTGCCAGGGTTTACTTGTGGGCATACCAGGCCACCGGCAAGCCTTTCTACAGGCAGATCGCCGAGGAGGTGTTGAGCTATGTTGCCCGCGAGATGGCATCGCCCGAAGGAGGCTTCTACTCGGCGCAGGACGCCGACAGCGAAGGCGTGGAGGGCAAGTTCTATGTATGGACCCCCGACGAGATCGTGGCCGTACTCGGCGGGGAAGAGGGCAAGCTATTCAGCCGGTTATACGATGCGGCCGGGCGCGGCAACTTCGAGGGGCACAACATCCTGCACCTGGATGTGCCTATCGAGGAGTTCGCACAGCGAAATGGGATCGACCCTGATGATTTGAATGTAAGAGTGCAAAGCTGGCGCAAGAAGCTCTATGAGGCACGAGCCGGGAGAATACACCCAGGCACCGACAATAAGGTGCTCATGGGCTGGAATGGGCTGATGATGCGGGCCTTCGCGGAGGCCGCCGCCCTTCTGGACAATGAGGAATACCTGCGAATCGCGACAGCCAATGCCGACTTCGTGCTAAAGACGATGAGCTATGAGGCTAAGGGTGGGGAAAGACGCTTCTACAGGACTTATAAGGACGGGCGCGCCCACATAGATGCCTTCGCGGAAGATTACGCCGCGTATGCGAGCGCGCTGATCTCCCTTTATGAATCGGATTTCAACCCGGTATGGCTGCGCGAAGCCAGGCATATGATCAATTTGCTCACGGGGCACTTCTGGGACGGCAAGAGCGGAGGGTTCTTTTCAACCGCCGACTATCACGAAGCCCTGGTGGCGCGCCCCAAAGACCTGTACGATAACGCCACGCCATCGGCCAATTCGGAGGCGGCTGAGGCGCTCTTGCGGCTCTATCTGCTGACCGCTAACTCCGAATATGAGGAGTACGCGCTTGGGATCATCAAGCCTCTGCTTCCTGCGTTGGGCCGCGCTCCCACCGCATTCGGGCGTATGCTATCGGTGCTCGATTTCTACCTGGGCGGAGCTGCCGAGGTGGCGCTGGTGGGGCACTTCGGGCACGATGATATGAACGCTATGCTACGGGCAGTCAGAACGCCGTTTGCTCCCAACAAGGTAGTAGCAGCCTATGAGCCGGGCGCTGAAGATGTTGCACGCGAGGTGCCGTTGCTCGAAGGGCGGCCTGCGGTGAAGGGTAAAGCCACCGCCTATATTTGCCGCAACTACATCTGCCAGGCCCCCAGCACCGACCCTGAGGAAGTGCTCGCGCAATTGATGGGCAACGATGAGGATGGTATTGAAGTATAGCCTACTCTCGACCAGTTACGGCTCAATGAGACGGTCGAGCGCCTTGCGGTCCAGCCTGTAGAAATACCAATCGTCCAGGTGCCTGGCCCCCAATCGCTTGTAGAATCCTTGCGCGTGCGTGTTCCAGTCAAGCACTACCCATTCCATGCGCCCGTAGTCTCGCCGCACCGCCTCGGACGCCAGGTATAGCATCAGCGCATAACCGACCTTCTTACCCCTGTAATCGGGGAGCACGAACAGGTCCTCTAGGTAAAGGGTCGGGCGCGCAAGGAAGGTCGAATAGGTATCGAAGGTGAAAGCGTACCCCGCGATCTCGCCATCGATCTCGGCCAGGAAGACCTCGAAGCGCGGCTTTGGCCCAAAGGCGTCATTAACAAGCCTGTGGCGGGCGGCCTCGTCAGGCGGTTCAAGCTTCTCGAACTCGGCCAGGCCCACGATCAGGTTGATCAGCAGGTCGGCGTCCGCGGCCTCTGCCTTGCGAACGGTGATTTCATCAGGCGATTGGTTCCCGGTCATGGCGTTCCCGTTCCGTAAATCTGTTTGTAGATTTCCACGCCAAGTAGCCCTAGCTGCACCCGGCTGGCGGGGTCGGCGTCTGGGTGCAACTCGAAGCGATTCCGCTCGAAGTACTGGACCTGATAATCTTTGCCGTCAGCCGCGTTAGTCTCGGTAACCACTTCGCTGATCGGATAGCCGAATACCGCAAGGCCGCCGTTGGCGTTCCAGTACGCCAGGAAGTCCCCTCCCAGGTTGTGGCCTGTTTCCGGGACGTACTGCTGACCATCAATCGGATCCACAGCCGGGTCGGGTTGGTGGATTAGCGCGCCCAACCTCCCCAACAGCAGCGTGCCTCCAATGGACGGGTGTATTTCAAAGCGGGCGCGCTCGAAGTACTGGGCGATATATTGCTCGCCTGTGTCCTGCGCCGTCTCAACGATCCGGTCGGAGATCGGGTAGCCGAAGATGGCAAGCCCTCCGTTGTTTTGCCAGTAGCTCAGGAACGGCTCGGAGATGAAATGGCCAGTTTGCTCGAAATAGACGTTGCTGTCGTCGGGCGTGATGGCATTGAATGTCCATTCGGTCGCCCCCGAAACACCGCCGACGCTTACCTCAACCCTCAGCCTGTGTGTCCCCGCCTCGACCTTAGGTGCGGTTGCTGAGATCGAGTACAAGTTGGAGTTGCCCGCCACAGGCGCGACCTGCGCTGCCAGTTCCTGCCCGTCGAGTAGCACGGTTGCCTGGCTGATAGGCTGCGTGGATGTGACAACCACTCCGACGCGCACCGCAGTGGCTCCGGCCAGCACCTGCGCTCCCAATACCGGCTTAAAGCCTGAGAATTCGGGTGGCGCTATAGGAGGCGTGGTGGGTTGGGGCGTTGGCTGTGGGGTCCCCTCGCCTTCGGGTTGGCCCGTGGCGCTGACACGGAACTGCCAATCCTCGCTTTTCGATCTGCCGCTCTCCAGCGAGGCCTTGACTGTGATGTCGTGAAGGCCGAGGGTCGCGCCGGGGATCGAGGCGGTGAGGGTTTTTGTCAAAGGCGACTCGCCGCTTATTACCGCGTCCAGGGGCTGCCCGTCCAGAGTCAACGTGGCTGTAGTGATTTCGCTTGGCCCCGCTGCTTCTACGGAGATAGTAACGGGTCCGAGGCCGACGATGGCATCATCGGGTGGGGTGAAGTTCTTGAAAGTGATGGGGGCCTCGGTGTTCACGTCGGTCGAGCCGCGAATCTCTGCCGGATTCGTCCGTAGAGCGATGTTACCCAGGATCGCGAGGAACGTAATCAGAATGATGGCGGGCAGCACCCTGCCGAGCATGCTAAGCAACCCGCCAGACGCTGTGGCCTCCCGGTTGAGCGTCTCTTCCACGCCGAACTGCTCGGCCACGCCGACGAACGTGTTGAGGCGTGATGGGCTGATGCTGCCGACAAGCTTGTTACCCTCGACAATCGGGATGGAAAGCTCTTCATCCTGGTCAACGGGGCGCTCTTCGAACAGGGCGATGGCGTCGTTAAGCGAGGCACCCGGCGGCAGAGCGTGCGCCTCTTCCAATGGGGTGGCAATAGAGCGCACTGGGGTGGATGCCCAGTTGCCCTGTAGCAAAGCCTCCGTCGCGCTGAGGGTGACCACTCCGGTTAGCTTGCCGTCGTCGTCGAGCACTGCTATAGGCTCGCCCGGCGGGAAGCGCGGGAAGGCTCTGACCAAAGCTGTCACGCTCTCGTTTGCCTGTACGCTGTCATTCTCTCTTACAGGTATCATCAGGTCGCTGGTATGTAGCTCGCTGAAAGTGCCCCGAAGGAGGCTCCGCCCCCTGCTGAGATTGCCCGCATCGTTTGCGGACCACCCGATGAACACAAGTGCCAGCGCGTCCACCCAGGAATTAGTCGTAAGCCCGCGCCAGGCCCCCAACAACACCAACGCGAGCGCCGCGAACCCGCCAGCCGACCGCGCAAGCGACATACCGGATTCGCGGTCGCCGTTGAACCAGTAGATGCCCATGCTCAGGGCCCAGCCCCCGTCGAATGGGATGCCGGGAATGAAGTTGATGACGCCAAGCGCCAGGTTGAGCCAGCCCAACGGCTCGAAAAGACCCTTGATAGCATTGGTGAACACCCCATCGGGGGCGATGCCGCTTGTAAGGATCACGAGGGTACCGCCCAGCACCAGATTGAACAGCGGCGCGAGAAGCGCGGCCAGCACCCCCCTGCCAGGTTCTATCCGGTCGAGGCGGAATGGTTGGGCCGCGCCTATGGGGTAAAGCTGAGCGTTGCGCGGGCCTGTGCGCCCCACAAGGCTGTGTATGCCCTCGTAAATCAGCAATGTAACGAGGTATAGAATGAGCACAAGCACGGCATCCAGCCAGTACCAACGGCCTTGCCAGCCCGGCAGATGGTCGGGTAGCCAAAGGAGGGCCAGCCACCACAGGCCGAGTACGATGGCGAACAGCCACGTGTAATTGAAATATATAGTGAGCGAGCCTATGCGCCCAAATCTTAGTGAGAACTGCATTGTTACTCCTGGTGTTAGGGTGTTGGTAAGTTGTGCGTAGTACCGGGCATGAAAAGCTTGCTGTCGAAGTAATCCTCTTGAAAGCTTATCTGCGCCCACACCGCTTCGGGGGTGTTGCACGCGTATTCGTCCGTGGCGACAACCAGTTTATCTTCAACGTCGCCACTTCTTAGCACTACAGCAATAACGGTGCCTACCGCCTGCGCGACCGGCTCCCGAGGTCCAAGCAAATATACATCTACCGGCTCACCATCACCAGAGACCGTGCCCGGTACGAAACCGTAATTCAAAGGGTAGGGCTCGCCCTCTGGAAAACGCGGGTGATAGCTTCCCACAGGGCGATCCACCACTACGGTGACACGCCTGCCGAGGAAGTATGTGAGGTCCGGTCGCATCAGGTGTGACGATTACCTCCCGATGGTCTCAATCTGGCCGCGCAAGGCAGTGAGCTTGCGCGCCACTTCGGAGAGGCTACTGTCCGCTTTCGAAACTCGTTCCTGCTCAAGGCGCACGAAGCGAGTATAGGGCGCGATGGCGTCACGTATCCGCTCGATAGAGCGGGTAAGCTCCGAGTTGAACTGTGAGGTCATGGCGCTACTTAGCTTATCGCGCAATTCCTGCGTGCGTGCCCGGAATTCTTCCTGCGCCTTCCGCTTCCGGTACGGGAGGATAAAGAGGCCGATAGCCCCCGCGAGGATGGCCGCCGTTATGCCGGTAACATCCAGGAAAGCTACCGTAACAGTAGCCGCCACCAGCACGCCCAGCGCGGCTACCCCACCTGCCCCAAGCATCACGCCGACGGCGTTGCGCATATCCTGCGCTATGATGGTGGCCTCTTCCTCGCGGTCGTAGTTCTCCACCACGTGGCGGGCCTCCTTCACAACCGACCGCAACAGAGCATCGCGGTTGTAGGCGAAGCCCGCCACGCCCGTCATGCCAGTTCCTCCCATCACTCGCTCCTGGTAGCCCTGCGACGCCCCCACCCCCACAGCCTGACGGCGGTTGACGTAGTCGGTCACCGATTGCCACATCCGCAGGTCCTGGTCCACCATCCAATCTATGAGGCCGTTGGTGGCATCGTCCACGCGCTGGGCGGTGTCGGCCAGCACCTGCTTCTGGAAATCGCTTTCGACCTTCTTGGCGTTCAGCAGGTCGCGTATGCGACCGATACGCAGCGTCTCGTTGAAGAAGATGTCGCCCCTCTCCTTCAATTCAAAGATGATGTTTTCGATGTTGGCGAGCCTGCCCTCGAACTCGCGATGCATATCTTCCGAGTAGATGCGAAGCTGATCCTCGATGTTCTGCACGGTCTTGAAATCTTCGGCCAGCACGTCCAGCCGCTCATGTGCGATCTCCTGGTACTTTTCGAGCGTTCGATTGGCAACACCCAGCGGTGTCGAGAGCTTCAGGCGTATGCGCCCTGCCTCGTCCAAGGTCGAGAATATGTAATGCTCCAGCGCGTCCATGCGGCTGGCTCGCAACAGGGCTTCGCGCTCGGCGAACGTATCGGTAGAGCGGGCGCGCTTGGCGAGCCGCGCCGACACGGGGAACACGTCGGGTTTCTGGCCCAGCAGGGCCACGCTGTTCTCCTCGATGAAGTGGAGTACGCGATTGAGATCGTCCTCGCTGCCCAGCAGATCGATCTTGTTCAGCACCAGCACGATCTTCTTGCCCCACTCCCGTATCGTCTCCATGAATGACCGCTCCGATTCGGTGAAAGGGCGGTCCGCCGATGTAATGAAGAGCACCATGTCCGAGCGAGGCACGAAGGTGCGCGTCAATTCCTCGTGGCGGCGTATGATCGCGTTAGTGCCGGGCGTGTCCACGATGCTGATCTCGCGCAGGAACTCGGCTGGATAGGTACGCTCGGTGACGAAATCGGCCACCTGGTGTTCAGTCACCGACGTACCGTATCGTAGCAGACTGATCGTAGCGGTGGTGGGTGTGACCCCTTCCGGGAGCACCTCCTGGCCCAGCAGCGCATTGATGAATGAGGACTTGCCCGAATTGAACTCCCCCACAACGACCAACAGGAAAAGCTCCTCAAGGTCCGCCTCGGCCTGCCGAAGCGAAGCCACATCTGCATCATCGGGTTCGAGAGGCGCGATGGCCGAGGAGAGCGCGCTCAGAGCCTCGCGTTCGGCGGCGCGCACCTGTGCTTGCTGGTCGTCAAGAATATCAGCTTTTCTCATGCGAGCGGGATATCCTCACCTTCGGGCGGTGGGCAAATTGCAAAGCCACCCACCATAATACTATAGCACTCAGGCGATCCTGGCAAGATTTGGTGCCTAACTTGCAGGGCTGAAGCAAAGTCGGTATCGGACACACCAAGTTTGGATGCGTCATTCTGAACGAAGTGAAGAATGACAAGGGCCGAGATGGGCGGCCTTTCCCACCGTCTTATCTGACTTTGCATTAGCCCTGCCTAACTTGACGCTGGACCGGCATTCTGATACCCTAACGCGAGTGGCAGAGATCGCTAACCAGAGAAGCACCAACAGCCGGGATGAGGCAGGCACTCCATTGGATGGAACCGTGCCGACGCGAGAGCGTATCGCCGTCCTGCTGTGCACCGACCTGATGTTCGGGGTGCAACTTCAGAACATGGCGCGGCACGCCGGGCTGAAGCCTGTGATGCTGCGCCCAGGTGTGCCCCTGCCGGGCGGCGATGTGCTGGTAGTGGACCTGTCATCGCGCGGTGACTGGGAGACCACCACCCGCGAGGCCGCCCAACGCGGCACACCCGTGGTGGCTTTCGGGCCGCACATGGACACGGAGGCGCGACGCAAGGCGAAGGCAGCGGGCGCGGGGCGAGTGCTCGCTAACTCCAACCTGGCGCGGGACCTGCCCACCATCTTGAAGGAGATTGCTGAATGGGGCAAATAGATGGAGTTGTCATCAAAGAGCTGGTGACATATCCCGACGAACGAGGATTTTTCCGCGAGTTGATAAGGGTCACTGATCCCTTCTTTAGCGAAGGGTTCGCGCAGCTAAGCCACTCATTGATGCACCCCGGCGTTGCAAAAGCCTGGCACATCCACAAGACCCAGATCGACTGGTGGTACGTGCCTGTCGGCGTCCTCAAAGTTGCGCTTTACGATACGCGGCCCGATTCGCCCACCCACGGCACTCTCCAGGAGCTATTTATGGGCGGTGACCACGGCCACACTGTATTGAAGATACCCGCAGGCGTGGCCCACGGCTGCAAAGCTATTGGAGACACCGCCCACCTGATCTACGTTACGTCCAACGTGTATGACACCGCCGAAGAGGGAAGGATCGCTCATGACGACCCCGAAATTGGATATGATTGGGTTTCCGGCCCCTCTATAAAATAGCCACGCGGCCACGTTCGGCCCCGGCCAGACCGGTACCATTGGATAGCTAATCCTCACCCAAGAGGATTAGCTATTTTGCATCATAGGGTACTAGTAAAAGGTACCAGCGCGCATCCTCACCTAAGTACCATTCCAAATAGCGCGCTTGGAGGCTATATTTGACTTGGCGCAGACTATTACCGCCAGCGGCGCGTATTCTATCAATTTCGGTCGAGGAAGGTAGAGAAGGGTCTGCGTACCAATAGACGCAACGATGGGTGGCGTGGTCCTACTCACTCTTGCGTAGCAGCAATAATCCTTCGTTCAAGTAAACAACAGGCGCTATACAAGGCCAGGAGCATCACAGGAGGGCGAGAATGGCACCAGCCAAAATGCAATCGCAGGTGCAATGCCATAATTGTCAGGCAGGGAATCTAGTGGGCTCACCTTATTGCAGCAGGTGTGGGGCCCCTCTTGGAGATAGTGCGCCGACAGCCGAGCACCGCGCTCCCAACCCCGCTGTAATAGCGGTAAATATGGACCCTGTAGTCCGGTTCAGCCCTGATGGGCAGGACCGGGCGCTGGTTAAGCAAACCTACGAGCGGGCTACTCCCATTCTCACCCAGGGCGAATCGGTCGAGTATGTTGCCACCGGCAAGGGTGGATTGGCTCATGCTCCCGATTGTGCCGTGATCACTAACAAGCGCGTGATGCTCTTCCGTAAGAAGGTGCTCGGCAAAGTCGATCTCGATGATTGCTGGTGGCGCGACGTGAGCGCGGCTGCCCTCTATGAGAATAAGAACGGCTTCAACCTGAAACTGGACGCGATCCAGGGCTGGACGATGAGCATCGAGAACCTTCCCAGGACGCAAGCCTCCAGAATGTATGATATGGCCTTTCAGTACAGCGACAGGCTGCAAGGCACGCCACGTGCGACGGCTAACCCGCCAGCCGAAAGCCAGGAGGAAGCGGTCCCTGCGCCTTCTCAGCCGGCAGCGGTGCCCGCACCTGCCAAACCGGCCTGGGCATTGTCTCAAGAGCAACGTCACGTAATGGCCCCGGGCCTGGAAGCCCCTTCGACCGGTGGCCTTTCTCCGCTGGGCATGATTTCCAATAACTCCGGTGGCCTCGATGCACAGATAGCGGCGAGCGCCGCGCCTATGCCCGCGAACTACATTCCAACGCCCGAGTCGGTGTTGCAGAGCATATTGCAAAGCTCCGGCCTGGAGGATGGGGTGCCTACCAGGCCAATGCAGTGGAGCGCAGCGTTTCAAGCCCCGGCAATTGCCGATATACAACCTATTACCTTGACGAACAGTGGCCCTGCCACCGACACCGAGCCGCACATGCGCCCTCTCCCTCCTCTCACAACCCTGGAGAAGATAGCCGTATTCACTCCGCCTTCGGGGCCGTTGTCCGGCGATGGCACTAACCGCATAAGCTCGCCACTGAACTCCTCGCCACTACCTAAGAGCGGCCCGTTGTACTCTCTAGCGGCGCTGGATGAGGCCGCCCTGATAGGGAGCTTGCCCGACAACAGCGAGATCGACCTCAACAACGACCAGGCCGGTGAAGCGAGCGGCGACGGCGATGATACGCCCGTAACCGGCCCGCTTCAGGCTCAGCAAGTCGCGCCTGAGACTGCGCAGGACCTGGACGTGATAGGCGGCCTTCAGCGAATCGCGTTGCCTACCACGCCCATAGATGTAAGCGCGCCTCTCGCCCCAATCGTCACCAGCGGCCCGTTGCAGGCAGCCGGTGAAGGAGTTCCATCTGCACAGCCCGAGCCTACCCAACAGGCGACGGTAATGGAATGGGACGAAGCCACTCCCGCACCCGCAGCAGAAGTCATATCGCTTGCACAGAGCGAACTCCAACCGGAACCGCAACAAGCCGACGACTCTGAGTACGACGACTTCAATAATGCCCGCCCGACAGCCCCCATGGGCTCGGACGACTACCT
This sequence comes from uncultured Chloroflexia bacterium, assembly GCA_963797095.1. Taxonomy (GTDB): domain Bacteria; phylum Chloroflexota; class Chloroflexia; order QHBQ01; family JADMIH01; genus JADMIH01. The sequence goes on along the minus strand of CAWCNY010000005.1, from coordinate 230,785 downwards.
CTTGCCGATGCCAGGCTCCACCGCCAGCGGGCCTCTCCTTGCCGCCTCTGTCGATATGGACCTCGATATGGAAGAGATTTACCGCAACATGACCGCCATGGCAACTCAGCGGCTGGAGTCCGAAGCGCCTTCCGAGTTTGGCGATTTGCCAACCCGTATCAACCTATCGTTGAGGGACATGCCAGACGGTTCGACCGCGGGCAAGAGAAACTCAGGCGCGCTCAACCGGAACGGGGCCTACTCGGACCAGACATCATCGGACGAGACGAAAGGCAGCAAGGCTGCCGGATCGCGTAGCTCAAGCAGGTCGAAGGCCAATCAGGACGACCCTATCGCCAAGATGAAACAGCTAAAGACCATGCTGGACGCCGGCCTCATCACCGAGGACGACTATGCCGCCAAGAAAGCGGACATACTGTCCAGGATCTAGCGGAAACCCGCGCACGAACTAAACGTCTGCCAGTTGAGCAGACGTTTTGTTTTGTCTAAGCTAGTAGTGCGTCAAATGGGAAGTGGTAAACAGGCATGGATCGGGTAGAATCCAACAACTGATGGTTTCAAGATCTGTTGATTGGAGGTACCCGATCCGAAGCCCGCTAAATACATTGTAACTCTGACTGCTGATGAGCGCATTGAACTTGACAAACTGGTCCGCACTGGCACCGCTCCTGGTCGCGTGCGTACCCATGCCCAGATCTTGCTCAAAGCTGGTTGCGGTCCACAGGGCCCCGCTTGGACCGATGAGGCTATCCAAGATGCTCACGATGTCGGTAGCCAAACCATTCATCGTGTCCGTCAGCGCTTCGTTGAAGAAGGGTTGGATGCAGCCTTGCATCAGCGCCGACCGACCGGCTGGCGAGAGCGCAAGCTGGATGGGGAAGTGGAAGCTCACCTGCTCGCCCTGGCCTGCTCCTCTCCACCCACCGGGCGAGAGCACTGGTCGTTGCGCTTGCTGGCCGACAGATTGGCAGTACTTGGCTATGTTGATGCGGTCTCTCATGAGACGGTGCGCTCTGTTCTGAAAAAAACGAAATCAAGCCATGGCTGAAGGAGGAATATTGTATTCCACCACAGGCCGATGCCGACTTTGTCTACCATATGGAAGATGTGCTCGATTTGTACACTGCTCCCTATGATCCTGAATACCCGCTGGTGTGCCTCGATGAAACGAGCAAGCAGCTAATCGGGGAGAGCCACACTCCCCTACCGGTAGCACCCGGCCTGCCAGCGAGGGTGGACTACGAGTATGTGCGTAACGGTGTGAGCAACCTGTTCATGTTATTTGCTCGTCTTGAGAACTGGCGAGAGGTAGTGGTAACGGAGCATCGCACCAAAGTGGACTTTGCCTACTGTATGCGTGAGTTGGTGGACCCCTACTTCCCAGATGCCGTTTTGATCCGGTTGGTGATGGACAATCTGAATACGCATGACCTATCCGCACTTTATGAAGTGTTTGAGCCCGAAGAGGCGAGGCGGATCATCAACAGGTTGGAGGTCCACTACACACCCAAGCATGGTAGTTGGTTGAACATGGCGGAGATCGAGCTATCGGTGCTTAGCAAGCAGTGTTTGGACCGGCGAATAGCAGACCAAGAGCGGTTGGGGATGGAAACGAGCGGCTGGGTAGAGGAGCGCAACAACGCCAAGGCGACAGTGGAATGGCGCTTCACGACAGCTGATGCGCGTATCAAACTGAAGAAGCTGTATCCAACCATCCAAGTGCAAGCCTCACTTCAATCCGAGAACCTATCAGATGCCGCTTGACGCACTACTAGCGCCACCAGAGGTCCTCTTTCAGGAGGGCCGCGCCAAGCAGGCCAAGCTGTACTTCGTAGGGTGTGCCCGCTGCTTCGGGGTGGTACTCCAGGCGGTTACGCTCGAAATATTGGACGGTGTAGATATGGCCGTCAGGTGCCTGTTCCGAAAGCTGCTCGGAGATCGGGTAGCCGTACACAGCAAGGCCGCCGCGCTCATTCCAGAATGTGAGGAATGGGTCTTTCAGTGTGTGCCCGGTTTCGGGGAAGAACATTCCGTCGCTGGAGAGCACCGATTTGTCGGCGGGAGCGAAATTGCGCCCAACGGCAAGCTCGCTGCCAACCAGACGCAGTAGCACCTCGTTAGGGGTGCGCGCGTATTCCGGGTGGTACTCGAACACCGCGCGTTGGAAGAACTGGCTGAGTACGCCTTTAATCGTCACGGGGCGCGATATGGGATAGCCGAAGCGCTCTAACCCCCCCTTCTCGATCCAGTATTCGGCGAACTGAGGCGCGATGGCCTGGTGGGTAGCATCGAAGTAGAAGAAGTTCTGGGCGCGGGCATCCGCTTCCGCCACGGGGTCGGTGATGCTGTAGCCGAGCGCAAGCTCCTGGTATGCCTTGAATGCCAGTTTGTGCACCCACACCTTGCCCGAAGGTGCGTAGTCGTCATGGGTGGCGTTCTCCTCAAGGCGCACCAGCCCGTAGTTGTGGGTGTAGTCTCCGGGCACAAAGTCCTCGTACTTGAACCAGAAGACGTGCGCGACGTTGGCGCTCAATTCGTCGCTGTCCAGGATGCCGCCGTAGATGGCGCGCAGGTAGTACGCCTGGTCGATCTCCTGCTGTGACGGCTTGTCGGTCTGCCCAGTAGGCGGATCGGCCGGCGCGCCCACCTCGGTGATCCACAGCCTGCTCTTGAAGTCCTGGCGGTCGCGCAGCTTGCGTGAGAAGTCGTTGATCAGCGCAAAAAGCGTTGGCGCGTCCATCCAGTAGGGGTGCAGGGCCACCCCGTCCCAGGGCACGACGTTCCAGCCGGGTTTGTTTGGCCCACCATCCAACTTATATCGGGCCACCCACTTGGATGTATATAGCTCGTACAGGTAGTCAAACTCATTGCGATCTTGTTCTTCGGGTGGCGAGCCGATCATGATCCCGCCTGTGATCACCTGCGCGTCGGGGTCCACGGTCTTGATCGCTTCGTAGGCGCTCGACAGCAGCGCTGCATATCTTTCAGATTTGATCTCGGCCTCAATATAGTGGCTGTCCTGCCACAGATCCCAGCTAATGTTCGGTTCGTTGACGATCTCGTAGGCGCTGATCGCATGCCCGTAATGTGCTGCTACCTGCGCGGCTCGGTCGCGGAACACGCGGATGAAGTGGTTGGAGCCGTCGTTGGGATCTGCGCCCGCACCGTCCGGTGGGTCGTTGAACGCGATTGTGCGCACTGTCTGGCCCTCGTACGATACAATCCCCACGTTCAGGAGGGCCAGCACCTTGAGGTCGTACTTGGGGGCCAACTCGTTGATGAAGTAGTCGTACTTGGCCCAGTTGATGTCCCCTGCGGGTACGCTGCCGTCATAGTCGGCGAAGAACTCCAGGCGCACCCAGCGCACACCCGCGTTCGCAAGCTCCTGCGCTTGCTCTTCCAGGGCCGTCTTGTTGGCTTGCATCGGATAGTTGACCGGGTCGGTGTTGAACTCGTAGAAGGGATCGCGCATCACGATCCCGAAAAGGTCGCCGTCTCCGGGGGTTCGTGCGCGGGTAGTCTGCGCCTGCGCTACACCCGCACGCGAGATCGGCGCGAGCAATATTCCCAGGGCAGAGAACGTCAGCATTAAAGCCATGAGGAGACGCGGGCCACCAGAGCGGCGCGCACGAAAGGAACTGAGCGTCATGTGGAAACTCACTATCAGTTAGCTATCGATCGCTATACCGTTGTCACAAGTATGACGAAAAGTGGGGCTAACGGTTGCGCGTCGTATGGCTCAATTATAGCATCTCACAGCCCAAAAATTATGGTTATTCGCATAGCTATCTGTTTGTTCCCACAATAAAGACCGTACTAAAGTACACTCCAAAACCTGTCCAGTTTAGGCCCGCCAAAGTCCTTTAATATATGGGGGGAGAATAAGACACGTACCGATCGCTTCCGAAAAAATCGGGCAACAACAGCCGTAAGTACAGCTATTAGCCTCGCTCAGGCAGATCAATGTTCCTCGACTATCCCCGGTGGGGTTATGGGTAGTCCTGCGGCTTTCCAATCCAGCATGCCGCCCCACATGTTGACCGCATCGAGCCCCGCCTGCCTGAGGAGAGCGGCGGCATAGTTGCTGCGGTTGCCGCTACGGCAAACGATTACCCACTTCTTGTCGGGGTCTAGCTCGCGCCAGCGCATCGGCAGCTGGCCCAACGGGATAAGGCTGATACCGTCAACGTGGCCGAGGTCCCACTCCGACTGCTCGCGCACGTCCAGTAAGGCGATCTCGTCCACCTGCCACATATCGTGGGTGGTTTGAACGTCCATCTGCGGCACGCTTTCTAAAGGGTTCATTCCTGTACATCACCTTTCTGGCTGCCGAGGCCATCGCGAATCGAGTCTACAAGTGTGTCGTAGTCTATCATATCGAAGTCGGTTGTATCTACCTCAATCAGCGGTCCGGGCAGCGCGACCGGTTCGATCCGGCCTTTCAACAACTTCGGTGTCAGTTCGGCAAGGCTGTCCACGTGGCCCGGGTGCCTTTCTCCCGATTCGCTTCGTTCTTTGAACCTTTCCACCAGCGTCGGGCCGTCGGTCTTACACAACACCTGCACAACACGGTAGCCATGCCTGGCGATCCGTTGCGCGAGTTCAGGACCGGCTTTGTCGGCCTCGAAGTTGCTCTCGACTACCAGCGACACGCCGGGAGGCATCAGCGCATCAAGGAGGTAATAAAGTATGCCATAGGTGGTAGAGCCAAGTTTGCGCGACCACTCGCGGTCGCTCCAGCCAAGTTCGTTGAAGAGCGTTTCCTTGATGGCATCCTTGTTGATGAACGGCAGGTCAAGCCTGCTCGCCACCTCGCGCCCTAGATGAGTCTTACCGGTGCTCGGTAGCCCGGTGATGATCACAACAACGCGCTCTTTCATGGTTTGCTGTAGGAACACCACCAGTAGGCAGTGCCCATATGGACCCGAAGATCGGACGCATAAGAGTTGAGGAGAGTACGCAATTGACCTTCGTCGTAGTAATTCTTCAGCACAAGATGTTGCGAGCCATCCGCAAGGGTGCGGAGCTTGAATGTGTCGGGGTGGCCGGGCGTGCTCACTAATTCGCCACCGACGCCGGGCATATACATATTGTCGGCCATAAACACTACCGAGCCTGGCTCTAGCCTGGCACCCAGACCTGTGAGAAACTCGTCGATGCGGGCGCGCGGCACGTGCGAAAGCCAGAAGTTGGCGAGCGCTGCATCGAACTTGCCCGGTACACTCGCGAGGTCGTAAGCATCGGCGGTAAGGAAGGTAACGCGGTTGGGCGGAAGAGCCTTTGAGCTTGCGATCTCAAGCATTTCCTTGGAAGCGTCGGTGGCGGTCACATTGGAGGCGGCCTTAGCTATGATAGTTGTCCAGTAGCCGGTTCCGCAGGCAACTTCAAAGACCCGCCTGCCGGCCAGCAGAGACGCCACCTGGGCCGCAATGGCTGCCAGTTCGGCGCGGCGCGTCGGATCGTCAGTGGCGTAGATGGCCTCGTACTCGCGGGCGCGGCGATTGTAGTACTCTTGCACAGGCTTACAGTGAAAGGCACGCTTCGGCGGCTAGCCAGAATAGCTTTTCGCGAACGGAAGTGTGGCTGACCCAGTGTCTACTATCCCAGGTCTCGCCGCCGACATCGTCGCCGCCGTAGAGCATCTGGGCCATCTGCACGCCGCGAAACTGCGCCACCGCGAAGAAGGCAGCAGCCTCCATCTCCACCGAGATGCAGCCCTCCGAGCGCCTGAGTGCGATCTTTTCGGGTGTTTCGCGATAGATGGCATCGGTCGTCCAGGTCTTGCCCGCCGTGTACGGTATCGCGTTGGCGTCGAGGGTCTGCATAACGGCGGTTAGCGCCTCTTTCGAGGCCGAAACTTCGCGCCCCGGCGGCAAGTAGTGATACGAGGTTCCTTCGTCACGGACCGCAGAAGTTGGAACGATAACGTGCCCGACCGTCAGCTTGCTATCGAGCACCCCACAGCCGCCGCAGGCCACGAATTTGTTGCAACCGAGGGCGATCACTTCTTCCAGGAAACCGGCGGCAAGAGGCGCGCCCACGCCGGGGTGAAATACAGTAAGAGGCTTGCCGTTCCATTCGAGGCGGTATACCGGGTTCGTGCCCATTTCGCTTCGCAGGTGGGTAACAACCTCGGCCTTGTGCTCTTGCGAGAGGCGGGTGATCACATCCTGGAAGAAGCAGGCCACCGCACGCTCCGGCACCTCGATCGGCTTGATGAGGCGCTTCGGCTCAATCAATCCCTCAGGCTGGGCGCTGAATTCAAGAATGGGATAGTTTTGGCGCATGTTGCTCCCTGCGGGCAATGCTGACTTGTCCGCGCCGCCCGGACCAATGATCGCGACACGTTTCACGTGGGGTGGGTAAGCAACTCTATGGCTTTGACGATATCGGGATCGTCTCGCTCAGGGTAATTCGTCCAGTCGTCCTGTATCACGAAGTCGGGGATGACGCCGCGTCCTTCCAGGTTGGTGCCGTCAAGCAGCTTGAAACCCTCCTGGGCACACCACAGTCGCGAACCGTCGTCGAAATTGTACTGGTAGATGGTTTCTGTGTTGCCCGCGCTGTGGACCCCCACCACCTGGGCGCGACCCTTCTCCTGAATAGATGCGGCCAGGACCTCAGCGTAGCTTTCGGAGCCTCCGTCCACCAGGATCACTACGGGCACGTCCTTCAGCCTGTCCAGCATAGGCCCGGCAGTGATTTTGAACGGGTACGAGGCTTTGCTGTCGAAGAATGAGCCAACCTGTCCCGACACAAAGTCACCCAGGATTTGTTCCAGCACGCTGCGGAAGCCGCCACCGTTACCGCGCAGATCCACCACCAGCCCCTTGAGGTCAGGGCTTCCTGTGAGGAGGCTGTCAAGCTCGTTCTCGACCCGGTCGCCCATGTCGTCGGTCCACAGGTCGGGGATGATCAGGTAGCCGATTGATGGGTCTCGTTCCAGGCGCGAGCTTGAGGGTACAATTGCTCCGGTGATTCTGCCGCGCACGACAGGTACCACTCGCTCGTCCTGTCCAGGCGAGCGGATCGTGAGGTTGACAGTCGTGCCCTCCTCACCCCTGATCATGTCCGCTATGTTTTGCGGGTCCTCAATCGGCCTACCATCCACTGCCATGATGCGGTCGCGTCGTATTATGCCGGCCTTGCCTGCCGGGCTTCCCGGAAAGACGAAGACCACCATCACCGACTTATCGGCCGGTGCCGAAACGATGCCTACCCCCACATAGTTGGCGTTGCCGCTCTGAAGGTCGTCTTCCTCCTGCCTTTCCTCAGGTGACAGGAAGCGCGAGTGATCATCGTTCAACTCATCGACCATGTCGCTGATGGCCTTGTAGAACTCCGTAGAAGTTTTGGCGTTGCGGACAATAGGCTCGTACTTGTCGTGCACCGCGTTCCAATCGAGTCCGTTAAAGTCGCGATAAAGGTAGTGTTCGCTAACGGTGTCCCACACCTGCTGGAACAGGCTGACGCGCTCATCTTCGGGTAGGATGGTGGGTGTCGCCTCGTCGCCGCTGAAGATCGGGGTAGCAGGCTCGGCGGTTGGTTCCTCTGTAGGCTCAACTGCTGTAAAGGTGGCGCGGGGGCTCGTCGCGGTAGGCTGGTGTTGGGACGAGCCTCCGACGACAGAAGTGTTGGTCGGCTCAGGTGCCGGGCGACTCTCCGTAGATGTTGGCTCTGCGATGGCAACCGTTTTAGGGGTCGAGGTTGAAGCGGTTTCCGGCGTGCCAGATTGGGGGATGCCCGCCGCGTCGCAGGCTGCAAGCGCGACCAGGATGATAAGCGCAAGTAGAGCCAGATATATTGTGTAGAGTGCTCCGGGTTTGTGCATTCTTGTCTCGTTGGTAATGTGGAAGACCCTACTTCACAACGCCCCACGCTACCTGGGAATCGTCGCCATCGCCGCTCGATACCGTCTGGCGGTTGGTCCCATCTCGGTTTGCAATCGCGATCTTGTGAGGTGAATTGCCAGGCGTGCTTGCCCATGCGATCATGCTGCCGTCAGGCGACCAGACAGGATTGTAATTATCACCCTGGCTCTTGGTTACGCTCAGGTTGCGGTCGGTGGTCAGGTCGTAGATGTTGATGTTGTTGTTCACGTCGCTGACCGTATAGTAAACTATGGCATCGCCAGCCGGCGAAAAGCTCGGCGCGCGTATAACCAGGCCTTCATCGAGGGTGCGCAGGTTAGCGCCGTCGGTGTTCATCAAGAGAAGCTTGTAATCACGGTCGCCAAGTACCTGTAAGCACGCGATTGTCTTGCCGTCGGGCGACCAGATAGGGTTGGTGAGACTCCCGCCGATGCTTGAGACCTGAGTTGGCGTTCCACCATCTACAGGAGCGATGTAGACCTCGCGCTCGGCCCCGGCAACCTGCTCTGCGCCCGAGACGTAAGTGACCATCTTGCTGTCGGGAGACCAGGCCGGTTGCCCGGCGAAGCCGTTGCCGTCGGACACGCGGCGCTTGTTGCTGCCGTCGGTATTCATGACGTATATCTGAGAAAGGGGGCCATCCTGCTTCGATTGGAAGGCGATCATGCTGCCATCAGGTGACCACGTGGCAAGCACGCTATCGGCCTTTATGTCTGCCGTAAGTTGGGCCGAGTCGGCCATCTTATTGTCGGGGCCAATTGTCAGACGAACTATGGTGGTTACTTTGTCGATGTCGGTCTGGATAAGGATGCTTTTGCCGTCGGGCGACCAGGCTGGCGTGCCGTTGATGTCGTAGCCTTCGGTTACCTGCTGCTGGTTGGTGCCGTCGGCGTTCACCACGTACAGATTGCGCGGGCCGCCATCAGCAGGTACGCGCACGAAGGCAATGCGGCTCGCAGAAGTTGACGCGCCGGAAGTTTGGTTTGTGTTTGAACCGGCGGTGGGTGTGGGGGTGGGGTCCTGTGGCCGCAGGACTATCTGCGCGACGAAGAGAAAGGCTACGAACGCAATCGCCAGCACGATAAGTATGGTTGTGCCCCATAGCACAAGCGGCGAGCGCGCTCCGGGCGCGCCTGTGCCTGCGGGCATGGTTGGCGAGGTTCCTGGTTGTGTGGATTGCTGGGAAGCAGGTTGCCGAGCCTTGCGGTTGCCTCCCGCGCGTCGGCGTGATTTTCCGGAGGACATTAAGTCCGAGTACCCTTTCCGTACAAACAGCGCGCGCCTCAGTGTGCCGGGCGCGCTTTAGTCAATTATACACGACAAAGGATACAGGCGCACACGGACCGGACGGGACCGGGCAGCGGCCTCAAGCAACTCAATCCGCAAAGAACCTGACCGACTCAATGATAAGCTCTATGTCGAAAGGCTTGGAGAGTATGGCCCGCGCGCCTGTTTTGTGCTCAAGAGAAGCCATGTCGTAAACAGCAGTCATCAGCACCACGGGAATAGCTGTCCACATAGGGTTGGCGTGCAACTCGTTGAGGAATTGCCAGCCATCCATCACCGGCATCATCATGTCCAAAAAGATAAGGTTGGGCCTTCGCTCCGCGATCAATTGCAGGGCTTCGAGGCCATTGGCAGCTTTGCGAGCGACATACCCCTCGCCTTCCAGGATGTCGGCCAGCAGGTCGCAGAGCGCCTGCTCATCCTCGACAATGAGTATGTCTTTGGCTGAGTTGTGGGGTGGCGGAACCCTTTCCGGCGTAACAAACGTGGCGGATTTGCCTGATGGAGAGTATAGGGCCCTAATCTGAAGCGTAGAATCCATCAGCTAATTTTTCTGCAAAAGTTCCATTATGACCGAAACGTGACCTGTGGCGCTTCCTTTGAGGGGAGGATTCAGTTTCGATACTTTTACGCGAGCTTTCTTGATGCGGCGGTCGTGGGCCAGTATGGCGGTGAGGAGCCTGCCCGCGAGATGTTCCAGCAATTGGCTTGGGCTGCCCTCCACCTCCTTGCGGGCGATCTTGAAGATAGCGGAGTAGCTAACAGTATCGGCCAACGTGTCTGACGAGGCCGCTTCGGAGAGATCCAGCCAGACCGAAATGTCCACTCCGAAGCGTTGGCCCAGGGATGTCTCTTCAGGGTTAGCGCCGTGTGTGCCGAAGAAGGTCAGCCCTGTGAGTGCAATTTCGTCCATAATGGGATTTGGTCACCTTGACGGTGCTGCACAAGCGTGCTAATCTCTAAAAGGTTGCTTTTCGCGGACTACTCAGAATTGACGGTTGAAAACCTCCTCATAATATACTTACTCAGAGGATACTTGATCAAGTAATCCACACTAAAAGGGAGTCCAATAATGTCAGATCAACAGAGTCAAGCCACAGCAAGTGGTATGCCATCGAATGCCTGGACGGGTCCGACTCTATCACCAATTTTGAGGCCCGGACCCGCGGACGCCGAACTTACGCCGGAGCAGAAGCGTGTCATGCTGGTGGCTGCCCACCCCGATGACCCCGAATTTTCGTCGGCAGGGACGGTTGCCAGCTGGGTGCGGAATGGTATCGAGGTTGTGTTCGTACTGGTGACGAGTGGTGACAAGGGCACACCCGATAAGGATATGACCCGCCAGCGACTTAGTTCGCAGAGAGAGGACGAGCAGAAGGCGGCGGCAGCAAGGGTAGGGGTCACCACGGTGGAGTTTTTGAGGTTTCCGGACGGTGAACTGCTGCCCAACCTGGAGTTGCGCGGCGCGATCACGAAGATGATCAGGAAGTACAAGCCCTACGCGGTGATTACGCATGACCCGCTGGCTCTCTTTCACGGCAATGAGTTCATCAACCACCCGGACCACCGGGCGGTAGGGCTGTCTACAGTGGATGCTATCTATCCGACGGCGCGCGATCCCCTCCAGTTCAACGAGCAGATCAGGGAAGGTTTGGAGCCGCACAAGGTGAAGGAGATTTACCTGTGGGGCAGTGACCACGCCAATGTGCTTGTAGATATCAGTGATGTGATTGAAGACAAGGTGGAGGCGTTGAAGTGCCACAAGAGCCAGGTAGGGGACGCTGTCGAGCTTGCGGATAGGATCAAGCAGCGGGCGGCCATGATCGGTGAGCCGTTCGGCGTCAAATACGCCGAGGCGTTCCGCCGGATCGTCATGCGAGCATGACCACTATGCACGACGCCGAGTTGAGCGCGAAGAGTAGCCCACCGGCAATAATATACATAGTCCGTCACACAGACGTTCACAACCCCGCCGACATACTTTACGGTCGTCTTCCCAGGTTCGGCCTGAGTGAGATAGGCCGGAAACAGGCATGGGTCACGGCGGAGGTGCTGGCGGGCGTGCCGGTGAGCGCGTTCTATACTTCGCCTATGTTGCGCGCTCGCCAGACCACCGGGGTGCTTGCGAGCAGGCACCCCGGTGTGCCGATACACGTGTCGCAGTGGCTGAACGAGGTGCGCACCGGCTGGCAGGGGAGGCCACACGCGGAGCTTGAGCAGATTCGGTTCGATTTCTACAACCGGCGCATATATCTCCACGATGAAGGCCTGGACGCTATATGGGCGCGCATCAGCAGGTTTGTCCGGCGCGTGCGGCGCGCCCACCAGGGTGAGGTGGTAGTGGCCGTCACACATGGGGATATCTTCGCGGTATCCCGTGCAGGCTTCACGGGCTTGCCGATTGATATTTCCTCGATCAGGCTGCCTCACCCGTACCCCGGCAAAGGGGCGCTGCTGAAGCTGACATTTACTGACGCACAGAGCGCGCTACCCGACCTTGTGGAATACTACGACCCCAATGGTGAGGACCCCAGGTGGTCCGAAGGGTGGGCTGTGCTGGAGCGCGCCGATAAAGCAGCATGACCTTCACCCACGATGAATTGAGGCGATCAATCGAGTGGCACCGCGAGTACCGCCCGCAATGGGACGACTCACCCGACGAATACGAGCGCGCCGGGATAGTAGGGTGGGGTCGCACGCGAAGATTGGGCGTCTATAGATCGGGCAGGATCAAGGCTTACCTCGGGGTGCAGCACGTTGATACTACAAAGCCCGGTTGGGGAATGGAAGGTGAGCCTCACGCGTGCTTCTTTATCTCGTTATTCCTGGATGGGCGCGTTATGACGTTGCGCACCTTCCCACGTGTATCGGCTTGCCTGGATGCCTTGCGGGAGTTCTTGCTGGCGGTACAATCCTGAGCGCCGCAGGATATTGCATCAACCGTATGCTTCCGGATTGACGCAATCGGGTGCGCGCTTCCCCTCAAGGGCCGCGAGGATATTTTCGGCGGCTGTGAGGGCCATCGAGTTGCGCGTATCGAGAGAGGCAGAGGCTATGTGGGGCGCTAGCACCACGTTATCCAACTCAAGTAACCCTGGGTGAACTCTTGGTTCTTCCTCGTAAACGTCCAGCCCCGCGCCCGCGATTGTGCCCTGTTTCAGGGCGGCGGCCAGGGCCGCCTCGTCTACGATAGGGCCGCGAGCGCTGTTGATAAGGTGAGCGGTTGGCTTCATCATAGCGAGTTGCGGCGCGCCGATAAGGTGGTGCGATTCGGGGTTGTAGTCGGTGTGGATCGTTACGAAGTCCGATTCGGATAATAGCTCGTCCAGGGTGGCCGAGCGTGCATTGAGGGTGCGCTCGGCGTCGGGGTCGGCCACGTACTTGTCGTGGTAGAGGACGCGCATGTTGAAACCTGTGGCTCGCCTGGCGACCGCACGCCCGATGCGCCCGAATCCGATAATGCCCAGGGTCTTGCCGTGAACATCGTGGCCGACCATCATAAGAGGGCCCCAGCCGTGGAACTTGCCCGCTCTAAGGAAGCGTTCGGCTTCTCCCAGGCGGCGCGCAGAGGCCATCAGGAGGGTCCAGGCGAAGTCGGCTGTGGTATCGGTCAGGACGCCCGGTGTGTTGGATACGGGGATACCCCGGCGCGTGGCTTCCTTGATGTCGATGTTGTTGTAGCCAACGGCCATGTTGGCGATGATCTTCAGCCCTGGAGCCGCGTCCAGCACCTCGGCATCGATCGGATTGGTGAGCATGCAATAGAGCGCATCGTAGTTGCCTTGCCGCAGGCGCTCGATAAGCTCGCTCCTGGTCCATATACGGTCCGGATCGGGGTTGATGTCCAGCACATCGGGCGGTTCGAGCGCCGAGCGAAGGCGCTCTACCGCAACCCGTGGGGCCAGTTGGGTCATCAAAATACGCATGATTGGTCCAGAGTCAAGGCTCAGGGCCAGATTGATGTCGGACCTGGGCCTTGAGTTATCAACCGAACAGAAGCGTCATTATGTCCGAGGAATTAGCGCCCGTGGCGACCTGATTCAACTGGAACATTACTGTGCAGAACAGGAAACAAGCTATGAGCAGCCCTACGATAGTAAGTAGCGAGATCAGGCAGCCCTTGAGCGGGTTTTCCCTTACCTTCTTGCGCATGATCATGGAAGTCTCCTTTGATGTCGGGTAATCGGCTTTTCGGCACCGGTCGCGTTGCCAGCTTAGAGGCCGGCGGCGCGACATTACTTGCTAAACTATTATCGCTGACGGGCGGCGTTTGTTGGTCCCCGCGCCCCGATTCCACTATGCATTTATCGGGTCGCCGCCAGCAGGCCCCGGATAAGTTCCTGCGCATGGCGTTTGCCGTCAGGACCGACCTGTAAGGCTGGGCCTACACAGGACGGACATCCTTCTACACAAGGACAAGCCGCGATCAGTTCATCAGCGGCTTCCAGAAGCGTCTTGTGCATCTCATAGAGCTTCTTGCTAAAGCCAATTCCTCCGGGGTAGGTATCGTAGATGAAGATCGTGCTCTGGTTCGTGAAAGGATTCTTCATCTGGGGTACCACGCCCAGGTCGCGGGGGTCGCACATCAGGTAGAGTGGCGCTATCCCCGACAGAGCATTTGCCACACCCACCAGCCCGGATTGCAGCGCCACCTTCGTAGGTAGGCTGTCGGCAACGGTCGATGGGATTGAGAGCCAGTATGCAGTTGTGTGTAGCTCCTGTTCGGGCAGGTGTATTTTACCCCATCCGACGTTTTCGTGCGTGCCCAGCTTGATCTTTTTGTAGATGGTGGGCTGCGCCGTCACCATTACGTCGCCGTGACCTCGCAGAACGGGCGGCTGAACGGTCGTATCAGGAGGCCATGTGTCACTGTTTGCAACCCCATAGTCCGTTGCCAATTGTAGGCCGTCGGATTGGGCGACCTCAAGGATTTTGAGGGCAACCACCAGTTCGGCGTCGGTATAGTAATCGGCCTCCACCGCCCGGACGTAAGCCTTTTGCTCCTCCCATTCGAGCTTGTCTACGTGATATTGCTGACCTTCGTGCAGGTAGATTGCATCTTCGTGCAGCATAGTCAGCACCGAGAAGCGATCCATCTCACCGATAATACGCGGGGTCGCGTCGGTGGTGTCTATTATAACAAAGTTCTCGCTTGCTGCGGTACGCAAACTTATGTTTTCTGCGGGGAAGTTTTCAGACGACCAGTGCCACATCCCGCCTGCATGGCGTACCACCAGCGATTCTTCAAGATAGGCCAGCATGGCGGCAGCCTCGGTGGCAGGGAGCGTGCCGAAAGACTCTCCGTCGCGGAACGGTAACTCGAAAGCCGCGCACTGGAGATGCGACATCAGGATGTAGAGGTTGTCGGGGTTGATCAGCCCGTTTTCTGGCGACCTCTCGAAGAAGTATTCGGGATTATTGACTACATACTGGTCGAGGGCCGACGACCCTGCGACCATCACAGCCATCGAATGGCTATTGCGCCTGCCCGCCCGTCCCGCCTGCTGCCACATGGAGGCTACCGTGCCAGGGTATCCAACGAGCACAGATGCTTCAAGCGCGCCGATATCAACGCCAAGCTCAAGCGCATTGGTGCTGACCACGGTGCGTACCGTGCCGTCGCGCAGACCCCGCTCGATCTCGCGGCGCTGGGTCGGCAAGTACCCGCCCCGGTAGCCTCTGATCGCAGTCTCGACGCTGGATGATGGCCGCCGCACTGTGGAGGGTGGGGCGCTGCCTGTCGCGAACTGGCGGCTGACGTTCTGCGGCCTGCCGTCTATGGTTTGCCGCCTGCGGGCGTAGGCCTCTCGCAGGTATGATAGGAGCACCTCAACGGTTTGCCTGGTGCGCCCGAACACTACCGTCTGGATATCGTTGGCGAGGAGTTGCGATGCAATGTCGGTGGCTTCCAGCAGAGCCGAGCGCCGGATGCCAAGCTCCTTGTTGATCACGGGTGGGTTGTAAAAGATGAAGGTCTTTGGGCCTTGCGGTGCGCCGTTGTTGCTGATCGTCCGCAAGGATCGCGAGCCACCATCAGAGAGGGCAAACTCTGCTTGCTCTTCGCCGGAGATACCAAGTACCCGTGCCGCTAGCTCACCGGGGTTGCCGATGGTAGCGGACGCACAAATAAACTGCGGGCTTGAGCCGTAGAACTCGCAGATGCGAACAAGGCGGCGCATCAAATTCGCCACATGGGAACCAAATACGCCCCGGTAGTTGTGCAATTCGTCTATCACGACATAGCGCAAATTCTCGAACAGGCGCACCCACTTGGTGTGATGCGGCAGCACGCCGGTGTGCAACATGTCTGGGTTGGAGATCACAACATGCCCGGCGGTGCGCACCAGTTTCCGCGCCGAGGGCGATGTGTCGCCATCGTAGGTGAAAGTCTTGATCTCCCGGTCAAGGGCCCTAGAGATTTCGTGCAGGCTCGCAAGCTGGTCCTGGGCCAATGCCTTCGTCGGGAAGAGATAGAGGGCGCGCGCGTCCGGGTCCTCAAGGATCGTGTTGAGAACCGGCAGGTTGTAGCAGAGGGTCTTGCCGGATGCGGTGGGCGTGACCACCACCACGTGCTCGCCGCGATGAACGGCGTCCACCGCATCGCGCTGGTGGGTATATAGCTCGCGGACCCCGCGCTCTTTGAGAATCCTCACCAGGTCGGGGTGCACCCATTCGGGGAAGGGTGCGGTTTGCGCCGGGCGTGGCGGCGTGTCGTACCAGCAGGTGACTCGCTCCTTCCAGAGGGTCGAGCGGCGCATGTGGTCGATAAGTTGAGTCAGCTTCATTTGGGGCATTGTACCACAACTGCGCTTGCGCAAATGGCAATCGAGTGTGGATAGGATTGTGGTAGGCCACTCTCCATATTTACGCCAGCAGAGCACAGATTCGCTCTGTGGCAATGCCGCTGATCAGAAGACGCTCCTTGCGGTCGCTCAGTAG
Organism: uncultured Chloroflexia bacterium; assembly: GCA_963797095.1. Classification (GTDB taxonomy): domain Bacteria; phylum Chloroflexota; class Chloroflexia; order QHBQ01; family JADMIH01; genus JADMIH01. Next base: position 214,688 of record CAWCNY010000005.1, on the reverse strand, counting down.
CTGCTGTATCCAACTGGTGAAGCCACCATCGGCCAATTCATGCTCTGTTCCCGCCCTGTCACGAGCGTATAGGTGGAATCTTGCCGGCTGATAGTAGCCCTTTGCGGTGACTTTCTCCGGTTGGTACTCGATCTTCATATCGCCAAAACCTGGCAGGCAGAGATGCGATTGGCACATCCTGTAGCCGCTCATTGAACGCTGAGTCCGGCAGATCGGTAAAGGCCACCCTTATATCGCGGGCCTGATAGCCGATCTCACCGATTGCCTCCAGCAACTTGATATGGCAAGCGATCTGCTCGTTGAGGGCTTGCAACTCGAACCTGTAGCCGTCCAGTGCGCGCCCCGCCGTACACATAGCGAATATATGAAAATGGGCGCTCATACCTGGGCGGTTGTAGTTCTGTGCCCTCAGCAGGCGCTGGCTTGTGCAGAGCCTGACAACATCGCCTGCGGTTTCGGCCTCTTTGCGGAGAGCGCGTCTCCGCATCGCGCATTCGAGAGCCAGGACATTCGTGCAGTCGGACACCACCTCTGTATTCCGGATGGTAGCGACCACACTGTTCTGGTCAACCGGTCCCAGGGAGGATGTCGTGCCGAGAGGGCACACAGGTGACAACTCAACCGCATCAAAATCGGGTGCACACGCAAACGCCAACCGGTCTACTTCGACACGCGCACGTGGATCGGTTGTTCCAGGGCGCACAAAGCGGTTGTTGGCATATTGGTCGAGCAGGCGCGCAGGCGTCTGCCGGGCGGCTCGCTGCCTGTACACGGCCAGCAGCAACGATTGCAGGTCGGTGGGGGCGACCCGCTGACCGAGGTATTCGGTCAGGCCCTCCATGCCGCCGTCGCCCAGGATACGATCTATGATCGGTCGCGCCATGTGCGCTTTCCCCGCCTACTTCGGCAGCCAGCCGCGCTTCTGTAGTAGTTCTGTGCCAACGTTCCCTAGCACGATGCGCTTGCTCTCAGGGAGGTATGGGTGCCACTCAAAGCGCGCGCGCTCGAACCACTGGTATTCGCTGCCGTCGTCCTTGAAGCTTTCGCTCAGAGGGTAGCCCAGAAATGCCTCTTCGCCGTTGTCTCGCCAGAACTCAAGGAACGGCCCGCTGACCGAATGGCCTGTCGCCCCGAAGAAGACGTTTGTATCCTCGCTGGGGAAGAACGGGATCGGCCTGTAGAATGTGCCTGCCGTCAGTTCGGTGCCGAGCCGCCCAAGCACAACCTGTCCGTCTCTGTACTCGAAGCGCGCACGCTCGAAGTACTGGACTATCACCCCGTTCTCGGTGAACTCTTCGGTAATCGGATAGCCGAACTGGCTGACGCCGCCGTTGGCCTTCCAGAAATCGCGGAACCCATGCGCGATGTTATGCCCGGTCTGCTCAAAGTAATCGGCGATTGATGGGTCGAGCGGTTCGGCGCGTGCTGTGATTTCCTTGCCGTTGACCGCCGGTTCAGTTGGCGATGGTGGCGGAGCCGTCGGCGATGCGGTAGGTGTTGCAGTAGGCGGTATTTGCGTAGAGGTTGGAATCTGCGGTGGTGGGGGCGGAGTGGGTGTTGCTGTGTCGACCGGCCTGGGGGTGGCAGTTGAGACCAGGGTAGCGCCGTTCGGGATGCGATACGAATATAGAGAGCCTGCCGACCCAACCAGCACCTGCCCGCTGTTCATATCAAGTGTAACGAGAGCGGGCACACCGGCAGTCGCCTCAGGGCCGAACGCTTGCCATGTGTGCGCGCCGTCCATCGAGGCGAACGCGCCCTCCGAAGTGTTGATCACAAGCGCGCCTTCCCATGTGCCCTGCAACGAGTCAACTCTGAGGCCGGTGGGCCCGGTGCCGTCACCCGTTGAAGATGCCTCGCTGCCACGTGGCGTCGTGGACGCTGCCCAACTTACGCCCCTGTCAGTCGAAAGATACAAACCATCGTGGGCGGTCGCCGCCACAAGGTTGCCTCCGCTCCACGCTAACCCGGCTATCCAGGCTTCGCTGTTTGGCGTTACATACACGCCCATGCCCGACGAGCGCCAGCTAAGGCCACCGTCAGTAGACCGGTAGATATAAGAGGGGGGATGGTCTCGCCCGGTGAAGCGCACCCCGATCATGATATTCGCCGGAGCGTCAGGGTCTGCTACCAGCGACGTGACCCATGCTCCGGCGGGCAAGCCCGTTGATGCCGGTTCCCACGTGCTGCCAGCATCGGTGGAGCGGTAGAGTCCGCCGAGTCCGTCCAGCCCTGCGTACAACACAGATTGGTTATTCGGGTAGGAGGCAAGCCAGCGGATGTGCGCTCCCGAAGGCGCAATGTCGGAGGTAGGTACGTCATGCCAGGTCTTGCAACCGTCATCTGTTGTGCGCAGTCCGCTCGCCGTAGTCGCATAGAGCTTGGCGCTTCCGCTCGCCCCCGGCAGCGGCGTCAAAACGAACATGGCCCGCGCTTCTTTATTGCATGCCGACCATGTCGTGCCCCCATCGGTCGTGCGCTGGATCCCACCGCCATACGCGTACAGCACCGATGTATTCGCGCCGTCCGAGGCAAGCAGCGAAGTGCCCTGCGGCAGGCTTCCCAGGCGTGCCCAGGTGTCTGCTGCCGCTGCCTGATTCCCAGCGTGTAAAACGATTGCTGCCAGCAGCAACAAAGCTATTACATATACATTGATAAATCGTACCTTCTTCATAAGCGCTGCTTTCTATAAGTATCCAACCGGAACCTTTGCGCAATTCCAGGCGCTCAGACGGCTCCAGACTAATCGTGCTGCTCCTCAAAAGGCCATACGCCCTGCAATGAGATCGGTTCGCTTGCGAGATAAGTCGTGATTGACGAGCCGTTTGGGCCTCGCAAATCGGGCCGCAAATCGGCAAGGGGCCGGAGCACAAACGCCCTATCCCACATATGCGGGTGCGGCACAACCAGGCTGGCCGTCCTCAGTGTCCGGTTGCCATACAACAATATATCTATGTCAACGGGTCGCGGCCCCCATAGCTCCCCCACAACGCGCCCCTGCTCAGTTTCGATGTGCTTGCAGTGTTTCAGAAGCGTGTGCGGCAGCAGCCCCGTTTCTATCTCTATCACCATATTGAGGAAGTCCGGTTGGTCGATCTTACCCCAGGGCTTGCTGACATAGAGCTGGGAACGCCTGAAAATCCGTGTAGATGGCAGCCGCCCAATAGCCGCAATCGCCTGCTCCATTTGCGCGGGCGGATCGTCCATGTTGGAGCCTAGTCCCAGGTAAGTGAGAGCCATTATGCGTCCCTGCCTCGCACGATAGCATCTGCCACGCGCGCTACCTGCACCGCATGGGCAACGTCGTGCACTCTCACCACGTCTGCGCCGTTGGCGATGCTTATCGCGATGGTGGCTCCCGTACCCACCACGCGCTCCTGTGGGGGTGGCGGGTCGCCACCGTACAATGGAGCCAGGATGCGCCCTATGAACCCCTTGCGCGACGTGCCCACCAGTATGGGACAGCCGAGCACGCGCAGTTCGCCAAGCCGTCGCAGAAGCTCAAGGTTGTGCTCGATAGTCTTGCCAAAGCCGATGCCCGGATCGACCCAGATTCGCTCGCGTGCCACTCCAGCCTCCAGCGCATGCTCTATCCCCCCACGCAAATAAGCGATCACGTCACCTAACAAGTCGTCATAGTGGGGGTTCAATTGCATCGTTCGTGGCGTGCCCTGGATATGCATCAGCACCAAGCCAGCGCCGTACTTTGCTGCCACCTGTGCGATCTCAGGGTCGTCTCGCAAGCCTGATATGTCGTTCACGATGCTTGCGCCCGCACGCAGGGCTTCTTCCGCCACGCTTGCTCTGTTGGTGTCTACTGAAATCGCTATTTCTGCCCCGTGGTTGGCCGACAAGCCCTCGATGGCCGGGATCACGCGGCGCAACTCCTCCTCTACGGGAATAGGGTCGGAGCCTGGCCGCGTGCTCTGACCGCCAACATCGAGGATGTCCGCGCCCTCGACCACCATACGCGCACCCTGGCCCAGCGCCGCACCCACATCCTCTCCCAGCCCATCGCCGGAGAACGAGTTGGGTGTGGCGTTTATGATGCCCACTATGAGAGTGCGCTTACCTATGTCAAACTGCCTGATAGCCACGTCGTGCGTCTTTCCCTATCGATCGTGGATGAAGTGCAAGAACTCGGCCCGCGTCGGTGGGTTGTTGCGGAAGATGCCTCGCATCGCCGAAGTAACCATCGTGCTCCCCGGCTTTTTCACGCCCCTGATTATCATGCACATGTGCTGCGCTTCGATCACTACACCTACCCCACGTGGGTTGACCGCCTCCACGATTGTGTCCGCGATCTGGCTGGTGAGTCGTTCCTGGAGTTGCGGACGTCGAGCGAACCCTTCAACCACACGCGCCAGTTTCGATAGACCGACGATCCGCCCATTTGGTATGTAGCCCACGTGAGCCTTGCCGATAAAGGGCAGAAGGTGGTGCTCGCACATCGAATGGAACGGTATATCCTTCAGGATCACCATCTCCTTATGCTGCTCCTCAAAGCCGACCGCAAGATAGTCGCTCGGATCGACCGCTAATCCTTCAAACACCTCGGCGTACATGTCGGCCACGCGGCGGGGTGTATCGCGCAACCCCTCGCGGTCCGGGTCCTCTCCTATGGCCTCCAGGATCAGCCTGGTAGCCGTCATTAGCTTTTCCCTGTCCAAATCGCTCCTCTCACAGGCACGTGCTCAACGATGAGTATACCACAGCGCGAATTGGTGACTAAATGCCAAGCTCGATTGCCGCCGGACCTTCATTGGCGCTCCAGATCGCAATCGGAATCGGTGCCGACTTAACCTCAGTCAGCTCTCCACCACGAGGAGAAGCAACGATTGCGTCAGCATATCGGACCAGCATGCTCAGTCGCTCATTATTTGCAGCCAGCCTGTGCACCGTGTACCCATCCGTGGAGATCGGCGCGCTCTCCGAGGTCCCTCCGCCTACAATCGCGATGGCGACGAGCAAGCGCTCTTTCAGGCTGGTCGCGAGCGATTCCAACGCGGGAAGATCGTCCTGCATGCCTACGAGCAGCACCCGATTTGGCGCGGCAGCCCAGGTAATGCCATATAAGTCGAGCGCGGAAAAGAGTGCCTTTGCAGCCTCAGCATAGGCGCTCCCCTCGAATTGAGGCTCGAAAGCCCTGCCCAGCAGCGGCAAAATCTCGGCATCAGTCCTCTTGCGCGACGCCTGGATCCGTCTCCGTTCGCTCATCAGGTGGGGAAGCATGGAATTCAACCGGGCCACACCTGCCAGGTGTGCCACGCTCACTTTTGGTAGCCGCTCGATATTTGAATGGCTGGTATCGGGCGGTGCGCCCAGATGGTAATCGCCCGCATCGAAGGCATCTCCAGCCGCCAGCAGGGCGCGCCTGTATTCCAACATGAGAGCCGCCGATAATATGCGCTCCATGTTGCCGCCCTCATAATTCTTGAGCACGGTCGCCAGCGCGTTGCTCTCCCATAGCGTATATCTGCGATGCACACCTGTGCGCTTGCCTGTAGCCCCGCCTATATGGCGCACCACGGCCTCCGGCGCGTAAACCACCCGGTATCCGAGCACCCACAACCTCCAACCGAGGTCCACATCCTCAAAATAGGCGAAATAGGCCGGGTCGAAGCCCCCGACCTCCAGGAATATGTCCCGCCGGATAAGCATCGCGCCGCCAGATGCGAAAAGTACAGGCGTCCCGGTGGTCGGAGGAGCCGGGAGATCGGGCCAGCCCCATACCGAACGCGGCCTCCCCGCTCCGAACAGGTTCGAGGCCGCGCCATCGAACTCCACTTCGTCGCCTTCGCGTGAAAGGATGGTGGAGGCGGCGCACACCGTCCCTTCACCTCCCGCTTCCAGTGCCGCCAGGAGGGCACGAAGCCAGCCAGGATCGACCACGGCATCGTTGTTGAGGAAGGCCACCAATTCGGACTCAGCTTCCTCGGCCCCTCGATTGCAAGCGGGCGCAAATCCGGTGTTCGTGTCAAATCTAACCGCTTTGATATGAGAATATTTGCTCGCAAGCACAGCCTGCGTTCTGTCTGTGGAACCGTTGTCCACGACAATCACTTCCAGCCGTTCGCGTGGGTAGTCCAGCCCGCGCACGGATGCCAGGCACTCCAACAGCAGGCTCAGGTTGTTGTGCGTGGGGATAACAACCGCCACAGTTGGCAATACTGAGTCTATGCTATCAGTTTTCAGGTCTAGATCGGTCATCTAATCCTTACTGTGAGGTTCCATATGTCGAACTGTCCACAACCCGAACCAGGAACAAGGATCTCAATTGAACTCAAGGATCATGATCAGCGCGCCGCTGGCCGGTAGCCCATCTTCATAGCGCTGTGCCTGGATATCCTCAGCGTGAGATGCCGCATAGAGTGAAATCGCATCCCCCGGCACGCCGTCCGGCGAATCGGCTGCGAAGTAGAACCACCTTCCCTCGGAACCCGGCAGCGGAGGGAACCGGAAGGCGAGCGGTTGCCCTTCTTTGATCTCGTGCGCGGGCAGATTGACCGAGTGCAGGTCGGCAGCAGCGCCGGGGTTGGTGCGTATGTGGAGCACCAGGCGGCAGGTATTGGCCCGCCCGAAGGTAGCAGGTGCGACCAGGATCCCCGACAGGCCGTTGCGCGGGCAGAAAAAGCGCTGCCCGTGGCTGTGTCCCGCCACCAGCTCCGGCAGTGCGAAGCGCATCTCCCCCTTGCTGGCGGCTGGCCTATCGCCAGTCAACGCGGGTACCAGCGACCTGAGCAGGCTGCGCGACCGTGCCCCAAGCTGCGCGGGGAGACGCCGCCGCTTGCCGTACACGCTCTCCAACTTCTCCGGCAGCTTTTTGTCCCAGCTATCCGAGATCAGGAAGCCCTCAGGTGCGCTTGCCCGCACTGGCTTACGCCCAGGATGCTTCTGTTCGGCATCTGTATCCGCCATTCCTGCCTGGCGTGTCTCGGTCCGCTCATGGCGCATGGTTGGTCCGCTGACGAATCTCGCTAGGGGGGCACCGGTCTTACCCCACCCGAAAACCTCCGATGCAAGGCGTTGGGCGTTCTCCCCGCGACGGCGTGCTTCCCCAGGATTTGCCAGTATACTCAATACGACTTCCCGCAACGCCTCCGGGTCGTTGTGAGAGACGACCCACCCCGCCTCGTAGCGGCGTATGTATTCGGCGACCTCGCTGTAAGCAGGGTGGATCACGGGTAGCCCGCACCAAAAGTAGTTGACGGTGCGGCTTGGGAAGGCAAGTTCACGCTCGGCGTTAGGCATCATCACGTCCACCGCCACGTGCGCGTGCGCATACCGCCCGACCAGTTTATCATGTGGCAAGAGGCCGCTCATCCGAACCCGGCTGGAGTTTGAAAGACGTTCGATAAGCGGTCCATACTCGCCGGTGTGCACGGGGTAGAATGGGTGCTTGCCTCCAATTACCTCCAAAACGCCGCGCCCCTGGTCCTCGAGTGTTTGCGCCACCGTCATAAGGGCAGACGCCGGGTTCTGCCAGGGTAAGAATATTCCCCCGTACACGAACTGCACCTCTGTATCGCCCCAATCCTGCGGCCAATCGTGCCTGGGCAATTGCGGGTCCACCGAGTAAGGTATTACCGCGAGCAACTCGCCAAGTCGCTCCACAGGTATCCCCGCCTGCACCAGCCACGCCTCAAAATAGTATTTCTGGCGCTCGCCTATGCAGGTGAAATAATCTCCTTTGGCGAGTGCGGCCAACTTCTCCCTCGAGTTGGTCTGAGTGTCGCGGTAGCCCTGGTACGCGCGCTCGAAGAGGTGCGGGCCTGTGAGGTCCACCGCCACAGGCACATTTAGGCGTGGCGTCCAGGTCAGGTTGGGCCAACCGCACGACACGATCACATCCGGCACAAGATCATCGATGATCGATTGCAGGTTGGAAGGGGTCCACGCCCCATCCACATATTCCTGAGGCACGCTTCCTTCGCGCCCCTTGATGGCGGGAGCAGGCATCGTGTAGTGGATGCGGTGCCCCTCACCTTCAAGCCCCTTGCCAAGCGCCCATGCGCGGATGCCCGATCCGCTGGCGGGGATATTGCCGACGGGCAGCACGTCAGGGCTGATCACCAATACCTCTTTGGGGAGGTCGCTCCACAACGCTCCGATCCCGAACAGGTCCAGCAGATCGTAGTGGGTAGTGGCATATTTAGCGTCCGATACGTGGTTGATCCAGTTCACCCGTCCGGGCTGCCCGAACAGCGCGAATAATTCCTTGTCGCTGCGCACTCTCCTCGCCTGTAGCCACGCCCGCCTCTCTCGGAACTTGCCCAGGTTGTCCATGAACTCGTTCACAGCCAGCAAGCCAGCCACGGCCTGCCTGTGCACGTTCATATCGGGTTCGGGATCGCTTTCCGGGTTGTTCCACTCAAAGTCCGAAAGATCGGACCCGCCTGCCTCCAGGAACCGTACCATGCGCCCGCCGACCAGCATCAAGGCTGCGCTCAGAAGAGTATGGACGTGCGCCTCTTCGTAGTTCTTGTATATTGTGTAGAGGGCGTTGCGCTCGTAAAGGACGTAAGTCCTGTGCCCTGACATACTCCCCGCCGTCCCGTGATGGCGGTGGTAGGTGATCGCCGTCGGTGTGAGGGTCACGCGATATCCGAGCAGCCACAGTCGCCAACCCAGGTCAACATCCTCGAAGAAGGCGAAGTAGTCGGGGTCAAAGCCGCCGATGTCAAGGAAGATCTTGCGGTCGATAAGCATGGAACCGCCGCAAGAAAAGAGTATGTCGCGCGGGGCTATCTCCTCCGGCTTGTACAGCTTGCCGTACGAAGGCTGAAACCCGAAGCCGTGGAAATTGACTCCGCTCGTCTTGAAGTCGATCTTTGTGCCGGTCCAGTCGAGCATGAGCGACGATGTGCAGACCAATCCATCCTCGCGCCCCGCGAGCACCGCCTTGACCATCTCGATCAGCCAATCCGGCTCGACCCTGGTATCGTTATTGAGAAACGCCACATACTCGCCAGTAGCTTGCTCCGCCCCGTAATCGTTCCCCGCAGCGAACCCCAGGTTCTTTTCTGCCTCGACCACGCGCACACCAGGGAAACGCTCACGCATGAACTTGACAAATTCATCGTGAGAAGCGTTATCCACAAGCATCAATTCGAGGCGGTCAGCCGGGTAGTCGAGGGCGAGCAGGGAGGAAAAGCAAGGCTCAAGGTGCTTCAGCCCGTTGTAATTGAGAACCACCACGCTCACCGCTGGCAATTCACTTATTGGATTTGTATTGTGGGATTGAGGATTGCTCAACGTTTGGTCATTAGTGCTCTTGTTCAATTACGGTGCGCAGCTACTTCTTGAGAAAACGCGAAACTGTGCGGGTCACGCGGAACACCCGCCCCGCTTCTATCCCCTTCAGAAGCCGCTCAAGATACAAGATATGTTCATCCTTGCTCTTGACATCTTCTTCCAGCCGTTGGATATACGCGCCCTGGTTGGCGAATTCTTCTTTGTATGTTGCTTCGAGGATACGTATGTGCTCTTCAAGTTTCGCAACCTGCGCGTTCAGCGTCTCGATCTGTATATCCTGCGTCGCCACTCGCGTCTCCAGCCCCGCGATGTGGCGGTCGCGCCGCTCCATCTGGTCCCGAAGCAGCCTGTCCTCGTGGTTGGCCGCCTTCAGGTTGAGCAGGTTCATCAGCACTTCCGTAAGTGCGACGCGCGTGGTGTTTGAGCTCTCCTGCTCAAGGACCGGCGGATACGCCTCCTCGATGAGGCTCAGCGCCTGCTCCAACCCTGGCCGCACTGCCACTACCGCTCCCCTGTACGCAGGTTCCGAGCGGTCGGTCTCAAAGAACGTGAGATTGTAATACCTATCCAACGCTCGCTCAAACGCCGCCGCCCGCTCGTCGCGCATCGAAAGGAGGTAGTGCTTGGCGATCATCATGAAAAGCCAGTTGTATACATTCGCCAGCTTAAAGGTGTGCGTCTGCCACCCCTCCACGCTGAACGCTTCGGCGGTGGCCGCGAAGTCCGGCAATCCGAATGCTCTATGCTCGGCTAACTGCTCCTGCTGCGCATCCAGCAGCCAACGCACATACTCGTCAAGTGTCTCCTCGGCTAAGTCCGCTTGCAGCGATTGGATCGGGTTGATCAGCACCACTCCCAACCGCGCCACGCGCATGATTTCAGAAAGAAATCGCGAACGCTCGTGGCCGGGGATATGCTCAAGTGTGTCGAGCGAGAACACCAGGTCGAACTCGCCCTCCGGGAATGGTAGCTCCATGCCGGAGCCTTGAATATATCCTGGAATCGTACCGTTGTCCGGCACCACATCGAGCACGGTCAAATCAAAATGGTCGGAGTTCAGGAACTGGCGCAGATTGCCGGGATAGCCGCCCACGTCCAGCACACGCAAGCGATAGCGCTCGTCGCCGTGCCCCGCCCGTCTTACGATCTCGCTATAGAGGATGTGCGCCAGATTCTGCGCGATCCGCATTCGCCCGTACTGGTCGAACGGCAGCGACAGCGCTTCCCCCTCACGAGGGGCCAGGCTGGTCTCAAGATCGCTCTCAAGCGGCGAATTTGTGCTGGTAGCTGTATCTTCGGAAAGCATCATCTATTGCGTACTGCGTACTCCGCACTCCGCACTGCAAAAATGTGTTCCCCATGGGTGAAAGGACCTTTTCTCTCCAACTGAATAAGCAATACGCAGTACGCAGTACGCAGTACGCAGTACGCGATATGTGCTCATCTCTTGCTGAAGAAGGCCATCGGTGCGCCGCGCTTGGCGTCCTGCTGCTTGTAGGCCACCACGCTCACCTGGGCGGCCAGATTGCGGGCAACACGCATGAACGCCTCGGCTTCGGGCGTGTCGGGTGCGTCGGCCACAACAGGGCGACCGCTGTCCCCACCTTCGCGGATGCGCAGGTGCAACGGTATCTCTCCCAGGAAGGGTACGGCATATTTGGAGGCGGCGACCTGTGCCCCACCATGCCCAAACAGATCGGTCGGCTGGTTGCAATGCGGGCAGACGAACATGCTCATATTTTCCACGATACCAAGCACAGGAACGTTCAGCTTCTTGAACATCATCAGCGCCTTGCTGGCGTCCAGCAGCGCCACGTCCTGTGGAGTCGATACCATCACCGCGCCAGTCAGCGGCACCGATTGCGCCGTAGTCAACTGAATATCGCCTGTGCCGGGCGGCATGTCCATTATCAGGTAATCAAGCTCTCCCCAGTTCACGTCGTACATGAACTGCGTGAGCAGCTTGGTCAACATGGGGCCACGCCAGATCACCGGGCTATCGGCGTCGATAAAGAACCCCATGGAGATCAACTTGATCCCGTAAGCCTCAATAGGATTGATCTTCTCGTCAGCGCCCTGGGTCGGCCTGGCGGACGCGCCCATCATTAGCGGCACGTTCGGGCCGTACACATCGGCGTCGAGCAGTCCCACCTTCGCGCCATCCCGCGCCAGGCTGAGAGCGAGATTGACCGCCACCGTGGTCTTGCCAACGCCTCCCTTGCCCGATCCGACAGCCACGATATTGCGTACGCCGGGGATTCCCTCCCGTTGCGTCATAGTGCCTGCGCGCACGCGCGAAGTTACCTCAGCTTGCACCGAGCGCACGCCCGGCAGCACGCTTACCACATGCTCAGATTGCTCTTTGAGTTGTTCTTTAACCGGGCAGGCCGGGGTGGTCAGAACGATCGTGAATGCAATGTCGCCATCAGGGCTGATGTTCACATTCTCGATCATGCCCAGGGTCACAAGGTCGCGCCCCAGGTCGGGGTCCTTGACCACGCTCAACGCCCGCAAGATTTCTTCTTTTGTCAGGGGCATAGCTAATACCTTCCTTTGATGTACGTGAATTTATTGTGCGTATCTTGTTTGGCGAGCATAACCCGCGCAGCTACGGAGGGATCCCATTTATGGTACTGCCTTTACTATTGTATGTCAATGTGCGTGGAATATCGTTGTTCGCGATCAATTACACGTCAATGGCCTGTAACATGCTTTAGCAATATGCTACTATGTATTAGGCAGATTAGCCGCTTGCAGGAAGACAATCAGGAGTCAAGATATGGAAAATTCGGTGCGGTGGGCCGACACGCGCCTTGAACCCTGGGACGAAGGAACAGGCGGTGTTTTGCCGCCACGATTGGGTGGGCGACTGCGCGGCAAGCTCGGTCTAGCGACTCTGGGGATCGCAGGACTAGTGTTCGGTGGGTTCCCCTACTGGGCCGCCAGGCGCGTAATATACCCGGCAAGCCCAGCCGCTGCGGTTGGTCCTCAACCCGGCCAACTGGAACTTGATCTGCCCGGTGTCAAACCCGAATATGTAGAATTCGCCTCTCGCGATGGCGGCAAGATCGGCGGATGGTTCGTCCCAGGACCTGCTTCCGCCCCCAAGCCCTGGCCCGCCATCCTGCTTGTCTACGGGTATGCGGGCTACAAGGAGCAAATGGCCTATTATGCCCCCATTGTGCACGCGGGAGGCTTTGCATCCTTCATGTTCGATATGCAGGGGAGCGGCTTACGGCGAGGTCGCCCTGTAACGCTGGGCTACCGGGAGAAATGGGATCTGATGGACGCTGTTCGCTACGTTGGCGGGCGCGCCGATGTGGACGCGGACCGCCTGGGTGCGCTTGGCGTATCAATGGGCGCTGCTACTGCTATCCTCGCTGCCGAGAACGACCCCCATATCAAAGCTGTTGTTTCGGACTCCTCTTATGCCAATGTGGCCGATATGATCCAGCCCGGACTCCGCGCTTTCGTCGGCTCGCCCGCCACCTTGTTCGCACCGATGATCGTCTGGTTTGCCGAAACCATGATGCATGTCAAAGCCTCCGACATAAACCCCGAGAAATCCGCTCACCATTTAGGCAACCGGCCGGTATTCGTCATTCACGGTGCCGACGATATGCTCACCGATCCACGCTCGGCACGCCGTATTTATGCCGCCCTTCAAGGGCCTAAGGAGCTATGGATGGTGCCCAATTGTGAGCATGCGCGAGCTCCGGAGGTTGCCAGCGATGAATACAGGCGGCGCGTCAATGGTTTCTTCAAACACGCCCTGGATCTACCCGCCGACGACCCCACAAGCCGGCCGCAGTGACAAGTTGTATAATAGTTGGCGCAGCGAACCGGCAACTAGATACAAGGAGCCACCTTTATGTCCTCTGGTTCTTCCGGCGACGCCGATAGCGCCGCCGCGTCCATCACGAACTCCACCGGCACAAACAACTCCGTCCCTAATGGCGCTGAGAAATCGACCCCACATCGCCTGAGCACCGCCGAAAATCTCGCTCTTCTTAGGGAAATGCGCGAGCGCGCCTATTTGGGTGGCGGTGAAAAGCGCATCCAACAGCAACACGCGAAAGGCAAGCTCACGGCCCGCGAGCGCGTCGACCTATTGCTGGACGAAGGCTCGTTCGAGGAGATCGATATGTTCGTTACCCACCGCATCTCCGACTTCGGCATGGGCGACCAGATGGTGCTGGGCGATGGCGTGGTCACCGGTTGGGGCAAGATCGACGGCAGGCTCGTGTACGTCTTCTCGCAGGACTTCACCGTGTTCGGTGGCTCCCTTTCGGAGGCCCACGCTGAGAAGATAGTCAAGATCATGGATATGGCGATGAAGAACGGCGCGCCTGTGATCGGCCTCAACGATTCGGGTGGAGCGCGCATTCAAGAGGGTGTGCTGAGCCTCGGTGGCTACGCCGATGTATTCCTCAAGAACGTGCTGGCGTCGGGAGTGGTCCCTCAGATCTCGGCTATCATGGGGCCTTGCGCGGGTGGCGCGGTCTATTCCCCCGCCATGACCGATTTCATCCTGATGGTCAAAGATACATCCTATATGTTCGTCACCGGGCCAAACGTGGTCAAGACCGTCACGCATGAGGACGTCACGTTCGAGACGCTTGGCGGCGCGATGGTCCACAACAGCACGTCCGGCGTGGCCCATTTCGCCCTCGACAGCGAAGAAGAGTGCCTCATGATGCTCCGCCGACTCATGAGCTACATCCCATCAAACAACCTCGATGATCCCCCGTTCGTGCCGACCGACGACCCCGCCAGTCGCATGGACGACGAATTGAACACCATTATCCCCGACCAGCCAACGAAGGGCTACGACATGAAGACGGTGATCAGGAAGGTGATGGACAACGGCGAGTTTCTTGAGATTCAAGAGCATTTCGCGGGCAACATGATCATAGGCTTCGCACGCCTGGCCGGGCAATCGGTGGGCATAGTGGCCCAACAACCGATGGTGCTTGCCGGCGTGCTCGACATAAACTCGGCAGATAAGGCTGCTCGCTTCGTCCGCTTCTGCGACTGCTTCAATATCCCGATCATAACCTTCGAGGATGTGCCCGGTTTCCTCCCAGGAGTGAAGCAAGAGCATGGTGGCATCATCAGGCACGGTGCCAAGCTCCTGTATGCTTACTGCGAGGCCACGGTTCCCAAGATCACCGTAATCACACGCAAGGCGTATGGCGGTGCATACGACGTGATGAACTCCAAGCACGTGCGCGGCGACATCAATTATGCGTGGCCCACCGCCGAAGTTGCCGTTATGGGCGTCGATGGGGCAGTAAGTATAATCTTCAAAGACCAGATTGAGGCCAGCCCCGACCCGGTAGCCACCCGCAAGCGGCTTGAGGCCGAGTATTTGCAAAAGTTCGCCAACCCATATGTGCCCGCCGCTCGTGGCTTCATCGACGACATTATCGAGCCACGCCAGACCAGGCCAAGGCTGATAAGCGCTCTGCAAATGCTCCGTAACAAAAGGGACTCCAACCCGCCGAAAAAACACGGCAACATCCCCTTATGATGTAATTTGAGCAGCAATCCCCCAGCCATCCAGACCCACGAATTGAGCCGCGCCTTTGGCGACCGGGTGGCGGTAGACCGCCTCAGCATCGCCATCCCCACAGGTAAGGTATTTGGATTCCTGGGACCTAATGGCGCGGGCAAGACCACTACAGTCAGGATGCTGGCCGGGCTTATCGCCCCAACTTCCGGCACCGCTGAAGTTGCCGGGCACACCCTGGGAGAAGAAAACAAAGTTATCCGCCGTTCGGTAGGTATCCTCACCGAGACGCCCGGCCTATACGGCGACCTCACCGCCCTCCAGAATCTGGTGTTCTTCGCCGGGCTGTACGAGGTTCCCGAAGAGCGTGCCCGTTCTCGGGCCGAGCGCTACCTAACGATGCTAGATCTCTGGGAGCGCCGCGACGACAAGGTTGGTGGCTTTTCCAAAGGGATGCGGCAGAAACTGGCGCTCGTGCGGGCATTGCTTCACGAGCCGGAGGTGGTCTTTCTCGACGAGCCGACCGCCGGCCTCGACCCTGAGGCCGCCCTCACCGTCCACCAGTTCATAATGAGCATGCGCGCCGAGGGACGCACCATCTTCTTGACCACCCACAATCTCACCGAGGCAGACGCGCTTTGCGACCTGATAGCCGTGTTTCGCACTCACCTTTTGAGCCTCGATACTCCCGCTAACCTGCGCTTGCGCCTCTCGGGCAAGGGCACACTAGTACAGGTAGAGGGAGAAGCCGGCAAGTGGGAAGGCATCGCAAGATCGCTGCCATTCGCGAAGGGTGTCAAGTCAGAGGGCGATACTCTCACTGTGAACCTGGACGATCCCGACACTCAAAACCCGCGATTGCTGTCAGCATTGGTCGGGGCGGGCGCGCCTATCCGCTATGTCAGGCCCATCAGCGCATCACTTGAGCAGGTGTACCTCGACCTTGTGCGCGAGACCGAGGAAACCCCTGTGCCTGTGGCGGCTTCTCGGCAAAAAACGAAGTAGGTGGCGGTATGGATATAGATTTCCGCAAAATAATGTTGATCCTGAAGAAAGATTGGTCGCAATTGCGCCAGCAACGCGGGCTGGTGCTCAGCGCAATCTTTCTGCCAGTAGTGCTCACGATCGTGCCCCTCGCGGTCATCGTCGGACTCGGCCAGGCTCCGCCCGACTCCTTTCACGGTATCGACCAGTTGCTAAATATCACTCAATTCTACCCCAGCCTTCAGGGTCGCCCGATTCAGGAGATTTTGCAGGCCGCCGTTGGGCAACCTATCTCCACAATCATGCTGCTCCTGCCTGTGATCCTCCCCAGTATAATCGCCTCGTACAGCATCGTCGGCGAAAAGGTGGGGGGCACGCTTGAGCCACTACTTGCCACCCCGATCACCAGCCTGGAACTTCTTCTCGCCAAGATTCTCACCGCGTTCATTCCGGCTGTGGGCCTTACCTGGCTGTTCGGCGTCTTTTTCGTGATCGCGTTGTTCTTCCTCACGCTATCATCTGCCGTCTTCACGGCGATTATCAGCCCTTCCTGGCTCATACTCTTCCTGTTATGTGGCCCTCTCCTCTCACTGACGACGGTGGCCGCTACGGTGGCGGCTTCCTCCAAAGCCAACGATCCGCGCACTGCCCAACAGATAAGCGCGGTCGTCATTTTGCCGGTCTTCCTGGTGTTGGGCGGGCAGATCTCCGGCCTCCTTATTCTCAACCCCGTTTTCTCTTTGTTAGTGGCTCTTGTCCTGGCGCTGCTTGCGGCGGTCGCCACCTGGATCGCCACCCGCCTCTTCTCGCGAGAGACGATCCTTACGCGTTGGAGCTAACAAATTTAGCACGCACAACCCCTCTTGATTGAGATAGGCCCTTCCAGCACAACACGATTGGGGATAACTACTGAGATTAGCCGTTGACAGGCACCACAGCTTGCCTTATACTTGAAATCAGTCAGAGGGATTGAGCTTTCGGGTTCGTTTCTCGGACTAACAGGACCCCGGAAGATCCGTCAGGATCGTCTGGGGTTTCTGTTTGCCCCTTCCATGAAACGATCACGCCAGTAGACTTTTAGTTAGGTCCGCATCCGTTTTGCACATCCCTCGGACGTTATATAATTCCCACGGAAAAGTCATACTTAAAGGGGGGCTGACATGGGACACGTGATTTCATCCGTCGCGGAAGAATTGCTGGATCAGGCACTGCCGGTACCGAGCAACGGATTCGTGCGCCTGGTCGATTATATGGGCAGCGACCAGAGCATAGTGCAGGCTGCGCGCGTATCGTACGGCGCGGGCACAAAATCGGTGCGCGAAGATCGCGGCCTCATCCGCTACCTGATGCGGCACGATCACACCACGCCCTTCGAGATGGTGGTTCTCAAGTTCCACATCAAAGCCCCCATCTTCGTTATACGCCAGTGGATCCGCCACCGCACGGCTTCGGTCAATGAGGAAAGCGCGCGCTACTCGATCATGAAAGAGGAGTTCCACGAGCCTGCATGGCAGGACGTCGGGTTCCAGAGTAAGGACAACAAACAGGGGCGCTCGAATGACGAGGTACCCCAGGAAGTGGTTCAACGCTTCCTCGACTATCTAAAGAGCCACCGCGAGACCGCCTACGCCCACTACGAGCGGTTTTTGGAGGATAATGTGGCCCGCGAGCTTGCGCGCATTGTTCTGCCACTTTCCCTCTATAGTGAGTTCTACTGGCAGATGAACCTGCACAACCTGCTTCACTTCCTTCGCCTGAGGCTCGACGCGCACGCTCAGAAGGAGATCCGCGACTATGCCACTCAGGTGGCCACCTGTGTCAAGGCGGTAGCCCCCATCGCCTGGGAGGCGTTCGAGGAGTACAAATTGCGCGGCGCGTCCTTCTCCGAGACCGAGATGGCTTATCTGCGCACCATGCTCGATGGTGAGCCTATGCCAGCCGATGCTTTCAACGGCAGCAAAAGCCTCCTTCGCGAGTTCGAGCAGAAGCTAGGTTTGAGCCTTGCCGCCCGCATAGAAAGCCCCGATGTAGCGCCCGACCCGGTCTACACCAACGGCAACGGCATCCACCCGAAATGACCCAGACGCTAGGGTTGAGGGCACCTTTGGAGGGCGTCCAAAGCGTCTGGTATAATCAGACGTGATCTGGCTGCGATCTTGCTCCCGAACAAAGCTCGGAACTTTGGCATCCCTCACGGGAGACAAGCAAAAGCCCAAGCGCTGACTTATCAGGTATTCCGTTGCAAAATGACCTTACCATAGTTCCGCACGCGCTGAAAAAGGAAATCGTAGAGCGCGCAATCCAGCTTGGCTTCGATCTTGTTGGTTTTGCGCGTGCCGAACCGTTTCCAGAAACTCAAAGGGTCCTGGAAGAGCGTATTGCTCAAGGCCTTTTGTCAGGCCTGACATGGTTCAATGCCGACAGGGCGAAAGTGGCCGCGAATCCGGGCAACCTGATGCCTGAGGTGCGTACACTGATCTCGCTTGGGATCAGCTACCTTTCTAATGGGAGCTTTATCCCATCGGAGCCGGGCAGGCCGCGAGGCAAGGTGGCCCGCTACGCGTGGGGTCACGACTATCATGAGATCTTCAAAGAAGAGCTGGTGGCCCTCCATGGCTGGCTGGAGGAACGTTTGGGCCGCAGGGTAGAGTGTCGCTCGCTGGTAGATACAGCGCGTATCGTAGACCGGGCGGTAGCGCAGCGCGCCGGGCTAGGTTGGTACGGTAAGAACACCAACCTGCTCAACCGCGAGCGCGGCTCCTGGGTTCTCCTGGGCGAGCTACTCCTCGACATCGAACTGCCACCCGACGTGCCTGCAAGGACGCATTGTGGATCCTGCACACTATGTATGCCTGCCTGCCCTACCGGCGCTCTGATCGCCCCCGGTGTGCTGGACAACGACAGGTGCATCTCCTACCTCACCATTGAACTGCGCGGACCCATTCCACGCGAAATGAGGCCGCTTATCGGTGATTGGGTTTTCGGGTGCGACATTTGCCAGGAGGTATGCCCCGTCAATCGCAAAGCTGTGCCCGGCAACCACGCGGAGTTCTCCCCGGAAATGGGAATTGGCTCCAGCCCAGACCTGATTTCCTTACTCGAAATGACCCAGGCGGAATTCAAGGAGCGATTCCGGCACAGCCCGGTCAAACGAGCGAGGTGGTCGGGCCTGCGGCGTAACGCGGCAGTCGCGCTGGGCAATATCGGGGACCCAGCCGCTGTCCCCGCCCTCATTCGCGCTCTCAACGATCCTGAGGCGCTGGTAAGAGGGCACGCGGCGTGGGCGCTTGGCCGGATCGGTGGGGAAAACGCCATGTCCGCGCTGGGTGAGCGAAGTTGCCGAGAAGAGGACGACTGGGTTCACCAGGAAATCAGCCTGGCGCTAGGACCGGAGCAGGAGTGACCGGCGCGATTAACTTTGAGTTGCAGAAAGAGATCGACACGCCTTTCGGGAAGGCAAGGGCGGGCCGGATCGAAACGCCTCACGGGGAGATCGAAACGCCCGTGTTCATGCCTGTCGGCACACAGGCCAGCGTGAAATCGGTATCGCCCGATGACCTGTGGGGGTTGAAAGCGCAGATCATACTGGCCAACACCTACCATCTCTACTTGCGTCCCGGGGCCGACCTGATCGAGGGTTTCGGGGGACTGCACCGTTTCATGGGCTGGAGCGGTCCAATCCTGACCGACAGCGGCGGGTTTCAGGTCTTCAGCCTGGCCCACAATCGCAGGATCGATGGCGATGGTGTGACCTTCAAATCTCACATCGACGGATCACGACACAGGTTCACGCCCGAAATGGTGATGAAGGTTGAGGAGCAACTAGGGGCCGACATAATCATGGTGCTGGACGAATGCACGCCCCACCCTTCGTCCCACGAATACAACAAGCGCGCCCTCGCCAGGACGCATGCCTGGGCGGAGCGCTGCCAGCGTGCGCACAGCCGAGGAGACCAGGCGCTATTCGCCATTTTGCAGGGGAGTACCTACGAAGACCTGCGCCAGGAGAGCGCCCGCACTCTCTCCGCGCTCGACTTTCCCGGCTATGCCATCGGCGGCCTCAGCGTAGGCGAACCAAAGGAAGATATGCACCGCATCCTCGAAGCCACCACGCCATTGCTGCCCACCGACAAGCCGCGCTATCTAATGGGCGTGGGGTCTCCGGAAGACCTGGTCGAATGCGTGGCGAGGGGGATCGATATGTTTGATTGCGTGCTTCCTACGCGGGTTGCACGCAACGGAGCGCTTCTCACGAGGGACGGACGCCTGCCGATCAAAAGCTCGCGCTTCGCGGCCCTCGACACACCGATTGAACCTGATTGCGATTGTCACACATGCACGCATTTTTCGCTCGGTTATCTGCACCATCTCTACCGCGCCGAGGAATTGCTTGCCTACCGCCTCAACAGCATACACAATCTGCGCTTCATGACGAGGATCATCGGCGAGATCCGGGCTGCTATTCTCGACGGATCGTTCAATGACTACCGTGAGGAGTTCCTGGCTCGCTACCGGACCACCGACCGCCAGGCCGCGGTCAAACAGCGCGAGTTGTGGCTAGCAGCCCACGGACGCCAGTAGCTACTCTGCCAGAATCTTCTTCAGAGTGTCGACCAAAATCTGATGCTTCTGGGGTAGGACCGTGCGAGGATCGAGCAGCAGCGCACCATGCTCAACACGAGCAATAATCGGAATTGGCCGGTCCCGCAGGGCTTGCGCCATTTCCCCTGCCCGCGCCTCCGTAAGTGGGATTGAAAGCAAGTGAGTTGGGAGAGTTTCGCCTGGCAGAGCGCCACCCCCCACAGCTGATTCGCCAGAGGTGATTTCGCACGTGATATCTGCCTCGCGCAGCGCATCTGCCCATGACTCGGCGGTCGCGCGCAACTCCTCACTTGGGATAGATAGCATTCGCCATACCGGTACCTCGCGTTCGGCTTCGCCCTTAAGGTAGTGCAAAAGAGTGGCTTCCAGCGCAGCTAGCGTAAGTTTATCGACACGGAAAGCGCGCGTTAGGGGGTGCTTCCTCAGTTTGGCGATTAGGTCAGCTCTGCCTACTATCACGCCGCATTGCGGCCCACCGAGCAATTTGTCTCCGCTGAACAGCACCAGGTCTGCTCCTGCGGTCAGGCTTTCCTGTGGCGTCGGTTCAGCCCGTAATCCGTAGCGAGAAGTATCGAGAAGGGCACCGCTGCCGATGTCGTCCACCAGGAGGATGTCATGTTCGTGTGCGAGTTCGGCCAGATCTTGCACCGAAGGCTGAGTTGTGAACCCTACAATGCGGAAATTACTGGCGTGCACGCGCATTACTATGGCGGTTTCCGCGCTGATGGCTTCGGAGTAGTCGCGTGCATAGGTGCGGTTGGTAGTACCTACCTCGACGAGGCGCGCGCCGCTCGTCTTCATGACCTCCGGGATGCGAAACCCCCCACCAATTTCGACCGATTGGCCCCGCGACAAGATCGCCTCGCGTCCCGCACAGAGGCAGGTCAGCACCAGCACCAGCGCGGCGGCGTTGTTATTCACCACCAAAGCATCTTCGCATCCCACGACCCGGCGCAATATCTGCACCGCATGCACATAGCGCGAGCCGCGTTCGCCCTCGGTGAGGTCGTACTCGAGATTGCTGTAGCTCGCTGCTTGCTGGATCGCATCCAGGGCGCTCTGCGAAAGTGGTGCGCGTCCCAGGTTCGTATGGATGATCACCCCGGTGGCGTTGATAACGGCGCGCAAGCTTGGCATGATCGCTAGAAAAGCCCGTTCCGCCGAGCTTACTGCAAGTTCATCTATGGAGGGCAGTGCCATATCGCCCCCGGTGATCCCCCGACGCACCTCAGCTAACGTTTCGCGCACTGCTCCAGTTACCAGCACACCGGGCAGCAAGCTACGCGCTTGCGCAAGCGCTTTGTGCGCCAGCACTCGATCCACCGAAGGGATGGAACTAAGCGTTGTGCGCCCGTTGGGATGTTGGGCGAGTGGTTTGTCTTCTGCGGGCATGCGACTATTTTATCACAGGCAGCGCACGATCTTGCAAAACAACGAGCTATTTGAGTTCGGCGCGGCACGCGTCTATGATCTTGGCAATCTGGCCTCGTGTCACATTGTTGTTGGGTCGGAAGTAAGGGCGGTTGTTGGGAGCAACGCATGGCTCGCCTGCGCCTCCGCAGGCATATCCATTAATGATCCCGCGTCCCGCAAGCCGCTGAATATAGGTGTAGAACGTTGATCCCGGTGCGACATCCTGGAATGTCTGGCCTGAGACCGCCTCGTTGAAACCGAATGCCAGCACGGCCATCTTGCTGAGTTGTCCTCGGGTCACGTTATTGTTCGGGCGGAACGAGCCGTCCGAGTACCCGTTCACAATGCCCGCGTTGTACAGAGTCTCGATGTAGTTATAGAAGGTTGAGCCTGGTTGCACATCGCTGAAGTGCGGTCCACCCGTCGTGTTGATCGGCAGCCCGGCTCCCAACACCACGATCTTGGAGACTTGCGCGCGGGTGGCATTGTTACCTGGGAGGAAGCAGGGCACCCACTGGCTGTTTGGGCAAGGTGGGGCTGCCGCGTACCCTCCGATGACACCGGCATCGTTCAGGTGAAGAACGGGATCGTAGTAGTAGTTACCTGGGCATACATCTTTGAACCGCTCGGTTGGACAAGGAGGAGGCGGGCTGACTTGCCGGTAGGAATAGAAATTGTTCTTGTTCGGATTCAGATAGATGCTTGCGAAACTGAGATGCACTGCGTTGTCGGCAAAGTCAAGTGATGGGTCGCGCTGCCACGCATTGCCTGCCCAACCCTGGAACGGAATTTCGGGGGCCGAGAAGATGCTCCCCTTCCCATGTGAGTAAAATAGCCGGTAGTAGGCGAACGGACTGTTGTAATCATCGGCCCACACGATGTGGGCTTCACCTGATTCATCGACGGCTATTGATGGGTAATATGAAGCGCCGCTGTTGTTCACAACCTGGACAATGGGCTTGCCATTCCAGCCGGTACTCGGAACCCACTCTCTATAGTAGATGTCAGTATCATGCGAGCCACATCGACCGTCAGCCCAGGCTGCACGGATACCGCCATCTGACGCTGCAAAAATGTCGGGCAGATAAGCGTTTGATTGGTTCGGGCAATAGCTGCAACAGGAGGACGAGATATTATCTGTCGTCCAATTGCCGGGTGAATTACGAACTGACGAATAAATGTCCGTTCCAGTTCCTGATAAGGGACAATCTCTTCGGACCACCATAACCGTGTTCGCCGTGGTGACGGCAATCGAGATATCGCCTGGCGAACATGTCCCAGGTATAGTTTCCCGTTGCACGGTCCAGGTGCCCGAATTGGAACGCTCCCAGTACATGAGACTGCCTGGAGTTTGGTCGCGGGCCAGGGCCACATGGACGGTCAAGTTGCTGTCAACCGCGACCGCGAGCAACTTGCGGGGCACGCCATTTTCGCACGTACCGGGAATCGCCTCGTTCACCAGCACATTATGGTTGGCATCTAGAAGTGCATAGTAGTCACAAAGAACACTGGATGGTGGCCATTTCCAGTAGAGGACATGTGTTCGACCCAGGCTATCGTGCGCAGTAGCAGCACCGCCAAGGAGATCTACCTGGCCGCTTGCTACGGTGCGGTCGGAGAAGGCTCCCCCTAATGAAGAATTGCCCGATACGATAATCTCCGCGTTATTACTCGACCCGGCAAATGCCCAAGCTATATCAGCCGAGCCATCGACGGGCGAAGCAGCTATTGAGCCAAAGTTCTGGTAGCCACTGCGCGTAGAGGCAACAATTGGGCTGCTCCAGGCGTCAATTGTCTCCGGAATGGTGCCGGATTGCCCAGGCTTATGGCCGGAAAAAGGATTAGCCCGCGCATCCTGCGTGGCGGGCGTTATCAAGAGCGTGGTGGAGAGGAATGCCGCGAAGAGTAAAAGGAGCGCTTGCTTCTTACGCAACGGTGTTACCTCCTGCCATCCTTATGCACCTATAGAGAGAACGGGAACCTGATTCGTACAAGTTCCCGTTCCCAATCATAAGATGGTTATGAGTTTGGATCGGTACGTGCCAGTGTCGTCTCTGTCTCAGTCGCCGTAGCCTCTTCAGTGGCTGTAGCCTCTGGGGTCGAGGTTTCGGTTTCCTGAGGTGTCGCAGTGGCCGTGTCCTCAGGCGTTGCCGATGCCTCTTCTGTGACAGTTGCGGTTGAAGTGGGTGTAGTGGTGGGGATGGGGGTTGGCGTATGAGTAGGTGCTGCCGTCGGCGTGGTAGTAGGTGTTGCGGGTGTTGGCGTTGGTGTTGGCTGCATACGCGACTCGTCAACGATCTTGGCCGTCTGAGCACGCGTGACACTGCTCCCTGGCCGGAAGTACGGCCTGTTTCCGACGCCGCATGGCTCGCCTTCACCACCGCAGGCATATCCATTGACTACGCCCCGATTGCTCAGTCTTTGTATGAACGTGTAGAATGTTGAGCCTGGAGGCGCATCTTCGAAGGTCTGCCCAACAACGGACTCATCGAAGCCAAAGGCTGTGCTCACCATCTTGGTAAGCTGCCCACGCGTTACAGTGCTGTTTGGCCTGTAGTATGGGCGGTTGCCTGGTGGATTACACGGCTCGCCTTCACCACCACAGGCGTAGCCGTTGATTACATCGTTGGCATAGGCCGTTTCTACATAGGTGAAGAACGTACTGCCAACGGGTACATCTTCGAAGTGCGCCACATTCGGTGAAAGGATGGTGAGATTGGCCCCAAGCACCACGATCTTAGCCATCTGGCCTCTTGTAGTGCTGTTGTTGGGCCGGAAGTACGGCTTGTTACCCGGAGGTGCGCATGGTTCGCCGGGTCCTCCGCAGTTGTACCCTGTCATGATGCCTGCGGTGTAGATGTCATGTACATAAGTGTAGAACGTACTGCCAACACACACATCCTGGAAGTCCAATCCCGACTGGCCGAGGCACGGCGGTGTAGGAGTATTCGTTGGTGTGGGCGTCGGTGGCGGGGCCACCATACTATAGGAGTAGTAATTGTCTTTTTTCGGGTCGGTGCGGATCGTGCTGAACGCCACATGGATATATCCGAAAGCAGAGTCGATTGCCACGTCGCGCTGCCAGGCGGTCCCGGCCCAATGGTCGAAGGGCAGCTCCACGTGTGTGAATACGCTGCCTCGCCCGTGGGCGTAGAACACGCGGTAGTAACCGACGGGGCTGCTTGTGTCGTCAGCCCATACGATATGGGCCTCACCGGAGTCGTCCACCGCGATCGCATTGTGATACGACTTACCGGAGTTTTGCGCGACCCGCACAATTGGCGTGCCATCCCACCCCGTTCCGGGATTCCACTCCCTGTAATATATGTCAGTCTCACTCCCCGAGCACCGGCCGTCCGCCCAGGAGATCCTCAGTCCGCCGTCCGGTGAGGCCGCCAGGTTTGGCAGATAAGCGTTCGACACGTTGGGGCAGGCCTCGCAACACGAAGCAGAAATGTCGTCAAGCTGCCAATCGTTTGGGGCAGTACGTGTAGCCGTCCAGATATCCGTGCCACTCCCGTAAACCCCACAATCTTTGAACGCGGCCATCACGACACCATTCTTAGAAACGCCCAAAGTAAGGTCGCCTGTTTGACCGCATGGCTGTGGTATCGTCTCGTTGATTACGCTCCAGGTGCCATCGTTCAGGCGCTCCCAGTAACGAGTGACGTATTGATTGTCGCGACTCGCCGCAATATGCACCGTCAGGTTGCTATCGACTGCGATAGCGAGGAGCTTGCGTGGCACGCCCGAATCGCAGCTGCCGGGTACTACCTCGTCGGTGGCGATCGTGCCACCCGGTAAGATCATCACATAGTAGGCGCAGAAACTACCGCCGTGAGGCCAGTTCCAGTACAGCAAGTGCCTGCGGCCCAGGCTGTCTGCAACAAGTGGGCATGGGCCAAACTGATTCTTGCAGTTGATCAGATTGGGCGCGTCTCGATCTATGGTTGTAGGCAAGGTATCCTGACCAAACTCCGTGTTGGTGGCCGCATAAATTATGCCGGTACTATCATCGGGGGCTGCACCCCAATCGGCTGTGATAGAACCATCCAGGGGCGAGGCCGCGATGCCCGGAAAGCTATCATACTGGCCGATGTATGATAGGAGGTCGGGTGTACTGAAATCGGAGTCGGGGGCATCCTGCGCAGCACTGTTGCTTGTCGCAGCATTGCTCACGGGCGCTGCGGCACTCGCGATGCCCCCAGGATTGGCTTTTTGGGCCCAAAACGCCAGCGTCGTGATTAGCACTCCCATGAGCACCAGCAAGGCTGACTTGAGTTTTCGGTTGTTAGCAGTCATAAATCTCTTATCTCCTACCTTGACTAGCGGCCAGCCGAACGCTGGATGCGGATGTTATCGAATTGGGTGCCTCCATCGGACTGGGTCCATACGCCCGCCCAGCCCTGAGTAAAGGCGTTCGTGTCATCGGAGGCCGACATGATCTCGTGCCCATCTATGGAAACCGCTATCCGGTCCCCCTTGATGGTGGCCTGTGCTAGGGTCCAACGCTCGAGGTCGTAACCGCGCCATGTAGCATAATCGGCTTGCGTCAGGGTCTTGCTCTGCGTGTTGCCATCGCTGTTTGTTGTTACAAGCTGGATTTCGGCCTTCGATAATTGATTTGTGTTAACGTTCATGTAGAACACCACGCGATAGTAGCCATTGGCCGAGCCGCGCAGGACGATGCCGAGCGGCGAACCGGCTGTTGGGTAGAAATAAGTCTCTACCGAACCGTCAGCAAAACTTGTGTCACGCGTGACAAACATGGCGTTCTGCTCGCCCGGTACCTCGCTTACGGGGATGTTCTGCTGGAGTCTGCCATCGCTGGCTATCCAGTTTACCTCCAACTCGTTGATGCCCTGCCAGCCGTCGGTTGAGCTTCCGTCGAAACTCTCTATGGTTGCGCCCTCCTGACTACCATCAGGCAGGGCCGGAGCGTCAGGGACCGGCTTACGGGCCATTTCCTGCATCGACGAGGCGTTGGGCGAGTCGACAAGGTCGCCTGGGGGCACGTGGAAACTCGGCTTTGGTTGGGCGCCGAGCATAAGGGCTGCCCCCGCGATGAGGAGCACAGCCACCACCGGGATTAACAGTCTATTGAGCTTCAATGAAATGTCTCCTTTCGTGTTTACCGTTTGCGCCGCGAGTGGCATTCGGTACGGGCTGGAAATGCGATTTCCTGGCTTTCATCTGAGAATTCAAGCTTGCCCGTACTGCATCGCCTACCGCTCGTGCTGACCACCGTGCCAACCGGTGGTGCGGAGGCGATTTTGGTTGCTTCACCCCTCTGTCGAGGAGTCAAAGCCGTGACGCGAGGCTAACTGTGCCCTCCGGCTGAGGCCACCTTAATAGTCTCGCTGCTGCGTGTGCGGCCACGCATATCTTGTGCACATATCGCTTTGAGGTTGCGTTGGGGTGTACGAAGTACCAGGCTCTGTTTCGGGCGAAACACTGGGAGGCGACGCTGCCTCAAACCGGCTGCCGGTTGTGAGAAAGTGTAAGACGTGGTGCGCAGATGGCGTGACCGGGACCCGGAGTGGGGGTGGGCAGTAGATGCAGGGTCTACGCAGGCCTGTAAAAAAAAAGTGACTTGTACCGCTTATGGTGACCTCTGCTGGCATATTTGCGTCTTCTAGCTTTGCCAAGTATAGGGAATCCCCGTCGCGCCTGTCAACACAATCAAGTAGTTCTTTCGTACTATTACGGAAAATACAGTAGGGTTACTGCATAGCCCGACGCCCATTTCAGGCTGCCCAGTTTGCCTCTAAAAACGGAAGAACTGCTCACGCCCTATGTTAGCGTGCCGGGGAGTTGTAAGCACCTTTTTCCACAGACCGGCGTAACTGTCAATGTAACTGTGAGTGTATGTATGATTAACGCACTCAGTCAGAATAGGTTGTGTGATTTCAGGCTGATAATCTCAAATCATGTCCTTTCAGTGCCTGAGCGGGCCAACATTGACTTCGAATAAGGAAACCTTGATAGCCCATCGCATCGTATCTTTAATATCAACGGCCTGATAGCGTTCAGATTAAGGGTGTGAGGGGCTGGGGTTGGGGTTGAGAGAGGAGGGTGAAACACTCAAAGAAGGGGTTGAGACCCTTAGCTCGCCAGGTGCCGAACAGGGTAGCCAACGTCATCCGGGTGGCTGATCCCTTGGGCGATTGACTACCACCTGATACCTTGCGCATCACCACCACGGGGGTTTTTGCATATCCCCCCAAAACGGTGCATTTGGCTCCGGCTATTCCTCTTCCCCTTCCACTTCCTCTACTGCAATGATTGGGCGATCGGCAAGTTCTTGCACAACCGCGTCGAGGTCAATGGATTGCGGGCTGGTGGTGAACTCATAGCGTCCATGGAAATTGATGTGCTGCCACGCCACTGGGGAGATCTGAGCGATCAACTCGGCGCCCGCCATATTCCCAGCAGCTTCTTTGTGTGTCCACAACCCCGATAGAATGCTTGTGTTGTAGAAGATGATGCAGTTGGTTATCAATCGACTGCACTCGTGCCACAGCCCTTGATCTTCTGTGGTCCTAAAGCGTAGCTTCCCAAAGTTGGCGTAGGAGACCGCTCGGCGCAACTGATGATAATTCTCGCCCCGGTTCAGTGCCTTCTGCACGTTCTTGCGTATGAGCGGCGAGTCCACAAAGTCGAGCAGATACAGACTGCTGATGATATTGTCGTATTCCCACAGAGCCTGGCGAGTTTTGTTTCTCCGAGCGTACGCGTTGAGTTTGCCCACGATGATACTCTGCGTAGTCGTTTTCAGTGCCAATGAAACGAAGATCCTCCGCAGGTTGTCCCATTCCGCCAGGATCAACTCTGTATTCAGCTTGCGGACCGGTTTGAGGATCACGTCGCTGTATTGGCTGGGATGCGCAAAGCCATACAATGAGGTGCGCACCTTTTCCTCGATTCCAGCATAGCGCGGAGCAAACTGGTAGCCGAAAATGGAGAGCAGAGCGAAATTCACCTGGTTGGTCCCGTGGGTATCTGTGGAATGTACTTCGGGCTGAATGTCCGTTGTGTTGTTGAAGAGCAGATCGAAGACATAACGGCTCTCATGGTCGTGAGCGCCTATCATGTCTGCATTCACCGGCACATGGTTGGCAATCAGCGTGTAGGCAACCACCCCCTTTTTGAGGCCGAAGTACTTTGGCGAATGACGGGCATTGAATGTAGGCACAGCTGTCTCAAACTTCTGCCCGTCGCTACTCGAATGGACTACACCGCCCAGATCATACTGCCGAAAGATAGGGAGGGCCGCGATGGCGTTTGCCACACAATCGTTGGCAGCTTTCAAAGTTTCGAGGCGTAGAAAGTTCTCCGAGGTGCGTGCGAGCGTGTAGAAGCCAATGTCGGAGATTTCGCCCATCCGCCCCAGGCCCATGTTGGTCCCCCATGCTACAAGGCAGGCACTGATCACGTGGGTGATACGATCATCAACCTCTTGTTTGCTATAACGCCCGAGAACATGCTCAAAGCAGTCCATGAAGTGGCAATGGCAGTCAACGAAATGGAGCAGACTGGCAATATTGACCTGGCCTAGCGTGTCGAACACAGGGTGGTTGATAGGCTCGGTGCTTTTGGGATACTGCAGGGTCCAGCGCGTCCGGGGCGTGCGGCTGCCTCCTCCCTTATCCCTGCTCTTGCCCTTGATCTGAAAGTGGCTGTTCTCCCCGGCACTGATGCGCGCGTTGACAGCGGCAATACGCTCCTCCAACTGACATTCGAGGTCAGCAAGATGCTCCTGGATGGGTTGTAACAGAGAGGACAAGCCCGTTTCGGTGAGTAAGGTGGCCTTGTTTTGTTGCCATTCCTGTTCATCAATGAGATCATCCTCAAAACTGCGGAACCGCACGCTGGTGGGGCAATAGAGATCGCCGGCCTCCAACCCATTGCGTAGTAGCCGATAGACAAGAAACTCGTAGCGGTCAGGGTTGAGTTGTTTGTGGCCAGTAGCGCCGGTGCCGTTACGGTCGCGATCACGCTGATCGCGGGTATGACGGTGATAGAGGCAGCGTTTGTCTCGAACCGGCATGAAGTGGGTAGGGAAGTCCACTGCATCTATCTGCCGGAGGGAGCGGTCTTTTTGAAAGGCCATCTTGAGAAACTCTCCTGCCTCCAGAATGGGGGCATTAGCACGGGTGGCCTCAAGATCGACCGCTCGTAGGATGGGACGTAAATGCTGCTTGAAGCGCCGAGCCATCAGGTCAAGATGCGCCCATTGAAGGTCGGTTTCGTCAAAGCTCGCCTCCCCTGCAATGTAGTCCGCAACCGCAGCCAAGCGCATACGGTCAAGCATGGTAAAGGCTGTGGCTTGGACATCCCTGAATGAGGTTTCCGGCGCGTAATCGGTCGTGAAGAGCTTGAGAACCTGGCCGGCCCTGGGCAAGTCCCGGTTGTTTAGCACCCTTTGCTGATAGACCGCTTCCTTGGCGGCAGTTTTGGCTTCATCATTGTACTGCTTCACCAGATGAATGAAGCAGGTGAGCAGATTGTCCGAGAAGCACTGATATCGATGGACGATAAAACAGAGCAGATACAAGTACACCATCCATGGGTCCAGTTGCTTGAGCCGGAAGACGGAATAGTACGAGACCAAGGAAGAGTAGTAGGTAATGGCTTCGTTGGAGATGCCCAACTGCGGCACGATCTGCATGGCCAGATGGTATAGCGGAGCGAGTTGCTCGCCGCAGGTTATTTCACGGCGCATTTCTCCCAGGCTGAAGTCTCTGGGCTGATGTTTCAGCAGCGTGATGGCATAGAGCCCCTCGGTTTCGGCGAGAGCGACGAGTTGGTCGAGCGCTACACACACAGTGGGAGACAACTTTGTCTGAAGCATGGTCATCAAGCGCTTGGCTTCCGCAGTTAGCGCCTTGCCGACGATCTCCTCCTGGAGTACGGTATAGCCGGGGCTGACAATGCGCTGTTCGGTCAGATAGTGAAGTATCTCGCGAAAGACATAGACAGGTTTGCTGCTGATGCGAGCGGCCTGTTGGGCACGAAGGAACAAGCGCTTGCGGTCCGTAGGCGTGCAGAGCCGATACTGGAACAGTTCCAGGATACGCTGCCGCTGTTTGAGGATGGTGCGTTTATTGAGAGGGCGCAGTTTTGGCTGTGGTTCATGTTGGCCATCAGTGCCACTCGACCCACCTGGCCTATCTGGCCCAAGTGGGTCGAGTGGCACCCCAGGGAAATAGCGTTGGAGGAGGTGCGTCACATCGTTAGCAACGTCATGAAAGGTAAAGGTGAAGAAAAGCTGTTTGGCTTTGAAGTAGCCCAGTTGGAGGATGAAGTATAGCTGGACGTGAATGGGTGAAAAGGAAGCGAGTAGGTCCTTCTCGGACTGGGTGAGCATGAAAGCTTGGATTCTATCGTCTTCAGTGAAGAGCGGTCTAGCGTAGAGGGCCTCGATTTCCTGGTCATCGAGGATGTATAGCCGCTTTGGTGTCTTGCTGGGCTCGCTGGCCTTGGCCTCACCCACTTCCAGGTTTGTCACAAGATTGGTCACACTGCTCCTTCGTTATGAGAGGACAATCGTGTCAGCGCCCAAAGTCTCAAAAAGTATACAATTAAATCCTATCAAGTCCCAGCACTTTGACGCGTCTCAGAATATGTCTCATAATCCAGTTATCATAGCGTCTAAGACCTTCCGAGACAATGACAACAGTAGAAACGAATCGATAGGAAAGACAACAGGAGTATAGGAGTATGCAATGGCGTTGATTGGTTATGCCCGGGTCAGCTCGGTGGGCCAGAGTCTCGAAGTCCAACAAGATAAACTGAAGCACTGCGACAAGCTCTTTGAGGAGAAGCGCAGTGCTACAAGCACAGGTGGTACAGGCACGTCGGATAGACGCCCACGCTTGGTGGCCTGCCTAGAGTACGCCCGTGAAGGCGATACACTAGTCATTACCCGCCTG
Organism: uncultured Chloroflexia bacterium; assembly: GCA_963797095.1. Taxonomy (GTDB): domain Bacteria; phylum Chloroflexota; class Chloroflexia; order QHBQ01; family JADMIH01; genus JADMIH01. The sequence continues at coordinate 182,987 of CAWCNY010000005.1, read as the reverse complement.
GACCGCCTGGCGCGTTCAACACTTCATCTGTGTCAGATTGCTGAACAGCTCGCACGCAAAGGAGTTCAATTGCAGGTGCTGGATCAGCAAATCAATACCAACGATGCCACCGGACGGCTACTGTTTAATATGTTGGGAGCTATTAGCCAATTTGAGACAGAGCTCCGTGCCGAACGTCAAATGGATGGCATTGCGAAGGCCAAAGCGCGAGGCGTGCCGTTTGGTCGGCGCAAGACCTTGAAGGCGCAGCAGATTGCCGATATGCAAACCAAGCGGCAGCAAGGGACGACGATCCGAACCCTGATGAAGGAATATGGCGTCTCCAAAGCGACGGTTTATCGCTACCTTCAGGCTTCCATGACCTCATGAACGATGGCTTGTCTTCATCTCTACTCCCCTTTGCTAGGGTTGGAAATGGAGCCGTTCAGGCAGTGTGTTGTCGCCTGGTGACGGCAGGGTTCTCGGTGGTGAGGCAACCACGCCCAACGTCGCACCTTCTTGCAGTAGTGAACGGTCAAACACAAGAAACTTCAACATTAGCGTGCGGTTAAGTCCTGCTGCAATTGCTCCACCATTAACAAGCAAGTTATAGCTTGTAGCATTATCTACCGGGAAAGATCCCCCAGTTATTGGCCTGTTGCTAAGATCCTGACGGAATCCTACAACGCACAAGATAACTGCGCTGTTGTGACGCTCCAGGGTGCCAGATAACTACCGGACAACGTTTGCCGTTGCATCTGCTCAAAGTTGGCGTTTGAGCAGACATTGACCAACTGATTCACACTCGAATCTGTCTGGTTATCTAGCACGATGTAGCTTTTCGTCGTAATCTTAGCAACAGGCCTACTGCCACACCTAGCTGCACGCCAGGCTGGATAATAGTTACCGGCCCGAATCCGGGGCCGGATTCAAACAGTTTTGAGGATATCGACGCTGTTGGGCCCTAGGATGGAAGTGTCAGGACTGGGAACTCGCCATCCCCTCTGTCGCGTCTTGGGCGCCTTAGCCATGGCTGTACTACAACCAGTATGTGCCCTTAGGTCGCCATCAACAGGTATTGCAGGGCACCAAATCTCTGCCTGAACATTCGCCGTTGTTCAGACAATGTCACCTTCTCTTTTGGCTTGGTATGGCAGCGCCACCAAAGGTAGAGGATCAGCAATGCGCAGCGTAAGTGTTGTACGCCTGTCCTCCCGCCCCCGGTTTTGAATGGGCTCAACCAAGAGTAGAGTTTTCAGGGATTGTGGGCTGACATGGTTGGAGTAGGGCCGAAATGTCGAGCCTTTCATCCACATCCGTTTCATATAATCACTGCATTGCCAGACTTGTTGATATTATGCTCATCTGGGTTATCCTGGTAGCTATGGTAGCATATACCGAAACTCAACTGGCATACCTGAGAAGTTGACTCTGATTTGAAAGTAGGATGCGCTCAACGGAATGTCACTAGCATTGAAAGCTATCGTACCTCTCAGGATGTCACCGGGCATCATACGAGTAGGTTGCGCAAATGACCCACTATAAGGAGTAACAGAGCTTCCGCCACACTCACGAGTGGGGGAATAGCTCTTGCCAGTGCTGTCTGCCATCCTCAGATTTCCCGTATCCAGTTCTGCATCAAAGGGTGTGTTGCCTGTGTTTTCGATTTGCAGTACCCACGTCATCTGGAGCCCACAGTATCCAGAGTATAATCCAGTTATTGCGCCTTGCTCTGCCCGTATCAGCTTGATATTGATTCCGGTGCGTAATTGCTTGCTTATGTTGAGATCTGGTTGTGGATCTCCTGTCCATTCAGTACCTGAGGTGCCGGACGGATATTTTTGCTGGTACTTCTGTCTTCCCAACTGGGAGAGCAATAAGTCATAAGGTGGCTGGTTCTTGGGATGTAACTCGAATACTGCACGCTCGAAGTATTGTACAGTATGCTCCTCTCCATCCACTTCGGAGATCTCTTTGAAAGGTTCGCTGACCGGATAACCGAACTGCTGTAGCCCGCCATACTTATACCAATAAGCTAATAGCCTCCCACACACTTGGAAACCAGTCTCGTTGAAGCGTTGACATGTTGCGGTGTCTGTACTTTGCACCTGTTCCGGTTGACTTTTGGTAATTGACTGAACGAGAGACATTGGCTGATAGGTAGTAATGAGTACAATCGCGATCGCAGAAATGAGAACGAGTGGCAGTGATTTCTTAAGCATTTTATCCTCCTTTGTTGGTAGCGCGTGAGACAATATCACAGAAGCACAAAACGGCCATCAATTCCAATGCTTTCCCATCTATCATGTCGAAGGAGTGGTTAAGGCACAGGTGGAAACAGTCGATGTCTGCTTGGTTGGTATTTGGCTTGGCATCATATCTCCGCAAATCTTGCGTCGATGCTATGTCTGGCGCGCCAGACATAGCATCGACGCAAGACGTAAAACGTTGCTTATGGAACAGAGTAAATGGCTTCGTGAAGAATCTGAGCCACTTGTGCGCGGGTTGCATCCCAGTAGGTATAGAAATGCCCCAGAGACTGGCATTGCTCAGATGTAAAGCCGTAACTGGTACAACCTGGATCACCATCGGCTCGATGGTATTGAACGACGCCAATATCCTGCAAGGTCCTAACAACGCGGAAGTAGGTATCGTAACTTGGCACGTCAAAGTAATCAGCGCCATGATCGGATCCGAGCGTTGTCGCATCAAGGCCGTGAGTAAGCCAGAGCTTACTTACCATTGACATGGCGGTAAACTTCGCCATCTGCCCACGTTTGACGTTCTCGCACCACCTGAAGTACGTGAGGCCCGACATCTCGTATGCAGGAGGACTAAGACATGCATTCCAATGGTTTGGATCGCCTGGATAGCCTGAGATTATTCTCTGGCTGTCGACAATCCGATTGTAAAGAGTCTCGATGTAGTCGTAGAAGGTAGATCCCACCGGAACATCTGCAAAATGTGGACCACCTGACGTACTGATGGGGAAGCTGAAGGCGTTCACGATCATCTTCGATATCTGCCCCCTTGATACGAAATCGTATGGGCGGAAGCATGGTATACCATTTGGACACCGAGAGGGGTCTGTATATCCATCCGATATACCTTCGCGCTTCGCCCATTCAATGTCGCGATGTGCCCACTGGGATATAGGCACGTCGGTGAAGGCATAGTAAGGTTGGTAGCCAATACCATTAGTGCAGTACTTTCCACCTTCAAAGTCCTGGCACCAATAGGTCTGGCCTTTAGGATTGTATTTGTCATTGAGAGGTGGTCCGGCTGCTCCATAAGTGTTGGCCCACCATTCCTCAATTTCGTCCGGACCTGACGCACCTACTTTGTGGACACCCGACCAGATGAGAGACTTGCTTCTATATTGGTGGCCTTGTAGCGTACCATCGTTAAAGTTGATTGACGGCGGTTCGTTTGTGGCTCCTTGCGAGGAATAGCCCCCTGCCCATTTATTGTCATTCACCGGAGCACCTAAACCATTGGGCCTCAACGAGAACCAGCCATAGGGGTCGACTACCTGCCCAACCCAATCGTGGGGATCATTGTTGTTCCAGGTACTGTCGTAGTAGAGTCCAAAGTGCAGATGTTGGCCGGTGCCACTTCCGGAGTGTCCACTTCTACCTATCTGTTGACCACGAGCAACATGCGCACCCACGACCACGGAAGCGTCAAAGAAGTGCGAGTAGCGGGTTATATAGCTCGGGTTGGTTTCATCCCGAAGCAGCACCGTGACACCATAGCCATCAGCTATGTCACTAGCCCTGATCACTCGCCCGCTATGTGAAGCATAGACCGGGGTATATTCCACTACTGCTAGGTCCAAACCTGGATGGCCATCATAGCAGTAACCTCTATGCGTCCAGTGCAGATCTCCACAACTGTTCGCAAGAGGTGCTCCAGACGTTGGACCATACTCACCAGTGTAAGGTTCAAGAGTGGAGTTGCCACTATAGAAGGGGGGGTTATGGTCGACCATTGAGGTATAGATTTGGTAAGTCCACTGGTCGGAGGGCATTCGCCACACATACCATCTTGAAGAGAGTGGGAAGCTGAGTAGGAAGAATTCACTGTCAGGTATGTCTTGGCTACTACTGGCTTCTGGATTGGATGGTTTTGCACTACTTTCATTGGTGCGTTGGGCCTGCATCGTAACAGGACTCACAAACCCGCTTGCCTGGGCCGTAGGGTCGCCATCTACTAAAGTATTCACAACTGGAAGTTGGAACATGGCAGCAGCGACAGCTGAGACGAGCAAGGTACGCAGAAGAGTTCGAACTCTTCATATCATTAATCCTCCTAGACACTGCTCATGTATGTCTTGATTAATACTTGATAGAACCTCAAAGAAGGAGCTGCTAACGAGAGATGTAGACCGGATGTACCATAGTCTCACCCTGTGTGCGCTCTAGCAACGAGATTAGGTTACCTGATCCGAGTGAGAAGAGGGCCATCCTTGGCTGGTTGTCGGGTGCGTCCAATGTCGAAGCTAACAAGAGCCCAGCGTCGGGTATCCACTTGAGAATACTGGTGTTGCCTGCGCGTGGAAGCAACTGCCTGGCCTGCAATTGAGGGTCGCGCACATCTACTGAATAGAGGTGGGTACTCACCTTCTCATATGCGCCATAGTAGGCCTCACCGTCATTGGCGACTGGGGCCGGAGCACGTAGGAACGCAAGTGTTGAGCTATCACTAGACCATTGCGGAGAAGCATCCCAACTGTCCTCATTGCCCAGAATTGAAAGTGTGTGGGTCGACACATCTAGCAGGCAGATACTCCGATAGCCTTGTACGACCTGTTTGCTGCCATCAGGGATTGTGGCCTGCTTAGGAGTTCCGAAACTGACGTATCTACCATTTGGTGACCATTGAGGATTGTCCACGGGGCGAACATGAGCCTCATCCACCAACAAGCGCGGATTGCTGCCGTCAATGTTGTTCAACCATAAGCCGTATTCATAGGTGTCTCTGCTGAAAGCGTCCGCGAAAAACGTCGTACGATCCGGGGAGAGTGCCACCTGCCCAACTCCGCCTTGTGGGAATGTAACCTCATCATAGGAAGTTCCATCCCGGCGTGCAATTACAGGGAAGCCACCCGTTCGCTGAACTGCTAGACGATTCACATCGATCCAGCCAAGGATACGACCGGGCGAACCAAAGTAATACCATTTGTACAGATCGTAATGCGTATAATCGGGCAGAGATTGTACAGCATTCGTGTTGAGATCCACAGTCCAAAGCCAATTTGGCAGCATATCTCCGGTTTCTCTGGCTTGGCGATCATAGGCCAGAACAGCAAGTGCCTGGCCGTCTGGTGATGGCACCAGATCAATGACTTCAAGCGGAGCATTCCATCGCACTATTGGTCTAGGATCCTGAACCCTAGGCGACCCAACTTCGGCATATGTCCCTATCCAAATAGCCAGGGTGTTTCTGGTTTGGATGGCCCAAGCTATGTTCGGTGCTGGATGGGCGCCCCTTGGTAGGCTGACCGCCACAGGCGGCTGGGCGAGCGGAGGATCCGGTTCAGTAGTGTATGTAGCAACCGGAGTGGGAGAAGAAAATGGTACGAAGGTTGGTACTCCTGTCTCGACAGGAGGTGGCGGCACCTGCGCAAATAACATGTCTGCTCCTGTTTGTGCGCTCACCGCCCTGATCGGATTTCGGTTTGGTGGAAATGTCAGCCCGATCAAAAGCCACACTACAAGAACCGTTGCTATCAAGGTCAGCAAGATCCCGACATACCGCTTCATATTTCTAAGCTTTACCATGATTAACCTCCTCGTTGAAACTCCCATGGCGCGGAACGTCCGCTTTGTGGTGACAATAAGCCATTGCATCACAACTTTAGCATTTGGAGGTTGAAACGCCGGTAAAGAATAAGTTGACATGGTGTTAATATTTTTACGCTTTAGCTTTACCCATTTGACAACGAATATCACCAGGTGGACAATGCTGGAGACAACATACATGTGGTACATGCAATGAATCTGCCACTAGTGGCAGGGCCAATTGCTCCTCGGAATGCCATACAATCACATAGCTTGCCATGAATATCGCCGTGTTTCGAATCAAGAGTTCCTTATCGCATCTTGGCAGTGGCACTTTAGTATTTTTCCACACTTCGTGTCCTACTCTCTGCCAATAGCAGGCACAAATTGCGCCCAACTAGTGGAGGAGATATACTCGAGCCCACTGTGGGGGAAGGGTCAGAAATGAGAACAGGCGGTAGCGATGATGACGATTATGGGGTATGCTTACCCTACTCTATCCATCTCCTAGCAAAGAATACCCAAGGACTGCCGATGAATTGCCCTCACTGCTCCTCCTCCTCTTTCACTACCCTTCTCTCCAGGAAAATCTCCCTCGGCTACAACGTGTTCCGTTGCAGAGTATGCACTCGCGTCTTCAATGAGCGCACTGGTACTCAATTCAACCACCTGCAGTTTCCAACCGACCTTGTACTACTTGTTGTCTTGAGGAGATTGCGATACAAGCTCAGCCTGAGGGACCTGGCAGAAATGTTCTTGGACCACGGGTTCGAATTCACTCACGAGGTGGTGAGGGACTGGGAAGCACGCTTCGCCCCCTTGCTCACATAACTGCTCCGACCCAAATGCAGGGGCAAGGCTGGCCGCTCGTGGTATATTGATGAGAGCTGTGTCAAGGTGGTGGTAAGTGGCGCTATCTGTGCAGCGCCATAGATATGGACGGCAATTTGGTGGACTCTATGCTCTCCAAGAGGCGGGACATGGGTGCAGCCAAGCGCTTCTTCAAGGGGTCAAAGAAGTGACCGGTTGCCGCCCGGATCTGGTGACCACAGACGGGCATAATGCTTATCCAAGAGCCATACGTCGAATACTTAGCCGGAAAGTGGTTCACCGCACAAATCGCTATTTGAATAACCGTATGGAGCAGGATCATCGGGGCATCAAGCGGGGCATCAAGCAGCGATATTAGTCAATGAGAGGATTTGGTAGTTTCGATTCGGCATCCCGGTTCTGCAGTGCGTACGGCGAGCAGCGGCAGTATTTCCGCTATCGTAGCAAGTCGAGGGAAAAGTTATCCCTATCGGAGCAACGGCAGCTGTTCCTGAGGCGATTTGGTGCCCTGTAAAACATGCTAATGGCAGCCTGAAGGCAGACGAAAGCCAGGGTTGAGGCTTGGCTGAGACGGATTGGACATGGCTGGGGAGATTGCGAGCCCTCACTTCTGACACTTCCCTAACCGACTGCTTCACGCTCCAATCAGTCTGGTTATCCAGTAAGATGTAACCTATCACCAGAACTTAGAACATACCTACTTGCTTACGTGTTCTCCAGGAGGCTTCCATGAGAAATGCCATAAATGCTATAGTGTATGTTTGGGCATCGCTCCTCTTCGTGTTTATTTGTACTAACGGAATTGCCGGCGCTAACCCGGCAGAACAATCGAATAGGGTTGTTGCTACTGCTTCTGCGAATGAGCGTCAGCTCGCAACTTCGGAAGCAAAGAAGTATTTAGCTCCTTCAACTGGCCGCTCACCGCTTTCACATGTTGTAGCCCCACCATCAATTAGGGGCTGCATACCTTGGGAGGTCGTGTCTAGCCCTAGTCCAGGTGCTATTTACAATGCGCTGTCGGGGATTGCGGCGATCTCCACGCAGGATATATGGGCTGTCGGCAATACCTGGGGATACGGTAGCATAGAAACGCTTTCTGTACACTGGGATGGCATGAGGTGGACTCAGGTTCCAAGCCCAAACGGCCTCCAGACGAATAAGCTTTCAGGTGTGGCAGCCATTGCCTCTGACAATGTATGGGCTGTGGGATATTTTGGCCGCTTATACCAGGAACAGACTCTCATTGAGCACTGGGACGGTAACCAGTGGACCATAGTTCCTAGCCCAAATCCAGGTAGCTCGAACTTTCTCATTGGTGTCGGCGCGGTCACTTCTGACGATGTGTGGGCAGTTGGCTATTATCAAAGCGACAATGGTAATCAAACTCTGATTGAACATTGGGATGGTAACCACTGGCTCCAGCACCCTTCTCCAAGTCCCAATCTGTACAACCAACTGAACTCCGTATCCATAATTTCACCGAGTGACATATGGGCTGTGGGTTATAACTTCGATGATACTGGTCATGATCAAACGTTTGTCGTGCATTGGGACGGCAAGAGTTGGGTACAGATCGATAGTCCTAACCCCGATAGTGATCTCAACGATTTGCGAGGAGTTTTCGCTCTTGCTTCGGATGACGTGTGGGCTGTTGGATTCCAAGGTCGATATGACCAAGTGCAAAAAGGGCTGATTATGCATTGGGACGGCACATTATGGAGCGTTGTGCTCAGCCCTAACTTTGGCACGGAAACCCGCCTCTACGGGGTCTCAGCCACCGCGTCCGATGATGTGTGGGCTGTGGGAGCTTATGCGCCCTATTATGCAGAACAGGTAATCGTAATGCATTGGAATGGCAGCCAGTGGAATATTGTGCCCAGCCCCAGTGTAGGCACTATCGAAAATCAGCTAATGGCCGTCCTCGCGCTATCAAAGGACATGGTATGGGCCGTGGGGAGTTACAACACCCCATCGGTATCTCCCTCAGGATCGCTAATTGAGCGGTATGTTGGGCAACGCACGCCTCATTTCTTCGATGTTCTTCCCGGAAGCTACTTCTACGATGCAGCCCAGTATCTTGCCTGTCATGGGGTTATGATTGGCTATCCGGACGGCACCTTTCGCCCCGCCAACACTACCACGCGCGGCCAGCTAGCCAAGGTTGTGGTATTGAGCAAAGGCTGGCCCATTGACACGCAACTACAACAACATTTCTCCGATGTGCCCGTTAGTCACCCGTTCTATATCTATATAGAAACGGCTTACAATCATGGGGTGATCTCAGGCTACCCGGATGGCACTTTCCGCCCTGCCGACGACGCGGCAAGAAGTCAGGTGTGTAAGATTGTGGTTCTGGCTGAAGAGTGGGTGATAAACACACAAGGCGGACCGCATTTCTCCGATGTTGTCCCTGAAAGCACCTTCTACACTTATGTGGAAACGGCTTACAATCATGGGGTGATCTCAGGCTATCAGGATGGCACTTTCCGCCCCATGGGCCCTGCAACTAGAGCACAGGTTTCAAAAATAGTATTCCAAGCAATAGCTCAATCATTCCAAGCAATAGCTCAATCAAGCCAACGCTAGGTCATACTACGATACCTGGCGGCTCTTGGTTGAGTGTGTACCATGTAAGGGCGAGCCAGGTGAACCTGTCTTCCTCTCCTGGCTCGCTTCAGTTATTCTTATTCTCGACGCACTCCCTCTGGTTATCGCTTACCAGCAGACACCAGAGGGTGGGACCGCTAGGTCTATCATCTTCATTATGTGCCCGCGGGAAAGCGAAGCATTCTGTCTGAAGTAGGGCGCGTGGCTTGGCAGGCACGGCTCACCGGGACCACCGCATGCATAGCCACTGATGAGACCGTGATCCTTGGCGATCTCTATGTATGTATAGAAAGTGCTGCCATAGCAGATATCAGCGAAACTGCGATACCCGTTGGGGCAACCAGGGTTGTCAAAGTGTGTAGCCGGTGGGGTAGTGATGGGCCAATTCGGCCTGCGAGCGAGTACGACCATTTGGGAGAACTGGCCACGCGTCACGGTATTGTTTGGACGGAACGTGCCGTCCGGATAGCCATTGATGGTGCCTTCTCTTGCAGCCATGTTTATCCACTGCCTACCCCAATGGCTGGCTATGTCTGTGAACAGGTCAGGACCGCTGTACGGGGCATAGCCCTCAGCGAGCATTAGGCTCTGTGCTACTTGTGCCCTGGTCGCGGGCTGTTCCACAGTACGAAATGGATAGTTGTCTAGATTGATTGCACCATTGGAATATGGTTCGTTGCTGACAGCAAACCGCTTGATCATTCCAAGAGCGAAGTCACGTGCCCAATGCGGTGGATTGTACACGACCAAATCGACAGCATTGCAGTTTGGCAGGAAGACGGTACCCTCGTAGCTATTATTAGTGATCGCGCCGTTCTGGAAGTTCACCACACCTGGGCCTGTACCACTGCTCGGATAGTGGTACTGCACGCCCCGCACGCCTCTCACAGGATTCCACGAATGTACTGCCCTCCAGTTCAAAGGATAAGGGTCCGTACTGAAGGGAAGTCCAGGCCCACTGCGTGTTGGACCTCCTTTATCGATGAACTTCTGCCAGATCGGGTCCGGTACATAGAAGGCTCTACCGCCGCCCGAGGGGCCCAATATAGAACCCTTGGGAGAGCCATAGGGGCCTCCACCACTCTTGAATGTTTCTGCTAATGTAAAAGGGAGCCATTCGATGAAATCTTGACAGTCAAAAAGGGAGCCACTTAGCTCTCTCTTTGCTATCGTTGGGACAAGGCAAAGATGTTGCCTTTCGGTTACTCGGCTAGACCGTTAGACCGCAAACGATACGATAGCAAAGAGAGGTGGAGATGATTACCGTGGAACAACACGAAGCCATCCGCCGCGCCTTCTACCTCGAACACAAGAGTGTCAGGCAGATCGCACGAGAACAAAGGCACTCCCGCAAGACTGTTGACAAAGCCATTGCCCAAGCCCAAGCCCAGGCTCAGGACCCATCCCAGTCCCAATTCTACCAACCGTACCCTTACCCAACTTACCGGCGCACCAAACCTAGACCCGCTCCGGTGTTCGGCTCTTTCCAGACCCGTGTCGACGAACTCCTACAGCAAAACGACCGTCTCCCACGCAAACAACGCTACACCGCTCGCAAGATCTTTGAACTTTTGGTCAAGGAAGGCTACCAGGGTAGCGAGTCTCGCGTGCGATTGCACGTGAGCAGATATCGCAAAGCCCATCACGCACCACCCCTGTTCATACCACTAGAGTTCGAGCCTGGGAAGGACGCCCAGGTTGACTGGGGTGAAGCTGTTGCCGTCATCGGTGGCGAGCGCCAAACCGTGCAGTTGTTCATCATGCGTCTGAACTACTCAAGGCGATCCTTCGTGATGGCCTACCCCTCGCAGAAACAAGAAGCCTTCTTTGCCGGTCATGTGGCAGCTTTCCAGCACTTTGGTGGAGTTCCCCAACGTATCAGCTACGACAACCTGGCCTCGGCGGTGGATCCGGTTGCCTCTTTCAGCTCGGTGCGCCTCCTGATCGAAGGACGAGTACGACGAGAGCAGAGAGCATTCGTAGCCTTTCGTAGTCATTACCTGTTCGAGAGCCACTTCTGCACGCCTGGACAAGGGCATGAGAAGGGAGGTGTTGAACACAGCGTAGGGTTTAGCCGCCGCAACTTCCTGGTACCTATCCCAGATGTGGCCTCATTTGAAGCATTGAACATCTTTCTTCTGAGCGAGTGCCTGCGAGATGATCAGCGCCGGGTTGCGCGCCAACCCACCACCATCAAAGAAGCCTGGGAGCAGGAGCTACCTCATCTGCGTCCTCTACCTTCCTACCAATATGAATGTTGCGTGACGAGCACGGCACATCTCACTCCATACAGCCAGGTGATCTTTGAGACCAATCGCTACTCGGTGCCCGTCGAGAGAGCAAGGCGAGAAGTGATCGTCAAGGCTTACCCTTTCCATGTGGACATATTCGACCCCAATCCCAACCCCAATCCCAACGATGGCCAGCCACGTAATCAATCGCATGACCAGCCCGGCCGCTCCGGCCTACCAGGATTGCTTGCCCGTCATCCCCGCTGCTACGAGCGAGAGCAGGATATCTTCGAGCCACTGCATTACCTGCCTTTGCTCGCTCAGCGGCCAGGGGCATTCGATTATGCCAAACCATTGCGCCGGTGGCGAGCCAAATGGCCACCTACATATGAGAAGGCGTTGGAACTGTTACGGGAGAAGTGGCCGGAAGGCAGAGGAGTGAAGGAGTTTGTCCGCATCTTGCAACTTCATCAGGATTATCCCGCTGTGCTTGTGGAGCGAGCAGTTGGGCAGGCTCTTTCGTATGGGTGTGTTCATTTTGATGGAGTTACCCATTGTTTGAGGCAACTCACCACGCCTGAAACAGAGCTGACCATGCTTGCAGGTCTTGATCTGGTAGGGCTGGCCGATCACCCACACCTGCAAGCCATTGGCAAAATCGGCAGCCAGCCCATCGACTTACGTCGTTATGAGCAACTGCTTCAAGGAGGATGAATTGGAGAAAGAGAGGGAGAGAACGGAGAGGACGCAGACCGTGAACACGGCGAATACGAACACGGTAAAGCCAGCAAGGGCAGCAAGGGCGACAGAACATCACATGTTGCTGGAAAGCTATCTACGCCAGTTACGATTGCCCAGCTTCGTGCAACACTACCAGAAGTTGGCTCAAGATGCCGCACAGACCAACCTCAGCTATGAACGTTTTCTGTTAGCTCTGGCTGAAGGAGAGGTAGGCCAACGAGAAGTGCATCGAGTGGAACGCTCTATCGCCTCCGCCAAATTCCCGGTGCTCAAAGAGCTTGCTGACTTCGATTTCAGTGTCGTGCAGGGTTTAGCCAAGACGAGGGTACTTGAACTGGCTCAGGGTGGGTACATTCAGAGGGCAGAGCCGATCCTTTTGGTTGGCAATCCAGGGCTTGGCAAGACCCATATTGCCACAAGTCTTGCCCTTGCGGCTTGCCGTCAGGGCCATCATGTGCGCTTCTACAACGTAGCAGGCTTAATCAATGATATGATCCAGGCACAACAGGAGCTGCGATTGTCCCGTTTCATGACACAGATGTGCAAGCAGCAGGTGATTGTGCTGGACGAGCTAGGCTTCATACCATTTACAGCGGCGGGTGCGCAGTTGCTCTTCCAGTTCTGTTCGACCCTTTACGAGAGAGTGGCAATCATCATAACTACGAACCTGCGATTTGGAGATTGGAACAGTGTGTTAGGAGATGAGCGAATGACGGCTGCACTTTTGGACCGGCTCACGCACAAAGCACACATTCTGGAGTTTGTTGGAGAGTTGTTTCGTTTTCGCCAGCGTCTTCAACAGCAACAGGTGCAGGGGCAGGGGCAGGGGCGAAGTGAAAGAACAGGTGATGGTGCGAACGGGAATTTCGGGTACGGTTCTATTCAGAGTCTGGAGAGCCGAGAGATGGAAGGAGGGGAGGAAGACGAGGGGGCAGAAGCGGGGGAGATCGGGGAGAGCGGGGAGAGCGGGGAGAGCGGGGAGATCGGGGAGAGCGGGGAGACAGAGGAAGCAGAACCGGCGCAAATGGCAAGCATCGCTGATCGGCCTTAGTTTTTTCGCAAAATTGACCTCAAAATGGCCGAAATTAAGTCATGACCTCTAACTCCAGCTCTAACCCAAGCGCACTCCCAGCTAGCGAACCTGCCGTCGAACCGCCCTCGAAGGTGGTAACGACCTGCCGGGGCTACACACGAACCCTCCACGCTCAACTCGTTTCGTTCCGTTGCGAGTGGTGCAGCGAGGAGCGAGAGGTGTGGCAGTATCCAGGGGCAGCTCCGCGTTACTGCGATGGTTGCCGAAGGGAAGCCCAAAGGGCGATGAACACGGCGCGCCAGCGGGAGAAGCGCAAGCGAGACACTAGCCCCTACGGATGGCGACCACGGGTAGGACGGCCTCGCAAGCCTTGGAATTGGTGAACTGAGCGTATCCTAATTGGCACACCGAGCCTTATTGCGTCTGGGTAAATGAGCAGGATGGTCCCTGTGCCTACTCTTCCGATGCCAAATGGCTATAACCATTCACTGTGATATCTCTAGCTTCAATATCACCGGATCCGAGGGATCGCCGTCTATGTGGGCATACCAAATCTTGACTTGTAGCCCCTCTTTCATTGGCCCCCCAAGTGTACTTAGGGACTCTCAAGAAATTAACAAGCCTGGGAGTAGAGTGGAGCAGGAGTGATGTCGAGAAACCATTTGCCCAACGTTTTATGGCGTATGAGTTGCCCTTCTACTGCCTTCATCGCCTCTTTGCTCAGTTTCACCCCACTGGCATACCTTGTTGTCACCAGTTCCACTGCCGGTCGGCGCCCCTTCCAGGTCATCGTCCCCGCATACGCAATTACTGCCTCTATGGAGTTGAGTAATGCACCGTTCCAATGGTTTTCCAGGATGCCCCAACAGCGCTCAACCGCATTGTACTTGCTGTGGTACGGTGGGTAGTAAGCCAGCCGCACCTTTATCCCGTAGTCCGATGCGAAATTCAGCAGTCGCTGCACGAATTGGGTGCGCCGACTGTGGTTCTCCGGTCCATTATCCAGATTGATCACCAGCGTCCTGATTGTGGCGAAGCGACTGCGCACGCTCTGCCACCACTGCTCCAGACAATCGACCAGGCAGTCACTCGTCACTTTGGAAGTAATGCCATATAGAAACAATTCGTTCGACTGGGGTAGCATAATCCCCACTGGCGTCACCTTTGCCAGCGCTTCAAAGTCGTGGTCAGCGGCTGCGGTCGGCACACGAGACTTACCACCACGGGAGAATGGCCCGACTAAAACAGCCGCTTTGGCGTCCATAGAAATGCGCAATTCCCTCTCATTAGCATCGGCTGCGCGATTGACCGCATTTACTTGCTCGAAGATGGCATCAGTTTGGGGGACTTTTTTTGGGGTTGCGACTTGGCAACCTTCTTGGGGTAGTAGCCCAGGTCATTCAACTTGCCCCCGATGGTTTCTGGGGTAGGCAACTGCGGGTCGGTGTAGCCCTTTTGCGCGATCAACTGACGGCGCACTTCGGCGGCAGAGAGGCGGGTATAGAGGCGGTTAGTACGAAACTGAGGATCAGCCTGGCTCTGGCTATCGACTATAGCTTGCAGATCCGGTAATAGGTTGGGCAGATGAACTTCTGACCGCTTGCGGCCACGCGCAGCGAAAGCATCGACACATCTGATGCCAGTGTCAAGTTCATGGATACCTTTGCGAATAGTCATGCGGCCCCAGTGCAGTTCACGGGCTGCGAGAGCTTGACCACCAGGACCGAGTTCTTTGACGGTACGGGCCATAAACAAGCGGCGGTCACTGCCTTTGAGGGACTTAGCGGTCTCGATTAGCATTGTCTTGAGAGAGTTGGTTAGTTCCATCAACATACCTCCAGAGTGTGATCACTGGAGTATAACACCAGAAGAGGCTAGTTTATTCATCGAGAGTCCCTTACATGGTGAAAGCCAAGGCTCTCGCTGTATTCGGAGTAACTAAACTGGACCCCTTGCACCCTAAAGCTCTCGGCCTTGCCACTGGCCGTACTGGTTAGGTCTATTACTTGCCCCTCAGCAACCTGTGCCTGATTAGTGGCGAGCAAATCGCTGCCAGTATGATATGCGGAAAGCGTCGACGCAAAGAGGAAGATCGCAACGCACAAACCAGCACAGATCAGGGTTACAGATCCAGATATCCTTATGGCACTAGGTACCTTGGGTATGCGGCTGCGATTGACCAATATTCCAACACCGACGAACGCAACCGCCAGAGGGATTATTACAACCCACCATGCAAACGATTGTTGCGAAGCGTCAAAGACCGTTCGATAAGCCACGACCGTGCTGCGGTCCATGTTGTTCCAAATGTCGACTAGAGTCATGTCCGTGATGTCCCCACTAGACTTGCGATTTCCGTGTGGCCCCCTTTTCGATTATCAAATGGCTCCCTTTTTTAATTATCAATATTTTCGTCGGGGAGGAGAAGTGGCTCCCTTTTTGGTTATCAAATGGCTCCCTTTTCTATTGACAAAAACACTTGAACTCCTGTGTGAATGCATCGTTCCATTGGTGGGCATAATAGCCGCCTCCATTATCGAATGGCACACCTGGATCAATCCCATTATTGAGATTATCCCAGTAGGAGTTGTAAATGTCCTGTTTCAGGTTCTGATGTGGACCTGTATAGCCAACCAGCCAGTAATCCACTGCCGAACGATAATGAGCATCGGCCAGGCTACTCGCAAAACCTTGATCAAGCAGTCTATTCTCGAAAGCCGCGTTGGTCAGGAAACCGCTTTCCGTCAGAATGTTGTACCCTATCGGCTCCGTACATCTAGTCATCTCAAGATCTTCAGTCCAGGCGTAGGAAGTCAGATTAGTCGTCCTTCCAATCTGAGTTGCAAAGGCCCGTGCCAGTTCCTGGCTGGGGGCATTTGGAGTCTGATATCGATACCAAGTACTGGTATAGTTAGTCGCCGGATCAGAAGCCCCGTTCAAGTGGATCGAGATCAGGCGCCAGTTATTTATGGTGCCACCACTTTGGTACAGATTGTTGTTAAATCGTACACGATCATCGAGCGATACCGTGCAGTCACAGGTCCGAGTACGATATACGACAGCCCCATGACCCGACAATTTGGGGTACAAATTCTCGGAAATGCTCAAATTCCAGTTCTTCTCCAGAGAACCCCGCGGTCCCACCGCATGGTGTTCTGTACCGCCATGTCCTGGATCCAGCACAAACTTGAAATTAGTCAATTCACGGAAATTCACGGTTGGTGAATCCGATCCCTCGGTGCCCTGGTTGTCTTGATTCTTAAACGCTGATGGAGTTGGAACAGCATATCCAGCTGGTTGGCTATTGTGCTGCGAACCTTCTGTGCTAGCAAAACTGTCTGTGCTTTGTGACGCCGTCAACCACACCAGCAGTCCGACCAGTGCAGCACACCATATAAGCGCCACGCTCATTCTCCGATGAGTACGGCTTAGTTTCTGGTTCATGGTTTCGTCGCTCCTCTTTTGCTCTGCAAAATCGCATGACATACGATCGAGCAAATACTTCGAAGTGTGTTTGAGAATAGAGTTTACAGCCACGACTGAGGTCAATTGGTTGGCGCGTTCATCATGAAGTATGCTGGCGCAAGCCCTGTACATGGGCAATTCGGCTCACAGTCGGGGTTGAAGGATAGCAAAGCTAACAGAGAGCCATCAGGAGACCATTTGGGCCGCATCATCTCTGCACCGCTACTCATAAAAGGGCCGGGCCCGGTACCAATTGACGTCTTCTTGCGCTCTGGGACGTTGACCACATATACTTGGCTCTCCCGTGGAGGGCAAGGACTCGTGTCACCGTCGCATCCACCGTCTATGACAGAGAAGGCAAGCAGACTGCTGTTAGGGCTCCAAACAGCATCGTAACCACTGTGACCAGGCGGCGTAACGACCACCCATTGAAGTCCATCCGCACTGATCATCACACCATACAAATCGCCGTTAACGATCGCACTGGCATATATCCAGTTTGCATCAGGGGACCAGCTAAAGACTTCCCATCCCATCCCAGGTTGGGTGAGTTGAAGGCGGTCACCGGTCAACAGGTTCAGCAAATAAATGGTTTGAGGTGTCGATCCAACAAATGGCGTATCGGTAGTTTGTTGGCTGGTGGCATATGCCAACCATTGACCTCCTGGTTTCACAGCACCAGTTTCCATATAGGGCACATTGAGGGTGGATACGACTCCCCCGCTAGCTTCCAGGGTAACCAGTTGCTCACCACCTACATAGCCGTCGCGCAATGGACCACCTGTGACCCCGCTTGCTCTGATTGCGCTCCACCAACGAATCTGAGATAGTCCCAACGTAGCAGGCGCAGCGGTTATTTGGGGTGCTTGGCCGGGAGTGAATTGCATTGCATAGCCCGGTACAAACAGGGTATTGCCCTTTGGCATCTGATCATCAAGGATACTGTAATTCGCAGCTGGGTCATAGGTATCGATTAATGTAGCATTAGAACCATCAATATCTGACCAGTACAAGTTCCCCGATATCGTCATGTATACGAGTTTGTCGCCCGTCGGAGCAAAAGCAAGGGAATGTACTGGTTCTGGACGATCAACCGAGATCTTTTCGCCGAGGTTTAGGTTCGCGTTGACGAGCAGAGTTGACGTTGTAGGCGTGACAATAGTTGCGGCCCCCAAAGATGCAGGAAGAGGTGTGTTGGAGGGGACGGGTCGCGATGGCGTCACTTCAGGAATAATAGTAGGCTCCTGAGTGCCTGGTGGAAGCGGTACCTGCGCCACATTGCCACCCTGAGATGACTGATCCTTGCTCCCAGCGGATTGACCAGTCCCACGCGACAAAATGCCTGCAAGCGCTATCGCCATGGCCAACCCAAGCAGCAGAGTAAAAAGCAAGCCTCTGGTGAAATCCTTGTAACTTTCGCTTCGCATAGTAGCCTCCTGTTTTACCCGTGTAGAACAGTTGAGGGCGCCGCAAGGTACTCAGCAAACCGATAGCTCAGAGCGTCATTAGCTAATACCCAATCACCAACTGTCCGCCATTAGTAAGTTACATATCAATGCTCCGAACTGCATGGTTGGTTTACTGTAGCTTAACGAGCATTAGTAATAATACGGGTAACAGAATGGTGAAGGATTGGTGAAAATCGATACGTGAGTAATCACTATTCTTGATGCCAATCAATAACCAAGGCCAAGGTGTACTTTATAAGTGATTGGGGAATGCACTAAAAAGCCGTGGATATCACGAGAGTAGTCCATAACGGGGCCTATACAACAGCGGCATTTGCCACAACGGTTATAGGCCAGAACCCCCATCCGCGTCAAGTTAAGCAATTCACAAACTGAATAAAGGAACCCTTTTTGGCATGATAGGAGGTAGCAAACCCAATCCTACAGCCGAAAGGAGTTCCTGATGCCTGAACTTACCCCAAGTACTGCTGTCTTACAAACCCTCGCCTCCCAAGAAGGGGGAGCAGTGAAAAGTCGGGGGCATACCTCCCATGATTTGTGGTATGCTGAAGCGCCAGTAGGCTCATGTGTGGCACTCATGTGGCTACATCGGCTATCCGCCTGTATCAGGACCGGAAAACGTTCGTTTCTTAGAGCGCCGCCATCCGCCCTGTTTCAGTTCATCGAAGCCATAGTGCGAGTTGCATACAGCACGGGAGTCGAACGTGAGCAACTTAAGCAACGATCCGATGCACTGCGGCAATGTATTGGTTGGCTTGAACAACTGGAGCAAGGAAAGCAGGTAGCAGTAAATCTGCGACTGGAGACAGACCCCAAACCGAATATGTGCCATTCGATGGGGAAACGGATACGCAGGATCTTGGGTCGGATCGCCTCAGATGTGGATGAGTTGGCCGGCACATGGGAAGGAAGGGTGGAAGCTCAATCCGGACCTTCCGGGCCTTTGGGGCCTGAAGAAACTGAAGAAGCAAGACATCGACGTAGGTTAGCGGAACCATCGGAACCGCCAGAGCAGAAACGACGACTGAGTCTACGCGAAGAACGGATGCTGCTCCGGACTGAGGCAGGTTTACCACCCGAGTAAGCTCCGCTAACCAGGCACTATGTTCACCAAACTGAACAGCTAAACGTACTTCTCTGCTCCGTTGCTACTCATACCCCGGCTAACACTAGGCGTTATGCTGATAGCTGGCGATGCTGTTAGTTCAGTCACTAACGCTACTTCTGTCGGCCGCTTATGATCGGAGTTTGCTGAGAACACGATTACAGCCGCTATTATAGCCAGAAATATCAACAAAAGCCCCATAAATGGGCTGATGCCATGAGTATTCACACCTGACCTCCTAAGCGAGTGAGAAAGGCTCTTTACTCAGATAACAGAAAGGCCAGTCAGACAAGCCCGTTCGTCATTTGCTGGCTTAACTATAACAGAGTTTATGTTTGGACTGCACCCCTATATAAGCTGCATGAATTGAAGGGGGAATACTTCACCGAAGCGACAGTGCAAGCCAGGCAACTCCCCACAATAGCCGCAGACTGGCTCATTTTCCTCGCCGATATTAGCTATGAGTGGGCTGTTTATGAGATAGGAGCCACCAAAGGGGCGGATACATACTATATTTTCGGCGGGCAACCCGAACCAGAAAATGTCTTCCTACCCATGGAGCAATTCGGCCTGGACAACTTCGCCAAATAGCAGAGGAGCGCCAAATATCTCTGAAAGGGAAGTGCACCGTTTTGGGGGGATATGCAAAAACCCCCACCACAGGACGGATTGACCGTTCCGCCAGGTTGTTGTCAGAGGATAAGGTGGGCACTATCACGAACTGGAATAACTCCTCCTGGTGGCGCAGCAGTCTCTTGCACAAGGTGTGGCATGGGTGCTTGCTCTTTGGGGGCCGTTACCGTTCTTGCCCCCGCCCCCGCCCCCGCCCCCGCCCCCGCCCCTGCCCTGTGGCCCTTGTTTGCCCCCGCCCTGTGGCCCGAACTCCTTGGCATCGGCATACTGCGCACCTAGCTTGGCAACCCCTTCCACCAACCGCCGGTACTCTCTTACACGCTGCTCCCACTTGTGTGGCTCTTTTGTGGCTTCGTCTGCAGTGGGAGGGCCAAGTTCGTGTTCTTCCAACAGCTTATGGGCATCATCGTACAGTGCTCGCACTCCCCTGGCCCATTCATGCACTTCCTCGTTAGTGGGGTTAGTGGGGTTGGTAGGGTTGGTAGGGTTGGTAGGGTTGGTAGGGTTGGTAGGGTTGGTAGGGTTGGTAGGGTTGGTAGGGTTGGTAGGGTTGGTAGGGTTGGTAGGGTTGGTAGGGTTGGTAGGGTTGGTAGGGTTGATGGGGTGCTCCTCTTTCAGCTTATGCAAATCACGGAGCAGATGTGCCCAGCACCGCTGGTGCTCTCCTGGGAAGTCGTTGTAGCCACCGTAGAAGTCACTCGACATTACTTGACCCTTTTCCCCAAAGTTAGACCCCATTATTCGTTTGGCTACCGCTCCCCCTCGGCTCTGGTCGTACTCGTACAATCGCTCTCCATCGGGCGTGAAGAAGCCCCAGATATAGCCGTTTTGTCCCCCTTCTCGCCAGGTGGTTTCGTCACCATGTACCACATGGCTATGGCTCCTTCGAACCCTCTTCTTTATGGAGGCAGCAGCCTCCTTCAGAGGTTCGGCTTGCACCATTCGATGCAACAACTCCACAACCTCACCCGAAGAGATGGTCAACTTGTGTATGGTGTACAGGTACTCTTTTATGAGGAGGAGGGGCATCCTCAACGATGTGCGCAGATGAGCTATGAGGGAGGCGATACGCACCCCCATTCTGCCTTGCCCAATCACCTGACCTGTAAGGTCGACAGTGGGGTAGTGCCACCTCCCACAACGAGCACACCACCCCTTGAATAGCTGGTGCTCAGTGACTTGCACAGGAGGGGGTGGAGGGAGTTCTATCACCTGGCGTCTGGAGGCGAGTTGGTGCTGACGAAGGGTGTAGCCACAATCGGGACACTGCTGCAGGTGGTGCTCAATTGTTGAGGTGGGCGATTGTTCACGGCGGCGGGCACCATTGTGCTCTTTAGCTCTGGGGCGTCTGGGAGGCTTTGGGGTGTTGTTCTTCTTGGGAGTGGAGGGCTTGACGAATGATGGGGCACCTGGCGAGCCAGAGCCAGAGGCTAGCTGTGTCTGCATCTGCTCCAACCTGGCTTCCAACTCGGCGATGCGCTCCAGAGCAAGGCGCAATTGCTCTTTGAGTTGTGCATTCTCTGCCCGCAGATGGGCTAGTTCTTCTTCCAGGTTCATACTTCATAGAATACAGTGGAAATTGCTCCACCTCAAGTCTGACCGCATACAACGGCCTTACGCTTTGACAGGGGTTTTGAAGTGCGAGTATAATGTTTAGAAGAAGTGCCGGGCGACCTTGAGAACCGCAAGGTTGCAAAAGGCGTTAACATATATAGTAGGTTTGTAGAAGGTCTTGAGGGTAAGTCCCCAGCGGGCGGGTTACACCACAGTATCGCCTGTCCGAATCTTGCTATTCGTGGCCCGCAAATTGCATACCTCAAGGATAATAAACTTGAAATGTGCCACCGGATCGGCTGTTACCTGACTCAGACGCCGCTCGCCGGTAAAATGGCAATCGTGAGGAAACATGAAAATGACCGATAACCGCTGGCTTCGCAACAGCTTCGTGTGGATCATCATTATGGCCGCCATCCTGTTGCTCTTTTTTGTATTTGTCAACCGTCCGCCAACAAACGAGGAGATTCCGATCTCCCAGGTCGCGCAGGACGTCAACGCTGGCAAGGTTACCAAGATCGAGGCACGCGAGGATAGCAGCGAGATAACTGTCTGCTATGACGCACCTGATAGCTGCAAGAACTTCAAGACCTCCCTCAAGGAGCCTCAGGATAGTATCTATGGCGTCCTTGAGAAGGCCGGTGTATCCAAAGATCGACTTCTCGGCCCCGATGCAGTCGTCATCGAGGTAGAGCCTGCCCAGTCCTGGGGCAGTCTGCTGAGCATTTTGGGCTTCCTGTTGCCAACTCTGATCCTGGTTGGAGCCTTCCTCTTTATGATGCGCCAGGCGCAGGGCACCAACAGCCAGGCTATGTCGTTCGGCAAATCTCGTGCTCGACTGTTCACCGGCAACAAGCCCACCATCACCTTTGCTGATGTTGCGGGTGTGGAGGAGGCTAAACAGGAACTTGCGGAGGTGGTTGAGTTCCTGAAATATCCGGACAAGTTCAACTCTCTGGGCGCGCGCATCCCGCGTGGCGTCCTGCTTGTAGGCCCTCCGGGCACAGGCAAAACCATGCTTTCGCGTGCCGTTGCGGGTGAAGCAGGCGTGCCTTTCTTCTCTATCTCCGGTTCCGAGTTCGTGGAGATGTTCGTGGGTGTGGGCGCCAGCCGCGTGCGCGACCTCTTTGACCAGGCCAAGCGCAATTCCCCCTGTATCATCTTCATAGACGAGATAGACGCCGTAGGACGCCAGCGTGGCGCGGGCCTTGGTGGCTCCCACGACGAGCGCGAGCAGACGCTCAACCAGATCCTGGTCGAGATGGATGGCTTCGACAGCCAGACTAACATCATAGTGATAGCTGCTACCAATAGACCGGACGTGCTAGATCCGGCGCTGTTGCGACCCGGCAGGTTCGACCGACAGGTGGTGCTTGACAGGCCCGACATCAAGGGCAGAATGGCTATCTTGCAGGTCCACACCAGGGGCAAGCCGCTGGACAAGGGTGTCAGCCTTGAAACTCTCGCCAAGCAGACCCCCGGCTTCTCGGGGGCGGACCTTGAGAACCTGGTGAACGAAGGTGCGATCCTGGCTGCCCGCCGCAACCGCAAGACGATCACTATGAGCGAGTTGGAAGAGGCCATCGACCGCGTGATCGCAGGGCCTGAGCGCCGCAGCCGAATCATTTCGGAGCGCGAAAAGGCGATCACCGCCTACCACGAGGTGGGCCACGCGCTGGTAGCGCGTATGTTGCCCAACGTCGATCCTGTGCACAAGATCAGCATCATCGCCAGGGGCATGATGGGCGGTTACACTCGCGTCCTCCCAGGCGAAGATAGATATATGTGGTCGAAGGGGCAGTTCAAAGACAACCTTGCTTTCGCGCTGGGTGGTCGTGCTGCCGAAGAGACCATATTCCATGAGATCACGACCGGAGCGAGCAACGACATTGAGCGCGTTACCGAGATGGCACGCATGATGGTCACTCGCTACGGCATGAGCCAGAAATTGGGCCTGGTTGCCCTGGGGCGCAAGGAAGAGTTAGTCTTCCTGGGCCGCGAAATCTCCGAGCAGCGCAATTACTCAGACGAAATTGCATACGAAATCGACAAGGAAGTTCGCGCTCTGGTGGACGAGGCTTACGAGAAAGCCAAAGAGATCCTGACCACCTACAAAAACAAGCTGATCGAGATCAGCGAGCTTCTGATCGATAAGGAAACCCTGGATGCCGCCGACTTCGAGGCGCTGTTCGAGGGGATGCCGAGGCCGGAGCCGAAACTGATTGCACCGGAGCGTCCTGAGAAGCCTGCCGCCACCAAGCCTGCCGCCGAGCAGCCTCGCGGTGTCCCACGCCTTGAGGGAGCGCCCGGCATGGCCTTTATCCACGATACGCCGGAGGAATAGCCCTTCGGATAAGCCAACAACTCAATTGCAATTCAAAAAGAATGGACCTGTGGCGGTCCATTCTTTTTGATCTTGTGTGCGCGATCTTATTGCAAGAAACAGCGCTAACTGGTAAATTGAGTATTACCGACGGCCATTCCAAGCGATCAGGTCCCTTCCCTACCTTCTTAATAGAAACTTCATTTTACCCCTCATCTCTTTTAACCTTCTTCGGGTAGACTGAATTCAGGTGGGCCACCTCCCAACTCCCTGAACTCCCCGGAAGGATTCGACATACATGAACATACTCCTATGGAAAGTTGCTTCACATGGTAACTGACGTCGGTTCTTCTCCAATAAGACAGGATGATTTCTTCGGACTGAATTACTCCGAGGATGGGGAACCGGCCACAACTGAGCCTGCTCCTACCTGGCAGGAGCAATGGCTGGCACGCTTGCGTCAATGGCGCGGCCCGGCATTTCGTGTTCTACTTTTCGTTGCAGGTATCGTGGCCGCGTTCCTGGCGATTCTCGCTTATCAAGCTTTCAATCCTCCCGCACATCAGATAACAACCCAGGAGGTAAACGACTCAATCGCCCAGGCTTTCGCGTCAGCGACACCTCCGCCCGCCTTCTCTGAGCAAGTGTATCAGGTCATCCAGCCATCCCTTGTGCTCGTGCAGGCACAGATGTCTGATGCCAATTCAAACGGCGAAGCCGAATATCATCTTGGAAGCGGCGTCGTAGTCGATGCCCAGGGCGATATCCTCACGGCCCTGCATGTGGTCACTCAGACCAACAATATACAGGTGACATTCGCGGATGGCACCCAATCGATCGCCCAGGTGACGGATACTCAGCCCGAAAACGACATCGCCGTCCTTCAAGCCATCCAACCTCCGGAGCAAATTGTGCCCGCCGTACTTGGGAATCCAAACGCAATGCGTGTCGGCGACGAGGCGTTTGCCGTGGGTAATCCCTTCGGTCTATACGGCTCGATGAGCGCGGGGGTGATCTCCGGCTTTAACCGCACCTTCCAACCTGTCGACAGCAGTTACACGTTGAAAGACCTGATTCAAATTGATGCCGCCGTGAATCCGGGTAATTCCGGTGGTCCGCTGCTGAATCGAAACGGCGAGGTGATAGGCATCATCACCGGGCTTGTGAACCCCACAGAGCAGAATTTCTTCGTTGGCGTCGGTTTTGCGGTTCCCATCACCACGGCAGCCACCGCCGCTGGCGAGCCGCGATACTAGACGCAACCCACCTCACGGCAATACACACTATACCGGCCAATTGTCACCCCAAAAGGAGATTGACTATGGAGCAAACTAAGAAACCCGACCACGCGCTCCCAATGGAGCGTGTACTCTATGAAGTGAAGAAGATTATCGTCGGCCAGGATCACCTCCTGGAACGCATGATCGTCGCTCTCCTCGCTCATGGCCACATGCTCGTTGAAGGCGTGCCCGGCCTGGCTAAGACGATGGCGATCAAGACCCTGGCCGAATCAATTGGAGGCGAGTTTAAGCGCATCCAGTTCACGCCCGACCTTGTGCCAGCAGACCTCGTCGGCACACGCATCTATAACCAGAAAACGGGCGACTTCAGCACGTCCCTCGGTCCGGTATTCACAAACCTTCTGCTGGCGGACGAGATCAACCGCGCCCCCGCTAAAGTACAGAGCGCAC
Source organism: uncultured Chloroflexia bacterium (assembly GCA_963797095.1). GTDB lineage: Bacteria > Chloroflexota > Chloroflexia > QHBQ01 > JADMIH01 > JADMIH01. The sequence continues at coordinate 157,542 of CAWCNY010000005.1, read as the reverse complement.
TGCTCGAAGTGATGCAGGAGCGGCAGGTGACTATTGGCTCCCAAACCTTCAAAGTACCGAATCCCTTCCTCGTGCTGGCAACGCAGAACCCCATCGAGACCGAGGGCACATATCCCCTGCCGGAGGCCCAGGTCGATCGCTTCATGCTCAAGGTGCTCGTGGGCTACCCAAGCCATGCCGAAGAGTTTGTCATCGTTGAGCGCATGATCGGCGTGCTTCAAGATGTACAAAAAGTGTTGAACACCGATCAACTCCTGGACCTCCAGAACGTTGCAGACCAGGTGTACGTGGACCCGGCTCTCATCCAGTACGCGATTCGTGTTGTCGCGGCGACCAGGGCACCGCAGGCGGTCGGCTTGAAGGAGTTACAGCCATATATAGTGTTCGGTGCCAGCCCACGTGCCTCGATCAATCTGATCCGAGCGGCGCGAGCCCTTGCCTTCGTTCGTGGCCGAATGTACACGCTGCCCCAGGATGTTCTCGACATGGTGCTGGATGTCCTCCGCCACCGCCTCGTCTTATCCTACGAGGCGCTATCTGACAATGTGACCAGCGACGATCTCCTTAAGAGAATTCTGGAGCGCGTGCCTATTCCGGTGGTGCCTTTACATGAGCATGCAAAAGTCCGCGCCAGCGCCTGAGAGAATCTTACAGCGCCTCGACTGGCAGGTGATCCGCCGGTTGGATGGCATGCTGCAAGGCGATTATCGGAGTCTCTTCTATGGTTACGGAGTGGACTTCGCCGATCTGCGCGAGTACCAACCCGGCGATGACGTCCGCTACATAGATTGGAACGTCACCGCGCGTATGGACGCTCCTTATGTTCGCCAGTACACGGAAGACCGCGAAATCACCGCCTGGTTTCTCCTTGACCTAAGCCCTTCCATGGACTTCGGCAGCCGCGAAAGCTTGAAAAGCTCCGTACTGATCGACTTCGTCGCAACGCTGGCGCGCCTGCTAACTCGCCATGGGAACCGGGTCGGGGCGATCTTCTACGGTAACGATGTCGAGCGCACAATCCCTGCCCGTGGGGGCAAGGTCCAGGTGCTGCACCTTATCAACGATCTACTGGACCAACCGCAACTGGCGAGAGCACCGCTCACCGACCTGAATCCGCTGCTGGGCGCGGGCCTGGACTTAATAAAGAGACGCTCACTCGTCTTTGTCATCTCCGATTTTATCTGTGCGCCCGGCTGGGAGCGCCCCCTGAGCTTACTCAACAAGCGGCATGAAGTCCTGGCGATTCGACTGTGGGACCCCCGCGAGACCCAGCTTCCCGACATTGGCCCGATCATAATGCAGGATGCTGAGACAGGTGAGAACCTCTACGTAGACACTCACGACCGCAGTTTCCGCAGGCGCTTTCGTGAAGCTGCCATGCAGCGCGAAGCCGCCTTGACCGAATCGTTCAAGCGGGCCGGAGTAGATATGCTGTCGCTTTCAACCGACGAAGACATGGTACGCGCTATCGTGCGCTTTGCGATGTTGAGGCGGCAACGCCGGAAATAACAACATGACATTCATCTGGCCTGAAATGCTAATAGGCTTGCTGTTGCTACCTGCTTTCATGGCAGCCTACATCGGGATGCAACAGCGCCGACGGCTCTTAGTTGCGAGATACGGGAGTCACGGGCTTGTACAGGGGACCACCGGACTCAAGACCGGGCTACGCCGCCACATTCCTTCCTTTGTCTTTCTTATCGCTCTTGCCATTCTAATCGTCGCGTTGGCGCGGCCCCAAACAACCGTCAGCCTACCCAGGCTGGAAGGCACGATAATCCTCGCGTTCGATGTTTCGGGCAGCATGGCCGCCGACGATTTGAAGCCCACACGGTTGGAAGCGGCCAAGGCCGCCGCCATCGACTTCGTGCAGCGCCAGCCGTCCAGCGTGCAGATCGGCGTTGTCTCCTTCAGCGACGCGGGTTTTTCGACCCAGGCCCCCACCAATGATCAGAGTGCGGTTCTGGCTGCTATCAACAGGCTTTCCATAGCTAACGGCACTTCGCTGGCAAGAGGTATAAACTCGTCTCTCAAGGCCATAGACCTGTCAATTAACCCGCCCCTGACAATGTCCACCCGCCAGCAATCGGAAGTACCCACGCCTGCGCCGACACCTGTGCCGAAAGGGACCTATACTTCCGCTGTCATAGTGCTTCTGACCGACGGAGAGAACAATCTATCGCCCGATCCTTTCTCGCTGGCGCAGACTGCCGCAGACCGAGGCATCCGCGTATACACCGTGGGGGTAGGTAGTACTTCGGGGGCCACGATCAATATCGACGGCTTTTCGGTTCGTTCGCGTTTGGACGAGGACACTCTTCAGCAAATATCTCAAATGACCGGTGGTACCTACTACAACGCCGAGAACGAGCAAGACCTGAATGCGATTTACGATAACCTTGACCCGCAAGTAATTATCCGGGAGCAGAAGACAGAAGTGACTTCTCTTCTCGCAGGTGCAGGAGTCCTTGTGTTGATGATCGGCGGCGCATTGTCACTATTGTGGCTGGGGCGAGTGCCGTGATTTCAGCTTTAGAGTGTGACATTATGATTGGCGGCGATCCTAAGTTGAAGTCCGAGAATGCAAAGAGGTAATTGATGAGCTTACTTTGGCCGGGGTTCCTGGTCCTCCTGTTGCTGGTGCCTCTCATAATCGCAGTCTATATCTGGATGCTACGACGTAGGCACGTTGGGCTGCGCTACTCAAGCCTGTCCCTGGTGCGTGCAGCAATTCCCCGTTACTCGATGCTGCGGCGTCATCTCCCGTTTGCTCTCTTCCTCCTCTCGCTCGTCAGCTTGATCGTGGCGCTTGGGCGTCCCGTCCAGATCGTGGACGTACCGAGCGGGCAGGCTACGATCATTCTCGCCCTGGATATGTCCGGCAGCATGCGACAGACCGATATACAACCGAGTCGTCTCGAAGCCGCTCAGGCGGCAGCCTTATCTTTCATCGAAAGCCAGAAACCGAACACTCAGATCGGGATTGTGGCCTTCGCCGGTTACGCAGAGTTGATCCAGCCTCCCACGTCCGATCAGGAATCACTTGAGATAGCGGTCGAGAGTTTGACCACCGCGCGTGGTACTGCAATTGGTAGCGGCATCCTGAAAGCTTTGGACGCCATTTCTGAGATCGATCCGAGCGTTGCCCCCAGTGTGGACGAGTTTACATCGCCGACCGAAATCCCAACCCCGGTTCCACAGGGGGACTTTGCTCCCGATATCATCGTACTTCTCACCGACGGCGTTGCTACCACCGGTCCGTTGCCCGTAGACGCTGCACAGCAGGCCGCGGATCGTGGCGTTCGGATATACACCATCGGTTTTGGCACCGAGAACGGGTCCAGCCGGTTTTTTGGCCCTGATCCATTCGGAAGGGGCGGTCCACCTCCAGGTGGCGGGCAGTTCGGCGGAGGTGGCGGGTTCCGCAGAGGCATTGACGAGGACACATTGAAGCAGGTCGCGAGTGTGACCGATGGGAAGTACTACGCCGCATCAAGCGCCAGTGAGCTACAGAACGTGTTCCAGAACCTGCCCACTTACTTGATCATGAAGCACGACGTCATGGAGATAAGCGTTGCCTTCGCCGGGATTGGTGCTCTCCTGGTGGCGCTTGCCATGTTCTTTGCGTTGCGCTGGCACCCGTTGCCTTGAGTCCGCGTCAGGTTCTGCCCGTCCCCGAATCGCCAGTCTCTGCTTTCGTAGCACAGCTGTGGTCTACGCTTGCACGCATTTATGGCCGAAACCGGCGCTACAACCTGACCGAGGAGGAAAAATAGTGGCAGAGAAAGAGAGAATCACGGCCCAACTGAGTTTATATGCGTTGGGCCGCCCCGCCTACAAGTCTGATGTAGATGCCGCGATACTCACTCTTGAGTTGCACGGCCTGAACCCTAAGGTCGGTCCCTTGAGTACGGTCGTGACGGGCGCCCCAGACACGGTCTTCGGCGCGATCCGGGCTGTTTTCCAACGTGCCAACGAGGGTGGACCTTCTGTTCTGACGGTGACGCTGGCGAACGCTACGCCCGAAGAGATCTTGGGCGATAAGTACCCCCTGCCATAGGTACGATCTGCTCACCTAAGATCCTTTGCGACCCCACACGCTGTCCGTTATAATACGGCCTGCGTGGTGAACACTACCCATTTCCTCTTGCGCTGAAACTTTGGCCTTCGTCTGAACGTCCTTACCTTATGAAGAACACAGCACATAAGGAACAACAGGCGCGACGGCATTCGCGTCTGCAATATTTGCCTGCCATCGATGGTTTGCGGGCCGTCGCGGTTGCAGGTGTGCTGCTCTATCATGCCCAGATTCCGCTCTCTAAAGGTGGCTTCCTGGGCGTGGATGTCTTCTTTGTCATCAGCGGCTACCTGATCACCTCCCTCCTATTGGGCGAGTGGGACCAAACGAACAGGATCGACTTCGGGGCATTTTGGCTGCGGCGCGCCCGGCGATTGCTGCCTGCCCTCTATCTTCTCCTGGCGCTTGTGCTTGTCTATTCGGTCTTCTTCCTGCAGGACGAGGTTGCTCGACTGCGAAGCGATGCCACTGCTGCTTTCGCTTATATCACCAACTGGTATCTGATCTTCAACCGGCAATCTTACTTTGAAACTATGGGGCGACCATCGTTGTTCCAGCACCTCTGGTCGCTCGCCGTTGAAGAACAATTCTACGTCCTTTGGCCTCTAATATTCGCGCTCTTGATGAAAGTTGCGCGGCGACTTCTCCTTTGCATTGTGGCAGTGGGCGCGCTTGTCTCAACACTCTTGATGGCCCTTCTATATTCGCCCGATGTTGACCCTTCGAGGGTATACTACGGGACCGATACCCGCGCGGCTGGTCTGTTGGTTGGAGTGGCGCTAGCCGTTCTCTTGAGTTGTACGTCAGGCACAGAATCACGCCAACGGTGGGTGAGCAGCATAGCCTGTGACCTCGTAGGTACTCTGGCCCTGGGAGCGGTAGGACTGTTCTTCATCTTCGCCGATGAAACCGACCCCTTCCTTTACCAGGGCGGCTTCCTCTTGCTCGAAATTGTCACGGCCCTCTTGATCGCCTCTCTGGCTCTACCAGGTGCGCGGCTGCTTCCTCGCTTGCTTGGGTCCAGCGTGCCACGATGGATCGGCTTGCGGTCGTATGGCATTTATTTATGGCATTGGCCCGTCTTCGCTCTGACGATGCCTGAGATCGATGTACAATTCGATGACTTTCCTTTGCTGGCGTTACGCCTGGCAATTACTATCGTGCTTGCGGAGCTAAGCTATCGCTTCATTGAGACACCGATCAGAAATGGTGTTCTCCAGCGGCTCTGGCGCGATTTTCGCACGCCGAGGGGTAAGCTTAGCCCAATACCACATCTTCGCTGGCTTGCGGCCCCTACAACCGTACTGCTGCTTCTCGCGGCTGTTGGCCCTGCGATCGTCTCGGCCAAGCCGCCGCCACCACCCGATTATTTGTCGACGGAGTCCATAAACACGATTGACCCCAGCATAAGTGCTCCCGATGATGTGCCGTCTGCGTCCGCCACTGTCGACCAATCCATATCAGAGCCATCGCCCACAGCGCGGGTGCTATGGTTGTCTTCCACCCTGGCCCCGGCGACCTCGGTGAGCACACCAACTCTACAACCTTCCCCGACTGAGCTACCAACCGAGGCCCCGACCGCATCGAGCACGCCTACCGCCGAACCTACTTTTACTCCTGCGCTTGAGCCAACTAAATCGCTGACCTCCACCGTTGAGCCAACCGATAAACCGACCGCTACCCCAACGGTTTTTGAGGTTCCAACTGTCGAGCCGACAACTATGCCATCCACCGATGTTCCAACTGTCGAAGCTTCGGTGACCGCTGTCGAGCGAGGCCTGACACCTTCTCCCATATGGGGAATAGAAACGCCGACTGACATTGTCCCTACCGAAACCATAACAAGCACAGACGGCACTCCGACCAATTCGACGCCGTCGGCCACACCTGTCCTGGGTGATATTCAGAAGTTGGGAAGGATCGTGGCAATCGGAGACTCGGTGATGCTCGGCTCAGCCAAAGAGCTAACAAAGGAGATACCTAACATCGGGATCGACGCCAAAGTCTCCCGACAAGTCTCAGCTGCTATTGCACTGCTGAAATCGTACAAGGATAGCGGCCAATTTGGGGATGTGGTTGTGATCCATATGGGAAGCAACGGCACTTTTACGGCCAAACAATTCGACCAGATGATGAGCACCCTGTCGGACCAAAAGTGGGTTGTCTTTGTTAATGTCAAAGTGCCTAGATCGTGGGAAACGTCAAACAATACTGTGATTGCGGAAGGCGTGGCCCGCTACCCAAACACCGTGATGGTGGACTGGCGTGCCGTGAGCGTCGATCACAGTGACTACTTCGCCAAAGATGGGTATCACTTGCAAGTCAAGGGGCAACAGGTCTACTCGGCTCTTATCGAAGAGAAGCTGGCGGAACTTGCCGGGTTGGAACCCTGAATAAACAAAAGCCACGTCCTTAAAGGACGTGGCAAGAGTGGGCATATTATACAACTGAAGAGTGGTGAAGAAGTGTCCACGAGTTCGGTTCTTTAAGCAATACGCATCGGGTATCAATGCGCCTGCTTGATGGTAGGTCACCTATCTTGCGATAGGCGGTTGACCTGGGATCGTCCGAACTTGGAGTGAGCAAGCTCACCAAGCGAGGAACAAACTCCCTAGAAAGGAGGTGATCCAGCCGCAGCTTCCGCTACGGCTACCTTGTTACGACTTCGTCCCAGTCACCAATCCCACCCTCGGCTGCTGCCTCCACACTCCACGAAGGAGGGGTTAGCTCACAGACTTCAGGTGTTACCGGCTCCCATGACGTGACGGGCGGTGTGTACAAGACCCGGGAACATATTCACCGCGCTATGCTGACACGCGGTTACTAGCAACTCCGACTTCATGCACTCGGGTTGCAGAGTGCAATCTGAACTGAGGACCGCTTTAGGAGGTCCGCTCCCCCTCGCGGGGTGGCATCTCATTGTACGGTCCATTGTAGCGTGTGTGTAGCCCTGGACGTAAGAGCCATGCTGACTTGACATCATCCCCACCTTCCTCCGGTTCTGTACCGGCAGTCTCCGTAGATATGCAACTACAGACAGGGGTTGCGCTCGTTGCGGGACTTAACCCAACATCTCACGACACGAGCTGACGACAGCCATGCAGCATCTGTACACCCGTCCCGAAGGAGGCCCGGGTTTCCCCAGGTTGCGAGTGTATGTCAAGCCCAGGTAAGGTTCTTCGCGTTGCATCGAATTAAACCACACGCTCCGCTGCTTGTGCGGGTCCCCGTCAATTCCTTTGAGTTTTAGTCTTGCGACCGTACTCCCCAGGCGGGCTACTTTAATGCGTTAGCTTCGGCACAGGAGGGGTCAACACCCCCCACACCTAGTAGCCATCGTTTACTGCTAGGACTAACCGGGTATCTAATCCGGGTCGCTCCCCTAGCCTTCGCGCCTCAGCGTCAGGTAACTCTCACTCCCGAAGGAGCAGAGTGTATTATCGGCCCAGGGGGCCGCCTTCGCCACGGGTGTTCCTGCTGATCTCTACGCATTTCACCGCTACACCAGCAATTCCACCCCCCTCTACCGACCTCAAGCCTGACAGTCTACAGCGCACCCTCCCCGTTGAGCAGAGAGATTTCACGCCATACTTACCAAGCCGCCTGCGCGCGCTTTACGCCCAGTAAATCCGGACAACGCTCGCCTCCTACGTATTACCGCGGCTGCTGGCACGTAGTTAGCCGAGGCTTATTCTCAGGGTACTGTCCTAGCCCTCTTGCGAAGGCGTGTCATCCCCTGAAAAAGAAGTTTACACCCCAAAGGGCTTCATCCTTCACGCGGCGTCGCTCCATCAGGCTTTCGCCCATTGTGGAATATTCCTCACTGCTGCCTCCCGTAGGAGTCTGGGCCGTGTCTCAGTCCCAGTGTGGCTGGTCGTCCTCTCAGACCAGCTACGGATCGTCGCCTTGGTGAGCCATTACCCCACCAACTAGCTAATCCGCCGCAGTCCCCTCCTTGTGCCCCAGGTATGAACCGAGGTTTCCTCTCTTCCCAACAGAAGAGAGCTTATGCGGTATTAGCACCTCTTTCGAGGAGTTATTCCCCACACAAGGGCAGGTCAACTACGTGTTACTCACCCGTCCGCCACTAGCACTCCGAAGAGTACCCGTTCGACTTGCATGTGTTAAGCACGCCGCCAGCGTTTGTCCTGAGCCAGGATCAAACTCTCCAAACAAGAATTTCCGTGGAAATCTGTCACACAGACTTCCGCAAGTTTCGTTTGGAAGAACTGACTATGGTTTTCGCTTCATCACCACTCTTCAATTGTTAATGTGCCCACTTTGCAAAAGGAAACCGGTGGTTCCCCACCGGCGACGCAACACACCTACTCGACTTTTGGTCTCGTATTCTGGTCAGTGTTGTATCGCTGGCCCCCTTCTGCTCTTTGTAAGTCCGCACTTCTGCGACCTGAGTTATTATACAGAAGTCGAATCGCCTTGTCAAGGAAGATCGACTACATCTTTAGACCTATTTTTCGACGGTCCTTCTCTGATGAGCTTTCGATGCGCAGTTCTTCGGATTATCGTGGTTTGCCCAGGAAGTCATCAACAGCAATTGTAACGCCGGGCAGCAGTCTGGGCGTGATTGAGCGCCCATGCCCCATGCGATGGATGTTTGCATATTTGTCCTGAACAGGCTCCGAATAGACTTCCACTATTCTTCCTGAGAGGTTGACGATCCAGGCTTCTGGAATGCCTGCTTGCGCGTAGCGAGGGATTTTGACGTGCCGATCCGGCTGGAGTGTTGTATCGGCGACTTCGATTACAGGTGAGATATCGTCTGCCGTGGGATGCTGCGCCATATCCGTGTAGTTACCGGGTTTGAGGACTGTCAGGTCAGGCTGCGGTTCGTTTATGTCATCGATGTAGATAGGGTTTTGCACTCTTACAGAAAACCTTGAAAGCCATGCCCATTTATGGGCTGTGGTTCGGCTGATAAAAGGTTGCTCATAGTCTCTCCTTTGTCGCATAATTGAAGTAACGTGGAAGCTAACCAATGCTACACGCCACTATTGCCTTCGGGTAGTAGTCCGCACTTTGATAATGCAAGATGTTAGCGGGTTGTTGCACGAAACCCTTGTGCAGCGTAAAAGCATCTTAGGTGTCTCCTATAGTGCAACCTTAATGGCATATGGATGAGTATGCATCGGTGCAAAACCGTAGAAGCTGCTGGCGTTTACGCCATGCGGAGTCATCACGATAATTCCCTCAGGGACCCTGCGGCTCAAATGCATTCCCAGCATGTCGACACAAGCCGAGCGAGGTACGTTTATGGGACTCATCTCCACGATCTCCCCATCAATCAGTTCAACGCGGTCATCCGCGCCCAAAAATGCCGGTCTCCCTCACCTTATGATATTCATTGACGGTGAAGCGCCTGCGAGGCTGCTGGGGCTGAGCATACTGAGTTGCCATGTCACATCTCCCTTCGGCCCTCAAGCGCCCTGCTCAATGTAACTTCATCGGCGTATTCGAGGTCGCCTCCCATTGGGAGGCCCCTTGCTATGCGAGTGGTGCGGACGCCCATTTTGGCAAGCTGGCGGTTGATCAGCATTGCCGTGGCATCGCCTTCTGTGGTGGCGTTGGTAGCCAGGATAATCTCATCAACTTCCTCAGCTTGCGCCCGCTTGATCAACTCCTCGATCTTCAACTGCTGTGGTGTGATCCCCTCCATATAGTTCAGAGCCCCATGCAGGACGTGATACAAACCCTTGTAATCATTGGTGCGCTCGATTGCGATCACGTCCAACGGCTCTTCCACCACGCAGATTTTGCTGCGGTCGCGGCTGTTATCCTGGCAGATCAGGCAGGGGTCTTGTTCGGTAATGTTGAAGCACACAGAGCAGAACACGATCCTCTCCTTCATATCGAGAATCGCTTCGGCAAGCGCTTGCGTCTGCTCTTTGGGACTTTTCAATAAGTGGAATGCCAGGCGAGCCGCGCTCTTCGGGCCGATGCCGGGCAGCTTGTTAAGCTCGTCAATCAAACGAGCAACAGGTTCAACGGTGGATTGGATGCTCACGCGCTAACTCCTCTTATCACGGCTATCATACTCACTCCATTGGAGCATCGTTGCAAGACAAACTGTGTTTGCCTATAGAACAATTATACCATTTTTCCGGCTCATCCGCTGAGCCTTTCAGGGCAATCTCACCGGGGGAACAAGCCGCTAAGAGGAGAGAAAATGTAGAGGAGAGTGGCCGTGGTGACTACGTACAGCAGACCACAGATGAGCAAAGGCTTGTCGGTCAGAAAGACCTCCTCAGGGGTGCTGCCCACGTCCTTCTGATAAACGAGGTAGAGGTATCGGAAAATGCCGTACAGCACGAACGGGATGGTCAGCATCATCAGGTGGTTGTCGCGCAGGGGTTGAGGAAGGTTCTCCGCCGTGAACGTATACAGGCTGTAGGCCATGACCGTCGAGGCTGTGACCACGGCGAGCATCTCTTCGACCAATGCCGGGGAATACTCATCTAGCACGCGGCGGTGGCTGCCAGCGTCCACGCCCAGAAGGATCAGTTCATGTTTGCGCTTATTGAGAGCCAGGAACAGAGCACCGAGAGTGGTCACAATATACAGCCACTCCGATATATTGGCCCCAATCACGACCGCTCCCGCCGCCGCACGTATGGTGAAGCCCGCCGCGATCAAGAAGACGTCGAGAATAACTACGTGCTTTAGCCCGAAAGAATAGCCGAAATCTTTTGCCATATAGATAGCGCCTATGAAGGCGAACCAGGGGCTAAGCCAGTAGCCCAGGATAAAGGTCACCGGCAGCAGCACGCTCACAAACGCGGTTGCTATCGAGGGCTTGAGTGCGCCCGATGCAATTGGCCTCGATGCCGTGCGTTTGTTCAGGCGATCCTTTTCGCGGTCGCGCAGGTCGTTTATGATGTATACGCAACTCGAAAAGAGACAGAATAAGCCGAACCCGGCTATAGACCGCCAGATCGAGTTGATGTCGGTAAACTTCAGCGCGAACCCGAGCGCCGCAAACAGAAGCACATTTTTCGTCCACTGCTTGGGCCTCATGGCCTTCAACAGCAGTAACGGAAGAGGTTGCGATTTCACCTGTGTAGTCGGTGAGGCTGCATCGGCCCCAGGTGGCTCCTGAGTTTGCGAGTGTATCGATGTCTGCACAACGAGATCATATAGCATGCAATCATGCGAGTCAAATCAATTCAACGGTGGATTCAGGATCGGGGTTGCACTGTCAAGCGGTTTGCGGTATAGAGTGTTCAGCAATCTTGTATGGAGGAGCACATGTCAAATTTAAGGCCTCTAGGCGACCGGATAGTAATACAGGCGGTCGAGCAGGAAACAATGACAGCGAGCGGCATCGTGTTGCCCGATACGGCTAAGGAGAAACCTCAGGAGGGTATGGTGATAGCGGTTGGCCCCGGTAGGCTTCTGGAAAGCGGCGAGCGCGTGCCCCTTGAGATTCAAGCCGGCAATAAGGTGATCTATTCTAAGTACTCAGGGACGGAGTTCAAGCTCGACGGCAACGACTACCTCATTCTCTCGGAGCGAGACGTACTTGCCGTGCTGGACTAGTCTTGAACGAGCAACGGCAGAGGACGAAGGACGGCAAACCTTCGTCCTCCGTCATTCACGCGTGAGCACAGTTGACTGACACCCGAAGAATTTACCGGTCACCGGACGTACTGGTATGGGGCGCTATCATACTGGGCGCTGTGCTGCGCCTCTACAATTCCACGGGGATGGGCCTTTGGATCGATGAGGGCTACACGATCATGTTCGCACGCATGAAGTGGCCTGATGTCCTTGGGTTCAACGGCGCTTACGACTCGCACCCACCCCTCTATTTTGCGTCCGCCAAGCTGTTCGAAAGAATATTTCCCGAACTGACCGCAGGCCGTATGGTCAGTGTCGTGTGTGGCATCCTGACCTTGCCGGTCCTTTACCTGCTGGCAAGGCGCGTGGCAGGCGCATGGGTCGCGCTGGTTGCAACCTTCTTGCTGGCGATATCACCTTTGCACATCTGGTACTCGCAAGAGGCACGCATGTATGTGCCTTCCATGCTATTTGTAGCTGTTTCGTATTGGGCGCTTATCGAGTATCTTAACTCTCCGCGCCGAGGTTGGGCAGTCCTCTATGGTTTTGCAACCCTGCTGGCAATGTACTTCAGCTACAGCTCGTTTTATGCGCTGCTTCCCCAGGCCGTGTTGTTTGTGCTCTTGCTAAGGAAGCATCGCCGCGACTTTATTCCGCTCTTCACTTCGCTTGCGCTGGCAGTGCTAGCTTATCTGCCCTGGATACCTCAGTGGTTCACGGCGGTCGAGGATGCAGACCCTTTCAGAGTAACGTATCTGGGCATAGCGTACGAAAAGGTGGGCACACAACTACTCGAAATCGCGGGGGTCGCCAACAGGGGATTTTATCTCTCTCAATCGGCGCTCCCCTGGGAGATGCAGCCACTCCTCTACTGGTTGGCGGGGGCTTCGGCGCTCGTGATCCTGGTAGTGGGGGTCATGGCACTTTTGAAAAGTTCGGTGACGGCTTTAATCTCGGCGTTAGTGCTGTGGGCAGGCACGGTGCTAGCGGCTGTTGTGCTCAGTCTGGTTAGCCCAGGACTGGCGTCACGTACCACCATTTACGCCCTGCTGGGTTGGGTGATTATCGCGGGGGCCACGATAGTCTGGATCGGAAAATCGTCTCGGTGGGTAGGCACATTGGCTGCGCTCGGCTGCGCTGTCATGGTGCTGTTTTCTCTATCATCCGTTGGCCTGATGTACAGCGATGCGTTCAAGCAGGACTGGGAGACCATGTCCAACGATGTCGCCGCGGTCGACTCCCTCAACAGCCAGGTGTTGATAGTGCGCCCCGTTGACAGCACCATAATAGATGCCTACCAACCTGGCGCGCTGAACGGACTCGTGGTAGATACCCCCGCGAGCGCGACGGCAAGCGCGGTGTGGTTCCCCTACCACGACTTACCGAAATTCGCGGTCTACCATCAGCAACTGGAAGCGCTCGGCTACGAGCGTATCATGCACAAATATTACTTCAACCCTCTTTACCTTGACCTCTATGTGAAGATCAATGAGCCTATCACACGGTCCCATGTTTCATTGCCAATCACAGATTGGTCGCTCCTTCCATCCAGGCCCGAAGACTCTCAGAATACGAATTCTTTCCTGACCCTGCCAGGCGGCACGCAAGCGGTTACATCCCCGCCAGCCCGGCCTGATACTCTCTACTTATTGGAATTTGACGTAGATGAGGCGGACAGCACCCAGGTTGCGGGTAGCCTCTCTTGCACCGGCTCGCAGGACCAACCGCGCATGACAACCAATGCCGTCCTCATGAAAAGATCGGGGGACCAACCGGGCGTGCAAGGCCGGGCTGCGGTGATTTGCCCTTCCGGCACCGATCGGTTGGTTGCAAAGCTCTGGACAGGCCCATCGAGCCAGGCAATCTTCAGTAAGGTCGAAGTCTATGAGGCCGATTCGGCTGGTGGTGCCCCCTGAAGAAGCTATCTATTGTGATATAATCTATAATATGCCGAGCGATGCCAACTATGCCGCAACTCGCGGCGGTGCCCGATATATCGCGAGTGCGGCTATCACCCTTTTTGCGATCGGTCTGCTCTTTCTTCTCGCGGCGTGCGACCTCCTCCCCAATGACTCGGAAAAGCAACGCTTGTCCACGCCCACACCCCTAGCGACCATCGACCCTAATACTATAGATAATTCATTCACACCGGGACAGGCAACCCCTCGCCCTACCAGGACTCCAACTCCCAGCCCTACTCACACTCCAAGTGCCACGCCCAGCCCGTCCCCTACGTCCGGAACGCCAGTCCCTACCAATACAGCCACCGAAACGCTGACTCCGTTCCCTACGCCAACTCCGTTCAGCACCTCCACTCCACTGCCGGTTCTGTCGACAGTCACGCCTGGGCCATCCAGCACAATGACGCCTACACCAACCGTGCTGACCAGCGAAACTCCGGCTGACTTTGTCACCCCTTCTGACACACCGGTATTGGTTGTCTTCCCGACCGATACCGAGACGCCGCTCCCACAACCGGTCCAGCCTCTCCCCGGCCTGGCAACCGAATTGCCGTTGCCCGCACCCTGATACGCCCATTGAGAACACAAGTAAAGGAGCAAGAATAAGATGACCATGAGAGTTGGATTGGTAGGTCTGGGCTCGATGGGGCTGCCAATCGGCATGAGGTTGTTGGACGCGCAACACAAACTGGTAGTCGTGCCACACCGGAACCTGGACCCTGCCCAGGCACTTAGCGCCCGTGGCGCTGAAGTCCGCACCCGCGCCGCCGACCTCCTGCCTGAGTGCGAGGTCGTTATCACAAGCGTACCGGATGTCCCCCAGGTCCAGCAGGTGCTGTTTGGAGAGGAAGGATTGCTGGCAGGTAGGCAGGAGGGACGCGACCTCAGGCCGCTATATATAGACATGAGCACAATAAACCCCACCGCAGCGCGCGAGCATCATGCCAGGCTTAGCGAGTTGGGTATCGCCGCCCTCGATGCCCCCGTGAGCGGTGGGCCGGTGCGTGCCGCCGATGGTACCCTCACCATCATGGTTGGAGGCGATAAGGAGGCGTTCGAGCGAGCGCAACCTGTCCTGAACGATCTCGGCAAGCACGTAATCCACGTTGGCGGACCCGGCGCAGGGCAAGCGGTCAAGCTGGTGAACCAGCTCATGATCTCAATTATCATGGTTGCGAATGCTGAGGCGCTTACCCTCGGTGTGAAGGGAGGCGTGCCTCTTGAGGTCTTGACCGAGGTGATCGGCACTGCAAGCGGCTCCAACTACCTGATGGAAAACTGGATGTCGAAGACCCTCTTCACAGGGGACCTGTCGGGCGGCTTCGCGCTCGATCTTCTGATGAAGGACCTCAACGCGGCTCTCCGTTGGGCTGACGATATTGGCCTGCCGACCTTCGGCGGGGCGGTTGCTAAGCAGCTTTATCGCCTCGCCCAGGCCGAGGGCTACGGGCGCATGGATTATTCGGCGGTAGCACGCCTTTATGAAACGGTGGCCGGCGTTGAGCTGCGCATGTCCACAGCCGACTCAGGCAGCCAATCCATGCCGAAGTTGACCTAACTACGAAAATCTGACTAGTCCGATTTACGTTATGATCATTAGGGATTCTGTAAGAAAGTATATTCCGATCCACCTGATCCTGTGCTATAATCGACATACACTGGGCGGAATTCACTTGCAGCACAAAATGGCGATTCAACGCTATGAAAGCTGAGATTGTATCGATCGGCACTGAGCTTCTCCTCGGAACGATCAACGACACAAACGCCCAGTACCTGGCACAGCGTCTCGCCAGGCTGGGAATTGATTGCTACTATATTTCGCAAGTGGGTGACAATCTAGGCCGCATCGTCGAAGTTCTGGAGCGTGCCTGGGGAAGAAGCGATTTGACGATCACTACCGGCGGCCTCGGCCCTACATCGGACGACCTTACCCGCGAAGCAATTGCGGCTCTCGTTGGTGAACCACCTGTGGTAGTCCCTGAACTTGAGGAAGCGCTCAGGTCCTTCTTCTCTCGCCGGGGCGGGCGAATGCCGGAACGAAATTTGAAACAGGCAACCACCATCCCATCTGCCAGCATCATTCCGAACCCCTTGGGGACGGCCCCAGGCTGGTGGGTGCGTGGTGAAGTTTCTCATGGCTCGCGCTCAATCGTGTCTATGCCGGGCGTTCCGTTTGAGATGAAGCGCATGTGGGAGCAGGAAGTAGAGCCGAAGCTGGCCGGTATCACGGGCACGGTAATTGTGTCCCGGACACTGAAGGTCATGGGGATGGGCGAATCGGCGGTCGAAGAAGTTGTAGCCGACCTGATGACCGGGTCCAATCCGACCCTTGCCCCTTATGCGAAACCGGATGGCATTCACCTGCGTATCTCTGCTAAGGCCAGTGACCTCAGAGCCGCCAACGCCATGATCGCGCAATTGGAAGTCAGGGTGCGCGAGCGCCTGGGCACAGCCATCTACGGTGTCGATAACGAAACACCCGCCGGTGTTGTAGGTGACCTGCTCAACGCAGCTAATGTCGAGGTAGCAGTGCTGGAATCAGGGAACGGCGCTATCGGTGCGCTGGCACCCCTCCTTTCGGCAAGCGGCAAATTGGCTTCCGCTGTTGCCAGACCACTGGAGCAGCACGCCAGCCGTGACGACCTCGAATTGGCGGCACGGTCCCTGCTGATCGAAAGCGGTGCGGCGCTCGCTCTTGCTGTCCAGGTTGCCCAGGAAACTGTCGGGGACGATGGACACACGGTCAAGTTTGACGCCGATATTTGCCTGGTTGCTGTACAATGGAAGGGCAAGGTCTCGGTCTGGAAGATCAGGCAGTCCTGGCAGACCGCCGGGAGTGAAATCACGCGATTGGTGAGTCTCGCTGCTCTGAATCTTCTTCGCAAGCATTTGCTGGAGCGGCTGGAGACGAAACTTTAGAACGGAAAAACGAGTTGGCGCAAAGAGAGAACACAAAGGCAGTAATTACAAAGCGGGCAGCAAGCCGCCAACGCTCTGGTTGGCGAGGCACCGGGCTGGCAATAGCGCTTGCCGGTTTTGTGTTCCTGCTCATTATCGCAATTACATCCACATCATCAGGCATCGCCTTTGCGGGCAATGAAGTGGGTGGCTACGGGGTAGTTCAGACCCCGGAGAACGGCGAAACGCCCGTAGCTACATACAGCCCGACAGTGGCGGCGGTTGAAGCTACAGCCGTCTTCTCGCCAACGGTGACCGCCAGGTGGGAGGAACAGGCTCTTCTGGAGCTTGCAGATCAGCTTGGCTGGCCCGCTACGGTCATAGTCGACGGCACAGGCATGTACCTGGTGCAGCTGAACCTCTCCGAACGTGATTGGGCGCAGGCCGCGATCAGGCCATTCTCCTACGGGCCCAGCGCCGAAGCCGCATTCTCCGCCGAACAGGAGGACGCCAGGCTATCAGGCTTCGCCGTGCAACCGACCACCTTTTACACATATCCCGCTTACTCAGCGACTATCACGGCACCTGATGGGTCCATCATCGAGCGCCGGCTGCGTTGGTTGGCCGATAATTGGATATTCGGTGTTTCATTGCACGGCACAAGCGATCCGATTAGCTCCCTTGATTCGAACACGGTTGGACGCGATCTGCTGCTGATCGCCATCGATCAAGGGCTTACCCCTCCCCCTGGAGGAGTGATCCCCACCCCGCTTCCTCCGACTCAGGGCGTGACACCGTCTCCCACCGCTACGCTCGTTACTTGCGACCTGAGTTTTCCTGATGTTACCCCCAACTACTGGGCTTATCGCTATATCATGGAGCTTGCCTGTGAGGGTATAGTTTCGGGTCACTCCAATGGCAAATTCCGCCCCGACGATCCGACTACTCGCGCCCAACTGGCAAAGATGATCGTTCTCTCGGAAGACTGGCCCCTGGTCAACCCTTCGGAGCCAAGCTTCACTGATGTCGAACGCTCCAACATCTTCTATTCTTATGTTGAAACGGCTTATGCCCACAACATTCTCTCCGGCTACCCCAACAAGACATTCAAGCCCGATAGCTACGTGACCCGCGCACAGGTAGCCAAGATGCTCGTGCGCTCTCGCGGCTGGCCTATTTCTCTCCAGGGGCAACCGTCGATCGCTCTGTGCGATGTGCCTGCCAATCACTGGGCGTGGATTTATGTTCAGGTCGCAATTCAGCACGGTACTTTCAATGGCTATGCTAATGGGTGCTTCCTGCCGGATGCATCCGCGACCAGGGCCCAGATCGCAAAGGTCCTCGTTGAAGCCCATCATTGAGGGCCCGATTACCTCTATTTCAGAAAGCTCTCATTTTAGGGCAAGTGTCTTTGGACATCCCCATTAGGGGTCCTCGGCCCGTACCTCTTCCAGGCGGCTAAAGACCCATTTCCGCATACAGGGCTGAAGCAAAGTCAGATAAGAGGGTGGGAAAGGCCGCCCATCTAGGCCCTTGTCATTCTGAACGAAGTGAAGAATGACACATCCAAACTTGGTGTGTCCGATACCGACTTTGCTTCAGCCCTGTTCCTGCGTGGCGGCGATCGCTTTGACAAGCCATACCCCTTATGATAAGATGTTCAATGTCCTTTCAGAGGAGGACTGCATAACAAGGCGAAGAAGCGCATTATGCAAAAGACGGCGGCGATATGATCATGTGCTGCCGCCGCCCACTTCCATTTCTGCTTAATAAGTTACGAGGAGGTAACATATGGCAACCACCGGCACCAAGGTGGGATCGAGCAGCCGCAAACGAGCCTCTGAGACAAAATCGATGCCGAAGCATGAAGCCCTTGGCCTCGACAAAGAGATATTGCTTGACATGTGGTACTACATGCTACTGGCGCGTTCATTGGACGAGCGTATGTGGCTGTTGAACAGGCAAGGCAAAGCTCCGTTCGTAATCTCCTGCCAGGGGCACGAGGCAATCCAGGTAGGCACTGTATTCGCCCTTGAACGGGACAAAGATTGGTTCCTTCCTTATTACCGCGACCTGGGGATGATCGTGACGCTTGGCGTTACGCCTCGCGAGATAATGTTGCAACACTTCGCCAAGAAGGACGACCCCAGCAGCGGTGGTCGCCAGATGCCTGGCCATTACGGGTATGCCAAACATAAGGTCGTCACCGGTTCGTCGCCGGTGGCTACTCAGAATTGTCATGCGGTTGGGGTAGCTCTTGCCTCCAAGATGCGCAATTCGGGCGAGGTGACTGTAGTATCGGTCGGGGAAGGTGGTACCAGCAAGGGCGACTGGCACGAGTCGCTCAATTTCGCGGGTATTCATGACCTGCCCATTGTTTTCCTATGCCAGAACAACCAGTATGCTATCTCGGTGCCTGTGCCTCAGCAGGTAGCCGGGGGTAGCGTGGCCGCGCGAGGTGTTGGCTATGGGATGCCCGGTGTTGAGGTCGATGGGACCGATGTGCTTGCGGTTTACGAGGTAATGAAGGAAGCCGCCGACCGAGCGCGCAGGGGCGATGGGCCATCGCTTGTAGAGGCCAAGACTTATCGCCTGACCGCCCACTCATCCGACGACAACGACCGCACCTACCGCCAGCGCGAAGAGGTGGAGGAGTGGCGCGCTAAGGAGCCAATGCCCAAGTTCAGGCAGTACTTGCTCGATAACGGGATCGCTACCGAAGAGGAATTGAACGAGATCAAGAAGCGCATAGACCGCGAGGTGAATGACGCCACCGACTGGACCGAGCTACAGCCCGACCCGGTGGAAGAAGAATCGACCCTGCATGTTTATGCCACGCCAGAGGAGCGCGCGAAATGGCGGTAAAGACCATGATTGAAGCGATCCGAGACGGATTGCGCGAGGAGATGGAGCGCG
This sequence comes from uncultured Chloroflexia bacterium, assembly GCA_963797095.1. GTDB lineage: Bacteria > Chloroflexota > Chloroflexia > QHBQ01 > JADMIH01 > JADMIH01. The sequence continues at coordinate 138,114 of CAWCNY010000005.1, read as the reverse complement.
ATGAGCGCGTCTTTGTGATGGGCGAGGACGTTGGCCCTCGCGGCGGTGTGTTCGGCGTGACCGATGGGTTCTCCAAGCAGTTCGGGACATTGCGCGTGCTGGATACCCCACTCGCCGAGTCGGTGATCGCCGGTGCGGCTATCGGCGCGGCGGTAAATGGGATGAGGCCCGTGGCCGAGATGCAATTCGCCGACTTCAGCCACCCTGCTATGGACCAGATCATGAACGAAGCGGCCAAGATTCGCTTTCGCTCGAATAATGCGTTCAATGTGCCCATGGTTATACGTATGCCATATGGGGGTGGTATCCACGGCGCGCTCTATCACTCGCAGAGCGTGGAAGCGCTGTACGGGCATATACCAGGATTGATCGTGGTCATCCCTTCCAACCCTTACGATGCGAAGGGATTGCTCAAAGCCGCGATCCGCGACCCCGATCCGGTGATATTTCTTGAGCACAAGGGCGCTTACCGGCTGATCAAGGGCGAGGTGCCCGACGAGGACTACACAGTACCGCTGGGAAAGGCCGCCATCGCACGCGAAGGAACGGATATGACGGCAGTCGCGTATGGAATGATGCTCCACCACTGCCTCACCGCCGCCGAGACTCTTCAGGGTGAGGGCGTGAGCGTGGAAGTAGTGGATGTACGCACGATCAGCCCGTTGGACCGCGAGACGATCGTCAATTCGGTCAAGAAGACGGGTAAGGCCCTCGTCGTATACGAGGACACCTACAGCGGTGGTTGGGGCGCCGAAATCAGCGCTTCGATCTCGGAGGCTGCGTTTGCCTACCTGGACGGGCCGATCATGCGTGTGGCTGGACCCGACATACCGGCCATGCCGTATAACCACAACCAGGAACACTATTTCATGCCCAATCCCGAGAAAATTGCCAATGCGATGAGGCAGTTGGCGGCTTATTAGTTAGTTCCAGGCTCAGCGCTCAACGTCGACCGGTGGCTTTGAACTTGATGCTTTCAGGCTTGTACAACATATTTTCAATATATGACTTGGAGGAAATAGAATGCCCGTAACCCCGGTTACAATGCCCCAACTGGGCGAGAGCGTCACCGAAGGGACCATTGGCAAATGGCTGAAGCAGCCGGGCGACACCGTCGAAAAGTACGAGTCGCTTGCCGAAGTCATTACCGACAAGGTAAACGCCGAGATTCCCTCGCCCGTGGCCGGCGTGATAAAGGAACTCAAGATAGAGGAAGGCGCGACCGTGCCCGTCGGCACCGAGATACTTTCAATCGATGAAGGCGGCGACGCCGTGAGCGCGCCGGCCCCGCAGCCATCGGCGGCACAGACCGCCGCCCCCGCGCCGGTCGCAGAAGCTCCTGCACCTGCCCCCGCTCCACCTGCACCACCCGCCGCTCCTGCGCCACAGGCGACCGACAACGGGCGCTCCCAGCCTCAATACCAGCCCCAGCCCGCCATGCCCGCCGATATGGGCGCTTCGGTGGCCGCTGCTATGCCTGCTGCGCCTGCTGAGATGTATGCGGGCGGCTCTGCTCCCGCTCCCGCAGGTGGCGTTGAGAGCGAAGAGGCGATACTGCGAAGGCGCTCCACTCCGGCGGTGAGGCGGTTGGCCGAAGAGCACGGGGTTGATCTGCGTCAGGTTCCAGGCACAGGGCTTGGTGGCCGCGTGACCAAAGAAGACATTCTCCAGTACGTGGCCCAGCGCGGCGCGGCTCCCGCACCTGCTCCGGCGGCTGCACTTGCACCCGTCGCACCCGCACCCTCGCCTTTGCCAACTCCCGCTGCTCCAGCCGCTCCCGCTCCAGCCGCTCCCGCTCCAACTGGTGCCATGCCTGCGCCTATGATGGGCGATGTCGCGATGGGCCTGACTCCGATGAGGCGGGCAATCGCGAGGCACATGGTGGAGAGCGTGCATACTTCACCGCACGCCTGGACCACCATCGAGATCGATATGACGAGCGTGGTCAAGTACCGCGACAGCATCAAAGCCGATTTCGAGCAGAGAGAGGGCATCCCCGTCACTTACTACTCGTTCTTCATCAAGGCTGTGGTCGACTCCATCAGGCAGGTGCCACAGGTCAACTCGGTGTGGAACGACGAGCAGGGCGTGATACTCAAGCGCAATATCAATGTGGGCGTGCCTATTGAACTTGGCGACCAGGGATTGATTGTGCCTGTGATCCAGGGCGCGGATAACTTGAGCGTGACCGGGATTGCCCGCAAACTATACGAACTGGCTGAGAAGGCCCGCGCCGGTAAGCTCACCCTCCCTGAGATCGAGGGCGGCACCATCACAGTCAATAACACAGGCTCGCTCGGGGTGGTGATGACCCACTCGATCATCAACCAGCCGCAGGCGTGCCTGATTACTATGGAGGCTATCGTAAAACGCCCCGTGGTGATCGATGATGCCATCGCTATCAGGAGCATGATGTTCTCCACTATCGCTCTTGACCACAGGATCCTGGATGGTGCGGTGGGAGCGCGCTTCCTGCGAGTGCTGAAACAGAACCTTGAAGGGATGAACGCTTCCACTATATCCCTGTAGGTACTTACTCAGCGCCGGAAAGAATAAAGCAAGGGGCACGGCGCGCCGTGCCCCTTCACATTGTTGTTATAATGGTTGTATAGAGATGGCGACAAAAGAGCGTGAATTGCACATAAAGAATCGGAGAACATAAAATGTCAGATCAAGCTACTACTTCAACCTCTGCCCCGCTCGAATTGAGGCCGTACAGCCGTCCAGGCGGCCCTGCACGCCCCGTAAACCCCACTCCTGTACCGTTAGAGCGCAAACCCCCCTGGCTCACGGTAAAATGGCAGCAGGGCGAAAATTATCTCGACCTCAAAGGGTTAATGCGCGGCAACGGGCTGCATACTGTTTGCGAAGAGGCGCACTGTCCCAACATCTCTGAGTGCTGGGAGCATCGCACCGCCACTTTCCTAATCCTCGGCGACACGTGCACCAGATCTTGCGGTTTTTGCGCTATCAAGACGGGCAGACCGTCTGCTGTAGATAAAGGAGAGCCGGAGCGCGTGGCAAGGGCAATCGAGTCATTGCAATTGAAGCATTGCGTCATCACATCTGTGAACCGCGACGAACTTGCGGACGGCGGGGCATCCATATTTGCTGAGCTGATACGCAAGTCCCACGAGTACGTGCCCGATTGTGGGATCGAAGTGCTGATCCCCGATTTCAAAGGCGTCTGGTGGGCGTTGAAGCGTGTAATGGACGCCAGGCCTGAGATCCTCAATCATAATATCGAGTCCGTACCGCGCCTGTACTACATCGTGCGACCGCAGGCCAAGTACGAGCGATCGCTCGAACTCCTTCAAAAGGCCCGCGACATGGACCCTTCGGGCAAGATCCTTACCAAATCAGGTCTGATGGTTGGACTTGGTGAGGAGTGGGACGAGGTTGTGGAGGTCCTTCACGATTTGCGCGCCCACAGCGTGGACATAGTCACGATAGGACAGTATCTCCGCCCCTCGTTCCGCCACCTGCCCGTCATGAAATATTACACGCCTGCCGAGTTCCGAGAATTGAAGGAGATCGCGCAGGGCCTCGGCTTCAAACATGTTGAGAGCGGGCCGCTGGTGCGTTCATCATATCATGCTCACGAGCAAGTCCAGAAGGCCACCGTCTAACCTGCTGTAATTTGATAGAGGGGCGGGATGAGCGATCCGGTAGGGACAAAGGAAGCCGAAGCGGGTTTCAACATGGACGAGGTTGGCAAACTGGCTCTGATCCTTGGTGTTTGCGATCTTGGCGCTGACGTGCTGTTTGTTGGTCTCGCTGCGTTCATGCCCTGGCTGCTCGGGTTTACCCGCCCCAATCCGCTGCTTGACCTACAGACAATAATCGACGTATTTGTCAGTACTTTCCCGCTGACGATAACGGTGGCAGCGCTGGTGCTATTGCAAAAATCCGGGAATCTAAACGTGTTTAGCGGAATAGCCACCGTCCTGATACCGGCGCTGGTTGCCAGTCTGCTGCATCTCGGTTTGAACCGGATGCCGGCTTTACAGGTATCAGCAATCGATACAGGGTTGGGGGCACTACTCAACTATGCAGGCAGTGTCGTCGCTGTATATTGGGCCACCTATGGCTGGCTGCTGTTCCTCAAATCGTGTATTGTAGGGTTCTGGCTCGCTAACAGACTGGCATAAGTGGAGTGAGCGACCGGCATTGGCGAATCATCACCGAACACGTGGAAGCCAACTTGATAGAAGAAAAGCTGAGACAAGACATAGTGGGATCGACTACGCACCCTCTCAAAGTGGTTGATCTTGGGCAGATCGCATACCGGGAATGCTGGGACTTGCAGAACGACCTTGCTCAGCATGTATCGTCAGGCGAGATACCCGAAACCCTGCTGCTTCTTGAGCACACCAACACCTATACGTGTGGGCGGCGCGGTGGGCGAGACCACATCCTCATAGGTGACGATCAGCTAGAGCGACAGGGGATCACGGTGCTTGACGTGGACCGGGGTGGCGATGTGACTTACCACGGCCCCGGCCAACTGGTGGCTTATCCCATCATCAACCTGCATAAATATGGGGAGCACATAGATTACCCCGGCTATGTTCGCAGGCTCGAAAAGGTGCTGATCGGAACGCTGGAAGAGCTTGGAGTGGAGGCGCATCAACTGGACGGCTTCAGTGGCGCGTGGGTGCATGGCTCCTCTGGCGAAGAGAAGATCGCCGCTATCGGGGTGCGCGTCGATGGGCGCGGCATAACGACACACGGTATCGCGCTCAATGTGACCACCGATTTACAGTTCTTTTCTTACATAGTGCCGTGCGGCATCACCGACAAAGGGGTGTCATCAATTTCGCGGGTTCTGGGCAACGCCCAGCCGATGTTCGCGGTGAAGGACGCCTTTGCCCGGCATTTCGCAGAGTGGTTCGATTTTGCCCTTCCGTCCAGTGGCGATCCTTGAGTAATTTTCAGTGCACACAAAAAGTGAAGGAGGCCGCTGGGCCTCCTTCATTGCTATCGTGTTTTGCCCACGCTCACTAATCCGGTTCCGTTCTTTACCTTTGGTCGTTCAACAGCCCGCTTTTCTTCCTGCTCGGTTTCGCTCTCTTCATCCTGGTCGGCGGCAGGTTTCTGGCTGCCCATCTTTGTCGCGATATACTTCCACCAGGCTCCCACCGCCGGGGTGTGGAGCGCTTTGCGGTCGTGGATCAGGTAAACGTGCTGGCTCAGGTTGAAACCCTCGATCTTGACTGGGACAACCTGCCCGATCATGCGTCGAGCGATGGACTGGGGCACCAATCCAACGCCTGCGCCATCGGCCACTGCGCAGGCCACCGCCATCGGGTTAGGAAGTTCAAGCACCACGTGCAGATCGCGCGTATTGAAGCCGCGCTCCTCCAGGGCGTCGTTCAAGGCGCGGCGTGCGTCACTGTGGCTCTCGCCTATGCCGTGTTCGAGCACAAGCGCCTGCTCCTTCAGCATGCTCAGTTTGACGGCGGGCACCCAGCTATCATCCTCTTGCTTGGGTATGTGCCCATCTGAACCTGGAAACGCGCCGCCGTTCGCTTGTTCCCCGGCCACCCTGTGTAGTTGCCCTGGAAATGCCCATGCGTGGTTCAGTGGCACTATCAGGGTCAACGGGTCTTCGAGCAGTTTGTGATGGAGCAGCCCGCGCCCTCTGAGGCGGCCCAGTACCAGGCCGCCGTCAAGCTCCTGCGCCCTCAAGGCGCTGATCAATGGCCCAGGCTCGATCTGTTCGAGTTGGACCGTCACTTCGGGGAATGTTGAGCGAAAATCGTATATCCAGGGGCTGAAGATATAGCTGCCTGACGAAAGTGCGCACCCCAACCGTATTCTGCCGCTTACCTCGCCTCGCTTGGAAATGAGAGTGCGTTCGGTCGTTTCCGAGAGGGTGATGAGCCTGCGCGCCGGGTCCACCAGGCTCTCGCCTGCAGCGGTCAATTCTACTCCGTGCCCACGGCGCACGAACAACTTGGTGTTGAGGTAGTTTTCGAGTGCGCGGATCTGCTGGCTGACCCCAGGTTGAGTGAGGTGCAAACGTGTTGCGGCAGCCGAAAAGCTTCCAGTTTCATATACGACAAGGAATACCCGTAACTGCCAGAGGTTGATCATGTTCCCTCCCCCTTCGCGGCACTCCTGAGTCTGAATTACCGAACGCCCCCAACACAAACAGATAATGTTGTAGTCCGGCATTTGCTGTTGCTAGGCAATGCCGAACAATCGCTTTGTGTTCTCTGTTGTAGCCGTTGCCAATTCTTCAAGCGAGATGCCTCGCAAGTCGGCGATGGCTTTGGCCGTGTGGGCAACGTAAGCGGGTTCGTTTCGCCTACCCCTGAACGGCTCCGGCGTAAGATAAGGACAATCCGTCTCCACAAGCAGGTAGTCCAGCGGCACATCTCGTGCCACCAGATGCCTGTCTACCGCCTTCTTGAATGTCACAGGACCCGACAGCGAGATCATATAGCCGAGTTCGATGCACTCTCTTGCGTAGTCGATGTCCTCAGAGAAGGAGTGCATCACGCCACGCGTGCCATGCCCATCCTTGCGAATAATCTCCAGAACATCGTCGCCTGCATCGCGGCTGTGGATGATTACGGGCAGATCAAGCTCGCGTGCCAGCGCGAGATGCTCCCTGAACGACTCGCGTTGTTTGTCATGTGGCACGAAGTTCCGATAATAATCAAGGCCTGTCTCTCCGAGAGCCACCGCGTTATGCTCCTCGCAGAGAGTTCGCAGTCTCGACAACGTGAGATCGCTCGTTTGATCGGCGCTGTTAGGGTGTATGCCCAGCGCGGCGTACACCTGCCTGTGCTCGCTCGCGATCCTCAGCGTGCCTTCCCAATCCCCAGGCTCGATGCCTACCGTAACAATCGCGACCAATCCGAATTCCCTTGCGCGCTCGATCACGCTATCCCTGTCCTCGCCGTAATCATCTGAGTCGAGATGGGCGTGCGAATCGATCAACGGCGCGAGGCCGCGATTCGGATTATCGGTAGCAGTGGGCATGGGCGTGCTCGTAAAGCATGGATCGACTGGTGGCGTTAATCCTACCACACCACCGCTAACAGTGCAATGCGATTCCGGACCAATTTGGCCCGATTTGACACGTTGGGCCACACCACATATAATCGGGGCGCATGACCGCTTCTTACCGCGATCTTGTGTGACAATACGGGGGACCTGTGCATGAAGTTGGTGCTGGCTATAGTATCAAACCAGGCGGCTGACAATATTACCGACGCGCTGCTGGCGGCGGGCTTCCGCGCGACCAGGCTCGCTTCTACAGGAGGCTTCAGGCGCGAGGGGAATACCACGTTGATGATGGGCGTGGAGGACGAGGATGTCGAGCCGGTGATGGCGATTGTGCGTAGTGGGGCGCTTACTGCGCCGCAGCGCCGGTCCGCGACCCCTCCACCGCCGCCCGTCGAAGGGCAGGGTAGCGGGCGTGGGGCGCTGTTCGTGCTGCCACTGGAAGGATATTTCCACCTGTAAGGCGCTAATGAACGCGTGTGAGTAAGGAGGGGCGGGCGCAGTCTCGCCCCTCTGATTTTCCTTATGAATACTGCTCCTGACCATAGAACCATACGCCTGCGACTCGCCGATATGGCTTACGGTGGAGATGCCGTAGGGCGCGACCCTGAAAGCGGCATAGCGGTGTTTGCCTGGCCCGGGATCGCGGGTGAGGACGTGGATGTCTCTGTGACCAGGGGCAGCAAGAATCTGCTACGCGGCGTCGTACAGGCTATACACGAACCATCACCTGCAAGGGTTGTGGCCTTGTGCCCCTATTTCGGGTCATGCGGGGGCTGCCAGTGGCAGCACATGGCCTATGAAGAACAAGTGCACGCCAAACATGCCATTCTGCGCGCACAACTTGTACGGCTGGCAGGTATCGCCGATCCCGACGCGATACTCCAGGCGCCCCTGGTTTCGCCTGCTGTCTTCCATTACCGCAATACCTCCCACTTTGCGCTCGATCCGGTGGCGCGCTCACTCGCCTATTACAGGCGTGAGACGCACAGCTTGATCCCTGTTGAGGCGTGTCCAATCTCCAACGAAGGAATCAACGGCTTGATGCCCTTTGTGAACTCGCTGCTGCAAGAGGCCGAGTCTCCCGACTCGGGTTCTCCTATTATGCGAGTTGACAGTCGGGGAGTGATGCGCGTGTGGAAGATCACGACTCGCGCAAGCGAGACAACGGGGCACAACGTAGTGGTGTTTCACTCGATGGCGGGAGGGAGGGCGCAACCCAGGCCTGAACGCCGGGGTAGGCCAACACGCGCAGCAGCCGAGCGAGATGTTGCATCACCTGTGGGTGACGACCCCGGTAACGCACGTACTATGAACATTTCGCGGCGGTCGGTGCGCAAGGCCATCGGAGAGCTATCTCGCTCAACAGGAGAGAAGCGCCCGGTGCTGCTCGCGGTAGAGGTGATGGACGATGGCACGATCAATCGCCTGGGCGAAACGCGCGGGGCCGGAAGCGCCTCAACTGAAGCGGTGGCAGATATGCTGTCAGGTGCATCGCTCCGAAGCTCCCAGGAGCGAATAGGTGAGGCGCTACGGCCTCCGTTGGGAGCCTGGATCGAGCGGCTCAAGGGGCGCACCTATTGGGTTGGACCGGAGGCCTTCTTCCAGACGAATACTGCGCTCGCGGAGCAGTTGATCGATGAGGTGGCTCGCCATATTCCCGCAAACGCCGACTTGCTGGTGGATGCACATACGGGCGTCGGTACGTTTGCATTGCAATTCGCGGGCTGGGCAAAGCGCGTGCTGGCGTTTGAGCCGGATGGGAGCAGCGTGGAGAGCGCGCAATGGTCGGCAGGCACTATGGGCGCAGATAATGTCGAGTTCCGCAAGGGACGGGCCGAAGAGTTGCTGCCCCGACTTGCCGAGAATGAGAGGCCCTCCGCGATAATCCTGGACCCGCCGCGTGCAGGGTGCCATCCCTCTTTGCTGGCCGAGATCGCCCGCCGCCGGGTTCCGCGTGTAATCTACGTGTCGTGCGATCCAAGCACCCTGGCCCGCGATATTAGGGTGCTGGCACGCTCCCACCGGCTCGTTTCTGCCCGGTTGGTAGATATGTTCCCTCAGACCTTCCACATAGAGACGGCGGCGATTTTTGACCTTGCCGACGCGATGTGATATAATGCGAGATAGTGCAAAAAGACGGGTGGTTGCACCGTCGTTGCATTGAGTAGAAGAATTTCTACCTTTCTGCGCCGCGCCCATGTGGGGAACTCACACCTCTCCGCCTCTTTCAAGGGTGCGCCGCAAACCCATAGGAAGGAGGTGTGAACATGGCACAGCGCGACTACGAATTGATGTATATCATTCGCCCTAATGTTGCCGACGAGGAACTGGCAGGCGCTACCGACAAAGTAGAGTCCTTAATCCAGGGCCTGGGCGGAGAGGTTACCGAGAGGAACCAATGGGGCAAGCGTCGTCTGGCATACCCGATTCAGCGGTATGAAGACGGCTATTACATCGTGGAGAAAATCAAGCTCGATCCCACACGCGCCCGTGAACTCGAAGAGCAGCTTCGAATTTCCGACGACGTCATACGCCACATCCTGATCGTATAATGGTGTTGGATCCAACGAGCTATGTATGCTAGTCCCTCCTTCGATGTATTTGCAGAGCATTAGCCTTAGATTTGAGTTTTTAGACTGTTAACGGAGTAAAGATATGGCACGTGGCTTGAACAAAGTGATGATAATCGGCAACCTGGGCCGCGACCCGGAGATGAAATATACGCCGCAGGGCACCCCCATAACCACCTTTTCGGTGGCGGTCAGCCGGACTCGCAAGAGTCCCGACGGCCAGACCATAGATGAAACTGAGTGGTTTCGAGTGGTGGCCTGGGAGCGTCTCGCCGAAACGTGCAACGAATACCTGCACAAAGGTAGCAAGGTGTACATCGAAGGCAGGCTTCAGACCCGCAAATGGACAGGACAGGACGGCCAGGAGCGCCAGATCGTGGAAGTTGTAGCTCAAGACATGCAACTCCTTGACTCGCGACAGAGCGGGCAGGGCGGCTACAGCGACGAGAACGGCGGCCAAGGCTCCGGCTCACGCAATGAGAGGCAAGCCCCTCAGCGGAGCGGCTCCGGCAGTTCAGGCGGCAGCAATAGCGCCTCGTCCGGGTATGAAGACACCGATATGGACGTGGATGACATCCCGTTCTAGGTTGCCAATCACTACCGGCGACGACTGCCTGCTGGTAGATGTAATTCAACTGTAAGAGACAAGTAACGATAAGTAGGTGCATCCCTGGCGTGGATGCGCTGAGGACTTGTGAGCCAAAAAGAGGACGGTAAGAGAAACATGGCAGATAACGAAAATACTGGCGGCGGCGAGGCGCAAACACAATCTCAGCCGCAATCGCAAGAGCAAAGGCCAGGTGGCTATCAAGGTGGTGGCTTCCGCGGCCCCCGCCCAGGGGGTTACGGTGGAGGTGGCGGACGCACTGGCGGCCCGCGTGGTGGCACGCGCCCCGGTGGCCGCAATCGTGACCGCTACGTGCCTCGCAGGAAAGTGTGCGCCTTTTGTGTGGACAAGGTGCAGGAGATCGACTATAAGGATGTTAATCGCCTGAGGCGATATCTGAGCGAGCGGGCTAAGATCGAGCCGCGACGGAAGACCGGCACCTGTGCCCGGCACCAACGCGCCCTCAGCGTTGCCCTCAAGCGCGCCCGCCACATGGCCCTCCTGCCCTTCGTCGGGCCACATTCCCGCTAGAAGGAGAAGTGAATTGTGATCCTCGATAGGTGATATGTGAAACGGCGGGAGCCATCAACTCACATATCATGTATCGTGTATCACCCATCACGCATCACGCACTATGCCAAAGAAGAAGAAACTTCAATCCACAGCCCCTGTAATGACGCGCGGGCAGTTGTCGCGGGCGGCACAGGAAGCGCAGAAAATACGCAACCTGTACACCGCGGGCATATCACTCGCGGTCGTGATCGTACTCGTGCTCGGCTTGGCGGTCGTATTTACATATGTGATAAGGCCCAACGCCGAAGTCGCAAATGTCAACGGTACGACCATCGCACGTGCCGCGTACAACAAGCTAAGGCGCTGGAGCCTTTACCAGCAGATCCAACAAGAGGTCTTCCAGCAGCAACTTGGCGCATCGACCTCAACCGACACCAGCACCATTACCAGTTACCAGACGCAGCTCAAGAGCGTCGACAGCGAAAGCACGCTCGATACCACAGTGTTGCAACAACTGGTCGATAACGAAGTGTTGCGCCAGAAATCGGCTGCCGACTTCTCGATAAATCCTACATCGGATGAGCTTCTGCAAAGAGCACTGCAAGACTTCTATCCCCAGCCCACGCCCCCATCTTCGAGCGAAACCCCTTCGCCCGAGGCCACAGGAACACCAACCCTCTCAATCACCTACACACCTACCGCCACAGGTACCCAGACTCCGAGTTCGACCGCTACACCTTCGAGTACGCCCACCGCAGGCTCGCCTACCATGACCCCCACGCCCACCGAGACATATCCTCCCGTTCCGAGCGCATCGGCCACGGCCACGGTCGGTTTCGGCAACTTCCTCCAATCGATCAAGGAAGGTCCGGACCCAAGTAGCAACAACCCCTACTGCCCGTATGGTTGCCCAGGCTTCTCCGAAAGCGACTATATGAATTACATCATCGAGCCACAGTTGCGTCAGGAGCAAGTTACCGATAAGTTGGCGGCTACCCAGATCGTCACCGATGTGGAGCAAGTGCGTGTCCAGCATATCTTGACGAATACCCTGGAGGGCGCACAGGCGATCAAGGCGAGATTGGACGCGGGCGAGGACTTCGGCAATCTGGTTCTGGAGCAATCGTCCGATACTGCATCCAATGCCAACCTCGGTGTTTACGACTGGTTCCCGCGTGTGGGGTCGGGTTACGTCCAACCCTTTGTGGATGCCTCCTTCAGCACCCCTGTCGGTACGTACAGCGACCCGGTGCAAACGGAATATGGTTACCATATCATCAAGGTGCTCGGCAAAGAGGTGCGGCCTCTGACCCAGACGCAAATAGATTCGCAGAAGCAGCAGCTATACACCGACTGGTTCAATGAAGCCAAGCTATCGTCTACGATCTCGCCCGCAACGTTCCAGGCTCCAACGCCTACGCCGCCACCCTTAATTGAGCCGACAAATCCACCGTCGGCCAACCCAACCCCGACGGTAGGTACAGGCACACCAGGGGCCAGCCCACCTGTTACCGACACGAATCCCATTACCGACACCAACGGTGACCAGGCGCCCGGCGTGCCCACCCCCACGCCTCCCTCCGCTGCAGAGCCTACCGCCACTGACACACCGGAACCTTCGGCGACACCTTGAACGCCGCGATAGTCGAGCGAAAAGAGGGCGCAGTTATGCGTCCTCTTTTCGTACCGCAAAAGTTTGTGAAAAAGTTGACAAAGTCTGAGTTACCTGATATAATCTGGGCAAAATGGATGCAGAGAGCAGCCTTGCCGCTCGCAAACCCGTATGATATAATGCGCCGTCTTGCCCGGAAATCGTATCGTTAGAGTATCTGAGAAGGTGGGCACTGGATGGCAAGTGGTGAGAGCGGCACCGGTGGTGAGCAGAGGAACGATGCAGGCTCGTGGACGACCGTGCTGGCGCTCGTGGCCCAACTCGGTTTTTCCATCGCCTGCCCGATGGTGGTCTTCATCGGCGGTGGTGCCTGGCTCGACAATCAACTGGGGTGGACCCCCTGGCTCTTGTTGGTTGGCATATTTCTTGGTGTAGCAACCGCCGGCGGCGTGTTTTACCAGATAGCAACTCTGCCAACTCGCAAGTCGCCTTCCAGGGGAGTGGGAAAGCCGAAGGCACCTTATAAAGTAGAACAAGACCGGGAGCTACCAGACCGCGAGCTTACCGAACCGCGTGGAGGCCGGACCCAAGAGAACGGCCATTAGCACGATAATCTGTTGAGGATGGAGCATGGGACAGACTGTACTACCACCGATTAGCATCAAGGCAGAAGGCCTGTTTGATATTCCCTTTCCCTGGGGAAATCTAACCGTCACCAACTCTATGCTCCAGACTGTGCTGGTCGTAGCGGGGATTGCCCTATTCTTTTTCCTGGCGACCCGCATGATGAAGCTGGTGCCCTCAGGCGCGCAAAACCTGGCCGAGTCTATTGTCGAGCTTCTTCTTGGCATCACCGAAGGTACTGCGGGCAAGCGAGTTGGACGCCGTATCTTCCCGTTGATTGCCACCCTCTTTATCTTCATCCTGGTCGCAAATTATTCCGGCCTTTTGCCGGGGATTGGCACAGTCGGCGGTTGCGCGAGGCGTGAGACTGCGGTCGTCACACCTGCCGAAGGCGGAACGGGCGGCGAAGGCGTTGCTACGAGCGCCACGCCGGAAGCAGCCTCAAGTGGCGGTCTTCCGACGCCTGAATCGGCAGGATATTGCCCGGAGGGCACTGAATTCGTGCCTTTCTTCCGTGCCCCTAACGCCGACCTCAATATGACACTGGCTATGGCTTTGCTGGCGGTGGGTATAGTACAGGTGGCGGGTGTGGCGGCGCACGGCGTTGGCGGATACATAAAGGAGCTTTCAACTCCGATATTCCTGGCTCCGATCCACATCATAAGCGAGATTTCGCGTGTAATCTCTCTTAGCTTCCGTTTGTTCGGCAATATCTTCGGCGGTGAGGTGCTGGTGACAGTTATGTATGCCCTGTTGGGATCGCTGTTCGCCGGCTTCGCCACTTTTATCTTCCTGGGGATCGAACTGCTCTTCGGGCTGATCCAGGCCCTGCTCTTCTCGATCCTCACCCTGGTATTCATTTCGACGGCGGTGGCCGGGCACGCGGGCGCAGAGCATGAGGAGCATGCAGCGCCGGTAGGTTCTGTAGAGGCAGCTGGACAGCATATAGGCCGCATTCTAAGCGGCCAGGAAAACCTGCCAACCAGGAAGTCAAACGGTGCAGAACCAACCGGCACGGAGCCAAAGAGCGATACATAGAGGCACTCGGGAGAATAACTATCCAGGAACTTTCGTCGTCGGTCTAGCACGGTGAGAAGCAATACAGTGAGAATTGGAAGGCCTACCGGCTTTCCGGCTCAATAAGGAGCCAATAGGCAACCGCCCACAAGGGTGGACAACCGTAAGCAACCACGAAGAGGAGGAGACAAACAGGTGAATCCAGTTCTTTTGAGCATATTGCAGCAGACTGCGGACAATGACAACACGGTACACGCGATGAAGTTGATCGCTGCCGGGCTTGCCATCGGTCTTGGTGGCATTGGCCCTGGCGTCGGTCTGGGCATCGGCACATGGGGCGCGGTCCAGGCCATTGGCCGCAACCCGGACGCTGAAGGTCCTGTGCGTACAATGGCGATCCTGGGTCTCGGCTTCGCCGAAGCGGTCGCTATTTACGCCCTCGTGGTGGCCCTGGTCATCATCTTCGTTGGCTAGTGCTTTACAGGGGAAAGACGAAGGACGGAAGGCGAAAGACGAAAGCAGTTATGCCGTCCACCGGTCATCGTCTATCGTCCACATAGCGTAAAGGACAGACGCCAATGTTTGAGCAATTAGGTATCTTATGGGGCAACCTGATCTGGCAGTGCCTGGCCTTTCTGGTGCTGATCGTTCTGCTCTACCGGTTCGCTTATGCGCCCATCATAAAGATGCTGGACGACAGGGCGAACCGCATCCGTGAGAGCATGGAGCAGGCCGAGAGCATCAAGGTCGCCAATCAGGAAGCTGCCAAGAAGGCCGAGCATATCATCACGGAGGCGCAGGGCCAGGTGCGTGACATGCTTGCACAGGCTAACCAGATCAGCCAGCGCACTATCTCTGCCGCCCAATCGGAGGCACGAGAGCTGCGCGAAAAACTGCTGGCCGATGCGCACGCCCAGATCCAAACCGACACCCAGCGCGCCAAAGAAGAACTACAGCACGAAGTGGCCCGGTTAGCGATCATGGCCGCCAGCCGCGTGGTTGGCAAGTCGCTGGACAGCCAGGACCATTACCGGCTGGTAGATGAGGCGCTGGCCGAAGCCGAGCAAGCGAGGAAATAGCATGGCAACGCGTGGAGCCGCCGCGCGCAGGTACGCGCAGGCAGTATTCGACCTGGCAAAAGAAAAAGGCACCCTCGACGAGTGGAAGGCCGACCTTGCCACGCTCAACTCCTTGTTCGGAAGCGAATTGACCGTCGATGCCCTCGAAGACCCCAAGATGACCGATACCGCCCGGTCCAAGATCATCGACGATGTAATCGCCACCAAGAAGGTAAGCCCCTTGGCCGCCAACCTGTTGCGCTTGCTGGCCCAGCGCCAACGCTTGTCGCTTCTCCCCAGGATCGTTGAGGTCTTCGGCGAGATGTATAACAAAGAGATGGGGATCATCATCGCCGAGGTGACCAGCGCTGTGCCGTTGGACCCCGCTCACCAGAAGCGCGTGGCCGAACAGTTGGCCCGGATCACCGGCAAGACCGTGCAACTGCGCACCAATACCGATCCCCGCATCCTCGGTGGAATAATCACGCGCATCGGTGACGAATTGATAGATGCGAGCGTCGCTACGCGCCTGGCGGAACTGGCTGAAAGACTGACTTAAGGAGTGGCGAGCGGCGAACGTCGAAAGATGAAAGTAAGCACCTTCGTCTTTCGTCCCCCGTCCATCGTCCCGGTTGGAGGGAAACATGGCACTTAGAGCAGAAGAAATCAGCTCAATCATACAGAAAGAAATAGAAAGCTTCGGCCAGCCCGTGCGCTCCGTCAATGTCGGCACGGTTGTAGAGATCGGCGACGGCATCGCCCGTGTCCATGGTCTGTCGAGCGTTATGTCCTCAGAGCTTGTCGAGTTCGAATTCGAAGCCGACGGAGAGCGCGGCTCGGTGATGGGCATGGCTCTCAACCTCGAAGAAGAGTTGGTGGGCGTAGTTATCCTGGGCCCCTATACCGACATCGAAGAAGGCGACACGGTCAGAACTACCGGGCGCATCGTAGAGGTGCCCGTTGGTGACGCTCTTCTAGGCCGGGTGGTGAACGCCCTTGGCCAGCCAATAGACGGCAAGGGCGACCTGCCTGGCGACATCAAGACGCGCCCGGTCGAGCGTATCGCTCCGGGTGTGGTGTATCGCCAGAACGTGGACACCCCCGTGCAGACGGGTATCAAGGCTATCGACGCCATGACCCCTATCGGGCGCGGGCAGCGCGAGTTGATCATAGGCGACCGCCAGACGGGCAAGAGCGCCATCGCCCTCGATACTATCATCAACCAGAAGGGCCAGGACATGCTGTGCATTTATGTCGCCATCGGCCAGAAGTCGTCGGCGATTGCACAGACTGTGGCGACCCTCGAGCGGTACGGTGCAATGGACCACACCATCGTGGTGGCCGCCTCGGCAGCCGAACCTGCGCCCCTCCAGTACCTGGCTCCTTTCGCTGGCTGCGCGATGGGCGAGGAGTTTATGGAGCAGGGTAGAGATGCGCTCATCGTTTACGATGACCTCAGCAAGCACGCGTGGGCATACCGCCAGATGTCGCTGCTGCTGCGGCGTCCCCCCGGACGCGAGGCATATCCCGGCGACGTGTTCTATCTCCACTCGCGCCTCCTGGAGAGGGCTGCCCGCATGGGCGAGAAATACGGCGGCGGCTCGCTGACGGCTCTTCCCATAATTGAGACACAGGCCAACGACGTGTCGGCTTATATCCCAACCAACGTGATCTCAATCACAGATGGACAGATATTCCTTGAGCCTGATCTCTTCTATGCAGGCATCAGGCCCGCCATCAACGTCGGTATTTCGGTTAGCCGCGTGGGTGGCGACGCGCAGATCAGAGCCTACCGGCAGGTAGCAGGCCGCCTCAAGCTCGACATGGCGCAGTTCCGCGACCTGGCGGCGTTCGCACAGTTCGGGTCAGACCTCGACAAAGCCACCAGGGCACAGCTTGATAGGGGCCTCCGAATCCAGGAAGTGCTGAAGCAGGTCCAGTACAATCCGCTGCCTGTTGCACAACAGGTTGCGATCATCTACGCTGTGACCAACGGCCTTCTTGACGACACCAAAATAGAGAATGTACGCTCGTGGGAGGCCCAGTTCCACGATTTCATGAAGACGGCCCACGCCGAGATACTTGACACTATCACGAAGGAAAAGCGCCTGAGCGACGAAACTATCGAGGCGCTCAAGAAAGCCATCGGCGAGTTCAAGCGAACAGTCAGCTTCTAGAATTTGGATCTCGGATTGCAGCTTTAGCCCGACCAAATCCGAAATCTCGAATCCAAAATCCGAAATAAAGATATGCCAAGTACAAGAGAAATCCGACGCCGCATAACTTCGGCAAAGAACGTGTCCCAGATCACTCGCGCAATGGAGATGGTAGCCGCCTCTCGCATGAGGCGCGCCCAGCTTGCAGTGCAGGCCGGGCGCCCCTACGCTCGCAAGATCGCGGAGGTAATGCACAGCCTCGCCGCGAAGGTGGCCGGTACTCAGGACGAGGCAGTACCGCCCCTTTTGCAAGGACGGCCCGTCAAGAACATAGGCGTTATATTGATCACTGGAGACCGTGGCCTTGCGGGCGCTCTCAACACCAATGTGATCAGGCGTGCGTTGCGCTTCATCAATACCGAGGCCCAGGTGCCCGTGAGCATCATAGCTATGGGCAAGAAGGGCCGCGATTTCATGCTGCGTACCGGCAGGCCTATCACGGCAGAATTCCTCGGGCTGGGCGATAGACCGCTTGTGAAGGATATTTATCCGGTGGCGCGTGTTGCCACCGAGGAATATCTTAGCGGTCGCGTGGATGCAGTTTACATAATATACACAGACTTCAAGAACACGCTCACGCAAATTCCCACTGTTTACAGGTTGCTACCTGTGGATGCGGGCGAGGCGGGTGAAGAGAGATCGCTCCCAGGCGACGACAGCGATATTATGACGGGCGGCGAGAGCAATACCGAGTTCATATTTGAGCCGAGCCAGCGATCCGTATTGGAGGCGCTTGTCCCCAGGTATATCGAGGTGAGGATCTACCAAGCATATCTGGAACACGTGGCCTCTTTCCAGAGCGCGCAGATGGTAGCCATGCGCAACGCCACCGAGAATGCCAAAGAAATGATATCGGAGCTAACCCTGGCGTACAACAAGCTACGGCAAGCAAATATCACAAGAGAGATCATAGAAGTGTCGTCCGGTGCGGCGGCTCTGACCGGGTAATATGCCGAAACACGAACGTTAGGCTATTTCATCCTTCGTCCTTCGACTTTCGTCGGTAACCAGAGGAGTATTCAGATGCCATCAACAGGGAAGATAGTGCAGATAACAGGTCCGGTGGTAGATATCGAGTTCCCGCCCGACCAGTTGCCGCAAATATATAACGCCGTAGAGGTCAGCGTCGCAGGAAGCCTGGCTTCGGGAGGGGCGACAGGCTCAGGGCGCATCGTGATGGAAGTGCAGCAACACCTGGGCAACGACTGGGTGCGCGCCGTCGCCATGACCAGCACCGATGGTCTGCGCAGGGGTATGGACGCCGTTGACACGGGCAAGCCCATCACTGTCCCGGTTGGCCCGGCCACCCTGGGCCGCATCTTCAACGTGGTTGGAGAGCCGATTGACGAGGCAGGACCCGTTGAGGCAACAGAGTTCTACCCCATCCACCGCCCCGCCCCATCTTTCGAGGACCAGGCGACCGAAGCCTCTATGTTCGAGACAGGCATCAAGGTTATCGACCTGATCGCTCCATTCGCCAAAGGTGGCAAGATCGGCGTGTTTGGCGGAGCGGGTGTAGGCAAGACGGTTATCATCACAGAGTTGATCAACAACGTCGCCAAGCAGCACGGCGGTTCGTCGGTCTTCTGCGGCGTGGGTGAGAGGACCCGCGAAGGCACGCAACTCTTCAAAGAGATGCATGAAGCGGGCGTTCTCGAAAAGACTGTGATGGTGTTCGGGCAAATGAATGAGCCGCCCGGAGCGCGCCTGCGCGTGGGCCTCACCGGCCTCACTATGGCCGAATACTTCCGCGATAGCACGGGCGCTGACCTGCTTGTGTTCATCGATAACATCTTTCGCTTCGTGCAGGCTGGTTCTGAAGTGTCCGCGCTGCTGGGTCGCATGCCTTCCGCCGTGGGTTACCAGCCTACCCTGGGTACGGAGATGGGCCAGCTTCAGGAGCGTATCACCTCCACCAAGCGCGGCTCTATCACGTCGGTGCAGGCCGTCTACGTGCCCGCCGACGACTACACCGACCCGGCACCTGCTACCACCTTCGCCCACCTGGACGCGACAATCAACCTGGAACGCGCCCTGGCAGCGCAGGCTCTCTTCCCAGCCGTTGACCCGCTGGCTTCGACCTCGCGCATCCTGTCGCCGCAGGTGGTAGGAGAGGACCACTATGATACGGCACGCGCCGTACAGAGAGTGCTCCAGCGGTACAAGGACTTGCAGGACATCATCGCCATCCTCGGCATTGAAGAGTTGTCTGAGGACGACAAGCTGACCGTAGCTCGCGCCCGTCGCATCCAGCGCTTCCTCACTCAGCCGATGTTTACCGCGCAAGCGTTCACGGGCGTAGAGGGCCGTTACGTGCCAATCGCCGAAACGGTGCGCGGCTTCAAGGAGATACTGGAAGGCAAGCACGACAGCCTTCCTGAGCAAGCTTTCTACATGGTGGGCACTATAGAGGAAGCGGTCGAGCGCGGCAAGCAGATGCAAGCCTAAGTTGGGATTGCGGATTTTAGTAAGGATCATCGAAGATCCCAAATCTAAAATCCGATATCGAGATGGGGCTTGGCCGTAAGGCGGCTTCGCCCCGTTTTGATATAATGGTTCGGGTCTGGAGGTTGTTATGCCACTGACACTTGAGATCGTGACTGCCGAAAGGCAGGTACTCCTTGATGACAATGTTGATATGGTTGTTGCCCCTTCGGTGGATGGCGAAGTAGGTATCCTGCCGCGCCATGCTCCTCTAATCACTGTACTTGAAATAGGCGAATTACGTGTGAAGAAGGGTTCAGATGAGCAAAGCATCGTGATCGCGGGCGGTTTCATGGAAGTGCTGAACGGCAAGGTGACAATCCTCGCCGACGCAGCCGAGCACTCTGAGGAGATCGACGTGGCGGCTGCCGAGCAAGCACGCGCCCGCGCCGAGGAGTTGCTTAGAAACAAAGACAGACTGGGCGAAGCAGGTGCCGCCGAGGCAGCCCTGCGTCTTGCCTCACTAAGACTTCGAGTAGGAGCCAAGCGCAAACGCTTGCGGAGAGAGGAGAGCTAGGCACTTGGCGATGTTTCAGCGGGCAATTGGTATCGACCTTGGCACAGCCAATTGCCTCGTTTTTGTGCGAGGGAAGGGGATCGTCTTGAACGAACCTTCCGTAGTTGCCATTTCTACCAAGGACGGACGCGTCAAAGCTGTTGGCCGCTCGGCCTACGATATGCTGGGCAGAACGCCTGATACCGTGGAGGTGGTGCGCCCGCTGCAAAACGGTGTGATCTCAGACTACCTCGTAACCGAGGCGATGCTCAAAGCGTTCATCGCCAAGTCTACAGGGCGCTTCAGCATGTTCAAGCCCAAGGTGATGATCTGCATCCCGGCGGGCGTGACCAGCGTAGAGCAGCGAGCCGTCCGCGACGCTGCCATGCAAGCAGGTGCGCAGGCAGCCTACTTGATTGGCGAGCCTCTGGCTGCGGCCATCGGGGCGCGTGTGCCTGTCGATTCACCGACTGGCAGCATGGTGATCGACATCGGCGGAGGCACGACCGAAGTGGCCGTGATCGCCCTCAATGGCATCGTTGTCAGCAATTCCATCCGCGTAGGCGGGGATAAACTGGACCAAGCTATTGCATCTTACATAAAACGCAAGTATAATCTCCTAATCGGAGATCGGACAGCAGAGGAGCTTAAGGTCAACCTCGGCAGTGCCCTACCCCTGGAACCCGAAGATGAATTGACCATGGAGGTCAGAGGACGCGACCAGGTGGCCGGTCTCCCCCGCACGATTGAAGTTAGGACCAACGAGGTAGTAGAGGCCATCGCTGAGCCTCTTGAGGCAATAGTGGGAGCAGTGCGGAGCGTGTTGGAGCGGACGCCGCCTGAATTGGCCTCAGACATCATTGATCGCGGCATGGTTATGACTGGTGGCGGTGCGCTCCTCCGCCACATAGATGAACTGATGACGCAGGTGACAGGCATACCTTGTTTTGTGGCCGACAATCCCCTTGCCTGCGTTGCCATAGGCACCGGCATGGCCCTCGAAAATCTGGAGGTGCTAAGAGATGCCCTTGAAGGCGGAGATTAGTTCAACGCCTTCGGCAGTCAACTTACTATTCATTGGTTTTCCATATTCGAGCTTGGGCCTTGTATTTTTGATTTACTAAGATGGGAGGCTACACATGGCAAATGTAGTATTCGACAGTGTCGTCAAGCGTTACGGCAACGTTACCGTGATCCCGGACCTGGACCTCGAAGTCAGAGATAAAGAGTTCATGGTATTGGTCGGGCCATCCGGTTGCGGAAAGTCAACGGCGTTACGCATGATCGCCGGTCTGGAGGATATTTCCGGCGGAACAGTGTCGATAGGGGGACGCGTAGTCAACAATGTTGCCCCCAAAGACCGCGACATCGCCATGGTGTTCCAGAACTACGCGCTCTACCCCCACATGAATGTGTTTGATAACATGGCTTTCGCGCTCAAGTTGCGCCGAATGCCGGGCGATCAGATCAGGAAGAGAGTTGAAGAGGTTGCCGACAGCCTCGGCATCAAGCACCTCCTGGCACGCAAGCCCAGACAGCTTTCAGGCGGCCAGAGGCAGCGTGTCGCGCTTGGTCGCGCTATCGTGCGCGAGCCGCAAGTGTTCCTCATGGACGAGCCTCTTTCCAACCTCGACGCGAAGATGCGCGTTTCTACCCGCGCCGAATTGAACAAACTCCACCAGCGCTTGCAAACCACCACTGTGTACGTGACCCACGACCAGGTGGAAGCCATGACCATGGGCGACCGCATCGCCGTGATGAAGGATGGCGTTCTGCAGCAAGTGGATACCCCACATCGCCTCTTCACGAATCCGTCGAACATCTTCGTAGCCGGGTTCATCGGCTCCCCGGCTATGAATCTGCTCACGATGAATGTAGAACAGTCGGAGGGCGAAATCTACTTTGTGAGTCCCGGCACGGCGGGCCAGGACGCCGGCATGAAACTGCGTGTGCCGAGCAGGTTCAAGGACGATATCGAACCTTACGCCGGCAAGCAGCTGATCTTTGGCTTGCGCCCCCAGGATATACACGATGCGCGGTTTGCCCAGGGAATGCTCGATGAAGATGAAAGCCCTGAAGACCTGGTCTCTGTGCGCACGCGCGTTGATGTGGTCGAGCCTATGGGCAGCGAGGTTTATCTCTATCTGCTCAACGGCCAGAATTCCCTGATTTCCCGAGTTGACGATCGCACGACCGTCCAGCCCGGCTATATTCTGGACGTGGCCTTCAACATGGACAAGATGCACGCGTTTGACCCCGAGTCCACCCAGTCAGTAATCGACAAGACCAAATCGCTTCAGAGAGCGAAATAAGATAAGTGCTCAGTCAACGGAAGGGCGGGTTTCGTTCCAAACCCGCCCTTCCGTTTGCCTTCTCCATGTTCAGCGGGATGCCTTGAGGCGTGAATCTTGCGCCTGGGCGGTCAGGTACAGTGGTTTTAGAGTATAATAGATAGATTCATGTACGGGGCGGGTCAAAACCCGCCCTTGCGCTGACCAGGAGGTAATAATACCAGATGGCAAAAGACGACAAGACTTTCTCGATAGTGGCTGAGCCACGCGAGCTTACCGGCAAGAGGAGCAAACAGCTGAGGCGCAGGAACTTGATACCTGCGGTGCTCTACGGCCAGAAGTTGGAACCGCATACCTTACAGGTTCGCAGGCGGGATTTTGAGCGCACATATTTGCGTGCAGGCACCTCCGCGTTGATCGATCTCTCTATCGGCGACGGCGGCACGCCCCATAAGGTCTTCATTCATGAAGTGCAGCGCAACCCGCTCAACTACCAGTTGACGCACGTCGACTTCCTTGAGGTCAACCTACTCGAGGAAATCACCGTAAATGTGCGCCTGGTGCCGGTGGGCGAGTCGCCCATCGTGCGCAGCCGCGAAGGGCTTTTGCTTCACCAGACCGAACATATCACTTTGAAGACCCTACCGGCCAATGTGCCGTCCTTGATCGAAGTAGATATCAGCGGCCTGACCGAAGTTGACCAGGCGATACACGTTCGTGACCTAACGCTGCCTGATGACGTAACTCTGCTCAGCAATCCCGATGACCTGGTTGTCAAAATTACCCAGATGCCACTTGCCGTGGAAGAGGTCGAAGAAGCTGCTGAAGCCGAGGCTGCCATTGAAACGGGAGCCGAGGTTGAGGAAGCCGAGACGGGCCATTCAGAAACCGAAGCAGGTGAGGAAGGCGCAAGCTAGCTCATTGCTACAGTCGCCAACATGAAGGAGGAGGTTGCTCGAAAGGCAACCTCCTCTCATTTCGCATTGTATAATATATGGCGAGCGTATTCGGTCGTGAAACTTCGGTCTGTATGCTCGCGTAGATCTGTATAGAAAAACCTAAGGGGATCTGTGCATGAACGCCATTTTCAGTATTGTAATCTGGTTGCTAAACCTCCTCAACCTGCTCATCCTTATCAGGGCGCTCCTCTCGTGGTTCTATCCTGTGGGCCGCGACCCCTGGACGCGCCTGCTTGTCGACCTTACCGAGCCTATCCTCGCGCCGTTGCGGTCTCTTCTCAGCAGGATCATTAATCTACCTATCGATCTCTCGCCTCTGGCGGCTATCCTGTTGATTGCCCTCCTGCAGAATCTGCTCACACGCGCATACTACGCTTGAGAAGAGATTACTTTCTTTATAAGGGAACTGGGCGGCTCTGCCGCCCAGTTCCCTTATAAAGAAATCACTATCTACCCTGGTCATCGAGCGGCGTGCCGGTCTCGATGTTTTCCATGCTCCGGTAGAGGTTATAAACGAGCAGCGCTGAATCGGCGCGCGTGGCGGGCGTATTTCCGCAAGTTGTATTGTCGTAATAGCTTGGCCCGCGCCTTGGGTCCGGGTCGCAGGTGGCTGCCCAATGATCGGGCGGTAGGTCGGCCAGCAGAGCGCCCGCCGTGTTCAACGTCTTGCCTGAGGCGGCCAGCAATGTCAGAAGCGCCTCGCTCCTCGATACCGGCATATTCGGCTCGAATGTGCCGTCGAGAAAGCCCGGCAGCATCCCCCTGGCCGCGGCGGTCTCAATATAAGGGTAAAGTGGGTGCTCAGGGGGCACGTCGGTAAAGCGTGGCTCCGGGGGGTTGATCAATCCCCAGCCCATCGCAATCACGATCATCTTGGCGAACTGGGAGCGAGTGGCGGGAGTGTCCGGCCTGAAGAGTCCGTCGGTATAACCGCCAAGCACGCCCCTATCGCTCAGGTATTCGACCGCCCGAAACGCGGGGTGCCCGACTGGCACGTCCGCGAAGCGCGGGGCGGCCTGCACAACAACTTCCAGGCTCGACACGTTTCCTGCCGCATCCGACGCCGTCACATGTATCGAGAAGTCTCGCCCACTTGCCTCTAAAGTTGAAGTGAACACGCCTCCCGACTCCTCGGCGCGTGTGTTGTTGACCGCCACGAAGGTGCCCGGCTCCGTGCGGCCCTTCACCGATAGGAAGCCTGGCATAACGTGGTCTCCCTGTTCGGGATCATCGATTATCAGCGAAGGCGGGCGTGTATCAATTGTGGTGTAGGTGTCGGCCTGCTGAGGCCACTCCTCGACGTTTCCTGCGGCATCACGCGCCCTGGAACGGAACTCGTAAGTGTAGCCATCCTCGCCTATATAGCTTGCGCTCGTCTCACTGGTGGCGGTCTTCCAATCAGTCCACTCTCCGTTTGGCGCGATCCTCACCTGGATGTCGTAGGAGGCTATCCCAGCGCCCTTTGGGTTGTCTTCACCCGCCCACCGAATAGGTAGCTCGGTATTGCTGCTCCACACCGGCAGCGGCAGCACCTGCGAGGATGGTGGCGTCTTGTCATCTAGGTTGCGTCCCACCACCACGTCAACGCGCAGCGGCTCAGAACCTTGATCGCTGAACCAGCCCTGCCCCTCCACATACAGATCCCACAGCAGGACGTAATGGCCCGGTATGTTAGGCGCGTTCAACTTGGCCGTCATCGTCATCGTAGTCGCGAAGCTGACCTGCCCTGGCAACGGTGATTTTATATCTTGCCACTCTGGCACGGGCTGGTTGTCCGGCGTGAGCCACCTGTACCCCATCACGACCGATTGGTCGCCTCCAGTCTGCCAGGTAAGTGCTCCGCTGTTGCGCACCGTAAGGCGTACATCCACAGTTGCGCCGGGTTCCAGGTTGCCCGGCGTATCGTGGGTTCCGAAATTAGCCCGTAACGGCGGTTGGTCCAGCACTACTTCGTCCCGTATTGTTGGAAGTAGAGCTTCGAGAACATCACCTGGGCAGGTGGATGTGTTGAACTTGCGATTGCACGCCTCGCCTTTGTAGTCGCGGTGCCCTGCTATAGTGTTCCGCTCGTAGATGACCTTGCCGCCACAGTCGGTGTAGCCGGTTATCGGCTCAATGGCGTGCGGGTCGATACCGCGCTGGGCGGACTTCCAGGAAAGCAGCTCTACCAACGATTGCTGTGCCGCTTGCGTGGGGGTCACCTTCATGAAATCGCCAATCATGCCCACGCCCATGGTGCCGACGTTGAACGGGTAGGCGTGCCCCGCCTCCACATCGTCGCCCCCGGCCCTCCCTTCGTAAATGACCCCATTCGGATCGATCAGGTAGTTATAGCCGATGTCTCCCCACCCGCGTGTTTTGGCGTGGTAATACCAGATCGAGCGCACTCGTGCTGCGAAGTCGGTGTCGTTGTTGGATGTAGCCGTGTGGTGGATCACCATGTGCGTCACGCGCTTGTAAACCGGGGTCCATTTCGGGCTGCTCTCTCCCTCCGGCGACCCCCAGTCTTTGCGCGATACTATCGGCGGCTTGGGCACATCAGACGGCGTACCCTGGACCATGACCTGAGCCTGTGGTGGGTTGGGCGTAACACCCGCGTTGACGAACGTGTAGGCCAGGCTATAGAAGGTGGGGGTTTGCCCTTTCCACCCCGATTCGAGCGTGATCCGGCTCTGCACATAACGGTGCGTGCGGTCGTACTGGTTGACCGAGACGAGGCTGGCGAAAGTCTCGGTATACGGATCGTCTCCCATCACGATGTCGTCAGGGTCGGCAAACTGCCAATCGGTCCAGGTTTGCCCATCTTTGCTGGTGCGCACTTCAACGCTTACACTGGTAGGGTCTGGCGTGTCTGCGAACCAATGTGCTGCGACATCGGTGAAATCGATCGGCGCGCGCGTAGGCTCGGAAGTGAAGAAGGCTTCCATCGAATCGGGAGGTAGGGTGAGGTCACCCTTGAACGACTCATCCTTCATATCCTGCCCGCCGTCGCCTTCGCTAAACAGTGTGCCCGTATACGAGTAGTCGGCCCCGCTAACGAGCGGCAACGCGCTTGGCGCGTCGCTGCCCGCCCTGGGCGGAAGGCTTACCGTCGAGGCCAGTGAACCGGCAGGTAAAGTTGTGAGCGAGATAAAGAGGATCAGATAGAGGATGCGAAGTGGTTTGCGGATGTGACCGCGAGAGTGGAACCACTGTGTGAGCCACCCTGGCGTCCAACCTGCACTCCCGGCGCTCCGGTGTGAGCGGCGTGCGCCGCCTGGCAGGCCCGTAAAAAGCATATGATACGCCTCCGGCAGGATCGAAAGAGAGAGCCGCGTCTAGAGGCGAGTTTATAGTGGAAAAGGGGCCGTGTCAATTCGTCAGCCTAGATGCACGATCTCGATTTCGTAGTCCTGGATGTGCC
Source organism: uncultured Chloroflexia bacterium (assembly GCA_963797095.1). GTDB lineage: Bacteria > Chloroflexota > Chloroflexia > QHBQ01 > JADMIH01 > JADMIH01. Next base: position 111,244 of record CAWCNY010000005.1, on the reverse strand, counting down.
CTTCCTGGAGGTTGGCGTCGATCCAGTTGACTACTTTGGAGATTATCTCGTTAGCATGGCGAGCATCTGTGCTGACGCAGGCCACTCCTATTGTTGCGATCTCCCACAGTTCATGATCGGCAACCTCGGAAGCTGCGATGTGGAACTGGTTGGAAATGCGGGCAAGGAGAGACTTTACGTCCTGCCGCTTGTCCTTCAGCGAATAGTTCTCAGGGAGATAGATGGTGATACGGGCTGTGCCGACAATCATATTTGTGTTCGATATCGTAGTTCAAAACGAGTATGTTGTGCTTGCCGCATCGTTCGCGTTATGGCGAACTTGCGGATTGCATAAGTCGCAATCCGCAATCTTGGGGAGGCACCGAGCGGATTCGAACCGCTGATCGAGCTTTTGCAGAGCTCTGCCTTGCCACTTGGCCACGGTGCCGGGGAACGCGTTTGCGCGCCGCATCCCGAAGCGGTCTATACATGGCGCACGTGTGATTATACCACAGCGTCGGAGAGGGCGACAAGTTTGCAAAAGGGCGAGGGGCGGGTTATAATAGTGGAGTCACGCTGGGAGGTTATGCCTTCCGACGTTCCCACACCACGAATCAAGCAGTTGCGAGGTCGCGCAGGCGATGGCACAGCAGAGGCAGAACGAAAGCGGAAGCGGAATGCTCAACGAGCTAATGGAGCGGGGCCGCCTGGTGTGGCGGTTGATGAATGATGACCGCGTGCAGTTGTGGCTGAAATTGGGCATCCCGTTGGTGGTGCTATTCTACTTCATTTCGCCGGTGGACCTGATCCCGGATTTCCTGCTGGGACTTGGTCAACTGGATGACCTGGGTGTGGTGTTACTTGGGATGGCGCTCTTTATCAGGCTTGCACCCGAACCCGTGGTAGATGAGCACCGGCGGGCCCTCGGCATGGAGCCTGAGAGACCGGGCGGGGAGCCAACGCGTCGTACGTCGCGTGATACAAATCCAATCGAGGGTGAGTACCGGGTCGCGGGTAAGCCGGGCCACGATGGGACAGAGCAGTAAGGAGAATTCACAGGGATGCCAAAGAAGAGCAGGAATACTCAGCAGCGCGCCAGGCAAGAACAGTGGCGCAGACGGGTGGACGCCCAGGTTAGCGGCGAGCCTACACGACCGGTCACCTCGCAGCGCGCCTCATCGTCGGCTGCGGTTGAAGATGCGCCCCTAGACGAGACCGAAGAGAGCACCGGGTACCAGCAGGCCCAGTTGCGCCCCATGCCTGCCAATGTCACCTCGTCGTCTGCGTCAGCTGCCACGCGTTCCATGAACCGCACAAGCGGTTCCACCGCTATGCCTACTGCGGGCCAGCGGCGTGCCATTGCTGCCAGCCGGGCTACGCGAGCCAGGATGGCAATGAACACCCTGTCTATCGAGGACGAAATGCATTATGTTCGCGCCGACATCCGTAAGCTGATTACCCTTACTGTAATATGTCTGGCGATTATTATTGTGTTGGCGTTTGTGCTCAACATGTAGCCTGAGCCTTCGGGCGACGGGATTGATAAGACAAGAGAGAAGGCCGCCAAGCGCAGCCTTCTCTCTTTGATTCAAGGGACAGTCTGAAAGTTAGACCTCTTCTTCCTCGTCCGAGTCGTCTTCGTCGTACTCCAGTTCTTCGTCATTGTCTTCGGCATCGACATCGCCGTCGTCGCCTTCGAAGTCGTAAATCGAGTCCTCGTCTTCCTCCATACCATAGCGGAGGGCACCTTCGCGCATGTAAGGGCGGTACGCGCCGGTCGGCAGGGCCTTAGGTGGGAAGGAGAACTTGCCCCGGTTAGTCGGGTGCTGATAGGTCTCTCTGATAATGATCGAAACGGTCTTGTCAGCTGTGGTCACAGCTGCCGTGTAACGATTGCCCGTCTGGATGAGGTCGATCAGCCGCTTGGCAAGCTTGGGTTCCACCTGGCCGACGTACTGGCCGTCCTCGTCGTACACCTCAAGCTTGCTGCCGTTGGCGCGAAGGTCAACGTGCTGGCCCGCCGCCACATCGATCAGCAATTCGGCGGGGCCGAGATTAATGAGGGTGGTGACACCGGTCTTGCCGGTCTCTTCGATGAACATGGTCGGGTTAATGCGCGCCCCCTCGGCAGGCTTGGCCTGGGCCGCGGGCTGAGTCAAGCGGGTAGGCTCCTGGGCCTTGTCAGCCAGGTGGGCCAACCGTTCCACATTTTTCTTGGCGATCATGTTATTGGGATCAAGCTCGACCGCACGCTGGTAGGTCGCCAGTGCGTCGCGGTAGCGCCCCATTTCAAGTAGGGCTTTCCCGAGGCGGTTATAGGCGTCGGCGTCGTTTGGGTATAGCTCGATGATTTTGCGATTGATATCGGCGGCTTCCGACCACCTGTTTTCCATCGCAAGTGCTATAGCGCGTTCAGGAAGCACGCGCCGGAGTCTGATTCTGTCTTCTGCTTGGTTCATCATTGCTTTTCTCGCTTCCGCAGTGGCTTGTTGGTCTAGCCGCCAGACCCGGTGTTTGGGCCTCTGCTCTTTTACACCCTTTCTCTATGTAACGTATGATTAGGCTCTTTGGTTCAAAAGATCAAGTCGTTTATGAACACCATTTTCCACATCCCGCTTGCTGCCGGACCACTAAGGTGCCTGGGAGCGGGTTATTCAGCACAGTTTGTGCCATCATCACCCACCGGGCACAATGCGGGTGCATATTATATACGATTAAAGTAACAATTAGTTTAACAGTCTTTGGGAGTACCTTATGACTACTTCTCTGGTAGTAAGTAGTACCACTCCGTCGCCCCTCATTTCGTTGTGGGCATGCGGTCTTAGAGCGTACCCTGGCCTGCACTTACGTGTCGAGCAAGGGCCACTGCCATAGTCCTAATTACAGCCACTACGCGAAGGGTGCCGGCACGACGGCCAAAGTGCCGCGCATACTATAATCCTATCCGGCAATATGTGCAAGCCCGTCAAGCCTTCATTCTTACCGAACACTGTTTTATCAGGGAAGCAGCTTATCGAGTGGCCGGCGTAAGGGGAATACTGACGTGCCGGTTGTGGGCGCTCAGGAGAGATTTGAGGGCGGGTGGGGTCTGTCGCAGAACCTTTACGAGCGAGCCTTGCATGGACCAGGGTCCTGCGGCGTCGATCCTGGCGAGGAGTAATTGCCCGGTGCGGTCGTCTTTGGGGTTGTCCATCGGGAAGAATACGATCTTGTTGCCCCTGGTGCGCCCCATCCATCTGCCGCGCTCTGCGCCTTCCACCAGAATCTCCATCTCGGTGTCCACGTGCCGTTCGTTCAACTCGCGGCCAATCTGCTCCTGGAGCATCTCAACGGCGTGCAGACGCATCATCTTTTCGTCGTGAGTGACATTGTCGGGCCAGCCTGCCGCCACCGTCCCAGGGCGCGGAGAGTAGGCAGCGACGTGCACCTTGTCAAACCTGATTTCCTGAAGGAGGTCCATTGTACGCATGAACTGGTCGTGCGATTCGCCGGGAAATCCCACGATGATGTCGGTGGCGAGTGTAACATCAGGGATTGTCTCGCGGATACGGCGGATGAGATCGCGGTAGTAGCGAAGTGTGTAGCGTCTTTTCATGCGCTTGATCACTTCGTCATCACCCGCCTGCACCGGCAGATTAATATGTTCCATAGCCTTCGGAAGGTACGCCACAGCCTCGATCAGGTTTTGGGCCATATCTTTGGGGTGCGAGGTCAGGAACCGGATGCGCCACAGGTCATCGATCTCGTTGAGGCGTGCGAGCAGCGCCGCCAGGTCGGTCCATTCAGTGAGGTCGTGGCCGTAAGTATCTACATTTTGTCCCAGCAGCGTGACTTCACGCACGCCCTGCTCAACAAGACGCTCCACCTCGGCGGCAATATCATCAATCGTGCGCGAGCGCTCTTTCCCTCTGCGGAAGGGAACAATACAGTAGGTGCATGTCTTGTTGCACCCGTAGATGATCGGTATATAGGCAGCGATCCCGCCTGCTTGCGCCGTGGGTAGCAACCCTTCAAGAGCAAGGGCAACGCCGTATTCGCCCAGGTCGGGGGCCGAGTTCTCCGGCAAGCCCACCAGAAAGTCGTTGACAGCAGAGGGCTTGAAGAAAAGGTCCACCATTGGGAACCGGCGGCGTAACGTAGTCTGGTCTTCCGTCACCATGCAGCCCGTGAGCGCCAGAAAGAGGTCGGGTTTCTTCTTTTTGAGCACCGCCACTTCGCCCAGCTTACCGACTATGCGGTCTTCCGCCGCCTGCCTTACCACGCATGAATTGAGCACGACCACATTAGCCGATTCCAGGTTATCCGTCTCGGCATAGCCTCGCTTCTGGAGCGCTGCCGCCACGTAATTGGAGTCGGCTACATTCATCTGGCACCCCACGGTCCAGATGAAGTAGTTCTTATTCACGCTATCCGCCTGTTCGTTGTGCATGGTAGTTCGACCTCTACAGAAAGCAATTATACCCAAAGTGCAGCCCGCCGGGCAAGAAGTGCCTCTCTAGCGCGATGGTGCCTGGAGAGTTGGTGCCTGGGCGCACCCGGTTATGGATAGATGGCCTGCCCATCTTCGGTGTCCAGGTAGATAGCATCCGTTGGGCAGGAGCGCGCCGCATCCAGTATCGTCTCGTCGTCCTCAGCAGTAGGGTCGACAAGATAGGCGATGTTCTCTTCGTCCAATTGGAAGGTCCTGGGCGCAATATGCACACAGTTTCCGGCCCCAATGCAGCGAGACTGATCAATCGAAATGATGTAGCTCATCGCTCCAAAGCCCTGCCAAGTTCGTTGGGCGTGACTTCGCCCGGGCCTTTCATGTTCTTCTGAGAGTCGTGCACCTCATCGTATCTCTCCGCGATCTCTACCACTTGCACGTATGCCGCCTCCAGCGCCTCTTCTCCACCTACCTCGGCAATGTGAAGCTCTCGCAAAGCAAAACGGTTGCCTGTCGGGCGCTCAAATGGGAGTCCGGTGGCCTCGCGGATCTCGGCCATCATGCGCTCCCCCTCAGGCGACGAGTTGAACGCCACCTCAATCGCTCCGTGCGGCGCTCCCTGGTAAAGTTTGGTTACTCTGATGTTCATAACCTATTAGGCGAGTTCCAAGTTCCAAGTTCCAAGTTCCTGCAGATCGTTCGCTCATTTTCTAAGTGGTTCTGAGAATTGCCGAGGCACTACATCTAGTGTTCGACATCATCAACTCACTAAATGGAGGTCAGCCATCGAATGTGTTTCTCAGACCTCGAGGCCCCAACCCTTGTGGCAAGGCCCAAAACCGGTCTTTGGAGCCCAATTCGGCCACTTATCAAACCGAGAGGCTTATGCTAAGCGTGCAATTTCTCCAATTAGCCCAAAAATGAGCGAAAGAACTGTTGCTGGTTCCAAGTTATTTGTTCGTAACAACCTATTTTCTATAACCAGGAACTAGAAACTAGGCACTTGGAACTTTACACCCCGAACGGGTTCATCGCCCTTTCGCCTATATACATAAGCACGCTCTTAAGCTCTGTGTAAAGCTCGATGGCGTCCATACTCAACTCGCGACCGAAGCCCGATTGCTTGTAACCACCGAAGGGTAGGCCGGGAAATGCTGTGAAAGGCGTGTTCACCGTGACCACACCCGATTTGATTGCCCCGGCCACGCGGTGGGCGCGGCCCAGGTTGTTCGTCCAGATCGTGCCCGCAAGTCCGTACACCACGTCGTTAGCCATCTGGATCGCATCCGCCTCCGTCTTGAAGGGCATGATCGTGACTACGGGGCCAAATATCTCCTCTTGAGCGACTCGCGCCTTATTGTCTATGCCTGCCAGTACTGTGGGCAAATAGAAGTTGCCTTTCTCCAGCCCGTTCCCGGGAGTTTTGCCTCCGGTCAGTACCTCTGCGCCCTCCGACTTCCCAAGCTCGACATAGCTGTGCACCCGGTCGCGATGGCTGGCCGATATCAGCGAACCCATATGCGTGGATGGGTCTAGCGGGTCGCCCACTTTGAGCTTTTCTGTTTTGGCGACAAACCCCTCAATGAAGCGGTCGTACACCGACTCCTGCACGAAAAGACGCGAACGAGCTTCGCACGATTGCCCCGCGCTGTAAAAGATGGCGAACAAAGACCCGTTTATGGCGTGATCTATGTCGGCATCATCGAAAACGATGTTAGGCGACTTGCCACCCAGTTCTAGAGATATCCTCTTCAGGTTGCTTGCCGCCGCTCGCATAATCTGGCGCCCGGTCTCGGTCTCGCCGGTGAAAGCAATCTTATCCACGCCTGGGTGCTCGGCAAGGTAAGCGCCGACCTCGCTACCGGGGCCTGGCAGCACATTCACGATACCCGCCGGTACTCCGGCCTCTGTCAATATCTCGGCCAATACCAGGGCGGTGAGCGGGGTCGCGCTTGCAGGCTTCAGGATTACCGCGCAGCCTGCGGCCAGGGCAGGGGCCAGCTTCCAGGAGGCCATCATCACAGGGTAGTTCCAGGGCACGATCTGGGCGCACACCCCCACAGGTTCGCGCACCGTGTAGTTGAGGAAACTGCTTGGCACCGGGATCGTCTCACCCATGATCTTGGTGGCGGCACCTGCGAAGAACTCAAAATCGTCGATGCCTTGCGTCAACTCTCCCTTGCACTGCGAGATCGCCTTGCCCGTGTTGAGCGCTTCCAACCGGGCGATGTCTTCAAAGCGCGAGCGCATAATCGACGCTGCTCTCAACAAGATGGAGGCACGCCGCGCCGCACCCATACGAATCCATTTGCCCCCATCGAATGCAGCCCGCGCGGCCTGCACCGCTGAGTCCACATCAGCGCGCCCTGCTTTGGAGATCGCGGCTAGATGCTCGTTGGTGGCGGGGTTGATTACGTCGAACGATTCGCCCGACTGTGCCGGTGTGTACGCGCCATTGACAAACAACTGCCATTCGGTGCGCGTAGAATATGATGTGGGTTGAACTGCGGTATCGGACATTAATAACGTACTCCTCTTTGAGTAAAGACTAGACCATTTCGATTATCGTAGCAATGCCCTGGCCCACGCCGATGCACATTGTGGCGAGGCCGTAGCGGCCGCCACGTCGCTTCAATTCGTGTACCAGGGTGGTCAAAAGGCGAGAGCCGGAATTGCCCAGGGCGTGCCCCAGCGCGATCGCTCCGCCGTTCACGTTCACTGTAGCTGTGTCCAGATGCAAGTCGCGGATACAGGCCAGCGACTGCGACGCGAACGCCTCGTTCAACTCGATCAAATCGAGATCATCTATCGTAAGGCCCGCCCGCTCAAGCGCTTTGCGTGTTGCCGGAACCGGGCCAACCCCCATGCAGGACGGGTCCACGCCCGCCACCGCTGACGCTATAACGCGCGCCATCGGCTTAAGGCCCATCTCATCGCCAGCCTGCTTGCTCGTGAGCAGCACAGCCGAAGCCCCGTCATTGATCCCCGATGCGTTGCCCGCCGTCACCGCTCCGCCCTCTCTGAAGGCCGGTTTGAGCCTTGCCAGCCTGTCAGGCGTGGTGTCCGGGCGCGAGTGCTCGTCGGTATCGACTACCACCGGATCCCCTTTACGCTGCGGGATGGTGACCGGCACAATCTCGTCGCGGAAGCGGCCCGACTCAATGGCGGCGGCGGCCCTGCGCTGCGACTCCGCTGCGAAGGCATCCTGGTCCTCACGCGAGATATGCCACTGTTCCGCCACATTCTCCGCCGTCTCGCCCATGCTGAACGGGTAGTACATCTCGGCCAGCTTTGGATTGGTGAACCTCCACCCGATAGTGGTATCGTACATCTTGAGGTCGCCGCGCGGATATCCGTCGGCGGGCTTTGCCATCACAAACGGAGCGCGGGTCATGCTCTCGGTGCCCCCCGCGATGAACACATCGCCTTCTCCGGCCTTGATGGCGCGCGCGGCGTCGTTCACGGCCTGGAGGCCTGAGCCACATAAGCGGTTCACCGTGCATCCCGCCACTTCGATTGGCAGCCCCGCCAGCAGCACCGCCATGCGGGCCACATTGCGGTTGTCCTCGCCTGCCTGGTTCGCGCACCCCAGGATCACGTCCTCGATTCGACGCGGGTCGACCCCGGTCCGTTCTACTATGGAGCGTATAACCAGCGCGGCCAGGTCGTCGGGGCGAACGTCCTTAAGTGCGCCTGCGTACCGCCCAACCGGAGTGCGCACGGCATCAATAATAAAGGCTTCCTGAGACAAATCGGTTCCTTTCGTGCTTCGTTGCAGAAAATGGGTCAGTCTCAATTATACCATTTTCTGTAGGTAACGCATTGGATCGCTGAAGCGTCTCAGACCATGCCCTTTTCACCGGGCGAATGAAACCCCTCGCCCACCGCGTCGCCTGTCGCGCCTGAGCGCACCATCTGCCACAGCAGCGGCGCAGGCCGGTAGCGGGGGTCGGCCAATGACGATGTAAGACTCTTGAGTATCCCCTGCACCATATCAAGGCCGATCTCGTCACCCCACTTGAGCGGTCCCTTGGGGTAATTGGTCCCCAGCCGCATAGCTATGTCGATGTCGCGCACCGAGGCCAGGCCTTCGCCCGCCGCGCAGGCAGCTTCGTTGATGATCATGACCAGTATGCGCGTGATGATCTCACCTGAGCGCGTATCGCCCTCGGGTAGTTCTAGCTCGGCGTTGGCGAGGAATGCCGCCGTCATATGTTCCGGTATGAAGGTCACAGCGCGCTTGTCGGGCAGGTTAATCGTCTGCCGCCCTGCGTGATCGCCCTTCTCGCCGTTTGTGTACTCATAGAAGCCCTTGCCTGTCTTGCGACCGAGGGTGTTGGCCTCCACCATGCGCTGCTGGATCGGGTGCGGCCTGAAGCGCGGCTCTCCGAAGAACGCATTGTATACCGACTGTGTGACCGCGAAATTGATATCGACCCCGATCAGGTCCATCAACTCGAACGGCCCCATGCGGAAGCCCGCCAGGCGCATCGCCTCGTCAATCTGGGTAACCGAAGCTGTACCCTCGCCCAGGATCTTGAGCGCTTCGCTATAAAATGGGCGTGCCACCCGGTTCACGATGAAGCCCGGCATATCCGCCGAGCGCACTGGCGTCTTGCCCATGCTTTGTGCTATCCCGCGCACACTTTCGACCACTTCGGGCGAGGTTTGTGGAGAGGCGATCACTTCCACCAGGGGCATAACGGGCGCGGGGTTGAAGAAGTGCATCCCTACCACCAGCTCCGGGTGTCGCGCCGCCGACGCAAGAGAGGTAATCGAAAGCGAGGAGGTGTTGGTTGCCAGTATTGTATCCGAGCCGGCCTGCGCGCTCAATGATGCAAAAATCTCCCGCTTTAGCGCGAGGTCTTCCGGGGCAGCCTCTATAATCAGGTCGTAGCCGGCGGCTTCGTCGCGGTTGCTGGTAGTCCTGATGCGCGACACGGTGGCGTCCATCTCGTACTGCGGCATCTTGCCCCTGTCAACGCGCGATTGCAGCACGGCACGTATGTTCCCCATGCCGCGCTCGATGAAAGCGTCCTGGATGTCGTACATGAGCACCGAATAGCCGGACTGTGCGGCAAGTTGGGCGATGCCGGCGCCCATTGTGCCCGCTCCGAGAACTGCGATGTTCTGCTTCATTGTTCATCCTCCTTCTGCACCGCAGAGGATGCGGAGGTTCTTCGGCTATTTGCCAGTGAAGTTAGCCTGGCGCTTTTCGAGGAAGGCTGCCATCCCCTCTTTGTGGTCTGCTGTCCCTCCTGCCGTCTCCTGTGCGTGCACCTCATATTCCAATACATCTTCCAGTTCCATCGTGAGAGCGCGATTCATCGCCCGTTTCATCAAACCAATGGCCCTGGTGGGGCTTTTCGCCAGCCGCGCCGCCATCTCCTTTGTGGCCTGCTCCAATTCTTCGTGCGGCACCAGGCGGTTCACCAGGCCCAATTTCAAAGCGTCTTGTGCGCCCACGCTATCGCCCAGGAAAGCCATTTCGGCGGCCTTGCCCAGTCCAACCAGCCTCGGCAGGAAGAACGTTGCGCCCGAATCCAGCACCAACCCCACTCTCACGAACGCTTCCAGGAAACTGGCCTTCTCCGATGCGATCCGCAAGTCGCATGCCAGGGCAAGCGAACACCCCGCTCCTGCCGCTACACCGTTCACCGAGGCCAGCACCGGCTTCTCAATAGTGCGCAGCTTCAATACGATCGGGTTGTAGCGGTTGCGCAGGGTCGAGCCGAACTCGGTGATCCCTTCTGCTTGCCGTGCCTTCAAGTCCTCGCCCGACGAAAATGCCCTTCCCGCTCCCGTCAGCACGATTGCCCGCACCGATGGATCTCGCTGGGCTTGCTTCAGCGCGTCCAACAGTTCCGAGCCCATCTTGCTGTTGAACGCGTTCAACACATCGGGCCGGTTTAGCGTGATCGTCAGCGCGCCGTCCCCTACTGAGTACAGAATAGTTTCGTAATCCATCTACTTCCCCTTGAAATCGGCCTTGCGCTTCTCCACGAAAGCCGCCATGCCTTCTTTCTGGTCTTCGGTGGCGAACAGCATGTAGAAATTCTTGCGCTCGAACACAAGCCCCTCCTGCAAAGAAGCATCATAAGCCTTGAGCACTGCTTCCTTCGCCAGTTGGAGCGCGATTGGGGCTTTCTCGGCCACCGTACTTGCGAGCCGCTTCGCTTCCTGCAAATACACTTCAACAGGTACAACGCGGTTCACCAGCCCATGCTGCAAAGCCTCTCTTGCTGTGAGAAAACGCCCGGCAAGCACCACTTCCATTGCGATTGCCTTGCCAACGGCGCGCGTTAGCCTCTGCGTGCCGCCCGCCCCCGGCATCACTCCGATATTGATCTCAGGCTGTCCGAACTGCGCCGTCTCGGAGGCTACGATCATGTCGCACAGCATCGCAAGCTCGTTTCCGCCGCCCAACGCGAAACCGCTCACCGCTCCGATCAAGGGCTTATTGAACCGGCGGATGCGATCCCATCTCGCGAACTGGTCGCGCTGGTGCATTTCGATGGCTCCAGCGCCCGCCATCTCCTTGATGTCGGCCCCAGCCGCGAATGCCCTCTCGTTGCCCGTGATGATCACGCACCTGATCTCGTCGTCCGCTTCCAGGCGATCCAGGGCCGCGATCACCTCATCCATCAGCTTGAGGTTGAGCGCATTTAGCGCCTCCGGGCGGTTAAGCTGGATGGTGGCGATAGGAGATTCCAGGTGCAGCTTGATAAACGTGTATTCAGGAGTGTCCATGTACCTCCTCATGTGAACTACAACTGCGTCCCGCAATTTCCGCAGAACTTGTACCCAGGCTCCATGGTCGCGCCGCAGTTCGCGCACTGCTTGCCGCCCTCGATAATGCGGTTCCGAAGCATTGCGTAATTCACCGGGCGTTTCTCATAGAAGGCTTCCAACCCCTCCGAAGTCTCGGCGGCGTCGGCATGGATCGAAAGCCAATCGCGGGCATGCTGCACGGTCATCGACCAGGCGAAATCGCGCCAGAAGTTCGTTTGAAGCTTCGTATACCGGATGATCTCAGGCAGCTTATTGATCAGCTTCTGCGCCAGTTCTGCCACTTTCTCATCGAGCTTGTCACCTGGCACCACATAATTGACCAGGCCCCACACAAGCGCCTTCTCCGCGCTGATCGGCTCCGACAGCCACAGCATCTCGCGTGCGCGCCTGTCGCCTATGATGATTGGGAGCCACTGGGTAGCCCCGCCCGCCGGCACCGATCCCCGCGCCGTGCCTACTTGCCTGATCGTCACATGGTCGGCGGCGATTGCAAGGTCGCACGACATGTTGAACTCGTTGCCCCCTCCAACCACCATGCCGTTCAGCCTCGCAATGGTCGGTTTACCGATCTGCCTCAGCCTGTCGTGCGCCTCGATGAACGCACCCATCCACTTCCAGTAGTCGGCCCGGCGCGACAAGAACTGTTCCTGCTCCATAAGGTCCGCGCCCGTACAGAACGCTCTATCGCCCGTCCCCGTAAGCACAAGCACCCCTATAGTGTCGTCGTATGACGCGTCCTCGAAGGCCCGGCTCATCTCTTTGAGGGTATGGAAGTCCGTGGCGTTGAGGCGTTCCGGGCGGTTGATCGTAACCCTCGCCACCCCTTCTGCCTTTTCATAAATAATGTTGCTGAAGTTTAACTCCTCAGGTGGGAGCGCGCGCGGATAATCAGGGTATTGCATAATAAATTCCGATCCTCAGGTCCTGGCTCTGGCTCTAGTCGACTTCGCCATAAACCATGGTGACGTACTCTCGCGCGAAGGACATCAGGTCCTTGCCGGCCGCGCGGTTTTCATCCGAAGCCATAGCGGCGTCAAATGCTTCCAGGTCATTGAAGTACATCTCGGCGATCAGGTAATAATCCGGCTCGCCCCTGAACGCCCTCAGGTTGCGCGTCACTTCCATGCGCTCCAGGCCCGGAACCGCCCGCATCAGCGGCGCATGGGTGCCTTCATAGTGAGCGTCAAATGCTTCCACGTCGTCGGGGCGCTGGAACAGAGCGACAAGCTTGATCATCCTTGATCTCCTTTGTGGGTTAGTAATGCATAAAATAGGTATCACAGGGCCTGGTCTTTGTCAAGCGTGGCCCTCACGTGGCGATGCCAGTGATCTGCATATCTCGCGGCTGCTCCACCTGGAACGAGAAACTGATATCCTGCTTCTTGCCTGGATCAATATCAAACTCCCACTTGAGCATGTTCATATCCGCCTGCTCGCTCGGCTGCGGGCTGACAGCTTGCAGCGTCGATTTGATCTGCTCGTGCCGCGACACCGGGAACTGGTCTTCGACGGTTACATGAGCCTGCCACGATAGGTTGTTGGTGATGCTTATCGTGTATCCGAACAGCGACTTGCGGGTATTCCCGATAAAGGTCTTACCCGTGCTACGCTCGGTGAGCTTGCGCTCCACTTTGATCCTATCGTCCACCCCCAGTTGCACTTCGAATTCCTCGTTTGGCACCACTATCTCAAGCTGTGTGGTGCCCACAAACTCGTCTCCGTGGAAAATGTTTGCCGGACCGGGCAGCAGGATCGAGGCGCTGCTATTGGTGATCTTGGCTCTGAGGTAGGCTTCCTCCGCCACCTTCGGCACCGTCACATAGTCCAGCTTTGCATCCAGGTCCAGGTTGGTGATCACGGTCTTATGCGGCGACCCGTCCGAAGGAATAGCCACCGGGCGCGTCACTCTGAAAGTGACCGCTGTGCCCGTAGCTTCAATCGTGGCCGTCGCTATCTCTGCTGGGGGCGGTGGCGCTTCGGTCGCCGCCAGCTTGGTGGTGGGTGCCTGCATGGGGGCTGGGGCCGCCATGTCCATGGCGCCTCCGGCCGGGGCCGCCATTGCGCGTGCTCTCACCGGCATGGGCGGCGTGTAAACGTCAAGGTACCAGGGGTCAAGTTCCGGAATAGTCGTGCTCACCGCAGGCCGCGCCGTCGACAGCGCGAGTTGCACCGCAGGCCAGTCTTCGCCCGTTGTCTGCTGCACGTTCGCCAGGTACCCCACCGACACCTTCTCCTCGATCAGACGCACGTCATATAAAGGCGACCACGATGCGCCATTCACGCTATAGGTCACTTCCAACTCAAGGTCCGTCTCGGCGCTCGCCTCCACGACCACATTGATCCTTATCCGCTGTATCGAGTCGTACCTCGGTTGGAGCTTGCTCTGCACCACCTCTATCTCGCGAGCAAGATCACGCCTCTTCTGCGCGATTTCTCTGCGTTTCGCCTGGGCCAACTCGGTCTCATCCGTTATGTACTTGGAGAAAGACACAACGCTATCCAGGTCGGCCTTCCCGTATGCGATCCCCCTCGGTAGAATGTTGGTGCTGCTGTTCGCGAGGTTCTTCAGGAAATCGAGGCGCGCGGCCGCAGCGTTGTCATCGTCCGCCAGCGCCGCGTCCTGGTCCTGCAACTTCTGCAAATCCTTCTGGAGCGCGGCCTGGTCTTCCTCAGGGGTCTCTGTGTAATAATCGCGCGCAACCTCCACTCCCAGTATGCGCCCGTTGGCCCCTCGCCCCGCCGCCCTCACCGAATCGTCGAGCAAGCTGGTGGGCAGGCGGTCCAGCGTGATCGTCTGCTCGCCTGCGGTAAGATGTGCCTTGCCCTTGCGCACTACCCGCGCGCGGTCCACGTACACAGTTACTTCCGAGATTTCGGTCTCAATAACTGTCATCTTAACTCACCCTCCTATCCCAAAATGCCCTCAACTTCCGCGCCGCAAGAACGGCGCACCCGTCGGCTACCGTATTGTACACGAATTGACTAGCCGATCCCACTTTGATATAGTGAGATGCGGTGACACCTAATCGGGACGGCAAAATGCCCAGGGTAATCAGGATCAACCATATAGGATTAGCTACGGAAGGGATCGAGAATGCCCTTCAGGTGTTCGGCGAAGGTCTCGGCCTCTCCATGTCCAATCCCGATGAGGTGCCGGGCGACCGAGTTCGAGCCACCTTCGCCCCGGTGGGTGAGTCGCGCTTCGAATTCCTCGAACCTGTAGGCGACGAAGGTCCCCTCCAAAAATTCCTGGAGAAGCGCGGCCCAGGCATCCATCATATCTGCCTGGAAGTGGAAGATCTGCCCGGCATGCTCGCCCGCATGGAGGCCCTGGGCGTTGAATTGATAGACCACGAACCACGCCCCGGTGCTCACGGCACTCAGGTAGCCTTCATCCACCCTAAATCCGCTAACGGCGTCCTGGTAGAACTGGTAGAGTCCGCATCCCTGCCCAACGCCCAACCCAACACCTAAACTGCACACGAATAGCCACTCGCCACTCGCCACTCGTCAAGAATCACTTATCAGGAGGTATTCACGCCATGCTCAAAGGCGAGCAGATTGGTGAGAAACACGAAATGCACGGCGCGCACGAGCCGCTAAGCTACGGCTCCTATTTGCGCGTTCCTGAGCTGTTGAAATTACAGACGCCCCTTGGCGTGCCGCCCGTCCATGACGAAATGCTCTTCATCATAGTGCAGCAGGCCCAGGAACTATGGTTCAAGCAGGTGCTCTACGATATGGCCGAGGAGCTTGACAGGCTCCGCGCCCGCGAAATCATGCAGGGCGTGCACCTCCTGACCAGAATCAACCGCATCATGCAGGTGTTGGGCGATGAGGTGGATGTGCTCGCCACCATGCCCCCGCGTGAGTTTCACGGCTTCCGCCACGTCCTCGCCCCCTCAAGCGGATTCGAGTCGCACCAGTTCCGCGAGCTTGAATACGCCTCCGGCCTTGACGACCCCACATTCCTCAAGCTCCTCGACAAGCATATCGGCCTCGATGACCTGCGCAAGCGCTGGCCCTCCAACCTTCGTGAAGTTGCGTATGCTCTTCTGGCCGATGTCGCGCCCGATCCTACCGATGCCTGGACAGCTATCTACGACGATATTGCGCGCTATCCCGCCTTATTCGCGCTGGCCGAAGCCCTGAGCGAATACGAGGTCTATTTCAGCGAGTGGCGCTTCAAGCACATCAAACTGGTAGAGCGCACCATCGGCGGCAAGGTGCCCGGCACCGCGGGTTCCTCGGGCGCGGGCTATCTGGGCAGGACCCTTCAATACAAGTTCTTTCCTGAGCTATGGGAGGCCCGCAACCGCCTGACCGATCACTATTCGCGCAACGCCGAGCACGGCATCGGATAACCACAACATGGCATCTCCCTTCCTCAGCAAGGCTCGGCAGGCGCTCGGCTCCCTCATCGATCAAGTGCGCGGTCTCTTTGGTGATCGCCCTGCGACCGGTGCTGGCAGCGACGAGGCCTGGGCTTTCGTGTCGCGTGTCATGCGCCAGCACCATTTCACCAAGCTTGCCCAGGAGTGGATCCGTCAAAACGTGAACCTGCGCGTAGATGACCTGACGACCAGGCGCGGTGGCGGCTACTGGATTCCTTCACAAAACCAGGTGCATCTTTTCACCGCCCAGGACGAGGCTGCCGTCCACGAGCTTGCCCATTCCTGGTGGCACTATCGCCGCAAGGGTCGTGAGGACGAGATGATCGAGGCAGTGGTACGCCTCTCAGCCGAGCAAGACCCAAACTACCATGGCATCGCCAAACTGGCTTTCGGCTACGTTCATGGCATCCCTGAGCAAAACTGGGCGGGCATGCTCGTCGAGCGCAACGACTGGGAAATGTTCGCCGGGCTGGCAAGCGGCACGATGGGCGACATGAGGAAGCTCCCACCATATGTGCGCGTGCTTTATGACGGCCTGTTCGAAATGCCTCAGGCTTCTCACTGACCTAAAGGACTACAAACTCTTGGCTACTGTAAACGGCCCCCACTCGCCAATCAAACCTTGTCCATGCAGCGAGGCGCTCTTGCCCTGGTGAATCGCCTTCTCGGTCATCAGCCCCAGCGCGATCAAGAAGGAATCCATCCTGGCGGGCACCTCAGTATAGTGGCTGACCTCTACGCCATCAATCCAGAAGATCAGTTCATTGGTGCTTTTGGTGTAGGCAATTTTGCAGTCATGTCTCATTCCCGGCTTCGTTGGAAGCTCTAGCTCGTGGAAGTAGCAGAAATACTTGGGCCGATCAGTCTTGCTATCTTCAGGTACCGGCACGCCCGGAAAGGGCAGCCGCGCATAGACAGTGGCAACCACATCATTGGACATGAAGATATCCAACGCCAGGCCGTTGGCAAAGTCCAGCAGATTCACCGAGACGAAGCCGTCGTACAGGTCGCGGGCCGTGGTCCCAATGCCGCGCGCGCTCATCCACCATTCCAGAGTAATCGTGCCTTGCTCCGGTGGCTCGAACTTCTGGGTGGAAAAGTACATGTTCTTGGCGTTGTCCAGAATCTGCACCTGATCGTGGCCGCGCGTCAGGGGCACCGCCGTCACGCGCAGCCGGTCACCCTCCACTACCACAACGGCGTTTGGCTCACGATACTGCCAGAAGGTGCCATCTGGCTGCGGGAAGCCGCCATATTGCCAGGTTGGGTTCTCAGTCGTGATAATTGAACCGTAGTTCCCATAGACAATCTGACCGCCTTTACCTGTGGTCGCCGACCCCTCGCCGGCCTTTTCTTTGGTCGGCAGGGTTTCTGTCGCCTGCCGTGTAGGCTCTGGGTGTTGCGTTTTGCTCATACCGTCCCCCTCCTTAGCAGGTAAGTTCATGTAAGAACCAGGGCTAGCCCCTCTTATTGTTGATGATAAGTGTGCCGCCTCTAAGCCTCCATTTTGCCCAGGTCAAGCTCAAACAAACAGTGGCAGAAATCATCGGCGTGCGGCTTGATCCCGGCGGCCTGCGTCGCTTTGTAAACCAGATGGTCATCGGGCAATAGTCCCTCTATCCGGCCTATCCCTCCTGCCTGCGCCGACACGATGAGACCTCTTACTAAAGGCGTCCACTCCGACTCCAATGCCGACACTGCGCTAACAGTCCAGGCTTGCTCATCTTTCTCCCCACCCGGACGCAATAGCACGCACGCCACTGGCAACTGATCCCTGGCTGCGATTGGCCCCGACCTTGCCAGCAAATAACCGCCCTGTGCCGCCTTCACCCATTCCTCCACGGAGCTTGAGCGTAGCGACCACGACAGGTTTACCAACCCTGCGGTCCGGTAAGCAGACGAGCGCACCCACCCTTCATACAACAAATCGGCTTCCTCAGGGGTGGCACGGCGCAACTGAAATGCTTCACCATCACTCGGACCGGGCGTCCCACTCTCGCCCTCCCACTCAAACCCGCGCAACAGGGCGGTTTGAACAAAGCCATCGCGATAGCCTGCAAGGTGGATCGGCGTGTTGCCAACACGGGTAATGAACCGGACAACATGCGCTCCCAGGCGTTTCGCCTCCCGGATCATGAAACTCTGCACCCTGGTAGCCAGCCCCTGTCCCCTGTACTCTTCCCTGATCCGCAGGCCCTCGAACCACGCCTCCCCCGGAGCCAGCATCGTCAGCTTGTCTATGCCCGCGATACGCTCGCTGGCCGTGTCTTCAATTATGAGAAAGCGCCCTTGAGGGTCCGACTGCCACCTGTCGAATACAAACCTGATATAGTCGCCGTGCTCCCAGGTGTGGGCCGTAAATGCAAGCACCTCGTCCCGGTCATCGGGGCGGGCATCGCGAAATATGAAATCGTCCACCGTCACGAGGTCAACTTCCGGTCCAGTTTGGCTGGCGCTTCTCCAGGAAGGCCGCCGTGCCCTCCTTGCGGTCCTGCGTGGCTACCGCCTGTCCGAACAGGTTGGCTTCCAACTCCAGCGCCTCCTGAAGCGGCAGCGATGCCCCCTCATTGATCGCCATCTTGGCAAGCGCCAAGGCGCGCGGTGCTTTGCCTGCCAGCGTAACCGCCAGGTTCGTGGCCTCTATCACCAGCTCGGTCTGTGGCACAATGCGATCAACCAGACCCAACCTCAGAGCATCCTCCGCACCAACCCGCTCTCCCGTAAAGATAAGGCCCTTCGCCCGGTCGCGCCCGATAATACGCGCCAACCTTTGCGTCCCTCCGTAGCCCGGTATTACCCCCAGGTTGATCTCAGGCTGCCCCAGCTGCGCGTTCTCCGAAGCTATGCGGATATCGCCACACAATGCCAGCTCGCAACCGCCCCCAAGCGCGTACCCGTTGATCGCCATGATCACAGGTATGGTCATGCGCTCGATCCTGGTGAAGATTTCCTGCCCGAACCGCGAGAACTCGCCGCCGTCGTCCATCCCTTCAAGCGCAGCAATCTCGCCAATATCAGCACCTGCCACAAAAGCCTTGGTGCCCGCCCCCGTGATCACCAACGCCCGCACCTCAGCTTGCGAAGCGATGTAGTCGAGCGCGCTATCAAGCTCTTCGAGTAGAGCGCGATTCAGGGCATTCAACTTGTCTGCCCGGTTGATGGTCAAAAGTGCTACGTGCCGCTCCGGGTCAATATCGAGCAATAGGTTTACGAAATCAGGCAATAGACCCTCCTACTTGTTCGCTTGTTACTAGGTCGGTCACATCTTCGAATTCCAGTACATCCTCATCGTCCTCCAGTTGAGGGTTCTGGGGAGCGTCCATCAAGCTGAGCCACAAACGGAAGGCTGTCCCCTCACCCTGGCGGCTGAATACCTCGATCTTGCCGCCGTGCAATTCGGCAATCGATTTGACGATAGCCAGTCCGAGTCCTGAGCCATTGCGCTGGTTCTGGCGAGCATCTGAGGTCCTGAAGAAGCGGTCGAAGATATGCGGAAGCTCGTCGTCAGCGATTCCGCGCCCGTTGTCAGTGACCTCGATCCGCGCCCAACCACGATCGTTCCAGAGGCCAAGCGTGACCATCCCGCCCTCGCCTGTGTACTTGATGGCGTTATCCAGCAGGTTCAGCAGCAAATGTTGCAACTGGTCTCGGTCCCCCATCGTGGTAGCGATATCTTCATGCACAAGGGTGAATCGCTGGTCCTTCAACATCGCCAGCGGGCGAGCACGCATATATGCATCAAGGAGCAGACTGTCAAGCTCCACGGGCCTGAAAACAGGCTTGAGATCGTGGCCTGCCTGCATCTGTGCCATGTACAGAAGGTCGTCCACCATGCGGTTGAGCCGCGACACTTCACCCTCGGTCACGTTCAAAAGCTCCGTGCGTTCGGATGCATCGGTAGTCTGCCTGAGAAGATGCAGGTTGCTCTTGATCACCGTCAGAGGCGTGCGCAACTCATGCGAGGAATCGGCCACGAAGCGCCTCTGCGTCTCGAAGGCCGACTGCATGCGCGCAAGCATCCCGTTGAATGTCCGGGCAAGATTGCCAAGCTCGTCCTGGCTGTTCGGTTCGGTCACCCTCTGTGACAGGTCCTGCGATAACTGAATCTGGCGCACTTTCCGGTCGAGGGCGCCCACCGCCCGGAAGGCGCGACCAGTCAGCATATACGAGCCGACTGCCCCAATCACAAGCAGAGCAGCCGAGCTAATCACCAGCAGTAACGTGACATCACTTGATATCTGGTTCACGAAAACCAGCGGAGTAGCAGCTTCGAGAACGCCTGCGATTTCACCCGTCCCACTGTAGGTGATAGGTTTGAGCATGACCCTCATGGGCGTGCCATCAGGCAAGTTTTGGGTAGCTACCACTGTCTCACCATCCAGAGCACGCAACACGAAAGCGTCATTGATCGGCAGGTTGCGATCGGCCCGCGCAATATTGCCGTTTGGGTCCAGAATGGTGTAGAAGATGCTGTCCATGCGGTCCTCATCGCCCAGAGTTGAGAGGTTGAGGTCCTGCTTGAAGATGATATAACTTAGCGTGGCCGTTGTCTGCCGGTCGATATTCTCATCGATCCCCTTGATCAGGAAATAGTTCAGCGAGTAGACCGCCAGCACGCCAAATACAGCCAGGAAAGCGGCCAATATGAGCGTGGACCACAATGTAAAGCTCAATCTAAGTGACATGGCATTTGGTTAATTGGCTAAATAGCCCTTTACGAATGGTAACTTTTACGCCTCGCGTAGCACATAGCCCACGCCACGCACGGTCTGTATGTAGCGTGGCGAGCTTGCTGTGTCCAGCTTTGCGCGCAGGTAGCGAATATACACTTCCAGGATGTTGCTCTCCCCGCTGAAGTCGTAGCCCCAGATGCGGTCGTAAAAAGTATCGCGAGTGAGCACCTGGTTAGGGTGCCTCATCAGCAGCTCAAGCATGTCGAATTCCTTGCTGGATAGATCGACCTGCTTTTCGCCAACCCACACCTGCCGGGCGGCGGTATCGAGCGTGAGCACACCGAACCGGAGCACCGGCGATTGCGAAGCGGGAGCGCGCCGCCTCAATAGGGCACGCACGCGGGCAAGCAACTCTTCAGGCTGGAAAGGCTTCACCAGGAAGTCATCGGCTCCGCTGTCAAGCCCGTCAACCTTATCTTCCAGGGTTCCTTTGGCCGTGAGCATGAGAATGGGAAAATCGTCGGCCTGCCGGAGGCGGCGGCAAATCTCGATGCCGTCCATACCGGGCAGCATCCAATCGAGCACCACCAGGTCGGGCCTCGAATCCGCCACCTGCGCGAATGTCTCGCGGCTATCGGCTGCCAGAGACACCTGGTAGCCCTCGTAGGCAAGGTGGCGCTTGAGCGTCTCGCGGATTCGCGGATCGTCGTCAACAACAAGTATGCGCATACCTAATTATACCGCATTATACCGCATCTGAGCGTGTAGCTGTACGGCGTGCGCACCGGAAGCCAACTTAAACAGAGAACCCGAACAAACCTTGCGGTCTCTTCGGGTTTCTGTTATCGCCAACGCTCAACACATCAGCGACACACCCAGTATATGGCACTCAGTAGAGCAAATCAACAACCAGTCCGAAGAGTTTTCCACATCCGGCGGATTATTGGAAGGAGGAGAATCCAGCCCAATCGTCTTGCGCGCCGAAAACAAAAATGCTACAATTGTCCGCACTACATCCGTCAGGCCAATGAGTGGCTTTCCCGTCGCGTATCATCCGAAGCCTCGTAGCAGGGAGTATCATTCGCATGCACCGTGAATACCATAAATGGTATAGCCCTGCCCTGGGTAGGGACATGGAGCTTTTGCTCTTCGGCAGTGGCGGTCGCCCGGTCGTTATTTTTCCTACCTCGTTCGGGCGCTTCTACCAGAATGAAGATTTCTCGCTCGTCGGGACTCTTCAGGAGCGCTTCGACTCCGGCGAATTGCATATGATTTGCATCGACTCCGTGGATATGGAGTCTTGGTACAACCGCGAGATTCCACCCGCTGCTCGCGCCCAACGCCACAACCAGTACGAGCAATACCTCATCCAGGAGGTATTTCCATTCTTTCAGGAGCGTAATTCACGCGTGGTCTCCGAGCTTAATCTCACAGGTGCCTCTTTCGGGGCCTATCACGCGATTAACTTCGCCTTCAAGCACCCCGACATGGTGCACCGCATCCTGGCGATGAGCGGCGCTTACTCGCTACAGTTCCTCGCCAGCACTGGCATGGATAGTGAAGTCTATTTCAACTCACCGATCGACTATCTGCCCAATCTCCATGACGATTGGTATCTCTCCCGCATGCGCCAGCAAGATATCATCCTGGCGGTTGGCTCCGAAGACATCTGTCGCGCCTCCACAGAGCAATTATCGCGCGACCTGTGGGCCAAGGCCGTGCCTCACAACCTCGACATCTGGGGCGGGGCTTGGCACGATTGGCCCTGGTGGAAAATGATGGCATTGAAGTATCTTTAGTGCAGGCAATGGAGGCTCGCTTTGTGCAACCTGAGCCCTCCATTATCGCTTATCCCTTTGCAACCACGATGACAATTATCCAACAGAGGGGGAAGTCTTATGGCTGATGAGAAAATTGTCGGGCTGCTGGTGGGGCGGGAGAACACCTTTCCCCACGCCTTCATAGATCGGATAAACTCCAAGGACATGGGTGTGCGCGCCGAGTTCTGCAAGCTGGGCGGCACTCGCATGGACGAGCCGGGCCGCTATGCGGTGATAGTTGACCGCATCTCTCATGAGATACCCTACTATCGCGGCTACCTCAAGAAGGCCGTTCTGGATGGCGCGGTTGTGATAAACAACCCGTTCTGGTGGGCAGCCGATGACAAATTCTTCGAGGCATGCCTTGCCACCAGGCAGGGCGTAGCCGTTCCCCGCACCATCGTGCTTCCACAGAAATCGTACGTGGAGGGCGTAGTCTCCGATTCGCTGCGCAACCTCGAATACCCGCTCGATTGGGGCTCGATTGCCGACTACGTGGGCTTTCCTGCGTTCCTTAAGCCGTTCTGGGGTGGTGGCTGGAAGAACGTCTATAAAGTCCATAGCATCGAAGAACTGATCTGGGCCTTCGACCAGACAGGTGAATTGGGCATGATCCTCCAGGAAGGGATACAATTCGACAAATACGCCCGCTGTATCTGCCTCGGTCAAACCAACATCAAGGTGATCCGCTATGAGCCGGGCAACCCATTCCACATGCGCTATGTCGTCGACGACCCTGAGGAGTTCTTCGGCAAAGAGCTGCATGCAAGAGTGGTGAAGGACTGCCAGGCACTTATGGGTTCGCTGGGCTATGACATGTGCACCGCCGAGTTCGCCGTCCGCGACAACATCCCCTACGCCATTGACTGGCTGAACCCCGCTCCCGATATGGACTACCATTCGATCACCCCCACCTATTTCGAGTGGGTGGTAGAAAACATGGCAAACCTCTGCATCGAGCGTGCCCTTCAGGGCTATACTCCCGGCCACCACTGGCGCTGGGACTACTTCCTCAATTCGACCCCACCCCCCGCCGGCAATCCGGTAAAGAATTGGGACGAGTTCGCGCACCCAGCTATGGCCGAAGCAGCCTCCGAAAAGAAACCGAGAGGCAGGAAGAAGCAAAGCGAGTAATCAATTGACTTCGTATGTGTAACCTGGCCGGTGCAAGGACGCTCCCCCGGAAGCACGGTTCATTGTTTGACAGAGAGGCAGCGTGATTATGAACAGAGAGCCGCAATCAGGGATCGACGCGGAGAGCGCGCACCCGGCGATTGAAGATTATCACGAGTTTGTAGCGGCGAACCCGGCGCTGGCGTCCGACTCGCAAGAGAAACTGGCGCTGCTGAGCCACGAGCGCAACCTCGTGTTTCGGGGTGAGCAGTTTAGCCGCTATCTGCGCCCCCACTTTGTCACACCCGGCCAGCACGCCGTCATTACAGACGTTGTGAGCACCCTGGCATCAGCCTTCGTCAAGCTCCGCCGCGCCATCATGCAGGACCTTAACCTGATGGCCCAACTCGACCTCACGGACGAGGAGTACAGGCTTTGCCGCATCGATCCCGGTTTCGAAGAGCCTTCCACCAGCGCCCGGCTCGATTCTTTCTGGTCGGAGCGCGACTGGCGGTTCGTTGAAATGAACGCTGAGTCGCCAGCCGCTATCGCCTACGAAGATGTGCTGGCCGAAGTTTTTCTTGAGCTTCCGGTGATGCGGGAGTGGACCCGGCAGCGCGGCTATAGTGTGCGTGGCCTGTTCGCAAGAGACCGCTTCATGGACGCCATCGAGCAAACGTGGCGGGAATTCCGAAGCAACCGTGGAACCTCCAACTTCAACGAACGCCCGAATATCGCCATTGTCGATTGGGGAGACGTCCCGACGGCCAGCGAGTTCGTGCTCTTCAAGGACTATTTCGAGTCGAAGGGCTTGAACGTTCTCATTACCGACCCACGCAAGCTGGAGTTCACCGGCGGTCGCTTGCGTGATGGTGATTTCACGATCGACATCTACTACAAGCGCGTGCTGACAAGCGAATTGCTGGCCGACCCACACATAGCGCTCCCCACCCTTGAAGCCTATGAAGCCGGGGCAATCTGCGTGATCAATTCGTTCCGTGCCAAGCTATTACACAAGAAGATCAGCCTGGGCCTCCTTCACGACGACGCCAACGCCCACCTTTTCAGCAAGCATGAGCTGGAAGTCATCCAGAATCATATCCCCTGGACCCGCCGGGTGGCCGAGGGGCACACCACCTTCAACGGCAGGCAAATCGACCTGCTGCCTTTCATTGCAGAGAACAAAGACAGACTGGTCCTAAAGCCCAACGACGAATATGGCGGTAAGGGCGTCAGCATCGGCTGGACAATGGACGACGCGGCATGGACAAGGGCTTTGAAGGATGCCCAGGAAAGCCCTTTTGTGGTCCAATGGGCCGTGCAACTCGATCAGGAGCCATACCCCTACTACGATCCACTTCACGGTGTAAGCTTCCGCGACCTGACCGCCGATCTCGACCCCTTTGTATTCGGGTCAGACACTCAAGGCATCCTAACCAGACTATCAGCAGTTGCCCTACTGAACGTAACCGCCGGCACAGGCTCGGTGGTTCCAACAATGGTAGTATCTCGTGAAACGTGATGACGAAGCACCAAGGGGGATGGACGACAGTTCGTAATTCTTAATCACACTCGTCACTCGTCACTCATCGTCCTTCGTCTTCAGTCCCACGTTTCGCACCCCAGGAGCATGGCTATGCAAAAGATGTTCACAATAGGAGTGGAAGAGGAGTTCCAGATCGTCGATCCCTCCACCCGCGACCTCAGGCCACATGTCGAGCAGATGCTTGCCAGCGGCGACCCGGCCTTCACCGAGAATATCAAGCGCGAGATGATCCAGTCGATGGTCGAAACAGTCTCGCCCATCTGCGAGTCCGTCGAAGACGCGCGCCGCGAGGTTATGAAGTTGCGTTCCGGCCTTGGGCAGCTCGCCGGCCAAAGCGGGCTTGCCATCGTCAGTGCCGGCGCTCACCCCTTCTCCCACTGGCAAAGCCAGCTGATTACCGAGCACGACCGCTACAAAATGCTCGAAGAAGACTTGCAAGATGTTGTGCGCTCGATCCTTATTTTCGGGCTGCACGTACACGTAGGCATCCCCGACCGTGACCTCCTCATCGAGATCATGAACGAAGCCCGCTACTTCCTTCCCCACCTCCTTGCTCTATCCACCAACTCGCCATTCTGGCAGGGCCGCGTGACCGGCCTGAAATCATACCGCACGATCATCTGGCAGCAATTTCCGCGCACAGGCATCCCCTCAACCTTCAACTCCTGGGCCGACTTCGAGGGCTTCGTAAACCTGCTGGTCCAGACCAACTGCATCGACAACGGCAAGAAGATCTGGTGGGACTTGCGCCCGCACCCCTACTTCAGCACCCTCGAGTTCCGCGTCTGCGACATGCCGACCAGCATCAACGACGCGATCATGCTTGTCGGCTTGTTCCAGGCCATCGTCGCCAAGCTCTACAAACTTCGCAAGGCCAACATGGGCTTCCGCCTGTACGACCGAGCCCTGATCATGGAGAACAAATGGCGGGCCGCGCGCTACGGCATAGATGGCCTGTTGATCGACTTCGGCAAGCGCGAGGAAGTGCCGATGCGCGAGCTTGCCTCCGAGCTACTTGAATTCGTGGACGACGTGCTGGATGAACTCGGCAGCCGCAAAGCGGTAGAATATATCAACACGATACTGAAGATCGGCACCGGGGCCGACAGGCAGCTAGCAGTATTCCGCAAGACAGGCGACATGAACACGGTGGTCGATTACTTGATTTCCGCCACTCTCGAAGGTACAAGCGGCAACGACTGAGAAGAACGCTCCAGGCGAAGGAGGAGTTCCGGCACTTTTTGTCGCGACAAACTTCGCCAACTATTACGCCTTAAGGCAGATATGATCCCCCAGGACCTTCTCACGCTAGATCCGGTCGCTCTCCTCTGGATTGCCATTCGCACGTTCGTCGTCTATCTGGTTCTGATCAGTGCATTACGTATCTTCGGCAAGCGTGAGCTAGGCCAGATGACCCCTTTTGACCTCGTGGTGATCCTGGTCGTTAGCAATGCGGTGCAGAACGCTATGATAGGGAGCGACATATCCCTCACAGGTGCGATTGTCTCGGTGAGCGTGCTTCTTCTCACCAACTGGGTCCTGAACAAAGTGGGCTTTCGCAATCCCAACTTCAGGCGCTTCTTCATGGGCCAACCACGCCTGCTCGTGCACGACGGTCACGTCCTTGAAGCCAACATGCGCCGCGAGGGTCTCGATGTGGATGACCTTCTCAAGGCCGCACGCGAGCATGGATTCGACACGATCACAGATATAGGGGAGGCTATGCTTGAAGTTGACGGCACGATCAGTATAATACCCTCGAACGTAAAACCGCTGAGGTCAAAGCTTAAGCACAGGTAAAAAGCAACGATGGAGGATTATCAACGATGAAATCGCCAATTACAGTAGCGGTGACGGGCGGGGCCGGGCAGGTCGCATACAGCCTGCTCTTCAGGCTCGCCAATGGAGAAGTGTTCGGCATGGACCAGCCGGTCAATCTGATAATAAAGGAGGTGCCACAATTTGTGGGCACGCTCGAAGGCGTCAAGATGGAGCTTGACGACTGCGCCTTCCCCCTCCTGGGGAAGGTGTCGCTCACCGACAGCGATGAAGATGCCTTCGCTGGCGCCAACTTGGCCCTACTTGTGGGTGCCACGCCACGAGGCCCAGGAATGGAGCGCAAGGACCTCCTGATGATGAACGCCACCAGCTTCCGCGACCAGGGGAGCGCCATCAATAAGACCGCTGCTCCCGACATCCGCGTGGTGGTGGTCGGCAACCCATGCAACACCAACTGCCTGATCGCCATGAGCCACGCGCCTGACGTGCCGCGTGAGAGGTTCACAGCCCTCACCCGCCTCGATCAGAACCGCAGCATGGCCCAGCTTGCCATCAAGTCCGGGCACCCCGTGACAGACGTCACCCGTATGACCATATGGGGCAACCATAGCTCCACCCAGTACCCAGACTTCGAGAATGCCCGCATCGGAGGCGAGCCTGCCCAAAACGTCATAAACGACCGCCACTGGCTGGAAAATACCTTCATCGAAATGATCCAGAAGCGAGGGGCCGCGATCATCGCGGCCAGAGGCAAATCGAGCGCCGCCTCCGCTGCCAATGCGGTCCTCGATCACGTTCGTGCCCTTCTGAACAAGACTGAAGGCGACGATTGGTACAGCATGGCGGTTGCCTCCGAGGGCAACAAGTACGGCATCGCCGATAATCTGATCTTCTCCTTCCCCTGCCGTTCCGATGGCGATGGCAACTGGGAGATCGTGGAAGGTGCGCACATTTCACAATTCGCCAGCAAGAAGCTCGATACAACACAGTTCGAGTTGATTGGCGAGCGCGAGGACGTAAAAGAGCTACTCTGATCGCGTAAATCCAGGGTCTTGAAATCTTTCCCTAAGCGATGAAGGTTAGGGGCAGGCCAGAGTGTCTGCCCCTTTTCATGAGAAGATTGCTATGAACGGCATTAGACGAATATTGTGAATTGAGGTACAATTAAGGTTGGCACAAACCTAAGATAAAAGGAGGCACTCTTGAAACTAGGTGTCCCTAAAGAAATAATTCCGGGTGAGCGACGTGTGGCTCTTATCCCGGAAGGCGTACAACAATTGGTAAAGAAAGGTGTTGAGGTGCTTGTCGAAAGCGACGCGGGCCTCGAATCCTCGTTTCTGGACGAAGCATACAAATCGGCGGGTGCGACCATAGTGGCCGGTCCCGCCGATTTGTTTGCTCATAGCGATGTGATCTGCAAGGTTGGGCGTCCCATCATGAACGAAGCGATGGGCAAGCACGAAATTGATATGATGAAACCTGGGTCGGTATTGATCACCTTCTTCTCGCCTCTGGTGAATCACGACCTGGTAAACAAACTCGCCGAAGCCGGGATCACTAGCTTCAGCATGGATGCCATTCCGCGTACCACCCGTGCGCAGAGCATGGACGCTCTCTCCTCTATGAGCACCGTGGCGGGCTACAAATCGGTCCTGCTGGCCGCCAACGCCATGGGCAAGTTCTTCCCACTGCTAATGACCGCTGCGGGTACAGTACCCCCTGTTCGCGTGTTCGTCCTGGGAGCAGGCGTGGCCGGGTTGATGGCGATAGCCACCGCCCGCAGGCTTGGCGCAGTCGTGGAGGCGTTCGACGTTCGCCCGGTCGTAAAAGAGCAGGTTGAAAGCCTGGGTGCCAAATTCGTTGAGATGCCTATCGAAGAGCAGACACAGACTGCCGGCGGCTACGCCACTCAACTATCCGAGGAAGCCCACAAGCGCGAGGTCGAGCTACTCCATAAACATGTGAAAAACTCCGACGTGGTAATCACCACCGCCCTTATTCCCGGCAGGCCCGCCCCTGAGCTTGTAACCGAGGAAATGGTGCGCGATATGAAACCCGGCTCGGTCATCGTGGACCTGGCGGCGGAGAACGGCGGCAACTGCACCCTTACCGAGCCTGGCTGTGATTTCATCAAGCACAATGTGCGCATCCTCGGTCCCTTGAACGTGCCAAGCTCCATGCCGATCCATTCAAGCCAGCTTTACTCCAAGAACATGCTCAACCTGCTTGGCCTCATGATCACCAAGGAGGGCGATTTCAACCTCAACATGGACGATGATATCGTGGCGGGCACGCTGATTACCCATGACGGTGCTGTAAAGCACGCTGGCGTAATGAAAGCGATGGAAACCGCCGCGGCTGCTGGGAGGAGCGCGTAATGTTGACCAGTTTACTGTTGGCGAGTGGGGCCGCGCCTGCTGCCCAGGAGGGCGGTACGGGTCCTGAGTTGCCAATCCTGTTCATGATCATAGTGGTGTTCGTGCTGTCGGTCTTCCTGGGCTTCGAGGTTATCTCGAAGGTGCCTACCATGCTGCACACCCCCCTGATGTCGGGCACGAACGCCATCCACGGTATCGTGCTGGTAGGTGCGATGCTGGTGCTTGCGGCTTCCGGCGACAACCTCCTGCTGCTGATCCTCGGCTTCATCGGCGTGGTCTTTGCGGCGGGCAATGTGGTTGGCGGCTTCGTAGTCACCGACCGTATGCTCCAAATGTTCAAGCCCAGGAGCGGGGCTGGAGGCAAGAAGTAAGCATATGGACTTCACCACACCTCAACTCTACATCGAAATAGCTTACCTCCTGGCGGCTGTGACTTTCATCATCAGCTTGCGCAGGCTGAGTAACCCCAAAACTGCTCGTTCAGGCAACCAGGTGGCCGCGGTGGGCATGACAATCGCGGTGCTGGCGACCTATGCCAGCATCATCATCAATGGCCTGGACTGGCATCTGATCCTGATCCTTGTTGGCTCCGTAATCGGCGGTGGTGTCGGCTGGTACCTCGCCCGCACCGTCGAGATGACCGCCATGCCTCAGATGGTCGCCCTCTTCAACGGCATGGGAGGCGGGGCGGCAGCCCTTACCTCCATGTCAGAGTTCTTCGAAAAGTTGAACAACGGCGTCTCTTATGGCCTCGATTTCTCGATAGCCACTGTGCTCGGCGTCGTAATCGGCAGCATAAGCCTAGCGGGCAGCTTCATCGCCCTCGGTAAGCTCCAGGGCTTCATCTCTGCCAGCCCCGTAACATACGCGGGCCAGCAGATCGTGAACGCTGCTGTAGCCGTCCTGATAGTTGTCATGGGCATCTTCCTGGTAGTCGCTCCCGCCGGCGATCTCCATCGCTGGGTATTGATCGTAATGGCGGTGCTGGCGATGGCTCTTGGCATCGCGATCACAATGCCCATTGGCGGCGCTGATATGCCTGTCGTGATCTCGCTGCTCAACTCGTTCACAGGACTGGCTGCTGCCTTTACCGGGTTCGTGCTCCGCAGCAACGTGCTCGTTATCGCGGGTGCCCTCGTTGGCGCTTCCGGTACCCTCCTCACCCAGTTGATGAGCAAGGCTATGAACCGCCCCCTCACCAACATCCTGTTTGGGGCCTTCGGCACAGGCGGGAGCGCCGAAGTATCCGGTGCCGCCGCCGGCTCCAGGCCGATCCGCGAAGTGTCCGTTGATGATGCTGCCACCCTCCTTGCCTACGCCAATCAGGTCGTGATCGTTCCAGGCTACGGTATGGCCGTGGCACGCGCTCAGAACGCCGTGCAAGAGCTTGCCAAGCAGCTTGAGGATCGAGGCGTAACGGTCAAGTACGGCATACACCCCGTGGCTGGCCGCATGCCAGGCCACATGAACGTGCTGCTGGCCGAGGCCGATGTGCCCTACAACCAGCTTTACGAGATGGAGCAGATCAATCCGGACATGCCGAGGACTGACGTTGCCCTGGTGATCGGCGCGAACGACGTGGTCAACCCCGCCGCCCGCTCCGACTCCAAGAGCCCCATCTACGGTATGCCCATCATCGATGTTGACCGCGCTCAGAATGTGATCGTCATGAAGCGTAGCATGCGCAGCGGCTTCGCGGGCATCGACAACGATCTCTTCTACGAGCCAAAGACCTCGATGCTCTTCGGCGACGCCAAAGAAACCGCCGAAGCCCTCACATCTGCCGTAAAAAACCTGCAATAACCCAGCGCCTTGCGGTGCCCGGGTACGAAACCTGCTGCAACGACCGGAGTAGGGGCGAGGCATGCCTCGTCCCTGCTTATTTTTCTCTCCCCCAATTTCGATGTCTTGGTAAGAATCCACCCGTTCAGGCACAAGGTTAAGAGGCTTGTGAAATGGCTGAAACTAACGATCAATTATACGACTGTGCCGTTATTGGGGCCGGACCTGCCGGACTCTCGGCCGCCCTCTACATGGGCCGGATGCGCCGCAGCGTAATCGTGATAGACGACCATGAAGGGCGTTCAAACTGGCACCAGGTCAACCGCAACTATCTCGGCTTCCCCGATGGTATTCACGCGCGCGCACTACGCGAGGTTGGTCGCGAGCAAGCGGAGCGCTACGGCGCGCAGTTCGTTGACGGTCGCGTGGATGATGCACGCGTCGAAGGCGAATGGCCTGACCGCCGGTTCTATCTCCAAACCCGCCACAACATGGTGGTTGCGCGCACCCTCATAATCGCCACAGGAGTAACCGATAGCTTCCCGGAGTTTGAGGGAAGCGATGACTGTATCGGCAAGTCGATCTTCTGGTGCATTATCTGCGACGGGTATGAAGCTATGGGCAAACGTATAGTGGTGCTGGGCAGCGGCAACCGTGCCACCTCGCTCGCACTTCAGCTTCTTGTCTTCACCGGTATGGTGAGTCTGGTCCCCTGGAACGCGCCCCTCCATGCGGAAGCTGA
This sequence comes from uncultured Chloroflexia bacterium, assembly GCA_963797095.1. Lineage (GTDB taxonomy): Bacteria > Chloroflexota > Chloroflexia > QHBQ01 > JADMIH01 > JADMIH01. The sequence continues at coordinate 79,820 of CAWCNY010000005.1, read as the reverse complement.
AAACCGCACCGACCTTCGCGAACACGGTATCACCGTCTACAACTCGGAGGTAAGCTCCTTCAACTGCGCGCCTCAAGGACAACTTGCCTCCCTTACGCTCAAAGATGGTACAGTGGTTGATCTTGACTGCCTTTTTGTGACACAATGGATTGAGCCAAACACGCAATTAGCCCACAAGCTTGGTATCGCCACAGACGAACATGGCTATATCATGGCAGATGTAGAACAAAGCACCTCGATAGAAGGCGCGTACGCCGCAGGCGACGTAACCAAGCTATTCAACCATCAAGTTACCAGCGCTGTGCACGAAGGCGGCATGGCGGCTGCCGCAGCAAACTACTACCTTTATGAAGAATGGCAGAAGGAATAGCACATTTTTTCGTTTGACTTATCGCGTGGACTGATGTTATAGTGTGCGCTGAGACGCGCAAATAAGGTCCCTGTAAGAAAGCAGAAAGAACCCCAGGTTTACATGAATCCCTCGAAGATCCGTGAGCGGAAGTGTAGTACGTGCAAACACTACCAACCGTCGCCTCTATGGCGCAAAGGTTGGTGTCGTAATCCTCTGCTCTATGACCGCAACACGAATCACCTTGTTGAGGCCGATAGCCTGGCGTGCAACCGCACGTTCATAGACTATTGGGAGCCGATTACCGGGCCGATCCCCTCTGCCGGATCGGGCAGCACCGGTCGTGTGGCCCACAAGCCCAGGATCGCCCCCTCCATCCCGATGGAAATGATGGACGCGCGCGGCCAACGCGTCACCCACACAGGCATCACCCCTATGGCCGGCATGACCGCTGTGACCGCTGACGATGCTAACGATGTGCTGGCTACCGGCGAACAGCCTTATTCAGAGCCTGTTGATATGGCCTCCGGCTCTCGAAATGGGGCGCAAAGCACGCTTGAGCTAGAGCAGATCGACACTCCGGCGTCCAACGGCTCAAGCACCGGCCCCATTTCTGCCATCACGAAACCACAGGGTATTGCTGGCACCGGGACCGCCAAGGGTAAGGCAAAGGCAGTCAAACCACCGCAGCGCCCGATCATCTTCGGCATGGGGCGCGACCGCCTGCTCCTCATCGGCGTGACCTTTATCGTGATCCTCATTGCGGTGACAAGTGGCGTCCTCCTGCTGAGTCAGAAGAAAGGCACCAACCCCGGTGTGCTCCCCACCCTCACACCCGCGCCACAGCCCACCCCCACCGGATTCGGTGATCCCACATCGACCGTCCCGCCCGCACCCACTGTTACACCTGTGCCCCCACCGCCTTCCGACGTGATCGGCATCGGCGGCTGGGTCCAGGCCACATCCAACGTCATAATACGCTCCGATCCGACCACCGCAGGCGCACGTCTTGGGGTTTTACAGAATGGTAATAATGCCCACGTCATAGACGGGCCGCAGGAGGCCAACGGCTACACCTGGTGGAAGGTCGATACCTACGACCCCGCGAATCCATCGGCCTCAGGCTGGTGCGCAGGCGAATTCATGAAGCCAATCCCACCCCCATAAGCTACTAGCCGCGTTGCAGGTCTCGCCTCAATAGGAAATAGCTCAGGATCGTAAAGAACAGCCCCAGTCCACCCAGCGCCAGCAGGAAGAGAAAATCGGGCGTACCACCTCGCAGCATTATCACCTGCAAACTAGCGATTCCGTAGGTAACCGGCAGCGAATACGAAACCGCCCTGATCGGTTCCCAGATAGTCTCGATCCGAAGGAAGAAACCGCTGAAGAAGACCGAGGCAAGCAGGATCAGCATCGATAGTTGCACCGCCTGGCTTTCAGACTTCGAGATGGTCGAGATAAAGAAGCCAAGCCCCACCGAGGCGAAGATCGTCAGCGCCAGCGTCAGTATCAGGTAGAGCCAATCGCCCAGGATCGGCACCCCAAGGCTGAGCCTCACGTCCCCAATCGTAAGCTCGTTGCTCATCATTAACAAGAGTAGCGCCGCCACCGCCGCCAGCAGCAACAGAAAACTAATGTGCTTGCCCACCAGTATCTCAGATGGCTTGATCGGCGACACCCTGAACAACTCCACAGTACCCAGCATCCGCTCCCTCACCATCGACAGCGAAGCTAGTGTAACCGCCATATGCTGAAGGATCAAGATAAGCATGCCGGGCGCGTAATACGAGGTGAAACTCGGTGTCAAAGGAGCCGTATTTTTAGCTTCTGATGTGAAAGGAGCCGCCAGCACCAATGGGTTGATCGTCTGGAACTGCTCTGTCACCTTCTCCAACTCGTCCAGGTCCTGCCGCACGCGCGTGATAAGCTCGCGCACTCGCTGTGGGTCCGGATTGGGGCTGTTCAGTTCGTTGTTCAAGTCCTGGAGGTCGCTCGAAAAACGTTGCACCAGGGTCCCGCTCTGCACTATGTTGGCCTGGCCGGGGTCCTGCGGCTGGGCAGGCTTAATCAGCGTGTTATTAGAAGTCATCAGTTGCGCCATTAGCAACAAAATGAGTTGCATGTTCGACGCCGGACCTTGCAAGCCCTGGGCCTCCTGCGTGGCCCCCGCCACGTCGCCTGCCGCCATCCTCTGCTCGACCAGGGCAAGCGAATTCCTCATCCGGATTATGGTGGCGCGCACATCCCCTGCGTTCTCCTGGCCCTGTCGCGCTGCTTCGGCCAGTGTTTGCTTGTTGATCTCGTTCGTGTAAACGTAGGTGAGATAGATGATCCAGTCCCGCCTCAGCGGGTCCACCTCGTTGAAAAAGATCGGTATCTTCACCTGTGCGCCCGAAGAAATCTGCTGCCCAACGTCTGTGGGCACAACCACCACCAGCTCAACCTTGTTCTTGTTCAAATCATCAAGCGCGGCTTGCAGGTCGGTGGTCAGGTACTCGATCTTGAGCCTGTCGCCCACCAGCTTCTGGTAATCGTCGATATTTTGCGAGTAGGCCCCATCATTTGGCAGCACAAAAATGCCGCTAAGGCTTCCGCTCTCTCCCCGGTATCCAATCCCGAACAACAGCAGAATCAGGAACGGGCCTAATATCAGCGACAACACCAACCTTGGCTGTCGCCGCACCTCGTTGATCTCTTTGCCGATGAAGGCCCCGGCCCTGACCAGGCGCTTAGTGATTGACTGCACTGAGAATCTCCTGGGTCTGCTCGCCTTGCTTCATCAACTCCACGAAAATCTCGTCGAAACTCGGCTTGTATTCCTCGATGGTGACAATCTCACTATTGCTCTGGTTGAGGACTTCTACTATGTGAGGTATTGCTTCGGATGCTTCCACAACGCTCACCCTGATCCGGTTTGGATCGGTATGATCCGGCAATATCCATCTCACGAAAGGTAGCCGGCGCAGATTGGCGAACGCCGCAGGTGTCAGCACTTCCGTCACAACATCTACCAACTCCCCACCAAGTGCCGTCCTGCGCAGCGCCACGGGCGTGTCGAGGGCCACGATCCTTCCGTCCTGGATAATGCCGACCCGGTCGCAATACTCTATCTCTCCGACGTACTGCGTCGTGACGAAGATGGTGCGGCCACGCTCGCGCAGGTGGCGAAACTCTTCCCAGAACTTGCCGCGCAGCACCGGATCGATTCCGGCGGTTGGTTCGTCGGCAAACAGAAGAGGCGGGTCGTGCAGCAGCGAAGCTGCCAACTCCAACCTTCTGAGCATCCCCCCCGAAACATTGGCCGCAACGCGGTCGGCGGCCTCGGTCAGCTCCACGAACTGAAGCATCTCCTTTATCCTTTGCCGCCGCTTCATTGGCCCGATGCCATACAAAGACCCAGCGAAGTTCAGGTTTTCGCGCACGGTCAGGTTGGGGAATAGCACGAACAACTGGGGCAGGTATCCGAAGCGCTCGCGTATATTCGAATGAGGCTTGGCCGGGTCTTGCCCCATCAAGATCACCTGCCCCTCGGTAGGCTCAAGCACGCCCATCATCAACCTGATGCACGTCGTCTTGCCCGATCCGCTGGGGCCGATGAACCCGAAGATCTCCCCCTCGTGCACGTCAAAGTTCAGATGCGAGAGCACGGTCTTGTCACCGAACTTCTTGGTGACATTCTTCATCTCTATCATGCTCATTGGTGGCTCCCCCCGCGCACAATCAGCCCTACGTTACTCGTCCCACACGCCAATCACTCAACCTCGGGTTCTTCCGCCTCGTCTACCAGCTCTTCGCTGTTAGCAGGCAGTTCCGCCAGCGTGCAATTGAGCGTAACCGTCTCGCTGCTGTATTCTCTGATTGCTTCCACCGGAATGAGTTGGTCGTATTCCTCTTCATCGTCCGACCTGCCCACGATGTGGGATACCTTGCCATCGTCGCCGGTCAGCACTTCGTCCACGATCCCCCAGCGCCCGTCAGTGCAATCGACCTCCGTGCTCTGGCTGATGCTGATAACGCCCTCAGGCAGATTTGGAACCTCCACCACCGGAATGTTCGGCTCATACAGAGTCGCCGGAAACACATCAGCGCCGGGGATCGGTTCGGGGTCGAAATCCCACCCATCTGATATGGCAGGCTCCATCTCCTCCACGTAGTCCGGCAGCTTGCCGATCTCATCATCGCTCAGGTTGATCTGCAAGACGTTGCCCGGTGCCTCCGACAGTGCGTTTGGGGGCACCATGACGGTTCGCGATAAGAGATGGTCCGTAGCCATGATCACGCTGACGACGCTGCCATCCTTAGCCACGGCAACCTTCTGCAAAATACCTGCCCGCTCTCCATCGGAGAACCGTATCTCTGTCTCAAGATCGAATCTCATGTCCTGTATCCCCTCCTTTGATGTGGTACAAACTTCTCGGTCCCATCGGAGACGTTTCAACACTCAGTTAGCCCGTCATGTGAGTGCGACCGCCAGTGCTGCATTCGCGACCATAGCTTCCATCATAAGCTCAATCGAGATATGCTCGTTGATCGTGTGGATCACTTCCTCGTACCCAGGCCCAAATCCTACGACCTGCATTCCTCCTGCCACAAAGTGCCCGGCATCGGTGGCGAACCGCCACAACTGCGTGGGCACATCCCTTCCCAGTGCTTTGGACACGATTGCTCGTGACGCCACCGCAAGATGGCTATCCTCCGCAAGCCCGAACGGCACCGACGGTATCCTATAGGTGCGCGCCACGCCTGTGTAGCTCGTCATAACTGTTAGGGGTATTTCAGCCGTACCCGTCGCGCCGTCCACAAGCGCGGTGTTAAGCAACTGTTGTACCCGCTCCAGGATGTCATCTGGCTTGTGCCCCGGCGGATTGCGGATATCGAGCACCACCTTGCACTCGCCCGGTACCACGTTGGCGCTCACCTGGTCGGTCGAGATAAGGGTGGGCGCGACCGTAGTTGGACCAAGCGCCGGGTTACTAGGATCGGGGTCGAAGCGCAGCCCCTCCAGGGTAAGCAGGAACCTCGCCATCGAATAAAGGGGATTAATCCCCGTCTGGGGAACGCTCGCGTGCACCGATTTGCCGCTCACAGTTACATGTATCTCAAATCGACCCCGGTGGCCCAGCGCCAGCCGGTTCGCCGAAGGCTCGCCCACCACCACGTAATCGGTCTTCAACTCTCTAGCGAGCATCGCCGCCCCGTGCCCGCCGATCTCCTCCTGCACCACACCCGACACATACATGTCGTTGGGACGCGCAACCCCCGACGCCAGCAAGAGTGCCCCCGCGTATACCTGCGCAGCCAGCGCCCCTTTCAAATCGCTGGCACCGCGCCCCCATATCTTCCCGTCAGCGACCACCCCCTCAAACGGGGGATAGGGCCAGCGTGCCGGGTCGCCAACATCCACCTGGTCCATGTGCGTGTTGAACATGACGCTGCGCTTACTCCTGCCATTTCCACCGTTAGCTCTTATCAAGCCGATCACATTGCCCGTCTCGTCCACGCGCACCTCGTCATAGCCGATCTTGCTCATCTCCTCAACCACGCGCCGGGCAACTGCCCCCTCCTGACCAGGCAAACTCGGCAAGGCGATCAAATCCCGTGCAAACGCGGTCATAGAGTCGCGCAACCCCTCCGCCCCCGCCTTCAATTGTCCAACCACATCATCGCTCAGAGCATCCACATCGCCACCATCTTTCCGCCCATCCCTCGTCACTGGCCACTCGCCACTCGCCACTCACCAGCCATCCGCCCTACATTGTAACCTATTCCATCTTATAGTACACTCTCATATTGTGTGGTCTGATCGTCCCCTTCGGAGGTACAATTAACTGTGTGGTTTTCGTGGCTAATGCTTATAGTAGGATTGGTGGTCATACTCGTCGGCTGCGACATATTCACCAACAGCATTGAATGGCTTGGCAAAAAGCTCAACCTAAATGAGGGCGTGCTAGGTAGCATCTTTGCTGCCGTGGGCACTGCCCTCCCTGAAACCCTCATCCCGGTCGTGGCTCTCATAATCGGTGCTGTAGGAGGCGGTGAGAGCCATGCCAACGACGTTGGCCTCGGCGCGATCATCGGAGCGCCCTTCATGCTGGCTACCGTCGCCATGCTGGTAACAGGCACAGCGGTCTTCATCTTTACCGCTCGCGGTCGCCGCAACACGGTCCTCAAAGTCAACAGCCGGGTACTTTCGCGTGATATTCGCTTCTTTCTGCTGGCCTTTGCTATCGCGGTCAGCATGAGCTTCGTCGAGAACGAGCTTCTCCGCGTGCTCGTCTCTCTTGGCCTCGTCGGCTATTACGTCTTTTACGTCTACAGGCACGCTACCGACAAAGGCGACACACCCTCAGAAAGTGAGGATGCGGAGGACCTCTCGCCCCTCCACTTTGCTCGCCGCACCGATGACCCATCGCTCACCATCGTAATCCTCCAAACCGTGACGGGCCTTGCGCTCATCGTGGGCGCTGCTTATCTTTTTGTCCAGTATGTTGAAGACGTGGCCCACTCCATCGGCCTAACGCCACTGATTCTATCGCTCATAGTGGTCCCATTGGCGACTGAGCTGCCTGAGAAGTTCAACAGCGTGATCTGGGTAAGACGGTCCAAAGATACCCTCGCCCTCGGCAACATCACCGGTGCGATGGTCTTCCAGAGCACATTGCCTGTCTCCATCGGAATGGTCTTTACCGAGTGGCGCATGGCTCCCGAATACGCGCCCGCCTTCGCGCAGGCGGTGTTCGCTCTTATCGCTGCCCTCCTCCTATTCGGCTCAATGATCTATCGTGGCAAGCTCACCGCCACCGCCCTGGTCCTCGCCGGGATCTGGTACGTCGCCTGGGTCGTGCTTGTCTTCCCGCTTGACCTCGAAAATACCCTGAAAACTCTCGGATGGTTTTCTTGAGATTGCCCAGAATCGGGTGAAGCGAACCGCACCCTGGTTCGTTATGCTATATAGAAGAACTTTCCTCCTTTGGGATAACCCCGGCGGACCGCCCAACCCGCCGGGGTTTGTCCTTAATTTTTAGGCGGGTTCCTCCACCTTTCTCCCCCAAAAAACCACCCGAAAGTACACCTCAAAACCTGTCCCGTTTCTTGTCCTCAATGTCATCTGATTAATGAGGGCAAGAATAGGTCGTTGCCATCGACTTCTTTTTTCTCCTCCCCAGGACCGTTCTACGTTAACCCCTCGTTAACTCCGAATTTGTTATACTTGTGCGGCTCTTGGAGTACGACATTACACCGCCGTGCGCAGGTCACGCATGGCCGTCCATTATTACACCGCCGTGCGCAGGTCACGCATGGCCGTCCATTCGCGAGGGAGGAGCAAAAGGCATGTCTCAATTCGTTGAAGCAGGGCGCAGACGCCTTGCCGGCGTCCTTATGCTGTTGTCGTTGATATTCATATTTGCATTCGGTCTGGGGGTCTATGTGGTCAACGCGTCGGCCCCTCTCTCCAGGCTTCCAAAAAACGCGCCCGAAAGCTCGTCAGTGGTGATCAGCCAGGTGTATGGCGGTGGCGGCAACAGCGGCTCGCTCTACACAAACGACTTCATTGAAATCTTCAACCGCAGCGCCTCATCCGTCGACGTTACCGGTTGGTCTGTGCAATACGCCTCTGCCACCGGCACCACCTGGCAAACTACCGCCCTGTCAGGCTCCATACCGGCGGGCGGCTACTATCTGATACAGGAGGCGCAAGGGGCCGGTGGCAGCCAACCCCTCCCCACGCCCGATGCCACCGGCACCATTGCCATGAGTGCCACTGCGGGCAAAGTGGCACTCGTAAGCTCCACTATCGCGCTCACGGGCGCATGCCCCTCAGGCGGTTCCCTTGTTGAAATCGTTGGCTTCGGTACCACCGCCAATTGCTTCGAGGGCACCGGCCCTGCTCCTGCTCCCAGCAACCCCATAAGCGACATACGCCTGGGTGGCGGCTGTACCGACACCGATGACAACAGCGCCGACTTCACCCTTTCCAATCCACCGAACCCGCGCAACAGCGCCTCTCCTCACAACCCTTGCTCGTCAAGCACACCAACGGATACCGTAACAGGCACTCCCCCAACTTCCACCAACACCTCCACATCTACCAACACCCCAGGCGGCCCCACCAATACCTCGACATCCACGGCCACCGTCACGCCCGTACTCCCCCACGTCCTCATTTACATGCTCCACTACACAAGCTATCTCACCGGCACAGACGAGGCGATCCGTCTTATCAACGTGGACTCTTCACCCGTAAACATCGGTGATTGGCGCATCGTGGACTCCACCGGCGCGATCACCCTCCCCACAGGACTCACAATACCCGCAGGCGGCAAGCTCTGGCTAGCCAACACCGCCACCGGCTTTAGTGCTCTCTACGGTTTTAATCCCGACCTCGAATACGCCGCCGATACCGATCCAACCGTTCCACAGGCGAACGCCGTCGCAGGCTTCAACTTCCCCGACGCGGGCGCGGGCGTGCAACTGCAAACCCAGGCCGGAGCCACCGTTGATACCCTCGTCTACAAGAGCGGTAGCATATCTACTCCCGGTTGGAGCGGCACTTCCGTCCAACCCTACCTACCCTCAGGCCAACCCGACTTTCAAGAGGCGGGCCAGACCTTCTATCGCAAGCTCGACGAATACACTGCGCTCCCTGTTCCTGATACAAACACCAACGACGATTGGGCCCAGGACGACGACCCGGCAGGCGCGGGCACTCCCACGCCCGACGCCCGCGAAAACGACGATATCATGGGCAAGAAGCTCTTGCGGCCCGGCTGGGCGCTCAACGATCCCACCTATGAGGACATGTTCTTCACCAAGAAATACACCGACACCAACGTCACCACCAAATTCCTGGTAGAGCCTGACAACGGCTTCGACGCCATCAGGAGCCTCATCCTTTCGGCCACCCAATCGATCACCATCGAGACCTATGAATGGCACGACTCCATCTGGGTGCAGGACATCATTGATGCCAAGAACCGGGGCGTGCAGGTCAGCATCGCCCTCGAAGGCAATCCATGTTGCTACGTGCCGCCGCGCCCCGACGAGGAAACTCTCTGGAGCGCCAAGCAGTGGTCCGACGCAGGCATCCCCGTCTACTTCTTCAGTGGCGACCCCGGCACCCCCGACGACAATTACCGCTATAACAACGTCCACGCCAAGATCATGGTAGTGGACAATCAATGGGTAGTCACAGGCTCCGACAACTTCTCCGCAAGCGGAATGGCAAGCGACAACAAGGCGAACGGCACAGCGGGCAGTCGCGGCGCTATGATCATCACCAACGCTCCCGACGTGGTGAGCTACACCCTCCGCCTCGTCAGCTTCGACTTCTCGCCCGGCAGGTTCGCCGACCTCGTCCCCTACCCTGGCCTCGGCACTCCCTCGCCCTCCTTCACCCCCGATCCGCAGGGCGACCGCACAGGCTACACACCTGTAAAGCCCACGCCCCTCGTCGTCACCGAGACCGAGAGTATCGAGATCGTCCAGTCGCCCGATAACGCCCTCCGCGACGTTGACGGCCTGATCGGCATGGTCAACATGGCTGGCCCAGGCGACGAAATCATGGTCGAGCAGCAGTACGAGCGCAAATACTGGGAATCTAGCCCAACCAATGGCCCCAACCCGCGCCTCGACGCCTACATCCGCGCCGCCCAGCGCGGGGCCAACGTCAGGATCCTCCTCGACGGCTTCTATGAAGGTGGCGACTGTTCAAGCTCCACCCATAACCCCGCCACAATCGCCTACATAAACGGCCTCGGCCTCCCCAACCTGCAAGCCAGGATAGGCGAGCCTACGGGCGGCACAATGGGCGCTACCGGTGTCCCAGGCAATATCCACAGCAAGTGGGTCTTCGTCAACCACTCCGGCCAGGGTTACGTTCACATCACAAGCATCAACGGCTCGCTCAATAGCTCCAAGAACAATCGAGAATACGGCCTCCAAATACAATCGAACGCGGCCTACCAGTACTACAAAGACGTGTTCGACTACGACTGGTCAGTGGGCTATCTCCCGTGCGGCCAGGGCGGCACCGCCACCCCCACGGGCACTCCCACACCTCCTCTTTGCAATCTCCTTGTTAACGGCGACTTCGAGACAGGCAACCTCTCTCCATGGGTGATAACTCAGTCCGGCATTGGTGCTACGGTCGTCCCGACCCCGATCTACGACGGCGACTATGCCGTGGGTGTGACCAGTTCTCTTGTCAACAACTCGCAAGGCATCCAGCAGGCGGTCATGAACATCCAGGCGGGTGAGACCTATCACGTTCGCGCTGCCGTTCTGCGCTCCGCCTCCAATATCGCCTCGGCGCGCATCCGCATCCTCTGGTATCCATGCGCTACCCCCGGCGGTTGCGGCAACAACGGGCAAACCGACATCTTCCTGGGCAGCAACGGTCCCAATTGGCAATACATCACAGGCGATGCAACGGCCCCCGCAGGCGCACTGTCCGCTTACTACAAGGCGATCTTCTATACATCCGATGGCAATCCCGCCACCATCTACTTCGACGATCTGGTGTTCGATTGCCCCGGCCCCACCGCCACCCCAACATTCACGCCTGCCGCCACCGATACTGGCACTCCTGCCACCGCCACTTCCACCCGGACCGCTTCCCCCGCCCCCACCGCCGGCCCCCTCCGCATCCATGACGTCGAAGGCGCGGCCCACATCTCTCCTTACGCCGGTGCCACCGTCGTAAATCTCCCCGGCATTGTTACCGCCAAGGTCACCAACGGCTTCTACTTCCAGGACCCCAATCCCGACGCCAATAATGCTACCTCAGAGGGTATATTCGTATTCACAAGCAGTGCCCCCACCGTCAACGAAGGCGACTACCTCCTGGTCAGTGGCAACGTCCAGGAGTTCCGGCCCGGAGGCACTACCACCTCCAACCTTACCTCCACCGAGATCGGCTTCCCGACGATCATCACCCTCTCTACTGGCAATCCGCTCCCAGCGCCTATAATAGTCGGCACCGGTGGGCGCATCCCGCCCAACATGGTTTACGATGACGATGCCTCCTGCGGCAACGTCGAGCTATGCGGCTCGTTCGATGCCGACAGCGACGGCATCGACTTCTGGGAGAGCCTCGAGTTGATGCGGGTGCAGGTCAATAATGCCGTGGTGGTCGGGCCAACCGCCCAGTTCACCGGCGCCCTGCCCAACCGCGAGTTCTATGCCATTGGCGATAACGGTGCCAACGCCAATGTTCGTACCAATCGCGGCGGCCTCGTGATCCGCCAGAATGACCTCAACCCTGAGCGCATCGTGGTCACAAACCAGTTCGTTACGATCCCCGACCTCAGCGTCAGCGATTCTTTCACCCAGCCCATCGTTGGGATAATGAATTATGACTTTGGCAAGTTCCTGCTCAATGCCACCAGTCTGCCCGCTGCTGTGCCGGGCAACCTCCCCAAAGAGTCCACCGGCGACCCTGCCCCCAACGAGTTGACCATAGGCAACTTCAACGTCGAAAACCTCGCGCCAAGCGATCCGCCTTCCAAGTTCAGCAACCTCGCGAGCCTGATCATCAACAACATGAAAGCACCCGACCTGATCACAATCGAGGAGATGCAGGACAACAACGGCATCGTTGACGACGGCACAGTCTCGGCCAGCCTCACCTGGAGCATGCTGATTTCTGCGATCCAGACGGCAGGCGGCCCAACCTATGACTACCGCCAGATAGACCCCGTGAACGATCAAGATGGCGGCGCGCCCGGCGGCAACATTCGCCAGGGCTTTATGTTCAGGACCGATCGCGGCCTCTCCTTCGTCGACCGTCCCGGCGGCGGCCCTATCACTCCCACTATGGTCCTCACCCAGTCGGGCCAACCCTATTTGCAGTACAGCCCCGGCAGGCTCGACCCCTTGAACTCCGCCTTCACCGATAGCCGCAAGCCTCTCGCGGGTGAGTTCATGTACAACGGTCGCAAGCTCTTCGTGATAGGCAATCACTTCAACTCCAAGGGAGGAGACGACGTTCTCTTCGCCAAGAACCAGCCGCCTATCCTCGCCTCCGAACCGCAGCGCATCCAGCAAGCCAACGTCGTTTCCGACACCGTCGGCCAGATCCTCACCTACGATCCCAACGCGCTGATTGCCGTCGTGGGCGACCTCAACGACTTCGAGTGGTCACCACCACTTCAAATCCTCCAAAGCGCGGGCCTCAATCCCATGATCGATACCCTCCCCCATGAGGAACGCTACAGCTACGACTATCAAGGCAACTCTCAAAGTCTTGACCACGAGTTTGCCAGTGACGCCCTCCTCGCGACAAGCACCAACTACGATGCTGTACATATTAATGCGGAGTACATGCCCCAGGACAGCGACCACGACGCCGAGGTAGGAAGATATCTCTTATCCGTCGTGCCCTCCCCCACTCCCACCCTGACCAACACTCCCACGACCACCAATACCCCCCTCCTGACCAACACTCCCACGACCACCAATACCCCTATCCCAACAAATACACCTACATCCACCAACACCCCGGTTCCTACAAATACCCCCACCAGAACAAGCACAGCCACCCCAACCCACACAGCTACTGTAACTAACTCGCCAACAGCCACCACCAGCAATACGAACACGCCTGTTCCTACGAGCACCCCAACACGTACCAATACTGCTACCGCAACCACTACCGCCAGCCCCACGAATACCAACACCGCCACCTCAACCGCCACCAATACACCGACAAGTACCAACACCTCTACCAATACGCCCACAAGCACTCCCACGTTAGCTGAGATTACCGCTACCCCGATACTACCAACATCCACCCCTGCTGAAACAAACACCGCCACACTCACACCCATCCCTACTGATACCCCAGGCAGCACATCAACGGCCTCGGCAACAGCGCCGGCGCCCACCGGCACACCCACCAATCCACCCACGAGCACCTATACAAACACGGCAACAGCCACGGCAACAGCCACGGCAACAGCCACGGCAACAGCCACGGCAACAGCCACGGCAACAGCCACGGCAACAGCCACGGCAACAGCCGTCCCACCCACCTCCACTCCAACGCTCTGCCCGCTTCAGTTCACCGATGTGCCTGCAACCCATACTTTCTACTCATATATCCGGTGCCTGGCATGCCGGGGCATCATCAACGGCTACACCACGGGCTGCGCCACCGGCAACCCATGCTTCAAGCCCGACAACCTTGTCACACGCGGGCAGTTAGCCAAGATAGCCTCCAGTGCGGCAGGCTTCGACGAAACCCCCGGCTCTCAGCAGTTCCAGGATGTGCCCCCCGGCTCCACCTTCTTCGATTACATCTGGCGCTTGGCAAACCGCGGCATCGTCAGCGGCTACACATGTGGTGGGCCGGGCGAGCCATGCGGCACCGGCAACCTCCCATACTACCGCCCCAACGCTAACGTAACCAGAGGCCAGACCTCCAAGATAGTGTCGGAAGCGGCGGGATACACGGAAACGCCCGGCGCGCACCAGTTCCAGGACGTAATTCCCGGCTCAACCTTCTACGACTACATCTGGAGATTGACCGACCGAGGGATCATGAGCGGCTATCCATGTGGCAGCCCGGGCGAACCATGCGTGCACCCCGCAGACCTGCCCTACTTCCGCCCAGGCTCCAATGCCACCCGTGGTCAGGCCAGCAAGATAGTAGCCAACACCTTCTTCCCCTCCTGCTCCACGCACTTGGTAGAACATGGCGAAGATCGAGTTGAGTGTGCTGAGCAAGCAGTGTCTGGACCAGCGAATAGCCGACCAGGAGAGGTTGGGGATGGAAACGAGCGGGTGGGTGGCGGAGCGCAACAGGGCGAAGGCCACGGTGGAATGGCGTTTCACAACTGCCCATGCGCGTATCAAGTTGAAGAAGCTATATCCAACCATCCAAGTGCATGCCTCCTCGCAACCTGAACCTGAGAACCTACCAAATGCCGCTTGACAGACTACTAGTACAGCTTGGCTCAAGTGAGGCCACAGTTATGCCACCAAAGCCTTGCCACGGTAGGTCCAGGCAAACGGCTTTGCCATCGTCTTGTTGTAGTAATCTATGAACTCCATCACTTTAGCTTCTAATTCCTCGACCGTGCGGAAGCTGCCTCGTTTCAGCAGCTTGCGCACCAATATGCTCAGCCATATCTCGATCTGGTTCAGCCATGAACTGTGCTTGGGGGTGTAGTGAAACACGATCTTGTGACTGCCTTCGCTCAGAAACGCTGCTCTCGAAAGGCGGTTGTGGCGGTTGTGCAGGATGCCGCTCTTGCCTTTCTCCCCCAGGTCCATCTCCTCCAGCCCACTTACCCTGGCTACCAAACGCACCAGCGTCTCGGAGCGGTGCGTGTCGAGGTTGTCCACCACAAAGTGCCATTTCCTAACCAAAGGCTCCCTCTCCACACTGCGCTGCACATGGGCCGCAAAGTCGGCCTCGTTGCGCGTGGGGCCACTCGAGGTGTTGCCGATCCCCCCAGTTGCCACGTCCAAGTCGATGATGAACGAACGGGTGCCATGACGAATGTACTCGAACTCTCGCCTCTCCACCTTGCCAGGCTTCATCGGCAGGGTGGGGTGGCAGCGCTCCAGGGCTTGTACTCCGGTCATCTCATCACTACTCAGCACCCTCTCTCCTCTCCTGCCCTGGTCAACTCCTGTGCCATACGGTAAAGAGAGCATACGTCCGAAACCTTCTCATCGAAGCGCTCCTCTCGCTCATAAGAGGGTGGGGTCAGCCAGTAACGGCTCAGGTGCGGTTTGAGATCCCCCTTTTGAGCAGGCGGGCTGCATGGCGAGGTGATATCTGCTCAACGATGCCGCGATTCTTCACCTCATCGGCAATCTCACGACTGCTCCACTGGCTGATAGGACGCCCACTCTGTGCAGGAGCTTCACATGCCAGAGCCACAATCTGGCACACAGCCTCAGCACTGATGCGGGCAGGCGCACCCGACCGGGGCACATCAGTCAGGCGCTCTGGGGCGCTCAAGTCATCCGCTGACACGGCTTGCAGATCGAGCCAGCGCCTCCGCCACAGTTGGGCCATATCACGGCTAACCCCTAGCTCTCGGACAATCTGGCCGTTGTTGAGGCCGTCGGCTGCGGCTAGCACGATGCGGGCACGCAAGGTCAGTTGCTGTGGTGTCGAGTGGCGGCGCAGCAGGTTGTTCAGTTCCTGGCGCTCTATGCTGGTGAGTTCAATCATCGGCGGTTTAGGTCCTCTAGGTCCACGCATTGGCTGTTACCTCTCCCTTGGTGTTTCAGCCATTATATACTGGGGTCTCATTTGAGCCAACCTGTACTAGTGGGTCATTTGTGACGCTAACAGCCATTTTTCGTTGCTTTGGTGACGACGAGGTATCGGCTTGCGAGCACAGGCTCCCGATCCTCCTAACCATTGCCCCGGCCCCGGCCCCATTGCCTGCAACCCTTGTATCCTTCGCCGTTCCCGGCTGCGCGCTCGCCTCGCTGCTCGTTTGCCTCCCCAATCGAATGGGGTTGGCTGTGTATTCCACCCTCGTGCTGTGGCTTCCAGCCACTCGATGATCTCTTCCGGCGTTTGCGGGTGTTGTCCCTCCAATGCCCGCCTCTTCATTATCCTCTGGAATGATTCTGCCATGTTAAGCCATGACCCGGACAGCGGGGTGTATAAGGGCAGTACCCCACGTTGGAACATCCACACCAGCAAGTCAGGCGTGGTATGGCCTACCAGGTTGTCCATCACCAGCAGCATTCTCAGGGGAGCCAGCCATGACCCTGAGGGTCACCAGCGTGTAATGAAAATGAGGGGCTGGCGCGCTCCGTGCTGTGCTATATTCCAGACACTCTGAGCGCAACAAGGTCGGGATACGTTGGTGCATGCAGCTTTGCTGCCGCGAGCCCGCAGGAGGAGTTTGACCCTGGTGTCCTAAGGCACCGTTGATTGTTGCTCCCGACAGCTACTACTCGGCGTATCCGGGTAACTGTAACAAGTTTGATAAGCCTGGTAACCCTGGTAACCTGAAGGGAAGCACGTAGAGCAGATTCTACTAATAGGTGGACACCATGCTCAGTTGTCTTGCAAGCAACTAAACAGACAAGTAATCAGGCAACCGGACAGGAGGTATCTGCTATGCAAGTGGTTTATGAGCGCTGTTGTGGATTGGACATACACAAGAAGACAGTAGTGGCTTGTCTTATCACGCCGAACTCTAATAAACAGGAACTGCCTTTGCCTCATAAGGAAGTCAGGAGTTTCGGTACCATGACTAATGACCTGCTGCAGTTGTCAGACTGGCTCATGGCCAACAGTGTGACAGCAGTGGCCATGGAATTGACCGGAGTTTATTGGAAACCGATCTACAACCTATTGGAGGGGGAGTTTGAACAGCTGGGCATAGGCAAGACCAAGCCGGGGTAGATACGGCGAGCTTTATCGGCAGCTGATGTCGATCATCTTTCGGGTGCAGTTTTACGACCCCGCAAAGGCAAGGGCATATCGCTCTGAGTACCTGGAGCAAGTGGGGATCACCCACAAGATAGCCCGGATTGAGCGGTCAGTTATAGGCACGCTGGGCGAGTTCAGGGGCTGGGATAAGATAGGAGCATGGCAAGCCCCAACTTTGATCGTCTACCGGTACCAGGATTTCGAACCGATCACGCAGGCATTCACCTTGAAGGAGTGGATCCCACAGGCGCGATTATCATTCTTGAATGAATGCGGACATTGGCCGTGGCTGGAGCAGCATGAGAGCATTTATGATGAACTGCAAGCGTTTCTTGGATTAACACGATACGGCTCCATCTGCTGCTATTGTGACAAGAGCGTGAGGAGTCCCGGATTTTTCAACAGGTTCGGTCGTTTTTGGCACTACCCTGAAGAGCCTCGCATAGGGACGTATATGAGCGCTGCATAACCTAGCCTGCATTCTGCCATTTGATTGCATCCCTATTTGGTTTTGGTTGTTGAGGAAGGTTGTGGGTCTTGCTCGTTGGGACACACTTTTGCGTGGTGCCTTCTCGAAGCGTGATCTTTGGGAGCGAGATCCTTCGCTTTGCTCAGGATGACAGGGTGTGCCCTGGTTCGTTTGCTTGAGGGTTATCGTTAGTTCGGCACGGTTGGGTTGCTATTTAGGGTTTGTGTCCCTATGCGCGCAACTGGTTCGTGTAGCGCAGTGCTCATCTTGCCTTTAGAGGGTGTGACACGAACGCACACTTGAGCACTGCTCCGTGTTGTTGTTTCCGGTTATAAGAGACCGGAGCGCTTTTTGGTGTTGAGGAGGCCATCGACTTCTAGCCGACCAATCCTGTTAAGGTGCATAGGAACCCAGCCTGTCAGCATGTTCTTTCTGCTGCGCGGCAGGGAGAGTCTGGAACGTTCGTTCGTATTATTGCACAGGTTGTGGGGCATTGCAAGTAGGCTTATGGGTAGTTTCTTGTGGGTTGAGGGCAAACTGATCTACAAAGACATGGAGGGCACAAGTGATGTAGATAGGATACTTTGTTTTGGCACACGAAGACATGGAGGAAATGGGGAGGGCACGAAGGACCCCTGTGATTTCTTCGTGCCCTCCCGGTGTGGGTGGTCAAAAGGGTGCTATGGGAAGGTGATGTCGGCTATTTTGGACATCTGGCCTCTTGTGACGTTGTCGGCTGGGCGGAAGTAGGGGCGATTGTCGGGGGCTATACACGGTTCGTTGGGGCTGCCACATGGGTAGCCCGTGATGATGCCGCGCTGGGCGAGGTTTTCTATCCAGAGGTAGAATGTGGAGTTTGTGGGTACGTCCTGGAAGGTCCGGGTGGTTGCGGGGTCTATATCGTTGGCGGTGATGGCTACTATTTTGGAGATCTGGCCCCTGGAGGCGGGATCGTTGGGGCGGAAGTAGGGGAGGTTACCGGGGGCAATGCACGGCTCGTTGGGGCCGCCACATGGGTAGCCGTTGATGGCGCCCTGAGCGTAGAGGGCTTCGACGTAGGGGTGGAATGTCGAGCCGCCGGGTACGTCCTGGAACGATTGGGTGGGCGGCGGGACTGTGAGGTTGGCGGCGAGGGCTATTATCTTGGAGAGCTGGCCTCGGGTGACGTTGTCGGCTGGGCGGAAGTAGGGGCGATTGCCGGGGCCAACGCATGGCTCTCCTGGGCCGCCACAAGGGTAGCCGTTGACGACGGCTCGGCAACTGAGGTCCTGAATGTAGATGTAGAAGGTTGAGCCATCGAGTACATCCTCAAATTGGGTGGGGCAATTGGTGGGGGTGGGTATTGCTGATGTGTTGGTGGGCATGGGGGTGGAGGTTGTCGGCGTGGTGGGTATGGGTGTAGTTGTCGCGATGCCCTGAGTGTTAGTAGGTAGGGGGGTGTCGGTGGGGGCGGTGGTCGGGGTGCCCGTGGATGTTGATGTGGCCGTACCGGTGGGGATCGGAGTGGCGGTAGCGCCGCCAGGGGTCTGAGTGGGAACGGGTGTGGAGGTGATTGTGGGGGTTGACGTGTTTGTTGGCGTGGATGTGGGCGGCGGGGTGTTGGTGTTGGTAGGTGTGGGTGTGTCGGTTAGGGTTGGGCTTGGGGTGATGGGCGTGGTGGGGGTTGGGGAGGGGACGCTGCCTGAGGTGATATAGCCTCTTGAAACGAGGATGTCCTGTTCGCTTGTACGGGCGTCATTCCAGGCCACGTAGACGGTGTCGGCGTAGGTGTCGAGGCCCCAGTAGTCGCCCGCAGCGCCGCCGCTGCCAGGGGGAAGACCGAGGTTGAGGTCCTGGGCCGCAGTGCTGACTCTGACGTCGGGTTCCCAGGTGGTGCCGCCGTCGGTGCTGGTGGAATACCAGGAATTCCAAAAGTAGTTGCTTGTGTCGAGGCGGCGGTCGAGCCAGAATGCGTGGAGGCGACTATCGGCACCGACGGTAATGACGGGGGTGATGTGGTCACGGACTACGCCTGTAGGGTCGTGGCTGAGGCGGATGGGGGCGGTCCAGGAGGCTCCGCTGTCGGTGGACTTGACGTACATGACGTCGGTGCCGTTCGTGTTGAAGTTGCGATTGTCGGTCCAGGCTACGTAGAGAGAGCCGTTGTTGGGATCTACGGCGGCGCTGAGGATGGCGAAGAAGCGGAAGGAATCGGAGCCCCGGATGGGCGAGTTGGGCTGTTGGGCGCCGGTGACCGGCGTGGGATTAGACCACGTTACGCCGCCGTTGGTGGATTTGGTGTAGTTGATGGTGCCTGTGATGCCTGAGCCCCAGTTGTCCATCATGAAGTTGTAGACGGTGCCGTCAGCGGCGATGACGGGGTAGGTATATTCCATGCCGGAGCCGTTGGGGATATTCTGGCGTGTGGACCAGGTAAGGCCGCCGTCGGTGGAGTGCTGCTCTGCGACGTGGGAGGCACCGCCGGGGGCGTAGAGGATGTACATGCGGTGGTAGTAGGGGCTGGACGGGGTGTTATCGACCGCGAACCAGTCTTTGTCGTCGAGGGAACCATCGTTGGGGGAGATCTGGACGGAGGGAGTGTGCCAGTTGACACCATCGTCATCGGTCCAGGTGATGAAGACGCCGTTGCTGTTGCTGTACCCGAGGCAGGCGACGTAGATGCGGCCATCGTCGCGGGCGACGACCACGGGATCGCTCATGAGAGGGAAGAGGGAAGGGTTGATGCCGGGCATCTGGAGTTGGAGGGCTGCGGGCCAGGTTTGGCCGCCATCAGTGGAGGTATCGATCCAGACTTCTTTCTGGTTGCCGTTGCGGTAGTCCTTGGAGGCGACCACCACGGTATCGGTGTGGACGCGGCTCATGGCGAGGGACGGCTCGTGCTGGCCGTTGGTGGTGGTGTCGGAGTTGGCTCGGATGTCGGGGCCAAAGGTGACTGTCTGGGGTTGGAAGGCATTGATCAGATCGTGGAATGGAGAGTTTTGGCCCTGATGTATTGAGGGGTCGGAGTGTGAGGTAGAGTAGCGAGGGGCGACGCCGACGGCGAGGGCGACCACGGCGAGGAGGGCAAAGAGGGGCAAGAGGAGGCTACGGTTAGTAAACCGAGATTTGAAGGACATGGCGTGCTCCGTTCCTTGACAATGGGGAGGGCTAATTTGTGCCCTGATTATAACCGAATGCGGGGTGTGGTTGTAGTGGTGGGAATCGTCCAAAAACTATTTCCTAACCGTAGGCATGAGGTTGTCCGCTGGTCTGGGTCAGTGAACTGGAGTCCAGTGAAATAGCCCAATGTGAGTGGTATACTGTGTGGGCGATCCGTGATAGATCGCCCACACATATTGATTGTGACAATAATCGTATTGGGATACTTGCTTCGCCTTCTTAAGTAGAGGTTTTGATCCGCGGATGGTCCACCCGACGGTGCCTCTGCAGTCTTTCCCGTTAGTTGTGGCAGGAGCTGCTATGGCAATTGACGAGTATGAGGTGGTCGTTGTGGGAGCGGGGCCGAGTGGCTCTTCGGTGGCGCTGCATTTGTTGGAGCGCAGTCCTGAGTTGGCCGCCAAAACGCTGGTGATCGAGGCGGCGCACCACCCACGACCCAAACTGTGCGGGGGCGGGCTTACGCTGCTGTCACAGCACTATATTTACAAGCTGGGCCTGGAGCTAGATGTGCCATTCCAGGTGGTGAATGAGATGGTGTTCCGGTTCCGGGGGCAGGAGTTCCGAATCAGGAAGCCGAACTCGCTGCTGATCGTGCGGCGTGACGAGTTTGATGCGGCGCTGGTGGGCGAGGTGAAGCGCAGGGGCGTAGAGGTGCGCGAAGGAGTGAAATTGGAAAGGCTTGAGATGCAGAGTGATGGGAGTGGGAAGGTGGTGTTGCACACTTCGGCAGGAGAGATCAGGGCGGGGGCTGTGGTGGGGGCTGACGGGGCGAAGAGCGTTGTGAGACATGGGATCGGGCTTGAGGGGCCGTCGCGAGTGAGCAGGACGATAGAGATATTGACGCCTGAGGACCCGGAGAAGAGCGATGAATTTGTGAGGAGAGCGGCGGTGTTCGATTTTTCGTATGTGCCGGACGGATTGCAAGGGTACGTGTGGGACTTCCCATCGAAGGTGAAGGGCGAGCCGAGGATGAACAGGGGAGCGTGCGACTTTCGGGTGTATGGGGATAGACCGGTTGCGCCTATGAAAGAGATGTTCAGGGCATACTTGAGCAGAAAGAACATCAAGCTGGACGAGTTCACGCTAATGGGGAATCCGTCGAGGTGGTACGATCCTGATGCGAAGTTGTCGGCACCAAAGGTCTTATTGGCGGGAGACGCAGCGGGGATCGAGCCTCTGGGCGGGGATGGAATCTCGGCGGCGCTGGGGTACGGGGAGATAGTGGCGGAGGAGTTGGCGCAGGCGAAGGAGAGTGGAGATTGGCGCTTTGAGGGCTATGAGCGAAGGTTAGCGGAGAGCGAGTTTGGGAAGTACCTGGCGGCGAGGTTGAAGAGGGCGCGAGTGTTCTACAGGACGCGTCACCCGCTGGCGATGAGGGCCTTCTGGGTGGTGCTGGGGTGGCAGTTGAGGTTGGGCGTGCGCAGGGCAGAGGGGCTTTTTGGGTAGAGAATGGTGGCGGTGACGTTGACAATGGTCTATAGCGCCGGTATACTGAGGTTGGGCCGATCTATGTTCGGGACCAGTGTACCAACCTCAATGTGGAGGACTTTCTTTTGGTGAATATCATTAGGCCGACAGGGCCTGGCACCGAGCAAACGAGCGGCAATTCTATCCCAGTCCCAGATAGTGATAATATAAATCCCGCCCCCGGTGCCTCCGATGAGGAGGCGCAGGTGGACTTTGTGCGTGGCTTAAGGAAGGAAGCGGCGGCACGCTGCCGGCCAATATTCCTATCGGCCACATCGCCGATACGAGTGATGGCAAGGATGATGTCTGACGTGATATTCAAGGCACGCCAGGCCGGCATCTCGGAGGATGTGCTGAGGCGCGAACTGGCGAATCGCACAATCGGGGATGTCAATGTGCGGATGATCACTGAGCATATTGGTGGAGTGGATTACTCGACGATAGGCGAGGAGTTGGGGGTAATATTGCCAGGTGAGGAGATCGCAGGAAGGGTGAGTGATGGGGCGGTTCACCGGGAACTGAGCAGGCGCGAGGAAGATATCGAGATGCGCCTGTTGCGCGATTACAATTGGGACATGCGCGTGTACGACGTGTTCGGGGTAGGCAATCCTTTGTTGCGCCAAATGCTGGCGGAGCGGTTCAAGAGGGCCTGGGGAATAAATGCTACCGAAGATAAGACTTTCATCAGCATAGGGGCATTGGACGCGCTGTTCAAGTGCATACTGTCGTTGGGGTTGCACTTCAAGAGGAAGTACGGCAAAGCCTCGACATTTGCGTTTCCCGCTCCGGGCTTCGCGGTGGTCAACTGGCAGGTTGAGACTGCGGGGCTTAAGCTGCTGAAAATGCAGACGGGCGAGGAAAGCGGCTTTAAGGTGACATACTCGATGATGCGGGACGCTCTTGCAGATGATCCTGAACTGCGGCTGCTGTATTTCACTGTGAGCAACAACCCAACCGCGTTCTCGTACACGCCGGACGAGATCCGAGAGGTGTACAGGGCCATAATAGAGGATGGAAGAGAATTCGCGGTGCTTGCCGACCTCGCCTATATCGGAACGGGGAGGCCACAGGACGACCGGGCGAGGATGAAAGCGTTTGACGAGCCTGAGATTACATCGCGCACTATGTTCATCAATTCGCTGTCCAAGGTGTATACGATGACAGGGGATAGGTGCGGATGGGTGTCGTTCCAGAACGACGATTGGTCGGACATCTTAAAGGTGGCGTGGAATAATCTCACGGCGGGGTTGCCCGCGTCGTGGCAGTTGCACTTCACGGCGCTTGTACAGTGGGTGGACGAGCACCCGGAGATCCAGGAGAAGATCAGCAACCTTTATACGTTGAGGCGGGAGCACTTGAGAGGCGAGCTTGAGGAAATCAACCGTGAGCATGATGTGTTCGAGACGATCGGGCTGGACGACCATGCTACGATCTATAACTGGAGCAAGCTGAAGCCTGGAGAAGATGCCCTGTCTCTCTTTGAGAAGACGGGGATTGCCGGTGTGTCGGGCAGCGCGTTTGGATACAGCGACGAGTACATACGGTTTTCGGTTGGGTTTATTCCAATACCGTCGGATGGCAGCCGGTAGTCGGTAGTCGGTAGTCGGTGGACGCCGGTTATTGGCCCAGTGCTGATCTGTTTGCGGATTACCAGCTACCGATCAGGGAGGTAATGAACGGGGTGCGAAGGAAACTCGGTGCAATTATTCTGGTGCTGGCGGCTCTTACGCTGGTTGGTACATCTAGCCCGAGAAATATTTACGGGCAGCATTACGGTCAAGCAAGTACACCTACTGAGACGGGTACTACCCCTGAGGCTACAACTACAGTAACAGAAACAGTTACTGCCACACCTGTGCCGACGGAGGACGCAGGTCCGACGGCAACGGCCACGGTTGGGCCTGACAGGTTTTTCCCGGAGACAGGCTTTACAGTGCCGGACGTTTTCGTGCGCTACTGGGAGGCGAACGGGGGGCTGGCGGTATTCGGGTACCCGATCTCGCCCGCACGGATGGAGAAGAACGAAGCGGATGGGCAGGAGTACCTGGTCCAGTATTTTGAGCGCAACCGGTTCGAGTACCACCCGGAGTTCGCGGACACGCCGAACGACGTATTGCTGGGGTTGCTTGGTGCGGAGCTGAACAATTGGCGCACGTTCCCAACAGTGGAGTTGATGAAGGATACCGCTGATACGGTCTATTTCCCTGAGACGCAACACTCGCTTTCGGAGCCGTTCCTGAGTTATTGGCGAGATAACGGAGGGCTGGCGATCTTCGGGTATCCGATCTCGGAGCCATTTCAGGAGCAATCGACCACCGACGGCCAGAGCTATTTAGTTCAGTATTTCCAGCGCAACCGGTTCGAATACCACCCTGAGAACGTACCTCCGTATAACGTGTTGCTGGGGCTCTTAGGACAGGATGCATTGGGGATAGAGGATACGCTGACGGCTTGGGGCACTCCTGTGCCGGGTGGGCAGCCTGTGGAGCGAGGGATCTGGCCGCCTGCCAAGCCTGCGGCAGGAAGCGCGTTTCTCCAGGGACCAACGGTGGGTGATGGGATGGTGGCGCAGCTTTATTACCAGGACCGCGACCGGGCGCTGAATATGGTGAATAATTTGCGTTTCACATGGGTGACGCAGCAGGTGGAGTGGAAAGAGACGGAGGACCCGAAAGGCAATTTCTACTGGGATGAGCTGGACAGGATCGTAAACTCGGTGCAGTCGCACAATTTGAACGTGATGTTATCTATAGTGAAGGCCCCGACGTGGGAGACGGGGGGGTTCAACGGACTGCCGAAGGACCCGCAGGATATGTACGATTTCATGTATGCGCTGGCATCGCGGTACAGGGGGCGCGTGGGGGCATATATGATCTTCAACGAAGTGAACCTGATGGGTGAGAGTGGGGAAATCAACCCCGGCAGGTACGTTGAGGTGCTGAAGGAGGGATACCTTGGTGTGAAAGCCGGGGACCCATCGGCTATCGTTTTGTCGGCGGCGCTGGCACCTACCGGGGTGCAGGACCCGAATGGCACTAGAGCGCCGGACGCGGAGCCTGTGGTGACCGACCTGTGGTACCTGGAGGAGATGTTCAAGTACAACGATGGGGAGGTGCGGAGCTATTTCGACGTGCTTGGCACGCACCCCTATGGGTTCAATAACCCACCTGAGACGAAGTGGCCCGACAACCCCAACCTGGACCCGGCTTTTCCGTTCGACGCGTCGAAGAACGTAGTGAACTGGTACAACCTGGACGATTCGTTCTACTTCCGTCGAATCGAGGAGCAGCGTGCGATTATGGAGAAGTATGGAGACGGCGAGAAGCAGATGTGGGTGACCGAGTACGGGTGGTGCAGCGATTACCGGGAAGATGGGTATGGTGAATGTAAGTACAATACGCAGCAGGAGCAGGGGGAATATATTGTCCGGGCGATTCAGTATGCGCAGAACTATTACCCGTGGATGGGTGTGATGTTCCTGTGGAACCTGAACTTCTCGGTGTTCCAGGAGTGGTACACGGGGCCGAGCCATTTCAGTATTATCAATAGCGATTGGACTGGGAGGCCTGCGTATTTTGCGCTGAAGAACAGGCCGTGAGGATGTGGTGGATCAAAGAATACGGGCGGCCCTTGCCGCCCGTATTCTTTGATCCAGAGTTGAATGAGATCTGATTCTCGTGGGGATTTACTTGCCTTTCTGTAGATTTGCTTGGATAGCGGATTCTTCGTCAAGGGAGTTGACGGCTGTCGGTAGATTTGCCGGTAGGTCGTAGGCGGCTCCACTTGTGGTGGGGGCTGCGGGGGCAGGAGACATGCGCTTTGTCTCGTAGCCTTTCCTGAGGGCATCGATGCGCCAGCTAAATTTGAAGTTGCCCTTGCCTCCGTTTAGTTCGCGCACTTCAAAGCCGGTGGCGGTCATGTTGCCGACACCGAGACCGGCCGTGTCGAAAAATTCGGGGGTCAAGAAGACCTGGTAGTCCGAGGTGAGGTTGACGGTCTGGGCGAATAGGGGATCTATGGTGACGACGGCCTTGCCGTTGACGAGGGCGGCTGTGCCCTGGTCGCTAAAGAGGTCGCGAGTGGACTCGTTGGCATACATCTCTTTGTTGCCCGCATCGGTTTCAACTGTGGAGCAGCAGCCGCCGGTAGCATAGATGTGGCCGGTTATGTAGGCGTTGCCGTAGGTGTTGGGGAGGCTACCGGTCACCAGGGCATAGGAGGAAGAGTTGCGCGTGTAGAAGCGAGCACCTTCCGTGCCGTTGGAGCCCATCACGCCACCCGGCCCGCCAGCTGAGAAGCCGTAGAAGCCTGAGCCGGTGCCGGTGTTGCTGCCGAAGAGGGCAACTCCGGTGGAGGAGGTGCCGTATACGCCGTTACCACTCGAACTGGAGCCGTATACGCCATTGCCGGACGAAGAACTGCCGTACACACCGATGCCCTGGTTGGCTGTACCATATACGCCTTTGGAGTTAGTACCGCTGCTTGCCGTGACGCTTCCGAGGACGCCGTAGGCATAGTCAGCGGTGGCTGAGTTGAGGCCGTATACCGACGTACTGCCGCTGAAGGTGCCGGATGAGATACCTTTCACTCCTACTGAGCCGCTGCCGCCATCTCCCAGGACTCCGGGAGCGTTGACACCGCCATCACCGCTACTGGTTCCTTTTACGCCGGTGCAACTGGTAGAGCTTCCTGTGCAGTGACCGTAAAGAGCGATGGCGCCGGATGTGGTGGACGAGGACTTAAAGTCCCAGGTGCCAATGGTGAGCGAACCGCCGGTAGATTGAAACACGGAAAGGCCGGTGCCGATCGGATTGATGTAATCGCCCTGGAGGGCATAGTTGTCGGGTTGATTGGTCGACCGGTCTGTGTTGCTTGCTGTCTGGTCGGCGGCGAAAGTTGGAGTGACAACCGCCGCGACTAAGAGCAAGGCTGTGCCCACCATCGAAAGCTTGATTCGTCTCAATTTTGTAGGTGCGTACATAGCATGTCTCCTTTCATTATTGCTTGTTCAACTGAACTGAATTCGCTGTCTGCCCTGTGGATTTGTTCGTGCGCTGCGACTTTTGATACGGGTGTGGGCGAGGTATCTCGGCCAGGTCAGCTGCACGTCAAACACTTGCTGAGTATAAGAGCGAGAGTGGCAAGCAATTAAGGGACAGGAAGCCGGATAAGTAGGACAATAACCGTGACAAAAGGTGGGCACGCCGGTCACGTGGTTCGGAATCGCATGAGACTCGCGGTTAGAGGTACGGCAAATAAAAGGGCGCACGGTTGCGCGCCCTTGCGAAAAGCAGGAGGAGTTTATCGCTTCAAAGCCAATCTATGGCATCGGAGTAACAGCGCGGGGAGACGAATTACCCGCATGGATGATGCAATCTTTGGGCGTTGCAGGGCATGAGGCCGGTATCGCGGGGGTTATCTGTTGGCGAGAGCGCCCTCCGCGCATATTTCGTTGGCTACTTTCTGCGCCCACGCCCTGATCTCTTCCCAGTCGCGGAAGTCGCCGGAGGGCGCGCTGACAACCTTTGTGAGCAGGCGCTCACCGAAGCCTAAGCGGGCGAGGTCGAGTTTGCCTGTAAATACGCGATGATCCTGAGGTTTGACGTCGCCCAAAGGGGTGGCCAGCAGGTCGGGGTCGTCCTGGGGTTGTGGGTCGTCAGTGCCGAGAGGACCGCTACTGAAAAGCCAGACGGGGACGGTGGAAAGCTCGACCTGATGTTGTGCAGCAAATCGCTGAGCCTCGGAAAGCCACTTGCCAGCGTAGATGGCGCTGCCAAGCAGTACGGCATCGTAGCCGATAACGTCACCGACCTCGATTGCTTCACGCAGTTCGACTGTGAGATTTTCCGCCCGCAATTCGTTGGCGATCACGCTTGCGATTTCGCGAGTGCTGCCATGCTTACTGGCTACTGCAATAAGAACTCTCATGCTGGTGTTCCTCCTTTGTTTGGGAGCTAGCGATGGCAACGGCGTTAGTTGTCAACTGTTGGTGGTCAACACCGGTAGGTTGGCCTTGTGTGAAGATCCCGCGAGAGAGCCTCCACCAATTCATATTATGCGTGAGGGAGGTATATATCCAGGTCAAAAGACGTGTATGGAAGGTGGAGATTCGGGACGATTGCGCAGGGCGGATGCAAAGTCAGGCACGAACCCGCAATTATGGTCGCTGGAACCCTTTCCGAGAAAGTAGCTCTTGCCATTGACGCCTAGCCGGACCTGGCAATATGCCGGTCACGGTTGCCCAACCAGCTAACTTCGCATTGACGCCTGACTTTGCATCCGCCCTGGACGATTGCGCGGGTTGCTTGACTTGGAAGGGCGAGTATGGTATTGTTACATTCTCAGCCCTGTGGTGTACAGGCCGTAAAAAGGTTTTGATCCTAACAATAATATAGGGAGCCGGCAGCGGATGGGGCCGCG
Organism: uncultured Chloroflexia bacterium; assembly: GCA_963797095.1. GTDB lineage: Bacteria > Chloroflexota > Chloroflexia > QHBQ01 > JADMIH01 > JADMIH01. The sequence continues at coordinate 51,548 of CAWCNY010000005.1, read as the reverse complement.
TACGCTGGGTACAAAGAAAATGCCCGGTAACGCGATAACCTGAAGAACGGCACCCACCTGCGAATAGCAGGTTCAAAACCTTTACGGCCGCATCCAGGGCCGTTTTCTTTTAATGTGGGGATGCGGATTTCGGAGTGAGCGTGCACGTTGTCTGATAGAATGATCGCAGACCACTTTGTTCTGTACTTGATTTGAAATGTTGATCGCGCTTGTTGGGCCTGACCGCTATCTGGTTGGGCAGAGTCTGCAAAATTACCTGGCGAAGTATAAGCCTGAGGATGATGGGTTTGGCGACCTGAATATGACCAGGATGGATGGCGCGCGGCTGTTGCCTGACGAGCTGGCGCGGGCAGTGCAGGCTTATGGGTTTTTCGGGGATAGGCGGGTGGTGGTTGTCGATGGTTTGTTGACGAGGTTCGCGGGGAGCAGGGGAGGGGACGGTGACGGAGGCGAGACGGCCGGTGCGCCTGCAAGGGGCAGGGGGAAGGCCGACCCCGGCTTGACCGAGGGATTCGCGTCTGTGTTTGGTTCGGTTCCCGATACCACGATTCTGATATTGGTTGAACGATGGGCGGTAGCGAAGAACAGCGCCTTGTTGAAGGCGGCGACCCGGTACGGGAAGGTGGAGGAGCATATTACACCGAAGGGGGCGGCGCTTGAGCGGTGGATAGGCGAGCGGGCACGAGCGTTGGGGATGCGGGTGACTCCTGGGGCGTTGTCGCTGTTGGGGGCGTCCATCGGGGACCTGGCGGCACTGACGAATGAGCTTGAGAAGTTGTCGCTGTATGTGGGGAAGGGCGGGACGGTTGACGAGAAGGTATTGCAGAAGATGAGCTGGGTATCGAAGGCGGACGATGTGTTTGAGATGACTTCGGCGGCTGCTCGAAGGGATACACGGGGGGCATTGGCGCAGTTGCAGCGACTGGTGGACGGGGGAACGTCGCCTGAGGGGATATTGCCGGTGCTGGCCTGGCAGATACGGACGTTGATCCAGGTGCGCGATATGCTTGACCAGCGGGTGTCAGAGGGGAGGATGGCCGAGAGGTCGGGATTGAGTGATTTTACTGTGCGCAAGGCGGTGGGACAGGCGCGGCAGTTCGATATGAAGAAGTTGCTGGAGATACACCGCAAGCTACTGGTGCTTGACCACGGGGTGAAGACCGGGAAGGCAGACGCTGAGTTGTCGCTGGACGCGCTGGTGGTGGAGATGTGCGGGTAGTGGGGTATATTGCGTACTGCGTATTTGCTTATGAGGTGGGGTTATTCTTTGCTTTTGGGAACTAGCAGTAGAGGAACTCCGTGCGTTCTTGACTGGTCGAGATTTAGCAGGTGTGCGGAGCTCGATTGGAGGCCTAGAGCGTTCGCGCCTTCGCGGACTTTGCCGGGCGTTCCAGGCGAGTTGAGCATTATCCCGGACTCTCCGACGCGGAACCGGGCTACACGTTTGGAAGAGTGATCTGGCTCTCCCTGGAAGGACCGGTACGGATCTTCGCCAAGTAGAGCCGAGTATTTCTGAATACTCTCACGCAGGTTCTTGACGCAGAGGGTCAGTGTGTTGATACCGGTCACGCCGTTTTCGTGTTTTTGGGCGTTGCCGGTGGGAACGCGAAGGTCGCGGGGTGTTACATCGCCACAGAGGAAAGGTAGGTCGTAAGACGATGGAGTTGCGATTTGCCATTCTATACGCGTGCCATCAGGTTTGAGGCGACCACCCGGGCGTGGCCCCTCATAGTTGAGGCCGCGCGTGCGGGCTGCCGCCACATCGGCTTCGATGTCGGTGGGGAGGAGGGCATAGGTTATCAAGCCCTCGGTGACGCCTTCTCTGTAGAATAGGTGGTCGGGTGGGATGGGGCCTCGGAATGCGATTAGCTCAAGATAGGAGCCGTCCTCGAACGCGATCAAGGCGTTGTGGCTGAGGCCGCCGGTGTGCTCGCCTCCCGGCATTACTCTAAAGCCGAGCGCGGTGTAATCGTCGATGGCTTGCTCAAGATTGGTTACGAGGATAACTATGTGATCAATGCTTTGGATCATGGGTTTGTCGCTCCTTGCAGCCGGTTCCTAGTTCCTAGTTTCTGGTTCCTGCTTCCTGCTTCCTGCTTCCTGGTTGCGTGGTTTGGATCTTGAATTATTGATCTTATGGACGGAAATAGCAAAAGGACGAGGGCGTATTGCTCTCGTCCAAATATGAGTGTGATACCAGGTGTTCGGTGGTTTATTGTACCGCGTTGTTGAGCTTTGCCATGAGGCGTGCCTTGCGGCGGGCGGCCTGGTTCTTGTGGATTATGCCCTTGCTGGCGGCCTTGTCTAGGGCGCTGATGGCGAGTACGACGGCCTGAGGCGATTCGTCGCTGCCGGCAGCGATTTGCATCTGGGCGGACTTTACATAGGTCTTGAGGGCGGAGCGTACAGGCTTGTTGCGCGCCCGTTTGCGCGCCGAGGAGCGTATTCTTTTGAGTGCGGATTTGATGTTCGCCAAGTGAGTCTTTCCTCCGGTAATGATACTCTGCGTGCTTTGTATGAATGATTGCCGACGCATACGCCGGCTTCAAGTTGGGCAATCTAATTTCGGTCCTGTTTTGGACCGCAAAGTTGATTATATCAGATCGGGTAGGAAAGCGCAAGGCGGATGCGGCGGGGGCAGGGTCTATTCAAAGTCAGAAAGGCAGCCAAGGGCAGCCAGCACCTGAGCAGGACGAGCAGCACAAAAGCGGCAAGCTTTGGCTATGTTAGGGCTCCGAGGAGGCGCAACAAACTGATGGCAAGATTGCGCAAAGCTGCCATCACCTGAGGTATGCTCCCCGCACGCACAGTTGAGCGGTCCTCATCAAAGGTCACATCTCGCACCCAGTGAAGCTTGTTCTCTATATGCCAGTGTTCTCTCCAGGCTCTCAGCAACTGAGCAGGAGTCGCACGCTGCGGTGAGAGGGAGGTGATGGCATGGGCCACTTCTGTGGTTGTACGCCCCGTGCGCTTGTCGGTGATGGTGCGCTTTATTTGTAACACCTGCCCCAAGCCCGCCCACAACTCCTCCCCACCTGCGAGGCTCAGGCTGCTGTAGCAATCAACCAGAGCAGTGGAGCGACGCAGCACTCGCTCTTCTATGCGATTACCATGCATGCTCACCTCTCGCGCACAGCGTTCGGAAGATAACTCCTGCGGGATAAGTCCTGCGGGGTCAGGTCCAACATGTGGGGAGCTTCAAACACCGCCTCTATATCCTCTCGCAACAACGGCTGGTTGTCCTTGACCACCAGCAGGTAATCACCTCCATGTTCTACAATCTGCTTGGCTATCTTATGCTGAGTGAGCAAGGCGTCGCCCGTAATCACTTTGCCACGCAGCACCAGGGCAGCGAGTAGGTCAAGCATAGCATTGATTTCGTTGGTCTTGTCGTCCACGGCTACCTGCCCCAACACCAATCCTATACTCTGGCTGAGGGCGCTCAGCAGATGGGCATTGGCATCTCCCTGCTTACGAGAACCTCTTGGACTTTTCCCATCAACAGCAACTGCCTCCCACTCTACCCATTCCAGACCTTCTCCCTCTTGGGCGACCCTTGTTCGCAAAGCCATGAGCACTGCTTCAGCCCACTGTGTCAGTTTAGCCTCAAGCACCTGCGCATCCACTCCGAAAAAGATGCGATGTATGGTGGACTGGCTAGGGGATTTGGGGCGAGTAAAGCCTAGCCGGCGGCACCCATGTCTATTGGACTTTCATCACATTTGACGAACTTAGCGGGCCGCTGGCGCAATTACGATTTGATCCTACGAATGGTCATGCTGAAGTGCAGTTGAAATGGATCGCGCTCGATTTTGTCAGGTAGGCCACGGGAGTCACTGGGTTGGCCGGAATGCGAGGGAAGTTCACGAACAGAGAGGAATGGAGAATATATTGCCATTCCTCTCTGTTTTGGAAATTGGAAACGGGTCATGTACCGGCGAGTTTGCGATCAGGGGTGAGGCATACTCCGGTTTCGTTGGCCTGTGGGCGTTAGCTTACGGTTATGCCGAGCAGCTGCTCCATTTCGTCCAGGCGCTTCTCAAAGCTGCTGAGAGCCCGGTTTACCGGGTCGGGGGTGGACATATCGACGCCTGCATCGCGCAGGAGGTCTATCGAGTACATGCTGCTGCCCTTGCTCAGGAACTGCAAGTACCTGTCCACGGCAGGCTGTCCCTCAGTCAGGATCTGCTGAGACAAGGCGACCGCTGCCGAGATGCCTGTGGCATACTTGTAGACGTAGAAGCTGCGATAGAAGTGGGGGATTCTTGCCCATTCAATCGCGACCTCCGAGTCCACGTTTACACCGTCGCCGTGATATAGCTTGTTCAGGTCGTAGTGGATCTCGGAGAGGAGGTCGGCGGTTAGCGCTTCGCCCCCTTCAGCGCGTTCGTGTGCGATCTTCTCGAACTCGGCGAACATGGTCTGCCTGTAGAGGGTGGTCCTGAATTGTTCCAAGCTGTGGTTTACCACGGCCAGTTTTACGTCCCTGTCGTTCGAGCTTTTTAGCAGGTAGTCGGTGAGAAGTTCCTCGTTGAGAGTAGATGCCACCTCGGCCACGAAGAGGGTGTAGTTGCCATAAACGTAGGGCTGATTCTTGAAGGTGTAGTAGGTGTGGATGGAGTGGCCGGTTTCGTGAGCCAGGGTGAAGACATCGCGCAAGGTGTCCTGATGGTTGAGCAGCATCACGGGGTGGGTTCCATAAACGCCCCAACTGTAAGCGCCCGAAGTCTTGCCCACGGTTTCATAGACGTCTGACCAGCGCGAGGTGAAGCCCTCTTTGACGGCAGCCTGATATTTTTCACCAAGGGGCGCGACCGCTTCCTCCACTATTCGTGCCGAGCGGTCGAATGGAAACTCACTTTCGGCTTCGGGAACGAGCGGCACATGCAGGTCGTACATGTGGAGCTCATCCAGACCCAGCGTGCGCTTGCGAAGCTCCAAATACCTGTAGAGGAGGTCCATCCTGTTGTGCACGGCTCCGATGAGGTTATCGTACACACTCGCGGGGATGTTGTCCCTGAACAGAGCGGCTTCGAGGGAAGAGCCGTACTTGCGCGCGCGGGAGTAGAAGATGTCGGCTTTCACCTGGGTGGAATAGCAGGCCGCGATGGTGTTGCGGTTGTGGTGATAAGCCTCATGGAACTTGAGGAAGGCGTTGCGGCGCACCTGGCGATTGGAGGAAAGGATGTATCGCAAGTAGCGGCCCTGGCTCAGGGGAACCTTGCTACCTTCTTCGTCTTCGATCTCGCCGAAGGTCATGTCGGCATCGTTCAGCATGTCGAAGATTTGCGAAGGGCCTGCCGCTACTTCGCTCGCACCGGCAAGCAAAGCCTCTTCGGGGGCGCTCAGCATGTGCTCTTTTTCGCGGAAGAGATCGTCCAGAAGATGCTCGTATACCTTCAAGTCGTCGTTGGTGGCGGCGAACTGCATAACCTTGTCTTGCCCGACTTCGAGCATCTCAGGGTTGAAGAAGGACGAAGCCTCTTCAACGCGAGTATAGAGGGCGCGTGCCCTGTCCTCCAGTGCCTGATAGTGGGCTCTAGTGTTGTCCTCGTCGCGCCGCATGCGGGCGTACGCAAAAAGCCTTTCAAGCCTGTGGCTGATGTCGTCGCGTAGTTTGAGGGCGGCAAGGAGGGTATCAGCGCTTTCTCCGAGGCGTCCCTGGAAGGCTTTCAATTGGTCCACCAATGGGCTTACCTGGCTGAACTCGTCTTCCCATTGAGTGTCCTGTGGGAATATTACTTCGAGGTCCCACTTGTATGCCGCCGGCACTTCGGCCCGTGTCGGTATGGTTTTGGTTTCCATTAAGGTCTCCTGTGTACGAAGAGTTTTTAATGTTGGCAGGCCGGTTACATGCAATCCGCGAAGTTCAATGCCTGACTGTTGAAGCAGAACTTGAAACTACCATTTGGGTGCACCGGGAGGCAGTCTGTTCCAGGCCACGCCATGTTAGATGTCAATAGTATACAGCAGGTGGGAGATAACAAAAAGAGGAACCTCCTGGAGGTTCCTCGAATGGTAGCGGGGGTAGGATTCGAACCTACGACCTTTGGGTTATGAGCCCAACGAGCTTCCACTGCTCCACCCCGCGTCAACTTAATGATTGTACCACACCAGAGGAGTGGTGTCAAGCAAACGCGCGCCGGACAGGGTCTATTCAGAGTCGGGGAATGCAGTGCCAAGTTGGGGTATGTCATTCTTCGCTGCGCTCAGAATCTGAGATGCCCAGCTTGGTGCCATGCCTGATATCTCAAATTCTTCGCGCAGCGAAGAATGACAAGGCGTAGTTAGCTCTCTTGCAACCAGCATCTTCCTGACTTTGAATAGAGCCTGCTTCCGTTCACGATAGCGTTCAGAATTAGGGTGTGAGGGGCTGGGGTTGGGGCTGGGGTTGGGGTTGAGAGAGGAGGGTGAAACACTCAAAGAAGGGGTTGAGACCCTTGGCTCGCCAGGTGCCGAACAATGTAGCCAGCCTCATGCGTGTGGCACTCCCCCTTGCTGATTGCGACCCTCCCGACACCTTGCGCATCACCACCACCGCCCGCACACTCCTCTCCGCCAGGTTGTTGTCCGCCGAGAGGCCACTTTGTAGTACGAAGCGGAATAGCTCGTCCTGGTGGCGAAGCAGCCTCTTGCATAGTGTGTGGCATGGGTGCTCCTTGTGAGGCTTGGCTGAGGCGTACTTACCTCCCAACTCTCTCACACCTTCCATTAGCTGTATGTACAACACTTCTCTCTCTTGTTGGCTTGGTGGACCATGCTCTGAACAGGGGGAATGCAGGCACTCTTGGGCTGTGTCATACAGAACCCGCACCCCTTTGGCCCACTCCACCACTTCTTCATTCCCTTTGTGCTCTTCCTTCAACTCGTGTAAGTCCCTCAGCAGATGCACCCAGCATCGTTGGTGTTCTCCTGGGAATTCATTGTGTGCCGCGTAGAAGTCGGTGACCAGTGTACCCTTGAACTGTGAGCCGAGGATGCGCCTGGCCACTGCTCCTCCCCGACTGTGGTCATACTCGTAGTATCGCTCACCATGGGGCGTGCAGAAGCACCAGATATAGCCATTCTGCCCACCTTCTCGCCACCCTGTCTCGTCCCCATGCACCACACTGCTCTGTCTTATCCCCTCTTTGATATCTTGTGCTGCTTTTCTCACCTTCTCTGCCTCGGCCACTCGGTGCAGCAGGTCCGCAATCTCACCTGTAGAGATGAGCAAGTTGTGCACGATGTGCAGGTATTCTCTAATCAGACGCACCGGCATTCTCAGGGTGGTGCGTAAGTAAGCTATCAGGGAGGCGATGCGTATCCCCATTCTGCTTTGTCCAATCACCTCCCCCTGAGCGCTCAAATCGAGTGGAGGATAATGCCATTTGGAGCATCGGGCGCACCAACTCTTGAACAACTGGTGCTCGGTGACTTCTACAGGAAGGGGAGGAGGGAGTTCTATCACCTGGCGTCTGGAGCCGGAGGCCAGTTGGGGCTGGCTTAGTCCATATCCACAGTCAGGGCACATCTCTATGTGGTGCTGCACCGTTTGGGTAGGCGTTTGCTCTCTACGCCTGGCACCATTTTGGTCTTTGGCTCGTTTGCGGCGTGGTTTCTTCTCGGAGTTAGCCTGGTCTTTGGACTTGGCAGTGTTGGGCTTGACGAAAGAGGGTGGTTCGCTTCGGTACTTGTCTAGTTGTGCCTGCAACTGGCTGTTCGCAGCCAATGCTTGGGCAAGCTGCTCTTTGAGGATGACTACTTCAGCCCGCAAAGCCATTACTTCTTCTTCCCAGCTCATGCCTCATACAATATCGTGGAAATTGCCCCACCGCAACTCTGGACATTTACCGTTCACGAATGGATTGACTTGGGGTGGTATTTCTGCTACTATCAAGGCCAATCCTGCCCACGCCTTTTTTATGGCCGTTTGATGTTTTGCCTTGGATAAGAGGTTGAGATTTAGTCCGCATCTGCGGGAAAGCCGAGCATACCGATGATCAAGCAAAGATGGTCTTTTGTGCTGGCGATTATGGCATTGGCCGTTGCCACCTTTCCAGCGGCCGGGGGCGTGGCGAAAGCCGACGACACGCGCTTTTTCCCCGAAACCGGACATACGGTGAAGGGTCTGTTCCTCACTTACTGGAACACGCACGGCGGGCTGGCCCAGCAAGGCTTCCCCATCTCAGAAGAGCTCCAGGAGCAGTCGGACACCGATGGCAAGACCTATACAATGCAATATTTCGAGCGCGCCGTCTTCGAGTTGCACCCCGAAAACCAGCCACCCTTCAACGTTCTTCTCTCCCTTCTGGGCGTCTTCTATTCCAATGAGAAGTATGCAGGCAACGCTCCTAACCAGCAAGCCAGCACCACCAACCCCCGCAAGTTCACCGAGACAGGTAAGACGATTGGAGGGGCGTTCCGAAAGTATTGGGAAGAGCATGGTGGCCTCGCACAGCAAGGCTTCCCTATTTCCGATGAGTTTTCGGAGGTGAGCGACACCGATGGCAAGACCTATACCGTCCAGTACTTCGAGAGGGCGGTGTTCGAGTTCCACCCCGAGTTTGCCAACACCCCCAACGAGGTGCTGTTGTCTCTGCTTGGTGTCTTTTACTTCAACAAGAGGCACGGAGGGACCCCCCAGCCGACGCCTACAATTGGCCCAACTGCGACCCCAACTCCCAAGCCGGTCGAACCGACGGGCCAAGTTCTCCTGCTCAACGGTGCTGGAACGGGGCAACCTTACATAATAGACCAGGAGGGGACCCTTTTCAAACAACCAACCTTCAATCTCAACTCGTCGGGCTGGACGCACGTCGCATCAACCGAGGGCGGGTATCTCGATGTCTACAAGCAGTCGGGTCTGTGTGATACAGCGCAACTTAACCCCGATGGATCATTCAATCAACTTACCCAATTTCTCTGCCGCGCGGGTCGCACCAGTGTGACCTCTCCAGGTGGCAACTGGATAGAGTTGTTCGACAGTTCCACCAAAGTGTTGGATGCGGTTCCTATTGATGTGAATGGTATTGTTGGGCCGCCTGTAACGAAGACTCTGGGGGTGCCTTACGCGGATGTCGTCGGCGGGTACAACGGCCACATCTTCTTCTTCCTGGACGATGGGCGGATAGATAACTTCGTGCATTACATGACCGCCGTTGTAGACAGCAGTGGCAACCTGACCAACATGGTACCAGTCACCGAAAGGGTCAGGGCTGGGGCAGACCGCCATTGGAGAGCCATCTCGTATATAGACGACACCCATATCTTCTTCCACAATCCATCTACCAGTCAATATGCCGTATGGGAGATAAAGACGGACGGCACTGCGGTGGAAGGCGAAGCAAGGCAGATAAATGCCGGCTTGACGGGCTTCGCCATTGTACAAAAAGGCGGGCGGTTCGTAGGCAACCACTCGCTTATGCTGGCCTACAGGCTCGATACCGGCGCGGCGTTCACGGCGACATTTGATGATCAATACGTAGTACAAATTCTAAATTCATCATACAGTGGGCCTAACGCTCTCACGCCGGGTATCACGATACTTAGCGCTGTCAGATAGCGTTTGGGTAGGGGAGGGTTTCAAACCCTCCCCTACATTCTCGTCTCTTCAGTTCTCGTCACTCACCGCGCCGGGACAATCCTGAGAAGAACCGTTGTGGCCGGGTGGGGCAGACCTGGCTAGGTGTTAAATATCAGAAAGTGAGTTCGCCGAGCGGCTGCAATCTAGGGTTGCTCAAATGGACTGAATAGCTCGAACCATCTTTCCCAGTTGGGGGAGTTGTCTGTCGGGCTACTTTGCTGCGTGTTGTTTTCGGCGGTGGCGGACCCTTGTTGAGAGTCGGGTTGGGTTTGACCGACGGTATCGCCTACTGGGATGAGCACCTCTTCGTCGGGCCTGCGCAGGTTGAGATCTTCGCGGGCGCGCTGTTCTATGTATTTGTCCGATTGGTAATATTCCAGGGCGGCCTGGAGGCGATGGTTCTCGTCATCCATTTGCTTGTTCTGCCGCTCCTGGACCAGGACCTGCGCGTTCAAGTCGTGCTCCATCAGGACTTCCTGCCCGTATCTTACCATGAAGAAGGCTGCGGCCAGCCCCAGCACAAGCCAGAGGGCGGGCGCTGATACGGACAGCTTTCGTGTGCGGTTGGTTTTGATGGCGGCACTCATGGAGGTAGGTGCAAACACGATGCTGGGCGTGAGATGCTTACACATTATAGAGGCTGCACGGAACGTGTCTGTTCTTTTCCACGTTCCGTGCAACCTTTTTGAGGCAATTCAAAATCGGGGGCAAGCAGTGACTGAGGGCTAGACAGAGCCAGTATACTGGGGGCTGCATTGGCTGTTGGCCGTATGGCCGTGGGCCAATAATCCTAACCAGATGGCGCCACTAAGGAGCCTTCCGCAGATAAGGTGATCAAAGTAGCTGAGGCTTGATAGTGTAGTTCCATTCCCCGTGGAAGGCATCTTTGAACAGATTGAGGGCAGCCACTTGCTCATCAGTGACCTTGATCCCTGTCGGATATGCATGGCTGTCCTTGAGCGCCCTCACCACTAACCCCTCTTGGGTGGTAGTATGCGAGATCAGTTCCAACACCACTTCCATAGACGTGAGCGGGGTGGCCCGCCAATTTATTGATATGTACGAAAACACTCGATGCTCTATCTTGTTCCATTTGCTGGTAGCAGGGGGATAATGCGCCACCGTGATGGCCAGTTGTTCTTCATTGGCCAGTGCCTGTAGCTTTTGCTTCCACAGGCGGTTTCTCACCCCATTGGAGCCTCCTCCATCAGCGGTGATCAGCAGTTCCTTTTTGCCTGGATAGAGGGTTTTGCCCCACTTCTGCCACCACCTGCGGATACTCTCCACCGCAAACTCAGCCGTATCATGGTCAATACCCACATTCACAAACCCCACGTTCACAAACCCCACGTTATGCACCAGGTCATATATCCCGTAGGGGATGGCCTTGCCATCGGCCAGGGAAACAAAGTCATACACCGATACCACCCTCTCTTCCCCTTGAGCCTGCCATTCCCGTCCGTTGTTCCTGAACTGGCCTATCAACTCCTTCTTCTTGCAGTCAACGGAGATGATAGGAGCGCCTTTGTGTTCAAACTCTTTGCACCGAGCGTTGATGTGAGTAAATTGCTCATCCCGGTCAGGGTGCGATTGGCCTTCGATATTCTTCTTGTTGACGCGCAGAGAAAATCTCTGCTCGTGCAGCAATTCGGCCAGTGCTGACTTCTTGATGTGATGCCCTTTGCCTTCAAGGGCTTGCACCAGGTGTGCCAACGATTTGGTGGTCCATCGTACAAGGCTCATCGGGTCACCCTTGGGTTCCAATTCCCTCTCCAGATCGGGGAGCAGGGTGGGATCGGTCTGTGCAAGCTTTTTCATGCCCCCACCAGGCTTGCGGATGCGTTCTCCTGGTTGATAGTTGTCCCCTGCCTCCCGTTCTTTCAGACCCCGCTTGACCGTGTTGAGGGATACCCCTGCCTCCCGAGCTACTGTGCTGGTGCTTCCTCTGCGTTGAGCCTCGGCTGCCAGGTACTGTCTCCATTGCTTCTCATTTAGCAGTGTCCGAAGCTGTTGGTATTCTTGTTCGGTCGAGAGCTTTTCCATACTCTCTATCTTCGCATATCTCCCTCTCTATGTCAGCTAATTCTCGGAAGGCTCCTTAGCTGCGGCAGTATAGTACCTAAGACGGAAGCCGAGATGCCCACCTGTTCGCGCAGTAGCTCCGCCGGCACCGATTTAATGTATCGATCCAGCATTTCCAGAAACGGGAGATAGGGCGGCATACCTTCCGCTTCCGAAGCGCCGCCCCGAAGCACGAGCGAACTCTCGCCTGGGATCCGCGCTACGAACTCGTCCAGCAACCTCGTCTTGCCAATGCCAGGATCACCGGACAGCATAGCGAAGCGCACGCGTCCTTGCGCTGCTTCAGCATATTGCGCCAAAAGCAGCGACAGTTCTCGGTGGCGGCCTACAAATTCAGAATGCATTCGATCCTAAGCTATAGTGTCGCAACGCTATTTGCCGTTGCCGCCTACCGGACTTCGTCCTTTGCGTAAGCGATGACCCGATCCAGATCATTGGTCACTCCCTTCCCCATCGCCCATTGCTCGGCCCAAGTAGCTGGGTCAACCTGCGCACGGGCCAGAGCCAGGAGCGTTTCCTGGCGCTCTCTTTCCGGGCTCGACATTGAGACGCCTATCTCTTCCCGCAAGCCTTCGGCTGCCCCGCCCAGCCAGGCCGCTCTTTCAAAACCGCCAGTTCGGCTCGCCAGGCCCGCTAGATTTTCGAGGGCATCAATTACGCCCCGGATGTCGCCCACTTCGCTGAAACGCGCTAGACCTTCCATGAGAAGCGGGCGCGCTTCCTCGTAGTTGCCGGAATCGAGCACCACCGCGCTTAGATTTACCTGAGAGGTGGCGACAGCATCCTTGTCCCCAAGTTCCCGATCGATGGCGAGAGACTCCTCAAGGTAGGCACGGGCGGTAGCAGAGTCACCCTGTGCAAGGGCTACCAGGCCGAGGTTATTGAGGGTGATCGAGATTGAAGATGGAGTTCCAAGCTCGCGCTTGATCGCCAGACTTTCCTCAAGGAAGGATCGCGCGGTAGCCAAATCGCCCTGACCCCACGATACCAACCCCAGCCCATTGAGCGGCCTTGCAGCGCTAAGCGTATCCCCAAGCTCCCGGTAGATCACCAGGCTTTCGTTATAGTAGGCGCGAGCGGCGTCATAGTCACCCTGGGTGTCGGCCAGATTGCCGGCACTTTGAAGAGCTTTTGCCCGCTCGGCAGTATGCGCCAGCGTCTCAGGCTGAGCAAGCAGGTCGGCTAATAGGTGCCTGGTTTCACTCAGGTAGCCCCGGATCTCCCAGTATAGCCACAACGCCCCGGCCAGGCGCAAACCCAGCTCAGGCGCATGGTGGGGAGCCCAACTCAGTGCGGCTCGTATGTTATCGTATTCTTCTTCCAGGCGCCCGAGCCAGACCGACTGCTCGTCGCCGTTCAACTCGGGTTCGGCTTTTTCCACGAGGTCCAGGAAGTAGCGCGCATGACGCTCGCTGATCTCCTGCAACTCGCCGCTCTCTTCAAGACGCTCGCGGGCGTATTCGTGGATCGTTTCGAGCATGACAAAGCGCGGCTCCCCACCCTCGATCCGTTCCTCCCGATTGAGCAGGCTCTTGTCCACCAGCGATGCCACGCCTTCCAACACATCGACATCGCCCGCATCGGAATGAGCGCCAGCGCCGGTCTCCGGCCCGCAGATGACTTCGATCGCCTCGAGCGTTCGCCCGCCCGAGAAGACAGCCAGCCTTCGGAAGAGGCGTTGCTCTCCTTCATTGAGCAGATCGTGGCTCCACTCAATCGTACTCCGCAGGGTCTGTTGACGAGCAGGCAGATCCCTAGCCCCTCCCGTGAGCACCCGCAACCGGCTTTCCAATCGCTTTAGCATCGCCCCTGGCGGCAGGATGACCACTCGCGCTGCTGCCAGCTCGATAGCGAGCGGCAGCCCATCGAGCCGAGCGCAGATTTCCGCTACAGCGGAAGCGTTCGCTTCGGCTAGCTCGAAGCTACTGCTGGCAGCCATGGCGCGCTCGACGAACAGGCGGATGGCATCGTATTCGGCAAGCTGAGCGAGTGGGGGAAGGCGTCTGGGGTCCGGCGAGGCCAGCGGAGGTACCGGAAAGTCGTGCTCGACGCTCAAACGGAGCAACGCCCGGCTCGTGACGAGGAGTTTGAGGTGGCGTGCGTATGAAAGCAGTTGCGCGAGCGCGGGCGCGGCCTCTACCACCTGCTCGAAGTTGTCTAACACCAGCAGCAACCGTTTTTCGCGTAGATGATCAATGAGGCTCTGCAGGAGCGGCTGGGTGACGGTTTCTGCCACGCCTAGCACCTCGGCCATCTGCATAGTCACCAGGTTCGGGTCGGTGACTGAGGCGAGCGAGACGAAGCAGGCCCCGTCCTGGAAGTAGTCAATCACCTCGGCGGCTGCCTGCAGCGCAAGGCTAGTTTTGCCCGTGCCGCCCGGGCCGGTGAGGGTGAGCAGAGCAACGGCGTCTTGCATGAGCAAGTCACGCACGGCAGCCAGTTCCTTTTCGCGTCCGATCAGTGGGCTGCGCATCAGAGGAAGATTACTGGGACGAGCATCTAGTGTGGTCAGGGGCGGGAAGTCGGCACGAAGGTCAGGGCTGATTACCTGGTAGATGTGCTCGGGTTGCACCAAGTCTTTGAGACGGTGCTCTCCCAGGTCGCGTAATTCCAGGCCCGAGAGAGGATAGTCGCGCACGAGGGAGTATGTTGCCCTCGAGATGAGCGTTTGCCCTCCGTGCGCAGCGGATCGCAGTCGCGCACAGCGGTTGACCGCGGAGCCGTAGTAGTCGCCGGCTCTAAGATCGGCATCGCCCGTGTGAAGGGCTATTCGCACCCGGAGGGGGGTCGGGGTTTGCCAGGGCTCAGCAGCGAGAGCCTTCTGTATGGCGATTGCTCCCGCCACAGCGTCGGTAGCAAGTGGAAACACCGCAAAGCGGCTATCACCCTCCCCACGGGGTCTCACCAGTACGCCCCCATGCTCGGTGACAGCATCCTCGACCAGGGTGTCATGCCTGACGAGGGCAAGGTGCGTTTCCTCCGGAAATCGCTCCCACAACGTGGTACTCCCCTCTATGTCGGTGAAGAGGAAAGTAACGGTGCCAGTTGGCAAGGAGAGGGAGGGCATACGCTACCCCCTTAGGACCCTTACAGAAAACCTTGAAAGCCATGCCCATTTATGGGCTGTGGTTCGGCTGATAAAAGGTTGCTCATAGTCTCTCCTTTGTCGTATAATTGAAGTAACGTGGAAGCTAACCAATGCTACACGCCACTATTGCCTTCGGGTAGTAGTCCGCACTTTGATAATGCAAGATGTTAGCGGGTTGTTGCACGAAACCCTTGTGCAGCGTAAAAGCATCTTAGGTGTCTCCTATAGTGCAACCTTAATGGCATATGGATGAGTATGCATCGGTGCAAAACCGTAGAAGCTGCTGGCGTTTACGCCATGCGGAGTCATCACAAGCAAGCAAATTCCTTGAAGCGAATCAATGAGCCAGACGTGTACCGCCTGCCCGCTTACCTGCCTGGCTACCCCGTGGGGGTTGCCGCTAGACATTATATCACTTGGGTTTCGGTATCGCTTGTTGCTCTTGGCCGATGCGACCGCTAAGAGGCGATCAAGCTCCGCCTGTACTCGGGCCGCCGGTACTGGTATTCAGTACAATGGTCGTGACTACAGTAGCGGTAGTGCAAAAGGTGTTAAGATCTCGTTGTCCGCCAGAATCAGGAACGGTGCTTTGAAAGGACCTGCCAGGCCAGGGGCAACCCGTTTCACGCTACGATGGTCTGCCCGGAAGGGACATGAACGGCCGTTGGGAAACTCGACTTGAGTAGGTGTGGGGCGAAGTCGAACCTTGCCAGCATGTCAGGGGCAGGACCTCTCTTGAAACCGCCGGTGAGGAATGGCGACGCAAAGAGCCCGAACTGCTAACTCAAGCGGTTCCCCAATGGTCCTCAGGAGCCTCGTCGTTTAGGGAACCATTTCGGCTGCATTGGGCGGGCATGTGGCATATCTCCAGGCGTGCGACAAAAGCCCGATTCTGAATTATGACCACGCCCCAGTTAATTGTCGTGATAGTCTTCATCGCTCACCCGTTCGAGCCGGCTAGTAATGCCGAAGGTGATCGACAGGTGTGTCATTGCGTGCTGCTCGTCGGGGTGCGCACCGTGCCAATGCTCAACTCCCACGGGTATGCGGGCTATATCTCCGGGCGCGGCATCCACAGGCTGTTCACCTCGCTGCTGCACCCGGCCCAGACCTTCCAGGAAGTAGAGGGTCTGCTCGCCGAAGTGCGTGTGCCAAAGCGTACGCCCCGGCTTGCGAAGGTGACCCGGCCCACACCCGCTTGAACGTCTGGGCTCGCCGCTACCATGTGGACCTGGACGTCGCCGATGAAGTTGCCGGCGCTACCTTGCTGGGCGGGCAAGTCTTGCGCGTGTTCATGGGAAATGCTCATTTGCTTCCTCCCTAAATTAGTAGCGGCCATAAAAAGGCCGGGTTCACCCGGTGCCTTTCCGTTTGGTGATCAGGCGCCATTTCCATTTTCTTCGAAGACGCGCCGTGCGATTGCCACCGCCGTGCTTGCTGCCGGCCAGCCTGCATAGAAGGCGAGATGCGTGATCAATTCGACCAGTTCCTCGCGTGTGACACCGTTTTCGAGTGCTCTCTTCAGGTGGAACGGAAGCTCGTTGGTGCGGTAACCTGCGACCAGTGTCGCCACAGTGATCAGGCTGCGGTCGCGCTTAGATAGGCCCGGGCGTTCCCATACATCTCCGAACAGCACGTTATCGGTGTAGTCACCCAGTGCAGGGGCTATGCCACTATATGGATTGCGTTGAGCGGGCTTCTGGTCTGAAGTGGGTGCATTAGTCGCATCGGTCATAACGTGATCTCCTTGTCGAAAACTCTTCAAGCACGTCCGCAACTCCGAACGAGCGGGAAGCCAGGTGTCTCGGGTTCAGGGTACTAGGCGTTGAGTTTCGCTCCACCCATCCACTTCGCGACTTGTGGGTCGCGGTGGTCGATGAGGAGGCTAGCCCCGGTGTCCGGCGTGGCGATCGCTGCCATATCGTCGGGGCTGAGTTCAAAGTCGAAGGCAGAGAAGTTCTCGACAATTCCTTCCCTGTGCACCGACGGGACCGCTGAGATCGCTGAGTCAGTTGAAATAGTAGCCACTCGTAATTCTCCTTGCTCACCGTACCGGGGTGCTCAACAAGGCAATAGCTTAATCGTCGTAGCTCGGGCGTCCGAGGTGATCATTGGTGGAACGTAACTGGTAGAGCGGCGGTACTTGGTACGATAGGCTTCATCTTTGGGATGAATTGGGGTCGTGAGTTTTAAGTGGTTTGTTTTGCTGCTTCGCCCGGTCTTTGCAAGTGCCAGCCGGTGGCGGTCTGGTATGCATGCGCGACGCGCAATATCGTAGCTTCGTCGAAGTGTTTGCCGAGAATTTGGAGGCCTACCGGCAGGCCATCAACGAAGCCGCAGGGGACGGAGAGACCGGGGATTCCGGCGAGGTTGGCCGGGACGGTGTACACATCGTTGAGGTACATGGCCAGGGGATCGTCAACCTTGTCTCCTATGCGGAACGCTACCGTAGGGGTGGTTGGGCCAACGAGTACATCCACTTGCTCAAAAGTCTGAGTGTAGTCGCGGGCGATCAGGGTGCGCACCTGCTGCGCTTTCTTGTAATAGGCATCGTAGTAGCCTGCGCTCAAGGCATAGGTACCCAACATGATCCTGCGTTTTACTTCCGGGCCGAAAGCGTAGTCACGCGTGGCAAGCATAGATTCTACCGAGCCAACCTGACCGGGGTCGCGGTACCCATATTTCATACCATCATAGCGGGCGAGGTTGGAACTGGCCTCGGCCGGCGCGATGATGTAGTAGGTCGCGAGTGCATAAGGAGTGTTGGGAAGGCTCACTTCGCGTAATTCCGCCCCCAATCTACGAAGCTGATGGATTGCCGCCCTCACGGTTTCGCTGACTCCTTGCTGCAACCCTTCACCCCAGAACTCCGCCGGGATGCCGATGCGAAGCCCTTCGAGTGAGGCTCCATTGGCATCCAGGGATTCGGTGTAGCGGAGGACCGGTACGGGCTGTGAGGTTGAGTTGTTGGGATCGTGACCAGCGACTACCTCCATTACGAGGGCGGCATCGTAGGCCGTGTGTGTGAACGGCCCGATCTGATCGAGCGAGGAGGCGAAGGCCACAAGACCAAAGCGGGACACACGGCCATAGGTGGGCTTGAGACCCGTCACGCCAGTGAGGGAAGCAGGTTGGCGCACGCTGCCACCGGTGTCGGTGCCGAGCGAATAAGCGCCCATACCAGCGGCCACCGCAGCAGCGGAGCCGCCGCTGGAGCCTCCAGGCACGCGCTCGGTGTCCCACGGATTGTGCGACGGACCCCACGCTGAGTTTTCGGTGGAAGAACCCATGGCGAACTCGTCGCAATTGGTTTTGCCAAGGAGGACCGCCCCTGCTTGAGCCAGCTTCCTGGGCACAGTGCCGCTAAACGGGGGCACGAAATTGTAAAGCTGGCGGGAGCCGCAAGTTGTGCGGACACCTTCGGTTATCAGCACGTCCTTGAGGCTCATCGGGATGCCATCGAGCGTGGAGCGGCTGCCCTCTCCGGCGGCGTGCCTGCGGTCGAAGTCGCGCGCCGCTTCGAGAGCACGCTCTTCGCTGATGGTGGTGAATGCCGATATATCGCCGTCGGCACGGGTGATACGCTCCAGGTGGGCGTGGGTTAGTTCCTCGGATGATAAATCGCCTGAGTTCGAGCAATTGGCGGGCTTCGGCAATGGTCATGAAAGTATCAATCTCAGGCATCTTCACCCTCGCTTTCCGCACCTTCGGCTTTGGCCTTGAACTCTTCGAGCACGGCAGGTACGCGGATGAAGTCACCTTCGCTTGACGGCGCGTTGGCGAGTAGAGCATCAGTGGGCCAGGCAGGGCGCGCCTTGTCGGACCGCGCTACGTTCAGATGCGACAGTATCTGAGCGGTGGGTGGTATTTGTGATGTGTCAAGTTTGTCGAGAATGGCGATGTAGTCGAGCACCTGAACCAGTTGCTCGCGCATTGTCTCAACTTCGTCGTCGGTCAATCCAAGCCGCGCCAGCATCGCTACATGGCGCACTTCTTCAGCAGTAAGCACTTTTCACTTCCTCACTCTCGTCAGAAATCCGGCCACCAGATTCGCCAGGTCGCGCTCACGCCCCTCGAAAAAGTGGCCTGTGTCTTTCAATGTCATAACCGTTTTAGGCTCAGGCAGGGTCTCAACGAATTCGCGGAGCCGCGCCGGAGGACTGAAGTCATCTCGCTCGCCGGTAATAAAGAGCTTGGGATGGGGCCACTGCCCCAGGTGATCGAGATTGCGCCAGGCCACCGGAAGCCCGATGCACGCGACTGCCTCGACGCGTACCTCCAGGGTGTGCGATGCAAGATAGGCCAGCGAAATGCGGCTACCGAACGAATGGCCGACCAGGGCGAGCCGGTCGCCATCGACGCCTGTTTGCACTCCCAGGAAGTCAAGCGCCGCACCAACGTCCTCGGTTTCGGGTGCGCCCTCAGGTGCTACCAGTTTGCGGTCGGCGGTCTTCGACACCTTACCACGGCTCTGCCCTACGCCTCGCGAATTGTAACGCAGGGTTGCGAATCCCGATGCGGCCAAGGCATGTTCCAGGGCCGCCATTACCTTCATTTCCATGTTACCGCCCGCCGATGGGTTAGCGTGGCACAGCACAACCCCAGGATGCAACTCTCCATCGAGAGGAACGTGAATTCTGCCCTCAAGCATGGGCGCAGGCTCGTCGCCGAGGGCGCGCCCTGGAAAGAATACGTGGCGGGAAAGGGCGGGGGGCTGCTCCTCGACCTGGATTGGCTCAGGTTTCAGGTCCATAGGTGGCGCTAGAGCTTGTAGCCGCAATTGGGGCAGAAGACGGACATCGGGCGAAGCGGGCCGTGACAGTTGGGGCAGAGCTGTGTCCTGGGGGTCTCCTGCCGCTCGTTTACGGTCTTTTTCTTCTCCACAGGTCCGTCGCCCGGAGGGAGAGCAACCGGCCTTGCCTGCCCGGTAAGTATCTGCGATTCGGGGGGAGGAGGCTCGATCCATACTTCGCTGTTGATGGACTCGATCTCCTTTGCTTTATCGGCTAGCTTCTTGCGCATCGCCCGTACCTGATTAACCATCGCCTGAAGAGATGGCTCCAACTCCGCTCCCTGGGCCTCCAACTCAAGCACCTTTTCGCTGATCTCGCCCATCAGCTTGCTTGACTGCCTCTGGAGCCGCTGAGTTTCGGAGCGCACGCGGTTGGTGCGCAGCATTTTGTCGGCCTCGAAGCTGACCCTGTCAAGCCCTTTGCGTATGGTGTGCCCCAAGCCGGAGAGCGCCTGCGCTGCCGCGTCGCCGGGAGTTTGTTCGTTGTCCGAGTTGTTCATTTTCTCACTCGTTAGTCAGTAGTTGGAAGACGACGAATGCTGGAAGATCCCAATAGCAAGTAGTATGCAGTATGCAGTATGCAGTATGCAGTACGCAATTGCCTCATTTGGCGTTTCAGATCGCTATCTGGGCCTTAGCGTGGTTCTACCGGCGCGCGCCCAACCGGGCGACACCAGGCTGCCGCCGAATACTACTGTAGAGGATTGGGCGGCCACGCTCTGTACCAGCCCTAACGCCAATAGAATGCTCATCAGCGAGGAACCTCCATAGCTTATGAATGGGAGGGGAATGCCGGTGACCGGCATAAGGCCAATGTTCATGCCGACATTTATGAAGATCTGCATGCCGATCCATGTGGCTACGCCGACCGCGATCAGACTGCCCATGAGATTGGGGGCGCGTGAGGCCACTACGATGCACCTCCAAACAATGATGAACAGGAGGAGGATGAGAGCTACCGAGCCGATGAACCCGAATTGCTCGGCCACCACCGAGAAGATGAAGTCGCTGTACTGAACTTTGATAAAGGCAAGCTGGCTTTGTGAGCCGTTCATGTAGCCCTGACCGAGCAGGCCGCCTGAACCGGCAGTAATGCGTGCCTGGATAATATTGTAGCCAGCGCCGCTGGGGTCGCTCTCAGGATGGAGGAAGATAAGGAGGCGCTCACGCTGATAATCGTGGATGATCCAGGTCCAGAAGGCATAGGCGGCGGGGACGGTCAGCGCAGAGACCAGGGCGAAGATGCGCCATGAGACACCGGCTGCAACGGTTAGGCCGAGGAAGATCACGCAGAGGATGATGGTCGTGCCGAGGTCGGGCTGTGCGAAGACGATCACCGCCGGTATGAGAGTAAGAGCCGCCGCCGCAATGAACCACTTGATTTTGTTTAGCTCGCGCTCCCGGTCGCAGAGGAGCTTGGCGAGCATCACGATCAGACTTAGCTTGGCAAGCTCGCTGGGCTGGATAGGGATCAGGCCGATGTTCAACCAGCGCTGAGAGCCGAAGTTAATGACGCCCATCAGCATAACAAGGCCCAGCAAGCCAACGGTTACCAGGTAGAACGGTAGGGTGAAGCTCTCGAAGAACCGGTAATCGATTCGGGCAAGAATTATCAGGAGCACCAGGCCAATGACGCCGAATATAGCCTGCCTGACAGCGAAGTCATCTAGAGTGAGCGCGCTGCCTGTGCGCGAACCGGCTGTGGCACTGAACACCATGAGCACACCCACTATGGTGGCGGCCACAGTACAGAAGAGGAGAGGGAAATCGAGGTTGGCGAGCCTTGCAGTTCTCATTAGAGGTCGTGTATCGGCAATCAGGTCAGATGCTAATTGCCAGGTTTTGGGACACGCGACACTATCGTCGCAAGCACATCGTCGATACTGCTCCTAACTATAACATACCGCGTTGGTTTTCCGAAAGGTACCTATTTGGATAAGCGTTCAGACTCATGATAGAGAAAATACCGGAGTAGGGGCACCCACAAGGGGCGCATACCACCCAGCTAAGTAGTCCCACAGGGACGTAAGATCATTGCATGATCGCGTCATACAGGGCCGGAGTGCATGTTTTTTGCGCCCCTACGGGGCTATGGCGTTATGTTGGGCTTACCACAGGGCTTACCACAGGGCTTACGCGCTGGGCTACTCTCTTGCGTTCCTTCACGACTATGTTGGGATGGTGTAATAACAGGGCACACGTTAGCAAGGCCCGCGCTTGTGCGATGTTCGTGAGTTTAGCGACACCATTGCCTCTCGTGGATGCCCTGTTTACAGGCCGTGATCTCGTCCCAAGAGGCCACCCGTCGTGGGTGGCCCTACTAACCGCACATCTAAACGCTTTCTATTTGACTCATAACCGGCTTGCGTAGCCGAGCGCACTTGACATCCTTAATGCCCGGTGATATATTCTGTACAGAGGGTTATGCCACACTAAACAGATTTAGCAGGACTAAACGATGGCAACATTGGGTGAGAAGATAAAAGCCGCGCGCATCGAGCAACATTTCAGCCTTTCCCAATTGGCGCGGGCGGCGGGCCTCACCAAAGGATTCCTCAGCCAGGTGGAGAGCGGGCGGTCCAATCCGTCGCTCGCGAGCCTTGTCAAGATCGCGAAGGCACTTGGTGTGTCATCTACCGTTCTGCTGGCCGAAGGTGACACACAGGCAAACGACTCGACAGTACCCTTCCCCAGTGTTCCGACAATTGTCGGCGCGAGGCGATCTGCCACTACTGACCCACCCATCCAGGTCGTTCATGCGTCGGATGAGGGCACACATCTTGTGGTGGAACTTACGCCTGGGGTGGAACTTGTGGCCCCAGCGGGGGGTACGGGTTCGATCCTGTGCACAGTGCTGGAGGGGACGATTATTGTTGGTCAGGCCGGGGTCTCGCTCCAGATTGGTGCGGGCAATGTGGCTGCCTGGAGTGGAACGCAGGCCTATTCAGTACGAAATGCGCTCAATGCTTCTTGCAGGCTGGTACTCTTCATACCTCGCGGCATTGAACTGCCCATGCTCCAAAAGTTTCTCATACCGGAGTTGGCGCGTAATACCAATATTCGACGTGCGCAACAAGCTGCGGTGTCTGCGTTGCCCTCAATGGCCTCTGCTGAGGGACCGTTGCGACTGGTCGCGATGCGGGCTGAGCGTATGGCGGAAAGGAAGGGGAGCCAGTGAAGATCGAAGCGGTGCTGGGAGCCGCCAGGAGCGCTGTGGGCTACCTTGTATATGACAGGGCGGGCGGGTCTGCCCTGATCGTGGACGCCCCTCTTGGCACCAAGGCACTTTATCTGAAAGCTGTGAAGGCGGCCGGTGTGACGGTAGATATCATTGTGAGCACGCACGGTCACTGGGACCAGATAGCCGACAATTACGCACTGGCCGAGGCTATTGCAGCGCCTCTGTGCGCGCATGTATGGGATGCTCCTCGCCTGGCTGATCCCAGCCTGGGCACCGAAGACCCAGATGTGAAAATACCACCGCTCAAGGGAAGGCGGGCAGACCGGTTTCTTCATGATGGAGAGGAGCTGCAGATCGGGGAGATGTGTTTCACGGTGATGCACACTCCGGGCCACACGCCTGGCAGCATCTGCCTGCATGAAGCCGAGGCCAAAGCTCTTTTTTCAGGGGACATATTGGTCTGGCACGGAATCGGGCGCACCGATTTTCCAGGTGGAAATTCTCAGCAGCTACAACTGAGTCTGGTGCGGCTTGCGCAACTGCCGGATGATACGCGCATTTTCCCCGGGCATGGGCATCCAAGCACGCTCCATGAAGAGCGCTGGCTGCTTGATCTGGCTAATTTGCCAACAACCTGACCGCGCAAAAGTGTCGGCAAGACAACCAATTGCGCAATTAAGCAAATTGCAAATACACGATTGCGTGTTGTGAAAGGAGTGTTCAATGGCTGATGAACGAATGAGGTTGTTGGGCCTGGTGAGGTCCGAGGCGAGCGTTGGTCATGCCGAACGGGCAGCCAATCCTTATCACCTGAATACGGGCGACAATGAGTGGTTCCTGGCGAACATCTCGTGCCAGTATGCCTGTCCCGCTTACACTGACGTGGCACGGTATATCGCGCACATCGCAGCCGAGGACTATGAGGAATCTTACCGGGTCAACCTGGAAGACAACGTTATTCCCGGTATCCTGGGCCGAGTGTGCGCGAGGCCATGCGAACCGGCTTGCAGGCGTGGCCGCCTCGATGAGCCGATCGCTATATGCTGGCTGAAGCGTGTTGCCGCCGACTATAGAGGGCCATGGATCCCTCCTGAGCGCGCTCCTCGAACCTCGGGCAAGACTATAGCTGTGATCGGCGCAGGCCCAACCGGAATCGCCGCCGCACGCGACCTGGCGAAACTCGGTTACGGTGTCACGGTCTATGAATCGCTGCCGGTGGCCGGTGGAATGCTGACCGCCGGGATCCCCGAATGGCGTTTGCCTCGCGACCTTTGCAGGCGAGAGATCAACGAGTACCTGACCGCATTGGGGGTCGAAATCAAGCTCAATTCGCCAATCGGCATCGGCACGTGGCCGGGCGCTGAAAAGGTGAACCCCGATGCTATACCACTTGATGACCTGATGAAGCGCCA
Organism: uncultured Chloroflexia bacterium; assembly: GCA_963797095.1. Classification (GTDB taxonomy): domain Bacteria; phylum Chloroflexota; class Chloroflexia; order QHBQ01; family JADMIH01; genus JADMIH01. The sequence goes on along the minus strand of CAWCNY010000005.1, from coordinate 27,428 downwards.
TGACGCAGTCTTGATCGCGGCGGGCACGCAGAAGCCCCAGCAAATGGAGCTACCCGGCGAGGACTATGAGAATGTCAAGGGGCTCTATCCGGGCCTGTGGTTTATGGAGAGGGTGAACTTGCACCAGCGACCGTACATCGGCAAGCGTGTGGCGGTGATCGGCGGCGGATTTACGGCTATGGACTGCTCGCGTTCTTCGTTGAGAATGGGTGCCGAGAAGGTCTATGTGCTGTACAGGCGGTCGCGCAATGAAATGCAAGTGTACGAGGAGGAAGCGCGCGAAGCCGAGATCGAAGGGGTGGACTTCAGGTTCCTGGTATCTCCGATCGAGGTCGTGGAGGAGAACAACCAGGTGATTGGTCTGCGGTGCATTCGCAACCGCCTGGGCGAGCCTGACGCCTCGGGGCGACGCTCGCCGGTGCCGATCCCAGGTTCGGAGTTTGTGCTTGATCTTGATACGGTCATCGCTGCCACAGGGCAGAGTCCGGAGACCGAGTGGCTTCCTCCAACGATGGGTGTGGCCCTCAACAGGCGCAAGCGCATCCAGGTCGATGAGGCCACGTGGATGAGCAGCGTGCCCGGCCTGTTCGCGGCAGGGGACTACGTTGCGGGCGCTCGCACGATTATCGCCGCCATAGGGGATGGGCAGAAAGCTGCAATTGCAATCGACCAGTTCCTGCGAGGCATCGACACCAAGCAGGACAAAGTTTCGCTCCAGGCCGAATTCGCTCTTGTGCCCTACCTCGATTATGTGTCCGATTATCACCTGGAGGTCACCAGGCAGATCAACGAGTGGGCGCAAGCCGAAACCGTTCGCGAAGAGATCGCCCCTGAGGCTACGATACGTATGTCGTGGCAGCCGATCTCGATCTGGACGGCAGATACGATGCAGCGCAGGTTGGTCGACGCAGAGGACTATGACGCGGTGCCTCGACGCCACATGCCGACCGAACCTCTCAGCACTCGCTTCAGCCTCACTCAAGAGGTGGAGCAGGGGTTGCCGCCGCAGGAAGCGTTCGAGGAGGCTCGCCGATGCCTGCAATGCCAGTTGAATATCTTCCTTGACGGAGATAACTGTATCCTGTGCAACGCCTGTATAGAAGTTTGCCCGACTAATGTGCTCCATATGGCCGACCTCGGCCTGATTGAGACCGTGAACGGCAGCCCAGAGGAGCCTCGCTTGAGAGAGGCCAGGCGCTGGAAATATGGCGCGGCGATGATCATGGACGAGTGGCTCTGTATACGGTGCGGCCTGTGCGCCCAGATCTGCCCAACCAACTGTATCACCATGCAACACTACGAGCCGAAGCTTGTCCATGGTGAGTTGCTGGTGCCCTGATGGAGGATCTATTCCTTTTACCCCGCGTGCGGAATATTAAGATGATTCAATAGGCCAATTGGGGGATAGCTGTGATATAATCCCCTGGTTGGCACACCGCAAAGGAGGAGCAAGGAGTGGTCCGTTCGAGCTTGTGGGGTCTGAGGAGCGGCATTGCCGTGCTGGTCGCGAGTTTGGCAGTGCTGACTCTCACTGCGTGTACCGGTATCACGACCATTGATAGACCTGATGGGGTGGGGAAATATCAAGTGGCGTTCAGTATCGAGCCTCAGAGACTGAACCCACCGCAGCAGAGCACGGTCAATTATGAATTGACGGATACGAGCAGCGGGAAGGCGGCCACCAACTTCGCGCCCGTGCTTGGTGCGGCGGTCCACAACGTGCTTATCAGCCGCGACCTCACGCACTTCAAGCATACTTATACCAACCGAGTGGTGCTCAGTGGCGTATCGCTCCCAACATACTTTCCCGTGCGGAGCAAGTATTACGACTACGCTATCTTCCAGCCCGCAGGTGACGGTACGCAGGTGTACGCTTATACCATCCAGGCCGCCGACGAAGGGCCAGCGCCCGCGTTGGAGGATGATACTAACCGCTCAAAAGTGAACCGGCAGTACGGCTTGCAATTGGACCTCGTGACCGGCTCTCAACCTTTGCACGCCGGTCGCGACGAGCAACTGGCCGTTTATGTTACGGAGCGTGGTGTGCCGGTCACCGGTTTGTGGTCGTTTCTCGATGCGCCCGGCTACCTCTGGATAATTGACCAGGAAGGGCGGCAGTTCTCGTGGGAGGTAGGGACATCGCCATCCCACACTACGACCGCCGCTGGCACGGCTACGCCCAGCCCGACTGTGGCCGCCAGTGGAACAGTAACTCCAACGCTATCGCCACCAACGCTGGTGCCTGACTTGCAAAACGCCCTCGCGACCCGCACCGTCCAACCCGCCCCAACCCTCGCACCCGTCCAGCAGACCGCTCAAGCTTCGATCTTAGGCCCGCAGGACGTCAAACCGTCGACAACTTATGGGCCTTACGTGCTATTCCATCACGTATTCCCGGCGCCGGGCCTTTACAAGATGTGGTTCGAGTTCCAGTATAGAGGGCAGGTGATACAGAGCGATTGGGCGGTACAGGTCGAGCCTTAGAGCGACCTTCCGGCCAATGCCGAATATGGGCCGCTCGATTCCGTTGAGCGGCCTTGCCTGTTGCACTAATAATCGAGCAAAGAGCATTCTATGACCACAGATAGCGACCACAGCACTCCGACGCCGCCATCGGAGATGCATGCAATCAGACTTAATGTGAACGGCAAACCGTACCGGGTGGAGGTGCCATCGCGCCGCACCTTGCTTGATCTGCTCCGCGACCAGCTATATCTGACCGGCACGAAGAAGGTGTGTGATATGGGGCACTGCGGCGCTTGTACAGTGCTTCGGGACGGCGTGCCGGTGCTGGCCTGCCTCACGCTGGCAGCCTCATGTAAGGAGAGCGAGATCACCACGGTGGAAGGACTCGCGAGGCCGGATGGTACGCTTAACCCTTTGCAGCAGGCGTTCATCGATTGCGACGCTCTACAATGCGGCTTTTGCACCCCAGGCCAGCTGATGTCGGCGACCGCGCTGCTGAAAGATAATCCCGAACCCGGTGAGGATGAAATCAGGGCCGCCATGGCCGGAAATCTCTGCCGTTGTGGGGCGTACCAGGGCATCATCGATGCGGTGCAACGGGCCGCTCAGCTGGCTCAGCAAGCTCTACCGGAAAGGAGCAAACGTTGACCCGCGTAATCAAGACCAAAGTTGAAATCGAGGGCCGGATTCACGAGGAGACGGTTGTCATCGAAGAGGATGAGCCTACTCCCTGGGAGGAGGGGCGCGATTTCAAAGTGGTTGGCAAGAGTACCAACAGGATAGACGCGCGCGAGCGGGTGACAGGCGATGCGCACTATACTTACGATGTTACGCTCCCAGGAATGGTGATCGCCGCGGTTCTGCGCTCGCCTCACCCCCACGCTCGAATTGTCTCGATAAATACAGAAGCGGCTGAGAAGCTGCCGGGCGTGCGCGCCATTTTGACGAAAGACAACGCCCCTGACATTTCGTGGTATAGCGGTTCGAGCAAACTCTTCGATGAGACTTTGCGCTTTGTGGGTGAGGAGGTCGCTGCGGTGGCTGCCGACGACCTCGACACGGCACGCGATGCCGTCAGATTGATCGAGGTAGGGTACGAGGTGCTGCCAGCGCTTTTGAATGTGGAGGAGGCGGCCAAACCGGGTGCCGCGCAGATACACCCGCGCGGTAACGTGCTCAAAAGCGACGGGCGGGAAGGTGAGTTGTACAGCCGCGGTGATGTACAAAAGGGCTTCAAACAGGCGGACGTGATAGTCGAGGGGGTCTTCACTACCTCCACCCAGTTGCATAACTCGCTGGAGACACATGGAAGCGTGGCTGCCTGGGAGGGAGATGAACTGACGATCTGGGAGTCGACGCAGTACATTTTTGGGGTGCGTGACCGGGTTGCCAATGCTCTCGACATTCCTCTCAGCCGCGTGCGTGTGATCTGCGAGTACATGGGAGGCGGCTTCGGGAGCAAAGGCCAGACGCTCAAGCAGCCGGTGATTTGCGCACTGCTCGCCCGTATGGCGGGGAGGCCGGTCAAGCTGATGCTGACCCGCCAGGAAGAGAATACTCTCACTGGGTATCGGGGTGCAACGATTCAAAAGATCAAGATTGGCGCGCGAAAGGATGGAACGCTCACCGCGATCGATATGGAGGCGCTCTATAGCGTCGGCGCTTACGGGACCTGGGCCGCCCCGGTCGTAGGCCCAGCCCAAGAACTGTATCGCTGCCCCAACGTGCGAACGCTGATGCTGGGCGTGCGGACTAATATGGGCAGCCATTCCGCATTTCGCGCGCCCGGCTATGTGGAAGGCACGTTTGGCCTGGAATCGGCAATTGACGATTTGTGCGATAAGCTGGGCATCGACCCTCTCGATTTTCGCAAGAAGAACCATATGCCCGCAGACCAGGTATCTCAGCAAGATTACTCCAGCAAGCACCTGTTGGAGTGCTACGACCGCGCGCTGGACCTTATGGGAATGGATCGAAAGGCGAATTTACCTGTTCGCGGCAGTCTGGAGTTGCACAGGCCCTGGCGGCGCGGGATCGGCATTGCGAGCCAGACCTGGGGAGGGGGTGGAGGCCCACCTGCGCACGCAGTCGTGCGTGTCAATTCGGATGGAACTATTGAAGTAACGTCCGGTATGCAGGATATCGGTACGGGCACGAGGACGGCGCTGGCCCAAATAGCTGCTGAGGAATTGGGCGTGCCGCTGGAATCGATTCGTTTCCGACTTGGCGATACTCAGAAAGGACCTTATGGCCCTGCAAGCTGGGGCAGCATCACGACGGCATCGGTCGGACCGGCGGTGCGGATGGCTGCCGGTGATGCGCGCCGCCAACTTCTCGAAATCGCGTCGTACTTCATGGAGTTGCCGGCTAACTATCTCACACTTGAAGACGGCTACGTGTCGATTGAAGGCAGCAAGGAAGGTCGGAGGCCGCTCAAGAGCATACTTGAAGAGATCGGCGACTACATGGTGACGGGGAAGGGGTATCGCGGTCCCAACCCGCCCCAGCAGGTCAAGACCTGGGGCGCTCAGATCGCGGAGGTTGAGGTAAATGTTCTGACAGGGCAGGTTCGCCTTGTGCGGATAGCGGCTGTGCACGATGTCGGTCGAGTTATCAATCCGAAGGGCTTGAACAGCCAGTTCTACGGAGGCATACTCCAGGGTATGGGATTAGCCCTAACTGAAGAGCAGATTGTAGACGAGACTTCCGGAATAGTGCTGAACGTGGGCCTGGATGGCTATCATATTCCGACGGTGGTGGACACGCCGCAAATGCTGGTGGACGCGGTTGGAAAGGCGGATACGCTGGCGAACCATATCGGAGTAAAGGGAGCAGGTGAACCGCCCATCATCCCGACGGCTGCCGCCATCGCCAACGCTATCTATAACGCAACAGGCGTGCGGGTCCATTCGCTTCCCGTGACCACGCGCAGGATGCTAGAAGCCATCAACGCACAGCAGGGTGAACAAGATCGGGGGCGCAAGCAGAGATGAGAAACTTCTCCTATCTGAGCGCTGACGATCCCTGGCAGGCAGCAAGTCTGCTTAGAAATGGCGACGCGAGAATCATCGCCGGGGGGACCGAGCTGCTCCCGCTAATGAAGGACGACCTGGCAAGCCCCGACACACTTGTTGACATATCCCGCTGGCGCGAGGGCAGGGAAATAAAGGCCACCGACCAGGGGATCGAGATCGGGGCGCTGGCTACGTTGAGCGAGGTGGCGTCACATCCGGTTATCCGGGACAAGTACACCGCGCTTGCTGACTCTTGTCGCCTGTCGGCAGCACCGCAACTGCGAAACATGGGCACGCTCGGCGGGAATCTGCTTCAGGTGCCGAGGTGTTGGTATTATCGGGGGCCTTTCAACTGCTGGTTGAAGGGTGGAGAGCGGTGTTTCGCACGTGGTGGGGAGAATGAACTTCATGCTATCTTCAATACAGAGCCTGAGCGGAGCGTGTGTGTAAGCGTCCACCCTTCCGATCCGGCTGTTGCCTTGCTGGCACTTGAGGCGACCGTCCAATATTACACGCCGGAAGGTGCTATGGAGGTTCCCATAGGCAAGTTCTATCGCTTTCCGACACCGGACCGCCGCACGATGATTGACATTCCTGAGAGCGCAATCATAACCAGCATGAGATTGCCTGCGTTTACGGGCAAGTCGCTATACCGAAAGGCAATGTCGCGCGCTACGTGGACTTTCGCGCTGGCCGGCCTGGCTCTCGCTATGCAATTTGATGGCGATACGATTGTCGAGGCAAGGGTGGCACTTGGTGGGGTGGCGGTCACTCCCATTAGAGTGGCGAGCGTGGAAGAGCGTCTGCGGGGCACCTCAATCTCTTCGATCTCACGCGACGAATTGTCGGCGCTGATGGTCGAAGATGCGCGCCCGCTGTCGCAGAACGGCTATAAAGTTAGTCTGCTCCAGGGCTTGTTCAGCGAAGCATGGCCCGAACTGGTATCAGGTCGATAAAGCTACATATCCCGTAAGTCCTGAAACCGAAAAGATAATTCAAGCAGGGGGCACCGAATGGACTGGATAGTTACCATACACAGTATCTGGCGGTGGGTTGTGCTGCTTCTGGCAATTGCGGCGATCGTGCTGGCGGTGATAGCGATTACAGGGTCTCGTCCGTGGGACGGGATTGCGGATCGCATTTCGTTCTTCTTTACGCTTTCAGTGGATATTCAGTTCTTGATCGGCGCTGTACTGTGGTTCGGTGAGGGGAGATGGGATGGTGCCGATCCTTTCCTGAGCTGGGTGCACCCGCCGGCGATGATCGCGGCCGTGGCGCTGGCTCACGTGGGCCGCGTGCGTGCGGACCGAGCTACGGGTGATACAGCAAAGGGCACCCAGGCGGCACTCTTTTTCGGGCTGAGCCTGGTGGTCATGCTGGTTGCGATCCCGCTTGCCGCGTGGCCCCTATAAGGAGGCCGGCTAGGTGCTAGCTCGTTCGCCCAGCTTGCGTTCGGTGCCTTTCAAGAGTCGCTGAATGTTGTCCCGGTGCAGGACGATTACGAAGAGCGCCACGAGGACAAACAACAGGGATAGCGCATCCATCTGGCCGAACACGACTAAGGCAACAATAGCCAGGGCAGCGGTGACTGCGCCGAGGATCGACCCCAGCGATACGTAGCGCGAAATGGCGATGCTTGGAATAGCCACCGCAACCGCGAGCACGATTACCCAGGGATTGACAATAAAGATCGCACCCATGGCGGTAGCTACGCCACGGCCGCCGTGCCACGCTCCATAAGTGAGCCGCAGGTACAATGACCACACGTGCCCGGTAACCACCGCAACCGTTGCAAGCAGCGATGCCACAGTAATCACGGACGCTTGAAAGCCGGCAATCTGGATGTGATCCTGGTCCAGGCCGAACCAGGAGGCGACCCATCTCGTGAGGAGTACGGCTATCGCGCCTTTCAGGAGGTCTCCCACCAGCACCATGGCGGCGGCTCGGCGTCCGACTGTCCTCAATACGTTTGTAGTGCCGATCTTTCCGCTGCCATGTTTCGCAATGTCTATCTTCTGGTGGGCGGCCACCAGAGCGCCTATGGGGATCGCCCCCAATAGATAAGATCCCAGCGTGATAACAGCAAGATAGGCTACAAGCATCGAGGGTCCTCCTTTGTTGCGATTTATGCTCTCCGGATTGCTAGTATACCACTCAACCAGGTTCTACGACCATAGACGTAGATAGATTTGCGCGGATGGTCGGAATGTGACGGCCCAGGGTTCGTGTTATGCTACTAGCACCCCTGTCAGCATGTAGCTTACCATCGCGCCCATGTCGCGACCGATGAACCTGCATCAAGGGCCAACTGCCGGTAGAACGGGCTGCGCTGCCGGATGTGGCCAGCATGCCGGTAGGAGAGTGGCGACTGTCTTATTATTTCCCCGGAGGTTCTATGAGCTTGGACATTCAACACGACACTATTTCAGATACCGAGCTAAGGGAGGCAATGGAAGAGGCGGCAAAGATCGCCAATGCGCAGGCCGTTGAACGCAATGCGGGCAAACCGCTCGCAATTGAGGTCGAGAATCTTACCCGCATTTACAAAGTAAGAGCAGAAAAGAAGGATAGGAAGAAGGGCAACGGGGAGCCGCCGAAGACGCTCGCCGCGCTTGACGGGGTGGACCTGGACGTCTATCAGGGGGAGTTATTTGGGCTTCTTGGACCGAACGGGGCGGGGAAGACCACGCTCATCAAGATTCTTACTACCCTGCTTGCTCCCACCAACGGCATAGCTCGCGTTGATGGGCTGGACGTTGTCAAGCAATCGCAGGAAGTGCGCCGCCGGATCAACATGGTGAGCGGAGGTGAAACGAGCGGCTACGGCATCCTGACGGTTCGCGAAAATCTCTGGATGTTCAGCCAGTTTTACGGCGTAACGTGGAAAGACTCCAATGCGCGCATCGACGAGATGCTCAAGATCGTGGAACTGGAGGACAAGCGTAACGCGCTGGTTAGCTCGCTCAGCACGGGCCAGCGCCAGCGGATGAATTTCTGCCGAGGGTTCATCACTGACCCCAAAGTGATGTTCCTGGACGAGCCGACGCTCGGCCTGGACGTGCATGCGGCCCGCATCATTCGCGACTTCACGAGAGAGTGGCTGCACGAGAACCCCAGGCGCACGCTTCTGCTCACGACACACTATATGGCAGAGGCGGACGAACTATGCGACCGTATAGCGATCATAGACCACGGCAAAGTGCTGGCCTGTGACACACCGGCCAACCTCAAGCGCCTCCTTCAGAAACAGCCCACGTTTGAAATCAGCGCATCGGGTGTAACAGACCGCACGGTGAGTGCTCTGCAAGCTGCGCCCGGCGTGGTACGGGTAACCTCTACGCCCGATGAAGGTGGCGCTGCGCACAGGCTGCGCTTCATCCTTGAAGAGGAGTTGGCTATCGGCTCAGTGGTGAGCACGCTGGCGGCGCATAACGGGGGTATCCTGGCACTTGAGAAGGACGAGCCAACTCTTGAGGACGTATTCATCAAGCTGGTTGGCCGCAGCCTGACAAGCGAGGCATAAGAAGGAGCGTAACGTGAGACAGAGCAGGGGATTTGAGCTATTCTTGCGGGGCGCTGTTGCGCGCGGCTATCCTCGTGTTTTCGGGGCGCATCGAGAGCTTAGCTGGCTCTTCTTCGATATTGTGATACCGCTGATAAACGTCTCTGCGTTTGTGTTTTTGTACAGGGCACTGAATGCACCTGAGGCATATGTGGGTTTTGTGGTGCTTGGTGGCGCTATGGCAACCTTCTGGCTGAACGTGCTCTGGATGATGGCTTCGCAACTCTACTGGGACAAGCAGGCGGGGTTGTTGGAGATATACATCATGTCGCCCGCGCCGTTGATGTCGATATTGCTGGGCATGGGCGTGGGCGGGTTGTACATGAGCACCATGCGCGCGGGAGCCATTGCCCTTGTCGGCTCGATACTTTACAGTGTGCAGTTCGATGGGAGCCAATGGGCTTTTGCTTTGCTGGTGTTCGTGGTGGCAATGATTGCGCTGTATGGGATGGGGATGTTGCTTAGCTCAGTCTTCCTGATGTGGGGTAGAGAGGCTTGGCAGGTATCGCTTGCGCTTCAGGAGCCTGTTTTCTTCCTGTCGGGTTTGAACTTCCCGCTGAGCAGGCTCTTCAGCAGCGTGCCTGCTTTCATGCAGGGAGCCGTCACCCTCGTTTCGGCTGCTGTCCCGGTCAGCCTGGGCCTGGATGCTATGAGGCAATTGCTCTTTCCCGGCCAGCTGGTTGGCGTGCTCGCACCCTGGCTGGAGCTTTTGATTCTTGCAGGGATGGGAGTGATATTCGTAACGGCAGCATTCCTCATGCTCAAGCGAATGGAATGGCTGGCAAAAGTGGAGGCACGGCTGAGCCTCCGCTGGCAGTAACATCAAACTGTCGACCACCGATGGAGAATGAAAAGACTATGCAACTTGCCTCAACAAACGCGGTAGATCAGGAGGAACCGGAAGTTTCGGCGTGGCGCGAGCACCTGCGCACTTTCAGGGTTGCTGCCCGACTGGGCTGGCAGGTGGAGGGGAACTGGGCGGACCCGCTGGTCTTCTTCATCTTCACCATTCTGAGGCCGATGGCCACCGCTTTGATCCTGGTCCTTATGTACCAGGTTATCGCGGGTGGGCAGCGTGGCGATTACTTCAACTACCTCTATTTGAGCAACGCGTTCTTCGTGCTGGTGATCGAAACGATGTCGGGTTTGGCGTGGACGATCCTCGACGACCGGGAGAATTACAAGATGCTCAAGTACGTCTATACCTCGCCTGCCCGCAAGCTCGCGTACTTACTTGGGAGGGGGGTTGCCAAGATCACGCTGGGCATTATGACCACGCTGGTGCTCCTGACCACCGGCCTGCTGTTTCTTGGACTCCAGCTGGACGTCAGCAGGATAGAGTGGGGATGGCTGGCGGTCTACTTCCCTTTGGGGATGGTCTCGTTGTTGTCATTGGGGTTGATTCTAGCGGGAGTGGCGCTTGTGGTCGCCCGGCATGGGGGCGCAATCGGCGAGGTCACGGCCGGCAGCTTGCTCCTGTTCAGTGGTGCATATTCCCCGGTGGATATATTGCCTCCGTTTATCCGCGAGATCAGCCTTGGCCTGCCTATTACCTACTGGCTTGAGGGCATGAGACGCGCTTTGAATGGCGGGGTGCTGACGGCAACGGTTCCCGGCCCCAACGGCACGACGGTAGTGCAGCCGATCAGTCCCCTCCTTGCGGCGCTCGACAACTGGCAGCTACTGGCGATCCTCGCGGCCAGCGCGGCGCTGAGTGCGGTCATCTCGTACTTCTTCTTCCGCTGGGTGGAGAACCAGGCACGCGAGCGGGGGATGATTGATAGGCTCACCGGCTATTGAGGTGTTGGAATAAGCGTGCGATGCCAGTCAAGGACTCGTGTCTGCGTCAGGAGCTTGCACATCGAAGCCGGCATCGCTCTTGAGGGTAGGCAAACCCGGGCGCTCGACAGTAAAGGCGAGTAGCCAGGAGCCGGGTGTGTGCAGGTCAAACGAAGCTATGAAGACACCACGATTGCCTTCGACAGGAAGGGCGGCGACGACAAGGGGAGCCTCTTGCGAGGCGGGGCGGCCGGCCGCAACGCTCAGTTGAGCTCCTTCAATAGGTTTGCCGTCACCATCGAGCAGGGTTATCGACAGTTTCACGGTTCCCGATATGGGCGGGCTTGGATCTGTCACGAGCCGCACCTGGAGCGCCGTGGTGGGAGCAACTACCGGGCTGCTGCCTTCTGCAACGTTGACTGAGAAAGCGGCTCGCAGATCATCCGACTCGAGTCGCCGGAGAGTTACGTTGATGATGTAATGGCCATCGATCGGCAGAATGGCTCCTTTTACTTTCCAGGCAGCTTTGTCTGGCTCGAGCGTATCGGTCTGGTCTTGCTCGAAGGAGCTACTTCCGGCCTCCAGGTCTTGGGGTGTCACCCGGAAAATCATGGTTGTCACGTCAGTCAGGGGCGGGGAAGCCGGATCGCTCCTCAGGACCTCCAAGGTCACCTGGTCGGCTGTGTCTCCCTTCTGTAAAGTCATAGTGAGCGTGTAGCCTGCGCCGACGGTTTGAGATGAGGAAGCAACAGTGCTATCAGGGGTAGGCTGGGCAACGGGCTGCTGCGTCGAGGCGACCGGTGTGCTGGCGATTCCGCCAGTAGGCGGAGGAAGTAGCGTAAGCCCCGCCGCGCACACTATCGCGGTGGCAGCGAGCACCGCTTCGAGTTGAACGCTATGCCATAGACCGGTCACTGCGTTAGTGCTGTCCTCGGACATCTGAGTGAGCGTACCGCCGGTCTTGCCGGTGCGCGCCGCCTGCAAGCGCGGACTGAGTCGACGCAGGTTTACGGCCCCCAACGCCACCAGCACCACGAACAACGCCACTTTTATGAGCAGCACCTGCCCGTAGGTAGTTGTGATTATGGCCTCAACGTCAATGGTATGCACCACAAGATTGAATAGACCGGTGGTGGCCAGGGTTATTACGCTGACGATTGCCAGGCGGGAAAATCGCGGGATGCTCCTGGCAAGGAAGGCGCGCCGCGTCTCTGAAGTATAGTTGAGCCTGCGAAATGTGGGGAAGAGCACAAGTACCATATAGCCAAGCCCGCCGGTCCAGGTGGCCACCGTCACAAGATGCAGCCAATCGCTAATGAGAGGTATCGGCAAGCCAAGCAGTTGACCATAGTTGACGGCAGCGGCAGCGTGGCTGCTCAGCGATTCCGCCAGGAGGAGGAGCGAACCGGCAGCTATGCCGATCTCCCACAGACCGGAGCCACCGCGCCTGTTGAAGGCCCACACCAGGATCATCAAGAAGAGCAACAGGGCCGCCGCCAGCGCCTTCATGATCCAGGCAAATCCGAAGCGCGTGGAGTTTAGCAGGGTTAGCAGAGTATCGCCCTGACTAAGGGCGGCCAGCAGATCGGTGTTCCCAATCAGGGCCACCTGGGCGAGTAGATCGAATACCAGGCCTGCGATAAGCCCGGCAGCCACGCCCGCCGCCACGCCCGCGAAACGCGCGCCGGCCGCTCGCCATAGGGTTTCGCCTTCCTGGTCACTCTCGGCGGCCGAAGGCTCGATGATCAATACCGTAAATACGGACCCGCCGAGCAGAAGAGTGGCGGCGGCCAGAACCCACGCGCGCACAACCCAGCGAAATGGGTCGGCATTATCGCTATCGGCGCTGAGCTCACCGTTGCCAACGCGCTGCGCGAAGGTCGAATTGATCGGAGGCTCGTTGGGATCAACGGGTCCGACATTGAAGGAGACAGTTCCAAGAGTCAGGTGGCCGTCAACCCCCGAAATCACTCGCCAGATAAGGATGTAAGCGCCATTGGGTATATCCTGAGGCAGCGGCACGACCATGCTGGCGGTATCGCTGCCGGAGTGTGTTAGGGTTCCGGTCGGGTATTCTTTCTGGGAGCGATCATAGAGCACGGCACTGCTGAACTCAAGGCCAACATCCTCCGTGAAATAGAGCTTTGCCTCGGCAGGAGGGGTATCGAGGACAGCACCATTCCTCGGGTCACTTCTGTAGAGTTCGGCATGCGCAAACGCAAGCGCCGGCAGAGCCAACCAGGCCACGACCAGTGAAGCGACGAAAAGAGTACAGAGTGAAAAGAGCGACCAGCGGATAGGTACTGACCTTTGTATGCGGGGCATTAGTTTTCGCTTGGACTAGCCGCTGGAAGGGTCAGGACAAACAGGCCGCCCCCGCCGGGGGCCGGTTCTTCCCAAATTCGTCCTCGATGAAGCTCGGCAATGGTCTTTGCTATAGGCAGACCCAGGCCCGTGCTGGGGGTGCGGTCCTGCCGGTGTTGCTTGCTGCGGTAGAAACGGTCGAAAATGAGGTCCGCTTCCTCCGCCAGTATTCCAGGCCCATTGTCGCGCACCAGCACCCGGCATTCCGACCCGGCTCGAACCGCGCGCACTTCAGTCCTGGAACCTTCAGGGGTGTACTTGTGTGCGTTTGTAAGAAGGTTAATTACTATCTGCTCCAACCGCGCTGCATCGCCTCGCACCCAGCACTGGACTTCCGGCAAGTGAACCGCCAACTGCTGCCCTTTGTTCTCAAAGAGGGCTTTGGTTGCTTCTACGGAAGCGCGCACCACATCACGCAGGTCTACATCATCAATGCTGAGGGTAGCGCGCCCTTGCTCCAGACGGGTGAGGTCGAGCAAGTCGTTGACAAGGGCATGCATGCGAATGCTGCCATCGAGCACGAGCCCGACCAGGTCAACCAGGCGAGGATCGAGGTTGCCCTGAGCCGCCAATGCCTTCATTTGCTCGTGTGCAAGCCCCGCCGACATGCGTATCGTAGTAAGAGGAGTGCGCAGCTCATGGGCGGCGGTGGACAAGAATTCGTCCTTCATAACGTCCAATTCGCGCAGACGTTGGAGAGCTTCGGTCTTTTCTGCGTGCAATTCGGAGTTTGTGAGAGCAGTAGCAGCGTGTGTTGCGAGCAGTTGAACTATCCACTCGTCCTCTTCCGCGAATTCGGGGCCACTGATCTTATCGGTCAAGTAAAGGTCGCCAACCAGCTTGCCGCGCACCAAGATCGGCACGCCTAGCAGACTGGTCATCGGCGGGTGATTAGGGGGAAATCCAACGCCTCTTGGGTCCTTGCTCATGTCTGGAATACGCAGGCTACGGCCTGCCCGCAACATGACACCAAGCAGCCCGTGGCCCCTGGGAGGAGCACCTATCTGCTCACGCTCGGTTTGTGAGATCCCCGATGTCGGGAAACGCACGATGTAACCGTCGTCCCCGAGAACTCCCAAAGCGGAGTATTTGCACTGCACCAGCTCGCGTGCGGCATCGACGATGCGCTGAAGGAGCGCGTCAAGCTCCAGTTCGCCTGTTATTGCGATTGCCGCCTTATTGAGCGCCAGCAATTGCTCGACACGGCGATTGCTGCGTTGCGCGGCTGCCTGATCTTTTGACCCGGTCTCTTCAAAAAGGACATCCACTGCTTGACTCTCTACCCATCGCTAATGAGCTTCCCCGCGCGGGGTTACCCTTGCAAAACGATAGCCGACACCGCGCTCGGTAATTATGTAGCGGGGGTCTTCCGAATTATCGTTCAGCTTCTTGCGGAGCCGGCTGATGTAGGTCTTCAAGTAATCGAGGTCGCCTCGGTATTCGTCGCCCCAAACCTTACTGAGGAGCGTATCATATGGGAGCACGCGCCCCGCATTTCTCACCAACTGGTATAGGAGCTTGTATTCCGTAGGAGTGAGCCTAACCGCCTCAGAGTCAACGGTAACTTCGCGGCTGTCGAAATTGACGGTAACCTCGCCTGAAACAAAGGAAGGCGCAGCGCTAACAGGGCCGGGAAGCTCAGCGCGCCGCAGTACAGCTTTGATGCGGGCGAAAAGCTCCAGATGGCTGAATGGCTTGACAAGATAGTCGTCAGCGCCCATTTCAAGTCCTTTCACTTTGCTCATCTCATCGCCACGCGCTGTTAGCATCACAACGGGGGCATCGGATAATTCTCGTATCCTTTGTAATACTTCGTACCCGCTCATTCCCGGCATATTTACATCAAGAAGTGTCACATCGGGAGACTCGTCAAAGAAAAGTTCCACTCCCTGCTCGCCATCCTTAGCCGTGATCACTTCCGCGTCTTGCCACTGAAACTGTAAACCTATTGTGACGGCCTCAACGATACTCTGGTCGTCGTCCACTATCAGAAACTTCATGCTCTGCACCTGCTACTCGTTTTGAAGTTGCCTGCAAGATCCTGCTTCCTGGCGTTCAGGCCAACCCGCTCCGTCGGATAGGATCATGCCCATTATAACAGATGATTCTTTTGCTGTTTTTCGCTGATTTTGGTATTTCCCGGCGATAACTCTTGCCCTCCATTCTATGTTGAGGACTTGTAAACCGGTCTTGAGAAGATTATCATGCAGTTGGAGAAGAAGGAGGACTTATGATTGCCGACGGTTCTCACGCGGCCCTCAACTCACAAGCTGAAGCTTCCGAGCCGGAAAACTGGCCCGCCAAGTACACGGGCAAACTTACGACTGTAGAAGAAGCCCTGCGCGTGATTCAGTCGGGCCAACGCGTTTATATCGGGGGCGGTTGCGGAGAGCCACTTGTGCTGGCTCATGGACTTGTGACGCGTGCTCCTGAGCTAAGGGGAGTGGAAATCATTCACGTGCTTACGGCGGGACATGCTGAATATGCAGCGCCTGAACTGAAGGATAGCTTTCATAGCAACAGTTTGTTCATAGGGCAGAATGTGAGGAACGCAGTGCAGGCGGGCCTCGCAGACTTTACGCCTGTGTTTCTGAATGAAATCCCGCGACTCTTTCACGAGGGCTATTTGCCGCTCGACGTGGCTCTTGTGTCGGTCTCCCCTCCTGATGCGCATGGCTTTTGTAGCTTCGGTGTAGAAGTGGGTGCCACGAAGCCAGCTACGGAGAGCGCGAGGATCGTGATCGCGGAGATCAACCCCAAAGTGCCCAGAGTCTGGGGCAATTCGTTTATCCACCTCAGTGATATCGACTATTGTGTGCCAGTCAGTTACGACCTGCCTGAGATGCCGCAGAGCACGCCCACGCCACTTTATCAGAAGATCGGGGGCTATATCGCGGAACTGATCTCGGACGGCGATACTTTGCAGATGGGGATCGGGGCGATCCCGGATGCTGTGCTGAGCTTTCTTGCAGACAAGCAGGACCTGGGCGTTCACAGCGAGATGTTCTCAGATGGCATAATCGATTTGATTGAAGCGGGAGTCATTACGGGCGAGCGAAAGAACTTCCTGCCGAACAAGGTGGTAGCATCATTCGCGCTGGGGACACGCAAGCTTTTCGATTTCGTACATGACAATCCCATTATTGAGCTTCGACCTGTGGACTTTACGAACGATCCATTCAATATCAGCCGCAACGATAACATGGTGGCGATCAATTCGGCACTTCAGATAGACCTCACCGGGCAAGTTTGCGCCGACTCGATAGGCGCCAAGCTGTACAGCGGTGTGGGAGGGCAAGTTGATTTTATGCGTGGGGCTGCCCGGTCGAAGGGCGGCAAGCCGATTATCGCCCTGCCTTCGACGGCACTCCGCGGCCATGTGTCTCGGATCGTGCCAGTCCTGGATGTGGGTGCTGGTGTCACGACCACACGAAACGACGTTCATTTCGTGGTAACCGAGTACGGGGTAGCCCAGTTGTACGGGAAAAGCGTGCGCGGGCGTGCCGAGGCGTTGATCAGTGTGGCACACCCGGATTTTCGCGATGAATTACGCAAAGGCGCCCAGGCGCTCCATATTCTTTGACCTGGAGGAGAAAATGAAAGACACGGCACTTCGCACCCAAGTTTCCAACGTGATAAACGATCTTGCTACTCTTGCTGCGAACCTTGACACAGGTGCAATAGTGGGTGTTCGCCGGAATGCCTCGTTTTCGGCGGGAGGGCGCAACCGCAAATTCAGTCCAAATGCATGGGTTGCCTGCCGTCCGAAATTGCCAACGCCTGTATCATAAGCGATGGAGGCCAGCGACGATTGCAATTGGCTTGGGGCAGTATGAGGTGCTGAGAGTCAGCAGTGGGCTTCCAGGCAGTTGACACCTTCTGGGCCGGCGACCGCATTATGGCGCGTGCCGGCGGGCAGATAGAGACGGTCGCCCTCTTCTAGCTCCAACCGTTCTTGATGATCGGGCAATCCGAATGTGATTGTGCCTCTCACAACGTAGATCACTTTGTTGTAGGAATGGGAATGGGCAGCATATACATGGCCAGGACCGTTTGACCAGCCGTAAGCGCTCAGGTTCTCCTGGCGCAGCTTGCGTTGGATCGCGGCTTCAGTAGGTGGGGTGCTCTCCTGCCAGGAGGTCACGCTGACACTCTCATTGGAGCCCATAGATTGCTCGCTCCTCGGCTCGTGACGGGTAAATCAGCTCCATGAAGAGGTCGTTGCGGCCTTCTGGTCCGGGCACGCCCACGGCCTCCAGGGCCGACTCCAGAGCCGCCAGGCCGTCCGAGAGCGGTTTGGCTTCGCCGGTCTCCAGTGCCTCGATTATTAGTGGGGCTACACCGGCGGGGTCTTCCAGTGTGGCCAGCTCGCGTTGCAGCCAATGGTCGAGCGGCACCCACCGCCATTCCAGAGCAAAGATGACGCGGCAGAGCGCCCGCGCTCCGCGTGCGACAAGCAGCCGCGCGGCGGTCACTTGCCCGCGCTTTATGCACTTGCCGGCCCTGTAGGGCGGTATCCAGGCATCTATGGTTGCGTGAAGAAGTCTTTTGGACCGAAAGTCGGCAGGCATGGAACCGAGCGCGGGTACAAGGTCTTCCAGTTCGCCCGATCGATCGAACAGGATCGGACTGCTCTCATATGGCCAATGATCGAGGTCCAGGTGGGATGCCATCTTCGAGCGGAGAGCATCAATTCCCAGGTACTCGGCGTCATATATGAGCTTGCGATTTGGACTTTCGCCCTCGATCAACAGATCAGAGCACTCAACCGGTCGGAGACGGGCAGCGGCCTCCTCAGTCAGGATCACCTCAAGATCATCATCTGACAGATCATCTCCAAAGCCCCGACTTTTGGAGCCGACCAACAGTACACCCAGCACATCAGGGTCTGATGCCCAACGTTGTATTCGCTCTTTTGTCTGGTCGAAAATCAGGTCCATGTAATGCTCCCAGCATGTGCTACATATCCCTTAGAATACCACATCAACCACCACATCAACCACCACATCAACCACCACATCAACCACCACATCAACCACCACATCAACCACCACATCAACCAAAAACAACGCCGAAAAGTTCGCCAAGCACCTGCTGCATGCGATTGCGAGGAACCTCACCTTCGACGACACCGCTTTGCCCGTTGACGAGCACCGCAAATGTTTTGCCACCATAGATGTAACTTCCGACCCAGACCGGCAGAAGGGCAAGCTTGTAGGAGAGGACTGACAGGTCGGGCGTTTCGACAATTAGATCCTGTATGTTGCCGTTGATTGACACGGTTGTATTGATAAAGTCCTGAGTCTGCCTGGAATGGATCGCGTGGTCGCGGGCTACCAGCGATGCATCGGCCACGGATACGGCATAGACTTCGGCAGGCCAATTAGCCAGCATATCTATCGAATATGGGAGCAAGTGTTTGGTATCGAATTGGAGGGCTGAGAGCAGGTGAGCCGGAAGTGAGTGCGTACCTGGAACCAGCAAATCATCGAAATAGATGGGGGCACTACCCGAGGCGGGCGCGCGGGTTGCCCTTCCAAACTCGGTGCTTACTTCCCAGCCTCGCCAGCCGATTTCGCCATCAATATCGAAAGTCCAGAAGGGCACATAGATCGGTCGCGGTGAGTTTTGCATGGCCTGGTGTCCGAGATCAGCCGGGGCGAATCGTTGTGTTCCCAACCACTTGACTACGCACGCCCATGCCATTTTTTCGTCAAACGCGAAGGGAAGGATGCCATTCGGCTCAATCAGCTCTTGCTCCTGGGAGCTTTGCGCTACGTAGGGGGTTCCGCAGAACGGGCAATTCGTGCTGACATTCGAAGGCGGCATTACAACTGTGGCACCACAGGCGTTGCATTTGAAGGCCCGCTCGGTGGGCACTTCCCACCTGTGGCCTTTCATTGAATAGATGGCGGCAACCCAATCCTGCTCATCGACGGCGCTAGGGTTCAGCGTCGAGTTTTTACTGCCGCCTGCCTCGTAGCCGCAGAAGCCACAGACCAACTTTCCATCGGTCTCGCGCGCAGTCATCCGCGCGCCACATTGGGGGCACTTATAGGTTTGTAGATCACTTTGGCCGACAGTGGGGCCAGGTGCCAACGGTGCGACGCTGTGGAGGGGGTCATGCATAGTTTCCGGCTTCAGCCTACCCTCCAGGATTGCCATGTCGCGCTGCGCTTCCGGGTGACGCGGCGTGATAGCGAGCACATTCTCCAGGCAATCCCGTTTCTCTTTGGGATCGTCTGTGATTCTGCTCAGCCAGTACCATGCCTCGGCTTGCTGGTCGAAGTCGGCGTCGGTGCGAAGCACCCATTCAAGGTAGTTGCGTGCCTCATCGCGGCTGTTGGCTTTGGCGGCAGCCACACCATATAGGAGAAGATCGCTTGCGTTATCAGACATTTTGTCCTCGTTATTGAACGATACCGGCCAAGACTTCGGGATCGTCAGATGCCATTATCTTCACTTTCACTCGTAAGTGGTACCTGAAGCAGATTGGCAGCTCTCCGCTTGGCAGATTCGCCACGACGGTCATAGCGTGCTGTGGTAGTTACATTGGCGTGGCCTGCCAATCGCTGCACAGTGGAAATATCGGCACCAGCATCCAGGAGATCCCCTATCATTGTGCGTCGAAGGTCGTGGGGAGAGAAGTGGCTTACCCCAGCCTCGGCAGCGCGCTTCAATAGTAGCTTGCGAATGGCCTGGTCGCTTAGCCTGCGGAGGCTTACTTTGCCTGACTTATTGACCGGTGTGAAAAGGGGACCCGCGCTCAGACCCCTGGCCTCCAGCCATCCGTCTATTGCTTTCTGGCTTATATCGGTGGTATAGCTGACACGTGCCTTTCTGCCCTTGCCACTTCGAACCATGAGTGCTGCATCGTTGGTGTCATAGTCGGAAAGGTCGAGGTCGACCAGCTCGCTTCGACGGAGGCCGCAGTTGTAGAGCACGGCAAGGATAGCGGCATCACGTCTGCCCGCCGGGCCACGATCTCTGGCGCAGGAGGCAAAGAGGCGAGATAGCTCGCTTTTGGTGATGGCTCTTCCTCGCGGCAATGTGCTCCCGCGCACAGAGGGTAAATCGGCGGCTCTCCGGTATTCCTCCGCGCTCATTTTGCCCAAGCGCCATGCTTCCTGTAAGACACCGCGCAAAGCGGCCAGCATCTTGTTGGCGGTGGACGGGGCGTAAAGATCGGCGAGGAGTGTTCGCAAAGCGGTTGTGTGCTGATAGCGTAGGGCGCTCCAATCGAGCGTTTGAATGTTGCATCGATTCTTGGTCAGCAAACCCGCCATCGTATTGAGGGCATTGGTCATCGTCCTTCGCGAGCCCGGCGCGAGATGGGCCAGATAGACGGCGGCAGGGTGCTGATCCATGCCTATGGCTGGTGTGACCAGTCGCTCATCGAAGAGTTGGATCGCAGTAGCAGCTGCTTGCTCTTGATAGGGAGTGACTACCGAAACGTCATCGTGCATGAAATACCCGGCTTTCTTTAGAATCAAGTGTATGGTAATTCATATTGAACCACTATCTCACTTGCAGTTGCTTGCGTTGCACCCAGAAAGCATCTCGCGGCTTAATTACGAGTACATCAATGGGTCCGCCGACAGTCTTGGAGCGGGAAGCGATGAACCTTATTGTATCTACGGTTGTCCTGACAGCGTAGACGGCGAAGTCGATCGCGTCCTGAATGGTGAAGTAGTGGAATGCGATGTCGGGGTCTTCGAGAGGCATGTAGTCGCCCTTGTCCGAGCGGCGGAAGACAGGCTGGATCAACCGGTACATGACATCACCTTCGCCGTCCCACAGCACACCCTTTTCGCCCTTGCTGTTTACCAGCGATTTCTCGCCGGCTTTGATGCCGACCCGCCAGATTTCCTGGACGCGCTTGTTGCCGTCTGTTCTGTAACCCGCCACGTGAAAAGCGGTGTCGGGTGGTCCAGGTAGCTTCTTGAAATAGTCAAGTAGTTGCTCGGCGACTTTGTCTACTTCCATCCCTTCGACAATTTCATCGTTCTCGATGGGGCTGTTGAGCACCTGAGTGATTTGCTCGTCTATGAATGCTTCGATATATCCGGCCAACGGCACGCCGTTGATACTGGCGTCGCCACATGTTGAAATTCCGACACCGTTCGGGGAGAGGAAAAGCTTAAAGTTGGCATCGGATTGGACAATATCGAGGAGGGTCTGGCTTTGACGATCTTTGAACTGGTTTTCGTTGGAGAAGGTGCGGCTCAAAGTTAGACGGCTGTCGCTGGCCATTACGATCCCTTCGTTCACGTAAATGGTAATAATGAAAGTCATATCAACTCCTGAGATAAGTTCTGAGAAGGGCCATTCTCGTTACTAATACTAACCTAGCTTGCGGCTTCAGGACAGGTTTTCCACATCCAGGTGTCACTTGCAGAATTGGGTCGCACTGATGTAACTTTAGGATTTGAGTTGCACTGCGCGCGGCTTTGGATTGCACTGAGTGAGACTTTGGGTTGCACTGATTTGTGGCTTTGAGTTGCACGTGCGATACGAGGTCGCTTCGTATGAGTGGTTGAACGGCAAAACTAATCAACCCAGGCTAGTGTCCAAAGCCTGTTCCCAATCCTCACGTGCGTCATGATAACATGAGGTGCGAAGCTGGGGATAACGCCTAAGCCGAAGGCCAGCCAACGGTACAGAGCGGGCTAGGGAAAACCTGGACGGATGAACGAGAGTGAACCCTTGATGAGGCTTCGTCAGAAAAGAGTTGCCGGAGGTTGGCTGACCAAGACGGCAATGCTGGGTCAAGAGGTAGACATCGGGACATGTCTGCTGAAGGTCAGGGAAGCGTGCAATTCTCTGACTGGGACACCAGACCCCGGAGTAAAGAGGGCATCCACTCCAGGTGTATCTCAGTCGTTGAACGACAGCCGACAGGGACGCAAGACGATTTGCTGTCGGCCATCTACGGCAGCGACCACCACGAAGTGCTTGTGGACATCAAGCCCCACATACCGCTGAGGTGGGCCAAATGGAGCATCCATATCCATCACTGTATAAACCTCCTTTCGTCAGATAATCTCCATACTCATAATTCGAGGCCAGGCCAATTCGAGGGCGCATCGTTCGGGCGTAGGCGTTTACACATACCGATACGAGCTTGACGCCGGAATGACGCCTTCTCAGTTGAGTGGAATCGGACGGGCGGTCAAATAGCAATACGGGCTTGGGTTGGTACCCTGTCCCAACTCACAGGTCGACCGGCCCTGACGCCGCGCACCCCTGGGCGTCCCCGCCAACTCAACGTCTGCAGCGAGGATAGCACGGGATGCGCCCTCTGGCTACTTCATACTAATAGCAATACTTCAAGGCGCACGGCCCTTAGCCCACAGGTGTACCTGCACGAATACTGCACCCCTAGAGAGGCAAGGCAGAGCCTCGGCCAGTACATCGATTTCTACAACCATGACCGGCCCCACCAAGCCCTTAACTACCGAACACCGGCGGCACTCTACCACCGGCTAGCAGCGACACCAGAGACGCAAGCAACACCCATCACGGAAGGAAGCAATCTCACCTTAGAAAGCGCCTCCCGGTGGTCTTGACAACCTGGGCCACCTTACTATCTTGATAGCACCCATTGCAACTCTTATGGACAGCCAACCAATGCCCTGTCGGGTCAGTATATCGCACTGGATTGTTCAGTACGTAGGCATAACGGCTGAGGCTTTGTGGATTGCGTGGACCAGAAGGCTCATTGGCTGCTTGCTTGTCTGCCGCACTCAACTGGAACCAGAAGCCCCTCTGCAGAGTTAGGCTGTTTTCGCTGGCAACAGATGAGAGAAAACCTGTCTCGTGGAAATCCACGGTCAGCCCAGAGTTTCCTACTTTCCCTACAGTGCCACCAGCACCACCCACGCCCGAAGAAGCCCCAGGCACAATGCTATCAGGAGACACGAACCTACCCAGAGCAGGGTCATACATGCGAGCATGGTAGTCCAACAGCCCTGTTCCGTCCAGCTTCTGCCCTGTAAAGTTGAACTTTGTTTGGCTGACTGGCACTGGTGTGGGTGATGCGTTTGGTGTCAGCACCTTGCCCCACGGGTCGAACTTCTGCACGCCAACAACACTTGCGGGGCCCGAGCCAGACTATTGCTTTCTGTGCGAAGCATGGCGCCGTAATAGCAGCAAGAAAATGACATTCCCTATTGAGATTAGGATTAGTAGAGCATAGAGAGCTCCTACGACGTCTTTTGAGAGAAGTAATCGATCTTGTTGCAGAAGCAGGAACCCAAGTGCGAATGCTAAGAGTGCCTGCACAAGAACTGAAATGACCAACAAGTACTGTTTCATCATCATCTATTCCTTCTTTCATGACTGCTCTCCAGACATGTCAGCACTTTTGCCGTGCGGCCGTTAATGCCCATTATCCATATGGTCGTGCCGTCTCTGACTGCCGTCTTTAGGCAGTGTACGAGATTTGGCTTTGGAGGCGCACCGTAGCGTGCGCCTCCGTTTCATGGCCAATTCAAATATCTGGTTAGGTCAATGGATTGCGAAGAGCCGTCAATCGGTTCCTTCCTAATTCGATATTCCAGATCTCTTGGGTCCATTGCATCGGCTGTGGTGGCTACCATTGTCATCCGCGCTCATGCAGCCCGCCGATAATCGTGATGCAAGCCGCCAAGCACTGACAAGCTGATTACCTTCCCGCCAACTTCGGGGTTACTCGGCGGAACTTGCTGCATTGACTGCATCGATGAGCCCGCCCGATCCGGTATAGCCTGTCCGAGCCCTTGATGTGGACGAGCGGAGTTGTAGTACCGCACATATTCCTTCACCACTCGATACAGATGCTTCTCACGCCAGATCAGAATGTGGTCCAAGCACTCGCGACGAACACTGCCCATCAACCTCTCGCACACAGCGTTCGCCCTCGGCGCTTTGTAAGGCGTTCGCAGCACCTCGATGCTACTGCTCACCGCCACATGCGTGAACTTCTTTCCATACTTGCTGTCGTTGTCCCGTATCAAGAACCGCGGCGCGTCCCCGAATGGTGTTGCTTCCTTGAGTTGCTGGGCGGCCCATTCGTCTGTTGGAGATCGAGTGACGCCGAAATGAACTACCCGCCGAGAGCCAAGCTCGATGATGACGAAGATGAACAATGGGCGGAAGAACAGGTCGTACACGGGTAGGAAATCGCAAGCCCATGTGACAGAAGCATGGTTATGCAGGAAGGTCCGCCAGTTTTGGTTCGATCTGCGTTCGGTGGGAGCGGGTCTGCGGGATTGGCGCATGTACTTCTGGATAGTGCGCTTACACACCCTAATGTGCAGCTTGAGCAACTCTCCCCTTATCCGCTCGGCTCCCCACAGCCGGTTCTCCAAAGCCATTTGCTTGATCAACTCTATGGTCTCCATAGGTGTCTTCGGTTCACGAGAAGCCGCTCTGGACTTTCTCCTCCAGAACAGGCGGAAGCCCTGTCTGTGCCAGCGGAGTAGGGTATCGGGTTGGACGATGAACAGAGCACTCTTCCAGGTTCGCAGCCTGCTCGCCAACAGCACCAACAGGGCTCGATCTGAACTGGTGAGCTGTGGCCGGCTGACCTGACGGCGCAAGACAACCAACTGTTGGCGCAGTAGCGCATTCTCACCTATCAGTTCTCCCTTGCTACGGCAAAGGTCTATCATAGCGCCAGCCAAGGCACCGGCCACCGCGGCCGTAGGAAGGGAATCACTGGCAGGCCTTTTCCAAATCCGGCCAATAAATCGGCGCCAGAACGCGGGGATCACAAGCATTACAAAGAACTGAAGAAATGCGACCAAATCAGAATACTTCTCCCATACAAGAATGCCACTCGAACGAGGGCACTTTGATTCTAATCGCTGGGTATCGGATCACGCCAGGAGAAGCTCTAGACCCGCAGTCTTATTAACCTTACGAGTTTACATTACTGCTCTTTCCACGCACGGATGCGCGAAGTAGCCACGACAACGGACGTTGGAAAACGTTTTGTGCCGGCCATGGTAAACGCAGTGTCGGCCTTTGTAGAGACTGTGTTACGGTTGCGGTAACTTCCAACAAGCCTACCGAGTGGATATCAAGGCACCAACCTCAGTATCGCTTGTCACTTTCCCAGCCTTTGTTTATGCTGGAACAGGCGCTTGCTCAGTGCACGCAACTTAGCCTCGCATTCAGAGACACATCAATCCAGGGGAATCACCCGATACAGTCACCAGGACGCACCACAACCACATGGGGCAAGATATGAGTACAAAGTACGACCCCAACCACATCGCCCGCTATTATGACGATTATGCCGAGCGCGAGTGGGCGCGCTTCGAACCGGAGGCCGGGCTGAGCAACTCAGTCAATTTCCACTTGCACAAGCACTACCTGCAGCAATACATCCAGCCGGGAGCAAGCGTGCTGGAGGCAGGTGCCGGAGCAGGACGCTTTACAATTGAGCTTGCCAAACTCGGCGCTGCTGTGACAGTAGGCGATATTTCGCCCAGGCAGCTTGAACTCAACAGAGAGCACGTGCGCGAAGCCGGCTGCCAGCAAGCAGTGACCGCCTGGACGCAGTTGGACATTGTTGACCTCTCCGGCATACCCACTGGGACCTACGATGCCGTGGTCTGTTATGGTGGGGTTGTCAGCTACGTCCTGGAGCGCGCAGAAGAAGCGATTAGCGAGCTACTTCGCGTCACGAAAGCGGGAGGCTACCTGCTGATCAGCGTGATGTCGCTGGTTGGATCCACACGCGCCCTCCTTGGCGGAATACTGTCTGCAATCGAGCAGTTCGGCCTGGAGCCTGTACAGCACGTACAGGCGACGGGCGACCTGTACGGTGAGGTAACACCGCGTGGGCACCATTGCCATATGTTCAGGTGGTCCGAGTTCGAGGCACTGCTGAGCAAACACTCTTGCGAGATCGTAGCGGCCTCCGCCTCCAACTTTCTGTCGCTGGGCAACGAAGAGGCACTAAATATAATCGCCTCCGATCCAGCAAAGTCCGCCACGTGGCAAGCTTTCCTGGGTTGGGAGACCGAGTACTGCAAAGAGCCCGGCGCTCTAGATGGAGGCACGCACATCATTGCTGTTGTGCAGCGCACTTAAGAGGAGATACCGTCCACTTCGCGCTTGCCACACCTGGTATCGCCTCAAGGTTAGACACAAGACAGACACAAAGTGGCCCGATTGTTAGCGTTAGGGTGTTTTTCAACACGCGCGTAACTTAGCGGACATTTCTCCTGTCTTGTTCTCCTAAACTGATACCAAGGTGAAATCTACATGCCTCGTGCACGGGCCTTTGCGGATCTCATGTTGGAATTAGTTTAGTACACCTAGGGCTAAATAGACCCACAGTTTCCTGGCAGCGTTGCGGCTCATGACAGGCCCCATACTGCAGGCTTATTTGAGCGAAGCTGTACTAGTCGCTGGTTGGTCAGGTTGGGGCGGAGAGGGGTCTAGAGTGAGACACATGATCAAGCAACGCCGCTAACTCGGGGGGTGGAGGCTCTGTCGACCAACTCTGCCACGCTTGACGGCACTTTTGGTACAAGCAGGTGCCGGTCGCTGCCACCCTCGCACGTCGCATATATGGCAGTCCTGATTGCCCCACACAGCGTCCCAGCGGGCTCGCGCGCACGTGTGAGTTGCCCCGGGGCAGGTCCTGGCCTGCGCTCGGGTGCCCGGATCTGTCGGAGAGGTGGCTGCAGACTTGTAGCGACTGGCCGGGGACGGTCTTCACTCTCGTGTGGTGCGGGGGGTCACATCCAGCGACGCGGCCTATGGATACGGCAGAATGACCTTGTCCACAGCTCCCACTCCGCTCCGCCAGCTTCCGCCAACTTTAGCAGCCATACAGCCACTCAACCAAACCGTGGGGCAAGATACACCACAAATAGTGGCAAAGCCTCGATCTCCACACAAAATAGCCCACATTGGGGATTGCGAATTTAGAACTTCTGTGCTATAGTGCTTTCACTGGCTCGGCGGGGCAGTTTACCGCCGGTCGGGGTCGCGCCCATTGTGGCGAGCAGATCGAGCACGCAGTATGGGGTTTTTTGCAAGACCCCCCAAAACGGTGCATTTGTGATGATTTACCCCCATTTTCCGTGAGAAGTATACACCCGATAGCACGACCGATGGAATCCACGCCTGCCAAGGTGACGCCCTATGCAGGCAGCCTCCACCGTCCAAGACCTCTACCCAACGTCCCCACATCACCTGCACGCTGAAATGCACCGTTTTGGGGGGTCTTGCAAAAAACCCCA
>CAWCNY010000004.1:0-727631 GCA_963797095.1 uncultured Chloroflexia bacterium | reverse complement strand
TGGCAGTGTGAGGGTCTGGGGTTCGAGTCCCCACATCTCCACCATATTTTAGGCACGAAAATAGCCCTTCCGTTGCAACTGAGCGGAGGGCTTTGTTTTACTACCCCACTATCTGCCCCACCACAAGAACGGTCCGGATGGTATACCATCCGGGCTTTTTGTTACTTGGATCCAGCCAATTTTCAGGTTATCCTGTACATGCTGCACTTGCGCACTCAGTAGCACATCCATCTTGTCAGTGACTACACGCTGTTGGACGTGTAAGAGGATAGCGACCCAATGCGTGATCTATCTGAGGATCCATCTTCCAAAGTCGTACAGCGTCGGCTCATTGTCGGGCGGGTCCTCAAGGTGGGCGGGCCGATCTTTCTGACCCTGTTCTGGCTGCTGACAATTGTTGGGGGAATAGTCGTTCTTGCCAATGGTCTGTCCGGGCACCAAGAAGCAGCACTCCTGGCCTCGGCACCCGTTTGCGCTTCCGGGCAGGTGGACGGGTGCAGGTTGGACGAACGTGTGACAGTAGTCGATCTGGACACTACTGCCCCAGGCCGTGGGCCAATTAACCGCTTTGTGAAGGTGCAAACGCCGGACGGCAGCATCCAGAATGTGCAAGACCACGAGGGCGACCTCTTTTCTCAGTTGTATGTCACCGAGGAGTTGAATGCAGAGTTATGGAAAGGCACCGTCATCCGGCTGGATGATGACGCAGGTCAATACCTGATCGCGGAAGATAGCCCGGTCGTGACAGGAGCTGTCTTGCCTTTTACCGGGGCGTTCTTCATCGTTGCGGGTAGCGTCTTGCTCGCCGTCAGCGTGCGAGGATTGGTGTTGCAAAGACGTGCCATTCGCTGAGATGAGGAAGAATGGCTGGTGTTGAGGCAGCATGAACCGATGACTGGCTATTGTTCTGTAGACCGGTTGACTTGAGGTTGATCGAGGGGGAGGCAGACAGTAAAGGAGGAGCCTGCGCCCTCCTGGCTCACCACATCGATGCTGCCCCCATGCTGCTCCACTATCTGGCGGGAATTTGCCAGGCCTATGCCTGCGCCACTGATCCTGCCTGCATATTTCGGCCCCCGCCTGAACCACTCGAAAATCTGCTGTAGCTCGTCAGGGGCGATCCCCAGGCCCTCATCGCGGATAGTAACAAATGCGTGCTCGACACCCCCGCGTTTGCTCCTTGACACCCTGACCAGCACCTCGCCCCCGTTAGGGCTGTACTTGATGGCATTAGAGAGGAGATTGTCGATCACTCGGTCCAGGCGTGCGCCGTCCCACATCCCGATCAGGCTTGGAATCGCTGATTCAAACCTTATGTTGTGGATGTCAGAAGTGTGTTGATGCTGGTCGGCAGCTTGGGATGCCAGGGGAACGAGGTCTACGGGTTTGAGTTGCAGCGACAGTGGTTCTCCGGATTGTAGGCGTCCAAAATCAAGTAGCTCATCGATGAGGCGCTGCATCTTATTGGTGGCGTTCCTGATGCGCGCCAGGATAGCCTTCATCTTGTGGGGATCAGGCTCGACTGCTGAGGCCAACTGGCCGTGCAGGAAATGGACATTACCAACAATACCGGCAAGAGGATTTCTGAGGTCATGCGAGACCACCTGCAAAAGCTCATCGCGAACTTGAATAGCCTCTTCCAGCCTGGCGGTGCGCTCCTTGACGCGCAACTCAAGCTCCTGGTTGAGCTTTCGGATCGCTTCTTCAGCGCGTCTGCGTTCGGTTACGTCGCGCACTATGGCGAGTATGCGCCCATCCTCCAGCAACTTGGTTGTGGAGTCCACCACGATCACAGACCCATCTTTGCGGAGCATCCGGCGCTCGTTGAACACGACCGCACCTGCCAGTACATCCTCTTCATGGACCGGATTGCGGGTGAGATCGTCCGGCTGGATCGTGTCGCTGATATTGAGCTTGCGAAGCTCGTCCAGGGTGTAGCCTACCAACTCCTGGGCATGTGGATTTGCGTCTATGAAGTTCGCATGCCGGTCAAAGATGAAAATGCCATCCGATGCCTGCTCTACAACCAGCCGGTAGCGGCTCTCGCTGTTGCGTAAGGCTTCTTCGACCGCCTTGCGCTCGGTGATATCGCGAATAATGCCGCTGAACGATTTCTCACCGTCAACTTCCCAGGACGCCAGCGAAACTTCGGCGGGGAACTCTGCACCGTCTTTGCGAAGGCCGCGCGTCTCAACCCTGCGCCCGCTGATATGCAACTCACCGGTGTGGCGCACCCGTGCCATACCCTCCGCATGCCTGGTTTTGTAGAGTTCGGGGATGAGCATTGTGATTGACTTACCAAGAGCTTCTTGCTCTGTGTAACCAAAGATCGCTTGCGCACCCCGGTTCCAGGATATGATCGCGCCTGTGCTGTCAGCCGAGATTATAGCATCGCTGGCTGATTGGGTGACCGACCTGAATTTTAGCTCCGAGGCTGCCAGTGCTTCGCGAGATCGTTCGCGCTCGATCACGCGCCCCAGTTGCGCTCCTATATTAGCCATTACGTCGAGCATCTGCAGGTCAGGCTCAAATACCTCGGTCGTGAAGAATTCCAGCACGCCCGAAACCTGGTAACCCGTCAGGATTGGTACGCCGAAGGCTGTGCGAATGCCAACTTCCAGGGCACTGGCCGCCCTGGGGTGGTTGGGGCTTGCCGGGATGTCGATCAACCACTCAGGTTTGCCCGACGCAAAGATTCGGCCAGGCAGACCTCTGCCTGGAGCGAACCTGCGCTCCGCTGTAGTCTCCAGGAAGCGCGCAAATCGACCGGGATCGCTGATATGCCACACCGAGGTGGGGTAGAGCAAGCGGTCATCCGTCGGATTGTTGGAGACGAGGTAAAGATGGCCGATAGGCCAGCCGGTGAAGCGGCATACTGCATCTACGCAGGACTGGGCAGCCTCTTCGATGGTGCTTGCCTCGTTTGTGGCAATCGAAACGGCCCCAAGTAGATCGATTAGAGAGGTGGTAACTCTCATGTCAGCCACGGCGCATCGTCCAGCTTATGCGATCTACAAGCTCCAGGTAGGCTCGCGTTTTTACCTGCGCCGAAGCCAGTTTGTCGTCTATATCAGTCTCATGATCCCAGTCAGAGGCCGTAAGCCAGAGGTGAGCGTACTCAAGCTCTTCCCAGGCGCGTCGCAGGTCGTCTTGTAGCTTCTTGTAGTCTATCTCTTCCATATTGGATTATGTGTCACTGGTTGGTGTGTCGTCCTGGCTGAGGGCGACCGTCATCAAGGAAAGGATGCGCGTGGTTGCACTCGAAAGTAGGGCTTCAAGCTCTTGCTGCTCTTCTTCGTTGAGGGTTTGAAAGAGTTTCATGGTCGAGCCGTTCTGGAAATAGAGAGTGCCGCGCACTTCGACGGGCGTTTCGGCGCTGAAACCGATTATGCGACCGCCATCGTACAGGGGTGTTCGTCTTATTCGCACGGCATCGATTGTCAGTATCGGCCTCGGCACGATTGTGACCTCCGGATGTTTGTTTCAAGTTCCTGGTTGCGATAGTCCCTCGCCACTCGCCACTCGTCCTCCGACTACCGACTACCAGGAACCAGGAACCAGGAACCAGGAACTGTAACGTACAGATGATTGATTATACTACGTCGCAGGACCGATTGACACTGTCGTTACGTCTAAGGTATAATCCACTACAGGCACAATTGTATAGATTAGATTGGCATTGAGCCGGAGTAGTAGGTCGGTCCGTATACAGCGAGCAGGGGTTGGTGCAAGCCCTGCATTGGACGCCATGACGCGTGAAGGTAATGGCTGAACTCGCCGGGGAGCCGCTTGGTGAATGGCCTGAGAGGTCATAGCTTGAGCCGGGAGCGCCCGATACAGCGCTAGCGAGTGAGTACGTTGCGCGATGCGTTGCGTGCTAACCGGGGTGGTACCGCGGAAGCTGTTTGCCTTTCGTCCCTGAGTGGGGCGGAGGGCGTTTTTGTTGTCTGGGGAGGAAGACTATGGACAGGGATGAGCGATATAGCCCGCAGGCCATCGAGCCTAAATGGCAGAAATACTGGCAGGATAACAAGACATATTACGCACACATGGACGAGAGCAAACCCAAATTCTACGCTCTCGTGATGTACCCCTATCCTTCTGGCGACCTGCACATGGGGCACATGCGCAACTACACAATCGGAGACCTGACGGCGCGGTATAAGACTATGCGCGGCTATAACGTGATGAATCCCATGGGGTGGGATGCGTTCGGGCTGCCCGCCGAGAACGCGGCCATCAAGGACGGTATGCACCCGGCCATCAGGACGCTGCAAAACATCGCCGATATGAAGGGCCAGTTCTATAAGATGGGTATCGTCTACGACTGGGACCGCGAAGTGGCATCGTGTATGCCCGATTACTACAAATGGACCCAGTGGATGTTCCTGAAGATGTACGAGCAAGGGCTGGCCTACCGCAAGAATGCGCTCGTCAATTGGTGCCCCGTCGATCAGACAGTGCTGGCTAACGAGCAGGTGGTCAACGGGCATTGCGAGCGGTGCGGGGCCGAGGTCACCAAGAAAGACCTGACGCAGTGGTTCTTCAAGATCACAGCCTATGCTGATCGCCTGTTGGACGACCTGGATATTCTGGACGAATGGCCCGACCGGGTAAAGACGATGCAGCGCAACTGGATCGGTAGGTCCTACGGTGCCGAGATCGATTTCCCGCTGGTAGGCCATGACGGGCAGATAAAGGTCTATACGACTCGTCCCGATACGGCGTATGGCGCAACCTTCATGGTGCTGGCACCGGAACACCCACTGGTGGCCCAGATCACCACGAATGAGCAGCGGCAGGCAGTGGACGACTATATAGACCAGGCAAAAAAGCAGACAGAGATAGAGCGCCTGTCGACCGAGAAGGAGAAGACGGGCGTATGGACGGGAGCCTATGCACGAAACCCGATGACGGATGTTCCGATCCCCGTGTGGATAGCCGATTATGTGCTGGTCACATATGGCACCGGCGCGATCATGGCGGTGCCCGGCGGCGACGAGCGCGACTACGACTTCGCGCTGAAGTACGGGCTGCCTATCGTGCAGGTGGTGGAGCCCGAGGGCGACGTAGAAATAGCGCAGGGCAAGGGAGATGCTAGTGTTCAGCTCGTGCTGAAGGCGGGCGCAAGCGTGCCTCTGTACTACGGTCCTGGGCGAATGGTCAATTCGGGACCGCTGGATGGAGTGCCGACGACCGAAAGCAAGGCGATCATCATCAAAATGCTGGAAGAAGCAGGTAAAGGCAAGGGCACCACCAACTTCCGTCTGCGCGACTGGCTGATCTCCCGACAGCGCTACTGGGGCGCGCCGATCCCGATCGTCTACTGCGATGAATGCGGCGAGCAGCCGGTGCCGGAGAGCGATCTGCCCGTGGTGCTGCCAATCGACGTGGAGTTTACGCCGGGTGGCGTGTCACCTCTGGCAAAGGTGCAAAGCTTCGTCAATACAACTTGCCCCAATTGTGGCGGGCCCGCCCGTAGGGAAACCGACACGATGGATACGTTCGTGGACTCATCGTGGTACTTCCTGCGATTCTGCGACCCTCACGACGATACCGCACCGTTCGAGCCTGCGAAGGCGAACTACTGGATGCCGGTTGACCAGTACACGGGCGGTGTGGAGCACGCGATCCTGCACCTGATGTATGCACGCTTCTTCACGAAGATGCTGGCGGATGAGGGTATGGTGGACGTGCAGGAGCCTTTCAGCAGGCTATTCACGCAGGGCATGATCACCAAAGACGGCGCGAAGATGTCTAAAAGCAAGGGTAACGTGGTGCCGGTGGACGTAATGACCGACACGCACGGGGCCGATACCGGAAGGTTGTTCGTGCTGTTCATAGGGCCACCCGACGAGGATGCCGAGTGGAGCGACCGGGGAGCCGAAGGTATGTACCGTTTCCTGAACCGCATCTGGCGTCTGTTCGAGGGGAATGTGACGGTGGGCGCAGACGGCCAGGACCAGGACATCGCAGACTACTCGCCTTCGGACAGGGAACTGCTGCGTAAGGTGCATGCCACGATACGCAGGGTGACCGACGACATCGACCGGTTCCACTTCAACACGGCGGTAAGTGCGATCATGGAGTTGGCGAACGCTATGCAGGCATACCGGGACGCTCACGGGCCTGAAACCTATGCGTACAGTGAAGCAGCAACCACCATCCTGCTGCTGCTGGCCCCGATGACTCCCCACATTACTGCCGAACTGTGGGAGCGCGCAGGTGGCCAAGGGCATATACATGAGCAGCCGTGGCCCACGTTCAACCTGGAACTGGCCGCCGCCGATCATATCGAAGTGGCGGTGCAGGTGAACGGCAAGGTGCGCGATCACATTACGCTGGATGCGGAGGCCACTGAGGAAGATGCTATTCAGATGGCGCTGGCAAGCGAGCGCGTGAAGGCGATGCTGGATGGCAAAGAGGTACGGCAGGCGCGGTACATACCGGGCCGGCTGGTTAGCATCGTGATGTGAGCAATTTGCTGCCTACGAAGAGAGGAGGCCCATCGGGCCCCCTCTTTTCTTTTATCGACCTCGGCTGTGATGAGCGGAGGCTATGTAGATGTCGATAGCGACGAGCGCGATCAGCGCCATGACGATTTCGAGCATTTATGGCCTCCTTTCGTAGTTGATAGTGCGGTCGCCGGTTTTGGTCGACAGTTAAACTAACGGATAGGGGTGTGGTTGGTTGCGCCGGTTTCACAGAATGTCCCACATCTCCAGTATAGCAGCATGGGGTAAATTTGGGATGCGTCAATGGGCCTAATTGGGGGTAGGACTTTGGTTGGGTCTATGCTGTCAAGCCTGAAGAGCAGGCATAAGCACGTGTCACCACGAATATTAGATTCAGCTTCGCAGGCGTGCAATCCGGTTCAAATATAAGACATCCCGAATTCTAAATTCAGGCTCGCTTGTGGGTGCTCGAATCGGGTGTCATACATATTCCTATGACCCTTGAATTCGGCAAATATGGATTGAAGTTTATCTTGTGGGACGAGCAACCGCAGGCTCGGCGGTTGCGGGGGCGGCTACTGCTGCTGTGGCAGGTGCAGGTGCCGGGGTTCTGGGAGGAGCAGCGGGGCCGGGGGCTGGGGCTTCACCTTCTGAGGAAGCCTGGGCGGCCTGCGGTTGAGGGCGGGGTGGACGAGTGGCACCTTTGGCGGGACGCGGGGCAATGATCATGATCATGCTCTTGCCTTCCATTTTGGGGGGCGATTCTATAATGACATTGTCGCCCAATGCGAGGCGCACTTGCTCCAAAACGTCGCGGCCAAGATTGGTGTGGGCCAGCTCACGGCCCTTGAACCTGACTGCCAGCTTGACTTTGTTGCCTTCCTCCAGGAATCGGCGCACCATCTTGGTGCGGTAGTCGACGTCATGTTCATCGATCTTGGGGCTGAGCCGGACTTCCTTGAGGACTACTTGCTTCTGGCTCTTGCGAGCATCTCGTTCCTTCTTGGTCTGGTCGTACTTGAACTTACCATAGTCCATCAACTTGCAGACCGGCGGATTCTCATTGGGTGCGACCTCTACGAGGTCGAGGCCACGCTGTTGTGCCAGGGCTATAGCGTCGCGTGTGAACATGAGGGTGTTTTCACCGCCTTCACCGATCAGGCGTATTTCCCTCGCCCTGATTCTACCATTTACACGGAAATCTCTTGTAATGTCTTTTCTCCTTTACTGCATGAAAATAAGTGTCGGCCAGTGCACTTTCGGTGCCTGACTATACAACTAACATTATCATATCCGGGCGTCTCAGTCAATAGGACTTAAGAAGTAATAGCGTGCCCTGTAGCATAGATGTGCTACTTTTGTTTAGCGTGAAGGCCATGTGTGGCTCCTCAAGATCCCGAAAAACTACCCGAAAGTACACCTCAAAACCTGTCCAGTTTCGTCCCGCCAATGTCATTTAGCATGTGAGGGCGAATCCGACCATCCTCCCTGCATGGTCCTTTCTTCTATCGCATCAAGTGGCGGTCAGGGTTTGGGGCCGGGTGATAGTGAGTAGACTTCGTAGACGGGGAGTCCGTTGCGGCTGTAGAATGTGCGCTCCAGGGAGGGTTGCTTGCCCGCGTTGGCTGCGATTTGCTTGAAGAGATCGAAGCGTGGGTATGCTATGCCCGCCTGTTTGTCATGGAACAGATAGAGGGTGTCAGGCTGGTTTACGAGGTCGGCTAAGGCCTGCTTGGTTGCATCGCTGGGGGTGGTTTCGTACCCATATGCGTCAATGGTGTTCACGCGGTCCTGGGTGAGTAACTGGACGGGGCGCTTGATGCCCCAATCGAGGCTGATCACTTTGGGGCGTGGGTTCAGGGTATCAAGATAGGTGGAAAGAGTGTAGATCGAGTCTGAGAAAGTGGCGCTGCCGCCTGTGATCGCCATATCGCTGTGATACTGGTAGGCTACACCTACATCAAAGGCCATAATAGAGCCTGCGAGGGCCACCAGGGTGAGAGTAAATGCGAGCCTTCGCCGCCAGCCCTGCCAGTCGCGGCGAACGCGGGCGGCGAAGCGGCGGGCGAGCGAGATGGCGAAGGCGGCGATCACCATCTGGGGCAGGGGGAATAGCACAATAAGATGGGTGCTCCAGAGGCCGGAAACGGTGACGGCGCTCTGCCCGATCACCAGCCCGGTGAGGGCAATGGCCGCTGTGGCGGGACGCTGGCCCGGCACGGGTGTGGCATCCCAGCCCAGGAGGAGCATCAGGCCCGCACCTGATATCCAGAAGATTGCTCCGGTGGCGTCGATTGGCCAGAGGCCCACGAAGGCCTCGGGGGCGCGTCCTTCGGGACGGCCTGCCCCACCAATCCACCATATTGTGCCGGAAAGTACGGTTGCCGCCAGCAGGAGCCAACCGGAAGCCAGCCACGCGCCAGGATTGAGCAAGGCGAATCGCACCACCAATATCGCCGCCACAAAGGCAAGGAGAGCAACGAACAGCACCAGGATTGAAGCGGGCGTGCCGGTTAGGAAACCTAAGGAAAGTAAGAAAGCAACAAAAAGGGAGAGGAGTGTAAGCCCCGCACCCTGGGCCAGCGGCCTGGCGGCGGTCAATGTAGGGCCGCTGTTCGGGTGGTCGGTGAATATCAATACGATCAAGCCGATTGCGGATAGCACGAAGACGAGGGGTGTGAGCGGGTTGAAGTGTATGGTGCCGGGCTGTGCCTGGAACCAGAAGTAGCCACCATCGAGCAGCACCCGGAAGTCGTCCGCGCGGGTCCAGAGGTTGCGAAGGATAGCGGTGTTGTCTACGCCGCTGGTGGTACCCGGCGCAGAGAGAGTG
The DNA here is from genome assembly GCA_963797095.1 of uncultured Chloroflexia bacterium. Taxonomy (GTDB): domain Bacteria; phylum Chloroflexota; class Chloroflexia; order QHBQ01; family JADMIH01; genus JADMIH01. The sequence continues at coordinate 718,346 of CAWCNY010000004.1, read as the reverse complement.
TGGCGGATCAGGCTGAAGGTGCCGCCTGAAAGGATGTTGTATAGGATGAAGGGCGAGGCTCCGAGACAGAACGCCAGTGCCGATAGAATGGCGATGCGCAGCCAGCGTCCACGTTCGAGCCGCCAATCACGCCGTGTGTCCCAGACGCGCTTTCCATAAAGTACGAGCGCGGCGAGGGGTACAGCTACGATGAACCAGAGGAAAAGGAGCTTGGTGGTAAGGCCAAGGCCGAGGAGAAACAGCCCGGCGTAAAGGGGGCCGTTGCGGTGGCCCATGGGCCTTCTGCGCACCCATACAGTGAAGGCGATCAACGATCCGGCGGCGATTGGCATCACCTGGGAGACGACATACACGCCGAGCCTGCTCCAGAAGACCCAGGCGGGAGAGGTAGCCATCAGGAGTACTGAGACACGTGCCGTACCAGCGCCGAACCAGCGGCGCGCCAGGAAGAAAGTAAGAATTACACCCAGCACGCCCACGCTTACGGTCATCAGGCGGAGTGACACCACGTTAATGCCGAAGAGCGCGAAGAAAGGTAGAACGAGGTAGGTGCTGGTAACGCCCTGATAGTCGCTACTTGACATGAGGGGCAGATCGAGACCGAAGACATGGAGGCCGACGTTGCGCTGTAGCTCCACCGGGTGGCCGAGCAAGAGTTGCATGGCCGGGATCACGTCGAAGGCTTCGTCGGCGTAGAGGCCAGGAAGATCAAGGTGGTAGAGGGTAAGGGCCAGGAAGATGATACACGCCAGCCCCACCGCTCCAATATCGAGGGCGGCAGTGCGCCAGCTTACGGTCCCTTCGTTGGCGCGGATGCGGGCGTCAGTCTGCGCGGCAGTAAGTGTCAGGGTGGTCAATGGACGATGGACGACGGACGACAAGCGCCGATGGAATGAGCGTTAGCGTTCATCTTACTCTTGAGAGGCCTTCTTCGGCCTGGGCGCGGATGGCGTCGGTGGGGGCGGTGTCGCGAGCGTGGCTGAAGGCTTCGGTTGCGCTGGCCCGGTCGCCTGATTCTTCGAGGGTAAGGCCCAGGTAGAGCCAGGCTTCCGCGTAGTCGGGCTTGAGGGTTGAGGCTTTGGTGAACGCCTGCACCGCTTCCTGTGGGTGCCCTCCATCGCGGTAGGCGAGGCCGAGGCCGAACCAGGCTTGAAACATGTTGGGCGAATACTGAACCGCCCTGGAAAAGGAGGCGCCTGCGTCGGTGAGGTCGCGCCGGAGCAGGTAAGCCTTACCGACATAGTATAGCGCAAGGGGCCAGTTGGGGCGCAACGCGACGGCAGAGCGGTACTCGCGCAAAGCGTCGTCGCCGGCGTTCGCCTGAGTGTAAAGCGTGCCCAGGTAGAGGTGTGGCTCTCCCGCGTTGGGGTCGCGCTGGGTGGCCTGTGCGAAGTATTGCATCGCGTGTTGCGTATCGCCCGATAGCATGTAGGCTCGTGCCTCGCCCGTGAGAGCAAGCGCCACGTCATAGTCTGTGGAAGCTAGCTCGGTGGCGGTGCCGAATGCCTGGATGGCCTCACTTGCCTGACCCCAGGTGAGGTAGATGTCGCCCAGGGCAAGCTGACCTGTAGCATCCTGCGGCCTGGCTTTGAAAGATTGGTTTGCATAATCGAGAGCGGATTGCTCGTCGCCTTTGGTGGTATAGGCGCGGGCGGTGAGGGCAAGCGCGAATGGGTCGTTGGGGCCGAGCCGCACTGCGTCGCCGAGCGACGAAAGCGCGCCATCGGCATTGCCAAGCGCAAGCTGGGATTCTGCCCGCCAGCGGTAAGGCTGGGGATCGGAGGGTCGAAGAGTTATTGCCTGGTTGCTCACGTCGATAGAGGAGCTATAGAGGTCCTGCCGCAATAGGGTACGCGCCCAGTTTAAGAACGATTGGAAGTCCTGCGGGTTGCGGTCGGTGGCCGACTTGTAGGCGTCGGCGGCTTTGGCCCAATCCTCCCTGGCCTCGTAGGCAGTGCCCAGGAAGAAGTAGGCGTCGGCGCGCTCGGGGTTTGCCGCCACGGCACGCTCCCCTTCGGCCACCGCGCGGTCGGTCTCTCCTTTTGCCAGCAACAGGCCAAGCAGAGAGATGTGGCCTTCAACGTTGGAAGGCGCGACCGATGTCAGCCTTTCCAACAGGGTCTGTGCTTCGTCTCCCCTGCCCGCCAGCACCAGCAAGCGCCCCGCGCCCAGCAAGGCGCCTGCGTGGTTGGGTCGCTTGGCAAGCACAGCCTGGTATTCGGCCAGGGCGTCGGGTCCACGTCCCTGGTCCGCATAGATGTTACCAAGGAGGAAATGGGCCTCCCACACTTCGGGATCGGCGGTGGCGGCTTGCAATTCGCCAATTGCTTCATCCTGGCGGCCCAGGGTAATCAGGATTTTCCCGCGCCAGAGGTGGTCACCCGGTGTTAGTGGCTCTACGGAGAGGGCGTTCTCAAGGGCCGCTTGGGCTTGCTGAGGGTTGCCTGCCGAGGTGTAGAGATTGTAGAGGTAGTCATAAGCAGGATAGTAGCGGGGCGAGGTTGCAACGAACGATTCGAGCGTAGAAATAGCATCGGCGGCTTTGCCCTCGTTCTCTTGTAGCTGTGCGAGAGCCATGTAAGAGTCGGGCGAGTTGGGATCGAGATCGAGAGCGAGGCGCAACTGCTCTTCGGCCTTGTCGAACTGGCCGAGAAACGTGTAGAAGCTACCCATCTGGAGTGGTATATCGGGCCTGCGGGGGTCGAGGCGGGATGCCTCTTGCATTCTGGCAAGTGCGCGGTCTGCTGTCGATGGCTCGCCGCGAATGCCGCGCCATATGCCCGCAAGGAAGCTTTCGGAAGGCTCGTTACGGGCTTTATCTGCATAGGCCATCCCCTCGTAAAGGGCGATGCCCGCCAGCCTTTTGTTGAGCGTTACGATATTGTCAGAGGCAGCATGGGCGCGGTGGCTATCACCCTGGGCCTCGGCCTGCGCTTCGTCTTTGCGTTGGGCGTCGGTCCAGCCAGCGTAAAGCTCGCGGGCTTTGCTCAACGGTTCCAGAGCGCCATCGGGCTGGCCCTGCATAAGGCGCACGAGGCCGAGCAGACGGTAGGCGGGAGCGGCTGAAGGGGCGGACTTCAGGAGAGCGACCAGCTCGTCGTTGGCGAGCGATGGCTGGGCCTGGCGATAGTAAGTTTCGGCGCGCTCGAGGCGAACCCTCAGAAGGGTAGGGTCGAGGCGCGCGGCTTGATCGAGGTCGCCGAGCGCATCGGTAAGGCTGCCCACGTTGTAGCGTGCTCTGGCTCGAAGCAGGTAAGCGCGAGCAAGGATGGCGGCTGTAGCGTCGCGGTCGGAGATCACGCGATTTGCATCGTCGCTCGCGCCCGAATAATCGTTGGTGAGAAGGCGAGCGGCAGAGCGGGCAAGCAGCGCGGGCGGGCCGATAGCGCCCGCGTCCTCAATGCTGTCAACGACAGAAGCGGTATCAGAATAGTCTCCCTGGGCGAGGCGGGCGTAGGCTTGCACGACGGATGGGAAGCGTGCCAGGCTGGAGCCGCCATTCTCGTCGAGGGTGGCCTGCGCGCCCCAGGCCGCAACGGACGCGCCCGCAAAGTCGCCCCAGTGCCAGCGTACCAGTGCGAGTGAGAGAGGCACGAGGGGATCGAGGCCACCACCAGCACGTAGATAGACGGTGGCACTCGCGGGCAGGATCAGCAGATCGGGATCCGGATCGTCATAGGTTTGCCACGGCTGTGTAACAGGAGCGAAATCGGGTGAGAGGACGAGGTTGGCCGTGATCGCTCCTGATGGCCCGAAATCGCCCCAGATGAGGAAATCGGCGTCGAGGCGGGCGCGCTCGGCCTGGGCTTGCGAGTCGTTCACAGGGACGATGCGTGATGAGCGGATAGTGATAGCAGCACCATCCGCGCCTCGGAGGATATCGTCGGCTAACAAGGTGGTTGGATCAGACGACCCTTCCTGGGGTGCGCCTGCAAAGCGCGCAATGCCTATCACTACGCCGGGAGGTCTCGATGAACCATTCGCGCCTGTCACCAGGATGGTGACACTCACGACGCAGAGGGCAAGAGAGGCCGTCACGATTACTACCAATGCCCGGCGGGATATCACGGCTGCTATGCGCGCCATGAGATCTGTTGGTCTACTCTGTACTGTGGGAATGGCTGTCTGGCTGCTACGAGGCTGCTTCCATCTGCTGATCCGCCTGCCACCGGCCTGTACAGCCGCGGAATAAAGGCGCAAGAAGGTTGTTGCTATACCGGGAGTTTGCGGTTTGCTCGTTTGTGAAGGGGGGGAAGGCTGTAGCTGCGCTTGAAGGGCCGTATCGTCAAGGGCATGGGTTGTAACGTCGGGGAAATGATAGGGATTCTGGTTTTGCTTGCGCCGAAGCGAGTCATAGACTAGCACACCCAGCCCCAGCAGGAGCAAGATTGCGCCGATAAAAGCAAGACAGGTCAGGTCCACGGTCTATTATCGAACTATTAACAGTCGGTAGTCACTCTTCACTGTAGGCTAAGGGCCGTGCGCCTTGAGGTATTGCTATCTCAGGTTTCACTGCCCTCGCCTCCAAACCGGACGTACTCATTTCTGAGTATCTCGGCTTTCCCGTCCTTCGTTCCTTGGCTGGCAAGCCAAGTATTGCAAGTAGGATTTTCGGTTGTTGTGGCACTATGTGCTCCTCCTTTCCCCCTTGCAAGTGAAGGACCTGCGAGACTTCGCCTTGTACACGCCGTTAACGTGCGCCGAGAGTGGGCATTACTCCACTGACTACTACTCTCGCTCCGTAGCCTGGTGTAATATTCAGGTCCTGCAACCATAGCCTTGTGTCAGACTTGTATCTAACGCAGTGGCATTTACACTCGAGCTATCCCCGTTTAGTCTTAAACCAGATGCTTTCGATTTAGGTGGCTCGTTCAAACCTTTATTCTCTTACTGAGACTGTGTTGGCCTAGAGGGTACATCCCATCATGAGGAGAAATGGGATGTTGGGCCAAAAGTGAGTGTCACCAGCCTTGCTGTCACCTGTCACCAGCCTGCTCACCCGGTTCAAGTTGCCCCACTCGGTTCTGAGCTTCAAGCAGTTTAGCCTTCACCATGTCGAAATTACTCTGAGAAACCCTCCGGTTGACTGGAACCATTGTTTTCCCTTACTGATGCCGTGCTATGTTCCCTCACGAGTTTTCACTCTTGAGGTAAGGCACTGAGTAGCTTCCTTTCCCTCAGGAAGCGAGATTGTTCGGAGCAATCTCACTGGCACTAAGACCCTTTACGGGCGCACCTTCACTCTTCACTCTTCACTCGTCGTCCGCCGTTCCTCCATTCTCTGGCTGATGCGAGCTTCGTGGCCTCGATCGGTTGGGTGGTAGTAGTGGCGACTTTTCAGGGAATCGGGTAGATGCTGTTGGTCAACCTGCGCGCCCTCGTAGTCGTGGGCGTACTTGTAGCCCTTGCCGTAGCCGAGGCCTTTCATCAAACGGGTGGGGGCGTTGCGCAGGTGAATGGGTACAGGCTCGTTGCGGGTGCGGGCTACATCATCCTTGACCATGCTGTAGGCGGTATAGACAGCATTACTCTTGGGTGCGACCGATAGATAGACCACGGCCTCGGCCAGTGCAAGCTCGCCTTCGGGCATACCGAGGAAGTGCACCGCCTGTTGAGCGGCCATGCAGAGGGTGAGCGCGTGGGGGTCGGCCATACCGATATCCTCGGTCGCCATACGCACAATGCGCCGGGCAACATATAGCGCGTCTTCGCCTGCCTCAAGCATACGGGCCAGCCAGTAGAGGGAGCCGTCGGGGTCGGAGTCGCGCACCGATTTGTGGAGGGCGGATATGGCGTCGTAGTGCCCGTCGCCTGCGCGGTCGTATTGGAGCCAACGCTTCTGGGCGGCGTCCTCTATCACTTCAATTGTGATCGTGCGCTGTCCATCAGGGTTGGGTTGTGTTGAAACAGCGGCAAGCTCAAGGGTGTTGAGGAGTGAACGGGCGTCGCCGTCTGAAACGGCGAGCAGATGAGTTCGTGCGTCGGCGCTGAGGCTGGCGTGCAGGCCGCCCAGACCCCGCTCCTTGTCGGTGAGGGCATTGTCCACTATGCGTTCGAGGTGTTCAGGCTTGAGGGGTTGGAGCACTACCACGCGCGAGCGAGAGAGAAGGGCCGAATTGACCTCGAAGGATGGGTTCTCGGTGGTAGCGCCAATGAGGGTAACCGTGCCGTCCTCGACATGTGGGAGGATGGCGTCTTGCTGGCTTTTGTTGAAGCGATGGATTTCATCTATGAAGAGCATCGTGCGCTGCCCTGTATCAGCCAGGCGTTCGGCGGCTTCTTTGACGATTCGGCGCAGGTCGGCTACACCCGCGGATACGGCGCTTACGGGCGCGAAGATGCGGTGGCTGGTGTTGGCGATCACCTGGGCCAGGGTGGTTTTGCCGCTGCCTGGTGGTCCCCAAAGAATGAGCGAAGGGAGACGGTCGGCCTCGATTGCGCGGCGCAGAGTCTTGCCCGGAGCAAGGATATGCTCCTGCCCAACAATCTCATCAAGAATGCGCGGGCGCATGCGGGCGGCGAGTGGCACCTGGGAGTTCATAGTGTTTACAGTGTGCTCTTCTTGGGGTGGATACGCGACCTCCAGCGATGCGGTTTTGAGCGCCGAATCAGAACGTTTGTGCATAAAACTATTATACCACAGGTGTGTTCTGGGAGTGAAGTTTTGCGCAAGAAAAGGTGTGGGCCGGTGAATTGTATACGAGCTTGACTAATGGGTGCATGTTATAATTGAGAGTAAACTTTCTTCAGGAGAGTGCACTATGGCAGGGATCGGAACAAGAACAGGCAGCAAGGTGGTGATCGCGGACGACGACCCGATCATTCGTATGGATTTGCGCGAGATGCTAACCGACCTGAACTACCAGGTGGTGGGTGAGGCCGCGGACGGCAGGAATGTTCTGACGCTGGCGCGCGATCTGAAGCCTGAACTGGTGATCATGGATATCAGGATGCCGGAGATGGACGGCATCGAAGCGGCGCGGGTGCTGACGCAGGAGAGTATCGCTCCTGTGTTGCTACTGACGGCCTACAGCGAGCCCGAGCTTGTGCAGAGAGCAACGCAGGCTGGCGTGGTGGGTTATCTGGTGAAGCCGTTCAGGGAGGCCCAACTTGGCCCGGCTATCGAGGTGACGTTGGGCAGGTTCCGCGAGTTCCAGCAATTGCAGAAGGAACTGGGCGACCTGAAAGAGGCTCTTGAGGCCCGCAAGATCATCGACAGAGCCAAGGGCTTCTTGATGGACCGCTTTGGTCTGTCCGAGGCCGATGCCTTCCGCCGCATCCAGAAGCGCAGCATGGACACCCGCAAGACTATGCGTGAGGTCGCGGAGGCGATCCTGCTTGCGAGTGAGATGGAGCGTGATACGTGATAATGAGTGACGAGTGGCGAGTGATTACCTCTTTCGGCATTTGTCCTTCGTTCTCACATATCACGGGACGGGTACGAAAGTGCCGTCTTGCACTTTGAATAGATGCAGGTGAGCGCGCTGGTCCTGTAGGTCGCCTTTCTGGTCGAAGGCTATGCGGCCTATGAAGCTGTCCATGTTCAGCGATTCCATGGCCGTCTTTATCTTAGCTGGGTCGGTTGAGTTGGCGTTCTTTATCGCCTGAAAGATCGCCATTGCCGCCACATAACCGCCCGACGAATTGCCGCCGGGGTTGCGCTTGAACGTGTCGCGGTATTCGCTGACCCAATTCTTGTCGGCCTGATTGCTTGCCTGGAGCATGTCGGGGAAGAAAGACGAGACGTAGTCACCTTCAGATGCCGAGCCTGTTTGCACTATGAACTCGGGTTGGAAAAGGGTGTCGCCGCCGACGAACACAGCTTTGATGCCAAGCTCTTTCATTTGCTGGACGATTATGATTGCCTCCGGCAGGCTGCCCGCGTAGAATATCGCCTGGGGAGCCAGGGGCTGTATCTTCTGAAGGGTGGTTGTGAAATCTTTGTCTCCACGATTGATCTCCTCCGAGGCGACGGGGGTAACGCCAAGCTCTTTGGCCCGCTGCTCGAACTCGTCGTGCAGACCAATGCCGTAGGCGGTATTGGCGTATATGACGGCGATCTGTTTCAGCCCCTGGGTCTGAATCATGAATTCGGCCAGCACCGGGCCCTGCGTCTGATCCACAGGGCAGACCCGAAAAACGGTGTCGAAGCCCTGGTCGGTCAGTTGCGGGTTGCTTGAGGTCGGAGTGACCTGCACTATTCCTGCCGCGTGGTATACAGCGGACGCGGGGATCGACACACCGCTGTCCTTGTGGCCCACCACGGCAACTATGCCCTGAGATATGAGGTTATTGGCTACGGACTGCGCCTTGTTTGGGTCGGCAGAATCATCGGCTGGCACGATCTCGATCTTTTTGCCCATGATGCCACCCTGCGCGTTGACTTCGTCAGCGGCAAGCTCCGCGCCCTGCCATATCTGGATGCCGCCGTCGGCAGTATCGCCCGTATAGGGTGCGGCCACTCCCACTTTGATCACGCCTGTGAAGGTCGGCGTAGGTTGCGGGCCTGTATCGCAAGCGGTAAGTAAAAGGAGCAAGAGGGCAAGAGCACGCGAGTATTTTCTCATTGGCTAAACCCATAGACCTTATCAAGGGCGTCCGAAGTTGCTTTCAATTGGTCTACTTGATCGCGCAGGCTGGTGGACACTTCGTCGGTGGCAGAGGAGAGACTGAGCACCTCGGACGAGCGGATGCGCAGCACCTGCGAGAGGATGGTATCGAGCGTGGAGAGGGCGTTATCAAGCTGGGCGTGCCAGCGGTTGAGTGCCTCGGTCGTATCACTGTAGTTTTGAAGTTGCTGGCGCTTGCCGTCGAGGGTGGCCTGGTACTGGCTGCGCGCGAAGGTGTCGGTGGTGTTCTTTATCAGGTTTTCCAGCCGCAGGATGTCCGACTGCACTCCTTCGATATCTATGCTGTAGCCCTGGAGCCCACTTTGCACGCTCTGGGCTTTGAGGGCCAGGTCATAGATGGTGCCGGTGAGTTCACCGAGATTGTCTGTGGAGTCGGTAAGAGCCTTGCGGATACCAGGGTCGTCGGTTTCAGCTACGGCGGTCTCGATCTTCTTGCGAGTGTCGAGGGCGCGCTGCAGAGCTTCGCGATAGCTGCCCTGGAGCTTGTTGAGATCGAACTTGCGTGCGCGCTCAGGGTAGAGTACCTCGTTCAGCACCTGTTTCGATTCCCGAGCATCTTGCAAAGTGCTCCATATCAGGAAGGCGTAGAACGCGCCGCCCACCAGGAAAAACCAGGGATTTACCAGCAAGCCTACGATCACGGTGATCGCCACGACAGCAGCCGAAAGGGGGCGCGTCATGGCGTTCAACAGGAGTATCCTGAATTTATCTCCCTGGCTTGGGGGCTGGATGCTGCTTGTTTGTTTCACTTCTGGCCTGCTGCCTTTTGCTAACTGGTTTGTTGTTGTGGTTTGTTCGTCGTCTGTCAGGCGTCAAGCCCGATAACGTTGAAGGCAATAAGGATGCTCCAGACGATCACACCCAGGATAAATATCGAAATCACGCCTATGGAGAAGACGATATCGATGCGGCGCTTGATCGGGCGCAACTGGGCGATGCGGTCGGCGATGGCTTGCGAGTTCTTGACATCGCCCAACCAGGCGGAGTTGATGGCACGCTCAAGGTTAGGCCTTAGCCCATATACACCCATGCACGCCACCACCACAAGTAGCCACCATTCAAAATCGCCCAGGTCATAGTTGAAGAGGGCATACGTCCAAAGTACGACGAACACTATCCAGGACCCGATGAGTGTTGCGGCCTGGAGGGTAGCATAGAGAGCAAGTCGGTTAGGCGGGAGTGGTCCGTTCTGTTCGTTCATAATCATCTGCCAAATACTGTCATTAGTCTATTTAATACATCGCCGGTGGGGGTGTCAGCAATAGTCGTGCGAGGGATGTTGATTTCGAGACCGGCGTCCTTGTAGCGGTTAAATGGGTTGTCCGCATCGTTTGTCAGGAGAGGCACATCGGGGTTTGAAGGGCGAAATCCGACGCGCAACGCCTGCTCCTGCACGGGCACGCTGTAAAGATAGCTGCGGAAGAGAAGAGCCGCGTCCTTTTCTTCGGCGGTGCTGTTGTCGCCCACCAGGATGCTATAGGGGTAATCGCTCCAGATGTTCAGGCGCGGATAGAATACCTTCAGATCTGTGCCGAAGCGTCCGGGGGCGTTCTTGATCTGCTGGGCCACCAGGCTTTCGTAGATGCTTACTACATCATACTTGGAAGGTCCGTAGCGCAGCACATCTTCCATTTGCTGCTGGGCTGTAGGCGGGGTATCATCTACGAGACCGCTTGCGAGGCCCTCGATCCACTGCTGGTAGTCCGCGTTGTTCAGGTCGTCCTGTGTGAGACCACCCGTCTTGTTGAAATAAGTGTAGGTGGCGAGGGTTACAGCGAGCAGACCCGCATTTGAATCTGAGGGGTCGGTCTGGCTGTACTTGACGCGGCCCCACTCTTCGGAGCCGCCGAGGGCCAGCCAGCCCTGCGGGTCGGTGACGGCCTGCTCGATCTCATTCCAGTCGACCGCCCGGTTCTTGCTGAACACGTCTGCTTTGTCGGCGAACATCACGAACACCATGGGGGTGAGGGCCATTGGTGTTGTGCCATATTCGCCTGAGCGCAGGAGGAGGTCGGTGGGATGGTTGGCGCGCCACTGCTGGTTGAGAAGGTTGACCCAGATGGTGGAGGCCGGTATCCAGGCGGTGGGGGTGCGCTTGCCTGATACGATCTCACGCATCGCCGCGCCATCGTCGAGCGATTCGATAGTTACCTGAACGGGCTGGTCGCCCACCTTCTTGTTTTGCGCGTTGAAAGCGTCTGTAGCTGGTTGCAACCAGGATCGAAGCTCGGCTGAGTAGAGGATGGAGATATTAAGCGGAGGTTTGGGGTTTACCAGGGACCCCGGCGACCACTGGAACAAGTATTGGCTGGCAACCACCCCACCTGCTATCAGGAGGAAGAGGACGAAAATGACAAGGTTTCTACGGCGCATAATTTATGCCGGGTACCGGGTAACAAGTGCCGAGTACGTTGCGGCAAATTCGTCACTCGATACTCGGTACTCGTTACCCGGTACTGGTCATTCTTTCCCGTATTTTTTCTTTAGCTCTGCCAGATCGCTATCAACCTGAGCCTGCCGCTCAAGGTCGGCGAAGCGGCTGTCCATGTCCTGGCCCGCAAGCTCGGATTGGGCCTGGGCGCGGGCAAGACGCTCATCGACCTTGTCTTCCATGCGGTCAAGCGATTGATCGGTGTTGACACCTTGCACGCTCTGAAGGGCAGTGTTGATCGCCTCTTGGGTGGCGGCACGGCGCTGCTTGGCGATGATCATCTCGCGCTTGCCTTCGGCCTCAGATATCTTGGCCTCCAGCTTGGCGAGGGCATCGCGCAACTCGGCCACCTGGTCGTGCTGGCTGTCCCATTGAGTGTAATAGCTGTCGGCCAACTGCTGGGCAGTAGTGCGCCTGCTAAGAGCCTCGCGCGCCAGTTCGTCGTCATCGCGCTGCACAGCAAGCTCTGCCTTCTTCTGCCATTCATCGGATTCGGCCTTGTTGCGCTCGTACTGGGAGCGAAGGCGGGTCTCGTCGGCCATCGCCATGGCGGTGGCGGCGCGCGCCTCGGATAGCTCTGCTCGCATCTGGCGCAGATACTCGTTTACCATTTTTTCCGGGTCTTCCGCAGCATCAATCATCGCGTTGATGTTAGCGGAGATCAGGGTTGAAATCCGGGTCAAGATAGACACGTGTGTATCCTCCTGTTGTTCATACGTAACGCTTCGGGCCTCGTGCGTAAGACATGAACGTGATACGTGGGGCGTTATGCGTAACGGTCTTACCTTAGAGCAGTGAACTTCTGCCCCCACATTGTATCATACCTGTGTGGCGCAGGACACCCTGCCTATATTATCTACGTGGGTCATGTTGGTGATGTTGCATAGCTGGACGAGTGGCGAGTGACGAGTGGTAGTTGCGGGTTCCGGTAATTGACAACCGTTTTTCGTCTATGGTCCGACCGTGATATAGGCTCGGATTTTGGAGAGGATGCCGTCTTTGATACCGCTGACGCGCATCAGGTCTTCCACTGAACTGTACGGGCCGTTTTGCTCGCGGTCGGTGATGATGCGGGCTGCTAAAGATGGGCCTACACCTGGGAGGGTCTCAAGTTCGGCGGCGTTGGCTGTGTTGATGTTTATGAGAGCGTCTGGGGTGGGCTTGGCCGCTGCGGGCTGAGAGATCGACTGCCCAGCGGCAGGAGCGCTTCCCAGAGTGCCTTCACTGGTGGCAGGCTGCTGCACACTGGAGGATGTGCCTTCGTCTCGGCGTCCGATTGTGATGTGGGCTTCGTCAACCAGCTTTTGGGCCAGGTTGATAGTATCGAGGTCGGCCTCGATCATAGCCCCACCTGCAGCAGCAATAGCATCCTGCACCCTCGCTCCCTCGGGGAGGGTATAGACCCCGGGCTGAGCAACCGCGCCGCTGACGTAGACGGTTACGGTTCCAGGCGTGGGAGTTCGTGCATTCAGGATTGAATTTTGGGCCCGCGAAGGGTCGGTGTCTTTGCCGTTTTCCAGCTTGATTGTGTAAGGCGTAGCTGTCGGACTCTGGTCACCGAGAGAGGAGGCAGGTAGCCCCAGCGCGCTGTTGCCCACGCGTCCGGTGCCTGCACCATCGATGAGCACGGCATTAGCGGGAGGGGCGTCACCTGATGCGAGCACCCAGATTATGAATATGGCCCCGCATATGATGGCAGCCAGGAAGAACCATGTCAGATTGGTTCGGCTGAAAAGACTCTTCATGTGCGCATGCTCTTTCCTTAGCGGTCACACGCTAACGCGATGTCAGGATCACGAGCGAGTCAGGCTTGAGGTCGAGCACCAGATCGCCCGCGTTTAGCTCCTCAAGCGTCTGCACCGCAGGGTCTCCGGTGCGTGCTGGGTTGTTGTGGGTCGCATCAAAGAGAGTCACATCGAAGTCGGTACCGCTGAATTGCAGTGGCATCCCGACTTTCACCCGCGCATCTTCCGCGCCTGTGTACCAGACAAAGATAGTGGCGCGTGATGGCGACCCATAAGCCATTATACCAAGATCAGTGCCTGTTGGGCCGCTCTTGCGGATTACAGGGAGCATCCCACTGGGCCTGTTCTGATAGGCTTCGAGGGCGTGGTAGATCGGTTTAGGCTTGCCGTCGTAGGTGAGGATGCCCCAACGGCCCCAATAGGAGGTAGGGCCCTGACCGTCCTTCAATTCAAAGAGGAAGGCGCGGTCAAGGCGCTCGCGCTGCATACTCTCGATAGACGATAGGAAGGCTATCGCTCCATCCACTGTATCGGTCTCTTTGCCCGCGCTGGTATCGCCCGGCCCGCCTTGCAGCACATTGAATTCCGTGATGAAAATCTGGGGGCTGAACATCGGGTAATCTTCGAGAATCTTGCGAAGCTCTCGAATATTGGCAGCTACCAGTTCAGGAGAGCGACCGTATGAATGCCACGATATGAAGTCCACATGAGCCGGGAGACCCATTGCCACGTTCCAGCGTTCATGCTCAAGGAACTCACCTATATGATCTGTCGAGAAGTAGGAGACCGCGGGACCTCCTATCTTGATGGTGGGATCGGCCAGCAGCGCAGCTTCTGCGGTGACATCGTACAGCTTGAGAAAGTCGGTGAACGGAGCCTGCCAGAAGCTCCAGATATTCGGTTCATTCCATACTTCCCAATATCGTACTCCGATCTTGCGCTCGATGTTGACGTGATAAACTGTTGAGCGCACCAGGTCGGCCCATTCATCATAGTTGGCCGGGGGTTCAACGCGGCTGCTGCCTGATACTGAGAGGGTTTCGGGCATGTAGGAGAGGCAGATTAAAGGCTCTTTGCCCATAGCCTTGATGGCGTCGAGCACGCGATCCAGCTTGGTCCAGTTGTAGCTGATCAACCCATCCGCACCGCGATGCACAATATCGTAAGCGGTGAAGATGTTATCGAGCCTCACCAGCCCAGGACCAAGATCCCGGCCTGCGTCACGAATGTTGTCGAAGAAGCCTGGATCGACCGATTCGCCGCCCTGGGCCAGTCCGATCTGCATATTTGTATCGGGTGCGGGATTACCATATATCTCCACGTTGTAGGGGATAAGCTCGCGCTCCTTGAGAGCCTCGTAGCCAAGGTGCCCCAGCAGAACCTGGGTGTCGGGTGGGTTCTCCGGGTGTAATTCCATGCGCGCCCGCTCGAACCACTGCACTTTGAGGCTCCCATCCTGGTAGAGGTTGGAGATGGGGTAGCCGAAGATTGCCAGGCCGCCGTGATCCCGCCAATATTGAAGGAATGGCTCCTCCACCGTGTAGCCGGTTTGATCAAACGTATAGAAATCGGTCTGTTGGCTGCCCATCTCAAGTGCTTGAGTGCCGATTGCGGAACTGTCAGGAGCGGAGGCCTGGAAGCGCGGCCCTTCTAATCCTTTAGTTAGCTCCCGACCAAGCAAGCCAAGGAGCACCTCGAACTGGGTGCCCGCATTTTCGGGGTGGTATTCCAGGCGCTGGCGCTCGGTCCATTGGACCAGGTAGCCGCCTTCCATCCGGGCCTCGCTGATCGGGTAGCCGAACTGGAGGACGCCCCCATTCTGGTCGTAGAAATCGAGGAATTGTTGGGCTAGCGTATAGCCCGTTTCCGAATAGTAATGGCCGCCCTCGTCTTCAGATTGGGCGAGGGTGGGGCGCCCGGCAGTGAATGCTACGGTGAATAGGAGTATAAGAGTGACAATAAGCCGCGTGCGCCTGAATAAGAGGCGGCGCATGGCTCGGGTATGGTAGATTGGTGTGGCTGCCCTTGCTATTGAGCTAAACAAGAACCCTTCTCCGGCATGACGAAACTGCGATTAAGGTAAAGCTGCGAACCTACGAATTGAACTGATTATAGCATAGCGAAACGGCCTATGCATATTGTACCATCCAAGGTATGCGGTCAGACTTGAGGTGGAGCAATTTCCACTGTATTCTATGAAGTATGAACCTGGAAGAAGAACTAGCCCATCTGCGGGCAGAGAATGCACAACTCAAAGAGCAATTGCGCCTTGCTCTGGAGCGCATCGCCGAGTTGGAAGCCAGGTTGGAGCAGATGCAGACACAGCTAGCCTCTGGCTCTGGCTCGCCAGGTGCCCCATCATTCGTCAAGCCCTCCACTCCCAAGAAGAACAACACCCCAAAGCCTCCCAGACGCCCCAGAGCTAAAGAGCACAATGGTGCCCGCCGCCGTGAACAATCGCCCACCTCAACAATTGAGCACCACCTGCAGCAGTGTCCCGATTGTGGCTACACCCTTCGTCAGCACCAACTCGCCTCCAGACGCCAGGTGATAGAACTCCCTCCACCCCCTCCTGTGCAAGTCACTGAGCACCAGCTATTCAAGGGGTGGTGTGCTCGTTGTGGGAGGTGGCACTACCCCACTGTCGACCTTACAGGTCAGGTGATTGGGCAAGGCAGAATGGGGGTGCGTATCGCCTCCCTCATAGCTCATCTGCGCACATCGTTGAGGATGCCCCTCCTCCTCATAAAAGAGTACCTGTACACCATACACAAGTTGACCATCTCTTCGGGTGAGGTTGTGGAGTTGTTGCATCGAATGGTGCAAGCCGAACCTCTGAAGGAGGCTGCTGCCTCCATAAAGAAGAGGGTTCGAAGGAGCCATAGCCATGTGGTACATGGTGACGAAACCACCTGGCGAGAAGGGGGACAAAACGGCTATATCTGGGGCTTCTTCACGCCCGATGGAGAGCGATTGTACGAGTACGACCAGAGCCGAGGGGGAGCGGTAGCCAAACGAATAATGGGGTCTAACTTTGGGGAAAAGGGTCAAGTAATGTCGAGTGACTTCTACGGTGGCTACAACGACTTCCCAGGAGAGCACCAGCGGTGCTGGGCACATCTGCTCCGTGATTTGCATAAGCTGAAAGAGGAGCACCCCATCAACCCTACCAACCCTACCAACCCTACCAACCCTACCAACCCTACCAACCCTACCAACCCTACCAACCCTACCAACCCTACCAACCCTACCAACCCTACCAACCCTACCAACCCTACCAACCCTACCAACCCCACTAACCCCACTAACGAGGAAGTGCATGAATGGGCCAGGGGAGTGCGAGCACTGTACGATGATGCCCATAAGCTGTTGGAAGAACACGAACTTGGCCCTCCCACTGCAGACGAAGCCACAAAAGAGCCACACAAGTGGGAGCAGCGTGTAAGAGAGTACCGGCGGTTGGTGGAAGGGGTTGCCAAGCTAGGTGCGCAGTATGCCGATGCCAAGGAGTTCGGGCCACAGGGCGGGGGCAAACAAGGGCCACAGGGCAGGGGCGGGGGC
The DNA here is from genome assembly GCA_963797095.1 of uncultured Chloroflexia bacterium. Classification (GTDB taxonomy): domain Bacteria; phylum Chloroflexota; class Chloroflexia; order QHBQ01; family JADMIH01; genus JADMIH01. The sequence goes on along the minus strand of CAWCNY010000004.1, from coordinate 701,979 downwards.
GGGGGCGGGGGCGGGGGCGGGGGCAAGAACGGTAACGGCCCCCAAAGAGCAAGCACCCATGCCACACCTTGTGCAAGAGACTGCTGCGCCACCAGGAGGAGTTATTCCAGTTCGTGATAGTGCCCACCTTATCCTCTGACAACAACCTGGCGGAACGGTCAATCCGTCCTGTGGTGGTGATGCGCAAGGTATCAGGTGGTAGTCAATCGCCCAAGGGATCAGCCACCCGGATGACGTTGGCTACCCTGTTCGGCACCTGGCGAGCTAAGGGTCTCAACCCCTTTGACCAGTGCTTGGCCCTCCTCTCCCAGCCCTCCCACCCTTAATCTGAGAGCTTACCCATCCAAGAGTGGTACTTATACTGCCCGGTAAGTACCCTTGAAATACCTCTTGAGGCGTTGACTGATACGCCGCGCACCTGATAAGATGTGGGAAGCGATGTTTCAGTAAGCAAGAGATAGGCGAAGGACGAAGGGCGATGTATTCAAAATACCAGGCCTTTAGTCTTTCGTCCGTTGTCGATCCCTCGGAAGAGCCAACCTGTGTACGCAATCACAGCAAATGGGCTTGGCCGCAAGTTTGGTGAACGCTGGGCAGTGCAGGGCCTCAATCTGGGCATAGAGCCGGGTGAGGTGTTCGGTCTGCTTGGTCCCAATGGCGCGGGCAAGACCACCATCATGAGGATGCTATCGAGCCTGATCGCGCCCACCGAGGGGCACGCGACCGTTTGTGGGTTTGATGTAGTGGCGCGTCCTGATGAGGTGCGCCGCAGGGTGGGCATCCTGACCGAGCCGGCGGGCCTCTACGATAACCTGTCGGCCAAGCGCAACCTCGAGTTCTTCGCCAAACTTTACTACCTGGAGGCGGACCGGGCACGGCAACAGATCGAGCACTACCTCAAACTGTTCGGGCTGTGGGAGAGGCGAAACGACGCGGCAGGCACTTTCTCTCGCGGCATGAAGCAGAAGCTGAGTTTGGCGCGGTCGCTATTGCACGAGCCGCCTGTGGTGATCCTCGATGAGCCTACATCAGCGTTGGACCCGGAGGGCGCAAAACTGGTGCGCGATGCGATAGTTTCGTTACAGGACGAAGGGCGCACTATCATCCTGTGCACACACAATCTGTACGAAGCGGGGAGTCTATGCGGGCGTGTGGGCATAGTCAAGCGCACGCTGATCAAGGTCGGCACGCCGCGCGAACTGCAGCGGGCGCTCTATGGCAGGCAAATTGAGATAAGGATCGCCAATCCCATGCTTGAGATGGGCGCGCACGCCCATCTTGACGAACGGTTCGGGCATACAATGAACGATCTTGCGGTGCTTGTATCGAAGATGCAGGGTGTGGGCGATGTTGGAGTGGCTGGCACTCATTTGCTGGTCTCTATGCTTGACCCCGACGAGCATACCCCGCAGATCGTAAGGGCACTGGTGCAGCATGGAGTTGACATCACCAGGGTGGCCGAGGTTGAGCATACTCTGGAGCGCGCCTACCTGGACCTGGTGGCAAGACAGGAGTTGCTTGAGGCGGAGGCAGCCATTGAGGTCGCGCGCATGCACACGAAGCGAAGTAGAAATGGGAGCGCAGATAGTATGGACGGAGTAAAGAGCGCGTGAAAGCCAGTAGCCTTTTGAACATGCGCATCATCGCTGTGATTGAGAACGAATGGGCGCAATTGATTCGCAATAGAGTGGTTGTCTTTACCACGCTTGTGCCCACGTTCCTGCTGGTCGCATTGGCGGTGGCGGTGCTCGCCCTGTCATCTTTCCTGACAGTAGACAACACCTCGCTGAAAGGCGCGACCGATACGCTAACACAGATGCAATCCATGGATGGCTTCCTGTTTAGCGGGGCAGATAACCTCAGGGTAACTCTGCTCAGCCCATTCCTTGTGCTGTTCCAGGTGATCCCTCTGGTTGTTCCTATCACGATTGCCAGCTACTCTATCGTGGGTGAGAAGCAATTACGCACGCTAGAGCCGCTGCTGGCGACACCTATCAAGACATGGGAGCTACTGGCGGCCAAAGGTTTTTCGGCGGCCATTCCAGGCATACTCTCCACGTGGTGGGGCTTCGCAGTGTTCGCGCTGGTGGCCCGCTTCGTAACCACCAATGAGGTATTTTCCGGCCTGATCATGAGTCCGACCTGGCTGCTGGCTATTGTGTTGCTCACACCGATCTTCACTTTTCTGGCTGTGGGGCTTGGCGTGCTTATCTCTTCGAGGGTGAAGGACCCCAACAGCGCGCAACAGCTGGGATCGCTTGTGATCCTGCCCGTTATAGGGATGCTGATAGCCCAGGTGTCGGGGGCCGTACATGTTGGTATAGGAATCGTGGTCGGGATCGCTGTGGTCGCGGGGGTAGTCGACCTTATGCTGCTCGTGGTAAGTGTGCGCTTGTTCAGGCGCGAGGAGATATTGACCGGGTGGCAGTAGTGCGCTATCATGAACACGTATTATTCAACACATCCGATCAGGAGAATCACGAAAGTACCGGCCGAAACATGGCAGTTGCGCTCAAACAAACCACCCAACCAAAACGACACCACATCAGCCTTGAAGAGTTCGAGCGGATGGTGGAGGCTGGCGTCTTTGAGGATAATACTCGCCTGGAACTCATAAGAGGGGAAATTCTCGAGATGCCGCCGCCCAGTTACGATCATCAACGTATTGTTGCTCGCCTAATAAAGTTGCTTGAGCGAAGAGCGGGTGATTTCGTGCTCATTTGGCCTCAAGGCAACTCAATCGATCTACCTGAAAGCGACTCTCAACCTCAGCCTGACGTTGCTCTACTACGTTTACCCGATAATTATTCCCGATCAACGCCGCCCGTAGCTAAAGATGTTTTGCTGGCTATTGAAGTTTCTGACACGTCACTCCAGCATGATAGAACAAAGAAGCGTGCTCTCTATGAGGAGTCAGAAATGAAGCGTGCTCTCTATGCGGAGTCAGAAATTCCGGAATATTGGATAATCAATCTCAGGCGAGGCACTGTCGAAGTGTACACCAACCTGCAAAATGGAGATTACGCAAATACCCGGCGGGTAGGTAAGGGTGAGTTTCTATCTGTACCGGGAGCAGTTGATGCATCAATTGGTATCGATGAGATAATGTCCTAGTTAGCTTGTTAGGTCCTACATGCTGCTCAGCCGAGGGCAAGTTAGCCTAAGGGCAGGAACCTCAGCCCTGCACAGCGCTCAGATCTCATCTGACATCCGGTCATAACTTATCGACGACCTCTTTGCCAAGCAGGGCAGCGATACCAGGAGGGATAGAGCCAGTGGCAGCCTTATGCTGACGTAGGATAGCCTCAGTAACCATGTAGTCTTGCACCCGTTGTAGCCCCCACAGGAGTATCTTCTTCCCTGGCTTGCGCCCCTTGTGCGGCACGTATCCACCCAACTTTGCCAACAACTCCACGTCTACCCATTCCCATCCGCCATCTATCTCATAAAGAAAGCCTGCTGCTACCCACCCCAGCGCCACCAGCGTGCGTATCCCCTCCAAGTCGAGTACCTGCACCTCTTCCCAACCAACACATGTCTTGAGGAATTGGAAGGCTTCCTCCACACTCCACCTCTGCCTATACATTTGGAAGATGCGTGCTGCTTGTTGTGCAGTGTTGCACGCCCAGTCGGTCAGCAAGTACCATGGTTGCATCTGGCTGTCGCGTATCTCTACTCTCAGCAGCCACAGTGCGTGTGTGACTTTCTCACCTACCCCTTTCCTTGGTCCCACCCGTCGTATGTCAGGTTCGTAGCTTACCAGAACCTGGCAACTGCTCAACTCCACCGTCACACTTTGGCGCTTCTCGTACCGCTGCCCCTTCAGGCGTACTACCATGCTTGTTTGCACAGTGCCTGCCTTACTCAGGTGAGCCCCAGCCTCCTCAAGATGGCCCTGACCCCATTGGCCTGATAAGGAGGTTCGGTATTGGTATTGGACAAGCCGATCCATATGTTGAACCCTACACAAAACGTGTTGCTCCCTCTCCCATATGGTGCGCCACACCGCCACGTTATCAGAGCCACTGTCCATAATCCATGTGACCGGGTGCTCCGCTTGGATGGACTTCAGCGCCGTACCCACCTCTTTGAGAGCACTCTGTACCTCGTGTGACTCTGAGAGGTGGTCTTTCTCCTTGCTTGAGTAGAGGCGATGGTACAGCAAGGCGCGTTGCTGCGGGGTAACAGCCAGCACGTTGAGTGTGCGGTAGCCGTTTACCATTGTGCCTTGCAGACTGCGTACTCGCATCAGATTGGGCATCTGTTTGGCGTGAGGTTTGCGCAGGTCCGACCCATCCAGCACCAGCCACACGTCAGTGCCGAGGGGGTTTCCCCTAGTTGAGCCACACCCCGTTCGGCCAGTTTCTCTACCAGGCGTGAAGCTGTTACTGAGGAACGCCGAGTGCTCTCTCCCTCGGCAAAGCGCAGCACCCTTTGTGCTCCGTCACCTACTCCTGACAGCAGTGGAGCCACAGCAGCGATCCGAGAACACACAAGGCTGCCCGCTGCCAGGATGCCGCTAATGATAGCCTCAAACGTAGCCCGACTGCGCTTGTCCCCGAACAGAGTAGAGAACTGAGCAACGTACTCATCAAGCAACACTGATTGAGCGGCTGACATACAAACCCCCTCACTTTAGGATGCTCGATTCTAGCCCATCTTAATACCCTCTGCTATTTATGACCGGATGTCAGATCTCATATCTTGACAGGTTCTTGCCTCTCCTGTAAACTGGACACAGTACAACTGAACAGAAATCGAGAGTGGTAGTGAGAGAACTGGCTCGTAGACCTACCCGGCAACCGGCGAAGCGCGGTGCCACACCCAGCCCCAACGGGGAAGGATTAGGCCGTTCGCGGCAAGAGACGTACCTCTCCCTGTGAGAGGTTTTTTGTTGTAGGACGCCGAATGAACACTAACGAAGTACGCAATAGTAAAGTATCAAGTTAAGAGGGTATTGCCCATGAGCAACAAATCATACCTGGATAGCCTGAAAGAGCGCGTGCTGATCTTCGATGGCGCGATGGGAACTTCCGTGCAGAAGTACAACCTCACGCCTGAGCAGTTTGGGGGAGCCCAGTTCGAGGGGTGCAACGATTACCTGTGCGTGACCAATCCACGCGTGATCGAGGAGATACACGCTTCATTCATGGAGGCTGGCGCTGACGTATTGGAGACCGCCACCTTCGGCAGTACGCGCCCCAAGCTTGGTGAATATGGCATCCCCGGCGAGGTGTACCACCAGAACTACACTGCGGCTCAACTAGCGCGTAGGGTGGCCGATAGCTTCGCCTCTCCTTCCAGGCCCAGGTATGTAGCAGGCTCTATGGGTCCGACCGGATTCTTGCCTTCCGCCGACGACCCAACCCTCTCGAATATCACCTATGCACAACTGAAGGCTATCTACAGCGAGCAGGCCAAGCCCCTCGTTGAGGGCGGCGTGGACCTCCTTGTTATCGAGACCACTCAGGACATCCTCGAACTGAAAGCAGCCATCGCCGGAGCGAACGAATACTTCAGAGAGAGTGGACGCTGGGTGCCGATCCAGGCGCAGGTCACGCTCGACACGTCCGGGAGGATGCTCCTGGGCACCGATATCGTGGCAGCCCTCACCACCCTCCAATACTTGCCAGCGCAGGTGATCGGCCTCAATTGCTCGACGGGGCCCGAGCATATGCGCGAGCCCGTTCGCTTCCTGGGGGAGAACGCCACCAAGTGGGTGTCGTGCATCCCGAACGCCGGGTTGCCGATCAATGTAGGCGGGCAGGCGGTCTATCCCGAAGAGCCGGAGCCGATGGCGCGTGACCTCTATGAGTTCGTCAATGAGTTCAGCGTGAGCGTGGTGGGTGGCTGTTGCGGCACCGGACCCGAACATATCCGAGCCTTCGTTGAGGCTGTTGGGCACAGCAGAAGGCAGACCGGGCGTCCAAGCTACTATGTGCCACGCGTCTCAAGCGGCATGAGGGCGTTTTCATTGCAACAGGAACCCGCTCCTATGATCGTGGGCGAGCGGGTGAACGCGCAGGGTTCGCGCAAGGTAAAGCGCCTGCTGCTGGCCGACGATTACGACGCCATCGTGCAGGTAGGCCGCGAGCAGGTGGAAGGCGGCGCGCATGTACTCGATGTGCAGGTCGCTCTCACCGAGCGCGTTGACGAAGATGACCAGATGCGCAAGCTGGTTAAGAAGCTGAGTCTGGCGGTGGAAGCGCCCCTGGTGATCGACAGCACAGAAGCTTCGTCTATCAAAGCGGCCCTGGAAGCGTATCCCGGCAGGGCGATCATCAACTCGATCAACATGGAACGCGGACGCGAGAGGATAGAGGCTGTGCTACCTCTGGCCGTTGAGCATGGCGCGGCAGTGGTGGCACTCTCCATTGACGAGATCGGCATGGCTCACACCGCCGACCGCAAGGTGGAGATCTGTAAGCGGATATTCGATATCGCCACCCAGGAGTACGGGCTGGAGCCGGGCGCGCTTATCTTCGATGTGCTCACCTTTCCGGTGACTACAGGGCAGGAGGACCTTGCGCGGTCTGCCATAGAAACGCTGGAAGGTATCAGGCGCGTGAAGGCGGAGCTTCCGGGCGCTCTTACGATCCTGGGTGTCAGCAACGTGTCCTTTGGCATAGACCCCTACCCAAGGGCTGTGCTCAACTCGGTCTTCTTGCACCACGCGGTGCAGGCGGGCCTGGACCTCGCGATTGTGAATCCTGCGCACATAACACCCTACGCCGAGATCGATGAGAACGAGCGGCGGCTGGCCGACAGGCTGATCAACAACGAATCGAACGCGCTGCCTGAGTACATCGCCTACTTTGAGGTAAATAAGCGCTCGGTGGACGATAACCGCCAATCGACAGAGGATGCACTGGCCGGGATGACCGTCGAACAGCGCATACATTACCAGATATTGCACCGCAAGAAGGATGGGATCGAGGCCCTGCTGGACGAGTCGGTGCAAGCGCATGACGCCATATGGGTGCTCAACAATGTGCTGCTACCCGCCATGAAGGAAGTAGGAGACAAATTCGGGGCGGGCGAGCTCATTTTGCCCTTCGTCCTCCAATCGGCGGAGGTAATGAAGAAGGCTGTAGCTCACCTTGAGCAGTATTTTGAGAAGAAGGAAGGCTACACCAAAGGCAAGGTGGTGCTTGCCACGGTGTTCGGCGACGTACATGACATAGGCAAAAGCCTGGTCAATACGATCCTCACCAATAACGGCTACACCGTGTACGACCTTGGCAAGCAAGTGCCGTTGAACGTTATCATCGACAAGGCCGTGGAGGTGGATGCTACCGCCATCGGCCTGAGCGCGCTGCTCGTCAGCACCTCCAAGCAGATGCCTCTGTGCGTGCAAGAGCTTTACAAGCGCGGGCTGGAATATCCTGTGCTGGTGGGCGGTGCGGCGATCAACAGGCCATTTGGAGCGCGCATCGGGTTCGTGGGGGATGATGCCGTGGCCGAACGTTACGCGCCGGGCGTCTATTATTGCCGCGATGCCTTCGAGGGCCTCGATACAATGGAAGCCCTTACGGATGAACAAGAGCGGATCAAGTTTGTCGAGCGCAAGCATCGAGAGGCGGTCCTGCTTCACGATCGCGAGGCCAAGGGCGCGACGCAGAGCAGCACCGAATCTGCTGCGCCGATCATCCGCTCCGATGTCGCGCAGGACGTGCGGATCCCGACACCTCCTTTCTGGGGCTACAAGACCCTGGACCAGCGACATATCCCGCTAGATGAAGTGTTCGATTGCCTGGACCTGAAATCGCTGTTCAGGCTGTCGTGGGGCGCGCACAAATTGCATGGGGCCGAGTACGACCGCGCCGTGGAGGACGAGTTACTTCCCAGGCTCGACCGCATGCGCCGCGAGATGCGGGCCAGGCAGTTGCTTACTCCCAAGGTGATTTACGGCTACTTCCCGTGCCAATCGCAAGGCAACGATCTGCTGGTATACGATCCGGACCATGGAAGTTTCGATCAATCCAAAATCCGAGATCTAAAATCTAAGATCGCCTTCATGTTCCCTCGCCAGCCCGACCGAGAGCATTTGTGCCTTGCCGACTACTATGCTTCGCTGGAATCGGGCAAGCTGGATGTGCTGCCTTTGCAGGTCGTGACCATGGGCGACCGCGCCACCGAAGCGTTCGAGCAGATGCAGCGCGACGGCAATTACTCAGAGGGCTACTATATTTACGGCCTGAGCGTGGCGCTTGCGGAAGCCCTGGCGGAATGGACGCACAAAATGGTCAGGCGCGAGCTTGGTTTGCCGGAAGGACAGGGGAGGCGCTACTCTTGGGGTTATCCTGCCTGCCCCGACCCATCCGAGCAGGTGAAGCTCTTGCAGGTGCTTCCCGCCGACAAGATCGGCGTCAGCCTGACCGATGGGTTCGTGCTGGTGCCGGAACAGTCAACGGCGGCGCTGGTGGCCCACCACCCCCAGGCAAAGTACTACACCACGCGCCCGCTCAACAAGGGTGAGCGCGCTGTCAGCGAAGAGCAAGAAGAGGAAGAAGGGCGCGGGTACGTGGAGCCTCAGGCGCAGGCTGTAATCTAGCCCTTTCGCTCGAGCTGGATTAGCAGGTGATCCCCGATGTCGTATGCGGGCCACAAGTGAGCCAGGCGGCGGTCGAGACGAGATAGCACCCGGAAAAGTCGCGGCGCACGCTTGATCAATCCGTCAAGGTAGAGCGGTGGCATTAGCCAGGGTAATCCTTCACGCCTTACAACGCAGAAGTCATGTTGGAAAGCCCTCTCTATTGTGCCTCTGTTCCAATAGTAGCAGGTGAACTTCTCCTCCTGCCAATCGGGGCGCGAAGTGGCTTCAGCCTCCCCGCCCCAGCGCCTGAAGGCCAGCCCAGGCTGGAGCGCGCGCATATACCAGGCGGTTTCCCACAGGCAATAGCGGTTCAGCAGACTTAGCACCACCCGCCCCCCCGGTCTGACAAGCCGAGCCAGCGCACCGGCCACAGGTTGCAGGTCCGGGATGCAGTTCAACGGCCCCATGCTTGAGTAAGCGCCATCGAACGCGCCTGCCCCGTAACGCACTACTAGATCGCCGAGATCTTGTGCGGGCACAAGCACCGGCTCGATCATCTCTGCCAGTTCGTGGGCCGAGCCGCCTTCCGACAACTTTGCGCTGAGGGTCGAAATCATCCCCGGCGCTGCATCGGTGGCTACTATTTTGATGCCGCGCCTCGCCAGTTGCAGAGCCTCTATCCCCGTGCCGCAACCGATCTCCAGCACCCGGTCACCTGGCTTAAACGCCTTCAGTAGCACTGAAAGGCTGCGTTTCCGCGCCCACCGCGCCATCACGTTCTGCTCTTCGTCCGCATCGTAGAGCGATGCCGCACGGCTGAACGCTTCGCCGGATGTGACCACATGCGCCTTGCCGTTAGGTGAGACAGGGCTGGTCTTGTGTACAGTTGATGGAGTTGGAGTCATTAGCAAGTTGATTATATGAGTGCCCCCAGAGGGTGTCAATCCGCCGTGTGCTGGCAACTTTGGCATGGTATAATAGCCTCGCGGTGGCTGCTGTCGCCGAGTGCCGTCTTTTTATCCCTCAATACGCAATACGAAGTAAGCAATAGACCATGTCCCTATCCCTCTATAGAAAGTACCGCTCCCAGACATTTGACGAACTCGTGGGTCAGGAGCCTGTGGTGAAGACCCTCAAGAACGCCATATCGTCAGGGCGCATCGGCCATGCCTACCTCTTCACGGGGCCGCGCGGAGTCGGCAAGACAAGCGCCGCTCGCTTGCTGGCGCGGGCCGCCAACTGCCTCTCTGAAGGTCCCGACAAACCTTGTAATGAGTGCCCCAACTGCATTGCCGCCGGGCGCGATATCGCCACCGACCTGATCGAGATCGATGCCGCCTCCAACACAGGCGTGGACAACATCCGCGAGATGATCGAGCGCGCCCAGTTCTCCCCCGCCGTGTGGAACACCAAGTTCTATATCATTGATGAAGTGCACATGCTAAGTGTGTCGGCTTTCAATGCCCTGCTCAAGACTTTAGAGGAGCCGCCGCCCCATGTCGCCTTCATCCTGGCGACTACCGAGGTACACAAGGTGCCCGCAACCGTGGCATCGCGCTGCCAGCGGTTCGATTTCAGGAGGGTGCCTCTCAAAGCGATGGTAGATCGCCTCCGGTGGGTGTGCGACCAGGAATTGATAGAGGTCGAGGATGCCGCCCTTGAATTGGTGGCGAGGCAGGCCACAGGGTCGTTGCGCGATGCCCTCTCCCTGCTCGACCAGTTGCGCGTCTTCTCGGAGGGCGGGATCAGGCTTGCCGAAGTTCAAGACATGCTTGGTGCCTCAGGCTCCGAGCGCGTGGCCGATTTCGTTGATTGCCTGGTAGCCGCCGACCTGCCTTCCGGTTTGCGCCTGATCAATGCGGTGCTAGACGAGGGACTCGATGTGCGGCAGTTCAACCACCAGACCGTCGAGCACCTGCGCCAGTTGATGTTGATTAAATCAGGTGCAGCCCAATCCTCGGAGGGCTCGCTGCTAGACGTGACCGAGGAGATGAAGCGCCGCATGGAAGCGCAGGCCGCGAAGGTTGCTTTGCCCGACCTGCTGCGCTGGACGAAGGTCTTTGCCGCAGCCGATAGCGAACTGCGCTCCACATCATACCGGCAGTTACCGCTGGAGATGGCCCTCGTAGAAGCAATATTGCCTCCTGTAGCGCTTCAGCCCAAAGATCACAGCGCCGAGATCGCGCAGGCTGCCGAACAGGTCGGCGTGCCCCCATCCGAGCGTGCCAGGCCCGCGCAGCCCACGCCTGAGCGCCCTGCCGCCTCGCGAGGTTCGCAGTCTGCGCGCGGCGGGAATGGCTCTGCGCCCCAACCTTCCGGTCCTCCACCGCCCATAAACGTTGAGTTGGGAGGCTATTTGAATGGAACGGCCCAACCCCACCTGGAGATCGTGGCTTCCCAGGAGAAGCCCGCGCCGGATGAGGCCGAGCCAACGGTTGCTGCTAACGGCCATGTGCCCTCTGAATCTGAAGAGGTGGCACACGCCGAGGCACCTTCCGAGCCTGAAGATGACGGCGATGACCTGAGCAAGCTCAAGAGGCTATGGCCCAACCTGATAGACCAGATCAACGCCCGAAGCAAGCAGATGGCTGCGGTCTTCCGCGATCCTGCGCAGGTACGCCCGTTCGCCATGTCGGGCAAGACCGTGACGATCAGCTTCAGGTATCCGATCCACGCTCAGCGGGCCAGGGGCGAGCAGCAGCGCGGCCTGCTGGAGCAGGCTCTTTCTCGCACCCTTGGACGACCCTGTTTGGTGGAGACTATCACTTTCGATCAGGAGGGTAACGGCTCCGGCGGTGGAAATGACAGCGACTTGGGTGGCGAGGACGTTGGCGGCAAGCCTGCCCCACGCAATCCCAAAGGCAAGCCGCCCGCGCCGCACGAAACGCCCAGGGGCAGGGCGGTTATGAACACATTTGGAGTTGATAAATTCGACACGACTGATGAATAGACAACAGGACTGGACTTAGAGAAATCGTCTGCGGTCCATCATCCAGCGTCTATCCACTCAACAAGGAGATAACCCCATATGGACAATCGAATGATGCGCCAGTTGCAGGATATGCAAAAGAAGATGCTCAAGGCTCAGGAGGACCTCGCCAATGAGACCGTCACGGCCACCTCTGGCGGCGGAGCCGTTACCATCGAGATGAACGGTCACCACAAGGTAATGGCGGTGACCGTTGACCCCGATGCCGTAGATCCTGATGATGTGGAAACACTTCAGGATATGTTGATGACCGCATTCAACCAGGCACTTGAACACGCTCAAGACATGGCCCAAAAGAAAATGGGGGCAATAACGGGCGGGCTGAATATCCCCGGCATGTTCTAACAGAATCTGCCCCATGCAACTTTATTGGACTTGTTGCGTAAATAAATAATGAACCATGCCGGTGGGTTGGGACTGAGTGAAAGGAGCGTGAGTGCGCTATGTTTGGTTCTGACTGGCTGGCGAATCTATTTCTGTCGTTCTTCCTTTTCGGACTGATCTTCACGGTCGCGTCCCTCCTACTCGGTTGGGTTGGGGGCGGCGCGGACGCGGGAGGTCACGACATACATATAGACTTGCCTGGTGGGCACGATATCCAGATCGAAATCGGGGATGCTCATGCCGATGCAGGGGGCCATCAGTTGGCGCATGCCGCCCATGCCGGCCACGATGGCCCAGGCTTCCTTAATATGCCGACCATCATGGCTACGATTACGTGGTTCGGTGGGGTCGGCTATCTGCTCCGCCAATCGCTGGGGCTTTACGGCTGGCTGGCGGCTCTGCTGGCGGTGGCAAGCGGGTTAGTGGGAGGCGCGATCATGTTCGTCTTGCTGGCCCGCGTGCTGTGGCCCATGATGAGCAAGCCCCTGGAGGATAGCGACTTTCGCCTGCCGGGGACGGCGGCCAGGGTTGTCAGCCCCATACGCTCAGGCGGTGTGGGCGAGATCGTCTATACTAAGAAGGGCACGCGCTTCACTGCGGGCGCCCGCAGTGTTGACGATAGTGCCATCGCCAAAGGGGCAGAAGTGGTGATCATCAGGTACGAGCGCGGTCTTGCTTATGTGCAAGACGTTGACGCGCTGTTGACTGAAAGGGAGGTTCGATAGAGGTGGAACTGTATATCATTATTGGTTTGGTTGTAGTGATCCTTCTGGGTTTGGCCTGGATAGTAAGCCTCGTGCGCAAGGTTGGCCCGAACGAGGCGCTGGTGATCTACGGTCTTGGCACCGGTGGTCAGCCCAGGGTGATCAAGGGCGGAGGCGCTGTAGTCCTCCCTGTATTGCAGGATTCCAAGCTCCTCTCGCTTGAGTTGATGTCGTTCGATGTGGCTCCCACCCAGGACCTCTTCACCAAGCAGGGTGTGGCGGTCAACGTGGAGGCGGTTGCCCAGATCAAGATCAAGAGCGATCCCAACTCGATCCGCACCGCTGCCGAGCAATTGCTTACCAAGAACGCCCTTCAGCGCGAAGCTTTCATCCGGCTCGTGATGGAAGGTCACTTGCGCGGCATCGTGGGCCAGCTTACGGTCGAGGAGATTGTGAAGCAGCCCGAAATGGTTGCCGACCGGATGCGTGCCACATCCGCGGACGATATGGACAAGATGGGTCTTGAGATTGTGTCGTTCACCATCAAAGAGGTGCGCGACAAGAACGATTATATCGTGAACATGGGTCGCCCTGATATCGTTTCGATCAAGAGGCAGGCCGATATCGCCACGGCGGAGGCCGAGCGCGACACCGAGATCAAGCGCGCCCAGGCGTTGCGCGAGTCGGCAATCGCACGCGCGCAGGCCGACCAGGAGCGAGTGATGGCCGAGACCGCTTCGGCTGCCAAGCAGGCCGAGGCCCAGCGCGACCTTGAGCTAAAGCGGGCCGATTACATGGCCTCAGTACGCAAGCAGCAGGCTACCGCCGACAAGACGTACGACATCCAGGCTAACATCATGCAGCAGCAGGTGGCTGCTGAGGCAGTGCGCATCGAGCGCATCCAGCGCGAAGAGCAGATCAAGGTGCAGGACGCCGAGATCCAGCGCCGAGAGCGCGAGCTTATCGCTACCGTGCTCAAGCCTGCCGAGATCGAGCGCCAGCGGATAGAGACCCTTGCCGAAGCCGAGAAGCAGCGCCGCTCACTGGAAGCACAGGGCGCGGCTGAAGCGTCCAGGGTGCAAGGTGCCGGCGATGGCGACGCCGAAAGGTCGCGTGGTCTCGCAGAGGCAGAAGTTATTCGTGCCAAGGGCCAGGCGGAAGCCGACGCTATGCATATGCGTGCGGGCGCGTTCCGCGAATACAACCAGGCAGCCGTGCTCGATAAGCTCCTGTCAGGCATGCCTGAAGTGGCTCGCGCTATCGCCCAGCCTTTGAGCCAGGTGGATAAGATCACCATCGTGTCTACCGGCAGCAACGACGGCAAAGGCGCGGGTGCGAACCAGCTTACCGCCGACATCGCCCGCATGGTTGCCCAGATCCCCGAATTGTTCGAGACACTGACGGGTGTGAAGGTAGCCGACCTACTCAGCCACGTGACCGGTCTGGATAACTCAGCCGCAACCTCGACCAACGGCACCGGCGATGGGGTAGCCGCACAGCATGTGATAGAAGGCACCGCCAAGCCCGTGCCCCCCAAAGAGGACGAGTAACCAATACACGTCCTAAGATAGAGAGAATGGGCGGCAAAACCGCCCATTCTCTCTATCTTAGGACCAGATCATTCCTCGATGGGGATGGGCTGGGGCGGTTGGTAGCGGTCCCACTGTCGCACCTTGCAGTAAGGCCCGTGCCTGCACAGGAAGCGGGTTGTGTCGGTCGAGCCGCAGGAGAGGCATACACCTTCTTCGCTCTCACCAACATGCTCGGTAGCAAGACTTGACGCGAGCATACCCGCCGCCTCGTGATGGACTCTTGGGTTGAGCGGCGCATGGCCCTGGCGCACCCGCGCCTCCTGGCGATGTAGCTCGAAGGCATCCCACAGTAGCGTGAGGCCCACTATGCCAAGCCCCGCCGACAAAAGATCGCTGCCCAACTGCGTGCTTGTGAACAGGAGTAGCAACCCCACCACGAACAGGATAGGTGCTGGACGCGTGCCAAAATAGTAGTGGACGATACGCACAAGCACATGACCCCACCAGATGGTCAGGAAGGTCACTCCCGCCAGGATGGGTCCTGCTATTTGTAGATCAAGGCCGAATAGCATCTAAAAGCTCCACCATTTGCCGAGACCTGGCTTGTTGCCGTGAGCATTGCTGTCATTGTGTGCCAGGTGAGGGCGCTCGGCGCGCCTGGGGTGCGCACGAAAGAGGCCGTGGTCCACGCGTTCCTCCTGGTGAGGTAGTTCCATAGCGCCCCATGTGATGCTGCCTCCCGCGATGCCCAGGAGGGCGGCGAGGGCAAAGTTGGGCATGAAGATTGACGCGGCCACCAGTGCGAGGCCGGCAGCTGCCACCCACTTCCACCTGTACGCGCCAACCAGGTACTCGAACCTGATCACCCACACGAAGCCCATGCCTATTACAAGCGCAGAAAAGAGGCCGAATATGATTCCGGTCCAGTTCAATAGATTCCTCCGAGGTTGTTATTCCGAACGGTGCTCCGTGTCCTGTGATCGCCGCTTGCGCGTCTCACGTGGTTTGTCTACGACGGAGTTGCCCTGTGCGTCAATCCATTGGCCGATGAAGCGCGCAAATACGAGCGTGGCAACTGCCAGCACGACCACCACAAGTAGAGGCAAGAGCCAGTTGCCGATTTCAGGCATTGGTGTCCGTTCGTTTCCCCATCCTGAGAATTATAACTTTGCCCGCCGCAAGTTTCCAGTGCAAACAAGATCAATGGAAGGCCTTGTGCGGAGTGCAGAGTTCGGAATTGCGGATTTCTTGTTGGATTTGGTGATTGATGGGTATGGGAAAGGGGGTGCACTTGCTTTTGGGCTTGTGCACCCTTTCCTTTTTGTGTTTCGTTGTGGCTGTTGCTGAATAGAAGGGATGTCCCTATGGCGCAACTGGGCTCGTGTTTGCAGTTAGCACAAGATTGCTCTTGCCTTTAGAGGGTGCGACACGAATGCACACTGCTTCGCTGCTCCGTGCTGTTTCCCTTGTGAGGTTCCCTTGTGTTCGCCTTGTGGGCTACTTGCGGGTTGCTGTAAGGGTCCGGTGATGAGAGACCGGAGGGGTGGGGGGTGGTGTTGAGAGAGCCACCGGCTTTTGGCTCACCATTCTCTTTGGTTTGTAAAGTGCTGGTAGTAGTGATGGTTTATGTGGTTTGTAAAGGTACTAACGCAAAGATACACAGGGACACCAGTCTTGTCCTTTTGCCCTCCTTGCTGCGCGGCAGGGAGGTTGAAAGTACTTCTTGTGTAGGATCTTAGCGCACTTGTTCTGTGGATGCAAGTACCTATTGGTATGACTTTTTATGCGTGAGATGTGCGAAGCCTGGTGTTTTGAACTACTAAGGCGCAAAGAGCACGAAGGGATCACAAAGGGGTTGGGGTTGTTGTCTTGTGCGTCCTCTTACGCCCCTCGGGGCTTTGGCACTTTCCTTGCCTTACCACAGGGCTTACGCCCTGGGCTACTCTCTTGCGTCCCTTTGGGACTACTTGCTTTGTGTGCGTACGACCGTTCGCTCCTTACGACCGTTCGCTCCTTACGACCGTTCGCTCCTATAGGAGCTTTTGGCGAGATCGAGCCGGTTCTCACCTGGGGCTGCTGGGGAGGAGAGGTTCCGCAGGCTCTTTACCGTTGGGGACGCGGGTGGGCCTCTTTTGGCCTGCCTGGGGTTCGGCGTGGGCAGGCTCGGCGGGGAGGCTGACCAGCACCGTCGTTCCAACGCCCACCGCGCTTTCGATGGTGATGCCGCCCCGGTGCGCGTTCACAATCTCGCGTGCTATAGCGAGGCCCAGGCCGATGCGGCGCTCGTCGGCATTGGGCAACCCGCTTGATGTGCGCGCCTTCTCTATCTGGTAGAAGCGCTCCATAACGCGGGGTAACTCGTCGGGCGGGATGCCCTTACCGGTGTCCACCACCTTGACCATCACGCCACCGGGTATGCGGCTCATTTCCAGGGTGACTTTGCCTCCGGGCGGCGTATGCTTGAGGGCATTATCTACCAGGTTGCCGAACGCTTGCTTGAGCTTGTCCACGTCGGCCAGCACGATAGCATCCTGCACGAGAAGGCGCGCCGACAGAGTGACCCCTGCATCTCGGGCCTGCGGTTGCATGGCTAGCGCAAGCTGCGTGATCACCTCGCCCAAATCGACGGGGCGCATCTCAAGCGAGTGGAGACCGGACTCAAGACGCGCCAGGGTGAGGAGTTCGGCCACCAATCGGGTCATGCGGTGGGCCTCGGTGTTGATGATGCCCGCCGCCTGCCGGTAGCCCGCTTCATCCCGGATAGCGCCATCCAGCATGGCTTGAGAGAATCCCTGAATCGATGTGAGAGGTGTTTTGAGGTCGTGCGACACGTTCGCGATGAAATCACGCTGCATCTGGTGGGCGCGCCCCACCTCGGCTGCCATTTCGTTGAACCGGCCTGTGAGGGTCGCCAACTCGTCCTGGCCGTTCACTTCAATTCGCTGGGTGTAATCGCCTTTCGCGAGGGCCGCGGCTGCGGTCGCCAGCCTGCTCACTGGCCTTGAGATCGATCTAGCGAGAAGATAGGCGACAATGAGCGCCACAAGCAGAGCCACTACTATTGAAGGGATCAGGGCATCGCGAAGCTCACCGATCAGCCCGGTAAATAGTCGTGGCACAGGCTGGGCGAGCACCACTATGTAGGAAATGGCCGCCCCCAGGTCATTTTGTGCCTGAGCACCGGCGCCGATGCGCACAGCGGGCACGCGCCTGGCTACATATTGGAGCGCCTCGACCTCGCCACCGAAGCGATAGACCCCCTGCACGCCGTCGCTGGATAGCAGTTGGTCTTGAAGGTCGGCATCGTCCACGTCGAAATTGATGCGCTGGCCCGTGGCGTTGTAGCGCGTCGACGTGTCCTCGACCACCTGGAGGGTAGCGGGGTCCACCAGCAGCACGCGCACGTTGGCGTTTCGTATGGCATCCTGAACAGTGCCCAGGATCGCCCGCGTGAGGACGGTGTCGCGGCGGGCCTCGTTGTTGGCTGCTACTCTAATGAGGGGCATCGCCAGCGACCACTTCTCGTCCAGCGTTTTGTAGCCCTCGCGTTGTGCGTAGTTACGCGCCAGCGCCAGCGTGCCTCCGATTGCAAGCAGCAGGCAAAGGAGCGCCACCGCCAGGTAAGAGAATGTTAGCTTGGACCTTAGAGTGCGAAACATTGTTTTGGGCGGACGACGAGTGACGGGTGACGAGTGACGAGTGACGAGTGACGAATTGCTAGTGAAGTTCGATCGTGCGGTTATCATTCTACCTTAGCAGGGTGCGATTAGATGAGGGTAGCGTGAGTGTAAAATGCTTGTAAAATCGCTTTCGTCCTTCGTCCGTCTATCGTTCTTCGTCCGACAGCACCGCCTTGTAACCTACGCCTCTTATCGTCTGGATATTGATGTTGGAGCCTGCCAACCGGTCGCGCAGATGGGCTACGTGCACATCAACTGTGCGCGTGTCGCCGAAATATTCGTAGCCCCACACTATGTTGAGCAACTTGTCGCGTTCCAGGACAAGCCCCTTGTGCTGAACGAAAGCCACCAATAGCTCGAATTCTTTGGTGCGCAACTCAATCTGCTCGTCGTTTATGGTGACTTCGTGGCGATCCTGGTCGATGGTGGTGTTGCCAAAGGTCATTGGAGGGCGGCCCGCGGTGAGGGGGCGTTCGGGGGCCGATGCGCGGCGCAGTACAGCCTTAATGCGGGCCGCCAGTTCGCGTGGGTTGAACGGCTTGCCCATGTAGTCGTCCGCGCCAAGTTCAAGGCCAACGATCTTGTCCACGTCGTCGGTGCGCGCCGTGAGCATGATGATCGGCACTTCGCTTTCGCGCCTGATCCTGCGGCACACCTCCCAGCCGTCGATCTCCGGGAGCATGAGGTCGAGCACAATCAGATCGGGCCTAAGTGAGGCGAACTTGCTCAACGCCTCCGGCCCGGTGGTGGCGGTCTCGATGTTGTACGGCTCGCTCGCCATGTAGAGCTTGATAAGCTCAAGTATATGCGGCTCGTCGTCTACAAGCAGGATGATCTTGTCGCTCATCTTTGTTGTGCTTTTGATGCTATGTCAGTTTCAGGGCACGCCTACGACCCTCATCAGACGTATTATAGCACGAGGTACGCGGCAGAAGAGTCGGTTGGCTTCGCCTCTTTTCAGGAAGTGGCAATGTTGTCGCAAAAGAACACCAGCATAGTGCCCGCACTTGGGCCACGTTCTTGGGTCTATGCGACAACATTGCCCACCTTTGGTGCCCCTACTTCCCTACTGGAAGCGAGCGGCGCGATCCTTCGCGGCGCACATAGAGGTGCGCGAACGCGCTTATCACCAGGGCGGCGGCTGTGGCTATGGTGTAAGTGAGCAGGATTTCTAGCTGGGTAAGGAGACTACCGACTATGAGGAAGAAGGTGGCAAACGCAAACAACCCTATGATCTGGCCTTTGAGCACCCTGATGCCGGAGGCAGCCCCATGAGTGTGGTGGGCAAACACGGCCAGGATTGTCGAGAAGACAGGCAGTGGAGAGAGCAGCCCGCTCAACTCCGGCCCCAGCAGAGAGGCGGCTTCGGTTAAGCTCAACACCAGTCCGGTCGCGATCAACATACGAACAGGGAGGTCCCATTTGGGTGGCTTGGACTTGTTTAGCGTCTCTTTCAGGTTGGGGATCAGCAGGTAAGTTCCGAGAAGGAAGGCAAACGCCATCGCGAAGGCTACGGGCAGCGTGTAGGTCCAAACGCCGAGCAGCGCCATTGTCGGCACAAAGGCCCCCAACGCCACCAGCGTGGATCGCCCCCATGAGCGCCCGCGTGCCGTAAGGCAGTAAGCAAGGCAGAAGACCGATACGCCAGCCAGGCCAACCAGCGTGCCGGTGGCGGCCAGCGCCGCAAAGGTCGTGCCCTGTTCGAGAGCAAGAAACACTGACACCGGCCCCGAAGTTAGGGGTAATCCCACAAGGAGACCACTTGCCGCCGGTCCCCACCTCCTGCCCGCCAGGGATACGAGGGCTATGAGGATAGGAGTTAGCAGGAGTTTTACGATGAGTGTGGTCATGTGGGCAGCGCGCCTTGTGGGGGTAGATATGGGAGATTATAATGGGTGTGAGCATTTACGAACACGGAGGAATCTTACATCATGGCTGAAAACACTACCAATGGGGCTAGTGACGCATATCGGATCGAAAAAAACTCGCTGGGCGACGTGCAGGTGCCGGTGGATGCGTTGTACGGCGCGCAGACTTCGCGGGCCATTCGCAACTTCCCGATCACAGGTCTGCGGCCCCACCCTACGCTTGTGCGGGCCACGGTGCTCGTCAAGCGCGCAGCAGCCGAGGTGAACCGCGACCTGGGCCAGCTTGACCCTGAGCGCGCAAGCGCCATCGTAGCCGCCGCCGAGCGGGTGTTGAACGGCGAGTATCTTGACCAGTGGCGCGTGGACCCGATCCAGGCGGGCGCGGGCACCTCGCACAATATGAACACCAACGAAGTGCTTGCCAACATAGCCAACGAGAGCCTGGGCGGCAAGCGCGGCGAGTACAAGCCTATCCACCCCAACGACCACGTAAATATGGCGCAATCGACCAACGACGTTTTCCCGACCGCTATGCGACTGGCCTCCCTGATGCAATTGCAGCTTCTTTACCCTTCGCTGGAGCGCCTGCAAAAGGCTTTCGCGGCCAAAGGGAAGGAGTTCGACCACATCGTAAAGTCTGGTAGGACCCACTTGCAGGATGCTGTTCCGATCAGGCTAGGGCAGGAGTTCACCGCATACGGTCGAACCCTCGACAAGATGAACAAGAAGATCAGGCACGCTGCTGAAGCCCTGCTTGAATTGAACATCGGCGCGACGGCGGCAGGCACCGGTCTCAACAGCGATCCGCGCTACCAGAAAGCGGTGGTCACCAAGCTCTCCGAGCTAACGGGCCTTCCCCTCAAACCCGCCGAGCACCTTGTGGAGATGACCGAGTCGCAGTATGCGATGGCCGAAGCCCACGGCGCGCTCAAGCTGCTGGCGCTCGAATTGACCCGCATTGCCAACGACCTGCGCTTGATGTCGTCCGGCCCGCAGACCGGCCTCTCCGAGATCAGTCTGCCAGCGGTGCAACCCGGCTCCTCGATCATGCCGGGCAAGGTCAACCCGGTCTTGCTTGAGATGCTCAACATGGCATGCTTCCAGGTGATCGGCAACGACACTACTATCACGATGGCTGTGCAGGCAGGCCAGCTTGAATTGAACGTGATGATGCCGGTAATGGCGTTCGATATGCTGATGAGCATAGATATATTGCGTAACGCTATGGAGGTCGTGGCCGAGTACTGCATTGAAGGGATCACGGCCAACGAGGAGCGTTGCGCCTGGTATGTGGAGAACAGCAACGGCCTGGCGACCGCTCTCAACGCTTACATAGGGTACAGCGCCGCCGCCAAAGTTGCCCAGGAGAACTCGCGCACCGGCAAGCCGATCCGCGAGATCGTGCTGGCAAACGGCTTCCTCACCGCCGAGGAATTGGACCGCATCCTCGATCCGGTGGCTATGACCGAGCCTGGTGTACCAGGCAAGAAGTGATTATGAATAACAGGCTGCGGATTTTCGGTTATTATGGTGGACATACATGGCTAGAGTAGAATCGACAGAAACAAAACCTTACACCGATCAGGGTGCGCAGAAAGCGCGTGCCAAGATTCAAAATCCCAAGCCCAAGATCCAAAATCCAAGCCTGGCTGACCTGTTAGAAGCCTATAAGGACGAATTGATCGCCGCCTGGGTCAAGCTCCTCTACTCGATGGAGGATTCCCACTACCGCGAGCGCCCCGTCACCGAGCTACAGAGCTGCTCGAACAGTTGCATCACCGCGCTGGCCGATCTGTTCCGGTCGGGGAACTATGATGGGCTTATAGCTTACTCGCAAACGATTTGCGAGCAAAGAGCCGAGCAGGGATTCGACATATCGGAGGTGATCGAGGGGCATCTGCTTCTTGACGAGGCGTTGCTCCCAATCATCCGCCGCGAGCAGGGCTGGGACGGTGATGACAGCGCCGCGCTGGAGATGGCGCGGTCGCTCGATTCTGCCTTGCGTTGGCTTGTGATCCGGTTCAGCAAGCTCTATTCGCTGGCTCTCAACGCGCAATTGCAGGAGCAGGTGTCCGAGCTTGAGCGCCAGCGCCTGCAACTGAAGCGGCGCGTGCGCGAAGTGTCTGCGCTGGTGCGTTCAAGCGCCCTGATATCTTCGTCGCTCGACCTGGATAACGTGCTTGCCCTCATCCTCGACCAGCTTGCCGAGGTGGTGCAATACGACCGGTCCTCGATAATGCTCCTGTTCGGGGACCACCTGCGCGTGATTGCGGCCAAGGGATTTACCGAAGGTGAGGATATTATAGGCGTCAGCTTCGACCGCAATGAGAACGAGCTAACCAGGAGGCTCCTCGAAGGCCAGGCCCCGGTGGTGCTTAGCAACGTGCGTGAAGAACCGGGCTACATAGGCAACCGAGACGATCCAACGCGATCTTGGATTGGCGTGCCCCTCATGTTCCGTGATGAAGTAATCGGTGCGCTGACCCTCGACAAGAGCGATCCTGAGTATTATGACGAGGACGACGGAAGGACCGTGCTGGCCTTCTCGAATCAGGCGGCTATCGCGATAGAGAACGCTCGCCTCTACGATAGGTCTCGCGAGCAGGATATCTTGCAAGAGCGCAACAGGCTTGCGCGTGAGTTGCACGACAGCCTATCACAGTCGTTGTTCAGCATGGTGCTGAATGCAGAGGCAGCCAATCTCTTTTTCGACAGCGACCAGGAGAAAGCCCGCTCTCAGATCAGGTTGCTGTACGAAACGGCGAACGCTGCTCTCAAGGAGATGCGCACCCTGATCTTCGAGCTGCGGCCCGCTAATCTTGAGCAGGAGGGTTTGGCAGCGGTGCTCACCAAGCACGCCAAAATGATCAGCGACCGCTATGGTTTGGTGGTGCGCGTGGACACGAAGGGGCAGGGACGGCTCCCTCTGAACATCGAAAAAGCCCTGTTCCGAGTGGCCCAGGAAGCCCTAAATAATATAGTCAAGCACGCCAAGGCTACCGAAGCCGCCATCTATCTCAACTCACAGGACGAATGTGTTATGCTGAAGATAAAGGACAACGGTGTGGGAATTGAGACGGGCCTGGTGAAGCCGGGCACGCTTGGTCTCACCTCTATGAGGGAGCGAGTAGAACAACTGGGCGGCAGGTTCGAAATAGGCCCCAACCCATCAGGCCAGGGTACGATGGTGGTAGTTGAAGTGCCGTGCGTGTGAGACGAGGCTGATGATTACGAGTGACGAGTGACGAGTGACGAGTAAATACGCAGCACGCAGTACGAAGCAGGTCACGTATCACTCTCTGGGAGGGAGCAATGGCGAATTCAGGAGATGCTGACAAGATCACCGTGATCATAGTGGACGACCACGCTATCGTGCGGCAGGGACTTATGACTTACTTGCAATTGCAACCGGACATAGAGGTGGTTGGCGAAGCCGCTAATGGGCGCGAGGCGCTGGCACTGGTGGGCGAAAAGCTGCCCGACATAGTGCTTATGGACCTTGTCATGCCCGTGATGGATGGTGTTGAGGCCACCAGGGCCGTTCGCAACCTCTCTCCCAATACGCGAGTGATAGTGCTCACATCTTTCAGCGAGGATGAGAAGGTCTTTGCTTCCATTAAGGCGGGCGCGCAGGGCTATCTGATGAAAGATGTTGATCCCAGCGATCTTGTGACGGCCATCAGGACCGTCAACAGGGGAGAAGCCCAGCTCGACCCTGAGATCGCCCGCAAGGTGATGCAAGAGTTCGCCAACCCCCAACCCTCGGCCCCCAAACACGACCTGACCGAGCGAGAACTTGAGGTATTAAGGCTGATAGCGCAGGGCAAAAGCAACAAAGATATATCGGAAGAGCTGGTTCTGAGCGAAAAGACCGTCAAGACCCACGTCAGCAACATACTCCAAAAGTTGCACCTGTCAGACCGGACTCAAGCCGCCGTTTACGCACTACGGCAGCGAATTGTGGATTAATCCACATTTTTGGAACATTATTTCTAGGTCTTGCGATGTATCTTACATACTACCAGCGGATATAAGCAAATTAGTGCCTAAATACCAGTGACAACGGCGATAAATTGTGATATATATAAAAAGGATGACATTTATCCCCGGCCTGGTATAAGTTTTTACGGCATCAGTGGGGACAAGTTCATAACAGACTAGATACCTACGGAGGATGCTGATGACCCTGAATACTCGCCAAATATCACCTGCTGAATATGCTGGACGACAGCGCTTTCCACGTATATCGATAGGCGGCGAGACTAAATCCAGATCAGGCGCTTCTTCTGTTACCTCCGTCTCCCCTCAGAATTCCCCGGTAGTTTCCCCAACCGTTTCCCCTCAACTTTCTGCGGTGCGCGTCCTTATTGCGGGCGATCATGCGACCCTTCGCTCCTGCCTCAAGACGATGTTGGAATTGGACCCGCAGATCAGTGTAGTGGGCGAGGCCGCCGACGATTGCGAAATGATCAAGATGGCCTACCGAATGCGCCCCGATGTTGTTTTAGTTGATCTGGATATGCACTGCTGCGATGATTTTGATGCACTGACTGAGATCAAGGAAGGTAACCTGGCAAATTCGGTGGTGGCACTCAGCATTCACGACGGGGAAGCAGACAGAACGGCAGCACAAAGAGCAGGTGTCAATCTATTTTTGGAAAAAGGCGTTCCTTACAAGCAGTTGATTAGCGCGATAAGAACAGCAGCAACCGGCAAGTAGTTTCAAATACTGGACTTAACGGCAGTTTTTTCCGAATACTTTCCCCCTCCTCTCAAGTTCTTTTAGCACCGGTTCAAACCCCGATTTTCGCGTGTTTGCAGGGTCACTTAGACATACATCTATAGATGTATGCTCTCTCGCATCGTTAGGTGTACCCTTTACACCCGGTTAATGAGACTATAGTCTATCCGATTGTTACCTCCTATTTCCGATGTGCCGAAGCCTGTACACGGCTACAATAGCAGTGTGAGGAATAACAAGAGACGGCTGAAGACTAATGAGGAGGAGGGACAAAGCGATGCTTTCCAATATGTATGCAATTTACCAGATCGCACGTGACATTGACCGCGAGCGCGCCAAGGACGCCAAGGTTAGCAGGCTTCTCAGCAAGGTTCGCAAGGCGAACCAGAAGCGCGACAAGTAAGTCACGACGACTGCGGCAAAAGGACGGGTGCAAGAGCACACCCGTCCTTTCTTTTATCCGTTATTTAGCCATTACCGCTGGCCTTCCTTGAGCACCATGCTGCTTATCACGATACGTTGTATCTCGGAGGTGCCCTCGTAGATCTCGGTGATGCGAGCGTCGCGGTAGAGCCTCTCCACCGGGAAGTCGCGCAGGTAGCCGTAACCGCCGTGCACCTGCACCGCCATATGCGCGGCATTTGTGGCGGCTTCAGAGGCGTGCAATTTCGCCATCGCGGCTTCCTTGGAGAAGCGCACCCCCTGGTCTTTGGTCCAGGCCGCGTGCAAAGTCAGTAGGCGCGATGCCTGCACCTCCATAGCCATATCTGCTATCTTGAACTGGATCGCCTGAATGTCTCCCAGCGGCTTGCCGAACGCCTGCCTCTCATGTGCATATTTGACGGATGCATCAACACAAGCCTGCCCGATCCCGACGGCTTGCGCCGCGATCCCGATCCGCCCCCCATCGAGCGTTTGCATGGCGATCTTGAACCCCTCGCCCAGGCTGCCAAGCATATTGGCTTTGGGCACGCGGCAATTCTCAAAGTGCAGCTCGGTGGTGTTGGAGCCTCGGATGCCGAGCTTCTTCTCCTCAGCCCCTATGACGAAGCCGGGAGCATCCGCATCGACGATGAAGCAGGTGATCCCTTTGTGCTTGAGGTCGCGGTCGGTTTGCGTCCACACGAGGGCTATTTGCGATACCCCTCCATTGGAGATGAATATCTTGGAGCCGTTGAGGATGTAGCTGTCGCCGTCCTCAATGGCGGTGGTCGCCATCGAAGCGGGGTCCGAGCCTGCGGCGGGTTCGCTGAGACCAAAGCACCCCAGGATCTCGCCCCGTGCGAGGGGCACCAGGTATTTGCGCTTCTGTTCTTCGTTCCCGTAATACTGGATGGGCCAGTTGACGAGCGAGTTCTGGACGGTCATAGTCACCGAGCTTGAAGCGCATGCCCGGCTGACTTCCTCCATGGCGAGCACATAGGAGACGGTGTCCAGGCCCGCGCCGCCGTATTCTTCGGGCACCATCATGCCAAGGAAGCCCATCTCGGCCAGCATTTTGGCCTGCGGGGCCGTGAACTCTTCGCTCCGGTCGTACTCGGCGGCCAGGGGTGCCAGCTTCTCGTCCGCGAATTCGCGGGCCGTCTGCTGGATCAATCTTTGTTCTTCTGTTAAGGCGAATTCCATCTGATTACCTCGTTCCAAGTTCCAAGTTCCTAGTTACTGGTAGTCGGCAGTCGGTAGTCGGTAGTCGGTAGTCAGAACTAGGAAAACTCGCTACTCGCTACCTGCTACTCGTTCAGTGCTTTGCCCCGGCTAGTACTTATAGAACCCTTCGCCCGACTTGCGACCCAGCTTACCTGCTTGCACCATCTTCACCAGCAGAGGGCATGGCCGGTACTTGGGGTCTTTGAAGCCGTCATATAGCACGTTCAGAATATCCAGGCACACATCCAGGCCGATGAAGTCGGCCAGGGTGAGCGGCCCCATCGGGTGGTTCATGCCCAATTTCATGACGGTGTCGATATCTTCTTTGGAGGCCACACCTTCATACAGGGCGAACACCGCCTCGTTTATCATCGGCATCAGCACTCGGTTGGAGACGAAGCCGGGATAGTCGCGCACTTCCACGGGCGTCTTACCCAGCTTCAGGGCCAGGTCGCGGATCGTTGCATAGGTCTCGTCGCTCGTAGACAAGCCACGAATAATCTCGACTAACTGCATGAGGGGTACGGGGTTGAAGAAGTGCATACCGATCACTCGGTCGGCCCTGCCTGTGACCGCCGCCAGGCGCGTAATGTCGATAGAGGATGTGTTGGAGGCAAGGATCGCGTCGGGACCAAGCATGCCGTCCAATTCCTTGAAGACCGCGGCTTTGATCTCGTAATTCTCGAAGATCGCCTCTACAACGAGGTCGCAGGTGGACAGGTCCGAAAGCTCTGTGGTGGTGGTGATGTGGCCCAGGGCTGCGTCGTTCTCGTCCTGGGTCATCTTACCCTTCTCCACGAACTTGGCGAGGCTTTTGCGGATGTTGCTGATCCCGCGCTCAAGGGGCGCTTCACCAACGTCGCGCAGCTTCACCGCGAAGCCTGCCGTCGCGAATACCTGGGCGATCCCATTGCCCATCGTGCCAGCGCCTACTACACCTACTGTCTTGATTTCCATGTGGTTATCAATCTCCTTTGATTGAGGTTTGTGCGTGTCAAGCTCAGTAAGAATATCGGGCTTGGGTCACGCTTGCAGTTCTACATACTGTGGTAATGGCCCTCCGATGAGTGGAAGAGCATAGTCTATGAACATTTGAGTGACGAAATTGCCTGCCGGGTTGAGGAAGTCGGCCGGCAGGTGTTTCTCGATATTAGCGATTGTGTCGAGCGGAGCCAGGCCGATTGTGGCCCTGTACACCGGGGCTTCCGCGCGCTCAAGAATGACCATGCAATCGGTCTCGCCCGACAATGCGGCGCGCACCGCTGCCCTGCCGCATTCCTCCGCTTCGATCAGGTCGACCTCGCTCTGGTGGGCCTGTGACATCCTCTGGAGAGTGCCAGGCTGGTCCACACGCGAGCGCAGGTCCAGGCGCTTGGTGATCAATTGGCTGAGAGTCCAGGCTGCGCTGATGCCCCGGTAATACTGGTGCCCGAACGGATCGACAAAATCAGGCCCCGGCGTTCCATTGCCCGAAGATGCGACATTCTCGCCCAGCGCTTCCAGGGCAGCCAGCGCGAAAGGCTTGCCATCGCGGCTGCGCAGGTTCTCGGACATCGCGATCACCACATGCCCGTAGTCCTGGTAAACACGGGTCACGTCGCCCAGGATTTCGTCTACTTCCTTGGGGCATTCTGGCACATAGATCAGGTGAGGTGTCTCCCAACCGGTGGCTCGTGCCAGCGCCGCCGAAGCGGTCAGCCACCCCGCGTGCCTGCCCATCGTCTCCAGGATCTTTACCGGATAGATGTCGGGCATGGCCTTTGTATCGAGGGTAGTTTCAAGGGTAGAGATGGCGACGTATCGGGCGGCTGAGCCGTAGCCGGGGCAGTGGTCGGTCACCGGCAGGTCGTTGTCGATGGTCTTGGGAACCGCCACCACCCTCAGGTCGTAGTCGGAAGTCATTGCCGCCGTCGCAAGCCGATGGGAAGTGTCGGCGGAGTCGTTGCCTCCTATATAGACCATGCACTGAACGCCGTGTTCGCGAAGGACGGCCAGGGCCTGGGGCACATCGGCGTCAGTGAGGTGGTAGCGGCACGAGCCGAGGGCCGCCGAGGGGGTCTGCTGAAGGGCGGGGAGCACGTCGTTGGGCAGGCTGCCCAGGTCTACCAGGTCACCGCGCAATAGTCCCTGGATGCCGTTCCTCATCCCATAGATGCGACGCACACCCTGGGCGCGTGCCTCGCGGATCACGCCCACCAGAGAGGAGTTGATGGCTGCCGTTGGCCCGCCCGACTGGCCTATGATGAGGGCTGTAGGCGGGGGCAGGTTCTGGGGAGGGGGCTGGGTTTGTGGTTGCGCTTGAGCTTCGGGCGCGGCTTCCGTTGGTTGTGGTTCGGGCGGAATATCGGCCTGGGGCTGTTCAATCTCGCCGCTTTCGACCTCATCCGGTGCGTTGGGGGTCTCGGTATCCATGCTCCTCCTGCTCCGTCGCCTTGCTTGTCTGTGGTGCGTGGAATACTCCGGTCCTTAATAGAGAACACGCACTGAGGCAGCATATTATAACGTAGTAGGAGCATGGCGGGCAAGGTCACGCATCAATTTTGTGCCCAGCCTCTTCTATCCCTTCCCAATCCTTGCACACTAAAAAACTGTACTTAAGTACACCTCAAGACCTGTCCCGTTTTGTCCTACCAATGCCATTTAGTATATGAAGGCAAGAATAACTACCTTCACTCCACCCTCACAAAATCCGGATCAGCGGTTATATCAAAGTACACATTTACAGTGTAGATTAGCCTATATGCCGCAACATCCACAAGCCTGGGAGGATCTAGAGAGGCGATCTTCATGGGCAAAATATGGTAGCAGACCTATCAGCTACGCTTTACGGGTTGGCCGCGAGATACACCATCTTGCTGATCTGGGCACGCGAGGCGTTGCTGTTGGGTCGGAAATAGGGCTTGTCGCCTGGGGACACGCATGGCTCAGGGTTGCCGCACTCGTAGCCTGCGAGGATGCCCCGCGTGTAGGCGGTCTCTACATACCGGTAGAAAGTCGAGCCTGGCGGCACATCCTCGAAAGTGCTCGCGGCAGGATTGAGGAGGTTCCAGCCCCCTGCGAGCACCACGATCTTGGCGATCTGCGCCCTGGTGACGGGGTCGTTGGGGCGGAAGTAGGGCTTGTTGCCGGGCGGCACGCAAGGCTCGCCAGCGCCTCCGCAGGTATAACCGTTCACGAGACTTCGCGCGACTGCGGTCTCCACATACTGGTAGAAAGTAGACCCGGCTGGCACATCGTGGAAGCTGGAGTTTGTCGGGTTCAATAACGGGAACCCGAACGCCAGCACCACTATCTTCGACAACTGGGCACGTGTCGCGTTATTGCCCGGCTTGAATGAGCCATCACTGTAGCCACCGATAGCTCCCCCGGACGCGAGTGATTCGATATAGCTGTAGGCCCAGTAATCGGTTGGCACATCCCAGAAGCGTGTGTTCGCCAGCACGATCTGCTGGCTGGGGGCCATCGTAGTGCGGCGCGGCGGGAATTGCTCGACAACATATGGCTGCATAGTGTAAGTGAGCACGGTCGGGCCGTTATTAGATGGTATAGTGAAGTCGAGATGCCATGTACCCGAATATTGGGTGCCGGATGCGAGGGTCATGCTTAATAGCTGCGTGCCGGTAGTTGGGAAGGTCACCAGCACCTGGGCGGTATCAATCGGCGTTGTATCGTTATCATGTGCGTCAAGGTCAATGGTCAGCGGCCCCCCGTCCCTAGTGAAATGGGTCGCGTTGTAGCGCACATCGGTGATCACAGGCGGGCCATCAATAGGAGTAGCCGAAGGAGTGGGGCTTACGGGCACGGGCGTGTAGGTGGGTGGCGGGTGTAGCACCAGGTTCTGGAGCGCGCTTTTCGCCAGGCGATTCTTCACGGCGTAGAAGCGGAACGAATTGCACTCCGAGTACCAGGGGGCCTCGTCAAAGTCGAAGTTCCAGGTGAACATCGCACCCATCCAGGGCCAATACGAGCGCGCCCACTGGTAGGCCCTCACAAGGTAATCGGCCTGCTGCTGCTGGTTGTATATCTGGTACCACTGAATTTCGCTCGCCGGGCAGCTATAGCCCTCGGTGGCCGGGTTGATGGCCCAGCCCAACTCGGTAGCCCAAATCTTCTTGCTGCCGTCGCCGTTTGCCACCATGTACGCCCGGTGGCGCTCGGCCCTTCGAAACACCAGTCCGCTGGGACTTGTCACAGGGTCTGCCTCGGGGGCGGTGATGAAACCGTAGGGATGGTCGGAAAGTACGTCGAAGTAAGGGGCCGCGCCCGCGTTGTACATCCCCTGGATGAAGTTGAGATCGTCTACGTGGCAGTTTGTACGCACCTCGGCCACGGTGGTGACCGCCCCTCCGGCGACGGTGGCCGAGGGGTCACTGGCTTTGATCCGAGGGTAGGCGGCCCGCAACAAAGCGGTGTACCTGGCGGGATCGGGGCACAGGCCGCCCCATTCGCCCGACGTGTTGGGTTCGTTCCATATCTCGTACGCCACCTGCTGGCCGCTCAAACGAGAGCGCACCCTGGCGGCCAGGACGCCGGCGAACCTGCCGAAGTTGGTGGCGTCCGCAGGGGGGCACGTGTCGTTGCCCGCGCAATTAGGGTCACGCGCCCAATCGGGCGTGCGGCTGATACGGATAAGGAGGTTTACGTTGGCGGTGCGCGCCGCGTCCGCTATGTTATCTACGTTGTTTGCGCCTGAGAGCCAGCTATACTGCCCCTGCGTAGGTTCTTCTTCGCTCCAGAAGACGCCGTATGATACCCAAGTAAAGCCCATAGTGCGAACGGCGGAGTTATTCCCGGTCAGTGCCATCAAGAATCCGTACTTGATTGTGTCAGCTTCGAGGTCCTCACCGGCGGATTTCGATTGCAGGCTCTTCTGGGCAGTTGCCAGTGGAGTCGTGCTCTGGGCGATATTCGGGTCAGATGGCTTATCGGCGGCTTCGCTCGTGACTACAACCGATACCAGCACCGAGCAGGCTAACAGAAGGGCAGACAGGATACTCTTGCGGTTTCTTCCGTGGGTCATGGGTGGGATTCCTGTTCGGGCAATAGGCGAGCGCGATCGGTGGGAACGACATAGCCTCGCAGGATGCATGCCTGCCTAGCAAGTATAACGGTCGGGCAGGCGATATGGTTGCGCTTTACACCAGGATCGAGCTTATCTATCGGATGCCAGTTCCGTGCCGAGAGCACCCAAAACGATGCGCTGGCCCTCAGGCATCTCAGGATGATATTCCATGCGTGCTCGCTGGAACCACTGAGTGAGGTAGCTCTTGCCGTCAGCCGGGTTCACCATCTCCGCCGCCGGGGAGATAGGCCAGCCGAAAATGCGCTCGCCTCCCCTGTTTTGCCAGTACCAGAGAAAGTCGCCCGTGATCTCCTGCCCGGTCGCGTCGAAATAGAGTCCCTCGCCCGTGTTGTCCGCGCGGGGCCATTGCAGGCCAAGTTGGGCGGCTCGTTCCTGCCCCACCAGCCCCAGCGCAACTGTCGGGTCGGGGCCGCCCGATCCCGCCAACTCCGGGTGCAACTCCATACGGGCACGCTCGAAATCTTGCACAAGGAGGCCGTTTTTGATGTGCTCAGGCCCGATTGGAAACCCAAAGATATCCAGGCCGCCGTACTCATTCCATACTTTCAGGAAGTCGTGGCCCACCGTCTGTTTTGTCTCAGGAAAGTAGCGGGCGGGGCTTGACTCCTGGTTATTGAAATACGCGTACACGCGACTTGCAAGCTCAGGCATAGCCTGGAATGCGTCCTGGAGCGAGTATAGATGGCTTGACATAGCCACGATCACGAACGGCCCGGAGGGACCATATACGATCCCCACATCATGCAGGAGATTGCCGAGGTCGCCTGTCTTGTGGGCTATGCGCGCCTCAGAAGGGACACCCAGCGGCAGGCGGTTGTTGATCTGCTGGTCGAGCATGGTGTTGATCATAGCCTGGCTGGAGGCGGCATCCACCATCTGCGAGGTCGCCATCATCTCAAGCTCGCGCAACACATCGAGGGGGGTGGTTACGTTGTCACCGCCGTTGTCCCAGGCAAGATACGAGTGCGTGAGGCCGTTAGCCTGCATGAAGGCATTGACGCGGTCCACACCCAGGTTGCGCACGAGAAAGTGGGCGGCGGTGTTGTCGCTAACCACCACCATCTGGCGGGCTGCGCTACGGAAGGTTAGCACGGTGCCGGGGTAGATACGCAAATCGCCGTAAAAGGAATCCTCGGAGGCGTCGGCATTGGTGACGGTGCCGGTGTCGTCGAGGTCGACCTTTCTGGAGCTGACCTGGTGATAAAGCTCCGACAGCACCCACAGCTTATAGAGAGATGCGGATACCTGCTGCACGTCCCCATTTACCGCAGCATACTGCCCGGTATCGAGCTTTTTGACCGCCACCCCCCAGGTCCCTGAGTGGTCCTTTATTACGTCCTCAATGATCGCCTGTAGCTGGCTGTCGGGCGTGTCGGGGGCGGATCCGTACAGCATATTGACCGGTACAGCGGCGTGCGCAGGCGATGGCATTCGCCACAATAGGAGGCCCGCCACTGATATCCAGAGGGCAACCAGACACACCAGGACGCGGGCACTGCGGCGTGATATTCTTTTTCTAAGCTTGAATTTATGCCTACAAAACCAAGCATTCATGCTGTCACTAATTATATCACAAGCGGTCTTCGCATCTGGGCGCAACTCGCCGTGGGGTTAGCCCATTGGGGCTAACTGCGGGTTAATTATGGGGAAAAGATGTTGACTCGACCTGGTAGTAGGAGTATAATTAGCCTATCGAAACTCCGGATACGGAGGGAACCGCTTATGGACAGGAATTCTTCAGGGGCATTGCGAACAGTTCGCGAGGTGCCCCTGCGTGAAGACTAGAACACCGGCTGAGAGCATGAACTCTTGCCGGTGTTTGTGTTCTATAGGCTGCACGAAACAGTGGGCAATGGTAGCCCCGGCGCAAAGGGGTTGCCGTATCGGACAATATTCTTTCTCAATTCAAGATCGGAGGTTCCTCAATGAACTCAAGCATGATCGGCAAGATAGAGAAGGCCCAGCGGTATGAGCACGAACCGGAACGCGTGACCATCTTGAACCTGCAAGCCAATTTCAGGGGCGAGCACAGCGACTATCAACTTACACTCAACGAAAATCACTGGATATGCAATTGCAGCACCTATGCTGTGTACGGAACGTGCAGCCACGCTATGGCACTTCAGCGCATCTTGTCGAAGATGCTTTCTCTCGAGAGCAGGAGCGAATCGCCTCTGGCACATACGGAGGCATAGGGCATTCAATAACGTCTTACACATAGTCAAGAACAAAGCGAGCGAGCAGCCTGGCTGCTCGCTCGCTTTGTTCTTGACTATGTTGTATTTGCCATGCTGCCCAGAGATCTTATTGCCTCCTCTACCAGCTTCAGGGTGCGGTCCCGCCTAAGTGCCAGCATTGTTTCGTAGAGGTCGGGTTGCCCCATGTTGCCCTGGAGGGCGACGCGAAGCGGGCGAAATAGCCAGGCAGGATCGATCCCCCGTTTGCCTGCAACGGCGCGCAGCCCTTGATCCAGGTTATGCCGGGTGAAATCCGCTTCTCCCAATGCGCGCAAGAAGTCGCGTGCATCCGCCAGGAGCAGGTGTACTTGTTCGGCGCTGCTCTCTTTGCCTATGAGTAAGGCGAGGTCATAATGGAGTGTGTTCATGGGTTAATGGGTCCTTCTAGGCTGTTGATGGTCCTGAATGATCCCAGGGCGGATTCAAAGTCAATATGTGGTTGGAAGGATAAATCCGTTGTAGGGGCGAGGCATGCCTCGCCCCTACAACTCTTTGCATCCGCCCTGTGAATTATCCCACCACATACCACGAAGATCAAAAGGCTGTGGTATACTGATAGAACTACCCTCTTTTGGGGACTTCTAGCGGACGATGTACGAGAACGATTATGCCCTGGCGGTTCAAGTGGGCAAGGCTTTGACGCAAGCAGGATTGCGTCTCGCCGTAGCCGAATTGTGCACGGGCGGCATGGTCGGTGAATGGATCACCGCCGTGCCCGGATCGTCGGCCTACTTCCTGGGCGGCGTGATCTCTTACGATAATAGCGTAAAGGAGCGAGTGCTTGGCGTACCGGCTAACCTCATCCGAGAGTATGGGGCAGTTAGCGCCGAGTGCGCCGCCGCAATGTCGAAGGGGGCGCGCTCGCTGGTTGGATCCGATCTCGCCGTTTCGGTAACGGGCGTGGCAGGGCCGGTTGGCGGCACCGCCGCCAAGCCCGTCGGCCTGACCTACATCGCTCTCGCAGGCCCACAGTCTGAGAGGGTTGAGCAACATATATGGCAAGGCGACCGCCAGGAGAATCGAGAGCAATCGGCTCGACGGGCGCTACAATTGATACTGGAATACCTACTTTGAGCAAAATGAAGACAGAGCTGGCATATAAGACAGAAACAGTTTATGAGAAGACTACCCTCGCCAACGGTTTGAGGGTCGTTACGGCGAGCATGCCCCATACGCGTTCGGCGGCGGTGCAGCTTTACCTGCGAGTTGGGGCGCGCCATGAAAACCCCAAGGTGGCGGGAGTTAGCCACTTCATCGAGCACATGGTCTTCAAAGGCACGTATAAGCGCCCCAACCCGGCCCAGATTTCGGAGGATATAGAGGGGGTGGGGGGCAACCTCAATGCGGCTACCGACCATGAGCATACCAACTATCGTGCCCTTGTGCCGTGCAGCTACCTGGATACGGCCCTGGACGTGCTAACCGACATGCTGCGCGGTTCCGAGTACAGGCCCGAAGAAATCGCCAAAGAGCGAGATGTGATCCTGGAAGAGATCGACTCAACTTTCGATTCGCCCTCAGATATCGCCGACCTTGAGTTTGACGCTTTGCTGTGGCCCGGCCACGCGCTCGGAAAAGATGTGGCCGGCACCAAGGCGAGCGTGAAGCGTATCACCAGGGACAATCTTTTGGCGCACGTTGAGCATTATTACCGCCCTGACGCGCTTGTGGTGAGCGTGGCTGGCAACGTCAGCCACGATGATGTTGTGGAAGCTATCTCTCAACTTTGGGCCGATATGCCACGCTCGGGGAATGGTATCTATCAGGAAAACGTTAGCCCAACGGTCGAGCGCGGCCCCAGGCTTACGCATTACAAGAAGCGCACCGAGCAAGCCAACCTGTTGGTGGGCGTGCCAGCGCTGCCCTATACTCACCCAGGGCGCTACGCACAAGATGTGCTGGATGCTCTGCTTGGGGCGGGAATGTCGTCGCGCCTCTTCATCGAGATCAGGGAGAACAGAGGCCTGGCCTACGCCGTGTCCAGCTTCGTAAAGACATACCATGATGTAGGCGCATTCGGTGTGCATGCCGCTGTGGATAACGAGCGCGTTGATGAAACGTTGCAGGCTATAATGGATGAGCTAGCCCGGATCAAACACGAACCTGTTTCAGGCACCGAGCTGCGCAAGGTGAAGGAATACATCAAAGGCAATACCCTCCTGAGCCTGGAGCGAAGCACCTACGTGGCTCACTGGGGAGGCTGGCAGGAATTGATGCTCGGCCATATCGAGCCAATGGACGAGGTTCTGGACAAGATCGAAGCGGTCACGGCGGAAGAGGTACAGACCCTGGCGGGCCAATTATTTAGCACGGATAAACTGCATCTGTCGCTTGTCGGCCCCGCCCGCGATATGGACAGCCTCGCGAATATTCTATCTATCGAGTAGACATGGGACGCCCTGCCCAGTTCAACATCCGCCCCGCGACTGTAGAGAATATACCGGCCCTCGTGCGGCACAGGTGCGAGATGTTCCGGGATATGGGCCAGTTGCGCGAGGATGCCTATCCACTCCTGGCGGAGTCATCCGCAGCCTATTACCGGGAGGCGATCCCTTCGGGCGAGTGCGTAGCGTGGGTAGTTACTCCCGCCTCCGATCCCGGCATGGTAGTAGCAGGAGGAGGGGTGCAGTTTAGGCGCATTCTGCCCAGGCCAACGACCGATGGGTATCTTCTGAAACCTGGGCCACAGGGTCTGATCGTGAACGTCTACACGGAGAAGGCATGGAGGCGCATGGGCCTTGGAGAGATGGTGATGCGCGCAATTATGGGGTGGAATTGAGAGCATGGAGTATCCAGCCTGGTGCTGCACGCATCGGAGATGGGCAGGACGCTCTATGAGCGACTCGGTTTCACCCAGACCAACGAGATGTCCTTCCCGATGGCGGATTTGGAGCGTGCGGGCATAACGAGTATAGCCCAGGGAGGAGATGGGCCGTGAGCGTCAGGAGCTTCGTGGCGAGCGATGCCGAGATGCGCGCGCTGCTGGCGGTGGCGCGCGGCGATGCACCGGCAGACCTGCTCCTCACAGGCTGCCAACTAGTGAATGTCCTCACCCGCGAGATTTACCCTGCGGAGATTGCGATCCAGGGTGGCCGGATCGCCGGGGTTTCAGAGCAGCCTGGTGTCTATAGCGCCCGTGAGACGATGGACGTGGGGGGTGATTTTGTCGCACCGGGCTTCATAGATGCCCATGTGCACATCGAGAGCAGCCTCATGCTCCCTGCCGAATATGCTAACGCAGTGCTGCCACATGGCACCATAGCCGTTGTCAGCGACCCACATGAGATCGCCAATGTGCATGGCCTGGATGGCATCAGGTTTATGCTGCGTGCAAGCGAGGGATTGCCTCTGCACGTGTTCGTGATGCTATCGTCGTGTGTGCCTGCCACCCATATGGAGACCTCAGGGGCACGCCTGAGCGCCGATGACCTGGCGACCCTGTTGGACGAGCCGCGCGTGCTCGGTATCGCTGAGATGATGAATTACCCTGGCGTGGTGTCAGCCTCCGACGATATGGCTGCCAAAGCCCTCCTGGGGCACACAAATAGAATAAGGGTTGACGGGCACGCGCCCTTGGTGCGCGGGCTGACTTTGCAGGCATACGCGGCGGCGGGCGTGTCGTCAGACCACGAGAGCGTGGCTGCCGCCGAGACGCTTGATAAACTGCGCGCTGGTGTGCAGGTGCTCATCCGCGAAGGGTCCACCGCCAAGAACCTGGATGCGATTTTGCCCATCGTCAATGAGCGTACTGCCCGCTTCTGCTCATGGGCCACCGACGACAAGCAGCCGGACGACCTGGAAACACAGGGCCACATAGACCACAACATTCGCAAGGCGGTGGCCCAGGGCCTCGATCCGATACTGGCTTTGCAGATGGCGAGCATCAACACTGCCCGCCACTACGGACTCAACGATCTGGGCGCAATCGCGCCGGGCTATCACGCCGACATAGTGACTTTCCGCGACCTGAAGAATATCAGGCCAACCCGCACCTTTGCGGCGGGAAAACTGGTCGCACTAGATGGGCAAACCCTCTCGCCTGTGCGCAATCGTGTCCAGCCTCCGCCCAACAATATGACCGCCAGCTTTGTCACAGAACGCTCATTTGAGATCGTTGCCGGAGGCAAGCAAGCCAGAGTAATCCGCGTATTGCCTGAGCAAATCGTCACTAAAGCGGAAGTGACTGAGCCGAAGGTCGAAGAGGGCCGCGTGATAGCAGATGTAAGACGCGACCTTCTCAAGATCGCGGTGGTGGAGCGGCACAGCGGCACATGCCATGTTGGGGTTGCGCTCGTCACGGGCATGGGCCTCAAGAAAGGTGCGCTTGCTTCGAGCATCGCTCACGACTCGCACAATGTGGTGGTTGTTGGCACCAACGATGCCGATATGATGCTAGCGGCTCGTACAGTAAACGATATGCAAGGGGGTATCGCGGCTGTGATGGATGGCACGGTGCTGGCCCAACTGCCTCTGCCGGTAGCTGGCCTCATGTCCGACAAGCCTCATGCGGTTGTGCGCGAGGGCTTGCTGAAACTCCTCGCCGCTGCCCGCGAGCTAGGCTGTCCGCTCGCCAACCCCTATATGCAGATGGCCTTCCTGGCTCTGCCCGTAATCCCTGAGCTAAAGCTGACTGACCTGGGGTTGGTGGACGTGGTAAAATTCGAGCTATGCAGCCTGTTTGTTGACGAGTGGCGAGTGGCGAGTGGCGAGTGAATGAAGGCAAGCTGTATGCAATACGAACTATGGACACCTTCCTCAACCAACATTCAATAGTCCACACCGCCGAGGTTAGCGAAGGCCAGGGCGAGTGGTACCTTGCCGACCAGATCGTGAAGGGCCTTACCGAAGAGCAGTTGCGCACATGCCCACGTCCGGGGATGAACTCAATCGCGTGGTTGCTCTGGCATACCGCCCGCATTGAAGACGCGGCGATCAATATCCTTGTAGCCGAGGGGCGGCAGGTATTAGACCAAGAGTGGATTACCCGCCTGAACCTCACCCGGAGCGATGTAGGCACCTCGATGTCCGACGATGAAGTATCTGACATCAGCCGGAAGGTGGATATTCCGGCCCTATTCGCGTACCGCCGGGCGGTGGGTGTGCGCACGCGCCAGATCGCGAGTGCGATCACCCTGGATCAACTTGACCTGATTGTTGATGACGTGCATATAGCAACTCTCATCGAATCAGGTGCCCTGGTGGAGGAAGCGTACCGCGTGGCCCGCTTCTGGCAGGGCAAAACCAAGCGCTTCCTGTTCAATATGCCAGCTACAGGCCATCACTTCATGCACCTGTCAGAGGCCCTCACCACGCGCAAGCACCTGGCAAATACCTGAACGATAAGGAATATGCAATACGCAGTAAGCAGTACAGAGCACTCAGTAAGAACCACCAATGTCAACAGGAGTAACCGGACCCAGGAGAATAAATGTCCTTCCCGACGAGGTAGCATCCAAGATCGCCGCAGGGGAAGTGGTGGAGCGTCCCGCATCGGTGGTGCGCGAGCTGCTTGACAACGCCATCGACGCAGGTGCTCGCCATGTGCGCGTCGAGATCAGGGGCGGTGGGCGCGACCTCATCCGGATCATTGACGATGGTTTCGGCGTCACGCGTGATGATATGCCTCGCGCCTTCTTGCGCCACGCTACGAGCAAAATCAAGACCGCCGACGACCTGTGGACTGTGCGCACGCTCGGTTTCCGGGGCGAGGCCCTGTACAGCATTGCCGCTGTTAGCCGCCTTTCATTCGTTAGCAGGCCAACGGGCGAGCAGGTGGGCTACGAATTGGCGCTGGAGGGTGGCCGCCCGGTTTCCGATGGACCGCGTGGCTCGCCGCCGGGCACGATCGTCACTGTGCGCGAGCTATTTTACAATCTACCCGCGCGCCTCAAGTTCCTCAAGAGCGCACAGGCAGAAGGTGCGCACATATCTGCGCTGGTGCAAAGCTACGCACTTGCTCACCCCGCCGTGACTTTCAGTCTCACCAACGAGGGACGGCTCACATTCCAATCCCCCGGTAATAGCGACCTACGCGCGGCAGCCATGAGCGTGTACGGCCCCGAAGTGGCACGCGCCCTCCTCCCCGTAGGACTGGAACCTGACGAGGATGAGGATTGGGAAGCGATCTCAAGCGAGGGGGTGCGCGTCTATGGTTATGTCGCGCCTCCGTTGATGTCGCGCTCCAACAGACAGGCGATGCACTTTTTTGTGAATGGCCGCTCTGTCCAGAGCCGTATGTTGATCTACGCTGTCGAAGAAGCCTATCATACCCTTTTGATGGTTGGCAGGCGTCCGCTCTGCATAATCAATGTGCTGGTTGACCCTACGCTGGTGGATGTGAATGTTCACCCTGCCAAGGCCGAAGTCAAATTCCGCGACGAACGCGCCATGTTCAGCGCCGTGCAGCGCGCGGTGCGTTCGGCTCTTACGGCTCATGTTACGCCGCCTGTCTATGGATCGCGTGGCTCTGAAGGGTGGGCCTTGCCGTCGAATGAGGGCGGCATCGAGTTGGAGTTTGGGCCCACCTTCGGCCTAGAGCCTACCGCTTCAGGTATCAATGGGGAGACCCCGGCAGGGCCTTTGCAGAGCGAGCTATGGCGTATGGGCGTTGGTAGCACGCATCAGGCGTTCGACAATGATGCCGTAGAGCCTCTGCCTCCACCTCCGCCGCGCAACCTACCTCCACTGCGAGTGGTAGGGCAGGTTGGCAACACCTATATCATCGCTGAAGGCCCGGACGGCCTCTTCCTGGTCGATCAACATGCCGCCCATGAGCGCGTGCTATACGAGCGGATGGGCGCTCAACT
Organism: uncultured Chloroflexia bacterium; assembly: GCA_963797095.1. Taxonomy (GTDB): domain Bacteria; phylum Chloroflexota; class Chloroflexia; order QHBQ01; family JADMIH01; genus JADMIH01. The sequence continues at coordinate 661,772 of CAWCNY010000004.1, read as the reverse complement.
GGCGAATGGCGACCTCCCGATCCAGCCATTACTTCAACCTGTGCCACTGCAATTCAGCGCCGCCCAGTATGCTGAGGTCGAGGGAATCATACCTTTAATGGCCGAACTGGGATTCGCACTCGAGCCGTTCGGAGACGGCACTGTGCTGGTGCGGGCCGTACCCGCCATCTACGCCGAGTTGAAGCGTGATATCGGGCGCGACCTCCTTGAGATTCTCGACACGGTAATGCACGGCAGTCGCCCTGAGCGGTGGCGTGAGGAGATGGCGATCACTCTGGCCTGCCATAGTGCAGTGCGGGCCGGGCAAACCCTTTCGATCGACGAGATGCGTGCTCTGCTCGGACGACTTGAGTTATGCCAGCACCCCAGGGCTTGTGCGCACGGCAGACCAACCATGCTTCATCTCTCAACACTCCAATTAGAGCGGGAATTCGGTCGCCGAGCATGAGCATCGTGCGCGTGAATCTTGCACGGTAAGCCTTTATCTGGTACGATATCAGGGAGGATCACAATTCAATATGGAGAGCGCGGGGGCCTGTGGACACAGGCTGAGAGGACGGCCAGACCCGCCGTCGACCGCTTGAACCTGATCCGGGTAATGCCGGCGAAGGAAGCCATCGCACAGTAGCTTCAGAGCGCCGGGGTACATCACTCATGACGCTCTTTTTGTTGTGCGGCCAATTGTATGACAGTCCAGATAGCAAATAAGATAGTGCCAATTGAGGTGCAGGTGCGCGGCGTGAGCAAGTCGTTCCGGCGCGAAGGCGGCGGTCGCGTCCAGGCCATCCGCGACCTCGATCTCTATGTGCCTGCGGGCAGTTTCACCAGCATCCTCGGGCCGTCAGGCTCAGGAAAGAGCACTCTTCTGGGGATCCTGGCAGGCTTGGATGTTACCGACAGTGGAACTGTAACACTGACGCCTTATAGGTCGCCCGTTGCAACGGCTGATCTCGTGCCTAATCCAAAATCCAAAATCCGAAATCCAAAATCAGCAGTGGGTTACATGCCCCAGCGCGATCTTCTTCTCCCCTGGCGTAGCGCGCTGGACAACGCAGCGGTGGGCCTTGAGGTGGAGGGCGTTTCCAAGCCACAAGCGCGTGAGCGTGTGCTGCCTCTGTTTCGAGAGCTTGGGCTTGAGGGCTTCGCGAATAGCTATCCTTCACAACTATCAGGAGGCATGCGCCAGCGCGTATCCTTCATACGCTCCGCAATCCTTGAGCGCGGCCTGATGCTCATGGATGAGCCTTTCGGTGCCCTCGACGCTCTTACGCGAGCGGGGATGCACGAATGGTTGATTGCGGCTTCGGCCCGCATGGGTAGTACCTTCATTCTTGTAACGCACGATGTTGACGAGGCGATCCTATTGTCTGATACCGTGTATGTTCTATCGCCCAGGCCCGGCCATGTGGTGGCGCGGGTGAACATCGAAATCGAGCGTCCACGCTCCCTCGCCAGTCTGAGCGACGAACGGTTCTCGGGTTATCGACAGCGCCTTCTCAATATTCTCAAATCAAGCGGCGGCCTAGACAGCACCGAAAGGGTGGGCAGGACGCTATGAACCCGATCCTGACCGGCAGGCGAACGGCGGGCGCCCTCTTGCCTCCTGCTCTTGCCCTCGTCTTGATCGTTGCAGTGTGGGAAGCCTATTCGCGCCTGGTGCTAGGGGCTGTACCAGGCGGCGCTCGCCTGCTGCCCGCCCCAACGGCCATCCTTGCTGCGCTGATAGATAATTCCGCCGATATAGCGCCTAATACATGGCAAACCATTATCGAAACCGCCATCGGATTCGCCCTGGCGCTCCTCGTCGGACTCGGCTTCGCGATAATCATCGACGTAAGCCCCTTGTTGCGCCGTGCCATCTATCCTCTGCTGGTGGTCTCCCAGACCATCCCGCTGCTGGCTCTCGCGCCCCTCATGGTGCTGTGGTTCGGGTTCGGCATACTTCCCAAAGTGCTCATTGTGGGGATAGTATGCTTCTTCCCTATTGTGGTGGCCGGGGCCGACGGGTTCAGCGCCACCGATCCTGAATTGATCAGGCTATTCAGGACATTTGGGGCCAGTACATGGACCATCTTCAGGCAGGTGCGTTTCCCAGGCGCTCTCCCTTCCCTCTTTTCGGGCATCAAAATCGCCATTACCTACAGCGTGACCGGGGCGATCTGGGGCGAGTACGTAGGCTCTGAGTGGGGGTTGGGCATCTACATGCAGCGCAAGCAGCACGCGTTTGATGTGCCCACCGTTTTCGCCGCGATCCTGGTTATCTCAGCCCTGAGCGTGACCTTCTTCCTGCTGACCTCGTTGCTGGAGCGCGTTGTCATCCCCTGGCACTTCAGAAATGGAGAAAGAAATATCGAGCAGGCTGCATAGCGGCTCGTACGAAAACTACCCTAGAGGAACATTATCATGAAAAGTCTCCCAGGCATAATAACCGGCATTCTCCTAGCGAGCTTTGTGCTCACGGCGTGCGATAGCGGCAGCGGCGCAACGCCCACTCCCCAGAGTAGCACGCCTGACAGGGTGCGCTTCGCTCTCGACTGGACTCCCAACACCAACCACACGGGTATCTACGTGGCGCAGCAACAGGGATGGTATCGCGACGCCAACCTGGACGTGCAATTCCTCCCATATTCTGACGCCAATACGCCCGATACGCTGGTTGCTACAGGGCAGGCTGACCTCGGTGTGAGTTTTGCCGAGTCGGTGGTGCTGGACCGGGTAGATAATCTCTCGGTGAAGTCTGTAGCCGCGATCCTACAGACCAATACCTCCGCGCTGGCCTCCCTCAAAAGCTCCGGTCTAGATACGATGGCGAAGCTGAACGGCAAGAGATATGCTGGCTTCGGCACTCCATATGAAGAGCCAATCCTCAAGACTATGATGGAGCACGACGGTGTGACCGATCCGTCTTTCCGGAACATCACGGCTAACCTGTACGGATTGGATGCTGTGGTAGCGAACCAGGCCGATTTCGTCTGGATATATATGGGCTGGGAAGGAATTCAGGCACAGCTCGACGGGGTCGAGCTAAATACCTTCCTGGTGAAGGACTACGGGGTGCCCGACTATTACACGCCGGTGATTATCGCCAGCGAGACATTTTTGAAAGATCACGGTGATGTGCCCAAGCGCTTCCTTGAGGCTACCGCGCGCGGCTATGAATACGGTGTGACTAACCCCGATGATGCCGCCGACCTCCTGATCAAAGCTGCACCATCCGGCACATTCTCGAGCCCAGACCTGCCACGCAAGAGCCAGGAATACCTAGCTCCTTATTACAAGGCCGATCAGCCGCGATGGGGCCTCCAGAGCCTGCAGAAGTGGACGGACTTCCCAACCTATCTCGCCAACACGGGCCTTCTGAAGTCAACCGATGGGAAGGTGATCACACCTGCCGACCTGAAGTTCGATGAAATGTTCACCAACGACTACCTGCCCCAACAGTAGGCATTAGGAGAAAGTCGTGTATTACGCATGCACAACGGCCACCAGCAACGCGCCGCCTTCGTAGAAGACCGCAGCGCTTCCCTGGTCATCGATCAGGTTGCTGACGCCCCGACCCTGCCCAACCGGAAGCGTTTCCCCATCCAGGGGCCAGTGGAGGCCGCGTGTGCGAACGCCGGTCGCGGCCTCTCCGATTGGCAACAGGCTGACTGTGCTTTCCACCTTCCCTGGAATGTCATTCCACCGGCCCGGCTTGGCCAGCATTAGCTCATTCCTGCCATCAACGATGCGAATATCGAGTGGTGCAAATCGCGGATTGGTGAGTAGGAGCACATTGGCAAGCGCATGATCAAGCCTACCTCCAATGGCCCCTAAAATGTAGATCGAGCTAGGCTGCCATTCGAGCGCTGCCAACAGCGCAAGCTCCGTGTCCGTTTCCCACTTGGTGTTGTGGTCGTAGCGCCGTATCTGCGCACCGGCTTGCTCGAAGCGCGCCACCAGTTCGGATGGGCTGCTATCCACGTCACCGATAATGAGCCTGGGGGTCAGCCCGAGGTGTTCGGCGAGCACGCTCCCGCCATCTGCCGCGATCACGATGTCGGACGTGGGTATATGGCCCAGCGTAAACTCAAGGTCGGGTGCAGGTCCGGATGCCAGCACCCACACGCTGGGTCTATTCCTGCCGTTCGTCGGAATGTCGGTGCCAGGTGCGATCATGCTCCACCAGTTCGCCGCCGTTGGCGTGCGGCTTCAAAAAGCACTATCGTCGCAGCCATAGCCGCGTTCAGCGACTCGGTGCCGCCCTTCATCGGTATGCTTATCAGGCCACCTTGTGCTGCTTTCCGCGCTTCGATACTGAGGCCATGTGCTTCGTTTGATACTACCAGCCCCGCAGGTTGGGTCCAATCAACCTCATCGTAAGTCCGGGTGGCTCCTGCCTCTGTTGCGAACAATCTACCAAGCTCTACGCTCATTTCCTCCAACGATTGTGCGATGCGCTCCCAGGACAAATCATGGTAGATGGGAAGCCGAAAGTGAGCGCCCATGCCTGCCCTTACCACCTTCGGGTTATAGAGATCAACGCAATCGCCGGTCAGGAGCACACCCGCCACTCCTGCCGCTGATGCACTGCGAAGGATCGTGCCCAGATTGCCGGGGTCCTGAATATCATCGCAAATCAGCACTGGCGCGTCATCTGCGCTTTTGTGAGGTGGGCCAGGGTCTTCAATCTGGAAGGAAGCAACCACTCCCTGCGCATGTTGCGTGCTTGATGCGGCCCCAATTGCCCGCTCGCTGGCCTCCATGACCCGGCCACGGAAGTGCTGCTGCTCCTGGGCTCCAAGCAGACGATAGAGCAGATGACTGCCTGTTCCGGTCTTCGTAAGGGCATCGTGATTGAATAGCACCGATCTGGGTTGCCTCCCTGCATCCAGGGCATCCGATACGAGGCGCACCCCCTCCACCAGAAATCGCCCTTGCTCACGCCGCCCCTTGGGCGCCTGGAGAGCCTGCATTTCCTTGACGAGTGGATTGGAAGGGCTGTCGATCATGTGGGCAACTTACGAACGTCAAACGGCGGCCCTTGGGGGAGAGCCGCCGTTTGATGGGGTGGGGGTAATTAGGCGTTGTTAGCGGTTGCTGTGGCCGTGGCGTCGGGTACTATTGCTTTCCCTCCTGCCATCTCGACCAGCCGGGAGAATGTCGCGCTGTCTCGCACGGCCAGTTCGGCCAGCGTCTTGCGGTCGAGGGTGACCCCGGCCTGAGACAAACCGTAGATGAATTTGCTATAGGACAGCCCGCCCATGCGGGCCGCCGCGTTGATACGAACGATCCAAAGGCGGCGCATCTGGCGCTTGCGGACGCGGCGGTCCCGGTACTGGTAGGCTCGCGCCTTCATAACGATCTGGTTGGCGAACCTGAACAGACGGTGTCGCGTGCCCCTGTACCCTGACGCGGCCTTAATTATCTTTACATGCCGCCGGTGCCTGGTTACGCCTCTCTTAACTCTTGGCATCGATATCTCCTGAAACTGCTTGCCGGCAGCATATTACTCGCTGCCTTGTGTAAACTAGACGCCGTAGGGCAACAATCTCTCTATGTTCTTCTTCTGGCTCTTGTCGAGAGGCAGCATCCTATCGAACATACGCTTCACGCGGGGAGCCTTCCGCCTTCGGAAGTGGCTCTTCATGTGCTTGGTGCGCATGATACGCCCGGTGGCGGTGATCTTGAAGCGCCTCGCAGCGCCCTTATGGGTCTTCATCTTTGGCATTGAGCCTTCTCCTATTACAATTCTCAAATATAGCGCGAAACCGGCACACTCTCGCAACCGACCTTTGCAGGTCACAGACGGTAATTATACGAAATTGGGCGTCTTGTGTCAACCTGAACGCCGCTTGGGGTGCATGTCAGGATTTAGGCGACTTTTCTGATCCGGGTCTTGGGCCAGCTTTGGTCCCACCGCTCGCTCAGTAACTCAGCCCGTAGTGTGAGCACCCCTTGACAACCGGACTTTCCCCAGCACATGCCCGCCCCTTTCAAGCGGGCACCTATCAGTTGTTTGCACGCACTTTCTACCGTGCCGCTACCAATCGGACAACCCATTGCTCGGTATTCCAAGTAGCGCATTCTCTCTCGATTAGTTTCGAAGTAGTGTATCTGCTCACTCGCAGCCTCTCCTTGTATTCCCTCTCTACGCCCCTCCTTGTGCAACGCCCGTATCACTGCTTGTACCTCCCCTTCCCACAACTCCTTCTCCCGCGCCTTCACCCAACCCACCGCCTCTGCTGTGCCCTGCCCAAACAGCCCGTTGCCTGCCTCCCATAGGTGCTCGGTGGCATGATACCAGTCCAGCACCTCTATGCGGTTGGCAAAGTGCATCTCGAATTGGTTCCAGTTTGAGGGTGCTCCGTCCCCCAGGCACACCACCCTCTCCTGTGTACCAATCCCTCGCCTTGCAGCTTCGCCCCCTAACCGCTCTCCCGCTTCCTCCATTGAGCCGACCTGCCCAATGTAGCTTTGGCTCTTCTCCACTGCTTGCGCACCATCTATCTCCCCTTGCTCATTGCGTTTCGGCTCGGCCCAAAATACTACCCCAGCCTTCGTATCATTGCACCCATCTTCATACCGCACCCTGCCCGCGTCTAATGCTACTGCCCATACTCCATCTGAGCCTGAGCCTGAGCCTGAGCCTGAACCTGAACCCACCTCACCTTTTAGCAGGAGTTGACCTTCTGCTTGCAGGTGTTCCTCCAACGCAAGACCCCTCTGCTCTGTTATGCGTTGTGCTTCTTTAGGGGAGATGCTGATGCCCGAAAGCATCTGCAAAGAATGGGAAGCGCGCTCGAAAGGCAGTTGCACTCCTAACAAGCACACTCCCTGTTGCACTCCATCAGAGTATTGGGTTCTGGCTGGTATGCCCAGGGCCTCGTCCAGTGGGTAGCGTCCCGTGTCGCACCCCGCACAGTGGAAGTATCCCCTCTCCAACGTGACTTGCCCTACCCAGGTTTGAAGGGTGCGCTTGTGCTTGCCTTTGTATCGGGTTGGTCGTCCACACTCGCAGCACTGTTGGCCCAGCAACCAGGCTTCTTCTATGCTGAGCCTATGCAGTTGGACGGCTGTTTGCAAGGCCCCTGCGAAGCATTCTGTGCTCAAGCGGCGAGCCTGCTGTTCCAATTGGGCGAAGTCCGCCTGTGGATTGTGCTGGCTGAAGCGCCAAAGTTGTTTGACACGCTCCTCGAATTCTTGCACAATACTGTTGAGCATAGGCGACAGGTCACAAACGGCCTGAAGCTGACTGTTCACTTCCATAGATGATACCCCCCAGGATTTCGGCCATAGCCGGGATGTTCTACCTGTAGGGTATCATCTTTTCCCCTTGCCTAAAACCTGACACGCACCCTCCGCGCGTAAACGTCATCTACCTTTTAGTGATAAGGTTGCCTGGAGGCAATGCTGCCGCATAACGCTTATAGGAATGGCTCCTTTCTTCGTGCTGTGCGCTTACCCCGGTAGGAGGCGGGTAAGATTGGGGTGAGGATGCGTACTTCAGTACAGTGGGTGATTCAGATTTTGGTATGTCGATCGGCAGATGGTTATTCTTGCCCTCATATACTATAGGGCATTGGTGAGGCAAAAGGGGACAGGTTTTGGGGTGTACTTTCGGGTGATTTTTCGGTTCGGAATGTGGAATTCAGCGAGGTGACGGGCGGAGAGGAGTAGGCATGCCTTAGCTCAACATGAGACGCGTGCGGCGGAAACTCACCAGCGAGACTGCCAGCAAGAGCGCATCCAGAACGGCAAGCACGGCCATGGCAATCTGCCAGATCTGGGATTCGCTGAGCGAGGAAATCGCGTCCGCCGGCAGGAATCTGATCAGCCCTACCCCTCCTCCGACCAGCACCAACATGGCCACGATTAAGACTTGTTGCGCCTGCCGCACCGTGGCTGAGCGCATCGAGATCAGCACGTCTCCACTCACCCCCGGCAGACCGCTCAACAGGCTCAATCCGAGTACCTCCAGGAGCAAGTCGATACACGTATAGAACTGCCAGCTCCCCTGCCCTTTGGACAGGTTGGCCACGACCAGGTCCAGCAGCAGCCCAAGCAGGGCCGTGCTCCAGGCATAGAAGGTAGTCACGATGATCTTGCCCAGCACGATCGCGCTATCGCTGATACGGCCGGCCAGCAGCGTTTCCAGCGTATGGCGTTCCAGCTCCCCGGCGATGGCATCGCCCACGAAACTGAGAACGAGTATGAAAGGAAAATAGACGACAATTCCCACAACGATGGGTATTAGGGCCAGCCACTCGAGTCCAAAGCGCAACGGAAAAACGATCCCCAGAATGCCCATCAAGAGCAGGGGACGGATCAAGGCCGCCAACCCTACCTGCAAGACTGAGTCTTTCGTTTCTTTCCAGATCATGGTCCAGATGTCGTTCATCTCTGCTCTTCCCCCATCATGGTCAGAAACACGTCTTCCAGACTGGCCTTGCCCCGGTGCACTTCCTCCACCTCTGCGCCTGCTGGTACCAGCAGGCTCACGAGCGGGGCAGTATCGCTCTCGCCGCGCAATTCCAGAACGAGATGACCGTTCTGTAGCTCTGCCCTGGCGACCTCCGGTCGCGCTCGGAGCGCCATAAGCATCTGTTCGGTGAAGCCGCGCCCCACGATCTCTGCCTGCGGACCGCCGGTCCTGATACGCAACTCATCGGGGCTGCCAACTGTGACGAGTTTGCCCTGCCGAATCACGCCCACCTGGGCACAGAGTTTTTCAGCCTCGGTCAGATTGTGGGTGTTGAGGAAGACCGTCACTCCTTCGTGGGCAACCAGGCTTGCAAGATCATCGCGCAAGGCCGCTGCCGCCGCGGGATCAAACCAGGCCGTCGGCTGATCCAGGAAGATGAGTGGGGGGTGGTGCAAGAGCGCGCAGGCGACGGCGAGTTTCTGCTTCATGCCCCGGCTCCAGTTCCCTACAGGATCGCGGCGGCGTTCCCAGAGATCCAGGTGGGCGAACAGTTCTTGGATGCGGGCCCGCCGAGCGGGCGCAGGCATGTGGTAGATGCGCCCGTACAGGTCGAGATTATATTATCTTCGGCACTCATGCGCTCGTAGAGGCCGGCAAACTCAAGCAGAGCGCCAGTGCGGGCGCGAATAGCGTCGGCGTGGGTGCGGATATCAAAGTCCAGGATCCACGCTTGCCCCGTCGTTGGTTCCAGCAGGCCCAGCAGCAGGGGGATGGTCGTGGTTTTGCCCGCCCCATTTGGTCCCAGAAAGCCAAAGACGATGCCTGCAGGCACATCCAGCGAGAGATCATCGACCGCTTTGACGGTGCCAAAGAAGCGGGAAAGGTGTTCAGTGTGAATAATCGATTCTGGCATAGCGCTCCTCGCGGCGACCCGCGTTGAGAAAATCGATCGGTTTGTGTGTCCAAATTGGGTAGAATACACAATCCAAGCGAAACAAGCGGCCTGTCAAGGAAGAGCTTTCCTCATGACAGGCGCGGCTCAGTCTCTAGTCTGCCGAGCATGAAGGGTTTGTAGCTTGCCAGCAGGTACCAGACTCTCTCAAAATGGGAAGACGGTCTACCGAAGAGTCCCAGGGGCCAGTCCCTCACACCTGGTATAGCACATAAGTGATGAAGGTTAAAGGAAAGATCGCTGTTGGGGCACTCAGTGAATCATAGATTCGCCAACGGACCTAGTACCCAAACTCGCGCTCGCTTGGTAGTTAAATCACAAGCTTAGTACATGGATGTGAGGCATCATTGACTCTTGTGGGCACGCATACGACCGATGCTAAATTCCCATGTACTTGAGCGCTGAGAGCTTGCTTCGCGCTATTTCGCTTTCTAGGCCCTTGCCGAGTAATAGCACATGAAAGCGCCCTAACCCCTCCATCGAGACCAAGGTCTGTAGGCCACGCCTGTAGTTTAGGGCGGTGTCCAGATTGTTTGGCTCAACCGCTGTTTCCGGGGTGTGAGTTGAGCCAAGGCCGAGGCCGAGTAGAAAGTTGGCCTGCCTTGTGCTCCCAATAATGTCGAAACCTGCTCGCTCGGCTGCATGCTTGAGGGCTGTGAAATCGACCAGCGCTGTGAGGTCTTGCCTGCCAGGGTGAGCAAGCACTGCGTCGGTCACGGCTCCACCATAATAGCCAAGCAACGTGCCTTCGCGCCGCGCCGCCGAGTAGCGCGCGGGCGCTTCATCCCCGTAGTCAATCAGGGTAACTACGCCATGCTCCATGGCTGACGCGACTCCATTCAGCCAGGACTCTACCGCCAAATTCACTTCGATACGTTCACCTGGTCCGACTTCGATCCCTTCGTTTGCCAGGAACGACTCCAGTCGTGGGTCGGAAAGGGGCCGTAGCTCAATTGTGAGGTTGCTTTCGCGATCCAGCGCCACGTACTGTTCGTATAGATCTCCCTCCTTGTTCTCGATTACGTGCACCGGAAAAGCATCAACGACCTCGTTGCCGATCATAGCCCCCGTCAGCCTATCGGGCAATTCGGCCACGCCTGTTCGCCACTCGACCTTCCCTTCGTGATCAGGCAAAAGTCTCTCTCTCTGGCTATCGCTCAATGATGGGCTGATGTCTACCAGCCAATACTTCACCCTGGAATAGAGCCCAGGGTAGCGCCCGCGCACCTCACCGAGGAGATCGCTCGCGAGAGTGCCTCTGCCCGGCCCGAACTCTATTGCATTGAACGTGGCTGGTTTCCCCAGCATGCCATCGATCTCCGCCAGGTGGGACGCGAAAAGTTTGCCGAACGCGGGCGATGCCTCCGGGCTGGTCACGAAGTCGCCTCGCGGCCCGATATTCGGACCTGTGGTGTAGTAGCCGTACTGGGGGTGGTAGAGGGCACAATCCATGAACTCGGCAAGAGTAATCGGGCCAGCCCGCCGGATACGATCTCGCAGCCACATCTCAAGGGGTGCAGGGTCTTGCACATCGGAAATCCCTGCCGCTTGCGGCCGTCTATTTGATTGCGGGTACATATCCACTATGATATACTTTCCTCACAAATCAGGCGAACAACCGATGATTTGAAATTGCACTCTGTAATTCATCTTCTATTGGTCCAGAACACACGAAGGGAAAAGGTTATTTGGCTACCTTGATTGTTTGTCCGCGCTGCCGTGGAGCCGTACAGCCTGACGCTCAGGCTTGCCCACGGTGCGGCCTCCTGCTGACGGGTCTCGCAGGCCAGGAAAGCGCGTCAGCGCCTCCGGTAGCGCCCAGAAACCTGGGTTATGACGCGCGCCCGACCGTCGAATCACAACCCTCCGATTACTCACCCAACGGAATGAATGCGAGTGGCGCGCCTACCGTGGCAAGCACCTCGCCATACGGACAGGGAGCGGGTTATGCAGGCTCGCAACTGCCTGCCCAACCTGTTCGCGAGCCGGTAGCAGGTGGAATGATGGCTTCTAGCGCCATGCCCGCAAGTGGAGGCACAGCCGTGGCTTCGGCGGTGCCGGCTCCGGCTGTGCAGGCTGCTTCCAGGGTTGTCCCAAAGGGGGCGATTGAGCTATTGCCGGAGGAGAGCGTGGTGTTCCAGTTGGGCGCGCTATACCTCACGAACAAGCGCGTGATACTGCTGGCCCCCAGCGTAGTGCGTGCGGCCTTTCTGCGGGACGTGGACGCGGTTGGCACCCTTACCGAGCGTTCTTCGGGATGGAGCCTTTTCTTTGGCCTGGTTTTCCTCGGCCTGGCCGCCGCAGGCATCTATCTATCAATAGCCCACAGCCAATTCGAGTCGACATGGCCCCTCTTGTACACGGTAGACCCCATTTTCGTCGGGATCGTGCTGGGAGTGCTTGGCCTGCTATTGTTGATAATGTACTTCCTGTGGGTGAAGCGCACGCTGTTTATCTCAGTATCGGGTCGGCCCCTGATCACCGTTAGCGTAGCCGATTGGAACTCGCGTAAGCTGGAAGGGATGGACGGCTTCGTGAACGCCTTCTTCCAGGTAAAGGACGTGGTTCGCTAGCTCCTCACACTTCCTCTTCGGTCAATTTCTGATGCCCATTTGTCGGTGGGCAAAAGTGTGGCATTCCTGGGTTGGTGAGTGGCGTTCCGCAAAGCGGACAGCGCGGCCTCCCCGCAGAGATCACGTCCAATGCGTTGACCTGTAGCTTTTCCAGCTGTTCCCTGGATACGAAGCACCTGAAGCGCGGCAGCGATTGTTCTTCGTCCTCCGGCGAGGAGGCTTCGATAGCCACCAATTCGCGTCCCGAATCGTACTTGAGACCCAAAGCGCCGATCTTCAGGTCGAATTCGGGGTTGTCGGGGAAGCCTGCGGGCTTGGGGTTATCTGTTCCTATCTCTCGCATGGGGAATTGCGAGCCGCGCTCGGTGGTAATTTCGTGGAGCATCTGCGCGACGGCCTGGGTGAGCGCCTGCAACTCCTCCTTCTCGAGCCACAGGTACGCCGACATCGTCTTACTGTAAACTACTAGGCGGAAGGTGCGCTGTCCAGGCACCCCTACTGCTTCGGCTCCTATCCAATCGACCCTGCCCATGTCGTAGCGCGGTCTTCTCATGCTCATGCTTTCTGTTCCCCCTGCAAACCTGTTATATTAGAGTAATATGGACGAAGAATACGACACAGATTATACATCATCGGAGCCTGTGCGACGCACAAGACCACGCCGCCACGCCCGCCCGCCCGATGACGATGGCGGGGACAGCGATGCCGGCACTCCCGCCTTCCTGACCGAGGATTTCATCGGGCTGGCCGTGCAGTATGCCAACAGCCTTCTCTTCATTGGCTACGAGGTCAACGGCCTGGTCGAGATCACGGTCTACCCGCGATATAGATTTTCTTCTGACGATCGCGTGCAGGGCCACCTCGGATATGTACGCGTGCCGCTTGGCACGCCCTGGGGAGAGATACTGCCCCAGGTAGACGACGTGCAGGACGTAGCCCAGAATAATTATCGCACCGCAGTTACTTTGCGCTCAAATTCGGCACAGGCCAACGGGGCGCGCTACGAGAGCGCCTATGAAGCGATCACAGACATTTTCCGCGAAAGCTGGCATGGTTTTTCACTGCGTCTCAAGCGCGAGGGGGAGATCGTGAAGGGCAACGTCACCTTCAAGGGGAGGCCACCCGGCCCGGTGCTCGCTATCTGGAGGGGCGAAGAGTACACCTTACAGGTGTTTCCAACAGGCTCGATCACCCTGGTGAAGGGCGACCAACGCAAGCGTCTGCTTGACCTGAGCGCTTAGCCCGGCGCTCGTCTTAGATGAGGCATTTCAACTTTAGACCTACCACTACAGCTGCGCTTTTTTACTTCGGCTTCTTCGCAGCGCAGGCCGTGTGTATGCCGTTTCTGAGCGTATTTTTCGCGCACCAGGGTCTGACGGGGAGTGAGATAGGGCTATTGTCGGCGGTTGGCCCGTTAATGTCGTTGCTGGTTGGCCCCGGCATCACGGCTCTGGGCGACAGGCATGCCTGGCGAGTGCGTCTGTTGGTTTTGGGGCTGGTTGGCACCGCCCTGATGCAACTGGTAATGCCGTTTCCTGTTTCCTTTGTCACGTTTCTGCCTGTGATGGCCTTATGGTGTGCCGCCGCCGCGCCAGTTATGCCGATTGCGGACGGGTTGATTGCCCGAACGGCGGTTCGGAGGGGTCTGGGTTATGGCAGGATGCGGCTCTGGGGTTCGCTGAGCTGGGCAATTGTGTCTGCGTTGTGCGGCGTACTATGGGAGCAGTGGGGTTTCTCTCTGATGTTTCCGCTCTCAAGCCTGTCGCTGTTTGCGGTGCTCCCATTTGCCGCCCGGTTGGAGGAGGATAGTCCACAAGAGACGTATACTCGGCCCCCGCTGAAGCTGGCTATAGGCGATGTCAGGCTTCGGGTGGTGCTGGTTGCCACGTTAGTGTTTGGGCTTGCCTTCGCGGTGTCGATCACGTTTACAGGAGTGTACCTGGACCAGGTGGGTGGGCAGGTGCTTGTTGGCCTGTTCTACTGTGTGGTTGCCCTGAGCGAGCTGCCGATGATGCGCTGGAGCGAAGCGATCATGCGCCACCTCGGCGGGCCACCGACGCTGGTGCTATCCTACCTTCTGCTCGGTTGCTCTTATCTGGGTGTGGCCCTCTTTCATCTGCCAATTCTGCTGCTGGGCATAGGCGTTATCCAGGGATTCGGATTTGGCCTGTTCATGCCTACGACAGTGCGTTTGGTGTCCGACTGGGGGCCGCCTGAGTGGTCTTCCACGTCGCAGGGGCTTATGAACGCGGGGTTGTGGGGACTTGCTCCCCTGGTTGCGGGCCCAATTGCCGGTGTGATCTTTGACGCGCTTGGGCCCGCGGCGGTTTTCATATGTTGCGTGGGAGCAAGTCTGCTGGCGGGGCTTGTGGTGACGATGGCTCGATTCGCCGGGGCGTTCAAGAGGGGCGATGCTTATTCAGGCCCTGTAGAGCAGCCGGTGCCTCTGCAATTGAGCGAATAGATTGATACGGCAACTATCGAGAAAATAGCGGGCGTTACGATTGCTGCTGGCGCTGCCTGGTTTTGTAATCGTGTACCGCCTGCTTGAGCGTGCCAAGCGCGAGGGTCGCACAGCGAGGCCTGCTCATCACCACATCGCGACCTAGCGCGTCAATTATGACGTCATGTTCGAGGTGTTCTATCTCGTCCAAAGTAGCGCCTTCCATGCGCTCCGACACAAGCTCTGCCGCCGCCTGGCTGATGGTGCACCCCTCTCCCTCGAACATGATGCGCTCGACCTTACCTGAGTCGTCTACCTTGATGTAGATGTCCACAATATCCCCACAACCGGGATTACCTCCCTTGACCGACACATCGGCATTTTCCATCGGCCCGAAATGCGTGGGGTTGTCATATAGTTCCAAAAGGCGCTCGATAGCTGCTTGTCGTTCCACTTCCGTTCTTCCTTCCAAGTTTGGCATCAGTCCTTTAATTATACCTTAAGTGACGAGTGACGAGTGACGAGTGACGAGTGAATACGCAAGACGCAGTAGGTCACGCATCACGCTAATATCTTATTCCCAGGTAGTGTAGCAAAAACCAGGCCGCTGCATGTACACCGGACATTGATAGATAGGCGGTAAGGGCAAGCCTTCGAGCCTTGCTTCTGGGGAGTTGCAACAGCAGATAAATCGCCATCATTGTCAGGGGTAAGGCAGGAAGCGCCAAAAGGTCCCAGTCATTGCGGGGACCAAGGTCGGGATTCCAGGTGATGCTGTAGAAGAGCATACCAGCGGCTCCTACCGCTAGAGTCACAAAGGCAGGGGTGCGCGCCGCTACCTGCCGCACACCCCTCCACGCCAGGGCGGCCACGATGCCTAACGTCAGAAGGGCCATTGGAGCGGTGAGTAGCTGCTCCTGAACTACAGCACCCAGGTGCGACCAGGAGAAGAACGCGTAATGCTCAAAACGGGTCTCGATTGTGAAGAGTGGGAGCAGGGTGCGAGCATCGCCTCCGCCCATCTCTCCCAGGCCCACCTGTAGCCGTTCCAGATCGTAGGCGTCGATCATCATGATGCTGACTACAACCAGCACGATTGCCAGCCCCACACCAACGCCATCGCGCAGGTCGGCAAGGGCCATACGCCAGCGCGTTTCAGGCGGATACTGGCGCGCCCGCAGCAGCCATGCAGCCGCCACCATTGGACCCCACCACAGCGCCGACCCATGCACCAGGGGAGTCAAGGTCGCCAGTGCGCCTACCGCCCCGAACGATAGCTTGCCTTCTGTATAACGCCAGCACGCCCATAACACGAACACGCTTAGGGCAGTCACCAGAGCGTAACTCTCGATATAGCGAAAGAAGAAGAGTATGTTGCCGGTGGCAGCCAGCGCTCCCACTATTATCAGAGCATCGGTCTTGCTCCGGCCCAGTGTTCTCCCTACCAGGCCCGCGCCCGCCAGGTACAGACCTCCGGCCAGCACCGCAACCAGTTCGTAAATCTGCGAGGGGCGAGGTAATATCCATTCCAGCAATCTCCAGAGGCGGACCTTAACGTAGAAGTCGATCAATTCACGCTCGCGCCAGATCGCGCCCTTGGGTATCTTGGTGTCGAACTCGTTGCTATCGCCCTCCGAATACGCAACAGGGAGCAAAGCGAACAATATCATTCCCACAATGGGTATGACCACACTTGGGTTAGTAAGCGCCCCTCCAACCCATCTCCCCAGGCTGCTCTCCTGTTTAATACTGTAGTTACTGTCCTGTTTGAGGTTGTTGTTTTGTACGGTGTCAATAGGCGCGGTAGGCGCGAACCATGCCCAGGCCAGGGAGCCTATCACCAGGGCCACGCCCGCGACCTGGAAAGGCCACGGCAAGGAAGTGTAGAACGACACGCCCCAACTGATGTTATGGGTCGGGTCCTCTACCTGTGGCTCGGCTGGGGCGAGCAGGTGCCACAGGAGCACCAGAAGCGACGCAGCAGTTAGCGCCAGTGCGATGGGCCACGCCTTCTCGGCAAGCGCTTCCTGGCTCTTGCCTTCCGCACTTACCGCAATAGTCACAGCCCTTGACATGGGCGAACGGAGCGTGGAAAGCCACGGAACGACCAACAGAATCACCAGGGGAGGTACAATAATGTACCAGCTATAGAAGACCAACCAGGGCCGCTCGACTGCGTTCAAGACTCCGATGCCGATGCCCCAAACCAACGCTAGAACGAGCGCGATACTCCATAGCCTGCGATCCCCGGCCTGACTGCCCCAGCCGACAACCACCATGAGCCTGCTAACGGCCAGATAGGTCAGGAGCACGCTCAGTATCAATGGTAAGGCGGGCCACAGAGACGGAAGGGATGGTCCTGGCCCGGTGCGCTCCTCGATACGGTAATAGACAATCCCAAGTATGCGAGCGTCGCCCGGCGGCTGAAAGAGGGTGCTGGTTAGCTCGATCCTGGGATTGATATTCAGGAGCGACGCAACAGGAAGCCGGTATTCCAGGGTGGACGGGTTGCGCGGTATCTCCTGCACCCCCAGGCCCTTCCCGTTGGCCCCAGCGCCTACCTGCGCGAGAGGGAATCCCTCGGGCCGCACTCCCTGCACGTAGAGGGTAGTGTAGAGCGGCCAGCCCATCGGCTGCAAATCGATCCCGACCTGATCGCCGCCCCATCTGAAAGTGCCATCTTCGCCGATCTCACTGGCTTTCAGCCCGGTGACGTTGTTCAGGTCGCCCGGCGCTCCCAGGTCCTGGGTGGATGTGGCTGCCACCTGCTGGCTCGCCAGCAACGGCACTATGGCCGCTAACAACACAATCAACCATCGCGTCCTGTCGAGCCTAAGCGCCCGTTGGGTCCTGTCCTTTTTGCCCATGACTTATATTTTGCCACACCCGCGCCACGTTGGGTGAGAAATACATATTGAGACGGCACTCAATCATTGAAAGCAGGCATATCCGACGGGGCAAACAAAAAGGCAGAACCCCTTCGAGTTCTACCTTCACGCCTGGCTCCGCGACTAGGATTCGAACCTAGAACCTTGCGGTTAACAGCCGCCTGCTCTACCGTTGAGCTATCGCGGAATGTCGTTCATCGACCGAAAAAACTGCCTCCATTTAGAGGCACATCATAGTATAGGAGAATTGTGCGTGCTTGTCAAGATTAATATTCTCGGTGATTACCCACATCTCGGAAAAGCTTCACGGGGGAATGGACAAACGAGTAGCCAGGTGAGAGCAGCTATCGCCTGCCAGACGGCACTCAACCCCCTCAGCACGAAGTACGGCCCGTCCCTGTCTGCGCTCAGACCTAACGTGCCACCCAACTTACGCAGCCATTGCACCGCACAGGCAGGCCAACTGCTCATCAAGTAGAAGACGAACTGAGCGGCCAACAGCACCAGCACAGTCAGGAAGATGCTGGTTGCAAGAGAGCCAACTACGCCTTGTCATTCGGAGCGCAGCGAAGAATGACATACCCCAACTTGGCACTGCATTCCCCGACTCTGAATAGACCCTGGCGTTCGTGCTGTTGTAGAGGTTTAGACCTGAGGTGGATCTGCACCCCCTACCCCCAGTCTGAACTCGTACCGTTTGCTTTGGCTGTTGTTGTTTTGACAGGGTGCACTCCGATAGCTATAATGCGAAACAGGGTCCGGTAGATCCGGTAGATGCAGAGCCGGTTCTTTAGACTGTGCTTTGACGCGTCGAAGGCGACTTTGGCACTGGAGGTCATTATGCCGGAAAGCAATCTTGCGAAGTCAACCGAGAAATATGATGTGCCTCGAAACAGGGACATACCTGAAACGAGCATGGCCGAGCTTTTGGCATCGGAACCTCTGGCAAAGACCAAGGAGGGTAAAGTTGAGGGCAGCCTTATGGACCTGTATGAGGGACGCGACTCCAAGCTCCCCCGATCCGCGTTGATTCCGACAGGTAAGATGTATGCATTTAAGATCGGGTGGCTGTATGTATCCGATGAGCGCATGTCCGAGGCTGCCTGGCTGTTTGAAGCCGCCAAGATGGGAGCTATTATTGCGCTGCCTGTAATCGCCGAAGCCGCCGGAGCTATGTCAGATTTCGTAGAGGAGATAGGGAAGACTTTGCTGGTGGGTGAAGACGCTGATGAGCCAACGTCTACGAAGTCGGTAGGAACCGGGGTTACAGTTGACGAGTACATCAAGATGCTGGCTGAAAGAGGCACAGTGGCCTTGCCGGGCGTCAATCTTGTAGAGGCGGAGCACCAAGTCGATCCCGGCAGATTGTTCACCAAGGAGCGTCATCGGCTTATTGTTACATATGAGCATCCCAATGGCGAACGGAAAACCTATTCACTGGCTTTCCAAACCCCGAATGCAAAGCAGATTGCCACCGGTATGATCCAGATGCTGTTCGAGACGCGATGGTGGGGCGAGTTTTCGTATCTTACGGGGAAGGTGAAATCGGAGCAGATTGACGATATTGATGCCCTTGGTCTTGCAGTAGTTGGGGATTACAAGACCCGCTATGGCGATAAGTTTGTAGACCATCTTGCCGAGTTATACGACGATTTCCAGAAAGCATGTGATGCTGAGTTAGAGCGAAAGGGTTTTACTGCCAGCGACGCTGGGGCGATTATCCTCGAAAGACTTGCCCCTGTGATTCCATATTACGAGCAAGTGCCGACCCTCAATCAGGGGCTGAATGCGTTGCGCGATCTGGCTGCGGGGAAGCTGAATAGTTAGCCTCACCATGCTGGCGATGTTGCGCCCCCTTAGTGGCCTTTGCCACTAAATGCGGCCCAATGCAGAGGCAGAGTCTCGCCCACATGCCGGTCGGCCCAATACCAGTTGTGCGTGGCTCGTGTGAACACCGGGTTCAGACCGTTTTCGATCCCACGCTCCCGCATTATCTCTATTAGGTGCTGGTTGCGGTAGTAGTTCGATTGCCACGGCTCGCCCGACTGCGGGCCGCTCCTGATCAGCCATTGCACCTCTCTTAAGGCCGCTCTGTCGCCACGCCACATCAGGTTAGCCGGGCTGTTGGCCGTCACAAAACCCAGGTCGCGCTCCGAGCCGAACGCCGGTGCGAACATGGGGTTACGCAGCACCCTGTCCGTCTTCTTGACCGACCGCCCTCTGTCAGTCGCGTACAGAAACGTGCCATCGAAGGCACCCGCCGAGGAGAACATCTCCGGAAACTGCGCCGCGATTTTGATCGCCTGGAACCCGCCAAGCGAAAAACCATCAACTGCCCTGCCCTGCCTGTCTGCCACGGTCCTGTAGTGCCGATCAATGTAGGGAACAACGTCCCGGATAAAATAGTCCTCGAAGCGGCCTGTGCCGATACCGGGCACGTTCTTCACAAGTTCAGGCTCGCGGAAATTCACCAGCAGGCCGGGCACACGATTATCGTCGCTCGAAATCCCCGGAAACACCAGGATCACCGGCCCAACCTTGGCTTCTTCCAGTAGTTCGCGGTAAATGTCGATCACCGTCCGCCCCCGCCGCGAGCGGTCCTGCTGCCTGTGTATCCACTCGCGCTCATGACCTCTGAACAGGTAGAGCGTGGGGTAGTGCTGCCCTGCATTAGCCAATTTGGAGTAACCGGGCGGCAAGGCCACGTAGAATGACTTCTTTACGCCGAGAGTCTTGCTTTCGATATGTATTCGCCGCACCCGGGCGTCAATTGGGCGCTCCAGCCTTCGCTTGAGCATTTGCCGGTATGTGGCCTGGTTATGGGGCGGGGTATCTGTGGGCATAACTGTGAGGATAGGTCTATATGAAAACACACTACAGACCCTCTCAGGTCCATAGTGTGTCTGCTCCGAGCGGTGAAAGCTCAATCGTCGGACATCTTGATCCAACCGTGCCTGAGCGCGTAGATGACCGCCTGTGTGCGGTCGTTCACGGCCAGCTTGCGGAGGATGGAAGTGATGTGGTTCTTCACCGTCTGGTCCGATATATTCAGGATGCGCGCGATCTCTTTGTTCGAGTTGCCCCGCGCAATACAATCCAGGATTTCCACCTCACGTGTGGTCAGCGGCGCGAACACAGACTCGCCGCCATCCGCCTCTGCGGAGGCAAGCTCGCGGAACTGGTTCAACATCCTTGACGCCACGAACGGGCGCGACAATACCGCGTCGTTGATCGGATAGTGACCTTCGGCTACCTCGCGCACGATATCGAGCAGCCGGTCGGGTGAAATATCTTTGGCCGAATAGGCCGCCGCCCCGACCTTCGTGGCGTTGAATAACTGCTCGTCATCCTCGTACACGGTGAGGATGATCACCGCGATCTGGGGTTGCCTGCGGCGCACCACTCGCGTTACTTCCAGGCCGTTCAGGCCAGGAAGGTTGATGTCGATCAGCATCAAATCAGGCGCGAGAGTTTCGGCCATCTGAATTGCTCTCTGGCCGTCCGGCGCTTCCCCGATCACCTCTATATCCTTGGTGGCTTCCAGCGTGTGGCGCACACCTTGCCGGAACAGCGGGTGATCATCAACGATCAGGACTCGGATTTTTTCCATCAATCCTTTTTCCTCCTATGAGTATTTCGGCATCGGTAACACCAGCGTAATTGTAGTGCCATCTCCGGGCCTGCTCTCTACCTTTAGCGTGCCACCCACGGTCGCTGCTCGCTCTCTCATGCTCACCAACCCTGAGCTGCCGGTCCGCCCCTGGCGAACACGCTTGGTATCAAACCCACGCCCATCGTCGGTAATAGTCACACTGAGCGGGCCACCGGTCCGCTGCTGGATGTCTATAGTTACCGCGCTCGCTTCGGCGTGCTTGTGGATGTTCTGGAGGGCTTCCTGGATTACTCGAAATACGACAAGTTCCTGGTTGGAAGAGAGCACCAGCGTTTCCGGCACATTCAGTTCAACCAGTATTCCTGTCTGTTCTCCATAGTCTTGCACATAGTACTTGAGGGTGGCGATCAGCCCAGCATCTGTGAGCGATGCAGGGCGCAGGTTGAAAATGAATCTCCGCACATCCTTCAAGCTCTCCTGTAGGGCCGCCCGCAATCGTACCAGTTCGGCGCTCACTTCTTCGGGCTTGTGTTTTACCATCTGCTCGACGAATTGCAGCCGCATGACCGTGTTTGCCAGGACCTGCGCCGGCCCATCATGCACTTCTCTTGCCAGGCGCGCGCGCTCTGCTTCCTGTCCCATAGCTATCTGCGCCCACATAACTTGATCGCCCGTGTTGGGCTGCGCATCTCCCTGATGCCCACCATCGCCCACCTCACCATTGGAGTTGCTTTCGCCGTCGCCTCCTGCTGTCGAGAGTACCCATTCGCCTGCGCCTTCGATCTGGTGTACCAGCCAAGCGAGTTTGTTGGTGAGTTGATCAAGGTCTCCGGTTACCGCTCGTATTTCTTCGCGGTGCTGGGCCAGGTTCTCCTCCTGGTCTTGCATCGCGATCAGCTGGTCGGTGGTTAGCGGTCCTGTAACCTTTAGCGGTAGCTCGCCCGATTCCGTGATGGCTCGCACCCTGAGCTGCAATTCGTCCAGAAAAGCTTCAAGGTGCTGGCGCTCGGTCATCGCTTCCCGCAAGCGCGCCTGGGCGAACACCTCGATATCGCGGAGACGCTTTACTGCGCCCGCGATGGCTCCTTCCACGTCTTCGCGGAGCCTGGCTATATCAGCCCGCTGTATCCCTTCTGACGGCATTTATCTTCCTGCCCTACGTTCAACGCTAACAATAAGAGCTTGCGCGTTTGAGTTTCGCGTTTTGCGGTTATTGTACACCAATGATGCGAGGTAATCAATACGTGACATAAGATCATATCGCATACTATAAGACTGCTAACCTATTGGCCGTCACCTCAGATGTATATTGTAGCATGCTTTGTCGATCCCTGTACGGTTTTTCGCCTACAGGAGCCTTCTCATACACCCAAAGATACCTCTAGAGAATTAGGCCAATTTCACCCGTTTGGTTTCATGATGCACCCATTTTGGCCCCCTGTTCGTATGGTATACTGGAAAGGACGGCCGGCGACCGCACCGAATGGCCCTATAATTCAGGATAAAGCATGGATCTAGCAGACGCACACGAACTGAAGATGGATAGTAAGGGCCGGCTCCACAGGGGATTTTCGCCTGTTCGCCTGATCGGCAACCTCCTCATTATTTCAGGGCTTGCGCTCTTGATCGGTATTGGAGCCTGGCAGGGCTACACGTGGTGGAGCAATGATCAGTACCTCCAGGAATTCGTTCAGAAGAACGGCCCCGATAGCGTGCCAACGCCGATTGTTGCCGGGGAGGTCGCGAGCCTACCAACTTCCACCCCGGTTCCACCGCCTCCTCCGCCTAACCTTAATACCGCTCCAGGTATCAGCCAGTGGCTGACTATCTCAAGCAGGCAGATCGATGATTCCCCGCCTGTACACCTCCTGATCCCCAGCGTGGGGATCGATTCGAGCATAGTGCCTGTCACCTGGAAGATGATCCCAAGCAAGGATGGTGCAGGTGCCAAGAGCGAATGGCAGGTAGCCGACTACGCTGTGGGCCACCATGCCGGGACTGCCAACCCCGGCGAGGTCGGTAATGTTGTCTTGTCGGGCCATGTCGATTATCGAGGTGAGGTGTTCAAGAACCTCCACCTTGTGAACAAGGGCGATACGGTGATTGTGGATACCGAGAAGGGCCAGTACGTCTATGTAGTGACCCAACTGGTGATCGTCCAGGAAGAGGGCGTATCGGAGGCCCAGCAGCGGGCCAACGCCTCTTACATGAATCCCACCGTCGATCAGACCCTCACTATGATTACCTGCTACCCTTATGGCATCGATGACAAGCGCCTGATCGTGATAGCCAAGCCTTACCAGTCAAGCCAGAGCGCCAACAGCGAATTCTTCGTGCGCTAGCACCCATCGCGGCTCCTCAAATCTCCTATATCAGTAACAGTTCTGGGCCTGGATCAGAGATCAATGGCCCGCGCCGCTTGCCAGTTGCTCGAAGGCATGAGGCAGGATCGGCAAGATCGCCTCAAGGCATTCGCGCACCCCTTTCGGTGAGCCTGGAAGATTAACGATCAGGGTTCTGCCTCGCACACCCACTATCGCCCGTGACAGAGCCGCCATCGGCGTCTTCTTGAGCGACTCCGATCTCATCAGCTCGGCCATACCTGGAACCTGATAATCAACCACCGCGAGGGTTGCCTGTGGCGTGTTGTCACGGGGAGAGATGCCGGTACCCCCGCTGGTCACTATCAACGTGTAGTGCTCGCCGGCCCAACCCATAAGGGTTTGCTCGATTTTGGTCCGGTCGTCCGGCACGACCTTAGATTCAATCGAGGAGGGTTGGAGTCGCTCAGAAAGCATCTGCACGGCGAGTTCCCCGCTGAGGTCCTGTCGTGTGCCTGCTGTAACTCCGTCACTGACGGTCAACACCGCGATCCTAAGTTCGGCCCTGGGATCTTTCATACATCAGTCCTGGATACTGGAATGGGCTTTATCTTCTAATGTGGGCGACGACGATCGCGCGAAGTGTTTCTACTGTGAAGGGCTTTCTCAGGAAATCGACGGCACCCAATTCTCTTGCGTCCTGTGGGTTGTCGATCATGCCTGACATAATGACGATCGGCACCGGGATCCCTTCCTGCTCCATTTTCTGGGCGAAACCCCAGCCTGTCATAAGTGGCATCTGAAGATCAAGTAAGATCAAGTCTGGTCGGGCGCTCAACAGAGCATACCAGCCTTGCTCGCCATTTTCGGCGGTGATAACGTTGATCCCTTCCGGCTCCAGAGCACGTGTTATGAGTTGGTGAGTGGCTAGGTCATCATCAATGACCAGAAGTGTAGGTTCTCTTCTCATATTGTAGTTAATTATCGGGGTCGTCGCTCAGGATTGCAAGGTGTCGGGTTGCATAGGTGCCAAAATTATCTGATTGGCTGGCTTGAACAGCGACTTCCCTGCCGTCTTCCATATGCAGTAAAAGTTCCTCATTGAGAGGCAATTCGCCTTGTAGGACTACGAGCGAGCCACGGACGTGGCTCCTCTCATCTGACATATTACCACCAATTCGTTTGGAGAGGATCTCTTTCGCAAGATCGTAACGCACTATCGCGGAGTATACTCCATCCTTGTAAACGATTCCATGCCATCTGTAGTAAGTCATTTCCCTCTACCGCCTCTACCGCCTTACGAAATTGCCCCGTAATCGTGCGAGGAAGGTGCGAATTGGCAGCGCGCCATCGATTATTCATGAACCGAAACACATTATACACCAACCATATATCCATCATTGTTGTACCCACAACCGTAAAACGGGTATTTTAGATAAGGTTGCGTGGCGGCATGGCTCAGGATAGAGGCAGAACACATAAATATGGCATAATTATGCTGTCAATACGCGCGGCTCATCGATTATTCCTGAACCGAAACACATTATGCATGGGTTCAAGGGGTTTACGACTTGAAGAACCTGGGTGTCCGGACAATCAGTGGCGCACTATTGCTTGCCCTTGTGCTGCTGGCGATATGGGTGCGCGGGCCTCTGCTGCTGGTGGTCGTCGCGACGGCTTCGGTGCTTGCCGCCCACGAGTTTTACACGATAGTCAGGCGTGCAGGCTACGAGCCCTGGTACCCGGCAGGTATCGCGCTTGCTCTCCTTTTCGGATTGCGCGGTTACCTGCGTGGCGACCTTCTCTCGGGTGTTGCAGACACAGGTCCAGGCGTGGCGGCTGAGATTATGGCCCTCGCCCTCGTACTCATCCTGGCGCTTGCTCGAATGGGCCTGACATGGGCGCGCTACACGGGCTCCGCAGGGCAAGATGCTACGCAGGGTGCCACCTTAGCTTCAGCTTCGCGCAGCCCATATCTTGCGTGGGCTGACCTCGGCCTTACCCTGGCGGGTGCCCTTTACACGGGCGGGCTTCTGGGCTATGCTCCGCTCCTGGCTTCTCTATCAGAGATACCCACTCGCGCCGACGGGGTGCCCTGGATGCTGGCGGTGCTGCTTGGAACGGCTTCCTGCGATACAGGCGCGTACCTGGTTGGCAGCCTGGTTGGTCGGCACAAGATGATCCCTCACATCAGCCCAGGCAAAACCTGGGAGGGATTGGGAGGAGGTACTTTGGGCGCGATTGTGGCTGCCGTGGCCCTCTCGGGTATTCTCAAGATCGGTTGGCTGCCTGCTATACTTCTGGGGCTTGTAATTTGTGCTGCTGCGGTGTCTGGCGACCTGTGCGAATCGCTTCTCAAGCGGGCGGCAGGAGTCAAAGATAGCGGAAACGTCATCCCCGGCCACGGTGGTGTGCTCGACCGGATAGATAGTATCCTTTTCGTGTTGCCCGCGTTATACTGGTTCGCTATGCTCGGCGGGTAAGTAGTTCCACGTTTCTGGTTCGTAGATCCTGCGTGTTTAGGGTTGGTTGTTCAATCCAAAATTGGTTTGTGTGGCGAAAAGATGGCCGTGGGTATCGGAGGTGGAATGAGCAGCAAGGACGGCAAACTCGAATACGAGCGCACGCCAAGCGCGGGATGGTACCATGTAATTCGCGGCTTCTTCGGGCTGTTATTCCACACTCTGTGGCCGCTCAAGGTTTCCGGCCTGGAAAACGTGCCCAGGCAAGGCGCGGCCATGATCGTTTGCAACCATCTAAGCCTGATCGATCCGTTCGTGGTCGGGTACGCCACGGACAGGATGGTAAACTTCATGGCGAAAGAAGAGCTTTTCAGCACGCCAATTCTCGGTTTCCTCATACGCAAGGTTGGGGCTTTTCCAGTGGACCGAGCGCGCCGCGACCCTGCCTCCATGCGTGTTGCTCTCTCCGTCTTGAAGGAGGGTGAATTGCTTGGCATGTTCCCTGAAGGCACGCGAAGCACTATCGGTGAGATGCTTGAGCTAAGAACCGGCGCGGCAAGGCTCGCCTCGCGCACGCGCACCCCGATTATCCCGGCGACCGTAGTCAATACCAACCGCGCTCTTCCCCCAGGCAAATGGATTCGCCCTGCGCGCATCGCTGTTCGCTTCGGCAAAGCCTTCGAGCTGACCGAGCTACAGGAAAAGCCAAAAGACGCGGAAGCGTTGACCCGCGCCCTGGCGATAATTAAGGAGCAAATAGAGAATTTGCAACCGGAGAATTGATCGTTACGACTTAAGTCCGAACTGCGTTCATACTTTCTCCCTTCTAACTCCACATATGAAGCAGTAACACGCCACTTACCAAGTGAGGGATGTGAATTACGCCTGGGCACCGATTACATCCGTAGTTTTACTCATGCATAATTCCGGTGGCATGTAATATGATGTAATGTGTAGTGATCTAAACGGATCTAGCATGCGCTTCCACATTCGGAAGCAGCAGCGCATAGATTCCGGGGAGTGATCCCATAAGCGGCACAAAGGTGGATGCTCGATGAAACCGTTCGCTATCGGAACTTTCGATTGGGATCAAACGTTCTGATTCGTGTGGGGGTCAGTTATAAATTTCACACAAGAAGGATCTCGCACAAGTATCAAAAGGATAGAGTGAAGCAGATGAAACCGATTGGATTACATACCTCAAACTTCGCAAAGGCAGTTACCTTTGCAATTCTGGCGACCGTAGTGACGGTCCCGGCGCTGACGGCGGTGCAACCCGCCCTGGCGGCTCCCAATTTCCCCGACCCTGCCATGGCAGCAGTCTGGAATCGGACCGACAAGCCGGTAGCGGACCAGGTGGTCTCGCGTTCCTGGATGTGGGGTCCTGAGGTATTCTATGTGGGCAGTGAGCCTTACATCGAGGGGCAGAACGGCCAGCATCTTGTTGCATATTTGGACAAGAGCCGCATGGAGATCAACAACCCGAACGGGGATCGCAACAACCCCTTCTTCGTCACCAACGGCTTGCTCGTAGTGGAAATGATGACCGGCCGCATACAGACCGGCAACAATGCGTTTCTACAAGGCCTGCCCGCCGATATTCCCGTGGCCGGAGATACGGCTACCAGCGTGAACGCACCAACCTATACGTCGCTGGCTTCTGTCGCCAGCCTGAACGGTAACAACCGCGCCCCCGACCGCACCGGGCAGCAGGTGAGCGAGGGCCTACAACGCACAGGCGGTGTCGGCGTTGTGAACAACCTCGCGGGCTACGCCAAGTATGCAGTTTACGATAACACGCTTGGGCATAACATCCCCGATGTATTCTGGAACTTCATGAACCAGAGCGGGCCTGTATATGTCGACGGCCAGTACCAGCAGGACACCGTCATCGACTGGGTGTTCGCGATGGGTTACCCTCTGACGGAAGCGTACTGGATCCC
The DNA here is from genome assembly GCA_963797095.1 of uncultured Chloroflexia bacterium. Taxonomy (GTDB): domain Bacteria; phylum Chloroflexota; class Chloroflexia; order QHBQ01; family JADMIH01; genus JADMIH01. The sequence continues at coordinate 634,173 of CAWCNY010000004.1, read as the reverse complement.
GATCCAGGTGGGCAACCAGCAGAAGTGGGTATTGATGCAGGCCTTCCAGCGCCGAATCCTCACTTACACACCCGGCAACCCAGCCGGTTTCGAGGTTGAGATGGGCAATGTCGGCCGCACCTACTATGATTGGCGGTACGGTGGGCAGACGCCCGGTATCACACCTACACCTACCCCGCAACCAACTCCCCCTGTCGGGCAAGCCGCTATCACGGTCAGCCCTTCGCAAGGCGATGCCACTACTACTCTCCAGGTGCAGGGTGTCAACTTCCCGCGCAATACGGCGGTCACAATACAGGTCGAGCGCACAGACGCGAACTATGCAGCGAGCGTGACTACAGTTACGGCAGATGGCAACGGTGTTTTCACCAGCAATTTTAGACTGCCCGCTCAAGCCACCCAATACGATAGTGTCACGATTGCCGCTATCGCCAACAACGGCTCGGTACGTGCTACAGCGGGGTTCAATCTAAGCTACAGCCCCAAGATCGACGTCTCACCGAAGGTTGCGATAATCAAGGGCGGCCCAGTGGATGTGACAGGGAGCGGATTCCCCGCCGATATCTCGGTTCAGGTCGGCATCCTCTTCGATGGCTCGTCCAACGCTGAGTATCCCGCAACTACGAGCACGGACGACGATGGCACCTTCCATGCAACTTTCGGTATCGGCAACAACCGAGCGGCAGGCTCACGATTCATCGTGTTCGCCACCGCCGCTGGAGGGCTTAAGGCCAGCTATAACAACCGCATTACGGTGTACAACCAGCCGTTGCTCCAGGTAAGCCCATCTTCAGGCCCGATCAATGCCAGCGTAACGCTCCAGGGCGCAGGTTGGCCAGCAGGCCAGTCCATTACCATCGGCTACAAAGGCATCCATGATCAGAGCGAGGCATTCTTGCCAACTCAGGTATCAACCACCGCTAACGGTACTTTTTCGGTGCCGGTATTCATCGACTCGAGTTTTCGTGGCAAGAGCCAGGTGCTCTTCATTGCCAGCCTCGGGGGAACGGGCCTAAGCGCCCAGGCAATATATAACATCGCAGGTGCGCCACCGCCAGTTCAGCCTGTGGTGACGGTTAGCCCATCTGCCTTGCAGGTCGGCCAGCAGGCGACGGTGAATGGCAGCGCATGGACTCCAGGCTCGCAGGTGACTATCTCACTTGTGATCCCCGGTAAGCAGCAGGACGTGGCTACGGCAGGCGTGACGGGTAACGGCACCTTCGCCGCCGGCTTTACCCTCGGCCAGGACTGGGCGAACCTGGGTGTAGTTCAGTTGGTGGCGCGCTCCAGCGATGGGCGTACTGCCTCCACCAATCTAACCGTGATCCCATCGGGTGGTACGAGCACCCTGGAGTATGGGCTTAATATGCAAGTCCAGAGTTACTCCGGCGTGGGCGGACCCTACGTCAAGCTAACAGGCCAGGGCTGGCAGCCTGGTTTGACACTCATCATCTCGGTCGTTTCCGTGAATGGCGACGTCAACTACGGAGTTGCAAACGCGGTGGTCAAGAACGATGGCACCTGGCAGGCAAGCTTCGACAACATCGGGCCGTGGGTCGGGCGCGCTGACATAGGCGTGCGAAGCTCTGATCCGACCGGCCAGTTCGTCTCCGGCCGACGCTTGCCCGTGTCTAATCTTACGCAGGTATCGGGCGGCAACTATACAGTGACCGGTTCGAACTGGGGCCCGGCCAGCAAGGTGACTGCCGCTCTGTTGGTTGATGGTGTCGAACAGCAAAGCCTCGGAAGCGCCACGGCAGACATCAACGGCAGCTTCGCCTTCCAGATCGTGGTGCCGAGAGCCAACGGCTCGCGTAGCATAAGAATTACAAGCAGCGGGACGGCAATCCAGTATGAGGCAGTCTTCGGGCTTGACGCGAGAGGCGATGCCAGCGTTGGTCAGCCAGTCATGAGCTTTGTCCCACCTGCCGAGGGTACGACCCTAGCAGAACCATCCTTCAAGGCAGCGCCGGTGGTGGGTATGCCGAGGACAGGTGGCGGCGACCAAGCTACGACCTGGTGGCTGGTGGCGGGAGCAAGTGCTTTGCTGGTGCTGGCGGGCCTGGTGCTGGTGCGGCGTCGCAGGAGCATATCGAGATAAACCGCAGATCTATGGCTGTACAGGGGCGGGCGTTTGGCTCGCCCTTGTTGCATGGATGCGGTATAACATGGTATGCCTTTCGACGATATTCTTCAGACTGCCCTGGACACGGCGAAGCAAGCGGGGGCCGACTATGCCGAGGCTCGCGCCGAAGAGACTCTGATGGACACAACACGCGCCCGGAACGGTGCGGTTGAGCTACTTTCGACGGACCGTGATGCGGGGTGGGGCATACACGCCTATGCCGGTGGGGGTTGGGGCTTCGCTTCTACGTCACTGCTAACAATTGATGCGGTCCAGGAGACCGCACGGCGGGCTGTTGAGATCGCGCGTGCGAGCGGCAGCCTGAGCAGGTCTCGATCTGACCTCAGCTTGATGCCAACCGGGCAGGGCACATATTTCACCTCTTTCGCGACCGATCCATTCGTGGTGCCCTTACAGACCCGTCTCGATCTGGCAGTAGAGACCACGAACCGCATACTCAAAGGAGGGAGCCGGGTAAAGGTCGCCACCTACTTTGTCTATGCGGAGCGCCACGACAAGCTGTATATGAACAGCCTGGGTGCGCATCTCAAACAACTGATTACCTATGTCTTTTTCGATATTGCCGCTATCGCAGCGGACGACTCAGGCTATTCCTACAGGCGGTCGCTCGATGATATGAGCCAGGCAGGTTGGGAGTTCATTGAAGCGCAACATCTACCGGACGAAGGCGAACGCGTAGGTCGTGAGGCACACGAACTGGTGGTTGCACCCTGGGCACCTTCCGGTCCACAGCAGGTGGTAATAGGCTCGGATTTTGTGTCGCTGCTTGTTCACGAGTTGTGCGGCCACCCGACCGAGCTTGATCGTGTGCTGGGGTGGGAAGCGGCTTTCGCCGGCAACTCCTTCTTGCTTCCAGAGATGCGCGGCACGTTTCGCTATGGCTCGCCACTCGTCAATATGACTGCCGACTCGCTCCTTCCGGGTGGCTGCGGCACATTCGGCTGGGACGATGAGGGCACCCCGGCTCAACGCTCTCCCATTGTGCGCGATGGTATTTTCACGGGCTATCTATCATCGCGTGAGAGCGCCCGTGCCCTTGGCGAGCGTTCGAATGGCTGCGGGCGGGCCACGTCATGGGGGCGCATCCCCATCGTTCGTATGGTCAACGTCTCGTTGGAGCCGGGCACAGGATCATTGACCGACCTGATAGCGGGTGTGGATCACGGCCTATATGTTGAGACGCCATCCTCCTGGAGCCTGGACGACAAGCGTATGAACTTCCACTTCTCCGCACAACTTTGCCGCGAGATCAAGGGCGGCAAGCTGGGTGAGTTGCGAAAGGGCGCGTCTTTCCAGGGCCGCACACCTCAGTTCTGGGGCTCGGTGATAGGCATCGCAGGCCCCGAAGAGTGGCGGCTGCGAGGCTTCCCCCATTGCGCCAAAGGTGAGCCGCTCCAGCTTTGCCCGGTCTCGCATGGCGCTTCTCCAATTCTGGTTAATGGGCTTCGCATGAGTGGTAGTCGGTAGTCGGAAGTTCCAAGTTCCTGGTTCCAAGTTCCTGGTTCCTGGTTCCAAGTTCCTGGTTCCTGGTTCCTACGATCTTTGGTTCATAGTCTGTCGTTCATCGTCCCCTGCTTATACCTAACCCAAATACCTAATTCTTGGTATTGTGGATCGTCCTGAGTCACCTTATAATCTGGGCATAAGTGACGGTACTAATACCTGGGTTGGAGGCAGAAGCCTTATCCCAAATCGTGTTGTCCTGTGCCCAGGACGTAGTGCATCGGTAGCCCGCCGAATGTGCTGGAAAGGTAAAGACCATGGCGCAACGACTTGCCGATCGCCTACTTGCTGCGCGTCGGAAGCGCTTTGTCGGGAGAGAGAACGAGCGAGAACTATTCCGAAACGCGCTCACCTCTGAAGAACTCCCATTCTTTCTACTCCATATTTACGGCCCTGGCGGTGTAGGTAAATCCACCCTTGTCAAAGAATTCGCCGGTATGTGTGATGAACTCGGAGTTCATTGTACCTACATGGACGCGCGCAACATTGAGGCATCGCCCGAAGCTTTTGTGGCCTCCCTACAGATGGCCCTCAACATCGCGCCCTCTGCCAGACCCCTTGAGGCATTGGAAGCTGACGAGCGCAGGCATATCATCATTATCGACACCTACGAATTGCTGGCCCCGCTCGATACCTGGCTGCGCGAGCTATTCTTGCCGCAACTCCCGGCCGACACACTGATAGTTAGGGCCGACCGCCGGCCGCCTCAACCTCCCTGGTACACTGATCCAGGTTGGCAGGACATCGTACGAGTTATCCCACTTCGTAATTTGAGCCCCAAAGAAAGCCGCGCTTACCTCGAAAGACGCCACATACCTGCCGAGGAGTATGATGAAGTGTTGGGCTTCACTCACGGCCATCCTCTGGCCCTATCCCTGGTGGCCGACCTGTTCGCTCAGCGCGGGGATGTGCACTTCCAACCCGAGTCCACCCCAGATGTTGTCAAAACTCTGCTTGAGCAGCTGGTACAGAAGGTACCCGGACCGGCCCATCGCGCAGCCCTTGAGGTGTGCGCCCTAGTGCGTGTTACTACTGAGTCACTTCTAGCAAGCGCGCTCAAAATGCCCGATGCCCACGACCTGTTCGACTGGCTTCGCAACCTCTCGTTCATCGAGTCGACACCGCTAGGTCTATTCCCACACGATCTCGCCCGCGAGGCATTAGTGGCCGATCTAAGGTGGAGGAACCGCGACTGGTATGTCGAGCTTCACAACCGGCTTCGCGCCTACTACGGAGCGGCTCTGGAAAAGACCGCCGGGCTGGACCAGCAACGCGTGTTGTTTGACTATATTTTCCTGCACCGTGATAACCCGCTGGTCAAGCCGTTCCTGGAATGGCAGGAGAGTGGCACGCAGGCCCCGGATGGTCTCCGCGACAGCGATATTGATGCGGTGCTGTCCATGGTACGGCAGTATGAAGGCGATGAATCCGCCGAGATTGCTCATTACTGGCTCGATCGCCAGCCGGAGGGTGTGCTCATTTTCCGTGACTCCGCGGGCCAACCGGCGGGTTACCTTCACATGATCGCGCTTGAAAAGGCTACTCCGGAGGATGCCGAGCGCGACCCCGGCTTCAGAGCAGCTAGGAATTTTGTCGCGACAAATGCCCCGCTCAGACCCAACGACCGCGCCCTACTCTTCCGCTTCTGGATCGGGCGCGATAGCTACCAGGCCGTATCGCCTATGCAGAGTCTGATCTTCGTCAATATAGTTCGACAGTATTTCACCCCCAGCCTCACTTTCTCGCTCGTGCCGTGTGCCGATCCTGAGTTCTGGGCACCCCTCTTTGCCTACGCAGATATCCATCGCCTGGCCGAAGCTGACTTCGAGGTTGGAGGCCATAAGTACGGTGTCTACGGGCACAACTGGAGGGCTGTACCTCCTCTTGCATGGCTGAACCTTCTCGCAGATCGCGAGATAGCGGCTTCACCTCAGACCAGTACCCCGCCCACTTTGCCAGCACCCATCGTAGTTTTGAGCGATGTCGATTTCACCGCTGCTATCAGCGATGCGCTAAAGAACTTCCTCCGCCCAGACCAGTTGCGCAAGAACCCGCTTCTCCAATCTCGACTGGTAGAGGACCGCGCGGGTTCGGGTGCCGGGCCAAACGAGCGCGCCGCCGCGTTACAGGAGATAATCCGAGAGGCTTGCGACACTCTTCAACGCTCACCGAGGGACCTGAAGTTCTACCGCGCCCTCTACCACACCTACATTAGCCCCGCCGCTACCCAGGAGCAGGCCGCTGAATTGCTGGATCTTCCGTTCAGCACTTTTCGACGCCACCTCAAAGAGGGCGTGGCGCGCTTATCTGAGTTGCTGTGGGAAGGCGAGGTGCGGGCCTGAACATTACCGGGCGCGGCTAATCCCCTTCATAATCGACTCCGCACGTACTGCGGAGTTGTTTCTAGTCTGCCTCCGGTATTGAGCATTTTCTGGACACTTTTCGGTCTGTAAAGTGAGCAGCGCGGGCGTGCATAATCATGATAGAGCAACGGGCGGAGATCTGCGACCGCACCCAACATTAATAGCGATGCAGGTCTGGGTAACGCTCAATAACTCGCAGGAGCAGGCAATGATATCAACTTCCAATAAAGAAGAAACTGCCGAGTTGGTTCAGGCTATGGTTGATGCCCTCAATAGCCACGACATAGAACGTATGTTGTCGCTCACCTCTCATGACTACGAAGGGGTTGACGTGAACCGGAACCTGCCACAGCACGGTCAGGGAGAGGCCCGTATGGCTTTCGAGCAATACCTGGCTGCGTTTCCCGATATGTACCTTCTGGAGCATGAGGCGGTCATTGAGGAGAATCGGGCGGTTCTAACGTGGATTGCCAGGGGCACTCACCTCGGCATGATCATGCATATCCCAGCCACCGGCAAGGCCGTAACGGTACGCGGGTGTAGCACTCTGTACATCGAGGGCGGCAAGATCAAGAAAGCGATCCATGTATGGGATGTGGCAGCGATGCTACGCGAGATCGGGCTGCTGCCGGAGCTGTGATCAGTAGTTGGTAGTCGGAGCACGATTGTAGTTCCAAGTTCCAAGTTCCAAGTTCTGGGTACCGGGTACCGGAAAAGGAGAAACCACAATGGCAACACACACGATGGTACAAAGCGCAGCCGTAGGCCAGGAAGACGCCGCCACTTTTGAGAGGATCGCGGGTTACGCGGCATTTACGGCAGGGACTGCCGGCCTTCTTTATTCCATTTCGTTCGTTTTGCTCAAAGAGCCGCTCCTTTACTCGATCTTTCTCATGATTGGCGGAATTGCCTCCACCCTCGTTATGGTGGGCTTATATAGACGCCTCAAGTCTGTGGATGCGGGGAGCGCTCAGTGGGCAGCAATCGTGGGTATAGTGGCGGCGATAGGCTCTGTAATGCATGGGGGCTATGACCTCAGCAACAGCATCAACCCACCCGCCGCCATCAACTCCGATCTTCCAAGCCAGATCGACCCGCGTGGCCTGTTGACCTTCGGAGTGGCGGGCCTCTCGCTGTTTGGGATCGCATGGCTCATGAGCAAGGGAGGTGGCTTTCCCAGAAACCTCTCCTATCTCGCATATGTGCTGGCGGCACTGCTGGTTGTCATATATCTTGGTCGTTTGATCATCCTTGACCCTTCCAACCTTGCCCTCTTGATCCCGGCAGGGATAACCGGCTTCATAATCAGCCCCGCCTGGAATATTCTGGTCGGGGTGAATTTGATAAGGCAAGAGAAGCCCCATTAATCCGATTTGTACGATTGCTCGTAGTGTATATATCAGCCGTTGTCCCTGAGCCAGCGCCCGGCGCAGGGACAACGAGCAGGATTGATTGGCACCCTCTGCCGAATACTTTAGTCGCTGGCGTATGGCAGCAGGCTTGTTTGCCATGCTCGCAAGCAGGCTGGTCATAGAAAGCGCCGCATACGGGCTGCACGATTGCGAACTCAAAGGGTAGATTTCGAGACGCAATATGGAAGGAGGTGATGTGGGCGAGCATGAGAGGCCCTGGCCCGACAGGGATGACCCCAGTCCACATGGGTTGAACATTTGAGAGAGGGAAACCCAGAAATTCTACGGCGCACGACAGCATGACCTGCTCGCAATTATGAGTTAAGAAGTCGCATCGCCGTGACGATCAGTTCACAATCATAACTAACGATTTGTCCCCTCTAATTCACAACGAGGGGCATGAGGAGACTACTCGCATGAAAGCTACACGGATATTCAATGTGGCTGTGGCGCTACTTCTGGTGCTTGGCCTGGCAGTTTTCGGGTCTGGCACAGGCAAGGTCAGCGCTTCCAGCCACCGCGAAGCTCCCCTTATCGCCAACGACCCCCAGGCCGATGGCACCGACCTGTACGCCTTCACCAGTCCGGACAAGCCGGATACGGTCACAATCATCGCTTGCTACTGGCCCCTCGAGGAGCCGGTGGGAGGCCCCAACTACTTCAAATTCGGTGACGATGTGCTCTATGAGATCAACATCGACAACGTGGGCGATGCACAGTCCCACATCACCTACCAGTTTGACTTCGACACTACTGTAGGGAACGGCAATACTTTCCTCTACAACACAGGCCCAATCGACAGCATCGATTCGCCCAACCTGAACGTCAAGCAGACCTACAGCGTCAAGAAGATCGTGGACGGAAACTCCACCGAAGTTGGCATCGGCCTGAAGGTTCCGCCCGTTAATATCGGCGCGAAGTCCACTCCCAACTACGAATTGCTCAGCAACCAGGGTATTCAGTCCCTCAGCGACGGCAGCACAGTCTTCGCGGGCCAGACCGACGATCCCTTCTTCGTTGACCTGAACGTGTTTGACCTGCTCAGCATCCGCAAACTCCCCGGCAACATGGGCGGCGGCGTGGATGGCCTGAAGGGATACAATGTGCAGGCAATCGCACTCCAGATCCCCAAGAGTCTGCTCACCAAGGACGGCAGTGCCGTGACCGCTCCGACCGATGGCAATGCCGTGATTGGTGTTTGGACGACCTCCTATCGCCAGCAGACTCGCGTCATCAACGGCTCAACAATCGAGGGTAGTGGCGATTGGGTGCAGGTTAGCCGCCTTGGCGCTCCTTTGGTCAACGAAGTGGTTGTGCCATTGGCCGCCAAGGACCTGTGGAATAACTCCAAGCCCGCCGACGATGCCCAGTTCCTGGGGGGCGTGACCGACCCTGAGCTTGGAAAGCTCTTTAACGCGCTCTACAACATCCAGGTGCCTCCCGCGCCTCGCGATGACCTGGTCGCGATCTTCCTGACCGGTATCCCAGGTGCTACTCAACCCGCAACCGACACACTCAAGCCGTCCGAGGAATTGCGCCTGAACATGGGCGTGCCGCCTTCGGACAGCCCCAACGCGCTCGGTGTGGTGGGTGGCGACCTGGCCGGGTATCCAGATGGGAGACGCCTTGCAGACGACGTGACCGACATCTCGCTCAAGGCAGTTGCAGGCGCGGCGTACCCGCTGTTCCACCCCGACTTCAAGGCTGATTTGCTCGCCGCACAACTCGGCGATGGCGTAGATGCCAATGATGTGCCGTTCCGCAATGCCTTCCCATACCTGGCGGTGGCGCACGACGGCACAAGCTCGGTACCACATGGCATGGATGCTCCTACCTGCCCGCCCGTGACCGCTTGCCCGCCTTCGGGCGGCACCAACCCACCGGCAGGTGGCGCCACTCCGGGTATGCCCGTGACAGGTAACGGCATCAATCACCTGGGTGACATCTACGGCTTCGTGATAGGTGGCTTTGCCATACTGGGTGGTCTCACCCTGTTGACAGGCTACACGATGCGCCGCAAGGCCATCCGGAACAAGTAGTATCAAGCACTGCAATATCGTGGGGGCGGGTTTACTCGCCCGCCTCCACACCCTCACTCCTGGAGAGCTATGAAAGCGACATACAGCACCACAATGAAACCGAAAGAGGCCGGTGAGCCGGGCTTCAATATCACTTTGCTGCTGGCGGTGGCCTTGATCATAGGTGGCCTGAGTATCGCCCTAACTTCCTTATTCGCACTACAGCCTCAAACCTCTCCTCCTCCGGTTGTGCAGAACCCCTCCGATATTCTTGCATCGGGAACGGGCACACAGACGGGCTACGCGGACCGTATCATAGCCTCCGACCAGGCACGCATTCAGGCCACTTTAGATGATTACAAGGCATACGCCGAGCTTGGCCTGGCCTTCCAACAGAAGGCTCGCGAAACCAACGACCCATCGTACTACACCCAGGCCCAGGACGCGCTCAACAAAGCCTTAGCCATTCAACCTGACTATTACGATGCGGCGGCAGGCATGGGCACTCTAAATCTCTCTCTGCACCAGTTTCAAACAGCGCTGGACTGGGGTCTCAAGGCCGAGGCGATATCTCCATCAAATGCCTACGCATACGGCGTCGCGGGCGATGCCCATATCGAGCTTGGACAGTATGACGCGGCAGTCGAGTTGTTCCAGCGCATGGTCGATCTCCGGCCAGACCTTGGCTCTTATTCGCGTGTGTCTTACGCACGTGAGCTGTACGGGGACACGGACGGTGCAATCGAAGCTATGCAGAGCGCGATAAATGCCGGTAGCCCGGCAGCCGAAAATACCGCGTGGTGCCGCTTCCAGTTGGGAACTCTCTACTTCAACTCCGGGCAGGTAGACAAGGCCAAGCAAGCATACAACGATGCTTTGGTGAGCTATCCCGGATATATTCATGCCTACGCCGGGCTGGCGCAGGTGAGTTGGGCGCAGGGCAACATAGAGGAGGCCATAGACTATTACAAGAAGGCAGTTGCCACTGTGCCTCTACCCCAGTATCTCACGGCGCTCGGAGACCTATACGCGGTCTCAGGCGACACCAAAGATGCTCAGGAACAGTATGACACTGTGCTCTATATTTTCAAGGTGTTTGAAGCGGGTGGGGTGAACGTTGAAATTGAGAAGGCGGCCTTCCTTGCCGACCACGATATAGATATCGACTCGGCAATGACAATGGCCGAGCACGCCTCCACTACGCGACAGGATGTGAATACCCTCGATGCGGTTGCCTGGACCTACTACAAGGGAGGGCGCTATAATGATGCGGAGGGAGCTATGCAGAGAGCCATGCGCCTGGGCACGCAGAACGCGCTCTTCTTTTACCACCAGGGCATGATCCAGGTAGCACTCGGAAACCAGGCCGAAGGCCAGGCAAGCATCGAGAAGGCGCTGGCGATTAATCCGCATTTCAGTATCCTGCACGCGCAGGAGGCTGCTCAAATGGTGAGGAAATAGCATCATGACACGTCTATTCCGCCTAGGTCTTTTAGTTTCCCTGGTGGTTGCACTGGCTGCCTTTGCTACGCCGCGCCAGGCAAGCGCACACCCGATGGGCAACTTCAGCATCAACAGGTACAGTGCCCTCACCGTCGGCCAGGATAAGGTGGAAATCCTCTATATTGTGGATAAGGCTGAGATCCCGACTTTTCAGGAACTTGTCGCTATACGGCCGGATCATTCGAGCGATCTGACTGATGAGGAGCGCAATACCTATATTACTCGGCAAGCCGACAAGCTTGTCCAGGGTCTGTCGCTTAGTGTTGACGGCACAAGTGTTTCGCTTAGCCGGGGCGATAGCAGTCTCACTTTTCCACCGGGCAATGGCGGGCTGCCCACTATGCGGCTAGAATTGCACTTTAGCGCCCCGCTGTCGGGCGCAACTTCGGGCAGGATCGAATATCGCGATTCCAACTTCGCGAACAATATCGGTTGGCGTGAGGTGATCGCCGTTCCGGCTGAAGGCACGATGTTCAAAGAGTTGGATGTGCCTCAGACCGACAAAACTAAGCAACTTACTCAGTACAATCCAAACGCAAGTTCTACTCCATTGGACACAACTTCAGCCAAGCTGATATTTGCCCCTGGCACGGCTCCCGCACCCGCCGCCCAGCCCTCGCAATCGGAGCAAGGCGCGGTCGACTGGGCAAAGCAACGCATCGACGACGTAGCCTCGCTCATTTCGCAGGATAATCTGCCGTTCGGGGCTTTGCTCCTGGGACTCGTGATCGCCTTCTTCTGGGGCGCAGGCCATGCCCTGTCGCCGGGACACGGCAAGGCGGTGGTGGCTGCCTATCTGGTCGGCACACGAGGCACCGCCAGGCACGCTACCATACTCGGCCTGACGGTGACGATAAGCCATACGATTGGAGTATTCACGCTGGGCCTGGTTGTCCTGTTTGCCGCCAACTACATCGTGCCGGATCAGCTTTATCCCATAATCGGTTTTGCTTCGGGTATGTTCATAGTGGTCATGGGCGTGGTCATGTTCGCCCAGCGTTTCCGCCTCTGGCGTGGCGCGAAGGCTGCCCATGTTCATGATCACACTGAAACTCCTGACCATGACCATAACGATGATCATGATCATATGCACGCGCATGGCATTGAACATGCGCACGACCACGACCACACGCACGAACATTCCGACGACCATGATCATGCTCACGAACACGTGCATGACCACGACCATGGGCATGACCCTGTGGTGCCGCATACACATGGCCCTTTCGGCAAGCCACATACCCATGTTCCGGCAGCAGGAAGCAAAGTGACTATGGGCAGCCTTCTTGCCCTGGGCATCACAGGTGGTATCATCCCATGTCCTACAGCACTGGTTGTGCTACTGGCTGCCATCGCTTACCATCGCGTCGCGCTGGGCCTGGCGTGGATACTCTCGTTCAGCCTCGGCCTGGCAGCCGTCCTGACGGGCCTCGGTCTCCTCGTGGTCTACGGCAGGGGCTTACTGAGCCGCTTTGACCGCACGCGGTTCCGCTTTGGCGTGGGGCTGATGGCTCGCCTGCCTATGGCCTCGGCGGTTATGGTCGCCGTCCTCGGCTTCTTGATCGCCTTCCAGTCGCTGCAAATCCGCTAGCTGTTTAACTAGAAAACAGGTGGTATACTGGTTGCGCCATCTAAACCAAGCGCGAAGCACATGGGTATGTCCAGGACGGCCAGTAGAACTGTTGACACCAGCACCAGCCTTTCCCCCAGATTGCCGGAGTATCTAATAGAACGGGTGATGGCCCGGCTTCTGGAACGGGCGCGACCAGTCACTTTCAGGGTTGCTGCGTCTGACCAGGAGAAGGAAGTCAGCTTCAGACTTCGCCACGCTGCGATAATGGCGCGCGGTTGGGCACGACCCGAAGACTTTCCTGAGGGCATTGAGCGCGACACCTACGACGAAGATGCTATTCATATGATAGGCTGGCATGGCGACGCGCCTGTCGCCACGGGAAGGATAGTACTTCCGAAGCCGAACCGATTGTTGCCTACTGAAGAGGATTTCGGCCTGATCGCTGAACCACAAGGCCGCTTTGCTGATGCAGGCCGGAGCGTGGTGGTGCAAGGGTACAGCGAAATGCGTCACGCTGTGCTGCTGGGAATGTGGGCAAAGTGCTGGTATTCTTTCCATGAACTGGGCCTGGAGGATAGCTGCATTGGCGTAACCTCCCCTGCCATGCTTCGGCTCTATCGCCGTATGGGGTTCCCGGTGCATATCCTTGGACCCAGTCGCTCCTACTGGGCCGAAGAGCGCTTCCCAATTCTGTTCGATACTCCAGGTGTATGTCGGGTTCTGGCGGAACTATGGGGATTTGAGGCGATATAGATTATCTCTCGCTATGGCTTACGGCTCAGAATAAGCCCAACCCATATGTACCAAATCGTGGCAAGCACTGCGCCCGGCCCGACAACAGCTATGATGAACGTCTGGTTCTTGAGCAATAATGCAACTGGGCCCAACCAATTCAGGACGCCGAGCACAAGGCCGATGTAGGTTAGGGCCGGTGGCAGCAGGTTGCCTCTCAGCACAAGAATGCTCACAACGAGGATCCAGAAGCCGATAGCGCCGAATTGCCACAGGCCCTGAAAGTCGAGGGTGCTCCGCCAGGTGGCGGCGATTGCGGCTTTGGTCGAGTCGTCACCCGCTACGTAGGCAGAGGCAAGTACTGGTAAACGCCCAGCCGACAGCGCATTGCTGACCGCCGAAACGGCGAATCCCAAAAGCCCCAAATTGCTTGCCCAGGTGACCCAGCCTTCCTGTCCGGCATGTACCAACCTGGAGACGGCAGGAACGACAGCAAGGCCGAGGACGCCGAGAGCTACCAACTGCCACAGGTCAAGGAGGAGTGGAGTAGCGTTCTGCGCGAGAGAGGGCAGGATCTGTGCTGCCGGCACTGCTAGCCTTTGCTCGGATGGCAATAATATGTAGGTGATTATGGTGGTTGCGGTAATCACGCCAAGCAGAATGGCGCATACTCCGCCAACCATGTTGAGATTTCGATCTTGCATCTTTTTCTCCTGTTACGTTTTACTCAATTGCTAGATCAGGTGAGCCACCGCCATCAATTTGAAGCGCATAGGGCAATTCCGTCCTACAATAGAAGGGCTCCGGATATAGGCTCGCGGGCTGGAGGTATAACGCAATAAATTGGCGCTAGAGAGCGAGAATAAGCCCCTCCTAACAGGTAACAATTAAAGCGCATACACATTACAGATGTCAAGGGCGAGTTTGCGAGGGGGTGCGCGCCATCGTTTAGGCGACTTTTCTGAGAGGGCGAGTTTTGGGCCAGCATTGCTCCCACCTCTCACTGAGCAGTTCGGCTCTCAGTGTCAGCACCCCTTGTGCTCCTGGTTTGCTCCAACACATGCCTGCTCCCTTGAGACGGGCACCAATCAGCCGCTTGCATGCACTCTCCACCGTGCCTGAACCAACTGGGAAGCCCAATGCCCGGTACTCGGAGTAGCGCATCCTCTCTTTGTTCGTCTGGAAGTAATGAATCTGCTCTCGTGCCGCTTCTCCCGCCTCCCCTTCACGTTTGCTCTCTCTGTGTAGAGCCACAATGACTGCTTCTACCCTTCCCTCCCATAATTCCTTCTCCCAACGCTTCACCCATCTTGCGGCGTCTGGTGTGCCCTGCCCGAAGATACCATTACCTGCTTGCCACAGGTGCTCCATGGCGTGATACCAGTCGAGTACCTCTACCCTGTTGGCAAAGTGCTCATCGAACTGTATCCAGTTGGTGGGTGCCCCATCTCCCAGACATACAACCTGCTCCTCAGGGCCTATCCCTCTCCTCCATGCTTCAGCACTCAACCGCTTTCCTGCCCGCTCCATCGAGCCGACCTCCGCCACATAGCTCTGATGGGTGGCTCTTGCCCCCTCTATCTCTCCTGCTTCGTTGTATGCAGGCTCGGCCCAAAACACCACTCCCGCTTTAGCGTCATGCCACCCATCTTCGTAGCGCACCTTGCCAGCGTCCAGCGTCGCCGCCCATGTGCCCAAGCCCAATGCTCCATCTGCAACCTTTGAACCTTTCTGAGAGGTGGGACTTGCCCCTAGCGTTTGATCTTCTGCTTGCAAGCTCTCCTCTTGCAAGCTCTCCTCTCCTCTTGCAAGCTCTCCTCTCCTCTTGCAAGCTCTCCTCTCCTCTTGCAAGCTCTCCTCTCCTCTTGCAAGCTCTCCTCTTGCAAGCTCTCCTCTTGCAAGCTCTCCTCTCCTCTTGCAAGCTCTCCTCTCCTCTTGCAAGCTCTCCTCTAATGTAAGCCCCCTCCTCTAATGTAAGCCCCCTCTGTTCAGTCATGCGCTCGGCTTCTCTTGGAGAGACCGACATGCCAGTGAGTACCTCCACTGCATGTGCAGCCTGCTCGAAAGGCATCTGCACACCCAGCAGGCACACTCCTTGTTGCACTCCGTCCGAGAAGTGTTCCCGTGCGGGTATGCCTAGAGCCTCATCCAGCGGGTAGCGTCCGGTGCCACACCCTTTACAGTAGAAGTAACCTCTCTCCAATGTGACCGTGCCTACCCATGTTTGCACAGTGCGCCGCTGCTTACCCTTGTACTGGGGTGTCTGCCCGCAGTCACACTGCTTGTGCCCAAGCAGCCATTCTTCCTCTATCATGGCACGATGCAGTTGGGCTGCGGCTTCTAAGGCTGAGGCGAAACAGTCCGAGCGCAGTTGACGTGCTCTTTCTTCGAGACTGCTCAAAGTAGCATCCGGGTTGCGTTGAGCATATATCCAAAGTTGTTTGACGAGCCCCTCAAATTCCTTCACAATACTAGTGAGGGCAGGTGACAGGTCGCAAACGGCCTGAAACTCGCTACTCTGCATGATACCCTCCAGGATTTCGGCCTTAGCCGGGATGTCTTCACCTAGAGGGTATCATTTTTCTTTCCTTCCTAAAAGATGGCGCGCACCCTTTGCGAGGTGGCTACCAGATGGTGGGTTTTATGTCCAATTCTGAAGTACGGAACAGCGCACTCTTCTGTGCCGTTTCTGTATAATGTCCTGACACCCATTCAAGGAGCCATCAATGAGCGCTGACTTCAAGATCGTGAATGAGAAACTCGACCAGGCGATCTCGCTGCTCCAGGAGCAGCAACTGGATGCCTGGCTGACATTCGCTCGCGAGACCACCCTTACCCCGGACCCCTGCCTCGCGATGATTGCGGGCCTCGATTTCACCTGGCACTCTGCCTTCCTGCTTTCTGCCTCAGGCGAGCGCATCGCTATCGTCGGGAGATACGACGCGGAAAATGTGCGAGCAATCGGCGGTTATACCGATGTGATCGCCTACGACGCTAGCATCAAGCCGGCGCTTCGTGAAGTGGTTTCGCGCCTTAATCCTGGAAGCATTGCCATCAACTATTCACAGAACGACCCTGCTGCCGACGGTCTGACTTATGGTATGCACCTGGAACTGCTCGTCACATTCGACACGCCGGAGACTAATGGCTATCGCCAGCGTCTGGTGTCGGCGGAGGGCCTTATCGCGGCCCTGCGCGGACGCAAATCGCCCATAGAGGTCGAGCGCATCAAACGGGCTATCAAGACCACCGAGAAACTTTACAGCGATCTTGGTGATACGCTGCGAGTGGGCGACACGGAACTTCAGATAGGAGATCGCCTGACGAGTGCCCGCAAGGCGTTGGGCCTGGGCACCGCCTGGGGCGAGGATTACTGCCCTATCATCAATGCGGGGCCGGAATCGATTCCCGGCCACTCGGCTCCAAGCGACCTGACCGTGCGGCGCGGCCACCTGTTGCACATGGATTTCGGTATTCAACAAGATGGGTTCTGCTCAGACCTCCAGCGGATGTGGTATGTGCCACAGGAGGGCGAAGACGGGGTCCCTGAGGATATAGCACGCGCCTGGCAAGCATGCTGGAATGCTATCGACGCGGGCGCGGCACGTCTCAAGCCCGGCGTCCGGGGCTGGCAGGTTGACGACGCCGCGCGCCAGAGCCTTGTGAGTGCTGGATATCCGGAATACCAGCACGCGCTAGGGCACGGATTGGGAAGGGTGGCCCATGATGGTTCGAACTCTTCTCGGCCCACGGTGGGACCGATACGGGCAGACACCTAATGGTATTGTAGAAGCGGGTAACGTGTTCACTCTTGAGCTAGGGGTCGCCGTCCCGGATCGCGGTTATGTTGGGCTGGAAGAAGATGTGCTGGTGACCGATGACGGCATCGAGTGGTTGAGCACCCCTCAGCGCGAGATATGGATAGTTTCTTGACGAAGGAGATTCATGGACTGGACTGATTATCAACAAGGAGATATTGCACTTCAGGACGTTTGGCCCGAAGGAAGCTGCTATGGCTGTGGTCCCGCGAACATTCATGGGTTGCGGATCAAGAGCTACTGGTCTGAGGACGGCAGAAGTGTGATCTGCCACTTTGAGCCGCGACCTGATTTCAACGCGGGCTTCCCCAACGTCATGTATGGCGGACTGGTTGCTTCGCTGATAGATTGCCATTCGATTTGGACCGCTATCGCATGGACCTACCGCGAGGAGGAGAAGCAACACGGTTCCGCGCCATCTATCAGTTACGTTACGGGAGAGCTAAACGTGCGCTTTCTCAAACCTACAGCCCTCGATAAGCCCGTTCTATTGCAGGCGCATGTAACAGAGCTTTATCCCAAGAAGGCCATCGTAGAGTGTGATTTCTTCTCAGGCGAAACGAAAACCGCCGAGGGGAGGGTCACGGCGGTCAGGTTCGCTATGGATAAGGCGCTGGGCGCGGGAAGCTAGGCGCGCAGGATCGGGCGGGTCAGGCAGGTTGGACCACCTCCACCCTTAAGGCAGATCTCCTTGCCATCGAAGGTATGTACTTCAGCGCCTGCTGCCTCTAAATGGCGCTGAGTTTGAGGGTTGCCTGTAAGCATTACACATTGGCGGGGCGCAACCGCAAGCACGTTGCAAGCGAACGTGTCGTACTCCCCGTCGGGCACCTCTACCAGCGTTAAGCCCCGTTCAAGCAGCCATTCGCGGAACGGGACGGGCATCATCCGCGAGTAGACCACCGCCAGGTCATCGTCTACGATGCTGATGAACGACATCAGGTGCAGGCAATCGTTTGGCCCGGTCCAGTGTGGTAGGGGTACGGGCACGATCTCGACATTGTTGCCCAAGATTTCGCCTAGCTGGCGGATTCCTTCGCTGTTAGTGCGATAGCCTTGCCCTACTGCCAGCGTGTGCCGATCTACCCACAGCACATCGCCGCCTTCCATCTTGCCTTTGCCGCTGATTCTGCCCGCCGTGGGCACTGCGAGCACTTCCAGGTAGTTGCCCGCCGCTTCGGGCTCAGGCGAGCGAGCCTCCTTGCCCATATTACCGACAATAGCGCCCATTTCCGACATAATCAATGGGTCGTGGGTGTAGATCGAGTCGAGGGTGGTGTTGTCGTCCCTCGGCAGGAAGGCAATTTCCATTCCGAAGCTATTGAGGAGATTAGCGAAGTGGTCATGCTCCTCTAAGGCTTTCTCGTAATCGGGGCGGTCCAGATAGTAGAGGCGTTGCCACTGCTCATCAACTTGCTGTTGGCTCACAAACGCCTCGCGAGGGTGCTTCAATAGCATCCTCTTGACTGGTGCGACCATAGATTGGGAGCCATAGGTTTGCATGGCATTAACCGTGTGCCCGGCGGCCCCGACGCACAGCCTTTAATATATACCTACCTTGCCTTACAAATATATCACCTGCCACAAACTTATGTTCTTATTGGGCAAATGTGTTGCTAACTCTTCTTCTTGCGTTCCGATGAGCGCTTAGTTTGAGCTTCATTCCCCTGAGCGATTGTTGCTACCGCACCAGTGCATCTTCAGGGAAGACGATAGGGAATAGGGATGAGAGAGTGGGGATACCCCACACCCCGGCATGGGACAAGCCCCCTGCACCCCCTTTCCCGAATTGCTTCCCTGATCATGCACTAGGAAGGCTTTGCACTTACCCTAACGACTTCATTGAATTACCAACTCTCCATTCTGCTAATCAGGCGTACAAGCAGACAAGTCGTTTGGCCATAGCTTATTCATAGCAGTACTTCGACACCTCATTCCCCTGCGGGTCGTAGAGGTACCCGCAATCACCAGCGTTGTTCCAGATGGCGGAGCCACGATGAAAGGAGAACGAACCGGGAATGTCCCTGTTGGTGTAAACTCTCACCTCCGCTCCTGCATTTAGCGTGAATGCTGGGAAGGTAAAGTTCTGACCAGGGTCGCCAGCATTGAGACGATAGCCCTGAAGGTTCACTGCTGAAGAGCCCGTGTTCTTGATAACTGCGTACTCATCGCCCTCACTACGTGGCTCCGCACCATCATAGAAGATATAGGAGATTATTACCTTACCGGAGGAAGCAGGTGGCGGCGCTGGCGGTGAGGGAGGTTGTGTCGGTTGCGCTGGAGGCTGTGGTCGAGTTGTGGGTGTTGGTGAACTAGGTGGAGAAGACGGAGGAGAGGGTGCTACGGTTGCATCGGCGGGAGGCACAGGATAGGGAGGAGCTACCCAGCCCTCGGCAGCCGACTTTTGCTGGAAGCGGAATGTGCCCAATTGAGATAGTAGCACCTGCTTATTCTGTGGGTTCTCAAGATGCAACTCAAACTCAGCACGTTCAAAATACTGGACCGTATAGGGTTTGCCGTCCAGGTCGCTTATTTCGGTAAACTCATCGGAGATTGGATAGCCTTGCTGAGCCAATCCGCCGTGGCTTTCCCAATAAGCACGGAATGCACCACCCATAGTCTTCCCCGTTTCAGGGAAAACACGGGGGTTATCGGTGCTGGCCTGCTGACCTGGTGCGCCACCTGGGTGCTGTGCGGCATACCGGAATGCGCCCAGCAACGAGAGGAGTATGTCACTGGGAACCGGATTTTCAGGGTGCAACTCGAAAACGGCGCGCTCGAAGTACTGCACTGTGTAGACTTTGCCGTCTGTGTCTGATAGTTCTCCAAGAGGCTCGGAGATGGGGTAACCTTGCTGGGCCAGGCCGCCATGAGTGTCCCAATACTGGAAGAAGCGCCCGGTCACGGTTTTGCCTGTTTCGGGGAAAGTTCTACTCGTGCTTTGAGCGAACGCGCTGCCCGAACCAAAGGTAGACAAGGCCAACGCTGCAATAACCACAATCGCAATTCGGCGTCGTAAAAGCCTGCGTATCAAAATGCTCTCCTGTGAAATACAGTACGAACCGCTGCGAATGTAAGGGCACTCGCTGCTATAGATAATACACCATTTGCGTCGGTTTGTCATGTGAGTTACTGAGAGCCCGCAGTGAACTGTATAAGGAAAAAGTACAACGGACCTCAAATTCAACTCTTCAAACTCCAAGGACCCGTCAAGGATCTTGGGGTTCAACTCTCCATTACTTAAATTCAGTAGGCACCTTGTAACTTCGTCTACCGATATGATTTGACTGTTGCTAAGTTCGACCAAGTGACACGTCAGGGTTGAGCCTCGCCACGTTTGAAAGACCGCCAATTTTCCTTTCACTTGCAATAGCGTTCTGAGTACCTACTTGATAGCCAATAAGGTCTTTTTCTATGTTCCATAGAGCAGCAGGTGTAGGGTCTATTGGGTCGAGTAAGCGCTTCGCAAGGCTTTCCAACTTTGCGAGCAAATCTGTATATAGTGTCGAGTAGCTTTCTTCCATCTGAACCCTCGCCTCTGCTCCGAAATCTAACTGTTGTAAAACTGTCGTAAAACCCTATAGTAAAGCCCCCTCAGACTGACTAAGGGGGCGTTTTCGTGCCAATTTACACAATTTCAAGTGTGCCCGGCGGGACTCGAACCCACGACCCATTGATTAAAAGTCAATTGCTCTGCCGACTGAGCTACGGGCACGCACCCCTAATTATATCAAAACAGAGTGTTGGCTTCCACCTGATGCGTCGGGGGAATACGAAAGACGGGTCTACTCCTCAAGCCCCACACACAAATCCTACTACAGTACGCTTGACATCGCATGCTCGCAATGTTATCATTTTCACAACATAGGTGAATAGGCTATGACGGAAAGAGTAGGCGTGTGGAAGGTACAGAGAGGCCGGGGTTGGTGCGACCGGCTGCTGGAAACCCGTCGAAAATCGTTCCTGAGCCGCCCGCTGAAATCCGATCCTGGAGACTAAGTGGGGCCGGAGTTGCCCACCGTTACAGGGGCCGCGTCGAGCCTGCCGGCAGGCGCATACAAGTGGGCGCACGATGTGCACCAACGAAGGTGGTACCGCGGGTAATGCCCGTCCTTCTTTAGGGAGGACGGGGTTTTTGTTTTCTGGAGGAGTAATGGAATTATTCGATCTTTCCTCGGCGGCCGGGCGCTCTCGTCCATTGGGCGATGGAGCGCGGGTTACGCCTCTACACCCTTCGGGGGCGGCTCAGGCTTCGGGTGGGCTGGTGGCGCTCGATATGCTTGAGGTCGAGCCGGGCGCATCCACCCCTGCCATGCAAACACCTGAGGAGCATTTCCTGTATGTGATTGCGGGCGCCGGTGAGATCATGGGAGGTGCAGGTGGGCCTGTGGTGCAACTACGCCCCAGCTCTGTGATCCGCATCGCTCCGCGTGAGCCTCACACACTTTCGGCCACGCGAGAAGCCCTGCGCGTGCTTGTGGTCACACCCCTGGTGGTGCTCTCGGACCGCGCACTGGGGATCGAAGCGGAACCCGTTGCGAAGGCCCCTGCACGGATAGAAGTTGCACGCGAGCGCCTCTACAAGGTCGAGCCTGCGCCACCCGCAGAAGAGCCTGCTCCTGCCCGGTTACGCGAAGCACCGGCAACTGAAGCTTCTGCCGAGCCGGAAGAGTCACGGCCAGACATTTCAGGCCTGATGCGTCGCGCCTCCGAGCTAACCGGGCAGCCGCGTCCTGAACGGCGGAGACCGGCCCCTGAACCTGAACCGCAACCGGTGGCTGAAGCAGAAGCGGAGGTCGAGGCTGAGGAGGAAGCCGACGATAAAGGCTTGATGGAACTGCTGGTGGTCTTCGATGGGGGGAGCAGGGGCAACCCCGGTCAGGGCTATGGTTCCTATCTGGTGCAATCGCCCGGCAGGAAGCCAGTAATAAAGCGCGTTGAGTTTGGACCCAACTACACAAATAATCAGGCCGAGTACGATAGCTTGCTGGCCAGCCTGCACTACATAGTTGAACGCCTCAGGGCCACCAATCGCACGCCCGATGGCGTGGCACTTGAAATTAAGACCGACAGCGACCTGGTAGCCAACCAGCTACAGGGGAATTACAAAGTTAAGGATGCGGGCCTGAGAACCCGCCACACTCAGGCAATGGAACTGCTCGACCAGTTTGGTGCCTGGCAGATCGAATGGCAACCGCGAGAGGAGACGGTGAAATTGCTGGGGCACTAGAATATTGCGTACTTCGTACTTCGTACTGCGTATTTTGTTTGGTTGTTCAGCGCACAATACGCTATGTATCCAACGTGATGTGCACAATACGCAGTACGCAGTACGAACTAGGGGGAACCAATCATGTTCAAACCTGTAGACAATAAACTCGATTTCCCGAAAATGGAACATGGGATACTCGAGTTCTGGGAGCAGACCGACGCTTTTCGGAAGCTCCAGAAGAAGAATGAGGGAAAAGATCGCTGGTCGTTTATAGATGGGCCTATAACGGCTAATAACCCTATGGGAGTGCATCACGGTTGGGGACGTACCTTCAAGGACGTTTTCCAGCGGTATCACGCTATGAAGGGATACGACCTACGCTGGCAGAACGGCTTCGATGGGCAGGGCCTGTGGGTGGAAGTGGAGGTCGAGAAGGAGCTGGGCTTCAACTCCAAGCGTGAGATAGAAGCCTATGGCCTCGACCGCTTTGCGCGTGCTTGCCGGGAACGCGTGCTCAAGTACGCCGACATAATAACGCGCCAGTCGAAACGCCTGGGCATGTGGAACGACTGGGACAATTCGTATTACACCATATCGGACACCAACAACGAGTATATATGGTATTTCCTGCATAAGTGCCACGAAAACGGCTGGCTCTACAAGGGCAACCGCTCTATGGCATGGTGCTGGCGCTGCGGCACGTCACTCTCTCAGCATGAGATATTGGGCACGGATAGCTACCGGGAAGTAACCCATACTTCGGTGTTCCTCCTCTTCCCGATAACTACGCCTGGGCACGAGGGCGAAAACCTGATGGTGTGGACCACCACGCCCTGGACCCTCACAGCGAACGTGGCAGCCGCCGTCCACCCCGATCTTGACTACGCGAAGGTGCGGCAGGGTGGTAAGGTGATATATCTTTCGAGGGGCACGCTCGCGCGGTTGGTGGGTGACTATGAAGACCTGGGCACGGTTAAGGGGAGAGAGCTTGTCGGGCTGACCTATTCAGGGCCGTTCGATGAGCTTGCGGCACAGTCGTCGGTGCTGAATTCAAGCACTCCATATGTGCATCGCGTGATACCGTGGGAGGCTGTAGGGGAGGAGGAGGGCACTGGCATAGTGCATATAGCGCCTGGCTGCGGGGCGGAGGACTTCGACCTGAGCAAGGTGAACGATCTGCCGGTACTGGTTCCTTTGAATGAGGATGGGCACTATGCCAATGGCTATGGGCAGTTCACAGGTATGCATGTTAACGATGTCGCGCCTGTGGTGTTCGATTCTCTGCGCGAGAAGGGATTACTGTACAACCTTGAGGACTATACCCATCGCTACCCGGTTTGCTGGCGATGCGGCACCGATGTGGTGTTCCGGGTTGCCAGTGAATGGTACATAAGCGCGGCCGAAATACGACCGCGCATGCTCAGGGCTGCTTCGGAAGTGGAGTGGACGCCTGAGTACGCAGGCAAGCTGATGGAGAACTGGCTGCGCAATATGAGCGACTGGAACATATCGCGCAAGCGATACTGGGGCCTGGTGCTGCCATTCTATGTGTGCGATGAGTGTGGTGAGGTGACCGTCGCGAAGTCGCGCGCGCACCTGCGCGAGCTTGCGGTCAACCCTGAGGTGGTGGATGCGCTGCCTGAGTTGCACCGCCCGTGGGTGGACGAGGTGAAGATAAAGTGCCCCAAGTGCGAGGCGGTGGTTTCGCGCATACCTGAGGTGGGCGACGCCTGGCTCGACGCGGGCATAGTGGCGTTCTCGACGCTCAAGTACCTGGACGATCCCGAGTACTGGCGCAAGTGGTTTCCCGCCGACTGGGTTAGTGAGATGCGCGAGCAGATACGGCTCTGGTTCTACTCGATGCTCTTTATGTCGGTTACGCTTGAGGACACCGCGCCGTATAAAGCCCTTATGACCTATGAGAAGGTGCACGACGAGAAGGGTAGGCCGATGCACAAGTCGTGGGGCAACGCGATATGGTTCGACGATGCCGCCGAGAAGATGGGAGCGGACGTTATGCGGTGGATGTACTGCTCGGCCAATACACGCGAGAACATGAACTTCGGGTGGGGCATAGCTGAGGAGGTGAAGCGAAACCTGCTCACTCTGTGGAACACCTACTCTTTCTTTGTGATGTACGCGAACCTCGATGGCTTTGTGCCTGAGGAGGCAAACGTGCCCGTCGCCGAGCGTGCTGAACTTGACCGCTGGATACTGGCCCGGCTGAACGAGTTGGTGGCGCAGGCTCACGCAGAGTTGGACGAGTTCGACTGTGCAAGCCTCAGCAGGCAGGTGGAGAGCTTTGTGGACGACCTCTCCAACTGGTACGTGCGCCGCTCGCGCCGCCGCTTCTGGAAGAGCGAGTCGGACAACGACAAGATGGCGGCTTACTCGACCTTGTATGAGGTGCTTGTTACGCTGACCAAGCTGATGGCACCTATGATGCCGTTCCTGACCGAGACAATGTACCAGAACCTTGTGAAGTCTGAGGGGAGGAATCCTGATGCGCCGGAGAGCGTGCACCACTGTGCCTACCCGGAGGTAGACGAGGCGCTGGTGGACCGCCAACTGCTGGCAGATGTGGCGCTTACCCAGAAGCTCGTGAGCCTGGGGCGCGCGGCCCGCAATAAGGCGGGGGTGAAGGTGCGCCAGCCGCTGCGCGAGATGCTTGTGCGCCTGCCGAACAAGGGCGACGAGGAGTCGCTGGAGCGGATGGCCGACCAGGTGCTTGAGGAATTGAACGTGAAGACGCTGACGGTCACCAACCAGCTTGGCGACCTGATAACCTACAGCATAAAGCCGAACTTCCCGGTGATGGGGCCGAAGTATGGCAAGCGGCTAGGCGCGATACGCGATGCCCTGGGTGGGCTGGACCCCATGCGGGTGGCGGCCCAGGTGGAGGCTGAACAGCCGGTGACGGTCACCCTAGACGGCGAAAGCGCGCCCGTGGAGCTACAACCGGGCGATCTGCTGGTGGAGACCAGGGAGCGCGAGGGCTTTGCGGTGGCGCAGGAGTCGGGGTTGGTGGTGGCGCTCGATACGGAACTGGACCGGGCGCTGCTGCAAGAGGGCCTGGCGCGCGATCTCGTCAGGATAATAAACGATATGCGTAAGTCCGCCGACTTCACGGTCAGCGACCGGATAACCACTTATTACAGGGTTGAGGGGCCGGAGGGGGACGACCGTTCTCTGGTCGAAGGCGCGCTCAAGCAATTCGGGGATTACCTGAAGGCGGAGACTCTGTCTAGAGAACTGGTGGATGGGGAGGCCGACGAAGGCGCTTATAAGCAGGACGAGAAAGTCGGTAGCGCGACATTGCATCTTGCAGTGAAACGCTAAGGTAGCACATCGAATACGCAGGAAGGAACCCCGGCAGCCGGGGTTCCTTTTTGTTACGCCACGGGCATACAGGCGAGAACGCCACCAAGCACGATCATCACGAAGGCAATAGCCAGTACGGTTTTTTCGGCGAGGGTTCCAATGCCGGGTGCGGTGAGAATTGTGTAGTCAAGTTCGCTCATGTTGCTGCCCACCCTTTCTCCAGGTTAGATAGCGCCCTTGATGAGCCCTTGATGAGCCCTTGATGAGGTCGTATATCGCGATGTATCCGCTACAAAAGATAACGCCTGCATATTCGAGAAGATAGCACCGGCGGAAATATGGTGCACTTTGTAGCATTGTTTGCCTTCGCATGACTGTGCCTTTGGACCGTCTGCTACAAGATTTGGGAGCTTGTGTTCGTTGCGACTCAGCGGTAACGCGGACTGCCGCTATTAACTTAACGGCAATGGTCGGCCAAAACGGGACAGATATGCAGGTGTACTTTCGGGTAGTTTTCGGGTAACAGTCGCCGGTGGGTGTTATGCGGTCTTATGGGCGAAGCGGTCGGCTTGCACGCCAAGCTTCGCGATAGAGCGCGCGGTGCTTGATTCTGTGCCTGTGCGATAGTAAAATGGCGCGGACCGCTTTATTCTTCAGCAGTCAACTAATGTCCTCCAATATTCGCCTGGACAATTGCATGCCATATTTTCGGCAAGTTACTCTATTCTCTCGAAGGCTGCGCCCGGTAAAGGGTATTCTCTCGCTCGTTGTGACGCTAGTTGTTACTTTCGG
Organism: uncultured Chloroflexia bacterium; assembly: GCA_963797095.1. GTDB lineage: Bacteria > Chloroflexota > Chloroflexia > QHBQ01 > JADMIH01 > JADMIH01. Next base: position 607,780 of record CAWCNY010000004.1, on the reverse strand, counting down.
TATCGTTGCCTGCTCGGATAGCGCCGGCAGCACTCCGTTGCCGCCGGGTGGCACGGCCGTGCCTACAGTGGTGAGGCCGAAGGGCGAGGTCATCTTCATGCAATATTGCAATACCTGCCACCCTGGCGGCGGGCGCGGAACGGGACCTTCGCTCAAGATGCTCACAATTTCGGCAGATGAGATCAAGCAGGTAGTGCGTCACGGCAGGGGTCTCATGCCTGGATTCGGTACGTCGGCTATCTCCGATGCGGACCTTGACGAGGTTGTGCAGTACGTTCTTTCCTTGCGGCAGTAATGTAAAATAACTCCATGAGAATCTGCATGGTCACCTCGTCATACCCAAAGTACGAGGGTGACGTCACGGCGCCCTTCATCGAATCGATCGGCTCAAGCGTGGCCGCGCTGGGCAACGAAGTCCATCTCATCGCTCCTTACCATCCCGATGTGCGCCGCCAGCCTGTCGAGAAGGGAGTGCACCTGCACTTCTTCAAGTACAGCCCGTTTCGCAACCTCAACATCTGGGGGTACGCCGAATCGCTGGAAGCCGATGTGCGCGTGAAGGGTGTTATCTATCCTCTGACGCCGGTGGTGTTCATCAGCGCGCTATGGGCGCTATGGCGGCTTACAGGCAAAATCAAGTTCGATATCATGCACGCGCACTGGGTGGTGCCTAACGGCCCGGTGGCGGCCATCGTGGCGCGTTTGCGCCGCCTACCGTTGGTCATCAGTATGCATGGGTCGGACGTGTTTGTGGCTGAGCAAAGTGGGTTGGTGGCAAGGGTGGCGCGCTGGTGCTTCGGGCGGGCGAGCGCCATCACCGCACCCAGTGACGATCTTTTGCAGCGTGCAATCGCGCTTGGCGCGCCAGCTTCGCGATGTCACCTCGTTCCCTATGGAGTGGACCCAGGGCAGTTTACACGCATAGATGGTGCTGCGCCTCTGCTAAAGAAGGAGCTTGGACTGCCGAAAGACTCGCTGGTGGTGTTCGCGGTGGGCCGCATGGTGTATAAGAAGGGGTTTGAGTACCTGATACGGGCCGTGCCCGCAATACTGCGGCAGCACCCCAATGCGCGCATCGTGATCGCGGGAGGCGGCGACCTGCAACCACGGCTCGAATCGCTCGTCAAACAATTAGGCGTGGAGAAGTCGGTGATCATGCCCGGCTGGGTGCAGCGGGACCGGATGCCCCTCTTTTTCAGCGGCTGCGATCTATTCGTGCTCCCCTCTGTGGTCGACCAGCAGGGGAACGTAGATGGACTGCCGAACACCTTGCTGGAAGCGATGGCATCGGCGCGCCCGGTGGTGGCGACTACTGTGGCAGGGATTCCGCTGGTAGTTAAGGACGGCGATAATGGCTTGTTGGTGCCCGAAAAGCAGCCAGGTGAGCTATCGGCGGCGATCAATCTGCTGCTGGATGCGCCTGAGCTGCGCGTGCAGTACGGCGAGGCTGGGCGCAGGCGTGTCGAGACTGAGTTGAACTGGCAAACCACCGCACGCACCTTCAATCGCCTGTACGAGAGCGCAGTCAGCAAGCGCAAGCGCTCGCGCAAGATATGACCGGCATGGCGTGGCACCGTTCTTTATTCGCAATCCATAGGTTGTAGTTTCGACCCTTATTTCATTTCTCTCAATTATGCGCAACTCATACCGGCGCGACCCGCTCCTGTGGCTCCTTGTTGCTCTTGCCTTCATTGTTCGGATCGCTTACAACCTGGCTTTGCACCCGGATGGACACCCTCCTGGCTCGTTCGTTATAGACGAAACCGAGTACTTCGGCGCAGCGCATGTGCTGGCCGAGGGCCGTGGCTTCTCTTACTTTGACACGGCGCTGTGGGTGCGCCCACCGCTCTACGTGGCATCGCTGGCCGTTGTGATGCGCGTGGCGGGGGATGGCTATATACCTGCATTGATTTTCCAGGCGCTGCTGAGCGCATTGACCCTTCCGGCGCTGGGTTGGCTTGCTTTTCGGGTGGGTGGGCGCAAGGCCGCTCGCTGGACCCTGTTGCTGGCGCTGCTCTATTTGCCGCTTACTTTGTTCGCTGGGCTGTTGCTTTCTGAGACGCTCTTTGTGTTGCTCTTTGCGTGGTCGTTGGTGGCGCTGGTCCTGGCACGTGAAAGGCTCGATGGGGTGTGGGATTGGAGAATTTGGGCGGTCCTGGCATCCGCGGGCCTGTTGCTTGGGCTGGGGGTGCTCACGCGCTCAACGGCGCTCGGCTTTGTGCCGCTTGTGATGCTGTGGCTTGCCCGGGGCAAGGGTATGCCTTTGCGCCGCCGATTGACGGCACCCGCAATCGTGCTTGGCGTGTGTGTGGTGGTGATTCTGCCCTGGATCGCGCGCAACTACGTGGCTTATGGACGGTTCATCCCGGTGGACACGACAGGAGGCTACAACCTGTGGTTAGGGAGCATAGGGGTGCGAGATGAGGCGCGCCTGGAAGCCGACCTGAGGACTATCCCCAACCCGGCAGATCGCCAGAGCTACGCTTATGAGCAAGCGTTCAAGACCATCGCGGCAGATCCTGTCGCGTTCATAGGGAAGGGGGTCAAGGAGAGCCTGGACCTGTGGCGGCCTCTATTCAGCGCGGAAGAACGGCAGGTGAGGGGCTTCTCGTTGGGGCGTGTACCTGCCTGGCACCTCCTGTCGCTCTTTTTGTTTGATGATGTTCTCTACGTGGTTATTCTTGTGCTGGCTATTTTGGGCTTATTGCTTGCGCCTCCTCACCCGCTCAAGAGTCTTGCGGGGTTGTGGGTGCTGTTGTGGGTGGTGATGTCGTTCATCTTCTTCGCGGTCACGCGCTTCAGGCTGCCGGTGGTGGCTTTCCTGATCCCGTGGGCGGGGGTGGCAATCCCTCTGCTACCTGGTGCGTTTGCGCGTTTGCGCGCGCTTCGCAGACCGTTACAGGCGCTTGGCGCGCTTGCCGTCGTGGCGATTGCCGTCCTGATTGTGCCCGCGATCTCGCTGGACAATACGCGGTTGGGCATCCAACGCTGGGGGGAGCAAGGGCCATACAGAGAGGCTGAAGCATCGCTAAAGCAAGGGCAGGTCGAGCAGGCTATAGCACAATATTTGCAGGCAAACACCGACTTGAGCGATACACGGTATGGGCTTGCTGCCGCTTATTTGCAGGCGGGGAGGTCGCCGGACGCGATGGCGCAACTGAGGGCCGACGACGACCCGGACCGTTTCGAGCCGTCCATTATCAGTGGGGAAGCGGCTCGCATGGCGGGGGATGTGTCGGGGGCACGCTCGTTTTTCAACGCGCGAGTGGTGCAGGTGGCAGGGGACGCTCCCCTGGAATGGGCCTGGGACCATCTAACCCCTCCGCCCACGAACGATATTGAGGTGGGGAGCGGGCTGGACATCGGCTATGTGAGGGGTTTCTACGGGCCTGAGACCGACGAAGGCGGCAAGCAATACAGATGGTCTACAGCGGATGCCGAGATCAAGGGCCTTGTGCCTTCGGAAGCAAGCCCCGTCAATCTCACGGTCGAATTGAACGGCTGGCGACCACCTTCCGCGCCTGCTGCGGAGCCGCTTGTGCAAAGCGGGTCGTTTGCGCCTCCTGCAAGCTATCCTGATCCGGTGCTGAACCGAGACAATGTGTGGGCGAACATAACTCTGACTGCTGGGTCAGCGCCCCTGAGCGATACCAGTGATACCGTCGAAGTTCGATCTCGACCCTTCGTGCCGGGCGGCGATGACCCTCGCCTGCTTGGGCTGCGTATATCGACGGTTCAGGTGGCGGAAGCGCCATGATCGAAGCATCGCCCTCTAACCAACTTTCGCGTGCTGTGAGGTTCGCGCTGCTGGCGATCGTGGTTGTGCTGCTCGCTGGCCTGGCAGCTAAAGTAGTCTTTTCGGTGATCCCTACGGTGGCGGCCTTCTTCCAGCATCCGTTTCAGTTTGACGAGTCGGAGGGTATGATCGTCGCCGAGACGATGCTTCTGGACCAGGGCGTGCCTATCTTCAACCCCGTGGGGCCTGAGTTGTTCATCGCAGCGCCCTACCCTCCTGTCTTTTACCTGCTATGTTGGCCCTTCCAGCACTTGCTGGGCAACGAGCCTTCGTTCAAGATCGGGCGGGCAATTTCCATTCTTTCTACTCTCCTTGTAGGCATATCGATCTTCGGGATAGTCAACTCGCTCACGCGCAGCAAGATCGGGGGTGCGCTTGGGGCTTTGCTTTTCTGGTCGCTTGGACTGGTTACCTTTTGGGGCAGCCTGGTGAAGCCCGACATGCTGGCGCTGGCGCTCGGCCTGGTGGGACTGTGGTGGGCGATTTCGCGAGAACAGTCGCAGGTGTGGTGGGCATTGTTTCCCCTACTGCTTGCCTTCTACACCAAGCAGACGGCAATCGCCTCGGCTATCGCAGTTACCGGCTGGCTCGTGCTAACCAATCCGAGAAGGGGCGTAGCCTTTGGCATAGTCTACGCGGCGGGTGCTGTTATTCCGAGTTTGCTTCTCAACTGGGTGACCGATGGCGGATATTTCTACCACCAATTCACCATTCACAATCTGCCGTGGTTCCCGGACCGCTTCTTTGACTTCCTGCGGGATCTCGCCATAGATTACGGGGCGTTTCTGCTTCCGGGAGCGATTGCGATCTTACTTCTGGGAGCTAACTGGGTCTATGGTCGTCGTCGCAAGCTTGATCCCATTGTCCCGAACGGCGGTGGCCTATTGCTGGTCATTTACCTGGGGATGGCGCTGGTGGTGGCTGGCGGCACCGGCACACTTGGGGGCAACCACAACCACCTGCTCGACCTGGCGGCGGCTTGCTGCCTGGGCGTTGGGGTTGGCGCCGGGGTTCTGCTTATGGGAGCGCGTGATGCTGTTCCGTGGCGGGTTGGGGGCGCGGCTCTTGCGTTGATTGCTTTGTGCTGGGTGCCCTCTCTGTTTGGTGTGCCCGTATGGCTTCAGCTTGAATTCAACCAGTTGAAGGCCGACCGTACAGAGGGTATGATGAGCATCTTCCAGTACGTCACCAATAACTCCGGCGAAGCCTACTCGGACAATGTGGGCTTGATGCTGACCACCGGCAAGCGCCTGTGGAGCACCGACCCGTACACACAGACCCATGCCACCCACTATGGACGGTGGGACCAAAGCTTGCTGCTGGCTGCTATTGGTTCGAAGGAGTTCTCGCAGATCATCCTGCGCGTGGATGTGGATGACCCGCAGGCGGGAGCAGGGGATGTATCGCCCGAAATCTTGCAAGCGGTGAAGGATAATTATAAACTTGATCAGCATAATGTTCTCAATATCTATATTCCAAAATAGCGGCTACGGTGGTCGAAGCACGCCCAAGGCTTTTGGGCCACACACAGGCAGGAGGAAAGAATGACAGGAAAAGAGACCTCGGCGGCAGACCTTCCCGATACATTGCTTGAGATACTGGTGTGCCCGTTGGACAGGGCAAAAGTTCACCCTGAGGGCAACAAGCTCGTTTGCGAGCAGTGCGGACGCGCGTACCTGGTCCGCGACGGTATCCCGATTATGATTATCGAAGAGGCGGAGATGCCTGCCTCAGAGGCGGGGGCGGGGTCCGGGGCATAGCTTTGACGCTGGTCTTCTTCTACCCGCAGATCAAGAAATTGACCGGGGCCGAAAGGCTCATCCTCAAGCTTGCCGACTACACCGCCCGGACCCTCGGTCCGGATGCCGATGTGGTCCTTCTCACCCACCACCTCGCCACCGATTGTCGTTCCGCTCTTTCGCCCTGCGTGCGCCTCATTGAGACAGGTTGGCCTCTCGACCTGACGGGCAATCACTACCTGGACGCGGCCATTGAGTACGCGCTGGGTCCGACGCTGGCGCTCAGGATGCCCCGGCCGGCGCTTGATGGGGTGATCTTCTTCGGGCCTCCCAGCGTGCCTGCGATGTGGTTCTCGCGCCGGTTGCTCTTGCCTCTGGTGGGCAAACGCGTGCCTGTCCTCTACTTCTGCTATGAACCTCCTCGATTCATTTATCGGGACACGGAGGATATCGTGGCGAGACTCGGGTCGCTGGGTGGGTTGCTTCGACCCGCGTTTGCTCTCTACAGGTTGATTGACCGGCGTATGGTGCGCTCTGCCCACCGGGTGCTATCCAATAGCCCGTTCGGCTTGCGCAAGATCAAGGAAGCATACGGACGGCCCGCCACTGTCATAGAGCACGGGGTCGATTTTTTGCGCCCAGATCCGTCGCAGGTGGAGGCCCTTCGTGCCCGTTATGGCCTGCCGAGTGAGCGGGTTGCCGTCACGGTAAACCATTTGCACCCCAGAAAGCGTGTGGATTTGTTCCTGCGGGCGGTCCGATATGGCGCACAATTGACACCGGGCGGTACGGCACTTGTGGTAGGTGAGGGGCCTGAGCGCGAATATCTGCGCTCGCTGGCAGAGGAGCTTTGCATGGAGGTTGGCAAGGATGTGATCTTCGCGGGGAGTGTTCCTGAAAAGGAGCTGCCTGCGCACTACGCCCTGGCCGATGTTTATGTTCACACAGGCAGGGAGGAGAGCTTCGGCCTGTCGGTGATCGAGGCTCTGGCGTTGGGCTTGCCTGTGGTATCGGTGAATGAGGGCGGGCCGTGTGATACCGTGCTTGATGGGATCAGCGGGCACCTGGTCGAGCCGACGCCTGAGGCCCTGGGCCGCTCGATTGCTGACCTGTGGGCAAACCCCGCTCGCGCCCAGACGATGGGGCTCGCGGGTGCCCACTATATCAAGACACATTACAGCTGGGAGAAAGGGGCACGCACCCTCACTCAGGTGCTTTCGCGAGTGCGCGAGCGGCTCTAATCCGTGGCAACAATGCTGGACCAGATCGAACAACCCGCTGTTTCTGAAGAAGTGCCGAAGGTGGCACCGGATGACGTGCCCTCAGGAGGGAGGAGGCTGCGACCAATCGGCCTCCATCTTGCCGTTATTGGCGCGTTCACGCTTCTGACTACGGTTGTTACGTGGCCCCTGCTGCCCCAACTGGGCGGTTATGTGATCGATAAGGGCGATCCACTTTACAGCGTGTGGGCGATGGCGTGGCAGGCACATGCTCTCGCCACCGACCCTCTGCACCTTTTCGACGCCAATATAATGTACCCGTTCAAGGGCACACTTGCTTTTGACGAACTTTCCTTCTCGCAGGCGGTTATCGCGGGACCACTCTACTGGATTAGCGGGAATCCTGTGCTGAGTCACAATGCTCTGTTGTTCCTGACTTTCGTCTTCTCCGGCTACGGGATGTGGCTGCTTGTGCGCGAGCTTACGGGCAATGGGTGGGCGGGGTTCGTGGCAGGCGCGGCTTTCGCGTTTTGCTTCTACCGGCTTAACCACCTTCCACACCAGACGCTGATCAATGTGCAGTATTTGCCATTTATCCTTCTTTGCTCGTACAAGCTGCTGTGGACGGGCCGGTGGCGCTGGGCATGGACGATCTGCGCGCTCTTTACGCTGCAGGCGCTGTCGGGACACTATCTCGCGTTCTACACGGCGATGCTTATCGGCCTCTTCTTCGCCTACTACTTTCTGTTTGAGAGACGGCTTTTCTCGTGGCGTGTCGTCGGGCAACTGGCGGCGGGGCTGGGTGTATCAGCTATACTCATGCTCCCAATCCTGGTGCCGTATGTGCTGCTGCAGAACGGCCAGGATTTCAGCCGCGACCTGTTCGAGACTGAGCGCTTCTCCAACACCCTGACCAGCTTCCTGGCTGTTTACCGGGGCAACCCGATCCTGAAGAACCTGCTGGCTCCGTTCGCTGACCCCGGCCCCTGGTTCATCGAGCGCGCGGCTTTCCCCGGCCTATTTACGCTTGCGTTGGCGCTGGTCGGGGTCTTTGGGCGCTCCCGGCCGACCTCTGAGGTCGTCGGGTCTCTTACGCCTCGAACCTCATTGCGCAAGCACGCTATCTTCTACGCGATTATTGTTATAGTTACCGCCATCCTGTCTTTGGGTCCCACCCTGCAAGTTACTTATGCTACGGATAACTACGATCCGAACGCTATTCATGGGATCATGCCTCTCCCTTACTACCTGCTTTATGAGTGGGTACCGGGCTTCCAGAGCATGCGCGTAGTGACGCGCATCGAAGTGCTGACCTCGTTCGCATTGGCCGTGCTGGCGGGATTCGGGGCGTTCTACATTCTGCGCTGGCTGCACGACCGCCCTGCATTTTCCATAAGGCGGCAACGCTGGCTTGTACCAGCCATTGGCATCCTGCTGGCGCTGTTACCGATCACCGAGAGCTGGAGCGCGCCCATAACTATGTCGCCCGTTGGCACGCGCTCGGCTGTGCCTCCGGTGTACACCTGGTTGGGGGAGCAGCCTCATACCACCATAGTGGAATATCCGATGGTCTACTACAAACCGGGGGATCCGAATGTTTGGATGGAAAACACTAACCAATATTACAGTGTTTACCATTGGGACGACATGATCAACGCCAGCACCAGCATACGCCCATATGCATATTCGGCGGTGGTGCTCGAAACTACAGACTGCTTCCCGTGCCCTCGCAGCCTCGATGTGCTGAGGATGCTCGATGTTACATATGTAGTTGTGCACCTGGACGACCTGAGCGGCCCACAGCTTACCGATTTCGAATGGCGCGCCACCAACCCGGTCGCCAAGGTGGTGGACGACTTCATCAAGGTGCAGGATTTCGGCTCAGATCGCGTTTACTTCCTGGAGCCGCGCCCGGTGTCGGGCCTGACCAACGTCATCCCTGCCGGGGCCTCCATCCTGTTTGATGATCCCGCCAGGGACCCTATCATCAGCGGCAACACGGCAGCGCGGGTGAGCGGCGGCTACCTGGCGGCGCTCGGGTGGCTGTTGCGAGATCACCCGCAGTATGGTGATAGCCGCCTGAGCTTTGGACAGGAAATCAAGCCCTACGACCCGGCCAACAGGCCCGATTACGCCATTTTGTGGGCGCAGGACGACCCGGCCACTTACGGGTACAGTGCGGACAATCTCATCTGGTCGAACGAATTTGTGTCGATCTACAAGTCGGCACCGGACGCTGCCCACGCCAACGAGGCGCAAAGCGCACCATGAGGGCAGTCGTGGCCGCGTTGTTGCGGCGTCTCGCAAACCCTGGCATCTACCTGGGCGCTCTGATCGCCGCTCTGTTGGTGGTGGCGGCGTACCAGGGCCGTCCGAGCTATGACATTGTAGTAGGCTCGCCTATTGACGGGCCAGTGCTCCAGGGGTTCAACGCCGGGGAGCGCATGCAAGGCGACCAATCGCAGACCTTCAGATGGACGAGCGACGATTCGTACATCTTATTGGAGGGGGTTGGCACCCAGGACTTTGATGTTACACTCACCCTCAGCGGCAGCCGCCCGGAGAGCCAACCTCAGGCTACCTTGCGGGTGGAAACAGATGGTGAGACTCTGCTGGATGTCCAACCCGCGCCTGATCTGACCGATTATCACATCTCGGTGCCCCGCGACAGGGTGCGCGATGGCACGCTCTCGTTGCATCTACTATCCAATGGCTTCTCGCCGCCCGGTGACCCGCGTGTTCTGGGGGTCGTGTTGACGAGCATTCATGTGCAGCCGGGTCCCAACCCCGACCGCTTCATTCCGCCTCCCTTCGCTGTGTTGTGGACGCTTGTGCTGGCTGCTGCCCTGTTTGGGCTTGTGCTTGCCCTGCTAGGTTGGGGTGTGGGAGGTGTGGTGCTGGGGGCGAGCGCTGTTTCGGTGCTGGCGGCGGGATTCCTGGTGTGGGACCGGCTGTGGATCACATCGGGCACATGGTACGCGATCTGGCCGCAGGCCCTGGCAGCTGCTGCCATTTTTACCGCACTGGTATGGTTGATTGGCGGCTGGCTCTTGCGCAGGCTCCCTGCCTTGATTGCCGCTCGACGACCTGCTTCTGCCCTCTACTTCCGCGCCCTCCTGACGCTGGTCTTCTTAGCGTTCGCAGTGCGGCTGGCCGGGCAACTGCACCCTCAAATCTTCATTGTGGACCTCTTTTATCATGTACACCGGTTCGAGGACGCGCAGGCGGGGAAATTGATCTTCATGCACGTGGCGTCCGAGCTTGCGGGGCGCGACACGTTCTACCCGATGACGGCCTACATCTTCATGATGCCCATGCAATGGCTTGTGCCTGACATTCCGCTGGCTGTGCGCCTCTTTACTGTTGCACTCAGCACGGCAGGGGCCTTCCTTGTCTACCTGATCTGCGTGGCAGCGGTGCGCGATGCGCGGGCCGGAATTATTGCAGCTACGCTTTACGTCACCTTGCCGATAGCGGTGCTGATCTTTTCCTGGGGCCTCACCACCAATGTGTTTGCCGAGTTCTTCGTGCTTCTTATCTTCACCGTGTTCGTGCTCGCGCCCGACCTTAGCCCGCGACGGCCAGCATTCTGGCTGCTCACGGCATTGCTGACTATTGGCCTCTTGAGCCACCCGGCGGTGCTCGCCATCCTATTGGTTGCCATTGGCCTAACAGCGATATTCTGGTTCCTTTCGGGCGGGGGTCGTAGGTCCACGTTGCGGGTCCGTTCCTACCAATTGGCCGCCGCTGTCGTAATTGCCGCTATCGTTGCGTATGCAGTCTATTTCTACAACATCGTGCCCACCATGCTTGAAACCTTCGCCGATATCGGCAGTTCGTCGGGAGGGCAGGACGCAAGCGGCACATCCGGCATGAATGTGCTGGTGGGTGGCGCGGTCAACGATCGCTCGTTGGGGCTGGTCATACGTGAGGTGCACACGGTAGGGGATTGGTTCTGGGGGGGCTTGCAGGGTTTGTGGAGCGAGTTCTGGGCCTACTTCAAGACGTGGCCCCTGGTTGGCGCCTTCTTCGGATTCCTGGTCGTCGCGCCGGTCCGCCTGCGCTCGTTCCCTACAGACGCAATCGCACCCATACATCGCCTTCGCATCGCTGCCCTGGTGTGGGCGCGTGCCGTGATACTGTTTGCCCTGGTCGGGTGGGCGTTCAACCTGTATGTGCGCTATTCATTGTTCGCGCTGCCTGTGGTCGCGCTTGGCACCGGGATACTGCTGTCGCGTTTCTGGGATCGTGGGCGGTGGGGGCGCTACCTGTCTCTATTGCTGTTGGTGTTCTTCACCCTGTCGGCCCTATTTCTATGGCAATTCAGGATCAACTATGGCCTCAAATAGCGCAGCCCTAACTACCTCGCAGCGCATATGGCTTACCGCCGCCTGGACGCGGACTATCATAGGCGCTTTGTGGGAGCCGTTGTGCTGGACCGGGCGTCCGGTGGGGGCAAGCAGTTGATGGTGGGTGCATTTTTCACGTCCCTCTTGAATGACGTGGTACGTGGCCTCCGTGAGCCTCGATTCTATGTATCGCTGGCTCTTGCCCTGGTCCTGTGGGCAGGGGCCTACCAGTACAAGCAGGACTACTCAATAGATATAGCGGACAGGCTTTACCAACCCTACATCTCCGGGTTCAACGAGCCTGAGATCAGCGCCACCGAGCCACCATTTAAGTATCGGTGGAGCATGGGCGACCCTCAGATTGTGCTTCCCGGCATCGGCAACGAGCCTGTCGAGGTGACCATCAACACTATCGGTGCGCGGCCAGATGCCGAGCCGCCTCAGATCGAGTTGATGGCGCGCGGCACGACGGTAACGCTCCAAACGCAGGCCGGCGAGCACTCCGACACCTTCTTCTTCGACCGTGGCAACGAGTTCGACCGACGGGGATTTCAAGCTGGCGATCCATGTGCCCACCTTTACGACACCCACCGACCCACGCGAGCATGGCGTGATTATACGGAGCGTGAGTGTGCGGCCCGCCGACTACGGTTTGCGCCCGCCTGTTATTCCATCGCTCGTTACGCTCCTTGTCCTTCTCCTCGGGTTGGCAGGCTCATATCTGCTGTTTATTGTGTCCGGGCTGCGTCGCTCGATTGCTCTTGCTACGATGTGGCTTGTGGCTTTGCTTGCCGCGTTGGGCATCCTCTTTGCCCGCCCCGACACCGCTCTGCTCGCGCCAAGTCTTCCTTCACTTTTTGCGTGGACACTCCTACTTGCTGTGCCGGCTCGCCTGCTTCTGACCGCCCTTATCGGACGTGACGCGCGCGCGCCCCGAAGCGCAATCACCTGGGGCACGCTTGCTTTTGCTGTGGCTTTCGTGGTGCGGTTCGGCGGGCTTACTTATCCCCAGTTCTTGACGAGCGACATCATCCTGCACGCACACAATGCGCAGGACGTATTGCTCCGAGGCACATGGGTATTTACGGAGCCTCTTCCGGATGGAAGGCTCGTCCCCTACCCTCCCGCCTACTACCTGCTGCTTGCTGTTGTCGCGCCGATCACGGGCACGTCCGACGAGGGCCTAAGCCTTGCCCTCAAGTGGACATCCTCGCTGCTCGATGCTCTCGCTTGCCTGGCGCTTGTTTGGGCCGCGATCCGGCTTTGGCCCAGGCAAGGACGCCTGATCGGGCCTGTTGCCGCTTTCGCGTACCTCGCTTCATCGGGCGTGCTCGATCTATTCTCGGCTGGAAACTACACCAATCTGTTCGGCCAGAGCGTGCAAAATCTCACTCTGCTTGGTGCGCTTGTCTATTTGACTGCAGGCAAGACTTCAAGGTGGGCAGCCACCGTTTTGCTGTCGGCCGGCTTCTTCTTGACGATGCTTGGGCACTACGGTATGATGTTGGCTACGCTCGGAATTATGCTGATTTACTTGTTCTGGTTAATAGTCTCCACCCTTCGTAAATCGCCTGCTCCAATGGAGCCTGCCTGGGCTGTCGTTGGAGCCTCCGGTGCGGCGTTGGCGGCAAGCTTCGCGGTCTATTACTGGCGTTTTCTGGATGTGATGTGGGGCCAGATTGCCGATGTGTTGGGCAAGCTTACGGGCCGTCAACCGGCTTCCGCCACGCCAACCACCGGACAGCCCGGCTTCGTGGATGGCCTGCTGAAACTGCCCGGCAAGGTGGTACAACTCTCCGGTGGGTTGCTCGTGATACCGGCAGGGTTCGGCTCCGCGTTTCTATCTCGCCTGCCTGCTGCGGCTCGCGCCTTGCTTTATTCCTGGCTGGGTGCTGCTCTGATCTTTGCCCTGCTCGATAGGGTAGTGGGCGATTCAGTTCGGTGGTACTATTTGGCGGCTGCTCCCATAGCCCTCCTTGCCGGGCGCTTTCTTGCTCTGCTGATAGCACGCCGGAAGTGGGCTTCCAGGCTTGCAGCCCTGGCCCTCTCAGCCGCACTATTGCAAATGCTCACGTTCTGGATCGATCTGATCTACACTAGATACCACTAAGAACGAGGAACAAGGCACCAGGAACTCCCACTCAGAATGAGACAAGACCTTTACAGAGACCTCTACGACAAAGAGCACACCCACTGGTGGCACATAGGCAAGCGCAGGATCGTTTATAGCCTGCTACGCCGCTATCTGCCGAAGGGCAACCCGGCGAACCGCCGCGCCCTCGACCTGGGGTGCGGCACCGGCCTCAACCTTGACCACCTGGAGCGGTATGCCAGGGCCACCGGCACCGACTATGTGGAGGAAGCGCTCGACTTCTGCCGCGCGCGGGGCCACAAGCGCCTGTGCAAGGCCGACGCGGCTCACCTTCCATTCGCGGACCGGTATTTCGATATCGCAACCGCTCTCGACGTTATCGAGCACCTGGATGATGATCTCGTTGCTCTGCGGGAGCTATATCGGGTGATGAAGCCTGGAGGATTGCTCATTGTAAGCGTGCCCGCTTACAAGTTTCTGTGGACTTACTGGGACGACATCCTGGGCCACCGACGCCGTTACACAACGCGCATGATGACGGAGGTTGCCAGGCGCGCGGGGTTCAATGTTCGCAAGGTGAGCTACAGCAACGCCGTCATTCTCGTGCCCGCCGTGACGGTGCGGGCGGTCAAAAGCCTCCTCTTGAAAGCCGCTCGCCGCTCAGGTAATGCTAGCGATCCTGAGAGCGACTTCATTACGCTGCCGGGGCCGCTCAACAGCGCGCTTGTCGGGTATTACGGGTTGGAAGCGAACTTCCTCAGGCGGGCCAGGCTGCCGTTTGGATTGTCGGTGGTGTGCGTGCTTCAACGCCCCTTTGATAAGGAGACCGCAGGTGGCGGGCGCGACAGCTAGCGCGGAACCACGTTCGGCTGAGCAGGCGGCCCCAAGAGATCGCCTTTCGGCCTTGCTGCAATGGCTCGAAGCTCAAGCGCCTCGCTTGCTTGTGCTTGCCATTGTGCTCTGGATCGCCCTGATCTTCGTCGCGAGCGTCTATAAGTACGAGACCTACGGGCAGGGCTACGACCAGGTCGATTTCGAGCAGGCTATCTGGAACACCACCCAGGGCCACATCATGGAGGACTCGCGCTTCAACTTCACAGGCTCGGTGTTCGGCATGGACTGGATGCCGATGCTCTTCTTCTTCGTACCTTTCTACGCGATACTCCCTTCCGCGCATACCCTTTTCTTCCTTCAGATAGTTGGGGCGGCCCTGGGCGCGCTCCCTCTCTACTGGCTGGCCCGCGATCGATTGGGCAGCAAGACGGCAGGGCTTGGCTTCGGGCTGGCTTACCTGCTTTACCCTGTGCTGCTTCATGGTGTGCTCAACCCATTTCAAGTTAGGCTATTTTCGGTTACGCTTCTGCTCTTTGCCTTCTACTTCTACGAAAAGGGCAACTGGAAACTCTTCTGGCTGTGCGCCTTCGTCGCCATGCTTGCCCGTAGCGATGTGGCTTTCGTGGTCATTATGTTCGGGATATACGGCTTGCTGACTCGCAGGAAGTGGCCGCAGGTGGTCGCGCCGTTGGTGATAGGTGGCGCGTATTTCGCGCTGGCGACGTTTGTGCTCGTGCCTGCGTTTGCCTACCCCGGCGCGTTCACTCCACCCTCTGGCCCGATTGACGACCCGATGCAGTGCTGGCCGTGTGGCATCAACCCGCAACTGGCTTATTACGGACACCTGGGGAGGACCGGGCCTGAGATCGTCTGGAACGTGGTCAGCCACCCGGTGGATACCGCGCAACTGATCTTTACCCCTGATAAGATCGGCTATATGATCGCGCTTCTCCTGCCGGTGCTCTTTCTCCCGCTACTGAGCGCACGTCCTTTGGTGCTTAGCCTGCCAATACTGGCTCTGAATCTCCTTTCCACCCGCGAAGCGCAGTATGATTACCAGCACCACTACAGCCTGCTTTTGATCCCAGGTATTATGGCCGCTGCCGTGTATGGTGGTGACAATGTTATGAAATGGCTGTCGAAACGGCGGTTGCGAGACGATACTTCGTCCAATCAGGCGCGAATATCGCGTGCTCCTTTCTGGCTGGCGCTTGGCGTGGTCGGGTGGGGCCTGATCATGCAGGTGCCTTTCAAGAATCCTGCCGTGCGCGCCTTCCTCTTCCCCGAACCTGCGGCCCGCATAGCCGCCGCCAATGAGCTAACCAGCATGATCCCCCGCGATGCGAAGGTGGCCGTAAGTTCCTTCCCCGCGCCTCATCTGTTGCCTCGGCGCTACATCTACAACTTCCCGCCCGCTCCTTACTCGCCCTATAACTTCTCCGACCTGCATACCCGCTCGGACTATGTGGATCTCGATTACATCCTCGTTGACACCAGTGCGCAGGCCCTGAGTGTGGATGCCAACAAACTGGGGGACAAGACGGGCCTCGAAATATTGGAAAGTTTGCCCGAATGGCACCTGGTTGCGGATAAAGAGAATTACCGGCTGTACAAGCGCGAGTGATACGGCATCAGCCCACGTGATATAATTACTCCATGTCCACAACAGAGTACACCCCCATCGAGCCGATCGGTGTGGTGGCGGAAGAAGCGAGCAATACGCTTCTGATCGAATGGAGCGACGGCAGGACCACTCGTTATCCCATAGAATGGCTGCGGTGGCAGTGCCCCTGTGCCCTCTGCCGGGGCGAGATGGGCATCCCAGGTCGCCTCTCATCCGTAAAATCGCTGTCGCCCGAAGAGACGAGCCTTGAGGACGTGCAGCCCATCGGGCGCTACGGCATTATGCTCTTCTGGGCCGACGGCCACCACGACGGGATATTCACCTACGACTGGCTCCGCGAAAACTCGCACGACGGAGAGCCGAGCGCGCCACAAGAGCGCCCCGGCGAATAACCAACCCGACCCCTTGCAGGAACAAGCACACGAACAAGTGAAGCGCACCGACCCCACGCCTACCAAACCTGAGTTGGAGGCCGAGTTAGCGCGCGCCATCGAGCCGTGGCTCTCGCACATGACCTGGCGCAAAGACTTCGATAGCTGGCGAGAGCGCCGCATCTGGCAGGAGCGCCACCAGGAAGCTAACCTCAAGGATGTGGCCCAGGCTCTAGGCAACGAGATCGCGGGCAAGTCGCTGCTCGACCTGGGGGCGGGTATGGGTGGCCTCTCGGTCGCCCTCATGCTGGCCTATCGCGACAAGGGGCTTACCTTGCAGGCGATGGACTACAACCCCGACTACTGCAAGATCGCCTCCCTGCGCGCGGCTCGCTATGGTCTCACGCTTCCCATCGCGGTGGCCGCGGGCGAGCACCTTCCCTATCCCGATGAGTCGTTCGACCTGATCACCTGCCTCGACGTGCTCGAACACGTGGCCGATGCAGAGGCCGTCATGCGGGAGATGCGCAGGGCGCTCAGGCCGGGAGGCATAGTGCTGACCACCGTGCCCAATCGTCGCGCCTTCCGAGACCCGCACTATCACCTGCCGCTGATCAACTGGCTACCGCGTCCCCTGGCCGAAGCGATCATCAGCCGCTCAGGGCACAGCAAGAGCGGCGGCCTCCTCCAGGACAGGCAGGAGCTTTCCGACCTCAACACCTACACATGGTCCGCGTTCACCCGCATGGCCCAGGGCATAGGTTTCCAGGTGCGCGACCTTGTCCTGTGGCGCATCCAGCGCGGCGAGATCCGGCAGCTAAGAGGCTCACGCCTCGCCGTCCTTTCCCTTGTTCGCCAGATCGGCCTCTTCAACCCGTTCTATCGCCTCTACCGCTACGGCTGGCAGGGTACTTACCAGATCATGCTGCGCAAGCCCTCAAGCGAGACTTGATACCTGTCACTGTTGCTGTGAAAATCGCCCTCTACAATCTCACAACCACCACCCGCTGGGGAGGCGTCGAGACCTTCGTCTGGGAGGTCGCCGCCCAGATGGCAGCGCGCGGCCACACCGCCCACATCTTCGGCGGCAGGGGGCAAATCACAGGCCGAACGCCCCACGGCGTTCGGGTCCGCCGCTACCCCTACATCGACCGCGACCTCTGGCGCAAGATACCCCTCCTGGGCAGACAGTACACTCTTACCAAGCTCCTTGAGCGCCTCACTATGGTGCCCTTCGCCCTCCCCGCGCTGCTGGCTGGGCGATATGACATCGTACACATCCAGAAGCCGTATGATCTTCCTCCCGGCGCTCTTGCGCGCCTCTCCGGCGCAAAGCTCCTCTTCGGCTGCCATGGCAAAGACTTCTGGCCCGGCGACCGCCTCTTTGTGCGCTTTGCCGATGGCTCGGTGGCAGCCAGCAAGTTCAATGCGTCCCAGGTGCACGCTCGTTACGGCATCGATCCGGTGGTGGTCTACAACGGCGTTGACCTCGATCTCTTCACCCCGGACGACCGCAATGACAAGGCGGTGCTGGCAGAGTACGGCTTGCAAGTCACGCCCGAACAGCCCGCCTTGCTCTATGCCTCCCGATTGGTGCGCTGGAAGGGGGGCGAATATCTGATCCAGGCGCTTCCCCTGCTGGACAAACCCGGCACTCAGCTATGGGTCGCGGGCGAAGGGCCTTACGAGCCTGACCTGCGCGCCCTGGCCGATAAACTGGGCGTGGCCGACCGCATCCGCTGGCTTGGGCGGGTGGAGCAGTCGAAGCTAGCGGCCCTCTATCGCTGCTGCACCATGCTGGTGGCCGCCTCCTTCGTCAACGAGACCTTCGGGATGGCCCTTTGCGAGGCGATGGCGTGCGGCGCGCCCGTAGTTGCCAGCGACTTCGGAGGGTTTCGCGAGGTAGTGGTGGATGGCGACACCGGATTTCTGGCGCGCCCGCAAGACCCTCACGACTTCGCCTCGAAGATCAATATTCTGCTTGCCGACCACGAACTTGCACGCCACATGGGCGAAGCAGGCCGCACGCGCGTGCAAACACATTTCAGTTGGAGCGCGGTCGGCGACAGGCTGGAGGAGGTGTACAGGTGCCTCGCACCCTCCTCTACGTAGCCTACCCCATGCGCCTCGACCTCGGAGCCGCCAACGCCATCCAGACCTTCAACACCGTGAGCGAGCTACGAGTTATCATCCCCGGAATGCGCCTCGTGATCCCACGGTGGCTTCGCGAGCCGAGCGCCTTCTCCGACCTCGGTGCCCTGCACCTGCCGCGTCCCGCCGTCAACAAGCTGTCGAAGTTCTTACCCTGGTCGGGCTGGTCCTACATCGAGCGCACCCTCTACGCCTCGATGCTCGTTATACTCCTTGTGAGTTGGCGATTGCAGAGGCGAAAATACAAAGTGATCTACGTGCGCGACACCGTCTGCGCCGCCTGGCTTGCCCTCCTGCGCCCACTCCACGGATCGCGCATCATCTACGAGGTGCACGACCTCGAGGCCGACCACCCAAGTCGCGCCTCCCGCTGGCCCCACGCTTTCTGGTCGCGTTTCCTACCCTGGCTTGACCGCATCGCGCTAACCCGCGCCTTCCGCATCGTCTCCCTCACCCAGACCTTCAAGGATTGGCTTGTCTCCCATCACCTGAGAAAGCCCAATGAGATCGCTGTGATTCCCGACGCATTCGATCCCGCGCTGTATTATCCTGTAGATAAGGGGAGTGCGCGACTTGAAACCGTCTTGCCGGAGGATGCATTTATTATCGGCTACGCCGGTCTCACCTTTGCGTACCGTGGCCTCGAAACTCTTGTTGAGGCGTTTGCCAATGTTAGCCGCCATCACCCCGATGCCTTGCTTGTGCTGGTGGGTGGCCGCCCCGCCGAGGTAGATAGCTTGCGCGCACTCTCAAAGGAGCTACATATCCCTCTAGATAGGATCGCGTTCACGGGTCGGCTACCACAGGAGCGAGCGGTGGCCTACACTCAGGCTGCCGACGTGCTTGTGATCCCCGACACCGTCACGGGTGTGACGGCCTCACCGCTCAAGCTGTTCGAGTATATGGCCGTGGCCCGACCCCTGATCTGCAAAGATATGCCCGCTCTCCGGGAGATAATCACGGAGGATGCCGCGATCTTCTTCGAAGGGGGCAATTCGGAAGCATTGGCCGAAGCCATCTCAGCCCTCGCCGCAGATCCCACTCGGCGCGAACGCATGGGCGAAGCAGCCCGCGCTCTCTCCACCGCTTATACTTACCAGGCGCGCGCCGCTCATATAGCGGAGGTGGTGAATGGCGCGCGCTAACTCCACTGCAAGCAGCGTCTCCCCTGCGCCGGTCAGCGGCACGGCAGGGAGGTCTTCCATCGTCCATCGACTATCATCGCTCGTTGACCGCCTTACCAACCGCCCCCTCCTACTTCTGATAATTCTCTTTATCCTGCTGGCCCCTCTCGCCACCCGCCGCATCTACGCCTCGGACGAGATCAAGTACTATGCTTACACCCACTCCCTTTTCTTCGACGGCGATCTCGACTTCAGCAACGACTACCTGCACTGGTACGAGGTCGATCCGGTCAAGTTCGAGGCGATCAAGACCGATCTCTACAACACCCGCGAGCCTACAGGCCTCCCCACAAACGAGGCCCCCATCGGCACGGGGCTGCTCTGGATGCCCTCCTATGCTATCGCCCACGTGCTCACGCTCGGCGCGCAATCGGTTGGCTTCGACGTGAAAGCCGATGGTTGGTCCGACCCCTACATCGCCGCTGTGTGCCTGACTTCTTATTTGTTCGGCTGCCTGGGACTACTCCTCTGCTGGTCCATCGCGAGCGGCTACTTCGGGCGCAGGCTCGCCGCCTTCGCGGTGGTTGTGGTGTGGTTCTCCACCTCCCTCATCTTCTATACTGTGATCGCCCCACCCTGGTCGCATGCCACTTCGTTGCTGGTAGTGACTTTCTTCATCTGGTACTGGCACCGCACCCGCCTGCGGGACGGTCACAGCCGCACCCTCATCCAGTGGGCGATCCTGGGCGCTTTGGGTGGCGTCATGATGCTGGTGCGCGAGCAGGATGCGCTCTTTTTCGCCATCCCCGGCGTCGAGGCCCTGATTGCTCTCATCGCGATGTGGCGCAGGCATCACGCCGATTGGTTACGGCGCGCCGGTGGCCTCGTGCTTGGCTTCGGGGTTATGATGGTGGCAGCCTTTATCGCCTTCATCCCTCAACTGATCGCCTATAAAGTGATCACGGGCGCGTTCGGCCCGTCAAAGGTCGTTTCCGGCAAGTTCGACCTCACCTCACCCAACTTCCTGAACGTCCTCTTCAACCCCGAACACGGCATGATACCGTGGGCACCCATCATCGGGGTCGCGTTGATAGGCATGGCCCTCTTCTGGCGGCGCGACCGCCTTTTTGCCGGTGCCCTCCTGCTGGCCTTCGTCTTGCAGGTGTACATTGCAGGCTCCTTCCTCACCTGGCAGAGCGCAAGCTCGTTTGGGCAGCGCCGCTTCATCAACTGCACCCTGATTTTCGTGCTTGGGGTGTCGGCCCTCATCTCCTGGGCGCTCGCGAAGGGCGTGCCGCGCTGGGGTATCGCGCTGGTGGCAGCCCTCTTCGTCTTCTGGAACGCCGGGTTGCTGATGCAATACGCCCTCTGGTGCTCGCCGCAGCGCCAGGGCCTCGATTGGGGCACGGTGCTCAAAGGGCAGTTGGAGATCCCGCTCAAGACCCCCGGCCTCATCTGGGATTTCCTCTTCAATCGCGCCCGCTTCTACCGCAGCCTGCCACAATGCTGACAAGATACACTTATGATCTCTGACCGATTGCTCAAATCTGTAGTTTGCGTGACTCCCACCTGCCGGGAGGCAGTTGCACCCCACCTCCGGCGCATCGAGGAAGGGGCGCGCTGCCCTCGTTGCGGGCGCGTCTATCGCGTTGTCGATAACGAATACATTGATCTTATGCCGCCGGATGAGGGCGCACATGCTTCCCTTTATGTGTCTCACGAAGGCGAGTTCGAGGCTACCCTCGACTACAAGCGGATCGGCCCTCCCGTGCTGGGTGCGGGTGTTCGCCAACGCGCCATTCGCCGCCTGCTCGCGCCTACCAAATCCGACCGGCTGGTCGAGCTTGGTTGTGGCAACGGTAAGTTCGTCTACTGGAACAGCCGCAGCGTCGATTGGGCCGTTGGCATCGACCCCGCGCCACTTTTCGCAAAAGATGCCCTGGAACACATAGACCTCTGCCGCGCCGATGCCCGCGCCCTCCCCTTCGCAGATGGCACATTCACTGCCGCTCTCTCCATTGATGTGCTGGAGCATTTGCCGATCGACGATTTTCGGCTCTACCTGCGCGAGGCCCATCGCGCCCTCGCGCCGAGCGGCCGCTTCTTCATCTTCTCCAACACCCGCGAAGGCTCGCGCCTCGACTTCATCGTGAAGACCACGCGCCGCCTGTCGCGCTGGCTTGGCGAGCGGGGTCTGCTGGACGATTCTCGCGACCGCCTGCGCAAGTCCGACCACGTGAAGGCCGTGGAGACTTATGCTCAACTGGAAAGCGTATTGAACGAGTGCGGCTGGCGAGTTGAGCGCGTGATCTTCTGGAACGGTCTCTTCCAGAGCCTGATCGAGAACTTGCTGGTTAAGCTGGGCGAGTCGGCTATTCGCCGCTTACGCTCGCGCCCCAAAACCGGTGTGCCACCTCCCGATCAGTCAACAGGCGAAGACGCTCTCCGCTCCACGATCCGCACGCGTCTGAACAAGCGCGGTTGGGCCTATCGCGCCATGCGCATCCTCACCGAACTGATGTGGCTCGACCTTGTGCTCTTTGGCGGCTGGCGGGCCGGGCCATACTTCGTGCTGGCGGTGCGGAAGGACGCACCTTGAGGATCCTGTACGTGGCCTCCGCCATCCAGGTGGGCAGCGCCTCCGGTGGCTCGACGCACGTCAACGAGGTGGCTTGCGGCCTACGCGCTCTGGGCCATCAGGTGCTGGTGGTTGCACAACCGCCTCCCGATGCACCCCGAAATCTCAGGCTTGATGATTGTGATATCCCAGTCCGGCCGGTGCGCCACCGCGCGCAATTGGCTATGTTGGGCCTTCCAGTTGTACGGCGTGCTATACAGAGGTTGAGCCCACAGGTTGTTATGGAGCGCTTCTACAACTTCGCGGGCGCGGGCATCCTCCTCGCCCACAGGGCAGGCATCCCCGCGCTCCTGGAAGTCAACGCGCCCATGATCGACCCGCCAGGCAGCCTCAAGACGAAGATAGACAAGGCGCTCCTTGGCATGATGCGCAGGTGGGCTGTCAAGCAGGCGCGCTGGAGCGCAGCCGTCGTCACCCCATTGAATACTACAGTGCCGCCGGAAGTGCCGCGTTCTGTCATCCATGAGCTATCCTGGGGCGCGAACGTCGATAGATTCGACCCCGCGATCAGAGACACACACCGGGCTGAGTTGGAAACACTCAAAAGAGAACTTGGCCTCGTTTGCGATGGTCCGGTGGCCGTCTTCCTCGGCAGCTTTCGCGCCTGGCATGGCGTGGCACACTTCGCCGAGGCCGCTCGCCGCCTCATGATTGAGGGCAGCAAACTCTCTTTCCTCGCCATAGGCGGCGGGCCGGAGCTAGCTCCTCTTGAGGAGCAGGTGCGCTCCTGGGGCCTGCCCCCTGGTCGCTTCATCTTCACCGGGCCGCAGGATCACACCCGCGTGCCTCTCCTTCTTGCTCTGGCTTCCATGGGCGTTGCCCCCTTCGATCTCTCCTCCTATGCCCCGCTTCGCACCTTCGGCTTCTACTGGTCGCCCCTCAAAGTGTTCGAGTATATGTCGATGCGCCTGCCGGTGGTCACTATCGACATTCCGCCTCTGAACACGATCGTTCGCGATGGGCGGGAGGGGCTGCTCTATCCTTCCGGCGATATAGACACCCTGGTTAGTGCCCTACTGCGCCTGGAGCGCGACCTCGATGCCGCATGGCGCATGGGTGCATCTGCCCGTGAGCGCGTGGTGGAGCGATATAGCTGGCGCGCCCATTGCCTCGCGCTCGATGGCATCCTCAAGGAGATCGCGCTCTGAAAGTGCTCTTGCTGACGGACGTTTTCCCTCCACGCAGCGGTGGCAGCGGCTGGAGCACCTTCTACCTGGGCAAGAGCCTGGCAGAGCGCGGCCATACTGTGCGCATCCTCCGCCCCGATTGGGACTCTACAACCCCACGCCCAACTTTGCGACACGACACTTACGAGGGACTCCCAGTCGAATGGGTGCTGCTTCCTCCAGCGCCGTCGTGGGCCGAGAAAGCAGGTGCGGGCAAGGCGTGGAGAGAGCGCGCCGCCGCCGGCCTCATGGCTCGAAGGGCCTCGCGTCTTGCGCTGGCGCGTCAAGCCGATATACTCCACGGTCAGCACAAAGCCTCAGCTACTGCCGCTTCGATTGCAGCCCGCCGCGCTCGCTCAGGAGGCGCACGAGTGGTGTCCGCAGCCACTATTCGCGATTACTGGCCCCTCTGCCCGGTCAGCACCCGACTTTTCACGCGCTCCAACGGCGATACTTTCGAATGCCCTTCGTGCCATGATCTGCGCGTGTATCTACGGTGCGTTTCCAGCACAGATCGCTCCCCGCTCAAGCTATCGCCGGCGATTGTCCGCTGGCTGGCGACTCTTGGCTCAAGCCGCCAACTTGCCACCTGCGACCAGATCATAGCGGTAAGCCGCTACGTCCGCGACCAACTGGCCCTCAGCAAGCGCGTGCCCGGTCAGAAGCTGGTCAATATACCCAACCTTATCCACCTCCCCAGCGTTGAACTTGCCCTCGCCTCTCCATGGCCTCTGCACGACATATCCCTACAAGACCGCTTCGCCCTTTTCGTCGGCAAGCTGGACACCAACAAGGGCGCACAGTATCTTCCCGAAGTGATGGAGCGGGCAA
This sequence comes from uncultured Chloroflexia bacterium, assembly GCA_963797095.1. Classification (GTDB taxonomy): domain Bacteria; phylum Chloroflexota; class Chloroflexia; order QHBQ01; family JADMIH01; genus JADMIH01. Next base: position 583,845 of record CAWCNY010000004.1, on the reverse strand, counting down.
CCCTCAAAATGCCTGTAATCGTGGCGGGTGATGGTCCGCTGCGCCCAGAGCTAGAGCGCGCCGCAGCCTCCAAGCATCTCGACTTTCGCTTCTACGAATGGCTGGACAACGACGCGATCCTGCGGCTGATGCACAGCGCCGCCCTCCTCCTCTTTCCCTCCGCCTGGCAGGAGCCGCTGAGCCGCGTTCTGCTCGAAGCGTGCGCCGCCTCCGCCGCGATTGTCGCCATGAACACGGGAGGTACGGGCGATATCATCTCTCATGGCGAAAGCGGATGGCTCGCATCAGACCCCGCTACCCTGGCCGCGGGCGCTCGTGCAGTCGCTACCGATCCCACCCTGAATGCGCGCCTTCGTGCAGGTGCGCGCCGCCGTGCTGAAACGGTCTTTTCCTCTGACCGCGTGGCTGCTGAGGTGGAACAGCTGTATCTCAACCTTCTGGCCGAACACCAACCCTCAGATTCACCAATTTCCATGACCCGCACAGGGGTGGGAGCATGAGGCTGGCCTACTGCGTGCGCGCCATCTACCCCCAACACGGCTACGGTGGTCTGGAACGCTCCTCCACATCGCTTTCCCGCCACCTCTTGAGCCGTGGTGTGGACATCGCCCTCTACACTCGCGCCCTTCCACCGGGCCAGCCCGTCATCCCTCCACCTGGCGCACCGGGCCGCCTCACCGTACACTCCGTTCGCTATGGCAGATTCCCGCTCCCCCCCAACGGCATCCCCGCCCGCCTCACCAACTACCGCGCCTTTGTGGAACGCATAGGCGAGCGCGTGGCTGGCCTCGCTTATCGCGGCCATATCGCAGGCATCTACGCCCACGGCCTGTGCGCCTGGGGTGTGCGCCGCGCCTCCGAGTGGGGAGTACCCATGCTTGCCAATCCCCACGGCATGGAAGAGTTCAAGGTGCGCGATCCCCTCAAGCGCCTGGCCTACGCCCCTTTCCGCTCATGGGTGCGCGCTGCCTGCCGCGCCGCCGACCGCGTGGTTGCCACCGACCGCGCCATGCGCGACGAAGTCGCCCGCCTCCTTGATATTGACCCCGCCAAAGTAGTTGTCTTACCCAACGGTGTCGACCGAGAAGAATTGCTAGCACTCGTAGACCCGTTAATACAAACGCCCCTTCGGGGCCGCTTCCCCCTCCTCGGAAACGACTCAGGCGCGCCGCTGGGCATAAGCGTGGGCAGATTAGAGGCCAACAAGGGCTTCGACCATCTCCTGCGCGCACTTGCCCTCTCAAGCTCACAGGGCGCGCCGTGGCGCTGGGTCGTCGTCGGCGAAGGCTCCCTCAAAGCTTCTTTGCAATCCCTCGCAGGCTCTCTCGGCCTCGCCAACCACATCCTGTTCACAGGCGGCCTTACCGACGGAGAGCTTCATAGCCTTTATCCAATGTGCGATCTCTTCGCCCACTCCACTTTATACGAGGGCAGCTCGCTGGTCACCCTCGAAGCGATGGTCCACTCTCTTCCGGTGGTTGCCAGCGTCGTTGGCGGTATCCCTGACAAAGTTATCGAAGGTGAAACAGGCTTCCTCGTTCCACCCGGAAATGAACAAGCCCTCGCAGATAAGCTAAAATGGATGTGGGAGCACCCACAAGCGCGCGCCGAAATGGGTCGGCGGGGCGCGCGCCTGGCCGCTGAGCAATTCACCTGGCAAAGAGTAGCCGCCGACACCGAACAACTCTTTGCCACCCTATCAGCCGAACATGTGCCATGCTCCTAAATCTTCGATCCGAGCACTTCTCGCGCTTCATTGGCCCATCGTTCAGGAGGTTAGCCAGATCCTCGTGCTAGATATTCTCAGGTGGCTGCTAGGCCTGCCCGTGCTGGCCTTCTTACTCTACGTGCCGGGAGCCGTGATCCTCAATGCGCTCACCACACGAGGCACCGGACGGCCCTTCTTCGCGGGCCGCGACGAGTGGCTCTTTTCAGCCGTGCTGCTCAGCTTCCTGATTACCGGACTGGTCTCTTTCATTCTTGCCGAGGTCGGCCTCCTCAACTGGGTCTTGATCCTGGTACTCGTGGCCTTGATCTCGCTGCTGATCGCTATCACGCTTGGCGAGGCACACCTTCGTGCCCGCGCCCTATTACCGCTCCTCTCTGTGCCAGCCTCCTACCCGCGTCGCGCCACCGAGAGTCGTCTCTATCGCCTCCACAGGTTCGCGCTGATCGGCCTTATTCTTCTGGCCGCCATCCTTTTCTCGCGGCCTGCGGAGATGCTGCGTGGCGCGCTCGACTCCGGGGCCTACATCAACGCGGGAGTCGCCATGGCGCGAAGCGGCTCCATAATTCAGCGCGACCGCCTCATGCGCGAGCTTGACAACGACAAAGGCGAGGTCAATGAGCTAATGCTTGGCCTCTCCCGCGACCGCTACACCCTAGCCAACTTGCGTATGCCCGCCTTCTACGTGCTTGATAAGCAAGCCGCCGAGGTCCTTCCTCAGCACTACAACCTCTATCCCGCCTGGATTGCGCTGCTCTATTCGCTGTTCGGCATCTGGGGCGCGCTCTACACCACGCCTCTGCTCGCCCTCCTCTTTGTGCTTGCCGTCTACTTCTTTGCGCGCCGCGCCCTTGGCGATGGCGCTGCCCTGGTGGCGCTCCTCCTCATGGTGCTATGTCCGGTAGTGATCTGGTTCGCTCGCTACCCCGTGTCCGAGGTGATAACGGCCCTCCTGGCCTTCGCCGCCTTCTTTGCCTTCCTGCGCATGGTGCAACTCGCCTCCGACAAGCCTTCACGAGAGATAGACAACCCCGACCAGTCCGGTATCGCCCCAGAGGATTCCCGCTTGCCCTGGTCCATCCTGTGGGGCATAGTCGCCGGCGCATCGCTGGGCGAGATCGCGCTTGCCAGGCCCGATTTCATCTTCTACTTCGCGCCTCTCCCTATCTACCTCATCTACTGGCGGCTGGCACGGCGCTGGCAGCCCGCCCATACGTGGTTCGCCGCCACTCTCGGCGCGTTCATGCTGCTCTATGCCGTACACTACGCTTTCTACAACTACCCCTACACCCTTGATCTTTACCACAACACCATCCAGAATGTTCGCCGCCTGTGGGGTCCGCTCCTGATCGCCCTCTACCTGGGCGTCGCCCTCCTGATCGCCATCGACCGGCTCTATCCGCGCCTCAAGCCGCTGTGGGTGCGCCTCGAATCCCTCGTGCCACGCTACCGGCGCGTATGGGTGGGTGCGCTGATTGTTCTGCTGGCAATCTATGTGCTCTATAACTACTTTTATGCACCCTGGCAGGCCAACGTGCGCCATGACGATGCGGGCAACGTTATTCCGCAGGCGGTGGTTACCACCTGGGAAAGCTACATCGGCGCGCCCGTTGACCAGGGCTCGCGCTACAACCTGCTCAGGATAGGGTGGTACCTCTCTCCCTTCGGCATCCTGCTGGGCGTGGCGGGCCTGCTGCGATGGATGTGGGATCGCCTTGCCGCCGCCTCCGGCCTCTTCTTCGCTACTTTGATCGTGGTAGGCTACGTGTTTATTCAGGAGACGTACACCGAAGCCCACTACATCTATACTATGCGCCGCTACCTGCCCATCGTCCTTCCCGCCCTCATCCTCGGCTTCGCCTGGGCAGTTGCCTTCCTCTGGACCCGAATACGGCCTCGCGTGGCCGCTTGGGCAATAGCGGGTGTGGTGGTCGTGCTCCTGGCGGGCTTCTTCGTCTATACAAGTCGCGCTATCATCCCCCATGTAGAGGACGGTGGCGCTGTAGCCCAGCTTGATAGCCTCGCCTCCCGCTTCGATAGCAAATCGGTCCTCCTTTTCAGCAACGAGCGCGACGAGCCATATGTGGTCGCGACGCCGCTCCAATATATCTACGGTATTGAGAGTTTCGTGCTGGCGCGCACCTACCCCAACAACAACAACGCCGTGATCCAGTCCGTAATCGACCGGTGGCAATCGCAGGGCTACAAAGTGTATGTGCTGATGGGCGCGAATGGCGGCAAGCTCCTCCTCGACAAATACACGCTCAAGTATGAGGGCTACTGGGAGTATCGCGTGCCTGAGTTCGAGCAGCTATACTACCAGAAACCCACTAATGTGTCCGAGTCGTTCCTGCCCTGGGGCATTTACTCGTTGGAGCCGCGCACCGCCGCCCCTTCCTGGCCTTTCAACGTGGACATTGGCAACAACGACTATGCATGGTTGGTGTCAGGCTGGAACAAGCAGGAGCGCGATACCCCCCAATCGACCTACTGGCGCTGGACGGGAGCACATGCTATCCTGCGCGTGCCCTGGCCCACCTCGGACACCAGTTCTTATATCTCAGGCACGATTCATATGTTGCTGCGCCCCGAAACATCTCAGCTGGGCTTGCCCGTTCTGCGCACCGATCCGATCACTGTCACAGTCTCCCTTGATAACACGCCCCTGGGCGAGGTTACCCTCCCGCCCGGCAGCGATTTCCTGAACTACACCTTCCGGGTTCCCGCAGGCATTCCTAAGACCGAAAAGGACCCTGACTACGCCTTGCTCCACATCTACGCCCCCACCTGGTCCGGCTCCTCGGCAGGCATAAGCTACGACCAGCGCGCCCTGGGCGTTCAGGTAGACCAGGTCATTATTGAACGCTAGCCTCTATACACGCCCACCATACGCAGTAAGCAACAGTCAGTAAGCAATACCCGATGACCTCCTCAGCCACCAAACCCAAAGCTCCCAGGCCGCTTGTTGAGCGCGCAGGCTGGGCGGTCTTCTGGAATGTTGCTTTCTTCCCGCTCAAACTGCTGATCCCCTTCCTTGCTGGCATCGTAATTGTGCGACAGCTACGCGCCGAGGGCTTTGCGGTCTACGTTACCAGCCTGGCCCTCCTCGATGCCCTCGGCCTCTTCTCCGACTTCGGGATCGAGCGTACTTTGCCCCGCTTCCTGCCGGAGATCGAGCTTCGCTACGGCAGGCGTGGTATTGTGCGCTTGCTTTCTGCTGTTGTCGGTATCAAAGGTGTTGTCTTACTAGGGGTTCTTGCCGCCCTTTTCTTCGGTTCCGGTTTCTGGATCGACCAGTTCAAACTGGGCGACGATGGCGGCTGGATACTCCTCATCATTGGCCCTCTCCTTGTGCTTGGTGCCCTGTCTGATATATCGATCCAGCTTCTTTACACCCACTTCCGCCAGCGCGCCACCAACTCCCTCGATGTGCTGGTCGCCATTGTGCGACCATCTCTCACCGCGGGCTTTGTCCTTCTCGGCTGGGGCGCGGCAGGTGCCCTGCTCGCCCTCTTGATCGCCACTGTGGTGTCGGTCGCCATCTCGGTGTGGCTCGCTGTGCGCCTCCTCATGAGGTTGCCTGATGAAACCCATCCCAACCCTGAAAACGTAAACACCCCTTCCAATCGCTCCCTGCCCAGACGAATCTCCTTCTTCGCCGGGATCAACTACCTGATCAACTGGTCCGTGTGGCTGTACGACCTCGATTTCGTGACCCTTATGATGGCCCTCTTGATCGCGAACGAAGGGCGCTTCTTTGTTGAGAGCGCCGCCATCGCCCTTGCCTATAAGTTCACAAAAGAGTTCCTGCGCGCCCTGGTCGTGCCCCTCACGGGCGTGCAGACCCCACTTTTCGCCCGCCTCTACGCCGAAAACCGCATCGAGGGTCTGCGCACCGCTTACGCCACCATCACTAAAGTGCTGATCCTCGGCCTTCTTCCTGCCGCCGTTGGCCTGATCATGACAGGCCGCAATTTGCTCCAGATTCTCTATGGTCAGCGCGGCAATGATGCCGTACTCAACCCTGAGACCACCCCCACCGTCGTGGCCTGCACCGCTATTCTCGCCGTCGGGCTTTTCGGTGAGGCTATGATCAGCGTTGCCCTCAACGTGCTGATGGTGTACGAGGACTATCGCTCGGTCCTCTCGGCGCGCCTCTTCTCGCTGGTGAGTATCCCGCTTCTCATCTTGCTGATCCCGCCCTACGGCGCGGTCGGTGGCGCTATCGCGGTGGCCTGCGCCGCCCTCGGTTCTCGCTCGGTGGCGCTCGTGCTTGGGCTTCGCCGCGCGGGGCTGCGCTTCCCGGTCGCCTTTACGGCCCGAGTTGGTGCTGCCTCCGCCGTCATGGGCGCGACCCTCCTACCCTTCCTTCTCTATCTGCCCGCCGACATCCCCACGACCACCATCATGATCCTCCTCGGGGCCGGTGTCTTCTACCTGGTGTTCAAGCTCCTGGGTGGCATGGATAGCTCCGACAAAGAGCGCATCCTCTCTATTCGCCTCCCCTTCGTCAAGCAGATCGTGAGGTTCCTGTGAGGGTCGCCATCTTCACCACAGCGGGCGTCACACGGCAGTTCCGCCAGTGGCCTGAGGCTATCCTGGGTCGCGCCCTGGTGGCTCGCGGCCACGAGGTCGCTGCTTTCACCATGCGTGAAGCAGGCTCAGACATCACAGGCAACGCCCACGAAGATGTGGATGGCATCGACACCTACCGTGTCAAAGTGTACAAGCCCTGGCTCTCTCCGGGCCTGCTCCTGCCCTTGCTGCGGTTCCGGCCTCAGGTGATCCATCTTTTCCACCTCCGCAACGCCCTCAACTGGCAGGCTGTCTTGCTCGCCCGCCTCTTTCGCATCCCGGTGGTCTTCACCGTGGTCGGACCGTTCCACGACCCCTACCTTGTGGACGACCGCGAGCGTCCCTACCTGGGCAAGATGTACCTGCGCAGGCTGATCTACACTCCACATACATTGGTCAAGCGATTGCTGGCCGCTCGTTTTCATAAGCCCCTCTCTATCTGGCAGAATTTCTGTATGCACTATCCCCTCCGAGCGGCCGACCGCCTGATCGCCCTCTCGCGCCACGAAGTGGCTCTTCTGAAGCGTTTGGGCATGGATAAAGCGCCTTCAGGTCACACAAGTCAATCCCGCATCGTCAAGATCCCACTCTGGATCGACGTGCCCTACATCCAGAGCATGCCCTTTGGGCCATCGCCCGCCCAGGGCTACCCTTCTCCCCACGTCCTCTTTCTCGGACAGCTTAAGGAGCGCAAGGGCTACGACACCCTGGCACAGGCCATGCCGCCGGTCCTCCGGCGCTGCCCGTCAACTACCTTTCTTTTTGCGGGCCAGAACCCCGCCCGCGCCGAGCACCTTCTCTCTATTTGCCGAGAGAACGGCAGCGAACCCCATCTCATCCTGCTCGGCAAGGTCAGCGAAGAGGACAAGGTACTCTTGATGCGTGGCTCCGATTGCCTTGTCTACCCCACGCGCTACGAGAGTTTTGGCCTCCCTCCACTGGAAGCTATGGCCGCCTGTTGCCCCGTTGTAGCCACGCGTCTCCCGGTGGTCAGCGAGATGATCCAGGACGGCAAAAACGGCATCCTCGTCGAACCCGAAAGCTCCCAATCCCTGGCCGATGGCATGATTCGCGTCCTCACCGAGCCGGGTCTGCGCACACACCTCGTTGAAGGCGGCTCCCGTACCCTGGCCCGCTACGACGAAACCGAGATCATCACGCGGATCGTGGCCCTCTACAGTGAGCTAGCCCAGGATTGTAGTTAGTGAGTGTGGGAGTTCTGAGTTGAGATAGCTATCTGGGCGATATTTGCTCAGGGTGCCGGCATTATCCTTCGATAGATGTTGGATTTCCCCTCACTTACTATAGGGCATTGGTGAGACAAAACTGGACAGGTTTTGGGGTGTACTTAAGTATAGTTTTTGGTTTGAAGTTCGGAGTTTGAGGCTTGAGCTGGGAAATTCCGTGCGGAATGTGGAGTGGGTTTTGCGGGATTTGCGGTTTCTGTTGTTGCTTTATAATGTCCCTATGCCATCTATGGGAGAGCGTAGCCCACGCCGACTGCGAGTCCTCTACTTTATCGGCTCTTATGGCCCCGACGTGATGGGGAATGCCAGCCACGAGGAGACCGTTCTGGCTCTCCGCGAGCGCGGACACAGAGTAGATGTGTTCACCCAGGTCACTCAACCGGGGGAGGCGCGCTTTGGCAAAGCGATCTATTTGGGCGTGCCCACATATACTTTCAATCTCGCGACCAGAAGCCGTACCGGCTTTCCCGGCTCGCTTCTCAGCATCCCTGCAAGGTTCAGGACCTGGGGTGCCGAACGCTTCATGCGCTACGAATACATGTTCGCCTTGCTAGACGCCTACAAGCGCCACCTGAGCCGCTACCACTACGACCTGGTGCACGTAGAGGGCGCTTACCCTTTTGGCTGGGCAGCAGCAAGGGGCAGCGGGAAGACTCCTTATCTGGTAAATGTCCAGGGTGCCGATGTGATCGACCTGCCCGATTACGACTACGGCTACCGCCGCTTCCCTCTACCACGCATCGCGGTGAGACAGGCGTTGGATCATGCCGCCTTGATCCGCGTCATCTCGTCGTTGCTGGCTGATTATCTGGTTGACGAGGAGCTTGCCCGGCGCGACGGCATCACAGTGATTCTGCGAGCCATTGAACTCAATGCGTTTCCCCCCGCTGATATACCGTTGCCCAGGTTGAGGGAGGATGGTCGCGCTCTGCTGGCTCACAGATACGGGGCAGGTCTATCGCGCCCTGTAGTCATGGCGTTGAGCAGGCTCCACCCGTTCAAAGGGCTTGAGTACCTTGTTGATGCCATGAAGATCGTTGCGGATGATATGAGGGCTGCAGGACAGGAGCCTCCCTGGTTGATAATCGGCGGGCCTTCACGTACCACCGAAACCTACGGCGATTACCGTGAGTTCCTGCGCGAGCGCGCCGAGAGGGCAGGCGTTGGCAATCATATCATCTTCACAGGGCAGGTCGAGCACTCGCTGGTACGTGACCACCTGGCAGGTGCTGAAATCTTCGTCTGCCCTTCAATCCTTGAAGCCCAGAACAAGGTGGTGCCGGAAGCCGCCGCCGTGGGCACACCTTCAGTAGTTACCGAGACCACGGGTATAGCCTCCTACCTGGCTCCGCACGATGCGTGCGTGTCCATCCGGCCACGCTCAGCGGAGGCAATAGCTGCCGCCATCCTGAAGCTGATTCGTGAGCCTGACTACTACTCTGAAATCAGCGCAAACGCCCTCAAAATGGCCGATACGTTGCGGGTCGAAAATGTGGCTCCCCAACTGGAGAAGGCGTGGTACCGGGCATCAGGCGTAAGCTGAATAACTAGCGCCTCTCCACCGCCACCTGGGAATAGCCTATGCTGAGCAAGCGCCGGTCGTTGGGCGGACTGTCCGGCAACTCCTGCACGTTCAATTCGACCAGATAGTCCCCGGCACCCAGGTCGCCCATGTCTATATCCAAGGTTTCCGGTGCAAGACCGATTTCCTTCTGGAGGAGCGTTGTCCCATTAACTACCACCAATAGATGGCGGGGCTTGCCATACGAGAACGCCTCAAGTGTTAGATTGTAGCGACCCACCGCTCGCGGGCGAATGCCTACCCACACCTGGGCGTTGCCATTGCCAGGGTCATCCCCGGTCCACCGCCTCAGAGGGTTCTCTTCCAGTTCGTGCCAGCCCTTGCCAAGCCCTACTAAGGGTAGTGCGTCCTCCGGCCCGCCTGTGGCAGCAAGGCCGACGGGAGTCACGTAGACATACGCTTCATCGTTCTCATAAGCAGGGCCATCAGGATACAATTCATCGAGCAACGCCACAAGCCGTCCGAACCTGCCGCTTGCGAGGTCGCTCTTGTGCAGGACTACGTAACGAACGCCGTAGTAGTCGAGGCTGGCACGCGCAGTCTGCGCCAGCGAGGGCGTTATGATGTCAGGGGCGGAAAGTGTTTCCGGGTAGCCAAGCGCCAGTTGCGCCGCTCCGGGTGCGCCTTCGATGAAAGGATAGGGGAAGTGCCGCGACGTGTATCCACCGAAGATGGGTTTATCATGCACAGTGGCGTTCAATTCCGATTTCGCCTGCCACAACTCGTAGGGCAACTCCAAAACACCGCCCGGCTGAGCCCGGTCGTGTATGTAGGGATAAGCCTTGTCTACCTGCGTTGAAATCAAAGCCCTTGGTAAGCCGAAAAGCTCAAGGACTACGAGTAGAAGGAGCGCGGGCACGATGGCGCGATTCCAAGACTTTGCTTTCCACCGGTTGATCAGGAAGGCGACACCATAAGCTGCAAGTAGGGCAAGAAGGATCGAAGCGGTCGCCAGGAACCTTAGGGGTTGCCGCGATGCTCCCACGAAGGGCACGTTGTTCAGCCAAAGATAGGGCAACGGAATATGCGTATCAATGCCTGCGAATTGCAGTTCAGGGCCAAGCGATACCACCACTATCACTACCAGCCCAGCAAGAACCGGCCATGCTTGCTTTCGCCTGCTCAACAGCCCCAGCCCGCCCAGCGCCATGGCCATCCACCCCAGGGCGACATTGCTTCCATGCACATCCAGGGCGTCAATTTCAACGCGCCCCGGCAGAAAGAGCGCTACCAGATCGGTCGAGTTGGAATAGGTGGTTTCGAACGACGGGATCATATAGGTCGCTCCACTCAGGCGCTCGCGGATCATCCCTCTCAGGAGAGGCGATAACAGGACCGCCATAAGCACGACAGCTACGACGAGTTTCATTCCTACATTTAGCAAATCCCGCGCGAATGATGAGGATTGCGAGGGTGGGGGCGGCGCGTTATCAGAGGTGGGCTGTAGTCTTCGTCTGTTCCACAAATACAAGGGCACGAATACCACTGTGAAGAGCGCTAGACCCGCCGTGAAATACCACGTCGCCAATGAGGCTCCGGCCAGGCACAGCCCCGCACCTAGGGCGGCGCGCCGCCCACCGCCAGCCTGCCAGGGCTTGCCCGGACTCTCCAATAACCTCCAGAGCGCCACAAGGTACAGAGGTATCCACCAGGCTGTTACCTCGTCAAGTTGGCCCAGGTTTACCGATGTGCCCATTAGGGGTGCCGACGCAAACAAGACGCCACCGACGAGAGCACCGCCGGTGCTCCCGGTTCTCTCTTTGCACAACCAGTATGCGGCAACGCCATCGAGAGTAAGGTTCGCAAGCAGGAGCAGGTTGAACGCACCTGTCAGCCCTGCTGCCAACTGTAGGGGAATCGAAGCGATGCCGTTGAGGAGATCGAGCGAATGGTAGTAGAGGCTTACGCCTGTCGGGTAATATAAGTAACCGGTATGGAATGGGTTCGTGTGGAGATCGATGAGCGATTTATCTGCCCACCAGAGGTCCCAAAGGTGCAGATAGGCGTCGCCGCCCGATGACAGCACCACAGAATCGACCAGGTGCAAGACCAGAGGGAATGTGAAAACAAGCGCCCAGGCCAGGAAGAAGAGCGTTACACCCGCTACCCGGCCCGCCCTCATTCCGATTCGGTTTCCTCGACCGGCTCGCTTCCTTCAGCGGTGTACAACTGCGGTTTCAGGACGCCCACGAATGGAAGATTGCGGTATATCTGATTGAAGTCGAGGCCGTAGCCGACGACAAACTCGTCGGGGATATTGAAACAGATGTAATCAACCGGCACATCCACTCTTCTGCGTGCCGGTTTGTTCAGCAGGGCACATACTTTTACGCTGGCGGGATTGCGCGTTTGCAGGGTCTCAAGTATGTAATTCAGGGTCAGCCCGCTGTCGATTATGTCCTCGACTATGATCACATGCTTGCCCTCGATAGAGCTATCGAGGTCCTTCAAGATGCGCACGATCCCGCTCGTTTCGGTCGACGCGCCGTAGGAGGCCACAGCCATGAAATCGAGCTTTACCGGGAGGCTGATTGCCCGCGCCAGGTCCACAATGAACATGATCGCGCCCTTGAGCACCCCGACAAGCACAGGCTCATGCCCAGCGTACTCTTTGGACAACACGCGCCCCATGTCGGCAATAGCCTGCCCTAACTGCTGCTCGCTTACAAGTATGTGATCAATGTCGTCCAGCAAGCTGTGCCCTTGCATGGGTTCGTCAAGCTCAATATCATGCACTTCTGTCTCCCCTGTTATTTGGTCGAAAATGGGCTTCAATCCGTTCCAGATCACGAGTCACGCCTGACCCACCTGATCAGAAGTACTCGCTTAGTTCGTGATGACACCAGCGCGTGCAGTGAGCGCCGCCCCCCCTTGCCTGGAACCCAGAGTACCTCGCTGTTGCCTGCGAACGCCAGGATCGGAGTGTGGTCACGCTGCCCTCTGGGGATTTTAGCATCAACCATTACGTCCTGCAACCTCTTGTTCCCTTTCAGCCCCATCGGCTCTAGGTAATCTCCCGGCAGCCGCGTGCGCCACACCAATCCCGGTTCATTCATAAGTTCATCCAGGTCGAACATGACGGTGAGGTTATCGTTATCAAGGCTCTCGGGTGGGAGCCATGATTCAGTGAGTACGCTGCTCTCCACTCTCCAGCCGCTTTCAAGGGCCAGCTCGGCTTCCGGTTCGAATTCTGCCTCCCAGTCTCGCGGCACAAGCGGGCGTTCGGTGACCTGTTGCAAGCCGGGGGGAGCCGGCTCGGCCTGGTGCCTCACATATCCTTGTTCGCGATCTCGCCCTACAACCAGCCCGTGCGGGAGGTGCATAGCCCTGGGGCTACCATCTTCTCCTGCCAGGATCGCAGCCGCCGCTTCCACCTGCTTGAAGGTGAAATCCCGCTCGGTCCCGGCCACCTTCAGCAGGGCTTGCCTGGTTACTCTCCGCTGCATCCCCTTCCGAAGTGCAGCGAACGCTTTTACCGGCACTTCGAGACCATCATACGTGCCAACCGACCGCACGAGCGCGTCCATTGCATGTGACGTTTCGGCGGTTAGCCAGTCGTCTTCGCCCTGAGCGATCATCGAGAGGTTATAGAGATGCTCCTTGATAGCCAGGCTATATTGCACCTGTAATAGAGGGACCAGGTCATGCCGGACTCTGTTTCTTTTGTAATGACGCTCCCAGTTTGTGGAGTCCCAGCGAGGTTCAAGTCCAACTTCCTTGCAATATTCGAGTATCTGCCAGCGCCACAGCCCCAGCAACGGGCGAAACAGAGGCACCTCTTTGGTGGGGTCGTACGCTTCAAAAGCCTGTAAGGCTGCGTCTGTTGGAGGTAGATATGTCTTCCCCAACATTTGCATACCGGCCAGCCCGTGTAATCCGGTACCGCGCAAGATGCTCAGAAGCACAGTTTCTACCTGATCGTCGGCGTTGTGCGCAACTGCAATGGCCGCGCCTCGTTCTTGTGCAAGGCCAGCGAAAAACGCATACCTGGCGCGCCGAGCAGCCTCCTCAACCGACAGTCTATATCTTCGCGCATAATTGGGCACGTCGAATTGTGCCAGGGTGCACTCAAGTCCCCATTGATCGGCCAATTGCTCTACAAACTCCGCATCCTCATGTGCTTCCTTGCCGCGTATCCAATGGTTCAAGTGGGCGACATGCAGTGTTTGCCTTCCCAGGTCGCCTCGTAGCGCGAGTAGCATGTGCAGCATCGAGAGCGAATCGGCCCCGCCCGATACGCCCACTACCAGCGGCACGCTCAAGATATATTGCTCCAAACCGTACTTGCGGGTTTCCTTCAGCAATTTCTGCCGGAGCGACCACCCTGAGATGTTGTTCTGCAGGTTCATGTGCTCTGTTCCACGCCTGATTCCACTTCAGCTATCTAGCAAGTTAGGGCCATTGTACCGTACCTTGCTTGTCGCGACGATATTTGCCCGCTGGTCTTGCAGGGCTAATGCAAAGTCAGACAAGGCGGTGGGAAAGGCCGCCCATCCAGGCCTTGTCATTCTGAACGAAGTGAAGAATGACATAACCAAACCTGGTGTGTCCGATACCGACTTTGCATCAGCCGTACATGAGCCTGTGGCACACCCCCAAGGATGAAAATTGGCCAAGCGCCTGGTACAGTTGTTGGTTACAGCGCCTATTTCAGGTCAGCCGTATCTGGTCTTGCGGTTGAACGGGGTTTGGAAGATCCAGGGCATGGAACTGGTGCTACTGTAGCGGTGTATCCTAGCCGGACCAGACGTTCGATGGGGTACATCGTTACACGTCGGGCCAATGACTCCCAAAGTAGGCCGGTGATCCTCCCCCGGCATCCATCCTATGTATGTTTGTGACGAAGGACGCACACAAGGAGGTACCATGCGCAGTCTATCGAGAGATTCTCGTGCACGGGTGGGCGTAGCCGTTGTGCTTGCTCTTTTCATCGTGCTTATCTACCTTATCGGCCTATCGTTCGTGCTGGCCTCGTCCGGCGATATCGTCTATCGAGGTAACTCGCGATCCGGGGCGTATGCGGATCTTCCTGTGCGCAGCGCACCGCACGTTGTGTGGGAATACCAGCTTCCGAAGAATAGTCTTTTCACGGCCCCGGTGGTTTCAGGGGGCACTCTCTTTGTTACGGCCCAGGACGGTATACTTCGTGCCCTGGATAGAGACACGGTACAACAGCTATGGACCTTCACCCCTGGTGGGGGTGCGTCGATTTCGGCAACGCCTCTGATCTCAGGTGACTTGCTGTTTGTTCCCACTGATGGGGCTCTCTACGCATTGGAGGCGGGAACTGGCTCGCAGCGTTGGTCCTTTTCGGTTGGCTCGACCATTTTCGGTTCGCCTGCATTTGATTCGGGCATACTCTACCTGGCCGAGCAGAAAGGCACCGTCTATGCGATCGATGCCGGCTCCGGTGCGGAGAAGTGGCGTTTCGAGGGTTCGGGCAACACCATCCATCCGCTTGCTCTGAGCGATGGAATCGTGTTCGCTCCTATCGGAACCAACCTACATGCCCTTGACGCAACGAGCGGCCATGAAGTGTGGCACCTGGATGCCGGGTCTGATGCCTCCTGGTATGGCCCTGCAGTGGCGGACAATGTGGTCTATGCCCCCAATGACAACGATTATCTGTATGCTCTTAATGCCCGAACCGGTGAGCAGGTTTGGAGGGTCGCACAGGGTGAGGGGCCTACTTCGCCGCCTGCGGTGGTCGATGGGATCGTTTACTCAGGGGATCGTGGGAACCACATCCGCGCCTTCGACGTGTCCACAGGGGCCCAGTTATGGGAGTTTGATACTGACGACTGGCCCTCGAACCCCAGTGTGGTGTCGGGGGTGCTTTTCGTGAACACTGCGAACCATGAAGAGCGCGAAGGCCCGCGCAACCTTTATGCCCTGGACGCACGAACGGGCGCGGAACTCTGGCGATTTCAGGCAGATAGCAGGCTCTTTGCGCCCCCCGCTTTCGCCGACCATATACTTTACTTACAGAGCTGGTTCGGCAAGGTCTATGCGCTGTCCGATACAATTCCTCCACTTGCTTCCCCTACCGCGGGGGTTGTGCCTACACCGACCACTCCGATAGCTACGGTCACACTTCCAGGGAACAGCAGTCGCACATTCTCTGAAACCGGTAAGACCGTAAACGGCATCTTTCTGGACTACTGGGACGCTAATGGAGGGTTGGCTCAACAAGGCTATCCAATATCGGACCTGATAGGTGAGACTTCGGAGCTTGACGGCAAAGGCTACACGGTGCAGTACTTCGAGCGTGCAGTTTTTGAATACCACCCGGAAAACCAAGCGCCATACAACGTACTTCTTTCACAGCTTGGAACCTTCCGATATAAGAGCAAATATCCCGACGGCGCGCTCAACCAGAAACCCAACACGTCAGAAGGCTCGCGTTTGTTCGCCGAAACCGGGCACCGTGTCGGCGGGAAGTTCCCGGACTACTGGGAGAGTCATGGTGGGTTGGTGCAGCAAGGTTTCCCCATTTCTGATGAATTCGATGAAACTTCGGAACTTGATGGGAAGGTCTACACGGTGCAGTATTTTGAGCGGGCGGTGTTTGAACTGCACCCTGAAAACGCCGGAACTCAATATGAAGTACTCCTCTCGCAGCTCGGAACATTCCAGTATCAGGCCAAGTACGGGAGCAAAAACCGATAACACCACGCAGACGTTCACAAAAGGGTCGCAGGGGCGGTTAGCACAATTGAAAATTCTTCTTGATGGTGGTACCAAGCCAGAGGCAAGTATAAGGAATATTCTCCTGAAGTGTAGTATATATGCTCTTGTCCTTCTACTGGTAGAGAACTGGGGGTTGCACCGAAATTCTTTTGTGCTACGATTGGGCCTGAAGAGATGAGTGGGGATGGTAAGCCGTTCCTTTCTTGACCACAATGAGCCGGGCAGTCCCGGCTCATTGTGTTACTTTCCCCATTGATCAAGAAAGGATATTTCACCAGACGATCATTCCGATTCTCGATATTTCTAATGGCGGATTCGATAGTAGAAAAGTACTCGCTGAACAGAAGGGAGGTAGAGAGCCAGGCAAGCAATCAGTCATTTGGCAAGTTCCATTCTGATGGGACGCGAAACTGCTTCCGAGGCGTCCCGAACTGATCGGTGATAGCAATCACGAAAAGAGGAGGCTAGGAATGATAGAAACCAAGGAAGGACGAACGTTTCGGAGACTACTGCCTCTGGCAGCGCTGCTGATCGCTTTGCTAGTGACGGCTAGCATTGCGTTCGTTGGCGTAGCGAGAGGTGGCCTGCTTGCGAGCGTGCCAACCAATGCGACAGGGCAAGAAAAGAGTACGGCAAGCAAAATGACCCCGATCTGGCGGAGAAATTCCGAACCGCAGCGCCTGGCGCCCAGGTCCATTATTGGGTCGTACTGGCTGATCAGGCTGATACCAGCAACGATATCCCCAACTCTATGTGGGCTGAGAAGGGGTGGTATGTATACAATACGCTGGTCCAGAAAGCCGATTCCACCCAGAAACCGCTGCTCACCAGGCTCGGAGAACTGCAGAAGACAGGCAGCGTGACCAGTTACAGGAGTTACTGGATCATCAATCTCATTGATGTCACCCGTGACCTCGATTCGGCAACAATCATGTCAAACGAGGCCTCGGTTAGACGTGTGGAAGTTCCACCTGATGGGATGATAATTGATGATGATAACGATGCGTCATATAACCTTCCCACTCAGGCCCAACAGGTAGTTGCACAGGCGATACAGGATGCAGCGGCTATGAAGAACACCTACACCCTGTACAAGCTGCTGGCACCGCTGATAGTCCAGCACAACATAAACGAGGTCCCTGCCCCAGAAGGATGGACCTCGGCTATGATGGCACGGGCATCGTGGTCGGCTCAATGGATACCGGCGTGCGTTGGACACACGAAGCCCTGAACGCGCGCTATAGGGGGGTTGTAGCCCCTCCCGACCCGGGCAACATACATGATTACAACTGGTTCGATGGCTACTTACTATATGACATTGGAGGCACAAAACTGGACATGAAATTGGGTGTACTTTGGTACAATTCTTAAGTGTGCCTGGAACCGGCTGCGGGATCGATCTGGCTCTGCCTGGGATTCGGGCGTCAGGGCTGATAAAGTCGGATGTGGAGCGCCTACGCCGTGCGTCGGGCGTTTTCGATACTAGACTGGGGTTGTGGGGTGCGTTATACTTACTACACATTTCGAAACCGGGTTGGCTATTGCAGCAGGGAAAGCGTAACTTGCCCAGTCCGGCGGTTTTGAAATGGGTATTTTGGTTGCAACCCGCTCGTAATCCTTTTGTGCCCGGCTGCCGGGCTATATCATTACGCGAAGCGTAGTGGTCTTTTGTCTATTGCCTTCCAGGAGCATCGCTAAGGAGGAGATATGGCAGAACGATTTGTCTCACGTGGGTTTGTAGGGAAGCGGCGGGACGGTGCTACGGCCAACCGCGTGCCACCGGGCCAATATGTGACCCGCGATTTCCCCGTGCTATCAGCAGGGCCAACGCCCAGAACCCCTCTTGACCGCTGGACATTTACTGTTGATGGGCTGGTTAGCGAGCCTGTTAGTTGGTCGTGGGATGATTTCCTTAAGTTACCGGGTCAGACGTTCAACGTTGATATTCACTGTGTGACCAAATGGACCAAGCTCGACACGATCTGGGAGGGCGTTAGCCTCGACACTTTATTCGAGCACGTGGAACTGGACCGCCAGGCGATGTACCTCACGGCCTACAGCGATGGTGGGTATACAACAAACCTACCTATCACGGATGTAATTAATGGGCAGGCTTTCGTGGCGTATAACTACGACGGCAAGCCCCTTGCGCCCGAACATGGGGGGCCGGCGCGCCTGGTGGTTCCGCATCTTTACTTCTGGAAAAGCGCCAAGTGGGTGAGGGGCTTGAGATTGATGGAGAGAGATAGGTCGGGATTCTGGGAGTCGCTTGGCTATAACAACCACGGCGACCCGTGGAAGGAAGAGCGCTACAGCGGCGATCAGCAGGAGTGATGAGAGATGGTGAGAGAATTCCTGTCGAAGCTGGGAATTGGCCGGAGGTCTGAAGTGAAGCGCATTCTTGAATGGCAGATCGCTACTGTAAAAGCTATAAAGCAGGAGACACCGAGAGTCAAGACGTTCACGCTGGTACTACCAGATTGGACGCCACACCGGGCGGGGCAGCATTATGACTTGCGCCTTACAGCACCGGACGGCTACCAGGCGCAAAGGAGCTACTCGATAGCTTCGGAGCCGGAGCGCACAGGCGAGATCGATTTGACAATCGAGCTACTGGAAGATGGTGAGGTCTCGTCGTATATGCACAATGTGGTTGTGGAGGGTGATCTGGTGGAGTTGCGCGGCCCGATTGGCGGTTACTTTGTATGGGAGGCCGCGTTGGGCGGGCCGTTGTTGCTTGTGGCTGGGGGGTCAGGTGTGGTTCCGCTGATGGCGATGATACGCGAACGCTCGGCGGCAGGCTCAACTGTGGCTACACGTCTGTTGTACAGCTCTCGAACGCCCGAAGATGTGATCTATGGCGCAGAGTTGGAGAAACTGCAAGCGTCGCACGATGGGTTGGAAGTATTCCACACGTTCACGCGTTCCCAGCCAACAGGGTGGACGGGCTACGCTCGCAGGATCGACCCGCCGATGCTGGCCGAAGTGATCGGGCCGCTGGGCGGGGCACCGCAGGTGTTCATTTGCGGGCCGACCCCGTTGGTGGAGGGCGCGGCGAACGGTTTGGTGCAGACCGGTATTGCTCCATCGCAGATACGAACCGAGCGCTTCGGTCCAACAGGCAGCACGCCATAAGGAGGGTTTGAGAAGTGGGAAGTGCTCAGGAAAGCGGTTCGGAGATGGACCGCGAAATGATGCTCGACGGTAACGCAGCAGCGGGCGTGCTGCAGGAGATATTCGCGCTTGAGATGACCGCCACACCAACTGAATGCGCCCATTGCGGCCATGAGGATGAACTTGGCGCGCTGCTGGCTTTCACCCAAGCACCTGGCATCGTATTGAGGTGCCCGGTCTGCGAAGGTGTGATGCTACGGATCGTGCAGACAGAGAGCGCCATATACCTCGATGCGCGAGGAGCGGTCTATCTACGCCTTGCCCGGTAGACACCAGGGTAAGACCGATGACAATGCCTCAGGATTTAGAAATATCAGTTGACCGGGGCGTAGCGCCGCGCAAGGGTAAGAAGCTCTCGGATATCGAAGGGCTTGGCCAGGAAGGCTTGTGGCTCGAAGCGCTTTATCTGACGCTGGTCGGGCTTCATCCCTGATATGACGATAGTTGGGACGGGCGCCATCGACGATTCGAGCCAGCTTGCGACGCTCCAACCCGGCTCATCGGGCAAATTGATGTCGAGGATCAGGAGTTGGGGCCTGATCGCCAGTTGATCGACCGCCATGCGGAAGCTGGACGCTTCCAGAACTACATATCCTGCGGCTTGCAGATTGCGCATTATGATGTGCCTTAGTTGATCGTCATCTTCGACGACCAATACAAACGGGTGTTGTGCCATATTTGGATTCCTCCAGAGCGCCACGATTAGCCGCGCGCCTTCTACAGAAAGTATATGGAGTAGAGCATAAGGGACGCATAAGGATCGGGTGGGGGGAGATAAGAGAAGTATAAGGATCGGTGGCCTTTGCCGGATCATGGGGCAGAGCAAGAGCACGGTCAGGTTGTGCCTGCGGTATAATTCAGTCGTGGGAGACGAACTGCAAAAATGAGCCAACGCCCAGGCGACCGAATGTTGCGCAGGCCGCGGACTGATGTTGCTGTAACGAATACGCGACCTCGCGTTGCGGGCCGAATTGTGCCGACGAGAGAGGAGAATCCGAACACGCCACAGATTGTGGCGCGATATGCGGTGGTGGCGGTTGCTTTCTCCGCAGTTACGGCGGCCCTGGTGGCTGTGCGCGAGACGGTTGGACTGCTGAATATGGGCCTGGTGTTTTTGATCATGGTGGTGGCCGCCACCTTTCTTGGGGACCGCTGGGTTGGTGTGTTCGCATCGGTGCTTGGCTTTGGGCTGTTGAACTTCTTTCTGATCCCTCCTTACGGAACGCTGGCGGTAAACGGTCTACAGAACGTACTGGCGCTGTTCGTCTTCCTGGGGGTTTCTCTGCTGATTAGCTGGCTTATCGCGGGGGCACAAGACCAGGCAAGGCAGGCAAGCCGGAGGGCGGGGGATGTTTCGCGGTTATATGAGTTGAGCAGGACGATTATTGGAGCACAGCAGCTTGATGAGGTGCTGCCTGCAATCGCGGAGAAAGTAATCGAAGTGTTTGAGGCACGAGCCTGCTGGATATTGCTGCCAAATGAACAGCAGCAGTTGACCGTGCTCGCACGTGCGCCTCAGGACGCGCGAAATATGAGCCGCGATGAAATGAACCTGGCAAGCATGGCGTTCTGGCAAGGGCGGGAAATCGGAAAGGGTATCGCGACCCCGACCAATGACAGCGGTACGCCAAGGGATCGGATGGCTTTTGTGCCGTTGCGCGGGGCAGAGCGCACAGTAGGCGTGCTGGCGGTTGCCGACAAGGCGGACGGAAACCCTTTTGTCGAGTCTGAGCAGATAGTGCTGGCGACGTTTGCTGACCAGGCGGCTGTGGCTATCGAGAGACTGTATTTATTGCGCGAGGCGGCACGCTCGGAGGTGCTGGCGCGCACCGACCAGTTGAAGTCGGCGCTGATGTCGGCGGTGTCGCACGACCTGCGCACGCCGCTTGCTTCCATTGTGGCGTCGGTCACGAGCTTGTTGGACCCGCAGATCGAATGGGATGAGGAGACGAAGCGCGATTTCCTGCAAGGTATTTATGAGGAGGCGCAACGGCTGAACAGGTTGGTGGGCAATCTGCTTGATATGTCGCGCATCGAGGGGGGAGCCTTGCATCCTGAGAAGCATTTGTATGAAATAGGTGAGGTGGTCGAAGCTGTGGCGCAGCGTCTTGAGCCGCGATTGAAAGGGCACATTTTGACTGTTGAAGTGGCTCATGACCTGCCTCTGATGATGTTTGACTTTGTTCAGATAGACCAGGTGCTGACTAACCTGCTTGAAAACGCCATCAATTACACTCCGCCGGGGACCAGGCTCGTGGTGCGGGCGTATCTGCAGGGGGATGCGGTGCAGGTTGAGGTGCAGGACGACGGGCCAGGAGTGCCGGAGGAGCATATGAGTTACCTGTTCGACAAGTTCTATCAGGTCTCGAAGGATAGAGGTAGACGGGGCACGGGGCTGGGACTCGCTATCAGCAAGGGGCTCGTGGAGGCGCACAACGGGCGGATCTGGGCGGAGAACGTGCGGCGGGGCGGCCTTAAGGTGACTTTTACGCTGCCTGTACGGGCTGAGGCTACGCTTGCGGACGCGCGCGAGCCTTCCAGTGCGGTTCGAGGTTAGCTTATGCCGGATGTGCGCGTACTTGTGATAGATGATGAACCTGCTATAGCGAGGGCCTTAAGGCCGTCTCTCCAGGGGCATGGATTTGCGGTGAGTACAGTGGATAATGGGGCGGATGGCCTCGCTCAAGTGGTTAGCTTCTCGCCGGATGTGATCCTGCTTGATCTCGGTTTGCCTGATGTAGATGGGGTTGAGCTGGCAAAGAGATTGCGGGAGAGGACGGAGGCACCGATCATCGTGCTTTCGGTGCGGGATGCCGAGAGCGACAAGATAGCAGCCTTGGATAACGGAGCGGACGATTATCTGACCAAGCCATTCGGAATGGGCGAGCTACTGGCGCGCATTCGGGTGGCGTTACGGCATCGCGGCCAGGCCCAACGGGAGGAACCAGCACCATCGCAGATCGTGATCGGTGACGTAGCGCTCGATCTCGACCGGCATGAGCTAAAGGTGCGGGGATCGCCCGTGCACCTCAGTCCGACCGAGTTCAGTTTGTTGGAGATGTTGATGCGTCACGCCGGGAAGCTGGTGACGCACCGGACGCTGTTGCACAGGGTGTGGGGGCCGGAATATGTGAGCGATATGCAACTGCTTCGAGTTTACATCGGGCAGTTGAGGGGCAAGATCGAGGAGCGCCCGGAACGCCCGGCCTATATTATTACAGAACCGGGCGTTGGGTATCGCTTCCTTGACATCGAGTAATGGGCAGGGAGATCACCTGACGATCAGGTAGAGGACAAGGAGTATCCCCAGCAGCACAGCCAAAGGTGCCCAGGTGAATGGGACCAGGGATGCTCGACCGGGCGTTTGTGGGGTGGCCGCGCTCCGCTTGCCAAGTAAGAAGGGCACATCGGCCACCACGGTGTTCGGCCTGAAAAGCAGAGCTGCCTTGAGGCGCAGGGCGCTCTGGTTGTGCAGCAGGTACTCCCAGGGCCTGGCAGGGAGGATCTCAGGGAGCACTATGGTCACGGTGTCGTCGGGACTCTGGCGGTCCAGGGCGTCTATGTAGGCAAGCAGAGGTCCTATGAGCGACCGGTAGGGCGATTCTATGATCGCCAGCGCTACGTCCTTATCGGGCACGGATGAGTTCCATTGCCTGCTGAATTGCTCGGCCTCCTCGGGGTCTTCTCCTTCTGCGATATGGACTGCGGTTACGTTGTTACTCAGCGAACGAGCGTATGCCAGCGCGCTGAGAGTCACGGGGTTGAGGCTCGCGATGGGCACGATGAAGGTATGCTTGTACGATTCTCGAAGGATGGGCACGGCTTCCTGGACTTCATTGGCTACGTGGCGGTAATGCTTGTTGATGGCAAGGAAGAGCATGATCAGGATCGGGATAAGGGCGAGCACGATCCAGGCTCCCGATATGAATTTGGTGATGGCAGAGACTATTAGGACCAGGAAGGTTACGAGCGCGCCGAGGCCGTTGATGGTCATGCTGCGTTTCCAGCCGGGGGTGCGGGTGCGCCACCAGCGGACGACCATGCCGCTCTGGGAGAGGGTGAAGGAATTGAAGACGCCGACAGTGTAGAGCGGTATGAGGGCGGTTGTGTCACCGTTGAAGGCGATGATGAGGATGCAGGCGACGACGGCGAGGGTGATTATGCCCCAGGAGAAGGCGAGGCGGTCACCCTTGAAGGCGTACTGGTGAGGCATGAAGCGGTCGCGGGCGAGGAAGTAAGAGAGGCGCGGGAAGTCGGAGAAGGCGGTATTGGCGGCAAGTACGAGGATCAGGGCGGTTGCGATCTGGATGTAGTACCAGAGCGGGTTAGCTTCACCGAACTGGGGGAAGATGGTGCGGGCTATCTGCGAAAGGACCGTTTCCTGGTCACTTGGCGCTATCGCTAACTGGTTGGCGAGGAAAGTAATCCCACCGAACATCGTGATAGCGAGTACCGCCATCAGTAGGAGCGTGGCGCGGGCGTTATTGGCCTCAGGCGGCTTGAACGCGGGCACACCATCGGAGATCGCTTCGACGCCGGTGAGGGCGGTGCAGCCCTGGGTGAAGGCTCTCAAGATGAGGAAGAGGGATAGACCGTCGGCTCCGACCTGAAGGGTCTCCGAGGGGGGGACGTAGACGGGTGCGCCGCCCACGCCGAAGAAGAGCCTGAGAAGCCCGAACGCGATCAGGCCGAGCACACCCGCTACAAAGAGATAGGTGGGTACGGCGAAAATGTTGCCTGCCTCACGCACGCCGCGCAGATTGGCGACAGTGATGAGGAGGATAGCGGCCAGGCACATCTCGACACGATGAGCGCGCAACTCAGGGAAGAGGGAATAGATTGCGGCGATGCCCGCCGACACGCTGACGGCAACGGTCATTGTGTAGTCGATGAGAATGGAGGCACCGGCAGCGAGACCGGGAAGGGTGCCGAGGTTGTCTTTGGCGACGATGTAGGAGCCGCCGCCGCGTGGGTAGGCCGCGATGGTTTGCCTGTAGGACGAAGCGACGATTGCCAGCAGGAGGATGACGGCAAGACCGATCGGCATGATCAGGGTCAGCGCGCCAGCAGCGGCGGCGAGTATCAGCACGCGCACGATTTCCTCGGTGGCGTAAGCTACGGAGGATAAGGGGTCGGAGGAGAATACGGCGAGCGCCTTGAGCTTGGTGAGGCGCTGGTGAATGGCAAGCTCGTTGCTGATGGGGGTGCCGATCAGCACGCGTTTGAAGCCTGCGATTATGTGGCCCAGACGGCTCCGGGGAGTCTGGGTATCGAGGGAGGCAGCCAGCACGCCCCTTCCCTTGCGGCGGAATGGCCCTACATTGAGGTCGTAGCGAACATAACGGTCGCCTGGCCTGCTGCCAAGCACGATCTCTTCCTGGCGGAGGTCGTGGCGAGTCTTGTGCTCCTGGGATTGTGGGGGAGGGGCAATAGTTGCGCGTGGCGGGCTGTCTGTGTGGAGTGCTTCCGGCTCACGCCCGTTGTCATTGTGTTCGGTGGGCTTGTGGATTGCCGGTCCAGGAGTAGGAAGCGGTTCTTTCTCGACGCCGTCGTTGCTGCTCCCCGACATGATCTTGATTTTGTGCCTACGCGGTACCTGTTCGGCTGTGTGACCATTGGCGGGATTAGAAGTGGATGTATTTTGCTCTGTTTGCCTGTCGACCGAAGTTATATGTGCATCATCAATTGTCTCGTGTTGTTCGGGTTCGTTCATTTACCCTGTGCGCCTCCCTTGCGAAACTGTAACGTTAGGGGAATCTATATGCTACTACAAGCGTACGAGGAAGCGCATAAGCAAGGCATAAGAATCGCGTGCGAAAGTGTAAGAAAAGCATAAGCATCTGCCGGGGGCGAGCACGTGGGGAGATAGAGCGTGCGCAGGAATCAAGAAGAGAGCCACTCGGCTCTCTGTTGGGGCGTGCTTATCAGTTTTGAACCCCCACCAGGTGGGCGGTGGTGGAACACGGAGTTAGCGGTCGGGTTATGTGTTCAAGTTACTTTATCTCTTTGGATGGGCCTGACCCCGGCTCTACTTTAGGCCAGCGCTCGGCGATTTCGTCAAGCTTCTTACGGTCGGAGATGTAGCTCTCGACGTAGCCACAGCGGACGCAGACGTAATTGTCAAGGACCGCCGTGGAGGGGGAGAAGTAGATACCGCCTCGTATGGGGACGGCATTCATGCCATAAGAATTCGTTTTAGCAGGCACGCTCGCGCCCGTGTATACATCATTGGAGCCACACTTAGGACATATGCCGTTGCGCATCCGTTGCTTCCATCCTTTCAATCGATCTATCAATGCCGGAAAGATCTCCGGTAGAGACAGCGATAGTATAGCACGCTCAAGTACTAAGCCCGGCAAAAATACCCATATGCGAATATCTGCCGAGGCTGCCGGTTTCGACTCTGCCTAGTTTGTCGTTTTGCTATAGGTGGCGGAAGTGTTGTCGATCCAGAATCGGGTTTGTTCTGCTATAATCTCGGAAAATAAAGGTGGAGGTAGGTAGATGAAGGACCAACTGAACCAGCTTAAGAGGTCGATCAGGGACGCGCTGCGCAAGCACAATGTCGAGGTGATTGATGCTCAACGGGGAACATTTGCTTGCGGAGTTTGCGGTAACAGATGGACGGTGGATATCCCATCGAGCGGGCGCATGCCCGATGGCTGGTGGCGATGCGCCAATGGGTGCAACACGCAGGAACACCCGCACGATTGATGGGAAAACCGGGCGATAGGGTTAAATAGGGTAGTTGTGTCAGAAAGAGAGACATGGTACCCAGCTTACCAGGAAAGCCTCTCTCGGCTACAAGGTCTACCGTTGCAGGCAGTGCCGTCGGGTCTTCTATGAGCGCGCTCGTAGAGGGCTAACTCGACGTATTTACCGCTCAGCACCTTAAGGTAGATGGGGTGAGACGCAGTCCGAGGTTTCTCTCTTTGGCTTTGACTTATCAAAGGGGCAAGTCGACCTGATAGAGTGACGGCTCCCCATGAGTGAACTCAGGGGCTTCTACAGTTTTTCACTGATACTGTACCGCCCTACAGTCATTAGGTTTGTACAAGCTGACGCTCGATACATTTTACGTAGTCTGAGACTTTGAGACTACAACCCCATACGTATCCTACTGCCAAAGTACGAACCAGGGGAAGGGGTACAACGGGAGGCTATTCTCCTTCTCCGTCACAGATATCATGCCACTTTGGAGGACTTTATGCACAGACTTACAACCACCCTACTTGGTAGGGAGCCCTACGCGCTACTTGGTAGGGAGCCCTACGCGCTACTTGGTAGTGGCGGCTGTATCCCTACGCCTGAAGGCGAGGGTCTTAGCCGCTGTGAAAGTCGATAACAGTAGGCTGGGTACATGATTGGTTGTATTGGACAAGTCATTGGCCCGGATCGTAAGAAATCCAAGCACATTTTTAATGGCTGGGTCGCAAGGATGCAGGAATAGATTTACCGAGAGACCGCCTTCGGCCATCATCTCTTCATCCACCGTTCAATGGTGCCCGCCGTGCTATGGCTGCGGCCTCGTTCCTGGTGTGCGCGTGCAATTTGGACAGCACCGAGGAGACGTGGTGGTCCACGGTCTTAGGGGAGATGGACATGCGCTCGCCGATTTCTGCGTTGCTGAGGCCCTGCTCCATGTGAGCAAGTACTTCTCGCTCGCGCTTGGTTAGGCCGAAAGGATTGGCGCGGGTGGCGGGGCGCGGACCACGCGGGATGCCTTTCACACCCATGGCGTGCAGAGTTCGCTTGAGGTCGCTCATGGCAGGCTCTGCGCCCAGGCGCTCGAAGATCTTCAGCGCTCGCAGCCGATCCGCCTCGTCGCCCTCAGCGAGGCACAGCGCCTGCTCGTAAGGGCAGCCTATATGCTCCCATTCACGTGCAGCCGCGATCCACTGTCTGTCCATCATCAGCTTATGCGGTTTGGGGGCGCGCTCTGGAGGCCCGGCCAAGCCGCCTGCCCGCCACATCCAAAAGGCTATTGCCCCCAGTGCCCAGGTGTCATTGCCTGCCAGGGCCAGGTCGTAGGCCACCTGGGCCTCGGCGAGGCACGCCGCCTGGTCCCTCCGCCACCAGGCGGCTTCGGCCCTGGCCACCGCCAGCGGGCCGATGCGCTGTAGTTCACCTGTGGGCATGGCCAGCTCGCGGGCCGCATCGAGGAAGCCTGCTGCTGCCGGATTGCCCCGCCGCACGTTCAGATGGCCCAGCACGATCAGCGCCGGGATCGGGATGACGGATGCGCCTCCATGCGCACGGAGCACCTCGCTGGCGGCCTCCTGGGCCTCTCGCCACCTCCCCTGCTCGAAATGGAAGCGCGCCAGCCACCCGTACAGATATACGCCATAGGAGTCCAGGTCGCGCGCCGCCGTGTAGGCGATGCCCTCCCTCAGATACCGTTCGGCCAGGGCGTAATCATGGTCCTGCACGGTTTCGCTGCTCAAGTTGGCGTAGCAGCGCGCTGTGTGGTCGTGCATATTGTGTTGCAGGGCCATCGAGAGAGCCTTCTCCAGGGTTGAACGCCGGGCGATACCCCCGGTCTGTATTTCGGCGGTGCCTATGTTGGTGAGGGCATGCACGAGAATATCGGTCGCGTCGAGTTGCTCGGCCATTTCGACTGCGCGCTTGCCCCAGTGCCTTGCCTTCTCCGGCTCGTCGGACAATATGAAAAGTTGGGAGCGGTTGCTGTAGGCCATGGCCAGCGCTTGCCCAGGCCCAAGCGGCTCGAGAACCTCCACCGCCTGATCCGCATAGCGCTCGGCCTCCCGCCGCTGGCCCGAGAACCAGTAGATCCTGGAGAGCCAGCGAATGTCATCGCCTGCTTTCTCCTGCTGGCCTGCGCGCCCCCTGATCTCGGTCGCTTCGCTGCGCACCTCTATCGCTTCCTGCAGGGCACCAGTCAGATAGCGCTCGAATGAGAGGCTCTCTAGCAGATCCGCCCGCTCCTCAGGGGCTAGCAAGCCCGAGTAGGTGAGGGAGGTAGCGTAGTGGGCGGCTGCTTCGCGGTGCGCGCCCGACGCGCTCGCCTGTCGCGCTGCCAGGGGCGCAAGTCGCATCACCGTAGCCTGGTCGCCTGCATGGGTGGCGTGATGTACCAGCCGGGCCAGCGACACCTGTTCCATATCCTGGGCCATGTACGCCTGCAGCACCTGGGCGTGTAGCGTGCGCGTAACGGCTGCGGAGAGAGGGCTCTCGACGGCTCGCCTGGCAAGCTCATGCCGGAAGGCCAGCGTACCGTCGCCTGTGACGAGCAATCCATTCTCTATACACTCGTCGACTGCCCAGGCATCCGGATTTAGCACGGCCTCCAGCAGCCACTGTTCGACGGCCCCGGGCACGACCGACGCCAGGTCGAGCACTTGCCTCGCCGGAGGCGAAAGGCGGGAGGCGCGCCCAAGCACCGCATCTCGTACGGTGTCCGGCACATCCGCTTCTGGGCCGGCCAGCACCTCGGTCACGAAAAATGGGTTGCCCCCAGTGATCGAGTAAAGGCCCTCTGCGGCCCTGCCAGAACGGCTCGCCAGCGAGGCAACAGCCGCCTCGGATAGTGGAGGCAGTGCCAGGCGCGTGGTGGAGCGCACGGGAAGGTCGCCCAACAGGAAGCGCAGCGGGTGGTGCGCTCCTAGCTCGTCGTCTCGGTAGGTGAGGATGAGCAGGGCATGAATCTGTTCGATGCGTCTGCCCAGGAACTTGAGGAGGTCCAGAGTGGCCTCGTCGGCCCAGTGGACGTCCTCGATCACTACTACACTGGACGAGGAGCTCTGCCTCAATCGCTCGAGAAAAGCAGTGGCAACCGGCAGCACGCCACTCCCCGAATTGAGCAGATCAAGCAGGTCGGGGTACGCTAGCCGGGCAACGTCATGCATGGGGCCGAGGGGACGAGGAGTGAAGAGCGCATCGCAAGCGCCCACAAGCACCTGCACCCCGGAGCAGTATTGCGCTACGAAGTTCTTGACCAGCGATGTTTTACCGATGCCCGCCTCTCCACTCACGAGCACGACGCGCCCCGGCCCCGAGCTTACCCCAGCCAGGGCCGCTCCCAACACCTGCATATGCGCCTCGCGCTCCAGTAGTTCCATTTACAACATGATAGGCGGACGGGGTAAGCAATCACTGCTTTCTTCACTGCCAAGGTTCTTAGTGTTTGGATCACAGAGAGCATGGAGCACTCAGTGATCACAGAATTATTTGGTGTTCACGTTTCAGGCGGCCGGTCGCCGGTCGTCAGACGATGTTAATATGGCACAGAACCTATGAAGAGCGGTCTGCCAATATAGGGGACTGCGGGCGGCAATATGGGGAACCTTCCCGATGCGCTACGCCTGTCTGCGATATATGATTCCGATCATCAGAGGCAGATGAGCCATGAAGATCTTGCGAGGAGGTCCCACAATAGTGCAAGCAACAACCGTCGGTACCGCACAAGTAGATCGCGATTGGAAGCAGTGGGGTGAGGAGATTGTGCAGTGCCTCGATACGCGAGACTTTGAGAAGCTCGCGGATCGTTTCCACCCACAAGTTCGTTGTCGCTTGCTGATACCTGGCGGCCTGATGACGCCCCTTGGCGCGCGAGGCCTCATACGCTATTTCGAACAGTGGTTCGGCGAGGCGGACCACTTCAACGTGGAGGATTCGCAGATGACCCGGGTGGGCGATCGCCTGCACGTCGGCTACCGCCTCCGCCTGCGCGAGGGTGGCGTCTGGTACCTGGTAGAGCAACAGACCTATAGCCTGCTGGAGGAGGGAAGCATCGTACAGTTCGATTTGCTTTGCAGCGGTTTCCGGATTGGCAGCGAGGCAAGTTGACTGGAATGGGAGCAGGCTAGTAAGCTACCCCATAGCTAAAGCAAGGGGCTTTTGCAATCGAACCTTTATCTGGCCTTCCCACTGAAGCCGTACAGGGGGTCCCGCAAGTGCGGCCAGCTTACATTGGCCCTGTTAGCCTCAGAGAAGCTAACAGCGAGTTACTAACGACACAAAGGAGGTTAGGTTAGACTTGAATACTTTTACCCAGTCAAAGTTTCCTGACTGGAACGCATGTATTCAGTTTGTAAAGTGGGTAGACGGCGAACCGTCAACAACCGTAATCTCTCTAGCGAGAGTGCCTTTACCCACGCCTATTATACCACTTTCTGCAGGACTAAACAGGAAAGGAGAAAGGGGCGTTTCCTCCCCATGCATGAATGCAGGGGTCTCCACGCCTCTAATAGTTCGATGAGAATGCGCTGTTCACAAAGGGAGAAGGTGATGCCAGCATGATGAAAGACCACGATGCTGCAGGGGATGCCATATTACCTGCCCCGACGGCTATCCTCGAACTCCTGAATAGTAGTGACGCTCCCGGCGCTGCTTGCGCGGTGCTTACGCCCGCAATCAGAGCAAGGCTGCGGGAGATGGAGGCGGGGCAGATTCTGCTGGTGCGTACCGACGACCCCACCTCCCTTCTGGACGTACAGGCATGGTGCGACCTCACCTGCAACAAGCTGCTGGCGACCATCGAGGAGGACGACGACACGCTGAATTTCTTTATCAGGAAGGAATGACGAATAAGACATGGGACGCAATGGGTAACACCCACAACCGACAACTGACCCAAGCGAAAGGGAAGAGGAGAATGCAATGGCCAATATGCTTATAAGCTGTTCATACGGCAAAGAGGATCCAGAGCGGGCGACACTGTCGTTCATATTCGGCAACGTGGCGGCATCAGCGGACCAGCCTACGGCGGTGTTGCTCACTATCGAGGGCGTGAGGCTGGCCACCAGGGGATACACGGACGAGATTCACAAAGAAGGCTTCCAGCCTCTCAAGGAGGTCATGCAATCCTTCCTGGCGAACGGAGGCCAGATCTGGGCGTGCGGCACGTGCACCAAGCCGCGCGGCATCACCGAGGCTGACCTGATCGAAGGCGCCCGCATCGTCACCGCCGCATACGTCGTGCAGTACTTGGCCTCCGGCGCTGCCAGTATTGCGTTCTAGATGTACGGGCGTCACGGTCGCGGTCGTTCGGGTGCCTGAGTGACTCCGTGCCCCTGTGCGTCGCTCTGAAGCACAGGGGCAGAGGCAAGATGCGTTGGATATGTTGTTTGCGTCACCAGGGCGTGTGCCACTGCCACGAAATCCGCCACGACAACTTTTAGCTATGACGGCTCCGAGGGAGACTCAGGGCCGAACGGATCGGTTTCGCCTGCGCCCTCACGGCGCGGGGCATTCGCCTTACGAGACGGTGTGAACATGGAAGCGAGTAATTGTATCATTGAGGCCTGGCTGCTGAAGCTTGCTGCTTTGCCGGAGGCAATATGCTGCACCTTGCCATGCCAGTTGTCCTCACCCACTCCGTCATCCATCCATAGTCGCACAAGAAAGATGTTGGATGTTTTGCTTTCTTTGTCACCCTCCATATGCCACCTCTTAACGCTTTAGCGACCCGCAACTGGGGAAGAATGCGTTGGCTACAATCTTCGAGGATTGGCCCCTGGTCACATCGTTTGCTGCTCGGAAGTAGGGTTTGTTGCCCGTCCCACACGGCTCCCCTGAGCCGCCACACGGGTAGCCGCCTATGGCACCCGCCGTGGAAAGCTCCTCGATCCACTTCCAGAAGGTGCTGGACGTGGGCACATCCTGGAAGGTCTGCTGACCTGGGTTTGGTGCAGGCAGTCCCCTGGCAATGGCCACAATCTTAGCGGTTTGGCCCCTGGTGACGTTGCTGCCTGTCCTGAAGTAGGGCTTATTGCCCGCCCCACACGGCTCTCCAGGCCCTCCGCAGGGGTAGCCGCCGATGATGCTGCGTGATGCCAACCTCTCGACATACAGGTGGAAGGTAGAGCCGACGGGCACATCCTGGAAGGATTGCTCCGTGTGATTCTCGTTGAAACCGGCAGCCAGCGACACTATCTTGGAGAGCTGGCCCCTGGTGACGGCATTGCCAGGTCGGAATGTGCAATCAGAATAACCGCCCACGATCTCTCTGCTGGCGAGGCAGGTGACATAGGGGTAATATGTGGAGCCTGACGGCACGTCCGAAAAAGAGCCTGTTGCGCATGCGGTAGGCGATGCTTGAGGTGTGGCGGTTGGGAGGGGCGCGCCGCACGTATTCAGCATGACATACACGGCACTATTGCCGCCGCTCAACACCAGGATATCGGGGCGGCCGTCCAGATTTACATCGCCAGGTATTCCTGCGACACCACCACCTGAAATGCCATAGGTCGCGGGCGCACCGAAGCTACCCGCCCCATTGCCCAGTAACACGGATATAGAGCCATTAGTCAAGCTCCCTACGACAACATCTGGATGGTCTTCCAGATTGAAATCGTCCGTTGTAATGCAACAGGGCACCACTCCTGCGGGGAAAGTCGTGGCCGCGCCAAGATGTCCCGTGTGATCATTGAGCAGTACCCCAACACCCCCCTGATATCCTACGGCTATGTCAAGATAGCCGTCGGAGTTGAAGTCGCCCAGCACTGAGCTGGCAGGGCCTGTCCCCATGTAATAGTTGGTGGTTGTAAAGGAGCCGGAGCCATTGCCGAGCAAGACCGAGATATTGGCAGAAAAGTAATTCGCTATAGAGAGATCGGCTTTACCGTCGTGGTTCATGTGCGCCTGGTGACGCTGACAGGCCCGCCGGGAGTGGGCAAGACCAGCCTCGCCTTGCATGTGGCCGGTGCGCTGGCGCAGGATCAATTCTCCGGGGAAGGTGGCCTGGAGCAATTTTGGGATGGTATTCTCTGGGTGGCAATGGCGTCCGTGACCGATCCCGAATTGGTTATGTCCACGATCACGCGTGCGCTTGATGTGCAGGTGCTGGGCGAGCAGAAGCTGCTTGCCGCTCTCAAGCAATACCTGGCGCGCAAGCGGCTTCTGCTCATTCTTGACAACTTTGAGCAGGTGGTTGAAGCCCCTCCGCAACTGGTCGAGTTGCTCGCTGCCTGTCAGCAGATAAAACTGTTAGTTACGAGCAGAGAGTCCCTCCATGTGCGTAGTGAGCAGGAGTTTAATGTTCGACCTCTCTCGACGCCAAACATGGCCGGTTTACCCACGGTGGAAAGCCTGGCCGACAGTCCGGCGGTGGCGTTGTTTGTTCAGCGTGCGCAAGCTGTGGACATACACTTCGCCCTCACCGATGAGAACGCGCCGGTCGTAGCAGCCATTTGCACCCGACTGGACGGGTTGCCGCTTGCTATCGAGCTGTTAGCCGTCCGCGCGAAGATACTGCCCGTGAAAGCGTTGCTGGCGCGGCTACAGTCTGTCGGAGGGCAATCTATCCACCTGAACCTGTTGTCGGGCGGCGCGCGCGATGTGCCGGAGCGGCACAAGACGCTGCGTGACGCGATTAGTTGGAGCTACGATTTGCTGAACAGCGCCGAGCAATTGCTCTTCAGCCGCCTGGGCGTCTTTCTCGGAGGTTTCACTCTGCCCCCGGCCGAGGCCGTCTGCAATGCAGCCTCCGATCTCAAACTCGATTTGCTGGATGGCATCTCGCAATTGCTCAACAAGAACTTGATAAAGCGCGAGATCGAGTGGGAGAGGGTTGGCGAGGCGGTTGGCGAAGACGAGGAAGAGGCACGCTGCACGATGCTGGAAACGATTCGCGAGTATGCAGTGGAGCGCTTACGGGCAAGCGAGGAGGAGCGTGAGTTGAGGCTGCTTCATACCGAGTATTTCCTTGCCCTGTCATCAAGCTCCGATCTTAACGTCTTTGGTGAAAATGCAAAGAAGGTTTATCGCCAGATTGACCGGAATTACGACAACCTGCGAGCAGCCATAACCTGGACAATTGAGAGTGGGCGTTTGGACCTTGCCGTGCAGTTTGGTGTTGCGTTACTTCGCTACTGGGAAACCAGGGCGCAATATGCGGAAGGGCGCGATTGGCTGCTGCGCATAACCTCAGCAAATGCGGCCCCCGCAGCGCTGGATCATGATGCCTGACTAAATCTGTCGACACTGCTTGACGCCGCCAGTCGATTCAGTACGCATATGAGTGATTACGCAAGCGCACGTGCTTCGGCTGAAGAAAGCCTTTCTCTAGCGAACGAGCTGGGGCACGAGATGTTCATTCTACGGGAGAAGAATCAACTAGGGATGATTGCGTGGCTGCAAGGCGACTATGCTGCGGCCCGATCCCAGGTGGAGAAAGGATTGGAATTTGTCCAGGAAAAGGGCTTAAAGGTGGCCATACTTAATCTTCAGTGGATGCTTGGCATTATTGTGGGAGAGAGCGGAGATTTCGCACGTGCTGAAAAGCTGCTCTCAACTGCCAGGGCCGAGTCGAAAGAAATGCTGCAAACTTATGCAACAATGGGCACAACACGCGACCTGGGCACCGTTCTGTGCCACGAGGGACGACTTGTAGAGGCGGTGCCGCTGCTCGATGAGGCCATTTCCATAGCTAGAGGCGCCCCATTCGAGGCGGGAGTGTCCTGGTCTTATTCTGCGCTGGGGTTGGCTATGATCGGGTTGGGCGATTTTGATCGTGCCGAAGCATATTTCCGTGAAAGCTTGATGCTGGCGCGCAAGACAGAAAAGCACCGGATACCTGATTGTCTGGAAGGTCTGGCTGAGATCGATCTGACGCGTGCTGAGGACGAGGATGGAGGGTCGAGGGGGCATTTAGAGCGGGCAGCGGCCCTGCTCGGTGCCGTGGAAGCGGCTCGGCGACTACTGAGCAGTAAGATCATACCGGTCAGAGGGCCCGTTCGCGAGCGGTTGCTCTCAGAGGTACACGTACAGCTTGGGGAGTTGGCATATAGGCAATCATATGAACTGGGCAAGGTGATGAACCTGGAAGAGGCGATCCGATATGCGCTCGAAGATGCCTAGAACCTACAAGGATCCCTCACGTTAGATCCCCCGTTATGCTTGTGGGATCGAACCATCTGGCGATCTCGCTCTAATAGACTGTGGGCGCGGTGGCGCGCTGGCGCAAGTGCGGTATTTGGGCTACTCTCGTGCTGAATACCGTGAATACCAGTCCAACACCCGTAAGGCGCGCAACGTGTTCCACCGGCTCGGTTGGCCCTCCCCCTCGTCCACCTCGATCGGCATGGTGCCGGGGTGCCGGTTCTCGAGCGGCCACCGCCCGTCGTCGTCGCGCTTCGACTCGACCAGCTCGATAGCCTCGACCAAGCGCTCATCCGGCGCGGCGCCCGCTCGACGCAGGTACTCAAGTCCGCGCAGCACATCGTAGTGCCACCAGGTCGGGAAGGAGAAGCGTGTAAAGGCGGGATCGATAACCTCACCGGTCGATAGCCTGCGGAGTAGGCGGCGCTCAAGGAGGTACTCCTCACCTCGGAGGTGGGCTTCCCTCACCTCGGCCCTACGCCCGCTAATTGCGCCCGCCGATTCGTATTCGAGCAGGGCTTCCAGCACGCAGATAGTGGTGTTGAACGACGACCGCGTCGAGCCGTTCTCGACTTCGCAGTTCCAGCCGCCGTCGGGCAACTGCTCGGCGAGCAGGCGGTTGATGATGCGCTGGATGTCCTGGCCGAAGTAGGCTCCGCTCGCTCCCACTTGCCCGTTGATGCACGGCTCGACCTCGCCCGCGAAGAAGGGATTACCGACAAAGTCCCATCCGCGCCAGGTGCCGTCCCAGTCCCATCCCATCCATCTTACGCGGTCGCGGACCAGGCCTACGGCACGATGCGCCTCGTCGCTTGCTGGATCGAGACCCATTTCTCGTAGCAAGGATAGGACGTGCATAGTAGAGTCCCACCCGTGGTTCCATGCCGTGCCACCCCACGACCCGTCGACCCCCTGAAGGGCGAGCAGCCGAGCGCCCCAGCCCTCGGTGGCGACTCGCGCGCGTTCGGCAGCGACCTCATCCGCTGGCGCATCGATCAGGTCTCGCATCACCTGCCAGCGGATCGAAGGGTCAGAATCAAGCAGCCAGTGTATGAGCGGTGTGACCGATCTGTTTGGCTTTTGGCCTTTCGGGGCTTGCCGCTTGGGTGAATAGGGTGACATTTGTTGGTGCTCCTTTGGTGGCCATTACTCCGGTAAGACGACTTAGGACTTTCGCTTAGCGAGTGAAAAATGATTGCTTTTACTACGCGGCCCGAGAGGAATAACCTCGCCGGTCGCGCCAGATACGAAGCAGCCTCGCGCGATGCCGTTCATCTTCAAGTGGGGGCGGGATTTCACCAAGCCGTTGGTACTCCAGCTTGATACTACAGCGGTCGTTTCAAGATACCAATTGCCCGAGGTGGCGTGCCCGATGATGGGTCTATCCGTTTCGGTAAGCCAGCCGTAGTTGTCGATGAGCAAGATGTTCTCCTCAAATTTGCCGGTGCGCTCATCAATGAGGTATCCCAGCTTGTCGTTGTAAAGATACACTGTTTCCTTATCGATTGAGGCGATCACAACATCATTATTGAAATGCATTTGTCCCAGGATTGCATTGTCGCTCTTGCGGATGAGGTATGTTGTGCTTGCAAACGGCGGACGATCACCGTCGATTGTGACCGCAAGCACGGACTCCACGCTCTCCGTGAGTAAAATGCCGCCTTTCCCATCGGGCAGAGCGTAGGTCAGTTGGGGCGGCAGGGCGAGCACACCATCGAAACCGTCGTACGATGCGGGCAGTTGCACATTTGCGCGGTCGAATTGCGGAAGCACCGCGTAGGTCACGATAAACAAGAGCAGTGTGGTTCCGAATACAAGACCACTGCAAGCAAAGAAGCGCTTCACCTTGTACTTCTGCGTTTTGGATGTGGCGATAATCCCTGAAATAAGCGGACAGCCAAAGAAAACAAGCGCTGCAAATCCATAAAACACTGAACCGGGCTCATGCAGTAAGGCAATGTAAACAAAATAAGATACCGTACTTAGCAGGGCTCCAATGATTATTCCGATTCTTGCAGATGTCATCGTAAGATTTCGACTCTTTTTTATGCCAACTCAGAGGATGGGATATTGTACAAGCCCGGTGATAGTGTTGCAACAATTAGTGGCTCAACAGCATCATGGACCAGATGCGCACGTTTCACCACTAGACGTCTTTGATCCTTGCAGCACTACCGCTGTCGGCGTAGCTGTCAAAGACATGACGAGAGCCCCAGTTTAGAACACTAAGGCTCCAATTTGCGCGTAAAATTAGAAAATCGAGAGGCTCACATCTTATTACAATGCAGGAATGCAGTTGAAGCAGGGTTAGAACATTGGCTACATGATTGGCTCTAGGAATCATAGAAAAGGCCCCGATCTATATTGTAGGGGCCGTTTTCGTGCGTATTCTGATGGCTGGGGCGCAAGGATTCGAACCTCAACTTACTGATCCAGAGTCAGCTGTCCTACCGTTAGACGACGCCCCAACGCGATTGCGCGCACTCATTATACCAATCCTGTGTGCGGGTGTCAATTTTGGAATGCAATGTATGTAGGGCTGTGTCAAGGAAGATTAAGGGAGGTAACGAGGGCTAGGGCACGATGCACGAAGGCTCCATAATGACGTAGGCCATCGGCGATGTTAGTCCAGCCTTTGGAACGTACCAGGTTAAGGATAGCATTGCGCAGCGCCGCCAGCACCTGGGGAGCATTGCCCACCCTCATCTGATTTTGGTCCTCGCCCATCGTGACATCACGCACATGGTGTACCCGATTCTCGATGGTCCAATGTCCTCTCCACAGCCTTTCCAACTCGGCGACATCAGCCTCTTCCCACCTCAAGCTCGTGACCCCATACTTGACCTCCTCACTGATCTCCCCGCTCGAAAGGGTCACTCTCTGACAGGTGCGCCTCATCACCTGCGCCCCAGCTGGCCAATGCAGATACTCCTGCATATACTCTCGCATTGCCGGGCTGCTTTCCAACGTGCGCTTCTCTAGTCGCCCATGTCCCTTCTCCACTTTGGTGTAGCTTCGATAGTTGGCTGCCTTCTCGTGTGCCAGCCAGGGTGGGCAAGCAAACAATTCTTCGGTAGCCAGATATAACTCCCCTTGATTGGCCTTGACCACCATCAAGTAATGCCCCCCTCCACTCACTATCTGCTGGGCAATAGCTCGTTGAGTGAGCAGAGCATCCATCGTAGTGACTGTGCCTCGGAGGTCTTGCCCTTGGAGCAGGTAGGGCACAGCCTTGATTTCATTGCTCTTTTGCTCTACCGCTCGCTGCGCCAGCACGCGACCTGTGCCGTGTCGTACCAGGCTCACCAGGCAGATTGGGCGACCATGTGCTCGTGCCCCGCGTAATTCCTTACCATCTACCGATTGCCCCACGAGTTGCTGCCGCCTTCCACGAGTTGCTGCCGCCTTCTTCGATTATCTTGAGCATTGTGCTTATCACGGGCACACTCCTGCGAATATGAAAAGTGAGCAAGATGGTTTTCCACGCTTGCTACGTCAACGCTACGCATTACTCGGTAGAGAGTGGCTGCGCTTGGTAGATGCTGCCTGGTTGGTTGCAGATGGTGAATAAGTTCGGCTTCATGTTCTTTTGCCCATTGAGCAATTCCCCTCACGCTGCGCTGTCCACCAGCCACTGCTGCACATAACACAGCCATCACTACCCTCCACTCGTGCTCCTTACCTTTCGCCTTGCGTGGGTCAGGTACGTGCGCTAATGCCTCCAGCAAGCTGGTATACTGATGTGAATCCATTGAGGCGGTCCTCCTTCGCTGTTCCAGAGCTTGGAGTGATTCTACTCGATGGATTCACACTTTCACCTTTCTTGACACAGCCCTAGCAAGGTATGCGGTCAGACTTGAGGTGGAGCAATTTCCACTGTATTCTATGAAGTATGAACCTGGAAGAAGAACTAGCCCATCTGCGGGCAGAGAATGCACAACTCAAAGAGCAATTGCGCCTTGCTCTGGAGCGCATCGCCGAGTTGGAAGCCAGGTTGGAGCAGATGCAGACACAGCTAGCCTCTGGCTCTGGCTCGCCAGGTGCCCCATCATTCGTCAAGCCCTCCACTCCCAAGAAGAACAACACCCCAAAGCCTCCCAGACGCCCCAGAGCTAAAGAGCACAATGGTGCCCGCCGCCGTGAACAATCGCCCACCTCAACAATTGAGCACCACCTGCAGCAGTGTCCCGATTGTGGCTACACCCTTCGTCAGCACCAACTCGCCTCCAGACGCCAGGTGATAGAACTCCCTCCACCCCCTCCTGTGCAAGTCACCGAGCACCAGCTATTCAAGGGGTGGTGTGCTCGTTGTGGGAGGTGGCACTACCCCACTGTCGACCTTACAGGTCAGGTGATTGGGCAAGGCAGAATGGGGGTGCGTATCGCCTCCCTCATAGCTCATCTGCGCACATCGTTGAGGATGCCCCCTCCTCCTCATAAAAGAGTACCTGTACACCATACACAAGTTGACCATCTCTTCGGGTGAGGTTGTGGAGTTGTTGCATCGAATGGTGCAAGCCGAACCTCTGAAGGAGGCTGCTGCCTCCATAAAGAAGAGGGTTCGAAGGAGCCATAGCCATGTGGTACATGGTGACGAAACCACCTGGCGAGAAGGGGGACAAAACGGCTATATCTGGGGCTTCTTCACGCCCGATGGAGAGCGATTGTACGAGTACGACCAGAGCCGAGGGGGAGCGGTAGCCAAACGAATAATGGGGTCTAACTTTGGGGAAAAGGGTCAAGTAATGTCGAGTGACTTCTACGGTGGCTACAACGACTTCCCAGGAGAGCACCAGCGGTGCTGGGCACATCTGCTCCGTGATTTGCATAAGCTGAAAGAGGAGCACCCCATCAACCCCATCAACCCTACCAACCCTACCAACCCTACCAACCCTACCAACCCTACCAACCCTACCAACCCTACCAACCCCACTAACCCCACTAACGAGGAAGTGCATGAATGGGCCAGGGGAGTGCGAGCACTGTACGATGATGCCCATAAGCTGTTGGAAGAACACGAACTTGGCCCTCCCACTGCAGACGAAGCCACAAAAGAGCCACACAAGTGGGAGCAGCGTGTAAGAGAGTACCGGCGGTTGGTGGAAGGGGTTGCCAAGCTAGGTGCGCAGTATGCCGATGCCAAGGAGTTCGGGCCACAGGGCGGGGGCAAACAAGGGCCACAGGGCGGGGGCAGGGGCGGGGGCGGGGGCGGGGGCGGGGGCAAGAACGGTAACGGCCCCCAAAGAGCAGGCACCCATGCCACACCTTGTGCAAGAGACTGCTGCGCCACCAGGAGGAGTTATTCCAGTTCGTGATAGTGCCCACCTTATCCTCTGACAACAACCTGGCGGAACGGTCAATCCGTCCTGTGGTGGTGATGCGCAAGGTATCAGGTGGTAGTCAATCGCCCAAGGGATCAGCCACCCGGATGACGTTGGCTACCCTGTTCGGCACCTGGCGAGCTAAGGGTCTCAACCCCTTTGACCAGTGCTTGGCCCTCCTCTCCCAGCCCTCCCACCCTTAATCTGAGAGCTTACTACCGAAGTACACCCCAAAACCTGGCTCTTCGTCACTTTTGGTGAACCAGGGAAGCAAATCGCTCAAAGCGGTGGCCCAAGAGCCTTCAGGGCATGCTACAACCGGCATGGTGACGCAGAGGCACGCGGATTCGACAGTATATCGGCGCTCACCAGCAATAGATCCACGTTGTTAGGCATGCTTCACCAAAAGTGACGAAGAACCCAAAACCTGTCCCGTTTTGTCCCACAAACGTCACTTAGTATATGAGGGCGAGTCCACGCCGCCACATCACAATACACTACGGGCCGTGGACAAAAGAACATCTTAAACAGAAAACCCAGACAGTCCTGACGGATCATCCGGGCCTCTGTTACTCCTGAAGCTCAGCACTTCTGAAGTGAATTCAGTATACTTCTGCCCATACTTGCCGTCAATGTCGAACATCGGCAGTTTTCCACAATAACAGACGGAATGGAAGGAGAGCACCGCTGTTGCATTCGCGCACGGATTGTAGTACAAACAAGGGGATAAAACAGCGGGAGGAAAGGAATGACCACAGGTACCACGCCGAATTCGCCTGATAGACCTACCAATCAGGCTCCCCCAGATACAGCACAACCCCAGGCACCGGCCCCATCGGCAGACGGCCAACCCCAACAGCCGTTCGATCTTCCCGGGGATATAGCACGCATCATCACAGAGCAAGCTGATGTGCTTGCCCAGAGGCTTGCATACCATTCTCAATTGCTGTTTGGTGTGGGCGCTACGGGAGTTGATATCGTTAACGCCCGCAACAGTGTTATGGTAGTTGCCAACGCACTCCAGAAAAGTTCCGAGGATCTCGCTGTTGATACTCTGGTAAGCCTGGGCACTCCCCAGAACCCACAAATCAACGATGCCACGCTCCCATTCAGGAACAATTCCCAGGTCGCGGGCATGCTTGAGGGGCTGATCCTCGATACGGTTTCCCAGGCATATAGTGATGCCCTCGATCGGCTGCGTGATGCACGCCTACTGCTCGATGCGTACTTCCAAAAGGCGAACGAGCAGTTGCAGCGCCGCACCCGCGCACTTGGAACTATCACAACTCAGGGCAGCCAGGGTATGGGCCCGCGCCCTAACGCCCGGAGCTAGCAACCCAACAAGCTATCCAGGTCACCAACTAATGCTAAGAAGACTCAGGCTGTTTCTTGCCCTCTTGATCGTGGGCGCATACCTTCTCGCGATGGGGTCTGCCGCCTACGCACAGACCTTTCCTCCGCTTGTGGGTGTGGTTGCCGACCTCACCGGCAACCTCAACGTAAGCACCATCAATAATGCCGCAGATTTGCTAAAGTACCTGGGGATCAAGCCACTCGCCGCCCTCTTACAAACCCGCACGGGCGACGATAGCGACCTCTTTGCTCGTAAAGTCGCTGAGAATTACGGCCTCGCTAATGTTTCCGACCAGACCGTAGACCCGGACCTGTTAGCCATAGTAGTCACGCTCAGCCCCAGGCAAATCACGGTCCTCTGGGGCGACGATCTGAACTCGATCATGGCCGACCCTCCTGACGGGCAAGGCTTGGGCACCTCTCTGCGCACCGGCAATATGCAGCCCAAACTTGCGGCTGGCGACTACACCGGCGCATTCGTAGATACCTTTACAACCGCCGCCACAAAAATAGACCTCTTCAGGAACCCGCCCACACCGGCGCCCACGGCCACACCTCAGCCGTCGGTAATCACCAACATCGACACAAGCGGGTTAGGCATGGCGCTTCTATGGGCCTTAGGTATCATTATCGTGCTTGGCCTGATTGCTGTGCTGGGGCCAATCATATGGAGGGCATGGCGGCGAGCGCAAGAGGCTGCGGCTCGCAAGCGCACCTTGCAGGACCAACTTCTCCAGGCACGCAATGTCGCCGCCGACATGATCACCGACCTCGACTTCCCCGCCGACCCCAACGAGCAGCTACAATACCGCTTCCTGGCCCTCGCCCTCGGTAACGAGCGCCCCGACGAACTGGCAAAGCTACAGGCAAGCTATCATGCTATGTACGACCGGGTGTCAGCCGCGTTGGCGAACTACAACGCGGCCAACGAAGCGAAGTACACAACCGAAGAAGAGTTGACGGCAGGCATCGCACAATATCAATCAGTACAAACCGAAATCAACGCGGCAGCAACTTTCCTCAAGGAAATCGCCGAACGGAGCAGACAGGTCGAAAACCAGGTCGCTACTGCTCCGGGGGAGGTCGAAGAAGCAAAAAAAGCCCTGGCCGCAGTGACCAATAGCCTGGAACGGTTAGCTGCGGCGGCCCCAGACCTCT
Organism: uncultured Chloroflexia bacterium; assembly: GCA_963797095.1. Classification (GTDB taxonomy): domain Bacteria; phylum Chloroflexota; class Chloroflexia; order QHBQ01; family JADMIH01; genus JADMIH01. The sequence continues at coordinate 541,179 of CAWCNY010000004.1, read as the reverse complement.
ACAAACCCGACCCCAACAAAGCGACTGCACGTATCTCCGCGCTCATCTCTCAGGCCCTGCAAGCGCTTGCAGCCAGGCCTGCACATCCACTGGCCGCCTATGACGCGGCCACCTCAGCCCACGAGTTATCTGACCGGATTTCTGCCTCTATCCAGCACATCGCTACTTCCTATAACGCATTAGCAGGCTTCCGAAGCGCCGTAGCAGAGTATCGCAAAAACGGCTATAAGCTCGCGCGCTCAGGCGACCACTCAGCCAGCCTGCTAAGCCTTCTAGCGCGCGCCGCGAAAGGGTTGGAGGAAAGCGGCGACTCGGCTGTGTTCGACAACATCATGAAGAGCACTGACGAAGGTCTCGGTAAGGCGCGCTCTACAGTCGATGCGCTGGTTGCCCTTCACAAGTCCAATGAGCAGGCTCTGTCTGCGCTCCAGAAGGCCGGCGAAGAACTCAAAGACTACATCCGGCAAGGCGCGCAAGCATTCGACCAAGTGGACGAATACGCCGAAAGTTCCTGGGTGGACATAAAAGGCAACGGCACCGAAGCTCAGAAAGCCGCCAATAGTGCTCAGGAATTGTGGCAGCAGGCTTCGGATCTCAATGCCCTCACACCCGGTGGGGAGCAGGACTTCGAAAAGGCTGCTGATCTGGCGGCGCAGGCCGATAGCTTTATCAAAAAAGCGAGAGACCTGGTCACAGCCATCCTGGAGCGGCTGAAGAACATCGAGGAGAGCAAGCGCACCGCGAGCACCGAGATAGATACCGCTCAACATGATATCGAAGCGGGTCAGACCTTCGTCGCACAGTACGACAAGGACATCACACCCAGGCCATCAGACATGCTCAAGGAAGCAGCGAGTCTCCTATCCGAAGCGAAGGCCGAATCAGCAAAAGATAAACCCGATTGGATTGCAGTTGTGCGCCAGGCCCGGTCAGCCAACGATACTGCCGACAAGGCACTCGCCGACGCCCGAAGCCAGGAAGAGGCCATGCAGGCGTTCAGGCTGAAGGTAAACACCACTGGCCAGCAGGCCATAGCAGCCCTCAGCCGCGCAGCCAACTTCGCAACTGTGCATCGCACCGACCTCGACCCTGCCCTCTTCCGCGACCTGCAAGCGACCCAGGCAAATCTCGAACAGATCCAGGCGAATATACAGCAGATTGGAAGCTCCGGACTGGAGGATTTGGCGCTCGCGCAGGCTCTGAACCAGCTTGCAACACAGCTTGGCACAGCCCAGGCCGAAGCGGACAAAGTGTACGGCGCAGCGCAACAGCAGTTTCAAGCGATGGAGAACCTCCGCAGTCAAGCGTACGCCACCCTCCACGAAGCATCCCAGGCTATCGAGCAGGCCAACTTCTACATGAACATGCATGGCTCAGAAGTAAGCCATCGCGCCAAAGAGTTGCTAAGACAGGCCCAGGATGCATTACCTCAGTGGAGAGACGGAGCCGGCGTTGATGAAATACACAGCATTATGGATGCCGCGCGCAACGCCCAGTCGCTCGCCCAGCAAGCAAACCAGGAAGCGCATGGCGATGTAGTCCAGTACAAAACCGAACAAGAAGCCGAGGAAGAAGAACGGAGGCGGCGCGACTACGGTGGGGGCGGATTCATCGGCTGGGGTTGGGGAGGCGGCGGAGGTGGTCACCACAGGGGCGGTGGCGGCTGGAGTTGGGGAGGTGGCGGTGGCGGCAGTAGTGGCGGCGGTTCAAGCTGGGGAGGCGGCGGCTCGTCCAGCGGGGGATTTGGGCATGGAGGTTCCTCCTCCGGCGGTTTCGGAGGGGGGCACTCTTCCGGTGGAAGCTGGGGAGGCGGCGGCTCGTCCAGCGGCGGGTGGTAGCCTATAGCCTTTCCACAGAAGGGCCGGCCACCGCCACCACGTAATTCTCCGACGACAGGTGCATCTTCGCCACTTCGTTAACATACTCAGGAGTTAGCGCATTGATAATCCCTGGATAATTGCTGATGTAATCGAAACCCAGGTCGAACAACTCCATCTCCAGGATCGTTCGGGCCAACCCATCGCTTGTTTCCAGGCGCAGCGGCAGCACTCCGGTCATATAACGCTTGCCGCCTTCCAGTTCTTCATCGGGGATCAACTCGGTCCTGATCCTCTCGATTTCGTGGCGGATACTCCCAATAGCTTGGAGCACATTGGATGGGTTCACTCCTGCTCGCACAGCCCAGGGCCCCGCTCCCAAACCTGCCTCAAATGACGAACCTGCATAGTAGGCTAGCCCTTGCTCATCACGAACGTTCTTACCGAGCCTCCCCATGAGGCCGATCCGGCCCAGCAGCAGGTTCATCAAATCGAATGCATAATAATCAGGGTCGCGCCTGCGCAGACCAGGGAACCCTAGCACCAGGTCGTTTTGCGTCTTACCTGGCACAGGTCGGAATACTGTAGTCGCGCCACTGGGCATCGGGGCATCGGGAACGGCATAAGGCTCAAGCTCATCTCCCTCGGCCCGCCAGCCGCCGAAAAGCTCATCAGCCAGCGCCACGATCTCATCGGGGCCCACATCCCCAACCGATACCAGGATAGCACGGTCAGGGCGCATATACCTCTTATAGAATGCGATCATGTCGTCGCGCCCGATATTGTCGAGGGTTTCGAGGAAACCCGCTGTTCTGTTGTGGTAGGGGTGGCCCTCTGGGTAAAGCGTCTCACGAAAGGCTCGCTCCCCGACTGAGCCTGTATCCATCTCCAACTCTGCAAGGCCGGTACGTATCTGCTTGCGCATCTTATCGATCTCGCCCGCCGGGAAGGCGGGCCTCAACAGGACTTCGGCTATCGTATCGAGCAGAAAGCGGGTGTCTTCCTTGAGCGCCCTGCCCCCCGCCTCCATAAGAGCCTTACCCGCGTCAACTCCCACCGATGCGCCTCTGCCTTCGGTCTCCTCGTTCAGTTGCTCAAAAGTATAACGCTCTGTGCCCCGGCGCATAGCTCTTGTCGCAAACGAGGCAAGGCCCGCCTTATCCGAAGGGTCATACATAGCACCCCCTCTGATCGACACACGAGATACGAGGGCGGGGATAGTGGGGTTGGGGTAGACAAGCACCGTCATACCGTTTGGCATGATGTGGCGTGTGATTGTTTCGGGGCTAAGTGCCCGGTTGGCTACTGTCGGCATTGTTGTTCCTTTAGAAAGTAAGTCATAATTGTCATCAGGCGCTTTCGCATTACACGTGATCTGTAGACCCTTCTTCAGTTGGAATGAACCATCCCACCGTACGATTGTGCTCGGTAAGGTAAGTGCGAGCAACGCGTCGAACGTCCTCAGGGGTCACCGCCGCCAGCTTTTCAAGGGCTTCGTCGTACAGGTTCGCACTGTAGACACTTTCGAGGTAGCCAAGCATATAAGCCTGGTTGGTCATGCTATCGCCTGAATAGATGAACTGAGCGCGAGATTGCCTCACTGCTTTGTCCAGTTCCTCCTGGGGGATTTCATCTTCCTGTAGCTTCTGTATCTCCTCAAAAAGAGCGGCTTCCATGTTTTGCAGGCTTTCCATGTGCCCATCGCCTGCCTTGGCGGTCGCGCCCAGGGTAAAGAGATGTGGGTCCTTATGGAGCGAGAAATATGAGCCCGCACTGGCCGCGATCTCGGTGGTCACCATTGCCTTATAGAGACGAGCCGATCTGCCGCCCCCACCACCCATTCCAAGCGGCTTGGCCCCGGAAAGAAGGGCATCCGCCACCATAAGGGGATATATATCGGGGCTGGCGGCGGAAGGAGTATGGTATACAACCTCGATCTGAGCTGTCGTGCCTGGGTGCTCCACGCGCACTCGACGCTCACCTATCTGTTCGGGCTCTATAGAGCGCACCTCCGGTATCGAACTGCTTTCAGGGTATGAGCCGAACAGTGTATGTATCTTCTTGAGCAGTTCTTCCGTGTCGAAATCGCCTACAACTACTATGGTCGCATTGTTGGGAGCATAGTAAGTCTTGTAGTGGTTATAGAGGTCGTCGCGGGTCATAGTGCGAAGATCGCATTTCCAGCCGATGACGGCAGTGCCGTATGCATGTACTTTGAACGCCGCCGACGACACCTCTTCATCAAGAAGGCGGTCAGGCTCGTTCTCTGAGCCTTCGCGCTCCGAGATGATGACTGTGCGCTCGGAGGCAACCTCATCCGGGTCGATCAGTGAGTTGACCATCCGGTCGGCCTCGATCTGGAGGGCAAGGTCGAGGCGATCTGAGGGGAGTGTCTCGAAGTAGGTTGTCCAATCGTCCGAAGTGAAGGCGTTGAGTGTGCCCCCATTCTCGGCAACCATCTGCATGATCTGGCCTTTGCCAAACGTGCTCGTGCCCTTGAACATCATGTGCTCTACCCAGTGAGAGATACCTGTGATCCCTGCATGCTCGTTGCGTGCCCCCACCCGGTACCAGACCCAAAAAGAGATCACCGGGGCCGAGTGGACCTCTTTGGTAAGCACAGATAGGCCGTTGGGTAAGGTATGGCGCTCAAAGTTCGGCTCGTGCCCATTGAATTCGGAAGTGCCTGCTTTTTGCGTTTCTTGTATGTTGTCGGTTGACGTCATCTGGTGATCCTCTGCTTTCAAAGATTTCTGCTATTTCGATACGACATAGAACGATGGATAGATATACGGGTTGTCGGGGGATTTAAGGTTGGTGAGAGAAGCAGCATTTACCAGGAGAGTATCCTCCCCCTGGAACGGCTCTACCGCCATAGTGCCGCTAATATCCACCCATGTGTCTTCAGGCAAGCTGCCCCCACCGGGCCAATTCACAAGCATGCCAACCCCAAAGGCGTCGGCGGCGCAGTGGCGCATAACATATCGAGCCAGCACAAACTGGTCAGGTCCCAGGCCACCTGGGTGGAAGATAAAGCCTGAGAAGTTGCCCCCTTGGCCGTCGAACCAGTTATCGGGGTGGACATTCGCATAATAAGTACGCTGCCAGTCCCAGATGTTCCACCTTGCGGTGTCATTACCCTCAGCCGGGCCTGCCCGCTCGATCATAGACTTCGATGTGCCTGTGCTGTTCTCCAGGGCAGATGCGCCAAGGGGTTGCGACGGCACGCCAAGTCCCAGCACTAGAGGAATCGCCAGGACAGATAACATGGGCCAACTTACCGCCGAATGGCTATGGCCCTTGTGCCCATGTGCCGAGTCTTCGCTATGGTCATGGGAATGCGGATGGTCGTGAAGCGGTGCATCAGAATGAATAGTCTGCGGTCGCTCCCGTAGATAAGAGTAAAGACTCACAAGGCCGAGCAGTAGGCATAGTACGGAGGCCATACCCGATAACCAGGCCCATTGCGGATTGACATAGTTTTTGATGTTGCCGCTGGTCAGATTGTAAGCGAAGTAAATCCCAAGTCCAAGCAGGACCGCTATTTTGGCGATTACCCGGTTCTGTACATCTCGCTTATCAGAGCGCAACGATTGAATTGTAATCTGTTGCTCCACGTTCATCAAGGAGTCCATCCGATCAGATTGAGCAGGACCGATATGACAAAAGTCAGGAGGAAAGGTAAAACGACCAGTAAGCCTACCGTACGCCTCTTGAAGACGCCCATGAACATGATAGTGCTCTTGATGTCTACCATAGGCCCGAAGGTCAGGAACGCCAGGAGCGAACCGGCAGTGAAAGCGCCCGTGAAGGCCAACGCGAGGAAGGCATCGACAGTTGAGCAAACGCTCAGCACAAAGGCCAGCACCTGCATAATGAGCACAGATGCAATCGGGCCTTGCCCCAGGGACAATATCACATCTTGAGACACAAGAGTTTGCATCGCAGAAGCGAGGAGCGCACCCACTACCAGGTACCGGCCCATATCGAAGAACTCATCACCCGCCACCGTAAGGGCTTGCCTGAGCTTAGTTCCTATCGGCATATCAAGTGCCGGTGTGGCCGGTTGAGCGGAAGAAGCCAGCACGGCAGGCGCCAACTCGATCTTGTTCTTGCCTAGCGCGAAAAAGAGGCCGATTGCGATTACAACAATGGCAGAAATGACATACCTACCGATCAGTATTGGCCCCCAACCGAACGCAGTCCAGGTGCTGAATAACACGATTGGATTCATGACGGGGGCAGCCAGAAGGAATGAAATGCCCACAGGTAAAGGCAGGCGCTTGACGTATAGCTGGCGTACAACTGGTACGACCCCACATTCACACACCGGGAAGACGAAGCCCGCGAAAGTACCTGTGAGCACACCCAGGAAGGCATTACGCGGCACGAAGCGAAGTATATGCTCCTGGCGCACGAAGACATCAATCAAGCCGGAGAGGAGGGTGCCCAGAAGGAGGAAGGGAGCCGCCTCGATGAATAGGCTTAGAAAACGAACGCTTAGCGTGCTTATAATGGCCCCAACATTAGCACGTCCGCCCAGCAAGACGAGAAGCATAGTGAAGAACAACACCACACCGGCGATGATTGAGAGCCAAAGTAGCTGCGTCGCGCCAGTCGCCGCTTCAGGACGAGTATGCTCGCCAATAGGGGATTCGGTGGTAACTGTAACGCTGGCATGCGGACGGTATCGGGCAGCCCGTGCAGGTCTAATTTCCCGCCCAATAGATCCACCCTCATCGGGTGTTGCGTTAGCCATAGCGATATTCTACCCTAAAATGAAGGCGACTGATAAGTGTTCAATCCTCGAAATGTCTGAGACTATGAGCCACGGCATCAACTTCCCAGACCCACTTGCCGTTCCTTCGAGATTGCATTGTAAGCTCTCAGATTAAGGGTGGGAGGGCTGGGAGAGGAGGGCCAAGCACTGGTCAAAGGGGTTGAGACCCTTAGCTCGCCAGGTGCCGAACAGGGTAGCCAACGTCATCCGGGTGGCTGATCCCTTGGGCGATTGACTACCACCTGATACCTTGCGCATCACCACCACAGGACGGATTGACCGTTCCGCCAGGTTGTTGTCAGAGGATAAGGTGGGCACTATCACGAACTGGAATAACTCCTCCTGGTGGCGCAGCAGTCTCTTGCACAAGGTGTGGCATGGGTGCTTGCTCTTTGGGGGCCGTTACCGTTCTTGCCCCCGCCCCCGCCCCCGCCCCCGCCCCCGCCCCCGCCCTGTGGCCCTTGTTTGCCCCCGCCCTGTGGCCCGAACTCCTTGGCATCGGCATACTGCGCACCTAGCTTGGCAACCCCTTCCACCAACCGCCGGTACTCTCTTACACGCTGCTCCCACTTGTGTGGCTCTTTTGTGGCTTCGTCTGCAGTGGGAGGGCCAAGTTCGTGTTCTTCCAACAGCTTATGGGCATCATCGTACAGTGCTCGCACTCCCCTGGCCCATTCATGCACTTCCTCGTTAGTGGGGTTAGTGGGGTTGGTAGGGTTGGTAGGGTTGGTAGGGTTGGTAGGGTTGATGGGGTTGATGGGGTGCTCCTCTTTCAGCTTATGCAAATCACGGAGCAGATGTGCCCAGCACCGCTGGTGCTCTCCTGGGAAGTCGTTGTAGCCACCGTAGAAGTCACTCGACATTACTTGACCCTTTTCCCCAAAGTTAGACCCCATTATTCGTTTGGCTACCGCTCCCCCTCGGCTCTGGTCGTACTCGTACAATCGCTCTCCATCGGGCGTGAAGAAGCCCCAGATATAGCCGTTTTGTCCCCCTTCTCGCCAGGTGGTTTCGTCACCATGTACCACATGGCTATGGCTCCTTCGAACCCTCTTCTTTATGGAGGCAGCAGCCTCCTTCAGAGGTTCGGCTTGCACCATTCGATGCAACAACTCCACAACCTCACCCGAAGAGATGGTCAACTTGTGTATGGTGTACAGGTACTCTTTTATGAGGAGGAGGGGCATCCTCAACGATGTGCGCAGATGAGCTATGAGGGAGGCGATACGCACCCCCATTCTGCCTTGCCCAATCACCTGACCTGTAAGGTCGACAGTGGGGTAGTGCCACCTCCCACAACGAGCACACCACCCCTTGAATAGCTGGTGCTCAGTGACTTGCACAGGAGGGGGTGGAGGGAGTTCTATCACCTGGCGTCTGGAGGCGAGTTGGTGCTGACGAAGGGTGTAGCCACAATCGGGACACTGCTGCAGGTGGTGCTCAATTGTTGAGGTGGGCGATTGTTCACGGCGGCGGGCACCATTGTGCTCTTTAGCTCTGGGGCGTCTGGGAGGCTTTGGGGTGTTGTTCTTCTTGGGAGTGGAGGGCTTGACGAATGATGGGGCACCTGGCGAGCCAGAGCCAGAGGCTAGCTGTGTCTGCATCTGCTCCAACCTGGCTTCCAACTCGGCGATGCGCTCCAGAGCAAGGCGCAATTGCTCTTTGAGTTGTGCATTCTCTGCCCGCAGATGGGCTAGTTCTTCTTCCAGGTTCATACTTCATAGAATACAGTGGAAATTGCTCCACCTCAAGTCTGACCGCATACCTTCGGTACAGTTTTTGACAGGCATGAGCGGGGTCTGGTATAATGATGGAACATATCCTCGGGGTGTAGCGCAGCCCGGCAGCGCGCATCGTTCGGGACGATGAAGTCAGAGGTTCAAATCCTCTCACCCCGACCATAGAGCCAAGCAAAACGCACATCATCTGCTGCGTAAAATGACTAACGACGTATACTTACTCCCCACCCCAACCCCTCCCCAAGTTCTTGGGGAGGGGCTTTTTAATATAGAGAAAATCGGCGGGCTTTCCCGCCGATTTTCTCCATACTAGACCAGATTGTATGTCTGCGAAGCCGAATCCTACAATTTGAGGCGGCGTATGTACCCTTAGTCTTATTCCTGTAATGTGGGATCGCCTTCGCGCCCATTGTGATTGTTGGGTGGTCTCAATTCGCCTGGCTCATCAAGTAGCTCGGAGTGGATCTGGGTTGCTTCAGAGGAGTCCTCGACCTGCCAGCACCTATCGTTGTAGCAATCTACGATCATCTGGCAGGCGTCCTCAATCGAGTCGGTGAGGATGAGGAGCTTGAGGTCGTCCGCGTTGATCTTGTGTTCCACAAGCATGACACCTTTGATCCAGTTCAGAAGGCCTCGCCAATACTGGCTGCCGAAGAGGATGAGCGGGAAGTTGCGGACCTTGCCGGTCTGGACGAGTGTAAGGGCCTCGAACAGCTCGTCCATAGTACCGAAGCCTCCTGGGAAGATGACGAAGGCTTCGGAGTATTTCATGAACATGGTCTTGCGAACGAAGAAGTAGCGGAAGTTGATGGCTATGTCTACATAGGCGTTGGTGCCTTGCTCGAATGGAAGCTCGATATTGCAGCCTACAGAGACACCTCCCGCTTCGCGCGCTCCTTTATTAGCGGCTTCCATAACGCCAGGCCCGCCGCCCGTGATGATGGCGAAGCCCTGTTCGGCGAGCATCCTGGCGAGTTGCGTCGCCTGGTCATACATGGGGTTGTCATGGCCGATGCGGGCGGAGCCGAAGACGGTGACGGCAGCCCCCAGACTTGCAAGGGTATCAAAGCCGCTCACGAATTCGCCCATGATACGGAGAACACGCCAGGTGTCGGAGCGGGTGAAATCGGATGGAGTTGGCGTGGGCCGTTTGAGAAGTTCCTCGTCCTCGGTTGGCGCGCCCATGCGTGCTTTGCGATTGAGGGTCGTGTTTTGCTTGAGGGGAGCGTTGATTGCTTCCAACTCGGCGGCACTGGCGGTTGGTGGGTTGCGGGCAGGGGGCTTCTGGTTGGCTAGTACGGGTTTCGGTTGATCTTCTGGGCTTGGCATTGGTGGTCCTTTGGGTCTAGAGGAAAGGTGACGAGTGACGAGTGACGGAGTAAGCAATGGTCATGTATTACGCATCACGCTTCACTTTCCAGGGGGAGGGAGGGTTGTATGGCAGAACCCGTGCCAGTGGGATCGCCGGTGAGCCAGGGAATGGCATCTTGATCTATGAGGACGGGCATGCGCTCATGGTGGGTTACGTCCAGGAATTCTTCGTCGGCTGCTTCGGTTAGCATGTAGATGCGCTCTTCACCGGCTTTTCTGACCACTAAGCCAGCGATACCATTGTCGATGGAGAACCACTTACCTTTCTCTACGCCGTAGGATACAGGGATGAGGGCGGGCTTGGGCTTGAGATAGCCCCATTTGCCTTCCTCGATGCTTTCGAGACGTGCCCAGCCGGTTTGGGGCAAGGGCTTGTTCTTGTCGCGATTGCCCCAGAGCATGAGGCGCGGCTCAGGCTCGGCGCTTTCACCGGCGGGTTCGTTCTCATCGCGCTCTACCAGCACGGGAAGAACCGGTTCGGCTTTCTGCCAGTAGAGCGAACGGACTTCGCCGGTGGCTTCGAATTGGGCCACTTCGTCGGGGGAATAGAGCTTTTCGAGTAATTCTTTGTACTCTTTCCGGTAGGGGAAGATGACACCTCCGCACATGGGTTTGCCTCCTGTAATGATTGGCTAAGGCCGCCGTATTAGTCCCTGAGACCCGCGAAGAGATCGGACGAAGCTTCCGGAGTGTCAGGGAGTGGAGTGCCTGCGGCCAGGGAGAAGTGTTCTTTTGAGCGGAATTCTGACATGATCTCGGCGGGCATCTGGTTGAACATTGAGTTTGGGTCGTTCTGGGTGCGGTGCATACTGAGGCTGCGTTCTTTGATGGGCACCCATTCGCTTGTGTCGACGGAGTGAGTTACCATCTTGTCGGGCATTCCCAGGAACTCAGGATCAACGGTGTTGAAGCCCAGATCAATATGGTGATCCTCAAGCCACTGGCCCAATTGTTTGATTCGACTGCGTGGGAAGGAGCTATAGTAGAGGCGTACAGTTTGCCAAGGCTCACCTGCCTCTGGATAGAGGTTGGGATCGGCTGCTGCGTGGAAGGCTCTGGTCGTGAGATGATGGATGGTGGTGTGGTCGGGGTGACCGTAGCCGCCTGTTGAATTGAAGGTGACCATGACGGTGGGGCGAAACTCGCGTATGATCTTGATAAGGCGCTCCAGGGCTTCGGCATCATCGGCTTTGTAGAACGAGGCTGGGTCTTCATTGCCTGGAGTGCCCATCATGCCGGAGTCCCGGTAGTCGAGGAACCAGAGGTATTTGATGCCGAGGACGGCACTGGCGGCACGCATTTCGCCTTCGCGGACCACGCCCAGGTTATTAGGGGTGGCAAGAGAGGGATCGGAGATTTCACCTAGCTCGCCTCGGGTCGCGCAGACAAGCCCGGTTTTGATCCCTTCTGCGGCGGCGCTGGCAAAGACGCCGCTTACTGTTTGCTCATCGTCGGGATGGGCGAAGACGCCCAGTAGGGATAGTTGGGACATTATGATAGTCAGCCTCTCGTTTGTGGTGTTTTGGTGCGGTGCGGTTGGGTCGCACAAGGCTATTTTACTACTGTGGCTTGAAAATGGCACGGGTGGTATTGTCCGGCACTGCGAGCTGGCACAATATGGGGTATTGTCGGCTGAGGATGTACAATAGGTTGGAAATCAAGATTTGGGGACGTAGTTGGGCAGAGTTTTTGGAGGAGGAGTTAGAGATCATGGCGAGCAAGCAGAATGGCGGGCTTGTGCTGAGCGATGTGCGGAAGGTGTTTCAGCACGTAGTGGCGGTGGACGACCTTTCGTTTACGATCCCAAGAGGCTCGATGTTCGGGCTACTCGGGGCGAACGGCGCGGGCAAGACGACAACTCTGAGGATGGTGCTGAATATACTGTCGCCGGACGCGGGTACTATCACTTGGAACGGGCAGCCAAGCGAGCGAGTGCCGCGCCGGAGCTTCGGGTATTTGCCGGAAGAGCGCGGGCTCTACTTGAAGATGAAGGTCGGAGAGGAACTGGTGTTCCTTTCCGGATTGTACGGGCTTCCGGCAGGGGAAGCGACCACACGCGCACACGAATGGTTGGAGAAGGTGGGGCTTGGCGATGCTTGGAACCGCAAGGTGGAGGAACTGTCAAAAGGGAACCAGCAGAAGGTGCAGGTGCTGGCGGCGATCCTGCATGAGCCTGACTTGATGCTGCTGGATGAACCGTTCTCGGGGTTGGACCCGATCAATACGGAGGTGTTGAGGGATACACTGGTGCAGAGGCAGGCACAGGGTAAGACGATTGTGTTTTCGAGCCACAGGCTTGAGCAGGTGGAGGAGCTTTGCGACTACGTGGCTATCATACACAGGGGTCGGCTACTGGCTACGGGGTTGATCGCGGATTTGAAGAGACAGAGTGGGAAGCAGTTGATCGAACTGGCGTTTGCTGCGCAGAATGGGGAACCACCGAATATGGAGAGGTTCTTGCAGGCGCTGAAGCCTTATAAGGTTAAGATACATGATCGGCGGGCCGGTAGCATACGCCTGGAGCTTCACGATAGCACTACCAGTGACGACATACTGAAGCTGGCGATCCAGGATGGGCCTGGGCATGTGCGGCTCTTTGAATTGGCGGAGCCGACATTGCAGGAGATATTCATCCAGGCGGTGCAGAAGGCGGACCCGGCGGCAGTGAAGCAACTGGCGGAGGAGGGGGCGCTGCTTGGAGGGACGGTATTGACCGAGGGCTAGGTGGATGGACGAAGGGCGGAGGAGGATTGGGGTTCCAAGTTCCGAGGTCCGAGGTCCGAGGTCCGAGGTCCAAGTTCCGAGTTCCGAGGTCCAAGTTCCGAGGTCCAAGTTCCAAGTTCCGAGTTCCTGGTTGGTAGTACCTGATTGGTGGATGGACGGAGGTGTTTGAGATGAATTTGCGGAATGTACAACTTGTGCTGAAGAGGGAGTATTTGCAAAGGGTTCGGAGTCCCGGGTTTATCATCGGGACTGTGGTGGGGGTGCTGGGGCTGGCAGCGCTGGCCTTTGTGCCTGCGTTGCTTAGTCTGCTGGACCAGACTACTACTGCCAAGGTGGCCGTGGTGGATCCTTCGAACCTGGTGTACTCTTACCTGGACGTGCTCACGCGACCTACGCCTACGCCTGTGCCCGGACAGGCGAGTGGTGAGACGGATAATACAGCTTTGCCTCTGACGCAGAGTATCAGGTTTGTGAAGGCGGACACCGATGACCAGGACGCGCTCAGCAAGGAAGTGACTGACGGCGATATCGGGGCGTATCTGGTGGTGGATGGGGATAAGCCAAGCAGTGCGACGTTCACTTACTATGCCAAGGATAGGCCGGGGTCATTGGAGGCGTCGCAGTTGAACGCGTATTTGAGCGCGGCGCTGACGCAGGCCAAGTTGCAGGAGTTTGGGATCTCAGCGCAGGAGGCACAGGCTCTGTTCACTACGCCTGAACTGAAGGTGGAGCCGATAGTTGGTGCGACACTGACCGACGAGGCAGCACAGCGCAATTCGGTGGCGCTGGTGTACTTCCTGTTGATCGGACTGTACGTATTGATACTGATGTACGGGATACAGGTAGCGATGGGCGTGGTGGAGGAGAAGAGCAGTCGGGTAATGGAGTTGCTGATAACGGCGGTGCGGCCAATCGAACTGATGTCGGGGAAGGTGCTTGGGGTTGGGTTGGCCGGGCTGACGCAGGCAGCGCTATGGGTGTTGTCGGGCTTTGTAGTGCTCTTGTTTGGTGGCACGCTTGGGAGCGCGGCGCAAGGGATCGGGATCGATGTGGCGTCGGTGCCTGCCCCGACGCTGTTGGCGTTCCTGGTATTCTTTCTGCTCGGGTATCTGTTGTATGCGGCTATGTACGCGGCGCTTGGGTCACTGGTGAGCAAGGTGGAGGATGTGAACAACATCACTGCGCCGCTGACGATCGTGAACGTGGCAGTGTACCTGGTATCGTTCTATGCGCTGGCCGATCCGAACGCCGAGTTCATACGGATAGTGTCGTTTGTGCCGTTCTTTACGCCTATGGTGATGTTCATCAGGGTGGCGCTTGGCAACACCGATCTCTGGGAGTTCCTAGTGGGGGTGGTGGTGGTAGCGCTTTCGAGCTACTTGCTGACGTGGTTGGCGGCGAGGATTTACCGGGTGGGGGTGCTGCTGTATGGGAAGCGGCCTTCGGTGCGGGAGATCGTGCGGTTGCTAAGGACAGCCTAGCATGAGCTAGCCGCATTCCAGATCCTTGGGTAGAACAGGATAGGAATGCCCTCCGAGGCTCCACCCCCAACCCCTCCCCAATTGGGCGTTCAAGGGTAGGTCTTCGGTGGAATCCTTCGGTGGGTGCATACGAACGCCCCTCACCCCCGGCCCCTCTCCCCGAATCCGGGGAGAGGGGAGTTAGTAAGAAGTAGAAGTAGAGTTGGGGGGACACCCCCAAACCCCCGGCAGGCAGTTCCGCCTGCACCCCCTTCTCAGAAACCTGCCCTTGAAAGCCCCGTTGTGGAGGGGCTTTCTATTTTAGAAGCAGATATTACGCTTGCTAAACTGAATCTACTGTTCGAGATCTCATAAGCTTGGGCCCAGTTGGGTTAGGCTTTCTTCATTATGTCCATGATGCGGCCTGTGATGGCGAGGGCTTCGTCCATTGGGCGCTGCCAGAGGTTGCGGCCAAAGATGAGGCCGGTGGCTCCGTTTTCCATTGCCATGCGGGCTTTGGTCAGGAGATCTTCGTCGCCGAGCTTGCTGCCGCCGGAGAAGAGGACCATGGCGCGGCCCGCAGAGGCGACTACTTTGGCTATGCTGCCGGCGTAGCCGAGGTTCATGGTGTCGTAGGGCTTGGGCTGGGCCGGGCTGATGTTATCGTGTTCGGGGACGTTGAGCTTGACGACATCGGCTCCAAGCTCCAGGGCGACGCGGGCCGCATAGTCAATGGCATAAAGGGAGTTGACGCCGCCTTTGGCTTTGACAGCTTCGCCTCGGGGGTAGGCCCAGACGATGATCGGCATGCCATAGCGTTCGGCGTCCTGGCGCACCTGATTGAACTGAAGGAAGTCGCGGTCCTGGGCGGGGGAGCCGATGTAGAGGGTGTAACCAATGGCGTCGGCTCCAAGGCGGACGGCGTCTTCGACTGTCGCGTCAATTGAGGAGAAGGCCTGGGCATCGGATGGGATGTTGGTCTTGCCGTTGAGCTTTAGGACGAGGGGGATCTTGCCCGCGTATTGTTTCATGTACTTGGTGGCGAGGCCAATGTGGAAGACGATACCTGAGTAGCCACCGTTGAGGGCAAGCTCAAGCTGGAAGCCTGGGTCGAGGGCGGGGGGGTTGCCCAGGAAGTCGATTGGGCCATGCTCCAGGCCCTGGTCGATAGGTAGGAGGAGAATGGTGCCGTTGCCGGGGCCATGCTCGTAGAGGAGCCTGTGGAGGCGGGCTTTCTTGCCCGTTGGCAGGTCCATTTGATCAAGGGTCGTGCGCCTGGGGGTGGGGATGACAGCGGCGGACGCGCCGTTAGGTGAAGTTGTGGTGGCGGGTTTTTCGATGGTTTCCATTAGCTGGTATCCTCCTTCGCATACAAGCTACATTGCTTTGTTAGTTGGCTCTTTCATCTTTGCTAGAGTTGCTTGTATTGTACGTGAGGATTGGGTGGAGCGTCAACCTTTGGATTGTGGGGCAGGACGATGCGAGGGAGGATTTGTATTGCGTACTGGTTATTTGTATCTTTATACACGAAGATGCGAAGGAGTACTAAGGGCACGAAGGTTCTTGTAGTGCGGAATGCGGAATGCGGAGTGCGGAGTCTTGATTGGTGGGTATGGGGAAGGGGTGCATGGGATCTGTTTGCGATCACATGCACCCTTCTTCCTTTTTTGTGTGGGTTGGCTTATCGGATGGTGTCCCTGTGGCGCAACTGGTACGTGTGGCGCAGGGTTCCTCTTGCCTATAGAGGGTGTGACACGAATGCACACTGGATTACCGCTCCGTGTTGGTCCCCTTAGGGGCCGGTGGTGGGAGACCGGAGCGGTTGGTGGTCTTGTTGGTGCTGGTGATGGTGGTGTTGAGACAGCCACCGGCTTTTGGCTGACCATTCTTTTGGTTTGTAAAGTGCTGGTAGTTGTGGTGGTTGTTTATGTGGTTTGTAAGGTACAAACGCAAAGCTGCATAGGGACACCAGTCTTGTCTCTATGTCCTCCTTGCTGCGCGGCAGGGAGGGTGAAAGTACTTCCTGTATTGGGACTTAGCACATTTGTTTGGATTTAGATAGGGCCAAATGGGTGGTTTTTGGGCGATTTTGGGGTTAGTTGATTGAGTTTGAGGATCTTGCTCGTTGTGGGCACTCTCTGGCTTGGTGAGCTTGCGAAGGTGATCTTGGGGAGCGAGATCCTTCACTTCGTTCAGGATGACAAAGGGGGGCGGGGGCGACAAGGTCTACGGGGAAGACAATAGCGACAGTGGATGACAATAGCGACGGTGGATGACAATGGTGACGGGGGAAGGCACAGGGGATGGGAAGATAATGGCGCTGGGGGGTGACAATAGGGGAAGGGAGATGGCACAACCTCCTTGCGGGCGGGACGCTCAGAATGGTGGGGTTGGCAGCTGTGGGGTTGGGCGATTGGGGGGTGGTGTGGGGGATGATCAGAGGGGGAGGCCTGCCTCTGATTGGGCTAGACCTTCATCCAGTTTCGCGGGATCTTTCGGGTGCTAATCAGGTGGTAATAGGTGTTTGCGTGGGGTATTAGCTTATGCTATAGTTAGCCTATCCGTTCGACTTCGGCCCATCAGAAGACAGTGTTCAGGCGTCCCTGTTGCTTGTTGCATTGTGGGAGTCGGGTGGAGATTACCCCAATTTCTAGCAAGGTTTATTGTCCATGAATGCTGATAAGACTGAACCCGTCCAGGACCCTGAGAAGGAAGAGACGCCCACAGAGGCAGAAGGTACGCCGGTACTGAGCGCCGAAAGCGAGGCCGTGGCCGACAGCGCGGAGGATGAGGCGCGTGCGCAAGAGGGCGTGGTGAAAGTGGGAGAGGCGAGCGAAGAGGCAGAAGAGGAATTTGCCGGAGCAGAAAGTAGCGATGAGAGCGGCGCGAGCGAGGATGAGGTGCTTGCTGTGCTGCTGAGCGAGGTAAAAGACGAGGAAAGCACGGGATCACTGGATGGGGGAGGGGCAAGCAAGATTACCACGCCGTTACCGGAGGCTGGGGGACCGCCGAGACCGCCACTCGCGGAGGGGGCGACGGTGAACGAGCGTTACGAGGTGGCTTCGTTTGTGGGGTCGCTGGGGGATACGAACGTTTACCGGGTGGCGGATTTGCAGGGATTTATGAGGTGCTGGGCGTGCGGATCTACAAGCTCGATGCCGGGAGATATTTATTGCGTAGAGTGCGGGGCGCAATTGGCGGGGCGGCATTATAGATTACAGGAGTTTGGATTGCCGCTGGCGCAGAACGCAGACGAAGGAAAACCAGCAAAGGTCGAAGGAGAGGGAGAGGGAGATGATAAGAGGGAGGCGGAGGAGGCAACCGGGGTAGGGGATGAAGAGGTTGGGTTCCTGCCGCAATTGAAGCTGGCACCTGCAATATTGGAGAGCAGGGTGCCGGGGGTGACGCACGCTTACGATGTTTGGTACGACCTGGAGTTGGGGCGCGGGTACGTGGCCTGGGAGGAGAGTGGGGGGCGCGTTATGGCGTCGTGGCTGCCGGGGATGACGACCACGGGGTTACTTTTGCCCGGGCAGTCGGGGCACCTGGCGGTGCCGGAGGAGCCGGAGGAAGAGCAGGCGCTGGGGTGGATGGCGCAGGTGGGGGAGTTGTTGGTGAGGCTGCGCGCAGAGAATATAGGGGGATGCTCGCTTGAGCTTGCGAATTTGCTGGTTCAGCCGGGGGACCGGGTGATGCTGCTCGACCCGTCGGGGTGCCAGTCAGTAGAGGGGTTGGACGAGGACGCTAAGGAAGCGTTGGAGAGGTCGGACGTGAGAGCGCTGGCAGGGGAATTGGAACAGTGGTATATGGCGGTGCGAAAGGGGCCAACGACGGTCGCAGACGGAGAGGAAAAGGTCGATCCGTTTAGCAATATGGGTGGACGGATGGGGCGAAACGGTCATAACGGCGGGAAGATGGTGGCGGCCTATGAGGCTACGGGGCCACTGGGAGCGGACGCAAATCCGGCGGTGGCGCTGTCGAAGGCGCGGGAGGGGGCTTACCCTACGGCGGAGGCGTTCGCGGCTATTTTGAACGATTTGTACGAGGCGAGCAGGCCGCTGACTAACTTGAAATTGTGGAGCGGCAGGGCGTCGGACATCGGGATGGTGAGGAAGATCAACGAGGATAGCGTGCTGACACTGGAAGCGACGGTGCTGGAGCACGACGGGAATTTGCCGGTGGGGCTGTATGTGGTGGCCGATGGAATGGGTGGGCACCAGAGCGGTGAGGTGGCGTCGTCGATTGCTGTAAGGACGATCGGGTCGATGGTGAATTCGTCGCTGGTGGGGCCGCTGGTGTCGGGCGACCCGGTGGCGCGCGATCCCAATACGTGCGCAGGGTTGCTGCAACAGGCGGTGCTGGAGGCGAACAGGAGGATCAGCGACCTGGCGAGGGAGAGGCATTCGGACCTGGGGACGACGGTGGTGGCGGCGCTGCTGATAGGGAACCAGTTGACGGTGGCGAATGTGGGGGATAGCAGAGCATATCTTGTGAGGGACGGGCGGGCGCTTGTGCTGACACGGGACCATTCGCTGGTGATGCAACTGGTGCAGGCCGGGCAGCTCTCACCGGAGGATATTTACACTCACCCCAGGCGGAATGAGATTTACAGGGCACTGGGCGATTCCAGGTTGACTGATACGGAGGTGGATATTTACCGGTTGAGGATGAGGCCGGGGGATGGGCTGCTTTTGTGCTCGGATGGGTTGTGGGATTTCGTGAGGGACCCTGAGATTTCGTCGGTAGCGGGGGACGAGGGGGTCGATCCGCAGTCGGAGGCGAATATACTGATCGGGCTGGCTAACAGCAAGGGTGGGGAGGATAATATCAGTGTTATTTATGCGCGATTGATGCAGGGGGAGGAGTGATGGGGAGGACGGTAGTTCCAAGTTCCAAGTTCCAAGTTCCTGATAGTCGGTAGGGGAGTGGTGGGTGATTGGGTGTCGTTTTGAAACGTGGGGGTTGGTGGAGCGTACTTAATTTCGTGATATTGTGATTGTTGGGTTGCCATGTTGCATGACTCAGTACGTTTCACGCGAGGAGAGATATGGTTGAGAACATGAATTTGAAGGGAACCTGGAGCCACGATCCGCTGGGGGCGAACGACGCTAATAGTCTGGCGTATCTTTTGCTTGACATAACGCAGGCTAATACGCCAGTTGGGGTTGTGAGTGGTGGGAATTCGGCGTTGAATCTCAGTTTGGTGCTGGATACTTCGGGGTCAATGGCGGGGGAGAAACTGGAGAACCTGAAGAAGGCGGTGGGGTGGGTGATTGACCACCTTAGCGAGCGGGATACAGTGGCGATCACGCTGTTTGATGACGAGGTGAGGCCGCTGGTGAGTAGCACGCAGGTGGCGGACCGAGAGGCGCTGAAGGCGCAGGTGGAGGCGATCAAGGAGGCGGGAGGCACGGCGATGAGCAAGGGCCTGCGGGTTGGACT
This sequence comes from uncultured Chloroflexia bacterium, assembly GCA_963797095.1. GTDB lineage: Bacteria > Chloroflexota > Chloroflexia > QHBQ01 > JADMIH01 > JADMIH01. The sequence goes on along the minus strand of CAWCNY010000004.1, from coordinate 521,846 downwards.
GGAGGAGGCGCAGAAGGGGAGCGGGCCGGGCGTGGTGTCGCGAATTATTGTTTTGACGGACGGGCAGACCTGGGGGGATGGGGACCAATGCCTTGAGTTGGCGGCGCAGGCCGGGGCAGCAGGGATACCGATAGCGGCGCTGGGACTGGGGGCCGAGGAGGATTGGAGCATCGAGCTACTGGACGGGATCGCCAGCGAGAGCGGCGGGCAAGTCGAGTATGTTGCTAAGCCGGAGGAGATCGCGGGGGCGTTCGAGGGGGCGCTGAGGCAGATGCAGGCAACGACGGCACGGAATTTGCGGCTGACGTTTTCGGGGGCAGGGGGAGTGGCGGCACGGGCGGTGTACAGGGTGTCGCCGATGATCTCAAGGCTGTGGCCCAGCATGGAGGGCGCAGGTGGCGAGAATGCAGGCGCAGGAGTTGTGAGCGGATCGAGCGGTCAGTTGACGTTGTCTTTAGGAGATATGCAATCGGCGGATGGGCAGACATTGTTGTTTGAGGTGGTGCTGCCGCCGAGGAAGCCTGGGAGCTACAGGCTGGCAAGGGTGTTGCTTGAGTATGAGGTAGGGCACGGCAAGGAAGAGGCGTCTCTGGACCTGGTAGTTGGGTTCGCCGAAGGGGCGGGGAAAGGTTCTGGCGAACCGCGTGTGATGAACAGCGTGGAGAAGGCCACTACGTTCAAGTTGCAGACAAGGGCATTGCAGGCGAGCATGCTTGGCGACACGGAGACGGCGAGTTGCAATTTGCGGGCGGCTGCCACGCGATTGTTGAGCATGGGAGAAGACGAGTTGGCCGAGGCTTCGCAAAAAGAGGCGGAGCGGATAGAGACAGAGGGGCGGGCAAGCGCCGCCGCCACGAAGAAGCTTACGTTTGACACCAGGAAGCTGTCGGTTGCGGAGACGATGAGATTGACCGAATAGCGTTTGGTGGTGGATTATGAATATGGATTTTCGCCAGGCAACGGAGGCTGGTGGATCTGCGGGCACGCTGACGGCTGTGCCGCAGGTAGTGCTGGTCCCATTGCTAAATATGGGGCTGGCCGGGGATATGCTGGGGCTGGCGGCGCACCTGATGCGCGATATTGGGAAAGATGCAAGCGCAGGTGCGAGCGACGAGAAGGGGTCGCGGCAAGCCCACATTGTGGTATTGAGCGTGGTGCAGGTGCCACCCGACCAGCCTTTGACGATGGGCATGGACATGGCCCGGTCATATCGCGCGCTGCTCGATTTCCTGCCATCACAGGTTGAGGTGCCGGGGTACGGGAGCCATGAGGCGCGACAGGTGCGGGTTGACCGGATTGTGAAGGTGGCGCGGGACGTGGCGGGGGCGATCCGGCAGGCGGCGGTGGAGGAAGGGGCCGACCTTGTACTTGTTTACTGGAAGGGGTATGCGCGCAGGCCGAAGCAGCATGTTTACGGGCGGATCGTGGATGAGGTGCTGGCAGAACCGTCGTGTGGCGTGATGGCCGCGCGGGTGGAGGGTTGGAACAGGGCGAGGCGGGTCATGCTGTCGGTGCGAGGGGGGCCAGGGGCTGAGTATGGGTTGAGCTTGAGTATGACGCTGGCGGAGAGGATGGATCTGCCGCTGACGGTGTTGCACAACGTACCTCGAATACCGACGGTGCCGAACCTGGAACGATTTATCGAAGAAAAGGGGGTGAGCCTTGTTGAGGCGCTGGGGGAGGAGCCCTACCTGGTATTCAACGAGCAGTTGAGGAGAGTACGCGAGGAGAGAGGGGCGCGGTTTGAGAGTATCTTGACCAGGGGGGATGACCCGGCACAGGCGATCCTTTCGGAAGCGCAGGCGGACGATATTGTGATCATGGGGATGGCGCAGCACGAAGCCAGAGAGAGGGGGCGGACTAACGAGGAGGGGATAGGGGAGGATGGAGAGGCATCCATCGGATTGAAGGTGTCTGAGCGGAAGGGGCCGCCGCTGTTGATGTTGAATACGCCTGTGAGCATCGATCTGAAGGCTTATAGCAAGCGGCTCCGCGCTAACAAGAGTGTGAGCGCAGGGAAGGGCCGCGGTGGGAGCAAACGCTGGCTCGATATGCCGTTCGAGCATTGGTTCGTGGAGCACACATTTCACGGGGACGAGTTCCGCGATCCTGAGGAGTTCTTGCGGGCGAAGCGCGTGAGCGGGCTGTCGTTGAGCGTGGTGGTGTTGACCTCGAACGATGCCGGGCGGATACATTCGGTGATCATGGGGCTGCGGCGGGTGTTGCAGGAGTTGCACCCATTGGCGGACCAGATAGTGGTGGTGGATGCAGGGTCGAGCGATGGGACTCGGCAGATCGCCAGGGACCTGGGTGCGGAGGTGTACGAAGCGGCGGAGATATTGCCGGGGCAAGGGAACCTGCACGGGCGAGGCGAGAGCTGGTGGAAGAGCCTGGCGGTCGCGAAGGGGGACCTGGTTGTGTGGCTGGACCCGCGCGCAAGGAGGTTCCACCCCAGCACGGCGCTGGCACTGGCGGGGCCTCTGCTGAGGATACCGACGTTGCAGATGGTGAAGGCATTTGGGGGAGATGACGAAGGACGAAAGACGAAGGACGAAAGACGAAGGACAAAGGATCAGGGGCAGGGGCGGGAGGAGTTTTCGCCGGTGGATATTAGCTGGGGGGGATTTGTGGTACCGAGGCGAGGGGATGGGGATGTGCACCCACAGGTGCGGGTGCAGGCGTTGCGGCCTTCGGACCTGGAGGCGCTGGACATGGGGCAACTGGCGATGCTGCCGCCCAGGACTCTATTCCAGGTGTTGTGCCCTGCACTGGCGGGGGTGATCGCGCCTTTCGGGCGGGATATGGCGGCGCGCAGGGGGGCTATGATGGGGATGCCAGTGTTTACGGAAGATGGGCTAGAAACCGGCTTGTTGTTGTCTGTGGTTGGGGAGTTTGGGTCAAATGCGATCGCACAGGTGGAGTTGGGGGAGGGAAGACCTGCACAAGCACCGCAGCCGGGATTGCGGAGCGTGGTGGACTTGCTGGAGGTGATGTCGCGGAGGTTGCAGGACTCGGAGATGAAGCATTACGCGAAGGAGGTGGCGGAGCGGCTGACACGAGAGATCGAAGGGAAGCGGAGCGCCTCGGCGGACGATGGGGAAAGCGGGGCGCGGATGTTCGAGGTGCGGGCGCTTGGGCCGGTGGAGAGGCCGCCGATGAAGATTGCGTTGAGGGGTGAGTAGGCGCGGGATGGCGTCAGGCGTGGGCAGGGATGGCGGCGGGTTCGGTGGGTTGGGGGGCGATCAAGCGCCAGGATAGGAGGAGGCAGGCGAGGGTCATCAGGAGCACGCCCGGGATGACTATCAGGGTGGGCCAGAGGGTGAGTGGGGCAAGGGCCCAGCCTACCCAAAGGATTACGAGCCAGAGGCGGGAGAAGGCGCGACTCCAGAGGCCGGAGGAGGCGTAGGCACCGATGATCCAGGCCGGGAAGACCAGGAGTGTCAGATCGTGGGGGTTGAGGTGGAGGGACGTGAGGAGGGCGGCGATACCGGCGAGCGCCCATAGCAGGTCAAACTGGGGGGAGTATGCTGCGTCTACGGGCGTATTTTCCGGCCCGTAGATTGTTTTGGGGTCCTCTTGCCTGCGCGATGTGCGCCACCAGACGTAGACCACCAGGAGGATTGTGGCGAGGGAAAGGATAGCGAAGAGGGGGGAGACCAGGCCGGAGAGAGGGCCTGTGCCGAGGAGATTGGTCAGGAAGCCGCGCCAGTTCTGCATGATGGCGGGGTCAATTGCGCTGACATTGGCCCAGCCAGCCACGCCTATTAGAAGTTGCGCATACTGGAAGGGCCAGGTCGCACCGAGGACGGGCATGGAGGCGATGGTGAGGCCCAGCATGATGCCGCTGAAGACGACGATGGTGTTCCAATGCCTCTGGAGGATAAGAAGGAGGAGGATGACGGGAAGGACCTGGGGTTTGAGGGCGACAAGAGAGAGGGCGGCACCTGCCCAGATGCCCTGACCGCGCTTGAGAGTTACATAGAGGCCGCAGAGACCGAGGAGGACGAGGGGGGAGTTCTGGCCGAGCATGAGGCCGCGGATCAGGGGCAGGTAGGAGCAGGCTGCCATGCTGAGAACCCAGCCGATGGGGCGGAGAACGGGGAGAGCACCGTCGAGGAGGCCGAGGGACATACCGATGGCGATGCCGCAGATGAGGGTCCAGATGGCGAAGACGATGGGGTAGGGGAGGTCCATGAAGGGGGAGATGAAGAGGGCTTCGAAGGGGAGATGGTTGTAAGGGAGGATCTGGTTCTTGTTGATGGGGGGCCTGTAACCGTCGTAGATGCGGTTCTGGGCATTGGTTTGGAGATCCAGATTGTAGAGTTTGGAGCCGTTGCCTTCGCGGATGACGAGGGCACCGGTAAGGGTGGAGATGAAGTCGACGGGGCCACGGTCGGCGTTGCCCCGGATGTAGCCGTCGGGGCCGCCTGTTTGCTGGACGTTTTGTGCCCATAGGAGGAGATAGCCGATTATGAGGGCTATGGCGACGGCAACAGCCAGCTTGCGAAGGAGGGTCCAATGGCCTTCGGGCCAGGTGGTTTCGGGAGTGTCGGCAGGGTCGGTTTGCTCGCGGGCAAGGAGCCTGCGCTCCAGCTCTACGGGGTCGGTGGTGGGCTGTGCGGGATTGCGGGACATGGTCTTGGTAGTCGGTAGTCGGACTATAGTTCCTGGTTCCTGGTTCCTGGTTCCTGGTTCCTAGTTCCTGGTTCCTGGTTTCGGTTGCTGGTTGATGTTGAGATCGTGGTTGGGTTGGCTGCTATTTGGAGGATGGCTGATAGGCTTTGTTCTACGTCCTGTTCGGTGGTGGCCCAGGAGGAGACGCTGATACGCATGGCGGTTTGGCCCTGCCAGACTGTAGCGCCGCACCAGCAAGTGCCGTCGGATTGAATGGCGGCTACTACGCGGCGGGTGGTTTCCGGATCGCCGAATGAGACGAGCACTTGATTTAGCTCGACTTTGTTGAGTATTTGGTAGCCTGCTGCGCTTAGACCTTCGGCGAAGCGCGAGGCGTAGCGACAGGTACGATCTATGAGGTCGGCTATGCCAGAGCGCCCGAGGGAGCGAAGGGCTGCCCACACCTCGATACCACGAGCGCGGCGCGACATCTCAGGGGTGTAGTGGCACGGCTCACGGGTGTCGCTTTGTTGCAGGTAGGCGGCGCTAATAGACATAGCGGCGCGGAGGTGCTGGGGGTCGCGGACGAAGGCCAGGCCGCTATCGTAGGGGACATTGAGCCATTTGTGAGCGTCGAGCGCCCAGGAGTTGGCTTCCTGGGCACCGTTGAGGAGGTGGGCGCGGCGCGGAGAGGCAGCAGCCCAGAGGCCGAAAGCGCCGTCTACGTGTACCCAAGCGCCAGACCTGTGAGCAATCGAGCATATTTCACCTGCGGGATCGAAGGCACCTGTGTTGACGTTGCCAGCCTGGATGCAAACGATGGCGGGGCCGGAGATGTATGGGAAGGCGTCGGCGCGCATGCGGCCCTGGTCGTCTACGGGCACTCTGAGCACGCGGTCGCGGCCCAGGCCGAGCATGCTGAGGGCTTTCAGGAGGCTGACGTGGACCTCATCACCGACTACAACGGTTATGAGGGGCGCACCGAAGAGACCCTGGGATTCGACATCCCATCCGACGTTTTGCAAGACAGCGTGGCGGGCAGCGGCAAGGGCGGTGAAATTGGCGGTAGTGGCGGCAGTGACGAAGCCTACGCCCGATTCTCTGGACAGGTCGAGGATGTCGAGGAGCCAGGAGCTTGCGATTTCTTCTATGGCGGCACCCAGGGGCGACAGGGCGACCAGGCCCGCGTTCTGGTCCCAGGCAGCAGCAAGGAAGTTGGCGGCGACAGTGGCGGGGAGGGAACCGCCAATGACAAAGCCGAAATAGCGCCCGCCAGCGGTGGCGACGGTGGCGGGGGAGCCGATCTCGTGGAGGAGGGAGAGGACCTGAGCGGGGCTAGTGGGGGAGTCGGGGAGGAGGCCGCCGAGGTCGGGGAGGCGTTGGAGGGCCTGGGGAGTGGGTGTTACGCTACGCTCGTGTAGGTCATGGAGATAATCGCCTGCGTATTGGGCTGCCGTCTGTAGCAATTCTTTCATTGGTTTTTCCCTGCTTAGTGACTAGCCTGCCAGGGTTGTCGAAAGCTGCGGGCGGAGGGGATCGGAGGCGGTTTGGGAGCGAGCCTGCCAGGCGGAAATGACGGCCCGGAGGAAGAGAGCGCCGTCGCCTGTGCCGAGGATGGGTTCGGCGGAGCGTTCGGGGTGGGGCATCAGGCCGAGAACGTTGCCGGAGGGGTTGCAGATGCCCGCGATGTCGTGGGAGGAGCCATTGGGATTGGCCTCTTCCGTGACGTCGCCGGAGGGGGTGGAGTAGCGAAGGACTATCTGGTGGTTTTGTTCGAGTTGTTGGAGGGTGGCGGGGTCGGCGCAGTAGCGGCCTTCTCCGTGGGCTATGGGGAGACGCCAGACGGTGCCTTCGGGGACGCCCTGGAGGAGGGCGCAGTTGGAGGGTTCGAGGCGGGTGTGGACCCAGCGGCAGGAGAAAGAGAGGTTGGCGTTGCGGACGAGAGCGCCGGGGAGGAGATGGGCCTCGGCCAGGACCTGGAAGCCGTTGCAGATGCCTAGCACCCAGCCGCCCCGGTCGGCGTAGCGTTTGATGGCGTCCATGACGGGAGTGAAACGGGCGATGGCCCCGCAACGAAGGTAGTCACCGTAGGCGAAACCGCCGGGCAGGATGATGAGGTCATATTGATCTACATCGGTGCGGGTATGCCAGATAGGTTCGGCTTGCTGGCCGAGGACTTCGCCCATCGCGTAAAGGGCGTCGTGATCGCCATTTGAGCCGGGGAAGATGGCTACGCCTACTTTCATTGGTTGCTCCTTGGTAGTCGGTAGTCGGAGTAGCGAGTAGCGAGTAGTGAGTAGTGAGTGTTCCTGGTTCCAGTTGGTGGTTCTGGCTACCGACTACCCGTATTAGAAAAATTCGTCCAGCGCTTGATAGAATGATAGCTTTTTGAGGTCGGGTTTGTCGAGGCCGTAGGTTTTCCACAGAGTTTGTTCGTGGCCTGGGCCGAAGTTGTAGGCCAGGCTGAGGGTTGCGAGGGCTATGTCCTGGTAGGGGTCGGTTATGCCCGCGCGGGAGAGGTCAACGAAGCCGGTAATAGTGAGGGTAGTGGGGTTGAGGAGGATGTTGGGCAGGCAGTAGTCGCCGTGGGTGAGGGCTAGGTGTTCGGTGGCGGGGCGGTTGGAGTGGATGAAGGTGAGTACCTGGGCGGAAGGTTCGGTTGCCGGAGAGGCCGATGGTGATGGGTTGGATGTGTGCTCCTGCCAGTTTGGGTTGCAGGACGAGGGGTAGGTTGGTTTGTTGAATCACGTTAGCTTCTGTGCGATTTGTTGGGCGATTTCGCGGAAGACGGTGGCTTCTCGGGCGTCGGGGTTGGATTCGAGGAGGGGGTGGCCCGCGTCGATGCCTTTGCTGATGGCTATATCCATGGGGATGCGGCCCAGGAGGGCAAGCTCACGGTCTACTATGGCCCAGTGGCCGTTGGAGCGGTGGAAGACCTCGATGTGCTCGTCGCAATGTGGGCATTGGAGGTAGCTCATGTTCTCTACTACACCGAGAATGGGTATGTTGTTCTTGCGGAAAAGGCCGAGGGAGCGGCCTGCGTCGAGGAGGGAGAGGTCCTGGGGGGTGGTGACGACGATGGCAGCGTCTACCCGGATGGTGCGGAGGATGGTGTGCTGAGGCTCGCCCGTGCCAGGTGGGAGGTCGATCAGGAGGTAGTCGAGGTTGCCCCAGAGGACATCGCGGAGGGTGCGGGTTACCAAGAGGCCAACTTGCATGGGATCGGGCATGAGGGCTTCGGTTTCGCCGACGAGGAGGCCAATAGACATGACGCGGAGGCCGTAGCGGTCGAGGGCTGTGATATAGGGGGTGTTGTCGGCGCGTCCTATGGGGGCGAAACCCCTGGCGGGTTTGGTACGGCGGACGCCGAGCATCAGGGGGACGTTGGGGCCGTAGATATCGGCGTCGAAGATGCCGACGCGCAGGCCGCGCTCGCTGAGGGCGAGGGCGAGATTGACGGTGACGGTGGTTTTGCCAACACCGCCTTTGCCGCTGGCAATAGCAAGCACATGAGCTACGTTAGGGATAGGGTGGGCCATAGGACGCAGTTCTTTTGTATAAGTAGTGACGAAGAAGAATGAAGACGGCGAGGGTTCCTAAGTTATATTACCATAGAAAGAGATTGGTAGTCGGTAGTCGGTAGTCGGTTATAGTTCCAAGTTCCAAGTTCCAAGTTCCTGGCTGTTGGTTGTTGGTTATTAGTGTGGTCTGGGTAGGCGGCTACTTTCTCTTCAGTGGCGAGTGGGGTCGTTTTATAGGAAATCTAGCGCCAGGCGAAGCGCGCCGTAAAGTTGTGCCTTTGCACCTAATCGCGAAAACTCTAGCCTGGGTGCTAGAGGCTTTACCAGTAGCCTCGCGAGGCGGTCTCTGAGAGGAAGTAATAGAGGATCGCCTATGGCGCTGACGCCGCCGCCAAGCACAATCAATTCGGGGTCGAGCAGGAAGCTCAGGTTGGCGAGTCCGAGAGAGAGGGTGTCGAGTGTCTCCTCCAGCACCGCGCCTGCCACCTGATCACCATGCTGGGCGGCCTGGAAGACGTTCGCTGTTGTTACGGTTTCGGAATCAAGGGTTGTGGTGGTTGCAGCATGTCTTATGTGGCGGCGGGCCGTGTCAACGATGCCTGTCCCTGAGGCGCGACGTTCGAGCACACCAAGCTTGTCAGGCCCTATGCTCTCGATGCCATGAGTGTAAAGATGGCCCACCTCGCCCGCTGCGTTGTGGGCACCACGGTAAAGCTGCCCGTTGATGAATACGCCAGCACCGATGCCTGTACCTATTGCCACGAAGGCAAAATTGGAGCAACTTTGTGCCGCGCCGCGCCAGTGTTCGCCAATAGCCGCCAGGTTCACATCGTTTTCTACAAGCGCGGGCACGCCGAGAGCCGTCTCAAGAGGCGAACGGAGGTCGAAATCGCCGTCGCTGATATTGGGGCACATGGTAACCCAGTTGTTCGCTGGATCAATGATGCCTGCCACCGCCACACCTGCGACTTTTATTTTGCTAGCCTGCACTCCTGTGCTTTGTAGCAACTCATCGCGTAACCGGATCAGGAACCGGGCGTAACCAGGTTGGCCGTGCCAGCGAACGGTGCTCGCCTGGGCATGAGCCAGTAGCTCCCCGCTGAGGTTTGCCAGGGTAGCATAGGTCTTTGTGCCGCCGATATCGAATGCAAGCACGTAAGCGTCCAAAGCGGGTATGTTGGGTTGGTCGATATCAGGAGCCAGCAGATCGCTCAGGTATGCGCGGGTTCGGTCTTTTGGAGGGTGAAGGAGTAATCTTCGATGACGGGGTTGGCGAGGAGGCGCCTGCACATGGCGTCGATTTGAGCGCCAGCGTGGTCTTCGGAGTCGGCGGTGAGGTAGACCTGGAGGTATTTGCCTGAGCGGACGGTCTCGACCGTGGTGTAGCCGAGGTTGTGGAGGCCGTCGCGGATGGCGAGGCCGGGGGGGTCGTTTACGACCGGTTTGAGGGTTATGTGGATGCTGGCCTGGTAGGTTTGCATGGTTGTGAGTGACGAGTGACGAGTGACGAGTAGCTGGTTGCGGGGGCCGGGGGCGGGTGCTAACTTGGAACTTGGAACTTGGAGCTTCAGGAGGGTGGGTATAGTTCGGCTACCAGGTCGCGTTTGGCGATGCGTTTGTAGGCTTCGAGGTATTTGTCGGAGGTCTTCTGGATTACGTCGTTGGGCATGGAGGGGGCGGGAGGCTCGCGGTTCCATCGGATGGCGGTAAGCCAGTCGCGGACGTATTGCTTGTCGAGGCTTAGCTGGGGACCTTCGAGGCGGTACTTGGCGACTTCCCAGAACCGGGAGGAGTCGGGGGTACCTAGCTCGTCGATGAGGATTAGCTGGTTGTCGAGGAGGCCGAATTCGAGCTTGGTATCGGCCATGATAATGCCTTGCTGGCGGGCGTATTCAGACATGAAGCCGTAAATCTTCATGGTGGCATCGCGCATCTTTTCGGCGAGGTCATGGCCGATGCGGTTAGCCATCTCGTCGAAGGTGACGTTCTGGTCATGGCCGGTGGCGGCTTTGATGGCGGGGGTGAAGATCGGCTCGACCAACTGCTGACTTTCGTGGAGCCAGTTGGGGAGAGAGATGCCCGCCACCGTGTTGGCACCCTCATACTCTTTCCAGGCGGAGCCTGCCAAGTAGCCGCGAGCGACGCATTCGATGTCGATGCGGCGGGCTTTCTTGACGAGTATAGCGCGACCAGATATCTGGTCGCGCTGGGTCCTGTTCCAGGCGCGCCAGTCGAAGGGGAAGTGGATGGCGCGGTCTGTGATGAGATGGTTGGGGATTATGGATTGGGTGCGATCGAACCAGAAGGTCGAGAAGGCGGTGAGAACCTGGCCTTTGTAGGGTATGGAGTTAGGCAGGACCACATCGTAGGCGGATATACGATCGGTGGCGATCATCAAGAGCTTGTCGCCCAGATCGTACGTGTCTCGGACCTTGCCCCTATGGAAGAGCGGTAAGGGCAGGTCGGTTTGTGGAATTGATCTGCCGTGCATGGGTTGATTATATCACATCTGATAAGTGACAAGTGACGAGTGAAGGTCGATTTCCACTATTCTTAAACTGGTTAGCGTGGGGAGGGCCTGGCGCCAGCCCCTGTGTCCTTTTTGTTGTTAGCGTTTGAACCACGCCACCAGATCTGTGCCGATGCGCTGCTTGAACTCGGCTAGCTGGTCCATTGTTTCGAGGGCGCGAGCGTAGGGTTTGTCGGCAACGCCCTGGAGGTTGGCGTCGAAGAAGGAGACCACGTCGGAGCGGAGAGTGGAGGGGAGGCGTCCGGTCATTTCGACGAGGAAGCCGGTCCACATGTCGCCTAGATTACGTATAGTGGGCCAGTTGGCCTTGATATAGTTCCAGGCGGGAACCTGGGCATGGTTGAGGGCGAGCATCTGGCGGAGGACGCGGCCTATGGCCTCCTGGGGAATGGTGCCATCGTCCATGAGGGTGAAGATGCGGCTCATGATGTCGGGTTTGCGGAAGTCGGCCAGGCTATAGAGGTAGCGATTGGTTTCCTGAGGGGAAGCGCTTGCGTCTTTGCGCGTGGTGTAGATGTCCACGTAGCGGTCGAAGCGGGCGCGGTCGCCGGTGATGGCGGCAGCAGCGACGTAGAGGCCAGCGAGGTTGGGGTCCACGGAGGTGGGGTCGTTGGCTTCCATGTCGGCGTAGTGGGTGGCCTGCCGGATGGCTTCGGGGGTTTCGGCGAGGGTGGACATAGCGTCGGCGAGGGCCACGCGGCGCTGGGTGTCGTTCTGAGAGTCGGACTTGCGGGGTTGATAGCCGACTTCTTCCATCTGGGGCTGAAGGCGGTCAGCGACCCAGGAGCGGAACTTGCGGAGGGCGGATTGGTCGCCGAGGTCGAGGAGGAGATCTTCGATACCGTGGAGGCGACCAACGGCGGCTTCGAGGACATTGTAGTGGGTGGAAGTCAAGAGGGCGGAGAGGACATCGAGGAACTCGGAGATGCCCTGGGTGCCGTTGCGGGTGAGGGCCCACTGGTCGCTGAGGAGGCCGGTCTGTTCGAGTGGAGATAGCTTGTCGAGGTTGGCGAGGAGGCCGGGCATAATGGTGGAGTCGAGGTGCTGGCGGTAGAAGCCGATCTCCTCGGTGTTGGTGTAAAGCCACTTTAGCTCGCCTTCGATAGCGAGGGATACGGCTTTTTCGACGCTATCGAGGAGGATGCGCCGGTTGTGGACGCCAGCGGTGTCTTCGTAGCGGAGGACGATGGGCACCTGCCACATCTGGTCGTGGCTGCGGGCGTCGGGGCTGGAGAAGAAGCGGCGCTGTGAGAGCTTGAGGATGGTGCCGTCGAGGGAGATGCTGATCACGGGATAGCCGCCCTGGTTGATCCAGCTTGACATAACGGCTTCCACGGACTCGCCGGAGGACTGGGCGAGATGGTGCCAGAGGTCTTCCTTGGTGGCGTTGGACTCGGCGAAATCTTTGATGTAGGTGCGGAGTCCGGCGCGGAAAGCGTCTTCGCCGATGAAGTTTTCGAGCATGCGCAGGACGGCGCAACCCTTCTGGTAGGCGATGTTATCGAATAGCTCGGTGGCCTGGGCGGGAGTTTCTACGGGGTTGTAGATGGGGTGGGTAAATTCGAGCGCATCGTCGGCGAGGGCGGCGTTCTTGCCGAACTGAAAGTCGTTCCAGACGTTGTAGTCGGGCGTGAGGGAGTGGACGGCTTTGTTGGAGATCCACTCGGCGAAGGCTTCGTTGAGCCAGAGGTCGTCCCACCACTTCATGGTGACGAGGTTGCCGAACCACATGTGTGCGGTTTCGTGGGCGACTACGTGGGCGATGGTCTTTTCCTGGTTCCAGGAGGCGGTTTTGGGGTTCATAATGAGGGCGGACTGGACGTAGATCACGAGGCCACTGTTTTCCATCGCGCCCGCAGCGAAGCCGGGGACGGCTGCCTGGTCGTACTTGTCGAAGTGGTAGGGGGCTTCGAAATAGTGTTCGTACCAGGGGAGGAGTTTTTTGGTGTAGTCGTGGGCGAAGCGGCCCATCTCGCCTTTGCCCTTCATAGCCCACACGCGGATGGGGGTGCCGTTGACTTCTTCCTCTTTGGTGCCGTCGATCTCGCCTACGACGAGGGCGCAGAGGTAGCTTGACATAAGTTTGGTGGGGGCGAAAGACCAGGTCCTTGAATCTTGGATTTCGGATTTCGGATTTCGGATTGGGTCTTGGTCGGAGGGGGCGAGCCAGGGGGTTTCTGGGGTGTCTTTTACTGAGAGGAGGGGACCGTTGGCCAGGACGGTGTTCTGGGGGTCGGTGGTGATTTTCCAGGCGAAGTGAGCCTTGAAGGTAGGCTCGTCCCAGCAGGGGAATATCTTGCGGGCGTCGGTCTCTTCGCACTGGGTGGAGAGGCATTCGTCGGGGCCGTCCTTGGCGAGGTAGAGACCTTCGAGGGTGGGGCTGATGTTGCCGTCGTACAGGATGGTGAGGGTGGCGGGGCCTGTGGGGAGGGCGCTGGGGAAGGTGATGGAGGCCATTTCGGCCTCGGCGTTCTGGGAGATCTCGCCCCGGAGGGTTTTGCTGCCGGTTTCGACGGTGGCGGAGGTGAGGGTGAGAAGTTCGTGAGCGTGAAGCTCGATGGTGTCGGTCTTTTCGGCGATGTCGATTTTGACGGTGACCCGGCCTTTGAAGGTGTCGCGGCCAACGCGGGCATCAAGCTCGATATCGTAGCGGCTGGGGTTAATGGTGTGTGGCAGGCGGTAAGCCTTGGGGTTTTCGAGGGTAAGCATTACTGGGCAGGTTCCTTTCGCAATGTGGGTGCTTGCATATTTATCTAATATTATGCCAATTATATCAAATAGCGCGGAAGTCGCATCGGTCTAAAGCAGGAATTACCCGGCTTCGAGGGCTAAGAATGGCGGTGGGCGTGGCTGTGCCTGTTACGCAGGCCGGTTGGGATGGTTGTGCTGGTATCGGTGGCAAATGGAGTTGATGTATGGGTGGGCACGCCGGTAGGCGTATCGGTGACGTAGGGCGTGGGGTGGTGGGTGTGATGGTAAGGGTGTCGGTGGAGTAGGGTATGAGGGTGACTGTGGCGGGGGCGGAGGCTAGGCTTGTTTGCGGGCTGTGAAGAGGCCGCTGCTCTTGGAGATGTGCATTGAGCCGCCTTCGCGCTCTATGGCCCATTCGATGATTTTGGTGAGGCCTGGGCGTCTTTCTTCTATGTCGGGGCGGTGGGACATGGAGAGTATGTAGTCTACTACAGGCTCAGGGCTGGTTACCTGGAGGCTGTCTTCGTAGAGATGGCGTTGGACATTGCCGAAGATAGATTGTAGCTCTTCGCCGCCGTGTTCGAGGTTGAAAGCGCCGTCTGTTCCCGAGCCGGGCGCGCCGAATGTGAGGCTGCGAGCTGCGCGGAGGCTGAAGGGAGCGAGTAGCTCGCGAAGCTCTTTCATGTTGTCGTTGCCGAGGGTGGAGGCGTAGAGAGAGCCGCCGGGCTTGAGGACACGCTTGATTTCGCGGAGGGCGGTGGGACGGTCGGGGACGTGGTAGAGCATGTGCATGGCGAGTACCGCACCGAAGGTGTTGTCGGGGAAGGGGAGAGAGAGGACATCGGTGCAGGCATAGGAGAAGATGTCGAAGTCGGACATACGCTCGCGGGCCTCGCCAACCATGCCTGTGGAGAGGTCGGTGAGGGTGATGCGCCAGTCGGGGGAGAGTTGATCGGCGTTTGAGCGCCAGAGGTAGCCGGGGCCGCAGCCTACTTCGAGAAGGCGGGCGGGGTCGGGCAGGGTAATATGGTCGAAGACCCAGCGGGGCCAACCATAGGGGTTGGTGCTGTAAAGGGCATGGAGACGGACGCGGGCGTTGAACCGGGAGGAATCTTTGTACTGCTCATTGGCGAGATAGTCTCGGTCGGTGTGGTACGGAGTGCTCATGCCTACCTTTTAGTGATGCGATAGCAGGTCGCGCAGGCCGTGGGTGTTGTCAATTGGGTTAGCTTTCGAGGCCGACGCGGCGATAGGCTTCGTCTATGTAGGCGAGATGGCGGTCTATGCTGGTGAGGTCGCGCAGTTGGTCGGTGGAGAGGTGGGCGCGCACCTCTTCGTCGGTGCTGATGCGCTCGATGAAGGTTGGACCGGTTTCGCCGCGAGAGTCGGTGTCCCAGGCGGCCATGGCGTGGCGTTGGACTATCTTGTAGGCAACCTGACGGTCGAGGCCACTTTCGGTGAGGGCCAGGAGGATGGGCTGGGAGAAGACCAGGCCGCCCGTGGATTCGAGGTTGCGCTTCATGCGACCCGGGAAGACGCGCAGGCCGTTGAGGATGGAGTCCATCTGGGTGAGGATGTAGTCGGACAGGATGAAGGAGCCGGGGAAGATGACGCGCTCCGCGGAGGAGTGGGAGATGTCGCGTTCGTGCCAGAGGGGGATGTCTTCCATGCCGGTGAGGGCGAAGCCACGCAGGACGCGGGCCAGGCCGCTTACGCGCTCGCTCTTGTGGGGGTTGCGCTTGTGGGGCATGGAGGATGAGCCCTGCTGGGAGGCACCGAATGGCTCTTCGACCTCGCGTACTTCGGTGCGGGCGAGGTGACGGATTTCGGTGGCGAACTTGTCGAGGGATGAGGCGAGGAGGGCTAGGGCGTTGAGGACGGCGGCGTGGCGGTCGCGCTGGACGATCTGGTTGCTTACGGGGTCTGTGGCGAGACCGAGGCGGGCGAGGGCGCTGTCTTCTACGTCGGGTGGGACGTTGGCGTGGGTGCCTACCGCGCCCGAAATCTTGCCTGTAGATACATCGTCGCGGGCGGCTTCGAGGCGCTTGAGGTGGCGGCCTATTTCGTCGTACCAGACGAGGAGCTTGAGGCCGAAGGTGATAGGCTCGGCGTGGATGCCGTGGGTGCGCCCGATCATCACGGTGTGCTTGTGTTCGAGGGCCAGGGCGGCCAGGGTGACGCGGAGAGTTTCAACATCATCGAGGATGACGCTCATGGCCTCTTTGATCTGGAGGGCAAAGGCAGTGTCGACCACGTCGGAGGAGGTGAGGCCGAGGTGGACGTAGCGGGCGGCGTCGGGGTCGGGGAGTGAGTCGGTGGCGGCTTTGAGGAAGGCGATCACGTCGTGATCGGTCTGCTGCTCGTACTCGTTCATGAGGTCTAGGTCGATCTTGCCTTCGCGGAGGGTGGAGAGGATGTCGGTGGGGATGCGGCCCGCCTCGGCCCAGGCTTCGCAGACGGCCAATTCTACTCGCCACCAGAGGTCGACTTTGTGTTGGGCGGACCAGAGTTGGCCCATTCTTGGGTTGGTGTAGCGGTCAATGTTCATTTTGGATTTCGGATTTCGGATTGTGGATTGGTTGGGCCAGGTCGCCAACACCCGCGAGCGCGTCCAATTGCTCTTGCTGTACTTCTTCTTGTTGGCGGACGATCTTTTTGGTGCGGCGGCGGGTGCGCAGGAGGATCATGAAGGTGGGTAGGAGGACGATATCGGCGACTATGATGGCGATCACGGCGGCTTGCACCTGATTTTGCCAGATGAGGCCGCAGGCAGAGCAGGCTACTAGCACGCCTGCGAAAGCGGCCCAGCCTATTATACGTTGTGTTTTGGAGTCGGGCATCTTTTGATTTCGGATTTTAGATTGCGGATTTCGGATTTAGGTGCGCTTGTTATTTGTTATTCGTCGCTTGTCGCTTGCGTTTCACCGGTTTTGGCTTCGTTGGATGGGTTGTCTCCCGTCAGGAGGTCGGACATTTTCTTGTTTAGTTCCTGGATTTCGTCGTTCCAGCGGTTGTCTCTGAGGCGGGTGTACTGGCGGTAGAAGACGTAGGCTATTATGCTGTCGGCGATGGCGACTATGAAGAGAGCTATTGAGAGTAGCTGGTCGCCGCGCAGGCCGAAGTATATCGCCAGAATATAGGCGATGGTGGCGGTTGTGCCTGATACGGTCAGGATGGTGCGGGCGGAGGATTCGGTCATTGTCGGTGGTCGGCAGTCGGTAGTCGGCGGACGACCGTTCCTGGTTCCTGGTTCCTAGTTGGTGGTTGGTGGTTGGTGGTTGGTGGTTGGTGGGTCCTGGGGGACTGTGGCCCATAGGCCCCCGGCATCATAGGAAGTCAGCGCGGCGGGCGTGATCTTGTTGCAGAGGTCCTGGCGCGTGCGGGTATGAACTCGGAGGTAGTTGTCGGTAAGGCCGGACCATATCTGGCCGCCTGCAGATAGTTCTTCCTGGCTCATTTCCCACAGCACCGTCCTGGTCTGCCCCAACTGCTGGATTGCGTAGGTGGATTCGGCTGCTTCGCTGAGTTGCATCATCTGGAGGGTGCGATTGTGGCGGGTGTCGGGGTGGACCTGGTCGGGCATGGATGAGGCGGGGGTGCCGGGGCGTTGCGAGTAGGGGAAGACGTGGATTCTGGAGAACTCTATAGTGCGGACGAAATCGAGGGTTTGCTGCCATTCTTCCTCGGTTTCGGCGGGGAAGCCTGTGATCAGGTCGGTGGTGATGGCTATGTTCGGGACGGCCCGGCGGCATTGGCGGACTACTTCGGCGAACTCGGCGGTGGTGTAGTCGCGCTTCATGCGGGCAAGGGTGGGGTCGCAGCCGCTCTGGAGGGGGAGGTGGAGATGAGGAGCGAGGCGTCCGTGGAAGGCGGGGTCGGCCAGGAGAGGGAGCATCATGATGGCGTCGGTTGGCTCGACTGAGGTGATGCGGAGGCGAGGGACGGCGGTGCGCTCAAGGATGGCGCGGACTACGCCGGGGAGGTCTGGGGCCTCGGTGGGGTCGGTGGCGGCGCGCTTGCGCTGAGCGTGATCCTGGCCGTATTTGCCCATGTGCACGCCTGTAAGGACGATTTCCTTGTAGCCCTCGGCGAGGCGGGCGTTTACGAGGTCGATGGCGCGGTTGGTGGAGGTGGAGCGGGGCATGCCGCGCGTGAAGGGGATTATGCAGAAAGTGCAGAAGTCGTTGCAGCCGTCCTCGATCTTGACCATGGCACGGGTGCGGGACTTGAAGTCGGGGTCTGCGTCTTCGCCCGTGAGCCAGGAAGGCTGTGCTAGTTCGGAATGCGGAGTTTGGAGTGCGGAATTGTTGTGATACGTGATACGTGATACGTGACCTCGGGCTGACATCTGCTCTGATACCAGCGAGAGGAGATCGTCTTTTTGCTTGTAGCCTATGATGAGGCCCACCTCGTCCATCTGTTCGAGGGTGGATTTGCCCGATTCGGCGTAGCAGCCGGTAGCGACAACCAGGGCATGGGGGTTGGCGCGGGCCGAGCGGCGCAGCCAGGCGCGGCTCTTGCGGTCGGCTACGTGGGTGACCGAGCAGGTGTTGACAACGTAGACTTCGGCGGGGGAGGTGGGGGGGACGATGCGCCAACCGGCGGCGCGGAAGTCGGCGATGGCCTTCTGGGTGTCGCTCTGGTTGACTTTGCAGCCGAGGGTTGCGAAGGCTATGCGCGGGGCGTGCGTAGCGCTTTCGGCGGGCGTTGTGGGTGTTTTGTCCAGGAAAAGTAGCTCTGACATACAAGGGAATTATACAACAATGTTATTCGCCCTTGAGGAAGGCGGGCCAGCCGCCCGCCTGTTGTGCTGCGTCGCGGAGGTAGAAGATGAAGGAGGGCCACCAGATCAGGTCATTGGTGAGGATGGTCCAGCCGAAAGCGAGGGGTAGCTGGCCTGTGAGGGCTGACCATGCGAAGCCGAGCGGGCCGAGTATTTTGCCTAGCATGCCGATGAGGACGAGGTGGGTATGGCGGGATGGGTAGCGGGCCGCCCACCAGTAGGCAGGCGCATAAACGAGGACGAACATGCCTACTACCGACCACAAGGGCAGGACGTTGGGTGGAGGCACGCCGATCAGATCGAACAGGAAGCGTGGGAACAGGATGTTGACTGGGCCCCATATGAAATTGTAAAGAGCCGCGGCGTACAACCAGGGACTGTATTTGCCAAGAGGGTCATGGGAGGGGGGATTCATCATGAGCGCTCCAAAGTGTGCCAGTAATAAGGTAGCTCTTTGACGTAGAAGATGGAGTTGAGTTGAGCGCTGCCGGGTGGGAACAGAGGGCTATCTTGCATGAATTGGTATTGGCCGCGAAGGTCGTCGACCACCGAGATATGCCATTCACCGCGCTTGATACGGACCTTCAGGACATCGGGTGCGGGTGGAATGGTGCCGAATGCTACGAAGAGTTCTACCAGGAAGCGTTGAGCTTCGGGCAGGTCGGCGAAAAGTGAGCTGGATGGCATGGAGTGGGTGGCACTGAGCAGGTTATAGGTGGCGTGGATGCCGGCTTGCTCGCCGGGTGGGGTGGTGAGATCGCACCGAACCTGATGGTTTTTCACCTCGAAATGGCTCGGCGAATGGTGGAAGCGGAAGAAGGTGAGGAGATCTCCCGCGAGGCTCATGAAGAAGTTGTTGGCGTCGCTCCTGAGGAAGTAGACCCCACGCTCATTCCGGTAGCGCACGACGGCGCGGTATACAATCTGGTCGTAGGTGACGCCGAAGTTGGGGGGCAGAAATGCAGGGCGCATGCGGTCCATGTGCGCTATCACTATCGAGAGCCAGGATTTGCCAGCGTACAAATCAGGCTCGATGCCTACGGGCAGATGGCGTCGCAAGACGGCAGGATCTACCGAGAAGTTGACGAGGAAGCACTCACGGAAGATGGTCCGCATGGGGATCGGGTGGCGGGGGACTAGGGCGCGGAGGATGTTGCCTGGAGAGATACCTTCTCGGAGCGCCCCGGCGATGTAGCGGGTATTCCGGACCAGGTAAAGAACAAGACCTACAAACGGAAGGACCAGGGCGACGCGAAGGGCACGTTTGATAGGATTGGAGAGAGCTTTCATTGCTTTACTTCTTGTGATTTTTCTCACAATGCCAATGTACTACTTGGCGGCGAGGATGTCAATAGTAGGAGGAGGCGCAGCTGCTGGTAAATGTTCAAGCTTGCGGCTAAAAGCTCTGTAGAGGCGCCTCTTGTGGGGGGTGTCCTGTACGCCTGCCATGATCGCTCCCAACAGGCCACCCACCAGGGGGTGCTACCAATGTTGTCGCATAAAGATACAGGTTGTGGGGCGCAACCACCAGGGGGTGCCCAGATGGATTGCCACCCAAGCCAAGTAGTCCAGTAGGGACGTAAGAGCACTAGCATTGCATCATACAGGACTGTAGAGATCTTGTTCTTACGCCCCTACGGGGCTATGGCATTATCCTGGGCTTACCACAGGGCTTACCACAGGGCTACCCTATGCCGTCCCTACGGAACTATTCGCGAGGGCGGCATGCGAGTATGTCGCCAACGAGGAGCGCTCGTACTCAGACCATCTTCGAGGTTTTTGTGCGACAACATTGCCCCTGGTGGGTGCCCTGTACGCTTATCCCGATCTCTCTCCACCAGGGACCCTTGTAGGTGCTCCTACAGCTTATTGCGACATCCTAGCCCCTACTACTCCCCACCTCTTGTGGGACAAGAACCAGTTTTCGATAGGCTTGCCAGGAGGTACGATCCATGCTATGATGATCTTTGGTATTATCTGTGCTGATAACTCAATTGTCGGGGGAACGAAATGCCGAAATTCAAGAAAGGCGGGAACGACGGGGCCTGGGTTGAGGCTCCGGCGGACGAGCAGAATGCGCTTGCCACTACCGGAGGCAAGAAGCGCAAGAAGGTGTTTAAGGTGCTGACTTTCAGAGGGCGGCAGGAGAAGGCGTGGCTCGACTCCAATTTATGGCAGCCGCTCCAGGAGACGATCATCCCGCAGGAAGCGAAGATGCCGCTGGTAGAAGTGCATTACGGCACGTATGGGTCGGACGGCATGAGGCGGGATGGCCCGCCGGGCGGGTCGTACTCCGCTGTATTTGACCAGTACAGAATGCAGGGTGGCGACCTGTATACTAGAGACGAGACGAGTTGTTTATACCAGTGGGATACTCGCAAGCCTTTCCCCGGCTTCGACCCGAAACTGGGGAGCAAGACGCTGGATATATATTCTGAAGATTAGAAGGAACAACGAAGGACGAAAGACGAAGGACGAAGGTAGGGAGCTTTCGTCCTTCGTCTTTCGTCATGAACGGAGTGAATTATGCATATCGGTGTGCTGGGCGGTGGCGCGCTCGGGCTGACGGCTGCTATGAGGCTGGCGCGGCGCGGGGCGCAGGTAACGCTTATCGAGAAGGAGACTGAACTGGGAGGGTTGGCCGCAGGGTTTCAGGTGGGAGACAGCGGCACGTACCTGGAGAAGTTTTACCACCACCTTTTCAGGTCGGACAAGGATATACAGGCGCTGATCGAGGAGCTAGGGCTAGGCGACAAGCTGACCTGGCACAATGTGAACACTTCCACTCTGTATAAGGGGAAGTTCTGGCAGTTGTCGCCCATCAAGCTGCTCCTGAACTACCCGATCCCTTTTGTGGGCCGGATTCGCCTGGTCCTGGCGACGGTTTTCCTGAAGGCGACCGGCAACTACAAGGCATTGAACAAGTACACGGCTGTGGAGTGGATGCGCAAGTGGATGGGGAAGGACGCCTACGAGATGCAGTTCAAGCCCGTGCTGGTGGGGAAGTTCGGGGATTTCTACGACAAGATCTCGATGTCGTGGCTGTGGTCGCGGGTGCACGAGCGGAGCCTGGACCTGGGGTATTTGAACGGGGGCTTCCAGCAGATGTATGAGAGGCTGGGGGAGGAGATCGAGAAGGCGGGGGGGACGATCAGGCTGGCGACAGCGGTGACGAAGATCACGCCCATGGAGGGCGGCAAGACGCGGGTGGAGGTGGACAGCGGCGAGCCTTATGTGTTCGATGCTGTGGTATCAAGTTTGCCGACCAAGCTGTTCTTGAGGTTGACCGAGGGGCTACCTGAGGAGTACAGGAAGAAGTACGATTGGGGCGATGCGCTGGGGGCGCACGTGGCGATCCTGTCGTTGCGGAAGTCGCTGCTCGACCCGGTGTACTGGCTGTCGATTGCCGACCCCGGCTACCCATTCCTGGTGGTGGTGGACCACACCAATATGAGGAAGACCGAGGAGTATGGGGGGCGGCATTTGCTGTATATCGGGAATTATTTGCCGATGTCGCACAGGTATTTCAAGCAGAGCGACGATGAGACGCTGGCGGAGTTCATGCCACACTTGAAGAAGCTGAACCCGGAATTTGACGAAAGCTGGATCGAGGAGAAGTGGGTGTTCAAGGCACCCTTCGCTCAGCCGGTGGTGACGCAGGAGTACCCGCAGCATATCCCGCCGCTCAAGACGCCTCTACCGAACGTGTACATGGGGAATATGTTCCAGGTGTACCCGCAGGACAGGGGACAGAACTATTCGATCAGGTTGGGGAACAGGATCGCGGGGATGGTGGAAGTAAAGTAAGAGTGGTTTTACTGAGGAGGGCTACCTGGTGGGTAGCCCTTCTTTGTTTTCATCGAGGAACCAGGGGCTGGAGTTGGCATCGGTGCATTCGGGGCACTGAATCTCTATGTATTCGAGCCAATCCAGGATCGTATCGGGCTGAGGCAGTTTGTCGATCGTGGGGGCTTGTTCGGTGAAGTAGATTATGCCGTAGCGATCTGTGGAGATGAGGGCTGCCCGGTTGGAGTCGCCAAGTATGCAGGATGCGGTGGCGGCGTTTTCGTCGGATAGGAGAGTGAACGAAAGTTCGAGGGCTTGCGCTGTGCGTTGGGTGGTGTCTAGATTTGATGCGAGGACGGAGATCAGGCGGGCGTCGTTACGCAAGATCTGCGGGTAGATTTCAGCGACTTCCCTGAGATATCTGGCTGCCTGCGGTGCACCGGGCAAGAAGGCGAGCACTAGATTATACTTACTGCGCATGGCTGATGGGCCGGATTGCCCACCCTGGGTCGATGGGAGGTAGAAAAGGGGGAGTTTGCCGCCGATGCGGAGTTGCGATCTGGGTGTGGGGTGGTTGGTCATGGGGTATTGCGTATTGCGTATTTCTTATTGGAAATTTCGGTGGTCTGTAGGGAATAGTATACAGGGTGGTCATATGACTGACAATGCGGAGAACTCTACCAAGGGAGAGCAAGAGCACGATCTGGTGTTCCTATTTGACGTTGACGATACGCTGATGGACAACGACAGATCTAAGGCGGACATGGCCGAGAAGTTGCTGGGAGTGTTGGGCGAGGCGGGAGCACACAGGTTTTGGGAGATTTACGAAGAGGTACGCCAGCAGGTGGACGTAGTTAGTTATCCTGATACGCTGGCGAGGTTCGTGGAAGAGTGGCCTGATAAAACGGCGGCGCGCCGGGCAGCCAATATAGTCAACGAGTGGCCTTATGAGGATTATTTGTATCCGGGAACGGTAGCGTCCCTGGAGCATGTGTGCAAGTTGGGGGAGGTGGCGATCCTTTCGGATGGGGATGCGGTGTACCAGCCGCAGAAGATCGCGCGGGCGGGGCTGGCGCAAATCGTGGGGTATGATGATGTGTTGATATTTACGCACAAGCAGGACCATCTTGAGGATATTATGAAGAGGCTGCCTGCACGGCACTATGTGCTTGCGGACGATAAGGAGACTATCCTGGCGCGGGTAAAGAAAGCGGTGGGGGGTAAGATCACGACGGTGTGGGTGAAGCAAGGACACTATGCGCACGATCCGAAGCAGTACCGCAAACCGGACCCCGATATCGTGTTGGATAGGATAGATGGCCTTTGTAAGCTAGGCAAATCTGAATTCATGAGGTAAGCCGAGTACCTTTAAGTAAGTTTGTAAGGTCAGGCCCTCTGTCAGACGACCCAGAGTGTCAGGCACACATTTTGCTCTCTTGATTACTCAAATTGAGCAGGAATGGTTGCATGATTGACTCAAGTACAAGAGAGCCAGAAGAAGTGGCGTTGCATGGTCAAGATGCGGACATGCCTTCGCCAAACAGCCTGGCCGATATTTTGCAGGAGCTACGCATCTTATTGCAGGGTGCGCAGGTGCTGACGGCGTTCCTGACGATCTTACCATTCAACAGCGGGTTTGACAGGCTTGATGAGACGGAGAGGTGGATCTTTCTGGTCACCTTTATGTGCTCGCTTACGAGCCTGATCTTCTTTGCGGCCCCGGCTGCGATGCATAGATTGATGCGACCTGTGGTCGATCGCACGCGCTATAAGGATTTCATTACACGCTTGATGATAATCGGGCTGGTGCCCGCGTCCGTGGCACTGGTGCTCTCGTCACAGATAGTGACATCGGTGGTTATTGGAGAGCCACTGTCGTGGGTGGTGGCGGTGATAGTGGCAGTCATAATCGGCCTGCTGTGGTGGGCAATACCAATTATTCGAAGGGACGAGCTTTAGCTCCGGAGAAATATGGTCCGTTGGTCTCGCGGATGTGGATAACTCTGCATGCCATGTTATAATTTGTGGGCCGGTCCATAAGGCTCTTAATCTCAGCTAGGGAGACAATGGCCCCTCACAATTCTTCCCATATCCCGTCTGTTATTGCTCCCATCCCGGACGACCTCCCGGATGAGGAGCTTTCTGTGCTGTTGTCCGAAGTTGGGCTTACGCGAGACGAGTACGGGCAGTTCAGGGGGAAATTGGGCAGGCAGCCAAACATGGTTGAGCTGGGGATGGCGGGGGCGATGTGGAGCGAGCATTGCGGGTATAAGCATTCGAAGCCATTGTTGCGCAGGTTTCCGACAAAAGGGCCGCGAGTTTTGCAGGGACCGGGCGAGAACGCCGGGATCATTGATCTGGGAGACGGGTGGGCGGCTGCGCTGAAGGTGGAGTCGCACAACCACCCCTCGGCCGTGGAGCCTGTAGAGGGCGCGGCTACCGGCGTGGGCGGAATTGTGCGAGATATTTTCACGATGGGCGCGCGCCCGGTGGCCCTGCTCAATTCGTTGCGGTTCGGGCCGCTGTCGGAGCCACATAACAGGTACCTGTTCGGGGGCGTGGTGGCGGGGATCGGTGGGTATGGGAACTGCATCGGAATCCCCACGGTGGGTGGGGAGATTTATTTCGACGAGTTGTATTCGGGCAACCCGCTGGTGAACGCTATGTGTGTGGGGTTGATCAGGTCGGGCAGCATCATGCGGGCGGTGGCGGCGGGGGTGGGCAATCCGGTGCTGCTAGTGGGAGCAGATACGGGGCGCGACGGCATACATGGGGCCACTTTTGCCTCAGATACATTGGGTGAAGACGCCCTTGAGGACCGTCCAGCGGTGCAGGTTGGCAATCCGTTCCTTGAGAAGTGCCTTATGGAGGCTTGTCTGGAGGTGCTGGAACTGGGGATCGTGGTGGGGATGCAAGACCTGGGGGCGGCGGGCCTTACTTCGTCGGCTGTAGAGTGCGCGGCGCGAGCGGGTACGGGGATCGAGATCGACCTGGCGCACGTGCCGAGGCGCGAGAGCGGGATGAACGCGTATGAGATCATGCTGTCGGAGTTGCAGGAGCGGATGCTGGTGATCGTGGAGAGCGGTAAGGCAGAGGAGGCGCGGGCGGTATTTACAAAGTGGGGTCTGCACTCGAATATCATCGGTAAGGTGACAGACGATGGGCTTGTTAGGATATACGATGGCGGGACGTTAGCAGCCGAGGTGCTTGCGCAGCTATTGGCGGATGAAGTGCCGATCAGATATGTGGCGGGAGAGCCTGACCCGGCCCTGGACGAGATGCAGCACCCCGACTGGGATGCGCTGCTGCACACTCGCGACGAAGGGCGAAAGGCGCATACCGACGCTATGTTGGCGGTGCTGGCTTCTCCTAATGTGGCATCAAAGGAGCGGGTTTACCGGACTTATGACTATACAATAGGGTCTAATACGGTTTTGCAGCCCGGGCAGGCGGACGCGGCTGTGCTGAGGATCAAGGGAACACAGAAGGGGATCGCTCTTACGATTGATTGCAACGGGCGATATTGCTATCTTGAGCCTTATGAGGGAGGGGCGCTGGCAGTGGCGGAGGCGGCGCGCAACCTGTCTTGCGTGGGGGCGGAGCCGCTGGCGGTAACAGATTGTCTCAATTTTGGAAACCCTGAGAAGCCGCACGTTTTCTACCAGATGGAAAGCGCGGTGAATGGGATGGCGGATGCCTGCAACGCGCTTGGGATCCCGGTGGTGAGCGGGAACGTGTCGCTGTATAACGAGAGTGAAGGTGTGGCGGTACTGCCGACGCCTGTGGTGGGGATGCTTGGGCTGCTGGAGAACGTAGAGCACAGGGCGGGGATGGCTTTTCGCGAGGGGCTGAGGATCGGGCTGTTGTGGGGGCGGGGAGCGAAGGAGCCTGGAGCGGGCAGCGAGTTGCTGGGAGCAAGCCAGTACGTCGAGACGATGTTTGGGTTGAAGGCCGGGATGCCGCCACACGTGGATTTTGCCTCCGAGCGGAATACCCAGTATGTGTGCAGAACGGCTATACATAAGCGGCTGGTGGATGTGGCGCATGATTGCAGCGATGGGGGACTGGCGACCGCGCTGGCCGAGATGTGTATAGCGGGCGGGGTGGGGGCCGAGGTGTCGCTGGATGGATTGGCGGAGCATAATCCGCATGTGAGGTCGGACGTTTTGTTGTTCTCAGAGGAAGCTTCGCGTATAATAGTAGCTCTACCCACACCGGAGTGGCCAGCGTTAGAGGATCTAGCGGAGGCTACCGGGGTGGGGCTTTTTGTTTTGGGAGAGACGGGAGGCGACAGGTTGCGGATCGGCAGGGGAGGCGCTGTGCTGGTTGATGCAAGCCTGGATGATTTAGTGGCGTCGTGGAGGAGTGGTTTAGCTTGATCCTTGTTAGCATGTTTGGCGAGCGCCAGCACCAGTAAGTAAGCCCGCCGATTGAAATCGGGGGGCTACGCAAACGAAGCCCGCCTTCGCGGGCTGTCTTGCCTGTAGCCGGTTAGTATGTCTGGAGATTGATCTTGAATGAGTGGGAACCATACAGAGCTGTACGTGCATATGGTTTGGGCGACGTGGGATCGCCTTCCGCTCATGACGGTGAATCATGAAGAACAGCTTTACGCGTCTATTGTTGAGAAGTGTAGGGAAATTGCTTGTGATGTGGTGGCTATCGGTGGGATTGAGGATCACGTGCATTTGCTGGCAAAGCTAGCAACAACTGTTTCTGTTGCCATGTTGGCGAGGGAAGTAAAAGGCACCTCCTCCCATTTGATGACCCGCAAGCTCTGTCCTGATGCCTTTTTCAAGTGGCAAGGCTCTTATGGCGCGTTTACCATCTCGAAAGAAATGGTGCCAAGCGTGCGGACTTATGTAGTGCGGCAAAAGGAACACCATTCTGCGTTGACCAACCGGGGCATGGTAGTCCGCGAAGGCGGACTTTGTTTGGGTAGCCCGACAATTCATTGTCCGGGATACTGACAGTGAGGGACCGATGAACGAGCACAATCCGCAATCCACATTCGGCAATCCGCAGCTGGACGACAAGATGCACGAGGAGTGCGGCATATTCGGCGTGTGGGCACCTGGGGAGGATGTGGCGCGCCTGACCTATTTCGGGCTGTACGCTTTGCAGCACCGGGGGCAGGAGTCGGCGGGGATTGCATCCACGGATGGGCGGGAATTGATGTTGCGGACGAAGATGGGGCTTGTCTCGACGGCTTTCGATGAGGAGTCGCTAGGGAAGTTGACGGGGCACGCGGCCATCGGGCATACGAGGTATTCGACTACGGGATCGTCGGTGGCGTGCAATGCACAGCCGCTGCGCCTGCTCGACCCAAGTTTGGGGTGGATCGCGGTGGCGCATAACGGAAATGTGACCAACGCCGGGCCGCTGCAAATTGAGTTGATGGGGGATGGGTATACGTTCGAGACGACCTCGGACACGGAAGTAATCGGGCAACTGGCGGTGTCATCGCATGGGAGCGATTGGGCTACCAAGTTTCGGCGGGCGATGTCGCGCCTGCGGGGTGCTTATTCGCTGGTGCTGCTGACCAAGACGCACATGATGGCGGTGCGCGACCCGATGGGGATACGTCCGCTCTGCCTGGGGCGGTTGCCCGGACACCCAGCGCCTGGGGATGAGACGAGCGCACACAAGGGGGAGCCGATTGCGCGTAACCCACTACATTCGCCGAAAGCTAACGGCGGTTGGGTGATCGCTTCGGAGTCGTGTGCTTTGATGACAATAGGGGCGCAGTTTATCCGGGAGATCGAGCCTGGGGAGATCGTGATGGTGGGGCCGGAGGGATTGACTTCGTTCAAGGACTCATCCGCTGTGGAGCAGGCGCTATGCGTGTTCGAGTATATCTATTTCGCTCGGCCCGATAGCGTGATCGAAGGGCGGGCGTTATACCAGGCGCGGCAGAACATGGGGCGTGAGCTCGCCCGTGAGCACCCGGCCAAGGCGGATATCGTGATCGGTGTGCCCGACTCGGCTACGCCCGCGGCTATCGGGTATGCGCTGGAGTCGGGGATTCCGTATACGGAGGGGTTGATCAAGAACCGCTATATTGGGAGGACGTTGATCCAGCCGCACCAGCATTTGAGAGAACGAGGTATAGGGTTGAAGTTTAACCCGCTGCCGGAGGTATTGAGTGGGAAGCGCGTGGTGGTGGTGGACGACTCTATTGTTCGGGGGACGACCACACGGCCTATCGTCGAATTACTGCGGCGGGCGGGCGCGACGGAGGTGCATGTGCGGATACACTCGCCCGCGATGGCGCACCCCTGTTATTTGGGAGTGGACACCGCGAGACGCGAGGAGTTGATCGCGCACAGGCTGACGGTAGATGAGATCGCGGAGCATATTGGGGCGGATTCGCTGGGATATTTGAGCCTGCCTGGGCTGTTCCGGGCGGTGGGCCTGGGCGGCAACAGGCTTTGCTCTGGGTGCTTCACGGGAAATTACCCGGTGCCGATGCAAATGGAGTTCACGGTGGATGGGAAGATGTCGCTTGAAGAGGCGGTGAGGGCGCACCCGGTGCAATTCTTCCAGAAGAAGATGGAGTTCGATATCGAGCAGGACGAGTTGGACCGCGACCGAATTCCGATTGGGGCGGATCACTAGGGCCCAGGGCCAATAAGGCTATGTCGAAGCGCGGGCGACTGGTGCAGGTCGTATCCGTGTTAGCCCGGAAGTATCAGGACGAATTGGATGAGTTGAAAGTCGGGGAAGCCGATCTGGGCCGCCCCGATTTTCTTTGGCATTCGTTCCTGGTAGCTATGGCGACTATGGGCAATACACGGGCCTATGATGGGCTGATCGCTAACCAGGAGAACTATGGATTGATCGGGTTCGATGTGCTGGCGGAGCTTTCCGAGGGAGAACGCCTGGAAAGGCTGGATCAGACGTTGCGGAAGGCGGGCGTGAGGATGCCCGGCATTAAGGCCGGGTATTTGGCGAGCAACTTCAAACTAGTAGTTGACCTGGGAGGGCCGGTGGCCGCGAAGGAGATGTTGCTTTTGACTGAGGGGCGGGAGGGGAAGATCGGGTTTCTGGAGTTGTTGGCTGGTATCGGACCCAAGTACGCGCGCAATATACTGATGGCCGTCGGTCACGCGGAGTTTAGGGATGCTATTGCGGTGGATTTGAGGATCAAGAAGGTCACGAGTGCGTCGGGTCTCTCATTCTCCAATTATGAGACTCATGAGCAGTTCTACCTGGACGTGGCCAGGGAGGTAGGCCTGGAGGGTCGAGAGTTGGATCGCCTGTTGTACGATCACACGGATGAGGTCGTGAGGGAATTGGGGTAGATTGGCATGGAGACATGGGTCATCCCGACTTTAGGATCGGGTTGTCTTATGTTTCCATGCCCGTGTGATTACTTGTTGCCGTAGGCGTTGAGGACTTTGTTGAGGAAGTCTTGTTCTTCGGGCGTGATGGGTAGCTGGAAGGGGCGTTGGTCGGCGGGTAGGGCGTCGTAGTTCTGCCACCATTTGCTCAGGCCGCCAGCGATGTGCCGGTTGCCGCCTGTGAAGGCGGAGATCAGTGTGTTGTATTTGGCCGCCAGTGCCTTTGCTTCCGCACCTGCGGGGTCACTTCGTTGAGCCGCCAGATTGCGGACCTCGTCCCATATCTCGGCCCACTGGGCGTTTGCCCTGTGCTGATCCTCTTCGGTCCACTCAGGCCGTTGCGCCATCCCGGCTCGTGCCTCGTCCGAATAGGATTGATCGGAGAGGTGTTGCATCTGATCTAGCTGTTCTTGCGTGAAATACTTCTTCACCCATTCTTTGTTTTGGTCCATTTGTATTACCTGGATCACTTTTACGAGGGATTCCCAATCGCAGCGCCCCGCTTGCAGCAACTTTTCGGTCTCATCGATGGCCTGGATGATTGTGTCTAGCCAGGCTCTCTTCTCGTTCATCATCGCCTTCTGCTGAGCCAACACGTCGGCCAGGCTGTGAGGACCCGACTTGATGAGCGCCTTGATCTCATCGAGAGAGAAGCCCAGGAACTTCAGCGCGAGTATCTGCTGAAGATTCACGAGGTCCTGGTCGGAGTAGAGACGGTAGCCCGCTTCGCTGTATTGCGTTGGGGAGAGCAGGCCCACTTTGTCGTAGTAGCGCAGCGTGCGCACGGTTACCGAGGCTTTGCGAGCAAACTTACTGCTTGGGTACAAGGGTCGATCCAAGGTGTTACCTCCTTTCTGAGGCAACTATAAGGTATGACGTAACGTCAGAGTCAAGGGCTTCGCCGGCAAGATATGCCTTCAGGCGGATTGGGACCAGATCGGAGACGGAGAGCTAGGAAGTTCGCGCGGCCAGAGCCAGCAACTTTCGAAAGGCAGCCACGATCTCCGCCGTAGTCCAGGCTTTGGTGGCTTCGCCAACGCTTATCTCGGTCATGGTAAAGCCGGGCACCTGCGTATCCTCGAAATAGCCGGATACCCATTCGTGGTCTTGCTCGGCTATGATGTTGACCGCGCGCTCCAGGCCAGCACGAGCAGCGGGGAGGAGAAGCTGGAACGCATTCGTGTGGGGCGGGTTGGGGGCGATTTGTACAGGCAAATCCGCGTCGAGGGCGGCTGCTATCTCGCGGGCGCGTGCGTGATAGCCGTCCATCTCAGGGAGGTAGCGGTGTAAGCCTTCGTAGGCCGCGATCACGTACGGAGAGAGGATGAATATGTTACCGCCCATACGGGTCTGCCAGGGCCGACATTCAGCGATAAAATCGGAGGACCCGGCGAGAATGCAGCCCGCGAGTCCGCCCAATCCTTTGTAGAATGAGACGTAGACAGAGTCAGCGAGTGCAGAAGTCTCGGCGTAGGAGCGGCCATAGTAAGGGGCGGATTCCCATAGGCGCGCACCATCGAAGTGGAGGGGAACATGCCTGGCGTGTGCCCAGTTGGATATGGCTGCCAATTCGTCCCACGTGGGGAGTTTGAAGCCAGCCTGGCGGAGCGGTAACTCGACTACGATGGCACCAAGAGGCTCACCCGCCGCTTCGAGGTCGGCCACAGTGAAAGGCGACCAGGGCTTGCCCAGGCGCACGCCTGCAAGATTGTGCAGCCGCTCATAGGCATTCTGTTCGTCGGCATCGATATGACTTTGTGGGTGTAAAGCAACGGTAGGCCTCGCGGTGCGATCTGTCCAGACGCGGAGGGCTATCTGCTGAGCAACCACGCCTTTGTGCAGGAATACGGCGGCTTCTTTGCCAAGTAGCTCTGCCACCTCATGTTCCAGCTTTTGAATAGCGGGGCCTTCGCCGTAGAGGTCGAGCGGAAGGTCGGCCAGAGGCGAAAGGGCGAGGCTTTCGAGCCAGTCGCGCTGGGACCTGGGCAGGTGGCCCGAAAGGAAACGCTTGCAGGAAAGTCTTAGTTCTCGATCTATTGCCATTTGGGATACCTCATGCGGGTTGCCCTGTCCTTTTTAGGATGGCGGGGTATGTATCTGAACGGGACGCTGAATGAACTGCATGGAGCATTCAGGGCTTGCGGCGGATCGCACCGACCACATTACCTGTTACCGGAGCTGGCGAGCGCTCTACCAGCCCGTCCTGGCGGTAGGTACGCATCAGGATGCCATCTTTGGGTTGGGTGGTGGTGCGCACAGTGGCCTCAATGTACTGGCCGGGAACCAGGTCGAGCCGCCAGCGTTGGAGGGCCATCACGAGGACGGTTTTGATCTCTATGGTGGCGAAGGGCGCGCCTATGCAGGAGCGCGGCCCGGCGGCGAAGGGGATGTAGGCGTAGGGCGCGATGCGGTCGCCTTCGGTGGGGTGGAAGCGCTCAGGCCGGAAGAGATCAGGCTCGCGCCACTGGTCGATCATTCGGTGGCTGATAAAAGGGGAGTAGATGACGATGTCGCCGGGGCGGATGGTCCAGCCCTTCCAGTCGAAGCCCTCTTTGGCCTGGCGGTTGGCGCTGGGCGCGGGTGGGTAGAGGCGAAGGGCCTCTTTGACCACCATTTCCAGGTAGGGTAGGCGGGCCAGGTCGGCGGCGATGGGAGGCTCGCCCTTTAGCTCGTGGTCGATCTCTTCGAGGAGTTTAGCTGTGACGTGAGGGTGTTGGGCGAGCAGGTAGAAGGACCAGGCGAGGGCGTTGGCACTTGTTTCGTGGCCTGCCACGAAGAGGGTGAGTAGCTGGTCGCGCACCTCCTGGACGGTGAGGTGACCGCCTTCTTCGTCGTGGGCGGCGACCAGCATGGAGACCACATCGCCCGTGTCCTTGCCGTCGCGCTCGTGGCGTTCGATGATCTCGCGGAGGATGGTGTCAATGCGACGGAGGGAGCGGCGCAGGGTGCCGCCCTTGCCGACGCTGAAGAGGTCGATGGGGAGTTGAGCAAGGGCGATATTGAAGGGGTTGCTAACCGCTTCTACTACGGTGGCGACCGCAGGTCCGAGGTCGCGGGCCGAGCCTGCCAGGTCCACATTGAAGAGGGTGCGTCCTGCGATGATGAGGGCAAGGCGGTGCATCTCACGGGCAATGTCGATGGTAACGCCGGGCCGCCAGGAGTCGAGCAGTTGGGTGGTGACCTCGCGCATGGTGTCCTGATACTCTTCGATGCGTTTGCGATGGAAGGCCGGGAGCATTAGCTTGCGCTCGCGTTTGTGCCTGGGATCGTCTATGAAGAGGACGCCATCGCCAACTATCCAGCGGGCGCGCACCTTGTCGATCAAGGGGGCTACGAGGAAGTTGTCAACGGCGTCTACCAGGATGTAGCGGTTGGCTTCGGGGCCGTGGAGGGCGGCTCCCTGGATGCCCAGGATGTCTATTCGGACCACTTCGCCGAAGCGCCGATATTGCCTGAGAGCATAGTCGAGTGGGTTGTTCAGATAGGAATAGAGAGTGCCTATGAAGGGGACTGCGAAGGGGCCGGGGGGCTGGTGGTATGTTTGTTTGGCTTGGATTGCTGTCATGGTGGATGGTCGGTGACGAGTGCCTTAGTAGCGAGTGCCTTAGTAGCGAGTGCCTTAGTAGCGAGTGCCTTAGTAGCGAGTGCCTTAGTAGCGAGTGCCTTAATTGTACGATGGATGGGTTTGTGGGGATTGATCTGGTGATTGGGCGGGGTATGCGGGGTTGTGCTTATGCTTGGTGGGGCTATAGTATTATTAGCTCCATTATATGCGCAACTCTATGTGGACTGCTATAGCTATAGCCGGCTGAAGGTCAGCTTTGAATGCCAATAGTAAGTCCGCCAAAGATTCCGTTAGGAGGCTTTGGCGGCTTTTGTTTCAGGGTAGATTTGATTCTACAATTGGTAGATTATCTCGCCCTCGTGCGGCTGGAGCGGCCCATCGAGTAATCCTGCCAGCGCGTTGGGCACCCATTCTTTGGCAAGGGTATTGGAACCGTGTGCGTGCTCGGCGGTGTCGAATATGCTGACGGTAAAGAGGGTGTCATTAGCCCCCTTGACCAGATAGTAGCCATGCAAACCCGCTAACTTCTGCATCATCGGCACGTATTCGTCGCGGACTTTATTGGCAACTTCGTCCTGCTTGCCGGATACACAACGTGCCATGCGGATTGCTGCGTACATTTGGTGACCTCCTAGGATGCCGCTAGTTTAGTTTGGCGGCGATGCTTCGATACGCTTCGCTGAGGGCGGATTCAGCTTCGCGCCAGTCGCCCTCAATGTCGGTCGACCGCTTGCCGGTGATGCGGTCGATGGCATCGGTACCTTCCACACGCTTCTCGCCTGAATAGCGGGTTTCCTCGGTTGTGAGACCGAAGACCGCGCTATGTAGCTCTGCCAGGCACTGAATGTAGGGTTGTGGGTCATTGTTGGGGTCCATGCCGCGCTCGCGATGGAGGATCCAGTACTGGAACTCAAGCTCGGATACCTTCCTGGCATCGAACGGAAGACCCTTGCCGTGATTGCCGTAGCGCTTGGCGACGCGGTAGAACTTGCGGATGTAGTCGTGGGTAACTTCGGCTTTGTGGTCCACGGGTGCCCAGGCGATGGAAGCTTTGGTGAAGTAGTAGGCGTTCTGGATGGCCCGAAAGATGGAGAGGCCGAACTGCTCGCGGTTAATTTGCAGGATGTAGCGGAAGCAGTCGAGCCACCGATGATCGTAGTAGGCTTTCAGGCCCGCGACCTCCAGGTAGGCGAGGCGCGCCCCATCGAAGCTGGGTGTGGTTTCGGCCCGCGTGCGAGGGCCGGGGCGGGTGCTTGCAGAGGTCATTATGCCCTCCCAGGGGTTATGGGTGCCATGCCGGATCGGGGTTGACCTTCAATGAGCCTGCCTGCAGCCAGGCAAACGGGACAGCAAGCATCCGCCCAATCGAAGACAGCGGCTGTATCGTTCGCTTGTTTTGCCTTGCGCTGCTTGTACCTTATGAAGATCCAACCGGCCAGACCCATGAGGGCCAGCGCGAAGATGAGGGCGGGGATGGGGATGTTGATGTTGTCGAAGATGGCGCTCGCGCCTGGCCCGGCGAGGTAGCCGAGCATGGTGTGGAAACCGACGAAGAGTATTGTACCCGCAACGAGGCCGGTTGTGAAGGTGGTAAGGGGCACGGCGGCCAGCCCGCAGGCGGCAACAGCGCCAATTCGAAGCCCAGGCAGGGCGCGACCGAGGGCTACGGCTACCCAGCCGCGATCTTTGATGCTGTCGGAAGCTTTGTCGAGGCGAGGTTGGGTGAGGCCGATATATTTGCCGAAGCGATAGATAACGTTGCGCCCCGGTCCCCTGGCGAGCAGGTACTGGACGAAGGCTCCGATCACCCCGGCAACTAAGGCGGCGACGAGCACGCCCCAGAGGGGTAAGCCGCCTGCCGCGGCGCGTGCTCCCGCAACGACCATCAAGAGGTCGCCGGGTATCGGGATGGGCACTCCTATCTCTTTCAGCAGAAGCACTATGAAGAGGAGGCCAACGCCATAGCTGTCTAGCATTGTCAGGAGATCGTTCACTGGTTTGAGTATTGAGTGCCGAGTGCCGAGTTCCAAGTTTCTGGTTCCAAGTTCATGGTTCTTGGTTGTGGTTGGAGGTCGGAACTAGAGAGGGGCTTGTGGCTATGGACTTTTGCGGAGGGCGAAGAAGGCGGTGAGATGGTAGTTGTGGGAGCGCCAGAGATAGGCTTTTCCGAGGTAGTAATTATGTGTGATCTGGACTATCTCGTCGAGGACCGTGCGGACCAGAAAGCCGGGGTTACCGGGAGTGTCGTAATCGAGCTTGAGTGTCGTAATATCGGGGTCTTGTATGCCTGGCGCTGTGAATGTGCTGAAGGGAAAGGCTGTGTAGAAACCCTCGCGGTACGGCTTGTAGCGGAAATATAGCGGCCATAACAGGTGCCCAACGAAGCGGGCGCCTGGGCGTAGAATGTTATCGCCTGTGGAGGTATCGGGGTCAAAGCGCTTGCCGAGCCACGGGACATAGAACCGGGCTACCAGATGCGCTACGGCTTCGATGGGGGTGGATGGGGTTGTGACAAGTAGCTCGCCGCTGTACTCGCCGGCTAAGGGACGCATGGGTGTAGAGCCCTGGGCGAATACCGCACTTAGAGTTCTCGATTGCCAGCCAGCGGTCGTTCCTGGCGGTGCTTGCGGCGCGACGGATGATAGTCGCCACCGCATTATCAAAGGATTCTATCGTTTGCTGCATGGGAATACTCTGATTGGGGCCGGCTTCCGGGCATTGGAGGTCGCGGGCAAGATAGAAGGATGCTTCCCGAAGGCGGCGGACTTGAGCGGGAATGTTGGTAGGGTGGAAGGCGGGTACAGCTACCGGGGTTGTGAGAGTTGGCTGTGGACTTTGCATAGCGTTACTCGAGAGACCTTGGGTGGGTGCTGGAATGTCGGGTTGGATAAGGGTGCCAATCATGAAAGGTGTCTCTCAGTTAACGTATCAAGCTGCCAAATGTATCTTGCTCCTAATGGTTGTTCAGTTTCAAGGCCATTTTCTGCTCAATTGGTGTTCAAAGCGGCCTGAAATGAGGCTAGGGGATTGGTACAGGGCGACAGCATATTGGCTCATCAGGCGTGCCCAGTAACGGTTGTATCCGTTACAGCAGAAGCAGTACAATATTGGTTATGAGCGCTGAAGGAGTCGCTGACAAGGAGGCGGCCGGCGAAGACGTCATAGAAGCACACAGGCGCACCTCGCCCTGGCTCGCATTAAAGTATCGAGACTATCGATTATTGTGGGGAGGTGGATTTGTATCCCAACTGGGGAGCCAAATGCGCCTCGTGGCGGTGGACGTTCAACTGTGGGATCTCACGCACAGTTACACGCTGGTAGGGCTGCTTGGACTGGTAAAGCTGATTCCTCTGCTGGGCTTCTCGTTGTTCGGTGGGGTGGTGGCCGACGCAGTAGACAGGCGGCGATTACTGATGGCGACGCAGTCGGTGATGGCTCTTACTTCGCTGGTGCTGGCGGTAGCTACGGGGTCGGGGTGGATTTCGGTGCCGCTAATCTACGCGATAAGCGCGCTTGGGTCTTCGGCGCTTGCGTTTGATAACCCGGCGCGCTCGGCTTTGATACCGAACCTGGTGCCGCGCAAGGATCTGCCTAACGCGCTATCGCTGAATATTATTATGTGGCAGGTGGCGACCATAATAGGGCCGACAATTGCCGGACTTTTCGTGGCACTGCATGGGTTGGGATTCACTATTATTTACTCGATTGATGCGGTAACGTTCACAGCGGTAATTGTCGCGCTCTTCCTCATGCGCACAAGACCACAACAGGCCGCTACCCGTGATGTGAGCGTCAGGGCAGCGCTTGATGGGTTGCGGTTCCTGAAACGGACGCCGATCATCATGTCTACGATGATCCTCGATTTCATGGCGACTTTCTTCGGGGCGGCTACCGTTCTGCTGCCTGCGGTGGCGGAGCAGATACTGAAGGTTGACAGGCAGTACTGGGGCGTGCTGTACGCAGCGCCTGCTATCGGGGCGGTGGTGGCAGGCATAATCATGTCCTGGCTGGGGAATGTACGCCGCCAGGGTCTGATCGTGATCGTGTCTGTGGTGGCGTATGGGATCGCGACGATCGTGTTCGGGTTGTCGCACTTTTACTGGCTGACGGTGGTTGCGCTGGCAGGGACCGGGGCCGCGGATACGGTAAGTATGGTGATGCGGCAAACGATCCGACAGCTTACGACACCCGATGACCTACGCGGGCGAATGACTTCAGTGAATATGATCTTCTATATGGGTGGGCCGCAACTGGGCGAACTGGAAGCGGGCTTAGCTGCCACAGTGCTTGGCCTGAGCACGTCGATAGCCATAGGCGGGATCGGGGTAATGGTGGCTACGGTGCTGGTTGGGGTGCTGATACCGTCGTTGCGGCGATATGACCGGGAGACGTGATTCTTGACGAGTGACGAGTGATGAGTGGCGTGGGATGGAGCTGTAAAAGTTACTTGTCGCGTACTACTTTTTCCACTTCGGCCAGGGCTTGAGGGATGGTGAGGCCCTCGGTGTTTATTAGCACAGCGTCTTCGGCCCTGCGGAGGGCGCCGGTGGCGCGATGCATGTCCATGTCGTCGCGGTGGGCTATTTCGGCCTCGACCTGCTCGAACGTAACGTCGCGGCCTCTTTCCTTTAGTTCGACGTAGCGACGGCGTGCGCGTTCCTGCAGGGAGGCGTCGAGGTATATTTTGAGGTCGGCGTCGGGAAGCACTTCGGTTGTGATGTCGCGGCCCACCATTACGACAGGGCCGAGACGGGCGATGCGTCTTTGCTGGCGCACCTGGGCGGTTCGGACTCCGGGCCATGATGCGACGCCCGATACAACGGCCTCAACTTCGGGTTTCCTGATCTCCCAGGTTACGTCTTCGTCGCCTATTTTCACAGTGTAGGCACGCCCATCGGCGCAGGATGGAGCGGGGCGCTCGATATGAATTGGCAGGTGTCCGGCGAGATCGGTCAGTAGCTCCTCGCTGGTGATGGCGATGCCCCGATGGAGGGCGGCGAGGGCAACAGCCCTGTACATTGCGCCTGTGTCAAGGAAGAGGTAGCCCAAGCGTTCGGCTAGCAAGCGCCCGATGGTGCTTTTGCCCGCACCTGCGGGGCCATCAATCGCGATGGTTTTAGGCAGGGAGCGGGTTTTTGGGGGATGTGTTATAGGTTCTGCTGGGTGGTTGGGTTGGGTCAAGATCAGCTCCTGCTGTGTTGTTCGATGCATTGTAACGCAAAGACAGGTTGGTGGGAAATTTATGCACCGTTGGGAGAGTCTCACCGCATGAGGTTGACGGCCTTCTTGAGGGCATGTATTTCGTGGGTGGCAAGATAGCGCCATGTGCCCGGCCTGAGATCGCTCAGGCGTATTGGGCCGAAGCGCACTCGCTGGAGCGAGATTACGGGATGGCCGACGGCGGCGCACATGAGTCGCACCTGGCGCTTGCGGCCTTCGTGGATCGTGATGCGGAGGAGGGCATTGTTGCCCCGGCTCTCAAGCTCGGTCACCCTGGCGCGGGAGGTCATCTCGCCCTCGATTTCGACGCCGGTGCGGAGTTTCTGCAGGGCATCGGGTGCAGGGTGGCCTCTTACGAGGGCCTGGTACTCCTTTTCGACGCCGAAGCGTGGGTGGGTCAGGCGGTAGGTGAGGTCGCCATCATTGGTAAGAAGAAGGAGGCCAGTAGTGTCGGCGTCGAGGCGTCCGACCGGGAAAACACGAGGGATCGCCTGTCGCCTGTCGTCCGTTCCTGGTCGGAGCAGGTCGAGCACGGTGGGTCTGCCGTGGGTGTCCTTGGCAGTGGTGACCACGCCTGCGGGTTTGTTCAGGACGATGTAGATGTAACTGTCCTGGGCGGTCGAGAGTTGTGGGATGGTTAGGAGTTTGCCGTCAAGCTCGATCTTATCGATCATAGGATCGGCCTGACGGCCCATCTCGGTGACCACCTCGCCGTTAACTCGCACACGCCCATCGGCGATCATTGCATCCGCAGATCGCCTGGAAGCTACGCCTGCGCGGGCGAGGAGTTTTTGTAGTCGTTCCATTGGTGGTGAGTTACGAGTGACGGGTGGCGGGTGGCGGGTGGCGAGTGAATATGCTATACGAAGTACGAAGTACGAAGCGCGTAATAGGTCAGGGATCTCGCATCTCGTCTTATTCCCCCTGCGTTTCGGCGAATTTGGCCTGCTCAGCGGGATGGAACTGGGTGATGCGGAC
The DNA here is from genome assembly GCA_963797095.1 of uncultured Chloroflexia bacterium. Taxonomy (GTDB): domain Bacteria; phylum Chloroflexota; class Chloroflexia; order QHBQ01; family JADMIH01; genus JADMIH01. Next base: position 482,815 of record CAWCNY010000004.1, on the reverse strand, counting down.
TTTGGCTATGCGTAGACCATCCAACTCCTCTACCTGGAGGACGTACTGGCCGTGGGTGATTGTGTCGCCCAGTTCGGGCTTTCTGCCTAGCACCTCGAACACGTAGCCTCCCAGGGTGTCGGCCTCGCTCTTGATGTCGAAGCCCAATACCTCGTTGACGTAGTCAATCGAGGCAAGGCCATCTACAAGGGTGCCTGTGGGGGTGACTACTATGTGCTCGCGCGGTTCTTCGGTTTCGAACTCGTCGCGGACCTCGCCCACGATCTCTTCGACTATATCCTCAAGAGTGACTATGCCTGCCGTACCTCCATACTCGTCGATCACTACGACCATCTGCTGGCCGATCTTTTGCATGCTCGTGAGCAAGTCGACCACGTCGCTTGTTTCGGGGGCCTGCACGATGGGGCGCATGATGTCGCGCACGCTGAAGCCGCTTGCCGTGGAAACCGCCAGGCCTTTGCTGTCTGCCGTATCGTTTGCTTTGCCATTCTGATTGCCGGACTGTGGGTTGCGCGCGATGTCGTCACGAGCGCCCGTCAGCAGCAGGAAGACATCTTTGACGTGGACAATGCCCACCAGATGATCGAGGTCCCGCTCGTATACGGGGTAGCGGCTGTGCTTGTGCTCGGAGAAGACCTGGATCACCTCGCCGAAAGTGGCATCGATAGAGATGGCCTCGATCTCTGTACGAGGGAGCATTACCTGCCTGGCCTTAAGCTCGCCGAAGTCGAAGACGCGCCGGAGGATTACCTCTTCTTCTTTATCTAGAACGCCTGCCTTGCGGCTGGAGGCAACCAGCATTTCCAACTCCTCCACCGAGTAGACGCTGCCGTGGGATTCCCCAAGCTGGAGGCCGAGAGCGCCAAGTACAATGTCGCTCAGGTGGGTCACGAGCCAGATAATCGGGCGGAAGATGAATACGACGAACTCCATCGGGCGAATGACGAAGAGCGCCATGCGTTCGGCGCGCTCGCGTGCCCAGATCTTAGGCACTATCTCGCCGAGGACGATCTCCAGGATCGTGACTATGAGGAACGCCAAAGCGATGGAGATGGCCGAAGCCGTGACGTACTCCTCGACCGGCGTCAAGATCGGCTGAATGAGGGGTTCGATCAGAGTGCCGAGCACAGGCTCGCCCAGCGCGCCTATGCCGAGGGTGGCGATAGTAATGCCGATCTGTACGGCGGCGATGTAGCTGTCGAGGTGCTCGATGGCATTCTTCACGCTCACCGCGCCGCGGTTGCCTTCGCTCACCAACTGCTCGATGCGCGTGCGGCGCACGCTCACGATGGCGTATTCGCTGGCGACGAAGAAACTGGTGGCCAGGAGGAAGAGGAGAAGTATCAGTAGGCCAAATAACATAAAGCCTTGTTGTTTACCTTAATATCCCTGGTAGATGTGCTGGTAGTGGGTGGGGATTGGGTCATTCGATAGTTGGGTGTTGCCGCTAAAATCGGCTGAGGCGCAGGTAATACATTGTTGGAGCGGGTTATGGGGCTTACCTGGTTTCGAAGAATATGGTGATTTGTAATCATATTCCAGGCCGTAATGATGGTACGAATATGTTACAGCCCAATTGATGCGGAGTCAACACCCCCCTTGAAGGGAACAGTTCAGTGTTAGAATAGAGAAAGTAGGGGAGTAGGGGAGTAGCGGAGTAGGGGCAATGATGTCGCATAAAAATACCGGCATAGGAAAAAACAATAGAAATACCAATTACGATTGATGCATAACCCTCTTTAGAGGGAGTTGAACATGTTGAAAAGGTATCGAAGTGAATGATACAACGGAAGCTAACATAAACCCCTTTGCAAGGAGGCTTCCGATGAACATGGACTTCGATACCTTCCTGGTAGGATTATACCTGATGGTCGACCAGTGGCTGCAAAACGATGGTGCTCGTTACATACGCCCACAGGGTGGTACTCCACCACGCCTGACTGACGGCGAGATGCTGACCCTCCTTTTGGCTCACCAGCTTGCCCAAGCCAAGTGGCCTGAGCGCAGATGGCTGCGCTTTGTGTGGCACAACTATCAGGAGTGGTTTCCAGCGCTGACCACACAGAGTGCCTACAACCGTCGGGCTCGCAACCTTTGGGGAGTGCTGAATGCAATGCGTATATAGTTGGTGCGAGAGGTGTCAGCACACCTTGCTCCCGAAGGAGTGACCGATGGCACTCCAATCCATGTGAGGCATTGGCGCAGATACGGCCTTCACCACCTGGCCTTGCCTGAGGCTGAGTTGGGCTACTGTGCTGCCAGGCGAGAATACTACTACGGGTACAAGTTGGTGGCCCTCGTCACGCCCAATGGGATTATCATCGAGTGGGTGCTGATGCCGGCTAGTGGTGATGAGCGAGATGGATTGGAAGCGATGATGGCAGATGATGAGGGGTGGCTCATCTGGGCTGACAAAGGACTGCTTGATGAGAGAAGGCAAAGGAGGTTGGAGGAGGAGCAGAGCATAGTGCTGATTACTCCCACCCGCAGCAACCAGCGAGTGCAGTTGCACCCGGCAGTGCAAGAGAGGCTGAGTGCCGTCCGACCCATCGTGGAGACGACCTTTGCCCAAGCCAAGGAGTACGTAGACTTGGAGCACCCGCATGCCTACGCATGGAGTGGGTTGGCGCTGCGTATCATAGCCAAGTTGACCGCTATGGCTGTAGTAGCTTGGGCCAACCTGCGTCACGGCTTGTCTCCCTTATCCTTCGTCAACTTTGCTTGGTAGGTTTTGCATCAATCGTCAATTGTAAGTTGCACCCCTTGTAAGTACCCGATGGAAATCCCACCCAGGCCAAGTCCCGTAGGGACGCAAGAGAGTAAGCCCGTGGATGATACGCCATCCAAAGCAAGTAGTGCCATAGGGACGTAAGAGGGTTGCGTCATTGCATCATACAGGGCCGGAGGGCTTATTCTTACGCCCCTACGGGGCTATGGCACTATGTTGGGCTTACCACAGGGCTTACGCTCTGGGCTACGCTCTTACGTCCCTTCGGGACTATGTTGGGATGGTGTACAAACAGGGCACCCGTTAGCAATGCCCGCGCTTGGGCCATGTTCGTGGGTTTATGCGACAACATTTGCCCACAAGAGGCGCCCCTACTCCAGTTCGTCGTGAGATCTTAAGTGCGTACTTTGGTATGGTCAGTTGTCCGTTTTTTGGTGGGTTGGTGGTTGGACCCGTCTTATATACTAAATGGCAAATGTAGGACAAATCTGGACAGATTTTGGGGTGTACTTAAGGACAGTTCTTGTGTGCTCATAGAGATCATTGTTGTTATTGGAGGTTAGTCTATGCCGGGGCCCACAGGACCTGAAAGCATGCCTCGGATGGATTGGGACGGCGGGTTGCGCCTGGTGCTTGAGGCCGAGCCGGTGGAGGGCATGGGAAGTGTTACGCCGGAGGAGATGGCGCTGGCGTGTGCCATCCTGAAGAAGAGGCTTGAAGTGATGGAGATGCCCTATGCTTCGGCGGAGGTGTCGGGTAGCTCAGAAATCAGGGTTGAGATACCGGGTGCTGCGGGTGGGGATGAAGTAAGGGACCTGCTTGCGGCTAGAGGTTTCATAGAGTTTGTTGATGCAGGTGAGACGCCTCCTCAGGCGGGAGAGTATGTGAGAACGGAGCTTCGTGGACCCTACCATGCTGAGCTTCTTTCCGCTGATGCAGGGCCTCCATATCCCGTGGTGCTAAGCGGTGACGACCTGCGGCGGGATGGTGTGACCGTTATGGTGGATACGGTTAGCTCATTGGACATTCAGATGGACCTGACAGACGAGGGGAAGGCCAGGTTGTCAGATTTCACGAGTGCGAATGTAGGCCGGAATATGGCTTTACTTGCGGACAAGCGCGTGCTCTCTTCGGTTCGTATTATCGAGGCGATCAGGGGTGGCAAAGTGGGGATCGCCGGGTTGGGGGAAGCTGATGTCAGGCGCATTCTTGCGTACGGGAAATCGGGCGCTCTTCCGGTCTATTTGAGGCTTGTCTCGGAGGAAGTAGTGAGGCCCAGGTAGGGCTGTGAGCACACGTCGTCAAAGTTGACACATTTTTCGGCCTCCTATATAATTAGTTTTTGACTGCGAATGTGGGCAGGCGAAAAGTCGCGCGTTGCCTGTTTGCATTAATTTCACCGCAATATGTACGTCCCGATGACTCTAGAGGAGCAGATAATTGCGACAGACTAACCTGTTTGCCTGGCTGATTGGTATCGTCGTCCTGGCTATACTGGCGGGGTATCTTTCGTATGTGAACTTTATCCCCATAATCAACAAAGATATCACTCCCAGGCTTGGCCTCGACTTGCAGGGGGGCCTGCAACTGGTATTACAGGCTGAGCCGACCGGCGACCAACCGATTACAGCCTCAGACCTAGAAGCGGCCCGCAACATCATCGAGGACCGAGCCAACAGCACAGGGGCCTCCGAGCCTGTGGTGCAGACGGCCGAGGGCAACCGTATTCTGGTCGAATTGCCGGGCATCAAGAACCTGGACGAGGCTCGCCAGGTCATCCAGGAGACAGCATTCCTCGAAATATTGGATGGGGATTCTAACCCACCAGCCGATGGCACTTATGTGTGTACCACGCTTGGCAAGCCGCGCCCGGAGGATGTGAACGCCGGTCAAACTCCAACCCCTGTGCCCACGCCCACGGTGGAGGCTGCGCCCACCATAACTGCTACCGAAGTGACGACCGGTACGGCTGCGCCTACGTCTGAGGCGGCCACGCCCTCGCCTACGAGCATCAACGAATTCCCTTGCACGACCACTTATACGACCATTATTCAGGGCAACCAGATCAATGGCCGGGGCGTAAGCGTGATCTTCGACTCGGCCGGTCTGCCGGAGGTGCAATTCACGCTGCAGGGCAACGGTCCCGAGATCTTCAGCGATTTCACTTCCTCACACATCGGGCAGTATATGCCGATCGTGCTGGACAAGAAGGTTATCACCTCGCCGGTGATCCAGGGCGCGATTACCGGCGGTTCGGGCGTGATCAATAATATCTCGCTGGCGGACGCGCAGAAGCTGGCGATCCAGCTCAAGTACGGCGCGCTGCCTGTGAGCCTGACGCTGCAATCGGAGCGTAAGATCTCGGCTACCCTGGGGGAGGATGCCATCAACAGGAGCATCCTGGCAGGCGTAATCGGCCTGGGCCTGGTAATCCTGTTCATGATCGTTTACTACCGGCTGCCTGGCGTGCTCGCGAGCATGGCTCTGCTTATTTACGCGGGGGTTACTTATTCTATCTTCAAGATAGTGCCAGTTACCCTCACGCTGGCGGGTATCGCAGGCTTCATTTTGTCTATCGGTATGGCGGTTGACGCCAATGTGCTGATATTCTCTCGATTGAAAGAAGAGTTACGCTCAGGCAAAACACTGGGCGCTGCGGTGGAGGCGGGCTTCGATCATGCCTGGCCGTCCATCAGAGACTCAAACGTATCCACGCTTATTACATGTGCGATCCTGTTCTGGTTCGGCTCGACTTTCGGGGGAGCCAGCATCATCAAAGGGTTCGCGCTTACCCTGGCGATAGGTGTGGCGGTGTCGATGTTTACCGCTATTACGGTGACGCGGACGTTCTTGCGCGCCACTGTGAATACCGGGTTCGCGAACAACAAATGGGCGTTCGACCTGGAGACGGCCAAGCCCACCGAGAGCACTACTGAGGCATAATTACGAATTGCAAATCGCGAGTTACCGGGTAATGAGTAATGCATGATTTGCAATTCCCCTAAGGGGAGACAATGATCGATTTAGTCGGCAAACGGATACTATTCGTACTTATCTCGCTCGTCGTGATCACACCTGGGGTGGTGGCAGTGCTGGCGGGCGGCCTGAAGCCAGGCATCGACTTTACGGGCGGGAAGCGCCTGACAGTTATTCCTCTAACGGCAGAGGCTTACGACGCAGTCAAGTTCAGGGACGCCCTGGGTACGATCGGGTATGAGGACGCAGTGGTAAAGCAGGGCACTGTTGGCGAAGGCTCCAATATTACGAATACTATTACGATGGATATACCTCGCGTGGCGGACCTGCCGGACGCTCAGCGCGATATCGCGCTGTCGAATATCGCGGAGACGCTTGTACAGGCAGACCTGGTTCCGGGGGGACCGATCAGCCGGACGATAGAGATCGCTCCTACAACCCCGATTACAGGCACGCCTTCGGCAGTTGTGACAGGTACGGTTACGGTTGAACCTACTGTTGCACCGACAGCTACAGAGGCGGCGACGGGCACGGGGACGCTGACAGATACAGGGGCGATAACGGGTACAGGTAGCACTACATCCACGGCTACACTTGAAGAGCCTACCGGCACGCCAACGGCGGTGCCGGCCACCACGGAACAGGTGACGCGCTGGCAGATTGAGGAAGCGGCGGTGGTGGACGATATTACCGTTGGACCGACGGTGGGACAAGAACTGATTGGACGCGCCTTCCTGGCAGTGCTGTTAGCTTCGGTGGCGATCCTGATTTACCTGACCATCGTGTTCCGAAAGGTGCGCAACGCCTTCAGATACGGGGTGTGCGCCATCATCGCGCTAATACATGACGTGCTGGTGGTGCTGGGGATATTTGCTATCCTTGGACTCATATTCGGAGTCGAAATCGACGCGCTGTTTATTACCGCGATGATGACAGTAATCGGTTTCTCGGTGCACGATACTATCGTGGTGTTCGACCGGGTGCGCGAGAACCTGACCAGGCGACGGTTCGAGCGGTTCCAGGATGTTGTAAACTATTCGCTGGTGCAGACACTGGCGCGTTCGATTAATACGTCGATCACGGTAATCCTGACGTTGTTCGCGCTCTACCTGTTCGGCGGGGCCAGCATCCATAACTTTGTGCTGGCGCTGCTACTGGGTATCATTTCCGGGACATATTCCTCGATCTTCAACGCTTCGATGTTGCTGGTGATCTGGGAGAACCACGAATGGGGACGCTTCCTCGGTGGAAGAGCCGCCGAAGCGCCCGCGACCGCGAGGCCTGTTACTCGCTAGCGTGGATTATGTTGTAATGGTCTACAGAATGTGATACAATTCACACGCCCTGCCTCGGTAACTAATGGTGGCAGGGCGTTGCTAATAGAGGGTATATTGGGGCGTGGCGACGGGGCTGCGCCCCCAGTTACGGGCGATACGCATAAGCGGTAGCAGTGTGCAATCTAAGTCATCGCCCCAAGTCAAACTGGAGGAGAAGGAGAGTTCATGGATCACAATACGATTGTTTCGCTTCTCACGTGGTTCGTGCCCATCGCCGGGCTGATCGGGGTCGGCTTCGCCGTATACCTGATGCGTGACGTGCTCGGACGCGATACAGGCACGCAAGAGATGCAGGATGTGGCAAGCCGCATCGTTGAGGGAGCTAACGCCTTTCTGAGGCGTCAGTACACGACGATTGCCATACTGGCAGGAGTAAGTGCAGTGCTGGTAGGCGTTTTGCTGGCGCTTATTCCGGCCAGCACGCAGGGTACCACAGTTGATAACCTCACGTTAGGCATTTTGACCGGTGTGGCCTTTTTGCTTGGAGCAACGGCATCGGGTGTGTCGGGCTACATAGGCATGTACGTGGCAGTGCGCTCGAACCTGCGCACGGCCTCGGCTGCCCGCCGCTCGCTTGGCGAGGCGCTGACGGTGGCGCTCAGAGGAGGCGCGGTGTCGGGCTTCCTGGTGGTGTCACTGTCGCTGTTGGGCGTGTTCCTTATCTACTTCGTCTACTCGGCCCTCGCTGGCGCTGACGGCAATTCGCAGGCCCCGTTCCTGATCGTAGGTTTCGGGTTTGGAGCATCGTTCGTGGCGCTGTTCGCCCAGTTGGGCGGCGGTATCTACACGAAGGCCGCCGACGTGGGCGCGGACCTCGTGGGCAAGATTGAGGCGGGTATTCCTGAGGACGACCCACGCAACCCCGCCGTTATTGCGGACCTTGTGGGCGATAACGTGGGCGACTGCGCGGGCCGCGGTGCCGACCTGTTCGAGTTGACCGCCGCCGAGAACATCGGAGCTATGATCCTGGGCGTGCTGTTGTACGAGATCACAGGCAAGACCAACCTGGCGTGGATACTGTTCCCGCTGGTGGTGCGTGCTTTCGGGCTGATCGCTTCGCTGGTCGGTATCCTGTCGGCACGCGTCAGCGGCAAGGGCGGCGAGGACGTAACGGACAAGGCGGCGCTGGCGGCACTCAACACAGGATATTACATTATGGCGGGTGTGGCGGCGGTACTGATGATGGTTGTCAGCCTTATCATGCTGCCCGAGGCGTCACGGCAGGGCGGTCCGTCGGGCCTGTGGTTCGGGTTGTCGGGGCTGGTCGGTATAGCGACTTCAATCACGTTTGTGTTTATCACGCAGTACTACACGGCAGGCGCGTGGCGGCCAGTGCAAGAGATTGCGAACGCGGCCAAGACAGGACCGGCTACCACGATCATCTCGGGCGTCGCGGTGGGCTTTGAGACGACCGCGTTGCCAACTATTTCGATTGCAATCGCGCTGGGCGCTTCCTACTGGCTGGGGACATTGGGCAACCCGGTCGGCACCGATACGTTCGATATCACGATTCCGGGCGTGTCGGGGGCTTTCACGGTGAATACAGCCATCGCGTCGGGCATCTTCGGGACGGCCGTGGCGACAATGGGTATGCTCATGTCGTGCGCCTACATCCTGGCGATGGACACCTTCGGCCCAATTACCGACAATGCAGGTGGGATCACCGAGATGTCGCACCAGGCTGAGAATGTGCGCAATATCACCGACGGCCTGGACGCTGTGGGCAACACTACCAAGGCTCTCACAAAGGGCTATGCAGTAGGCTCGGCTGCTCTGGCGGCCTTCCTCCTCTTCTCGGCCTATCTTGACAAGGTACGTCAGGTAAAGCCGAACACAGACCTCGTAAATGGGCAGGTCCCAATCAATCTGTCGCAGATTGAGGTGTTTATCGGTGCGTTCATCGGGGCAATGCTGGTGTTCCTCTTCTCATCGCTGGCGATCCGTGCGGTAGGCCGGGCGGCAGGCCAGATGATCGAGGAGGTGCGCGACCAGTTCCGCAAAGATCCCGGCATCATGGCAGGCACAAGCAGGCCAAACTATGCGCGTGCGGTTGATATCTCGGCGCGGGCAGCACTGCGAGAGATGATCGCGCCCGGTGTGCTGGCGATAGCCACTCCCGTGCTGGTTGGTCTGATCCTGGGCTGGGAGGCCATTGGTGGCCTGTTGATGGTTGGCACGATCACCGGTGTGTTGATGGCGAACGTACTGAACAACAGCGGAGGCGCGTGGGACAACGCCAAGAAGTTCATCGAGTCGGGCGGCCTGAAGGAAGGCGACACCGTGTTGGGCAAGGGCACAGACGCTCACAAGGCGGCGGTGGTCGGCGATACGGTGGGCGACCCGTTCAAGGACACGGCCGGCCCGTCGCTGCACGTGCTGATCAAGCTGCTGTCGACTATCACGCTGGTGCTCGCACCGCTGTTCATCAGGTAGATCGGATCGTGGTGCCCCAGGACCCCACCCCAACCCCCCTAAAACTTGGGAGGGGCCTTCTAAAACAAACAAAATTGGCGGCAAAGCCGCCAATTTTGTTTGTTTTAGAACCGGATTGTGAGCTTGTGAACCCGAACCTGACATTCGGGACGATACCAGATCGACGATTACGCCCACGCCCTCAGATGAAAAGAGCACCCCGCCAAACGTTCTTCACATCGGTCTCCGATTTTGGGAAGATAGTGGACATAAAGCTACTCTAATGCAAGAAGTACAAGCCTTGCGCTATGTTTTCGAAGGTGTGGGCGTAGTCATCGATCTGGGAGGTGGTGGTTGTGCAGGTGAGGATATAGAGATTGTTATCAGTGAGGCCCATGTACTGCACCAAGGAGATCGAGACAGGGGTGCCGTTTGGCATGTTGAGAACCGCATCATAGTTGATGCGTGCGAGATCCTGGCCTCCGATAGTGGTGAGGCGGGCGGGTAGGATGGGCCCGTCCAGGCTGTTGCCTAGCTGCTGCTTCAACTCGGAAATGGATTGCTTGACGGCTTCGTTGAGATCGCCGTTGGACGGCCTATCGGTCTTCAACACGTTGATATTGTTGGCGAAGCCCATTTGCAGAGAAGCGGACCAGAGGTCGAAGGCGTAGAATTTTATGCCTTTCGACATCATTTCACTGATCTGGCCTGACATGGCGCTGCCAAAGACGGGATTGGCTGCTGCCAGGTCGTTTACCACCGCCTGGAGATTCTCTTTGCTGAGGTTGAACTCCTTCCAGCCGGGTGGCAGGGAAATCGCGAAGCCTTCATTGTCGAAGGTATATAGCGTCCAGTCCCTGGCGACCGGTTTCGGCTCGGCAGGGGGTTTGTCGGTGATCGCGCTATTCGACTTCGAAGCAGTTGCACCGGCGCAGCCTGCCAGCACCATAGGAACCACCAGCAGCGCGAAAGCGAGGCGCAAAACAGGCGCACTCAGTTTCATGACCACTCCCTCCTACTGCACCCGGATAGATACGCCGGGCACAGGCGAACTCTACCTCTATGTTGTTAGAATAAGGGAGAAGTCGCGTGGAGGGGATAGGAAAAAGATACCGAGTGTGGGGGTTACTTTTCTGGTGGGACTGTGAGGGATGCTTTCAGGACCTTCTCTATAAACTCGCGGGCCTCTTTTTCGCGGTCGGAGACATCTAAGTCTACGTGAGTTTCTTCGCCCGGCCTGGCGGGCCAGGAGGTGATCCAGACGAGGCCGTCGCCGTAGAAGGCTAGCTGGTTGCCCTGCTCGGCGCTCTTCTTCATGCCGAGGCCACCTTCGCCCTCGCCGAAGAAGCGTTTTGCGGCTTCGAAGATCTCGTCTCGTTTCAGGCGTGTTCTGGTTTCGTGTCTCATCCTCGCTCCCAAAGGCCGCTCTTGCCGCCTTCCTTTCTTTCCAGGCGGATATTGCCTATTGTTGCCCCGCGCTCAACCGCCTTTAGCATATCATAGATGGTGAGTGAGGCTACCGACACGGCGGTGAGGGCCTCCATCTCGACGCCGGTTGGCCCGGTGGTCTTGACGGTGGCGGTTACTTCGATTGCATCGTCGCGGAAGGTGAAATCTACTTTTACGGACGAGAGCATGAGAGGGTGGCAAAGGGGGATCAAGTCGGAGGTCTTTTTGGCAGCCATAATACCCGCCACCCGGGCTACGGCCAGCACATCGCCTTTGGCGGCCTTCCCTTCTCTTACCAGGGCAATGGTATCGGGGCTGAGGGCGATATCGCCCCTGGCGACGGCGATGCGCTCGGTGTCGGGCTTGGAGCCGACATCCACCATGCGGGCGTTGCCGTGCTCGTCGAGATGGGTCAGGCCATCGGGCGACGAAGGACGGAGGATTGAGGACGAAGGCCCGCTGGACCTGGATTGCTTGCGGTCTTTGGTCTTTTGTCTTTGGTCTTTCGCCATCAGTACGCGTTCTTGCCCCGGAATATGGTGATAATCGTCCGGACTATGATCTTCAGGTCGAACAGGACCGACCAATTCTCGACGTAATAGAGGTCGAGGGCGGTGCGCAACTCGATTGAGCTATCGCCCCGGAAGCCGTTGACCTGCGCCCAGCCGGTGATGCCTGCTTTCTCGCGGTGGCGGCGCAGGTAGTCGTCTATTTTCTCAGCGAACTCTCTGACATATTCAGGTTGTTCGGGACGAGGGCCAACGATGCTCATCTCGCCTATCAGTACGTTGAAGAACTGGGGCAACTCATCCAGGGAGAAGCGCCGGATGAGGGTGCCGATTTTTGTCCTGCGTGGGTCGTTGACTGTGGTCCATCCTGAGGGGTCGGCATCCATGCGCATCGAGCGAAACTTGACCAGGCGGAAAGGTTGATTGTCGAGGCCTACGCGCGGTTGGATGAAGAATACAGGGCCGGGGCTGCTCAGTTTTACGGCGATGGCGATGAGCAGAAGGATGGGGGATGTGATGATGAGGACAGCCGAACTGAACAGAATGTCGAATGCACGTTTGACACGGCGGTTCCAGCCGCGCAGGGCCACATCTCTCACACTGAGGAGTGGGAGACCGCTAAGCTCGCCCACGCTCACCTCGTTCTGGGTCAGGAGTTGGAAGGCGTCGGGATAGATCTTTATTGAGACTGTTTCGTCTTTGACCAGGCTGAGGATGTTGCGGAGGTCGATGTCGGATGCTCCTTGCAGAGCCACAATCATCTCGTCAACACGCTCGCGGCGGATGATTTGGACAAGATCGGAGAGATTACCAACCACAGGCACTTTGCCAATGCTGCGCCCCGGCTGGACTTCCTGCGTGGTGTTCTCGATCATGCCGACGACTTTGTAGCCGAGCGTGGGATGCCATTCAAGGCGGGCGGCCACGGTGTAGGCTGTGGGGCCTGTGCCGATCACGAGCACGCGGGCGCGTCCCACGCCATGCTTGCGAAGCTCGCCCACCGCTACGCTGTAAACCAGGCGACCTGCGGTGACGAAAAGGATTGCCAGGAGCCAACCGACAAGGAGAATCTGGCGCGAATAGACGAAATCGTCGCCCAGGATGACCGAGTTGAGTGCCAGCGATACCACGGTGCCCATCGACACGGCGGCGGCGGTTTTGTAGAACTCGTCAACGCGGGATGCGCCCCGCTTGAGGTTGTATAGCCTGCTGAAATAGAAGGTAAAAACCATCACCACCAGGGTCACGCCGAGCATGGTAGCGTAGGTTGCGTTGTCGGGCTCGGTAAATTTGGGGGTGATGTCTGTGCTGAACCGGAGCCAGTAAGCAAGCGCGAACGCCGCTGTGATGGCGACTATATCAATGAGCATCTCGCCAAGCACGAGCGCAACCGGGCCGAACCGGGTTGGTGGGTGGGGGGCAGGGCCAAGCTCCGGCAAGGGGGGCGTGGGAGGCACTTCCGGTGCCACGGCAGTAGTCTGCGCTGATGTTGACCGGGTGGAGGTGCCGTTGGTGCCGGGTGCCTGGGTCGCGCGCTGCCCGTTCTGCGCTCGCGCCCTGGTCCTGGCGGACCCGTTGGCGGGACGTTGGCCATCCTGAGGAGGTGCATCGTTCGTACGTACATGTTCGACTTGTTCGGCTGATTCCGAACGCTTAACCACTGTCATGCTCCATGTGTAGAGATAGGTGATAGGTGATAGGTGATAGGTGATAGGTGATACGTGACTATTGCGTACTGCGTGCTGGGTACCGCTTATTCACTCGTCACTGATCATCCTTCATTTCACGTATCACGTGACGCGCTTTCGCTCGTTGGGGCGCAGGGTGTTTTGGAGTTGGGCTAGAGCGCCTCGTATAGTAATTCCCAGGTTGACCACCGCATTAATCAGGCCATTGTACTGTTGGGCGTAGTGCTTCTGGTAAAAGATGCGCATGGCGCGATAGAATTCTCGGATCGAGCGCTCGCTCTGTTTGCGGCTGCTAGCGCCTTTGTGGTGGAGCACTTCGACGGCAGGGTAGTAAAAGACGTGCCAGCCGCGCTCCTTGATACGAAAGGCGAGATCGAGGTCTTCGCCGTACATAAAGAAGGACTCATCGTAAAGACCGGCCTCGGCAAGCGCCTGCGCCCGCGCCAGCATGTATGCCCCCATGACCGAGTTCTACTTCGGCGGTGTGATCTTCGCTGAGGTAGGTGAGGTTGTAGCGGGCGGCCATCTTGCTCCTGGGGAAGGCCCTGCTGAGGCCGGTGAGCTTGAACAGACTGGAGACGGGAGTTGGGAAGGAGCGACGGCACGCCAGATCGAGGCTGCCGTCGAGCTTGACCACTTTGGGGCCGACTATGCCAGCCTCAGGGTGCTCATCGAAGAAGTCAACCGTGATTTGAATGGCATCTTTGGGCAGTATGGTGTCGGGGTTGAGGAAAAGAACGAGGTCGCATGGGTATGTGTATGGGGAGTAGCCGGATAGAGGCACTTCGCGCCGGGGTTGCGCGCCATCGGGCGGGCCACTTGCCTGGATGGATGTGCCGCCGGTGCCCTCACGCGGGAAATCCCTTTGTGCCGCGAGCCACCGCAAGCCGAGGTTGTTCGCGTAGCCGAAACCACCGTTGCGGTTGCTCCTGATAAGGGTTGCCTGGGGGTAGCGGGCAGCCACCAACTCCGCGCTGCCATCGTTGGATACGTTGTCAACTACGATCACATGGTATGAATGCTCGGTGCGATTTGCATACACCGATTGAAGGCAGGTGGCGAGCAGATCGCGTGTATTGTAATTGACAATGATGATGGCTACTTTTGGCATGGAGGTATTATATCAAATGCTGCTAGTGGTTAGTGCGATTTGTTCATTACATAGTGAAACGACCGGTCGTTTCAGGAGGTTGCGCGCCTCTTTGCGACCAGTCTTCCGTTATCTGGCGCGCCCGGAGGGATTCGAACCCCCGACCCACTGCTTAGAAGGCAGTTGCTCTATCCCCTGAGCTACGGGCGCAGACTCGACCTTAATTGTATTGCATACGAATGTAGCGTGTCAAGACGCGCGGAGGTGGTAACAGGGCGGGTGCAAAGTCAGGCGTCAATGCGAAGTTAGCTGGTTGGGCAACCGTGACCGGCATATTGCCAGGTCCGGCTAGGCGTCAATGGCAAGAGCTACTTTCTCGGAAAGGGTTCCAGCGACCATAATTGCGGGTTCGTGCCTGACTTTGCATCCGCCCTGGAGGTGGTTACAGCGCAGAGACTCTAATCCCGCTCTGTCCACCTCCGTGCATCTCTCTAATTACATTGCGTGAGGTCTTGGGATGGGGATTGGTGGTTTACCTGTGCTACCGCAGACGAAGCCGTCGTCGCCGTCAAGGAAAACGATAGATGTAGCGCTGCCAACTTCGTTGTCTACCCAGCCCACTATTCTGTCATTCAGCCTGGCGGCCACGCCACTGATCTCGTTGCTGATCTCCCGATCGTCAATGCTAACGTCAGCGTGCATCAGGTGTTGTAGTCCCTTCAGAGTGGCAGTTATCAGGGGATTCCAGGGAGGGATACGCTTTATACCGTGGGGTGTGATGATGATTCCACCGGCATCTCCACCACCGAACAATATAACGATTCGATATTCCATCATAGTTGCCATCGCATTTTGCCTCCTGTTGACTCGTGCGGTCTTGATAGGTCCATCCGCCTGGGCATATCTTCCACAAGATCAATCTTATTGCAAAGGGAGCTTAATAACCTGTCACCTCTTTAGGTGTCAGTTCCAGCCCGGACTTGGCGGCACACAGGCGCGACGGGTTTGCCGGACGTGCGATGGTATAATATGTTATTGGTGTCAGTCAATCAGCTTCAGAGAGGAAGATGCTTTTGAAGGTAGGCCGAGCCTGGGAACGTGGGGAAGACCCGCGCCAATTGCAGTTGCGCCCCTTTGATGGTACGGCGAGCGACCTGGACTCGCTGGCGCAGACCAGAAACGAGACGTTGCGCGCTGTGTCGCTGCCGGAAGACTTTCAGGAGTGGGATGGCCGCGAGATGGAGCGGTTCTATGATCGCACCGGGTTCGGATTGGAGGGGAATAGCTGGCTGATCTTCCTGGGCGACGAACCCGTGGCGTCGGCTGTGGTTTACCCGCGCTGGCTCTTCCCCGACAGGCCACCGGGCAACTTTGATATGTATGTGGTACCGGATCACAGACGACATGGGTTGGGATCGCGACTGCTTTCGCATTTAGAGCAGGCGGCGGCGGGGCGGGGTCATCGTGTGCTTGAGACGACCATCGCGGGCGAGGATAAAGGCTCAAGCGCGTTCCTGTTGGGGCATGGATTCACGATTGTGGGCCAATCGATGCGACTGAGCCGTTACGGGTTGGAGGGTATCTCAGAACTTTCCTTGCCGCCGGGGTATACTATCCGGTCGCTGGCCGAAATGGGTGATGGGGCCGATCTGTACCGCGAAACCACTAACAGGCTCGGTTCGTATGACGCTAACTACTCGCTGATAACGCCTGAGGAAATGGAGAGCATGACAGGGGGCGAGGGTTGGGACCCGATGGGTGTCTTATTCCTGGTGGATCGCGGTGACAGAATTGTGGGAGTAATCAGGGCGAGCGGGGCCGGCACAGGCAGGGGCTACCTGCACGAGATACGGCTTGAGCCGTCGTTGCGGCGTATGGGGCTGGGGCGCGCCTTGCTGACTACCGCCTTGCAATACCTCAGGGCGGAGGATGTTGGACTTGTGGAATTGAGCACAGCGAGCGACCAGGTGGCGGCGCACAGGTTGGCATTACGGTCGGGGTTCAGCGTTACGCGACACTGGCTACAATACATGAAAAGACTATGAGTGCAGATACTTCAATTGAAAATAGTGTAGGGCTAGTTGCGACTTCATTGCCCAGGGCTTTTGATGAGTTTCAGGCGACGGGGAACGTGGCGCACCTTGAGGACTGGGCGCGAGTTGAGGGCCGTGCTGTCGCGCAGGAAGGCGCGGACGAGGACGCGCTGGCGGAGAGGATCCTTGCCTTGCTGCGGGAACTTGAAATCGAACAGCCGTTATCCCAGGCTTTGGAGTCGAAATTGCTTGGCGCGGCGATGCGAGGCTACCTGGAGGTGAAGAGTGGCGAACTGGCAGCGGCCAGGGCGATTGAAGCGGCCCAGGACCGGATGGCGGACCTCACAGCCCTTCACAGGATCATCAGCGCGGCCAACTCGTCGCTAAAGCTGACCGATATGTTGAACGAAATCGTGCAGGCGGTAGTGGAGGTTACGCACGCCGATATCTGCTCGATCTTTCTCTACGAACAGGAATGGGACCAGCTTGTGCTGACCGCGACCAACGGCCTCAATCACCGGGGTGTGGGCAAAATACAGCTCAGGCCGGGCGAAGGGGTGACGGGGTGGGCGGCCTTGATGGGCAAGCCGGTGTCGGCGCGTGATGCGTGGACTAACCCGCACTTTAAGTACGTGCCGCTGTCAGAGGAAGAGAATACCGCTTCGATCCTGGCAGTGCCGATTGTGCTGTTCACTAAAGAGAAACTGGTGGGTGTGATCGATCTGCACACGGTTGAGCCGCGCGACTTCAGCGAGACTGAAATCAAGTTCCTCGAAACGGTGGCAGGAGAGATCGCGATCGCTATCGAGAATGCCAGGCTGTACGAGCAGACAGACAGCGCGCTTCGGCAAAAGGTAACGGAGCTATCGACTTTGCAGGGGGTGTCGGCGCATATAGCGTCCACGCTGAACCTCACCGAGGTGCTGGCGCTGATCGCTCACCAATCGGCGCAACTTGTGAAGGCAGATGCCACCGCCATCTACGAACTGCACAAGGAGGAGGGCTTGCTGGAACTGGTGGCGCAGTACGACCTGCGCGACCCTGACCACAGTATCCACCAGTGGCGCGCCGACCTGCATACCAGTTTGCCTATCGAAGGGAGCGAGATAGCAGAAGCGATTACCAAGGGCATACCGACCCTGCTCCCACCCAACGCCGATGCCGGGCAGGCGCTGCCCTTTGTGGGGGAAGATTATGCATGGCTCTATTGCGTGCCGCTGGTCGCGCCCAGGGGGATCATGGGCGGTATTTGCCTCTACAATCGCACAGAGAAGACCCTGACGGACGATCAAGTGCGGCTGCTGGCCGCCTTTGCGCGTGAGGCGGCTATCGCGCTGGAGAACTCACGGCTATATGATGGTGCCCTCAGGGGGCTTCAGGTTAAGTCGGCCATGCTGCAAGAGATGAATCACCGGGTGCGAAACAACCTGCAAACGGTGGCCGGGCTGCTGTCTATGCAATTGCGCAGAATGCGAGGCGAGAGCGAGGGGGCGGTGGCGGTGCGCGAGAGTATTTCGCGTGTGCAGAGTATAGCGGTGGTGCATGACCTGATGGTGAACGGTGACTCGGAGATCGATTCGATCAGTATCCATGACCTGGCGCGGAGGGTGGCCGATGGAGTGGTCTCGACGTTGCTCAAGCCAGGGTTCAAGCTCGATCTGAATATCGATCCCGGTAATGCGGGGCAGGTGAGGGTTGGATCGCATGATGCCACCATTCTGGCTTTGTTGTTGAACGAGCTAATCTCGAACGCCTTGATGCATGGGTTTGCCAACAAGGACCGCGGAACGCTCAATATACGGGTGAAGCAAGAGGGAAGAGCCAACGCCGAAACGAGTGACACGAGGCGGTCGTCATCTGTGATTACTATTGAGGTGGAGGACGACGGGGTTGGGCTGCCGGATGGCTTCGATGCGCGCAAGGACGGGCAACTGGGAATGAATATTGTTAACACGCTGGTGGTGAGTGACTTGCGCGGCACCTTTGAGATCAAACCTCGAGAGGATGGAACGGGAACGCGCGCCATCTTTTCGTTCATGCCAAGTAGAGTGTAGGAGCGAATGGCAACACTAGCGCAAAGGAACGGGACCGTTCCTTCGATGCCGGGAGATGTTCCGGGCAAGGTGCCGGTTGGAAGGTTGTTGAATGTGGTGAAGGCTTATCCGATGGGGAACCGGGAGTATGTGGCCCTGCGGGGAGTGAACCTCACTTTGTACGCGGGAGAGTTCACGGCGATTGTGGGGCCGTCGGGGAGCGGTAAGTCGACCATTCTTAACATGATAACGGGGATCGACCGCCCAACACAGGGGCAGGTGCTGATGGCGGGAAGGCCGCTCCACCTGATGAACGAGAATGAATTGGCGCAATGGCGCGGGGCCAACGTCGGGATCGTGTTTCAGTTCTTTCAGCTACTACCGACGCTGACGGCCCTGGAGAATGTGATCTTGCCGATGGATTTCCTGAATACTTACGGGAGCAAGCGGCGTGAGCGAGCGCTTGCCCTACTGGCGCGTGTGGGGTTGCGGGCTCGGGCAGACCATTTGCCGAGCGAGCTTTCGGGTGGGGAACAGCAAAGGGTGGCTATCGCAAGGGCGCTGGCGAACGACCCACCGATCATTATCGCAGACGAGCCGACTGGCAACCTCGACACAGCCACAGGCGAGCACGTCATGGGACTTCTTTTGGAGCTGAGTACTCAAGGTAAGTCAGTGGTGTTCGTGACGCATGACCGCCTGCTTGCCACAAATGCGCGCAGGATCATAAGGGTGCAGGACGGGCATATCGTCGCGGACGAATACGCGTAGTGGATAGTGTGTTTTGCGTATTGCGTATTGCGTATTGCCTGATGGCATGAACATGAGCGGTACGAAGTAAGCAACAGGTTGAATTGACGGGAAAAGGCATCCTCAATGCAGGATGCCTTTTCTCGATTCGGGGGTGGGTTGTATGCTATCTGCCTGGCCTGGTGGCTCCGTACCAGCGGCTGCTCCAGTACGATGTGGAGAGCGAACTGATTGTGACGCCGGTTGATTCGTTCTCGGCGTGGATGAACTTGCCGTTGCCAATGTAGATGGCGGCGTGCGACAGGCCGCGCTTGTATGTGTTCTGGAAGAAGATCATGTCGCCTGGTTGCAGATTGCTGCGGCTGACATGTATGCCACTGTTGTACTGGGTGTACATATCGCGGGAAACCGGAACGCCAAGCGTCCTGTGATAGATGTAATAGACGAACCCGCTGCAATCAAAGCCGCTGGGGGATGTGCCACCGTAAACGTAGCGGTAGCCCAGGTACTTCATGGCTATATTGACCGCCTGTTGGCCGAGGCTTGAAGGGGCCGAAGCCGGCTCAGCGGCGGCAGGTGGGCTTGCCGGTTCAGGCGGGGCCATAGTCTCGTTGGCAGATTCAGCCTGGGCAGGGTCTGAAGGGGGTGCATCGGCCTGGACCAGATACTGAGCCATCATCCAGCCGGTGATTCCATCCGCGGAAATGTTGTACCAGGTGATATCTTCGGCGTCCACTACCGGGCCATCCTTGACCGCTACCGTCGTGCCTTCCGCGAACTTGGAGATGATGCTGCCGTCGCGGCTTGGATCGGTGCGAATGCGCACCGGGTCGCCGTCGGAGTTGGCTACGCGGGCGAAGCCCTCAAGCGTGGGACCTGCCGGTTCCTGGGACTGGGTCTGAGCGGGCGGTTGCGCCCCAGCGGGAATATCTTTGCCCACCAGGAACTCGGCCATCATCCAGCCAGTGAGATCGTTTTCGTTAATTTTGAACCATTTGATGTTTACGCTATCTATAACCGGCCCATCCAGCACCGAGACGATATCGCCTTCCTGGACTACGCCGATCTTATTATACTGAGTGCTCGCGCCTGCCCTTACGCGAATATTGTCGCCGTCGGTGTTGGTCACTTTAGCCGTCCCCCCCACTACGACCGGTGTGGCCGCGTAGGTGTGCAGGGGTGTGGCTGCCATGAAGCCTACAAGAAGTAGAAGAAGTAAAGCTGCTGCTCCTATGGTCCTCCTTACCCGTGCGATCAATCCCAAATTGCGCCTCCAAACTAGATTGTTATGTACACCCATAGAAGGGGGTACAGTGAATAATTGCCACCCGTAGAGGTGGGTGAACATATCCCCGAAACGGCCATAAGCATAACAGAAGCCTCAAACCGCGTAGTGAGGATAGCGGATCGGGTAGACATAAGTCAACAGTTGAGGTACGTAATAAATCGTATCTTGTGGTAGCGTAGAATGCGTATTTGGTGGATAGGACCCATCCGCTTATCCCTTTGACATATGTCTAATGGAGTGTTACAACAGGTTAGCTGGATAATATATGCGAAAGGAGATTTCCCAATGACAATTGCGATCAAGGGCGGACGCGTGCTAACAATGGAGCCTGGAGAAGGCGGGGACGACGTAGTGTGGGAGCGCGGGACGGTGTTGATCGGAGACGATGGTAAGATTACTGCGGTGGGGTCCGAGGACTCGATAGAGGTGCCACCGGACGCGCTGGTGGTGTCAGCCGAGGGCAAAGTAGTGACGCCGGGCTTCATAGACGCGCACACCCACGTGGGCATAGGCGAGCTTGGCGTGGGACGCGAAGGGGCCGATACTAACGAAGGCACAGACCCGGTAACACCGCAGGTGCGCGCTATTGACGCCACTTATCCGGGCGATCTTGCCTTCGCCGATGCCCTGTCGGGAGGAATTACGGCGGTAAATGTGATGCCGGGGAGCGGCAACGTGATCGGCGGGCTGGCGGTGCTGCTTAAGACACACGGCACGCGGATCGATGAAATGGTTGTGAGGCATCCTACGGGTTTAAAGGCGGCCATGGGCGAGAACCCGAAACGGAGCTACGGCGACCAGAGGAAGATGCCTTCCACCAGGATGGGGGTGGCCGGTCTCATGCGCGAGAACCTTGTGCGTGCACAGAACTACATAGCGAAAGAGGAAGCCTCACGGGTCCAGAACGACCCATCGAAGCCCTTCGAGCGCGATTTGAAGATGGAAAATATCGCTATGGTGCTGCGCAAGGAGATCCCTATCAGATGGCACGCACATCGTTCGGACGACATCCTGACCGCGTTCCGAATCAGGGACGAGTTCGGCTTTAATATGGTGCTTGACCACGCAACGGAGGCGCACCTGCTTGCCGATGAGCTTGTTAAGCGCGACATCCCGGCGGTGGTCGGTCCGAACCTTTCGACCAAGTATAAGGTCGAATTGCGGGGCAGGACGCTGGCTACACCCGGCATTCTGGTGAAGGCGGGCGTGAAGGTCGCGCTTACCACAGATCACTGGGTGGTGGGCATACAGTATTTGCCCCTGTCACTTATTATGGCCGTGAAAGAGGGGTTGCCGCGAGAGACGGCTCTGCGGCTGGTTACGCTCAACCCAGCCGAGATTATGGGGGCAGCCGACAGGATCGGTAGCCTCGCGCCCGGTAAGGATGGCGACGTGGTGATCTGGTCGGGCGACCCGCTGGATATTTACCAACGTCCTGAGAGTGTCTATGTGAACGGAGAAAAGGTGTTCACACATTCTTGAGGGCGGACGGTGGTATAATAAATCGCCTTTGGCATACTGTTCGTATGTATTGATGGGTTAGACTCTCTCCAATCGAGTTTGCTCCGGTGGAGCGCACATGTGGACGCCTTTGTGCGGTGCGCTCACCGGAGTAATGCTCGACTTACTCACAGCAGGATGCGGGTCGATCCTGGTCGAGGGCGAGGATGACAGAGGGCGATCCGGCTGAAGTAATCACAGACCTGGAAGTCGAGCGGCAAGAGCCGCCTCCCAATAACCTGCCAGCGCAGATCACCACGCTGCTGGGGCGCGAGCGGGATGTGCAGGGGGTGCGTGCCCTGCTTCAGCGCACTGATGTGCGCCTCGTAACCCTGACAGGGCCAGGCGGTGTTGGCAAGACGCGGCTTGCCTTGCAGGTGGCGGCGGACGTACTGTGGGACTTCGAGGGCGGGGTCTTCTTCGTGAACCTTGCGCCGGTTAGCGACCCGAACCTGGTGTTGCAGGCCATCGCCGAGACGGTGAAGCTGCGCGAGGGCGGCGATCTTCCCCTGCTAACAGAATTGGCCGAGCGGCTTTCAGTTGGGTATACGCTGCTTGTGCTGGATAACTTCGAGCAGGTGGTAGATGCGGGGCCAACCCTGGTGGAGATGCTACGCGAATGCCCCGGTCTTAAGTTGTTGGTCACCAGCCGGGCCACCCTCAAGGTGAGCGGAGAGCACGAGTACGATGTGCAGCCGCTGGAAGTACCGAGCCACGAGTTTCGAGCCGCCGATTCGGTGGGCGCTCTGTTCCTTGTGCTTGAGACCGTGCCTTCGGTGGCGCTGTTCGTCAAGAGGGCGCGTGCGGTGCAGCACGATTTTGCACTAACGCAAGAAAACGCCCCCGCGATCTCCGAGGTTTGCGCCAGGCTGGATGGGCTTCCCCTGGCGATTGAGCTTGCAGCGGCCCACATAAAGAGCCTCACCCCCCAGGCGCTGCTTGCTCGCCTGGACAAGAGGTTGCCTATCCTGGTGGGCGGACCACGCGACCTCCCTGCACGCCAGCGGACACTTCGCTCTACTATGGAGTGGAGCTATGGCCTGCTTGGCGACGTAGAAAAGGAAGTGTTCAGGCATTTAGCGGTGTTCATAGGTGGCTGCACGCTGGAGGCAGCGGGGCAGGTGTGCCCATCAGGCGAGGAACCGTTCGCGCAGATTGAGAGCTTGCTCGACGCCAGCCTCTTGCGGAGAGCGGGGGGAGATGGGGCGGAACCGCGCTATCTAATGCTGGAAACGGTGCGCGAATATGCAGCAGGGAAATTGGAGGCGGAAGGGGAGAGCGAAGAGGCGCATCGAAAGCATGCTGGCTATTTCCTGAAACTGGCCGAGACCGCCGATGTGAAACTGACAGGCGGAGAGCAGGCAGAATGGCTCCAACGCCTGGAGGCCGAGCACGATAATATCAGGGCAGCCCTGGCGTGGATGTTGGTTGGGGAAGGGGCAGACATTTCGAGGGTGCGCGACGCCGAGGGCGCTTTGCGGCTGGCCGGAGGGCTGTGGCGGTTCTGGCTCATGCGCGGGTATTTGAGCGAGGGGCGCAGGTGGTTGTCGCGAGTACCTGCGGATGATCCAGCGCTGCCTATCGCGGCGCGAGCGATGGCCCTCAATGGCGCGGGAGTGCTTGCTTACTCGCAGGGCGAGCTTGAGGTAGCACGCGACTTCTTTGAGAAGAGCATGGCTTTGCGGCGCGAGATGGGCGACCCTATGGCGGTGGCCGCTTCCCTCAACAACCTGGGTGCGGTGGCCGTATCGCAGGCCGACTATGAGCACGCAGCGGCATTGCACCAGGAAGCCCTTGAAATCAGGCGGGAACTGGACGACAAGTGGGGGATGGCATCGTCGCTCAGCAACCTGGGCAGCCTCTATATCAATACGCGCGAATATGACAAGGCGATGACCTACCAGGAGCAGGCGCTGGAGATACGCCGCGAACTGGGCGACAAATGGGGGGTGGCTATCTCGCTGACCAATATGGGCGGCCTGGAGGTGTACAGGGGCAACCTCGAACGCGCGGTGGAGCTACACGAAGAGTTGCTCAAAATGCGGCAGGAGCTTGGTGACAAGGCCGGGATCGCCATTTCGCTGAACAACCTGGGGCGTGCGGTGCTGGCCCGGGGGAACGTGGCCCGCGCCAAATCGCTTCTTGAGAGCAGCATCGCGTTGCGATTGGCGCTTGGCGACGAGAGCGGGATGGTCGATACACTCGAGGGTCTGGCGGGGGTGGCGCTGTCGGAAGAACAGCCGCGTCGCGCAGGTAGATTGCTGGGGGCCGTAGATACACTGCGCGAAGCTACGGGCACACCGCGCACACCCGCCGATATCGAGGGTTACAACCGGGAGATTGCGCGCCTGCACGCCGCCCTGGGCGAGCGCATCTTCGAAGGCGTGTGGGTGGAAGGTAGGGCAATGTCGCCGGAACAGGCGCTCAACGCGTCGGACGCCGAGCCGTTGTATATACCCGAGAGCACGACAGCGCCCTCAGCACCCGCACCCCCATCAGTTGTGCAGGGCACAGCAGCATCGCATACACCTTATCCGGCGGGTCTCACTGAGCGCGAGGTCGAGGTGCTCAGGTGCGTGTCGTTCGGGCTGACCAGCAACCAGGTGGCCGAGAGGTTGATAATAAGCCCGCTGACGGTGAACGTGCACCTGAGGTCGATCTACAGCAAGCTAGGGGTTAATTCGCGCACGGCGGCTGTGCGGTTCGCGGTGGATCATAAGCTGATTTGACGAGTAGCGAGTGACGAGTAGCGAGTGACGAGTAGCGAGTATTTAGCCTGAAGATCCGGCTACCGGCTACCGGCTACCATGAACTTGCTAGTCTCCTTCGGCGGGGGTGTTGGGAACTCGGACCTCGATTTTGCCTTCGTTTACTCGGACTTCATAGGTCTTGATGTCTAGCTTGGCCGGGCCTTTGGTTACTTTGCCTGTATGCACGTCGAAACAGGAGTTGTGCCAGGGGCAGCGCACCTGATTGCCCTCGAAACTCCCCTCTGAAAGCGGGCCGAAGCGGTGGGAGCAGAACTCCTGGAAGGCGCAAAACTCACCGTTGACCCTTGCCAGGGTCATGATGTTGCCTAGAAGCTCCAGTCGGATTGTTTCGCCTTCTCCCAGTTTATCCTCGGTGAATATTTCTACGTACTGGCCTGGCTTTGCACCGTTCTTCTCGGTCAGCTTTAGCGTGGCGGGTGGGCTGGATGCATGACGCCTGTGCCTGCCTACAGCTATGCCATCATCGTAGACGATCTTGCCTCCCAGGTAGCCTGAGATGCTTATAATGCCAGCTCCTGCCAGTGACAGGATCAAAGAGGCTACGGGTGTTGTGCTGTCTTCGAGGGCGGGGATGCGGGTGGCGATGTTGATCGCAACAATGGCGAGCAGGGCGAGGTTCAGCCACATGTGGGTAGTGGCGGGCTTTTTGGCGACGTGATCGGGTCGGATGTCGGCCCAATCAAAGAGGCCTGGGATGGCAGCGAGGACGCCCATCACGAAACCCGCGAGCATGGTGTAGAAGGCCCCGCGTATGGCGGTGTTGCCTGGGCCGAGGAATATGGAGAGGTCGAACAGGAGGCTGATCACCAGTAGGCCCACGGGGAAGTGCACCAGCAGCGGGTGGAGGGGATGTCCCAGGGGCTTGCCTTGCAGAAAATCCTTCAGGATCATCCCTCGGCTCCCTCCTTCTTGGGGACGGCTGAGCCTGCGCGCTCGGCACGCTCGCGCCACTCGCCCTTGGACAGCCGCGCTATGCTGATCCCCTGGTCATATACCATACGCCCACCCAGGTAGCCCGACACAAAAAGTGCGAGGGTGACAATGACGGAGAGCACAAGCGACAGGGTTGGAACAGTGGTAGCGGTGGTGAGGTCGCCAACCCTCAGGAGGAGACTGATAATCTGGAGGACCGTTATCGTCACGTTGATCGACAGGTGGTAGATACCGATGGTGCGTGCGGGCTTGCCCGGCTTGATGTCCCACCAATCGGCAAGCCCGGCGGGGATAGCACCGAAGGCGGCGATTAGGCCAAAGGCGATGCAGTAAAAAGCGGTCTGCACCATCGCGTTGCCGCCGACACCGAACGCTGCGAGGATGTCGAACAGAAGCGCGGCGGGCCAAAGCGCAGTGGGGATGTGCGCCATTATGGGGTGCAGAGGGTGTTTGAGCCACTTGCCCTGGAGGATGTCTTTCATTGGTTATTTGTTGTTGGTAGTCGGTAGTCGGAGGGGATTCGAGTGACGTTTTATTTAGCAACAAGCGTACCACGTCAAGTGGTCTTCATTATAGCAGAGAACAAATATGCTGGGGATTGCAATGGCGGCCCGCGAAAATTGGGACTGAGTTGGTGTTCAGATGGTATAATTGTGTTATGCATGATGGACCTACCGACCTGCTCAACCGGCGCTTACATGACCTCCGAATCTCTGTGACAGACAGGTGCAATTTTCGCTGCACCTACTGTATGCCTAAGGAGGTATTTGGGCGGGATTTCAAGTTCCTCCCGGCTTCGGCGCTGCTCAGTTTCGAGGAGATCACGCGGCTGGCGGGCATATTTATGGGGTTGGGAGTGGAGAAACTGAGGATCACCGGGGGCGAGCCGCTGGTACGCCGGGATATCGAGCGGCTGATAGCTATGCTCGCACCGCTGCCCGGCTTGAAGGACCTCACCCTCACCACAAATGGCGCCTTGCTGGCGCGCAAGGCGCGTGCCCTTAAGGATGCAGGTTTGCAGCGGGTGACAGTCAGCCTCGATTCGCTCGATAACGATGTATTCATGGGTATGAACGACGTTGATTTCCCCGTCGAGAGGGTGCTTGAGGGCATCGAAGAGGCGCGGGCGGTTGGATTGTGGCCGATCAAGGTCAATATGGTGGTGAAGCGCGGAGTGAACGAGGACTCGGTCTTGCCGATGGCGCGGCATTTCAAGGATATGGGCATTATTCTGCGGTTCATTGAGTACATGGATGTGGGAGCCACCAACGGCTGGCGGCTCGATGATGTGGTTGGGGCCGCCGAGATCGTGCGGATGGTCAATACCGAGTTGCCCATTGAGCCTATCGACGCCAATTACCGGGGCGAAGTGGCGAAGCGATACAGGTACAAGGACGGCGAAGGTGAGATCGGGATTATCTCGTCGGTGACGCAGCCGTTCTGCGGCGATTGCACGCGGGCGCGACTTTCGTCCGAGGGTTTGCTTTATTCATGCTTGTTTGGGGCGTTTGGGCACGACCTTCGGGGGATGTTGCGGGGTGGCCAGAGCGACGAGGAGATATCTGAGAAGGTAGCGACAATCTGGCGCAAGCGGCAGGACCGCTATTCGGAGATCAGGACCGTCGAGACCGCACACAAGCCCAAAGTGGAGATGTCTCATATCGGGGGATGAGGTTGAAGGAGGCGCTGCTTCCGCGAGCCTGGGGCTTCCTGCTTGACATAATCTACCCACCGCGCTGTGCAGGATGTAACAGGCGGGGTATGCTGCTGTGCGCCGATTGCGCCGCTGCCACTGTGCCAGTGCCCGCAGGTTGGGCTGAGGTCGAGCGGATCGAGGCGTTGATTTGCGGCGGGGTATTTGGCGGGCCATTGCGCCAGGCGATCCACCGGTTGAAGTACGAAAGCGATAGCCCCCTCGCCAGGCCGCTCGCCGCCATGATGGCCGAGGCGCTGGCATTGGACGAGCGATGGGTGGCCGACGACGATGCGCCTCCCGTAGTGGTTCCTGTGCCTTTGCACCCGTCGAAGAAGCGCTTGCGAGGGTACAACCAGGCCGAGTTATTAGCGCGAGAGCTTTGCCGGATTACCTGTTGGCAGTTGCGCGAGGAGCTTGTACGCGTGAAGGCGATGCGCTCCCAGGTAGGATTGGATGCGGAGGGGCGGGCGGAGAATGTGCGCGATGCCTTTCAATGGGCGGGTGAGGCCGCACCATTGAGCGTGCTCCTGGTTGATGACGTTTGCACTACGGGTGCAGCGCTATCCGAATGTGCCTTCGCGCTGATGGCGAAGGGGACCGAGCATGTATTTGCCGCCACCGTGGTGAGGGCTATAGGGGATAGTCCGAATGTCGATTCTTAGCGGATGAGGTGGAGGCAGTCGCCCTGGTTGCCTGCCAGGTCGATCTCACCATCGAGGGGAAGCCAGCGAAACAGGAAGACATATCCCTCATGTTCCAACACCTTGCCGCCGTCGGTCTCAATCCACGTCCAATTATCGTGAGTGCCTTCGGGGGCTGCCAGGTGGTAGATGTGCCGCTCGTGAATATTATGAGTGTCGGGGTTCTCCCAATCGTGGACGGCAAGTTTCGCCAGGACAGCGCAACTACCTAAACCTGTTTCTTCCATGATCTCGCGGTGCAGCGCATCCTCTATGCGCTCGCCTTCTTCCACCGTGCCAGCCGGGACCTGGGTGCCTGCATCAGGGTAGTAGCGATGGTCGAACACCAGAAGCTCAGGTCTGCCGTTTCTACCGGGGCGTGTGATATAGGCTAGGACTTTTGTGTATCTCACCGCGATAAAGCCTGTTGATCTCAGATATCGCCGTGGACGCGGGCGAAGGACCATCGTAGCTCCACCAGGTTGGCGGGCACTTTGAGAGCGCGCGCAAGCTGGTCGATGGAGCCCGGGTAATAGTTTTCGGCGACCACCCGCAAGGGGACCAGGAGACAGGCAGCTATCAAGTGGGCCTCGCGCTCGTCCTTCTCTTTTGACCAATCGCTGGTACGGCATACGAAAAGTTGGCCCGGTTGGTTGGCGACAATGTGCCCAACTTCATGGGCTATTGCCATGCGCTGCTCATCGACCCTCAGGTTCTTATTTATGCCGATGTGGATGCTCTTGGGGCGCACCAGGGCGAAGCCCATTGTCATGGGGGTGAAGTTGTGCTTGCGTAGCTCGAAGCGGTCGAGCAGGGGGCCCAGTTCCACCGGCAGGCGGGTGTGCAGCCTGTGCCGGTTGACCAGGAACTCGATGGTATCCATCAGGTCGTCGTTGAGGGTGCTCATTTGGTGGCGTTCCCCGGTGAGGCGTTCTTTTTACCCGCCTCTCCTTCTTCCAGGAAGACTCGGCGGATCTCGGTAAGGATAATTGCGCGGTCGCGCTTGGGTAGCCCGGCCAGCGTCGGCGCGAACTCCTGCACCACAGGCTCGAAACTGGGGTCGGCCTCGGCCAGGAGGTGCTCCATGCCTGCCTCCTGGTAGAGTTGAGCAGTAGGGACCTGGAGCGCGCCTGCTATGCGGCTCAATACTTCGTAAGATGGCTCTTTATAGAGGCCGCGTTCGAGCTTGGATAGGTAGCCGCTGCTAACGTTGGCAAGGTTTGCCAACCCCTCCTGGCTGAGGCCGCGATCCAACCTTAGATTCTTGACGACGGGACCAATCATATGGTGTATCAGGCTTAAGAAGATGTGAAGGCCACTATATGGCCAGATCAAAAGCCCGATATTATACCATAAGTTGGGAATAGATATCTGACCGGCTCAGGGTTGGGTTGGGTCTGGGGCATAGCGAGCAGCTTCGGCGTAAGCCTGGGTAGCTTCGCTTTCCATTCCTGCCCCGGTGTAGGCCCTGCCGAGGGTGAGCCACGCTTCGGCCATAGTTGGGTCGAGATTGGTAGCCTGCTCGGCCGGCGAGATAGCTTCATTGTAGAAGCCGCGCCTCAAGAAGGTCTCGGCCAGCATCTGGTAAGCCGCTGCCCAGTCGGGCTGGAGGGAGGTAGCCGTGCGGAAAGCCAGTTCCGCGTCATCCATGGCGTGATCGCGCCCTGTGATTGACATGTAGGCCATGCCGAGTTGGTATTGCGCCATTGGATCGTCCTTGTTGAGGACGACCGATTGTTCAAGCAGTGTGACAGCCCCTTCGTAGTCTCCGGCCTTGTAAGCCTCCATGCCTCGCTCTCGAAGCACCAGCGCATCCGTACCCGCCAGCGCGGACTCTTCAATGTCGGCTGGAACGGCGGGGCCGGTTTCCTGTGTTTGGGCGCTCCCGGCGGGCTGTGTGATCGGCGGGCGCGAGTCCCTGATCTCAGGTAAGGGTGCTTGAGGCTGCACAACTTCCTGCTGCGGCTGCGAATCGCCAGGCGTCTGAGCTGGCGGGGTCACTACAGTGGGTGCGGGCGAGAAGAGATTGGAGAGCCAGGAGGTTTCGGCAAGCAAATAGCCTGCTCCAGCCAGCAGGCCGGTGCCGAGAACCGCCAGCAGTACCATCAGGAAAGTGCGTCTGAGGCCCGTTGTGAAGCGCGCGCCCCTGGTCGGTACGATCCTGACAGCGGACGTATGAGAGAACATGCCCGATCTTGCCCGTGGGGATGCGGAGGTAAACCGGGAGCGGTGGTCCAGCGATGTCTGGGGGTCGTCATCGTCCAGTTCGGCGGTGCGAAGGCTCCCGGTCAGGCGCAGGAGCCAATCGGCATCAGGAACCATATCCCAGTCCTCGATACCGAAGGCTGGTTTTGGCCTGGTTTTGGTGAGCGTACCGCTTCCAAGCCGGTTCGTGGGCATTTCATATTCATCGAGGTACTCGCCTGTGGAGGGGGCCTCTTCCAGTGTAGCGATAGGTTCAGACATTGTGTACCACCTTCGTTTTGCGCCTTTGCTGCGTGCTGCTACGCAGGGAGCACTTCTTGCTGCTTACTCATTGTTCAGCAGTCATTTTTGTGTTTGGTTGTATCCGGCGTTGCCGGGGTATCAAATATAGCATGGTGCAATAGCGGCAGGGTGTGTTTCCACAAAGCGTGTGATATGATTAAGTTGTCGAAGTGAGAGATCAGATCAAGGGAGGGAATATGAGCCTGCACAGGTGGAAGGCAAGGGTTGGGGTCGTGGTGGTGGCGCTTGGCGTGGTTACAGCACTGGCGGCCTGCGGGGGACCTGACAACCTGCCGCCGGACCAGATTATCGGGAAGGCTGTGCCCGCCATCAACGCGGCCAATTCGTTCCATTTCACCCTGGAAACGAGCAAGATACAGAAGGCCCCGCCCGGCATATTCATTACAGGGGTGGATGGTGATGTCTTGAAGCCCGATAAGCTTTCGGGAAGTGTGAGCGCCACCTACAGCGGCATCCCTGTGAAGATCAACGTGCTGGTTGACGGCCAGAGCCAGTACTGGACCGACCCGGCGTCGGGCAGATGGGGACCTATGCCGAGCGAGCTTAATATGGCCGAGTTCTTCGACCCATCGAAGGGGATGGCCGATATCCTGGGGAACATCAAGGGGTTGGCAAGCGATGGCACCGAGAAGATTGACGGCACTGACACTTACCGCCTGAAGGGGAGCGTGCCCACGCAGGCGCTGAAATCGTTGAGCGCCGAGGTTACGGCCACCGGCGATCTTTCTACTACCGTCTGGATAGGCGCGAGCGATTTCCTGCTGCGCAAGGTTCAATTGCAGGGGCCCGTGCTGTCAGATGAGCCTGCCGATATCGCGCGCACAATCAGTATCAAGGACTACAACAAAGAGGTGACGATAGAGACCCCGGTGGTGAAATAGGAAGCACTTAAGCAGAAAACCCAGACAATCGCGAACGACCATCCGGGTTTCTGCTAATGTTCGAAAGCTTCTACTCTTGCGAATGTCTGCTCACCGAACAACCGCAGTATACTGGTAGCGCCGAGGTGTGTCAAGGCGCGAATTGCCGGGTTTTCCACATCCGCCGCCAAAGCGAACCAGGAACATCGAGGTAGTTTGTTGTGTCACTTAGCGGCATAAGTTTCGAGGGCGTTGACGACCCCCTGGCTGGCGTATTCCTGGGCGCGTTGTAGAGCGGTTTTTCCCTCGTAGTCGGTGAGCATGGGGTCCGCGCCGTGAGCCAGTAGCCATTCGGCCATTTGTGTTTGATCGGTCATGGCCGCGCCGTGCAGGGCCGTATTCCCACCAGCTCCGGCGTCCAGGTTCGCGCCCCGGCTGAAGAGGAGTTCTGCCAGTTCGGTATTGCCTGTGATCGCCGGGTAATACATGACCGGGATGCCGTGCGCGCCCTGTGCGTTCTTGAGAGCGGGGTCCGCATCGAGCATTTCCCGCACTTTATCGTTCATACCGAGCGCCGCCGCGGTACAGATTTCGAGGGGTGCGCCGTTGCTTAGAAGGAGATCGCAGATCTCGCGGTTGGAGGTCTGTGCAGCGGCCTCTATGGGAGTCTCGCCCCAGGTAGCCACACTGTTGACCAGGCGGGGGTACTCAGCAAGCATCGCTTTGACACGCTCAAAGTCGCCATGACATACTCCCACAAATGCATCAATCAGTTCTTGCGGGAGCGATCCGTCGGCTGTGTTCATTTCGTCCCTCCGAGCTTTTGGTTAGCTCATTATAGCACGAGCGTTCTGGCTAGAGGGGCTTTTGCACAGCTATCGCATTTGCCTGGAAACGTGAATCCGCTGCCTACTGGTCGTCGCCGCCCACTATGTCGAAGCGGAGCGTGCAAAGCTTGGCCTGGGTGACAATACCCTGCCGGTTTATGACTATCAAGTAACCTTGCTGGCGGTCGGATGGAGTGTAGAAGTCGGCTGTGGTTTCAGCGAAGAGGCGTTGCGCGATCTCCATGATCTTTTCGACGTGATTGGAGCGAACAATGAGCGTGAACTTGTCGCCGCCGGTATGCCCCACAAAATCGGTTTGCATGCTTGATTCTTCTGCCCCGTTGCGGGAAGGGTCGCTCGCCTCCTGAATAGCGCGCCCAAGCGAGCGTGCGGCCACATCGATCATCTCATCGCCTTCCACATAGGAATAGCTTTCGTTGTATGCGGTAAAATTGGCGATATCAACGTAGATTATGGTCCATTCGCCACTGCTATCTGCGAGGGTTGCGCTGATCCTGTTCTCGACTGCCTCAGGACCCGGCAACCCTGTCAGCTCGGAGATGGAATCGTGATAGAGGTGGTGCAACTGAGCGCGTACGCGTACGCTCAACTCGTCGGGCTGGAAAGGCTTAACGATGTAATCGTCGGCCCCACGCTCGTAGCCAAGCACCTTATATGGAATGGCATCGCGGGCCGTGAGCATGATCACCGGGATGTGATTGAGCCGGACATCAGCCTGCATCAGTCTGCACACTTCGTAGCCGTCCATGCCGGGGAGCATAAGGTCCAGGATCACAAGATCGGGGACCAATTTGGAGAGCATGGATAAAGCCTCCTCGCCCGAGTAGGCGTGGACGGTATCATAGCCTTCACTCTGTAGGTGCTCTTCGAGCACATCTATCAAGGCAGGCTCATCATCTACGATAAGGATTTTGCTCATAAAGATTGTACATCACAAACATACACGAAAGGATAGCCCTATGCGTGCATAAATATGCGCCCAACGTTTGCCAAGATGCTCCCATTATAGCAGGAAGCGTGCCAGCGCGCACACTTTTCGACTGTCAAATGCCGCAAGTCATCTGAGCACAAGGCCTATGCCCACCAGCGTCACGAGCGCACCCACCAGAGAATTTAAGGATGGTATCTGGTTCAGGAATAGCAGTGACAGTAGTATGCCCCCTGTGACCTCCTGTGAAGCAATGATATTTACCAACGTCGCGTGCAGGCGGCGCAGGGCTGCAGTGTAAAAGGTATGCCCTAACGAGAGGGGGATGACGCCGAGGGCGATAACCGAAGCGATCTGAGCCAGGCCCCAGGAACCGGGTGGGGCAGCCGGCACCGCCAGTATTGCGAGAGGTAGCAGCCAGAGCGCGGCGGAAGCATAGACGCGGGAGGTGTAGGCCAATAACGGGTAGCGCTCGCGCTCAAAGCGCCCGGCGATAGTGTAGATACTGAACGTGAGGGCAGAGCCAACCGCCAGGAGATCGCCGAGAGCCATTGTGGGAGACATCCGGGGTTCGAGGCCGGCAAGAATAGCGACACCCACCACCGCTATGATCACTCCAAACCAGCGGCTGGCCTTGATAGGCTCATGCAGAAAGAGCGAGGAGAAGATGGTCACAAAGATAGGCGCGGTGTACACCAGGGCAAGCGCATGTGCTGCCGTCGTGTAGTCGAGCGCCGCAACATAGCAATAGAAGTGGAGAGCGGCCACCAGGCCATAGAAGGCAAAGCGTGCAGTGCTTTTCCACCTGCCTGATTGCTTCTGTGCATCGGGTGGCGGCACCTGGCTTGCGCCCCATCGCGACATTATCCAGGAAGCGGCTATGACAACAAGTGCGGCGACGAAGAGTCTGCCCCAGGTCTTTAGGAGGGCAGGCATTGGGTCTGCCCACACGATGAAGACAGGGCTGGTTGAGAAGGCAACAACCGCCAGCCCCACATAGAGCAGGCCGCGACGTTCGTCGGACACGAGCCGCTACCAGAGTCTCAATTGAGCAAATCGCTCATAAAGTCTGCCTTCGGCCCCGGCTTGCCGGGCGGCTTCGCCATCGAGGTTACGCATCCACTGGAGGTTTTCCTCGCCACCGGGGAACTGGCTCACATGTGCCCTGGCAGCCTCGATCTTCTTGTCGTATATGCCGGTAATGTCTACATAGATATCGGCGACCGGTGGGCTGAAGAGGAATACCCTGCTTACTTTTCCTACTTGCAGGCCGTTCTGGAGGTCTTCCGGGTGGTATAGCTCCATGCGCGAGGGCATGAGGGCATCGACGGCGGCCCTGCCTGCGGAGCGATGGTCGGCGTGTATCTGGCCTCCCCACGACGGGTCGAATGTGAAGAGGGTGTCCGATTGCCATAGGCGGTAATAGTGGGCGATAGTGGCACGAAGCCCCAGTGAAGGCTCAAGGTCGCCATCGTGGTTGTCAAGGGTGACCACTTCGCTGAAGCCGAGGAGAGCGCCGGCACGCTGAGCCTCTTCACGGCGGGCCTGGGCGAGTGTTTCGCGGGTGTATTGCGGGTCGTGTGTGCCCAGATCGCCGAGTGTGCATATTAGCTCGTGAAGTACCACGCCCCGTTGTGCCAGAAGCCATGCCAGGCCGCCCATGATGGTTTCCATATCATCAGCATGCGCGCATACTACTACGGCACGTTGTACATCGGCAAACGCCTCTAGCCCTGAGGCGATGTTCTTATCGGACAAAATTGATACCTCCCTGGTGATTACTCTGGATAATATACACCAGATGGGTAGTTGTAGTAGGGCTACGCCGCGTGGCTGCCCTTATAAGGCGTTCGTTGTGTGCGTGCGGCTCAGATATACGACGCAAGTCGTATTGTAATTCGTGCGTGTAGGGTGTATAATTTACGTGTAGCAATACGAATCCGCCCTGTGCGTCAAGAGCTAGAGGAAAGGATGCCAATGCGTTCCGCCTGCTATCTCAAGAGAGTATCGAAGCAACCGCCCAATTAGGGGGCGTTTTGCATGGGTACAGAACACAGGGCCGGGTTAGCGCAAGACTGCTACTCGGCTTTTTTGTTGATGCACCTATTTTGGAGGTAAATGCGTACCGCATGAAGAAGAAGACATATTATCCTAAGAAACAACAGACTAACAGAAACCCGGCGAACGCGACTGCCCCTGTAGGGCCGCGACGCACACGCGACGATGTTATTACAATGGACGGCACCGTACTTGATGCACTGCCCAATGCCCTTTTCAATATAGAGCTTGAGAACGGGATCAAGGTGCTGGGGCATATTTCGGGCAAAATGCGCACGAACTATATCAGGATCGTGCCGGGCGACCGCGTGCTCGTTGAGCTTTCCCCTTACGATTTGAGCAAGGGTCGTATTACGTTCCGCTACCGGTAAGCTATACCGGGCCGTGATGGGCTGCAATAAAGATACTAAAGCGTAAATGCTCTTGCCTGACATTTATGTATAGATTGGTTGCGTTTGATGGCGATGAGACGCTCTGGATGCTCACCAGCGGCCTCAATCTCTCCGACCGCACGCCGACCGATGCGGCGGGTTGGCCCGATTTCACCTATGAACCTGTAGCGAATAATGAAGATGCGCTCCTCGTCCGCCGAGACGATGGGGCGCTTTTCACTTTGCGCCCCGAAGTTCCCGATGTGTTGCGGACGCTGAAGGATCGCGGCGTGCTGACGGGTGTTATCAGCTATAATCACGAAGGGAATGTGCGGCGAATCCTGGAAGCGTTTGGGGCTATGCCGCTTATGGATTACCTGGTCGGTGAGTGGCATTCGGACAAAGACTACATGCTGAAGCGGATGCTCACTATGGCACGGAGAGACGGATACCACATTGACGCCGGAGACGCGCTACTCGTGGACGATGACCCGTACAATATTTACCGGGGCCAGTGCGAGCGGATGGGTGCGGGGTTCCGGTGCTTCGGTCACGATATACAGGATTTGAGGGAAGTGCTTCCCCTGGCTATGGCCGGTTAGAATGGTATGTCTTCTTTGGCCGATTGTATCTTAATGAGGGCGAAATCGGCAAAGCATTTGCCGTCCAGGTAATCGGAGAATGTGTACACGCCGGTGATTTGCAGATGGCACCTGTCGGGGTAGCGATCCCAACCTCTGGCGAGGCCGATACGCAGGTACACCTCACTTTCGCGAAGAGTACCGGTCATACGGTCGGCGATATTTGTGGGCGCCTGCTTTTCATGCAGTCGGGCGTGATCGAAATAGTACCGGAAGGCCAGATCGGTGACGGCAAGCCTGTAAAGCGCGCCTGACGCGTCCGTGAAGGCGATCCGATAGTCCCACCTGCTGTTCTTGCGGAGCGCATAGCTAACCTTTTCGACCTCGACGGGTTTGACCGTTCCGAGAGAGCGGCTGCCCGTGTTCGCAAGCAAGAACCAGCCATTGTCAACATGGATCTTCGCGCCGAAGATGCTTGCGACGCTTGGATCCTCTATTTTGCGGAGAAGATCCAACCTTCGATCCGTGCCAGGGTGGCGCAGTAGGTGATAGTAGGTCGGGCTGACCAGGTAATCTTCCGAGTGAGGTGGGTGTGGCGTGTGCTCCTGTAAGTCCAACTCTACCTCGGCGAAGGGCCGGATCACGACCTGGCCTTTGAGCCAGACCCAGCTTTCTGTGAGGGGTTTATGCCAGGGGAACAGAGGGCGGGTGCATGTGCCATCCCGCAGGTAGCCCGCGACGCAGATGTGGTCGGCTTGCATACGGGTCAGGTCGGTGATGGTGACAGGGGCGTACATGCAAATCGGTGATTTTGGTTGCGTGCCACTTGTTGCGATGGACGTTAGCGGATAGTTGTGCGGCTACACCAGGTGGACTATTTCTACGTTGGGCCAGTACGATGCGATACGCTCGGCTACCAGTCGGCGGTGACATTTGTCGGGGGTATGTTCGCTGCAAAGGAGACAGGTATGGCCCTCCTGAAAGAGGCTCATTTCCAGGCTCCCCGGCATGTCGCGCTCGTCCATCAACGCCTCAAAACTTTGCACGTAGAGGGGCCACTTCTTATCTTTGCGGTATGTGGTGAGGATTTCGTCGCTGGGTGCAAGCTGAGGAAGGTGGATGTAATCGCAGTTTGCGAGGGCGCGCAGGAAATAGCGCAGGTCGTCCTGCTTGGCAAAGCTCGCCAGGTGGCCGCCTGGATGCAGACGTATATCGGCCAGGAGTTGGACGCCGTTGTCTCGCAATAACGAAAAGAAGCGTTCGGCAGACTTCTTGGTAAAACCGATAGTATAAAGTTTCATTCGAACATGCTTGCCTGTTGGGGTTGGGTGGGATCGATATCGGCTTGCTGCGACTTGTGCCGTATATGCACAACTTCTATACCATCTAGTTCAAGCACCGGGGTTACAAGGTGGTAGCGATGACAGCTATGGGGGTCTTCCTCGCTGCACATGATGGCGGTATGTCGCTCGCCTGCTATCGCCAGCAGCCTTTCTATGCCTTTCCGGAACCAGGGACGCTTGGCGACTTCGGCGTAATCGACAACTTTCAAGTAGTCCACCTTGCCGGTCGGCACCTTGCCATGCTTATAGCACGTGGGGTCTTTGGGCCTCCCACCCAGATAGTCGCCCACATAATGGTAGCCTACTCCGGCTTCCGCAATAATACCCGCCAGGGTCTCGCGATTGAAATGGGGCGTGTAGTGGCTATACGGTGAGCTACGCACGTCCACAAGCGCCTCCACGCCGTTGTTTAGCAACAAGGCAATGAAGGCGCCTGCGGAGGCGTTGCTGTGGCCAATGGTGTAGATGCGAAGCTTGTCCACGGTCAAGAGCAATTCCCCAAAACTGTACTTAAGTACGACCCTAAACCTGTCCAGTTTTGCCCTGCCAATGTCATTAACTCACCTTACGCAGCCAGGCGAACAGGTTGAAGTTGGCGGAAGGTATCAAAGGCGACCTGCATGGCACGCAAGTAGATAGTGCTCTTTAGAGCAAAGTGGTTGAGATGATTGGACAGCTTCAACAATTCGAGCTTGACGTACCCACACAAAGAGGCAAACAAATGGTTGGTCTGGGTGCACACTGTGTGAGTTGGCGAGCGTTCCAAAGAAGCATTCTGCTTCAGCGACTTGTGATACTCTTCCACGTTCCACCGTCTCTGGTAGATTGTGGTGATTTGGTCGAAGGTGCATGTCACATCCGAGCACACCAGATACTGGGTGATTTGACCACCATCTTCGTTTGCGAAGAGTTGCTTGACCAATATCAAGGGGAAGTCTATCCCTTCAAGATAGACCGTCCGCACCTCACCCGTCTCCAGCGGCACACTGTCCACACGCATGTACCGACCCTGTCGTTTGTCTCCCTCGGTAAAGGCCACCTTGCGGTTGGTCTTGAGAGGCATGATGAAATCCCCCTCCAATTCGACTTTGACGAAGCGCATATTGTCCGCCGAGGCATACCACACGTCATTGAGCACGAAGTTGAGCACGAAGCGGAACAACACTTGGTTGTGCTTGGCTTGCCGCAACAACGCCTGATAGTGCTCGTTCTTGCTGACCGGATCACGCCGCTTGGTCTTGCCGTCTTTAGGGTCCACATACTGCTCAGTCTTTCTTACCAACCGAAAACCCACGGGCAGCGACACCTCCAACTCAGGCACATGGTACAAGGCCGAGAGGAAGTTTATCCCCTTGACCGTTGTGCCTTTGGAGTGGTCATAGTGCCAGGCGATGATGTCGTTCTCATCTGTGTACGGCTTCTCCGAGATGGAGTTGTCCACGATGATGCACCCATCTTCTTGCTCAACGGCTCGCACATGAGGCTTGACAAAATGCCACAGGTCAGCAGAGGTGAACTCTCCCTTGGAGAGGAAGCGTTGAATGGGGTCATGGCTCACGCTTCCACTCAGCAATGCGCTCAAGCCCGTGCCGGTGGTCAGACCGAAAGAGCTTATCAGGTAGTCAGTGTACAGATCAAGCAGTTCTTTGTTCGTCATCCCTTTAGTCTACCATTCAACACTTCGGCTGCGTAAGGTGAGTATTTAAGTAAGTGAGGGCGAATCCAACGTCTGACCCACATAATCCCAAAAAACTGGTTGGCGGCTAGCCAAGGGTCTACAATTTGTAGTTGGTAATCGGCGGATCTGGGATAGGGGAATAAGCAATAAGCAATACGCAATACGCAGTACGCAATAAGCAATACGCAGTAAGCGCTTTTCAGATGCCGGAAACTCAGGTGATGAAGATCATCGAGAGAATAGCGGCGGTAAGAGCGAGTACGAACACAAACGAGTTCTCGATTTTCTGGGCGGTGTCGTTGCTGAAGCGGGTGATGCCCATGCTCTCGATCACGTTGGTACCCATGTTGACATAGCCTGAGGCGAAGATGTTGAGGATCATCCCGATCACGCCGCCCGCGATGGTTATGAGTATGCGCCAGAGCAGGTTGAGCAGGAAGCGATCCCACTCTCCCCAATCGGCGATCAGGCTGGCCAGGAGGCCAAGCACAAGCCCCCAGCTAAGTATGCGTACCCAGTTGCGCGAGATCATCGCCATGCCGGAATTATACGACCGACTTGTGGGATGTGCAAAATCGGGTGTGGTATCAAGTACATCGGGCACCTTGAGGCTTGTTAGATGAAGGTCGAAATCGCTATTGACTACAGGTAGGGTTTCCCGCATAATTGTACCCAGTCCTCACAGCCGTTCTTGCCCGCCCATTTGATGGGTCTTTCCCGAGTGTTTTTCATTCCGTTGATCCTCAGCAGGGAGGAGAAGAAGGAGCGCAACCGTGAAGTTCAGGCGTCTCTATGTGTTGGCGGGCATCGCTGTGCTCATCGTTTTGCTCATGTCGGGGGTCGCCTCGTCGGGCCTGGGTGGCATGATGACAGGATCTCAGGCGAACTTCGACACGGACTCATCGGGCCACCTGCTCAATCCCCCACCATTTCCCGATGCCTATAAACTTCACCAGGGCCCACCTTCCGCCAGCGTGCCGGGGGTCATCACCACCGATACAGATGGATTGTCGCACCCCTGTAGCGGGCTTATCCCTGAGCCACCATTCGCAGGCCTCTCACCCATCGCCATTGCTTATCCGTATACGAATTGCGCCCCCTACTGGATGATGGGGGATGTCGCCACCTGGCAATATCAGGGACATGACTATGTAGGGCTTTCCGGCTTCGAGTACAGGATGTTCTTCATCTACAACGTTGATGACCCCTACAATCCGGTGCTCCTCCACGACGAGGGCTTCCCTTCGAGCGGCACCGCTTCGCTTTCCATTTTCGACTGGAAGCAGAACGGCAACCAGTATTTGTCGGTAACGATGCGTGGCTCCGGCACAGGTTGCGGTTTCTTCGTGTACAACGTGAACGACCCGTATAACCCGCAGTTCGTCACGCGCAAATCGGGCGCTGACTGGTGTACGGTGCATGAGCATTTCGTATCGCTTGACGAAAACGGCAACGCAGACTATGCCTGGCTTACCATGTCGGGCGAGTCGGGGTCGGGAACCAAGATTGTAGCCCTGGATATCCATAATCTGGCGAACATCTTCGAGGTCAACCGCTACCAGCGCCCATCGGCGGGTTTCGCGCACGACTCAAATGTGGTGCGTGGCAGGGTTTACGTGGCCGACTGGGACGGCGGCCTTCAGATATTCGATGAGAACGCTTTTGTGAGTGGAGCAACACCCACGCCCCTCAACCCGCTCGACTCGATACGACCCAGCAGTTTCTTGATACACCATGCCGTGCCGACAACCGACGACCGCTACGTGTTCGTCCAGGATGAATTCATCAACAACCCCAGCCTGGGCAAAGTGAAGATGTACGACATCTCCAATATCAGCAGCCCGCAATTTGTGGCCGATATCGTAGGCGGTGACAGTGTGGCTGCTTCCAACCGCGCCCATAATATGGTTATCAAGCCTCTGGGTCCGGGCCTCGACCTGCTGCTTGACGCCTGGTACAGAGCGGGCATCAGGGGCAACCTGATAAATACCATCGAAAACCCGCCCACGATCACCCAGGTATTCCGGCAGCAACTCAACTCGGACACAAGCGGCTCATGGGACGATGTGTGGGGTGTGGATTGGCTGCCGTGCAACCTGCGCGGCCTGCAACGTACCTGCCTCTACGCGGGCGACATGAAGTTCGGCCTGGTTGTAAATGCCGTGAACACTGACACCTTCCAGCCTGACCCAAGCCTTGACCCTTACAATCCGGATGTGCCTGTGATCACCAGCCCGGCGAACGGGCAGGAGATCGACGGGTGCGCGATCACTATTACAGGTACAGCGCATGACTACTGGAGCGGCCTCCAGCGCGTGGAAGTCAGCGTGGACAATGGCAGCACCTGGCACACGGCAGGAGGGACCGATAACTGGTCGTACGAGTGGAACATAATGTCCAGCGGCCCTGTCACGATCAAGGCCAGAGCGTTCGATATGGCGGACAATATGGCAAACGCCGTTGATATCAATGTGACCGTTACGGCCAGCTGCCCTCTCACCACTCCCACGGTAGCACCCACCTATACAATGCTACCCACCGGCACCAATACAGCGATTGCGAACACTCCGACGCATACATCAACGAGCACGCCCACGTCTACGCCAGTGCCGACAAGTACACCAACAGAAGTTGCCACGGACACTCCGACCAGCACGCCCACCAATACGGTCGCTGCCCCCACCGGCACAGCGACGGCAGTCGAAGCGACCGAAACGCCAGTCATTGAGCCTACAGGCACCGCGATAGAGTTACCGACCGATACGGCCGTTACAACTGCTACGGCTACAGCTACCAGCTGCACGATGAGCTTTAGCGATGTGACGGAAACCGATTGGTACTATGCTTTTGTGCATTGTCTCTACTGTCACGGTATCATCGGAGGGTATAGCGATGGCACGTTCAGGC
The DNA here is from genome assembly GCA_963797095.1 of uncultured Chloroflexia bacterium. GTDB lineage: Bacteria > Chloroflexota > Chloroflexia > QHBQ01 > JADMIH01 > JADMIH01. The sequence continues at coordinate 440,860 of CAWCNY010000004.1, read as the reverse complement.
CCAACAACGAGATCACGCGAGGCCAGATAGCGAAGATCGTAGCTATGGCGGCAGGGTTTGATGATGTGGTGAGTGAGCAGTCGTTTGAGGATGTAAGCCCTGCAAGCACTTTCTACCCGTGGATCGGGCAGTTATACATGCACGGTGTGATTTCAGGTTACGCGTGCGGGGGGCCGGGTGAGCCTTGCGGGGCAGCCAGCATGCCGTATTTCAGGCCGGGCGGGCAGGCTACCAGGGGCCAGATGGCGAAGATAGTCGTGATGGCGGCTGTCCTACCGGTCAACACGGGCGGAGGCCCACACTTCTCCGATGTTGCCGAAGGCTCGACCTTCTACGACTATGTTGAGACGATGTACAACGCGGGTGCAATCAACGGCTATCCGGATGGCACATTCCATCCATCGAGCAATGTGACCAGGGCGCAAGCAGCCAAGATGGTGGTGCTGGTGTTCTTCCCCGACTGCGTGACGAGGTAGGGGGAGCATCCTAGCCCGGAGGCCATTGCAGTGTGCGCCCTCCGAGGACATGGAAGTGCAGGTGATCCACGCTCTGACCGGCGTCTGGACCGGAATTGATCACAACTCTGTAGCCGCTTTCGGCTACCCCCAACTCCTGGGCGACCTCATTGCATGCCAGGAGGATATGCCCCAGCAGCATTTGGTCGTCCTGGTCGGTGTCCCACAGGGCTGTGATGTGTTTGCGCGGGACCACCAGCGCGTGGGCGGGGGACTGGGGGTGGATGTCTCTAAAGGCGATTAGCTTGTCGTCTTGCAAAATGATCTCGGCGCGCACCTGCCCCTTGGCTAGCTTGCAGAAGATGCAGGTGTCAACGGCGTTGTCGCTCATATGATGCCCCTCCTGGGTGTGAAAGTCGTACTTTTATAGCATACTCGGTGGCGCGTGGCGAGGTAGCAGATCAGCGTCTTTCTCTCGCCCGGCGTAGCCTGGCGGCCAGGGATTCGTCTTCTCCTGGCGCTTCGGACGTTGGTGCCGGCGATGGCTCAATCCTTACGGGCTGTGGAGACTCCGGCACCTCATTGCTTCGGGAACGGCCGGTATTGCTTGCGTTCAGGTCTGCGATCCATGTGGGGGTTTGCGGCTCTTCTACCAGCTTTTGTTCACGGGTGGCAGCGCGTGGATTTGCGCTTGCGCTGCGGTCACGCGCCCTCGATTTCGCACCCATCATAGCAGCCAACTCGGGTGTGGTGGCCTGCCCGGCACCCACGGGTACAGGGTGGCGTGGGGCAAGACCCAACCTGCGGCGCACCTCGGCAACCCACTCCGATAGGTCGGCTCGCGTGACTCTTATGCGGCGCGCTCCAATATCGAACGGGAGAAGGAGGATAGCCAGCAGCAGAAGCAGAGGCCAAAGGTCGGTACTCGTACGCACGTCCTGGATGTTGTGCTCAAACGGCGCTTTGGTGTCAGCGAGTAGAAGCTGCCGCCCGACTGTAAGTGTGGCGAGACGTGCCAGCAGCCCATCATCGGTGGCATTGCCCTTGTATTCGGGTGAGTAGGGCACGACCACGCCAAGCGTCTGGCTCAGGTTGGCCCCTGCCTGGCCGCCTGTCGCGCCTACCCGCACCAGGTAGGCACCTTCCTCGGTGGCCTGGAACGTCCCTTCGTAGCGCCCGGCGGCCACCTGGCGGAGGGTAACTGTAGAGGTAATGCTGCCGGGGCTGACCGCCACGGCGCTTACGTCCAGGTCGTTCAGATATTGCCCATCGGGAGAGGACGCATCGACTGTGATGCGGGCCGTACTGCCTTCGAGCGCTATGCGAGGCTGCAATTCACCTCCTGACTGGGTGCCCGTGGTCCATCTCAGGGTCTGCGCCCAGAAGCGAGCGAAATCGTCCCACCCCACCCAATCCTTGGCCCATTGGCCTTTAGCGTCGGAGGTCCAGGCAACTACCCGGCCCAGGCCGTACTGCCATTGAGCGAGCACAGGGTCCCCGGCATCGGACACAAGGGATATTTGCCCACCTGGCCTGGGTGAGGTGCCCACGTAGCCCTGCAATGAAGGGAGGCCGCCAAGCCCGTCAAGGATGGGAGAGGGCGAGGTGCGCTCAGGCACAAACGGATGCTCAATCAGGTAGGAACGGGAGGCTATGTGGCTCTCGTGGGCGAATATCTGGGGGAGAGCGTTGCCGTCTTCGGTGTAGTAGTAGTTGCCGTTGCCCTTTTGGGCAAGGTACGTCATCAGGTTGGTGTCGGCATCGAGCCCGACGGCAACTGTCGAAAGCGTGATGTTGTTGTCCGCCATCTTGGCGAGAAGCCCGTCATAATCGCCAGGCTCGGATACGCCGTCGGTCAGAAGGACTATATGGCGGCTCTTGGCCTTGCTTGCAATCAGGGCGTCGACGGCGGGTGCCAGCCCCGAATAGATATTGGTGCCACCCCCGGCTGAGATACTCCCGATCTTGCTCTTGAACATGGCCGGGTCGCCGAGGGGTTGCAGGTTGACCACCCAATCCGCCGCGCTGTCAAAGGTGATAACTCCTGCATAGTCGCGCTCGCTTAGCTGGGCTACAGCCTGGGCGGCAGCCTCCTTGGCAAGCTCGATCTTAGCAATGCCAATTCCGCTACCGTGGGCCTCCATCATGCTGCCCGACCTGTCGATCACCATCACCATCGCCACCGTTGGAATATCGAGTTTGGAAGGGAGATGGAGATCAACAGGAAGCATCTCCTCTATGGGTGTGCGGAAGTAGCCTCCGGCGGCGTAACTTTCATCGCCCCCGATCACTATCAGCCCTTTCCCCAGCTCCCGCACGACGGTTTGGAGGTTTTCCATGCCAACCTGGGTGAGGCTGGAGGCGGGCACGTTCACCAGTATCACGGCATCGTAGCCTGCCAGGGCCGGAATGTCCTGCGGCATGGCTTCCGGCGCGACCACATCGGCGGACACGCTGGGCGAGAGCGCCGCCTGTAGGGCAGACGATTCCCCGTCGTGACCTTCGACGATCAGGATGTGTGGCTTGCCCAGCACGAGAGAGAAAGCGCTGTAGCGGTTGTTTTCACGGCGAGTGTCTGCCCCTTGCGGGGAATCGACTGTCGCGGAATATGTATGGAAGCCCCTGGTGGCAGGGGGAAGCTGTTGGACGAACTTGTTGGTGCCGCTGACGAGCGTCACAGCCTGTGAGGTGATGGGTAGACCGTCTTCGTAGAGCGTGAGCGTGGTAGTGGTATCGGTGCTGCTGTCGACGCTCACTTCGAGCGATACACTCTCACCTTCGCGCACCGGAGAGGGGGCAGACAGGTTATCAAGCCATACCTCCGGGCCGCTCTCCGACGAGAGGGGCACCACATCGAGGGGCACGCCGTTGGCCGCGGCAAGCCTTGCGGCCCATTCGGCGCTACCCAGGTTCTCCTTGCCGTCAGAGAGAAGGACTAGCCGTCTCGCAGTATCGGAGGGGAGGATGGATAGGCCGAGGCGGATGGTATCTTCCACGTTGCTGTAGGTGGGAATGGGCTTGCTTACGAGGTCTGGCGGCGAGTGATCGGTCGTCACGGGGCGATCTACGAGGGCATCGGCCCCAAAGACGACCACCCCGGCTGCGTCGCCTTCCTTCATGCCCTCTATGGCTGAGTTGATGTACTGGGCCTGGAGGGCACGCGCTTCCGCGGAGATGCTATCCGAGCGGTCAACGAGGAAGACCACTGAAAGGCGGTCTGCGGCACGAACGACGCTCAAGCCGGAGAGAGCCAGGACGAGCAGGGTAATGAGGGCGATACGTAGGGCCAGGCTCCAGCGCCGCCTGCGTGGCCTCATCAGAGCCATACTTGTGCGAGAGAGGTACACGGCCAGAGGTACCAGCGCGAGGAGGAATAACAGGGCTAGTGGGCGCGCCAGACTCAGGCCAACGGCATCCATAGCTTATTATAGCAGACGGGCGAGGGGGTAGTCGGTAGTCGGTAGCCGGTAGCCGGTAGCCGGTAGCCCCTAGCAGAGCGGCGACTACCGGCTGATAGCGATTGAACCAGGAACCAGGAACTTCCGACTACCGACTACCGACTACGCCACTTTCGCGCTTGGACCCTCTATTCCTTCGCGCTTGCAGGCTTCAAAGAGGTCGAGGAGGATACCGCTCTTGACGTAGGCCGCCCGCTCGAAATGCTGCTGCTTGATGTCGTCCACGTTGAAAATCAGCGTGTATTCCATCGAGGAGCTATCGAAAGAGCGCACGGTGATGGACGGGAGCTTCCACTCAGGAAGGCGCTCCATGAATTGGACCGATTGGGCCCACTTGCGGGTGGCGACCAACTCGGTATCCAGGGCGTCCTCGTCTCTTATGCCTGTGTCGGGAATCTTTTTGCTGAGGAGGCGCAACTTGCGCTCCCACTGAAGAAGGAGGTTTTCATATTCGATCCGCGAGAGGGTGTCCTTCTCTTTCCAATCCATCCAGCGTGTGACCCTGCGCCTCAATTCGTTTATGCGCCTTACCTCCATTTGCTTGAGGCCGCCCCACGAACCAAACAGCGTGCGTATTCGTGCGCGCTCGGCGTTGGTAAGGCCGCCCTGCTCCATCTCGCGCAGCCAATCAGCCAGTTTAGCCAACTCGCGATCCAGCCCATCTACCGACTCGATTGCTTCGATCTCTGAGTAGAGGCCGGCCATAGTTCGCACCCACAAAGAGATACGGGCCGCCTCGTCGCGGTGCCCATGTGCGATCATTTCCTCGGCAAGCCAATCGCCGGCCCACACCAATGCAGCCATAAGGCGGTCCAATTCGGCTTCGCGGGCCTTTTCCAGGCCGTTGACGGTGGCTTCCAATTCGTCCTCAACGGCGTCCAACTCATTGAGGCGTGTGATTGCGGCAGCCAGAGGTGCCAGCTCAGGGCCAGCATAGCGCTGTTTGACCGCGTCAAATGCCTTATTCAGCCGCTCTATGCGGTTTTCGCTGATCTCTTCGACAGAATTTGAGTGTCCCCCAAGCGCCTGGTGCAGGCGCTCCAGATCATCGCCTGCCAGCCTACCGCGCGGCAACTTGCGCAACGCCGTCTGTGCATCGGTCAGGCGATCGTTCATTTCTCTACGAACATCGACCAGGCGAGCATGGTCCTCTTCTGTGCCTGCATCGCCCGCCAGCCAGCTTTCCAGGGCACTGAAAGCAGCCGTCAGAGTGGGCGCTCGTTCGCCCTGCACGATGGCGGGGTCTCGCTGGATCAGATCATCAATGCGCTTGCGAAGCGCCTCCAGCTTCACTTCCGGTATGCCCAGCACATTGCGGTGGCTGGATATCACATCGTGCAAAATGGTTATCGCACGCACCGGATCGGTCGAACTCGGCATACTGACCGACATCTTGATCTTTAGATCGATGGTGGGCCTGGTGATGTTGGCGATCTGCTCGCCTGTGAGCTGCTTGTTGGGAACGAAGATGAGGGTGTGGGTCTCCATGTCGTACATGCGCGTCATGCGCAGGCCCACCTTCTCAACAGTGTAGACATTGCCGCCAACCTCGACGAGGTCGTTCTCCACGAACGATGGGTCGATCATCAGGTATATGCCGCTGAAGAGGTTGGTGAGCGAATCCTGGAACGCCAGCCCGATCACCAGGCCGACGATGCCGAGGCTGGCGGCCAGCAGGCCCACGTCAATGCCGAGGTACTGGAGAATAGAGGTGAGGGCTACCAGGAAAAAGATGAGGGGTCCAACAGTGCCGATGAGCGGCACCACGAGGTCATCTATCCTGCTGTCTGTTTCGTTGGCGCGACGGGACAGCCATCGCAAGACCACTTCCTTGACGATGCGCCAGCCGAGGTAGGAAATGGCCGCGATCAGGATGACAATGTAGGCATCGCGGATAAAGTGGGTGACGGAGGCGGCAAACTGCCACTGATCGAGGGCCTGCACGAGACCGTAGGCGGCGACAGCCACGATCGCCGGCACGCGGATCGTGCTCAGGACGATATTGTCGGCGTCGAAACTGGTACGTCCAACCAGCACGCGCAGCCAACGGAACAGCAATAAGTAAACGAGGAGTGTGATGGCTATCCAGAGGATCAACGTGATGCCAAAGTTAGCCAGATCTTCCCAGGTCATATCCACCTGCCGTTCAGGGATTTCAGCAATCTTACCGCAACAGGTGGGTTATGTCAATCGCTAATGGGAGGTATGTCCTTGCGCGTGAAAGGCGTAGGCTCTACTTGACGATGATGGTGCCTCTTTGCCCCAGAGAGGCGTGGCCTGGGAGGCTGCACATCATATCGTAGTTACCTGCTTGCATCTCTTCTATGTATATTTCTTGCGGGCTTTCGTTGGCCGCGAAGGTGGGTGTCGCTCCGACCACGCCAGAGCCGCCCACAATCGTGATGTTGTGCGAGAACTCGCCAATGTTGGTGACGATGAACTTGACAGGACCCGGCTTGATCTCGACCGTGGCAGGGGTGATCTTCCACTCCTGGATCGTGAGCTGAACTTCCTGCACCTCGCCTTCCATGCCTGCCTCGGTAGGGGCGGGGTCCTCGGTCATGGCAACAGTGGTGGCGGCGGGATCAGCTGCCATTGTGGTCGTGTTGGTAGGTGTGGGCTGTAGTGCCGTGGTTGGGGAATGTACCGGCGTGGCGGTAGGATCGCTGATTGCTGGGCCAGCTGTGCCGGTCGGTTGTGGGGCAGGTGTAGCGGTGGGCGCGGCGCCACAGGCCGCCAGTCCCACGCCAAGCAGCCCGACCAGCATAGCGGGCAGGCCAATTTGCCGGATGATCCTGTTAAAGTTGTGCACCTCTCCTATTATCCTCCTCAAATGACTTGCGATCTATTACGCCTCTTCTACCATGGCAAGCACCTGTGCCTTTAATGCGGCAATGAAAGCCGGGTTCGGGCGCGCGGCGTTCTGCCTGAGGCTGTTGAACTCGGCGGCCCACCTGAGCATTTCGATATCTTTACGGGGAATACTACCAGGCGCTCCCCACTCTGCCGGTGTTTGGGGTCTCTTTCCGGCCAGCATACGGTCTATCCCATTGTTCAGCCAGTCTAATCTTGCAACCATCTCCTACCCTCTTACTGGGAGGCCTTGTCGTTTACTTCGTGCGCCTTATCGCTCTTGCCATAATGCAGGCCGATGCGAGCCTCAGGGGCGCCCTACTGGCCAATACGGATTACTGTTACACTTTCGGCATCATTTGCGTATCTTCTTGGCAGGCTGTTTTACTTCCTGCATAGTGTACGAACAGGGTTACGGCACGATGTTGTGGGGGCACGCATCACGATACGCAATCAGGAGGTTGGGACATTGTGCGCGTGCCGGGCAGACCATATAATGAGGTCGATCGTGGTGAGAAGTGCGCCGGTGGAGGGGAAATGATTCAGCACATTATGCTGTGGACATACCGAGAAGACGCGCCGCCTGAGGAGCGCGCGCGTATCGAGGCCGAACTTGTAGGCTTGCCGGGACGAGTGCCCTCGCTTTCGAGGGTGGTGTACGGCCCGGTGGTCGGAGGGCGCAACCAGAGTTTTTCGCACTGTTTCGTGATGTATTTTGACAACATCGACGGGGTGAACGAGTATGCGGAACACCCCGCGCATGTGGCGTTCGCTGGGCCATTCCGCGAGGCATGCGCGGTGCAGGTTGTGACCGACTTCGAGGTACAGAGTGACTGATTTTTCCTGGCCCGACCTGGTGGCGCTGGTAATAATCGGGCTCACGGCCTATGGGGCGATGAGGCGCGGGTTCGTGGCCGTGTTGATGTCGTTGCTTGGATTCGCGCTGTCGCTCATTATCGGATTCGCCTTCTTCCCACCTGTATCAGAATGGTTGGCTACGCAGTTCGACTGGTCGCTTGTGTGGAGCAAGCCCATAGCCTTTGTCGGGTTGTGGCTGGTGGCGGAGGGGGTGTTCACCCTTATCGAGCACAGCATATTAAAGGGGTTCGGGTGGCGGCTGCAACAAAGCGCGAGCAACCGGGCGCTGGCAATTCTGCCTGGGGCGTTGCAGGGGGCTATCTCGGCGGCTGTGCTGCTGACGCTACTGGCTTTGCTGCCCACGCAGAGCAACGTTCGCACCGACGTGCTCAAGTCGCCTATAGGCGGGCGGTTGGTGTCGGCTACGCTGGCACTGGAGAGGCCGTTTGAGGGGGTGTTCGGGCCTGCGGCTCAGGAGGCGCTCGGCTTCCTCACGATAAAGCCGCCCACCCAGGAAGGCGAGAACGCGGGGAGTGAGGAGAGCGTCCAGCTACAGTTCACGGTAGCTAACCCGGAGGTATCGCCCAACGATGAGCAGGGGATGCTCGACCTGGTGAACCAGGAGCGCACGAGCAGGGGCCTTGTGGCGCTGACGATGGACGACCAGTTGCAGGAGTTGGCGCGCTACCACGGGCGTGATATGTTCCAGAGAGGGTATTTCGCGCATGAGACGCCTGAGGGGGTGGACCCCTTCCAGCGGATGGACGCTGCGGGGATCACCTACAGGCTGGCCGGGGAGAACCTGGCGCTGGCCCCCACACTGGAGATTGCGCACGACGGCCTGATGAACTCGCCCGGCCACAGGGCGAATATCCTGAACCCCGGCTTCCGCAAGATCGGGATCGGGGTGCTCGATGGTGGGGTTTACGGGAAGATGTTCGTGCAGGAGTTCACCGATTGAGCATGGATTTTGAGATGCAAATCCCACTATGCCCCTCGTCTTCCAACTCCAGGTGTGACTGCGAGTGTTTGCGACTTGGGTTCAGTGGTAGTGATAGGGGTTGAGGTGGGATTGGTAATTGGTGTGCCAGATGTCGGTGTCGCGATTTGGGATGTAGGGCTAGGTGGCAGAGGTGTAGGCGTATTGGTCAGCGTTACCACAGCCGTTGGCGTGGCAGTTGGGACAGTGGGAGTGGGAGTGGGAGTGGGTATCGACAGCACTCTGGCGAGATTAAGAATCTTGGCTACCTGGCCTCGGGTTATTGGATCGCCGTACCGGTAGAGGGGCCTATTCCCAGGAGGTATGCACGGCTCACCTGGTCCTCCACACGCATAACCATTGATAATGCCTCGGCGGGCAAGATTCTCGATGAAGGGGTAGAAGTGATTGACAGGCACCACATCTTCGAATGTTTGGCCGCTTACAGGGTCCTGGAAGCCAAAGGAGAGGGCGGTCATCTTGGCTAACTGCGCTCGATTGACCGTTGCACCAACACGGAAGTAGGGTAAGTTATCAGGGCCGCATGCCTCACCCGGTCCACCGCATGGATAGCCGACGATGATGCCCCTCGATGCCATCCGTTCGACATATTGGTAGAAGGTATGATCGGGTAGCACATCTTCGAACTCCTGGCCGCTAACAGGCTCATTGAAGCCCGCGGCCAAAGCGATTATCTTCGACACCTGGCCTCTGGTGGTCAAGTTGTATGGTTTGAAGCATGGGATGTGAGCAGGCTCATCGCAAGGAGGTGCGGAGTTGTAGCCCGCTAGCACGCCGAGGTCATTCAGGTCCAGCACGTGCTGGTAGAAGTAGTCGGTTGGGCAAACATCGGTGAATCGCTCAGAGGGACAAGGTGGTGGGCAGGGCGCAGGATAATAATGTTCCAAACCCCATGCGCCATCGTTGCTCCAACCTACTGCCCAGGCATCGTCAGCCTAAGCTGCGTACACGCCGAGCAAGGTCTTATGATTACCATCCGGTCCTGGTACTTCACTCCACCTACTCCCATCCCAATGAGCTACTAAGGAATAACCCACAGCCCAGACATCATCCGTCGAAATGCCATCTACAGCTTCGAAACCACCGCCTGTAGGATTATCCACCTCTGTCCAGGCTGTGCCATCCCAGTGAAGGAAGTCCCCGCTGCCCACCGCCCAGACATCATTGGTCGAAAGTGCTTTCACACCTGCTAGCTTACCGACGTCGGGCGCTGACGATAGGCTCCAACTGGTGCCGTCCCAATGTGAAACTACCGAAGGATAACTATTTGGGCCACCATAGTAATAACCTACTGCCCATACATCATTGGCAGACACCGCATCTATTGCTGTCAGATAAGGCGAGCCGAGACCAGGGTCGGGTACGACACTCCACTCACTCCCATCCCAATTTATTATTTGCGGACCGACAGCCCACACATCGTTGCTTGCTATGCCCTCTATGGCATCGAAACCAGTGCCGAAGTTGGGTGTACCACCAGCATACCATTGGTGTCCGTTCCAGTGCTCTATCAGTGTGTGGCTCTGACAACCCTCCTCACAACCGCTGTAGCCTATGGCCCACGCGTCATCGCTTGCTATGACCGATATTCCATGAAGCTGATTGTACCAGTTGACAACCGCACCTGGTACCAAGGTCCATTGGCTGCCATCCCAATGTACGAATATCGGCTGACTGCTTCCACCACCGCCAAACTGATATCCTACCGCCCACACATTGCTGCTCGATATACCATCGACGTCCCAAAGTGGCAACCAGACACGCCAGTAGGTCCTGGGGCCATTTGCCATTCGGAATCACATGTAGAGGAAATCAAGTCTGACTTAGGTGCAGGATCTGTCTGAGAAATAAAGAGAGAGGTGGCGGACAAGGCCAAGAGGAACAGATAAGCAAATACGCGGGCGGCGATAGACACAGATATGTACCTCTCGTTGAATTGTAATATGCCGACAATTCTGAAGGAAGTGGTCCTGATGTGGATTCCAGCATACAATATCAACTATACACCATCAAGTTCCCTAATCCAGACTTTCCCAAGGTCGAGATCGGGGTGCTGGACGATGGAGTTGATGGCAAGATGTTTATGCATGAGTTCACATTGAGACGGCCCCCCACCTTTTCAATCGGCCAACATTAGTGTATAGTTTGATACATCGGCAAAATGGACATTCCCTCTACCTCATACGAAGAGAGGCGTCGTCATGAACAAGCTCCGTGTCATATTCATCCACGGCATCGCGCCCACCGTCATCAACTGGGACTTCTCCGCAAGGCTCTCCAGCCTCATAACCAGGAAACTGGTGGACTACCACGTGCTACCCGAAGGAGCGACCGCCGAAGAAATCTCCGAGATCATCACCTACGAGCGTGTCAACTACTCCAAAATCGGCGACGATGCCCAAAACCACCTGCTCAACGCCTACGAGCAAGAGTCCGAAAAGCTCTACGGCCTCTCAAGCCGCATAAACCGCGCGGCCGGCCTCGACAAGATACGCCGCCAGATCATCACCTCCGTCAGCGACGTGATGGTGTACAAATCGGCCTATTGGAGCGCCGAGATACACAAGCTTGTCGTAGACAAAATTGAGCCGTATATCAGCAGTGGCGACTCCGTCTCGATCATCGCCCACAGCCTCGGCTCGGTGGTGGCCTTCGACACCCTTCACGAAAACGCCCATCGCAACGACAAATGGAAGGAAGCAGGGTTCAAGCCTACCAACCTCTTCACAATGGGCTCGCCCATAGCCCTCTTTACTCTCGACCTCGACCGGCAGCTTACTGGCCACCGCAAGGATGCCGATCCTGAAGCCCCTCACATCCCCCTGGTAGCGGATGATGGCGTCTGGTATAATTTCCTCGACGCGCAAGACCTCATAGCCTACCCACTCCAGGTGCTGTTCAAGGGCAGGTTCACTCTCGAGGATATCGTGGTCCAGACGGGGGCCAACCCGCGCAAGGCCCACGACGGCTATTGGGATAATCGCGAGGTGGCAGATTTCGTCGCCGGGCGTCTCACCCTCGACTACCAGCGAATCAATGCTGCCCCCGACGACGGTGTGAACGCCGTTGAACCTGTTGCCGAGGCTGCTCCGGAAGATGGGGAAAAAGCCGAGCCTGTTGATGAAACCGGCATATTGACCCGGCTGCTCGGCCTCTAGTTTCCTTTATTATGTGGGTGGATCGGGCAGCAGCGTAGTGGGTATTGGTGTGTCGCGCCGCCTCAGCGCGGTGAGGGTTACATAGTGAACATTCGTGATAACGTCGTTCTCGACGGATATCACCCTGAACCCCTGGAACGACGGGCTTGGGAACTCCTCGCGCTGGTCGCGGTCCATTGACCCAAGTGAAGCGGTCTGTATGATCAAAGGCCGGTGCTGGTCCCACCAACCGCGCGGGTTGCCGGTCGAGATAAGCGGTTCCTCATACGGAGGCACCACCAGCCTGGCGTGTCCTTCACCTATTATCTCAGGTGCAGCGTCCGGCGGCGCGTCTTCTTTCACCTCGATTTGCACTTTCGCCGCTGGGATCCCGCCAGATCTATATTCGCCCGTAATCGGATCGAGACTGCTCAGTGTTGGATAGTATGTATTGGGGTTCTCGGTATAAAAGTCGGTGAAGAAGAGGAATCGCTTTTCGGCGTCCCATTCAAGCCTGTATTCTACATTCGTATGTATATGCCCGCACAGCACCAGGTCAACCTTCCTGGGCACACCCTGCCCGACACACATCTCCAGAAAGTCCTCTGTGCTGCCCCTGGCGATCCCGTAATCGAGCAAGTCACCGATACCGCCCTGCTTGAAGTAGGGCGTGCCGGTGCGGATCCAGTCGGGGTACACCTGCGAAGGATCGACAGTCGGGCCTCTCCATCGCCTGTGGGCGAACGCCTTGCGGTCGCGCCTCAGCAGATATCCGAGCGTTTCATATTCGTTGGCAGCCGAGTGCAGGGTTTCGCGGAAGTAGTGGGGCCATTCGTCGCCGCTTGGGTTGATCGGGGGCGCGTGCACGCCCACTATCACCAGTGCGTCCCTGTCTATTGCCTCCAGGGTGTCCTTTACCATTTGCAACTCGTTGTCTTCGAAGCCCATGCAATTCGGATGTTGGGCCAGCCAGTTGCGCGCGTCTTCATCGAAGCTGTTGAGCGCCAGTCTCAAATAGTCGCGGAAGGTGCCCTCCACGATCCCTAACTCCCACCTGCTGTCGATCATGACCACGCGATGCCTACCAAGCTGAAATGTATATGAGAGCTTGTCGTTGATGCGCTCGTGGTAATACCTGAGAGCCTTAGGATCGACCCTCACCATATCATACGCGGCCTCCGAGTCTAGTTGCTCTTTGTGCCCACCTTGCAATGCCAGGGACTCTTCAAGTGTCAGGTTGTGCGCCGCATAGCCGTTGATGTTCTTGCTCTTGGCGGGCGTGTAGAGCCAGTCGGGCCACCAGTCCCAACGCCCTTCGTCGCCCAGGTCGAGGTCGCACAGCAGGTCATAGCCGTTGGGCCTGTAGTCGTGGTTGCCGAGTATGGTGAACACAGGCACCCGCAATTCCTCGCCAGGCTCGTCGGTAGGCGAGACCCACAAGCCGCGCACCAACTGCTCAAAGAAGTAGAAGTTGCCGCCCCCTTGCTGGTTGTCGTCCTTCTCGAAGATATAGTCGGTCACATCGCCGGTGATCAAAATGAGGTCAAGTTTGCCGGAGTCGTACAGGTAGTTGGCATAATGCACCATGTCGCGGAAGTTGTCGTTGAAGCAGTTGTACTGCTCGACGGCATTCTCCAACCCTAGCTCCCTCAGCTTTCGACGGAAGTCTTCAACGCGGCGGCTCAGGTGGAGGTCCGTTGCGTGGATGATCCCGAAGTTGTCCCACAAAGCTTTGGCATATACAGAGTGTGGGGCAAGGTCATAAGGTTGGTGGCGAGGCAGGTGTAGGGAGATGTTGTAAAGTGTGCGATCCTTTGTGCTATCCGGGTCGGCCACCAGGTCGAGGTGCAAGAACCCCTCTCTTGAGTTGGCGCTTCTCCGCGGAGTGAGGGGCACCGCCGCGATCTGATCCCCCGTAGCCACCACCGGCCTGAGCAACAGGTTGTTCGTCCAAACCTGCTCAAACAAATCGCGGTGCTCGCTCTCCAACCTGCTAAGCGAGTCGCCAGGCACCTCCCAGATCAGTATGTTGTCGAAGTGTACTTCCTCCTCAGGGTCGATGAGTTGCGGTCTGCCGAGCAGAGGCGGATAGAGCCTGCAATGGACGATTTCGCGAGTGGCCGTTTCCTGCCACATGCACCCCCGCTCGAAGTACACCACCTGCCCGCCCTCGACCGCGATTGGGTCCGAAACCGGATAGCCCCACTCACCGATCTCGCCGCCGGCCCTCCTCCATTCCTGGTAAATATCGCCGTAGATGCATATGCCACCCACACCCCTCATCCAGATGATGGCCCCACCCTCGAAATACTGCGCCGGGTAAAGTCCATCTTCGGTGCGGGTTTCGTCGGAAGTTGGAAAACCTAGCTCACGCACTCCCGTTTGCGGATCGGCGCGTGACGCGCCCATCTCGATGTACTTGTCAAGAATGGGGCTTCTCACTGCGAAGGTGCCGATCTCGTTGTGGTGGTAGATCCGGCCCCCCTCGTATTGCTGGTAACGGCTATCGAAGCCCGCGTCCTGCTCAAGACCGACCGCTTCTCCCAGGTCGATGCCTGTATCGAATAGTTGTTGCCATTTTGCCTGGATCTGATGTGTGGTAGCCATTAGTCAAAACCTTTCTAGGTTCGGTGGTTGGCAGTGCGCTGTTAGTGTTGATTTGGACTGCTAAATAGGGACATTACTTCGCGTGCATGGTCGTCATGACTTATCTAGCTCGGCGATCATAAGGGGGAATACATCTCGCGAAGCATGCTGTCCCATGAACATATCCAGGTGGCTGTACTTCTCAATAATATGCAGGGAATGGAAATCCTGTCGCTGTGCATTGAAGTACTTGTACGTCTCCACCTGGCTTTGGGGGAGAAAACAAAGGTTCTCGCGACCGGCGAAGAAGGAAAAGCGCGCATCTGTCCTGGGCGGCTGGGCTGCGAAGTCTCGTGGCAGGGCCGTGCCCCCCTTCATCGAAACGAGGTTCCCCTTGCTCACGCAGCGCGCCATCTGTTTGTAAAAGGTCACAGGCACGAACGCGAACTCGCGCTTCAGCCACTCATGCGTCTCAGGATTGAGGTTCTCGTGCCGCCAGAGGGCGGGAAAGCCTGTGCCGTAGATAAAGCTAACCAGCTTGCACACAGTATTATCGCACTCGTGGTGAAACACCCTGACCATTAGGGCTATGGCTTTGGCGGTCGGCGTGGGTGCCTTTACACCCCACTCCGGGCTGAGATAGCTGGTGAAGAGAGACAGCATAGGCAAGATAGCCTTCAATTTGACGCGAGAGAAGGTGGGCACAACGGGGTGCAGCGAAACGGCGTTGCTGACTATGGTCTTCACCTGGGGCACAAGCCCCGCCACCGCCGACATCATGAAGCTGGTGGACCCCTGGCAGTGGATGATCGCTTTGATCTCAGGCCAGCCTGTCTCTTTCACGATCGTTCTGACCGCTTCCGGGTGGTCGTAGAGCGCTGCTTTGTCCAGGTTCCAGTTATTGGGCTTAACATCGATGCTGGCTCGCCAGTTTTCGAGCCAGGGTTCGTAGCCTGCCTCAATGAGAGCATCGACGATTGTGGTCTCAACAGGCGCGCGGAACACTTCGGCCCGCACGCCAGCCCCTGGTGAGAGGAGCACAGGCCCTTTGGGCGGAGCCTCATCGCCCTGCACCCTGATCATGTTGCATTCGATCCCATCCTGGGTCGTGAATGGGACCACAGTTTCTTTGTGTTTCCTCCTGGAATCGGCCATTTCAGGACTGCTCCTCTACTTTCTTCTTGCGCCTGGCCAGTCGTGCGTAGGCGTCGAAAAGCGCGCCCGCGAAAAAGCGCCCAAAGCGCGCATTGGCCTCAAGCACCTGCTCTAAATTTCTGGCGTTGTTGATCCGCATGGTGGTCATCTGCCGTACGAAGTCCATAGGCTTGATCTTAAGTATACCCCTGCCCACCACTTTCATATCGCTTCCTTCGCCCTCGCTTACGGTCAGGAAGACCGTGGTGGTGTCAGACCACATATCGAGGCCGGGGTCGTCGCGCACCAGCTTGAAACCATCCAGAAGATAGCTCTTGCCTTCCTCGGAGAGCATGGTCATCCGGTAGAGCATCTTCCTGCTATGCGGTTCGTCAGGATTCAGCACGAACAGGTTGAACTCGCCGTTGGTGACCGTCAGCGGTTGGGCCGAGAGGATGGGGCCAGCACTGTACCCATGATCTTCGCTTTGTGCTCCTGGTCTTCGAGCATGCGCTCCAGGTCATCCGAGACGACCGTCAGCGTGAACTCAAAGTGCGACTTGTCCTTCTTGCCCTTGATCCAGCTTTGCTCGTAGGTCTCAAAGGCGACGTTTGAAAAGAAGCCCTTCATCGTCTCGGTGAACTGGATGCCAAGTCGTGGAGCTTCGTCTTCCTTCGCAGCCACCGGGGTAAGGGCATAATCTATCTCCCAACCCCGCTCTTTTGCCAGGAGAGCAACATTGCGCTCCGAAATGGCAGAGATCGTCAGCAGAGGGTTCACACCCACCGAGCGGGGTATGATGGCCCCGTCGCAGACGTACAGGCCCTCATGGACTTCCTGTCCCCCGCTGCCGGAAAAAACTCGCCCTTTGTGATCGACTGCTCCGCGCTCGGCGTCTTCTCCCATTGGACAACCGCCCAGGGGGTGGACCGTGACAAGGTCTTTCTTGAAAAGCTGCGTCCAGATCGGGTTGCGCATGTAGGTGCCGCCCAGGGCACGCGTGGCTTCTTCAAGGTTTGCGTTCACTTTCCCGAAGATCGGTTGAGAGCCTACGCCGGGCCAGTCAATACGCAGGCGATTGTCTTTCAAGTACATGTGGCCTGCCGAGTTGTCGTGGGTCATGACCAGATAGGTCTGCGTGTTGCGCACTGCACCGTGGTATGGACCTAGTGCGACGCTTCCTAACTCACGTCCCGCTTCACGCACAGCGTCAGCGGCTCCCGTATCGGTGCCTTTGCCCACGATATGCGATGCTGTGGCAAACGCGGCAGGCAGCAAAGAGGCGAGCGGACTCGGCACTACCCCTTCTTCAATAACCATGCCCTCATTGAGATTTTCGCGGTTGCGAACATCTATTATGCCTGTGATGCACGGCCCAACCGGGTCGGATGTCCCGTCGGCTTCGCGTCCGATGCCAACGCCGTTGATCGGCTCGTCGTTGTTGTAACCGAAGCCAAGCACGTCGCCGTTGCCAGTGAACCCGTGCCCCAGTTTATCGGAGACCGCGAGGCCCTGCTCCTTCGAGCGGAGCAGTACTTCGGTTGAGCCTAACGCGCCCGCCGCCACGATCACGAGGTCGGCGCTCACAAACAGGTTGGGGGCATGGAATTTCTCTCGCCCGATTCCGAGCACATCGAAGTGCACCAGCCACCTGCTTTCCTGCCGCTCGACATACTTGACCGCCACTTCCGTATAGATCTCAGCCCCGTGGTTCTTCGCATCCGGCAGGTAGTTCATGATCAGGGTGTTCTTGGAGCCGTAATTGCACCCAGAGCAGCAATCGCCGCAAAGGGGGCACGCGCGCTGGTATACCCCCACGTGGTTCACACCGTCCTCAAAATTGACGTTAATCGGTGTCCTGTAGAACTTCTCGCCCAGGAGCGCTGCCGACTTTTCCAGGGCTTGCAGCTTCTTCAGGACCGGAAAGTGCTCAGGGTAGGGCCTTGGCCTGAGCATCTCCTCGGCTCGGCTGTAGCCTTCTTCTATGAGAGTGGGTAGGTCATCGCGTATCGCCTGGGGCCAGCGCGGATCGTCAAAGACGCGTGGCTCGGCACGAAGCGACACGTTGGCGTTCAACAGCGACGTGCCGCCCAGGCCGCAGCCCAGAAAGACGTTGATATCTTCGTTGACGCGCAGGTCATAGAGGCCCGTGCGCGGTCCGACGTGTCCTGCCGGTAGGTCGGTCTGCATCTCGCCCGTTGCCTGCGTGAGGCTATCAGGATACTCCCCAGGCTGAAACTCTTTGCCCCGCTCCAACAAGCACACCTGCTGGCCCGCGCGGGCCAGCCTGGAAGCCGCGATGCTCCCTCCATATCCTGAGCCGATTATCACAACAGTGTAGCTGGGCTTGATGTTCTCGATAGGGGAAGACAGACGAACCATGAAGGAGTTCCTTTCACTGGGCCGGTATCAATACTGCCCTGCTTACGGCCTGCCAGCAGGCTCTATCAGGGCGCGTGGCCTGTAAGTCGCCTCGTTAGCTCTAATCAAGAGATAACAGGCGCTCGAACAAAGCGACCTTCACATTCACTAATGACGCACCCTACAGGGCGTCGTAGGCATGAGTATATCACTTCGACACGTGATGCACAATAGTTTCATCTCCAGACCCGCATCTCCGGGTTCGCGCCCAACAAAACCGTACTTAAGTACACCCCAAAACGTGTCCTGTTTTGTACCACCAATGTCATTTCGTATATGAGGGGAGATCCAGCTACCCGGCCGCCAACCTCTGCTCCTTGTAATAGGGGAGACAGGGGGAAGGGCTGCAGGACTGTTCTGGATAGTGGAGGGCTGGTTCGGATGAACCGAGAGGCTCTCATACGAAAATAGCAGGTCTGGAGAGCCGGATGCGCTGAAAGGTGCACGTCCAGGTTCGGGGGGAGGGGTTGGTGTTCTTGCTGGATTATACATCTCGACAAGACCCGGCCTCTTACCCTACACAAGCGGGAGGCTACTTTCTCGGACGTACTGGCGCAGGTCAGGCGTCAGTTGTGGGGCAATTTCACTTTTCAGACATCCCCCACGGACCCTGATGTCTGTTTAGTCCCACGCTCACACATGGACAGGTTGGCCTACTCTGTCTGTTATTGAGTTGGTAATGTACAGAGTTGAGCTGAGGATCGTCAAAAGCTTGTACGCTAGCCTGTACGCTGCCTGACCTTGTCCTTTGACCCACAGGCTGGGACTTCTTCAGCATATTGGCTGGAGGGCATTTGAATGTCGAACGGCACCGCCACGAACCGAGCAGGCACTAGTTGGCAAGAAATCTTCCTGGATGGAAGCAAGGAGGCCGAGGATGAGCTAATCAGGCGGCGATTTGCTCCTGAGATCAACCGCATACAAAGAGATATCCGGCGCATCGAGAGCAACCAGCACATCGAGCGCGCACAGCACGCCCGCTTGCGTGCAAGCACAAAGAACGCCGAGTTCCGGGTGCTGCCCGATATCCCGGAGGACCTTAGGGTAGGCATCCTTCAGCCCGGCAAGGAGTACCAGGCTCACGTGCGTTTCTCGAACGCGAGCAGCATCGTTCAGCCGGACTTGTCACGCGACCTTCGCGGCCTGGCTATTCGAGTGAAAGCGGGGACAGGAAACGACCACGATCTGCTGATGACCAACGCGCCCTATTCCCACGTCCCACGCGCGCGATGCAAGGCAATTCGCGGCCATAGCCTGCTCGTTCGCCCGCCTGTGTATCCCGCCGTCTTGTGGAAATCGAGAGGCTGGAGAACGCTGGCAGCGCTCGTCAGGATCGCACGGCGTCTTGGCTTGAAGGAGACGCTGCGCGTGTTCCGCACTTTGAGAGAACAGACCTCGCGCCCCGTGGCGAGCCTCGCCACTGAGACCTTTTGGAGCCGCGCCCCTTATGCCTTCGGGAACGTCGCGTTGATGTTCAAGCTCGTTCCGGAGGAGAGGTCAAGCGAAGGCAGAGCAGATGATTTGCGTGCCGAGTTGATATCGCGTCTAAAGCAAGGTGAAGTGCGATTTGACTTTAAGGTGCAAAGATACGTGGACGACGACAAAACGCCTATCGAGGACGGAACTGTTGAATGGAAGGAGGAAGTCGCGCCTTCGACCACAATCGCGCAGCTAGTCATCCCTGGGCAGGAATTGAACCCGGCTGATGAGCAAGAGATCGAGGGTTACACTTTCAATCCCTGGAACACCAGCTCAACAGACATCCGGCCTCTGAGAAGCACGAATCGCGCTCGCAAATTGGTCTATTATGCAAGCGCCAGATTGCGAAAAGAGGCCTAGATGTCAGACTACCTTCACCCAGGGTGCGAAGGCGTTTTTGACACCTCGGAGTGGGGCGGCAAGTTCCGGATAGTGCCGCAGCAATACGCTGCCCATGTCATTGCGGTTGATCCAGTCTATGCCGGCCTGCGTATATACCCTGGGATTGTAGTCTGTGGTAAAGAAGCGGTCGCTGTTCAGCCTCCTTGAGGCCATAAGGATGAAGACACGGAAGGCGGTATCGCTGAAGCCGAACCCTTTGGGCGGCTTTTCCGCGTACATACCCACCATCAGGTCAACACGTTCGATATCGTCGTTATAGACCTCCTTCAACTCCTTCACCCATTGCTTGTTCGGGGTAATCTCGTCAAAAGAGTTCGAACGGCTTGAGGTGTAAGAGCCTCCTGAATTCGTTGTAGCGTGGTATACCTCGCTCGCGGTCGCGAGTGATATCGACGGCTGCCAGGTCAACGCGCACGCCGGTCTGTGTAACTATATCCTGTAGAAAACGTGGAAAGTTGTGCAGCTCGATAGCACCGGGGTGGGATATGCCGAAGGAGTATAGTGTATCGATTACCGACACTTTATCATCGATAACGGTGGCGGCATTCCTGTTGGCTATATCGGGGAAGGTCAGCTTCTTAAGTATTTCGCCTGTGGTCATCGAGTATATGTCTATATCATCAGGGATGAGTGGGTGGAGACGGTACACCGCTACGAATTCCTCGGTCAGCGCGAAGGGCACACCGTAGTGGTCCGTTTCTGAGCCGGGGATGCCGCTTATCAACTCGCTGCCGCTGATGCGCCCGAATACCTTGTTGACTCTCTCGGAAGCCATGCCCCACCAGTTGGTCTGGGTTGCCATGTGGATTGCCGGGTGGCTCAAAATTCCAGGCGTCCATTCGACAGTGTGTATCTTAGCCATCAGAGCGGCAATGATGAGGCGGGCGGTCTGGAAAAGATGCTCGTCACTCCAATCGGGGTATTCCTGCTTGAGGCGGTCGCAGATAGCGTTGTGTTCGAGCGTGAAGACAGTATGCAGCAGGCCCAGCCCCAACCACCAGTTGCTGTTGAACCCGGTAATAGTAAGGCCCGTGTCGGGGTCGAGCGGGAGGCGTCCGTTCTTTACAATCAGTTTCCCGCCCGATTTGGCGCGCACTCTGGCGCAACTGGCCTCGTCGCAGCCATATATGCTGGAGGCGTCCCACCAGTGCGATACAGCGTTCATGTAGGTTGGCGGTTTGTCCGATTCGTCCGGCGTGCGTGTCGTGTCGGAAAGGGTACGCTGGATGCGCATCGGCTTCTCGAACCAGGGGTCGTCATCTCCGACCGGCACGAGCAAGTGGTTATCCGGCTGGTTGTCGCCGTGATTGAACCAGTCGTGCGTCATGAACTGGATCCAGGCCGCCGCAAGGAGGTTAAGGGTGGTCGCGGGCTTGAATTCATCGCGTGTCAGCAGCTTACGGCTGACCAGTCGCGGGCTAGGGCTGAGAAGGGCAGGCTCCGGCTCAGGAAAAGTCTTCTCGACAGGCACGTTGCGCCCGAAGCGGGTATTGAGCATGCCCATTTTCGGGTCACCCAGGTCGTTGTAAGTGCCGTCAACTGTCCGCCAGTATAGGTCATGGGGATCGCGTGGGGCGGCCTGGGTGGCGATGCTGCGCCCCTCGGCGCTCGATGAAGTATCGTAAAGATTCTTCTCTCTGAGGACTATGCGGAAGGCAACCATATTGAGCAGGCCGAGCATGGGAGGAAGCTCATGCCATTCAACGTATTGATTTACTGCCGTGAACAAACGCACCAGCAGGCTTGACGATCCCGACTTCTCCTCTCTCTTTTCAGGACGTCTCGCCTTCATAGCCGAGACGATGGCCCGCCCGACTATCACTCCAGCAAGCGCCATAGCGATGGAACGAACAAGTTTCATGGCTAGCACACCTTTCAAATATGAGTAGCAACCGCGGCAGCGATGCAGATCGAGGACGCGGGATGGGGGAAGCGCGGACCCCAAAAGACCACAATGTGGCAAGGGCAATTATATCACAGACGCTTCTGGGCACCCCATTCTCGCAGATAGACACAAAATGAACAACTTTCGGCATATTAATTGAGCACTTGTCCAGCGCAGAATGAGGAGGACACAAGGCGCTAGGTGGGACTCTGCATGTTCCATGGCTGAATAGCCCTTGCCGTGCAGTGATAAAATGGGCGTAAGATATGCTGATGTCGTCCGCACTGTCGCTATTTGTATCTACAAGGGGGTAGTAATGAACCAGGGTGAATCCGGCCTTCAGCCGCTGATCCCGGCCCACACGTATTCGATAGGTGCTTACGATTCTGAAACGTCTCAGTGGGGCGTGGCAGTCCAGTCGCACTACTTTTGCGTTGGAAAGATCGTGCCGTGGGCCGAGGCTGGCGTGGGAGCGGTGGCCACGCAATCGATGGCCGAAGCGTCGTACGGGCCACTCGGCCTGGAGATGATGCGTTCGGGTAAGACTGCCGGGCAGGCCCTTGACGGGTTGTTGGCGGCAGACCCCAACGCCGCTGTGCGGCAGGTGGCGATGGTTGACTCGCTAGGAAATGTGGCAGTGCACACGGGCAGCCTTTGCATCCCGGAAGCGGGACATCTCGCGGGAAAACATTACAGTGTGCAAGCCAATCTCATGCTGAAGAATACCGTTTGGAACGCTATGGCGGAAGCCTTTGAAGCTGCCAAAGGCGATCTTGCTGAGCGTATGATGGTAGCACTGGAAGCGGCAGAGGCCGAAGGAGGCGACATACGAGGCAAGCAGTCGGCGGCGTTGCTGGTGGTAGGCGGAGAGTTGTCGGGCGCTCCCTGGAAAACGCGCCTGTTTGACCTTCGCGTAGACGACCACCCTGAACCTCTGCCGGAGTTGCGCCGCTTGCTCGACGTGGCTCGCGCCTACAAGCATGCAGGACAAGCAGAACAGATCGTACGGGATACCTCTCTGGGACCCGGCAGGTTTGAACTGGCACGCCGTGAGTTCGATGAAGCAATGGCACACAGCAAAGCTATGACTGGCAATGCGGAATTGCATTTCTGGCATGCGTGCCAGCTTGCCGCCGCCGGGCAATGGGATGAGGCCACGCCACTGTTTCGCAGCGCCTTCGTAGCGGACCCCGCCTGGCGAGAACTTGTGCCCAGGCTAGCCAGCATAGGAAGAATGCCCGACTCGCCTGAGCTGATCGAGAGGATACGGTCTATTTCATAAGTAATTGGAGGAGACATGGACGCGCAAGCTATTGCATTGACCAAGGCAGACGCGGTTCAAGTATCGATTCTATGTGACAACTCGGTAGATGTCCTTATGACCGGGTCTGCGGTGGCCCGCCGGTTCAAGCTGACGAGCGATCTCTTCGAGAAGCCTTTTCCGATAGCCGAGCACGGCTTTTCGGCGCTGATCGAGGTGCAGAGCGGCGACAAGCGTGGCAAGATCATGTTCGATACGGGAGTGAGCAAGCAGGGCATCCTGTACAACATGGACTTGATGGAGGTGGACGCGCACGACATCCAGGCGATCATTCTGAGCCACGGCCACGCTGACCACGCTATGGGCCTGCCAGGTCTGCTGGACCGCCTGGGCAGATTGGGAATGCCTGTCATATTGCACCCGGACGCCTTCTTGGCGCGCAGGCTTGTATTGCCGAACGGAATGGAACTGCAACTGCCGCCGCCAAACCGTGCCGACCTCAGCAGGATGGGTGTAGAGATAGTCGAAGAGGTCGGACCTTCGATGTTGGTGGATGGGATGGTGCTGTTGTCGGGGGAGGTGGCACGTACGACAGAGTTTGAGAAAGGTCTGCGCGGGCACGAGGCATGGCACGGCGATCACTGGGAGCCTGACCCTCTGATTCATGATGACCAATGTGCGATCATACATGTCAAAGGTAAGGGACTGGTAATTGTCACAGGTTGCGGTCATTCGGGGATCATCAATGTGATCCGCAACGCCCAAAGGATCACGGGTATCGACAAAGTATATGCCGTAATCGGCGGGTTCCATCTGACGGGGCCAGGCTTCGAGCCAATTATCGAGCCTACTGTTGCCGCCCTCAAGGCGATTGCACCGGACTGCTTGGTGCCGGGCCACTGCACCGGCTGGCGGGCTGTGAGCAGAATAGCTGCCGAATTGCCGGACGCCTTCATCGCCACGAGCGTTGGCACTACTTTCGTGCTGTAGACTATGGCGATGCATAAGAGCCTTCGCAGCAGGTTCATAGCTCTGGCGTATGATGTGGTTCTACAGGGAGGTCCTGAGATGTTCTTTCTTGCCCCCAGCAGGCGCAGGCTGATCGCTCCGCTCAAGGGCTTGATCCTGGAGATTGGAGCTGGCACGGGTTTCAGCCTTAGCCATTACTCGCCGGGTGTAACTGTGATCGCGACCGAGCCTGACCTTGCCAGTGTTGGCCGGTTGGCAGAGAAGGCGCGCAAATCGGTTGCTACAGTAGTGCCAATCGCGGCTTCGGCCCACGACCTACCTTTTGGCGATTGTCTGTTCGATGGCCTGGTGTGCCAGCTTGCCCTCTGTACAATCCCAGACCCGGCGCGGGCACTGGCTGAAGCGAAGCGCGTGCTTAAGCCCGGCGCCCCGATGCGTTTCCTGGAGCATGTGCGTGCGGATCGCCCGTGGCAGGCGTGGATGCAGGACAGGCTGGCCCCCTTGTGGTTCAAGCTGGCGGGTGGATGCAGGCTCAACCAGGATACCGAGCGCGTGGTAAGGGATTCAGGCTTGCACGTCGAACTGGTGGTGAAGCGTGGAGGTATCTTTCTCCCTATGAAACTGATCTGGGTGCGTAATTGAGGCATGGCGTCATCTGATGTACAAGGAACCTCAATGCAAAAAGCAGAACTCAGGGAATTCCGGGCTTATGACCGCTATATAGATGCACATTTTGAAGAGTTCATCGCTGAGTTGCGCGAGTTTTGCGCCCAGCCCGCGCTTGCCGGTCAGAAGATCGGGATCGCCGAAAGCGTAGCAATGGTAAAGCGCAAGCTGGATCAGCTTGGAGCGAATTCTGAGATTGTACCTGTTGACGATGGTGCGCCGGTGATATTGGGCGAACTTGGCAGCGGTGCGCGCACTCTCCTCCTCTATAACCACTACGATGTGCAGCCGCCGGAGCCTCTTGAATTGTGGGATAGCCCTCCCTACGCAGGGGAAGTCCGAGATGGCAAGTTCTATGCGCGAGGAGTGGCTGACGATAGGGGCGACTTGCTTGGGCGCATTCAGGCCATACGTGCCTACGAGTCCACGATTGGCGCACTGCCGCTGCGCCTGCGCTGGCTGATAGAGGGAGAGGAAGAGATAACAAGCCCTCACTTGGGAGACATTGTGCTTACCAATGCATCTCGCCTTCAGGCCGATTTCTGCGCATGGGAGAACGGCAGCCGCAATGAGCTAGAGCAACCGGTGGTGATCTGCGGCCAGAAAGGGCTTTTGAATGTGGAATTGAGAGCAACCGGCCCGGTCCGTGACGTGCATTCGCGCGATGGAGGCATCGTCCCCAATCCCGCGTGGCGATTAGTGCAGGCGCTTGCCACTATCAAGGATAGCGACGACAGGATTACCCTTGACGGTCTTGACGCCCTGATTGAGCCTCCGACGCCAACAGATCTTGCCGCCCTAGATGCCATGCCGTTTGACGAAGAAGCCCTCAAGAAGCTTTATGGCCTGGGCCATTGGCAGAGGGGCCTTACAGGGCGTGATGTATTGCGCGCGCGCCTCTTTGGGCCGACGGCCAACATCCAGGGCTTGGTGAGCGGCTACAGCGGCCCGCGTTCCAAGACGATTGTGCCGTCCACGGCCGTCGCGAAGATGGACTTTCGCCTGGTGCCAACACAATCACCTGAGAAGATGATGGAGCTTATTCGTGCCCATCTTGACAGGCGCGGCTTCACAGACGTGCAACTGGTCATGCTTGGGGGACGCGTGCCGGGCAAGACACCTGTTGACCACCCGTTTATCAAGGATGCTCTGTTGGTGTGGGATGAACTGGAAGCTGGAGGTGCGTCGGCCCAGCCGATGACGGGCGGTAGCGGCCCCTTCGCATTGATCGCCAATGGGCTGGGGATTCCTACCGCCAAGATTTGCGGTCCCGGCTACGAAGGCTCCGCTATCCACTCTCCCAACGAGCATGTACGGCTAGACCACTACCGTACCAGCCTGCGTTATTGGGGGAGGCTCTTCGCCCGCCTTGCAAAGGCATCTTCGTAGTCGTTAGGGTATTACTTTGAAGTAGGTACTACCCTTCCGGTGTGTGGTGACGCCCTCTACTGTTACTCTATAAATACCGGGTTCTTTATCAACAGTACCGAAATTTACGTCGACATAATCTTGACCCCGAATGTACACTCGTTGTGAGGGATCATGGAGTGTATCTGAATCAGGACCATATACGGTGACCACTATTTGCTCACTATCGAATGAGCGCACCCGAGTCTTCACAACTGCGCCTCTGTAGACACAGCGTCCGCTCAGGAACTCAATATCGGGATCGCCATCTGGTATGCCGTCACATGGCCCTGTTGCGGTCGCCGTCGCTTGCGGGACCACCAGCGTAGCTGTAGGGGTAATTTGGGGCTGATTTGTAGGTGTAGAATGTGCTTGCGTTTCTCCACCGTATTGTACTTTGTACCGAAATGTGCCAAGTTGCGAGAGTAGTACGTCGTATGGTGGTTGGTTCTCAGGATGATACTCAAACACGCCACGCTCGAAGTATTGGACAGTGTATATTTTGCCATCAAGGTCCGACTTTTCATCGAACTCATCGGAAATAGGGTAACCTTGTTGGGTCAATCCGCCATTCTGCTGCCAGTATTGCAGGAACCTGCCACCAAGACGCTTGCCGGTTTCTGAGAAGAGCACCGAATCCGTGCTTGTGCTCGGTCTTTGGTTTGGAGCACCATCCGGATACTTCTGATCATATTGGAATCTGCCAAGCTGCGATAGAAGCACCTCGTATGGTGGTTGGTTCTCAGGGTGATATTCAAATACCGCACGCTCGAAGTATTGCACAGTGTAAGGCTTCTTGTCTAAAGGCGAAATCTCGCCAATAAGACCGGAAATAGGATAACCTTGTTGGGCTAATCCACCATTTTGCTGCCAATAATCAAGAAATACGCCGTTTAAAGTCTCATCTGTTTCTGGAAAAGTACGGCTGCTCGTCCCTGGAATTTGAACCGTTGGTATCAGTGTGGGAGTATTTGTCGGGCTGGAAGCAGTCGGTACTGCAGTGGATGGTGGTTGTGTGCAATTGTCTGTGTAGCGCTCGACAAGCGTGGCCGTTTGCTCCAATCCACCAGCTCCTGATTGACAGCCTGAAGCATACAGGTCGCCATTAGGTGTTACTGAAGCACTGTAGAGAGTGGCGTGATCGCCGGGATTGGGGTTGTCAGATTGGGACCATGTATGGCCGTCGTAGTGCAGAATGAACGCATATGGCTTGGCAGATGCGATGAAGGAACCTACTGCCCAAATATCGTTCGGTCCGCTGCCATCAATTGCATTCAATTGAGCTCCTTCCTCGCTAGGATTTGGGGAGCTGATCTCCTGCCAGTACTCGCCGTCGAAGTGAATTAGCAGCTTGTGCTTCTGACTTGCCGTCTTATACGTGTTCGAATAGCCGACCGCCCAAACATCAGAAGAACTCAGAGCCTTAATCGCCAGCAGGATGCCTCTGTTTCCAGGTAGTACAATAGTCTCAATATTCTCTATGTGTTGACCATCCCATCTCATTGTTAGAGGCTGCACCTCATCCCCAACTTGGTACCCAGCAAACCATACTTCTGTTGGCGAGAGCACTGACATGCCAAAGATAGCATCAGCGTATGCACCTGCGTACACACCTACCGATTGCCAGTCCACACCGTTGTAGTGAAGCACCAAGCTGTGTTCGGTCTTGCACTTATTGCAGCCGATACTCCCTACAGCCCATATATCCTGTGGTCCTGTTCCCGCAAGGGCGTACAACTCATTGCCAGAGGGATCAAGCGCCGGAAGCGTGGCATTGTTCCATTGCTGACCATCCCAATGAAGCAGAAATGGCTGTGGCTTGTCACCGCCTCCGCCGGTACCTGAGACCCACACATCCTGGCTGGAGAATGCGAGTACTGCATTGAGATAATTAGTGGTTGCGTCCGGATTTGGTGTAGATATGATCTGCCAGGCAGTGCCATCCCAGCGCTCTACAAGATTCTTATAAGAGGTGTCCGGTCCCACCTGCTGATATATTGTGTAGCCTGCGGCCCATATCTCATTGGCGGATACTGCCGATACCGAAGATAGAACGCTGCCCAAGGTACCTTCGCTCGGTGTAGAATCAATTGCCCACGCCGGGCATGGTGCAAGGTAGGGTGAGTAATCACTTGACGCCCTGGAGGTGGATGTTACAATCAATATGCTAACCAGCAAAAGTAGGACTGCTCCACACACAAGAAGACCTCGCCGCAACGCTGACATGAAATGCCTATTATCAGAAGCTCCCATCGGGTCCTCCTTTGCCAGCACAATAAACTACCGGCCGCACTTTATAGCCGGTGTCAGTGCAGTATATTGCCTCAGGAAAATAGTATAACACACTTTTGAAGTAGATTAGTCTATCCCATTTACTCCTGGTCCTACTAACCAACCTATGCCAAAGAAACCTAAACAACTTCCTGTTCCTGTTCCCGAAGAACAACACTCTCAGACCCGAAATCGCGTATCCGACGAACTTCTAAGAGAGTTCCGCTCGCGCTACTCATTTCTCTTAGATGCATTCCAGGAGGAGGCTATCACCCACCTGGCGAGTGATGAGAGCGTGATGGTGGCCGCACCGACCGGCACGGGCAAGACCGTGGTGGCCGAGTTCGGGGTGTTCAGGATGGCCCAGAAGGGATTGCGGGTGATGTATACCACGCCCATCAAGGCACTCTCCAATCAGAAGTTCCGCGACTTGCGCGACCAGTACGGGGCCGATCGCGTGGGCCTGCTCACAGGTGACATCATCGAGAACCGCCACGGCCAGATCATGGTTATGACCACCGAGGTGCTGCGCAATATGCTCCTGCAAACCCCCTCTGAGCTTTGGGATGTGGGCTGCATTATTTTTGACGAGATACACTACCTGGCCGACCCTGAGCGTGGTACTACCTGGGAAGAGTTGATCATCATGTGCCCGCACTACATCCAACTTGTGTGCCTGTCGGCCACGGTGAGCAATGCGCCCGAAGTTGCTGATTGGATAAGCAGGACGCACCGCCCCATCCACCTTGTGACGCACCTCAAGCGCGCGGTGCCTCTCTCCCTTTACTATTTTCTTGACGGGAAGCTCAATCTAGTAATCAACTCCAAGGGACAACAGGTGGTCGATTTCAATGTGGGAGGCGAGACGCGCAAGAAGCAGCTGCGGGGCAACAGGCGCGCTCCCATACTTGAGGAGGAGCGCATAAGCAGAGAGCGTACCGAGCCGACCCCACGCGAGATCGTGGAAACGTTGGAGAAGGACGACCTGCTGCCCGCGATCTTCTTCCAGTTCTCGCGCCGCGACTGTGAGGCGGCCGCCGAGGTCTGTGCGATGATGCGCTTGCAAGCCGTGCGCGACCCTCGCACACTGGCTCGTATCAACGATATATTGGCCAGTTACCTTGAGCGCCTGTCACCTGAGGATAGGCATCTTGAGCAGGTGCAGCTGGTGGTCTACCTGGCGAGGCGTGGATTTGGTTTTCATCACGCCGGACTACTTCCGATCTTGAAGCAACTGGTCGAGGAGCTATTCGGTGAAGCATTGATGCGGGTGGTATTCGCGACCGATACCCTCGCGCTCGGTGTGAATATGCCTGCGCGATCAGTGGTTATCGGGCGCATGAGCAAATGGGACGGTGTGAGCAAGAGGCCGCTGCTGCCCAACGAGTTCCAGCAGATGGCAGGCAGGGCAGGTCGCAGAGGTATCGACGAGCAGGGCCACGTTGTAATCCCGTACTCGCCATTCGTCACCTTTCACGAGGCGCTGAACATAGCCACGGGGCCGCTCCGCCCCGTCGAGAGTGCGTTCACAATGCGCTACAACACAGTGCTCAATCTGTGGGAGACACCACGGGTGCTGGACGAAGGACGAAGCACGACATACGAAGCACTGCCTGAGGGAGAACCAAGGATAGCTGGCGCGCAAACATCGCCAGGAACGTCCCCTGAGGAGCGGGTATTGAGTGTCATGCGTGCATCCCTTCTGCAGTTTCAGCAAAACAGACGACTTCGTGACCTCGAGGAAGACCTGGATGAGGAGGAAGAACGGCTGGCCGAAGTGCCCGTAGGTTGCCTGATTGGATACGAGAACGGCGAAGAGCTGCTGGACGAATATGAAAAGCTAGGACGCGTGCTCGACGAAGCGCGTCGCATGGAAAAGAAAGCCGAGCAGAACTTACTCTACCTCCAGTCCCAGCGGGAAGGAATCCCGTGGCGCAGACCTGAGCGGGACGAACTTCGCCGTGCCTTCAGAACTATTCACAAGGGCGCTCTCATGCACCTGGCGAATCGCGGTTGGGCTGTCTACCTGGGTCATGGCCTCGGCGCGGTGGTCGGACTTTTCCTTGAAGTTGCACCGCCGGACAATCCAAGGTCCAAAGATGGGAGTCCCAAGTTACAAGGCTCATCCGTCTTGCCTGTGACCGAGTACCGGCAGATAGATTACCTGCCTGAGCCTGGGGTCTCAGTATCGTTACCTTCTGCGCTGACCACCCTGGCCGTACCCCCCACTGTCCCATTGGATCAACTCCTCCCCGCCGACGAAATGGCCGCACTTGAAGCGGAATTGAAAGCGGCTTTGGAGAAATTACCCGATCTGGAGGAGTGGATCGCTGAGTACCGTGCAAATCTATCGGCGCAGGTTGGAGCGGCAGCCGAAAAGGCGCAAGCCGGCCTGGAACAAGCGCGCCGAGAGGTGCAAGGTGCTGCCGAGGCCGAACGCAATCATGTCTGCCATGCCTGTAAGGTGCGCAAGGAGCACCGGCAGTACAGGCGACAACGCGCCCGTCTTATGCTCGACCGCGATGCGGCGGAGCGCAGGCTACAGGAGAGCCGCCGCTACGAGGAAACACGCCTGCAAAATACACTGAATGGACTGGTGAATGTGCTGGTGCAGTTCAGCTATATCCGCAAAGGTGCGCTTACCGACAAGGCCAGGAAATTGGCCGATATCTTCGACTCGAACGCATTGATGATCACCGAGATGATTGAGGGCAACTATCTTGAGGGCCTTAAGCCTGAGGACCTGGCCGAGATATTCTCGTGGTTTGCGTATGACAGGGACATCGACTTCCTGAACCGCTTGCTGCTACCTCGATACATAGTCAACCTCCGCCGAGAATTGGATGACCTGCAAAATGCCATCTTTCAGGCCGAGCGGAGGCAGGATCTGCGCCTCACGCCCGGTTACAACCCTTTCTTTTTTGGGGCAGCCCGTGCCTGGTGTAAGGGTACATCGCTGGCCGACCTGCTCGACAGCATGGACATGAGCGAAGGCGACCTCGTGATGACCTTCAACAAGACGCTGGATATTATGCGCCAGGTCCGCGATATGTTCATCCATCAGAACCCGGAAAACCCTCTGCTTGGCGGTCTCCAGGAAGCCGATAGGATGATGCGTCGCGGGGTAGTGGAGATGGCTTATACTCTGGGGTTTGGACCCGCTGAAGAGCAAAAGGGGGAGCAAGCTTCTGAAGACGAAACCAGTAATGATTCTCGTTTAGAAGAGTCTCCGTAATATGGGCTTCATCAGCCAACTTCCTAATACAAGTCAGCTCTCGTAAGCGGAAGTCCGGACTCTCCGCCTTCTTTTTGTTTGGACAACAGCGATTGCACGATTCCCAGGCTTCCGGAGGCGAAGCCGTGCGCAGAGCCTGACATATACATACGCCACACCCTGTATGTTGGTTCGCCGACCAGTCTGGCGGCTTCCTCGTGGTGCTCTTCCAATCTGCTGACCCAGTGGCGTAGGGTCAGTGCATAGTGCTCGCGCAGACTCTCCACATCGCGCACCTCGAAGCCGGCATCTTCGGCATAGTCTAGCACCTGGCCAGTCGGGATTAGATCGCCGTCAGGGAAGACGTACTTGCTGATGAACTCGCCTTCGCGCCACAACTTGCTACGTGCCCATGCGCCCAGGCCTTGTTGGCCGCTTGACACTGTTACTATGCCGTGATTCAGGAATAACCCGCCCGGCTTGAGCAGCTTGTACGCCTGCTTGAAGTAAAGCGGCAGCTTTTCGTGCCCGACGTGCTCGACCATCCCTACGCTCACGATCTTGTCAAATGGCGCTTCGTCCAATTCTCGGTAGTCTCGTATCTCCACGCGGCAATCATGCTCAAGGCCGCCTCCCACGATTCGCTGACGGGCCAGTGCTGCTTGCGGTTCGCTTAGCGTGATGCCCAGCGCCTTCACACCGTAATGACGGGCAGCATGCCTTACCAGGCCCCCCCAGCCGCAGCCGATGTCTAGCAGCCTTTCACCAGGTTGAAGCCTTAGCTTGCGGCATATATAGTCGAGTTTGGCTTCCTGCGCCTGATCGACGCTCTCCGTGCCTGTGTCGAAGTAGGCACACGAGTAGACCATCTGCTTGTCCAGCCACAGCGCATAGAAGTCGTTGCCAACGTCATAGTGATAGCGCACCGCAGCTGCGTCACGCTTCCGGCTGTGCAAGCCGCCTTCCAGATGCACCTCTCCTCGTGCCTGGTCTGCTACGGTTTTGTGGGTACCGGCCGGTAGCGCCAGGACTCTTGCTGCTACCCGCGCCAATGCCAATGGAGACCCTAATCGCTCTGCGAGGCGGTCGGCAGTTGCGACGGCTTCTTCCATGCTCCCTTCGATGTCGAAATGGTCACGCAGGTAGGCTTCACCTATGGCTAGCTGGCTGGGCGGCAGCAGCATCCGTCGCAAGGCTTCGGGCCGCTTCAAAATGAGCGTAAATCGTGGTGTGTTGTCTTCGCCGCCTCGTTCAACTGTGCCGTCCCAGTAGCGCACGTTGAAATGCCGTTGGGTTGTGGGGCCAAATAAGTCTCTTATAAGGGCGCGTGCAATGCCGGGTGACCGATCTGCTATGGGTCCGGCATGTGTTTGCTTGCCAACAATATGTGTTCGAGCCATGCTTTTGCCCTCCGATGGTGGGCAGCCACCTGCGGTGGGAGGGGTAAGCCGGACGCTGCTGTATGACCGTTGGTGCGAATGCCAAGTAGTGAGGATGATGCCGCTTGCCCCTCTCGCATCAGGGGTTGCAAATATACTTGATTCACCTGAATTATACAGCAAATGACGTGGAGTCAGGGTGCCGAACAAGCGGTCAGGCGCGCGATTATCAATGAGAATTGGCGAGATCAGGTTATCTTGCGATAGACATCTTGTGTGGTGGCTACGATGCGCACGAACTGCTCTGGGTCCAGGGATGCGCCGCCCACCAGCGCCCCGTCGATCTCGGGTTGAGATACGAACTCCGCTATATTAGTCGCGTTCACGCTGCCCCCGTATTGAATCCGAAGCTCATCGGCTACCGTAGAGCCGTGCATCTCGCCGACTAGCCGCCTGATCTCGGCTGCCACCATATTGGCACCTTCGCCGGTGGCGGGGCGTCCCGTACCGATCGCCCAAATCGGCTCGTAAGCGATAACGCATTTCAGCGCATCCTCCATTGTGAGGCCATCGAACGCGGCGGTCACCTGACGCTCGATCACGCTCAGAGTCTCGCCTGCCTCGTTCTGCTCCAGGTTCTCGCCTATGCAGATTATCGGCGCGAGAGCGTGTCGAAGGGCGGCGTCTACCTTCTTACGCACGTCTTCATCGGTTTCGTGGAAGTACTGTCGGCGCTCCGAATGTCCAAGGATCACGTAATCGCATCTACCCTTGAGCATGAGCGGCGACACCTCGCCGGTGTATGCGCCTTTATCGTGCCAAAACATGTTCTGCGCACCCAAAAAGAGGGTAGTGCCATCGAACAAATCGGCGAAGGTTTCAATCGATGGGAAGGGTGGGCAGATCACAACATCCACCCCCTCTATTACATCGAGGTCTTCGAGCATATCGTCCATTAACTCGAAGGCTTCGTCCGGGTCCTTGTTCATCTTCCAGTTGCCGGCGATTATGGGTCTTCTCATGGTTGGTTGTCAGTTGCAGGGTGAGTGTTGTCTACGTGGGAAGCCGTCAGCCTATTCTTCTTCTTGTTCGGCGGCGCGCTGACGCAGCCGGTCCAGGCTGAAGATGGTGGGCACGAAAACAAGGTGCACGCCCATCAGCGTGAGCACGACATCACGCAGGATTGTTTCGAGGTTGGCCTTTTCGTTAGCCAGGTAATCCCCAATCGGGCCGAGGGCCTTGAGCAGAGCAAGCCCAAGTCCGTTAGCTTGTGCGCCGCCGAAGCAGCCGCAGCTAATATCGAGGCCGCGCAGCCATGCTGATGTGATGGCGATTGTGAAGATAGCCATGAACACCGCGCTTGCTGCCCCTGAAAAGCGGGTAAACAGCCCCAGCAGCAGCCATGCCCCCAGGCCCACTTCCAAAATAGGCATGCCGACGGACATCGCGCTTACCAGAAAATCGGGCAAGGGTATCTCATAGGCCAGGATGCTCTGTCTCATTGTTTCGGGCACGCCCAACTTGGTGATACCTGCCAACAGCAAAATGCTGCCCAAAACCAACCGTGATATGAGAGTCGGGTAGGGGCCTGTCAGGAAGTCGCGTATTCGGTCCCAAGTCGAACCGGTTGCGAGCGCCTGTTCGCCGGCCTGATCGGGATCCCAGGCTTCGTCGTGTGTGGTGATATTTGCCATGTTGGGTCCAAAGAAGGGACGAAGCACGCTTCGCCCCTGCACAAGTTACTTCAACAGTTCGTCGATTTTGGCCGCCAGCTGGTCGTAAGTGGGCAGCGAGTCAGTCGGTGGCTCGAATGCGACCTTTCCGTTCTGGTCAACGATATAGACGGACGGATAGGAAAGCACCCCATATGCCTGAGCAGATGCCAGCGCCTTGTCAAACATGAGCGGGTATTTCGCACCCATGTTGTCGCGGAACCACTTGAGGTCGTCCACGGTGGCGGGGCTTGTGTTGTCATGCCCTCTCGGTGTGGCGTTGATCCCCATCATCTCCACGGGCTTACCCGTGCTTACATAGGTGTCATAAATTTGGTTGTAGACAGGCGTCTCTTCCTGGCAGTGAGGGCACCACGTCGCCATGAATTCGAGGACTCTCACATCGCCGTTGTGCTCGCTGAGAGTATAGTTGCTGCCATCTATGTTCTGCACAGTAAAGTCGGGAGCGACCTGACCTACAGGCACGTGTGTGGCATCTGACGACACGCCCGCGCCGGCGTCCACCTGGACGGGTGGGACCTGGAACGCGCTAAAGACAATGAAGCCCACTATGAGAACGCCCGCGAGAATAAGAGCAATATCGAGCGGGCGCAGGCGGAAACCGCCTTTCGATTTGGCTTGAACGGCTCGGGGCCGTGCCTGTGCTCCTGCCCGGTTAGTATATGCGCCATTGGCTGGCCGGTTCGTCGATGTGCCTGACGTAGCGCCCTTCGATGATGCAGAGTAACTACCCTGCTTGTTCCGCGTTTGGGCCGGATTGTTTCCGGTTTTGCGCGGTGGCGCGCCACCTTTGGTCATATTTTGTTTGCTCATTACTGCGTTCTATCCTTCCTTTGGGCTTGATCATGCCGCGGCTTGTCGTACTCTATTCGTTATTATACCATCCCACCTATTCTTTCTTGTTGAGCGCGGCCACGCCGGGCAGCTCGCGCCCTTCGAGGAACTCCAGCGACGCTCCGCCGCCTGTCGAGATGTGGGTAATTTTGTCGGCAAGTCCCATCTTGTCGATGGCAGCAACAGAGTCGCCACCACCTACTATGCTGGTCGCGCCTGCTTCCGTCGCATCGCATACGGCCTGGGCAACGGCCAGCGTACCATGCGAAAACGGCTCCATTTCGAACACACCCATCGGGCCATTCCAGACCACCGTTTTCGCTGCTCGGATTACCTCGCCATATCGTGAGGAAGAGTCAGGCCCGATGTCCATAATACGCCAGCCTTCAGCGCCACCGCTTTCAGGCACGTTGTGTGCGTCCACTACCTTGTGGTCGGCAGTGGCGCTGAAGCTATCCGCTATTACTACGTCCGAGGGTAACAGAAGGGCAACGCCTCGCAAGCCTGCCAGACCGGCCAATTCCTCAGCATCCTTCAACCGATCGTTCTCCACGAGCGAAGCACCTATTTCGACATCAAGTGCTTTCAGGAAGGTGTTTGCCATGCCGCCGCCGATGATTAAGCTATCAACTTTGCCGAGCAGATTGCCTATCACGCCCATCTTATCCGAGACCTTAGCGCCACCGAGAATGGCGACGAATGGGCGCTTCGGGTTCTCCAAAGCGTCGCCCATAACGCCGATCTCACGCTCCATCAGGAAGCCGGCCACTGCGGGCAGGTAGTGGGCCACACCTTCGGTTGAGGCGTGCGCCCGGTGGGCAGACCCAAATGCATCGTTTACATAGATTTCCGCGAGGTCCGCAAGTTGCCGGGCGAAATCACCGTCGTTGGCTTCCTCTTCCGAGTGGAACCGGAGATTTTCGAGTATAAGTATCTCTCCCGGTTTCAGGTTATAAGCCTGTTCTCTCACTTCCGGTCCGGTGCAATCGTGGGCCATTTCGACGGGAATATTGCCACCAAGCATTTCAGAAAGCCGCACGGCGGTCGGCGCGAGGCTGTATTTCGGATTGGGACCACCCTTCGGACGGCCCAGGTGCGACATCAGGATTACCGCTGCTCCTTGTTCAAGTAAATATTGGATGGTTGGCAGCGAGGCACGAATGCGTGTATCATCTGTGATCGCGCCGTTCTCATCGAGCGGCACATTGAAGTCCACCCGCACCAGCACCTTTTTGCCCGCGACATCCACGTCGCGTAGAGTCATTTTGTCCATAGTTTTGCGGGTAGTTGGAAGTTGGTGATCGGTAGTCGGGGGAGATGGAGGGTTACGGTTTCAAGTTTCAAGTTCCAGGTTTCTGCAACCGGTTACCGATCATTGACTTTCAATTACGCTCCTTTCTCTGCCATATAGTTTGTCAGGTCGGCCACGCGGCATGCGTAGCCCCATTCATTGTCATACCAGGCGATCACCTTGATCAGGTTGTCGCCGATAACCATTGTGCTTAGACCGTCCACGATTGAAGAGTGCGGATCGCCTTTGAAGTCCATGCTCACCAGAGGCTCCTCGGTGTAATCGAGGATGTCGACAAGTTCGCCTTCGCTTGCCTCGATCAGAGCGCCATTGATCTCCTGGACGGTGGCGTTGCGCTCGATCTGGGCTACGAAGTCGATAATCGACACTGTTGGCGTGGGAACTCGCAAGGAGAAGCCATCGAATTTGCCCTTCAATTCGGGGATCACAAGGGCCAGCGCCTTCGCCGCTCCCGTGGTTGTCGGGATGATATTCAACGCGGCTGCGCGGGCACGGCGCAAGTCCTTGTGCGGATAATCGAGAATCACCTGGTCATTCGTGTACGAGTGCACGGTGGTAACCAGGCCCTTCACGATCCCGAATTTTTGGAGTATCACCTTCGCCACCGGGGCAAGACAGTTGGTTGTGCATGAAGCATTTGACACGATTGTGTGCTCACGTGGATCGTACATTTCGTGGTTGACGCCCATCACCAGCGTGATATCTTCGCCTTTGGCCGGGGCAGTTATCATTACCTTCTTTGCCCCGCCTTCCAGGTGCATCCTGGCCTTTGACGCGTCAGTGAATACCCCGGTCGACTCGATCACGATCTCGGCACCCAGGTCACCCCATGGGAGCTTCGATGGGTCACGCTCTGCAAGCGCCATGACCTCCTCACCATCTACGATAATAGAGTTTTCAGTGGCTGATACGTCGCCATCGAACGGGCCATAATTGCTATCATAGGCCAGCAGGTGGGCCAGCGTATGGTTATCGGTAAGGTCGTTCACCGCCACAACCTCGATCTCATCGGGATAGTAGTCCCGAAGCGCCTTGAACACCTGTCGGCCGATTTGTCCGAACCCGTTAATTCCTACTTTCGTGGCCATTGTGTTGTCCTCCTTATTTCGTTATGCATCGGCGACCGGCGATCATAGTCTTTGAGTAACCGATCCCTGGTCCTTCACCACCGATTTGTGATCGGTGCCGTTTCTCCGTTCTCTTTCGCGCCCTGGAGCGCCGTTGCGACCACCGCGATTGTAATAGAGACTTTTGACCGCATCGGCGAGTTTTGCCGGGTCGTGGCGCAGAGGATTATCATCGCGCACAACATCTGCCGGGACGAAGTCTATCCTGGGGAAGCGCTTGTCTGCTCCCGCGAGTGTGACCGCCTGCACGTTCCATTCCGGCTTGATATTACGTGCGCTCTCCATGTTGGAATTGTAGATCACATAGTCGAACAGCCTGGAGTTGATGTGATCGTGGATCGCTTGAACGTGCTCGGCCACTCCGAAACCGTCGGTCTCGCCCGGCTGAGTGGCGACGTTGCAAATGTACACTTTGACCGCCGTGCGGTTGTTCTTCACCGCGCGTGCGATGTCTTCTACAAGCAAAGGCGGCATTATGCTGGTAAATAGCGAGCCTGGCCCAAGCACGATGATATCTGCGTTATATATCTCCGAGAGGGCTTCAGGGTAGCCTGCGGCGTGGGCGGGGCGCATGAACACCCTTTTCAGGGGCACGGGCGTGCGCGGGATTACCGACTCGCCTCGCACGATGTCGCCGTTCTGTAATTCGGCGTAAAGTTCTATGTCTTCAAGGGACGAGGGGAGCACTTTGCCGCGCACCGCAAGCACGCGTGACGATTCGCGGATCGCCTGCTCAAAATTGCCCGTGACTCCGGTCATTGCTACGAGGAAGAGGTTGCCGAACGAATGACCTTCAAGCTCTCCTGCACCTTCAAACCTGTACTGGAAAAGCTCGGTCATCAATGGCTCGACCTCGGAGAGTGCCACCAGATTGTTTCGGAAATCTCCTGGCGGCAAGATTCCCAGGTCGCGCCGAAGCCTGCCGGATGAACCGCCGTCGTCCACGACATTCACCACAGCGGTGATGTTATCAGTGAGTTCCTTCAGGCCACGCAGGAGGGTGGGCATGCCTGTGCCGCCACCTATGGCGACGATGCGAGGCCCACCCGCCCGGCGCGCGGCACGCATGGGGGCTAGCACCGGCACTTCGAGCGGTTTGCCGAGTGCTGCGGCAGCCTGAGCGGCCTTGCTGATACCAACAGCCCCCCACGCCAGCAAGCCAACACCGACAATAGCTACAAGAATCTCGCGCCACGGATGGCCGATAGATTGGAGTGTGGCGAAATAGAGGAAGGTGGTGCCGCTATTATCGACCACATACATCCTGTAGAGATTGGTGATGCCCATGGCCAATCCGACAGCCAAGATGCCAACCCCCAGCGCGAAAACCACCGCCCAGCGCCGGAATCCATAGCCACTCGGGAACCATCTCTCCATG
This sequence comes from uncultured Chloroflexia bacterium, assembly GCA_963797095.1. Taxonomy (GTDB): domain Bacteria; phylum Chloroflexota; class Chloroflexia; order QHBQ01; family JADMIH01; genus JADMIH01. The sequence continues at coordinate 401,641 of CAWCNY010000004.1, read as the reverse complement.
CGCCTAGCCTTTCCTCCTCGCTTTATGAAAACAGGTGGTAGTTACTCGCCTGCCATCTGCGGCAACGACGTTTGCGAATGCCAACCAATATTATAACTTACGCAAGGGGAACCTACAATCCGCCGAGCGGCAGCGGTGTCTGGCCTTCATACTCGCGAGGTAAGCTTGGCGGGAGCGAATGCCGGAGATGCCGCACGCACATAAGCGGCGATCTCTTCTGCCGCCAGATCGTCGGCGTTCCAGGCTCCGAGCGACACGAACTTGATACGGTTGGCGGCCACGATCGAATCTACCTGCGCTCGGATGTCGAAGAGTGTGTTGATACCGTCGGCGGGGAACGAAGCAGGAAGGCAATAAACCATTTTTGCGCCCGCGGAAATCAGAGTTTGGAGGCTCTCGCTAACCGTTGGGTTATGTCTCAGCCACCCCACAGCCATACTGTTCTCGTCGAACCCAAGGCGCAAGAGCGCATCGCGCACGCGCCGCAGATAGTTCGACTCCTGGATATAGCGCGTTACCGACGACTCGCCTGTTTGTATATGCCCACGCCCTACCAAAAGCAATCCCACGTCGGCGGTATCCGCTCCGATATGCGGCAGCGCCTCGATAATGCGGCGCACATAGATTTGAGGCAATAGCTGCGAGTCCCATAGCGGTTCGGCGTGGTGAAGCGTCGCGCCATATCGCACCGGGTCGACTCCCTCGTAGAGGTCGCCTGTCAACACCGCATCTGGTGGGTCTGTTACACGCACGTGCGCGATCACGATATGGCGGGACCCTCCCTGCAAGCCTTCAACGAAAGCAGCAGCTAGCGAAGGCTGGTCCGAATAGAAGGCAACCGACACATGATGGGTCTGGTCAAGCCTCGATTGAACCTTGCGCGCGAGTTCAATGTGGGATTCTCTGTATGGGCTTACACCGATAGACTGGTACTTCGATTTGATGTCGCGCATGTAGAACGGGCGAAGTAAGAGAGGTGGCACGTCCTGCTGGTCGTCGGCCAACTCAAGACGCCGGGCAGCGTGGCGGGTATTGTACTCAGGCGGCTCGCCGGGCGCGAGCAGAATAACGTCTGTGCGCTCGGTGCCATTGCCCGCGACAGGGAGATTGGTTGGGTCGAGGGACGGCTTGCTCCTGCCAGCGGAGAGTACCGAGAAAGTAGTGAGGGCGTATCCCAGGGTGCAGGCGAGGACCAACAGCACAACCGAGTTGGCAAGGCCGCCGGTGAGGTCGTGGATTATGCTGACCGAGCCTACTGCCCCAAGCACAGCAATGAGGAGCATGAGGCCGAAGATTATGGTGAACGGTGCCTGTTGCTTGCGGTTGGACATCAGCACGAGGCTGAACATTCCTCCGCTCGCCAGGCCCATGAAGACCACCAGGGCTATGCTGATGTTGAACCAGGTAGACAACAAGCTCCTCAGTTGCGCGACGAAGTGAGATCATTATAGCACGAATTGGCTTGAAGCCAATCGGGAGGGCTAATATAATGGCGTCTATGAAGGTCAGGTCACTGCTGGGGCGGGGCAAGGACAATCTGCCACGATCAGATGCGATTGAGGGGCTGCCTCGAATAAACTACTATTTGCCAATAGTGGTCACTCTGCTTGCGACCCTTCTTCTCTTCCTGCTGGTAGGTTTCTTGACTGTGGTGGCCTTTGGCAATGCCGCCAACTCCTGGAACGCCTCCGAGGGAGGAACCGCCGGGGCTACACCTGCCGGTTTCCTGTTTTGCGGCACATTTGGGCTGGTCGGGACAGCGCTGACCGTCTACTTCCTGCTTGCGCTGATCAAGGGAGTGCGAGATCTTTCATCTCCCTTGCACTACACTCGCGGCACGCTGGCCGACAAACGCGCGGTGGCCGGACGTATGGCGGGCGATTGGATTGGGGTGACGCCAGCCTATGCGGGTCCAGACCAGTACATGGCTTCACAGATAACCGATGAGCAGGTGGCGGCGTCGGTGGACCGCTCACAGATCGTGAAGCCACGTGGTGCTGGCGGTGCTCTCCCCTCCCCTCCGAGGCGCAGCGGATATCTCTCGCGTGACCGAATATCGTCGCAGGTGGAGGTTGCGCCTGCTTCGCTGGGCGCGCCCGGCCCACGCGTTGTCTTCCGGATAGAGAAGAATGCCTACGTGAATCTTCAGCCTGGCGAAGAGGTTCTGATCGCCCATTCACGTTTCCTTGAGCATATTTTTTACGTTGCCCACCTGCGCGACGGCCAATGGGAATCTTTCAAGAGTAAGGCTTTGATTTAGGAAAGCCCAAGGCCTGCGCTTACAACGCTGTCTATGCGGCACCCGGAAAAACGTGTACTTTGGTACATGTTTTGATTGTTTTCGCGGGTTTTCGGCGGTTCAGTCCACTAGATGGTTGGACTTCCCCTCATATGGTATAAGGCAAAGGTAGGACAAATCTGGACAGGTTTTGGGGTGTACTTAAGTATGGTTTTCTAATTTGCCTATGGCTGTATCGATCCTGCTGAGCACCTCGGCCTTGCCCAGGATTTCCATGCTCTCGTACAGGGGTGGGGAGATGGTGCTGCTGGTGATGGCGACGCGCAGGACCATGAAGAGGTCGCCCGCCTTCATTCCAAGCTCCTCGGCCAGGGCGCGCATCCGGGCTTCCCATTCCTCGTGGGTCCACGGCTCAGGAAGATCGGACATGAGTGTTCTGATTCTCTTGAGGGCCTCCAAAGCACTTTCGGGAGTACCTTTCTTCGGCACTAACAGAGAAGGCGCATAGTCGGGTGGAGGCCCGAAGAAGAAGCCGGTGAGGTCGGTGAACTCGCCTAGGCGGGTGAGGCGGTCTTTCAGAACGGGCACGATCTTGCGCACCCTGTCTCGGTCGAGGTCTTCGGGTAGGTAGGGCAGGAGGCGCTCATAAAGCTCGTCGTCCGACAGCATGCGGATGTACTTGCCGTTGATGCTGGTCAATTTCACGAGGTCGAAGACGGGGCCACCGGTGGTTACGCGCTCGAATGTGAATTCGCGCTCAATGTCCTCGTACGAGAATATCTCGCTACCATCGGGCATAGACCAACCCATGAGGGCAAGGAAGTTGACCATCGCCTCAGGGAGGTAGCCCTGGTCACGGTACCATTTGATGGACGTATTCTGCTTGCGCTTGGAGATCTTAGAGCGATCAGCGTTGCGTAAGAGGGGGAAGTGGGCGAAGTACGGTAGGTCCCAGCCGAAGAAGTTGTATAGCATTACGTGGAGTGGCGCGCTGCTGATCCACTCCTCGGCGCGTACGACGTGGCTGATCTCCATAAAGTGATCGTCTACAACCACGGCAAGGTGATAGACGGGCAAGCCATCCGACTTGAGGAGGATGGGGTCGTTCAACTCCTTGTTATCGAAGGTGATCTCGCCCCTTATGAGGTCGTTGAAGGAGGTTTGGCCCTCGTCCGGCACGCGCAGGCGGATCGTGTAGGGCATACCTGCCACCAGGTAGCTCTCGATCTCATGTTTGGGGAGGTAAAGGCAACGGCGGTCGTAGCGCGGCGGCTCTTTGCGCGCTATTTGCTCCTGGCGGAGTTGGTCAAGGCGCTCTTTGGTGCAAAAGCAGCGATAGGCATGGCCGCTGTTGACAAGCTGGTTGGCGCACTTCGGGTAAAGGTCGCGGCGCTGAGTTTGCACGTAGGGACCGTAGTCGCCGCCGATGCCGGGGCCTTCATCGGGCATGAGGCCAAGCCAGTCGAGGCTTTTGAGTATCTCTTGCTCGGAGCCTTCCTTGTAGCGGGTCTGGTCGGTGTCCTCTATGCGGAGGATGAACTTGCCGCCGTGCCTGTGGGCGAACGCTCTGTTGAAGAGCGCCATGTAAGCCGTGCCGACGTGGGGGTCGCCCGTTGGGGAAGGTGCTATTCGTAATCGAACCTTGTCTGCCATGTGTCTGCCTCGATTGGTCTATCCGTTAAGTGTACGTGAGGGGGCCTTAGTATGCAAGGTGTTTTTCCTGGAACACGAAGACCGGAACACGAAGATACGAAGGAGTGCGAAGCACGAAGATTCTCTATTGCAAAAAACAGATTGTACATCGTTGAAAGGCTTATTTCGGTACGTAGGTGTAGAGGATGTCGCGGAAAAGGATTGTGTAGCCGTCGCGAATTGCGTCTAGCACGCCGGGGGTGAAGGTGTCGCCTCGGCAACTGTTGGGTGAGGTCACATCACATGAGAGGACCAGGAGGGCGAACTTACCCTGGCCTATTTGGTTTCGGTAGGCAGATTCGTCCCAGCGACCTTGTTCAGCGAGAGCGGTCATCGTGAAGGGATCGTCATAGGGTGTTTCCTTGCCCGCCAGCGCAAGCATACCGGGGTCGTCCGCGAAGAAGAGAGCGCCGGGGTTTTGCTGGATATTGAGAACAATTTTGCGCAATTGCTCTTGCTGCTCAGGAGGGGGGACCGTGAGGTCGGGATTGTACCAGGAGGATGGTGGCGACGTAACAAGGAGGTACAGGCCGATGAGGACCGCTGATACCGCCGCCGATAGTGTGTAGGTAGAGCGCGACCGGTTCCAGGGCTGCCCAGGAACGGGACTTTCGGAAGTTGTGAGGTAATTGAGCAGGAAGGCGACCGGCGCTCCTACCCCAAGCGATACGGCAAGGCCGGGCATCAAGAGATGGTTGTGGTCCGCGCCGACCACTGCCCCGGTCGGGAGCGTAGTGAGGGCGGCGAGTACGAAGAAAGGGATCAGAAGGGTATTGTCCACTTTGAGACGGGGCAAGCGAGACAAGAAGGTTCGCTCGGTTGGGCCTGTAGGGGGAGGGCGGGAAACGCCGCGCAGAGTGAGGGCAGATAAGAGGGCGTAGGCGATTGCCAGGAGAATGACGGGCCACTGGTCCTCCCAGAAGGCGAACTGGAGGAGGCGTTCGAGGGTGAGGCTCCTTAGCGGAAGTGAGTGGTAATCGACCATCTTCAGGTAGAACCAGTGAGCGGTGGCGAGGTCGAGGGCGGCGAAAGGCACGATTACCAGGGCGAACATCAGCGCGCACCATTTGAGGCCGGAGCGCCAGTCGCGTGCCAAAAGAAAGAGGGCGGCAGCAATAGGGCCTGCCACGGCGGTCTGCTTGGTGAAAAAGGCGAGCGAGAAGAGGGCAGCGCCCGCGACCAGCCAGGGCCAGCCCAGGCGATTGTCGTCCGATGTTCCTGATGAAGTTGCCGATATGCAGGCCAGGCCGCCCGCTGTAAGAGCGATCATCAGCATGTCACCCCTGAAGCGGGTGGCCCATACTTCCACCTGGGGCATAGCGAGGAATATGGTTGCACCAACAGCGCCTCCTATGATGCCGCACAGCAACCTACGCCTGTCCCGAACCGCATATCCTCCGGCGGTGACGATAGAGACGATGAGTAGGGCCGCAGTTATGGCGGCGACCAGGGAAATGGTTCGGCCAGGAGCGAATATGGAAGTGACCGTTTGGGGCGAGGAAAAGTCGGGTAGATGGTCGGGCAGGACCAGAACGGCGAGCCAGTAGTAGATGGGAGGGTAGGGGCCGGAGATAAAGCGGTCGGGGGTGATGGGGGCGTAGACGTTGCCGCCGTGTTTGGAAAGGAGGGACTCGTAGAGGATCAGGCCTTCCGAGCCGGGACGTGGGTAGGGGTAGTTGAGCCAATCGCCGGAGGTGCCCACGAAACGGGCAATGGAAGGTATCGCCAGCAGGAGGAGCGCCCCTGCCGCCAGCCAGGCTGCCCATACATGCCAGGGGGGCAAGACGCGACCATGAACTTTGTCAATCACGGGCCGATTCTATACCGCCAGGTGAAGCGTGTCAAAGTACAGGGCTACCAGGCGACGTTCTGGGCTACGTTCAGGAGGAAATCCTCGGTGATGCCGTCGTGGGGCGCGCCTTCAAGCTCCATGATCATGTCGCCTCGCTCGACCAGGAGGACGATCACCGGGCCGTACCATGCCTCACCCGACCTGTCGTGGAAATAGTCGCCCTGCCAGATCACGCCATGTAGATCAGGCCCGCCTTTGGCGGATGTCAGATGGACTTCACGCCATGTGCCTTCGCGCACGTTAATGGGGATGGGTTGTTCGCGAGCAACGTAGGCCACCAGGGGCACTATTACTTCCTTTTCGCCTGTGGGGCTGCCGAGGGCGGTGAGCGGAGCAGTAGGGTCTATGATTGTGTAGTGGACATTGTAGTTGAGTTTGAGCATCGCGCCCGGATCGTTGCTGACTTCATCGTCCAGTTTGCATGGAGCGACGGACGCCTGGCTAAACTCAAGAGTGTAGGTGGAAGGGTTAGACACTTGCAGTGGGAGGAGGGGGATGTCGAAGGTGAGCCGGTCGCGTATGATCTTGGCCGATGTGTAGGTATGGAAGCCTTCACTTGCGAGGGGGCTGGACTGCCGCTCGACTTTGCATGGGTATTGTTGCCAGCCGCCGGGCCTGGTGATCCGGTTGAGCAGGTCGCTGCCCTTCCTGACCTCGATCCAGGTGAAGGCGGGGGTGGTGAAAGTGCTTATGACCCAGGAGATGCCGAACACGACCAGAGCAACAGCGGCCAAAGCAAGCACCACACGCACCAGCGTTTTGGGCACGCTGGCGTGGAGGGGAACATCTTCCTCGACCTGAGTGAGCACCTGTACACGCTCCGAAAAGCCGGCGAGGCTTTTGGGCGCGACCTTCTGCGCCTTAGGGGGCGTTGGTTTCGGTAGTTGTGCGGCCAGCTGTTCCACGATCCTGGCGCGCTCGGCGGGTGGAGGCTCGGGGACAGATTGCAGCCGAGATTCCTGGGCTGCGCCCTGGAGCCGCGCGAGGGTCAGTAACTCAGGGTCGTCTTCTATCTGCCCCCAGTTGAGGGGAACACCCTCGCCAAGTTGTGTGAGAGCATCGGACAGGGCGCGATCTGCTCCGCCCAGGCGCGGCGCTCGTGGGGCGCGCTCAGATGGTGGGACGCGCCACACCTGACGGTCGCCGCCCTGGCCGGTCGCCGATTGGATGAGGCGTCGCAGCGCGTCCAAGCTAGCTATCTCCCTCGGATTGGGCCACCAATCGTTTCCCTATTTGTCGCAGGGCTGCCCGCAACCGACGCATGGCACGCGCCTGGCTCATGCCCAATGCGAACGCAATCGATTCGGCGGTCATACCCTCGAATAGAGCCAGGGTAAGGACTGAAGAATATCGCCTGGGGAGGGTTTGCATAGCCGTCCTGACGGTAGGGAGGTCGTCGCCCTCGGTTGGTGTGGTGGTTGGTGGCTCGGACGCTTTTGCTTTGGGGGGGTGGTGTTGCCTGGCGAGGTTGCGTTCGGCAAGCCTGAGCAGCCAGAACTCCATGGGGGTAGTGGCGGTCTTGCGGGCGTAGGGGCCGAGCTTGTGCAGGGCTTCTTCGAAGGTAGAGGAGGCGACACTGAGGGCCAATTCGTCATGTCCCAGGCCCAATCTGTGCTGCAAGTAGCGATTGACACGCGGGAGATGGCGCTCGACAAGGCGGTCGAACGCTGTGCGGTCGCCGTCGCGAATTCGGGCGGCCAATTCGCAGTCGAATGCCAAGCCTTCGACGTTGTGCGGGGCGGGGCGTGACCTGGGGAGTGTCAGGGGAAGCTTCATAGAGATGTGGTTGGTAAAGAATCGCCTACTTTATGATACAATCCTGATCATGTTTGGTTCAATGATCCTCAATTTCGCACGCATAATCAAGGGGCGGGGAGCGCTGGCGAAGCTGGGATCCGACCTTACGGGCAGATTGTTACAATATGGCTTGTTGTGGGTCGCCGCGCGCCAGTTGTCACAGGGCGATTTCGGGGATTTCACGTTCGCGCTTAGCATCGGTTTCATGCTGGCACAGGTGGCGGACTTTGGGCTGCAAATGTTCGTGCAGAGAGAGCTCGCGCGGCTCCTGATCGCGGGTGAAGCTGGGAAGCAACGCTTTGGCGATCCGGTGGCGGCGGGGAGCTTGATCGGGGGCGGGCTGCTGCTCAAGAGTGGGTTATCCGTGGTTGCTATGCTGCTGATCGCGGGGGCGGTGTACGTTGAGCCTGTGGGCAACCAGGGGGCTTTGCTGGTGGTGGGGCTGGCGATGGTGCTGGGCACAGGGCTGGACTACCTGGCTAACTGTTTTCGTGCGCTTGGTAGATTGGGATGGGAGGCGTGGACCGGGTTGGTAGCGCGGGGGATCACCCTGGCGCTTGGCGTGGGTTTGTTGCTGGTGGGCGCGGGGGTGTGGGGGTTGGCGATTGCCTTTGTGCTCGCGACACTGGCGGCTATCGGGGTGAGCTACAGGCTGTTGCTGCGCTACGTGCATCCGCTGTGGCGCATAGATTGGGCTTACTGGCGCGGCTCGTTGACGCAACCTACGGCGGTGGGTATCGGGGTGATTTTCAGCATTATCTCGTTTCGTGTGGACAATTTGCTGATACCGCCGATCCTGGGGCATGAAGCGTTGGCCGTGTACAATGTGGCCTACAAACTGTTCGAGCCTTCCTTGATAGTGCCTGGTGTGCTGCTGGCTGCAACTTTCCCTTTGCTGGCCCGGTCGGCGCGCGTGGATGGATCGAATACGAAGGTGTTACGCGACCTGCTTGGGCAAACGATGCTTGTGCTGCTTGGGCTGGGTGTGCTAGCTACCTCAGTGCTGGCGATATTGGCGGTGCCGATCGTCGGCGTTCTGTATGGCCCGGTGTATGCGGCGTCCGGGCCGATACTTGCCTGGTTGGCGCTGGCTTGTGTGCCTATGTATTTGAACTATGGGTTGACTAATGCGCTGATCGCGGTCGATAAGCCGAGGCTGTATGCGCTGTTCACGTTGACTTCGGTTTTTGTGAACGTGGGGGCCAACGTAGTGTTGATACCTACGCTGGGGTTGGTAGGGGCGGCGCTGGCGACGATTGCAACCGAAGTTGCGCTATTTGCGCTATGCGCTGTTGCAGTGGTGCGGCACGGTGCCGCCGCCGGGCATGCCGGGGCCGATGGGTTGTCTCAGGTGCGCCCAAGCAATTCGCAGCCGACGATCTCGAACTCGTCGCCAGCCGACCTGGAGCTTCCTTCATGAACAAGGCGCTCTATGGAGTGTTGCTGGCGGTGGTAGCGCTCAGCCCGTTTGAGGCGGGCTACCCACCGCTTGGGCGTTTTCTTTGGGCGACCTTCACAAACCTGGAAGCAGCACTGTTCGTACTGGCCGGAGTATTTGTTGTCAGGCTTGTGTTGGATAGTGGGGCGCGGCAACAGTTGTTGAGGCTGCCTTTGAAGTGGCCCATTCTGGCGCTGCTGGGCGCGACCGTGGTTTCGACAATCTTCGGTGAATACAGGGCACTGGGGGTACAGTTCGGTTACCGGTTGGTGATGGGGGCGATGGTCTATGCGGTGGCATGGGAGACGCTGCGCAGCCGCCGCAGGTTATTTGTAGCTCTATCCGTATTTGTGGGAGCAGGCTTCGTTTCCGCCGTGTTGGGGCTATTGGAGTTCGCGCCTGGATTCGACATCCAGCCGTTCCTGAAAGCGTTCAAGCCACAACCGACTACGGTAGGTGGGATGCTGCGGCTGAGTGGCACGTTCGAGTATGCCAACGGGGCGGCCATGTATTTTGAGATGGCGCTGCCCGTGCTGATTTCTATCGCCATGATATTCGCAGCACGCTACCTAGTTAGCATCTTGTTCGGCGAGGGACAGGTGTCCGAGGGGAAACGACGCTTCGTACTGGCTTTGCTGTATGTGGCGACCGGGATATATATGGTGGCCTTGATCTTGACGTTTAGCCGTGCGGCTTTGGGTGGGGTGGTGGTTGCGCTGGCTGTGTTTGCGGTGGCGGCGATTATCAAGGGGCGAGCGTCCAAGGTTGAGGCTTATAGCCCTCTTGAGCCTCAAACCTCGCCAGGTTACGAAATCGAACTTCGCCGCGTTTGGCGGTCGCTGGCGGTGGTGGTGGGTGTAATGGCGGTGGGTGGGGCGGTGGTGTTAGCTACGCAGCCGATGTTCCGCCTGCGCCTGCTTACAGAGAACGACCTGGACTGGTACAAGGCGACGGTGACGGCGGAGCCGCTGCCTGATTTGTCTGCTCGCGAAGTGATCAGCGTGCCTGTGACGCTAAGGAACGACGGCCAGATGGAATGGCCTGCCAGTGGAGTGCTGCCCGTGCGCGTGAGCTACCACTGGCTGAGCGCGACAGAGAATGTATACCTTGTGTTTGATGGGCTTCGCTCACCTCTGCCGCACGATGTCGCGCCGGGTGAAACCGTCTCCGTATTGGCTATAGTGCAAGCGCCGCCGCAGCCTGGGCGCTACCGCTTTGAGTGGGACATGGTGCACGAAAACGTCACCTGGTTTGATCGCAAGCAGGGCATGAAAGGTGAGATACGAGCGTACATAATTAACGAGGCGGTGGCAGAGGTAGTGGGCAGCCAGCAGCCACCTGCGTCCGCGATGCCGCCTCCGCTGGATGTAGAGGCAATCGCGGACACCACCAGCGTTGAGCGCACCAAGCTCTGGCGGGTAGCCTGGAAGATGTTCCTGGCGCACCCGATCACGGGAGTGGGGCCGGACGGTTTTCGCAACCTGTATGGCGAATACGCCGGTGTGACCGACTGGAACCGCAATATCTTTACGAATAATACGTACATAGAGATGTTCACTAATCTGGGCATTGTGGGAGGTGCGGCGTTCCTGTGGTTGGCGGGGCTGGCACTGTGGCGGGCGGTTCGCGGGCTGTTGCGCATGCCCACAGGTCCTTCCTGGTTGCTGGGGGTCGGGACTACATCGGCGCTGGTAGCTTTTTTTGCTCATGGTGTGGTAGACTATTTTTTATTCTCGACACCCATATACGTAGTCTTCTGGTTTCTACTTGCGGCGAGCGCGGCGAGCGTGCGAACAGTTGGTAGTCGGTAGTCTAGGGGCGGTGGTTCCCAGTTCCAAGTTCCCAGTTCCAAGTTCCAAGTTCCAAGTTCCCGGTTTTGATAGCTGGCTAGCTACTACTGAAGACGAAAGGCTCGACGGGATGTTGATTGGATACGAGGCTTCGGCTCTACAAGGGTTCAAGTCGGGCGTTGGGTACTACGCCCAGAATCTCCTCGCGGGGATGATGGCAGTGGCTCCCCAGCATGATTACCTCCTGTTCACCAACCGCGAGGTGAACGGCTCCTGGACACGCCTTGCGCACGAGCGGTTCTATATTGGGCGCTTCTTCCCTGTACGGGTCGCCTGGATGCAGGGGGTACTGCCGGGCACGCTCCGGCAGGTACGCCCCGATATCTGTCATTTCCCCAACTATCTCGCGCCGGTTGCCACCGCATGCCCTTATGTAGTCACGATCCACGATATGACCCTGTTCATCACCCCCGGGCTGCACAGGTGGAAGAAGCTGTTGCTGGACCGCACCCTTATTCCATTGGTGGTGCGGCGGGCTGAGGCCATCGTTACTGTATCGAAGAGTGCCCGCGACGATATTGTGCGTCTCTTGAAGGTTCCCGCCGACAAGGTGCATGTAATCATGAACGCAGTGTCGCCTGCGTTCATGCGGGTTGAAGACCGAGAGCAACTGGAGATGGTGCGCGCTCACTATAAGCTCAATGGGCCCTACGTCCTGTATGTGGGTACTATAGAACCGCGCAAGAACCTGACCCGTCTTATTAATGCATTCGCTCAATTGCGCAAGCGCGGCCTGCCGCACAAGCTGGCATTGGTCGGGCAGCCAGGCTGGCATTGCGAGCCGATCTATGCCGAGGTCGAGCGATTGGGATTGGGGTCGGAGGTGGTGTTCACGGGCTATGTACCTTTTGAGCACCTACCTGCCCTCTATTCAGCTGCTTCGGCGATGGCCTTCCCGTCAATATACGAAGGGTTCGGCCTGCCCGTGCTGGAAGCGATGGCGTGCGGCACGCCCGTGGTCACGTCCGGCTCTTCGGGCCTGGCCGAGGTGGCCGATGGCGCGGCCTTGCTGGTCGATCCGCTGTCGGTTGAAGAGATTGCCGCTGCTCTCTACAGGTTGTGCATGGAGCCGGACCTGGGGGCCGAGTTGAGTGCGCTTGGCCTTGCGCGCGCCGCCGAGTTTACGTGGGAGAGGGCAGCCCGGAACACCCTGGATGTGTACGAGCGGGTGCTGGCGCGGCGAGGCGCGTCGCGCACGCACGCCTCTACCGGCGTTGTGAGGGACTAAGTTTATATGTCTCCTGGAAAGGTTCCTCTTACCATAGGAGTGGCGGGGGGAAGCGGGTCGGGGAAGAGCACGGTGGTGGGCCGGTTGGTGGAGGCGGTAGGGCGAGGCAACGTGGCGCTGCTGCCGCACGACGAGTATTACCGCGAGTTTCCGGGCGTGGCGATAGAAGAGCTACGCGCCAGGAACTGGGATGACCCCAATGCGCTTGAGACAGACCTGCTGGTCAGGCATTTGCGCGCCCTGCTGGCAGGGTCGGTGGTGGAGAGGCCACAGTACGACTTCGCAACGTATACGCGAACACCCGATACCGTGCGTGTAGAGCCGCAACCTGTTATCATTGTTGAGGGTATAATGATACTCGTTGAGCCTGAGCTACGCGAGCTACTCGACATAAAAGTGTACGTTGATACGGACGCTGATATCAGGTTCATACGCCGGCTGGTACGAGACGTAGGGGAGCGGGAGAGGTCGATGCAATCGGTGATAGAGCAGTACAAACGGACGGTGCGGCCAATGCACCTGGCGTTTGTGGAGCCTAGCAAGCGATACGCCGACCTGATAATCCCCTGGAACGAGGACAGCTACAACGAGGCAGCGATCAAGACCCTGGTTGAGATGATGAGGGCCAACCTGGGGTGATCTACGAAGGACTTAATCATAGATGATTGAAACGTCGGTGCAGACGCCCGCATGGGTGCGGGATGCCGTCTTTTACCAAATATTCCCTGATAGATTTGCAAAGAGCGCGAGTCTGCACAAGCCGCGCAACCTGGAGACATGGGACAGCCCGCCTACCTCTCATGGGTTCAAGGGTGGCGACCTGATCGGAGTGGTCGAGCATCTCGATTACCTGGTGGAGTTGGGGGTGAACGCGATCTATTTCAACCCCATATTCCAATCGACAGCCAACCACCGGTATCACACGCACGATTACTTTAAAGTGGACCCGTTGGTGGGGGGAAACGCTGCGTTCCGGACTCTGCTGGACGAGGCGCACCGGCGCGGCGTGAGGGTAGTGTTGGACGGGGTGTTCAACCACGCGAGCAGAGGCTTCTTTCAGTTCAACGATATATTGGAGAATGGCCCCCATTCTCCATACCTCGATTGGTTCAGGATCAAGGGGTGGCCGCTACACGCGTATGACACGTACAGCGCGCCAAATTATGACGCGTGGTGGAATCTGCACGCCCTACCCAAGTTCAATACCGACACGCAGGATGTGCGCGAGTTCCTGCTCGACGTGGCGGTGCACTGGGTAGAGTTCGGGATCGATGGGTGGCGGTTGGACGTGCCGGGCGAGATAAACGACGATGCTTTCTGGCAGGAGTTCCGGAGGCGGGTGAAAGGAGCGAATCCGGAGGCCTACATCGTGGGCGAAATCTGGGAAGATGCTTCTCGATGGCTACAAGGGGACCAGTTTGATGCGGTTATGAACTACCTATTCACGAAGCTGTGTATAGAGTTCTTTATCGAGAAGATTGAGGACCCCGGTCTGGTGCAGGGGACGACGCTGTGGCCGTTACGCCAGCTGGCGGGTGGCGAGTTCGCTCGCGAGGTAGATGCGCTATTGCAGCTATATCCGCCTGAGGTTACCGCTGTGCAGCTAAACCTGCTCGATAGCCATGATACGGCCCGCTTTTTGACAATCGCGGCAGGAGACCGAAGTGCGCTCCGGCTTTCGACCTTATTCCAGATGGTCTATCCGGGCGCGCCGTGTGTCTACTATGGGGACGAGATAGGGATGGCGGGTGGGAAGGATCCGATGAGCAGGGCAGCGTTCCCATGGGACGATAGCAAGTGGGACGAAGATACGTTGAGCTTCTTCAAGCAGGCTATCGCTTTGCGGCACGAGCACCCGGCGCTCAGGTCGGGGCGGTTTAGCTCGCTCTATGGGGAAGATAATGTGTACGCGCTGGCGCGTCACCTGGATGGGGACCGTGTGATTGCTGTCTTCAACAAGGGTGAATTGCCGGAAGAACCCTCAATACCAGTCGGGGAGCTATTGCAGGATGGCACCAGTCTCAAGGATGTGTGGAAAGGGCATACGTATACGGTGGAGAACGGTGCTCTCAAGGTTGCTATTTTGCCGAGGTCCGCGCTGGTTTTGGCTGGTTCCTAGATCTTGGTTCCAGGTTCCAAGTTCCAAGTTTCTGGTTCCTGGTTCGTGGTTGTTGGTCGCTGGTGATTGGAACTTACTGAAGGGGACAATGCTTACGGATAGGAATAGTTTGCTGAAATCGGTGGCCGAGCGGGCGCAACTTCGGGAGGGGGCTGCGGGGGTGGAAGAGGTGCTACGCGTGGTGTATAGGGCGCAGCACGACGGAAACGCTGAGCCGCTGACTGCGAGGGCACTGGCGCGCATGGTTCGGTTGCCTTTGCCTGTGGTGACAGCCGTGAGGCGCGAGCTTGAGAAGGCGGGTGTGCTGGAAGCTGGACCTCATTTGGTGCTGACCGGGGCTGCCGATAGTATGATCGGTGACGCCTGGGGTTGGGCGTCTTTGCGTGCCTCTGAGCAGTCATCTGAGGATGCGGAGGCCGGGCATACCAACGCTGTGATCTGCCCAGAGTGCGGTGGCCTGGGCGTTGCGCCTCAAGGGCGGGTGTGGAGCAATTTGCTTGAGGTGCTTCGCAGGCATTTTATGGGCAATCCTCGTGTTGATGTAACGCTGGACCAGAGCCATTGCACGCCTGAGACCAACCTTCGGCGTGTGGCGCTGATGTATGAAGATGGGGCACTTGCGGGGAAGCACGTGCTGGTGCTTGGGGATGACGACTCGGTGTCAGCCGCTATCGCGCTGGCGGGTAAGGAGCTTTCGCCCTCGGGGAAACTGGCACGGCGGGTGGTGGCGCTCGACACGGACAATCGCATCCTGAATCACCTGCGCGATATCGCTGTTGAGGAGGAGGTGCTGGTTGGGTTGGTGCACCACGATGTGCGCCAGCCCTTGCATCGAGACTTGCAAGGCGAGTTCGAAACTGTTTCGACAGATCCGCCGTATACGCTGCCCGGTCTTGAATTGTTTCTTTCGCGGGCCGTGCAGGCGATAAGGCCGGAGGGTGGGAAGATATACCTGCATTTTGGGCACCGCCCGCCCGACGAACAGGTGGAGGTGCAAAGCGCAATCGCACGCATGGGACTGGTGATAGAACGCCTCGTGCCGAACTTCAATGAGTATGTGGGCGCGGGAGTGCTGGCCGGGGTGAGTGACCTGTATGTGCTGCGCACGACGGAAGCGAGCCTCCCTCTTGTCGATGGCGAGTACACGGAGAATATCTACACTGGACAGGTTCGTCCCACGATCAGGCGTTATGTGTGTACGGAGTGCGGCACGCAGGTGATGGTCGGCGGGCAGGCCGGGGGCCAATACGCTACTATCGAGACTTTGAAAGAGGCCGGATGCCCCCAGTGCAGTTCGCACAGTTTGAAGCTGCTTTCCCGGAAGCATGCGCCCGGCAATTCTAGCCGCAATGGGGGCAGCGGGAGCAATTGAGCGCGTGACCAGGTGCGCACAGGGTCTGACCTTTCCTGTTGAAGCTGATTCAGGCGTGCGCGGCCTTGCAAATCGCGTTATACTTAATTTTAGCCATTCGCTTAAACCTACCGGCCATTTGCTGCTCATGTCCACAGATCGATATCTATTCCGCGCTCCGAACGAGGCAGACTTGTCTGCCATCGTGGAATTTGAGATAGAGATTGCGCGTATCTCATTCCCGGACGACCCGATAGTAGACGCAGAGGTGCACCGGAAGAAGCTGGCGAAAGCTATGGAGCGCGACCGGGACGGGATGTTCGTGGTGGAGGAGCGCGAAAGCGGAAAGGTCGCCGGCTGGTTGTGGGTGGCGCTCAACACCAATTTTCTGACGGGCGAGCGATACGCTACATTTCGGTCTCTGGCCGTGGCACATGGGCTAGATCACCCGGAGAGTGCCGCAGTTGCAGATGCGATCTTCGCTCACGGCATGGAATATGCGAAGGGTATGGGTGTTAGTGAGATAACTGGTAAGGTACACGTGAACAACACCCCAATGAGATTGATATACAGGAAGTTCGGGTTCGAGGCCGAACATCTGACCATGAAGATGACCTTAAGATGATCAATAGACACGTACTGTACGATATATGGGTGCAGGACCCTGCTGTTCTGGCTACAGTGCAGCCTATAGAGGAATTATTGTGCCGCGCCGCCGAAGCGGGTGGAGCTACCATTCTGCACAGCCACTTTCACCAGTTCAGCCCGCAGGGTGTGACGGGGTTTCTGCTGCTGGCAGAGTCGCATATATCGATCCATACCTGGGTGGACGAAGGGTTCGCGGCGCTTGACATTTTTACGTGCGGGGCTATGAACACCGACAAGGTGATTGAGGTGATCCGCGATGGGCTTAAGCCTCGGCACGCCAGCGTGCGCCGCATAGTTCGGGGCGGCTACTCGGGGCCGGGATTGTGAGTGCTAGGCCGGAACGCATAAAGCCCATAAAGTGCGTTGTTTGGGACCTGGACAATACGCTCTGGCCCGGAGTGGCAGTCGAAGGAGATGTGAACGAGGCCCCACCCTCGCCGGACGCGTCGTTGATTGGCATTATCAAGGAGTTGGAGCGGCGCGGGGTCGTTAGCAGCGTGGCCAGCAGGAACGATCCTTCTATGCGCGAACTGCTTCTTTCGCATCCTGAGTTGAAGGCGCATATCGTAGCGCCTCAGGTGAGTTGGGAGCCTAAGAGCGGGTCGCTCCGGCGCATCGCGGATCAGTTGAATTTAGGTCTTGAGGCCCTGGCATTCGTGGATGATAACCCATTTGAGCGTGCAGAAGTGGCCTACATGCTGCCGCAGGTGCTTGTGCTTTCGCCTGATGAACTGAAGGAGGCGCTGGATTCACCTGCTTTCAACGCCGGATCGGGGACACTGGAGAGCGAGCACCGGGCGGAGATGTACAGGCAGGAAGAGATAAGGCGGGAGAGTGAAGCATCGTTCAGAGGAAGCCGGGCTGAATTCCTCAAGTGGTGCGAGATGAATCTTGAAATAGCACCTGCGACGGACGCGGACCTGCCTCGCGTGCTTGAAATGACCGAGAGGACGCACCAGTTGAATTCTACGGGTCGCACGTATTATCGTGAAGAGTTGGTGGAACGGTTACATGACCCGCGCTGGTTAATGCCTGTAGCCCGGCTGACGGATCGTTTCGGCGACTACGGGTTGATTGGGGCTGCCCTGGTTGATACGGAACCACCCTGGCCTGCTTCGGTGTGGCTTATTGAACTGGTTATGTTGTCATGCAGGGTTGAGGGGCGCGGCATACCGGCAGCGCTGGTGTTCTGGATAATGAAGGAGGCAATCGAGATGGGAATGAAGGGGGTTCGGGCGGTGTACAGGGTGAACGAGCGGAATCTGCCGATCCGGCTTCTCTTTCGACAGCTTGGCTTCAACAAGGTGGCAGGTGATAGCTTTGTTACCGTGGCACGCGACCTGTCGGAGAGTTTGCCGTTGTTCCCTGAATGGCTGCAGATTGTCTCGGCATCGGATTGATATGCAGATGAGGTTGATTTGGTAGGCGGCACAGGCGTATTCGTGCGCGTGAATGAGTGATGCAGCGTAAGCATAGCCAGGTTAGCGCCAGAGTGCGCGAATTGCTTGCCCTCGTGCTTGAGATGCCGCGGGACCAGGCGACGGGGCTGCCTGATGATACGCCTCTCTTCGGTAAGGGTCTGTCGCTCGACTCGCTTACCGGGCTGGAACTGCTTGCCGGGATCGAGCAGGAGTTTGGAGTTGATATCGCCGCCGAGGACCTCAACCTCGATAGCCTGCAAACCATCGGCACGCTTGTGGGTTATCTTTCCTCCGGCCAGAGAGATTGATCGCAGATTTGTTTGTAGCCGCAGGCGCGGCAGCGACCTGGCACTTCATGATTGCGCTCGATCTGCCACTCTTCCAGCTCGGCGGTGCGGCGCATGGTATCCATCACTTCGAGTAGGTGTGCTCGTGTGGCGTCGTTGTAATCTACCCGAAAGGTGGAGGAACTGTAGCGCAACAGGCCGTAGGGTGGCTTACGACCACCGGTTTCCTCGACCAGCAGACAGTAGGCGAGCACCTGCAACAGGTGTGATTGGCGAGGTTCCTCCTCTTTGCGGGTGGGCTTGATCTCTACCGGCACCAGACCATCGGATGTGCTGGTCAGGTAGTCGGGGGTGCCGGTCAGACCATAGCGGGCCGAGTATAAGGGTTTTCCTTTTGTTTGTACACTGACATCTGACGAGATGACCTCGCCTTCGGGGAGGCCACTTGCGCCGCGCAAACGGACCGACATGATTAGTGCGACAAGGGCTACTCCGACAAGGAGAAATGCGATCAGGATCCAGGCTATGCTTTCCACTTCTCAGCGGCTAGATAATGTTGTGGCGGCGGGCGGTGTTGATGGCTTGCACACGGTTAGCCGCGTGTAGCTTTGACAGGATCGCGGAAACGTAGTTCTTGACCGTGCCTTCGGCCAGGGCGAGGTCATCGGCGATTTCGCGGTTGCTCATACCCTGGGCGAGCCTGCCTGTTATCTCGATTTCGCGCTCGCTCAGGGGGTCGTAGTCGCCGGATTGTCCTTCGGGTCCAGTGGTCCTGGCGAACTCGAAGAGGATCTTGCTGGCTACGGCGGGCTGGATGAAACGCTCGCCTGCGTGGACGCGCCTGATGGTGCTTATTAGCTCAGGCGCGGGAGTGTCTTTAAGTAGATAGCCCATTGCGCCGGCCTTCACGCCCTCGAAGACGTATTCCTCGTAGTCGAAAGTGGTCAGGATGATCACGCGCGTGTCGGGGTAGCGACTTGTGATCTGGCGGGTGGCCTCTACGCCGTCCATGACTGGCATCTGCACATCCATGAGGACGATATCGGGCTTGAGGGCCGCGACCTGATCGAGGGCTTCCTGGCCGTTGCCTGCCTGCCCCACTACCTCTATGCCAGGCTCAAGGCCAAGGATGGTCACAAGACCCTGGCGCATGAGGGTCTGGTCTTCGCATATGAGGAGCCTGATATTGGTACTCGCCATTACTGTTCCTTCTTGGATGGCACGCGTTTGGGCTTTGCTCGAGGGCCGTTGGTCAGCGACGATAACAAGGTTGTGCCTTTGGTTGAGGAGGTAGCTCCGACGGTTACTGAGGTGCCGGGGAGCGTGGAGCCTTGAGGCTTGCCGGGGGACGAGGATGGTATCGGTGGCAGGGGTATGGCGACCATCACCAGCGTGCCCTGGTCGTCGCGGCCCGGCCTGATTGTCAGGCGGCCTCCCAGGGCCTCTACGCGCTCACGCATACCACGCATACCGTAGTGCCCATCGACTTCGAGGCGAGCCTGGCCCTCTGAAAGGTGCGGGATGCCTTCGCCGTCGTCTCTGACGGTGAGGATTGCACTGCCATCTTTGGTGAAGACGTTGATTTCCGCGTGGTGAGCGCGAGCATGTTTTACTACGTTGAGGACGGCCTCGCGCCCGACGCGCCAGAGAGCATCCTGGACGGGCACAGGAAAGGCGTTTGCTTCGGGTTCGAGATTGACGCTGATCGCGAACTTGCCCTCAGCGGCGGTACGGTTGGCCCACTCTTTAAGCGACTGACTGAGGGGCTTACTGCCCGCATCGAAATCGGGGCCGCGCAGGTCGGCCAGGGAAGCGCGGAGGTCGGACATGCTCTGGCGGACAAGTTCTTTAGTGGCCTCAAGCTCGGCGGCGGAGCGCGCCGGATCTACGACTTGCAGGCGCTGGGCAGCCTCGATCTTGACCGCTATGAGGACAAGGGCGTGGCCAAGCACGTCGTGCATCTCGCGAGCCATGCGGTCGCGCTCGCGGAGGACTGCTACCTCTTTTTCCCTGGGCAGGGCCTCTTCAAGGCGCTTCTGGGTGGCGGTTAGTTGCAGCACGAGAGCTTCGCTCTTGATGCGGGAGGAGATGAGGGCCTGGATCATGATCACGTAAGCGACGAAGATGACCAGGCCGAGGATAAAGCCGCCCGCGTCGGGCGTGAAGACATTGAAGCCGGTTTGCTGCCATTCCTGCCAGAGGCCGGACTGGATGCCGAAGGCGATTAGCTCGACTACAATCACGGGCCAGACGGCGCGGCGTTTGCCGAGCATACCGGCGGTTATGCCGAAGATCATGAAGTAGAGGTTGACGAAGTTCTCGTTGAGCGCACTGAGCCAGGCGACTACCAGGAAGTTTGCCAGCAGGAACAGAATAATGTAGCGGGATTGGAAGCGGTAGCCCCATACAAGGTCGCTCAGCTTGCCCCGACCGCTACGGAAGCGCCGCCAGTTGAGGATCGGATAGGTGAGGAGGACCAGGCAGTAGCAGAGAAGAGGAAGGATGTAGCGGGTGATTCCGGCGGGGTCTAAGCTAACAACGCCATAGGAGATTACTATCAGGTCGAGCCATGCTACCGCGTAGAAGAAGACGAGGATCGTGTTCACTATGGAGGGCATGTCTTCGTCTTGCAGGCAGACTTCGTTTGTATTTGTTGGGTCGGTGTCCATTGTCTTTACCTTTGATTATAGCATGGTGGTAGCCGGTAGCCGGTAGCCGGTAGCCGGTAGCCGGGAGCCGGGAGCCGGGAGCCGGTAGCCGGTAGTGTGAGGATTCTTGGGGGACTGGGGTGGCTAGGTGTCTACTATGGTATGTGTGTTTGTGGTTTTTTGGATTTCCGGTGATTGATTCGTGGTCGGTAGTTGGACTCGGCTCTACTTAATATAGGGCATTGGTGAGATAAAACTGGACAGATTTTGGGGTGTAATTTCGGGTGGTTTTGGGGCAGGGGCATTCCTTTTGGGGGTGGACTACTCGTATATCTCAATTCCTCTCCGCCAGGGCACCCACTAGGGGCAGCGTGGTCGCATAAACCCACGAACGTGGCCCAAGTGCGGGCACTGCTAACTGGTGTCCTGTTTGTAGACCATCCCAACATGGTCCAGAAGGGGCGTAAGAACAAGATCTCTGCAGTCCTGTATGATGCAATGCCAGATGCTCTTACGTCCCTACGGGACTACTTGCTTTGGGTGGTTGTGCGATCCACAGGGCTTACGCCCTGGGCTACTCTCTTGCGTCCCTTCGGGACTTGGCTTGGGTGGCATTCCATCGGGTACTTGCAAGGGGTACATCTTACAATCGGTATTTCTATGCTGATCTCTTACGGTACAACATTGCCCACAAGGGGTGCCCATACGAGGTCAGGAAGTGTTGTTGGTTTGTGGTTAGTTCCACTTGAAGTAGCGGGTGGATAGGGCTATTGCGGCTACAAGGTAGGCTATTATGCCCAGGAAGGCGAATAGGAGGGGTATGCTTGGCTCATACTGGATGGCTGCAAGCATGGGGGTCCTTACGAGGTCGGCTACCATTGTGCTGGGGAGGAATTTGCTTACAGCTTGCAGCCAGTCGGGCATGGAGCTGGCGGGTATCCAGAGGGTGCCGAGGAACATTAGAGGAAAGTTGACAACCTGAGAGACGACGGATACGGTCTCAACCTTGCGGACCAGGGCGGCCACTGCCTGCCCGATAGCCATGAAGAGGATGGCTCCCAGGATTATCCAGGGAATGGCTTCGATTAGCCCGGCCACGTCATAGCGTGCAGTGAAAACCAGGATGCTGGTGGCGGTCATGATGGCGGCCTGGCCGACCATAATGATGGTCTGCATCAGGACGCGTGAGAGGATCAGGTGCGATACTGGGAGGGGGGTAGTTTGTATGCGGCGCAAAATTCCTTTCTCGCGAAGCTGGGCCATGGAGGTAGCGTTGCCAACCAGGCCATTGGACATCAAGCTGAGTACTATAAGGCCGGGTGTGATAAAGCTGATGGCGGTCAGGGAGTTGGGGTCTGTGGGATCGAACTTTTCATTGCCGTACATCGCACCGAGTACGAGCATCAAGCCTATGGGGAAGACGATGATCCAGAAGGTTGCCGCCCTGTTGCGGAGGAACATAAGAAGGTTGGAGTTCAACAGAAGTAGAAATCGCTTTAGCGATCCGCTTGTTGAGCCGCTTCTCTGCATTGTAACTGCTGTGGTTGCCATTGTCGGTCTCCTGTGTCAGGTTGAGGTCTGTTATCTTATGTTTCTGCCTGTGAGGGCGATAAATACATCTTCGAGGTCGGGTTGCCTTATTGTCAGGTCGCTCAGGAGCTGGCGATGCTCTACGGCCAGCTTTTGGAGGCCGAGGACCGTTTCCTGGACGTTGGTGGTGTGGACTACAAGTCGATCTGCTTCGTAGTGTGCGGACGACGCAGCGGGCAATTCCTGCACGTCGGACAAGGGGAACTGGTCGGTGACGGTCACTACGCTTTCGGCCTTGAGGCTGTTGATCAGGCCGCCGGGAGTGTTGAGGGCAATTAGCTCGCCCCTGTCGATAATCCCGACGCGGTTGCAAAGCTCCTGGGCTTCCTCCATATAGTGGGTGGTCAGGAGGAGGGTGCGGCCCTCGTCGCGCAGGTTGCGAATGATGTCCCAGACCGCCCGGCGGGCCTGGGGGTCGAGGCCGGTGGTCGGCTCGTCGAGGACGACGATTTGGGGGTTGTTGGCTATGGCAAGGGCGAGGGCGAGACGCTGCTGCTGGCCGCCCGACAATTGGGAGGCCAACACATTGGCTTTCTCTTGAAGCTCGAAGCGGCATAACAGCTCGTCGATCTGTTCTCTGCTCAGATAGACTTCGTAGAGGCCAGCATAGAGCTCGATCAGCTCCCAGACCTTGAGATTGTCGAAGAAGGAGGTGCTCTGGAGGCTGATGCCGAGGCGTACCTTCACTTCGGTCGGGTGCTTCTGAACATCATAGCCGAGTACGAAAACAGTGCCGGAGTCGGGCTTTACAATGCCTTCGATGACCGAGAGGGTGGTGGTCTTGCCCGCGCCATTTGGGCCGACGAGGCCGAAAATCTCGCCTGGCTTGACCTGGAAGCTGATGCCCTGTACGGCCTTCACGGTGCCGTAGGATACGCGAAGGTCCTGGATGATGATCACTGATTCGGCGGTTGGCCGGGGTGCTGGGGCCGTAATTGCGCCAATTCTTTGCGATGTTATTGTTTCTAGTGTCACCTTTTTCTCCTCAGTGGGGGTGAATTCATGTCTTGTTTTTAGCCTACCACTGGCAGTGCCTTAGATGTGAGAGGGCAAAGTCATTACAGAGGAATGGAGAAAGTAAGTGACGGGGTGACTTTGGTAATGTGCTGGGCAACATACAACAGGGGCGGGTTTCAAACCCGCCCCTGTTGTATGTCATTTGTGATTAAGGTTGAAAGTATGGGTCAGACTTTGGGACCCGCGTTGCGCACCTCTGCTGTGACTTGATCCTGGAACTGGGCGAAGTTTTCCTGGAAGCGAAGCGCCAGGTTGTGTGCTGCTTCGTCGTAGGCGTTGTGGTCGGACCAGGTGTTCTTGGGCCAGAGGACCTCGGATGGGACGCCAGGACAACTGGTAGGCACGTGGATGCCAAAGATTGGGTCGACGTGGGTGGGGACTTTTGCGAGCGAGCCGTCGAGGGCGGCGGTAACCATGGCCCGTGTGTAGGCGATGCTCATGCGATGGCCCATACCATATGGTCCGCCGGTCCACCCGGTGTTTACGAGCCATACGTCGGAGCCATGCTCCCATATCTTTTCACCGAGCATGCGAGCGTAGGTCATGGGCGGGAGGGGAAGGAAGGGGGAGCCGAAGCAGGTGGAGAATTCGGGTTCGGGCTTGGTGACGCCGCGCTCGGTGCCTGCCAGCTTGGCGGTGTAGCCTGAGAGGAAGTAGTACATAGCCTGTTCGGGAGTGAGCTTGGCGATAGGAGGCATAACGCCGAAGGCATCGGCGGTGAGCATGAGAACGTTTCTGGGGTGGCTGCCCATGCCGGTTGGCGAGGCGTTCCAGATGAAGTCGATAGGGTAGGCAGAGCGGGTGTTTTCGGTGAGAGCGTCGCTGTCGAGGTTAAGCTGGCGGGTCTCCGGATCTATCACGACGTTTTCGAGCACGGTGCCGAATGTGTGAGAGGCGCGCCAGATGGCTGGCTCAGCTTTTTTGGAGAGCTTGATTACTTTTGCGTAACAACCACCTTCAAAGTTGAAGACGCCGCGCTCGCTCCAACCGTGCTCGTCGTCGCCTATGAGAGTGCGGGAAGGGTCGGCGGAGAGGGTGGTTTTGCCTGTGCCGGATAGGCCGAAGAAGAGGGCAGTTGAGCCATCGGGGCCGATGTTGGCGGAGCAGTGCATTGGCATGACGCCGCGCATGGGAAGGACGTAGTTCATTACTGTGAACATGCTCTTCTTAATTTCGCCCGCGTATTCGGTACCGCCAATGAGTACCAACTTCTGGGCAAGGTTGAGGGCGATGAATGTCTCTGTGCGGGTGCCTTCTTCGGAGGGCCCGGCCTTGAAGGATGGCACGTTGACCACGGCGAAATCAGGGGTGAAGGTGGCTAGCTCGTGAGGGGTGGGCCTGATGAAGAGGTTGCGGGCGAAGAGGTTGGCCCAGGCGGTTTCGGTGTAGATACGGACGGAGAGTCTGTAGTCAGGGTCGGCTCCTACGAAGACATCCTGTACGTAGAGCTTCTTACCCTTGAGGTAGTCGATCATGCGGTGGTGGAGGTGGTCGAAATGCTCCTCGCTGAGCGGTTGGTTGACCGGTCCCCACCATATTTTGGAGTTGCTTGACGGCTCTTTTACGACAAACTTGTCTTTGGGCGAGCGGCCTGTGTATTGTCCTGTGCTGACCACGAGGGCACCATCGGCCGCGAGCAGGCCTTCATTGTTGCGGATGGCGTGTTCGTAGAGGAGGGCGGTGGGCAGGTTATGCCTATCTGGGTCGATGTCGATGTCGAGTTGCGGGCCGGCGGCCTGCATTGTGTCCTGCATATAGAACCCCCTTGTTTTTCATGCAGTGATGAAGCCGATTTTGTGTATCCCCTTCATTGGGGATACCGATTCATTGTAAAGGAAATCACGAGATGGGGCAAGGGGAGGGAGGGCGAAGGACGAAAGTTGCAAGTTCCAAGTTGCAAGGTGCAAGTTCCTGGTTCCGACTACCGTCTACCTGTCGTAGGTGGCTGCCAGGTAGGTTATTTTGGAGATTTGGGCCCTGGTGGCTTGTGAGTTTGGCAGGTAATAGGGCTTATTGGCGGGTGAGGAGCATGGTCCGGCAGGGGGTGCGCCGCATGGGTAGCCCGCGAGTATTTGGTGGGTGAAGGCGGTTTCGATGTAGTCGTAGAAGGTGGAGCCCGGCTGGATGTCCTGCAAGGTATTGGTGGGCGGGTTTTGGAGGGTCCAGTGGGCGGGGTCGGCGGCGATGGCGGCTGAGACCACCATCTTGGCTATCTGGCCGCTGGTAACGTTGTTGGCTGGGCGATAGGTGCCATCGGGGTAGCCACCGACTAGACTCAGGTTGCGGGCGGTCTCGATGTAGGCATAGAAGTTGGAGGACGCCGGGACATCTGAGAAGTGTGGGCCGCCTGTAGTGTTGGGCGGGAAGTTGAAGGCGAGTATCACTATCTTTGCCATCTGGCCCCTGGTGGTGGGATTGGCGGGGAGGAAGCATGGGGCCTGGGCGGGAGAGCAGGGTGGAGAGGTTGTGTAGCCGGTGACGACTGAATGGCAGTACATCCACTGGATGTAGTTGTAGAACCAGTCGGTCGGGAGTACGTCGCTGAAGATGATGATGCAGGGGGTCGGGGTCGGTGTGGAAGTGGTGGTGCTGGACGGTACGCTTGTGGCTGTGCTTGATTGTGTGGCGGTGGGTTCGATCATTAGCGTTCCTGTTGGGGAGGGGGTAGCTGTTGCTGTATTGGTGGCGGCCGGGACGGTGCTTGTGGGAGGCAGGGTAGGCGTTTGGGTGTGGGCGGGGGTGGCTGTGTAACTATCGATGGGAGTAGGTGAGTTAGTAGTGGCTGGGGTGACGGTGTTGGTGGAGGTTGGAGTTGGGGAGTTGGTTGGGGTTGATGTGAAAGTCATCGTAGATGAGGAAGTGGGTGTGGCGGTGGACGTGACGACAGCTGTGTTGGTGGAAGTGGCGTCGGTGGTGGTGGCGAAAGCGTAATTGGCGGTACTGGCGGTTGCGAGGGGGACGTCAGGAAGCCGAAGAGCGGGTTGGGGTTCGCCAGCGCGTGTGCTACCCCACGATCCTCGGGGCGACCGGTCGGGGCAGAAATCGACGAGAAGCTGACGAGGAGCAGGACAAGCAAGAACGAACGGCGCCAGAGGGTCGAGGTCATTTGATCTTCCTTTAGAGAGGGTTATGGGCACGACAAGACACGTGCGCAGCATTGATGAACGGGCAAGAATGCCAGCCAATGACACGCGCACGGCTTCGAGTATAGCAGAGAACGTACCATCTGTCATGCTCTCTAACACATCAGGATACAAATAGATGCTTTCCTGTTAACCGATTGACGGCGCAGGCGGCGGCTAACTATAATGCACGCGTGAGTAGAACGAGGTTGATTGGATTGAATTGGTTAAAGGGGGGCATTTGGCACAGAGTACTAACAGGGGGCAGATCATCAGGTTGTATGCGGATGTTGCCACGGTGCAAGTTGGGGAGAGGACAATCCAGTGTGCGATCCGGGGGAGGCTATTCGGGGCGGACCCTCCCGCTGTGGGCGACTTTGTGCGGATTGAGGCGGTGGGGGACGCTTATGCTATCGCGGAGGTATTGCCCAGGCGAAGCGTGCTGGCAAGGCGGGCGGCGGGGAAGGTGATGCGCAGGCAGGTGTTGATTGCCAATGTCGACCAGGTGGTGGTGGTGTTTGCCGCCTCGCAGCCCGCTTTCAATGCTGCTACTCTCAACAGGTTCCTGGCTGTGGTGGAGGCTAACGACCTGGTGGCGCAGATTGTGATCAATAAGATGGACCTTGCCGGGAGTAGCGAGCCGCGAGACGCGAGTAGCGAGGTAGAGGGGGATGGTGAGAAGACGATATGGGTGGAGATGCGGCCTTATGAAGAGGCGGGTTACGCAGTGCATTACACCAGCGTGGAAACGGGGGAGGGATTGGTGCGGTTGAGGGAGGCGTTGGAGGGGAAGGAATCTGTATTTGTGGGGCCGTCTGGTGTGGGGAAGTCGAGTTTGCTCAATGCTTTGTATTCGGGATTGCGGTTGAAGGTGGGGCGCGTAAGCGAGGCGTATGGGAAAGGGCGGCATACGACAGTGGGCGGGTACCTGATCAGGTTGCCGGGTGGGGCTTCGGTGGCGGATACGGCAGGGCTGCGGGAGGTGGGATTGTGGCTGATTCCGCCGGAGGATTTGCCGCACTGCTTTCCTGAGTTCCGCCCATTTCTGGGTGAGTGCAGGTTCAGCGATTGCGCGCACCTGGCTGAGCCAGGATGCGCTGTCAGAGGGGCTGTGGAGAGTGGGAAGATCGCGCTATCGCGATACGAGAGCTATGTGAAGCTGCGGGCTGAGGCAGTTGAAGCGTGGCCGAGATGGTAGGCTATTGTTTGCCGCAGTAGGGGCAGGCGGCCCAGCGGACGCTTATTGGGCGACCGCAATTCTCGCATTCGTCGCGGAGCTTGGTGCGGCAATGGGGGCAAAACAGGTAGTCGCCCTGGACGCGGCGCTTGCACGATGGGCATAGCTCGGTATCTTCTATATCCTGGAGGAGATATTCTTCTTCGAGGGCGCGTTCGTATGCCTCGGAGAGGGTTTCTTTGGGCCTGAGGACGAGATAGAGGACGAGGCCAGCGAAGGGGACGAGGATAACCAGACCCAGGCCGAGGGTGATTGAAAATACGTCTCGGGTGCGGGCTGTGATGTCGCGGTAAGCCCAAACTATGCTGGCAAAATAGAGAGCTAGGAGATATGCGCCTGTGCAGGCGAGGAAGAACTGTAAGAAAGAAGCTACTTGATTCAGGAACTCCGGCATTTTGTCTTAGAACCCATCCAATCGGGGATATTAGTACGCTGGAAGCGTAAGGTTGTTTCCACAAGAAAGCGGCCCAAGTGGGAGCCGAGGCCGCACGTAAACTCTATTATATCATACTGACGTGTGAGAGTTACGAGTGACGAGTACCGAGACGCGAGTGGCGAGACGCGAGTAGTGGGGAATTTGAACTCGCTACCCTTCAGAGGGGTTCGAAGCGTTCTACGTCGAGGACCCAGACAGAGGCACCGCCTACCTGCACTTCTATAGGGCGGGGCATGTAGAATTCGGCAGGGTCGAAGGCTGAGGGGTAGGACGAGACGTATTCATTGCGCGTGTGGCAACTATCCGAAATCACGTCGAGTACGTTCTGGAGATTCTCGTCGGGCATACCGATCATGAAGGTGGAGTTGCGCTCGCGCAGGAAGCCACCCGTGCTGTCGATGGTAGTGAAGGGGATGCCCTTTTGACGGAGAGCGTTCCCCAGCTTTATTGTGTCCTGGCCCTGGACTACGGCCACTACTGCTTTCATGTGTCGTGTTGAGAGGTGAATTGTTCAACTTGAGCTTTAGGGGGAGCGTGGAGGTATGACGATGGCAATACTAGCGGATTGTAGCGCGGTCTGTCAAGCAGAAGATTGCAGTTAGGCGTTTCAGATCATCTGAAGCGCAACAGCAATTCAAAGGTACCCCTTGTGGCGGCACTGCCTCCCTTGCTACCAAAGCCGTAGTCCCGTAGAGACAGCAGAGCATTGCATCATATAGGATCGGAGTGCTTATTCTTAAGTCCTTACGGGACTACGGCTTGGTCGGTATCGCACGCCTGCGAAGCTGCACCTAAAATTCGGGATGCTTCATGTTTCTCGAACACTCGATTGAAAATCAGGCCTGGCGGAAGATGCGGACGCGCCTGAACGGCTCTTTGCCCCGGCTTACGGAGGCGAGGTTGTAGCGGTCGGCGAGCTGGTGCTGGAGTTTGCGTATCTCGGCTGTCTGGGGGGCGAGGTCCATGGGCCTGGCGGTCTCCATCACTACGGCGATGGCGTCTTCGGCCTCAACCATGGCGGTGGTTACCGGGTCGCCCGCTGGCTCCACGTTGAAGACGTTTGCCAGGGCGGACTCGATCTGTAGCTGAGTGTTACTTTTGAGGACGAAGACGGGCACACCTGCCGATTCGGCGGCGCGGAGCGCCTGGGGACTCTTGCGGTAGTAGTTCTTGAGGGTGAGCACCAGGTCGGAGTCGTTCATCTCGCGGACGATCGAGGCGGGCAGGCGGAGGTTCTTGATGGCGGCCTCGAGGCGGTTCCTGCCGACGCCGAACGGGTAGATACGCAATGGCTTGCTAGGTGAGACGCCTTGCACAACGCTCATTGCGTTGGGGCCGATGCGCGCTGAGTTGGTGCGCTCCCGCTCTTCCTGCTGGGCAACCCAGGGATCGCGCGTGTCGTACACACGCGATGTGCCCTGCATCTCCCCGGCCGGGGTTGAGGGAGGGTTGCCGTTAGCAGCGCGCTCACGCTCGAAAGGGTAGGGGATCCCTCCCCTTTGTTGGGCCGCGCCGCGCGGGTACTCCATCGGCCTGTCGCGGCGCATAGCCGGGGCTTCGGGCATCTGACGCCTGGGGGCATTTGGAAGGTTGCTAGCGCCCTGATACCCCCAACCTCGCTCCTGCCCGCGACCGCTATCACGCCTGCCTGTGACGCCGTTGCCACGAGGCGTGGGGGGGGCGAGGTGGGCGATCTCGGTGTGGATGCTGCCATCGGAGAGGCGCGTCCTGATCTCAGGCGGGATAATCTCGCCACGCAGGAGGGAGTCGACCGTTTCGGCCACGTCGCGATGAACGGCAACGCGCTCGCGATCCAGTAGCTCGACGATGATGTCGAAGGTGGGCGGGGCTTTGCGCTCCAGAACAGACTTCTGGGTGCCGCGCCGCCGGGCTTCTTCGTCGCTGAGGGTGACGGACTGGATGCCGCCTACGAGGTCGGAGAGAGTGGGGTTGAGCATGAGGTTTTCGAGGCTGGTGCCGTGGGCGGTGCCCACAAGCTGCACGCCGCGCTCGGCGATAGTGCGGGCCGCAAGTGCCTCAAGCTCGGTGCCGATCTCATCAATGATGATGACTTCGGGCATGTGGTTTTCCACGGCCTCGATCATGACGGCATGCTGTCGCTCAGGGACGGGCACCTGCATACGGCGCGCCCTCCCTATGGAGTTGTGCGGGATATCGCCGTCGCCTGCGATCTCGTTGGAGGTGTCGACCACCACCACGCGCTTGCGAAGCTCATCGGCGAGGACGCGAGCGCATTCGCGCAGGATGGTAGTTTTGCCGACGCCCGGAGGGCCGACAAGAAGGATGCTTCGCCCTGTCTCGACGAGGTCTTTGATGATGGAGATAGTGCCATAGACTGCTCGACCGATGCGGCAGGTGAGACCAACCACATCGCCCCGGCGGTTGCGGATGCAGGAGATACGGTGGAGGGTGCGCTCGATACCGGCGCGGTTGTCTCCACCGAATTCACCGATGCGTGAGATGACATAGTCAAGCTCGGCGCGGGTGACTTCGTTTTCGCTGAGAGAGGCCTCGCTGCCACGATAGCGGGCTTCGGGGCGTCGCCCCAAGTCCATGACTACTTCAAGCAGATTGACCCTGTTATTGAGGGCTTTCAGCGGATCGACAATATGGATTGGCAGAGCGGCGAGGAGGGCGTCCAGATCGTCTGTGACTACGTGCTCGCCACCACCGCGTACTATTTCATTGGGATTAGTGCCTAGTTGCGCTCCATAGGTTTGGAGGTCGGCTGTTTCAGCCTGGGAGGGCAGGTTCGTTAATGAACCTTGGTAGTCCAGTTCGGACTGATCAATTTTTGGAGAATACATATTAGGAAGGATCACCCCTTTGGTTTGGCAGTTCTGTGTTTAGAAGATTGAGGTTTGAGGTTTAGAGGTATAAGTTTGAGTAGGGTTTTATCCTAATTGTACCAAACTCGCTGTTAGAGTGTATCGGTCGGTAGACCGACTTCGGCCCGCACGGAGGGTGTAATGCTCAAACCAGTGACTACGAATTCAGAAGTGCCAGCTTACTTCGTCCCCACCAACTCACCTGTCTTTACCAGGAAGGGGGCAAGGGCGGGTTGTTTTTCCTTGATCGGCTCTGCGAGGTATTTGACGAGTAGCGCTTGCCTGCTTAGTAGGTGGAAGCCCCGTTCCTCCAACAGGGTTCCTACCTCGGCCTGATATTCTCTGATACTACAATATACCGGTTTATTGGAGTGGCGCGCGGCTTTCCACAATACAAAATCGATTGCAACCGGTACGACTGCGCGGTTGGCTAGATCGGGCCTGCACATGACCGTGATCCAGTGGCCGTTGGCCCCGGTGAGGAGTCGCACGAAACCGCCCAGACCGTCCGACTTGTCGTTGAGGTCCTGCCAGACGTACGACTTTTCAAGCAGACCCTGTGCCAGGAACCAGGGGCGCGGGATGTGGCTGATATGCCACTGGCGGGTGGTGAGCATTTCGGCCCGCTGGACGACGGCAGGGGTTATGGCGGCGTAGAGTTGCATGAGGTCCCAGGCGTCGCGGGCTGTGCGTGTGCGAAGGAGCTTGCGGAGGGGGCCGTCTCGCGGTTCGGTGACGGTTGTGGAGGCACCGAAATAGAGGTTGCCCCAGATTTCTTCGTTGGTGTAGAGTGTGAAGCCGAGGGCGCGGAAGGTGCGGAGTTGAGGCTCGTCTTCGGGTATTTTGGCGAAGACGCGGATCACGCCCTGTTCGCCCGCCTCACGTACAAGCTCCTTGAGGAGTCGCTCGCCGACATATGGCGAGGCTTTTTCGTTGGTGGAGAGAGTTGTGATAGTCCACTCGTCGCGCCTTTGCCAACGGCAGCGGGCCTGAATCCAGCCCTGGGTGCGGCCAGCATCGCGGTAAACGTAGACGAAGTTGAAGCGTGGCTGGATGGGAAGTTGGGACCGCAGGAGGTCGGTCAAGAGGGCCTGAGGCTGGACGAGGGTATAGGGGGGATTGAGGCGGAGCACACGCTGCTTGCCCCGCGTAGCGCTGATGCTCAACAGGTCAAGGAGATTCGCATGCCTCATCTTGTAGGCCATACCTCTCCTTTCAGGACGTTACGAACTTCAATTACTAAGCGGGTGAATTGATGAGGGTGTAATTCGTAACTAGGCTTTCTGATCTTCCACCAATGACAGGAAATAGCGATGCCAACGCAAGTCGTCAGTTAGTTCGGGGTGGAAGGCGGTGACTATCACGTTGCCCTGGCGGGCGGCGACGGCTGTGTTGTCGTCAAGGCGGGATAGGACGTCGACGCCTTCGCCCACGCTCTCTATCCTGGGTGCACGGATAAAGACGGCGTGGAACGGCTTCTTGCCGAGGGCGGGGATATCCAGGTCGGTTTCGAAGCTGTCAAGCTGGCGACCAAAGGCGTTGCGCTCAACTTTGATGTTCATGAGGCCGAGGAGGGGCTGGTCGCGCCCGACATCTCTTGACAGCATGATCATACCAGCGCAGGTGCCGTAGACCGGCTTGCCTTGTTGAGCGAAGCGCCTGATCGCTTCCTCTAATCCATATTGTACCGCTAATTTGCCGATTGTGGTACTTTCTCCACCGGGGATGATGAGGCCGTCGAGGCCCTCTAGCTGCTCAGGCAGACGGACCTCAACGGCTTCGGCACCCAGCTTACGCAGGGCCTCGACATGCTCGCGGAATGCGCCCTGAAGGGCGAGAACGCCAATCCTTATCATTTTGACTGTAGGTTGCGGATTTTGGATCTCGGACTTCTCGTGCGATAACAATCTGCAATCCGAAATCTAAAACCCGCAATGGGTTTACCAACCCCTTACCGAAAGTAGCTCTTCCTGGGGGAGGGTGGAGACGTTGATACCTACCATTGCCTCACCAAGGTTGCGGCTTACATCCGCAAGGATCGCGGGGTCATTGTAGTGGGTGACGGCCTGGACGATGGCGCGGGCGCGGCGGGCGGGGTCGCCGGACTTGAAGATGCCGGAGCCCACGAAGACACCATCTGCGCCGAGGGCCATCATGAGGGCGGCGTCGGCGGGGGTGGCTACGCCACCGGCGGCGAAGTTGACGACGGGAAGGGTGCCGTTCTCGGCGACCCAGACAACGAGGTCGTAGGGCGCGCCGAGTTCTTTGGCTTCGGTCATTAGCTCTTCGCGGGGCATGTTCTGGAGCTTGCGAATGCCGTCCCAGACCGAGCGCATGTGGCGCACTGCCTCTACGACGTTGCCAGTGCCGGCCTCGCCTTTGGTGCGGATCATGGCAGCGCCCTCACCGATGCGGCGTAGGGCTTCGCCGAGGTCGCGGCAGCCGCATACGAAGGGGACTTTGAAGTCGTGCTTGTTGATGTGGTAGCGCTCGTCGGCTGGGGTGAGCACTTCGCTTTCGTCTATGTAGTCGACGCCTAGGGCTTCGAGGATGCGGGCCTCCATGAAGTGGCCGATCCTGCATTTCGCCATCACAGGGATGGTGACGGCAGCCATGATGCCGACTATCATTTCAGGGTCGCTCATGCGGGCGACGCCACCCTGGGCGCGGATATCGGCGGGAACACGCTCCAATGCCATGACGGCAACAGCGCCTGCGTCTTCGGCGATGCGGGCGTGCTCAGGAGTGACTACGTCCATGATGACGCCGCCCTTGAGCATCTGGGCGAGACCTTTCTTGGTGGTAAAGGTTGATTTCTCCATTTTGATCCTCCGTTGATCTGATCTAATTGTACCTTCAAGGTCAGTAAGAGGCAAGCGAGAGTGCGCCTCCTGTAGTCCAAGTGTTTCTCCATGCTGGAAAGGGGAGTGCCGAAAAGTGTGTCAGTGCCACCGGCTTTTCGTGTGAAACCCCCAGCGTTCGTACAGGCGGATGGCGCGGGTCAGGAAGGGTGTGGTGCTCAAGAAGAGGCGCGCGTATTGTTCTACCTGGGCCAGGAGCAGATTGCCGATCGATTTGCCGCGCGCAGAGGGCAAGACGGCCATGCTCCTGATGTACAGCCCGCCGTTGCGCGGCGTGGCAGACACGGTGCCGACGACGGTGGGGCCATCTAGTGCCAGCCACGGGGCCTTCGCCCAGGCGGGCGACAATTCGGTGGGCTTTGGGCGTGGTGGCCTCGAAGGCACGCTTCGTGTAAGACGACCTGTACTCGCGAAACGCATCGTGCAACAGAGTCGCGATGGATTCGGCGTCGGCGAGTGTTGCACGTCTTATTTGAATGGTTAACGCTTCAGTTTCCATGAATGGTGTCATTTTGCTCGTGTTAACATCTTATCCTCTCAAATGGTATTGACACAAGGGCCACTCTCGGCTATTTTGGTAGTACCAATTTCTGATGCGAAGCGCCGGTTCTGTTGTGGAGGATGACCCGGTGAAACAGTCTAATGCTATGCCATTTGTGCCCGTTGTGCTTGAACGGTGGTCCGAGGTGCCGATGCAACGGCAGTTGTACGATTATCTGCGAGAAGCGATCCTATCGGGGCGGCTGGCGGGCGGATTGCGTCTGCCTTCGACGCGCGCGCTGTCGGGAGAACTTGGGGTGTCGAGAAACACCGTTGTCAGCGCGTTCGACCAATTGCTGGCGGAAGGGTATATGGAAGGAAAGGTAGGGGCGGGCACTTACGTAGCGCGGGTGCTGCCAGAGCAGGTGCTGAATGTGGCCGTCCCGCCTGATGGGAAAGGCGGGGTTCCGCACAGCGGGCGTGAGATCTCGAGGCGGGGGCGGCAGGTGTCGGGAATGCCCGGGGGACAGGTGAGTTTTCGAGAAATGCCACGCGCATTTCAGCCAGGGCTGCCCGCTCTCGATGAGTTTCCATTTCGTATCTGGGCGGGACTGCTCGCGAGGCACTGGCGAAACCCATCGCCGGACCTGCTGAGGCCAGGCGACCCTGCGGGATACAGGCCTTTGCGGGAGGCGGTAGCGGCATATCTGGGTGCGGCGCGGGGGGTGCGGTGCGCACCTGGCCAGATTGTTATCACTGCGGGGTCGCAGCAGGCGCTTGACCTGGCGGCGCGGGTGTTGCTTGACCCTGGAGATACGGCGTGGGTAGAAGACCCGGGCTACCAGGGTGTGAAGGGAGCGCTGCTTAGCTCCAGTATACGCCTTGTGGGTGTGCCAGTGGACGGTGAGGGATTGGTTGTTTCTGAAGGGATTGAACGAGCGCCGCATGTGCGGTTGGTTTGCGTGTCGCCGTCGTGCCAGTATCCGCTTGGGATGACTATGAGCCTTGCACGACGGTTGGCGCTGCTGGAGTGGGCGGTGCAGGCGGACGCGTGGGTACTGGAAGATGACTACAACAGCGAATACAGGTATGCGAATAGGCCCCTGGCCGCGCTGCAAGGTGTAGATAACGAGGCGCGAGTGATCTATGTAGGGTCGTTCAGCAAGGTGCTATTTCCTTCCTTGAGGATAGGCTATCTGGTGGCTCCGCCCGACCTGGTGGACTCGTTCGTGGCGATGCGGGCACGTACCGATGTGCATTCTCCGACGCCTGAGCAGGTAGTCCTTACCGACTTCATTGCGGAAGGACACTTCGCGCGGCACATACGGCGGATGCGGGCTTTGTATGCGGAGCGGCAGGCGATTCTTGTGGAGGCTGCGGGGAAGGAGTTGGAAGGGATGTTGGAGGTAAGCCCGGCGGACGCGGGGATGCACCTGATCGGGTGGCTGGGCGACGGGGTGGACGATGTGGCTGTTTCAGCGAGGGCATTGGAAGAGGGTGTGGTCGCGCCTGCTCTTTCGACATTCTACCTGGGGAAGGGTGGCGCACCGGGGCTGTTGCTTGGGTATACGGGAGTGGCAGAGGCGGAAATAAGAGCGGGTGTGCGGCGGCTGGCGGTGGCGCTTGGGAGTGCGTCTGTTAGGGGCGGAGGGTAGGGACGTAGTAGGATTGGCACTCGCCAAAGGCCTCCAATGACGTTGCGGACCGTTACCATTGGCCCACGCGAGTTATACCAAATGGGGTATTTACACCGCCGGAATCGGGGTGCTATACTCGGAGAAACTGGGGTTTCCAGAGGTGCATCTCCTTGCCCGTTTCTGATACCGCTACGCTCAATAGTGGCTCGCAGCCTGTGCTTACTTCCGCAGTGGGAAGTGGAGTATCTGCGCGTGTGCAAGGCGGAATGCGCGTGGTGGGATGGGTGGTGGCTTTCGCGCTTGCCTTCTGGGTGATGTCGGCGTGGGGGCAGGGCACCGGAGTGAAGAACGATTTCACTCAGAATGTATGGCTGCCTTCGCGGCTGCTGCTGAACGGTGCGGACCCTTATGACCCTTCGAGCGAGCAGGTAAGTAGTGCGCTGGGGAGTTATGCTCCGAGCTTCGACGGTGCTACCGCCTTCAATAGCGGTGCACAATATCACTTTATCTACCCGATGTGGATGGCGCTGGCGTTTACTCCGTTCGCGCTGCTGCCGCTGACGGTGGCGCTGGCTTTGTGGCGCGCGCTCAATATGCTTTTGCTGGTATGGGGGATCGTGCAATTGCTACGGGTGTCTAGCCCAGCTTTCCGGTCGGGGCGTGCGGCTGCGGTGATGGCTATTGTTTTGACGGTGTTGGTGAGCATGCTTTACCGGGAGAGCTTGCTTACCGTGTATATCGGGCAGTTCTCGATCATCGAGTTCGCGATACTGGTAGGCACCTGGGGATGCCTGGCAGGGGAGCGGTCTCAGCCGGGCTTGCGTGATGGGCTGGTGGGGGTTGGGCTGGCACTACTGGCGACCAAGCCCCAGGCGGTTGGTTTGGCGGTGCTGTTGGTGATGTTGTGGGCGATCAACCGCCGGCGATGGGCGATCCCGGCCTGGGGCGCAGGGTCGCTGGCGTTTCTTCTGTTTGTTCCCATGATTGCGTACCCTTCGTCGCTGGGCGACTGGTTGAGGATCGTGCTGGGCGGGCAGGCGGGAAGCCAGGTACAGGTGTCGGCTTCGGTGTGGGGAGTGAGCTACCAGTGGCTGGGCGACGGCTTGCCGTGGTTGGCAGTGGCGGCCCTTCTGACAGTGGTTGGACTGGCTGCTTTGCTGCCACAGTGGCGGCATGACTTGCTTGACCTTGGATCGCCTGTGCCTATGAGCCTGGCGCTGACGATCGTGATAAATAGCGTAATCAGTCCTTATTTGCTTGGCTATGAGCATATTCTTCTTCTTTTCCCAGCTTTGCTGATGCTGGCGGCAAGCGGGTTGCCCGATGAACAGGGTGGGCGTGGTTGGAAGTTGTGGCGCGTAGCGATTTACGGCTGGATAGCGGTTCTGCCGTTGATCGTAGTTGCTGTTCAGGCGGGCCTGGGCGGCAAAGAGTATCCTGTGATAGTGCAGTCCCTAACTATGCTTGCGCTCGTATACGTGGCGCGCTTGAGGTGGAGAGCGCGGGAACAAGCCTGATTTGTGAAAAGGCGTAAGGTCTCACGCTTGACATATCACGTTCCAAGGAGATAATTGTGACAGTCATGAACGATTTAGTTGGCAGGGAGCGCGAAACAACTCCATTCGACAATTTAGCATTCACGCAGTTTCTGGTGGAGGCGAAGCGCAGCGCCCGCCCGGTGGCTAACCCTGGCATATTGCAGGGGGCGCTGCCCGGTGCGTCACAGCTGCAATATATGCGCGGGCTTTTCGCATATAACAACAGCTTCTTTGGCTTCGAGCGATTCTCCGGACAGGAAGTGGTGCACTATGACAGCCGCCCGGTGTGGGGGATGGGATATTCGGGAGGCTTGATCAACCACTATATGTGGGACTTGCAGCCGCAATGGATCTATGCCGTGCTGAGGGCGGCACTGGCGCAGGTGAACGAAGACCTGCCATTCAGGGGGCCTTTGCACTATGAGTACTACGGGTTCGAGTATTCTAACCACCCATTGGGGCACCTTGCCGAATTTCTTGGGGAAGAGACGATCAAGTACAGGGGGTCGCTGGTGTACCACCTGTGGTATGTGGGTGGGTTTATTCGGTAGAGATCGGCATGAAGGGTTGTTGGTACTGCGTACTGCGTACTGCGTATTGCGTACTGCGTACTGCGTACTGCGTATTGCGTACTGCGTACTGCGTACTGCGTACTGCGTACTGCGTACTGCGTACTGCGTACTGCGTACTGCGTACTGCGTACTGCGTACTGCGTACTGCGTACTGCGTACTGCGTACTGCGTACTGCGTACTGCGTACTGCGTACTGCGTACTGCGTACTGCGTATTGCGTATTTGGATCTTTGTACACGAAGATGCGAAGGAGTACTAAGGGCACGAAGGTTTTTGGGGATTTGGGTTTGAAGTTTTAGGTTTTAGGTATGGGGAAGGGGGTGCATGGGGTCTGGTTGGGTCCTCATGCACCCATTTCCTTTTTGTAGCGATAGGTAGGGTCTTACAACCTTTCCCCCGCTCCAAACGACGCATGCGACTTTCACCGCACGTCGCTTTCCAGTTGGACGGTGGTACTGACCAAGTGCAGACATGTCGTTGCCGACTGTGCGGCGCACCAGCCGGACTTATGCTTATCGCTGCCGACCGTCATCTGCTTTCCGCACTGAAGTCTGTTTGCTTGCTTCTCCCATCGCTTCCCCTGGCGGACCTTCACCCTGTCCCAACGATTAGAGCTGGGCATTATGGCCTTTCCTTTGTTTACATCTTTTCTTTTTACTTTGCGGCCAATTGGCTACTACGCCGCCTCCGTCCTCCTTACCCCTCTGCTGGCATTTTCGCAGCCGAGTTGCCTCGGTAGAAGAGGTGGGAGTTCCCCAGTTCCAACGTGATAGACGTATCAAGTGACCCTTAGCTGCCTGCTATACGCCGGGCGGGTTGGAGACAACACTGAGTTGGTACACAGGCCAATCAGCCGCCGCCTTCCCATTTTGGGTTAGGTGTATCAGCCACTTACACCTGTTTTGGATGACGACGCCTCAAACGCAGGTTTCTCTCGTCAGCATAGGTCACAGGACTGGTCGGTCAACCGCTTGTGGCTAGCAGCAGCCGAACTTTTGTTCGCGGGCTTCAGACCTCTCAACTTGCCGAGGCGAGACGCCTGCCGCGTAGTCCTTGCACCGTTGTCCAAGTACAACTCCTCAGGAGCAATCTATCACGCCGTTAAAGGGCGCACTGTGTAGATCCAAACCTGGTGTGTCCGATACCGACTTTGCTTCAGCCCTGCTTACTTGGTGAGTGTGAGTTGACAGTAAGGGATGTCGCCTCTAGAATGTTGCTAGCATACCTCAGGAGTCAAAGATGGCTGACAAAGATGGCAATGAAGGCGTAGAGAACGAGGCGGAGGGGAGTGCGAGTAATCAGCAATATGGGTTCGAGACTCGCGCTATACACGCAGGGCAGGAGCCGGACCCTTCTACGGGGTCTGTGATCGTACCGATTTATCAGAGCTCAACTTATGTGCAGGAGGGGCTGGGCCAGCACAAGGGGTACGAGTATTCGCGCACGGGGAACCCGACGCGTACGGCGCTTGAAAAGTGCATCGCGTCGCTGGAGGAGGGCAAGTACGGGTTGGCCTTCGCTTCCGGCATGGGAGCGGAGACCACAATTATGTATCTGTTCGCGCCGGGCGACCATATTATTGTGTCTAATGATGTGTACGGCGGGACCTACCGGCTGTTCGAGCGGGTGCTTGCGCCTTACGGCCTCTCTTTTTCTTATATGGACCTGACCGATCCCGAACACGTGCGCAGCCATGTTGGGAAGGGGACGAAGGCGGTGTGGATCGAGACGCCTTCTAACCCGTTGATGAAGTTGATTGATATTGCTGGGGTGTCTGCGATTGCTCGCGAGAATGGTTTGAAGGTGATAGTGGATAATACGTTTGCTTCACCTTATGGGCAGTTGCCGCTGGCGATGGGCGCGGATATCGTGGTGCATAGCTCGACCAAGTACTTGGGTGGGCACAGCGATGCGGTTGGTGGGTTGGTTGTCACGTCGAACGACGCGGATTATGAGAAGCTCAAGTACCTTCAGAACGCGGTTGGAGCGGTGCCGGGGCCAATGGACTGTTTCCTGGTGCTGAGAGGGATCAAGACGCTGGGGATCAGGATGCGCTCGCATGAGGCAAATGCGGTAAGGATAGCACAGTTCTTGGAGCAGCATACGGCGGTGGAGCGCGTGCGCTACCCAGGTTTGCCTTCGCACCCGCAGCATGACCTGGCGGGGAGGCAAATGCGCTGCTTCGGGGGTATGATCTCGTTCGAGGTGCGAGGCGGCATGGAGAGCGCACGACGGATAGTGGAGAGTACCAGGCTGTTTGCGCTCGCTGAGAGCCTGGGAGGGGTAGAGTCGCTGATCGAGCATCCTGGGATAATGACCCACGCCAGCGTGGCGAACTCACCGCTCAAGGTGCCGGATAACCTGGTGCGCCTCAGCGTAGGAATTGAGGACGCTCAGGATTTGATCCGGGACCTTGCTGTGGCCCTGGATAAGGCGTGAAAAGCACTACGTTGTGTGCACAAGGGAAGACGTGAAGAGTCTCACTCTAGAGCAAGGAGTAGAGGAAGGATCTACAGGCAGCGCCGAACCGATTGAGGAATCTCGTGATTCGCAACCGGTCGGTGCATCGGCTGATCCTCAGGCGGATGGGTTTGACTGGCGCAAGGTTGCCTTGCAGGCAGCAGGGATGTGGCTGGTTACGCGGATTGTGTTTGTTGTCTTCACGTATATAGCGGTCATATTTACCACACAGGGGTTCGACCCGATAAAGATGGGGCTTGGCCCCTCTTTTTTTCCGGACGAATTGCTCCAAAGCTGGAATAAGTGGGATACGGGCTGGTATATGCCGATCTCGAATACGGGGTACGAGCCTGACCCGCAGAGAGCCGCGTTTTATCCTCTCTATCCGCTGCTGATACATGGCGTCACAATCGGGACAGGGAACGAGCCACGGTTGCTCGTGGCGCTTATTATTGGGAACCTGGGTGCGTTGCTGGGGTATATCGGGCTGGCGCTAGTGACGGCACGCGAGCTTGGGTTGCGTTTTGTTCCGTTTGTGCTGCTGGTGTTTTCGGCTTATCCCTTCTCGTTCTTTACTGCCGCCGCTTATCCGGACGGTCTGTTTCTTGGATTGGCCGTGTTGAGTATATACTTCGCTCGTCGGGGTGGGTGGTATGCCTCGGCCGGGCTGGCGTTGCTGGCGGGGCTAGCGAGGCCGACCGGGATCATACTGGCGCTGCCGCTGGCGTGGGAGTTCGCCCGACAGCATGGGGTGTTCTCGGGGGAGTGGAAGAAGATGTGGTCGTTGCGGAGCGTGGCTCAGGGCGCGGCGATTGTACTGGCGGTGCCGGTCGCCAATGCGCTATTCGCGCTACACCTGGGGCTGGTGTTCGGGAATCCCTTCTTGTTTTTGGAGGTGGAGGCATCGTGGGCGCATACGTTTGTGCCGTTGTGGGAAATCCCTGCACTGGCCTGGAACTCTATCACAGCGCAGTTGGAGTGGTCGTTCAACCAGGCGCGGGTGATTATCGATGTGGCGGCGATACCTGTGTTCTTTGTGCTGACGCTGGCATCGGTCAAGCGTCTGCCGGTGTCGTTTACGATCTACCTGGCAAGCGCGCTTGTATTGAGTTTTACCAGTCCCCTGGCGACCTACTTCGATCCGTTCGCATCGGTGGGGCGGTACTTGATCGCGGCGTTTCCGGCTTTCTTGTTGCTGGGGAAGTGGAGCGCCGAGCGCGCGTGGCTGAATACTTTAGTCATGAGCGGGGGTTGGATGTTGCAAGCCGTATTCGCCACCTTCTTCCTCATGGGTGGATGGATGGTCTGACGCAGCCTCTCGGTAGAGTTCTTCCTGGCGGGCTTCGAGCTTGAGACGCTCTTCGCGCTGGGTGTTGAGGGTGCGCAGGAGGACGCCCGCAGCGGCGACGAGGGCCGTTATGGAGACTGCCCAACCGACGATGAGAGGGATGCTGGTCTGGAAGAGGGCACGGCTGAGGAAGCCGACGCCGCAGAATAGGACGCCGGATAAGAGGAGTATCCAGAAGAAGACATTGCTGCACCCTTCGCCCTGGGCGCGCTCGACTTCGGCGATCTTCTGGCTGATTTCGAATTGCTCTTCGGAGAATGGCTCCAGGCCAACGCTGTTGCCTCGCCTTTGTACGGTGTATTCGCTGCCGCAGTGTTTGCACGCGAGGTATTGAACGCGGGGCATTACCACGAGTTGTGAGCCGCATGCAGGGCAGACTATTCTGACGCCATCTACATCCATAGGATGATTATACACTCTGTTGGGGGGAGCCACCGCCCGGATTGGTGGGCGAGACCACAGACCTCCGGCGCTTTCACAGGCAGGTCATTCACTAAGACCTGCTGATAAGTGCAGGCTAACACCCC
This sequence comes from uncultured Chloroflexia bacterium, assembly GCA_963797095.1. Lineage (GTDB taxonomy): Bacteria > Chloroflexota > Chloroflexia > QHBQ01 > JADMIH01 > JADMIH01. The sequence goes on along the minus strand of CAWCNY010000004.1, from coordinate 359,397 downwards.
TCACCCCGGCCCCTCGCCCCGAACACGGGGCGAGGGGAGAAGCTAAAAGAAGAAGTAGAGTTGGGGGGTGTCCCCCCAATCCCCCCGGCAGGAGAGTACCCCTGCACCCCCTTTTGCTTTGGTAAGCATGGGAAGAGTTGGGGGGACACCACTGTCGCCCAGAGGGCACCCGTCGGCGTGGGAGTGCCCATGCACCCCCTTCGCCGAATCCTAGCTTTGTACGGACCTCCGGCCGGGGTACCACAGTACCGGGGTGTGGACATCTGTGCCACGGTCTGTGGCAGGGTGTAATATTTGCTTACGAGCATGAAATCTGTTATGCGAGTTGGCCCAAGTCGAACAGCAGGGAGCGCCGGGAACGCTCGGCAGGGGGCGCGCGCGTCCCGAAATGCTGAGCTAATACATGACCGGAGGCCCGATGAGCGGGTGGTGTTTCTGTTGCGCAGGCATCCAGTGGTGCTGGTGCGCGCGCTTGCTATGCCGCTGTTGTTGCTTTCAGTTTGGGTTATGAGCTTCTTGCTGGTGGAGCCTTTTCTCAGCGGATTGAGCGTTGACCCGCTGGTGGCGGTCAACGCGCCGCCTGCGTGGCTTGTGCCGTTGTTGTGGGCGGTGTGGTTCGGGGTCGGATTACTGGTGTTGTTGTGGACAGGATATGCATTGCTGGACTGGCGCGAGGCCTGGATCGCCCTGACAACGGAGCGGGTGATCGTGATGGATAAGATGCTCTTCCTGCGGGAGACGCGGAGGGAAGCGCCGATAGGCAAGGTTCAGAATGTGGTCGCAAAATATCCGAACGCGCTGGGGATGGCGCTGGACTTTGGCGATATCGAGGTGGACACGGCAGGGGTGGGCACACTGCGTTTTCAGTCGCTGCCGCGACCGAAGGATATGCGCGAGGCTATCTTTCGCCAGCAGAAGGCAATGGAGGCGGTGAAGCCACCGACCGAGGACCTGAGGAAGTCGGCTGTGCGGGCCATTGTGCTTGGTAGGGTGCCGGGGGAGGGGGTTAAGCGGCAGGACGCAGAGGGCATGGCCGGTAGCAGAAGGGCCAGTGGTGTAGGGGCGCGACGCAAGTGGCCCGCTGTGCGTATCTGGCACAAGCACTGGGCATTTCTCGTGCGAGGGTTGGCGGTGCCGCTGCTGGTTTGGGGGAGTGTATTTGTGGGGTGGGTGCTTTCGATTGTGCTGGGCGAGCCGGGGGTGGTTGGGCCCGTGGAGAGTGTGCTTACGTGGTTGTTGCTCTTGCTGCTGCCGGTGTGCGGGGCATGGACGATCTGGAACTGGGAGGACTGGCGCAACGACCTGTACAAGCTGGACCACGAGAGGTTGTACCACATCGAGAGCCTGCCTTTTGGGCTGCGCGAGCAGTCGAAGGAGACGCTGATCAATTTGATCACGGACGTGATGTACGTGATCCCAGGGCCGCTTGCCAACTTGCTCGATTATGGGAGCGTGGTGATCAAGACACCAGGGGAGGCGACCGAGTTTGTGTTCGCGGGGATTCCGCACCCGCGAAATGTCCAGCAGGAGATTATGCAAAGGGTGGACGATGCGCGGCGGCAGACGGCGGGGCCGGACGGCGAGATCGAAGCGTGGATTAAGGCGTATCACGAGGTGTTGCGGGGCAAGTAGGGAAAGTAAAGTGTGAAAACCATAAAGATGTGCAACGTTTTGTGTGGTTGCAACGTTACATTTATGCCGGTATAGTATCGTTGTACGGTTGGGCGGCGGGGCCTGGTGAAGGCCCGGTATCCTAGGCCGGAGCCGGACGACGCCTGTTGCGCACTCACGAGGACGACACATGCGAAAACGCCTTGCGCTTGCCTTATTTTTTTACCTCTTGCTGTTGCTGACGGGCCTTGCGCCCGCCTGTGCGCAAGGCACCGCGCAAAGCCAGCCCAAGATCACCATGACTGCCAAGGTCGGGTACGGGGATACGGGCGCGTATTTACTGGGGGAGTGGGTGCCTGTGCGCGTCACGCTGACGAATCCGCAGGGCGGGCAATCGCGGCGGGTGAGTGTGCAGCTGCTGTCGGGAGCCAATCAGACCAACCTGGGGCAAGCTTATGAGCGTGTGGTGGATTTGCCAAGCCCCTCGCGCAAGGAAATCACACTATACGCTTACGATAGCAGCTATTCCAGGTATTTTCAGGTGAAGCTGTTGGACGGCGATACAGAGCTGGACTCCGTGTCGGCGGTCGGCGACCCATTCGAGCCGCCGACCAATATGGTCGTGGGGGTGGCGTCGTCGGATTCGTCATTGCTCAATGTGTTGAAGGGCGAGCAGGTGGGGCATATTGTCGAGATGCTGCCATCAAACTTCGGGTACTACGGGCCGAATCCCCCGGCCATGAGCGGGGGAGGGACCGCAACAATCGCGCACATGGCACTGGCCGACATACCGACGCTATCGCAGGGATTGAATAGCCTGGGCGCGCTCGTGATTGACGATGTGGACACGCAAGGGCTTTCGGAGGAGCAGAAGGCCTCGCTTGAAGCATGGGTAGTGCGCGGTGGAACGTTGGTGGCGGTGTACAGGGCGGGCGGGGCCGACACTCTGGGCGGTCTTGGCGATTTGCCGCCTGTGACAGTGGCAGGGTCGCGCAACGTATCGTCGTTGGGAGGGCTAAGCGATCTGGTTGGCACGCCTATTACCACGACGGCGTCGGTGGCTGTGGGGAACGCCCAGGTGAAGGAGGGTGGGGGGTATGCGTCTCGGACGCTTGCCCAGGTGGACGGGGTGCCGCTGCTGGTAGTGCGGGACTTGGGGCAAGGTCAGGTGGCGTACCTGGGGCTTTCGCCGTCGCTGCCGCCGCTCAAGGGGTGGGAAGGTACCGTGCCGTTGGTGCAGCGGATCCTTTCCGAACATGATTTGAGGATTTCGTATGGCGCTTCACTGAGAGCGAGCGCGGATTACAGCTACCTGGGATTCCCAGGGGCAGGCTCGATATTTCAGACGTTTGGGGGGTTGTTCGCGCTGCCGGGCCTGGAACTTCCCGATCCGTGGCTTGTCGGCGGCTTCCTGTTGCTCTACATAATTATTATTGGGCCTGTCAACTTTATCATTTTGCGTAGGATGAGGCGTGCAGAACTGGCCTGGCTGACCATACCTGCGCTGGTGGTGGTGTTTTCGGTGGTGGCTTATGGGCTGGCGTTCGGCTCGAAGGGCGGGGAGTTGGTGTCTATTCGTGCCAACGCGATCCAGATGGCGGCGGGGAGCGATGAGGCGTCGCTGGCACAGCATTTCGGGCTTTATTCTCCCGCGCGGCGCACATATCGCTTGCAATTGAACACTGAGAGTGTGCTCACAGAGATCAATTCGTACGGGTACTACAACACGGTGAACAGCAGTAACGCGCTGTCTGTGCAGGGCGGCAACGGCTCGACTTCAATAGGGAACATCAATATAGACACGTGGAGTTTGCGGGGGTTCCTGGCCGAGCACACGGCGAAGGTGGAAGCGCCACTTGAGGCGGACCTGCACCTGGGGGACAATGAGATCGTGGGGCGGGTGACGAATTGCACGAACGGCCCGTTGGAGGACGTAGCGCTGGTGCGGGGCGGGGTGGTGCAATATGTAGGGTATATGGCACCGGGAGAAACGGTGGATGTTCACCTCGGTGTGTCCACGGCGATCTTTGACAATTCGTCGCCGGCAAAGCTGCTGCCTGCGCCTGCGGGAGTGGTGTCGGTGGGGCCGGGGGCGAACCAGTATTACCCAGGCTACAACGGTGGTAATGGAAGCAACGACCAGCAGCAGAGATTGTACGATCGCAAGGTTGAGACGCTGTCGGCAGCGCTCTATTCGCTGGTGGCGGGCGAGCCGCCGACGGACATGAGTGTGACGCTGGTGGCCTGGGGACCCGCACCACCCACACAGTTCGGCGTGGACGGTTATACGACGAGCAGCGAGGAGGTCACTGTGTGGGTCGATATGGTGCCAGTGGCGGCGAGCGAGGGGGATCAGGCTCGGCTCAACTCAGGTTTTGTGCCGTTTGAGATCTACGCACCGGGGAATAATCCTTCGGTCTTGCCAATGGGGAAGGTTTACTCAGGGATGAGCACGCTCTATTCGCAGTACAACCAGAGCTACCCAGGCAATGTGCAGGGACAGTTCCCGCCCGGGCCTATACCTACCACGACACCGCAGCCGGGGCAACCAGGCTCAACGGCAGGCACGCGGATAGCGCCTTACGAAGATTTGACGTTCAGGTTGCCGGTGGGGGCGGAGCCTGACAGTTTGACGTTCAAGTACTCAATTGAGGATGCGGGACAGGGAGACAAGCTTGCGTTGCTGGCCTATAACAGAGTTACCGGCAAGTGGGACAGGGTGGCGGACCTTGAGCGCGGGCAGACTGCGACCGAGGTTCAAATTCCTCACGCGGCACAGCACACGGATGGCGGGGGGGCCGTTATGCTGCGAATAGTATCTTCATTGGACGACACGACGGTTAGCGGGACGTTTGAGATGGCGCTGAATACGGGCAAGTAAACTTATGACACCGATTGTGGTTACCGAGAACCTCACCAAGAGGTACAACAACAATTTCACGGCGCTTGACGACCTCAATCTTGAGATAGAGCGCGGGTCGATTTACGGTTTTATCGGGCCGAACGGGGCGGGCAAGACCACCACAATGAGGATACTTGCCACGCTGTTGGAGCCGACGGATGGCGAGGCGTGGGTGTCGGAATATCCGGTGACGGAAGCGCCCATGGAGGTGAGGAAAAGGATCGGGTATATGCCCGATTTCTTTGGCGTGTACGACAACATGAAGGTGTGGGAGTACCTGGATTTCTTCGGGGCGGCGTATGGAGTAGCGGCGGAGAAGCGGAAGGGGATGATAGGTGACTTATTGGCGCTGGTTGACCTTTCGGCCAAGCATGATAGCTTCGTGGAGGAGCTGTCACGTGGGATGAAGCAGAGGTTGTGTTTGGCGCGGACGCTGGTGCATAACCCGGACTTGCTGATTCTGGATGAACCGGCTTCGGGATTAGACCCGCACGCCAGAATTGAATTGCGTGAGCTGCTGAAGGAATTGCGCTCGCTGGGAAAGACGATTCTCGTGTCGTCGCACATTTTGACGGAACTGGCGGAGATGTGCACGCACGTGGCGATAATCGAACGGGGCAGACTACTGGTGAGCGGGAGTGTAGCCGATATTTTGCAGGCGATGCAGCCCGCACGCGAGATTTATATAAGGGTGCTGGCGCGGGCAGAGGAGACGCTTGGGATTGTGAAAGCGTTTCCAGCGGTAATAGTGGCGCAGACATTGCCCGCGGGTTACAAGCATGGGCAATCGCAAGGCGCGGACGAGGGGGGAGGGGTGACTATCCCAAGCGCTCCGCCGGTAGTCATCGAGCCGGTGGCGGGCGTGGAGGCATCGCATATTCCACCGCCGCCGGGAATGGTGGCGGCTGCCCCGGTGGGGAACAGCGGGCCTGCCACTGTCTATATGCGCGTGAGTGGCGATGACTCGCTGTTGGGGTCAATACTGGCGCGGCTGGTGGGCGATGGCATACCTGTGTTCGCTTATGAGGAGGCAGTGAGCGACCTGGAAGAGATATTCCTGAAGACCACCAGGGGGTTGGTGCAGTGAGAGGGATGGTGTAGCGCGATGCATGCGAATCCGGTAATCATGAAAGAACTGAGGGGGAGGATGCGCGGGTGGCGCGCGGTGGTCATTCTGGTTAGCTATTTGCTGGTGCTGGGATTTGTGACCTGGCTGACGTTCCTGGCGGTAGGGGGCATATCGACGGGATACGGGGGACCGCAGGCTTCGCAGATCGGGAAGATCATTTTCAGCGTGCTGGTTACCTTTCAGACGATTATGGTGGCGCTTCTCACTCCGGCTTTTACGGCAGGCGCGATCACTTCTGAGCGCGAACAGAAGACTTATGACCTGCTCATGACCACTTTGCTGCCTGCGAGGTCGGTGATCTTCGGGAAACTTGGGTCGGCGCTGGCCTGGGTGGCGCTGCTCATACTGGCAGTAGCGCCGCTGGAGAGCCTGGCGTTTCTGTTCGGTGGGGTATCACCGGAAGAGGTGATATTGTCGCAGGTGGTTATGCTGGTGGCCGCGCTGCTGTTCGCCTCGATTGGGATATTCTGGTCTAGCGTGGTGCGGAGCAGCGTGGCGAGCAACGTGCTGACTTACGGCACGATTCTGCTGCAAATGGTGGGGCTGCCTTTTTTCTACTATCTCGCAATAACGATCATGGGGATCAACAATTACGACCCTAATGCGTCTCGGCTCACCGACCAGCCGGGATTCTGGTATGTCAGCGGGGTTGTGCTATCGATTCATCCGATCATCGCGATGGCGATCAGCGAGACGTTCTATTTGATGGGCCAACCGCTTTTCATTTACACGAATACGGAGATTTTGCCGGGACACACGCTGCTGGTGGTATCGCCGTGGCTGTTGTTCTGTATCGAGGCCCTGTGGCTGAGCGCGGTGCTGGTGGTGTGGAGTATCAGGTTGGTGAAGCCGATTCACTACAGGCGACGCCGTGGCTGGGAGGACTTGCCGCCTGGTGGGAACATTCCGCTGCCCGAAGGCGTATCTAAAGTAGAATGAATAGTCCACGGGACAGGATCAAGATGCCAAGCTCGGGCGATGCGGACCCACGCATGGGGGCGCTGGCGGCTGCTCTCGAGCGCTTTGAGCGGAGGTTCCGATTGCAAGAGGCGGCGACGCTGGCCCCCTGGGTGGCGGCTGCGGTTGTTGGGGTGGTGGCGCTGATCGCGCTTTATTGGCGATTGACCGGAAATTTGTCGTGGGTTGAGCTTGGGGCTGCCGGAGCAGGCTTGCTTGTTGTGGGGATGGCGGCGGCGCTTGCATATGCTTTATTGAGGCCACGCGACCCGCTGGCGACTGCCTTGCGCGCCGACCTGAGCCTGGGCCTGGACGAGAGGCTCTCGACTGCGTTGGAGGATGCCGGTCGCCCGCCCGCGCGTCCGAATGCAACCATGATGGGGTTGCGGGACGCTCAACTTGACGACGCTTTGCGCTCAGTCGAAAGAGTGAACGCGGCGCGTGACCTGCCTGTGAGAATTCGCAGAGAGCGGTTTGTGCCGGTGGGGGTGCTGGTGTTAGTGTTGCTGGCGGTGGTCTTTTTCCCGAACCTGGCGTCGAGCGCCGGGGAGGATACCGCTAATGAGCAGATCGCGACCGAGCAACGGAACATCGAGGTGCTCAAGGAAGCGATCGAGACCTCGCCGAACGCCACCGACCCGGCGCTCCAGAAAGTGCTTCAGGAATTGGAATTGCTGTCGCATGACCTCAAGGAAGGGGACCTGACTCAGGAGGAGGCGCTTGCACGGCTGTCTGAGACGGAGGCCGAATTGCAGAAGGCGCTCGATCCGCAAGTGGCGGCGGAGCGCCAGGCGATGGAGGGGTTGGCGGATCAATTGTCGAGTTCGGGGGATCCGAACCTTCAACGGGCGGGGGATGCGCTCAAAAATGACGACCCACAGAAGTCGGCAGAGGAGCTAAAGCACCTGGCCGATAGTGCCGACAAGATGACACCGGAGGCGCGGAAGGCGCTTGCCGATGAGTTGCGCGAAGCACGCGATGCGGTGGCTAGCCTGGACCCCGAACTCGCGAGCAGATTGGAGGATGCGGCATCGGCTTTGGAGAACGCGGATCCTGAGGCGGCTAAGGATGCGCTAAACAACCTGTCGGATAAGGTGGAGCAAACAGGGCAAAACCTCGCTACGCAGAAGCAGATCGAGCAGTCGCTGGCGCAGATTCAGGCGAGCAAGGAGAATATCGCGAGCACAGGGCAGCCAACGCCCACGAGTGGCGGGACGGCGGTGGCCGGTACGCCCGCTGTGGGAGGCACGCCAGGTACTCCGAGCGCGAACGGGACAGCGGTGGCGCTGGGAAGTCCCATGACAGGCAGCCCGGTGGCGGTTGGCACACTGTCGGGAAGTCCAGTGGCGCGGGCGAGCGGGACGCTTACGCCCGTGGCGATTGCGGGCACAGCGCAGGCTGGGAGCACGGCAACGGCGGGCACTCCAGTGGCGGCAGGCAACGGGCAAGGACAGGGCCAGGGTAACGGTAACGGGCAAGGACAGGGCCAGGGTAACGGTAACGGGCAAGGTCAACAGGGCCAGCAAGGGCAAGGTGGGGGACAAGGACAGGGTAATGGGCAGGGGAACGGACAGGGGAGTAATGTGGGACCGCCTGCCGGAGGGTGGGGAACGGGCCATAATGAGCCTGTGTATGTGCCGCCCAGCAGCGTGGAGGCCACGCTTACGCCTGTGAGCGTGCAGGGGCAGGACAATCCAGGTGGGGAGCAGAGCACAGCGCCAACAAATACGGACGCGAATTCAATAGGGCCTTCGGTTGTGCCGTACGAGAATGTGTATGGCGAGTACAAGGAGCAGGCGGGTACGGCCCTCGACAGCGATTACATACCGCAGGGATATAAGGACCTGGTGCGCGACTACTTCAACCAGATCGAGCCACGGTGAGAATTGGGATTGAGGGGTGGGTGCTGTACAATTATTTAGATGGACCGCAAATCATGCCCCACTTATGTGGCCTGCGCGTTGGGCGATAGAGTATGACCCGCATCGCATCGACTTTCCGCCGATTGGGTAAGACGGGCGAGGTGGCTGTGATCCCTTATTTGCCTGTTGGGTTGCCGGACTTGCAGACCAGCCGCTCGCTGCTGCCTGTGATCGGGAGGCAGGGGGCAGACCTGATCGCTCTTGGTACCTCAGCAAGGTTGCGTGGACTGGAAGGTGGGGGCGGCTGGCTGGAGGGCATGGGAAGTATGGACGATTGCCTGAGCATCGCAGCCGAGGCTCGGCGGACTAACGAGGTGCCGTTGGTACTGGTATGTGCGCTCGCTGAGGCTCGCGATTATGGGTTTGACAGGTTGGTATCGGGATGCGCTGAAGCCGGGATCGATGGTGTGCTGATTCCCGATATTTCGATTGAGGGGTTCGGGCCTTTTGGTGCCTTGTGTATGGAGGCGGGGGTGGATGCTATCCAGCCGGTTTCTGACCAGTGGGCGGGCGCCATAGCTGTTAGCATACCTGAGGGTGGCGGGTTTGCGTATTGTACTCCAGGTTCCTCAAATGGAGTCAGGGTGAACGAACTTCGTCAGCGGGTGCTGGACAGGACCGGGCTGCCTCTTGTTGTTGGGATGGAGGCGGTGGCCGGAGAGGCAGCGCCGGCTGATGGGATACTGGTGGGGAGAGGGATGGACGAAATTCTGGTGTCTCACCCTCCGGATGAGATTATGTTGGAGGTATCGGATTACGTGCGAGGTCTCAAAGAGGCCGCGACTCGCGTGGGCTGATGGGAGTGGGACGGGTGTACGACATCAGGTTGTTAGACGAGCTGGCGGCCAATGCTCGTCCGGGACGGGTGCAGCAGGCGCTTGAGGGGTGGCGACTGCGTGCGGCAGATGGCATCACGCGGCGGGCGAACAGCGTGCTGACTAACGCTCAAATGCCGAAGCAGGCAGATTGGCTCGAAGTTGTCGAGAATTTCTATCGAAGGCAACGATTGCCTGCACGTTACCAGATCAGCCCGGCATCTCCGTTGGCTCTCGACTCTTTGTTGGAACAAAGGGGTTATGGAGTTAGCGCGCCGACATCGGTGATGGTGGGCGCGGTCGAGGGGATGATTGAGAGGGCCGGACCACCGCTCGATATCGAACTGGAAATTGAGGAGCCTGTCACAGACGAGTGGATTGGGGAATTTCTGATGGTCGAGGGGTTTCCGGAGACGCAAGGGCCGGCTTATAGACTGGCGTTTTCATCAATTGGGCCGCGTGCAGGATTTGCGCTTGCAAAAGTGGGGGCGGACGCGGTGGGAGTTGGGATCGCGGTCGCGGAGCGTGGGTGGGTTGGGTTGTTTAGTATCGCCACGAAAGCAACTTTTCAGCGGCTGGGCATTGGGACGGAGATCGTGCGGGCGTTGGGGGTGTGGTCACGCGATGCAGGCGCGGAAATGGCTTATTTGCAAGTAGTGGCGGAGAATTCGCCTGCGGTCCGGCTTTATGAGAAGCTGGGGTTTGAGACGATTTATGCTTATCACTACAGGGAGAAGGTTCTCGATTAGAGAGAGCTTTGCAGGCTCGTTTGTCGTCATGACGGGGCGAGGTGTACCTCGCGCTTAGAACACGTAGCTAGAAAAGGCGAAGGAGGAGCAGGGCCAACACGAGGCCGAGGCACATTAGCGGGAAGAAACCGAGCCACCGGCCACCGAACCAGCGGCGTGGGCCGAAAGGTCTTCCGATGGGGCGGATTAGCATTGGGCGAGTCCGCCAAAGCCTGGGTCTCAATGGTCTGAGTCGTCTGCGGTACATTTGGGAATGTTCTCCTTCCGTTTCGAGTTTGAGATTTGAGAGGTGCATAGGTTTGGTATTGGCGTGTTCTTTGTTTCAGCACAATGTTAGAGGACGCAGATTAAGGGGATATGAGCGGAAGGTAAAATCCCGGTAAATTGATGGGGCGAGGGTATTGACAGACCGGTAGAACGGTGATATGGTACTGAATGAACTTCATTCAATAGCGTTAGGGAGCATTGGAGATAGAGTGGCAATCCAGCGAATCAAGCGAAATATGGACGACGAGGTGCGGGGTGCCGACTTCGACAAGCGAAACGCTATTATCGAGGCGGCGCGCGACCTGTTTACTACGGAGGGTTACGAGAGCACTACCATAGCCCAGGTAGCGAAGCGCGCGGGCGTGGGAGTTGGGACCGTATACCTGTACTTCAAGAACAAGGGCGAAATACTGGCGGCTGTCAAGGGTAGCTGGGAGCAGGAAGTGCTTGGCTCGCTTGCTCGCCCGGAGTTGAACGACGTCCCGTTTCACTTGCGCGCCCGCCCGATGATCGAGGCCACATTTGCGATATGCGCCAGGCACACCAACATGGTGCAATTGATGGGTGTGCAGGCGGAACTGGTCGGTAAGTGGGATATGGAAGCCCCCGCGTCGATCTTCGAGGTATTGAAGGCGTTCCTGGAGGAAGGGATTCAGATTGGAGCGCTAAGGCCCGTGGACTCGGCTACGGCGGCCGTTGTGATATACGGTATGGTGAATGGCGCTTTGCTGCAATGTTTTGTGGTGGAGGAAGGAACGCGGCAGGCGGAATATATCGATGCGCTGGTGGATGCCCTCAACCGCTGGCTGGTAAACCCGGACCTCCTGTAATCCCCTGAGGCTTCGGGCACCTGATAATGAAAACCCGCTCGTTATGACCGCGCATGAATGAACTTCATTCAATCTGAGGAAACACCAAGGAGAAGGCAATGTTCGCATGGCTAGGCAACTCAATTTACAAGTCTAGATGGTTTGTGCTGGTGGCCGGGTTGGCCTTTATGGCAGTAAGTGGAGTCTTTGGGACGAGCGTCTTCGCGGACCTGAAAGCGGGCGGGTACGATAATCCCGGCTCGGAATCGGCACAGGTCGAGAGTCTGCTCAAGTCGGAAATGGGACAGGCGGCCCGCACGCTGGTGGTGCTGTTCAACTCGAAGGACGGCACGCAGGTAGACGCACCCAGCTACAAGGCGGTGGTGGAAGCTACGCTGGACCGGATCAAGGGACAGCCGAACGTGGCGGGGATCACGACTTATTACACAACCGGGTCGAGCACGCTGGTGTCGAACGACCACACAAGCACCTATGCGGTTGTGGGGCTACAGGGTGATGACGATGTTCAATTAGAGAATATGAAGCGGCTGCGCCCTCTCCTCACGAGCGATACGCTGGAGGTGCGCCTGGGTGGGTACCCGGCGGTTAGCCAGGAGATCAATGAACTGGTACAGACCGACCTTGAGCGAGCCGAGACACTGAGTTTTCCGATTGTGTTCGTGCTACTTGTGATCATATTCGGGAGTTTGCTGGCGGCGGCTTTGCCCTTGTTTACGGGTGGTCTGGCGATACTGGGGGCGTTCCTCATACTGCGGATCACGACCAATTTTGCCGATGTTTCCATATTTGCGGTCAATATCGTGACCATGCTGGGCCTGGGGTTGGCTATTGACTACAGCCTGTTCATGGTGAGCCGCTTCCGGGAAGAACTGGTGCGGCACGACAATAACGTGCAACCGGCTCTGACGAAGACCATGCAGACGGCAGGGAAGACGGTGATCTTCAGCGGTCTGACTGTGATGATCAGTTTGTTGAGCCTGATGGTGTTCCCGCAAATGTTCCTCAAGAGCATGGGTTGGGGTGGGGCTTCGGCGGTGATGATCGCGATGGTTGGGGCCGTGACAGTGCTGCCCGCGATTCTGGCGCTGATGGGGCCGAGGGTAAATATGCTGTCGGTGCGTTCACTGCTGCCGACACGGTTCAGAGGAGCAGGAGGGGTCGCCGGGCAGAACGGGAATGCGAACGGTAGCGATAGCGGTCTGTGGTACAGGCTGAGCAACTTTGTGATGCGCCGCCCGGTGGTGGTGCTGGTCGCGACGGTGTTGCCTTTGCTTATAGTGGGGCTGCCTTTCTTTGGAATTAACCTGTCTATTCCGGACCACCGGGCGCTGCCTGAGGGTGCGGAGAGCCGGGCCGTAGGTGAGGCGCTGACGAGCGATTTCCCGCAGAACGAGACTCAGCCTATCGAGGTCATAGTTCATAGCGACAGTGCGGCTACGAGCGCGGACAACCTGAGCGCGCTGTTCAACTACACTCGCAAGCTCCAGGCGCTGCCAGGAGTTACGAGGGTTGAAAGTCTGGTGACGCTGGATCCACGGCTGGACTCCCTTGGGAGCGCAGCGTACGCAGCTTTCTACTCGTCAATAGGGAATTCGGCGAACCCCCAGGCGGCGCTGGCCGCGCAGGCAGCCGCGCAGTACTCGAATGGGAATTACAGCGAGGTACGTGTGATCTATTCGGGGGACATACTGGGCAGTGGCGCACAGGATCTAGTGCGGCAGATACGTGCCGTTGCGCCGCCAGAGGGGATAACAGCGTTGGTCGGCGGATATAGTGCTCAGTTGGACGATTTCCTTGCGAGCCTGGCGGCCGGCGTGCCCATCGCGGTGATCTTGATCGTAGCTGTAATGTTTATACTGCTGTTCCTGATGCTGGGGAGCGTGGTAGTGCCGCTGAAAGCTGTGGTGCTAAATGTGCTGTCTCTTTCGGCAAGTTTTGGGGCGCTTGTGTGGATATTCCAGGATGGGCATCTGTCGAACGTGCTCAATTTCACACCGTTGGGGAATATCGACGGCACTATGCCGGTGCTGATCTTCGCTATCGCGTTCGGGCTGTCGATGGACTATGAAGTGTTCCTGCTGAGCCGAATCAAGGAGGCTTACGACCACACAGGCGATACAGTGCAGTCGGTGGCGACCGGAGTGCAACGGACCGGTGGGATCATCACCAGCGCGGCTCTGTTACTGGTGGTGGTGATCGGAGCGTTCGCGCTTGGCGACGTGTTGTTCATCAAACAGGTAGGGGTCGGGCTGGGGCTTGCGATCCTGGTTGATGCGACGGTTGTGCGCATGCTGCTTGTGCCTGCCACGATGAGGCTGCTTGGGCGGTTGAATTGGTGGGCTCCGCGCCCTTTGGCGGCGTTGTACACACGTCTTGGGCTTGGAGAGAGTGACCCGGACGAAGCGATCCCGGTTGGCTCGGCGGCGAAGGACGAGGCTGAAGCTGCGCGACGCACGTCGAAGGGAGACAAGGCGCAAGCAGGCGCGTAGAGAGTCTTTGCCAGGTACGACATACCTGAGGCATCCCGAATTTTCGATTCGTGCGTAAGACAGATTGGGAATGACCGCAGACCCCACCCCAACCCCTCCCCGAATTTTGCCTATTTTAGAACCAGATTGCGCAACTGCGAAGCTGAACCTAGGATTTGGGATGTTTCATGTTTCAATTTTGGGTTGGCGTATAATGTGGCATGCAATTCAAGGATTATTTCTCTGCGCAATCGGACGAGTATGCGCGGCGGCGGCCCCATTACCCGGCGCGGTTGTTCGAGTATGTGGCTTCGGTGGCTGCCGGACATGAGTTGGCGTGGGATTGTGGGACGGGAAACGGGCAGGCTGCGGTGGGGTTGGCCGACTATTTTGAGCATGTGATCGCTACCGACCCCAGTTCGGCGCAATTGCGGAATGCCTTTGCGCACCCGAAAGTGGAGTACAGGGAGGCGCGGGCCGAGGGGTCGGGGTTGGATAGTGGTACAGTTGACCTGATAACGGTGGCGCAGGCGCTCCATTGGTTCGACCTGGAACGCTTCTTTGAGGAGGCGCATCGGACGCTGAAAAAGGATGGAGTGCTGGCTGTGTGGGCTTACGCGCTTTGCAGGATAGGTGGCGATATAGATCGGATTATCGATCGTTTTTATTACGAGACGGTTGGTCCATACTGGCCGCGCGAGCGGAAGTACGTGGACGAGGGCTATAGCTCGTTTGCGTTCCCCTTCAGGGAGATCGAGCCACCTCAGTTCAGTATTGAGCTTGAATGGGACCTGAGCGATATGCTGGCCTATTTGAGGACGTGGTCGCCTGTGAGACGGTATATTGAAGCGCGCGGCAGCGACCCTGTGGACCTGGTGGAAGGCGAACTGGCCGAGGCGTGGGGAGACGCTGAGGAGCGGAAAATGACGTTTTGGCCGATCTTTATGAGGATAGGGCGGAACACCTGAATATGCGACAATAGTGCTGTTGACACCCACAAGCGTCGGTGCTATTATTCAAAATACACTTGCCTGATTGGCCCCTGAAACGAGAGGGGTCAGGTAATAACATCTACACGACACACTTCGTGCCAGCAGGTTCCATTGGTACTACCCGCCTTATCTCCAGTTAGTCTTCAGGAAAGAAGTCGGGTTAGACTATCTTTTGTTTGCTCCGGCGACCGATCGTTCATTTAGACCGAGCCGTGGATACGTTATGGATGTGAAGGGATTGGCTGCCAGGCTGAGGGGAAGAGAAACCTCGGCACTTAGCGATAGATTCGCGCAGGCCCGCGCCAAATACCGGCGGCTTGCGGCCTCGCTGAATGCCCTTGGAGAGGATCTGGCTGCGCTTGGCGATGCCCTTGACCAGCCAAACGAAGCTAGAGAACCATATCTGAGCGAAGATGCGGACCTGAAGGAAGGGCGCGAGAGGCCTGCGCCTCCGGAGCTAAGGGCGTATTTGCTTGGACCTTTCCAGCTGATGGCCGGGCAAACCAAGGTGTTGGCCGAGATGCCTGGGCAGGCGCAAACGATATTGAAGTATTTGATCGGGCACAGGAAGCACCCGGTATCGAGGGAGGCATTGCTCGACCTGCTGTGGCCTGATGCTTCTCCATCCGTGGGACAGGGCCGCCTGCGCGTGGTTATGCACACCCTTCGGAGAAGCTTGAGCAGTAGCTACGCACCGCCGAATGGTGAGGAACTGGTGATTCCGCAGGGGAGCAACATTATGCTCAACCCTGAGCTTGAATTATGGGTAGACGTGGAGGAGTTCGAGCGGCACTGGCACAATGGCTGGCGGCTGAAAAGGGACGAACGGCTCACGGAGGCTATGATGGAGTACGAGGAGGCCGAGGCATTGTACACGGGTGATTATCTGCTTGACGAGCCTTATGCGGACTGGACGCTGCTCAGGCGAGAGGCGCTGCGCGACGCATATTCAACCATTCTGACAATGCTGGCCGGGATGTCGTTTGATGCGGGCGACTATATGGGCGCTGTGATATGGTCGCAGAAGCTACTGGCGCAAGACGACTGCCGAGAAGATGCTTATCGCCACCTGATCTTGAGCCATGCCAGGTTGGGGCAACCCGCACGCGCCCTTTACTGGTACAACCTGTGCGCGCGCACGCTGAAGCGAGAGCTTGGGATGGAGCCGGGAGCGGAGACACAAGCGTTGCTCGTGACGTGCCAGTTGCATGAGCGCGCGGCGCACTATACATTCCCCTAACGCGTGGCTAATGCTGCGCTAACGCAGTGGTGCTAGATTGAAGGCCGTTCCCGTTGTCATGGAGCGGCTTTCTTGTTGTTCCTGTTATCTTATTTCGTTGCGATCACGGCCAAGCTTGCAAGGAGTGTGTGTGGGACACTATAGCTCCTTTATCTTACGTTTCTGGGTTGAGCCTGAGCAGGGCTGGCGCTGGGGTCTTATTGAACACGTCGCAACCCGCGAGCGCCTGCGGTTCAGCTCTCCTTCTGAGATGTTGGAGTTCATCCAGGCTCACTCGGATGTCAATGAGTTGTCGCTGCCGTTTGCTCTGGAAAGCGATGATACACCCATGAGCCGGGAGCCGGATGGGGAGCGGGCGGCGGATAGGCAGGTAGGTGGACAAGAGAACCACCGTGACGGCAAGAAGAAGGGGCAGGCGGGCACATCGAAATCGAGGACAAGGGCGAGTGGACAGTGAGAGTTTGTAGCGCATGATTACCGACCTGGACGAAACGATCAAGCAACTCCTGATTGAGGGGGTGCCGCTAGACATCGCCGAAATTGACGTGGTGTTTGACGCGCCTACGAAGGAGTGGAGCGGGTCGCTGGCGCGACCAACGCTGAACTGCTACCTGTACCACATGGTGGAAAATACCGACCTGAGGAACTTAGACTGGGAAACTGAGCGGATGCAAGCCATGCAGACGGGTGAGGGTGGGATACGGGTGGGCGCGATCAGACGCAGGATGCCGTCGCGGATCGATGCTCACTATTTGATCACCGCCTGGGCCAACCTGGTGGAGGACGAACACCGGCTGCTGTGGCGAGCTTTTGCTTCATTCATGCGCTACCGCCAGATACCACAGGAGAAGCTACAGGGAGTGCTGGCCGAGCAGGAGTGGCCGGTGCCCGTTAAGGTTGCTCAGAGCGATGGGCCGTTCAAGAATCCTAGCGACCTGTGGAGCAGCCTGGAGTCGTATGTGAAACCGGGGGTGCAATTGACGGTGACGCTGCCGCTCGATCCAGACCAACTGGTTGGGGTGCCGTTGGTGCTCACCAGGCGGGTGCTGGTGCACCCCGATATGGAAGGGGCCGCGGCGTATGAAGTGCCTGTGTCGCAGATCGGAGGGTGGGTGCTGGTGGAGAACGATGGAGCGCCGCCCATGCCTGCCCGGGACATGGGAGTGGAAGTGGAAATAGTAGGGCGAGGGCTGAGGTCGAAGACTGACCCTGAAGGCCGCTTCAGGTTCTCGCATGTGGTGCATGGGTCTTATATGTTGCGGGCTACGCACCCCGATTGGGCGCAAACCGAAAGGAAGATTGATGTTCCCGGTGATGGTTACGACTTGATCATACGGCAGCGCCGGGAAGGAGGATCAACCAGCGGCGGTGACAGATCGCCACCCACAAATGAAGGAGACGCCGGCCAGCAGCCGGGTCCGTCGCCAGGCGGCAAAGGCCGGAGGAGGTGAGCCTATTGGGATTTCGGATTTCGGATCACAGAATTCGGATTGGACGAGGGTCGTTGCAATAGATGAAGATCATGTCGTCCGTTGCGGGTTGACAGTGTAGTTAGAAAGGAGTGTTTATGGCCACAACTTACTTGACCCCAGGCGTATACGTCGAGGAGGTGGATAAGGGTAGTAAGCCAATCGAGGGTGTGGGGACGCGCATCGCGGCCTTTGTGGGCTTTTCGGAGCGCGGCCCGATCAACGAGCCTACGTTTATCGCCAACTGGACGCAGTTCGTCAATACGTTCGGTAACTTCATACCTGGAGGTTACCTGGCGCACGCCGTATATGGGTTCTTCAACAACGGCGGATCAACGTGCTATATCACCCGACTGCCGATGAGCGAAGCCGACGCCGCTTCGGCGAAGCGAGGGGCCGCTCAATTGCCGACGGCGAGTGTGGGTGTGCCTGCGCTGGCGGGTGGCGGGGCAGTGTCGTTTGATGCGACGGCACGCGACTCTGGCTCGACGGGTAGCTCGATCACCCTGGAGATACAGCCGGGCACGGCTCCCGCCGACGGCCAGCCAGCGCCGGAGGATGCATTCACGGTGGTCGTGAAGCAGGGCGATGCTGAGGAAAGATTCGAGAATGTAACTATGGGACGCGGGCGCAGGGTGCGCAACGCGATAGATATAGTGAACGCCGAATTGAAGCTGGTGAGGTTAGCAGAGCGTGAAAGCTCGGCAAGCGCGGCAGAGCGAATGCCATCACCTGGCAGCTACCCGCTGTCGCTGCCAAGCGAGACGGCGCTGGCGACGCAAAACTCGCGAATGGGAACCGACCTGCTTATAGGGGATGCCTCGGAGCGAAGTGGCGTTAACGGGTTGGAAGTGGCCGAGGACGCTACCATGGTCTGCTTCCCGGACCTGTGGGCGCTGTACCAGGCTGGACGGATCGACATGGAGGGCGTGCAGGCAGTTCAACAGGCGATGCTGGACCACTCCCAGAACATGGGCGACCGGGTAGCGATCCTCAATTCGCCTCCGGGGATGAATCCTCAACGCATCCGCGATTGGCGCATGAAAGAGGTCAATTACGATAGCAAGTACGGGACGTTGTATTACCCCTGGATCAGGGTAGCCAACCCGCTGGGCAATGGCTCCGGCATCTATGTGCCGCCGTGCGGTCACATGGCGGGCATATGGTCGCGCAACGACGACCAGAGGGGCGTGCACAAGGCCCCGGCCAACGAGGTCGTGGCTGGTGCGATTGGCCTGGAATACCAGACGACCCACAACGAGCAGTCGATCTTGAACCCGGTCGGGATCAATGTGATCAGGACGTTCCCCGGCAGGGGCATCCGGGTATGGGGCGCTCGCACTGTGTCGAGCGATCCATCGTGGCGCTACCTGAATGTGCGACGACTGTTCAACTATGTCGAGAAGTCGCTATTGCAGGGGACGCAATGGGCAGTGTTCGAACCGAACGACAGAGACCTGTGGGAGAGGGTGAAGCGGGATATCGGGGCGTTCTTGATGCGCACCTGGCGCGATGGGGCACTCTTCGGGAATACCGCTAAGGAAGCGTTCTACGTGAAGTGCGATGAAGAGAACAACCCACCGGAGACCCGTGACGTGGGCCAGCTGATTATCGAAGTTGGCATCTGCCCTGTAAAACCTGCCGAGTTTGTGATTATCCGCTTGAGCCAGTGGCAGAGCGGGGGGTCGGTCAGTGAGTAGCGAGTGGCGAGTGACGAGTGGCGAGTTCTCGGTTATGGCAATTCGATGATGTTGGGCTGGGGCCCAGCATGTACCAATATGGAGGAACACAACTATGCCCGGAATGGAAGGACGAGCAGTTCGCGTTGACCCGTTGGTCCAGGCGCACTTTTATGTAAGCGTGGACGGTCATCTTGACAATATGGTGTTCCGCGAGTGCTCCGGTATCGGCTCGGAGACCGAGTTGATCGAGTATAAGGGGAGCACCAAACAAGATTATCACACTATCCAGGCCGTGCCAGGCCGGTTGAAGTGGACGCCGATCAACCTGAAGCGCGGCATCACCAACTCAATGGAGGCGTGGCAGTGGCGGAAGTTGGTTGAGGAAGGCCAGGTGGAATCGGCCCGCGCCAATGGCTCGATCGTGATGGTGAACCAGAATGGTGACGAAGTGGCGCGCTGGAGCTTCCTGCGCGCATGGCCCCGGAAGATCTCCGGCCCATCGCTCAATTCGAGCACGAACGAGGTGGGCATCGAAGAGCTTGAGATCGTGCACGAAGGGCTGGAGCGGACCGGCTAAGCTAAAAGGAACCATGAATTACGAATTACGAATGGCGGCGGCGTTAGCGAGCTGTGATTCGTAATTCGTAATTCGTAATTCGCGAAGCTAGAAAGGAAGCGGAATGTTCGTACCTGAGAAGGAGCGCGCGCCTGCGAAGGGGCTGCAAACCGAATTCGACTTCATCTTGCCGAGAGGGTATGTGGATAGCGATGGGAACCTGCACCGGGAGGGTACGATGCGCCTCGCAACAGCGATGGACGAGATCGTGCCGATGCGGGATATGCGGGTCAAACAGAACCAGGCTTACCTGACCGTCGTCTTGTTGTCGCGGGTGATCACGAAGCTTGGGACGCTGGCTCAGGTGCATACAGGTGTGATCGAAAACATGTTCTCGGCAGACTTCGCCTATCTGCAAGACCTTTACCGGCGCATCAACGAGGCGGAGCACAGCACTATCCCAACGCAATGCCCTAATTGCGGGCACCAGTTTGAAGTGGAGTTGGTTCCATCGGGGGAATGATCGGCTACCCTCTCGACCAGCTCAGAGAAGAGGTAGCCTATATAGCGTATTACTTCCATTGGCCCCTGGCCGAGATAATGGAGCTGGAACACGCAGAGCGCCGCGCCTGGGTGGACCAGATCGCGAGTATCAATACTGAGTTGAACAAGACGCAGGAGTGACGAGTGAGGAGTGGCGAGTGACGAGTGGCGAGTAGGCAGAATGGGAAGGGAAATGTTGTGGATGAGCTGGGATATACAGGTGAGGATTTTTTGGTCGGACATGCTGATTTGGCGCTTGACCGGAGCGCCTGGGTGCGTAGGTTGGTTGGGCGGTTGGGCGAGGTGCGCGTGCATGACACGGCGCAGGCGGGGGAGCTTGCTCGCCGGTTGGGAGCACGTGCGTTTACCGTGGGGCGCGATGTTTATGTAAGGCCGGAGTTGATGCGACCCGCTAGTGCCAGGAGTATGTCGCTGTTGGCCCATGAGCTATACCATGTTGGCGAGCAGACGGGTGTTGCACCCACAATTGATATGCCTTTGTTGAGGGCAAGCAGTGGAGCGCGGTCGCGGAGTATGGGTGCCAGTGGGATTTCGGGCGCATCGCGCGGGAGGGGATTGGCAGTTCAACGAACTCCGGGGCCAAATGCTCCAGCGCCGGCAAGTCTTTCCGGATCAGAGGTGGCTGCTGAAGCGATAGAGCAAGCGATGGTGCGGCAGCGGGTTGGCGCAACGGCGGAGAACCAGGCAGGCAAAGAGCCACCTGACCCGGAGGACATCGCGGATGCCGTGTATGGTTTGATCGTGCGCGATCTTGTGCTTGATCGGGAGCGGGCTGCTTATGGGTGGTGAGGGGTAGATCATAGTCTACTGCGTGTTGCACAGGGCATAAAGTGTTTGACTGAAAGAGGGACTAGATGTCTGGAACCAGTAATCGCACAGATCCTATGACGACTTTCCACTTCCATGTGGACGGTGTGGGGCAGGCCGTGTTCACCGAGGTTACGGGGCTGGATATAGAGGTGGAGGTGACAAATTACGAGGAGGGGGGCGTGAACGATCATGTTCACAGGCTGCCTGGGCGTGTGAAGGTGTCAGATATCACCCTGAAGAACGGAATTACTACGTCAAATGAGCTGTGGGATTGGTACAAGAAGATATTGCAGGGGGATTTTGAGCGGCGTAATGTGTCGATCATTATGGTTGATCAGCACGGGGTTGAGAAGATGCGCTGGAGCTTCATACATGCTCTGCCTGTAAAATGGACAGGCCCGCAATTCAAGTCGGACCAGAGCCAGGGTGCAATACAGTCGCTGCAATTGACTCATGAGGGCTTGCAAATTACATAGATGGTTGGTCGAAGACCGGATCGAAAGCAACATGAGGGACTTCCTGTTTGGGTAGAGACAGGTGAAATAAGAGATAAGTGAGGAATATTGGCCGACAAGGGTAACAATAGAAGAAAGCAGGATGCGAACGATGGCGTAAGCGGGACCAATATTCAAAGGTCCGGCGGTATGCCTTTGCTCGCGGCCGGGGCAGCGACGCGGTTGGCGAACCAGATATTGAGCAGGCTTCAGTCGCCGTTCGCCAGGCCGGGGGTGCGCGCACCGCACCCTGTCACACTATGGCGAGAGATCACGCGCAGGTTAGGCTATTCGCCACCATCGGCAAGTGGGGAAGTGGCTAACTCGCGTATGTTGGGGAATGCTGGTTCGACGCCCCCAAATGGATCAGCAGGCATACGGCGTGCGGCTTCGCCCCCGCAGTTCGTGTGGCGTGCCCGGCCCGTGGTGCAGGAAGCGCCTGAGACCGATCCATTCGCGAGGCGAACGGGTGCGCGAACCTCAGCAAGTTCGGCGCTACGTGTTGTGGGGGAGCCGCAGCCGGTAACGCGACAGGTTGAGGCGCGTGTGGAACCACAAATGCCAAAGGTGGATCGGTGGGCCGAACCTGGGGCCTTGGGGGCAGTGGGCGGCAGGAAGGAAGCGGAAGGTGGTTGGGAAGGCGCGGATAAGCCGCCCACTTTTACGCCCGCAGTGACCGTTCGAATAGAGTATGTGCCCGCTCCGGTGGGCGTGCCTCGACCGCCTGAACTGCCCGCACTTGTGCCGATCACAAGGGCAGCACCTATGGCAGGCATAGAGCGCCCTGCGCTCGAGATCGGGACGTTGGAGTCTGCCGTTCATCGTGATTTGCAAGTTGGAAACAAACAGCCGCTAGCACCAACAACCGATCTCCTATCGAGGATGGTGCGGCCTGCCCAGCTGGAGCTTTCGCCATCATCCGCTCCGCAGCAGGAGCAGGTTGGGCAGGCTTCGCCTCAAAGCATCGCTGTACAGACCTTGCCCGTGACGCCCTCGCAGAGCGCGCCACAGGCCCTAGCGATGCCGTTGGCCCAACCTCAGGTACGCCCACGAATTGAGGAAACGAACCAAGATTTCGTTGACCTTACTCGACCTGCCCAACAGAGGGGGGTCGTGGGCCGGGTTATCGAGCGGATCGTGGAGATATTGCCGTTGCCGGAGGCGGTGAAGCGGCTGGCACAGCAGGAACCACGCGTGGAACAGGCGAGCGGTGGATTAGAGTCGACTGCGGGAGTGGCGGTTACGCGAGTGGAAGAAGGAGAAGCTGTAACAATCCAGCCCGAAGCGGTGAGAGTTGAGGTAAGCCCACCCACTACTTCAAGTCACGAAGTGGTGGCGACAGGGAGTAACATTGTCTTTAGAGAGATTCCTATAGCGGTCAAAGATGAGATTGCCGATCAGGATTCGTTAGAAGAAAGAGCTACTGCACCGGAAGGCCGTGCGGTCAGCCTAGCGGTTCCGCCTGTGCTTGCGGATCAACAATCACGAGTACAGGTTTCATCGCCGGACGTTGTTTCACCCAGAGAAGAGAGGGCGGTTATTGTTAGCCGTGGGCCAGCAGGATTGCTCAGCTCTTTGTTCAGTAGGTTTGGCGGGCGCGGGGCGACCCGGACTGAAGCGAGAGGACCAGCCCCTCTGACGTTGCCGTGGGTCCGGCGGAATCAGCCAGTTCGGGAGGATGTCGAACAAGTAGAAACGCCCTCGGAGAGCGATGTGGCTCCGGTGGTTGGTGTGCCATCGCAATCATCAGAATTTGCCGTGCCTATGCCGCCTATGTTGAGTGTAGTTGCATCTGCGCCTGTCGAATCTGTCGGGGTTGTGCTTACCGAGCAGCATAGTATCGCAAAAGAGGTGCATGTTGAGCAAAACCTGGAAGAACTGCAAACCCCGATGGAACAAGTCGGGAGTGTGGAGCAGGTGGCGTCGGAGGCCGGAAGGCCCATTGAGGTACCGACGATCCCGCACTCGATTCAAAGTGCAAACACAAGCTTAGAAGCAGCAAGCCCCGTTGACGCGGTTGCAGAGCACACGAGACTTGAGCAGGCTCGGCCTGGGGAAGCGCAGTCGCCAATAGTAGGGCCATATGAAGCGCAAACGCAGGAGGTGCCCGTCTGGGAGTCGATGCCGGAAATGGCGGAGGCGGTGACCGAGGCGCACAGTCCTCTGCCGGAGGTGGAGGCACGTCCACTGGCGAGTGTGGTAGGTGGAGGACTGTTGGCCCGCATCCTTGCAAGGTTGGGTGATCTAAGGGGTGGGCGAAGTATATCGAGGGAGACGGGGCGACAGGCGCGCAGTCTGGAGATGACCCTGCGTCTAGGTGGAGATATTGCTTCCGATATGGTAAGTTCCGGCTCAGTGGAACTCGATTTGCCACCCTCAGTGATTGCGCCGATGGGAGGAGTATGGAGGGTTGAATCACGTCCCGGTCTGGTGGCAAGGAGTACCATGCCTATAACATCGGGTGAGGCGATTCCAGGGCAGTTTGCAAGTCCGCTGGCTAGTGGTTCCGGGCGCGGACAATTCGCGGCGGCGCAGAGAAGGGGCGACATCGGGTCACGCGTGGCTGCCTATGTTGGGCGCGGGCCGTCGGCGACCCAGGCGGGTTCGCCTGGCGCGAGAAGCAGCGAGCCATTTGCAGGGGTGTTGCGCGCACCCGCTCAGATGTTGCGGCTAACACAGCTAGGTGTTGCGCCGGAAGAGGCGGTGGGAGAGGGCGGTGAAGTAGAGGATTACATCGAGGCACTCAACCGTTTGTACGGTCCTCAGGAGGGGTCTACGATGCTGCCGTTGGCCGTGCCATACGCAGGTTTTGCGGTGCCCGGTGAGCGGGCGAGCTATTTTGGCAGTGAGACACCGGACGATGGTGAAATGGATTCTATTCCTGATAATGGCATGGTTGAAGCTGGCGAGGCATATAGCACAACCTCCGGTTATACATATCCCTTAAGCACAGAAATAGAGTGGGAAAGAGCACCAGCACGAGTTGACTCGCCTGGGGAGAGTGTAGGGTGGCTTACGGATTATTCATGGGGTGAGGCGGCAGAGTCGCCTGCTGCCGCGGCGGAGGCGGGGATGTGGGCTGATGTAATTGCGGCCTCGGTGGGAGGTGCGGCGGTATCTTCGGCGAGCAGTGTGGCGTTGGCCCTTGCAGGCGAGGAGCGATCGGCACCCGATAGCGGAGAGGAGCGCCCACCCAACGAGGAAAGATCGTTTGGGCCGGACATGGAAGAACTTGCTGATACGATATATTCACTGATCCAGCGGAGGCTCGCTATCGAGCGAGAGCGGAACTTTACATAAGAGGAGAAACAAGATGGCCGGTGCCAGTCTGGAACGAGCTACCATAAAGAATCTCACCGATGGGGATGAAGTTCAGTGCATCTTTCGGCCCAAAGAGTACACTTTTTCCAAGCAGAATCAGTGGACGCCGGGCAAGGCAGCCGGAGCTTCGATGCAGCCACCCAAGTTCAACGGGGGGCAGCCAAAGACCTTGCAGGTGGAATTGATGTTCGACACGTACGAGAAGGGCACAGACGTGCGCGACGTTACGGGCAAGTTATGGAAGATGATGAAGGTAACGCCAAGCAGGCAAGATAGGGCCACCAAGCGGAGCGAGCCACCCCACATTGAGTTCAGGTGGGGGCGCTTCTGGAGCTTCAAGGCGGTTATCACGTCGATATCGGAGAAGTTTACACTGTTCTTGCCGGAAGGTAAGCCCGTGCGGTCGATAGTGACACTCCAGATGCTTCAGGCCGAGGAGGAGGAACAGTGGCCTGGGCAGAACCCCACCTCGGGCGCTAAGCAGGGGTATTCAATGCATATGGTGAAAGAGGGGGAAACGATAGATTGGATCGCTTTCGTGGAGTATGGAATCAGTAACGCGTGGCGGCACCTGGCAGCCGCCAACAAGCTGGACGATCCCAGCCGTTTGAGGCCGGGGCAGCGGCTGGTTGTACCGCCGCTGAATGATTGAAAGACGGAAGACGACGAGTGACGAGTGGCGAGTGACGAGTAGCGAGTGGTTTATTGGGCATTGTGGGTGAAGGATGAGCGGGCCAACACAACACATATCGCAAATTTACATCCAGTTGACCGACGGCGACATTGACGCCGATGGCGGGTATCAACACCTTGACCCTGTGCATATGGCAAATCTGTTGGGCGTAGAGGTGGACGATTCGCTCTATCTGCCGGATATGTTCGCGGTACACCTCATGGACCCGAATCTTGACGCATTGAAGGCGGATGTGTTTAAGCCTGGGAGGAAAGTGAAGTTATCTATACAACTGGAGAGCAGCACAGACCGGGTGCTGCTCATGAAGGGCGAGATCACTTCTATCGAGCCGGACATCAACAGTACCGAGCGTTCGACGCTGACGGCGCGCGGGTATGATTTGTCGCACCGTCTGCATAGAGTGCGGCGAACAACGACATATCTGAACATGACCGATTCGGATATCGCCCAGCGGTTGGCGCAGGGAGCCAGCCTGCGTGCAGTAGTTACTGCCACAAGTGAGGTGTATGAGTATCTGATGCAGGCGAACCAGACCGATTGGGAATTCCTGATGGAGCGGGCGCAGCGGATAGGGTACAGGTTGTACGTGGAAGGGAAGACGCTGCATTTTGAGAAGCCGCCCGAGTCTCCTTCTGTTGAGACTGTACTAAAGTGGGGGTTGACGTTGCAGCAGTTCAGGGCGCGCCTGACGACGATGGAGCAGGTGACGGAGGTGGAGGTGCGCGGGTGGGACCCGAAAGGAAAGCGAGAGATCGTAGGGAGGGCGACACGCCCATCCGGGGCATTGCAGAACCGCCGGGACCAGGGAAGGACGGGGGCAACTGAGGCGGTACTGGCTCACTCGATCCATGGTAAGCATATGATCGTAGACCGCCCCGTGTTTTCGCCGAAGGAGGCCGAAAAGGTCGCGCAGGCGGCCCTGGATAGGATGTCGAGCAATTTCGTCCAGGCAGAGGGGCGGGCTTCGGGCAACCCCGCGATACAAGCCTCTACCGCAGTGAAGATTGAGGGGGTGGGCGAGCGGTTCAGCGGTAAATACCTGGTGACGAGGGCGCAACACCGGTACACATCCAAGGCTTATACGACGCAATTCTGGGTGAGTGGGGGTAACGGCACGATGACTATCACAGACCTGCTGTCGGGGAGCCAGAATGGCGCATCGGCAGCGCCCGGCAGCAACGGTCGAGGCGGCAAGCCGACCGCAAACGGGGTGTTGGTGGGGTTGGTTACGAACAATATGGACCCCGACAACCTGGGTAGAGTGAAGGTGAAGATACCAGCGCTGGATACCGAGAGCCATTGGTGCAGGCTGGCGAGCACGATGGCGGGGGCGCAAAGGGGCATCGCGTTTTTGCCCGAAGTGAACGATGAAGTGGTGGTGGCGTTCCAGAATGGCGACCCCAATTACGGGTATGTGCTGGGGGCGGTGTGGAACGGTAACGATAAATTGCCGAAACCTCTTGGGAAGTTGGTGACAGGGGGCCAAACGATCAGGCGCGTGATGAGGAGCAGGCTGGGACACGAGATCACGATTGATGACAGCCCCGATCCTACGGAAGGGATAATTCTGATAGACAAGACGGAACAGAACCTGATCAGGATTATCGCGAAGGAGAACAAGATACTGATCGAGGCGCAACAGGATATCGAAATTAAGTCGAAGACGGGCAAGGTGAAGATCAGTGGGTTGCAAGGAGTAGACATCGAAGGCACACCGGGACAGGTGAATATCAAGGGGATCAGGATCAATATGAATTAAGGGTAGTCGGTAGTCGGTAGTCGGTAGTCGGTAGTCGGTAGTCGGTAGTCGGTAGTCGGTAGTCGGTAGTTGGAGGAGTGACGAGTAACGAGTAACGAGTGACGAGTAACGAGTGACGAGTGGTGGCTGCTTGATTATGACTAGCGGCTATCTACTACCATAGGAGTGAGTATGGACGAAGGTGATTTTCTTGGTAATGGTTGGGCTTTCCCGTTCAGGATAAGCCCCAGCGGGGGGATCGCCCTGTCGCGGCAGGAGTTTGATATTGACGAGGCGATCCGAATCATACTGAGTACGGCCAAAGGTGAGCGGCATATGAGGCCTGAGTTCGGTTGCGGAATCCATGATCTTGTGTTCGCACCGAATAACGCCACGACGGCTGGATTGGTGGAGACGTACGTCACTGAGGCGATAGGTTGGTGGGAGCCTCGCGTCGAGATACTGCGCGTGGACGTGGATACAGATTTCGATGAGCGCAACAAACTCTTGATCAATATTCACTACCGGGTGCGCACTACGAATGACCAGCGTAATCTGGTGTACCCGTTCTATCTAATCAGGCCTGAGTAGGCGGCCAGGACTCGCAGAAGATAGGCGTTCCGCACTCTGCCTTGGGAGCAATAGATGGTTTTACCAGTACCGAGACTTGATGACCGCAGTTTCCAGGACCTCGTAAACGAGGCGAAGAAGCTCATTCCGCGATACACCCCAGAGTGGACCGATCACAACGTGTCGGACCCTGGCGTGACGTTGATCGAGCTGTTCGCCTACATGGTGGATATACTGCTGTTCAGGATCAACCGGGTACCGGAGCGCAACTATATCAAGTGGCTTGAGATGCTTGGGTTGAAGCTGGAGCCACCGCGCCCGGCCCGTACTGATATAGTGCTCTATTTGACCGCACCCCAACCCGCCGCTGTGCTGATTCCATTGGGTACAGAGGTAGCTACGGTCCGGACCGAGCAGCAGAATGCGATTACGTTTGCCACGGACTATGACCTGACAATTTATGTGCCAACACAATACGGGTTGCTTGTGAGCAGGGTTGGACAGGCATTCTATGACTATATGCCTGCGCTTCGGGATGCTAGCCTGGATGTTGGTATTTTCCAG
The DNA here is from genome assembly GCA_963797095.1 of uncultured Chloroflexia bacterium. GTDB lineage: Bacteria > Chloroflexota > Chloroflexia > QHBQ01 > JADMIH01 > JADMIH01. The sequence goes on along the minus strand of CAWCNY010000004.1, from coordinate 331,053 downwards.
GACCCGCCACAGCCCAACGACTCTATGTATTTCGGATATTATGAGGATTTGAGGGGGCATATCCTGCGGCTGGATATTGACGCTACGATCAAGGGGTATGGCGTGGACCCCAAAGATCCTCCACTCGCTTGGGAATATTGGGACGGTCCGGCCAATGAGTGGCTTCCGATGCACCTGGAAGAGGACACGACGGGCGGCCTGAACCGGGAGGGGATCGTTATCGTGCATGTGCCCTTTGGGGCACGCCCTCGCGATCTTGATGGGCGGGTGGCGTTCTGGATCAGGTGCCGGGCCATATCGCCGCGCCCCAAGCAACCGGCGTACTCCAATGCGCCTCGGGTTCACCGGGTGGTGACAGAGTCGCTGGGTGGGATCGTCCCGGCCAGCCAGGTGGAGAGGATCGAGAACGAGGTTTTGGGGAGATCAAACGGCGAAGCGGGTCAGGAGTGGCAGTTGAGCTACGCGCCTGTGCTTGAGCGGAGACCTGGAGAGGTAGTGGAGGTGGAGCAGGAGGACGGCAGCTTCGAGGAGTGGGAGGAGGTTTCAGACTTTGGGGACTCGGGGAACGAAGACCTGCACTATACACTGGACGAATATTCCGGGGTGCTACGATTTGGGCCAACAATACGCGACGCGGGAGGGCGCGAGGTGCAATATGGGGCGGTGCCGCCACAGGGAAGGCTGATCAGATTCACGCACTACAGAACGGGTGGGGGCACGCGGGGGAACATAGGCAAGAACACTATCACGGTGCTGAAGTCGTCTATTCCGTATATTGACCGGGTAACCAACTTCTCGCCTGCTATTGGTGGGGAAGATGCTGAGACCCTTGAGATGGCAATGCTGAGGGCTCCGGCGATGCTGCGGGCTCGATCGCGTGCTGTTACCACGGACGATTTCGAGTATTTGGCTATGCAGGCTTCGCCGGAGGTGGCGCGAGCGAGATGCGTGCCGCCCACACCGGATGCGCTGGCAGCGGGGCGGGCCGTGATTAAGGTGCTGCTGGTGCCCCAGACCAATCATGAGGACACTCCCGTGCCGCTCAGCGAACTGCGATTGAATGATAGAGCACGGGCCGAGGTAATGCAGTATCTGAATGACAGGAGGCTGCTTACTTCGCAGGTGCAACTTGACGCGCCCGAATATCGCTTTGTTAGTGTGGAGGTCGAGGTGCAATCGCGCAGGCGAGCGAACAAGGAAGCACTGTTGGCCGAGATACAGAAGCGACTCTACAGGTTGATCAACCCCGTACATGGAGGGACAGAAGGGACGGGTTGGCCCTGGGAGCGGAGCCTGTTCCAATCGGAGGTTACGGCGCTGGTGCAGGGAATTGAGGGAGTGGAGTTTGTGGAGAACGTGCGGCTGTTCGTGGTCGATGTGTCCAACGACAACCGGACGGGTGTAGGAGCTACTCTGTCATGTCCCAAGGATGGGTTGCTGGCATCGCACACGCATAGAGTCAGCGTGAAGTAGAAAGTGGGGCATGGTGAGGTTGACTTGGGAGATAGGAAGTAGGTTTTATGCCTGATAAGCTGACATCGCTAACAGGAACGGTTGAGACCGGTGCGCCGCAGATACCGCAGGGGCCCACATTGAACGGGCATGCGGCACCCCCTTTCCCGGATGGTACTGAGCCGGAGGCTTCGAACTACCTGAAGTATCTGCCGGCCATTTATTCTGCCGATAGCTTCGCAGGGCGGTTTCTGAGGATCTTCGAGGATGTGCTTGGGCCGATCCAGGTGATGGTGGATAACCAGCCTTATTATTTCGATCCAATGACCGCGCCTGTGGCTCTGCTTGATTGGATGGAGTTCTGGGTGAACCTGGACGACGAGGCGGACGACTGGCCGATGCCCAAGAGGCGCGCACTGGTGGCGGCAATCGCGGCGCTCTACAGGATGAGGGGCACCGCGGCAGGAATAAAGAGGCACATCGGGATTTATGCGGGCGGGCTTACCTTGCTCCAGGACAGAACAAACGGTTTTCGGTTGGATGGGGATGCTCGGCTTGGCCTCAATACTTCCATTGGTGAGGACCGCGCGCGCACTTTTACTATCACTGTGGCGGTGCCCGACCCTAAGGAATTGGACATTGAAACGCTGCGCTCAATAATCGAGGCCGATAAACCGGTTGAATCAAGCTACATATTGCGCATGGTCAAGCTTGAGAAGAAGGGGAGCAAGGATCAGCAGTCAGGCAGGAGGCGAAAAGCAGAAACAAAGAAGTAGTGCGAGAAGTATGTGATAGTGCCGGCCATTGAGCCACAGAGGAGATGCTATGGATAACGCTGTACCACGTGTGCAGTTGAAGCGTGTAAACCCTTTCATGGGGCTGATGATCGACGCCCAGACGTGGGGTGATTCGCATGACTATCACCGGCTGGCATCGCAGGCGCACGCGCTTGCCATGCACGGCTGGGGGATCGTCGTGGGGTTGGAAATCGACGCCGCCGAGCCCGCGGACAGGTCGGTGTGGGTGCGGCCCGGGGTGGCGGTGGACCCCGAGGGGCGATTGATACTGGTTGCGCAACCCTTCAGGTACCAGATTACAACCCAGGTGCCGGGATTGGTGTACCTGGTGCTTGTGTTCCGCGAAATACCGACGCAACCCGCGATTTCGGTTGAGGATGGGACTGAAAAGCCGAGCCGGATGCTGGAGGCATACGCGATTTATGAGCGCGATCGGTTGCCTGATCAGGCGCACGTGGAACTGGCGCGGATCGAGCTTACCGATACCAAGACAGCTCTGCGCGATGCCGCCGACAGCACGGCACCGAAGCCGAACGAGATAGACACCCGCTATCGCGAAGTGGCGGCCATTCGGCCAGGTCCGCGCACAACCGTGGGGGTGTGGAAGCCCGCCGATGCTCCAGCGAACTATGGAAACCACCTGGCGGGGCCGACACGCCTGTTTGAGAACCTGGCAGCCGGGGTTGATTGGCGTATCAGGAGGCGGGACCAGCCACACGGAGCAGCCGAAGAGCCGATAGAAGCCGAAGTGATTGTTATGCCGGTGCATGCGAAGACAACGCTGAGTGATAACGAGCGAAAGCGGCTGGCGGCGTTCCTGGATGGAGGCGGGGTATTGCTGGCGGAGGCATGTTTGGCGGGCGGTGCCGAAGCACAGCGCACGATCGCGACGGTCGCGCAGGCGCTAGGGCGGAAACCAAAGCCGGTGGAGCGCAACCACCCACTGCTGGTAGCACGGCACGTGTTCGCGGCTCCTCCGCCGGGGGCAGCACCCGCCCAACTGTTCGAAGACAACGGTTTCGTGGTCAGCAGCGCCGATTATTCATGCACATGGAACGGAGGATTGGCGGACAAACCCCTGGATCGTGCGATTATCCGCACGGCGGTCGAGTTCGCAGAGAATTTGCTGGCATACGCTCTTGTGCGTAAGGGCAACGTAGCGCGTGCCCGCCGGAGCGAAAAGAAATAAGCATGGCGTCCCGGATAGCTCTTACACCTGAACAGACCGATTTGCAACTTGCGCCGGGCGAAACAGCCGGTATTACCTTCACGGTGACTAACTCAGGGCCTGTTGTGGATGCCTTCCAACTGAGCATGACCAACGTGGACCCATCGTGGTGCACACTTGCGTCCGACCAGATCTCGCTATTTCCGGGTGATGCAGCTGAGGTGAACTTGCAAGTTCACCCGCCCGTGGGGTCTACTCTAGCGGGTAGTTACACGTTTCAGCTTCTCGTCACATCGGTTGATGCGGCCACGGAGTATTCCTTAGCAACGATTACGCTCACGATTGCCCCCGAGTCGGAACTGGTGCTGGAGATCGAGCCACAGAAGGTGGTGGCACGCAAGGGTGTGTTCACACTGTCGCTGCGAAATGAAGGGAACATCGAGCGGGCAGTGGTGTTGCACCCCTCGGATGCCGACGAGATTCTGAGTTTTGCGTTCGGGGAAGCGCAGGTTACGCCGATAGTGAAAGGCGGGAAGCGGTCCGATCCTAACGCGCCTACAGAGAGTTTCGATGTGGCTACGGGCACGGCTGTGGGTGAAACCACACCGGCATCGCGCGTCGCGACCGAATGGACCGCGCCGGGCGAGGAGGCCGCACAGGGCGCGCTGGCTATGACTATCCCTGCATCATCGCTGGTGGCTATACCGGTGACGGTGGGGCCAGCGAAACGTATCTGGTTTGGACCTGAACGGGACTTGCGATTTGAGATCGCGGCTACACCACCGGGAATAGAATGGGAAGCATACCAGGCTCGGCGGATAATGGGCGAGCTTGTGTATCGCCCGGTCTTTTCGTGGTGGTCGAAGATGCCGCTGGTGTTGCGGCGGGTGCTGGCGGTGTTGTTCCCGCTGCTGTTGCTGGGTTTGTTACTGTTCCTTTTGTTGAGGCCGACCGACAATCGGAACCCAAACGCGGTGGACGCCAGCGCTACACAGACGGCGCTTGTGCTGAATGCGCAGGCTACACTTACAGCGCTGGCCGCGAATAGTGGGCCGAACGTGGCCGCTACACTGACGGCGCAGGCCGCGAACGGCCCGAACATCCCGGCGACTCTTACGGCGGTCGCGGCGGCTAACAGCGGTCCGGGGGGAATGGGGCCATTACGAATATTGAAGTTCGATTGGACAACAGATGGCAGTGGCGGGTTGGCGGTGACGTGGGAGGTGACGAACGCGCTGACAGTGACACTAAATTCGGATGTGGTTACACTTGTGGGCACAAAGCCCGTGGACCCGACGTCAGACCAGGCTATGACGTTGATAGCGACAAACGGCAAAGAGACGGCGAGCCGCAGCCTGGGAGTTCTGCTGCTGCGCCCTCCGGAGATCACTTCGTTCAAGGCGGAGCCGGAGTTGATCAAGCCTGGCGACGGGGTGGTAGTGAGTTGGGAAGTATTGAGAGCGGACGAGATACTCTTTGACGGAAGTAAGGTCACAGGGCCAAACGGGAGCGTTTCGCTGCAACCCCGCCAGACGGAACAGCATATCCTGGTGGCCCGGAACAATTTCGGGCAGGTCCAGGGGACGGTAACTATCACCGTGCAGCCTTAGCGCCGGGCGCTCAGTGATCGGAACCGGAGATAACTGAGCGCAGGCAGGTCGACATTGAAAAGTGCAACGTATTAAGCTTAACCCTCAATAAGAACGCACTCTCGCTTGCACCAGGCGAGGCGGGCGATATTGAAATCACGCTGACCAACGACGGGAGTGTGGTCGATTCGTTCATGCTGCGGGTCGAGGGGCTTCCGCCTTCGATTTATGCGGTTACAGGGGATCGGGTGAGCCTGTTCCCAGGCAAGTCGGAGAGCCTCTGGCTGCGCTTGCAGACGCCGCCCGGTGCCGGTATTTTCGCGGGCGATTATGAATTTCGGGTGGTGGCTACCTCGGCCGATGATCCTAACGAGGTTGCGACAGAGCAGGGTGTATTGCACGTGCTGGCCGCAGGGGGGCTTTCGCTGGCGCTGGAGCCACAAAGGGTGGCAGGACGCCGGGGGCTGTTTGAGCTAACGATTACAAACGACGGCAATGCGGCTGCCCCGACCGTTATCGAGTTGACCGACGCCGAAGAAGCGCTGCGCTATGCATTGGGTACGCCTGTGGTGCGTTCTGCTGAACTCCGTGACGATGCGGGAGGGGACGAGCGTTCTGAGACTGTGATGGGCGAGACCCTAGCCGGGGGAGATGGGTCTCTTCAGCATGAGATAGAGGTGCCCGCCGGTGGGTCGGTGGGCATACCGCTGCTTGTTAGTCCGAGCAAGAGAAGGTGGACGGGCAAAGAGGTACGATTTGCATTCGAGGCACGCACACATCCGCCGGGCGTGGAGTGGGAGCAGCACCAGATGCAAGTGGTGCGCGGTGAACTTGCTTACCGGCCCATGCTTGCCATGTGGTATGGGTTGCCCGGTGCGCTTCGGCGGGCGCTGCCGATAGTGCTTGGGCTGCTGTTCCTGGGGGTGCTTTTGTGGCTGTTGTTCCGCCCGCCCGATCAGCCACCGGTGCCGCAGATAGATGCTCAAGCGACGCAGACTGCCCTGGCAGCGCAGAACGCGGTGTCGGCTACGCTGACTGCAATCGCCGTGGCAAATCAGAACGGGCAGGGTAACGGCGATGGCAACAATGGGAATGGGAACGGCAACGGGGGGCAAGGGAACGATGGCGAAACAGGGCCAAGTCCGGACGGAGTACCCTCGATAAGGAAATACTGGCTGGAGATACCGACTGCCCAGGCCGAGACCGGACAGGGAGAGCCTAACCTGCAGTATGATATTACTGCTGCGCAGAGCGTGGTGATAAGCCCAACTACGCGCGAGGAGAGCCTCCAGGGTTGGGAGACATCCAAAATAATCGATTATCAATTGATGGCAGTGGGCGAGCGGGGAACGGCCACCGATACTTTGAGCGTGCTGTTGGTGCGCCCGCCATCGATCGGGCAGTTCACAGCCGAACCTTTGACGATTACGCTCGGGGAAAGCTCCAATTTGCTTTGGATGGTGCTGGGAGCTCAGACCACCACGCTGGATGGGTCAAGTGTGAACGCTGGTGCGATTGCGGCGGATGGGGAGGGCAGGACCGGGAGCATAAGCGTTCAACCGCCGGAGACCAGCGAGTACGTGTTCTGTGCGGGCAATTTGGCGGGGCAGACCTGCCAGTCGCTGACGATTACGGTTGTACCTCCGACGCCTGTGCCGGATACCGAAACACCGACACCTACGGCTACAGCAACCGAGACGTTTACGCCTGTGCCCACGAACTCTTCTACTCCGACGAACACGCTTACTCCGACACCACGACCGCCGACAGGCACATCTGTGCCACCGACCTCCACAAGCTTGCCTTTGCCCACGAACACGCTGCCACTTTTGCCACCTACATTCACGCCTACATTGCCGCCGACAATTACACGGACCTTTACTCCAACGAGCACTACTACTACCACGCCGACTTTTACGCCTACAGAGACATCTACGCCAACGTCAACCAGTACGCCGACATTTACAGTGACCAGCACTCCAACGGCGACGTTTACTGCCACATCCACGCCAACCGACACCGCTTCGCCTACACCGACACTATGCCCTACATATGAGCCGACGGATGTGCCAAAGCCTATCTATGGGTACTCATATGTCGATGTACCTGTGCACGGGCTAGTGGCCTCTGTGAGGATACACAATCTGCATATGTATGCGACTCCGGTCACAGATTACTTCAACGTGTTCCTTGTATCTCCATACTCGAGACAGCAACAGTTGATCTACCAGATAGTTGCCACCTACCATTGTTTGAGCGCGGATGCTCCTTACGAGATGAACGTCGATCTTGACGACAACGCAGGGATGACGGTCGAGCTTTGCAACCCGGACCAGGCAATCGGAACGTTCAAGCCTTTGAATCCTCTGTCGGTTTTCAACGGCATTGACGCTTATGGCATGTGGGCACTTGGAATCGAGGACCCTAGGATCATAGACGCATCGAATGGTAGTATGTCTGCGGACAGCCAGAGTGCAATGCAGGTGCCCAGGACACCCACACCAACACCGGCACTAACGCCACAGCCAACGCCTGAAGTTTCGACGCTTGAGGGGTGGGTGCTGGAAATCTGCTTTACGAACGGAGAATCGGCCTACTATACAGTGGAAGGGAGGTAACAGTCTTTATGTTCACAGCCACGCCTGGGTCGGAACCTATTGTAGTGAACCTGACGCCGCCTGAGATCAAGGTGGCGGCGGGGGGCGAGCCGGTGGAGGTGATCGCCAATGTGCGTAACGCCACCACTACGGTTGACCAGTACCGGATCGAGGTGGAGAATCTCGACCCGACCTGGTACACGATCACGGCACAGAGCGTGTCGCTGTTTCCCGGCGATAGCGCACCGATCCCGATCCGGCTCCACCCGCCAAAGGGGAGCGGGACGCGGGCCGGACACTACACTTTCACGGTACGCGCTCGCTCGCACTCCGATCCGACGATGATTGGCGTCACGAAGGGCGTATTGCAGGTAGGTTCGTACTCGATATTCCAGATGGAGTTGGCTCCCAAGAGAGTGACGGCGTGGCGTGGGAAGTACCGTCTTACCCTGTCGAATGGCGGGAATAGCGAGCTACAGTTGGACCTCGAGGGGAAGGACCAGGAATCGGAGCTGATTTATAAATTCAAGGGGAAGCAGCCGACTGTGAACGCAGGCACGAAACTGGTCGTGCCTGTGACGGTGCGACGACCGGGCCTGAAGATAATAGGGCAACAGCGCCGCTACCAATTCGCGGTGATCGCGCAGCCAACGGATGGCGACGAGAAGGATGCTAAAGAGGTGGTGGGCGAGTTTGTGCAGAAGCCGCCGTTGAAGGGTGTGCGCGGTCCGCTTATTGGAGTCATACTTATGTTTGCACTTCTGGCTCTGATAAGCCCATCCTTCTTGAGTTTGTGTCGTTTCCCGCTACCATATCCACTGAGCACAGTGGCGTGCAGCTATGACGGCTTTGTTAAAGGGCTATTTAAAGGCTCGACGAATTCCACACCGACGCCCGTGGCAGAAATAACAGTGACGCCGGCTCCGGGCGATACTCCTGTGCCAGCGGGGCCGGTCTATTCAGAGGGGTTCAAGAAGTGCCACGACGCGAGCGCGGCCAACGCGCAACTGATCGGCGATCCTCTGAACAATGAAGTAAACTTTGACGACTTTGGGAACTCTCGACAGAGCACAACAAATGGGACACTCATCTTCGTGCGTAGGACACCTTCGAGCACTGACGGGGATGTCTATTTCATCTCGGACAGGAAGTTGTATTACTGCACAGATGATTTCAGGATGCTGGAGATACAGAAGCCCTAGCGGGGTGGAGCATGAGGCGCAAGGGGCGGTTGACGATTCAGGAAGCCTGTACGGAAAGCGATTTCGAGTTGTAGACCAAACGTGTGAGAAAGAGATGTAACGAAAATAGAATAATATGCGGTATTATGGTGGAAAGTAGCATCGCGGACAAGGGGTAGAATTGGACCGACCTGAACAGGAACAGAGCGCAATCGGCCTGGTTGACGCGCTGATGGCGGACCTGCAAGTGCTGGACGCCATGGTGGAGCGCGCCATCGACAAAGTAAGGCGGTCGCTCGCGCCTGACGCCGATCCCGCGCACCGGGGGCTTGTGATCGAGGAAAGCGATGTTGATTCCTGGCTGCAGTCGCTCGGCGCGGGGAGCTTGGGTGAAGGCAGCGACGGTACGATCGGCACCAGGGCGGCGAGTGTATTGGGCGCTGCCGGCAGCCGTCTTGCGGCCCTGGGTGACCTGTATGGGTTGGGGGCTTTGGAGCGCGCTATGCTCCTTACTGTACTGGCCCCGGAAGTGGATGTGGCTTATGCCAATCTCTACTCTTATATTCAGGACGATGTAACGCGCAAGTTCGCCACGCTGGACCTTGTGTCAATGCTCTGGTGCGACAGCCTCACGAGCAAATTGGTGGCGCGGCAATTGTTGGGGCAAGGGCGTGCGTTGCGCCGCAATCTGCTGCTTCACCTGGACGACTCGCCAATGCACCATACATCCCTCCTCTCGCGGCCGCTCACTCTCGACGCGCGGATCGCGGCCTTTCTTCTTGGCAACGACGACCCCGACCACTCTCTTGGCGTGTCGGCGCGAGTGACATATCCCGTTAGCCATCATGATAGCTTGCCGCTCCTTGCCCACCAGATGGAGCGCCTGATCAATATGGCGAGTGGGGACGAAGGGCGAAGGGCGAAGGACGAAGATAGGAAGAACCGACAAGTTCGCGCATCAAGCGCCAACCATAGCACTCGATCCGGGGTGGGGATGGTTGTCTGGATGCGCGGACCTGAGAAGCAGGGGAAGCGGGCGAGTGCCGAGCACCTGGCGGCGGCGCTGAACCGACCGCTGCTGACGGTTGACGCTCAGATGCTCATGCTCCAGGGAGGCGATTTGAGGCGGTTGCTGTATCGCACGTTGCGGGAAGCGCGCTTGCAAGGGGCTCTGCTCTTCCTGTCGGAGGCCGACGTGATACTGATGCGGCAAGAGGAAGGAGGGTATGATCTAGGGCAGGACCTTGCGCGCCTCCTGTCGGAGTGGCCGGGCTGCATCATGATCGATATCAGGGCGGCGTTGCCGTTGAGGTTGGCTATCTCCGCATTGCCAATTGAGCTTGATTTCCCCGCTCCCTCGAATGAGCGCAGGAGAACGCTGTGGGAGCGCGCCCTGAATGGCTCGACGCGGCTTGCAGAGGATGTTGACCTGACGCTGTTGACGGGAGCTTTCAGGCTGACAGGGGAACAAATCGAGGCGGCGGCGGACAGCGCCCGCCACGCTGCCAAATGGAGGGCTGGTGGAGTTGCGGATGTTGTCGATGCGGTGGTTACTATGCGCGATCTCCTTGCAGCGTGTCGCGCGCACTCGAACCAGGGGTTGGGCGCGCTTTCTCGGAAGATCACGCCGCACTATACCTGGGGCGACCTGGTGCTGCCGGTGGATCGATTGGCGCAGCTGCATGAGATGTGCCTGCACGTGCGCTATGGGCCGCTGGTGTTCGAGCAATGGGGATTTGATCGCAAGCTGTCGGGGGGAAAGGGTCTTAATATGTTGTTCGCCGGGCAACCGGGAACCGGCAAGACGATGGCAGCCGAGGTAATCGCGACTGACCTGGGGCTTGAGCTTTATAAGATCGACCTATCAAGCGTGGTGAGCAAGTACATAGGCGAAACAGAGAAGAACCTGGAGAAGATTTTCCGAGAGGGGCAGACCTCGAACGCGATCTTGTTCTTCGATGAGGCAGACTCGCTGTTCGGCAAGCGTTCAGAGGTGCGCGACTCGCATGATAGATACGCGAACATCGAGATTTCGTACCTGCTGCAGAAGATGGAGGAGTACGAGGGGATCGTCATCCTGGCCACCAACCTTCGCAAGAACCTGGATGACGCTTTCATACGACGGCTGCACGGGGCAATCGAATTTCCGATGCCTGAAGAACCTGACAGGCTTGAAATCTGGCGGCGCACCTTCCCGCCGGAGTCGCCCAGGGCAGATGATCTCGACTTGGAATTCTTAGCCAAGCAATTCAAGCTGAGCGGAGGCAATATCAAGAATATAGTGCTTGAAGCGGCTTTCTTCGCCGCCGAAAATGGCACCTCAATCGCGATGCGGCACCTTATCAGGGCCACCAAGCGCGAGCACCAGAAGATAGGCAAATTGATTCACGCGACCGACTATGGACTATACGCGCGGATGGTGGGAATTGAAGAGCTTGCGTAGGCGGGAGATAGACTATGGGCGATTTCGATTTCGAAGACGAACGGAGCAAACGAAAACATACTGAAGCGCGTCGAGAGCATTCGATGGTGCGCGATAGTGAGCCGAACCGGGCGGCCGAAAGCCACACGGCAGATCGCCCTCGCCTTCCGTATGACCCCGCCAAGTTCCGCGGGAGGGGCAATGGTCCGGTGCGCATCTCTATGATGCAGAACCTCCAGCACACACAGGGCAACCGCGCTGTTCAGCGTTATTTCCACACCGGCAATAAGGAATTAGATGCAGTAGCATCGGCAGTTGGAGACGCGACGACGGCAGTATCAGATGTCGTCGGCAACTTGCCCGTGATTGGCGACGCCGCAAAGCCGGTAATGGGGGAGTTGGGGGAGATCGGCAGCGTAATTGGGAGTGCCATAAACGGGGCGATTAGGGCTTCAAACTATAATCCGATGATTGACAACATGTGGAAAGCGTCGGTGCAGGGGCCATTGGACAAGGCGGTTGAACGGTTGCGCGGGCTGGAAGGTACGGAGAAACCGGAAGTGGGTGCCTTTGAGGAGTTGCTATCTGATGTAAAGAATGCTCGACATATAATACGCGAGTTGAAGGAAGGGTTGGAGGAGGCCGACGGGGATACCATAGTGATCGGGCAACTGCGCGAGATGAACAACAGACTCGTCGCTATAGAGGCTGGGCTGCAAACGCACATCCCCGGCAAGGAAGATATCACAGGTCTAGACATGGCAATAGAGGGCCAGATCGACGACGCTGAGGTGCTAGGAAATCTGCTTATGGAGAAGGAAGCTGAGGGCAGGCTGGGCAAAAAGAGCACAGACCCGGTGGCTGACAATCCATTGGCGGCTCGATTATGGAAGAGCACCGTGACCGAGCCTATGAAAAAGGCTGCCAAGCTATTGCGTGGTCATCCAAAGAAGGCGCAGATTGCTGAAGCTGCCGAGGACCTCAAGCGCGCTCAACAAATGATGCAAGGTAATGAAATACTAGGCATGTTCGATCCGGATATTAACAATCGTATGGGGAAGGTAGTTGGGGCACTTAAATTCGTCGAGAGACTATTGCTTGACCAGATGGGCAAGCAAGTGCCGCTCGAAGAGCTTGTAAGCGATGCAGGTACGGCCGCGGCAATTTCAATCGCAATAGGGTATAACGTATCGCATGTACCTCCACCTAGCAGCGCAGGAGGAGCGGGCGACACAAGTGGCGCTACTTCGGGTGCCGTGGGTGGTATCGGAAGCGCTATCTCCGCAGGTGCTAAATCTGGCACAAAGTAGCTGGAGTCTTGCCAGTTTCGCAGTCACGATGGGAAATGAACGCGTCAAAATGGAGGGTTAGCCGTGAGCAACAGTAACGATTTCGACTTGGAAAGCTCGAACAGAGCGGCACAGGAGCGCGTGCGCGTGAAGAGCACGGAAATACCGTCGCAAGTGCGCTCGGAGAGTGAGCCGGATGTGGCAGGCGTCATTTCACCGAGTGCTGCCAAAGGTCTGCGTGGGAGGGGCAATGCCCCGGTGCGCGCAGCCATGCTTCAGCGTTTGCAACAGACGTATGGCAATCGCGCTTTACAGCGCTTACTGAGCGCTCAGCGTAGCGCAGCGACACCAACGGCAATTGAGGAAGAGAACCTGGCGGGGCAGATCGACTCGAAAGCAGGCAGGGGAAATCCACTGGATCACGGCACGAAGACCAGGTTGGAAGGTGGGTTGGGGGCGGACCTGTCGGGGGTGAGAGTACACACGGACGGAGATGCGGATAGGCTGGCTCGCTCCGTCGATTCGGTGGCATTTACCACAGGGAGTGATATCTTCTTCAGGCAGGGGGCATACGAGCCAGGGAGCGACAGAGGGCTGCACTTGCTGGCGCACGAGGCAACGCATACTGTGCAGCAGTCACAGGGGCCTGTAGCAGGCACGCCAACGGCAGGAGGGGTGTCGGTAAGCGACCCATCTGACCAGTTCGAGCAGGCTGCCGAGCGGTCAGCGCGGAACGTGGTGGCCGGGAAGTCTGCTAACGCCGGTGGCGGAGGTGGAGGCTCGAACCCTGCCCAGGTGCAGAGGCAGGGAGAGGAGGACGAGTTAGTCCAAACGATGAGGTCGTCCACCTACTCAACCTTCGTGCAACGGGAGGGAGAAGAAGACGAGTTAGTCCAAACGATGAGGTCGTCCACCTACGCGGCCTCTGTGCAACGGGCCGGTATGCCGGAGGGGGAGGAACTGTCTGTGCAGAGTATACGCGCTGGAATGGCGGCACAGAGGCACGCCGGTGACGACGATGGCAAGGGAAGATGAGCGTTGCGTGATATTCACGCCCGGCCTTAGCAAGCGTCACAAATTGCCGTAGTAGGGAGCGCGCTGGCGGGTAGAAATGGAGCGTGTGAGATGGCTGAGGAATTTGACCACGATGTAGCGGCCACCCGCAAAACCGATCAGGTGGAGCACCCTGCGCCGCTGATGGGAGAGCAGGAAGTGGCTCCTGCCTCGGAGCTTGAGGCTGCATATCCGGGCACTCTTTTTGATGGCAATGCTCTGCGTGGGAGGGGCAATGCCCCGGTGCGCGCAGCCATGCTTCAGCGTTTGCAACAGAGCTACGGGAACCGGGCGGTGCAGCGTTTCTTGAGGGTGCAGCGGAGCGTAGCGCACGCCGAGGAAGACCTGGCAGAGCAGATAGGGTCGCGGACTGGTATGGGAAGAGCATTGGACCCAGGTACGCGAACAAGGCTGGAAGGCGGGTTGGGGGCGGACCTGTCGGGGGTGAGAGTACACACGGACGGAGATGCGGATAGGCTGGCTCGCTCCGTCGATTCGGTGGCATTTACCACAGGGAGTGATATCTTCTTCAGGCAGGGGGCATACGAGCCAGGGAGCGACAGAGGGCTGCACTTGCTGGCGCACGAGGCAACGCATACTGTGCAGCAGTCACAGGGGCCTGTAGCAGGCACGCCAACGGCAGGAGGGGTGTCGGTAAGCGACCCATCTGACCAGTTCGAGCAGGCTGCCGAGCGGTCAGCGCAGAATGTATTATCAGGCACCCCAGCCGAGACTACAGGGGCACATGCAGTGGCAGCCGCGCCGGTCCAACGCGCTCAAGAGCCGGAAGAGGAAGAACTGGGGACGGCGGTACAGACGATGCGTGATGGAGGGACCGATGTGGCGGTACAGCGACGGACCGATACCGGCTATGCGGGAGCAGGGCTGGGTGGCTTGCGAAGCAGAGGGCCAGTGGTAATCCAGCGCTCGCTCACTGGCACACACCCTCTCACGCAAGGCGAGTTCATTATGGGGATGACGACTAACGATGGCGGGTTAGTGCGGGGGTCTAAGCACTATGGCCTTTTTGGTGATATTAAGTTCATGCCTTATAAGACAGCTCCTTACGCGAACAAAATCGGAATGATACAGATCGCCAGGAACAAAGACGCGAAGACAGGTGCCCTCGGACATGCACCATTCTCCTTGCCGGCTGCTACCGAGCCACATGTTCGTACCACCGAAGATAAAGCTAAAGGCATTGAAGGCGGTTTTGCCACGGATGTATACCATCTGGACCCCTCAAAGAAGGGACAAGCATTGTCGCCATACTACGCATTCACACCGACGTTCGGGTTCAAGCGTTCAGACGATCCGGCTGATATCAAAGCGGCTGGTCTCTGGGACTTGCCGGGTACTCTCAACGGGCCGGGTGATCTAGACTTTGAATTTGAGTTTGTTGCCAAATCGGACGATACGATGCAGATCTATGGTTCGGTGAAGTGGGGCTTCGGCCTGAGGTCCAAAGGCGCACATATCATCAATGAGCACCAGACGTTCACAGATGCGCAGTCGGCTACATTCGATTCGGCAATGGAGAAGCACCGAGACTTCTATGTGCACGAGCCTGTCACATTCTACTTTGAATTTGATAAGTCGACGTTGTCGCCCACCGAGGAGGGCAAGATCGATACGTTCACGGACTATATGAGGCGTTTCCCCGACGTGAAGCTTGATATATTGGGCTTTGCGGATATCAAGGGCGGCAGCGGAACGTACAATGAGAAGCTTGCTACTAGGCGCATCAACACAGTGTACCGGGCGTTGGTTGCCAAGGGGATCGTTGCTGCGCGTATTGATGGCTTCGCGGTGAGGGGTGGGGGAGCCACTGATGAGTTCACACTGGACGCCGACCCTTCGAGGGGCCAGGACCTGGAAGCCAACAGGCGCGGAAACAGGCGCGTGGACGTAACCTTCAAGCATACAACGCCAGCCGCACCTGCCGCAGGTGCGGCTAAGGGAGCGGGCACGCCATGAGCAGTTCTTACGAAGAAAAAGTAAGAAGATTGGGTGGGCCGCCTGAGCAGGTTATTGAGGAGCTTAGCTCAGACGATGCCGAGATGAGAAGTCTTGCACTGGGCGAGCTGATCACTCGAGGCGAGCCGGCGATTCCCGCGCTGCTGAAAGCGCTGCATAGCGACGACAAGGAGGTGCGCGCCCTGGCCGCCGAAGGTCTGGCCTCGATTGCGGACCCCTCGACCGCCGATGACCTGGCGGCTGCCCTCAAGGATAAGGACGGCGGTGTGCGCTCGCAGGCTGCGGTTGGGTTGACGCGTATGGACGACCCTCGCGGGTTTCCGGCGCTGGTGGAGACGATCAACGACGCTCCCGATGTGCTGCATTCAGACCGTTCTTTGTCGGTCAACGAGCTTTCGCGTCAGGGGCCGAAAGCGCTGCCTTTTGTTGTGCCACTGTTGAAATCACATGACGAGGCTACCCGCTGGAAGGCTTACACGATTATCCAGCAAGTCGTTTCGGGAATGAAGTACCCCGAACGGACCTGGGACAAGCTCAATGAATTGCTGGGAGGCTACGATCCATCAGGACCGGCGAGCGAGCGGGATAGAGCGGCGGCGAAGTGGGCCGAGTGGGTTGAGCGCAACGTGGAAGGCAAGGCCAAGGATGGATAGCTCCACAGGGATCGCTGGGAGGAAGGAGTTGTTCTGGCTTGGTTGCCGGGAGAAATCGTGCTGCCACAATACCAAGGTGATCATCAGCGGCAGAGATATGTGGCGTATCTCAGAGACGCTTGAATTGATGCCCTGGTACTTCACACGCTACACGGAGGCGGTAGAGGGGGCACCCGACGGCTTCCAGTTGGAAGCAGGTGGCCAGCTATACCAGGTAGTGCTTGCAAAGCAGGGCGAGGTAGGGCCAAGGGGCGCGCCCTGTGTGTTCCTCTGGAAATTGGCCGATGGGCACGCGCAATGTGGGCTGGGCGGGCTGCGGCCGCTCCCTTGTCTCGTTTACCCCTCGATGCTAGTGGACGGTTTGTTGCAGGTGGAGAGCGGGGCGTGCACATGCAGACGGTGGACGCTGGCGGATGTGGAGCAAGAGCAAGAGGAGAGCCTGCTCGCGCAAATGTTGGATGAGGCCACCGAATATAGCGACGTGGTAGCGGGCTGGAATGCACAACTTGAAGCGGGCAAGCCTGCTCGCACTTTCACAGATTTTTGCAAATACATTCTAGGGGAATACAGGGGCCCAGAGAAAGAGCATGAGGGCGGGCAGGAAGATGGCTAGCCCTTGCGCCAACTGCACAATGGGCTGCTGCCGCCAGTACATAGTCACAATCACGGGCTATGACATGTGGGTGATCTCGCGCGGCCTCAACATGGCACCTGAGCAATTCACCGTGGTTGTGCCCGCCATGGAGCCTGGGCCGAGAGGATTCCTGCTGGATAGCTCCAACCAGTATTTCAATATCGCCCTGGATAAGCGCCCCGCGAAGACGGATGAGAAGCCGTGCGTCTTCTGGTTGGAGTTTCCCGATGGCCTGGGTAGGTGCGGTATTTATCCGTTGAGACCATATGTGTGCCAAACATATCCCGCGAACTTCGCGGGGAACACGGTTGTCCACCGTCGAGAAGATGTGCCATGCCCGACGGATGCCTGGCGCGACGGCAGGCTGCAACACCCGCTGTGGCGCGGGCGGCTGATACGAACCTATGTTGAGTTTGATATTTACGCCCTTGCCGTTTCGCGTTGGAATTACCATGCCGTGAATACGCCGCGCCCGGAGGGCATTAACGCGTTGTCGTACTTCAATTTTGTGCTGCATTATTATTCGCGGCTGGAGGCGGTACGGGCGCGCGTGGGGAAATCAGAGTGGGCTGCAATGTGTGAGCAGTGGTGTGAATGCTTGATGCAAGACACCAGCCCTGTAGTGGATGACCTGGAAGTGATGCGTCCGTGGGCCACTGTGGTCGAGGAGATTTCGGAGATCGCCTTTGGTTTCTTCCCCGATGACCTGATTGAAGAGCCCGTTGCTGTACTGAGAGATGGCTGAAGACAACAATAACAACGAACACGACGACCAGAAGCGTGCTGACAGAGCAAAGCGCCAGCCTGAGCAGACGGGGGTTAAGGTTGGCTTGATGTCGCCGGGCACCCAGTCTGAGTTCTACCCAGATCTTGCCGACGATTCTCGTGCCGCGGCTGCCGGTGCGCCACCTCCCCCACCGAACTATCCGCAATCGCTGCTTGGCGACCCGGTGTTGTACGAGCATGGCAACGAGCCGGTGCGCATCGATGTGTTTCATAGCGCGCAACGCAAATATGGCAACCGGGCTGTGCAGCGTCATGTCGGCAATGGCGCACAAGGCGCAGGTTGGCCTTTGCCTGTGCAGCGCGACGACGGCTCATCGCTTCCACCTGTGCTGGATGTTAACCTCCCTTCGCCATCGCTGATTTAACCCCGTGATCCGGCAAGCCGCTATCACCTGCTTGACGAGCGTAGGTTGCAATTGGACCCACGCACCGAGGAATTGATGCGCCAGCATATGAGCCAGGTGTTCGATATTGCGATAGTCGAACTAATATCGGCGGGGCCGGGTGTCCAGTTGGGGCCGGGCGCGCTACCGGGTGCAGGCCAGGCAACGGGGGGAGGCGCGCCTGCGGCTGGCACATCGGGGACAGGTGGCGTACCGCCGGCGGCGCTACCGACGGCGACCCCTGGTGGCTCTAGTGGGTCCAGGGGCGCTGGCAGCCAGAGTAGCGGTCAGCAGCCAGGAGCGGGACCTTCACCGCCCAGACCGGCCAGCGCTGGAGACCTTTTGAACGCTGCGTTGGCGTCCGAGCCGTTCCGGACAGCGTGGCAAAATTTCCAGACGCGAGCAGCCGACCAGGTGAAGTCGGATTGGCGGCGGTTACGAACGGGCGAGCAGATTGCACTGGTAAGCACCGGGGCGGCAATCGCTCTTACCGGCCTGGCAGGCGTTACCCTGACCGACGACCCGTCTGCTCGCCAATTACTGCTAAGCCAGTTGAACGGGAAGACTATTCCGATCCCGAAGGCAAGCTGGCTGCGCGTCGAAGTGAATACGAGCGGCGATGCGATCATGTTCGGCATGCACGCCGATGTTGGGGCGTTGCTTGGCCCGCGATTTGGGTTCCGGGCCTCCTCTCCGTCGGCGATAGGTGGCCCTCCGCAGGCCCAATCGGCGCTACCACCGGCCGTGCAGCGTAGCCTCAATAGCCTGGGCGGCCTCAAGCGCCTTGTGGCGGTGCAGCGCGATGATGCGACCGCGCCCAAGCCGCCCCAGGCCAAAGCAGGCCGCGCAACCACCACCTTCAAATCGGCATCCGATACATGGACGGTTACCGCCAAAACGCTCAAGGAAGCTGCCGACCAGATCATGGCGAGGGATGAGGCCGGGGAGACAAGCTGGAGCCCTGTCTATAATGTTACGCTTGATGAAAATGGCAAGACATCGGGTGTAGCTGCAGAAGTGACGATCACTGTGCTTATGCCCAACTGGCCGGGAGCGGCCAACCTGAAGGGTGAAGACAAGAAGAAATGGGAAGACTTCATGAACGCCCTCAAGAGGCACGAGGCCGGGCACGTGGCGTTGGTCAAGCAGAAACTGGATGGCATAGCCGGACGCATGAAGGGTAAGACAGAATCTGACGCAGCGGATATTTGGCAAAAGGCGCTGGATGACCTAAAAGATGCCAGCGACAAGTACGACAAGAAGAACGATCACGGGAGGAAAGAGGGTACTATTATTCAAACCGAGGACGAGGAGCCTTCAGGTGAGAGCGCCGATCAAAAGTCAGAGGGTTCGCTGTTTGGTGGTGCTTTAGGCCTGGTGGAGGAGAGTTGGGCTACGCTTTCGGGGATCGCTTCTGAGGCAGCTGTGAGCGTGCAACGACAGGGTACCACCGCGCCCGCCGACGCGGGGACAGCGCCTGCTACCAAGAGCTTTGATGAGATCGTGAGGATATTAAACGGCGCGCCTACCGGACAAGAAGCTCTCGCGATCAGGCAGCAGTACAGTGTGAAGGTCAACTTGAAGCCCAATGTGGGGATCGGCTATTATCCCGATACAAATACGGTAAACCTCGACGCCACCAGGACACCGCAGTTCCTCGCGCTGGCTTTCGCGCATGAGATGAACCATGCGAAGATCGCTAAAGATACCAAGCCCTCGGCAGAACGTGCAAAGACCATGTCGAAGGACGAGTTCGTCAAGAGCATGTTGAAGGAAGAGGCCGAGAGCGACGTCAAGACCTATGATGTGAAGTATGAGCTACAGAATAGCGATGTTGACCTTACAGATGCTTTGCCAAGCCCTAAAGACAAGCTTGAGCAGTTGTATCGAGACACCATCATAAATGAAGCAATCAGGGCCAGATTGGACGATCCCGCGAAGACGGGAACAGAGCTTCTTAAGATCGGCAAGGCGACCGGCAAGCAGGCTGTGATTGACAGGTATCAGAACGGGCCGGAGGGGCAGCGCCACCGGGAGCACTACGAAAAACAGTGGGATAGTGCGAATGCTGGCAACTAAGGCCGGTTTGTGTCATACTGGCGCTTGGTAAGGTGCTTTGAACAAAGATGGATAAGCAAGAAGACAACGATAGATTTTCCTGGTCTCAGGAATCTGGTGCTTTCCAGCCTGGAGAGCGCGAGATCATGATCCCCGGCACGCCTGAAGGTGACATACTGATGCACCCGGAAACGCGCTCCGAGATCGAGCGCGGCCTTGAGTTTGCCCACATCATGTTGATGGTCAATCAGAACCAGAGCCAGGAGGCTGTGGCGGTATTGCAGGCGTTGGTGAACGTGCTGATGCGCAAAGGCTTGATCGATAAGGATGACCTGATGGGGCCGATGGAAGAGGCGCGAAAGGAAATCGAGGAAGCGCCCGTGCCTCGCGTGCGGTTGGCCGAGATGGGCGACAAGTATGAAGAGTCCGAGAATGTGGAGATCGATTGCCACAACCGGATACATCTTTGTAAGGCCCGCTGTTGTTCGTTCCGCTTCTTCTTGACCAAGCAGGACCTGGATGAGGGAGTGGCGCGCTGGGACTATGGGAACCCGTACTGGATTAAGCAGTCTTCTGACGGCTATTGTGTACACTCCGATAGCGCGACCAGAGCATGCACCATCCATGCGAAGCGCCCGCACGTTTGCCGTAAGTATGATTGCCGCAACGACTCTCGCGTGTGGATAGATTTCGACAAAATGATACCCGCCCCAATGCCTGAGCCTGAACGGGCTTTTCCCGTGGCGATGGCCGAAGTGCAACTTCATGACAAGCACGAAGGGCAGGTACAGAATAGTGAT
The DNA here is from genome assembly GCA_963797095.1 of uncultured Chloroflexia bacterium. GTDB lineage: Bacteria > Chloroflexota > Chloroflexia > QHBQ01 > JADMIH01 > JADMIH01. Next base: position 310,214 of record CAWCNY010000004.1, on the reverse strand, counting down.
GGCGAACACGGTCGAGAATGAGAGTCAAAACCCTCTAGAGATAGAACAAGATGATATGGTGACCCCACAACCCACTTCTCAGCACACAATCCTGGTGGTGGACGACGAGGAAACTCTGCGCGATATGCTGGAATATAACCTGAGGCGCGAGGGTTTCCAGGTGCTCACAGCTGCGGACGGAGCGGAAGCGTTACGCCTGGCATTCGACGAGCGCCCTGACCTCCTCATCCTGGATATTATGCTACCGGGGATGAGCGGATTCGACGTGTGCCGGGCGGTACGACGTCAACTGACTGTGCCGATCCTGATGCTTTCGGCACGGGAAGAAGAGATCGATAAGGTGCTGGGCCTTGAACTGGGAGCCGACGATTATCTTACCAAGCCGTTCAGTCTGCGCGAGCTACTCGCTAGAGTGCGAGCTATGCTGCGTAGGGCCGAGATATTGCAAGTGCAAGCAGCGGCGCTAGCACCTATCGCGGCTACGCCTGGAAACGGTGGGCAAGTTGATATGGCACTGTCAGCGCGGGCCAATGGCGGTGATGGCACCCCGGCGGGTCTGGTCAGTGCCGGTTCCGGCGCGGGCCCCAACCACCAGGCAACGCACGTGGAGCCAGCGCCTCCTCCAGTGCTCTTATCAGGTGATCTGGTCGTTGATACAGCCCGAAGGACAGTTACCAAGCTTGGTCAGCATGTATCTCTTAAGCCGAAGGAGTTCGACCTGCTAACATTTCTGGCTTCGCACCCCCTGCAGGTCTTCTCACGAGAGGTGTTGCTTGATAGGGTGTGGGGTTACGATTTTGTGGGGGGCGCGCGAACGGTAGACGTGCACGTGCGCTGGCTGCGGGCGAAGCTGGAGCCCAACCCCGATGTGCCGGAGTATATTCAGACCGTATACGGAGTTGGATACAAGTTCAACCAGGCGGTAGCTACACGCTGAGATGTTCACCCACACCTGGACGCGCATCGTGCTAACCTACGCAGGGCTTGTTCTTGCGATGGGCGGGCTACTTGCGTTGCTGCTGGCGGGCGATTTTGAGCAGCGCGAGCAGGATGCTCTACAGCGCGACCTGGCTGATCAAGCTCGCGGGGTGGCTTTTACGGCTGCCCCACTTTTTTTAGCTCCGGCCACGATCACCGACACTGACGGGCTGGCCGACCGCATGGGGGACCTCTTTGGAACGCGCGTTACCTTGATCGCCCCGGACGGCACGGTGCTTGGCGACTCGGCGGACGACCCTCGACAGGAGGAGAACCTTTCGACCCGGCCCGAAGTGATTGACGCCCTCAGTGGGGCCGGGATTGGGACGGCAAGCCGCGAGAGCGATACAGTGCAGCAACGACTGCTCTATGTGGCGGTGACAGTACAAGACCCCGCCGACCCATCACTTGTGGTGGGCCTAGCGCGCGTGGCGTATCCGCTCACTTCGGTTGAAGAAGCGCGCAATACGTTGTGGATAGGGCTTGGCGTTACAACCCTGGCGCTGAGCTTGCTGGCTGTGCTTCTTGGCGTGCTGATGTCGCGCTCCATTGTGGGACCTCTCACCTATCTTCGCGGGGTAGCCCACCGCTTCGGGGGAGGCGACCTTACCGCCCGCGCGCGAATCCAATCGCGTGACGAGATAGGCGACCTTGGCCGGGAATTGAACGCCACCGCCGACCGCCTGACCGACCTGATCGGCGAGCGCACAGAGGAGCGCAACCGGATGGCGGCTGTGCTGGAGCATATGCACGATGGGATCATCCTGACCGATGAGGCGGGACGCATCGATAGCATGAATCCATCAGCGGTCCGGCTGTTCAACATCCTCCCTAATGAAGCAGCAGGACGCTCGTTGATCGAAGCCACGCATGAGCACGAGCTGCACAGCGCACTTCAAAATACGCTCACCAAACCCCTTGATTGGCAGAGCCTTGAGGTAGATGTAGGGAAGAACACGGTATTGGCCGTAGTGACCAAGGTGCCAGGCCCCGACGGAGGCGCGCCAACGGGGCTGATTGTGCTCCAGAATGTGACAGAGCTAAGGAGGCTGGAACGCGCACGGCGGGATTTCGTGGCGAATATCAGCCATGAACTCCGCACGCCAATCACGTCCATCAAGCTGCTTGTGGAGACGCTCGGCACTGCCGTGGATGAGGACAAAGCAGCGGCTAAGGAGTTCATTTCGCGGATAGACGTAGAACTTGATCGGCTTACTCAGCTTGTGCGTGAATTGCTGGAGCTTTCGCGTATTGAATCGGGAAAAGTGCAACTGAATTTGCGTCCTGTGCCGCTTGGCGACCTGCTCAAACGTACCGCAGGTCGCTTGCGCACGCAAATGGAACGTGCGGGATTGCAAATGACGTGCGAGATCGAGGACGACCTTCCGCTCGCGCTGGCTGATGGGGAGCGAATTGAGCAAGTGCTGATCAACCTGCTGCATAACGCAATCAAGTTCACAGGCCCCGGCGGGTGTATTACACTGAGTGCGGCCAGGCACGAGGACGGATTGGCTGTCGGCGTCATAGATACCGGGGTTGGCATACCGGAAGATGACCTGCCGCGTATATTTGAGCGGTTCTATAAAGTGGACAAGGCGCGCGCAGGCTCACGAGAGCGGGAAGCCGGTACGGGGTTGGGTCTGGCTATCGCGAAGCACGTGGTGCAAGCTCATGGCGGGCAGATTTGGGTACAGAGCGAGGTGGGCCAGGGGGCGGCATTCTACTTCACTCTACCTTGCGCGTAACGAGGCATTTCCCCACCACTAGCTTCATGCAGGCAACCGGCTGCGAGTCGGGCCTGGAATTATGGTTGTGAGCCATCCGGGGCGGGGTTTTGTTAACAAGTCGGGCGCAATTGTTAACATTCTGCTAACCCCCTGATAAACTCCCCCACTGATAATCTACACTGAGAATAGTGTGAGCGTAAGTTGCGCCGCAGGCAGGTTGCGGCCTTCGGTGGAGAGCAAGCATAGAGCTTTGAGTCATAGATTCACGGTTGCGCTGATAGCGCACGATCACAAGAAGGAAGAACTGGCCGGATTTGTGTTCGAGAACAGAACGGTCTTCCAGGGCTTCCGACTCGTTGCCACCGGTGGCACGGGCGCACTCCCTAAGAGGCGCACGGGCTTGCACGTTCACCTGCTAGCGGAGGGTCCAAAGGGAGGGGACAGGCAGTTAGGTGAACTTACCGAAGACAACGAAGTGCAAACAGTGATCTACTTTCGTGACCCTTTGACCGCCGGAGCTCACGAGCCGGATTTCTCCGATCTGTTACATATGTGTGACACGCAGGAGATACCACTGGCAACAAACCGCGCTACGGCAACTGCTCTAATTTACTTCTTACAGGCCAGCCCCAACCGAGGAGCGATAGCCGCTCGGCCCTGGGGTTTTGTGAGGTCTGATCCTCTGCCAGATGAAGACGAACCGGCAGAGGTCACCCCGTTCCTTGCAGGAGCGACAGGTTAGAACTCGAACCCGCCCAATGAAACCCGCCCGAAACAGTTTCATTTTGGAGGAGAGTAATACACCATGATACAGATGGATTACGCTAATAGCGCACCCAGGCGTGCTCCCAAACGAAAGTTGAGCACAGTCTGGAATTTCGCGGCCATTCTTGGCCTGTTGGTCGCCGTCTTGCCTGCCTACTCGGCGGGAAGCGCGGCGGCGCAGAGCGATTGCCAGACGTTCACCCAGACCAACCGGCAGATCTGCGGCAAGTTCCTTACCTACTGGAACAATAACGGTGGCCTGGCGCAGCAGGGCTACCCTATCTCGGAGCAGCGCGATGAAGTGAGCGCTGTCAACGGCAAGACCTATCCGACCCAGTATTTCGAGCGCGCCGTGTTTGAGGCGCACAACGAGAACCAGGCTCCATATGATGTGCTCCTCAGCCTGCTTGGCACATTGCAGTACAAGGAACGCTACGGCAAAGCCGGCGCGCCCGGGCAGAAGGTGAGCACCGACAATCCGCTTAAGTTTGACGAGACAGGCCACACCATAGGTGGTAAGTTCCGGGCGTACTGGGAGTTGCACGGCGGCCTGGCGCAGCAGGGCTACCCTATCTCGGATGAATTCCAGGAGAAGAGCAGCACCGATGGCAAGACCTACACGGTCCAGTACTTCGAGCGCGCAGTGTTTGAGTCGCACCCTGAGAACTCGGCTCCCAACGATGTGCTCCTCAGCTTGCTGGGCAAGTTCGCGTGGGACGCTACTCAGGTTGTCAAGCCTGCGTACCCCGGCGGCAATGGCAGTGCCAACCTCACAGGCACCGGCTCGACCGCTGTGCTTCCGACAATGTCGAAGTGGGCGAACGAGTACAACCAGATCTATTCGGGTGTGAAGATCAACTACCAGGGCACGGGTTCCGGCAACGGTCGAACACAATACCTTGCAAAGACAGTGGATTTTGCCGGTACAGACGCTTTCCTGACCGACGACCAGTTTAGCCAGGCTGGCGGCCCGACCAAGGCGCTGCACGTGCCGATCACGATGTGGGGCGTAGTACTTGCTTACAACTTACCTGGGGTTACGACCCAACTTAAGCTGGATGGCACTACTATCGCGAATATCTTTCTGCTGAATATCACTAACTGGAACGACTCGGCCATTGCTGCCCTCAATCCTGGGGTATCTCTGCCCAATCTTCCCATCGCCGTAGTTCACCGCTCTGACGGCTCGGGTACTACCTTCACATTCACCGACTATCTAAACAAGGTCAGCGCTGACTGGAAGAGCAAGGTGGGTAGCAACACGACCGTAAGCTGGCCGGGTGGGATTGGAGCTCAGGGTAACGATGGAGTGACACAGGTGGTTAAGCAATCGTCGGGCGCGATAGGCTATATCGAGGTTTCCTACGCCCGACAGAACAGTGTCCAGTACGCGCTGCTGAAGAATGCAGCAGGCAACTTTGTTGACGCTACCGGAGACAACGTGTCGGCTGCGGCTCAGAACCTGATCGACACATCGATCCCGGCAGACCTGCGCTACAGCGTCACAAATGCACCTGGAGCCAACAGCTATCCCATCGCGGCCACTACATGGCTGTTGGTGTATGCTGACCAGTCGCAGGACCCCAACAAGGGCAAGATACTGGCCTACTTCCTCTGGTGGTGCGCGCACGATGGGCAGCACTACTCCGACGCTCTCGGATACGCTCCTCTGCCTGCGGCAATAGTGCTCCGCGTGGAGGACAAGATTCGCCACATGACGTGCGGATCGGAAGAGCCTTGCTTCCCTCAGTAGACCGATAATTTCTCTATGCCCGGCAGGGACAAGTCCAGTGTCCCTGCCGGGCTTTCGAGTGTTCATATGAGTGAAATCATAAAAGAGAAGTCCGAAGAAGAGCCGGATGCCCCCTTCACGCCTCGCCTTGAAGGCTCGCCCGCTATAGGTATGGAGCGCGCGACAGAAATAGACACGGCAGGGGCCTCGGCCGTCGTACAACCCGAACCGACGCGCAATCGCGGAGACCGCGTCTTTGAGGGTTTGGTGCGGCTGGCAGTGTGGATATTCCTGGCTATTCTGGCCGGGATCGGAATCGTGTTGATTCTGCAGTCGATCCCGATGATACAGCATGCCGGTTTGAATTTCTTCACTCAATCTACGTGGAACCCTCCGGAGAACGAGTTCGGGGCGGCTCCTTTTATTATTGATACGCTTATAGTAGCGGCCATCGCAATGATTATCGCCAGCACGGTGGGGCTGTCCGGTGCCGTATATCTGGTGGATTACGCTCCACGCTGGCTGCGCGAGCCGGTGTCATTCCTGATCGAGTTGCTCGCATACATTCCAAGCGTGGTGTACGGGTTGTGGGGCTTGCTGGTAATGGTGCCCTGGCTGCAACAAACCGTCGAGCCGTGGCTGCGCGATACGTTCGGAGCCTTGCCGATCTTTCAAGGGCCTGCGTACGGTCCCGGCATCCTCGCCGCCTCACTGATTCTGTCTATCATGCTCTTGCCGCTCATATTGTCGCTGTCAAGAGAGGCGCTTTTGTTGGTACCTGACAGCCAGCGCGAGGCGATGCTGGCACTTGGTGCTACAAGATGGGAAGTGTTGCGGCAGGCGGTGATACCATATGCTCGCGGTGGCATTTTTGGGGCGATTATCTTATCGCTGGGGCGCGCTCTGGGCGAAACAATCGCGGTGGCTATGACAATCGGTGGTGGGCATAATTTCCCCAAGACGGTATTCGACCAGGGCTACACGCTGGCCAGCGTAATCGCGAACGAGTTTGGTGAAGTATCGAACGACCTTTACCGGTCTGCTCTCGTCGAGGCTGGGCTGCTTCTCTTTATCATTACAGCGTTGGTGAACATCGGTGCGTATTACTTGTTGCAGCGCATGAACCGAACCATGCGACGGGCATGATGAGCGCATGGTAATCTGGACGGGATCAGGTGGAAAGTCAGGAGTTGAGACCAGAGATATGAGCACAGCACAAATGACCGGCCCTCGCACGAGCCTTCGCTCTGCATCGAATGCATCCACCCGCCGTAAGATCACCGGCACGGCGGTCCATATTTTCACGGGCCTTTGCACGCTGCTGGCGCTCGGCCTTCTGCTGTACCTGTTGATATTTCTCCTGGTGCAAGGCGTGGGCACCCTTAACTGGGATTTCTTCACCCAGGAAGCGCCCGCCGTAGGTGAGGAAGGTGGCGGCATCGTGGCCTCGATCACCGGGACGTTGACAATTGTGTCAATCGCTTCCCTATTAGGGGTGCCGGTGGGTATACTTATCGGTATCTATCTGAGCGAAATTGCCTCCGGCAACAGTGTCTTCTCGGCCATAGCACGTATGGGAGTGAACACCTTCGTTGGGATCCCTTCCATTATCGTGGGCCTGTTCGTATACTTGATGCTGGTGAAGCCAATGGGCCAATTCTCGGCGTTTGCAGGAGGTGTGGCGCTCGCGATTATTATGGTGCCGATCATCGCCCGCACGTCTGAGGACGTTATGAGGCTGGTGCCCGGAAGCATACGGGAAGCAGGGCTTGCGCTTGGCCTGCCAACCTGGCGCGTGATACTCGGCCTGGTATTGCCTGCCGCCCGCGCCGGTGTGATCACAGGTGGGGTGCTGGCTGTAGCCCGCGTGGCCGGCGAGACCGCGCCGCTGATTCTGACGGCGCTGGGCAACGAGTTTGTGCAAACCGATATATTCAAGCCGACCGATGAACTGACGCTCCGAATCTTGAAATACGCACGCGGGCCGTATGAAACCTGGCACGCCCAGGCGTATGGCGCGGCCTTCGTGCTTGTTATCGGCGTGGCGCTTGGGGCACTGCTGTTGCGGATAGCTACACGCGGCAGGGGCGTCAAGATACAATAAAGGGACGGGAAGGGAGAGAGTATGACCACAACAATCAGTCAGAACGGCAGAAGTCCAATGAGCACACAGGAAATGTCGGGGGATAGGACACACGGACTGCTTACAGGATTGCAGCCTGTATTCGAAGCCGATCCTAGCGCCAGGATCAAGTTGCAGTCGCAGCAACTGAACTTCTTTTACGGGCCAAAACAAGTGCTGGACAACATCAATCTCGATATAAGAGAACACCAGGTCACAGCGTTGATTGGCCCTTCGGGTTCTGGGAAAACTACATTCCTGAGATGCATCAATCGGTTGAATGATGTGGTGCCTACCGCCCGATCCGAGGGGCGCATCTTGCTCGATGGGCAGGATGTGCTTGCCAAAGAGATGGATGTGGTGCGCTTGAGACTGCGGGTGGGAATGGTCTTCCAGAGGCCCAATCCGTTCCCTAAATCTATTTTTGAGAACGTTGCATACGCTATGCGCGTTCATAAATATCCCCGAAACGAGATCGCGGACAGGGTAGAGAAGTGCTTGCGAGAAGCCGCTCTTTGGGACGAGGCGAAAGACAAACTGAAGAAATCGGCGTTTGCCTTGTCGGGTGGGCAGCAGCAGCGTCTGTGCATCGCACGTGCGATTGCATTACGACCTGCTGTGCTGTTGATGGACGAACCTGCTTCGGCGCTCGATCCTATATCTACCGGGAAGATCGAGGATTTGATGGTGTCTCTGAAAGAGAACTACACAATAGTGATCGTGACCCACAACTTGCAGCAGGCAGCCCGCGTGTCGGAGTACTGCGCGTTCTTCCTTAGTGGGCGTATTGTCGAGTTCGATGCTACCACCAAGATGTTTGTGACGCCCTCACGGAAGGAAACTGAGGACTTCATAACGGGCAGGTTTGGATAGGAAGTGGCGAGCGACAGGTAGCGAAATATTGGCACGAGTCCTATGCGGAGAACCAGAGAGGTAAGATAGAGGATGGCTACAGGAACACAAGTGACGAGTAGGGCTGCCATAGAGGCGGACCGGCAACTCGGCAGACGAGGCGAGATCAGCGTTCGCGATGTAAACGTGTATTATGGCAAGTTCCTCGCGGTGCGGGGCGCGAACCTGGAAGTGCCTGCCAACACGATCATGTCGCTGATTGGCCCTTCGGGATCCGGGAAGTCCACGCTTCTGCGCTCGATCAACAGGATACATGAGACGTTGCTTGGTGCCTATCTCACCGGGCAAATCCTGCTCGACGGTATTGATCTCTACAAGTCGGATGTGGGGGACGTTCGTCGCACGATAGGTATGGTGTTTCAGCGGCCAAATCCACTGGTGACTAAGAGCATATTTGATAATGTGGCGATTGGCATGCTCATAGCGGGAAGCAAGCGCGGTTCGTCACTTCAGGAAAAGGTGGAGCTTGCGCTGAAAAGAGCAGCATTGTGGGACGAGGTGAAGGACAAGCTGCAATTGCCCGGCACTTCCCTCTCAGGTGGACAACAGCAGCGACTCTGCATCGCACGGGCCCTAGCGGTGGAGCCTGAGGTACTGTTGATGGACGAGCCTGCTTCGGCGCTTGATCCCGTGTCAACATTGAAGATTGAAGACCTGATGCAGGAGCTGAAGAACTCGCTTACAATCATCATAGTAACGCACAACATGCAGCAGGCCGCACGTGTGTCGGACTATACTGCTGTAATGATGATGATGCCGGATAAAGCGGGTGAATTGATTGAAGTGGGAACCACGCGCGACGTCTTCACGTCGCCGAAGGAACAGCGGACAGAAGAGTATATTACCGGGCGTATCGGGTAACAGGAGGGAGCATGCCCAGAGAGTTATTTCACCAGGAACTTCAGGCCGTGCAGGATAGTCTGCTCGTTATGGCCAGCATGGTCGAAAAGGCGATTCAACGGTCAATTATTGCTCTGAAAACGAGAGATGTAGTCCTGGCCCAGGAAGTCATCGATGATGACTTCAAGATCAACCAGCAGCGGTTCGGGATTGAGGACCAGTGTCTGTTGTTGATTGCTCGACAGCAGCCTATTGCCTCGGACCTACGGGTGATAGCGGCTGTGCTCAATATCATCACCGACCTGGAGCGGATGGGTGACCACGCCGAAGGGATCGCCAAGGTCACGATCATGATCGGGGACGAGCCGCCCCTGAAGCCACTGGTGGATATCCCCCGCATGGACGAAATGTCGCGGTCTATGCTACGCAGGAGCATGGACGCATATGTGCGGCGAGATGCTGAGATGGCACGCGCAATCGCCGAGGAAGACGATCAGATCGATAACTTGTACGAGCAAGTGTACCGGGAGTTGTTGACCTTCATGATGGCCGACCCAGGCACGATTAATCGCGCCACGCATTTGTTGTGGGTCGCCCACAACCTCGAACGAATTGCCGACCGTGTGACTAATATCTGCGAGCGGGTAATCTTCCTGGTCACCGGTAAAATGGACGAGATCAACGTATCGAAGTATTGAGTGTCGTGCGCGAATGAGCAATTATGAGTGGTGGGCCATTGGCCCACCACTCATCACGTTAACACCCTTAACAGTTCATTAACTACGGCATAAACAAGGGGATGTAGACTGGAAATATCGGAAACGGTGCTGCTCTCCTCCTGCCTGGGCGGGTGCGGTGGAGAGCAGTACCGGGCCGCTTACTCCTATCAAAGGCTACGGGCGACGACCTACGCGGGTTGTCGCCTTTCTGTTTGCCGGACGTGTCATCCGGGCACAGGCAATTCGAAAGTCACTGTCGTGCCCATGCCATGGGCGCTGTCGATCTCCATTGTGCCACCGGCGCTTTGCGTGCGCTCCAGCATACTCTTGATCCCGAGGCCGAACCCATCACGTCTGTTGGGCAGCACAGACGGATCGAAGCCTTTGCCGTCGTCTGCAACCTGCACAACCAAAGATGACCTAACCTTGTCTGCACGTATCAAAATGGTGGTCCGGGTGGCGTTGGCATGCTTGCGTACATTGTTGAGTGCCTCCTGTACCAGCCTGTAGACCAGCACCTCAATGTACGTAGGCGGGCGCTCGCGCAAGTGGTAGAGCATGTGTATCTCGAATGGGCAGCTTTCCCTCAGCCGCCGGCAGTGGGCCTCAAGGCCCGCCCGTAGCCCGTAGGAATCAAGAACTTCGGGACGCAAATCGGCCATGAGGCCGCGAATTTCGTTTACCACGGAAGCAAAGTAGCGCCGCAGTTCGTCAACGTCGGACGGTGACACAGGAAGCCCCGACTCCATCTTCTTTCGCAGGGAATCGGCATTGACGAGTCCTACGCCAAGCGATTGAAGCGGGCCATCATGCAACTCGATAGCGATTCTCTTGCGTTCGTTCTCCTGCGCGGTCAAGAGCTGGCGCAAAAGCATTGTGCGTTCCTCTTCGCGTCGCACCATCTCGTTGTGCTGGCGGGCGTTGTGTATGGCCAATGCGGCCTGGTCGGCGAAAGCGGTGCAAAGAGCCACGCATTCCTCGTCAGCACGGTCAGGTTGGGGCCACGCAATCCTCAGAATGCCCAGGCGGTCCTCGCCCACGCTCAAGGGCAAGATGACCACGGTGCGGACACGCAAGCCCCTATGACCGCTCACATCCGCCTCATGCAACAGATCCTGGTCTACGATTACTTTCTGTTGGTGAAGCGCCTCCGCACATAATCTTGTTTCGATAGATGCGGTGAGGGGATCTTCTGTAGCTTCATGCTGAGGCTTAATCCGGGAGAGTCCAAAGGGTGTGAGAGTGTCGGTCTGCGATTTATGGAGCATCAGGGAGGCTTCCGCGCCTGTAAGAGAGCGCGCATTGTCCACTACTGCTTGCAGGACGACAGTAAGGTCAAGGTCGCTTGCAAGGATACGTGCGCTGCGGGCGAGGGACGCGAATTGTGCTGCTTTATCGTTGGTCTCCGAATAGAGGCGGGCGCGCTCTATGGCAACGGCGGCATGGGCGGCGAAGGTCTGCACGATTGCAAGTTCCTCAGGGCCGTAGACGCCGGGCAGGTCGTGATCTACCGTGATCTTGCCCAGGCACCTGTTATTGGCGATCAGGGGCACGCTCATCCATGCCCTGAGTGTCGGCATGTCGGCATTCGACCACTTTTCGGCCTCTTTCTGGAAATCATGTAGGAAGAAGGCTTCGTGATCTAACAATGTCCGGCTGTTGAGGGGGCTGTTGTTCACCGAGTAGGTGTATCCGATTACCGCATTGGATTTCAGGGCGTTCTCTTTGTACCCCCAGACGCCAGCGACGCTAGCCGTCTTGCCGTCGTCACTTAGCAGGTGAATGGAGGTGCCCACGCTTGGCACCACTTGAGCCACGCCCTGCAAGGTAGCTTCAATCACAGTCTCTATATCGGGGGACGATTGCAAACGCCTACTTGCCGTATGGAGCGCTTCACGTACCGCCAGGCTGCGCGATTGCTCCTGCAGGTTGCGGCGCAGGGTTAGGGCTACTGCTGCCTGGTCAGAAAGAGCAGTAAGCCAATCGATCTCGTCAGGTGTCCACTGGTGAGGTCTTGTGGTGTAACCAACCGCAAGCACTCCCATGAAGTTGTCGCCATATTTGAGAGGAGAAATGTAGAAGGACCGGATAGCGTGCTTCTTCAGAAGTAACCCGACTTCAGCGTTGGGCGACTCTGTGTCTGCGACCACCACCGCTTGCCCAACCTCAAAGACGCGACGAAGAAACGGGTAGTCGCTAAAGTGCAACTTATCATTGTCGAAGTGTCGTGCCTGATCGGCTGGGAAACCGTAATGCGCTACTACATTCAGACTAGGCTCACCTTGCAGGGCCAACGCGATCAAGACCCGGTCGGCCAAGAGTGTCTTCTGAGCCTCTTCGACCACGCTCTGAAATATGGCCTCCTCGTCCGAGCCTTCCGCCACTTTTCGCGAAATACCGACGATCGCTTCCAAAAGGGCGACCTGTTGAGTTGGCGCGCTCCTGGACGCTAACTGCTCGCGTGCAGGCTGAGGCTCGGCAGGCTCCGCACTATTCTCTGGAGACAGTTGATATTGGCGAGCTTGTTGGGTAGTACTCATAGTTATTGTTGATTAGTGCACCTACAAGTGAGTATATAGGAGTGATGTGTATGGAAACAAGGGCTGCGTAGCACCAAATATTCCTGGTCCTCCTTAGTACTGTTGCGTGAGATGGTCAAATCAGTGGTGGTGGCTGTGCACGTGAACCGGCTGGCTTCCTTGGAATGGAGCGGGCGGATAGCGGACAGCCAGCACCGCCGCCAACGCGGTCGTGAGTGGGACCGATGCCATCAGCCCTATGGTTCCAACAAGGGTGCGGACCACTTCTTCGGCTACGACCTCCATATTGATTACTCTGGTCCAGGATGCGGCTCCACTGACGAACAGTATCAGCAGAGGTAGCGAAGCACCTGCATAGGCGAGGACGAGTGTGTTTGTGGTAGCGGCTATGTGGTCGCGCCCTATGTTCACCGCATGAGAAAAGAGGCGTCGCCAACCAAGCCCTGGATCGACGCGCTTCATTTCGAATACAGCAGCCGACTGGCTGATGGTGATGTCGTCCAACACACCTAATGCCCCGATTATGATGCCTCCAAGAAGAAGGCCGCGCAGGTTGATCGAGCCTCCCTGTGCGATTTGCACGTAAGTAGCCTCCTCCGAGCCAAAGCCTGAAAGCCGGACCACTTCAACAGCGCCCCAGGCGAGCAGCCCGGTCAGAACAAGACTGATGGAGGTTCCAAGTAAGGCCGCCGTGGTCTTGATGCTGAGACCGTGCGAGAGATAAAGGGTGATGATCATGATCACAAGGGCTCCGATCACGCTTATGAAGACGGGGTCGTCGCCCGCAATGATTCTGGGCAGTACGAAGAAGAAGATGATCGCGAAGCTGATCGCCAGCCCGATCAGCGACGAAAGTCCGCGCAAGCCACCGAAAATGATGGCAAGGATGACGAACAGTGCGGCGAGGATCAGAAGGCCATCAGTGCGTATGAAGTCGGTGACATAGAATTCGCTTGGCTGGCCCCCGCCGCTTATCCAGTCCACATACACTCGGTCGCCTGGCTTGTAGGCAATGTCCACGTTGCCCGCAACGGGTATCTGTCCCTGATCGATCTGTATGCGCTGGCCCTTAATGCTTCCGTCGGTAACCAGCAGTTCCAGGTTCTGGCATTTCTGGACTACTCCGGACAGCGAAGTCTCAGAGTCTTCCGAGCCTTGCTGGCATGGTGTGGGAGGCGAAGCAGTGAGAACACGTGCCTCCAATGTTTCCTGGCGCGGCTCATCAGAGGACTGCGCAGGCGGTGCCTGGGTAAAGACAGGTGTTTGGGCGTGTGCGGTTGGGGCAGTCGCAACGTCAACTATCGAAATCAAAATACTTAGTAGTGCAAGGACGAGGAGGCATTTCATTTGTTCATTGCTCCCTCGGCTCTAATCAAGTCGATAGTCTCCATAGCATGCCGCAGGTGTGGAATGACGATGCTACCGCCCACCACCAGGGCCACATTCAAAGCATCGGTAAGCTCGGCGTGGCTGTAGCCCGCCTCTATACACTGAATCAGATGGTAATCCACGCAGTCATCGCACCGGAGCACAGTCGAGGCCACAAGCCCCAGAAGCTCTTTGGTGCGCCCAGGCAGAGCGCCATCGTGGTATGCCACTGTGTCGAGGTTAAAGAAACGGTTGATACCCAGGTGCTCGGCCCCCTGGATTTGCTCGTTCATACGCAGGCGGTATTGTTTGAATTCTTGCAGTCTGTTTTCTGAGGTCGTATCTACGCCTGCTTGCTTGCCGCTCATGTCCCCTCCATCATGGTGAATTCTGTAACTATTGCTCTATCAACCTAGCCGCCTTATTAGGGCCGATCGCACCAAGCGCCAGTATACTGCTTATTCTACTGCCCACCAAATAGTAAGAGATCGGTTCACTTGGTTGCAGTCTTATGAAGAAGGCGGCCAGGATTCGGGGCTCAATCGAACCAGGAGTGCCCTGCGGTGTTCCAGGTACTCTCAAGGATATATGTTGATTTGGCTAACTAGCTAATTGGCTGATAAGCATGTACTCCTGTGAATATGGATACAGTCGTTTTGTTACTCACAGTTCTATCCAGAGTGTAGAATCGACCACAACCCGCCATCACAGCCTGCAAATTCGCGTTCCACGCTGGGCACAAAGAATCACCCGAAAGTACACTCCAAAACCTGCCCAGTTTTGTTCAAGTACTGCCTTATAGTTAATGAGGGCCAGTCTAGCCACCTTCAAGGCACCCGCTCAAAACTCGATAACCCACTTGACCACCGTACACATCCATTTGGTATCTTGTCGGCTTTCAAACAGAGTAACTACGCGCCGGGATAACTTATTATTCTGGTGTTCTAGCTAGAATAGGGTGGTGACAAACAGGAGAAGAACAGCGATAGTGATCACGACTACAGTGGCCCATGCCAGAGTACGGTACACAGGACCAATGGCGTACTTGCCCATCAACTCTTTGTTTGCCGCTAACCTGACTATGAAGACCAACAATATCGGTAGTAGCACACCGTTCAGAATCTGGACCGCGATCAGGACGGGGAATAGGGGCAATCCGGGAATGATGGCTACCAGGGCGCCGATTGCGAGGAGGACTGAGAACATCCCTATAAAGACGGGCGCTTCCCTGAAAGAGAGGCTCACTCCCTTCTCGAACCCGAGAGCTTCAGTTACCGAGAAGGCAGTGGCTAACGGAAGGACACCTGCGGCCAGCATAGAAGCGCCGAACAGCCCTATGGCGAACAAGAGCGCCGCGCCCTGTCCCGCCACCGGCTCAAGAGCTTTTGCCGCATCGTCGGCGCTCTTTACGTTGGTGATGCCTGCAATATGGAGAGTGGCGGCAGTGGCTATGATTATGAAGATCGAGACCGCATTCGACATTAGCACGCCTATGACAGTATCGAAACGCGTGTACTTGTAGTCTCGTGGAGTGACGCCCTTCTCCACCACCGACGCCTGCACGAATAGCTGCATATAGGGCGTGATCGTGGTCCCGATGAGCGCTACCAATGCCTGCAAAGCGCCTGGCTCGAACTGTATATTGGGAGTAAAGAACGATACACCGACCTGTCCCCAGTCAGGCTTTGCTAGGAACGCTGCTACTACATAGGTGACGAAGACGAGCGAAAGGAGGATGAAGATACGTTCAACCGCCCTGTATGAACCGTTGGTGATCAACCACCACACCAGGAGGGCGATCGGAGGCACCGCGATCCAGCCCGGAATTCCGAACAGGCCCGCAGCGGCGGCAATCCCGACGAACTCCGAGATCGTGATGCCGGTGTTGGCGATGAGAAGCACCGCGATGACAAGCAAGGCCCGGCCAGCGCCGAATTCTTCGCGGATGAGGTCGGACAGTCCCTTGCCCGTGACGGCCCCCATACGGGCGCACATCTCCTGCACAAGGACGAGCCCAACTGTGACGATCAGCATGGCCCACAGGAGAGAGTATCCATAGCCCGCGCCGACCTGTGCGTAGGTGGCTATGCCTCCGGCGTCGTTGCCCGCCGCCGCCGACACAACTCCCGGACCCAGCACAGCGAGGTACATCCAGAAGGGCAACCGTCGCAGCCTGCGCAACGGCGACAACAGCCGCCCTATGACACGCTCAGTCCATGGAACGCCCCTTCCCTCGCTTGGCTGGTTTGCCACGCCAGGGCGGTAACGATGCTTGATGTGCACTAGCTGAAGATCCTCGGCAACCGCTTCTTCCAGCCTTCGGGGAGGAGGGAATTGAGCGCATCGTCTATCGTGACTACGCCGAGGAGAATGCCATTGCGGTCCACGACAGGAAGTGCAAGCAGGTTGTATTCGGCCATTTTGCGGGCGACTTCGCGTTCGTGTTCGCCCGGACGCACCGCCAAGAAATCGGTCAGCATGAAGTGGCTCACGCGGGCATCGCGGCTTTCGACCAGCAAGTCGCGTACGGTGATCACACCGATCAGCGTGTCGTCTTTCTCAGAAGCCGTCACATACATGTAGTAGATAAGGTCAGAAGCAAGGAAACGTGACCGGTTGGCCTTAATGACCTGTTGCACAGTCATGGTCGGCTGCACGCGCACGAAGTCGGTAGTCATTGCCCTGCCCGCTGTATGATCCGGGTAGCGCATTAGCTGGCGAACATCTTCAGCGCGCTCGTCCTCCATCTCATCGAGGAGGGCGCTGGCTTTCTCTTCAGGTAGCTCGGCCAGCAAATCGGTGGCGTCATCGGGGGCCATTTCCTCGATAATGTCGGCTGCCATCTCATCCGGGATCTCTTCGACAATATCGGTCTGTCGCTGGGCAGTGATCTCCTCTAAAGTATCGGCAGCAAGGGTATCGTCCAGTGAGGCAATGATCTCCGCGCCCTGGTGGTAGCTTAGGGAGTTTGTGATGCGTGCGATCTCGACGGGGTGGAGGGTCGCCAGCTTTTCGTGTTGAACGTGAAAGTTCTCCGGCATATTACTGCTGAAAAGGTCTATGCCGGACCATGCGAGCACCTGGGCGTCCAGGTGCTTGTGCGTTAGCGCTTCGAGAGGTCCGGTCAACTTAACCCGCCGAAGTAGCGCACCCAGCCCAACGTCCACGCCTGAAACGTACCAGATCGCAGCCTCGTCATGGGATGAAGGGGCGTTGCTGTCCAGCAGAATATCGTTGACCCGCACGACACGTCTGCTGGTAAGGTCGATTACCTGCTTGTCCCATAGATCGCGGGTCAGGAGCACCTCTGCGTCGCGGCGCTCGAAGGGCTGGAGGTCGAGCTGGGACGAGCGCAAACGCACCCCGTTTTCACCGAGAGTTTCGATAAGGGAAGCAGGCACGAAGAATGGCTGGCGACGCCTTGCGGTGCGCGCAACCAGCCCTTTGATCCGCAAGGTTGGCTGGCGCTCTTCTGAAGGCTCGCCTATGACTGGAGACGGTTCCAGGTCGGCCACCAGGTCGCGCAAGCGCGCTACAGTGTCGCCGCTCTTGACCGCTATTCGCTTGCCTATGACTGTCGATAAGTAGAGCATGCTATCTGATATAATAACGCATTCGGGTTCTCCTATAGCATGTTTTGGGCCAGATATGGAGCCGGTTTCACTCACACTCTTTTTGTCCCCGCACTTTGACGATATCGCTCTGTCCTGCGGGGGAATAGCTGCCCGCCTGTCGCGGATGGGAGCACATGGGGTTGGGATCGCCCTGTTTGCTGCACCGCACCAGGCCGGCGTGCCTCTTTCTGAGTTTGCCGAGGGGATGCATGAGCAATGGCAGCGCGCAGCCGGGATGGACGTGCAGTCGATCAACGCTGTGCGGCGGCGCGAAGAGGAGGCGGCGATGCGATTGCTTGGCCTCGAACGCGTGTGGCTTGACCTGCGCGATGGGCCATACAGGCGTGGGCAGGATGGCCGCTATCTGTATACTTCCGACCAAGAACTTTTCGACCTTCCCGCCACCTGGGAACGATCGCACGTGATTGCGGAAGTAGTGGCGAGAGTGAGAGAGGTCGCGAGCCGCGAACAGGAACGGATAGGTAGCAGGGGCCGAGTGCGCGTATTTGCACCGTTGGGGGTCGGGCGGCACGTTGATCACCAACTTGTGTACCTGGCGGCGCGCAGGCTTGGACCGCGCTTCGGAGTGCTCTACTATGAAGATTACCCTTATGCGGCGCGTGAGGGAGCCTTGCTCTCAAGGCTTCGTGAGCTAGATTTGACGGCTCAACCCCGCGTTACGCAAATCTCGGACCTGATAGGGGTCAAGATCGCGGCGATAGCCCGATACAAATCGCAATTGGAGATGTTGTTTGGGAGTGCTGAGGCTATGCCGGAGGCGGTGCGAGCCTACACAGGTAGCGTGGCAGCGGAGGCGGGATTGCCGCCCGGAGAATATGCTGAAAGGGTGTGGCAGTTGCCACCTGTCTATTCGTTACGCTAACCAATTGGATATTAGTGGGCGAGTTGCAGCCCATAAACGGGCCACCAGAGCTTGATTATGGGATAGCGTCTATTTATCACCTGTAGCGATAGGGTATCCGGCGGGGTCCTGCGAATTCTTTGTGGCCCAGGCATCCCAGCCGCCAAGCAGGACCTTCACGTAGCCATAGCTGAAGCCGAACTGCTCTTTCAACTGCCGCGCCACACTGGCGCTGGTGTGTTCCTCCGGTCATTGGCAGTAGGCAACGATCAGCCTGTCTTTGGGAAGCGTGACAACATTGCTTACCACGTCAGAAGCGGGGAAAAGTACCGCACCCGGTATATGGCCTTCCGAGTATGCTTGCTCATTGCGAGTGTCAAGAATCAGGGGTCGACTTGACGGGTCGTCGTAGAGGGCCTTGAAGTCACCGAGGGCGATACGTGGCGGGTCGTCGGCGGGGGGAGGTGAGCCGGTGGGTTCGGGAGGCGGGAGAGCGATATCCTGGGTTGGAACCTCAAGGGTCGGCACATCGCCCGGCGCTGCGGCGCCGGCAGGGATCGGGATCGCGGAAGTAGGAAAATCGAATGGGGCGTTCGCGAATGCGGTTGGAGCGGGTGCTAGGGGAAGGCCGGTGCTACCCGGTGAGATGAGGAGCCAGGCGACGAGGACCAGGCCGAGCACAGCGGCGGTGATGAGGCCACTAATCATATAGGGGAAAGGATCGTGCTTTGCGATATTTGCACGCCGAGATTGTTGGTCGTGGTGATCCCCTTTATGGTCAGGCCTGATATGCCGTACCGGTTTGTGTTCTCTTGGCTGGTTATCCACTGTGGTATAGGAACTCCAGTTACGCTTGAGATTGCACATGTATGGGCGGGTTTAGGCCCGCCCATACTTGAATAGATGTTTTGACGCTGTGATTATGGAGTGATCACAGTGCTGGGTGTGATGACCACCTTAGGAGGTGTAGTGGGGGCGGTTGATCCACCCGTTTCGATTGGATAGCCTGTCGGGTTGTTTGTATTCTGATCTTTCCACGCAGTCCAACCACCGAGGAGCACCTTCAGATTGTCGTAGCTGTAATTATATTCTTCATGTAGCTTTTGCGCCACACGGGCGCTTTCATTTTCGGCCGGTCATTGACAGTACGCGATGACGAGTGAATCCTTGGGGATCTTATCGAGCAGAATGTCGATATCGTCTTCTGGCATGGAAACCGCGCCCGCAATGTGACCCTCATTATAGGCATCAGATGGGCGCACATCAATGATCATGGGGCGCTTTGCGGGGTCGTCGTAGAGCGCCTTGAAGTCGTCCATCGACATGCGCGGTGGTGTGTCATCTGTGGTCTCACCTGTGGTCTGGTCAGTTGTGGTAGTGTTGCCAGTGGTGGCTCGGTTCTGTACTGCGGTGGTGCCGTTGTTATTGTTGATCAAAAGGAAGATGACCAACATCAGGCCGACCAACATCGCGCCGATTAGGCCACCCAGGATGTAGGGAAAGGGGTCGCGCTGGGGGTAGACCGCTCTTGGCCTCTGCTGATAATACCGGCCACCGGGCGGTGGCGGCCCAGCGGAACGTCTGCTAGGTGGTGGGTATTCGGCGTAGGGGTCTGACCTCCGCTGACTTTGGGATCGGTTCTGACCCTGACCTGCGGGTGGCCTCCGCTTTGGAAGCTGACTCATTAGAAGTGATTACCTCCTGATCTGTCGCGAGCTAGGGAAAAAGACTAATAAGGACTACTGAATCTGTTGTAAGTAGCTCTCCATCATGCTCTGGTCCATTTGACCGACGTGGATGGCCTGGATGACGCCGTTCTTGTCAATGAAGAACGAGCTTGGGATGCTCACCACCTGGTAGCGTGTGGCAATGCCATAATCGCCATCATGGATAAACTTCCAACTGTACGTAGTCTTATTGACGAAGTCGAGGACCAACTGGGGCCAGTCTCGGGGGCCCATGGAGACGCCGATAATCTCCAGGTCGTTCCTATGCGTGTTATATATGTTCTCTATTTCGGGCATTTCCGCCTTGCAGGGAGGGCACCATGTGGCCCAGAAATTCACGAAAACGGGCTTATCGCCTCGATAGGAGGAGAGCGACACGCTAGATCCGTTCTCAGGCCACTCAAAATCAGGTGCGGGAGAGCCTTTATTGGGGGCCTGGGCCTCGCTTGCGGTGGCCGGGTTGAAGCCCGTTATGGTTGGGATATCTGTCAGGCGGCCCTCCGCAGGTTGCTGGACGCTATTCCTGGACATCAGGAGCCAGATTGCTACGCCAAAGATCGCGACCACGAGTATAGCTGACACTGAGAGCGCGACAGCGCGCCGGTTTATGGAGACTACGGCAACTTCCTCATCGTCCGCGTAGTAGCCGTCGTAATCCTCGTAATCCTCGTTTTCCTCATTGTATTTCTCATTGTATTCCTCGTCGTATTGCTTGCGTTGGGATCGAGGTCGTATGGGTTCCTGTACATCGTCGTAATCGTCAACTTGACTAGGACGAGCAGGTGCTGGCCGAGATGGGGGCCGTGTTTTGGAATATGCCGTCTTGCTCATCTTTATTTTTGACCTCTCTACTGAGGCATGGCAGCCTAACAGTCAGGGCACTGCTGTAACTAGTGTATCGGATCGTGCCAGTGGTGTCAACGGACTAGCCCATTATGTCTTCGCCACCGTCAACGTTAATTACGTTGCCGGTTAGCCAATCGGCCCCTGAGCCTGGCCTGGCGAGGAGGGCGATAAAGTTGGCTATATCGGTCGGAAGGGTGAGTTTGCCGGAGGGATTGCGGGCCAAAGCGCCCTCCACGAGTCGTTCATTGCCAGGTATGCGGCGGAGCGCGGGGGTGTCGGTGACGCCCGCCATGATTGCATTGGCGGTTATGCCGCGTGGTGCAAGTTCGGCGGCAAGCTGGCGAATGTGCGATTCAAGTGAGGCCTTGGCCGCTGACACCGCTCCGTAGTTGGGAACGATGCGGTGCGATCCTGCGGAGGTCATCGCAAATATGCGGCTGCCTCGCCCCAACATACCTCGTTGAAGGGCATCTTGTACCCAGTAGACGAGGGAATGGGCCATCACATCGAGGGTCATGTCCATGCTGGGCTGCTGGATTGAGTCTTCGGGGTTGGGAGTTACGAAGGGTTTGAGGGTGCCGAAGGCGAGGGAGTGGAGAAGCACCCGGAAGCCTGAGCCGTCCATTGCTTCGGCCATCTTGTCGAGGGCATCCTTCCGGCGGTCGGGATTGGCGGCGTTCATGTTGAAGGGGATGTATTTGAGTTCCCGCCGCTTCGATACGCGACTTGACTTCCTCGAACATATCCTGATCGGTTGGGCGACGCAGGTGGACGCCGCAGACATTGAGGCCTGCCTGCTCGGCGAGGGCAATGGAGGTGGCGGCCCCAAAACCTGAAGATGATCCCAGTATGAGAGCCCACTCCAGGCTCTTCGGCTCGCTCGTTTCGGCAGCAGGAGCACTAGCGCTCCCGGTGTTGTCACTCATGCTTTGTACTCCTGCAAGTGATAGATTGGCCTGGACATTATAGCATAGGGCTACCAACGCACACGCACATCGCCGACCCTGCGCGTGATCTTGTGCTGATCCAGATACTCCAGTATGGGGATGGCGTATTTGCGGGTCGTGCCGAAGAGTTCGCGCATCCCGGCTACGTTGATCTCGCCCTTCTCGTCAATTGTGGTCAGAATACGAGCTCTCATCTCATCGAAGACTGGGCGCATATAGTAAAGGTCGTCTATCCTGATCACCTCACCGCTTTCGATAAGGGAAGCAAGAACCTCCTGATCGATGCCCAATTCGGCGGGAGAGGGCGGCGAATACGGCGAGTCCGCATTGGCGCGGCGAAACGCTCGCAACTGGGCTTCCTGTGCAGGGGTATATGTGGGACCATGACTGGGCAGCCGGAAAGTAGTGGCTTCTTCGGCAATCGCGCCTTTTGCGACGGCGAGGGCCATGATGTATGGGAACGCTTTTGGTGGGATGGATGGCGTGGAAGTCGAGAGGCGGCTGCGCAATTCCTCTTTGCTCATGCCACTTCGCAGCGGATTCTGGCGATGGTATTGGGCTAGCATATCGCTCACACGATGTATAGTCTCCTCGAATGCAGCCGTCTTGATGTAGAGCGCTGTGGATTGAGGATTCAGTGTGGTAGTTTTGTCGCCTGTAAGCTGGATAATGTGGCCTTCGGTGATGAGTTGTTGGATGGTTGAGATCGCCTCTCCTTTGTCCACGCCAGATCGTTCGATGGCGGTCCTGGCGTCCAGTGGCGCGTTACCGAGTGCCTGTAGAAGCAGTTCATTGGGCGCGCCAATTTCGAGTGTCTCCAGGTTCTTGAGCGTCTCTTCGTGGAAGCGTTTGTGTCGCCTGGGATGAGGATCAATCACGGACCCTCCGCCTATTGTGAGGCTTGGCGATGGCTGACGCACTATGTAGCGGTCGCCTTTTACGAGGGCAATTTCGTCGCGCAGGCGAAGTTGCGCCCAGGCGGTGCTGCCGGGTTCGAGGCGCTCGGTGTCGAGGAGGGTGACCTGCACTGGCGTTTCGGCTGATCCCGTGAAGAAGTCGAGTGGATCGTTCTGCCCAAGTGGAGCAGGAGCGTCGGGTAGTAGTTGGAGGTGAATATCGACTCGCCTGGTAGAGCGCACCTTACCTGGGAGGGCAAGTACCATACCGCGTCTTATCGAATCGACATTGAGGCCAACGAGGTTGACCGCCACACGATTGCCGGGCCCAATGCTTTCGACCCTGTGTTTGTGGCTTTGTAAGCCTCGGATGCGGGTCTTGAGGTTGCCTGGAACGATCTCAACTTCCTGGCCCACGTGGAGAGTGCCATCAATGAGCGTGCCCGTCACTACAGTGCCGAAGCCTGAAATTGTGAAAGCACGGTCGATGGATAGGCGCGGCTCGGCACGATCGGTGCGAGGGTGCGTACCGGCTAGCACCCGGTCGATCTCATTGAGAAGTGCGGGTAGACCCTGGCCGGTACGAGCTGAGACAGGCACGATGGGGGCCCGGGCCAACGTGGTTTGCTGCACGCGCTCCCGAATTTCCTCCTGAACTAGGCCTATCCAGTCAAGATCTACCAGGTCGATCTTGGTTAGGACGATTACGCCGCGTTCAACGCCGAGGAGGTGGAGAATGCCCAGGTGCTCCTCGGTTTGAGGCATTGGACCTTCATCGGCGGCGATCACGAGGAGTGCTGCATCGATGCCACCTACACCCGCCAGCATGTTCTTGATGAACCGCTCATGGCCGGGTACGTCCACTATTGACACTTCTTTGCCGGAGGGGAGGGTAAGCCAGGCGAAGCCCAGATCTATGGTCATCTCGCGCGCCTTCTCTTCCCGGAGGCGGTCAGGGTCGATGCCTGTGAGAGCTTTCACTAGAGTTGATTTGCCGTGATCTACATGGCCTGCGGTACCAAGTACGTACATTTCTCAATGTCTCTTATGGAAGTCGAAGGACAGCTATCGTGGAAGTACATGTGCTTTAGGGAGCACCTAATGTGATTATAGCCAATCCGATGTGATGTTTCACGTCGCTTTCCCAAAATCTTGCCGCGCTATCCCGGCGCGTTTATAATCGTACTACCGTGCTTCGGCGTTGGCTTGCCGTCCGGGGTGCGTTGCCTATCTTCCCTGAGAGGAGCACTCGCAGCTATGTCTATGCCCTTCAGCACTCTCGCTGAGACACTCGAAGCCCTGGAGCCTGTGACCGGGCGTACGCAGATGATCGGCATGCTGGCCGAAATGCTCAAACAAGCCGGTCCAGAGGACATACGGGAGCTTCTCTATCTCAGCCAGGGCCGATTGCTGCCAGACTTCATCCAGAAGGAATTCGGGATGAACGAGCGGCTGATTTACCGTTCGGTAGCCCAGGCTTACAGCGTACCACATGAGGAAGTTGTAGAGCGATCCAAGCAACTTGGAGATGCAGGGTTGGTGGCGCAGCAGTTCGCGCAACAGTGGCAAGGGGGCAGCTTTCTTCCGCAACTGGAAGGTCAAGATATCAGTTTGCAGGAAGTATATGATGCGCTGATGAAGATCACTGAAACGGTTGGATCTGGGAGTCAGGAGTCGAAGGTGTCGCAACTGGCGACGTTGTTCGGGAGACTTTCGCCGCTGGAGGCGAAGCATGTGGCACGTATAGTGGTAGGACGATTGCGGGTGGGCGTGGGCGATCCCACGCTTATGGACGCGTTGTCGCTAGCTAAAGTAGGGGACAAGTCCTTGAGGCCTGCGCTGGAGCGCGCCTACAACCTTTCAAGTGACCTGGGGCTGGTGGCCCACACTCTGTATGAGTCAGGGGTCGAGGCTTTGGACGGGATACAGGTGAAGGTGGGAAATCCTGTGCGGATGGCACTGGCGGAGCGGGCCGATAGCGCGGAGGAGATCCTGGCGAGGCTCGGGCGGTGCGCGGTTGAGCCGAAGTTTGATGGGTTCCGGATGCAGATTCATAAGGACGGCGACTCGATCACGATCTTCTCTAGAGGGCTGGAGAATCTGAGCGGAATGTTCCCGGATATTGTGGAGGCAATACACAAGCAGGTAGCAGCATCGACCGTGATTATGGAGGGGGAGGCCCTGGCTTATGACCCGGAGACGGGGCAATTCCAGCCATTCCAGGTGACCTCGCAACGGCGGAGAATACATAACATCGAGGAGATGAGAGCTTCATTGCCCCTAAGGCTGCTGGCGTTTGACCTGCTGCTCATAAATGGAAAAGACTTGACCCAAGCGCCCTACCTCGAAAGGCGTGCGCTTTTGGAGTCCGCAATCGCGCCTCGCGAAGGGCTGGGCGGAATTGAGCCGTCTGCCAAGATTATCACAGAAGACCCCGACGAGATAGTGACGTTCTACGAAGATAGCCTTGTTGATGGACTTGAGGGGATCGTTGCAAAGCGATTGACAGGCACGTATGACGCGGGAAGGCGCGGCTTCAACTGGATCAAGATGAAGCGCTCCTACAACAAGCAGTTGAGTGATACGGTGGATTGTGCTATCGTGGGCTACTATTATGGCAAAGGCAAGCGCGCTTCCTGGGGCATAGGATCGCTGCTGGTGTCGGTTTATGACAAGCTAAGCGATACATTCCCCACTGTAACGCGAGTCGCAAGTGGCCTGTCGGACCAGGGGTGGCAGGAGCTAGGCAAAAGACTGGAGGCGGATAGGCTGCCTCACCGCGACCCGCGCGTGGTGAGCGTGATTAATCCCGATGTGTGGGTTGTGCCTCGATATGTGGTCGAGTTGCAGGCTGATGAAGTAAGCAGATCGCAAATGCACCCGGCTGGGCGAACGGATGATGGGCCAGGTTATGCTCTGCGGTTTCCCCGGATAGTGAAGGAGCGAAGCGAGCGCACGCCTGAGGACGCAACTACGGTAGACGAGATCATCGAGTTGCATAGTATGCAGGGCAGGGGTGACACAAGAGGGAAGCGAAAGTCGGAGGCAACCCAGAAAGAGGCTGCCCAGGAAACCGAAGCATGAGTGGTGAATTGTTGGCTTCGTTGCCTATCGAAGAGCAAGTGAAGCTTGGTCTGAGCTGGGGAGTAGTGTCTGTCAATGTCGGCACACCACGACCTGTATTTTGGCTGGGTCAAACGGCACTGACTTCAATTTGGAAAAGCCCGTTCATAGGCAAAGTGGCCGTGCTCGGCGTCAACGTGGTAGGCGACGATCAGGATGACCGCAAAGTGCATGGCGGGCGGGACAAGGCCCTCTATTCCTTTGCCGTAGAGGATGAGGCGTGGTGGAGTGAAACGCGTGCACGGCCAGTGGAGCCAGGCACATTCGGCGACAACGTCACCTTGTCGGGGATCGATGTGACGAACGCTGTTGTGGGCGAGAGGTGGGAGATTGGGAGCGCACTTTTTGAAGTTTCGCAGCCGCGCATCCCTTGTTGGAAGTTGGCCGCACGTACGGGCGATGCGGAATTCCCGGAGCAGTTCAGCGATGCAGGGCGGCCAGGTGCTTATCTGCGGATTGTTTCGGAAGGTGAGATTGAGGCAGGAGATGAACTGAATGTGGTGTATCGACCAGCGCATGGACTGACTGTTGTGGACGTGGCGCTCATCTATCACCGGGATCGGGACGAGTTCCTCAGGTTTCTGGATGTGCCTGAGCTCGCTGACGTTTGGAAGAGGTGGGCGCGGAGATGAGCATGCTTCAGCAGGTAACGAAATTGATGACAGCTATTATCGCATAGGAGGTGGCTTTGGGGGAGATCAGGAAGCAGATAGGCATCAATGTGCCAGTGAAGCAGGTGTTTGGTTACGTCGCCGATCCACGTAACGCGCCTCGATACATAAGCTCGATCACGCGGGTGATTTCGGGTCCGGAAGGCGAGCCGTCCGTGGGACAGGTCTGGAAAGCCGAGGCTGATTTCCTGGGACAAAAGCGACTATTGGATCTCCGCATAGACACGTTGATTCCTTACAGGCTTGTGCGGTTTGTTCTGGAGGGCGAGCCCGGAGCGGTTGTGCAATTGCGGCTAACCGCCCACGAATCTACGCCCGGAACTATGGTGGATCTGTCGCTTGACGCGAATGGGGTACCGGCTTTGCTTTTGAACGCGCTGCTGGGTGGACTGCTGGGGCAGGACATGATACGGTTGAAGCGGCTCATTGAGAGCCAGCCTTTGTGATTCAGGTAACTTTGTGGTTCAATATGAGGGCAGGATGATACTGGTCGATGGGAGAAAGTCGGAATGCAAGAACTGGAGAAACGACTCGGCCTCTTGCGTCTCTTGCTGGCCGATATTAAGAGCAAGCAAGGCCAACTGGCCGAAATAGAAGGCCAGTACCGGGCACAACTGTCGCGGATAGTAGACTTTGTGGTTTATCGCGAGGGAGATGTTGCGAATGCGCTTTCGCTGATGGCAGAGGTGCAAGGCAAACTGAATGAAGTATTGCAGACGGCGACGCACCTGAAGATGATTGAAAGTCGTGCTATGACAGAATTGGACGTGCTGAAGTTGACCAGGCAAGTAGCGGACGCTCGCTCGCAACTGGCGGAGCTTGAGTTGCGCCAGCGCGAGCTATCGTCCAGGCTAGAGTTGTTCTCCGGACAGATGACAGCCGTCGCGGGCGAGATGGAGCGTCCAATAGAGGATATCCGTACAGTTCAGTTTGAGGTGGTAGACGTTCAGGGCGAGATCGCACGACTCAATGAGCTAATCTCCGAAGCGAGCGAGCGCGCCGCCCGGATGATACAGGCGGCGACGCGAGGTTGATTTGAATCCACTTGGTAAGCGCATAATCGTGCTGTTCATGGGCTGGGTGCTGATGGTGATGGCTGTCATACAGGTGTATGACAATGTAACGGGGAAGAACAGCCCACAGGACCGGATAATCGCTGCGCCCACTGCTGAGCCGACGGTGGGGCCCGACCCTGAAATCGCACAGTTGGCTGACTTGCAGACGTGTGTGGCTGCGAACCCCGATGACCTGCAATGCACCCGCGACCTGGCCGACCTTTACTACAAGATGGGGCAGTACCCGCAAGCGATGGTCAATTACGAGAGCGCGGCGCGGTTATCGCCTCACGATTACGACCTGCTTGTGAAGCTGGCGGGGACCTATATCTACCAACTGATGTTCGATGACGCCGTCAAGACCTTGCAGGATGCGGTCGCGTTGCAACCCGACAGCCCGGAGATACACTTGCTGCTCGGCCTGTCACTGAGCAAGGTTAATCCGCCCCAGACGGCGGCTGCAGTCGCTGAGTGGAACAAGGTAATACAACTAGCCCCCGGCTCGGATTGGGCGACCGAGGCGGCGCAACTGATCAATGCGGCCAACGCTCAGCCCTGATCGGCTGGACTACTTAACCCCAACACTATGCTGTCATGTCTCGACCACAAGCGATGTCGACCTGTGGTCGTTTGTGCCGAACTGCTGTTGGCGCTGCTCATAAGCGTATTCTTCCTTGCCAATACGCCTCAGGGTGCGATTGGTCAATCGGATGCGCTACGGTTTGCCGTCATAGGTGATTACGGGATTGCTGACAACCCTGAGGCCAAGGTGGCGGCGCTGGTGAAGTCATGGGACCCTGATCTTGTGATTGCGCTGGGGGACAACAACTATCCAGATGGCGCAGCTTCTACGATTGACGAAAACATCGGGCAGTTTTACCATGAGTTCATTGCGCCTTATAGGGGGCAATATGGGCGTGGAGCGGATGTGAACCGGTTCTTCCCGTCACTGGGGAATCACGATTGGGATAGTGATAGGGCCTCGCCTTATTTAGACTACTTCACGCCGCCGGGCAACGAACGCTACTACGAATTTGTGCGCGGATCTGTGGACTTCTTTGCTCTGGATAGCGATGAGCAGGAACCCGACGGGAATACTGCCGGTTCTGCGCAAGGGCAGTGGCTCCAGATGCAACTCGCGACTTCCGGATCGCCCCGGCGAGTGGTTTACTTTCACGAGGCTGCGTACTCTTCGGGTGACCACGGGAATAACGCGACGATGCAGTGGCCTTTTGCCGAGTGGGGCGCTTCGGTGGTGATGAGCGGGCATGACCCCGATTACGAACGAATATTAGTCGATGGTCTGCCTTACTTCGTGAATGGAGCGGGGGTAACAGGCTGTACGGCTTTCACACGCCCATTACCGGAAGCAGGGCCAGGTACAACGCAGACAATGGCGCGATGCTGGTGGAAGCGACGAATCAGACTATCGCGTACAAGTTCATCAACAGCAACGGCTACATAGTCGATACATACGGAGAATGTCTGCCAGCGAGGAATGGTCCTGTGATGCGGCCTTGCCTTGTGCCGTTGTGGGGAGGTCGCGGTCGTTGAGTTCCTTCTCAAATCGGGCGGTTTGATGTACAATTACTATGAGCGTGCGTATTCAGCACGCGTGGCTCAACACGGCGATAGCGGGATCGCCCATTTTCAGGAGGCCATCGATTGGCAACTGCAACTGCCCCCTCACCGCGCACCGACCAGCCAGCCAAGAGCGGCTTTCAGCGTTGGATCGAGCGCAACCACTTCGTCTTACGCCGCCTCCATTCACTATCCGGTATTGTGCCTGTTGGCGGCTTTTTGTTGTTCCACTTCTATGAGAATGGAGCTATCTTCTACGGCGCGCAGGCTTATGACACGATGGCGACTGAGGCGAGGGATATCCGCTATCTTGAACTGCTTGAGATAGCCGTAATCTTCATACCGCTACTCTACCATGCGCTGTATGGCCTGTTCATTGCATCATATGCGCGGAACAACACTATGTCGTACAACTACGGGCGCAACAACCTGTTCATGTGGCAGCGGTTTACGGGCATAGTGCTCTTCCTGTTCATCCTGTATCACGTCTGGAGCTTCAGATTTACGGCTTTCAGGAGCGTGCACTCGGACACTGATTCGGTTGCGTTCGTGATATCGCAGTTCCCTGTATTCGTGTTCTACATCATTGGTGTTGTGTCGGCTGGATTCCACCTGGGGAACGGAATCTGGACCTTCCTGATCACATGGGGGATCACTATTGGGAAGCGGGCACAGCAGATCTCACAGTATATCACTACGGCTATTTCGATTCTCGTAAGTTTGGTGGGTGTGGCTATCGCGATTGCGTTCGTGGTGCAGGCAGGCGGGTTGGTATGGTGGTTCAGGT
Organism: uncultured Chloroflexia bacterium; assembly: GCA_963797095.1. GTDB lineage: Bacteria > Chloroflexota > Chloroflexia > QHBQ01 > JADMIH01 > JADMIH01. Next base: position 280,402 of record CAWCNY010000004.1, on the reverse strand, counting down.
AAGTTGGACTTCACCAGGTCCAAATTAAGGAGCATATATGGCCGGTCCTAAGGTTATCGTTGTTGGCGGTGGGTTGGCCGGATTGGCGGCTACTATCAAGATCGCTGAGAAGGGGGTGGACGTTGACCTCTTCTCGATTGTGCCTGTGCGGCGGTCGCACTCGGTGTGCGCGCAGGGTGGAATCAACGCTGCGGTGAACACCAAGGGGGAAGGCGATTCGCCCACGATCCACTTTGACGATACGATCTATGGCGGCGACTTCCTGGCTAACCAGTCGATCGTGAAGGACATGTGCGAGAAGGGGCCGGGGATCATCTTCATGCTGGACCGTATGGGGGTGATGTTCAACCGGACGCCTGAGGGGAACCTCGATTTCAGGAGATTTGGTGGGACGCTGCACCACAGGACGGCCTATGCGGGAGCGACGACCGGACAGCAACTGCTGTATGCGCTGGACGAGCAGGTTAGGCGATATGAGGTCGAGGACAAGGTGCGCAAGTTCGAGAACTGGGAGTTCCTGTCGGCGGCGCTGGACGACGACAACATCTGCCGGGGGATCGTGGCGCAGGATATGAAGACTATGGAGATCAGGGCGTTCAAGGCGGATGCGGTGATCCTGGCTACGGGCGGGCCGGGGCTGATCTTCGGACGGTCGACCAACTCGATGATCAACACGGGGACGGCGGCCTCGGCTGTGTACCAGCAGGGGGCGTTGTACGCTAACGGGGAGTTCATACAGGTGCACCCGACGGCGATACCGGGCGAGGACAAGCTGCGGCTGATGTCGGAGTTGATCAGGGGCGAGGGTGGGCGCGTTTGGACCTACAAGGACGGCAAGCCCTGGTACTTCCTTGAGGAGATGTATCCTGCCTACGGGAACCTGGTGCCGCGAGACATCGCCACGCGGGCGATCTTCGACGTGTGCGTGAGGCAGAAGCTGGGGGTGGACGGGCAGAACCAGGTGTTCCTTGACATATCGCACCTGGACCCGCACATGCTGGAAGTGAAGCTTGGAGGGGTGATCGAGATCTACCGGAAGTTCGTGGGGGATGACCCGACCAAGGTGCCGATGCGCATTTTCCCTGGGGTGCACTACAGCATGGGCGGGCTGTGGACCGACCAGTTTACCAACATGACGAGCATACCGGGGCTGTTCGCGGCGGGGGAGGTGGATTACAACTACCACGGGGCGAACAGGCTTGGGGCTAACTCGCTGCTGTCGTGCATACATGGTGGGTTGTACATCGCGGGGCCTGCGGCGATCAGCTATGCGCAGAACAGCGCGAAGTCGGCGGGGTCGGTGGGCGAGGAGCCGTTCAGGCGAGAGGTGGCGCGGCAGACGGAGCGGTATGAAGGGGTGGTGAAGGCGGACGGTAAGGAGAACCCGTATTCGCTGTGGCTTGAGATGGGCAATATGATGACGGACAACGTGACGGTGGTGAGGTACAACGACAGGCTGCGCGAGACGGATGCGAAGTTGCAGGAGCTTATGACGCGCTACAAGAACGTGGGAGTGCCGGACCATTCGGGGTGGAGCAACCAGGCGTTGTTCTTCACGCGGCAGTTGTGGAATATGCTGGTGCTGGCGCGGGTGGTCACAATCGGGGCGCTGCTGCGGGACGAGAGCCGGGGAGCGCACTATAAGCCGGACTTCCCTGAGAGGGATGATGGGCGGTTCTTGAAGACGACGCTGGCGAGATATGAAGGGCCGGAAGCCGCGCCCGAGATTTCGTACGAGGACGTGGACATTCAGTACATCAAGCCGAGGCCGAGACGGTATGATGTGGATAAGGCGGAGGCAACAACACCCGCCAAGCCAGCCGGCGAGAGCGCGACATCTACGGCTGCTCGGAAGGAAGGGTAGGGGAGCGACCATGCAATCATCTACTGAGAGCGCGAGCGGGAAGGCCACGCGGACGATACGGGTCAGGATTTTGAGGCAGGACAAGCCGAAGGGCGAGCCTGATATGAACCAGCGGTGGGAGGAGTTCGAGATTGAGTGGCGACCGGGGATGAATGTGATCGGGTGCTTGATGGCGATCCAGCGGAACCCGGTGACGGCTGAGGGAAAGGCGACGGATGCGGTGGTGTGGGAGAGCAACTGCCTGGAAGAGGTGTGCGGGGCCTGCACTATGGTGATCAACAGCAAGGTGAGGCAGGCTTGCTCGGCGCTGGTGGATAAGCTGGCGCAGCCCATTACTATCGAGCCGCTGACTTCGTTCCCGGTGGTGAGGGATTTGATCGTGGATAGGACGCGGGTGTTCGAGGCGTTCAAGCGGGTGAGGGCGTGGGTGCCTATAGATGGGACTTATGACCTGGGGCCGGGGCCGAAGATGAACGAGAGCGACCGGCAGGTGTCGTATGTGCTGAGCACGTGCATGGCGTGTACGGCTTGTATGGAGGCTTGCCCGAACTTCAACGAGGATTTGCCGTTTATTGGGCCCGCGGCTATCAACCAGGCGAGGCTGCACAACAGTCACCCAACGGGGCAGATGCACGCGGAGGAGAGGCTGGAGGCGCTGCTGGGCGAGGGCGGGATCGCTTATTGCGGGAACGACCAGAACTGCGTGCGGGTGTGCCCGAAGGGGATACCGCTGACGGAGTTGATTGCTGAGATGAACCGGCAGGTGAATATTTACGCTATTAAGAGTTTGTTCCGGAAGTAGATCCAATTTGTTTCACCGCAGAGACGCAGAGAGCGCTGAGGTTGTTCCGGGTTTTGGTTCACGAAGAGGCGAAGGAGGACGAAGGGCACAAAGGGACGTTGGGATTGCGTATTGCGTACTGCGTATTTCGTATTGCTTATTGGGTGGTGGGTATGGGAAATAGGGTGCAGTAGGGGTTTGGGTCCCAATGCACCCTTTTCCTTTTGGTTGTATTGGTTGTGCTTTGCTTACGATTGCCTTGTACGAGGCCATTCAAAACCGGTGGCAAGTAAGGGCGGGAGTGCTCCACCACAGCTAACAAGGGTGAGTACCCCAACAGCACCAATCAAGAGACCAAGGGGTGCAAAGCGGTTTCGATGAATGTGTCTCACAAACATTCTTGTCCTCAAATAAAGGGAGATCACGTAAAGGGAGATCACGATCAGATTTCGTATTACGCATATCTATGGCCAGGGTTGTGCAGGGCAAGGTGGACCACCGGGATAACCACATTTGCCTGATGCTGAAGGTAAATAAGCAATTACAATTTCTGGTAACTCACCTTACGCAGCCAGGCGAACAGGTTGGAGGCGACGGAAGGCATCGAAGGCAACCTGCATGGCACGCAAGTAGATAGCGCTCTTGACAGCAAAGTGGTTGAGATGGTTGGACACTTTCAACAGTTCAAGTTTGACATAGCCACACAAAGAGGCAAACAGATGGTTGGTCTGGGTGCACACCGTTTGGTCGGCGAGCGCTCCAAAGAGGCGTTCTGCTTGAGCGATTTGTGGTACTCTTCCACGTTCCACCGTCTCTGATAGATTGTGGTGATTTGGCGGTGGTCGAGGGTGCATGTCACATCCGAGCACACCAGATACTGGGTGGCTTGGCTACCATCTTCGTTTACGAAGAGTTGCTTACACAGTGCCAAGGGGAAGTCTACTCCTTCAAGATAGACCGTCCGCACCTCACCCGTCTAGCGGCACACTGTCCACACGCATGTACCGACCCTGCCTCTTGTCCCCCTCACTCAGAGCTACCTTGCGGTTGGTCTTGAGGGGCATGATGAAGTCCCGCTCCAACTCTGTCTTGACGAAGCGCATGTTGTCAGCCGAGGCATACCACACATCGTTGAGCACGAAGTTGAGCACGAAGCGGAACAGCACTCCGTTGTGCTTAGCTTGCCGCAACAACGCCTGATAGTGCTCGTTCTTGCTGACCCGATCGCGCCGCTTGGTCTTGCCGTCTTTAGGGTCCACATACTGCTCAGTCTTTCTTACCAACCGAAAACCAACAGGCAACGATACCTCCAACTGGGGCACATGGTACAAGGCCGAGAGGACATTTATGCCCTTTACGGTAGTGCCTTAGTGCCTTAGTGCCTTTGGAGTGGTCATAATGCCAGGCGATGATGTCGTTCTCATCGGTGTATGGCTTCTCGGAGATGGAGTCGTCCACGATGATGCACCCCTCTTCCTGTTCAACGGCTCGCACATGAGGCTTGACAAAATGCCACAGATCAGCGGAGGTGAACTCTCCCTTGGAGAGGAAGCGTTGAATGCGGTCATGGCTGACGCTCCCACCCAGCAATGCACTCAAGCCCGTGCCTGTGGTCTGGCCAGAAGAGCTTATCAGGTAGTCAGTGCACAGATCAAGCAGTTCCTTGTTCGTCATCCCTTTAGTCTACCATGCAGCCCCTCGGCTGCGTAAGGTGAGCTGGTAAGTGATTCCTTGGGGAGTATGGTATATTGGGCCCGGATCGACATTCGATGGGGATAGGAATTGCAGCAGTGCATCCCCTGGCGTGCCCGATAAGACATCCATGCGGCACACTTACTCGGTCAGATGGGTGACGAGCTATCACCATGCCAAAAGCCTTGACCAAAACGGAAGCAATGAGATCGGTCCATGACTTCTATGGTGAAAGTGTGGGAGTTAACGTAATGACCCAGTCAAAGTCGAACTACGTCATTAGAACAGCAACGCCTGAAGACTATGAAACAGTTGCCCCTATATATGAGTCCGTATTAGCGCACCACGTTACCCCGCTACCCGAACGCTTCACCCAAGGACCGGTTCTTGCACTCTCTCCACAAAGGTTTCTTGAGATTATTACTCAGCCAGGAAGCACAGTGCTCGTTGCAGAGATAGCTACCAGTATTGTAGGTTGCGCAATCGTGAGTATTGAGCGCTCACCAGAGGATGATATGTATGTACCTCGGAGCTATGCTAAGGTCCATTTGGTGGGTGTTCTTGCCAATGCTCGTGGCCGAGGAATAGGACGTGCACTTATGCAGCATATACATGTCTGGACACTCGAGCGTAGTGTGCGAGAGGTGGAGTTAGTTGTTTGGGAATTTAACACGGACGCGCGCCATCTATATGAGGCGCTGGGGTATCAAACGATCTCCCGTAGGATGCTCTGGCGCGCCGAAATAAAATCCAGTTAAGCTTTAGGGTTCCACATATTATTCCTGAAACTCCTAGAACTCTGTAGGCATTTCACTTTGTACCCCTGGGCTATGCTATTGAGCCCGGTCAAGTTCATGGTTCCCTATAGATCTTCCGGTTACTTTACACGATAGCCCTCCATTACTTTGTTGAACACCCATGCCACCACTTCGCCGATCTTCGCCTATGAATTGATAGATGCCGTTGGCGAATTGTCATTCAGAAGGTTTCTCCTCCCAAAGAGCAATCATCAAGCTCGCCTTTTCACAGCCTCCTTGCACCTGTACAATTGAGGTTGCATTGACCCCTTGTACCTTTTCACCCTCCCCTGTGGCTCGTCCGCTGACCTATAGCTTGTCCGCTGAAAGAGGAGGAACTTGCCATGTGCTTGCACCCGCTGATCGTGTACCAGATCCCTGAAGAGACTGAACGTGTGGCGCATTCCGCTCTTCCTAAGGGCAATCTGTACATGCGTATCTATGAGCAACTCGGCTCTATCTACTCCGACCCCCTCTTTGCCCAGTTGTTTCCCCAACGTGGCCAACCTGCCCATTGCCCTACCCGACTGGCTCTTGTGCTGATCATGCAGTTCATAGAGAACCTCACCGACCGCCAGGCTGCCGACGCTGTTCGCAGCCGGATTGACTGGGTGCGACGTAGCTAAGCTAGATGTAAGGAGGTAACTCCATCGAGTGGAGAGTTAGCCCTCTCTCAGTGGATTCTGTCCCACTGTCCCCACGTAAAAGGGTCTCTGACCCCGGCCACTCCAGTAGTAAGCAATGAACCTGGTGGAATGCAGGCCACGCAAGCGCCGCTGACTGGTAGCCTAAACCTGGTCATGCGCAAGGGGAAGTCAGATAGGTCAACGCAAGTGAACTGCCATCTAAAGCTTCGTCATCCTGTAAGAGTGCAATAAGGCTGAGACACTCTCACCAAAATGGTAAGTGGGTGGTCGAGCAAATCCAGTCGCTGCTCGATGACAGGACACACTCCCACCGGAGCATAGGCAGGACCTTCCCTGGACGCATCTCAACATCTGGAACTACGGTAAGCCCGTTGAGTTCTCCACTTGGCATGCGGAGTAAGCCGACCGTAAGGAAGGCAGAATTACTCATCGGGTAAAAGACGCTGGAGCAAGCGAAGGCCCGCAGTAATGCGCGGGATAGGGGTTCTTTTCAAGATTTGCCCCACGCCGAAAGGCGGCTGACTTCCAGCTAGCTTCTGACGATAGAACTAATGTGAAGGAACCAAACTGACGTGCAAGATAGAGTCACTTCTGACATCGGAACGCCAGGATCTGCTTTCAGCGAGATACGTTTCGCACCAATACAGCAACCGGGATGGTTCATGATCTAAACCGCGACATCAGCGGTAAACTCTCCCTTTCCATCTCACCCCCTTGCCGGACACGACGCGGTACAGCGAAAACAACAGCATCGCGTTCCCCACGCCAACAGCAAGCGGATAAGCCACCGCATACCGGATGGGCACACCTACGCTCCGACAAACGGCACCCCGCACGGCCAACATCGGCAAGAGTTGTAGCGGCGCATGCCGGAGCGCGCTCTCTCTATGCCCGTGCTCGCGCCGCACAAGCGCCCCAACCAGCGATATGAGCGGCATATACGCATAAAGCGACAGACCTGCCACAATAGCGAGGGCCCGCATGGTGCTATGCCCGCTCGCCCAAAACATCGTCTTGGAGTACCCTTCCCACAGCTCCCGGAAGGAAGAATAAACGCGTGCGCGCACCAGCCTGCGTCCATATTCCAAACGAATTATACCGCCCTTGCCCTTCAGGGCAGCGGCAATGGCCCGGTCCTCTGCAACGTCTCTCCGCACCTCGGCGTGCGCGATTGCATCTCCATACGCATCGCGCCTTATCAGCATGAACTGGCCGTTGGCTGCCGCGCCACCTTTTCCCCTGGGCCGGTTCACGCTGTCCATGCTGCCCACCAACAGCATGTAAAGCTCGCCCACTTGAGGCACCATTAGCCGTTCCCAGAACCTTACCATATCAACCCGAATCACCAGGCTCAGAAGATTCGCCCCCATTTCCTCCGCCCTCTGCACAACGCTGGCCAGCATCAATGGGTGATGTCGAGTGTCAGCATCAACAAACAGCAAGTACTTCGCGTCAGAAGAAGATGCCGCATATCCCGTATACATAGCATGGTTCTTACCCGTCCACCCCTCCGGAAGTTCAGGCGCTTCCACCAGCCTCACCTCAGTATCTTGCACCGCAAATCGCCGTACCACCTCGGCTGTGCCATCTACCGAGCCATCGTCAACCACAGTCACGCGAAAACGCCCTCCGGGGTACTTCTGACGGCAAAGCGTCTCCAGTAGCGGTCCAATATTGCGTTCTTCGTCTCGTGCTGGGATAATAATCTCGACAAAAGGTGCCTCGCCAACACCCGGCCAGACCGCCGCCTCAAGTTCAGGGTTGCGCCTGCGGTTCAGAAAAAGCCCAAGCGCCACACCTGCTGTGATCGAATTGACGATCACACTTCTCAACAAATGTATATCGGGCCGCAAATAAGCTCCCAAACTCAAACTCATAGCCACCACTCGCCACTCGCTACTAGTCACTCGTCACTCCTCACAACAATGCCTTCCCAGTTTACGAGACAAAATACCGTACGGGCAAGGAGGTGAATCATTATGCCGCCACCAGATAAGGCCGACAGGCGCGATCAGCGGCGCAGGAAAGCAATCAATTCCAAGTTCCAGAACATCCGCTATCGCACTCTGCGTGCGGGCGAGGGCCTGGCCGCGTTCGAGGCCGAGCGCAAGACCAAAGTCTCCGGCAAAACTGTCCGCAAGGTCAATCGCAAAAGATAGCCCATTCGGCCCTTGCATGAGACGAACATATGTGCTAATATGGTCATAAGCTCCCTGGAAAGCGAGACCCTGATGCACAGCGATGAAACCTCTCAAATCTTCAACGGCGACCTTGTGAAGATCGAGCCGGGCGCAATTGCCAGAGACGAGCGTCATAAGCTCCTCTTGCAAACGCTCAGCGAAGCCCAGGTCGATTTCCTGCTCCAACGCACCCCCCGGCATGAGATCAAGACCAGGCAGGGGCGCGGCGGTCTCCAATTCTCCTACATTGAACACGGCTATGTCACCGAGCGGCTGAACCTCGTTTTCGGCTTCAACTGGGACTTCGAGATCATGGACAAACAAATCCTCGACGATGATGTTATAGTTGAAGCGCGCCTGACCGTGCGCACACCGGGCGGCCAGACCATTGTCAAGACCCAGTTCGGTGGCGCGGAAATAAAACGCCATGCTTCCGGAGCCAAAAGCGGCAAGCCCCTCTCCATAGCTGATGATTATAAGGCCGCGGCCAGCGATGCGCTCAAGAAATGCGCCTCTTTGCTCGGTATCGGCCTCGATCTCTACGGGCGCGACCGTCCCTATGAAACGGAAGACACCCCCGCAAATCAGCCGACCTCCAATACACACTTACCTCCCCATGAAGCACCTGCTGCAAATACCCTTCAGCCCACCAGACCCACTTCGCGCTCAACAGCCGACGTTGGCATGGAGATTGCCCAGTTAGAGGGCGGCGCGACCGGTCTTTGCACCCCTGCTCAGTGGCGTGAGATAAGCAAGCTCGTGGACAGAGCAGGTATGTCGGTGCCTGAGTTGTGCGAGAGCCTCAATGTCCAGGCGCTATCGCAGCTAACCGCGTCACGCGCCGAGAGAGTTATCAAGCGCCTCCGCGAGCTAGCCTCCGCCGGACGCGACTCGCTTGCTTCCTAGTTCGCTCCCGTTGCTCCCACCTTAACTCTCTGCGCCCGATTCAGGGTCTATTCCTTCTCAGTAGGGGGTGTCCCCCAACTCTCTCCATTCTATTTAACTCCCCTCTCCTCGCTCACGTGGAGTGCCGACAAAGGAGGCGGGGCTGGGAGTGAGTGGTCTCTCCCTCGCTCTAAGCGATAATGAATAGACCTTCGCGCTCGATTTCACGCTTGCCGGGCATAGGAGAGGGTGCTATAATAAGCGCGTTGCCACCGTCGCATTTACAATTGTGCCTTGAAGGGGGGAGCATAGTTGTCCACAGCATCTCGTGACGCCGGCCGCCGCAGGTCTGCTACGCGCTGGCGGCCCCGGCCTATCACCTGGGTGATCCTTGTCGTTGTGACCTTCGTTGTACTGGTCACAATGGCCCTTACCATAGGCATGCTGAACGGTATAGGTCCGTTCCAGTCCACCGACGAAGTCAATGTCAAGCCAGCCTCTCCCTATGCTGAAGGTCTCAAGCTGGAGTTCGTAGGAACACCCATCGTTCAACTGGAGACATTCACTACCACCACGCAAGTGCAGGGCACTCCGGTAGTCAACACCGATACCTACCGCACCGTCACTGTTACGGTCAAGCTCACCAATAACGTCATGCAGCCCCCACCGCTCCAGGGCACCCCAACCCCCAATGCTCCAACCCCCGCTCCGGAACCTGCCAAAGTGCTTAATGCTAGCGTAAAGGTGCTCTTCTATGACCGTCCCAGAACCGATTCGAATAAGAAGATCGTCGGCAGCGGAATCGGCAACTTCTACAGCCCCGATGGTCTGGCTCCCGGCGATAGCGCGGAAATAGTGGTGGTGGGTACCGATATAGGCGCGTTCAACGAGGAAAGTGGCTACGAAGCCTTCCCTGACGGCCTTTGGACCGATAAGGACCCGATAAAGACTCCCGAACCTTCCTCGGACAGATCGGTTCCACTCTCTGTCCAGGCTCTACTTCCCAGGCATAACCCGACACCTTGAAACTATCTCACCATAAACAGAGGACGAAGGACGGCAGTGTCTTTCGTCCTCCGCTTTTACACGACTCCTTAGGTATGATCCCCTGTCTCCAAACCCTCAATGATGAGAGGAGCTTGCCGTGCTAAGACAGACATTTCTTACTTTGTCAAACAGCCGAGAGCTACAGGATATAGCCTTGAGCAACGGGATGGCCCGCAGGTTCGCATTGCGTTTCGTAGCGGGCGAAACCCTCGATCAAGCCGTCAGGGCGATTCGCACCCTGAACGCCAGGGGCATAATGGCGACGTTTGACCATCTCGGTGAAAATGTCAGCACCCACGATGAAGCGCGCGCTGCTGCGGACTCGTATATAGAGGTATTGAATAGGATCGAGTTCGACCCATATCAAGTCCAACGTGTCGCTAAAGCTTACCCAGATGGGCCTGGATATAGACGAGGACCTTTGCTTTGACAATGTATCGCGAATCTGCAGCCGGGCGCAGGAATTGGATAACTTTGTGCGTCTCGACATGGAGAGCACTGCCTACACCGACCGTACGCTCGATATCTTCCGGCGACTGTGGCACAAATCTGGCTATAGAAATGTAGGTGTGGTATTACAAGCATACCTGTATCGAACCGAAGAGGACGTTCGCGAAATGAACCGGCTTGGAGCCCGTGTTCGCCTCTGCAAAGGCGCGTACAACGAACCGGCCGATGTGGCTTTCCCCAAAAAAGCCGACGTAGACAGGAATTATGCAAAACTGGCGGCCCTCTTGCTGCGTGACGGGCACTATCCTGGCATAGCCACCCATGATCCCCGCTTGATCGCCTTCGCAAAACGCTATGCGTCCTCTCATGGCATTGCCCCTGCCCGCTTTGAGTACCAGATGCTCTACGGCGTGCGTCGCGAATTACAGTCGGAGCTTGTGCAGGAAGGCTACAACATGCGCGTTTACGTCCCTTACGGCAGCGAGTGGTATCCTTACTTCATGCGGCGACTCGCCGAACGCCCTGCTAACGTGCTATTCATCGTTGGCAACTTGATGAAACGCTAATCCGGAGTTATCTACCCAACAACATGGACGACCAAACTCAACAGCGTGACCCCAACCCACAACGCGATACCACAGGCACAGATCAACCTGTAAGCTCAGGTCGGCCTGAGCCACAGGGGAACGGCGCCCGCCCCGGCGACATCGACCGCCAGGCAACTTCCCCGCCTTCTCATCGCCGCAAAATAGTTTCGGACAAAGGCGAAATCAGAGAGTTCGAAACGCGCACGCCGGGCCCCCCCGAAGCGCCGCAACCCACTTCTACCGTCGAAGAAGAGGTCGCCCCGCAAGCCAGGCCAACAGTCAAGGAGGACAGCGCAAACCAGGCCAATGGCCCTGCTGCCCCCAGTTCGGTTCCGACCTCAATGCCGCACAAGGTAAATCCCGATCTGCGGCAGCAGGAGCTTATGAAAGGGAGCCACCCCGGAGACCGATACGTGCGCTTTGAGCGCACCGTTGGACCATTTCGCCGGAAGGGTGGCGGCATTCTATCTGCGTCCCTGGACACCGAAAGGCCCCGCAGCAGTTGGGGAAGGCTCTACTCTCTCATAAAACGCATCTTTATCGGGCCTCCGATCAGCACCGAGCACGCCATGCACGAGAGGCTGACCAACGTCAAGGCCCTGGCAGTCCTCTCCTCCGACGCACTATCGTCCGTGGCCTATGCCACCGAGGAAATTCTGCGAATATTGGTGCTTGCGGGAGCCGCAGCGCTTTGGTGGGCCATGCCGCTCGCCGGAGCCGTCATCCTCCTCATGATCATCGTGGTAGCCTCATACCGCCAGACCATTGCCGCCTATCCCCGTGGTGGCGGCACCTACATCGTGGCAAAGGATAACTTAGGACAATTGCCCGGCCTCGCGGCGGCCTCATCCATCCTCATCGGCTACATACTCACCGTAGCGGTGAGCGTTGCCGCCGGTGTCGCAGCGCTCTATTCTCTATACCCGACCATCCGTGAATATCGCGTTGAGGTTTGTATCGCTCTGGTCGTCTTCATCACAGTTGCAAACCTGCGTGGCCTGCGCGAGGCCGGTAACATCTTCGCGGTGCCAACATACGTATTTATCTTCAGCATTCTCGCGATGATCGCCTATGGCCTTCTTCGACAGTTTCTGAACATCGGCGGCCCGTTAGATTATCAACCGCCCTCAGCCACCCTTCTCACAGATGCTCAGGCAAGTCTCCAGGGCGTCAGCATACTCTTGCTCCTGAGAGCCTTCACGCAGGGTTCTGCGGCCCTCACCGGTGTTGAAGCTATAGCCGACGGTGTGCCCGCCTTCAAGCCGCCTGAAGCGGCCAACGCCCGGCGCACCCTCCTCTATATGGGGGCGATCTCTATCACTATGTTCGCGGGCATTACCTATCTCGCCACCTACCTCAACGTGCTGCCAAGCGAGGACGAGACCGTGGTGTCCCAGATAGCCCGCACGGTGTTCGGGACCAATGCCTTCTGGTACGTCATCCAGATCGCGACCGCACTAATCCTTGTACTCGCCGCCAATACCGCCTTCGCCGACTTCCCGCGCCTCTCCTACTTCCTGGCCCGTGACCGCTTCATGCCCCACCAGTTCTCGTTCAGGGGCGACCGCCTCGCCTTCTCCTGGGGCATCGTCACCCTCGCCGCCCTCGCCTGCATCCTGATCATGGCCTTCGACGGCGAGACCTCCGCCCTCATTCCACTCTACGCTATTGGCGTCTTTTCCGCTTTCACTTTCTCCCAGAGCGGCATGGTCGTCCGTTGGTGGCGCACCCGTCCCCCAGGCTGGCAGCGCAACCTGCTCCTCAACGCAATCGGTGCCGCTACTACTCTGATGGTCTTCCTCGTTGCTACCCTTACCAAGCTTGATAAAGGCACCTGGCTGGTGATCGTCCTGATCCCCTTCCAGATTGGCATCTTCCTGGCAATCCACAGGCACTACCGGCGCGTGGCCGATGAGGTCGCTGCGGCTGAAGTGCCCCGTCGAAAAGAGTACAAGCATACCTTCGTGGTGCCGGTATCTAGCCTGAGCAGCGTGTCGATCAGCGCCCTCGATTATGCGCGCTCCCTCTCGTCCAACGTCACCGCCGTTCACATCGTCGAAGGAGAAGACCCTGAGGAGGCCGAGCACTTCAACCGCGAGTGGCGGCAGCACATGGGCGATACTGATATCAATCTGGTGATAATAAAATCACCCTACAGGTCACTGATAGGCCCCTTGCTATCCTATATTGATGCGCTCGACCGCCAATACACAGACGACACAATCACAATCGTGCTGCCTGAGTTCCTGCCTGCCAAGTGGTGGGAGTATCTCTTGCACAACCAGAGCGCACTCAGGCTCAAAGCTGCCCTCTTGTTCAGGCCGAACACCGTCGTTGCCGACGTACCGTTCCACCTAGGCCGAGCCACCGCCGGTTCCCGACCGATGTCCGCAACCTTTCCCTGGGCGGCCATCCTCGTGCTCGGCCTGATCCTTTCGCTCCTCTACTATATCTTCGTGGCCTCGTGACGCCCCTTGCTGCCTCGCACCCGAAGCGTCCCAACCTGGTTGCAAGCCCCTCTGCGCCGGAAGAAGTTCGCTACCCGGATGGTCTCCAGCCTGGCTGAGGCAACAAACTCAGCCCACTCAATACAGTACGGGCCAGCAGCGCCTCCCCCTGCGCGTTGAGCACGCCCGTAGGCGATGCAAGTGCCAACTTCTGCTTATAGTTGAGCGCTCGGTCCAACACGTCTCTGTAAGCCTTCTCAACGTCTACGACAAGCGCCTCAGATTCCAGGGCAACCTCCCTGATCGCCTGGTTATAGACGCGCAATACCCGGTTCGTTACACTCTTTGGGTCCGTGTCGGTCAAGACAGTGGTCATCACTACCACACCAATGCCAGCCGACCTCAGCCTCTTGAGCGCCAGGCTCATACTACTTTTGAACGCCCCTAGCTGCTCAGTGACCGGTTCGGGTTCGCGCCCGATATCGCTTATAGGTCCGAGATTCTCCCGGCGCAGTCCAAGTTCAGGGCCAAATGTGGCTGCTGCCTCGTCCTCTTCACGATTTGTCCGCGCATCTCGCGCGTCTTGAATGGCCTTCCCGACAATCGGCTCCCGCATGGCATCGGTCAGCCCGATCCCAACTACCAACCAGTCCGGCTTGCTGGAAGTAATAATCTCCATCATAGCCTGCGAACCAAGCCCGGTGGCGGTCTGCCCGCGCGAACCCGCCGAGATCAGCCGCAGTCCAAGCTTCGGGAAGAATCTCGCAAGCACGTCCCGTATTATCGCTACATATCCCAGATCGTCAGGGGTGGTGTGGTCGCCCAGGAAAATGATTGTCTGTCCCGGTTGTAAGGGCGTGGACAATTCAACCTCTTCATATCTCTATTGGATATTGCCCGTGAAATCGGCCTGCACTACCGCCCGGTCGCTCGCGGGTTCGCCCACCAGGAATAGCGTCACGCCCGCGTGGTCCTGGTTCATGGCCGTTGCCGTCGTAAACTGGCCTTCCGCTGTCGGTGGCCCATTGTAGGCCCGCTCCGAGCGCGTGATGGCAAACTCGAAAGTCTGCCCTGTATCCATCACCAGCTTAACGATATCCCCCTGCTTGGCGGCGGTGAATAGCGGGGCGTTGGCATCGCTGTAAGGCAAATAGATTACATGGTTCGCATATGTGCCCGTAATCCAGACCGCCTTCCCCTCGTCCGCCGTGGTCTTCCAGTCCGGGAGCACGTCCCCTCCCGCAACGACGGTGAATTGCGCTCCTTCAAACAATAGCTGTTCCGGGGCGCGGCTAACGTTGCCCTCCTCCCCGGCAACGGCCACAGCCGTTCGTGTGGCAATAGCGTCCGCGCTCAGCCCTGCGGCGGTCGCGGTCGGTACGACTGCCACTGTCGTGGCGGTTGCTACCACGGCAACAGGCGTCGCTGTGCTCTCGGCAGGGGCAGTAGTCGCGCTGGGCGCTACCGGTGGGCTGGTAGCCGTCACCTGCACCGCCGTTGGCTCCCCGGCAGCTTCACCGCCTTCGCTGCCTCTGGTGCTTGTGCCCGGTGGCGCGGGAGTCGGCGCAAAAGCCCCTGTGACCGGCCCTATAAGCAATATACCAACGATCAGCAGTATCAGGGCAGGAAAGACCAATTGCCGCCAGGTGGTCGGGACCAGAGTTGACGCTTCAAACTCCGAATCATCCGTGACGTGCCCATGCCCATGGTCCTCATGCCCCGAATCGTCACTTCCAGGGTCATGTTCATGGTCGTGATCGTCGTGCCCGCTATCTTCTGTAGAATGGTCGTTGGTCATTCCATTAAGCCTCGTTCAGGGAGAGATTTCAGTAAAAGTTCAACCACTAAGGAACTCTGTCCGGTAGCTTCACCGGCTGAAGCCAGATCGAGTGCGACTCTCGTTCGGGGAACTTTTTGAGAGGCATGAAAATGTCAAAGTATGGGATGAACACCTTCTGCGGAGTTACCGGCACTTGCAGCCTCCCCTCACCCGCCTCCGTCGTTGTCAGGCTCGCGGTGGGCGCGTAGCTGGCCGTCGAGTCGAGGAAATAGACACTCACGCCCTTAATTCCTTCGTTCGCGCCATACTTCTCGTTCTTGTCACGGTCGTAAAAGACGTGGAAGAGCATTGGGGCCATCTTCACGGCGGCCGGTGCGACAGGAGGAGGCACGGCATTGACAACCGCGGCAGGCGCTTGCGCTCCCGTTACCGGTATACCCGGCAGCACTTCTGTCGGCACTTCCGTTGGCACCTCCACAGGCGGCGCTTCTGTTGCAGGCACTTCCGTAGGTGGCGGCTCCGTCGGCGCTACCTCCGGCGGTTCGGTCGCCTCGCTGCCCGCAACCTCTGTTGGCCCTCCCAGCACACCTGACACCGAAGTTTCCACCGGCGCTGGAACCTCAGGGGTGGGCGGAATCTCCCCTTGCGTCGGCGTAGATTCCGGCGGCTTGGTAGGCAGCACAATGTTGGTAGGTGTCGGCGGATTCTCCTCACCGCCACCCGGCGTCACTGTAAGCACCGGAGCGATTATGCCCGTCGCCGTGGAGGGCGGTGCCGGCAATGCCGGTGTAACCGCAAGACTCAATTCGTAAGTCATTTCGGGCAAACCGAGGTCGCCCGCGTTCTTTACCTGGACGTAATAGAAATCGTCCTTCAGCGGCACAAAGTCGATGCGCGACGCCACCCCGTTCCCGCCATCATCGTTGTACGCCAGTATGGTGGTTGCATCGCTGTCAAAGATCCACATATACGTATCTAGGCCAATACCGAGATTGTTGGTGGCAATTGTATATGCTTTGCCTGCCCGCCCGTAGAACTTCACCCAGTCTGCATCTCCTTCGGGACAGATATTATGCTCCTGAGTTTGCCCGATGTAGATGATCCTGGCCGTTTCCGGAACCCCATCCGGCTCGAACGCATCATAGCATGGGCCTGAGGTCGGCGTCGGGCTAAAGGGGCTGAGCGTGGGGCTTGCCGTGGGTGTGCCCGTCGGCGGCAGCTCACCCGTTGTGCTTACCCCCACTGTATATCTATATGCAGGCGAGTTTCCGCCTCTCTTCTCGCGTGCAGCCAGGTAATACACGCCGGCATCGGTAAATGACCAGTCTATTCTCGATGCTAGGCCCTGCCCCGGTTGATAGTCGTCGTTCTGATACAACTTGGTGCCGTCCGATTTATACAACGAAAGTATAGTGTCGGTCGGGCCGCTCAGATCCTTTGTGTAAAAAGTGTAGATCTTCCCCGCGCTCGCCACAAACAGCATCCAATCCGTATCCATTTGCGGGGTATTGGACAAACAGAAAGTATGCACCTGTTCCGTATTTAATTCGAGTACTTTCGCCTCCGATGGGAACACGTTGTCCGGCTCATAAGCGTCCTCGCACGCTATCGGTGTGGGCGTGGCCGTAAGCGCGGGTGTAGGGCTGGCCGCCGTCTCCTGGGCGATGCTGAAATTATACAGATAGTCCGCTCCGCTCCCGCCCTGGTTGTTAGCATCAATCACCTGGGCGCGGTATGCCCCAACGGTGGTAGGACGGTACACTACTTCGCTGCTGCGGCTGCCCGCTGGGCTGTCCTCTGCGACCACCACGCCACTGGGGTCGTACAACCTCAGCAGCGTATCCACCCTTGACCCCAGCGCCGTAGCTTGCAGCGTATAGCTGAAGGATGGCGACATGTTGATCTGAATGAAGTCGTTGTCGCTCGCGGGGCAGATACGGTGCAGGTTGGTCGTGCCGACATTCTGTGTCGGGGCGGAACCGAAGGTGTCGTCCGCCTCATAAGGGTCGCCGCACGACGCCGTGCCGGGCGAGCGCGTGATCTGTGCCCAGTCGCTCCCCTGGTCGCTGTCCTGCCCATCAGGCCATCTCTGGATGTCCTTTGGATTATCGGGAATCAGCGAAGGTTGAGAACCTGACTGGAAGAAACAGCACGAAAAAAGGTCGTAGTTGGTCCAACTCGGGTCGGGCGCTCCTCCCCAGTTCACCACGTCGATGGTCTGATCGCTGGGGGAGGTATTGCGCAGCCCCAGGAAATCTGTGGTCGCCAGCCCGGAACCGGCGATTGTCGACGTTCCAAGTTGAGAGGGCCCGATCACCCGGTACTGCCCAGGTTCAATCAGTGGGTTCGAAAGAAGCGAAAGCGGGTTATTGCCATCATGGTTGTAGATGACATACGTTGACAGGTTAATTGTGCTGGCGCTTGTGTTATAAAGCTCAAAATACTCGGAAGCGACAGTTTGGCTATCCGCCACCTCGTTGATCACGAGGCCGTTGATGCTAGCGGGTTTCGCTTGAGTGTTAGGCTGAGCCTGCGCTGTCCCGAATCCGCCAATTCCGATTACCGACGACAGGATCATAACGCACGTTAGCGCGATCTTCGACAGACTGCGTTGAGCATGGCGCGGCATTCATATCTCCTTCTGCGCCGGGAGTTTTCGAGAAGCGGCTTGCTCTATTAACGAGCAAAGAGTGTACACAGTTACAGTACGCTCACACCTCTCTGTGAGCGTACAGGCAATGATACAAGATGTTATGTCTCGTTGTCAATGGAGACCCACTACGTTTCCCTCTTCATCGATATCCATGTGAGCACCCGCTGGGTCAGATGGCAGGCCCGGCATCGTTAGCATAGTCCCGCACAACGGGTAGATGAACCCCGCGCCCGCCGAGAGGCGCACGTCTCGCACCGGCAAAGTGAACCCTCTCGGCCTCCCCTTGAGCTTCGGGTCGTGCGACAGTGAAAGGTGGGTCTTTGCCATGCAAATAGGCAAATGTGCAAAACCTTGCTTGGTGTAAAGCCGGATCTTGTCATCCGCTTCATCTGCGTAATCTACATCAGCGGCTCCATAAATCTCCCTGGCAATAATCTCGATCTTCTCTTTGATGCCCAGGTCAAGCGGATAAAGGAAGCGGAAGTCGGCCGGCACCGAGGTAGCCTCAACAATAGCCTTCGCCAGGCCAATCGCCCCGTTGCCGCCCTCAGCGTAATGGGTTGTTGGCACCGCCGCCACCGCGCCCGCCTCGCACGCCGCCTTCTCTATGAACGCCCACTCGCGCTCTGTATCTGTCGGGAAAGCGTTGATGGCGACTACTACCGGCACCCCCATCTTACGCACGTTCTCGATCTGCGCTACGAGATTCACAACCCCTTCTTCCAGCGCGGGCATGTTCTCGGTGGTCAGCCCTGGGTCGAGCGGCTTACCAGCCACGATCTTGAACTTGCCTGAGTGCATTTTCAATGCCCGCACAGTGGCTACCACAACGGCGGCGTCCGGTGCCAGGCCGCTCACCCTGCACTTGATGTCGCAGAATTTCTCGAAGCCCATATCAGCACCGAAACCTGCCTCTGTTATCAGGTAGTCGCCACACTTGATGCCAATGTAGTCCGCCAGCACCGACGAATTGCCGTGGGCGATATTGGCGAAGGGCCCACAATGCACCAGCGCAGGCGTATTCTCTATCGTTTGTAACAGGTTCGGCTTGATCGCTTCATGCAACAACACCGTCATCGCCCCCGCCGCCTTCAACTGCTCTGCGGTCACAGGCGCGCCTGCCCTGTCATATCCCACGATTATCTGCCCCAATCGCTCGCGCAAGTCGAAGATGGATTTGGAGAGCGCCAGGATCGCCATTACCTCTGAGGCAACCGAAATATCAAACCCGCTTTCCCTCGGCACCCCGTTGTTGCGCCCTCCCAACCCTTGCACGATGTCCCGCAATGAGCGGTCCAGTATGTCCACCACGTGCCGCAACTCTATCCGGTTGACATCTATGTTCAAGGGATTGCTGTGGAACATTGACCCATCCAGGAACGCGCTCAAAAGATTGTGTGCCGCTGACACGGCGTGTATGTCGCCTGTCAAATGGAGGTTCATGTCCTCCATCGGCACCACCTGGCTATATCCTCCCCCGGAGCCTCCCCCCTTGATCCCGAACACCGGGCCAAGCGACGGTTGCCGCAAAGCCACAATGGCATTCTTTCCGATCCGATGAAACCCCTGCGCAAGCCCGATTGATGTGGTCGTCTTGCCTTCTCCAAGAGGCGTTGGCGTAATCGCCGTCACAACCACATACTTGGCATTTGGGCGGTCGCGCATGCGCTCGATCACATCAAGACGGATCTTCGCCTTGCGCGCCCCGTATAACTCAATATCGTCTCTGCTGAGGCCCATCATCTCAGCGATTTCTTCTATGGGCTTAAGACTTGCGGCATGCGCAATGTTAAGGTCGTTTCGAGTAGTATCAGCCACGTTGCTGTTTCCTCCAAAGTAAGTTATATGCCAGATCTGACCTGTGACACTTGATACCTGACATTTGACTGCGGCTCATTCTGCCACCCGTCACTCGTCACCCGTCACTTGTCACTTGTCACTCGTAATGACATATCACGCATTAGTTTAATGCAATACACGTTTGATCGCCTTGATTGTGTTCCTCAAGAGCATCACATTCGTCACCGGGCCTGTTCCGCCAGGCACCGGCGTGATCGCCGCTACCCTATCCATGGCGCTCTTGTAGTCCACGTCGCCCGTCATCTGGCCGTCGAGCATCGCCGCCCCGAAATCGACCACCACCGACCCTGGGCGCAACATTTCGCCCGTGATCATATTTGGCTTCCCCACCGCTGACGCCACTATTTCGGCCTGAGCGATCAGATCAAACAGGTTTCGCGTGCGCGAATGCGCGATTGTCACCGTAGCGCTGCGCGCCAGCAACAATTGCGCGAGCGGCTTGCCAACCACGCCACTGCGCCCGATTACCAGCGCTTGCTTGCCTTCTATCGGAATATTGTAGTAATCGAGGACTGCAATTCCACCGGCCGGGGTCGCGGGCACATAGCAATCCAATCCAAGCGACAGCCTTCCAACGTTCACAGGGTGAATCCCGTCCACATCCTTGTTCGGGTCCAGCACGTCAATGATAGCGTCAAGCCCCATGTGAGTAGGTAGCGGCTGTTGCACAATTACGCCCGCTATCTCCGGTAGGACATTAAGCCTGCCGATCTCCGATTGCAGCATCCCCCGCGATGCATTGGCGGGCAAAACGATCAGCGTCACCATAAGCCCGGCCTTATCAAACGCCTCTTGTATGCGGGTTGCATAATTGACAGAGGCCGGATCATCCCCGATCCTGAGCACCGCCAGTCCCGGTAGAACCTTATATTTGCTCTTCAGAACGCCGATTTCCTCGACGCACTTCTGTCTTATACCTGCTGCAACTTCCCGCCCCTTCATCAACAAGGCACTGTGCGCAACTTCCTGGGAATCGGGGGCGTGTTCTGCCATCGTCTCTATCACTTGATCTCCTATCTGATCTGACTATGCACTTTCCAAGACCAACAATTAAGGGGTATAGCGCCGCTATACCCCCATCGCTTTTATACTTCTCTCGCCCTCAGTTTCGAGGGCTGAGTTTCGCCAGGTTGGGCTTGCGTCTCCTCCGTTTCGGGCAGGTGTTCGGACGAATTGAGAAGTAACAACTCATGCTGGCTGCGCTCGTGGTCGAGAGCAACTACAGTCACACCCGTGTTCTGCATCTTCATTTTCCGCGATTGCCAGGTCTCCACCAGGTCCCAGTTGTGTAACGCCGCAAGCAGCGCCGTGAGCGCCGCCCCATGCGATACTATGATTATCGCGTCACCAGGGTGCTGCGACACAATAGCCTTGTATGTCGCATACATCCTTTGTTGTACCTTCGGAATGCTCTCGCCCCCCGGTGTGGTGAACTTGTCTACTCTCGCCGTCCATTCGGCCAGTTTGCCTGGGAATCGAGCCTCAATTTCCGACACCAGCAAGCCTTGCCATTCACCGGCGTGCATCTCGCGCAGGTCGCGGTGCAGTCCAGGGATCAGGCCGAGTCGCGTGCCGATCTTCCTGGCCGTTTCTACTGCTCGCTTAAGATCGCTTGAATATATCGCCGTAAAGTGCACTGGCTGAGCCGCCAGCCAATCCGCTACCGCTTCCGCCTGCGCCACTCCGGTCATACTCAATTCGACATCCATCTGCCCCTGGAACCGCCGCTCGGCATTCCATGTCGTTTCACCATGCCGCACCAGGTAGACAAGCGTTTTGCCCGCCTTCACTGCCATCATTGATTTACTTGTGCCTTCCTTGCTACTCATATTGGTCCATACAACTCAGGGTATCAGCCGCCTCCAAAAGTGGTCCGTCCTGTAGGCGTACCGCCAGCCAAGTCCATCATAAAGCTTGCGGGCATTCCGATTCTGGTCTTCCACAAACAAAGTTGCCGATCTTATGCCCTGACCGCTCAAGTAATCGAGAGTCTGTCCAAGCAAAGCTGTGGCGATGCCCTTTCCCCTGTATTCCGGCAACACGCCAACCGTCCCGATGTAGCCAACCTGCTCACCGCCCAGGATGTCAATTCGTGCCCTGCTGGTTCCCACTTCCTTTCCTGTTTCCAGGTCAAGTGCAAAGAAGTAACCGTCCGGGCTGACCCCTGGCTCCCTCAACTGCATTAGCACCCCCGCCGCAGTCGCCGACTCGTTGAACGCTTTCACGATCAAATCTGCCCAGGTAGCCGGGTCGCGGTCCAGGTCCGTCATACGCCGCACCCCGATCCCCTTCGGCCACACAGCTGAAGCCTGCTGCTCGATCCCGTCCAGGCGCATCTGCCAATAGCTATGCTCGCTCCTGAAATCTCGGTGTTGCAGCCACAGCACATTGTCGCCTGGAGCCCTGCCCGGCAGCGAGTACACCGGCGTAGTCACATTGTTGATTCCCGCTCTTCGTGCGCGCGCAAGCACCGTCTCAAAAAGTGCTGAGCCGATCCCTTGTCGCCTGTACCTCGGATGCACCCCAATCTCAAAGCTCAACCGCGGCGTGCCGTCCCTGAATAGCCCTGTCTGCACAAACGCCGCCAACTTGCCGCCTGCTCCACCCAGCACCTGTACATCGTATACAGGATCGATATTGCGCCTCTTCCAACGTAGAATTACATCTTCTGGAGCGGGGCGCGCAGTGGGCGGAGAGGCATGCGCTTCCCACAGTAGATGAGTAAGCGGCTCAAGATCACCGTCACCAAAAGGACGTAGACGGCGTATCACTCCATTCGTCGTGTTGCCAGGTAATTGTGTCGGAATATCCATGGCGTGGCTCACTCATCATTCAGGCCTATTAATTGTACCACGTTAGGCCAGTAGGCAAAAGACGACGGCCTCATAATGCTGGTACGAGCCACTTATCATATCGCTCCAAAACAAACTTTGGACATCCCGAATCTTGGATTCAGCTTCGCACGCGTGCAACCTGGTTCTAAAAAGAGCGAAAATGGCGGCTAGCCGCCATTTTCGCTCTTTTTAGAAAGCTCCTCCCCAAATTTTGGGGAGGGGAGGGGTCTCTGGTCGTTCCCAATCTGTCGTGCGCACAAATCTAAAATTCGGGATGACCCACGTTTGCTGATGCATTACCTCTCAGGTCGGAAGCCTCCCCTAGTAACTGCGCCGTATCGCGAAGTCCGCCAGGTCCATAAGTGACTGTTTGGCTGGCACGTCGGGGAACCCGGCAAGTGACGCTTTTGCTTCCTCTACATAGCGGCGAGCCATCTCATTGGCTTTCTGGACCGCCCCCGAAGCATTGATCTTCGCCAATGTGCGTCTCAATAGCTCCTCGTCCTCGCCCTCACCCTCGATCAACAGCCGAACCTCCTGGCGTGCAGCCTCGTCAGCTGTTTCCAGGTACAGCATCGTCGGCAGCGTTACCGTTCCCTGCTTCAAATCGCCGCCCGCAGGCTTCCCGAGTTGCTCCGTCGTGGAGTGTACATCCAGAATATCGTCAACGATCTGGAAAGCCATTCCCACCTGCCGCGCGTAATGCCTCAACCTCTGAATATCGTCCTCCGACGCCTCAGAAAGCACCGCGCCGATTTCCCCCGCTGCCGCGAAAAGCACTGCGGTCTTCGAATAAATTCGTTGCAAATACTGCTCAAGCGAGGAATTGACGTGGTGCAAAGAAAACTTCTGCTCGATCTCGCCCTCTGAGATCGTCACCAGCGATTCCGCGAAGATGCGCGTAGCCCGCAGCATACCGCCCATCGTGCTGAGCACCGCGCTCTTGGCGAACAGGAAATCGCCTACCAGCACGGTCGTGCCTTCGTCAATGAGAGAATTGAGCGTGGGCAGTCCCCTCCGCACGAGTGCCTTATCAATGGTGTCGTCGTGCACCAGGGAGGCTGTGTGCAACAGCTCAATCGCCGCCGCCATAGGCACCAGCCGCTCCGGATCATAACGGTTGAAGCGCGCGCACAAAAAAAGTACTGCCGGTCGCAACCGCTTGCCGCCTGCCGCGATTATCGCTTCCACACCCTGTTTAACCAGCGGAAAATCCAGGGTGGCAATCGAACGGAGCGTCCCGTCAATCTGGTCCATGCCATCCGCCACCGGTGCGAATATTTGCTTCAGGTCCACTTGTTGCGGTGAAGATGTGCGGGTGGTACTGGTCGTTGACATTATCTGGTCGACCTCTTTAGCCCGGCGCAGATGGGCCACAATCTGTCTTCGAGTATATCAGCCGCATAGATCATTGTCAAGTTAATCACAATCTCCCACTCTACTTTGCCAGCCGTCAATGCTTCGCGCTCCTATCCATCAGGCTAGCTGATATATTATACTTAACCAACGCATCATTGGTAATACGCTAGCGACCGAAATCCAGTTCAAATGATAATCCAACTTTCGCCCTCAACTCCCCCGACCATCCCGCCCTACGAACGGCGCGAGGAGCCATTGGGCCTCTATCTTCATATTCCATTTTGCGAGTCCAAGTGCATCTACTGCGACTTCAACTCCTACGCCGGGATGGAGTCGCGGCACGAGCCGTTCGTCAAGTCTCTCTGTGCCGACCTCGCACGCGGTGTTTCGTCCTTCCTCGATGGCGAACCCGATTGCGCGCAGGCCCGCATTTCCACGGTCTTCTTCGGCGGCGGTACGCCCAGCGTCCTTACCCCTGAGCAGATCGACCGCATCATGTCCGCCGCTCGCCGGCGCTACAACATTGCCCCCAACGCCGAGGTGACAATGGAGGCCAATCCCGGCACGATCAGCCGTGAGAAATTCGAGGGCTATATCCAGGCAGGCATAAACCGGCTGAGCATGGGCGTGCAGGTCCTCGACGATCCCATGCTGAAGAAACTGGGCCGGATCCACAGTGCGGAAGGCGCTCTCGAATCATATCGACTCGCCATGGAAGCCGGCTTCACACGCATCAACCTCGATTTCATCTTCGGTTTGCCCGGCCAGGACCTCGCTCACCTTGAAACGATGCTTGATCGCCTGCTCACCGTATCTCCCTTGCCGGAGCATCTTTCATGCTACTCGCTGATCGTCGAGGAACACACTCCCCTCTATGTAGGCGTGCAGCGCGGTCTGATAAAAGTGCCCGACGAAGATGAGACCGCCGACATGTACGAATTGATCTGTGCTCGTCTGGCTGCTGCCGGCTACAGGCAGTATGAAATATCAAACTGGACTCGTAGCGAGCCGTGCGCTCATAACCTCATCTACTGGCACGATCAGCGTTACCTCGCCTTCGGGCCTGGTGCATCGGGCTACTGGGGCAACACGCGTTATTCAACTCTCCTATCTCCCGGTGAATACATCACCCGGATCGGTCAAGACCGGTCCGTGCTTGCCGAACACTACACGGTCAGCCGCGAAGAAGAGATAGGTGAGTTCATGATGCTTGGCCTCAGGCTCAACGACGGCATCAACAGGCTTGAATTCAAGCGCCGCTTCAACGACGATCTTGAGACCGTCTTCCCCCAACAATTAGAGCAATTGCACGCCCTCGCCTTGCTGGAAACCTCCGGCGACAATGTGCGCCTCACGTCCCGTGGGCGTTTGCTCGGCAACGAAGTATTCACCCGCTTCATCTGATCGGGCACCTGGACTCTACCCGACTAGCTGGCAGTGTTCGCAGTACCCGCCGTATGGATAGGGCAGAACCTCTCCTTCACTGGCCGCAAGCGCTCTCCTCACTCCGCACAGGGGCAACCCAACCACGTTGTTGATGCACCCCTCCACCCCGCTCACCAATTTGCCACCTTCTCCTTGCAGCGCGTATGCGCCCGCCTTATCGTAAGGTTCGGGCGTTGCGACATATCCCTCTAATTCTGCAAGCCCATAATCGCGCATAAAGACGGTGGATATCACTGCCTCATGGTGGATCGTCTCGCTTTCCTCGCCCCCTACCCGCACCATCACAAAGCCCGTCACCACGTAATGATAAGTGCCTGCAAGCAATCTCAGCATGTCGATTGCATCTGCTTGGTCCTTCGGCTTTCCCAGCAGACGCCCAGGGCCTACCACAACCGTATCCGCTCCAAGCACTAGCGTGCCAGGCGCGATACGCTCTCGATATGTCTCGATCACGTCAACCGCCTTGCGCCATGCCCACAACCGGGGGTCCTGCTCGTCAGGCACGGGAAAAGGCGGTGCCAGGTTCAAAGGTGGGAAGTCGAAATCCGGCAGGCGGTCCGAGCCTGCTTCTTCAACAGTCGATACGAGGGAAACAAATGCAGGCACCACACGCCCGATCAATTCGAGCCTGCGCGGTGAACCCGAAGCCAGCACCAATATCTTTGCGTTGGCCGGGGCCGTCACCTGCCTAGCCGCTTCAGCGCGTGCAGGACCATCTCTTCGGTCGTATACTCGACGCCCTTTGACAGGTCCGAAAGCGAGGCCTGAATCTCTGCGGGGCTATAGCCCAAGCCGGTCAGGGCTTCCACCACTTCGCTGGCCGCGCTGGGTGTGGCCGTAATCCCGATCGCGGCCATGATGTCCAGTTTTCCTTTCAATTCCAGTACGAGTCGCGAAGCGGTCTTGCGCCCTATTCCTGGGATCCGCGTAAGCAAATCTACATTTCCCGCGCTGATGGCGTTTTCCAGCGCCTCAACAGGCATTGTGCCCAGAATCGATAGCGCCACCTTCGGACCGATCCCGCTCACTCCCAGCAGCGTCTCGAACATCTTGATCCCACGCTCGTCAGGTGTTCCATAGAGGGCCAACTGGTCCTCTCGCACATAAAGGAACGTGTGCACTCGTGCCGTCTCACCCACCCTGCCAACCTCGGCAACAGCGGTGCCCGGCATAAACACGCGGTAATACACGCCCGACACGTTCAGCACGACATGGTCGGCTCCAATAGAGGAGACAACCCCTTCCAGACCTGCGATCATCCCTGCCCTCTCTACGCCGAATTGCGCGACGAGCTTCTCCGCCGCCTCGTTGTGCTGCCGGTCCGCCCGTCATCGGTCTCGCTACTATGCGTTCCCGCTGTTCCGAAGACATTAGGAGACGTAGGGCTCGCATCCGGCCTGCTGCCGTTGGCGTTCTCCCTGTGATGTGGTAGCTCTTCCGGCACCAGCTCGCTGGTGAAATGAGGAACGTAGCCTGCCGCCCGCAGGTCCTTGACCAGCCTCTGCCACGGATCGTCCCTCGCCGTGTCGCCCAGGTCGGGCAGCGCAGCCAGCGCCACCGTCGGCGAAAGTCTCCGCAGGATAAACTTGCGGGTTTTGCGCCCGGCCAGCATCTCGTCCATCACCGATGGCTCATCAACCTCAATGAGAGTGACCTTACGCACGTGTGCATGTTTGATCAGCCGCGCCCAATCGCTTATTGACTGCGCAACATTCTGAGGTAGCTGCTTGTCGGTGTTAGCCACCAGGAAGTCCACAATCTTCGACGCTTCCAGTCCCCCTTCCACTGCGCGTAGCACGCTTTCCTTGTTGATATTGTAAACGCTAACCCGGTCGTGCCTGACCAGGTCGGCCATCCGCACCAGCGTCCACAATACCCTGCTGTCAGGGTGTAGCACCAGCACCTCGAAGTTGGGCTGTACCAGGATCGAAGAGGCAACTTCGCGCACGCCGTTCCCATCACTTCGTTCGTGTTCAGGGTCAAGCAGCGACCGCGCCGACTCCGTTAGCCTGAAAGAAAGGAAGCGCTTCTGCTTGTCCCGCCCCAGGTCCACTACCCCGAGCCAGTGCAGCATAGTGCGGATCATATCGGCCACGATCCTGCCTTCGATATCGTACCATTGGTTTCTGAAACCCTGTAATGCGCGCAGTCCGTAACGCCGCACCAGC
Source organism: uncultured Chloroflexia bacterium (assembly GCA_963797095.1). Taxonomy (GTDB): domain Bacteria; phylum Chloroflexota; class Chloroflexia; order QHBQ01; family JADMIH01; genus JADMIH01. The sequence goes on along the minus strand of CAWCNY010000004.1, from coordinate 252,925 downwards.
TCTTCCTGTCCCCAGATAATGAAGGGCTCTGTCAGGTGGATCGACTTCAGGAAGCCTTCAAGCGATATCCACTTCATAGCGGGCAGTTCAAGCAGGTGCTTTACAAGTCGCTTGCGTGCCCCTGTAAGGTCGCTGTTCCACCAGTAGATTGTTCCGTATGTCGCCGGTTCGCTCCATTTGCGATCCTCCAGCCACAGCGCAAACAACCTCCGCCTCTGTGCGTCCAATGTGTAATTGGCCCATTCTTCCGATCTGGAAGACAGCGCCAGCGCCGGTTGGTCCGACTCACGCTCAATCAGCAGACCGAGCACCTGCGCCATATGCACCACCACATCAACATATTCGCTGGTACTGCCGGTCTTCATATCCTCAGGTTGCAAGAAGCTCTCATTGATCTTCTTCGCCACCCGCTTGGTTAGGCGTGTATCCTGTAATGTCAGTTGCAGGTCGGTGTGCGAGGCTTCCGCCAGTAGGGTCAGCAGGTCCCAGGCCATCTCATAAGGATAACGGCTGAGGATCGCGTACGGCGCGGGCGCATCGAGCTTGGGCTGTGCGTAAGCCGGGATCCTTGCTCCTCCCGACAGGCCGCCCTTTAGCATATCACGCGGGATGAATAGAAATCGCTTATCACTGTCCAGCACGTCCCACACCAACGCCCGCTGGATCAATCCAAGCGATGCTGCTCTCAATTCGCGCTCGCCCCACCCGAAGTGCGTCTTTATTGCCCCTGCCGAAGCCTTGCCACCTTCCGCCTCAAGATACGCAAATAAACTCTGCGCGGCAGGCGACAGCGAATTCAGGAGGATCGTTTTCCCTTGCCCTGTTGCGAGGAACTCGCTCATGATGCCGATCAATTCCGACTTGTAGTATCGCGTAGCTTCCGGCAATTTCCACGTCGAGGCGATTCGCTGGATCTCAATCTGTTCGTGGTTCTCAAGAAGGGCGTGGAATGGCTCATCAAATGGCGCGCTACGTTTGCTTTCCTCAAGAACCTCGCGCAGAACTTTCGCTGCCTCGGTAGCAATCGACACCACCCTCCGAGGCACCGCTTCGCTGTTGTTCCGTGCCGCCCATGCGTAAAGATTATCGCCGGACGAAACCACCCTACTTCCCCTTACCATCACCTCATCTACGTCTACCAACCCTATCCTGCGCAGGCGCTCAAGAAGCGCGGCTGTTTCGTCGGGTGGCCTGTCGATCAATCCAGGCAAATCATCTACAATCGACAGCATATTGCGCTGGTTGATAAGCCACGAAAGAAATGCGCGGTCTTCCAAATCGAGGCTTTCCCAGATCGCCCGCATTGCAGAAGGGTCAACCATTGTGTGGTATGCCGCGATTGCCAGGTCGTTCTGCGATGGATTGGCGTCACGTGTAAGGGTGCCCCACGTGGCTGCTATCGACCGCAACTCTTCGAACGGCCTGCTCATTAATCGACCCAAAAGGTTCTTCAAGAATCGGTTCTCCTGCGTCCAATAAGATTCAGGACAATATAAAACTATAACGGAAAGGCGCTCTCATGTCAAATAAGCGGGGCTTAATTGAGGCGTGGTCATAATTCAGAATCGGGCTTTTGTCGCACGCCTGGAGATATGCCACATGCCCGCCCAATGCAGCCGAAATGGGCTGTTTCCACGTGAAGTTGCTGCTTCTCCACGCACGAAAAATGAATTGTGACCATGCCTCGCTTAATTAATGCATTCTTAACGCCGCGCCGCTTGCCTCCACCTCCCATCAGGTAGTAAACTGTCTCAGCGATCTGATCGCTCCTGCCTTCAAAATTCAGCCCTGAATCCAGGATCCGAATTCTGAAATCCAAGCTACATTAGGGGATAGAGTATGCCAGCATTGACACTGTTGCCCTTGTCGGTCACCTTGATTGGCGCGGTTTTCGCCAGTGTGCTATTGAACCGCTACTTTGGCGGCAAGCGCAGGCCCCATGAACTCGTCTGGGGCATATCGTTCTCCCTATTCGCAATTGCCGCCGCTTGTGAGGTATGGTCCGAACTGGCAGGCACCTGGACCGATTTGGCTTCCAGGCTCTACTACCTGATGGGCGGCATTCTCGTAGTTGGGCTGCTTGGCATTGGCACAATCTACCTCCTATTTTCACGCCGCGTTGCCAACATCGCCCTCGCGATCATGGGCCTATTTGCGGTCGTCGCAGCCATATTGGTTTTCACAGTCCCCTTAGACACCCCCACCCTGTCAGAGGTGAACGGCTGGCGAGCGGTGGTGGTAAATAATGCGGGACCTCGTCTTATGGCCGGTCTCAGCAACGGTCTTGGCACAGTCATTGTCGCGGGTGGGGCGTTGTGGTCGGCCTATGTGTTCTGGCGCAAGCGAATCATGAAGGAGCGAATGATCGGGGTAGTGCTCATTGCGTTGGGTACGATAATAGCGGCTACAGGCGGCACCATCCTCGGTGTAACAGGCCTCACCAACCCCGAATATCACAACATAGGCATCTTCGTCGGTGTGGTAATAATGTTCATAGGCTACCTGCAAAGTATTCGCGTGTCACTTCCCAAAGCGCAAGTGCAGGTGAGCGAAACGGCGGTCAACAGGGCTTGATCGCTGCTCGCCAATTGTCAAAAAGGGCACCCACCTGAGGTGCCCTTCTTATTGCCCCTTCTTATCGGCTTCTCATGGCGGCTAAGACCCCTGCCTTCAGGCATAGGGATACGGCCGCCTTTACGCAGTAGGTTAGCGCCTAGGTTGCTAAAAGCCTGCTTTTGTGCTATGATTAGCTTGCTTAGGAGTGATACGGTTGGCGGTTTTTCATGCCCTCGAAGTGGGAAAGCCGTGCTCCTAAGCAAAGTACGCCACCACTGAGAGGGCTTTCTCTTTAGACCACACTCACCTTAGACCACACTCACCAGGCCAATGCCCTTGTAGGATGTAAACAAGTCCGACCGGACCTTGCGGACATGTACAGCCAGACGTTGCAGGATGTACTGCGCCGAGTAGACAAGGCTTTCAAGGCGTTCTACGTACGTGTGAAGCGTGGCAACAAAGCGGGCTTCCCTCGGTTCCGAGCTTATGACAGGTATGATAGCTTCACCTATCCCCAGTTGTGGTGTTCCCTGCACAACGACAGATTGGCGCTTTCCAAGATGTAATTCAAGCTAACATGATCAAGTTTCTCAACCCGCAAGATTGGGCCGAGCGAACCTTTGGCTAAGCGATATTGGGTGATAAGCGGCGCACGTGGAGAGCAGTGTCTGTTGCTGCCCGTATGATTAGCAAGCCCAGCGCTTCACTACCCGAACAGATGCGTCGACGTAAACATCTGGTGGCTGCATATCGACTGTTGTCCGAACCAGATGTGCCCCATGCCGCCTTGATCGACATACATTGCCGTCTAACCCTTTCTGCTGCTTTGCGCCAACCATTGGTACTGCTGGTACAGGATACAACTGAACTTGACTATTCGCGTTATGCTCATTACCACTCAGATCCATTTGTTTCGGGCCTCGGACCCATTGGTGAGGGCCATGGTCGGGGCATGCTGGTGCAAACTCTACTGCAGAGGCAGTTGCACAGTGGGCAAGCACTGAAGCGGCTGCTGGGATTGTGTGCTCCGATAGCGATGAGGCTGTTGCAGTTGCGGGAGATAGCACGGTTAGAGCCGGAGCGGTTAGCATCAGAAGAACTGCCAGGGGAACTGGTACAACCAGTGGAACTGGTACAAGTGGTAGGAGCACTGGCGGAAATGGAGCCTGAAGAGATCGAGAGGTTGACAGTTGGCAGGTTCTGGAAAGAGGTAGCCAAACCAGGTGGACATCAAGGCAGGCGTAGAGATGGCCCACCCGGCTGGAAGACCTTATGGCGAGGTTGGATTTATGTCCAAACTATCATGCAAGGTGTTCATTTAAACTCTCACCTTCACTCTCCCCCTTGATAAATGTGTGTAACGAACAGGGCTTTAGCCGTGGGGAGTAATCACTGCATTGGACATCGCACCCACAACAACGTAAAATGCACACATCGCCCACGACCCAAAGCCCCTGTCAACTACCGGACACACTCCTCCGCCCCATGATCATCGACTTCCACACCCATATTTTCCCGGACGAAGTCCGTGACTCGCGTGCCGAATATCTTGAGCGCGACGCCTGGTTCGGCACGCTCTACGAAAACCCCAGGCACAAACTCGCCTCTGCCGAGGATGTGATCCGCTCGATGCAAGCAGCCGGGGTTGACCGCACCGTGGTTTTCGGTTTCCCCTGGCGCGACGGAAAATTATGCGCCTGGAACAACGACTACTTGATCGATGCGATTCGCCGCTATCCCGATAAGCTGCTAGGCTTCGCCTGCGTCCAGCCCCTCGATGCCCGAGACGCCCAGGAGCTTGCCCGCTGCCTCGACGCCGGCCTCATGGGCCTGGGTGAGCTGGGCCCCGACGGCCAGCGTTTCGACATCGAGGACAAGCGCATCCTTCAGGCCTCAGCCGAGGTGCTCCAACACTACGACAGGCCCCTCCTTACCCACGCCAGCGAACCGGTCGGCCACTCCTACCCCGGCAAAGGCCAGACCTTCCCCAAGAAACTCATAAGCCTGGCCCGCAACTTCCCCGACCTCAAAATAGTCATGGCACATTGGGGTGGCGGCCTTCCCTTTTACGACCTGATGCCGGAGCTGCACGAAATCCTCCTAAACGTCTACTACGACTCCGCAGCGTCCACCTACCTGTATCGCTTCGACGTTTTCCCGGTCGCGGCCCGCATCGTGGGTGCCGACCGCATCCTCTGGGGCACCGACTACCCGCTCCTCTCCCAGGCCAAAATGCTGGATCGGATTCGACTATCCGGCCTCCTTCCAGAAGAGCTTGAGGCCGTTCTAGGTGGCAACGCCGCGCGTCTTCTGCGCCTTGCGTAGCCACCGGATATCAGACAGAGAGAATCTGCGGCCTGGCCGCAGATTCTCTCTGTCTGATTCGTACTATCTACTACTGGTCCAGACTTACCTTCGCCAGCGTAGTCTCATCAAAGAAGGGGTACGGGTAGAACTCAAGCGTGAGCCCAGTCTGGCCGTCGTCCACTTCATACGCAACCTCGCCGCTGACCTTCTCGCCCTTGGCAAGTTCGGTGTCCTGGCTATCTAGCTGGTTTGTATAGTTAGCCATGAACGTCTGGTCGATTTCCTGCCCCGTCGAGTCCTTCAGCTTCAACATCAACGCACTTGACACCGTCTGAGGGTCGTCCGCAGACACGTTTTCGATAGTGACATTGATGATGATGTATTCCTTGCCGGCGTCCGGCGCGATCACCCCTTCGGCCCCGCGCTGCACGCTGTCCAGCGTAAACCTCGACCACCCGACATCCACCGGCTCGCCTAGCTTACCCTCGTGCACTTGTCCGTCGCCGTGCGGCAGCCCTTCAAACGTGGGCACCGCCTCCGGGGTTTCTCCTTCCTCGGGTGTGTCCATCGCCTCCGGTGTGTCCTCGACAAACGGCTCCGATGTAGGTTCCTCCGATGCCATCTGGCGCATCTCGTCTGTTACAGGCACCTTGATCGATGGGTCGTTCTGCTTGGTGACCCTCATTTCAAGGTCCACATCCAGCCTCGGTATTGGAGTTGGTGCCACTCCACCCGGAGTAGGTGTGCCTCCCAGGGCTGAAAACGCCCGTGCCATAAGCTCAAAGATGGCCGACAGGTTCAGATTGTAGTCGATGCCATAAAGGAGCTTGTTATTTGTATCGATGTAGAAGCCGCCATCTCCGAGGTCCAGACCGCTCACGTCCATGCCCTGCATGCCCTCACTGGAGGCCATAGCCCCAAGGTCGAAGTCGAACGTGTAGTGCTTGACCGTAGTGCCTCCCATCTGGACGTTGCCTGCATCTTTGTAGGCCGAAATCGCGGTGGTCAGGTCTCCCAGGTTTGCCAGCGGGTTGCCGCTTGAAACTATACTCTCAGGATCGAACATCGCCGTGGGGTCGCTGGCGTTAGTCGTTTCCTCCTTCTTGACCCACTCGCCGCTTGCATTCTTCTCAAACACCGTATCACCTATGGCGATGTTCTCAAAGGCCTGGCCGCCAATTGTGCCCTTGATATACACCAGGTTTGGAGCTTCGTAGTCGCCTTCGGCTTGTACGGGTTGTGTCACGTAGACTGAGGGCTTTACCTCGATTTCAAAGTGATAGCTCGAATAGTCCGCTGCCCCGCTCAGCACCTCCTTGATGGTGTCAGCTTCAGCGCCGCTGGCCTCAGTTCCACCACTTGCCCCGGTGGTAGACGTAGGAGCAGCTGCCGCACGCGTAGCAGTCGCGGCTGCTGTCACGGTTGTTGCTGTTGGTAAAGCCTCAGTTGTCGCCGTAGCGGCAGGCTTGGGCGTGTCAGTCGGTGGTACTGGCGTGGCAGTTGCAGCTTCGTCGCCGCATGCCGACAGCACCAGCGACACCAACAAAAGCATGGCCGCCAATACCGAGAATACTCTTAATCGTTTCATCCTATCCTCCTTTGGGAAAATCCGAATTACAGATCGAGCCGCACGGGAGCGTTGCGTGCGGCATTCCAATTATACAGGAAAAGCCCCGCCTTCCGCGCGGCCCGCGCTCATCTTCTGCGCGTCTGGGCCAATTCCTAATCTCTGCCCGCGCCTCTCAGCAGCGCCAGCAGCCCAGGATGGAGCCGCACTCCTGCCGCAATCGCGCCCCCCGACCCCGCCAGTCTTCGCTCCCCATTCCAATCGGTAACGATCCCTCCTGCTTCGTCGATCAAGAGCAGGGCCGCCGCGATGTCCCACGGCTGAAGGCTGAGATGGTAATAAGCATCCAGCCTGCCCGCCGCCACATAGGTCAGCGAAAGCGCGGCGGACCCTAAATGTCGAACCTTCGCGACCCGTGGCTGCACCCAGGCCACCAGCTTCACCATTCGGGCAGAAATATCCGGGTGGTGTCCGATGTCATATCCAACGATAGCCTGCCTGATGTCGCTCTTGGTCGCCGTCCTGATCGGTCCCCCGTTGAGAGTGGCTCCCGCTCCACGCCGCGCCGAAAACATCTCATCATGCAGCGGGTCAAAGGTAGCCCCGGCAAGTACGATCCCCGTCTTCTTGTCAGCTACCGCCACCGATACACACCAGAAAGGAATCTGGTTCGCATAGTTATGTGTTCCGTCGATGGGGTCCACCATCCAGAAAAGTTGACGCTCGCCATCCTCCGCGCCCGAAGCCCCGCTCTCCTCAGCCAGGAAGGAATGGTCCGGGTATCGCTGGCGAAGCACCCCAAGGGCACCCTCCTCGGCTGCATGGTCATACTGCGTTACAATATCGGTCCCGCCCTTGGAAGTCACCTCAAGTACGCCCCGGTACCCCTCAAGCGCGATTGCACCCGCAACTTTCGCCGCCTGCTCGGCAGCAGTTTGCAGATCAATCAACTCATCAGGGTTCAACAGTTTCCTCGGGTGCGGGTGGCGTCGCCGCTGGCTGGGCGGGCACCTCGCCGGTTGCCTCAGGTTCAGGCACAGGCGTCTGGCCCAGGCCCGGCAGCGGCAGGTCCGACGGCAAGCCGCTGGTGCACGATGGATTGTTGGTAACGATAAACGTCATCATGATATTTACGTTGTAGTCTTGCCGCGTATCGCAAATCCACTTGATAAAACCGTCGGTGCGCTCATCATCAGTGCCATCTGTGGGCATGTGCTCGCTCGCCATCACCGTGTAGATCACATTCTCGATCACTGTGCGCCGGTACTTGGCATCACTCACCTGGATCCGGCAAAGCATTTGCTCGTAAGTCTCGCCCGCTTGCTCATCTGCCGCTGCTGCCTGTTGCACTAATGTCGTCTCCTGGTCACCCGTCGGCCAGATTCCCTCCTTCTGGGCTTGCTGCTTGATAATCTCCATATTGATCAGCTTGTCCAGCGAGTTGAACTTGAGCGAATCGAGCGCGCGTGTTCCCGTGATCGTATTGGGGTCGAAGAACGACGAGAATAGCGGGTCACTCAAAGCGCCGCTCTTATCTATCGCCTCCCGCTCATCGAGGTCGCGTTGATAGATCGGCGCTCCATTGACCGTTGCCACTGTCGGGCCCGTTGGCAGATCATCAGGGACGCAACTGCCTTTGTTAGCGAGAAACGATGCGCCCACCGCTATTGCAAATCCCAGTACAACGATAACAGCGAAATATGGGAGGTATGTCAGCCAGTTTCGCCGAGGCGCTTCCATAGGGACAACATAAGAGGCGCGCCTGCGCGTCTTGATCGGCGTGCCCGCGCCTGCCCTTCCTTGAGCGTCGCTGCGTTGCCCTCCCTGTGCGCGCTGTTCCTGTGCACTACTTTTCACCTGGGGCTTAGGTGCCGGTGGCTTGGGCCTCGCTGTCGGGGCCGGCGTGACCTGCTTTTGAGGCTTTGGCGCAGGCCGTGCCAACCCGGCATCCACCTGGGCACGCCGCCTGGGGTCAACCAGCATGTCACGGGCCGCGTTGAGGTCATTGAGCATGCCAATAGCCGCTGCGTCTCCATCCTGCGCAAGCGGCTCATATTCATCAAACAGCGCGTCGTACGCGTCCTCGATCTCGGTCAACGACGCATCGCGTGCTACTCCCAACACTTCATACGGATTCATCTGCGATCGCCCATCATAGTCACAACTCTGTGATTCCCGCGAAAACTACGCACTACCACAACAACCAACCTCCAACAACCAACAACCAGGAACTAGCAACTTGGAGCTAGAAACCTCCGACTACCGACTACTACTTACTCCCCTGCTCCTCCAGCGACAGCACCGCCATAAACGCCTCCTGCGGTATCTCCACGCTGCCCACCATCTTCATCCGCGCCTTGCCTTCCTTCTGCTTTTCCAGCAGTTTCCGCTTGCGCGTGATGTCGCCGCCGTAGCACTTGGCGAGCACATTCTTCCTCATCGCCGCGATCGTTTCGCGCGCTATTACCTTGCTGCCTACCGCCGCCTGGATCGGTACCTCGAACATCTGCCTGGGAATCAACCGCCGGAGCCGGTCTACAAGCTGTCTCCCCTGGTATTGGGCCTTGTCACGGTGCGTAATGATACTTAGCGCATCCACAGGTTGCCCGTTCACCAGAATATCGAGCTTGACCAGGTCCGCCTCACGATACTCGGCCAACTGGTAATCAAGCGAAGCGTACCCCTGAGTGCGAGACTTCAATTGGTCGTAGAAGTCCACGATCAATTCTCCCAGCGGTATCTCGTATTCCAGCACCACCCGCTCTTCGTCAAGGTAGTCCATCTTCTTGTACGCCCCGCGCCTGCTCGTGACAAGCTCCATGATCGGGCCGATATAGCGTGTAGGGCTTACCACGCTGATCCGCATCCATGGCTCTTCAATTGACCGGATATTTCCGGGTGGGGGCATATCCGCGGGGTTATCCACAATAAGGGGCGTGCCGTCGGTCTTGATGATATTGTACTCCACATTCGGCGCGGTCATAAGCAATGTCAACCCGTACTCCCTCTCCAGCCGCTCTCGAATGATCTCCATGTGAAGCAGCCCCAGGAATCCGCACCTGAACCCGAACCCCAACGCTACACTGGTCTCAGGCTCGTACACCAGCGATGCATCGTTCAGGTGCAGTCGCTCCAAAGCCTGCCGCAAATCCTCGTAGTTGTCGCTATCGACCGGGAACACCCCCGCGAACACCATCGGCTTCACCGGCCTGTACCCTGGTAGCGCCTCCGCCGCAGGTCGCCTCAGAAGCGTTATAGTATCCCCCACCTGGCAATCCCGCACGATCTTGAGTCCCGTGGCGATGTACCCCACTTCGCCCGTCTTCAATTCCTTGATCGGCGTCAAATCAGGCGAAAAGATCCCGATCTCCTGCGCTTCCGTCGAGGCATTGGTCGACATCACCAGCAGCGGTTCCCCTGTCTTCACCTCCCCATCCACTATCCTCACATACGCCACCACACCCTTATACGAATCGTAGTGACTGTCGAACACCAGCGCCCGCAAAGGCTGGTCCGGCTGGCCGCTGGGCGCGGGGACGTGCTTGACTACCGACTCCAATATTTCCGAAACGCCTGTGCCTTCCTTAGCCGATGCAAAAATCACCGCATCCGCCGGAAGGCCAATCACGTTCTCGATCTCCTCGGCCACCATCTCCGGCTGCGCAGCCTGCAAATCGATCTTGTTCACCACGGGTACGATCTCAAGGTCGCCATCCAGCGCCAGGTAGGTATTCGCCAGCGTCTGCGCCTCGATACCCTGTGTGGCGTCCACCACAAGCAGCGCCCCTTCACAGGCCGCCAGCGACCGGCTGACTTCATAAGTGAAGTCGACGTGCCCTGGCGTATCGATCAGGTTAAGCTCGTAGGTCTTACCGTCCTTCGCCTCGTAGCTCATACGCACAGCCCGCGCCTTGATCGTGATCCCTTTCTCACGCTCAAGCGGCATCGAATCGAGCAACTGCTCCATCATGTTCCGCTTGGCGACCGTCCCCGTCACTTCCAGCAGCCGGTCGGCCAGCGTTGACTTGCCGTGGTCAATATGGGCGATAATACAGAAATTGCGGATGAACTCTTGTTGCATTTAGGTGCGAATTCGTGACTTTCTCATAAAGAATGCGCTCTCCGGAGCGCATCACTGTTCGGGATACTACCACTCAGTATAGGATTGGCACGTGACTCTGTCAAGCATCACTGCCCCTTGAGCGCCCCCTCTGTGTATGTGTTGCCAAAGTTCCACAACATCCACCCCGCCGCCCCATTCTGCTCGGCAGCGTCTATTTCGGCTCGTACCTTGGGCGCGTCATATGCCACATCGTTCGAAGAAAAGTCCTGCAACCACGGGCGTACCTTCGCCGCAGCCGTCTTGAGCCTGCTAACCGCCGGCCGCATGGTGCCCGCCACAATCTCGCTGGGGTGCTCCGCCGGGTGCGTGTAATCCGAAAAGCCGTCAGGATAGTCCGATGGGTACAGGTAAGGGCATATGTAATCATTATTCGCCGCCATCATCTCCAGGTTCGTCCCTATCCCCATATCATCGCTGACGAACGGAGTAAAGGCCAGCACATTGGTCGCCACATATGTTCCCATCGGCGACAGCTCGCTGTACGCCCTCTCCAGGAACCCGTTGATCGCATCAACCCGCTTCTTCCCCACTGCCTGCGGCCCGTAATCGATGTCATCAAGGTCTCCCACCGAGGGAAAATAAGCGAAGTCGAACTGAATTTCATCGAACCCTTTCTGCGCGACCTCTTTCGCGATAGCGATATTGTAATCCCACACCTCTGTGTCATACGGGTTCGCCCATCGCGTTCCGTTCCCCGCCAGCCACGGCTGTCCCGGTGCTTTCTTGCTCTGCAGTGCCCATTCAGGCTTCGCTGCCGTCAACGCCTGGTCCCAGAACACCGACAGCCTGGCAATCGTATAAATCCCCCTGCTCTTCAACTGCGCAAGCAGCGCATCCAGGTCCGATATAATTACATCCGAAGTCCCTAGCTGCTGAACCAGTTCAATATTGCTCGCATACAGTACATTGCCGCTGTTGTCGGCCTTCACATCTATCACCAGCGCGTTCAACTCTGTCCGGTCAACAAGGTCCAGCAGGGCTTGCAACTTCCCCGGCGTCGCAATCGAGTCGGCACTCACATAGATCGCTTTCGCCATGAACGGTTGCAAACTGACATTTTGAGTTACAACCTGCCCGACCTCCACCGACGATGCCAGGTAACCTGGCGCTTTGACCACCAGCTTCCTGTCCTCCGAAAGCCCGCGCAACTCATACCCACCATCCGCTCCCGTCAGCACGCGTGTCTGGCCTGAAATCACGCTCGCTCCCGGCACAGGCGTGCCGTCGGGCGTCTCCACGATCCCGCGCAACACATTCGGCACCAGCTTAATGTCAAGCGTGCTCTTGTTCGATGCGTCGATTGTCTGGGGCGTAAAACCGTCAGCCTCCACCGATACCACCGGCAGATCGGGCAGCTTCTCAAAAGTGAATTCGCCGGCAGATCCGGTGGTCGCCGTGATCGTTACAGCAGGGGTTCCTCCGGGGGTACCTTCCGCGGTCGCACCACCCTCCACCACTACAGGTATATTCGCGAGAGGCGAATCGTTGTAGGCGTTGCTGACCGTCCCCGAAAGGCTCTTGAACGCGAACACATGGAAATACACTAGCCCAGCGCCTGCCAGCAGCGCGATAATCAAATAAGGCAGGGGCGATGGAACCTTTCGCCCCTTGTCGCGGTTCGAAAAGCTCGAATAATAGCCGCTGTAGCTGGAGCGCCTGCGTCGACTCATTATTGGACTTATGACAGATCGCTAATTAAAGAAACACGCCACGAGGGCACATCATCTCGTGGCGTGTTTCTCATCGCTACTTGTTAAACGCGCTTCTAGGCTCGTAAGTAATCGACGCGTCCCACATCATCCAGCCCCAGGCTCCCGTTTCGGCGGCAGCCTTGATCTGGTCCGTCACCTTGGTTGTCCCAGGACTCGTATAGTCCGCCCCAGGCCAGTCGAAATCCTCCAGCCAGGGCCGGTACTTCGTGCGTTTCCCCGCGAACAACCTCTGCGCATACTCGCCCGACTTATGCACAAGCTGGTACGCGCACTGTGCCGGTTGGTCACACCCCTGCTCTCCGGCACTGAAGTGGGATGGGTAAATCATGGGAGAGATGTAGTCGGTATCATCGATAAGCTCCGGGATCACCTGCCCTATTACTCCCAGGATCGGTGCGCCGTCGCGGTCGGGCCACAGGCTGTACCCGAACACGTCTATATCCATGAAAGCATCGCTCGGCTGAATGACCGCGTACGCCTTGCTTAGGAACGTCTTGAGGGCCGCCGTCTTCCCGGTATCGGTTATTGGTCCCGCCGCGAACACCATATCGCCCGGTTCGCTAGGCGCTGGGTCCGAAGGGAACCGCACGTAATCGTACTGTATCTCGTCAAACCCAAGCTGCAATATCTCCTTCGTCATCGCCACCAGGTGGTCCTGAACTTCCGGGTTGCTAGCATCCAGCCATTTCTGCTGTGCCGCGTAGCCGCCCTTCCACGGCTGTCCCGTCACGCTGCTCAACACGGCCCACTCCGGCTTGTTCTCGGCCATAGTCTTCTGCTGGAACGTAACTATTCGAGCAATGACGTACAACCCCCTGCTCTTGAGGTCTTTCACCACATCGGCCATATTGGTCAGAAACTCGTCGGTGTTCCCGGCCGCCAGCACATCCTCGTTCTGGGTGTCAAACACCCACTCGGATGCGTCATTCTGAACGTTGATCACAACGGCGTTGATCCTGCTGTCCTTCACCCAATCCAGCGTGTCCTCGAACAGGTCGGGCGATGCCACCCAGTTGGCCGTCATATAGATCGCGTTGACTTTGAACTCCTCAAGCGCCATATCCTTCGTCGCCGAGTTGATCTGATCGACTTTGGTAAGCTTGTACCCCGGCATCTTGAAGGTCAACGATGCCCCCTCAGGCACATCCTGGAAGAAGTAGTTGCCTCCCTCGTCAGTGTACACCGCGACGAACCCATCTCCCGCGGGAGGGATAGGCTTCGGTGTAGGTGTGGCGGTAGGCGGCAGCGGCGTCTTTGTCTCCGTTGGCGTGTTGGTCGGCCCTGTTGGACTCGGGATCACCTTCACCGATGTAGATGTGGCACCCACCGTCTCTGTCGTCGCAGCCGCCGGGGGCGCGGCAAGCACCCTGCCCGGCGCCTGCGTATCCGTAGTAGGCGACATTGGTGTTAGCTCCTCAGTCGGCGTCAGTGTCTCGCTTGGAGTAAGAGGCTGCGTGGCGGTCACAGCCGCAGCGGGCGTAGGCAGCACCAGCTTCACCAGTACGTTGGCAAGAGGCTGCCCGGTGGTTGCATCAACCACCCGCCCGCTGATAGTGCTTGGTCGAAGCTTGATGTCCAGCCTGTTCATTATCCCGGTCTCTAGCTCAACCGGCGCATACCCACCCGCCTTCGCCTCGATCTTCGCGTTCAAGGGCACGTCCGTGTAGTAGAACATGCCATCGGTGCCTGTTTCAGTAAGCACCCCACCCGCCACGATCTCAGCGTTGGCGATCGGTTTCCCTGAGTAGCTATCGGTGACGCTCCCCTCGATAGCGCGCGGTGTCGGCGTGGACGATGGTGGTATGGGCGTTGCGGTAGGCGGCACAGGCGTGGCCGTCGGCCCCATCGGGGTGGGCGTGCCGTCCGCGTCGCACGCGGCAAGAAACAAAGCCACTATCAATATGGCGGCAAAAGGCAATATCGAGCACAGAGCAGAGCGGGAAAATACTCGTCGCGTACTGCCGGTAAGTTGTCGAAGCAAGGCAACCTCCGAATTCCTTGTTGGAGATGAACAGCATGCCGGTGAGGCAAGTCAGGGCACGGCAGGGCGCGGCCAGGAACCTTACAGTCACAGTATTGTATCACCAACCAACCTACGAGTGCAACGATTCGCAATCACCCCCGGATCATACTGGACCACTCATTGAAGCTGATCTGGCCACATGCTCCCAACTACGCGGTAGTGAGTCCGCGCAGGCGGACTTTGCTTGTGTAGCCCGCGAACTTATTCGCCGGGCATATTCGACTGGACTTTGCATTATTCCGTCGGCGTTGCCCAAGTGGAATCAAGCGACGCGCTAAAGTATAATTAACAGATAAGAGATATCCAACCGGCCTTGAGAGGAGCTACCAGTGACAAGTGCCGCACCCGGCGGAGCCGCCGAAAACACCCGATCATCAGCTTCTACCGCAACCTCAACCCCACCTAAACTTGTGCTCGTTGACGGCCATGCACTCGTCTACAGGGCTTATCATGCCCTCCCCCCCGACCTTCGCACCGCTCGCGGCGAGCCGACCAATGCCGTTTTCGGGTTCGCCCAGATGCTGCTCGACACCATCCGCAACCAGGCTCCTCAATATGTGGTCATCACCTTCGACAAGGGCCGTACGTTCCGCCACGAAGCCTCCACCGACTACAAGGCCAACCGGGCAGCTATGCCCGATGACCTTCGCCAGCAGATCGGTCGAGTCCGCCAGCTTGTTGAGGTCCTGGGCATTCCAATTGCCGAGCTTGATAACTACGAAGCCGACGATGTTATCGGCACTCTCTCCAAACAGGCCGAGCAAGAGGGACTCGACACCTACATCCTCACCGCCGACACCGACCAGCACCAGCTTATCTCCGACCATGTGCGCATGATCGCGCCAGGCGGGTACGCTCAGCGCTTCTCCGAGGCCCGCATCTACGATGTACCCGCCGTAGAAGAGCGCTACGGCTTCGGCCCCGACCTCGTCCCCGACTACAAAGCCCTGGTCGGTGACAAGACCGACAACATCCCCAACGTCCCAGGCATAGGTGAAAAGACCGCCTCCGCCCTCCTTCAGAAATACGGTAGCCTGGAAGCCATCCTCGACCATCTTGACGAGCTAAAGCCCAAGCAAGCCGAAACCCTCCGGGAACACGCCGATCAGGCTCGCCGCAGCAAAACCCTCACAACCATTGTGCGCGATGCCGATGTCCATCTCGACCTCGAAGCAAGCAAGCTCCGCCCCTTCAACCGCCAGCTCCTTCTCCGCCTCCTCCAGGACCTCGAATTCAGGAGTCTCCTCCCCAAAGTAGATCAGCTTGAGGCCGTGATCGCGGCCCAATCAGGCGAGCAGCAAGCAGAAGTACCCACCTCGGACAGTGCGGCAGCCGCCGCGCCTTCACCTGCTCCGGCGGACGGTAGCAGGCCCCGCCAACTGAGCATGTTCGGCGACGAAACCCCCACCCCGGCAACTCCCCCGCCTTCTCTCCGCGCCGATGACGGCTTGCGTTCCGACATGGTCCGCCCTGCCCTGCCGCCCGTAGGTGAAGCCAGGGTGCGCGCAGGCGTGCCTGCCAGCGTGACCGTTGTGCGCACCCAGAATCAATTGAACAAGCTGGTGGCCCTCCTCAAGGCCAACGGCAGGTTCGTAATTGACGTCGAAAGCACCTCCACTGACGAAATGGACGCCGATCTGGTGGGCATCTCAATCGCGCCGTCAGTGCCCGATGGCATCCCTGAAGAAGCCTATTACATAGCGGTCGGGCATACTCAGGTTGCCGACCAGGAAACGGGCCTTGAGCAGCCCGCCACCAACCAGTTGACCCTCGATCAGGTCCGCCCCATCCTGGGCCCTCTCCTGGCCGATAAGCGCGTGATCAAGGACGCTCACAACGCCAAGTACGACATCAAGGTCCTTCGCCGTGCAGGTATGCCCGTCTCCGGCCTCGGCTACGACACCATGCTTGCCGCTTATCTCGCGGGCGAAACCAGCATCGGCCTCAAAGACCTCGGTTTCACCAAGCTCGGCGTTCAGATGACCCCTATCACCGACCTCATAGGCAAAGGCCGCAACCAGACCACTATGGCTGTCGTTCCCGTCGAGCTTGCCGCCGACTACGCCGCAGCTGATGTAGCCGTCACCGAGCGTCTGCGCCACTACTACGCCCCCTGGCTCCAGCGTGAGGGCCTCGAATCCCTTCTCCTTGACCTCGAAATGCCCCTGGTGCCCGTTCTCACCTCAATGGAGCTGGTCGGCGTCGCTATCGACGTGCCCTGGCTCCAGAGCCTGTCGACCGATATGCACGGCAAAATCCAGGAGTTGGAGCAGGATATTTTTAATGAAGCCAAGCATCCCTTCAACATCGGCTCAACTCAACAACTGGGCCGCGTCCTCTTTGAAGAGCTTCAACTTCCCGGTCGCAAGCGCACCCAGAAGGGCTACTCAACCGACCGCGAGGTGCTCGACCAGCTACGCGGCCTCCACCCAGTCGTTGACCTCATCATAGAGTACCGCCAGCTTATCAAGCTCAAGAATACCTACATCGACGCCCTTCCTCTCCTTGTCAGGAGCGACACCGGCCGTGTTCACACCAACTTCAACCAGGCCGTCGCCGCCACCGGACGCCTCTCCTCTAGCAACCCCAACCTCCAAAACATCCCGATCAGAACCGAGATCGGGCGCGACGTGCGCAAAGCATTTATCTCCGACAACAACAGCCCTCATAAGCTTTTCACCGAGGAAAGCTATCTCCTCGCCGCCGACTACTCGCAAATCGAGTTGCGCCTGCTCGCTCACATGGCCCAGGAGCAGCGCCTGATCGAGGCTTTCGAGCAGGGCCTCGATATCCATGCCGCCACCGCCGCCGAGGTGATGGGCGTGCCTATTGAGCAGGTAGACCCCGACTCCCGCCGCCTCGCCAAGACCATCAACTTCGGTGTCCTCTACGGTATGGGCAGCTACGGTCTCGCCCGCGATAGCGGTCTCTCCCCCGCCGAGGCCTCCAAGTTCATCGAGCTTTACTGGTCGCGCTACCCCGCCGTCCGTGCCTTCATGGACCGCACCCTCGAAGAAGGTCGCGAGCGAGGCTATGTCAGCACCCTCCTGGGCAGGCGTCGCTATATGCCCGAACTACGCTCCCGCAACGGCGGCATCCGCCAGCAGGCCGAACGCATGGCGATCAACGCCCCGGTCCAGGGCACCGCAGCCGATATCATCAAGATCGCCATGAACAGGCTTGATGCCAGGATGCATCAGCGCAATCTCGCATCGAAAATGCTCTTGCAGGTGCACGACGAGCTACTCTTCGAGGTTCCCTCTTCCGAGCTACGGGTCATGGGCGACCTCGTGTGCGACACGATGGAAGGTGCGATGGAATTGACCGTGCCTATAAAGATCGAAATGAAGTACGGCAAAAACTGGGGCGAAATGCAGCCGCTAAACGGCTAAAATCGCGCTATTACACGACTGGTAATTGCGCCGTCCCTTGGCGGCGTCACTAATCACGCGAGGCTCAGAGGAACGATGGCGTTGGACGACAACAATCAGTCACGCCCTGTGCGCCGGGCTGCGGCCAAATCTGCACCGTCCGGGCGTCGCGAACGCTCTACCGCCTCCGCTCGCTCCCGCACGCTCCCGATCCCGGTTCGCCGTGGCATCGTGCGGGCACAACGCGTCGGTCGAGATATGCGCCAGCATCTCCCGCAACTCCCCGACCTCTCCGGCCTCCCCTCAACCATCCGAAAGGCGATACGCAACCCCCAAGCCGCCACTCGCTATCGCGAAGGTCTTACACCTGAGGCTGCCTTCAACGCCACCTATAATTTCAGGCGCGGAGTCCTCAACGGCATCATGTTCACCCTGGTTGATGCCCTCATCTCGCCTACACTTGTGTTAGCTCTCTTCATCAGCCGGTTGGGTGCGCCCAATATGCTGGTAGGTCTCCTTCCTGCCCTCCTAGCTGGCGGGTGGTTTCTCCCACAGATTCTGACCGCCGGAATCGTCCAGGGGATGCCTCGCGTTATGCATTGGTACAGGCGCGCTGGCGTTATCCGCGTGCTCGCATTCATTGCGCTCGCGGTCGCTACTGTCTTCCTCTCCAACATGCCCGTGCTATTACTCCTCGTCTTCTTCATCGCCTTTTCAATCTACGCCTTCGCGGGTGGCATCACCGGCATCCCCTGGTTGGAGATAGTCGGCAAGACCATCTCCCCCCGCAGGCGCGGCGCGTTCTTCGGCCAGCGTAGCTTCTGGGGCGGCGTTCTTGCCCTCTTCGCCTCCGGTCCCATCGGACTTATCCTATCCGAGCAGTTCCTCGGCCTTTCCTTCCCCCACAACTTTGCCCTCCTGTTTGGTATTACAGCCCTCGTCGCCGGCCTGGGCGTCTACTTCTGGTCTTCCATGCGCGAGCCTGCCGCCATCCAGACAATCCCCGCCGTCAGCATCAAAACGCTTTTCGGGCGCGGCATCCGTGCCTACCGCGCCAATGTCGATTATCGCTCGTTTATGATCGCTCGTGTTCTCGTCTCTTTAGCTGCCATCGCCGACCCTTTTTACGTCGTCTACGCCGAGCAGCGATTATTCGCGCCTCCCGCCACCGTCGGTCTCTATCTGGGCGCGCTCTCGATCTCGTCGCTCCTCTCCAACTTCTTCTGGAGCCCGCTCGCCGACCGCGCCAGCAACCGCACGCTCATGACCCTCACGGTCATTTCAGTGGCTCTGGTGCCTCTCAGCGCCACCGTCCTCTCTCTTTTTGTAGGCGTACTAGACAATACCTTTCTCTTCTCGGCCTTTACGATCCTCTTCATCTTCTCAGGCCTGGCCCTCGGTGCCTCGCGTATCGTCAATAACAACATGCTGCTCACAATCGCACCTCCCGCCGAACGCGCCACCTATGTCGGCTTTCTCAATACAATCCTCGGCATCGTCATCTTTGTCCCCGTGCTCGGCGGCGTTCTCATAGATTTGCTCGGCTTTGAAATAGTTTTCGTGATTGCAGTCGCCGTGAGCGCCCTCGCACTTATCGCTTCTCGCCGCATGAGCAGTATCAGACCTGAATACTAGGTTCGCCAACCCTGCCCGCCGGCAGACCATCCAAACTTCTACACAGTGACCATCCAAACTTCTACACAATAAGGAGTCCAAATTGAACATCGAACGCATCGACGGCAGACGTACTGACGAATTGAGGCCCGTCAAGATCACCCCCAACTTCCAGCAATTCCCCGCAGGCTCCGTTCTCATCGAATGTGGCCGCACCCGAGTAATCTGCGCCGCCAGCGTCGATGAAAAAGTCCCAGGCTGGATGGTCGGAACCCGCAAGGGCTGGGTCACCGCCGAATACTCCATGCTCCCCTCCTCTACCCCCACCCGCAGCCAGCGCGAAACTGCCGGCAGCCGTCCCCAGGGCCGCACCCAGGAGATCCAGCGCCTCATAGGTCGCTCCCTTCGCGCCGTCGTAGACCTCTCCGCCCTCGGCGAGCGCACCGTCACCGTCGATTGCGATGTAATCGAGGCCGACGGCGGCACGCGCACCGCCTCAATCACCGGCGCAATCGTGACCCTCGGCCTCGCCATCAACAAGCTCAAAGCCAACAACGTCCTCCCACGCAACGGCCCTCCCATTCTCCGCCAGCTTTTGGCCGCCATCAGCGTAGGCATCATCGACGGCGTCCCCATGCTAGACCTCAACTACAGCGAAGACAGCCGCGCTCAGGCCGACTGCAACGTAGTAATGACCGAAGCAGGCTACCTGGTAGAAGTCCAGGCCACAGCCGAGCGCAAACCCTTCTCCCGCGAAGAACTGGAAGACCTACTCTCCCTGGCCAACAAAGGCATAGGCCAACTCCTACAACTCCAAAAAGAAGCCCTGAAAGTGTAGCCCAAGATTTCCTGGCCCAAGATTGATCGGCAAAACTCCGCCTGAGTATCGATTGCCACGACTGCACGCTTCAGATTCGCACGCGTAAGCTCCGGCTTTAAGACATGAGCCATCCCGAATATCAGTTGCAGCTTCGCAGGCGTGCAAGCTCTTTCTAGAAAGCCCCTCCCCAAGATTTGGGGAGGGGTTGGGGTGGGGTCTTTGAGAACTTTCACCTTTCTATTCCCAAGGAACTTGAAGATAGGTTTTGTCAAAGCCAACCCAAACCTTGACAACACCATACTCAACTATGGTACAATAGATCATATCAAACTACCTCACCTTTCGGAGGTCCAATCCCCTATGAACCTACAAAAATATACAGAAAAAGCACAGGAGGCTGTCCTTACAGCCCGCCAGATAGCCGAAGACTCCAACCACAATCAGATCGAGCCGATCCACCTTCTCGCCGCCCTCGCCGAGCAGCCTGAAGGCGTCGTCCCCCAACTCCTGACCCGCATGGGCATAGACCTCGGCGCACTCATGGAGCGCGTCCGCTCCGCCCTGGACGCCGTCCCCAAAGTCTACGGCTCGTCCCAATCCTACCTCTCAGGTGCCCTCAATGACGTGGGCAAACGCGCCGAAAGCACCTCAACCTCCATGAAGGACGACTACGTCAGCACCGAGCACCTCCTTCTTGCCCTCGCCGACGACTCCGACAAATCAACCGCCTCCAAGATCCTACGCGACCTGGGCGTCACCCGCGACAAAATCCTCAACGCCCTCACCCAGATCAGGGGCAAACAGCGCGTCACCGACCCCAACCCCGAAGGCAAATACGCCGCCCTCGAACGCTACGGTCGCGACCTCACGGAGCTTGCCCGCAAGAACAAGCTCGACCCCGTAATTGGCCGCGACGATGAGATCCGCCGCGTAATCCAGGTTCTCCTCCGCCGCACCAAGAACAACCCCGTCCTCATCGGTGAGCCTGGCGTAGGCAAGACAGCCATTGCCGAGGGCCTGGCCGTCCGCATAGTGCGAGGCGACGTGCCCGAAGGTCTCAAGAACCGCCGTCTGGTCGCCCTTGACCTCGGCAGCATGGTGGCAGGTGCCAAGTACCGTGGCGAATTCGAGGAACGCCTCAAAGCAGTCCTCAAAGAGATCGCCGAATCCGAAGGCGAGATCATCGTCTTCATAGACGAGCTACATACCGTTATTGGCGCGGGAGCCGCAGAAGGCGCGATGGACGCCTCCAATATGCTCAAGCCCATGCTTGCCCGTGGCGAGCTACACGCCATCGGCGCCACCACCCTCGACGAGTACCGCAAACACATCGAGAAAGACCCCGCCCTGGAGCGCCGCTTCCAGCCCGTCCTGGTAGACGAACCCACCGTAGACGAAACGATCTCCATCCTGCGCGGCCTCCGCGAGCGCTACGAAGTCCACCACGGCGTGCGCATCACCGATGGCGCTCTCGTCGCCGCAGCCGTCCTCTCCAACCGCTATATCACCGACCGCTTCCTCCCCGACAAAGCCATCGACCTCGTAGACGAGGCCGCCGCCCGCCTACGGATGGAGGCCGAAAGCATGCCGGTCGCCCTCGACGAGGTCGAGCGCCGCACCATGCAGTTGCAAATCGAGCGCGAAGCTCTCCGCAAGGAAAAAGATCAGGCCAGCAAAGAGCGCCTCGAAAAGATCAACAAGGAGATCGCCAACCTAGAAGAGCAAGCCCGCGAGTTACGCTCCCGCTGGCAGTCCGAGCGCGATGCCCTCAAAAGCGTGCGCGACATCAAGGAGAAGATCGAGCAGGCCAATGCCGAACTAGAGCGCGCCCAGCGAAACGCCGATTTCGCCCGCGCCTCTCAGATCCAGTATGGCGAGCTTCGCGAGCTTGAAACCCGCCTCCAGGAACTGGAAGGCAGAACCACCAGCGGCCAGCGCCTCCTTAAAGAAGAAGTAGACAGCGACGACATAGCCGCCGTGGTCAGCCGTTGGACCGGCGTGCCCGTCGAGCGCATGCTCGAAGGCGAGCTAGCCAAGCTCCTCAAGATGGAAGAGCGCCTTCATCTCCGCGTCATCGGGCAGGACGAAGCCATCACGGCCGTCGCCAACGCTGTCCGCCGCGCCCGCGCCGGTCTCCAGGACCCCAACCGCCCCCTCGGCTCCTTCCTCTTCCTCGGTCCCACCGGCGTCGGCAAGACCGAGCTAGCGCGTGCCCTCGCCGAATATCTCTTTGACGACGAAAATGCCATGATCCGCATCGACATGTCCGAGTACATGGAGAAGTTCGCCGTCTCCCGCCTCATAGGGGCCCCTCCCGGCTACGTAGGCTACGAAGAAGGCGGCCAGCTAAGCGAACCTGTGCGCCGCAGACCCTACTCAGTTGTCCTCTTCGATGAAATCGAGAAAGCCCACCCCGATGTCTTCAACGTCCTCCTACAGATCCTCGATGATGGCCGCCTGACCGACTCCCAGGGCCGCACCGTCGACTTCAAAAACACCATCATCATTATGACCTCCAATATCGGCTCGCAGCACATCTCCGAGCTTGATCCAACCCAGGACGCCGAGATGCGCCGCCGCGTCAACGAAGCCCTGCATGAAGCCTTCCGTCCTGAGTTCCTCAACCGCATAGACGAAACCGTAATCTTCAAGCAGCTAACGCGCGCAGAGCTACGCCAGATCGTTGAGCTTCAACTCGCCACCGTGCGCCGCCGCCTAGAAGAGCGACACATCACACTCGAAATCAGTTCAGATGCGATGGACTTCCTCGGCAACGAAGGCTTCGATCCCGTCTACGGTGCACGCCCCCTCAAGAGAGTGATCCAGCGCCGCCTCCTAGACCCTCTGGCGATCAAGCTGATTGACGGCACCATCCACGACGGCGACACGGTTCAACTCGACGCCAAAGGCGGTCACATCATCATAGAACCCGTCCGCACCCACCAAACCGAACCCGCAAGCGTCAGCTAACAAAGCTGTCCCACAATCCAAGCCGGATCACTAAAAAACCTAAAACATCCCAAATTCTAGATGTAGCTTCGCATGCGTGCAATCTACTTCAAAAATAGGCAAAAATGGCGGCTTCGCCGCCATTTTTGCCTATTTTTGAAAGCCCCCCAAATCTTGGGGAGGGGTTGGGGTGGGGCGTTCGCCAGCCCAACTGCTGTATATAGCTGTGTATAATAGACCTACCATGCAAGAAACCCCCACGCCCAAGCGAACCTCCAAAGTAACCGACATAGAACAGGCAGTAGCCACCCACATCCCGGACAAATCCGAATCCCTCTGGGTAGGCGGCATGCACATGCACAACGTCCCGATGGCCCTGGTCCGCGAGTGCATCCGCCAACACAAACACTTCGAAACCTTCTATGCCGCCCCCTCATCCTCCCTCGCCGCCGACCTCCTCATGGGCGCGAGCCTCATCGACCGCGTAATAATAGGCTACATAGGCTTCGAGCAGCTAGGACTAGCCCCGGTCTTCCGCCGGCTGGCCGAAAAAGGCAGCACAATCCAATTCATTGAGGCCGAGCCTGGCAGCCTCCTGCTAGCCCTCCGGGCAGGTATGGCGGGCCAGCCCTTCGCCCCTCTCCCTCATGGCCTCGAATCCACCCACCTGCTCTCCACCTCCCCCGATTACTACCGTCAGGTCGCCGACCCCTTCACAGGCGACACCTTCCCCGCAATCCAGGCAATCAAACCCTCCGTCGCCCTCCTCCACTGCCAGCAAGCCGACGAATTCGGCAACGGCATCTACAAAGGCAGCCAATTCTCCGACCATCTGGTCGCCCTCGCCTCCGATACCGTCCTCCTACAGGTCGAAAGCGTAATCAGCAACGACCAGGTGCTCCGCTACCCCCTCCAAACGGGTATCCCCGCCCTGTGTGTCACCGCCGTCATACCCGTCACCTTCGGCTGTCACCCCTGCTCCTCCCACCGCTATTACAACTACGACGATGTTCACCTTCGCCTCTACATCGACTCCGCCTCCACCGAGGAAGGCTTCGCCGATTACCTCCAGCGTTTCGTAATGGACCCCCTCGACCAGGAGGACTACATGCGTAAAGTACAGAACCAGGATTGGGGGCTTTTCGGATGAGCGATGACTACAAGGCCAACCTGCGCCCCGGCTCCGATCCTCTCGTCTTCTTCAAACGCCCCGGCGATGACGATAACCAGGGCATCTCACGCGGCCACATCATGGCCGCCGCCATCTCACACGCCCTCCACGATAGCGAAACCCTCTTCATAGGTGCCAACCCCCTGATCCCCATTGCGGGCGCCCGCCTAGCCCAGCTCACCCACGCCCCCAACCTCTCCATAGTCGCCGGGGCCAGCGGCGGCGTCAATCCCCTCCTCGACCCGCTCGCCCCATCCTCAGGCGACTACGCCAACCTTGTAGCCGAGGCCGTTCTCCCCTTCGATGACGTGCTCTTGATGGTACTGGGCGGTCGCGCCGACGTCTTCTTCGCGGGCGGCATCCAGATCGATCAGCGCGGCAACTGCAATCTGGTCACCGTCGGCGATCACCACGCCCCCAAACTCCGAGGCCCCGGCTCCGCAGGCACCCCCTGGGCAAGCCGTGCCCGCCGCACAATCCTCTACACCACCACCCACACAAGACGAGTATTCGTACCCACGGTAGATTTCACCAGTCTCGCTGGTTGGCCCACCAACCCCGATCCCAGCGGCAAAGGCCCGGAGCTGGTAATAACCCCCTTAGCCCTCCTTGACTTCACTCCGGCAGGTCAGATGCGCCTCCAAAGCCTCCACCCAGGCACGTCCCTGCAAGAGTTACAGGACAACACAGCCTTCGACCTGATCCTCCCCGAAAGCGATATTCCCACCACTCCCCAACCAACCCCCCAAGAACTCATCCACATGCGCACCTTCGACCTGGATGGCCTCCTTGCAATCGTAATCTAGCCCCACCATCCCACACCTCGACCTCCCCACCCCCCACCTCGAACCTCCGCACTCCGCATACCGCATTCCACACTCCACACTCCGCACTCCGCACTCCGCACTCCCCACTACAAAAACCTTCGTGCCCTTCGCCAACTCTTCGCCCCTTCGTGTACAAGAAAACCCAACTACCCACTCGTCACTCGTCACTCGTCACCCTTCCCATCCGCAACCCTCCACAACCAAACTCGTTTCAATAATAGAAGCAAGTTGATAGAAGCAAGTTGTGCACAACCACCAGGTAAGGGCGGACTGCGTATACAATCGAACGAGCTATGAGAGGTAGGAAATAGACATGAAATCAACCCATCACCGCATAAGCCTCCCGCGAGCATCCCTCGCATGGGCCGCATCCTTCGCAATAGTCGCCTCCGGACTGATAGCCCCCATAGGCAGCGCCTCAGCCCAGACCGACGCCTTCGCCAATCCCGCCTTCCGCACCATCTGGCAGCGCACTGATGCCCCCGTGGCCGAAGGCAAAGTAGCCCGCACCTGGGTTTGGGGCCCGACCCCCGGCAAATCCCTTCAGGAACCCTTCAAGGAAGGTCAGGGAGGCCGGCACCTGGTCCAGTACTTCGACAAAGCCCGCATGGAGATCAACAACCCCAATGCCAATCCAAACGACCCCTTCTACGTCACCAACGGCCTCCTCGTAGTCGAAATGATCAGCGGCAAGATCCAGACAGGCGTCAATAGCTTCGACCTCAGCGTTCCCAACGATACCCGTATTGCAGGCGACGACGGCTCCGACGCTCCCACCTATGCCGCCCTCCAGAACGTCGCCTCCGTCGGCCTTCCCGGCAAAGAGAACCGCGCCGGCCCCATCTCGGCAGGCACTATCATGCCCGTCCTCTACATCGACAAGGGTGGCGCGGCCACACCCATGTCAGGCATCCGCGCCCCCGAAGCCATCAAGAGCGCGGACTATGTCGGAGACACGGGACACAACATCCCCACCGTCTTCATGGACTACTTCAACTCAGTTGGCCCCGTCTATGAGAACGGCTACATAGTCAACGACCAGATAGTCAACTGGGTCTCCGCCTTCGGCTTCCCAATATCCGAACCCTATTGGACCACCATTCGCGTTTCCGGCCAGGATCGCCTCATCCTCGTCCAGGCATTCCAGCGCCGCATCCTCACCTACTCACCGACCAACGCCGACGGCTGGAAGGTCGAGATGGGCAACGTCGGTGCCCAGTACCACTCATGGCGCTACGAGTTCCCCACTCTCACCTGCCAGCGCGTTCCTGTGCGCGGCTTCGGCGAGGTATGGGCCAATCACCGCAACGTCCAGAACGGCCTCGGCTGTCCCCAGATGTACCCTCCGTTCGACCATGAACTCGCCGTTCAGACAGCCTACCAGCCCTTCCAGAACGGCGCGATGCTCTGGATCAGCCGCACCACCTACGTTCAGGAGCGCCTCATCTATGTCTTCTTCAACGATGGCACGCTCCAGCAATTCGACGACACCTGGCGCGACGGCCAGCCCGTGAGCGGCGGCCTGACCCCTCCACAGGGTCTCTACGAGCCAATCAGAGGCTTTGGCAAGGTGTGGCGCGAGGGCACCGGCGCTAAAGTGCGCGAGCGCCTTGGCTGGGCTACAGCCCCTGAGCAGGGCGGCGATGGAGCCTACCAGCGCTTCCAGCGTGGCGAAATGTACTGGAGCAGCGCCATCAACAAAATATGGGTCCTCTATGGCACCGTCAACGATACCCTCTACCCCGGTCCCACCCCGGTCCCAGGCAATCAGCCCTTCAAATATGAAGTCTACAATGACATCTTCTAGGAACAGAAAAGGCAAAAACGGCGGTTCAGCCGCCGTTTTTGCCCTGTGTCAACTTACGCTACTATTGCCCGGAGTTCCAGAGCGTCTTATAACCTTCTCCTTGTATGAGGCTCACGAACGCCAGGCGCTCAATGCCCCACAGCGACTTGATAGCTTTTCGCAGAAGCGGCTCGCTCACCTCCGGCGGCATCCCCGCCTCCGACAACCGCTTCACCAGTCTATCCACCACCCCGCCATCTTCCAATGTGCGGACGGACTTCAACCACGGCACTCCCAGGATGCTCCTGATCTTGCCCAGGTCGGGCCGCTCACGCTCGATGCTCGCTATCCTATCTTCCATTGATGATGCTTGTGACATCACCAACACCACCGGCGGCGACTCATCAGTATGCCTGATATCGACCACCAGTGCCCTTCTCAGCAACGGGAAGAATATCGAGATAACGTCCGCCTCGGTGATTGCGGCGAACATCTGGTTCATGAAAGCTTCGTCGTCCATCGGATTGCCCGGTCGTAGTCCTTTAGTGATTGGTGGTTACAAGTCTTGCTACCAATTATACACTCATCTGCGAAGTGTTGCTCGTCAACAACCACCCAACCCCGATGCCAAGTAGCCCCAGCAACAGGTGTACGATGTTATCGGCCAACGAATAACCGCTTGGGAACAGCCCGAATACATTGTTGTCGATGAAACCCACGATTCCCACCAGCAGGTAGATCACTCCCAGCCCACCAACCACGGTACGAGCCAGTGACACATCACTTTGCCCGAACCCCACATACACCATCAATCCACCGGTTCCGAGATGGATGATATCTTCAGCAATATCGATGTTGATCAGGCCAAACAGTTGGCCTTCGCCCGCAAACAGACCAACAATTCCAAGTAGCACAATGAGAGATCCAACGATCCTTGCATACTGCCTGGCCGGTATCATGGCTACCCTCCAGGTGTGATTGCATGTGCGTCCGAAAATCCACTCCACGTAGGGGTAGACGCTGGGAAGCCACGTTAAGTGCTGGCCCCGATCGGGGCATATTTGGTTGTAAAAGTGTGATGGATAAGCGCCCCATATCGGGGCGCTCGCTCTACAACCTATTTGCTGCTACCGATGCGGGTGACTTTGGTCCCGCAATGCGGGCACTCGCCTTGCATGGCCGGGCGCCCATTCTTGAGGGTGATCTCCCTCGGATTCTTCATCTCAACCATCTTTCGATCCTTGACGCAGTAAGCTTGGACCATTTTTAGCACCTCCACGCGTAAGAGTTGGTAATTGCGGAGCCGCTGCCCAACAGCCTCGAGCATGGGCGCGTTCCTGGCATTTGCGTGATTATACACGTGCCTAGGCACGAAGTCAATAATATCTGAACAGAATCGTCAGGAATTTACTGAGCGTCCCACCTCCTTCCACCCCGTGTATTCCCCCAACCGGAGTAAAAGTCACTATGCAGGCTCTGGTCTTTCCTCGCGCACCGAGAAAAGATACGTCCGGTAGCACGTGATAGCGCTCGCCAGCACCATTGAGAGATATATCAGACCGAGCGAAAGGAATGGCCCTCCATTGCCTGCGATTGCGATTACTACATACACAATCGTCAGGTAGATAGTGCCAATACTGAACATCATTATCCCGATGAACGGCCTGCCGCTGTAAAACCACCCCAGGCCGAGGAACACACACTCCAGCAATGCCGAGGCGATGCCCCTGCGAAGCGCAACAACTGGAGAATCGGTCCGCGCACGAGGGTGCACGCGTACGCTCGTCCGTAGCGCGCTTGCCATTCTCCCGCCCAGCTTGCTGAAATACGCCCGGATTGTCTCCGCACCAATTTCCGAGGAAACATGCCTGAATAGGAGCACATACCCCACGCCGAGCAACCCCTGCGCCCCTATCAAGAGCACATAACGCAGCACTGTGCCTGCCACGGCCTCGCGCGCCTCGGCAGGCGTAAGTCCGTTGTGTATCTGGATGCTTTCCAGCAATCCCAGGCCGAAATAGACTAGATAGGACGCGACGATCCCTACTGCCATCACCGTTAGAGCGCGCCTGCCCCTCACCGGGTCAGCCACCGGTTTGCCAAGTATCCGTGGCAGTAAGAAGATCATAAGTGTGCTAAGGCTGATTATGGCGAAAGCCACCATGTTCAGTTGTGCGTGAGACAGCGGTGTGACGAAGTACCCCGCCGGGTTGGCCTCTTCCAGCCACTCATCAATGGCCGGCAGGGTCTGGAGCACGCCCTGGATCGTTCCCGCGAGAATCGCGAATGCGCTGAACGCCAGGAATCCGGAAAGCTTATGATCAGGAGGTGCATCGGGCGCGGCTTTCTGCCTTAGCGTCAGCAGGATGTTCGTGATAAACGACCAGAACCCAATCCCCATTATGCTTGCGGCGACACTAAGCAGTAGCGGGTGCCAGATGCCCATTGCCGCTTGCGCTTCAACAGGCGTTATTCCTTGATCCAGCACCATCTGCCCTTCGCTCCAGCCAAGCCCTATGGCGGTGAAATAGAAGCTGAATACCCCAATCAATATGCACCAGAAACTGAAAACCCCCAGCTTCATGCTGTAAATGGGTTTGCCGATTATCTTCGGAATGAAGAAATAGAGCAACCCCATCAACGCTACGCTCACGCCACCCACCAGGTTGATGTGCGCGTGTGCCATCGGATCGATCATGTGGCCCGCGTCGCCTGTCTTCTGAAGCCAATCAAGCGACCAGGGCATCACCTGGTAAACTCCCTGCACCGTGCCGAACAGCAGCCCCGTCGCCCCCACTACGAAGAACCTGGCCAGCAACATCTCTCCATTGCTGGGCCCTTTGTCAGGCCATATCTTGCGCTCTCCAGATGCCTGCCCAACGGTCACGTATACATTCGTTACAAATGTCCAGTACCCTATGCCCATAACAGCTGCCGTCAGTGCCATCGGTGCTTTGTGCCATGCGCCCATCCAATCTCGCGCCGCGTCGTACGCCCAACCCGCGTGGACCATCATTCCCTCGTATATACCAATCGAAAGCATGGCAATATAGAACCCGAACACTCCAATGACGGTGGCCCAGAACGATATGTTAGTCAGGGCAGGACTGAACAGTGGCCTCTTTGTGACACGCGGCAACACGTAATAGATCAACCCCGTCAAACTGATAGTGCCCGCTCCCACAATCGTGATGTGAGTATGCGCCAGGTTCGTCACCATGTGGCCGCCGTAATCAGCGTCATTCAGCCAATCGGAGATACCCGGTAACCTTTGCACCACTCCTTGTGTCGCGCTGAGAATGAGGGCTGCGGCCGCTGCGAAGAAAAATCTGGGCAGGCCGTGGTTGTCAATTGTCTCCTCATTAACCTGGCCGGGCGGCTGCCCCGTCGCTGTGACCGCCTTGCCTTCACCGACGGCGCTTCCAACCGTAATTGTCGCCATGAAAGACCCCTTACTGTTCGTCTACATAGAACTGAAAATAAGTTCTGCCTGCATCCATCCCTTCAACCGGAATGTCAACAATATAAGCTCCCGGCTTCCAAACCCCCGTCTTTGGAGCGATCAACATTACCGTGCCGCCGGGCTGCGGATCGAACTCCATCTCGTCAGGTTCCGGGTCGCCTAGCCTCTCGACCCGGTAGTCCGATGGTTCATTCAATGCCACCGATTGGATCAAGATGGACTTGAGTTCCGACGGCAGCAAGTGCGCGCCGCTCTCCTCATCAATCACGCCGGGATCGGTCACTGCCAGCAATTCTACGAGGTTTCCCGCGTACTCTGAACTGTGCTGATCGTTCAGTATGAGGAATGCACCTCGCTCGCTATCGGGCGGCCAACCCCTGCTGTCGGCCTGGATGCTCCCGTAGGCTGGCACATTCTCTGTGCTATACAGGACCCAAAGTTGGACCACTGACAATGCGACCATCACCAACGTGAGAAAACCAAGCAGGATATATACACCCAGCCTTATGCGTGGGTTGCCCGTTATACTATTGATCATTCTGCTTGTTTGTGCTGCTTTCTAGTGCATCATGCTGTATTGCATCGTTTTTGTCGCGTCGTTCGGCTTCTGCCTGCGCATTCACGCGCCGCACCACGACAAGCAATCCTGCGATCAGTAGGGCAGAAATACCTGCTTCGATTACAAGAGAAAAGGGGCTATCCCATTGGGCGAATCCAAACACTAGTATGACCTTGCTTTCTTAGGACACAGACAGCTACAAACCGGCTTCTGTGTACATATAAACTACCCGAGCACCTCATAAACGTTAACATCGACAGGGCTGAGGTATGTCGTCACATCTTTCTCAAAATCACGGATCATTGGTACATTCGCATACCTTTCCATATTGTCCAACTCGTCGAATTGCGAGAACATCGACACCCTCACCGAGCCATCTGCCTGGCGTTGCATCCACACCCCGCCCTTCTGGTACCCGTCTACGCTCTGGGCGGCAGACTGTGTCCCATGCACCGCCGCAAGATAGAGATTATGGCCGGGATTGAGCTCGTGCTTGCGCTCTGACGGGACGGTAAACGACATTGTTCTAACTACTGACATGTTAGCTCCTGAGTGCTTTTCGGTTTACTTCAGAGGGTATGAAGTGAAGGGTTGGGTTGAATAAGTATTCCCGATCCCAAAATAGAGCACCGCTACCAGCAGAAAAAGGAGCAGCACCCCGCCGAACACAATCCCCCATGTCAGGTTCGTGCTCTCCTCCCCGGGCGCTTCCGGCTCCTCCACCGGCACTTCGCGCAGTGGCTGATCCGGGTCGCCTGTGCTCTCAGGTCCGCCCGCCCCTGGCTCCGGTGCAAGTCCATAAAGTGGTTCGTGCTCGGTTACTGCCCGAAACCTGTGTGCAACCTGAATTTCATTTTGTAGCTGCCGAGTTTCCTGTTCCATCGTCATTGCTCCGTCGCGATCTATCGCATAAGATGCGTTATCCCACGTATGATACCTATTGTCAGTAGTTGTAATTGAAGATGAGAGTAACAATCGGGTAGCCGAGCATGAACAGCCCCACCACCAGATAGAACAGCAGCAGAAAACCCGGAAGCCGCCCATTACTTTCCTGGGTAATTCCGGCGAAATCTTCTACATTACGTCCCAATTGATCAGGCAGGTTCCGCCTATCGCGACCTGCGCGGGTCCAGGTTATCACACCGACAGTTAATAGAAGGACAATGAACCACACGACCCCTTCTAGAACGATGTTCCATGACCAGGGTTTTATGAGGTCGCCGGGATTTGGGAATGACATTCTCTATTCTCCTCTTTCTCGTCACGCGTTGGCGGTTTTACCGCTAGTGGTGCCAGTCGTATTTCGCGTGGGGGCTGCGTCAGGCTGCACGGGTGCGCCGGGTGCCACTTTCGCGTTCGTCTTACTCGGGCTGCTTGCTTCTTTTGCCGCTATTTCCCTTGCGTCATATTCGGCCATAATTGCATCGTAATCCTCAGAATTTTCCAGCATCGTGTACTTGGATTGCTCTATGTTGTTGAACTGCCCCGATCTGATCGCCCACAAAGCCCACAAAGCACCAAGGGCGATTGTCACCACCGCAGCCACGAACATCCAGTTGGCGACCGCCAGCTCGTCGCCGCCCAGGTTATCATGGGCGAAAGCCGGCGCAGGCACCAGTGCGAGAGCAAGTACCCCCACTATCAGCACAATCCGTGCACCGCTCATTTGCTCTAATTGCTGTTTGATCCTGTTCATATTACCTACTTCTTTCTGCGTTTCGCCTATGGAGTTGGATTCACGCTTGGCGTTGCAGCCGGTGTTGCCTCTATTGGTACGATATCGGGTGGGCTGATCATCATTGAGGCATCAAGGTCATTGGTCTGTAGCCCACCATTCGGGATTGTTCTTATGAAGTTGGTCACATCCCAGATGTCGTTCACGGTAAGCATATCGCCCCATGCGGGCATTGCAGTGCCGTCAACTCCCCTCAAGATCGCGTCATATAGTTCGCCATCGCTGAAGAACAGTTGTGCGCTCGCATCGGTGAAGTTCCTCGGCGCGGGGTTATTGATGAAATACGTCGCCGGACCCTTGCCATCCCCATTAAGCCCATGACATCCAGTGCAGTTGGTGGTGAACACCTGCTTCCCATGCACCAACGAACGAATAGTAGGCTCAATGGGGTTACGGACAGTGCGCCATGTTGCGGGGAAGTAGTCGTGAATGATCGCATCGTTGCCTTTAGCCCGCTCATCGAGCAAAGTCTGTTTCCGCTCGCGCTGGAGATTGGCGCGATCCACGCCCGATTGTCCTCCCAGGCTCTGGACATATGCGACAAGATCGTATACGTCCTGGCTGGGAGTGATTCCACCTGCCAGGTTTTGATCATAGTAGAAACTGAACTCAGGCATGATCGATTTCACCGAAGTCCAGCGCGGGTTATAGAAGTGCGCTAGATGCCACTCGTCCGTATGCACCCCACCTTCCTGTGAAAGATCAGGGCCTGTGCGCTCAGTCCCAAGCATAGGGGTTTCCTGGAAGAAGTAGTCACCAGCCTGCGCGGTTCGCCCTGTGGTGCGGTAGGAACCAACCCCCGTCCAGTCCTGCGGACGCAGGTACTGGCTGTGGCAGTAGAAGCATCCATTAGACGCGTACAACCGCCGTCCTCGCTCCTCTTGCTCCGTCAGTGGACGGGCGTCCGCCGAGCGTGGCGGGTTGAAAGTCAGGTATGGAAGCGTGGTGACGACGAAGATAATTGATGCGAAGACTATCAGCGCTCCGATAAACACGGTGCGTGGGTCCATCCTGAATACAGCTCCACCCTGTTGGTGCATGGCGTTTCCCTTCGTGATGCGTACTTGCTATCCGGTTGCTGAAACCTCAATCTGCTTAGCTAATCGATTCTGCTGCGGTTGCCGGGCTTTTCACGGTGATCGGCTCACCCACTGTCACAGTCTTGTATATCTGCCAGGCCTGCATAATCCCTGCAATCACTATCATTGCGCCCGACACGGCTCTGATAACCAGATAAGGCTTAAGTTCGGGCAGCACCTTGTACACCGTGTCGCCGTTGAGCCACATTGCACCCTGTACAAGGCCACCTATTTGCAGTGAGATCATCATCAAGAGGAAGCCGATTGTTATCATCCAGAACTGGGCCTCACCAAGCCCCGGACTATATATCCTGCGCTTGAGGGTAACCGGAATGATATAGTAGATAGCCGCCATGGCCCAGAACGAGAACGTGCCGAGCAGCGCCAGATGAGCATGTCCAACGATCCAGTTGGTGAAGTGGATCAGGCGGTTGAATCCCTGAATCGCCTGCATAGGGCCTTGCACACACGTCACGAAATAGAAGATACTGCCCACCATCACAAATTTGAGTGGCAGACTTTCGTATATCTTCCCCCAGTTGCCCCTCATCGTGAGCCAGATATTCGTCAGGAACGTAAAGACTGGAATAAAAAGGCCGATCGAGCCAACTACAGCCAGCGTCTTAAGCCAGCCTGGCGTTGGCGTTTGCAGGATATGGTGTTGGCCTACCAACCCGTAGAAGAAGGCAATGGACCAGAACCCAATCAATGATAGCAGGTGACTGTAAAGCGGGGAGCGCGTCAAGACCGGCACAAGGTAATAGACTATAGCCACCCCCGATGTAGTGAACCAGTAGCCAAGCACGTTATGCCCATAGAACCACTGCCAGGTCACATCGTCGATACCGTTCAAGCTCCCTGACGGGAAGCCCGCAATATTCGATTGCAGACTGGGGATGCCGGGATCGCTGTTGGGCAATAGTGGCTGCCACATGACGTTTCCCACGAAGTAAAGCATCGGCATCCATACAAGCGTGCCCATGATGTACCACAAAGAAACGTATAGTTTCTTTTCCTTGCGGCTGAATATCGTCTTGTAAATATTGTAGCCTGTAAGCAGTAGCCCGACCAGGACCATGACATCAATCGGCCAGATTAGCTCAGCATACTCTCTTGCCTGGGTTAGGCCAAGCGAAAGGGTAATGTATCCGGCGATCCCGACCATGTTCCACAGGATCATGACCACATTGCCCAATACTTCACTAAACAGCTTGACACCGCATAACTTCGGAACAATGTAAAGGAACGCCCCGATCTGGGCCATCGAGAGCCACATGAACAGCACACCGTTGGTGTGCATCGGCCTGAGACGCCCAAATGTCAGATATGGAATGCCTGCCAGGAAATCCGGGCTGATCATCTCCATCGCCGCGATCAGCCCTACAAAGTCAGCTAAAGTAAGCCAAAATATCGCCGAATATAGAAAGTTGCGCGATGCGCTGCCTTCGGCAGTCAGGAACCCCGGTCGTGTGGTCTCGAACTCTCTCGCTACTACGCTCATTCCTCCCTCCGATGAGTCAAATGTGAGTGGTGACGGATGCCGGTCTTGAGCCTACGGTCGTCTGTATCTTGTTAATTGCTCCTTGCTTGCTGTCTACCTGCCATAGCGTCGCATGGCCCAGCCTACGATTCCAGCTGAAACGAGCACAACGGCTGCCACTGTTACCAGTCCGGCGGCGCTGTTCACAGGTGGCGTTTGGAACGTTAATGTGTTCCAGGTTGAGACTGCTTTCATCCCGCGCGTCTCGCCGTTGGCTCCGTTCCACACCGCGAAGGCAATAGAAGTGTTGGCCTCCCTTATTATTGGCGCTGTGACCAGGTCTCCCTTGTAAAGTTGCCGCCAGTACACAACATGCCATTGCTTGCCGTCGTGATACGACCTGGCTGATGGTCCTATGCCATTCGTTTCGACAGCCTTGCAGATCCCGTTGCTCGTCAGGTCTCTCGCTCCCCCTTCCATTCCCGTGGTCGGCAGCGTCTCACCGGCTTCCTTCTCCAGTGCTGCCTTCCACTGCCAGATATTTACCCGGCTGGTGCTCTGCCCCATGCACTGATAGGGGAGATGCTGTGGGTCGATTGGCAATTGAATAGCCGCCGCATCACTCGGTAGGCTTCCGACAGTCTCGTTCTTAGTGTCATCGTCCCATGAAACCCTGATCGCGAAAGTCATGCCATCTTCAAGTGCCCGCACATACACGGCCCGGGTGGTTCCACCACCGGGCTGTTGCATCTGCTGTGCGCTCAGCGGTATCTGCGCTTCCGTAGCCTGGTCCCACAGCGGCGATTGGGGGTCGGTAGGCACGGCCTGAGTTATATGCTGCACTTCCACAGCATTGGCCGCCGACGATGCTAGCGGTACATTGAGCGTCGCCAGCGCGAATCCAAGTATCAGCACCACGCTGAAAATAGCCAGCGCACGCCCTTTAGCTGTCAAACGCAGCCCTTCCTCGGTCTTCTTGACTACCGCACCCAGAGCGGCCATATAGCTCTTCCTCCTGATCCCTGGTTGCTACTTGGTGGTCGTACGCGCGTGCGAGAGATAGTCCACGAGCAAGTTCAACTCGTCCTGGGTCATAGCGATCTTGGGCATATAAGTAGTATTCATCGGGAACTGCTGCGGCGTCGCCGTAGGAGAGGTGTTGGCCTGGGGCGTCAATCCAGGCACCGGCACTGTCGCCGTCACACCCACAAGCCACAGATTAGGCCCACGCTGCGAA
Organism: uncultured Chloroflexia bacterium; assembly: GCA_963797095.1. Classification (GTDB taxonomy): domain Bacteria; phylum Chloroflexota; class Chloroflexia; order QHBQ01; family JADMIH01; genus JADMIH01. The sequence goes on along the minus strand of CAWCNY010000004.1, from coordinate 216,546 downwards.
GCCGGCACGGCGGGCGGATTGTCGATCCACTTACGGATCCAATCGGCTGTGCGCCTGCTGCCCACGTCGGTCAGGTCAGCGCCTATCTTACCGCCACCCTTGCCCAGAGTGTGGCAGTTTAGGCATCCCTTTGCCAGCATTACTTCCTTCACGCGAGCGATCTGTGCTGTGTCCTGGAATCCCGGAAATGTGGGGAATGCCTCGTTCAATCCCGTTGCGGATGCGGCATCTTCCAACGTGGTGTCGAAGTTGCCGTATTGTATGAACGCGATGACATCTTCTATATCCTCATCGTTCAGTGCGCCGCCTTCATTTATCGACCATGAGGGCATTTGCATACCAGGCTGGTTCGAAGGGCGGCCACGCTCTACGACCTTCTTGATGAAATCGTGGCTGGCGTCATCAAAATTGGTGTTCTTATCTCCATTTGCAAGTTCCGGATGCCAGACTTCTCGATTCAGCGCAGGACCAATGCACCCCTCGCCTCTCGGCCCGTGGCATTGAATGCAGTATTGCGCGTAAATCGTCTGCCCCTTATCGACCATACGCTCCAGGTCGGAGGCCTGGAGGCTCGGAGTGCGCTGGGTATCTACGATTCCGTAGATCACCAACGTCAAGAGCAGCACGATGGCAAGGGTTACACCCAGCACTACTTTGTCACGCATAGCCTCTCCCTCTCCTGCTTCTCACACAATCCGCGACGGGCGACCGAAAAACGACCGCCAGGTATATGCTGCCGGACTTCAACCCTTTGCCCGGCTTTTGTGTTCAGTTCTAGACTTTGACGGCCTGTGAAGGCTCAAACCTGGTTCTAGTGGTGATCTTACCTGTATCTACCACGATCTTTCCGCCTGAAAGGTCAATCGCCATCAGGTCAAGCGGCGCGGGGGCCGGTCCAGCCACATTTTGCCCGTTCCTGAGGTAGATCGAGCCGTGGCACGGGCAGTGGAAAATGCCGATCTGTCCCTGAAATTCCTCGTCCGGCTTCCAGGGCACCGTGCATCCCAGGTGTTTGCACTTCCAGTAGAGAGCGAGCAATCCTTCAGGGATATGCACGAGATAGAACTTCCCCTCGCGGACCCTGAATGGATCGCTATTGACCGGAAGATCGGCCAATGTAATCGGTACTGTTACTTTGCCACCGAAGGTGCCCACCTTCTTGGGAGTAAAGAACTGAAGGAAGGAATAGCCGAAGCCTCCGACCATCAGCAGAAGCGAGCCGAATAGGCCCCACTTCAGCACGTCACGTCGCGTTTTGGGGGCTGTGCGCCCACCCGCCGTATCTTCAGGCCGGTTTGGCGCATCAACTCCCGTTCTGGGCGTCAATGTTTCTCGTCTTGTATCTGCCATTCTTTGCATACTTATCTCCTCTTTTCCGACGACCCGTCATGGATGACCGTTCTCTTACTCCGCATTCCTCTTTCCGTCTATTGATTTTGTCCCAGGTCATCCTTCCTGGTTGGGAGGCAAAGCCCAAGGAGGGTAAAGGTCCATACTGGTGCCGCGCATTGCCGTTCCGACGAACGTGAGCACCAGATAAAGCGTAACAAACCCCGTAAAGAGCCCAATTATGATCTCGGTGAGGTCGGCCCCTTTGAACACTCGCTTGAGAAGGATCACAAGCAGAGTTGGAAAGAATGCGAAGCAGATCGTCGGAATGATCCAGCCTACAATGGCCTCTTGCAGCACACCCAGTGCCACCGCATGGTCTCCGTTGAAAAGGGTATTCGCTATGAAGTAGGTAATCGGTGAGAGCGGTCCATCATCGGCACTCGCTCCGGCTACCTGAGTATCTGCGGTTCGAAGCCAGATGCTGAAGTTCGCCTTCAGAGGGAAGAACTTGTCAAGCGCAATAAGTGATCCGGTGACAACTGTAGTGTAGACAACCGTGAACAGCGCGATCTTAGGGCCTCTCTCGCTATACCACCAGACTCCCAAACCCTTCGCGCCACGGTCCACATAGGGGATCGCCGCGATCAGGATCAGGGCTATTGTAGGTACAATAACGCCCGCTAGCGCAGGGTTCATGTGCAGAAGCAGTTCCTGGAGATTGAGGAAGTACCACGGGGCTTTCGATGGGTTCGGCGTCTTGTCCGGGTTCGCCATATCAAGGAACGGCCCGTTAAACAGCGTCGACAGCAAGATCATATTGAGCGTAATGATCAATGCTCCCAGAAATTCGATTACGACCAGGTGCGGCCAAACCTGTACAGTTCCCGCTTCCTGTTCAGCCGGCGTTGTGGGGCGTGTCCTTGCCGGCGGGGTCAACACCCTTGCGCCGGGAGTGCTTGTTACGTTAGGTTCCCTCGTTTGAGGGAGTCGGTCGCCAATGGATGCCATGTGTGCGCCTCCTATTTCCCTCTACCTGCCGCACGCTCGCCCGCTGTGCGTGTATCAGCGTGCTCCATGATCCTGGACGTAAATGTGAGCCCTCGGGAGAAGCCGTCTTTCCGAATTCGCCAGAAGTGAACGGCCAGGAATATCGATAGCAGCAGCGGTAGCGCTATCACATGTAACGTATAGAACCGGATCAGCGCATTTTGCCCAACCGAGTAATCTCCAATCAGCATGAACTTCACAAAGTCACCAACAGCCGGTGGCGGCGTTGAGCCAACCATGTTCACACCCACCTGCACCGCCCACAACGAAAGCTGGTCCCAAGGCAGAAGGTAGCCTGTGTAGCTCAACAGAAAAGTAAGCACCAGCAATATCACGCCTACAACCCAGTTGAATTGTCGCGGAGCGCGGAATGCACCTGTATAAAACACCCTGCACATGTGGAAGAACACCGTAATCACCATGGCATGTGCGCCCCACCTGTGCATGTTCCTCAGGAACCAGCCGAACGGTTGATCGTCCTTGATCTGGTTCATGGTCTGCCACGCCTGGTCTACCGACGGGATATAGTAGAACATCAGCAGCACGCCGGTGAGAGTAAGCAACAGGAAGAGGAAGAACGATATCCCTCCCAGGCCGAACGTATACGTCATCTTGATTGCATCGGCGCGGGTGCGTATCGGGTGCAAATGCAAGAATACGCTGTTCATGACCGCCAGGGAACGGCCACGCACCGAGTTAGGCCATCCGTTCCGGATAATCGAACCGGACACATCTTCCCAGGTGCGCTTGAGTACTGCACCCAGTTTGCCTAAAGGTGTGCGAATCCAGCCGGGTAACCTCCCATAGAGATCAGCCGGGCTTGGTATTCGCCCTCTGTCGCGCAGCGAGCGTGTAGCCATCTAGATCTCCTCCTCGTCTTCGTCCTTTGGAGGTCGGATCGTGCCGATACGGTCGATCAGCACCAGGAGCAGAATCGCGATGATCAGTGCGGGGAAGATTATGAAGGGTTCCTGGTTCTCGGTAAGGTTCATTCCATCCTCCTCGATACGTCTAGACCCTTGGGGCTGCGCCAATGTGCCTGCGCAGGCACACACGTGCGCCAGGCGTCGCAGTCAAGGTATTATAGCCCACAACGTTGCCTATGGCTAGGTGTTTTTCACCAAACGTTCACCTATTTTCCGTTAATTTTTCATATAGAAGCCTGAACTTTACGCACCTGCCACCCGGTGATAGATCATTGCCATGCTCCGTGCACACCCCTCCCATGTGAACGCAGCGCTTCGGCGCAAGCCTCTTTCGACCAGCCCTGCCGAGTAATCCCCGTCGGACAGAACCTGCTCCAGAGCGGCAGCCCACTCCCCCACATCGTCTGCCCCACAGAATCGCGCCGCTCCAGCGGTCACTTCTTCGACCGCCGGGGTCTTGCTGGCAACTACAGGAATCCCCGCTGCCATCGCCTCCAGGGGCGGTAACCCGAACCCCTCCCAACGTGAAGGGTATGCCAACACACTAGCTCTTGTCAGCAAGCAGCTCAATAGACGTCGCGGCACATATCCCATGAGGTGAACCCGCGACCGCAACTCCTCCGGCAGCGGTCTGAGCAGTTCCTCCTCCGTATAGCCTTTCATGCCGGTCGCCTGACTCCCGGTAATCACCAATTGCACGTCCAGTATGCGCCTTGCCAATCGCTCGAACGCTCTCACGACAACTTCCAGGTTCTTGCGCCGTACCCAGGGACCCAGGCAGAGTATATATGGTCCACTGATCTCCGCGCCTATTGCGCCCACTTCCAAGCAAGACATCTTGTCAACACCGGGATAGACCACAACAACCTTCCCAGGGCGCACACCGTAAAATCTCTGGAGATCATCCTTGGTGGCGTGAGAGTCGGCAATAACCAATCGGGCACGACGCAGAACTCCAGGCAAAGTAGCACGCGTGGTCAAAAGCCAGAACGGGTTGTAATCCTCAGCGTATCGCCTGAATATGAGATCGTGGACCGTTACCAGCAACTTCCCAGGCCCCCACAGCGGGCCAATATGCGAAGTGGCATGGGTGATGTTTGGTTTGTAGCCCAATAAACGCAGAGGTAAAGCCGCGTGTGTATTGACCGGCCACTCCTGGCTGATCGCCAGAAGTCGTTCTCTTGCCTCGTCCGCTCCGCAGGCAGGTCCGTAGCACCGTACCTCAATCCCCAGCTCCGCAGAGTGAGCCTCAAGCTCTGTAGCCAGCCGCCTCGAATAGAATCCCACACCTGTAGGGTTCACACCCGCAAACGTGGTATCCAAAGCTACCCTGATGCGCCAATTGGGCCTCCATACCGGTTCAGGCTGCATTGTCACCGGGATGGGGATTAAAGCGGTAGCCCAACCCGCGCTCGGTTAATATCTGTATCGGCTGCTGTGGGTTTGCCTCTAGTTTCTCACGAAGGCGACGCACATAAATGCGCAGATAATCCAATTCACCCAGGTATTCCGGCCCCCATATCTTCGTCAGCAGGTGGTCATGCATCAGCACATGCCCTGCGTTACGCGTTAATTGGTACAACAGTTTGTACTCAATCGGCGTCAACTTGACATGGTTCCCCTTCAAGAAAACCTGGTGTGTCGAATAATTGATTACCAGGTCGCCCGACTCAAACTTACCCCCGCCAGACATTGGCGGCAGCGCCTGCGCACGCCTCATGACTGCCTTTATCCGCGCCGATAGCTCCAGGTACCCGAATGGTTTGGTCACATAGTCATCCGCTCCCAACTCCAGGCCACGCACCTTGTCCAGCTCTTCGCCCCTGGCCGAAATCATCAGCACAGGCACGTCCGAGCGCTCGCGTATCCACCTCAGTATCTCGAATCCGTCAGTATCCGGAAGCGCGATATCCAGAAGTATCGCGTCTGGATTCTCTCTGTTGAAGGCCATTTGCGCCTCCACGCCTGAGTAGGCAGGCACTACTTTTACCTCTTCCCACTGCAGGCCGAACGCCAGGCTGATCGCCTCGACCACGTCATGGTCATCGTCAATTACAAGTATCTTCATCAATGCTCTCCATGCTAGCATGCGGAAGCGTGAAATAGAACGTGCTCCCAGTGCCCGGTCTGCTGTTTACTCCTATCTCCCCTCCATGCAATTCTACAATCGAGCGCGCTATCGCAAGCCCTAATCCTGCGCCCTCATGCATGCCCTCCCCAGCCCTGTAGAACTTGTCAAACACCCTCTCTTGCTCTTGTGGTGCGATACCCGGGCCTGCATCTCGCACGAACACTCTGACCTGCCCTCCGCGCTGCGTGGCTCCAATCACCACCGTACTCGATCCCGGTCCGTATTTATTCGCGTTAGACAGCAAATTGACGAGAACCTGCTCGATTCGGCGGCGATCGGCCTGCACCATCAGCGACTCCCAGCGCGTCGAGCCTTGCACCGGCAGATCGATCTGAGTAGTTTGGCCCCGCTCCTCGAACAACGGTCGCAGACTCGATACGGCCTCAAGCAGCAGATCTCCCATGTTCAATTCCTGAAGGTTAAGGCTGACCCTGCCCGCTCGCAGTCGCGCCATGTCCAATAACTCATTCACGAGGTTGATGAGGCGATCAGTGCTCCGCCCGATATTGCTCAGCAGCCGCGTTTCAGCTTCGGCCTTTTCTCGCCCTGTTCCTGTATGGGGTTGTACGCTAGCCAACGCCCCCACACTTGTCTTTATTGAGGTCAACGGAGTTCGCAACTCATGCGAAACCATAGATAGCAAATCACGCTCAAGACGTTCTCGCTCTTCAGATCTGGCGGCTTTCTCGCGTTCCATTTCATACAGGCGAGCCATGCGCGTCGCCACCGCTATTTGTTGGCTGATCGCCAGCAGCAATCCAACATCAGCCTGCGTAAATGCCTGTGGCTCAAATCGCGCCACGAACAAAGCTCCGATTACACGTTCGTCCAATACAAACGGAACGCATGCTACTGCCTGGGCGCGTGCCCCTCCTCGTTCCAGCCCGGCGTATGGAGTCGCCTGGCCATCCTCTACATTCAACACTACAGGCGCTCGCGTCTTTGTGACTCTCTTGATAATGCTCCATTCTTGCCCCGAAAGCACGGGCGGATCGGGGTCCTGGTCGGCCACAATATCAAGGTTCTCATCACGCTCATCGCCCATCGTATCATCGGCCAACGAAGCCGCATTAAGAAGCACAGCCAGCCCGCTGTCTGCCTTCAATGCTTCACGCGAAGCCGCTGCCACTGTTCGCAGGATGTCTCGCAGATCAGGCGGCCCGGCCAGCACCCGGTTGGTCAGGTTATTCAACAGCCGGAGTTGCCGCGCGGCGCGCTCTTCCAATTCAACTTTATGCACTTCTACTTCGACAGCCCTGCGCATTCCTGTCGCCATGAACATAGCCATCAGCAGCGATGCCACCTGCACGATCAGGATCGGGATCCGGATCTCTTCCACAGGCTCCGGGTGGAGCAAACTCATCACCAGGAACACCAGGGAGCACCCAGTGGCAAGCAACAAAGAACGAGAAAGCCCCACCCTCAGCGATGCACCAATGATCAACGCATAGTAGAGAAGAATATATGGGCTTACAAACCCTCCGGCGAATAGGATCGCCAGCGATGCCACTACCCAGTCGAGCGCGAAAAGCCCGAAACCCGGCGATGTGCGCCACGGCACCCCGATAGCGAGAATTACCGCCAGGTTGTAGACAATCAGGCCAAGTGCTACCCACAACGGATCGGCCATCTCCCAGGCAGCTGCTTCTGAGGCCCGTGCATATCCAAGCAGGGACCACAGGACCACAATCGCCACCCCGAAGCCCCTGATCGCCACATCGAGGCCATCAATCGAGGGCGCGCCGTCGCGCATGAGCAAACGTGCCAGGCGTTTCGGCACCAAACGGTGAAGTTGTGCCCCGGGAAGGTCTGTCGTCAAAGCAGCGCGGTCAATTTTCATCGCACACTCCTCAACTCCCCATATCACATTATACTGCAAGTGGAAGACTGTGCAAATTTAATCACAATCTCATTGACAGCCCCAGGGCCCTGTGGTAGATTGTGGTAGATGCAGTGGCTCATTGATATTCACCGGACATTCTCGAACATGATCGCTATCTATGCCCTTTTGGTAGGTGCCTGGGGGCTGTTCAATTTTCTGCGGCGTCAACCTCCGGATGGTAACTACAATGGCGCTCTGGCTATCGGTGTGGGCCTCTTCATTTTGCAAGGGATAGTGGGCATGGTGCTCGTCCTGGCCGGCCTTCAGCCTGCTCGCGGCTGGTTGCACCTCCTCTACGGCATCTCAATCGTCCTCACCATCCCTGGGATCTTTGCCATCACCAGGGGCAGCAACACGGTGCGCGAGTCAATGCTTTACGGCCTGGGAATGATCTTCATCTGGGGCCTCTCAGAGCGGGCGGTGGACACTGCGCTCAATGGATGAGCGTGCGTGGCTTGCTCGCTTCCTGGCAATCGGAGTTATGCTGGTCGGCGGGCTGGAATGGCTGCTTGGTAGAGTAGTTTCGCGTCTTGCGGCGGCTCCCCCTATTGAAGGCATCGCCCGCACCATAATCGAAACTCTTGGGCGTATAGGCTTCTTCCTCCTCTCGACCGCCTTCCTGCTCGCCGTAGCCCTCCTCGTCATCTCAGCCCTTCAATTTGGCGAGCGAGCTTATCACTGGCGGCGCGTCTCGGATCTGGCGCTGGCTATCTACCTCTCTGTCTTTGCCATCTTTGCCCTCGCCTACACTCTCCTTACCCTTCTTGTCCTCTCCGGCGATCAAGACTGGCTGAACGTAACCTTTAACCTATTCTCGGCCATCGCTATCTGGTGGCTGGCGATTCGCTTCATAGTCAGGCCCGTCTCCTGGGCGGCTCGTGCCTCGGTTCTACTTCTTGCGCTGGCCTACACAGGTTGGTACTGGGCGATCTTACTCTCGATCCGTGGTGTACCAGGCACCGGTACCCTCCTCGACAATCCCGTCGACGCCCTCCAATTCGGTGAGCTTGCCGCCGTCCTGGTCCCGATTGCGCTCTTTTTAGCAATTGCCCTGCCTGGCACAGGCTGGCGCAGCACCAGGCGCTGGATCGCCCCCCTGACTGTCGCCCTCTTATTCTCGGCGGGCAATATCGCCGACATTATCGCAAATCAGGGCTTTACCGGAGTCTTCTCAATCTGGTCTGTCGGCTTTACCCTCTACCTTCCCTGGCCCCTCTATGCAATCTCCCTCGCCCTCTACCTTTACACTCTCCTGACCTGTTTTGCAAGATCTGCAAACGGCCACTTCCCCTTCGGCGATGCCAACGTCGGGCTGGGTATGCTACTCTTGCCCTTCGCCGGTTACTACCTTCAATTGACCTACCAGCACCTGCTAGCACTGCTCGCAATGCTCCTTTTCACCAGAATTGCTCGCCCTCTATCCGTTGCGCACCATCCAAGGCGTAAGGTCGAGCTAGTCGAGCCTGCTACCACTTGAAATCGTCAACTTCCGGTGGCGGCTTCTTTGCCTTGCGCTTCCGTATGACCTGCTCAGCGCTGGGCAACGCATCACCATCCTCGGGCATGATTACACGCTTGGGGATAATAACCCTTCCGTCGGGCAAAATCCTCTTACGCACCCCACTCCAGAAATACTCCTTGACCGGCCCGCCCAACACAAGGTGCTCTTCAATAATGCGAACCAGCCGTACCCGGTCGATCTCCTGGTAATACACCGGCCCAGGGTACACCACCATAGTTGGTCCGCTCTCGCAATGTGCCTGGCACCCTGTCGCCGCCACGCTTACTACCTCTTCCAATCCACGCAGGGCAAGCTCCGCCTCCAGGAAGTCAATTAGCGCCGATGCTCCTTTCGGTCCGCAGTTCGGCCCGCAACACAGGTATGCTCGGTACTTAGCCTTTTCCATTATCTCAATATACATGAAAAGCAAAAGACGAAGGAACCTAGCCCTTCGTCTTTCGCCCAACATCCTTGTCTCTTACGCCAAACCGGCCATCACCCTGTCAAGCGCTTCCTTCGGCGGTCGTACCCTGCTTTCCGGCATCTCCACCAACGGCCTCTCGTCCAGCTCCAACACATCCTGCATCGTCCCTCTCCCCTCGTTGAAATAAATCAACCCTGTAATAAACTCCCCCTTCGCCTCCGCCTCCATCAGCATCCTCATCGCCCCAAACCTCTCCCTCGGGTCGTACTCACGCTCAAGCTTCCTCAGCCTGATCACAGGCCCATCGTGCATCCTAACACTTATCTCCTCCCCCTCCCCATAATCCACCTCAATCTCCTCGTACTTCGGCACAAAACTGATATCGTGCAACGGCTCCTCGTTCGCCTTCCCATATGGATAACTCTTCGTTGACTCCTCGTGGTTGTTAAACGTAACGCACGGGCTAATAATATCAATCACAGCCGTCCCCTCAAAACTCATCGCCGCCTTCAGCAGCTCCCGCACCTGCTTCGCATCCCCCGAAAACGACCGCGCCACAAACCCACAACCCGCCGCCATCGCCTCAACACACAGATCAATCGGCGGCAGTTCATTCGTCCCCGCATACTTCAGCTTCTGCCCCACATCAGCCGTCGCCGAAAACTGCCCCTTCGTCAGCCCGTACACCCCATTATTCTCAATAATGTACACCATCGGCACGTTCCGCCGTAACAAATGCTTAAACTGCCCGATCCCGATCGATCCCGTATCCCCATCCCCCGAAACCGCAATAGCCCGCAGCCCCCTGTTCACAATACTCGCCCCCGTCACCACCGAAGGCATACGCCCGTGCAGCGCATTAAACCCATGCGATCTATTCAAAAAATACGCCGGCGACTTCGATGAACACCCGATCCCGCTCATCTTAATCACCTTATAGGGCGGCAGCGACAACTCCCATGCCACACTAATAATCTGGCTAGAGATCGAATCGTGCCCGCACCCCGAGCACAGCGTCGAGGGCCGCCCCCTGTAGTCCCCCTTCTCAAGCCCCACCAGGTTAAGCCTATCCCGTCGCGGTTCCGTTCCAGTTGCAACCATTATCGCTTCTCCTCTTCCAGCAAACCATTGCGCACAAAGCTCGCCGTCATAGGCAGCCCATCCAGGTGCGCCACCGACCGCAATTCTCCTGCCCTTTCAGGCACGTGCAGCCGAATAAGCGACCTCAACTGCGCCTCCTGGCTCAACTCAACCACGTAGAGCCGTGCATGCTTCATAATAAACTCCCTCAGTTCCTCCTCCAGCGGCAGCGCACGAACACGAATAGAGCTCGTCTCGATCCCCTGCGCTCTCAACTCGTCGCGAGCCTCCTCAATAGCGTCAGCCGTCGAGCCATAAGCGATAATCCCAATCTCCGCACCCTCTCTAACATCCACCACAGGCTTTGGCACCAGCGTGCGCGCCGTCTCATGCTTCATCTCCAGCCGCTTCAGATTATTCTCCCAGTCGTCCGGACGCTCGCTGTACACCGCCTGCTCGTTGTGCCCCGTGCCTCGCGTAAAATACGCCGACATTGGATTCTCGTTCCCCGGTAGCGTCCGGTAAGTAATCCCATCACCATCGATGTCCTTGTATCGTGCGAACTCACCCAGTTGGTCTAGGTCTTGCTTGGTCAGGATCTTCCCCCTGTCCATCGGCTCGTCTGGATACTCGAACGGCTCCGTCATCCAGTTGTTCATCCCCAGGTCCAGGTCACTCAGCACGAACACAGGCGTCTGCAAGCGCTCCGCCAGGTCAAACGCTCGCCATCCAAACTCGAAGCACTCCTTCATGTTGCCCGGAAGCAACACCACCTGCCGTGTATCACCGTGCCCCAGGAAATAGACCGATAAGATGTCCGCTTGCGAGGTGCGGGTTGGCAAGCCTGTCGATGGCCCAACACGCTGAATATCCCAGATCACGCCGGGAATCTCCGCAAAATAACCCATTCCCGCGAACTCCGTCATCAACGAGATACCCGGCCCTGAAGTAGCTGTCATTGCGCGTGCGCCGGCCCATCCCGCTCCCATGACCATCCCTATGGCCGCCAGCTCATCCTCTGCCTGCACCACAGCATAATCAACTTTGCCCTCCTTTGACGGGCGCAGGCTGGGCAAATACTCGTTCAACGCATCGATCAGGCTTGTTGAAGGGGTGATTGGATACCACGATGCAAAAGTTACTCCGCCGAAAATCGCGCCTAGCGCCCCTGCCGTGTTGCCGTCGATCATGACCAGGCCCGAAGTCTTGTCCATATGCTCGATCCTGTACGGGTCCGATTTGACAATGTTTTCCTTGGCCCAATCCAGGGTCATGCGCACAACATTCATGTTCATGTCTACCGGCTTCTGCTTCCCTTTGAAGTGATGCAGCAAACCTTCCCGCAACTCTTCAACATCGATTCCAAGCAAATAAGCCAGCGCACCAACATAAACCATATTGCGAACATGATCTCTCAGCTTCGGATCTATCTCGGTTTGCTTCATGATCTCTTTGGCGGGCATGCCATACATGATCACGTCATCTCTGGTTGTCTGCCACTTGTAATCGTCGGGATAGACGCACACACCCCCCGGTGGCAGATTGGCGAGGTCCTCCTCTGCTGTAGCCGGATTGAAAGCTACGAGGATCTCGGCCTCCTCCCGTCGCGCTACATACCCATCCTTACTGAGCCGGATGGTATACCACGTCGGCAGGCCGGAGATGTTCGAGGGGAATAGGTTCTTGGCACTCACCGGCACCCCCATCTTGAAGGCCGCCCGTGCCAGCAAGCCGTTCGCAGTCTGGCTTCCCGATCCGTTTACCGTCGCTACCACAATCGAAAAATCGTTCACGACCTCTGGCCGGTCAGGCATTCCCTGGTCCGACGGTCGTTCCAGCACGTCCATCGTGCTCATAGTTTCGTACTCCTCTTTGTCTTACGTTGACTTGATCTGCTGCCCGGCCTCTTCTCTACTCTGAAATACGCTCCAAATTACCCCGGTGTCAACTCGTCCCGTGGGTCGATCATCTCTTCACCCACCTCGGTGTCACCTGTCTCGTTGCCCTGAGCATCAATATCGTGCTCTCCAACCAGGTCTGCGGGGCCAGACATCGGCGGGATTATCGGCACGACCTCGTCGTCTGTTGCTCCAAGATGCCTGGATCGCTGCTCGGCCGATGTCTGCGAGGGTTTTGGCCCGCGATAGTCGCCCTGGTGGGTGATATACTCCTGATCTAACTCCTCACGGACATAATCTTCCTGCTCTTCAGGAGATCCGGGCGTTGCTGTATCTTGCTCACCGGCGTTCCGTGTCACTGCTCCCTCCTCTGTACTCCTCTGTACTACAATAGGCGGCGATTAACTCTTGACTGTGTCCTCACCGTTTCTTTCCTGGGCGCGTACGAAAACACCGCTACCCCCTAGTATAGCACAATATCCCATCATGAGAATTGCGCCAGCGCAATAAGCAAAGGACGAAAGCGAAACCGCTTTCGTCCCATTGCCCTGCCAGTTTGCCTCTGAGGACTAGATCTCTTCTGTATCCATCTGCGCCCGCTGCAATCTACCACTGAAATCAATATACAACGTCTTCCATTCAGTGAAGACGTCAAGTCCGGCCTGACCAGCCTCGCGGTGGCCGTTGCCGGTGCCCCGTGTGCCGCCGAACGGCAGTTGAATCTCAGCGCCAATTGTCCCGGCGTTTACGTACACGATGCCGGTGGTGATGTCGCGCATGGCCTTGAAAGCGTTGTTCACATTATCAGTGAAGATCGATGACGAAAGGCCATACTTGGTCTCGTTATTCACCTGGATGGCTTCGTCTGGCGTGTCCACGGGGATCAATGTTGTTACCGGCCCGAATATCTCCTCCTGGGCAAGATAGTCGCCGCTCTTCATGTTCGTGAACAGCGTAGGTTTGTAGAACGCGCCCTTCGACAGTGCTCCGTCGTCGGCTATCTCCCCACCGATTACAAGCTCGCTTCCACCTCGAATCCCTTCCTGCACCATCTCGTCAATACGCTTTAGCTGCGAGCGGTTCACCACGGGCCCGATGTCGGTAGTGGCCTCAAGTCCGTTGCCGAGCCGGAACTTCTAAATCCTGCTCACCAATCTGTCCTGAAGCGCTTGCTGGATGCCACGTTGCACTATTACACGCGATGCCGCTGTGCAGCGCTGCCCCGTGGTGCCGAATGCGCTCCACAATATCCCTTCCACCGCAAGGTCCAGGTTGGCGTCATCAAGCACAATTATCGCATTCTTTCCTCCCATTTCCAGCGATATCTGTTTTAGCGTCTTCGCGCCCTGCATGGCAACCTGTTGCCCAGCCGCTGTGGAACCTGTGAACGAGATCAACTTCACGGTCGGATTCTCGATTATCGCCTCACCAACGGTTCCGCCTGGCCCAAGCACCACGTTTACCACGCCCTCCGGCAAACCTGCCTCTTCCAGGATCTTCACCAGTTCCAGGGCGAGTAGAGGCGTGTCTGATGCGGGCTTAAACACAACCGTATTACCTGCGATCAATGCAGGCATCAATTTCCAGGACGGAATAGCAATGGGGAAGTTCCAGGGCGTAATTGCGCCCACCACCCCAATAGGATCGCGCACCGACATGGCGAATTTATTCGGCAATTCCGATGGGACGGTTTCGCCCATCATCCTGCGCCCTTCTCCCGCCATATAGAAGGTCATATCTATCGCTTCTTGCACATCACCGCGTGCCTCGGCCAGTACCTTGCCCATCTCCTGGGTCATCAGACGTGCCAGATCCTCTTTCCGGTCGATCAACAGTTGGCCCGCTTTGAATAGGATTTCACCTCGCCTGGGCGCGGGCATTAGCCGCCAGCTCTTGAATGCTCTGGCCGCCGCTTCCACCGCCTTGTTTACGTCTGAAGCATCAGAAATGGTCAGTACGCCCAACAACTCCCCGGTGGCCGGGTTCCTGCTCTCGAAAGTCTTTCCCGATGAGCCTTCAACCCATTTGCCGCCTATGTAATTACGAACCAGATCATGCGCATAAGTAGGCGCTTCTTTAGTTTCCATTGAGAGCCTATCTCCTTTCGTCTCTCTTCGTCGAGAGAGCCTATATACTATTTCTGAAACCCGACTTCATTATCAGGGCACCGCCTCCAGTGTAGCACACGACCACCCCACTTTCAAGCCAAAACCAGAGCTGCGAATGGCAGGCTGGCGCACGCTTGCTCACGCGTGTTATCATGTCGCTACTTGATAAGAGGAGGGACTACCGTGCAAACAAACAGGGTAAAAGCAAAGCTGACACAGGGACAATCTGTGTTTGGCCTCCTGACTCCCGTGGCCGATCCCATGATTATTGAATTGATGGCCCTGATCGGTTTCGAGTGCTACATGCTTGATTGTGAGCACGGACCGCTAGGCCCTTCCCAGGCCGAGGGATTCGTTCGCACCTGCGAGGCAGCCGGAATCACACCACTGGTAAGGGTGCGTAGTGCCGATCCCAAGCTGGTATTACAATTCCTCGATGCGGGCATCATGGGCATTATGCTGCCAGGCGTTCGCGATGCGCTCGATGTCGAACGCCTTGTCGAGGCTGTGCGCTATCCACCTCAGGGCAAGCGGGGGATTGCCCCTGTGCGCGCCAACGACTACATGCTTGGAACAATGCGCCCCGACGAATATGTTCAATTCGCCAACGACCAGATCCTGATATTGCCTCAAATCGAATTGATTGAAGCAGTGGAGAATCTCACCGCCCTGCTCAGAGTTTCCGGCGTCGACGGCTATTTCGTTGGGCCGCGCGACCTCTCAATGTCTATGGGCTTCTATGATGGCCCCGGCCACCCGGAGGTTCAGACGGTAATGGCTGAAGTCTTCGGTCGCGTCCGCGACATAGGTCTGATCACCGGCACAGTCGCCTTCAGCGGCCAGGACGCTCGTGCCCTTGTAGACCGTGGTGTTGGCCTCATTTTGACCTCGCCGAACGCGCTCCTGAAACATGGAGCAGATCAATTCTTCGCCGGCCTCCGCGCCTGATCGTCACAGCACGTCATGCTCGCGCTCGACAACCGGGCGGTCAATCCGAAATGGGTTGTTCTGCGCGCTAAGCTTTCCTGTAATACAGTCAATGACGATCCGGCTTCCGCCTCCGCTGGTCATGATTCCATGACCGCTGTACCCGCAATTCACGAACAATCCTTGCACCGCAGTGCCACCCAGGTAAGGACGATGGTCCACGGAATAGGCATATTGTCCTGCTTGCTGGAACCAGTGCGTGGTGCCTCCATGCCAGACCTCCCGCCAGAACGGGCTGATATGTGCCAGCGCATAAGGGCTTGACGGGTCGAGCAGTCCGAACGCGAAATCGGCACTTATGGGCACGTCGTCAAGCGGCGGCCCCGGAGGCACACCGGGAGTCGTCCTCAAACAAAACGCGCCGCGCAACGCTGGCCGCCAGTGCGATCCCGTCTCCTCATCTATTGTCATGGGGGCACCCTGCGGAACCTGCGGGACCTCCGGCATTACCAATTTCTGCCTTCGCACGAGGCTCAACCAAATCTCTATGCCCGCCATCGCGCCTACTACACCGGAAAAAGGCCCTACGGCAATCACTGCAACAGGTGTGCTGATCGAGCCGCTAGCCGTGTGTACTCCTCGGATTCGCCCGCCCTTGATGTCGAACCCCGTTACCTCCGTGCCAACCACGAACTCCGCGTCCGCCGCCGATTGGGCAGCCAGAGCGTAGCCGGTAGCGAGCTTCCGCACGTCAAGCCATCCATCGCCGGCACGCCACCGCGCCCCCACCACCTCTTCCGAAAGATATGGGAAGCGCGCGCGAGCTTCGCCACCTGACAGCCATTCGACATCCGTCAGACCCCATTCTTGCTGCCTCCCAAGCAATGCCTTTTGACGCTCAATGGTTGCCGGGATTCTAGTGCAGAAAAGGTAGCCTTGCCTGTGAATATCCAGATCATATCCTGTAAGGCTCGTCATCTCCTCGAAATTCTCGAATATCCCAACGGTCTCCTTGACCAGCGCCAACTCTTCCTGGTTGTCAAATTGCAGGCGAAATGCCCCGGTTGAGGCAGGTGTCGTGAGCGTCCCAAGAGCAGGTCTTCGCTCAAGTACGACGGGCCGCAATCCTGCTTTGGAGGCGAAAAATGCTGTAGCCGCGCCCACTATACCTCCTCCAATTATGACGAGGTCGGCGCTGGCTGGAAGCTCACGGGTCGTTCGCACTATTGGCATAAGGGTCATCTCCTTCGCAACTCAATCACAGCACTTTGCGATATTACCATAGCCGGGTAACTCTATGGTACAATTAGTGTCGCTGCCTACGAAACTGCTTTTGGCAAGCACCCCAAATTCCATACCAAACCATCTATCGTAACTGCGCTTCGCAATCATGCGTCTCAAACATCTCAGTCTGCACGGTTTCAAGACCTTCGCGCCCAGGACAGACCTCCAATTTGGTGAAGGTCTGACCGCCATTGTCGGACCCAACGGCTCCGGCAAGAGTAATGTTGCCGATGCCGTGCGTTGGGTGTTGGGTGAACAATCACTCTCGAATCTGCGCGCCAAGCGCACCGAAGACCTTATCTTTGCGGGATCGTCCAATCGCGCCCCAGTTGGTATGGCTGAGGTCTCCATCACCATTGAAAACACCGACCATCTCCTCCCACTCGATTTCGCCGAAGTAACTCTCACGCGTCGTGCCTACCGCTCAGGCGAGAACGAGTATTTTGTCAACAAGAGCCGGGTGCGCCTGCGTGACATTCTCGATGTCGCCTCCACATTAGGACAGGCGTACACTGTTGTTGGTCAGGGTCTCGTTGACGCCGCCCTCTCACTGCGCCCCGAAGAGAGGCGCGAGTTGTTCGAGGAGGCTGCCGCCATTCGCGGCTACTTTGTCCAGCGCGAGGACGCCCTCAAGCGGCTTCAGAAGACAGAGGAGAATATAGCGCGGGTCAACGACCTGGTTGCCGAACTGGAGCCTCAGGTACGCCGCCTTGAGCGCCAGGCCCGCCAAGCCCAGGACTATCTCAAACTCTCAGACGAACTGAAGGCGCTTTTGCGACTGTGGTACGGCGGCCGCTGGGCACAGGCAGCGAGCGCGCTTCAAGCAGCCCGCGTCGCCGAGGAGGCTGCGCTTGTGGAGGTCTCTCAGCGCAAGCAAGCAGTTTCCGCCTTAAGTACCCGTCTTGCCGAAATTCGCGCCCGCGTGTGGGAGCTTGTGGGTCGCGTTTCGCAATTGCATGAAGAACGTGCGCAGGCCCAGTCGCGCCATGCGGCCCAGGTGCAGGCCCAGGCGGTTACAACCGAGCGCCTAGTTTCAGCGGGCCAGACCCGCACTGCGCTCGTGAAGGACGGCGAGGGCCTGTTGGACGCCTCACAAGCACTCTCCCAGCGACAAGCTGACCTTCTCCAGGAGATAGATCGCCATGCTCAGGAGGTGCATGAAATTCAAGCTGAGGGCCGCGATGTTGACGCTGAACTGGCCGATCTGGACTCACAGATAGCACGAGCCGAATCGGGCCATGACCACAAAGCAGCACACCTCGAAAACCTCCTACTGCGTGAAACAAGTCTGCAAAACAGCATCGCTAATGCCGAACGCACTGCATCCGAACAGGACCGGGGAGCTACAGAGGCTGAAAACGCCATTGCAACTTTGCACACAAGATTGGCCGAAGCCGAGGCCATGCTCGATGCCAAACATACGGCGCTGGGAGCGGAACAACTCGCCGTTGCGCAGGCTGAACGTGACCACGCTTCCTTAACCGAGACCGTGTCGTCCGCTCGACACGAACTCAGCCGCGTCGAGACCGCGCGGCGAGATGCCCTTCGGCACATCGAACTCCTCTCCGGGCAAATCGTCGCCCTGCTGGGAGAGCAAAGCGCCGGACTCTTCGGCGGAGTCCGGGCCGTAGTCACAGCCGCAGGCCAGGGCCGCCTGAATGGGTTTGTCGGCACAGTAGCCGAGCTGCTGCACGTACCCTCCGAATACGAACCCGCGATTGAAGCCGCGCTCGGTGGCCGCTTGCAAGATGTTGTAGTAGAAAGCTGGTCCGACGCGGAGGCAGCCATTGCCTTTCTCAAATCGTCGGGTGCGGGTCGCGCCACATTCCTACCCCTTGACACGTTGCGTTCTTCACGCACATCTACACCTCCAACAGGCGCCGGAATTATCGGTCTGGCACGTGAGCTCGTCCGGTACGAACCACGCCTCGCGACGCTGGCTGAATCTTTACTCGGCCGCATCCTTATAGTCGAAGACCTCCCTTCAGCCCGCCGCGCACTTGCGGGAATGCCTGTTAGTGCCCCCTGGACTCTCGCGACTCTCGGCGGTGACGTGGTGCGCCCCGGCGGCTCAGTAACCGGAGGCTCCAACACGCGGGGTGATGACCGTAGCGCCAGAGGCAAGACCATCCTCGCCAGGGAGAGGCGCAGACGCGAGCTTCAACATGCCTACGAAGAGGCGCGCATCGCCCTCACTAGGGCCGAGCAGGCTCAGGAGCACGCCCTGACCTCGCTACGTTCTCACGAAACTCGTCTGGCATCCTCATCGTCTGCCCTGGAAGACGCCCGCAAACGCCAATCTGCGGCTCAGTTGCTGTATATGGAACAGGGCAGTGTCGTTAGCAGGCTCCAGCAGGAGCTTTCCTGGCGCACGGGGCTACTTGCCGAAACGCGACGCGAGATCGAACGGCTACGGCACTCTGCATCCGATATGAAGGATTCATTGGCCTCCCTGGGCGGAGAGATCGGGCCTCAGCGCGAGCTATTAGCCGAATCTTCGGCTCAACTGTCCGAACTGCGGTCACAACGCGGCCGGGCATCGCAGGCCACAGCCGAGCGCCGCACTCGACTGGCCGTCCTCGCCGAAACCCTTCGTAACCTGCGAGCACGGCAGGAAGAAACCGATCGAGAGCTTGTCAGGGTCGAAAAGCAGCGCTCAGAGTTGCGTTCACTGGCGGAAGCCGGCGAGGTTGATGAGAAGCGTCTGCGCGACGCGCTTATCGCGCATGAAGCAGAGGCAACAAAGCTCGCATCACTTGTCAGCGATATTGAGCTACGCATAGGCCCCTCGGAACAGGAAGTGCGCAATGCCGAGGCGCAGGCCAACGCTTTAGAGAACGAGCTTTCAAGCTTGCAAACAGCCCTCCTGGAAAGTGAAACAGTGCACAGCCGCACGGCGGTAGAAACTCAACGATGCCTCGGTGTCCTTTCCAGCTTGAGGATCGAGATAGCCGAAGAATTAGGCGCTCCAAGTGAACCTGAGCTTGACACTAATCCCACATCGTCAAATGTTGCAACCGAATCCCCTATACGAATCGGTGACGGCAATCAATCTGCTCAATCGCTACAACCTCATGATACGGAGTTGGACATAAAGTCCCCAGTTGAACTCGAAAGCGAAGCCAGTATCCCGGCTCCAGAAGAAGCTAATGAGCGCGAGCGAAGGGTCTACGCTGTTCGGTCGCGCCTCTCTCGTCTCGGTCCAGTAAACCCCCTGGCAATGGAGGAGCACGCAGCCCTAGCTGAGCGCCACAGTTTCTTGCAGACCCAGTTGATCGACCTGATGGCTGCTGCCGACAGCCTGCGTCACGTCATTGGCGAGTTGGACCGCACGATGCGCGACCAGTTTGCCGCCACCTTCGCTCAGGTGAACGACGCCTTTAGCACATTCTTCAACACTCTCTTTGGTGGGGGCACCGCCCGCCTCGACCTGACTAATCCAGATGACATCACCTCCTCAGGTGTCGACATCATGGCGCAGCCCCCTGGAAAGCGTTTGCAGCCATTGGCCGCTCTGTCGGGGGGCGAGCGCGCCCTCACGTCGGCTGCCCTCCTGTTTGCCCTGCTCAAGGTGCGTCCCGTCCCCTTCTGCGTTCTGGACGAGGTTGATGCGGCCCTTGACGAGAGCAACGTATCGCGCTTCAGAGCCGCTCTGCAGGAGCTTGGCTCCAATACTCAGTTCGTGATCATCACTCACAATCGGGGCACGATCGAGGCCGCAGATACTCTTTACGGCGTCTCGATGGCAGGCGACGGCACGTCCCAGCTCCTATCGCTTAGAGTCGAAGAGCGCGCCACGGCCTGATCAGGTTGCGGGCGCGAGTTGCGTACTTTAGTACAGCCGGCGATCGTCATGTTGAGTGGTCACCAGGAATGTGATTACTCTTGCCCTCGCTAACTAAATGACATTGGTGGGACAAAGTGGGACAGGTTTTGGGGTGTACTTTGGTACAGTTATTCTTGGACGCGAACCTTGTCAAGATCGAGTGCGTTGGGAGTATAATCAACTATGTCCCTATCTCCGGTTCCCACTCAGCACGCAAACCTCGATCTCACCACGCCTGACAATCGCCTGAAGGTTTATGATCTCAGCGCCGAGCGTCTGCGTGCCATAGTTCAAGAGATGGGCGAGCCGCCTTATCGCGCCAGCCAGATTTCACACTGGCTCTACAAAGAGCTTGCCACCGACTTCTCCCAAATGACCAACCTGCCCCTGGCGCTTCGCGAAAAGCTGGCTGAGAGGCTCAAGATCGGGTCGGCTGAGTTAGTGGCCCAGAAGATCTCGACCGACGGGTGGACCCGCAAAGTGCTCCTCCGTCTGCGTGACGGTAACACGATCGAAGCCGTGCTTATGCTCTACTACGACCGGGCCACTGTGTGCATCTCGTCACAGGTCGGATGTGCAATGGGGTGCACCTTCTGTGCGACCGGCCAGATGGGTTTCACTCGCAACCTCTCGTCCGGCGAGATTGTCGAGCAAGTGATCTGGTTCAACCGATGGCTGCGAGATCACCCGCATATTCCCGCTCCCCGGCAGGCTAGCCGCTACCTTGGGCAGAAGCCATCTGCGCCTGCTAACAACCTCCCTGAACACATAGCTGCTGATCGCGATACATGGTTCACTCAAGATGACCTCAGCGCTCATCGCACCGCCCCGATAACCGCCGTTACAAACGTCGTATTCATGGGTATGGGCGAGCCGCTTGTGAATTACAACAATCTTTGGGGCGCGATCAGAACACTCAACTCGCCTGCGGGGCTTGGCCTTGGTGCGCGTCGCATGACGGTTTCCACAGTAGGGATAGTGCCGGGCATTCGCCGCTTCGCTCAGGAAGAGCTAGCCGTCAACCTGGCGGTGTCGCTCCACGCACCCAACGACGAGCTACGCAGCTCGTTCATGCCGATCAACCTCCGTTATTCGGTCGCTGACCTACTGGATGCTTGCCGCGACTACGTGAATGTGACCCACAGGCGCACCACCTTTGAATATGTGCTTATCAACGGGGTGAACGACAGCCTCTCGCTTGCTGGCGAGTTGCGCGACCGGCTTCGTGGCCTACTTTGTCACGTGAACTTGATCCCGCTGAACCCTGTGCCCGGCACGGGCATGAGGGCCACTCCTCGAGAACAGGTATTCGCCTTCCAGAAGATTCTCGAAGAAGGAGGTATCCACACGACGGTCAGGATCGAGCGCGGCGTGGACATAGCTGCCGCCTGCGGCCAGTTGAAAGTCGAAGAAGAGCCTGGCTCTCGCAGAAGGAGCCTCAATCCTGAATTAGTGCAAGCTCATACGCAGGCCGATCTCGCCGCCCACGAACCTTGTTAGGCTCGCAGACCCCGGCCACGTCCTCCCCAAGACTGTAAGTTAGGCAATGTTTACCGGATTCATTGAAATAAGTGGAACTGTATGATGGGGATCCCCAGTATATAACTTGTAGGCCTTCGCGCTGATCGCAAGAATAGGAGCGCCACACCATGCCCGAAAATACCGACCTGCCTAAACCGGTCGAAAACAGCAATTCCCAACGCCCTGCCACCGGATGGCGATCCAGTCTTGAGCCGATCCCGATGTTTGAAGAGGCTCGCACGGTTAGACTGGAAATTGAGATCCTTGAAGAAAATTATCGTGAGCTACAAGCTTTGATGCGTACAAACGAATGGGATACCGAGGAGGGGCTAACTACTGTATTTCTCGCCGGGCTTGGATTTCAGATGGGCGAATGGCACCTTGACGCCATTCGTGCCCTCGCCGGCAGAGATGACCCCTCTCTCACCAATCGCGTCGATACTATGGTGAATGAGCTAGCCAGTTACCACTCAATGTATTCGGTCCTCAAGTTCAAGTCGTTCAAGCTCTACAAGCTCAACCAGGTCCTGGAGTTCAATAACTCCGGTTTGCGTGCCCAGGAAGAGCTATGGCAGGAATGGGCGGCTCGGATGCGCCGTGACAAAGAAGAACTGCAAATCGAAATCAAGAGGTTGCGCTCGCTGCTGGCCGAATTCAAGCTTGACTGGGATAGCTCCGGTGGCCCGCCCCTTCCTCCACGCCTGATTGCCTCAACAGAGTCCCACCATTCCGAGCAAAACGCACCAACCGCTGCTCAAATGGCCCAGGAAATTGAAGGTGAGAACAACATATCCCCTGAGCCTGAAACGCCAAATCGCGGCTTTTGGGCGCGTCTTCGCCGCCTCTTTGCGGCACGCTCCTAAGGATTCTGCTTGCCGCCGGTGTCTTCGTCGCCAGCAGCCTGCCCATTCCGCTCGCTGGCAGTTACTTGCCATACATACCAGATGCGTTGGAGCGCGGTGAACTGAGTTCCAATCGCCAGCACCCATAGAATTACATCGAGCAAGAACGGTCCGAACAACAGTCCAACAGCCAGCAAGATGATCCGTTCCGGGCGCGCCAGTATCCCCACCTCGTTAGTAATATTGAGTGCGCCCGCGCGTGCGCGAGCGTAGCTGATCATCATAGACCCCACCAGGGTTACATAGATCAGAATGATCTCCAATAGCCCGGCCCTGTCCGGCTGGTTGTAATAATAGAGAAGCAAACCGAACAGTACCACGGCCTCCGAGTAGCGGTCCACCACCGAGTCCAAAAAGCCCCCAAACCTGGTGACCCGGTTAGTCACCTTCGCCAGCGCGCCGTCCAGCATGTCGAACAGCCCGGCGAAGAGCATCAAAGCCCCACCCCAGATTGGCTGGCCTATCGCAAGCAGGTACGCCACCCCCGCGTTCAGCACAAACCCGAAGATCGTCAGCATATTTGGCGTAATGCCTGTCTTTACAAAGAGGCGAACCACCCAGCGCGCGGTGGCGCGCGCTCTGTCCTGTACGGGTCTGGTCAGCATGGCAAAAGCATCCCTCTATATAGGGTTGAAAGTTGGGCTGTACCTTTCACAGCCCACAATTATATCACAATCAGAGGCCGTTGGTAACTCTTGGGCGGGCCGACCACAATCGCGATGATGTGACGGGCGGGTTGAGGTGCATCACCCGCTCATAGTAGGCCAGCACCCGCGCTGCGACAATCGGCCAATCATACTGCCGGGCCGTGCGCTTACCTGCTTGCCCCATTTGCTCTCGCAAGCCGGCGTCGCTCAGCAGGCGGATTAGACCTGCGGCAAGCGAGGCAGGATTCTTCGGGATTCGCGAGGAACCCCTCGCGCCCATGCGTTAGCACTGAAGCGTAGCCTGGGATGCGGCTTGCAAGCACAGGTGTGCCCGCAGCCATCGCCTCCAACAACACGATCCCGAAGCTCTCGCCCCGTGTCGAAGGCGCGCAATAGACATCGCACGACTGGTAGTATCGAGGTAGGTCCTCAGCAGGCACGAAGCCTGTGAACTCCACCTCCAACGCCGATCCTGAGGAACGATAGATGGTCCTTCCCGGACGTGTATAATCGCGCAGGGGCAGCCATTCGGCCATGCTCTCAGGGTCGCCGCCCCCGGCCACGACCAACCTCAAATCCGGGAAATACGTTTCGACTACGGGCAAAGCCTTGAGTAACCATCGGAGTCCCTTGCGCGACTCTTCGAAGCGGCCAACAAACAAAATAGTGGGCCTGCCGTCGCGCATCCACGCAATCGGCTCGCGAGGCGTTGCGAATCGTGTGATGTCAACCCCGTTGGGAATTATCTCGTAATCCCCATCGAAATATTGCGAAATGTACTCCAGGGCAGCCTGCGACACGGCGATTCGGCCCTGGAGCCTGTTGAAGAAGCGGCGAAGGATGGGCCTGCCCATAGCGTAGATCGGCGACGACTCGCCGAAGGCATGGAACGTGCCGATATTCGGCGACGCGGAATATCGAAGCACCAGCCACGGCACGGCGGGCATCAGTGGCTCGTGCAGATGAATAACATCGAAACGTTCAGCCCGCAAGATGGCTCGGATACTCCGTCCCAGGTCGGGCGACAAGGAGATGCGCGCCACCGAGCCATTGGCGGGGATGGGCGTCACCGCGCCGAGGGCGTATACGTCCTCTGGAAACTCCTCATTCTCGAGCGAAAGCGGAGCCAGTATTTTCACCTGGTGCCCCATCAGGCGCAACTGCTCGGACAGGTGTTTGATATGCTCGGTTACGCCGCCTTGCGTGGCGTAATCATATGGGGAGACCAGGCCAATATTCATAGAGTGTCAATAGACAATGTTGGTTGCAGGCTCAACGGTTGACGCTTGGGCCGGAACCCGGCAGGCTCTTCCCCTGATGACCCAGACCCAGGCGGCGGGCAACCGCGCGCCTGACTTTGTAGGTCGGGTGTACGATCATACTCTTCCACAGGTTCGGTGCCGCGATCACGGCGTGATCCTGCAAATTCATGAATGTGCCGCCGGCGACAGTCGTCTTTTCCTTGATCGCCTCAAGCAAGTCCTCGACTGTGCTTCCGGGGAATTGCGTAAAGCCCTTGCCGATCATCGAATTGGCATGGGCGTCCGACCCTCCGAACTCCGGCAGATAAAGTACGGTGGCATTTAATTCCTTAACCCTGCCGTGTGCAACGCGCCCCGCATATGATGGGTTGAAGGTCTCGATGCCGTGAAAGGGGAGTTTTGTAGTGTGTTGGAGCAGCAGCGACTTCTCGCGTATCGAAGTCGTAAGCCATGACAGGGGGTGTGGCGCGATTGCCATCCCGCCCGCTTCGTACACAGCCGCCACGCTCGCTTCCAGCGACTTGAGCATCGGGAACTCGCGGGTGACGAACAGCGCCAAAAGGTGGCCCTGCCTGGTTGTGATCTCGGTGCCGGGTATCACCTTGAAGCGCCACTTGCGCTTTTCCGCAAGCTCCATCGCCTGCATGGCCCCTCTTATGTCATCGTGATCGGTGATCGCAATAATGTCCAGGTCGGTGTGGTTTTCGACGTACTCAAAAATCTGCTCAACGCTGGCAAGCCCATCACCCAGAGAGGTGTGCATATGCAGGTCCGCTTTGCCCCACTTTACTGCATCGTCCGGTAACGCAACTTCATCTGCTTGGCGGGTGCTTTCGCTTGTATGGCCGTTATTGTGGTAAGTCATGGTATCCTTTAGGTGAGATAATGGCGGAAAATCGTAATGGCTGGGCACTCACCGCCCAGCCATTATAAGTAATCCGATTGAGGTTGCGCAACCGATCGCTATGCTCCACTGGTGCGTCGTATCGCATCAATGGGCGGGCACCGCCTGCTGCTCCGCAGGGAGCACTCCGTGCTGCTCGTGAATCTCTATCCACTCCGCAATCTGGTTGCGTCCCTGGTCTTTCGCGTGGAAGAGCGCCGAATCGGCCTTATCTATCAGGTCTTCTATGTTGTTGGCGTCTTCGGGGTACATGGCAATACCCTGGCTGACGGTGGGCGCGGGAATGGCCCGGCCATGCAGGTCGCGCACGGGATTGCGAGCCAGTGTCAGGCGGATTCTTTCGGCGATCTGGCGCGCCTGGATCCTGGTTACGCCTGGAAGCACAATACCGAACTCCTCGCCGCCCCAGCGTCCTACCACATCAGTGCTCTTCAAATGGTTCTGGATAGCGACCACGGCGCTGCGCAGTACATCATCGCCCACTAGGTGACCGTACGTGTCGTTGTATTGCTTGAACTTGTCGATGTCGAGCATAACGAGGCTGACCGTCTGACGTTCGGCGTGAGCCTGCTTGAGCGCCGCCTGGAGCTTAGATATAAAACTCCCGTGATGGAACACACCAGTAAGTGCATCGCGCTGTGCTTGCTCGTTCACCGTAGCATGCAGGCGGGCGTTTTCCAGCGCGAGGGCTGCCTGACCGGCGATTGATGTCAGCAGACGCAGGTGGTTCTGGTCGAAGGCGCTGGGCGATACTGCCTGCACCGACATCACACCCACGATCTTGTTCTTGGCGAATAATGGCGCGGTGATGAGTGACTGGGTCGCGACCCCCACGATGTTCGCCTCAAAAGGCAACTGCTCGATCTCCATGTCCCAGTGCCGGATGAAAATCGGCTTGCGGTTGCGCACTACCCACCCTGAGATGCCTGAGTTGTCCAGCCTCTGCTTGAAGGGCGGCAACGCCTGGTTCTGCTCGATGAAGATATCGTACTTTAGCTCGTAAGCATCTTCGTCAAAAAGCGCTATATAGAAGGTATCTGGGTGCACCACCCGGTTCACCTGCTCATAGATCAAATGCAGCACTTCATCAATATCGAGCGAAGATGTAGTCGCCAACCCGATATGATAGAGACCTGTCATCTCTCTGGCGGCGCGTTGTGCATCGGTCAGCAGGCGCGCACGCTCTATTGCGAAAGCCGCTTGTTGCGTCATCGCGCTGAGCAGATTCCACCTGTGCACGGGCATTGTAAAGAGCCTGTCGAAGCTAAGGTTGAGAGTCCCGATCAACCTGCTTTCATTGTACAGGGGTACGGAATAGAAAGATTTAGTGCTGGGTCGCTGAAGGATAAATTTCAACTCCGAGTCCTGCTCCACGCTGGGCGCATATATGCCCCTACGATCAGAAAGGACTCGTGCCACAATCGGGTGATCGCGTTGCAGGACATTGCCGAGTGCTTCTCGCGATTGCTCAGGCGTGAAGCCCCGCGAGGCTACCACTACCCCTTCGCCTTGATCGTTGAACAATATCAGAGAACAAGCGCTGGCATCGTCCAGGTCCATAGCTCTCATAACTATAGTTCGCGCCACGTCGTCGCCATCCAGCGTGCCCGCCACGCTTCTAGTCACTGAATAGAGCGCGTTAAGCTCGCTCAATTGCCCGCGTATGGTTCGTTCGTCTCTGGTAAGAAGACCTGAGAAATAGTTAGCGATATATGCGGTAATCAAGAGGGTGGCCGCAACAGTGAGAAAATAGCCCAGGTACACCTTGTCGGGGATAACCCGAGCCACGGTGCTGTCGCCCGTCACTATGGGCTTAATCCACATTGCTTCGAGAAAGGCAAGTACGCCGTAGCATAGCGCCGAGAAACCGGCAACAAAGTACGTCCCCTTGGGAGGCAGGATCGCCAAACCCACGAAAATATACAGGAAGTAGAGAACGAACACCGGCCCGGTCACGCCACCCGACCATCGCACTATAGCTGTGAACACCAGAATGTCCAGGGGCACCTGCGCAAGTATGAGCCAGTATGTCACACGGGTTCGACCGAACTCCGGCATGCGCGAGCCGAGCAAATACGCGGTGTTATATGCTGTTACGAAGAGAGCCAGGCTCAGGTGAATTAGCGGATTGGAACCTGCGAAGGTCGTGCTCAGGTTAGATAGCCATGGACTGGCAATCGCTACCAAAATGAGCGCAACAACCACAGTCCATCGGATGCCAATTACCCAACGTAGTCTTTCGACCAGTTCGGTGACCTTGGCGGCTCCGAGGGCATGTGATTGCGCCCTGTTTGTAGGTTGTGTCAACAATCTAGTTTCGATCTGGTTCTAGATACGGCAATCTGGCGCTACTAAAAAGGCTAGGACCTGCATAGTCCATCTTAGCAAGAACGATGGGGTGTGGTCAACCGCACAAACGGGTTACATATGTCCTAATTCTTCGAGGCAGGATTGGCTAATACCGTCCTCCCAACAGGAAGAAGAACAGCCAACAGGCACTCCTTTCTAGCAACCAGCCGCCGCTTCGGGGAGAACTGTCTAATTATACTCCATTACTTCTTACCCGGCATCCTCGAATCGCCCTCCTTTTATCGGCAAAATCACTCTTCAAACTTGTTTGCACGCGAAATCCGCTTCGGCTATAATCTCGTATACTTTACACAAGGCCACTGATTGCATGGAAGACCTTAAAGAGATCTCCGACGAGCATCTACTCGTGATGATCGCAGCCGCCAATGCGGCTGCCCTCGAAGAACTCTACGAACGCTACGTCAGGCAGTGCTTTGGTCTTGCGTTGAGGATTCTGGGCGAACCTGCTCTTTGTGAAGAAGTAGTGCAGGAGATATTCCTCAAGATCTGGACCCAACCGTCCAGCTACTCTGCGCAAAAGGGGAAGTTTGCCAGCTGGTTGCTGAGCCTGGTTCATCATCGCTGCATTGATGAGCTGCGTCGCCGCTCGCGTACCGAAGTCGCCCTGGAAGACCCTGCCACGGGCAACGTACTCACTACGGCCCAGGCCCCTGAGCCGCTACCCCTGGACCAGGTATGGACCCGGGAGCAGCAAGGTGCTGTGCGCGCTGCTCTCGCACAGATACCGCAAAATCAGCGGCAGGTTCTCGAATTGGCCTACTTCGCAGGTCTGTCGCACAGCCAGATCGCTGCCAGGCTCGGCCAACCGTTAGGTACAGTAAAAACACGCATCAGACTTGGCATGCAGAGCTTGCGGCTCCTCCTGGAACCGTATGGCCTGCTTACTGACTGATTTACTAAAGGACTTTACTTACACATATCATGGACACGTCGAACATCCGCGAGGATGGCTGGGAAGAACAACTAATCGATTACTCGCTGGGCGTGATGGAATCCGGCGAGGCGGCAGAGTTTGAGGCAAACCTGGCCGAGTGCCGCCAGCATGTCCTGCTCGCGCATCACTATGAGCAGGTGGTGGGTTGGCTTGGCGCTTCTGCGCCCTCGGCCGAGCCTCCGCAGGGTCATAAGAGCCGCTTGATGGCCCGCATTGGTGCCACTCCGCAGGAGACCGCGCCCGCGACCACAATTCAACCTGCACTACAACCCGCAAGCGCGCCGACTCCCATATCTTCCCCTGCGACAACCGCAACGCCACCTGTGTCTTTGGATGATTATCGTGAGCGGAGGCGCAACATCTTGATCGCCTCTGTAGGCGCGGTGGCGGCTGCGCTCATCCTTGTTGTGGGTCTCTGGGCCTTCTTTGGTCGCGGCCCCGCCGGCATCCCAGAAGGCTACAAAGTAGTGCAACTTGCGCCCCAGGGCACAACTCAAGCTAACATCTTCGTTTTGTACAATCCTGATCGCAACGACGCAGTGCTGCTGGCTGACGGCCTCCCAAACATACCCACGGGCAAGGTCTTCGAGTTCTGGATCGTGCCAACAGCAGGTAACCCGATCCCCTCCGGAACGTTCGCTGCTGCCAATGCAGGCCAAACGCGTTACCAAACGCCCACCCCGCAAAATGTCAGCACTTATGCTGGATTTGCCGTCAGCATCGAGGACGCACCGGGCGTCGATACCCCAACCGACGTGATTGCCGTGGGTCAGTTTGCCAACCCATAATCATGCCCAAGCTGCTTGCAAGCACATAATCCGGTACTGAAAATGGAGATTGGCGATCTGTCCGCCAATCTCCATTTTTGATGCTTGAGCGCCCCATATTCGGGTGTACCTCGTTCAGTCTAGTCTATCGAGCCTTGCCGCCAGGCAGGATAATCACCGCTTTAGCCGTGATCGTCTTGCCGTCGCTGCTTGCCACGCCTTCGACAATGAGGTTGCTACCGGCCCGTATGTCGGACTGCGAAGCTTGTGCCAGGCTGGCGTTGCGATTTGCCACCGAGACAGTAAGTGACCTGTATTCGGTATTTCCGTCGAGTTGGATCGTCGCGCCATCTCGGTTCTTCAAAGTCTTGACGCTAAGCGTGTCACCGTTCACCGTGTCAACCCGCGCCGCTGACACCTGAGTGGTGCCATTGTCGACATGCAGACCCCAGGCGTTGATAGTGCGGCTCTGAGGCACCTGTGCTCTAGCGCCCCGCCCGGGAGGAGTGTTGGCTGCCGGTCCCGCCGAAGCGCCCAGTACCGTCACCTTGTCGCCCACCTTCAATGAGCTAACAGCGGTGAACCCATTGTTCAGCACCACAGTATTGTCGCTCGTCTGTACTGTTACGCTGGGCACTTTCACCCCTTGCAAGGTAATTGTGTTCCCGTTGATAGCAGTGATAGTGCCTGCTGCTATGTGCTCTATAGCTGCTCGTACCTTCGGATGGTTAGCCAGGAATCTGGCGACAGCGCCATTGGTCAGCGCCCCCTGTGTGATCATTCGAGCGTCGACCACTATGGGATCGCTTGTCGCCACGCCTACTACCACTGTTGCCTTGTCGGTTGTGAGATCGGCTAACGTACCCTGCGCCGGCGTACCGTTTTGCTTGATCACAATGAAGGTGTTGGCTCCTACATTGACGGTAATATCTCCACCCCGCGTATTCAGCACAAGGCTGCCCGTTGCTACGGAGCTAACCTTGCCCGCTAACCTAACAGGCTGGCCCGCTGCGGGCGGCGTCGCCGTGCCTGGTGCGGGAGTGGGCACCTGAGCGCTAACCACAACAGCCCCAAAGACGCCCAAGGCAACGATAGTAGCCACAACTATGCTTATTCCTGCGATGATTCTTGTTTTCATTCTTTTGTGATGCCTCCGTTCATTTCAAACGGCACTTATATGCCGGACCAATTTACCACAGGCTTAGCGCCCGGTTATTCCGGCGTCTATTTGTTCGCCGTCAATTTCATTGTAAGTCAGTTTGGGCCTGCTTTGGTTAGAGCAATGTTAAATGTCTGTAAAACCCGCCAGGTGCTCACCTACCAGATTTCCCAGATATCCGCAGGGTGCACCACCGGGGCCACCACCGCTTCGTATGTCCCGTAGCGGCCCCTGAAATAGAGAAGCGGCTCGGCCTCGTGTACATCCCCGGCAAGCACCTCGCCCATGAGAATCACATGATCTCCGCCTTTACACGTATCCCGAAGGACACATTCGGCGTAAGCCAGCGATCCATCCAGCACAGGCGCACCACTAAGCGGGCCGGGGTGCCACCGGAAGCCCCCAAAGCGATCTTCTCTTCTTGTGGCGAATTGTTGTGCGGCCGCTTGCTGGTGCGCGCCCAGAATGTTCACCACAAAGTTCCCCGCCTCATTTACGGCCACTAGCGTTGATGAGTGCTCGCTCACGCATACCAGCAGCATCCGTGGTTCCAGCGACAATGACGTAACCGCGCTCGCCGTAAAGCCCGTTGGCGTCCCGTCCTGGCCTACAACCGTTACTATGGTAACTCCGCTGGCAAACGAACCCATCACCCTGCGAAAAACATCTCTTTCTATTGGCATCTCTATGCCTCTATTATGCAGTTCTTTATTGTGCCTATCTTCTCTATTTCTACCTCTACCACATCCCCCGGCTGAAGGTATTCAGGCGGGGTGCGAGCGTGCCCCACTCCTCCAGGTGTGCCTGTGGCGATAATGTCTCCAGGTTCGAGCGTCATGCCCACCGACAAATGCTCTATGATCTCCTGTATGTCGAACAACATTGAGCGCGTGTTGTCGTGCTGCTTAACTACGCCATTTACGCGTACTGTGATTTCGAGCTCGTTCGGGTCTGCGATCTCATCAGCTGTAACTATCCAGGGACCCGTTGGGCAAGCCCCATCCAGGCTCTTACCCTTGAAATACTGCCCTCCGTGCCGCTTTTGAATGTCGCGGGCCGAAATATCATTCACTATCGTATATCCGAAGATGTGCTGCATGGCGTCTTCCCGCCGGATGTTCTTGCCTCCCCTCCCGATCACTATGGCAAGCTCACCTTCCCAGTCTATCTGTGTGCTCACACTTGGATCATATGGAATGTCGGCATAGGGCCCCGTCACCGACGTAGTTGCCTTGGTGAAAACAGCCGGATAGTCCGGCTTGTCTATGGGCGCAGCCTCCCCGAAGGCCCGCCTCGATTCGGCGGCATGCTCGGCATAATTGCGCCCCAGGCACATCACATTCTTCATAGGGCGCGCTATAGGCGCATATAGTAATGCGTCCGCAATAGGGGTCACTTCCGTAGCGTCGGTCAGTACCGTGCTCTCAGCAAGTGCACGCCATTCTCTACCCTCCTCGCTGATAAGAGCCTCAATAACGCCTATCATTCCAATCGGTGCTGCTGTCCTGATGCTGACAATATCATCACCACGCACGATCCCCACTTGCAGGATGACGGGAGTCCCTGCCTCGATAGCATTCTTTCGGGCAAATGTGACCAAACGCATTACTGTGCCTTCCCTATCTCTTCGACTGCCGCCGGGTTCTCCAGCGACGTGATGTCGCCCAGAGGCTCTCCCAAGTAGCGCGCGCGAATTACCCTCCGCATGATCTTGGCGTTGCGCGTCTTGGGCAGGTCGCTAACAAATAGCACCTTATTCGGCGCGAGACTTTTGCCTAGCTGCCCCACGATGGCGTCCACGATCCCGACGCGCAAGGTGTCCGAAGCCTCAACGTTCTTGCGTAAGACCGCGAACACCACCACCGACTCTCCCTTCAGTTCGTCCGGGACGCCTATTGCCGCCGCCTCGCTAACTGATGGGTGGCTCACAGCCGCCGACTCCACTTCCGCGGGACCGAGCCGCTTGCCCGCCACCTTGATCGTATCGTCCGAGCGCCCCAGGATATACCAGTACCCATCCTCGTCGACCTGCGCCCAATCTCCGTGTATCCACACTCCCGGCACGCGTGAGAAATATGTATCAACATACCTCTGTGGGTCGCCCCAGAACCCCCGCGTCATGCCAGGCCAGGGTCCTCTGATTGCCAGTTCGCCGACCGCCCCACGGACCGGCTTCCCCTCATCATCGACTACATCTGCCGCCATCCCAGGCACAGGCGCATTGAACGACGAGGGCTTAATAGGGAGCAGCGGATTGCAGCAGAGGATACCGCCCGAAATCTCGGTTCCGCCGGAGTAGTTGATAATCGGGCACTTCCCGCCGCCCACCTTCTTGAAATACCACCACCAGGGGTCGGGATTCCATGGCTCTCCCGTCGAGCCGAGCACATAAAGAGACGAAAGGTTATGCTTGTCAACCCACTCAGTTCCGTGGCCCATCAACGCTCGGATCGCGGTTGGCGAGATGCCGAGGTGCGTGATCCCATGCCGCTCGATCATATCCCAAACGCGGTCGGGCCCCGGAAAATCGGGCGTCCCATCGTACATGAATAGCGTTGCCCCCAACATCAGAGCGCCACTGATCGCCCACGGCCCCATCATCCAGCCAATATCTGTGTACCAGAACATTATGTCGCCGGGCTGAACGTCGAAGCAGTGTGCCATGTCCTGCGCGCCCTTGATCGGGAACCCACAATGCACATGCTGCGCGCCCTTCGGCTTCCCCGTCGTACCGGACGTGTATATGATCATGTACAACTGCTCTGCGTCGGTCCTCACGCTCTCGCATTCCGCGCTCTGCCCCTCAATCAAATCATGCCACCACACGTCGCGCTCACCGTTCCACGGCACATCACGTCCCACCCTCCGGTGCACTATAACCTTCTCCACGCTAGGGGCCGCATCGGCAGCGGCGTCCGCCACTTCCTTCATTGCCACCGGCTTGCCCCTGCGTGTGAAGCCATCCGCGGTTACCAGTATTTTGGCCGAGCAATCCGAAAGGCGCGAGGCGACCGAAGGCGCGGCGTACCCCGAAAAGATCGGGATGAAGATCGCGCCAATCTTGCCGCACGCGAGCATGGCGATTGCCACTTCCGGCGTAAACGGCATAAACAGGCCAACCCTGTCGCCTTCCATCACCCCCAACGATTGCAGACCGTTCGCGAAACGGCACACTTCGGCATGTAGCTGCGCGTAAGTGTAGGTGCGCACCACACCTTCCTCGCCCTCAAAGATCACCGCAGTACGGTCGCGCTCGTCCCCCGTGGCCCTCTTGTCAAGCGCGTCGTGAACGTAGTTATACTTGGCGTTCGTAAACCACGTGGTCCACTCCCAGCCTCTTGAGGTGTCCATCACCTTCTCATACGGTTCATAGAATTCAATTCCAAGGTCCTTAACAGCAGCCGCCCAGAACCATTCGGGCGAGCGGGCAGCCCGGTTGACCATATGCTCAAACCGCTCGATACCCTGTGAATGCATAAACGCACGCAGGCGCGACCGTCCAAGATAGGCAGGAGTTGGCCTCCATGCGATGTCACGGCTGCGAGGGTCGTCCCGGCCACAGGGAATATCAGGTACATCGAGAAATGAGGGATATTTGAGTTCTTCAGGCATAATCTACCTAGACTTCGAGCGTATTGATCGGGAGATCCATGAGCTAATGTTCGCGTTTTGCAACGCACCTGGACAATCTAAATTGTCCGCACGGTGACGAACAGAGTCGTGGCCTATTATAACCCTGCCTCACGAAGCAGGCAAATACTCGCCGAGGCGCACGCATAACTCAAGAGCCATACTTAAGTACACCTCAAAACCTGTCCCGTTTTGTCTCGCCATTGCCATATAGTATATGTCGGCGAATCGGAGCGGAGCTGGGCTTAGCTTGGGAAGACAGTGACCTTGCATAGCGACATGGGTACGTGTTATGTTTGCCATCTCGCACCCGCGCAATTCGCTGTTTGACGCAACCATGTTGCGTAGGTACAATAAGGGACAGAGTGAAGGACAATCGAAGCGAGGCTGACTACGCTTTATGAGTGAACAGAATCAGTACCCCGACCGCACTCAGACTCTGCGGGCGGTTATTCGTGGATACGTTCAGGGTGTTGGATTCCGCGTTTTCATCCGCAGTCATGCTTGGGACCTAGAAGTGCGTGGATTCGTTCAAAACATGCCTGACGGCACAGTGCAAGTGGTCGCCGCGGGATCTCGCCCAAAGCTGGAAAGCTTGCTTGAGGAGATTTGGACCGGACCCGCAGGGGCTCACGTCACGTCGATAGACACTGAGTGGACCGAAGGTGAATCTCGGGGATTGGGCACTCATTTCGAGGTAAGACACTAGTGGCAAGCGAGGTCCGCGCCGGGCAGGATGCGGCTCATTTGGGAAGCGCCATTGTGGAACGAAGCAGACAAGTCTGGTTGGTTCTTGCCATCTGCTTGTTTGCTTTTGTGGCACTTTGTGTCCTCACTTCCTACGGTGTAGCAGCCTTTCTTGGCTCAGTTACCGTCGCTAAAACCGCCAGCCTGGAACCCTATACTGGCCTCAAGCTGGCAGTGCTTCGCCACGGCACGATAAACCCTGAACAAATCTCAGGTCCGACCACCCTCCAGGAGGGGGACACAGTGATCTCTGACGAAAATGGCCGGGGATTCATACGGCTCTTTGATGAAAGCACTCTCAGCTTCTCGTTCAGCACTCAGTTGACGCTCGATACGCTGCACACGAACGAGTTCTTCGGTCACGCCCAGGATATCAAGATCAAGCTGGATCGTGGCTCGATACTCGTTGCACGAAGCCCAATTGAAGAATCCTCCTCTCAATATATAGTCGCCACAGATCAAGCAGAGACCGCTGTCGACCCGAGCTCCAAAGTGCATTTCACGATCGACGAAGGCGACAGCAGGCTCACTCAAGTAGTCGTTGACAAGGGTCATGCGACCTTCCGCTCCCAGGGCCAGAGGATCGAACTTGGTCCGCAACAAATGGCCTGGGTGAGCCAGATCGATGGACCACAAGGACCTATTACCGCCGAAACAGACCTCGTTGAAAACGGTAACTTTGTTGATGGGCCGACCAGTTCGGGCGAAACCGTCGCTGAAGGTGGCCTGGGTGTTGCAGGATGGCTACCCATCAGTGACGAAGGATCGCCACCGATCCCAGCCGGAAGCGTTACAATTACGGACGAGTTAAACCTGCGCGTGGCGCGCATCCTCTATTCAGGAAGCAGAGATCAGCTGCCGCGTGTTGGGTTCAAGCAGGACATTAACAAGTCGGTTGAGTTTTACAATACAATAGAATTGAGTGCTACACTAAAGGTTGTGAGCCAGCAAGGCCCGACGCAAGGGCCGGTTGGAGATTCCTTTCCTCTTACAGTGAGAGTTCTGTACCACGATTCCGAAGGACAACTCCACGAGTGGAAGCGATCCTTCTATATCGGCACCAACCCCGAAGATCTCTCAGATACGACCAGGGTGCGCGTCCCCATTGGCAAATGGGAAACCACCGGGGAGATTAGTGACCTGCGACAAAGCCTTGCCGTGGCGCAAGGCGCGCAAGAGCTCGCTCAACTCAACAGCGATCTCTTCCTGTTGAAGTCTCAGGCCCGGAATCCCGATGTAGCGGTTATCAACAGTATCGAGATCTATGGCACCGGCGCTGGATTCGAGAGCGGCATAACAGATATATCACTGCTGGCGCGATAGTTAAAAACAAACACATCCATATCGAGAGTCTTAGAGGAGGGACCATTCTTGAGTAAGATTGCAGTTATTGGTACAGGCTATGTTGGCCTTGTGACTGGCACCTGTTTTGCCGATCTCGGCAACGATGTGGTGTGCGTCGACGTGATCCAGGAGAAAGTCGACAAGCTGAAGCAAGGCATCTCCCCAATTTATGAGCCTGGGCTGGAAGAAGTAATTCTCAGAAACCTGAAGGCGGGAAGGCTTCATTTCACGACTGATTACAATGAAGCGCTTACCGGCGCCAAGGTAGTCTTCATAGCAGTTGGAACTCCCGAGTCGGAGGATGGCTCCGCCGACATGCGCTACGTTGAACAGGCGGCAGCTGCTATCGGCAAGTGGGCTCCGGGCAGGAGCGAACAGCCCTTGATCATCGTCAACAAAAGTACAGTACCGATTGGCACCGGCGACCTGGTTGGTAAACTTATCAAACAGGAATGCCCTCCTGACTTCAAGTCTGCGGTTGTCTCCAACCCGGAGTTTTTGCGCGAAGGCCAGGCCCTCCTCGACTTTCTCCACCCCGACCGGGTCGTGCTCGGCTCCGAAGAACGTTGGGCCGGAGAAGAAGTCGCAGAGCTATACGAGCCTCTGAACGCGCCCGTTATGGTAACCGATCTCCGCACCGCCGAAATGGTCAAGTACGCCTCCAATGCCATTTTGGCTACGTATATTTCATTCATCAATGAGATTGCCCTTATCTGCGAGAGGCTTGGCGCAGATGTGAAGGAAGTAGTCCGGGGAATGGGATATGACAAGCGAATCAACGCACAGTTCTTACAGGCAGGGGTTGGTTTCGGCGGGAGCTGCTTCCCTAAGGACGTCAAGGCGTTAGCCCATATGGCGGAGAAGGTGCAGACACGTCCATATATACTCAACTCGGTGCTTGAGGTCAACAAAAACGCGCGCCATTTCTTTACCAGAAAGGTTGCCCGGATGCTGGGTGGCGACCTGCACGGCAAACGGGTGGGAGTACTTGGCCTATCTTTCAAGCCGGACACAGATGATATGCGCGAAAGCCCTGCGATAGACATCATTCGCGGCCTACAGCAGTTGGGCGCAGAAGTCCAGGCGTTCGACCCCGTCGCAACCGAGGCCTCACAAACCTATCTTGATAATGTTATCTATTGCGAGGACGCCTACGAGGCAGCAGCCAATACGGATGCGCTGGTTCTCGTAACCGCCTGGAATGAGTTCAAGCAACTGGATATGGAGCGTTTGAAGGAGCTAATGCGGGGCGATGTGTTGGTAGATGGTCGAAATATCTACGACCCCGAAGAAGTGCGCAAATATGGTTTTAACTACGCGGGTGTGGGCCGCTAAAGGATAGATCATGCAGGATGAGCGCCCGCCATCGCCAAGCGAGGCCGCAGGTCTACCGGTCTGGATGGCGGATGGGATTCTATTGTCAGATGCGCTTGACGGCTGGGTGCAGTGCGGTGTAGATATCGTTGAGATCGATAGGATCGGCCAGTCTGTGTCCAGGTGGGGCCAACGATTTCTAGACCGGGTATGGACCGAGCGCGAGCAGACGATATGCGCCGGCAGGTACTCGGCGCTTGCGGCGCGCTTCGCAGGCAAGGAGGCCGCAGCCAAGGCGCTGGGAACAGGACTCCCCAACCATAACTGGCGCGAAATTGAAATCCTGCGCGATCGTATGGGTAAGCCGCTGGTTTTCCTGCACGGTGCAGCCCGTGAGCGCGCAGTGCAGCTAGGGATCACATCATTGGCCGTAAGCCTGTCGCATAGCCGCACAATGGCTTGCGCTATGGTGGTGGCCTACCTTCGAAAATAGTAATTATGGCACTTCCAGCGGAGTCGGCGTCAGATTCGCCGCTGTTGGTAACTGCTGACGAGATGAGGTCAATCGAGTCGGCCTCAGTGGCGCGTGGCGCAACGTGGCAAGGGCTAATGGAGGCTGCGGGGGCCAGCGCTGCCCGCGCCATTCTCGATTGGCTCGATGCCCGGACCCGGCAACAGGTACTTGTGCTTTGCGGGCCCGGCAACAACGGGGGCGATGGCCTGGTAATCGCTCGCCACCTTGCTCTTAATGGCTGGGACGTCCGGTGCCTTCTCTGGAAGCGCCGCGCCGAAGGTGACGAGCACCTACGTGTTCCACTCGCCGAGTCCAGGGTTCCCCTCATAGATCTTGGATCGGGATCCTGGGAGAGCATCTTGGACGAATCTCTCAATTGGTGTACAGTTGTAGTTGATGGTTTACTCGGCACAGGATTGAAGCGGAATATTGAAGGAGCCCTTGCGGGCATAGTAACACGCCTTGCCGCATCCGCACGAAAATGCATGGCGGTCGATATTCCAACCGGCATCGATAGCGATACAGGATCAGTTATGGGTGTTGCTGCCATTGCCGACTTCACCGTCACCTTTGGTCACTATAAATACGGTCACTTCCTGCACCCGGGAAAAGTTTACATGGGACAATTAAGGTTGGAGGATATAGGATTGAACGCACAAGATAGCCGCTCGACCGCTCGCGGTGAGTTACTCACGGACGAGAGCGTCCGAGCAATATTGCCCTCGCGTCCCGACGATGCTAACAAAGGCACTTTTGGTAAAGCATTCGTAGTGGCCGGTTCCATAAACTACATAGGGGCTGCTGCCCTGGCAGTGCAGGGTGCAATGCGAGTCGGCGCTGGATTGGTCACTCTTGGTTGCCCAGGTGACTTGCTCGCCATCATGGCGGCCAAGCTAACCGAATGCACTTTCTTGCCGCTCCCTTCAGATCTCGGAGCGCTTACGCCGCATGCTATCGAAAAACTGGTCGACGCATTGCAAGACTACACGTCGCTCCTGGTAGGCAGTGGACTTGGCAAGGACAAGGAGACTGTGGCCTTCATCAAGGGTCTTTTTGCCAGCCAGGAATCCGTTGCTCATGCGTCAACACGCCCCATAGGGTTCGCCGCGCAGGCCGCTCCGGTTGGGACCCATCCATCCCAGCCACCCCATTTACCGCCGCTCGTGCTGGACGGGGATGCCCTCAACATTCTTGCCGAATGGGACGAGTGGACAGGAGCGGTCCCTCAGAATACAGTTCTCACACCTCACCCAGGCGAAATGGCTCGATTGCTTAACTCCACGATCGACGATGTGCAGTCTGATCGCGTCGGCACTGCACGCCGAGCAGCCTCCGAATGGAAGCAGATAGTTGTGTTGAAGGGTGCGGCTACTGTTATAGCCGACCCGAAAGGCAAAGTGTACATCAGTCCGTTTTCCAACCCCGCCCTCGCAACGGCTGGCACGGGCGATGTTCTGGCGGGAGCAATTGTCGGCTTGCTGGCGCAGGGCCTTTCTCCACTTGATGCCGCCCGCGCAGGTGTTTATCTGCACGGAACGGCGGGTGAGCTCATGCGTGACCAGTTTGGCGTTTCGGGCGGACTATCAGGCGATCTACCCCTTTTGCTGGCTCACGCCCAACGCAAGGTTCGAGGACGCTAGAAAGTGGACATGGCAGCAAACTGGACGTGCTATTGTGATTGAGCCTGCAATCCAAAGTCAGAATACTTTGCTGGAGGAACCTGCATGGGGCCGCCCTGTCAAAGCGGAGATAGACCTGTCTGCGATCGCCTCAAATGTGCGCGCTATCAAGAAGGTCGTGGGCCCTAGGTGCCGTGTGGTGGCCGTCGTGAAGGCTGATGGGTATGGCCTGGGCGCACCATGGGTAGCTGCGGCAGCGCTCGAAGGCGGGGCTTCCTGGTTGGCGGTCGCGTGTGTGGACGAGGGTGTGCAATTGCGCCGCGCAGGCTACACAGGTCCGTTGCTTGTCATGGGCTACGTTCCGCCCGACGAAGCTGTGGCAGCCGTTGGCAACCGGCTGACTTTGACCCTCCACGGTGCTCGTAGTGCCAATGCCCTGGAAGAAGCTGCGAAACAGGCGGGAACAGGCAAGGTTGCCGTACATATCAAGGTTGATACCGGCCTGGGCCGTTATGGTTGTCTTCCAGAAGAGTTCATGCCACTTATGGCTGAGGTGGCGAGCCTCCCGCACCTGCGGGTCGAGGGCCTGATGACTCACTTTGCCGATGCCGATTCCGCTGACCCAGGTTATGCGCACAGACAATTGGCCTTGTTCAATAGACTGCGCACCGAAGCCGTAGGTAAAGGGTTCTCCTTCGAAATTGTGCACGCCGCTAATTCTGCTGCTGCTCTGGCCCTACCTGAGGCCCGCTTTGACATGGTGCGGGTTGGCATAATGTTGAGCGGCCATCTCCCTGCCCAGCATCTGGCAACCAGAATAGATTTAACAAAGGCCCTCACCCTTCGCTCTCGTTTAGCGCGGGTTCACCTGGCGCACTCGGGAGAGCCCATCGGTTATGGTCGCACCTGGACTGCCCAACGCGCAACTCTAGTGGGCCTTGTGCCCGTCGGCTATGCCGATGGCTATAGCAGGTTACTCTCAGATCGAGGACAGGTATTGGTGCGTGGCAACCGTTGTCCTGTCATCGGGCGTGTTAGCATGGACCAGTTATGCATTGATGTCACATCACTGCCCGAACCTGTCGAAGGCGAGGAAGTGGTGTTGATAGGCAAGCAAGGTGAGGATGAGATTACTGCGGATGACCTTGCGAAGTGGCAGGGCACGATTTCATACGAAGTCCTGTGCGGCCTTTCTGAGCGTGTGCCCAGGTATTACCTGCACGGAGGAGAGCCAATCGAAGTCTGCAATCTACTCGGCTGCAACCCTTTGCGAGAACATAAGCGCTCAGGCAAGGAGTTGAGCAGGTGAATGTAGTTGACATAATAACGACCAAGCGTGACGGTCATGAGTTGAGCCATGAGCAAATTGACTGGTTGATCAAAGGCGTGACAGATGGAAGCATTCCCGATTACCAGATTAGTGCCTGGCTGATGGCAGTCTTTTTTCAAGGCATGACCGCGCAAGAGACCGCTGATCTCACAATGGCGATGGTGAATTCCGGCCAACGCCTCGATCTCTCATCAACAGGTGGTTTCGTAGGTGACAAACACTCCACGGGTGGTGTCGGTGACAAGACCACGCTGGTGGTCGCCCCGCTTGTGGCAGCCGCCGGGGTGCCAATCGCTAAAATGTCTGGCCGTGGCCTCGGCTTCTCCGGCGGGACGATCGACAAACTGGAGTCTATCAAGGGGATGAATTGCGCCTTGACTACCGAGCAGTTTCTTGAGGGGGTGCGGCGCGTTGGCCTGGTTGTTGCCGCCCAAACTGCCGATCTTGCGCCGGCAGACGGCATTCTTTACAAAATGCGCGATGTTACCGCCACAGTTGACAGCTTGCCGCTGATCGCCAGCAGCATTATGTCGAAGAAGATAGCTGCAGGAGCTAATGGTGTAGTGCTTGATGTGAAGGTTGGCAGTGGGGCGTTTATGAAGAATCTCGGCAGCGCCCGTGCCCTGGCCGAGGCGATGCGTGATCTAGGGTCAAGCGTCGGTCTAAAGGTGCGCGCTCTCTTGTCCGATATGGACCAGCCTTTGGGTTGGGCCATAGGCAATGCATTGGAGGTACGAGAAGCGGTTGACACTTTGCGGGGTAATGGACCGGACGACCTGCTGGAAGTGGCGTTGATCCTGGGTGCCAACCTGCTGCAGATGGCAGGCAAAGTATCGACCATCGAAGCGGGCCGTGATCATCTGCTGGATGTCTTGCGGTCAGGCGCGGGGCTGAGTACGCTTCGCGACTTCATAGCATACCAGGGAGGCGACACCGGCTTCATTGACAGTCCAGATCTATTGCCACAGGCACCCGTACAACGAGACCTCCTTGCG
This sequence comes from uncultured Chloroflexia bacterium, assembly GCA_963797095.1. Lineage (GTDB taxonomy): Bacteria > Chloroflexota > Chloroflexia > QHBQ01 > JADMIH01 > JADMIH01. The sequence goes on along the minus strand of CAWCNY010000004.1, from coordinate 174,221 downwards.
GATGAGAGCGGCTGGCTGGCGGGGATCACCGCCGAAACAATAGGATATGCATCCGTCGAGATCGGTGGAGGCCGTAAGAAGAAGTCCGACAGCATCGATCATAGTGTTGGCTTCGTCTTGCGCGCCAAGGTCGGCGACCGGATAGAGGTTGGCAAGCCCCTCGTCACCGTCCATGCTTCAAGCGAATCATCCGCCGAGGCAATCGAGCAAACACTTCGATCTGCTTTTACTATTGCAGACGAGCCTGTCGAGCCGTCGCCGGTGGTGATTGATGTTGTTTCGTAACTTCTAAAAGCCTGGAGGTATTGCGTGCTGGAAGACCCAAGAGTTGCCAGGATGGCTCGGGTGCTCGTCGAGTACTCCCTGGAGGCACAAGAAGGATGGGAAGTGGCGATTGTCGGCACGACAGCCGCCCTGCCACTGATCAAATCGGTTTCCCACGAAGTAATCTTGCGGGGCGCTCAACCCTATGTCTTTATCAGCACTCCGTGGCTCGATGAACTGCTCTTGAAAGAAGGAAATGACGCTCAACTAACCAGGGTAAATCCATACCAGATGCGGATAGTGGAAGAATCGGATGCTATACTTCGCATCTTAAGCGACGAGAATACACGCAGCCTCAATAATGTAGATACTGCCCGTCTAGGACTTCTAAAGAGAGGGGCAGGCCCGATTGGGGCTGGCTATATGAAGCGCATTATGGAGGGCAGACCTCATTGCCTCACTCTCTTTCCAACAGAAGCCTACGCCCAGGACGCTGAGATGAGTCTCTCCGAATTTGAAGACTTCGTGTTTCGCGCCTGCCTCCTTGATGATGATCGCGAGCCTGCTGAGCGCTGGCGTGAAGTGTCGGAAGATCAGCAGCGCATAGTCGATTGGTTAGCCGGGAAACGGCAAGTGCAAGTCGAAGCGCCCGGCACCGACCTGGAGATGTCAATAGAAGGAAGGGTGTTCATCAATTCCGATGGCAAACGCAATTTCCCGAGTGGCGAGGTCTTCACCTCGCCCGTCCATGAGACCGTCCAGGGTCATATCACCTTTAGCTACCCGGCGTCCTACAATGGACGCTCTGTGCAGGGAGTGTACCTGAAGTTTGAGAACGGGCGTGTTACCGAACATCGGGCAGATACGGGCGAGGATTATTTGAACGCAATGCTAAACCTGGACGAAGGTGCGAGGCGGCTAGGAGAGTTTGCCATCGGTACGAATACCGGCGTTACCAGGATAACAAGAAACACTCTCTTTGACGAAAAGATTGCCGGTTCTATACATTGCGCCCTGGGGAATGCCTATCCGAACGCTGGAGGAACCAATACCTCAGCGATCCATTGGGACATGGTGACTGATATGAAGGAAGGACGCGTAGTCGTGGATGGCGCAACGCTCTACGAGAACGGCAAATTCGTAATCTAATTTCGAGCAAGTTTGCGGTAAAAGGCAGAAGGCACTCAGTTATGCTGAGTGCCTTCCAGTTCGGTTGTGCCCCCGGAACGACCCGAAAGTCTTTCCTGGAGGCCTTATCGATCCACCTGGAATCGAACTTCCATCACGTGAGTTTTGGTTGTGGTCATAAGAACCTCCTTGCTCACGACTGAGAACCGATTGGCCAGGCCGGCGATTTTTCACCGACAACGCCATTATATCATTCGTGGGTGTGACAGTCAAGGTTTTCCACGTCGTAAGGCGTTCGGTGAGAGCGTCGATCAATTGACTTAAGCCTCTAAGTTAGATATACTTCTAACATATCAACTACCACAACTTATATCGCAAAAGGGATTTATGCAACAACAAGCAAACAGACCTGAGACCTTTCAATATGGAGGTGGGGGCGCGCCACTACAACAGGCAATAGCATTGGACAGCGCCACGCTAACACCTTCTCCCCAAGATGTAACCACCGAATCAGAAGTTACTAGTCGGCCATCTTTTCCTCTACTGGCGATCAATATCCCCTTGCCTCTGTCGCTGCGGGCGCTTGGACACAGGAATTTCAGGCTCTACTGGACAGGGCAGCTGATTTCCCTGGTGGGTACATGGATGCAAATGGTGGCCCGCGCCTGGTTAGTACTGGAACTTACTCACTCCGCCTTCTGGCTTGGTATGGTGGGCTTTGCCAACTCCATACCTGTGCTGCTCCTTTCATTGTGGGCGGGCGAGATTGCAGACAAGGTTCCGAAGCGAACCCTCATTATCTGGACACAAACAATCTCGATGCTGGCCGCCTTCGTATTGGCAGCTTTGACTCTGGCGGGCACGGTTGAGGTTTGGCATGTGCTCGCGATCTCGCTCTTGCTTGGCAGCGTCTTCGCATTCGATGCGCCTGCTCGCCAGTCGTTCACCGTAGAGATGGTGGGTAAAGGCGACCTAATGAATGCAGTTGCCCTCAATTCTGCCATCTTCAATGGAGCACGCGTGCTCGGGCCTGCAATCGGAGCCATAGCCCTTGCATGGCAAGGCCCAGGCATGGCGTTCCTCTTGAACGGGATTTCTTATCTAGCTGTGATTGCGGGGTTGTTCATGATGAAGATCGACCCTGTTGTGAGGAAGCGCGATTCTAACAACTCAGCAAAGAGAATTCTGGAAGGCCTAAGCTACGTCCGACACAATGCAGTGATCGGCACCCTAATGTTGCTGATCATGACTGTCAGCATCTTCGCCTTTCCCTACTCCGTTCTGATGCCGATCATGGCGGACAGTATTCTCAAGGTGGGCACAGAGGGGTACGGCACCCTGATGGCGCTGGCGGGCGTGGGATCGCTGATTGGGGCCCTGAGTCTGACTATCCAGAGTGGAAGGTCCACCACCAGACGTGGGCGTATCATCATGCTGGGTGCGATTGGACTGCCGATATTCCTGGGCACATTCGCCCTTTCGACCACATACTGGCTGTCGCTTGCGCTGCTTGTCGGTGTTGGATGCGCGATGATCTCGATAAATGCCACCGTCAATACCCTGGTCCAAACGAGCGTGCCCGACGAGCTACGCGGGCGGGTGAATGGAGTATTTGCATTCCTCTTTGTGGGCATGGCTCCCGCAGGCAATTTGCAAGCAGGCATCATAGCAGATCACTTTGGCGCGCCTGTCGCGCTCTTCATCGGCGCACTCGTGTGTGCTGGCGTAGTGGCCTATATTTTTGTGAAGCGTCGCAGCGTGTTCGGCATATCCTAGCCAACTATCTGTTTTGCAGCACCGCCTCGATTTGTGCAGCACGATCTGTCATTCTTTGGGCTGCCTGGCTTTCTTGTGCCGCGCTGTAGAGCACGGCAAGGCGACGGTAGGCATCCACGTACCGTACCGAGTTGAGACGGGCCGCGTCATCGAGCCCAACAGGATTTGTCGTAATACCATCGGTCACATAGGTCGGCTCCGGCGGAATCGAGACATTGGTGGTGCCCTGTGGTACGAGTTTATCGACCAATCCAAGCGGCACGCGTGTCCACGTTGGCGCGATCTGTGATTCCTCGCATTGCTGGTTGGCGGGACATGGCTGGGAGATTAGCATATATGCTGGATGGTCCGGTGCATTGCGCTCAACAAAGGATGTGAGCAAGTCAAAATAATACTTGGTGAGCGCATTGGAGTCAAAATATTCACCGTTCACCCACTTGCGCTGTTCAAGAGAAAAGCTCGCCACAATGTCGTTGGAATTCTCAATCAGCCATGGATAACGGAGCCGCAACTGCGTTGTATACCAGGGATAGCGCAGCAAGGATTTATCAATAACCACAACATCCTGCCGCACCCCCTTTACGATCTGCAGATAGTATGTGGGAGCATAGAAATCCCAGTAATCTGTGATGACGATGCTGTTCTCAGGTAATTCGTTGAACACATTGAGTACGAACTGCTCCGCCAGCCTGTTATTGCTGAAGTTCTCTTGTGGGTAGACGAGAAAGATGCTGCCCAATGCCGCGACGCCCATCACTGCCGTTACCAACCAGGGAACATCCAGTTGCTTACCACGCTCCGTAGCAGCCCGCGCGTTGCGCGCCCCAGGTGATTGGCGATAATGCTGTCGAGCGTGCTCTCTCGAATATAGGAACCATGAAACCGGAGCCAACCCAATCCACACGGCTAACATTGCATAGAACGGTGTCATGTATGGCTCGATCTCGGAGATACCATAGATAAGTGAGAAGAACAGCGTGAGCACAAGCAATACGAACGTCGGCCAGAGGACCGAAGGCCGTACCCTGAAGAGGAGAGCACCTGCTACAAATCCGCCTGCGATGACGATTAAGCTCAGAAAGCCCCACTGTTCGCCCGCGTATCGTGGGATCAATGCGCTGTTGCGCGTTATATTGGCACCGATATCACTGAGCAGAAAAGTGCTAAACTGCCAGCCCGAAATGTGCCTCCAGAAGTCCCCCCAGGTATCTGGTGTTCCCCAATTCATAATTGGCCCTTCAGAGGCTCTGATCGGGAGATAGAGATAGAGCAGCAACGGTAGCAAGAACGCCGGAAGAAGTACAGCTAACCTCCGAACGATAAAGGTAAGTCTCCTGCTCGCATCCTCACCCATAAGCAACATGAGAGCAACCGGTATGACAAGCAGCACAGTCATAAGGTGATTGGTAAACGAAAGGCCAAGCGTAGCGGCCAGGAATATCAACCAGCGCGCTGCGGTCTTTTCGTCCTGGCGCTCATAGGCACGCCTGTATCCGAGGGCAAGTATGAGGATCACGGCGACGAAGAAGAAGTGAAGGCTGTACATCTTGGCCTGCGCCGTCCGACTCCAAAACGTGGCGGAGCTAGCAATCAGCGATGCTCCCGCCACTGAACCTGCAATCATCAGAAGGACCAGCCGCGGGCTGGCTTTGTCTTCTTCAGGCCGCGTGATCGACCGATCATTCCCCTGTCCGGGTGCTGGTTGCCTCTCTTTGCGCGCGCTCACGGCAGCCTGATTCACCCCTTGCTGACTGCGCTTGAGAGGGGCACTATTTTTCGATGCCATCGGCGTCGATCTCTTCGTGCGCGGGATTGCGGTCGCGGTCCGAGCGGCAATCACGTATTCCGACAATCGGAAAGTCAGAAGGACGAACGCGCCCACTGCCAGCGCGCCCCAGAACGCCGAAAGCACATTCACGCGCCAGGCTTCTTCTCCCCATAGCACATGGGAAGCCACATATCCCAGAAGAACGTAAAGAGGGTATCCGGGCGGGTGAGCCACGCCAGGCTCGCGCACGGCTGTGATCAGTTCACCGCTATCTATGAAGTTGACTGTGGGAGATACCGTTGTGAGATAAATGACCAGCCATATCAGCGTCAACAAGCCGGCCGTCAACCAGACGATGCGCTCACGATTCGTGCTGAGCATTTCAGTCATGAGTGCTCCCTAAACGATTTTGACGTGTAAGCATGGACAGAAGTTCGATATAACGACAACCGACTCCGACGACTAGATTCGGAGCCGGTACTATTAGATATACAAGATAGAACCAAGTGCTGAGCCAGAACCTACAGGACCATTAGTGTGACGACTCACGTGCCTATTATAGGGCATTTAGTGCGTGGCTGCCAGAATCCTACCACTCTAATGGCCGACGATTGTTGGCTCTTTAGTCTGAATGCTCGGCCTAGCAAATCCGCGGCAGCGGGTCGCCAACGAGCATATCCAGCACACGGGTGCCCCCTATGTCGGTGTGGAGAAACACCATCGCAGCCGGTTCGGCCCGCACCTCGCCGATTAATGCCGCTTCCCGCCCGAGAGGGTGGTCGCGCATGGCTGCCAGTGCCGCATCTGCCGACTCCGCTGCAACAATTGCTAGCAACTTGCCCTCGTTGGCGATTGTTAGAGGATCGAGCCCCAGGATTTCGCATGCGCCACGTACTCCCATGCGTACAGGAATGGAGTTCTCATCCAGCGCGATTGATACTTCGGAGGCCATTGCGATCTCGTTGAGCGAGGTCGCTACCCCTCCACGCGTAGGGTCTTTCAAGCAGTGAACCCCTTCTCCCGCAGCCTCCATGACGGCGGCCACCAGCCTGTGCAAAGGTGCAGTATCGCTCTGAATGTCGGTCTCGATGTCGAGAGACTCCCGCGCCATCATAACCGCAATACCGTGGTCTCCAACCGGCCCGCTCAACAACACCTTGTCACCAGGCTGTACAAAAGCCTGCCCAATAGGCCATGTTGCCTCCAGCACGCCTACCCCTGCCGTGTTGATGAACACCCCGTCAGCTTTGCCTCTCTGCACCACTTTTGTATCGCCCGTAACAATCCGGACCCCGGCCTCCGTCGCCGCATCGGCCATCGATTGGACGATACGACGCAGGTCGTTGATTGGCAAGCCCTCTTCCAGTATGAAGCCGGCAGATAGATAGAGCGGTCGCGCTCCAGACATCGCAATGTCGTTGATCGTGCCGTGTACCGCCAGCTTGCCGATGTCGCCACCGGGGAAGAAGAGGGGATTCACAACATAGGTGTCAGTGGTGAAAGCGATTGATGCGGTTTGTCCCACGCCAGTGACCGAAAAAATGGCCGCATCATCCATGCGATCCAACATGGGATTTGAGAACGCCGGCGCGAACACGCCCTCTATCAAGTTGTGTGTGGCTTTGCCCCCACTACCGTGACTCAAAGTAATGCGTTCGTCGCGCAGGTGAAACTTGCGTCTCCGTGCCTGCCGAACACGCTCGATCTTGTCCAGAGCCTCGGCCAGGGTCTGTCCCTGTCTTTCATTAAGGCCGGTCACGCACTTCTCCTCTCTGTTACGGACGAATGACGAAGGGCAAGAGACGATTGTTCTCGTCAGTCGTCACTTGTCACTCGAAATCTATCATTTGTCATCGATTCACAGGCCGAAGCTCTATGACCTGGAGCTTGTCGCGCTCGGAAGCCATCGAGAAGCGGCCATAGTTGAAATACGCCGCACAAGCCCCCTCAGGTGAGACCATGCAAGTGCCGATGGGAGTTTCCGGTGTGCAGGCAGTGCCGAATACTTTGCACTCCCAGGGCTTGATCACACCCTTCAATACCTCGCCGCACTGGCAAGCTTTCGGATCGGCCACTCGGAGTCCAGGCACCTCAAACCGTAGCTCGGCATCCCATGGAGCGAACTCCGGGCGTAACTTCAGTGCGCTATGGGTGATAAAACCCAACCCTCGCCACTCGAAGAATGGTCGAAGCTCCATCGTGCGTGCCATTACTTCCAACCCTTTGACGTTGCCTTCGGGACGCACCACTCGCCCGTATTGATTCTCGACCTCGGACCGCCCTTCGCTGAGCTGTTTGACTATCATATATACCGATTGGATGATATCTAGAGGTTCGAAGCCGGCGATTACCACCGGCTTGAGGTGGTCGCGAGCGATAAACGTGTAGGGCCGCATGCCAATTACCATACTCACGTGGCCAGGGCCAATGAAGCCATCCAATCTCAGGTCGGGCGAGTCCAGTATGGCTTTGATAGCAGGAATGATCGTCACATGGTTGCAGAAAACCGAGAAGTTCTTGAGGTTTTCGGATTGCGCCCTTAGCAGCGTGACCGCAGTAGACGGAGCAGTGGTCTCGAAGCCTATGGCGAAAAAGACCACCTGTCGATCAGGGTTGTCGCGGGCCAACTTCAAGGCATCAAGCGGCGAATAGACAAAGCGCACATCGGCACCTTCAGCCTTTGTATCCAGCAAACTGCCATACGAGCCAGGAACGCGCATCATATCACCAAAGGTTGTAAATATGACCCCTTCCGTGCGTGCTATGGCGAGGGCATCGTCTATGCGCCCCATTGGAAGCACGCATACCGGGCAGCCGGGGCCATGCACCAGGTCTATATTGCGCGGCAGCACATCTTCAATGCCGTGCTTGTATATCGTATGTGTATGACCGCCGCACACCTCCATCAACTTGACAGAGCTGCCTTCGGTCAGCTTGGCGATTTCAGTGGAGATGCTTCGTGCCAATTCGGGGTCGCGGTACTCATCGACGTACTTCATGTTGCTGCTCCTTGTTCATTCTGCAAGGCCATCGTCTCCCACACTACTTCAAGTAGGGCGTGGTAGATCGTGGCATGTGCCTCTTGAATACGCGGAATATGGTCGCTTTGGGCGACAATGCAAAAGTCCACGGCCGACGTGCGCGCAGTTTTGCCGCCATCATAGCCTGCTAGCCCTATGGTCAACAGTCTTTGCTTCCGGGCTTGCTCGAAAGCTGACAACACGTTCAGCGAATTGCCGCTTGTAGAGATACCAAACGCTATGTCGCCAGGCTTGCCGAAGGCGATCACTTGCCGTGCGTACACGTTGTTGAAGCCCACATCGTTTGCTACGGCTGTCACTACCGCAATGTCGTTGGTCAGCGCGATAGCGGGTAAAGGTCTATGCCCGAAGGGGGGATCGTTCAAATCGGCCACCAGGTCCTGGGCATCTGTTGCGCTGCCGCCATTTCCAAACGCGAACAGTGTAGCGCCGCCCGCGAAAGCTCTTGCCATGGCTCTGGCCGCGCTTACTATCTGCTCCCTATAGCTTTCAAGAGTGGCGCGTCGAAGGGTGATTACCTCACGGCACTTCTCGATCGTCGAATGGCGCACCTGCGCCAGCACATCGTCCAGGCTGGCTTTGCCACCCTCGAACAAGTATGGGTAGAATAGCCGGTCGTATTCCGAGCCTTCCGAATTGCTATTATTGTTGTTATTGTGTGCCATTACGGTTGCGTTCTTAGATTGCTCAATGCTACCCCACCATGCACCAGGATCGTATCTCCAAGCTTCACCTCATCAACAAGGCTAATATCTACCTCCGCCGTGTCGCCCTGCAATTCCACGAGCGCCAAGCCCAGTTCCTCGTGGATCTGCATTACCTTCGCAGGGATGGCCTGGTCGGAACACGTAATACAGTGAAACTCGTACTCAAGAGCCTCATTTGCATTAGAAGCGAAACCCAGCAATTGATTGTTCATGATAATAATCCTTCATGCTCGAAAAAGATGTGCACAAGCTCCCACAGGACGTGGTAGAGCGTTTCATGGGTCTCTTGCACTACCATCGGGTCGCTGGACGGGACGACGAAACAGAAATCTAGTCCGGCCCCCTGCATCTCCCCGCCATCCTCGCCGGTTAGCCCAAGCGTGAGGAGGCCCCTGTGCTTGCCTTCTAACAACCCATCCAGAATATTCACGGTGTTTCCGTCCGACGAAAAACCTAAGGCAACGTCCTGTGGCCTGGAGATAAGGGCAATCTGCCGAGCAAATGAACTTCCCATACCCAGGCTATCTTTCAGGCCGCTCAGGAATGCGCTATCGTTGGTAAGGGCCAGGGCGGGCAGCGCGCGCTTGCCGACTATTACGGGATGTACGAACTCCACGGAGACATGCTGCGCATCGGTCGCCCACGCCCCGTTGCCGAACGCAAGCAGCCGCCCTCCCGAATGGAAGCGGCGCGCCATCGCCCAGCAAGCCTCTGCGATGTGCCCCGCTTGTTCCGTGAAGAACGCCTCAGGCACAGCAATGCTCTGCTCAAACCGCGCGTCCACCAGTGAGAGTAGCCTTGCCTGTTCAAGGTCGCTCTGTCGAGTACGCGGTCCCAGGTTCTGTCTCATAGCCTGTGCCCGATTATCGTCCATTGGCGCTCAATTTATCTCACTCTCATGTAACATCCTTAATTCATCCGTGTAGATTTCTCCCATTTGGCGGAGGATATCGAGAGTCTCCTGGGCTTCGATTTCATCGATCTTGCTCATGGCAAAGCCGACATGGATTAGCACCCAGTCGCCGGGAGCTATTCCTTCAGGGCGCACCAGAGCAACGCTTACGTTGCGTTTGACGCCGGAAACTTCGACTTTGGCGATGCTATTGGCATCGTCTACCATCTCTAGTATCTGGCCTGGAATACCTAAACACATTTACTTACCTCCTGAAGTTGGTTACGATGCCATTAATGCAGTGTTGTCAGCTGGGCCGCGGCCACTGCCGCCTGTCCATAGCTCAATCCGCCATCGTTGGTCGGCACCTGTCGATTCGTATATACCTGAAATCCAATTTCTGTCAGACAAGCGGTGAGCTGTTCCAGCAGGAGACGATTCTGGAACACCCCACCACTGACCGCAACTTTAGCAAGGCCCCTGTCCTCTCGCACTCTCAAGCAGACGGTAGCCAACATTTCGGCAATCGTAAAATGGAATCGGCCTGCTATTTGGGAAACGGGTATCCCCTTTTGAATATCTTCAACAATGGCCCTGATCATGGGAGATACATCAAGCCTGATTGGCGTTCCATCAGCTAGCTCAACCGGATAACTCTGGTGATCGGGCTGGGCCAGCATCTCAAGCTCGATTGCGGCCTGACCTTCGTAAATCACCTCGCCACCCACGCCCAGCAGAGCCGCTACCGCATCAAACAAGCGCCCCAGGCTGGACGTGGGTGGACAGTTCAGCCCTCGGTCGATCATCTGACCTAAAGTATGCCAGCGTGTTCGGTCGAAGGTTTTCGTGAATGGCAGTTCCAACCCTGCGAAGTTATCCCCGTAAGCTTTAGCCAGGTATGTGGCCGCCATACGCCACGGTTGGCGCACCGCTTGCTCGCCTCCCGGTAGCGGTACATAATTCAAGTGGGCTACTCGCTCGAACTCAGTGAGACCCGCGACCATGACTTCGCATCCCCACACCGCTCCGTCGGTGCCATAGCCAGTTCCGTCGGCTGCGATCCCTATGACTTGCCCCTCAAGACCATGCTCGGCCAGCACGCTTGCAATGTGGGCGTGATGGTGCTGCACACCAATTTTGAGAGGTATTTCTCGATCGAGCGCATACTTGGTCGCGAGGTATTCAGGGTGCAAATCATACGCAACCGCCTCTGGGTAAACATCGAAGATCTGCTTGAAATGATCGATCCCTTCCAAATAGGACTTGAGCGTTTCAAGATTTTGCACGTCGCCGATGTGATGGCTTATGAAAGCCTGCCGCCCTTTCACCAGGCAGAAGGTGTTCTTCAGATGGCCCCCGGCAGCTAGCAACGGCACCGGACTCTCGAAAGGCAACATCACCGGCTCAGGCGCGTAGCCGCGAGAGCGTCGGAATAGCTGTTCGCTCCCTGCCGCAACTCGCACCACGGAATCATCGCACCGCACCTGGATATTCCTATTGTGCGATACAAGTCCCTCAGCTATGGAAGAGAGGCGTTCGCGCGCCTCGTCGTCCTTGTACGCAATCGGCTCCTCGGACAAATTTCCGCTGGTCATCACCAAAGCCGCAGGACGTCGCGACCCATCCGCCTCGAAGAACCTCATAAGAACGTGATGCAGAGGCGTGTATGGGAACATAATTCCCAGGGTATCATATCCTGGGGCGACTCCAGGCGCTATCTCATTGTCGGCACGTTGCTTCAAGAGCACGATTGGTCGTCTGTGCGATTGAAGCAAGGCTGCTTCGGCTTCGCTCACCTCGCACAAGAGACGCGCTGTTGCCAGATCGGGGACCATAAGGGCGAAAGGCTTGGCCTCGCGATGTTTACGTCGCCTCAACAGGTCCACGGCTTGTGGATTCAGCGCATCGCACGCCAGGTGATAACCCCCCAGCCCCTTTATCGCCAGAACTGCACCTCCCCCTAGTCGTTCCGCCGCCAACTCCAAACCTGATTGTGTTGTGCGGGATGAGAATGTTTCCTCGCAATCGAGGCCATGATCCGCACTCTGTACTCTCCACTTGACCTGGGGGCCGCACACCGGGCATGCGTTGGGTTGAGCGTGGAAGCGCCTGTCAAGCGGGTCATCATATTCCGCTTTACAGGCCGGGCACATCTTGAAATCCTGCATGGTCGTGTTGGCCCGGTCGTACGGAACGTCTTGCACAATCGTAAAGCGGGGGCCACAGTTGGTGCAGTTGATAAACGGATAGAGGTAGCGCCTGTCGTTGGGATCGAAAAGCTCTCGCAAGCAGTCGTCACAGATGGCTGTATCAGGTGAGATGAGAGTATTGCGCTCGTCCCCCGCCTGGCTATGCGCAATCACGAAAGCGGTATCCCCGCGAGGTACGATCTGTTCAACCTCGATGCTGGCAATACGCGCCAGCGGTGGAGCACCTTCGGTAAGACTTTGATGGAAGGCATTCAACGCGTCAGGACCGCCCTCTAATTCTATAGTCACACCGCCACTGTCGTTTAGCACATAACCGGCGAGGCCCAAGCGCAAGGCTTGGCCGTAGACAAAAGGCCGAAAGCCAACGCCTTGCACGACGCCTCGCACGGTTATGCGCCATCGTTCGAAAGTAGCGATATTGGAATTTGAGAACGCGGGTCTCAATCCAACCATACTAGACAATCCTGACTATATCCTGCGGCCTGTTACATCGTTTTCATACGCACGTAGCGAATCATGTCTGGTAGACTGGCGACCAGTACAGATGTTGCCGCCACCACCACCAATACACCGAATACACTGAAGAAGATTTTCATCGTAGTTTCCTCGCTTTCGCTGTTCGCACTCGCTGGTCATATAGCCAATCTGCCCATTCATTCAGTCCCTCGCTTGTACGGCAAGAAACCTCGAAAATGGGCGCACTAGTGTTGAGCGCACGCACCGACCGATAGAACGAGTCCCTATCGAAATCCACATACTCGATCAAGTCAATCTTGTTGAGGACGATTACATCGCTGGCTATGAATATCTCCGGGTACTTGATCGGCTTGTCGTGCCCCTCTGCGGTACTCAATAAGCATAATTTGTGCCGCTCGCCTAATGCCCAATTGGTTGGGCAGATCAGATTGCCTACATTCTCAATAAACAGTATGTCGAACAAACTCAGATCCAGGCGGTCCAGTGCCTGCTCTACCATATGAGCCTCAAGGTGACAATTGCCACCCGTGTTTATCTGAACGGCTTCGGTCGCGCCCGCCTCTATCACTCTCTCTGCATCGATGCTCCCCGCGATGTCGCCTTCTATCACGCCAATGGACGCTCGCCCCTGCAATGCCCGGAGAGTGCGCGTAATAAGACTGGTTTTGCCTGCGCCAGGGGAGGCTATCACATTTATTGCCAGTACTTCAGCTTCTTCCAAGCGCGCGGCGTTACGAGCAGCTACTTCATCGTTGCTCGCAAGCACGTTCTTAATAATCTTGATAGTTTGTACGCTCATGTTTCGATCTCTATGCTTTCGATCAGCAATTGGCTCCCATCGTCCTCCAGGCGGCCCACCGTACCGCAATGTGGGCAGTCAAAATCGCCACCTTTTGGGGCGTAGTTCTCTCCACAGTTGTCGCAATGAAAGCTCATAGGTGTTCGACGTATGTTGAGTGTAGCCCCCTCGACAACCGTTTCCGGCGTCAGCATGTCGAAATAAAAGAGGAGTGAATCATCCACCCCTGCGCGCTCTCCAACCGCGAGGTTGATCGCTCTCACGCGCTTGGCACCTAGCTGCTGTGCTTCGCGTTCCACGGCATCCAGCAGATAAGTCATAATGGACAGCTCATGCATGACAGTTCATCACATCTTACGCATCCGTAAGTAGCGCATCAAATCTGGGAGTCCCAGCACGAGCGCTGCGATGATGGCAATCAGAACGACCGCAAGAATTATGTAGAGAACCCATTCCATCTTTCAATCTCCTTTGCCGGCTTCAGATTATCGCCTCTTGGTGCGAAAGCTTCTCAATTAGGGACTCTATCATTTCAATAGCGTTTCCAACCGCCATTTGTACCGGTGCGCTCAGGCCCATCACGCCCATCTCTTCGTCTTCCTGATCGAGAGGCGTAGGCTCGCACCCTACCAAAAGTATGTGCCCAGGATTTCCTCCCAGGTTCTTAACCATGTTCAGCACCTTGAGCGGGTGCATGGCATGAGTATCAATCGCAGCCTCTCCGGGTGGTCCCAGCTTGCTCATATCAGGTTCAATCAGGAAGAGAGTACCCGGCGCTTCACCGCGAGGCACAGCATCAACCATAATGCATGCGTCGTAGCCGTCCATGAGGGCATATGCGAGGTCGAACCCACGTATCCCAAAGTCGGTCAACTTCACATTGTCCGGTAATGTGCGTGCTGCCAGCGCACGCGCCACCTCGACCCCGAAAGCATCGTCTCCCAGGAAGATATTGCCAATGCAGGCGACGAGGATGCGGGGCGGCTGTTCGCACGTCATGAGCGTTCCCCCTCCCGTCCCACTTGACCCAGAGGCTCGACCTCGAAAGGCGAGAAGAAGAAGCGATGAGCGGGCTTGAGCATCTCGCCAAACTCCTTTCCGGGATCGTCGTCCACTGTAACCACGACATAAACCCTGTCTTCATAGTCCTGCATGATCAACTCGATGGTAGCCGTCTTACCCGCAAGCACTATGTCGAAGACATCGCCGCCCTCTAAGGGACGCAAACGCACTCGGTCACCTGGCTTCAACGCAACCCCGGCGATCTTGATGTGGGTAAGCATTGGCTTGCTGTCCAACAATTCCCAGCTATCCATTGCTGTCATCATCCCCCATGCGCTCGTTTATGCTCTCTACTCTATTATCCACGCTAAGGCTATCTTGAGGCAATACCCTCATAGAACGCACTGTACCATGAAGGGCTATCATCTGTTCGCTACTCAAGGCTTCGGTGCGGGCAAGTAGGGCGCGAGCATAATCATCCACCGATCTCATCTCGCGCTTTTCTTCCTCAGTCATGGTCATTATTCGAAGGATCAGTATCTCGTCAATCTCAGTGCCGTCGAACAGGTCGCCTGGGCTTTCGGGCGCGATTTGAGGATAGTCATAGAGGATTATGGGTGATGCCAGAATCGTGTCACATTCCCCCTCTTCACCCACCAGCACAGGCCACACCCCAAGATTGCTGCAATCAGCGATGATTTCCTTGTATTCCTCTGCGGTGTCAAGCGGGGACACAAACTCCCCTTCCCGGACGGCGAGTATCGCGTGCGTTGACACCAGGGAGCGCAACAATGCCTCTTCGCGGTCCACCCCTTCCCAGGGCGAGCCGTTGGTAATCTGTATAGTGAGCTTGTACAGACCATCTCGAACCGGCTTTGCTTGTACACCAATCGATCCTTCAACAGGACGTTGCGTTCTATCAATCACACCGACCAGTTGCCCGCCGGAGTTGTGCAAAGTCTGCACCGAGCGGCTTCCCTCAAAACTGAAATCAAGCTGGTATGGTGTTTCGAGAAGATCGGCCAGCCTGAGTTCAGTACATGTGACTGCTCTCTCGACCGCTTCCTGCCACGATTGGAAGAGCCTGTCATCCACCTGAAGAGAATGTGCGGGCCGAGTCGCTTCGTCCATCTCAGCGGGTAGATCGGCCCCCGGCTCAAGCACCTCTCGTATCTGCCGCTCGGTCAGCTGCAAGAAGCGTAACTTTATGTCCACCGTTGTGCTGAGGCTGCCCACCACCGGGCACTCAGCCTGCATCCTCCAGAGGTCCGTAGTGCCGGCAGCGCTTTTCTGCGCGTCGACGTATGGCCGTGGATACAGCCCGCCAAACGTCCAACGCTGCCTGTTCTTGGTGGACGATGGCCTGTAGGGATACAGTATATAGCCTTCATATAGAACGGCGTTGGCAATCTTCTCTACCAGTTCGAGGTTCATGCTTTGTCTGTTTCTTCAGAGTCCTTGGGGAGAAGGCTTTCAATGGCCTGCTCCCAGGTCGGCATTCCGCGTCGCATCTTGTAAAGGTAAAGCTTATCGAAAGTGTTCTGCCGTATGCGAAGCCAGACGCTGTTTGGATAGTAGGTGTTCATCATCTCCTTCCAGACCTCGACCGGCATCCGGTAGGTTGCTTCCTTCTCCCAGGAAATCTGGGCAACCCGCAGGCCCTCGCCCCATCCATCGTCTTCTGATTCTTTGTCGTTCGCATTCTCATAAAAGACCGTACCGCTAAACAGCATAGTGAGAGGTATCTCTCCTTCTTCCAGGCCGTAGAAGTACTTAGTAGCGGCAATGTTGAAATCAAACGTACAAGGGACTGTGAGGTCAACCACCGTACTGCCTGTAAAAGGCGGCACCCCTACACGCGCGAATGTCCAGAGCATATTTCGTAGCGTTTGGCTCCAGCGGTCGGGCTCGCCGAAAAGGTCCAGTAAGTGCTCACGTTCCTGGGCTGAATAACGCCGTCGGGTTACATCCAGCCTGATCTGGCAGGTGAGGGCCACTGACTGAATATTCTCGTCCGGGTCGGCGTTAGTCACAACCAGTTTGAAGGCTAGCATGGGTGAGGCAGCGTAGGGCACCACCTCAACGCCCTCCACCCCGAAGCTGAGATCGGGCATCCGGCCCCGCTGCGTCGGCTGATGTCGAAGCGGTGTCTGCCATGGACGGTGTGTTGGCCTCGGATAGCTCCTTCATCCTGGAGTAGAACCTTCTTATCTCTTCCCATACTTCCGAGCCGCCTGATAGCCCGCGCCAGTTGATCTTGATCAAGCCAACTAACTCGTAGCACCGGTCAATTGGCGCAAGAAAGTATTCCCGGGCGCCCTTCACTCTATTGACCAGCAACGCCTCAACGTCAGGTTCCATTTCTTGCAGCGCCTTGTTGTCCCGCGCCACCTCCTCCCACGCGTCCAAACTCAGAAGCGACTCGGTGGCCCCGGCTGGGCTTGGGTAGTAGGCCATCATCTTCTGTTCGGTGCTGCTGTAGAAGAAGAAGGCCATCCCAACGGGGATCATCAGGTCGTCCCACGTGGAATCGTTCATCTCAAAGCCAGGCAAAGCCTTCACCTGACTCGGCACGCGCTTATATGCTTTCCCTTCCTGGTAGCCGACGCTGACCAAACATTCATGGCAAGTGCAGAGTATTTGCCTGCCGGCCGGATCGAGCAGGTGTTGGTGTTCGGCAGGCAACTCAAGGCCACAGAAGTCGCATCGCTCAGCCGAAACGCGAGGGCGCACAAAGCGGCGTAAGAGTGCGAACGAGTTCTGTTCGCGTTTGGCGGCGTTCGACTTTTGGTCCATAGTAGTTGTTAGCTTACGGTAAGTGCGGGTAAGGCCACTTTCACGCGTCCACCTTCTACCAGCAACGGGAATGGCTCCAGGTGCCGGTCCGGTTCGTCCAGGCAGCGGCCCGCTCTCATGATATCATACCTGTATTCGCAGGCCGGGCAGGTGAGAAGAGCCCCGCTCAGATGAGCCACCTTCAGGAACGAGCCGCAATGAGTGCAGGCATCGGCGTAGGCATAAAGTGTGTTGTTCAAGCGGCAGAAGAGCACTCTAGACCCACCTACTTCAAGAACATCAAGACCATCCACGCCGTCCGCTACCAGGCCGTTCACCTGCTGCCAACCTCCGGCGTCGAAGTCTCCTCCGGTGGAGGTGGCCGCCACCTTGGGGCGTATCTGTGTCAGCGGGATGAAGCCTGCGGGCGGGGCGGGAGGAGGAACTACTCCTTCTACCTTCAGCTCTACGATGTCTGGGGCATATTCCTGAAGGGACTCCTCGATTGCGAGCTTGAGGGTCACGGCCGAGGAGGCACAGCCGTTGCAACTTCCCTGGAGCCGCAGCCGAACAACTCCTTCGTTCACAGCTATCAACTCGACGTTGCCGCCGTGTGACGCCAGATAGGGCCTAACCTTGTCCAATGCCTGTTGGACACGCGTCTCCAGGTCAAGAGGGTGCAGGCCATGCAGGAGAAGCAGGCCGCCGACCAGGTCGTCACGACCCAAATCATCGATGATAACCTGCCCCGCCTCTCCTTTTCCCCAGATGACTTCCAGCATCCGTTCAAGCCCGGCGCCGTGCAGGTCCATTAGGGCCTGCACAAGCTCCTGAACGTTGGCCCGGACGTCGGGGTCGGGGAATCGCTCGATCTCCCCGACCAGCACCTCGATCCGACCAACGAGGCGTTGGAAATCCTGCTCTTCTGGGCTTGTCATTCCGGCTGCACTCCGAACATGGGCGAATGGTGAAGTTCGAGCGTCTTGCCCTCACCCAGATACATGTGCACACCACACGGGAGGCACGGATCGAAGCTACGCACAGCACGCATGATATCTATGCCTTTGAACTTGTCCGGACCATTCTCCTCGAAGATCGGTGTGTTTTGTACAGCGTCCTCGTAAGGGCCGGGTGTACCGTATACGTCACGCGGGTTGGCGTTCCACGGTGTTGGCGGGTAGGGGTGATAGTTGGCGATCTTGCCGTCGCGAATCACTACGTGGTGCGAAAGCACGCCGCGTACTGCCTCATGGAAACCGCAGCCTATTGCCTCTTCGGGTACCTTGAAGTCGTTCCAAACCTTCGTCCTGCCTGCATGTAGCTCAGCCAGGGCCTTCTCCATGAAGTGGAGCGCCGCAGCCGCCGCATAGGCCTGGAAATAGGTGCGGGCACGATCGCGCTCGATGGCGTTGCTCCACTTGGGGATCTGCCACTCCAATTCCATCTCAGGCTTAAGAGCCGTCGGAGGCAGATATATTTTCACGCTATGGCCGGTAGACTTGATATATCCGATATCTACCAGGTTGGCGAGGGCCGTCGCCCAAAGGCGGGCGATGGGGCCACCGCCCGTGTCGAGAGCAAGGTAGTCGCCTGTGCGCTTGTCGAACCATCGAGGCGACATAACCCAGGTGTAGTTGCTGCCGAAATCGCGCTTTTGCGGCTTGGGGATGGTAGTTTGGTTCCAGGGGTGCCTCTGGTCGACAGGGTTGCCGAGGGGATCGTTCTTCACGAAGGTCTCGGCGTTCTGCCAGTCCTCATAATACGAGCTACCGAGCAGAATGCGTATCCCCAGGTTGATATCTACCAGGCTTGTCGTGACCAATTCTCCGTCCACTACTACGCCCGGAGTAACGAACATCTTGCGGCCCCAGTCGGCCATCTTCCTGTAGGTATAGTCACAATGGTCCGGATCATTGAACGATCCCCAGCAGCCAAGCAGTATCCTCCGCTCGCCGACGTGTTCATAACCGGGCAGCGCCTCGTAGAAGAAGTCGAACAGGTCGTCGTGCAGGGGCACGACCTTCTTCATAAACTCTACATAGCGCATGAGCCTGACCATATAGTCGGTGAAAAGCTGCACTGTTGGCACCGTTCCCACGCCGCCGGGATAAAGCGTGGATGGGTGAACGTGCCGCCCCTCCATCAGGCAGAACGCTTCGCGGGTGTAGCGACTCACGTGCAGAGTCTCGCGGTAAAATTCTCCGGTGAAGGGGTTCAGCGCCGTCATAATGTCGGCAATGGTGCGGTAGCCATGATCGGCGGCGTGGGGGGCCTCGGTCTTCTTGGCCTTCTCCCACACTGAGGGGTTGGTCTCCTTCACCATCTGCTCGCAGAAATCGACCCCCACCAGGTTATCCTGGAAGATGTTGTGATCGAACATATACTCGGCGGCTTCACCCAGATTGACAATCCATTCGCCTAGAGCGGGTGGCCGCACCCCAAACGCCATGTTTTGTGCATAGGTCGCGCACGTGGCATGGTTGTCGCCACAGATGCCGCAGATACGGCTCGTAATGAAGTGCGCGTCGCGAGGGTCCTTGCCCTTCATGAATATGCTATAGCCGCGGAATATTGACGATGTGCTGAAGCACTCGGCCACCTGGCGGTTGGCGAAATCTATCTTTGTATAGATGCCCAGGCTGCCGACGATGCGGGTGATCGGGTCCCAGGACATCTCGACAAGCTGACGACCTCCTGTCCCCGCCTCACCTTTGGGTTCCGTAGTCACTGCCATAGTGTTGTCTCCTCTATGCTATTGTGAAGTGTAGAAGGCGCTCCCGTCATGCGCACCACGTGACGCGTAATATTCGCCTACCACATGCGCGCTTCACGTTTCACGCTTTACTTCCCGTACGTCGTCGGCTGGTAGCCTGTGGTCAGCGTTGGGCCCTTCTTTCGCCAGGAAGGCTCCTTATTGGCGGTCTCATTAGTGAAACTTCTAAGCTTGCGGATCATGGGACCATAGACGACCTTGATCCAGTTCGATGAAACCCTGCTGCCCGGTGGCTCGTCCATGAAGGGCATAAACTTGTCCGGGAAGCCCGGCATCGTGCAGCCTATGCAAATGCCACCAACGTTAGGACATCCCCCGATGCCTGCCATCCACCCACGCTTGGGCACGTTGCAATTCACGACAGGACCCCAACACCCGATCTTCACCAGGCACTTCGGAGAGCCATATTCGGTAGCGAAATCCGCCTGCTCATAGTAACCTGCCCTGTCGCACCCTTCGTGAACAGTCTTGCCGAAGAGCCAGGTGGGGCGTAGCGCTTTGTCGAGCGGGATCATTGGAGCAAGTCCCGCCGCCTGGTAGAGGAGATAGAGGAGTGTTTCCATGAAGTTGTCGGGCTGTACTGGACAACCCGGCACATTGATTATCGGCAGGCCCGCCTTCGACTTCCAGTCCCATCCCAGGTAGTCCGCCACTCCCATCGCACCGGTCGGGTTGCCCGCCATGGCATGGATCCCCCCGTAAGTGGCGCATGTACCTGCGCAGACGATGGCGAATGCTTTGGGTGCCAGGCGGTCAATCCATTCGTTAGTCGTGATAGGCTGTCCGCTGGCTTTGTCCGTGCCCATCGCTGCCCAATAGCCCTCTTTCTTGATTTTTTCGTTGGGAATTGAGCCTTCGAGCACGAGCACAAAAGGATCGAGATTGCCTGCCGCTGCATCGTGCCAGTACTTCATGAAATCGTCGCCTACTTCATACGCCAACACGGGGTTGTGAAGATGCACCTTGGGAAGTCCGGGGATTGCTCCAAGCACCACATCCTCAACGCTTGGCTGAGTTGCCGCCGTGATCGATACCGAATCGCCGTCGCAACCCAGCCCGGTAGTCATCCACACAATGTGGACCTCCTTTACCGGCGATGGGCGCTGCGTTTTCCTGCCATAGGGAACCGTTTCTGTCGCCATCGTCAAACCTCCTTTCTAAATCTGTCTCAACATTGAGTCAAACTGTCGCTTCGCCGATCAAATACGTAGAAAGACAGGTCTTTCTATCAAACTTGGCGCTGGTACCACTAGCGAGAAAGATGCCATGAGGAAGATCAGGTTTCCGAAACTAGAGCAAGAAATATGCCAGAAGGGCGCTTCGATCAGTCTCTAAAAGGGCCAGTTCGGAAACGGCGAAGCCGCGACCTCAGGGGTCGGATCCAAGCGAGATAATAAGGGATAGGCAGGTGAGACAGAAGAAGAAAGTGAAGTTGTAGTGGACGGCCTGGATTGGAGATGAAATCATCTTGACCCAGGCACTACTTGTAAGTCGGGAGCGCTGCATCATTGCCTAAATCCGCGCTTAAAGACCCATACTCCTGAAACTTGAGCTGATCCTCGCTGCTAGCCTGAGACTAAAAAGCGCGCTGTCGATGCGCGGCGAAGGGGAAGGGACCAACTCGGTGGGGCAAGTTTATCATAGAGGCAGTGTCGTGTCAATAGGCAAAATGCATGGAGGAGTTTAATCAGGATGTCGCCCCTGTCGGTCAATACATGGACAATGCGAACCAGTTTCTGTGGTATAATAGCTCTGATTGTAATGCGTCTGCGTCTTGCTGTGCAATTCATCTTGTGAATAGCAGACCACCTAACCGGAGGTCAGATCTCCAATCCGGTGCGTGCTGCGTAGCGACATGGTGTTAAAGGAACCCACCTCAAATAAGGGCAGATTGGCCATTGGAGCTAGAGAACGCATTTTGAATGCGGCTTACTATCTATTCTCTCAATTCGGTACACAATCTGTAGGCATCGACGCTATTATCGCCAGGTCCGGCGTGGCGAAAATGAGCCTTTATAGGCATTTTAAGTCGAAGGAAGACCTGATCCTGGCTTTCCTCGAAATGCGGGCATCCATTTGGACACGCCGATGGCTCGAAGCCCAGCTATTGGCAGCAAGTGAGGCACCGGTAGAGCGCCTGTTGGCAATATTCGACATTTTTGATGAATGGTTCCAGAAGACGGATTTTGAGGGTTGCTCGTTTATTAATGTACTGCTGGAGTCACCGCCCAACAGCCTTGCTCACCAGGCTGCCGCATTCCAATTGGCCGAGATTCGCAAGATAATCGCGAACCAGGCAACTCAAGCGGGGCTATGCGAGACTGAGCGGTTCGCCCAAACATGGCATTTTCTGATGAAAGGCTGCATTGTTTCTGCCAATGAGGGGAATCGCAAGGCGGCCCGCGAAGCAAAAGAGGCCGGTGCTATTCTCCTGAAAAATTGGCCTCGTAGTTAATACACACAATACCAGCAATTCGGCAGTAGTGCACGGAGCCGGCTGGACTTCTACATAAGATGGATCGCCTGGCGAATCGCTGGTACGCACTTTGAAGTATGCCCGTAACAGCCCTCTAAGGAATAGCTCAGGCATCTTCTTGCCCGAGCTATTCTAATGCCTATTCATTAATACCAACGGCAAGAAAGCAAACCCAGTGCCTTATCTTATCCTGCTTCGAATACTAATAGGCCGGTATGCTAGATAAGTAGCTTTGACACGCAAATCTTCGATGTGATAGGTAAGCGGGTATTCACACACATACCAACACTGGAGGGTAGCTCAATGATAGACGATTTTGAGGATTTGTGCTTACACATGTACTGCATGGTTGATGACATCTGGAAGGGAGTATCCCACCGCTTCAGCCGCCCAGCTCCCAACCCGATTGCTCGGACCAAGAGTTGATGACCATGGCTCTGGTTGGCGAGTGCAAGGGGTGGGATGTGGAAACGGAACTACTCAGCAACTGGGCCTCCTATCGCCACCTCAACCTCTTCCCTCGTATACCGTCTCAGAGCCGCTTCAACAGGAGGCGGCGCAATCTCTCTGAGGCTTTCAATCTGGTCAGGCGCATAGCTTTGGCCAACTTGGATCTGGCTCATGACCGTCAGTGTGTGCTTGACAGCTTGCCTGTGGAAGTAATCGGCTTCCATCTGGTACCAGGCTCCCACCGACGTGGGGAATGGCTCGGAAGTGGCGCTGCCTTTGGGCGTGTGTGCACCAAGAAGAAGACTATCTTCCGCTACAAACTGCATTTGCTCACTACACATTTGCTCGCTACATTGGGAGGGGCAATTCTCAACTTCGAACTGGTGGCCGAGAACGTGGCCGAGCATGAAGCAGGTGCCTCGTTGTTGGGGGGCACTTCCACTTGGACGTTGTGGCTGACAAAGGCTTCATCGATGAGTATCTGACTGAGCAGTTGTGCTGCCACAAGGGCCACCCCATCAGCCGAATGCCGGTGTTCGTGCAGCAACTGGTGTCGTAGCAGATCAACAGTGTTCGAGTGTTCGGCAGAGTGTTGAGACGGTGAATGGTCAACTCACCGACCAGTTCAACATCGAGGTCACGCACGCTTACACCTTCTCAGGGCTGTGTACTCGCCTGCACAGCAAGTTGGCTGCGCACACCCTATCTATCTGTATAAACCGTCTCACTGGTAAGGCAGGCTTCTTGCACCTCAAGCAGCTTGCCTTCCCTATCTAGCATGTCGGCATACCGGAGTGCGACAATACAGCAGGACAAAGTACCCCCATACCCCTGTGCAAGTGACCGATCCGACTTGCTGGTGATGATGGAAAGCAGGCCTGCGAACCCATGCAGTCTATGCAGCTAGAAGCTAGGATATGAGTACAAATCCATTGGTCGAGTAACCTGTGGAGGCAGCGTGGCGACTGGCCGGATTGTCTAAATAGGAGGCAGTGAGCAGAATATAAATCATTTCCACCAATTGTGCCGAGGGCCAGACTCGAACTGGCGACCCTACGATTTTCAGTCGCATGCTCTACCAACTGAGCTACCTCGGCGGGTTAAAGAAAGACGGCATGCTGCACCGTCTAAGGAACAATTTTACTCGCTCAGTTCACGAGTGTCAAGCTGATGCCTGGAACTTCTCTACAGCCTCCAGCAGGTCCGTCAAATCGAAAGGTTTCGCGAGGTAACCTTCTGCCTCGACTTCGTTCGCCCACCGTCGCGCATCATGCGCAGCTGTCATTACAAGAATCGGCAGCTTTATCCCACGCTCTTTGAGCGCGTGCACAAATCCCCAACCGTCCAGGACCGGCATCCTCATATCAAGGAGAACCAGGCGCGGCAGTACACGTTCGATTATTCCAAGCCCTTCTTCACCGTTGCTGGCACGCTCGACCGAATACCCTTCCAGCTCCAGAATCGCTGCCACAGTATTCAGAATTTGAGGATCGTCCTCGACGACCAGGATCGGTTTGAGCGGGTCCAGGGCAGCCACTATGCTTGACTCTCTTCCTGCGATGTGACCGGTACCTGTCTGGTCGGTGAATCACGTACTAATGCGTTGTCGAAAGATGCAAGCGTGCGCTCGTGCCTCGACTCGATCTGTTCGTTCGTCGGTAGAATCGGTGCAGTCATGTCCTCACTGGACTTTGCACCATAAATGGGAAGCTCAACCGTAAAAGTGGTGCCTTGACGAGGTCGACTTGTTACCGTGATGTTGCCACCGTGCTGCTTGGCAATCTCATAACATATGTACAGGCCTAGACCCATGCCCGCAAACCGGCGGTCGTTCACATTCCTCCCCCTGTGAAACCTCTCAAAAATATGAGGCAAGTCCTCATGGGGAATGCCAATACCGTTGTCTTGAACCGAAATGAAGGCTTTCTGCCCGTCCGCCCACGCCTTCATTACTACCTCTCCGCCTTCTGGACTGTACTTAACCGCATTCTCGGCCAGGTTGGTCAGCATCTGGCGTATTCGGTTCGCGTCGAAGCGTCCTAGGAGTAGTTCTCCCGATTCAATACGGAATGGGTGCCGCTCGGAATTGTACCGAGCGCCAACCTCACGGGCCAACGCCACAAGGTCCGTTTCCTCCGAGTCGCTCAGTAACTTGCCTTCCTCGGCGCGTGCCGCATCAAGTAGTTCAAGGACCAGGCCCTTAAGTCTGGTTGCTTCACGCTCAATAGTGCTTATTCCTTCGCGATCTACCTGGGCATTGGGATTGCGCTCCGCACGCCGTAGCATCAATTGTGCCTGAGCAACCAGTGTGGTAAGAGGAGTCTTCAGGTCGTGCGCCGCTGCAGAGAGGAAGTCTTCTTTAAGCCGTGTTACCTCTTCCCTGGTCCTTACATGAGTTGCTTCATCAATGAGCGCACGACTCTCAAGGATAGCCGCGGCCTGATCGGCCAGCAACTTGATAAGCCTCATATCTTCGTCCGCGAATATCGGCACGTGACTGGCATAGGTCACTAGCACACCAACCCGCCGTGCTTCAGTTGATATTGGTGCGGCAATTAACACTTTGACTTGTTTCGGATTGCCTAGCCGCGACGTCAGGGGACTATCTCTGAGCACGTTGTTAGTGAACATCACTTTCTGCTGGAGAAATGCTTTGCCGGAGAGACTTTCGTAATTGGCTGGAACCAGTGCTTCGCCTCCCGCCCTTAAGAACCGAAGCGCTTTCTCCGACTCATCCCAAATTCCGATATCTGCCTCTTGTGTGCCAATCGAGTCGGCCGCGCCCCGTTCCAATTCTTCGATAATCGCTTCAGTAGACGGCAGGCGGGGCAGGCTGGCGGTCCGGCTGAGAAATGAGCGCAGTTCGGGCTCTTGCCAGGCGCTCCGCAGAATTGCAGGCGGCCTAAATCCAATGAAATAGCAAATACCAGATGCGAGGGCAGCGAGCGAGATTAGCGGTTGCCATATTTCCCGCAGCCCAGGGAATGGTATGCCGAGGGCGGCTATTCCAAAGAACAAACATAAGAAAAGCGTACCTGCCGCTGCTGCGCTCATTCTGCGACTGGTTACACCTCTGGTGCGGCGCGCTTCTTTGATGAATGCTGCGGCAGAATAAACCACCAGGATCATGAGATATGCAAGCAGTCCAAAGATATACCACCCGGGCACAGGCGACAGTGTGAAAGCCCCCACTATCAGAAGTGTGAGCGCTGCCTCGGCGGCGCGCAGTAACCAGGGAGGCACATCAGAAAAGTCGTCAACTAACCTGAAAAGCATGTAAACCATCAGTGGATACAATGAAATTGCGACGCTGGTAATCAGCGACGAACTTGGTTCTACGCCAATTAGCCGGAGCGTTGATTGAAGTACAATCAGCGTTGGGACAAGAAAGAAGAGGGCAATATCAATATTAGCGCGCAAGGGGCGGCGCACAGCTTTTATTGCCGTGCTCACGAAAATAACCAGATACACAGCCCATGTTGCGTAGTTAATCAGTTCGTATGCTGTCAATTTAGTTGGTCAAATGCTATGGCAGTCAGAAATAACGACATTTCCATTCTAAGAGGGGATCGCAAATTTTGCAAGAGGTCAGCGCAGAACCAAGAAACCCGTTCGCAGTGCGAACGGGCCTATCTCAATGAATGCGGGCGAACGGAGTTGTGGGCGATGAGGGGCTCGAACCCCCGACTTCTTCGGTGTAAACGAAGCGCTCTGACCAACTGAGCTAATCGCCCGCTGTGCTGTTGTGCCGAGGAAGGGATTTGAACCCTTACCCCCTCAATCGGGGACTAGGCCCTCAACCTAGCGCGTCTGCCGATTCCGCCACCTCGGCGCGCCGTCCTTAAGGACGTGCACATAAATTATACGGTCAGCGCGCCACGCTGTCAAGCTAGTTGCACCGCAAGATCCGCCCAACACATCTCGCCTCTAGGACATGACTCCGCACTGTCAGCGCTCTCTTGAGCTGCCGACTATCAGGGTAGTGTGGCCCTAACATTATCGAAGTATGCTGTGCCGTCTGCGTACGCATAAAAGCCGAAACTTCCTTCTGCTAACTCAGAGTCGTTAGCCTCGGCTATCTTCTCACCATTGACCTCCAGCCAAAGGTGGCTACCCTGTGCCGACAAACTCGCATGGAGCCATTGTCTCGCCGTGTATCCGGGCCAGTCCTTCGACTCTGCGAGCACAGTTTGACTGAGGAGCGTAACTCGGACAATCTGGGCCTTCGGTTGGTCGTTGGGGGCATTAGCATAAAGCCTTGCCAAATAATAGCCATCGGGACTCCAACGTAGCACCAGCCCGAGAGACTCGCCACCGCCCGGAAACACGAGAGAATCAAGCACAATGTCGCTCGCGCTCTTGTCTTTGGTCACGAGCAATGCGTCCAGCGAGGCGTCCTCATCTTCTCCTGCCACGCCACTCTGGTGCAACAACCCTCCCTCAACCTGCCAGGATGCCGGGGTTGCGTCGGGGGGATTGTACGCCGATTCGGGCAGCCAGGCGCTC
Organism: uncultured Chloroflexia bacterium; assembly: GCA_963797095.1. Taxonomy (GTDB): domain Bacteria; phylum Chloroflexota; class Chloroflexia; order QHBQ01; family JADMIH01; genus JADMIH01. Next base: position 147,177 of record CAWCNY010000004.1, on the reverse strand, counting down.
AGGTCAGGCGACGAGAACTCCGTTTCGAAAAGCACTTTCCGAGTGGTGGAAGGTAGGGCCGGGGCCGGTGGTATGCTCTTATCGACGGGTCCAGGCGTGCCTGCATTGGGGGAATCCACGATGCCGCCCGGGGGTACATGTATCCCGGCCTCAGGGTGTGGGTAGAATTTCCCGGAGCCAAGCTTAGCAATTGCCTGCGGGCCACCCTGCGCGTCTAGTAGCTCGGAGCCTAGCAAGCCCAGTTCCACCTCCCATTTTGTGCCCGCAGCCTCGGGGTGCAACTCAAGGCGGTTGCGCTCGAAGTACTGGACGAGGTAAGTCTTGCCATCCGACTTACTTTGCTCTATGAAAGCCTCCGAGATAGGATAGCCGTAAATCGCCAGACCTCCCGTATCCTGCCAGTACTTCAGAAACTTACCGGAGAGGTTGTGTTGTGTTGCATCGAAGTATTCACCATCGATTGCTTGCTTTGCAGGAAGGAACGGCGGCTCCGTGCGCCTATCCTCGGTAATTAAGTTGCCTAGGAGACCGAGCTCTACTTTGTACGGTTCTGGGTTGGACGGGTTGTATGTGAAAAGGGCGCGCTCAAACCACTGTGCATCATAGTCTGGCCCAGCAGGATACACTGACGTGCGGGGCAGGCCGAACTGCTCCATGCCTCCGTTGGCGTTCCAATACTCCTCGAATGGCCCCCAGATATTGTAGCCGGTCTGGGGAAAGAGGGTGTCCGCCCGCGCGGAGCTCCAGTAATTGGCAAGGGGGACCAGCGCAGCCAGCAATAGAAAAGCAAAGGCTACGGTACCTTTAATTCGCTTGTGAGTCGTTGGGTACGGCAAGTTCATGGCGTCCTCCGTGCTGGCCTTGTGCCTGTAATCGGTCCTCTCAGGCTCATTATACACATCCTCGAGGGGTCGGGCCGCCCATTGCATACTGGCGGGCAATCACGTATAGTGTCCATCGGCGGTGGTTGCGGCTCATTTCTTGGGTCGCTGATGTCTCTTTAACTGTAACGAATAAGATCGTTGGGGGTGACGTGACTCTCTATCTTGTGACAGGCGCGGCGGGTTTCATTGGCTCCAACATAGTCGAAGAACTTGTATCGCGTGACCTGAATGTACGCGCCCTGGACAACTTATCAACCGGCAAGATGGCGAACATGTCGCGGTTCCTTGACAAGGTTGAGTTTGTCGAGGGCGACCTGAACGACTCGAATGCCTTGAACCATGCGATCAATGACGTTGACTTTATTTTGCACCAGGCCGCACTGCCATCAGTGCCACGCTCGGTGTCAGATCCGTTGCTCTCACATGAATCGAACGCTACGGGTACGCTGAAGCTGCTCCTCGCGGCACGCGACGCCGGTGTCAAGAAAGTAGTGTATGCCTCCTCCTCGTCGGTGTACGGCGACAGCCCTACCCTGCCAAAGCGTGAAGATATGCCTACGCAGCCACTTTCGCCCTATGCCGTGAACAAGCTGGCTGCTGAGGAATACTGCAAGGTTTTCACCAGAGTATTCGGACTTCCAACCGTCTCGATCCGGTATTTCAACGTGTTTGGACCCAGGCAAGACCCCAGGTCACAGTACGCAGCGGTGATCCCGGCCTTTATCGCGGCCACCCTTGCCGGTAGGCGACCAACTATCTACGGCGATGGTCTGCAAACCCGCGACTTCACGTATGTCAAGAATGTCGTGCTTGCCAATCTGCTGGCGTGCGAGACAGATGCCGCAGACGGCGAAGCGGTCAATGTTGCATGCGGAGAGCGCATTTCGCTGCTCGATCTTGTGCGAGAGATCAACCGGCTGCTGGGCACGAACATCGAACCTATCTTCGAAGCTGAGCGGGCTGGGGACGTAAAGCACTCGCTGGCGGACATAAGCAAGGCCGAGCGATTGTTGGGGTATCACCCGGAAGTGGACTTCGCCGAAGGGCTTGACCTCACTATCAGCTACATGCGTGCGCATCCGGAGACCTGACGGCCAGGTGGAGTACGAAGAGTACAAGATCATGTACGAGGCCGAGGACACCCACTGGTGGTATCGCGGACTGCGCGGAGTGATCTCGACCCTCCTGGGGCTGGGGAAGGCGCGGCGCAAAACGGCGCGCATTCTCGATGCCGGGTGCGGTACCGGTGGTACCTTGCATGCCCTGGCCGAGAGAGGCTTCGCAAATCTTGGGGGATTCGACCTCAGCCCTGTCGCCGTCGAGTTTTGCCGGAGGCGCGGGCTGTCCAACGTGCGGCTTGGATCTATCACCGACATTCCTTATGAGAGTGATACATTCGACCTCGTGATCTCCTGCGATGTTGTTACCGATGCGGGCACCGATAACGAGATGCAGGCTCTGCGCGAGATGCACCGGGTACTCAGGCCGGGGGGTCGTCTTTTCCTGAACTTGCCTGCATATGGTTTCCTCCGAAGCGAGCACGACCGCGCTACAGCGGTGGCGCGTCGCGTTACCGGGTATGAGATAGAGGAAAAGTTGCGGCAAGCGGGATTTCGCGTGAAACGCACTACCTATTGGAACATGTTCCTTTTCCCGGTGGTGGTGTTGGTGCGGCTGCTCCGTCGTGAGAAGGAAGAGGACCTTAGCTCGCCTGCCCGCTCCGATATCGTTTTGCCTCCTGCGCCCGTCAACCTTTTACTGAGCGCCTGTGTTGGGTTGGAGCACCTCCTTCTGCGGGTGGTCAATTTGCCCTTCGGGTCGTCTGTGGCCGTAGTGGCGGTGAAGCCTCGCGAGGAGTGAACGGCAACCGGATTGACCGATATGGACCATTGGGTATGTCATGTGGTCCCGTCGCGCGCTTCGTTTGAGAGCTAGCTACATCCCCCTCTAACTACTTAATGACATTAGTAGGACAAAACTGGACAACTTTTGGGGCGTACTTTCGGGTACATATTCTGAGCACAGGTGAAGCGGAGGAGAGTTGAAATCGGCTTGACACTGCTGGGGTGATTTGCTATAATCAGCCTGTAATTGCGGAAGTGGCGCAGCGGTAGCGCGTCTCCTTGCCAAGGAGAAGGTCGCGAGTTCGAATCTCGTCTTCCGCTCCCTGGGGAAGCTCGATGGCTTCCCTTTTTTGATCGCCGGAGTGGCGTAACGGCAGCCGCGCTCGACTTAAAATCGAGTGGAGAAATCCGTGAGGGTTCGAATCCCTCCTCCGGCACCTGTACTGGAAGCAGCAATCACCCTCTGTACACGTCAATCTTGACAGGTGCGGTATAATAACGCACAGGAAACCATCCCAGCGCCCACCACTTGCGTAACTTGCTTGCGTCATGTACGTTAATGATAACAAGCAGGCTTACCAGTGAGGTAGTTTCCGAGCACCCACGTTGACCCGGCGGATCGCTGCTCCAGTTTGAACCAAGCCGCCGGTTGAGTTGTGTAATTATTCAGGCTGTACTTGGCAGGTGTCCTCGATGGAGATAGATTTCCAGATCATTGCAAAACGCTTACAGGATCGGATCGAGGGGCGAGGCGACGCGGGCCAGGATGCCGATAGTCCTCCGGATGACTATTTCTCACTGCTAGAGGAGATCAAGTTGGAACCTCTGCTTAATATGCCCGGCGCGGTTGCCGCGCCCGCCCACCCAGATACCGATCTTGTGCACAAGATCCAGCGCGGCGACATGGCCGCGTTCGAGTCGCTTTTCTTCAAGTACCAGGGCCATATCTTCCGGACTGCTCTCGCCATCACGCGAGATCCTGGAGCCGCCGAAGAAGTGTTGCAGGACTGCTTCTACAAAACATACCTGAACATCATGAATATCACCGGAGATGGCTCGCTCAGCCCCTGGTTGCACAGGGTAGCGGTCAACCTTAGCTGCAACGCTATCAAGAAGCGCCGGATGCATACCGAACCGCTTGACGACGTTGCCGAGGGCAACTTCGCCACAGACCCACACCAATCGCCCGAAGCACACGCCGAGCGTGCAGAGCTTCAGGGGACCATGAGAGCCGCCATAAACGCTCTTCCCCTGAAACACAGGTTGGTAATCACGCTGCATTACTTGCAAGACTTCTCGCTGCCGGAGATCGCCTATATCCTCGATCTGCCGGTCGGTACCGTCAAGTCGCGGCTGCATCATGCACGCAAAGCTCTGCGATCTACGCTGGAGACAGGGCAGAGGATGCCTCTGGAGGCCGCTTATGATCCGTCGTATTAGGGACCTGGCAGAGAGCCTCGGTGAGGATCTGGCGGGCGATTTGCCGCCCGGTGAGGCCATGTTGGAAGTTGAGGATGAAATGGACGAAGAAGATCGCGCTATCGACGTGCTGGTCAAGCATGCAATGCATGGCACCCCATGGCTACAGCACGACCCCAAAGCGGTCTGGCAGCGACTTAGCGAGCGCGTGCGTGGGCCTTTCGGGTCGATGGCGGTTGAAGAACCGGCGAACATTGGCACAGAAATGCCTCTCCCGCAGGATTCGTCATCTGCGGAACAGTATGACGCACCGTCAGACGCCAGGCGGCATAGTTTCTACAGGCTGACCGATGTAGCCTTCCCTGTGAGATAAACCGGCCACACGCGAAACTGCAACTGTTGAAGGGAACCGTCCGGATGGTGCGGTTCCCTCTTTATTTCGCTATAATGATTGAGTAACGCTGAACCGAGCTGATCACACATAAGGGGAATTGATGTCTGACAATGCAATAAAGGGCACCGGCGACCAGCATGCCGGTGCAGATACGATGCAGGCACCGGATATGGTGCAGGTAGTGGATGTAAGGGGGCTTGCCGAGCGGCTGGCCGAGAACGTCGAGCATGTGATCGTGGGCAAACACCTGGAGGTGCAGTCTGCGTTGATAGCGCTGCTCTGCCAGGGGCATGTGTTGCTGGAAGATGTGCCTGGGGTTGGCAAGACGATGCTTGCAAAGGCCGTGGCCCGCTCGCTGGGGTGCACGTTCAAGCGTATTCAGTTTACGCCTGATCTCCTTCCCACAGACGTGACCGGCGTATCGATCTACAATCAGAAAAACGGTGAGTTCGAGTACCGGCCAGGCCCCGTAATGGCGCAGATTGTACTTGCTGATGAGATCAACCGCGCCACTCCCAAGACCCAGTCTGCTCTGCTGGAAACAATGGAGGAGAAGCAGGTGACGGTGGATGGAGTGACTTATGCGCTCCCCAGGCCGTTCATCGTGCTGGCGACTCAGAACCCGATAGAGTATGAAGGGACTTTCCCGCTGCCCGAAGCCCAACTTGACCGCTTCCTGATCCGCATCACGCTCGGTTATCCCAGCCGCACCGAGGAGATCGAAGTCCTTAACAGGCAGGAGCAGGTTCACCCCTTGACTCAGTTGAAGCAGGTGGTAGAGTCGAACGAGCTGCTGGCGGCCCAGCAAGCGATCAAGAGTGTGCACGTCGACAGGCTTATCAAGGAGTATATTGTCGCCCTGGTGTCGGCCACGAGAAGGCATGAAGACATCTACCTGGGAGCAAGCCCGCGTGGGTCGCTTGCGCTGCAATCTTCAGCGCAGGCGCGCGCCGCCATCATGGGCAGAGACTATGTTATCCCCGACGATATCAAGGCCCTGGCAGAGGCAACGCTGGCCCACAGGTTGATCCTCAACCCGGCGGCTCGGATAAGGAACTCCGACCCGCGCTCGGTGATCGCTGAAATCTTGAGAAATACGCCGGTCCCAGGCACCTTGCCTGTCGGCAACAGACAAACGCAATAGTGTAACCTGCTAAGGGGTATTCTGTGTCGGATTATTCAAACGCAATACGGCTTGCGATCTTCACGGTCGCGATATATGTGGTAGCCTTGACCGTAGGATTGCGGTTGCTGTACTACCTTGCTTATGTGCTCGCGGCGGTGCTGGTGGTTGCGTTTCTGTGGGCGCATTTCGGCAAGCGAGGCTTGCGTGTGCGGCGCACCGTCGAGCCTGCCCAGGCGCAAGTGGGCGCTACCGTGCAGGAGACCATCGAGATTGACAACTTGTCGTGGCTGCGCAAGCTGTGGCTTGAGGTTCGCGATAGGTCAACGCTGCCGGGGCACCACGTGGGTGCTGTTATCACGCTCAAAGGACACTCGGCAAAGCGCTGGCGTGTCCGCACACTATGCATCCACAGGGGACTATACAGGCTCGGCCCGACAGCTATACTTACGGGAGACCCCTTCGGCCTCTATATGATGGGGCGCGTGTTCGATACTTCGGCTGAGCTACTGGTTTACCCGGCGATTGTGCCTTTGCAACACTTCGGGCTGCCGTTCGGCGAGCTGCCGGGAGGGGCGCGCACCGAGCGTCGCGCTTTCCACTCGACGCCGAACGCAGCCGGAATTCGTGACTACTTGCCGGGCGACTCGATGAGCCGCATCCACTGGCCGGTCAGCGCCCGCGCCCAAAAGTTGATGGTAAAGGAATTCGAGCTTGACCCCACCGCCGACCTGTGGCTGGTGGTGGACTTGCAGGCCAATGTGCATGTATCGGCGACTGACAGGTCGCTCCGAGACGACGAGCCTGAGACGCGCCAGCGAGTTGGTTGGATGCCGGGATTGACCAGAGACGTTTCAAGGCAGGGAAGGGAGGCGCAATTGCCGGCGGGTGGGCCAATACAGCTCGATCCGACCACCGAGGAGTACTCGGTGGCGGTGGCAGCGTCGCTGGCAGCGTACTTTCTCGCCGAAGGTAAGTCGGTGGGGATGATAGCCTGGGGCCAACATAGAGTAACTCTTCCCGCAGACAGGGGGGGCCGCCAGCTAACCAAGATACTGCGGGCGCTGGCGGTGCTGAGGGCCGAAGGCAATATGTCGCTTGGGGAAGTGCTGGTCGCTGAGCAACGACTATTCGGGAGACAGGACACGCTCGTAATCGTCACGCCATCGCTTGCCGAGGAGTGGGTACAGGCTCTACAGGCGCAGTTATTCAGGATCGCCAGCGCTGCTGCTGTGCTGGTCGAGCCGGGAACATTCGGCGGCGGAGGCAACCCGTTGTTGACTGTGAGCGCACTGTCGGCGCTGAACGTGCCGAGCTATCTCGTGAAGCGCGACGATGCTATCGACGCGGCGTTGCGACAGCAATTCGCCGGGCCTGCCGTCCGAAACCTCCGCTAGATATAGTCTGATCGGGCGTTGTGCCGTTCGGAACTATTCAGGTATAATCGGAGTGTATATAGTAACGGGTCGATCGACCGTGGCGCGGTAACTCCCCAACGTACTCATTTACAAGCAATGATTAAATTCCTTCGGCTCCAAGAGGGTTGGCTCACCGTCGGCCTGCTGGCAATGCTGTTGTTCAGCGTAACGCTGTCAATACAGCAGGCGCAGTGGTCGGACGGGCTTTCGATTCTGACTCCAATTACCCTGATCGGCATGACCACGGGCATAGTGCTCGCCAAAGTGCGTGGCGTGCCGCGCTTCCTACTGGACCTCGTTGGCCTGATGATAGGGGTAAATACGATCCTGATCGCCGTGGCAAGTGTCATGCACGATCCTCGCTTTCACACGATCCAGGATCGCGTTCAGGACCTGCTGGTGCGCACTTCAGTGTGGCTCGACGTGGCTGTGCGCCAGGATATGAGCGACGATGTGGTGGTGTTTATACTGTCACTGGCTGTGGTGTGCTGGGTGCTCGCCTATAGCAGCGCCTATTTTGTTTTCCGCTCAAGGCAGTTGTGGTGGGCACTCGTGCCGAATGGCGTGGCCCTCTTGATCAATCTTTCTTATTCATTGGTCAACCTGAACGGCTACATTATTATTTTCATGTTCAGTGCCCTGCTGCTGATGATCCGTTTCAACTTGCTGATGAAAGAAGAGCGGTGGCAGCGGGAACGCGTGAACTACTCGCCACACCTCACGTGGGCGTTCCTGTGGGCCGGCAGCGCCCTATCCATCGCTGTGGCTCTCCTTATGTGGTACGTGCCCGCTACGGCGGTCAATAGCACGCTCAACTCATTGTGGGAGAAGGTCAATAAGCCCTGGGTGGATTTCCAGGATTGGATGTCGCAGCGCTGGGCTTCGGTGAACGGCAACGGCATCGCCTCCGGGGGCGGCTATTCGTCGTTCAACGAGTCCTTCGTTATGGGCGGGTCGCTCAATCTGAGCGACAATGTGGCTATGCTTGTGCAATCCAGTGAGCGCCACTACTGGCGGGTGCGAACCTACGATGAGTACACCGGCACCGGCTGGACCAGCACGGCGGAGGACACTTTTCATATAGAGAAGATGAACCCGCTGCTGACCCTCGACGCCGATAGGCGATTGCCCCAGCACGATGACTCGCGACATCCCATCACCTACACGGTCACAATTGTGAATCCAAAAGGCGCTTTGATGTTCGCTGCTTCTCGCCCGGTGGAGTTCTCGGTGCCGACCTTCCTGGAGTTTTCCTGGCAGCCGATCAGCAGCGCGCCAATAGATGTTGGAGAGCTTACCAATGAAACTATGAGCAGCGTGCCGCTGGAGTTGCAAGATAAGAACTTTATGGGGTTGCTACAACAGGCTCAAAGAGATCTGAAGGCGGGCCGCGTGCCTTGTACATCGGAAGAGCCTCTTGATTGCTTGTACGCGACGGCGCAAGGCCCGCAGATAGTGGACGACATCAAGGCGCTCAAGGATGATCGCGGGATTGATGTTACCCTCGACCTTACACCCGCTCCTGATTACATTCTTGAGCTCAGGGCCAGCGGCGAAGTCTCTGTGTATGAAGACCTGTCGAGCGTGCAAGCCAAGGGAGATCAGGGCCCGGAGCAGTTGCAACCCAGTGATGAGTACAGCGCTGTGTCGATGGTGTCCGACGCGACTGAAGCGGAGTTGCGGGCTGACAGGCCGAACTATCCAGACTGGCTTGTGGACCGCTACATGTCCATACCGGCTGTGGTTCCAAAGCGCGTGCAAAACCTGGCCGAGAGAATAGTGCAGGAGGCCGGTGCTTCGACAGCTTACGATAAGGCGAAAGCTATCGAGACCTATCTGCGTACAAACTACACATACAGCACCAACATTACCCCACCTCCAAACGGAACCGACCGCGTTAGCTGGTTCCTCTTCGATGCGAAAGAAGGGTATTGCGAGTATTACGCAAGCGCGATGGTGATCATGCTCAGGGAAGTTGGCGTGCCCGCTCGACTGGCCGGAGGCTACGCGCCGGGTGAATTCGACCCGAATACGGGCATTTACACGATACGCGAGTCCTCTGCCCATTCGTGGCCTGAGGTGTATTTCCCTTCTTACGGCTGGATCGAGTTCGAGCCTACGCCGTCGCAAGCTGTTATCGTGCCGGGCCTGACCGCTCAGGAGCCGACGCCAGCCCCGACTAAGGATTCCGGACCGGCGATGACGCCAACGCCCCTCCAGGATAGGGACCATGACCCAGGAGTGGTGCCACCAAGTGCGACAGACACGACCACCGGTGGCGTCGACTTAACCGGAAATCCGTGGGCATGGGTGGCCGCCGTGGCGGTGATGCTGGGAGTGGGACTATTCCTATTCCTCCCTCAATCACCGTTGGGACGCCGCAGGAGGCCGGGCACCGCGCGCTTCTACTACTATCGGATGCTGTTCTGGTCCAGGTTGCTGCGGGCAGGGCCTGCGCCCCATCAAACTCCGTATGAGTTTAGCGAGTCGCTATCTCGCGAGGTTCCTGGCACGTCGCTGTTCGCGCGGACAATTGCCCGGGCTTACGTGCGCGAGCGATTTGGTAGAGACCGCCTTGATACGTCCGAGCGGAAGACCGTGGGCACAGCCTACGATAGATTGCGGGTCAAGCTTCTTAGAAGTATGCCTGCTCGGCAGATGCGCCGCATCTTCAGGCGGGGATAGCCCTGCCCGAGCACCATCGCCACGGCGAAGCGCGGGCTTGCACCACGCCCGTGTGTAACCCGAGTCCCATTCCCCCATATCCCACACCTTGAGCGTGTGGGCCGATTTCCTGTATAGTAATCAGCATGCCACAGAAGCGCAGGCAAAAAAACGCGCAGAAGGTCCGCTATGTCGGGCAAACCGCGAATAGCCAACCAAGGCGCAAAAGCAAAACGACGAAGGTGCCCGCAGCCGAAGGTGCGCGAGCAATTGCGCCCTCTCAGGTGAGCGAGGTTGCACACGAGTCTCTTGCGCAGGCCGGTGGAAGCGCTCTCGCTATGACGGGGGGCGAAGCCACGCTGCCAGTGGCAGTGGGTGGGTTGGCTGAAGCAGGGCGACCCGCAAATGATGCGAGCACTCGCGTGCGTAAGCCCTGGACTGCGGGGCGGGTTGCGCGCTGGACACTTGGTCTTCTGACGCTAATCGCTCTCGTCGTCGGGGCCTATGCGGTTTTCCTCGTGGTCAAATTACAAAACCAGATATTTGTACCCCTTCCCCCGACTCCTACGGCGGTTGTGGAAGTGCTTCCGCCACCACCGACCGCATTGCCCGGTCAGCCAACGCCCACTACGAGGCCATCTCCGACACCCGACCATGTCAGGGAATTGCCTGCGGGCCGGTTCAATATACTGGTCATGGGCACTGACAAACGTCCCCAAGACACAGATCATTATGCTAGAAGCGACTCAATTGTGCTGGTAAACGTGGACGTGATCTCACGGACGGTGCGGCTTATGTCGGTGCCTCGCGACCTGGTAGTTGACATTCCCGGGTATGGCTCGAACAAGGTCAACGCTGCCTATCTGTTTGGCGAGTATTACAAGGAACCGGGTGGCGGGCCTGCACTCTCGCTGCGAACGTTGAGCAAGTTTTTCAACGTGCCGATTGACTACTATGTGACGCTCAATTTCGAAGGATTCCGCACGATCGTTGACACCGTAGGCGGGATCGACGTGGATGTGCCTTACACGATGGACGACTACGATTACCCATCGGACGACGAAGGCGATCCCTATGGCACGCTGCACCTGCACTTCGATGAGGGCTGGCAGCACATGGACGGTAAGACTGCGCTAAGATATGCGCGCACCAGGCACGCCGACAACGACTTCGCCCGCAGCAAGCGGCAATTGCAGGTAATAATGGCGATACGCCAGAAGGCGCTGTCGCTCGAAATGCTTCCTTCTGCTCCCTCGATTCTTGGGCAACTGGGCGGCATGGTGGAAACCAATATTACATGGGATCAGCAACTAGGGCTTGCACAACTGGGGTTCGAACTGTCGGCCTCCTCCATAATTACATCATCCATTGATGGGGCGTTGGTAACGGGTACCTACCTGCCCGACGGAAGCGAGGGTTTGAAGCTCGATTGGGACGCGGCACAACCCATGCTGGATCAATTCCTCGGGTTTGATGCGCCCACGCCGACCTCCGAGCCGAAGGCCACCCGGACACCGACGCCAGTGCGCCGCAAGTGAGTCTTGCTGTGGCAGGGAGTGACGCCCGTTTTACGACGTAAGGTGAATTAAGGCAATTTTCATGATAGCCGTCTTGATCGGTAATGATGCTGATGGTAAGATCGCAGGGCGGCCTGTGAGCGACGTCACGGGCTATCAGTGTGAGTAGCAAAAGGACCCGGTATGGCACAACGAGTTGCGCCCGCACGAAAGGGAGCCAACCCACCGGCTAGAAGCATCGCCGCGCCACAGGTCGCGGACGATGCGCGAAAGCGTCCCCAGCGCGACCTGATCGAGGCCGTGTGGGTGATCTTTTGCTCTGTCAAGTTCGCGGTGGTTCTGAATGTGGCCCTCGCATTTGTTGCAATGCTTGGCACGATAATCCCGCAGGTTCAACCGGGCACGCAGGATTCCACGGAGGCGCTCAACCAGTTTCTGGATGAGGCCAGGGGGCGGTACGGAGACCTGACCGGGATCATGCACTGGGCAGGCTTCTTCGACATTTACAATTCGCTCCCTTTCCGGATGCTGGTGGTGCTGGTGGTGTTCGGGATCGTCATTTGCACGCTTAACAGGTGGCAGCCGACCATGAGGCTGATCGGCAAGCCGATGGTGAAAGCTAGCGATGGTTTCCTCGCCGGACTCACCGAGCGTGCCCAGTTCCGTTCCGTACCCGTGCCGCAGGAGCGTGCCGAGCAGGCGCTGAAGAGTGCCCTTCGTAAGGGCAGGTATCGCGTTATAACCGAGCAATCGGCGGACGGCTCGACCCTCTTTCTATATGGCGACCGGGACCGCTGGTCCAAGCTGGTGACATTTGTAAGCCACGCCGCGCTCGTCATGCTGATCCTCACGGCGGCCTTCATAACTCATTTCGGTTGGCGCGAGCCGTCGCTGCTATTCAACCCCGGCGTACCGGTCAACGTAGGACACGACACTGATTTCAGCGTGGCAAACATAGGCTGGCAGATCGATTACTATCCGGGCACCCAATCGATCCAGGAGTACAAGAACACTCTAGCGGTATTTGAAGGTGGAACCCAGGTCCTCACCAAGACCATAATTGTCAACGACCCGCTGAAGTACAAAGGCATCAACTTCTTCCTGGTCAGCTATATGCCTGTTCTTTACGTGCGAGGGGAAGACGCGACCGGAGCGCCTCTTCCCCTAAACAAAATGGGGGCGAGCGGGCCCGTAACAGACACCACGGCAAGCGGAGAATCGATGCTTGATTTCGAGTTCACAAGCAGCGACAACCTGCCGCTTGACTACGTGCAGTTTCGCGGGCCCGACCACACCCTAACTCTAGAGCTTACATATTACGACAATGTGGCCCGAGGGCCGGGCGAGAATCCCCCTGCTTATGCCAAAGCCTATGTCGATCAGGAGTTTGGCACGCCGATCTATGACGCCTTCCTCCCGCGCACGGGGCCGCTGATGCTGCCCGGCTTTGAGCAGTACAGATTCGACTTCCGGCAGGGTACCGCAACAATCTTAGAAGTGGCTCAGGACCCAGGTTTGGGCTACGTGGGCCTCTTCTTTGCAATCATGGCGCTGGGCTTTACAATATCACTCTATACTACGTTTACCAGGTGTTGGGCCAAGATATCTCCGGACCCAAACGGGGCGGGCACCATCAATATAGCTGTTGGCGGGCTTGCAGAGAAGAACAAAGTGGCGTTCGAGCGAGATTTCGAGAAGCTAGCTTTGAGGATCAAGGAAGCGCTGGCGCGTGAGACTTGATATTGATTAAGACCAGGCTCAGGAGGTAGATTATGGGATTTGAAGATCAGACGCTGGGATTTAACGAGGCAACCCTAACTTCTTTGGCCTATGTTTGCTACTTGCTGGCCTTCCTTTTCTACGCAGTTCACCTGTTGACGAGGGAGGCGCGGGCAGTGCGCGTGCCTGCGGGCGGCATGGCGCTGGCGGGTGCCGGTGTGGGAGGAGGCACAGTCGATGTCATCATAAGCTCGGGTGACAAGTCGCTTGGGAGGAAGCAATATGCGCCCGCGCTCGGCTGGATAGGCTTCGGTTTGGTGGCCTTCGCATGGGTTTCACTGACGACGGCGCTGATCTTGCGCTGGATCGCGGCGGGACATGCGCCCTATGTGACACTCTATGAGATCACAACCATGCTGGTGTGGGGCACGACCACTATTTACCTGATTCTTTTCGAGGGTGTGCTGAGGGTGAGGGCTGCGGGTGCGTTCATCGTACTGCTGATCTTTTGCCTCCAAAGCTATGCGCTGTGGTTCATCGATGCCAGCTTGAAGGAGTCTGTGCCCCTGGTTCCGGCGCTCCGGTCCTACTGGCTCATGATTCATGTGTCAATGGCTATCATCTCGTATAGCTCGTTCGCGACCGCGGCCGGCGCCGGCCTCACGTTCCTCGCGAAGACCTACTTCAAGGGCCGCATGGCCGATTCGCTTCCCTCGACAGCGGCCATTGAAGAGTTCATGTTCAGGGCGGTGGCCGTGGGCTTTCCATTCATGACGCTGGTGCTGGTTACGGGCGCGATCTGGGCGCAGGAGGCCTGGACAAAGGCCTGGAGCTGGGACCCCAAAGAGACCTGGGCACTGGTGACGTGGCTCACATACGCGGCCTATTTGCACGTGCGGGTTCAGCGCGGCGTGCGCGGTCTATCGATGGCCTGGTTGTCGCTGATAGGTTTCATCGTGGTGCTGATTACATTCCTGGGAGTAAACTACCTGACTGCGTGGTTCGGGATCGACTCGATGCACACCTATTCGGTGGACAACGGCGCTCCGCAGAGCTTGAGTATCGCTTCGCTCCTGGTTGTGGGTTTCTTCGCGGCGGTGCTTGGGCTTGCGCTCTTTAGCTGGCTGAGAATCAGATTTCCGAGGGGGGAGCAAACAAGCAAGGAAGACTAGCCTGTCACCAAAACGGAAGTAGAGGGCCTGCAAAGCGGGCCCTCTTTTTTTGCCTTATGCTACCGGATCAAGCAATGCGATGGAGCAGCGTTCTGGTTCCGGTCGTCTGCGGCAATCTTAAGGAAGCGTATCTTGGTTGATGCTGGTTCTGCTTCTGTATCTGCCGTTTTCGATGGACAGATGACCTTCCGGTAATCCTGACCTGCTATCGAAAAATGGTTGTGCGGTTTCCCGAGCGCGGTAGGGCGAATGGTATCGCACCACTTCTCGCCTGAAAATAACGCTGAACCGGACGCCTGTTCGCCGCTCGAGGACAACGTACCTGCGAACTGTTCGACGATACTTTCAGCCAAGTTGAGTTGCGGTGCCAGGACCTTCCCGTGCTAGTGTGCCACTCGCTAACCACCAGATCGGTTTCGCTGCCCCTACGGTGGGGTCTCCCCCAAACATGGCTCGACGCTGGAGCACTCGACAGAGGCAAATATACGCCTGGAATACCACGTTGTCAACAAGTAAGAGCCCGTGTGGAAAACCTGTGGAAAATGTCATGCTCAGGAGCGGTCAAGCGCACGCAGCTTCCGGCAGACCTGAAACCTGTAGATCGCCATAGCTAGCGAAAGGGCAAGCCCAAGCAGCCCGTCCTTCCACCCTTCATACTGGACGAATCTGCGCCAGAATTCACGCAGAGGCTGACCGACCAGGCTTCTGAGCCTGGCGCTGGTCCCTTCGGCGTGAAGCGCCTGGGCTTCGAGCGGCGCGTAGGCCCGTTGTTTTTCGACGAATTGTCCCCAGGAGCGGTAGTTATAGTGTATGAGTGGGTTGAGCAGCGTGCAGATACTACGATCTGCTACCGGTATCTCGTGCACCTGGCGCGTTTCGTCGTAGTGAACGCCTGCGCGCTTGAAGAGGCGTAGTTGATAGTCGGGCCACCACCCGGCATGGCGCACTTCTGTGCCGAAAAAGACATTGCGCCTCGGCACGCGCCACATCCCGCACTCATCGCGGCTGATCACCTCGATAATCTCATTGCAGAGCGACGGCGTGGCTCGCTCGTCGGCATCGATGAAAAAGACCCATTCTGTATCGGCGCAGGACAAAGCGAAGTTACGATGCTTCGAGAAATTCTCGAATCTATTTGTGACTATGCGTTCAGCGGCGCGATTTGCGGCGGCAACGGTGGCCTCGTCGGCCTCAAGGTCCAGCACGATCAATGTGCGAGCCAAAATCCGTTCGATGAGTGGTGCAACGCTCGTGAAACATGGCTCAAGGTCGTCGGCTTCGCGCCATGCCAGCGCTATTATCGTCAAAGGCGAGCGGTCCCTGGTCATCGCTTTGTGACTAACCTGAGGACCGCTTTGGCCCTTCGCCGGAGATCGCCGACCTCGGGGCGATTCCGGGAACTCATCATATTTAGCCTGGCAACACCTAAGTCTCTCAGCATGGCAACTGCCACCAGGGATCGCAGGAGAAACCTTGAGAGTGGGGGGCGATAGCGGTCGAACATGCGAAGGCGAGAGCGCCAAAGCTCGACAAACATGGCGTCGGGAAGTTGCCTGGTACTCTGGCCGCCCAGGTGGACGATCTTCGAGCCGGGAACCTGCCAGCACTCCCACCCGCAATCGGCATACCTGAACGCGAGGTCTATCTCTTCCGAATACATGAAGATCAACTCGTCGAAGCCGCCGCACTGCTCGTATGCGTCTCTTCGAAGGAGGAAAGCAGCGCCTAATGGGTGTTCGATCTTGAATGGGTAGATCCGATCAGGTTCGTCGCGATAGCGGCCATTGAACCAGGAGTTGAGGATGCGCAGGCGCAACCGCCCTGGCAGGAAGCGCGGAGGGGGAAAGAGATCGATCAGAGCCATTGGCAGCGTGGGAAAGCGGAAGGCGGCGGTTTGCACCGCGCCATCCGGGCTCAGCAGGCGTGGCGCGACGATAGCGGCCTGCGGTCGCGAGTCCGCGAATACGAGCAGTGCCTTGAGGGAGCCGGGCTGGAGGATGGTGTCTGGGTTCAGCACCATCAAATAGCGGCCATGTGCGGCGCGCAAACCTGCGTTGTTGGCTCGCCCGTACCCCTGATTCTCCTTATTTGCAATGACTGTCGCCGGGAATGCGCATACAGCGTCACGGGAGCCGTCGGTGGAAGCGTTGTCAACGACAATGACCTCAACCGAGAGGTCTTCGCGGACGGACAGAGAGAATATGGAATGCAGGCAGTTCAGCAAATGCTCGCGCACATTCCAGCTAACGATAACAATGCTCAGGTCGGGTTGTAGTTCGCCTGAGCGCTGCGCGTCTTGAACGGGCGCGTTCCATGTGATAAACTCGATCACGACGTCTATCTTAACACGGCCCTCGCCATGCGGGCAAGCAAGACCGGGGGACGGCGAGGAGCCAATGAACATATTTATCCACGAAGACTATATGAAGGAAGAGCGCCGCAAGATCAGGCGGCGGCAATTCATCGGCATCGGGCTTTTCTTTGTTTCGTTTGTGTTGTCATTTGCATCGTTCAGCCCTGAAACCCAGTACTTGATTTTCCTGGCCTATCCGTTCTTGCTGGTAGGCGTGCCGATCTGGATGTCGGCGCGCTCTGCGGAGCGCCGGCTCGGTAGCGGTCCGCAGGCCGATGCCCTGATAAACGCTGAAGTAAAGGGCCTCAGCAACAAGTATAGCTTACACCACTACCCGCGCGTAGGCGATGTGTGGGTGCGCCACCTTTTCATAATGCCTGCGGGGGTTCTTGTCATGACCACCAGTGACGCGCTTGGCCCGGTGACTTGCACCGGCAGCGAGAAGGGCGACAGGTGGAAGGCGCAATCCAACATTATTGACAGGATAACCGGTTCCAAGCCGGCCGTGGGCAATCCCAGTCTGGAGCTTGACCCGATGGTGGCAGCGGCCCGCACCCTGGTGGATAGCGTCGGGAAACCTGAAGTGGCGGTCAAGGGCCTTGTGCTTTTTACACGCAACCCCGATGTGGAAGTGAACGGGTGCACATATGGAGCCGCACCGGTGAACGAGCTTCGGCTGGCGCTGCGTGACCTGGAACTGAGCATGGAGGAGGAGCGCGACGGCTCGGTGGACGTGCGCTCAATCCTGACGAGTGACGACCGCCGCAAGCTCAACAATATCCTTGCCCCTGTATCGATACCCGCCTCCGCGAAACCGGAGAGGACCAGGCCGACCTCGGCGGGGCGCAAGGCCTAGATGCCGGCGGGAAGGGTGCGATAGTGGACAGCATTTCACGACTGGTATTCGAGCCACAATCCTCCGGTTGGCCCGTCCTGGGTCAAGAACGCGCTGTGGGGACCCTCCGCGCCGGGTTGAGGATGAACAGGATTTCGCACGCTTACTTATTCACCGGCCCTGAGGGTATCGGCAAGCGCACGCTGGCGTTGGCATTTGCTATGACGCTCAACTGCCAGGCGGAGCCGGCGCAAGGACAGGAGTATCCTGACCGGCCGTGCGGGATCTGTCCGTCGTGCAGTCGCCTTTTACGCTGGGCGCATCCGGACCTCATAGAGACTAATCTTCAAACCCAGGCGCAGGCCATGGGAGAGACAGGCGGCAAGGCGAAGGGCGCTCCGGCGAAGGAACTGCGCATAGAGTCAATTAGAGAGATGCAGTCCACAGTGGGCCTCACCCCTTACCTGGGGCGTTGGAAAGTCTACATGATTGGCGATGCAGAGCGGATGAATGAGGAGGCTTCCAACTGCCTCCTAAAGACGCTCGAGGAACCGCCTGCACACACGGTCATCGTCGTCCTGGCACCCGACGAGGTCTCGGTACTGCCAACCATTGCCTCGCGTTGCTTCGTGGTGCCGCTCAGAGAGATGTCGCGTGCCCAGGTGGCTGGCGCGCTTAAAAGCTATTGGGAGGTTGATCACGAGCGCGCTCAATTGGGCGCGGCGCTATCGGGCGGGCGACTTG
Organism: uncultured Chloroflexia bacterium; assembly: GCA_963797095.1. Taxonomy (GTDB): domain Bacteria; phylum Chloroflexota; class Chloroflexia; order QHBQ01; family JADMIH01; genus JADMIH01. The sequence continues at coordinate 129,091 of CAWCNY010000004.1, read as the reverse complement.
GTTATGCTGTATCGTTACTTTCCGATGGCGACGCATTGGAGAGGCGTCGGAGGGCTTTACAGGAATTGAGCGTCCTCTCTGCGGCGCACATCAACGACAGGGTGAACTCTGCTGCTCAATATGCCAGGCTCTTCACCGATGCACGGTCGGAGGTCTATGAGTTGCTGCAACACTGGGAAACCTGGTGGAGGGATGTGATTGCAACGCAGTCTGCTCCGGAACTTGTCACCAATGTAGACCAATTGGACGTGCTCAAGTCACTGGCGCGCAAGTATAGCACCAGGTCGGCCCTCGACGCGATTGCCCTGGTTCAAGACACACGGCGGCAGCTCTTGGAGAATGTGAATCCCAGGTTAGCCCTCGAATTGCTTGTGCTGGGCATGCCGTAGCCGAAAGCTACTTCAGTTTGCCCAGGAAGCGCTCAATACGGTTCAGGGCTTCCTCGATCCTCTCGTATGCGGTAGCGTAAGAGGCCCGCACATGGCCCGCGCCGGACTTGCCGAATGCTGAGCCTGGCACGACAGCCACTTTCTCCTCCATCAAGAGTTGCTCCGAAAACTCCTCATCGCTGAGGCCGGTGCTCTCAATAGAAGGGAAAGCGTAGAATGCGCCGCGCGGCTCGAAGCATGCCAGCCCCAGGCGATTTAAGCCGTCCACGATCAGCCTCCTGCGGCGGTCGTACTCGTTGCGCATCGCCTCCACGTACGGCTCCCCCGACTTGAGGGCCTCGATGGCCGCTTCCTGACCCGTCGTAGGGGCCGACATGATAATGTACTGGTGGACCTTTCTCATCGCGGCCAGGAGGGCCGGTGGCGCGGCAGCGTATCCAATGCGCCAGCCCGTCATGGCGTGCGACTTGGAAAAACCTCCCAGGAGGATCGTCCTGTCCCACATGCCGGGCAGTGATGCCACGCACGTATGGTCGATGCCGTAGACCAGCCGGTCGTAGATCTCGTCGGAGACAACCAACAGGTTATGTTGGGTCGCCCACTCTGCGATCTCAAGCAGCCTGGAACGCTCCAGGACGGCTCCTGTGGGATTGTTAGGGTAACCGAGCAATAATGCGCGGGTGCGAGGCGTACGTGCCCTCTCCAGGTCATCTACGGTGACCTGGAAGTTCTGGCTGACGTAGGTTGGCACGGGCACGGGCACTCCGCCCGCGAAAGTGACTGTGGGCTGGTAGGCTACGAAGCATGGCTCCGGCACGATCACTTCGCTTCCCGGCTCGAGAGACGACATGAGGGCAAGCAGAAGGGCCTCGCTAACGCCCACTGTGATCAGCAGATCCCTCTCCGCGTCATATCTGACTCCGTAACGGCGCTCCAGATGGCTTGAGAGAAGCTGGCGCAACTCAAGGATGCCCGAATTGGATGTGTACGAAGTGTGTCCGGCCCGGAGCGACTCAATACCCGCATTCAGGATTGGTTCGGGTGTTACGAAGTCAGGTTCGCCAATGCCGAGTGAGATAACATCCTTCATGGTCGCGACGATGTCGAAGAACTTGCGTATACCTGACGGCGGCACGCCGTTTGTGCGCTCCGAGACGAATTGCTCGCCTGTGCCCTTCGCCACTGATGGGGCTTGTTCGTCAATTGCCATGTTCTTGACCTCCGTTACGCTCCGGTGAGGGTGATCTATCGAGAGTCTGGAGTCTGTTGTGCACTTTTTGGCGGCAAACACGCTATTTGCGCTTAGATTGTCTATCAAGCACCACTGCCTGTATTGAAGGACTAACTGCCTTATCTGTCCGGTGAATACAGCCATACCAACAACATGGCCGGCGCATTCCCTCCTTAAGCTCTGAGCACACCCTTTCAACATGCTCTCTTCTGGTTTCCGGCTTCTTAACGGAGATCGTCCAGCAGATCCATTCATTGCGTGCTAGGGGCGTAAGACTCTCCCATACTGCAAGCGCTTGCGGGTCAGAAGTCAAAGCATTCCGTAAATCCTCTGGAACTTCGTGCACTACACCGCTGGAAATATCTCTTTTGTACATAGGGCTATTATAACAAATCTCCTGTGGATACATCCGATGAGAGGGGATACGGTGGAAGTGGCCTTGTCAATAATGAGATCAGCTATACACCCGGCGAGCACGCTGAACAGACGGCTGCCGAACATGCGATTCGGCTCTAACGGCGCATCGTTTCGTCCAAACCATTACTTACTGCCCATATTTCATTACAGGCTCTAGAGAACCGCCTTGAGAGGCACCCGCCACTCGTTACCAACTTTCTTCCCTGAAATCTTACCCTGTCCTAGAAGGCGGCGCACTTCCTTTGGCTTATAACCAAGGAGCTTGGCTGCCTGCGAAACCGACAGGAGAGGCCTATAGAGGTCCATCATCTCGTCGGTCGGCAAGCTTGCCAGTACTGCATCCAGCACGTTGTAACGCTCCGCTGCTTGCGCGATTGCGATGGGGTCGCGCACATCAAGCGCCTCGTATCGTTCCTTGTTCAGCATGTCGCGTATGTCTGCAACTTTCATATGGCTGGTGTGGACGCTCACCGCCGGTCCTCCTGCATTAGGCATTTCCAGGTTCACGGTATATGACTCCAATTTAAGGTTCTTCTGATTCGCTACCCGGTCGACCTCATTATATCATCTGGACAGGGGTTGGGCCAAAACGTTGCCGGTTGTGATATAAAGTGATCAGGAGAAGTAGCATGAGCCTGAACGATGCAGAACGGGCGGGCACTCTCGAGTACCCGGACGGGTTGTTGCACCTTGAATACACTCTGAGCAACGGCCAGATGTTCCGATGGCGCCAGACGCCCGACGGTTGGTGGGACGTCGTAACGGGCAACCGCATGATCCGGATACGCAAAGTGGGAGTGGCCTCCCGTGATGTCGATAGGTTTGAATTCTTCACGTATCCGGGCGAGCTTGATCGCGGCCTCATCGAGCGCTTTTTCAGGCTGGATGTTGACCTCGAAAACGTGTACGATTCGTGGCGCGAGGCCGATCCTTACCTGGGATCGCTGGCCGACCGGTTCAATGGGCTACGAATCGTCCGGCAGGACCCGGAGGAGTGTCTCCTTTCCTTCATGTGCTCCACGGCCAACTTTATTCCCAGGATCATGAAAGCAATAGCAATCATCGCCCGCACCTGGGGTAAGCCTATAAATGGGCCGGATGGCAAGCCGTTGACATATGGATTCCCAGAGGCTGGCGTGATAGCGGGCCTCGATCCCTACGAGGTAAGCGAGAAGACCGGCCTGGAGTGGCGGGCAGGCAACCTCGTCAAGGTGGCCGCGCAGGTTGCCTCCAAGCCGTCGGGTTGGCTGGACGAAGTTGGCAAGATGGATTATGCCACGGCGCGCGGAGAGTTACAGCGATTAGATGGGGTCGGCCCCAAGATCGCGGATTGCGTGTGCCTCTTTGCGATGGCGAAGGATCAGGCGGTGCCCGTCGATACGCATGTGTGGCAACTTACGCGTGAACGCTACCTGCCTCAATTGAGGAGCAAAACGCCCACCGCGGCGGGATATGCTCAGGTGCTGAACTTTTATCACACGCACTTTCAAAAGGCCGGTTGGGCTCAGCAGTACCTCTTTTATGACCATTTGCTAGCCAGTCGTGAGAAGCGCCGAGGATAGGCATGGCAACAGGTATCGCCATCTCAGAGCTTGTTACCGAATTGTGGGCTGGGGTCAGGTCACTGGCCGACGAGCGGGAGGTTGACCTGGACCTGCGCCTGCTGGGGCGGCCCTCCGAAGTCGGCGGGCGTGGCCGAGAAATTCTTGCCGATACGGTTGGTGCTGTTGTCGCATCGGCGCGCTCGGCGCGCGAGCTACACCACGCTGCTCTTGAGCTTTCCTACAGCGATGAAGCACTCAATGTTCGCGTGGAGCATGATGGAACCCTGGATGCCGGCAGCCGGGCGGCAACAGAGCGAGCCATCTTCTCTTGCTACGCCGACATTGGCATGCTCGGCGGCACCTTGTCCCTATCATCGGGCAGGGGATATGGTTTGAGACTTGAACTGAGCGTGCCCTACGGCGAGACTGGAGCACAGCCCGGAAGGAGTTGAGCGGGAACCCAGGCAGATCGCGTGGAGGCTGTATACGAGAGGCTTACGCCCCAGGAGGAGACCACGCTAAGTCTGTTGGCAGCAGGTCTATCGAACAAGGAGATCGCAGGCAGGATGAACCTGGGGGTTGGCACTGTGAAGTTTCACCTGGCACAGATATACCAGAAGTTGGGTGTGCAGGGGCGCGGGCGCGGCGCGGCAGTGGCGCGAGCCAGGGAATTGGGGCTTTTGTTTGACTGATAGCCAAAGACAAACTAGTAGTCTGTCAAGCGGCATTTGGTAGGAGCGTTACGACTGAGCTGCCGTTGCTGCTACCTAGCAGATTAGGCTTGACAGACTACTAGCCAGGCGATAGAGGAGAATTAGGCCCGAAGGTAGAAGCATTTGCCCTCGGGCCTCTGCATAATTAGAGCAGACGGCCCTGGCGGCGTCAGGGGATTTACGCCGCCAGGGCCGTAAGATTTGCCGGAGGTGAAAAGATGGCACAATGGGAATATAGAGTGGCCTACGTGGACTTCCGTGGCCGCGTTTCAATCGAGGGACAGGAGATCATGATGGAGAGGGGCGAGCGCCGCAGCGCCTTTGTGCGCACAGTGCTTGATCACCTCGGCAAGGACGGTTGGGAACTGGCCGGCGTGCATCCACTGTGGCCCGCCGAGACGAGCTATATGATCTTCAAGAGACCTGCGGAAGGCAAGTCTTCGGAAGACAGCGCTACAACCGAACAGGACGCTGCTGATAAATCTGCCGAAGGCGAGAAAGAGGAGAGCGCGGGCGGCGAGCCGACACGCGCCATTGGCGATTCAACAGAGATGGTTTGAAACGGATGGAGAGCAAAATGGAAGCGACTGAAGAGAAGACAGACGCACTGGCTAGTTTTTCGAGTCAGTTGGCCGGTGCCGTCCAGCGGGTAGGAAAGTCTGTAGTGCTGGTGAATGGACGCGAACGGCAGGCGGCGTCGGGCATCGTCTTGAAGGACGATGTTGTACTGACTGCGGCGCACGTGCTTGAGCGCGATGATCCAGAGATCGAAACCCCGGAGGGGAAGACTTTCAAGGCGAAATTGGCGGGTCGCGACCCGATTACAGATCTGGCCGTGTTGAAGGTAGAGGGCCTGGGCCTGGAGGCGGCGGCTACCGCCAACGGTGCGAAGGTGGGCCAGTTTGTGCTGGCCGTGGGGCGACCGGCGAGCGGCCAGCCGATGGCCAGCAGCGGAATCGTGAGCGCGGTCGGTGGGCCACTGAGAACGCGAGAAGGTGTGCTCCTTGAGCAGTATCTGACCACCGACGCTCGCCCCTATCCCGGTTTTTCCGGCGGGCCGTTGGTGAGCACAGATGGCGAGGTGCTGGGCATCATGACGTCGGGCATCCTGGGCAATTCGTCGGTGGTAATTCCTTCGGCCCTGGCTGTGCGTGTGGCCGATGCGCTCTTGCAGAGCGGCACTATCAAGCGGGGCTACCTGGGGATCGCCAGCCAGGGCGTGGAACTGGGCGAAAATCAGCGCGCAGGGCGCAAGCAAGAGAGCGGGCTGCTGGTAGTCCATGTTGACGAAGATGGCCCTGCCTCCAAAGGTGGCTTGTTGATCGGCGACATCCTGGTTGGATTGGACGGAAAAACCGTGACGGACGCCGAACTGTTACTTGCACTCCTCTCCGGGGAGCGAGTGGGCAAAACTGTGCCTGTAGAGGTAATCCGGGGCGGCGAGCTTCGCAGCCTTGATATTACGGTCGGTGAGCGTGAGTAGTAAGTCCCTCGATTGCCGGCGGACGAACTACTGACGCATTGTTAATGAATTAGAAGAAGGATGAATGAAATGGCTCTAGCTACTGTGGAGCAGTCCAAGGCACCCGCCACGTCGATACCGTCGATCTCTGATGCGATAGTAGAATTGGTGGCGCGTACACGCCCAGGCGTGGTAGAGGTGCGAGGTCGGGGACGCGGAGCGGGTGCTGGAATAATCTGGGGCGGCGACGGAAAAATCATGACCAACTATCATGTGGTCGCCGGAACCGGTGGACGCCCTCAGATACACTTGAACGATGGACGCCGGTTCGACACGCGGCTTGCAGCCGAAAATCCTGCGCTCGACCTTGCACTCCTCGAAGTGGAGGGTAAAGACCTGCCTGCCCTGCCGATTGGCGATTCATCGCATCTACGGGTCGGCGAGCTTGTTTTCGCGGTTGGCCACCCGTGGGGCCACAAGGACGTTGTCACGATGGGCATCGTCAGTGGTCTTGGCAAGATTACGGGCGTGCGGACGGGGCGAAGCGCCGATTACATACGCTCTGATGTCAGATTGGCTCCGGGTAACTCCGGCGGCCCGTTGCTGAACTCACGTGGAGAGGTGGTTGGTGTCAACTCGATGATCTTCGGCGGCGACCTGTCGGTGGCGGTGCCGAGTCATGTCGCCCTTGACTGGCTGGCTCGAGCGGGCAAGCGTGTCTACCTGGGCGTGGGTGTGCGTCCGGTGCGCATCAACAGCCGTGGCGAAGGCGGCTACGAGGTAACTTCCGGAGTAATAGTGATCGGCCTCGACCCGCATGGTCCCGCCACGAAGGCCGGGGTGCGCCTCGGCGACGTGCTGTTGGCTGTCGCGGACCAGCCTGTGGCCGACACGGCGACCCTGAGAAGGGCGCTATCGCAGGGCGTCACCGAAGGCAAGATGGAATTAACGCTCATTCGCGGGAACAAGCCGTTGAACCTGGAAGTGCAGGTGTCTGGGGCCGCCTAGATCACTTACTCAGGATCTATGATAGCGCCCAAAGCACGAAACACCCTGAAATCCGAGGCTCTGTCAAGTCCGCGAAATCCTGCGCTAAAATAGCCGAAGTTGGTGGCGAAGCTGCCAACTTCGGCTATTTTGCAATGCCCTCACGTGGTGAGCGGGGTCCTTGAAGCTGAGTCTATCCGTGCTTGGGCACGCAAATTGACTCTTGACAACTCGAGTCGGATACTAAGACGGCACGATGTTTTCGGTGTGAAGCTGTCCGCGCCCTGCTGGATTGCTCTCCACTTCGCGATGCGTTAGCCTCATTCCCAAACGGCCAATTCGCGAATTAATATATGCTTTGGTCAGCCTGGGGAGGCTTCCGGTGCGGGAGCGGCGCATCTTGTGCAAGCCCACTTCATTCACCATCCAGCGCGTGGCATAGGAGTAGAAGCGCCTGGAGTGGCGTCCTGCCACGGTCAGGTCGCGGTCGGTGCGGTTGTCCCAGGGAAGCGTCTCAATTACGCGACTTTCGATCTCGTGATAGTAGGGAGTGCCCTTGATCGGGTAAGCCACCGTTGTGAGAAAGAGGTCCGGATCCGCTTTCTTGAGATGATCCACCGTGGCCTCGATATCGGAAACCTCCTCTCCCTCGTATCCAAGCATAATGAACATGCCGGTCTTGATACCCGCTTTCCTCAAAAGATGCGTCTTTGCCTGTACATCTTCTACGCGCGTCTTCCGGTCCATCGCGTCCAGGACCTGCTGGCTGCCGCTCTCCGAGCCGATCCAGAGGCGGTCACATCCCATCCCGGCCAATGCCTCGATCACTTCGGTATCAAGTCGATCGGCCCGCGAAATACACTCGAACGGAATCTTTATTCCACGCTCCTTAAGAAGCTGGGCGTATTTCAACGTCCAGCCCCTGTGGATCGTGAATACGTCGTCGGCATACCAGAATTGGTCCGGCTTATAGCGCTCGATCAGCAACTCAACCTCGGCCAACACGTTTTCAGGTGAGCGGCGGCGGTGCGTATTGCCGAAAACCGAATGGCTGCACCACTTGCAGGTATAAGGGCATCCGCGAGCAGTTATGAGGGAAACGGAACCGACGCCCTGGTGGGTTCGCCACGTGTCTACGTATCGCTGAATGTCGATCAACTCGCGGTCGGGGAAAGGCTGGTCATCCAGCTTCTTTATCTGACCTCGCGGCGGATTCTTGTGCGTTACTCCCATTTCGTCCCGGAAGACAACTCCGGCAATGTCGTGCAGGCCGTGCGGCCCGAATCGACTGAGCGCCGGAATAAGCTCTTCAAGAGTATGTTCGCCTTCGCCGGTGACCACAACATCTGCCCCCCGGTCCAGGAACTGCTCGGCGTAGTGAGGAGGCTCCGGGCCACCCACGATCACAGCGGCACCCGCTTGCTTGCACCACGCTATCATCGGTATTACGTTAAGCTTTGTCATCAAGTTGGCGTAAATACCAACGATCAGGGGGCGAGTCTTGGCTATGTACGCGCGCCATTCCTCCATGGTCGAGAAGGTGGTATCGTACAAGCCGACGTCGAACCCTCGCGCCTTCAGATGAGATGAAATATAGAGGATCCCCAACGGTGGGTAAGGCTTCATCACCTTCAACTCGTGAGGGTCTTCATGTAGGAAGTAGCCGTGTGTGAGGAGTATATCCATCAGGTCTGAAGGATTCGGACGAACCATTGGAGGCGAAGAAAAAGGGAGGGCAGAGATGCCCTACTCTTGTTGTGGTGTTGGGCTGGCGGCGGCTTCTGGTGTCATGATTTGGGGGAGAAGCCCAATGGATCGATTCGACTTGACCGCAAGACGGTTCAATTTGCGCCGGGCAGAGGGAAGAGACGCCCAGTTGTAGATCATAAAGGCGAGGTCGTGGGCCGTGGCGCGTAGTCCGCTGCGCCGGGTTGGACGGTGTTCGTTGGCACCATGTGAGCGTGCCCTCAAAGACCGCCAGATCTTGTGCGCGCGGTATTCCTTGTGCAAAACGCGGTGTAACTGGCGATAGAAGTCAGACCCATAAGGCCCGTGGTACATCATCTCGAAATCGCCGCTATCGATCCAGTTATGTTTGTCGCCAAGCTGCATTTTGACGTTTTCGAAGAACTTGGTGCCCGGTAGTGGATAGGAGACTGACATGCCTATGTCGTCGGGATTGCAATCGCGCACCATCTTGAGGGTAAGCTCGATGTCGCTCCTTTCCTCGCCGGGATACCCAAACTGGAGGAAGAATGCGATCTTTATCCCGTTGGCGTGCAGATTGCGGGCGGCGGCGTAAATCTGCTCGACGGTCGTGCCCTTGTCCATCGCATCGAGTATCTTCTGCGAGCCGGATTCGGCTCCCACCCACACGATTTCGCACCCGGCGCGTCGAAGCGCCTCAGGCACGCGCGGCTTGATCAGGTCTACACGCAACAGGCATTTGAAGGGCACTCCCGCGTCCAACCGTTCGACCTCAGCGGCGAAGCGCTCTATCCAGTTGGGCTTAAGGCCAAATATATCATCCGCAAACCAGATGTGGTCAGGCGAGAAATTGTCTTTCAGCCACTTCAATTCCTGGGCGACGCTTTCGGGCGAGCGCACATTATACCGTTGGCCGTAAATCGGTTTGGCGCACCAATTGCAATGATAGGGGCAGCCACGCGTAGTGACCATGTTCATCGAGTAATAGCCATGGCGCTCTTGCCAGACCTTCCTGTAGCGGTCGATGTCAACGAGGTCCCAGGCGGGGAACGGAAAGAGGTCGAGCTGCTTCTCGAATCCGCGCGCGGGGGGATTCGGGTTGTCCGGCACGGCCAGGCCGGGGATGTTCTTGAGATCCGCGTCGGTCCTGCCTGTGAGTGCGTCGAGCGTCTCCGCGAGCGTGATTTCGCCCTCTCCAATGATGATAGCGTCCGCGCCATGCTCGAAGTACTTCTCCTTATGGTCGGTAGCGTCCGAGCCGGAGATAAGGACGGTGCAGCCTCGGCGCTTGGCCTCCTGCGCCATGACAAAGGCGGCCTCACGCATGCGGGTGAGGCACATCTTTGAGAGGTAGTTGAACCCGTCCTCGTAAATGACGGCGAAGCGTGGCTTATGGCGGTCAAGCGCCTGCGCCCACTCCTCTTCCGAAGCAGCGAGCATGGCATCAAAAAGGGCCACATTGTAGCCACGATTGCGGATGTATGAGGCGGCGTAAAGCGTACCCAGTGGGGGGTAAGGCTTCATCCCCTCCCACTCCTTTGGATCGAACGTCAAGTAATATGATTGTCCTAAGAGGACTTCTGCCATGTAAATTCCCATCGTGCGCGAGGCCGTAGCGCACTCATGTCAGTACGATGGAGGTTACGGATTAGCTTATGATAGACAATTCAACTATCGCCTGTCAACTCGCCAACAATACTCAACAAGCGCTCGGTTTGCTTCCTCATCTCATAGTCGCGCACCACCCTGTTGCGTGCCTGGCCTCCCCATTGCGCGAGCTCGGCGGGCGTCAACTCGATCATGGAGCGCAAAGTTGCGGCAACAGGGCCGGGATTGCGGCTGTCAAAAATCATGCCTGAGGGGGTCTCGCCCGCATCGGTGCGTGCCACGTTCGGCACAACCCCTACAGGTGGCGCTACCCACGGTAGGCCGCACGACATCGCTTCCAGGAGCGCCATACATTCCGCCTCATGGAAGGAGCCGAGTAAGAAGGCCGACGCCTGCCGGTAGATATCGGGTAGGCGGTCGTGCGTTACCTCGCCATCGAAGGTGACATATCCCTGAAGTCTTTGGTACTCGATCTCCAACTCGATATCGCGCAGCTTTGGGCCGCTACCCACTATACGCAGATGTACATTGAAGTCCGAACGCATCTTGGTTCGCAAGCGTCCAAGGGCGCGGATAAGCAATCTGTGACCCTTGATCGGCAGCAGCGAGCCGACGGTGACGAAGGTGAACGGCCCGCTTGGCGGTCTGTCGGCTACTTCGGGTGAGAAGAGATCGGTATCAACGCCGGGTGCCCACCGCCTGACCTTCGCAAGCACCTGCTTTTTGTCAATATCGGGCATACGATGCAGGGCGCGCTCCATCGGCTCTGAGGGCACGGTAACAATATCGGCGTAGTTCAGGCTATCGACGACCATCCCGCCTTCCAGTCGCGAGCCACGATTGCCGTATGGCACGTAAGGGATGGAGACGACCTCCCCACCCGCCAGGTGTACAAGCGACCCTAGGCCCAACTCGCGGGCGGCCCGCACGGCCAGCCAGCCAGACTCGGTTGCCCAGATGCCCATAACGGCATCGAAAGGTGTAGAGGCATGCACCTGCTCGATCTTACCATGAAAATCGGCCCACAACCGGCCCAGGCTGAGGCCGAAGATGCGGAACCGGCCGAAAGCACCACCGCCAAGCGCATGAACGTGCACACGCCCGATCATATAGTCCTCCCGGCGGTGCGGATACCGGAGCGCGAATACGTGCAACTCGATCTGCTCGGCTAATTCGCGGGCGAGGTTGGTGAAAACCGGGATGCACCAATCCTCGGCGTCAGATTGGAAGCCGGGAATAACAAGAGCCAGGCGCATGTTTTTGACGAGTGACGAGTGAAATTACAAGCCGGCAGGCGTAAAAATCCGCCTCGTTGACCTACACACTTTTAGAGGCCGGCCTGCTCGGGCTGCGTGTATGAAATGAATTTGAACATTGCTTTGAGTTCAAGGGGCACCGAGTAGAACTTTGTGCTGTAGCGCCAGCTACCGAGCGTTTGTAGCACGTGCCTGTGCCAGGGCCTTATCTTGAGGTCGGAAGCGGTCGGGTAGCGCGCATTAAGCACCGTCTCGAAGTTATTGAGTCGGTCGAGATGCTTTTGCGTAATCCAGGGTGTGTGGGGGTTGCGCCTGCGTGAGAATGTGGCCCACTCGGGGGCCAGCCACCCATCCAGTGTTTCGGGATACTTGAAGCCTGCCTTTAGCGCTTCGGCGAACATCTTGTCGTCACCGGGCGTCGGCGTATACAGGTAGAGGATGATTTCAGAAGCGGGGTTGATCTTCTTGATCGTATAAATGAACTTGATATTCTCCTCGATATCGGCATCCGGGTCGGGCGGATTGCCAAGCACGAAGGAGAACTCAGGGATGATATTGTAGCGCCGCGACTTTTCAGCCATCGCCAGTGTCGTTTCGGGAGCAAGCACCTTGTTCATGAATTTGAGAGTGGTGGCAGAGGCGTTTTCCGCGCCCATGAAGATCATACGGCACCCGGCGTCGCTCATGACACGCCAGGTGGAGTTGTCGTAACGCATGATGGTGTCAATCGTGCCCTCGCCCCACCAACCGATGCCAAGTCCGTTGATTCCCTCCGAGAAAGCCGCCACTCGCTTCTCGGATGTGAAGAAGTTGCTGTCGTGGAACTCGATCCCGTTCATGCCGTAGCGCTCGTGCATCACCCTGATCGTGCTGATCGTGCGCTCAGGCTTCTCGGCTAACCACCGTCCGAAGTAGTTCTTGGTGACAGAGCAAAATGAGCAGGTGAATGGGCAACCTAAACTTGAGTGATACGAGAGGGTGCGATTCCCGAGCATGGTCGGCTTGACGTAGCGATGGACCTCTACCTTCTCATAGGGGAGCACCGGAAATTCGTTTGGGTCTACAAGCTTTCTGTTGCGATTGTGCTTGATCGTGTCGCCATCACGGTAGGAAAGGCCGTCGATGTTAGCCGGAGAGCCGCCGTTTTCCAGCATATCCAACAACTCAAGGATGGTTAGCTCTCCTTGCGAGCGCACCACGTAATCAATGGCGGGGTCGCGCAGGCACACATCCGGGTGCGATGATGGAAAATAACCGCCCCATATGACCGTAATGTGCGGGAATTTCGCTTTGATAGCCCTTGTATGCGGCACCGCTCTGGTCAGCTGCGGCCCGGGCATCACAGTCACCATCAGGTATTTGATCTCAGGGTGATGCTCTATTGTCGAGAGCAGGGTATTCCCCGCGTCTTTGTCGAGGTTGCCGTCGACAATACGCCATTCATACTTGCCTTCAAAAACGGCGGCAAGCGACATTACCGAAATGGGCAGCCGCCATCTGAATTCGGCGGCTCGTGGGTTGTAGAGGAGTATCATATCCGTTCTTGTGCTCTTATGCTATGCGGATAGTAAGGCACATTATATCACATACGCACACCCGTTACCGAGCCGGGGCGCGACAAACTTTGCAGGTGGCTGTTCGCTCTGATAGAATCCTTGATATGTCCACAACAAAGCGCGAATCGCTCTGGTGGGGTTGGCACCTTGGCGCGCTCCTCATGCATCTTGGGCTTTCGGTCCTTTTCACGTGGCCCCTGGTGCTTAATTTTCTACCGGGCTCAGGTACGACGGTGCCGGGTTTCATGCGCGAAGATCGCGATCAGAACCTCTGGAACCTGTGGTGGACAGGGCAGGCCGTGCTGGGCGGGCACAATCCGTTTGTGACCGACATGATCTGGTATCCCACGCCGATCAGTCTCTACTACCACACGCTCAATGTGTTCAACGGCCTGCTGGCTATTCCCTTGATGACGGTATTTTCGCTCCAGACTACGTATAACATCGTCATACTCTTCTCGTTTGTCACGTGCGGGTGGGGGGCGTACCTCTTATTTCACTATTTATGTGGTAACAAGTGGGCCGCGTTCGTGGGCAGTGTGGTGTTTGCATACTCCGCCTATCACGTGGCGACAATGCGTAGCCTCCTGCAACTTGTATCGCTGGAATGGGTGCCCTTCTTCCTCCTTTTCTTCTTGAAAGCGGTCTTTGCGATCCCGTCAAACACCTGGCGCGATTGGTTCAATTGGGCCTGGCGGCGCGCCCTGCCTGCGGCCCTATTTCTGCTGCTGGTATCGCTGGTCGACTGGTACTACACCATGTACAGCCTCATGCTGGCCGGATTGGTCTTGCTCTACCTGCTGCTGAGGTCTATCGTGCAGCAAGTGAGACGCAAGCCAAACGAGAACCAGGCAACGGAGGGATCTCCTCCTGTAGTAGGTCGTGTATGGCTCAGGGGAGTGGGCGAACCATGGCTACGCGGGGCTGTGGTGGTCGCCTCATACCTCATAATCGTTAGCCCCATCCTTATTCCTATGCTTCGCGAGCTAAGAACTACCGACTCGATGCTCCCGACTGCCGACGCAGCCTTGATGCATTCGGCGGATTTGCTCACCTTCTTCGAGCCGATGCGCGGGCACAAACTCTGGGGCCAGTTCTTCTTGAACCGCGACTACTGGCCCTTCGGTGCAGACCGCTACGAGGTCTATTTTACCTACACCGCTCTCTTCCTGGCGGGAGTAGCCCTCTTCGCCACGCGCAAGCTGCGGCCTCGCCTCCAAAGCCAAACTTCGAACAACTCCGAAATATCCGCTGCCATAACGACAGGCGATCTTCCCGGCGCGGACTCGCCAGCGCATACAGCGGAAATCTCCACCGCAAGCCCGAGGGCCGTCGCGCTGCCCAGCAAATGGTTCTGGGGCGCTTGCACTCTCCTTTTCTTCCTTCTCGCGTTGGGTCCGGTGTTGCAGGTCAATGGGGCGCAGATCAACTTGCCATTCCCGATGCCCTACAATCTGGTGGGAGACCTGCCCGTTCTCAATATCAGCCGCAGCCCCGACAGGTTCGATATGCCCCTGACTCTCTGCCTGGGTGTACTTGCCGGTTTCGGCACGAGCGTACTCCTATCACGGTGGTTGCCGAGATTGCACCTAGAGCGTCGTGGCGCGCTGCTGTGCGCAGGGACTTTAGGCTTCATTCTGCTGGAGCTTGCGCCGATCCCCTACCCGCAATTGAAAGCCGATGTCCCGGCATGGTTCTATGAGCTTGGCAAAGAACAGGGTGATTTCTCCATATTGGAGTTGCCCCCCCAGGACGATTTCTGGCACGGGGCATACCGGATGTACTTCCAGACAGTACATGGGAAGCACATCTTCGGCGGCTACATCAGCCGTGAATACCCTCACCCCTTCCTTGAGAGCACTCCCGGCTACCAGGAGCTAACCTACCTCGACGGCCACGGCGACATGTTCGAAAGCGGGCCGGACCAGTGGTACTCAGCATTCCAGCAATACAATACAAAGTACATCGTACTCTACAAGAGCAGAGCGCCCCACCGCATTGACCCGCCTGTGGACGTCACACCCTCCCGCGATGCGATCAAGATGGTGCTCGGCGCGGATGCCACGCCCTTCTACGAGGATGATGAGCTTGAGGTGTACAACGTTCCCGCTCCCCAGAACACGGTCCCATACCTGAGTGTCGGGGCCGACTGGCAGCCAAGAGAAATCGGCCCCAACGGCACGTTCCGTTGGATGGGTGACAAGGCAACCTTCAGGATCGACTCTCCGCGACAGATGGACGCCTACCTAACATTCCAGGCAAGCGGCCTGGGGCCACCACGGAGGTTGCAGATCTTCCACGGTGATCAGCTGGTCGTCGATCAAGTCGTCTCAGGCTTGCAAACCTTTACCACCAGTGGGCCGCTCGGGCTGCCACAGGGAGTCTCTACTCTAACCTTTGTTAGCCCGGACGGTACGAGCAGCCCTGCAGAGTTGGGATTGAACACCGATCCGCGTCGCCTCAGCTTCGCCATCTTGAACGCCAAGCTTGTGCCTGTGGAAAAGTGAGTCGCGCACGTCCATTTGTGCAAGACTATATACCCTGGAAGGTTGCTCATTGAGTTACCTCGGAACCGGGGACACTTTCTTGATACTTCTCTCGATTACAAGCAGCACAATTCGGGCATATGAGCGGAATCGAAGGCCTCCACAGCCTGGACCTATCAACTTATAGCGCAGCAACTGACCCTGGTACCGCTCGGCGGCGATACAGCGGGCGCAGTGGCGCGCGAAGCGCTTCCTCTCAAGGTAGGGGAACCAACGCGGCGCGTCCTCCAACTGCTCTGCCTCAAGCTCCAGCGGTCCTGAAGCGCGACGGGAATCGCGCGATCCCTCGCCGCCTGAGGCCTGCGGTAGTGCCCTGGTCCGCCAGGTTGGTAATTTCGCTGTCCCTCGTAGGTGCAATTCTCGTGGTATTTCGCCTGTTTGGGCTTTTCACCCCGCCGGTCGGCGCGCCGACCGGCATCGAAGCTACCTACGCTGCACAGGTGAACGTGCTCGCAGGGAGCGTCGGTCCCTCTCTGCAGACTGTGCGGCTGTTCCAGCCTCCCGCCCCCTGGGAGGGCACGGGCCCCGTTGTGCCTGCCGCCACTTTGCCGATATACATCTGGATGGCAACCGGCCTCGAGTCCGTTCTTGGCGATGGCCAGTGGCCTGGCCGTCTCATTTCGATCATATTCAGTTTGCTGGCAGGGTTCGGGCTGTTCGCCCTGGTGCGCCGTACCGCAGGAGCCCGCGCCGGGATCTATGCCCTGCTCCTCTATTCGGTCGCGCCCCTGAGCATCGTGCTCGGCCAGCAATATTCCCCTGCATCCCTGGTGCTTGCGGCCCAGGCCGGAGCGATCTTAGCCCTGGTTCGCTGGCGCTCAACCGTCAAGCAGGATGCCCCGCAGGGAACAACACTCGCTTTTGTGGCAGCAGTGGCCGTGGCCGCCCTCGATGGGTTACTTGATCCCGGTGCTCTGTGGCTCGCTATACCTGCCGCCTATCTCTTCATCTCCCCCTCACAAGGGTCCAACGTCGATACCGGGCCTCTCTCCGTGAGGACGATTCGCCGCAAGAATGCAGGTGCACCCGCCCTCCAGGAGATATGGAGCAACTCACCAAACCGTGGCCGATTGGCGATCTATGCAGGCGCGCTGGCGGCCTCCTCGCTTCTCTGGTGGGCCATCTCGCAGGCCGCCGGTGGGCTTGCCCTCAGTTCTGAAAGTAGTGGTGATGGCCTGGTCGGCGCCCTGGGCGCGATATTCAACGGCGGTTCATATGTCCTCATCGTAGGCATACTTGTCGAGCGTATATTGACTATCGCGGGCCTCCTGCTGTTGGCTGCCGGCGTCCTGCATGGCGCTCGCCCCCCGCTCCCCCTTCTATTTCACGTCTGGTTGGCGGGAGGCGCTCTCCATGCCCTCTTTGATGCGTCACGTCTGCCTGGGCACGAAGATGTACTCCTGCCCCTGATACTGCCCGCCTGCGCGCTGGCAGGCATTGGAGCAGCATGGGTTGGTGCGCTCCCCGCGCGCCTTTGGCTGGCGATCACCGAACAAACACGCGACCACGATGCAGATTACGCGATTTCGCCTCATACCGCCTGGCTGCTCGACCTTCCCGAAGAACGCATCAGTAACCGCCCCTCAAGACCGCAGGCCCAACTCGCGCTCGGCAAGAGCGTCGCAGAGCGGTCCCAATCGCAGAGCCTCCGCTTACGCCGTGCCTGGTGGCTTGCCGCGGGTCACTTCGGCATGCTGACGATCCTCGCGCTGATTGTAATCGGCGGTACGCCCACGATCCTTGCCCGCATGCAGCCCACCGAGATTTCACAGGTGCTCACAGGCATCGGCGCGGAGGTTGCCGCAGCACTTCCCCCCGATAGCAAGCTGATCGTCGCCGGGCCGCACGCTCCTGAGCTGTTCTACGCCGCTCAAAGAACCGGGTGGTCCCTGGGCACCGATGAGTTCAGCCTACCGGAAGTGCAGAAGCTTCAACGCCAGGGTGCCGCCTACCTCCTCAGCGTAGACCAGGACTGGCTCGGCAAGCACCCCGACTATCGTGGCTTGATTACAACCTATGGCGTCGCGAAGCTTTCCCGTGATTACATATTGTTCGACCTGAACTCCAAACCTGAGGGCAACGACAGGCTCTATTTCCTGGAGAGCGGCCACACCCTGGGTGGCGCGTTCAGGTCCTTCTGGGAAACGCACGGAGGCGTAGCCAAACTCGGCTATCCCATTTCAGAAGAATTGGTGGAGAATAACCCCCTGGACGGCCAGGAGCGCAAAGTGCAATACTTCGAGCGCGCGGTCCTCGAGTACCACCCGGAAAACGCGGGCACTAAGGATGAGGTAATGCTCGCCTCGGTCGGCCTTTGGGTGACGAAGGGGCGCAATCTGCCGCGCGCCGAACCGGTCGAAAACACGCCAACACGCTGGTACTTCGCCGAGACCGGGCACATCGTCAAGGAAGCATTTCTCCAGTATTGGCAGCAGCAAGGCGGGCTTGAAACCTTCGGTTATCCTATTTCAGAAGAGATGCCGGAGATTAGCAGCGCGGACGGAAAAGTGTATACTGTACAATACTTCGAGAGAGCGCGCTTCGAGTGGCACCCGACCGACGCAGGCACACCAATGGAAGTTCAGTTGGGTCTGATAGGTAAGCAGGCACTTGAAATGCCGCGTGGCGAACCGTAGCCCCCTGAGGCATGTAACGCGCTCCGTAGGTACAGGTTGCAGCTACTATCACCTGGTCGGAGTGTGGGCGCGTTTGAAAATTGTCCAGCAAACGGTTTCCAGTGAGTTAGTCGGCGCGAGGCGCACTTCAGCAGATGCGAACATCGCACACAGCGTGCTGCGCGCGCTCGTCTACTCAGACCTGTTCGACTTCCCCCTGAACCTTGTCGAGCTAACCCGCTACCAGATCGAGACCGACTATACCAGTGAAGATATCGAGAGCACACTAGGCATGAGTCCCGATCTCGGCAGCAAAGTAAGTAGGTCGGAGGGCGGTTTCTATTGCTTGCGCGGTCGCGAGCAGGTATTCAAGACCAGGGCCACCAGGGAGGGCGCCTCCAGGCGGGTTTGGAGGCGCGCCCGCCGCTACGCGGCGCTGATGGCTCGTTTTCCGTTCGTGAGGATGGTGGCGGTCACTGGCGCGCTGGCGGTCAACAATATCGCCGATCGGCCCGACATCGATCTCCTGGTAGTAACCGAGCAAGGCAGAGTGTGGATCGCTCGCCGCTTGATCGTGCTGCTGGTGCGGTTTGCGCGCCTCTTTCGTGACGACCTGTGCCCGAACTACATCATCTCCGACGATAGTTTGAGCCTCGATCAGCGCGACCTGTTCACCGCTCACGAGCTTGCTCAAATGGTCCCCCTTGCGGGCGATGGCATCTACACCTCTATGATCAAACAGAACAGTTGGGCAGACAAGTACTTGCCCGCCGCTTTAGGCGCTGCCCCCCGCAACCTGCCCGACAGCCGTCCGGGCGTCCTGAGACGGCTCGCCGAGCGATTGCTCCGGTGGCATGCCCTCGACGGGTGGGAAAACTGGGAGCTTGAGCGCTTGCGGAAGAAACTCCGCCCGCTCATGGGTGGTGAGGCTGAGGTCGTCTGCTCGCGCCACCAGTGCAAGGGCCACACCGGCTTGCACCGCCAATGGGTGACAGCCCGCTACGAAGAAAGGCTGCGGGATTACGGCTTGCTTTAGAATTGCTCGACTTGTGCCTCGATTGCTACTTCCGCCATTACCAGAGCTATGATTTCAGGCCAGGGCAGTATGACTCCCACCAGTTTCATATCGTCGGTGGCGCGCGAGGTCGCGGCCTATTTCGAGCGTGCGGGCAACCCGCTGAGGTCGTCTGTACGCTCGCGGTTGGCCCAGTTCTGGTGGGGCGTTGACCGCTCGGTGCACTACGAAATATGGGTCCATGAGCGCACACTGCAACTGGAACTGGGCTTCCACTTCGAATCGAGCGCGATTCGGAACCGAATCATATATGATGCCTTCGGCAAGCACCTGCTTGAAATCCAGGACACGCTAGGCGATACAATCTGGCTCGAAGAATGGGACAAAGGCTGGACCCGCCTGTACGAGACCGTGCCTCTATTTCCCCTTGACGAGGCCCGCGTCTACTCGGTGGCCGGCAGGCTCTGCGAGATCATGGAGTGCTTGCAGCCGATGTACGAAGCGCTCGACATCTGAGTGAAAATAAACCCTCATAGCATCTTTCCACATCCTGTGGAAAAGTGCTTCCGCACCAGGAATGCCCCTGCTATACTCTTGCGACCGGACGGCGAACAGTTGCCGAGCCGGGTCTTACTATCCTGATCGGAGGCTTCCTAATGGTACGTCGTCGCGCTCGTCTGGCTCCAATCGTCCTTCTCACCACTCTGGTACTCTCCCTGAGCGCCTTCTTGCCTGGTGTGGCGCGTGCCCAGGAAGCAAAGACGGATGGTCGGCCTCGGATCGGGGCGGTGTCGGCCATCGTAGTTGACTACCCTGGCGGGCGCATTCTCTATGCCAAGAACGAGCACGAGCGCATGGCCCCAGCCAGCCTCACCAAAATGATGACCGCCATCCTGGCCCTCGAATATGGGAGCCTGGACGATGTGGCTACCGCCACCCCCGACGACATTGTTGGCGAGAGCGCTATGGGGTTAGTGAGCGGCGAGCAGCAAACTTTGAAAGATCTCCTTTACGGGATGCTCTTACCTTCCGGCAACGACGCTGCGATGGTTATCGCGCGGCATCTCGGCTCAACCATCGGCGCCGGCGCGTCTGACGATAGTTCGGACCCAATAGGGCGATTTGCGGTCATGATGAATGTGCGCGCCCAACAGCTTGGCCTTACCGACACTCACTTTGTCAATCCGCACGGCCTCGATACCGAAGGTCACTATTCGACCGCCTACGACCTGGCGAGCATAGCCTGGTACGCGCTACATATCCCGGAATTTAGCAACATCGTCTCGCAAACCTATTACGAGGCCCCGGGCCATGCCCTCCTCAACACGAACGAAATGCTCACCCGCTACGAGGGAGCCGATGGCATCAAGACCGGCTGGACGGATGGTTGTGGGCTGTGCCTGGTAACATCGGCCACAAGGGGTGGGCATCGCCTGGTTGCTGTGGTGCTGAACGACCCGAACTGGTGGCAGGACAGCGCCGACATACTCGACTATGGTTTTGCCAAGCTTGCCGCCGATCCAACTGGCGCGAGCGATCCCGTGCTGACCGTAAGCCAGAGCGGCGTGGTCTCCGGCATCCTGGCGAACCCGGCTGCCGCCCTGCCTGTTCCCGCACCCCTGGCCAAGGGCGGTGGCCCGGCTGTGCCCGCGGCCCCGCCGGTCTCCGAAGCCGCTGACACCTCACAGGCCGCTCAGCCAGACGAGTCTTCAGCATCGACAAGCCCACAGCTGGTCACGCCTGCGGAAGCCGCATTCGGGCCTGCGGTTTCCCAGGTAGAAGGCCCCGACCTCATCTGGTTCGCACTGCTTGCGGCGCTGGCGGTGCTGGGCTGCCTCCTGATCGCACGCAGTTTGGCTCCGCGCTTCAAGTGGGCTTTCCCTCCTGCTTTGCGACTCACAAATCGCAGGGGTACGGCTGGCACCTGGGAGAACCCGCACGACGATTTCCCATTCGAAAGACTAAAGGTACCCGCCGCTAGGGCTGTCATCACCGCTCAGATGGTGGGCAGACGAGAGCCGAATCTCCTCCTGCGCCCCGAAGATGCTTATAGAATGCACATCGATAGGGCGGTGGCGCTTGCCGCTGAGGGAAAACAGGGTTCGAGCATATCTGAGTTTCTTCAAGCTCTGCGGATCGGCGGCCCCCTGGAAGTGGGCGTGTTGGCTGAAGAATACCAGTTGAACGCCGACGCATTTCTCGCACTGGCGCGTGCCCAAGTCGCTCTCAACTCCCGCTCAAGCGCCCGCCAGACATTGCTGCATGGAGTGCTCGTCCTCCCGCACGAAAGAATGCTGCGTGTTGCCCTTTATCGCCTGACCCCCGACGACTACCGCCCATAATCTCGAACCAACCTGTACATCCCAACGTGAGATGAACTGAATATTGAAGGATGTTGTAGACCGTTGGCCTATTGACTCAGTAGAACCTGCGTGCTATAATAGACTAGAACAAACGTTCACTTTGGAGGGTGAGCTATGGAGAGAAAACCGCTTGAATTCGCAGGTAAGTCTGCTTTGACGCGCGTCAGTGTTAGCGGCGGCAATGGTTGCTACACAGTGCGCAATGGTAGCGAGGGGCCGGTAAGAGTGCGCGTAACACCTTCCGGTCTCCAATGCGAGTGCGGCCAACCAAGGTGCGCCCACATAGCCAGCCTCATTATGTGCGGGTTTGTCGAATTGGCTATGCCTGAGAGCAAAGCCGCGTAAGGGGTGCGAGCGGCGACCGGCTGCGATACGCGCAACTCCCCACATTTGAAAGCCGTCAGGAGTTTGAGAAAGGAGTGAGAAAGTGTTAGAGCGTGAAAAGAGTGGCAGGCTTTCACCGGAGATCTTCGTTTACGCGACGAACAAGAACTTCCTGAATATCTACGACGCCCTGCGCATCGACAAGATCAAGGTTGAGGTCACCGGCTACGACCCGGCCAGCAAGAGGCAAACAGGTCACGCCAGCGCCTGGCTTGACAGAGCAGATGCCCGTCTCCTCACACACCTAGTTTCTAACCGCCTTTTTGCAGGCGTCACAGGGGGCAGGTGGGAGAAGTTCGGCGGCAGCCAGCGTGACGACGGCTCAATCGAGAGCCGCACTCTCCTTGTCGAATGGGACGAAGGCGATGGCGGTCGTTTCGCCCGCAACCCCTATCGCCTGACCATAGCCAACGGCCCTGGCCGCAAGACCGAGTTGGGGGCGGTCGCACCGGCAGGCGAGCCTACTTCCAAACTGAGCATGAGGCTCACCGAACCCGACATGATCAAAGTCATGCTGGCGGTCGGTGCCTACATAGCGGCCTACGAAACAGCACACCACCACAGGATCGTGGCCGAGAAGATACGGGAGCTTGACGCCAAGTTGGCCGGACGCGCTGCCTCTCAGGGCCGCGACTTTTCCGATTCCCGCAACGGACCTGCGGAAGGGCCGCGTGCTGCCGCTCCGCGCCTTGCCGAGGTAGGCACAACAGCCCGCGATGCTGCCGCGGCAAGGCCCCGGCAAGCGTCCCCGGCCACAAGTAATCGCCCACCGCTGAGGGCAATTGATGGAGGCCAGTCGTTCCAACCCCGCACCGGCAAGGTTGGCTGAAAGTAGTGCCTATCGTGCGTCCCGCTCAGTCGGGGTGCATCTGAGCACCTGTTATCGCAGAGTATTAGCTTTGAACAGGAGATAGAGAGATGGCGAAGACATTGAACAGAGTGCAATTGATCGGGCGGCTCGGCGCTGACCCTGAGATGCGCTACACGCAGGCCGGTATGCCTGTGGCGACCTTCAACCTGGCGACCAACCGGCAGTGGCCCGCTAAGGACGGCACCCTTCAGGAAGAGACCGAGTGGCACACCATAGTTGTTTGGGACAAGTTAGCCCGGATTTGCGGCGACTTTCTCGCAAAGGGCCGCCTCGTATACATCGAAGGGCGTCTGCACACACGCTCCTGGGACTGGAACGGCCAGAAGCAATACAAGACCGAGATAGTGGCCTCCGACATGCTGATCCTTGACCAGAAGCCGAACGGCACGCCACAGCCCGAAGAGCCGGAGGTCGCCTCGCGTCCAGAGCCGGTCGGAGCGGGCGCAAGGCGCGCCACCGCGACCAGGGCCGCAGGTCGGACAACCGCCGACCCCGAAATGGACATTGACGACATTCCCTTCTAACCGTTCGAATATCGCTCAATCCATTCGCAAAGGACGACGCCGGGAGCGGCTGTCGTCCTTCGTATTTGTCTCGGCGATGAGGGTATAATTCGATGAAGACCCGAACAAGATCTTTTGCAACAATGGACGCCGCAAGAACATCCCCACAAAGTGAAGATGTCAACCCCGCCGAGCAAGCGATCGACGGCATTATCGACCGCATCACCTATATCAACGAGGAGAACGGCTGGACCATCGCGCGCCTCAAGGTGCCCCGCCAAAAGCAACTTATCACAATCGCAGGCTATCTCCCTGCCATCAGCATCGGCGAAGGTCTCCGCGTCGAAGGCGAATGGGTGAGTCACCCGCAATATGGGCGGCAATTCTCAGTAACCCGCTATCAATCGGCCACACCTGGCACGCTGGCGGCCCTCAAGCGCTATCTTGGCTCCGGCCTTCTCAAAGGAGTTGGCCCGGTGATGGCCGAGCATATCGCCAACACCTTCGGTCTTGAAACGCTACACGTCTTGGATAACGAACCCGACCGGCTAGTCGAAGTGCCGGGCATGGGCGCCCGCAAGGCTCTCTCTATTGCCGAAGCCTGGCGCGAGAGGCGTGCCCTCAAAGAGTTGATGGTCTTCCTGCAAAGTCAGGGACTGCCTGTGGCCCTGGCTGTGCGTATCCTTCGCAAATATGGCACAGCCGCTAAAGCTATCGTGCGCGACCAGCCCTACAGGCTCGCCGCCGAGGTTTATGGGATCTCCTTCGAGGTGGCCGACGCCATCGCAGCCCGTTCCGGCGTGGCCCCCGATGCCCCCCCGCGCGTCGGGGCCGGTATAGCCTCCGTCCTGCGAGACGCCGCTGCCCACGGTGATGCATTCTTGCCCCTTGGCCGCTTACTGCCGCGTGCCGCACGGCTCCTGTCGCTCAATCCGGGCACAGTCGAAGCACTCCTTCCATCTTTGCACGAAGCGGGCTACTTCCACCTCGATCAGCTATCGCTCAACGGTCAAGGCATCCAGAAGGTGGTTTATCTTCCTGAGCTATACTCCGCCGAAACCTCGATCTATGATGCTTTGAAGAATCTGTCGCATGGCAAAGACCGGCTTAGCATACTGCACGATCTCGATTGGCAAACGGCCTTGCGCTACCTGAGCAGCCGCGAAACGGTGCACCTGACTCAACAGCAACAGGAGGCGGTCCGCTCCGCGCTCACAAGCCGCGTTGCAGTGATAACGGGCGGGCCGGGCACTGGCAAGACCACCACTTTGCGCTCAATCGTCCGCCTGGTGCAGGCTCGAGGTGGCACTGTCGAACTGGCGGCTCCAACCGGGCGCGCCGCCAAGCGACTGTCGGAGGCAACCGGGGCGCCCGCCGCCACCATCCATCGAATGCTTGAGTTGCGTCCCGGCGGGGCCTACGAAGTGCGCGCTCCCCTCAATGCCGATCTGATAATTATTGACGAAGCATCCATGATGGACCTCCAGTTGGCCGAGGCTCTCCTGAAGGCAGTACCGGCTGGCGCTCACCTTGTGCTCGTTGGAGACGCAGACCAGCTACCTCCTGTAGGGCCAGGCGCGGTCTTCCGAGACATAATCGCCAGCCATACCGTGCCAATCACCCGCCTCGAGACGATTTTCCGGCAGCCGGAAGGCAGCGCCATCGTCTCGAATGCACACCGCATTAACGCGGGTGAGTTGCCTGTGTATGGCAAGCAGGTGACCGACTTCTTCTTCTTCAACCAACCAGATCCCGCCGACTGCGCCGCGCTGGTCGTGGACCTCGCGACGAAGCGCGTGCCGGATAAGTTCGGGCTGAACCCTATGGAAGATATCCAGGTGCTCTCGCCAATTTACGCGGGCGTGTGTGGTATAGAGGCATTGAACGTGAACCTGCAAGCGGTGCTCAATCCTCCCGCCCCACACAAGGACGAACGACGCTTTGGCAATCGCATATTCAGGGTTGGCGACAAAGTGATGCAGGTCGTAAATGACTACGACAGGCAGGTCTCCAATGGCGAGCTTGGGCGTATTGCTCGCATCGATCTTGAGGAGCAAGCGCTTCATGTTAGCTTCGACGGAGAATTGGCCGTTGAATATACCTTTCAGGAGCTGGACGAGCTGGCTCACGCCTACGCTATTTCGGTGCATAAGGCCCAGGGCAGCGAGTACCGGGCCGTCATCATCCCCGTCCTTCCACAGCAGGGGCGGCTCTTGCAGCGCAACCTCCTATACACCGCTGTGAGTCGTGCCCGAAGCCTGGTGGTACTGGCAGGCTCCCCTGTAGCCCTCAGGCGCGCAGTTCACACTGATACTTCAACCAGCCGCTACTCCGGTCTCATCGAGCGCTTGCGGAGTCCTGATTGAGTTTACCCTACGTAAACATTCGTATTAGAGTATTATCTTTGCCTGGAATCCATTGACATATCCTACAAGCCTTTGATACCATCGGCAAGAGTTTTTCCTGAAAGTGCAAGGAAAGAAAAGCCAAGTCAAAGTCGCCATTCGCTCTTCGCTAACTGCGATCGGTTGGCAAAGCATCACTATCCCAGGGCAGAACCGGGCTGCAAGAGCGAATTCGTGCTCAGCCTATCGCTAAGAGGGCACAAGTGCTCAAGGCGTAGGCCAAAGAAGGCAAGGAGGACAAGCCATGTCACTACATTCCGCGCATTCGCGCGCGCTTCGTTTCCGTCTTATCTCGCTGGTCGCCACCATCATGTCAGTTGGGGCGCTCATAGTTGTGCGTCCCGCAGACCCTGCGCTCGCGGCCTCCCAATCCACGCTCAATCAGTATCGGGTATGGATGGAGCAGGCGCGCGCTATGTATCCCTACACCCAAAGCGTTGACAAGATGTGGCGCGTAATGATGTGCGAGTCCAGCGGACGCGCCTACGTTGCAAGCCCAAGCGGCACCTACAAAGGCCTCTTCCAGTATCACATAAATACATGGCGCGGAAGCTGGAACCCATACAGGTACAACAGCGTGTGGGACGCCAGATCCCAGATATTCGCCACTGCCAAAGCCTGGAGCTTAGGCCACCAAAGCTGGTGGAGCTGCTACTACATAACCGCCGGCAGGTGACTCTGTTCTTCATAGACTCGCAGCGACGAGGGGTGATCTACAGGATCGCCCCTTTTTGTGCTTGTAAACTTGACAAATGTATTTGCCTCTGGCACAATTCGTTGTTGTCTGCCATTCCGACGACCGCTACATATGCCTACCCATCCCCAATAAATGGGATTATATTGCCCCGAAAGTGAGGACGGCTCCCTATGATTGAAGTGGAGCACCTGACAAAGTATTACGGCACCTTTCCCGTGGTCAGGGATGTCACCTTCAGCGTTGAAAAAGGTGAGATCCTGGGCTTTCTCGGCCCGAACGGCGCAGGTAAAACCACCACTATGCGCATGATTACGGGTTACCTACCCCCCACTTCCGGTACTGTGAGGGTGGCGGGCTTTGACGTAGCTGAAAAGTCACTGCAAGCACGCGCTCATCTAGGATACTTACCGGAGTCGGTGCCGTTGTACACAGAGCTTACAACGCTCGAATACCTGGACTTCAGGGCCAGGCTTACAGGTCTAAATAGCAGCCGCGACAGGCGCGCTCGCATCTTTGAAGTCATGGACGAACTGAACATCGGAGATGTTGCCAACAAACTTATCGAAGCTCTGTCCCGTGGTTACAGGCAGCGCGTCGGTCTTGCGCAGGCTCTCCTGCACAATCCGGATGTGCTGATCCTTGACGAACCCACAGTGGGTCTTGACCCGGTGCAGATCACCGAAGTCAGGAATATGATCAAAGAACTTGGCAAGAACCACACCGTGATCCTGAGCACCCACCTGTTGCCTGAAGTGAGCATGGTTTGCAACCGTGTGATCATAATCAATCGCGGCAAGCTAGTTGCTCTGGACACGCCAATCAATCTTGCCGAAGGTGTTAGCGAGAAACAGCACGTGGAAGTGGAAGTTGGCGGCGTGCCCACGCAGGTGGTGAAAGGTCTGCGTGCAATTGGTGGCGTGACCAGCGCTCTTCTCCAAAACGCCGACGGCACCACCGAGGACGGCTCGCTCACCGAATTGAAAGCCGGTACATATACCTACAGGATCGAACACGATCCCCGTAAGGATGTACGGCCCGATATTGCGAGTGCTGTGGTTGGCGCGGGCCAGAAACTGGTCGAATTACGCGCCGTGCGCCCTACCCTGGAGGACATCTTCATCGATGTGATCTCCAAAGAGGGCCCCGACGACAGGTATGACCTCGGCCTCCCTGAAGGCGGAGAACCCGAAGAATTCGACGAAGAGTACGACGAGGAAGAAGAGGAAGAGCCTGTTGCCGCCCCCGTGCGCCGCGTGGCGGCCAGAAGGAGGGTGCGACGATGAGAAACCTTCTGGTTATCGCAGGCAAAGAGCTACGTTCCTACTTCGTATCCCCTGTGGCCTACGTGATCGTGGCCTTCTGGTTAGTCGCAATCGGCTTCTTCTTTTGGAGGAGCGTCGACATCACCAGTGAAGCCTCGCTACGAAATACCTTCGGAGTTGTTACAATCCTGCTCCTGCTTATCTCTCCGGCCCTCACCATGCGTCTACTTGCCGAAGAGTTGAGGACCGGCACTCTAGAGCTACTCCTTACCGCTCCGGTCAGAGACTGGTCGGTGGTTATCGGCAAGTTCCTTGGCGCGCTTGGTCTCTACCTCGCGATGATGGGCCTCACCTTGTTCTACCCACTTCTGCTGGTACTCCTCGGTGGCGACCCCGATTGGGGCCCGATCTGGAGTGGCTACTTTGGCCTTGTCTTACTGGGCATGGCCTTTCTTGCAGTTGGTCTCTTCGCCTCATCTCTTACCTCGAACCAGATGGTTTCTGCCGTGATCGCCTTTGTGATTCTGCTGATCCTATTTGTAATCGGCCAGATCGCGGGTGGCGTAGCTCAGGGACTGAGCGACTTCCTCACTCAGTTCTCACTCAGCGACCGTTACGACCCGTTCGAGCGCGGGATCATCGACCTCAAAGATGTGGTGTTCTATCTGACATTTACGGCGGTAGTCCTATTCCTGACCGTACAGGTGGTAGAGGGTAGGAGGTATCGCTCATGAAAGTCAACACACGCTCCCTTATCTCGACCATTTCCGGTTTCGCCGCCCTTGGCCTCTTCGCAATGGCGGTGATCTACTGGGCCGCGTTCACTACACCCCAGTTCAACTTGAACATCGGACAGTGGGATGCGGTGCTGCGCATCCTGGCGGTAGGGGCCATTATCTTCTTTTCCGTCTATCTTGTGATCTCGCCCGAATCGGTGGGCGCTGCTGCTTCCAAGCGCAGTAACCGACTGACCGCCAACGCTCTGCTCGTTTCGGTGATCGCCATCGGCATCGGCATCGCAATAAACGTGATCGTAGATAATGTGCCGACGGCCAGGGCTGACCTGACCGCGGGCCAGGAATTCACCCTCTCCGACCAGACCATCAACGTTCTGAACGACCTCAATTCACGTGACACGCAGGTCACTGCCTACGCGTTTTACAGCATCTATGTTCAGAGCGATGTAAGCCAGCAGCAGATCGAAGACCTCCTCAAAGAGTATGCTGCTCATACCAACAAGATACACTACGAGTTTGTCGACCCTGTCTCGCAACCTGCGAAAGCAAGCGAGCTTGGATTCGACAATCGCTACGGGACTGTTGTGTTCGACGACGGCAAGAAACGTGAGGTCGCCGCAAGCGCGACCGAGTCCGACTTTACGAGCGCGATTGTACGCCTCTTCCAAACTCAAACCCTCACAGTCGGCTTCCTCACAGGTCACGGCGAGCGCGACCCCAACGGCTTTGACGAGACTGGTTACAGCACGGTCAAAGACCAACTTACCAAAGAGAATTATCAGATCAAAACCGTCAGCCTCCTTACGGGTACGCTCACCACCAGTGATGTGAACGTACTGATCGTCGCCCAACCTACCAACCCACTGACCGCCAAGGAGACAACTGCGCTGGAGCAGTACCTCGATAGCGGCGGACGAGTGATGATGCTACTCGACCCGCAGATGTCGGACGAAGCCCTCAAGCCAATGGCCGACGTGTTGAGCAAGTACGGGGTGACTCCCGTTTCCGGCGTGGTCGTTGACCTGGCGAGCAACTACAGCCCCCAGGAGCCTACTGTGCTCATTGTCCGGACCTATCTTGGTACGGGCATAGCCGACGACTTGAACCGAAAACAGATACCAACACTCTTCCCTCTCTCTCTTGGTCTGAAGCCGCCTACCAGCACCGTAGATAGCATGGTTGTTACGCAGATGATCCAGTCCTCGTCAGGCTCGGACGTAAGCTGGCTTGAAACGGACACCAAGAATGCCCAGGCCAACTACGATGAGGGCACAAACGACATTCCAGGTCCGGTAGCCATCGGTTTGCAGATCGCACCATCAACCACAACCACCGACACCACCGCTCCGCAACCCAGGCTGGTCGTCTATGGCGATGCCGACTTCCCCAGCAATCTGGCCGTGCAGCAGGTCGATCCGAACAACATCGACCTCTTCTCAAACTCCATTGACTGGCTTTCCGGGCAGAACGAGTTAGTTTCGATCCGCGCCAAGGATGCAACCGCTCCGCGCACGATCGTGCTCGATTCGGGGCAAAAGAACATCCTGGCTATCGTCTCGGTGTTCGCGTTGCCTATCCTGGTACTGATCCTGGGAGGCTATAACTGGTGGAGGCGCAGGTAACCGATGGAACGCTACAGAACGACAATTCTGTTGGGAGTGGTCCTCTTGGTACTGGCGGCTCTGGCGTTCTTTCTCTCAAGCAATAACGCCTCCTCGCCCGGCGAGGCGACCCCCACACCCAATATCTATATCTGGCAAGATGACAATCCCGCAATCGCCCTCGATGTGATGAGTGGCACAAGCAAAGTTAGCATTGTAAAAGACGTGATAAGCGGCACCTGGCAAATCAAAGAGCCTGTCGACAGGCCCGCCGATCTCTTCCAGGTAGGTGGGGTGGCAAATTCGCTCCAGATCCTGCAGGCGCAATACACGCTTTCTGACACGACCGACCTCACACAGTACGGGTTGGACGGCCAACCCATGAGCGTGACCGTCACCTTCAGCGATACTGCCCACACCACCAGAACCCTTCTCATAGGGCACGCAACGCCGGATGGTGGCGGCTACTATGTGAAGCTGCCCGACGGCAACAAGCTCTACACCGTAATCAACTCAACAATTGAGCCGATGCGCACCTGGCTCGTCAGCCCGCCCGTGGAACTGCCGTCACCAACGCCGGTGCCGATAACCCCGGTAACTGCAACACCCACCGACACAACGACACCAACACCCACAGCGGAAGGCACAAGCAGCGAACCTCCGTCGACCGCCACACCCGCGGAGTCCACCTCGCCTTCCGCACCTACCGCCACTCAAGCGCCCGTGCCGGAGGCGTCAGCCACGCCTTGACGTATTAACACTTCCAACAAGAAGGGGCAGGTCCAAGACCCGCCCCTTCTCTGTTTAATATCCCCCGGCTACCTTTCACTTACTGCGTACCGCGTAAGCGTCCCTACATAGCGCGCCGGAACGCGGCCCTCGATGAGCGTGCCATTGGCAGTATGGTCCTCACTTTCGACAATACCTTTTTCATGAACCAATGCGACAAGCTCACTCTCACTGTAGGGGATCAGCGCTCTGAATGGTGACAACGTCGCGCTCAGAGTCTCCTGGATCGCCTTGAGCAGGTCGTCTAGCCCCCATCGCAGCCTTGCCGACACAGGCACATAGCCCGGCCCCAGACCCAGATCCTGGCGAATCGTCGCGCTGATGCTCTCAGTATCCAGCACAGCCCCATCAGCCTCTGTAGCACCGTCCCGCCCGCTGTCCGGTCGCACAAGGTTCGTGAAGAGCCGGTCGATCTTATTCAGGGCAACTACTTTGGGCTTGTCAGCCACGCCAAGTTCGCGCAACACGCTATCGACCGTTTTGGACTGTTCTTCCGCGTTTGGGTGTGTCAGGTCAAGCGCGTGCACAAGTATATCAGCGTCCTGTATTTCTTCGAGCGTAGCCCGGAACGCCGCCACCAACTGTGTCGGCAGCCGTTGTATGAACCCCACGGTGTCAGTTAGCAACGCACGCTGCCCTTCGGGAAGCGTGATCAACCGAGTTGTCGGGTCGAGCGTCGCAAAGAGTACATTCTCCGCATAGACCTCCGAATCCGATAGCGCATTCAGTAAGGTCGATTTACCTGCATTCGTATAGCCGACCAACGCCACCACAGGCAGACCTTCTCGCCTCCGCTTCTGCCGGTACAGTTCCCGATGTCCATGTACCTCCACTAGCTCGCTCTTGAGCTTTGTGATGCGCTCCTGTGAGCGTCTGCGGTCCACCTCAAGCTGAGTCTCGCCAGGCCCGCGCAGTCCTACTCCGCCCACAGCCTGCCGCGAAAGGTGGGTCCACATCCGCGTGAGGCGTGGCAATCGATACTCTAACTGGGCAAGCTCAACTTGCAGTCTCCCCTCGCGTGTCTGCGCGTGGCGCGCGAATATGTCGAGGATCAGGCCGGTGCGGTCGAGGATCTTTGTATCAAGCGCGTCCTCAAGATTACGCTGCTGGCTCGGGCTAAGTTCTTCATCGAACAACAGGAGATCGGCCCCGGTCTCCTCCTGTGCCGCCTTGATCTCCTGAAGTTTGCCCTTGCCCACCAGAGTGGCCGGGTTCGGCGAACTCAGTTTTTGTGATATCCTTCCTACCACCTCAACGCCGGCGGTAGCGGCGAGTTGTTCCAGTTCGTCAAGCGAGTCATCGAGCTTCCAGAGTTGCTTGCCGGTTTCTACGCCGATGAGCAACGCCTGCTCGGCAGGTTTGTATGTTTCGTGCAATCGCGTATTAATAACCATCCTCCGTTGGGTGGCCTAGAAGCCTCGTACGCTTGCTGCTTCCGGCTCAGGAACCTCCGGCATGAAATCACTCAGGCGTTTCACGGCGGTCTCTACCTCCGCGTCCGACACAGTAAGCGACATCCTGAAATATCCCTCGCCCTGCGCCCCATAGCTGGAGCCGGGCGTGACAGCCACTCCGGTCTTATCGAGCAGCGAGTCGGCAAAGGTGCGAGATGTATATCCTTGCGGCACTCGCGCCCAGATGTACAGGCTGGCCCGTGGCTTGGGCGCGTCTATTCCTATGGCTCTTAGCGTGTCGCAGACCTTGTCTCGCCTGCGCCTGTAGATCTCATTCCTCTCCGGTATCCATGACTGATCGCCCGTGAGCGCTGCAATGGCAGTGTCCTGTATAGCCCCGAATATCCCGGAATCGATATTGCTCTTGATTCGCCCAAGCACCTCGATAATTTCCGCGTTGCCGACCACCATCCCGATCCGGTAACCTGCCATTGAATAGGTCTTGCTAAGCGAGTTGAACTCAACCGCTACATCCTTTGCGCCCGGTACCTCAAAGATCGAAGGTGGCTTGTAACCGTCATACGCCACTTCACTGTAAGGGTTGTCGTGCGCGATGATCACATCGTTCTTCTTGGCCCAGTGCACTGCGTGCTCGAAGAACTCGTGGTCCGCTGTAGCTCCCGTTGGATTATTGGGGTAATTCAACCAGATGACATTAATCTGTGGGCCTGATTGCAGGTCGATCTTGTCTAAATCAGGCAGCCAGCCGTGCTCTTCTGTAAGCGGAAGCGGAATCGGTGCGCCATTCGCCATGAGCGTGCCAAACTTGTACACAGGGTAAGCCGGGTCGGGAACCAGCGCCCCCTCCCCGGGATCGGTAAACGCAAGTGCCACGTTAGCGATTCCCTCTTTCGAGCCGATGAGCGGCAGCACCTCTGACTCGGCCTCAAGGGACACGCCGAAGCGCCACGAATACCAATCTGCGATGGCATGGCGGAGCGCGATCTTTCCGAAATAGTCAGGATAGCGCGAATTCTGGTTCGCCCCTATTGCCTCGCGCATGGCTTCTTGCAAGTACTCTGGTGTTGGCACGTCAGGATCGCCCATGCCGAAGTTGATTACTTGGATCCCACGTGCGCGAAGGGCGGCCAACTTCTTGGCCATCCCGGCAAAAACATAAGGTGGAAGTTTCTCAACTCGGCCTGCGAATCTCATGACATGCTCCTGTTGGTATAAAGTTCCATGCAGCCCTCTAAGTAGCTGCGCTGGCTCTATAGATTATACATCACCGCTCGTCGGCCCGACAAAGTCGAGAAATGCTCCCACGGCCCGCAATACTTCCACTGTTGGCGTGCCCTCCGTAACGTCAAATCGGCACGCACCCCTGACCCGCCGAAACCAGTTGGCCTGATGGCGCACAAAAGCGTGCGTGTCCCACTTGATGCGCTGGATCGCTTCGCTGAGCGTTGCGCGTCCAAGCAGATACTCCCCAATTTGCCTGTATCCGATCCCGCTCATTGACGGTAGGTCATACGAATAGCCTTGCTCGTGGAGTTTCTGCACTTCCCCAACCAGGCCGCGCTCTATATACGTATCCACTCTGTCATCAATGCGCTTGTAAAGCCTCGTGCGGCAGCATTCCAGCAAGAGAGGTAAAATTGTGTACGGTGGCGGCGATTTGGCCTGCTGGGCGCTCATAGGCTTGCCCGTAGCGTGGATCACTTCGAGGGCGCGGATAATACGCCGTGTGTTCGATGGGAGAATTGTTGCAGCGCTGGCAGGGTCAAGCTCTCGCAGTCGCTCATAGAGCGGCGCTGGACCACTTTCTTCCGCGGCGCGCCAGAGCGTGTCACGAAAATCTGTATCAGGTTCGACCCTCGGAATTATCCACCCTTCAATCACGGCGTTTACATACAGCGGCGTACCCCCCGCAAGTACGGGCACTCGTCCCCTTGCGAGCAGGTCATTTATTGCCGAATAAGCGTCTTGCTGGTACAGGGCTAGCGAGTAATGCTCATCCGGATCGACCACATCAATCAGATGGTGCGGCACGCGCTCCCTTACATCCCAACCAGGTTTATCGGTGCCGATATCCATATAACGGTACACCTGACGCGAGTCAGCGGATATTATTTCCCCCTCAAAAGCCTCACAGATCTCAATGGCAAGTGCGCTCTTTCCAACTGCGGTCGGCCCGAGAATAGCAATCAAAGGAGGCAGCGAACCGGATGTAGAATTCATATGCCTATTATAAGTCGAAAAGCTACGAGCCTCTGGTTCATCGTGGTTTGTCCGTCGTTCCCCTACTGCATCCTCCGTATTCCGAGCCGCGCCTTGCGAGTTTGCTTGTCTGAAGGGCTGCGCATTTGCTAGAATCATATCTGGGCCGCGCAAAAAGGAGTATTGAACATAGTGAATATCATTGGCGGAACATTAAGGGCGATAATAGCAGTTGTCATGATTGGAGCAGTGATCATATTCGGAGTTTGGGTGTGGCGATCCAGTGAGGCGTGGTTTCCCGCCTCCGGAGAAAGTGAGTGCATTGGCTCCAAACAATTCGTCGTTAAGGCCAATCAGACTGTACAGGATGTCGCCGACAACTTGCAAGGAGCCGGCCTCATCGACAATTCATTTCTCTTCGTGACCCGTCTCAGGCTGACAGGCAACGAGCGCAAGCTACAAGCGGGCACTTTTGAAATTGAGTGCGGCCAGGATTACGACACCGTAATCAAAGTCCTCACAACCCCTGTGGGTGCGGAAGCCATCGACTTTCAAGTGATTGAAGGCTGGAGACTAGAGGAAATTGCTGAGAAACTAGGTTCGCAGGGCATCATCAGTCCGGCCAACTTCCTCCAAAAGACTACCACTGGCGCCGGCGCTCTCCCCTTCATCCAGGCAAGCGATGTCCTCACCAACGCCGGAATTCCGCCCGCTCAGGGCCTTGAGGGATTCCTCTTCCCCGATACCTATCAGGCGAAGAAAGACCCTTCCGGCGACAGCACTGATGAGGTAATCACCAAAATGCTGCAGGGCTTCGAGGATCGGCTTGGTTCTCTCGACTCCCCAGACATAAACGCCGATATATCTGCGCATCTGGTGTGGGATCGGCCTGCGACCCTCTACGATATGATCACACTTGCGTCCATCGTACAGCGGGAGGCCGCGGTCGAATCCGAAATGCCTGACATCGCTCAGGTCTACTGGAACCGCATGATACCAGGCAAACTGGAAAACGACGCACCTCCCTACCTCAATGCTGACCCCACAATCCAGTACGCGATAGGAACGTCAGGTAACTGGTGGAAACAGCTGACCCTGGACGACCTGACTATCGACAGCCCCTACAACAGCTACACGCACACCCTTCTCCCTCCGGGCCCCATAAGCAACCCCGGCCTGGCCGCAATTAAGGCTGCTATCTACCCATCAGGCAACGACTACCTCTACTTTGTGGCCAAGTGCGATGGCAGCGGCGAGCACTACTTCGCCAAGACTCTGGAAGAGCAAAGCGCCAACCAGGCCTTGTGCCCACCACAATAGAAGGATATTGTGAAGCACTCGAATTGCAACAAGAAGCCCCACCTTGCAGTGGGGCTTCTTGTCTCGAGGAGGGAGGGAGGAAGATTGGCTAAGTCAGGCTTTACTGTCCAGCGGGTCGTTGGGCAAGTGTCAAACTGATCTCTTTCTCGCTTGTCGACCCTGATGGCACAATTGTCATTGTGATCGTCTCGCCCACCTTATGCTGCATCAGCAGTTCGAGCAGCGAGCTTGAGCCTGTCACGTCGGTTCCATTGAATTTGGTAATGATATCGCCCTGCTGAAGTCCCGCCTGTGCCGCTGGGCTTCCCGGCTGTATATCTGTCACGAGAAGTCCGCTGTCTCGGGCAAGGTTGTAATAAGCTGCGATTTGAGGCGTGATCAACTGGTACGAAACTCCGATGAAGGGACGCTCGACCGCGCCTTTAATGATGATCTGGTCCGACACTTCTTTCACTGTATTGCTCGGTATCGCAAAGCCGAGCCCCTCTGCCACATCACCGGTCGCGCCGGTACTGCGAACGACCGCCACATTGATCCCGATCACTTTGCCCGTAATATCGAGCAGTGGCCCACCAGAGTTACCATGATTGATAGCGGCATCGGTCTGGATCAAGTTCTGCATAGAGGGAGAGCCTGTCCCATCATCCAGATCGCGATGAAGAGCGCTTACAATCCCGGCAGTTACCGTGTTGGCGAAGTCGCCGAGCGCCGATCCAATTGCCACCACAGGCTGGCCCGGCTCAAGCGCATCGCTATCACCAAACTCCGCAACAGCAGGCACTGTCTTGTCTACTTTGACCACGGCAAGGTCCGAGAATGGATCGGTGCCCACCAGCGTCGCCGCCGACTTGGTGCCGTCTGAAAAAATCACCTGAAGTGACTTTTGATTCTCAACGACGTGGTTATTTGTCACTATGTAGCCACGCTGATCTACTATCACGCCTGAGCCACTGGCAGTTGCTGCGCCACCGTAGAATCCACCAGTTGATTGCAGCTGGTTAATCACTGTTACCACCGCTGGCCCGGTCTTGCGAACCGCCGTACGCGCATCGATGATGCCGACCTGATCCGGCGGGCTTTGTGTATCTGCGACCGTTGTTGGCCCGGTGGCGGTGGGTGTATCTATGGCCTCCGTGACCGGAGTGGACTTTGCTGCCGTTGCAAGGGGTTGGAAGAAGGTGGCGACGCCGGCACCTCCAATTGCGCTGAGAGCGGTCAGCGCTATCAGTGTTACTACGAAAAGCGTCGCGAAGAAGAGTTTCGCAGTCTGGACCATGTGTAATTCGCTCCCTATCTTGACTGGTTCCCGAGAGCAGGGCGGTGGATGCCCTGTTCGTCGATCATATTTATGAATCAGGCCTCCCCTGCTTGTGCTGATGTGGAGACTACCGCCGCCAATGCAGTGCCGCCGCAAGGCGACCTCGGCAGGCCCAACATCGGGGAGGCCCGTTTGATTTCTGATCCGCGAGAGCACACGATACGACGACCGCGGCTAGGTCCCATTCCCTATTTCAATTATTCGCTACCAGTGCCCTTACTGGTTAGTGCGCTCCCGCGTTGTCTTTATTATCTCATCGCAATCTTAAAGGTTGGTGAGAGCTTTATTAGAAAACGATTAGAAAGCCCAATCAGAACACCCGCGCCCCCAACGCCACGTCGCGCTCAGGTGCAAGCACCACCACACTTCCCTGCCGCGCGATCCCTTCGCCGGGCACTCCCAGCACAAGCACTTCTGAGGCAAATCCCGCGATTTTCCGTGGCGGAAAGTTCACCACCGCCACCACCAACCTCCCCACCAACGACTCCTGCTCATAGAACGCGGTCAATTGTGCGCTAGACCGCCTCGTCCCCAGCGGGCCAAAGTCAATCGTCAGTTTGTACGATGGCTTCCGCGCCTCCGGAAAAGGTTGGCAGTCGACCACTCGTCCAATCCTCATATCGATCTGATCGAAAACCTCAATTGTCGTAGGTTGGGCGGCGTCAGTCTCTTCGTCCACATGCTCCTCCTGAAGTTGATGGCCGGTTCATCATTTCGCGATTTCACTCGATTATGGCGGCGTACCGGGCCTGTCCGATGTATCCAAAGGAATATCGGTCCTGGTTTCGCTGTACAGCGGCGGTCCTGAGTAATCCTCCCCGAAGATGGCCGCTGCGGGCTTGGCGCTCCCGTCCCGCCTGAACAGTCCGAAGAAACGTTCGTATCCCCCTACAAGGTTAGCTTTCGCCTCGTCAAAGTCGAACAGCGTCCATTGAAACAC
This sequence comes from uncultured Chloroflexia bacterium, assembly GCA_963797095.1. Lineage (GTDB taxonomy): Bacteria > Chloroflexota > Chloroflexia > QHBQ01 > JADMIH01 > JADMIH01. The sequence continues at coordinate 91,241 of CAWCNY010000004.1, read as the reverse complement.
TCCTGCAATCGCGGCGTTCTTGGCATCCTTCAGCATCGATGTGTATAAATGGCTCTGCGTTTGCTCCTCAAAGCTGGCCCCTGGCCTCGGTGTTTCTCCGCCCGTGGAGGTCGGCCACCCCATCTCTTCGAGAAGTATCGGTTTGCCTGTATGTCCCTTGATTTCGCTTATCTGCCCTGCGAGCGCCCCCGCATCATAACAGTGGAAAGAAACGATATCCGAAATGCCGAGAATTGTATCTCCCTTATCCGAAGCGTACCAAAGCGAGTGATAGTCACCAACACCGACGGTAATCGGGTGGTTGCTATCGATCTGGCGTACATGAATCGCCATCCGCTTAACCCAATCGACGTAATCGCTTTGCCGTCCTGCCTTCCACTCTTCGGTTACGTCCGGCTCATTGCTGAGATCCCACGCAAGCACGCGGTCGTCACTGGCAAAGGCACCAACGATCCCATCAACATAAATGAAATTGGTTCTCTCCTCCGGCGTATTGGCAGGTGGGTGGTCGTCGTACCAGTCGAAAAGGACGAACACCACCTTCATCCCATACCCGCTGGCGATCTGTAGCAGTTGTGTCATGCGGCTCTTGATCCTTCGGCCAATAGCCGTCATCGTGTCATCGTTGCCCCAGACCGCCTCCATAGTATTCGGATTGTCGTATGGAATGCCAATCCGGATCGCATTGACACCTAACTCATGCGCTTTTTCAAGCTCCGCGAGCGCCACAGGGCCGTTCCACTCGGACCATGTATCTGCAAATGGTGCGGCACTTAGCCAGTAATTGCTCCCCTTTAGCGTAACAGCGTTGCCGCGATAGATAAAACCATCGCCCGAAGTCTCGACGAAGCCGCCGCCCGGCGACTTAACTGCAGGAATCGCCGGCGCTTTTGGATTGCCAACCTGCGTATCGGTGTAACGCCACTTGTGGTATGCCGCGCCCACATTCCCCATCTGCACCTGCCATCCCACATCGAAGGAAGGCACAAAAGTGAGCACCCGGCGTTGGAACAACTGAACCAGAGTAAGCTCTGGCTTGCCATCGATTATCAGCGTAGCCCAGTAAGGCTCACTGATGGGATAGCCCATTAGGTAGACCCAATCGAAAAGCTGCCCGACCTCAATCTCGCCGCCTGCTCCCTCGACCGGCCCATCGCTATTCAAATATCTCCAGAAGACGTCCGGGATGTTATGGTGCGTCGCGGCGACAAATCTTGCATAGCGCACGTTTGTTGGGACGTTCCCCTGCGGCTTTCCCCTGCCAGGCATCTTCATATCCGCTACCTGGCCCGTCGAGTCGTATGCCTCCATCAGCAGTTTTGGGTAGAAGTCGCTGTATCGTGGATTCGCCTCCGCCTGGTCACCGGCCACTACAAGTGCCGCAGGCTTGCCTGCAGACTTGCCGGAAAGACCCACCATCTCGGCCACTAACAGCCCGGTCGTAACCCGCCACGGCGAGTTTGGATCGGTCACCGCCGAATTAAGCTCCATTCGCGCCTTGTCGAAGTACTGCACCTCCACCGGCTCGCCGTCCGGCCCATCCTCTTCAAGTTGCGGCCCAGGCTGAGGCCCCCACAGCCATGACCTCGAAGCCTCGCCCGATGCCACCAACCCGTCGGTCCGCTGCCACAACTCTTGAAATAGCGGTGACGCGAAAGCGGTGGGCGCGGCACCTGAGTACTCCTCCGCGCCCGCCGGACGCCCTGAACGTGGCCCTCCGGCGACATCGCCAACCGAAACGCATGTAAGAAGCAAAATAAGCGCGCAAACCATTCTTCGGCGTTGTACCGCAGACACTAGCACCATCCTTACTTATCAGCCACTTATCAGCCGCCCCTCAATTATAAGGGATATTCCCGGCGGCCAATCTAGGAAAATGGTACAATCATTACCGGCTGCACTAACCGGTGAGGAGACTTGGTGTTGGAGAATCGATGTCCGCGATGCGGCAACTTGATAAGAGAAGGTGCGGGTTTCTGTCCAAATTGCGGACTTCCCCTATCTCCCACGCCTGGAAATACACAGGCACCACCGGCAGATACAACTCCTGATCCGATTCGCTCCCAACCGCCTGTGCCCTACATTCCCGACCCTGCTAAGCTTGCCTGGACGGGTCCCTCACAACCACCCCCAGCCTATACCTCTGCCCGCAGTGTAGTCATCGCGCTGACCCCTTCGCGTCCTCCGACCCCTCTCTTCTGGCTCGGTCTGGTTCTGACTATCCTTGCTCTTGTGTTGGTTGCCTGTCCTTCGCTCCTTGCATTTTCACTCGCAGTGGACCCCGATCTGGAAGAGCCTGGCAGCATCATTGGCCCGGCGCTTGGGCTTACCTGTTGTCTCTTCTTAGGACTGTTCGCCCCCGGTCTCATCTTGATCGCAGCGGGCCGGCCTCGCAAATCACTCTAACTACTGAAATAACCTTCTTCCAGTCCACCTGCGCTCCCGGCGATCCTCGTGCGCACGTTGCTCGTGCACGCCCCGTCTGATAAAATATCAGGAGAAGAACGAGCCTTCCCATGCCAACCAGCAACAGCCCAATTAAGCCCGAGCGCGCACCGGGTTTCGACCAAAGACTGGCCGCCCTCCCAGGCACGCCCGGCGTATATATCATGCGTAACCGCGCGGGCGCAGTCATCTATGTTGGCAAAGCTATCTCCCTAAAGAACAGGGTTCGGTCTTACTTCGGATCATTGCGCGGGCAAGTGCCAAAAGTTTGGCACATGGTCGAGAACGTGTACGATTTCGAGTACATCCTCACCGACACCGAGCTTGAAGCATTGGTACTCGAAAACCAGCTTATCAAGAAGCACAAGCCGCGCTACAACATCCGCCTCAAAGATGACAAGTCATACCCGTATATTATGGTCACCCTCCAGGAAGAGTGGCCGCGCGTCGTCGGAGTTCGCAATGTGAAGAACGACGGTGCAGGCTATTATGGCCCTTATCCCGGCATGACTCCCATTGACGAAACCATAGAGTTACTCGACAAGCTCTTTCCGTTCCGGACCTGCGACAAAGAGATCACAGGCCGCGATAGTCGGCCATGTATGCAATATTTCCTGCACCGGTGCCTCGGGCCTTGCGCATCGCTCGCCGACAAGCGGGCCTACGACGACGCGATCAAGCAAGTAGTGCTCTTTCTGGAAGGCAAACAAGAGACTATCCTCAAGCAACTCAGGGCCGAGATGGAGGAAGCCGCAGAGACCCTGGAGTTCGAACGCGCGGCCGTTTTTCGCGACCGCATCAGGCGTCTGGAAAACGTGGCCGAGCAAAAGCGCGTTTTCTCGACCGCCAGCACGGATGAAGACGTTATTGCCTTCGCCCAACGGGACGGTGAAGCCTGCGTGCAGGTCTTCTTCATAAGAGGCGGCAAGCTCCTTGGTCGGGAGCACTTCATGATGGAGGGAGCCGCCGATTCCGAGCCGGGCGAAGTGCTCGCCGGCTTCCTCGGCCAATTCTATGACGAGACCTCTTATGTGCCGCCCCAGATTCTTCTCCAGCACGATGTCTCCGATGCCGAGGTGATTCAGTCCTGGCTCCGCGAAAAGCGAGGAAAGAAGGTCGCTATTGCTGTTCCGAGGCGCGGCGAAAAGCGCGACCTTGTGGAGTTAGCCGAACGCAACGCGATTGAAACCCTGGAGCAGTTCCGCCTGCGCTACTTGAGCGATGAGCAGAAGTCGACAGCCGCCATTACCGAATTGCAGGAAACCCTTCAACTCCCCGTCTGGCCGCAGCGAATCGAATGCTATGACGTGGCCCACCTTCAGGGCACTGACGTGGCGGGTGCGATGGTTGTATTCGAGCGAGGTGTACCTTTCAAGAAGGAGTACCGCAGGTTTGCGATAAGAGGCGTCTCCAACAATGACTTTGCTTCTATGCAGGAGATGCTTACCAGAAGGTTCAAGCGAGCTGCTGCAGAACGTGCTTCCGAGCAAAGGGAGGAAGCGTTGACGCTGGCACGAGGAGTCGTTCGCGCTCAACCTGCGCCTGGTGGCTACTATGAAGCTGAAGCGCGCGAACGATTTGAGGAGATCCTCGACGGGCCTGAAATCGGTGATTCGGTCCACGAGATCGCGGCCAAAGCGGAACGCTCAGAACCATCCGGCGAAACTGAAGAGCGCAACGGCGCTGCCGAAGGAGGTTGGGCCGTGCTCCCCGATCTTGTCGTGATTGATGGTGGCAAGGGGCAACTCTCTGCGGTACAAACCGTGATGAACAGCCTGGGTCTCGATGATATTCCGCTGATCTCACTCGCCAAGCGCAACGAGGAGATTTTCCTGCCGAATCGATCCGATCCAGTAGTGTTGGAATTCAGATCGGAAGCCCTAAAGCTACTACAGCGCATCAGAGACGAAGCGCACCGCTTCTCGAACACCTACAACAGGAAGCTTGGTGCCAAGCGGGGCACACGAAGTAAGCTTGACGGCATTCCACAGATCGGGCCTGTTCGCAAGAAGGCCCTAATGCAGCACTTCGGGACCGTCAGGGCAATAAAGGGAGCCAGTATGGATGAATTACTGAGCGTGCCTGGAATGGACAGAACGGCGGCCCTGAACATCAAGGAGCATTTGCAGTAGATGGCAGGTCCCTCCACCCAAACCACCCCTCCAACAGATGACCAGGCGCACTTCATGTCCGAGTTGAAAGTCAGGCGTGACCGCGTTTACACCTACCTCGAATTGTGGCCCGGTGCATCGGCATTCCAACCCGAAGACATTCGCGAGGGACTCTTCTCATATGTGCGACACAAAGGGAAGGGATTGCGCCCCTCTCTCTTACTGCTGTCCGCAGGTGCTGTTGGTGGCGACGAAGAACAGGCGATCCCAGCCGCCGCCGCTGTGGAGATCTTCCACATCTGGACCCTGGTGCACGACGACATCATCGATCGCGACGACACTCGGCGGGGCAATCCTACCGTTCATGCCCAGTATGCTCGCCACGCCACCACGAAATATGCTCTGCCTGCCGCCGAATCGGCACACTACGGTACGGCCGTGGCGATCCTCAGTGGCGACCTCCAACAGAGCTGGGCCTATGCGCTCATGTGTGACCTACTTGAGCGCGGCGTTGCTCCCGAGATCGTGCTGAAGTTGGTAAGACGTATGTCCTCCTCTCTGACGCCCAAACTCCTCGAAGGCGAGATGTTGGACGTGCAATTTGCCGTGACCCAGCCTGACGACCTCACCGATGAGCAGATTCTCCACATGCTTTCCGGCAAGTCGGCTGCTCTCCTCGAATATGCCGCCTGGGCCGGGGCGACCATCGGGCTTGCAGGCAGAGATGATCCGCACACCTATGCCGACAATCTGGGGCGCTTTGCGCTACTGAGCGGTCTGGCTTTCCAGTTGCAAGACGATTTGCTTGGCCTCACCGCCGACGAAGCAAGTCTGGGAAAACCTGTCGGTTCGGACCTGAGAGAAGGCAAGCGCACTTTGATATTGCACTATGCCGTGCGCGGTGCTGCTCCATCCGATCGCGAAACCCTCCTCTCCTTGATAGGTGGTTCAGACCCGACTCATCAGGCCACCGAACGTGCTCTTCAAATTATCACGGGCACAGGCGCGCTAGACAAGACAGGTGAGTTGGCGAATTCGTACATTAGCCAAGCACTCAATATACTTGATATACTTCCCGACAGCTATGCCAAACATCTCCTGCACTCTTGGGCCAACTTTATGTTAGCCAGGACGTACTAAATCCAACACATGATCCTCGAAGAGACCAAAGCGCATTGGAAAGAGGCTGCCAGCATAATAAAGTCCGGCGGCCTCGTCGTTTTCCCCACCGACACGGTCTACGGAGTTGGCTGCGATCCATACAATGTTGAAGCAATCGAAGCTATTTTCGACGCCAAGTCGCGTTCTCACCTTAAAGCCTTACCTCTCCTGCTATCAGATGTCTCAGTTGTTCATTATGTAACAGCTGCTGGCAACTCCCTCGCAGAAAGGCTTGGCGAAGCATTCTGGCCGGGTGCGCTGACCCTCGTTCTGCCCGCCTCCCCCCGTCTCCCCGCTGCCCTGGGCGGTGGCGACACCATCGCCGTTCGGGTGCCCGACCACTCAGGTTTGCGCTACATGATAGGTCTTTGCGGTGGTGCCATTGCAGCCACAAGTGCAAACACGTCGGGCCTACCCGACGCCCTCAATGCTCAGGACGCGGCGATGTATCTGGAAGAGAAAGTCCAGGCCATAGTTGAGGGCGGCCAGGTGAGGGGAGGCGTGCCGTCCACGGTAGTGAACTGCGTCACTGACCCACCAATTGTGCTACGCCGCGGTGCGATCAGCGATGAAGCAATAAGGCGAATAATTGAGGGGGCATCGGAATAGCTGTGGGCTACCGCACTGAGCGAGTCTTTGTCTTGACCTCAATTCTGGTGGTTGGCCTTGCGCTCGTTCTGGCGGTGAGTCGCGGCATTCTGGGATCAGGTGGCACAGACTCCCAGCCTCTCCTCTGGGTGATGGCCGTCGCCCTCACCATTGTCGCTTCCGCAGGGGCTATGTGGGTGGTGCAAGAGAGCAATGCATCCGGCGACAGACTGGCCCTCGGCAGGCTCTGGTTGTTGCCGCTGCCCCTTGAAACGCTACTGCCCGGTCTCCTCGCCCCTGCTTTTGTGCTCTTCCTCTTGCTCTTCGAGAGCGGTCTTGCCCAGGTGGCCGTGCTGGCAGTGGCAGCGGCCAGTTTTGCCGCAGTTTACTGGGGACAAGCTCATGGAAGCCAGATCGGCGACCATTATTTCGGGCTTGCCCAAACTGCGCTAAATGTCGCCGCGCATGTAAGCGCGTTTCTCCTTTTCAGCACCATATACGGTTTGAAACTGCGATCCCTCTACTCAGCGTCCGCTACGGGCGCAGTAGCCTTCCTGCTGATCTATGAGTTGCTTTCTCGCGATGCCGCCTGGCACAAAGCCATGAATTTGCCCGTTGAGGGGGGGCGTTCTACTGTGGCCCTCCTGTCGCTGGTAGCAGGGCTTGTCGTAGGTGAGCTTACCTGGGGCCTCAACTATTGGGCTGCGCTCACTACCCTTATCGGCGGGGCTTTTCTCCTCGTTGTATTCTATGTTCTGTACGGAGTATTATCGCACTATGTCGACCATACTTTGAGCAGGCCAATGCTACTCGAATTCGGAGTGGTTGCAGGGCTTGGAATGATAGCCATCTTCGCCTCTGCCTTCCTCATGGTAGAATAGGAGGAACAGTACATGGATACGCTTGGTCACTCACGCGATAATGAGCAATTAACGCCCCACTACGAGTTGCTGGTCGAATTGGAAGACCTCGAAAGCCTCTTGGAAGAGCTTGAAGAAGGAGGTTGGGATGTCGACCTGAAATCTGCCGATCTGCCAGGTGAGATACAGGACCGTATCGACGAGGCAAAGATTACCAACCTGACCGAGTTGCGCGACAAGATCGCCCGTCTCCACGCCTCCCTCGATAGCAGCGAGGATTCTGAAGAAACGTCCTGATCACGGGCCAACTTCGAATATTCTCGAAAACTTGAAGCCCCCGTCGCGCCACTCGTATCCGCTCATACGCCAGTACGCCGGGATTCCTTCCGATGTGAACTTGATTGTGCCTCCCGCACCTAAGCCTTCGGTCGAAAGCACATACTTGAGTACCGATGCGCGGTCCGGGAGCGCGGTTGGATTGCCGTTGTCTGGCGACTCCAGGGCGTTCAAAATACGGTTGGTAATATCGTAAGCGTTCACGGCGAACTGGCCCGGCGTGTCACCATAAGCGTTCTCAAAGGCGGCCTTGAAACTCGCCCCAGGTCCTGATGACGCACCAAAAAGCTGATCGCCTGGCACGCTGTTCGACACGATATGCCAGCGCGATATCCCCGTTCCCGCTCCGTAACCGAACTGCGGGTCTAGAGCCACATCCGAAGCAAATACCTGAACTTGCACACCATTCAGTGCGCGCGCCACCGCCAGGGCATTCGACACCGACGAAGGGGCGTAGAAGATCGCCTCGGCGCTCGCAACTTGAGTTGAAAACCCACCCAAACTGGTTGGATCGATCTCCAGCCGCAATGTGGTCATCCCAACTCCATATTGCTCAAAACTGTCCGCGAGGCCCGAACTATAAGTTGACCCATCACTTAGCACCACCGCCTCCTTTATGCCTAGTGCTAAGGCCCAAAGTGCCGCAACCCGCCCCTGTAAGGAGTTGTCGGGCATCTTGCTGACAAAGTTCCGCATTCCTGTGGGATAGTACTTGTCGGGTTCGCCGCGGTCAAATCCCCCCCTCGTGAGCCCCGGCCATGTAGCGCTGGGGCTAACCTGTAGCATTCCTGCTCGGTTGGTCACCGGCAGCGAGATCATCACCGCCCCTGAATTGTAGGGGCCCATATAGGCTATTACGCTTGGATCATCCGCTGCCTGCTTCGCATTTGCCGCCTCTTTTGCGCTTGACCACTCGCCCGTTTCGTCATCCAAATCGTCTAGCTCCAAATACTCTATATCAAGTCCCGCAAGTGTGGGCTTCTGCTCATCAATTGCCAGGCGGATTGCTTGCTCCATCTGCCTCGACGGTGCGGCTGTATTGCCCTTCAATGGGAGGGAAGATACGATCCGAACCATGTTTGGAATTGCAGGCTTGGGAGTACTGTTCAACTCGTCACATGCAAACAGCCCCAGCGCAAGCACCAGGGCTGCCAGCAATTGAATCCTCTTGAAGATTGATCCTACCACGCCAAACGCTCGTTACTCTTCCCCCAGGTAAGCCTTCCTTACCTTCTCGCTCTGTAGTAAGTTCGCCCCCGTATCCTCAAGCACAATCGAGCCTGTCTCTATTACATAGCCCCGATGTGCCACCTGTAGGGCCTGCAAAGCATTCTGCTCCACAAGTAGAATGGTCGAGCCGTCCTTGTTCAACTCTCGAATTATGTTGAAAATGGTCTCCACAAGGATTGGCGAAAGCCCCATAGACGGCTCATCAAGGAGCAAGATTCGTGGCTTGGACATCAAGGCGCGCCCTATGGCAAGCATTTGCTGCTCCCCACCTGACAGTGTGCCACCTTTTTGGGTTAAACGCTCGCGCAGTCTGGGGAATATGTTGAGCACTCGCTCAAGGTCGTTGGCTATGCCTGCCCGATCCTTTCTCGAAAATGCACCCATCTCCAGGTTTTCTTGCACAGACATTCGACTGAAAATTCGCCGCCCCTCCGGAGAGTGGGCGATCCCAAGCCGCACCATATTTTCTGGTGCCAGGTTGTCGATCCGCTTTCCTGCGAGCCTCACCTGCCCCCTCTTTGGCCGCACTATGCCTGAGATCGCGCGCAACGTTGTAGTCTTGCCCGCCCCATTGCTGCCGATCAAAGTCACGATCTCTCCCTGGTCAACCGTCAGCGATACGCCCTTAAGCGCGCGTATGTTGCCATAGAAAGCTTCTATGCCGTCAACCTCAAGTAGTGCCATCTTCTATCCTCATGCGTCCCTATGCCAATCAACTCCTGGGTAGCCCGACTTACACCTATCCAGCGGCCTTACCAAGATATGCCTCTATCACGCGTGGGTTCGCTCGAACCTCTTCGGGCGGACCCTCTGCGATCTTCTGCCCGTAATCCAGCACCGTGATTCGCTCCGACAAGCCCATGACCACCTTCATGTCATGCTCGATCAGCAAGATTGTCAGGTCCAGTGCCCCCCGGAGCTGGCGGATAAAGTCAATGAGTTGACCGGTCTCGTTTGGGTTCATTCCTGCGGTCGGTTCGTCCAGGAGCAGTAGCTTGGGGTCGCTCCCAAGGGCCCTCGCGATCTCCAACCTCCGCTGATCCCCATAAGGCAGGTTCTTCGAGGTTTCCTCAGATAGCTTGTCGAGACCCACTAGCTTCAACAAATCCATTGCGCGGTCGTGCGCCCGCACCTCTTCTGCACGTACCGTGGGCAGCCTCAGCACGCTACCGAACACGCCCGATTTCAACCTGCTATGCTGGCCGACGAGCACGTTCTCCAGCGCCGACATGTTCGCGAACAGCCGTATATTCTGAAAAGTACGAGCGATGCCCATGGCAGTTATGGTTGATGGTGAACGGCCGGTGATATCGTTACCATTGAAGTAAAGCGATCCGCTCGTTGGCTTGTAAAGACCTGTGATCGTGTTAAAGAAAGTGGTCTTGCCTGCGCCGTTCGGGCCGATAAGACTGACGATTGCCCCGCGAGGAATTGTGAAATCCACCTTATTAACTGCTGTAAGTCCGCCGAACTGCTTGGTAACTTGGTTGGCGCGCAAGAGTATCTTGCTGCCTGGACTTGTATCATTCAATGTCACAGGAGCCGGAGCAGGGGCGGTCTCTGGAACCGTGCCGGACCTGGTGGTGTCGGTGGTCGGGGGGGTGCTCTGCATGATACTATCCTTCGCCTCCCTTTGTGTCCGGCTCTTGTATGATACCTTCTCTTACCTCATAAAGTTCAGATTCGCTTTCGCGTACTGCTAGCTCAGCCGTCTCCGGGTGCAATTCTGCCCGCCGTCTCTCGCTCGGCAACAATCCCTCTGGTCGTAGGAGCATCATCGCCACCAGTGCGATCCCGTAAAGGAGATAGCGCAACCCGGAGAAGTCCGTCTGCTGAAAGAAAGCGATCTTGTTTGCCTCTCCGAATGATTTGAGAAAACTCGGCAATTGTGTCAGTACATAGCTCTGCATCACATACAACACAATCGCACCTACGATCACTCCACGGATAGTGCCCATGCCCCCCAGGATGATCATACACAATATGAATACTGATACATTGAAGTCGAACTGTTGTGGGCCGATAAACCCAAGTTTTGACGCGTAAACGCTGCCTGCAAAGCCAGAGAACGCCGCGCCCAGGGAAAATGCAAGCAGTTTCGTCCTCACAGTGTCGATACCCATTGCCGATGCTGCCAGTTCATCCTCACGAATAGCCATCCATGCCCGGCCAATCCTCGAGTCCCTCAGGCGGCTGATCGCTATTACAATCAACACCAGCATTATGATCACGAGATAGTAATATGGTCGCGGGTCGAAGGCGAACGCGAAGCCTATGTTCGTGCCTGGAATGCCCAATATCGGCTTGTCAACTCCTGATATTCCATTTGTACCGCCTGTAACGGTCTCCGCATTCAAGAATATCGTGGGCACTATTTCACCGAACCCCAGCGTCACAATGGCAAGATAGTCGCCTCTTAATCGCAAGGTTGGGGCGCCAAGCACCGCCCCAAAGAATGCCGCTACCAAAGCTGCTATGCCAATAATCAGCCAGAAAGACAGGTGTATCCCAAAACGCGGTGAGGCCAGCAAAGCATACGCGTAAGAGCCAATCGCGAAGAATGCCGCATACCCGAGGTCCAGCAGCCCGGCATAGCCGATTACTATGTTCAGGCCAAGTGCCAGCATAATATATACACCGGCGTCAGCCAGCGTACTGATAGCAACGTCAGGGTGCACACCGAGCCCCGTCGTGTCAAACAACGGATAGATCAAGGCCAGCACGACTACTCCAACGCTGAGGATTGCTGATCTTAATGCCATGGAGGATCGGCGTGCTGTCTTCGGAGAAGCGGCACTGGGCGGCGAACTTGTGCCAGGTTTGGCGTTCGAGATCATATCTGCTCCTCTATCCTCTATGCCTTTTCCGGAACCTGCTGGCCCAGGATGCCTGATGGCCGGAAAACAAGTATCAAAATGAGCACCGCGAATACCACGGCGTTGGTCCACTGCGTTCCCAGCCCTATACATCCGCCGTACTGGTCGCTCATAGCCTCGGTCAACCCGATTAACAGACCACCGAGCATAGCGCCGGGTATATTGCCGATGCCCCCGAGTACAGCGGAGGTGAAAGCCTTAAGCCCGGCCTGATACCCCTGGACGAACCAAACGCTCCCAAAATAAATGCCGTATATAAGACCGGCAGCGCCCGCCAGCATCGCGCCGATTAAGAAAGTCAGACTAATCGTCGCGTTTACGTTAATCCCCACGATAGCTGAAGTATCATAGTCTTGTGCGGTTGCGCGCATTGCTTTCCCGAGCTTGGTTCGTTGGACAAAAAAGGTTAAGGCTACCATGAGGAGAAGGGCAATCACAATTACGAAACCATCTTTGAGACCAAGTCTGATCCCGCCGAGCCATTCCACTCTTACGAACTGATTTTTAAATATGCTGGGAAAATTAACGGGCGAAGGACCCTTCCATATCTGCCCAATGTTCTGCAATATGAATGACATGCCTATTGCCGATATCAGCGGAGCTACCCTCGGCGCATTTCGCAGCGGCTTATAGGCAACCCGTTCAACCACTACGCCCAGCACCCCCGTGATCAACATCGTAACAACAAACACCAGAGCAAGTACGCCAATGACTGCTAACGTCCCACCGCCCACCAAACCTGTTATCCCTAAAAGAGTGAGAAGCGTCAGCGCAATGAACGAACCAAGCATGAATAGATCGCCGTGCGCGAAGTTAATTAACTCGACGATACCGTACACCATCGTGTAGCCGAGTGCAATTAGCGAATAGATCGATCCTTTGGCTAGGCCATTAACCAACTGCTGAAGCAATTGGGTCACGCCACCTTGAGTGATACAATTCCAGAAATCTGTGAAGAATTCCATTAGTGAGTGGCTCCTCTAGCTCTGAAATATGCGCTGGGTGTTCACTTTCCCCCCACTCCAGACCAGGCCCGAAGAACGGTAAAGCGATTAACGGATATACAGAGCGGGCGATAAGCCCGCTCTGTACATTTGACTGGTTTTGCCTACCTTGTGGTAGACCCACCGACAAGGCATCAGAGCCAGATTCTCGGCGAGACTAATACTTCTTCTGGTCTACGAATGCCCAATCACCATCCTTAACTTCGTAGACAGAGATCCACTTGTTGGTGGTGTCGCCGTTCTCGTCGAACCCCGTCGTACCGATAGCGCCGTTCCACTCCTTCAGGTCGAGCAGAGCCAGACGCACAGATTCGCGGTCAAGGCTGCCTGCGCGCTTGATGGCGTCGATCATGATGTTGGCAGCATCAAACATCGGTGCACTGTAAGCGCCCACTTTTTCGTTGTACTTGGCCTGATATGCATCAAGGAAGTCCTTGGCCTCAGGAAGCGTCTCGGCGTTCACAGCAGCTACTGTTCCATAGCTTCCGTCGCCATTGTCGCCGGCATCGGTAACGAATTGACCCTCAACAATTCCATCACCGCCCATGAACGGGATATCAAGTCCCACATCTTCCATCTGCTTGCGGGCCAGTCCCAAACCATTGGAGGTGGTGCCGCCATAGAAGATGCCATCGGGATTGGTGCCTGCGATCTTGGTGAGGATCGTGCGGAAGTCGGTCGTGTTCTTCGGAACGCCTTCCTGGGCGATGACGGTGCCGCCACGGGCAACGAACTGCATATTCACCTGGTCCGCGATGCCCTTGCCGTAGGTCTCAGTGTCGTCCAGGATATAGATCTTTCGCATGTTCAGCTTGTCGTACATGAAGTCGGCTGCTGCCGGTCCTTGCAGGTCGTCAGTCGCGCAGACGCGGAAGTAAGTCACTTTTCCGGTTGGGCGCAGAGTCGCTACCTCGCCGTACTCGGGCTTGGTGAGCGACGGGCCGGTATTCGACGGGCTGATAGACGGCATGTCAGCGTTATTCAGGATCGGCATCATGGCACGAGCCACGTTCGAGTTGAACGGGCCGAGCACACCAAGCACAGCGGGGTCGGCAATGAACGACTGGGCGTTCTTGGCACCCTGCTCCGGGTTGTGTACGCCGTTAATCGCATCGTCCAACGCATACATTTCGATCTTGTACGTCTTGCCGCCGATTGTGAGGCCACCATTAGCATTGGCCTGCTCAATAGCAAGCTCTGCTCCGTTGCGCGCAGGCACACCGCTGGAGGCATCTGCCCCGGAGGTCGGGAGGTCAACACCGATCTTGATCGTGTCGCCCTCAAATGTCATTTCGCCACCGCCCGTAGTGGCGGTCGGCTCGGCCATCGCGGTGGTGGCTGTAGGTTCAGCCATCGCCACCGTATCGGTGGGTTGAGCCGCCGTGCCAACCGTATTGGTAGGCGCTGGTAGTGGAGTGGCGGTTGGCGTTTCGCCGCATGCTGCCAGCAACATACTTGTTGCCATTATCAGCGACGTAATCGTCAATCTAAATTTAGCGGATTTCATAATTTGAACTCTCCTCCAAAATTCTCAGTGTAACAATTGTGGTAGCCTTACCAGCATGACGTGAAGACTAATCTCACGTATCATGCCGTTCATTCCGCATGAAGGGTTGCCCGGACCCCATGAATGGACTGTGGATGCGCTACCTTGCGTGGTCCTCTGGGGCTAATCACCTCCCCACTAAAGGAATAGACATCTGCTCTCATAGGAGCGCGTTGTGGTCTCTTTCCACACCCACGGACTCAGACAGTTGTCAGGAGTTGCCGTATATCCTCGGTCGTCGGCGTAGGCAGATTATAGTTGATAGAATTATGCCCTGTCAAGCCATTCGGCATACACATCTAATTATGATAAATATGCCGCGCGGGCGCTCGGCGGCACTACGCTCCCGAAGCATGGCATCATTTCAGGGCATCCAGCCTCTTTTGGGCATCATCTTTCCAGCCATTGGGCTCGCGGCTATTGTCAATGACGCTCTGGTAAGCGCTCTTGGCTCCGTCGCGGTCGCCTTTCCGTTCGTAGACTTCGCCCATGTGATACCACGCTTCCACATAGCTCGGATCTACCTGCACCGCTTCTTGGAACTCGTGCAGCGCTTCATCGTATCTCTTGCGCTCCAGATATGCAATCCCCACCTTGTTATGCGCGTCTGGGTTGTTAGGTGCCACATCGCGTGCGTCCTCCCATGCCTTCAGCGCCTCGTCGGGCATCCCTGCTGCATTATACATATCCCCCAATTGGTGGCGAAGTGCAACATCAGCGGGATTTTGCTGCACAAGAATCTCAAGCTGCTTGGCAGCCTCTAGCGGATATCCGTTGTCTCGGTACCACTCGACGAGCTTGACCCGCTTGTCGCGATTGTTGGGATCTGCCGTGACGTCATTAATGAGCGCCTTTAGCTGCGGATCGTCTACAGGAGGTGTGGGCGGAGGCACAGGTGTGCTCGTCGGCAATGGCGTGATTGAGATGCCGGGCAGCCCTGAACCCTCAACAGGCGAGCCAACCAGCGTCTTGGGGTCCTTGTCCTTCTCTCGTGTCACCTGGTAGATAATCGTGCCAACCACACCCCCCGGCGGATCGTCGCAACATACCCGCTTCAAGATGCCTATCTCCGGGTCGGCCATTTGCGCGAACTTCCCAATCGCGGCTTGTGCTGAGATGTGGTTGGTCTGCTCCTGTTGCATGACGTAGCCTTGCTCTAGTTGCCCCAGGTAAATGTAGTCTATGTCGTACTTGCTGATGATAGTCAGCGCCGTCTGTATGTCAGGTGTGGTATAAAGCTCATTAACATCGCGCTGCCGGTCTCCTACCAGCCGCGCATACACATCGGCGCGCTGCTCGTCCTGGTGCAATCCACCTATAACCATCGGCAGCCCTGTGTTCGACGCCACACGCATACCGCCTGCCCGGTAGTATTCAGCGGGCAGCTCGGCAATCGTAGCTAGCCCATTTACATGAGCGTTGAGCCAGTTGATCCCCTCGTAGTCGTACTTCATTTCAATTGGGAAGGGGGCTTGATCGGTACTGTAGACTGCGTTCTGCATGTAGCTCAGACCGCTCAGCGTCCCAATCGGAGTGTCAGGCTGAATACGCTCCTTCAGTTTGGAGGGCGTTCCATATATCGGGAAAATAAACCCGACCAGCAAGAAAAGTATTGCAAACGCCGCCCACACAATTCGGCTGGCGGTCCACCGGATGTTCAAGAGGCCCAACGCCTGCTCCACAGGCTCAGGTATGGGCTCCTCCAAATACTCAACCTCCCTCGCCTCCTCTTGCATTTGAGCGTCACTTCTCGTCTGGAGAGGGCGTGTAACCAGCGATGGTATGCTCTCCTCAAGAGGGGCTGTCGGCGTGCCGTCTGCTGATGTAGCCTCAGAGTCCGCGGGCTCCGTGGTCGGTATGCTCGTGCCAGCTATATCTTCGGTCGACCACACGAGCCAGTTAGTTGTAGGATGCGTGCCCGGCAATGGTACGGTCACCCGGCTGGCTTCGTGGCTGTTGCTTTCAACTGCCCCGTTCGGGTGTACCGAGCGGTCCGCGTCGTGGTCTGCCAGGTGTAGTGAGTCAAAGTCATCATACTCGTCTGGCGATGGGGATTCATCGACCCTCTCGCGCTCTACATCGGGTTCAGGCTCGGTACGGTCGCGAACGCCGTACAGGATGTAGTAAACAGCGATTGCTCCCCCGATTGCTATCAAGCCCCACGCCTGTACATAGAACTTGAACACCGTATTCATACGGTAGAGATCGCCACCGGCCAGATGATCGCTCAAATAGACCACTTCAACCCCGAGCGTCACAATCAGCCCGACTACCAGGAGCAGTCCCCCCGCAAGAGCCGCCCCCGAACGCGTCGTGCTCAAGAGCGTGCCGATAAGTCCCCCGATAAGCGCCACAAGCAACGCGAGCACCTGCTGCCCGGTGGCGACTTGAAGCGCCGTCAGCGCGGCACTTGCCGCAAGGATCGCAAATCCCGCCCACAACGGTATTACGCCTGGTTGGTAGCTAGCCGCGCCTACCGGAGCCACACGCTGGCGTCGAACTTCATGGTGCGCTTCGGCAACCCAATTGTTGACCGCAGGCGCAGGCACCACTTCGACTTCTCTACTTCTGCCATTCTCACCCACGGCATCTATCGCGTCGTCCACCCTTACAATGTCCTGGATCCCGCCGCCCTCGCGATCGCCGACCAGCGCGAGAATTGCATCATACGAAGAACCTGCACTCTCATCCGAATTGCTGGTCCTGGACAAGCTGACCTCGTCTACCTCTGAAACCGTCTCTACAGGTACGCTTCCATCTCCCTCGGTGGCCTCACTATCCGCGCCCTGTGCCTCGCGTAAGTCATCCCCGGTCTGGTCGGCGGCACGGAAGTACATGTCTGAGCTGCCATTTGCCGGACCCGATCCCCCCGAAAAAGCCAGGGCCAGCTCAAACCTGCGAGCTTTTCGCATCGGGAAGAACAGACCAGGTGGCCGCCTGCCCTCTGGTTCGTACATAATGGGGCTTGCGGGACTCAAGTTCGGTTGCCCGGCAGCATCGCGCCCGATTGGCACCAAGCCTAACAGGTCGGCAAGCGCCGCGCGCCACGGGAAGTTCCAGAGGCGGGCACCAAGATAAGACAGCGCGATAAACAAGAAAATGCCCCACACGCCCAGGAACTCCCATATCGTCGTGCGGTGCATGATCGTGCCGGTACCGGGTATCAACCCCCCGTCAACCAGGGGCATCAACCTGGTGAAGAACGCCTTGAAGTTCAAGAAGAACGGCAAGTAAGCCAGGACGGCCAATCCGGCCACAGCCCCCACGGCCACAAATGCAGTGATTGTGAGCGTGAGCCCACCCCTGAACCCCAGCGGCCTATCGACCTTTGGCGCGTCCAAAATCCGCCCATCAACATCGGTGGGGCTCGCCTTGCGTGACAAGAGCAGTGCAATAAAGACCGCGCCCCCAAGCAGTCCCGCGTAGGTCGGGAAGTCCCACGAGTTTGTGACGAACAACCCGCCCAACGATAACGCGGTGAAGCCAAAAGACAGTACGCCTGCTCCTCCCCGTCCCCAGAGCCACTGTAGCGCGGATACTACTCGAACCCGTAGGTCTGCGAATCTGCTCACGCCCGTACCCACGCCCGACAGCATGTAACGCCCGGCCAGCGCAAGATTTACGCCGATTGCGGCAGCCATCAGCGTGAACGGCATATCTATCAAATGCGGGTGCAGGTCCCCATACAGGAAGCTCCAGTAGGGGAACTCATTGATCGTGTTCGTGATCACTCGGCTCGGAGGCCAGAAGTAGAACTCAGGGCGGGCACCCCACGCCAGACCCTCGGTCGTAAACCCAAGGTTGCGTCCCCACTCCATGAGAGTATTCGCGGTGCCGGGGAAGATAACCCAGACATATTGCACAATAGTCGATAAATTCCCGATAACCATCATCAGGATTCCGCCAAGCAAGGCGAACGTCATCCCCACCCGCGACACTTCATAAAGGCTGCCACGTCTGGCGCGGCTCCACGCCACCACGTTGTAAACGATAGAGGCCGCTGCCAGAAAAGTAAGCGCGAAAATGATGGCAAGTCCCAGGTTGAACGCGATTGCCGGGTCGATCCCGATCAACTTAATAAGACAGGCGATAATGAACTGACCATGATAATAGTAATTGATGTATCCCCCGGCGAAGAACGGGTCAGCAGGCGGCATCCATGGGCTTCGCAGCGTCGCGTTGAGGAACCCGAACTCCATAGTCTTCTCGCCGCCAAATACCGTGTGCCACACGTCGGGATTAAGCATTCCTCACCACCAGCATCGCGGCGAACGAAAGCAGGAAAATCACCTCGTAAAACACCACAAGACTTCGCTTCCGCCTCATGAAGTCGATGATTTCACCCCGCGCTCCCAGCCTCCACAGCAGCACAGAAATCCCCGCCAGCACCGCCAGCGCGAACACCACGCTCCACACAGTGAAGGGCACCAAATGTGCGCTAGCCAGCATCCAGACGATCCACGACACCACCAGCAACCCCGCCACCTTGGCAAATGCGTAGCCCCGGTCCGGTAGTCGCCGCATCACAGTAAATATGACCGGCATGGCGGCAAACCCGATGACATACACAGCAAGCAGCCACAAGAAGACACCTATCCACTGCGTGTCCTCCTGTGCCAGCGGATTCCACGAGTAGTCTCCGACTGCAGGCTGATCGGCAATAGGCTGCCCGTACATCAACGATTTGTCATCTTCCAATGAGCCGTGCCGTGCCGTACTGTATTCCTCAAGCGGGAAATTGAGCGATGTGCTGAATAGCAGCCGCAACTGGTCGTCAGTCAGCGTGGTCACCTTCTGGAAGATATCCACCCGAGGGTGGTCGTAAACCGTGAAGCTTTCGTCCGCCAACTGGTCGTTGAATTGGATGCCGAAAATCTCCGGCATTACTTGCTCGGTGTGCACGCGCACATAACCGAGTTTCTCGGCGTACAGAAGCTGGTAGAACTGCGTCTGAACCGGATAACGCCACGGCAGGCGCGGAATCGACCCATAAAGCCGGTCGCTCGCGATCGCGATCACATCAACCCTACCCAACAAGTCCTTGATATAGTTGAACTCGTCCTCCAATGGGCGATCATCATATAGGTTAAAGGTGTACTGATCTCCCTGCGTGAACCCCTGTAAGCCGGGTAGCCCTGCGTCCCATCCCTCGCTGCTGATCGAAGCTCCGGCAGGAAGGTTATTATCGGCCCATTGGCCCGCAAGCACGCGCGTATGATCATGCGTGTACACGTTGAAATAGGCGATCGACCAGAGCAGTGAGAACAATAATGCCCCAACCGTCAAGATCGGGAACAGATTTCGCTGAAGCGACCGCACGCTGAGTGCCCGCTCTCTGCTCCTCTTCGGCCATCGTTTTCCGGCCCACACCGCCCCGCGTACCAGAAGTGCCGCCCCCAGAATTGCAAACACTGGCACCAACGGCAGCATGTACCGCATCCACTTCGTTTCGCCGATCAGGATGGTGGCGAAGTAAGGTATAGCGAATGATAGCAGCAATATCTCTGCTGGCTTGCGCTTGAGAGCAAGCCACAACGCCACCAATATCCCCGCCACCATAATCAATCCAGGCACTACGCCAACGCCCCAGAACACCACCTGCTCGAACTGGTAGAGCACCGGCACCGTGCCCACATATTGGCGCGTGTAAGGTATGTCTGCCTGGTCGGACCCGCTTTGATATCCGGCCTCTTGAACAATGCCCAATCCCCACGGGTTGGTCTCCATGAAGTTCTGCAAGGCGTTCTGGATGGTATCAGCTTGCCCCGGCGCGGCATGAAACCGGGAAAAGTCGAACTGCCACAGCGCGTATGGCTCGCCTATCTGGAAGCCTATCAGCGTGAAAAGCGCGCCAATTACTGCGTAGCGCGCAAGCCCGCGCCGCAGGTGCTGTCCAAATGTGAGCGACCGTTCCTCAGTCGAGGCAGGCACCACCCCGACCGGGTCGTCCAGCTCTGCTCCCAACGTCCGGCTGCGCTTCCTGTAGGCCGCTCGCAACACGATTGCCGCAATAATCATCAAGAAAATGAGCGCGCTCGTAACTTTCGAGGCTACAGAGAAGCCGACAAACAGGCCCGCAAGCGCGGCGGCCCACCACGAAGGCTTTTGCATTAGCACAACACAGAAGTAAAGCCCGGCCAACATGAAGGCGACCATAAAGGGTTCGGTGATATAGAAGTGCGCAATCTGTATGTTGGTGACCGATAAGGCGACAAGCGCGGCAGCAATAAGCGCGGTTCGTGTCGAGAAAAGCCTGCGCGCGATCAGAAACACCAGCAAGATGCTGATCAGATCGAAGATCGAGGCCATCGTCCGCCCGACCATCTGCGCCCCGAGATAATCCTGCAAATAGTAGCCCTTGATACTGGGGTTGAAGATTGGGGCGATCTGGTCGGCCACCCATGCCGCCGTTCGTGAAATATAGACCGGCAGCGACCCCCAGGGATAGCGGTCGTGGGCGCGTAAATTCAGCGGGCTATTCTGCGGATCAAATACCTGCTGAATTGATGTCGGCCAGGTCAGCCCAAGTGTGTGCCCCACGATTGCGATTTCATCGGGGTGCTGGCTAGTGCCCTGGTCAAAGTTTCGGTCGTAGAAACGGAAGAAGGCAGCGACTATTAGAATAGCCGCCAGGATAAGTATGGTACTGTAGCGCACCCAGAAGGGTCGCCTCTCTTCATTGACCAGTTCGTATTCGAATTCCAACTCCTGGTCGGCGTTACTTACGAGGGACAAATGGAGGCTCCTGACAGGCTTCGAGGCGGCACGACAAGCTTACCGGCCTTGCCCGCCACCGGGTCACGGACGATATTGAGATAGAGTATAGCGAACTCCCATTGATTCCGAAGTTTAACACACATACAGGACACGAAGCAAGTCAACAAAAACACAACCTTGGTACGTCGCGTGGGCTTGACATCTTCGGCCTGTTGTCGCTACATTGGACTTTGCAGTGAATCCCATTTCATCATTCAATTATTGCCCCGTGTGTGGGGCGCCTCTAGTCGAAGCGCATTTAGCGACCGAGGATCGCCCGCGCCTGGTCTGCGCCTCCTGCGGTCATGTCTTCTACTTGAACCCGAAGATAGTGAGCGGGGCGCTCCCAGTAGTCAATGGTAAGGTCTGGCTGCTCCGGCGTGGCATCGAGCCACGATACGGCTGCTGGACCTATCCCGCAGGCTACCAGGAAATTGACGAGACCACTGCCGATGCAGCAAAGAGAGAAACCCTCGAAGAGGTCGGCTTGCAAATCGAGATCGTCAACCTCTTCGGCGTCTATTCACGAGCCGGCAGCCACGTGGTCAATGTGGTCTATCTTGCTCGCTTGCTCGACGCCGAATCTCAGCCCGTGCTCACAACTGAAGCCATTGAAGTCGGCTTGTTCGCTCCCGACGCTATACCCTGGGATGGGCTGGCCTTTCCAAGCACCGAGGCAGTACTTGCCGATTGGGTGAATCAAATAGGTGTGTAACTAGCCCTCAGATTCGGACTCGGTCCCACCTGCTTCTTCGTTCCGCCGCCTGGACCCCGACCTCATCCTTTGCGCACCGGCAGATGCCGCGCTCATTCCGCCCCGGCTGTGTGCCAACCCCCCAGCCTGTTGGCTCGATTCCATCTTGCGCCTGAGTGCGATCTTCAGTTTCTTGGCTCTATGCTTCTGAATAGCACGTCTATGTGTCTTGTTCATTAAGCTTGGTCTCCTCCGGTTCACTTGGCATGGATACGCTATTTCGAGTATCGGGGTAGTCAATCTCTTCGACATCTTCCGAGACAGACAATGCAGCCGCACTTGCCGACTTCGTGTGCGGAATCGGATAATCGAGGTCAACAACCTCCGGTATATACGCCCGCCCGTTGGTGGATGACGCCTGCTTCGCCGCCATCTCTTCAAGAATACGCGGCGGTATCTCCCCTCCCGCCATGAAATGCTCACGCTCCTCCGGTGTCATCCCTTCCATAATCGGGTGTACCTTCCAGGGATTATCAGATGGAATCGCGGTTGTAACCTCTCCCTTGCGCGTCGGTTTCAGCATATTGTTGGCCGCGCCAGTGGCTGTTCTTGCAGTTACCACCACCTCGGTCCCAACATTCGTAATCTCGCTTGTCAAGTCTCGCCAGGCACTTCGTGCTGGCTCCATAGCCCTGCGGAAGTCAGCGATCCCTTTTCCCAGGGTGCGGGCCGCTTCCGGCAGCCGCTCCGGTCCAAGCACGATCAGCGCGATAACCCCAATCAGCAACAGTTCGGGCAACCCGATGCCAAACACTTCCATTATCTCTCAGCCTCATTGCGCGCAGAATTCGCCATCTCCACAGTAGTGCCAGCACCCGCACTTACCATACTGATCACCCACTCAGAATAGGCGCCGTTCACCGACGCCGGTCCCACACTGATAATACACGGTACATCATAACTATGCAGTTCTTCTATACGCTGCTGCGCAGCCTCTTTCGCCTGGTTGGTGGTCTTGCACAGAAGGATATGTTCCTTCTCGTCTGCGAGGCTGCCCTCCCACAAATGGAGCGAACGTGATTGCACAATGTTGCCGCAAGCGATCAAACCTTCCACAAGCAACTGCGTGGCGATTCCTGCCGCTTCCTCTTCCGAGCCGCAAGGGACATAAAGTATGGCAACATTAACTTCCTGGGCCATGGAGCAGGTCTCCTCTACAAACCAATTATAAACCAGCGCTCCCTGCGAGTCCACGTGTGGCGCGCCAGACAGTAGGGATCGGCTTCTTTGACCCCCTTCCAATGTCCAAATGAACTAATGCCAGGGGAAAGTGGTAGAATATAAGGGACACCCTTTAGACGCCAACATGGTGACCTCCCAACGGATACTATTACTATGATGCCTGTGAGGGTTCATGTCCGTCCTACCTTTTGAGCTTAGAGACAACGCACAAGGCGAATTGTGGCTGGCCGAGTTCGACCACTCACTTAGGGCCGCGCGCAAGACCCTTGCCAGGAGAGAGACTATAGTCTTTGCTGCCGCCACTCTGTGGCTGGCTACACTGCTCTCCACTCTCTGGGTGCTACTCGTCCGATTTACTCTGATCGACCTCCCGAAATGGCCCGCCTTGCTCTTCCCCATGAGCTGGCTACTGGCCCTAGTGGTTGTGCGCAGCACGCGCCGAATCGGTTCAGGTGAATCTGCCCGTTACCTTGACCGGGCGTTGGGTCTCGACGAGCGTGTTGCGACCAGCCTTGAGTTGGTGCGCTCCACCCCGGTCGCTGGCCTTCATGTAGGCCGCGTGCGTCTGCCTCGTACCATGCTTGCCGACACTGCGTTCCACCTTCACACGAAGCGAAATATGCTTCCGTCAGGCTGGGGTTACTCTCTGCGGAGGTGGCAGTGGGCCGCGGTTGGCGCTGCTCTTCTTGTTCTGGTCGGCGCAATCCTCCTGCCTACCCCGCTGGATCAGGTTCGTGCCGAGCGAGCCGAATTGCAACGGGCTGTCCGGGACGAAATAGCTCAGGTCGAGCAACTCCGGGCTGAATTAATAGAGCGCCCGGGATTGGACGATGCCTCGAAGGCGTCCATCAATCGCGAGCTACAGAGGCTGCTCGATATTCTCGCAACCCCTCAGATCGATAGGTCTGCAATGCTGGCAGCTATCGCCGATACGCAAGAGCGATTACACGATCTCTCCCCACAGGCCCCAAGCGATTTCCTCGGCGTAATCGCAGCCGCCAAGACCGTCCAAAACTCCACCGTCGCGGCAGTTAGAAACGGTACCGTGCAATCGGCGGTTGATCTAGCCTGGAGCCCCGACAACTTCCCCGACCTATCAGACCTGGGCAAGGCAGCCGATGCTGCACGAACGCTATCAGGCTGGATCGTGAACCTGAACAGCGCCCAATTGCGCGCACTCTCCGAGGGCCTCGAACGCGCTGAGGGGCAAGCCGCCCCCGAGGATGCAACCCTTGCCCAGAACCTGCTCGACTCCTCGCAAGCAGTTAGTGTCAAAGATCTGGAGAAGAGCGCCTCTTCCCTGGAGTCAGTCTCAGACAGCTTCCTGGCTGCTGATAAACACTGGCAGTTGGCTGGCGCTGTCGAAAAAGCCCTTGCCGACCTCGATGATGGTAGACAGGCGCTCGCACAGGCAGGCGCACAAGAGGTCAATAAGGGCCAGGTTGGATTCCGGCGGCCCGGTGCGCCGACACAGGCTTCCAACGGGGCCGGCGGTGGAACCCCCGCGCCTGTTAGCCAGGCACCAAGCAATGGTGACGACTCAAACACCGATGGCTCTCAGGGCATCTCAAAGAACGACCCAAGTGCGTTCGGTCAACAAATGGGCCTTAACTCGCCTGATTT
This sequence comes from uncultured Chloroflexia bacterium, assembly GCA_963797095.1. Lineage (GTDB taxonomy): Bacteria > Chloroflexota > Chloroflexia > QHBQ01 > JADMIH01 > JADMIH01. The sequence continues at coordinate 66,769 of CAWCNY010000004.1, read as the reverse complement.
CAACGTCTCCAAAGGCTCACAGGCTAGCGGCGGCCAGACGGCTGCCGGTGCCAACGGGCAGGGGAACTCGCAGGGTGGGTCGCGAGGCGGCGGCGCCGGCAGCAGTCAGGGTGGGGGCCAGCCCGGCGGGTCTGCAGGTGGAGGTACGGGAGACAGCCAGGGGACGTTCGGTGGTCAGGTGACAGGCCCGGTTGGCGGCGCAAACGGTGCCATCAGCCAGGTCCAGAACCCATCCGGGCGCGGAGTGAGCCCGCAAGGCGGCTCCACGAATAATAGCGATTCCGGCGACGCACTCTACATACCTCCAACCGCCGGACCTTCCACGTCGGGTGGGAGCGCCTCTGAACCTGGCAATGACGGCAACATTCCCGGTCAGGCCGCGCCTGGAGATCCCAACCAGGACGGCATAGAAGGACGTGGCGGCGGGGCGGGTGATACACCCGAAACCACAACTGACCGAGGCGGGGGCGTAAGAACCGAAATCCATACACCATACAAGGAAGTCTACGGAGCTTATGCGCAACAGGCAGCCCAGGCCCTCGAAGGGCAATACATACCTTCCGATGCCAAGGAGTATGTGAAAGAGTACTTCACCGAGCTAGGCAAATAGGAGCCACCTTTGACAGCAGCGCACCCAAGAACGCACGAGGCGGGCGAGGCCATCCATGGAGAGCCGTTGCCCGACATAACGCCGGAGACTTTCCGCGACCTCGCAATCCGGATAGAGAATGAGCTTGGCAAAGTAATCGTTGGTCAAAAGCTGCTAATGCATCAGGTACTAGTGTGCCTCATCGCGGGCGGCAATGCCCTTCTTGAAGGCGTTCCCGGGCTGGGCAAGACCGTCCTGGTCCGCACCCTGTCCGAAGCCCTCGATTGCGAGTTCAGCCGTATCCAGTTCACTCCCGACCTAATGCCCGCCGACATAATCGGCACCAACATACTCCTCGAAGATGAGGCTGGAGGCCGCCGTTTCCAGTTCCAGCGTGGTCCTATTTTTGCCAACCTGCTTCTTGCTGACGAAATAAACCGCGCAACACCCAAGACTCAGTCGGCCTTGCTTGAGGCCATGCAGGAAGGCACTGTCTCTGTTGCACGCACGATCTACAGGCTTCCCCACCCCTTCTTCGTACTTGCCACCCAGAACCCTCTCGAAATGGAAGGCACATATCCCCTTCCAGAGGCCCAGCTTGACCGCTTCTTCTTCAAGCTCAACGTTACCTTTCCCACCGCGGCCGAGCTGATCGCCATCTCCGACCGCACAACCTCCGGCGACCAGCCATCAGTGAGCAAGGTCGCGTCGGGTAGCGACATTATGGCGATGCAACACCTCGCCCGCCAGACCCCCATCGCCACTCATGTCACAGCCTATGCCGTTCGACTTCTACAGGCCACGCACGCTGATACCGCCAACGCGGGTGGTATGGTCAAACGCTACGTGCGTTACGGTGGCTCACCTCGTGCGCTTCAGGCTATGATCCTCGCTGGCAAGATCTACGCCCTTCTTGATGGGCGATATAATGTAGCGTTTCGCGACATCAGGACCGCAGCATTACCCGCGCTCAGACACCGCATAATACTCAATTTCGACGCTGAGGCCGAGGGGATTGACCCCGATGCTATCATCTCATCGGTCATAGAGGAAACCAGGGAAGAGGAGTAAGCGGGCTGCCCTGTCCCGACTCTCCTACCTGTAGTTAAGGATACTCACACGTGGGCTTGCTCGCGCCTCTGGCGCTACTCGCGCTACCCCTGCTGATCATAATTGTTGCGCTTTACCTCCTGAAGTTGCGCCGCCCGACAGCGCCCGTCGGAAGCCTCCATCTGTGGGGCGCCCTCACGCGTGACCGGGAGGCAAATTCGCTCTGGCAGCGCCTCCGGGTGTCCGCGCTGCTCCTCCTACAGCTTCTGATCCTAACTCTCCTGATTCTGGCTCTTGCACGTCCCTGGGTACCGTCCGTCGAAGCAACGGGCCAAAACGCCGTCATCATAATCGATCTTTCCGCAAGCATGGGCGCTCGCGACGAGCCGGGCGGGCCCACCAGGCTCGATATTGCCAAAGACCGTGCCAGGTCGATCATCAACAATCTGCCCCAAGGTGCCACTACCATGCTCCTAACATCAACCGATAAGGCCACCGTAGAAGTACCCTCAACCGACGACCACGGCAGATTAAACTCAGCCATTGACAACCTCTCCGTCCAGGCCGCTCCGGGGGACATGACTCAGGCTCTGAAGTTAGCCGCCGCGGTGGCCGCCAGGGACACAAACAGCACCGTTTGGCTGATATCCGATGGTGCCTTCCCTCCCGCCGATACAGCTGTAGAATCCCTACCTGGCGCGCTCACCTTTGTACAAGTTGGCGACTCGGATCCCCTCGATGAGGCCGGTGCCAACCAGGGCATCACTGCCCTCAGTCTTGAGAAGGAGCAGGCGGGCCTTAGCCTTTTCATGCAAGTATCAAACTCGCAACCTGTATCCGTTTCCCGTCGCATCGACCTCCTTGCCGATGACGTGCCCTGGACCGCACGCAACGTCGAGATCGGCCCAGGTACCACCCAGGAAGTCACAATCGAAGATGTACCGCTCGGCGCGCGTATAATCCAGGCGCGATTCGCCGGGATCGATGCGTTGGACCTGGACGACCAGGCATGGGTGGTCAATCGCGCAAGCGTCCCGGCCAACGTTCTGCTAATAACTGAAGACAACAAATTCCTGCAACTCGCTCTTTCCCTTCTGCCAACCGTGAATCTCTACAAAGTTTCTCCCGCCGACTACTCGCCGGACGCCTCTCTCAATGGCGTGCCCTTCGACCTCACTATCTTCGACGCCGGTGTGCCAACCACCACACTGCAGACCCTCCCTCCCGGCGGTCTGATGCTTTTCGCTCCGTCCTCAAATCCCCTCATAAGCGTCACTGGCGTGCTGACAGCGCCTGAAGTCACCTCCACCCGTCCTGAGGACGCCACCTCAGCCTCTGATCGCGAGCCTCTGCTGAAGTTCGTTGACCTATCCAGTGCGCACATTTCCAACGCCATCCAAATGGAGAAACCAACCTGGGGACGTGTGCTTGCTGCCAGTGGGACCGACCCTCTCATAGTCGCGGGCGAACAAGATGGCCGCAACATCGTAATCTTCGCCTTTGACCTCCGCGACTCCGATCTTCCTCTCCAGACAGCGTTCCCCTTGCTCATTCGCAACCTGACAACCTATCTACTGCCACTACCCGCAGGCGGCCTCCCTGCCGAGGTCGCTCCAGGTCAGCCTGTCGGCATTTCCCTGGTCTCCTCCCAGGTTACCAGTGTCGTCATTGAAGACCCTACGGCCACCGAAACCGACATCCCCATCACACAAGCCACTGATAGAGTTGCCTACGGCAACACAGCGCGCCAGGGCGTATACTACGTCACTCAGTACGCAGGCGACGAGATTGTGGCTCAGGAAGCCTTTGCTGTAAACCTCTTTTCGCGCTCCGAATCACTATCCATGCCCAGCGCATCGCCTGCCTTACCGCCTTCGGGAGCCGCCGTGGGTGACAGTGCCGAGGGAGAACCACCTAGTGCCTCCAACGGCGAGTTATTCAAGCGTGAGCTTTGGCCTACCGTCGCGCTTCTCGGCATACTCGCCCTACTTATAGAGTGGCTCTACGCCCAGCGCATTGCCATACGTCGCGCCATAGTCGAATGGCAGACCCAGCGCTCGGCCAGCAGATTGGAAAGGATGTAACCTTTGGACCTCCCCTTCAACCTTGCCGAGCCAGAATCACTCCTCTTGCTTCTTACCATCCCGCCTGTGGTCTATCTTGGCATCCTCAGCGCCAGGGCGCGCCCTCGCGATCGTGCTCGCATCCGGGCCAGCATAGTTATACGCTCGCTCATCTTGCTCCTCCTTACACTCGCCATCGCCGGCCTTCAATGGATATCGAGCGGTGGGCCTCTCAATGTCGTCTTTTTAATAGACGAGTCCGGCAGCGTCTCTCCTGAGCTCCGCCAAGCGGCTCACGACTACGTGCAGCAATCACTCGCCCGGATGACCCCCGACGAGCAGGGGGGGGTCGTACGTTTCGGCGAGAACGCCCTTGTAGATCGTGCCATCTCAGGCGATGCTGCCTGGCGGCCATCGCCCCGCGTGCCCGGAGCTTTGGCCACCAACATACGCGATGCAATACAGTCCGGACTCGCCCTCTTCCCCGAAGGCGGTTCGCGGCGTTTGGTGCTGCTGACCGATGGCCTGCAAACAGTGGCTGACGCCCGCGACCTGATCGCCCAGGCTCATGCCGCCGGCGTCGAACTTTCGGTGGTTCCTCTGGGCGGTGCTTCGGACAATGAAGTAGCCGTTGAAGGTGTGTCAAGCCCTCAATCCGTGCCAGCAGGCCAGCAATACGAGGCACGCGTAATGCTCCAGAGCACTTCCGACCGCCATGCATCCGTGACTCTCTATGACGATAACGTCCCGGTTGGTCAGCAGGATGTGGACATAAGGAGCGGCAAAACTGTCGTCCAATTCAACTTGCAAGCCGACCAACAGGGCTTCCAGGTTCTGCGCGCCGAAGTTTCCTCTCCGGACGATAAGTACCAGGAAAATAACTCCGCCGAGTCCTACACGGTAGTCTCTACTCCTCCGTCAGTCCTGATCGTAGCTGGCTCGGACGAAGATGGCGAGCCGCTGCGGCGCGCCCTTGAAGCCAGCAACATCGAAGCCACGATCAAGCCCGTCAATGGCATGCCCGTCAACCTCGACAGCCTATCTGCGTACGACACAGTCGTCCTTGCCAATGTATCTACAGATGCGCTGGGTGTTGAGCGTCAGGCGATGCTGCAGTCTTACGTGCGCGACCTTGGTCGCGGTCTCGTGATGGTCGGAGGTGAACTAAGCTACGGCGCGGGCGGCTATCTGCGCTCGCCTATTGAGCAGGTGCTTCCCGTCACCATGGATGTGCGCACCTCCGAGCAACGCGCCTCTATTGCCATGACCTTCCTCATTGACAAATCGGGTAGCATGGGTCGGTGTCACTGTGGAACCGAAACCACCTTCGATCCTTCCATGCGTACCGAGTTCGGACCCAGCAAAGTCGAAATCGCCAAGCAAGCCATCGCGCGGGCCGCCGATCTCCTTAACTCCTCCGACAGCATCGGTGTAGTGGGTTTCGACGCTGATGCCCACGACTTAATTGATATGACCCCAATGGGTGACATCGGATCGGACGGTATCAGCAATGACCTGAAGGATGTTTCGGCGGAAGGTGCGCCAACCAATCTCTACGCCGGTTTGCAGGCCGCCATCGATCAGTTACATAGCACGGACGCCGGTCTCAAGCATATCATTCTCATAAGCGATGGTTGGACTCAGCAGGCCGATTTCTCGACCCTTCTGAGCGAGATTCAAGCCAGCAACATCACATTGAGCACTGTTGGCGCTGGAGAGGGGCCAGGCGAGGTTTTGAAGACTCTTGCCGAGGAAGGAGGCGGCCGTTACTACACGGCCACCGACATATACACTCTGCCCGACGTGCTACTCAAGGAGACGGTGCGCCTCGCCGGGCAATACTATGTCGAAAAGAGTGTTCGCCCCGTCCTGGGCAAGCAAAGTCAGATTCTGCGCGGCCTGGACACCGGTGATTTGCCCCTCTTGCAAGGCTACAACGCTACCACCCTCAAGCCAACCGCCGATGGCGTCTTGCTGTCACCCGATGGCGATCCTATACTGGCTCAATGGCAATATGGACTGGGCCACTCGGTTGCCTGGACGCCAGATATGAAAGGGCGCTGGGCCACTGATTGGGTTACCTGGCCGCAGTTCTCGCAGTTCGCGGCCCAGTTGGTGCAATGGACCGTTTCCGCTTCCGACTCCTCCGGTCTGGAAACCACCTATCAACTGTCGCCATCGACCACAAGCGGCAAACAAGACTTGCAGGTGAACGTCCAATCACTTGACTCGCAGGGTACGCCGCGCAACGGCTTGCAAACCACCCTGGTATTAACTGATACTACTGGTGTTAGTACCACCATACCCCTTGCGCAGGACTCGCCAGGCGTCTATGTCGGCACTGCCAGGGGACTGCAACAAGACGTCTACCAGACGCGTATAGAGCAGCGCGATGGCATTGAACAAGCTCTCGTAGCGCGCGACATCTCTGGATTAGTGGTGCCATACTCAAGTGAATACGCTATGATCGATAACAAAGCGCAGGTGGCAAGCGACTTCATCAATGACATGGCGCAGCTCGGAGGTGGCAGTCTACTGTCACTGGACGACACGAGTGCAGTCTGGACGCACAACCTTCCCACACAGCCTGAGCGCGTGCCACTTTGGCCCTGGCTGCTTCTCGCGGCGATCATTCTGTTCCCCCTCGATGTGGCGGTTCGCAGACTGTCGATCTCTCTAAAAGACCTGCGTTTCACGTCGCGCCCCCACCGCGAAAGCACCTGACCACTTGCTCTACCTTCGCAATCGAGTACAATAGCACCATCAATGCTTCGCTAGTGCCTTTCCCGCTCGCGCGGGCGAAACTTTCCAAAAGGATCATCTTTGGTGCGGCAAATCGACTTCAATTGTGATATGGGCGAAAGCTTCGGTGCCTGGCGCCTGGGCAACGACGACCAGATCATGCCGCACATTACCTCTGCCAATGTGGCATGTGGCCTCCACGCTGGCGATCCCGTTGTCATGCTGCGAACTCTTAACCTTGCAAAGCAGTGGGGTGTTTCAGTAGGAGCGCACCCGGCTTACCCCGACTTGCAGGGGTTCGGACGACGCGCCATGAATCTCTCTGGAGACGAGATAAGAGGCTTTGTTCTTTACCAAATCGGCGCGCTTTGGGGAGTGGCGCGGTCAGTGGGCCTTGAGTTGGCACACATCAAGCCGCACGGCGCTCTATACAACGTGGCCTGCCGTGACATTTCTGTCGCACAGCCCATCGCCGATGCGGTAGCATCCTTCTCCAAAGACTTGTACCTATATTGCCTACCATCCTCTGATCTGGAGGCTGCGGGCCATGAACGTGGCTTGAAAACTATCGCTGAAGGCTTTGTCGATAGAGCATATGAGCCAAATGGCTCACTTGTTGATAGGCGGCAACAGGGCGCTGTGGCCTCTGATCCTGCCTCTGCCGTGCGGCAGGCTCTGATGCTGGCGCGTGGAGAAGTCGTCTGTCGCGATGGATCGCTCCTCAAGCTTTCTGTTGGAACCCTTTGCGTTCACGGAGATACTCCCGGTGCCCCCGATTTCGCCCGTGAGGTTCGGGCCGCCTTGACTTCCGAAGGCTATATCCTGGCGGCGCCCGCCAACTCTTCGCATGGTCGCTAGCACTCCGGCTCCTTCCATTTCCTATCTAGGCGAAGCGGCCCTATTGCTGACATGGGGCAACCGCTTCAGCCTGCGCACCAACAGCCACATTCATAGGGTAACTCGATCTTTGCGCGAAGACCTGCTTGAAGGTGTGGGCGATCTTGTCCCAGGCTACTCAAGCCTCCTTGTACTCTTCGACAACCGCCGGTTGCAAGAGCCGGTCTTGCTCAACTGGCTCAACTCTGCGATTGAAGCCGACTTACTTGCCGATAGCCCTGGCCTCAATCAAAGCAAGCACCATGTCGTCCCCGTACAATATGGCGGCGACTCGGGTATGGACCTTGACGATCTCGCGGTCCAACTGGGGGTCGAGCCACATGACATAGTTCGGGCACACACGAGGCGACCGTTTCAAATCGCATTTATCGGCTTTCTGCCCGGCTTCGCCTACATGGCGCGCTTTCCTCGTCGTCGTCCCATACCCAGGCTGCAAACTCCACGAACGCGGGTGCCCGCCGGGTCGGTCGGCATTGCGGGCTTCCAAACGGGCATCTATCCGTTCAGCAGCCCCGGTGGCTGGCGCATCATAGGGCGCACTGGCCTCAAGGTGTGGGATCACGGCTCTCCCAACCCCGCCCGCTTAGCCCCCGGCGATACCGTCCAATTCGTCGAGAGTCGGTATGAGCCGCCACCGCAGGAGCCACCGTCCATCATTCCCACTCCTACGCTCCCTGCACTGGAGGTTGTTCAAACTGGCGGCATGGGCCTGATTCAGGACCTCGGAAGGTCTGGCTTCATGCACCTGGGCGTCGGTCAAAACGGTGCCTTCGACCTCGGCGCGGCGCAAAGAGCTAATCTACTGGTTGGCAACGAGCCATCTTCTGCTGTCCTGGAATTGGCCCTCGGCGGACCAACCCTTCGCGTACTGCGCAACCTGACTATCGCGATTGACGGCGCGGACTTCCAGTGTCGTGCCGACACGGTACTCATTCCACCTCGGTTGTCCTGGTTCGTCCGCGCAGGCACGATCCTTCGTTTCAACTCCGGCACATCGAAGCCACCGCTTACGGCCAATCACGGCTATCGCTCGTACCTGGCCGTAAGCGGTGGCTTCGATGTGCCGCTGGTCCTCGGTTCGCGCTCAACATCCTTACTTGCACGCTTTGGCGGTCAGGCAGGGCGTCCGGTTCAGTCGCGTGATGTGCTCGGCATTATCGATCCAAGGGGCAATTCAGGTTCGATGGCGGGCCACTACTGGTTGGGCCACACTAGCGACATATCCCATAAGCCAAACCAGATACGCTTCACCACATACACTGGACCGCAGGCTGCGCAACCAACTGCGCAGCATACTTTCATCGAGCACGCATGGGAGGTAGCACCACAATCAGACAGAATGGGTCTGCGCCTCAAATCCTCACAAGGAATTCGTCTGGCAACAACCACAAGGGAGCTTGCGTCTTTCGGAGTAGTGCCGGGCACGATTCAGCTTCCCCACGCTGGTGAGCCGCTGATACTTGGCCCCGATTGCCAGACCACCGGTGGCTATCCAATACTGGGCGTGGTCGTCCGGGCCGACATGCCCTTGATCGCACAGGCATCACCCGGCGTGTCTCTCGAATTCGTTCCCGTTACCCTTGACGATGCCCGAGCCGCGACCGAAAGCTACTACGCCGAAATAGGGCGCGGTGCCCAAACCCTCTCAGGTTAGGCCACGTCCTCAGCCATCATAAGTGCCGAAAACCTTCCGCATTGCATCGCTTATTTCGCCGAGCGTGCAAAGTTGCTCCACGCAATCGACGATCAAAGGCATGACGTTACCATCTGTACCCGCTGCGTTCGTAAGCCGCACTAGTGCTCCGCGCACCGCCTCGTCATCCCGTTCTTCGCGTAGGGCCCGCAATCGCTCTATCTGCCTTGGCTGGAGAGCCGGGTCCACACGTAATAGCTCAAGTTGGGTCTCTTCAGCCATCGTGAACCTGTTTACACCCACGATCGTGCGCTCCCCGGCGTCCACCTGCCTTTGCCATGTGTACGCGGCTTCCTGTATCTCGGTTTGTTGGTACCCGGCCTCAATCGCGGTGATGGTGCCGCCCAGCGCATCGATCCGCTCGATATAGTTCTCCGCTGCCTGCTCGATCGAGGTCGTAAGCGTCTCCAGATAGTACGACCCAGCAAGTGGATCGATGGTCGAGGCCACCCCAGTTTCGTATGCAATTATCTGCTGCGTCCGTAGCGCCGTGCGCGCAGCCTCCTCGGTCGGCAGCGCCAATGCTTCATCGAGCGAGTTCGTATGCAGCGATTGTGTGCCCCCCAGCACCGCCGACAAAGCCTGAAGTGCCACCCGTATCACGTTGTTCTGGGGCTGCTGGGCGGTAAGTGATGACCCCGCTGTCTGTGTGTGAAAGCGCAGCATCATAGACTGCGGGTTCTTAGCGTGAAACCTCTCACGCATAAGGCGCGCCCACAGGCGCCGCGCTGCTCGGTACTTAGCGATCTCCTCGAAAAAATCGCTGTGAGCATTGAAAAAGAACGCCAGTTGCCGAGCGAAGCTATCAACAGCTATTCCCCGGCGGCTCACCTCTTCAACATAAGCGATTGCATTTGCCAGGGTAAAGGCCACTTCCTGTGGGGCAGTCGACCCCGCCTCCCTGATATGGTAGCCACTGATCGAAATCGGATTCCATCGGGGCAAGTTCCTTGCGCAATAGTCGATTACGTCGCCCACCAGCCGCATTGATGGCCCGACCGGGTAAATATAAGTGCCCCGTGCTATATACTCCTTGAGAATATCGTTCTGAACCGTCCCGCTCAGATCGCCTTCAGCGATGCCACGCTTCCGAGCCACGGCAATGTAGAGCGCAAGCAGAATCGGCGCGGTCGCGTTGATGGTCATGGAAGTGCTGACCTTGTCCAACGGCAGCCCCGCCAGCAGCGTTTCCATATCATACCGCGAGCAAATTGCCACACCCACCTTGCCGACTTCTCCTTCCGCAAGAGGATGGTCGCTGTCGTATCCCATCTGCGTAGGCAGGTCAAACGCCACTGACAATCCGGTCTGTCCCTGTGCCAGCAAATATCTGTACCTGCCATTTGACTCCTCGGCAGTGCCATATCCCGCGTACTGTCTCATCGTCCACAGCCTGCCGCGATACATTGTAGGCTGCACGCCCCTCGTGAACGGAAACTGCCCCGGATAGCCCAGGTCTTGCTCATAGTCCAGTTCGGCAATGTCCTGCGTCGTGTATAGCCTCTCCACCTCGATACCGGAGGCAGAGGCAAAGCCCTCAGAGCGCTCAGGCCACCTGTTTATCGCTGGCTTGAGCACTTTCTCCTCCCATTGTTCCTTTCCCTCTGTCATCGGGTCTCCTCACTCGATCCGGCCACGCGCGCAGCAATCGGCGGAGCTGCGGCCCAGGCCCTGTATCCGACCACACCGGGCGGCTGTACCCTAAGACTCGATCGAAATCAGAGGCTTGCCGCCTTCAACCACTGTTCCGGGTTGTACATGCACGGCGGTAATCTGTCCGGCGCGCGGCGAAGCTATATCATTCTCCATTTTCATAGCTTCCAGCACGATCAGACTCTGCCCGGCTGCAACCACATCCCCTACCCCCACCATTACGCCCTTTACCAGCCCAGGCATAGGCGAATTGACCGTCACTGCACCGGTTTGGAGCCCCTGCCTCGGTGCGACCTTGTTCAGTCGCCATTCACGCTCGGTCATCACGTGCATGTCGAAGCGATGTCGTGCCAACATCATTCGGAAGCCCCCTTCAACAGGCTCAACAAATAGCTGGTAGCTCTTACCGTCAGCAATAATCGAGTAAAGCCCCTCACCTGTGTCAACATTGCACTGCACGGGTGCGAAATCGACCAGCGCATCGTGCCCCGCACCGTCGTGATCGCTGCCGAGCAGCCGCACCACAGTTCCCGCTTCGCTATGCAGGACCTCAATCCCGAATTCTCTTTGCTCATGCTGTACGTAATACTTCACTGATTATTGCCTTAGCGCAGCGCCTGCCGTCGCCCTGCGTTCCGCCAATTACCTCCATCGCCATTACGTTCTGCTCCATTAGGCGAATCGGCCTGCGTCGAAACTGCCCCGCCGGCCAGCTTCTTCTGATCGACCACGAGCGCCCCCACAATCGCGGCCACTTCCTCGTACTCCCGCGCGGTCCCGTTCCCTCCGCGCTGTGCGCGCCAACCGTGTTCCATGAATCGCTCTACAAAACGGGTGTCTACTCGACCGCGTTGGAAATCGATCGAATTGAGCACCGCCAGGTGGAAAGGTATGTTGGTGTGCACGCCCACAATGCGATATTCTTCAAGTGCCCGTCGCATGCGCAATATCGCATGCGCGCGAGTTGGTGCCCACACGATCACCTTCGCGATCATCGGATCATAGTAGATCGATACCTTTCCGCCCCTGTATATGCTGCTATCCACGCGCACGCCTGGTCCGCCCGGCTCGTCGGCTGCCGTTATCGTTCCAAGAGACGGCGCGAAGTTGTTGAACGGGTCTTCGGCAGCCACCCGGCACTCGATCGCGTGCCCTCTCAGTTGAACATCACTTTGCTTGATCCTGAGCGGGCGGCCCGACGCAACGCGAAACTGCTCAAGCACGATGTCGATCCCGGTCACCAACTCTGTAACCGGATGTTCCACCTGCAACCGTGTATTGACCTCAAGAAAATAGAAGTTGCCCTCCCTATCCAGCAAGAATTCCACCGTACCTGCCGACGTATATCCGGCTGCTTTGGCCGCCGCCACGGCCACCGCCCCCATGCGCTCTCGTAACTCAGCGCTCACAACAGGCGATGGCGATTCCTCGATCAACTTCTGGTGGCGGCGCTGGATCGAGCACTCGCGCTCCCCCAGGTGTATTACGTTGCCGTGACGATCGCCAAGTATCTGAATCTCCACGTGCCGCACATGTTCAAGGTACTTCTCAAAATAGACCACCCCCGAGCCGAACGATGATTGCGCTTCGCTCTGCGCGTTGCGCAAAGCTCCCTCCAGTTCCGCTGCGTTCCGCACCACCCGCATCCCCTTGCCACCACCACCCGCCGATGCCTTAATCAGCACCGGAAAGCCGATCCTCTCCGCCACAGTCAACGCCTGCTCAACATTGTCGACCGCTACGTCGCTTCCGGGCACGATCGGCACCCCTGCCGCCTGCGCCGTCTGGCGCGCCGTAAGCTTATCCCCAAGCAGCCGCATCGCGCTTGGAGGCGGTCCGACCCACACCAGCCCCGCATCAATCACCGCCTGTGCGAAATCTGCGTTTTCTGCCAGGAATCCGAATCCCGGGTGCACAGCGTCCGCCCTCGACCTCCGGGCCACTTCCAGCAGTTTGTCACTCCGCAAGTAGGAATCTCGTGACGGCGCTGGCCCTATGGAGTACGCTTCGTCCGCTTCCCTCACGTGCAACGAGGTCCGATCCGCTTCGGAATAGACTGCCACCGACTGTATCCCCACTTCGGCGCACGCGCGCACCAATCTCAAGGCAATTTCACCCCGGTTCGCTATCAGAATCTTGCTTACTTTAGGCACAAGCCACTCCCCTTCTGGTCATCCCACCACAACACATAGTCACGCCGCTCTCCGGTTCGCTACATACGATTGCAGATACCTGCTGGCGGGTGCCTTCCCCAGCGCCAGCAACACAAACAGCGATGCTTCCGCCACTTTTGCAAGGTCAACCCCGCTCTCGACCCCCATTCCATCCAGCATGTAAACCAGGTCCTCGGTTGCCAGGTTTCCCGAAGCGCCCGGTGCATAAGGGCAACCCCCAAGCCCCCCTGATGACGAATCGTAAATAGTTATCCCCATTTGCATGGCTGTGAGTACATTTGCAAGCGCCGTCCCCCGCGTGTCGTGAAAATGCGCGGCAATCCGCTCTGCCGGAATCGTCTCCAATAGCACTCCAAACACTCTTTCAACATCGCCGGGCGTCCCCACGCCAATTGTGTCTCCTATCGACACTTCTTCCACGCCCAAATCGATTAGCGAGTGAGCCACCTCCGCCACCTTCCCCGCCGGTACTGCACCTTCGTAGGGGCACCCAAGCGCCGTACTGACATACCCGCGCACGCGAATTGACCTTTCACGTGCCAGCGCCATTACAGGTCGGAAGTTCTCAAGTGACTGAGCAATGCTGCTTTTTATGTTCGCCAGCGTAAAGCTCTCAGACGCCGCTGTGAATACTGCCACCTCTTGTACCCCGGCCTCAATCGCCCTCATCATCCCCCGTTCGTTCGGCACAAGCACCGGATATCGGACTCCTTCCCTGCGCGTTATTCCGGCTATAACTTCACTCGCGTCTGCCAGTTGCGGAATCGCCTTAGGGCTTACAAACGAAGTTGCTTCGATGACCTTCAACCCCGCATCAGTCAGCATGTCGACGTACCTTATCTTCACCTCTGTTGGCACCGGCGTCTGCTCGTTCTGAAGGCCGTCCCGCGGGCCAACCTCATAGATCCTTATTTTCTCAGGTACATTGATCATTATTTAAGCCACAGGTAGCTACTCATTCGTGTTTGTCCAACTCCACCAGTACATCACCCGCCGCCACCTGATCACCTTCCCCATATTTTACAACAACCACCCGTCCATCATGCGGCGCTCGTACGGTAAACTCCATTTTCATAGCTTCAATGATGACAAGCGCCTGCTCCTCGCTGACCTGCTCTCCCGGCGAAACCAGCACACGCAACACCTTCCCAGGCATGGGACTCTCAAGCGTATCCTCGTCCTGCAAATGTACCGACCTTTCGAGCCGTTCGGTAGACAGGGGCGGTGCCGACCTCACCAGGTACTCGCGCCCTTCCCAGATTATCGACACAACATCATCCGGTCCCCAGCCATACTCAATCGAATGGAGCGGTTCTCCCGGCAGCGCAACCTGCACAACCGGCGCCACCTTATCGAAATGCGTGGAGACATCAGGCTGCGGTCTCAAAATCAACCGCACCTCTTGCTCCAAGAGGATCGTGTCCCCCTGCCTGATTTCCGAGCGCCATTCCGCATTGTCGAACCCTGAACGAGACAAAGACACACCATATGGGTGCCCCTCGATCATCAATGTGGCATCGAGCCGCTGCCCGGCCATGCGCCAGGCGTTGGCCTGCCAAACTCCTATTGGTGGTACTCCCGGCTCGCCGTAATCCTCCGAAAGCAAAAGCACCGATCCACCCGCCAGTATAACCTGGACAGGTGCTAGGACGAACGCTCCCGGCCTGTAATACCGCTCGATGAACCTGGTAGAGAGGTTGCCCATCTCCACCTGCGGGTGGCTTACCAGCCATCGCAGAAAGTCGAGGTTTGTCCTCACTCCCCCAACGCTCAAGCCACCCAGAACTTCCTGCATCCGCAGCAAAGCTGCCGCCCGCGTGTCGCCCGAAGTGATGATCTTGGCGATCATCGGGTCATAATATGGAGTGATACTATCGCCAAGCGTCACTCCCGCATCGATCCTCACGTCTCGCTCAGCGAACGGCATTTCAAGCTGCGTGATCCTCCCCGTCGACGGCAAGAAACCGCGCTCAGGGTCTTCTGCGTAAAGTCGCACCTCAATAGCCGCGCCGACAAACTCAACCTCATCCTGAGCGATCCAAAGCTGCTCGCCTGCCGCTATTCTCAATTGCGCTTCCACCAGGTCTATATCAAGCGCTTCTTCAGTAACCGTATGCTCCACCTGCAACCGCGTATTCATCTCCAGAAAGTAGAACTCACCGTCCTGGTAAATAAATTCCACCGTGCCAGCATTGGAATACCCCGCTGCCTTTGCCAGCGACACCGCTGCTCGCGTTATTTTCTCACGAAGTTCCGGCGTGACCACCGGCGATGGTGACTCTTCCATAACCTTCTGGTGGCGACGCTGGATCGAACATTCCCTCTCCCCAAGATGAATCATATGCCCCAAGTTATCCCCCAACACTTGCACCTCTATGTGTCGTGGCTCGGTGAGATATTTCTCCAACATCACAGTCGCATCGCCAAAGGCCGCCTTCGCCTCCCGTTGAGCCCCCTCCAATCCTTCCACGAACTCTTCGGGTCGCTCGACCACCCGCATCCCTTTGCCGCCCCCACCCGCCGATGCCTTGATAAGCACCGGAAACCCTATCGTTTTCGCTTCTGCCTCCAAACCCGCGCTCGATTGCTCGTCTCCGAAATATCCGGGCACCACAGGCACGCCCGCCCGCACGGCGATCTTCTTCGCCTCGATCTTTGAACCCATCAACCGAATAGCTTCCGGCGAAGGTCCAACCCATGTGATGCCCGCCTCGATCACTCGTCGCGCGAAATCCGCGTTCTCTGACAAAAATCCAAAGCCGGGGTGAAGGGCGTCGCAGGCAGCCTTGCGGGCCACCTCGATAATCACATCCCCGCGCAGATAGCTTTCATTTGCCTGCGCCGGGCCAACATAATGTGCTTCGTCGCATGCCCGCACATGGAGTGCATCACGATCTGCCTCTGAATACACGGCCACTGAAGTGATACCAAGCTCGCGGCAAGCACGCGCGATCCTGACGGCGATCTCTCCGCGATTGGCTATCAGTAGCTTGTGAAACGGCATCGTCATTAAGCCTGATCTTCGATCCAGGGCGCGGCCCTCTTATCCAGGAAGGCCCGCAAACCCGCCTGTCCTTCCTCCCCTACCCTGAGCGCGGCGATTGTCTCGGCGGTGAATTGCATTGCCTCGTCGGGACCAAGTCCAGGCACAGAGGAAATGAGCGACTTTATAGTCGATATGGCACCCGGCGCGCTCGACCGAATCTCCTTGGCCACCCTATCCACCTCAATATCCAATGCGCCCGTTTCAGCTTGCACATGCACCAACCCGATACGCAACGCCCTTTCTATACCAAATCGCTCGGCGGTCACGAAGAGCGCACGCGCATGACCGCGCCCGATCTTTGCCAGCACATAAGGCGATATCACCGACGGCGCGATCCCCAGTTTCGCCTCCGAAAAAGCAAATCGCGTCTCCTCAGAAGCCACCACAATATCGCACACTGCTGCCAGGCCCGCGCCTCCCCCAAGTGCCGCACCATGAATCCGCCCGATCACCGGCACCGGACATCTATCGATTACATCGAACATCCGGGCCATCGCCAGTGCATCTGCGACATTCTCCTCACGAGTGTAATCGAGGCACGCACGCATCCAATTCACGTCAGCGCCCGCGCAAAACGACTTCCCTGCACCTGAAAGTACAACCGCTCGCACCTCGCCCACTGGCAACCCCGCGATCTCCGCAAAAGCAACGGTCAGTTCCTTGATAAGTTCGCGGTTGAATGCGTTATGCACGTCAGGGCGGTTCAGGACCACGCGGCAAACGCTGTCAGCAGTCGATACAAGTAGATATTGATAAGTCATGCTACGCTACATCCGAAACACGCCGAAGGTTGTATCCGGCACCGGGGCATTCAACGCGGCAGAAATTCCCAGGCCAAGCACCATTCGAGTGTCCAACGGGTCGATAATCCCGTCATCCCACAGGCGCGCAGTCGAGAAATATGGGCCGCCCTCGTCCTCATACTTTTCAAGTATCGGCTTGGTGAATGCCTCCCTCTCGTTGTGGCTCAAGTCTTTGCCCGCCGCTTGCAAGTTATCCAGTCGCACGGTTAGCAACACGTTCGCCGCCTGCTGGCCCCCCATTACAGAAATACGCGCGTTCGGCCACATCCAGAGTTGCCTCGGTGCGTAGGCTCTCCCGCACATTGCGTAGTTTCCCGCCCCGAACGACCCTCCGATGATCACCGTAAATTTCGGCACCTGCGCGTTCGCAACCGCCATGACCATCTTGGCCCCGTCCTTGGCTATGCCCCGGTTCTCATATTCTCGACCAACCATAAACCCGGTGATATTCTGCAGAAACACTATCGGCACGCGCCTCTGGCAGCACAATTCAATAAAGTGCGCGCCCTTCAGTGCGCTCTCCGAGAAAAGTATCCCATTGTTCGCTACGATCCCCACCGGAAACCCCATGATCCGCCCGAACCCACATACCAGTGTTGTACCGTACAGGTGCTTGAACTCCTGGAACCTCGACCCGTCAACCACTCTCGCTATGATCTCCCTCACGTCATACGGCCTGCGGCCTTCCGGCTCTATCACCCCATACATTTCATAAGGGTCGTACAGGGGTGCCTCAGGGGATGTAACCTCCCATGGATATTCCTTCTGGCGGAAAAGATTCGCTACGATGTCCCGCGTGATAGCCAGTGCGTGCTCATCGTCCATCGCGTAATGGTCCGTTACGCCACTTATCCTGCTGTGCACGTCCGCTCCACCCAGCTCCTCAGCCGAAACATCCTCGCCGGTGGCAGCCTTCACCAGCGGCGGCCCGCCCAAGAAGATCGTGCCGTTACCCTTCACAATCACCGTCTCGTCCGACATCGCTGGCACATAAGCCCCGCCTGCCGTGCACGACCCCATCACCACCGCTATCTGTGGTATCCTCCGCGCCGACATGTTTGCCTGGTTGAAGAAGATGCGCCCGAAATGCTCCTTGTCCGGGAACACTTCCGCTTGCAGGGGCAAGAACGCGCCACCCGAATCAACCAGGTAGATGCACGGCAGGTTATTTTCGAGCGCCACCTCCTGGGCGCGCAAATGCTTCTTCACGGTAATGGGATAGTAAGTGCCGCCCTTGACCGTCGCATCGTTTGCAATGATCAAGCACTCCTGGCCCGATACAACTCCCACCCCGGTGATCATCCCGCCTCCCGGGGCATCCCCACCGTACATATCCCATGCCGCAAGCGCCGAGAATTCCATGAACGCAGTGCCGGGGTCAAGCAACCGCTCCACTCGCTCGCGAGCAAGCAGCTTGCCTCGCGAACGATGCCGCGCCACGCTATCCGGTCCTCCCCCCTGCCGCACAACTGCCATGCGGTCGCGCAACTCGGCAACCAGCCCGGTCATGTATGCTTTGTTTGAAGCGAACTCCGCGTCCGCGTTAATTAGGTGTGACTTTATGATAGCCATTGGCGCATTACCGGGCAAGAAATGGGAAGTGAGAAATGAGACTTCCAATCCGCCTCATTTCTCACTTCCCATCTCTGTCGTTCTACGCTCTCACTTGAAGAAGTTCAAATTCTTCGCGATATAGGATTGGTACTCGTCGGGCACGTCATCTTCAGGAAAGATCGCGTTGACCGGGCATTCAGGCTCACAGGCGCCGCAATCGATGCACTCGTCTGGATCGATAAAGAGTTGCTCGGCGGCGTCGAAGCCGGGCTGATCCTTTCGGGGGTGGATGCAATCCACCGGGCAGACGTCTATACAAGCAGCGTCTTTGACGTTAATGCAAGGTTCTGTAATGACATAGGTCATTTTAGGATATCCTCCTCTGTATTCTTGCGACGCACGGTACCTTCGCGATAACCGCTCTGCAGCAATTATACATGAGCGTTCCATCCCATGCAACATGAAATGAACGATCTTGCAGCACACTAACGCCACCAACCTGGCCCACGGTAAAGTTGTACGGCGCAGGTGCAGGTGGTAGTGATGCTGTGCCAGGATCTCGGTGAGCGCCTGCACCAGGTGGAAGGGACTCAGCGCTAGGCTTGCTCCATAGCCAACTGACAACGGTGCGCGGGATTACGGTGACAACGATCATCAGGAACTGAAGGAACTCAGTCAAAACAAGATGCCTCACTGTGCAAAGAATGACGAGCGAAAGGCGGCACACCGATTCTAATCATTTGGCTCGAACTACGCCAGTGCCTACGCCTACGAGAGATGTGGAGTTGGAGACAATACTTGGGCATGGCTGACCGTCGAAGTGCCGATCTCAGGCACGGATGAAGCAAGTAGCCAACTCACGGTACTGGGCAGTTTGCACCACGAGTATCGAAGGGCAGCATGACCACAGGAGTGTTGAATGGTGCGCAGGGTCTGTCGGATGAGCTTGGTAGCCAGAACAGAGGTAAGTAGCCGGTACAGCCGTAAGGGCGGATGGGAATAGTAACTATTACAGCCAGGTTCGGCACGCAAGTGTGGCCGTGGAATTAGCGTGTCAGTGCGCGTCCAGGATATCACTGACTGCCATGGAGAAATTCTCCAGCAGAACGGATTTCACTGCCTCACCGCGCCGAAACACCCCATGCTCAGTATATTGTTCCCCATCCAGTCGAAGGACTGTCACCGTCTGGTCTGCGGGATTCACAATCCAGTATTCGGGGATTTGCGCGTCTGCGTAATCGCCTCGTTTCACAACGGTATCACGCTCAGGATCGGCCGGGCTGACAATCTCAACCACCAAGTCTGCGCCCAGCCAGTAGGCGTTGTGTGCCCTGGGGTCCTGCGCATCCAGCATCAACAACAGGTCAGGTTCGCGGAATTTTCCCTCACTAAGTCGCAGCCGCAGCGGGGCGAAAAACACCTTCCCGCCGCGCGGTTGCAGAAAGGTAAGTAGGGCCACAAACAGGAATCCCAGTATTGCCTGATGCTTCTCGGTGGGCATGGGCAAGACCTCAAGTTTGCCGTCGGTGAATTCGAGCAGCCAGCGGGTGTTGTTGGTGATGCGCAGATATTGCTCGGTTGTCCACAGACCCTGAATCATATCGAGATCCACGGTAGTCGCATCGTCCGCGGATACTATACGCAACTCGGCTGAATGTATACCACCGACCATTAGCGTTCCTTCCAGCATTCCAGCAGAGTCTGCCCAGCATTCCAGCAGAGTCTGCCCCTGCAACCCACGCCACCCCTTACTCCCTCTGTGCTTGACCATAGCGATGATGGCGATCACAGGCTGGATGATCCAGGAAATCGAGTTGGTCGACCTGAAAGTGAGAAGCGGCGAGCCTCGAGCGATCCTGCTTGTATTATAATCTCTCCGGTTCTATTGCAACAGCTGGGCCTGCTCTGCTGGGCGAGGAAGCTTCAATAAACTGCGGGCTTCACGCCCGGAATCGCACTCGATAAGCGGCGGATGCCTTTGGTAGCCAGTACAACTCCCAAATGGCGTCAATGTCCTGGACAGCCGGCTTAGTCCAGACTATTCTCATTGCTTTGCTTCTTCCTCAAGTTGGCGGCGCTGCTCGAACAGTGTGACTACCTCGGCATGATCCAGCACATCGCCCCTCTTGTAGGCTTCAATGCCTCTCTCGACTGCTTCCAAGAACTGCACTTCTTTGGCGAGATAAGCGCGCAATGCCTCCTCAACCACCCAAGAGCGATTGCGGTTTTGCGGCGGCCAAGCGATCAACTTGCTGACCTAGCTCCTCAGGCACTCGCGCTGAGATTGTAATGTCTTTCATACTTGTCATCACCTCCTCGTATGCAATGTGTACTCTGCATACATTGCATACGAGATCCTGACAATGTCAAGTGCTTCCTCCAAGGAAAACGAACCATCGGTGTGCCTGGTGTGCAGAAACCCGGCTAGGTGTACCGGCTTTGCTGGCTTGTTGTGCTTACCAGCGTCATCCGTTCTACGGGCGACCAGGCCTATCCGTGCCTGATATCGACATCTACTCAGCCAACCGACCCCAAGAATCTCCCTCAACTCCATCTTTCTCAACGCGGCTGAAACACTCCAGCCTCGTAAGGGAAACTGCATGTTGTCAGGTCTGACACGTCCTTTATTGCGAACTACACGAGTCTTCTCTCACCGACTGGTGCTATCGTAGAGCGTACTCTACAATTTCCTCGATACCCATGGCCAGCCCTTCCTGCCAGGCTCGCCTAAAGGCTTCTTGCCCAAGGCATCCTATCACAATATTGACTGTTTGGTCGTATTCAGCCTGATCGATGGTGTTCATAGCCGTCCCGAGTGCCTCACGCAGGGCTCCAGCCGCTCCCAGCAAGCGCGCCGCACGCGTCGGGTCTGCGTCCTCCACATTAGCGCTAATTATTTGAACGAACTTCTCCAGGCACCAGGCTACTCCTCCCCTGTCGCCTATCTCCTTCCTTATTTTCAGGCTCTCGGAGAGCCTTTCGACTGCTCGCCCATATTGTTCCTGCCGTATTGCAGCCAGAGCCAGGCCACCCAGGATGGCGGCGATGCGCGAACGGTAGCCTGTATTCCGGCGAATGGCCAGGGCTTCTTCAAGCAGCCTTACACCCTGGTCATAGTTGCCTTGCCGCACCATCACCTCTCCGAGCGCCGCGAGCGCAAACGCCGTGCGGTTAGGCTGATCCTGCTTGCGGACCAGCTTGAGAGCTTCCTCCAGTTGTACAACGGCCTGAGTATACTTGCCCAGGTACATCTGCGACCACCCCAGTAAGACCAGTAAGAGGGCTGTCCGCTGCTCATCACCGAACTCTCTACTTGTCTGGAGACCCTCTATCGCGAATGCGACGGAACTCTCGTGGTCGCCTTCCGCTGTAGCAGTGCCCCATAGGTCGGTGAGAGCACGGGTGATACCTTGCGTCTCGCCTAACTCTCTGAACAGGCTTAGCGCGTCTTCGGCAGAGGATCGCGAGGTCACGAAGTCACCCTGCCAGTACGCCAGCCCACCGAGTCCGATAAGCGCCCACGCCCGCAAAGACCTCAGCCCCACTTGACGGCTTTCGGGTCTCGCCAGCGCAGCAGCGATCCTCATGCGTCCCTCCGTCAGGTGCCCCCGAGTGTCCCAGAAAGCGCCCAGCGCCGCGACCAGGCGCAGCTCGATTTCGGCGTCACCTTCTGGCGAGTGGCTCCACTGGATTGCATTCCGCAGATTATCGTGTTCTTCCTCGAGGTGATCAAGCGAGCGCGACTCGCTGGTGCCGTACAACTTAAGGTCAGCTTGCTCCGCAAATTCGGCGAAATAGAGGGCGTGCAGGCGCCTGATGGATCCTTCCTCGCCACTCCGGCGCAACTTCTCTCTTGCATACTCGTATATCGTCTCCGGCATCACGAACCTGGGTTCGCTGCCCACTCCCGCCTCCTGGCGCAGCAGGCTCTTGTCCGTCAAAGAGATAAGCCCTTCTGTCACGTCCATGCCCAGGTCACCACCGGCGTTGCACACGGCCTCTACAGCTTCAATTGTGCGACCACCGGCGAATACCGCCAATCTGCGGAAGAGCTTCTTCTCCCCATCCGTGAGCAGGTCGGAGCTCCACTCGATCGCTCCTCTAAGCGTTTGCTGCCTCGCGGGGAGCGCGAGCACCTCCCCCGCCAGGATCGTCAAGTTACTTCCCAATCGAGCCAGGAGCGCCTGGGGAGAGAAGAACTTGATGCGCGCCGCAGCAAGCTCTATGGCAAGGGGAAGGCCTTCCAGCCGGGCGCATATCATCGCTACTTCTTTGTGGTTCTCCTGAGTCAACTTGAAAGTCGGATCGATCGCGGCGGCACGCTGAACGAACAACTCCACGGCCGGAAAATCGAGTAGTTCCTGCCAACCGGGCAGGCGAGAGAGGTTGGGTGCGCGCAGGGGAGGCACAGGGAACTGTTGCTCACCAGCTATGTGTAGCGGTTCGCGACTCGTCACCAGTACGCTGAGTCGCGGGCAGGCACCCAGGAGGCGGACCACGACGGGCGCGGCGTCCAGTATATGCTCGAAGTTATCGAGCACGAGCAGCAATCTCCTGTCCATCAGGTATGCCGTCACCAGCCCAACAGGTGAGCGACCATCGCTACCGCTGCCGGGAGCATCCAGGCTCCGCAAGATTTCGGAAACGACCAGGCCGGGGTCACTGATGGGAGCAAGGTTCACAAAGTATGCCCCATCTTCGAATTCATCCAGCAGTCTGGCAGCTACCTGCAGTGCGAGACGTGTCTTACCTGTGCCGGGAGGGCCCGTAAGGGTGAGCAAACGAACCCCTGGAGTGAGCAGGAGGCGGCAGATACTCGGCAACTCCTCGTCGCGGCCAATGAACGAGGTGAGCTGCATTGGGAGGTTTTTGTGCCGGGCCTGCGGGTCGGGGTCGCCCTTCGTAGCAACCTTTGCATGGTACTCCAGAGCGCCCTGTGCCCTGGTTTCGGTGCCCACCAATGCATCAGCGCGCCCTCGTGCGAAGAGGAAGAAAGCTTCGTGCTCCTCAGATTGCACGTTGAAATAGTCGGCCAGTATGCCGGCCACCTGCTTGGAGGGCCGGCGCTCCCCTGTTTCGATCTTCTGGATAGTGTCTTCAGAGCAGCCGATTCGCTCCGCAAGGTCGAATTGCGTGAGGTCAAGCTCTTTGCGGCGCTTCCTCAGCCAATCTCCAAACGAGCGCTGTCCCTCTATAGGTCGCATGCAAGCCTCGCAGTCTTCGTCACATAACAGGGGCGGCTCAGCACTACTTACAAGTTATAACCCCTTTACCGAGCCGGAGCAACCGGCCTCGTTTAGCAGGAGCATACCCAGGAGCATACCATGGTATGCTCCTGTCGGTTTCTTGTCGGATTCTAGTGGGCACCACTACAGCGTAAACCCTGCTTTAATACTCTCAGAAGCCAGCCTGATGACAAAGACTCAGGCGCTATAAGGAGAGAAATGTGAATACTGAAATCTCGATACCTGGCCCCGATTTCGCCGTGATAAAGAACCAGCAACAGCAGACCTGGGCACTCGGTGAATACGGGATGGTTGGAACTACCCTGGTCATCATGGCCGAACAGCTTTGCGAGGCGGTCGGCCTGCGAGCGGGGCAGAGCGTGCTCGACGTGGCCACGGGCCACGGGAATGCTGCACTGGCCGCCGCCCGCCGTTTCTGCACTGTTATCGGCCTGGATTACGTGCCTTCATTGCTGCAACGTGGGCGCGAACGGGCCGCAGCGGAGCATCTGCCCATCACTTTCAAGGAGGGCGATGCCGAGGCTCTGCCTTTCCAGGACAACTCCTTTGACGTGGTTCTCTCCACTGTAGGCGTCATGTTCACCCCAGATCATGAGCGAGCGGCCAAAGAACTCCTGCGCGTCTGCCGGTCCGGAGGCAAGATCGGCCTCGCCAACTGGACGCCCGATGGCTTCATCGGCGAGCTCTTCCGCGTTATCGCCCGGCACGTCCCGCCCAAGGTCAAGGTGGCCCCGGCCCCCCTCTGGGGCACTGAAGCGCACCTGCGCGAGTTGTTCGGTACAGGGATCAGCGACCTGCAGGCGACAAGACGTTACTTCGTCTTCTGCTACCGTTCCCCGCAACATTTTGTGGGTTTCTTCCGCGAATACTACGGGCCGGTGTCTCGAGCATTCGCCGGCCTCGAGCCCGCAGGCCAGGATGCGCTGACTGCTGACCTGCTTGACCTCATCGCCCGGTACAACAACTCCGGCGACGCCACTATGGCGGTGCCCAGCGAGTACCTGGAAGCCATAGCCACCCGCGCCGATTGATTATTCGGGGAGAACAACATGAACAATACTATAAGAACCCTGCTCCTCGTAGGAGCTGGCAGCCCGGTTCTGTTGGTTGCTGTTCCCGGCAACGCTATCGGGTATCGGTCACCACTACCGTCGGTAGGCAATCGAGGAACTATCAGTGGTCAACGCGCCTCCGAGCCGCGAACCTCCCTTGCTCAAGCGGCAGTTATTCTTCTCCTAAAGGAGGTATCTACATGAAGACATGCGAAGAGATTCGAGCCGACTTGCTGCCGCTCTCCAAACAGAGGGAGAGCCTAGCCACTGAGATAGTGTCCGATAGAGGTGATTTGCAGGAACTACAATCCGAGGCCGGCCATGTCAACCCGGCTGAGCTGGCCCAGGCCGAGGCGAAGTTGGCCGCAGACGAGGCGAAACTGAGACAGATAGACGCTCAGGTGGCTGCGGTTAGGGGCCAACTTGTGTCGAACGGTTGCCTGGTGATGCAACCTCAACAAATCCTCGAGATACAATTCACCAATCCACCCGACCTGCCAAAAGTTGAGACTCACTACGCTCAGACGGTCGCGTTCGGACATCCTGACGAATCCACGATCCTTGGAGGGAAGTTCCCTTCTCGTGATGCGGAACAAGAATGGAAACAGGTGCTACCAACAGATCTCACAAATACCGGGGCCCACGACGAAGATTATGAAGGGCACAATCTGGTTGGCGCTACCGGCTGGCTGTTGAACCCGGAATTCTCGTGGACGGACGTCCCCTTTGACCATCCTTTCGGGTTCGATTGGGAATTCATGATGGCTCTCGACCAACCCGGAGGCGATCCGAACCGTTACACATTCCTGCTGACCCCGGCCGACCAGTCTTGCGACGAGGAGGCTTACCCCGAGGCAGTCCGGCAGGCGGGCGATGCAAAAGATCCCCAGGGACAACCCATCATCCCTTTCGGCCCGGACGGTCTGCCCAGCCTCCTAGGCGTTGAAATAGACGGAGGGCTGGTTCCAGGGCAGTTTTTCGATTGGCGCCGGGGCGGGGTAGACCAGGGCGACCGGGTGGCCGTGTTTGGGCGCTGGATCGTTGACTGCGGGCACAAGATTGCCATTACCAGCTGCGACGGCGATCACAACGACGATGTGCATCCCGGCCTTACAGCGTTCCGTACTGAAATCCACCCGCCTCTGCTCATGGCCGCGGCGCGAATTGCCACGAGTGCGCTGGCGCCTCCCTTAGCCAACAGCGCACCTAACTTCACCCGCGTGCTGGTCACGTCTCGCCCCTACCTGGTCAGCCAGAGGTTCACCACGGATCCGGGCCATGCTTACGACGATAACCAGCCTGACGACGGTCCATTCTTCTCGCACATGGTCAATGAGGTGGTAAAGGCTCACGAGACCCTACTGGGTATCCCGACCGGGTCGCTTCACGTCGAAGCACACCCGAAAATAAAGTCTTTCCCATTCCAGGGTTCTTCCGAGTTCCACCTGACCGTAAGGCCGCCTGGGACGGACCGGCAACCACCAGGAACCGGTACGCCGGGACCCCTCACTGTTGCATTTCAGTTTACGGTGCGTAGCGGGTGCTCGGTTGAAATCAGGTCCGACGGGCAGGACGCGGTAGACGTGGTCATCAAACTGAACCAGGATGGTTACGTTGCACCGCAACTGCCGAAGCGGAGTACGCGCAACTGGACCCGACAGCAGCTTGGAGAGATGGACCCGGCCGCTGCCGATGGTTATTTCTCTGCAGAGACTTGGAGCGACATTTTCCATGTCTGGCTGCCCCAGCTAGGCGGCCCTGCGGGTGCTGCAATAGCGACCGCGATCCTCGAACAAGGAATACTGACAGACGAGTACGACACGAGCGAGCTCGTCGGGCTGAACATGCAAGACGCCAGCCATGCGATATCGGCGCCCGCAAGCAACATCCCCAACCTTGATATCCAATCTCAGTTGGACGCGCTCAAGCAACAGAGGGACCAACTCGCCGTTGTGGTGCAGGGCGATAAGGGCGACTTACAGGAACTACAGTCCGAGGCCAGCCACGTTAACCCGACCATCCTGGCTAAGGCTCGGGCCACATTGGCCGCCGACGAGGCGAAGTTGAAGCAGGACAATGATCAGATTGCAGCCTTGAGCAGCACACCAACCCAGGGAGTGCTGCGTGACGACAACGAGCCGTATCCGGTTGTCGGCTGGCTGGAGGTGGGCTCTCTGCAAGAGTAGACCCATTCTTACGTCTGGTAGTAGCCAGAAAGAGCGGTCCCCTGTGAGCCGCTCTTTCTGGGTATTTGTCTGCGCTAAGCTTCGACGCTTACTGGCCGGGGCTCCGCCTCCTCCTGTGAAGGCTGTTATTCCCATCCGCGGTCATGCCACCCTTCGATAATCGTGGTGCAACCCTGTCTTGTGCGATTATTCGTTAGTGCGTCGACGTGGTGCTACGACCTATCAGAGCCTGTCGAGTTGTCCCTACGGATGGGTGTCGGTAGCATCACGCTCTGCCAATCTCCGATGCTGCTGAATCTTTGGTAGTACTTGCCTTCGATAGCCAAGCTTCCACCTACACTACCCTCGGCACGTGTATACTTTACATAAGCGTTCGAGGGTCCAGTGACATAACCCTCAAAGCCTATTATGTCCGAGGGAGTGGTCAATAGCCCCGTCTGTGTCACGACGAAATAAAAGCGCTCAACGTCTGCTGATGCATCGCCTCGTACCCTTGCAGTGTTCGCCATGCTGTGTCAAACGACCGGAAGCCCATGCCAGGTTTTACTCGCCGTTTGAGGTAGCGATGGTCCTGCTCAACGAGGATATTCAACTACTTGATGGGTCTCAGCTTGCAGCATTCTGGTAGAGTACCCTTCTTCCTGAGCTTCCCAACTGCTTTGGGGTAGGCCCAACCACTTTCAAATGCTTACCCAGCCAAACTCCGTCAAGGACAAACGAATCTTGACCGTTTGGCTGGTCCACGACTACAATGTTGTCACCCTCAACGCACGAAGTGCACAGGAGAACAGCATGTCCCCTGACGACCAACCACCTCATGAGTTTACGATTGACGTTCTTGTCGAGATACCTCGCGGTAGCCGTAATAAGTACGAGTTCGACCGGCATCGCGGCGTTATCAAGCTTGATCGCGTTCTTTATTCTTCCGTTCACTATCCGACCGATTACGGTTTCATCCCTCAAACCCTTTCTCTCGATGGTGACGAACTGGATGCGCTCATAATGGTCGAGGAGCCCACTTTTCCGGGCTGTCTGGTGATTGCGCGCCCGATCGGTGTACTCCTGATGCATGACGAAAAAGGCGAGGACGCCAAGATTCTGGCGGTGCCCCTGGGCGAGCCTCGCTTCTCCGACGCGAAGCGCCTGGACGACATACCCGGTCACTGGCTTCGCGAAATCGAGAACTTCTTCCAGACATACAAGCGGCTCCAGGACGTCGAAACTACATTGGACGGTTGGGCAGACTATGAACGCGCCGTAGTGTTGATTGAGGATAGCCGCGCCAGGTATCTGCAATCGCAGTTGTGATCGGGTGCAACCTCCCGCGTCTGGGCACGTTCTATTGTAAAGTAAGGCGGCTCGCAAGGCATGAGCAAGGGAGGTCGACCCATGCATCTGTTCCACTGTTCCTCCAGCACCCAAACCGGTGCGCTTGCGCAGTTGGCGCGCTACTTCGGCGCGGCTCTACTTTCTGTGCTCACCCTGCTTGCCCTCAGCAGCGGCTCTGTCCCGGCCACCGCCGGCGCGCCAACGCCCCCCGCTGGGGGCACGGTCCAGTCTGCCTTCGAAGTTGCCTCCAGGCACTGGAACGTACCGCTGCCCGTTTTAATGTCGGTTGGTTGGGTCGAATCACACTGGGAGCAGCGCGGCGGTGCGCCCTCCGTCGACTACGGCTTCGGAATAATGCATATTACTGACAGATCAGACGGCACTATGGACCGGGTCGTGAAGCTGACAGGTCTGGCGCGTGAATTTATCAGGTCCTTCGAGGAAGCAAACATTGAAGCGGGTGCTGCCCTCCTGAACGACATATCCCGTAATAGTCCATCCACTACAAGCAAATCCAACACATTAGCGGACTGGTATGCGACAGTGGCAGCTTATTCAGGTGCAACCGACCCCCTGGTGCGTGACGGCTATGCACAGGAGGTGTTCAACACGATGCAGTCAGGTGTCTCCGCGACGCTCTCCACAGGCGAGCAGGCCGTGCTCTCCCCAACGCGCATCGATGGCGTGCCCGCGCCTCTTACTCCGCCGGCACAAAGCCCCGACAGTCCCGACTACCCGCCCGCTCTCTGGGTTCCGGCCAACGCCAACAATTACATGGCGGGACGGCCTTACCCACCCATAGACACGCTCATAATCCACGACACCGAGGGCTCCTATGCCTCTGCCATCTCATGGTTCCAGAACCCCGGCTCAGGTGTATCTGCCCACTACGTCATTCGCTCGTCCGATGGGCAAATCACCCAGATGGTGCGCGAAGCCAACACCGCTTACCAGGCCGGCAATTGGGACTACAACGTGCGCGCAATCGGCATCGAACACGAAGGTTATCAAAGCCAGTCCGGTTGGTACACTGAGGCGATGTACCAGTCATCGGCAGCTCTGGCACGCGACATAACCGAACAGTACCCTATCAAGAAGGATCGCGCCCACATCATCGGCCACTATCAGGTGCCCAACCAGTCCCACACCGACCCCGGTCCCCTCTGGGACTGGACCTACTACATGTCACTCGTCAGGCGAGACACGCAGCGCGCCGCCCTGGTCGACAACACCGATCCCGGCTTCACCGCCACTCCATCCAACCTCGATCCTGAACACTACTGGTGGATATACGGCAACGGCTACAACAACTCGAGCACCTACGCAACCACCTCAGTAATAAACCAGGCCAGCAGCTACAATTCTGCGAACTGGAGTAGCTACCTCCCCTCCAGCGGCTATTATGACGTCTATGCTTTCATTCCCTGGGTGGACAATCACACTCCCGATACCTCTGCTGCCAGGTATCAGGTATTCGCGGCCGATGGCACCTACCAGATAATCACCAGCCAGCGAGCCATCACAGATGTTGGCAACGGCAGTTGGGCAAATTTAGGCAAGTTCCTGTTCAGCAGCGGCACGCCTGCTCGCGTATCCCTGAGCGACTGGACAGGAGAAAGCGGTAAGAATGTCTGGTTCGACGCCGTAATGTGGATCCCTTCCATCTCCTCAGATCCCCCTCCCCCACCACCAACAGCCCCACCGAACCGCACTTCAACCCCAACCCTTGTCCCTACCAGCATCGCCCCCTCCACAGCGACCCCTACCCCAACACAAACCGGCACGCCAGCGGCCAGCTGGACCCCTGGCCCTTGCGGTATGCGCTTTTCCGATCTTCCAGACACTCATTGGGCTTACAGCTATGTCAGCTACCTTTATTGCCAGGGTGCGCTCGGCGGCTATGACGACTCAACATTCAGACCCGACGAAGGCAGCACGCGTGCGCAGTTCACCAAACTGCTCGTGCTGGGCCTTGGTTGGGTGCCATACGCACCCGCTCCCCCCACATTCTCGGACGTGGAGCCTGGCAGCACCTTTTACGCTTTTGTGGAGGCCGCCTACCAGCACGGCGTAATCGGCGGGTACCCTGACGGCACTTTCCGGCCAGGCAATCCCCTTTCAAGGGTGCAGGCCGCCAAGATGCTGGTGCTTGGTAGGAGCTGGCCGCTGCTTACTCCTCTCGTCCCTGCCTTCCCCGACGTGCCACCCGACCACTGGGCTTACAGTTACGTCGAAACCGCTTTGAGTCATGGGATCATCGTAGGCTTTCCGGACGGCACCTTCGGACCCGAACGCGACGTGAACCGTGCCCAACTCGCAAAAATGGTCGCTCTTGCCGCTCAGGCTCCGTAACATTAGCCTCCATTCTCTGCGCGTACTCCTCCAATAGTTTATAATAGATGCGAATACCATCTAAACTCTCTCATTTGGAGGAGAACAATGGCTCTGACGACGAATTCGAGCAACGGCGCTTCTGTGCCAGGGCAAGATCAGGATGACCGTGCGGATGGCGGCTCCGGCGATCTGTATGATGTAACCATAATCGGTGCTGGGCCCACCGGGTTATTTGGCGCATTCTATGCAGGTATGCGCACGATGAGAACCAAAATCATCGACGCACTTGAAGAACCGGGTGGACAGCTAACAGCCCTTTATCCCGAGAAGTACATCTTTGATGCTCCCGGGTTCCCGAAGATTATTGCGAAGGACCTTGTAAAGATGCTTGTAGAGCAGGCAAACCTTTGGAGCCCTTCCATCTGCCTCGGCGAGCGTGTGCTGGCGATGTCACGCGACGATGACAACAATTGGGTGCTTACAACGAACAGAGGAGAACATCGCACCCGCAGCGTCGTGATCTGTGCCGGTGTCGGCGCCTTCGCCCCGAACAAGCTTGCGGTAGCCGGTATTGAGAAATACGAGGATAATGGAGTCCACTACTTCGTCAAAGAAAAGGCCGCC
This sequence comes from uncultured Chloroflexia bacterium, assembly GCA_963797095.1. Classification (GTDB taxonomy): domain Bacteria; phylum Chloroflexota; class Chloroflexia; order QHBQ01; family JADMIH01; genus JADMIH01. Next base: position 35,734 of record CAWCNY010000004.1, on the reverse strand, counting down.
TTTGCTGGCAAGCGCCTCCTGATCGTTGGTGGCGGCGACTCCGCCGTGGATTGGACAATAAATCTGTGCGACCTGGCGAGGTCAATAACCCTCATACACAGGCGCGATGAGTTTCGCGCTCATGAAAGCTCTGTCACGGAGATGCGAAGCTTGCCTGTCCAGATCTTGACCCCTTATGAGGTCAGTTCGGTCGCCGGTGACGGGCAGGTCGAGCAGGTTGTCATCTTCAACAACCAGACCAAGGAAGAAATCACCCTCGATATCGACGCCATCCTGGTGAATGTGGGCTTCAAAGCCGATATCGGTCCGATACGAGAGTGGGGGCTGGAATTGGACAAGAAGAGTCGCGCCATCGTGGTCAATAACAGGATGGAAACGAATCTGCCTGGCATCTTTGCAGCGGGCGACATAGCCGCCGAAGAGGTGAAGATGAACCTTATTGCGACCGGTTACGGCCAGGCCGCGATGGCGGTAAATGTCGCCAAGCACTACATCGATCCCAAGTCCAGCATCTTCCCGGGTCACAGCAGCGAGAAACTGGGATGACAGGAGAACTTTCACCCTCCCTGCGCCTGGTCACAGGCAACATTGCCGGCATCGAAGCAGACTTACTCGTGGTGGCCCACGGCAAGGGCGCTGGCCTTTCAGGCCCGGCAAAGGCGCTCGATCTTGCAACCTCTGGGCTTGTCCAGTCCCTTGTCGACAGTGGCTCTCTCAAGGGCGGCACCTTCGAGGTAGAGTGGATATATCCCTCCCCGACCAAATGCCGGCGGGTACTTATTCTAGGTAGTGGCAAGCGCGATTCCTACGATCTGCGCACTTTCCGCAGGCTGGCTTCAGCAGCAGTTCGCCACGCTCGCAACAAGCGTGCAGGACATGTCTGCCTGGCCTTTGACTGGCCTCCCGACATTGACTCGGCGACTGCTGTGCAGGCGATGGCCGATGGCGCAATAACTGGCCTCTGGGATTCTGACCTGTACAAGGACCATCCGAACAAAGGAGAAGTCACCCAGGTCAGCCTATGGGTGAGCGAATCTTCCGAGCTTGAAGAGCAGGCTCTCCAACATGGGCGTGCGATTGCCGAGGCCGTAAACTTCGCGCGTTGGCTAGGCGACGAACCGGGTAACGTCATGACGCCTGAGCGGGCTGCCCAGGAAGTTGCAAAGAAGGCCGAGACCCTGGGCGTGCAATGCACTGTAATGGAGGAACCTGCCCTTCGCGAGGCCGGGATGGCGTCGCTCTTAAGCGTATCGCAGGGGAGCGCCAATCCTCCGCGAGTGGTCGTGTTGGAATATGGTGGTACGGAACCGCAAGCTGGTCAAACGCTTGCCTTTGTCGGCAAAGGTGTCACCTTCGACACGGGGGGAATCTCAATCAAGCCTGCTTCCGACATGCACTGGATGAAATACGACATGTGCGGTGCTGCCGCTGCGGTGGGGGCAGTCTTTGCCCTCGCCTCGATCCACGCAAAGGTGAACGTGCTCGGCCTGGTGGGGTTCGTTGAGAACATGCCTAGCGGAACTGCCACTCGTCCCGGCGATGTTGTGCGGGCAGCAAACCGTAAGACCATCGAGATTGTGAACACCGATGCGGAGGGCCGACTGGTGCTTGCTGATGTGCTTCACCTTGCCCGCCAGAAGGGTGCTGACAGGCTAGTTGACCTTGCCACCCTCACCGGTGCTATAAAGGTCGCGCTCGGCACTGCCGCCACCGGGGCGATGGGAAGACCTCAGGGATGGCTTGATAGTGTATTGGCTGCCGCCGGGCGCGCAGGTGAGCGTATCTGGCCAATGCCGCTCTTCCCTGAATACTTCGACTCGATTAAGAGCAACATCGCGGACATGATGAACAGTGGAAGTCGTTTTGGAGGCGCTCTGATAGCAGGGATGTTCCTTCAACAATTCGTTGGCGACACGCCCTGGGTTCACCTGGACATCGCTGGTACAGCCTGGTTGGAGAAGGATTGCCCCTGGCAGATCAGGGGCGCAACGGGAGTAATGATCCGTACCCTGGTCGAACTCGCTGCAAAAGAAGCTAATTGACGCTTACGCCGCTGGTTCCCCGTCACCGGGATGGAACGTCCATGTCGCCGGTATATGAAGGAGGCCCCAGCGCTCAGCTAGCCCAGGTGTGGGCTGCACATGGAAGCTGTAGGCGCGGTGCTGGTGGTCGAGCACATCCCCGATATCGGCCCCTGTGAGCGCCACTGTTATGTCATACACGCCTGCCAGCAAGGGTAACTCCGTGATCGAGTATTCAACATAACCTGTTCCCTCAATTGCAGGAATGTCCACTCCCGCGAATTTAGTGTTCGGTCCATTCAGATGGACGCCCGCCTGCGTGTAAATAGCAAGCCCAAAGACCGGGTTCTCGACCCTGTCGTGAGCGTCATAAGCGATCCGTATCGTCAGCGGTTGCCCGGTTTGAAATACCTCGTGCTCGTTTCCCTCGTCATTCAAGAAAGTGGCCCCGGTGATTTCGGCACGCTTGGCAGCGCGCGCATCTGTGGGGCTTCCAGCCTCAGTATTCTCGGCTCCGGTGCCTCTCGTGCTTCCCGGTTCGGCACCATCGCTTCGCGACTCCATAGCGATTCTCACCCGATCCGCGTGCTTTTCATTCTCAAAGGCGAGGTATTTATCTATGACCTCGGCGGTTGGACCGTCAGCAACAACTTTCCCGTGATCGAGCCATACCGTCCTCTGGCAGAGCGACCTGACCGAATCCAAAGCGTGTGACACAAAAACAATTGTTATCCCACGCCTCCTGAGCGCCGCGATATAGTCCAGGCACTTTCGCTGAAATGCCTCGTCACCTACCGCCAGTACCTCATCGGTCAGCAGGATATCAGGGTCAACGTTGATCGCCACAGCGAAGCCAAGACGCATCACCATACCCGACGAATAGTGCTTGATCGGGGTATCGATGAACTCGTCCAACTCCGCGAAATCAACTATCGACTGGTATCGTTCCACCATCTCTTTCCGTGGGATTCCAAGCAACGAACCGTTCAGAAAGATGTTTTCGCGCCCGGTTAGCTCAGGGTGGAAACCTGTGCCCAGTTCCAATAAAGCCGAGACCTTACCCTTGACCGAAACACTCCCGGAAGTAGGTTCCAGAATACGTGAGATCAGCTTCAGTGTCGTCGATTTCCCGGAGCCGTTCTCCCCGATAATGCCGATGGCTTCCCCGGCATAGACACCAAAGTTGACTTCCTGTAACGCCCAGAATATCTCGTGCGCTGGTCGCGGCATCGCCACGCCGCGACGTGACGGCGTCCGAAGTCCAAATAGGCTCACAACAATGTCCTGAAACGAGCGCGCACGCTCATGGTGTAATGTGAATCGCTTTGAGACGTTGCTGAATTTGATCACCTTCTGCCGTGCGGGCGTCTCGGTGCTATCATTTGGAGTTAGCTCATTACGCAGACGGTCTTCCTCAGGCAGAAGTCCATTCTCCTGTTCTGCCAAGTCCTTCGTATCCTGAGCGCGCATTTCGCCATCAAGATTGCCGTTGGTACGAACCTGCTTATGTACTTCTCGCGTCCGCGCCACGCTAAACCTCCTCCCCGAAGTTGCGGCTGAAGCGCATAAAGAAGAAATACCCCAGGACAAGCAGAACAGTGCAAGCAATCAAATTGCGCAACATGAATGTCGGAGATGGGCTTGCCGAGTCACTGTAGTAGAAAATCTCCCGGAAGTTCGTCACAATTGACGCCATCGGGTTCAGATAGTACATCCAGTTCACAAGATCGCCAGCGACATTTCGCGCGTCGTAAATAATGGGCGTAAGAAAGAACCAGGCGTTGATTCCTACCTCCACGAGCACGCTGGTATCGCGGAAGAACACGTTGAGAGCCGAAATAAAGAAGCCGACACCGGCCAGGAATACCGCCTCAGTCAGGATTAGCAGAGGCACCCACAGCACATGGGCATTGATGCAAACGTAAGGGCAGGTCGCATCGAACGGCGACCCGGCACCGTCGGGACGGAACAGCAGCATAAACACGAAAAGCGCAGGTAGGGACAGCAGGAAATTGATCATGTTCGCCAGCACGACCGAAACAGGCAGCATCTCGCGCGGGAAATAAACCTTCTTGATGAGATGGCCATTGCCCACAATACTTCCGAGCGTGCCCATAACCGTCGTCGCGCACCAGTTCCAGGGCAAAAGCGCCGCCAGGAAGAACACGTGGAACATCGGTCTGCTGTCGCGTAGCAGTTGCTGGAAAACAAACATGAAGACCAGCATCAGCAACAGCGGGTTGAGCAGCGACCAGAAGAAGCCTAATACCGAGTGCTTGTACCGCACCTTCAGGTCTCGAATTACGAGGTTATAAAGCAGGTCGCGGTAATCAATAGACCTGCGGGCACGTGCTAGCATTTATGCAGTACCTCGGTTTCGTTATGAAGGTATAACGTGCCTGAGATGGGTCGGTTGCAACCGAAGCGTATCGGGTTGGGTAAAAACACCTAGGAATTATAAGTTGGGCCATGCAGGCAAGTCAAGCTTGTCGACCGACCGAGACGACATATCCCGTAGAACCCAACCACAAAACTCCCATCCACAAGAGGGTAACTGAAGAAAATACGAGGGAATTGGAAGCCTTGCTTCCAATTCCCTCAAACCAACAAAGTCCGTGTGTTACCTACGGGGTCAAAGTCAGACTAAGACCGGAAGTCTGTGCAAGAAGGTTCGTGCCGCCATTTGTCAATTGCATATAACCGAGAGAGAGTGGGGCGAAGTGCAACTCGACCGAACCTGTTTGCACCGCACGAAACCTGATTGTCGCAAGTGGTACTCGCCCATCGGGAGCGGTGCCCTGCAACATCGAAGCAGAGTACCCTATCGCACCAACCTGCCCGTCGATCCAGTTGCCCAGTACGGAAGGCAGAGCAAAGCCTGGCTCCATATTAGTTGTGGGGTTTCCTTTACTGTCAACCGGAGAGAGTAGAATCGGGTCATAATACAGAATAAATGAACCGCCATCAATGGCCTGGCTACCGGCCTCAGCGTAAACTTCCACTTCGACTATGTCACCTAGTCGAACTGAAGTCTCAGAGGCGCTGAGCCCCAGAGACAAGTCGTGGCGCATAGAATCGGGGTCTAACCAGGGCGCGAGTTGTTGCTCGAAAGTAGGTGCCGGATCGGTGCTGAGAGTATGGAACTCATTATCAGCTGAGATATCACCGCATTTATCAAACCCCGACCGGAGCAAACTAACATCAGTGGCACTCACCTGTCCATCATTATTAAGGTCAGCAGCCGGATTCCAGCCAGGCGTATCTCGGTTGGTCCCCACCATAGCCTGCACAATTGCAAAGTCGTCTACCGAGACGCAATTATCCCCATTCAAGTCGCCCTCAACTTGCGCCTTCATGTCGACATCGACACTCTGGTTCGGAAGCAGCTCAACGCTGGCACGGGCGCTCTGTAAAGTGTGCAGACCCTTGACATGCACATCATAAGTGCCTTCGGGCAGTCCGCTGAATATAGCCACTCCGTTACGGTCCGTTGAGCCCGCGTACATTCCAACAATGGTGGGATTTCCCGGCACCGAAAGGAGCAAGGTCAACGGCTGAGACCAGCTATCGCTCGGCGGCGCGGGCCGCCCAAGCCAGCGAACCGTTACGCGCAGACCGGCATTTCCATTGGGGTTCTCGACTGGGGCTGTTCCAGTGGTTTTTGGGTCCGCTGTTGGGGAAGGCGCAGCGGTAGGTGGCGCCATCGGATCGCGCTTGCTCATGCTGAACGCAAGTCTGGCAGCGCCGCCCAGACTGAAATACTGGATACGCAGCATATGTGGTTCGCCATCGAGATCAAGATTGTATTGCTCTGTGTGGTCTGTGTGGCTGGTAGTAACCTTCCAGGAGTTAATGGCGAGAAGATTATCGACCCACAGCCGCACGCCGCTGTCGGCGCTCACAGTAATGTCGTAGTTTCCGGCGTCAAGCGGCGCTTGCTTGCTGAACTGCGCACTCCAGTCCTCGCTTCCGAGACCCATACTCTTGGGGACCCCCTCGTCAGGCGACCAGTCAATATCGGGGCTTAGCTGATCCATAACGAGAGCAGGCTGTCCAGGTAGGTCCACCTGAGGACCGGCAAGCGACTCCGGTGGCCGGCCGACATAATAACTGGCTTGCCAATTCGTGAATTGCGTCGGCCAGGTCGTGAACAGTATTTTTTGACCATCCCAGGCTAGCGTGCCCCCGGCGAAGCCCTGACTTGTCATGCCCCCCGCAAGGGCGTTGGCCGTATACGGGTCACAAGTCGGCGCGCCGACCCATGCAGGGCCTGGTGGGGCATGCTCGGCATAAGCTTCAGCAAGAGCACCCTCAATCAAATAAGCGCGCTTGATACCACTCACATCGCTCTTGAGCGTGTCGAAGACTATCCACGTCCTCCCATCCCCATCAACGCCCGAGAAGCGTTGGGCCAGTACATTGTTCTCAGAAACGTAAGGCAACCACCATTGAACCGCCCCGGTAGGATTTCCGATACGCGCCTCACCTCCATTCCGGTTGTACGCCTCGATGAACACCTCAGGCTGGGTCGCACCCTGACCGACCGAGAACGAAGGTGCTGCCGTGGGAGGCGGAGCAGAAACAGGCGGAGGAGGCGCGGAGCCACCCCCAGGTGCTCCCGGCACCAGTGTGGCGTCGCGATAGTAGAACTGCAGTATCCAATCCCAGGTCTGACCCTGGTCAGAATAGTAGGCGCTGCCCCACTGAGTCATGTACGGCCCGGACCACGGACAGTCTCCCGTTGGGTCGGCCTGGTATGAGCCTGCGCAATACTGCGTCTGGAAGAGGGTGCCATTGCGCAGGAGAGCATAAGCCCAGATTTCTTCTACGGCGGCATCGGTGCTGGCGTAACTCACGTTGGGATCATATACCTGGTCTTCGGTGTTGTCCTTTACATCAGCACCCAGGGCCGCCTGCTTCCCACCGTGATACACCCAGTACCAGCCATACTCCTTGACGGCCACAGCACCCGCGCGCAGAGCGCCCGCCGACCATGTCGGCACCCACTCGTTAGGAAGGACATGCTTTACATACTCTTTGAACGGGACTATATCCACCTCGCCTGTGGCCGAACGATATACCCGAATCGAGCTGGGTGGTGTCCAACTCGCCGCATCCGGTGCGACTGACGAACTTGTGATGCCGTCAGAGGACGCCATACTCGATTGCCCAAGCGGCGCGGATGGCACAACGGTACCACTCGTCCCCGGCAACGTACTTACCTCCCCTGCACGTCGAGGAGCAGCCGCCGTCATAACCTCAGGCGAAGCACCGGCGGTGTCGAGCTTTGAGTACAGGCGCAGCGTATCGCCCAAATAGTAGCGCGCCGACCTTATTGTCCAGGAGGAATACCCTTCTGCGCCCACTGAAATGGAAAACAGCGCAGGCTCATTATTTGTAGTGTTAGCTAATGGGGCAATTTCATCAGAGCCAAATGCAAAATACCCGTCTGCATCACTCGTTGTTGCAGGCCCACCCTCAACTGTTACTAATGCGCCGGCAACCGGTGTGCCGGACCTATACGAAGTGACCCAACCCTCGATGGCGAACGGCTCAGTGTCGGCAGCCGCAACCGGTTGTACTGTGCCAACTGTGCCATAAGTAGAGACAAATAAGGAGAAAAAGTTAGGAGCCGCAACCGTTATGGTTGCGACTATGATCAACAAACATAGAGCCAATCTGAACGGAGGCAAACCGAGAGTTCTGCGTGCTGAGCCCATTGGCTCCTCCACTAAAGCGATTGATCAACACAACATGAGCGAGCTCACGTTGCCGGGTTAACGTGACATAATAAGCATCGTTCCCCATGTTAACATAAAACTCATCCAGAAGCAATACTTTTCGGTAGCAAATTTGTACTGTTGTGCCTGCCGTATGTGCTATACTCTGTAACGTCCAAAACGAATGTAGCCCTTCCAGGTTGCAAATGCGCATGACCGGGGGTGGGGAGGTGGGAAACTTCCGTCTCCTATGGCGGGTGATAAAAGCATTCCTTCTGGCCGCGCTCCTCTTGTACGCGGCCCATCTCGCATACCATGCCTATAACCTTGCGCGCGCCAGGGGCGAGGTCAACTACGCGGAGACGACCTGGCTGTTTGCGGCAATCAGAGTGCGTCACGGTCTCACGCCCTATTTCGATTACTCGCACGCCCCCTATATCCCTATGGTCTATCCGCCCCTCCTCCCCGAGTTATCCGGCGGGCTTGCCGCATTGTTCTCGCTTGGTGACAGCCAGGTGATAACTCTTACAAGATTGATTTCCCTTGCATCAGTCTTCTCCATTTCCACCATCATCGCCTCTATGTGCCGCATTTTGGGGGTAAGCCGCCTACTCTCCGTAATGGCGGGACTATTATTCCTTACCCCGCAAGTAACATTCAGCGTATGGAGTGCCAACGCTCGCTCAGACCTGCTTGCCGTAGCGTTGGGGCAAGCTGCCGTGCTCGTACTACTCTTTGCTTCGCGAAAGACGCAAATCACCCCGTGGTTCTTGGCGCTAAGCGGGCTGCTCTGCGGGCTGGCCCTTTCTGCAAAGCAAACGGCGGTCGCCCCACTTCTTGCCACCGGTCTATGGCTAATCTGGACAAGGAGCCTGGGTAATCGCACACAGCGAATTGGTCGAATTGCGCTACTGTGCCTATTCGCGCTCGCGGGCTTTGCGGCCCTCTTGCTCCCGTTCGGCTTGGACGGCGCGAAGCAATTGTTACAGGGCACACTCGATCTGGCGTCCCAGCCGCAGATGGACGCCAATTTCTACACTCGGCTCGATAATCTGGTCACTATGTTCGGCTTGCTTTTCCCTTTATCGGCGTTCGGCGTCTGGGTGCTCGTGCGTTCAAAGGGTGGAGCTACGCACCCGGCCATCTCCACATCTACCGCAAAACTGCTGCTACTCTACGGCACTTTTTCAGCAATTGTTCTTCTAGTGACTGCCGCGAAAATCGGCTCGGCCAGCAGTTATTGTCTCGAAACCATCGCGGTCCTATGTACTGCCGCCGGCGTTGGGCTGGGTGCGCTGGAAAAGCTGATTGAAGGTGCCGAACGACAGTTGGCAATGGCCCTGCTGATCCTTGCCATCGCGCCAATCGCGACACAAACCTGGTATGCCGTCAAAACCGCGCAATCTTCACAAGACAAAGGGCCGGACGATGGGCCATTGGCGGCTCTTGCTCAAGTAACCAAAGGCCCTGTCCTCTCAGAGAACGGCTATATCCTCCTCAACGGCACCGAGCCGCCCTACCTGCTGGACCCGCTCTTTTTCTCCGTCCAGGCGCATAACGGCAAGTGGGACCCTCAGCCGGTCGTAATGATGGCCGAGCAGCGCAAATTCGTCGCGGTCGTTTTATTCCACACGCTTGAGCTAGCTCCAAGTGTAAACGGAATTCCCTGGCTCCCCTCCGGACTATACGGGGCCATAAAAAACAATTACACCCTTGCAGGCGCTCAGGGCAGATATTACGTTTACCTGCCTAAATCCCCTTAGAGCATCTGCGCTCACTGTTTGGTGCTGGCTCGGATAACAAAGATCGTGTATCCGCCTTCAGCGCCTTTGCGATCCAGCGTGTAATGGCTCTCGAGCCAGCGCCAGTCTTCTCCGGTAGGCGTGTTGTACCATTGGGTAGCCAGGCTCTCCTCGGGCACAACCGCAATATGAGGCCCTGATTCCGACAGGAATGTAGCCAATGCTTCTGTATCCGGCTCAGTCGAATAAAGCTCCACCACATGCCACTGTGTATAGTGATACAGCGGGGCCGAGAAACCGAGCGTGACGACCCTGGGAGATCCTGCCACGCCCACCTCAGACGCAACGGTCTGCTCGATCAGGTTCACTGTACGACGGTCTTCCTCCTGCCAGGATGCATGGGTTGCCACCCAGTCGCGCACAGTGGCCCAGCCTTGAAGCAATCCCGCACCGAACAGGATCACAACGACTACCCCAGCTACGGGAATGATCCGCTTGTTCAGGGACAGATAGCGCAAGTTGCCGGTGCTAAATCTTGCATTCAGACTGGATGTGCTCCCGACAAGCGCCGCTACTGCATATCCAACACCACAACCAATGAGCGTTGTAATCGCAGGGAAGTAAATCATGGCAAAGCGGTGGGCCTGGTAAGGTGTTGTTGAATACACTATCGCGGGAAATGCCCACCAGATGACCAGGAAGACAAACTCTCGTCTCAAGTTGTGCACATAAAGAAATGCCATGCCCAGTATCAACACAGGAATCATGAACAGTGAATAGAATCCAGATTGGACATTCCACAGAGGGTTGAGCAGGTAGAACACGATCATAGGGTAGTCAAACGAAGAGGTACCGTCAGGGCTAACTGTGGTAGAAGCGAAAATGTTGGCGATATTGAAACTGCCAAGGAAGTCACCCGCGCCCGTGCCAGCATCATGCGTCAGCAAATAGAGAGCCTGTGGAACCAATGCCAGCAGGAACGTCGGAATGGCCCACAGAGCAGGCGATAGCCTCTTCCAGACAACCCGGAGATCGATGCGCCCGCCCCCGGACGCAATACCGGCGAGCAGTAGATATGCAACGATTGGCCCGGCAAGCAGTAGCGTTCCATAGCGCGTGAGTACCGCAATCCCAAGGGCGAGGCCCGCAAGTGCAAAAGTACCTTTGTGCGAGTTGGCGCCTGCATCTTCTCCCCGAATACTATCCCTCCCGAGTGGCGCACCCCGCATGAATAAATAGATCGCCAGCAGCGACCACAAACATGTCGGCGCATCGGACATGAGCGATAAACTCATACGGGTAAATGTGGCATTCAGCGGCAGAAGGCCGCCCGCCACCAATCCCGCCACGACCACAGCAAGCCTTTGACCACCCCCCACCGGCAATCCCGCGAGAAGTCGGTGGACGATGAGATAGACCAGTGCCGGGCACAGGGCCGCAAGTCCAATCGTAATGATCCGCCCCCCGGTTGGACTCACCCCCCAGAGCAGAAAGCCTAGCATTATGTGCAGGTGATAGCCGATAGGCCAGTGCTGCAAGCCGTCGGCGGTAAAAAGCTCGTATGCACGCAGGGGCGCGTTCGTGACTTCCTCCCACAGAGCGCGCGCCTGGTAGTAATATGCAAAACTATCCACACCGTAAAGACCTTCATACGGAAAGCGCCGGAGCAAATATGCAAAAAACAGTAGGGTACCGCCCACCAGCAAAAGAGGCGGCGCGATGCGTTCGACAATCGTAATTGGCTTGCGAGGTGTCATGGCGTGGGCTCAACCATAAAGAGGAAGAGTTCTCCATAGTCAAAGGGCTGATCGCTCACAAGAGAGTGTTTTTGTTCCAGGCTACGCAGCAATTGTCCACCATCATCCAATTCCGGCCTGTATACCAGCCAGAACCGTTGTGAGCCTTCCGAACCCAGCGTGGAGGCAATGTTAGCCAGCGACCTCGTTTGCCAGTCTGAGGGGTCGTAGGGAAGGTAAACGCGTCGCAGGTCGAAATCCTCCGGCAACCCTACCATCTCGCCCCCATAGTATTGCCGAAGAGTCGCCATGAGGGCCGGCGGCGTCACAAATACCGCATCGCTGGGCTGGCTATCGTTGGTCAGGCGTGATGCCAACTCGCGAAGCCCGTCCGCGCCGTGCGGTGGATAGCGATTATATAGCACTATTCCCCACGATTGCACACCAATCCAGACAACCAGCGCAACCACAAGCGCCACGCGCGTTATCGCCGGTGCGCGAGTCGGCATATTACCCAGGGCAGCGCAAAGAGAGACGAAGAGAGCGGGCAGAAGAAATAGCATGAAATGCGGCACGAAAAGCCACATACCATTGATCACAGACACCAGCGCCGGGGCAAGAAAGATCAAGGCAAAGAGAGATATCAGCAGAGCCACAGGTCCCCTCGCCCCGGTGCACCAGCTACCTAAGAGCAAGATCACGCCTGAAGCAAGCCCCGCCACCCATAACCAGCGTTGCCCTTGTTGCAAGGATGCCGTACCACTCGTGAATTGAATGAGCGCCCTTATCACTTCCTCGAACGATGCCGGATGAAAGAGACTTGCGCGGAGCAGGTCGGAACCAAGCCAGTGTATTATCAGTGCCATGAGCCACGGCAGCCACGCCAGAATAATAAGGCCATTCGCAATCGTCCAACGCTCGCGCCTCTTCCGATCCCGCAAGATCAACATCAACACGAGGGCGGCGAAGATAGTAAGAATGACCGCTACTACATAGTGGCTGTAGATCGCCAGCCCACCAACTATCGCATACAAAACCACGCCGCGCTCCGTCCGCAGCCAGCGCCAGCCCACCGCCAGGGCCAGAGTCGTAAGAAGAGCGGCCAGCGCGTACAGGGCGGCTTCCTGCCCTAGCTCTATCGCATAAGGTGAAACTGCGAAGAAGAACGCGCCCCAAAGACCCACCGCACTTCCCAGTGCGTACCGGCCCAGCAGGAAAGTAGCAGGAATAGTGGCAGTTCCGAAAATGACCGACAATACCCTCACACTCTCCGTAGTATGGCCGAAGAGAGTTACCCAACCGCGTAATGTGAGCACGTATAGAGGATCAGATGGAGGATTCGATAGCACAGCATCAAGCATCGCTCCTACACCGGGCAACTTTACCAGCTCGATGTGGTACGCTTCATCAAACCACAAACCATATGAGGTCAGTCCATACAGGCGTACCAGCAGACCAAGCAGGGTAACAGCCGCCACTCCTGCGATAACGACGGGAGCAGGCAGTCGAAATGAAGCCACGTTGTGCTCAGGTTCGTGCATTATGATGTGAGAGTAATTATACTATTGCTGGTTGCGTAGTGCTTATGGAAACCACTGAAGAATTTACTCCCCCACAGCCTTCTCAGGCTATTGATACCGACTGGTACGTTCGGCCCTACAAGGAGTCGGATGAAGATGCTGTGCTCGCACTCTACGAAAAAGCATTCAAGCGACCCCGAGATCGATCCCACAGGCTATGGAAGCTGCACGGGCGGCGTGCACCCTTTAATCTCCTGTGGGTGGCCGCAGTCCCACCCACCCAGGGCGAAACCGGCGAGCAAATAGTGGGGCACTACGGAGGCATACCGATTCACCTGAAAATAGGTGATCGACTTCACGCAGCGGTTCACGCGGTAGAGGCCATGACCGACCCTCAATATAGGCGGCAGGGCATGCTAACTCGTTTGGGCGGCACTGCCCACTCGACCTGGGAAGCAGCCGGACAGTGGGCGGTAACAGGTCTTCCAAACGACCAGTGGGGCACCCGCAACCGCGCTCTGGGCTATCTTTCGCTGTTTCCCTTGTCGTGGCTCCGGTTCCCCCTCCACCTTGATCGGTCGCTGGTGAGGCGTGCCAATGTGCCCAAAGTGTTGAGGAAAGCCGGCCGGTTGCCTCTGATGGCAGCTTCAGCAGCATGGACCGCAGCAACCCGCCTCCGAAATGGCAGCGCAAGCAAAACTATTCAGGTAGATAATGCAACTGCCGGGGAGGGTATTTTCGACGAAATTTGGGCTTACGCCTCGTCAGGCTGGACCAACATTCAGATGCGCGACGATACATGGGTGCGCTGGCGATTTCTCGAAGCTGCGCCCAATCCCTACCATGTGGCGGTCGCCCACTCAAACAATGGCAAGCCCCTGGGCTACGTCGCGTATCGAGTGGTGGAACAGGGCGAGCACCGCAACGGCTATCTGGCCGACCTATTCGTCGCGCGTAACGACCGCGCCGCTGCCTGGGCCTTGATCAACCAGGCACTCCACCAACTGTCGCTTGAAGGAGCCGGCTCTGTAATGACACTCGCCCCACCAGGCTCGGCTCTCTATGACCTATATCACAAGTTGGGGTTCCTGAGAACCAGGGCCGAAACCGCATTCAGCTTTGAGTTGGTACCTCTCGACCCAACAATCTCGGTAGACGCTCTGTCCAATCCACGCCACTGGTACCTCAGCGGCGGAGATTTCGACGTGATATGATGCAGGACACCAAGAAGCTAGAGGAAGGCAGCGCTCCACGCCCGATGAGCATGCTACGCGACCTGATGAAGCGAATCGCCCACACCCTGATCTTCCCGGCGGTCGAGGCTGGCAACGCGGGCATATTGCGCATAGTAGGTATTCTCCTGCAACCCGAGGCGGGAACCTGGCAAAGCAACGGTCTTAATCGTGTGCTGGTGCTTGCACCCCATCCCGACGATGAGACGCTTGGTTGTGGAGGTACCATCCGTCTTCACCTTGAAGCAGGCGATCAAGTAACGGTCGCGATCTTGACAGATGGCCGCAGGTCCCGCGCAGGCGGAATAAAGCCGGAGGCTATGGTCCAGCGAAGGCAGCGCGAGGCCGAAAATGCGCTCGCGGCCCTGGCGAGCCACTCGCCCGGCACCGGCAGCCCAGGTGCGGCGCTCAGCAAAATCAAGCTGGTACAACTTGGCCTGCCTGAAGGCGCCTGGACAAGCGCGGAGTTAGCCGGGCAACTTACAACGCTGCTCACCTCAATCAAGCCCAGCATACTTTATTCGCCCTCGCTTGTTGATTTTCACCCTGAACACCTCAGAGTGGCCCGGGTGCTTGCCCAGGTCTTGCGTACTGACGTGAGCAAGATCGTCCGTTGCATCAGGGCCTATGAATTGCAGGTGCCTTTGACACCAGTGCTAGCCAATTTGGCCGCACCGATCAACTCCACACAACAATGTAAAGACTCCGCCCTGGCATGTTACCGCACCCAATCAGGCTCTTTCTTGTGGGTCCCCCGACACAAGCGCTATCTTCGAGCGCTGTATCGCACTGAAAGACCGGTCGAACTCTTCTGGGAGATGGTCCCCCGGCAGTTTGCAGCAATTCATCTGGAGTCGGACGGGCGCTTTAGAAACATGAGGCTCCGCCCCCTCACCGACCTCGCAGCCTGGACGATTGGGCTACAAACCCGGCGCGCGTTTCGGCGGATTGCGACCCAGAGCAGCCAATGAGCGCGTTATCCAGCAAAGCGCAAGGTAAAGAAGGCTTCGCCGCACTGCTTATCCTGGTGCTCCTCACCCTTGCCACCGGCATCGATAAATTCATCGTGCGAATCGACTCCACGAATTTCCGTGTCGAGCTCCTTGTTGGTGGCGTCGCCCTGGTTGCAGGCATAGCCCTCCTCGGTAGGTCAGCATGGAGGGCGCTCAGCCTGATCGAATGGCTGTTACTTGCGTGGTTGGGGCTGAGCCTCCTCTCCTCGCTGGTATTCTCCCCTGACCCGATCGACAGCATACGACTGACGATCTTGCTGGCAGGCCTCATTGTGATCTACCTCGCCGCAACCTTGCCCCTCCGTAGCCTCGAGAGCGTTTTCTGGGGCACCATGGTATGGGTAGCTATCGGTTCGGGCGTTATCTTACTGGCCCTGGTCCAGGGGCTACTCTTCACTTTCTTCGGTGTCACCACGGGTATGCATTTCAATCGCACATATGAGAACGGGACATTCAGTGCGGTGCCTATGGTGACTGGCACAGTCTGGGAACCCAACTTGTTCGGAAGCTACTCACTTGTGGTGGCGATCCTTGGCGCTGGTCTCGCCTTCGCGCCACAACTGGCGGGCCGCGCCTGGCAATGGCGCCTAAATGTGGCGACCGCCCTCGGGTTCTCCGGCGTCGTAATTAGCATGACGCGTACCGTCTGGCTGGTTGCTGCATGTATCGCGGTCATACTTGTTGGTTCGGCTTTTCGTTTTGGTAGTATGAAACTCGATCGAAGTACTATGAGGGTAATAGCAAGCATAGGAGCAGGTGTTGTGGTTGGGCTTCTCATAGCCATCACCCTCCCCAAGATCAGCTGGAAGACCGACAACCCGGGCGCGTTGACAATGACCGAGGTCGCCGACCGGGCGGGGCGGGGTGTGCGTGGTGAACCCATCGAAGGGGCATCTGACGGCAGCCAGGTGCAGCGCGAATCGGCTTTGGAGGATCGAGCAGACGAGCTTACCTCTGTGGATCAAGTCCCCTCGCTATTGATCAGGCAGGCAGTGATGGTCAACTCGTTCAACGGGTGGCTGCAGAGACCGATACTAGGTTGGGGCACTGGTGCATATTCACATGTCTTTTACATAGCTCCGGGCGCACCCAACTGGATACCGAACATCTTCATGCATGTGCTCTTCGATACCGGGCTGGTAGGCTTCGCACTTTTCACGGGCGCTCTTGGCGTGGCGGGCTGGCGCGCACTCCGCAATGTCCTCATACCGCTCCGCAGTTGGACTCCTACCGATTTTGCGACTTATGGATTGTTGCTGGCGGGGCTGGCCCTCATACTGACTTACCAATTGACTGACGGCACTTGGATGGGCTTCACCTGGGTCCTGTTGGCATTGCTGGTGGCGGCAGGCAAACCACCGGAGCGTCCCCGCGACGAGGTACACCCATGAGCGACCCCCGACCTCCTTCTTCTCATGTGCAACGCTCACTTGTTCGATCTGCAGCGAGGAGAGTGGGAAAGCGCTGGCTCGCCTGGCGCTTCCGCCATTTCGACCCCGATAAGGAACCTGAACGCAAAGCGAGGGTAGCAGGGCTTGACTTGCGCGTCTTGCCTGATGTATTCAATCCGGCCTATCACTTTACAAGTTCCGCTTTTGCCCGCCATCTAAGAGAAACTGGTGTGGTTGCGGTTAATAGCTCGGTACTCGACCTGGGAACCGGAAGTGGCGTCCTTGCAATTGCGGCGGCCCTGGCAGGCGCAGGTTCGGTGGTAGCCGCCGATATCAACCCGGCCGCTGTGGAGTGTGCCCGGCTCAACGCGGCACGCTATGGCCTTCAACAGGTCATATCGGTCAGGCAGGGAGACCTCTTCGAGCCTGTAAAGAGCGAGCGATTTGACCTGGTAATATGCAACCCACCCTATTTGCGCGGTGAGCCGCAATCGGCGGCAGGGCTTGCCTACTGGGGCGGATACAATCTGGAGTGGCTTGAGCGACTCGGCACTGGCCTGCACGACCATCTCAACCCCAATGCCTCCTGCATTATAAGTATCGGTGATGCCGCTGACCTGGATACGATCCTTCAAATCCTGCGCGACTGTGGATGGCGCATCGAAGAGGTCGCTCGGCGCGATATATTGGTTGAGATAATCTATCTCTTCAGCCTCACAGAAACAACAAGCGAGCTGGATGTAACTTGTTAGTATAACATCTAGATCCTGTTGGCGAAGTCAGGATACGTTGGGGAGACCATAGGCCCATATCGTGCTGAGATCAGAGACCATAAACCCATCTTAGGAGGTTTGCAAGATGCTCCAGCCACAAGATACCACCCAAATCCCTTGGTTGACCCAACAGGTAGCCAAAACTGCTTTCCCCAACGAGACGGCGTCTCCTTGTTCGAGATGATCCAAGCACAGAGTACTCCCCAGCAGGTGAAGACCTTGCCCATGGTCGAGACCCTACGCCGTATCTGGATCCAGCAATGCTATATAGAGGAAGGGCAGATCTACTGGCGAGCTACAGACAAGAAGAGGTGGGGGCAGCCACCTGCCAATCAGATGATTGCCTCACCCAAGGACCTGGACATCAGCTACTGTGTGAAGCGTAGCACTGAATGGATCGGGTACAGGGTGCACCTGACGGAAACATGCGACGAAGAAGAGCCCCATCTTATCACCCAAGTGCAAACTACCACGGCTACCACCCACGACGCGAAGGCTACACCAATTATCCAGGATGATCTGGCACAGCGGGACCTGCTCCCAGACACACATCTGGTTGATGAAGGCTACATGGACACCGACCTTGTGGTGAAGAACCAGAGAAGGGGAGTGGATCTGGTGGGTCCAATACCAAGTCACAAGAGCTGGCAATCGCGCACGGAGGAAGCCTTCGACCACACCCAGTTTCACATCGATTGGCAAGCCAAGGTGGCCACTTGCCCGAATGGGAAGAAGAGTGCTCATCATGCCGAGCGAAAGACGTGGCGTGGGACACCCAACGTGCTGTTTACCTTTGATTTACAGGATTGTCAACCGTTCCTTTTGAGGGAGCGATGTAGTCGTGCTCACAATGTGGGACGCACCCTGACGGTCTATCCCCAGTTAGAATATGAAGCTCAGGAAGCGGCACGCAAGCGGCAAGAGACAGAGGAGTTCAAGGCTTTGTACGGAAAGCGAGCAGGTATTGAGGGCACCCTCTCGCAAGGAGTGCGTCGGATGGGGTTGCGAGAGAGCCGCTACATTGGGTTTGCCTCGACTCACCTGCAGCATGTGGCGACAGCGGAAGCAATCAATGCTGTGCGGGTCGTAGAATGGCTAAATGGGGAGCGGCCGGAGCCGACCCGCAAGTCTCCCTTGCGAGCCCTGGCACTGGCTGCCTGACCTCCACTTCGCCAACAGGATCACATCTATTCTGTAAATTGGGATTTGTGGACCGGCTGAAAGGGACAGCAGGTCAGGGTGTATCCTCTGGTTACCACACCTAAGGAGAAAAATGCTTGATGGAGCTCGCTGGCTCTCAGCTATGGGAGTGGGAGCATGTGGGTGCTTTCCTCCTTCAAGCATGAGGAGTGCTGCTCTTGTCTCCCGATCATGACGTTGTTGACGCAGGATCTCCTGCTTGGTTGCATTCTCGCGCCGGAAGTCAGCGAGTTGCTTTTGCGTGATCTCCACTTGCTCGGCCATATTGAAGCCGATGGTTTTGGCATATTGAAGCCGATGGTTTTGGCGTAATTCCGAGGCGCGCAGTTGCAGCTCTCGCTCGGAACATCCGGCGAATTCATTGTACGCAGTGAAGCACTGCCGCCATCTGCCATCGATGTAGGCAAATCCAACGCTCACATCGAAAGGATCGTAGCGAACCTTGACCTGCTCCCCTTCCACCGTGGCATCTCGCATGGCTTCACACCAGTAGTCCAGATAGTTCATCCTGACCCCGAACCGGGCACGACCTTCGCTGTGCCTTTCCTGATAGACGGTGTGGCTGCCATAGAGAATGTCTCGTTGTAGGCGATCTCCTTTCTCCTTGTGAACACGTCCCCCATCGCGCTTGATGCTGAGCTGATACGCTTCACGTGGCGTCATTCCTAGAGCTGGATGGCGTATCGTTTCGTACTCCTCATCAGCCCATTGTTGCACGCATAGTTCACTTGCGAGCCAATCTGCTCTTGCTTCTTTCGGCCTTTTGGCAGGCGGCGGAGCCGGGTGGGGTATCCAATCTCATCGGGTAATTATCAGCGTCATTCGCTGGCCGACGAGGTCCAACAGCTAAATAATGCTCAGAAGGGGTACTGTTATCTAGTCTGCGAGGAAGTGGGCACAGCAGCCAGGCCGCAATCGTGGCTTTGCTCGAGCCAACTAAAGAGACTTGAGGCTGGCAGACGCTCTTTGAGGTAACAGGACAATCAGTAACAGGTAGGGTGGCGGTTGTCCCTGTCGACAACCGCCACCCTACCTGTAAAGAACGAGACGATGCAATAGGGTCTTCAGCTGTTTTCCTAACCCTCGCTACTTAGGTAGTATAATAGAGGTCAGGCACCACCCCATCCGGAAAGAAGAAAAGGTGCCTGGCGCGCCAAGCTGGTATATCGGCACCGTGAGGTGTTCCAACACCTCGGACACCCGAGATAGCTCCCACCCTTCCGGCCCCGCGCAACCGGATCGACGGCCCAAGCCGGTAGCTCCGGTAGTTAATGGTATCTACAGGGGTCGCTTTGCTTATGCTCCACATTCATCTACTTGGCCGTCCCCACTTTCTGGTTGACAATGAGCCGCGCGAAGTTGCCACATTACCCAGGACCTGGGCAATGTGGGCCTATCTTCTGCTGCATCGTGCGCACCCTGTTAAGCGCGAGACCCTGGCGTATACTCTCTGGCCGGACGAGCCGGAAGCAGCCGCGCGAGCCAATCTACGCCGCCACCTGCACGATCTGAAGCGGATTCTCCCTCCTGACTCTGCGGAGGGCGAACGTGAGTGGCTGTTGGCAGACGCCAAAACGATCCAATAATGTATGAGGAGGGAGCGCTCTGGCATAGTTGCTAGGGGGCGACCCTCTGATATATACTGTGGTAGTGGGAAGCGGGTAGTGGGAAGCGGGTAGTGGGAAGCAGTGGTAGTTGCTCTGGCCAGGGTTTGGATGCTTTCACGATTTCGACATGAGCCATGACTACAAGAGTTGTTCTACGCACAACAGGACTGCGAATCGTAGCTGATGACGATGGTACCATCTCGAACCTCGACTCTCTCCAGGGATTGTGGAGCGAGGAGCAATACCTGCGCCTCACAGACGGTAGCAGCAGGTTACTCGAATATACCGATGGTTCGATAGAGGTGCTGCCAATGCCAACGCAGAGGCATCAGGCGATTGTACGTTTCCTGTTTCTGGCACTTTACTCTCTTACAGCACGGGTTGGTGGTACTGTGTTCTTTGCCCCGTTGCGTATCCAAGTCCGCGAAGGCAAATATCGCGAACCGGACCTATTGCTATTACGCAACGCTGATGATCCCCGAGCGCAAGACGCTTATTGGTTGGGTGCGGACCTGGTCATGGAAGTGGTAAGCCCGGACGACCGTGAACGCGACACTTTGATAAAGCGTGCTGATTATGCCGAAGCGGGCATACCCGAGTACTGGATCGTGGACCCACTGGACGAAACGATCACTGTGCTGACATTGCAAGAGTCGCTCTACATGGAGCATGGCGTTTTCCACAGAGGCGAGCAGGCGACCTCAGTGCTGCTGATTGACCTTGCCGTGAGCGTCGATGATGTCTTCAGTGCAAAGTGAGATGAAATCGATGTAGCGGGTGAGGGTAGCGGGGAGGCAGTGTCAGAACTGGCAGCACACAGTCTCCCCAGTGGGGCTTATAACGTCTCGACCAGCCTCCGCCAAAGCTATTGCTTTATTTATTGCTTGCCGTTATGCCGTCATCAGCAGAAATTGCAGGGCCCCAAATCTGTGCCTGAACATTCTCCGTTGTTCCAGTAAGGATACTTTCTCCTTCGGTCTGGTGCGATGTCGAAAGTAATCTCGTTGTTCGTCAAACGCCCGGCAGAAGCGGTATGCGGAATCGAAATTCCCGAATCCTCTCATTGGATAATACCTCTGTTTGATCCCTCGGTGATCCTGTTCGACTCGATTGTTCACGTAGCGGTTCGTCCGGTGTACAACTTTGCGGCCCAATATTCGGCGGATGGCACGGGTAGGAGTCATGGCCATCGGTCGTTACCTTCTCGGGCTTATGACCGACAGCTTCCCCGGCTCCCTTGAAGAACCGCTTGGCTGCCTCCATGTCTCTCTTCTCCGAGAGCATCGAGTCTATCAAGTTACCATCACGATCGATTGCTCGATACAGATAGTGCCACTTGCCATTCACCTTCACATAGGTTTCATCGGTGTGCCAGGAACGACCTGCTTTTCCCTTGCGCCTTGATCGCAACTGTTCAGTGACTAGCGGGGCAAAGCGATCCTCCCAATCTCGAACTGTTTCGTGGGTAAACTCAAACCCACGCACCAGGAACATCTCGGCAAGGTCTCGCAGGCTCAGTTTGTATCGCAGCCTCCACAAAACAACGAACAGCACGATATCAGTGGGGACCTGAAGGTGATTGAAGGCAGTGCCCGTACGCTCGTTGAAGACGCGATTGCACCGTCTGCAACGGAAGACATTACAGCCAAGAGCAGTTCTCCTTGATAGTTGGCTGGTTGCAGAGCAGGAGCAATGCGGGCAGTTGGGGCAATTCATCGGTACTCCTTGGTACGACTTTATGGAAGGATAACCGAATCATTGCATTCAGGCCACCCGGTGGTTTGGTTTCTGACACTTCCCTCCTACGGGTTTGTGTGCTCACATTGGCTCTGATTGTTGGTGTAAGCGGGCTTGCACGCTGGGTGCACAGGCAGAGGACGACGCAAAACAAGACTAGCCTGGCAACCGTGTGAGGTGAAAGACCTGCCTGCCAAAAGACCTGCGTGCCATAGGTCCGTGAGGCTCCAATTTTCACCAATGTGCAACCCGCTTACACCGGTTATTAGACGCTGGTGTTCTACACTACAGTGGGATGAAGTCCGCCCATCGCCAGATCCGATCCTCTGGGGCCGCTTAGTGGCCGCTAGGGTAAGGACGCTAGGGTAAGGATAAGAGGAGCAGTGAACATCACAACAGCAACAACTATGACCGCGCCGAACGCATCAAGGCAGCAGTGCCAACGTTCCGTTGCCAGGCGTACAAGCAGCCAATCTACTTGGAGCACTAGCACGGTAAAGCCTCAAGTAACATCGCAGGAGAGACCATCGTCTTTCTTCTCCTTTCCTACAATGTTTGGTCCGAACTAACGCAGCACTGCATACGTCTCTTTGCTCTTGCGCGATGTCGCCCGGTGAGGTGCGCCTGCGCCTCGCACAAATGGCCCTATAAGCCCCAGGCAGATGGCTCCCACGACAAAACCGGGGACCACCGCGACCGGGTCAAACGGAGCAGCAGCGACCACCTCTTGCACAATGGTAATGACCGACAGGCCGGCGAGGTACACTCCCGCCTGGAGCAGCAGGCCCACCGCGACAACATATGCGAGCGACTGGCGGCGCCACAGCAAAATGCCCCCCACGAATAGGGCAGGCAGTTGCACGGTGAGATCCATGATCACCACGACATGGGCTATCGGGTCGAGGGTCGTGCTCCTCGATAGCGCAGAGAGGGTCATCAGCGTCCACAGCGTCGTGAACAGTAGTGCGAGCGCCACCAGGAAGCCCCCGATGAGCCGGGGCGGGACCGTACTCGCAAGCCGCTCGCGAACCCCACCCCCATCGATACTCGCGACGATCCCGATCATCGTGTAAGCACTCAGCGTCATGAGCGCAATATAAGGCAGGAAGAAGGGATTGAACGGCGCACCAAGGACGTAATAGCCGTAATCGTAAAAGAGCGCCCCCGGCCACAGCAGCAGACCCACGAGGCTGTCACGACGCGCGAGCCACATAGACCCTAGCAACATGGGCACCGCGACGAGGAGATTGAGCGCGTCTTGGCCCACGAAAAGCGGCAGCATTTTGGCTTCGAGACCTGGGTAAATGCTCGATCCATAAATTAGACCAGCCAGCGATGAGACGGCCATAACGAAGGCGACGACAAGAGAGACTACATAGGCGAGGGCGAGATTGCTTTTGGTGGGTAGAGCATGCTCATGATTATTCAAATTCATGGAGTTTTCTCCTTGGACGTTCAGGATCGCTTATTGCCCTAAAGGCATATATCGACTACCTACACGGAGGTCGGAAAGACTGCATGCCTCCTTATGGGAAAGACTGCATGCCTCCTTATGGGGATGGGCAGGAACTTCCACGTCAGCGCCAGAATAGCCACGACTCCCATCGCGGCAGCTATTAGCACCGAGGGGTAGCCAAAGAAGAGCGTTGTCTCCCATAGTAGCGCTCCGGTCGGAGCAACGATGAGTTTGTCCGGCCAACGTCCCAGGAACAAGTAGGCCACCAGACCCACAAATGCCAGCAGCAAGAAAGCTGCACTCCACCCGTCGGCTGCAGTGTAGTTGGCCGCAAGGCCCGCCGCCCGCTCGGCCCGCTCTTTGATGCCCGAGAGCATACCGCGCTCCATGATGAAGTATCCCGGCTCTACCGCGGTCATGATCGCGCTCATGGTGGGATCTGCGTAGGTGGAGCGCGAGCGGATGATCAGCCGTGTGCTGTTCTCGCTGACGGGTTGGAGTATAAAGGCCCAGGTGTCGCTCCATTCTGTCTGGGGTGTCACCGTAGCGGGCACGCCTCCCTGACCGGTTGAGTGCCCCGCTATAAACGCCTGGCCTGGCACGATCCTGGCCACTGTGTAGGGAGGCGGACCGCTCCCCTCCGGGTACATACGCACCCTGTCGCCCACACGTGTGTTTTGCCATTCGGGGTGAACGGTGCCGGCATTGTGCATATCGCAGCCGATCAAGTTTTCGAGCGTTTCATAGCTGTAAAGGCCACCGCGGCCCTGTCCCATCTGCACCAGCCAGGGCCAGACGTTTGGAGGGGCGCGTTGATTGTGATCGCCCGGGTTGTCTGGTTCTGAGATTGCGCTACCAGTTCGTCGCCGGGAAACGCCTGGCTCACCTCCGCGCCGGTCGCACCCCAGCGCTCTTGCCAGCCGCCAATGACCAGCATATACAAGAGCAGAGCCGCTAATACAGCTAATATCGACGTGGCCAGCAGATGAGCAAGACCACGCACATAATGGTTGACTTTCATCGACTGTTGCCTCCTGAGCCATGCGGCGCCAGATCCCCCCAGGCAGATGGGGCCGGGTCCGCTATTTCTATTGCCGCAGCAGCATCGGGCGGTAAAGTCTAGAGCAGCCCATTGCCTAAGCAGGCTGCTGCATTACCCGTGTTACCGTCTCCTTCGGCAACGGTTTCATCCCGAAGAGCAACCTCGTCAGATTGGTGCGCCTGACAAATAGCTCGTATACCAGCACCGTGCCAAGGAACGCTGTCACTCCAATAATGAGGAATTTGGGCCCCACCCCGATGTTCCACTGCACCACGTAGTAACCGATCAGTATGATGATCGTCTGGTGGAGGATGTAGAAAGGGTACGCGGCTTCACTTGCGTAGCCGAGCAGCTTATTGCTGAAGGCCAGATACTTCTGTGCGTAGCCGAGCAAGGCCACGATCCAGAACCACATGTTGAAATAGACCAGGAAATGGAACAAGATGAAGAGAGGCGTGCGCTCTGTGGTGGGATTGTTGTACCAGGCCATGAGAGGCAGTGTTATGCCCATAGCGAGCACGCCGCCCACCAGGGCCATCAACCGCTCCCTAGCTATCGCCTGCTGGAAGCCCGCATCTGATAGAAGCAAATACCCGCACATGAAAAGCCCCATGTAGGTGAAGGGATTCTTGCCACTGACGCCGGGCAGCGCGGCCAGGAAGGCGATGGGGACAGCAAGGAGGAAGATAGCACCGCGGTACTGCATCAGGCCAGCCAGCCGCGATACGACCCGCGAACCGGATAGCGTTCTCAGGTAGAGAAAGGCCGGGAGGGCGACAGCGGAGAAGACGGCAAGGTAAAGGATGAACCACAGGTGCCCCGGAGTGAAGCCGCCATTGTAGCCGGTCAGATCGCTACCAGGAAGATCGAAGAAGCTCGGGTAGAACTGCAAGAACGAATCGGGGTAACCTGGCCGCTTCAATTCCGCCAGATACACCTGCGGAGGTACGATCACCAGCAAACCGAAAAGGAAAGGCACCAGCAGACGCTTTGCCCTCTCGGCCAGGTACTGCCCGCCTGTTCTGCGGCCCAGGGCAAACCAGCTGGCCGCCCCCGCCAGCACGAACAGCAGCGGCATGTGCCACGGCGCAATCACGGCGATCATATAGCTCAGCGCGTCGCTGGTTTGGGCGTTCTTCACGTAGTTGTCTTCCCAGATGTCAAAGATCCTCGCGGTGTGAAATGGAATGAGCAGGAAGACCGCTCCTATTCTGAGCCAGTCAATATGGTGTCGTCGCTCACCGGTAGCAGCACTGGAAACTTGCGTTTGCATGGTTATTCCCTCCGATGTGTCAGGTATCAGCAGGTACGAGCTGCCGGTTCAAGGGCCTTGTGCAACTGCTCCCTTATCCGTAGCTGCGGTGCGCTCGCTTCTGATCCCAGACGCATTTCGCCTGGTTGCCCTGCGTGTGATGATGTCGAAGGCGAAGAATGCGACGGTGCCCACTATGCAGAGCCAGCCGACCCAATCGCCTAGCTGGATCAAAGGTGCGTCTGCCCTGCCCAGCGTTACATCTGCTATCAGGATGTTCTTGAGCGGCCGGGTGGAGACACCGCTGGAGATGATGCGCCCCGATGGATCTATGACCGCTGAGTCGTATTGTGTGTCGGCTTTTATGAGCGTGACGCGGTTCTCGACCGCGCGCAGGGCAAGGTTGCTGTATTGCTTCGCAGCTAGGCCCGGCCAGTCGTTGGAAGGCACAGCTATTACCTGAGCGCCGTTGAGGGCCGTCTTGCGAGCCGTGTCGGTGAAGTTGAGGTCGTAGCAGATGATCGTACCCAGCGTGCCAAAAGGGGTCGAATATATGGGGTAGGCGCCTCGCGTGAGGCTCGTCTCGCCGAGCCACACAACCGGGTGATCTTTGCCGTACGGCTCCAAAAATTCACCCTCTGGTGTGAGTAGTATCGCCTCATTGCGCCACCCTGCGGACGTGCTGACGCCGTAGCCGATAACCAGGTACAAGCCGGTTTCCTTGACCAGACCTCTGAAGTCGTCTGTGTGTCCCACACGCGGGTCGTAGTTGAGGGCGCCCTCCGGCCAGACAACCAGTTGTGCTCCCTGGGAAGCAGCACTCCTGGTTTGGTCGAAGAGCGTGTGGGTGCGCGTCTCCTGGTCCGCTGCTGGCCCCGGCTGAATTGCAGCCACCCGTATAGCGGACCCAGTAACGCTTGCCTGTCCAAGAAGACCGACGCCCAGCGCCGACCACAGGATGAGGGCCGCTACTATACCAGCAAGCCAACCTGCCGCAAGCCTGCCCGCTACCGGCGTTGCCAACAAGTCTTCAGAAGTAGATCTTGAACGCCGGTCAATCAGGGCCAGCGCACCCAGGGACAGCGCATAATTCGCCAACATCACGAGCAGGCTCAAGCCATATATGCTGAATATGCCCACTGGTTGGATCAGCCAGGGCTGCGAGTAGAGGGCATACGCTACGAAACCACCCGTGCCGATCACCGGCACAAAGCCTCTGATCGCCTCTATGCCGACCCATACCACCGCACCGTCCAGCACAAACCAGCGGTAATGCGTGCGCTCCTGGAAAGCGCGGTCTCCACTGCTCAGGAAAGTGGCTACTATAGCGACTATTAGGGGTAGCCACTCCATGAACCAGACAGTATTGCTAAACATCGGGCCGAAGTAGCCCCAGAAGAAACCGCCTAGGCCGACCCCATAGGTCAAGCCGGAGAGCCGCCTGGGCAAGATTCGGTGCTGTGCCACGATGGCGGGCACGAAGCCGACCCAGGCGAGCGCCCACAGATCGTAGGGTGGGAAAGATAGAGTAAGTAACACTCCGCTAAGCCCGGCCAACGCCAGACCCAGAATCACCCGAGGTGCTGTTTTCATTTGGTTAGCCTTCCAGAACCCCCACCTGGTTGCAATGCTCCGTATGGGTTTGCAGTAAAACAATTATTCAACTCACCCTCGCCACTCGCCTGGCCCTCCAGAAGAAAGGAACCATCAGGAAGGTGGCAACAGGTAGGAACACCGACCAGCCGATCACCCCGGCATATCCGAGTGCTGCCGGGCCCGTGGCGAAGGCGACGAAATAGACAAGGCTCAGCACGCCCGTAGCTACAAGCAGCCAACGGATCCACACCCCCAACTTGTCCCCTCCACGGCCAAACACCGGTGCCAGGAAGAGCGCCGCCAGACCCAGAAGTAGACCCCACGCCAGCGTTTCGATTGCCAGCATGATCGAGTCGGCGCTGTAAGGCAGGAACCTGGCAACCTCGCCTTCTTTACCCGCGGCAATGCCCTGGCGCACTACGGTTAGCTGCACGAAGCGGTTTATGCAGGTCAGCACCGCCAGGCCAAGCATGAACAGCAGGCCCAGGTGGCTGAGTATCTTCTGTTCCGCGGACGCCTGGTAGTGAATGGTAGCTACCAGTACGACCATGGTAGGGGCCGAGAGCAGGGTGATAATACCGGCTATCGACTGCGCCGGTTCGGGAGGTGGCAGCACAAAGCCCGACAGCGCCACGACCGCCATAACTCCCATGTACGCCAGGTTCAGAGCCGAAGCCAGCAGCGCGGACCAAAAGCCAAGACTGTAAACTATGCTGCTCTTGGCAGTTTCCCGGGTAGTTACGCTTGCCGGCGATTCCCCATCGGACGCCAAGTGCGCCTCGGCTGAGATTGTTGCCATTCCTGGTGATCTCCTCGCTTTGCGTTAAGACCATATCCGGTGCCATTCTGAGGGCTGTTACGTGTTACGTTCATGGGCGCTGCGCATAAGACACGCCGATCCGGCGGAAGGGCAATTGTTCGGGCGGCTTCCTGGAGAGGTATTTTGTCCCGGCGAAGATGACCACCAGCACAACCATCACTACGATGCCCATACCGCCGCCAATGTTGACTACCATGGCGGGAGCCAGGCCCAGGTGTACTGAGACGAAGGCCCCATCAAAGTTGAACAGGAAGTGGGCGAGCACTGTCGCCACCAGACTGCCCCCGGTGTTGTTGTAGAGCCAGGTGAACAGGATCGCCAGGCAGATACATATCGGGATGAAGACCGGGAAGGGCACCATAGTGGTGTTCGGCACAAAGTATTGCGGCACGTGCCAGAAGAGCCAGAGGGTTCCGAGCAACAGGCTCGCCTTCAGCGAGCTGAACCTCTCCTGTAGTCTGGGCAAGGCGAAACCCCGCCAACCCGTCTCTTCGGCGAGGGGGCCCGACGTGAGGGTGTACGCAAGAGCGCCCAGTAGACCCCAGACAGTCATACCGGGAGCCAGGCCGCTGGGCGGATTGCCGAGCGCTATATAGACCGCCGCTATCAGTAAAGGCCCCAGCAACAGCACGGAGATCGCCAGGTACCACCGCCAGCCGATCTTCCATCTAGTGAAGCCCGACAGAAGGCGCTTGATCTCCGGCACGCCGCCGATCACCCCCGCGATCGCCAGGGCGCTCATTGTGGGGCTGAAAATCCCCACCAGCCAGAATGGGGTGAATGGCAGCTAGGGGAAGGCAACATACGAAAAGAACATAACGCTGCAGATGCCGTATCCAGCACAAAGAAAGACACCAGCGCATTGCGCCTTATCCAGGCCCTGAGTGAAGTCAACATTCTATCGGTCCCTCCTGCGATCTTATCTGCACTTTACCGCGCTCGTGCTCGAACGAGATTAGCTGCCTGTACGCCTGGCAACGGAACGTTGGCGCTGCTGCCTCCATACGTTCGGCGCGGTCATAGTTGTTGCTGTTGTGATGTTCACTGCTCCTCTTATCCTTACCCTAGCGGCCCCAGAGGTTCGGATCTGGCGATGGGCGGACTCATTCAACTGTAGTGTAGAGCATCAACGTCTAATAAACTGTGTAAGCGGGTTGCATATTGGTAAAAATCGGAGCCTCACGGACCTATGGCACGCAGATCTCTCACCTCACACGGTTGCCAGGCTAGTCTTGTTTTGCGTCGTCCTCTGCCTGCGCCGCCAGCTTGCAAGCCCGCTTACACGTTCAATCAGAGCCAGTGTGAGCACACAGACCCATAGTTGGCCTCAAACGGCACACCTGGTTCCGAGTGCAAGGCGCTATAACTGCACTTTGCTCCGAATAGACATCCTCAGCCCCACCACAACTAGCAGTGCACCGAGCGCCAGCATGGCAAACATGGCGCCTTCGTTGCTAGATGCGCCCACACCCGTGCTGGGCATACCCGGTGTTCCCGAGGAGTTCACCTGTATGGACCCCATCATCTTGTCCAGCGTGTCGAGAGTGGGTGTGAAACCTGACATGTCGGCCTTGCTCAGTCTTTCGGCCACTGCCTGGTTGTACGCCTGCGCGTTCTCGGCTGTGACAGGAGAAGGGGGAGGATCGAGCGGAGTAGACAGGGCGACCGGGAAGACCCCATCGACGTAATACTTGCCGTCGGAGGTGAGCCCTATGAACATGTAGGTTATGTTGTCCGCACTTACCGGAGTAATACCCTGGGCATAAGAGGCGACGAAGCGCACTCCTGAGACCCCAGCGCCCGCTACCGGTGCTACATTCTCCGCGATGATGCGCCTGGCGTTCACGGGTGGAAGTTGCGGTAGTGGCGCACCGGCCGTACCAGTCTGGCCGAGGTACTTCTCAAGCGCGCTCAACTCATCGCTCACGCTGGAGCCTGCCTGGGCAGACTTGTATTCGGCCAGCGGTATCACCCTTATCTGCGGGGAGGCCATGCCCTGTACGGGGTAGCCGTCAAACGTGAAGTTTATGTGGGCGGGCCGTACCTCCCAGACAGAGGCGCCTTGCCCTGCATTACTGGCCACAGCGCGCCCCTGTACGTTCGTGGCCAGAGACGGATCGTAAGAGAAAGTGACGCCTCCGTTGCTGGCCGCAGATGCATCGTAAGAGAAAGCGAGTTTGCCGTAGTTCGCATGACCGGTTGTACGGGCGAGGGCGCTGTCGGCTGGTGCTCCGAAAACAGTAGGTACGAACGCTGCGAGGACCAGGGCCGAAATGCCTGTCAGGACCGTAAATCTAGACCTATTCATCGAATTCTCCTTTGCACTTCCTTACCGTATTCCACAACGATTGTGCTCATAACTTCGCTCCTCACCACTCTAACCTTACAGCGGCTCAGGTCGATGCGGTATTAGGAGAAACCTGAGGAGCTGTCAGGGAAACCCTGGACAGCTCCGCTGCCACAGAGAAATAGACAAGCAGATCCGACGGTGCGCGGTCTGTCTCATTCCTGCCGTTTGTTGCTGGAGCCTTGCTCGACCCGATTGTTTGCCCACCGAGCACGAGGCCGTCGCACCGAGCAGAGCAGGCAGAAGGTCGGGGCAGCAACCAATGGGCCGAAGCCGCTCGGCCCGCCCGAGGCGGGTGTGCCTGAGGCCTTGCGCATCGAGCCTCAGTTCCACACCTTTCACCCATGGTGTCTCGGCCTGAAAGCCACACCATGCAGTGTGTGCGCAAGTTGGGGTTTTTTGCAAGACCCCCCAAAACGGTGCATTTCAGCGTGCAGGTGATGTGGGGACGTTGGGTAGAGGTCTTGGACGGTGGAGGCTGCCTGCATAGGGCGTCACCTTGGCAGGCGTGGATTCCATCGGTCGTGCTATCGGGTGTATACTTCTCACGGAAAATGGGGGTGAATCATCACAAATGCACCGTTTTGGGGGGTCTTGCAAAAAACCCCAAGTAGGTGATGCGAGCGACGGCCGACAGCACAGCTTTAGGAGTGTTGCCTCTTGCCCGCCTCTTGAGCCAATCGAAGCGGGTGCGGCCCAGACTTCCATCGGCACCAGCAACCGTCCAGCCAGTTTCGGTTCTCAGCATTTAGCAATGGCTGGGGCTTGCTGAGTTTGCTAGCTCTGAATGTTTCTTTGTATGCTCGCTCTCGAGCACGAGCGACTAACCTTTCCAGCACCGTTACTCCTGGCCGCACGATCTTGTCGGTATGCAGCTTTTCGGCTGCCAATTGGAAGAGCACGGTAGGCTTGTCGTGTTCCTGCGCCCGCTCGATGAGCCAGATTGTAAGCATCTCCAGGTCGACTGACGTTGCGTTCCGGTATCCCAGATACTGCTGCACGAGTTGCCACTGCTCGGTGCGAGTTTGCGCCCTCTGTCCGTAGCTGGCCAGCGTATCATGCGCCACGGCGAGTTGCTGGGAGAGGTAATGGACCGCATCTGTGGGAGCTGCCTTCAAGTTGGCGGGAGAGGGAGAGAAACCAAGGTAGCGCAGGGCACAGAGTTGCAGCGCGACGCCCAGCCGAGTTGCGGGCCGGTGATGAAGCTGGATGTGCTGGCGATCGGATGGGCTAAGCGTGAAATATGTAATGAGATCGTCAGGTGCGATCTCATCTGGAAAGCGGCTCAAGCGAGAGCGTTCCGCTTCAGTGAGAAACTGACCGGGCATTAGTGGCTTACCTCATTACCTCAGAATCAGTTATCAGATATACATTCGAGATGAACGACTGACCTTGTCAGTATCGAAGTACACAACGAGGTCAGTACCGCACCTTCAGCCTCTCCATGGCAGCTTCCCGCTCGCTTGCGCTTGGCAGGCTATAGCGTCGGGTGGTCTCAAGGCGTTTGTGCCCCGCCAGTTCGGCGACCAACACCAGATCTGTGCCTTGACGTACAAGGTTGGTAAGGCATGTGTGGCGCAGAGTGTGGGCAGACAAAGCCAGTCCAGCTTCGACCGCTATACGGCGCAACAGCGAGTCGATGGCTCGGGACGAGAGCCTGCCTCCTGCCCGATTCAAGAACAGAGCCTCTTGATCACCTTCGATATCTTGCCCACTCCTAGTATCCTGAGCATTCTGGGGATGGGGCCGGGCCTTGCTTCGCTTCTGCAGCCATGCCGTGAGTGCTTCGCGGACTTCAGCGTTCAGGGGCACTTCGCGGTAGGTCTGGCCTTTGCCCAGACGGACGATGACCTTGCCTTTGCGGGCCGATACAGGAGCGTCATCAACATCGAGGGCGGTAACCTCGCCAATTCGTAAACCTGTGTAGAATAGAAGCAGAGCAATGGCTCGATCACGTACCGAGGCGCAACGTTCCACTGCACGCAAGAAGCGCACTTGCTCGCCCGGTTCCAGTGCCTTGGGAGCCTGCTGGGGTAGGTCCTCCCGATCAACACGAGGTGGGTCGAGGCCCAGGAAGCGATAGAAGTGATCCAGAGCCGCCAGGGTGAGATTGACGGAACTGGGTTTGGCGTGGCGAACGCTTAGCAGGTGTGCTTTGTAGTCTCGGACGGCGTAATCGCGGGCGGGCCGTTCTCGTAAGGGGTCACCGTAGTCGCCGTAGTCACCATAGCGAGTGGGGTAGTCCGTGAGGAAGTCGCAGTACTGGGTGACACGAACACGGTAAGTACGCCGGGTATTTTCGGCCAGAGGCTGCTTATTGAGCCACTGCAGATAGGTGGTCAGAGCCGCTTGGGAGGTTAGTGGGATCGGAGAGGGGAGGCTTGAAGTTGTTGTCGCAGAGGTTGTTGAAGTTAAGGCACGCCTGTTGGTTTTGATCTTAGCACCCATAAACGAGACTCCATCTCCGTTTCTTCTTGTTATCGGATGTTGCTCAGGCGGTCTAGCGACCCAGATTTTGCGCGTTATCAGCAGTATACCACATGGGAACCAGCAGATAATCAATATTATCGGATGCTCGCTCGTCCTCTGGAGTGTTTGAATCCACATTGAGACTATGTTATGAGATATCCAGCGGATGTAACTTCTGGCACAAAGGGGGTCGAATGATAAGAATGGAGAAGCACGCGAAGCTCAAGCGCAAACGGCGTTGAGATGTCCGCTATCACTCTTGGGAACAATGTAAAGGGGTGCTGCACTAATCTTCTCCGGTTAGATCAATATCAAAAGTGCTACTCAACGAAACGCGCTTTCAGGTCCTAGACAGTTTACTTACCCTTATTGCTAAGATCAATACGAGGGTCGGAGGCGACATACAAGATGTCCGCTAACATGCTGGAGAGGGCCACAAGCACTGTCATAACCAGAAGCAGCCCCAGAGCTATGGCTGGGTTTGGCACATATGTGAAGGGTGTACAATGCACATCGATCGATGTATTGACCGAACCTACGCATCCCCCCATAGCCTTGAAGAAGAGCTGACCCATTCCAGGATAGCTGTAGACTTGCTCTACAATTATACTGCCTGAAATGATAGTGGGCAGAGAGAGGCTCACTATCGTAATGATCGGTATCAAGGCATTCCGAAGCGCATGTTTCATGATAACTCGTCTTGTCGATAAACCTTTGGCCAGGGCGGTACGGATGTAATCCTGGCCCAGCACCTCAAGAATGGACGAGCGCACATGCCTCACAAGTAACACCGTCTGCACCAGCGTGAGTGTTGCCACGGGCAGTATCATATGATAAATCCGATTGATCCAGTTGCCCTCTTGATCGACTGAGAAAACGTACCCTGGCTGTAGCATTGGAAGCCAATCCCAACCACCCTGTTGCCGCAAGCTATAAGGAAGTATCGCGAAAAGGGCTGAGAGTATGAACGCCAGCATAAAGGGTGGTATGGACAGCCCTGCGAAAGTGAGAAAGGTTATTGCTGTGTCGAGTCGTGAGTGTTGATTAATTGCGCTGATAATTCCTATCGGTACAGCTATCAAGAGGGCAAAGAAGAGTGCTGCCCCCATAAGTAGCAGTGAATTAGGACCTCTATCCGCAAGCAGCGAACCCAAAGATGCGCCGTCAGGCCTGACCGTACTTGTGTCAATATCACCGGTTAAGATGCCACTCCCTCTTAGCTGCCAACCGAACAAGTTAATATTGATGCCTTTGGGAACAAGAATGCCTGTATTACGCGCACTGCCAACGTTGTTCTCACTACTCATCTTCATAGTAGCTCGCGGATCAAAAAGCCACAAAAGAAAATTCAGCGGCCACGGTTGGTCGACTTTGTAGACCTCTTGCATGTATGTGACATTGCTCCTAAGCTCCTCGACAGACATTTCCGGTGATGAAGCAGGGCTGGCAGGGCTGGCTGAGCCAGTGGAACTTCCCGATTGAGAGGTCAATTGCGCCAACTCTGCCTGCAACCCTTGATACTGCCGATAAATAGTACCAGTGATAGGATTAGCCGCTATGTAGACAAAGAAAAGGTAGAAGATGAACAGGGCAATAAGCATGGAGAGTACAGCTTGGGAGAATCGGCGTAGAATGTATAGAGTCACGACTATTTGCTCCTGAGGTTCTTGCTGTAGTGACTAATGTGCAAGGTGGCACGGAATGGCATGGACAAGGCCAAATGCCCTCAGACCTGCACACTGGGATCAAGCGCATTCCGTAGCGCTTCAGCTATGAAGTTGAGCGACAGTACGGTTATGAATATCATCGCTGCTGGCATGAACGGCATGTACAGGCGAATATCTTGGAACGGGTTGAACTCGATAAGGGCCAATCGGAAGACATAGCTCTGCGAAGTAGCAATAAGGTTGCCCCATGTAGGCAAGAATGCCGAATTGATGCCATTTCCGATATAGGACAAAATCGACTCCCAAATCACAAAATCTCCTACCAAAAATGTAGCTGCCACCAACACTGGTGCCAGCGCGTTAGGTAACAAGTGCTTCACGATAAGCCTTCGATTAGACGCCCCGAGCGCCCTGGAAGCTTCAACGAATGTCTGCGAGCGCAGTGACAGGATTGAACTCCTAACTAACCTGCTTATACCCATCCAGCCAAATATTACAAACACAACTATCATGGTAGTCATGATGAAGATAGCTGGGTCATCACTCGACGTGAATAGACGGGGGGTTCTCGGCAAGAAGGAGAGCGGAGAGATAAGTAGTGTGCGGACGCTCGGTGCGGCCAGGATAAAGAGAGGTAGAAGTGGTATGGAGAGAAGAAAGTCTGTGCTACGCATCAAGAGCCAATCTATCCGACCTCTATAAAAACCTGCTAATGAGCCAAGAGAAACGCCAATCACGGTTGTAAGTAGAGCTGACACCAAGCCGATCGTAAGGCTGACGCGCCCACCCGCTAGCAACAGGGCAAGCTCGTCCTTGCCAGCCCTATCGGTGCCTAAGAAATGTGCTCTACCTCCGTCACCGACCGTGCCAGCCGGCGCTAGCCACTTAGTAGGTAATTCGGTAAAGCTATCGTCAAACGGAATGACCAGAGGCCCGGCCACTACGGCGAGCAGCAAGAAGAGAAATACGAGCAGAGCAATGAGCCCACCACGCTGCTGTCTGAATCTGCGCCAGACAAGCGACCATTGTCCGCTCTGCTCATAACTCGGCTTGTCCTGTACGGAATCTGCAACCGATGTACTCATAGGCCAGCACCTTTGAGTGATAGTATCAACAAAGTTTGAATGATTTTGTATGCCCCTAAAGAGTCAGCCTTCTCTTCCATGGATCTCCTGTCTTGATACTCATTAATGGTCGCTGAGTACTTGTGCTTAACATCCTCCGTGGTAAAGGACATTGGTACAAGAAGCCAAGCTCTCTCCGAACTCGGTGCTAGAATGCAGTCTCAGCGGTAGAGTTCAGCTTGCATAGTGTAAAGTCTTGAGTACGTTTCACTTATACCCATCAGTTTATCATGGGAACCTGTCTCGGTTATCCTTCCGTTCTCCAAAAT
>CAWCNY010000003.1:467500-1147721 GCA_963797095.1 uncultured Chloroflexia bacterium | reverse complement strand
GCCAGTCAAACGTGCGCTCTCCCTCACTATTCGGCAGCGATGGTGGGATCGGTGGCGGGCCCGCCACAATTGGGGTAGCGCTTGCCTGCCCGGCTATCCAGGGAGGGCCAAAATTCTCCCCCGAAACCCGCACCGACAGAGCGAACACCGTGAACACCCCGCATGCCCCCAGCACGATCACAGTGACGAACGCTATCACCATCAGCGCGAACAGCGGCGGTCGCCTCTTGTGGTGCGCTCCCGCCACTACGTCCTCTCCTCGCCGCTATCGAACTCCGCGAACCTGTACCCCACCCCGTACACCATCTGTATATATCGCGGATTATGTGCGTCGTCCTCGATCTTGCGCCTCAGGTTCTTGATATGCGCATCTATCGTGCGGTCGTACCCCTCGAAGCTGTCGTTATACACCATCTCGACAAGCTGTGCCCGTGTGAAGGGCCTCCCAGGGTGCCTCGCCAGCACCGCCAGCAAATCAAACTCGGTAGCCGTAAGCTCCACCTGAGCGTTGCCGTTGCGCACCGTCCGCCGCTCAAGGTCGATGGTCAGGTCCCCCGCCCGTATCGTAGGCGTATAAGTCCCTTCCCCCTCCGCCCGCCTTAGCACCGCCCGCACCCGCGCCACCAGTTCACGCGGGCTGAACGGCTTGGTAACATAATCGTCCGCCCCCAATTCCAACCCCACCAGCCTGTCCGTCTCCTCCACCCTGGCCGTCAGCATAATCACCGACATAAGGTGTAGCGCCGGGTCGTTCCGCAATGCCCTGATGATATCCAACCCATCTATCCCCGGCAGCATCAGGTCCAGCACCATCAGGTTTGGCCTATCCAGCCTCGCCAGCCGCAACGCCGTCTCCCCATCCCCCGCCGTCAACACCCGGAACCCGCCCTTCTCAAGATAATCCCGCACGATTGCCACGATCCCGGGCTCGTCATCCACCACCAGTACAGTCTTAACCATTAACCACCTCAGGCTCCCAACTACACAGAATATAGAGTAGAGCATCCCGCCCTACTCTATATTCTACGCCACCTTACTGATCCATTCCCTGGGGCCGAGTTATGTCGCCGTGGTTATCGGTGTCCTGCCCCTGCTGCCCCTGCTGCCCCTGCTGCCCCTGCTGCCCCTGCTGGTATCCCCCATAAGGCTGTCCCTGCGGCGGGTATCCCCAGTAGGGTTGCCCCTGCCCTGGTTCCCCCTGCCCGTACTGAGGTGGATACTGCTGGTAGGGCTGCCCTTGCGGCCCCTGTGGTCCAGGTCCAGGGCCACCCCACGGCCTGCCATACCAGCCCGGCCCGCCCCAACCATACCGTCGCCGGCCTAGCACCTTGAACACCAGGAATATGAATCCCCCCACAAACAGCAGCGGAATCAGC
This sequence comes from uncultured Chloroflexia bacterium, assembly GCA_963797095.1. Lineage (GTDB taxonomy): Bacteria > Chloroflexota > Chloroflexia > QHBQ01 > JADMIH01 > JADMIH01. The sequence goes on along the minus strand of CAWCNY010000003.1, from coordinate 1,146,345 downwards.
GGGAAGAACGGCCATCCGCCTCTCCATCCCCCATGTGTGTTATTTATCGGCGCGCTTGGCAAGCTAGGCAATACCATCGGCGGCGCATTGGTGCCGCCCGTCGAGGGTGCCACAGGCTGCACAATGATCGGCTGCGGAATCGCACTGACCTGGTCGTTGCCGAAACCCCGCGCCCCGCTCAACGCCACGAACAGCGCCAGCCCGGCCAGCACCAGCGCCGCTATCGGTTTCCAATCTCTATTCTGATCCATCTCTTTACTTTCTCCTTCTATATCATCCATCTAGCCGTGGAACTCTTTGTGCTCCCGGTCTGATTCAAATATAAAGGAGCATTGTGAAGACATTATGAAGATCTATGGGAGATAATAGTCAGAATCAGGCTCTGCCTTTGCCCTTGCCCTCGCCCTCGCCCTCGCCCTCTCCACCCCTCAACCCTGCCAGCCGCAATAGCTCGTCAATAATCCGGTCTGCCGCCCCCACCGTTGCCAGCTTCAACGCCCCTTCTCTCATCTCCACCAACCTGCCCGCATCCCCCAACAATCCCCCGACAGCACTCACCAGCGCTTCAGGCGTCAGCTTCTCCTGTGCGATCACAACCGCGCCCCCCTCCCGTTCCAACGTCTCCGCATTGGCCCTCTGCTCCAGAGCCCCTGGCAGCGGCACCAGCACCGACGGTTTCCCCAGGTTCGCCAGTTCGTTCACCGTGCCCGCCCCTGCCCTCCCCACAACCACCTGCGCGAGCGCGTACACGTCCGCGATCTCGTCCCCCACAAACACCTGCACAGCATACCGCCCTTTCTGCTCCGCGCTCAACCCCTCCCTCGCTGCTTGCAGACTTCGCAGGTCCTCCCCCGACCCGTCCGGACCCTCCCCGCATTGGTGAATCACCTGTGCCAGTTGCAGCAGATCGGGCAATGCCCCCTGCACCGCCATGTTGATCGCGTGCGATCCCTGCGCTCCCCCGGTGATATAGATCGTCGGTATGTCACTATCAAGCCCCAATCTCTCAGCCCCGCGCTTCGCGTCACCCTCCAACAGTGCCGGCCTCAAAGGGTTTCCCGTGACAAATGCCTTGCCCTGCGGAAAGTACCGGAGCGATCGCGGATAGCTGACCGCTACCTTCCGCGCAAACCGTGCCGCGATCCGGTTCGCCAGCCCCACCAGCGCGGTCTGCTCGTGGGTAAGCGCTGGCACCCCCAACACCCACCCCGCGATCACGGTCGGCACGCACACATACCCCCCCGTGCTGAAAATAGCGTCCGGCTTGAACTCCCTCACCACTCCCAGCGCCTGCATCGCCCCCCACGGCAGCCTCACAAGCAGATCCACCGGCGTTTGCCACGACAAATACCGCCGCAACTTCCCCGTCTGGATAGCCCTGTACCGCACCCCCAGGCCCTCCATTGTGCGCCGCTCCACCCCCCCTACGCTCCCCATAGACAAAAGCTCCAGCGGCCACCCTTCGTCCTCGCTTCGCTCGCGCAGACGCGCAATAACAGCCACCGCCGGGCTGACGTGGCCGCCTGTGCCTCCCCCTGTAACAATCAATCTCATAGCATAAAAAGAACGGCCCATTATAGCACGTCCCGCTATCCATCCTCCCACCGAAAAGGAGGCATGCGCATGACTGACGCAAAATCGCAACCGGCAAACCATCACAGACTTTGCAATCTTCAACGAAGCGCCAACAAAACAAGTTGCCAACCACCATCACCATTACTATTCCCCGTCGCCATTATCATCCCCATCTCTTCTCGTTATCCCCCCATCGCCCTTGTCGCCCCCGCCCCCCTTTGTCATCCTGAACGAAGTGAAGGATCTCGCTCCCCAAGATCACCTTCGCAAGCTCACCACGCCAGAGAGTGCCCACAACGAGCAAGATCCTCAAACTCACTCAACTAACCCCAAAATCGCCCAAAAAACCACCCGCTTGGCCCTATCCAAATCCAAACAAATGTGCTAAGTCCAATACAAGAAGTACTTTCACCCTCCCTGCCGCGCAACATGGAGGACATAGAGACAAGACTGGTGTCCCTATGCAGCTTTGCGTTTAGCCTTTAGCACCTTACCAGAGGAACATACCAAAGAATGGTCAGCCAAAAGCCGGTGGCTCTCTCAACACCACCCCCGCTCCGGTCTCCCAACAGCGGACCCTAAGGGGACCAGCACGGAGCGGTAATCCAGTGTGCATTCGTGTCACACCCTCTATCGGCAAGAGGAACCCTGCGCCACACGAACCCAGTTGCGCCCACAGGGACACCATCCCATAAGCTAACCCATCATAAAAAGGAAAGGGTGCATGAGGACCCAACCAGACCCCATGCACCCCCTTCCCCATACCTAAAACTTCAAACTCAAAACCTCTAAAAACCTTCGTGCCCTTCGTACTCCTTCCCCCCTTCGTGTACAAAACCCCGAATAAGCAATAAGCAGTACTAGCTACCAAAAACCGAACCTAATGAGTACTATGCCTACCCAAATTATCCGTAGTGTTCGTAGCGTCCCGCAGGCCCAGCTTACTGCCAAGCTGGTCGGTAGTAGTATCCACCCTCGAATAAGCGGCCAGGTTGGTCACCGTCTGCTCGTTACTAACATCCTGGTGGCCCCCCAGGTCCGAGATCACAAGCTGGTTGCGCCCATGATCCTTAGCAAAATAAAGCGCAGCATCCGCGTCCTCGATCAAAGCGTCACTACTGGACGAGGGGAACGGATACGTAGAAATACCCTGGCTCATCGTGGGGTTTGCGATTGCCTGCATCCGGTTGTCTACCAGCGACAGCTTAGCCACTTCACGCCTGATCCTTCGCGCTATCTTCTTCGCATCGTTCGTACCGAGATTGGGCAGCAACACCCCGAACTCCTCGCCGCCCCACCTCCCGACCGCATCGTCCTCCCGGACGCTCCCCTTGATCGCCCCCGCAACCATCGCCAGCACATTATCGCCCGCCATGTGCCCGTATGTATCGTTGTACTGCTTGAAAAAGTCAATATCGAGCATGATCAGCGAAACCTGGGCTCCCTTCCTATCAGACTCTTCTACAGCCTCTTGCACCAGTTCAACAAAGCGCCCGTGGTTATACACCCCTGTCAGGCTGTCCATTGTGGCCCCGATCTGCGCCACCTCGTGCAGGTGTGCGTTTTCGAGAGCCATAGCCGTCTGGGTAGCCATCGCTTCCAGCAGCCGCCTGCTATCATCGTCGTAGATGTTAGGTTCCGAGCTTTGCACAGAGAGCACCCCGATTACCCGGTTATCGAACATCATCGGCACGCCCAGGTATGTGAGCATGTCCGAGCCTGTCTTCTGCGCTATAGAATTGAGGTCGCGGCCATCGTTCAGCCAGTCCCGCACCAACAAAGGCTGCCGCGTTCGTATGATATTCCCCGTCAGGCTGTTGGTGTCGGGGCCAAGCATGGTCTTCATCTTGGGCATCATCTGCCCGTGCTCTTTGAAGAATTCGAACGAGATCGTATGTGTTTCCTCGTCATACAGCGCGATATAGTACATATCCGGCGACATCAGCTTTTCCATATTGGCAGCCGCCCGGTTGATCACCTCGCCACTCGACAGGGTAGACCCGGTGTGCAGCCCGATATCATAAAGCGTAGTCATCTCGTTCGCCAGCCTCTTGAGGTCCTTGAACAGGCGAGCGCGCTGAATCGCCACTCCCGCCTGGCTGGCGATAGTCTTCAAAAGCTCGCAGTACTCCTCGCTGAGCGACCTTGCCCTCTCAAATCCCAGGCTGATCACCCCCAGCGGCTTATCCTCCGCCATTACCGGGAACATATACAGCGACCGTATCATCTTCTCGGTCACCACCGCTTCCTGAACTTCCCTGTTCTGCTCAAGGTCGTCCAGAATAACAGGCTCACCCTTTTGGAGCAAACTTCGCACTGCCGGCAAAGGTTTGTACTTTCCTGCCCTCAGTTTCATCCGCTCCGCAGGCGAAAGCCCACCGGTCGCCGCGACTTCCGGCTCTCCATCCTTACCTACCAGGGAGATGATGCAAAACGTGGCGCTGTTGAGAGGCGCAAGAGTGTTCGCCAGGTGCCGGACGATCTCCTGATCGTCCATCAGGTTGTTCAGCATCCGCGAAACGTCGTACACGGCGCTCAAGTCCCACACCTGGCTCTTGATCCGCTCGTTGCGCACATCAATAAGCCTCCCGATGCGGTTGCCCATGTACGCTGTCGCCAGCAGCGTCGAACACACAATAAGGAGGTATGAAGCGTAGTTGTTGAAGTTCTGCTCGGCGTACAGCTTCTGGCCCCCCCACTCGACCTCCCACCGTGGGATGATCCGGTATGCTTCCAGCAGCGCCAGTGCGCAGTATTGCAGAACGGAGAACGCTGCGATCTTGTACACCCCGCTCGGCGTCAGCAAGATGATTGACATCATGATGCCCAGCGTGTATACAATGAACATCGGCGTGAGCACGCCCCCCGTGAAATAGATCGAGAGTGTGCTTAATCCCACTTCCACCGGGACCAGGAGCTCTGAGAATACCTTCACCGCCCGGTCTGACGGATCGCGGTTCAGCGCGAGCATCAAGCTACAATTGAAGCCAACGTACGCAACGGCCAGGGCGATCAGGCACAGCACATTTATCGTGGGCACACCGGGTAGCAAGAGAGAAGCGAGCATGACGAATGTGAGCCCTGCCGCCACGTTCGTCTTTATGGCAAGGACCCACTTCAATGTGTCCACTTTGTTGTTTGGGATCTCCCGGATCCCGGCCCAGAGGGGGAATCTGGCGATCCTGTTCAGGACTGTGCCTGTGCGAGTACGCGACATCACAACGTCCGATCTAAACGCTTGATCAGGCCCTCTTGCATGAGTATAGCCTCACCAGAAGGAGGGAAGAGACTTGGTCTCCCCTCTCAATAGTATGGTCGCACGCGACCATAGTCAATAGTATTTGATTCCTATGCAGATGAGACTGTGGGTACTCTATTCGATTTGGAGAGCAGACACTAAATGAGCAGCAACGGCAAAGTCAACGGGCACGAAAGCGGTCTTTCCCAGCTACCTGAGGCGCATTTCACCGAAGATGAGGTAGAAGTAATCCTCAACAGCGGCGCGGTCGAGTGCCGCTTCGATCCAACCCGTGGGGGTCGCCTCCAAAGCTGGCGGTGGCGCACAATCCCTCCGCCCGAGGCCCTCAATCCCGCCACCCGCCACAACCCACCCCGTTCCCTCGCCCTCGTGGATGATACACGTGGTGCCCTGATAGACCACTTCTTACCCCTCGGCACCAGGCTTGAGGAGTTCGTAGAGGGCAACCATCGTGAGTTCGGCGACTTTATCGAGGAACCATACGCGAAACAGGTGATAGACCTCGGCGGCGAGGTGCGGATCGCATTGCAACGGGACGGTGCGATCAAGGCAGGCAAGCGCACAGCCGAGGTAAAGCTCATGAAAAGCGCAGGGGTAAGGCCTGGCTCCAGCGACCTGTCGGTGCTCTATCGAGTGATCAACTCCAGCACACGCCCCATCCAGGTCCTCTTTGCGGTCGAATACAACCTCTTTGCCCCCGGCCTGGCCGAAGACCCCGCTGCTGCCCCCGAAGCGTTCTACATCGTAGACGGCCAGCGTCCCCCGTTGGAGTCCCTCAACTACGCGGGCGTCTCCCCCGCCGCGACCTCGACCACCCTGGCCAACCCCACGAGCGAAGTCGCCCTGCAGCTCGGCTGGGACCGCGAGTGCGATCTCTGGCGTATGCCTTCGCCCTCAGGCAAGCCGGGCGCTGTCCGCTTGATGGCATTGTGGCGGCTATCCCTGCCCCCACGCGACAACTGGGCTATGGGCCTGTGGCTGGCCCCTGTCTAACCCCCAAAGCCCGCCACCCGCCACCCGCCACCCGCCACCCGCCACTCGCCACTAGCCACTCGCCACTCGCCACTCGCCACTCGTCACTCCTGGCACACATTCTGCTCTTAATAACGGTGGCAAGCGGTGGCATCGCACCACCGCCGTTCCCTTCCATCGCTTGCCTCCAAAGGGGGAAATGAGCGTCGGAGATCCTTAGGAGGTAATACACATGCCTAGAGGTGTCAAAGAAGGTAGCAAACGCGAACGGCAGTACGAGCACATCAAGGATTCGTATGAGGATCGCGGTGTCTCCGAAAACGAGGCCGAAGAGCGCGCTGCCCGCACCGTGAACAAGCAGCGTCACGAAGCAGGCGAAACCAAAGAGCAACACAGCAGCAAGAAGTCATAAATAGACGAAGGACGGGCCATTTACGCTCGTCCTTCGTCCTTCGTCTCTTGTGTAGAAGCACAATCGAAGCCTGCCTATACAGTGCCAAAACCCGTTTCGTGTATAATACCCCCACTATTCCTAACAGTAGAGGGGGTTATTGCCGTTATGTATGTACCTTACGATTTGAGCAAGGTCAAAGTGCTTGACCTCTCGCAGAATTTCTCGGTCGACTCGCCTCCCTTCGCCTTCTACGAAGGTCCGACCATCAAATGGGTCAAGAAGATCGCCTTCGAGGGCGTCAACGCACAGCTTATCTCCAGCACCAACCATATCGCCACCCACCTCGACTCGCCCTACCATTTCTACGATCCGGGGCCGGACATCTCAGGCATTCCAATAGACACCCTTTTCGGTCCAGCCTGCATAGTGGACCTCAGCCGCTATGGCATCGGTGACTTCGATATCTACGGTTCCAAGCACTTCGAGCAGTGGGAGAAGGACACCGGCATCAAGATCGAGCGCGGCGACATCCTGGTGATCCATACCGGCTACCATCACTACTACAACGAGGACTGGTACAAGGTGAAGAACCAGGAGAAGCCCGACCTGCCTCGCTCTTTCCTCAAGCATCCCGGCCCCCGCCGCGAGTTCTGCGATTGGGTGCTCGACCGAGGCATCCGCTGGATGGCAATCGATGCCATCTCCACCGACCACCCCTTCAACACCAAGGTGCGCCAGGCTCGCCCCGACATGATCCCCGAAGTGGAAGCCAAGATCGGCATGAGCATGGACGAAGCCTTCCCCTGGATGGACGACTACCAGTGCACCCACACCCTTCTATTCCCAAGAGGCGTCTTCCACGCCGAAAACGTGGGCGGCCAGGTAGACGAAGTGCTCGACCAGAAGGTGTGGTTGGGCTGCTTCCCCTTCCGCTTCAAAGGGGGCGAGGCCGCGTTCGCGCGCATCGTGGCATTTGTCGAGGAGAAGTGAGTGAGTGAATAGTAGTCGGTGGTCGGATGCTATTTCCGACCACCGGCTACCGGCTACCGGCTACCGACTATGAAACCTGCTCCTTTTGACTACTACGCCCCCGCTAGCTTGTCCGAAGCCCTCAATCTGCTCGCCGAACATGGAGGCGAAGCCAAGCCCCTGGCAGGCGGGCAGAGCCTCGTGCCCAGCATGAACTTCCGGCTGGCACAGCCATCCATCCTGGTGGACCTGAACAGGATCGCAGACCTGGCCGGCATAGAGGAGTTGGCTAATAGCCTGGGTATAGGCGCGATGACGCGACAGCGCTCCGTCGAGAGAAGCACATTAGTGGCGTCACGTTCCCCTCTGGTGACTGAGGCGATGCCCCATATCGCGCACCCTCAGATACGCAACAGGGGCACGTTCGGCGGATCGTTAGCCCACGCTGACCCTGCCTCCGAGTTGCCTGCGGTGGCTGTCGCCCTTGATGCGACAATGCACACGCAGAGCGCCTCCGGCGCGCGCTCGATCCCAGCCTCCGACTTCTTCCTCGGCCTCTTCACCACAGCCCTTGATCCCGATGAATTGCTCGTGAGAGCAGAGATTCCACTACTCCCCGCCAGAACAGGCACGGCGTTCGAGGAGTTCGCCCGCCGCCACGGCGACTACGCCCTGGCCGGGGTCTGTGTTGTCGTAACACTGGCCGATAGCGGTGTTGTAGACCATGCGAAAGTGGTGCTCTTCTCGGTAGGTGATATGCCCGTAGTCTCCGAAGCGGCTGCCGATGCGCTAAAGGGAGAAGTGCCGAACAGTGAAGTGATCCGCGCCGCTGCGGAAGCTGTAGACGCTGATATAGACCCCCAGAGCGACATACACGCCACCTCAGACTACCGGCGGCACCTCGCAAAAGTGCTGGTGCGGCGGGCATTGGGGCGCGCCGTTCAGCGAGCGATGTAGCCTGGGCCAGTTTGCAGCATGAGTCAGGCGGAAACTATCTATGACACAGCCGTCACCTTATGATATCGCCCATATGATCGAATTCGGCGAGGCACAAGCCTACGCCTCCATGTACGAGTTTGCCTCCCCCGAAGCCGCCGAGCGTTACGGCATCCGTGTAAGACAGATCGGTTCTGCCACCGCCCGACAGTTTGCCGCAATCGACTTCACTTTATTCAATGCAGTGATTGGCCTGGGCCTTACCGAGCCTGCGACCACCGAGATGGTTGACGAGATCATCGACTTCTACCGGCCCGCCGGAGTAAGCTTCGTGATCCAGCTTTCGCCCTTCGCTCAGCCCGCCGAGCTACCCCAATGGTTAGAAGCACGCGGTTTCCAGGCGCGTGATCGCTGGCCAAAGATGTATAGAGCTGTGCAAGACCCACCCTCTATCACCACAGACATCGAGATCAGGCAGATTGGCCCTAAGGACGCCGATGCCTTCGCCGAGACCGCGCTTGCCGGGTTCGAGATGCCGCTCTTCGCCCACCCTCTTCTGGAAATCCTCAAACCTACCGTTGGAACTCCCAACTGGCGACATTACCTCGGCTACGATGGCGGTAGGCCCGTATCCACCTCGGCCCTTTTCATCCATAACGATGTTGGTGGGTGCGGAATTGGCTCCACCTTGCCCGCCTACCGTCGCCGAGGCGCTCAGGGTGCTATGTTCGCCCGCCGCATCGGGGATGCAGCCGCCGTTGGCTGCCGTTGGATCATCACCGAGACCGGCGAGGATACCCCCGAGCGGCCCAACCCCTCCTATCACAATATGGTGCGTACCGGCTTCCAACTCGCCTATATGCGTCCCAACTACCTTTACAAGGCAGGAGAATAAAGGGAAGGGTAAGAGCGCAAGGCAATCTAATAATAGCCAAAATGGCGGCTTTGCCGCCATTTTGGCTATTTTCGGAGACAGATTGTGCAACTGCGAACCTGAATCTTGAATGATGAAACGATCTGGGAACGCTTCATCTTGTATAAGGCAAGGTATCACCCTGAGCCAGGAGCGAGGCTATGCCGTCCAGGACACATCGGAAATCAGAAGCACACGAAATACGTTCGGTTCTTTTCATGGTGAGGGTCTGGCTAGAAGACGTTGACAAGGGTCGCAGCGAGTGGCGCGGCAAAGCTCAGCGCGTGGTGAGCGGGGAGACGCTCTACTTCCGCGATTGGGAGAGTTTGTTGGAGTTCTTACGCGGGGCTAGCAACGAGCAATTGCCTGAGGCGGTATCCCACGATGAACCAGCTGAGCCTGATAGGTTGGAAGGAGAGGGATGAGGCAAAAGCTTCGGGGCTAATACTGCCGAGGGCGGAGCCAGGCGAGCGGGCAACCTGCGCCGCAAAGGCACCCACGCTGCCCAACACGCCACGGATCAGCACACGCTGACTGCCGCAAACCGTCCATGCCCCACAGAGCCTGCCAGGCTGTAAGCGCTTGGTGGCGATACGCCAAGTGCCAACCTACCGCACCCAGAAACGCGCCGGTGCGAAATGCCTTTGCCAGGCACAGAAGTATGTGCGGCGCAGGCGTAGATTTGACCATTTCGCACCACAAACTGGTATTAGATGGGGATAGCAGCCGCTTTGATAGAGCTGATCGAGCGAGGAGCATCAAAGGACTGACCGAAGCGCAGAAGGCCACGCTCCGCCGGTTAGGGGCGGTTGATCACGGCAAAGCGTAACGCATTCGCCGGTCTCCCAAATCGCCAAGCCGAGCGAGTTACAATTGATGCTCGCCTTCCTCAATTTGAGAGGACCTACTGATCTCCAGTTGCGTTTCCCATGCTTCCGCGGACGACTTGCTGCTTCAGCTCTCATAGATGATGGGGATGGTGCGACGTGCCAGCGTGTTACATACCAGAACAGGCTGGAAAGGGGTAGTTCCCTTGCGTAGAATCGCCACCAAATCGCCCAATTTCGTGCCTGAAATAGGTGTACAGATAGGCGTACAGGCTGTCGGCGACCTGTACACCTTTCTGTACTCTTATATGTACCCTTACCCTGCACTATACTGGACGCTGGCAGGTCGGTACATAGTACGTGGCAGCCGAACTTGCCCGCCACTTGCCCGCCACCGCCTGACATAGAAGGTTCTTCCTCTTCTCCAGCGGTGACCACTCGCCACTCGCAGCTTGCTGCTCGCCTGTGGTCCAATTCTTGCCATTCCCACGTCGTTGGTTTGCTAAGACTATGTGTGTAACTGCCTTGAGGGCGTCGGGCAGTGGTGTGGCGTGGTGAGATAGGAGAGGAGCGAGCAATGCCTGGGGCCGTGAGTACGGTATGGACCAATAGAATAGACTGGTATAAGGACGCCGTCATCTACGAGGTGCACGTGCGCGCCTACGCCGACAGCAATGGCGACGGCGTGGGCGACTTCCGCGGCCTCACCAGCAAGCTTGGCTACCTTCACGACCTTGGCGTCACAGCCGTCTGGGTCCTTCCGTTCTACCCGTCGCCCCTTCGCGACGATGGCTACGACATCGCCAACTACAAAGAGGTCCACCCCGCCTACGGCACGCTCAATGACTTCAAGACCTTCCTCCGCGAAGCCCACCGGCTTGGTCTGCGCGTCATCACCGAGCTTGTGGTCAACCACACCTCCGACCAGCACCCCTGGTTTCAGCGCGCCCGGCGCGCCGAGCCCGGCTCTCCTGAGCGCGACTTCTATATCTGGAGCGACACCCCTCACCGCTTCAAGGAGGCCCGCGTCATCTTCAAAGACTACGAAGCCTCCAACTGGAGCTGGGACCCGGTGGCCCGCGTCTATTACTGGCATCGCTTCTACTCTCACCAGCCCGACCTCAACTTCGATAACCCCCTCGTCCGCGAGGCTATCCTGGACGTGGTCGACTTCTGGCTCGGCATGGGAGTGGACGGGCTGCGCCTCGATGCCGTGCCCTACCTCTACGAGCGAGAGGACACCACGGGCGAGAACCTCGCCGAGACCCACGCCTTCCTCAAAGAGCTTCGCGGCTACGTTGACGCCCGCTACCCGAACCGCATGCTCCTCGCCGAGGCCAACCAGTGGCCCGAAGACGCCGTGGCATACTTCGGTCAGGGAGACGAGTGCCACATGGCCTTCCACTTCCCCCTCATGCCCCGCCTCTTCATGGCGATCCGCCGCGAAGACCGCTTCCCCGTGATCGACATAATGGCTCAGACCCCCGATATACCCGCCAACTCCCAGTGGGCGCTCTTCCTGCGCAACCACGACGAGCTTACCCTGGAGATGGTCACCGACGAAGAGCGCCTCTACATGTATCGCGCCTACGGCAACCTCCCCGAGGCAAGGGTCAACCTCGGCATCCGCCGCCGCTTCGCCCCCCTCCTGCGTAACGACCGCAGGCGCATGGAGCTGATGAACGCCCTCCTCTTCTCCCTCCCCGGCACGCCCATCATCTACTACGGCGACGAGATAGGCATGGGCGATAACATCTACCTGGGCGACCGTAACGGCGTGCGCACTCCCATGCAGTGGAGCGCCGACCGCAACGCCGGGTTCTCCCGCGCCAACCCGCAGCAGTTGTACCTGCCCCTCATAGTGGACCACGAGTACCATTACGAGACCCTGCATGTGGAGGCCCAGCAGAGCAACCCCCACTCGCTGCTCGAATGGACGAGGAGGCTGATAGCCCTGCGCAAGCACTACAGGGCGTTCGGGCGCGGCTCCATACGGTTCCTCCACCCCGAGAACCGTAAGGTGCTGGCCTTCATCCGCGCCTACGAGGACGAGAAGATACTCGTCGTAGCAAATCTATCGCGCTTCGTGCAGCACGTCGAGCTTGACCTGTCGGACTTCAAGGGGATGATACCGATGGACCTGTTCGGCCGCGTGGAGTTCCCCGAAGTAGGCGAGCTTCCCTACTTCATCACTCTTGGCCCCCACGGCTTCTACTGGTTCTCCATCGAACCTGAGCACATCAGGGTGGGTAACGCGCCGGGCGACGAGAAGCGCGAGATACCCCGCATCACGGTGTCGGATGGGCTGGAGTCTATCATCCTCGGTAAGTCGAAAGACGCGTTAGCCGATGTGTTGCTCGACTACCTGTGCGGGTGCAGGTGGTTCCGGGGCTACCAGCACAGTATGCTCTCCGCTCGCATAGTCGACGCCACGCCGTTGCGGATTGGCGGCAGCGACGGCAGCGCCGACAGCACGGTCTATATCAGCCTCGTGCGGGTGTATTACGCCCACCACGACCCGGAGCTTTACATGCTGCCGCTGGCCCACGCCGTAGAGCAAGATGCGGCCGCCCTTGTGGAGAAGTACCCTCGCTCCGTGGTGGCTCGCATCGGCAGCTATGAGGGCGGCAGGGAAGGGGACAAAGCGGACACAGTGGAGGACGGAATCGTGTACGACGCCATATGGAACGCCGCCTTCGTGCGCGCTCTCGCGGGGCTGATCGTACGGGGCGAGGCCGCTCCCGGCCCCACAGGCAGCCTCCAGGGCGTGGTCGGGGCTGCCCCAGCGGAAATGGCCGCGGTGGAAGAGACCGCCCAACCGCCGCGCGTGGTGGATGGCGAGTTGAACAATACTTCGGTGGTATTCGACGACGCTCTGATCCTCAAGTTCTTCCGCCTGGTGGACGAAGGTCCCAACCCCGAGGTCGAGACCGAGGATATGCTCACGCGGCAAGGGTTTGCGCACATCGCCCCTATCGTCGGGTGGCTGGAGTACAAGAGGCCCCACAACCTGCCCATCGCGCTGGCCTCGCTTGAGCATTTCGTGCCCAACGAGGGGAGTGTGTGGGATCTTGCCCTGAAAGCGCTCGATGGATATTTCAGGCGAGTAGTCGAGGTCGCTCAGGCTCCCGGCACGCCGGGTGTTCCCAACGCGCCCGACCCGCAGGGTGTGGCCAGCCGACCGACCGGTGCAGGCATGGACATGGTGAGGCTTCTGGAGCTGGCAGAACAAGAGCCCGGCGCTGGGTCACCCGGTCTCCTGGGCGACTTCTCGAACATCATGCGTTTGTTGGGCCAGCGCACAGCCGAGATGCACGCCGCACTGGCTTCGGATTCCGGGCACCCCGACTTCTGCCCCTCCCCTTTCACCACCTACTCACAGAGGTCGCTCTATCAGACTATGAGACACCAGGTTGGCGAGGCGTTGTACGAGTTGCAGCACAGCCTGCAAACTCTCCCTCCGAAACTACAGGCTGGGGCCACTGCGATAATCGAGGCCGAACCTGCTATTCACGAGCGCATCCGACCCGTCCTTCAGAACAGGATCCAGGCCCAGATCACGCGCATGCACGGTGATTACCGCCTCTCGCAAGTGCTCTACGCCGGCGGCGACTTGGTGATTGTCGACTTCGAGGGGGAGGCTCGACGTCTCCTCGCCGAGCGCAGGTTGAAAGGCTCGCCGCTGGCCGACCTCGCGTCAATGCTTTGCTCGATACACAACGTCGCCTGGTTCGCCCTGCCGCACTTCCAGGCCGAGCGGGAGAGCGCCGGGCGGTCGGAGGAGCTGGAGGAGCGGACGAACCGGTGGGTGCAGGAGGTCGCCGCCGCTTTCCTGCGCGGTTATCTCTCCACAGCAGCCGAGGCCCCCTTCGTGCCCCGCAGCCGCGAGAACCTGCTCGTGCTACTCGATACCCTGCTGCTCAAGACCTTCCTGGGGCAGCTGAGCCACGCCATAAGGGCTCGCCCCGAATGGCTCCCTGCCTGCATAGTGGGCACCCTCCAAGTTCTTGGCCTTAGTCCCGAATTGAATTGAGCTGTAGAAATCGTCTGAAGACCGCCGTCCGGCGGCTAAATCCACGGGCTGCACAGGCAAAGTCTCCCTTCGGGGACTGGCCGGTTGGTAGCGTCAGAACTCGGGGCAGTGCTTGCCATGTGTTACTTTCAGATTTGAGTGTCCCGTGCGATACGAGGTCGCTTCGCATGAGTGCGGATTGTACGAAAGTTTGGCGCATTCGGTGCGTAAGTTTGGTGTCACAAGTGCTACGCGAGGGGAAATGTTCGGTCTCAGGCTGGAGACTGTGTTATGCCTGGCCGTGCTTCAAGAAGAAGCAACATGTCGCTTGGTCTTGAGGCAGAGGTGGGGCAGACTATGGCAAGGCCGCTCGATGGAATCGCATTTCCAGCATATGTTCGTCGGTTGAACCTTTCGCAAGAGGCTCAGGAACTGCTTGCCCACATCCGTTTTTCACCGCCAAGCCGCACACCGAGAGCACGCCAAGACAATACGCCTGTCTGGTATCCCTCCAAGAAGATGCAATGCATCATTAAGGCAGAAAGTGCGAAGGTGGAATTTCCCTTCTTGCTTGCCGCCGAGCATAACGACGATGTCCTGGAGGTGTGGGATCAACCACCACCCATCCCGCTAGAATACTATGACACGCATGGTCGTCTGCAACGACCGATGCATACAGCAGACTTCTTTCTGTTCCGTCATCGGGGGTGCGGATGGATCGAGTGCAAACCAGCACAGGAGTTAGTGAAGCAAGCGCAGAGGCGTCCCAATCGATACGTCCTCGATGAACATGTCGAGTTGGGTCTTGGGCCATCCCAAAATGGCAAAAGGAGTTGATCCAGCAAGGTGTAGCCGTAGCCGCCAAACTTCCGTTCCGAATGCGCCAAACTTTCGTACAATCCGCAGGTTCAGATGTGAACCGCATTCGGAAAAATCGGCGCTTAGGGGTATAGAGAGCGAAGCTGCCAGTGAAGGCAAACTACCTTCATATTTTTGGACTCAAGGACTTCTGGGAGATCTGTTCTATACAACGTTTCGGAGCGCCTACGCCGGAGACCGACGCACACATACCGACGCACACATAGGGGATCTATGCTCCAGATGCTCCTCAACTGGGCCTAGAACATCGGTCAAGTAATCGGGCGAAGGCTTGACAAGGCGGACAGGGCATGGTTTGCTAGAGTTGGCAAACCAACTATAGGCCAACAGAAAGGAATAATGCCATGCGCCCCGCTGTCTGGGAGCCTCCTATTGAACTCTCTACCCTTGAACAACAGGTCGTCAAGCGTATTCGTCGCGCCAAGCTCTTTGTCTTCTTGCGCCTGCACCGCCACCGCCTCTTTTCCATCGATTTCCAAGCTGAGCTGGCTACCCTCTATGAGGATAGCTCTCGTGGTCAACCTCCTATTCCGCCCGCTCAACTCGCCTTGGCTACGCTGCTGCAAGCCTACAGCGGGGTTTCCGACGACGAGGTCATCGAGGCTAGCCTGATGGACCGCCGCTGGCAACTGGTTCTCGATTGTCTCGACAGCGACACCGCCCCCTTCAGCAAGGGTACCCTGGTCGCCTTTCGTGCCGCTCTCATCAAACACAACCTCGACCGTCGCTTGATTGAGCGTACCGTTGAGTTGGCTGAACAAAGTGGCGACTTCGGTTCGCGCCAGTTGCGGGTGGCCCTTGACAGCAGTCCCCTGTGGGGTGCCGCACGGGTGGAAGATACCTTCAATCTGTTGGGTCACGCCCTGCGTAAGGCTTTGGGCGTGTTGGCCGCGCAGCAGGGGCGGGAGCTGGCGGAGGTGGCAAGTGCGGCTGGGGCGGAGTTGGTCTCGGGCTCCAGCCTCAAGGCGGCACTCGATCTGGATTGGGACGACCCGGCGCAGCAACAACAAGCCTTGCAGTTGGTGCTGGCGGCACTTGCTGCCGGTGAAGCTTATCTGCGCGAACAAGATGCGGTTGAGCAGCCCCAGGTCAAGGCTAGCCTGGCTGCTGCCGCGCAAGTACAAGAGCAAGAGCAAGACGTGACCACGGATGCTGCGGGTGGGGCGATCTTGCGGCAAGGGGTCGCGCCAGAGCGACGCATCAGCATCGAGGACGCCCAGATGCGTCATGGTCGCAAGAGCAAGAGCCGCTTGAACGATGGTTACAAGCGCCATGTGCTGCGTGACTTGGATAGTGAGTTGCTGGTGGCAGTCGGCATCACGCCAGCCAATGCGCCGGAGGCTAGCGTGACTGAGAGCATGGCCGCGGACCTGTTGCACCTGGGCATCAGTTGGCGCGAGTTGCACATCGATCGTGCCTACCTGAGTAGCAGTTGGGTGCGCCAGCGCCAGGGTGGCCAGCAAGTCTATTGTAAGACTTGGCCGGTGCGCAACGGGGTTTACTTCGACAAGACGGCGTTCACCCTCGATTGGGAGAAGCAGACGATCCGTTGCCCCAACGGCATCGAGTTGAACTTCGAGCTGGGAGCTCTGGTGCATTTTCCGGTCGAGCAGTGCGACGCCTGTGGATTGCGGGAGCGCTGCACGAGTAGTAAAGCAGGGCGCAGCGTGAGTATCCACCCGGATGAGGCGTTGCTGGCGGAGTTGCGGGAGCGGCAGCAGACAGCCAGCGGACGAGCCAAGCTGCGGGAACGGGTGGGGGTAGAGCACAGCTTGGCGCACGTCGGGCACTGGCAGGGCGAGGACGCCCGCTACATTGGCGTACGCAAGAACCTGTTTGATCTGCGGCGCTGTGCTGTGGTGAACAATCTGCATGTATTGGCTCGTTCCCCGCAGTTCTTGGCTGCGGCTGCCTGATTACTTGACCGATGCTCTAGCAGTAAATCTTATCAGCTGATATTAGATTGCTTTGAGACCATCTGGCCCAAAGAGGTCCTCAGTTGAGGAGGTATTACACCTTGTTGGTATAGACCTAAGTCTCAACTTATCACGTTAGTTTGCCCGTACAGCAACTTCGCTCTCTCTATATCGCACTTACCGGTACCGCATTCACTGGAGCTTTTGAATTAGGTTGCGGCCACAGTCTCCCTGAGATATAATAAGCTTGAACGTTGATTTGGGGCTAGCATCCCCACGGCGATGAAGCTCGCCGCAAGCCGCACATGAGCGGTGGCTCTCCAGCCTGATAGCTTCTACTTTTGCCTTACCGGCACGAGTAGGGGCTTTTTGTTTGCCCCAAGGGGTTAAAAGACATGAACTTTCACAACGCCTTTCACAACATCCTCTTTGAGAGAGCCGAAGACGATCTCGAAGAACAACCCACAGCGCCCCAGTTCTTTGTCGACCTCAACCTGGACCAGGTTGTAGAGACCATCACTGCAGGTAGGGACGCATACAATCTGAAACCGTTCTTCTATACGCCTCTGAAGGATGTAAGCACGATCAATTATCGCCACGAGGTAATGCAAGACCTCGAGGACAAAACTCTCTATGAGTGCATAAGATCCTTTGGGCAAAGGCTGCGCACGATGCGTGAATATCTCGCCCAGGCAGGCAAGCTCTCCAATGTCTACCAGAAGCAAAAGTGGTTCCTCGACGCGGTAGGGGTCTATTGCGAGGCGGTCCAGACACTGGCGAGCGACCTGGCCCTCGCAAACCCTGCCTCACGCGGGCTTCTGGCTTTCCGCGATTATGTGGCAGCCTACGCCGCATCCGACGCTTTCACCTCACTCGTAGCGGACACAGCTCAGCGTAATATCGACCTTGCTTCCGTGAAATATACCGTTCACGTAAAGGAGGAGTGCTTCACGGTTCGCAAATACGACGGCGAAGGAGACTACAGCGCTGAAGTGGGCGCGACCTTCGAGAAGTTCAAACAGGGCGCCGTGAAGGAGTATCTTGCCAAGTTCCGCTCGTGGCCGGAGATGACCTACGTCGAAGAGGTGGTCGTCGACTTCGTGGCCCGCCTCTACCCCGACGTATTCCGGAACCTCCAAGCCTATTGCACCAAGCACGTCAACTACCTGGATCCCACGATTGCCCTGTTCGACAGGCAGATACAGTTTTACCTTGCATATCTGGATTTCGTCGTGTCTTTCAAGCGGTCGGGTTTGAGCTTCTGCTACCCAGAGGTCTCGGATAGAGACAAGGAAGTGTGCGGCTATGAGGGCTTCGACCTGGCTCTTGCTAACAAGCTCTTGGGCGGCAAGACGCCCGTGGTGTGTAACGACTTCTACCTGAAAGGCAAAGAGCGCATCTTCGTGGTGTCCGGCCCGAACCAGGGCGGCAAGACCACCTTCGCACGCACCTTCGGGCAGCTACACTACCTGGCCGCTCTCGGCTGCCAGGTGCCCGGCAAAGGGGCCAGGCTCTTCCTCTTCGATAAGCTCTTCACGCACTTTGAGAAAGAAGAGAACATAGAGAACCTAAGAGGCAAGCTGGAGGACGACCTCTTCAGGATTCATGCAATCCTGGACCAGGCCACGCCCCGGAGCATCATCATTATGAACGAGATCTTCACCTCAACGACCCTCCAAGACGCCATCTTCCTGAGTAAGAAAATACTGGAAAAGATCGTTCGGCTGGACCTCCTTTGCGTGTGCGTGACATTCATAGACGAGCTGTCCTCTCTGAGCGAGAAGACGGTGAGCGTTGCCAGCACGGTGGTGCCCGACAACCCAGGAGTTCGCGGCCCGGAGGGCACCCCGCTCATGCGAACATTCAAGATCGTGCGCAAGCCCGCCGACGGCCTCGCTTACGCCCTCTCTATAGCCGAGAAACACCGGCTGACCTACAACGGCCTGAAGGAGCGCTTGACGCCATGAAGGCCTTCCTCATGTACAGAGACCGAGACTTCGACCTTGAGCGGAAGCTGCCCTGGAACGAGCCCGACCTCACGCAGGACCTCGAGCTCGACACGCTCTTCGGTGCCATGTCTCAGGGGGACACATACCTCTTTGATGTGGCAAAGAAAGCACTACTCTCAAGCACCAGCGACCTTAATACCCTCCTCTACCGGCAGTATATCCTGGCCGATTGCCTGAAAAACCCCTCAGTGGTGAGGGCGCTGTACGACCTCGCCGTGCAGACTATCGACAGCGAGCGAAAAAACTACTGGGGTATCTTGCGAGAATACCCCGAACTCGGTGCTGAACAGATCGATAGATGTGATGGGGATGTTTGTGGGCCAGTTCAAGAAACTGAGAAGGATGGCTGAGGAATACGCTGGCCTGTTCGCATCGGAGGGCTTCACCAACCTCTTCGCCATGCTCCAGAGGGAGTTGGGGGACGAATATTTTGCAGAGATCCAGCGCCACCTGAAAGAGCTTCAGTTCCATCGGGGAATACTGATCAGCGCCGGGTTGGGAGAAGGCAATAAAGGCACAGGTTACGTGCTACGCAAGCTGCCCCCCAAACAGGGCAGCTGGATAGAGCAGGTCACCGACCAATTCCTTACCAAGAAACCTCCTTCGTTCAAATTCTGCATCGCCCCGAGGGACGAGAGTGGAGCGCGGGCATTGTCGGAGTTGAAAAACAGGGGCCAAAACTTTGCGGCCAACGCGCTGGCCCAGTCCAACGACCATATCCTCAGCTTCTTCAATATGCTGCGGGCCGAGCTGGGCTTCTACGTCGGCTGCCTCAACCTGTACGAGCAGCTTGCCCGCAAAGGAGAGCCGGTGTGCTACCCTGTACCCGTGGCCGCGAGCGAGCGCAAGCACTCTTTTACGGGGCTGTACGATGTCTGCCTCTCGCTGCGTCTAGAGCAGAGGGTGATAGGTAACGATGTGAACGCCGACAACAAAGTACTGGCGATAGTGACGGGGGCCAACCAGGGGGGCAAGTCGACCTTCCTGCGCAGCATCGGCCTCTCGCAGTTGATGATGCAGAGCGGCATGTTTGTGCCAGCCAGCTCGTTCGTTGCCAACGTGTGCGACGGCCTTTTCACTCACTACAAGCGAGAAGAGGATACCGCGATGGAGAGCGGCAAGTTTGACGAGGAGCTCAGCAGGATGAGCGAGATGGCCGACCATATAAAACCCAACTCGCTCGTGCTGTTCAACGAATCGTTCGCCGCCACCAACGACCGGGAGGGCTCGGAGATCGCCAGGCAGATCGTGCGCGCCCTGCTGGAGGCGGGCGTCAAGGTCTTCTTCGTCACGCACCTGTACGACTTTGCCCACAGCTTCTACGCCGGGACCGCGGGCGCAGATGCAGACGCAGGCATAGTGGAAGCCATCTTCCTTCGCGCCCAGAGGGAGGCCGATAGTTCGCGGCCCGGAGGGCACCCCGCTCATACGCGCACCTTCAAGCTGGTGGAGGGCGGGCCCCTGCAAACCAGCTTCGGAGAGGATGTCTACCTCAAGATCTTCGGTAGCGATGGATCAGCACTCCCCGAACCTTCAGAGGCTTCAGAACCTCATCAGAATGGTTTCCACGCTTCCCAATCGGATGAACTGCAACGCATAGCATTGTAGCAGGCTAAAGGTAGAGTCAGGAGGACCGGTGGCCTTACCAGAGGGCGAAACGACACAGCTGCGCGGTTATACACTGGCAAAGCAACAGGTAACAGCCTGCGTGCGTGACCTGAAGATGCTTTTGGAGTCGCGTCGCGCACCGGCAGAGGCGCCTGGCACATCCGGCGCATCGGGCGAAGCCAGTATAGCGAGAGCGGCTGCCGCGGAACAGGCACAGGCGCTCCTGGTCAAGCTGGCTGCGGACCGGTTCAATCTGGCGGTTGTGGGGCAATTTAAGCGCGGCAAGAGCTCGCTGATGAATGCCGTGATCGGTCGCGACCTGTTGCCAACAGGTCTGCTCCCGTTGACCTCGGCCATCACTACTATCAGCTACTGGCCGCGAGAGCAGGCATTTCTCAGGCGCAAAGGCTGGTCCATCGAGCAAGAGGTCTCCCTGAGTGAACTGGCAGACTATATCACGGAGCGAGGCAACCCGGGCAACGAAAAAGGACTGGTCGAAGCGCGGGTGGAACTGCCGGAGCGCTTCCTGCGCCGGGGCTTATATTTTATCGACACGCCAGGGGTCGGCTCGATACAGCAGGAAAACACGGCAACCACTTACGCCTTTCTGCCGCAAGCGGACGCGGTGATTTTCGTGACCAGCGTCGACGGGCCCTTTAGTTCAGACGAGCAGAGGTTTTTGCGTGACATAGGCGATCACCTTGATCACGTTGGCCAGGCTCGCAAGCTTTTTGTGGTCGCCAACAAGATAGATCTCCTCAACGAGTGGGAGCGCGCCGAAGTGCTCGGCTACATCCGAGCCGGCATAGACGCGACGCTTGGCAGTGGAGACGTTCGCCTCTTTGCCGTTTCCGCCCGGCAGGCGCTGCAGACCAAACTGAGTGGTGACAGCGCAGGCCTTCAGCAGAGTGGCCTTCCGGAGATGGAGGCTTCCCTAACCGACTTCCTTGCTCGCGAGCAAGGGCGGGCTTTCCTAGTGTCGGTGCTGGACAGGGCGCTCGATCTGCTTCCTGAAATGGAAGTTGATAACGGCGATAGCCTTGTCACGCAGGAAATATCAGCGGATGGTCTTCGGGAGAGGATGGCCTCGCTCCGTACAGCCCTCCTGAGCGATGCGGGACTCACTCCGGTTATTGCCGGTGAACCTGGTGAATCCGGTAGCACTACATCGGCGAAATCGGCGAACGGGGAAGTCATCGAGCGAGCAGTGGCGGCCACGGTCAAGGCCAGCTTATCCGAACAGAGGCGAGGCAGCCGCAATCTTCGAGGCGGGACGTGCCCCATCTGCTTCGCGCAGGGACAGGCCGTCTTCGACTTCTTTGCCCGCTGGCAATATACCCTCTCAACAAGCGATGTGGCACAGCGCGCATCTATGTCCTCGCGCGGCTTTTGCCCCGTTCATACCTGGCAGTTCCAGCAGATGGCCTCGCCGCTGGGCATCAGCGAGGGCTACGCGCCGTTGATCGAGGCGTCGGCTGCTGAACTGAGGCGACTCGCTGGTATCGCCGGTGAGGCTCCTGAGCGGATTGGCGCACACATTGATGCGCTGCTCCCTGGAATTGAGACGTGCGCGGCTTGCCGGGTGCTGAGAGAGACGGAAACCGGGCAGATAGATCGTGTTCTTACGCAGATCTCTACACCCAGTGGCAGGGAGGCGTATTCGCGCTCGGAAGGACTATGCCTGCCTCATTTGCGAGCTGCCCTCATGGCTGCGGCGGCACTTCCCATACTTGCAGCCTCTCCGGAGGGACAAGCAGGCGAGTTTCTGTTGCGAGAACAGATACGCATATTGGAGGAGATCTCGGAAGATATGCGCTCCTACACGCTCAAGCGTGACGCGCTTCGCAGGCAACTCACGAACAGCCAGGAGGAGAATGCATGGAAGCGCGCCCTCGTGCAATTGGTGGGGGAGCGGACGGCTCGCATTACTGCCGAAAGATAGCCGGAAGCGTTTGATTGGAACTGAAGCAAAGGGGGAGGGATTAATGAAAGCATCTGACCCAAAAACAGCAGAGGCGGAGGTGACCTCAGCCAAGCCATCACGTCCGCCCCTCCCGTCACCGGCCCGATCGAAGGCATTCAGGTTCGTCCTGTTGATCGGCGTCATGAGTTTCTTTGCCGACTTCACTTACGAAGGCTCCCGGAGCATAGTCGGTCCTTACCTGGCCTTGCTTGGCGCGGGTGCGACAGCAATCGCCATCATCACCGGCTTGGGAGAGCTGCTCGGCTATGGACTGCGCCTCGTGTCGGGACGCTTGAGCGATCAGACGGGCCAGTTCTGGCCTATAACGATCGTCGGTTACGTTGTCCAGATGTTCTCGGTGCCGCTGCTCGCCCTGGCGGGCAACTGGCAGGTGGCGGCACTTCTCATAATCCTGGAGCGCGTGGGCAAAGCCACCCGCAACCCTCCGCGCGACGTGATGCTGTCGCACGCGGCCAAAGAGATGGGAGGATATGGATGGGCATTTGGGGTGCATGAGGCGCTCGACCAGTTTGGCGCACTCTTTGGCCCTCTGCTCATCGCGGGGGTGCTGGCCTGGCAAGGGGATTACCGCACTGCCTTTGCCATACTCCTTGTGCCTGCGCTCATCACGCTCAGCCTCATGGTCGTGGCGCGTCTGCTCTACCCGCGCCCACAGGACATGGAGACCAATCCACCAAATGTGCAGACCAGTGGGTTGCCCCACGTCTTCTGGCTCTACCTATCCGGGGCTGTGCTGGTGGCCGTTGGTTTCGCGGATTTCCCGTTCATGGCGTACCATCTCCAGCAGGTCGGGGCAGTGCCTGGCGTGTGGATACCGGTCTTCTATTCGGTAGCTATGGGAATAAGCGGGATAGGCTCGCTCGCGTTCGGGCGTCTCTTTGATCGAATGGGCATAGGCATCCTGATACCGTTGACCGTCCTCTCGGCTCTATTCGCGCCGCTGGTCTTCCTTGGCGATTTTTGGGTGGCGCTTGTTGGTGTCGCTCTGTGGGGGTTGGGAATGGGCGTGCACGAGTTGATCATACCGGCGGCGGTGGCGCTGATGGTGCCGGCCAATCGTCGCGCCTCGGCCTACGGCCTCTTCACCGCAGGCTATGGCATATTCTGGTTTTTGGGAAGCGTGGCGATCGGTGTTCTGTATGCTGTGTCTATACCTTTGCTGATAGCCTTCTGCTTGCTCGCGGAGTTTGCTGCTCTTCCACTGTTCCTTGCTGTCAGAGGAAGACAGAGCAGGTCGGATGCAGCAGTTGCATGAGCCGGTGTGTGATTTGCAGCCAAGCTTCAGCGAACCACCAGCACTGAACAGTGCGCGTACTTTGTAACTTGATCGGCGATGCTGCCCAGGTTGCCGGGCGGTGTATCGCCGCTCTCCTCCCAAAGCGTTGAAGAGCCTTTGTAGCCAAGCACGATCAGGTCTGCGCCACTAGTCCGTGCACACTGCACGATTGTGCGAGTCACGTTGCCCACCACGATCCTGCTATACAACTGGATGCGCTTCGCCGTAGCCTCCCGGATTAGCTCGTGCTGGCGGGCCATGAAGTACGAGCGCCCACGCTCGAAGTCCATGTCTACACCACCCACACTGGCTGCATATTGAGGGACCGGAATGACCGACAATATCTCCACCTGCGCATCACCCGAAGCTGCCAACTGGAGAGCCATCTTCGCCGCCTGCATGGCGCACTGCGACACTAACCTCTTCCTGGTGCGGGTGTGGTCAGTGACGGCAGACGATGAGAACGAGCACAAAGGCGCGGACGATCGCGCGGACGATAACGAGGACAGCGACCGTAATGCCAAAGCAAAGTGGCAAGGCAAGGTGCAACGGGTGACCGATGGAGAGGTTCAGCGGTTCGACAACTTGCAAGGGCTTGTGGACTTACTACTGACCATGCTGTCACGGGGCGTTGATAGGTAGTCCCCGATTGTGGCTTCGGGCAGCACAATGATTCTACTTGTAGTTTCCAACTCAAAGGAGAAATAAAGTGAAAATCAAGCAAACGTTCAGCAGAGTATCGATCCTGCTAGCCTTCCTTGTGGTGGCGCTAGGCTCGTTCTGGGGCGCGCCACAGACTTCCAGGGCGCAGGGCACCGCGCGACTATTCCCGGAGACCGATAAAAGTGTGAACGGCACCTTACTGGCATATTGGGACACCCACGGCAGCCTTTCTCAACAGGGCTACCCCATCACCCAGGAGATGCAGGAGCAGTCCGACAGCGACGGTCAGACGTATACCATGCAATAATTCCAGAGAGCTGTATTCGAGTACCACCCCGAATAGGCAGGCACGTCGGATGAGGTGCTCCTCTCGCTGCTTGGCACCTTCTACTACAACGAAAAATACAAGGGGAGCGCCCCCGGCCAGCACACCAGCACCGATAACCCCCGCCTCTTCAACCAGACCGGCTTCACAGTAGGCGGGGCTTTCCGCCAGTACTGGGAGACGCATGGCGGACTGGCCCAGCAGGGCTACCCCATCTCGGAAGAGTTTACGGAGATAGATAAGGACGGCAATCCTCGCACCGTGCAGTATTTCCAGCGTGCCGTGTTCGAGCTCCATCCCGAGTATACCGCTCCTAACAACGTGCTTCTCTCGCTGCTCGGTGACTCCTACCACGATAAGAAATACCCCGCGGTGCATCCCCCTAACAGTCCGACCCATGACCCTACCGCTGAGCCCGGCAGTTCGCCGACCAATACCCCGGTCACAGCACCCACGGCGCCCGCAGCCCCCACTCCACCAGCAGACGGTATGGGCCAGGTCATCTTCTATAACAGCACGACCGGTCATGCGGAAGTGGGACACGTAGATACCAGCGGTACTTACTATAACGGCTCACACGCGGGCGGCACGGTGCGAGTGAACGGCGATGGTAGTATAAACTCGCTGAAGACATACACGAACTTCAGCAGCGGTTGGACCAACATAGTGGGCCCGTCCAACGGGGTCTACTTCTTCTACGAACAGCCTACAGGCAGGGCAGCCACCCTCCGTGTGGATAGTGATGGCTCTGTCGTTAGCCTGCAAGCGTTCACCATACAGCCCGATTGGACCAACGTCGTGGCAGGCACCAACGGCACGATCCTCTTCTATAACAACATAGACGGCAGGGCCGTGGCAGGCAAAGTGGACACCAACGGAATCTACTATGACAGCCAGGTGTATGGTCCCTCGCGCTCCGGCTCTCCTGAGGCTTGAGCCTGGCGAAGAAGTGCATTCACCTGAGGACCGGTGAGCCCTTCTCGCTTAGAACTGGCCCCACCATCTTTGCTTGCTGCCCGCTAGGGCAAGATCGGGTTGAAGTACCAACGTGCGATACAGATGGAGGCCTTGACCCCGGCGGTGTCGAATTGCCCGCCCGCAAAAAGAGTGTCGAGGCCGTCTGTGGTCAGGGCCAGGCCGAGCACATTGCTATTGAGGCCACCGGTGCCGCCGCCAACATCGGACCAGGTGCTGCCAGTCCAGAAGGCCAGGTTGCGGACGATGGCCCCGCCGGCCCGGTCTATATCCCCACCGACATAGAGCAGTTGGTCGTGGGTGAGGGCAAGGGCAAACACCCCCTCATACATATCGCTCCCCCGAACGCCACCACCGACGGTGCCCCAGCCGGGGTAGTTGTCGTTCCAAACGGCGAGGTTGGGCGAAGCCACGTCACCAGCGACGCCAAAACGGCCCCCAACGTAGACATTGGCTCCGGAGATGAGGAGGGTGTACACTATTGGTATGGGCCAGGAGCCGCCTGATACGCCACCGCCCAGTTCGTGCCAGACGCCGCGGGAATAGCGAGCGATTGCGCGCGCAGTGTGGCCACCCGCCTGGTTGAACGAGCCACCAGCGTAGACAGTACCCGATGCATCCACGGCCACAGCAAAGACCACGTTGTTGGTGCCGCTGCCCAGGGCGGACCAGCCGCCGCTATAGACGGCGATGTTATTTGCCGCCAGGCCGCCTGCAGTTGTGAACCTGCCGCCCACATAGATGTAGCCGTAGTGATTGGCGAGGCTGTAGACGGGGCCGTCAGTGCCGTTAGTGCCACTGCCCAGGGCGAGCCAGATGCCGCTACCCCAAAACGCGATATGGTTGGCGGCCACCCCTCCCGCGCGGGTGAAGTTGCCACCTACGTAGAGGCCGTTACCGCTGGAGACCACCAGAGCGTTCACTGTGTCGTCGGTGCCGCTGCCCAGTGCGTGCCAGGCGCTGCCGTCCCAACGGGCGATATTGTTGGCCGCCACTCCGCCTACCTGACTGAACTGTCCGCCAATGTAGACATCACTTCCTTGTATGGTCACAACCCTAACCTCGCCTGCACTCTGCACGCCCTGGCTGGTGGTCAGCGCGAGCCAGGTGCTGCCGGTCCATTGGGCCAGGTGGGGCGTGACCACTGTAGCGGCACTGGTGAAGACACCGCCGACTAGCATCATACCCCCGCTGAGGGCGATAGTCCTTACGTCGTCATTCATACCGTTGCCCAGCGCCGAGATAGTGTTGGCGACGGTATCTAGGCGGGCGATGCGGTTGCGGGTTTGCAACTGGATGTAGGTGAAGTTACCGCCGAAATAGAGGTCGGTACCGTTGACTGCAAGCGCATAGACGGTGCTGCTCACATAGTAGCTGTAGGGAGTCCAGCCACTGGCGAGGGTATAAACGGCCAGGTTGGGGGTGGTGTGGCCTCCAGTTTGAGTAAAAGCACCGCCGACATAGAGGTTGCTGCCAATCTGGGCCAGGGCATAGACCGGACCGTCCGTGCCTCCGCCAACAAGAGCCCTCCAGGCTACCCCGGTCCATAGCGCCAGGTGGGCTGCCGGGAGGCTATCGGCATTGGCGAACTCGCCGCCAGCGTAAAGGATGCCGCCCGCCAGCAGCAGAGTGTTGACCGTGTTGTCCATGCCGCTGCCCAGCGCGGTCCAGGAACCGCCCTCCCAACGGGCCACCCGCCCAGCGGGCAGGCCACTTGCGTTGGTGAAGTCGCCTCCCACATAGAGGGTGTTGCCATTGGCAGCTAGGGCGTGCACCGTATCGTTCACCCCACTACCCAGCGCCGCCCAACTGCTGCCGTTCCATTTGGCGATATGGTTGGCGCTGACGCCGCCAGCGTAGGTGAAGTCGCCGCCCACATACAGATCGCTGCCTATCAGCGTCAGGGCGATGACGGTGTCATTTACTCCACTGCCCAGCGCCGCCCAACTGCTGCCCCCGTCCCAGCGAACTATATTGCTGGCCTCCACCGTCCCGGCCACGCTGAAGTAGCCGCCTATGTAGACACTGCTGCCGCTGACGGCCAGGGCGCGGACGAAGCCGTTGGTGCCACGCAGGCCGAAGTTGCTGTCCCAACGATAGGAGCCAGAGGTATTGGTGGGCGGATCGATGGGGCTTTTGGCCCTTGCACCATCGCCAATCGCAGGGGTAGCAGGGGGCTTGAAGGTGGGCGTGCCGTCGGCTCCGATCTGTATTGTGTAGCCCTGGGTGGCGAAGCTGCCGTGCAGATCGGCGCGCAGGGTGCCGTCTGAGTTGAGCGCCCCGGCCAGGCCTGCAGTGCTGGCAACCGGGAAGGCAGCGGGCCGGGCCGAGCGCGCCAGCGCCGCGTTTGGGGTGAGCGCCAACAGGGCGATTAGGAGTGCCATGGCAAGGAAGAAGGGGCGTGGGAACTGTCGAATTGGGTTCATTGGATTCTCCTTTTGGCCTCTTGCCAAGATTGCGGCGGTCAGCTACTAGGTCTTTGCACCGGGCCTAGGCGAATTGTTGATTGACTATCCTCATCTCATATTTAGCACTTGCGGCACAAGAGCATATGAGCCATTTGTCTCACTTTTCTGTCCTGTAGTGATACCGCTGGCGAACCCATGCTCAAGGGCCCGATACTACTGCGTCAGCTATGATTCTTCGCCTGCTTGCCAAAGCCGCAAATGCCGATGTACGCGTGGGAGCCATCGGACGATCCCCAAACCACTCCACTAATGGCAGCAAGTTTATCCCCACCGCTATCAAGATGTTTTGCAGAGCTTCCGCTCATACACGAGGGTCTTAGAGCTAAAGGTCTATTGCCGCGAGTGCATATAGTTGACACAGGTTTCTTGGATGCCGAACTACTAGTGACGAGCAAGCAGGACTATAAGGTAGAACTGCTGGGACCAACCAGACGCACATTACACTGGCAAGCCAAGACGAGAGCCAACATGGAGAGGGCGGAGAGAGGGGAAAGGACACAAAATGAGCAAGCGTTTGGCGGTGACCGTTTTGTACTTGATTGGGAGAGGACAAAAGCTAGATGTCCTGAGGGGAAAGAAAGCTCAGAATGGAGTTCGCACATTGACAGGCGAGGCAATCCAATAATCCATATCAGGTTCTCCCTCAAGGATTGCAGCGTATGCAAAAGCCAGGCACTGTGTATTCAATCGCAAGCCAAGTACCCTCGTAGAGGCATTGCGGTCGACCTATGGAGCGGTACCAGGCCCTCCAGCAGAGGCGGGTTCAGGAGGAAACGGCAAAGTAAGCAAGGGAATATGCCTGGCGAGCGGGAATAGAAGGAACTATATCGCAGGGTGTTCGACGGTGTGGCATGCGACGGTCACCTTATGTTGGTTTAGCAAGGACGCATCCAGCTCATGTGATAATGGCGACAGCCATCGACTCGGTTCGGGTGGCCGAATGGCTAGCGGGTAGATCTCATGCCCAAACCAGGCGGCCCCATTCTTCTTCACTGATGGCGCAGGCAGCCTAGCAGGCAACGGTCGCTGAATTTGCCGCCAGTATCAGAAACGGCGGAGAGCCAAGATAATTCTGCGCTTTGCACGACTCATTTGTCATTCTTGCACCTATTTGATCGCGGGCAGGAAAGTGAGACAAATGGCTCATATCGTGGTAAGCGCACCCTGATAAAGTGGACTTACTGGACAAAGTCGTGGCCTACAAGCAAACGCCTACTCACTCAATAGTCAGGAGAAAAAATGAACGGTAAGAACACATTCAGCATTGTCAAGATCATCGCCGCATTAGTTCTGGTCCTGTTGCCCATCCTGGGTTTTGGATATCAGGTTACAGGCATAGCCCAAGCGGCAGCACTTCCTGCGCAATCCTCCGACAGCAAGCCCGACAATCCCTTCCCAGGCTACAGAGGCACCGACGGCTTTGTGTACGCAATCGCCGTCAGCGGCACCAATGTGTATATAGGTGGTGACTTTAGCCACGCAGGCGGCGTAGCAGCCAACAATATCGCCAGATGGGACGGCTCACAGTGGCACAGCATGGGCAGCGGCATAGCGGGCACCGTGCGCGCCATAGCCGTACATGGCACCGACGTTTACATCGGTGGTGAGTTCACCTATTCGGGCCTTTTGACGGTGAACAACATAGCCAGGTGGAACGGTATCTCCTGGAACGATGTGCAGCTTGGCGTGGGCGGCAGCAGCAACGTCAGCGTACGCGCGCTGGCGTTCAACAGCGCCGGAGACCTGTACGTGGGCGGGCACTTCTCGGTTGCTGGCCTCAATTATGCCGCCAACATCGCCATGTGGGACGGCTCGACCTGGCATGGCGTGGGCGCGGGCACGGGCGGATCGGTCAACGCCATCGCCGTCAGCGGCAGCAAAGTGTATGTAGGCGGGACCTTCCCACAGGCCGCAGGGGTGCCCGGCACCAATGGCCTTGCCCTCTGGAACGGCATCGGGTGGTCGTCCATCGGCGATGTCGATGGCTATGTGAATACTCTTCACTACAGCGGGCTGGTGCTGTACGTAGGCGGCTATTTCGAGCACGCGGGTGGCGTGGCGGCGCGAAGCATCGCCAGCTACTCTCCTAACGTACGTGGTCTGAAATGGGCCGCAGTTGGCTGGGACCTCTCTTACCCGACCCAGGTGATCGTGTACGCAGTGACGATGTACAACGGCTCGGTTTACGTTGGGGGCATTTTCGGCGCGCCGCCGCAGCAGTTCTTCCTGTCGCGTTGGAACGGCTCGTACTGGTCCGATCCAGGTGGCACGGACGATCAGGTTTACGCGCTCGCCACCGGCAGCGCCGGAATGTACATGGGCGGGCGCTTCGATTATGTGCACAACATCCTTGTCCACCACGTAGCGCTGTGGGACGGCACAAACTGGCACCCTATGGGTACCTATTGATCCGATTTGGCAATACTCCGTAGCAACAGGAGAAGCTCAGATGAAAACCAGGATTGCACTCTATGCCTTGATGCTGTTGGCTGTGCTGGCAATTGCAGGAGCCGCAAGCAAAGTGGCCTTTGCTGGCTCGATGAGTAAGGTAAGCACGTACAAGCAACAGCCCGTCAAACACGATCCTGCGCAGGATGCCCGATCCCAACCCGATGATGTGTGCGGCCTGATCGTGGCCACAACGCCTGAGTTTACCTCCAGCAGCCAGGTATATGATGTGGCGGTTGTGAGCGCAAACAACGTATGGGCTGTAGGCTACAAAACCAATAACCAGACATTGGTACTTCACTGGGATGGCACGGTATGGGACACGGTCGCAAGCCCCACCCTCGGCACAGGGTCTACCCTGAAGAGTATCGCTGTAGTATCAGCTAACGACATCTGGGCGGTTGGCTACTATAGTGAATCGGGCACCAGCCGCACGCTGGCAGAGCACTGGAACGGCACCGCCTGGTCAGTAGTAGCAAGCCCAACTCCAGGCCCCAGCAGCCATCTCAACTCGGTATCAGCAACAGCGACGGACTATGTGTGGGCGGTAGGCGACTACACCAACGTCACAGACCCCCAGACGCTCACCGAGTTCTGGAACGGCACGTCGTGGGCCGTTGTGGCTAGTCCAGTGCTCGGCTCGAATCTCCACCTCAACGGGGTGTCGATTATGCGCCCAACTGATGTGTGGGCTGTCGGGATGTGGGAGGTAGGCAGCGGCAATGTGACTCTTATTTACCACTGGGATGGCACGGCCTGGCACCGGGTGATTAGCCCCAACCCCAGCCCCGGCCCATCGGGCAGCAACATCCTGTACGATGTGTCGGCTGTGAGCGCGAGTAACGCGTGGGCGGTGGGCACCTATCAGAACGCAAGCGGCTATGAACAGACGCTGGTGGAGCACTGGGACGGCACATCATGGACGGTGGTAGCAAGCCCTAGCCCCGCAACGGACGGCAACAGGCTTGTAGGTGTGGTGGCGGTGGGAGCCAATGACGTGTGGGCTACGGGCAACCTTGCGAGTGTAGGCAGTCCCCCTGCCTATAGGACACTGGTGGAGCACTGGAACGGCACGGCCTGGTCGGTGGTCACAAGCCCCAGCCCGGGCACTGGCAACGATATTCTCTATAGCATAGCGGCAGTTGGCCCCAACAATCTGTGGGCCGTTGGCAGCTACCAGGATGAGAGCCTGGCACACGCTCAACCCCTGGTTGAGCACTACGTATGTACTTCGTGCACTACCCAGTTCACCGACGTGCCCCAGGGCAGCACCTTCTATTCATATGTCCGATGCCTTTCCTGCCAATCGATCGTAGGCGGGTATACATCATCGCCACCATGCGTTACGGGTATACCGTGCTTTTTGCCTGGCAGTAATGTTACAAGGGGGCAGATGGCCAAGTTCGTCTCCAACGCGGCCAACTACCAGGATGCTATCCCGCCGTCTCAGCAGACCTTCACAGATGTGCCGCCCAACTCTACCTTCTGGTTGTACGTGGAGCGAGTGTACCTGCACAATGTGGTGGGAGGTTATACATCATCGCCGCCCTGTACTACAGGTACGCCCTGCTTCCTGCCGGGCAGTAATGTTACAAGAGGGCAAACCGCGAAGTTCGTGGCGATTGCGGCCAATTACCAGGAGCTAATCCCCACCTCACAGCACACCTTTACCGATGTGCCATACGGCAGCCCATTCTGGATCTATATAGAGAGGGTATATTTGCACGGGGTGGTGAACGGCTACAGCACGAATCCGCCTTGCACAGGTGGGGTGCCCTGCTTCCTGCCCGGCAACGCAGTGAGCAGAGGGCAGACTGCCAAGTTCATCTCGAATACGTTCTTCCCCAACTGCCCGATACCATAAGGTTGAGTAACCTCTCTTCGTGACTGAACCACATGATCGAAGACCAAGCGACTACTCGGCAAGGAGGAACACGTTGCTCAAATGGATGGCGATTTCCTGTTAGCTGACTGCCCCGGTCTGAAATTGGCCCAACTCATACGGCACGGGCACGAGAATGAGCATGAGAATGAGCACGACCAACATCGACTCAGCAACTTGTTCTCACCGTTATCAGTACTGCTCCCACAGCCCTGTGCCCAGTATGCCAGACGCCCTCATCCCGCATTCACCGCTATTACCCTCGCACTGTGCAAGACCTGTCCTGGGCAGGACTGAGCGTACAACTGCAAATACGAGCAAGACGTTTCGTCTGCTCCAACCCCGCATGCCCTCGCCGTACCTTCGCAGAACGGTTGGGCGAGCAACTCCCCGCGTATGTCCACCGCACCAAGCAGTGCAAGGACTGGCTACAAGCCATTGGGTTGGCACTGGGAGGGAGGGCGGGAGTTCGACTGGCAGAGCTTGTGCAGATACCCGCCGGCCCAGATACGCTTCTAAGGCTGGTGCGAGCAGCGGGGGCTTCCGAGCCAGAGAGGCCACCTCCTCAGGTGCTTGGCGCAAACGATTTTGCCCTGCGCAAAGGACAGAAATATGCCACAATCCTCGTAGATCTGGCACGTCGGGATCTGGTCGATTTGTTGCCTGACCGCGAGAAGAATACGGTTATCGCCTGGCTGAAAGCCCATTAACCGGAGGGCAGCGGTAGCGGTGACAGCGGTAGCCCGGGACTGAAAGTGGTCAGCCGGGATCGCGGGGGAGCGTATGCCGAAGCAACTCGAGAAGCGGCTCCCCAGGCAGTTCAGGTGGCGAATCGGTTTCACTGGCTCAGAAAGAGAAAAGGGCGCGGGCTTTGCCCTTTCCTCAAGTGATATAATGGCCTATGGCTGCACCCGGTTCCTTGCAGCAAGCGCTTTATTAGCATCACACGCATCCGTGTCTGGCCCAGGTCAAGAACAAGGTCTCATTCAGTTTCCTCAGCTCCCACACGATGCACCTGAGGGTGTGTCGGGGCGCGCCCTGCCTCCTGACAATCTGCCTACGTTTCCCGCCCGCTTTATCGGGCGCGACAGAGAGATTGCCCATTTAGTCGCCCTCATACGCGATGAGGACGTGCGCTTGCTCACCCTCATGGGCCCAGGTGGCGTCGGCAAGACTCGCCTCGCCTTGCGTGCCGCCGAAGAACTTCTGCCCCAATTCGAAGACGGGATCTTCTTCGTCTCTCTTGCTCCCATCGCCGACCCCGCCCTGGTACTGCCCACCATCGCGCAAACTCTGGGTATTGTCGAGCGTGGCAGTGCGCCGCTCATTGACAAGATGAGGCAATATCTTGCCTACCGGGACATACTTCTGATCCTGGACAACTTCGAGCAGGTTGTGGCTGCTGCCGCCCAGGTAACAGCGTTGCTCCCCCACGCGCCGGGACTGCGGATACTATTCACCAGCCGCACTTCCCTTCACCAGTACGGCGAGCACGAATATCTTGTGCCACCCATGGAAGTACCTGGTACCGATTACCGAGGGCCGAGTAGCTCACATTCTCCACTCGCCATTCGCCACTTAGCACTCAGTTATGATGCCGTCCAGTTGTTCGTGGCCCGCGCCCGTGAAGTCCAGCCCAGGTTCGCCCTCACAGACGCCAACGCCCTCGCCATCATCGCCATCTGCGACAAGCTGGATGGTCTGCCTCTCGCTTTGGAATTAGCCGCCGTCCGCATACGCATCCTCTCGCCTCAAGCTCTATTTGCGCGGCTCGATAAACGACTCGCCCTTCTCACCGAAGGCGCTCACAATCTCCCCGCCCGCCAGCGCACCCTGCGCGCCGCCATAGATTGGAGTTACGACCTGCTGGAGGCCGGGGAGCGAACCCTGTTCGCTGCGTTGTCGGTGTTTGCGGGCGGTTGCAGACTGGAGGGGACAGAGGCTATTGCGACGGCGATATTCGAGCAGGGCAGGCCGCAACCCGGCATCAGTGTGCTGGATCTGCTTACCTCGCTCGTATCCAAGAGCCTGTTGAAATCGCAGGCACAGACTGATGGTGAACCACGTTTCTCAATGCTGGAGACCCTGAGAGAATACGCCCTTGAGAAGCTGACAGATAGTGGCAGTCTACTGGTAGCGCAACAGGCTCATGCCATCTTCTATCTGCATCTGGCCGAGTCCCTCAAACAAGTGAGTGCAACCAGTAGGCATGACGAAGTGATCGCCCGCCTTGATATAGAGCAGGACAACCTGCGGGCAGCATTGCGCTGGTCATTGGACCGGGGGGAATCGGAGGTTGCCTTGAGGCTGGTGTCTGCGCTGCGATTATTCTGGGATGCGCGGGGGCACCTGGTTGAAGGGCGGCGATGGTTCGAGGAGGCCCTTGCCCTCACGGAGAGTGAAAACGTATCTGTTGCCCTTCGAGCAGATGCTTTCCGAAGCGCGGCTATCCTTGCCCAGGCTCAAAATGATATGGTCCAGGCGAAAGCATTCACCGAAGAGAGCCTCAGACTGCACAGAATACTCGACGATAAGCAGGGTATTGCCGGCGGGCTCATCACGCTGGCGGTATTTGCCGCAGAACAGGACGATTACGCCCAGGCAGCTTCCCTATTTGAGCAAAGCCTTGCCCTCTGGCGCGAGCTAGGTGATGATTATGACGCCGGCGTCGTATTGACCAATTTGAGCTTCCTGGCTTTGTTTGAGCACGATTACGAACGCGCCATTTTACGCGGCGAAGAGAGTGTGGCCGTTTACCGCGTTCTTGGTAGCGCATTCGGGGTGGTTACCGCGTCCGTCAACCTGGGCCTGGCACTCCTGCACCGTGGAGTGTATGACCGGAGTGTAGCTATATTCACGGAAAACCTGGCACATGCCGAGGCGCTGGGCACAAGAAGGCATATCGCTCTGCTACACATCTACTTGGGTCTGGCGACCGTATTACAGGGCAAACATGCTGGGGCGATACCACACTACAGAGAAGGCATGATCGCTTCACAGGAGCTTGGCAACCCATTGCGTATTTCTCAGTCGTTGGTGGGCCTGGCAGCTATTGCCGTCGCAGGTGGACAAACAAAGCGCGCTGTGCTCTTGAATAGCGCCGCCAACGCACTGATAAGTGCGAAACACCTGAAATGGACTCCAGCCGAACGTGCCCTCCATGAGCGCACGCAGGCGATAGCGCGTGAGCGATTGGGCGAAGCTGCTTTTGCGGAAGCATGGGCACAAGGGCAGGCCATGACCCAGGTCCAGAGCATAGCATATGCCCTGGAAGAGCCTGTACCGCCACCTTCGCCCACACCGGCTGAACTCCCCATCGACATCATTTCTGAGCCTATCGAGCACCCTATCGGTGAACTCACCGGCCGTGAGGTCGAGGTATTGCGCCTGGTAGCCACGGGTCGCACCAACAAAGAGATAGCCGAGCGGATAGTGGTCAGCCCTCGCACCGTCAAGAACCACCTCTACTCCATCTTCAACAAGCTCAACGTCACCACCCGATCAGCCGCTACCCGCTACGCCATCGAGCACAGACTGGTCTAGCTGAGCTGGAATAGGTCAAATGGCTCATGCCATTCTCCTCCATAACAGTTATGGTCAGGTAAGATTATCTATTCGAGAGTGGAGGTGGCAGTATGCGGTTGGAACTGAACGGCTCTCTAGTATCCGATCATCCAGACGAACACGCGATCATGCAGGCGCTTGAGCAATTAGCCGGCCCCGACGACGTCCTCACCTTGCACTGTCCCCCTGCGGATTTCGTCCAGGCGACAGGCAATCCCTCCAAAGGCTTCGCGCTGAACGCTTACGACGATGCCCAGGGCGCAAACCTCGTCAGCGATAGGCGCTCTCTGGATATTGCCACCACGGCAGCGATGCTGACCGGGTTTTTGCGCGGCGGCGATTGGCACACCTCGGTGCCCGGAGTGCGATGGCAGTCGGGTGCGAAAAGACAGGATAGGTCAGAGGGCTTCATGGGCTTGCCGGGGGCAGCAGGCTTGATCGCCTTCGCCATATTCGCTATCCCCTTTGTAGGTGTGGTGGGTATCTTGCAACTGCTCGGTGCACAGTTGCCGCTGACAGGGGGCGATCTGCTTGCCGGCACCCTGGCCATCGCTGTCATGTCAGTCTATATCGGCTGGCTCGATTTCTTCTTCCACTCATTGAGGCCGCGCCTGGCGCAGCGGCTCGGGTCGAGGCTTGGCGTTCGGATAAGAGAATCCTTTGACTACTGGGATTCAGGCAGCTGGGTTGCGCGGGGCGGCACAAGGACTAACCGTGTCCTTACTATGCTGCTGGACTTCTTCATTCTCCTCGCAGGCACAGTTCTTCCGCTCGGTGTGCCCGCCGTGATCTTATTCGCTTTGTTTGTCAAATGAGGTAGTGAGGTAAATGCAAATGGACCCACTCAACGAACGATTGCAATCTGTCTTCATGTTCCAGCCAACCGATCTGCGAGCCAATCGGGCCGGTCGCCTTTCGAAGCGCCAGCAAACCCTGCTGTCCACTGCGAGGTCGACCAGCCGCCTGGCTATGTTTATCTTCGTCCTTGTGATGGTGGGCACGGCGGGCATAATCGCCTTCTCAATATTTCAGTCTCCGGGTAATCCGGGCGATCCGGTGACGCCTACCGGTGCGAGCTCGCAGGATAATGGTATACTGCTCACCCTTGGCATAGCAGCGGTGGCTGTGGTCGTCGTGATCATCATCGGGGTCGCGGTAAGCCGCAGGTACGTAGTGGCGTTGAGCACAAAACAGATCAGCGTTGCGAAAGGCAGAGCAGAGGTCGCCTCGAATATAGAGAATAACTGGCGCGTGAAAATCGGCTCAACCCGGCTGCGACTCTCCATGGCGGCGCAATTGGCTTCGTTTCAATCTGGCACCGAGTATCGGGTGTACTACCTGGCGGGGCCGGTGCCAAACGTCCTATCAGCCGAGGTCGTATATCCGGGAGTTGCCGACGCCCAGATCGAAGATGATGTCGAGCCGGCAGAGCAGTTTGAGCAGGATCCGATTGTACAGGTTTCTAGGGGCGCACGACTTGTGCTCATCATACTGGGCGTGTTAGTGCTGGAGATACCAATCGTAGCGATCTGGTCGTCAAGCCTGCCGGAAAGTGGCCGCTGGCTGGTAATAGGCGCTGTCGGCGTTGAAGCGCTCAGTTTCGTAGGTTTTGCATTGTGGAGGTTGTCCCCACGCTCTTAGCGGGCCAAAACAGGCAGGGTGGGTGCTTGACCACACATGGGGTAGGCCGGCAGGGCTGTGTCAAAGTCAGGGTCCAACCACCAAAGGCAATAAGATCCTTCCAAGCTCTCTCAAAGCAGAGGGAGGAGGCCAAAGTGGATGGAGAGTCCACAGGCGTTTCGCCAACGGGTTCTGAAGCAACAACGGATCCTTACTCGGCTGCTGTCCTGTCTACATGCGTCGTCTGCAGCTTTCAACAGGCGCTTCTAGGTGCGGATGACGTGCTGGTGACGTATGCAGATGTAGTCATCGCACGGAGTTTTGCACGCTGCACCTCTCGATTTGTGTTATTTGATAGCATTTGCTATCATATGGCTGTCGTATTTCGCTTTTCGCTAGGAAGACTTGGGAAGACCTAGGAAGACTTGGAGAGGCTATGAACCGCAGCGTGCAACTTAACACACGGGTAGACGAAACGACCGCCCAGCGCCTCGATCTGCTGGCGCAAGCCACCGGACGCACTAAGGCACGGCTATTTCACGAAGCGATTACCGCCTACATCGACAGCGAGCTTGCTTTCATTCAGGCGGTAGAGCAAGGCCGCGACGACATTCGGGGAGGAAGCTACACCGAATGGGAGGACTTCGAGAAGGAGCTTGACGCCATCGTTGACGGCGGTACGGCGCACTGATGCGCCGCGTAGTCATCAGTAATATGGCTAAGGCGGAAATCGCCGGGCAGATCGCCTATAACCGCGAGCACAACCCCAGCGCGGCACAAAGGCAGAGGGAACGCATCAGCCGCGTCGTGGCAAGGCTGCGCGAGATGCCAGGACTAGGCGGCAGGC
The DNA here is from genome assembly GCA_963797095.1 of uncultured Chloroflexia bacterium. Classification (GTDB taxonomy): domain Bacteria; phylum Chloroflexota; class Chloroflexia; order QHBQ01; family JADMIH01; genus JADMIH01. The sequence continues at coordinate 1,108,024 of CAWCNY010000003.1, read as the reverse complement.
CTGGACGAGTAGAAGGAACGCGCGAGTTTATCGTCACCGGCACGCCGTTCGTACTGATCTTCGAGGAGAGCGGCAATCGCATTGACATCCTCCACGTCCTGCATGGGCGACAGCAATGGCCCACGCCTGCCGAGGGCGAGGAGACTGAAGAGTAAGGGCGTATGGGCGTAGGAGCATCCGACCTCATCGGCGTCCCGGCTACTTATCGCGTTCGCGCTCATGCCGCCCTTCGGTAATCGTGGTGCAGGCCGCCTAGGACTGGCAAGCTGATTACCTTTGCCTCAACTCCATCTGTCCTATCAGCGTCCAGTGGATCTTGCTGCACTGTCTGCACTGGTGATCGTGCCCCATGTGGGATAGCTGGACCGATCCCCTGATGAGGTCGGGCGCAGAGCACCTGGCAGGCAGCGCGTAACTGCAATGCTGCTTCGTCGAATTGCGGCAGGCACGGTTGCTAGACGAGCGGAGGCTGATATTCACGATCAGCTCTGGATACTGTCCAGTTCTAGATGCCTTCTGACCTCTCCGTTGCGCGAAGTCCTGATGGATCGCATAGATCGAGTGCAACCCGAATCCTTCATCGGTTCATGGGCTGAAGCGCAAGCAGATCGAGGCCATTCTGGGGGCTATCCCGGCAGCGCATAGCCGGGATCGGCTGCTATTCCGCTAAGCGTGTGTTCTATCCCCAACCAGGCGGCGGCCCGGGGACGTGCAGCAGCTCGGCTGCCCGCGCCCTGGTCGCCTCGCCTCGCCGGTCGTACCGGGAGGTGGTGCCGGGGCCGGAGTGCCCGGCCAACCGCTGTACGGTGGCCAGATCCGCTCCCGCATCGAGCAGGTCGCCGATCATGGAGCGGCGCAGGTCGTGAGGCGTGAGGTGCGACACACCCGCTTCGCGGGCCCGTCGCTGCAGGGCCTCGAGGATGGTGCGCGGTCCAAATGGCGGATCCGAACGTGGCCGCCGCGGAGGACGAGGCAGAATAATGCACCGGCCAGCTCCGCGCCGGGGGCGCCGGCAGACCTGGCGCGCAGCCATGCATCACTGTGGTCTCGCTCACTTGCTGAGTTGTAAGCCATCCTTGACTTGTTGCCCTTGCCGGCCCTGATCCGAAGGCTGCCGGTTTTGGGATCGTAGTCACTAACGTTCAGCCGTTCAGCGCCGCCGCCTCCGCCCGGCGCAGACGCGAGCCGTAGAGCACAGCTATAAGCGCGGCGTCGCGCACGTGGCGAGGAGAGTGGTGCTCGTCTGCTTGCCACGCCTGGTAGACGGTGGCTGCAAAGTGGCCCAAGCCAGGAACTCCGCAGGCTCTTGAGCCGCTCTGGCTGAGCCGTAAAGGTGGATCGCTCACAAGTTCGGCCATCGGTCAGATGATGGGCGAACTTGTCAAAGCAGCCGGCAAACTGGTGCCACAAGAGACGAGCGTCCACTCCTTACGCCATACATTCGCACGAAGCTACCTATCCCAATATCCAGGAGATGTTATTGGGTTGGCAACCCTGCTCGGGCACAGCTCCCTGGACACAACGCGCCTCTACAGCCAGCCTGCCGTGTCGCAGTTAGCAGTTCATGTGGAAAGATTCGCCCTCAATGTTTACTCCGGGTAAGCCGCGCGAACTCCACAATGTTTAGAAGTTGGCCTCCGAGTATCCAACCGAACGGAATTGTACGCTAAGAATGGTGCTGCCAAGAGGCTTCAGTCTGCGAAACATAAGAGTTCGACTGCGGGCATATACCAACGTGTCAAAGTGTGAGATACTTCTGCTGTCCCGATAGAGTCATTTCTACTCAACCTCGTTACCCAATCCAGCTTCTAGAGCCATCAACATCAGCCTGGCGCGATCTGCCGCCTGTAGTTTTGCGAGCACGTTCGATATGTTGTTGGCGACCGTCTTTGGGCTGAGCGCCAGTTTCTCCGCGATTTCGGCGTTGGAGAGACCATGTGCGACTTGTTCAAGTACGGCTCGCTCGCGGTTGGTCAGTTCGTCGAAGGCTTGCGTTGGTACATTCGGGGGCGGACCTGACAGGTAGTGCAACACACGTCCGGCTATACCTGCGCTGAAGATCACCCCTCCATCAGCCACCGTGCGGATGGCTCTGATCAACTCCTCCTCGTCGGCATCCTTCAGCAGGTATCCACGCGCTCCGGCTCTTATAGCCGGGAAGACCGAGGCATCATCCTCGAATATGGTGACCACCAGGATGCCAATATGAGGGCTGGTCCTGTGAATTTGGCGGGTAGCTTCCACGCCGTTGAGCAGTGGCATACGCAGGTCCATGAGCACCACGTCAGGCTGTAGCGTCGCGGCCATCTCGACTGCCTCGACCCCGTTCTGAGCCTCGCCCACAATCTCAAGGTCAGCCTGCTCGGTGAGCAAATTGCGCAACCCGCTGCGGGTGATCATCTGGTCGTCAGCGATGACGATTCGAATTGCTTCCATCGATCCCTCTATCCCTCTATCCCTCTATCCTTCTTTGCTTCACTCTTTTGGTTCGTCAGGTGGGCACACGGGGCAAGGGAGCCATGCAAACACGATAGTGCCTCCACCGGGCCGAGGCTCTATCGTAACTTTGCCCCCCAACTCGGCTGCTCGCTCCCTCATGGAAGCCAGCCCCAGGCCAGGCTTGCCCTGACCGTCCGTTTGCTCAGCAGGCAAACCTTTGCCGTCATCAACGACCTCAAGTTGGAGAGCGCGGGTGGCCGGCTGCTCGCCGGTAGCTGCGCCGCTGCTCGCCGCGTCTTGCCCTGACCACGCTTCGGCATGCAATCTAACTGACACATGAGTGGCTCCTGCATGCCTGGTAACGTTGGTAAGCGCCTCCTGGGCGATATAGTAGGCGGCCACCTCCACCGCCACAGGCAAGGGCGGGAGGACCTGTGGCGCGTCAACTGTGATCCGAAGGGCCTCTGCGCCTTCGTAGCCTAGCTGCTGCACCCGCTCTCGCAATGCACCCGCCAGACCCAGCAACTCCAGCTCGGGCGGGTGCAACTTGTGGGCTAGCTGCCGCACGTTGTCTATGGCCGAGCGCGTCTGCGATGCTACCTCTCGCAGGGTGGCTTCCGCGGCGGCGGGGTCGCGCTGCAGCAAAGAGGCCGCAAGCTCCTGCCTTCTCAGGAGGCCCGCCAGCCTGTGTCCCACCCCGTCGTGGAGGTCGCTTCCCAGCTTGCGCCGCGCCTCTTCGCGTGCCTCCACTATGCGCCGCCGTGAGCGCTCCAGGTCATCGTGCAGCAATACGGCGTTTGCCGCCGCCCCCGCCTGCTGCGCAAGCTGTTGCAGGAGTTTTCTGTCGCCGGGGGTGAATTCCTCACCAGGCGAGCGCGGGGCGAGAAGCATCTCGCCGATGTTCGCTCCGGCGTAGGTGAGGGGCAGCCTCAGTAAGTCTCCGCTGCCGGTGCCGTACTGGGCACCAACCTTGACCTGCTCGCCCTCTCGCAAAGTGATTGCCACATAGGGGAGCTTGAGCGCCTGCGCTACTGTTTCAACGATGGCCGGCAAGACAGCCGAAGGCTCGAAAGCTCCTTCCAATCTGGTGCCCAGGCGTGAGATCACGCTGTAAGGCTCGTCGCGCTCGCCGTACATCAGGCGATTGACAGCGCGTTGCAGTCGCTCGCGCAGCGGCTGGAAGATCACAGCCGCCACGGCGGTGGCCGGCAGTGAAAGCACGAGGTTCGTACTCGTCTGGAAGAGCGCACCCAGCAGAGTGACAATCAACACGTAAAGACCGAAGACCACCGCTGTCAGGGAGCCATAGACAAGAGTGCGGTTGATAATCGTGTCGATGTCGAACAGCCTGTACCGCACGATGGCGAAGAGCATGCCTAGCGGAAGGAGCATCTGCAACAGGAGCGCCGGTGGGTAAAAGATCAGGTTGTACATTGTGACCACCAGCACGGTGGGTGGAGGCCAATCGACCACTTGGAGCCAGTACTTGGCAACCAGGCCTGCTGTGGCTGCCCCCACCCCGAAGAGCACCCACTTTGTCTGTAGGCGTGCCCTGGTGTCCTGAAGAGTGCGGTAGCGCAACACCTGGGCGAGTACACCGCTTCCTATAGTGATAAATATCAAGGCGAGATCAGGCAGCGGGTCGAGGTGCCAGGGGTAGAGATCGGGGACGAGGGGCGCGATAATCACCCACAAGGCCAGCAAGGCCGCCGCTCCTGCAGTCCAGCGCTGGAAGAAGCGCCCGCCCGGAAAGAGGTAGAGAAACGTCAGCAGTGACACTATGGCAAGCAGAAACCACTCGTCAAGGCGGTCGCCAGCGGAGGGGGTGGCCCGTGTTATCGAGATGACGGGCGACGATGCGCCTACAAAAAGCATTATGGAGCTTGCCGAAGCGAGGAGGGCCAGCCAGTCGTCCGACCTGCGCCAGAAGATAACAGCTCCGATGGCAATGAAGACCGCCGCAAAGAGTATTTCTGTGGCCATAGCGAAGTTGTAGACAAAGTCGCCGGTAATGCCGAGCGCGGCCAGCGAATCGGCTCCCGGCCCGCCCCTCAGCAGAGAGTAGGTGCGGGCCGGACCGTCGCCCGTGCGGACGGTTATGGCTACCAGGCTGCCGATAGGCCCCGCAAGCCAGCCGTCCGGCAACGCCTGGCCCGGAGCGAATCTCACCGGAACTCCGTCTACAGCCACCAGCGCGTCTCCCTCCAGCACGCCAAGGTGCACCAGTTGCTCGGCTCCCCAATCCGCGAAGAATTGGTGGTTGTATTGCCACATTGAAAGATGCACCACCCCGTTGTGTTCAACGCTCAGGTCGGCGGGGAAGCTGCCGGCGTATTGCTGCCTCAACTCGTCGGCTCGGGCGGGCATGCCGAGCGTGAAGAGGGCCGTCGCTCCAAGCACGAGCACCAGCCACAAGAGGCGCCCGGCGGCGAGCGGAAGCCCGCTCAGCCTGGTGGAGTTCTTGCCGGGGCGAGAGGCAAAGTCCAGGCGTGCAACCTCTGCAAGGAGCATCTCGCTGCTCATGCCTCGCTCCCCTCACGCGGCTGCGCGCTCGTCGGCAAATCCGACCTCCAATCTTGCCGCATCACCGGCTGCACCCCGGCTGCGTTTGCAGCCACTCGGAGGCTGCGCCTATTACCGGGTCGTTGGGGGTGCCGAAGCGCGGCCAATCCGTGGCTACAACCTGGTCTGGCTGTATAGGTCCGCTGTAGACAGTGCCGTTGCGGTCCAGAGCGTAGGCTCTGCTCACGTAGATCTGAGCGCCATCGCTCAACTCTGTGGCATACACCAATACGGGAGCGCCGGAGGTGGCTTCGCCGAAGATACGCGTGTTGGGTCTGCCTTCGAAGGCAGCCACCAGTGCTTCCGGAGCCGCCTGGGTCACTTTGCTGACGAGGAGCGCCAGGGGTGGCATGGCTCGCCCCGGCTGGTAGATATCGCCATCGACCTCGCCTTCCGGCTCCTCCTCTCCATTTAAGAGTACTTTACCGCCCTGGTACGACCAGCTTTCACGGGTGCCGTCAGGGAAGAGGAAGCCGCCAAGCTGCCCATCGCCGAGCAGAGGCCCTATGGCTGCCAGCATCGTCCACAGAACACCTGTTGGAGCGCGTCGCAGGTCGACAATCCACCCGCACACCGGTGGGCTATCGACCTCGCGCATACCCTCCTGTATAGCCGGAGCGTAGCTGCTGCCTGCCCCCGGAGGCAACTCTACGTACCCGACATCGGCCGCGTCCAGCCGCCGTACAACAGGCTTGTCGGGAGTGAATGCGCTGCCTGCGGGATAGGTGATCTGGACGGGCGGGGCGCTCCCTCCTTTGTGCAATGTGAGGGTATAAGTGGAAGCTTTGACTGTTTCGGCGATCCAACTGCTGAGATCTGCCGGTGCAAATCCTTCGTATGGTTGGAGAGGTGCGCCGTTAATCTGCTCGACCACGTCGCCCACCTGCACGCCTGCCTGTGCCGCCGCGCCACCCGGTGCCAGCCGGAAGACCAGACCATCTGGGTAGAGCATATGCAGTTCAGGGTCACGCGAGTCACTCGAGTCGAAGGGAGGGAAGAGGAAGGCGTAGTTGCCGAGCTGATGCAAAGCGAACCTGATTGCCGGATAGGTATCGGCTGGGGACGTGGGATCGGGGGACATGGCTAGCGCCTCCTTGCGTACCCGTTGCCAGTCCAAATTGCGCTCTGTTGCCGCGTGAGCCTGAATCCAGTCGAGGGCGTTGTTGAGGAAATCGGCGGGCGACTGCGTTGGGTCGGGAGGCAGTGCCGAGGAGTCGTTGCATCCCGTAAGGAGGGAGGCCGATAGAAACCCGAGCAGCAGAACTAGAACCAGCATGGAACGCACGAACATAGGCGATCACATGTAAGTGTTCAGACTAATGGTGTAGAGGGTTGAACCAAGAGGAGCATACATTCTGAGAAGGGATTGAGACCCTTAGCACGCCAGGTGCCAAACAAGGAGGCCAACGTCATGCGAGTGCGTGAGCCGCGCTCGGATTGAGAGCCGCCTGATACCTTACGCATCACCACCACAGGACGTACCGAGCGCTCGGCCAGGTTGTTGTCAGCCGACAAGCCCTCTTGTAGCACGAACTGAAACAGGCTGTCCTGGTGCAGCATCAATCGTTTGGACAATGTGTGGCATGGGTGAGCACCATGTTCTTTGGCATTTGAGTACCGCCCTGCCAGTTGTGCCACACCTTCAACCAGTTCTATGTAGAGCACTTCTCGTTGTTGCTGGGTGGGAGGCCATCGTCCCCAACGACCCTTACCTTTCAAGGCGTTTTGAGCCTGGTCGTACAGCTTGCGTAACTGAGCAGCCCAACCCAGCACTGCCTCGTTATCCGGACCCTCTTTGTGCTCTTCTTTCAGCTTATGTAAGTCTCTCAGCAGATGCACCCAGCAGCGTTGGTGCTCACATGGCAAGTCGTTGTACGCTACATAGAAGTCGGTCACAAGGGTGCCTTTGAACTCTGAGCCGAGTATCCGTTTGACTACAGCCCCTGCTCGTGAGTGGTCATACTCGTAGTATCGCTCACCATCGGGTGTACAAAAGCACCAGATGTAGCCGTTGTGTCCCCCTTCTCGCCACCCTGTTTCATCGCCATGCACGATAGCACTCTTTCTCACCCGTTCCTTGATTGACTGGGTAGCCGCTTGCACCTTTTCAGCCCCTGCCACTCGATGCAGCAACTCCACTATCTCTCCAGTGGAGATGGTCAGATTGTGCAGGCTCAACAGGTACTCCCTGATGAGGCGGACCGGCATTCTCAATGTGGTACGTAGGTAAGCTATGAGGGAGGCAATGCGTACTCCCATTCTGCTTTGTCCGATTACCTGTGTGCTCAGGTCAACGTGCCCCTGATGCCACTTCTCACAACGAGGGCACCAACTCTTGTACAACTGGTGCTCGGTAACTTCTACAGGAAGGGGAGGAGGCAGTTCTATCACCTGACGGCGCTGGGCGATTTGGGGGTGTTGCAGAGGGTAGGCGCAGGTGGGACACTGCTGCACTGTATGCTGTATCGTTTGGGTGGGGTTTTGCTCCCGACGACGAGCACCGTTTTGGTCTTTGGCTCGTTTGCGGCGGGGCTGCTTTTGGGCTTTGTCTTTGGGTTTGGCACTGTTGGGCTTGACGAAGGAAGGTGGTTTGCTCTTGTTCTCTCTGTACTTGTCCAGTTCTGCACGTAGTTGAGCAATCACAGCCAATGCTTGCTCAAGCTGTTCACGTAGCTGCCTATTCTCTTCCCTCAGCTGGGCAACTTCTTCTTCAACAGTCATGCCCATAGCATATAGTGGAAATTGCTCCACCTCAAGTCTGAACACTTACGATCACATCTCTTTACACTCTGATCTTTACACTCTGGATCGTCCATCTACGACCGCAGCTTCCTGTGACCGCACGATCAGCAAGCCAAATCCGATCAGGGCCGCAGGCATTGCAATCGCGCTGATAACTCCGACCGCCGTTGCAAGGTCACCCGCAGGCATCAGCCCGCCCGCGAAGTTCAACACGCCGCCTGCTATCAGCAGCCATCCTACCCACGCCGGGAAGACGCGCTCCGGTGAGCGGGGTGCATTCTGGGCCGCGAACTCTCGTCCTCCGATGGTGAGCCAGCCAACGAGCAGGTCGCCCGCTAACGCCAATAGAGCGCTCGCGAAAGGCGCTGCTTCTCCCGTATCTGAGCCGGATATGGTGGAGTAGAGGTAAACACCCATGGCCGTAAGGGATCCGAGCGCCATAAGAGCAAGACCTACCTGACCCAGGCGACCGGTCTGTGGCTGCATACTTTGTATGGCGGGCAGCCCCACGATGAACAATGTCCCCCCCAGAAGAGCCGCTACTGTGACAAGAGTGCTATTGTCACCACCCAAGTTATACCACAAAGATAGTGAGAGGCTAATGAGGGCGCTGACACACAGCGCATAACCACCAAAACGGCGAAGATTCATTGTCTGCTCCTTTCTGTATCCATCTATGAATTGTGAGGCAATAACCGCAACTGCCGTCCTCTCGACAGAATAGCGCACCGAAAGCTGCCATCCTAGAGTTTGGTTTCCCGGTTATTGAGGGCATTATTCCCGAAACCGCCGGGAAACCAAACTCTGGCCGCCTGCCCTACGCAGGCGCTATCATGCATGAGCGATGTGCTCCCGCAAAGTCCTTGCGTCGCACGAAGACTGCAAAGCGTAGCGGATAAGAGTTTGCGTTTTCGAAAGGAGAAACAAGTCAATGGCAGAACAGAACCGACAAAAGAACACAGAAGGCGCTGGTCGCAATGGTCGATATGCCTGGCATGACCGCCGAGCTACATGACCAGGCGGGGGAGAAGCAAGGTGACCGTTATCGTTTACCCGATGGCTGCCAGGCACATATCGCCGACCCCGGACCGGATGGGTGGCGGATCGTGGCCGTATGGGAGTCTCCAGAAAAGCTCCAGCAATATATAGAGAACAAGCTGCGCCCTGCGCACGCCGAGCCAGGGATAGCTGGACCGTCGAAAGTGGTTACCTGGGGACTGTACGATCTCCTGAGGTATGGCCTCGACGGCACGAAACAGCAAAGCTTGAGGCACCTTGACTCTCCATATGGTTCAGGGGAGCTAGATCCACTAATTGCGTCACGATGATCAACAAGTCAGAAGGAGAACTCCCAATGATTTCAAGAATTGGCATTTTCAACCCGCTGCCACCTGATGTGCACACTGAGATGCTCCGCGACCTTCGGGATCGCTTCATGGCAGCCCTCCGGCAGCAGGAAGGCCATATCGAGGGATATTGGCTTGAAGGAGAGGATGGGCAGGTAGGGTCCGTCAGCTTCCGGGAGAGTGAGGGGGCTTTGAAGGAGGGCGGTACGCGCGCCAACGCCACCCCTTGCTCCCGGACCAGGACCCGAGCAAAATAGCCTCCGCGGACAGCTCGCTGGTGATGACGGTCTTTGCCCACGCGCCGGGTAAGGCCAAGGTTCCGATGACCGAGGAGTCTCGCTGGTTTGCGGATCAGTTTGGAGAGTAACTACGCAGTTCCGGTGCCATGGGCGCATGCACCAATTCAGGCCGCCCGATATGTGGAGAGTGGCCAAAATGGGAGGAGAGAAGATGCAAAAGTCAGCGACAGCGATTCAGAGCACAGCTTATCAAGCGTACAGACGAGTGTCGCCCAGGCTGCTTGCCGCCGGCTTCCTTCTTATGGTTGGGAGTTTGCTGGGCGGATGCGACTTGACAGGTTCGATAGGCACACCCGTTGGGCAAAATGCCACCGCGACCCCTCCTGAAGTGAGGGCTTCTACTTCGGTACAAGCTCCCCTGGCTACTGCTGCGGAGCCCACCCAATCCTCCGACGGAACATCTCTTGTTACGGCTACCCCTTCAGCCGAGCAAATTGAAAGCCAGGCGCCAACGGAGGCGGACGCTCAGCAAGCAGCTCTTCCCACGCCGTTCGTGCTATTGAGTGCAGGCGCTGTTGCCGACAAATGGACCGACGCATCATACGGCGGAGCGGTCCTCGATCTGCATAACACAGAGGTCGAGCGGGACGGCCACCCTGTCGCCAAAGTCACTTACAACTGCGGCAACTGCGCCTTTGGAGCATCAGACTATGAGGGCAGCAATGCTGTTGAGCTGACCAAATACACTCACATGCGCTTCTGGGTGAACGGCGGGCCAACAGGGGGCCAGATCTTTGGTGTCAGCCTGGGGAACGGTGCGGATACGCCTGCCCTGCCAATCGAAAAATATCTTCCAGGCGGAAGCATCCCAGCCAACACCTGGCAAGAGGTGGTTATACCTGTATCGGACTTGATGGCGGATTATGCAGCCGTTCACGTCAACCTTGTGAGGTTTTTCGCTCCTACCGACAAACCTCAACCCCCTTTTTATATAGACGATATCAGGTTCGTCAACGAAGAGCCGCCGCCCGGCACTCCTACACTAACGCAGGCCCAGGTGAGCGTTGATATCAGCAGCAAACGGCATCCGATCAGCCCGCTCATCTACGGAATGTCGAACGCGCCCTACGACGTCATGAGCGACGCCAACCTGACGCTCAATCGCCTGGGCGGGGACCTTTCGTCGCGCTACAACTGGACGCTTGGTGACGCCTCCAATGCCGGGGCCGACGATGTGTACGAGAACGTATCACTCAGCCAGGACCCTGCCGCCGAGAAGCCTTCCGGGGTGGCGGACATCGCAATGGCGCATGACAAGAATGCAGACATAGCCACTTTGCTTACCATACCGATGTTGGGCTATGTCGCCAGGGACAACAACAATGACACGAAGTCAACAAACGTCCCCGATGACCCTCAATACGATGCAAAGGGTGCCATTCAGGGCTACGATCCAGAGCAAAACCGGCGGGCTACAAGCGTCAGATCGGTGGCGCGCAAGAACGCGCCGTTTCAGGACCCGCCCGATCCCAACGCGCCCTCGGTCTACCAGGACGAATGGGTATCGCATTTGACCAACACCTTCGGTAAATCAGCGAACGGAGGTGTAGACTTCTATGCGATGGACAACGAACCGGACCTGTGGGCCGACACGCACAGAGATATTCACCCTTCCAGGCTGGGTTACGACGACCTGCTCGATCTCTTTCTGGAATATTCGGGCGCGGTGAAGGCGGTTGACAACACAGCAAGAGTGACCGGACCTGTGTCCTGGGGATGGACCAACTACTGGTACTCGGCTCTCGACGCGGGCAATGACAACTACCAGACGGCAGCTGACCGCAAGGCACACGGAGGCATGCCTTTCATCCCATGGTTCCTCGACCAGGTGAACAAGAGCGATCAGAAGACAGGCGAGCGCACCCTGGACGTGCTCGACATCCACCACTACCCTCAGGCCCCCGGCGTGCAGAGCGGTATGACCAACTCGACGGACGCTGCACTGCGGCTGCGCTCTACTCGCGGCCTCTGGGACCCCTCCTATAAAGACGAGTCGTGGATAGCAGACGGCGACAGCTACAATGACCCGACGAACGTGGAGCTAATTCCCCGCATGAAGGGCTGGATCGACCAGTATTATCCCGGCACCAAACTGGGCATCACCGAATGGAGGTGGTATGCCGAAGCCACGATGAACGGCGCGCTGGCTATCGCTGACGTGTTGGGGATCTATGGTCGAGAAGGGGTAGACCTTGCCTGCTACTGGGACGACATCTACAACGCACCTCTGAAGCTGGGTATGCCTGGAGAGGAAGCTTTCAAGATGTACCGTAACTTCGATGGGCACGATGGCACCTTCGGGGACGTGTCGGTGGCTGCAACATCAGCCACCGACCCGGACAAGTTGTCGGTTTATGCCAGCGAGGACACCAAGAGCAACCAGGTCAAGATTATGGTGCTGAATAAGACCGGGGGGGATCAGATGAATACGCAAATAGCGATGCAAGGCGGCAACTTTCGAGGGCCTGCTAAAGTCTACCAGATGAGCGACAACACAGACCTCGAGAGCAGCCTCAGCATTGAGGCCCTGCCGGACGTGTCCCTGGATGGTGCGAGCGTGAATGTATCACTCCCGCCTTACTCTATCACCCTGCTTGTAATTGACAAAGCTCAGTAGAACAGAGCGGCCTTGAGACGCAGTCATTCGCGTCTAGGGTTGGTCGGTGCGTGCCCGAAGCAACGGAAGGAGCTATTCGGTAGAAGAAAATCTGAGGGGGCTGCGGGTCAGTAATGGCCCGCGGCTACCCGATTCTCTTTTCCTACCCGCTTATCTTCCTTCCATTTATCAGTTCGGCGTTCGTGCCCACCAATTCGATGCCAGCAGTGGTCCGTGCTTTTGCCGAATATCAGCCGGTTACATCCATCGTCGAAGCGATACGCTCCCTCCTCGTGGGGCAGCCTATCGGCAATGATATTTGGGTTGCGCTCGCGTGGTGCTTAGGGATACTGATCGTCGCATATCTGTTTGCGATGCGGGTATACAAACGGAAAGCAGCTTAATGTTTGCAGGCATTAAAATATAGTGGTCAACATAAACATCAAGCCAGAGACTGGTACGAGACTGTTTAGTAACCGTGCAAGCAGAGGCAGAAAGCTAAGGCTCCGTCGCAATATCCGCGTAGGCGTAGGTAAGGGCACCCGCAGGGGTGCCCTTCTTTGTTAGCGTTTCTACTTATGAGCTTGTCGTGCTGATACGCGGCACGTGTCGGGAAACGTACCCCAAATGCACCCCTTAGGACGAGCCACAACCGAACCACCGTAAGCCCGCTCTAGTGTAGCGACCACCATCTTTATACTTTCTTTATCTTTTTGCCCCGGATTTTTATGGATCCTTTACGGGTAAGTTTGTATTCTCAGAAGGGCACGCGAGTGCTGGCGTGCGCGTACCCTTCGGTTCGCATACGCATCAGGTGGTGAACAGAAGAGACAGCCAACACAAAATACAAAGTAACCGAAGCAGGCGGCATTAGGTGTGCCTCAGCAAAAACCGTTCATCCTGATAGTAGAAGACGACGGGCCCTTACGGAAGGTGCTTACCCGTTACCTACAGGCAATCGGCTACTTTGTGCTTCAGGCTGCAAGCTTCCGTGAGGCAGTGGACCAGCTCGCAATCAAGCCCGAACTCGTGATACTAGACATCAATTTGCCGGACGCCACGGGGTGGGATGTAGCTGAATGGCTTCAATCCTCTACTCAAGATGTGCCCATTATCATGATGTCCGCCGCCTCACAACCCGGTCCGAAGCAGCTGCTCAAAGTGGGTGCGAAAGCGTTTCTTGCCAAGCCCTTCCCCATCGAAGCGTTAGTGTGCCTGGTGAAGCAATATGCACCCTTACCTGGCGAGTTTCCCGGATGATCTCGGTGTACCCGTACCCATCGACCCTCAGCACTACTGAAGAATGATATAGAGAGGACCGAGTCACAAAGCGATATGGATAAGGACCACGCAGATGATAACGACCAGGGCAATACCGAGCATGTCAGCTCCGAGGAAAACTCAGGAACCCTACCACCTGCCCGGAACCATGAGGGGCAGGGGCAGGGTGCATCGCAACCTGAGCGCCAGCATGCTAGACGCATAATTGGCCAGACGGGGACGACACCAGCGGGGCCCGCTCCAGGTGAAACGCCTGGAAATATGGCTGCAAATAAAGCCTCAGAAGGTACACAGGAACGCGTATCAAGGCCAGTTCCATCTGCAGATGGCGACCACAAGATCAGGGCCGATCTCCGACAGAATGAAGTCGTGAGAGGCACGCATCCAGGCGACCGCTATATACGTCAGACCCGCACAGCAGGGCCGTTCAGGCGGAAAGGCGCAGGGGTGCTCACCGCTTCCCTGGCCGCTAATCAGCCAAGAAGTCGGTGGGGGCGCTTCTTCTATAATGTAAGACGCCTGCTGATTGGAGAAGCAATCAGCAGCGAGCACTCCATTCACGAACGATTGACGAAGGCCAAGGCCCTGGCTGTACTCTCGTCCGATCCGCTGTCTTCTGTGGCCTACGCAACCGAGGAAATCCTCCGCGTGCTCTTGTTGGCAGGAACTGCGGCGGTTGCCGGTTTTACCCTCCCAATAGGGTTAGCCATCGTAATTCTGCTTGCTATTGTAGCGACTTCCTATCGCCAGACGATTGCCGCTTATCCAAGGGGTGGGGGGTCGTACATAGTGACCAAGGATAACCTGGGCACGCTGCCTGGGCTTACTGCTGCTGCCTCCATCCTTATCGACTACACGATGACCGTCGCGGTGAGCGTGTCGGCTGGAATTGCCGCCATCTACTCCCTCTTTCCTGAAGTTCGCCCAATCAGAGTGGAAATCTGCGTGTTCGTGGTGGTGCTAATCACGATCATCAACTTACGAGGGGTGCGGGAGTCGGGCAATATTTTCGCGTTGCCTACTTACCTCTTTATTCTGGGCATTGTCGGGATGATAGGTTATGGCTTGCTGCGTCTCTACCTGGGCGTAGGTGGTCAACCTGTGTACACTCCACCGGCAGAGATCCTTCCTTACAGTGCTGAGAGCATCTCACTTTTCCTCCTGCTGCGGGCCTTTACCCAGGGCTGTACAGCGCTAACGGGTGTCGAAGCTATTTCAGATGGCGTGCCTGCTTTCAAACCCCCGGAGGCGCAGAACGCCCGCGCCACACTCGGCATAATGGCGCTAACTTCGATTAGTATGTTCTCGGGCATCACCTTCCTGGCTACGCAGCTACATGTTCGGCCCAGCGACCAGGAAACGGTGCTTTCACAGTTGGCGCGTACTATCTTTCCTGAGGTGGGGGGCGCCAACCCGCTATGGTTCTATGTCCAGATAGCCACAGCGCTCATACTCGTGCTGGCGGCCAACACAGCCTTTGCGGACTTCCCACGCCTGTCATACTTTCTGGCCCGCGATCGATTCATGCCACGTCAATATGCCTTTCGAGGCGATAAGCTGGCCTTCTCGTGGGGTATCATCACACTCGCGATCCTGGCCTGTGTGCTTGTTATCGCCTTCGATGGAGACACCACAGCCCTCATCCCACTCTATACGGTAGGAGTATTCAACTCTTTCACTTTATCTCAGAGCGGTATGGTCGTGCGCTGGTGGCGCACCAGGACGCCAGGATGGCAGCGTAACCTGGTAGTCAATGGACTTGGCGCGCTCACCACGGGGCTGGTGCTCGTTATCTCTGCTGTGACCAAGTTCGCGTACGGCGCCTGGATCGTCTTGGTGCTCATACCTATCCTGATCTTTCTGTTCCTGGCGATCCATCGACACTACATGAGGGTTGAAAGGGAGGAACAGGAGCAAGCGCTGGCGCAAGCGCAGGCAACATCGCGTACTAGCGTCGGCTTTGGGTTCAAACACACATTCATCGTGCCGGTGGCACGCTTGAACCCCGTTACTCTGACCGCCCTCGACTACGCGCGCTCCCTGTCGGCTACTGTGACCGCCGTACACATCGTGGAAGGGGAAGATCCGGAAGAAGCCGAGCAGTTCAATAGAGAGTGGCGCAAACTCCTACCGGATACAGACATCCAGCTGGTGATAATCGAATCGCCGTTCCGCTCTCTAATAGGGCCTCTCTTGTCCTACATTGACGCCCTCGACCAGCAGCACACGGACGACACTATAACTGTTGTGCTGCCGGAGGCCTTACCTTCCAAGCCGTGGGAGTATCTTTTGCACAACCAGAACGCTTTTCGATTGAAAGCAGCCCTCCTGTTCCGACCGAATACGGTCGTATCAGATGTGCCTCAGCTACTTGGCAAGCGCCGTAGCGCAGGCGCAGAGCAGGTGCGTCGTTGGCGTCTAGCCGACCTTCCCTGGGGCTCCCTACTTCTGTTGCTGCTGATTATCTTTCTCTTTTACTACTTTGTAATCGGTAAATAGCGGTTGGCAGCTGGCACCACGGCATTTCAACTATCCTTTGAAGACGTTCTTACTCCATACATGCTTGCGGGCCTATAACCCGCTGACACGCTAGAACCCACAGACGCGTTGGGAGATACTAAGCGGGCAGGACACCGGCGGCATCACAACTCGCGCGGGCTAGAGTGAGTCACGAAACCGGTAGCCGACCCCTGGTTCCGTCACAATATATCTTGGCCGCTCGGGGCGCTCCTCTATTTTGGCGCGCAGGTGGCCTATATACACCCTGAGCAACTGGCTTTCCCCGACATACTCAGGCCCCCACACCCTGTGCAATAGCGTGTGGTGAGTTACCAGCTTACCAGCATGCTGCATCAACAATTCCAGCAGCTTGAATTCGGTGGGCGTGAGGTGGGTGGTGGTGCCTCGGACCGTCACCTCGTATCGTTGTGTGTCTAGCGCTACATCGCCGATCTGGATCCTCTGCGGGACCGCAGAGTCCAGCGCGCCGCCCAGGGCACTCAGAGCGCTTCCGGTATTCGGCGCATGTCTGAGTGCCACCCGTATGCGCGCCAGTAACTCGAGAAAACCAAAAGGTTTGGTTAGATAGTCGTCCGCCCCGTTGTCCAGGGCAGCTACCTTATCGTGCTCAGCATCACGCACAGACAACACGATAATAGGCGCATCGGTGCGCCGCCGCAACTCGGTGGTGAGTTCCACTCCATTCATATCGGGCAGACCCAGGTCCAGCAGGATCAAGGCCGGCGCGAAGCTTTCCAGTTGCGCGAGACCGTCCGCTCCTGTCTCAGCGACAGCAACGCTGAAACCGTGACCTTGTAGAAGGGGACGCAGAGCCTTGGCTATCGCTGGCTCATCATCAATGAGCAGTACTTTTATCGCAGACATCCTTATTATTGTCCATTAAACGGGCATCCTTCTAATGCAATTTCTTTGATGTAACATGTGGACTATAGCCTGGTCACGCCTTCGACCTCAAGCCCCGATAGGGGTAGCATCCGCTCTGCTGCCCACTGGTTGTGGAGCGCCGTTCACAGGGATCGTAAACATCACCCGCAGGCCACCTTCCGGCCGGTTGGCTGCTTGTATGGAACCGCCGTGCGCCTCAACCAGACCCCTGGTGATTGAAAGGCCCAACCCTATGCCTCCTTTACCCCCTCTACTCTCTCTTACACCGCTTCCGCCACGCTCTTTCTGCCCGTCTATCCTGTCCACCCTGTAGAACTTGTCGAACAAGTGCGGCAAATGTTCGGGCGCTACTCCCGGCCCCGAGTTCCTCGACCGCAACCTCAATGTTATCATCTTTATTATTACCCCTTTTCTCACCCCTTTCCTCCTCACCACTATGCAGCGTGTAGTGCGCCCTTACCATTATCGGCGTTCCCGCTGGAGTGTACTTGATTGCGTTCTCGATGATGTTGGTCACCACCTGATCTATCTCGGTAAAATCGAACAGGGCTAACGGTATACCTTCATCGACCTCTACCGAGAGCGGGTGGTCGGTCAGCCTGGGTTCAAGACGCTCTGCAACAGACTGGATCACCTCGCCAATACTATACCAGCCTTTCTCCGGGTGGAGCGCTCCCCCTTCAATGCGTGACATGTCGAGCAAGTTGCCAACCAGCCTGTTCAAGCGGACCAGCTCGTCGTAGATGATCTGGTGGAACTCCCGCTGCGTCTTCTTGTCCCAATGGGCATTCGGGTCAAGAAGGCCGGTCACCAGGGCCATCATTGATGCCACCGGCGTACGCAGGTCGTGCGAAACCGCCGATACAAGAGCCGATTTGAGTTCGTCTGTACGTGCCAGTATTTCGGCCCGCTCGGCCTCCCTCAGCAAGCGCAATCTTTCCAATGCCACTGCCGCCTGGTCCGCAAGCGTATTGAGAATCGTGCGTTCGACGACCGTGAAAGGCTCCCCATCATGCTTATCTGCTACTCCCAGTACTCCAATTGTATGTTCTCCAACACGTAGAGGAGCAAACAGACCGGGTGCGCGAAACGCCCACTCAGGTGATGAGCGTCGTCTATCTTCGGTCTGGCCTTGGCCCCCGAGACCGGCATCTTTGCCGTGCCAGAGCACCCATGAAGCCAGGGCCAGTTCGTCTCGTGTGGTCTGACGTGCATCTCCGGGGTGTTGAGCGCGGATTACCAGTTGATTATGCTCGCTCGGAACGAGTATCCAGCAAACGCCTGCATCGAGTACATCGGCAACTTTCTTCACTATCGCCGGCAGCACGTCGTCCATCTGTCGAGCACCGATTATAGCCTGGCTTAACTCATAAAGTCGAGATACGTCGTCCGCTCGCTCAGCCGCCCGGCGGGCCTGCTCACGTGCCCCGGAAAGGAGCCAGCTTATCAGCACCGATACCCCCAGAAAGACGAACAACGCGAGGATGTTATGCAGGTCACCGATGACAAAAGTGAGATATGGGGGAACCAGGAAGAAGTCGAACAGAGCAAATCCCAGCACAGAGGCTAGTATCCCGGCCCACTGCCCAGCCCACAGTGTCGCTCCCAGCACTACGATCAGGAAAACAAGTCCGATATTCAGGAGACCGATGGTCTCTCGCACCGGCCACAGCGCCAGCGTCGTGACTGCCAAGGCCGCCATCACGATTACGAACTTTGCTACCTGTGCCCGTATGCTCTCATCGCCGGCTTCTGCCCTGAGCCTATCGAAGGGTCGAGTAGCAACGATCCCACCTGGCAGCCGCCCTCTTTGATGCCGCTCTGGACGGTCTCGATGTGGCTCCGACCTGCGGCGATAGAAGATTCGATCTCCTGGCCGTCTGCTCATAACATTATCCTCTTCTTCCCTCTTCACAACTCTAGTTCGCGGCTATTTGTCAGGGTGACACGTAGGTAATCACCCTGACTGCGGCCTTGTAGCTCCCTAAATCCTGCTCCTTAAATCTTAGCAGAAGTGGTGGTTAAAAGGGGCCATTCTTACGTTTCGTTTATACCCTCAGGCCAAACTGTTATGGTTTCGTTATGCCGTAGAAGCAGATAGTTATGCGGTTTTTATGCTCTCCATTCTATACTGGAATCACTGAAGATATTGCGCTCAACTCAAGCAGAGCAAAGGCTCTCAAAGGAAGTCACAATGGTGAGACCCACTAACTCAACAAACCCCACAAGGCTAGCAAGGATACTCCTCATCGAAGATGAGGAGCCAATGCAAAAGGCACTCACCCGAATCCTCGAGCAGACCAACTACGAGGTGCGCGCTGTAAGTAGCGCCGAGGAGGGCGTGAAAGAGGCACTTACCGACCGTCCTGACGTCCTGGTACTCGACGTGAACCTGCCCGACGACACTGGGTGGGCCGTCCTCCGGCAGCTGGCTGCCAATGGCGTCACTTGCCAAATGCTCCCCACCATCGTGTTCTCTGCGGGCCAGCCGGCCCAGCGGCGCATAGAGGAGTTCAAGCCGATGGCATTTCTTCCCAAGCCCTTCCCAATCGATGCGCTCAAGCGGCTAATAGCCAAAGCCGTGGCAAGCAGCAGGGAGGAGAACAACGTCGTGTAAACGACCTCGACCGATCACAGGAGCATCATGGCTCGGTCTTGGAAGGTTCATCTTTGTGGTCCATCGGCATTTGGTTGTTCTCTGCTTTTTAAGGAGGCTTTCCTTCTAATGTTCACGAGTCTGTTTATAGACATCGTTGTGGGCGGCCTCGTCTGCTCGCTAGGTCTGATGGCTGCCATCTATCTTTGCGATCTGATTGAGAAATCAATCCTACTTCGCCGGATCAACTCAGGCGGGAGAAACGAAACGTGGGGTCCGGTGCATTTAGTGCGGGAGCTGGTGCGCGTCTCACACGGACATGCCTATCGGGACGTACGTCCGATTCCGAGGAGGAGAACCAATGGGTGATCTATTGTATGTTGGCGTTGCGATAGTTGCGTTCGCACTCCTATGGGCTTTCGCCAAGGGGTGCGAAGTACTGAGGAGGCAGTAGGAATATGGACATCCTGGGGAGTTGGGACTACGTCCTATGGGGTCTGATCGCGCTAGCGCTCCTGATCTACCTGGCTTACGTGTTGATCAGGGCGGAACGCTTCTAAATTAGAGAGGTAGCTAAGATATGGAGACTTTGATCCCTTTCCTGGTACAACTCGCTCTGTACCTGGCATTGCTTGTGATCATCACCAAATACCTGGGCACCTATATGGCTCAGGTATTTCAGGGCCAGCACACCCTTCTAACATCTGTGCTCGCGCCAGTGGAACGTGGCATATATTGGCTCTTCCGGATAAAGCCGGAGCGTGAGCAGAGCTGGCTGGCCTACACTTCGGCCATGCTTGGCTTCTCGGTGCTTGGCCTCCTGCTGACCTACGTGCAGCAGCGCGTGCAACAGTGGCTCCCTCTAAACCCGCAAGGGCTGGGGCCCGTGAGCGCTGACTCTTCCTTCAACACGGCGGCCTCGTTTACAACGAACACTAACTGGCAGGGCTATGTGCCTGAAACTACGATGGCCTACCTGACTAACATGGCTGGTCTGGCGGTGCACAACTTCACATCGGCTGCTGTCGGCATTGTGCTGGCGGTGGTGCTGGTGCGTGGCTTTGCCCGCAAAGAGACTAAAGCCCTGGGCAACTTCTGGGTCGATATGACCCGCTGCATATTGTATGTCCTGCTCCCCATATCTATCGTGCTTGCTCTTGTGTACGTGTCCCAGGGAGTGATCCAGAACTTCAACGCATATACGTCCGTGCATACATTGCAGGGAGGGGTGCAAACCATCGTGGGCGCGCCGGTCGCCTCTCAGGAGGCGATCAAGGAGTTGGGCACGAACGGCGGTGGCATCCTGAACGCTAACAGCGCCCACCCATTCGAGAACCCCAACGGCCTCACCAACTTCCTTCAGATACTCGCCATCTTCTCGATTGGCTCTGCTCTAACCTACATGTTCGGACGCATGGTGGGCAACCAGAAGCAGGGGTGGGCACTGTGGTTTGCTATGACCATTGTCTTTCTCTTGGGCGTCATCATTTCAGCCTGGGCCGAGCAAGCCGGCAACCCGCTGCTCACCCAGCACGCTGGCCTCGACCAATCGGTGAGCGCGCTGCAGGCAGGGGGCAACATGGAGGGCAAGGAGGTGCGCTTCGGCATCTACACGAGCGCCCAGTATGCCACGATAACTACGGACGCCTCCAATGGCGCGGTGATCGCCATGCACGATAGCTTCACGCCTATTGGTGGTCTTGTGCCCCTCGCCAATATAGCCCTGGGAGAGATTATCTTCGGCGGGGTGGGATCGGGCTTCTATGGGATGTTGATCTTCGCGGTGCTGGCGGTTTTCATCGCCGGGCTGATGGTGGGGCGCACGCCCGAATACCTGGGCAAGAAGATACAGGCATACGACATGAAGATGGTCACGCTGTGCATCCTCGTGTTGCCCCTCTCCATCCTGGGCTTCACCGCCCTGGCGACGATGTGGCCAGGCGCGCTCGACTCGCGCAATAACCTGGGGCCGCACGGACTGTCCGAGATACTGTATGGCTACACATCCGGCACAGGCAACAACGGCTCGGCCTTCGCGGGCCTCAACGCCAATACTCCCTTCTACAACCTGACGATAGGTTTGGCGATGATCGTGGGAAGGTTCGGGTTTATCGTGCCGATGATGGCCCTGGCAGGGTCGCTGGCATCGAAGAAGCGTTCTGCTGTTACCGCAGGTACGTTCCCCACAACCGGTGCGCTCTTCATCGGGCTGCTGATAGGAGTGATCATCATTGTCGGTGCTTTGACATACTTCCCTGTATACTCCCTCGGCCCAATCGTGGAGCACCTGCAGATGCTGGCTGGCAGGACGTATTAAGTGGTGACGGCCGTTCGCTGACGACGGGTCCTGAGCTCGCGAAGGATGGACGGCGGACGATAGCGGCAAATTGTGCGCTGCGCATGGGTCGTTGACCATGGGTCGTTGACATGGATCATGCATGATGGAGAGAAGATAGATGGCAACTAACGCAAGGACAATGGAACAGGAAAGGGTACAGGCTCCGACACCGGAGAAGAGGAGCAAGGGACCGCAGCGGCTCTTCACCCGCGAGCTTATGGGACCGGCTCTGCGGGACAGCATAAAGAAGCTCGATCCCCGCCACCTCGTATACAACCCTGTAATGTTTGTGGTGGAAGTAGGGAGCTTGCTAACCACGCTGATACTGGTAAAGCTTATAGTTGACGGTGCGGGCCTGAGAACGGTTATCGTAAACGCCCTGATAATCCTATGGCTGTGGGTGACGGTAATCTTCGCCAACTTCGCCGAGGCACTGGCCGAAGGGCGGGGGAAAGCCCAGGCCGACACCCTCCGCAAGACCAAAGTGGGCGCGCAGGCCAAGAAGCTGGCCAACAAGGAGACCCGCACCTTTACCATCATACCGGCCTCAGAGCTACGCAAGGGCGACCTGGTGCTCGTAGAAGCGGGCGACCTCATTCCTTCCGATGGCGAGGTGCTGCAAGGTGTGGCCTACGTCAACGAGGCCGCTATCACAGGCGAGTCCGCCCCCGTGATAAAAGAGCCGGGCACCGACATCTCATCGAGCGTTACGGGTGGAACCACGATTATCTCGGACTCCCTCGTGATCAGGATCACCGCAGACCCCGGCCAGACCTTTCTCGACCGTATGATCGCCCTGGTGGAGGGTGCGGCCCGCCAGAAGACACCCAACGAGATCGCGCTCAATATCTTGCTGGTGGGCCTCACGGTCATATTCCTGATCGTTGTGGTCACACTCGGCCCGTTCGCCGCATACTCCAACTCTTATATCTCCGTGATTACTCTGGTGGCGCTGCTGGTCACACTTATCCCGACGACCATCGGCGCTCTCTTATCTGCCATCGGCATTGCGGGCATGGACAGGCTCGTGCAGCAGAACGTGCTGGCGATGAGTGGGCGGGCGGTGGAAGCGGCGGGTGATGTAGATGTGCTGCTGCTGGACAAGACCGGCACCATCACCTTTGGCAACCGCATGGCTTCGGAGTTCATCCCTGTGGAAGGCCGCACCCGTGACGAGCTAGCGCAGGCCGCGCTGCTGGCCTCGGTGGCCGACGACACGCCCGAAGGTAAGTCGATCGTGGCACTGGCCGAGCGAATGGGCTACACGCCCCCGCCGGAATGGCTCGGCCCGACGGTCGAGTTAATTCCTTTCACCGCGGAGACTCGCATAAGCGGCAGCAGCCTCCAGGACGAAGGACGTGAGGGCACACGCATAATCAAGGGCGCTGTCGACTCGGTCTCTCGCCAGGTCAAAAGCGTGCCTCCCGATCTACAGGATATAGCTGACTTTGTGGGAGGCGAAGGCGGAACACCACTGGCAGTCGCCAACAACGGCGATGTGCTTGGGGTTGTCTATCTGAAAGATACCGTCAAACCGGGCATACGCGAGCGGTTCGAGGACCTGCGCCGGATTGGCATACGCACCATCATGATCACAGGCGATAACCAGCTAACGGCAGCCACCATAGCGCGAGAGGCAGGAGTTGACGACTTCGTGGCGCAGGCCAAACCGGAGGACAAAATTCGTATCATCAAGGAACAGCAGACCGAGGGCCGCCTGGTGGCGATGACGGGCGACGGCACAAACGACGCCCCTGCCCTGGCGCAGGCCGACGTGGCGGTGGCCATGAACAGTGGCACATCGGCGGCCAAAGAGGCGGGCAACATGGTCGACCTCGACTCGGACCCCACCAAGCTGCTGGACATAGTGCAGATAGGCAAGCAGCTGCTGATGACCCGTGGCTCGCTGACAACTTTCTCGATAGCCAACGACGTGGCGAAGTATTTCGCCATCATCCCGGCGGCCTTCTCCGTGACGTATCCGGAACTGAACGCGCTCAATATCATGTTCCTCAACCCCGGCACAGCCATCTTGAGCGCCATCATCTTCAACGCCCTGATCATCGTGTTACTGATACCACTGGCGCTGCGCGGTGTGCCATACAGGGCTATGCCCGCCGCCGATATTCTCCGACGTAACATCTTGATCTACGGCATTGGCGGGATAATCGCCCCCTTCATAGGGATCAAAATCATAGATGTAATCGTGAACCTGTTCGGACTGGGGACATGATGCGAGTTCCAGGTTCCAGGTTCCAGGTTCCAGGTTCCAGGTTCCAGGTCCCGAGTTTTTCGTTTGAACATTGAACTTGGAACCTGGGATTAGCAGCGAGGAGCAAGAAAGAATGATCAGCGAATTTAAAACCCGCGTTACAGGAGATGGGCGCGCCATAACAGAGCCGCCTCACACAGAGACTACGCGTCTCAACCCACCCGATGAGGCCGTCGAGGACGGGCTGAACATTGGAAGGCAGTTGCTGGTTGGATTGGGAATGGTGTTGATGATGACGCTTATCACAGGCATTATGTATCCGCTGGTGGTGACAGGGATAGCGCAGGTGACATTCCCTTCACAGGCAAACGGAAGTATCGCCTACGACAGCAAAGGGCAGCCGATAGGCTCACTGCTGCTGGGGCAGGTGTTCACAGATACCAAGTACTTCTACGGAAGGCCCTCGGCAGGTGGGACGTTTTCCGGGAACGGCTTCTCATGGGCGAGAGGCGAAGCCGGGGGTGACACCGACCCGGGCGTTTCAGGAGGCTCGAACCTCGGTTCCACGAGCGCCAAGCTGGTGCTGACGAACACAGTTGCAGCCGCCGACTACGTACGAAGCATGGAAGGGTTGCCTCCCGGCGCGCCGGTGCCGGTCGATCTGGGGACCGCCTCGGCAAGCGGCCTCGACCCCCACATTACGCCCGCCGCCGCCAGGCTTCAGGTGCCTCGTGTGGCGGAAGCCAGGGGCATGAGCGAGGCCGACGTGCAAAAGATAGTAGACCAGAATGCGGAAGGGCGCGACCTGGGCTTCTTGGGCGAGCCTCGTGTGAACGTGTTGAAGTTGAACCTGGCGCTGGACGCGCTTCAGGGAGGGAGGTAATAGAGATGGGCACAGCCAATACGAACGCCGGTCGGGTTGATGTCAACGTTATCACGATCTCGCGCCAGTACGGGGCGGGCACAAATGAAATTGCCCGGATGGTGTCCAACCGGCTTGGCTTCCGAGTGATAGAGGAAGATCTACTCTCGATGGCGGCGGGGCGTAGCGGCCTGGACATCGCCAAGATCGAGAGGGTGTACGAGCAGCGCCCCAGTTTCCAGGACCTGCGCGTCTACAGGGAGCAATCTGAGAAGTACATCACGGCGGTAGACGAGACGCTCGACGAGCTTGCACGCCAGGGTAATGTCATAATCGTAGGGCGAGGTGCCAACTTGGCGCTGCTTTCGCACAGGAACGTGTTCAACCTGCGCCTGGTGGCCGACTTCACAATCCGGGTGAAGCGTGTGATGGCGCGCGAGAAGATCAGCGAAGCGGACGTGCGACGTCGTATTACCGAGATGGACTATGCCCGCGAAGCTTACTACCGCTATCTATACAATGTAATGCCGGATGATCCGGCGATCTACGACATGGTGGTAAACACGAGCAGGGTGACTCTGGAGGAAGCTGCCTCCATGATAATAGCCGCTTTCGAGGCGATTAGGGCGGCTCGCAGCCACTAGCGAGCCGCCACTGGCTAATGGATAATGGTTGGTGGCAGCGAAGAGCTACCAACCACCTGGACTGAGCACCAACCACATGAGCGATTCATTTTACGAGCGCGAGCCGGAGCGACCAACTCCCGAAACGATGCTGGCCCGCCTCCTGGAGGAGCAGGAGGAGGTTGCACCACCCAGCACCTCGCCTGGGGATGGCCGCCTGCGCATTTTCCTGGGAGCCGCTCCCGGCGTGGGCAAGACTTATGAGATGCTGATCGAAGCGCGCGAGGAGAAGGCCAAGGGCACGGACATAGTGATCGGCTTCGTCGAAACATATGGCCGCCTCCAGACCGCAGCCCAGATTGGCGACCTGGAGATAGTACCGCGCAAGCGCATCGAGTACCAGGGCGTGGTGTTAGAGGAGCTGGACACCGAAGCGGTTATGGCTCGGTGCCCCAAGGTGGCTCTGGTGGATGAACTGGCTCACACAAACGTCCCAGGCTCAAAGCACAGGAAGCGCTACGAGGATGTTGTGGATTTGCTCCACGCAGGCGTTGACGTGTGGACCACCATGAACGTGCAACATATAGAAAGCCTTCATACGACCGTCGAGACCATAACAGGCGTGGGTGTTCGAGAAACGGTACCCGATTGGATCGTTGACCGCGCGGACGAGGTGTCGCTGGTGGATGTCTCCGTCGACGAGATGCACCGGCGCATGAAGGAAGGTAACATCTACCCGCCTGCGCAGGCGCGCATGGCCCTGCAAAACTTCTTCAGGAAGGGTAACCTGACTGCGCTGCGCGAGCTGGCCCTGCGCCGGACTGCAGAGAACGTGGACACCGCCCTCGAACGCTATATGGCCGAGCACGCAATCCAGGACGCGTGGGCCGCCAGCGAACGGATTATGGTAGCTGTCAGTTGCCACCCGTTCGGCAAAGACCTGATCCGGCGCGGCTGGAACCTGGCTCGCGGTCTGAAAGCTCCGCTGATTGCTGCCTTTGTGCGCGAACCCTCCAAGCCGCTGACGCCGGAACAGGAGGCCAGTCTCAATGCCAACCTGGAGCTGGCCGAAGACCTCGGTGCCGAAGCAATGGTTGTCGAAGGTAACGACGTGGCCGCAACGCTGGCTCGCCTGGCTCGCGAGCGGCATATCACCCAGATTGTGGTGGGTAAGTCACAGCGCGGTCCCTGGAAAAGCCTATTCAGACCATCGCTGCCCCAGCAACTGGCAGGCCTGGTAACCCAGGATATACACCTGGTTAGCCCCGCTACCAAAGGGAGAGTGAACAGACCCGCAACGGACGAGCGAGAAAGTTAGGAAACCAAGAAATCAGTAAACCAGGAAGCAGATGAGTAATGATGAGGGATTTTGTTGCGCTACCTTTCCGCCCGACCAGGCGTCCACCCTGGTACGGACCGCTTGGCTATGTCGTAGCGGTGATAGGAGTGGCCATTGCTACAGCCGTACTTTGGGTAGCTCAGCCGGTTGTCAATCTAGGCACGGTCAATTTGGTCTACCTGCTGGTTGTGGTTGGCGTGGCGGTAGGCTGGGGGCTGGGTCAGGGTATGCTGGCCTCTCTGCTGTCGTTCCTGACTGCGAACTTCTTCTTCACAGAGCCTCGCTTCACCTTTACAGTGGCCTCGTTTCAGGATGTGCTGGCCCTGATTGTCTTGCTGGGGATGGCTATTCTCACCAGCCAACTGGTGGCGGGTCTGCGCCGCGAAGCCGAGGAAGCGCGCCGCGGCCAGCAGGCAGCGGTTCAGGCTGAGGTGCTGCGTCGGACGGATGCTTTGCGGGTGGCGCTCCTATCGGCTGTAGCCCACGACCTGCGCACGCCCCTCACGACGATAAAGACGGCTGCCACCAACCTGCTCGATCCTCGCCTGTCGTGGAGCAATGAGGACAGGCGGGAGATCCTGCAGGTCATTCCGGCACAGGTAGACCATATCAATCATTTGGTGAGTAATCTGCTCGACATGTCTCGTATAGAGCAGGGGCATCTAAGGCTGAACAAAGAGCTGCATCAGATAGGCGACGTCATCGAAACGGTGGTTGAGCGTCTCCGACCGGTACTCTCGGAACATCCGGTGGATACCAAGCTAGATCCCACTCTTCCTCCGGTGCCGATGGACGCCGTGGAGATAGACGAAGTGTTGACGAACCTGCTGGAGAACGCTGCCAGATATACGCCTCCTGGTACCCCTGTTCATCTGAGTGCTCACTACCGGAGGACGATAGGTCTCCGTCCTTCGTCCTTCGGCCCAGAGGGCACCCCGCTCATCGGAGATGGGGTCGTGGAGGTGCAGGTTGCCGACGAAGGGCCGGGCATCCCACGCGAGAGCCTACCCCATATGTTCGAGCGCTTCTACCGTATCACAGCCGGTAAGGCACCCAGATCTGGAAGCTTAGACGGAGCAGGTAATGCTGGTAATGCGGGTAGCGCAAGTGCAATCAGTGAGGGCAGTTCGATTGGCACAATTGGCACGAGAGGTTGGGGCCTGGGGCTGGCAATCGTCAAAGGCATAATTGAAGCTCACGGCGGGCAGGTAAGCGCAGCCAACCAACCTGGCGGCGGGGCAGTATTTGCCTTTACCTTGCCTGTACAAGCAAACGAGCAGGGTTCAAGATCCGACCTGGTTACCGCTACCTCGAACCTGGAAACTTGAGGGTTGAACCTTGAGCCACTAGCTACCACAAGGAGTTTGATATGATCTCTCAACAACCTTTCATTTTATTGGTGGAAGACGATGCCGATCTTCGCAGTATGATCGCTCGCGGCCTTCAGGCAGCAGGCTACATGGTATTTCAAGCAGGCAATTTTCGTGAGGCTATTGACAAAATGACGATCAAGCCCAACCTGATGGTGCTCGACATCAACTTGCCCGATGCCACAGGCTGGAACGTCGCTGATTGGCTGGAGTCGGTAACCAGCGATGTACCGATAATTGTGATTTCCGGCTTCACGCCTGATGAGAAGCGCCTGCAGCAGTTCAAGCCAAAGGCCTTCTTGCCCAAGCCCTTCGCAATTGAGGAGCTTTTAGACCTTGTGCAGAAGTGCGTTCCGGCCACTTCGATCAAGGCCTGATCTGCCGCTGCCACCTTCGTTGCCTTCCTTAGCTTTGTCATCTTGATTAGGCATTGAGGGAGAGCCTTTCGACACGCACTGCCAGTTGCGACACGGCGGGTTGGCTGTAGAGGCGGGTCGTATCAAGGGAGCTGTGTCCGAGCAATGTTGCTAGACCAACCAGATCTCCGGGTATTGAGACAGATAGCTACGCGCAAAGGTGTGGCGCATAGAATGAGCTGTGGTCTCGCGTGCAACTAGCTTGCCTGCCGCCTTAACAAGTTCGGCCATCAGCCCCCGCTACGCCCATGCCCATTGCTGATGTAGTCAAGGCCCCGCCCTTTTGGCTCACCCACAGGGGATCGAGCGACTGTGCCGACTTGGGTTTAGGCCATCTAGCGATGTAAGTGGGGCAGCAGCAATGTTGGCGCAGGCGCAACAGTCTGCATGCGAGAGGAACTTCACCTGGCGGCTGCCGGCGATTGCCGCCGTCCAGGTCTTGACCCTGATTCAGCAGGGCCAGGTAGACGCAGCCGCTCAACTGGCCGAGCAATATGAACTCCCGCTCAGCCAGGCACATGTGCTTGTCGCCCAGGGTGACCCATCCGCCGCGCTTGGGGTGCTGGAACCCTTGCGTCGGGAAGTGGAAACCCGGGGTTGGGCCGATCAGCGCCCCAAAGGTGTCGTCCGGCAGCGAAGTCCGCGTGGCTTGCACCAGGGCAGCATAAGGCCGCACCTGTAAGGCGATCTTCATCGTGGGGTTGCCTTTTGCCACGGCGCGGGTCAAGTATTCGTCCGGCATACGCATATTGTATACTATCCGTGGAATACGGTGGGTGTGCAAGTAATTATCTTATGTGCTCTCCTGTTCTATCCCCAGGCCCTCCAGGGCCATCCGCAGGCTTTGGGGAGCTTGCACAGGGGATTGGGCGGCGATGAGCCTGCCATCCTCGTCAATAATGTACTGGCCGCGCACGTAGCGTGCGGCTTCGCTGCCATCTTCGCGGGTGACTGTACTTGTGTTGCCCCAGGCATTCGCCAGGGAACGGTCGCTATCTACGAGTAGGTGGAAGGGGAGGTTGTGAGCCTCGCGGAACCTGCGGTGGCTATCGATGGTGTCGGGGCTGACTCCGAGAACTACCGCATTTGCATCCTCGATCTGGGGGTAGCCGTCGCGGAACTTACAGGCTTGAAGCTCGCAACCGCTTGTGAAGTCCGCAGGGTAGAAGTAGAGGACAACTCTCTTACCTCGGAAATCGGATAGTTTAACGGTTTTGCCCTCGTCGTCCAGCAATTCAAAGTCGGGGGCCATTTCTCCAATATTCGGCATAACAGCGCTCCTACAGGTAGATCTTATTCCTCTTCAAGCAAACGAGCTTCCAGCACCTGGTTGCGGCTGAATCCGTCCAGGCGAAGGTAAAAGCCGGCGACGCCGAGGAGGGCATCGAGGGGGAGGAGGCCGACTATCTCGCTGGCGACCACGGGCACGCCGTAGCGTTCGGCTTCCAGGCGCACAAGCTCATAGGCGCGGTGGATGGGGGTTTTCGTGTAGTCCAGCAGATTCATGGAAACCTGCACGATCCCCTGTTCGGCGAGGTCAACGCCGAGGGCCTGGACGTTCATCAGGCCACCACTGCTCTCGCGCACGCCTTTGGCTATGGCCTTCGCGATTTGCAGGTTGGGAGTGCCCAGGTTCACGTTGAAAGCGATCAGGGGAGGACGAGCACCTACGGCGGTGGCCCCGGCGGTTGGGTGCAGCATTGAGTCGCCGTAATCGGGCTTGCGATCAGGACGGGTAATGCTCTCTTTCAGCCCCTCGTACTGACCCTGGCGCACATCAGGCAGACGCTTGCGGGCAGGGGTGGCGGCCGCCGCCGAATAGAGATAGACAGGCACTCCAAGCTCGTCCGCGATCCGCTTGCCCACCCGGTTGGCGACCTTCACGGCATCCTCCATGGTTATGCCGGAGATCGGCACGAAGGGCACCACATCCATAGCGCCGATACGGGGGTGCTCGCCCTTATGTTGCTCCATATCGATCAATTCGACCGCCCTGGCGGTGGCGGCGAATGCGGCTTCGGCAACGGCATCGGGAGGCCCCACGAAGGTAAGGACGGTGCGGTTGTGGTCGGCGTTGGGGGAGATATCGAGCAGGCGCACGCCCTCAACCGAGCGCACGGCACCGGCGACCTTGTCGATCACATCTTTGCGCTGGCCCTCGCTGAAGTTGGGGATGCATTGAAGTAGGCTCTGCATTGTGCTCCTTGGAGTGTTGCGCATTATGGTTTGGGTTTCTTGTACACGAAGAAGCGAAGGAGGGCAAAGGGTACGAAGGATTATTGGTATTGCGTACTACGTACTACGTACTGCGTACTGCGTATTGCGTATTGCGTGTTGCGTACTGCGTATTGCTTACTGCTTACTGCTTACTGCTTGTTACTGGCTGTGGGCTGTTGGTTGGCGGCCATTGTGTTGAGGCCGGGGAGGGCGATTGCCAGACCGAGCAGGCCGAGGATGGCGGTCCCGAATATGCCTGCCCAGATGTTCCAGTTGAGCAGCCAGTAGGCGGCGAACCAGAGGCCGAAGGCGAGGGTCGACACGGCTACCATCGCGCCAACGACGGCGAGCGCGAAACCACGCCTGGGCGATATGCGACGCCACACCCAGAAGAGGAAGCCGACGTAAACCACAAGCAGGGCGATGGGTGCAATTGTGTCCTGGCTGAGGACGCTTGAAACGAAGAAGAAGGAGTACATGGCCGAAAGCACCACCGAGAAGCCGGCGAGGAGGCCAAGCCAGGGGAGAACGAGAGCGCGCTCGCCTCGCCGCCACGCCTGCCATAACTCCCATGAGTTGATCTCGGCGAGGGGTGGCCTGCGGGTGTGGCCTCGGCTGGGTGATTGTTCGGTTGTGATGGGGTCGTTGGGGGGCATGGGGGGTATTTACTGCGTATTGCGTATTGCGGTTTGGGTTTTCTTGTACACGAAGGGGCGAAGTCGGGCGAAGGGCACGAAGGGTTCTTTGAGATTTCTTGGGTTGAGGTCTGAGGCTCCTGGTATTGCTTGTTGCTTATTGGTTGGCCGGTGGGGTCAGCGTGCGCCCAGGCTGGTTACTACTTCCGCGGCCTGGCGATTGGCGGATTGGGCCGCGGCCTGGGGATCGTGGGTACGAAGGTATTCTAGCACAAAGGCCGCCGCGAAGGCATCGCCCGCGCCCGTGGTATCGACCACTTGCTCGACTGCGTAGGCGTCGACTTTCACAAACTGGGGGGCGGGGTTCGTGGCGGGTGGCCGGAAGAAGGAGTCGCCCCGGTCGGCTACAAGGCAGCCGCTCGCTCCCATGGTGAGCACTACCAGAGGAGCGATCTCAAGGAGGTTGGCCGCGATTCGCTGGGGGTCGGTTTCACCTGAGAGGAGATGGCCTTCTTCGAGGTTGGGGAAGATGGCATGGAATTGCAGGTCGCGCAAGAGATCGCGATAGCGGGCAGGACCGAAGTCAACGATGAGGTGGGGAGGGTTGGGGTCGAGGGTACAGAGAGTGGGGCCGCTGACCCTGGCACGCTCCAGGGCACGGAGGGCAGCATCGCGAGGGCCATCGCGCAGGAGCGAGTAGCCGGTCAGGTGGAAGGCGGAGAGGTCGCGGAACCAGGCCGGGTCTAGGTCGTCGGCGGCGATGGAGGCGCTAGCGCCGGGATAGGACCACATCCGGCGCACGCCAGCGGGGTCCACCATCACCAGCACCCGGCCGGTGGCGGTGCCGTCGATGATGCGCACGTATGGGGTCACGTGCTCGACTTCCAGCGAGCGCATGAGCATATCACCCGACCAGTCGCGGCCCACCCTGCTGATGAAGCCGACGCTGGCCCCGCCCCTGGCGGCCCACACCGCGAAATTGGCAGCCGAGCCGCCCGGCCATAGCTGGACTGCGTCTGCGCCAGCGTCGGCCTCGCCGGTGGAGGGGTCGTAGCGAATTACGACATCGAGCAGGAGATCGCCGAGGGAGAGGATGTTCATATTATGCGGTCCTCGATCTCCCAGGCGTGGTCGAGTATGTGCCAGGCGGCGCGGCGCACGAAGCAGCGAAGGGTCCAGCGAGCGCCCCCACGCGGCCCCTGCGCGGGGAACTCGCCGCGAGCCGCCGCAGCCAGGGCGTCCAGAATGAACTCACGCCTTTGCTCCGAGTGGTCCTTATATCCATGAGGGGAGAGTTTCGCGCCGAGGCGCGCCAGGTAGCCGGACTCGGCATCCATCACATGCCGGACGATGTCGTACAGGTCGCGCCCTCCGCCTCGCGGCCCTTTGCGCAGCTCTTTGCCGTAGGCAGCCTGCGAGGCGGCGTCGAGCGCCTGCCAGCACGCTTTCATAAGTCTTTGCAAGCGTTGTAATTCGGCGTCGTCTACAGGCGCGGTATCGGCCAGAGGGGGGACGTTGGGCGCGCCAAAATCGGTGGTGGTGTTGCCTTCGAGTCGCTCGGCCACGGTGAGGGCGGCAATATCCGGTGGAGGGTGGAAGGCGATCCCTGCGGCGTGGAGTACACGCTCATAGCGCGGGGCATAATCAAGGAGGGTGTGCAAAGCCGTTTCCTCGTCGCGCCCACCCCGGCACCAGCCGGGCCAGTCGAGAGCGCCCGCCAGGGTGCGCTTCTTGCCGATTTCTAGATAGACGGCAATCCGGTCTGAAGGTGAATTGGAGGCACTCACCTGTACCACTTCGCGTGCGGATCGCTTGTCAGACATAGCGGGTTGAGGTGACCGCCTCGCTTATGAGGGCGGCCAGGGAAGCGTTATTTTCGAGAAGAGCCTGGTTGGCTTGAAGGGAGCGGCCTTCGGTGGCGCGGGAGAGGGCGCTCAGGAGGAAAGGGGTGACGGCGCGACCTTTGATGGCCTGCTCGGTGGCCTGTTGGAGGGCGGAACGAATGGCACGCTCTACAAGGGAGTTGTCCAGCGCAACCTCCTCCGGCAAAGGCTGGCAGAGGAGAATGCCGCCCTCGAACCCCAGGCGGAGGCGCATCTTGTAGATCGCTGCGACCTCGGATGGGGAGTCCACGCGGGCATCTACGGGGAGAGGCGGGTCGGTGGAGCGGGTGTAGAAGGCGGGGAAGTGATTGGTGCCGTAGCCGAGGACGGGCACGCCGTGGGTTTCTAGCCATTCGAGGGTGGCGGGGAGGTCGAGCACAGATTTGGCCCCGGCGCAGATGGTGAGGACGGGGGTGTGGGCGAGAGCGGGGAGATCGGCTGAGATATCGAGGGTGCTCTCCCAGCCGCGATGCACACCCCCGATGCCGCCTGTGGCGAAGACCCGTATGCCGGCGAGGTGGGCGAGGTGGGCTGTGGAGGAGACGGTGGTGGCCCCGTTGCCGCCGCGAGCAAGGAGGATGGGGAGGTCGCGCAGGCTGGCTTTGGCGATATCGTGGGCGGTGCCGATGCGCTCAAGCTCGTCGGGAGTGAGGCCCACGTGTATTTTGCCGTCGAGGATGGCGATGGTGGCAGGGACGGCTCCGCCATCACGAATGCGCGCCTCCATGTTGTAGGCCACTTCCAGGTTGAGGGGGTGAGGAAGGCCATGCGCGATCACGGTAGATTCGAGGGCCACCGGCGGGCGGTGCATATTGAGCGCCGCCGCCACTTCAGGCGAGTAGACCATCAGGTCCATTAGCTCTCTGTTCATGGGCTTAAGCATAACCTATAGGAGTTGGGCTAACAAGCTTCCAGGACCGGTACACGAAGAAGCGGAGGAAGTCGAAGGGCACGAAGGTAACAAGAATTAGTCTGTGGGTATTTCATGCTTTTTCGTTCCTCCGTATGCCGGAGATCTATTTGAAAGCTACTACCCCGAAGGCCTGCTGCCTGGGCACTACGCGGGCGAAGCCTGCCTCTTTGAGGCGGCGGATCGCGCCCCGGCTTATCTGATTGCCAGCGCCGCTTTCGAGGTTGCCTATGTAGTGGAAGAGGCGGCCACCGCTCGCCAGCACGCGATAGCACTGGCGGTAGAACTCGCCCGAATAGAGGTCGCCAGCCAGGCTGAAGGTGGGCGGGTCGTGGATTATGCGGGCGAAAGAGTTGTCGGGGAAGGTGCGGATCAGGTCATAGCTATCGCCCACAAGCTGGTTGATCTTGGGGTTGGCGAAAAGCTCCTGGGACCAGGGGTTTTGGCTGGCCACCTCGAGGGAGGCGGGGTCTAATTCTACGGTGGTTACGGCCTGGGAGGTGGGGGTGCGGGCGGCTTCGATGGCGGTGTAGCCGAGACCGGTGGTGGTATCGAGCAAGCGCCCAACTATTGGGGCTATGGCCTGCACTTTTTCGAGGGTGTCGCGGTGGGGGTCGGTGCCCTTGATCCTGTGCATGGGGAAGCCGCCGATCACCATCGTAGGCGCACCCCCGGTGGGGTAGAGGCTGCAAACGCGGCCCGTAACATCCGAAAAGACGCGGATCTCGGTAGCGCCATCTTTATCGAGGGAGAAGCACTTGGTATGGGAGCGGGCGATCTCATCGAGAGCGTGCCAGCTAAGGGTCTCGCCTGTGGGGAAGGTGATGCCTACGGTATCCAGGCTCACCGAAACTGTGGAGAGGCCCAGGTCGGGCGAAATCGCCGCCTGCCCATAGTCCAGGGCCTTTTGTCTATCGTCCAGAAGAGGCCGCACCTCGTAATGGGAAAGGACGATCATTACTGGAAGGACCCGAACAGATTGTTGAGAGACTCGGCGAGGGTGGGATGGGCGAAGATGGCTTCTTTCAGGACGGTGTAGGGGATCTTGCCCAGGATGGCTATCTCAAGCATCGCCATCAGCTCGCCGCCCTCCATGCCGAGCACCGCGCAGCCGAGGATGCGGTCTGAATCGGCGTCCACGATGGCCTTCATGAAGCCGCGATCTTCGCCTACTTCGACGGCGCGGGCCACGTAGTCCATCGGCATTTTGGCTACGCGCACCTTGAGGCCCTGGCGGCGGGCTTCGTCCTCGCTGAGGCCAACCCTGCCAAGTTGCGGGTCTATAAAGACGGTGTAGGGGACCAGGCGGTCTTTGGTGCTGGCGTTGCCCCCCTTGAGGAGGTTGGTACGTAGGATGCGATAATCGTCGTATGAGATATGGGTGAACTCAGGCCCGCCGTTCACGTCGCCCAAAGCGTAGATGCCGGGCACGTTGGTTTCCAGCTTTTCGTTCACGGGGATATGGCCTTGCGAGTCGGTTTCGACCTCGGCCAGCGGCAGGTTGAGCCTGCCTGAGTTGGGGGCGCGCCCGGTGGCTACCAGCAGGTGGGTGCCGGTGATGCCGCGCGCCTTCTCTCCCTTCGTTTGCACTGTCACCCTGAGACGGCTATTTCCATAGGGGGTGACGCGCACGGCGGATGTGTTAAGCAGGATGTCAATGCCGTCCTCCTGGAGGATCTGGGCCACCGCGCCGGTTACGTCCTTGTCCTCGCGCCCGATCAGGCGGTCGCTTCGCTGTATGATGGTGACGCGGCTGCCGAAGCGCCTGAACATCTGGCCGAACTCCAGGCCGGTATAGCCGCCACCGAGCACGATCAGGTGGCGAGGGATTATGTCAAGCTCCATAATCGTGGTGGAGTTCAAGTAGGGCACAGTTTCGAGGCCAGGCAGCGGGGGAACCGCGGGGGTGGCCCCGGTGTTGATGAAGATCAGGTCGGCACGCATCCGGCGCGCGCCGCCATCTTTGAGCGCTATCTGCAATGTTTTGGGACCGGTGAAGGAGGCCTCACCGTAGATCAGCTCAAGGCCAGGGGTGGATACGATGCGGCGCTCGGTGGAGGCGCGGAAGCTCTCGACCATGTCGCGCTTGCGGGCGCGCACCTTCTCCATATCGACCGACACCCGGCCCGTGTGCACCCCGTAATCGGAGGCACGGCGAGCCATGTAGGCAACGCGGGCGCTGGCGACCATAGTTTTGGTGGGGGTGCAACCGTAGTTGATGCAGGTTCCGCCCACGGAATCGCGCTCGATGATGGCGGTGCGGCGTCCCGCACGCGCCATAGCAGAAGCAAGCGGTCCGCCGCTCTGCCCCGCGCCGATCACTATGGCATCGAATTGTTCAATATCGCCGGTGGGGATTGATGGCATAGTTTGTGCCTCTTGTTGGGGAGTTCCGAGTTCCGAGTTCCTGGTTCCTGGTTCCTGGTTCCTGGTTCCTGGTTCCTGGTTCCTGGTTCCTGGTTGCCTCGGTCCATTGTCCTCCGACTACCGACTACCGACTACTCGTCCGTATTATACGCAAAGGGGGCTTTGCGTTGATCCTGATTGGAACTTCGGGATGGGTTTACAAGCACTGGTCGGGGTGCTTTTAGCCGTGCGACCTCAAGGGGGATGAGTGGCTGGGGTACTTTGCGCGGCGCTATCCCACGGTCGAGATCAACCGGAGTTTTTACAGGCTCCCTACACGGGCGAACTTCAAGGCCTGGGCAGATGAGGTACGTTTCAGGCCCGATTTTGTGTTCGCGGTGAAGGCCAGCAGATACCTGACGCACTTAAAGCGGCTGCGCTCGCCAGAGGAGCCGCTGGATAGGCTGCTGAAGGCGGCAGCGGGGTTGGGGAAGCACCGGGGACCTGTGCTATTTCAGTTGCCGCCTGGGATGAAGGCGGACAAAGAGCGGCTGCGCGACTTTCTTTCGGTGCTACCCGGTGAGGTGCGGGCAGCAATTGAGTTCCGCGACGATTCGTGGTACTCGCCGGAGATACTTGATTTGGGAGATACTTGATTTGCTTGATGAGAAGGGGTGCGCGCTGGTGCGGGCCGTTGGCGGGCACCACACGCCGGAGGAGGTGCCGGACGCCGGACCTTTCCGCTATATCAGGGTGCATGGCTATATCAGGGTGCATGGCGGGATGCACGGCGTCGGCCTCAGCGAAGGCGAGCTGCGATATTGGGCAGACCGCATAAAGGAGTATTCAAGCGAAGGGTGCGACGTGTACGTGTATTTCAACAATGACCCCGGCTGCCACGCGATCTATAACGCCGACAGGCTGTGCGAGATGCTTGGCTTATGAGGTTTCGTACAACTCATGGCAGGCAAGGCGGGCGGCAGCCAGGTCCCAGAGGGCGTGGCCCACGCTCTTGAAGATTACGGGGCCGCCGGTTGGTTTCGGGCCTTCGAGAGCATCCTGTAATTCTATTACGCGGGACCAATCTACACGCGCCAGGATGAGGTCGCCCGCGCCTGCCTTTGTGCCGTCAAGGGTATCAACGTATACCTGTGAGCGGTTGATGAGAGATGCTGGAAGCTCGGCCATCTGCGGAGTGAACGCGCCGACGGCTGCTACGAAGGCATCGTCGCGTATGGTGGTGCCCTCACCAGGGATTACTGGGGCTGTGGCGGTGGTGGCGGTGACTATGAGGGTGGCACGGTCAAGCACCTGGAGCGGGTTTGAAACCACGGAGGCCGTGACGCCATCCGGCAGCGAGCGGGCGTAAGAGGCCAGTTGCTCGGCGCGCTGGCGGGTGCGCGAATGGATGTAGATTTCGCGGACTTCCAGACCTTCCACGAAAGCCTCGATGTGATAGCGAGCCTGAGTGCCAGCGCCTGCCACCAGCAAGGGGCCTGAGGGATTGGGGGCCAGCTTTTGGGCCGCCAGGAGCGAGAGGGCGGAGGTGCGCCGCCCTGTGACCACTTCGCCGTTGAGGATGGCAAGCCGCCTGCCCGTGGCGGCGTCCATCACCAGCACCTCGGCCTGCACTACGGGTAAAATGGTTCCTGTTGCGGCAAGGCTGTTGGCCGTGTGCACAGTCACCAGCTTGGTGATCGCAAGGTGCTCGTCGGCGGCTGGCATAAGGAGGAGCACGCCTTCGTTTGCCAGCGGAACAGACATGCGGGCAGGCGCATTGGCGCGCCCGGCGGCGCGGTCGCGCATGACACCGGCCAGGGCGCGGGCCATGCCGTTATAAGGGAGCAGGCTGGCTGTTTCCACGGCGGTGAGAAGTTTCATGCCGTCCATTATAATTGAAGACAATGAAGCTCCTATACAGGCTGACCAATAGATCATGAAAAACAAACCGCAAGAAACGACGACCTCCCTCGTCCACCCTTCGCAAACCAGGACCCCCACGATTAAGAACCGGCGTCGCTTACGTATAGCGATGCTGGGCACGCGCGGTGTGCCCAGCGTATACGGCGGTTTCGAGAGGTGCGCCGAACAGATGGGGTCGAGGCTTGTGGAGCAGGGGCATTGCGTGACGGTGTACTGCCGGAAGCATTTCGTTGACCCCGGCTTGAAGGAGTACCGGGGTATAAGGTTGATCTCGGTGCCTACAATCGAGAACAAGTACCTGGATACGCTGGTGCACACCGCGCTTTGCTCGCTGGACGCGATGTTCCGGCCCTACGACGTGTGCCTGTATTTTATCGCGGGGAACAGCCCGGTGACATGGATACCGAGGCTGGCGGGCAAACGCACGGTGCTGAACGTGGACGGCCTCGATTGGAAGCGGGAGAAGTGGCCCGGCTTCGCGAAGATGTACATCCGGATGGCGGAACGACTGTCCACGATGCTGCCCACGGCCACCCTGACAAACTCCAGGGTGGTGCAACGGTTCTACAGGGAGCGGTACGGGGCGCGGGTCCACTATATCGCCTACGGGTCGGACGTGGAGCCGCTGCCGCCCGGCGAGCATCTGCACCGCTGGGGGTTGGAGCCTCGCAAATACGTGCTGTTCGTGGGGCGGATCGTGCCGGAGAACCACCTGGATCACCTGATACCGGCCTTCCAGGGGCTGACCGGTGCGAGCGGGATGAAACTCGCGATCATGGGGGACTCCTCTTACGCGAGCGATTACATAGCGAGGATCAAATCGCTCGCCGACGACGATACGATCTTCACGGGCTATATACACGGGGACGGCTACCGCGAGATATTGAGCAACGCTTATCTGTTCGCTGGCACGTCGTCGGCCAGCGGCACGCACCCCGCTTTGCTGGAGGCGATGGCGTCGGGCAACTGCGTGGTGGCCTACGATACGCCGGAGAATAAGGAAACTTTGGGCAACGCGGGGCTGATGTACAGGGGGAAAGCGGGCGCGGAAGGGCTGCGCGCGGTGCTCCAGGGGCTGATCGATAACCCGGCGATGGTTGAGGATTACAGGGCGCGAGCGAGCGCCTATGCACGCGCGCATTACTCATGGGACTCGATCACGGAAGACTACCTGAGGCTTTTCTACAGGCTGGTAGAGGCCAGGGGCCGGTAAGCAACATGATCGAGTGGCTGGTAGGTATCCTGGTCGCGCTTATGGTGATCGCGGCGGCATATGCGGTCGCGAGGGCCAGCGTAGGGCGGTGGCGGCCAGCCTTGACGGTGGGCGCGGGGGCCAAGGCTCCGCTTGCGGAGCGGGGCCGCATCGTCCGCACAGTCGAAGTGCCTATCCTCATAGTCCTCAGCCCGCTCTTTCTCTTTCCATCGGTGTTTACGGTGGCGGGGGTGGCGGTCATCCTGCTGCTGTGGGAGTGGCGCAGGCTGGCGCTGGGGTTCTTTTTGCCGCGCACCCCGCTCGATTGGCCGCTGGCGATCATGTGTGCCATGATCCTGGTGGGGATGCTCGTATCGCCCGACATGGATTGGAGCGTGGGCAGGGCGGAGTTCCTGGTGTACAGCGTCGCTTTGTACTACGCGGTGGTGGCGTGGGTGGATAGGGGCGGGCGGTTGGAGGTGGCGACCCTGGCGTACCTGGCGGCGGGCAGTCTGATGGCGGTGGTGGCGTTGCTCGGCACGGCCTGGCAGTACAGGTTGCCGGTGCTCAGCGACATCGCCCAATGGTTCCCGCAGGTCGCGCAGGGGCTTGCCAGGAACAACACTGGATTCCAACCCAATATTGTGGCTGGCGCGCTGCTGTGGGTGGTGATGCCATTGCTTGCCCTGCTGCTTGCCAGGAACGAGGAGCAAGGTCGGTCGAACCGGCTGCGGGCCGCCCTGCGAGATCGCAGAGTGCAGGTTGTCATGCTCACCCTGACCGGGGGTACGCTGGCGCTTACGCAGTCGAGGGGGGCGCTGGTGGGGTTGGCGGCGGGGATAGGTCTGCTGGCGTGGCTGCGCTGGCCCCGCACCCGCCCGGCGGTGGCAGTGGCGGGGGTGATCGGGGTGGTGTTGCTGGGGGCGGTGCTGGTGGAATGGTGGGACTCGGACCCGACACAGAAGATAGACACCACAGGGTCTATAACAGTCGATGACAATTTCGCGGTGCGGCGGGATGTGTGGCAGAGCGCCCTTCACGGCATCCGCGACTACCCTATCACGGGGATCGGGCTGGACGCTTTTCGTGAGCTACTACCGACGCGCTATCCCGCGCCCTCGGTGCCGAACACGTATGATATAGGCCACGCGCACAACCAGCTTTTGCAGGCCGCGCTCGACCTGGGGTTGCCGGGGCTGGGGGGCTACCTGGCGGTGTGGCTGGCGGCTGCTTTGATGCTGACCCGGTTGTGGAGGAAGGAGGGAGGTGTGGGCCTGGTGGGTGTGGAGGCGGCGCTGGTGGCGGGCATCGCCGCCGCCTTGCTGGCATCGTTCGTACACGGATTGTTCGATACGGTGGTGATGGTATCCAAGCCGGGCGTGCTCTTCTGGGCCATGCTGGCGCTGGTGGCCGCGCTGTGGCGCTTGACAGCCACCAACCGAGACCCTACACTTCAAAGGTGAGCACTACCACTCGCACTATTGACGATGCGCAGGTGACGGCCGGAAGGCGGGCAACCGCAACGGCAGAGCCGGATGTCGCTACGGGGCGCGGAGCCGCGCTGGACAGAGCCACCGCCGTATGGATCGCCCTCCTTGTGCTGGGGGTAGCGACCGACAGGCTCGGCGTGCCGGTGGGCGGGTTCAACCTGCGGCTCGAATTCATTATCGGGGGCGTGGCGGCGGCGCTGGCGCTGCTGAGGCAGGGGAGAAGCGCGCTACGCCTGGTCGGCCTGGTGGATATATGCCTGGGCGTGTGGCTGGCGGTCAACCTGGTATCGTCACTCTTGTTCTCGCCCGACACCAAAGATAGTCTCAAGTACGTGGCGATACTGGCCGGTTTGATGGCGATCTACGTGGCGGCTCGCCTGCTGATCAGGCCGGGGGCAGCGCTGGAATGGGCTGTAGTGACGTTTGTGGGGGCGGGGGCCGCAATCGCGCTGCTGGGGCTGCTGAGTGCGTTCCTGTTCCAGTTGATAGGCCCTAACTTCGGGATTCTCTTGGAGAGGTTCTACAACAACGATATTTTCGTGGTCACTCCGAAGGTGCAAAGTCTGTTGTGGGAGCCGAATATCTTCGGCAGTTTTGCACTGGCGGAATGCACGCTTGCCTCCATTCTGGTGCTGATCCGGTTGAGGGGTGGGGCAACCTATGATATCAATCGCCTGCCGCTCCCGGTGCTTTATGTAGCGGTGGGGCTGGGGATGTGCGGGGTGATGTTGAGCATGACGCGCACCGTATGGCTGATCGGCCCGCCGCTTATCGCGCTGATGGCAATCGTTGCATGGAGGCTGCGGCTGGCCGGGGCACGCGTTATCGCCGCCAGTATGCTGTTGCCTTCGCTGGTGGGCGGGGCTGTCGGGCTGGGGGTGGGGCTGTCGCTGCCCGCTCCCCAATGGCAGATGGGCAGACCCTGGGACCTCACGCCAGCGCAGATCGACGATATGGTGCGCGAGAACCTGTTCGGCAGCAAAACAACAGCCGGAACGCAGGCAAAACCGACCCCCGGCGCGCGCCCTACCACCACGGGCGGGGCCGCATCGCCAACCGCCACGCCCGAGCCGGTGGGGCAAAGCTCGGCAGCCGCCAATCGCATCGAGGAGGTGCTGGGGGACCCAGGTCAAGCGCCATCGCTGGCGGGAAGGTTGCGGGTGTTCACCGATGCGTTCGATGGGTGGCTGAAACGGCCTCTATTGGGGTGGGGAGCGGGGGCCTTCCCCCTGGTGTATCCACCACCGCCCGAAGGAGGCTCCTGGATCGCCAACATAGAGTTGCACGCGCTCTTCGATACGGGCATCGTTGGCCTTATCCTGCTGGCGACGGCGGCATTGGCAGCAGGGTGGAGAGCTTTCAAGGCCATACGCTACCCGACAGGCCAATGGGGCACCCAGTCCTACCTGACGTTCGGCCTCTTAAGTGCGGGCGTGGGCTTGATGGCAGCGTATCAGGTGACCGATGGTAGTTGGCTGGGGTTCACCTGGGTACTGCTGGCAATGCTTGTGGCGGGAGGGAATGTG
The DNA here is from genome assembly GCA_963797095.1 of uncultured Chloroflexia bacterium. Lineage (GTDB taxonomy): Bacteria > Chloroflexota > Chloroflexia > QHBQ01 > JADMIH01 > JADMIH01. The sequence goes on along the minus strand of CAWCNY010000003.1, from coordinate 1,065,476 downwards.
GCGAGTGACGAGTGATTATTGCGTATTGCGTACTGCGTATTTGGATACTTGTTACTCGTCACTCGTCACTCGTCACTTATCACTTATGATTTCGATTATTGTTCCTGCTTATAACGCTGAGGAGACCCTGGAAGGGTGTTTGCGCGCGCTGGTGGGGCAGAGGTTGGATTGCGCTTTTGAGATCATACTGGTGGATGACGGCTCTGCTGATGGCACCGCGCGGGTGGCTGAGGGGTTCGGGGATGGAGTGCGGGTTATCAGGCAGGCACATGCGGGCGCGGCTGCTGCGCGGAACCGGGGGGTGGCGGAGGCGTCAGGGTCGATCATCCTTTTCACCGACGCCGATTGCGAACCCGCACCCGATTGGGCATCTACTATGACCGGTGCGATCCAGGCCGGGGCCGACGGGGTCAAGGGCACCTATCGCACGCGCCAGCGAAGCCTGGTGGCGCGGTGGGTGCAGGCCGAGTACGAGAGCAAGTACCGCAGAATGGCTCCTCTCGACACGATTGATTTCATAGATACGTACTCGGCGGGCTACAGGCGGGAGGCGTTGGAGGCGGCCGGCGGGTTCGATAGCGGGGTGGTGATGGTGGAGGACCAGGAGTTGTCGTTCAGGCTGGCCGAGCGCGGCTACCGGCTTGTGTTCGTGCCCGATGGGGTTGTTTATCACAGACATGTGCCTGCTGTGCGTGACTATGTCAGGCGCAAGTTCAGGATCGGCTACTGGAAGGTGCCAGTGGTGGCCCGCTACCCGGCCCGCATTGTGAGCGACTCGCATACGCCTCAGAGCATCAAGGTGCAGATGGTGCTGCTCGGCCTGCTTTTGCTCGCCATCCCGGCGACGCCTTTCTCGCGTCTCGCCAGGCGAAGCGCGGGGGCAATCGCTGCTACTTTGCTGGCTACCACTTTGCCGCTCGCGTGGCATACCGCCCGCGACGATAGAGAGGTGGCGCTGATCGCGCCTTTCATGATCATCCTGAGAGCGGCGGGCCTGATGGCGGGCAGCGTGGCCGGTGCGTTGAGGTTCGGCCTCGGATTGCTGCGCCGCAGGGTTTCCACAATCGCGGCGGCCCGTGGCATGGGGTACAATATGGTGGATCAGCACCGACAACCCTGGATCAGCAAAAGCAGGCGATAATGGGCTGGGCCACCTGGGCCACCCGGCGAACGTTGCCGGGAGCACGAGCTCACAGGGCGAGGTCCCTATTCCCCCCTTCCTCGAAAGGAAGTACAACCTCGACGTGCTTCGCCGCCAGAGCACCTGGCCTCCCCTTCCAGCCAGGCAACCCGCACCTGCGCCTGCCGCCGCGAGCGCCGGGACAATCGCAAATACGCAGAGCTATGCGCCACCCAGGCCGGCCCTCAGACACCACCCTCTCCCTCGACGCCGCCGCAACTATGGAGTGCTGTTGGTGGGAGGGTTGGCGGTCGTGATGGTGGTGGGGGTGTTCTTGACAGGGCTGGCAATGCTGTCACCCGGCAAGCCCTCGCAGGATGAGCCCGGCTCCAACGCCGGATTACCGACGGCCACAGCGCCTGCCATAGCCGTGATCCTGAGTCCCACCGCTCCCGCCGCGCCTGCCACCTCCACCGAGCTACCGGCCACGGCCATACCTGAGGAAGCGCCGACCGCCCTTCCCCTTCCGACCGACACGGAGATACCTGCACCCACTGGCACACCTTATGTGCCGCCAACTCGCCCGGCACCGCCCCAGCCGACCGACACAGCAGAGCCGTTGCCCACCGAGGTACCGCCGACGGCGGAGCCGACATCCACTGTGCCGCCCGCTCCTACAGAACCTCCCACACCGCTACCGGGTATTATTCTCCCGACGGAATCTCCTACACTACTGCCGGGGATCATCCCGCCCACGTTCGCTGAGCCGCCGACGCCATTACCGGGCATATTCACTCCGACGCCGGAGGTCGCACCCGGCATCTCGCCATGACCGGGCGAAAACCCTGCAAACAGGCCCATGACATATATTAACCGCCTTGCACGCACGATTCGCTACGCGCTTCCGGCGACGGTGGTGCTGTTTGTGTTCTGGACGGGATATGTAGCCGCCACCCACCGCCGCTATGACACGGCCAACTCGGCGCCGGGCGAATTGCTGGCGGGAGAGAGCGTGGGGCAGAGCTTCGTGGCGCGATACGATGGCCTGTCGGGTGTTGAGGTACATCTAGCCACTTATGGACGCAAGACCGACGCCATACGCGGCGCGTTAGTCATGCACCTGCGCGCCTCGCCGGATTTGCGGGAGGATTTGGCCACCGTTACGCTTCAGTTGGGCGAGTCGTTTGAGGAAAACCCCTGGTACCTTTTCAGTTTCCCGGCCATACCTGACAGCGGGGGCAGGTCGTATTTTGTGCTGATCGAGGCCCCGATTGGGGAGCCGGGGAGGTCGCTCTCGGTGTTCTGGTACCAACCTCAACCGAGAGGCGATCCCTATGCCAACGGTGAAGCGTACTACAACGGGCAGCCGACGCCGGGGGACCTGGCATTTGGGCTGCAATACGCCGCCCCGCCTCTCCAGGTGTGGGGGAGCATGATCGGGGGGGCGGGCGAGAGCACATCGCCCTGGGTGGTGTGGGGACTGCTCATACTTGGAGCAGCGGGGATAGGGGCTTGCATGGTGCTGAGGTTTGACGGTGGGGAAGCACGTTTGCGGAAGGGGTGGTCACTCGCTTTGGCCCTCGCAGTGGGGTTGGTGTACGGGCTGCTCTTCATGTTGATCACACCGCCCTGGCAGGGGCCTGATGAATACGCTCATTACGCTTACGTGGCTTTGCTGGACAGGCACGACCTGGATAACGGAGAGGTGGAAGCGCTGGACCTGGACGGCGCGGACCGCGACACGCAGTTGATCGAGGCGGTGAACGCCTCAGCTGACAGGAACGATTTCACGCGAAGGTTGAGGGGCAACAGCGCGCCGGGCGCGGTCACTCGCACCGACGCGTACCTGTTCCAGCAGGTGCGCCAGCCTCCCGGCTATTACTGGCTGTGCGCGGTGGCCCTGCGAGCGGCCCGGCTGGTGGGCATCCCCGCCGATCCCTACACGAATCCCGAAGTGTCGCTGTATGTGATGCGCTCGGTATCGCTCTTTTTGGGTTTGGTAGTGGTGGCGCTGGCATGGCTGGCGCTTGGGCTGCGGCTGGCGATGGCGGTGGCGCTGCTGCCGATGCACACGTTTGTTGCTACATCTGTCAACAACGATGTACTGGCGGAGGTGGCGGTGTCGGCGCTGTTCGTGGCGGTGATGGCGCTTGTTAGATCGGCTTTCAATGCCAATGGGGATAAGTGGGTATCACAACGAGGGTTAGCCCTGGCCGCGCTGTGCGTGCTTTTGGCCGTCGTTGGGGTGGCTACCAAAGCGACGGCCGTGGCCGCAGGTCTCCCGATGCTGGTGGGGGGCATCCTGGTGTGGGTCGGGGTGGGCCTTGCACGCAGGTCGTGGACGGGAAGGGTGCTCCCGATCAACAGCCGGGCATTGAGGGCAGGGGCCGTCGTTTTGATCGTGGTTGTGATTGCGGTGGGCGGATTCTTCTCGGTGTTCGAGATGCGCGAAGAAGCCTCGCCGGGCTGGTTCGTGAGCTACACACCACTTGAGAGCGCCCAACTCGTGGCAACGGAGTCGGCGCACGACGGAACTCATGCCATCCAGTTGGAAGCCACACAGGGAGCAGTTGCCATGCAGAGGCTTATGCCACCGCTTATCTACCACCCCGACCTGCGCGTGACGCTGACGGGGTGGCTGCGCCTGGTGCCGGCGCAGGCGGGCGCAACCGCAGACAAGGGAGATGTAACGGGTGAGATAGCGGTGATGGACGGTGTGCGGGAGGCGGGATCGGCGACGGGGATCTTGATCGAAGGGGGCGAATGGACCAGATTGGAAGTTACGGGCGACGCGCAGGCCAACGCCGAAGAGATCGAGCTGATCATAGGGGTGAGGGATGGCAGCCTGCCAGATGCGCGGGTGCAGTTCGACGACATGTCGCTGAGGGTTGAGGCTGCCGGCGGCAGGTGGGATGACCCGATCTACAGGGCCGCGCTGGTAGACCCATCGGGGGAACAAGGGCGCTGGGCTGTGCGCCCTCTTTTCGAGGGGATAGTTCCCGAGGAAGTGAGGAACATGGCTAGCGCGCTTCTCAACCCCCAGCCGTTCAGCAAGCTCGCCCTGTGGAGCGATTATGCAACGCAGCAGTACAGGTCGTTCTGGGGTAGCTTTGGATGGCTTGCCATCGACCTGCCCGACGTGGCATACCTGGGGATCGGATGCGTGCTGGTACTGGCGGCTATCGGATTGGTAGTGCGCACCGTCGAGGGCCGCAAGCGAGTGTGGGGTTGGCACGCCTGGCTGGCCCTCATTTCGGTCATTAGCCTGGTGGTGGCGATAGCCGTGAGTTTCGCCAAGCAGATGGCGCTTACCGCTTATGGAGGCTATCCATCTATTCCACAGGGGCGGTATCTGTTTGTGCTCACGATCCCGGTGGTGTGGCTCGTAGTGGAGGGGCTGCGATTGTTGATCGATGGGCGATGGCCCCAGGCGGCTGGCGCGCGAAGGTTTGTGCTCGCCAACCTGCTTTTGCTGCTCGCCTTATACGGCTTGCTTGCCCTGGTGATCCCCTATTACTACAGTTGACCCTTCCCCCTTCCATGAAAATGGCAAATGTGGAAAACTTCCCCGGCCATCCTATTGACAGGGTCGCCCACAGCCTCTATACTCACAGCACTTCGCAAAAGCAGGTTCGCCTGCTAGAGTGAAGGCACAAAAACCCGGATGGTCCTTCACGGATTGTACGGGTTTTTTGTTTGCCCATCGCGATGCCAGGGCTTGTATAATACTTTGCATGCTCCTCCCGCCTGCTTATTCGTTATTGGAGGCCGGTGTGAAGCGTGTGACAAACCTGTTGGTTGCCCTATTCGCCCTTGTAACAGGCGCTGTTACGTTTGCTCTCTTTCAGCAAGGAGACGTGCGGGCGCACCCATCCTCAACCCCAGGTTTGCCACAAACAACCACCTGCACGTATATACCGCTCGAATTCAGCCTCACCGCGAATGTAACACAAGACAATATGCGCCCGTTCACGCCCCAATCGGGCGAGAGCTACGAGCAATTCGCACCCACAGCCCCACTTACCACTACAGGGTCGTCAACCGGCAACCTCCTTCTGTACGATAGGTTCGCGGGGAGCGTAGCGGGCGACATATCGGGCACTTTCTCATTGAATAACCTCAACGGTATAGCCATCACCGGATCGACCATCGGGCAGGAAGCGCGCGGATTCCTGATAAATAATCTGATAGTGACCGATACGGTCGGCTCGATGAACTTGCTCTTCACGGCCAACTTCCACTCAGCGGAATCGAGCCAGCCTTTCTACCCCCGCTTCCTCGACGGTTATGTGCATTCGATATCTACGTCGGGAGGCTACTCGCAATACAGGCTCGGGGGCACATTTACGGGAGTGATGTCGCCTCCAACGGGGGGTACGGTGCCGGTCTTCATCACCGTAGACGGCAAGCTCTTTACCGGCTTCAACGACCCGAGTAATGGCGGCATCTTCTCAGGCTCGCGCACTCTGCCGGTGACGCACACGGTCACCCTGCAACCGAGCGATATACTGGCACGCTTCGTCGTTCACGATATGCCGGCAGGCTCCTCGGATGGGTACTTCGACCCTATCTCGACCTTCACAGGCCAAACAAGCGGAGGCTTCACCGGCACGTTCACGCTCGACAGCCATTCGATGATGGTCGGGAGCTCGTTCACTTTCTCGTCCGGCTGGATCGCGGGCAACCTGAGGGTGACAAGCAGCCTCACCGATACCATGTACGGACCCTGGCTCGGCGACCTGCCGGGAGTAGCGTTCCACGGCTATTTCTTCCAGGCGGGCGGCACCGGCATATATGCCAACAGCCTCATCTTCGAGCGTGCTGACGGCGCGATTGCGTACAACGGGGGCGAGGACATAGCGGGAGGCTTCGGCCAGGGCTACTACTGCTCCGATATGATCCCCGTGAGTGGAACGTTCACACCCACCCCATCACCTGTGGCTACGTCCACTCCTTTATTCACCTCCACCGCTATGCCTACGTCTACTTCTATGGCCACCGCCACCTCTACTCGCACGCCAACCGCCACCATAACCATCGAGCCATCAAGTACGTCCACACAGGTCCCGACCTCATCTCCATCTCCGGTCGCCACAGATACTGCACTGCCTACGGACACTCCGCTTGTCCCCTCAGCCACCCCCACCTCTCCGGTCGCTACCGCCACCGCCACCGAAACGCCGACGAGCACCTCTCCTGTACCACCGGCTACCCCTACGTTGGAACCCACCCTGGGGGCCACGGGGACCGCCACGCCCACAGTCTGCACTGTGCGCTTCCAGGATGTGCCGCCGGATAGCACCTTTTACACGCCCGTAATGTGCCTGGCCTGCGCAGGCATTATCAACGGCTATCCGTGCGGCGGTACGAGAGAGCCTTGCGACGGCGACAGCGACCCTTATTTTCGGCCCAACAGCAGCATCACCAGGGGGCAGGCGGCCAAGATCGTGTCTGAAGCGGCAGGCTTCAACGATGCTGTGAGCGGGCAAACATTCGAGGATGTGCCGTCCGGCTCCACCTTCTACGAGTATGTCGAACGACTTTTTCGCGAGGGGAATAATGTCGGGCTACCCATGCGGCGGTCCAGGTGAGCCTTGCGTCGGACCTGACGACCGGCCCTACTTCCGCCCGCAGGCAACCGCGACGCGCGGACAGCTCTCCAAGATCGTGGCAAACGCGGCGGGAGTCGTTGGGCCTGTGAGCGGGCAAACATTCGAGGATGTGCCGCCCGGCTCCACTTTCTACGAAGCGATCGAATGGCTCGCGGATAAGTGGGCGATTGGCGGCTACCCGTGCGGCAACCCCGAACCGTGCGTAGGGCCAGGCAACCGCCCCTACTTCAGACCGGGCAATCAGGTCACCAGGGGCCAAACCGCCAAGATCGTTGCTAATTTGATGCTGCCTGCATGCGGAACTTTACGACGATAGACTGGAGTAGATAATGGAAGATAAATACAGAAGATTAGAACAAGAACTCGCGGGTTGGCGAGCCAAGAATGACCCCATTGGCGTTGGGCAGACGTTGTGCAACCTCGCCTATATCAATATGGAGTGGGGCCAGATGGACCTGGCCCGCCAGCGATATGAGGAGAGCATCGCCACCCTGCGCGAGGCGGGCGACGAGAGCAGCCTGGCAAGCGCCCTGCACGAGATGGCGAACTTTCAATGGAAGGTGGGCGACCTGCAAGCCGCCCGCCGGTATTTCGAGGAGAGCCGCGACCTGGCGGCCAAACTGGGCGATACGAAGTTGCTGGCGTTCATCGAGCACGGGCTGTCGGTGCTACACTGGCAGGAGGGGAATGTGGCTGAGGCACGCGAGGGCTTCGAGCAGAGCATGGAGGCCAAGCGTAATGTCGATGACCCGGCTAACAACGCCGCCACCGAGATCATGCTTGGGCAGGCTATCTTCAAAGAGGGAGAGCGGGCCAGGGGACTTGAACTGATAAGGAAGGCTCTCGCGACCTTCGAGAAGCTGCAAATGATAGACGAAACGAAGCGCGCCCAGGCGATCCTGAGCGAGTATGAGCTAATAGCCAACACCAAGCAGGGCGGCAGGGGTAGCACGACGGGCAAATGACCATACCGATCAAGGAACAATGCTGAACGCCGAGTAGATCTCGCGGAGGAAGCGGCTGGGCACTGTTGAGAGGAGGCGGGTGGAGGCGAAGCCGGAGCGGGATGCCAGCTTTTCCCAGCTGGGGTAGGAGATGGGGTGGGGGACCCAGGGATTGCCGAAGTCGGCGTTGTATTCAACGAGGATGAAGCGGCCTCCGGGCTTGAGGTAGCTTTTGATCTTTTCGAGCACAGGCTCCTTGCGGCGAACGTAATGGAGGGCATTTGCCATCACTATGCCGTCCAGGGGCGGGAGATCGAGCGGGTCTGTGAAGTCGGCTGAGAGATAGTGGACAGATGTGGCGGGGAAACGGCCCCGCATCTCGGCTTCCTGCTGGCGAAGCGAGGAGCGGTCCTTGTCGACTGAGTAAATTGTAGCGTCCGGGCCGAGCAGGTCGGCAAGGGCAAGAGTGAAAGCGCCCCAGCCTGAGCCGAGGTCGGCCCAGGTGCCTCCTGAGGTGGGGACGCCTCCGCTCAGCAATCCTACGTGATCATTGTGATCCATCCTTGTGCTTTACCCCCGGTTGGATGTTATATAATCGTACCGATCCCCGTGAAATCTTATTGGGCGGTGGAAGGGATATGTTTACCCAGACCTTAGAAGAGAGGGACGAGAAAGAGACGGGCCGTATCGAGGCCTTCAGCGATGGGGTGTTCGCAATAGCGACCACTCTGCTGGTGCTTGAGATCAGAGTGCCCACAGTAACCCCCGCCCCTGGGAGCCATGAGATCGAGACCACCCAGGACCTGATCACGGCGCTATTGCAGTTGTGGCCCTCGTACTTCGGATACTTCCTGGGCTTCGCCACGATCGTGATCATGTGGATCAACCATCACCATCTATTCAGGTTGGTAAGGCGTACAACTCATACGTTGCTTTTGCTGAACAGCCTGTTACTGCTTTTCATAACCGTCGTACCTTTTCCGACGGCGCTGGCGGCGGAATACCTGCCCAGGGACGATAGTTTGCGGCAGGTAGCGGCTGTGGTGTACAGCGCGGTAGGCCTCGCGATAGCCATCTCTTACAACCTCCTCTGGTGGCACATGTCGAAGGGCAATCGCCTGATCGACCGCCGCGCCGACCCAGCAGAAGTGCAGGCCATCACACGCTCATACTATTTCGGCCCCACGTTTTACGCACTGGCTCTGTTCCTGTCCTTCTTCAACGGCTTCGTTGGGCTGGGGCTTTGCACCATGCTGGCGATCTTTTTCGCCCTGCCCAACAGGATCGTGAACCTGCGACCGTCGAGGCGATAGTATCGACCATCGGGTTCCTGGTTCCCAGTAGCAACTACCGATCACCGGTAGGCCGCAGCCTGCAAGTTGAAGAGGTCAGCGTAAGTGCCGTTGAGGGCCAGAAGCTCCTGGTGTGTGCCCGCTTCGCTGATACGGCCGTCTTCCAGCACGAAGATGCGGTCGGCGAGGCGGACTGTGCTGAAGCGGTGGCTGATGAAGAGGGCCATCTTGCCTTCGGTTAGCTCTTTCATGCGGGCGAAGATCTCATATTCGGCGCGGGCGTCGAGGCTGGCGGTCGGCTCGTCGAGCACCAGGATGGCGGCATCACGCATGAAGGCGCGGGCGAGGGCCATCTTCTGCCACTCGCCGCCCGATAGCTGGTAGCCTTCATCGAACCAGCGACCCAGAGTGGTTTCGTAACCTTTGGGGAGGCGGCCTATTACCGTGTCGGCCCCGCTTTTGCCCGCAGAAGCCTCAATCATAGGGAGGTTCTCGCGCTCTTCGAGGCGGCCCATGCCGATGTTGTCGCGGGCGCTGAGGAAGTAGGTCACGTAGTCCTGGAAGATCACGCCGATGGCGGCATGGAGGCTTTCGAGAGTGTAGTTCTTGATGTCTATGCCGTCGATCAAGATCGCGCCGCTGTCGGGGTCGTATAGGCGGGTGAGGAGCTTGACGATAGTGGTCTTGCCGGCGCCGTTCTGCCCCACAAGGGCCACCGCTTCATCGGGCTTGATGAGAAAGTTCACATCGCGCAGGGCGGGCTCGGTCTTGCCGGGGTAAGTGAACGAGACGTTACGGAACTCCAGACCCTGGCGGAGCGGCAGCTTGAGCGGGATAGCGTCGGGAGTGTTCCTGATCTGGGGGGTGTAGTCGAGGAAATCATAGAGGTTGGAGAGGTAGAGGCTGTTCTCGTACATATCGGAGAGGCCGCCCAGGATGCTACCCAGGCTGCTCTGCACCTGCCCTACCGCCTGCGAGTAGAAGGTGAGGTCGCCCAGGGTGAGCTTGCCTGCTATGGTCTGGAGGGCTACATAGAGGTAGGTGGCGCTGGTAACAACTGTGGAGAGGCTGCCCCAGGCATAGCCCATCAGGTAGCGGCGCTTGACCAGGGCGCGGTTCTCTTTGTAGAAGCGGATGGAGATATCTTCCCACTTGTCGGTGAAATACTTGCCGAGGCCGAACAGCTTGATCTCTTTGTTGTAGGTGTCCTTGGTGAGGAGGTCGAGGAAGTACATCATGCGGCGACGGTCGGGCGACTGGCGGCGCGAGATCATGAAGCCCTGCCACCCATAGCGCGAGCTTGCGATGAAGGAGGGGATGGGGGAGAGAAGAGCGGCCACGGCCACCACCCAACCGAGGCTGGCGATGAGGGCGATCAGGCTGAGGAAGGTGATCAGGCTGCGGCCCAGGCCGAACAATTGCTGCACCATCGTGCTGGGGCGGAAGGTGGCCTGGGTTTGGGCTTGCTGAAGGGCATCGTAGAAGGCGGGGTTCTCGAAGAAGGCGAGGTCGAGGCTGTTGGCGTGGTTCATCAGCATTAGCTGCACGCGCCGGGCCGTCAGCTCTTGAAGGGCTTGCTGGTTGATGTCGCGGAGGGTCTGCAAAAGCGAGCTACCGGCCAGCAGGCCGAATTGCAGGGCCACAAGCTCAATCACGACGGTGGTGGTATTGCCCGCGCCACCCGCGCCGATGGCCGCCACCACCGCGTCAATCAAGAGCTTGCCTACCCAGGCGGTGGCGGTGGGGATGATACCAAAGAAGATGGAGATCACGCCCATCGTGATGGTGTAGCCCCTGTGGGACTGCCACACCAGGCTGAGGGCACGCGGCACCCCTGCCATGGTAGCGCGCGATTGCTTGCGCCACGAGCTAAAGCGCTCGGACCAGTTTTTGGGTTCGGGTTCGTTTTCGGGTTCGCCGTCGGCTTGTGGGGGCGAAGAGCCGTTGTTCATGGCCGCAGTGAACGCTTTGTCCTGTCCGTTCCACGACGGTAGACCATGTCTGCCATGGCCATGGCCGTTGCCTCTATTCTGCATAGTTTATTTACTTTGAGCTTTACAGAAAAACTTGAAAGCCACGCCGCTTTAGCGGCTGTGATGAGGCGGATAAAAGGTCGTTCATAGTCTCTCCTTTTGTGTGTGATTTGTAGATAGACTTGCACAATCTACAGATTTGGTGCATACTTAGGGCATGGAGTACCAACGAGACGAACACCGAGTCCACCTGATTGTGTACCACCTTATCTGGTGTCCTAAAAGGCGCAAAAAGGTGCTTGTCAAAGACGTTGCGAAGGACTGCAAGGCTCTCATTCAAGAAGTATGTGCCTCTCAGGACTGGCAGATATTGGAGCTTGCTATCATGCCGGACCACATTCACTTGTTTGTAAGGGCACGACCTACGGATAGTGCGGCTGATATAGTCGGCAGGATAAAGGGCAGAACGTCGCACGACCTTAGAGAGAAGTACCCGCACCTGCTGAAACTCCCTAGTCTGTGGACAAGGTCGTACTTTTCGAGCACAGCAGGCAATATCTCGGCTGACACCATTCAGAGGTACATAGAGGAGGAGAAGGGTATTTAGATGCTGGTCCGCCGCACCTACAAGTACATCCTTCGTCCTACCAGCAGGCAAGCACGTCTGTTGCAGCACAACATTGATTTGTGCAGGGAGTTGTACAATGCCGCCCTGCAACACCGTAGGGATGCCTATCGCATGGCAGGAAAGAGCGTTAGCTTTGCTGAACAATCCTCTGCGCTTGTAGAGTGCAAAGAGCGGAGACCAGACCTTGCCGACGTGTACAGCCAGACGTTGCAGGATGTCCTTCACAGGGTAGACAAGACCTATAAGGCTTTCTACGCACGTGTGAAGCGTGGCGATAAGGCTGGCTTTCCCCGGTTCCGCTCCTATGACCGGTACGATAGCTTCACCTACCCTCAGTTGGGTTGGTCTCTCCAAAACGATAGATTGACGCTCTCCAAGATTGGCACTATCAAGCTGAAGTTGCACTGGCCTGTGCAGGGCAAAGTCAAAACCGTACAAGTCAAGCGGGAAGGCAGCAAGTGGTTCGTGTGCTTCTCTGTCGAAACTGAGATACAAGTCCCTATTCATACCGGGCCTGCTGTCGGTATAGACGTTGGCTTGGAGCACCTTGCCAACCTTTCTACCGGAGAGCAGGTCGAAAACCCCCGCTACTACCGCCGAGGGCAGAAACGGCTTGCCAAAGCGCAGAGGCAACTTGCTAAAGCTATTAGTATTAGGATGCATCGGGGGCGTAGGGAGTATCGCAAGCGTGTGGTTAGCTGCCACCGCAAGGTGCGTAACCAACGTGCCAACTTCTTGCACAAGTTGTCTCTTCGGCTGGTACAGACCTACTCCCTGATTGCGATAGAGAAGTTGTCGGTCAAGGGGTTGGCAGGCGGGATGCTTGCCAAGGCTGTGAATGATGCAGCGTGGTCTATCTTCACCGCACAACTGAGGTACAAGGCAGAATGCGCCGGTACGCAGTTGGTAGAGGTAGACCCGTCCTACACTTCGCAGACCTGCCCAAAGTGCGGCAGCATCCGAAAGAAGGAACTTTCGGAACGTTGGCACCATTGTGATTGTGGCTTTGAGTGTCATAGAGATGTTGCCGCCGCTATGGTCATTCTTGCATGAGGACTATCGTGCATGGGTATCCAATCCCTAGAAGCTACCTGGCTTTAGCCGGTGTAGAGTAGTCACACTAAACTATACCGAATAGGAGGCAAAACTGCCTCTGTCGTTTGGCCGATTTACTTATACCAAAAAGATAGGGCTTAGGACTGAAAAAAGATCATGCCAAAAATCGTCCAGTTCTTGCGTGATAATGCCATTGATTCTTTGTGAGGGGAATACCGAATCGCACTAGCAACGAAGTTCGGTCGAAGATCAGAGGCCCAATCGCTCGGTGAGCCAGGCGATGCGGTCGCGGCGGGCTTGGTCGTTCAATTCGTGGCTTGCTTCGTACCAGCGCACCTCTTTCGGTTGGGCGGCGGCTTCGTAGAACTCGGTGGCGCGCTCATTGGGGATATGCTCGTCGTGGGTGGCGAACTGGAACAGCAGGGGCGCGGGCGACAGATGGGCCACGTGATTGACCGGGTCGAGCGGAGCCATCTTCCGCTTGAAGTCTTCGCGCGCCTCTCCTTCGAGCCTGGGGTAATAGAGATACCAGTCGGGGAAGCTGGGCGTGGCGGCCATCAGCACGTAGTAGCGAGGGCGGGGGTCGTGCGCGCCCATCAGAATGCCGTACATAGCCCCGAAATCGTGCCCCACGTAGGCGAAGCGAGAGGGGTCAACGCCGGGCTGCGAAAGGAGGATGTCCATGGCCTGCCGCAGTTCTACCACCTGCCTGACCGAGTTGTCGTAGTCGTCTTGCTGGGAGCGTTTGATGAACCAGTCCTGCTCAGACCACATGGCCTCGACCAGCAGGGAGAGCACGCCGCGCTTCGCCATCTCGGTGGCTTCCTCTATGAACTGGGTGCGGTTGGCGTTGGGGGTCTCGGCCAACCAGTGGACGTACAGGATGGCAGGGTGCACGCCTTCATCGTCGGGGCCGATCAATTCGGCGGCGCGGGGAGTGCCGTGGGGCGTTAGGTACGTTAGGTAAGTGAAGAGCCGGGAAGTGACGCCGTCCTCCGTAGCGCTGCCTGCATTGCGTAAATCAAGCGATGCGTCGCGATCATATTCGAAAAGAGATACGTCCATAGTTATCCTCTCAAAGGAAGTCGTGGCCCTCTACGATCCAGTTGGGTGCGATGGAAGGCTGAGCGGCATACACAAGAGATACAGGTTCAAAGCGGTCACGGTTCAGGGTCGCAACGGGAGCCTGCGTTCCAGGGGCAAAACCGTTATACTGGGTGCTGTGCTGATGTAAACATGGCAGAACGCCCTCCCATATCGCCTGTCATCCTTCGCATATACCCTTGGGCGTGGAAGGCATCCCAAGGGTGATCTTAGAGAGCGAGATCCTTCACTTCGTTCAGGGTGACAACCTCCTGGTTGGTGCGTTTCTTGCTACATTTTCGTTAGCGATGTGCTGCGGTGTGCGTGTGCAGTAAGGTCACCCTTTTGTGGGTGACCTCACGAATCAGGGATAGCATGGCAGAGAACAGGCGTTACGATGCGATTGTGGTGGGCGCTGGGCCTTCGGGGGCGACGGCGGCCTATGAGCTGGCGCGGGCAGGGTTGCGCACTGCGCTGGTGGAGAAGGCGAAGCTACCCAGGTACAAGACGTGCGGCGGGGGCGTGACCTATAAAGCGGCGCGCGCCCTCCCCTTCTCTATAGACGAAGTGACGGAGCGCACGCTTTACAGCGTCGATTTTAGCTGGCGAACGCAACAGCCCTACGTCGTAAACAGCAACAACCCTCTTGTGTATATGGTGCAGAGGAGCAGGTTCGACAATTTGCTTGTCGAGAGGGCGGCGCGCGCCGGCGCCGAGGTGATGGACGGCGTAACGGTGCAAACGGTGGCCTGCGACCCAGGTGGTGCGACTATCAATACCACAAAGGGCGCTCTGGAGGCGGCTTACCTGATCGGCGCGGATGGGGCTACAGGACGCGTGGCACGCAACCTCGACCTCATGCCGGATAGATGGGCGCTGGCCGCCATCGAGAGCGAGGTGGAAGTAGAGCCTGCCGTTATGGAGTACTGGCACGACAAAATAGGGTTGGACCTGGGTGAGCTTAAGGCGTCGTATGGGTGGGTCTTTCCCAAAGGCGATCACCTGAGCGTAGGGGTGGGTGGGCTGGCGATGGTGGACGACTACGGCAGCCACCTTAAGAGGTATGACGAGAAGCACACGGCCAACCGCGTGCCCGGTCACTCCATCAAGAGGGTGATACGAAGCCACGGCTATTTGCTGCCGTGCAGGCGGCCCGGCGCACCTGTGCAGCGAGGCCGCGCCCTGCTCGTGGGCGACGCGGCGGGGCTGGTGGAAGCGTTCACGGGCGAGGGGATCTACTGGGCGATCAGGAGCGGGCAGATCGCGGCCCGGTGCATCGCGAGGGGGCAGGAAGGGCGGTACACAGAGCAGTTGGATGCCGCCCTTATGCCCGATCTATTGTCGGCCCGCAAGTGGTGGCGTGTATACGTCAGTGTGCCGAGGGCGTGCTATTTGCTCCCCAAACACGTGCCATTCTTCTGGCAGGCGGTATGCAGGATCGTGCGCGGTGAGAGGCGTTTTCGCGACATCCGGCGCAGGCTTGGCCCGGCAGGAGTGCTTGAGCGCCTGTTACCTGACCCATTTGTCTCATCGCAGAATAGCTAAATGGTCCTACTTATGCACATTTTGCAATCGTTTCAGTGTAATCGGTGCTATAATTTCACGTAAGTGCGGGTGTATAGTTAAGGCATAGTGTATCGCCTGCGTTGATTCGCGATAACTTCGCTCTAGCCCTTCAGTTGCCTCCCATGTGGCCTATCTGCCATGTCTTCCGACCATGTAGCATAGCTGTGAGTAATAGATGAAATCTCCTTTCAAGTGGCCCATAGAAAGAAAGATCCTCGCAAGCTTCGGACTTATCGTTTTTATTGTGCTGGTAGTAGAGACGGTAGCTTATAACAGCATCAACAACCTGATCGAAACCAGCCGCCAGGTATCGCACAGCCAACAGGTTATCAACCAGATTGGGGATGTGCTGTCTACCATGACCGACGCTGAGACGGGGCAGCGCGGATATGTCATCACGGGAGACGAAAGCTTCCTGGAACCCTACCAGGCAGCTATATCTCTCGTAGACGGGAAGATACAGGGTCTTCTCGACCTCACTGCGGATGACCCATACCAGCAGGCACGCATCGTAAGCCTCAAGACCTCGGTTAGCGATAAGCTTAGCGAATTACAAAGAGTGATCGATATAAGGCGCACGCAGGGGGCGGAGGCTGCTCAGCAGGCGGTAGCCGCCGGGGTCGGCAAGGGGTTCATGGACGACATCCGCCAGGTTCTCGGTGAGATGCAAGCCCACGAGAACACTTTACTGACTAACTACGCAGACGACAACGACAACACGAGCAAGCGCGCCAGGGGCACTTTCTTCATATTGCTGGTGGTAATGATCATCCTGCTGGTCTCAGGCTATTTCATGATCAGGCGAGACAGCCGGGCGCGCAAAAAGGCAGAGGAAAATCTACGCGTCCTGAACCAGGAGCTTGAGCAGCGGGTTCTTGAGCGCACCCAGCAGTTGGAAGAGATTAACCATGAACTTACACGCTCCAACGAGGAGCTTCAGCAGTTCGCGTATGTGGCTTCGCACGACCTGCAAGAGCCGTTGCGGATGGTTGCCAGCTACACGCAATTGCTGGCCAGACGCTACAAAGGCAAGCTTGACTCTGATGCGGACGACTTTATCTCATTCGCGGTAGATGGAGCGAACAGAATGCAGGGGCTTATCAACGACCTGCTGGCATACTCCAGGGTAGGCACAAAGGGCAAGCCATTCGCTCCAACCGATTGCAACGATGTGCTTGAGCAGGCGCTTGGCAATCTGCATGTCGCTATAGAGGAATCGGGCGTGGTCGTAACCCATGACGATTTGCCGATGATAATGGCCGACAGCACTCAGATGGTGCAGCTTTTCCAGAACCTGATAGGCAACGCCATCAAGTTCAAGGGAAAGGAGGCCCCTCACATAGAGATCAAAGCCAGGAAACAGGATAAGGAATGGCTGATCTCGGTGCACGATAACGGCCTGGGGATCGACCCGCAATATGCGGATCGGGTGTTCATAATCTTCCAGAGGCTGCACACCAGGGACGAGTATCCGGGTACGGGCATAGGGCTGGCGATTTGCAAGCGGGTGGTGGAGAGGCATGGAGGGCGGATCTGGGTAAAGTCGGAGCCGGGGAAAGGCTCTACCTTCAGTTTCACGCTGCCGGTCAAGCAAGAGGAGACGCAAACCAGCGCACCGGCTGTGCCTTTGCCTGAGCCCAAGCGCCGCGCAAGAGCCGGTATTCGCCTGGGTGCGCGGTGATAATAAATTGGATGAACAAGGGCCAACGTATCAATAAATATTTGGAGGGCGGAAAAATGATGTATGGACAGCAGGAATTGATGGAAGCATCACAACCTGAGGTTTATCGTGCGCAACTCACAGCCGACCAGGCGAGGTCGATGGGCATGGCTGCGCCTATAGACATCTTGCTCGTTGAGGACAGCGCGGGAGATATCCGGCTGACGGTGGAGGCGCTCAAAGAGGGGAAGATACTCAACACTTTGAGTGTAGCCAGAGACGGCGTGGAGGCGCTGGCTTTCTTGCGCCGCGAAGGGAAGTACGCCAACTCGCCCCGCCCCGACCTGATTCTGCTGGACCTTAACCTGCCAAAGAAGGATGGCCGGGAGGTGCTTACCGAGATCAAGGCAGACGACAGTCTAAAGCGCATCCCGGTAGTGGTGTTGACCACCTCGCAGGCCGAGCAGGATATCTTGAAGAGCTATAACTTGCACGCCAACTGCTACGTGGTGAAGCCTGTGGAGCTTGAGCAGTTTATGACGGTTGTGCAGTCAATAGAGAGTTTCTGGTTGAGGATCGTGAAATTGCCCGCCGAATGAGGGGGTTTGGAGATGGTCTCTAATGGAAATTGATGGAAATCTAGGAATTAGCGGGTATGCAAGTGGGGCTTACCCCACCGTCTCAATCAGATTGATGGTGGTGGAAGACAATCCCGGTGACGCTCGCCTGATCAACGTGTTCCTCTCCGACGTGAAATCGGTCTCAATAGAGATACAGAATGCCGAGCGTTTGTCGGACGCCATAGCCGTCCTGAATTCGCAACCTGTAGACGCTGCTTTGCTCGACCTTTCCCTGCCAGACTCGCAAGGGCTTGACACCATCACCCGGTTATACTCTCAGGCACCCGATCTACCGATAATCGTGCTGACGGGTTTGGACGACGAGGCGCTGGGATTGGAGGCTATCCAGCATGGGGCGCAGGATTACCTGGTTAAGGGACATATAGACGGGCCATTGCTGGAGCGTGCTATCCGGTATGCAATCGAGCGGAGGCAAAGCGAACGGGAGCGGCGCACGACGGCAGCGCGTTACAGGAGCCTGTTCGAGATATTGCCCGACCTGCTGGTGATGGCGGACGCGGATGGAAGGGTAATGCTGGCTAACCCGCAAGCGGCAAAGATGCACGGGTTTGATAGCCCGGAAGCTATGATCGGGGCCGACCTTACCGCTCTGTATGTACCGGAGGAGGTTGAGCGGGTGGCTCAAATGCTGCAAATGCTGCATGAGAGCGGCAGCATCAGGAATGTGGAGTTTTCGTTGCGCAACCTGGCGGACGGGACGAGTTTTCCCACGGAGCAGAACGCGGTTGTGCTGTATGATGTGGAAGGGAACGCCAGCGGGATAGTGAGCCTGGCGAGGGACATTACGGAGCGCAAACACGCGGAAGAGGTGAAACTGGCGATGGAGGCCGCCAGGAACGCCAACATCGCCAAGACCGAATTCCTCTCGCGTATGAGCCACGAGCTTCGCACGCCGCTCAACTCGATCCTCGGTTTCGCCCAGCTTTTAAAGATGGAGGGGTTAAGCCCTGAGCAAGAGGAGAGCCTCGATTACATTATGAAGGCGGGGAAGCACCTGCTTAACCTGATAGATGAGGTGCTCGATATTTCGCGGATAGAGTTGGGGAAGCTTTCGATATCTGTGGAGCCTGTGAATGTGCGGGAGTTGCTGGGGGAGTGCGTGCGGATGCTTGGAACAATGGCGGGATCGCACCGGGTGCAGCTTCGCTACGACATCGGGCAGGTGCACGAAGGGTATGTGCTGGCGGACCGGCACCGGCTGAAGCAGGTGATCCTGAATTTGCTGTCGAACTCGATCAAGTACAACCTGGCGGGGGGAAAGGTGACGATCACGTGCGTGGAGGGCCAGGGCCAACCTGCGCGCGAGGAGGGCGAGATAGCCGCAGCGGGGACCCTGCGGATAAGCGTGGCCGACACTGGGCGGGGGATAGCACAGGATAAGGTAGGACGGCTGTTTACGCCCTTCGAGAGACTTGGCATTGAACAGTCGGGGATTGAGGGGACGGGGCTGGGGCTTGCGCTCTCGAAGCACCTGGTTCAGACGATGGGCGGCACGATCGGGGCTGACAGCAAGGAGGGGGAAGGGAGCACCTTCTGGGTAGAGCTGCCGAAGGTGGCGGAGCAGGTCGAGGAACAGACGCACCTGATGACGGGGCCGTTGCACCTGATGCAGATCGACAAACCGCGCAATCTGCTATATATCGAGGACAATCTGTCGAACCTGAAGTTGGTAGAGCGTATTCTGGGGCATTTCCCGAGCTTGCAGCTTATGTCTGCGATGCAGGGGGGCCTGGGGCTGGACCTGGCGCGGCTGCACGTGCCCGATCTGATCCTGCTCGATCTCCACCTCCCCGATATGTCGGGCAAAGAGGTGCTCCAGAAGTTGCGCGAGGACCCTATCACAAGGGATATACCGGTGATTATGCTGACCGCAGAGCAATCGCAGGCTCACGCCAACCTGCCGCCGGAGCTGAATATCCACGCTTACATCACGAAGCCGCTGGATGTTGGATATTTTCTTGAGACGATATACGAGGTGCTGGCCGATTAGGCTACCGGACAGGTGATATAATCGGTAGGGAAGGGGCAGGCGCGATAGGCGGTGAGTGCGTATTGCGTATTTTTGCCAAGTGTCCTTTAGCTTCAGGTATCACTCGTCACCAATCACTTTATCGATGCCGATATGGATGTAGAGGCCACCTTCGGGCGCTGGCTGAAGCAGCGACGAAGGGCACTAGATCTCACTCAGGAAGGGCTTGCCGAGGCTATTGGGTGCTCGGTTGATATGGTGCGCAAAATGGAGGCGGGCCGCCGACGTCCATCGCGCCAGGTTGCCGAATTGCTAGCTTCTCACCTGTCTATCCCTGCGGAAGAGCTTTCCAATTTCATTATGTGGGCAAGAGATGCCAATATGGCGTCGATACCGCCCGGCATTGCTGCCACCGCTACCTACTCTGTCTCGGCCTCTGTCTCGGCACCCGCGCCCGCTACTGAGCCTATCCAGGCGGTTACTGAAGCGCCCAGGGGAGCGCGTTCGGACTTGCCTGTATCGCTAACGCCGCTGGTTGGACGCGAGCGCGAGGTCGCGGTGGTGCGCTCGCTGCTATGGCGGGCCACAACGCGCCTGGTGACCCTCACCGGCCCTCCGGGTATAGGCAAGACGCGGCTGGCGCTGGCAGGGGCAGCAGCCCTGCAGGATGACTTTGAGGATGGGGTGCGCTTTGTGCCGCTGGCTCCGATCAGCGATCCTGCGCTGGTAGCAGGCACCATAGCCCAACGGTTGGACGTGCGGGCAGCCCCCAACCAGGAGATTGGCGAAGCGCTGAAAGAGCACCTGCGCACCAGAGCCATGCTCCTTTTGCTCAACAACTTCGAGCAGGTGGCCGAAGCTGCCACCTTCATCGCAGAGCTTCTTTCGTCAACGCACCAGCTTAAGATACTGATTACCAGCCGTATACCGCTGCGCCTGCGGGGTGAAAAGGAACTGCCGGTGCCACCCCTGGCCGTACCCGATGCTGCAGCGTCGATGTCACTGGAGGAATTGAGTAAGGTGGACTCTGTGGCACTATTCGTGGAGCGCGCGCAAGACGTGGATCGCGACTTCGCCCTTTCCCGCGCCAATGCAGACACCATAGCGGAGATTTGCAGGCGACTGGAAGGGCTGCCCCTCTCGATAGAGCTTGCAGCGAGCAAGATCAAGCTCCTTTCACCGGGCGACTTGCTTGTGAGGCTTGAACACCGACTCGCGCTCCTGACGGGCGGGCCGCGCGACCTGTCGGGACGGCGGCAAAGCCTGCATGGCGCTATCCAATCGAGCTACGACCTGCTCGAGCCGGACGAGCAGCACCTGTACAGGAAGCTGGGGGTATTCGTCGCGCCTTTCACCCTCCAGGCGGCGGAAACGATAGCGGACGCGACGTTGGAGGAGATCGCAGCACTGATCGATGTAAGCCTGATAGGGCGCTACAGGGCGGTGGGAGAGAAGGAGCAAAGCAACGATACACGGTTCGCGATGCTGGCTACTTTGCGCGAGTTTGCCGTGGAGGAGATGGCAGCTAATGGAGAGATAGAGGCAATGCAGAGGAGGCATGCACTTTATTTCATGGAGATGGCCGAAGCGTCATTACCACACGTGCAGGGCAGCCAGGAAAGGGAGCTATGGCTGGCGAGGCTGGCAGAGGCTCGCGATGACTTGCGCGCGGCTCAATCGTGGGCACTTGAGAGGGGAGAATGGGAGATGGCCGTGCGCATGGCGGCGGCTCTGTGGCGCTTCTGGTATTACCAGGGGAGCTTGAGCGAGGGGAGGCGCTGGCTGGCGAGGGCGTTGGACGGAAGCGAGGGGAGCGATATACTGCCCGCCCACAAGGCTTTTGCTTTGCATGCCGCGGGCACGCTGGCTCAGTTTCAGGGGGATCTTGTGGAAGCCGAGCGACTGCTGTCGGAAAGCCTGGCATTGAGGCGTGAACTGGGGAATAAGGCGGATTTGGCGAGCACCGAGAACAACCTGGGGATCGTGGCGCAGGCAGAGGGAAAGTACGAGGAGGCGATGGCACTCTACCTGGAGAGCGCGGAGCTGCGCCGGGAGATTGGGGACAGGATGGGAGTGGGAGCAGCGCTCAATAATGCATCTATGGTGGCGGCTATCCAGGGGGACTACGGGCGGGCACGCGAGCTGGTGACGGAGAGCCTGGCCATACACCGGCAGATGAACGATGAGAGAGGGGTGCTGATCGCGCTAAATAATGTTGCGGCGACTACGTTCGCAGAGGGTGATTACGAAGGGGCGCTGAGATATACGGTGGAGAACCTGGCGCTTGCACGGGAGCTTGGAGACAGAATGGGGGCTGCGTTTGCGCTGGGTATCGCGGGGGAAGCAGCTTTCAAGCTGGATGCATATGAGAAAGCGCAGGCGTATCTGGAAGAGGCGGCGGTGTTATTCCACGAACTGGGCGTTAAGCAAAGCCTGGCGGAAACGCTGGAGTGGCTGGCGCTGGTGGCAAGGGCTATGGGGCTGCCGGCGCGGGTAGCTCGTCTGCACGGAGCAGCGGAATGGTTGCGCAATGAAAGCGGGGCGCCAATCGACCCGGCGAATGTTGCAGCATATGAAGAAGCGCTGGAGGATGCCCGCACGCAATTGGGCGAAGAGGGGTGGAAAGCGGCCACCCTGGTTGGCGGGGGCATGTCTCTTGAAGAGGTGGTCAGGTATGCCAGCCGCCAGGAGTAGGGAGTAGACAAGGTATCCAGGCCGGGACAACCTACACCGGCTGGCATAAACCTGTATAGCTTTTTGTATCCCTTTTGTGCGATCATAACGGGCGCAATCCTGGTATAATCAAAACGAAGCGACTATGGGTGTTGCGGGTACTGTGTATTGCGTGGCGCCAGTACGTATTCCACGGTATCCTCGTGTATCGCGCTTGTGCCGTAGCTGGTGTGACATATACGGCATATTCACGTGCAACGCCTTCGCGCGTGGGCCGGCCCGTTCCCCCTCGCTACTGACCTGACCAGGCCGGCAGTGGAAGCATGTTGTGTAGAGGAGGAGAGTTATGAACATGAGTGTTGTTCGGAACAGGCTCAGCGTGTGGCGAACGGAGCTGTCCTATCTGATAGGGCTGCTTGTGTTCGTCGGCATAGTGGAGCTCATCGCCTGGATCTTCAACCCGCAGCTAAGTGGGTTCTGGCTGGGGCTGGTGAGCCTATTGCTGGCGCTGATACCTGCCGCTATCTGGCTGTCTATATTCTACTCTCAGGACCGGCTCGAACCGGAGCCGAAGCAATATGTGATAGGAGTGGCTGTGCTGGCGGGCCTGCTTGCCGCTACCATAGGCCAGCCGCTGGTCCAGGGCTACTTCAAAGTCGGCCAGTGGCTGGGCAGGGACACGGTTACCGAGATCCTTGGCTCGATCCTGATCGTCGGCTTCATTACGGCCTTCCTGATCTACGCGACGGTGCGCTTCAGCATTTTCTATTCAAGCGAGTTCGACCAGCGGCTTGACGGCGTGATCTACGGCTCGGCTGCGGGCCTCGGCTATGCGGCCATGCTCAATATCATCACCGTTGTGTCGAGCGGAGGCGTGGACCTGCAAGCGGGCGTGATCCGTATTGTAGTGACGCAGATGGTACATGGGGCGTTGGGCGCATTGATCGGGTATTTCCTGGGGCGCGACAAGTTCGACCCCAAGCGCGTGTGGTGGATGGCCGTCGGAATAACATTGGCCGCCGTATTGTACGGGCTATTCTACTGGCTCAGTGGAGAGATCAGCCAGGCAGGCATTCAACTCACACCAGGCTCAACCGGCGGGTACAATCCGTGGCCGTCTTTGATCCTTGGCACCATCTTCGCGGCGCTGATCCTGGGAGCTGTATTCAGCCTGATCAGGCGCGACCTGCGAGCCGATATGGGCCTCCCCCCGATAACCACCACGACAACGACCACGACCACCAAAGTAACAACAACCACAACGACGCCGAGCGCGTAGAACGTGATGCGCGATACGTAATACGTGATTATTGGTGAGTAGTGACCAGTGGGCAATAAGCAGTACGCAGTAAACAGTAGGTCACGTTTCACGTATCACGCACCCCCACTCTCCAGGAGAAACAACTATGAGCGATGCCAACAAAAGTGATGCCGAAAAGGCCACGCAGCAGGCAGCCGGTATGATGCACGAGGCGTCGGAGATCATGCATGAGGTCGCCCACGAAGTGGTCGAGGACGCCACCAGTATGGTAAGGCAGCTTCGCAAGAATGTGAACCCGATGGACACCACATCGTTATTCCTGGTGTTCGGGGTCACTATCGTGGCCCTTATCCTGGGATCGTTCCTGTGGAACTCGGTCGTAGGGCGCACACAGACCTACACCGACGCCACCGGGCTGAAGATCACCTATCCGGGCAATTGGGCACTCAGCGACACCGGAGTTGCCACCAATAGCGCGGGCACTATCGTGGTGAGGAGCGACGTGAGAAGCGGCGGAACATCGACCTTGTTCCAGATCGACCGCGTAACTGTGGACGCCTCCGCGCCCGCTACCACCACCCTCGGATTGGTTGCCAACGACCGGGCAACCACCAATGGACGGGCGTTGAACGCTTTCAGGGTTCTGCTAAGCACGGGTTTCACGGGCAGCGGCGCGGACAAGAAGCCTCTTGAGATCAACGGCTTGCCCGGCTACAAGCTGGAATATGTGTACGTGGACTCTCCCACCAACGCCCTGAGCGGCAACATACCCAAAGTCATTATTGGCGACGACTGGCTGGTTCGCAAAGGCGACAAAGTGTACATTTTCAGCCTCCATTCGACCGAAGCTGACCGTGATGCCGCGTTACCTCTCTTCCAGAGCTTCGTAGACTCGGCACAACTCCCGTAGCTCCAATCGCCGGTAACGGCAATTACGAGATACCGACGACAAGGGGCAACCAAGCCCAACAGAGGAGAGAAGTATGAAAAGATACTGGAAAACACTACGGGTCCTGGCCGCGAGCATGGTGGGACTCCTGGCGGCACTCCCCCTGGCAAGGCCACAACCGGCGGCGGCCATTGACCCTGATATAGTGGACCGCGTTTACCCGGCGGTGGTGCAGCTTGGGCCAATCGCGGAAATCACCGACCAGAATGGCAACAAAAAGATCCGCTTCCTCGGTTGGGGCAGCGGCACTATCGTCCACCCCGACGGTTACATCCTGACCAACCATCACGTCACCGACGTATCCGACCTGGAGGACCAGGTCAAAGACCGGCCCGACATCAAGATACTGGAAGGCAAACTGGCCGTCTTCATCACCGCCGACACAGACAATCCACCCATCCCGACCTACATCGCCGATGTGGTGGTAGATTCGCCGCAACTGGACCTGGCCGTGATCAAGATCACCGAAGACTTGAGCGGGCACGACCTGAGCGGCCAGTCGCTTGGGCTGCCATCCGTCCCCTTGGGCGACTCCAGCAAGCTCAGGTTGGGCGAGAAGGTGAACATTTTCGGCTACCCGGCCATCGGCGGCGAAACGATTACTTATACATCGGGCGACATCAGCGGCTTCAGCTTTGAGGCGGGGGTGGAGGGGCGCGCATGGATCAAGACCAGCGCCACCATCTCCGGCGGCAACAGCGGCGGCACAGCCGTTGACGAGTCGGGCAACCTGATCGGTGTGCCGACCCAGGGCGGCTCAGGCGACAACCCTGACATCGTGGACTGCCGCCAACTGGTGGACACCAACGGCGACGGCAAGATCGATGACCAGGATACCTGCGTGCCGTTCGGCGGTTTCATAAACGCCCTGCGCCCCGTAGACCTCGCCAAGTCTCTAATCACCCAGGCTACCAGCGGCCTCGGCCCTCAGCCAACGCCCAACAAGCCGGCGCGCACAGCTACACCCGGCAAGACGGCTACCCCTGGCCGCACCCCCACTGTGGCTACCCCCATCGCGACTGAGTCGGCAGGCACGCCGGGAGCGAGTGCGACCCCCGGTGCCAGCGCCACACCCAGCGCAACGGCGGGCACAGGCACGGGCGAAGCCAGGGTATCGAGGATGATAGTCGCTAATGGCGTGGCCGACAGCGGCTACCCATTGAGCGTGGTAACCTCCTTACCATCAGGCACACCCAACATCGTGTGCTACTTTGACTATAGCGGATTCCAAACGGGCGACACCTGGCAAATGCGCGCCTTTATCAATGGAGAGGAGGAGGAAGACGCCTGGCCTGTCTCCGAATGGGATGCCGAGATGAACGGGTCGGACGGCACCTGGTGGTTCGGCTGGCTGGACGCCGAAGACCTGCCCGATGGCACCTATAAGTTCGAGGTTGATTACAACGGGAAGTCAATAGGGGAGACCAGCATTGAGGTGGGCGGAGCAGACCAGGCAGCACCCGCGTTCAGCGATGTTACCTTCAGCGCCAATGGCGAAACAGGCAATGTGCTCTCCGCCAATGTGGACACGCTCACGGCCAACTTCACCGCCGCCAACATGAGCGACGAACAGTGGCAGGCGGTCTGGTACCAGAGGGACGACTCGGGCCAGTGGAACAAGGTATTTTCCTCTGACGAGGAAAGCTGGGACCAGGGTTCGGACGGCAACTTCACCACCAACTTCACGTCCGATACTCCGCTTGAGGAAGGTGTGTACCGGGTCGAGCTAAACATAGAAGACCAACTATCGGGCACGGCGGACGTTTGGCTCGTGGGTGGAAACAACAATAATGGTGGTGGCGGGCTGTTCGGCCCGGTCACCTTCGGCGATGGGCAGGACGAGGATGGCAATCCGACCAACCCAGGCACAGCCTTCCCCGACCCGACGTTCGAGCTGTACGCCGTCTGGGACTACGAAGGGATGCAGGATGGGCTTGACTGGAACGTGACCTGGCTGCTGGATGGCGATGTCGCCGTGGACGAGGACGAGCAATGGCAGGGCGGCGAGTTGGGCACGTGGTCAAGCTACCTGTATATGGACGATGGATCGCCGCTGCCTGTGGGCACTTACGAGGTGGAACTCTCCATACAGGGCACGCTGGTCCAGACCGCCACAGCCACCATCGGTGATGTCAACAATGTGCCTACACCCACACCAACGCCAAGCCTTGAGGATAGCGTGATAATCAAGGGCACGATCACAGATGCGACCACAGGCCAACCGATCGAGGGTGCTATCTTCGCGGTGCTGGCAGAGGGTGTGACCTGGGCCGACTTCACCGACGACCCGGACCAGATCCTCGACCTGGCATTCACCGACGCGGACGGCACGTTCACACTGTCCACGCCCCTGCCGCGAGGTAAGGCGTTCAGCATGGGAGCATTCGCCGATGGATATCAGAGCAGCACGGCGGATGCTGTACCGATCACCGACGACTTACCCGCAACGATAGATGTCGATATCCAGCTCGAACAGCAATGACGGTAAGTTGACGAAAGACGAAAGACGAAAGACGAAAGACGAAAGACGGAGGCTTATGCTTTCGTCTTTCGTCCTTCGTCCAGCGATCAAGCCTGATTTGGGCCGGGGTGGGGAGTGCGGGGGTTGATGCGGGGCAACAGGATAGTCAGGATAGCCAGCAGGGCTACGAAGGCAGATGCTACGCCCGCTGCTACAGCTACCATGGGCGCATCGCCATCGCTCTGTTTGACGGCGATGCCCGCGAAAGCCCATACCAGCACCAGCAAGAAGGCCACATCGCGACGCAGGGCCGCCATCAGCAAACCGAGTACGATCCCTACAGCCAGCATGATCACCGCCCAGGTTTGCGCCCCGATGCCCCAGCCATCCCAGTTGAGGTAGTAAAGAAGATCGGTGGCATTGGCGATGGTGGCGACTGTAATCCAGCCGAGGTAGATGCTGAACGGCAGGTGCACCAACCACCGCTCCCCGGCGGGAACGGGTGTGCGGCCAATATCGAGGACGACATATACGGCGATCAAAGAGGCCAGCAAAGTCAGCATAAGGACCAATGTAAGAGGGATGAGGCCGTAGTGCCACATGAAAATCCAGATCGTGTTGGCCGCGCACGATAGGACGAACAGCCAGCCGATCCTGCGTAAGGCCGGGTTCGCACGCTGGGTGGGCAGGGCTTGGTAGATGGTGAACGCCAATAAGGCCAGGTAGATCAGGCCCCAGATCGAAAAGACGTAGCCCGCGGGCACGAAGAAAACGTCGAATGTATCCGATACCTGCGCGGTCGTCCTGCCGTTGATGGGCAGGATGTTGGCAAGCGCATTCACTACAACCATGACGAGATAGGCCACCGCGACCGAAATCTGCCTCAAAAGGTCCTGAGTATTGTTGTCTGTATAAGCGGGTGTTTGCATAGATTGTGTCTCCCTTGAGGGTATCTACTCCTCAACAATAATACGCAACAGCAAGGATGGCCGGTTTACTTCCAGGGCGATTGCATCTAAATTGCGGTTCGCATAGCCCGCTACTGCTCCACGATCTTCCAGAAGGAGTCCTTTCTCACGATCTCGCCGCCACGGAACTCCCACAGGTCGCATCCCCTCACATTCACAGGAACTCCCTCGGTGGTCGTTCCCGTAAGCGTCCACTCCGACACACCCCTATTGCCGCACACCCAGTGGGTATCGTCCCCATAATGAACATCGGGGATGCCTGTAAACCGAGCGGCCAGACCCTCGCGCACACGATCTTTACCCAGTAATCTATTCCCCCATGCGTCGCGTCCTCGGGGCGATTCAAAGACGGCGTCCTCCGCGAAGAATTCCATGATGGCGTCCAGGTCGTGACGGTTGAATGCATCGAGTATCTGCTGTAGAACCTCTACCGATGCCGAGTTATCCGCGTTCATGTCTCGAACCTCCTTGCTCTATTTGGAACCACTCTTGCATCTCTCTGTGCGATCGGGTCCGGTGCCCTGCTCCCTGTTATGGATTATGGGAAACGACCTCACAGGATTGCGGTTATTGGCGATTATATCAGGTTAGCGTTGAGAAGCAGGCGGGCTGGCCTCAAGGTGCTCCCTGGTCCTATACCTATTTAGATGCAATCGCCCTTTTACTTCGGAAGGCGGTTGACTGCGCACCATGGCAGGCGTAGAATACGGCATGGACGGCATCCAGGAAATTAGCACCGGCACTCAGCAAGCGCAGGGCGTTGAGGTGAAGCGCTGCGTGGGGCGCGATTGTAGGGTCAATCAGGACTTGCTCCCTGTGGAGGAGCCGTTGCAGATCCGCATGGCGGGCGAAAACGTGGTGGTCACTATGCGCACGCCCGGTCACGACGAGGAGTTGGCTGCGGGCTTCCTCTTCACCGAGGGTATAATCGCCAACGCAGGACACATAGAGAGCATACACCATTGTCCCGACGAAGCAAGCGGAGACTCGCCCTCTCCGAACGTGATCAATGCCACACCGGCAGAGCGCGCGCTTGTGGATCCCAGGCGCTGGCGGCGCAGCCTGTATGCCTCGTCCAGTTGCGGCATCTGCGGCAAAGAGAGCGCAGAGCAGGTGTTGCTGAACTTCCCCTGCGTGCCTGCCGTGGGGAGCGCGACGCTCGATCTTCTTTATTCGCTGCCCGACAAGTTGAAGAAGCGCCAGGAGGGATTCGAGCAGACAGGCGGCCTTCACGCGGCTGCTCTGTTCGACCAGGAAGGCGAGTTATTGGTCTTGCGAGAGGATGTAGGACGCCACAACGCGGTCGATAAGGTCGTGGGATACGGGCTCATGAAGGGGTTGTTGCCCTTGCAGGACAAGATCCTGGTAGTAACCAGCCGGGCCTCCTTCGAGATCGTGCAGAAGGCGCTGGCGGCGGGGGTTACCATACTCGCCACCATATCAGCGCCAACCAGTCTGGCGGTTGGCCTGGCCCGCGAGGGGGGTATTACTCTGGTGGCGTTTCTTCGAGAGGTGCGGTGTAATATCTACTCCGGCGAAGAACGAATTGTTGGGTAAGGCTTTGTGGAACCACAAAGGCACGAAGAACACAAAGAGATCACAAGGGATCAAGACGGTTTTACGTCTTTCTCTCCTGGGCCTGGTACTGTTCCTGCTGGTTGCCTGCTCAAATGGGCCACCCACTACCTTGCAGAACCCACCGGTGTATCCGGGAGTGGCTAAGGTGGAGGAAAGAGAGCTAGGCCCCGAAGACGCCACACTCAACATTTACAAATCGGTGACTTTCACTACACCCGATTCGTCCAAGGCGATACTGGCATTCTATAAGAAGCAATTAGAAGACGATGGTTGGAAAAGCGATGACTTCCAGCCCGACCCACAGGCCCTCCTGTTTAGTTGGACGAGCTACGAACAACCACCAGCGACCTACTGGATAGACGTGCAAACCCACCAGGGCGACAGTGGCGGCACGCAGGTCAGGATCGACCTCAGAGACGGCGCAGGAGTGACACGTTGACACAGGACAAGATGCGGGGTAAGATGTAGTCACACTGTAACTACATCAGCTAAAGCAGGACTAATCTACATGAAAACGATCGGTGTTCGAGAGCTAAAGGCAAATATCAGCGCAGTATTGCGGCAAGTTGAGGAAGATGGCGAGGTAGTAGAAGTGACTCGGCACGGCCATGTCGTTGTGCGTCTCGTCCCGGCACACAATAGTAAAACAATCGACCGAGACGCCAATGGCGTATGGACCGAACTAAATACATTGGTATCGGAGATCAGCGCGCTCTGGCCGGAGGATATCAGTGCGCGGGAAGCTGTTGACGATGTGAGGCGTGACTTCTAGTGGCTGCGCCGCCGCCAATCCCTCCCACGGTAGTAATAGACGCAAGCGTGTGGGTCGCCTTCTTCGTCACCTCTGATATCACGCACGCCGCAAGTTACAACTGGATAGACAGGCACACCAGGGCGGGAGGGCTGATGGTAGCACCGGCTATCCTGCTGACCGAGATAGCAGCCGCTATTTCCCGAAGGTTGGGACTTGCTCAAATGGCATTGCAAGCCGCAACTACCATAGAGCAATTGAGTTCTGATGCGCATCGTGCCCATCGATGCGCCATTGGTCAAGGAAGCTACCGCCATTGCGTCTACGCTGAAGCTTCGGGGAGCAGATGCTATTTACGTGGCAACCGCCAAGCAGTTAGGGTTGCCGTTGTTGACCTGGGATAACGAGCAACTTACCCGCACCGGCGGCGTGATTATTGCTATGCAACCATAGATGACACGTTGACACCCAACACATATATAGGGCGGTCGTATAATGATGGAGAAAGGAGGCGTTCGTGAAGACGCTAGAGATCAGTGAGTTGAGCGCAGAGCTAATGGATGCGCTACGGTTAGTGGAAGACGGCGAAACAATCGATGTTGTACGTGAGGGGCACGTAATTGCCCGCTTTGTACCTGTTCAGCAACCGGACGAAAAGGCAAGGAAGAACAGCCTGCTAACAAAACTTCAGGAGATCCATATTGACGCACCGGAGGACTTTTCCTCTAATCTTGACACGTATTTGAATGGGGAGAAGCAGTTTGAATAAGCTATTCGTTGACACTCTCTTTGTGGTCGCCTTGGTCAACCAAAAAGATCAGTTCCACGGACAAGCAAAGACTGCTGCCGATCAATTTGCAGGTTATCCACTAATTACTACGGATGCTGTTCTCCTTGAGATCGGCAATGCACTGTCGCGAAACTACAAATCAGAAGCAGTTGATATAATTGAGCGATTTCTTTCGGCTGAGGATATAGAGATTGTCCACCTGACACCTGACTTATTTGCACAAGCATTCGACTTGTATAAAGATTACATAGACAAATCGTGGGGCTTAACTGATTGCGTTTCCTTTGTAGTTATGAAGGGAGCTGGCATCACCTCTGCTTTGACATTTGATCGCCATTTCTTACAAGCAGGGTTTCAAGTGCTGATGCGCGAGGATACGGCTTAGAGGATTCGTTATGAACAAATTTCACACATTCTTCCAACTCCACCCCAACCACCCCAAACAGCCGGTTAGCGCCCTCACAGCCGCCAAGCACTCGCGCATCCGTGATGCTGTGGCGGTGAACGGCGTGTGCCCTTACTGCGCGGTGGGGTGCGCCCAGCGTATCTACGTGAAAGGCGGGCAGATTATAGATATAGAGGGCGA
The DNA here is from genome assembly GCA_963797095.1 of uncultured Chloroflexia bacterium. Classification (GTDB taxonomy): domain Bacteria; phylum Chloroflexota; class Chloroflexia; order QHBQ01; family JADMIH01; genus JADMIH01. The sequence continues at coordinate 1,033,915 of CAWCNY010000003.1, read as the reverse complement.
CGAGCGCAGCCCTATCAACGAGGGCACGCTCTGCCCCAAGGGGTCCAACACCTTCCAGCTTACCATCAACCCCCACAGGCAGAAGACAGTTCTCTACCGCGCGCCCTACAGCGACCACTGGGAAACAGTCTCCCTCGATTGGGCTATGGAGCGGATCGCGCAGCGCGTCTATGAAACCCGCGAGGTCACATTCAAGGAGAGGGACGAGCAGGGCAACATCCTCAACCACACCACCTCTATCGCGCACCTGGGCGGGGCCACCCTCGACAACGAGGAGAACTACCTGATCAAGAAGCTGTTCAACAACCTGGGGATCGTGGCAATCGAGAACCAGGCTCGTATATGACACAGCGCATCGGTGCCCAGTTTGAGCGCCTCCTTCGGTCGCGGAGCGGCCACATCTTTTCAGGAAGATCTTCAGAACGCTGATTGTGTCCTGATCATGGGCAGCAATATGGCCGAGGCGCACCCGGTGGGCTTCCGCTTCGTGATGAAGGCGCGTGAGCGAGGGGCGCGCGTGATCCACGTCGATCCCCACTTCAGCCGTACCTCCGCATCCGCCACCGACTACGTGCCGATCCGCACAGGCACCGACATTGTCTTCCTGGGCGGAATCATCCACCAGGTACTTGAGCAAGACCGCTGGTTCAAAGAGTACGTGCTCAGTTTCACCAACGCCAACTCCATCGTCAGCGACAAGTATGTGGACGCCGAGGACGCGGACGGCATCTTCTCCGGTCTCAACCAGCAAACGCACGAGTACGACCTCCACAAAGCCAACTGGCAGTACGAAGGGACCGACCCGCCCCCATCTGCTCATACGCCACAGGGCCAGTCAACAGAGTCGTGGAGCAAGACGACCGCCGGACACCATAGAGGCAGGCCCCACCGCGACCCCACCCTCCAGCACCCCAACTGCGTACTGAACATCCTGCGCCGCCACTACTCGCGCTACACCCCTGAGGTGGTCGCCGATACGTGCGGATGCACGCAAGAGCAGTTCATGGCGGTGGCCGAAGCCCTCATGCAGAACTCAGGGCGCGAGCGCACAGCGGCTATGGTATACGCCCTTGGATGGACCCAGCACACCACGGGCGTTCAGATCATCAGGACGGCGGGTATCCTGCAACTTCTCCTGGGCAACGCGGGCAGGCCAGGCGGCGGTATCATGGCGATGAGAGGCCACGCCAGCATCCAGGGCTCGACCGACATCCCAACCCTCTACAACCTCCTCCCCGGCTACCTTCCCCAGCCCGACTCCCGGCGCGGCCACAACTCGCTGGGCGAGTACCTGGAGAACGAGGTCACCCCCACCGGCTACTGGGCCAATATGCCCAAGTTCATGGTGAGCCTCCTCAAGGCGTGGTACGGCGACGCCGCCCAACCCGACAACGACTTCGGCTTCGGGTGGCTGCCCCGCATCGACGGCGACTACTCGCAACTGGTGACATTCGCTAATATGGCGAAGGACGAGGTGGAGGGCCTGTTCCTGATAGGCCAGAACCCCGCCGCGGGCGCGCCCAACGCCAGGCTCAACCGCGAGGGCCTCAAGCACCTTAAGTGGTTAGTGGTGCGCGACTTCTTCCTGCTTGAGAGCGCCGAGTTCTGGCGCGAAGGCCCCGACAACCCCAATCCCAAAGAGATCGGCACCGAGATATTCTATCTGCCCGCCGCCGCTGTGGCCGAAAAGCCGGGCACCCTCACCAACACCCAGCGCCTGCTCCAATGGCACGACAAAGCCGTAGACCCGCCTGGCGATTGCCGCTCAGACCTCTGGTTTATCTGGAACCTCGGCCTTCGCCTGAAGGAGATGTACAAGGGCAGCGCAAGAGATCGCGACCAGGGTCTCCTGAACCTCACGTGGGATTACGCCACCGGCCACCCCGAAACGCTCCCCCACGGCACGAGGAGCCGCATCGAAAACGAGCCGGACGCAGGCAAGGTGCTACGTGAGATCAATGGGTACAGAGTGAGTACCAAGTACCGAGTGCCGAGTGCCGAGTCCGACCAGGAACTAGAAACCAGGAACTTGGAACTTGGAACTTGGAACCCGGTACTCCTGAAAGGCTTCTCAGAGCTAAAAGACGACGGCACCACCGCCTGCGGGTGCTGGATCTACTCAGGCGTGTGGCCCGAAGAAGACCGCAACCGCTCAGCCGAACGTCCCTCTCCCAATCCGCAATCTACAATCTACAATCCGAAATCGAATTGGGGCTGGGCCTGGCCTGCCAACCGCCGCATGATGTACAACCGCGCCAGCGCCGACGCCGAAGGCAAGCCCTGGAGCGAGCGCAAGCGCTATATCTGGTGGGACGAGGAGCAGGGCAAGTGGACAGGCTACGACACCCCCGACTTCCCGCCCGATAAGCCGCCCACCTACCGCGCGCCCGAAAACGCGCAAGGCATGGACGCCATAGACGGCGATGCGCCCTTTATCATGCACTCGGACGGCAGGGGGTGGCTTTTCGCGCCCAACGGCATCAAGGACGGCCCGCTGCCCACGCACTACGAGCCGATAGAATCGCCCATCGCCAACCCCCTCTACAAGCAGCGCGCCAACCCTACCGCCAAAGTGGAGGACTCGCCCTTCAACCCAATCGCCCCGCCCGCCGACCCTCAATACCCCATCGTCGCCACCACTTACAGGCTCACCGAGCACTACCTGAGCGGCGGCATGAGCCGCTTCGATAGCTGGCTCAACGAGCTACAGCCCGCCATGTTCGTGGAGATAAGCCCCCAACTGGCCCAGGAACGAGGCGTCGAGAACGGCGATTGGATAGTAGTTTCGAGTCCCAGGGGAGAGATCGAAGCCCGTGCCCTGGTCACGCCTCGCCTCCACACCCTCACTATCGAGGGCAAGGAGGTCCACCAGGTCGGCGTGCCGATCCACTTCAGCTACACAGGCGAGGTCACAGGCGGGCAAGCCAACGAGTTGACCCCTATGGTCACCGAACCAAACGTAAGCATGCACGAAGGCAAGTCCTTCATGTGCGACATCCGCAAAGGCCGCCTTCCGCAGCCAATGGACAAGCCAACAGTCCAGTGGGCACGCCGCCCAAGGCAAGGCCCAATGCCCCAAACCCCCCACCAGGCCCAGCCCGAAGGGGGGACGGCGTGATGGTAATCGGTAGTCGGTAGTCGGTAGTCGGTAGTCGGAAGACGATGGACCGAAGGAACCAGGAACCAGGAACTAAATCCGACTACCGACTACCAAAAAGGAGCCCCAATGAACCGAGAAAGCGTAGCACAATGGCTTGAGAAATACATCGAGGCGTGGCGCAGCTACGATACTCAGATAGTCGGTGAGCTATTCAGCAAAGACGCCACCTATCGCTTCCAACCGTGGGGCGACCCCGTCACCGGGCGCGACGCGATCATCGCCAACTGGCTTGAGGAGCGCGATGACCCCGATAGCTGGGACGCCGAGTACGAGCCTTATGCTGTAGACGGCGATAACGTGGTCACGGTGGGCTGGACCCACTACTTCACCGAAGACCGCAAAACGATTGACAGGACCTACTACAATGTCTGGCTGATGAAGTTCAACAAGAGCGGGGAATGTACAGAGTTTGTGGAAGTGTACATGGAAAGACCCACGAAATAGTTGTTGTGAGCGCAGAGCACTACGATCCCGAATGCTATTCGTGCCTCTCCCTGAGCGGCAAAAGGCGCATCTCGCCTGCCCCGCCTGTCTACACAGGCACGTACTGGGTGGTCGAGCACGCATACCCGTGCGGCATGGTGGGCTGGCTGGTGATCATCCTCAAGCGTCACGCCGAAGCCCTGCACAATCTGACACTCGACGAGATTGCGGAACTCGGGTCACTGCTTGGACGGACAACGCATGCGCTTCATGCAACTTTGGACAGCAAGAAGGAATACATCGCCTGCTTTGGAGAAGCGCCGCACTTCAACCATGTCCATCTGCACGCGATCAACAGGGCAGATGATTTACAGCCAGAACTGGTCGGACCCCCCATCTTCAAAATGCTCCAGGTATCCGAGCAAGATTCCGCCAGCATCCGACACGATCCGCCGGTTTTGCGAGCGTGTCAGCGCAAATTTCTGAGGAATAACCGTATGAGCGATATCAAACCGGGCCTGTGGGAAGGCATAAAGCTGGTAGACGCGCCCCCCAAACGGCAGGCGATGGGCTTCTTCACCGACTCCACGCTCTGCATAGGCTGCAAAGCCTGCGAAGTGGCCTGCAAGCAGTGGAACGGCCTGCCAGCCGACGGCATGGAGTGGTCGGGACAGAGCTACGACAACACCCGCACCCTGTCGGCCACCACCTGGCGGCACGTCACCTTCACCGAAATAGCGGATTTCAGATCTCAGAATTCGGATTTAGATCAAGCCGAAAACAATCCGCAATCCGCAATCCGCAATCCGCAATCGGTCAGGTGGCTCTTCAACAGCGACGTGTGCAAGCACTGCACCTCGGCCCCCTGCCAGTTGGTCTGCCCGACCGGGGCGCTCATACGCAACGAATTCGACGATGTATACGTGCAGCAGGACGTGTGCAACGGCTGCGGCTATTGCGTGGCCGCCTGCCCCTTCGGCGTGCTTGGCCGCAGCGAGGTCGACCACAAAGCCCACAAGTGCACCCTCTGCTACGACCGCCAGAAGGACGGCATCGAGCCTGCCTGCGCCAAAGCCTGTCCCACCGACGCCATAACCTTCGGCCCCATAGATGAGTTGCGCCAGATGGCCCGCGAACGCGTGGTCAAGGCACGCGAAAAGCAGCCGGGCGCATATCTCTACGGCGAAAGCGATGCGGGCGAGTACAAGCGCCTCAACGCCTTCTTCCTCCTCACCGAGGAGCCCGCCGCCTACAACCTCCCCGAAGCGCCCGCCATGCCCACCTCCGGCATGAAGCAAAAATACCTGTGGAGCACCGCCATCGGCCTCGGCCTCAGCCTCGCCAGCGCCTTGGTCCTCAGAAAGAAGTAACGGGTGCAAAAGTGAAGTCCCCCGAGAGGGGTTTCGATCAGCATAAGAGAAGGAAAACAATGGCGCAAAACCAAGCACAAGATTACGAATACAGCGGCCTCATGGCCCAATCCTGGGACCTCTTCCGGGGCGACACATCCAACTGGGAAGACACCCTCTTCTACAACGAGCTCATCCCCAAAACGGGCCAGCCTGTACTCGATGTAGGCTGCGGCACAGGTCGCCTCCTCCTCCCCTACCTCCAGCAAGGCATCGATATCGACGGCGTCGACAACTCTCCCGAAATGCTCAACCTCCTGCGTGAAAAAGCCCAAAAGATGGGCCTCCACCCCAACGTCTATCTTCAAACAATGGAAAGCCTCGCCCTCCCCCGTAAATACATGACCATCCTCGTCCCCTCAAGCTCTTTCCAGCTTGTGCTAGACCCCGCCAACGCCCACGAAGCCATGATCCGCTTCTACGGCCATCTTCTCCCCGGCGGCACCCTGGCCATGCCTTTCATGATCCTGTGGACGCAGCCAAGCGACAGCGATACCATAGAGGAAGAATGGGGCCCGCCCAAAGAGCGCGTCCGCCCCGAAGACGGTCTCACCGTCCGCCGCACATCGCGCTCAACCTACGACCTCCGCAACAAGCTCGAACACACCGAAGATCGCTACGAGTTGCTCAGCGACGCCGAAGTAATCCACACCGAGCACCACAAGCGCTCCCCCGCCACGCGCTGGTATTCGCAGGAAGAGACATTAGCCCTCTTCCGCGACGCAGGCTTCAGCGACATAACCATGCTCAAAGGCTTCACCTTCGAGCCTGCCACCCCTGACGATGACCTCTTCACGATCCTTGCGAGGAGGTAAGAGTGATGCACCTCCGCATAGCCCTCGCCCAGATGCGCTCCGAGAAAGCCGACTGGGCAGGCAATCTCCAACGGGTCGAACACTACATGGCCGCCGCCGCAACCCAGCGCTGCGGCATAATCATCTTCCCCGAGATGTCCCTCTCCGGCTACAACGACCCCACCTTTTACCCTGACAGCGTCCAACCTCTCGAATCCGGGTGGGTCAGCCAGTTCATAGCCCTCACTGCCAGATACCGCATAATAGCCTCCGCGGGCTTCATCGAAACCAACCCCACGGGCGGCAAGCCTTACATCACCCAGCTACTCGCCCAAAGCGGCCGTCTCCTCGGCTCCTACCGCAAGCGACACGTCGTAGGCGAAGAAGCCGATTGGTTTTCGCCCGGTGACACTACGTCCATCTTCCACCTCAACCTCCCCGGTGGGACCATACCCGTGGCCCTCGCCATCTGCGCCGACAGCGACAACCCCCAGGTATTCGCCGACGCGGCCCACTGTGGCGCACGCCTCGTTCTCCATTCCTCCGCCCCCGGCCTCTGCGGCCGCCGCACCACCCCCGCCGAATGGCAGGACGGCTTCGACTGGTACACGCAACACCTGGCCCACTGCCTCCCCAACTGCGCACGCAGCTATGGCCTCTACATCGCTGTAGCCACCCAAACAGGCTCCACCGTAGATGAAGATTTCCCGGGCGGCTCGTTTATCTTCGCGCCCAACGGCGACTGCATACTCGCCTCACCCGACTACAACGAAATGCTACTTACTCATGATCTGGATATTCTGTGAAGCACCTGGTGCGACGAGGAGATAAATACACATGTATCGCACGCAAGAGGCCGCCAGATGCCGGTAGGCAAACAAACGTCAATTGTATCCACCAGATCGGAGAGCGCGATGCCTGAAAAGAACCCTTACGGAGCCGCGCACATAGACCCCCGCGATGCGTACCGCGATATACCCATCCTCAAGCAGCCCACCTGGAACCACGAGATCGCGGCATACTTCTTCTTCGGTGGCGTATCGGCTGGCGCGGCAATGCTCGGCTCCATTGCCGAAGTGATGGACCCCCACCGTCACAAGCAGTTGGCACGCACCGCCCACTACGTCTCCTTTGCCACCCTCCTCCCCTGCCCACCTCTGCTGATCGACGACCTGGGCATGCCCCAGCGCTTCCACCACATGCTGCGCATCTTCAAGCCCGCCTCCCCCATGAACCTTGGATCGTGGGCGCTCTTCACCCACGGCGCGGGCGCGACCCTCATCGTCGCCAGGATGCTGGCCGACGAGGGACTCCTGTTGGGACGCCTGCCTCTCCTTACAGGCATCCTGCGCCTCCTCCCTGAGCGCCTTCTCGCGGCCCTCGGCATCCCAAGTTCCTTCCTGCTGGCGGGCTACACGGGCGTGCTCCTCGGCACGACCAGCATCCCTGTCTGGCACTCCAGCCCTCTCCTCGGCGCTCTCTTTATGTCAAGTGCTTTTGGCACAGGTATCGCCGCCACCAACCTGGCAGCCATCCTCACCAACCGCGAAACGTCTGAAGAAGCCGTGGAAATGACCGCCCTGGGCGCGGCTGCGGGTGTCACCGAAGCGGCGTTGCTTGCGGGATATGTCGCAACCTCCGGCGAGGGACAGCGCCATTTGCTGCAAGGTTTCTCGGGGAAGCTGCTGGCCGGGGCTGCCGCCTGCCTTGCCGCCTCTACCCTGATAGAACTGGCAAGCCTCGCCACCGGCAAGCACGATAAGCGTGTGGGCGCTTTGTCCAGCATCGCCGCGCTTGCGGGTGGCGCGCTGCTGCGATGGGCCGTGGTGCAGGCAGGCAAACCTTCCGCCGCCGACCGTGAGGGCACATTGCGAACCACGAGACCACGAAAAGGCTCGCCCGGCTGGCGCGCAAACAGTGAATACTAATTTAGATCGACCTAAAATTAGTACCGTTTTCGTGTAAAAACCTCTTGACTTCCGCCTATGTTCATGTTATACTGCCTTAGGATTTAGACAAGCCTAAATTTTTCGTAGCAGGATAACATGAGCGCTATAGCAGACGATAGATATACAAGAGAACAGGGCACGGCAATAGCTGACAGGCCGGGCGATACCCGGACGCTGCACTCGGCCAACCAGGTGCTCACCGGCAAGAGGCGTGGGCTAAGAGCGCTTCTCCCCTTCATCGGCCCGGCTTTCATAGCAAGCGTAGCCTATGTAGACCCCGGCAACTTCGCGACCAACATTTCGGGCGGCGCGCAGTATGGCTATATGCTTATCTGGGTGATCGTCGCCAGCAACCTCATGGCGATGCTTATCCAGACCCTCTCAGCCAAGCTGGGTATCGCCACAGGCAAGAACCTCGCCGAAACCTGCCGCGAAGAATTCCCCAGGCCGGTGGTGTGGGGCATGTGGGTGTTGTCCGAGGTCGTGGCTATGGCAACCGACCTTGCCGAGTTCCTGGGGGCAGCCCTCGGCTTCAACCTCCTGTTCGGTATGCCGTTGCTGGTGGCAGGTTTCCTCACAGCCATAGTCACATTCCTGATCCTGGCCCTCCAGAGCTACGGCTTCCGCCCGCTTGAGGCCGTGATCGGCGCTCTCGTAGGCGTGATAGCCGGGTGCTACCTGATAGAACTTGTGATAGGGAAGCCCGACTGGGGACAGATTGCCATCCATTCTGTTACGCCCCAGTTCGCGGATACCAACAGCGTCTTGCTGGCGGTAGGTATCCTGGGCGCGACCGTTATGCCCCACGTGATCTTCCTCCACTCGTCTCTCACCCAGGACCGCGTGCGCCCGGCTAATGAAGGCCAGGCCAAGCGACTGCTCAGGTTCGAGATAATAGACGTGGTGATCGCCATGGGTATGGCGGGCTTGATCAATGCCGCGATGCTGATCATGGCAGCCTCTACCTTCTTCAGCACGGGCCACTCCGACATCGGCACCATCGAGGACGCTCACAAGACCCTTATCCCTCTCCTGGGCGACGCATCGAGCACCGTCTTCGCTATCAGCTTGCTGGCTTCAGGCCTCTCCTCGTCGGCGGTGGGCACTATGGCCGGGCAGGTGATCATGCAGGGCTTCCTCAAGCGCACTATACCGCTATGGCTCAGGCGAACCGTCACGATGCTGCCCGCCCTGGCTGTAATCGCCATAGGCTTCGAGCCGACAATCACACTGGTAATCAGCCAGGTGGTGCTCAGCTTCGGTATACCGTTCGCCCTTATCCCGCTCGCTATATTCACCAGCAAGCGCAAGCTGATGGGCAACCTGGTAAACCACAAAGGCACTATCATAGTCATCAGCATAGTGGCCGCCTTGATAGTTGCCCTCAACATCTTCCTGGTCTACCAGACCTTCTTCGGGTAAGAGGGGCTTTCTAAACCAGATTGCACACCTGCTAAGCTGTGTCTCAACTCCGAGATGTTTCATGCCCCTGCATCTACTTGATGCATCGTCTTAATACCCGCGATTATTACCTGCAGCCCCAACTCGAATTCATAATCCGAGTCCGGCGGTTGCACCTCCGTAATATCGCCAAGTGCCGCCGTTACGTGCGGCAAATTGCTCGCGGCCAGAAGCTCCCGAAAATACTCCGCCGCGCCCTCGCGCCTGGTGGTAGTCTGGTCCTCAAACGTAATGCCCAGCGTATAGTTCACAATGGTAGACACACCGATCAGCGCCTCCTGGTAGCCAAAGCCCGCCTTCACAAGCACCCCCAGCGCCAGGTCGAGGCCAAAAAGCGCGCCCTTCGACACCTCTGCCACCGCGAAAAGGCGCGCACCATCCCGATACTTCAGAAGCGTATTCCGGAGGGTGTTCGCCATCACGCCCAGCCATTCTGACCATTCAAGCTGTACCATCTCTTCAGCAGCCGCATCCGAAGGATAAGACGAAAGCACCATCGTCTCCGCCATCGCGTTCAGCAATTCCTGCTTATTCTTGAAATGCCAGTACAGGGCCGGGGCCTGCACGTGCAGTTCCTGTGCGAGGCGGCGCAATGTCAACGCATCCAACCCGATCCTGTTCATAAGGTCGAGGGCGATGCTCACGATCCCATCGCGCTGCAACCGCCCACGACCGCTTTCAGTGTCCGCATCCGAGCTTTTAGTTGCCATTTACCGCGATCCGCAATCTCCCGGCTTTTTTAGGGGTGAGCCTGAAACTCACCCTCACCTTGTACCTCCCAGTATACTCAACCGGGTCAATCGCGCTCGATACTGGGCAAAACCACGTGTGATGGATATGCGCTATCGTGATAGATAGTGTTGGTGGCTGTAACAAAGTCCGACTCGCCCTCGGTAGCGATAACACCGCCCGTGTTGGTATTCCTGTCGAAGCGCGGAAAGTTGCTGCTGGAAACCTCCAACCTGATGCGGTGCCCCGGCAGAAAGACGTTGGCCGTAGCCCCCAGGTCTATATTCAGCTCATACACCTTACCCGGCTCCATAAGCTCCGGCTCCGAGATCGAGTTGCGATAGCGCACTCGCAAGATTCCCTCAGTAAGCAGATCGGTGCGTCCATCCGGATAGACATCAACCAACTTGCCCGTGAAATCGGTGTCCACAGCCGAGGAAGAAGCATATAGCACCATCCGCACAGGCCCCGTAACCTCCAAGGGCTTCTCCAGTGGAGAGCTTGTGTAACAGAGCACATCGCCACGGTCCTCGGCGGCACGCTGGTCCATCAGGTTCTGCGGCTCCGGTGAGACCATGAGAGCGGGTGACAGGCTCGGCACCGGGTTATGTGGGTCGTAGTTGAAGCTATCCTGCCCGTCCACGCTCTCCATCTCGACCGACAGCAGGCCATCCCCTGCTGCGCGGTTGGCGTGACCGCCACTGTGCAGGTAATATGGGCGGTACTGCGTGTCGGGCAGCGGCCAATCGTCTTCGTCGCGCCACATATTGGCCCCAAGCACGAAGATACGAACGGGCTTGTCTGTTTCCGCTCCGTTGTCGATCCCTTTCAACCAGTGATCGAACCACCTCAGCTGCATTTCCGTCAGATCAATGGCATCCATTCCGGCCAACCCCATTATCTCAGGCCTGTTCGGGAAATACGCCCAGAAGTTGCCGTGCGACCACGGTCCAACTGCCAAGCGAGTCCGGCGGCGGGCAAGGTCGCTCCCGCCACGCTCGCGCATCCCCTTGTAGCTCTCCAGATCCTTTATCAGAAAGTAGTCGTACCAGCCCGCGAGAATGAACGCAGGCACCTCAACACGCTCATAGCTACCTCCCGCCTCGAAACCCCGCCAGTAATCATCGTAGGCGGGATGCGCCAGCCAGTCGTGATAATAAGGCACGCGATTCGCGAAGGCAGGCACATCGGCCAGCGGCACGCGCGCCAGCAGCGTCGTCAGGTCCACCTCCAGCTTCATAGCCTCCGCCAATTCCTCGGCGCTGGCCTTCCCCTGCGCGACCTCCCTTTGCAGATCCCCCGGCAGGCCCTGCGTGGCCGTCCACCCTCCGATTACACTCAATGAAAACGCCCCGCCCTGGTACGGGTACCAGCTCATAAAGCTTTGCGCGGGCGCTATCGCCTTCAACGCCTCGGGCCGATCCAACGCCGCCTGCCACTGCGTCAGCCCCTGGTAGGAAACTCCGTACATCCCCACCACACCATTCGACCATGGCTGCCGGGTCGCCCACGCAATCGTATCCGACCCATCGTTCTTCTCATCCCGAAACGGCTCAAACTCCCCTTCCGAGGCATACCGCCCTCGCGTATCCTGGATCACTATCACATACCCGGCCCTGATCACCCGCTGAGCATCCAGGTTTAACTCCAGAAACACTCGGCGGTCCAGGTCATCTCCAAACGACATCTCCTTGTTGTAGGGCATCCGCGTGACAAGCACAGGCCAACGACCCTCGCCTGCCGGGCGAAACACGTCGGCCGCCAGCCTGACCCCATCGCGCATCGGAACCATCACGTTCCGCTCGATCACTATTCCAGTCGATGTATCTGTCGCATCCATTCCGATTGTTCCCCTTTGCAGGTAACGACTTCCTCAGTAAGGTCCTGGCATTATCGGGTTTCCTTAACACTGTTAAGTTATGCAAGGAGGATAACTTAACAGTGTTAAGTTGTCAAGGGGTTTCGCACGATCATGCCAATGGATGCTATCCCGCGTAGGCGAAGCGTAACCCGTCTGCGCCAACAGGACCGTATTTGGTTGGAGCAAAAAGCGGTGATAATGCTATAATGTGGCCTACATAAACCCAGAGAGGGGTGGGCATGAAGAATATAGATACCGTCCCCGATAACCTGCTATCCAGGAGTGCTAACCCGCCTGTCCAGGTGCTCGATCCGGGAGAGGCCTCCCACCTGAACCCGGACGCCTTTGTGGAGAGGATCATCTGGGGTTGGAAGCGCGATTCCGAGCACCCCAAGCTCAGCCGGACCGTCTATTTCGGAGGTCGCCACGTGCTCTCCGATAGCGGCACAAGCATCGAGAACCCTTTCCTCTTTTACGTCCACTGGGGCGAGGATGAAGCCATGCGCCCGGTGGTCCAACAACTGGAAGGCCCTGGCCCGGACCCCTCCGACCCCCTGGCGGCCAACAGCAAGTTCGAGGTGCTTCACCCTGAGGAGGGCATCACGCTGGCGCGCATAATATCGGGCTGGCCCACGCCGGAGGACCTCGACAGGCTGACCCGCCTGGCCGCGCGCTACCCGGAGCCTCCGCTCCCCACGCCCCCGGCCATCGAGTCGAACGCCGTATTCGACCTGGAAGCCCTGGGGGTCAGCGGTTGCGACCTGCTGGCGGGCAGCGGTCTCAGCTACGAGGCCGGGCTGCCCATGCTCAAGGAGGTGCACGACCTCTTCTGGGTGGACTACGGCTACGAGGATTTCTGCCTGGGCGAAAAGGACCGCTTCCCCTCCCTCCTTAAAGAAGACCTGACCGGCATGTTCCGCCGCTTCGCGGGCTGGCACACCCAGGCCGCCACTACCCAGCCGAGCGAGGCCCACCACTGCCTGATGCAGTTGCGGCAGACGGGCTTCCTTCACAACATCTTCACCGACAACATCGACAGGCTGTTCGATCTGACAGGCATCCACGACTACGAGCAGGTACGCGGGTCGGGCGTGGTCAACGAGTTCCACCAGGTGCACTTTCATCCGGAGTCGAACGCCCTCCTGGTGGTGGGCGTGAGCGCCGACCGCCGGGGCATAATCGCGCAAGCCCGCCAGCGCGGCCTCAAGCTGGTGGTCGTCAACCCCTATATCCCCGTCTCGCCCGGTGCCAAGAACCTCGACTACCTGCGCGATGGCGACATCTATTATCGCATGTGCGCTTCCGAGGCCCTCACGCAGATAGCAGCCAGCACGCTCAAAGTGGCCGCTGACGGCAGCCGGTGAGCCGCTCCATCTCAGGCAAACACTCGAAAGAGCTGCGCATGCTGCTCCTGGGTGGGTCCTCCTTCGTCGGTGGGGCTGTGCGCGCTTTGCCCGGCTGGCCTCAGGACGCCCGCTGGACCTTCCGCACGGGCAAGGCAAATCATCCACAGGCCATACGGCTCGACCTTTCTAACTCACAGGATGTACACGACTTGCTCCAAAAACTCGCGCCAACGCACGTGCTCGATTGCTCTCTTCCAGGAAGAAACGACCCCTCCGAGGCGGAGCGCACCGCCCAGAAGGTATGCGCATCCCTCGTCTCGGCCAACCCGCAGGTGCGCTACCTCCTCGTCTCGTCCGATGCCGTCTTTTCCGGCGAGGCCGGTCGCCCTTACTCCGAGCGAGATCAGATCGATCCAGGCTCCGACTATGGGCGCGCCAAAGCCGCCGTCGAGGCTACCGTGACCGGTATGATAGAGGATAGCTGCGTGGCGCGTACCTGCCTTGTGTATGGGCGCGACTATCGCCTGTCACCCCCCGGCTCAGACCCACGCCTCGCCCCCTCACTTGAGCAGCTCAGGCAGGGGCAGAAGGTCCACGCCTACAGCGACCAGTATCGCACGCCCACCGCACTCGCCGACCTGGCGCCCGCCCTCCTGCGTCTCCTCCTCGGCGTAGAGCGCGGCATCTTCCACCTGGCAGGGCCTATTCGCTGTAGCAGGGCCGACTTCCTGCGCTCGGCAGCGCGGGCTTTCTCGCTCGATCCAGCCCTGGTGCTCGATGAGCCTATGCCCCCGCAAGCCATGTTCGGGCGCGACACATCCCTCTCATGCGACCGCGCCAGGGAGGAGTTGGGATGGGCCCCACGCACCCCTGAGCAGGGTCTTTTGGAAATGGCCCGCCAGCAACGGGAAAGCGGCCAACGGTGACGCAAAGCTCCTTGATCAGCGTCGTAATACCAACCTACAACCGGGCCGACCTGCTCCAGGCCACCCTCCAGAGCGTGCTCGCCCAGACCGTGCTACCAAAGGAAGTGGTTGTGGTGGACGACGGCTCGACCGACCACACCGCGCAGGTGGTAGAGCAGGCTCGAAAGGCTGCGGAAGGGCGTACCGGCGTGGTCTTCCTGCCCGGCCCTCACGTCAACCGGCGCGGTGAGGCCCGCAACAGAGGCGCGCACACCACTACCACGCCCCTGATCGCCTTCCTCGATTCCGATGACATCTGGAAAGAGCGGCGCATCGAGAAGCAGCTTGAAGCGTTGGAGCGCGCCCCGGAGGCGGGGTTCGCATTCTGCAACGTCCAGCGCTTCATCGAAAACGAGTTCCTCAGCGCGCCATGCCTGCCTCCCGAACGCGACTTCAACGGCTACATCCTGGGAGACATACTTGAGGAGCCTCGCGCCATATCGAGCACGCTCGTCGTGAGGCGCGAGGTTTTCGATAAGCTGGGCGGCTTCAGGGAGATCAGGGCCAACGAGGACTACGAATTTACTCTCAGGCTGGCAGCAAGCTACAAAGCCAGCTACGTGCCCGAAGTGCTGGTGCTGATGCGGGAGCACAGCGGGCGCACCTCGCGCATACAGAGGGAGATGCCCCTACTCAACTCGATCAAGGTCATCACCGAGTTCATGGAGGCCAGCAGCGATAAGATCCCTCCCGAAGTGCGCGCCAGGGGGCGCAGGAGCCTCGCTAATATCAACTACAAGTTGGCCCGGCTCTACATCGACGAGGGAGACCCCGGCGCGGCGCGGCGCCACCTGCGCGCGCTGGTTCGCCTGCGCCCCTGGGACCGCCGCGCTCTCCCTGCCTACGTGCGCCTGTTGGGCCGGCGGAACAGGCAGCAGAACAAGGCGAGCGAAAGCTAGCCCCCGCCACCACTATGCGGCTGATCGCGGATACAGATACGCCCGACACATCCATCTTTGCGGGCGGCAGGCGGGCTTTGACCGACCTGGGCGCGACCTTCGGATCCCGGGTGCTCCAGATGTTGCTGGCGCTGGTGGGCAACGTGGCCTCGGCTCGCGTGCTTGGGCCTGTCGATTTCGGGCGGTTCGGGCTGGTGATGGCAGTGGTGACCATCTGCGGCACCCTGGCCGACCTCGGCCTCACCTATACCGCCATCAAGTTCATCGCGCAGTTCGTGGCGGAAAAAGACGCGCGATCCGGCATGGTAGCCCGCCTCTACCTGGGCCTCCGGGTGCTGACAGGCACATCCACAGCCCTGCTGGTCTTCCTGCTGGCAGCGCCAATCGCCCAGGGCGTGCTCAACCAATCGGACCTGACGCCCTACTTACAGGTAGGCTCTCTTACGTTGGTCGCGCTGGCGATCAGCAGCTATCCGGGCACGGTGCTTGTGGGGCTTGAGCAGTTCGGGAGGCTTGGACTGGCTGGCCTGCTCAATGCCGTTATCACGCTGGGCGGCATCCTCCTGTTGCTGGCGACCGGCAGCCTCAACCTGACGAGTCTGGTGGTGTGGAACGTGGCCCTGCCAATAGTGAGCACCTTGCCCGCGTGGTTCCTCCTCCCGGCCGGGTGGCTCCCCTGGCGATCAGGCCCGCATCGTGGGACCCTCGCCCCACAGGGCGGTCTCATGCGCTCTATGTTCGACTTCAGCAAGTGGATATTCTTCTCCAACCTGGGATCGATCATCGTGGCGCAGGGCGACCTGCTGCTCCTGGGGAGGCTGGCCGACCCTGCGACCGTCGGCGTCTACTCGGTCGCGCTGACGCTGGCGATGCGCCTGGATGTGCTCAATCAGAGCCTTTTCACCGTGATGATGCCCCGCGCCAGCCGCCTTCGCGGCCGCGTCGAGATAAGACGCTATTTGAGGCGGGTGCTGACCGGGTCGCTGGTGCTGGCGGGGGCGTTGGCGTTGGCGGCCCTGGTGGCACAACCCGCCATCGCCCTCCTCTACGGCGAGCGCTATACAGAGGCAGCCCCTCTCTTCATGGCGCTCCTACCCATCGTCCTCTTCGACCTGGTGACCAGCTCGCTCTTCTTGATCGCCTTCCCGCTCGACAGGCCCCGCGTGCTCGCCTTCGCAGATTGGCTGCGGGTGGGGGTGCTGGGTCTGGCTGGCTGGCTCCTGATCCCGGTTTACGCGGGTTTCGGCGCGGTGATAGCCCGCCTGCTGGCGCGGGTGACAGGCACAGGGGTGGCCCTCTTCGCGCTGAGAAAAGCGCTATCCGAGGCCGACCAGGATACTACTCATGACGAGGGCCTGGTGCAATGACCCTACTCCAATCAATCAAACGCCGCCTGCGCCCCGGCCGGGCAAAGCCCAGGACGAGCCTGATCCACGGCTGGCGGGATGTCCGTAGCGGGGCGCTGAAGGGCCTATGGCTCTACTTACCATCGGGCGAGGGGACAGGCTGGGCAGACAGGTTCCTCACAGGCGATTACGAGCCTGAGATGCTTGCTGCATTGGAAGGGATGGCGCGGGGTGGCGGCACTCTCTACGACATCGGGGCGCACACGGGCTACTACACCTGCGCATGGCTCAAGCTCGGAGGAGAGCATGTCGAAGCGTTCGAGCCCGCCCAGTACAACCGCGACATACTGAAGGCCACGCTGGAGCGCAATGGCCTTGCCGAAAAAGTGGCGGTTCACGCGCTGGCGCTTGGCGACCGGGACGGCGAGGCAACCCTGGTCGCCAGTCGCGAGGACGTGGGAGCAGCCAGCGCCGCCTACGTGCAGGAGTTCGGCGGGGTAGAGCTACCACCCGGCGTGCAAGCAGCGCCACTCCCAGGTTCAGCATCTACGGGCGTGCCGTTGCAAAAGCTGGATACAGTATGCGAGGAGATGGGGCTACCCACTCCCGCTCTGCTCAAGATCGACGTGGAGGGTGCCGAGGCGGCGGTGATCGCGGGCGCACAACGTCTGCTGGCCCGGCACCACCCCGCCATCCTGTGCGAGGTGCATAATACGCAAGTTGCCTTGACTATGGCAGACACCCTGGCGCGCATCGGCTATAGATTGCAAATATTGGGCAAGAACGGCCTGCATGTAGCCACAATGTGGACCCGGATCAATCAGTAGAAGGCTACGGCTGGCCGTAAACCTCGATCTCCACAGCCCCGGTATTGCCGCCACTGGTGTCCACAGCCTCGAAGCGCAGGCGTTGCGCTGTGAAATCGACGGGGAAGTAGTGGATCGAGCCAGCATCGCCCAATTGGAAGGGGCCGTCGGTCTCGCCACCGTCCGCTACCACCTGGAACGACATGATCTGGGCGCTGCTTCCCATGGTGCGCGTCCAGAACCCGATGCTAGTGATATGCGCTTGACCGGCTAGCTCTATCTCGATCCACGCTTTGTCGCCGTCGCCGTTGCTCGACCATTGCGTGTTCGGGTCGCCATCGAAAGCACTGTCGGCACCGAAATTACCCGAGTTATCGCCGCCCCCGAAATTGCTGCTTACTCCGGTCACGTGAGCGCCGTTACTGAGGAGCGCGAGGTTGGTGCCCGCAGGTTTGGCAGCGCCGGGGGCGGCATCGGGCGTGTGGAATGTGTAGTCATTGCTGCGGTAGAAGATGCCATCCGGCCCCACGGCCTGCATACGCAAGTGATAATCGGTGTCAGGCTGAAGGCCGCTGAGCAGAGCGTGATGGTCGGTGCGGGCCTGCCCTGCCATCTCCGGGTCGGTGGAAAGGCTGCCGTAGTCGGTAGTGGGCCCGTAGGCGGCGGCGCAAACCACAGGGATCGAGGTATCTATGAAGACCGTCACCGAATTTGCCTGCAAGTCCTGGAATTGGAGACCGGAGGCCAGGATGGAGTTCAGGTCCTGCACCACACCGCCCGCCGACCCGCCTGCCGCGCCGGGAGTGGCCGTAGCGGACCCGCCGGAATCGCAGGCCGCAAGAGCGACCGGGGCAATCAAGAACAGGGCAACCAGGCTCAAACGTGCATATTTAGCCATCATTTGAAGGAACCTCTTTGCAGTGGATAGGGGCGCAGGGCGAAGTGTCTACCTTCTGTATAGTAGAAAACGCGCCAGCAGGCAAGTAGAAAAGATAGCAAGCAGACGTGCAAACAACAGGCCCCGTACCTGTCTCGCCACCGGAACACCCAAAACGGAGCCGGTTGTCGGAGCAAGCACGGGGCCTGTTGTTTGCGGTTGTGCCCTGATATTTTACCCGCGTAAGGTCACTTTACTTCGGGCGAACAAGCGACTTGTTGATCTCCTGCCAGTAGGCCTGCCAGGCCTTGAACCCCTCGGTGTAGGCTCGGCGATAGATGGTCATCATATTCTCCATGGCATGCTCAACCTCACCGGTAAGCTCCATGGTGTCATGGATGGTCTTGTCGAGCGTATCGAGGTAGTAATTGGTGGTAGTAGCCAGCAGATCATTGTAGACGCGGAAAGTGTCCTGGGCGACATCCCCGGCCTCGCGCATATACCGGCGAGCGGTCTCCTCGATCTTCTCAGGGGCTTTCTCCGGTATCGGGCGGCCGTTGGTTTCAACTCTGTCGGCGATCTTCTCAGGCATTGTGGGCCTCCTATTCTCCTAATATTTCGGATTAGCCGTGGGTTCTTCTCAATCCCACGGTATGGCTTCTGTCTACGGATATGCTACAGGATAGGAGTTACAAACCAGTTCAACGCCCAGGAGGACCGAGGGCTAATGGCGATGAGCTTGGGCCTGTATGGCAATCCACCGCTATTTGTCACCGAACTTTAACCTGCGTTCATCTAGCGTGCCACCTTTGTGCTCTATATTGTAAAGAGGGGCATTCCCTCACCGGTTGCTGTGCTCGATGGCCCCAATGAATGTGGAGGTGCAGACATGATTCGTAATCAAGAGGCATTGGACTATCATTCGGGGTGGCCGGCAGGCAAGCTGGAGATAGCGCCAACTAAACCCTGCATGAGCCAGCGCGACCTGTCGCTTGCATACACGCCAGGCGTGGCCGAGCCTTGCAGGGCGATTGCTGAGAACCCCGACGATGCGTTCAAATACACGGCCAGGGGTAATTTTGTCGCCATTGTGACCAACGGTACGGCGGTGCTTGGCCTGGGCAACATCGGCTCCCTGGCAAGTAAACCCGTTATGGAAGGCAAGGCCGTTCTATTCAAGCGCTTTGCCGATATTGACGCTATTGACCTGGAATTGAACACAGAAGACCCCGGGTTGGTGGTGCAAACGGTTGCATTGCTTGAGAATACTTTCGGGGGCATCAACCTCGAAGATATCAAGGCTCCCGAATGTTTCTACATAGAGGAGCGCTTGAAGAAAGAGATGCAGATCCCGGTCTTCCACGACGACCAGCACGGGACCGCGGTCATCTCCGGGGCCGCCCTGCTCAACGCGCTCGATCTTGCGGGCAAGAAGCTGTCGGAGGTCAGGATCGTCATCAGCGGGGCCGGGGCCGCGGCCATCGCCAGCGCGCGCTTCTACGTGGAACTTGGCGCCAACAAAGACAACATCATGATGTGTGACCGCCATGGCGTAATTTACCGGGGGCGCGAGATCGACATGAACCCGTATAAGGAGCAGTTCGCCGCCGAAACCGAGGCCCGCACCCTCACCGAGGCGCTCAACGGCGCAGACGTGTTCGTTGGCCTTTCGATGGGCGGGATCGTAACGCAGGAGATGATCGCTCAAATGGCTTCAACGCCCATCCTCTTCCCGATGGCTAACCCCGACCCTGAGATCAGCTACGAGGATGCCAGGGCCGCCAGGCCGGACGCTATTGTTGCCACCGGCAGGTCGGATTACCCCAACCAGGTGAACAATGTGCTGGGCTTCCCCTTTATTTTCAGGGGCGCTCTCGATGTGCGCGCCACCCAGATCAATGAAGCGATGAAGGTCGCGGCGGCTCGTTCATTGTCCGCGCTTGCCAGGGAGGACGTGCCCGACGCAGTCGCCAAGGCCTATGGATTGGAGGCTTTGCAGTTCGGCCCCGACTACCTGATCCCCAAACCCCTCGACCCGCGAATACTGCTGTGGGAAGCGCCCGCCGTGGCGCAGGCGGCCATGGAAACGGGCGTCGCCAGGTTGCAGATCGACATCGGGAAATACAAGGAACAACTTGAGGCACGCCTGGGCAAATCTCGCGAGATGATGCGCATAGTGTTCAATAAAGCCAAAGCCAACCCCAAGCGGATCGTGTTTGCCGAGGGAGAGCACGAAAAGACGATCCATGCCGCGCACCAGCTAATTGAAGAAGGGATAGCCCGGCCCGTGCTGCTGGGGGACGAGCAGAAGATAATCAGCAGAGCGGAGGAGTTGCAGATCCACCTGGAGGGTGCCGAATACATCAACCCCCGCACCTCCGAAAGGCGTCTCGACTACGCGCAACGGCTGTACGACCTGCGCAAGCGCAAGGGCGTGACAAAGATGGAGGCGTGGGAACTGGTGGCTAACCCCAACTATTACGCCTCGGTGATGCTGGAAATGGATGAGGTAGATGGCATGATCTCAGGGCTGTGCCTGCACTACCCTGAGGTACTGCGCCCTCCACTCCAGATCATCAAGACATTGCCTGATTGCTTGATCGCCGCCGGGGTCTATATGGTAACGCTCCGCAATCGGGTGCTCTTCTTCGCCGACACGACTGTGAACGTCGATCTCGATGCTGAAAAGCTGGCGGAGATAGCCATCCTCACGGCCAGGCTGGCGCGTGACTTCAATGTGGAGCCTCGGGTCGCCATGCTCAGCTTCTCCGACTTCGGCAGCGTGCGCAACGAGCGCACCGAGATGGTGCGAGAGGCGGTGGATATTGTCAGGAGGCGCGAGCCCGACCTGGTCATAGACGGCGAGATGCGAGCCAATACCGCCCTCGCCGCCGACCTGCTAAACAGCATGTACCCGTTCAATCGACTGCAAAAAGAGGCTAACGTGCTGATCTTCCCCAACCTGGAGGCGGGCAACATCGCGTACAGGCTTGTACAGCAACTGGCAAACGCCGAGATCGTGGGGCCGATTCTGGTTGGCATGAGGAAGCCGGTCTATGTGCTGCAACGCGACAACGAGGTCAAGGATATTGTCAACCTGGCGGCTATCGCGGTGGTGGAAGCACAAAGACAAGAGGCGCAACCCAGGCAACCGGGGCTTACTACGAACAGGATAACACTTGAGGAAGCGCTTCCCTGGTAGCAGCGGTAGCGGTAATAGTCGTAAAGCGGTAATAGTCGTAATTAGAGGGAGAACATCACTATGAAAGTCCTCGTTGCCGTAGCTAGCAAGCACGGAAGCACTCGTGAGATCGCAAGCGCCATCGTGGACGAGTTGCACAACTCCGCGATTGATGCCGATCTACGAGATGTCGCCGAGGTCGGCGCCATCAGGGGCTACGATGCCGTAATCCTCGGAAGCAGCGTCTATATGGGCAACTGGCTGCCTGAAGCGCAGAACTTCCCCGCACACCATCGCGCTGCGTTATCGAAACTGCCTGTGTGGCTCTTCAGCAGCGGCCCCGTGGGCGAGCAAGATCCGCAACCTCACGACGATCCGAAAAGACTGTCCCCCACCCTGAATGGTGTAGAGGCGCACGACCACAAGGTGTTCGTGGGGAAGCTCGATCCGAAGGGGTTGGGCTTCGGTGAGCGTATCGCAGCCAAATGGGCGCAGGTGCCCTATGGCGATTTCAGGGATTGGGACGACATCCGACGCTGGGCCAGGCAGATAGCAACGGAGCTATCTGCTGCTCCGCAGGGAGCGCTACGCGCTGTATAGAGCTTGCCGACAAGTTCGAGGCTCCAGATAGACACGGGCCATCTCGAATACATATCAGTCGATAAGATCGAGATGGCCCGTGTTCATCCAGTGCTCGGCCTCGGCAATTTTCGGCCGGTCGGGCCTAACCTACCTGAATATCGCGTCAAGCGACACCTTGACCGGCTCGATCTTGACGATGACACGCGTTTCATATCGCTGCCATTCCGTCTTGTAAACATCGCCGTAGAAACGCCGCTTGTCTTTGCCCATGTACCTTTGCGCGAGCATGTCCGCGTGGGTTATGGCACCGTTTGTAGTTATCTCGGCCACGCGACCGCGCACCTCGATCCAGAGGTCGGTCTTGCTCGGGTCAACCACGAGCAGCGTAACCCTCGGATCGGCTTGCATGTTCCTGCATTTCTGGCGCTCCAGGGCAGTGTTGATGAGTATGTGAGTGCCGTCATAGTCCACCCACACCAGGCTCGACTGTGGCTGGCCGTCCTGCATCATAGTTGATAGGACACCGTGTATGGGGCGCACCAGCAGGTCTTGATGTGAATCGGGCACGGTCACAGGCACATGGGCAGTAACGAGCGTGGGAGCAGCAGGGGCGATGGGGATAGCACCTGGCCCTTCGCTTGCGCACGTCTCTTGATTGTGGCGAACATCAGGCAACTGCCCTGACTGTGCTCTCAAAGCCGCCGAAGGCGTGGGCTCTCCAACGCGCACATGGATAGGTGCAATCGTCACTTTGACCGGGACGAAGCTCCGCGCAAGGTCCGCCGGCACGGCATCCCCGAAAAACCGGGCATTGGGCTTACCCAGATAGAGTTGCGCCAGGCGGTCGTCGTGCTCCACCGCTCCCGCTTCGCTCATTTCGACCACAAGGCCCCGTATCTCGATATTGCGTGACGGATTGCACGGGTCATAGACCAGCAGGGTTACGTGCGGGTTGGCCCTCATATTCTTCTCCTTGCGAAACCCCTGCATCGTATTGGTCAACACGTAGTTGTTGTTGCCCTCGCGGTTGCACCACACCGGGGTAGTTTGCGGCTGTCCGTCAGGCATGACGGTAGTAAGTGCGGCCCAGTATGGTTGGTCGATCAAATCTCGATACGATCCGGGTATCTCTGCAATAACATGGCTGGAGGTATTGCAAGCTAACATAGTGAGTGCCATCATGGGTCCTCCTTCAGCACCCAGTTGCTCACGTTCTCAACGTTCTTGAGGGTGCATACCCGGAAAACAAAAAACCGGGCCCCGCTAAAAGCCGGTTTCATCGTTGGCAGCTCATTGCATAAATGCCCATCCTCAAGGGCACCGGCGCTCATGTAATCACCTGCAAGCCGGAAAAGCCCCCGCGCATGCCTCGTTGAACAGCTACACTTCTGTCGGGAGCCTGGCTGATGCCCGGTCGAGTGGCTATGGCGCAAACTCCACCACATGTAGTGTAGCAGGGAAAGGTATACGACCGGGCATACAGGGCGTTACAAATCGGTGAAAAATCGTTGGCTACCATGGCCGGGGGAGACTGAAGTCATCGGCCAGCGAATGGCGGCGCGCCGGACCCCCGGCAGGCTCCAGTTCAGGAGGGGGATGGCCCGGCGGGTGTGCCCTGCACTAAGCGCCCTCAGGGGGCTGAAGTACAAGCACAAAGTGCGCCTCAGTCTCGCCCGGGTTTTCGCACCTGTGCGGACCGGTGCCTTCAAAGAGCAGCGCTTCTCCCGGTTCAAGTAGATAGCTCTCGTTATCCAGGTCGCATTTCAAACTGCCCCGCAGACAATAGACGAACCCGTGGCCGGTTTGCGCCGCATAACCGCCTGCCGAGGCGTGAGGCTTGAGCGTGAGCGCACAGGGCTGTATCGCCTGCTCTCCCAGGCTGGAACATACGTCCTCAAGCGACACTTTGTAGCCTGTACCATGTGCGGCCTGGCTGTCGTAGGTGGGCTGGCTGAGGCCAAGGCGATCGGCCGCTTCTATCACGTGAAGGACATTAGCGTGATCGCCGGCCTCGAAGAAGTAGCTCATTTTCACGTTGAGCGCGGAGGCCAGTCGCCGCAGGGTAGCCACGTTGGGCGAGATCTCGTCACGCTCGATCAGGCTGATGCAGTTCAGTGATACACCTGCCCGCTCCGCCAGCTCTCTCTGCGAGAGACCACGCTCCCGCCGGCGTGCGCGCAGCCTGCTCCCCACGGACGGGTTAGCCGGTGCGTCGCATTGCGCTTGCGTTGGCGCTGGTGCTGGTGCTGGTGCTGGTGCTGGTGCTTGAGTGCTCATGCGCTTACCCACTGGGATTTTGACCGCGAGCTCTCCGGAACTCAGCCTGAGAGCTCGCGGTCAAAATCCTGGAGACGCTAGAAAACGTAGGTCATGCCCGCTCCCTCGGCACCCATCAGGAAGGGAGGCACTTTCTCGACGACGATGCGCTCATCGCGCAGCGTCTCAGGGTTGATATCCTTGCTCTCGACGGCAAGCTCGCAGAATACGACCTCGCCGCCCTGGTCCAGTATCGTGTTGAACAGCTCGACAGGGTTGGGCATCCCCTTCGGCGTTCCGAGCTTCTCCAGCTCGCCTTTGACCAGCGCCTGCGCCCCGCCTGGGCAGAAGAACATGTGCACATCGTAGTCGAGGGCGATGCCCGACGAAGCGAAGATCAGCGAGGGCATTATGCCGCTCGGATCGGCGTGGTTGCATACAACTACCATTTTCTGAGACACGGGAAACCTCCTTTTAGTTATCGGTTGTCAGTTGACGACTAACGACTGCTACGCATTACGTTTTACGTTTTACGCATTACATTTTGCCTCTCAATCGGCCGGGGCGGGTACTCCGGCAGCAATTGCTTGTTGTTGGCGCGCTTTCTCCTTCAGCGCCTGAAGATATATGGCCACGGGCCGGTAGGCCAGGTGGGACCATTTCCCAAACGGCACTTCCAGCACCAGCATGGGCGTCAGAATCGCCAGGTGGGCCACATAGATAATGTAGGTTGCCAGTGGCAGGTCCATATAGCGGAAGATATTGACCAGAAGGCCGGTGAGGGCCGTCAAGAAGAGGAGTACCGGGAACATCCAGTCGCTGAGGTGAGAGAAGCGGTGCATCTGCTGGTCCTTCTTGATGCGCCCCCAGATGGCTGTGCCTGCGCCAAACAGCAGCACAGCCGCCGCGTAATAGCCAAGCCAGCGCTGGGGATGCCAGATCGGGTAGTAGTTATCGGTCTGGAACCACTCCAGGAAGAAGACGACCAGCACGAACATCACCACGTAGCCACTCACCAGCAGCCAGTGGTTGCGCCAGCGCGCCTTCTGCCAGAAGTGCAACCCTGCCTCCTCGTCGCACTTCGAGAAGCGGATTTGGGTCGCGAAATGGTAGACCAACTGCCAGGCTTCGGTCACGTAGGCCCAGAGCGGCAAGTTGGCCCGCTCGTCCCGGCCCAGCGTGAATCGCCACATCCGGAAGACGTTGGACAGCAGGAAGAAGGAAAGGCCGCCGAGCATGATCAGGTCGCCAATCTCCACGACGCTGGCCGGGGCGAAGGTATTGAGAGCCACGTGGTCGGTCACAACCGGCCCGTGCCAGATAACGAACATGCCCACCACCAGGGCGGCCAGCAAGAGCACCGAGCCGAGCTCCCAGACTTTGGACGTGTAGAACTTGCGTGCCAGACCGGTCCAATCGTAACGAGCGGTGAGCCAGCGGCGCATGGTCATCTGGGCTTCGGCGGGCTCGGCCTGCCGCGGGCAGGTTGCAGAACAATCGCCGCAGTAGTAGCAGAGCCATGGGTCTACGCTCTCCAGCAGGTTGTCGCGCAGGCCCACCTGCACCATGCGGATGTTGCCGCGCGGGAAGGGCGTCTCGTCCGTGGAGAGAGGGCATATCGCGGTGCAGTTGCCGCAGTTGAAGCAGGACTCGATGTTTACTTCCCCGTATTTCTTCAGCTCCAGCAGGAAGCTCGGGTCGGCGCGGTGACCGGTGGCCTTCACAGCATCGGTGGTGTCTATCGTGTGTGTGGCGCTCATGGCTTCCCCTCCTTTGACAGGCTGTACAGGTAGTACTCGCCATCCTCGTCCATGCCCATCTCCTCCACCACGCCATATTTCTTCATAGCGGCCATGTGCCACAGCACCTCATTAGAGGCCATACCGGTCTCCCCGGCAAGTTGCGGGATCGAGCGCGGCCCCCCTTGCAGCGCTTGCTGCAGCGTCTTGCGGGCCGTCTGTTGAGCCCTCAGAAGCTCCTGGGCTTCTTTCACTTGCTGCTCGTGCTGCTTGCGCAACTCCAACAGCATCTGCGTGCGCTGCCTGGCTGCCTCTCTGGCCGCTTCTTTAGCTTCTTTGCTTTGTGCGTTCATACCACTGCCTCCATGGCAGGTCTGTGGGCAGGCTCACCGGCGGGTGGTTCCGCGGTGATCGCCTCGACCATCGCTTCGAACTCGTCCAATCGCCAGCCCTGCACGTCGATGGCCCGGCTGGGGCAGGCCGACACACATACACCGCAGCCGTTGCAGTTGGCCGCCGTAACCACGGCCCGCCTGAACGTCTTGCCATTCTCGGTGAAGGTCTCCAGGCGGATGGCATCCTCCTGAGGACATGCTCGCACGCACTCCCCGGTGCCCTGGCAGCGCTCCGGGTCTACCTGGGCCACGTAAGGCTCAAGTTCGACTTTGCCCCGGCCCAACAGCACCGCCACCTTGGAGGCCGCGGCCTCGGCAGCCGCGCAACTCTCCTGTATGTTCATCGGGCCCTGGGCCGTGCCCGCCAGCAATACGCCGGTCACGGCGGTCTCGACGGGGCGGAGCTTGGGGTGCACTTCCAGCAGGAAGCGGTCGGTGCCCTGCGGCACCTTTAGCATGTCGATCAGGTCTTGCACCGGGGACGGCACCATCCCAACCGCCAGCACGACCAGGTCCACCGGCAGATCGATTTCCTCGCCCCATGTAAGCTGGTCTTTTACTCTCACCAGAAGGGGGTGCTCGTCGGGTGGCGGTGCGGGTGCGACCGCCGGGCCGTCCTCGGCTAAATAGCGCAGGAAGGTCACCCGGTTTTTGGATGCCCTGGTGTAATACTCCTCATGACCGCGCCCATATGTGCGTATATCGCGGTAGAGGTCGTACACGTTCACCTGCGGAAAGCGTTCGCGGATTCGGTTCGCCGCGGCAAGACTGGCCGTGCAGCACACGCGAGAGCAGTACTCATTCAGCCTGCCATCGAGGCCGGGTGCATGTACTCCATCCAACTGGCGGCTGCCCACGCAGTGGATCAGCGCCAGGCTGCGCACAGGCCGCCCGTGCCATACCAGTTCCCCACCCGTCGGGCCGTCCTGGGATAGGAGCCGCTCCAACTGAGGTAGCGTCACCACGCCGGGGTACTCGCCATAGCCAAACTCGCCGTGGGCAGGCTCATAAGGGCGGAAACCCGTGGCCACTACCACCGCGCCCACCTTCAGGTCAAACTCGACCGGCTCCGAATGCAGGCGAATGCTCCCTTTGGGGGCCACCTTGAGGCACTCCCCGCATTTGGTGCAGTGCTCCCAATCAATGGTGGGACCGGCAGGGTAGCACCCCTCGTAAGGCCGGTAAATGGCCTTGTGCTTGCTCATGCCGAAGTTGAACTCGTCCGGTACCTCGACAGGGCACACTGCAGCCGCTTCGGCGAGGGCTGTAAAATCCTCGGCAACGCCGCGTCGCTGCTGGCGAATGCGCATCTCAAAGTTGCCCACGTAGCCTTTGGCGGATATCAGTTCGGCGCCCGTGTGGACCGTGATGTTAGGCTCTGCCAGCACATCCTTTATGAGGGCGTCCAGCAGACCGCGAGCGTCCTCCTCGGTCGGAAAGACGTGGTCCCATCGCGCCATATTGCCGCCCAGGAACTGGCTCTTCTCGATCAGCGTGACGCGCAAGCCGCGCCGAGCTATGGAGAGCGCCGAGCGCAGCCCGGCCACGCCGCCCCCGATCACAAGCGCGTGCTTGTCGGCATCCAGTTTCACCGGCTCAAGGGGCTTCATGAGGCGGGCGCGAGCCACCCCGGCGGACATCATGCGGATGGCCTTATCGGTCGCCGCGTTCCGGTCGCTGTGGTGCACCCAGCTATCCTGCTCCCGCAGGCCGATATGGTAGTACAGGTACGGGTTTAGCCCGGCGCGTTCCACCGTTTTGCGGAAGGTCTGCTCATGCAGGAAGAGAGAGCAGGCACCGATCACCACCCGGTTGACCCCGTTTTCGTTGATGTCGTCTGTAATCAGCTTCTGGCCGGGGTCCGAGCACATAAACTGGTAGTCACGCGCCACCACCACGTCCGGTAGGTTGCCCAGGGCCTCGGCGGCCTCCTGGCAGCCAACCGTATCGCTGATGTTGCCTCCGCAGTGGCACACGTAGACGCCGATACGCGGGTTTGAGTTGGTGTAAGTTGGGGAGTCTGCGTCACCGGCAGCCGCAACCACAGGCGTATCTGTAGGCTGCTGCTGCGTCATATCACGCATTTCAGATGTCTCAGACATATACAAGACTCCTCTCCGGTGTGACTTCAGCGGTGCTTGGCACCGGAGCGCCGGCACGCTTGGCCTGCAAGTAGGCCGCAACCTCGGCAGCCGCGGCCCCTGCCGTCATGATGCTGTCCACAATATCCATGGGGCCGGTCGCTGTGCCTGTGGCGAAGACGCCCTCCCGCATCGTCACTGATGGAGCGACATTGCAATTGGGTATCTGAATGAAGCCGTCGTCAGCCTTTGCCACTCCGAATATGTTCTCCGAGTTCCACCCCGGCAGCATGCCCGTCGAGAGCACTACCAGGTCGTGCTTGCGCTCGACTACCCTCGAATCGTCCTCGATCAATTCCACCCGCACGACGGGATTCTCGTCAGAGTCTTCGCTTACGCGCGCCACCTTGCCTCTGACGAACTCGATGCCCATCGCTTTAGCGCTCTGGTAGAACTGCTCGTAGCCCTTGCCGAACGTGCGTATGTCCATGTAGTAAATGGTGATATCGGCCATGGGCAGAGTGCCGGAGAGGAGGATCGATTGCTTGATGGCGTACATGCAGCAGACCCGCGAGCAATATGGCACACCGAGCGTCAGGTCACGCGAGCCTGCACATTGAACGTATGCTATGGAAGAGGGCTGCTTGCCGTCGGACGGCCTCAGCACGCGTCCATAAGGACCGGTGGGGGCCAACAAACGCTCCATCATCCGGCCGTCGATCACATTTCGCAGCTTGCCGGAGCCGTATTCCTTTTTGGCATCGCGAGGGGTTGTTTCAAAGCCTGTGGCCAGGATAATGGTATCGGCCCGCACCTCGATATTTTGAGGTTGCTGGTTGAAGTCGATAGCGTTCGCCGGGCAGGCCT
This sequence comes from uncultured Chloroflexia bacterium, assembly GCA_963797095.1. GTDB lineage: Bacteria > Chloroflexota > Chloroflexia > QHBQ01 > JADMIH01 > JADMIH01. The sequence continues at coordinate 1,004,789 of CAWCNY010000003.1, read as the reverse complement.
GGATGCACTTGCCGCAAAAGATGCAGTGGTCGATATCGATAAGTGCTTTCTGGGGCACAGCCGTGGGGAAGGGGATGTATGCCACCCGGTGCGCGGTGCGACCAAACTCGTTCTCGCCGTCGGGGAGATCGAGGGGGCAGGCAAGCTCGCAAGAGCGGCAGCCGGTGCAATCGTCTTCGTTCACATAGCGTGGCTTCTTCAACACCTGGGCGACAAAGCCGCCCTCGTCGCGCGACAGAGACTGCACCTCGCTGTAGGTTATCAGGTCGATATTATCGTGGTGAGCGACAGCCGACATTTTAGGGGTCGTGATACAGCTCGCGCAGTCGAGGGTGGGGAAGACCTTGCTCAGCCCGATCATTTTGCCCCCGACGCTTGGGCTTTTCTCCACCAGGGCCACCCGGTAACCCTGGTCGGCGAGGTCCAGAGACGCCTGCATACCGGCGATCCCGCCCCCGATAACCAGCACATCTACCTGTAGGCTATTGGGTGCCATACGATTGTCCTTTCACTGCGGAGTGCCGAAGGCTTGCTTCATGTGTGAGGACTGCGGGACTCAAATGGGAATCCCGCACCCCGCCTTCGGCATCCCGAACCTCCAGCGCCGGGCCGATCTCGTCGAGCAGGGCGTTCATCTCGTGGATCTCTTTGAGGAACGGGCGCATGCACACTGTGCAGATCGCCGTCAGGCGCAGACGCCTCGTGTCAAGGCCTTGTTCCTTCATCGACTTGTAGGTTTCGTTGATGATCTGGCCGGTCCGCTCGGAGTCGCCTTTGTATGGGCTATCGGTACCGCTGTACATCACAATGATGCCGTCGATGCCGCGCCGAAAAGCGTCCAGATAGAAGCGTGGAGGGAAAATGGCCGCAGTTCTGATTGGCAGTATGTATGTGTTGGCCGGGTACTCCAGGTGCGACTGCCCGGTGGAGTCGGCTCCCCGGTAGCCGCCCGATAGCGTCCCCAGGATAAGGATCTTCGGCATGGTGGCCGTTTGTGATTTATCCGGCATAGGTGCACATCCTTCCGGGTCTCAGCAGGCAGGCTGTAGGACCTGACAACCTGCCAGACCTGGCCGCGCTCTGAGAGAGCGCTACTTCATTCGACGAATGAGAAGGCGGTCGTAGCCGTCGGCGGGAACTACGCCGAGAAAATCATGTCCAACCTTGGCGCACCACATCGGCATATCCTTCTTTGTACCGGCATCGCCCGACCAGATCTCCAGTACCTCGCCGACCCTGACCAGGCCGATCCCTTTCTTGGCCTCCAGCAGGGGGCCGGGGCAAGCCATCGCCCTGGCATCGACAGTCTTGGCAGCACTAATAGTCGTCAGGTCAATATCAGTCATAGTAGCCATTTGATTTCTCCTTATCGTACTTTGCGTACGACGAAACGCGTCACGTCGCCGAGTGTCTCGATGCCGAGGAGTTCCTCTCCGGCTTTGTCGACCCAGAGCGGAATCACCTCTTTGCTTTCTTCGTCGTTGGCGAGAATCGCCAACACATCTCCTGTTTGTGCCAGCCTCAGGCTGCGGATCAACTCCATGAGAGGGGGCCAGCAGAAGCTCCGCTGGTCAGCGCACTCTCTGGTAATGCTGATTCCTTCCATAACATCGCCTCCAGCTTTCCGGGAACGGCCTTCCTATCATCGAAATCGCCTGTTCCCATACAAATTGTGAGCGCATTGATATTCTCGCGACCAATCACCGCAAGCGCCGTAAGAAGTGGTATAATAGTGCAGGGAAGCGTCATTACCAATAATTTGGGCACTTTTCCTAACTTACTAGTCATATATGCCATCTTCTACATAATATATACCACTATATTGGTAATTTGTCAAGGGGGTAAGCGGTGGATAACCAATTCTCGGTCGGTGCCAGGTTGCGCGAACTGCGCAGGGAGCTGAATTTATCTCAGAAAGAGTTGGCGGCACAGTGCGGGCTGTCGCTGAACGCAGTCAGTCTCATTGAGCGCGACGAGATCTCGCCCAACGTGGCTACTTTGCAGCGACTGGCCACCGCCCTCAATGTCAAGATGAGCTACTTCTTCGAAACCGACCAGCAGACCAGCGTCATCTATGTGAAGGCCGGGCAAGGCCCACTGATAACCAGCCGGGGCGTAGCCATAGAGGGCATGGGTATGCAGTTGGAGAAACAACAGATCCAACCTTTCTTACTCACACTCGCCCCTCACTCGAACATCGGGAGCGGCCGCGTGATCCACAGCGGCCATGAATTCGTCTGCTGCCTAAAGGGCACCATCAGGTATGAGGTGGCTGAAGCCACTTACATCCTGGAACCTGGGGACATGCTGCTCTTTGAGGCTGGTTTGCCCCACCTCAGCCACAACCCCGGAGACGAAGAGGCGCAGTTCATTCTGGTGCTGCACACGCCCGACCGGCCACAGGATTCCGTGCGCTGGCACTTCATGGACCAACCCGCGGTGGCGCATATGGGCCAGTAGGCGTGTATCTTGAACCGGCTCTCGCGCTCAGCAAGACCAGGTGGCCCAGGTCTTGCTGCAATCGGAAACGGTCAATTCGGGGAGACTGGCCGATATGATCGCCCACAACCGGCCGCACCCGACATAGCGCCCAGGTAGTGCCCCTGATGGCAAGTACCTGGCGGAGGTGTCCTCAAGCTGAATTCATTCATTAAGCAAGTGGCTCTGGGAACTGCCGCGTTAGCAGGTCTTGTCCTTCTCGCCCGCAGGCGAAATTTAGCAGGTCTTGTCCTTCTCGCCCGCAGGCGGAATAGTGACGGGCAGCTGTTTAGGCTTGAGTGGCACACCAGCCAGACCGAGGCAGAGTACCGCGAAGCCCGCCACCGCATTTTGATCCTGGGCGCGGGCTTCGGGGGCCTTCACGCTGCGCTTGAGCTGGACCGCCAGCTGCGAGGGGAGCCCAGCACGAGCATTCTCCTCGCCGACCGCAACAACGACCTGCTCTTTGCTCCGCTCCTCTGGATTGTAGCCAACGGCAGGGCTAATCCAAGCGACGTGATGGTTCCGGTGCGAGCCTTCCAGAGGGGTCGAAGTTTCCATGTGCTGTATGCCGATGTGACAGGGGTCGACCTGGAGGAACGGATGGCGACCACCACTGCGGGTCCACGCCCATATGATTATCTTGTGATCGCCCTCGGTAGCAGAACAGCCGTCCCCGACCTTCCCGGTCTGCGCGAACACGCGTTGCTCTTTCATAATCCCGCCGACGCCTTGCAGCTACGCAACCACCTCATCGAGGCCATAGAGAACGCCCACAGGGCTACAGACCCGGCAGAAAGGATGGAATTGCTGACTTTTGTAGTGGGAGGAGCCGGGGATACAGGCGTTGAGCTGGCTGCTACGGTCCACTCCTACCTGGTGGGAGGCATGTTCGCTCGCTACCCGTGGCTGGCCCACGAACCCATGCGGATTGTGGTCGTGGGCCACGCCCCGCGAGTGGTGCCGATGGGCACACCAAAGGCTTCCGATGCGATAAGGCGAACACTGGAGGCCGAGGGTATAGAGGTCATGACCGGCGTATCTGTGTTGGGAGCCACGGACCACGCGGTGCTGACCGACAAGGGTGAGATCCCATGCCGGACGCTCTTTTGGGCAGCGGGCATCACCGCCCCGGACATTGTCCAATCCCTCCCAGGTGAGCACGCTCCGAACGGCGCGCTGATGGTGAACGAGCATCTTAGCCTGCCCAACCACCCCGAGGTCTACGCAGTTGGGGATGTAGCATGGGCATATGATGCGGTCACTCACCAACCCATTCCGCCCACAGCGCAGGCCGCCGAACACCAGGGTACCTACGTGGGCAAGGCCATCGCGGCAGCGGTACGTGGACAGGAGGCTCCACCATTCCGGTTCAAGCCCCTGGGCCACCTCGCTCTTTTAGGCAACTACACGGGTGTAGCCGAGATCGGGCCATTCACGTTCACGGGCCTGCCGGCATGGATCATGTGGCACGGTTACTACATATTGCACATCCCCTCCTGGCGTAACCGTGTGCACCTGTTGGTCGACTGGCTGCTATCGTGGCTGACGGGTCCGGACACAACTAAGCTGCCTCTTTCCTGAGCGCAAGACATTGGATGACAGGTCCGATTGAGTGCCAGACCCGGCCTGTCACCTACGCCAAGGTGTAAGCAAGCCGCGTTGCTAGGCGGCTACCGTAGCGGCGCGGGCGGCCGCAGCGTCATATCATTGATCTCTCAGAACTTTTGTGCTATAATCGTGCCGTGAAATGACCTGCGTTGCAGCGGTCTGCACGCCCTCACGCCGCGATTTCAAGGGGGCAAAATAGCCAGGAGATCGAACAGGTAATTTGTGGGGTTGCTGAGAGGTCGGGAGCATGAAGCAATAAGCACTGGGCCTGGCTACTCAGGATGGTAGAGAGCGGGAGCCGCAAAAGGACCAATTGTAGCTGATGATTTCATTGACATGGGCACAGGTGCGCGCGTGGAGGTTGGAGCAACACTTCCTGGCAGGGAGGTTGGAGCAACACTTCCTGGCAGGGAGGTTGGAGCAACACTTCCTGGCAGGGAGATTGGAGCAACGCAACTTTGTCGGGGCAGTTGAGCGCGTGCTTGGTGTGCAAGCGCAGGTCATGTCGGCTGCCGAGTTGGCGATCGGGGCACGGGTGGACGGGCTGAAGCGCGCAGATGTGCAGAGGGCGCTGTGGCAGGATCGCACGCTCGTCAAGACGTGGGCCATGCGCGGCACTATCCATCTGTTTGCCGCCGAGGACCTTCCCCTGCTGGTGGCGGCTCGCTGCGCGGATGGGAGGCGGCACCGGCTCCACGACTTCCTCCAATCTGGGTTTACCGAGGCGCAGTACGATGAGTTCTTGCTGGCAGTGCCTGAAGTGCTTGGCGACGCTGGAGATGAGCCGATGACGCGGGAAGCGCTGGCGAACGGCGTGGCCGAGCGGATGAAGACGCCTGAGGTGAGCAGGGCGCTGCTTGGGTCAAGTTGGGGCACGCTCTGGAAGCCGTCTATGTACAGAGGCGAGCTTTGCTTCGGCCCTGGTGAGGGCACTAATAAGACCTTTGTGAACCCCCGCAAGTGGCTCAGGCTGAAAGAGTGGAAGGAGTGGGAGCCGAAGGAGGCGCAGCGGGAGGTCACACAGCGCTACCTGCGGACGTACGGCCCAGCCACACCCCGAGACTTCAGCTTCTGGTGGAACGGCGGAGGGAGGACCTTCGGGAAGAAGATGTTCGAGGCGCTGGGAGATGAAGTGGAGACGGTGGACGTGGAGGGGTGGAAGGCATCAGTGCTCGCCTCGACGATTGAATCTATAGAGAAAGTGAAAGTGGAGCAGGGTGTGCAGAATGTGCACACCGTAAGATTGCTGCCCATGTTTGATGTGTATGTGCTGACGCAAAGTCGTAACATTGAGCCGTTGCTTGTCAGCGAGCATAAAGACAAGGTGTTTCGTCCTGCGGCGTGGATTAGCGCGGTGGTGCTTGTGGACGGAAGGATAGAGGGAGTGTGGGAGTACGAAACGCGGAAGGGTCAAACGCTTGTGAAGGTCAGAATGTTTGCCACGCCTGTCGACAGGGTTCGCAGAGAGATAGAGACCGAGGCGGCGCGACTGGAAGGCTTTCTCGATACGAAAGTGGCGGTGGAATTTGCGGATGTCGCTTAGGGAAGCAAGCGCACGGAATTTATGGAGTGTGAGGAAGGTAGGCCGAAAACCGGAATGTTGCAACGACGCCTGGTCACAGGGCTGAAGTGATAGGCCCTGGAGAGACTACTGCTATAGCATAAGGAGAGGAGTGAGACAACATGGACGCAAACGCCTTTCGCCATTTCTACGGCTATCATTTCGCTGAAAACCGCAAGATATGGGACAGTTACATCACTCAGCTTTCCCATGAACAGTTCACGCAAAACGTAAGCTACTCTCACGGGTCTGTTCGAGACCAGATCGTCCATCTCATGGGCGTGGATGACGTATGGTTCAGCGAACTGCGAGGTATCGAACCCTCAGAATCGTTTCCTCCCGCTGACTTTGACGACCGTGAAATCATTCGCGAGCGCTGGGACAGCGTTGAGCAAAATATGTGTGATTATCTTGCAGAGTTGCAGGACGATATGTTGTTCGATAAGCCCATTGAAGAACCGGACGAGGACAGAGACCTCATCGTGTGGCAGGTGCTTCTCCATGTGGTCAATCACGGCACAGACCACCGCGCGCAAATTCTCAGATTGCTCAACGATCTGGGAGTCGAGACAAGCTCCCAGGATTACATCTTCTACGTCTATTGCCACCAGTAGATTTTGTTCTTCACCTGCAACCACCGGCGCCTGACCACCAATGCTGATTGAATCCACAGCGGAAATCCACAGGAGTCTCGAAATGAACACCTCCTGGAGAACGATCGTCTGGCAGCAGTTCGGAGCAGCTATTGACGATCTCGGCAACGCTCTTCACGCCTGCCCGGACGAATTGTGGCATGCCCGCCTATGGGAACACCCCTCGGAGCGACCGGAGTTGTCTCAGTTCTGGTATATCGTCTATCACGCGTTGTTCTGGCTCGACCTCTACCTGACCGGGGCCGAGGAAGGCTTCGCTCCCCCGGCTCCCTTCGCGCTGATTGAGCAGGACGAGGACGGTCCGGTGCCTGAAGGGGCCTACACGAAAGAGGAACTCCAGTCCTACCTTGGCAATTGCCGCAAGAAATGCCGGGCGACGATTGAGGCACTGACCGACGAAGCGGCGGAGCGGAGCTGCCGATTTGGGTGGGGCGAGGTCAGTTTCGCGGAGCTATTGCTGTACAACATGCGCCACGTTCAGGGACATGCCGCACAGCTGAATCTGCTGCTTGGGCAGAAAACGGGATCCGCCCCCGATTGGGTTCTTTGGGCCGGGGAGCAGAGCAGGGGCGAGTGAACCAGTGGAGCGAGCCAATATGGTAACGTTCAGGGGATATTCCGGCTCAATCGTTCACAGCCTCGAACACTCTTGATTACGGCTCGGGCAGCTTCAGCGGGTCTCCGCCGCGGATTAGCCATAAGGCAGCCGGTCAGGGCGCGTCGGTCGGATCGAGATCGGCGTTGAAATCGGGGTCGGAGTGGTCGCTAGGCACGTCCACAACACCTTCCTCATCTATGCTCCATTCACGTTCATCGTGCCCCACATTTGAGGCGGGTGGTTTTACTCTTTCATCGACATTGGTTTTTGATGGGGGCGGCGTCGGGTCGGCAGCACTGGATTCTGGCATGGATATCCTCCTTCACAAATACGCACTAAGCAGTCTGTCGATGGGGTAATTGAACATCACGGAACAGACGAACTACAACTCAAGATTACAGCAGGAAGCACGCAAGTGGTTGACCGTTTGGACTGTGTTGATAGCTCTGTTGACGCTGGTGAATGTTACAAGTAACATTCGATATATCGAGCTCATGTCTTTATCCATACGGTCTATAGCCGCGAGTGGCTAAAAGCTCGCGGCTATGCGCGTGCTCTTTGTCGGAGAGGCAGGCTAGTTCCGCGCTCCCCTATTTCTTGATGGGCAAGCAACCTACTCGCCTTTATTGAGACGCTCCATCAAAATCAGTGCCGTGCCGTCTTCGTCCTCCATTGGGGGCAAGACGCCCACGCCCTTCCAATCATTGAAGTACCAAACACTCAACACGCCGGCTTCGTCGCCGCCACCGATTGGCCCCCCGTTCTTACCCAGCACTTCGCCATGTCTATTGATCTCAAGCATCGCGTTCTTATTCATCTAATTCTCCTAAATCATAATTTCTAAAACTGCGTGTCTCTGCGGACATAAGTGCTATTCTATAAAACAGCATTGTAACCCCTGTACACGCAACCTGTCAACACCCATTTGAGTGCTTGTTTTGGCACTCAAATGGGTGTAATTCATGCCCCCTTCCGTAGTTATCTACCGCCTCCATTATGCTACTCGACAGGCATGATCGCCAAGGGAAGTACTGCATTCGTAGCACATAGGCGCGAGGGGTGCTTTTTGAACTTTGGGCGTGTTCTATAATTGATCCATGTCCACGCCGGTTTTGACCACTAAACTCTACATCCCACCACCTCCGCCTAAGATTGTCCCTCGCCCCCGCCTGATCAAGAGGCTAAACGAGGGGCTGCACCACAAGCTGACCCTCGTCTCGGCCCCGGCAGGTTTCGGCAAAACCACCCTGGTGAGCGCATGGGTGGCCGGTTGCGACCTGCCGGTGGCATGGCTGTCTCTGGACGAAGGGGATAACGACCTTGCACGCTTTCTGACCTACCTTGTCGTTGCTTTACGGACGGTTGCGCCCAATATTGGAGAATGGGTGTTGGGCCTGCTCCGTCCGGCCCTTGCGTCGCCACCTCAACCGCCGCCCGCCGAATCGATCCTCACTCCCCTGCTCAATGAGATAGCCACCATCCCGCACGATTTCGCCCTCGTACTTGACGACTACCACGTTATTGATTCCAGACCTGTTGACCAGGCCCTCGCCTTTTTGCTTGAGCACCTGCCACCACAAATGCGCCTGGTCATCGCCACCAGGGAGGACCCACAGCTACCGCTGGCGCGACTGCGCGCCAGCGACCAATTGACCGAGCTGCGCGTCATAGACCTGCGCTTCACCCCCTCTGAAGCCGCCGGATTTCTCAACCAGTCTATGGGCCTGAACCTCTCGGCGGAGGATATCGATGCGCTGGAAACCCACACCGAAGGCTGGATCGCCGGCTTGCAATTGGCCGCGATCTCGATGCAGGGGCATAAAGATGCCACCGGCTTCATCAAATCTTTCACCGGCAGCCATCGTTTCGTAATGGACTATCTGGTTGAGGAAGTCCTGCAACAGCAGCCCCAAAGCGTCCAGACGTTCCTGCTGCGCACTTCTATCCTCGACCGCCTGTGCGGCCCCCTTTGCGACGCCGTTCTACTCGACCCCTCTGCCTCCGGGCAAGAAACCCTGGCATACCTCGAACGCGCCAACCTCTTTATCGTTCCCCTGGACAACGAGCGGCGCTGGTACCGCTATCACCATCTCTTTGCCGATCTGCTGCGGCAGCGACTGCAACAGGATACCGCAGGGGTGAGCAGCGTGGCTGCATTGCACATTCGCGCCAGCCAATGGTACGAGGACAACAGCCTGGACATTGAAGCTTTTCACCATGCTGTTGCCGCCAACGATGTTGAGCGCGCCGAGCGTCTGATTGAAGGAAGAGGCACTCCCCTCCATCTGCGCGGCCTGGTTACCTCGATGCTGGAGTGGCTGGGGTCTCTGCCAAAGACTGTGATGGATGCCAGGCCCTCGTTGTGGGTAAAGTATGGCTCGTTGACGCTGGTTGTCGGCCGTACGACCGGAGTAGAGGAGAAACTCCAGGCTGCTGAAGCCGCCCTGCGAGGCACCGAGGCGGGCGACAGGACCTCATACCTCGTCGGACAAATCGCCGCCGCCAGGGCTACGTTGGCTCTCACCAGGTACGATGCAGCGACCATGATCTACCAGTCGCGCCGCGCCCTGGAGTACCTGCCCACCACCAGCCGGTCTTTGCGCGCTAACGCTAACTGGACGCTTGGGTACGCCTACGTCCTCCAGGGAGACCGTGTCGCTGCTCGCCAGGCCCTTACCGAAGCCATCTCCATCAGCCAGGCATCCGGCGATATCTTCACCACCATACTGGCGACAATCGGCCTGGGCAATATACAGGAGGGCGACAACCAGCTCTACCAGGCGGCTGACACCTACCGGCACGTCCTGCAAATGGCAGGTGATCAGCCGCTTCAGATTATCTACGAAGCCCATCTTGGCCTGGCGCGCGTCCTCTACGAGTGGAACGACCTGGAGGCCGCCGAGGAGCACGGGCGGCAGGCCCATCAACTGGCGCGGCAATATGAAAAGGTTATTGACAGGTTCATTGTCTGTGAGGTATTTCTTGCCCGCCTGAAACTGGCCCAGGGAGATGTGGACGGCGCGACGGCTATCCTGGCCCAGGCCGACCTGTCCGCGCACCGGCAAGATTTCGTGTTTCGTATCCCTGAAGTTGCTGCCGCACAAGTGCTGACGTTCCTTCGCCAGGGCAATCTGGCGGCGGCCGCTCATCTCGCGCAGACGCACCACCTCCCTCTTAGCCAGGCCCGCGTATATCTGGCCCAGGGCAACACGTCCGAGGCGCTGGCAGTGCTGGGGCCGGTACGAGAGCAGATGGAGGCGAGGGGTTGGGAGGATGAACGCCTCAAAGTGATGATCCTGCAAGCGATCGCCCTCCATGCTCATGGCGACAAGAGCGAGGCTGTGCAACTGCTGGGTGACGCACTGGCCCTGGCAGAGCCTGGAGGCTTCACCCGCACCTTCGTCGATGAAGGTACTCCAATGTCTCAATTACTGGCCGAAGCGGCCGTTCGCGGGAATATGCGAGCTTATGCGGGTAAGCTCCTGTCAGCATTTGAAGCTGAGAAACGGATGAGCGCAGGCGAATCTCCTCTCCACCCACCCGGCTCCCTCACCGCCTCCTCTCCACAGCCCCTCATCGAGCCATTGAGCCGGCGGGAATTAGAAGTGCTCCAACTCATCGCCCAGGGTCTCTCGAACCAGGAGATTGGCAGGACACTCTACCTCGCCCTCGACACAGTTAAAGGGCACAATCGAAAGATCTTTGACAAACTACAGGTCCAGAGACGCACCGAAGCGATAGCACGCGCCCGCGAGTTAGGCCTGCTGTAACCTCACACAACAACACCCCGAACAACACTTTAGTGTCTGTACGCCAACACTATGGTGACGCTATGCTGCTTGTAGATTTAGCAAGTAGTAGAGCGTCATGCGGGGTCATAACAGGTACGCCAATGTCAAACAACCTCAGCACAGAAACGGATCCAGGCCAACCCACGGCCTATCAAATCAGGGTCAAGGGACACCTGGGGAGTCAATGGACAGACTGGTTTGAGGGCCTGACCGTCACCCTGGAAAACAACGGCGAAACTCTCCTGACTGGCACGGCGATCGATCAGGCTGCGTTGCATGGATTGCTAAGGAAAGTGCGAGATTTAGGAATGCCCTTAGTCTCGGTCAATCGTGTCAGATCCGACCCAGCCGAAAGGCCCGAATCAAAGCAACCCCGGAGGTAATTCGTGAAAGCGGTTGTATACACAAAATACGGCTCACCCGATCTTCTCCAGCTCCAGGAGGTAGAAAAGCCTACCCCTACCGGCGATGAAGTACTGATCAAGATTCGGGCGGTATCTGTGAATAGATCCGACTGGGAGGGGCTGGTGGGCAAGCCGTCGTATGTCCGCATCGGAGGGCTTCTACGGCCGCGTCGCCACATACTCGGGTCGGATATAGCCGGGCGGATCGAGGCGGTTGGCAGCAACGCCAGGCGATTTCAGCCAGGCGATGAAGTCTTCGGAGATATCCTGGGCCGGATGGGTGGTTTTGCCGAGTATGTCTGCGCTCGTGAGAGGTCCCTGGCGTTGAAACCGGCCGGTATGACATTCGAGCAAGTAGCGGCCATTCCGCAAGCGGCTGTGATCGCCCTGCAAGGGATCCGCGATAAAGGAGAGGTCCAGCCGGGGCAAAAGGTTTTGATTAACGGCGCTGGTGGCGGTGCAGGCTCGTTTGCAGTGCAGCTTGCCAGACTGTACAGCTCCGAGGTGACGGGAGTGGATAACACAGCCAAGCTCGACTTCATGCGCTCGATTGGCGCAGACCACGTCGTTGATTACACCAGGGAAGACTTCGCCAGGAATGGAAAACAGTATGATCTGATACTTGATCTTATCGCGTATCGCTCGGTTTTCGCCTGCAAGCGGGCGCTAAGGCCCAATGGAAGTTATTACGCCGTCGGAGGTTCTGTAGCCACACTTTTCCAGATCTTGCTCCTGGGACCACTGATTAGAAGAATCACCACCAGGAAGATACGCGTCCTCGTGGTTCAACCAAATCTGAAAGATATGCTTCATATAACGGAGCTTTATGAAGCAGGTAAAGTCGTCCCGGCCATTGATAGACGGTTTTCGTTGAGCGAGGTTCCCGAAGCGCTCCGGTATCTTGGAGAAGGTCGCGTCAAAGGCAAAGTCGTCATCACTATGGAATAGAAGAACGAAGCCCAACGACATGGAGGCATCTGTTTGAAAGCAATGTCCTCACAAAATTCGGGCCACCCGAAGTTCTTCAACTCCAGGAGGTGGCAAAACCTGCTCCGAAGGACAACGAAGTGCTGATAAGAATATGTGCGACGACGATAACATCAGGAGAATGCGAGCTTCGAGGCCTGAGAGTTCCAATCGCGCTCAAGCTTCCCTTACGGATTTATCTGGGCCGCATAAGACCAAAACCCGTCATTCTCGGACAGGAGCTAGCCGGGGCAATCGAGGCGGTCGGCAAGGAGGTCGCACGGTTCAGGAAGGGTGACCAAATTATTGCATGGTGCGGTCTTCGTTTGGGTGCCCATGCTGAGTACGCCTGTCTGCCTGGAAGCGGGGTGCTGGCAATAAAACCTTCCAATATGACCTGTGAGGAAGCCGCCACCCTGCCTGTTGGCGGCCTCGATGCAGCCTATCTGGTCAGAAAAGCCAATATACAGCGCGGACAAAGGGTCTTGATCATTGGTGCGGGTGGCGGCATAGGCACTTATGCGCTGCAGATCGCCAGCTACTTTGGGGCTGTCGTCACGGGCGTGGACAGCACAGGGAAATTGGACATGCTGCGCTCGATTGGCGCACACCAGGTTATTGATTACACGCAACAAGACTTCACCAGGAGCCGTTAGACCTATGACCTCATCTTTGACGTGGTAGGCAAGAGTTCGTTTGCCCGTAGTGTGCGATTGTTAACGCCTGATGGACGCTTCCTTTCAGCTAACCCTGTGCTGTCGCAGCAAGTGCTGGGGCGATGGATGTCGATGAGAAGGAGCAGGAAATTCATACCCTGGGCATCAAGGTCAGCAACCGAATACACTGAAGATTACAATTTCCTCAAAGAGCTTATTGAGGCGGAAAAGATAAGGGCGGTCGTAGATAGATGCTACCCGCTGGAACAGATAGCGAATGCCCACAGATATGTCGAAGCAGGATACAAAAAGGGGCACGTAGTCATCACTGTGGAACATAATGACATTTGACCACCCATACCAGGTGGTTGGACCGAAAGAGGCAAACCAACACAAGCCAACAAGGAGAGAATAATGGATATCTACGAAGCGCTGTACACAACCCGCTCGATGCGGCGATTGAAACCTGACCCCATCCCCTACGATGTGCAGGCCCGCATCCTCGACGCTGCCATCCACGCGCCGAACATCGACCAGCAGTGGCGATTCGTCCTGGTAGATGACGCGGAGATCAAGGCGCAATTCGCACCACTCTACGTGCAGGGAATGGAGAGCATGATTGGCGCGCCACTCGATGGCCTCATCGAGATGATGAAAAACAATCCAGCGCTGGCGCGAACGGTGAGGTCGGGGGTTCACCTGGCCCAGCACTTTGCCGAAGTACCATTACTCCTGATCGGATTCGGTCGCAACCGCGACGGCAGCGGCATCTACCCCGCCATGTGGAGCGCCATGCTGGCAGCCCGCGCCGAAGGGATCGGCGCTACCTTGACGGGGTTCCTGCAAAGCTACCACTCGAACGAGGTGATGGACATCCTGGGCGTGCCGAAGGATGCAGGCTGGTTCATGCATGGGTGCATTACGATGGGTTACCCAATCGGCAAGTGGGGCGTCGGCGCTCGCAAGCCGGTCCAGGAGGTAGCGGCGCGCAATAGCTGGCAGGGTGACCTCGGTTTCACAGTGCCCGACCCGTTATGGCGGAAATGATTCCCTTCCTAGTTCCTGGTTCCCGGTCCGCCTGTCGCCGGTAGCCGCATCGTAAACGTGGTGCCCTTGCCCTGGGTGCTTTCTACCTTGATTTGCCCGCCGTGCGCCTCCGCCACCGACTTGACTATCGCCAATCCCAGGCCCGACTCGCCGCTGTCGGACTGGCGGGCGCTGTCCGCTCGATAGAACCTCTCGAACACGTTCGGCAGATCCTCAGGAGCGATCCCAGACCCTGTATCGAATACAATCAACTCCGCCCACCTGGGGTCCGCCCCTCCACGCACAATAAGGCTGATCGAGCCGCCCGGCGGGGTGTAGCGCAGAGCATTGCTGACGAGATTGCTCAGGGCGCGGGCCACCCGCTCGGCGTCCACGCATATCTGAGGTACGCCCTCGCCTCCCGTCTCCACGCTCAACCGAATACCTTTCTGCTCGGCTTTGTGGCGGAAGGTCTCCGCCACCCTCGCGAGTATCCGGCCGGGCACCACGGGCTGGCGGTCCAGCGATAGCTCGCCCGCATCCGCCAGCGACAGCGTATGCAGGTCTTCCACCAACCTCAACAACGACTGCACTTCATCATGCAGCGTGGCGAAGCGTTTGGGCGTCGGCTCCAGGTCGCCGTTGCGCAGAGCCTCAAGGTAGCCCGAAATTACGCTGAGGGGTGTGCGCAGGTCATGGGCAATGTCGGCGGTAATCTGGCGGCGCAGTTGGGTGGCCCTGTTAAGGTCTCTGCTCATGCTGTTGAATTGCATGGTCAGCAGGCCCAATTCGTCCCGCGATCTCACGGGCACGCGCTGTTCGAGGTCCCCGGCGGCGATCTTTTGAGTGGCGGCTGTCAATTCGCGCACCGGGCGTGTCACCAGCCGCGCCACCAGCACCCCCAACCCCAACGCCACAGCGACCGTGATCGCCGCTGCGATTATCAGAGCCGTATCTGTGCCCTCCAGGTAGCGCTCCTCGCTCTGGGTCAAGAGCGGTCCCTGCTTCGGATCGAGCACGGTCCCTATTGGTTGCCCTCCTATGCTCATCGGCCTGCCACGGGCGATCTCGTCAGCGCTCACAGCCTCACCCGGCCTGTAATCGTCCGATGGGATCACGATATGCCCTGTAGTATCCGCCAGGGCGAAATGGAGAGGAAGCGTACCTGGTACCGCGCCCGGAGGCGGGGGTTCGCCCAGGCGATTACCAGTCCTCTGGCGTAACCACACATCTACCCCCACCAACGACCCGTTTTGCACGTAATACTCGGTAATATCCCCCACAAAGCTCGCGCTCTGCTGAGTGATTACATAGTCTTCGAATTCCTGCGTGACAAACTGCCTGATGAACAAAGCCGCCAGCGCCACCCCAGCCACGCTGGTGACAAAAAAGGCCAGGATTAGTTTTACGGTAAGGGATCGCAAAGTCGGTTTCAGTAGCCGGTAGTCAGTAGTCGGTAGTCGGTAGCCGGAGGACCAGGAACATCTGCTACTCGCTACTCGTCACTCGTCTTCAGTACAGCACCTGTAGCCAACGCCGAACACGGTCTTCACATACGTAGGCTTGGCCGGGTCAGGCTCGATCTTGCGGCGCAGATTGCGGATGTGCACATCTATTGTCCTCACTACCCCCTCGTACTCTTGGCCTTGTAATCGCTCGCGCAGCGTCTCCCGCGTGAACACCCTCCCAGGCGAAGCAATCAGGGTCGCCAGCAATTCGAACTCCGACGGCGTAAGACTTGCAGCCTTGCCACACACCATCACATTACGCGTGCCCCGGTCAAGTTCCAACCCAGCCAGCCTGTACACCCTGGCCTGAGCCACCTCATCCGGGGCATCCACCCGCCGAAGCACCGCCCTTATGCGCGCTATCAGCTCCCGCATACCGAAGGGTTTGCTTATATAGTCGTCAGCCCCCAACTCCAGGCCGAGCACCTTATCGGTCTCTCCCAGCCGAGCCGTGAGCAGGATCACAGGTATGCTCTGTTCCTTGCGGAAGATTCGCATAAACCCAAACCCATCCAGGTTGGGCATCATCACATCGAGCAGGATCAGGTCGGGCTTCTCGCCGCGAGCAACAACCAACGCCTCCACCCCATCGCGGGCCGTCAGCACCTTGTAGCCGTACTCGCCCAGGTAGTCGTCAAGCAGCGTTCTCACATTGGCGTGGTCGTCAACCACCAGGATGGTCTTGCTCATGTTCGTACTCCTCGCTCCCAGTGACCTCTCCAAATATTATAGAGGGCAGTTGTTAAGATATCGTGTAGACCCTGGCAGGGCGCGAGCATACACACCATCATAAACACTTCTGAACAACTTCTGAACAATTCTTTGTTAAGCTGGCACAGGCGATAAAATGTGGTGACCCCCAACCTGTGCGAGGGTGAAAGAATGGTTTGCTTGTCCCGCTTCGAACCCGAACCGGAAAAAGCAACAGAAGACGCCCGGAACTATCCAGCCGGCTCAAGGGAGATCAATTCGATGAAGCCCCTGCGCACCTACCGCCTGCCTCTCTTGTTGGGGGGTCTGCTCATCTTGATCGGGGCCGCAGCCCTCACGCTGACCCTCTCCCCTACCACTCTGTCTAAAGCCAGCACCTCCCTCTATCCCCCCATCCTGTCGGCCTGGATCGTCAACACAACAGGTGAGATCAACCCCCACTGGCCTTCCTCGCCTGTCAACGTGCAATCGGTCACGCAAACAAGCATAGGGGGCGTGCCTTACGTGCAGGTGCAAACCCACAGCATCGCCAACTATCACACCTCGATGACGATGGCCCTCATCGAAGAGCTTAACAGCAGGCCCCGTGCCGCCACCGATTTCCGCAACGGCCAGACCACGGCCACCGTAGGCCAGGATGTATTGTTCGGCGACGATATAGGGTACAGGTACCAGCCCTGCACCCTCGGCTACTGGCCTCCCGGCCCCTCCTGCCCCAACCCCCAGAACAGGACGGCCAACTTCCCAATGCAGCCCCTCCTCGCCACCCAGGCGGTCTCAACCTCCCTCGGCGCTATCGGGTTGTGGGTGAACGGCGTCGCCATCTACAACTGGTCCGACGCCCAATCTTACCAGAACGGGCACGTCTGGTACAACACCGCCCCCTCCTTCGAGCAGTACGATCTCGATATCTGCCCCGGCCATGCCGCCAACGGCGATTACCATCACCATTCCTACCCCGATTGCCTGGCTAACATGCTGGGCGACACCGGCACCGCCCACTCCCCTGTCTATGGCTTCGCCGCCGATGGCTTCCCCGTCTACGGACCCTGGGAGGCGGCCGGCGTGCTGGCCCAGAGCGGCTGGAAGACCCGCGACTACGACGACCCCGCCTCCCCCACCGGCTGCGGCGTGGCCCACATCCGCAACTGCCTCCTCAGAAACCCCCTTGACCCCAGCCAGGGCACTATCCCCGCTTCCCAGACCGGCCCGCGCACCGACGCCAACGTAACCACTATGTCCGGCAACGTGATCTCGGCCACCTCCGGCATCTTCTTCCAGGACTACTATTACGACAACACCTGCACCACCTGTCTCGACCCCCACAACGGCATCGACGACGGCGACGGACTGGGCTACCACTACCAGCTGACCGTCCGAGAGCCTGTGTCCGGCACTCGATTAGTGCCCGTCTTCCCCTACACCATCGGCCCGACCTACGCAGGCCGGCTAAACCCCGTTGCTACCTACACCCCCACCGGCACACCTACCTACACCCGCACCCCTACCCAATCGAGCGCGCCAACCTCCACCAGCACGCCGCCGACTCAACCTGTGCCATCCCCAACCCGCACATCCACCCAGGCCACCGCCCCTACCTCAACTCGCACATCCGCGCCTACCAGCACTCCCTTACCTGAGGCCAGTGCTACCCAGGCGCTGCCAACCGCCACTTCCACATCCATATTCCAGCCAACCTCTACCTCAGTAACCAACAGTGATACGAGTACGCCTACTTTCACGCCAACCGTAACAGCGGCAGCAACGGCGACGACAATACTCGCCACACCACCAACTTCGACGGTGGAGGCAACGATCACGCCCACGCCCTGCACGGTCAACTTCCTGGACGTTCACCCCGGCGATTACTTTTACGAGGGCGTGCGCTATCTCTACTGCGCGGGAGTTATCTCAGGCTACCCAGACGGCACATTCCGCCCGTACAGCAACGCCAGCCGGGGGCAGGTCACCAAGATCATCGTGCTTGCCTTCGACTATACTCTTCACATCCCGCAGCACCCTACCTTCAGCGACGTGCCCCCCGCCAACACCTTCTACTCATTCGTAGAAACGGCGGCCTACAACGGCATCGTATCGGGCTATCCCGACGGTACCTTCCTCCCCAATAACCCGGTGACCAGGGGGCAGCTAGCCAAGATCACATCGAACGCTGCCCACTACTCCGAAAACCATGCTACCGCCACCTTCAGCGATGTGCCGGTCGGTGCCACTTTTCACCCCTTTGTCGAGAGGTTAGCGTCGAGGGACATCATCAACGGCTACCAATGTGGCGGGCCGGGAGAGCCTTGCCCAGGCATATACTTCCGCCCCAACAACGACGTCACACGCGGCCAGATAGCCAAGATAGTATTCATAGCGAATAGCACGAATAGCCCGCTCGGCCCGCCATAAGGCCGTCAACCCTTCAAGGAAGTGCCTCGCCCAATCCCTTACCAACCCCATTCCCAACCCCATTCCGCACCAAAAAGACTATACCAAAGTACACCTCAAAACCTGTCCCGTTTTCCCCCCACCAACGCCTTTAAGTTAATGAGGGCAAGAATAGCTATCTCCCTCGGCATTAGAGACAGGTGTCGAGTGTTGTTTCTAGGAAGGCGTTCTCCGAATCAGATCGTTCACACGACCGAAACCGAGACCCTTTGCGCCATGTTGTTCCCCATGCCGCGAGCCGTCCACTGCTGCTCAACAGGCTGAACGTTGCCCGCGCTGTCGTAAGCCCGGCAGCAAAGCTCGTACTCACCCGCGACAGAGGCTTCCCAACTGTAGGTCCAATGCCGCCAGGCGTAGTCACCGCGTCCTGGCAGCCCCAAGTCAGCCTCTTCCACCTCCACCTCCGCCCATCTCTTGCCCCCATCCACGCTCACTTCCACAGCCGTGATCCCCCCTGCGCCCGACCACGCCCGCCCCTCTAGCTCCACCTTGCCCCTTTGCACCACCCGCGTGCGCGTCAAAAAATCGGGCACGCCGGGCGGGATCATCAGCGAGCGCACTCGCATCAGCGTAACAGGCTCGCCCGGCTCGCTTCGAGTTTGGCTGTAGCGGTACGCCACTGCCTGCTGGTATCCCTCGAAGTTGTGGTCGATAGCTTCGATCGAGCGCAGCCACTTCACGTGTGCCATCCCGTACCAACCGGGTATGATCAGGCGCAATGGATAGCCGTGCTGCGGTTCGAGAGGAGCGCCGTTCATCGCCCAGGCAAGCAGAGTGTCTTCATGCAAAGCTAACTCAACGGGCAGGCTTCGTTGGTAGTCCTGCTCAACACCTCCCTCGATCCCATGATCCAGTCCGGTGAACACTATCTCTTGAACATCGTCCTCGACACCAGCCTCCGCCAGCAGAGGTCTGAGCGGTGTGCCCGTCCACTCGGCGGTTCCCACCCCTCCGGTCAACCAGGGCTGGCTGATCGGGCGAGGTTGCAGCAAGGCGCGACCGTCACCCGCGCATTCCAGCGTCACCCGCAAAGCGCGCACGGGTCGCCGCTGCAACTCCTGCAACGACAGCGAAATTGGCTTGCGCAAGCGCCCGGCCAGTTGTAGCTGCCACCGTTCCCCGTCCACGAAAGGGATATCGTAGTGCACTAGCGTGTAGTGCATACCGGTGGGCGTCACATCGTAGCGGAGCGCCTCCAGTGGCATAGCTTTGTTGCGCAGGGCCAGTTGCAGCTCCTCCGGATGGATCTGTGTGCCCCGCTCGATACCGCTCCCATCTCCCACTACCGGGATGGCAATTCCTCCTGGCGCTGTCACCTTGTTCATCTCGTCTCTCCTTTCACCGTCAGGTCGACGACCGCTATTTCAGGGTATGGACGAACAGGAATGGGTCTACGCCCCCCGAGGAGTTAGCTCCCGACGATCCAAGGCGTAAACGTGTATGGTCATAGTCTGCTGCTAACATAGGACCAAACGCACACATAAGGCCCACACGAGGTAAGACGCAGTACATCATTATATCATCAAGAGCGGGAACAGACAGGGCTCGGGAGACAGACCTTGTAGGCCGTTGGAACCTCTAAACCTCTACACCTCTCCCGCTCCCCTGTCATTTATTGTAGAATGCGATATATCAAGATCGTACTGTGGTCCCATAACCCCTGAGATATGTTGATTCTGCTCCACCTGGCCCATTTCTCCTGATTACACTCCTCACTATCCGGCTCGCCAATGGAATGCGGAATGCGGAATAATGCCTCATTCATTCGCATCCCACATTCCGAATTCAATGGCCGGTTTTGAAAGGACGGACCTGAAATGCCGGGCGAACACCTGCGCGAAAATGACGAGCATACAAGAAGCTTGCGTGAACTACCAAGCGAACACTCAATGGAAGGGGACTTCATCGGTCCAGCCGCGCATGCAGACGCGCCTGTCCAGGCGTCCTTTCTCATAAGCCGTCACGCGCTGCACGGGCGCGGCAACGAACCGGTGTTGGTGAACTTGGTGCAGGATCTGCAACAGAGCTATGGTAATCGAGCTACCCAGCGATTCCTCCAACACGCCCAGAGTGCAGACAGTCCTCATGTGCCTAATGGCAAACCCGATTTTCAGGAGAGCCTCGCGGCGGAAACGGAGCACTCAGGCAGGGTCAGAGCTAACGTGCAGCGAGACACTCTCGCGAAGGGCTCGGCATCGGGAGGATTGGCAGCCGCACCTGCTCCGGGAGGCTATTCGAAGCCTATCCCGCCCCCACCAGCGGCTTCGCCTCAAGACTATCATGGAAAAGTCTATCATGATGCGCTGCTGAGCGCCCTTTCCAAGCTCCAATCTATTGATTTTGGCCGTCCTGAGGTAACAGGCAAATATGACCGCGCCTACTGGGAGAAGAAAGCGGATTTAGAATTCGTGTGGATGCTCCACCTGAAATCGGGGAAGAAGCCCTCCGATGCTATCCAGGCGTGGTTCGATGAGCCAAATAAGTGGTCCCTGGATTGTGCCGAAGCGGTTCAATTCCCGCAACTCTATGCTCTGCTAAGAGTGAAAGGGCCAGAAGATTTCGACAAGCAGGTACCCGTTGGCTCGTTTTACGTGAAGCCCCACAGGTCCTCAGGAGTGAACTCTAAAAGGCGCTACGAACGCAATGAGCCACACGCAGATATGAGCCGCTTTGATTGGAAGGATGGTATGGTAACCCTTAACGCTAACATCAAGGTGACTTCGGCAAACATCGATAAGCTGGTTATTAATGCTCCTTTTGGGAGCGTCGTCACATGGACCGTTCCGAAGGCTGCGGGCACAGCGTACCAGAGTGAGAACACCACCAAAGTGGGCGCAAAAGGCGAAGGCGGACCGTTTTATGCCCATCCATTCGGTAAAGTTACACGTGTTGATCTGGAGAAGAAGCTTCACGACAAGGCCGATAAAATTAGCTCGACAAACCCATCTCCGGACGATGTATTCATTAGCGGGGTAGACATTCTTGATACACCATCCCTCTCATCAAAAAAGTAGAAGTGAGAGTACTTGCCGTGCCATCCGGGCGAGGTAACCCAACCACTTTCCCTGACTCCCAACTCTTAACCTCCTGCAATCGTCATAGTTGACGACATTGGAAAGGTGTACTTATAGCCAACGCCGCCACCGGCATAACTCACACAAGATCGACGTGAATCCCTTGCGCGCGCAACCGATCAACAATCTCCGTTGGCGCGTTTTCGTCGGTGATAACGCGATCGATCTCCTGTGGAATCGCAAAGACGTTGAAGGCGGTCGTCCCAAACTTGCTCGAATCCACAATACCCACTACTACACTCGATCCACTCACCATCTGCTGCTTTAGCTGCGCTTCCTCCATATCCGACTCCATCAGCCCGTCGCGAGCGCTCACGCCACGCGCGCTGAAGAACCCCAGGTCCACCCGCAAACGCTGGAGAGCGTTGTGGTTGAAGCTGCCCACCAGCGAGCTTGAGCGGTGGCGCATCGTCCCACCCACCACAATGGTCGTAATGCCCGTGCAAAAGTTCAACTCAAGGGCCGTATACAAACCGTTCGTGACCACGATCAGGTCGTCGCGGTCCTTGATCAGCCGCGCTACCTGCAAGGCCGTGGTGCTGGCGTCCAGGAAAACCTGCTGCCCAGACTGAATAAGAGAGGCTGCGGCCTGGGCGATCCTGCGCTTTTCCTCAAGGTGCTCCTGCTCACGCGTGGCGAAATACCTCTCCAACCTCCCCCGCCCCGAAACGACCGCACCGCCGCGCACGCGGGTCAAAAGGCCCTGCTCCTCAAGGAGGTCCAGGTCTTTGCGCACCGTTACCTCCGACACACCGAGCACCTGGCTCAGATCTACCACCGACGTGCGCTCGTGGCTGGTTAAGTACGTCAGGATCTGCTCTCGCCTTCGCTCAGGCGACAGCGCTTGATCTACCTGGGCCATAATCTCCCTCCTCTATCCATTTTCGATGGATCATCACAATGGCGGGCCGATCTCATCATAGCAGAAATGGCAACGTTGGACAATACTTCAAAAGAAATTCGTAAAAAAAGACTTTCAAAACTATTGACTTTCTAAACAGACGGTGCTATGATAACGCAATCGAAAGTACTTACTTTCGAAACTCGCTCAAAGGCTATGTGCGTCCCACCCTGGACAGCGGGCCTATCGAGCGGCATAGCGGCCAGGATTGCATCAAAAATCAGCGGTGTTGCGGCTGAGTATGAGTTCAGTGATGAGCGATAAAAGACCTGTCATCCAGGTTCAGCACGTTTCGAAATCTTTCGGTGGCGTCCATGCTTTGCAGGACGTCCATTTCGACGTATACGCGGGCGAAGTTCACGCCCTGCTTGGCGAAAACGGCGCGGGCAAATCCACCCTCATCAAGATCATGACCGGCGTGCACCAACCCGATACGGGCGAAATAGCACTGGACGGGCATCCCGTCTCCTTCGCCAATACCCGCGAAGCGCAAGAGGAGGGCATCGCCGCCATCTACCAGGAGCCAAGCCTCTTCCCCGACCTTGACGTGGCCGAGAACATCATGGTGGGCCGCCAACCCACAAGCAGATGGGGCATCGACTGGAAGCGTATGTACAAGGAGGCAGGCGACCTCTTGCATCGCCTGGGCCTCCCTATAGATCCTCGCACCAAAGCCCGCGAGTTGAGCGTGGCCCAGCAGCAAGTGGTCGAGATCGCTCGCGCCCTCTCCATCAACGCCAAAGTGCTGATCATGGACGAGCCTACCTCCTCCCTCACTCTGGGCGAGGTCGAGGAACTGTTCACCATCGTGCGCCAGCTTCGTGAGACCGGCACCGCCGTGGTCTTCATCTCCCACCGTCTGGAAGAGCTATTCGCCCTGGCCGACCGCGTGACGGTCCTGCGCGACGGCAACTATGTCGCCACCCGCGAAATGTCGGGCATCACCACCGAAGAGTTGATCCGCATGATGGTGGGCCGCGCCCTCGGCGAGCTATTCCCCAAGCAGGCGGCAGAGCCTGGTGAGGTAGTGCTCCAGGTTGATGGTCTTGGACGCGAAGGGGTCTTTTCCGGGGTGTCGTTCCAGCTTCGCCGGGGTGAGATAGTTGGCATGTCCGGCCTGATCGGGGCGGGCCGCACCAATGTGGCGCGGGCCATCTTCGGCACCGAGCCTGCCACCGAGGGCACGATCAAGGTCAATGGTAAGCCCGTAACGATCACCGGACCCGACAGTGCCATGGCTCTCGGCATCGGCTATGTGCCGGAGGACCGCAAAGAGCACGGCCTCGTCCTCAAAATGAGCATAGCCGACAATATCACCCTTCCCGTGCTGTCGAAGTTCTCGATAAGGGGTTGGATAGATCGGAACCGCGAGAAGCAGTCGGCCAGCGAAGGCTCGCAAACTCTCTCGGTCAAGATGGCGAGCGTCGAGCAGAAGGCGGGCGAGCTTTCGGGAGGCAACCAGCAAAAGGTGGTGCTCGCCAAGTGGCTCGGCACCAACCCTCGTATCCTCATCCTCGACGAGCCAACCCGCGGCATCGACGTGGGCACCAAGGCGGCGGTTCACGCCTTGATGAGCAATCTAGCCGCGCAGGGACTTGCCATTCTGATGATCTCTTCCGAACTGCCCGAAGTGCTCGGCATGAGCGACCGCATCCTGGTGATGCGCGAGGGGCGCTTGACAGGTGAGTTCAGCCGGGCAGTGGCCACCCAGGAAAAGCTGATGTCGGCGGCTACAGTGGCCTGACCAGGGAGCACGATGATCGCAGAAGCCACCCCAACAGATAGCCGTCCCCAACAGCGCCTCATGCGTGCCGTTGTCAGGTTCCGCGAGGCCGGCATTATCCTCTTCATCCTTGTGCTTGCCCTGGCAGTGAGCCTGCGAAATCCTGCCTTCCTCACGGTCGACAACCTGAAAGACATTCTGCTCAACATCTCGATCCTTGTGATCGTGGCGCTGGCTCAGATGATGGTGATCATCACACGTGGCATCGACCTGTCGGTTGGCTCAAGCATCGGGCTGACCGCTATGATGGTCTCCTTCACGGCTGTGGCTTTCCCCGGCATGCCTGTCCTCCTCACGGTTCCACTCGGTATGGCGGTGGGGGCTGTGCTCGGCAGCGTCAACGGTCTGATCGTCGCCTACGGCGGGGTGCCTCCCATCATCGCCACCCTCGGCACGCTCAGCGTCTATCGCGGCCTGATCTTCCTCTATAGCAACGGCCAGTGGATCAACGCCTTCGAGATGCCCCCCGACTTCAAAGAGATCGCCAAGGGCACTCCGCTCGGCGTGCCCAACCTGATCATCTTCGCGATAGTGGTGGCGGCCGCCGTCTTCCTCTTTCTCAACTTCACACGTACAGGCCGCGACATCTACGCCGTTGGCAGCAATCCCGACGCGGCGCGCTTCGCCGGCATCCCCATACAGAAGACTGTTTTCCTGGTGTTCCTCCTTTCGGGGGTGTTATGCGGGCTGGCGGGTGTGCTGTGGGCTTCGCGCTTCGAGGCCGCCCAGACCAACACCGCCCTCGGCTTCGAACTACAGACGGTGGCCGCACCGGTTGTGGGCGGGGTCAACATCTTCGGCGGCAGTGGGAGCGTGCTGGGTGCAAGCCTGGGGGCGTTCCTCCTGGGCATCATCAATAACGCCCTCACACTGATCCATATCTCGCCCTTCTGGCAACTGGCCGTGCAGGGCCTTCTTATCTTGCTGGCTGTGATAACCGACTCAGCGATCCTGCGCAGGCTGCAAAGAGTGATGCCTAGAAGCAGGTGACAGGTGACAGGTGACAGGTGACAGGTGACAGGTGACAGGTGACAGGTGACAGGTGACAGGTGACAGGTGACGAGTGAATACGCAGTACGGAGTACGAAATACGCAGTAATGGTTAGGGATGGCACAACATGACCAGGACGTTGCAACGCATATTCGTCAGGTGGGAATCGCTGCTGGTGCTGCTCATTATCGCGGCGAGCATCCTCAACAGCGCGCTGTCGCCATTCTTCCTGAACGGCAACAACTTGCTTCGCACCGTCTCCGACTTCATGGAGATCGGGATCATGATGCTGCCGATGGTCTACATCATCGTCACGGGCAACATCGACCTCTCCGTCGCCTCCACGCTCGGCCTCTCCGCCTCCCTGATGGGCTGGCTCTATATGGGTGGCTGGAATATCTGGCTGGCGGTGCTGGTTGCCCTCCTCGTGAGCGTGGTAGCGGGCCTGGTGAACGGCGTGCTGGTGGCGCGCCTGAAGCTGCCATCCCTCGCCGTGACGCTCGGCACCCTCTCCTTCTACCGGGGGCTGGCCTACGTCCTCCTTGGCGACCAGGCCGCCCGCGACTACCCTCCCGAGTTCACTTACCTGGGCCAGGGCACCCTTTTCGACACCCGTGTGCCCTTCTCGCTGCTTGTCTTCGTGGTGCTTGCTCTTATCTTCGGGTTGGTGCTCCACAAGACCACCTTCGGGCGCTATCTCTTCGCCATCGGCAATAACGAGGCCGCCGCTCGCTACTCCGGTGTGCCTGTCGAGCGGATCAAGATCGTCATATTCGTCCTCTCAAGCGTAATGGCAGCCATCGCCGGGTTCATTCTCGCCGCCCGCTTCGGCAGCACCCGCCCCGATATCGGCACCGGCCTGGAGCTAACGGTTATTACAGTGACGGTGCTCGGCGGCATCAGTATCTTCGGCGGTAGCGGCACCATGATCGGCGCTGTGCTGGCCCTCCTGCTCGTCGGCATACTCCGCTTCGGTATGGGGCTGCTCAATATCCAGGGGCAGGTGCAGGATATAGCCATAGGCTCCCTGCTCATCCTCTCTATCCTGTTGCCAACTATCAGCCGCAGGATACAGTTCAAGCTACTGTTACGAAGAGATACCGTGGTGCGCACAGGCTTTGCCCTGGCCGTGCTCGTCATATTCGGACTCTTCTTCTTCTGGTCGCGCGCCCTGATTCTCAACCAGTAGCGACCTGTGCCTAACTGAATACTCTTACCACCGGAATAAGGAGGAAGCCTATTGCAAACATGTTACCCGGTTACCCGCGTGATAAAGGCAAAACTAACGACACTAAATCTATGATGTCCAGACCACAGGAGGAAATACCGATGAGGAAGAAGAGTCTAATTCTCGCGCTCATGATGCTCGTAAGCATCGCGCTCGCCGCCTGCGACAGCGGCTCACCGACAGCCACCCCCGTCGCTGCCCCCACCACAGGCACGAGCAGCGGCAGCGGCAAGACCTATGTACTGGTGCCCAAGAACCTGGGCAACCCCTACTTCGATACAGCCAACAAAGGCGCGCAGGAAGCCGCCGGGGAGCTTGGCGTGACAGTTACCTACCAGGGTCCATCCACGGCGGATGCCACCCAGCAGATCCAGCTTATCAACTCCCTCATCTCGCAGAACGTGAGCGGGCTGGCGATCTCGGCTGACGACTCCGACGCGCTGGTGCCCGTTGGCAAGCAGGCTATCGACGCCGGGATTCCTGTGGTTAGCTGGGACTCGGCAATCGCAGCAGGTGGCCGCACGGTTCACATCAACCAGGCCAAATCCGAGGACATAGGCAGGGGCCAGATCCAGCTTATGTCCAAGTTGCTCAACGGCCAGGGTAAGATCGCCATCCTTAGCGCCACCTCTACCGCCCCCAACCAGAACGAGTGGATCGGCTTCATGAAGGACGAATTGACCAAGCCCGAATACTCAGGTCTGGAACTGGTGGCGACCGTCTACGGTGACGACCAGGACGAGAAGAGCTACACCGAGGCCCAGGGCCTGATGACCACCTATCCTGACCTCAAAGGTATCATCTCGCCCACTACCGTCGGTATTGCGGCGGCTGCCAAGGCCGTTACCGACGGCAACAAGATCGGCCAGGTGATCGTGACCGGGCTTGGCACTCCCAACCAGATGCGCGCCTACGTCAAGAGCGGCGCGGCCCCGGCCTTCGCCCTCTGGAACCCCGGCGACCTCGGCTATCTCTCGATCTACACCCTCGATGCCATCGCCACCGGTAAGATCAAGGGCAACCCCGGCGATAAGTTCACCGCCGGCAAACTCGGTGACTATACAATCGAATCGGACGGCACAGTCCTGCTGGGCAAGCCCACCGTATTCGACTCAACCAACATTGATAATTTCGACTTCTAGCTATCAGTAGTCGGTAGTCGGTGGTCAGTAGTCAGAATTCAAGAACTTGGAACCAGGAACTTGGAACCTCCGACTACCGACTACCGACTACCGACTACCAAAACATCACCATGAAACGCATAGCCTTTATCCTCAAAGTAAAACAGGAACGGCTGGAGGAATACAAGCGCCACCACGAGCACGTGTGGCCTGAGATGCTGGCGGCCCTGCGTGAGGCAGGTTGGCACAACTACTCCATCTTCATGCGTGACGATGGGCTGTTGTTCGGCTACTTCGAGACGCCGGAAAGCCTTCAGGTGGCGCAGGCCCTCATGCTCGAACAAGAGGTAAACACCCGCTGGCAGGAGCTCATGGCCCCATTCTTCGAGTCGCCCAACAACGCCCGCCCGGACGAAATGTTCGTAGAGCTAACCGAGATCTTTCACCTCGACTGACAAAGGAATCACGATGTTCGGCACATCCCCCACAACCAGACAGCTACAGGACGCCTATTCCCTCGCCCGCGAGCGCTACGCCGCCCTCGGCGTCGATACGGATGCCGCCCTGAACGCCCTCAGGCAGGTATCGCTCAGCATACACTGCTGGCAAGGCGACGATGTAGGCGGCTTCGAGTCGCCCGACGCCACCCTCGGAGGCGGGCTTGCCGCCACAGGCAACTACCCCGGCAAGGCCCGCACCCCCGACGAACTGCGGAGCGACCTTGACCGCGTCTACACCCTTATACCGGGCAACCACCGCCTGAATTTGCACGCCTCCTACGCGGAGACAGGAGGCAAGAAAGTGGAGCGGAACGAGCTACAGCCCGAGCACTTCTCCGGCTGGGTGGATTGGGCCAGGAAGAACGGCCACGGCCTCGATTTCAACCCCACCATATTCTCGCACCCCCTGGCAGATAGCGGCCTCACCCTCTCAAGCTACGACCCCCACATCCGGCAGTTCTGGATCGAGCACTGCATCGCCTGCCGCCATATAGGGGCATATTTTGGCGAACAACTCGGCACAACCTGTGTCACCAACATCTGGATACCCGACGGCTTGAAGGATACGCCCGTAGATCGGGCCAAGCCTCGCCAACTTCTCAAAGAATTGTTGGATGCTAGCCTTGCTGTGCCAATTGATCCGAAGTACAACCTCGACTCGGTCGAAAGCAAGCTGTTCGGGCTTGGCTCGGAGAGCTACGTGGTAGGCTCCCACGAATTCTACTTCGGATACGCCGTCAGCAAGGGCATCCTGCTGTGCCTCGACAGCGGCCATTTTCACCCCACCGAATCGGTGGCCGACAAACTCTCCTCGGTGCTCATGTACGTGCCTGGCGTGGTGCTCCACATCAGCCGGGGCGTGCGCTGGGACAGCGACCACGTGGTCATCCTGTCGGACGAAACACAGGCAATCGTGCGCGAGGTGATCGTTGGCAAGCATCTTGACCGCGTGCATATCGGTCTCGACTTCTTCGACGCCAGTATCAACCGCATCGCCGCCTGGGTGGTGGGGGGGCGCAATGTGCTGCGTGCGGCCCTGGTCGCCTTGCTTGAGCCTACCGAGCGGTTGCGCCGGTTTGAAATCGAAGGCAACTACACCGCCCGCCTCGCAGCCCTCGAAGAGATGAAGGGTATGCCCTGGCAGGCCGTGTGGGACTATTTCTGCCTGCAAGAGGAAGTGCCCGTTGGCATGGCGTTTATGAACGATATAGAGACGTACGAAAGTGAAGTCACATCAAAGCGAGCGTAACGCAAGAGAATGCAAGAGAAGGAGCTAAGGGGATGTCATCAGCAACATCAACAGAAGCATCGTCGTTCAGGCACGTAAACTACGGCTGGGACGACGAATATGCGAGCAAGCTCGATCCGGTCGAGCGCCTTGTCTACAGGTCGAACCTGCTGGGGGCGGATGGCCGCATCACTAACACGGGCGGGGGCAACACCTCCTCCAAAATCATCGAGAAAGACCCCCTCACGGGCGAAGCGGTCGATGTGCTGTGGGTCAAAGGCTCAGGCGGCGACCTTCGCACCTCCAGGCGCGAGAACTTCTCCTCTCTCTACATGGATAAGCTCCTTGCCCTCCAGAGCCACTACCACCATGCGCCCCATCGCGGCCCCAAAACGCCCATCGAGGACGCCATTGTCGGCCTGTACAGCCACTGCACCTTCAACCTCAATCCCCGCCCCTCCTCTATAGATACCCCGCTCCACGGCTTCATCCCCTACCGCCACGTCGATCACATGCACCCCAACGCCGTGATCGCCATCGCGGCGGCCCGCAACTCCCAAAAGCTTACGCGAGAGATCTACGGCGACGAAGTTATCTGGACCGAGTGGCAGCGTCCCGGCTTCGACCTGGGCCTCAAGCTTGAGCAGATCGTGCGCGACCACCCCCCCGCCAAGGGCGTGATCCTGGGCGGGCACGGCTTGATCAATTGGGCCAACGACGACAAGGAGTGCTACGAGCTAACCCTTGACCTGATCGAGCGCGCGGGCCGCTACATCGAAGAGCGCGACCCCGGCGAAAATACCTTCGGCGGCCGGAAATACGCATCGCTGGACGAGGAGAAGCGCCACCGGATATTTGCCGAGGTCCTCCCCTGGCTGCGCGGGCAGGTGAGCCAGTACAGGCGCTTCATCGGCACCGTGCAGGAGGACCCCGCCATCCTGCGCTTCGTGAACAGCCACGATGCGCCTCGCCTCGCCGAGCTTGGCACCTCCTGCCCCGACCACTTCCTGCGCACCAAGATCAAGCCGCTCTACGTCGAGTGGAACCCCCAGACCGAGGACACGGACGCTCTCAAGAACAAACTGGCGGCGGGATTGGAGCAATACCGGAAGGACTACGCCGGATACTACAACAAGCACAAGCACTCAAACTCGCCTGCCATGCGCGACCCCAACCCTACCGTGATCTTGATCCCCGGCCTGGGCATGATCGCCTGGGGCAAAGACAAGAGCGAATCGCGGGTGACCGCCGAGTTCTACAACTGCGCGGTCGAAGTGATGCGCGGGGCCGAGGCGGTGGACGAGTACACGGCCCTCCCCCTACAGGAAGCCTTCGACATCGAATACTGGCTCTTGGAGGAGGCCAAGCTACAGCGCATGCCTGCCGAGAAGGAGCTTGCAAGGCAGGTGATAGCCGTGATCGGCGCGGCCAGCGGCATCGGGCGCGAGGTGGCCCTCAGGCTGGCGAAGGAAGGCGCGCATATAGTGTGCGTGGACCGCGATACCGAAGGCGCGCACGAAGCCGCCAAAGCCATCACCGACAAGTACGGCCTCGGTGTCGGCGTGGCGGGCAGCGGTATCTCCAACTGCGGCCCCGCCATCGGCCTCCACGCCGACATAACCCGCCGCGAAAGCCTCCGCGCCATGCTTGAACAGACAACCCTGGCCTACGGTGGCCTCGACGCGGTGGCCGTAACCGCCGGTATCTTCGTGTCGCCCGACACGTCGGGCCGCATCCCCGACGAGATGTGGGCGCGCACTTTCGATATCAACATCACCGGACTCTACTTGGTGGCCGACGAGGCATCGAACGTCCTCAAAGCGCAGGGCCTCCCCGCCAACCTCGTGCTGACCACCTCGGTAAACGCCGTGGTAGCCAAGAAAGGCAGCCTTGCGTATGATACCAGCAAGGCAGCAGCCAACCACCTCGTCCGGGAGCTGGCGATAGAGCTAGCCCCCTTGGTGAGGGTAAATGGCGTGGCTCCCGCCACCGTCGTACAGGGCAGCGCCATGTTCCCCCGCGACCGCGTGATAGCCTCCCTCGCCAAGTACGGCATCGACTACAGCGAAGTCGAATCGACCGAAGTCCTCACAGAGAAGCTTTCGCAATTCTACGCCAATCGTACCCTGCTCAAGCAACCGATCACACCCGCCGACCAGGCCGAGGCCATCTTCCTCCTACTAACCAACCGCCTACGCCAGACCACAGGCCAGATAATCTCAGTAGACGGCGGTCTGCACGAAGCGTTTCTTAGGTAACCGATAGCCGGTAGTCGGTAGTCAGAATTCAAGAACCAGAAACTTGGAACCAGAAACTTGGAACCTCCGACTACCGACTACCCCTCCAGGAGAACCTCATGTCCCTACCGGAACCCTATCCGGACCTTGATGAATTGATCGCCACCATTGGCGAGGCGGGCCAGCGTCTCAGCGGCATCGAAGCCAGCGAGGGCGCGGCGGGCAATATCTCTATCTACATAGGTTGGCCCATCGAGGTGCGCCGCCGCTTTCCGCTCAGCCAGCCGATCGACTTGCCTCAACCCGCCCCTGCGCTCGCCGGAAAAGTGGTGATCGTCACAGGCTCGGGCCGCCGCCTGCGCGACATCCGCACCGATCCTGCCGCCAACCTGGGCGCTATCGTCATAAGCGAAGATGGGCTTACGGGCCAGCTCTACACCGCGCCGCGCCGCCTCTTCGAGCGCGTCACCAGCGAATTCAACTCTCACCTCGCCATCCACAGCGATCAGGTAGAGACCACAGGCACCAACTTCCACGCCCTTATCCACGCCCAACCCCCCAACCTCGTCTATCTCAGCCACATCTCGGAATACCGGGATACTGCTATAATGAACCGCCGCCTCATGCGCTGGGAGCCGGAAACTATCGTACAACTTCCGCAGGGCGTCGGCGTGCTGCCCCACCTGCTTCCCGGCTCGCCCGCTCTGATGCAGGCTAACGTCGAAGCCCTTCGCCACCACAGCGTCGTCCTATGGAGCAAGCACGGCGTCATGGCCCGCTCCGATATCTCGGTCACCCGCGCCGCCGACCGCATCGAGTACGCGGAAACCGCCGCCCGCTACGAATACATGGACCTGATTAACGGCGGCAAGGGCGAGGGCCTCACGGATGAAGAGTTGCACGAAGTAGTGAAAGCCTTCGGCGTGCGCACCACCCTGATATGACCGATTCGGCCACCTTCTTAGCCATAGACCTCGGCGCGTCCAGCGGACGCGTGATAGCCTGCCGCCTCGATGGGCGGCGCTTCCACATGGAGGAGCTACGCCGCTTCCCTAATGGACCCGTCGAGATAGATGGGCACCTCCATTGGGATGTGGATGCTCTTTGGCGGGAGATCAAAGCGGGCATCGCCAGGTACGCCACTCAGTACGACGAGCCGCTCGCCGGGATCGGCATCGACTCCTGGGCGGTAGATTTCGCCCTGCTCGACGCGCAAGGCCACCTCCTGGGCTATCCCTACCATTACCGCGACAGCCGCACAGAAGGCATACCCGAGCTAGTTGATGCTGTAATCTCCCAGGAACAACTCTACGCGCAGACCGGCATCCAGCGTCTGCCAATCAACACCCTGTATCAACTGGCGAGCATGGCCCACACTCATGACCCCCACCTCGCTGCGGCTCGTACCCTCCTGATGATCCCCGACCTGTTCCACTACCGGCTCACAGGCCGCGCTGTCGCCGAGTACACCAACGCCACCACCACCCAGTTCTTCGACGCGCGCGAGAAGCGTTGGGCCACCGGTCTACTGGCCGGGCTAGGCGTGCCCACCGGCATCCTGCCTCCAATCGTCGCCCCAGGCACCATCCTAGGCGACATGCTGCCCTCACTCCGCGAGGAACTGGGCTTGCGCGGAAACGTCCCTGTAATAGCCATCGCCACCCACGACACAGCCAGTGCGGTCGCCGCCATCCCCGGCCTTGACGTGCGGAGCGCCTACATAAGCAGCGGCACCTGGAGCCTGGTCGGCATCGAAACGCCGCAGCCCATACTGAGCGCGCAAGCCTGCGCTCTCAACTTCACCAACGAGGGCGGTGTTGCCAACACCATCCGCTTCCTCAAAAACGTTGGTGGCCTTTGGCTGCTACAGGAATGCCGGCGCGGCTGGCAAAACCAGGGTCTCAACTTCACCTGGCCCGAATTAATAGGGCTGGCCGAACAAACCCCACCCCTGGCGAGCATCGTGAACCCCGACGCGCCCGACTTCCTAAACCCACCCGATATGCAATCCGCCATCCAGGCATACTGCGCCCTCACAAACCAACCCGCACCCACAACCCCCGGAGAGGTAGTGCGCTGCTGCCTCGAAAGCCTCGCGCTCAAATACCGCTGGGTACTCACAAACCTCGAAGATCTTGTAGGTCACCCACTCGATACAATACTCGTGGTTGGCGGTGGCAGCCAGAACGCTCTACTCTGCCGGTGGACCGCCGGCGCATGTGGCAGGCCTGTGGTGGCAGGGCCGATAGAGGCCACCGCGCTGGGTAACGTGCTGGTTCAGGCAGTGGCGACGGGCCACCTCCCCGGCATCGAAGCAGGTCGCCGCATCGTCGCTGCTTCCTTCGCCCAAACGACCTATCAACCCCACACCAATTCAGCCTGGGACTCCGCTTTCGCTCGGCTGCTCGCATTGATGCAAGGAAGGATCGGCCATCATGCTTGACGATCTCCTGGAGCCATTCGAGCGCTACGCCCGCGCGGCAGGCGCGCAGGTGTCCGTCGTCAATAATGAATCGGATGCCGCCACGCTCATCGCGGGAACAACCGATGGCGTCGTCCGCTGTACGCGGGCTGTAGCAGAGCAGTTTCCCCTTTTGCTCGCTGCCCTGGAAGCATCGGGCAAGCGGGTATCAATAGTCGAAGATATGGATGAACCGGGTAGATCGGAGCTTGCCGCCGCCCTGGCTGGCGGGGTCGGTATAGCGCACGCCCGCGCTGGCATAGCTGAAACAGGCTCCCTCATAATGGCCGATAACGGCCTCGCGCCGCGCCTGCTCACCATGCTTGCCGATATCTGCGTCGTGCTCGTTCCCGAGTCCTCCCTGGTTCCCAGTCTCGATGAAGCAGCCGCGATCCTGTCCAACCTGACCGAAGAGGGCCACCGCTACGTGTCGATGGTCACTGGCCCAAGCCGCACCGCCGACATCGAGCGCGTGCTGACCATCGGCGTGCAAGGGCCGAAAGCCCTCCACATAATCCTACTCACCGAGAAAGGCGTCTGATATGCCCGATCAACGAAGAAGCGGCGTGCAGCCTAGGTCGCCGGGTGCGGGAGGCACAGGCCACGAGCCTGTACAGTTCAAAGAGCGCTACCGTCGCGCCCTCGACAACCCCCAGCTACGTCGTAATCTCCTCAACTTCCAGCGTTCCTGGCGCGTCTCACGCGAAAGCGCCTTTGCCGCCTACGAAGAAAACCCCGAACGCCCAGCACTTATCCCAGAAGACGCCCTCCTACTCCGCACTC
This sequence comes from uncultured Chloroflexia bacterium, assembly GCA_963797095.1. Lineage (GTDB taxonomy): Bacteria > Chloroflexota > Chloroflexia > QHBQ01 > JADMIH01 > JADMIH01. Next base: position 970,068 of record CAWCNY010000003.1, on the reverse strand, counting down.
CACACTCCGAACTCCACACTCGTGCCCTCCCCCTTGCCAATGGCACCCCTGAGTTCGAGGCCATGCGCAACAGGTTGGCCTCCATCAAGAACGAGGTGATCGACCATCTGCCCGACTATATAGATCGCTTCCAGCGCGCCGCCGAAGCCCACGGCATCACCGTCTACCGGGCCGCCGGGGCCGACGAAGCCAACCGCTACGTGCTGGACCTCTGCCGCAAGCACAACATCAAGCACGTAGTCAAAAGCAAGACCATGGTCTCCGAGGAGATCGAGCTAAATGGCGTGCTGGAAGAACACGGCATCCAGGCTATCGAGACCGACCTGGGCGAGTGGATACAGCAGCTTTCGCACGAGCGCCCCTCCCACATGGTCATGCCCGCCATCCACAAAAGCCGCGAGCAGGTGGGCGACCTCTTCACAGGCACCCTCGGGCGCGAGGTGTCCCGCGACAATATCACCGAGCAGGTGGGGGTAGCCCGCACCGAGTTGCGCCGCGACTTCCTTGAGGCCGGGCTTGGCGTGAGCGGGGCCAACGCTCTCATCGCCGAAAGCGGCACCGTCATGTTCATTGAAAACGAGGGCAACGCCCGCCTCGTGACTACCCTGCCACGCGTCCATGTGGTGCTTGCCGGGGTCGAGAAACTGGTGCCCAACTTCGAGGCCGCTATGCTCCAACTGCGCCTGCTGGCCCGCTCGGCCACGGGCCAGTCTATCACCTCCTACACCAATTTCGTGTCCGGCCCGCCCGAACAGGGCAAAGAGATGCACATCGTCCTCCTCGACAATGGCCGCATGAGGATGCGCGACACCCCTCTCATCCGCGATGCCCTGCGCTGCATACGGTGCGCCGCCTGCGCCAATGTCTGCCCGCCCTACGGCGTGGTCGGCGGGCACGTCTTCGGCCACATCTATTCGGGCGCGATCGGGCTTGTCAATACACCCTTCCATCATAGCCTTGAGGCGGACGCAGGCCCCCAATCGCTGTGCGTGTCGTGCAACGCCTGCGCAACCGTCTGCCCCGTCGGCATCCCTCTCCCCCAACAGATCCTCAAAGTGCGCAGCATGGTGGCCGAGCAAGAGGGCGTAGCCTCGCCCATGCACGCCGCCATGGAGTTCTGGTCGCACCCCAGGCTGGTGGATATCGCCATGCGCGCGGGGGCAGTCGCCTCGACCCCTCTGCGCGACAAGGGATTCACGCGCACCGGCCGCGTGGGCGCGAACGTCATCCCGATGGTCCACAACCTCACGAGTTGGCGCACGCCCCCCGCCCTTCCCTCCTCCCCGGCGCGCGACCGCCTGAAAAGAGTGAGGCCCTACACAGGCAAACCCCTCCAAAGTAACGCGCGTGGCCTGCGCGTGGCCTACTTCATCCAGTGCATCACCGACCGCCTATTCCCTCGCATGGCGATTTCGATTGCCCGCGTGCTGGATGCGTGTGGCGTCACCATGATAGTGCCCGAAAAGCAGCACTGCTGCGGCCTGCCTGCCCTCGACGCAGGCATACTCGGCCCCGCGCGCAAGATGGCCAGCTACACTATAGAAGAACTGGAGAAGGTGCGCGCCGATTACATCCTGACGGGCGGCACAAGCTGCGCCATCGCCATGCTGCACGACTACGAGCGCCTATTCGAGGGCGAGCCGTCGTGGCAGACACGCGCCCGGTCGTTGGCCGAGCGCGTGATCGACTTCACCACTTTTATGGACTCCGTCGCACAATTGGAACCCGGCGCTCTTGCCCGCGAGCACTCCCCCTTCTCCCCCGTTACCTACCACAACTTCTGCCAATCGGCCAACGTGCTTGGCATAGACGATGCGCCTCGCCGCCTGGTTCGAGAGGTCATGGGGCTTGAGCTTCGTGAAATGGAGGAGAGCTCGGTCTGCTGCGGCTTCGGCGGCTCAACCTCCGTCACTCGCCCTGAGGTAGCCGAGCATATCCTCGCCCGCAAGCTGGACAACGTCAGAAAAACGGGGGCGCGCGTCCTCGTTACGGACAATCCCGGCTGCATTATGCACCTGCGCGGCGGCATCGACGCCCAGAAATTGCCGGTGATTGTACTGCACATTGGTGAACTGATGGCCGCACAACTGGGCGGCAAGACCTAGACTAAGAGCCCTCGTGGCGCAGCAGCAATGAGACTGGGTTGCCCGGTGGATTCCCTTTCGCCCTGCCAGACATAGCGATCCGGTGTATAATCTCCTGCGGAGAAAAACACAACCGGAGGCAACGTGGCAAGAATCAAAATGGCGTATATAGGCGGGGGCAGCACGCGAGCGCCCGGCACTATGGCTTCGTTCGTCCAGCAGGGCGAGAACTTCAACGGCTCGGAGGTCGTGCTGATCGACCTTAACGCCGAGCGGCTTGGCCTTGTGAAGACGCTGGCCGGTAAGATGGCGCGCGCCAGGGGGCTTGACCTCACCATAACCACCACCACCGACCGCCGGGCCGGCCTGCAAGACTGCGACGCAGTGCTGACGAGCTTTCGGCCGGGAGGCTTCGAGGCCCGCTACCTCGATGAGAGCATACCGCTCAAACATGGCATCATCGGCCAGGAGACTCAGGGCCCAGGCGGCTTCTTCATGGCGCTCCGCTCCATCCACGTCATGCAAAATATCGTGGCCCACATGGAGGCCGTCTGCCCTCGCGCCATCCTGTTCAACTACACCAACCCCGTCAACATCGTAGCCGAGGCGGTCACTCACCACACATATATCCCCACCATCTCCCTTTGCGAAGGCCCTATAGTCTACCCGAGATGGATGGCGCGCCTTGCGGGTCTCGATCCCGACAAGGTAGACGCGGCCATGATCGGCCTCAATCACAACTCGTGGACGGTGCGCCACCTGTACGACGGCGCGGACATGATGCCCTTCATACAAAGCGCTTACGAGCATCGAAAGCGCCAGCCTGATACAAGCAAACATGAGCTGCGCTGGCTTGAGCTTACCTCTATGATGGGCGCGATCCCGGCCGATTACTATCTTTACTATTATTACAAAGAGGAGATACTGGCGGAGCTACAGGCCAAGCCGACCACCCGCGCCCAGGACATCATGGCCCAGGTCCCCGATTACTGGCAGCACTACCGCGAGCAAGCCGCCTCCGACGTGCCCGTGCTCGACCCTCGCCGCTCGCGCGGCGGTATCAACGAATTGGAGCTTGCAATCGATGTTATGGACGCCGTCTTCAACGACCGCAAAGAGGTATGGCCCGTCAACGTGCCCAATCGTGGGGCCATAACCGATTTCCCGGATAATCTGGTTGTGGAGGTGGAGGGATATGTGGACCGTAACGGCGTGGTGCCCCTCACCGAAGGCCACATGCCGGCGCACGTAGTCGGCCTGACCAGGATGCTCGGTGAATACCAGGCGCTCACCGCCGAAGCCGCCTGGTCCGGTACCCGCCGAGATGGCATCCGCGCCCTCGCTAGCAACCCCCTCTGCTTCTCTCTTTCGAAGGCCGAGACCATCTACGACGAGATGGCTGCCGCCCACAAAGATTATCTGCCAGAAAGGCTGCTGGTGAAATAGAAGAGGCTATCCCGTTCGTCTCCCACGAACGAATTCGCTGCCTGGTGCCATTTCCCCTGCGTTTAGCAACATGCGAAGTGATGGGAAATGAAGTGGCACTTGATGGCCGCTGACTTGCCGCGCCCCCACCATTATCGAATCGCATGGCGGCTAAGACGCCGCCCTATAGGGCTGGGGATACAGCCGCCCCTACGCAGTAGGTTAGCTGCGAGTTTGCCACAAGTCCGGTCAGAGTCTTGCATTAGATAGCTCTTTGCTATATAATGTTCCTGTGAAGGGTTTCAAGTCCAACAACAACCTGGTGTACTCCTGCAAGTACCACGTTGTGTGGTGCCCGAAATACCGCCGTAAGGTGCTGGTGGATGACGTAGCCGAACGGCTGAAAGACATCCTCCGGCAAGTATGTGAGGAACGAGAGTCCGAGATACTTGAGCTACAGGTAATGCCCGACCATATTCACCTGCTTGTTGAGTGTGACCCACAATTCGGCATACACCGCCTGATAAAGTTGTGTAAGAGGCGTTCCTCATACTTGCTTCGGAAAGAGTTTCCGCAGTTGAAGAAACGATTGCCCTCGCTTTGGACCAACGCCTACTTTGTAAGCACGGTCGGGGGCGCACCACTCGCCGTAATAAAGCAGTACATAGAAAACCAAAAGCATGTCTAGACGCACGATCAAGTGCCGGTCGTACCCTACTTGTAAGCAGAGTGAGCGTCTTCTTTCGTATGGTGAAGTCGGGGGAAACGCCGGGCTATCCACGCTTCAAAGGCGCTGGCTGGTACGACTCGTTCACCTTCCCTCAGTTGGGTTGGTCGCTCCAAAACGACAGGCTCACTCTGTCCAAGATAGGACTGTCCAAGATAGGAACCGTCAAGGTCAGGATGCACCGGGCTATGCATGGTAGGGTCAAGATGGTTTCTATCAAGCGAGAAGGTGGGCACTGGTACGTTTGCTTCTCTGTTGAAGTTGTAGAGGTTACCCTGCCCTACTCGGACAAGGCGGTTGGCATAGACCTCGGACTTGCCACGTTCGCAACCCTCTCTGACGGACAGCGAATTGAGGATCCACGGTGCTTGCGTAAATCCCTGCACAAGCTCGCCACGGCTCAACAGACGCTTTCCCGTCGTAAGGGTGGCGGCACCGTAGGAACAAGGCGAAAAAGGCAGTTGCTCAAATACACAGACGTATCCACAACCAGCGAGCGGACTTCCTGCATAAGCAGTCTCGCCGCCTGATGAATGAGTACGGCACTATTGTCTTTGAGCAGTTGTAACCCCGTAGCATGGTTCGCAATCATAGCCTTGCCTTGTCCATATCGGATGCTGGTTGGAGTCAGTGCGTACAATTCGTCACCTTCAAGGCTGAAAGTGCCGGGAGGAACGTTGTGCTTGTTGACCCTCGTTACACCAGCCAAGTGTGTAGCTCCTGTGGCACTATCAAGAAGAAAGAGTTGTCCGAGCGTTGGCACTCCTGCGAGTGTGGCTGTTCTCTTGATACAGACCATAATGCTGCCATAAACATCCTCAATCTTTGGCTAGGAACTAGCCAACAGGCGGTGCAAGTCGCCTGCAGAAGCCCCCGCCTTTAGGCGGGTGGTTCACACTCTGGAAGACTACCGGATACGTCTTCTCGCCCCCTGGTGCCGGCACCGAGGGCAGGAGAAGAGCAGCCCGTAAGCCGTTCAGATTAGGGGTAACGGGGGTGCAGGGGCGCCCCCCTGCCGGGTACCTTGGGGGTGTCCCCCAATCTCTCCTCACTATTTACTTCTCCCCTCCCGCGTGTGGGAGGGGCTGGGGGTGGGTCTTGGTTTACTCTTAAGCTGGATCCCTCCACCCTAGGTCTGAACACTTATGTAGCAGCCTGGATCTATCTGTGCAGGGAGTAGTGTGGTAAAATCAGCGGAGAATACGCTCCGCACCTCCGTTCATATCCTGCACACTTGTAACAGGCCATATTCTCATGCCTTCCCTGGAACCAGGGGATTTAGGTATGCTGAACAGGTGAGGAGAGATAATGGACACCAAACAAAATCCGCAACAGCCATCAGGCCAGCCGCAATCGCAGCCTCAGAGACAGCAGCAATCTCCACAGCAACCGCAAGGACAACAGCAACCGCCTCGCTCGCCGCTTCGCAACTGGATCAACTGGGCGCTGCTTGCGGCGCTGGTGATCTGGAACATTATCCTCTTCCTGCCTCAGGGCCAGGCCTCCTCCATCGAGATCCCATACAGCACCTTCCTGGCGCAGGTGCAGTCAGGCAATGTCCAGCAAGTGAGCATCCAGGGAGCAGACATAAGCGGCACCTTTGTGCAGGCTATTGCGGGCAGCGCGCTCCCAGGCACGCCGGGTGCGGGCACGCCTGAGCCATCCACCCAAACCACCCCTGCCTCCGGCGCTGCAACCCTCTACACCAATTTTGAAACAACCTTCCCTGATACGGTGGGCGACGCAACGCTCATGCCGCTGCTCATCTCGCATAACGTCGTCGTGAATGTCTCTTCACCGTCCACACCCTGGTTTCTCGTGCTCCTGAGTGACGCTTTCCCATTCTTGCTGCTGCTCGGTCTGCTGGTCTGGATGGGACGCCAGGCTATGAACAGCCAGGCGGGTATCTTCAACTTTGGCCGCAGCCAGGCGCGTCGCTATGCGCAGGATCGTCCGGCCACCACCTTCAAGGACGTGGCCGGTGCCGATGAGGCCAAAGCCGCTCTATCGGAGGAGGTTGAGTTCCTGCGTAACTCCGAAAAGTACCGTAGGGTGGGTGCGCACATACCGCGTGGCACGCTCCTCGTCGGCCCTCCCGGCACAGGCAAGACGCTGCTGGCCCGCGCGGTCGCGGGCGAAGCCGGCGTGCCCTTTTTCAGCATCAGCGGGTCGGAGTTCGTGCAGTTGTTCGTTGGCGTGGGCGCAAGCCGGGTGCGCGACCTCTTCTCTCAAGCCAAACAGGCAGCCCCCTCCATCATCTTCATAGACGAGCTGGATGCGGTGGCTCGCCGCCGAGGCTCCAACACTTTCGGTCAAAACGACGAACGCGAGCAGACTCTCAACCAGCTACTTGTGGAGATGGACGGCTTCGACGAGCGGCAGGAGGTGATCGTGCTGGCAGCCACCAACAGGCCCGACGTGCTCGACCCTGCCTTGCTGCGCCCCGGTCGCTTCGACCGTCAGGTAGAAGTGCCCCTGCCGGAGCGCAAAGGCCGCGAGGGCATCTTCGCTATCCACAGCCGCGACTTGCCCCTCGCCCCCGACGTCAACCTCTCGGACCTGGCTGGTATGACCACCGGCTTCAGCGGCGCGGACATCGAGAACCTGTGCAACGAGGCTGCCCTCAACGCCGCCGGTCGCGATGCCGGCCAGGTAACGCTGGCCGACTTCATAGAGGCGCTCGACAAGGTGCGGCTGGGCGGCGTGAGGCCGCTCGCCCTGTCCGAGCAGGAACGCCGCATCACAGCCTACCACGAGGGCGGCCACACGGTGGTGGCCTGGCGCTCGCCTGGAGCCGACCCGGTAGACAAAGTGACCATCATCCCGCGTGGCCGCGCCCTCGGTGTCACCGAGCAGGTGCCCGGCGAGGACCGCTACAGCTACAGCCTCTCCTATCTCACCGCTCGATTGGCGATCATGGTGGGAGGACGCACAGCCGAGGAAATAGTCTTCGGTGATATCACAACCGGCGCGGAGAGCGATTTGACCCAGGCCACTCGCCTGGCGAGGCAGATGGTCACCCAGTGGGGCATGGGCACGATCGGGCTGGCTTCCGTGGACAGCGACGACCAGCAGGGTGGCTATGATGGACTTCGGGGGCGGCCATACAGCGAGGCGACTGCTGCCATGATCGACCAGGACGTGCAGCGCTTCCTCGATGAGGCTCATAAGCGCGCCCGCGATATTCTCACAGCGTCGCGAGCCCAGTTGGACCAGGTGGCTGAGGCGCTGTTGCGCTCTGAGACGGTCTATTCAGATGGGCTGGCTAAGATCCTCGGCCCGCAGCCCGCCGCGCCCGACCTGACGCCCAAGCAGTTTTCGCCCAGCGGCAAGGACCTGGAGGAGTTGGCCGCGAGCGGGGCGTGAGTTGAGTTTCGCATAAGAGATCCGCCTGCTCGTGTTGGCCCCTGCTATCTCTATCGCTCAACTGTGATTTCATACCATGTCGTGACCGGGTTTCCTACCTGGATCACCCACCCATCGCTTGTGTTCTGAGCCGGGAGCGCTTCGCCAATGGCCCGGCCCGCCCCGTCGAGCGCATCCACATGCACCGAGGTCGCGCCTTGCAGGTGTGTCAGCGTTATGCGACCACTGACAGGTTCGACCAGGGAAGGTGGCCCACCGAACTCGGTTATCTCGCTTCTTGTTTCGTTCCACTCCTGCCCCGTGTTCTCTACGCGCGCGCCGGTGGTTAGCAGCAACCTACCGGCATGGGCAATTGGTTTCGCATCCAGTGCGCTCAGCGTAATCGCGCAAAACCGGTTCGTCACATCAGCCGAAAGATTGCTCACCGACCTATTGTTCGCCCCCAGGGATCCAATCAGAGCTTGCGAGCGAGGGGTATCTACTGTAACCAACCCGTCCCCTTCTGGTGACGTGTACCACGCTAACTCCCCGGTATCCGAAACAATAGGGTTCGCATCTCGCGTGCTGATCGCTTCAGTTGGCGGCCCCTCAAGCGAGCCTACGCGCATCTTATGTTGCAGGGCCAGGGAAAGTGGCAAGCCCGGAGTGTAGTACGGTCTCTCGCCCGGCGACATGCGCAAGCTCTCGCGGACTTGCTCAAGCGTGTAAGTTCGCTTTATAGTCGTGCTTGCTTCTTTCACGTCGCCCCGCCGGAATGCCAGCGCACCCGCCGCCAGTTGCGGCATCCTAACCGGGTCCAGCGAGAGATCAAAGGTGTCGCCCACATAAACTTTCCATTCGGGGTTCTGCTTCGGCTCAAAAGTGTACCAGATAACAGCGTCCCAGTCCTGGAGGCTCGCGTAAGCCGCCAACACCGGTATCCCCTCGCTGATCCAATCGCCGGGGAAAATATGGTTCACCTCGCTGACCGTGAAAGGCATGCCCGCGAGTGCCGTGCGCGAAAGTCGCACTATCATTGAATGGAGTGGGTCGTTCACCATTGGTGTGTTCTGCCCGGAGGCATGCGCGGGGTGCTGCCAGTACATGTGCCCGTCTATGATGTCCAGCACCGAATTGCTCCATACCATCGGGTAGCCGCTCTGGCCGTACATGTGGTCGTTGCTGCCGAGCAGCAATTGCCCCACTCCAAGCTTCTCTCTCAGAAAAGACTTCATATCGCTGAAGAAGCTGCGCTCTATCTCCATGTAGAAAGCGGTTTCCGTCTGGAATCGTCCAGCAGGCGCGGCCTCGAATTCCTCCGGGTTGAGCCGAGGTACAGGATCTGTACCCTCTATCCCTGCAACCTCACGGAGTTGGGCTAGCCTGTCAGACCCTGATTGCCGGAGATATTGCTGGTACATATCGTCGAGCATAAGAGTGTAGTACGCTGGTAGCGGTTGCACATTCTCCCCTGACCCTTTACTCTTGGCAGAGCGCAGGCTGCCATAGTGCCACGCCTCAACGAGCGAGTTCTCGTTCACCAGTTCAATAATGGCGATTGCAGGGTCGTGCCGGTATTCGGCCTGTGTGTATGGATTGTAATGAGTCAAGATCTGCTCGGCATACGATTTTTGCAGCTCGATCAGCCTGGGGTCAAAGTAAGTAAGAGCTTTGGCCCAGCCGATCCGGTCATGGTCTTGCACGGCATCCCCGGCCTTGTACGACCTGCCGACCACCAGATTGAGGTCGCAATATATACCATGCTCCTTGAGCGCGGCTATCCAATTATCGAGCCTGTCCAGCTGCGCCGGGTCCAGGTGCTGGGAGTCGTCGCGAGAGCTATCTACTAGACCGCGTGGAGCATCGAGGTCGAGAAAGTGCAGGCGAACGCAGTTGAAGCCGAACCGGGCCAGGATAGCCGCGTACACGGGCGCGTCCTCTTTGGAGGGAATAGTAACCGAGCCTGGGCTCCAGTCGGTCACATTTACGCCCCAGAGGCGCAGCCGCCCCCCGTCAGGCTTCGCCAGGTGTCCGCCCTTGATCGTAACGAATCCGTCTCTTCCAGCGGGCGCTTCCGACAGGTAGGAAAGGTCAATCCTCGATTGGTCGCTTCTTCTCAAATCCATAGTGAATGGCTGCATTGCTTTCTCCTGAAGTGAGCGATATAGCGTCAGGCGCTGTCACATTGCGCCCGCTAAACAAATGCCATCGCACGCCACTCGCCACTCACCACTCGCTGCTTGCGCAGGGAGCACTACGTGCTACTCGCTACTGGCCAGTGGCGGCGCTGTTGACTGGCGGGCGACAATTCTGGGAGTAAGCACCAGGTTCTGTGGAAGCATCTTCTGGTCTGCATGTTCGATCTGCCGGATCAGCAACTCAACCGCCTTTACTGCCAGCTCCCTTCTTGGGAGCGCCACCGAGGTCAGCGAGGGGCGGACCTGGGAGGCCAGGTCTATATCGTCGAAGCCTACTATGGAGATATCATCCGGCACGCGCAGGCCGCGATCAAGGACTGCGTCCATAGCTCCAAGAGCCAACAAATCGTTGGTCGCGAAAATGGCTGTAGGTCTCTGGGGCAGGGAGAGCAGAGCTTGTGCCGATTCATACCCGCTCGCTATTGTATCCTCGGAGCAGACCTGTATGAACTCAGGCGCAAGGTCGGCACCGGCCTCGGCAAGCAAAGTGCGAAACCCGTTGAAGCGGGGCGAATGGTGGGGGGCCGGTACTATGACGGCACATCGCCGGTGACCTAGTTGTAGCAGGTGCTCGGCGGCGAGCCTGCCCGCCTGAAAGTGATCGTAATACACAAGCGGGAAAAGCCCCTCCTGCTCGACTCCTGTCCAGCCCAGACAGAGCACCACCGGGATCCCAAGCTGCGCTGCCCTCTGCACTTCGGAGCTAGGCACCGCAGACTTGGTCACCAACAGGCCGTCAATCAACGAATAAATATGCTTGAGGGCCTGTTTGGGAGCCTTCACATCCCTTTGCCCGGTGCTGTAGAGCAACAGGTAGTAGTCATACCGCCGGGCGGCAAGCTGCACCTCCTCGGCGAACTCGGCGTAAAAGGGGTTGGTGATCGCGTTGAGCGCAAGCGCGAGAATGCGAGTATGCCCACGAGACAGTCCACGCGCAAGTAGATTGGGGTGGTAATCCAGCGCCTGGATTGCCTCCTCCACTCGTTTGCGGGTCGTTTCACTTACACTCTTGGTGTTGTTGATCACGTAAGACACTGTTGCTTTGGTGACTCCGGCCAACCGTGCCACGTCTGCCAGTGTAGTCATTGGCGCACCTTTTTCGCTCACGCTATATCACCAGGCAATACCCCTTTGAGTAGCGAGCGGCTCTTTACTTGGAGTTGCTGTTAATGGGGTTGTACTGATAGGTTCACTCCTGTATAATACGCAGCAACAACGCCTCCTGTCCAGGCTATGCTACCTACACCGGCCACTCTTTACTTACAATTCGTGGTTTGTTTTGTGCGGCGAGTTAACCGGTTAAACAGAGGCGGTTGGAGGCCGTGTACGCGGCCTATTATGACATCTCTGGCCGGTGCCCCGGTCTCAGAGTAGAGGAAGGGAGGTATTTCAGGCAATGGCGGCCCGTACATCGTTGGGGTCCCCGCGCCTGGCCCCACACATAACTGCTTGCGCAGGGAGCACTACGTGCCGCTTGCGCAGGGAGCACTACGTGCCGCTTGCGCAGGGAGCACTACGTGCTGCAAAAGTACGATCTGGGCATCATAGCGATTGAGATTAACCGGGAAGCGAATTAGGAGGATAGTCCATGAAGTCTTTCAAACATATCTGGCTCGTAACCGTGGTTATACTGGCCTTCGTACTCACCGCCTGCGGTGACTCTGCGACCCCTACCACAGGCACCGCCCAGTCGCCAACCGCGGCACCCACCGATACCGCGGTAGCCGATAACAGCGGTGCGATGACCGAGGCAACAGCCACAGTCGAGCCGACAGCGGTCGCGCTGGGCAGCGCGGACGCCAAGACGACGATCACCATCTGGCATGGTTGGGGCGGCGACTATCTGACCGCCAAGCAAGCTGTTTTCGCCGAGTACGTCAAGGAACACCCCGATGTTGCTATCAAGCTTCTGAATGTGTCCGATATCGGCCCCAAAGTTCAGAATGCCGTACCTGCTGGTGTTGGCCCCGATATTGTGGCGTGGGTTGACGACAATATAGGTCAGAACGCTCTTACAGGCGTCATTGACCCCCTTGATGGCCAGGGCGGCATTGACCAAAACTATCTGAAGCAGAACTTTGGAGACGTGGCAACTTCGGCCGTGACTTATGATGGAAAGATTTATGGCCTGCCTGAGACTCTGGAAGCCATCACCTTCTTCTACAACAAGGATCTGATTACCGAGGATAAGCTGCCCAAGACCACTACCGAGCTAAAGCAGATGATGACGGACTACACCAAGGCCAACCCAGGCAAGTACTTCGCGGTGTGGAACCCGACGGATGCCTACTTTAATGCGCCATGGTTCTATGGTGCGGGCGCTCAATATGTGGACGACCAGGGGGTAGCGCACCTGGACACGCCCCAGGCTCTTGCCGCCGCACAATGGATTCGCGGCTTGCAAGGTCTGATGCCCACCGACATTGATACGAACGTAGCCGACGCTTTGTTCAACGACGGTAAAGCCGCTATTGAGCTTACCGGCCCCTGGCGCGTTGCGGACCTGCAAAAAGCCAATATGAACTTCGGACTTGGCAAACTGCCGGCTGTAGATTTCGGCGATGGCGGCCCGGCCAAGCCGTTCGTTGGGGTGAAGGTGCTTATGCTGGCGCACGGCAGCAAGAACCCCGATGTAGCTGTGGACATCATGAAGTTCTATACGTCCAAAGAGCAGCAGGAGGCTATGGTCAAGAAGACCGGCGAAGTGCCTGCCAACTCAGCAGCAGCCAGCGACTTGAGCAGCGACCCAATCGTGTCGGCGTTCAACGCCCAGGCGCAAGATGGCGTGCCCTTGCCCAACACCCCATTCATGGGAGCCTTGTGGGATCCCGCTGCCAAAGCGTGGACAGCGCTGTGGACGGGTAGTGACGACCCGCAATCTATCATGACGGCCTCCCAGCAAGCGGCTACATCCGCACTTGCCAAGATGAAATAAGACACTCAAGACGGAAGTAGGAGGGCTGAGCCACCGCGTCCAGCCCTCCTGTATTTCCCCGCAACGGTGCACTGGCCCACCGTACCAGAGGTATTGGCACGGCGCGGACCATACGCAAAACTCGTCACTCAAAGAAAGGCCAAAATGGACCCTGACAACACAATAGCGCCCGACGGGGCGGGCCGGATGAAGTGGCTGTATGGGCGTCTAAAACAGATAGCCTATGGAGGCGACTACAATCCCGAACAGTGGACGCCCAGGTTCGGTTACGAGGGCGAAGCTATCTGGCAGGAAGATATGCGCCTGATGCGCCTGGCGGGGGTGAACGTCGCTACCGTAGGCGTTTTTAGCTGGGTTTCGTTGCAGCCCGACGAGCATACATTCACTTTCGAGTGGCTGGACCGGGTGCTCGATTTGCTGGCGGAAAACGGAGTGTTCGCCTCCCTGGCAACGGCAACCGCAGCCCAACCGGCCTGGCTCTCGGAGGCATACCCGGATGTGTTGCCGGTAGACGACCAGGGTATACGCAAGAAGCACGGCCACCGGCAAAACTATTGTCCCACCAGCCCTGATTTCCGCAGGCTCGCCCAAAACCTCGCAAAGCGCCTGGCCGAACGTTATCGCCAACATCCGGCTCTCTTGCTGTGGCATGTGAGCAACGAGTACGGGCCGACTTGCTATTGCGAGCGTTGCGCGGCCCGCTTCCGCGTGTGGCTACAGGCTCGCTACGGCCCGCTCGATGAGGTCAATAAGCACTGGGTAACACCCTTCTGGGGCCATACATACACAACCTGGGAGCAGATCGAGCCTCCGGGCGGGCGAGGGGAGCACAGCATCCAGGGCCTCGTACTTGACTACCGCAGATTCATGTCCGATATGAACCTGGAATGCTACAGGGGCGAGGCGGATATTCTGCACGAGATAACTCCCCATGTGCCCGTAACCACCAACCTGATGGAGTGGTACAAACCCCTCGACTACTTTGCCTGGGCACCTTATCTTGATGTAGTCTCCTGGGACTCATATCCGCAGAGAAGCGACCACCCGAGCGCAGTAGCCCTGCGCCACGACCTGATGCGCGGCCTCAAAGCAGGCCTGCCGTGGCTGCTGATAGAGCAGACGCCCAGCCAGGTACAGTGGCGCTCGCACAACCCTCTCAAGCGCCCGCATATTATGCGCTTGCTCAGCTACCAGGCGGTGGCCCGCGGCTCGGACGCGGTGATGTACTTCCAGTGGCGGCAATCACGCGGCTCGGCGGAGAAATATCATGGTGCGGTCGTAAGCCAGGCGGGGCACGAGCACACTCGCGTGTTCAACGATGTCGCCACGCTGGGGGCAGAGCTACGGGCCCTGGGCGATAGCGTCCTGGGCACGCGCCTGCCGGCTCGCATCGCCCTGGTCTTTAGCTGGCCCAACTGGTGGAATGTCGAGTACACTCCCGGTCCAAGCAGCGCTCTCTCCTACGTCGAGGAGGTACAGCGCTATTATCGCCCTCTGTGGGACCGCAACATCGCGGTGGACGTCGTACCTCCGGACCGCGACCTGAGCGGATACGCCCTCGTTATCGCGCCTTTACTGAATATGGTGAGCGCCGGGCAAGGTGCCGCTATCGAGCGCTATGTGCAGGGGGGCGGCACCTTCTTGACGACCTTCTTCAGCGGGGTGGTAGACGAGAGCGACCGCGCCTGGTTGGGCGGCTCGCCCGGCCCGCTACGCAAGACGCTTGGCATCTGGGTAGAAGAGTTCGACCCGCTGGAGCCGGATATGAGCACCCGGCTGCTGGTGCCCGGAGAGGGCAAGTTGCCGGGCGGCAGTTACGGTTGCGATTTGTGGTGCGATATAGTGCACCTGGAAGGCGCTGAAGCGCTGGCAACTTTCGAGGAAGATTTCTATGCGGGGCAGCCCGCGATTACTCAACACCGGTTTGGAGAGGGCCGCGCTATATACGTGGCTACCCGCCCCACGCCGGAATTGGTAGCGAACGTGGTGGGAATGGCGCTGGACGACCTGGGGATAGCCTCGCCCCTGGAAGCGCCGGAGGGCGTGGAGGTGAGCCGTCGAGAGGCGGAAGGCCGGGGCTACACCTTCGTACTCAACCACAACACGTTTGAGGCGCATGTGTCTCTACCATCCCCCATGCGCGACCTCCTTACGGGCAAAACGCACGAGGGTGTGCTCGCGCTACCCGCACACGAAGTAGCCATCCTGGAAGGATAGGTATTCAAGAGAGGACGCTATGCAATATGCGCATCTTGGCCGCACCGGCCTGAGCGTCAGCCGTTTCTGTCTCGGCACCATGAACTTCGGCTCGCAGGCCGATGAAGCGGGCAGTTTCGCGATTATGGACAGAGCGCTGGAAGTGGGCATCAACTTCTTTGACACGGCTAACGTGTACAGCACCAGGCTTGGCGAAGGCCAATCAGAGCAGATAATCGGGCGCTGGCTGGCCCAGAACCCCGCCCGCCGGGAACAGATCGTGCTGTCGACCAAGGTGTACCAGAAAATGGGTGAAGGCCCCAACGACCGGGGCTTGTCGGCCTATCACATTCGCCGGGCCTGCGAGGAGAGCCTGCGGCGTTTGCAAACCGACCATATAGACCTGTACCAGATGCACCACGTTGACCGGACCACGCCCTGGGAGGAGATCTGGCAGGCGATGGAGCAGTTGGTGCGCGAGGGTAAGGTCATCTACGTCGGTAGCAGCAACTTCGCCGGGTGGCACATAGTCCAGGCCAACTGCGCTGCACAGGCGCGACATTTCATGGGCCTGGTTGCCGAGCAAAGTCGCTACAGCCTGCGCGACCGCACCATCGAGCTGGAGGTAATTCCCGCCTGCCGAGAATACGGCCTGGGCATCATCCCGTGGGGCCCTCTCGCGGGCGGTCTGCTCGCAGGCCCGGCAGGAACGACAAGCGAAGGCCGCCGGGCCGGTGAGGGGATGCAAAAAGAGGTGGAGAAGTACGGGCCGCAACTGGATACATACCAGGCGTTCTGCCGGGAGCTTGGGGAGCAGCAGGCAGATGTGGCACTGGCATGGCTGTTGCATAACCCTGTAGTGACGGGGCCGATCATAGGGCCGCGCACGGTAGACCAACTGCAAGCGTCGCTGCGGGCGCTGGAATTGCATCTCAGCGCCGAAAGCCTGGCGCGCCTTGACGAGATCTGGCCGGGGCCGGGCGGCGAGGCACCGGAAGCCTACGCCTGGTAGATTCGGCCCTGGTCCGAAGAAGTCCCGGCTCACCTCTCACATCTGTTGAGCACAGGAGGAGACACGACCAATGGATGACACCACCCTGTTCTCGGCACCTCACCGCAGGCGGAATGCACTCACCGGCGAGTGGCTGCTGGTGTCGCCGCAACGCACGGCTCGGCCATGGCAAGGCCAGATGGAGCGGGTCGTATCAGAACAGCGGCCCACTTACGATCCCACCTGCTATCTCTGCCCCGGCAACGTGCGCGCAGGCGGCGTGCGCAATCCCGATTACACAGGTACCTTCGTCTTTGAGAACGACTTTGCCGCCCTGCGTCCCAACACTGCACCCGCCGATCTTGCCTACAGCGTGGATGACACCCGGCCATCCCTGATAGAGGCCAACAGCGAGCGCGGCATCTGCCGGGTTGTCTGTTTCTCCCCACGCCACGACCTTACCCTGTCCGGCATGGATATCCCCGACCTCCGGCGGGTTGTGGACACCTGGGTTGACCAGTACGTAAAATTGGGGGACTTAGCCTGGGTGCAACATGTACAGATTTTTGAAAACCGGGGCGAGATGATGGGCGCGAGCAACCCGCACCCGCACGGGCAGATCTGGGCAAACGAACGAATACCTAACGAACCGGCCAAAGAATTGCGCGAGCAGGGGGCTTATGCGTCGGCGTCCGGTAACTGCCTTCTATGTGATTACCTGCGGTTGGAGTTGCAGCACGAGCAGCGCGTCATTTGCTCCAACGAACACTTCGTGGCGCTGGTGCCGTTCTGGGCGGTATGGCCTTTTGAGACGTTAGTCTTGCCTCGTAAGCACCACGGTGCCCTACCCACCCTTTCACCGGCAGAGCGCGACGGTTTAGCGGGCATCCTGCGAAGTGTAACGCGTCGATACGATAAGCTGTTCGAGATTAGCTTCCCTTACAGTATGGGCTTTCACCAGAGCCCTACCGACGATGCGAACCACCAGGAGTGGCACCTGCACGCCCACTTTTACCCGCCTCTACTGCGCTCGGCTACTATACGCAAGTTCATGGTCGGTTATGAAATGCTGGGCCAGCCGCAACGAGATGTCACCGCAGAAAGTGCTGCGGAACAGCTCCGCAGCAGCTCCGAGGAGTAAACGGTTTTGAGTTACCCCGGCCGGCGAGACATCTTCCCGAAGGTATCGAGGAGATGCAGCCACGAAATGAGTTGCCAATGATCGAGGAACTTTACGCTCAATTCAAACAAACCTTCGGGCGGGAGCCTACTTTAGCGGTGCGTGCGCCGGGCAGGGTCAACCTGATAGGCGAGCACACAGATTACAACGGCGGCTTCGTGCTGCCAATAGCTATCGACCGGCAGGTGATCACGCTGGCAGCACCCTCCGGCTCTCGCCTGATTTGTCTTTACTCGCAAGATTACAGCCAGCTTTCCACTTTTGACGTTGACGACATAACCCCTTCCCAGGACGCCGGGTGGAGTAACTACGTGCGCGGAGTAGCCGCGGCCTTGCGCGACCACGGGCAGCCGCTCGTAGGCGCGGATATCGCTATAGCAGGCGATGTGCCCAGGGGTGCGGGCCTGTCTTCCTCGGCCGCCCTGGAAATTGCTGTTGGTTATACTTTTGCCTCGCTATCCGGAGAGCAGATCGATAAAGTTCAGCTTGCTCTATGGGGCCAGGAGGCCGAAAACCGCTTTGTAGGCGTGCAGACGGGTATCATGGACCAGTTCATTTCAGCACTCGGGCAGCGTGACGCGGCTTTGTGTATAGACTGCCGCGATCTCACCTACCAAGTGGTACCGCTCGGCCTTGAGCAGCACGGAGTGCTCCCTGCGGAGCAGCACGGAGTGCTCCCTGCGGAGCAGCACGGAGTGCTCCCTGCGGAGCAGCGCGGAGTGCTCCCTGCGGAGCAGCGCGGAGTGCTCCCTGCGGAGCAGCACGGAGTATCGGTGGTAGTGGTGGAATCGGGTGTGCAGCGCGGTCTTGTAGATAGCGAGTACAACACTCGCAAGCGCGAGTGCCTGGAAGGAGTGAGGCTGCTCCAGGCACTCATGCCGGGTCGCAATATCAATTCGCTCCGCGACATCACTATCGAGGATTTTGAACGACACAGCGCGGCATTGCCCGAAATCGTTCGCAGGCGAGTGCGCCATGTCGTTACAGAAAACGAAAGAGTATTGTTAAGCGTAGAGGCTTTGCAGGCCGGCGACCTGGACCGGTTCGGCCAGCTTATGTACAGGTCGCATGTGAGCATGCGAGACGATTACCAGATCACCGTCCCTCCCATAGACCGCCTGATCGAGCTGGCACGGCGTATGCCCGGCGTGCTCGGCACGCGCATGACGGGCGGGGGTTTCGGCGGCTCGACCGTGCATCTTGTGAAAACGGAAGCAGTCAGCACATTCAACCGCGAGGTAGTGGAGCGCTATATGGCCGAGACGGGGCTTGTCGCGCCCATGTATGTCTGCCAGGCAGTGGACGGCGTTGGTCCCCTCTGAGGTATACCTGGCCCAGGTAGCTATCCATCCGCCAGCACATATACGACCACAGCCCATACATAGCAACGGGGCAGGCGAAGATGCACCCTATCTCCCTCCTGACTCCACCGCAAAGGCAAAGCGGCAGCCGCTTCTGGGGCGAGCAACAGCACCTCCTTCACATGAGGTAGATCGCTCACAACCAGGTCGAAATCTTCCCGCAGCCTGGGGGCGGTGCGCGGCTCGTTCCAGGCAATATCAGCTTGATCCGACAGGTTGATGAGATGGAGTATGCGATAGCCGGGCCTGGCGCGCGGAATCGCCCAGATCGAGCCTACCTCCGCCTCGCGACTCACAGGTACGCCCGGCGATTTAATCGTTCCGGGTGTCCAATCCGCTACGTCGGGCGCGATAAAAAGCTCTTCGTAGCGCACCAGGAAATCGTAGTAAGCCCGCATGGTAGGAGCAAAAGAGGGGCGCAAAGTCCCGTATTTAGGGTAATAAGGATCGCAGAGCACCCCATCACGTTCGCCCAACAACAGGTGGAAGCCCCCACTGGCCGCTATAGTCGCGGTCGCCAGGAGCGCCGCCGCCTCCGCACCGGGCGCTGCCTCTTCCGCGTTTCCCAGGAAAGGCGAAAGGTACGCAGCCAGGATCACCTGTTTGTCCACGCCGAGCCGTTTCCCCTCGCGGATCAACGCGCGCAGATCGTTGTACGAAGTGTAGGGAGGCCACACCTCTATGTAAACGGCGTCCTGTGTAGTTGAGGCGACCGTTTCGATAGGCCAGTTCTCAACCGCGTTGAAGATCACTCCCGCCTCCGCCCGCTCCGCTACCACCGCCGCACGCGACCTATCTATCAGTGGAGGAAAGCAAACGGACAGGTCCACCAACTCGCCCTCGGCTGAATAGGCGGTCTTGGGAAAGCCATACTGGTCGAGATGGATGCCGTCAAAACCAAGCTCGCGGACGGTTTCGGCAAACTCTCCAACTATCAGGTCAACCCAGGGCGAGCCTGGCGAGATATTCATGATATAGAATAGCTCGGCCAAACTGATCGGCTGGCCCTGCTCGTCGTACAGGCGCAACTCCTGGTGAGCATCGGCGTACTCAGGCTCCGCTCCATATACCGCCCCGTAGGCCATCGCCGCCCCGCCCATCGCCTGCACTCCTTCAATCGCTGAGCGCACTGTGCGCAGGGAGAGCCTGCGCCCAAGCGCGTCCGTAAACTCCTCCGCAGGCGGCAATAGGCGGTAATGTCGCCACATCCAGTCGTAAAACTGCACCACGTTGAGATGGTAGAGGCGTAGCGAGGCCACGCGCGCCTCCACGCTCGATTGCTGGTCGGGCGCGAAATCTGAGAGGAAGCCGTAGCGTGGGGCTTGAGACCAGCGCTCCAGCACGTCCAACGCCCCACTCCCCCCGCCCAGCACCCCACCATCTTCGCTATAGATCGTCACGTCCAACCCGTAGCCATGCAGAGGGGCCGAGGGCGGCCTGACCGCAAACAACACCGTTTCAACCGCACGTGGCGCCAGCTCTATCTCCTGCTCATGCATCTCCAACACATCGACCAGGTGGACCAGTTCCAGCTCAATGCGACCTCTCACCGGCCGGTCGTCAGCGCTGCTTACCGTTACGCTGATCCGCGCTTCCTCTCCGGGCCGGTAAAAAGCCTTGTCAGGCACAACATCCACCGAAACAGGTGATGCCTCTGCGTCCTGGTTGCTCTCCTCTGGCTTCTGATCTCTAATTTCCGGCTTCTGCATCTCTATCCTTGCAAGTGTGCGAACAGAGTGATATAGGCGGCGTGGGACCACAGGAGGGGGGTGGCGATCTTGCCCCATCTCTCTTCCCACACCGGCAGCATATCGGGGTAGTTCAGGTGGCATGCCACCTGCTCCGGCAGCGCGCCATCGCCGTGTGCTTGCCGCTCGATCCAGCTTAGCAATTCCCGCGCGCGCTCTTTCTCCCCGCGCTCTACATAGTGCCAGCCCAGGTATGCCGTGAGGAGAAGCCATTCACCCCCACCGTAATAGCTATCCTCTCCATATCTGTGCACGCCGTCGCCTTCTCGGCGTAGTTCAGCTTCGACCCGATCTGCGGTAGCAGCCATAACCGGGTCATGGGGACCGAGCAAATTGTAGGGAGTGGACACGTTGATCAGATTGCCGTCAACAGCGTTATTCCCGACAAACTTGCACAACGTACCCTGGTCGACGCAGTTGCGCAGCACGAACAGCTTGATGAGCATGGCCGAGTCGGAGGCGGCGAAAGCATAAGCCGAGATCGACGATCCATACATGGGGTCCAGCACCAACCCGCTCAACATTCCGTCGGCGGCCTCAAGTCCGCCATAGAGGGCGGCCAGGGTGTACGTGTGAATCTTGTCGCTGAACTCCTCCCAACAATCGTAGCAGGGCATAGTCCAGAGAGCGCCCAGGTAGCGCACCAGCAGCACCACGGCATCACGCCAGCCAGTAGGCGTATTAGCGAGAGAGCGCCCAGTGAGGGCCAGGTGCCTCGACATACCCCATAGAAGCGTTCCAAAGCCGTCAAGCTGGAAGTTAGGCCACTCCTCATCGCTCATACCACCCTCGACCGTATACCGGGTGTGCAGGATATCGTCGGGAGCTGGCACTCTTCCCGCTAAGGCAGCCTCTACCGCCCGCTCGACCTGGGAGGCCCGCCCCGCGATTATGTTTGCCGCCCAATCATAGAAGCGGAAGGCGCTTTCGTGCTCCCCCGCCAGGTCCATCGCGTAGGCGGTGTAGGCCCCATCGCGGAACCAGCAGTAGTGATACTGGGCGAAGTTGGGACTGGCTAGATAAGCCCCGCCGGGTGTCTGATTAGCTTTGATGATCTCGATGCTTCGTGTAAAGAGGTCGTTCATTCTACCCCTTTACCGCGCCCGACATCACGCCTTTGATGAAGTTGCGCTGGAAGATGATGAAGATGATCACGGTCGGCAGCAGCGCGATTATGGATGCCGCGAACACCAGACCCCACTCGGTGCCATGCTGCTGCTGGAACAGGCGGAGGGCGATAGGCAGCGTTCGTAAATCAGGGTCGAAGATGGCGGTGTTGGCCCACGTGAACTCGTCCCAGGCCCCCAGGAACGAGAAGATGGCAACCGCCGCCAGCGCTGGGCGGGCCAGCGGCAACGCCACCCGCCAGAAGGTGGCGAACGGCCCCGCGCCATCTATGAGCGCCGAGTCGATAAGCTCCTGGGGCAACTCCTCGAAGAAGCCTCTCAGAAGGAACATATTGAAAGCCGTGCCGGCCGAATAGACAAGCACCAACCCCCACAGGCTGTTGATCACGTGAAGGTTCTTCGCCAGCACGAACTGCGGAATAATGAGCACAAGGGTAGGGATCATCATTGTGCCCAACATCGTGTAAAACAAAAACTGCTTGCCCGGAAACTCCCAGCGAGCAAAAGCATAAGCAAGCATCGACGAAAGGACCACGTTGATAACCGTGGAGGAGATGGCAACAATCAGGCTGTTGAGGAAGTACTGCCCGAACTTATCGGTGGTGAACGCCTCGGTGTAGTTAGCCGTGGTGGGCTGGGTCGGGATGAATTGGGGCGGCAGTTCAAGCACGAAAGTCTGCGACTTGAACGAGGTGCTGACCATGTAGATGAAAGGGATCATCATCACTGCCGCCCCAAACCCAAGCAGCAAATAGTAAATTAAGCTAGTCCGCAAAGATAATCGATTTACCATCTATTCCCACTACTTTCTAATTGTCCCCAACTACCGACTACCGACTACTAGGAACTTGGAACCTCCGTCCACCATCCCATCAATACTGCACCGGACGCCGCAAGAAGCGTATTTGCATTATGCTCAAAACAAACACCATGAGGGCAAAAAGGTAAGAAAGAGCCGCGCCGTAGCCCAGGTCGAGCGTGTCGAAAGCGTTGCTGTACATATAAGTGAGCAGCACGTCGGTGCGGTGCAACGGATTACCTCCCGTCATCACATAGACCGAGATAAAGACCTGGAACCCGCCTATAGTGAGGATCACCAACAGGAACAGGATGGTCTGGCGGATAAGAGGAAGCGTTATATAACGCAGCCGAGACCAGGCGGTAGCGCCGTCCAGGGCGGCGGCCTCGTACAGTTCGGTTGGCACCGATTGCAGCCCCGCCAGGTAGATCACCGCCGTCCAACCCAGGCCCTTGTAGATGCCCAGGCTGGCTATGGCAAGGTTAGCCATCAGCGGCTCGCCCAGCCAGTTGATATCCTTGGGGATGATGCGCAGGAAATCGTGTAGGAACCAGTTGATAAGCCCCGCCTGCCCGTTGTACAGGTAGCTGAACAACAGAGACACCACCACCCACGATGTCACCACGGGGATGTAGTAGATCGTGCGGAAGAAGGCCCGACCGCGCAACGGCGCATCCAACAACAGGGCGATCCCCAATCCCAGTATCATTTGGCCCGGCACCGTGATCACCACGTACATGAGGGTGTTGCCAAGCGACGACCAGAAGATGGGGTCCTTGAAGGCTCGTGTGTAGTTGTCCAGCCCTATATACTCGCTCGGCTTGATCAGGTTCCACTTGGCGAAACTCATGATGAACGAATAGGCGAGCGGGTAGACCGTCCACACCAGGAAGAGGATCATGCCCGGCAGGATGAAGAGGTAGGCAGGCAGGGCCTTGCGCATGCGGGAGCGGAGCGTCGCCCCCTGCGCAGGCACCACCTGGGCCTTAGTTGCAGCCGTGCCGGGCACTGTAGGGAATTGAAGCGAAGACATAGCGTGTTGTGTGGGACGAAGGACGAACGACGAACGACGTTAGGATTAGAAAGCAAACGACTGATTACATTCTACTCGCAGCCATCCACCCACATTCACTCGTCACTCGTCACTCGTCACTCGTCACTCGTCACTCGTCACTCGTCACTCGTCACTCGTCACTCGTCACTCGTCACTCGTCCTCAAACCTACTTGCTCGCCAGCAAGCCGTCCACCGTCGCGGCGGCTTCATCCATGGCGGCCTGAGGCTCTTTCTCACCCCTGAGCACGGAGAGCACCGCGCCGTTGATCGCATCGTCGATCTTCTGCCAGTTGGGGTTTGGGGTGCGCGGCTTGGCCGTCAGCAACTGCGTCTGGAACACCGAGTAGTAATCGGGTAGCTCGCTATTGCCGTTCAGGCTCTTGAGCACGGGCATCTGGCCCACTTTGCCCAGGGCGATCTGCGGGTCCTCGGTCAACACATAGGTCATGAACGCCTCTGCCGCTTCCTTGTTCTGGCTGCTCTCCAACATCACGATATCCTCTCCGCCTACCACCGACACGCTCCCGCCCGGTCCGGTGGGCACCGGCACCATCTTGTACTTCAGGTCGGGATACTGCTGCTGGAAGATAGGAGGCATCCAGGGACCGTCCAGGATCGTCCCGGCCTGCCCCTTACCGATCGCGTCGCTGGTGGCTATGCCGTTGCCCAGGATACCGGGCGAAAGGGTGCCGTCCTTCAGCATATCGTTGAGCATAGTGACAGCCGATACGGTAGCCGCGCTGTTCAGGTAACCTGTGGCCTTCGTAAACTCAGGGTCGGTTATATCTCCGCCTGCGCTCCAGATCCATGGGAGCACGCTCCACGCACCCGTGCCGCCCTCGGCGTAGCAGTAAGTGTCGGCCTTTCCGAGCGCCTTGATCTTGTC
This sequence comes from uncultured Chloroflexia bacterium, assembly GCA_963797095.1. GTDB lineage: Bacteria > Chloroflexota > Chloroflexia > QHBQ01 > JADMIH01 > JADMIH01. The sequence continues at coordinate 946,011 of CAWCNY010000003.1, read as the reverse complement.
GCAATCGGCCTTGAAGTCATCGAAGGTCTTGGGTGCGTCGGTGATCCCCGCCTCATTGAAAACGTCCTCGTTATAGATCAGCACGCGGGTGTTGGTATCAAGAGGCAGGCCATAGTAGTGCCCTTTATAGTAATTGGTCTGCAAGGGGCCAGGGTATACGGCATCCTTCAGATCGGAGAAGTTGGGCATTTCGGTGTCGAGAGCCGCCAGCGCGCCCAGTTCGGCGAACTCGGGCACCCAGATGATATCGGCGCGCACCAGGTCGGGGGCCTCGCCACCCGCTATACTTGTCAGGATCTTCTGGCGCAGGTCGTCATAGGGTAGCGCCTGCGCATTGACCGTGACATTCGGGTGCAGCTTCTCAAAAGCCGGGATGATCGTCTTGTTGAGCGTATCCATCTCAGGCGAAACGGTGTTGTAAGCCGTCCAATAATTGACCGTGCCTGAGAGGTTATCGCCGGATGAAGAGGAGGCAGTGGTAGCAGTAGGTTCCGCCATCGCCATAGTGGCGGTAGGCTCTGCCATCGCCGTGGTGGCGGTGGGCTGCTCGACCGGAGCCGTGGTGGCGGTGGGCTGCTCGACCGGAGCCGTGGTGGCCGTGGGAGGCGCGGCTACCGGGGTGGCCGTGGGGGTGTCGCCACCGCAAGCGCTCAATGACAGTGCAAGGATCGTCAGGAGCGTGGGGGCTACAAGCGATTTTCGTCGGAACATCTTCGTATCCTTTCATGAGAACTTGTCAACCTTGGGGATAGTCGCTGCGTTCTAACCATGTGACCGATCGGCTTTGTAATACAACCGGAAAATAGTCTGGCTAGCCGGGCCTCGTAGGCTTGTTGTTTTTCCTCCTGAACTTGATTTGATGAATGAAATTAGTTTTGGCGACAAAACTACCATGCGGAGACCGGAGAATGTGATGGGTACGACCCGCTATCAGTCGTAAGGAAGGATCAGCGAAGCGCGAGCTTCATCGCCGTGGTACAGCGTTGGGCGGAATAGCTCTTCCAGCATAAGGCTGGCCGCGCCTCGCGCCCAGGCGTCATCGCCCCACGGCTCCACCACCAGGCGCAGGTCGTTGAAGAAGCCATCGAAGCAGTTGGCCCGCAACGATTCCTGGAGCGGTTCGAGCATGAGGTCGAGCGCCCTGGCCCCTTCACCGCCGACCACCAGCAGCGGAGGGTTGAAGATATTGATCAGGTCGGCGATGGCTGTGCCAAGCGTGCGGCCCGCCGCCGAGAAGATGCCGTGAGCCGTCGCGTCGCCCTGGCGTGCCAGCGTGACCGCCTCCTCCATAGTGAGCGATTGGCCTATGGCGGCCCACATACGCTTGAGCAGGGCCGGGTCCGACACGAACGCTTCCAGGCAGCCCCTCTTGCCGCAATCGCACTGTGGCCCATCGGGCGCTACCGTTATATGGCCGAACTCGCCGCCTCCGCCGCACCCACCCCTGTACAATTGGCCGTTGAGCACCATGCCCATACCGATACCACGCCCCATGGTAACCACAAGGAAATCGGTGACGCCAACCCCCGATCCGAACCACTTTTCGGCCATCGTGAGGGTATTGACGTCGTTCTCTATCACCACCGGCAGGCCGAGGCGTCTTTCGAGCAACTGGCGCAGGGGCACGTCACGCCAGCCCAGGAACGGAGAGAAGCGGCACTCCCCCGAACGGCGGTCTATCCCGCCCGCCATCCCCACGCCTATGCCAAGCACCGGCCTGTTGGGGTGGGCTTCTCGAAGCTCGGCGAGGGCGGTAGCCAGCACCGACACTACCGCGTCAGGGCTTTTGTCGTCGCCTAGTGGCACCATACGCCGCTCGACAACGTCGGCGTTCAGGTCGGTGAGGGCCACGATCACCTGGGCTTCGGTGAGCTTGGCTCCCGCCACCAGCCCGGCATGGGAGTTGAGAGCCAGCATGATCGGACGCCTGCCCCCCGTCGACGTGCCTTCTTCGTGCTCGTAGATCAAACCCTGCTCGATCAACTCGTTCGTGATCCCCGACACCGTCGCCAGGCTCAGGTGAGCAGCATGGGCTATATCGGTGCGCGAAACAGGGCCGTGGTCGCGCACGATATTCAGCACCAGTGACTTGTTGATCTCCCGGATCAATTGCCGGTTGCCGGAGCGTAATTGCACGGGTTCTGTAGCCCTCTCTCAAAAAGAAATTTCTGTGAATGAAGCAAGCCTAGCATAAAGCATAACTTGCCTGTTGTCAACAGGCATATTTTGGGCAGAATAGGACTCATAACCGCAGGATCGGCCCAGGAAGCCCTTGCCGGTGCTTCCTGGATCGCCTATGCTTCTATCATCGAAGAAAGTAAGGGTGGAATGCGCCGTCGTGGCGAGCGTTACCCGGAGATTGCCACCAGCTCCTACCCCGGCTACTTCTGAACATGAGTAACGCGGGTGTCGATATTGCTAATGCTACTAATGGTGCCGAGGCTACAACCACACAAGCCTTTACATCAGCGTTGCCAGCTGTGATGGCTACATGCGGCTTATGTCCCAGTAGAGCTTGACGAGTTCACGGTTTACGGCTTTGAGTGCCTGGTATTGGTCCTGGGTAATCCGCTCTTTGAGGGTTGCAAGAACCTGCTTGTAATCATCGGAGAGTTGAATATACATAATCGGGACTATAGCTCAGGTGGGGGCGCATAATCAACAGTAACTAATAAGTAACGGAAGTGATAAAAGGGTACAAGAGGCGCATGATACCCGGTCATACTGCAATGTAAGGTAGGGCAAACAGAGGAGCCAGTGAGAAACCGGACTACATCAGCAGGCTCTCTAGCCTGCCGTCCGAGTACGGATGCGTGAAGTAGCCAGGTCAGCTCCGCTCGTCTGCCTGCCGTAGCGCGTGCGCGGCCTCTTCCGGCCTGTAAGGATTGACGCGCATCCCGGAGCCTAGCTCGAAGCCTGCGGGCGTGCCAAGCCTGGGTGCGATCCGCAGGTGCCACACGAAATATTCGCCCTCTTCGTCACCGGGCGGCGCGCTCTCAATTACATAGTTGTAGTCGGGATCGTTTAGCTCGTGCCTCAGGGCCGAAAGCACCCGCCGTAGCGCCCCTGCCAGGTCGTCCAACTGGCGGTCGCTTGTGCTCCCAAAAGAAGCCTGCTGGCCGCGGGGCATGAGCCACGTCTCGAACGGGAAGGCCGAAGCGAACGGCTGGAAGGCGACGAAGTGCTCGGTCTCCAGCACGATCCGCCTCCCATCGCTCAGTTCGCGCTGCAGGATGTCCAGGTAGAGGCAGGTGCCCAGGTCGTCATAGTGCTGCTGCGCGACCTCGAAGCGGTGCCGCACCTCCACCGGCACGACCGGTGTTGACACGATCTGGGAGTGCGGGTGAGCCAGCGATGTACCGGCCGATTGGCCGTGGTTGCGGAAAATCACGATCATCGCCGCGCCGTCAGCCGCCAATGTTCGATAGCGAGCGCGGTACGCCTCCAGCACGCCACGCACCATCGCATCGCCGCTAGTTGCGAGGTCGGCGTTGTGGTCCGGGGTCTCGATGATAACCTCATGGTGCCCGACACCCGGCATCGAAACGAAGCCTTCCGCGCTCACTTGCCGCCGGGCGGGGCCATCCTCGCTCAGCATAGGGAACCTGTTCGGGACCACCCGCACGCGCCAGTTGCCCTCAGGGTCGCTCAGCCGAAAAATCTCAGGCGGGGTCTCGGCCTCCCGGCCTGCACAGAACGGGCATGACGCGACCGGTGGAGTAGATGCAGAAGATGAATTCGGACCTGGGCTTGGCTTGAAATCGTCCGGACGCTCGCTGCGCCGTGGTGCGATCACTACCCAGTTCCGCGTGGTAGGGTCCTGGCGCAGCTCAGAACGCTGTTGGGTTTCAGGCTCAAGCACGATCGCTCATCCTTCTCTCTCTCCCTCGATTCACCACCAAGCAGCGTACGCTCAGCAGGATGCGCTTATATGATACAGTATCACCCCCCGATCCCCAAAGTGGATACAGCTCGCCCTTGACCACCTTCGGCCAGGACCTCAGAGCCGGTCCTCATGCAAGGGTGGGCAAATAAAGTCAGGAGATAAGTCAGGAGAGGCGGCCAATCGCCCTACAACGGCCATACCACCAAGGGGATCAAGGCCGCCCCAGGTCCTCTACTGCACGCCGCCAATTCCTGATATAGAGCCGTCGTCGCGAAGGGCCGAAACCGGTCAAGCAACCGGCAGGCCCGATTCTTCGACTTCCCACTCGGAGGCCGCAGCCTCATCCTGAATCGATTGGTCGCCCACCTCCACACACGTGTGAAGGTCCGGGTCGTTGCTGTCCCATTCGAGCGTCAGATCGGCGCCGGTATTTGTCGCGTCAAAATCGCCGAAGCGGCCTTCCCTCACCGGCCTTGCCGGTCCCGGCCTGCCCCGCACTCCTGTGCCTGAGATCCGCGCCTTCATTTCCGCCGAGGCGCGATAGAGCTTCTCCAGGAAAAGGTCTTCGCTCATGCCATTGTCTTTTTGATCGTCCACTTTTCCCCTCCAATGCCTGTTCTCCAGTCGCTCACATACTCCACAGAAGCCTATACGGCCTCCAGTGCCTGCTCCAGGTCGGCTATCAGGTCGTCGGGGTGTTCGATGCCTATCGATAGCCGCACAAGTTGCTCACCGACGCCCATTTTGATCCGCTCCACCGGGTCCACGTCGGCGTGAGTCATGCTGGCCGGGTGCTCCGCCAGCGATTCGGTCCCGCCCAGGCTGACCGCCAGCTTGATAAGCCGCAGGGCGTTGAGAAACCTGAACGCCTGCTCCTCGCCGCCGATGATATCGAAGGAGATCATCGCCCCCGGTGCCAGGCACTGCTTGTGGTAAATGCAGTACTGAGGGTCATCCTCTTGAAGATGCCCAGGATAGTAGACTCGCTCCACTTTCGGGTGGTCGGCCAGGAAGTCGGCCACGATGCGGGCGTTCTTCATCCCCGAGGTCACCCTCACTTTCAGCGTCTCCAGGCTGCGCATGAGGAGCCACCCGGTCCAGGCATCGGACGCTGTGCCCATGATGGTCCTCATGGTCCGTACCTGGCCTAACAATTCCCTTGAGCCAAGACACACCCCGGCAATCAGGTCGCTGTGCCCGCCGATATACTTGGTGGCCGAGTAGAGCACCAGGTCCGCCCCCAGCTTTAGCGGGTGCTGCCACAACGGGCCTAGAAAGGTGTTGTCCACGGCTGTGAGCACTCCGCGTTCCGGGGTGGAGTGGCGGTGGGCCAGCCTGGCACACGCCTCGATATCCACCATCGAGTTGGTCGGGTTGGCTGGCGTCTCGATGTATATCATCCTCAGGCGGCTCGCGACCTCAGGGTCGTTGAGGATCTCCTGCACTTCGACATGGCCTCTGCTGGCCATGAAGCCGATAGACCTCACGCCAAACCTCGGCAATATATGTTTGAGAAGATAGTCGGTGCCGCCGTACACCGGGTCGCTATGCAGGATCACATCGCCCGGATTCAGAAACGTGAGCAGCGTAGTCGTAATTGCGGCCATGCCGCTGCCGAATACCGCGGCGGCCTCGGCCCCATCCCACACGGTAAGGCGGTCTTCCAGTATCTCCAGGTCGGGATTGTTGAGGCGACTGTAGATCAGGCCGATCTTCTCCCTCGGCTCCTTCTTGCGCAGCCCGTAGGCCACCTCGAAGAACGCCTTCCCTTCCTCGGCCGTCCTGAATACGAAAGTAGACGTCTGAAAGATCGGGCACTTGATCGCCCCCTCGGACCACTCGGGATGGTATCCATAGCCCATCATCAGGCTCTCAGGGTGTGCTGCGGGGTGCTCGCGGCTGCGTTGGTGAGAATGAGCGTCCTCGGCGTGAGAGCGCCCGGTCGAATGCTTTTGCTTTAACATCTGTTCCTCCTTGAACCGATGCAAAGGGTCCAGGTGCGCGATAAAACACGCTTCCAGTCTAAGAATAGCGGTCAAAGGTAGAGTATCGAGTGGATGTCGGTGACAATATGGTGAAGAATAGAGGGGAAGAGGTCCAGCCCCGAATAGGAGGTAAGATGAAACTCGAAATGACTTTGCAAGCAATCGGTGTGGTCGGGTCGCCGGTCACGGAAATAGCCTTTACCGGTTGGGCCGGCGTGGTGTCCGAGATCACGCTCGAAGATGCGCTGGTCCCTGGCCTGCGCGGCCTTTCCGACTACTCGCACATCGTGGTGGTCTTCTATCTGGACCGCGCCCACTTCGATCCCGCCAAGGACCTGGTGCGCCACCCGCGCGACCGCATGGACTGGCCGCTGACAGGCGTATTCGCCACTCGCACGCAGTTCCGGCCATGCCCGCTCGGCATCACGACCGCGCAGCTACTCGGTATAGCGGGTAACGTGCTGACGGTGAAGGGGCTGGACGCCCTCGACGGCACGCCTGTCCTCGACATCAAGCCATATGTACCGGACCCGGGACTTGCATCGACGGCAACGGCCCCGCAGTGGTTGGGCCAAAACAAATAACCTCACCTGAGCCACCGCCTTCTCTACTGAGTAGAGCTACACAAGCGGGCCGTGACCCACCCGCGCGAATGAATAGAAAGTGGCCCCCAAACTCACGAAATAGGTAGCGAGAGTGACGAATCCGGCACGCTTATCGACCAGGAATGCGTATCCGATCATCGCCATCAAGCCTGCATAGTAGAGCAGCAGGTAAGGTCCAAGCAAAAAGGTCTGCCGGAAATCACTCCTCAGTACGTAATCCAGAACAAGCTCGACGGCGCAATACGCAATAAGAGGCCCCGGCAGCACAACCAACCACAGATCCCGCCCGCGTAAGGCATTCAGCACCACGGCCACAACTAGCGGCACGGCTAGAGCCACAACTCCCGTGCCCAGCACGCGCCCAACCCCTTCCTGCCCAACAGCGCGAGCCAGGAACATGCCCGCCAGCAGCAGATTTGTCAGGTTAGCTATAACAATCACTGCTATGTCGATAATCTTCTCATAATCAGTGGTGGAAACCATGCGCATGCCCTTCTATCGATCATCATGTAATTCCCAGGATCGCCAATCTTGGCACCCTCAAGGGCCAAGGTCCCACCGCGGACTATGGCCCACTCCATCCTGTACGGAAGCCGCAGGTCTGCTAGAAGTCGATGGTCGCGCAATAAGGCTGATCGACAGCCCTGATCTCGACATCATTCTTGTTGTTGTCCGGGATCCTGGGTAAGGTTACCTGCAAGCTGAACTGCCCGCCGGCGTCGCTAACGGCAGTGCCCATTACCTCTTCAGGCTCGTTCGCCAGGTGGAGCACCACTTCTATGCTTGTTGACGCAGGCCAGTTGCTGCCCGTCGCCTGGTACGTGTTGCCTGTACCCTGAATCTTGCTCATTTGGGTAAGAGGCAGGTAGCGTATCGAATACTGCTGGCCGTCCGGTGTGCTCACCTGAAGGCCGAGATCGGTCCTGCCCCCCCACTCGGCAGCCTCGTAACCACCTACCGAGAAGCAGCCGTTCGAATTGGTGGTAGCTGCGGCCAAAAGTACGTTCATCGTACCATCAGCCGAGATTATGCGCGCCTCCACCTGGCTGTTTGGCCGCCAGCCATCACCCTTCGCGGAGATATAGGTGGCGTTATCCTTGAGCTGGTAAGTCCACACTTTCATAGGCATCCCGGCGGGCGCCACCCTCCCACCCGAAAGCACCCAGAGCGGAGCGGTGGCGCTGCCGCTGGTTGTGTAAGCGGTGAGCGTTATCTGGCCCGCACCGTACCACCGGCTGCTGAGTATGAAGCTGTGGCTGAAGGCCCCGTTGGCGTCCGCCTGCGCTACACCGACCGCTTCCTCCACCGAAGCACGGCCAAGACCGAGCCACACCTGGGCGCCAGCAGGCCAGCCGCTGCCCGTGGCCGTCACAACCTGCCCGACAACTGCGGCGTTCGGACTTATGGTGATCGCTGGGATGCCGGGGGTTGGCGTCGGTATGGGGCCGGATGGAACAACATAATACGAAGCCTCCATGCGGACCGTGCTGATCGGATCGGATGCTATCAAGCGCACTTCGGTATAGGGAGCGTATTCGCGACCGACCCACATGGAGGTCGAGAAGTTGCCGTTTGCATCGCTGTAGATAGGGTTGGGAAGCCAGGCGTCCGATGTGCTATTCAGCGCCTTCGTGCCAACATGTATGGCGCGATTGGGAGGCCAGGCTGAGCCCGTAAATGTAACATAAGCGCCGACAGGCCCTCTATCGGGGCTGGCCGTTACGCTCGGCTGTCGGATAACCGTGATCGTGTAGTCGGTAGTAATCTTGAAATTGCCGTCGGCGGTGGCGGCTGCCACCCGGAACTGAGTACCTGCCGCCTTATGTATCGCTATTGTGGTATCAAAAGCGCCATCCTTGTCGGTGTTCCTGACCGCGAGGCTTTCACCGCTGCCAACCAGGACCATGCTCAACCTGATCTCGGTCTGGGCCGGGAAGCCCTCGCCACGTATGCGGATGCTGTGGTCGGCGATCACCTCGCGTGGAGTGACAGTGATCGCCGGGTTGTATACCAGCGTGAAGCCTGCGGTAACCCGTATGCCGCCGGCGTTGGCGGTGGCAGTGATGGTGAGGCTGCCCAGTTGGGCAGCGTCGTTTGGCAGCTTGAACTGCGCCTGAAAGGTGCCGTCAGGTTTGGCGTTCAGCACCGTTATAGTATGTGCGTATCGCGTGCCCGACTTCTCTACCCCGATTGTGACTGTGGAGTAGGGAGGGAAGTTGCGTCCCACGACGGTTATCTGGGTATTGATGTTGCCTTGAGTCGGGCTAACGGCGATATAGGGCGCGGGCACCGGCGTATCGGTGAGGCCGGGCGTGAAGGTTGGAACGGGCACCGGCGTAGGGGTGACCTGCCCGGCCTGCATATAGCGCCAGTCGTAGTAAGCGCGCCCCACGTTAGCCATCTCCACTTTCCAGGGGTCGGGGTTGTAGGGAGAGTAAGTGAGGGTGCGGCGCTGGAACGCCTGCATCAGCACCCATCGCTGCCCGCCGTCAACCCCGATCTGAATCCAGTATGGCTCTGTGATCGGGTAGCCCATGGCGAAGTGCCAGTCAACCACCATATCATCATACACATAGCCGCTATCGTGATAGGTGATGCCCTTCTGGTTCATGAAAGTCCAGAAGACATCGGGAATGTTGTGGCCCAGGGTTGGCTCATACACCGCATAACGGGTGAGCGTCGAGAGGGTATCGTTTACCATCCCGACATTGCCTGCACCGCCCAGGCCCTCTCGCACGTACTGGCCTGTGCGGTCGGGCGCTCGATTGTCGTTCTTGAGAGAGGCCACCCCTGCCAGGCTAGCATAAGTGGGTGCTTTGTTGCCGGGCAACTGATCGCCCGCCACCGGTATCTTGGCAGGAGTTGCCTGAACAAACATGTTATCGCCCACCTGTATTCTTCCTGAAATCATATCGACCACCAGCAACCCGTTGGTCACGAACCATTCGGAGTTGCGGTCGCCATCAGGATCGTTGATCTCCATACGGCTCTTATCAAAATAGCTGACCAGGTGCTGGCCGCCCTGGCCCTCCGCGTAAGCCTCGTAGGCGGTGTAGAAGTCCTCAGGTCCCCACATCCATGAGCGCGCAGCCATCTCCGCTTCGACCGGCATGTCGCAATGGTTCCAAACTCGCTGGAAAGCCGGGTCGGCGAACGTATCGTGGGCGCTCACGCTCCTTACGTCATAGGTGAGGGAGCCCATCGCGGGCATCAGGAGCAAAACCAATCCCAACAGGACAGTCGCTGCGCGTTTTACTCCACCAGGCACGTTCATCTCTTTCCTCCTTTTGCTTCGTACGCACTGCTGAAGCTCATGATCGATCATGATCGCTATTGTCAGGCAGTGGCGACGCCCCGCTTATCTGAGGATCGTGCCATGAATTGGGCTGTTGTGTAGACGCTCTCTCCTATGGGAGTTGCACAGTGGCCCGGTCGCGGGGCGTACTCCTCCACTCTAAAGTGTAGCTCTCAACAGTGGATATTTGAGTGTAAGAAGGTAAAAGATCGGTTGCAATCCAGGGCAAAGTGCCCGGTATGCATGGCCTTGTACAAATAGGCCGGCGCCCTGGGATCGACACTACCGGATGTTGGCTCGGCAATCCGGCGCGTCAGCCTCGCCCGCAGCGAGCCACGCACCAGGCAATATGAGCCGGAGCACAACGGCAACAGCCGCCGTCACCCCCGGGCGCAAATAGTGGAGCTACGCACTGCTCCCAATCGGGAAGGCCCTACACCGCTATTCAGCTATTCAGCCAACACAACTCCTGTTGCGCCCTATTGCGACCACTCGGTCGGTTCCCGGTCCCAGCGGTGGGCGCGCAACTGTGCGCGCAATTCCTCCGGCAGCGGTCCCTCATCGCCCGCCTTGAAGTTCTGCTCAACTCGTGCGGGCGAGCGCATCCCTGGGATGGTTGTGCTAACGTCGGTGTCCGACAGGATGAACCGCAACGCCATCTCCGCCATCGTCATGCCCCGGGGCACCAAAGGCTTCAGCGCATCCGCATGCTCGACGCTGGAGTTCAGGTTTTCGGGCACAAAGTAGCTGTTGCGCCAGTCGCCCTCGGGCCATTTGCTCTCCCTGGTCAGCGTACCGGTCAGCGTGCCTTCATCAAAGGGCACGCGGGCGATCACCGCCACGTTTTGGGCGCGACAAGCTGGAAATAGCTCGTCCTCCGGGGCCTGGTCGAAGATGTTGTAGATCACCTGCACGCTGTCGATGAAGCCGGTGTTGACTGTACGAATAGCGTTCCACGGCTCCCACCTGTTGATGCTGATCCCGACGCCCTTCACAAGCCCTTCGCGCTTCAGTTCGTCTATGGCTCGCTGCCACCCTGGGTCGTCTGCCCACGCGTCCTCCCAGACATGGAACTGGATCAGGTCCACGCTCGGCAACCCCAGGTTTTCGAGGCTCTTCTCTGCATATTCGCGGATGTGATCGGGTGGGAAGGCTTCACTCACCGGGTCGCCTCGCCGCGAAGGCCACTGCCAGTTCTTGGGAGGGATCTTGGTCGCCGTGTACAGGCGCTTGTCGGGGTTCGCCTTCACAATCTCGCCCAGCAGCCCCTCACTATGCCCAGCTCCATACCCCCAGGCTGTATCGTAGAAGTTGCAGCCCAGGTCCACCGCCTTTTGCAGCGACTGGCGCGACACATCGTCGTCAGCGCCGCTCCAACCGCCCATGCCCCACATGCCATACCCGATCTCGCTCACCTGCCAGCCCAGGCGGCCAAAAGTTCGATACCGCATCCCTCTACCTCCTTCTGCTTCTATCCTTGCCGTACTGGCGCTATTACCTCGTCAGCAAAGCGCTTAACCAGGTCAGGGTCGCTGACATCCCCGAAGCCCACTATAAACTGGCGCACGCCCAGTTCGACCAGCGGTTGCAGGTGCCTCACCCAATTGGCCGACTCCGCGCTTGATCCGGGCAACTCACCGCTCTCGATGGTGTAGCTCTGCGCTATTTCCGACGGGTCGCGGCCCGCTTCCGAGGCGTGTCGCTGCACGATCTCCAGCTTTTGTTTGTAATCCTCAAGATTTATCTCCTCGAGCGAGCCGCCGTGGTATCGGTCCCACATGTCGGCCAGTCGCGCTACCAGCGGCAGCATCAGCTTTTCACCGCCACCGCCGATCATGATCGGGATAGCGGGGTTGGGGCGCGGCTCGCAATAGGCGTTTTCGATCTGGAAGTGCTTGCCCTGGAATGAGGGGGCGGGCTGGGTCCACATGAGGCGCATGATCTGCACCGCTTCGTCAAGCTGCTGTATGCGCACGTGAGCGGCCGGGAAAGGATAGCCGTAGGCGGTGTATTCGGGGCCGCGCCAGCCCGCGCCGATGCCCATGATGTATCGCCCGTGGCTCAGCGCCTGGAGAGTGGAGGCCATCTTCGCAAGCATGGCCGGGTTGCGGTAGCCGACGCCGAGCACGGTAGGCCCGACCTTCAGGCTGGGGTAGCGGGCAGCGACCCAGGCCATGGTGGTCCAGCACTCTATATAGGCGTCGGCGGGGGCGCGGAAGGCATAAAAGTGGTCTGGCACCCACACAGAATCGAAATACTCGGCCACGGTCGCCAGGATCTCGCCATCTTCCTGCACGGCCACAGGTATTTGCCTGTCCTCGGTCAATGCCCCGGCGGGCATGAACCAGCCGAACTCTATTTTGTGCTTGAGTTCTGCTTGCATGGCGTTCTCCTCAAGATGTGGTTCGTATAGCGTAGCGATTTAGGGGCCGGGTATGCGTGCCCGGCCCTTTGTATCCTTTCCTACACCTTTGTGCTCTAACCTACTCCCCCGACGCGCTCACCTGCACAAGCAGGGCCTCCACCATATCGTCGGCGGGCATGGGCAGGTTGTCTTCCTGGAAATGCAGGATGCTGAGCAGAGGCATGTCGAGCATACCCATCATGGAGTCTCTAGCCTCTTTGCCTCCGTCGTCTAGGGAGCCGATCATCCTCTCCCACTGGGCTGCTATCTCGCGGAATATCGGCTCGACCATCGCCTTGCCCCGCGTGTCGTCCAGCCAGTCGCGCACGGTCGACTCGCGGTTGAGCGTAGGAGGTAACTCCATCGTCGATTGCAACGTGACGGTCTCGGTGAAGCGGATGTCGGCGGAGGAAGCGCCGATCAAGATGTCGAACTCGCCGTCCTCCGTGACCCACTGCTTGTGGAGTGGGTGCCAGCAGGCAAACGAGCGGAAGTTGAGCGGGATATTGACGGTTTTGGTTTCGCCCGGCTGGAGCGCGACTGTGGCGAAGCCCTTTAGTTCCTTCTGCGGACGCACCAGCTTCGATTTGTGGTCGTGCACGTACACCTGCACGACCTCTTTCCCCGCCACCTGCCCGGTGTTGGTCACATCGACCGATACGGTCAGCCCGTCTGTGTCCTTGAAGGTAGTTGCGGAGACAGTGGGGGAGTTGTAGGCGAAAGTGGTGTAGCTGCCGCCATAGCCGAATGGGAAGAGCACAGGCACTTCCCTGGCGTCGTAGTAGCGGTAGCCGATGAACATCCCCTCGCCGTAGCGCACTTCGCCATTCTCGCCTGGATAGTTGATGTAGGCGGGGGTGTCGCTCAATTTCAGGGGGAATGTCTCGGCCAGCTTGCCCGATGGATTGATTTCCCCAAAGAGGATGTCGGCTATCGCCCCGCCGCCCGCCTGTCCCATCATCCAGGCTTCGAGCACGGCTGCCGGGCCGTCGATCCAGTCGCTCATAGTTATGGCGGAGCCGTTGTTGAGGATCACCACCGTGTTGGGCTGGGCTGCGCTGACCGCCTTGATCAAGGCCACCTGCTGGCCCGTCAGGTCGAGGTCTACGCGGTCGTAGCCCTCCGACTCCTTGTAGGACGGCAGGGCGATGAAGAGGAGCGCCACTTCGGCGGCGCGGGCGGCTCCCACCGCTTCATCGATCAGCCCCTGCTGCATACTGTCGTCGGCGGGATAGCCATCGGCGTAGGTGAGGGTGGCCTCCGGGGCCAGCTTCTGCACCTCATCGAAGGGGATAGCCACCTTCGTGGGGTTGATGTGCGAGCTTCCACCGCCCTGGAAATATGGCTCTTTGGCCGCACGCCCGATCAAGGCGACGCGCTGCACATTTTTCAAGGGGAGCACGCCGTTGTTTTTGAGCAGCACCATGCCTGCCGCCGCCACTTCCCTGGCGAGAGCGTGATGGGCCTCCACGTCGATCTCACCACCCTTGCGGGTTTTGGCGGCCTTGAAAACGATGCCGAGGATGCGCCGGACCGATTCATCCAGCAAGGCTTCATCGAGGTCGCCTGAGCGCACAGCGTCTATGACGGCTTGCACACGCCGATTCTTGGGACCCGGCATCTCAAGGTCCAACCCACCTTTCAGCGAGGCCACCCGGTCGTGTACCGCGCCCCAGTCGGACACTACAAAGCCCTCGAAACCCCACTCATTCTTCAGGATGTCGGTAAGGAGCTGGTGGTGCTCGGAGCCGTAAGTGCCGTTGATCTTGTTGTAGGAGCACATCACCGTCCAGGGCTTGGCCTTCGTGACGGCGGCCTCGAACGCGGGCAGGTAGACCTCGCGCAGGGTGCGCTCGTCAACCTCGGCGCTGATGGTGAAGCGCTCGAACTCCTGGTTGTTGGCGGCGAAGTGCTTCAGCGATGTGCCGACCCCCTTGCTCTGCACGCCGTTGATGAAGTTGACGGCCATCTCGCCCGCAAGGTAGGGATCCTCTGAATAGTACTCGAAGTTGCGCCCGCACAGAGGCGTGCGCTTCATGTTGACGCCGGGACCAAGCACCACATCCACTTTCAGCGCGATGCACTCCTCACCCAGCGCCTCCCCCACCTTGTACAGCAGGTCTTTATCCCAGGTGGAGGCCATGCACGATGCCGTTGGGAAGCAGGTGGCCGGTAGAGCCTCACTGACAAGCGCGTGCATATCGGCGACCCGGCGCAATCCGTGCGGCCCGTCGGATACCGTCATCTCAGGCACGCCCACATGCTCTACAGGCGTGGTCGTCCAGGCGCTGGCCCCCGTGCAGAGTGCCGCCTTTTCCTCAAGCGTCATTCCTTCAATTATCGATTGGATATCAGGCATTGTTTGTTCCTACTCTTTCTCGTCAATGCGAATAAGAATCGTAGACCGAGCGAATTTTCAGCGCCGCTTGCGCCTGCTCCGGCGTCCAGCTCTCCGGCAGAGGACAGGAAACGGCGACTGCCCGCCCGGCGGGCAAATCAAAGTGGTTGTCGCTGAAGACCACATCCGCCCCTTCCAGCGACAACTCTACCAGCCGCGCCAGCGACCGGCTTTGCACCTCAATAACGACCTCGCCCCCTTCGCCGCGCACGCTGGCAGTTATGCCGGGGTCGGCCAGGGATAGGTGCTTGGTGGGAGCGAAGGTTGCCACTTGCAGAGCAACACGCCTGTCACCCTGCATCAACTCCGCGACGAAGACCACTTCTCGCTGGTTGTCGTATGTGAGTTGATCCGCGAAATCGAGCGCGCGCACCTGGGTGGAGGAGAGCGGGCCTACCGCCACCTGCTCCTCGCCCAAAGCGAGCGCCTCGCCCGCCAGCGTTTCGAGCGACCACCGGATGGTGCCCTCCCACGGCTCTTGCAAGTCGCTGGTTACGTGGAGGGTCTGCTGGGGCGGGTTGTCCTCGATGGAGAGCATCACGGGCGCGTAGAATCGGCGCGCCGCGTAGTGGAGGGCTTTCCAGCGCAGATAGTAGTCCAGGCTGGACCAGGAGGCCACGGGCCAGCAGTCGTTTAGCTGCCAGTAGAGGGTGCCCGCCACGCGGTCCATGTGCCGCCGCCAGTGCTCCACCCCGTACCTGATCCCTTCGGCCTGGAGCACCAGGCTCAAGTAGACAAGCGACTCGAAGTCTTTGGGCAGCCGGAAGGTGTCGAGCATCTGGCTAACCATCAGGGTGTTGCCACGAGCGTTCTTCTGGTGCTGCTCCATGACGTAGGAGGTCATATTCCAGTCGACCTGCTCGGCATAGGTGCGGATGGTCGCCATCGGGGGGAGAGCCTGGAAGCCGAACTCGCTCTGGAAGCGCGGGTAGGTTTCGCGATAAGCGGTGAAGGGCTTGCCCCCGTGCCAAACCTCCCAGTAGTGCTCATCCCCCTGGCGCTGGCCGTTAGGGTCCACGAACGGCGTGTTGGACGAG
Organism: uncultured Chloroflexia bacterium; assembly: GCA_963797095.1. Lineage (GTDB taxonomy): Bacteria > Chloroflexota > Chloroflexia > QHBQ01 > JADMIH01 > JADMIH01. The sequence goes on along the minus strand of CAWCNY010000003.1, from coordinate 930,401 downwards.
GGTGAGCTGGGCCAGTACGAGTGGTCGGGGTCCTCGGCGGCGCACCATTCCGGCAGAGTGTGGTGGAAGAAGCTGTCATAAGCCTGCTTCATATCCTGCAATTCGGGGCGGTCCCATCCCCAATCGGCCCAGCCCCACTCCATCTCGTTGTTGCCGCACCACAGCGCCAGGCTGGCCCGATGCCTCAATCGCCTGACGTTCTCTATGGCCTCGATCCGCACATTCTCCAGGAAGTCGGGGTCATTCAGCGGGTAGACGCTGCACGAGAAGATGAACTCCTGCCACACGAGGATGCCGTAGCGGTCGCACAGGTCGTAGAAACGCTCCTCCTCGTAGAAGCCGCCACCCCACACGCGCAGCATGTTCTGGTGCGTGTCGGCGGCGGCACGGATCAACCCCTCCAGGTACTCGTCCGAGATGCGGGTGGGAAACGAGTCCGCAGGGATCCAGTTGGAGCCTTTGGCGAAGATGGGCACCCCGTTCACCACGAACACGAAAGAGCGCCCCCACTGGTCCTCTTGCTGCCGCAACTCGATAGTACGAAGGCCCATCTGATAGATGTGTGTATCGACCAGGCCCTGCCCGTCGCTCAGGGTCACTTCTACGCTATAGAGCGGCTGCTCGCCGTAGCCGTTGGGCCACCAGAGTTGAGGATTGGATACAGGTAGGCTCACCATCGCCTCGCCACCAGCCGGCACGTGTGCGCTCTGCTCTAAGGCTGTGCCGTCGGGTGCCGTCACCCGCACCAGCACGGTGAGGGGAGTTTCGCCCCAGCTTTCCACCCCGACGCGTGCTTCAACCGTAACCCCTCCGCCCTTATGCTCCTGGCGCAGGTGCACCTCGTCCAGCCGCGCGCCCGAATAGCCTTCCAGCCTCATATCCTTCCAGATGCCAATTGGAGGAAGCTGCGGCCCCCAGTCCCAGCCGAAATGGCATGGAGCTTTGCGCAGGTACGGCCCGCCCGGTATAGCGTGCGGCACGCCGGGCATAGGACGTAGCGCTTCCTTCGCCGCCGTATATTTCAGGGGCGACCCAAAGGCAATCGCCACCTCGTTGGCGCACGCATTACCCTCCCCATCCTGCGCCTTCAACAGCGACTTGACATCCCACCTGTACTGGCGGAACATGTTATCTGTGCGTCCCATCTCCTGCCCATTGAGCGTCACCGTCGCCAGGGTGTCCAGCCCATCGCACACAAGCCACACCCTTGCCTCGACCAGCAGGTCGCCCGGCACCGTGAAGCTGTAGCGATATTCCCAGTCCGATTGCGCCACCCATTGCACGCGCCTCTCGTTGTCCCCCACGAAGGGGTCGGGGATGCGGCCCAACGCCAGCAGATCGGTGTGAACGCCACCCGGCACCGTCGCAGGTAACCATTCTTCCGTGCCCCGCTGGCGAAACTGCCAATCTCCAGTCAAGTGTTGAACTTGCATAATCGCGCTCCTACAATGCTTCCTGGACACGCCTTTATGGCAGCGTCCGCTATAGAGGCGGGTTTGACACCCGCCCCTGCTTGTCTGAGATATTCACCTGATCAGGATAAACGTTCGTCGGAATCGTATACCATCACTCGCATGAGATGGTGGTCTTTTTCCTTATGCTCCTCGCCGTCTGCTTGCGTCAATATGCTCTCTCGCCCGTGAAGCAGCGGCACATCGCTCATCAATCGCTTTGTATACTCATGCTGGGGATCCCCAAGCACCTTCTCAACAGGCCCTTGCTCGACCAGGTCTCCCCGATACATCACCAGGATCCTATCGCTTACATAATAGGCCTGCCCCAGGTCGTGGGTGATGAACAGGATGGTCATGTTGCGCTTCTTGCGAAGATCCATCAGCAGATTGAGCACCGTCACACGCAGCGACGCGTCAAGCATGCTGGTAGGCTCGTCTGCGACGAGCACCTCCGGTCCCGCCATCAGGGCCCGCGCGATCATCACACGCTGCACCTGCCCTCCTGAAAGCTGGTGCGGCCACTTGTCCAGCACATCCGTCGGATCCAGCCCCACTTCTACAAGCGAGTTTTTGACCATCTCCACCCTTTCACTATCGGATGGGCGGCGGTCCAACACGTTCACAGAGTTAGAGAGAACGTGGCGTATCGTGTAGAACTGGTTGAAAGCAGCGTAGGGATCCTGGAACACAGCCTGCACCTTCTGCCAGTACCTCTTGAGGTCGCGTCCGCTGTGCAGCTGAGTTATATCCTTGCCGCGGAACAGGATTTTGCCGCTGGTAGGCTCCAGCAGTCTCAACAGCAATCTACTCAGGGTGGTTTTGCCGCTGCCGCTCTCGCCCACAATAGAAACGATCTCGCCGGGCTGCACGCCGAACGATACGGAACAGGCGCGCACCAGGTTGTCACCATGCCCGAAGGTACGTACGAGGTCTACCGTCTCGAGCAGGGGCATCGGGGATTGAGAAGCATCCTCCTTGTGGCTGTTATGCTTCGCATTCAGGCTTACTGGCTTCTCGATCCCATCTTTGGTCGTCGGAGTCGGTTGTACGCTCATCTATTCGCTTCCTCTAGTATCTTATTACCACTACCGGCCTCTTTCTTGAGCCACCAGCAGACAGCAAATCGGTCGGGCTGTCCGACCATGGGCGGATCCTCTTCCGAGCAGATGTCCATCGCGAGAGGACATCGCGGGTGGAACCGGCAGCCGCTTGGAGGGAAGCTCAAGTCGGGCGGCGCGCCCACTATCCCTTCCAGCCTGTGGTGCCGCACCTCGGGCTCAGGGTCCAACGTGGACGTGATCAAGGCATGTGTGTATGGGTGCTGCGGGTTTTCGACCATCTGCTTGGTGGTGCCGATCTCAACGAGCTTGCCCGCGTACATCACCGCGATCCTGTCGGCGATATTGCTCAACATCGGCAGGTCGTGGGTGATATAAGCGACGCGCTTGATGAACCCACGGTCCAGAAGCAGCCTCAGCAACAGCACCAGTTGTTTCTGCGAGGACACGTCCAGTGCCGAAGTAGGCTCGTCCGCGATCAGCAGGTTCGGATCAAGCAGGGTGGAAATCACCGCCACCACCCGCTGGCGCATCCCGCCGCTCAACTGGTGGGGATAGCTGTCGAGCACTCTCGGCGGCAGCGAAAGCTGCTCCAGCCGCTCCCGCGCCCTCTCAACCGCCTGTTTCGGGCTTATGCTGTTGTCGTGGGCGCGCACCACATCCACCACAAAATCACGCACGCGCGCCGTCGGATTCAGCGAGTTGAGAGCGCGTTGGGGAAGCAAAGCCACCTTGATCCCATGCCAGTATGCGGGGGCCTTGGTCTGATCGGTCAATTGAATGATTTCCCCATCGATCTCCATTTCACCGCTCTTGACATACAGAGGCGGGCGCGCCGTCAGCGCGATCACCGACGCCAGCGTCGATTTGCCGCACCCCGACTCCCCCGCGATGCCGAGCACCTCCCCCTCGCCAATGGAGAGCGACACATCATCTACTGCCCTGACATCCGGGTCAGGAGCCACCGCGTAATAAGCTCGGACATTCTTTATCTTCATCTAGGCTTATCCTTCTAGTTGTCGGTAGTCAGTAGTCGGTAGTCAGTAGTCGGAAGCTTCTGGTTCCAAGTTCCAAGTTCCTGGTTGTCTGTGGGTTGTCGTCCTCCGACCTCCGACCTCCGACCTCCGACTACCGACTACCGACACCATCGTCATACCTTTCTCAGGCGCGGATTGAATATCTCGTCGATGCTCGATTGCAGCAGCAACAGCGAAAAGGCGATCAGCGTCAGCAGCAAAGCCGGCGGTACGAATGCCCACCACGCCCCCGTGCGTACCGATTCCCAGAGCAGCGCCCACTGCAACATGATCCCCAGCGAAACGCTCCCGCTAGGCCCAAGCCCCAGCATACTGAGCGTTGCCTCGGTCAAAATGCCGCTGCTGAGCTGCAACACAAAGGCCATAACCACATACGAAAGCATGAACGGCACTATCTCCCAGAAGATGAGCGATGCGGTGCCCGCCCCCGACAGGCGGGCGATATCAACGTGCTCGCGGTTGCGCAGGCTGCTCGCCTGTGCGCGCAAGGCGCGTGCGGTCCAGGGCCAGCTTGTGATGCCGATGATCACGCCCATTACCTCGATGGAGCGAGTGCCGATAGCAATCGACAGGAGGATCAGGATAACAATGGAGGGGATGGTGATCACCACGTTGGTCAAGGCCATCAGGATCTCCTCAAGGACCCCTCCCACATAGCCGGCGATGGTGCCGACCACCAGCCCGATCGCTATTGCCACCACGCCCGCGATAACCCCTATGGTAAGCGACGTACGCACGCCGTACATCAACTGTGTGAACACATCGCGACCAAAGTTGTCGGTGCCAAGCCAGGCCGTTGACGAGGGCGCGTCGTAGAGACCGCCGACCGTGACCAGGGCGTTTGGCCTGTTGAAAACGATCGGCCCCAAGAAGCCAAAACCGATCACCAGCAGAATGACTATCAGGCTGAACAAGAATCGCCCATTGAGCACCGTACCGATACGTGCGATGCTACGCCTCATTCCGGTCAATGGGATCGGATTAGGACCCGGTCCGGCAGCGTTTCGTGCTTGCGAAATAGTTGCCACTGTGCCCTCCTTCTGCTAGCGGTCGCCGCTTTGCGAAGCGCGAATACGAGGATCTATAAAGCCGTACGCGATCTCAACCGCGAAGTTCGACACTAAGACCGCGATCATGATTATCAGCGTTATCCCCTGTACAGTAGGATAGTCCTGTTGCCGGATCGACGAAAAGAGCTGGGTGCCGATGCCTGGGTAAGAAAAGACAATTTCGGTGATGAGCGCGCCGCTGACCAGGCCGCCGATTGAGAGGGCCAGGCCTGTAATCTGCGGGAGCATGGCGTTGCGGAATATGTAGCGGACGATGCGATTATCCGATACGCCCAGGCTGCGCGAATAGCGAACATAATCGGTATCCAACTCGTAAATAGACATCGAGCGCATACCGATAGCCTGCCCGCCGATGAACACCAGTACAAGCGACAGGAAGGGCAGGATGTAGTGCTGGGCGGCACTCCCGATAAATTGCCAGCTCCAGTTCGGACTCATCGAGAAGGCGTAACCACCAACAGGAGGTAGGAGACGCCAGACCACCGCGAAGACATAAAGCAGCAAAATAGAGAGGCAATAAAACGGCATGTTGGAGATAAAGAGCGCGACGGGGAAGCCCACCTTATCCAGCACGCCCTTACGATAGGCGGTAAGGACGCCGAGCACGTTGCCTACAATCCACCCTATCAGGATGGCAGGCAATTGGAGGGCAATGGTCCACGGGAGGGCCTGTGAGATCAGGGTGGTGACGGGCGTTGGATACTGCGCGAACGACTTGCCGAGGTCGCCGTGCGCGAGATTGCCTAAATAAACAAAGAACTGCTCCCAGAGCGGTTTGTCAAGCCCGAATTGCGCAATGTAATCCATGTAGATCTTCTGCTGTTGAGGGCCGGCAGCCGAGCCTCCGGCGCTCATCCGGGCCATCATGGTATCCACAGGATTACCGGGGATCAGGCGGATCAGCAGAAAATTGAAGATAAGGGCCAGGGCAAATGCGACAAGGAACCAGACGAATTTGTTAAGCAAATAGCGGCTAAACTTGCTCATATACTTACCCCGTTGTTGGCTGAAAGGTCGCCGGCGACCCATCAACCCTAAGGTTATCATTCATCGAAAGCTATCACCAGAGAGCAAGCTTCTGAAGGATACCTTAATTAGACAATTTTACCGCATTTTATGCGCGGTTTCAACTGTTTTCATCTAATTATGACCGCACAGATGTGGGATCACTTTGTTGGGAGAGCAGCCGTTCAAGCAGATAATTGCTTGAACGGCTGCCCCCATTAGCTAACCGGTCGCTCCGGCTAGTGTTGGGCTATTACTTTACTTGGCCGTGATCTTGTAGAGCCACTCGATTCCGGCCTGCGCGAACTGCGGCGTGCCGCCATTGGGCGCTTTCGCCGTCGGGAAGCCGCTCCAGACGCTTGTGTTGAACTCGTAGAACTCGTTCGGGCGGTACATCAGAGGGATGCCCGGGATGTCTTTCATGAAGAGGGCATCGAGCTGATCGTAGTACGTCTTAGCCTCAGCAGGATCGGTGGTCGCAGCCGCCTTGTCAAGAAGAGGCAGGGCATCAGGCTCGGACAAGCGGTTGTAATCCCAGAAAGCATTCTCGCCTATGCCAGGTACGCCCCGGTTGTCGAGCATATCGCGGAAGCGCTGCCACGGGGTGGAAGGACTCTGGCCTGCGATGTACCACAGGTTGAGGTCGAAGTCACCGGACTGGATCTTGCTGGTCACGACAGGTGCATCGGGATAATCTTCCTGCAGGTCGAAACCGGCTTCCTTGGCGCTCTGGACCACGATGTTGATAGCGGTCTGCCAGTCAGTCCAGCCTTGAGGGGTACGGGCGCTCCAGGGGCCGAGGCGGGTGCCGTCGGGCAGAGTGTACACGCCATCGGAGCCTTTGATGGCCTTGAGTTGGTTCTCAAGGATGTCCTTGGCCTTGGCAGGATCGTACGTCCAGCCGTCCGATTTGACCTGGTCGGCGTTGAAGAACATGTCTTCGCCACCGCCGGGGATAATCAAGCTGGAGTTGGCCGGCACCGAGTACTGGGACATAGCGGTCTCGGCGATAAGAGGATAGTTGATCGAGTAGGCGAGAGCGCGTCGCACCAGCGGGTTGTCGAGGCCCTTCTTGGTGGTATTGATGATCAGCATCGGGATGGAGCCTGCCACGTAGTACGGCGGGGCGTCAAACCAGGTGCCCACGGGGGCGCCGGCATCTTCCCACATCTTCCAGATCTGAGGGGTGAACTGCTGCATTACATCTACGGAGCCGTTCTGGAAGGCCAGGTTACCGTCGTCATTGCTCTTGAAGATAGGGTGCACGATGTACTTGGGCGCGGGGAGGCCACCGAAAACGGTCTTGCCCCAGTAATTGTCATCGCGCACGAGGGCCACGCGCTGCGGCGAGAAGTCGAGCACCTTATAAGGCCCGGAGCCTACCGGCGACGTGTCAACCACTCCGGATAGCTTGCCGCTCGCTTCGCGTGCCTGCCAGATATGCTTGGGCAGGATCCTGATTGTGGTCAGGAAGTTCTTCACGAAGCCGGGGTTGAGCGCATCCGTATTGAGCTTGATTTCGAGGGTGCGGTCGCCGGTGGCGGTGATGCTGTTGATGTAGTTGAACAGCGTGCTGTAGTTGACGTCCGACTGCGACTTGGCGAGCTCGTAGGTGTAAATCACATCATCGGTGGTTAGCGGCTGGCCGTCCTGCCACATGGTGCCATCCTGCAAAGTGATGTCCATGGTAGCGCCATCGGCAGAAGTCGTGAGGCTCTTAGCCAGCAGCGGGTCGAGGTTGCCGGACAACTGGTTGTAAGCAAACAGGGCTTCATAGAGTTCCATGAAACCGCCCTGCGCCGGCCAGTCCGGGTTGTTGTTCAATATGTTGAAGGTGGCTGGCGGCTGCCACTGGAAGCCACCCACATACAGAGTCTCGTTGCGTGGAAGCTGATCGGGTGCAGCGGCCTCGGTGGCCTGGGGGGCTTCAGTAGCCTGGGGTGCCTCGGTGGCCTGAGCCGGAGCCGTGGTATCCGTGGCGGCAGGGGGAACGGGCGTCGCTGTACTGGCTCCCTCGCCGCAAGAGCTCAAAACCATGGTCATGATCGTTAGGACCGCGACCAATGTTATTAATTTTGACTTACGCATTCTTTTCCTCCTTGGTGATCTAACGGCCAATCTGTGCAAACCAACTACAAGACTTCTGCTTGCAGTTGTCATGCACCTTCTTTTGCATCCTTCATCACCTCCTTCCAAACATAGAACGGGCTTAACAAGAAGAGCGAACAATCAGTTCGGTAGGCAATACTACGCGCCGAGGTTGCGGGTCTGGGTGTTCGATCATTTCGATTAGCATTTCAGCGGCGAGGCTACCTATGCGCTGTATAGGCTGCCTCACGGTGGTGAGCGGCGGTTTGCTGTTGGCCGCGGTGGGAATATCGTCAAAACCAACCACTGCCACATCCTCCGGAATACGCAGGCCAGCTTCCCGTATGGCGCGCATGCAGCCAAATGCCATCGCATCTGAGCAAGCAAACACCGCGTCCGGCTTTTCCACAAGAAGGCGCTTCGCCGCCAGGTAGCCACCCGCCTCCGAGAAATCGCCCGCCGCAATCAACGCAGGCACCAGCGGCAAGCCACGGTCGCGCAGCGCTTTCTGATAGCCGTGGTAGCGCTCCCAACTGTGGGCTGTGTTTTCCGGGCCGTTGATCACCGCCACCCTGCGGTGTCCCGTGCGCACGATATGCGACACCGCTTCGTACGCGCCTGCCCGATTATCGACGTCCACATAGCTGTGCGTCTCGTCGTTGGGGTGGCGGCCAATTGTAATGAATGGCCTTTTGCTCTCTGAAAGGCTTTGAATCAGCGGATCATCGATCAGCATTGCGGTTATGATCACGCCTTCGAGCAATCCGTTGTGGAGGATCTGGCCGATAGCCTTGCGCTCGTGCTCAGGCTCCGACAGCCACAGCATTACCGAAAAGTCGAGCGGTGCGCACGCCGAAGCCACCCCCTGTATAACCAGCGGGAAATAAGGATCTGAGAAGAGAGCCGTTACCCCGCGTGGGATGACCAGGCCGACCACTTTAGTCCGGCCAGCCGCCAGCCCCCGTGCCGCAAGATTCGGGTGGTAGTTGACGCTTCGAATAACGTCCTGCACCCTGCTGCGAGTTTTCTCACTGACATTGGGATCCTCGTTTATGACACGCGAGACCGTGGAGCGTGATACTCCGCTCATACGGCCAATGTCCTCGAGGGTTATAGGCATCTATGCCTCCATTGGGAGCGCTCCCAGCCTCTTACCTTGTAGTAAACAACTTTTGCTTGCTATTGTCAAGAGGTAATGCTGAACTTCGTTGTTCATTTTGATCAATACGTTGATCAGAAGGGTCGGCGAACCGCAAATAACGGTATAGCATCTACCGGGCATCCTGCCTTGCCGCCCGCGTCCTGATCATAATGCTAGCGCGCCAAAGTGGAGGCGCTGGTAAACGCCGGTAACAAATGGGTAAATTTGCCGGTAGATCCCCCTTTCCCGACCTCTTGCATCATCACCACCGTATCATTGGCCGCGCCCTGCAGCACGATTCAGTTGACGCGACCCCTGGGCATGATGTAACCTACCTTTGCAACCCCTGTAACCTCCCCGGTAACCTCCCCACCAACACGCTCCTCCCCAGGCTCGATAACTCCACCGGACAAAGCACCCACCGTACTGGCGGTGCGAACCCGGACCCAGGTGCTCCTGAATGGCCTACTCGGACGGCCCCATCTCAACCATCGAAGACCTCGACCCTGAGCCGCCTTCCCCCGGAGGCGGGCGGCGGGCCTGGGAGGTCGCGCTTGGCCTGCTGGTGCTCCTCGGCGTGCTCGGTTTCGCCGGCTGGCAGTGGCTCGGCCAGGTTCGCCAGCAGAGCGACTACCAGGCAGGCTCGGAATCTGCTGCCAGCCAGGACTGGGATTCCGCCCTGTCTCACTACTCCTCGGCTTCCGGCTATCTCGACGCCGATTCGCGAGCTAAGGAAGCGGCTACCGCCATAGCCCAGCGTGACACCCTCTACAAGACGGCCCTCGCTTACCAGGATGCCGGCAACTGGCTCTCTTGCCTCAATACCATCCGTCAGGTGCGCTATATACAGCCAACCTACAGAGATTCCGCCCTGATCGAGGAGGAGGCCACAGGCCAGATATATCGCGGCACGTTGACCGGCAGCGTGGTCCTCCGCCAGGATGCCGCCCCGCCCGGCCTCTACCACTTTGGCGATGGCGGCTGGGCCTTGCTTCCGAACAGCGACCCCTCCAGCAGAGTGCAGGGCACAGGCACAGGCGACTGGCTTCTCTATGACGTCCCCGACTCGCGCTCGGTCGTCCTGCCGACCCCCACCCCCACAGGCTCGTTCCGAGGCTCCCCACAGTTGATGGGGCGTCGCCTGATGGCCGTCAACCTGTCCCATCTCTCGCAACAAGCCGCCATCTCCATCGACCCATACAGCTACGATAACTTCCTGTGGGGCAGCGATGGCGTGTGGGCGATAAGCTACGCCGAGGGCTATCTCAGCAATCGAGCCCCCATCCGCAGCCTCTCAGCCCTCCAGGATACCACCGTCACCTACCAGAGCTACAAGAGCCCACAGATCGCCACGGTCCAACTCAACGGCTCCAAAGACAAAACAGTGATCATGGACCTCGACCCCAACAGCAACCGCTATCTCATTGCCTCATGGTCCGGCGAGGATGTACTCGGCGGCGTCATAAGCAGCACCGCCACCACGCTCTACCTGGGGAACGCAGGCAGCAACGACCGCCTCCCACTCTATGCGATCTCCGGAGGCAGTTTTATGGGAGCGCAGTTCAGCCCCGATGGACGCCACGCTCTCCTCAGCACCTTTACTCCCCTCGACGACCGCACCGAGAAGCAAGCTGTCATCCTCATCACTCTCGACAACACCTCCCCACCCCGAACGATCACCCAAACAACTACCCGCACAACCAACGACCTCTCCATCTTCTTCTGGCTTACCGCCGCCTTCCTCTACAACGGGCGCTATGCAGGCGACCTAGTCGTGGCCGAGCGCTCCATAGACCACTACACCTTGCGCCTGATCGATCCTTCCGGTGCCGATGCCACCCTTGCCGCCGTGGACGTGCCAAGCGGCAATCCCCTTATATGGTCCGTCTTTCAAGGGGTTGATGGAGCACCCCTGCTGCTGGCCCGCGAGGATTACTTCGGAGACGACAATCTCAACCACATCCTCAATGCCGAGCTAAGATTCGTTCCCCTTGTCCCCAGTACCCCACCCACCATTACCGACCTCATCGTAGACTGGGACTTCTACCATACGAGCCTCAACTCCGCCACCATCACCGGCGGCCAATTGCTCTTCAGCACCTTCCTCTGCTGCACCGGCCAGCCCACTACCTCGGTCTTTTCCTTCCCGGTCGCCCGTTTCGGCACCCAGAGAGAGCGTCCGAAGACGATCTACAGCGCGACAATCGCAGCCGGGGCTGCCGATCATCTCAGCGATGGCAACGAGAGCTTCGGACCCTCCATGTTCACCTATCTATCGGGAGACGGCATCCGCGTTCGCCTCTACAACGGCCAGCTCGACCTCCCACTTGAATCCAACGTCCCCTACATCTACGACTCATCTCTCCACCCCCCAGGCAGCGGACGCCTAAAGTAAGGAGTCGCACTTTGGACCATGCAGGTTGGGATGATAGCGCGTTCGCACAGAGCGATGAAGCGTGGCAAGACTACCCACACGGCGATGGGCATACTGTGGTGGGCACAATCAAAGTTTCGCGGCGCTTGTACGGCCCACAGGAGGGAGTGCGCCGCCGTCTGCTGGTCTACCTACCTCCCTCCTACGCGCACCAAAACCTGCGCTACCCGATCCTCTATATGCACGACGGACAAAACCTATTTGATGCCCTGGGCAGCTACTCCGGCGAGTGGCAGGTAGACGAAACAATGGAAGCCTTGAGCAGCGAGGGCATCGAGGCGATTGTAGTGGGTATAGCCAGTTCCGGCAGCAGGCGCGCTATCGACTACTCGGCACATATAAACAGCCTTTACGGTGGGGGCGGGGCCGACGCCTACATCGATTTCATGGTGAACAAGGTCAAGCCTCTGGTTGATGAATTGTTCCGCACCCTGCCAGGGCGCCCTCACACGGGGCTGATGGGGTCGTCTATGGGCGGGTCGATCAGCCTCTACGCCATGCTCACGCGACCCGACATGTTCGGCTTCGCGGGGGTAATGAGTTCCGGCGTTCTGGTGGAGCGAAGGCACCTTCGACCCCTTCGTCGCCGCCACTCCCTTCGTCGGTGGGCGTATCTACATGGATGTCGGTGACAACGAAAACCCGGAGATACCCGGTCGCCGCGAGGAATATCTGAACGACGCTACCGGCATGGCAGCCTTGTTGCGCTCCAAAGGCTACCCGGCAGACGACCTCCTCTTCATCGTCGAGCCCGGCGGCACGCACCACGAATTGGCCTGGGCACGTAGGCTCCCCGCGGCCCTCCGCTTCCTCCTCGGTCCGCTGCCGCCCCAACCAGCGCCAACTCCATCAAGTCGCCCTGAATAACCCAGGCTGGGCCCGTCGTGAGAAGCGATCTCTGTTACTCGTCACTCGTCACAAACCCCACGACTACCAGGGAACAACCATGTACCAGGGAACAACCATGATCAAGCGCAAAGTAGGCATCCTGACCTTTTCCGACGGGCGAGATTTCGCGCACAAGCTCCAGTACGACATGAACATGGAGTTCCAGGACCGCCTGGTTCGCGCTCTGGAGGCCACTGGCGAGATTGAGCCTGTGCCCTGCGAATTGATCTGGACCACCGAGATGGCCCGCAGTGAGAGCATAAAACTGCGTGATGCAGACGTCGAATGCACAATCCTCAACTACGCTATCTGGGCCTTCCCACACTTCACCTCTATTGCCACCGAGTTCGCTCCCGGCCCCTTCCTCTGCTTCTCCAACATCAACCCCCAATACCCCGGCCTGGTAGCCATGTTGGCCGCGGCAGGCTCTCTAAACCAGGTGGGAGTATTCCACACGCGCGTCTCCGGCGACATCGACGATAAGGCCACCCTCCAAAGGGTCATGAAGTTCGTACGAGGGGCAAGCGCCGTCCATCGACTTAAGGGCGAAACCTATGGCGTATTCGGCGGGCGCTCAATGGGTATGTACACGGCAGCAGTCGACCTCGCACAATGGCGGAGACAATTCGGCATCGACATCGAGCATATCGACCAGGGTGAGATCGTGCGCCTGAGCGCGGGCATTCCCGCCGATAAAGTCACACGCGCCCGCCGGTGGCTGGAGAAGATGGCGGGCGAGGTGCGCTACGACGGCAAGGCTCTCACTCCGGAGAAGCTGGAGACGCAGATACGCTCTTACTACGCCGTGCGCCAACTGATCGACCGGTGGGACCTCGACTTCGTCGGTATCAAAGGCCAACCTGAGATGACCAACAACTTCGCCACCATGGATATAACCGAAGCCTTCCTGAACGATCCTTATGACTGGGATGGCCCCCACGAGCCTATCGTCTGCGCCACCGAGGCCGACAGCGACGCCGCCCTTACTATGGAGATCTTCAAGCACATCGCCGGCACTCCCGTCCTCTTCGCCGACGTGCGGCACTACGATGCCGAGTACAATTTCTGGGATCTGGTGAACAGCGGCCAGCACGCCACCTACTTCGCCGCCAGGTCGTTCAATCCCCACGACAATATGCCTCACGTCAAGCTCCTGCCTGAGATCTTCTACTTCCCGGCGGGTGGGGCCAGCGTATTCCACATTGCTCGGCCAGGGGAGGTTACACTCGGCAGGCTCACCCGTAAAGACGGCAAATACTGGATGGCTATCCTTCCCGCCGAGTTCATAGAGTTGCCGTCCGATATAGCCGAACGCAAGGCCGCGGCCACCACTCCCGAATGGCCCCACGCCTTCGCCCGCATCAAAGTATCCCCCGACACCTTCATAGACACCTATTCGAGCAACCATATACATGGCGTTTACGGAAACTACACGCAGGAACTGATCTGGGCTTGCAAGATCCTCGATATCGACTATCTCCTCTACGAGTGAAGCGTAAGGAGTGGCGGAGATAGGACGATAGACGACAGGCCACCTGCTTGCTGGCCGGCTTGAGATGGTAGCAAGGCTGGAGGATCGATGCGTGGGGATGCGGGGGATGCGGGGGATGGAAGACACTTTGCATAATCGGTGCACTTTCAAGGAGCCGGAATATGACCAGGATCATATTTGAAGATCCGGTGTTTGATGCCCAATTACTCCGGACGATGAGCCACGTCTATTACGGCGGGGCCGACATAGGTAAATGCCTCGCCACGGCACGGCGCATCCGAAACGGCGACGTTCCAAACAGACGCGGGTCGATTGTGCCGATCCTGAAGTCTGGGTCTGCCACGATTTTCGCGCTTTGCATAGCTGTGTCGTCCCTGCTGCGTCTGCGCGTAAAGGTAGTTTAGTTCTTCTTTGATGCCGCACCGCTCACCCCGGCGGCCTGACCGGTCGGGATCCAAACCATCATCTCGCCGGACCCCCGGTTCGCCCACGAGTAGTACGGTATCGCTGTAAAGGGCTGTTCGGTCTTTATTTGAAGCCCATCGTCATCCTGCGACACGCTGGTGGCGAGGCCCTTGATCACAACCACCCCGCCCAGCAATTCTGGTGCAAATTCGGCACTCAACAGCACATCGCCTGGAAGCGCAAGTTCGTGCAATTTCACGCCACGATTGTCGGCCCATTCCAGGCAATACACAAGAGGGCCGCGCTGCAATGCCACCCTCCCTTCGTCAGCTTCCACACGCTCGTTAGCCGCCACGCGACGCACCGGCATCGGCAGGTCCAACTCGACCTCATCACCCGCACGCCATTCCCGCTGCAGCGCAGCGTAACCCTGCTCCACATCCAGCGCAACCGCTTCGCCATTGACCTTGAGCGTTATATCCTCATTCTCACCATCCACAAACCTGTAAAGATCGCTCGGCACCACCTCGCTCCGCGCCCAGCCGGGGATTCGCACTTTTACCGCCAGCGTGCGCGGCCTATCGGGACTGACCATCAGCCTGACCGCGCCATCCCATGGGTAGCGGGTCTGCTGTTCCACCCTCACAACCACCCCACCATCAAGCGCGATCTCGGCGGTGCTATTCACAAAAAGATCAACGTAGATCGCATCGTCTCGCTGCGCGTAGACATGGCCCGGTATTGAAGGGAGAAATCGCGACACGTTGCTGGGGCAGCACGCGCACCCGAACCACGGGCTTCGCTCGTGCTGCCCGTCCGACTCCAGCGGGTTGTCGTAAAAGAAGGCCATCCCATCCAACGACACCCCAGCCATAAGGGCGTTGTACAGCGACCGCTCAAGTACGTCGATATATCGCGAGTCACCGTGCAGCAGGAACATGCGCTGGTTCCAGAAGACGTTACCGATAGCGGCGCACGTCTCGCTGTAAGCGGTCACGTTGGGCAACTCGTACGGGGCGCCGAATGCCTCTCCCTCCGAGGTCGAGCCGATGCCGCCCGTGATATATAGCTTCCTCGCGACCACATCCTCCCATATACGGTCGAGCGCCTCCACATACCTGGGGTCGTCCAGCATGGCGGCCACATCGGCCATCCCCGAATACATATACGTGGCTCGCACCGCATGCCCCACCGCCTCGGTCTGCTCAAGCACCCCCGCATGCGACTGGTTGTATTCGATGCCGCTCCCCTCCCAACCGTCCGGCCCTCGGCTGTCGAGTAAGAATCTCGCCAGCTCCAGGTATCTTTTATTGCCGGTGGCGCGTGCCAGCTTGACAAGCGCCAGTTCGGTGATCTGGTGGCCCGGCCAGATAACCTCCTTACCCGGCCCGAAGGTGCGGTCAAGCAAGTCGGCGGCCCTCAGCGCCACGTCCAGCAACTCTCGTTTGCCGGTCGCCTGCTCATAGGCCACCGCCGCTTCGTATAGGTGCCCCAGGTTGTACAGTTCGTGGCTGTGCGCCCGCTCTCCCTCCCAGCGATGCGCTTTGGCCGCCGGGTGCGGGTGCTCAGGGTCAACGTTGCGCGCCGTATAGAGATAGCCATCCGGCTCCTGTGCATCGGCGATCACCTTCACCAGTCCATCCACGTACACCTCAAGCATCGGATCGGCGTGCACCCGCAGAGTGTAGGCAGCACCCTCGATAACCTTATACACATCGGTGTCGTCGAACACGTAGCCGGGTGGAGTCCGATCCACATCCGGGTCGCCGCGCATTGAGGCGGCAGCCCGCCTGAACAACTCGACGCGCCCCGCACTCTCGCACTGCCCGAAGGCGAACGGTATAGTAACCGCCCTGTTGGTCTCGATGCGCGGCGCCCAGAAAGCGTCGTTGCATTCCACAGCCGTGAAAGGCACCGGCTTCACCGGGTAATCGCGCCCTCTACTCGCTTTTAGCTCAACTCTTTCCATAGATGCTGGCATCCTCTTTAGCGCTCGCCGTTGACGTAGATGAGACCGGTCAATGGCCTGAAGTCACCGGCGAAACCATCGTCAAGTTCGTCTGTGCATTGCGCACTATGGCACGGATTATGCTCGCCATTTCTATTATACGGGTGGCAAATTTCATGCTTGCCACGTCTGGGCGTGGACCTTTTCAAGCTGGCCCACCCCCTGGGCCACCCCGGCGGTCGCCCAACTGAGGAGTTACATCGACAGGCCCGAAGCTGCTATCTGAAGAAAACGGAAACAGTATGAATTCAAGCGCAAGCCCGTGGCGCAGGCTTATCGCCTTCGCTCTCGATTACCTTGTCATCTCGGCCTACCTCGTCGTGCTCGTGGCCTTTGCCTTCGTGATTCGCCTCACCCCTCTAGCTGAGCCTTTTGGTGGCCTCTTCGCCAACCCGCTCAGCGCCGAGTTGAGCGCGTTCGTCCTCCTCGTGCTGCCCGTGGTTCTCTACTTTGCACTGTTTGAAGCGTCGGAGCGCCAGGGCACCTGGGGCAAGCAGCGCCTCGGCCTCAAAGTGACAGACGCACAGGGCCGCAGGTTGACCGTCCCACGGTCTCTGGCCAGGTCGTTGCTCAAGTTCATCCCCTGGGAACTGACTCACGCCTGCCTCTGGAACATACCGGGCTGGCCCTTGAGTGTAGTGGATATTCCCCCTCTGATCGTTGTTGGGTTGATATCCGTGTGGGTAATCGTCGGGATCTATATAGCCACCCTCTTTCTCACGAACCAGCACCGGAGCCTGTACGATCTCCTCGCCGCAACATACGTCGCGAGCGCCGCCTACGCCTCGACAGGCACAAAATGAGACCCAGGATTTTTGTCGCGACAAAAATCTTTACATGCTTTGCTAGCTCAAGATCAAGCGCGAGCGTCTGAAGCTCACCAGCGACAACCCAAGCAACACCGCATCCAGTACGACAAGTACAGCTATAGCAATCAGCAAAAGCTGGGGATAGCTCAACGACGAGAAAAGATCCCCAGGCAAGGCGCTTATCACCAGGAGTGCTCCGAATGTGAGCACCAGGGTGCCAACGATCAAGACTTGCTGCGCCTGCCGCACCGTTGCTACTCGTAGCGATATGAGCACTCCGGCACTCGCTGCCAGCAGGCTGACCAGAAGCGTCAAAGCAAGCGCTTCGAGGAACAACTCGAAAGGATGGTAGAAGACCCAGCTGCTATCGCCACTCCCAGCAGACAGATTTGCCATAACCGGGCCGAGCAGCAGGCTGACAAGGGCCATTCCCCAGGCATATCCGACAGTGACAATTACCTTACCCAGCAGAATGGCACGATCGGGCATGCGACTCGCCAGCAACGTTTCCAATGTATGTCGCTCACGCTCTCCCGCAACGGCATCGCCAATGAAGCTAATGATGTATATATAAGGGACCCATACCAGTATCAGCATGATGGGAAGCGAAAGCTCAAGCCACGGAAGCCCGACTCGCAGCGGCAGAGCCACACCCCCAATGCCGATCACGATCAGAGCACGTATCGCTTGCGCCCGGCCAGCCTGCAAGATTTGCTCCTTCCACTCTTTCCATATCATAGTCCACATGTCGCTCATTTACTTGCTTCCTCCTGTTCCTCCATCAGGGTCAGGAAAACATCTTCCAGGCTGGCCTTGCCCCTGCGTATTTCCTCGATCTCCCCGCCCGATTGCACGATCAAGTTGACCAGAGGGGCGATCTTCTCCTCTCCGCGCAGCTCGATGATCAAATGACTGCTACCTCCATGCAGTTCGGCCTTCGCCACCTCCGGTCGCGCGCGCAGCAATGACACCATTTGCTCGCTGAAGCCGCACCCCACGATCTCTGCCTGTGGGCCGCCCTCCCGCACCCGCAATTCATCAGGGCTGCCCACAACGAGCAGCTTCCCCTGGCGTATCACTCCTACCTGGGCACACAGCTTTTCGGCCTCGGTCAGATTGTGCGTGTTCAGGAAGACCGTCACCCCTTCCCGCGCCACCAGGCCGGCCAGGTCATCACGCAATGCCGCGGCCGCCACCGGGTCAAACCCTGCTGTCGGCTCGTCCAGGAATATCAACGGCGGGCGGTGAAAGAGCGCCCGCGCAACGGCGAGCTTCTGTTTCATACCGCGGCTCCACTTGCCTACCTGGTCCTTGCGGCGGTCCCATAGATCGAGGTGGGCGAGCAGTTCTTTGATGCGCGCCCGGCGATCAGGAGCGCTCATATGGTAGATGCGCCCGTAGAAGTCGAGATTGTCCTCGGCGCTCATGCGCTCGTAGAGTCCCGCGAATTCCAGCAGCGTCCCACAGCGGGCGCGAATGTTATCAGCGTGGATGCGGGTATCAAAGCCGAGCACACTGGCCTTGCCCCTGGTTGGTTCCAGCAGGCCAAGCAGTAAATGGATGGTGGTTGTCTTGCCCGCGCCATTCGGTCCCAGGAACCCAAACACTATGCCGGCAGGCACCTCCAATGTGAGATCATCCACCGCTTTGACCTTGCCAAAAAAACGGGAAAGGTGTTCTGTGTGAATGATAGGCTCCGGCATTACAATGCAACTCCTGTTATGTAGCACCCATGATCTGCATTGGGAACTAACTTGCGAGGACGGGACGGCCCTGACTCTCAGTCATAATATCACAACACTGTAATGGACAGCTGCCGGGCTAATCTCAAGGCTCAATGCACTACTGGTATTTACAACTCGCTACTCGCTACTCGCTACTCGCTACTGGCGAAGCGGGAACAGTCACCGGTCTATCTTTCAATACGTGGAGGTGTGATACAATGCACAGTGGAGGCACCCGGCCCTCGGCTGTGCCAGCCCAGAAACTTTCGAAAAGAGAGATTTCGAATCGAATCTGGTGTCAACTTAATCGATGTAGGCCCAAAACGGGGAAGGAGCATGGGGATGGCAACTGATTCACGACGATTGATAGCTCTCACTTGCCTTGCCTCGTCTCGCGATCGTGTTCGCTGAAACGCTTCGATCCTGGAGATGCGAAGCTAGGGCCAAGAATAACAGGGAGGGATTCGGAAATGAGATCACAGGCCGTGACAGAGCATGCAAGTCTTGCCTTCATCACCCTGTTTGTCCTGTGTATAGCAGCCACTGGCGTGTGGACACTGGTCGTGGCGGTGCCTGCCATAGGGGCTACTACTCCAGTTGCTCCGCTCTGTGGCCCCAACTGGAGCGTGATCTCAAGCCCCAATGCGGACACGGAGCATAACGAGCTCCCTGCAGTGGCAGCAATATCCGCCAACGATGTGTGGGCTGTGGGGGATTACTCCAACGGCGACATACACCAGACGCTGGTGGAGCATTGGGACGGCAACTCATGGAGTGTGGTCAATAGCCCCAATGCCGGCACGGGGGGGAACAACTTTATTGGAGTAGCAGCAATATCCGCCAACGATATGTGGGCTGTTGGTTATTACGATAACGGCACCTCATACCAGACGCTGGTGGAACACTGGGACGGCACTGCTTGGGCTATCGTCCATAGCCCTAGTGTGGGCACTCACAGTAGCTTCCTCTCTAGAGTAGCAGCAATATCCGCCAACGATGTGTGGGCCGTGGGCTTTTACGATAACGGCCCTGCATTCTTGACGCTGGTGGAACACTGGGACGGCAACTCATGGAGTGTGGCCAATAGCCCCAATACGGGTACACACGACAACTACCTCTATGGAGTAGCAGCAATATCGGCCAACGATGTATGGGCTGTTGGTTATTACGATAACGGCAACGGCACCACATCGCAGACGCTGGTGGAACACTGGGACGGCAACTCATGGAGTGTGGCCAATAGTCCCAATGTGGGTACACACGACAACAACCTCGTTGGAGTAGCAGCAATATCCGCCAACGATGTGTGGGCTGTGGGGGATTACTCCAACGGCGACATACACCAGACGCTGGTGGAGCATTGGGACGGCAACTCATGGAGTGTGGTCAATAGCCCCAATGCCGGCACGGGGGGGAACAACCTCGCTGGAGTGGCAGCAACATCCGCCAACGATATGTGGGCTGTTGGTTATTACGAGAACGGCACCTCATACCAGACGCTGGTGGAACACTGGGACGGCAACTCATGGGGCATAGTCTATAGCCCCAATGGGAGTACTCATGGCAACAACCTCGTTGGAGTGGCAGCAACATCCGCCAACGGTGTGTGGGCTGTTGGTTATTACTCCAACGGCACCGCAGACCTGACGCTGGTGGAGCGATACAACCCTTGCGTCCCTACTGCTACTCCCACCTCCACTCCCACCTCCGCGTCCACTTCCACGTCCACTTCCACTCCCACCCCCACCTCCCCTCTCCCCCCACCCGCCACGCAGAGCGTACCGCCGGCACCGGCACAGACACCGGCCTCGGCACCCACCTACCCACCCGCCGACATCCCTGGCTTGGATAGCCGCTTCTTCCCCCAAACAGGCAAGACCGTCAGAGGTATCTTCCTCGACTACTGGAACACCCATGGCGGGCTCGCCCAACAGGGTTATCCCATCTCCGACATGTTCGGCGAGGTTTCCGATCTCAACGGACAAGTGTACACTGTGCAGTACTTCGAGCGAGCCGTGTTCGAGTACCACCCTGAGAATGCCCCTCCCAATGACGTGCTCCTCTCCCTCCTGGGCTACTACACCTACAAGCAGAAGTACCCTGGACCGGAAGGTGCTCCATACCAGAACAACAGCCCACCGGCAGGTGCCATGCTTTTCCCGGAGACGGGCAAGTGGATAGCAGGGGGGTTCCTCGATTACTGGAAATCACATGGCGGGCTGGCGCAGCAGGGCTATCCCATCTCCAACGAGTTTGAGGAGAAGTCGGCCACCGATGGCAAGGTGTACAGTGTACAGTACTTCCAGCGAGCGGTGTTCGAGTACCACCCTGAGTACAAGGGCACACCAAACGAGGTGCTGCTGTCGCTGCTTGGCGCCTTCAGGTACAACGACCTGTATCCGGGTAAATAGAGACAGTGCTAACCTGCGCCCGGCACCGCGCTAGGGTCCGCCGCAGTTAGGGTTATTCCGGTACAGGCATAACTACGGCGGTTCGGTGAAAGCCTACGCTTATCGCCCCTGGACACCAACATAACTTGATGGGGTGATGGAAAAGGGAAAGGAGCATGGGGGATGGCAACTAATTCACGACGATTGATAGCTCTCATACCGGTATCGATACTGGCAATGCTCATTCTCTTCGCGGCGTCTGCCTCAAGCAATGCAGAGGCCGAGCTATCTCAGCAAGGGAGCATGTCCGCCGCTGGCACAACTGTTTCGGCTGCTTCGGCTGTTTCGGCTGCTTCGGCGGTCCAGAGAACCACGGAAGGATGCAGCCCCGATTGGCAAATCCTCAATACATCAGCCCCACCGGGTAACTCTCAGCTTAACGCCTTGTCGGCACTCGCTCCTGATGACGTGTGGGCTGTGGGTTATAGCCTGTCGGATATGTTCCAAACGCTAATAGAGCACTGGGATGGCTCTCAATGGAGCATAGTGCCCAGCCCTAATACTGGCATCAAATTGTCCGCTGTGTCGGCTGTATCGGCTAACGACGTGTGGGCTGTGGGTTATTACCAGCCGCCTAGTGGCCCTCACACGTTGATAGAGCACTGGGATGGCTCTCAATGGAGCATAGTGCCCAGCCCTAATGCCGACACATCAGTGCAACCCGTTGACAATGAACTTGCCGGAGTAGCTGCCTCATCAGCAGATGATGTGTGGGCTGTGGGTCAGTACCATAACGGCACCACACTTCAGACCTTGCTAGAGCACTGGGATGGCTCTCAATGGAGCATAGTGCCCAGCCCCAATAGAGGTACGAACGACAATATCCTTTATGGCGTAGCTGCCTCATCGGCCAACGACGTATGGGCTGTGGGTGAATCTCGGATGCCTGAGAGCTCTGAGACGTTGATAGAGCACTGGGATGGCTCTCAATGGAGCATAGTGCCCAGTTTTTCTTTGGAGGCTGGTAAGAACGTTCTGACTGGCGTGACTGCAATATCGGCCAACGATGTGTGGGCTGTGGGTTATTACTATGGCAGCACCTCAGCCAGCGCCCTGACAGAGCACTGGGATGGCTCTCAATGGAGCGTAGACTTTCCCAACCCTGATCCAGTGGGGATTCTCTACGCTGTATCGGCAGTATCGGCTAACGACGTGTGGGCTGTGGGTTATTACTATAACGGCACCTCGGGCCAGACACTTGTGGAGCACTGGGACGGCTCCCATTGGAGTGAGGTGTCCAGCCCTAATCGAGGGACTGATACAAACGAGCTGTACGGAGTGTCAGCCGATTCGGCCAACGATGTGTGGGCCGTCGGGGACACTGGGAGCGATACTTCGTTCCAGGAACTCGTGTTGCGGTTGAACCCGTGTCCCGCCACTCCTACGCCCACGCCCACTGCCAACTCTACTCCCACTACCGCGTCCACTGACACTGCCACTACCACTCCACCTGCCACGCAGACCGCAACTTCACCACCACTACCCACCTCAGCACCCACCTCGGCACCCATCTACCCACCCGCCGACATCCCTGGCTTGGATAGCCGCTTCTTCCCCCAAACAGGCAAGACCGTCAGAGGTATCTTCCTCGACTACTGGAACACCCATGGCGGGCTCGCCCAACAGGGTTATCCCATCTCCGACATGTTCGGCGAGGTTTCCGATCTCAACGGTAAGGTGTACACTGTGCAGTACTTCGAGCGAGCCGTGTTCGAGTACCACCCTGAGAATGCCCCTCCCAACGACGTGCTCCTCTCCCTCCTGGGCTACTACACCTATAAGCAGAAGTACCCTGGACCGGAAGGTGCTCCATACCAGAACAACAGCCCACCGGCAGGTGCCATGCTTTTCCCGGAGACGGGCAAGTGGATAGCAGGGGGGTTCCTCGATTACTGGAAGGCGCATGGCGGGCTGGCGCAGCAGGGCTATCCCATCTCCAACGAGTTTGAGGAGAAGTCGGCCACCGATGGCAAGGTGTACAGTGTACAGTACTTCCAGCGAGCGGTGTTCGAGTACCACCCTGAGTACAAGGGCACACCAAACGAGGTGCTGCTGTCGCTGCTTGGCGCCTTCAGGTACAACGACCTGTATCCGGGTAAATAGTTCCCTGCGCCTGTGCGCCTCGTTTTGGACTTGAGGAAGCGCACGAACAGGCCCGGCATGTACGGCCCGCCTTGCCCGGCCAGCGCCACATCCGCTATCATCCGTTGGAGATTCTACTTATCTGACAAAGCACAAGAGAAGATACGGGAGGGCAAAAGCTGACATGACAGAGCTTTCAATAATGATCGAGGGGCAGGACGGCGTAAACTGGCCTATATGGAAGAGGCTGGTAGAGGAAGTGGAGGCGCTTGGCTTCGCGGGCCTCTTCAGGTCCGACCACTACACCAACCCTTCACCCCCCGAGAAGGACTCGCTGGAGATGGTGGTGTCGCTCGCCTATCTCGCCGACCACACCCGGCGCGTACACTTCGGCCCCCTGGTCTCGCCCCTCTCCTTCCGCGACCCGACCATGCTGGCCCGCCAGGCTGCGGCCCTCGATGACCTCAGCGGCGGGCGCATGCTGCTGGGGCTTGGCGCTGGCTGGCAGGAGCGCGAGCACACCGTGTTCGGCCACCACCTGGGGAGCATGAAGGAGCGCATGGACCGCTTCGAGGAAGGCGCGCAGGTGGCAAGCCTGCTCCTCAACAGCGACGAGCCGGTCAGCTTCGAAGGCCGCTACTTCCAATTGCGCGACGCCATCCTCCTGCCGCGCCCGCATCGCAGGGGTGGCCCGCCCATCCAGATCGGCGGCAGCGGCCCGAAACGCACCCTACCCCTGGTAGCCCGCTACGCGGGGCAGTGGAACTCGGTCAATCCCTCTGCTGAGCATTACAGGGATATGTCAACCTACCTGGACGATTTGCTCCGCCAGGAGGGACGCCAACCCGCCGATGTCAAGCGCTCGATCATGATGTTGACGATATTCGGGCGCACGCGAGAAGCCCTGCAAGCCAGGCTCGAAAAGCCCCCCTTCAACGGCCCGCGCGTGGCGGGCAAATCGTTCGACGAGAAGATCGCCTTCTGGCGAGATGAACGCCACGTCCTGATCGGCAACGGCGAGGAGATCGCGGCCCAGATAAGACCATACATCGAGGCCGGGGTGGAAGAGGTCATGTCCCAGTGGTACCACACCGAGGATATAGACGGGCTGCGCCAGTACGCCGAGGACTTGCTGCCCAGGCTCGGCTAGCCCCGCCCTGTGTTCTCTCGCCCGCGCACAAGCGCCGTGAAGATACCTATAGCGGCAATTCCCGCGCACACCAGGAAAGTCACGTGGAAACTGTTCACGAACGTATCTTGCAAGGCTTGCGCGCCTGCCGGCCCACCTTGAGATGTGGATGCTCCCTGCTGCATACTCACGAGCGCCTGCCCGGCGGAAGCGCCACCCAGCCCGGTGAAGATCGCCCCCGCCAGCGCGATGCTCAGGCTCTGTCCCATCACGCGCGCGGTCGCCAGGAAGCCCGATGCGCTCCCCTCCTGCTTGGGCGGGGCCGCGCCAAGCAGGGCGCTGTTGTTGGGCGATTGGAATAGCCCCTGCCCCACTCCTATCAGCGCGAGCCGCCATACGATGTCCCATATAGAGCTATGCGCGTCCAGCGTGCTGATCAGCACCAGCCCAAGGCAGCCGACGGTAAGCCCGCTCGCCGCCAGCCAGCGCGTGCCTATGCGGTCGGCCAGGAAACCGCTCAGCGGGGCCACCAGCGCCAGCATGATCGGCAGAGGCGTGAGCAGCAGCCCCGCTTCCTCGGTCTGGAAGCCAT
Organism: uncultured Chloroflexia bacterium; assembly: GCA_963797095.1. Lineage (GTDB taxonomy): Bacteria > Chloroflexota > Chloroflexia > QHBQ01 > JADMIH01 > JADMIH01. The sequence continues at coordinate 905,535 of CAWCNY010000003.1, read as the reverse complement.
GCAGTTCCTCCAGGTAGAACGGCATCATAAAGCTCACGGCGAACAGCGCCAGGAAGCTGAGCACCAGGCTTACTATGGCCGATGCGAACACGCGGTTTCTCAGCATGGTGAACACGATGATCGGGTTTGGGACCCGCAACTCTATGAAGGGCAGAACAGCCAGGGCCACCACGCCCACCGCCAGGCTCACCATGATCGGCACCGAAGCCCAGCCCAGTTCCTCTCCGAACGATAGCGCCCCCGTCAGGCAGGCAAGCCCCACCGCGAGCAGAGCAGCGCCAAGCGGGTCGAAGCGCCCCCGGTCGCGCCGCAACGGCTCTGTAAGTACTTTCAGCGTCAGGGCAAGGCCCACGATGCCAACGGGCAAGTTGACGTAGAAGATCCAGCGCCACGTGAAGTATTCGGTGATGAAGCCGCCGAGGGTCGGCCCGACCGAGATTCCGAGTGACACGATCACCGCGTTGAGGCCGAGGGCGCGCCCACGCTCCCCCTTCGGGAACGCCGTGGAGAGCATAGCCGGAGCCACAGCCATCAGCAGCGCCCCGCCAAGCCCCTGCACCGCGCGGGCCGCGATGAGGAACCAGAGCGTGGGTGCGGCACCGCACAGCGCCGACCCGCCCGTGAAGACCACCAGCCCCGCAGCCCACACCGCCTTCTTGCCGACCATATCGGCCAGCCGGCCCGCCGTCAATAAGATAGCGGCGGTCGCCATCAGGTACGCGATCACCACCCACTCGATAGCCCCGCTCAGGGGTATTCCGAAGTAGAGGGCTATAGTCGGGAGACTGATGTTGACGATTGACGAGTTGAGGGTTGCCATGAACACGCCAATTGCCACGATTCCCAGTACAACCCATTTTCCGGCCCGTTCTTGCTCGTTTGTGGGGCTTTGTACCTCTTGTACCTGTGATCTCTCTCCCAGAGGCGTCGGCTGCGTTTGAACGGTCATAAAAGGGTGGGTCTCTTTCGATTGCGGAACGGGGAACGCGAAATGCTGATATTATCGATTATTGCGGATCGCGTAACAGGATGCAAGAAACGCGTTCTGCCTCAATTGCACGCAGTTGCCCCGGCAAAATCGCTGGCACACTTCGGCCCCCCACGAACTGTTCGCGTGATACAATAGAATAGGGCTGTTCATTACTCTTCTTTAGGGGATATGTTAACTCAATGTCGAACCTGATCGAGCAAAAGCCGGGGGCCAGGCGCCTTCCCCCGGCCTCCCTATCGGCCTTCGGGCCTGAAGTGGCGCAGTTCATCGTGGTCAGCATGTGGGCCTCCACCTTCGTGGTCACCAAGGCCGCTTTCACCGAGGTTTCCCCTCTCGCTTTCGCCTTCGTGCGCTTTGCCCTAATGACCGCCCTGGCGTTCGGCGTAATGTTGGCGCGCCGCCGCGGACGCTTCCACCCAATCCGCCGCGCCGACCTGCCCCGCTTCCTCATGGCCGGGCTGACTGGCTACACCCTCTACCAGTTGGGCTTTGTGCTTGGTCTCGACCGCACTTCACCCTTCTCAAGCTCGCTTCTGATCGCGATGGTGCCCTTCTTCACGATGGTATTCCTCGCCCTGCGCGGCGAGTACCCGCCCCGCCTCGCCTGGATTGGCCTTGCGGTGGGTATCGTGGGGGTTGTGCTCTTCCTGTCGGATAAGCAGGGCAGCCCAGGCTCGCTGCTTGGCGACGCCCTCAGCCTCGGCGCTGCGGTCTCCTTCGCCCTCTACGGGCTGGTCAACCGCCCGCTGGTGCGCGACTACCCGCCCGAAACGTACACCGCCTACGCCCTCCTGGCGGGCGCGATCCCGCTGCTGGCCGTCTCAACACCAGCGGCCCTGGACCAGCAGTGGGGGGCGATCTCGTTCTGGGGCTGGGTGGGCATCCTCTACATGGTAGTGCTGCCCGTCTACGTGGCCTACATGCTCTGGAACTGGGCCATCGCTCGGCGCGGTGCGGCCACGGCCACCAGCTTTTCGCTCCTCGTACCCATCCTGAGCGGCATACTATCCGCGCTCCTTTTCAGCGAGGATTTCGGCCCCATCAAGCTGCTGGGTGCGGCCTGCGTGCTCGCCGGGTTGGTGATCATCCGCCGCCCTGGGCAGAGGACAAAGCTTGCACGCCCAGCCGTTCGCCCCGCCTCCGACAACGCGCTCCCCGACTGAGCTTAGCAGGCTTGTAATCATATCCTCAAGCCTGTAAACTGGTCTCGGTTGGGCCACTCCAGGATAGCGAAGGTTACGGTACTGATGCAGGATTTCGGCGCGTGGTTGGATAAGACGCTGGGAATAGATGCTACCGTGCAGGGCCAGCTGGTCGCCACACTGGTAGTAATCCTGGTGCTCCTTATCCTGCGCCTGATGCTTCTGCTGGTAGTGGATCGAGGCGTCAAGAACTCGCAGGCGCGCTACCAGTGGCGGCGAGGCTCGCTCTATGTAGTCGTATTTCTCGGCCTGCTCATCCTGGCTCGACTCTGGTTCGAGGGTTTCCAGTCGATACTCACCTTCCTGGGCCTGCTGGCGGCGGGCTTGGTGGTGGCGCTCGGCGAGGTGGTGCTCGATTTCGCGGCATGGCTCTTCATAGTGGCCCGCAGGCCGTTCCGCATCGGCGACAGGATACAGATAGGCGACCATGCGGGCGATGTTGCCGACATCAGGATTTTCCAGTTTCTCATCATGGAGATCGGCAACTGGGTTGACGCCGACCAGAGCACAGGCAGGCTCATCTACGTGCCCAACAGCCGGGTATTTCGCGAACCGCTTGCCAACTACGGGCGCACCTTCCACTACATCTGGAATGAAGTGCCTGTGGTCGTGACCTTCGAGAGCGATTGGATTAAGGCCAAACAGATCCTTCAAGGCATCGCCGACAAACACTCGGCCCACATAGTGAAAGCGGCGCAGCAGCGGTTGCAGGACGCGGCACGCAAGCTCTTCATCCAGAACCTGGACACCGATCCCGCCATCTACACCAGCACCAGGGAGTACGGCATCCTCCTCACCCTGCGCTACCTGTGCGAGCCGAAGACGCGCCGCAGCACCCTGCACGCCATCTGGGAGGACATTCTTGGGGCGTTCGCCGAACACGACGACATCGATTTCGCCTACCCCACCACCCGCATTTACTACAACCCCAACGAGGGCAAGCCGGGCACCATCCCAACCGGGAATATACAAAACGCAGGAGACAGCATCCTGGGAGGGTCGCACCAGCCTTAGTTCGGACCAGGCGGGTGCAATCTGCCCCTAAAACAGCCAAAATCGCGGCCTGGCCGCGATTTTGGCTTTCTTCGAATGCCCCCGCTATTTATATAGGGGGATTTGGGGTGAAGAACATCCCGGGCCCAACGACGTGGGAACGATCTGGGAACGCTTGGTAGGTTATATACCAGTAACCGGCGCTGGCCCGGTAACCGGTGCTATCCCAAAGCAATCACCAAAGGAAGGATCAAATGGAAAAGTCTCGCTCGCTCTTTCGCAGGGTTTCACTCCTGGTAGCGCTGCTGTCGGCGCTACTGCCCCTCTCTCTCAGCAAGCCCTGGTCAGGGCCGGACCGGTCGGTAGCGCACGCGGCATCAAACGCACCTTACGACATCGTTAACCTCGGAGAAGATGTAATCCCTTATGCGATCAACAACAAAGGTGAGATCATCGGTGTCTACCATCGATACCTTGCCGATGATTTCCCCTTCCTCTGGCGCAACGGCGAATTCATCGACCTTGATCCGGATGACCACACTTTCGAGCCTGTAGCCTTCAATAACGTCGGCCAGATAGTAGGTCACATCACCTTGCCTGATACTACTTATATGGGCATGCTCTGGGACAACGGCACCTTAAGCGAGCTCCCCGAACTACCGGACGGCCAGTTCTTCGTCCCGCAAGCGATCAACGACGACGGGGACATAGTGGGGGAGCCAGGTGAAGACCTCGTAGGCTGTGGTGGTTTCCTGCTTCACGACGGCCAATACATTGACCTACCGGGTTTGAATGGAGGCTACTGCCTCAGCGAAGGCTGGGCGATAAACGATGCGGGTGACATCGCGGGTGCTAGCTATTATGACATCGGCCCCGATGATATAGCAGCCACACTCTGGAGCGCAGGCTCGCTCTCCGCGACCAACCTCGGTACGCTTGGCGGCATAAATTCCTATGCTTTCGACATCAACAACGCAGGGGAGATAGTTGGATATTCCTCCACCGTAGACTATGATCCCGCCGATAAAGTGCCGTTCCACTGGCAGAACGGGGTAATGACCCCTCTGGAATTGCCACCTGGCATGTACACAGATGGGTTTCCATCATCGTTGCGCATCAACGATTCCGGGCTTATAGCGGGATATGTAACTAATCCAAGTACCCCAAGCTTCTATTCGTATCTTATCTGGTCGAACGGCGAAGTAAAGATCTTGAAGGACCTGATCGACCCCAACCTCGGTTGGGAAGACCTGGGCTGCTCCGGTATCCCCTACGTCGGGCTGAACGATGCGGGCCAGATTGTCGGCATTGGTAGGCGGGATGGAGGTCGCGCATTCGGCTTTCTGCTCACGCACCGCCACCCCGTGCTGATCGTTCCGGGTGTTGGCGCCACCTACGCCGCTGACACGAGCAACGACCTGCCCTGGCTCATGCACAGGGGAGTGCCGCCCTCCCAATTGCAGATCGACCCCCTCTCCCACGTTTACGACGACCTGATCCGGACCTTCGAGAACATCGGTTACGTGCAGGGGCAGGACCTGTGGGTGGTCAACTACGATTGGCGGCTACCCCCCGGCCCTACCGACGGCACCCCCGATGGGCAGATCAGCGGACTGACCGCCGCGGGCATCAGCAGCGGCAACTACCGGTATGGCGTCGACTACCTGGGCGTCTTCCTGCGGCAAGCGTCCCAAGCGTGGGCAGCCAACCACAACGGAGTTCCACCCGACTCGGTTGATGTGATCGCACACAGCACCGGGGGGCTGGTGGTGCGCACCTACCTGGAGAGCGACGCCTACAACGGCCTGTACGATGGCACGAACAGGCTCCCCCCTATCAATAACTTCGTCATGATAGGCGTGCCCAATCGCGGCGCTTCCAAGGCCTGGAACCCCCTGCACAACAACTGGGGCGTCGAGCCTGCCTTCCAGTTTGTGCTCAGCAAGATCGTCAACAGCGCCTATCAGAAGGTCCTCAAGGGCCAGGTTGTCACCGGGCCTGACATCAATATATCGCTTGCTACCATTGACGATGGATCGGGCCACCCCGACCCTCAGAAGTTCATAACTCAGTACGTGCCGACCGCACGCGCCCTCCTGGCAACCTATGATTTCCTCGATACAGGCTCAGGCCCCCAGAATGTCAACCAGGACCCCGACAGCCGCAATGACCTGCTGCTTGACCTGAACGACGGGCTGGACCTGCCGGGTGCTAACGGCGACCCCAACGCCTTCACCAACCAGGCTCAGGTCACGGATATCTACGGCACGGATGGAAATACGCCGGTCAGCACCCTTCAACATACGGGGCCGATCATTTGCGCCAACTGCTGGCCTGTCCGCTTCGATGAAACGATCGCGCATCTGCCCGGCTCAAACGAGGTCTGGTACGAAGACAAGCGCGCCGCCAACGGAGGCGACACCACGGTGCCCCTGGTTTCCTCGCGCGACCAGTTTGTGGGCGATTCCCGCGTGACGCTCAGGCCGTTCGCCAAAGGCGTAAATACGCAAGGTGAGACCGGCCACACAGACCTCCCCTACAACCTGGACGTACAAAAGGCCATCCTGGGTACGCTGACCCTAAACTACCAACCGGAGGACATTTCGCAGGGGCTGGCGCGCATCGATGCAGGCAGCATCTGGGCGGCGATCAGCGACCCTGTGAATACGCTGGTCGTGGATGGTGCGGGCCGGAGGCTTGGCTACGACGGTTCCCAGGTGCTGACCGAGATCCCCAACAGCGTGTGGTTCGGGGGCGCTGACGGCAGAGGCTGGGTATTCGGCCCGATACAGGAGCCTGTGACCCTGCAATTGGCCGGGCGTGGCGAGGACTACTATGCCATGCTCAACGGCCAGCAGGATGGCCTTGTGGGCGGCGCTGTGGACAGCGGATTCCTGGATAACGGCAGCACCCAGACGATCCCCATCATCCTCATTGACCCACTCGCGACGGCCACGCCTACAACTGCACCCACAAGCACATCTACAAGCGCACCCACGGATACCCCTACTGCCACCGCCACGCCCACACTTACTTTTACCAACACTCAGGTTCCTGAGCCGACCGGCACCCCTACGTCCACGCCCACATCAACCGCAACAAACACTGCCATACCCACCAACACACCCAGCCATACTGCAACACCGACCTTCACCTCAACAACCGCTCCTACTTCAACTCCCTCTGCAACCGCCACACCAAGCCGTACTCCCACTACCACCAGCATCCCGACAAATACACCCACCAACACGGCCACCTATTCACCCACCAACACGGCCACCTATTCACCCACCAACACGGCCACCTATTCACCCACCAACACCCCAACAAACACACCTACCACTGCACCCACTAATACGCTCACTTACACTCCAACAAACACACAAGTCACCACTTCAACCAGAACGCCCACAAGCACACGAACCCCTACACTTACGCGAACGCTCACGCCTACACGGACCAGCACCACCACCAGAACGCCTACACGAACCGCTACAGGCAGGGCCACCAGAACACCGACACTCACCCCCACCCTTACCCCCACACCTACAAGCACCCCGGTGGGAGCTTGCACACCACTGGAGTTGGCATCCGATTTCAACCTGTTCGTGCTTGGCACTCTCAACGCCGCCAACTCACAGACAGAGGGCCGCGTGGCCGCCGGAGGCAATATTACCATTGCCAATTACAGCATAGGGAGCGCCTTGTCGAACTCCGAGGGTACGCGCGACGATCTGATTGGTGGCGCGAATATCACGTTCGCTAACGGGCAGGTCGCCAATGGCAACGCCGTGTATGAGGGTGCAGGCACCTTCGCCAACGTCGGTTTCCCGCATGGCAGCAAGCGCCAGGGTAGCGTGCTCGACTTCGATGCCGCCGGGCAGTATCTGCGCTCCGCTTCTACTTCATGGGCAGCACTCCCCACAAACGGCACAATCGTCTGGCAGTACAACCAGTACACCCTCACCGGCACCAGCCCCAACCTGAATGTCTTCAACATCGCAGGGGCCAACCTCTCAAGAGCCTCCAGTTTGACGATCAATGCACCGGCAGGCTCTACGGTGCTGGTGAACGTGGATGGTACTGCCCTGGCTCTGGCGAACTTCGGCATCAGCATCAACGGCACCACACGAGAGAAAGTGCTGTACAACTTCCCACAAGCCACCACGCTCACAATGGCGAACATAGGGATGCAGGGGAGCTTGCTGGCACCCCTGGCAAGGCTCACCTTCGCTAACGGGCAACTCAATGGCAACCTGGCTGTCAGCTCGTTCACAGGCACAGGAGCGACCAACCACCATCCATTCGCGGGCTGCCTGCCGGGTTTCTAGCACAATACCAACAACAAGGAAAGCATTGAAGAGCCGGGTTCGGAATATAGCTCCAACCTGGCTCTTTTGTACACATTTTTTTTGTCGCGACAAAAATCCCGGCCCCTCCAGGCACAACTCATCCGGCGGCAAAGGACCCAGGATGTGCAAAAACCCCTTGCCTGGCTTACTGTACATCCGCTATCATCCGGTCAGGTTGGAGATTCTACGCGTGCAAAAGTTGGAGATATCTACGTAGCTGGTGCGATAATAGGATCAACAACCCGCCCGGTAATACTCGCTGCATACGGAGGTCGGCTATGGCGCAGGTACAGTTGAGAGACGTAGTTGATTACAAGAGCTTCCGAATGAACCCCGGTCCGCAGTTGGAACAGGCTTCCAAAGGCCGTCCCGTGCTGGTGGTCAAGGGAAGGCAGAGGTTCGTCGTACTCGACGCCGAGCACTACGACGCGATAGTCGAACGCCTGGAGCAGCTAGAGAAGCTGGGACAACCCCAGGAGCCGGAGCAGCAGGCTACCGGCACTGATGGCTAAATGCCGTCCTCAATCGGGGATCTGTACGAAAGGATATGTCGTGTCAAATTGCAGTTTGGCAAGACAAGGTCCCGAAGGCCTACCCGCAGAAAGGCATGGCAACAGCCGGACCTGAGCAGCAACTAGAGGCACCGCCCGGCAAGTGCGTACCACGAAGCCGGAGGTAGAGGGAGATATACCGAGAGCAAACGAGACTTGATGGAGGCAGAAAACGCGCCTCACGCACCCACAAAGGGGCGGCTTAAATAGTGAAACCTCGAAGATTGCAGTCTAAGAGGCTTCCGGTTCCGCCACTAGGGCCCTTGCAGGGGCACTGTAGCCGTATATTGATTGCGCAACCTCAATATAGCATGGTCACAGGCTCCCTGTCAATAGGCATGGGAGTTTTTCGTGTACTTTTTTTTCGGCAAACAGGTTGCGCGGCCAACAGCCAACATGGAGAGACAATGACTTAGCAAATCTACAGGAATGGGAGACGCGATAGCCCCGTTCCCCTTTTACAACCGCAGACGCGGAACCAACAAAAAACCCGACTGCTGGTAACAGTCAGGTCTTGAAGGTTCTGTAGTGGTGGCCCTCTTGGTGGGAGGAGCACCTGCACAATGTAGGCTCAAACGCATTGTAGCACCGGCCCATCCCCCTGTCAAGAGGTACAGGAGGATGTTTTATGCCAAATTCAGGAAGATCCAGCTTCGCTGCCCGCTTCGGGAGGGTGATCCTACAGCACGGGATCGCGGCCCTCCCCTCGGCGCTCTATCACTTTGGCAGCAAGCTCGACCTGTATGCTCAGCACATATGGTTCATCTCCTACATCCTATCTCACAAGTGGGACGAGGACCTTCCCTACCCAAGCCTCGGCGTAATGGCCCGCTGCTCAGGCATGAGCAAGCGCCAGTTGCAGCGCTACAGCGACGAGCTACGCGAGATGGGCTACCTCCTGGTCTACCCTCGCGTATCGCAGGAGCGCGGGCAGGAATCCAACGCATACGATTTCGCGCCCCTGTTCGGCCATCTCGAAGCGTGCATCATCGAGCAGCGCAAAGACCTGCAAAGCGCAGGCATGAGCAACCCCGCTATAGGCGTGCCCGTTACCAGGGAGCACGCATCACAGGCGGGAGCCACCGACCAGACCGAGGACACCTGGGCATCCCTGAACGAGCTGGAGAGGTCGGAGCGCGACACCAGCTTCGTGGCGCGCTATGGCAGGGTGATCACGCGCTATGGCGTGGCCGCGGTGCCTCGCGCCCTCTTTACCTGTAGCGCGGGCCTCGGCATGACCCCCCAGCAGGTGTGGTTCGTGGCCTACATCTTCTCCTACCAGTGGGACACCGCCCTCCCCTACCCCAGCATCATGCGCATGGCCGCCCTCACAGGCTACACGCCCGCCTACCTGCACCGCCTCAAGGCAAGCCTGGTGGAACGCGATTACCTTCGGCTGGTCCACCGCACCAAGGCGGACGGCGGCCAGGACTCGAACGCCTACGACTTCAGTCCTCTCCTCGAAGAGATCGGCAAGCTGCTCCAACCCCCCGCCGCACCGCAGGCAACCCGCACCGAAGACCCTGCGGAGGATCCAACCGGCCCCACAAACGACGATCCAAGGTTAGCCTCAAGAGTGGAGCGCAGGCCGCGCAGGGGAAGCCTTGCCGCCAGGCAAAGACACGACAGACAAGCGGATCTGGTCTCCACTAAAGAGGAACTACGCGCCACACACGCAACAAATGGGCGTAATGGAAAAGCTCATAAGATAGGGGGTGACATAGAGTATATGACCCCCCGTGACAGCCCGTATAGTGGCCCCAATGTCACGGAGTATAGAGCAGAGGATGACATGAAGTATAGAGGGGTGCGTGACACAGGGTATATACCTCCCAATGCCGCGCAGTATACAGACCCAGGCGACACGCAGTTTGCTGGCCCTGCAACTGAGGCGTCACAGCGCCCCATGACAAAGCGTTTAGAGGCCCCTACGACGCTCAGTGAACACGAAGTAGAAGCAAAGCATCCAGAAAAGGATGAGGAAGATGATTTGAGTCAGCCCTCCCTCTCAAAAGGAGCGAACGGCAACGGATCTCACAGCGAGCATTCCAACTACATCGCCCAGGTGATAACCGACTTCTCATACGAGCTAGGCGACCAGCAGCATGTGATCGCGAACGCGGGTCAGGCGCTTCGCCTGTGGCGCTCATCCTCGTTGGATGAACACCAGTTCGTTGAGATGATGTACAACGCCAAGAGGAGCACCAGGGAGGCCCAGGGCAAGCACGGCGCATCCGGTCTGTCGAACAAGATGGCCTATTTCTTCGCCTGCCTGAGACGGTTGGTCCAATAGCGGCCTTATCAAAGTAGAGGGAGCGGACTGGTTGTGCAGCCCGCTCTCTTTATTTAGAAGATGGATGTGGATATTTCTTGCATTTTCGCGATTTTATGGTATCTTGTACCTCCAACGCACGAAATGCAATAATCGTCGTGAAGCGTAACACAGACCTATGGGGAAAGGGTTGCAGCTATGAAAGATGCGCGAGATGGGCGGGACGCCAGGGACCAGCGGGAACACAGCAAGCTACTGCGCACCTCGGAGGTGGCCGAGCGGCTGGGGGTACACACGGGCACGGTGGCCCAGTACATACGTGAGGGGGTGCTGCCCGCCATCGCCACCTCCGGCGGACACTACCGGGTTTATGAGTCGGACCTGGAGGCGTTCCTGGCCGGGATGCTGATCGACCACGACCGGGGAGCCGTGGTGCTGGCGCTGGTCAACCAGAAGGGTGGGGTGGGCAAGACCACCGCCACGGCCAACCTTGCCGTGCTGCTGTCTGGGCTGGGGAGCCGCGTGCTCGTCGTTGACCTCGACCCGCAGGGGCACCTCACATGGTCGCTGGGGCACAACCCTGAGGGCTTGACCCATACCGTTTATGACGCCATGCTAGGGGACCGCGAGTTGGAGGAAGTGATCCTCAAGACGGCGTTCGGCCCCGACCTGGCCCCCAACAACATCGTGTCGAGCGAGGCCGAAGACTACCTGCGCGGCAAGCCCAACTGGGGGAGCCGCCTAGCCAACTGCATGAGAGGGGTGCGCGCCAGCTACGACTACATCATCCTGGACCCCGGCCCCAACCTCTCCTCCCTGACCATCAACGCCCTCTACGCCGCCGATTACCTCCTCATCCCGACCGAGCTTGAGATGCTATCGCTGAAGGGGCTACAACTCCTCCTGAAGCGCGTTGACGAGACCCGCAAGGAGTTCAATCCTCGCTTGCAGGTGGCGGGGGCGGTGGGGATGATGGTGCAGCCCAACACCAACGTCGCTCGGGCCATGGAAGGCACTTTGCGCCAGGCCCTCCAGAAGCGCAACATCCGCGCATTCAAGACCACCATCAAGCGGAGCACCAAGTTCGGGGAGGCCTCGATGCTGCGGCAGGTGATGGTGACGCTGCACCCCAGGAGCGAGCACACGCGCGCCTACCGCGCCCTCCTCGCCGAGTTGCTGCACGTCATCGGCGGCCCCGCCCAGGACCGCATAGACGCGCTGGTAGGGAGCGATGCCGCTGCTCTCGTCCAGGCCGCGGACGAGGAAGGCGCTGAAGTGGCCGCCAAGATCGAGGCATAGAGGGGGTGCCATTATGGCACCCCCATCGCCCACACGATACCCTCTCAGGAGAGAAGCTAATGGCAGACGGCATACAGGAAGTGCAAGCCCGGCAAGAGCAGCTTGGGGCGGCCATGCTGGTGGTCAGGGACCAACGGCAGGTCGAAGTGCTTGGCGATCGATTGCTCGCAACCCGCGTTGAAGATGGCACGATCTACCTCCCCGTGCGCGCCCTGTGCGAGAGCCTGGGCCTGGATCGCGCGGCCCAGGTGCGCCGCATCAAGCGCGACGATGCCATGCAGGAAGACCTGCACGAGATAGCGGTAGAGACGGATGGGGGCGGCACGCAGACCATGCAATTCCTGCGCCTCGAAACTGTGCCCTACTGGCTGTCGGGGGTGACGGTAAACAAAGTCAAAGCTGAGTTGCGAGACAAACTGCTCGCTTACAAGCGGTGGGTGGTGCGCAAGGTGTACGAGGCGTTCGTGCTCGAATTTGGGGGCGATGGGCAGCCTGGTGCCTCAGGCTTGACGGCCCTGGCGACCGCAAACCAGGCCCTAGCTCAGCCGAACATCGGCACCCTGGCCCACGTCAGGGAATTGGGGTTGGCGCTGGTACGACTGGCCGAGGAGCAGATGGCCCTCGAACGCCAACAGCAGCTTACCAATGCCGAGGTTGAGCAACTTACCGTTCGCATGAACAGGGCGGCCACGGTAGTGGGGCAGATACTTGAGCGCGTCAACCGCCTCGAAGAGCGCACCGCGCCCGCCGGAAAGAGCGCGATCACCCCTGAGCAGGCCGCCGAGATCAGCCTCGCGGTGAAAGCCATCGCGGGCGAGATGGCGCGCCGCGACCAGAAGGAGAGCAATCCCTACCAGCGCGTTTTCACCGCCCTCTACCAGCGCTACGGGATCGTTACGTACAAGCAGCTTCCGGCGCAACGGTTCGCGGATGCTATGTCCTGGCTGCAAGAGTGGTATCAGTCGCTGCTGCCGGGGGCGAGTGACGAGTGACGAGTGACGAGTGACGAGTGACGAGTGACGAGTGACGAGTTGCGAGTATGGGGTTGGAGGATGGAGCAAAGATGACCCGCAAGCGAAATCTCAAACCGGTGGAATTGGACCTCGATGCGCCTGGCAAGGACATGAGCAGGCTCTTCACGACAAGCCTTGGCGGTGGGCAGCCCGATGCCAGCCAGGCGACCGCGCTCCCCATCGAGCGGCTGCTCGATAACCCCTACCAGCCCCGCGCTGCTGTGAACGCGGAGGCGCTTGAGGAACTGGCCTCGGTAATCAGGGGGCAGGGCTTCCAGGGCGTGCTGCTGGCGCGGCCCCACCCTGAGCAGCGCGGGCACTACCAGCTTACGGCGGGGCACAGGCGCAGGGACGCCTCGCGGCTGGTCGGGATCGCCTCGCTGCCGGTGATCGTGCGCGAGCTTAGCGACGAGGAGATGGCGATGCTTGCCATCACCGAGAACATCCAGCGCGAGGACCTCACGCCCCTGGAAGAGGGCAAGATCTACGTGCTGATGCAGGAGGAGATGGGCTATACGCTTGAGCAGATCGCCAAAGAGGTGGGCAAGAAGCTTGGGTATGTCTACAACAGGGTGAGGGTAGCCAAGGCCCCGCCCGACATTCAGGCGCTGGTCGAGCAGAAGCCCGACAGCCTGCGGGCGGTCGCCAACCTGGTGCGGGTCGAATCCGAGCAGGACCGCGCCATGATAATAGATTCCCTGCTGAGAGGCGCTATCACCACCGACGACATCCTCGCCTATGTGAAAGAGATCCGGGAGGAGCGCAAGGCGGTTGCCGGGGCGGCAGAGCAGGCCACGCAGGAGGAAAGCGCGCCCCCTGTGCCAACCTCCCTCAGCGAGCCTGAGGTGGGAGAGGGGAAAGGCGCGGCCCCCGTCGAGACTGTGCTTGTGGATGGCGTAGAGATACCGGTCGAGCGCGACAGGCCCACGCAGACATCCAGCAGGGAGGAAGCGAAGCGCGACTGGGTCGAGGTGCGCTTCCAGCAGCGCGCGCGCAGGAGCAAGTTGGCCCGCATCGCTGCCCTGTTGCAGAACTACACCGACAGCATCGACAGCACCACCGAGCTATCGATGGAAGAGAAGCTGGACCTCGCCACCATCACGATCATGGTCCGGAGGCTGGCTATTATGCTGGGGTTGGAGAGAGAGATCGAGAACCCCGGCGGCGACGTTCCGGGCGCGCGGTGACCCCCATTTTACACGTGGAGGTCGCGCATTTTTTTGTCGCGACAAAAATCTAACCCCCACAGTGAGCGACATATCCCTCCCTATATAGACCGCTAGAGCACCGCAGCGTTCAGGCCTCAATTACGTGTTCTGGGGAACATTCCCAGGGCCTGGATGTGTTGGGTAGCCAGCACAAGGTTCGCTACTTCCATGGATTGAGGACTGTTACACCCGTATCCTTGAAGTCGTCTTCGTTGCGCGTCACCAAGCTACATCTGTGATGAATTGCGAGAGCAGAGATAAATGAGTTGATAGCTGGGAGCGGCCGACCGGCGCGTTCCAACCTCCCTGTTAGTTCGCCCCAAGTCAGCATCACATCTACATCCACAGGCAACACTCGACCACTAAAGCGAACTAGCAGATCGTCAGTGAGCCAGGCACTAAGGGTATCCTTGCGCGGCGAGTCCGCCAACTTCTCAATACCTTTGCGGAGTTCACCTATAGTGATAACGCTGAGGTAGACACTGTTCGTGTCCAAGGTATCGATCCACCGGACTACTTGCTGGTTCGGTTGTCTGGTAATAAGCTCCGAGATGACGTTGGTATCAAGAAGGTATTTCACTTCACAAGGCAACCCCGTCACGTGCGGGGCTGGTATCGCGCCTCAGATCGAGATCAAGGCCAGCGAGGGGGGAATCCCGGAAGAACTCGGACAGCCTTTTGCGGCCAAGAAGCATCTTCCGATAATCTGCAAACGACAGAACAACCGCGGTCTCAACGCCGCGCCGGGTAATAAGTTGCGGTCCGTCCTTCAGGGCCTCCTCGATGACTTGGCTGAACCGGTTTTTAGCCTCCTGAAGCTGCCAGCGGCGTACCATAATAACTCCTCCTTCAGTGTGCTGTCTAGTCTGTCTAGATTATAGCTCAGGGAGGAGAGGATTGTCAAAGGGGCCTAGTGAGCTTGCCCCGATACGAATGACTCGCGATTCGATTCGAAATGTCTCTTCTCGAATGCGTCTGGACTGACGTACCCGATTGCTGAATGGCGCACAATCGCAAAGCTCCCAGCTTTAACTCTCGGCTGTATACTTTCCTCGGTGGCATCGTTGGTCTTGCTGGTCCTGTCTGCTACTTCCATAGGGGAAGCCCATTATATTTGGATGCCGAATTTGCGGCTTCGGCTGAGGTTGTGTGCCACACTTGTGACGAGTATACTGAAGCAAACTTGTCTATCGTAACAATCGAAACAGCAGATAAGGGGATCCGATTATGGTTACGGGTAGGGTGGCTCCGGGTATGCATCTGGTCTCGGACGATCAGCAGATTGAAATCGATCTTGGTGCGCTCCAGGGGCTGTGGACTGAGCAGCAATACATCCGGTTAGGCGAGCAGACCAACCGGCTCATTGAGTTTACCGACGGTGTTCTCGAGGTCCTACCAATGCCCAGCAGCAAGCATCAATTGATTATCGGGTTTCTCTATCGGGTGCTGTACACATTGCTGGAGCAGTATGGGGGAATAGTGGCGTTCGCTGCACTCCCGTTACAACTCCGCCCCGGTAAGTACCGCGAGCCAGATATTCTCCTATTGCTCGATCGCAACGACTCTCGCTTCCAGGACTCCTTTTGGCTGGGTGCTGATCTGGTCATCGAGGTGGTAAGCCCAGACGACCCAAAGCGTGATACTCAGACCAAACGTGGCGAATACGCAGAGGCAGGGATCCGCGAATACTGGATCGTGAACCCCCTGGAGGAAACCTTCACCGTGTTGACATTGCATGGCACAACCTACGTCGAACACGGTGTCTTTCGCCGAGGCCAGCAGGTAACGTCTGCACTATTAGCCGATCTCGATCTGAGAGCTGGCGATGTATTCGACGCAAAGTGACCTGTCGCAAAGGGAAGTGTCAGATCCGGGAGTGTCAGGTCTCAGAGCAAGGAGATCCCTCGGAGCATAGAGAACAAGTTGTACTGGGTGCTGGACGTAGCTTTCCAAGAGGACCACAATCGCACCCGTAAAGACCACTCTGCCGAGAACTTCTCGGTGTTGGGCTACATGGCTCTAAACCTCCTCAAGGTGCTTCTCAGCCCCCAACCGACTTAGATGCGTTTGCCCTGGGAACATTCCGAGTAAGTGTTCAGACTAATGGTGTAGAGGGTTGAACCAAGAGGAGCATACATTCTGAGAAGGGATTGAGACCCTTAGCACGCCAGGTGCCAAACAAGGAGGCCAACGTCATGCGAGTGCGTGAGCCGCGCTCGGATTGAGAGCCGCCTGATACCTTACGCATCACCACCACAGGACGTACCGAGCGCTCGGCCAGGTTGTTGTCAGCCGACAAGCCCTCTTGTAGCACGAACTGAAACAGGCTGTCCTGGTGCAGCATCAATCGTTTGGACAATGTGTGGCATGGGTGAGCACCATGTTCTTTGGCATTTGAGTACCGCCCTGCCAGTTGTGCCACACCTTCAACCAGTTCTATGTAGAGCACTTCTCGTTGTTGCTGGGTGGGAGGCCATCGTCCCCAACGACCCTTACCTTTCAAGGCGTTTTGAGCCTGGTCGTACAGCTTGCGTAACTGAGCAGCCCAACCCAGCACTGCCTCGTTATCCGGACCCTCTTTGTGCTCTTCTTTCAGCTTATGCAAGTCTCTCAGCAGATGCACCCAGCAGCGTTGGTGCTCACATGGCAAGTCGTTGTACGCTACATAGAAGTCGGTCACAAGGGTGCCTTTGAACTCTGAGCCGAGTATCCGTTTGACTACAGCCCCTGCTCGTGAGTGGTCATACTCGTAGTATCGCTCACCATCGGGTGTACAAAAGCACCAGATGTAGCCGTTGTGTCCCCCTTCTCGCCACCCTGTTTCATCGCCATGCACGATAGCACTCTTTCTCACCCGTTCCTTGATTGACTGGGTAGCCGCTTGCACCTTTTCAGCCCCTGCCACTCGATGCAGCAACTCCACTATCTCTCCAGTGGAGATGGTCAGATTGTGCAGGCTCAACAGGTACTCCCTGATGAGGCGGACCGGCATTCTCAATGTGGTACGTAGGTAAGCTATGAGGGAGGCAATGCGTACTCCCATTCTGCTTTGTCCGATTACCTGTGTGCTCAGGTCAACGTGCGCCTGATGCCACTTCTCACAACGAGGGCACCAACTCTTGTACAACTGGTGCTCGGTAACTTCTACAGGAAGGGGAGGAGGCAGTTCTATCACCTGACGGCGCTGGGCGATTTGGGGGTGTTGCAGAGGGTAGGCGCAGGTGGGACACTGCTGCACTGTATGCTGTATCGTTTGGGGGGGGTTTTGCTCCCGACGACGAGCACCGTTTTGGTCTTTGGCTCGTTTGCGGCGGGGCTGCTTTTGGGCTTTGTCTTTGGGTTTAGCACTGTTGGGCTTGACGAAGGAAGGTGGTTTGCTCTTGTTCTCTCTGTACTTGTCCAGTTCTGCACGTAGTTGAGCAATCACAGCCAATGCTTGCTCAAGCTGTTCACGTAGCTGCCTATTCTCTTCCCTCAGCTGGGCAACTTCTTCTTCAACAGTCATGCCCATAGCATATAGTGGAAATTGCTCCACCTCAAGTCTGAACACTTACCATTCCGATGTTTCATTGACAGGTTTGTGCTCTTGTGCTAGAGTGTACCCTGCAAAATGCGGTCAATGGGCCTGCCGTCCAGGGTAATAGAGACCTGTATCGTTGGTTTTGGGTCTCTGGATTCCCGAATTATGGACTTTCGCCTGTATGATACGGCAAACAGATCGATTACTATAATAAACGTCTAACTTAAATCGTTAACACGCTGTTAACAAGTCCATAATACCCTGGAAAAGGCCGAAAGATATGCTTTGGGGCATGGAAAATTGAGGACCCTTGTTCTGTTATGAACATACCCTATTCTGCCACCTCGCAGCGAGACACTCTACCGAAGCAAAAACGAAGCACGAAACGATTGCGTGAGGCACTAACCGGATATATCTTTATACTTCCGGCAGTGGTCATACTGGCCGTCTTCCACTTCTTCCCGATAATTTACGCGCTGCTTCTGAGCTTCTTTAAATTTTCGGTGCCAGTGGGCCTGATGCCCCTGCCACAATGGTATGTCGGTGGGCAAAATTACGACCGGCTGATACACGACCGTGTTTTCTGGCAGTCATTAGCCAACACGCTCTGGTATGCGGGCGGCACGATAATCTTCGGGCTGGGCATCTCACTGGTGATAGCCTTGCTGTTGCAGCGCATAACCAAGCGGCGCACATTCTTCCGCACCATCTATTTTCTCCCTTACATCACTTCCCTGGTGGTGGCTGGCACGGTGTGGCAGTGGATCTTTCGCTCTCCTCTGGGCAAGACCCCCGGCGGCCTCGCCAATGCCCTCCTGAACAGCGTAGGTCTGGGAAGCGTGCGATGGCTCGAAGAACCGAGGGGTATATTCCAGCTTATATTCGCGCCCCACGGGCCGGTCTGGCCCGCCTGGGCGACCGGCCCCAGCCTCTCCCTCGTCACGATCATCACCCTGGCCGTCTGGAGCCTGGTTGGGTTCAACAGCGTGGTCTTCCTCGCGGGCCTCAACAACATCCCGCGCGAGCTTTACGAGGCGGCCCGCGTGGATGGAGCCGGGGCGTGGCAAACGTTCCGCAACATCACCTGGCCCCTGCTCAGCCCCACCACCTACTTCCTGCTGATCGTCAGCACTATCGGCGCGTTTCAATCGTTCACTCCGATATTCAGCACGAGCATCCCGATCGGGTCGGGAGGGCCACAGAACACTACATCTGTGCTTACACTCTACTTCTACAAAGCTGCCTTCTCCTACAGCAATCTCGGCCTCGGCTACGCCTCCACTATAGCGATTGTACTTTTCGTGATGATACTGGTGCTCACTGTAGCGCAAACACGCCTGCTTGGCAGCCGCGTGCATTATTAGGTCTACTAACTTTTTCCGGAGGCAATCAAGGTTTTGGAAGCAATTGGCACTAACGCAACCAATATGGCCGAAGAGTTGGAGGTGCGAGGCCGCACCGCCCGTGAGATTCGCGAGCGCGAGGAATACGCAGGTGGCGCGCCGCCGCGCGGCGACTGGCTCACCTACGTCATCCTGAGCATCGGGGCTATCGTGGTGGTATTCCCGTTCTTATGGATGATAATCACCTCGCTCAAGACGTTGCAGGAAGCCTCCGGCTACCCGACGGGCACCGAGATCTGGAAAACTCTGATCCCCTCCTGGCAGTTCGGCAATTACGTTGAGGCGTGGAATAGCGCGCCTTTTGCCCGCTATTTCCTCAACACCATACTGGTGGCGAGCGCCGTCACGCTGGGCGTGCTGATCACCTCCGTGCTGGCGGGCTACGCCTTCGCCACCATCGATTTCCCCGGCAAAAACGTCATCTTCATCCTGATCCTTGCCACTATGATGATCCCGTATGAGGCGGGCTATATACCCAACTTCGTGATCGTCAAGAACCTGAACTGGTACAACCAATATCCCGCCCTCATCGTGCCCTGGACCGCCAGCGCGTTCAACATCTTTCTCCTGCGCCAGTTCTTCGCCTCGCTCCCCAGCGACCTCTGGGAGTCGGCGCAACTGGACGGGGCGGGGCGGTTGCGCTACCTGTGGCGCATCGCCATGCCACTTGCCCGGCCAGCCCTGATCACCGCGGGGCTGTTCAGCTTCGTGGGAAGCTGGAACGCGCTGCTATGGCCTCTCATCGTCATTCAGAACCCCGATATGCAGGTAGTGCAGGTTGGTCTCTCCAACTTCGTTTCCGCCGATAGGCCCACCGATTGGCACCTGCTTATGGCAGCCTCGGCCTTCACTGCTCTCCCTATTGTCGCGATCTATATCATGGCCCAACGCTATTTCGTGGAGGGCATAGCCCGCAGTGGCATCCGCGGCTGACGTTTGTGATACGTGATACGTGATACGTGATACGTGATACGTGATACGTGATACGTGATACGTGATACGTGATACGTGAAAGGAGGAAAACAACGCTTGGGACACCCCCGCCATGAACCAAGGGTCAACCTGAAACCACTATTTGTTAGTTCAAATTGAGGAGGAAGCAAACAAAGATGAAACGCAATATGCTACGAGTCACGACCAGCCTGGTCATTGTCCTGACGCTATTGGGCTTGATCGGCGGGACATCCAGGCCGAGTCGTGCAGCCGATGATTCCCATCTCTTTACCGAGACCGACCACACGGTCAGCGGTGCTTTTTACACCTACTGGCAGGAGCACGGCGGGCTGGCGCAGCAGGGCTACCCGATCTCCGACGAGTTCAACGAGGTGTCGGACCTGGATGGCAAGTCGTACACAGTCCAGTATTTCGAGAGGGCCGTGTTCGAGAAACACCCTGAGAACACGCCTCCGAACGACGTGCTTCTAAGCCAGCTTGGCACCTATCGCTACAAGGCGAAATACCCCGACGGCGCTCCCGACCAGAAGGTGAACACCGATGCCAACGCTCAGAAATTCGACCAGACGGGCCACACGGTGGGCGGCAAGTTCCTTGACTACTGGAACAGCCAGGGAGGGCTGGCGCAGCAGGGCTACCCAATCTCCGACGAGTTCCAGGAGAAGAGCGACCTGGATGGCAAGACCTATACAGTGCAGTATTTCGAGCGGGCGGTGTTCGAGCTTCACCCTGAGAACGATGCCCCCTACGATGTGCTTCTGAGCCAGCTTGGCACATTCCAGGCGAAGGAAAAGTACAAGACCTTCAACAACGTCGAGGTCCACTTCTGGCACACCCAGAGCCGCGCCAACCAGGATGCTCTCAACGCTCTGGTGGACGAGTTCAACAGTACTCACCCAGGCATCACGGTCATACCTGAGTTCAAGAACAACTACGACGACCTGTTGAAGGCGGTGCAGGCGGCGGGCGCGGGAGGGGAGCTGCCCGACCTGACGGTTGGCTATGAGAACTGGCTGCCCGGTTTCGTCAATTCTGGCCTCAGCGTGCCGTTCGACGACTTCCTGAACAGCCCCAACGGCTTCACCGACAGCCAACTGGCCGACTTCTTCCCGGCCTTCATCAAGACCAATATGTACCCGGCCCTCGACAACAAGATGTGGAGCTTCCCGTTCACCAAGAGCATGCCTATGCTCTGGTACAACGCGGACCTGCTGAAGGCAGCTGGCATCGACAAGCCTCCCGCAACCTGGGACGAGTTTGTGGCCGACTCCAAAGCAGTCGCCAAACCCGACGATGGGATCTACGGTTACGAGTTTGAGGCAGGCACGTCCGAGTTCATAGCGGGCGTCTACAGCCGTGGCGGCACGATCATGGACCCCAAGGAGTTGACCTTCACCTTCAATAACCCACAGGCCCAGGCACAGCTTCAGATGCTGGCCGACGGGGTGAACGATGGGTCCTTCCTCGCCACCGAGCCGGGCAAGTTCCAGTACGAGATCGACTTTGCCAACCAGAAGTGCGCCTTCATCATATCGTCCAGCACCTCGGTGTCCTACATCAAGAGCTACTATCCGAAGGACAACCCCGACTACGACTTCAACTGGACGGGCACCGTGATCCCGCACGGCTCGGATGTGAGCACCCCCGTGACGACGCTGTACGGCGGGAATATCCTGATGTACAAGACTACGCCTGAGCGCGAGCAAGCGGCATGGTCGTTCGTCAAGTGGTTTACATCGCCCGACCAGAGCGCGCGCTGGGCCGCGATCAGCGGCTATCTCCCTCTGAACAAATCGGCGGCGAACAACCAGGCCTTGAAGGATACGTGGACCGAAGAGCCTCGCCTTAAGGCTTCGTTCGATAACCTGCAATACGCCACAGCCGCCGAGCCGAAAGTGGGATCGTACCAGCAGGTGCGCGACATCATCTACCAGGACCTACAGGCAGCGATCACCGGCACCAAGAGTGTCAACGACGCCCTCGCAGACGCACAAAACGACTCTAACGACACACTCAAGTAAGAGTAAGGGCTTTCTCAAAAAGGCAAAATGGCGGTTCTGCCGCCATTTTGCCTTTTTGAGGGAGAGAGCGCGTTTCATAACTCCACCCCTCTCAGGCGTGGGCGAGGACCAAACGCGACCAGCCTAGGACACGCCCTCAGGCAGTTCATACGGCGTCAGCGAGAGACGCCATGCCGGTGGCGTGCTATTGGCCGGGCTGCCACTGACTCAGTGGGGTTATCTGTATCTGCTTCGCCAGCCCATAGGCGGTGGCGAGGTCGCTGTCACTTTCTACGAGCGTGCGCCCGATCAGCAACACCGTGTTGTCCGGCGAGACGATCTGCGTGATCCCGGCCGGCACCGTGCCCTTCCAGCCCAGCCCGGTAATGAGATAGTCACCGGCCTGTGTCCCGGTAGTGCGCCGGCCCACATAGGCGAAGTCAGTGCCCCACGGGTCGGTAAACTGGACGGCGTAGTAGCGGCCAGCCATGTCCGGTACGTGCAACACCTCCGGTCCGGTGCTCAAATCGAGCAAGCCAGCGGTGTAGAGCGTGTCGCGGTTGCCTGTGCTCTCCAACGAGTTGGATTGCGAGGGCGTGGCAAGGGTCGGCATCGTATAGAGCGTATTGATGGGAATGCCAGGGGAGCCCGTTTCGCCGAGGCCGTGGTCGAGGACGGCGTTCTCCACCCCGTTGTACCAGAGACGCGGAATGAAGTAGGTGCAAGCGTAGGCGCCGACTCCCCATACCACCAGGACGGTCACGGCGAATATGAGCAGGTGGGGGTGGGCCTTCCACCTGCTTCTGGCCTTGACTGCCGGGGAGGAAGTGGAGGAAGTGGAGGAAGTGGACGCTGTTGCGCTCTCCTGGCTTATCGTGTCGTTGTTGTGCCCATTCGCCATCACTGCACCTCCACGACAGGCGGCACCTGGTACGTGCCGTTCAAGATGGCCTCGCCAGGCTGATAGACGCGGAGCCAGAGCTTGAAGTTCCCGCTCGGGGACGGAAGCCAGTTCGCCGTGTGATCGGCCGGGGCGGCGGTCTGGATGTAGATGTCAATGGAGCCGTCGGCATTGGGCACCAGCCCCGACCGGTCGCCGACGCTGTAGCGGTTGGACGGATTGGCCACCAGGTGCCCCTCCCTGTCGGTCATGGTCAGCGACCAGAAGGCATTATTGGGCGGCAGCCCTCCCGGAGGGAAGTGCAAAAGGTAGTCATGCGCTCCAGTGAGCGTATGATCGGCACCATCCACAGTCGTTGTATAGTACACCGCCTCTGCCGGCAGGTTGACCATGGGGAGGGTCAGGGCGCAAGCGGCGCGCACCAGGATACCGTTGCCGGCCTTGCCACAGATCATGGTGATACTCCAGCCATTGACTGTCGTTTGCATGGCATGGATCTGGGCGGCGACCAGCAGAATGCCCGTGACTAATGCCAGCAGGGCCCCCACGATCACCCCCGCCACTACGTCCAGGACGACGATAAACTTACGGATGGCCACCCATACGGGGCTGGGGGTCGATGGACGAGCGGTTTGGCTCATAGTCGGATACCTCCCATGTCGATTTCCGAACGTTGACATAGCCCTACCTGCTATTGTAAAGCAGAGCTACGCAAGCCTGCTCACAAGACAGGCTCGTTCGATGCAGCGCTCAGGGCGCTCGGGACCCATCCGCGGTCGCCCACGTCCGCCGCGCTGCTGCATGTGCGTGGTACACCGCCAAGATGAGGAGGCTAGGCTGCCTCTCCGAAAGCGGCGCGTACGTTCGGGCGGAAGAGATACCAGATCAGCAGGAGGGCAATCACGCCGGTGATGATCGAGAAGGCACCGAATCCCGAGATCACGTACCCAACAATGTGCCGGACAACATCCAGCACGAGCGCGACGATGCCCGTTGTCCAGGCCCAGCCCTTCAGCCTGAAGGCGCCAATACCGAAGACGAGGTAGAGGATGCCAAGGATGGCATCCGATATCGCCGCGTATGCAAGGGTCCCAACTTCGTACTTGATAGCCGCAGTAGCCAAACCGGAGGCTTCAAGACCTATCCCGATCACTCCCAGGAAGGCTAGGAGCAGACTGAAGATGCCATAGATGATGGCGATGACCGCGAGGATGGTGACACCAACAGGTCGCTTCATGGTGTATTCCTTATTGTAATTGTGCCCTCGCACGGAGGCGTGCTACCTACGTTCGTCCGGCACCCATCCTCAGACTCGTTGCCTCACATGAGACCCCACCGGCCATCTGAGCCGGCGCCTTACCTCCAGTATAGCACATTGCAAGCGCACGAAAATATCCTTGCTCGAGCCGTTAGCCTGCCCGGCAGACAGGAGGATGCCTGGAAGCCCGTGGAGTGCGCAGCCGCAGCTCGATGACGCGCCACGCTTCTTCCGTCAATTCTCTGCGTCCAATCAGCTGGCTGCCCTCTTCCTACTTGCTTCCGCAGCGAGAGTAAGATATCGGGTTCGAGAGGGATAGTGAGGATCACTCGTTGAGGATCTCCAGGGCAAGACGGCGAAGGCGGTCGGGGTCCGCGAGGATGTCGATTTCGACGATCTTACCCTGCCTGATCGTGAAGCCCATCACCGAGTAGATGCGCCCGTTGGCAGAGGCCACCACGCCTGCCGCCCCGTTTACGAGGGCAGGCTGCGCGAAGGGGGCAAAGCGCGAGAAGCTGAGCGCCTCTTTCGCCACGGCCTGCGCGCCGCGTATTTCCCTGTACGTGCCCGCCGGCCCTGCGCTACGGTCGGCACGCACGAGGACGTTGGGGTCGAGTACCGCTAGCAGCGCCTCGAAGTCGCCCCCACGGGCGGCGGCGAGGAATGCATCGACCACTTTTCGCTGGTGGGCGAGGTCGGCATCGGGAACGGCATCTGCGCCGCGCACCCGGCGGCGGGCACGGCTGGCGAGCTGCCTGGCCGCCGTCGCGGAGCGCCCCACGATGGGGGCGATCTCGTCAAAAGGCACGCCGAACATATCGTGCAGCACGAAGGCGAGCCGCTCGGCGGGGGCCAGCACTTCGAGCACCACCAGGAGGGCCAGCCCGACCGAGTTGGCCAGCAACACCTGGTGCTCAGGGTCACTCTCGTCCTCGCGGTCCACCAGGCTCACGATCGGCTCGGGTATGCGGGGCAAGTGCGCGTCAAGAGGCTCTTCGCGGCGCGACTTGCGCGAGCGGAGCATATCGAGGCACACCCGCGCCACTACCGTCGTCAGCCAGCCCGGCAGGTTTTGGACTTCGCCGGTTCCGGCGCGGCTGAGACGGAGCCAGGACTCCTGCACGGCGTCGTCGGCCTCGCTGAGAGAGCCGAGCATCCGGTAGGCCACGGCCCGCAGGCGGGAGCGGTTGGCCTCGAATTGCTCGGCGAGCCACTGGTGTTGGTCCACACTCTCGTGCATTGGTCATATCTCCCATAGTTGCCAGTCACATTTGTTTGGTATGTTTCGTCATAATATTGACGGACGAAACCAGGCACGTGTGACGGGGAGCGCTCCTCCCACAGCACGTAAGACGGAGAGGCGCAAAGCGCCTCGGAACCTGGGAGGGCTGCATTTCGATCCGGCAAGAGATTATAGATTGAGGAGCTACACACAATGCGCGATATTCAGGTAAGCCCATATATCAACTTTCAGGGGCAGGCCCGCGAGGCGATGGAGTTTTATCAGAGAGTGCTGGGTGGCAATCTCGACCTGCAAACGGGTCCAGAGGATCGGATCGTCTATTGGCGGCTCGAAGCGGCGGGGGTGCTCATCATCGGCGTGGACGGCCATCCGAACTTCCCTCCCACGGTGGGCGATAACATGGCTCTCGCCGTGGGAGGCACGGACAAAGCTCGGCTCACCGAGATCTTCAACGGCCTTGCCGAGGGAGGCAAGATCAAGATGCCGCTGACCAGCCAGCCGTCGGGAGCCGAAGTTGGCTGGCTTATGGACAGGTTCGGCATTAACTGGATGGTGAGTATAGGTTGATCACCATCAGCTTAGGCTCGGTCATCTCTTCGATGGCGTACTTGAGGCCTTCGCGCCCGAAGCCCGACGCCTTGACGCCGCCGTAGGGCATGCTGTCGATGCGCCAGGTAGGTATCTCGTTGACCATCAGGCCGCCCACCTCAAGCTGATCGTAAGCGTGGAAAATGCGCTTAACGTCGTTGGTGAAGAGGCCAGCCTGCAAGCCGTACTTGCTGTCGTTGACTGCGCTGAGCGCTTCGTTGAAGTCGGCGTAGGGCTGGACCGTGACCAGGGGCGCGAAGACCTCGTTGCGGTTAATGCGTAGCTCGGGCCCGGCTTTGGCTACCACGGTCGGCTGCATGACGCCGCGCTCGAACGAGCCGCCCGTCAGGCACTCGGCCCCGGCGGAGCGCGCTTCATCCAGCCACTCGCCCACGCGTTTGGCGTCGCTCTCGGTGATCAGGGAGGCGAGGTCGGCGGTTTCGTCGAGGGGGTGGCCCACCTTGAGGGCGCGCACCCTGGGCACGAACTCAGCGAGGAAGCGGTCGTACACGTCCTGGTGGACGAAGATGCGCTGCACGCTGATGCAGCTTTGCCCGGCGTAGGAGTAGCCGCCTGCTGAGCAGCGTTCGGCGGCATAGGCCAGGTCGGCGTCGGAGTGGACGATCACGCCCGCGTTGCCGCCAAGTTCGAGGGTGACTTTCTTGGCCCCTGAGCGCTTCTTGAGGTCCCAGCCGACCGTTGGGGAGCCTGTGAAGGTGAGGAGCTTGAAGCGGTCGTCCTCGGCCAGGGGAGCGGCGTCGGCGCTGCTCAGGGGCAGCACGCTGAAGGCGTCTACGGGCCAGCCGCAGCCGAGCACGATCTCGGCCAGCTTGAGGGCGGAGATGGGGGTCTGGGAGGCGGGTTTGTGGACCAGGGGGCAGCCCGCCGCGATTGCGGGGGCGACCTTGTGGGCCGAGAGGAGGAGGGGGAAGTTGAAGGGGGTGATGGCGGCCACGGGGCCGACCGGGAAGCGCTTGACCATTGCCTCGCGCCTCTCGCCGCCCGGCAGGGCATCGAGATGCAATAGCTCGTCCCGGAAGCGGCTCGCCTCTTCGGAGGCCACCGCGAACACATCGACCGCTCGGCTTACTTCGAGACGGGCCAGCTTGATAGGCTTGCCCGCTTCCAGGGCGATGGTGCGGGCCAGTTCTTCCTGGCCGGCTGCTATCGCTTCGGCCACCTTGCGCAGGATGGTGGCTCTCTGGTGGGCGGCTATCTTGCGGGTGGTGGCGAACGAGCTGACCGCTGGTTGGGTGGCCTGTTCCAGGTCGTCAGGCCCGGCGCGGTGCACCTTTGCCACCGGCTCGCCGTCGTAGGGGCAGCGCACTGTGTAGGGAGTGCCTGTGCGCCACTCGCCCGCTACGAGGAAGGGGTATTCGTTCCGGCCTGTGGGGGCGTCTGGTGTGGAGCTTCGTACATCGTCTGCTATCATGGTTGCTCTCCTTTGTGCGCCTTTCAGATGCGAGTACGTTCTCCTTACTATACACCCCTTGGCAGGATATTTCACGTGCAGAAGGTATGTATACAAAGCAATGTGGGGATGTGGCACGTAGACTCGACAGGATGTGTTGCTAATCACATATTTTTGTGGTTTAATGCCCACGAGATTATGGTTTCCACCCGCCCCAATAAGGGCTGCTCTAATGGCGTGCTTACAAGGACGAGTGGCGAGCAATGACTTGCGTCCTGTAATGCGTTCTGGCAAGGGAGCTAGGGAAGAAGATTATGAATCATCGAAAGCAATATGGCGGCTATGAGCCGCTCGCGTTTCTTTGTCTCGTAATATTCGTTATAGATGGGGTTATGGCGGGGACGGCGCTCGCTGGGGCAGATGTGGGAGCTGTAAACAAAGCCAGCTCGTCAAGCCTTTGGACCGATGACATCATTCCTTTGGCCACATGTACACCCACTGCCTCGATAGTGCCCAGCCCCGATTTTACTGCAAGCCATGATCACCTGAAATCCGTTACTGCAACGTCGGCTGACGATGTATGGGCCGTAGGTTACGGCGCAGGCGTCGATGGCGGCACGCTCATAGACCATTGGGATGGCACTCAGTGGTCCATAACTCCCGGTTCAGTGGCGGGCTTGCTAAGCGGAGTGAGCGCTCTGTCTGCCGACGATGCCTGGGCAGTCGGTTTGCAGGGTGGCTCGACCCTCGTTTTGCACCGGGATGGCACGTCCTGGGGTTGGACACCAAGCCCCAATCCTGGAAGCTACGCGAACCAACTCTTGGCAGTTAAAGCCATTTCAGCAAGCGATGTGTGGGCTGTTGGTTTTTCTTCGGACGGAAGTCATGAATCTTTCCTGACGATACATTGGGATGGTTCGCAATGGAACAATGTGGTTGTCCCTGACTTCGGGCAAAGTGCGGGCATTCTGTATGGGGTGTCAGCCTCAGGATCGGCGGATGTGTGGGCGGTAGGCGTCTACTGCTGTGGGACAGAAAGTAACTATCTGACTGCTACCCTTCATTGGGACGGCAGTATTTGGAGCCATGTCGCAAGTCCCACCCCCGGCACAAGCGACGACCATAACTACCTTTATGCTGTGGACTCTATATCAGCAGACGACGCCTGGGCTGTTGGCTATTACTCAGACACGGCCAGCCCGCACCAGGCCCTTGTAATTCATTGGGATGGTACACAATGGTCCCAGGTTGAAAGCCCCGATGATGCGAACAAGGACCTCCGATCCCTCTCCGCCGTATCGTCGGGAGATATCTGGGCTGTAGGTTACGATGGGAGCGGCGGCTCATCTGGTATCCTGGTGGAGCATTGGGATGGCACTCAGTGGGTAATAGTTCCGAGTCCCAATGTGCCTGGCTCAACCTCCAATCAATTGCTCGGTGTGGCCGCACTGAATGGGCAAGATATCTGGGCCGTCGGTGAATTCGAAGATATCAACGGGACGCACACGCTCACCATACATTATGGCGGAGATTGCCAAACACCTACCGTCATTCCCGCCACAGCTACACCTGATTGCGGCCTTAGCTGGCGCGTAGTGTCGAGTCCAAATCATGAGGGAACCTTTAACAATCTAACCGATGTGGCCGTGATCGCGCCGAACGATATATGGGCTGTCGGGTACTATGAGGTCCTAAATGGGGATAATACATTTACCATTCATTGGGACGGCGCTCAGTGGAACACGATAGACAGCCCTAACACAGCCGACTACACTAATGTGCTGCGGGCGGTTACCGCCGTGGCGTCAAATGACGTATGGGCCGTTGGAGAGCATGGCTTGATCGTAGACTACGGGGAGGGTCTGATATTGCATTGGGATGGGACGAGTTGGGGCATAGTAGCTGCACCTGAGACAACACCACCGCTTGCCGATGTCGCGGCTATCTCGGGCAACGACGTGTGGGCGGTAGGCGGTATCGTAGCTACGGGCACCATACACTGGGACGGCACCCAATGGAATACGGTGCCAAGCCCCAACCCCTTGGATTATGAAAACGTGCTGCTTGGGGTCGCGGCTATTGCGTCGAACGATTTGTGGGCTGCCGGTATTTCGTATGACGGGGGTTGTTGTGCAGGTCAAACGCTTACTATGCGCTGGGATGGGACGCAGTGGAACGCTGTGGCCAGCCCCAACCTTGGAGGGTATTCCAGCGTGCTCGAGGGGGTGGACGCGGTGGCGAGCGATGACGTATGGGCGGTAGGCGAAGGTGATGAACTTTCCGGTGACCAGGATCGCACCCTAGTCGAGCACTGGGATGGCAGTGTATGGACGATTATCGCCAGTCCCAGCCCAGGAGTAACGCACAATTTCCTGCATCGTGTGCATGCACTTTCGGCGACCGATATATGGGCTGTGGGTGAGTACACGGGCAGTAGTGTCTACGGCACCATGATCCTGCACTGGGATGGTAGCGCGTGGTCAGTCTCCTCCAGCCCTTCTCCAGGGAGTGCGGGTAATGGGTTGCATGGCATCGCAGTTGCATCCGCCACGGATGTATGGGCGGTTGGCTATCAAGATCCGGGCGGGACGTTGGTGCTGAGGTACTCAAATGTGTGTACAAGCACCACCCCTACAATTACTTCCTCTCCAACCCAAGTACCCACTTCGGCTACAACAGCGACCAGCGCTCCTACTCAAACACCCACAGCCCCAGCCACGTTTACGTCTACGTCTACGTCTACGTCTACACCTGCTTTTACCTCTACTCCGACCTGGACCCAAAGTGCGACCGGTACCAGTACACCTACAATACCTGCTATCACCAGCACGCCCACGCCAACCGCCTGTGCGATCCAGTTTACGGACGTGCGTGAAGGCTCGACATTCTACAACTACATCAAGTGCATGGCTTGTATGGGTATCATTTCAGGATATTCGGAGGGGTGCGAGACGGGTAATCCCTGCTTCCGCCCACAAACCAACGTCACGCGTGGGCAGCTATCCAAGATAGTGTCACTGGCAGCGGGGTTCTCTGAGGAACATACCAACCAGACCTTCACGGATGTTGCAATAGGCTCGACCTTCTACCAGTATGTGGAGAGGATGGCTTCCAGAGGGATCATAGGCGGATATGCGTGCGGTGGAGTGGGAGAGCCTTGCGACGAGGAGCACCGAGCGTACTTCCGGCCCAACTCCAACGCTACCAGAGGGCAGATAGCCAAGATAGACGTGCTGGCTGCTGTGGAGGCTGTGGGGTGGACGCTTAAGAACCCACCAACCAACACATTCGAGGACGTGGCGGTTGGCTCAACATTCTACGAGTATGTAGAGACAGCTTACTCACACAACGTGCTAGGAGGGTACGCATGTAGCACCCCACCAGCCGGAGAGTGTGTACCGCCTACCAACAAGCCCTACTTTCTGCCGAACAACAACGCCACCAGGGGTCAGACCTCCAAGATTGTTGCTAACTCTTTCTTTCCAGGCTGCAGTTTTGGTGGCGGAGGGAGTGGAAGATCACGGCCGTGAATATATGACCAGGACCTAGTAGCTGTGATTACGCACCAAGCGCCAGACGCTTCCTGGACATAGAGCGCTAGCCTTTTGCCGGATCAGGGCCGCCCTGGCCTGTGGGCATATCCTGGTTGGGGCTCTTTTCTTCGTCGCTCGCGAATTGGGCGAGGGCGTCCACGTCAATCGGGCCCAGGTCTTCCTCTTCCTCTTCCTCTTCGCTAGCCCCTTTGGCCTGCTCGATTTCTTCCTCGGCAGCATTGGCCGCGGGCGCGGCAATTGCCCCCTCCCAGGGGCCGGCGTTGATGCCTGCGATGTTGGCCCCGATCAGGGTGGCGGCGGGGAGGTCTTCTTTAGGTTTGTCTTGGGGTTGTCCTTCTTGTGATTCGGCGCTGTGGTTGTCGTTCATGTCGTCCATGTTGTTCTCCTTCAGTTGAAAACCGTTCGGCAAGCCTCTCAGTGAGCCTTGATGTCACGATTTTGAGAGTTGGAACCAGCCTGCGCCCAGGGGTGGGATGGTCGCCTGGAGCACTCCGCCGGCTACATGCGCGGTGGGCAGGTGCGACAGGAGGTCGGGCGATTCGCCTTCCTCGATCTCCGCGCCAACCGGGATCGCGGCCATTAATGGGCGGCTGCCGTTATTGAATAGGGCGAGCACACGCTCGCCCTCGTAGGAGCGTACGAAGCCGTAGCCGCCCAGGTCGTCGATCCAGGCGGTAGTAACATCGCCCTTGCTGAGGGCGGGGCTGTGGCGGCGGGCGTTGGCAGCCGTACGGTAGAAGTCCAGGAGTTCGAGGTCTTCATGGCCCCAGGGGTATGGGCGGCGGCCATCTTCGGCGTAGGAGCCATCAATACCTGCCTCGTCGCCGTAGTAGATCATGGGCGCGCCAGGGTAGGCCATCTGGAGGGCAGCGGCGAAGATCACGCGCTCTTTGTGGCCCTCAAGCCTGTTGAGGATGCGGGGCGTGTCATGCGAGCCGAGGATGTTCATCTGGGCGTGGAATGAAGCGGGCGGCGAGTTGCGGCGGCGCGTTTCGAGGCGGTCGTCAAGTTCGGCGGGGCTCAACTTGCCGTTCGCGAAGCCGAGCACGCTGTAGCCGAAGCGATAGTTCATGACCGCGTCGAAGCTGTCGCCTACCAGGCGCTGGGGGGCGTTGGCCCAGTCCTCGGCCACCAGGTAGGCTTGGGGGTGGGCGCGGCGCACGGCCCGGCGGAAGCGCCTCCAGAACTCGTCGGTGATCCATGGTGTGACGTCCGTGCGCCAGCCCGCCGTGCCGAGAGCCAGCCAGCGCTGGGCGATGCCCCCTTCGCCGTAGAAGAAGTGCTCGACCTCCGGGCATTCGACGAACTCAGGCATGTGGGGTAGGCCGGGTATGCTGAGCCTGTTGCGCGAGCCCAGCCAGCCGACCCACCTGTCGGGCCAGTGCAGAAAGTCGAACCAGCGGTAATAGGGCGATTCTTTGCTGCGCTGGGCTTCCTTGAAGTAGACGCTGCGGTCGGAGCAATGGTTGAAGACTCCGTCCAGCAGCACGCGGATGCCGCGCCTGTCTGCTTCTCGGATCAGCTCACGCAGGTCGTCTTCCGTGCCGAGGCGCGGGTCTATCAGGGTGTAATCTATGGCGTCGTAGCGGTGGTTGCTGGGGGAGGCGAAGATGGGGGTGAAGTAGATGCAGGTCATGCCCAGATCAGCTATGTAGTCGAGCTTGTTGATGACGCCGCGCAGGTCTCCGCCGAAGAAATCGGTGCCCCTGGGCGGGTGGTGTGGCTGCTCGTTCCAGTCGATGTAAGGAACCTCGTTCCCCTCGGCATCGACGCCTTTAGCGGTGCCGGGGTCGCCCTTCGCGAAACGATCGGGGAATATCTCGTAGAAGATGGTGCCGGGGAGCCAGGAGGGCACGGTGTTGTTCGGATCGTACACGGCGATCTGGAAATCGCGCTCCGCCCAGACGCGGTAGAGCATTTCGACCTCCCCCTCGACCTGATGGCGCTCGCGGATTGTCGAGCCGTCGCGCAATACGAAATAGTAGGTGATCACGGTAGGCTCTTGCGGTAGCAAGATGTCTGCCAGCCATCGATCCTGGCTCCACGAGAGGGCCACCCTCCAGCCGTGCTCGCGGCGCGGGTCGGTGACGATGACCTCAGGGGCAGCGTCCGAAGGGGCATCGAGGGTGAGGCGCACCCGTGTGGAAATGGGGGAGGAGGGTGGCGGGACGTGAGGCAGATTGCCGCCGCGCAGGCGGCGAGCGGCTTCGAGGCTGAGGTTGCCGGTGCTCATTGGCGGCGCTCCTGGTTTGTGGTGGGCAGGCTGAATAGCTGAATGTTACTTAAGAAGCTCGATAATGCGCCATGACCAGGGGGTCATATCGAGACCGGCGCTCAGATCGACCGTATCTCCTGTTACGAGGTCTTTGCCTTTGTGCCGGGCCAGCGAGGGGTCGAGCGTCGCGTGGGCGTCGGCCTTGGCAAAGCTGAGCACCACCAGCACCTGCTGGTCGGCGGTGCGGCGCACGAAAGCAGCCACACCTGGCACGATCGTGCCAACGTCCACTATGTCGCCGTGTTGGAGGGCGGGGTTGGCGTTGCGGATGGCGAGGATGCTCTTGAAGTGCTCGCGCAGGTCGGGGTTGCCAAGCTGCCACTGGATAGGGTCGGGATCGAAGAGGGAAATGGTGTGGGTGATGCCAACCTCCTGCCCGTTTTCGATAAAGGGGATGCCATCGGTGGTCAGCAGGTAGGTGCTCGCGGCCTCCAGGGCCTCGATTGGCATCTGCTCGAAGGGGACGGCCACCCGGTCGTGGTCGTGGTTTTCATAGAAGCGGGTTTGCAGCAGGTACGGCCCGCTGGAGGCATAATTGGCGGCAGCGTCGATCATCAGGCGGTGGGGGTTGTTGCCCAGCACCGCAGGCACGACATCCTTATAGAGACCCTGGTCGTAGGTGGCGTCAAACGCCTTCGTAAGGGACGCGTCGTCGTTCTCCGAGAGAAGGAAGAGATCGGGGTTGACCCTCTTGAGGGCGGCCCGCCATGCCTCCCAGAATTCGAGGGGAACCCCCGTGCTGTAGTCGCAGCGGAAGCCATCGATGCCCTCGGCCTGCACGTAGTGGGTGGTCATGTCGATGAAGTATTGAAGCACCTCAGGCTTGCTGTGGTCGATCTGGATCACGTCGGTCCAATCGGGTTGTGGCGACACGAAATTGCCCGCATCGTCGTGCTTGAACCAGTCGGGGTGCTCTTTAGCCAGCACGCTGTCCCAGGCGGTGTGGTTGGCGACCAGGTCCATGATCACTTTCATGCCCAGGCCGTGTGCGGCGTCAACGAAGGCTTTCAGGTCGGCCTCGGTGCCCTGGGCCGGGTCGATGGCGTAGTAGTCGGCGATACTGTAAGGGCTGCCCAGGCTGCCTTTGCGATTCACCTCGCCCGTGGGCTGGATCGGCATCAGGTATATAAGGTTGATGCCCATATCTTTCAGGTCGGGCAGTCGCTTCTGGGCCGCCGCCAGGGTGCCTTCGGGCGTGAAGTTGCGCACGAAAATCTGGTAGAGCACGGCGTCACGCGCCCACAGTGGCGCGACCGCTTTATCCGGTGGGGCGGTGGGCGTAGCGCCTGGGAACAGGTCAAACTCGGGTGGGGAAGTGGGGGATGGTCGGACCGTCGCGACGGGCGGTAAGGTGGCGGTGGGAGGCGCAGGAACGAGAGTGGGCGTGGCGGTGGAGCTATCGCACGCGGCGAGCAACATGGCGAGCAACAGCGCCATTAGCAATAGAATTATAGAGATCGGCCCGCGCCGTGGGGGGAATGAGGTGTTCTTCACTTATGCTCTCTGGTTATCCGGGTCTGCTGCTGTGGGTTGGTGCTTATTTCAAAGCAGGTGATCATGCAAAGGGCGAGGCATGCCTCGCCCCTACAACTACGATTTTGGGCCTGGGTTTAGCCTTTTACGCCGCCCGCTGTTAGCCCTCCAACCAGGTTCTTCTGGAGCGCCATGAAGACGGCCATCACAGGCACCATAGCAAAAATCGCGCCAACCGCAAACCAGCCCCACGGTTTGCTGTAGTCCGTTTGCAGGCCGATCAGGCCGACCATCGAGGTGTAGTTGTCCTCGTTGAAGAGCACGGTCTGAGCGGTGATGTACTCGCCCCACCCGGCCATGAAACCGAGGAGGGCGGTGACGGCGATCACGGGGCGGGCCAGAGGCAGGATAACCCGCAGGAAGGTTTGCGTGGCGGTCGCGCCATCCACGCGGGCCGATTCCTCCAACTCGACTGGGATAGTGTCGAAGTAGCCTTTGGTGTTCCAGATCGCGAAGACGAGACCTCCTGAGGCGTAGGCGATCACCAGCCCCCACAGGGTATCGAGCATGTGGAACTCTTTGAAGATAACGAAGATGGCGATCAGGGCGAGGATCGCGGGGAAGGCCTGTAGGGCAAGCATGACGCTCAGGATCGCGCCCCGACCGGGGAAGTTCCAGCGCGAGAAGGCGTAGGCGGCCGGGGTGGCGAGGCAGACGCTCAGCACGGTGGTAGCGCTGGCCACGATAACGCTGTTCTTCAGCCAGGTGAGCATGGCAGTGTGGTTGAGCATGTAGTCGAAGTTGTCGAGGGTGACGGTGCTTGGGATCAGCTCAAGGTTGGTGCTGTACAACCCCTGGCCGGGGCGGAAGGCAGCCGTGACAAGGAAGTAGATCGGAAAGATCGCAAAGATCAGGAAGATCACCACGGCGATGTGCGCCAGGATGCTTTTCCAGACGAACTGCTGGCGCTGCTTGCGCCGTAGCGCATCAGCCTGTGCTTGCACGCTGGCTAAATGGGTAGGTGTGGGCCTGGCTGCTGCTTGCGTGGATTCGATGCTGCTCATGCTATGACACTCCTTTGTTTGCACTGGTCAGGCGCAGGTTCAACATAGTAATCGCAAATAGTAGGATGAACAGGACCACGGCGAAGGCGCTCATCAGGCCGAAGTTATTCTGCTGAATGCCGTAATGGTACGAATAGAGCATTACGAACTCCGTGGTGCCGGGTTTGCCTATGGCCGTGAACGGTCCTCCGGCAGTGATGATCCACACTGTGTTGAACATTTGGAAGGTCGTTATCAGGCTGAGAATGATAACGGGGACCACCGCCGGACGAATCATCGGCAGCGTGATCCGGAAGAGTTGGGTCCACCAGCCCGCGCCATCAATGCGAGCCGCTTCATAGAGGTCGGCGGGCACAGTGGTGAGGGCGCCCATGATGACGAACATGAAGAAGGGGTAGCTCAGCCAGAGGTTCACGAGCACAACGCCGATCCAGGCCCATATGGGATCGCTCAGCCAGTTAGGGGGGTTGGCGACGCCTATCGAGCGCAAAATCTGGTCGATAGGGCCGAAGTTGCTGTTGAAAAAGAACCTCCAGATGGGGGCGGTGAGCACCGCGGGCGCGGCCCAGGGCACGATGATCAGCGTGCGGAAGAGGCTGGTGAGCTTAACATAGGGGCTGCTCAGGAGGAGCGCCAGGCCAAGCCCAACGGCGAAGAAGAGCCCCACGCACACCACGGCGTACAGGACGGTGTTGGCCAGCACCGAGAAAATATCGGTGTTGAAGGTGCTGGTGGTGGAGTCCCAGAAAAGGGTGGCATAGTTTTGTAGGCCAATAAATGTGTAAGCCCCAGTCTTGGGGGGGCCGAATAAATCGGGGGCCGCCGGGAAATGGAAGGTGTTGCGGTTGGTGAACGAGGTGAAGAGGGTGTAGAGGATCGGGATGACACTGAAAATAAAGATCCCGAGCATAGCAGGGCCGATGTAGGCCGCGGAGATAGTATAGAGCCTACGCCTCTCGCGGTTAACGCCTTGCGTTTGCGCTACGACCGCCGCAGCGACAACAGGAGTGCCACGTGCCATAACATTACCTCCGAAATTGGACAGTCGGTGATGTGAATGAGAGGGAAGGCAAGGATGCGTTCAGCATCCTTGCCTTCGATAACCAACCTACTTCATCTTCGCAAGAGCGGAGGTCGCTGCTTGCTGAGATGCTGTCATGATAGTCTGGGGATCGTCCGTGCCGGACCAGAGGGCCGAGTAGGCCTTGGCCGCCGGGTCCCAGAGGGCACCCATGAAGGGGGTGTTGGGCAGGGGCACGCCGTCTACTGCCTGGGCGTTGAAACCTGCCACCACCGGATTGCTGCTGAGGTCATTGGCGGCTTGGGTGGCGGCCGGCACCTCGCCTGTGCCCTTGGCCATAGTCTCCAACTCCTCGCTGGAGGTGTAGAACTTCATGATGTCGGCGGCCACGTCGGCGTTCTTGCTGCCGTGGGCAAGCATGAGGCACTTGACGCCGACGAACGGGCGGGCCGGGCCGGTGTCACCGAAGT
This sequence comes from uncultured Chloroflexia bacterium, assembly GCA_963797095.1. Classification (GTDB taxonomy): domain Bacteria; phylum Chloroflexota; class Chloroflexia; order QHBQ01; family JADMIH01; genus JADMIH01. The sequence goes on along the minus strand of CAWCNY010000003.1, from coordinate 868,519 downwards.
CAACCATCGGTATCTTAGCCAGCCCAAAGTCCATGCCGGAGCTCTTCAGGTCGGCGATGCGCCATGGGCCTGTCAGCTCAATAGCTGCCTTGCCATCGTTGAACAGAGCGTCCGCGGTGTTGCCGTCGATATCCTTGGGCATAAGGCCTTGCAGGCTGCGTATGAACTGGGCCGTAGCGAGGGCCTGGGAAGAATTGAGGTGAGCGTTACCCTGGTCGTCCACATACTGACCGCCAGCGCCGTAGAACCAGGGAGCGTTGGAGTAGGCGTTGTTGGGATCCCACACGGCGAAGTACATACCGGCGTTCGCGTTGTTGTAATCGGCCATCTTCTGCTTCAGCTCGGTGGTGGTCTTGGGCAGCTGGTCTTCGGAGATCAGCTTCTTGTTGTAGATGAAGGTGATCGCCTCCATCGTTTCGGGCAGGCCGTAAATCTTGCCGTCATAGGTCATGGCGTTGACGGCCACTTCCGGATAGTTGGCTTTCAAGTAATCCTGGTCGATGCCATCTATGCCGTCGAGCGGATCGATCACGCCTACCAGCGCGTTCGAGCCGATCTGGTCGTCTACCCAGGCGATGATATCGGGGCCGACGCCAGCGGGTACGGCGTTCTGGGCTTTTGTGCTGATGTCAGATACATTGAGCAGCTTGATGGCAACATCCGGGTGCTGCTGTACATATGCGGCGAAAATGGCCTCTTTGGGGCTGAGATAGTCAGAGGCCCACGAGTGCCAGATGGTAATTGTGGTTTTGGCCGTACTCGGATCGCCCAGGGAGACGGCGGTTGGTTCGACCGTATCGGTCGGTCCCGCGGCAGCCGCAGCGGGCGTATCGGTCGGTACTGCGGCTGCGGCAGGCGTATCCGTGGCGGCTGCCTGTACGGAGCCCGCTGTATCGGTGGGGTTTGCTGCCGTGCCCGTGGTTGGGGTAGCATCGCCGCCGCAGGCGCTCAGCAAGAGCGTCGCAAAGATCATCACGATTACCAACCAGCTATACTTGGTAGACTTCATTGACTTTCCTCCTGTTCAACTTACTACGTTGCACAATACTGGGCCCGGACTTTGCCCATGAATGCGCCGCGTCCGGGCGGCGGCCTGTCGAATAGTTCAGTTGCAGATCGCGAAATCAGGCGTGGCTAAGCGTTTTGCAGAATGCTTGAGAGCTTCGCCGAGAATCACCTCCTTTTGGGTTGCGTTAGGGCCACATATTCGGGTTGGTGGTTGGCAGGCTATGAGTTATGAAAGGTGGCTGCCCACAACCGCACGGTGACCGCATGGAGCCACGCGCGCGTGGTAGCGTGTATTGTATTCGATAATGCGCAAGTGCTGCCAGTGGAGGTGCGCTGTGTGCGACAGCCGCAACCGTTATTTCTCTGTAGTGTGCCGGAATCGTGCTACCAGGCTCGTCAATAGGCCGGTACGCAGATGGCCTGGCACAACGCGACAATCCTGGTAACGTTCAGCAACCACGAACAAGGGAAGTCGCAGTACGGTAGAGCCCTCTTACCCAACTGCGCCTGCAACCAACGGGTTGACCCTGATGGGTTTGGTAAATCGTTTTAGGATGATACTACCAGAGGAGTGTCTTGTCAATAGGTTATCAGGAGTAAATTAGGGCTTATGCATGCTAAATCAGAACGGCCAACGAGATCAGGTTCGCATGCGTAGCCGGGCTGTAGCTGTAGCTCGGGCGGGCAACTCTTCGTGCGTGGCCACTTCACTAGCGAGGGGCAGCGAATTAGCACGCATAAGCCCTATTTACACTCTTAAGCCTACTTGACAAAGCGGCGTGCTAGAGCTATGCTAGCGAGTTCAAACCAGTTAGTTACGGAGATTGATTGAGGCCAGCGTGGGCGTGAAGGCCCTGCGGGCCGACCTCCTGACACGCCTGAGACATAGTTATGTCGGACAAACCGGGGCGCTCAAAGCTGAAGAAGCCTTCCATACAGGACGTTGCCCGGCTGGCGGGTGTATCGCCAACCACTGTGTCGTTCGTCGTGAACGATGTGCAGGACACCAGCATCCCGCAGGAGACCAAGGATCGCGTGTGGGTAGCCATAAGGGAACTGAACTGGCGACCTAACGCGATGGCTCGCGGGCTTATTTCTCGGCGCTCTCACACCATCGGCTTCATCTCCGATGGATTTGTCTCGGACGAGCTCGTGTCGACTCCCCTTGCCTGGAAGAGTGTCAAAGGGGCGCAGGATGCGGCCTGGGCCAACGATAAGATGGTGCTGCTGTTCAATACGGGCCGCAACAGCAAGATCGAGCGCGACGCTATCGAGATGCTGCTGGCGCGGCAGGTCGAGGGGATCATTTACTCGACAATGTTCCATCACAGCGTCACCCCGCCGCAGTCGATCTCTCAGGCACCGGTAGTGCTGCTTGACTGCTACGTGGATGACCGCTCGCTGCCATCGGTGGTGCCGGACGAAGTGCAGGGTGCCAGGACAGCCACCGAGGTGCTGCTGCAGAAAGGCCACCGCCGGATCGGTTTCATCAACAATGTGGACCCCATGCCAGCGCAACAGGAGCGCCTGGAGGGTTACAAGCGAGCGCTGGCAGCCTACAACGTGCCATTCGACAGCCGCCTTATCCAGTATGGAGCGACCACCCAGAGCAGCGGCGGGTATCGCTGCGCAATGGAGCTTATGCACCTCGCGGAGCCGCCTACCGCTCTCTTTTGCTTCAACGATCTGACGGCGATGGGCGTGTACGATGCGCTGCGCAAGCTGGGAATGTCGATCCCGGATGACGTGGCGGTGATCGGCTTCGATAACCTGGAGCTGATCGCGGCGCAGCTCTACCCGCCGCTCTCGACAATGGAGCTACCGCACTACCAGATGGGCCAATGGGCGGTGCAATATTTGCTCGACCACAGCGAGAACGGATACGAGACCGAGCCGGTGCAGCATAAGATCGCCTGCCACTTCATCCCGCGCTCGTCGGCCTGAGAGAGTGGCTGTAGCCGTCATGCAGGGTACCCGGGTATAATAGGGAAAAGGTTGCAGGTACCATGCAATTGAGGCAATTGAGAGCTATCCAGCTGAATAGTATCGCACAAAGGCCGGTGCTGATCGTACTGGTCGGGTTGATAATAGCGGCTTGGCTCTCGTTGTTCGCGCTGGAGCAGTCGCCCCTTGGGCACTCTATGGGCCACGCAGGGCACGCGTCAGTAGCAGGTCCGGCGGGTACGCAAGAGAGCGGTGTGTTGGCGCTGGCGTTTTTCGCCGGGGGTTGGGCTCTTATGGTGGTGGCTATGATGCTGCCAACTGTGCTGCCCCTCGTGGGGCGATTCTCCGGTGCGATAGCTGGCCCCGGAGCGCGTGCGAGATCGATCTTCCTGCTGCTTGGTGGTTATGTATTGGTGTGGACGGCCTTCGGCATTGGCGCGCACCTGGCTCTGCAAGCTCTCCTCCAGGCGTTCGGGTTGGCGCTGGAAGCAAGTGGCCTGATCGGTCCGATGGCGCTGGTTCTTGCCGGGATCTACCAGTTCATGCCCCTGAAGCGCCTGTCCATACACAGTGTGTGCTCGCCACCTTCGCTTGCCCCTGTGGAGGACGAGCGAAGGTGGCGAAGATGGCCCTTGCTGCTGGGGGTGCGCGAGGGGATCGCGTGCGTCGGGTGCTGCTGGGCCATGATGCTGCTGATGCTCGTTGGGGTGGCGGGTAGCATAGGCGGGATGCTGGTGCTTGGGATGGTGATGTGGGCCGAGAAGAACGCGTCGTGGGGCAGGCGGCTGGTGGTGCCGCTGGGCGTGTTTCTGATAGGGCTTGGGTTGATGCTTGGCGGTGAGGCCCTGCTGGGGATCCCCTGGTATTTCTATTCTGTGTAGCTTTGTTACCTCGTGGCTGAAGTGACCCGCCTTATCGCCTGTTCGCGTATGCGTAGGTCTCCACTATGTTGGAGGCGATGTGCCGGGCGGATTCGCCAACGCCCACCAGGATGCCTGTTTTCAGGGAGGGCATCCAGGGCATACCTACGAAGTAAAGCCCCTCATAGTTGGTTACGCCTCTCGTCTGTATGGGGAAGCCATCCGCGTCGCAGACGGGGAGCTTCACCAGGCTGAAGTCGAAGGTGTAGCCGGTGGCCCAGATGATGGTGCTGATGCCTGCCTCCGCCAGATCAAGCTCTTCGATGATCGGTTGCTCGTAGCCGTCGCGCAGTTGAGGTAGCTCGTCCGGCGGCAAGTCGAGGCCGTTCGCCTGGATGTATTCGTCCACCATTTTGCGAACCTGCATCTCGAACCCATCAGATTTCGCCAGGTTCTCTTTCAGATCGGGCGCGAATGTGAGCTTGTTGTTGTCGGCACCTCGCAGGTGGCCCAGGAGCTTCACGCCGTCGCGGGCGAAGCGGTGCAGGTTCAGTGTATGCCCGCCTTTTGTGCCGGAGATATGCGGGGCCGCAAAATGCTCCCGTGGCATGGGCAGTTTGTCGGGCGTGATGTCGAGGAAGTGTATCAGGATCAGCCACTCGAAGGTATCTTTGCCTCGATAGCGGCGAGGCGCTCGGCCCGCACTTCCCGTGGCGAGGTAAACTTGCCTGCCGTCGAGATATAGCTCTTCGGCGATCTGGCAGCCCGATTGCGCGCTGCCGACGACCAGCACCGCACCGGAGGGGAGCGACCGGGGATTGCGATATGCGCTGCTGTGCATCTGAGTAATGCCGGGCCAGATGTTCCTGGCGAACGGCGGGATCCTGGGCGACTGCTCCAGGCCGGTGGCTATTACCACGTTATCCGCGTCTATCACACGGTCACTGGTTTGGACCCTGTAGCCTTTGCCATCCAGCGGCTGGATGGAGAGCACGCCCGTGTTGTAGCGTATTGGCACCTGGAAGCGCTCGATGTAGCGTTCGAAGTATGAGACGACCTCGTCACGCGGCATATAGGCACCGCGGTCGGGGCCGTCGTACTCCGCGCCGGGCATCTTGAAGGTCCAGTTGGGAGTGACCAGCGTGAAGGAATCCCAGCGGCCATTGCGCCAGGCGTTGCCCGCCTGGGCTGCCCGCTCCAGAACAACGTGCTCGTGCCCCGCTTGCGTAAGATAGTAGCTTGTTGCCAGTCCAGCTTGCCCGCCGCCAACGATTACAGTTTCTATTCTTTCCATAGTTGCAACTCCCTTTCGTTCTATTGAGGCCCTATTGGGCACATTCTTGATTCTGAGTGTAAATGGACGGCGCGAAAAGATGATGCCCCAAACGGGGCATTCGAGTGGGGTATTGTACTCGGCCTGGGGTGGATGGCGTACTGAGGATGGGTATTCTTGATTGTGTGGGGAGCGGCGAGGCTAGTTGAGCAGGTTAAGCTCTCTGGCCCTGGCGACGGCCTCGGTGCGGTTGCGGACGCCGAGCTTGGCGCATATATTGCCGACGTGCTTCTTGGCCGTTTCCGATGAAATGACCAGGCTCTCACCGATCTCGTGGTTGGTGAGGCCGGCGGCGAGCAGTCGCAAGACCTCTTGCTCGCGAGGGGAAAGCGGCTCAGGCAACGCTTGCTGTGTGGAGGTTGCTGAAGACGGGTCGCCGCCGAAGGCCGCGAGCAGCGTTTCGACATAATCGGGCATTACGTCGCGGGAACGGGCTTCCTGGAGTAGCCGGGCCACTGGAAGCCCCAGGTCAACGAAAAGGCGAATGTACCCTTCAGGTTCGGCCAGGCGCAAGGCGCGTTCGAGGGAGGTCATGGCGCTTACGTGATCGCCGCACCGCCAGTGAGCGAGAGCGTGAAGGGCGAGGGCCTCGATCTGGATGCCCATCCTGCCGGATGTTTCCGCTTCGCGGACCAGGGGCGCGAGCAGTGACAACACCTGCTCAAGGGATGTACTGTCACCCCTGGCGAGCAAAAAGCGTGCCAGCGCGAGCTGCGTTTCCTCGTCGTTCTGCTGACCTTCCGGTGAGCCGCTTCGCGCCATTTCGCCGGCCCAACCAACAGCATCCCGGAGCCTATCCTGGGTCAGCCAGAACTCGAGTTGAAAGCGTTGGAAGCGGGTGGTCCAACCTGGAAACTGAGCGTTGTCTACCAGGGCGCGCGCCCGCTCCAGGTAATCACCTGCCGCTTGCGGGTCGCCTGTGGTCAGCTTGAGGCGACCCGCAAGGAGGTAGCCCGCGATCATGGCCTGCACGTCGCCCCCCAGTTCGGCTCGCTCCAACCCACGCGACAGGTGCTCGCCGGCCTCGGCCAACTCGTTCCACTCGTACAGGATCTCGCCCACCCGGATGTGTACCCAGCCGTGCAGGGGGAGAGGGAAATTGCCCCACGATTGGCGTTCCTGGATGCCTGCGAGGGCCTTTTTCCAGTATGCGGCGGCATTGCGCAAGCGGCCTTGCCGCAATTCGAGGTCGGCCAGGGCCCCGAATATGTGCACCGAGTGAAAATGATAGGAAGGGTTGGGTGGGAGGGCGAGCAGCTTGAGGTAGCACCGTCTGGCTTCTTCCCAGCGTCCTGTGCGGCGGTAGGCGTCGCCAAGCGCGCCGTAGGCCAGGTGCAGCGAGGTATCGTCCTCCTCAGATATGTCCTGGAGGGCCAGGTCCGCGTAAGTTTCTGCTTGCGCCACGTCGTTTTGAATGCACGCGACGGCGCAGCGAACGGCGTTCACCTTTGCCAACTGCTGTCGGGCTTGTGTGCTCTCTACAGGTTCCAGGCTTCGCTCTATTTCATCAATGCGACGCACGCAAGCGTCGAACGCGCCGGTGAAGATCAGCAAGCCTGCCTGGGCGATGCCGAACGCAGGGTATTTGGAAAGCCATTTCTCCGGCAGGGAGTTGAGCCAGCGTTTGACGACGCGCAACTGGCCTGTATTCAGCTTCACGTTGATGTAGAGGTCGAATATTTGCAGCGCGATGCCTGGATCGGTCGCTGCCACCGCGTGATGGAGGGCTTGATCGGGCAGATCGTGAGCCAGGTACCAGCGCGCGGCCCGGCGATGGAGGCCGGCTACCTGGCCGGGGTCTTGGCGGTTAAGCTCTTGCCGGAGAAAGTCGGCGAAGAGATTGTGGTAGCGGAACCACTCGCGGTTGTCGTCCAGAGGCACCAGGAAAAGGTTCTCTCGTTCCAATAGCTCAAGGAGTTGCTGGCCGCCTCCGCTCTCGGTGACTGCGTCGCACAACGAACCGCAAAGCCCGTCCAGGATAGCAGTTTGAAGGAGGAATTGCCGTATGTCGCCCGGCAGGCGGGCGAGAACGTCCTCGCTGAGGTAATCGGCGACGAAGCGATGTCTGCCGGTAACGAGGAGATTATCCGTTTCCCTGGAACCATCCTGCGGGCGATGGCGCTGGAGGCTCAGCGCCATCAATTGCAGACCGGCGATCCAACCTTCAAGCTGGACTTGCAGCCTGGCTACCTGATCCTGGGCAAGATCAAGCCCCATCATTTGGTTGAGGAAATCGACCGCTTCGTCCTGCACGAATTGGAGGTCCTCGCTGCGGAGCTCGATCAACTGATGGCGTGCGCGGTAGCGGGCGAGGGGGAGGGGCGGCCCGGCCCGCCCGGCCAGCACGAAGTGGAGGGTTGGCGGGAGGTGATCGAGCAGGAAGGTCAGGGCCTGGTGGATAGATGGGTCTTCAATCAGATCGTAATCGTCGAGGACAAAGACGACGTGGTCGGGGAGGTCGTTGGCGAGATTGACGAACGCCGATAGCACCCCCCGGCTATCAGGGGTCATCGCGCCCAAAAGGATGCCGAGTCGGCTTTCTTTGACGCCCGGCTGAATCTTCTCCCAGGCCGTCAGGAGGTAGCGGAAGAAGCGATCCAGGTCGTTGTCTTCCTCGCTGATAGAAAGCCAGGCCACCGGGAAGCGGCTGGTGGTTGCCCATTGTGAAAGTAGGGTGGTCTTGCCGTAGCCGGCAGGAGCCGAGAGCAAGATCACCTTGTAGCGCGGGACAGCTTGTTCGAGTGCATCGACCAGGCGGGTGCGCCGCACCACGTGAGAGGATTGCGGGGGAATCTGGAGTTTGGTTGCCAGTAGAATGGAATCCATAAAGCTATCGCGTCTTTGATCTATGTTGGTGTAGTCTGGGACCATTATATCAACCCTGGGCTGAGCCTGTCTGAAGTTGGCTTCCCGTGGTCTTGACAGGGCTGCACACATAACTTATGCTAGCATGAGCATGCCGGTTCAATAATACTATTCTCCAACGGGGGTCCGCATGTCCGAGCCATTTCTAAGCGAGATCAGGATCGTGAGTTTTAATTTTGCCCCGCGAAACTGGGCGTTGTGCAACGGGCAACTGCTGCCTATCAATCAGAACCAGGCGCTATTTTCGTTGCTCGGTACAACGTATGGGGGCAACGGCCAGACCAACTTTGCCCTGCCCAATTTGCAGGGGCGCGTGCCTCTCCACTTCGGCTCAAGTCACACATTGGGTGAGAGGGCCGGAGAGGTCAACCACACTCTGACGACCAGCGAGATGCCTCAGCACGCGCACACGCTGCAAGCCTCGGCCAGCGACGGCAACGCGCCCGTGCCCAACACACCGTCGGGCAACATCCTTGCGCGCACCGTGAACAACATTTACGGCCCGGCTCAAAACCTCACCACGCTGGTGGCCGGTTCGGTGACTAATGCCGGCGGAAGCCAGGCGCACCTGAATGTGCAGCCGTTCTTGACGCTCAATTTCTGCATCGCCCTGGTGGGCATCTTCCCATCACCGACGTAAACGATGGATCGTGTGAGTACTATTCTGACAGTAAAGATAGAGAGGAGAGGAGCTATCGATGGGATTGCCCTTTGTCGGTGAGATACGGATATTCGCGGGCAACTTTGCTCCCGCCGGATGGTTGTTTTGCGACGGTAGCCTGCTGCCAATCTCCGAATACGAGACCCTCTATAACCTGATAGGCACGACATACGGAGGCGATGGGCAGAGCACTTTCGCGCTACCCGATCTGCGAGGGCGCGTGCCCATCCATATGGGCACGGACAGCGGTAACAGTTACATAATCGGCCAGAACGGTGGGGTTGAGGAGGTAACTCTCACCACCAACCAGATACCTAGCCACACTCACCCTTTGACCGCATCGGCGGATTTGGGGTCGCTCCCCGACCCGCTGGGCAACGTACTCGCCCAATCGCGCACGGCGGGTATAGACCTCTATCTTGAGGATGTGCCGACGGTAAATATGGCCGCCACCGCCATCACACCGGTAGGGGGCAGCCAGCCGCACAGCAATTTCCAGCCGTACCTGGGCCTCAATTTTATCATCTCGTTGTTTGGTGTATACCCCTCACCGTCTTAGGAGGTAATTGATGGCCGATCCATTCGTTGCAGAGATACGCATATTTCCATTCAACTTCGCCCCCAGAGGTTGGGCATTTTGCAACGGCCAGCTACTGCCGATAAGCCAGAACACCGCGTTATTCTCGTTGCTCGGCACAACGTATGGAGGCAACGGCAAGTCCAACTTCGGCTTGCCGAATCTCCAGGGTTCGGTTCCAATGCACATCGGCGGCAACCAACCCGGCCCCGGCCTGACAATACATGATCTGGGCGAGATCGGAGGGTCCGAGACGGTAACTCTGCTGACCTCCGAGATGCCGAACCATACGCATACCCAGAGAGGCAACAATACTCTCGGCGACAGCCCCGGTCCTGCCGACCACGCGCTTGCCAGGTACGCGAATGCCTACCAGCAGAACAGCACCCAGAACCTGGTGCAGATGTCTCCCCAGGCGTTGCCGTTCGTGGGGAGCAGTTTCCCGCACAATAACATGCAGCCTTATTTGACGCTCAACTTCTGCATCGCGATGCAAGGCGTATTCCCGCCGCGCCCCTGAGGTCGAGTTAAAGTCCCTATTCGCACTTCTATAGACGCCCTGAAAAGGCGAGGCATGACTCGCCCTTACAGGGTGCACCTGAACCATGTATGGAGATAACGCTTCGCCCCATCACATCTGACGATCTGCCCTTTCTCTATCGAGTGTATGCGGGCACGCGCGAGGCCGAACTGGCACTTGTGGATTGGGACGACGCGCAGAAAGATGCGTTCCTGGCACAGCAGTTTTCGGCCCAGCACGACTATTATCAGAAGCATTACACCGGCACTAACTGCGATATCATTCTGGTAGACGGCAGGGCCGCCGGTCGCCTGTATGTAGCTCGCTGGCCGGAAGAGATACGGATTGTCGATATCGCGCTGCTGCCGGAGTACCGCAATGGGGGCATAGGCACCTGGCTCATAACGCGCATTTTGGGGGAGGGGAGGGAGGCGGGCAAGCCGGTGCGCATCCACGTGGAACGCTTCAACCCGGCCAGGCGACTATACGACCGCCTGGGCTTCAAGCCGGTGGAAGAGGTGGGGGTTTATTATCTGATGGAGTGGCGAGTGACGAGTAGCGAGTGACGAGTGACGAGTGGTTGTTGCGTGCTGCTTATTGCTTATTTGTTGGGTTTCGTCTGCTCTCAGGCGAAGATGGCTTCGAACCGCATCCCCTGGGCGTCGGGGCCTATTGGCACTATGAAGATATCCATCGCGCCTAGCCGGTCGTGTTCGAAGTGATATATTTGCTGAGGCAGGTAGAGATCGAGTTGGCCCCGGAAGAGAAGTGAGAAAGGTACACGTCCATTGTAGTCCTGGGCCTCCCTTACGGGCCTGCCGGACGAGAGGGCGCCAACCTCGGTTACGGAGATCAATTGCAGCTCTACCGGAGGCATACCCTCTACTGCGAGTGTAAAGGTGTCGCCCACATGCGGGCTGAATGTTTGTGAGGTAAAGCTCCCCAGCATGAGCGCTCCCAATAAAGATCGATGAGAGGAAGGACCAGGGCTCAATCGCAGAGGTAGGTGTTCAGCCAGCCGGTCTTGTTGGCGGCCTGAAGAGCGGCAATCTGCTCATCCTGTTCGGCGGCAGCTTTCAATTGCTCTACCACCATGTTCTGCATCAGGTTGGCGCGCCTCTGGGCTTCCTGCAAGTAGACCGGCCCGACGGTGCTATGGGTCTGGCCGTCTGTGGTGATTCTGCCGCGAGGGCCGGTGAATTGGGCCGTGCTCAGCGCCCCCACCGGCGACCTTCCAGCCGTGATGGCGGCGATTATCTGGGCGGCTTCGTAGCCAAGCACCGAGAAAGGATCGGCTCTCTTGCCGGTTGCGCTCTCGTATGCAGCCACGAACGCCTGGTTTTCGGGGGTGTCGAGGGTGCGGGACCAGGAAAAGGCGGTCCTGATCCCTGCCGCCGCATTGCCGGTCGAAGCGAGCACCTGGCGGTCGGTGAGATAAGCGGTGCCGATGAGGGGTACGGACCTCGATAGACCGACGCCTGAATAGGCTTTCAGCAGATCGACGGCAAGGTTGCCGCAGTAGCCCGCAAAGACCAGATCGGGATGGGTGTCCCTGACCAGGGAGATCAGGGGCGCGACGCCGCCGGTGTCGCCTGGGCGGTGCGTTATAAGGCCGGCTACTATTTGCCCTCCGCCGCTTTCGAAGCCGCAGCGGAACGCGTATTCGGTGTCATAGCCGCTATCGTAGAAAGAGGAGCCGGACACGGCGGTGGTGCCCAGGTTGCGCGCGGCCCAATTGCCGAGCGCCCAGTTGGCCTGCCACATATCCATTGTATGGTACAGGATATTGGGGCTGTATTCGCCGGTGCGAGGCACGTTTTCGCCCAAACCGGAGGCGATGAACGCCTTGTTGGACCCTTCGAGCAGCGGGCGAATTGTCGCAGCCACGCTCGGATTTACCATGCCGACCAGCACGTCAACGCCCCCTGATTGGATCATCAACTCGACCTTGTGCCACACATCGTGCGAGCCTGAGCCTATATCTTCTGAGACCACCTCAACCCCAGGCATGCCCAACTGCCTGAACGAGAGGGACATACCGGCTATGAAGCTGCTTGATAGGGCCGCATAGTAGCTTGAGGCCGGCATCAAGAGGCCGACCGTATGCGGGCCAACCGGCCTGGACGTGGTGGGCGACGATTTGCTTGCGGTTTGGGCGGCAGCTGCTACCGGGCTTGACAGGAGAGGATAAGCTATGGCGGCCCCGGCCAGTTTCGCGGCGTTGAGAAGGAATTGCCTTCGGCTATAGATGGCGTCATCCGATCTGCCCGTTACCGGGTTATCGTTCTTACCGGCCATGTTTTGTCTCCGTCTTCGCTTGCTTCTTCGCTTGCTTCAATGCAGAAATAATAGATGCGAGCCACAGATTTGTGCTCGTTCGTGACAATCCTAGCATGGGGATGGCGATCTGTCAATGAGGTAAATGTACAGGGCAGGATGGCTCAAGAGTACTTTTGAGCTCGCTCATGGGACAGTGAGCGATCGTTCATGGGCGAAGTCATCGCTGAACAGTTGCGTGGCAGGTGTAGGGGTAAAGCAGACCATCTGGGGCGCACCGACGAAACATATCTATAGAGCCGGAGGCATATGGTATTATCTCTACCAAGCTCCAAGCTATAGATCCTGATAGCAGCGTGTCAAAGCTGCACTCAGATTGTACGTTTTCACATGGCTGGTCGCACATAGCATGTGTCAACATGCAGATGGTGTGTTCCATGATAAGACAAATCGTGAACAACATAGCCCGGTCAAGCTCAAAGTTCAGCATGTTATTGTCCGCGATCTCTCTGGCCGGGCTGTTGATGGGTCTCGTGGCTTGCGACCTCTCCTCTCCCACCTCAACCCCGGCCCCGCTGCCGACTTCTGGCAGTATGCCGGTCGCGGAACCATCAGCAACCTCGGGTCTGGAGCCGACTGCCACCAGCTCGATAAGCGCCTCACCGACGGCGGGGATCACGAGCTCTCCGGCGATAGGCGCGGCCCGGCCCAGGATATTGCTTGATGAGGCAACCCTGAGGCGCTTGCGCCAGAAAGCAACTGCTGGCAACATAGAGTGGGCGACGCTGAAGGAGCAGTGCGACCTTTATCTCGGTGGCAGCGTTGAGTACCCGGACGGCAATAATTACCCGGATAACGGCAGCATTGGCGCGGGCTACCAGGGCGACGGTTACCTCCATCCGTTATTAAACCTGGGTCTGTGCTACCAGACCACCAAGACAGTAGCCGCCGATACGGCGCCATCCTACGGGGCAAAGGGTGCCGATATCCTGGATAAGATGTCCGACCCGCCAGGCTCGCCACACTGGGCTTGCCCTTTGCGCGACGACGGCTATGGTATCCGCAACTACGGGATTGGCATGGCGCTTGGCTACGATTGGCTGTATGATGCTCTGACACCTGCCCTGCGTGCGAAGGTGTACACCGCTCTTAATCTCTGGATTGACTGGTTCGAGCACGGCGGCATATGCCCCGACGGCCCGCAGCAGGATGGCGGCTTTGAGCGCGACTACCCGATGGGCAACTACTTTGCCGGTTATTACGCAGCGAAGGCACTGGCGGCGCTTGCCACCGAGGGTGATAATCCACAGGCCCCAACTCAATGGGACGATTGGCTGCAGCGCATGCACCTGCAGATGGTCCAGCCTTACTATGCAGACCACATGATCGGCGGCGGCTGGCCGGAAGGTTGGAACTACGGGCCGCTTGCCACGGAGAACATGATCTGGCCGGCACTCGCGGCGCGGACCGCCAAAGGGCTCGATCTGGTCCACAACTCGGTAGCGCCATTCAACTTCCCGCTGGAAGTGGGTTTGAACCTGATCCACTTCAGCTGGCCCAACAGGCTATCGCTGGACGACCGTGGCGCGCTCTACGGATCGGATAACCCGGCCCGAACGCCCAGCTACCTGTACAGCGTGCTTGCAGGCGTGCTTGCAAGCTGGAACGACCCCTCAGCGCCGATAGTGCACAGCTTCGCACGAGAAGTGCGCAATTTGCAGGGAGAGGTGGGCATGCCGTGGCAGGATTTCCTCTTCTGGGACGAGGACGCGCCAGAGCAGGATTTCAAGACTCTGCCGTTGTCATACCTGGCGCAGGGGATGGGAACGGTGGCAATGCGCTCAAGCTGGCAGACCGATGCCGTCTGGGGTTCGTTCACCTCAGGTCCCTACGTAGCTTATCCAGGGTCAGGCGAGCAATATTACGACCAGGGCAGCCTGGCTATTGTACGTGGCGGCCAGCCGCTGCTGGCGAATGCTACCGGAGCCCTATTACGCAACACACCGGGTGGCGACGAAGGCAGCTCGTTCGAACAGCCGATCTACGATGACCTCTATGGCAGCAACGAGACGGATCCGACGCTGGGGAACGGCACCCTCTTTAATATCTTCTACGTTCGCGCCGATCGCTACGGCCAGACCGGCGTCGAGCCCGATCAGACGAAAACCCGGATCGGCCTCCTCGTAGACGCCGGCCCCTATGTCTACATTCGCGGCACCGACCTTGAGGACATGTACCGCCGGGCCGGTGATGGCACAAGCCCGCTCGTTGGCGCATGGACCCGCGAGGTTATCTACCTACGCCCCCGCCTTTTCGTGCTCTACGACCGCACGGCAGTGTCGGATGCCGGCGCGGACCAGTGGATGGCGTTCCACTTTGCGGGCATGCCCGCGGAAGTGGGCGCACCCTCCAATGGGATGCATCGTTTCGACGTGAATGTGGGTACGACGTTCGCAGGCTCGGTCACTACCTTGCTGCCCTATAACCACGCCAACACGCTGGTGAACGTCTTCAACAGCAACAAGGTTTACCGCCTCGAAGTGCGCCCCGGTACCCCGGCCACCGATCAGCGCTGGCTCACAGTGTTCGACGCAGCCGATGCACCCGGCACGGTAGCTCTCGCAACGCGCATATCGGCAGCCGACGGCAATGTGCTTAGCGGCGAGGTACAAGGCGTTCTGTTGAGCGAGCCGGGCACCAACCATGTAGTGCTGTTCGGAACAGGGCCGGAGAGCCAGCCGGTGAGCGGCACGATCAGCTATGTCGTGCCGACAGCGCCGACTGTGCACCTGCTTGCGAACCTGGCCCCAAATACGGCTTACTCGGTGAGCGTGGTCGCGACCGGCAGCAACCAGACGATCACTGTCGCACCGGGCAGTGGTTTCACGAGCGATGACAAAGGTTCGCTGTATCTGACGACGAACGCACAGGGCGAGGTAGCGGTCGGGAAGTAGCGGGCCTATCCGCCATAGGTCGCCCGCGCTCCACTCCTACTTTATAGAGCGACCGGAGACAGCGAACAAAATGGCTGTCTCCGGTCGCTCTATCCGTGTGGGTCAGGGTTCAAGGTGTGGGTAGGGGCGTGGGTGTGGCTTGCGCGGGGCCGAGAGCGGGGCCTGTGATCTGCACCGACTGATCGTTGCGAGTAACGGTCACTCTGACCTGCTCGCCGGGGCTGTGCTGGCAGTAGGGGTGGCGCCAGAGGGCCTGCCATGGCAACTCGCTCACGTCGATGTGCCCGTTGGAGCATGGGTCCTCGGGAGGGAAGATAAGCTCCCAGGAGTACTGGTATAGCTCACGCTGCTCCTCCAGGTTGGGGTCGGCGAAGTGCACCTGGTAGTAAGTGACTTGCAGTATAGGGTTGGTGATGGAGATGTCGAGGTAGATACTTCTGAAGAAACCCACAGGCGTAGAGGTAGCTGAGGGCTGGCTTGTTACCGTGGGCTGCGGGGTGGCCGTGGCCGGGATAGGGGTTGCGGTGGAGGTGGCGGTGGGCGAGGGAGATGGGGAAGGGGTCGGGGATGCGGTAGGCGAAGCTGTAGCGGTCGCGGTGGCACTGGCGGTGGCACTTGGTGTGGAGGTGGCTTCAGGGGTGGCCGTGGCCTGTGTAGTGGACGTAGGTTGGGAGGTGGCCGTAGAGGGAGGGGTAACCGTGGGCTGAGGAGTGGCTGTAGAGGGGGGCGCGACTGTGGGCTGTGGTGTGGAGGTGGAAGGGATAGTGCTCCCTACGCAGCCTACGGACCACTCGAAGTTGTCACCGTTGGCCCCGACGTGATCGGTTCCCACAGGTTTCGTGTTGCCATCCAGGTCCCCGAACCTGCTCGTAGCAAAGTAGTTCTGGCTGGATAGCGACCTGGCAAAGTGCGCCACCGCGCCGAGCCTGGTCTGTCCGGCTGCCTGCGGGATGAAGCCGTAGCTGTAGGTGTGGTTGTCTGTCCAGTTGGCGAAGGTGAGGTAACTTATGCCGCAGCCGGAAACTATCAGTGGGTGCCAACGGGGGTCCATTGGAGTATCGAAGGTGATGGTTACTCGCGCCTCGGTGCCGACCGGAAGCTGAGCGCCGTTGGCGGGGGAATAGCTCACCACGCTGGGCGAGAGCACCGTGCGGCCATTTGCCCGGCTGTAGGGCACGAAGCCTGTCTTTTGAAGGAGAGACCCGTTGAAAGCATCACCTACGTTACGCTTTTGGCCGTTGTCGCGTGTGCCATCCAATCTGCCCCAAAACTCCGAATTGTCTTTCGCCAGTTGGTCCTCGTAGAGTGCCGCCGGGTATCCGATGAACTCTCGCGCTTTGAAGTTGCTTGCGAGACCCGCGCTATCACAGGCGGAAATCTGAACGATGGTGTTCGCGTCTCGCCATCGGGCTTCAATCAGGTTGCCGCCGATGCTCAGGGTGTAATCAGTGCCCAACCCGTCCGAGGATGGTTCTTCTCCACGCAATGTTTCTATACCGCGGTCATGGTATCCTTTCCAGGCAGCGTCGCGCTGGGCTTTTGTTGCATATTGCTCAATTGCCAGTGCGCTCGCGTTGCCATGTGCTGCCACATACAGGATGGCTGCCTGGCCCGATGTAGCCAGGAAGTTATCGATCGTGGTGCTTCCCATAGGGTAGCGAATGCTAGGATAGAAAATCACCTGGTATCCCTGGTCCCTGGCTGCTTTTTGCACAGGCTCCCGCTCCTCGTACCCGCCCAGGGTCATGAAGATGTAGGCTTTGTCGGCCTTCGGTGTG
Source organism: uncultured Chloroflexia bacterium (assembly GCA_963797095.1). Taxonomy (GTDB): domain Bacteria; phylum Chloroflexota; class Chloroflexia; order QHBQ01; family JADMIH01; genus JADMIH01. The sequence goes on along the minus strand of CAWCNY010000003.1, from coordinate 851,742 downwards.
TCCGAAAGAGCGTTCGCGCCCTGGGCAGGTGGAGAGAAGAGACCGCTTCCACCCTTGTTTGCGGACAGCCCTGCGGGGATGGGCGTCGCCTCAGGTCGGGGCTGTGGAAGCCTGGCGCGCAAGCTAGCCGGGGGCGCACCCGCCCTCATCAGATCGGCCACGATGGGAGGCGCACCTATCAGATCGTTGAGTTTAGCGCGCCGGTCGGCCTCACCCAGATTGTAAGCGGCAACCAGCGCTCCAAGGAAGCCTTCTGTATGCTCGGCGGGCACTTCCATGTTCACGCCGCTCGATACCAGCAGGGCTCCGCCGGATCGCAATACTTCGCGCCAGTCCCCAACCATCTCTGCCAATCCTTTGTTTACCTGCTCAGAGCCGGGAGCAGGCTCCGTTGGGACCATGAGCACGGCCTGGCTGCCGGCGCTGTCGGTAACGAGGAACCCGCTTTCATCGTCGCTGACGTCTGCCGCTACAGGATAGCTCTTGATGAGGCTGACGATCCCGGCACGTATTTGGGGGGTGAGGTCTTTGGCGAGGCCGATGTGTAGCTGCCAGAGCCTGTAGCTCGCTATGCTCACCAGGTCCGAAGCGTCTTTGGGCTGCGCGGGCGGCGGATCGGGAGCGTGCGCTTCGCTGCTCACACTGGCGGACTGCACTATGCTGCCGTTGATCAAGATGCCGGCTCCCTGCCTCTCCACGCTATACGGCGGCTCGATGTATCCGCCGTTGACGAAGACGAAGCCGGTGGTGTCCTGCTCGTAGCGCCAGGCGTAGTAGTGCATGCCTACGTTGCCCATCTCCACCTTCCACCCGTCCGGGTTGTTGGGTGAGTAGGTGAGCACGCGCCTCTGGAACGCCTGCACGAGCACCAGCCGGTCGGCCCCACCGACGCGGATGTGCGTCCAGTAAGGCTCGGTGATGGGGTAGCCCATGACGTAGACCCAATCCATCAGCTTTGCCTCTACCTGTTTGCCGCCCTCGTATACAGCCCCCTGGCTGTTCAGGAAGTTCCAGAAGACATTGGGGATGTTGTGGCCGGTGTCGGGGGTGTATTCGGCTGCCCGCGCCAGTCCTGTAGGCCCTCCAGTCGGGTTTGCGTGGCCCGTGCTGTCGATGGTTGCAACGATTGGGGTGCCGGGCGAGAGCTTATCTGCCCGGTTCTCGCCGTGCAGGCTGGCGACGTTTGCCATCGCCGCATATGTGGGTGCCGTCTGGCCGGGGTCATTGAGGTCGCCTGCTACCGGTACATCGGCGGGCGAGGCAGGCTCGAACTGGGCATCACCGACCTGTATCTCACCGCCCATCATCTCCACCACCAGTAAGCCGTTGGTCACATAGTAGGGATCGAGGGTGTTGCCATCCGGGTGGTTGACCTCCATGCGGCTCTTGTCGAAGTACTGGACCATCCTCTCTCCCTGCGTGCCCTGCGCGTATGGCTCGTAGCTGGCCTTTCCCGGCTGCTCGCCCCAGAGCCAACTCCGCACAGCAAGGCCCTCGGCCACCGGCTTGTCGGCCCTCTGCCACACCGTCTCGAACGCTGTGCTGGCGAACGATCCGGCAAAAGCCAGGCCGGGACCTGTATCTACCATCCCCGCCATCCTGAGCAAGGTTGTTGAAAGAACCGTCGATGTTATTGCGATTGTGCGCACATATCTAAAAGCGCGCCCGGCCGATGCCGTTTTGGTGAGCATCTTCATTTCTCGTTACCTCCCTGGCTGATTTGTGTTTTGAGAGAACTGCTGCCCGGCAGGTTGTCCGCCGAGTTGGTAAGTCGAGGCATCCATCTTCAGCGTTGCGCCTTCGACATTGGCCGTACTGGCGGTGGCCTGGACCGGGGTGGCATTGTTGGCATTGTTGGCATTGTTGGCATTGTTGGCATTGTTGGCATTGTTGGCATTGTTGTGCACGGTACTCGCCACGTGGGAGAGTGTGAGGCTGTGCAGCCCCATGTCCATTTGAGCTTGAGCAGTTGATGGCGAGATGGACATCGGTCTGTTTGATCCATGGGCGGAGTGCTGCGCTGTCGTTGAGGGGATGCTGGCAGCCACCATCACCGCGAATACCAGCGCAGCCACGATCGCTACGAGAGACAGCGCCGCAAATAGCCGAAAGCACCGCTGAGGTGTTGTAGTCTTGCTCATCTTCTTGCCTTCCATTTTCGTCTCCTGGTTTCTAAGCTTTGTTTCTGTTGATTTAGCCGGGGTGAGGTCGAACGACCTCATAACTGACCACACCGGCATCGTAGCTCAGCGGAGGCGCGCGGACATCGGCAGGAATGGTCAATTCTGCCGTTGGCGACGGGTTAATTGGTTAATTGCGATTGGTTAATTCGGGTAGGGTAGTGTTGCAACAACTGAACGACTCTGATGGAGTGGGACTTGCCAACCGCTCAACATAACGCTCTTGGTCACTCCCGCAACACTGCCCCTATTGCGATCCTGCTGATTATTTACTATCATCGTAGTGAATTGGAGAACACTCGCCCTCGGATAAAGTCCACGGGTCATTTGCCCATGTCGTCACCCGGCAACCTGAATCGCGACAACAAGACGCTCCCCTTCCCGAACGTGCGAGCCGCGCCGGGTGGGTCCGGAGGAAGCAGGCTGCCTCCCACCAACCTCCCCACACTACTCACGGCATTCATCGGGCGTGAAGAATTGGTACATGAGATTCGCGCGCTGGTCAAGGATGAGAACGTACGCATCCTCACCCTCACCGGCCCGGGCGGGGTGGGCAAGACCAGGGTGGCATTTCGGGCCTGCGAAAAGTTGCTCGCCGATTTTGAGCAGGGTGTATTTTATGTCAGCCTGGCGGCTCTGAGCGACGCTGCATTGGTTGTGCCCACAATCGCGACAACTCTCGGCCTGAAAGAGAGCGGCAAGGTACCTCTGCACGACACCCTGGCCGACTACCTGGGCAGTAGGGACTTGCTCCTCCTGCTCGACAATTTCGAGCAAGTGGTCGATGCCGGGCCCGAGATTACCGGCCTGTTGGCCAACGCGCCGGGCGTGCAGTTGATGGTCACAAGCCGCACGGCGCTGCGACTGTATGGTGAGTACGAGCTTCAGGTACCGCCTTTGGAGTTGCCGGGCGCGGGCAAGGTGTCCGGGGAGGAGATGGCGCGCTCGGAGGCCATACAACTCTTCGTGGCGCGGGGTAAAGCGGTACAGCCTCGGTTTTCGCTGGCGACCGCGAATAGTTCGACCATAGCCGAGATTTGCCGCCGCCTGGATGGCCTGCCCCTGGCGATAGAGCTGGCGGCCGCGCGCCTGCGGCTTTTCTCTCCTCAGGCTCTATTGGCGCGCATGGACAAAGTACTGCCGGTGCTCTCGAGCGGGGCGCGGGATCTACCAGCCAGGCAGCGGACCCTCCGCAACGCGATCGATTGGAGCTACAACCTGCTCGGCGCTGCCGAGCGCCAGGTTTTCATCGACCTATCGGTGTTCGCGGGCGGCTTCACGTTAGAGGCCGCCCGGTCCGTGTGCGTTGTAGAGGATGGGGAAGGAAGAGATCTGCATCTTCAGAATATCCTGGAGTCACTGATATCGCAGAGCCTGCTACGCGTGAGAGACCAGATGGACGGAGAGCCTCGCTTCACGATGCTCTCAACTATCCGCGAGTTTGCCCTGGAAAAGCTCGAAGCGGAAGGTAGCCTCGGCAGCGAGAGAGCCCACGGCATGCGCCACGCCCACGCGCTCTACTACCTCGCTATTGCCGAAGAATCACAGAAGAATTACGCGCAGGGACGTAATATCGCGGAATGGCTTGCGCGCCTGGACGCGGAGTACGATAACATACGCGCCGCCCTTCGGTGGGCTCTTGACGGCGAGAACTCGGGTATCGCAGCACGTTTTGGGGTTGGCCTTGCCTGGTACTGGTATGCGCGCGGCCATCTAGTGGAGGGATCTCGCTGGCTTGACGATGTGCTGGCCTCAAGCGTGTCTATACCAGCCCAGATCAAGGCAAGCCTGCTGTTCAACGCCGGGTGGCTGGCTCTGACGCGGAACGATTACGAGCGCACCCGCCTTTTCAGCGAGGAGAGCCTGGCGCTGTTCCAGGCAATGGGCGATCAACTGGGTAGCGCGAAGGCGTTCAGCAACCTGGGCGTAGTCGCCGCCGAGCAGGAGGATTACTCGCGCGCCCTCGCCAGATTCGAGGAGAGCCTGACGGTGTGGCGTGAGATAGGGCATGCCCAGAATGCGGCAGCTCTGCTCGGCAATCTATGCTTCCTGGCGCTGTACAAGGGCGACTACGAGAAGGCTGTAAGGTATGGCGAAGAGAGCCTGGAAATGGTGGGCGATCTGAGAGGCAGCATCGTTTCGATAGGCAGCGGTATCAACCTGGGGTTGGCATTCGTGCACGCGGGCAACTACGCACGTGGTACCTCGTTACTGCGCGAGATAGAGTTGCAGGCGGAGCAGGTGGGCAACAAGAAGGACCTGGCGCTCTCCTGCGTATACCTCGGGCTGGCTGAAGCGATGCAGGGCAATTATGCCGTTGCCGAGCCGTACTATCAACGGAGTCTGGAGCTTTCGCAGGAGCTTGGCAACCGGTTCGGCGTGGCCAGGTCGCTACTAGGATTGGCCGCTATCGCGCTCGCCAGTGGGCTGCTCAGCCGCGCGGTCACCCTCACCGCCGCGGCGCGCGCACTTACGGAGGCGTCAGGCGCCCGCCCGGTGCCCGCCGAGCGAGACCTAGCTGCGCGGAACCTTGAGAAGGCGCGCGCCAGGATGAAGGAAGTCGATTTCGCGCTGGCCTGGGAGCGGGGGCTGGCTCTGACCGAGGACCAGGGCATCGCCTTCGCCCTCCGGCAAGAGCCTGCTGCCGAACTCGGTCAACCGGGAGCCAAGCCGCCTCCTCTCACCCCGCCCGCGACGGTGCCCACCGTCCCCCTTGCGCCGTCTACCGACCAATTATCGGCCCGCGAGCTTGAAGTGCTCCGCCTGGTCGCCGAAGGACTCACCAACAACGAGATAGCCTCTCGCCTGATCGTCAGCCCGCGCACCGTGCAAACGCACATCTACAGGATCTTCAGCAAGCTAGATGTGACCACCCGCACCGCCGCCAGTCGCCATGCGACCGAGCATGGCTTGATTCTGTAGAGAGATCCGAGTACTGAATCAAGCCATGCTCGCCGCTCGCCGCTCAGCGAGTCGCGCTCTGCGGCTGCTGGGCGAGCTGCTCAGGCTCGTAGTAGAGGCCCTTGCTCTCTGGCTGGCCCCACTCCAGCGGGTTCAGGTAAGTACCGCGCTCACTCTTGGGCTTTTCCACCTCAACCTCTATGGGGTGGGCTACGGCATAGGGGTCCTGGCGGATGCCGGTCACCTGCCACGACACTTCCACGTTCGGCTTGTCGGTCAAGATCGTGAAGCGATTGTCCTTGACCTTTTGCGACACTATGGCCTGGGCGAACTGGCCCATTACGGTCAACTGGTAACGGAAGTCGCGATTGAGCGCCTCAAAGTAGTCGGGGAGCTGCACGACCGCTCCGCCATTGCCGTCGGTGGTGACGTTGCCGTTGTACACGTTCATCATGTCGGGAGATTCCACGAAAGAGTGAGATAGATATTTGTTTTCAGGATCGAGCGGATCGTCTATCTTGAACGACCCGGCACTCTTGGAGAGGGTGCCGTTGACGTGCACATTGCCCTGGAAGTAGGCCGCATATCCAACTCCATATGTCCTCACCTGGCCGTACACGCCTATGCCGCTGTATGTCGTACCGTATACGCCGTACCCGGACCAATTGTCGCCGACTACTGCTTTGGAGTTGGAGCTGCCATTGCTGAGGCCATATATGGCGTTGCCGGTTCTGTAGTCTGAGTAGCCGAAAATGCCATAGTACCCTTCGCCGTATACCCCGGTGCCTCCGCTTGAAGGTGCGCTACCCCACACTCCCATACCGCTACTTGTCGTTGCCTCTCCGCGTACCCCCGTGCCTGTACTGCTGGTGCCATACACCCCCGTGCCTGAGCCGAAGTTTGCCGTGCCCTTTACCCCCACCCCACCCGTTCCGGTGGACTGGCCCAGCACTCCCGCGATGGACGGATTCTCGCTCGATGTCGAGCCGTACACCCCAAAGCTGGCACTGCTCGTACCCTTCACACCCGTGCCCGATGTGCTGCTGCCGAACACGCCTGCGGAGAGATTGTTGCTGGTGGAACCATAGACACCGTCGCTGCTTATACTGGAACCATACACTCCTTTGCCGCTGGTGCTGCTGCCATATAGCCCGTACCCGCTGGTACTGTTGCCATACAGAGCTGTGCCCACGCTTTCGTTCCGCACCGTCAGTATGCCCTGAGTGACCGCACCGGAGTTGCCCGAGATAACCGCTCCCGGCGAGAGGCTCAAGGCGTAAGGAACTACCGATGCGGGCTGGCGCGGCGTGAGCGTGGTATATGCACCGCCACCCGCCTGACGGTAGGCGATCTCGATCCAACGCGCCTGGCCCTGGAAGGCCGAGGGGCCAAAGTCGAGTTGGACGTCGTAGTGCCCGTCGATCACCGCCTGATTAGCGATATTGATCGTGCTGCCCACCTGCACCCCGGCTGAGAGGGCATCGAACAGCTTCAAGGTGAAGTCATACTGGCCTCCAGCAGGCGCGCCACCGATTACTAGCAGTCCCGAATATGTAAAGCCTGTGCCGATGGGGCTGAGAGGTGGAGCGAGCACCGCCGCCCCCATGCTCGCGCCGTACGCGCGGCCGGCAGCCGCACCGGCTCCCTGCCCAGGGCTTAGCAGTGACAGCAAAACGGCTACCAGTGCCAGAGAGAGGATGGATAGTTTGCGAAACACGTTCTTGTCTCCTTCAATTGTTGGCTCAATACGCTTTTTGGGGATCAGATGCCTTTTGGCTTACTGACACTGTAGCAACCACCACCCTATGGCGCGTCAGCTATATTGCTTATTTGCTTGCGTGCTAGTGGCCTCTCAACCCTCCAATATCCAAGCAGCAATAAGCATGATTGCCGACGCGCAGACCCCTCCCTGGCTGCCAGACTACCGGTGTAACCATTTATTCACATTCTCACGGGGAGATCCATGTTCAAGGTACGCTACACAACCAACAACGTTTGGGCCGTCGGCTCCAGCGATACAGGCATAATCGATCAGACGCTGGTGGAGCAATTCGATCCATGCCTTCTTTGACCCATATAAGGGAAGTGCCCGAAGTCCCTCAACGCGACAAGCCGTGCGGAGGGCATTGACTGCAAGCTTTCCCAAGACGTCTTCAGACGCGGACGAGGTATGTAGCCAGAACAAGCCACAGAATTGAGGGGTCAGCTCCAACACCGAACTCTCCTCTATCTTACACAGAGAGTCAGGAATGAGAGCGCACAGTCTGCCCAGTGAAGCTAACCAATCCCTATCGCGAACTGCTTCGTGAGTAAACGCGAAATCCCCATCGATCCCGCGAAGTGCTGTTGCGATTTTATGGCATCCCGTCATGCAATTCACACGCGGGGGATCAGGTGATGGTGTGTAGCGCCTACTCTGAATTGCTTATTGCGTAGTGCTGCATTTGTGGTGTGTCAGGTAAGCTTGTGCTCGATGGCGTAGCGGGTGGCTTCTAGGCGGTTGGCGAGGTTCAGCTTGCTGTAGACCGAGCGAAGGTGGGCGTGCACAGTCTGGGGGCTGAGGGTGAGGTGCTCGGCCACCTGGGCATCGGTGAGGCCGGTGGCTACCAGGCGCAGCACCTCAAGCTCGCGCCGCGTCAGCACAGAGTGAGGGGGCTGTTCGGGCTTCCCGGTTTGGGTGGCGGACGCGCCGGAGGATGCAGCCGTTGGGGAGCGTGCAGGCTCGGCTGTTGCCAGGGCCAGCACTTCGTCCAGGCTGAGATTGCGCCCCTCAGAGCGGGCAGCCGAGAAGGTGGCCTCTCCGAGGGCGGCGCGGGCTTTTGCACTATGCCGGTCCAACTCGGCCTGGTCGGTTGGGTCAAATTCGGTGCCGGTGTCGGCGCATGTGGCCTCCGCTTTGCCGATCAACCACGCCGCCCGTCTCGCCTGCCTGTTGGCCGTAGCCACCCCGGCCAGGCCGGCCAGGCACTCTGATACTCCCTTGATGTTGCCGATTTCGCGGTCAAGTTGTAGCCCGTCCAGAAAGAGGGCTGCGGCGCGCGTGCTGTCGCCTTCGAGCAGGGTTGCATGACCCTGGTTGTGCAGGCTCATGGCTATCCCCCACTTGTCGCCCAACTCGCGGTAGATCGCCAGGCTCTCCTCGTAGTAGCGCATTGCCGAAGCGTAATCGCCTTCAGAGCGCAGGGCCTCTCCGACCCCGTTCAGCGTGAGGGCGGTGCCCCGCCTTTCGCCAAGCTCGCGGAAGATCGCCAGGCTGCGCTCGTACAACTTTCGGGCGGCTGAGTAGTGGCCTGTTTGCACAGAGAGCACCACCCCCAGGCTGTTGAGGGCGTTAGCCACGCTCCATCGGTCGCCGAGTTCATCATATATCCGCAAGCTCCGGTCGAGGAGGGCGCGCGCCCGGTCGAACTCGACCAGCCTGGTAGCTACCATGCCCTTAAGGGAGATCATATCCGCCTCGCCGGGCCTGTCGTGGATCTCCCTGTATATGGCGAGGGCTTCATCGGTGATCTTGTCGGTCTCCTTAAGATCGGATTGGGTGTAAACGACATATCCCAGCGTATTCAAGGAGGCGGCTGTTCCGTGGCGGTCCCCGGCCTCCCTGTAAAAATCGAGACTGCTCTGAAGGTGGGCACGGGCCTCAGCATAATCACCCTGCCTGCGGGCAAGCTGACCGGCGGCGTGGTGCGCCCTGGCCAGCGATGGGTCTGCATCGTCGCCGTGCGCGGCGAGCATGATGGCGAGCCATTCGCGCCCTTCGCTCCAGTGGCCGCGCACGTCCCAGAAGCGGCCAAGCGCGCCTGCCAGCTTCAGACCGAGGTCCCAGCGGCCATTGTCACGCGCCCAGACCAGAGCGGAGCGCAGGTTGCCGTGGTCGGCCTCCAATCGCCGCAGCCATGCCCCCTGCTCGGCCCCGCCCATGTGCTTGTGGCTTTCCTCGGCCAACCGGAGATAGCATTCGGCGTGCCGCTCGCCCAGGGCGAGTTTCCGGGCCGGGCCGGTTGTCTCCTCGTCCAGCTGCTCGCGGGCGTACTCGCGGATCGTCTCAAGCATTGCGACGCGGTAATCGCCGTTCTGTGCCTCGTCGCCTCCCTCGCCCGGCTCCCGGCCGATCCTCACCAGGCTCTTGCCCGCCAGCGATTGCACGAGGTCAAGGGGGGCCAGGGACGGCGGATTTGCAAGAGGGGTACCGGCTTGCGAGCCTGTACCTCGATCTTGGAAATGGCACACAGCCTCCACGGCTTCGAGCGTGGAGCCGTCCACGAACACCGACAACTCTCTGAAGAGCCTCTTTTCCTGTTCGTCCAGAAGGTCGTAGCTCCACCCGATGGTATTGCGCAGTGTTTGCTGGCGGGTTGGGAGATTGGTGGGTCCGCCGGCCAGCAGCGCCAGCCCACTCTCAAGCCTCGCGAGGATAGCGCGGGGCAAGAGCACCTTGCAGCGCGCGGCGGCAAGCTCGATTGCTAAAGGGAGCGAGTCGAGCCGCCTGCAAATCTCGACTACCTCGGGGGCGTTCCCCTCGGTGAGAGCGAAATCGGGCCTGACCGCCCTGGCACGAGCCACGAAGAGGGCCACCGCTTCGTACTCCTCCAGGGCCGATAGACTCGCGGCGTTGGTCGCTGCCGGGAGATTGGGTGCGGGCGTTTGCATTGGAGGCACGGGGAACTCTTGCTCGCCATAGAGGTGCAGGGCCATACGGCTTGTCACCAGCAGGGTGAGGCGGTGCGCCGAGGCGAGGAGGTAAGCTATATCTTGCGCGGCCCCAAGAAGGTGTTCGAAGTTGTCGAGGACGAGCAGCATTTCCCTGGCCGACAGGGCCTCAGCGACGCCCTCGAGCAAGGTCTGGCTGGGGGTCTCCTCGACCCCAAGCGCCGCGGCGATTGTGGGCACGACCTGCTCGGGGCCGGTAAGGGGCGCGAGCGACACCCAGCGCACCCCGTGCTCAAACCTGGCAGCCGCTTCGCCGGCTATTTGCAGGGCGAGGCGCGTCTTGCCAACCCCGCCGGGGCCTATGAGGGTGAGCAAGGGAACGCTTGTGAGCAGGTCGCAGGCGCGCTCTATCTCGCGCTTACGCCCTATGAAATTGGTGAACTGCCGGGGCAGGTTCCGCGCGCCCGGCGTGCTACTGCCGGGAGTAACCATATACTACCCCCCAATGCTGCTGATTATACATCAGATGGGGTTTATGCGGCAGTTGCGGGCTTATTATTTGTTGGTACGGGGCGGCTACGGCTGAATTGCTTGATTGGAGCTTGATTGGGAGACACTGCCCGGTGGAGGAGTATGGGGCGCTATCTTTCGGTCGCGTCTTCCAGCAGGCCACCGTGTCCGAGGGCGATGATGTCGGCGTTGGTGAGGTGATCTCCTGCTAGGAGGCGGGGCAAAGCCCAATCGGTGATGTTGGTTTTGCGGCTGCGGGCGCAGCCGGGAGCGCCCAGGACCGGCGTGTCGCCCAGGTAGGCGAGCATGAAGAGATTGCCGGGGTCTACGGGCGCTCCCAGGCGTTCCACGTGGCCCCCGGCGCGCTCTACGGCGCGGGGTACTATGTCGTGGCGGTCCATGATGGTTGTTTCCCCTGCGAGAATGATCAGGCGCGCTCCCTCAGCCTGATGGCGGTTCAGCGTTTCGGCCAGGGCAGCCTCGGCCCTCTCGTCTTCGAGCGACACGTAGTCGGTGTTGGCGATATGCGAGCCCAGGGCTTGCACTCGCTCGACCAGCGGCTCGAACTCCCTGGCAAGCTTGTCTCGAACGGAAAGTGAGCCGGTGTAGATCAGGCTGACGGGCCGGGGCGCTATCTCGTCGACACGCAGCAGGGGGCCGTCTGCGGCTATTGCCTCTACCTCGCGCATAACCTGTTCTTCAATGGCGTATGGGATGATCTTGATCGTTGCCACGGTTTGCCGGGGCCGCACGGCGGTGTCTGAGGTGCGCGTAGCAACGGTCACGCTCTCGCTGGCGTTGATGCGGGCCAGCCGTTGCGCATCCACGCGCAGCACACCTGAAACCGTCGCTTGCACATTCACCCGCCCCGTGCTGGACCCGGACATGCGCAAGCCGCCGCCCATTATGGCCTCGGCGGTGCGGTGGGCGGCGGTATCCTCGTCCAGGTCGCCCGGTTCCAGTGCCGCGACATATACCTGGGTACGGCCAATAGTGCGCAGAGCGTCCAGGTGTTCCTGCGTGAGCGCTTTGCCTTTGCGTACTACCCGCCGCCCGTCAGGCCCGGCGATGTTGTGGCCGAGGATTTTGCCCAGGGCATCATCGAGAGGCACCGGCCCGAACTTCATAGTATGTTACGCTTCGATCTTCTTCTTGAAACAGTTGAAAAACTCGTTGGAAAGCTTCTTTGTGATGCCGCCCATGAGGCGGGCGGCAAGGCTTGCCAATGTGCCCAGTACGGTTATGTCGGCGCTCCAATTCAACACGATCGTACCATCCGGCCCGTCGGACAGTTGCATCAGGCTCACCACATCCATAGCGCTGCCGGGTGCGTTGCCGTGAGCCTTCAGCGTTGCCCAGTTCGGCTCTTCGATCTCGGTAAATTCCGCGTCGCCCTTGAAGCGCGCTTTGACCGTGCCAAAGCCGATAGCGGCGACGGCGCGGAACTTCCGGTCGCCGTCCTCGACTTCAACCGATTCTACGCCCGGCATGCACTGGCCGACCCGGTATGGGTCCATGAGGAACGCCCATACCTCGGCCCGCGTTGCCTTGATGTTTACTGTGCCTTCAAAGTGTTGCATTCCCCCTCCCGTGGGCGGACTAAGGACGCTAGGTGCTGGTTCCAAGTTCCAAGTTCCAAGTTCCAAGTTGCCGGTAGTCGGTAGTCGGTAGTCGGTAGTCGGATCTTCGGGCTAAATACTCGCTACTCGCTACTCGTCACTCGTCACTCGTCACTCGTCACTCGTCACTCGTCACCAGGTATTTGTCCGGGTCTTTGTCGAACGACCGTTTGCAGCCTGGTGCGCAAAAGTAATAGGTCTGGCCTGCGTAGTCTGATTTGTAGCGGGTGGTGGCGATCTGCACGGTCATGCCGCATACCGGGTCGATGGCTTCGTCCTGTTCGGGCTGTTCCTGCTGCTCATGGTGTTGGTGGTGCTCGTGATAGTCATGGCGCTCGATTGCGTGCTCACGTTGGGCGCCCGGCTCCTGTTCGTGTTTCTGATGGCGCACCTGCACGATCTCGGCGAGGATGCTCAAGGCTATCTCTTCGGGCGTAACCGCGCCGATGTCCAGGCCGGCAGGGAACTTGAGGTGGGCCAGGCGGTCGGTGGGCACTCCTGCCTCGCGCAGGTATTGCACCACGCTCTCGGCGCGCTTGCGGCTGGCGACGAGCGCGATATAGGTTGCATCGCTCGCGAGGGCCCATTGCAATCCCTCTTCGTCGTAGTTGCCGTGAGACGCCACGACTATGTGGGTCTGGGGGATTGCCTTGAGCTGCGAAAAGTCGAGGCCGTCGAATACCTTCACGTGATCGACCCCGGCGAAGTGGCCCGGCGAAACCTCCAAGCCCATCACGCTGACCTCGTAGCCGAGACCTGAGCCGAGGCGGGCAAGAGCATAAGCAACGGGCAGGTGGCCGATGATCACAAGTTGCGGCCTGGGCAGGTGCGGCTCGATGTACACTTCCAGGGTACCTCCGCTGGCGCAGGTGAGCACCACCTCGATCACGCCCTCTTGAGGCGCGATGCCGAGCTTTTCGGGCGGGCACATACGCACCAGGCGCGGCTGGCCGTCGCGCAGGGCCTTGCGGGCCTGGCTGAGGACCGTGTGCTCGGTGCAACTGCCCCCCACCCAGCCGGTGAGTGAGCCGTCGCCGGTGATGATAGCGTTCGCGCCGGGCTTGGCCGAGGTCGGCTTCTCGGCGCGAACTACGGTGGCCAGGGCGAACGCTACGCCTGTGCGGTTGAGCTCGGAGGCACGCTCTAGTAGATCGTTGTTCATTGGTAGCCGGTAGCCGGTAGCCGGTAGCCGGAACCAGGAACTTGGAACTCCGACTACCGGCTACTAACAACTCATTCCTCCAGTGCTGCTCCCTTTTCTTTCAGGAGGGCCCATACCTTGGGGGCGGTCATGGGGATGTCGATGTTGCGCACGCCGAGGTGCCACATGGCGTCAACCACCGCGTTTACCACGGCAGCGGGCGCGCCGACGGTGGCCGATTCGCCCACGCCCTTCGCGCCCTGCGGGTGGTGCGGGCATGGTGTAACCGTCTCGCCCACTTCCCACTTCGGGGTTTCGACGGCGGTCGGCAAGAGGTAGTCCATGAACGTGCCGCCGTACATGTTGCCGTCGTCGTCGTAAGTGATTTGCTCGTATAGCGTGGGCGCGATACCCATCGTCAGGCCGCCGTGGATCTGGCCTTCAACGATCATGGGGTTGATGCGAACGCCGCAGTCGTCCACGGCCACGAAGCGCCTGATCTTGACCTCTCCGGTGCCCCTGTCTATGTCCACCACGCAGATGTACGAGCCGAAGGGATAGGTGAGGTTGGGCGGGTCGTAGTATGACACGGCCTCAAGCCCTGCTTCCATCCCCTGTGGGTGGTTGGTGTAGGCGGCGAAGGCGATCTCCTGGATCGTCTTGGAGTGTTCGGGGGAACCTTTCACGTAGAACCTGTTCTCCTCCCACACCAGATCTTCCTCGGCGGCCTCCAGCAGGTGCGCGGCGATCTTCTTGGCTTTGTCGCGGATCTTGCGGGCAGCCATCGCCCCTGCCGCGCCTGCCGTGGGGGTGCTTCTCGATGCGTATGTGCCCAGGCCATAAGGGGCGGTATCGGTGTCGCCTTCCTCTACCCTGATGTCGGTGGCCGGTATGCCCAACTCTTGAGCGATGATCTGGGCGTAGGTCGTCTCATGTCCCTGGCCCTGCGACTTTGTGCCGAAGCGGGCAATGGCCTTGCCGGTTGGGTGGATACGGATTTCAGCCGAATCGAACATCTTCAGCCCGAGGATATCGAAGGTGTGGGAAGGCCCGGCCCCCACCGCCTCGGTGAACGATGAAATCCCGATCCCCATTAGCTCGCCGCGCTCGCGCTTCTCGGCCTGCTCTCTTCGCAGATCCTCGTAGCCGATCATGTCCATCGCCTTGTGCAATGCCCCGCCGTAGTTGCCGCTGTCGTATTCCCAGCCCAGCGCAGTTACATAAGGGAACTGTTCCGGCTTGATGAAGTTCTTTTCGCGGAACTCCGCCGGGTCCATGCCCAGTTCGTGGGCCATGCGGTCGACCATGACTTCTATGGTGTGCACGGCTTCGGTGATACGGAACGAGCACCTGTAGGCAACGCCTCCCGGCGGCTTGTTGGTATACACGCCGTCCACCTCTACAAAGGCATTTTTGAAGCCGTAGGAGCCTGTGCAGACGTGGAAGAGACCGGCAGGGAACTTGGACGGGTTGGCGGCAGCGTCGCTGTAGCCGTGGTCTGCAATCGTCTTGACGCGCACGGCTGTGAGCGTGCCGTCCTTCTTGCCTGCGACTTCGGCGGTGATATGGTAGTCGCGGGCGAATGAATCGGCTTGCAGGTTCTCCGAGCGGTCTTCGATCCACTTGACCGGCTTGCCCGTAAGGACTGAGGCCGCTATCGCGATCACGTAGCCAGGATAGACGGGCACTTTGCCGCCGAAGCCCCCACCGATATCGGGCGAAATGACGCGGATATTCTGCTCGGAGAGGCCCAGGTGCCCGGCCACCAGCGCTATGACGGTGCGGATAGCGTGGGGGGCCTGGGTCGTCATGTACATCGTGAGCCTGGCATCTATAGGGTCCCAGCTTGCCACGCAGCCGCACGTCTCGATAGAGGCGACGTGGATGCGCGGGATGTAGATGTCCTGCTTGACCGTGACCTCGGCCTCCTCGAAGGCCTGGTCGGTTGCCGCTTTGTCGCCAACCTCCCAGTGCCAGATATGGTTGCTCTCCTTGTCATCGCGTACTTTGGTGGCTCCCGGCTCAAGCGCCTTCTTCGGGTCCACCACCACCGGCAGCGGCTCGTAGTCGACTTCCACCGCCGCCACGCCATCGGCTGCCGCGTAGCGGCTGGTGGCGATCACCGCTGCTACCTCCTGCGACTGGTACTTCACAGTGTCAATTGGCAGCACCATCTGCCTGTCGCTCATCAGCGTGGGCATCCAGGCCAGGCCGTAGTGGTCCAGGTCTTTGCCCGTGATCACGGCGAGCACGCCCGGCACTTTGAGCGCGTTCTCACTGTTAATATTGGTGATCCTGGCATGGGCGTAGGGGCTGCGGACGATATCCATGTACAGCATCCCCGGCAGCTTGAGATCGTCGATGTAATTACCTTTGCCTTGAATGAAGCGTGGGTCCTCTTTTCGCTTGAGGCTGTGCCCCAATCCGTTAATTGCCGTCATATAGTCCTCCGCTTTTCTCTATTTTGCTGCTTCTACTGCACCTGCCTCGCGCATTTTCTCGGCCGCTTGTTGGACGGCTTTCACGATATTGACGTAACCGGTGCAACGGCACAGGTTGCCCGACAGGCCCCAGCGGATCTCGTCTTCTGTTGGGTTGGGGTTTTGCGCCAGCAGGGCGATGGAGGAAATCATCATGCCAGGTGTGCAGTAGCCGCACTGCAAGCCGTGCTGTTCTGTGAAGGCCTGCTGAATCGGGTGCAGAGCGCCGTTTTGGGCCAGACCTTCGACGGTTGTCACTTCCCCGCCATTGGCCTGCACCGCGAAGACGGTGCACGACTTGACGGCTTTACCATTGAGCATAACCGCGCATGCGCCGCAAGAAGTGGTGTCGCAGCCGATGTGCGTGCCGGTGAGATTCAGGTCCTCACGAAGGAAATGGACGAGCAGCAAGCGCGGCTCGATGTCCGCTTCTTTGACCTCACCATTGACGGTGACTTTAACGTGATGTGTGCTCATGCTGGCCTACTCTCCTTGTCCTGTTGCCCGTGCCGCGGCCATGCGTAAGGCGCGGACGGTGAGCGTCCTGATCAGGGCGCGCTTATATTCTTCAGAGCCTCGCTGGTCGCCCGCAGGCTCGGCGGCTTCGGCGGCCAGCTGCGCGGCCAGCTTCACGTCGTCGTCGGTGAGGGGTTTGCCCTTAAGCGCGTTTTCGGCTTGGGTGGCCTTGATGGGGGTGTCGCCGACATTGGTCAGGCCGATGCCTACCGATTCGCAGTTGCCGTCTGCATCGAGGGTTAGCTGCACGGCGACGGCGACGGTGGCGAAATCGCCGACTTTGCGCTCGATCTTCACGTAGGCCCCGCCGCTGCGGCTCCTGGGGGCGGGGATGCGGATCTCGGTCAGCACTTCTTCGTGGGCGAGGCTGGTCTGGAAGAGGCCTTCGAAGAAGCCCTCTATCGGGATAACGCGCTCGCCGTTGGGGCCCACCGCCACCACCTGCGCGCCGTAAGCTAGCATGGTGGCCGGGTGGTCGTTGGCGGGGTCGGCGTGGGCCAGGTTGCCGCCCACCGTCGCCAGGTTGCGCACCAGCGGGTCGGCGATCATCCTGGTCGTATCGGCCAGGAGTGGGTATTTATCGCGCACCAGGTCGGAGCGGTCGAGGTCGACCTCGCGGGCCAGCGTGCCGATCTTGAGCCAGCCGTCCTCCTCGCGGATGTAATCCAGCCCGTCGATCTTATTGATATCAACGAGCAAAGCGGGCGTGGCCAACCTGAACTTCATCAAAGGGATGAGGCTGTGGCCGCCGGCCAGCACCTTGGCGTCCGGGTTTTGCTCCAGGAGCGCCACCGCTTCAGAGAGGGACTGGGGTACAATGTAGTCGAACGTAGGTGGAATCATCCATGATCTCCTTAGTTTCACTTCATTGTGGTCAATTAAGTTGTTGGTTGCCAGGCATCCGCGAACGACCGGTAACCAGGAATCCCGGGGCGGGTTCTACGCTGCAGGTGCTCTATATACCAGGCCAGGAACCGGTGAGGGCGTCCCTTGTGAAATATTGCGGGCTTGGGTCTCTGACCTGGATCGAACCATTGGCTTACCGCAAACACCAGAGTGTTTGCAGCTAACGTGGCGCTGGATGCTGTGGGAGGGTGAAACGATGCCGGTGATCCGAGAAAGCAAACGCAGAGACCGGGAAACCAGACCCCTGCATATGAATCGTTTTACTACTGGAACCGCTCAACACAGCTTCGGGGGTGCACCAATGCTCAATATTCGTTCTGATAGAGTGCCTGTGTGAAGGATTGTATCACCCACACATGTGCGTGTCAAGATGGAGACAGAAAGGTTTGTCTCTTCCCATTTTCATGTTTCTGGCGCATAATGAAAATGGGTAAGGCAGAGTTGCCGGTTCCCGGTTCCCAATTCATAGTTCAAAGTACCGACTACTGACCACCGATCCATGATAACGGCGGTTGACAACGAGCAGATAGCAGCATTAGGCGGTAGACTCGCCCGCAGGTGGGTAGCGTTTGGGCGGGTGCTGCGGCGCGATGGGGTTGAGGTCAAACCCGGCCAGATACGCGACCTGCTGCGTGCCTTGCCGATGCTCAGTCTGAGCGACCGCGACAGCGTATATTTCGCGGCGCGCGCTACTCTCTGCTCGTGCAAGGGAGATTTGCTACGCTTCGACCGGGCGTACCATCAATTCTGGGGTCCGAACCGCCATCTCGTGCTTCCCTCCGAAAGCCGCTCGCAACGAGAGCCGCGGACACCCCAGCACCCACCCCTCAGAATTCAACCCGCTAACAATGGCAGGCAACCCGCTGCTTCGCGGACCCTGCCGGCGGTTGAGCGCGTGACGCTTGTTGATATGGGGGACGATGGGGACGAGAGCCTGGACGGTGATGCGGAGGAGGAGAGGCGGTTGGAACGCGCCCTTCTGTACAGCGCGGAGGAGCGGCTGCGCCATCTCGACTTCGCCAAATTCAGCGAGGAAGAGCTGGCCTCGGCGAGGGCGATTATGGCGGGGTGGAACTGGACGTCCGCCCAACGACGTACGCGACGGCTGGCGGCGGCTAAACGTGGGTCGCGTCTCGACGTTTCACGCACCATGCGGCGTGCGATGCGCACCGGAGGTGTGCCATACACCCTCGCCATGAAGGGGCCGCGTCGCAGGGCGAGGCCACTGGTGCTGCTGTGCGATATAAGCGGCTCGATGGCCTCGTACACACGCGCGCTCCTTTATTTCATGCATACGGTGAGGCGGGAAGTGGGCCACGTGGAGGTGTTTTTGTTCGGTACCCGCCTCACGAGAGTGACGCGCCAGTTGCGCGTGCGCGACGTTGACCAGGCGCTGGCGCAGGTGGGCCGGAAGGTGGTAGACTGGTCGGGAGGCACACGTATCGGCGAGGCGATACACGCTTTCAATACGCAATGGGCGCGCCGAGTGCTGGGACAGGGCGCGATCGTGTGCATTATCAGCGATGGCTGGGACAGGGGCGACCCCGACCTGCTCGCAGCCGAGATGGGCCGTTTGCAGCGCACGGCCTTCCGCCTGATCTGGCTCAACCCTCTTATGGGCAGCCAGAGCTACCAGCCGCTCACGAGGGGTATAGTGACGGCAATTCGCTATGTGGACCACCTCCTACCGGCGCACGATCTGGCGAGCTTGCAGGCTTTGGCCCAGTTGTTGAGCAGCCTGGATGCGAATGCCCGGCCCGACCGTCGGCAGAGGGTGTCGAGTGACGAGTGACGAGTGGCGAGTATATAGCCCTCCGGCTACCGACTACCGGCTACCGGCTACCGACTACCAGGAGCTAGAACATGGAAACTGACACATTGAAGAACGAACTTTTACCCGTGATCGAGCAGTGGCGGTCCGAGGGGAAGAAGGTGGCGGTCGCCACAGTTGTGCGCGTTGTGGGCACGGCTCCCAGGCATGAAGGGGCCAAGATGGTGGTGTCCGACGCGGGCGAGCTTGCAGGCTCGGTGAGCGGGGGTTGCGTGGAGGGTGCGGTGCTGGAGGAGGCGTTGCGCGTGCTTCGGACGGGTAAGCCCGCGCTGCTGCAGTACGGCATTACCGCCGATATGCTGACCGATGTTGGCCTGTCGTGCGGCGGCACTATCAGCGTGCTGGTGGAGCCGGTAGAGTGGTAGTTGGGAACTAAAGATATGCCAGGGATCCATTCACTGCTGATGGAATTGGTCAAGGCGAATAAGCCCGTAGCCCTCTCTACCGCGCTAACGCCGCCCCACATGGGGGCTAAGATGCTCGTGGAGGGCGGTGGGGAAAGGCAAACTACGGGCAGCATCCACCCCGACCTTGACACTCGCATAGCCGAGGATGCTCTCTCCATGCTCGCTGAGGGGCGCAGCGGCACGCTTTCCTACGAATTAGGGGGCGAGACGCTGGAGGTGTTCATCGAGACTTTCCCGCCGCCCCTGCGCCTGATCATAGTGGGAGCGGTGCACATCGCCATACCGCTGCATACGCTTGGCCGCCTGCTTGGCTACCACGTCACGGTGATAGATGCGCGCGGCATGCTGGCTACAAAAGAGCGGTTCCCGGTGGCGGACGAAGTGCTCGCCGAGTGGCCCGATGAGGCGATGGAGAGGCTGGGGCTGGACGCCAGCAGTTCGGTGGTGGTGCTGGCCCACGACCCGAAGTTCGACCACCCCGCGCTCGCCGCCGCGCTCAACTCGGAGGCGCGATATATCGGGGCCATCGGGAGTTGTGGGACGATTCGCCAGAGAGAAGAGGCTCTGCGTGAGATGGGCTTTACAGCCGAGCAACTGGCGCGGGTCCACGCGCCTATCGGACTGGACATAGGCGCGCAGACACCCGCCGAGATCGCCCTCGCCATCATGGCCGAGGTTGTGGCCGCACGCCACGGGCGCGGCGGCGGCCACTTGAGCCGGAAAGGTAGCTAACCTGCTCTATTCGCTTCCTGGCCTCAGGACGGCTTGATGTTCTGGTTCACGTGGAACAGGTTGGACGGGTCGTATTTGTTCTTGACCTCGACCAGCCGCCCGTAATTGTCGCGATAAGCCGCCTTCACTCGCTCCTCGCCTTCATCCATCATCATGTTCACGTAGGCCCCGCCCGCCGAGTAGGGGTGCAGGGCGTCCCAGTAATCCCTGGCCCACTGAGTCATGCGACTATTGTTGGCAGGGTCGGGGTCAACCCCCACGATCACCTCTACGAAGTTCGCATCCCTGTAGCTCCACGCCGTCTGATCCGGCCCGACCTGGTGTGCAGCCCCGTTGATCGGATAGAGGTGCATGGTCGAGTGCCCGGTCGGCAACTGGTCCGCGTACTTCAGATGCGTCTCAATGGCCTGATCGCTCAGCTCATTGACGAAGTCGGTGCGCCAGTACCACTGCAAGCCCGCCGGGTAGAGCGCGTCGTACAGGCTCTGGAGCGCAGGCCAGGGGATGGGCCCCGCGAAGTCCATGAGCGGCGTCTCGAACTCGCGGATCGGCTTGAAAACCTCCTCCGCGCGGTCCATATCGCCTGTATAGCACCAGGAGACTATACACACCTTCTTGAAATGGTGTTCCTGGGGGAACATCGGCACAGGCGGCACATAGTGGAAGCCGAACCAGCCGTTAAGCTCCCCCGGTGCGGACATGATGAGATCGCGCCAGCGCCTCATGACGATGTCCGCTTTCTCCAGCGGCCAGAATATGGGACCACCGTAAACCATGCTGACGGGGCTCAGCCTGAAGAGGAAGGAGGCGACAACCCCGAAGTTGCCTCCTCCACCGCGCACGGCCCAGAAGAGGTCGGCGTTTTCATTGGCGCTGGCGGTCACGATCCGCCCATCGGCCAGTACTATATCGACCGCCAGCAGGTTGTCGATAGTGAGGCCATACTTGCGTGTGAGGTAGCCGACTCCACCGCCGAGGGTGAGGCCGCCCACGCCTGTGGTGGAGATGAAGCCGCTCGGCACCGCCATGCCGAACGGGTGGGTGGCGTGATCGACATCGCCCCACAGGCAGCCGCCTTCAACGCGCACGACGCGCTCCGCTTGATCGACGTAAATCCCCTTCATGTTCGAGAGGTCGATCACCAGCCCATCGTCTACGAGAGCCAGGCCGGGGCCGTTGTGGCCGCCGCCCCGGATGGCGATGGGGAGCCGGTTGTCGCGACCGAAGTTGACGGCGGCGACAACATCAGCCACGTCCTGACAGCGGGCGATCAGGCGCGGATATTTGTCGATCATGGCGTTGTAGATGCGGCGTGCGGCGTCATACTCCGGGTCGTCCGGCCCGATCAACTGACCGCGCAACCGGATCTTGAGGTCCTGGATTGCCGCGTCGCTTAGCTGGCTTTGCCCTTTCATTTGTCTGCTTATTACTGCCATTATCTTCTCCTATTCGACTAATTACGCCCGGATAACCGGGCTATGATCTCTTCGCGTAGCCTGGTTGCGCCGGTGCCGGATGCTTCCTCCTCGCTGTGGGTTCTCACCAATGGGAATTTCGCGAGCGCCGCTCCGTCCAACTCGACTTCCGCGCCGTCCAGCAGGTAGCGGAAGAGGTAGCCGGGGAAGTGCCCATTTCGTATCAGCCTCACGCCTTGCTTGTTTACCCCGATGATCGGGAACGAACCGCGCACCAGAGGCTTGTCGCCAGGGTCGATGAGGGCGAGCGGAACCCGGCGCTCCCGGCAGAAGGCTTCTGCCTCGTCCTGCTGCACGATCTCAGGGAGGCCGCTGACGTTCATGGACGTGACCGATGGGAAGGCGACCCCCTGGCCCAGGATCGATTCGGCCAGACGAACGGCAGGCGCGGGGCCGGTTGTCACGCAGTTCTGAAGCCAGGCTGTGCCATCAGGCGTATGTGAGACTATGATGGGAGGCAGCATCTCCACGGCGGATCGCTTGATGGGTGCCCTGATAAGACAGAGCATGCTCAGCCGCAGCTTTAGCTCCTCCGGGTCGAGGAATATCTTCCGCACGCCGGGAGCTATCCTGTCGGGGTCGAGCAGCTCGACAAAGGTTTCGGCCCCCAACGCGGTGGCCATCGGCCTGCCGGTGCGCTTCTCCCCCTTTATCCTGTAGATCGTTTCGACCGCCTCATGGTTGGCCGGGTCTATCCAGAGCACCCACACGCTGCGCACGAACGCAGCCACGGCAGCGCCATTCTTGACGAGGCGGGCAGCCCGCTCCCTGCTCGCGGCATCCGTTATCGAGGCTATAGCGGTGCTTGTGGCGGGTGGCGCTACTCTATCGTTCTTTTCTGCAACTGCGCCGTGAACATACATAGATCCCTCCTTTTGTAGCCGGATGGCACTCATGCCGGGCTCGTTGCCTCGTGTAGCCCGTGTGGGCGCCGGGTTGATGCCAATCTAGCGCACGAACGTCAGGAGAGCGTAAGGAGTATGCAAGGACTCCGTAGAGGTGTATACTGGCTAACAAACCGTGTTGGATATGCCGGATAAGCAAGTTAGGCTAAATGACCTGCATGAGCCGTCAATATATGGTCGTAGGTGTGAGGGCTTATGACACGTCTGCAAGTATCGCTTCTGGGTGCGCTTGAGGTAGTGGTGGACGGGCGGCCTGTAACGGGCTTTGAATCGTCTAAAGTGCGCGCCTTGCTCGCTTACCTGGCTGCGCAACCGGAGCGCCCGCACAACCGGGATCTGCTCACCGGGTTGCTCTGGCCCCACCAGCCTGAGGAGGTAGCTCGCGCCAATCTGCGCCAGGCTCTCTCCAATCTGCGCCGCACGATCCACGACGCAAGCGCCGAACCGCCCTTCCTGCTAGTCACGCGGGAGTCGGTCCGGTTCAACCCCGCAGGCGACTCCCTGGTGGATTTAGCAACTTTTACTGCCCTCTTCGAGGCCTGCAACCGCCACACCCACCGCCGCCTTGAGGTATGCATCCCCTGCTCGCAGAGGCTCCGGCAAGCCGTCGAGTTGTACCGTGGCCCTTTCCTGGACGGATTGTTTGTTCAGGAGAGCGTGGCGTTTGAAGAATGGATGCTTCTCCAGCGGGACGAGCTACAGCGGCAGGTGCTCCAGGCTCTCTACCAACTGGCGGCGTATTACGAGAGGCGAGGCGCATACGACGAGGCGCACAGCTACGCCTGGCGGCAGCTTGAGATCGACCCCTGGCGCGAGGAAGCCCATCGCCAGGTGATGCGCCTGCTTGTACTGCGCGGGGAGCGGAGCGCCGCGCTCGCTCAGTACGAGACCTGCCGCCGCCTGCTGCGGGAAGGGCTTGGCGTGGAGCCGACGGAGGAAACCACCGAGCTATACGAGCGTATCAGGGCGTCGGAGCGCAGTGACATGGAGGGTAGCGGCTCCGGATATGGCTATGTGGGCAGTAGCGGGTCCTCGCTAGAAGGGCGACTGGTTCTCCCCTCCCTGCACCCACATAATCTCCCGCTTCAACCGACCCCTTTCGTTGGGCGTGAGCACGAACTGGTGGAGTTGGCCCAATTGATCGAGCGCCCCGAGTGCAGGCTGATCAGCTTGACCGGCCAGGGGGGTAGCGGCAAGACTCGACTTGCTCTACAGGCGGCCACCGAGCAGATAGGAGCGTTTGCGGATGGGGTGTATTTCGTGTCGCTGGCACCTGTGCGCTCAGGGGAGTTTCTCGCATCTACGATAGGGTCGGCCATCGGGCTTTCTTTCTCCAGCCACAAAGACGAACAAAGCCAGCTTCTCGATGAATTGAGCGATAAAGAGGTACTCCTGGTGCTGGATAACCTGGAGCATCTTTCCGATGCTACCGGCCTGCTGGCCGCGATCCTTAATCGCGCGCCGGGCGTAAAGATCATCGCGACGACTCGCGAGCGCATGAATTTGCAGGGCGAATGGGTGCTGGCGGTGAGCGGCTTACCTTACCCGGAAGAAGCAATGTTCGGCGACCTGGGGAGCTATGCCGCGGTGCAATTGTTTACGCAAAGCGCTCGCCGCCTCGATTCGAGCTTCGTGCTGGACGAGGAGGACAAGCGGGCGGTTGTGCGCATCTGCCGGTTGCTCGGCGGGCTGCCGCTTGCGGTTGAGTTGGCCGCGGCCTGGACTCCCACGCTTTCGTGCGATGAAATCGCCCAGGAGATCACCAGGAACCTCGACTTCCTCACCACGCACCTGCGCGACGTTCCTGAGCGACACCGGAGCATGCGGGCTGTTTTCGATTATTCGTGGAATCTCCTCTCTGAGGAAGAGCGCCTGATATGCGCCGGTCTATCTATATTCCAGGGAGGATTCCGCCGCGAGGCCGCCGAGCAGGCGATGGGTGCCACTCTGCCGGTGCTTTCATCCTTGATCGCCAAATCGTGGCTGCACCGTGGCCCCCCTGGACGCTAC
This sequence comes from uncultured Chloroflexia bacterium, assembly GCA_963797095.1. Taxonomy (GTDB): domain Bacteria; phylum Chloroflexota; class Chloroflexia; order QHBQ01; family JADMIH01; genus JADMIH01. The sequence goes on along the minus strand of CAWCNY010000003.1, from coordinate 827,479 downwards.
CAGATGCACGAGCTTTTGCGCCAGTATGCCTATACCGGGCTGGGTGAAGTGCCAGGCGCAGCAGCGCTGGCGCAAGACCGGCACGCAGATTACTACGCGGACTTTGTCCAACGGCGGGAGGAACGATTGCGCGGGAAAGAACAGTTGTCCGCGATAGAAGAAATCACCGCCGATATTGACAATGTGCGACAAGCATGGCGTTGGAGCATCGAGCAAAAGAAGATCGAGACGATCGATAGGCTCATAGACGGGCTGTGGATCTATTACGAGAGCCGCGGCCTGCTACACGAAGCTGACGAGTCGTTTGGGCGGGCGGTCTCGGTGTTGAGTTTCGGCACCGAAACCGGCACTGAGGAAATCGAGGACAAAGAGCAGGTGTTGGTGCTCGGCAAAGTGCTGGCCCGACATGGAGCGATCTCAGGGTCGCGCCTGGGTCGCACGATCAAGGGCCGCCATCTGCTCGAGAGAAGTATTACCCTCCTGTCACGTATTGGAGCGCACAGAGAGATTGCCTTCTCGCTGAACCTTCTCGGCACGGTGGCGCGCTTACAGAGCGAATACGAGCAAGCCAGGGGTTTCCTTGAGCGGAGCCTGGCTTTGTTCAGAGAAGCAGGCGACCGGTGGGGAACCGCATATTCGCTCAGCGACCTGGGTAACGTGGCGTATCTGCTGGGGGAGTACAAGGGGGCCAAACAATTGCACGAGGAGAGCCTCCATATCTCAAGAGAAGCAGGGGACCGCCGGGCTATGATATTCTGCCTCAACGATATGGCCAGCGTGGCTATTGCCCTGGGTGAGTACGCAGATGCCGGGCGATATTGTGAGGAGGTGCTTGCTATCTCACGTGAAATCGGCCATCGCTGGGGCCGTGCCAACGCCCTGCACCAGATGGGCACGATAGCGTTGTACTCGGGCCACTATCCGCAAGCGCAGTCGCTCCTGGAGGAGAGCCTGGACGCTTTCAAGGAGATAGGGGACCGCCAGCACATGGCCCTACCCCTCCAGCAGCTGGGTTATCTCGCCTTCTCGCGGGGGAATTATTCGCTGGCCCAACGTCTGTTGCGCGAGGTGCTCGTCTTGTGCGAGGAGACCAGTTACAGGCGCGGCATGGCCGCTGCGCTCAATACCCTGGGTAGAGTGGCTCAGGCTCTGGGCGAAGGCCAGGCGGCACTGTCTCACCTGCATAGGGCTCTGGGGATCGCCATGGGAATCGAGGCGTGGCCGGTGGCGCTGGATATCCTGGCGAGCACAGCTGAGACTCAGGTGGGTGAGGGGCAGCCTGAGCAAGGCCGGGAGATCCTCTCTTTAGTCGCCGAGCACCCGGCGGCCAACAAACAGACAAGAGATCGAGTGCGAGAGATCGAGGAAATGATGACAGCAGATCCTTCCCGCCAACCTATCGCAGCCTCAAGTAAAAGACAGACAAGGACCCTGGAGCAGATAGTAGAGGAGGTACTTTCTGCCGGGGTGCAAGAGGCTTGAAGGTGTAGATGAATGGGCTGTTGCAGGAGGTTACAGGAGAGTCGCGATGCGCTCAGCGGCCCTACGCGCCGCTCCTGGGGCGATCTCTCTGTAGTCTACAGGGGTCTGCAAGGTCTGCTTCAACGCCTGGGCTAACTCCGACGGGGTGGTGGCACCATAGTCGAGCCTGGTGCCGGCATTGTAATGGTCCAGCCTGTATGCCACGTGGTGCAACTGCTCCCAGTGCTTACGCAGAGGAAAGTAGACGAAGGGGCGTCGCGCCGCCACCAGCTCCATTGAGGTGGAGAGGCCGCCTTGCACTACGGCGGCATCGGCGCAGGCCAGGTGCTCGAACAGGTTGTGCACGTATGACCGCTTTTCCATGCCGGCCGCATCGGGTAGATCGCGGGGGTCGATGCGCGGGCCTGTGACCATCACCATCCGGGCGTCCGCTATTGCTTCGCGCAGGATGGGAAACGATTCGGCTATCTTCTGAAGCAGATTGCGCCCGACGGATGTGCCGCCGACAGTTGCGAAGAGGAGCGGGCCGGCCCCACCGTCTTTGTCGTAACCTAGTTTGGCCCGCAGGGCTGCTGTATCTCGATAGTCGCCGGGGGCGAATGGGAGGACGTAGCCCACCGCCTCGAACCACTCTCGCGCCCAATCGCGGATACGCGGGAGGCCAGGCCCGAAGTAGTCGGGCGGCAGGTCGTCATACTCTCCCACATAAAGCGATAGATCGCGCAGTCGCGGGTAGCGCGCTCTCTGCTCTATCATCTCGGCGTTGTAGTCGGCGCAGACGTAAGCCTCGCGCGGGTCGCCCTCCGGGTCTACGGGCAAGAAGCCGATCACATCGGTCAGAAAGGCATAGGGCGCGGTTTTCAGATCGGGGTTTTCGTGCAGGTAATAGTCCAGCTCCCACGACTCGTCGCCGATCCACAGATCGTACTGCTCCTCCCTCATGAGGTCGTGGAGGAGCATGAAGTTGTAGAGGAAGATTTCGTCCATGCGGCGGAAGGCATAGAAAGCGTGCAGCTCGTGACCGGACGACTCCTCCTCCCAGTGAGCCGACTCGGAGGCCATCCGGCGGCTGGCCGGGTGAATGAACTCGCCCGCCTCCTGCAACACGCGGGTTACGGGGGGTTGCGCCCACCAAAGAATCTCAAGGTCGGGCACCAGGGCGCGCAACTCGCGGGCAATCGCCAGGTCGCGCTGCACATGCCCCAGGCCGATTGGGCTTGAAATATAGAGGGCGCGGCGAGGCTTGCGGGTGAGCGCATGATGCCAGGTCCTCTGCCTGGGGCCGGTTGCGCCCATGAAGCCGGCGACCTCCAGGTTCGTTTTGACCGGGTTGCGTACATGCAGGCCGTGACCGCTTCCCTGGAGGGTAAGAAACTCAAAATCGGGGCGCGCCTCGGCCAGCTGCCTGGTAACCTCGATCTCGGAGATGCGGTCGTCCTCTCCATGGATGAGGAGCACCGGGCATGTAACGCTCTCCAGCACCTGCCGCACCGGCATCCTGGGGAAGAGACCGGCGTTGGCTACGGTGTGTGTGAGGATTTGCGGGGTGGTCTCCATACTCCAGGCGACGCAATCTTCGAAGCCCTTGGTGGAGTGGGGCTCGGTGAAAAACTCACCGAAGAAGAAGTCGAGCCACTCAGGATAGTGTTCAAGCCAGTAATGAGCGTTCCACTTCTCCCAGCCGTCGTAGGTGTCGTGCCGCTCCCAGAAGGTCGGGTCTGCGGATGGCGAGAAGTCGGGCGCGACTCCATTGCCTATCAAGATCAGGCGCCTAACCCTGCCGGGGTAGCGTGCGGCCATCCAGAGGGCGTAGAAGCACCCCCTGGAGAAGGCTAGGAGCGCGGCCTGTTTCATGCCAAGATGGTCAAGCAGCCCGACCCCCTGGTCGATGACGCGGTCGTATTCGAAAGCAGCCGGGTCTTCAGTGCGCTCTGCACCGCCGTTACCAGGCGAGTCGAAGGTGATCACCCGGAAGTGGCGCGACAGGTAGGCCACCTGCATCTTCCAATGACGGCTGTGTACGATCTGCCAGGTCGGGAGAAGGAGCAGCGCGGGTGCCTCGACAGTGTCGGCAGGCTCGAACATCTCGTAGTAGATGCCGAAGCCTGCGAGCGTAAGGTGGCCCGACTGTGACGGTTGTACAGGGCGCATTGGTTTGGTCTCCCCGGTTCAACAGGTTCCGGTATCTCCATGCCAGATCGTTGGAGATACCGGAACCTGGAGCGAGCCGGTATCTTTCTCAGCCAGCGAAGAATTCCTCCAAAGCGGGTGCCAGTACCTGCGCGTCGATGTTATGCTCCTGGCCCTCAAGGACGCGGTACTCTCCGCCGGGTAGGGCACGCGCCAGCGCTTGTGCCGTGTCGCGCATCCAGTCCCAACTTGCCCCACCTGCCAGTACGAGCGTTGGTATTTTGACTTTGGCGGCGCGCTCCTCCGGCAGCGAATAGTCGCCCATGATCGTGGCGTCGTATGCGAGCGTATGAGCGAGGGCCTCCTGCCAGGGCCACCAGGGGGCGCTGCGAGCCTGGGCAACGAACTCGTCGGGGAGGCCGACCACCTTCGCCATGAAGTACTCGACTGCATCGCCGCGACGACCCGACGATACCAGCTCTGTGTAAATAGAGGCGGTGTCCGCGGGTGGCCGAGGGCGGGTGCCCTCCAGTATATAGGGTGGCTCCCACAATGCCAATTTTGTGACCGAGAGGCCGCTCGCTGCCGCCTCGAGTGCAAGGGCGGCACCGGATGACGCACCGTACAGGAAGGCCGAGCCGCCCGCCTCATTGATCAGGGCGTCCATATCCTCGATCTCGCGCTTGACCGCGTATGGCGGGGTGTCGCCACTTTCACCACGGCCACGGCGGTCGTAATTGTACACGGTGTGATGGGTTGCCAGGAGTTCGGCCAGTGACGCATTTGACATTCTATCGACTGACCCGCCGCACACCAGGATGACGGGCGATCCCTCACCCAATTTATCGAACGTGATGGTTGTACCATCCTTGGACCGTACTGAATTCACGTTAGCTCTCCTTTATGACGCGGAATCCCAGGTGCGTTACACCGGGGGCCCGTACGACCTTCACCGTTTCAAGCTCAACCGGCTCGATGCCGAGATGCTCGAACAGCCGGATGCCGTCGCCGAGCAGAACGGGGGCCAGATCGATATGTATCTCGTCAAGCAGCCCGGCTTTCAAGCACTGCTGGGTGATGCTGGCGGTGGCTACGGCCACGTTCTTGTCGCCTGCTGCCGCCTTTGCCTGCCTGACGGCGCTCTCTACGCCGTCTGTGACGAAGGTGAAGGGCGAGCCTTCCTTGACCCATTCCTGTGCGACATTATGAGTGACTATGAAACAGGGCGCAAAGGGGGGACTACCGCCCCAGGCCCCGGCGAGATCGAACATCCTGCGCCCTGCCACCATTGCTCCGGTGGCCTTTATCGATTCCTCGAGGAGGGCTGCGCTCTCCGGCGACACCTTGAGCACCATCCTCCCGCCCTGCACCGCAATTTCGGTGGGGCCGCTGAAGTACCACTTAAAGAGATGCTGAACGTCATCTCCCGGCCCGGCGATAAAGCCGTCCAGCGACATTGTAATATTTGTGATAACTTTGCCCATGTTTGTTCTCCATTCATTGAGGTGTGCTATGAGATCCGCCGGGTGGCGGGCGGCTCAAAGTTGAACAGCGGCCTGATGATGCTGCACATTACTTGCCCTCCGGCATGGGTGAGTCGAGGAACTGCGTGACGATCGGGATGAGCAGATCGGTGCGGTAGAGGATATTGAAGTGCGAAGTGCCGGGAAGGATGGCGAGTTGTGATTTCGGAAACGCGCCCAACCTGCCGTCCGGCGTGAGGATCACCGGACCGCCTCCGAGCCACTCGTACATCTCCAACGCGTGCGACGGGCGGACGCTGTCGGCATCCCCAATCGCGATCAGCTTGGGAACCTTCATGGCCCGCCTGCCCGCCGTGAAGGCATACTTGACCGCATCGCTACGACGATCAGCGCGAAGGCCCTTGACCCTGCCGGTCATATGCGATAGGGGTGCCGTCTTTTGAGACTACTGATTTCATTGAAGGCTCCTTCTAACGGACTGCTTATGCTCGACCTACGCGAATCTCCAACGTGTCGCGCCATACGGCTCGGCCGTACCAAAGGCATACACTGTCTCCGGCGTTACCTTGTACAGGTCCCAGGGAGGCGGCCCTGCACTGGGTGCGCTGTACGGGGCGGTCAGGGAAACGTTCTCCTCATCCACGGTTGCCTCCCAGCGCTGCACCCTGTATACCTCAGCGATACGCCGGACCGTGGCCAGGTCAATCACTTTTGTAGCCATGCCTTCCACGACCAGGTCGAAATCGTGAGTAGCGACCGAAATGACGCAGTTCGGGTTTTGGGCTGAGATTCTTCGCCTTACGGGTGGCTGCACCGGCATTGAAGTAAAGGAGGCCATCCACCCAGAGAGCGCCCAGCGGCACTACATGCGGCCTGCCGTTCGGGTTCACGGTTGCCAGCCAGCATGTATGTCGACCAGGTCCACCCGATTCGGGTTCTTGCGAGAGACCTCGGTCCAGCTGCTCCTGCACCTTCGCCCAGGGGATCGGGGGCGCTCCATAGCCGTCGAGGTTCCGTTCAGCCGTCGGCTTCTTATGTGCTGTTTCCATCGTTCTGCTCCCTTCGTTCTATTCTGGGGAGTTGTGAGCTGTAGATCACAACTCATAATAAGATGAGAATTGAGGTGGTTTTGGGGCATAGCATACCCGACGGGACCGTGAGAGGCAGTATCTGAAGGTCTACCAAAGGGAGTATTTCCCGTTGTCCTACTGGGAGCACCGCACGGGGTCATTAAGAATGTCCGATGCCCGAGCCCCGGCAGGGGTGGCCCCCTGCACACCCTCCTATGCTAGAGTCTAGACTTTGGCCAGATATTCGGCGAGCTTGTCGAGGCTCTGGTTCCAGCCCTCTTCCATGCCGGCGAGCGCCCCTTCGGAGCCTGGTTCTGCCCTGGTGACGGCGGCGTGCACGGTGAGTTTCGTCTTGCCTTCGTGCTCTTCGAATGTGACGGTGGTGAGACTTTCGAGGATGGAGTTACCGCTTTCGTCCTCGATAGCGATGCTATTGAAGACGAGCCGCTCAGGCCTGACGATTTCGAGGAACGTGCCCTTCATGGGGTAGATGGTGCCGTCGGGTGCGCGCATATGGATGAGGATCGCGCCGCCGGGCCGCACGTCCAGCTCGCACACCGGGTTGGTGAAGTATTTTGGACCCCACCACCGGGCCATATGTTTCGGGTCGGTCCACGCCTCGAACACTAGATCTCGAGGCGCGTCAATAATGCGTGTGAGGGTGACTTCGCCCTTGTTCTGATTGGCCTGACCGGAGGTGCCGGGCGCGTTAGGGCTAGGGTTTGTTAGGGTCATTTTTCCGCTCCTTTTGTTCCTGTTGAAGCTCGCGGAGGTAGTCCTCCAGGCGGTCTATGCGCTCGTCCCAGAACCGGCGGTACTTCTCTACCCAATCGGCAACATCCTGGAGGGGGGCAGGGTTGAGATAGTGCCGCTTCTCACGTCCAACTTTACGGGTCGTGACCAGCCCTGCGTCCTCGAGGACCCGCAGATGCTTCATTGCACCGAAGCGACTCATGGGCAGGTGGGCGCTCAGTTCGGTAAGGGTCTGCCCGCCGGACCGGGAGAGCAAATCGAGTAAATATCGGCGATGGTGATCGGCCAGCGCGTGGAACACGTGTTCTATTTCCATGCCCTTATTATATGTGACCAATAGGTCACATGTCAAGGGGCCGGATGGACCAATTTCTGAAATGATCGCAGAGCGCGTCTTTCGGTGATGCACCTGATTTCATGCAGCATCCTCAATGCTTGGCCTTGATAGTGTAACGATCTCGCGATGTGAATTATTGCGGCGGATATCGTGCGCCAGGAAGTGGAGGGCTACCGTTACCCGGCTCGGGTCGGCGCCGACCGGTTGGTGAACAGCGATGTGGTCGAAGACATAGCCTGTCCCAGGCAGGTAGTCGCGCTCGCCGCTCAGGATCGGGTTCCCCTCGGCATCGTGTACGAAGCGCCGGTCGCGCTCGATGCCCTGGACGGTAACCGCGCATCCCCAGCTGGCATGGTCATGTAACTCTGTACGCTGGCCGGGCCGCAGGATAATGGCGGCGAGGGACCAGCGGTCGGGGTCTTCATAGAGGACATGTCTGCCGTAGCCAGAGGGCACCCCTACCTCGGTGCTTGCGTTGATGCGTAGTGCTACGGCCTTGACCTCTTGCAGCAGTCGGGCCTGGAGGTTCGGTGATGCCTGGACCAGAGGGCCAAGGGCGGTTGCCCTGGCGACGAAGCGCGCTACAATTGCGCCTTCTATCCCCGCATTTGTCCGGTGGATCGTGCGTGTCGCTACATAGAGCCCGGGGCTGAGGTTCCTCTGGAGCATACCGGGGCCCTCCTTTTGCGATCTTGTGTAATTTGAGAGATCTGGAGAAATGTACGGCGCGAAACCGCACAAATGTTCTATAAAGATTATAGATCAACCCCAGGGAAGAGTCAAGCAAGGCGAAGCGGTAGACCCGGATGCGGTCTTCTATACAGATGTGCCAACCTATCTCGACTTGCTTACCGGCAAGGTCGCGCCGGACGAGGCGGTTTCTCGCGGCCTGATCCGGCTCGAAGGTGAGGCAGGCGCGTTGGAGCTGTTCCTGAGCCTTTGCGGGGTGCCTGCCCCTGCGACGAGGTGTTGGGGCTGCGATGACCTTGCTTGGTGGATCACCGTCAGGGAGCCGCCGCTAAAGCTCTCCAGGCGGCGTCAGCCAGGGCCTGGCTGCTCGCGCTCACGTCTGTGGGGCTGCGGCGTACGAGCCATTGCTGCAAGAATTCGCGTGTGGGGCCGAGCATCAGCGGGCTGTAAAGTTCGCCTGGCAGGTTGGTGATCCTGCCCGATTCGATGTGGGGCCGCAGCCAGCCTCCCAGGTCGCGCCGCAACATACCGGTCTCCTCGCGTATCTTCTCGCCCTCTACTTCCAGATACTGCGCTCCCATACCTTGAAACAGGTAGTGTCCCAGGTCGGGATGCTGCATGAACCAGTCTATATAAGCCCTAACCAGTCCTTTGATCCCGGCCTCCGGCTGCTCGGTACCGGCTAGGACACGCCTTATCTCCCCGTGAACGCCCTTCAAGCCTTCCAGGTAGAGAGCAGCGGCCAGCCGCTCTTTGCTCTCGAAGTGATGGTAGATGCTGCCCATGCTCGCACCCGACCGCTCCTGAATATCGCTCATGCTCGTTTCGCTGAAGCCTTTGGCCGTGAAGCAATCGAGCGCCGCGGCCATGATCTCCTGCCGCCTTCGCTCGCTGCTAGCTACAAGTTTGCCTCGCGCCATCGTGTCACTCGCCTCTCACTTATTTGCCAAATTATAGCACAGCCACTCGACAAGAATTATATTCTAGTATAAAATCCTAATCATGGGCGTTACCAACCCTTATGATGGTCGGAGTGTGAACCGCTAACAATATTACTCGTGCAGCGCATGAAAGGAGTTTTCGTCGTGCCACAACTTGATCTCTATGTGCCGGCCGGTGCCATGGAGTCGGGCAAGAAAGCCTCCCTGATGAGCACTCTGACCGACCTGCTCTTTAAGTGGGAGGGCGTGCCGCAGGATTCGCCAAACAAGGCCTTTGCCTGGGCCTACATTCACGATATGCCGCCCGACGGGCACGCGGTCGGCGGCAAGCTCGCCACGCTGTTCGACCAGCCGCGCTACCGGGTGGTGGTGACGGTGCCCGAAGGGGTGCTCAACGCCGAGAGCAAGGCGGGGCTGGTTGCTGATGTCACACAGGCTATCGCCGATATTGAGGGAAAGGCCCTGAATGAGAGCCGCACGCGGGTAACGTGTTACATCCTGGACGTGGCAGATGGCGGCTACGGTGTGGCCGGTCGGATCTTCCGTCTCCCCACCAGGCCCGGATCTTAGGGGAATAGCAATCTAAAAAAGCCAATGGCAGTTTCGCCATTGGCTTTTTTAAATTCAGATCATGCGACCCTGGCTCTTTCGCTCAGCGCTGAAACACTTGCCCTCGCTTTAGGGCAGTATCTGTCACCGACAGGTAAGCGATCTTGCTGATCTGCGCCCTGGTGGCATCTGCACCTGGCCTGAAGTAGGGCTTGTTGCCAGTGCCGCACGGCTCGCCGGGACCGCCGCAAGGATAGCCCTCTATCAAGTTGTGAGCGTAAGCCGTTTCGATCCACCGGAAGAAGGTTGAGCCTACCGCCACGTCCTGGAAGGTGTTGGTGCCTGGGTTCAAGAGAGTCCAGTGGCCGGGGTCCGCGATGATGGCCGCGTTCACCACGATCTTGGCTATCTGGCCCCTGGTCACGTTGTTGGCGGGCCTGTAGGTGCGGTCCGAGTAGCCGTTGACGATGCCCAGGTTATAGGCGGTCTCGATATATGAGTAGAAGGTTGAGCCTACCTCCACATCGGAGAAGTGAGGCCCTCCCGTCGTGTCTATCGTGAAGCCAAAGGTCAGCACCGCGATCTTGGCTATCTGGCCCCTTGTGGTAGCGTCGTCAGGCCTGAAGCACGGGGTGCCGGTGGTGCAGGGCGGATTGGTATTGTACCCGTTGACCACACCGTGGCAGTACAGATACTGAACGTACTCGTAGAACCAATCGTCGGGTGTGACGTCGGTAAAGCTCAAGACGCAGGCGGTGGGGCTGGCCGTGCTGGTTGGCGTGTTTCCAGGTATGTTGGTTTGCGTGCTCGTTGCCGCCGGGGCCGTGGGGGTGTCGGTGGCGGTGTTGGTTGGTGTGTTCGTGCTGCCTGGCGGATTGGTTGGGGTGTTTGTACTCGTATTGGTCGGCTGTGGTGTCAGGGTGCCTGTAGGCGTATTTGTGGCGGTATTGGTGGCCGTGAAGGTCGGCGTGTTGGTAGGAGTATCGGTAGGGGTGTTTGTGTTGGTGGCGGTGCTGGTGGGTGTATCTGTGGGGGTATTGGTCGGGGTGTTAGTTGGTGTGCCGGTCGGTGTGTTGGTGCTTGTGGGGGTATCGGTAGGGGTGTTCGTGCTTGTGGGGGTATCGGTAGGAGTGTTTGTAGGTGTATCTGTTGGGGTGTTTGTAGGCGTGTCGGTAGGAGTTGGAGTATCTGTAGGCGAGTTGGTGGGGGTGACTGTCGGTGTATCTGTGGGGGTGTTAGTTGGAGTTTCAGTCGGGGTGTTGGTCGGGGTGTCGGTGGGCGTGGGCGTTACCGTAGGGGTGTTTGTAGGAGTGTTGGTGTCGGTAGGGGTATTGGTCGGGGTGTCGGTAGGGGTATTGGTCGGGGTGTCGGTAGGGGTGCTGGTTGGCGTATTTGTAGGAGTATCGGTGGGCGTGTTTGTGTTGGTGGCGGTGCTGGTTGGGGTATTGGTTGGGGTATTGGTGGGTGTGTTGGTTGGAGTGTCCGTTGGTGTGTTGGTAGGTGTATTGGTGGGCGTATTTGTGGGAGTGTTGGTGGGCGTAGGTGTTGGCACGAACACAAATGTCATATCGCTGGCGGTGTTGTTGGCGGGTGTAGGATCGTTGCCGTTCGCGTGGTCATCGCCGATCTGGGCTGTGTTGGTGAAGACGTTACTACCCGGCGGGAAACCCGCAAGTATATTGAGCGCGAAGATCTTGGAGCCGTTTGTGCCCGAGGGGAGCGCGCCAATAGGGTTGGTGCAAACGCCGCCCGCGTTGCCGTTGGGCGTGCAAGCCCACCCTCCGCTGCTCGACCCGGCGTTGAACGAGGTGTTGAGGGGCACGGTGTCGGTCAGCACCACGCCGCTGGCTCCCTGGGTGCCGGTGCTGCTGTAAGCCAGCGTGTAGGTGACGACCTGGCCTATTGTGAAGGTGGCCCCGCTGTCGGCCTTGCTGAGAGAGAGGTCGGGCACGGCCACCACCACGGTCAGTGTGGGGTCATTGGGAGCGCCGGTGTCGGGGTCATCGGTGAGCACGTTGGAGAAGTTGGAGCCCGAGATCGTGCCCTGGTTGGATACGTTATTCACCCCGGCGGGGATCGGCGGCCCGTTGACCGTCACCCTGAAGATGATGGTCATGTGCTGGCCCGCGGGCAGAGTGCCGATGTTGGCGGGGAAGGATGCCAGCTCAGGTGCCTGGGGTTTTGACTGAGGTGTGCCCTGCGGATTCGACTTGGAGCCGGTGGTGGGTTGGGCGTTGGATTTGGTGGTAGTGGTAGTGGTAGTGGTAGTGGTAGTGGTAGTGGTAGTGGTAGCAGTGGTAGCGGTGCCGCTGGCCTGGTCCTCGGCTTTGGCGGCGCTGCTGTTCTCGGCGAGGGGCATCTGCCTGGCGTCTCTGGTGCCAGTGCTGTTGGGGGTAGCTTTGGACTCGTTCTCGTCGCCCTGTGAGGGGGTGGTCGTGTCTACCGGGGTTGTGGTGCCCGCATCCTGCGAGGCATCGGGCGAGTTCGGCTCAGGAGGAGGCAGCACTGTGCAGCCGCCAGCGAACGGCTCACCGAAGGTAGTGGTGGTTGGCGCGCCCCCATTGGTGTGGTTGCCGTTGGCCGTTATGGTGGTGGCCCCGTCTACGGTGAAGCCTTGCAATCTCAAGGCGGAGGCATCGCTCTCCTGAAGGTGGAAGCCCGCGTTGCCGTTACCCTGGCTCTCGTTGTTGGCGATGTAAGCGCAAAGGGAGGTGTTCTGACGCGAGCGGACGTAAATACCTCGTGGGGAGGCCGGGAAGCCTGAGTTGTCGTCGGGCGGAGAGACCGTGTTGCCCGTCACCGTGAGGTCCAGGGTGCCGGAGGTGCCGGTAATATCGCCTGAGCGGACGAAGATCCCCTCGAAGTCGCTGTGACGCACGATGTTATTGGTGATCGCGAGCCGCCAGCCCAGATTACTGCGGTGGCTTACACCTATATCGTAAGCGTCGCGCGAACCAGAGTCGGCAAGGCCGTTGCCGATGGTGTTGCCGGTGATAGTGCCGTCGATGTCGCCGTCGCCGACGATGTTCATCGAGTTAGAGATGGCCCGCAGGAGGGTGTTGTTGCTGACGTTGATGACTTGAGCGCCGGTGCCGCTGCTCCCCAGGTCAACGTTGATGTTGTTGTCCTGGAAGGTGGAGTTGCTGATGTTGATGGTGGCCGAGGTGCCGCCCGCGATGGTGGTCAGGAAGCCGCTCGCCTGGTTGCCCGTGAAGAGGCTCGACCCGTTGACCGTGATGGTGGCGACGGCGCTGCCGGTGGTGACCAGGGCAAGCCCGTTGCCGCCCGTGCCGACGGGGTTGGGGCCGATGGTGGAACCGCTGATGGTGAGGTTGGTGAGGGTGCCGCTGCTCGGGTCCATGCGGATGTTGTCGCCCTTGGTGCCGCTGACGGTGGTGTTGGTGATGGCGCAGGTGCCGAGGAGCACTCCGAAGCGGAGGCCCGCCTCGGCGGTGCCCACGTTGTCGGCGTCGTTGTTGGTGACGCCGCTGTTGGCTATCGTGAAGTTGGTAAGCTGGTTGCCGAAGATACCGTTGCCGTTGTTGTTGGTGATGCTCATGTAGCTGAGAGATACATTGCGCGTGCTCTGCAACGACATGCCATCGCCTGTCGAGTTCTGGATCGTGCCGCCGCTGCCGGCGGTGCTTCCCCCGGTGACTACCAGGCCGCCGCTTGCGCCCGTGTTATTCAAGATTATGCCGCTGGCCGCGCCGTTGGAGGCTATGCTGCGGAAGTTGATGTTGCTCGCGCCGATGGTGGTGTTGGCTACGTTGAGGGCTGTGGCCGTGGTGGTGGTGAGCACGTTGCCGCCGGTGACGTTGACTGTGCCGCCGCCGGTGGCGGTGAAGGCGGTGTTCGCGCCTGTGCTGGCCGAGATACCGCCTGAGAATGTGACGGTTGAGCCTGTGTTGCTCGTGAGCGAAATGCCGGTGCCGGTGTCGGTGATCGCGCCGCTGAAGGTGGCGCTGCCGCCTGAGCGGTTGGTGACCTGCACCGAGAGGCCCGCCGTATTGGTGAGCGTGCCGGAGTAGGAGACGGTAGCTGTGCCTGCGTTCACCCTGAAGGCTGTGCCGGTGATGCCCGCTAGGGAGCCGCCGTTGCCCGCGAACGAGCCTGTTACGGTATCGAGGTTCACGCCCCTGTTGCTGCTGCTCGTGGTGGAGATGCTGTCAAATGTGACGGCGAGCGCGCCTGTCACGATGTCAACAGGTTGGCCCGCCCCGCTGATCGAGGCGTTGTTGATTGTGAGGGTGCCCACGCTTGTGCCGCGAACTCCGAACAGAGCCGCCCCGCCGGTTAGCACGTTCAGGCCGGAGATCGTGTTGTTGGTGCTGAGCGCTATAGCGTCGCCGCCGGAGTTGGTGATCGTTGGCCGCGAGCCTGCAGCGTTGAGGATGAAGCCGCTCACTACCAGGGCTACCCCCTCCCCGATGAGGGTCTGGCTGGCCTCCAGGGGCAGGCCGCCCGTGTAGTTGCCGCTGCCCGTAAATAAGTAGATGTAGTCGTTAGGCCCATCGGAGTCGCCCACGCCGCCCGCGCCGTTGACGTTGGTGAGGGCGTTGAACGGCGACGAGGAGCGCCCGTCGCCGTTGGAGCCGAGGGCATTGTTCACGTACCAGACGCGATTGACCACGTTGATGGTGGCGGTGGCGACGCTGTTGAGGTTCTGGGCGTCGCTGATGGTGTACTGGAAGGTATCGGTGCCGGTGAAGCCGACGGGCGGCAGGTAGCGGAAAGTGCCGTCGGAGCTGGCCGTGACGGTGCCGCCCTGGGAACTGCTGCCGCTGGCGGAGGTGAGGGTAATGGCCCCGTCGATGTCTACGTCGTTGGCGAGCAGGCCGCTTGTAGAGGGAAGGGTCACGTGCGGCCCGGCCTCGGACACGCCGACGGCCAGCACGGTGTTGCCTACGGTGGTGTAAACGTCGTTGAAGGCGATAGGCCCGACATCAATTGAGCCTGCTACCAGGGTGGTGTTCGGATCAATGGGGTCGCTGAACACCACCCCCGTGGCGTCGCTGGTGCCGCTGTTGGTGATCGTGACGGTGTAGCTTATGGTGTCGCCAGGGTTGACGTTGCCGTCGCTGTTGAGGTCAACCGCTATGCCGTCGCGCTTGGTGGCAGTAATAGTAACGGCATCGGGGGCCGCTGCCACAGGCGCTGAATTGCTCGGCGCTTGCAGGGCGCTGGCGGCCGAGGAGATGGGCAGAGCCGCTTCCTGGACGGGCAGGGAAGCCGCCAAAGGCTCATTGGCGGTGACGATAGCTGCCGGGCTGCCGGTACTGTTCGCCGCGGCGCCGGCGGCGAACGAGCTTATCATAGGCGATAAGCCTTGATCGACAATAAGCAGCGCCAGCGTCAAGGCAAAGAAGAAGGACCACGCTCGCAGTCGTGGCCTGAGTGTTTGCCGGTTCATTAGGTGCCTCCATGCAAAGCGAAACCAAGTTGAAACGGGCGAGTAATGAAAGGCTTTGGATTGAATTCCTGGGGTGAGCGAGGCAGGGACTGCGTATTGCGTATTGCGTACTGAGCCCGGATCACCTCAAGACTGTCTTCCAGTTTACACTATCAGATGCGTTTCGTAAATCTCCCAGCGAAAATTCAATACAAGAGCGTTAACATATAGTAGTGCGACATATCCCAACTGGAGCACAAATCCGGGGCCGGATCTTCCAATTTACGCATCTATAGAGAAAGATAGGCAGTGAAGCTCGCGTGCGCAAGCCCTTGCGGGTTCCTACACTGCTGTCGCCCACCCTCTATAGTGTATCACAGTTTTCCGATGTGGAATGTAGCCAAAAGGTAAGAGTTTGGCCTCGAATCACGCCCAGGTAGGCGCTGCTAACTGAGAGGCGGGCGGCGCTGCCAGGGCCAGCGACGCTCGTTGGTTTCCAGATTCGCCAACGCCTCGTTTTTGTGGGCTATTTCGGTCTCAAGGTGCCTGATATACTCCAGGCGACGGTGCAGGTCGGCCTGCAAGCGGATCAGCGCTTCGCGTAGCTGGCCGAATGCGATATCGCCCTGCGCTTCAAGCGCGCCAATTGTACCGCGATAAAGCAGCGACTCCCCGCCGCCCGATTTGCTTTTCACCACTATCTCCTGGCTCGGATCGCTCTCGTCCAGCCGGCAGAGGCATTCCCAGCCGGCGCGTAAGAATCTGTCGTCTTGAAAGTGCTCGTACAACTCCGGGCGGTACACGGAGGGCTTGACCCTTTGCCGAAGCTGCCGGTTCACCGATATCTCTACCTCCACAGGTGAGTCGTAGCCGGATGCATCGGCAGCCCACCCCTTCACGTATAGCTCGCCCGGCTTTATCCAGAGGCACAGTTCGGCCTTGCCAGCAGGCAGAAGCGGGGCGATAGCGCCGATATAGAGGAGCGATTCGACCCCGCTACCCGATATGGCCTTTATCGTGAGCAGCCGGGTGGGGTCGTTATCGGTGAAGTGGCAGGAACAGTCCCACCCTGCATGAAGAAACCTGTCGTCCTTGAAGTGCTCGCGCACATCGGTGCGAAAGATAGAGGGGGTGCATTTCTGGCGGAGCTGCCCATCGACGAAAATATGCACTTCGACGGGCGGACGTGCCTCGTCCATATCTGCGGCCCAGCCCCGCACATATAGCTCATTCGGCCCCCTCCACAGGGCATAATCGACCGCGCCATGAGGTAAATAGGAGAAATGCAGGCCGGAAAAGTCGGATGATGGCTCGTTGGCGACAAGGTAGATATCCTGGTGCAACAGCATCCCGAATGGGATACGCCTGTAAACCGGGCGTCCGGTGGCTTCGGTGATGGAGCGGCGTACGAAAGCTTCTGTAACTATTGTGCGGCCGTAGTCTTGTGTATCGAGCGAGTCGATCTCGCTTCCTTCTGAGAAGGAGATGCCGCTGTCGGGCATTGCTTCGCTCGCTGCCAGGCCGCTCTCGTCATGCACCGTGAAAGCAAGTAGCCCACCGGGCTTTAGCAGGCTGTAGAGTTTCTTCAACCACCGGACGAATGTTGTGGGTGGGAGATGGCTGAAGAGGGAGACCACAAAGATGCAGTCGAATAGCTCATCGCATTCCAGGGCGTCGGGATCGAGGGTGGAGACAAAGCCATGCACTCCGAGCTCAGATCGCTGAAAAGCCACCGCCTCGGCTTGAATATCGGACACCCAGATGCGCTCAGCGGGCAGGTCCTGTACGAGGAACCGGGTGAGCCTGCCGTAGCCGCTGGCGAAGTCGAGAAACGACCGCACGCCTTCAAATGAGCCGAACTTCCATAGGACCAGTTGTTCGACTATCTTAAGCAAATAGACGCCGGAAGTGAAGTACTCGGAGCGGGCGATCAATTCGCTTCCACGAGCGGAAGTGATGAAATTGTACATCTGATCGCTTTTGTGAATGTTGGTGTTGAGTGGTGCAGGCAGCATCAGCGCATCCTGAAGTAAGGCGCGCACCGGCTCCTCTTGATCAGCTATGCTGCTATTGACGCTCGATTCCACACTCATACCAGCCTACCCACTTCTCGCTTCTATAGTGTATCACAGGTTTCCACGGTCGTGGCCTGTTGGGTATGAGGAACTCCAGCAAACAAACACCTGCTCGGTGCCGAGCAGGTGTTTGTTTGCTTCTGTAATTTACAGCCACCTTATTCTTACGCTGGTTACGCTGCTTCAGGCGCTTGAGATGTCGTTGCGGCAGGCACCCTGGCTCCGCCCCTCAGCCGTCCGCGCGCTCCATCAACCAGGCTATACACAACGGGCACCACAAGCAGTGTCAGGAAGGTGGAGGTGAATAGCCCGCCCATCACCACGATCGCCAGGTCGGAGGTCAGGAAGCTATCGCTGCTGCCAACGCTGAGGGCGAGCGGCACCAACGCCAGTATAGTGACGATAGCGGTCATCAGGATCGGGCGTACTCTCGTGCGGCCTCCCTGCACAAGGGCGTCGTAAGTATTCAGGCCGCGTGCTTTATGCTGTTCCACAAGGTCGAGCAACACTATGGCGTTGGTTACCACGATACCGATCAGCATCAGCATACCTACGAGCGAGGTGATACCGATCGGCTTGCCCGTGATGAAAAGCCCCCAGATCGCGCCGATGGCGGCAAGGGGCAGCGAGAAGAGGATCACGAACGGGTTGAGGAAGGAGCCTGACCAGAAGAGCATGACTATGTAGACCAGGGCGATAGCTACGAGGAGGGCAGTGCCAAGGCCGCCCAGCGCCTGGGCCTGGGACTGGGCTTGCGCGCCTCCGCTTACCTGTACGCCAGCGGGCAGGTCTAGTTTCTTGATTTCCGAGACGACCCGGTTCTGTACGTTGATGGTGTCGTTGCTGGTGATCTGCCCGGTGATAGAGGCGGCCTGGTCGCCGTTGATGCGCGTGATGCTGATGGCCCCCGGCACTTCGTCGATGGTGGCTATCTCGGAGAGGGCCACGGGGTTAAGAGTGCCGACTTTCATATCGCGCAGGCTTTGGAGGGTGATCGACGCGGGGTCCACCTGTACGAAGAGGTTGAGAGGCTTTCCGGCATCGCCCGCGTTGGAGGCATCCTGCCCCACCAGGGTGACGTTGCCTATGGACTGGCCGTTCAGTAGAGATTGTATCTGAAGGGCTACCTGGGCGGTGGTAGTGCCGTGCAAGATGGCTTTCTGTGGGTCAACGTCGATTTTGAGAGCGGGTTTCACGTCGGCCAGGTTGCTGGTGACGTTGGTCACGTTCAAATCGGCACCCTTATCGCCGCCGATGCGATCCAGGATCTTCTGGTTTGCGGCGCGCAGCGCGGCCTGGTCGGGGCTGACAAGCACAATGTCGAGGCCGGTTGAGGCCCCACCTGCTGCGAATGAGGATGCCCCTACGGTTTGGACGGTTACCGAGTTGAAGCCACCGATCTGGCCGATCTGCGCTTTGATGCTATCGGCCAGGGCCTGGGGATCGCCCGAGTTTGCAGGGAGGGCCAGGGTAATGGAGGCTTGATTGGGGGTGCTGGTGCCGGTACGGCCCGCCAGAGCGGCGCTGCTGAGCGAGTTACCGCCCTGCCCGATGGTGGTCTGGATGTCGGCCACTTTGCCCTGGCTTTGGAGGTTTCTGGCTATATCCTCGACCTGCAACACTCTCGCGGTGGTGGTTTGCAGGTCGGTGCCAGGAGGTGTGGTCAGTTTGATGGAGATATTCTTCTGGGCTGTGTCGGGTATGAAAGTGAACTTCAACTGGGTTGCCACGCCGATGCTGACAACGAAAAGAAGCGCCGCGATCCCCAGCGTAGCCCAGCGGTAGCGCAGCGCCCACTTGAGAACGGGAGTGTAGACGCGTTGCAGCCAGGTGTCACCTTCGTGTGCCCCCGTTTGCAGCCGTCCCATGAAGAGGCGGGCCAGCAGGGGCACCACGGTGAGGGCCACCAGCAGGGATGACAGCAGGGCGTATGTGACGGTCAAGGAGAAGGGGAGGAACAGCTTGGACACCAGGCCACCCGCCAGCCCGAGGGGCAAGAATACGGCCACGGTGGTCAGGGTGGAAGTGGTGATTGCGCCCGCCACCTCGCGCACGCCCTCAAGCACAGAGGTATTGACATCGTCTCCTTTGCGTACGTGGCGGTAGATGTTTTCGAGCACCACGATAGAGTCGTCCACCACGCGCCCGATGGCCACCGCCAGGCCGCCCAGCGTTATTACGTTGAGCGAGAAGCCTTGCAACTGCATCATGATTAGAGCCACCACCACCGACACGGGTATGGAAACCGCCGCTATGAGAGTGGTGCGCAAGGAGAGGAGGAAGAGGAAGATCACCACCACCGCCACCAGCGCGCCAAGGAGGCCCTCCTGGGCGACCCCGCCTATTGAATTCTGGATTGTGGTGGCCTGCTCGCTGATGATCTTGAAGGTGATAGGCGTGTCGCTCTGGGCGTTTTGGGCATCCTGGAGCACTTTCTTCACCGCGCCCGTAACATCCACGATATTGGCGTTCTGGTCGGTGAATATCTGCAAGCCGAGGTTTGGCTGGCCGTTGGTGCGCGTGATGGTGGCACCGCCCGTCTTGCTCAATTCAACAGTAGCCACATCTTTCAAATGAAGCAGCATGGAATTGGGTATGTGCGGCTGGGTCTGTGAGGGGTTCGTGCCGGTCGTGCCCGGTGCGGTCGCTCCGCCCGCGCCGCTGCCCGTCAAGTTCAGGCCCTTTATGCCTATCACCAGGTTGGCTATCTCAGCGGTGCTGCTGTACTGGTGCGTCACGCGCAGGGGCAGCGAGCGCCCGCCTTCATCGAGCGTGCCCACCGGATAGAGGAGGTTGTTGGCTTGCAGCACCTGCACGATCTGCTGCTGGGTCAGGTTGTTTTGGGCCAGGCTGGTGGGGTTGAGGGTTACGAGCACCTGGGTTTGCTCGCCACCCGTCAGGCTCACATTGCTGACGCCTGGGATGGCCGACAGGGCCGGTGCCACCTCTGATTCCATCCGCGATTGAACATCGGAAAGGCTGACGCTGTTGTCTTTGCCGCTTACGCTGGCGTTGATGGCGGGCAGAGATGTAAAGTCGAAGGTGCCTACCTGTGGGGTTTGCACGCCGCTCGGCAGCTTGAGCGCGCTGATCTTGTCCTGCACGTTGGCTTTGGCTTCTTTCAGGTCGGCATTCACATCGAACTGGATGATTGTGAATGCGAAGCCCTCAGCCGAAGTGGACTGGCTCGATTGAATGCCTGGTATGCCTGAAATGGCATGCTCTACAGGCGCTGTTACGTCCTGGTCCACCACCTCGGCTGAAGCGCCGGGGTAAACGGTTGTGACCGAGACGATAGGGAACGAAATGTTGGGGAAAAGCTCTTGCTTTACCGAGCCGAGCGTCAGCAACCCGAAAACCACAGTAGCTACCGCTATTACCAGAGTGATCGACGGCCTCTTTAGCGCCTGCTTTGTCAGGACTATCAACTATTTTCTCCTTGGGACCCAGATATTGACATCGGTCATTTTGCGTGTATAATTATCAACATGGTAAATATTTCGCCACGCGAAGTATCTTACAGGATCGATATTGAGATGTCAAGGCAAAGAGAGCCAGGAAGCGAGGTCAAAGATGAAAATAGATGAGGTTGTAGCTCCTGTAAATGGCGAGACCAGGCGGCGAGCTGACCTGTTGCAGATGCTTTCGGCCACGCTTCGGGCACTTATGTGGCAGGGCCACAAGCAGACCGGCGGCTTCATGGAGCGGATAGGGCTGACGCTGCCACAGGCAGCCGTGATGTGGACGCTGGGAGCCTACGATGGGATAGCTACCATGAGCGACCTCGCCCAGATGACGCACCAATCGGGCGCTACGGCCACCGGCATAGTGGACCGTCTGACAGATGCGGGCCTGGTGGAACGGGTGCGGGCGCGGGCTGACCGCCGCGTGGTATATGTTCAGGTTACCGAGGAGGGAACAGCCAAGCTCGCAGAGATCGAGGCGGAGCGCCAGAAACAGACGGGGAAGATGACCGAGCGCCTGAACGATGACGAGCTTGAGCAACTCAATAGCCTCCTCCGCAAACTTATCGTCACCGTGGAATAGAGTTTGCAGTAGGTGAGCCTACCGCGTCCGATCGCGAGCACCCATAACGCTCTAACCCAACAATAGGAATAGGAGCAAACGAGATATGGAACAGCAAAGTCCTGCAATATCGGCCGATAGCCCTCAGCAAATGCCGGCCCACATACCCACCGAGGTGCACGGCAGGCAGCTTTATGTCATTATGGGCGGGGTCATGCTCGGCTTGCTCCTTGCGGCTCTCGACCAGACCGTTGTTGGCCCGGCCATGTTCCGCATTGTGAGCGATCTCAGGGGCCTGGAGCACTACGCCTGGGTCACCACCGCTTACCTGCTCACCTCCACCGTCACAGTGCCGATTGCGGGTAAGATCGGCGACCTCTTTGGCCGCAAATGGTTCTTCGTGGGGGGCATGGTCATCTTTATAGGGGCCTCAATGCTCTCCGGCCTTTCCAGCGGCACAGACGAGTTCAACCTGTTCGGCATAACGGTGCCCAGTCTTACAGTCGGCATGGCAGAGTTGATATTCTTCCGGGCCATACAGGGCATAGGCGGCGGTCTGATGCTGGCTAACGCCTTCACCATCGTGGGCGATGTGGTGGCACCCGCCGACCGGGGGCGCTGGCAGGGCCTGTTCGGGGCGGTATTTGGCATAGCCTCGGTAATTGGACCCACCGTTGGCGGCTTCATTACGGATAACATAGGTTGGCAGTGGGTGTTCTATGTGAATGTGCCGGTGGGCCTCATCGCGATCCCCATGGTTGCCTTTACCTTCCCCAATATCATCCAGGCCCGAAGCGGTAGCCGCTCGATAGACTGGGTGGGCGTGCTAACTCTCATCGGCACGGTGACCCCTGTGCTTCTGGCTCTGTCACTCGGGGGCAGCAAGGACTTCCCCTGGGGCTCCGGCTCCATCCTGACCATGTTCGTCATAGGTGCGGTGTTCCTTGCCCTCTTCCTGTGGCGAGAGTCGCGAGCGGCAGAGCCGATCATCCCGCTCGACCTGTTCAAGAACCGCATCTTCGTGCTGTCTGTGATCACGGTGGCTCTGGTGGGCCTGGGCATGTTCGGCGCGATCATCAACCTGCCGCTCTTTATTCAGGGGGTGCAAGGTCAAAGCGCCACCAACAGCGGCAACGCAATCGTGCCTCTCATGTTCGGCTCAATCGTATTCAGCATCATATCCGGCCAGATAGTGAGCCGCACCGGCAGGTATCGAATACTGGCGATAATCGGGCAGATCGTAATGGCGATCGGGATGTTCTTGCTTTCCACAATGGCAATTGATATACCCACCTTGCAAACGGCGGCCTACATGGTGGTCATGGGCATAGGTCTCGGCATCGCGCAGCCCCTCTACACCCTCATCGTGCAGAACGCTTTTCCACCGCAGAGATTGGGTGTTGTGACCTCGGCTACCACCTTCTTCCGCTCGATTGGCGGCACGATAGGGGTGGCCGTCTTCGGCACCATCGTCAACAACCGGTTCGCCAGCGAGTACCAGGCTCTACTCCCCGATCAGCTCAAATCGAACCCCCAGTTCGGCGCTTTCCTGAGCAATATCAGCCCTCAAGCGCTGATCAGCCCCGACACGATCTCCACCCTGCGCCAGCAACTGGAGGGCCTGAGTCTGTCCGCCGCGCAGGTAGACCAGACGATCACCGCGATCACCGCCCCGATCAAACCCGCGCTGGGAGCGGCCACCACCGAGGCGTTCTTGATAGGCGCGATCGTACTGGCGATATCGACGTTCTTTGTCGCTTTCATACCGGAGATCGCCCTTCGCCGCAGCACCGCCCGCGCAGCTGCCGACACGGAGAGCAGGGCCATCGAGGGGGCTCCCGAGGCGCTCAGCCCGGACCTGGTTCTGGAAAAGCCGGTGTCTCAATAGAGGTGTCTCAATAGAGGTGTCTCAATAGAGGTGTCTCAATAGAGGTGTCTCAATAGAGGTGTCTCAATAGAGGTGTCTCAATAGAGGTGTCTCAATAGAGTTAATATAGAGGTGTTTATAGAGAGGGTGCCATACTGCCGGTAGTGAGCAGATAGCGAACAGAAGGGGGAATCTCACATGGGGGATATGCAAGACGTACCGAAGGCCCAGGAGCAAGAGCAGGAAGGGGTAGAGATGACAGGCGGCGAGAGCGGAACCGAATCGTTGGTCGGGATGATGAAAGCTGTGACCATATCGCGTGAGTACGGGAGCGGCGGCGGGGAGGTCGCTGCGCGCCTGGCCGAGCGGCTTGGGTGGCACCTGGTAAATCACGAGGTGGTCGTAGAAGTGGCGCGTGCTATAGGCGTCAGCGTGGCTGAGGCTGAAGCGCACGACGAGTATGCTGACACCCTGGCATCGCGAATACTCTCGAGCCTGGGTATCGTCCAATCGTCGGTGCCTGCCCCGTTACCCGTCCAACTCACCCTCGACGAGCCTGCGTATGATGAGGCGCGCAGGCGAGTGGTTGAAGGGGCGGTCACAGTAGGGCACGCCGTCATCGTGGGGCGTGGCGCCCAGGTGCTCCTTGCGACCCACCGCGACGTGCTGCACGTAAGAATCATCGCGCCGCTGGAACAGCGCATCGCATACGTCATGCGGCGCGAAGGCTTGAGCCACGCGGAGGCACAACAGCGCATCCAGGCCAAAGACCAGCAACGCGCCCACTTCCTTATGACAACGCATCACCACAACCCGGCGGATGCGCGCCTCTACGACCTGGTGGTGAACAGCGGCGTGCTCCACCTGAACAGCATAGTCGATCTGCTGGTGCTGGCCCTGGACCGCAAGGCGAGGCGCCTGGTGATACCTGCTGAAGCGCTGGGTCCGGGTGCCGGCCTGGCTCGCTACACTGCGGCTCCGGGCGATGTCGGTCCTCTCCGGTAGTCGGTAGTCGGACGAGAATGCCGATTACCGGCTAAGGCGCACTCCTTCTCAATTTTTGTCGCGACAAAAAAGTGGCCGCATGGAGCCTTTTTGTTCCGGCTCGACTTCCGCATCTTCTATGTGAGCTTCTTAATTTGCACAAACCTGGTCTCTCCTCGTGAAAACTATATTGATCTATGGTAGAATTAGTAAATCAATATAGTTTTCACGAGGAGATGGAGATCATGGCATATCCGGGCCATAGCGATAACAGCAACGTACCGGTACGCCTCGACGTGCGGCTGGCACGCAGGCTGGCTGCCAAGAAGGGTCGCCTTGACCGCTACCGACCGCTGCCCGCCGACGTGGTGCGCCAGCTAGCCGAGGACCTGCGCATACAGCTTACCTACCACTCCAACGCCATCGAGGGCAATACCCTCACCCTGCGGGAGACACGCATAGTGCTCGAAGCGGGCGTAACAATCGGGGGACACCCCCTGCGCGAGCACCTGGAGGCGACCAACCACGCGGCTGCCTTTGATTACCTGATGGCGCTTGCGGATGCGGGCAACCGGCTCACGCTGGAAACGGTGCTCTATCTGCACCGCATGATCATGAGTGGCATAGACCCGCGTGCCGGGCATTTCAGGGAGCGCGCCGTCTATATACGCGGCGTGCCCCTCACCCCTCCCCCTCCCGGCAGAGTGCCGGAGCTGGTCGCTAGCTGGCTCGAATGGCTCGGCACGGGCGGTCTCGACTACGAGCCTCTGGTGTGCGCAGCCCTCGCGCATCACGCCTTCGAGGCGATACACCCCTTTGTTGATGGCAACGGCCGGGTGGGGCGTTTGCTGCTCGACCTGCTGCTGATGCAGGGCGGGTACCCACCGGCGCTATTGCTGCGCGACTGGCGGGGGGCGTATCTGCGGGGGTTGCAGCAGGCGGATACGGGCAGGTATAGCCCGCTGGTGAACCTGATCGGGCGGGCGGTGGAAGGTGGGCTTGACCTCTACCTGGAGGTGTGCGCCACTCCACCTACTGACGAGTATCTGCGTATGTCTGAGCTAGCCGAGGGGACGGGCTACAGCGTGAACTATCTCGGCTTGCTGGCGCGCAAAGGGGAGATCGACGCGGTAAAACGAGGCGGGCGCTGGTACAGCACGAGAGGAGCCATCGAGCACTACAAGCACGAAGTAGCGCACGATCCGTTACCGTCCGGACGGCCACGACGCGACCGTCCTGCGAATTCAGGGTGATATGGGCGCGTTGGGGCTGGGGTAGGGCGTAAGATCGTAGTCCGAGCTTTCCAGGTCGAGCGCCACCTCAGCCGCCACGGTGTCATGGTCCGGCCTGCTGATCGACATCTCGAGGGACCACCCGCCGCTCATCGGCATGAGCAGGCTGGTCGTGTACGTGCCTGCGGTGTTGCTCATCTGCTCCACCTCGGTTATGTGACCGTGCGCGGGCATGAGACCCTGGACGACTATCGTGGCGTCGTTGACCGGCTGGCCGTTGTTATCGGTCAGGTGGAAGGTGAACGCCACCTCGCCTGAGCGCGGCGGGTCGGGGTCGGTAGCAACCTCCACGTTGACGTAGTCGCTGATCTTACCCGTCAGGCTGGCACCCTCCAGCAAGTAACGGAATGCGGCCTTCACGTCGTTCGGCTGGTTGTAGCGCCTTACGCTGATCAGCACCTGCCATGCGCCGTCAAAGGGCAGATAAGGGCCTTCCGGCACGGCGAAGCCGCCATCGCCGGTGGGGTCCGCGACAACAGTGCTGCCGGTGTTGTCTTCCAGGTCGGTGAGGGTAATTTTGACGGTCAGTGCGCAGTCGGCATCCGGAGTGGGGGTCGGCCCACAGGCAAGGATCGGGCCGTTGGTGTCGCGCATAGTTACGCCGAGGTCGTCGTCAACCCCGTTGTGCATGACGGTCAACGATACATCGACGCCGCGCACGGTTTGCGTGAGGGTGAGGGTGGCAGGCGGGGGAGTGGTGGCGGTGAGCTGCGGCTTGCCGGGCGTGGGGGAGGCAACCGGCGTTGCGATTGCCGCCACGACGGGCGCGCTGGCCGTTGCCTGGGCCGCGACCTCCGTGGCGGCTGCCCGCGAGTAGACCGATGGGTCGGTGGCGGGGGCCGAGAGGGTGAGCAGGGCGGAGAAGATCAGCACGGTGCTGACCAGCAGGGCCTCGGCGCGGATCGAGCGGCGGAAGCCATTCGCGAGGGCCTGCAATGCGGGGCCTATCTTATCCCGGAATCTCACCAGGCCGGGGCCGACCCGGCGCAGATTGTACGCGGCAGGTATCATAAGCACCGCAAGGAGGCCAACCTTGATCAATACCTCGCGCCCATAGCCGGTGTTCAGAGTGCTCTCCACGCTCGGCTGCTCGGCCAGGTAGATGATCGTGCCGCTGAGAGCTACCAGGGGCACCGTCACCAGGGCAACCTGGCTGAAGCTCGTGATGCTATCGCGCAATACGACGGACCGCCCCACCGGGGTCAGGCCGCGCAGGACCGGCAGGAGCACGGCCACAAAGTAGAATATGCCGCCGATCCAGATGGCGGTGGCGAGCAGGTGCACCACGTTTGACAGGGGGGAGAGCGCCTGCAGGATGCCGGCGCCCGGCTGCTCGCTCAGGGCCGTGGCGTGGGAGCTTTCGGTCTGCGCCCAGTAGTAGCCGGTGCCCAGCAACACGACCAGCCCGAAGGGCGCGTCAGTTCTGCGCCCCGCTTTATAGGTTATCAGGACAGCCGCGAGCAATACGACTATGGCAAAAATGGCAAAGGCGCGCCACTCAAGAGAGGCACCGAAACTGGAGTTCGAGCACCGCACCAAGCACATCGGCCTGAGAGAGGACCGAGCCAAGGTCGGTCTCGGTGACGCGCATGGCCTGCAAAACAAGCTCTGCCCCAAGGGTGAGGATGAGGAGTGCGCCCGCGACCAGCGAACCGCGCGTGAAGCGCTGCTCCAGGCGCGCGCGGATCTCGGCGTGCTCCTCCTGCAACCGGGGTGCGGGCCCGGCCTGGGCCCGGCCCTTCTGCTCGGCTGTTTCGCGCGGGCTTGTAGGCAGGCGGGCGATCACCCCCGGCACGATAAGCAAGCTGAACACCGAGCCGCCGATCACGCAGGCGGCCAGCAGGGTGTCGAGCCAGCGCACCGCTACGTCGAGCACGCCTGGCGCGGTTGACTTGCCCGTGGCTCCTCCTTCCGTGCCGGACGGCAGCTCGGGGAGCGGCTCGATGGTCGGCTCAAGCGTGGGCTGAGGGGTCAGGGAGTTGCTGCCAGTTATAGGCTGGGACACAACAGGAGTGGGCACGGCAGGCCCACCGATTACGTTGAAGGCGAAGCTACCGCGAGTGAGGTGGCCGTCGACGACCGACACGACCTTCCATTGCACGACGTAGTTGCCGGGCGTCAGGTTGGGCTGCAAAGGGACGGTGACCAGGCCTTTGACACGATCGATGGTGGGGGCACCGGCCACGTAGCTCTTGCGCGTGCGGTCGATAACGTCGAAGCTGCTGAAAGCAGGCTCGACCCCCTCGCTGAAGGTCATCTGGACGTTGGCGGGTGAGGTTGCCAGTTTTGCGCCGGAGGCCGGATCGGAGCTGACAAGGAGAGAGTGTGCCTCGGCGCTGAGCGTCAGCAAGAAGGTTAGCCCTGCGACCAGCACACAGGCGGCCACGATTGCGCGGAGCTTCATAGGTTTCGGGGGTCTTTCCAGGGGGAGCCGCTCACCCGCAGAGCCAGGATCGCAAGGCCAGAGGTCATGACCGGTTGATAAATAGTATTACCACGGAATTGGAACCTGCGCAGGTCGCGCCGTTCTCAGCTTCCCAGGGCGAGGGGCGGCGCGACCTGCGCGGTCAAGGTCTTGCAGGCGGTTAGCGCGCCGCCCGGCGACGCACGACAAGGCCGCTGCCCAGCAGGGCGACCCCTACCAGCAGCACTCCCAGCCACGATACCCCGTCGGGCTGGCCGGTAGCTGGCAACTCGCTTGCCTCAGGCTGCTCTTGCTCGCTGCCTGTCTGGCCTGTGGAGCCGGATGCCGTCCCACCGCTGGCTACGGTGAAGCTGAACGTGCCGTCCACCTGCCCGTTGTCGTCCTCGGTGAGAGTGTGCCATTTGACCGAGTATATGCCATCGCCCAGGCCAGCCGGGAGCGATGCGCTTACTTTGGTGCGGTCGTTGACATCTACCGCACCCTGCGCCACTACCTGGGCAGTGGAGGAGGCGTCTTTGGCATAGGAAACCTCGAATTTGGTGCCGGTGAGGGACGTTTCCTCGCCGTACACTGCGCTGACGGTGGAGGGTTCGGCGGTGAGCACTTCCCCGTCGCTGGGGGTCGAGCTTTCGATGTGAGCGTGGGCGCTAGCGGCAGTCACAAAGAGGATGCTCATGAGCAGCACGGCGCTGCAAGTTATCAGGATGCGCATTGAAGCGCGATTTAGTCGTTGCACAGTTAGAACTCCCTTTCATCAATGATAGCCGGATCAAGGCACAAGTGCCAGGCACCTGGTCCAGGTCCGCGTGCTCAGGGTCAGATATTTTTGGATTGGTTCGACCTACAATTGTGGTCGTGATCGTGGGAGGATTAGGGCGCTAATACAAGAGCGCCGGTAGAATAAGGGCGCGGCGGGGGAGGGTCGGGCGGGGAGTTGACCTGTGACCTGTGCTGGTTGGTCTCTCCTATCTCGCCGCGTCGCAGACTGAGGGCAAACCCCAGTAGCAACAGAGTGATCAGGTAGCTCAGGGCGACGCTGCTTCCCGATTCCACCAGGGGGTTGAGGGCAGCCTTGGCTGAGTTAGCGCCGATTGAATTTCCTGTGGGCGTTGTGGGGGTTGTCGAGGTAAATGCCTGGGTTTGGGGGTAGACACCGGCATGGCTGTGATGATCGAGTGTGGCTGGATCGTCTATACCTATGCCATCCGGTTGGGCGGGATCCCAGGTGCCGTCCTCAGGAAAGTCTTGATGGGCAAATGCATCGTGGTGCATGGATCCGCCCAGGATCATCAGGTGCGGGCCGGTGAACCGGCCGTCAACGAAGTGGCCCTGGCAGATCATGGTCAGTGCAAACCCCACCAGCACCGCCATCAGGGAAGAACTGACGTGAGTCCGGTCCAGCCGTCGCGCATAGCGTACCAGGGAGCGAAATGGGGTGGAGTTGCTCGGCCTGTCGTAATAGACAAGGTAGCCAGACCGTCTGCGGCGATGGTATGCTCTTCCCATGGTGCCCATATTGCCCATGCCCAATTATACATCATACGTGGCGTCCAGGCTTGTCTGCTCTCGTGCTCAGGGGCGTATATGAGTGCGTTCTGCAGGGCACTCAATCGCTGCCGGAACATGCCGCGTTGTTCGCTCAGTGAAGCACCCCTCCGATTTACTGCCTCGGGGCTGCAAAGTTCACACCCGGTTTATCGCCCCCACATCAACATTGTGTCGCTCGGTTGTATGCACCATCGCATGTGTCACGCTTCGGAAAGCATGCCGTCTGAATTGACCTCGTAAACGCCACGTTGTAGCGCGTCCCTGTAATGCTCCATGTACTCGAGGAAGGACTTGTATTCAGTGCTGAATGGTCCTGAATCAAGCTCCATCTGTAGTATTTGGCCTTTGTTGCCCTTTTCGCCCGGGGCCATGTCTATGTAGAGCATGTTACCCCCACCATCTTCCGCGAAGGGTATCCAACCTTCGTGCCACCATCTGTCCTGTATCTTGCCATCGCTTGCACCCACAACCTCTCTGCCCTCAAACGTGCCTTCTTTGCCGAGGCGCACCATGAGCGACCACTTGCGAAGGGCGCCCTTCAGGCTTAGATAGTTATAGTCGTGCAGGTATACATCGCCATTATGTATCTTCAATGACGCTTTGTAATCTTCGGGCAAGGTCAGGCCGAGTTGCCTTTCTGCATCTTCTATTTCTTCTTCGGAAGCACCCTCGTCTAAGTCATTGTAGAGGCGAGGCGCGTTCTCCTTGTACCATGCTTCAATATCGTCCCAGACTTCGCGCATTCTGGCTGCTCCGCCGGGAGCGCTACGCGCTGCTACACCCTTATTCGACATCTGCATTTCCCTCCCGGTTGAACTTACAATAGAATGGCTAAAGCCATGCCCATTCATGGGCTGTGGTCAGGCGCGAATAAGGTGGGTCAAGTGTGTGGTTGCTCATATTCGCGTTTGCACAGTGTGTACTATCTCTAGTCCTGACAGCATAACAGCACATATGTGCTATAATGGACGTCTGCCGGACTACACTCTCCAGCAGGGTCCGCCAATTCCGAGCGCCATAGGCAGTAAGCTGCTCCGCAGGGAGCGCTACGCGCTGCTCCGCAGGGAGCGCTACGCGCTGCTCCGCAGGGAGCGCTACGCGCTGCTCCGCAGGGAGCGCTACGCGCTGCTCAAGCAACGTTATCCTGGAGCACTCTATAATTCGCAATATGTAGCAACTAAGTTACAACCAGTCAGAGTGGCTTCCAATGAGTTGGGACGGCACGCGATAGCGCTCGGAGCTGCCTCCTGATGCAGCGGACTCGGCCTCATGCTCGGGGCCATGATAGTTGGCGGCATCATTGTTCCAGGCTTTGTTATCAGCCTTAGCCTGCGTGTGTCCAATCCTATTCCAATATGTGGAAGCGCCTTCGGGACCATGGCCGAGAACTGCAACATCAAAGCCGAAGTTCTTATGAGCGGGACCTCGCTTGCTATCGTATCTGGCTTTTGTCTGGTGGTACTCCGCGCTACCACTTTGAATGGGTGGGGGTGAATCGGATCTAAGCCCCTTGGTCAGGATTTGCAACCCTACGGTCGAGGTCTTCGCCGGGTTTGTAAACCCGTATTTAGCGCGGTTGCCTGGCGAAACCTCGCGCTGGCCGGCCTTGGTTGAATCGAAAGAGTACTGAGTTTCGCTGTCGAAGGTTGTTGACGCAAGTTGGTGGAGTATGGCTTGTGCTTTCCACTTCGTGATACGCGATAAGGCCGCAGTTTTGCCCAGGCCCAGGACGTTTTGAAGTTCTTCGCGCCAGAATAGCCTATCTCCCAAAGCAGCCTTCGCCTTTTTAACATCCTCCTCTACAGCGCCGGGCGACTCATCAGGTATGCAGTCGTTGTCATTCGCAGGCGTATTGAGGCCCAAGGCGTTCTTTGCAGCCCCCAACGCCTTGGGAGCATTTGCAACCGCTGTGCCCACCTTCTTTATGGTGTTGAGCCATTCGTTGGCATCTATTACCTTTATGTTCTTCTGCTCAACCTGAGCCTCCATATTATCGCCGGGTTTGGAAGTGGAGACGGAGAAAGCCAGTTCCCATAGCTTCCACTCCTTATTAAGCAGGTCCCACTCTTTGCGCCAGACCTTTTCGATACTGGTCATGTCGTCCCAGGCCTTGTCGGGGAGCGCCTCTTTGTCGTCAACTTTCTTGCAGACTGCGCCGCCCTTCCCAGCCCCACCCGCTGAAGGGCTCGGAGAGGGACCCGCAGAAGCGCTCCCCGGTGCGCTCGCAGGGGCGGCTCCCTGGGCAGTCCCGGCCTTTGCCCGATCGTCATGGAACCTGCCGATACCCAGGAGAAGCCTGGCTTCAGCAAAGCCTATAGCCCTCAGGTCGAGGTTGATCGAGGCTTTCAAATCGAGGCTGGCCTTTTCCAGCGTCAACTTACCATCCTGGAATTTGATCGGTACTTCTTTGTCCCGGCCCTTACCCTTGAATTCCGGGTCGTAACCAACTTGAGCGCCTACTGTGGCCTGCCCGGTGGCTCCCAGGCCGAGGCCGCCCTTCAACCCCACCTTGATTTTGCCCTTGCCCGGTAGCAGAGTTGGGTTAGCGCTGGCTTCAATAGCCACCTCCCCGTCCAGGCGACCTTTGGCCTGTCCTTCGGCGGTGAGTTTAGCTGAGCCGAGCATCGGCGCGCTGGAAGAGACAGGCGCGGTTGGCAGGCCGGCGCCGGCTCGTATTCCGGCTTCGCCGCCTTTGTATGCCCCATAGGCACCTCCTCCAACCGATCCTACCATTGCCCCGACAGCGCCCCCTGCAAGGCCGCCTGCCGTTTCGCTGCCGGTGACATTGCGTACAAAGCCTCCAACAGCGCCTCCTACGGTAGTGCCCTCCTTCGCGTAACTCGCCTCCATCTTAGCACCTGTCTGCGCCAAAGTAGAAGGGGTTTGCACTTGCGCATCATGCAGACTGCCCGATGCACTTAGCGTGAGCGAGGGTGACAGTTTGCCTGTGCCCTTCACGTCCAATTTCACAGGTCCGATGTAGGGCACTTCGACAAGCCCCTCGTAAAGGGGCACCGAACCCTCGGTACCTTTCCCCACATCGATAGCCTTGGAGACGTTGAAGAGTGTTGCCCCCGGCAGTTTAATTATGGTGCCCGCGGATGGTGGGGGTCCGGATGGGGCCTGGATGCCTCCAGTGGGTGCAGGTTGGGCGCCTGTCTTACCATCTCTCTGCACAGGCATTCCTGTTGCGCCAGAGGCGCGCGTCCCTGAAGTGGAGGCGGGCACCCGCTGCAAATGATCTGAGCCGCGCCGCGTTTGCACAGGTAACTGGCTATTGTCTTTGTCAGCAGGACTTGCGGACGCTCCCTTATGCGCCGCGCAGGCACAGCCTTCATGCACCTCCGCACCGCAGCGCTGTACAAGAACCAGGCCATCTACGCGCTGCTCCGCAGGGAGCGCTATGCGCTGCTCCAGCCGCCCGTACCTGTCCGTCTCTATCTCCTGGTTTCCATGAATTTGAGGTTGGTGGAGCTCAGGAAGGGATGTGGGCTCAGGAGCAGATAAGTTGAGGTTTTCCGCTTCGTATTCGGCGAGGTTTGTGAACGGGGCCGGAGTTATCGGAGTTATCGGAGCTATCCTACTGTCGTGCTTGGGATATGAGTTTGCTGTGGAGGATCTCTGGAGGAATTTCTGTACGGCGCGGTTGCCGTGCGATTGCTGCATTTGCTGGATCAGCGATATGCGCACCGGGCCATTCCCACGCCCATTCAGGATAGAGTTGCTAAGAAGGGTCGGAGAGTAGATCGATGGGTTGGGTGTTGCAGGGAGCGCGCCCTGAGGGCCCAACATCGGGGAAGCAGGATCATGGGTATGAGGAGAGATCCTTTGGACATCAGTATCAGAGCCCTGTTCAGTACCCAATCCGACGCCTTTCGCAGCCAGAGCGGCAGGGCTGCACTAATAATCTAAAGTAATATACCTGACAAAGTACCTAATCAATAGGTACAAGTCTGTCCGAATATCTCCGAATATGCCCTAGTATACCATAGAGGCTGTGTTGCAACTACTAAAGCGACCGACCCAAAGGCCTGCTATCTATGGGGCGGGATCATAGACGCTGAGCCTGCCGAAATTGATTGAGTACCAAAGTTGGAAGTGAGGTTAGTCTTCGAAACTTTTCACGATAAGGGCGGCATTATGCCCACCGAATCCCATGCTGTTCGAGAGCGCTCGTCTTACTTTGATTCGGCGTGCCTCATCAGGCACAATATCGAGATCACACTCAGGATCGGGCACCTGCCGGTTGATGGTCGGCGGAACTATACCTTCCTGAATAGCTTTGATGCAAAAGATCATCTCAATAGCGCCCGTCGCGCCTACCATGTGTCCGGTCATGCTCTTCGTTGAAGAAACGGGTATCCTGTAGGCATCCTCACCGAAGACCGTTTTTATGGCCGCCGTCTCGTTCTTATCATTGAGAGGCGTGCTGGTGCCATGTGCATTGATGTAATCTATGTCTTTCGGCTCGAGTCCGGCGCTGTTGAGAGCCCGAACTATCGCTCGCGCCATACCTACTCCGCCCTCCAGAGGGGCTGTAACATGGGAGGCGTCAGCGGTAGATCCGTAACCTACAATCTCTGCCAGAATGGATGCGCCCCTGGCCTGGGCAAACTCGAGGTCTTCCAGGATCAGCACCGCAGCCCCTTCTGATAGCACGAAGCCGTCCCTCAGCTTATCAAAAGGGCGCGAGGCCCTTTGAGGTTCATCGTTGTGGGTAGAGAGGGCACGCATGACCCCGAACACCGATAATCCCACGGGGCAAACTGTGGCCTCAGCACCGCCCGCGAACATGACTTGCGCCTGCCCCCGGCGGATTATCTCAACCGATTCGCCGATGGCATGCGCAGAGGAGGCGCAAGCCGAGACAATAGCAAGATTAGGCCCTCGCATGCCCATTTCGATAGATACTTGCCCGGCTGCCAGGTCTGTCAGCATCATCAGTACGGCGAACGGGCTCAACTTATAGGGGCCTTCCCTATCGAGCGTGCGCACCGCCTCCGTCAAGGTCTCGATGCCACCTATGGCCGAGCCGATAATCACGCCAATGTCGTCCGCATTATCTTCATTGATAACGAGTTGCGCCTGGCCCGCTGCCTGCTTGCACACCGCCATCGCGTAATGAATGAAGCGATCCATTCGCCTGATGTTCTTTGGAGGCACGTATTCCTCGGCCCTGAAGCCTTTGACTTCACCGGCGAAGCGTGTCTCATATGGAGTTGCGTCGAAGCGGGTAATGTTGAAAATGCCCGAACGACCCTGGACCGCAGCCTTCCAGGTGCTTTCTACGTCATTGCCCAGCGGTGATACGGCCCCCATACCGGTTACTACCACGCGTCTTGTCTGTTTCTGTGAAGATATCATAGTTTCATCTAACTCCCGCTCAGTCATTCACACGTTTAACGCCGGAGACAACGCCAGGGTTATGGCTGCTGCTCCGCAGGGAGCGCTACGCGCTGCCCCAATTCGGGCTTGAGATTGGCAAGGTTTGTTTCGGCCTGTTGCCTGAGGCGACCCACCAGGAGAGGACCTACCACGCGAGTTACATAGGCGAATACTTCGTGGGCAGGCCGCTTTATGGTTATGCTAACCTTGGTTCTTTATCATAGCATATTCAATCCTTATTGGGTCTCGCCAGTAGTCTCCTGCGTGCCCGGTTTGAGTAGTTCCGTGATCCTGGGTATGGCGGTGCGGGCTGCTTCCTCACCTCGCTTGACGAACGCATCAATCCTCCGGGAGTCCAAATCGCGCGAGCGTCGCGCCATGATCCGGGAGAGATTGTTAGCTATTGCGGGGTGCCGGTGCAAGGCATATTCGAAATCTTCGCTGGAGCGGGCCAATAGATCGGCATTGATAGCAACTTCGAAGGTAGAAGTTGACGGCCCACCCGCCAGCAACGCGATATCTCCGACCGGAGTACCGGGTCCCAGGGTGGTAGGCACGTGCTGCCAGGCCCCGGCGCTGGATATAGCTCGAACCTGCCCCGTCACTACGCGAGCTTTCTACTGCGACTTGAGCCGCATCATCGACGAGGACGAGCCTGGCTGCGATTGGTGCTGTGTGCTTTATAACTCAAATGTTGTTGCAACACGTCCATCTAGGGTGTCTCGCAGTCGGGGAAGAAGGTGTTGGCGATGATCTTGGCTGCCTGGCCTCTTGTCACGTTGTTGTTGGGCCGGAAGTAAGGCAGGTTGTCGGGGCCGCACGGCTCGCCTGGCCCTCCGCAGGGATAGCCGTTGATTATGCCGTTGCCTGCCATCTCTTCGATCCACTCCCAGAAAGTGCTCCCTTCCGGCACATCCTGGAACGTTTGCAGGCTGGACGGGGGGCCGGGCGGGAGGATGGGGCTAAGAAGCGCCGCGTTTGCCACGATCTTGGACGCTTGCCCTCGCGTGACGTTGTTGTTGGGCCGGAAGTAAGGCAGGTTATTGGGTCCGCATGGTTCGCCAGGGCTGCCGCACGCGTAGCCGCTTATGTAGCCACGCACCGATAGCCTGGCTATGAAGTCGTAAAAGGTGCTGCCCACCTCCACATCCTGGAACGACTGCTCGGTGTGCGCTTCGTTCAGGCCAACCGCATTGGAGGCTATTTTGGCGAGCTGACCGCGCGTGATGGGGTTGTTGGGTCGGAAGGTGCCGTCGGAGTAGCCGCTCAGGATGGCACGGCAGGCCAGGCAGCGTATGTATGAGTAAAAAGTGGACCCATCTGGCACGTCGGAGAATTGGATCGCGCAGGCGGTGGGGGTGGGTGACGGCTCTCCGGTATCAGGCTGCTGGAAAGTGAGCATGTCACCTGTCTGTATCAAGTCATCAGGATTGTGCGCGCTATCGCCGGGCGTGGATGGATTGCACAAATATTGTGTGTACACAGCATTGTCGTGCTCTACGCCAATAGTGGCACTGCTGCCGTTGCCGTCTATCTCGCCATATATGAGGTCGAACCGGCTACTGTTCTCATGCAGGCGGACCTCGAAGTTTACGGGCCTGGTACCCCCAACGAGCTGGGCTCGCCACTCCAGATTGAGAATACGGTTGGGCGCCACGCCGGATATCGACTCGTATATGCCGCAGCCTGTGCATGCCGTTGTCAGGTCATCCCAGAACGCAAAGATGGTGTCGTAGGTAAAGTTCACCGGTAGACAAACGTTCCTGGGATCACCGGAACCCGACACGAAGATGACTAAGCCATTAGAGGATGCAGAGGAGACCCATGAGAATGAGCGGCCATACAACTGTACTGTAAACGGAAGCCAGATAGTCGTGTAACAATCATTGCAGTGGCTACCCAGATCTACTGTGCCGGGTACGATGGTTGCCGTGCCCCTGATGATCTGATAATCGTCTTGAGTAGGAGTAGGACTGGGGCCACGCGTGTTGGTCGGACCGCCGGGGGTAATTGTGCGGGTTGGGGTGCGGGTGATGGTTACTGTACTGGTTGTTGTATGGGTAGGTGTGCGGGTGCTGGTCGAGCCGGGCGGGATCGTGGCGGTGGGTAAAGGCGTTGCGCAGTATGGTGCTGTAAGCTTCTCCACGTGACTGCTTGGAATGAATACGCCCATTGACCCACCCACTATGTGCGGTGTGCCCTGATAGGTATCGCCCTGCTGGCGATAGGAGGCTACGTGCATATCCGGCCCGTAACTCCATCTATTCGATACCGGATCATAGATGACAGTGTGGTTTGTTAGCGTGTCATATCCATTCAATATCCCTCCGTACATGTAGAACTTACCGCTATACACCGCCGAGGCGGCTCCCCACCAGGTCTGAGGCAGGTCGGCCATGATTGGATCGTTCCAGGAGTTGGTGGCAGGGTCATAGCGGTACGCCTTGGCTGAGGCGGGTGCTGGGTATGGGCCTACCCCTCCGGCCAGATAGATGTACGAGCCTATCACCTGGGCCGATGCGAAGTCCAAATTCTGCGGTATTGCAGCGCCCATCGACCATGAGTTAGAGGCAATGTTGTATATCTGGACGGTGTTGAGGGCAACGGTGCACGGTAGATTAGCACACCCTCCAAACAAGTAGATTCGACCGTTATAGTAGACTCCCGCTGCCCCCGCTGCCGCCGAAGGCATCCTCGCACCCTGCGACCATGAATTGTTACCTGGATCGAATATCTGCACGGCGGTTTCAACGCTGCTAGCAGCATACCCGCCCATGACGTAAAAGCGCGAACCGTTACTTACTCCTGTGCCATCTTCTACGGCAATAGGTAGATTGGCTATCGATGACCATCCGGTCCCGTTGAAGCGGCCTGCCGCGTTAGTGAGAGTCACGTTCATGAGAGGATTATCCAGGCTTGCTGTGGCACCTTGGGTTACCTCTGGTGAGTCGCCTTTTATGTCGCCCTGTGGAGCTGCACTGCCACTTGGTGCGTAGCCACCAGCTTCATACAGGAAACTCCCAAGAGTGGCTACTGCCGCGCCCATTCGCGCACCTGGTAGGGATGTGTCGAGCGTCCAGTATGATAACGGGCAAGGTGTAGGGGTATATGTTGGTGTGCTGGTGCGCGTATTAGTTCGGGTGCTGGTCGGGCTGAGATGTGGTGTTTGAGTAGGGGTGCCAGTGGCTGTACGAGTGATGCTGGCGCTTGGAATTATGGTAGACGTTGAAGTCGGTGAGCCGGTCATGCCGCAAGTGCTGCTATACCTCTCAACCAATGTGCTTGAGTTGGCACCGTTTATTGAAAGACCGACGGCCCACACGTCGTTCGGCGCTGCTACCGCCACCCCTCGTAGGCTACTAGTAGGACCGGGATTGGGGCTGGCAACAACACTCCATGCCGAACCGTTCCAATGTTCTATCAATGTCCCGCCATTAGAGCCAGCGGCCCACACATCGTTCGGCGCTGCTACCGCTACCCCTCCTAGGCCACCACCACCGGTATCGCTGACGACCCACGCCGAACCGTTCCAGTGTTCTATCAATGTTCCGCCACTAGAATTGCCAACGGCCCACACGTCGTTCGGCGCGGCCACCGCCACATCGTTCAGCAAATTTGATGCAGCGGGATTGGGGCTGGCAACAACACTCCATGCTGAGCCATCCCAGTGTTCTACCAACGTCAGGTCGGAGCCGCCGTTACCGTAGTAGCCAACGGCCCACACGTCGTTCGGCGCTGCTACTGCTACACTGTCCAGAATATCTGAAGTACCCAGATTGGGGCTGGCAACAACACTCCAAGCTGAGCCATCCCAGTGCTCCATCAATGTCTGGTAATTAGTGCTACCATTACTGCAGTAGCCAACGGCCCACACGTCGTTTGCCCCTGCTACTGCAACTCCTCGTAGATTGCAATACGTGCCGGGACCAGGGCTGGCAACTACGCTCCAAGCTGAGCCATCCCAGTGTTCTATCAGAGTTTGGTAATTAGTGCCATCGTTTGTGTAGGAGCCCACAGCCCACACATCGTTCGCCGCCGCTGCCGCCACACTCTCAAGCCCATCAAAGAGACCAAAGCTGGGGCTGGCAATTACGCTCCATACTGAGCCATCCCAGTGTTCTATCAGAGTTTGGTAATTAGTACCATCGTTAGAGTAGTTACCAACAGCCCATATATTGGTTGGCCCCACTACTGCTACGCTGTTTAATGCACTAGAAATACCTGGATTAGGGTTGGTAACCACGTTCCAGGCTTCTGGGCAAGGTGTAGCAGTACGTGTGGGTGTATTGGTCGGGATATTTGTATAAGTTGCACTCGGGAAATTGGTTGGTGTTACGCTGGATGTATTTGTACTTGTTGCGCTGGGTACATTGGTAGATGTTCTGGTGGGCGTGTTGGTGGGGGCGTTGGTTGGCGTGTTCGTTCTCGTGGGGGTGTGAGTGGGCGTGGACCCGGTCGTGGGTGTGCGGGTAGGAGTGGGTGTGTTTGTGCGTGTGTTAGTCGCGCCAGGGGTGCTGGTGGCCGTCCCCACAGGTCCCGTCACAGTCAAAGTGAGGTCGTTGGCGTTGTAAGCTGCGCTGAACTGCCCGCCCGTTATTTGCGTGAACATGCCCGTGCGCGAGTTATATGTCAACACCGTGAACTGGTTGCCGTTCAGGGGCACAAAGCCATTGATAGCGCTCACGTTGAGGGTGCCCGCCAGCGTGACCGCTCCATGCACCGCAAGTTGGTCATAGCCGGTGCCCGGCGTGGTGCCGCCAAGCTCGATGTTGAGCGTCGCACCCGCCCCCTGGGTGTATACCCCGTAAATGGTCAGCGTGCCCGGACTATCCCCTGGGCTGACATAGCCGCCGTTGTTGCTAACGTTGGTATTGGTAACAGGATTGCCGATCGTGCCTGTGCCCGACAGCACGCCCCCGTTCAGGGTCATCGTACTCCCCCCACCGACGATGGCGTTATCCAGGTGCGTGAGACCCGCGGCCTGGACATATGTGCCGTTCAGGGTGAGGGTGCATACCTGCAAATCTACCGTACCGCTGTTGGTGAATTGCACGTTGGCGCCAACCGTGGTGATTGTGGAAGACTGCGCCACGAACGAACCGTTATTGTTGAAGAAGGAGTTGCCGCCCCCCGTGCTATTGCTTATGGGGAAATTGCTCACGGCCTGAAACTGGCCGTTGTTATTGAAAGCTGTGCCTGTGCCGATGTCCAGCGTTCTGCCGCCTGTGCTGTAAACGGTAGTGCCCTGGTTGTTGATTGTGCGCCCATATGTGCCTACCCCGTTCACATTGAAAATAGCATTGAGATTAGCGCCCGACTGTATCGTCATGCTGCCCGGACCCATCATCGTGCCACCGGTCCAGCTGAACACGCTTGTCACCTGCAAGTCGCCCGTGCCTGTGATAAGCCCGCTCAAACCAAGCTCAAGACGAGATATGCTGATAGGAGAGGCGCTGCTGAAGTTGGCAGTGCCGTCGGGCAAGCTGAAGAAGCCCATACCCGTCACGGTTGTACCTGTGTCGAGGTAGATGCTGCCACCTGCCACGCTCAGTTTGCCCGACTGTATGTCTATCTGACCGGTGTTGTGGAAGTCTATGCCGTTGGTGTTGTTGGTGATGGCGATGTCGGGTGTGCCTGTGGGCTTGCGTAGCACGCCATTGTTGCTAAAGGTAGGCGTAGCCCCTCCGTCTTTGTTCAGGAGCATATCGGAAAGCAGGCTAAATGTGCCGCTGTTAGTGAGCACAGAGCCATTAGCCAGGTCGAGAGCGCGAGTAGTGCTGAAGACTATGGTGCCCTGGTTGTTGAGGTTGCGCCCGTACAGGCCCACGAGATTATTACCCCAGGTGGCGCTAAGCACGGCTCCCGACTGTATGGTGGTGCTGCCGGAACCGGTCATCTGTCCGTTGGACCACGTGACAACGCCTGCCAGGTTGAGGGTGCCTGTACCGGCGATCGAATCTACAAGGGTAAAGTTAGAGGCCTGCATGATACTGTTCACTGTGACTTGGCCCAGTTGAGAGACATTAGTCGTCGGATCGGAACTAACGAAGCCACCCGCACCCCCAGCATACCCACCCACAATGCTGACTGGCTGGGTGGCGGTGGCCGCTGCATCGTAGTTGCCGGCCGCCACGCGAATTTCGCCGCCGCTGTCCACCAGGGCCAGGGCGGCCTCGATTGTGGTTGTGATAGTCGTGTTGGAGCATGGCGCGCCGGGATTATACATGCCATGTGCGTTGTCCACGCACACCACTGCCAGGGCGGGCTGCTGGGGGTGAACTGGATCCCCCTGGCCGGCGGGCAGCGAGGCAAACGCTTGCCCCTCCGCGTCCGCGGCCGCGATGACCGCTCCCAGGACGATCAGGGCCGCGAACGTGGCGATGAAAGTCACCAAGATCCCGGCTCTGTGCTTGGTGTGGTTGTTTGTGGGCATGTCCGTTCCTCCTGTTTACCATGCTGTTTATCATTTGCCCTCGGCATCACTGTGCGTCAGGAGACATTATTACTGGCGGTTCAACTACCGGATTGTCCGCTCTCGCGCACGTGGTCAGAGTTGTACTCAGGTTTTGGCGGTGCAAGTGTGGGATTCGAGTGGGGTACCATCGAAACGAGCAGGTCCATAAGCGATGTCTCCCCATCGGATGTGCCTGTCTTCCCAGTATTGACGTGCTGCACCCGAAACTTCCAGGGACTGCGTTCAGCATCTCCCCCTTCCAGCCACAACCGCACCAGGAATAGATGTGATGAACTCATATCTTTGCCTTCTTCCACTTGAAGCCTCCCTCGCCGGGCCTCTTAAGCGTTTCGTTTAGCGTCACGCCTCGCATAGATTACGGGCTCCGGCGCTCGGAGGCGGGCGGGGTCCCGGCACTTACATTAAAGCGCGAGTGAGGCTATAATGGTCACAACAAAAACCGAACAAAAACCGAACCTGATTCGCGCGATGTATGTCGCTCAAGATACGGGCATGGAACGCACTCATGGCTGACGCTCAATCTTTCGGGCGGTGGCTCAAGGAGCGCCGCAAGGAACTGGACCTGACCCAGGAGCAACTCGCTTACTGCGTGGGTTGCACGGCCACAACAA
The DNA here is from genome assembly GCA_963797095.1 of uncultured Chloroflexia bacterium. Lineage (GTDB taxonomy): Bacteria > Chloroflexota > Chloroflexia > QHBQ01 > JADMIH01 > JADMIH01. Next base: position 785,963 of record CAWCNY010000003.1, on the reverse strand, counting down.
TCCGGCTGATCGAACACGGGCAGCGCAGAGCTTCAAGACAGGTGGCCGAGTTGCTGGCAGGGTGCCTGCGCATAGCGGAGGGTGAGCGCGAATCGTTCGTAACACTTGCCAGGGGAACCTCGCCCGCCCGACACATCAACGGGCGACGGGCGACGGGCGACGACCGGTCGTTGGACGCGGGTCACCGGTCACCCATCACAGGTCCGAACAATCTTCCCGTTCAGCCCACTCCGCTTATTGGGCGCGGCGAGGAACTGGCTGCTGTTCGGGAAATGCTGCTCCGAGGTGATACACGCCTGCTAACGCTGACCGGCCCGCCCGGCATCGGTAAGACCAGCCTGGCCCTGCAAGTAGGTGCGCAACTTGCATTGGCGGACGGCGAAGCATTGCCGGGGGAGTACGATCTCTCGCTGGCTGCTCGTGAGATCGAGGATGGGATATTCTGGGTGCCTCTTGCTTCCCTGAGCGACCCCGAGATGGTCATACCGGCGATAGCGCGGGCCCTCGACCTGCAAGAGACGGGCGCTCAGCCCTTGATCGATACTCTCAAGCGATTCCTGAGGCACAGGCGCACTCTGCTGCTGCTCGACAATTTTGAGCAGGTGGTGCAAGCGGCTCCCGATATCGCCTCTTTGCTGGCGGCTTGCCAGCACCTCAAGATCGTGGTCACGAGCCGGGAGGCGCTGAAGTTGCGGGGGGAGCAGGAGTTCAGCGTGTTGCCTCTGCCTGTGCCGGGTGCGGACCAGATCGACCGCATGACCGCAGAGGCGCTGGCTGAAATCCCGGCTGTGGCCCTCTTCGTTGAGCGCGCCCGGGCGATCGAGAGGCTCTTCAAGCTCACACGTGAGACAGTTCTGCTGGTGGCCGCTATCTGCGCCCGGCTGGATGGGCTGCCGCTGGCTATCGAATTGGTGGCGGCTCGCACGAAGATGCTGCCGCTGAAATCGCTGCTGGCTCGGCTGCAGGACGCGCATGTGCATGCGGCAAGCATGCAAGAACGGCAAGAGCATCACGGGCCGTTGGACCTGCTCGCGGGTGGGGCGCGTGATCTTCCCGAAAGGCACAAAACCCTGCGGGACGCCATTGGTTGGAGCTACAGCCTGTTGAGCGGCGACGAGCAGGTGTTGTTCAGACGGTTGGGGGTATTTCGAGGGAGTTTCACGCTGGCGGGGGCGGATGCTGTATGCAACGCTCGTTCAGATCTCAGCTTCGGGATGTTTGAAGGAGTGTCGCAGCTATTGCACAAGAACCTGCTGAAGAAAGAGCTCAGCCACTCCGAGATGGCAGGCGACGAGCCGCGATTTACCATGCTGGAAACGATTCGCGAATACGCCCTGGAACGTCTGGCGGAGAGCGACGAACTGGACGACCTGAGGCTGCTGCACGCCGAGTATTACCTTGCAATAGCCTCAAGCATCCCTCTTGCCTCCTTCGGTGAAAGCGAAATAGGGGTCTATAGCCGCCTGGACGCTGACTACGACAACCTGAGGGCCGTGCTGACCTGGACTATCGACAACCAGCGGTTGGACATGGCTTCCCGGCTCGGCATCGCCCTGTCTCGCTACTGGCACCTGCGAGGCTATTTTAGAGAGAGCCGCGACTGGCTGTTGCAGGTTATTTCGGCGCAAGCCGAGGCGGCCAGGGCAGATCCTGAGCGGGCGGCCAAGCAAGCGGAACTGCTCATGAGCGCCGCTATGATGAGTGTCTACATGTGCGATTACCTGACGGCCCGGGCACGACTGGAAGAGGCCTTCTCGATATCAGAAAAGTTTGACCTGGAGAGTGTAGCACAACATGCCCGCCTTTACCTGGGAAATGTAGCCAGAATGCAGGGGGACTACGCCAGGGCGCGGTCCTTATACGAGGAATGCGTGCGGACCAGCCGAGCGCGCGGGCAAGAGTTGTTTCTCGCCAACTCGCTGTGGGCGCTTGGAAATGCATCAGGCGACGGCGGAGATTTAGAGCGGGCGGTGTCTTTGCTGGAAGAGGGTCTCGGCATAGGCAAGCGGTTAGGGGACACGTATGTCACCCATGGAGCGCTTCGCGACCTGGGCGCGATGCTATGCTACCGGGGAGAGTACGCCCGCGCCGCTCGCTGCCTTGAGGAATCAATCGCGCTCGCGAAGCGTGCCAAGTTGCGGTTGACCCCAAGTTGGAGCATCTCTGCCCTGGCGTTCGCGACGATGGGATTGGGCGACTACGCCAGGGCTGCAGCGCTCTTCCGGGAAAGTCTGAAGTTGGCGAGGAGCGGAGCCATGCACAGGGTGGCGGACAGCCTGGAAGGATTGGCGGAAATAGAGCTGGCTCTGAGCGGCCTGAGCGATGGCAAAGATGGCAAAGCCGAAGAGCACGCTCCGAGCGGGAGCAAAAGGCGAGAAATAGGCAACCAAGACCGACTTCGACGCGCAGCTACCTTACTCGGTGCCGCAGAGACTGCCCGCGTCGAACTTAACTCCAGGATTGTTCCTGTCCGGGCTACCGTCCGAGACAGGTTGACCTCGACGGTTCGTTCGTGCCTGGGGCAGGCTGTTTACGAGCAGGCGTATGGCTATGGCACAAATCTGAGCCTGGAGGATGCCATCTCAGAGGGCATTGCTTCGTGAGAAGGGAGCAAGCGATTTGGATGGTGCGGGCCAGCTGGCCGAGAAGCACAGTGGCGATCCAACCTCAGCGCACACGACCTGCTGCGCTGAGCTCTGACGCTTCATATCAGCGTTACTTTTTTCCAAAGGTGAGTGGGTGAGTAGCCGCCAGATAGACTGAGAATTTGTTGCTCGGTATCCTGGCGTGCGTCAAAGACACCGTGACATTAGGCGAAATATGTAATACACTGAGGGGCGTGCTCGGCGAGTATTAACCGCCGTGTATAAGGCTCGTGTGGTCTGCCGAAGCTGACCGGTAAAGAGTTTTCGATGAAGTGCTTCAACTGCTCTTTTGAAAATCCCGGTGACGCTAAGTTCTGCGAGAACTGTGGTAAGCCGTTGGAGATGAAATGCCCTAACTGCGGCAAGCTCGTTTCGCAGGGTGCTCGCTTTTGCAAGAACTGCGGCTACACGCTGCAAGCCGCGCAGGCCGCGCCCGCACCCACGTCCGCTCGCGCCGCCGCTTCACCCCAAGCGTTAATCGACCGCTATGTGATAAAAGAGATAGCGTCGAAGATCGCCGCCGCGCTCACAGGCAGTATCGAAGGCGAGCGCCGCATCGTCACGATTCTCTTTGCCGATATCAAAGGCTCGACAGCGCTGGCGGAGAAACTCGACCCGGAAGACTGGGCCGAGATTATGAACAGCGCGTTCGAATTTCTTATCGAGCCTATTTACCGTTACGAAGGCATAGTCGCACGGCTAATGGGTGATGCTATCCTGGCCTTCTTCGGCGCACCGATTGCGCACGAAGACGACCCACAGCGCGGAGTGCTGGCCGCGCTGGCTATTCTCTCCGGGATGAACCGGTACCGCGAAAAACTGCAATCGGAAAGAGGTCTGGACTTCGGCGTTCGCATCGGTCTTAACACCGGACTCGTCGTTGTAGGCAATATCGGCAGCGACTTGAAATCGGAGTACACCGCGATGGGCGATGCAATCAACCTCGCCTCGCGGATGCAGACCGCCGCCGAACCGAACACGATCCTCATCTCAGAGAGCACGCAGAGGCTGATCGCGCCATTGTTTGAATTCGAGGATTGCGGCAAGATCGCCGTTAAAGGCAAAGAAGAACCGATCCAAACGTATCGACCGATCGGTGAGCGCAAGGGCGTCACTCAGAGGCGCGGTATCGCGGGGCTGGATTCGCCGATGGTCGGTCGCCAGCGAGAATTCTCGACATTGTTGCAAGTCATTTCGGACGCGCGCCTGGGACGTGGCTCGATTATCGCTGTGATTGGCGAGGCCGGACTGGGTAAGTCACGTCTGATCGCCGAATGGCGCAAAGCCGCTTTCACCGAGCCGGAAGCCCCGGTGCGCTGGATAGAAGCACGCTGTCTCTCGTATGCCGCGTCGATTGCCCACCACCTCAGCACCGAGATTTTGCGCGCGCTGATCGGCGCTCCGGCAGGCTCGTCGGAAGAAGAGACACACGCCGCGCTCCGGCACACCCTCAACTCTTTGGGTCCCGACGGTAGAGAAATCTATCCTTTCCTGGGGCATTTGCTCGGATTGAGATTGGAAGACGACGCGGCGGCACGGGTGAAATACCTCGAAGGCCCCGCCCTGCAAGCGCAGTACATCGCCGCCTACAAAAGATTCCTGCAAACGCTGTCGCACACCGCGCCACTCGTCATTGTGTGCGAGGATATACACTGGGCAGACCCCTCATCGATTGAACTCTGCACGCAAATTACTCCACTCGCGGCGAGCGCCCCGGTCGTTTTTGTCTTTGTCACGCGCAACGACCAAACATCGGCGGGCTGGAAATTGATAACGCAGGCGCGCGAAATCGCGGGCATAGGCGCCACCGAGCTATACCTCGCACCCCTTTCGGAGAAGGACAGCCAGCAGCTTATCAACAACTTGCTCAATTTCGAAGCGCTGCCCGAATTGCTGCGGCAGTTGATTCTCGCCAAAGCTGAAGGCAATCCGTTCTTCGTGGAAGAAGTTTTGCGGATGCTGATTGATCGCGGCGGCATTACGTTCCAATCCGGTCAGTGGACGGTTACGCGTGAAATGAGCGTCGAAATCCCCGACACCCTGCAAGGTGTGTTGACTGCTCGCATGGATCAACTGTCCGAAGTGGCGAAACGCACCCTGCAAATCGCGGCGGTGATCGGGCGCAAATTCAACGTCAAAGTGCTGGAGCGTGTTTTGGAAATGCAGGCGGCGCGAGAATGACACCATCAATTGAAAAGCAACTCACCCAACTTGAAACCGCACAACTGGTGCGCCGCACTCACGATCCTGACCCGGCCTACATATTCAAGCACGCGCTCACACAAGAGACGGCGTACGCCACGTTGTTGAAACAAACGAGGCGCAGGATTTATCGCCACGTGGCAGAAGCGATAGAGCAGATCTATGCCGATCAATTGGACGAGTACGCCCCGGTGTTGGCGCAGCACCATGCCGAGGCCGGCAATGAGGCGAAGGCCGTGGAGTTCTCGATGCGAGCAGGCGATGTAGCCATGCGCGTCAATGCCAACATCGAGGCCTTAGCTCATTACACCCGCGCCCTGGATCTTGTACGGCGTGACCCGGACGCGAGCAGCCAATTGCTGTGCGATCTACTCCTGCGCCGTGGGCGCGTACTGGAATTATCCTCGCAGTTTAAAGCTGCGCTGGACTACTATGAGGAGATGCAAGCACTCGCCCGGACGCGCGGTGATCGCGGCCTGGAGTTGGCGGCCCTGGCGGCGCAGTGCCAGATCCGCTGCACACCGAATCCGGAGTTCAATCCAGACCTGGGGGAGGACCTGGCAAACCGCACAGCACATCTGGCGCGGGAGTTGGGAGACCGCGCGGTCGAGGCCAAAGTTTTCTGGGACCTGCTCAATCTTTACCGTTTTACGAATCGATTGGCTGAAGCCCTTACCGCCGGTGAACAGTCGGCGGCCATCGCGCGCGATCTGGACCTGCGCGAGCAATTGGCGTTCACCCTCAACGATGCCTCCCATGTCTATACCTTTATCGGGGATTTCGACCAGGCAAAAGTAACCATCGAGGAAGCGAGCCGTCTGTGGCGCGAACTCGACAACCTCCCCATGCTCGCGGATAGCCTCGCGACGATGGCACAAAGTGAGAGCTTTCGCGGCGATTACCAGATGACGCTCCAGGCGGGCGAAGAAGCCCTCAAAATCAGTCAAGAGATAGGCAATCTGTGGGGGCAAACCTACAGTCTATCCACGCTGGGCATTGTTTATTGGGCATGGGGCGATCCGGGACGAGCGATCGCGTCGATGGAGGAAACGCTACGCTTGAGCGAAGTGTCGGGTTATCTAATCCCGCAAGTGATGACGCGCTCTGACCTAGCAGTAGTTTACGCCAGGCTGGGCGCAACCGAGCATGGTATAGACTTAGCGGAGCGCGCGCTTGAGTTTGCAGTTGCGAATTATGAGGCACTTAGCCCTTATGCGGCAGTGTCGCTCGTCCAAACCCTTTTGCTGGCTGGTAAATTGGATCAAGCTGCATCTCACATGGGATCGTATGAAGGCAAGGAACAAAACTACGATCCGCTCTTTTCGGCCTACATAACTTTCGGGAAGATCCAGCTTATCAACGCGCAAAATGACTATTCAGGCGTCATAGATCTCGCGCCGCCGTGGCTCGACCGGTTGCGCACTTTCGGTGCACGCCCGCTCGTTCCTGAGGTGCTATACATTCTGGCGCTGGCGCAGCGAGCGCTCGGACAAACTGAAGCCGCACGTGAGAGCTTGAGACAGGGGCGTGTCGAAGCTGAAGCGCTGGGAGCGCGTTGGGATTTGTGGCAAATCCTCGGCGCACTGGCGGAGATCGAAAGCGAGCTTGGAAATGCGCTCGATGCAGATGCCTGCCGCGACCAGGCGCGCGACATCATAACACGTATCGCGGAGCAGGTGCCCTTGCAGGCACTGCGCGATTCGTTCCTGGCTTTAGCTCAAGTACGAAATATCATCGGAGGGGGATAACATGTGGGAACATGAAGAAAGTATCGACATAGACGCGCCGCCTGACGAAGTGTATCGTTATCTGGCGGATTTCGGCCGGCACGCTGAATGGTCTATGAGCGTGGCGGTGCTGGAGCAAGTTACGCCAGGACCGGTTGGGGTTGGCACCGAATTCAAAGCCAGCGAAACGTTGCCGCAGGAACTTGTGAGCTTCGCACGCATCACCGCGCTCGAAGCCCCCTCCCTGATCGGTTGGGAGTCCACCGATCACCAGGTCTTTCGGACGCGTTGGTCTTTTGCCCTAAGCCCGCGAAACGGCGGCACGCATCTCGTGCAGCGCGTCCGCTTTGAACCGATTGGTACTTTGGGAGAGCAGATACTGTTGATGCGGAAGGAGCAGGTTCCGGCAGAGAATCAGCAGAGCCTCATACGGATGAAGGAGATTCTCGAGGGTGATTCAAAACCAGGGACACGCTGAACCTCGACGCGCAACATCGGGCATCATTATCCTCGGCTTGGCGAGTAACGAGAGATGTGCGGTGCCTGGACGCCGCGCTCATCGTCAGCACTGCTTGGCCCTAAGTCAGGTGGTCGAAAGCTCCGCCACGGTAAGGGCTTCAGCCTGCTCGTCTTCCGCCAGCGCGTTCTTCAGTTCATCTTCTATGATCGTGCCGTGTGGTTGGGCTCTTTCGACCATCGGATTCCAATCGAACGTCCAGGCCAGCCCGTCCGAGCGCACCGTCCTTACTATGTTTCCGGGGAAAAGCTCAACTGTCCAGTTGTAGTTGAGACCCCTGTCACTGACTACCTTGCACCTGTCCAATATGCGATGCCCACCTGCACCGTACCTGTATATCGCCACCAGGCGTGCTTGTGGGCCGGTCGGCTCTAGATCCTCGACGGCGACCCACGTATCGAGCTCAGCAGAGGGCCAGTGTACTCGAACCTCGCCGATCACGCCATCCATACCGATCTCTTGTACCACGCCGGGGCCGAGCTTCGCACGTATGCCAGACCTGCCTGCGGGTGCTTGTATTCCCGCGACCTCGCGGGCCAGCTCTACGACCGACCCAACTTTTGGCCTCTCCTGTGATAAAGATGTGTTGCTCATGGTATTACCTCCTGATGTGCTGTCTCCACGGTGCTGTGCTCCACCGCGTTCTATGCGTTACCTGGCTTTGCTCCCAGGCTCCAGGCGAGTTGCTACTCGCTGACCATCTTGCGTGCCTGGCCCGGCATATTCCTATCACTCAAGCGCAAATACCGGGTGCGTTGGGGCTGCCGTTGCGATCTCTGCGTCTGATGCCTCGGACGATTTCACAGTAGTTAGCGGCGCGCTCTGGGACCACCAACGCTTGAAGTATGCACGTAGAACCGGTGACTTCCGTTCGTCGGGTAGTTCTCTAGCCTGGAACTGCATAACATTCTTGCCAAGTCGGAGCCGTCCGCCTCCCTGGACCCTGAGGTTTCTAACCCACTGGGTTTCGCCCTGTAGCGCGACCAGATACCGCCTCCCATCTACTTCGAGCATTCTCACCGGAGTGGAATGCCACATGGCGCTCTTCCGGCCTTTCACCTCGAGTATGCGCACCCCGTCGTTGCCCAGACCCAATCTTCCCACCAGCAAACGTGTCAGCGGGTTGACCAGGTGCAGTATCGACCAGGGCGATTGCCGGTAGGCCGGCATAGGGGATATGGGAGTTTGATTGCCTGGAGATGTGGGCGAGGGTATCTTGTCTGGCGTCTTCATAGCTGTGTTCCTATCTTTCTACCGTTCTTCCTCACTCTTGCCGAGGAAGCGTCTTGTCGCCGAAAAGCCGCGACCGCTGAGGGTGGTTCTCCCCAAGTGTGAACTGCTCGATCCGAGCCGGTAGAGTTTCCAGCCAACCGCAATAAACCAGGTGGGGAGGAGGAGACCGTAGATATAGTAGCCAGGGCCTATAACATCCCGGAAGGTCTCACACACTATGCCCAGCGCACCTGTCGCTATGCCCAGATAGGCAACACCTTTGGAGAAGACGCCCATCAGCATAGCCAGCGAGATGATCAGGATACCCAGGGCGGTCAAGATGCCGGCACTATTCACCGCGTTGCTGATCGCGATCAGTCCCTCGGCGGCAGACGCCAACGATGCACGTTGGGCTTCGGTTGTGAGTGCCGCGTACCGGTCGCTCAGGTTCACCAGACCGACATGGAGCGATGGAGGACTGCTACTGTAGGCCAGGGCGATAACCTCGGAGGCGATACCTACCAAAGCACCCAGCGCCGCGTAGCTGCTGTTCAGATGCTTGAGCGCCGCATAGAGGGCCAGGAAGACGATCATGGCAGGCAGACTGAGCCCCACGAATGAGACCAACTCTATTATGTAGACCGTCTTGTTTGAGGCAATGTACTGGAGTACGGCTGCCCCACCCGATAGCGGAGGCTGTGGCGCTATGTTGAGGAGCACGACCGGTACTATTATCAGAAGAACATAGAGAGCAGCCGAAACAGCTCCCACTCGATAGAGACCCTTCCATGATGAGCCTGGATCCGTATCTTCTTCTCCCAAAGCCTCTCTCGAAGGTCTTCGTGCACTCAGGACCGCCATTTCCAACCTCCTCATACAAGTTGCCCGGTGCTGCCGGCAGTTGGCATGCTGTACGCCACCAGGCCATTAGGCAACTCCACCACGGTGTCCATCAACAGCCAGGCGAACACGGCAACGTCAGCGCTCTACGCGCTATCTGACCAGCCTGCGTGTTGTGTGCGAGGCAAACTCGCCCAATTTAGTGTGGCACTGAAAGGTAAACAACGAGGTATACGCGAGTAGCAGTCCCGTGGATGATTCGAGCGCAATAGCTTATACGGTTCTGATGCAACAAGGGCATGGGGTTCTGGTCATTCGATACGCTATGGAGGACTCTGCATGAGTACGAATCAAAGAACCAGCTATGCAAAAGCCAAGTAAAGGGAACAATCAAGGGTGGCATGTGACCTGAGGGAACGACCTGGGAACGCTTCTTCGTTTACACTCCACCTGGCCGTGAATTGAAGGGGTTCGGGTCCTATAGTCCAATACTTCGCGTTCAGGAAATAGGCGCTCTCAGTGGTTCACCACCGGGATATGGATCGAAGGAGGGGTTGGTGTTCTTGGGCGACCAAGACCCGGCCTCTTACCCTACTATGTAGATGCTTCACGATCATAATGACCAATGCTTTGAGAAAGAGCCGCTCCGGATAGATAGTCGGCCTGCCCCTTCCCTGCTTGACCTGTGGCGGAGTTGGTATGTGGTCCACCAACTGCACCAACATGACAAGCAGAGTATTGTGTTGTACCATTGTGGTTGCCTCCCCTTGTTTGGTGTCGCAACCACAATGGTACGGAGGTTGCCGCGCTCAGGCAACCCTTGAGTGCGGCTCTTTATTTATGACCACGCCTCACCTAGTTTTCGCGCATATCTTTGGCCTGCTGTTGGACCTGTTCGTCTCCACCCGCCCCTCCGATGGTTACAAGGATCTCCAAATACTACTGCTGCGTCAGCAACTCCGTATCCTACAGCGCAAGCTCTCTAACTCCAAGCCACCTCGCTCTTCCCGTTGGGAGAAATGCGCGCTCGCTGTCCTTGCTGTTCGGCTCAAAGCCTTGAGCAGAGATGCCACAGATGTCGGCAGAAGGCTGGACGAGGCTGTCCTGCTGTTCAAACCTGACACCGTCCTCAGGTGGCACAGAGAACTGGTGAGACGTAAGTGGACTTATCGGAGAGAAGGTCGGCCTGGCAAACCCTCTGTTGGGCCAGAAATCAACGAGCTAGTCGTGCGATTAGCCAGGGAGAACCCGCGATGGGGCTATGCAGGATACAAGGTGAGCTGCTCAAACTCGGTTACTCCATTGGGCGTTCCACTGTACGAGACATCCTCAAACGCAACCGTATTCCACCCTCGACCCAGCGCAGTAAGAACAGCAGCAGTTGGCGCACCTTCCTGGGCCACTATGCTGGCCAGATGCTTGCTTGCGATTTCTTCACAGTGGAGACGATACGCTTGCAGACGCTGTACATGCTCTTTTTCATAGAGGTGGGCACTCGCAGAGTGCGCTTGGCCGGTTGTACGCCTCACCCTACGTCCGAGTGGGTCACCCAACAAGCACGCAATCTCGCCTGGGATCTGTGGAATACTCAGCATATCCGGGATGGAAAGTTACCCATACGCTTCCTTATCCACGACCGGAATGCCAAGTTCGCTTCTTCCTTCGGGACAGTTTTCGTCTCTGGAGGCGTTGAAACTATACTCACCCCCTACCTGGCACCCAACGCAAATGCATATGCGGAACGATGGGTTCGGACAGTACGAGAGGAATGCCTCGATCACCTGCTTATCATCAGTGAAAAGCACCTGCGGCGAGTGCTGGCCAAGTACATTGACTATTACAATCACCGCCGAGCACATCAAGGTATAAGCCAGCAGATCCCAGTTCGGCTGGCAGAAGAACCCGTTTCCTTATCAGCTCCCATATGTAGGCGGGATGTTCTCGGAGGCATCATCCATGACTACTACCATGACAATTACCAAGCTGCATGAAGCTGTCACTGCCGTGGATAGTGTTTCCGCACACTACGGGCTTCGCAGGCCGCTTCATCGCGCCTGGGCGCTTCTCTCCGGTGTGCCCGCGGCGAATAGGCGGGCCGCACCCGCTTGCGTGTGCGCCTGCCCCGTGTATAGCCAGATGGCGACGCCCGCCAGCGCGAATGCGAGGATTCCGAAGAGGCCAGCCTCGGGACCAAAGCCGCCTCCGGTGGCCCAGGCGGGCGCGGTGGGATCGATCTCCCTCTGCATCAGACCACCCAGCCCGATACCGCTGACCGCGTATCCGTACAGGCTTCCCAGAGCCCAGTTCCAGCTCGCGTGGAATGCTATGGGCAGCCAGAGCGCACCCGCCCTCAACAGACCCAGGGCGAGCGCGATGGATGCCACCGCCACGCCCACCACCGCCATCACGGACGCGCCCGGGTTCGCGCCGTGCGCCAGGCTGAATACGAGGACGCTGATCACCCACGCCGCGGGCAATCCCCCCAGCCGCGCCACCAGGGCGAAGGCGCAGCCGCGAAACAGCAACTCCTCGAAGAGCCCTGTGGCTATGAAGAAGACCGCCGCGAGGAGCAGGTCCGGGGCAACCTGGTCGAGTGGGGCCAGCCCGGTCAGGTGCTCCCAGCCCCCGATAGCCCCCGCTGCAGGAATAACCCCGGCGGCGAGCAGGCCGAGCGCCAGCCCGAAGCCGAGATCTCGCAGGGTGTAGCCCCACCGTCCCTTCACCGGCACGGAGAGCCCTACTTCGGCCAGGGTTGGCACCCCCCACAGTCGAGCGAGGAGGGCCAGCGCCGCCAGCAGAGCCAGCGCAATAGTCACCTCCACCCAGGCCTTGTTCAAGGTGCCGGGAGCCAGCACCGCGCTTGGCACGAATGCCCCGCTCACGAGCAGGAGCACCGCGGCCAAAAAGACCGCTTCAACGATCCACGCAACAATGCCGAGGCCCAGTTGTGCTCGGCGGCCCATGCGCCGCACAAGATGCCCGGTCCATCGCAGGACTAGCACGCTGGCGCCGGTAACAGCCGCTCCGCACAATAGTAAGATGGCAGGAAACAAATCCATAGCCTCCGCGCTCCGATCACGTGTCCGACACAGTGCTACCGGCCGCACTACAGGCAGCACGGCCATTATAGGAGGAAGAGGCTAATATCGGGGTAACACAAGGTGAATAGGAGGTGAATATGGAGGCCATTCAAACCCCGGGGGCATGGTGTAGCCCACCCGGGCCATCTTGTGCCCTTCGATCCGGCGAAGTCGGGCTGCATTGGCTGTAGTGGCTTGATAAACTGCATACGCCTCCAGTTCGGTTTTCCGCTCTACTCCTGGCTCTGGAATCGCTGCCCTCATGCCTGGATACCATCGCTCGAAGCTTCGCCTCAACTCCTCGTCTAATACCTGGATACGCACCTGCAATAATCGGTGCGTTCCCTCCTTGGGGCTTTGTTGCGAAAATTCAGCAAGCCTGATAAATCATCGAGCAAGTGTAGTTATTGATGGCGGAGGCGAAGCTTTGAACCAGGACAATCCCTTCAAATGGCGACATTATCAACTCGAAGTCATCCTGCTTTGTGTCCGCTGGTACTTGCGCTACTCATTAAGCTACCGTGATCTGGAAGAAATAATGACTGAGCGTGGCCTCCACGCAGACCACACTACAATCTACCGCTGGGTCTACCGCTGGGTACAGCATTATGCCCCACAACTCGAAAAGCGTGTTCGTGCCCAACTCAAAGCCACCAATGACTCTTGGCGAGTTGACGAATCCTACATCAAAGTGCGCGGTACATGGATGTATCTCTATCGTGCTGTGGATTCTGCCGGCGACACTCTGGAGTTCATGCTAAGTCCCCACCGCCATGCTGGCGCGGCGGAGTGCTTTTTCCGTAAAGCGTTGGGCCAAGCACACATTGTTATGCCCCGAGTGGTGAATGTTGACAAGAATGCCGCCTATCCACCAGCTGTTGAGGTGTTGCAGGCCGAAGGTACGCTTGATCCTGCGTGCAAACTGCGACCTATTAAGTACTTGAACAACATAGTAGAACAGGATCATCGCTTTATCAAGGGCGTGTACGACCGGGTCTAGGATTCTGGTCCTGTATGACAGCATGGCGAACCATCGATGGCTACGAGGCGATGAACCAACTGAGAAAGGGACAGGTACAAGGAACAAGCAAAGGCGATATTGTTAGTCAGGTGCGGTTCATCGACCGGGCCTTCGGCTTGACTGCTTGATCCATAGGCTTCTGGCCGCCGCATACCCTCTTTTACTTGCAACCAGAGCGTCCTTATTTCTGCAACACAACCATTTTGGGTCGAGTCTATTACTGCCGAAGAGACCGAGAAGGGGTTTGCACTAAGAAGAGGAAGATAGGGGTGCCCTAATTACCCGAATTATCTGAAAACTAGCAGCGAGAGTGCGTCACATATTGCTGGCTAATTCCCGCCAGATAATTCTGTGATTTACAGCGTACGGCCACCGAATTTGTGATCAGTTGCTGACAAAGGTATTGACAATTTTCGATTCGTAACCCATAATAATAACTGACCGACTGGGCGGTCAGTTATTTGCGAAGGTGCTATAGCCTATGGCCCCCCGACCCGACGTAAGCGAAGAGCGCAAGAATCAGATACTCGAAGCGGCCACCACCGTGTTCGCCCGCCTTGGCTTCCACAAGGCGCGGATGGACGACATCGTGGAGGAGGCGCACCTGAGTAAAGGAGCGCTTTACTGGTATTTCCGGAGCAAGGACGCCGTCATCGAGGCGTTGCTCAACCGCATTTTCGACATAGAATTCGCCGAACTGCATACCTTGATACATACCGAAGGTCCCGCTGGCGAGAGGCTCATCACCTATGCCAGGCGCAGTGCCGCGGACTTGGAGCGCATGACCTGGTTCGTCCCGATCGCCCTCGAGTTCTATGGGCTGATCAGCCGGCACAACGTCGTGAAGCAGTCCGTAAAGCAATACCTCAGGCGATTCCAGGAGGGGCTGGGCGAGATCATCCGGCAGGGCATAGACAGCGGCGAGTTTCGCAACGTAGACCCCCAGGCTGCGGCCACCGCCATGACGGGCATGTATGAGGGCCTGGGGCTGCTATGGCTGGTCGACCCGGAAACGGTACCGCTACGGCGGAGCATTGAAGCTTCGATGAGGCTGATGCTGGAAGGTATCATGGAAGAACCAAAGGGGCCAGGGGCCAGGGGCCAGAGGCTAGGATCTGTTCAGGCTACCAGCCCCTGGTCCCCGGCCTCTTCATAAGGAAAGTGCAATGTCTATCGAATCACCCGAGCCATTGATCGAATTGAGAGGGCTGACGCGCGATTACAAGATGGGCGACGTCACGGTCCACGCGTTGCGGGGACTTAACCTGCTCATCAACCGCGGAGAATTCGTAGTGCTTCTTGGCCCTTCGGGTTGCGGCAAGACCACCACTCTCAATCTGCTTGGCGGGCTGGACAGGCCGACCGGCGGCTCGGTGATCGTGGATGGGGAGAATATTGCTCGCTATGACGAGCGAGAACTGACCGCATACCGGCGCCGCAAAGTCGGCTTTATTTTCCAGTTCTTCAACCTGATCCCCACTCTCACTGCCGCGGAGAACGTGGAGCTTGCCCTGGCTCTCGTAGAAGGAGACGGAAGCAAGCAGCGGCACGAAGCGGTCGAGCTTCTCGGCATGGTGGGCCTGGAGGAGCGCGCAAGCCACTTCCCATCGCAACTATCCGGCGGCGAGCAACAACGCGTGGCCATCGCTCGCGCCCTCGCCACGCACCCACCCCTGATATTATGCGACGAGCCCACCGGGAATCTGGACGTAGCTACCGGCCAGCAGGTTTTGCAGGTGATTCGCAATCTCAACAAGCAGGAAGGCTCGACTGTGTTACTGGTTACTCACAATACCGCGATCGCACCCATCGCGGATCGAGTAGTAAGGCTGCGGGACGGCATGATCGACCACGTAGAGGCCAATGCTCACCCGATCCCCGTGGCCGAGCTCGTCTGGTAGCCGTATGTTTCTCGGAGGTTTCCTGCCATGAACACTCTCCTGCACAAGACATACCGTGACCTTCGAGCTGCCCTCGCCCAGACGGGTGCGCTGGTCCTGATCGTGGCGCTCGGGATCGCCAGCTTCATCGCGCTGGTCGGAGCATACCGTGACCTGTCGAGCTCATACAACCGCACCTACGACCTTCTCAAATTCGCCGACGCCACATTCTCCTTGCAGTCCGCGCCCGAGAGCGCTGCTGACGCCGTGGCCCAGGTGCCCGGCGTGGAGGCCGCCACGGGCCGGCTCGTAGTTGATACAGGTTTCCAGCTTTCAAGCGGCGCGCAGATACGCGCTCGCCTCATCGGGCTGCCGGCGGGCCAGCACCCTTCGGTGAACGATGTTCTGGTCACACAGGGTCATTACCTGTCGGCGGGCGATACCACCTCGGCCCTCGTTGAAAAGCACTTTGCGGACATTTACGGGATCCAGCCCGGCGGCATGGTGAGCCCTATCATAAACGGCCAACGAACAGATTTCACGGTGGACGGCATAGCTGCCAGCCCAGAATATCTGGTAGTCACACCAAGCAGGCAGGATATTCTCCCCTCGGCGCGCACGTTCGCCGTGTTGTTCGTGCCCCTTCCGGAGTTGCAACAGCTGCAAGCGCAAGCCGGCCAGGGAACGGCGAGCAGCCCCGCAGTCGGCGCAGGCGCTATCAACGATATAGTCGTGCGCTACGCCCCCGGCGTAAATGCACAGAAGGTGCAAAGCGACGTCCAGGCCGTGCTCGCGCCGTACGGGGTGACGGCCGTCACCCCGCGCTCGACCCAGCCGTCCAACGAAGCTCTCAGCCTCGACCTCGACGGATATCGCGAACTTTCCACCCTGATGCCCGGCCTGATCCTCATCGTGTCGGCGATTGCTATGTACGCGATGCTCGGGCGCACCGTGCGATCTCAGCAGCCCCAGATCGGGCTGATGAAAGCGATAGGCTACAGCAACGGGGCGGTGATGGCGCACTACCTGACCTTCGGGTTGTTGATCGCTCTTGGCGGGGCGATCGTTGGCATTCCGGGCGGCCTGTTACTATCGAACGTGGTCACGAGCGAATACGCGGCCGAGCTGGGCATCCCGTTGGTGGAGTCGCGTTTCTATGCTGACGTGGTGATCATCGGAGTGGGCCTCAGCCTGCTCTTCTCACTGCTTGCCTGCGCGGGGCCAGCCCGCGCCGCAATGCGCATGGCCCCCGCCGACGCAATGCGCATGGACCCCGCTCTGGCCCTGGTGCATGGGCGAGTATCCTGGTTGGAGCGGGTGCTGCGGGGGCTGCACCCCTCTATCTGGCTGCGATTGCCGCTGCGCAACGTGTTTCGCGTGCGCGCTCGTTCCCTCAGCACCGGGCTGGGTATAGTATTGGCCTTCATTCTCGTGCTCGTGAGCTGGGGTATGTTCGACTCCATGTCATACCTGCTGAGCCACAACTTCAATGATGTGGAGCGCTGGGACGTTTCGGTCACGTTCAATGACCCCCAGCAGCAGCCAACCCTCGATCAGGTGAAGGGCTGGACGGGCGTGCGGCAGGTCGAGCCGATAATCCAGCTACCGGTCAGCCTGCAGGCCAATGGCCACAGCGTGGATGCCTTTCTCACGGCGTTCAATCCAGCCCAGAAGATGCACGTGCTGCAGCTCTCAGGTGGGTCCTCTGCAGGCGCGACGCCCGAGCCGGCGTTGGCAGGCAACCGCATGGTGCTCACGCCCGATCTGGCCGACAAGCTGCAGCTCTCCATAGGCAATACCCTCCAGGTGAGCACTCCCCTGGGCAAGGAGGACTTCACGCTGGGGGGCACGTCCGACGAACTGAGCGGCTCGTCCGCTTTTATCTCTGTTGGCACCGCCCTGCAACTGGCGGGCGTGCCTGCCGGGTCCGGGGCTATCTTCAATGGGCTGTACCTCACCGTGGACCCGTCCCAGGCTCAGGCTATCAAGGCCAATTTGTATCATCTGCCGGGCGCGGCAAGCGTGCGGCTCAAGTCGGAGGTGGAGAGCGACTGGAACTCGCTTATGGGGTTCTTCTATCTCTTCATGGGAGTGGTGCTGGCCTTCGCTGTGGCGATGTCTTTCGCGCTGCTGTTCAACTCCATGACTGTGAACGTGCTGGAGCGCCAACGGGAGTTCGCCACGATGCGCGCCGTGGGTATGGGGGGCGGCCCGATTACCTGGCAGATGAGCATTGAGAACGTCATTACCTGGATTGTGGTGCTGATACCGGGCATCTTGCTGGGAACATTAGCAGCAGCCCAGATGGGAGCGGCTTTCTCCTCGGACCTGATTCAATTCAAGATCGTGATCGCTCCGCTGAGCTACGTGCTGGCTTCCCTGGGCATCCTCCTGACAATGGAAGTTGCCACCCTCCCCGCCATCCGGCGCATCAACAGACTGAACCTGGCGGAAGCCACCAAGACCCTGGCGTAGAGAGTATTATCCGGGATCTTCAACCGGTAATCCAAGCAGTTCCAGTATTTGCCTGAGAGCTAGGAAGCGTCAGAAATGAGAACAGGTGGTGGCGATGATGACGATTATAGAGTATGCTTACCCAACTCCAGCCATCTCCTAGCAAGGAATACCCAAGGACTTCCGACGAATTGCCTTCACTGCTCCCCCTCTTTCACTACCCTTCTCTCCAGGAAAACCTCCCTCGGCTACAACGTGTTCCGTTGTAGAGTGTGTACTCGCGTCTTCAACGAGCGAACAGGCACCATTTGCAATCATCTCCAGTTCCCCACGGACATAGTGTTCCCGGTAGTCTTGTGGAGACTACGCTACGAGTTGAGCCTGCGAGATCTTGCTGAGATGTTCCTGGAGCGAGGCTTCGAGTTCACCCACGAAGCGGTGAGAGATTGGGAAAGCCGGTTCGCTCCGCTGGTCACCGAGCAACTGCGCTCCAGGCGCAAAGGCAAAGCTGGTGGATCGTGGTTCACAGACGAGACGTACGTCAAGGTTGGCGGAAAATGGTGTTATCTGTACAGAGCCGTAGACTGTGATGGCAATCTGGTGGACTCGATGCTCTCGGAGAAGCGAGACATGGAGGCGGCCAAGAAGTTCTTCACGCAGGCCAGAGAAGTGGTTGGCCACAGACCGGCCAAGGTGACCACCGACGGACATAATGCCTATCCAAGAGCCATACGCCGGATACTGGGCCGCAAGGTCGAGCGCCGGACCAACCGCTCTGTGCGCCGTTTCGGCTCTTATCAGATTTCGTTCTCAGGACGATAGGGTTGAGAGCATATGACCCTAAGGACAACTGCCCTACCTGGCGTCGAAAGGCAAAGGGGAAAACAGCATGGCACTAAAGCGGATAAGTGTGAAAGTATGTAGCACGATGCACCGCAAGTCCTGCTCACATAGTGAAACCTGTATTGGCTGAACCTTAGTCTCCAGTGGTCGAATTGGTGACCCGCCGTAGCATACTTGTAATCGGCGTCACCGCAATACGTCAGTAAAATAGCGGCTGATGGAACGCTCTACGCGGTGAACGACCTGTAACGAACAGGAGGAAGGGGACGAGAGAGGCACCTAAACGAGCTAAACGTCTGACAAGGGTAAATGCGGGATTGCCTAAGGGTCGAGAGGCCTAAGGTAACGGAGTGCCCACACTACTCAAATGATTGGGGTAACGCCCAGTACAAGGGGAAGGGGCACAGGTGGTACAGATAGCCAGCCAGATAGGTATGCGAGATGCAGAATGCCGAAACTGAGTAGTTATCGATAGAGTTACCACTGGAGAGCCTCGTGCCTGGAAAGCGTGCGCCATGTCACGCATAGAGGAATCGCCATCGTAGATGGCCGAAGTTCAGGGTAATGACTTCGAGGTGAACATACTTACCTGGATCCGAAAGGGAAAGGGAACAAGAGCATGTCGTGAAGCGGGGAGCAGTCGAAGACGTGTACACTGTGGCCCTGCAACACCTGAGCAATATGGTTAAAGCTAAACTACCTGAACCCCAATGTCCAGTAGCGTAAAGGCACGCACGTCGGTAGCACGTTTGTACACCGATGCCTGTATGAACTACGTAATCCACTTTCGTGCGTAGTACACCTTGCACACAGGAATGATGAGTAATGACTCATTTAAGGATATGAGTGGGGAACCTAAGTCGCTCTAGCACGTTCCTCTGTGACGGAACATGGGACCACCTAAGGGGCTCGAGCCCTAGGGTTGGCCTTCGGGCCAATGGTGACGGAGTAGCTCATAGTAGTCGTGGGAGTAACGACCCACCAGGGAGAGCGGGAAGTCCGCTCACAGCGCGAAGGAGCACAAGTGACCTGATGGTCGGTAGCTGTGAGGTACGCGTGATGCGAAACGCCGAAACAGTCCTGAACATCTCCATCTGGAGCGACCGTAGCGAGTTGGTCGAACGACTACTGGCGCAACGCTGTGAGCTATGTGGTGCAACGGAGCAAATCGAAGTTCACCCCATACGGAAGTTAGCAGACGTTGAGCAAAAGGGTCACGCAGAACGACCAAGATGGATGCGAATAATGGCAGCACGACAGCGCAAAACCTTGATAGTCTGCCAGAAATGCCACCATGACATTCAATACGGGCGCTATGATGGGCGAGCACTCGCCGAGATAGGTCACCGGAGGGCCACGTGATACGGAAACGGGCACGCAGGGCTCGGGGGAGGGCGGTTGGAAAAGTGCCTGCAAAGGTAACTCGCTGGCCGCCTATCCTACTTGAAAAATAGGCTGGAACACGATCATCGTGGCATCAAACAGAGATACTACCCAATGCGTGGGTTCGGCTCTTTCGAGTCGGCATCTCGATTTTGCCGGGCGTATGATGAGCAGCGAGACCACTTCCGATACCGAACCAAGCAGAAACAAACCGTGCCCTTGGCCGAACAACGCCGCCTGTTCAGGGAGAGACTTGGTGCCCTACAATATCTACTGATGGTGGCCTAACGGCAGACTATGATCGTGGTTGAGGCTTGGCTAAGACACCCAAAGCGCGACAGAGAGAATTGCGAGTACTGAGTCCTGACGCTTCCGAGCGACTGAGCAGCAGGGGCATAGTCAACGGCTACCCATGTGGAGGAGAGGGTGAGCCGTGCGTAGGACCTGAGAACAGGCCGTACTTCCGGCCAGGGAACAACGTAACGAGGGGGCAGGCCGCCAAGATCGTCTCCAACACCTTCTCCTCCTACTGCCCGTCAGTTGTGGGAGAGAAGTAGCCCGCGTTGTAGTTCAGCTATGGCCAAGACCCCCAAAGCGCCATAGGGGAGATGGCTCAGTTGCGCGGCAATGTGCCCAGCACCAGCACGCCACCGTCGTCCGCCGTGTACTTGCTGCCCGGCTTCACACTTACCTGCACACTCCCTCCTGTGCTCGTCACTTCGGCGTCATAGCCCGCGTTGGGAGTTAGCCCGGTGATCAGGTGCGCGGTCGCGTCTGATGGGGCAGTGTATGTAAGGCTGGAGAAGTTGTCGCCAAGATCAACGGGGAACATCACGGCCACGCCGTGCGCCACCGCCCCTGCGTAGGGTGTGCCGCCCGTGCTCTCTATGAGGGTTGCAGGGTCGGGGCTAGCACCGGCATCCGCGCCCTGCAACACGTTGAGGAAGCGCACATTCTGCGGCCCGCCCGGAGCCTCAACCCTGAGGCGATACTTCATTGGCTCTTCCTGAGCGGTGTTTTCCTCTCCATAGGTATCTACAGGCTCCGAGGCAACGATGGCATCCTGGGGCAGCAACGTCGTAACGAACAGTTGTTGTCCCTTCTCTGTCGTCATAGTGGCTTGCTTTCCCGAGACCGCAGCCTGGGTCGGCGTTTGCAGCCAGAACCTCTTGAAGCGCCCAGCCGTCTTGGAAGAAGCGCGGTCGTAAACAAAAATGTAGTCGGGTTGCAGCCAGACGATGGAGCGGCTCACGTGGGTAATGTCAGTCACTTCTTCGTAAAGCGAGTTGTACAGGCCCGTCGCGTCGCCGAGTGCGTAGGTGAATCCCCGGCCGAAGCTGTGAGCGACCAACTTGCCTTCATCGTTTGTCAATATGTACTGCGAGCCGCGATCACTTTCGATGGCAAGATACTCTCCCTCAACGTACCGGTCGGGCTTGTCGTTCTGCAACGCCAGGGTATTGTGGTAGTCGGAGCTGAATAGCTCGTAACCAACGCGCTCTTTAGTGAGCCATTCCCCATCGCGGTAGAAATCGAAGCTGTTGCCGTCGGCCTGCTGGTGGTCTATAGACATCCAGCTTAGCATGTAGGTGAACCAGGTCGCACCGGGGTCCCAACCGGTGCGCGACAGGATGTGGCCGGTGCCAGGGGCGTAGAAGTTGAGTGGCTGCGATAGATGCGGGTCGGCGGGCTGCCCTGCGTTCGGATCGAAGAGCATGAAGTAGAGTATGTCGTCGAAGAAGATATGGGAGTCAGCGGCCCGCTCCATTAGCTTATCCGCGCCTCCGGGGGCCAGGTTCGTCTCGATCCAGCGTATCTTATCCACCAGTTCCGTGTTGCCCATCGACCTGGCGTACAGGGCCAGAGGGCCAAAAGATTCCATGAAGTCGGGAGGTGGTAGGTATTTTTCTCCGTCACCGTAGAAGGCAGTCTGGTATACCTGCCCGAACTCCGGATGATCGAGGGGCGCGGGACTGAAAGAGTGCAAAAACCCGTTGACGAAGTTGTTCCAGAAGGGGTTGTCTATCGAGACCTGCGGACCCCACACAGCGGTGTCAGACTGGCCGGCAGTGTGCAACGCATAGAGGAATTGCAAGATGTAGCCGAGCTGCGCTCCGCCGTACTCGAAACCTTCTGCGGGCATTCCCCCCGCGGCATCATTGCGCATTATGTAATCGGACATGTAGAGGCGCGCGCCTATAGCGTTATTCAGATACTTCCCCAGTTCTCCGCCCTGGTCGTCTGCTGTGTCGAAAGAGAGGGCCATGAGGCCCAGGTTCCGCATGTTGCCGTTGAAGTAGTTGTTGGCTGCCCAACGGGCGATGGACTTATCGGCGACCAGTTGCGGGTCATTGACCAGGCCGATCGGCTCAGGGTGGTGATAACCGTTGGTCACTATTGTGTCGGACCACTGAACGAATGCCTTGTGGATAATAGCTTTGTCCTCCGCGGAGAGGTACGGATATATCCAGTCCACCGTCAGGCCGTATGCCTCCCCCTGCCATCTTGAACGGTCGCTGGTTGGGAAGGCGAGGTCACGGTATGGCT
The DNA here is from genome assembly GCA_963797095.1 of uncultured Chloroflexia bacterium. Taxonomy (GTDB): domain Bacteria; phylum Chloroflexota; class Chloroflexia; order QHBQ01; family JADMIH01; genus JADMIH01. The sequence continues at coordinate 763,612 of CAWCNY010000003.1, read as the reverse complement.
CGTTGTCGGCATAGCCTTTGACAACCTCGTTCATAATGCGCATGAGGAGGGTGCGGGCACGCTGGGCGTAATCGTCGCGGGTAGCCTGATCATTAGCGATGAGGGACGCGAAAGCGAACAGCTCGGCGTACAGCTCATTCGGGTAATCCGAGTAGCGGGTGCCCGCGTTGTCCTGCTGCACAACCGTGCCCGCGTCCATATCGGCCTTAGCTTGTTCTATGACCGGCAGGAGGCCGTTTTTGTAGATCGGGTTGCTGTCCACAGCCCAGGAGCGGAGCCGGGGCAGGTCTTCGGCGCTTACCAGCAGGCGGGGGTGCCCGGTGAGGACCACAGCAGGCCCTGCGGGGAGCGCAACGGGCGTATCCGTTGGTGGCACTTCATCGTCCGAAGAGCCCTCCACACCTGCTTCAGTGGTGGCCTCCGGCTCCTGAATGGCCTCGGATGTGGCTTCGGCGGCAGGCTCGGTGGTGGCTTCAGATGTAGCCTCGGATGCGGTCTCGGCTGTAGCCTCCGGGGTTGGAGCTTGCGCGACCACAGTAGAAGCGACCACGGTTTGCAGGGCCTCTATCGTAGCCTGGAGATCCTGGGTGGTGGCTGTGCCTTGTGTTGGGACGGGTGGGGCGGTGGGAATGGCCTGCTGGTCGCATGCCGAGAGCACCAGCGCCAGCGCCAGTAGCGGGACCGCAGCGATCAGAGTAGCGCGCACTTTCATCGTCTATCTCCTTTGTTCCCAACCAGGCGAATACACCTGGCAGTAACCGGAAAGGCACTTGATCCACAACGATATTGCCGGTGACATTCCTCGGTTGCGAGGAACCGGAGGCAGTCGCACAACGACATATGTGAGCTATATCATACCACAATTGGGTTGTCTGGCCTCCCCGCTGCAAGTTCACAACACTCACCAGGCTCTATCGGCAAACCATAGCCAGACAGTGCTCTCTCTTCCCTAACTTTCCGCCCTGAATCTGGTAGCGCCTATGCTGGCTGCGGTAATTAGCCCAATAGCTAGCAACTCCCGCTCGCCCAGGGCCTCACCAAGCACGACGAACCCCACTATGGCCGCGATTGCCGGCTCGATGCTCATCAGCACGCCGAACACCCTTGCGGGCAGCTTCCTAAGCGCTTCCAATTCCAAGGAATAAGGTATCACCGAGGACAGCAGCGCGACGGCCGCGGCCGTCGCCAGGAGTGGCCAATCGAGCAGTTTTTCGCCTCCCTGCCAGATGCCGATGGGTGCCACCAGCACCGCGCCAATCGCCGTGCCGAGCGCCAGCCCGGTCCCACCTGGGAAGGACCGCCCCACCCGCACGCTGGTCACTATATATACGGCCCAGCAAAGCCCCGCCAGGAGGGCAAGAGCGAGGCCCAACGAGTCGATCTGGATGCCGCTCACTCCGGTGAGCGGAGTGAGCAAGACGATCCCTCCCGCAGCCAGTACCGCCCACAGCAGGTGTAGAAGCCTCCGGGAGCCGAACACCGCTACACCTAATGGTCCTACAAACTCCACCGTCACTGCGACCCCGAGAGGCAGACGGTCGATGGCCGCATAAAAGCTCGTATTCATCGCCGCGAAGATCAATCCAAAGAGCAATACCAGGAGATAGTCGCGTCCGCCCCCAGGCTCCCCAAGCTCATGCCTGCGTACCCGCGGTCGCCAGGCTATCATTAGAATCAGCGCGGCGAAAACCAGCCTCAGGAAAACGGTTCCATAAGGCCCCACAGCCGGGAAGAGCGTCTTGGCGAACGCCGCCCCTATCTGCACTGACACAATGCCGAGCACCACCAGCCCTGCCGGAGGCATGGCTCCCGGCATGGCTTTCAGCCCCCTAAGCCGGCTAATCGTCTTTGTTGCAAGCGCGCTCTGTCTCATGGCGTGTATCTATATCTTACCCGTTACCTCAAACCTGTTACGCCCCAGGCTCCCCAAGCTCATGCCCAATGAAGTACTTATCCTTCCTACTTTCGAACCAACGTTCCACGTTCACAGTCAGTGGTGGTTGAAGGAACTGGCCTTAATTGCTATTGCGCGTGCTCCAGATCAGGAACACATCCTTTTCGGAGTTTGTAGATAGAACCTGGGCGAGAAAGCTCAGAGGAAGGCATTTCAGGAGCACGCGTTGTAGCTTAGTCGTGTATAATCAGGCGAACGCTTCTTCATACAACGCTACTTCATAATATAGCGTTTATGTGGTCCCATCAATGAAACGCCCTGGGGAAGCCTGCGATTTCATTGGAAGTGGCGAGGTAATCGGACTGTAGTATTGCCTACTATCCTGTCCGATATTGCGCCTATGTAAACGGGAGGTGAATCATGCGCGCATGTGCCATACTTATTGTCCTGCTCTGCGGGCTTCTCGTGGCTTGCTCTGATAGCGTACCCGTACCTGCCACTAACCCTCCTCTCGCAACCCCATCCCCTGACCTTTCTGCAACCTCAACTCCCGCCGAGCCTGGCGAACCTACGCCTGAGAGCACCATTGAACCCACCCTACCCCCTCTTGAGGAGACCTCTACGCCCTCGCAACCCTTGTCTTCCCCTGCCACTCCAGCTCCGATACCGGACGGGCCGCTCACAATCGTTGCGCTGGGTGACAGCCTGACCCAGGGGGATGGCGACTACCCTGGAGATGGGGGCGGGTATCCGGCGCGTCTCCAAAAGTCTATCAATGAGATAAGGCCCAACTCACAAATCCTCAACCTTGGTTTGTCGGGTTGGAGTTCTCAGCAGATGGTCGAGGGCCAGTTGCCCCCCGCCCTGCAGGCCAACCCCCAGATCGCCCTTGTCTGGATAGGCAGTAACGACCTCTGGTACAACAACGGTCCCGACCAGGAAGATTCGGACCTGACCACGTACACGAACAATATCGATACGACCCTGCGTTCGTTGACGGGGGTGGGGGCCAGGGTCTACATCGCACTGCTGGACGACCAGTCGCTGCGCCCTTACGCAACGAACCCTAATGGGGCCGGCTACTCCCCGGAGGATTTAGCGCACATGTCGCACCTCGCCCTCGCCTTCAACGATGTCATCCGCGCCAAGGCAGCGGAGTATGGGGCCACTACGGTTGATTTTTACAATACCACTATCTTCACCGACCCCTCTACCCTGGCCGAGGACGGTATCCACCCCAATCCGAGTGGCTACGATCTGGTAGCGCAAATATGGTTCGAGGCTATTCGCCAGGACCTGCAATAACCCGGCGCTCGGTAGGATGTGGCCTCCTCAATGCTCATAACAATACACAATTTCCCATACTTAAACATGAGTAATCCCAAATCTTGAAATCGTGCGTAGGAGAGCATCAGGATGCCCCGAGACCCCATCCCAACCCCTCCCCTGACACTCTCAAGGGTAGGTTTTCCTTTAAGAGCCGCTGGTGAGCACAGGCTAACACCCCTCACCCCCTGCCCTCCGCCTCCTTCGTCGGCACCCCGAATACGGGGAGAGGGGAGAGTAAATAGTGGGGGAAGTGTGAGGGACACCCCCAAACCCCCTGTCAGGGGAGTACCCCTGCACCCCCTTTTGCAGAAACCTACCCTTGTAAGCCCAAAAATCTGGGGAGGGGCATTCTAAAACAGGCAAAAATGGCGGCATTGCCGCCATTTTTGCCTGTTTTAGAAGTAGATTGCACGCATGCGAAGCTGCATCTAAAATTTGGGATGTTTTATGTTAGTTCTTCGTGATTGTGACCCATATCCGGTCATAACTCAGGAACGAGACCTACCGGTTCTCACATATTCTGTGCAGATCAGGTTCCCGCAACCATACCGCCGTCCACGTTCAGCACTGTGCCGTTGATGAAGCTTGCCTCATCTGAGGCGAGGAAGAGGTACGCGTTTGCCACGTCCTCCGGCTGGCCGGGGCGTCCGACGGGTGTAGAGGCAATCAGCTTCTGCTGGGCCTGCTCAGGTATTGCCCTGGTCATATCGGTGACTATATAGCCAGGCGCAACAGCATTGACGGTGATACCTCGTTTACCAAGTTCTCGTGACCATACTTTGGTCATGCCGATAACGCCAGCTTTCGCTGCCACATAGTTGGTTTGTCCGAAGTTCCCGTACAGACCGACCACCGACGAAGCGCTGATGATGCGCCCGTAGCCCTGCGCGATCATGGCAGGAACCACGGCCTGCGTGCAGTTGAATACGCCTTTCAGGTTTACCGCTATGACCGAGTCGAACTCGGCTTCGCTCATCTTGCCGATAAGCTGGCCGTCTTTGATCCTGACCAGTTGAGCATCGCGCGTGATGCCGGCGTTATTCACAAGGATATCTACCTTGCCAAACTGCAATATGGTGGCAGTGACCGCGGCTTCCACGTCGGCCTGGGAGGCCACATTGACTTTGAAGAAAGCTGCTTTACCGCCCTCGTCGCGAATCTCGGCCACCAGGGCCTGCCCCGCGTTCTCGGCAAGGTCCCAGATGGCTACTTTAGCGCCTGCTTTGGCGAAGGCCATAACCGTGGCACGTCCGATGCCAAGAGCACCACCGGTGACTACGGCTACTTTGTTGTCTAGCTTAATTCCCATTTTTCACACTCCCCTCATGGACCACGAATTTGAAGCAAGAATTCGTAATCTGTGGTCACTTTAGCTTGTTAGTCGCGCTTGTCGAGCCAGCCCTCGATCAGGGGCCAGGTGATCCTGTTGGCTGTGCTGCTGAGCATAAGGCCAATGTGCCCCGCCTTCATCCTCACCATCTCTTTGTCCTCGCTGCCGAATGCCGGCAACAGGTTCTCGGAATGGCACGGAGGTGTTATGTGGTCTGCGTCGGCGATGATATTGATGAGGTTGGCCTTCACATTCGCCAGGTCCACCCTCTCACCACGCATGGTCAGCGTGCCTTTTACCAGGCGGTTACCACGGAAGAAATCGTTCACAAGCTGGCGGAATACGCCACCGGGCATCGGGATCGGGTCGTTGACCCAGGTGTCCATTGCATGCCAGGAATCAACCACCTTCTCGTTCTCCAGGTTGTCGAGCAAGCGGATATAGTTGCTGACGTAGTTTTCGACCGGCTTGAGGAGCTTTGCGCCTGCGTCAAGCATGTCAGGGGGCATATTGCCGAAGGCGGTGATAATGCTTTCGACGTCCAAATAGTCCTCGGCAACCCACTTACTGAAGCCGCTTATATCCTTTGCGGTGAAGTCGAGGGGGGCTGTAAGCAACACCATGTTCTTCAAGCCATCATCAGGGCGCAATGAAGCGTAGCATGTGGTGAGGATAGCGCCAATGCACCACCCAAGCATGCTAAACTCCTCCGACCCCGACACTTCCTTGAGCTTGCGGACGGCGCGGGGCAGATATTCGAGCACATAATCATCGAACTTGAGGTTCCTGTCCTCGTGACCAGGCTCGCCCCAGTCAAGCAAGTACACGTCGTACCCCTTGTTCGCCATGTATTCGACGAAGCTGGCCCCCGGTCTCAGGTCGAGGATGTATGCCCGGCTCATCAGAGCGAACACCAGCAAGAGGGGTGTCTTGTGCTTCTTCGTAACGGGAACTGTCGGGAGATACCTGTATAGCTTGGCCTTGTTGAGCGTCCAGACGGTTTCTTTGGGTGTCTGGCCCACCGGGTAGCGGGTTGTGCTCACTCGGAGCAGCGTCCTGTAGTTGTTCATGAACCGCTGGATATCGGAGTTCATTGTCTCGGTGTCGGGTGTAGGTGTGTGGGTAGCCATCACTTGGCCTCCTGGTCTTTCCTGGCGGCAGGCTGGGTGGGCCGGGGTTTAGGCTCAGGTTTGGGGGCTTCCGAAGGCCGGTTTACCGGGGCGGCGGCAACGGGGACCCGCAACGCATCGAGCTTAGCGCTCAACTCAACCAGGTGCGCCTCGACTTTCTTGAGCGCATCATGTTTGACGTCCATCGCCTCAAGTTTGGCCTCTATGCTGTTCAACTGCGGGTTTTGCGCCGGCATAGCCTCATGGATCGCCTTCTTGATTGTTTCCTGCAGCGCCTTCTGAACTGTGGTCAGCTTGGCGTCCAGGTCATCAAGGCGCATTTCGACATTGACCAAGCGATCAGCAAGGCTGATCACCTCGGCGCGGCTGGGCATGTTCAACATGCTCAGCGTCTGGGTCATAGTTCTCTCCATGGCATCCCTCAGAGGCTGAGAGGTAGCCAGGGCCTGTTCCAAAGCGAGGCCGGTTGCCTGGGCATACTCGTCCGAGTTTACGAGATCGATCATAAACTTGGACCAGGCTTCCAGGTTGGTATCGCGTGCCGTTTTCCAGAATCCAAATGGGTCCAGAAGACCCAACCCATCAGTAGGAGCTTGACTCATCTTCTTGGTTCTCCTTTTGTTAAATCACGCATTGCGGATCACTGTTGGCCCGCAATGCGTATAGGGTTAGTTACGCTCGAAAATCGCGGCGATACCCTGTCCGCCGCCTATGCACAGAGTAACAAGAGCATATCGCCCGCCGATCCGGTGCAACTCGTAGAGCGCTTTGATCGTCAGGATTGCGCCGCTAGCGCCGACCGGATGGCCGAGCGAGACGCCGCTTCCATTGGGGTTCGTCCTGTCCATCGGCAGGTCAAGCTCCTTAATCACGCCGAGCGCCTGTGCTGCAAAGGCCTCGTTCAGCTCGATTACGTCCATTTCCTTTATGGTCAGCCCTGTGCGGTCGAGGACTTTGCGAATTGCCTCCACGGGGCCCAGGCCCATATATTTCGGGTCTACGCCCACTACTGCTGACCCAAGGAGGCGGCCCATATGCCTGAGACCTCTCTGCTCCGCCGCTTTGCGCTCCATCAGCACCACGGCAGCCGCGGCGTCGTTGATGCTGGAGGCATTGCCGGCTGTAACGGTGCCCTGCGGGTCAAAGGCGGGGCGAAGCTTCGCCATAGCGATAGGATCGACTTCGCGGCGCGGACCTTCGTCGGTGTCAAATAGGGTTACTCCCGCCTTGGTCTTTAGCTCTACAGGCAGGATTTGCTCTCTAAAATAGCCGTTGTCGATGGCATTGACGGCCCGGCGATGGCTCTCGGCTGCCAGCGCATCCTGCTCTTCGCGGGTGATGCTGTACTTTGTTGCTATTCTCTCGGCGGTGATGCCCATGTGGCAGCCGTCGAGCGGATCGGTCAATACAGCGAGCATGGAGTCGACCGCCGCGCTGTCGTTCATACGAGCGCCCCAGCGCATGGCCGGGAGCCAGTACTGGGAACGGCTCATCACCTCGGTCCCGCCCGCCACTGCCGTGGTCGCATCGCCCAATCTGATGTAATGAGATGCGCTGACGATGGCTTGCAGGCCGCTTCCACATAATCTGTTGACCGTCAGGCCGGGCGTCTCGAGCGGCAAACCGGCCTTAAGCCCGATTATGCGCCCCATGTACATATCGCCGCCCTCGGTGTGGAGGATATTACCGAAGATCGAATGCTCGATCTCGCTAAGCTCCAGGCCTGAGCGCTTCACGGCCTCCTTCGTGACCATCGCACCCAGGTCGCTGGGCGAAAAGTCTTTGAGACTGCCACCATACTTGCCGACCGGAGTGCGAACACCACTCAGCACGACAACTTCTCGTTCTTCTGCCATCCCGAACCTCCTTGTTCGTTGCTATTGAAAACATCAAGTCAACCGGAGCGCTACTGCACCGAACTCTTGCAGGGCATTTCAAGATAACTGTAGCAAAGGAGCGTGTAGAGTCCGGTTGACCTGGGTTACAAATGGGTGAATATTGCAAAAATGGGTAAAAGTTTGGTCCTTTCTGGGCTACTCGCTTTGGGAGCGAGCAAGCAGCCACTCTGTAAGTTTGGGCCACAGATGCAGGGCCGCATTTCGCCCGGCTATCGCGCTGATATGCCCACCTGGAAGTTCGAGCAATTGTTTATCCGTGCTGGAAACAAGATCGTTCAGCACAGCAGCCGAGGCAGGTGGGCAAATGGGATCGCCGGAAGCTACGATAGTAAGCACAGGGCAAGCGACCCGCGACAGATCCACGCGCTCGCCATCTATGAGAAGCTTGCCTTGCACTAGGTAGTTCTGCTGGTAGCAGTCCTTGATGTATTTTCGATAGGCTTCCCCCAGGTATGGCATATCGTCGGTCAGCCAGCTTTGCAGCGCCATGAAGTCCTGGACGCCATCCATGTCGCCGAAGCGGGTAGCCAGGGCTATCTTCTGCACGATCTGTGTGGAGGGCTTGAGCATGCGGAAACTGGCGCGCATCAGGTCGACCGGCATACTGCCAAGCGTATCCACTACGAGGTCAACGTTGAAACGGCCTTTGCGGGTCCACTGTGACATGAGACCTTCGTCATGGAAGTTGACCGGGGCCACCAATTGCACCAGGTTGGCGACGTATCGCCCAAAGAGGGCGGTGAAGATAGCGGTCAGCGTGCCGCCAAGCCCATAGCCCAGTAGATTGACCTGGTCTTGCTGGGCAAACCTCCGGACACGATGCACTATGCGGCGCAAGTAGCCGCTGATGTACTGGTCGAAGGTCACGTAGCGGTCTTCGCGTCCGGGCGTGCCCCAGTCGAGCAGGTAGACATCGATCCCATGCTCCACAAGGTAGGCGACAAGGCTCGCGCCCGGCATGAGATCGAGGATCGAGTAGCGGTAGAGGAGCGACGGCACGATCAGCAAAGGCACAGGCGCGAGTTGCTCAACCACAGGCATGTAGTGGAGCAGGCGCAGTTTGTTCTCTGCGTACACAACCTCAGCGGGAGTATGTCCGACCGAAGCGGACCTGGCTTCCAACATCTCCCTGAACGCGGCGTCGAAGCTCGCGGCCATTACAGCGCCAGCTCCTTCTCCAGCGCCTGGTCCACCTTATCGCTCAGGTCGCGCACGAGGTTCTCCAGTGTGCTGAGCTTTTGAAGAAGCAGGTCTATATCGCTTCGCGTAGGGATGTGCATGGAGGAGAGAGCCATTTCCATAGCCTGATCCGCCTGGCGCTTGAGTTGCGCAAGGCTCTCCAGGGTCTTTCCGCCGGTGTCCAGCAATTGCGGGTTACTCAGCAGGTCCTGCGCGTACCGGTTGACAATCTGCTGCCAGTCCTGGAAGGCTTGCAGCATCAATTGCTGCGGCATGAAATAGATGTCGAGCTTAGGGTAGTCCGTTGTCTGGTCGGTTCCTGGCATTATTCCATCCTGCGGATTATGTATCCTATCCACCTCGTTCAGGTTACCCGATGGCAGTTACAAATCAGTTCAGCTTTTGACAACCGGTGGAGCCTCTGATAAACTCGTAGTGTAAAGGTTATCGGGAGCACGATGCCATGTATGGCGATGATATTCTGATTCGTTCTCTGCTCCTGCCTCCTCGGCTGCCTCGGCGCTGGCTGGCACGTGACCGGCTAGACAATCTCCTCTCCAGCGTTGTCGAATATCCTCTGACGGTGGTTAGTGCAAGCGCGGGCTATGGCAAGAGCACGGCGCTGGCCGCCTTTGCCGCACAGGACCGCTACCCCACCATCTGGTATACCGTTGGCGAGATGGCGTGCGATGACCCGGTGGTGTTTCTTGTGCACCTCGTTCACGCGTGCCGGAGTCTCGCGGCGAGCGCCGAAGCGGGCAGCAACGCTCTCGCCATATTGCAGCATGGGGGCAGCGGGCAACAGGTGTGGGGCCACGCGTTGGACTCACTGGTCAACGACCTTGTTCCGGCGCTCGACCGCGAAACGATCCTGGTGCTCGACGATTACCACAAGGTTGGTGAGCACCCGGATATTCGCGCCTTGATCGAGCGCCTTATCGAAACCCTACCACCGTTGCTGCACATTGTATTGTCCACGCGCCGCCGTCCCCAACTGGACTGCTTGCCTACCCTGCGAATCCGTGGGGAGTTGCTTGAGATTGGGGAGGAGCAGCTCGCCTTCACCGTGGACGAGACCTCCCGGCTATTCACCTCGGTTTACGGCCAGGGGCTGGCTGAGGAAGAAGCGCCCCAGGTCAGCGAGCAGACGGGCGGTTGGGCGATTGCGCTCCAACTCGTCTGGCAGAGCAAGCAGGCAAGCGTTGACACACAGCAGGCTGATAGCGAGGGGTCGGTTCTTGGAGCCCGGAGCAGGGACGCCCTATTTGCCTATCTTGCACGGGAGGTACTTGCCCGCCAGCCCGCGAAGATCCGAACCTTCCTGCTGCGCTCGTCAGTGTTGTCGGAGTTGGAGCCTGCCGCCTGCGACCGCGTGTTAGGGACCAATGACTCCGCGTCACAACTGGAGGCGCTCTACCGCCAGGGGCTGTTCCTGACGGCGTCGGGTAGTGGCGCATACCGCTATCACCCGCTGTTCCATGCTTTCCTTCAAGAGCATGCAGCGGCGACGCTCCCCGAATGGGACGCCCTGCACACTCAGGCAGCGGAGTACTACAGAGAAATACGCTCAGGCGAACAGGTCATGTATCACCTGCTGGCAACAGGCGACGTAAAGGGCGCAGCCCTTGAGCTTGAGCACTGGACGCCATCCTGGCTGGGAAGTGGCCGTTTGATGACTGTGCTCTCATGGATAGATCAGATTCCCGCAGATGAGATCAAAGCCCACCCTCAACTTCTGATCGCCCGTGGGGATGCCGCACGCCTGCTGGCGCGCTTTGACAGCGCCCGGCGGGCCTACGAGCAAGCGGCCAGGATCTACCAGGCACAAGGAGATCCAACAGGCCAAGCTCTAGCCCTCAAAGGCCAGGCCATGGTGTACATCGACACGGTGCAGCCCGCACCGGCGGAGTCTTTACTGAGGCAGGCCTTCAGGATGCTGCCACAGGCCGAGCAAGCCGCACGAACCGAATTGCTCGTCCTGATCGCTGAGAATCGCCTCAACCGGGGCAGAGCCGACCAGGCGTTGCGCCTGCTCGATTTCGGCCAGCGCGACACATCGCAAGCGTCCAGGATTGAGGCTAGAGCTTTGGTGCGACTGGGACGCCTGGCCGAGGCCCGCTCCAAACTTCAAGCGGAAATGGATCGGGAACACGAATCGTTACCGGGGAACCGTCCGTTCGAAGCCCATCGTGAGGTCACTCTGCTCCTGTCGCTGGTAGGCATCATGGAGGGCGATCCCGCTAGCGCCCTGAGTTACGCGCAGGCGGGCCTTGATGCATCGCGCCGCCTTGGTTCCATCCTGTTCGAGGCTGAAGCGCGCATCTGTGCAGGCCACGCTACGCAACCGGCGCATCCGGACGAATACAGAGCGATAAACGAGCATTACCTTCAGGCCATGGTGCTCGCCGATAGCCTCCATGTCCAGCACCCCAAAGCAGAGGCCTACCTGGGGTTGGCGTTGCTGCATGGCTTTCGGGGCGACCTTGCCGCCGCGCAGGACGCTGCCCGCGAAGGTCTGTCTATAGTGGAGCGCAGCGGCGACGAATGGACCGCCGCTCAACTGTGGACTGCCCTGGGGGCGGTAGCTACGGCCAACGGCGCTCCGGATGCAGAGGGCTATCTGGACGAAGCTCTCAAGCGGTACCGGGCGGGCAGGGATACGTATGGCCAGGCGGTGGTGCATCTCTGGAGATCTATCAGGTACTATCGCAAAGGCGACCCGAAACAGGCCGCGCTCTTTGCGATCCAGGCGTTCGAGCTTGCACAGCGCCACGGATATAGGGGTCTGCTGAGTAACCGAACGCTGTTCGGCCCGCGAGACCAGATGATGCTTGTGCCCGTGCTGCTGGCTGCCCGCGAGCACCCCAGGTGGCGCGTGGAAGCGCAAGCGCTCCTCAACCGGGCCTTTCCCGCTGTTGCCGCCGATGATGCCACACAAACGTACAACCCCGGCGTGACCCTGAAGATCCAAACGCTTGGCCCTTTGCGCGTTTGGCGCGGCAGCGAGGAGCTTGGGCCGCACGAATGGCAGCGCAAGAAAGCACAGCAGATGCTTGCACTGCTGGTCACTAACCGCGAGCGATGGCTCCTGCGTGAGCAGATCTGCGACATGCTGTGGCCCGAAGAAGGGCAATCGGAGACCGAGGCGCAGTTCAAGGTGACTCTTAACGGCCTCAACGCCGCCCTTGAGCCGTTGCGCCCGCCCCGCACGCCGCCCTTCTACGTGCGCAGGCAGGGCGGGGCCTACCGCTTCTGCCCGCCCGGTGGGGTGTGGCTAGACGTGGAGGAGTTCGAGGCCAGGCTGGACAGCGCCAGGGCATTGCGAGTGCGGAACACGGAATACGGAATTCGGGATGAAGCCAACTCAGATGGCGCAGATCGAGCCTGGGCTTATTACGAGGAGTTGGAGAGGGCAGTAGAGCTACATCAAGGGGCGTACCTGAGCGATTGGCTGTACGAAGATTGGGCCCGCGACGAGCGCGAGCGCCTGGAAGCACGGTACATGGAGGCGGCGACCTTGCTGGCCGAAGCATTACTCGGCAGGAATGAGTTGACTGAAGCAATTCGCCTCTGCGAATCGGTGCTGGTCCGCGACCCCGGTTGGGAGGACGCTTATTGTGTCCTGATGCGCGCCTACGCCCGGCAAGGGCAGAGGCGGATGGCGCTGGCGACTTATGAGCGTTGCGTGCGGAATCTACGCGAATACCTGGATATAGAACCGCTCCCCAGCACCACGCGGATCTATGAGGATGTGAAGAATGACGAGTGGCGAGTGACGGGTGGCGAGTGACGAGAAGGTAGCAGTTGGTCACTCGTCACTCGCTGCTCCAGCGGAGCGCTCGCTCCACTGCACGACCCCAGCCGTGGTAAAGCTCGTCCCTTCGGGCTTCGTCTATGGTTGGCTCGAATACTCGCTCGACCGACCAGTTGCGGGCGATCTCTTCCAGGTTCTGCCAGTAGCCGACGGCTAATCCGGCCAGGTAGGCAGCGCCGAGGGCGGTAGTTTCAGTGACCTGGGGGCGCACGACCTGCACGCCCAGAATATCGGCCTGGAATTGCATCAAGAAGTTATTGGCGACCATTCCGCCGTCTACACGTAGCTCTTTCAGGTCTGTGCCGCTGTCGGCAACCATCGCCTCAAGCACGTCGCGCGTTTGGTAAGCGACCGATTCGAGCGTGGCTCGCACGATCTCGGCACGGCCACTGCCTCGTGTCAACCCCAGGATCGCGCCCCTCGCGTAGGGGTCCCAGTATGGCGCGCCCATCCCGGCAAAAGCAGGCACGAAATAGACCCCGGCGCTGCTCTCAACAGAAGTAGCGATCTCCTCGCTCTGAGCCGCGCTATTGATTATTTGCAGGCTATCGCGCAGGTACTGTATGGCCGCTCCCGCGCTGAATACCGATCCCTCCAGGCAGTATGTGGTCTGGCCGTTTATGCCCCAGCCGATGGTCGCCAGCAGGTTGTGCTTGCTCAACCGGGGTGCTTGCCCGGTGTTCATCAACATGAAGCAGCCTGTGCCATAGGTGTTCTTCGCCATGCCGGGGGTATAGCAAGCCTGCCCAAACGTTGCCGCCTGCTGGTCGCCCGCTATGCCAGCGATGGGTATCTTGCCTCCCAACAATCGCTCCGACGAATAGCCATACACCTCGCTCGCGCTGCTGGGCAGCACGGTGGGAAGCATCGAGGCAGCTATCCCCAGTTCGGCCAGGATTTCGTCGTCCCATCTCAATTCGTTGATGTTGTAAAGCATGGTACGTGAGGCGTTCGAGAGGTCGGTAATGTAGACTTCGCCCTCGGTCAGCCTCCACACCAGGAACGTGTCGACGGTACCGAACAACAGATCGCCCGAAGCGGCTTTCTGGGCCGCGCCCGGCACGTTTTCCAGTATCCACTTGAGTTTGGTGCCGCTGAAATAGGGGTCGATCACAAGCCCGGTCTTCTCCTGGATCCGCCGGCTCCAACCCCTCTCCTTAAGAGCATCGCACAGTCCGGCTGTCCTGCGATCTTGCCATACGATGGCGTTACAGACCGGCTGTCCGGTGTTTCTGTCCCACACCAGGGTTGTTTCTCGCTGGTTCGTGATCCCTATGGCGGCTATGTCATTCGCGCTCAGCCTGCAATCGCGCAACACCTCTTTCGCCACCTCAAGCTGGCTCGCCCAGATATCCTCAGGGTTGTGCTCTACCCAGCCCGGACGGGGGAATATCTGCGGGAACTCGCGGTTGCGCGCACCAACTACTTGCCCATCATGGTCGAATACGATGGCGCGCGAGCTGGTAGTGCCCTGGTCGAGGGCCAGGATGTAGCGATCTGACGGCTTGCCATTGCCAATAAATGCGTTCAAAACTCATTCCCCTGGCGTATGTAAGATCTCACGCTCAAACATGCTTTGTAGGATAAAGTATAGCACCCTGTTCGACCCCTTACGAATATGCAACGATCGATCCGTTGGTGTTATACTGATGATGGCGATAGCTCTCAAGGTGCCGATATGTCGGTATGGATGCGCTTGACTTGCTATGTCTTTACCGGTATTGCCATCTTTTGGGCAGATTATGCCCGGTGCGGGACAGGCACTTATATTGAACAGTGCCGATCCTTCTATAAGAGAACATTATGCCCGAATCTGATCTCTCGGTATTCTTCCGGCCAAACGGCGTCGCCGTGATCGGTGCTTCCAATGATGAGGAGAAACTCGGCCATGGAGTTGTGCGCAACCTCCGTAGTGTCCGCTACGAGGGTCCGATCTACCCGGTAAACTCGCACGAAGATGAAATCCTGGGCTATAAGGCTTATCCAAGCATTGCAGACGTGCCCGATCCTGTAGATCTGGCTGTAATAGTTGTGCCGGCGCAGGCCGTCGCTATGCAGATGGAGGCCTGCGGCAAGCGTGGTATAAAGGGTGCCATCGTCGTCAGCGGTGGTTTCCGCGAGATGGGCGCGAGCGATGGTGGGGTGGGCGCGGAACGCGAGCGCGAAATCAAGCGTATAGCCGACAAGTACGGTATTCGAGTCATTGGCCCGAATTGCATCGGCACCATTGACGCTCACACCCCCCTCAACACGACCTTTGTGACAGGAATGCCGCGCCCCGGCGACATAGCTTTCGTGTCGCAGTCGGGGGCTATGGCCGCCGCTGTCATGGACTGGGCTGTAGGCTCAGGGGTTGGCTTCAGCCGGATCGTCAGCCTGGGCAACCAGGTGGATGTGAGCACCGCCGAGATGCTCGGGCAGATCGGCCTCGATAACCACACCCGCGTGATCATGGGCTATATGGAGGGAGTAGACAGCGGGCGCGCCTTCATAGAGGCGGCCGAACAGGCCGCGCGCAAGCTGCCTGTCGTCTTCCTCAAGGCAGGACGCGGAGCAAGCGGCACCAAGGCAGCCGCCAGCCACACAGGCGCGCTGGCGGGCGACCTCACCGCCTACCAGGCCGCGTTCAGGAGGGCGGGGGTGCTGTGGGCGAACACGATGGAAGAGTTGGTGGATTGCAGCCGGGCGCTGGCGTGGCAGCCGCTGCCCAAGGGCAGCCGGGTGGCGATCCTCACCAATGCCGGGGGACCGGCCATCCTCGCCACCGACGCGCTTGAACAGGCGGGGATGCAGCTTGCGCCCCTCACCGGCGACACCAAAGCCTTCCTGCGACAGCGGGTATTCGCCGCCGCCAGCGTCGAGAACCCAGTTGATATTCTCGCGGGGGCAGGTCCGGCAACCTACGCTCTCTGCCTGGATGCGCTCCTTGCCGATGAAACGGTGGATGCCGTGGTGGTAATCCAGGCCCCACAGGATTGGTTCAAGCCTGTGAGCCTGGCGGAGGTCGCGGGAGAGGTGGCGAATCGCCCGTCGGCCCATAGGAAGCCTATCCTCACCGTCATCATGGGCCTCGCCTCCACCAGCGAGGCCACACAGATACTGCACCGCCGCCATGTGCCTAACTACGCCTTCCCCGAACGTGTCGGGAGCACCCTGGGCGCGATGTGGGCTCGCAAACAATGGCTTGACGAGCTTGAGACTCAAGCGCCTCCAGCCCCTCTTGAGGATGTCAATTCCGAGATCGCACAGAGGGCCATCGAGGCAACCCTGGCCAATACAAGTGGGTGGGCTTCGCCCGAATCCGTAGAAGCGCTAATGGCCGCCTACCATATCCCGGTGCCAGGGAGTGGCCTTGCGATGGACGCCGAGGGCGCGGTGGTCCTGGCCGAGAAGATCGGTTACCCTGTGGTGCTTAAGCTGGCGGCTTCGGGCGTGACGCACAAAACAGACGTCGGTGGGGTGGTCCTGAACATTCAAACACCTGAACAGCTTCGGAGCGCCTATGAGGCCATGATGCAAAGTGCCAGGTCCAACGTGAATGGGCTTGCCATACAGGGCGCGCATGTTCAGCGAATGGTGAAGGGATTGGCCGAGCTAATCGTCGGCGTCACACGCGATCCTCAGTTCGGCCCGCTTGTGATGGCCGGTATCGGCGGTACTGAGGTTGAGTTGAGGCGCAACGTGGCTTTCGAGCTTGCCCCTTTAACGGCCAAACAGGCTAATGACCTTCTGGATCGCACCCCTGCAGGCCGCCTGCTGGACGGATTTCGGGGAGCAACGCCCGCCGACCGTAGTGCCGCCGCGAACGTGATCCTGCGCCTGGCTCAGATCGCCCTTGACCGGCCGGAAATTCAAGAGATAGAGGTCAACCCGCTCATCGTTATGGCGCAGGGAGAGGGCGCGTTGGCTGTTGATGCACGGTTACGCGTCAGTGCTCGCTCTCCCTTATAAGTAGCACGGGCAAGGCCGAACCCTGTACCACCTTTTGAGCGATACCTCCCAACCAGACGCGCTCGCGGTCTCTGCGGCCGTGAGCCGCCATCACGATCATGTCGCCGTGTAGCCGGCGGGCGGTCAGGAGAATCATCTCAGCCGGGTGGCCATACACCAGTTCGGTGTTCACTTCAAGCCCTTCGGCCTGCAAACGCTCGGCGACGCTATTCAGGTAGCGTAACACACGCCGCATCTCGCGCCCGCGAGCCATGTCCGACGACATACGCGAAAACTCCCCCTGATCGATTGCTGAGTTGTTGCCCGGCGGGATCACGGTGACAAGCGTCAGGATGGCACCCGTGATGTCGGCCAGGCGGCCGGCTACGAGCAGCGCTTCTTCAGCGAATTTCGAGCCATCGAGCGGCACGATGATGATGTGCAGGACCGGTTCTTCGAATACCAGCTTGCCTGTTTCTTCTATTGTTGGGCGGGTAAGCAAGACCGGTTTGGATGCCGTGTGAAGTACCCGCTCTATAACACTCCCCAACGCCCATGCCCTGGGCCGTTCGTGCCTGCGAATTGCCAGCGATACCAGCCACACGCCGGGGTCTTGCTCGGCATATTCTGTGATGGCGGTGGTGGGTGAACCTTCTATTATCTCGGTGTGCACCTGCAGGCCGGTTTCTTCGAGACGCTTCACGATGTTATTCAGGTAAGCTTGTGCCTCGACCAGATCCTTCGGGGTAGAGGCCTTCTCAGGAGAAGATTGGGTCGATTGCGGCGGGGGCACGGCCATCAGCAGGGTAATTCCGCTGGACGTCAGGCGGGCCAGCGCGACATCCAGCGAGAGTATGCTTTCTGCCAGCGCAGAGCCGTCCAAGGGTACCAGGATGTGCGCTGTCATGTCACTCACCTCTCTGGCTGCTTGTTATTTGATTGGGAGCACATGCGTACCGCAACCGGTGCGGACAACGGGAAGGTCAAACCACCGCCCGATTCACCGATCTCTCGCAGGACCGCTTCTTATATGGCTGGCGATCTCACGCTGCTTTATGGCAGCGACCTCAAGACATATACGCGCTAAGCAGGCTGTAATCCAATTCTCGATCCGGCGCGGACGGGTTCAATTCGGGATGAAGTATCCTGTCGAGGGCGTAATGGGGTATATCCAACTCAGCAAACAAGACGGCTGCTCGTACCTGCTCTGGGGTGAGTCTTTTGTCGCGACAAATATCGTCGATGCTATCTCCCGAACTTAGTCTCTCCAGGATATAGGCAACGGTTACATCTGTGCCCGCAATGATTGATTGGTTTCTCCCGTTAAGCGCGATCAGGCAATCCTGCATTTGCTTGGTCTCCTTCTACCGGCAACAGCTACATATGAGATCATCACTCCCATCCGAGGATAGCACCGGTCAGTGAAATATAGAGTATGAGCAGGTTACAGATCGGTGACAGAAATGTGAGATGAAGCCTGTGATCCGGTTTTTGGTATGTTGATTTGAGGGTGGCTAGACTTGCCCCCATTAACTAAAGGGCATTGGTGGGACAAAACTGGACAGGTCTTGGGGTGTACTCAAGTACCGTTTTTGGTGTCACTTAGGCCAGGCATCGATCTGGCGGAGGGCTTCATCGCGCCAGTTATCGTCGCGTTGCCCGGCTTCCAGCGAGTGGAGGCACTCGCGGCACAAGAATTGTAGGGGCATCGGCTCCAGGTTGCTCTGCACCAGGATCCACGCAACGTCGCGCAGGGGAAACGGGAGTGGGGAGGCATCTATCAATTCCAGGGCCTCGCTTTCCTCTAGTGGCCCCAGTTCAGTGCTTGTGACAATTGACGTAAAGAAGGATGACCCCACCACCGGGTGGCTCGCCATGTGGGCGAGGGGTTCCTGGGAGCTAACTATGAAGCTCAGCCGCCCCTCGGCGTCGTTGAGAGCAATCGAGCTAAGACCCACCCAGAACTCGTAATCGAGCCTGCTGTAGTGTTCCACCGCCACGTCTATATTGTCGAGCAGGATCACCGAAGGGAGCCGCAGACTGTCGCGTACAACCTGGCCGAACACCTCGATTGTGCATTTCCTCTGTATTGGCAGGCCGAATTGATGGAGGATGTGCGAGAGGAGGAGTTTGGGCGTATTCAGCCGCGAGTCTCGGAGGTCGACGTAAGCCCATACATATCCATCGGGGTGGGGCAACCAGTTGTGCCGCTGGCCGGGCCGTAGGGAGTCTGCGTCCACAAGGGTGATAGCGGCCATGTGGCGCAGCAGGGAGGTCTTGCCGATATGGCGCGGGCCGATCACGGCCCCATTTTGCAACTGCGGCCCGCGCAATAACCGAAACAGCCTATCAAGCTCTTTTGAGCGGCCAAAGAAGAAGCGAGGGTAGATCACAGGCGTGCCGACCGTGAACGGATGCGAATCGTCCAAAGGCACATCGATCGCGGCAGCGCCTATGATATGCCGCCCTATAAGGTCGGGCCTATTCTTCTGGTTATCACTTTGAGGTGGAAGGCTGGTCCCTGGCGACCTCTCGGACTGCACTTGTGAAGGCTGCTGTGGGGGATTGATCGGGATTGGGGCGCGCTCCGCTTCCAGGAGGGCGAGCAAGCGCGCGTCATCGGGGTCGGAGTTGTCGAGGTCGGCCAGCCTGGCAGTCCTCAGGAGGCTGTTGGCCTCTTCCACGGTTTTGAGCGCGCCCGCCCTGTAGAACCCTGTTATCACCTTGAGCACTCGCTCGCGAGCGTGGCTGCCCTCCAGCCGCCTGCCGTTGCACATGTGGCTCAACACGGTGGAATCAAGCTCGCTCAAGTCGGCGAGCTTTGCCTGGCTCAGGCCATGTTTTCGGGCGCGATACCGGGTGACGAGATCACCGAAAGGATGCGTCCTGTGCAGGCTGACCATAACCATAACCATAACCTCTTGTTGGGCCGGGTGCGCTTTGCCGGTGGCCCTGGTTGCCGGTCTTGACAATATTGCAGGGTCAGCAACGCATTTGACGATAAACATGACAAATGGTTGTCAAGAATAGCCGTTGAGGTTGCACCGATGCAACCGCAAACTCCTCTCATCGAAACAGGTACTCTGCCCGGCGCCGACCAGAGAAGCGCCTCAGGGCAGGTGCGCAACCACACATTGAGAGGAGAATGCGATGGAAGTCAAGACCCCAAGGCAAAAGGCGCCGAAGCGAGTGTTACTGGCGATGTTGTTGGCCGGTTCCACTGTCGCCGGATCGGTGATCCTGCCTTCGATACAAAGCAACAACGTGCGAGTAACCTACGCTTCGGACTGCGATGGCGTGGGGAGGCCCGACCCGGACATCGACTGTCCGGACGATCCGACGCCAACGCCCACGGCCACACCTACTCCTGATCCTGGTCACTAGAGTCTCTTTCGTCATACCAGTTATTCTTACCGATGACAGGCAAGTGGTAGATATGCCGCGTATATACGCGGCATATCTACCACTTATTAGTAAATTGATGGAGCCGCCATACTACTTGGCGACTGCTTTACAAAGGCTTCTTTCACCCTACCAATACAGCCGGCCCAGCATTCTTTCGCTTCAATGGTTGATTGGCCTGAGCAGCGGCTTTGTAGTAAACCATAGCAGGCTCGAGTGCTCCACGCATTTCCATAGTCGAGCCATAACCGAGAGTGATGGTACGGATGGTTTCATGCGAGCCGGTTTTCTCCGCCCACTCAAGGGCTCTGCCAAACATCTCGTCCGCGGTGGGGAGGTTACCCCTGATCTCTGCTATTTTGGCCGCCAGGTGCAGGGACTCCACATAGGCCCGTATGGGGTAGCAGGCGCTTCCAGGGCGAATCTTCTTGTCGGTGCCTCTATACGAACCGGCCACGATGGCGCACGCGTCGCTTGCCTCCACGGCGGCCTCTTTTCCGAACGTGAGACTTGCCTGAATATGCTCGTCAGCCGCACCAATCTGCCCTTGATAGAGTGCTGACAGCGCGCGGACCCTGTTGAGCTGGCACAGGAGCAGGTTATTTCCCTCCTGCCGGGGGTCGGCCAGGATAGCATGCGCTTCCCGAAGGAACGGCTCGGCCTCGTCAAATCTCTGCTCGCTTACCAGTAGCTCGGCGAGATTGAGGGATACTTCCGCGGCCTTGAGGTGCAATCCGGTCTCCGTATAGATCTCCAGCGCGCGGCTGGACCAGAGTATGGCATTGACAGTATCGTTGATATCCGCGTAAGCAATGCCTAATCCTGAGAAGATCGCAGCCTTGCGAGCCGGGTCGTTCAGGTCCTGGAGGATGGGCAGCGCAAGTTTGTAAGTAGCAACCGCTTGTTTGGTATCACCCAGCGTGACGTAGTCGTTAGCCAGGTTACGGTAGATGCTGAAACGGGAGCTTAAGTCGCGCACGACATTGTTTTGGACGGCATGGAAAGCAATCAGGTGCTCCCTGATAGCCAGTTCCGGGCGTTCCTTGAGGTAGTAGGCCACGCCGATCAGATTATGCACTGTGGCGGCTTTCTCTTCGTCTCCCTGAACGAATACGAGCGCCTTATCCAGCTCAGGCAAGGCAGTATCGGGCTTATAGCTTTGCAGATAGGTCATACCACGCAACATCGGGATGCGATAAAGGAGGTGGGGCGGCAGCTTGGCGTTGTGAGGGCGAGCCGATTCAAGATAGGTTTGCGCCAAGCGGATGGAATCGAGGGCCTCCTCCAGTTTGCCGTCCTTAATGAGCATTTTGGCATAGTTGAGTTGATAGTTAAGGTCTTCATGCAAGGCGCCCAACTCGGTGTCGCTCGTCAGGCCGGAGCTTGTGTATTGCGCGCTGTTAGCCCTCAGGATCTGCTGTACCGGAACATCAAGGCGATGGGCAAAAAGCTCTAGCACTCGAAGGGATGGAATAAGATTGCAGCGTTCAACGGCGCGCAGGTATCGCTTGGTAAACTCCGGCCCGGCAAGGGCAAGGGGACCCATCCCTCGTGCACGCCTTAGCTTGCGGATGCGCAGACCGACCGTTCGGACAGGTGCTCTGCGGGTACGTCTCTTCGGATGTGGCATAGTCATGGTATGTGCCCCTCTTGATTATGATTATGGAAGGTAGCTATGTTGAAAAGATACACCGCACGGTTTAGGACCCAGGTTCCAATACGCGAACCAGAGGCATCTAGCATGTCAGGATGCTGATCCATACATAACGCCGCTATTAT
This sequence comes from uncultured Chloroflexia bacterium, assembly GCA_963797095.1. Classification (GTDB taxonomy): domain Bacteria; phylum Chloroflexota; class Chloroflexia; order QHBQ01; family JADMIH01; genus JADMIH01. The sequence continues at coordinate 741,927 of CAWCNY010000003.1, read as the reverse complement.
ACCATGAGTTTACGAAGTATCAATACCCATAATGACGTAGATAGATGTCAATGTAAACAGAGTTTGTTAGCATACAGTTCTAATCACATTAGTTGGGATAATAACTGTCATGTGGGGCCGGCGGGGATCTGGTATGGCGGGTCTTACGCCCGCCCAGCCCGTTCAGAATGCTTGCTGGAAGAACCCGGTATATTAATCCGCGGTGGCTGTTGTATAATGGTCGTAGGTTGCTCACTATCTCAAGCTGGCATTGTTGCGGGAGTATGTGCTTGTATCGCAGGGCAGAATAGATATAGACATTTCGACGTGCAGACACTCTGTGCAATGTAGAGCAGAGTGAATAGATACACCAAGCATGGCGGGCTTGAGGTGCCTGGATTGGAATCGGTTGGGTGCGATGTGGCTCTCAGCGACACTTACGAGAAGGTAGAGTTCGCGAATGACACAAACCACACAGAGAATGAAGAAGTTGGGGGTATTGACTGGGGGCGGTGATGTACCCGGCCTCAATGCCGCTATTAAGGCAATAGTGTACAGGGCGTATACGCTGGGCTGGGAGGTTATGGGCTTACGTGCCGGGTGGGAAGGGATCACTTACATGGACAGGGCGCGGGGCATCGATGCACTTTGCTTTCGCGCCGACAACGAGTCTACGTGGGAAGCAGGTTACTTGCTGCCGCTCAACAGGTTGAACACGCGTACAATCGACCGCACGGGAGGCACGATCCTCCAATCAACCCGCACCAACCCGGCGCGCATAAGTGTGGGGGATCTGCCGCCCCACCTGCGCAAGTACGGGGAGGGACACAGCGCTGATGAGCGGGTTGACCTCACTCAAGAGGTTCTGGCGAATATCGAATTCCTGGGCCTGGATGGCCTGATCGTGATCGGGGGCGACGATACGCTGAGTTACGGGTCGGTCCTGAAGAAGCACGGTGTATCGACCTGGGGGATACCCAAGACGATGGACAACGACGTGCCGGGCACCGACTATTGTATCGGATTCCAAACGGCGATCAACCGGGCGTCCGAAAGCGTCGAGCGCATCCGTTCAACGGCAGGCTCACATCGAGAGACGGTACTGTTCCGCCTGTTTGGCCGCGATGCGGGCTTCACCGCCCTGGAAACGGCCATAGCAACCTGGGCCGACCGCCTTCTCATCCCGGAGATACCCGTCGATATTGAGAAGCTGGCCGACCTGGTAAAGGGTGATCGCCACAATCCTTCCGGCTACTCGATTGTGATAATGTCTGAGGGCGCAAACCTGGGCGTGACTGTGCCCGAAGTGGGAGCGCCTGATGCTTATGGGCACCGCAAAAAGACAAACGTAGCCGAGTTCCTGGCAGAGGAGCTTAGGAGACTGCTGCCAGGGGTGCGTTTCCTGCCGGTAGATCTCACTTATATACTGCGTAGCGGGGAGCCTGACGTGTATGACAAGCGTATGGCGAACTTCTATGCCAACCTGGTGATGGGACTCATAGAGAAAGGTGTTGAGGGCGTAATGGCGGGGCACCGAGAGGGCGAATTCATCTACACAGACATACCGGGCAAAGAGTACCCGGCGCGCAGAGTTGATCCCGCCGATTACAACACCGAGCGCTATCGTCCCAACTACGAGCGTATCACAGGGGTTTATAAGCCGCAGTTGAGAAGGCTTTAGGCTTGCTCTAACGCTTTGCGGGTTCCTGGCCTATGAGCGATAATCGCACTTCGCATTCCGTACGTCGCGGGCTGAAACCCCACATCCAGACCTGGAGGGCAGGCCCGGGTCGATCTGTTGTCGTGCTCGCGGCGAGCGCCGCTCTGTTCCTGGTGCTTGCCGTACGCACCACAGCGCACACTTACACACAGGTGGGAGGCGTGAAACCACTATGGGGAACCGATATCGCCGTCACCCCATTGTTGGTGGTTACGCCTACCAATTATAAGAACCAGGTAATAGCGATCAATCCGCTCGATCCGCAGATGATCATAGCGGGATACGACCATTTTGACAGGAACGGCTCGGCACCTGCTTATGCTACCAGCACCGACGGAGGAAATAGCTGGGTCACGCGGGTTTTCACCGATGTATGGGGCAACGGCTTCACACCTATACCGGGTGAAACGAACGTGGCGTTCAACGGTAGCGGTACGGCTTATCTTACAGGTCTCGCCATATCGAGCACCGTGTCCACCGCTCTATTTGTGCTGACCACCACCAACGGGTTGGATTGGAGTTCGCCTGTGCCGGTGGTGGTGCAGGGCCAGTATGAGTACGTGGCGGGCATAAGCCTGGCTATTGACCGGCGTACCCAGGGACCGCTCGCCAACAAGCTGTACGCCTTCTGGACTTACATCAACAACACGGACCCGTTCTGGCAGGGGGTCAAAATGCGTAGCTCCACCGATGGAGGGGTTAGTTGGAGCTCGCAGGTAGATGTGTCGGATGCGAACCACTACTACTCGTTCGGGCCATCGTCGGCGGTGGCTTCGGACGGCACGGTATATGTAGCATTCGAGTACAAGCCGAACAATCTGTTGCTGGAGCCGAGAGATATATACCTGGATCGGAGCACGGACGGTGGGGCCACCTGGGGGCCGGACAGGCTGATCGGTGGCACGCCTGCGACCCTGGCCGGCGGGCCGGACTACAAATATCACGAGCTGGTGCTGGTGGTGAAGGAAAGTTGCAACTACCTGCGTATTAATCACTACCCCCAGATCGCGGTGTCGCCTACCGACCCGGAAGCGGTATACGCGGTGTGGAACGATGGGCGATGGGAGCCTGACTATAAGCTGTGTGGCAGCAGCGGCAGGTTCGGGGATATAGCTTTCAGCAGGACCACCGACGGTGGGGTCACGTGGAGCACGCCAACGCGAATCAACGACGATCCGGTAGGCAACAACATCGACCAGTTCCAACCTTCGATAGCGACAGCCCCAGATGGCACTACAGGGGTGACATGGTACGACAGGCGCTACCAGCCCACGGGCGACATGTATGACCTGGTTTACTCGCAGTCCACCGATGGGGGGGTGACCTGGAGCTCCAACGTGCGCGTCACCGACGTATCGAACAACCCGGACAACGTGCAAGACCTCAAGCTGGTGGATTACCTGGGCGTGCGCAAGTCGCTGGTGTTCGCACCGGACAATAGCTATGCGCTGGCCTCGTGGATAGATACGAGGCATGGGGCGGGGGAGGGCGACTTCTACGTGGACAGAGGAGACCGGCCGGGAGTACAGACGCCGATCCCTACATCTACGCCATCGTCCACTCCCACAGCGACGCCTACATCCACCCCCACGTTTACCCCCACCGCTAGCGCTACCGACACCGCGACCACTACCGACACTGCGACCACTACTCCCACTGCTAGCGCTGCACTCACACCAATAGTTACATCTACAGGTGGACCGACCGCAAGCCCTAGCCCGACTACTTGCAGCATGCAATTCGCGGATGTGCCGGAGGGAAGCACATTCTACGCGTTTGCGAGGTGCCTGGCATGCAGAGGCATTCTGTCGGGGTATCCCTGCGGCGGGGTTGGTGAGCCTTGCGATCCAACTGACGATCCATACTTCCGGCCCGGTATGAACATCACCAGGGGGCAGCTCTCAAGCGTGGTGGCAAGCGCCGCAGGATTTGTAGAACCCGCCAGCGGTCAGAGCTTCGAGGATGTGCTCCCCGGCTCAACTTTCTATACCTTCATACAGAGGCTGGCGAGCAGGGGCATAATGAGCGGCTATCCATGTGGAGGTGTGGGCGAGCCCTGTGTAGGTCCTCTCAATTTGCCCTACTTCAGGCCGAATAGCAACGCGACACGCGGGCAGATCTCGAAGATTGTGGCGCTGGCAGCAAATATCATAGATCCGCCAGGCACGCAGTTATTCGAGGATATGCCTCCAGGCTCGACTTTCTATACTTTCACCCAGCAACTTGCTAACCGGGGTGTAGTGAGCGGCTATCCCTGTAGCAACCCGGAGCCGTGCGTACCTCCGAGCGATCTACCATATTTCCGCCCAAGCAACAACGCAACGAGAGGGCAGGTGACCAAGATCGTGTCCAACACATTTCTTTCTGAGTGCGACGAGTAGCTGATGATGACCGAACCTGATAGCGACTGAATAGTAGGATAGGCAATATCAGATGTTACATGTAGCATCTAGCGACTTGATATCGTGGTGGGGCAGACTTGATATCGTGGTGGGGCTTTGTACGCATTATCTTCGCACCATTGTAGTGGACGATATGGACGATATGGACGATATGGAAAGGAATTTGCACCAGGCCATATTATCTAGTATAATGCAGTTCACTTTGGCAGGCGGCCTATGCGTGCAGCTAGCTCTACGCATGTTGTCGTTCCCCTACTTAGATGGATGTCTAAGAACAGGAGGGTAATTGATGGCATAAAAGAAGTTGCAGTTTACAGTCAGTCCTAATCCTTTGCTTGCAGGTCGATCTATGTTATTATGAAACATAGATACGCGGTTAAATCTAAACCTACACCCACAAGGGGGAGTAACCTATGGATGTCTCTACTAAGAATACGCTAGCCGCGCTTGGAATGAGGATTCGCAAGGCACGGTTAGAGCGGGGCATGACACAGGAAGTGCTTGCCGGCCCCGAATTTACCAAGGGGTATGTAAGCGCTCTGGAGCGTGGGGCGGTAAGGCCATCGCTCAAAGCCCTGGACGTTTTTGCCAGGAGATTGAATATCCCCATTGCTGATTTCCTGGTTGCTCGGCTCGATACAGAGACTCCGCCAGAAGTTGACGCACTCCAAGAAGACCTGACATACCAGTTCAATTATGCCAAAATGCTGATCCGTACCGATAATTCGGACGAAGCGCTCAAGCTCCTGGCGGATGCTGAAGCAAGCGCCGAGTTATATATGCCAAAACTACCCGCCCGTATTCGTTACCGCATCCCATTCCTGCGCGGGCTGGCCTATTTGCAAAAATCGGAGCCGGACCTTGCGCGCCCTGAATTGGAAAAGGCCCTTGAGATCGCTGAGAAAGATGGTGATGCGGAAGCTACTACCACCGTTCGCAACATGCTCGGCGTAGCACTTTATCAACAGAGCCAGCCGCAACTGGCATTGGAATACCATTTGCAATGCTTGCGTGCGGTCCAGAAGAACGAAGCCAAGGATGTAAACCTACACCTGAGCGTATATCGCAACCTTGCGAATGATTACTGGGCGGCGAACGATCTGCCGCACGCCATCAGCACATATCAGAATGCCCTCAAAATGCTCGATGATGTGTACGATCTGCAACGCCAGGCAAATATCTTCTGGGGTATAGCGACAGGCTATAAGGCCAAGGGCGATTGGGCCAGAGCCAAGTTATATGCAACGCGTGCCCTCCACATCTATGAGGCCGCCGACAACCGGGCAGAAGCCGCAGCTATCAGTATGAATCTGGCCGAGCTAATGATGGGCGAACAGAAGTACTCGGAGGCCGAAGATCTGCTGAAGAAGGCGGAGGGCCTGCTTGCCAATGCGGGAGACCAGGTGTTGCTCAGCAGCCTGTATCACAACTACGCCGACCTGGCAAGGCAGCGGGGCAACCTGGACGAGGCAGCCAAATATGCAGAGGAGAGCGTCAAACTGAGCGAGGCACTCAGCAAGCAGAGTGAAGGTACCGGCAAGCAAACACGCGGGAACGCCCAGCGCACACATGCCGAGGCCCTCCAGGTTGCGGCCTTGATCGAGGAAAAGCGGGGCAACACCAAAGAAGCAGATCGATTGTTCCACCAGGCGCTTGAGGCCATCGAGCAAACTCCGTTTGAGGAAGCGGTGTACGCACTCACGTTCAGCTATGCTCAGGTGCTGGAAGAGCGGGGCGATCACAAGCAGGCGATGGAATACTACCGCCGTGCAGCCCAGGCCCACCAGCGACCCTCGCGCATGGGAACTTGAAGGTCAAATAGGGGATACGAAAGACGAAGGTAGCTGGCCTTCGTCTTTCGTTCTATACTGTGCCTGTTACGCTTCATAACAAAACGCCCTCGCTTATGGAACTAGCGTCTACACATTAAGCGGTTTTTTCATACGCTTCACACGAGAAGGAAAGTCCATGAGCAGTACTTTCGCTAGGTCCGGTAGGATAACTCACAGCAGAGTATTTCATCTTATACTATCCGGACTGCTTTTGCTGGTCGCGCTGGTACTCGTCCAACTGCTGGGTAGCCAAAGGAACCACGAGGCCCGTGCAAGCAAGTTGCCTGAAACAACAACAAGCACGGCAGGAAGGTCAACGAGCGGATTCGTCTGGTTCAGCGATGTCCGGCCGTCGGATTACTTTTACGTCCCCGTCAGCTATCTTGCTTCGCAGTCGATAATATCGGGTTACTCCGACGATACTTTCCGCCCATCAAACAATACCACCCGCGCCCAGGTTGTGAAGATCGTGGTGAACGCTTTCAATATCGCCCCCTATACTCCCGCCGGGAACGATCATACGTTTACGGACGTGCCCAACGGTTCCACATACTTCGCAGTGATCGAGGCCGCCAACCACGCCGGGATCGTCAGCGGCTACGCTTGCGGCGGCCTACATGAGCCTTGCGATTCGTCGAGGCGGCCATATTTCCGCCCCAACAACAATATCACCAGGGGGCAGCTATGCAAGGTAATCTCAATAGCTGCCGGTTGGACCCTGGCCAACCCATCTGACCCGACCTTTGCTGATGTTGCCTTCGGTTCTACCTTCTACCAGTACGTTGAAACCGCAGCGAGCAAAGATATTATCAGCGGCTATGAATGTGGCGGGCCAGGCGAGCCGTGCGACACGGCAAGCAGGCACTATTTCCGCACTAACGGCAATGCATTACGCGGTCAGCTTGCAAAGATCGCATACAATGCCTTGCCCGCCCCCGATAGAGCGCTCAACTGGCTGAATATTTACAGGAACATAGCTGGCTTGCCGTTGCTCGACATATATCCCGCCATACAGACGGCAACCCAGAGCCACGCCAATTACTATCTGCTCAATCATAACGACGCTTCGGCAATGATCTACGGCCCTCATGGCGAGGTCGAAGGCAAACCAGCATACACCGGCCAATGGCCCTCGGATCGTATAGTGGCAGCGGGCTATCCATGGTGGGGTGGCGCTGAGGTAATGCATTTCCTCGGAGAACCTGTAAGTAGCGTTGATGGTTGGATGTCCACCATTTACCACAGGGTTATCATGCTCGACATCAACGCCCGCTATACGGGATACGGCTGGGGGTCGCAGCAGGAGGGAGAATACCGGCAGGCGGTTGATGTAATGGATTTCGGCGCAGCGCCCGCTGCTTCAGCTACCCCCACACCCTATATGCTGGGCTATCCTGTCGACAACGAGACAGGTGTGCCTCCTCAGTGGGACGGCGGCGAGTCTCCAGATCCGTTGCCTCCTGGAGCACCCCGCCCGGTGGGTTTCCCGGTCACCCTGGAAGGAGAGGGTGGGGCGCTCCATGTTGATGAGGCCGACTTGCGCACATCGACCGGAGATCTCGTGCCCATTCACCCCAACCCCGCTGATTGCATTACTTTCAACTGCTATGCGCTGATCGCCGTCAACCCCTTGCAACCTGACAGTACATACACCGTTCACGCGAGAGGCAATGTAGAGGGAATAGCTTTTGACCAAACATGGCACTTCACGACCGGAAACTCTCTTACGCTAAACCCGTTTTTCCCATCCAGCCCTATGGACCCTGCCGTGCTACCCTCTGTGTGGAGACCGGAGTTGCAAGAGAAAGGCGGCACCGGCTTCAACCATTCCGAATACGGTTTGAGCCTCACACAATGGATCAATTCTACAAAATAGCTCGATAGTCATCGCACGACATGGAGATCGCTTTCTGCCAGTAGACCCTGCTTGAGGGCTTTCGCCACCATCTCGGCCCGCGAGTTGACTTCCAGTTTGGTGAAGATGCGCCGCATGTAGGTGGCTACGGTCCAGGCGCTTATCTTGAGGGCGCAAGCAATCGTCTTGTTGGGAAGCCCTTTGGCCACCAGGCGCACCACCTCGCGCTCGCGGGGGCTGAGATAGTATTGCTCCTCGACCGGCTGCCTGAACCAGCACATCAGAGAGTAGACGCGCCCGCCCATCTCGATCTGCACAAGCTCCTCAACTTGATCGCTGCCACCGAATGGAACGCTCGATTTCGATGCGCTGTTAGGCCAGGTGTCCACATATCTGGGTCTGCCTCCCCGCCGCACACATTCCGTTATCTGCTCCAGAACTCCCTCCAACTGGGCTGTGTCGTTGATGGCCGGAAGCTCACGTGGTTGGAACTGTAGAATTGCGTTCATGGGTCACCTCTTTCGCGTGTTAACTCTGTTGGTTTGAAGGGCCTCTGCGGCGATAGCGTGGGTTACGATCTATGGGGCCGCGTTTATGTTGTGAGCTTATTTTAGACGTGAAGTGACGGCTCCACATCAGACAAAAAGATTAAAGTTGCGTGCATAGAATACTAATCGCATAGATGAGTGACACGCAAAAGTAGGACTTGCCGAATGCGAAATCATGGCGCAAACTGGTGGTGACAAGCAACCGCTTGAACTAAGAGCAAGGTAAGGAGATGGTGAAGCGATGGAGATCGCAATCCGCGAACTAACAGTACGACTGGGCAGATTGGCCGATGCAATGCTCAGGTTGCGCGTTACGGCAATAGAGGACAGGCCGAGACCGGGAGGATACGTGGTCAGGCTGGCAGTCCGCTACGATGAAGCCGTGGAAGAGGCGCTCGGCCTATCGGAGGAGGCTTTTGAAGCGGCAGTCGAATACCAGAAAGCAGTAGAGCGGTTGACCGACCCGGATCGGGCGCGGCGGGCGATCTCTACCTGCCAGCAGCGCTACAATGCGCTGGTGAAGCAGTTTATGGCCGTGGTTGCCTCGGACTGGGAGCTGGCGCATATCGCTCGCCTGGGCAAAGAGCAAGGCGGCGGGTGGACGAGCTGGGTAGAGAACCTTAAGCAAGCTATCGAGGCGTGTATGGAGCCGCTGATAGAAGTGGGGCGCACTATAACGGCATGTTGGGACGAGATCCGTAGTGTGCGAGGGCCCCATACGACGCTAACTACCGGCACATTGGCTAATGGCACATTCTCCTCTCTATAGGGCAGCGCTATGAGGGGTCTATGGAACCTTCTGACCGCATTGAAAAGAAGCATGCTAACATACTAACCAGCGTCCTGATCTTCAAGATGATCATGACCGCTATTTGGGTGCTGGCCCTATTATCATCCGAGTGGTCGTTTGGATGGTTTGACATACCTAAGCCCGAGCCTATGCTCTTTGTAATACTACTGGCCGGTGCCTACAGCGCCCTCTTCGTCGGTTACTGGCTCGGGTATCAAGGGCACAAACGGGGCGATAATATTCGGACGGTAGTCATAGTGGGGATCGTCAGCAATGGGCTGGCTGCCTTGATGTTGTTTTTGTTCGGCCTCGGCGGAACCTGGAATGGGTGGGGCACGTTCGCACAAGTCTGTATGTGGTTCTCCACACTGGCAGCGGGCGCGATTACCGCTGGGCTTGTGTATTCGTTCCTTGAAAAAGACGATCTTGCCCAGGTGGGGAAGGTGCGGGATCAAGATCGAGCTTGCTAAACTACCATTCCCACCACTCTTTATTGGAATGGCAGGAGTAAGTTGATCATCAGCATAGCCCATGAGGGCCGGGAACGCCGGGAAAACTACCACCACACTCAATCCTGGCTATGCGCTCGCCGAGCGAGGCGGGCGCGTGCTGTTGGTTGACCCGGAAGAGGTAGGAGGATACCCACGCCGCCCAGGGGCACCCGCCCGGCAGGCAGTTCCGCCTGCACCCCTTTTGCCAGGCTTACCTTATTTGAAGGCTGTGCTGCAAGATGGGAAGAAGGTATTAGAGATGATTCTTGAGGTCTGGCCTCTGGCGGCGGGGTCGTTGGGGCGGAAGTAGGGGAGGTTGCCGGGCGGGGAACATGGCTCGTTGGGTCGTCCACATGGGTATCCTGACATTACAGAGCGGGCAACCAGCCGGTAGGTGTACGTGTAGTATGTGCTGCCCGAGGGGATATCCTGGAATTGCTGGCCCGTTGGTGTGTCGTCCAAGTTTGCTGCATTAGAGACAATATTAGTGATCTGTCCCCTGGAGGCAGGGTTGTTGGAGCGGAAGTAGGGGAGATTACGAGGTGGCTGGCAGGACTCGCCGTCGCCGCCGCAGGGACATCCGTTGATATAGCCCCGAGAAGCGAGGCGGCTGACGTAGACCTGGAAGGTAGAGCCAACAGGCACGTCCTCGAAGAGCTGGCCCGGGTCGCCGGTAAAGCCGGCGGCATTGGATACGATTTTGGAAAGCTGGCCCCTGGTGACGTTGTTGGCAGGCTGAAAAGTGCCGTCGGTGTAACCGCTGATGATGCCCGCGCATACCAGGCAGCGGATGTAGGTGTAGGATGTGCTGCCAGGCGGAACATCACTGAGCTGAAGGTCTGAGTGGTGCTGGATATCCACCAATGTACCCGAGCCCGATCCATGCCCCAACCATCGTTGGGTGCTGTTGCTGCAACAGCTGCGAGGCCGTAGGGGCCTGGCACGATGCTCCATGTGCTGCCTCCCAGTGTTCGATGGGAGAGCCTGCGGCCCAGATATCGTTGCCGGAGACCACAGCCAGGCCGGTTAGCTTGCTGCTGTCTGTCCCTGCGTTTGGGCTTGGGATGATGGCCCAGGAGGTGCCATCTCAGTGCTCTATGAGGGTCTGGTACACAGAGTGGCCGGTGTAATTACCTACAGCCCAGATATCACTGCTCGAAATAGCGGCCACTGCGTAGAGGCCACTTTCACCATCGCCCGTATAGGCGGGTGGCACCACGCTCCACTGATTTCCATCCCAATGCTCGGCCAGTGGTGCTGAGTAGGTTCCGCTAATCAAATCGCCGTAATAATGGGAGCCGACAGCCCAGACATCACTTGCAGATATCGCATCAACCCCGGAGAGTGAGTAGCCATAGAAACCGGGGAAGGCGGGTGGGCTGGGACTCGATACAAGGCGCTAGGCCGGACCGCAGGTGGGCGAAGGAGGGTCGCCTGGGGTTGTGGAGTTGACAGAGGGGAGGGCGGAGACCGGTGTGCTGAGGTTGACAGCTACAGTTATAGAGATCACGAGGGCTGAGGTTATAAGGGCAAGGCGCAAAGCTGCTGCCTCGACAACGGAAGGATTGTTCCTTTCCAGCATGGCCATACCTCCGTGAGAAATAGAGATGGTGTGATTGCTTATGCGACAGGGCGGTGGCGGAGACAAGAATATCGCTCGCCGCCATAGTGAGGTTAGCCTGCCTGAAGCGTCAGTTGCTTGTGAGGGTGGTGAATTATTCTACTCTAGCATACACGGATGGCAGTTGCACTACACCTAAAGGAGGGACGCCAAACGGCATCCCTCCCAGCGGGGGCAGCAAGGAGGGGAACTGCCCCCGCCCTGCCGTCATTATTGTGATGTTCCGAGAAGCAAGCCCTGCTTCATGGGTTGATGTCCGCCGGTTGGATATGGACGTTGAGGCAGTCGTAGCCAACTGCCCGCAAGCGTGTCGGGCCGGCAGGTTCCTGCCAACCCAGGGCCACGTATACGTGGCTGGTGTCGGGAGTAAAGATGGCGGCCTCATAGCCCATGGGCTGCCAGAAGTCGGCTATCTTGGCGGCCAGTGGCCTTAGCTGCCCGCTACTGGTAAGGGGGCTTGTGCCCAGGTAGATGAGAGGCGTACAGCCCGCGCATCCATAGTCGCTACGTGCCGACCAGGTGACCGTGACATCGCTGAAGCGGTCGCTGGATGGTGGGAAGGACGCTTGCATCATGCGAGATAGCATAAGCGGCGCGAGGGGGCCTACATCAGTCTCACTGTCCAGTGGCCCCAAGTAGTTGCTGAGGGCCGCGTGCCAGGTGTCGATCCTGCGGCTGCAGCCGGCATCTCCGGCGCCCTGGTTGAGGATAGGGGTCTCGTCGTTCATCTCCACAGGCTGCCAGGGGGCGGTGCCGTTTTCAAAGCTGTAGTCGTAGTCGTAATGGGCGTTGATGCTTATGCTGACGCAGTCAAGTGCGATGGCGGCATTGCTGCCCATCCAGCCGAGGGCCACGTAGATCGTGCCGGTGTTGCCGTAGAGGAAAGTGGTCTGATAGCTGAGGCTCTGCCACTGCTTGGAGAGAGGAGAGGCGATCGTGTGGAAGAGACTCCTGTCGTCGATGGCCTGAGTGCCGACGAAGACGGCTGGCATACATCCTTCGCAGGCGCCCTGGTTGCGCGTGGCCCACTCAACTGTCACATCGACGGGACCCCGTGGCCCGGAAAGCTCGATGGCTGCCCAGGTTGTTATTGGCAGGGGATGCGGGCCACCGGCCTCGGGAGCGTCCTGGATGGGGCCGGGGTAGCTCTCCAGGTCCGCAAAGGCATTGCCGCCATCGCCGCAACCGTTGTCGCCTTCCTGCCTTGACAGGCTTGCGGTTACGGAGCGGTCGTTAGTGCCAGCCTCCCAGGGCTGGATAGTCTTTTCAAAGTTGGTCTGATATTGAACGGACGGTGATTCCTGCATGTCGGGCTGGGTTGCTGTGCTTCCGGCTCCGGCCTGGGCGGCTCGCAGAGGAGCCGCCACAAGTGCAAGAGACAGGAGCACGAGCGCCAGACCGGTTAGGATTAGTCTGGATTTCATCTCGCGAACCTCCCATCACCCCTGGCCGTAGCCTGGGTAGTAGAGCCTGTTGTTGTATCGTCAGACGGGGGTGCCTGACGGGAGCAGATTGTGCCCACTTTGTTGACCGAATCAGCCTCAGCCTCTCGATAGCCGAGTGCGGAGGCCCGCGCATGGATGACGATCTGGCCAGCACCGGAAGTATCGAAGCTGCCGAGCGAGCACGCCATGTATTTGCCATCACCGGCGTCGGCGAGGCGCGCGTCCACATAGTTGTGGTAGTCGGTTGCGCGGATCATCACCTCAGCCCCCTTGACTGGAAGGCCACGCTCATCGGTGACGCGTAGTGCGACGTCGAGCGACTTCTTGGAGCCGTTGAGCTTGTCGGCGTCGATCTTGGAGATATAGAGTTGAGGCTCACCGGCACCGCAGCCATTGCCGGGTTGATCTTTGACGGTAGCTTCGGCGGTGAGCATACCCCTCTTCTGGGCGACCACCCGGATGGTGAGATCGCCGGAAGGGGCGTCTATCCACTCCAGATCGCAGCCTATATAGTTGCCTTTACCAGTGCTTTTCAATGGGATGGCGGTCTTGCCGGTTGCCGCAAAGACCACTTTCACATCAGCACCATCTACAGGTTGGCCGTTGCCGTCCACGACTCGGGCGACTACATCGTAAGGTTGGAAGCCTTCGTACTTGTAGACGGCAAGCTTATCGAACCTGAGAGTGGTGTCTATAGGGTCGGGGCCGGTTACCGGGCTGCCGGTCACCTGGGCCAGCAGGGGCAACAGCGCGACGACCGCTAGAAACCTCATACCGATAGTTTTGCCGTACACTTTCTTACCCTCCTTTTCTCCACCGGGTGCGCTCCCCCTGTATTGAGCGAGACTTGACCCCTGGAGAGCCGTAAAACCTGAGTGTGACTCTTGCGTGGCCTGCTGTGCTCTGTTGACCCTGGCGCCTCGGGTCGTTGTAGCGTGCTTGCGTTTGACAGGAGCCATACTCGTTACCGCCCTGGCGAGGTACTTTATTTTGGTTGGTTGGAAATATCTCGCCATTGCCCTTATGCTAGCCCTTTGGAACGGTGGCTCCATCGGATGAAAGGATTAATCAGGGGATCGGGGGAGGATTAATTTTGGGGTGGGGTGCGGGGTCTGCATGCCTGGGTACGCATAACGCCCGACATGCAATGGGACCAGAGACCTATTACATCCGGGGCACGGTAGTGCTATACTGTGGGACAACGACGCAGGGCTGTCGTCAAGAAATAGGCGTCGGCCCTGGAAACCACCCGCCCTTTTGATTTGTGTCTCTATATAAAGAGCACAGGTGTGGCTATGGTGACTGAAAAAGAACAACAGGCACGCACGCTATTCGGGTTGTGGCTACGAAGCCGCCGGGAAGCGCGCGGAATTTCACCGGAAGAGCTTGCGGAGCGCGTGGGGGTAGATTGCACGCCGGAGCTGGTGCAGGAGTGGGAAGCGGGCGCGGCGAGGCCCACGCGGCGGATGGCCGAAAGGGTAGCGCACATTTTCGCGGTCGCCCGCAACGAGCACAAGGCTTTTGTGCTGTTTGCTATTTCCGACCTGGACACCGACGAGGGTTACCCGGGAAGTGGGGCAGCCGCCGACCCGGACTTCGACCCGGAAGCCCCGTGGCGGGTGCGCGCCCAACCCCCATCGAACTTACCGGCGCAACTCACGACTTTTGTCGGGCGGGAAGCGGATGTGGAGCGGGTGGTGGATCTGCTGAGCAAGCCGGGCGTGAGGTTGCTTACGCTGCTTGGCCCGCCGGGCATAGGGAAGACGCGCCTGAGCATAGAGGCTGGGCGGCGTTTGCTCAGGGGCGGCGATTACGAGGACGGGGTGTTTTTTGTGCCGCTGGCTGCCCTGGTGGATGGCAAAGGGATTGCGCAGGCTGTGGCGTCGGCACTGGGGGTGAAGGAGGCGACGGGGAGGCCCGCGAACGAGGTGCTGGCCGATTTTCTGCGGGACAAGCGGATGCTGCTGGTGCTCGACAATATGGAGCAGATCGACGAGCCGGAGGAGCACCTGGCAGAGCTTCTCACTGCCGCGGTTGATGTGCAGGTGGTAACGACTAGCCGGAGCGCGCTGCATGTTTATGGCGAGCAGATTTGGCGAGTGCCGCCGCTGCCTGTGCCTCCACGCGACGCGCAGACCACGGCGGAAAGCCTGTCGCAATCGGAGGCCACCGACCTGTTTGTGCAGCGTGCCCGCGCGGTCTCGTCTTGACCTGGTTGTGGATGACGCGACGGCGGTTGTGATTGCCGATATTTGCCGGAAACTGGATGGGCTGCCGCTTGCGATAGAGCTTGCCGCCGCGAGGATCAATGTGTTGAGGCCGCAAGCGCTGCTGGCCCGGCTCGACAGCAGGCTTGGGGTGCTGACGGGAGGTGCGCAGAATCTGCCGCCTCGCCAGCGCACGCTGCGGGGAGCTATCGATTGGAGCTACAACCTGCTGGACGAGGCGGAGAAGGCGGCGTACAGACGATTGTCGGTGTTCGTGGGGGGCTTTACGCTGGACGCTGCGGAGCGGGTGGCGAGCGAGGGAGGAGGGCGCGTGCCTTCAGGCCTGGACACGCTGGACCTGGTCGCATCGCTGCTGGATAAGAGTTTGTTGAAGCAGGAGGAAGGGCCGGACGGGGAAGCGCGCTTCAGTATGCTCGAAACGATCCGCGAGTACGGGCTTGAGCGGCTGGTCGAGAGTGGGGAAGAGAACGAGGTGCGCCGCGCCCACGCGCTGGCTATGCTGGCGCTGGCAGAGGAGGCCGAGCCTCATATGACGACGGGTGGCCGCGATCCCTGGCTGCGCAAGCTGGATGCCGACCTGGACAATATCCGCGCGACCCTGGGCTGGAGCCTGAGTGATGGTGGGGATGCCAACGTCGGGTTGCGGTTGGCTGGGGCGCTGGGGTGGTATTGGTATTTCAGGGGGCATTTTGTTGAGGGGCAGCGTTGGCTGGGTAGCGTACTGGAGAAAATTGACCACAACGAGCGAAGTGTTGGGCTTGCCAAAGCGCTTTATGCGTCCGCTAAGTTAGCCGAACAGCATTTTGACCTGGATGGTTCGCGTGCTGCGCTACAGGAAAGCGTTGCAATACTGCGGGAACTGGGTGAGAAGAAGCTACTTGCTTATGCACTGATATTACTCTCGCGAGTTGGATCGCATACGTTGGAACGCTCGCTGTATGAACTGGCCGACGAAGGGTTAGCACTCTTTCGTGAAACAGGTGATCTTTGGGGGTTGGCGCATGGCTTGGACCTTGCGTCCAGCATCCCATACCGCCTGGGGGATGTAAATGGATCTGTGTCCCTTGATAAGGAAAGTATCGGCTTGTACAGGCAACTGGGCGACAAGTGGAATGTTGCTTCGATGCTGGGGACGGTTGGCCTAGATGCCGTTCAGCTTCGCGATTTCAGTCTGGCCCGTAGTAGTTTCGATGAAGCGATACCCTTGCTGCGTGAGGTAGGCGACAGGTATTATCTGGGGCACGTTCTTTTTGGCTATGGAATGGTGGCGCACCTTGAGGGGGCATACGACAAGGCTGAGGCGTTCTATCGGGAAAGTTTCGCTCTATATCAGGCTCTGGGTGACAGGGGCCGGTTGGCCTTAATAACCCGTCATATTGGATATGCAACGTACCGGCAGAGACGGTATGATAGTACACTGGCGCTACACCAAGAAGCAGCAGCAATTTACCAGGAGTTGGGGCGCAAACGGCAGGCTGCCCTGTGCCTGGCTAGCATTGCTGGGGTGGCTTTTGATGGTGGTGATCCCCAATTGGCTGCACGATTGCTTGCCGCACCGCTATCCATTCGCCCTGAGGGGATTAGCTTTGTGAACGCCACGACAGTTGACGTTGCAGAATATGAGCAAATGGTGGCTCAGACTCGAAAGCGATTAGGAGATGATGAGTTTAATTTGTATTTGGCCGAGGGTCAAGCCCTGTCGTTGGATCGAATAGTGTCTATGGCCTTCGCAGTGGAAGCTCCTGTAGATCCGATGGCGCTACCAATAGACGCGACGCAACCTACAAACCTACTGACTAAAGATCCAACATATCCTAACGGCCTCAGCAAACGCGAGGTTGAGTTGTTACGATTGATTGCGCTTGGGCTCAACAATGCACAGGTAGCTGCTCGGCTATTTCTAAGCCCGAATACAGTACGTTCGCACCTCTACTCAATCTACAATAAGATCGATGTCACGTCGCGTACTGCGGCTATTCGATTTGCGATGGAGCACGGGTTGTTATAGTTGCAGATTATTGTTTAATACCTGGATAGTTCGTATATGGTGTTAAGTCCGGGACCTCTCCTAGCCCACCAGGTGGAGGAGTTGGCAGTGAAAGGCCCGATATTGGAACGTAGAACGTACTCAGTTCTTGAATGAGACCATCGCTGAATGTGACGTGCATCCTATAGCGAGGGAAATATGGCAGAGGCGTAAGCCTAGTATGCCGCCATACTGAACGTTGGTCAATTTGAACTTGCTTTATGGGCCTTCGTTGCCCATTTATTGTGACAAAACCGATCGATAGAAGCTGATCCTTTATTTGTTGAGCAGGCACTAGAATGATTGCGTTGAGGCCATCGGCGGTTTGTACACTCTCTTCGACGCCTGTAGATTCAAGCAACTCACCAGTGGTTGCGTCCAAGAGTATAACAACGGGTATAGAGCCATTGGGATTGACGATGGGAACCAAATAATAGCAAAAACCCTGCTCACCTTCCTTCAGATCCTCAACTTGCAGAATGAGATCGGATGGAGCAACTGATGCATTAGCAAGCAATTTGTCCCACGAGGAGGTGGAATTAGGTATGACCTCCGCTTCTTCCTGTAATGCTTGCTGGGCCTTGTTGCGGAGGGTATCGTCATCTAGTTGGAATTTATTATCTGCAGCCACAGTAGGCACCTCATCTTGCTATAGTGTAGAACTCTAACATTCGGTCAAATGAAGGCTTCAGTATTTTGAGAGTGGGTCATCAATCAAACTCAGGACAATCCTCATCAGTCCATGCTCCATTTACGCATTCTTCGCCTGCTAGTGTGTGGCTTGTAAAATCATCCCCATTCAGAGGATCGTTCTCTTCGTCCAGCGCAATAACAGCGAGATATTTATGCGACCAAATAGATATCGGACCTGGGAATTGATGCAGCCAGTGATTCCGCCAAGTGCTATACTTCGTTCTCCTTATCCCACGGCCCCGATCGATCTTGCAATGCTTAGAACCGCAAGTATAACTTTCAGCATTTCCGCATATATCGTCGGGATCATGCAATGTAAGGGCATTTAGCTCATTCGCAAGGCATTCTAGACATTCACCCGATACGGGATCGTAGTTTACGGAAGGATCCGCTATGAAGAAGCGGTCGATCTTGTACTTGGTGGTGGGTGAATCGGCGGCCGGTTCTTCTTTCAGCGTGTATTCCTTGACCAATACCCAGTGATCGTCTCCCTCAACAAGCACCATAGGTGCCGGCCTTTTCTTGCGAAGTGTATATGCAACCCAGTGTGATATTGCGCTCTTGGTGTCGGATATCACAAGATAGAAAGTAAGGTTTGGGATAGAAGTCGCTTTGTTCGGCAAACCATTTAGGTAGCGTTGCAGATTGGTGGGGTGTGCACCCCATCCATCTGACTCCGAACATCCTTTCCAATCTGCTTGCTGAATCTGCAAGACTTGGTCAAGAGAGTATGCTAGCATCTGCACACATGCTAGCCCGCAGAATGTTGGGCAACTCTGGCAATGATACTTGAGATCGAAGGGCATTTTCACTACCCCCTAATTGTTGACCAGTAATTGCCTTATCCTTGCAACATAAAGGATTGTTGTCAAGACACCAGAATGTGTTACAGAGATAGTGTAGGATCAATAACACGGGTGCATTTCAGATAGGGGGCAAGGTTTGAGATAATAGGAGGATCTTGCGCGTAGCATGGAGGCTCCTGATGAAACGTACCCGAGAACAGATGAAGGCAGAGCTTATGGCACAGGCAGAGCAAGCAATTGAACAACTGATTGGCTGGTCAGCCGACACCCCCCAACCCACACTAGCTCAGATCGAGGAGGCGGTAGTGAAGCTGCGCAGGCAACTGAGTGAGCAGATGGCACAGGCGGTGCTGGCACAGCAAGAGGTCTCCACTCAGAATGTACCTGGCCCACCTTGTCCTGAGTGTGGGAGGGAGATGCGCTACAAGGGAGAGAAGGCTCACCCTGTGGAAAGCAGGATAGGCACCATCAAAGTACAACGCTCCTACTACTATTGCTCCTACTGCCGTAAGGGGCTTTTCCCCCCTGGATGAGCAGTTGCACTTGTGGGACGTGCATTGGAGCGAATGGATAATCAAGCAGTCAGTATGGCTGGGAGGATTGGTGGACTTCGAGAGAGGGGCACAAATACTTGAGCAGATAGGAGGTGTGTCCATCTCCGACAGCACTGTTTGGAGGCTGTGCCAGGAGTGGGGTAGTAGCTTTGGAGAGGTGGAGGCTGCACGGTGGGTGGCAGCCAACTCCGCCAACGATGTACATATACAGGTACAGGTCGAGAGGGAAGGTTCTAAGGCAGAAGGTTCCAACGCATTTGCGCCTGGGGTGCCTGGGGTGCCTGGGGTGCCTGGGGTGCCTGGGGTGCCTGGGCAATTCACAAAGATGGGTGCGAGTATGGATGGCGCTATGATCCATATTCGTGAGGAAGGTTGGAAAGAGTTGAAGGTGGGCTGCGTGTTCGACATTGAAGCTATGGAGATGGAGGCTGATAAAACGGAGCCTGCATTGGCCACTGAGTTTGAGGAGGAAGGAAGCGAAGATAGTCGTGCCCGTGCTACTAACCAAAGCTATGTAGCCCATCTAGGCGGACCCACCGTTTTCGGACAGATGCTATGGGGAGAGGCACACCACAGAGGGTGGGAGAGGGCTGATCACACGCTGGTAGTAGCAGACGGTGCCGCCTGGATTTGGAACCTAGCTGAGGAGCATTTGTATGACAGTGCTCAACTGGTGGACTGGTATCATGGAGCGCAGCACCTGGCCTCAGCATCTTTAGCAGCACACGAAGGCGATGCGGGCGCCTCCAAACAATGGCTAGAGGCACAGAAAAAGCTGCTATTTGAGGGTGGAGCAGGCTACTTGGCAGAGGTGCTAGCTGACTTGGCAGAGCGGCAACCAAAACAAGCTGAACAGCTAAAGGAGGAAGCGGGTTACTTCAGCAACAACGCACATCGTATGAACTACTCCCAGATGCGCGAAGCGGGCTATCCGATTGGGTCAGGCACGGTGGAGAGCGCAGGCAAGCAGTTCAAGGCTCGCTTCGCCGGAGCAGGTATGCGTTGGAGCCGCCTGGGTGCCGAAAAGCTGTTGCCCGTGCGGACGGCAATCCTCAGTTCACGCTTCGATCAGTGCTGGCACCTGGTCTACAACTCGCCCCCTATCTGAAATGCACCCCAATAACACCTGAGTGTTGACATAGTGAAAAGTCAGATGTACAATATGGTGGGTCCAGACGCTTTCATATCACGTATGATTGGCATTATCTGAACGTCGTTATCACTGTGCCTTTTGGTCCGTTGCTGAGCCCATACATTGGCCCATTCGCTCTCAATGGTGTGCTGTAACAGTTGTCTCGATTGACAGAATGGAGGAGAAGATGGCCGACACGAAAGAGGGGTTGCGCAGTAATCCACTTATTGAGGAGATCAGGAACCTAGGTAAGAATTTGGTTCCAATAAGTGGTTATCTGCAGAAAGATGAGGCGAAAGACACTTGGCGCTTATATCGATCGCTAGCTTTCGATGAGTACCTAAGATTCGGGAAGGACGTGGTTGAGTTTGTCTTTCAAGTAAGTAAGGACCACCAGAAGCAGGGTGATCCTGAGGCCCTCGAGCCTGCCATTGTGTGGTTTGGCGGTGCAACTGAGGTTGACCGCGTACAGACTTTTCTGGTGGGTGATCTAGCAACACTCTATCTGCCTCATGCTGATCTTGCAGCTAGCCTCGGCGAGACTGGTCTAGTAGAAGCGTTGCTTGCAGGGTCGGTTCATGGTGGATGTAGCACCAAGCCTAACTGTGGATGTGGCGAAAAGCCCAATAAGGGTGGTAAGGCCAAGACGTGACGTATGGTACTTATCCGCACAACGAGATAGTGCAATGTTTGAGTCGCTGAGGTCTGACGAAAGATTGGCTCGGCCTGCACAATGGATCATTCTCAACTATCTCCTCCAGAACGAACTTCTATCATCGCGAGTGTTGGTTGCGGATGCCCTTCGCATCTCCGACGCTTCGTTTCGCAATACTAACTTCCGGGTTGAGAGCGAGTTGGGGCCTTCTTATCTGCTGAAGCAGGGAGTGGGGGCGGAGCGGTCTGCTACTGTGGGGCATGAGGCGGCGGTTTATGAGGCTCTGCTTGGGAGCGGGGCAGGGACGGGTGTGGCTCGCTTTCTGCCTCGCTTCTTTGGTTTTGAGGAGGCGGATAGCACCCTAATTCTTGATCTGGTGAGGGAGGCTGAGACGCTTGGCGAGCGGCACACGCGCACCGGCAAGTTCTCGGTCGGGTTGGCGCGGGAGGTCGGGCGGGCGCTGGCGGCGCTTCATTCGATCACGCTGGAAGATAACCCTGAATCTGTTCAGGGTGCTTGAGCGTTCGTTTTATGGTGGGTCCCCACACTGGATATTGTCTGTGCACAGGCCTTATTTGCGGGAGCTTGGGTTGCTCTCGAATGCTAATGTGCAGACGGTGAAGATCGTGCAGAGATTTCCGGAGTTCTGCGCGCTGCTTGATGGTCTGAGGCAGGAGTGGGTAGGGGCTGAGGGGCGGAAGCGGCTATTTCGCATACGTCTATACATTGCGATATCAAGTGGAATAATATACTTGCGCATCGCCCGACCTGCGGAGGGGGCGGTGGGGTCGCTTATGATTGGTCTTCGGGCGTGAAGATAGTGGATTGGGAGTTGTCGAGGCTGGGCGATCCCTGCTGGGATGTCGGCTCGTTTTTTGGTGAGTATCTGACATACTGGCTCCTTTCGATCCCTGTTACGGGGCAGGACCCGCCCGACCGGTTTCTGGACCTGGCGCGATATCCATTGGATAAGATGAGACCGGCTATACGGGCTTTCTGGTCGGCTTATGTGAGCGGGAGTGGGTTGACCGACCCTGGGTTGCATGATGCGTTTCTGATCCGGTCGGTGCGGTATGCCACTGCCCGGCTGGTGCAGACGGCCTATGAGCAGGGGCAGGTATCTGCCTTGCTGACGGGTAATATTGTTGTGTTGTTACAGCTTGCGTTCAATATCCTCCAGCGCCCGGAAGAGGCTTCGATTGCGTTGTTGGGGATTCCGCTTGGTACGCGCAGAATGCTCTGGCAGCAAGTTCAGACCTGACAATAATGTAGACCATCGGGTAGTCTTCCGGCTTTTTGTTGAGATTCGGGTGGTGGATGGTCGGTTTGCCTCTATATACTAAGTGACGTTGATGGGGCAAAACTGGACAGGTTTTGGGGTGTACTTTCGGGTGGTTTATTGGGGTAGAATTGCTGCGCAGGCGCAGGTGCGTACTCGTGAGAGATGTTAGGGAGATATGGAAGGGTAGGGACACCTGAGGCCCCGGCTGGGACTTCGCCCCTGCACTCCTTCTTTGCTCATATTTGCTCCCGCGATTTTGTATAATTCACCAATTATGAGCAATTACGAGATGCAGTTGAGCGGCGCTGTTGGCGCTGTGCATATACACTCGTCCACCGTCTTTTCGTGGTTCGGTAAGCGCTCGCCTCGATTGCTGCCCCGGATCGAGCGAGAGATCACGCCGAGGACGGCACGCAGTTTCCTTCAATATACGCTTCAATCACGCCTCTACAGCCATTTCTATTGTGCGGGGTCGGCTATCCCTGTGCGCGAGGGCGAGGGGGCCGGGAAATTGGGGGGGCAGGCTCCATATGTCGAGAGGCTGTCGGAAGCGAATAGCGGGCAGGGGTACTGGGCCGATGGGTGGGAGGAGGTGGACCTGGAGGGGTTGGGGCCGGGGCTGGTGGCTGCCGGACGGGCGGGGTTGTTGCTGGTGGCGGGGGAAGGGAGCTACCGAAGGAAGGGTGAGGGGGGACGAGGTCTGCTGTTGCGGTTTGGCAAGGAGCTTCCTGCTGTGTCGCCCGGTTTCTATATGGCGGTGGGGAATCTCGACCTGGACGCGCCGGATGATGGCTCTCAGGAGAGTGGCGGGGAACTGGTGCGCTTTTACTGGCACGTGACGCCTGAGGGAGCGGCGGGCTTGATGCGACTGTGTACTGAAGCTTTGAATAGGGCAAAGGTGCCGTTCAGGCTGAAGGTGCTGAATGACCCCGAGAGGTACGAGCGGTGTGATGCAGGGGTGCTGTATATTCGGCGGGGGCATTACCGGAGGGTGGCATCGCTGCTTGAGGAGATTTACCCGAGCCTGTACGGAGAGATGCAGCGTGTTGTGCCCGCTTTTACTCTGATGCTGGCACCGGGGTTGGGCCTTGCTGAAGACCCAGGCGATGGGGATAGCTTCGGCCTGCACAGGTGTGGGCTGGTGGCGGATGGGCTTATCCGGGCTTATGAGGAGGGCGCACATTCGATTGAGGACCGGCTTCGGGCGGTGGTTGATCGCTTCAATGAGGCGGGTATCTCGCTCGAACAGCCGTATCTTGGTGCGGGTTCTGAGGGGAATTACACATTCCAGTTTGACGAGGGCCGAATCGCGAAAAGTGTGGGCGAGAGACGTGGGGTTGGGGGTAAAAGGGCCGGCATCGGCGAGATTGCTCGGTCTGGATCGGGTATAAATTCGAACGAATCCACGATAGCGGATCAGCTTGTGGCGGACGCGGTGTGGTACGAGGGGATGTGCAACTGGCTCGGCACCGAGGTGTTGTATGAGAGGAAGGGGACGGAGATCAGCGGGCGGCGTGAGGAGTGGAGCACGCTTGGACCCGATCTGTATACGGGCACGGCTGGTGTTGGGCTTTTCCTGGCGGAATACGCGGCGTTGACGGGCGACGAGGAGGCGCGGCGAAGCGCGCTGGGGGCGTTTCGCCATGCTTACTATAAGGCGGAGGCTTTTAAGCCCGCGGCGCGACCCGGCTTGTACACGGGGTGGCTGGGAATCGCGCTTGGTGCGGGGAGGGCGGGTCTGCTGCTTGGTGAGGCAGAGATGTTGGAGGCGGGCATCGAGATTGCGCGGCGCTGTGCCTCGGAGGATCACCCAGGGCACGAGTACGACCTGCTGACGGGGAGTGCCGGGGGTATAGTGGGGTGTTTGGCGCTTATGTCGGTTACAGGCGCGCCCTTTCTCCTGGATTACGCTGTTCGGCTGGGCGAGGAGTTGGTGGCTTCGGCGCGGGTGCATAAGAGGTCGGGAGCGCTGTCGTGGCCGAGCGTGGGGAGCAAGGTGGCCGCGCCGCTTACGGGGTTTTCACATGGGGCGGCGGGGATAGGGTACGCTCTGCTGGAATTGTGGGATGCGACGGGGGATGGGCAATACCGAGAGGCCGCGCTTGGCGCTTTCAGGTACGAGGAAGGGTGGTTGAATTGCAGGTTGGGAAACTGGCCTGATTTCCGGGAGACAGGGCCGTCGCGGGGGAGGGGCCGGGAAGGGGATGCTCTCGTTTATATGACGTACTGGTGTCATGGCGCGCCGGGGATTGCGCTGTCGCGGTTACGCGCTTATGAGTTGACCGGGGAAGAGGCCCGCCGGGAGGAGGCGCGGATCGCTATCGGCACGACGGAACATGCGGTTCGGAGCGACCTGGCGATGAGGGGGAGTAATTATTCCCTGTGTCACGGGCTGGCGGGTAACGCGACCATATTGGGGCATGCCGCGCTTGGTGGTGTGATGGGTGATGGCGAAAGGGCGGCTCTAGGGAGCCTGGCTCAAGAGGTAGGGGAGGAAGGGACGCGCAGGTATAAGGCGAATGGGTGGTGGGCGTGCGGGACGGGAGGCAGGCCGAATGCTCAGGCTCCGGGCCTGATGCTTGGGGTAGCAGGGATAGGGCACTTCTATTTGAGGTTGGCACACCCGCAGGTGCCTTCGGTACTTCTTGTTGAGCCGAAAGCATGGGGTAGAGTGCCCTGAAGGGGTTTCAGGGATAGGTCTCCTGGCATAGACATAGATGGGGAGATGGGCGTTTGCCCGTCACCCCTGACCCCTTTCCCCGTAAGGTGGGGAAAGGGGAGAGTTGGGAGACATCCCAACCACTCGGCGGGGGTGACACCCCCTGAATGCGTTTTCGGCCTGGTGTGGGTTAGCCGTCTGTGCCGGGGCCGCCTGCTGTGCAGACGAGCGTGCCGCCACCTGTGCATACGAGAGTGCCGCCACCGGCAGCTACTCCAGCCAGGGCGTTGGCGTTGTTGGCAGTCATGTTCTGGGCGTTGCCCATGAGGGAGCCTGCTATTCCGCCTTGCAGGAAGCCGCGCTGGAGGTCAACGGCGTCGATGCGCACGTGGTCTACGGGGGTATCATGCCTCAGCCAGACCATCGAACCGCTGAAAGGGTTGTCAGGCCCACCCGCGTCCTCCACGTGGACTACGCCGTTGTGGGGGAACTCGATGTACTCGTTGAAATTAAGGGATAGATAAAGGCGGTCGTATTCTTCGCGTCCTGAGTTGGCGGGGAAGCCCCAGACCGCTACCAGGTTCTTGGGAAGTCGCTCGCCCCATAGGCCGTCCTCTATATCGCTTACCAACTTGTTCTGTATCCAATCCTGTGCCATGTCATCCTCCTCAATGATTTGAACTCTGTGACCTGGGAGCGCGAAACACAAGCCGCCATGTTTTGCGGTCCGGTCATGCGCCGCCGAAGTGTTCGGTCAGGTGGGTGAATACCTTCCCGTCAAAGGCCCGAACGTACAAGTACGCAGGCTCGCTACGATTACTGTTATTTTCTGCCGCCTGGATCGCGAATTCGTAGAAGGGACAGTAGGGATCGAACGATTCGATGCAGGGCTTCCAGACCGCTCTACCCGTGCCTGTGTAGGTGTTCGGCACGGCGATACGCTCTCCTTGTGTACCTCTGAAAGAGCCGCCCGTTATGATGGTGCGCGCTCTGTCTGC
Organism: uncultured Chloroflexia bacterium; assembly: GCA_963797095.1. Lineage (GTDB taxonomy): Bacteria > Chloroflexota > Chloroflexia > QHBQ01 > JADMIH01 > JADMIH01. The sequence continues at coordinate 716,211 of CAWCNY010000003.1, read as the reverse complement.
GCCCATGATCGCGGAAGCCTGCCGCGCCTCGTGATTATTGCGGCTGTTTTGCGCAAGCATATTGAAACCCAGAAAGAGTTTGCTTTTCTCCTCTTGTTCCTCGCGCGCATCTTTTAGCCAGAAGGGCATGCGGGCCGCTATGCGTACGGCAGTGTGTTGCGCTCCATGCGAGGTGAAAGGGATTATGTAGTAAGCCGATTCCAGGTGGTAGGTGCCAGGTTCGTCGAGCCATTCGACTAGCAGAGGCTCTCCGGCCTGTGCCGCGTTTGATGGCAACCGATCTTGCTGCAAATCGACTTGTTTAGCCCCATCGTGTGTGGTTGTATGGGCTTGCAGGGGCTGCTCCAAATAGGCACTTTCTTTGCTCAGGGCTTGTGTGGCGACCTCGATAGCTTCGGCGGGTGATATTTGCCGCAAGAGGAGTCCTTTGTTCTGTTGAAGGCTCTGTGGATTGCCTTTGGGGGCCTGGGGGGTGGTTGGGAGACCTGTCAGGAACCTCTCGGCGGGTTCGCTTGTTGCGGTGGTGCGGCGGGATTGTGTGGTGGTTACGGGGTCGCAGATGGCGAGGAATTTGCCGACCCAGCGCGAGCGGACCGGGATGTCGGGCTTGCCGCGCCTGGTGGTTAGCTTGAGGGTGGGAGGGATGCCGGTCATGTAGCCGGTATGACGTCTGCGGTCGGGGGTGCTATGATCGCGGACGCGCCAGTCGTTATAAGAGACGTAGCGAAGGGCTACGCCACGCCCGCCCAGGACGTCGCTGTTGGGGTCTCCTTGCCAGCCGCTGCCGCAGCCGTCTATGGCGACGAAGCTGCCGGTCGGTTCGCGGCGGTCCATGTGTTGGAAGTGGTCGTTGCGGGCAAGCTCACGAGGAATGGGGGGCCAGGGGTCGCTGAGGTGGAAGCCAATTATGTCGTAGCCTGTGTCGTCGGGGCCTTTAGGTGGGGCGCTGGTAACGCACCCGCCGACGACCAGCCAGTGCTGCATACCAAAGACGAGGGCGATGGCCGGGCTGCGGTAGTGCCAGAGGGTCCAGACTATGTAGCGGGAGACCTCTTCCTCGGTGTCGGCGGCCACCAACTCCCAGCGCCTGGTTGCGCCTTGCTTATCTGGGAGGGCCACATCGCTGCGCTCGCAGAAGTAGTTGAGAGCTGCCGTCAGGCCATCGGGGGCCGCGACCCATTGATAAGTAGGGTCGGACCTGGCGCTGTTTTGTGCTACCATGCGCACACGCTTTTGGTCGAGCGGGAAGCCCGCCGAACGTGTCACGCCAAGAGTATGGAGCACCATGAGCGCGCAGGCTGAGGCGCACCAATGGCTGGTATCTTGTTGGTGGTAGGCTACAGTGTCAGTAGGACTGTGAATGGCGGTATCGACTTTATACTTACCCATCTCTCACGCGCCGCGGAGCGAACTAGAGTGTCTATTACTCTACAGACATTCTATGGGATATACAAGTGGATTTACCGTCACTAGAAGTGTCACAAAATGAAGCGGGGGCAGGTCCAGCCCGTTTAAGATAGCTTTTTTCCTGTCAGAGATTAATCTGTGTAGATAGACAGGAGGCCGGATTCAACTAGTTGTAGACTTCGCTCCAGAGGAGTAGCTTTGCCATTCGCCATTTCCTCTTCGAGGCTGGAGTCGCCCAGTAGAGAGCGGAGGGTTTCGTAGGTATAGGTCCGCTGGATGCGGTCGGTGGGGGGGAGGAGACCGCCGCTCGATTCGCGTAGGGTATCTGATGCGCCGAGCAGACGGGCGGCCTCCCTGGTCTTGCCGACCGCCCCGATCAGCCCGGCAGCAGCACCCAGCATGAGGGCCAGGTTTTGCTTGTTGCCGACCTCCTGGGCGATCTTAAGGCTTTGCCTGAAGAGTTTGCTCGCTTCGTATACTTTGCCTTCGGTATGGGCGAGAAGGCCGAGGTTGCGGAGGGCGGTTGCCTCGCCGAGGCGCTCGCCCAATTCGCGGTGGAGTTCCAGGCTCTCGGTGAAGAGTTTGTGCGTTTCAACGAGGTTACCCATGTGCCAGGTAACCTCGGCCAGGCCACCGACGGCGAAGGCGATATAGCGCTTGTCACCTACGATGCGCGCTACTTCGAGGGCCTCTTCGAGGTACTGGCGCGCTCTGTTGAAATCGTCCTGGCGGAGGGCCGTGTAGCCGAGGTCGCTGAGGAGGGAGGCGATACCCCAGCTGTCCTCGAGGTCCCGGTAGAGGTTAAGGCTTTGCAATTTGTGCCTGGCTACCCGTTCGTCGCTGCCGCCGAGGAGGGCGATGGCGTCGCCCATGAAATCGAGGGCGAAAGCGAGGCCCCAGTTATCTTTCAGATCTTTGAAGATGGCGGCGGCTTCTTCGATAAGGGCCGTGCCTGCGGAGCCATCCTGACGGCCCAGGTAGACGATGGCAACGCCCAGGTTGGTGAGGGCGTAGGCCAGCCCGCGCTTGTCGCCAATATCACGCCAGAGAGCCACGCCCTGTTCGAGGAGGGGAAGGACGCTATCGAAATCGCTTTGCATGAGGGCAAGCCTGCCCGCCGCGTCAAGCGCCCTGGCGAGGATTGGTTTGGTGTTGTTGTGTTCGTAGGTGTTTTGGTTGTGGGCGGCGGCAAGTGATTTCTCAAGCCAGTCGCGGCCTTCAATACTGCGCCCGCGCAGGAACCAGAACCAGTGGAGCGCCCCGGCGACCTGGAGGGCCTGGATGGGCCTGGCGCTTGCCTGGTTGTCGGTGTCGGATTGCAATGCCCATCGCATGGCGGCGCGGAGGTTGTATAGCTCGGCGTCGAGGATGCTGAGCCAGGTTTCGCGCCTGGCGCTTGTGAGGGCAGATTCGGCGTGCTCGGCGAGGGCGGTGTAGTAGGCTGCGTGACGCTCGCGTATAGTTGCTGCTTCGTCGCTTTCGTTCAGGCGACCGGCGGCATATTCTCCGATTGTCAGGAGCATATAGAAGCGTGGCTCGCCTTCGTCATCTGTTTCACGTCTTAGAAGGCTCTTGTCTACGAGGGCGCTAATTGAGTTCAGTAGATCAGAGCCTTGCTCGCCCGGCAGGGCACATATAGCCTCTATTGCTTCGAGGGATGCGCCCCCTTTGAAGACGCTCAAGCGCCTGAAGAGTTTGCGTTCTCTCTCGGTGAGGAGTTTGTAGCTCCAATCTATGGCTCCAAAGAGGGTCTGCTGGCGATCAGGAAGGTCGTTCGCGCCTCGTGTTAGCAAGGCGAGCTTTTTGGAGAGGCGGGCTAGCAATACTTTGGGTGTCAGCACTTTGCACTGGGCGGCTGCTAGCTCAATGGCGAGGGGCAAATCATCCAGTTGATGGCAGATGCGGGCTATGTAGGAGGCGTGGTTTTCGGTGAGGGTCAGATTGGGATCGACATCGTGTGCGCGCTGGAGGAAAAGCTGCACGGCCTCGTATTGTTCATAGTACGAGGGTGGGCGCGCGAGGTTGGGGGACTTCGCATCAGGGTCCGGGTCGACCTGGGCGTTGGTGAGGGGAGGCACATCGTACTCGCGTTCGCCGTAAATGTGGAGGGGTTCTCTGCTGGTGGCGAGGATTCTGAGGTGGGGACAGGCATCTAGCAGGTCGATCACTTCGTTAGCGGCTTCGGGGAGGATGTGCTCCATATTGTCGAGCACGAGGAGGGCACGACGCCCGCACAGGTGGTCGTAGATGATACGGTGGGGGTCGCTCACGCCGTCGGGGCCACCCCTGCCCTTGATGCCAATGGCGGCGGCGAGGGTTGGGATGAATAGTTCATGGGTTGAAATGGAGGCCATCTCTGCAAAGAACGTGCCGTGTTCGAAGTCTTGTTTGCAGGTGCGGGCGACCTCAATGGCGAGGCGGGTCTTGCCTATGCCGGGTGGACCCAAGAGGGTGACGAGGCGCGTGCGCTCGCCTTCGAGGAGATGGCAAACGGCCTGTACTTCGTCCTGGCGACCGATGAACGGGGTTGGCGGGGAGGGGATGCCGCTGGACGTGAAACGTGAGGGATGAGGGGTGAGATGTGGGGACGTGCCTGTGCCCTGATCATTGTGTTCGATAGGAGCAGGCGCGTGCTGCCTGTTTGAATCGGCTCTTGCCCAGGCGGCGAATTCGGGTAGGTCCCGCTCAGCTATGCCAAGCTTGCGCGCGATTAGCTCGGCCATCTGGCGCGATGGGCGCCTGCTTCCTGCCTCGATCTTCCGAATTGTCTCGAAGGCACAGCCGATTTGTGACGCGAGCTCTTCCTGGGTTATGCCCTGGGCTTTACGCGTTTTTCTGAGCCATTGGCCGAATGAAGTGGAAGTACTATCCATAATTGAACAACGATTAGACCAGCAAGTTATACCTATGATCAAAAGGCAACACGTAACGGTTATGGGCTTGCGTGCTTTTTAATGGGCGTTTGCGTGTCACGTGTTGCCTATCACACGTGGAGTGTCACTGCGATATTTGTGACACTTCTTGTGACAGCCATTATAGCAGAAGATGCCTGACAATACAGGTAGCCGTTGCTTATTTAGGGACTGACGTATTGGTGCGGTCGCTATTTCTCAAGTGGGCCGATCAAAGGAGATTAGGAACGTGAGCACGAGTAGAGTTGAATTATTTCGGAGTAGTAGTGTTCTCCTTCAGCCAGAGGTGTTGCCTGGCAGACAGAGCGAACTGGTAAGCCCCCAAACTGCTTGCCAATATTTCGGGTGGCCTACCTGCCTCAACGGCTCCAGGCCTGTCACAGTTGTGCATACGAACAGCGACCATGTTACGGGCCTTCTGCGTGAGGACCCCACGCTTGAACCTGACGAGGTAAAGTTGGTACTTTCGACCTCGCCGGGCGTGACCTGGTGGAAGGGTGTAGAAGTGGTACGAGAGATCGCGCCTGGTGATGATAGCATGGTTGAAACGCTGGCAGGAGTATATACGCAGGATAGTTACCACGGCCCTAATATATATACCCTTAGGGTGGCCGATCGGTTTTGCGATGCCAATCTACTCCTTCAATTTCGCAAGGCGGGCGCGTTTGGGGTGCACATCACAGTTTACCGAATTCCGTTGTATCTTCCAAGTGGGCACATGTTGATGCTCTCGTGGCTATGCGACCGTCCGTTGTCCCGGTTGTGACAGTTTTGTGGCCTGTGACACTTTTTGTGACAACCGCTTGTGCGTGTTTAGGGGCATAATCTATGTATCGATAACACAAAGCGTGTCGATAATCATAATCAGTAGGCTCGATGAGTAAAATGCAGGCGGTGTGCATTTCAGAGGGTAACGAACCCGATTCTGTGAAGTCGGGGTTGTTGCGTACAATGCTTCTCGGGCTACCAGCTACCATGGAGGTCAAGCTCAGTCGCCTGTTCAATCCTAGCAAGAAGGCAATGCAGTCGACCTCATTACCATACACGACTACCATCACACAAACGCACTTGCAATGAGAACAACCTTACCAGCCCACGGTGCTCCCTTGTGCCTATGGGCGGCAATGGTGACACCGGCGTTTTTATGACGCGATTTGCCGGATTTTACTGAGCGAGAGGACCTCCGATAATGTTCATACCAGCATCAAGCCTTAGCACGGTCCTTTATGGCATGGAGAGCAGACGGCGGACTGCCTGTCTGGTAGGCGTTCATGGCATGGAGGACCCGACCGATAGCGGCCTGGAATTGGCAGACCAATATGAGAACGCGACCCGCATAGGATTGGACCGGGTTGGGGCCGACTATGCGCTGACGATACCGTTCAGATTTGCTTTCTACGGCGACCTGTGGCAGGCCCATGAGGCGGGTTTGCGATGGGGCGACCCGATAAGGAAACTGGACAGGTTTGGGCCGTTCATGCAGCTATATCCACTCGATACAGTGGGTGATCCTTCTCACGCTGAGATCGAGGTGGGGCTGGCGCTCGAACTGCTGGCAAGCGCGCGGATCCCTATTAGAGGGATACGGGCCGATTATGTGCTGACTAATCCTACTCTGGCGACGCTTTTGGCCGAGATGGAGAGGAATATGCCTGGGGTGGCGGCCAAAGGTGTGCTGTGGAACTTCGCCACTACGGTTGCGAGCTATCTGACAGAGCCTGATCTTCGTGAGATGTTGCTGTCACGATTGGCCGTTGAGATCGAGGGAAAGCACGAGGAAGTGGTGCTGCTGGCGCATGGGCTAGGCTCGATTACCTGTTATGAGCTATTGATGCGCTATCCCGATTTGCCGGTGCGCTGCCTGGTAACGCTGGGTTCTCCGCTGGGCCTGGAGATCGTGCGCGTCGCGCTTGCTGAAGTGCTTGACCTGGATGATGAGATGGATGAAGGTATGCTACTTTTCCCTTCTCGACTTCCAAGGTGGATCAACCTGTACAATAGCGCGGATAGCGTGGCATCACCGAACTTGTTGTCGCCTCTTTATAAGCCGCAATCGCGTTATGACTCGCGGCGGGTGGAGGACATTGATACCGGCAAGCCTCGGCCACCCTCTGTGACCAATCTCTTCGCGGGGCACCATCCGGCCACCTACCTTTCGTCCAAAGTGGGTGGTATGGTAATACGCTCGGTGGTTGAGAAGTAGGACAAGGGGCACGCTAAGACGGCAATTCGAGATGCCTGCCAAGTTGAGCAGGCGCGTCTACATTTTGTGTGGCCTCCATCAATTGCTTAACCAATCCCAGGAAGAATTGAAGGTCGAAAGGCTTGGGCAAGAACGCATCGTACTTGCATTTGACCTTCATCGACTCTTCCTGCCTGGAGCTCATCATTACTACAGGTACCGAGCGGAACTGAGGGTCTGCCTGTATGACGTTACATACCTCGTCACCGCTCAAATGTGGCATCATGAGATCGGTGATTACCAAATCCGGTTTCATTTCCGGTAGTTTATTAAGCCCCTCTTGTCCATCTGCGGCTACTTCGACATCGTAACCTTCTTCCTGGAGCACTTCCGCAATGAGGTCGGCAAGCAAAGCGTTGTCCTCTATTACGAGGATCGATTTCACGGTTGTCTCCCATCTGAAACGTTACATTGCGCCCTGAATAGTGTTGCTAATAAGATCTACAACCTACGACTCATCAGAGCGTGTAAGGCGGGATGTAGCTTGTAGCTTGCAGTTTGCCGGTGCGAGCAAAACCCACAGCCGGGGTGGCGGCGCTTTGCTTCACACCGGCAACTGTTTGAACAGCCATTCTGTACTCTCAGATACGTGCCCGGCTGCCTGATAATAGCCTGAGGACCGCTATCAAGACGACTGCGCCCAGCAGAGCAATGAAGAAACTGCCCCAGCTTATGGGGTCGTTTGTGTTCAGACCGCCCAGGCCGAGCGCCGCGGCGAGGAACCCACCGATGACCGCGCCGAGCAGGCCGATAACGATGTCGCCAACCAGGCCGTATCCACCTCCTCTCATGATCAGGCCTGCCACCAGCCCGGCAAGCAGCCCGATTATGAGCCAACCGAGTATGTTCATCAGCATGTTTTTGTCTCCTTTGTCTCCTTTGTGGACGAGTGACGGGTGACGGGTGACTATTGCTTATTTGGCTTTTTTCGTCCTTCGTCCCTCGTCCCTCGTCCTTCGTCTTTACGCATGGCGCATTACGATTATGCCAATGCACCCTTGTCAGCAGTGACCACTTCCTGTATTAATTGCTTAGTCCTTTGAGTTACGAGCCGCCGAGTCTCTTCTCCCTTGCGTGGAGCGAGAATGACACCCGCCAGCAGGCCTAGCGTCATGTATTTGATTGCAATACGCACTGATTTGAGCATTGATTTAGACTCCCCTCCTGATTCACCGTTATGGGGGAGGAGAAGCAAGAAGCGTGCCATACAGTTTACGTACGTGAAGCCCTGGCATACTTCTTGCTATTAACGGGTTTTTGACGCTCTGCTTTTAGGCCCGCCAAGAAGCAGAGAAGGTTAGGTATTTGTCCTTGCGATGAAAGTGAGCACCAATGACCAATAGAAGTGACTCGCAGATTCTGGTTGCGGACGACGATCCCGCCATTCGCGAGCTTCTTACAGAGATCCTCGGTGACGAATATGTAGTTTCGGAGGCGACCACCGGGGAGCAGGCCCTGGAAAGCCTCAAGGCGGGCAAGCACGCGCTTGTTTTGCTCGATCTTCAGTTGCCCGGCATGTCGGGTCTCGATGTGCTTAAGGAGCTACGGAACCAGCAAGGGGAGTTGCCGGTGATATTGATCACGGCGCATGGGTCTCCTAACATAGCTATCCAGGCTTCTTCGCTGGGTGCGTATGGTTTTATCGGCAAGCCTTTCGAGTTAGACGACATTCTCCAGCAAGTGCATCACTTCTTCGAGACGCAACGGCTGAAGGAAGAGGTGCGCGCGTTGCGGTCGCAGGTCGATCCTGCAAGCCCACCGTCTGCTGTTGCCGGGGCAAACCGGAGGCCGCAGGACCAGATCATTGGAGGCTCGCCCGCTATGTACGAGGTGTACCGGCTGGTCGGGCGGTCGGCGGGCACGGATGCTACGGTGCTGGTTACGGGCGAGACGGGCACAGGCAAGGAGTTGGTCGCCAATATAGTGCATGCCTATTCGACTTACAGGGGCGGCCCGTTGGTCAAGGTGAACTGCGCCGCGCTGCCTGAGACGCTCCTTGAGACTGAGCTTTTCGGGCATGAAAAGGGCGCTTTTACGAACGCTGTTACCCAGCGGAAGGGCCGCTTTGAGTTGGCTAACAAAGGGACCATATTTCTGGATGAGATAGGTGAGATGACGCTGAGCACGCAACGCAAGTTGCTGCGCGTGTTGCAGGAGCGCGAGTTCGAGCGGGTGGGTGGGTCGATCCCGATCAAGGTTGACGTGCGCGTGATCGCGGCCACCAACCGCGACCTGCGTGATGAGGTGGAGGCGGGACGTTTTCGAGAAGACCTGTATTACAGGTTGAACGTGGTCACAATCGATCTGCCGCCGCTGCGGAGGCGCAAAGAAGACATACCGCTGCTGGTGGAGCACTTTCTGGATAAGCACCGCTACAGCCAGACGGCTACGCCCGCCCGCATCTCGGAAGAGGCTATGCAGAGGTTGATGGAGTACGATTGGCCGGGCAACGTGCGCGAGCTTGAGAACTCAATCCAGAGGGCGGTGGTGCTCTCCAAAGGCGGGATCATCACGAGCGCGCATATCCTTGCATCAAACCTGATCGATAGGTCGCTGGTGGATGTTGCGCAACTGGTTCGTGATGGCGTGAGTATGAATGAAATCTTGCGGCGAGTGGAGCGGCTGGCAATCGCCCAGGCGATGGAAGCGGCAAACGATGACCAGGACCGGGCTTACGCAGCGCTTGGTATAGAGAAACCCATATTCGATTGAATTGCGCCGGATGGCGATGGCTAACGGTCTGCCGTCTGACGCCGGAAACAGGAATTAAGGAGGACACACCTCGATGGACACCAACATGGATATGCAAGTATACATGGCTCCGGAGCAGTCATTACGTGTGTCACCCACGCTGATTATGGTGAACAGCTTGCTGGCCGTCTCTTCATTGGAGCTACAGCAGATGGTACACATCGAGCTTGAACAGAACCCCGCCCTGGAAAGCGTGGAAGCGTCGGTGTGCACCAATTGTGGGGCAGGCACAACAGGGCGGTTTTGCCCTGTGTGCTCGCAGCCGGTCTATCCGGGCGCGGCGAATGCCGGCCCGGAAGCCGATGGGCGCAGGAAGGCTGATGATGATTTCGATTTTGACGATTTGCGCGGCTTCAGGGACGGTATGCGTGCCACCAGGTCGGTTGCCGATGAGGATTTCGACCCGCTTACGCTGGTTGCCTCGCGGGACAATATCTATGACGACCTACTTAGCGACCTGTTGGCATCTCTCCCTGAAGAGGACCATCCGGTGGCTCGCTACCTGGTCGGCAGCCTGGATGAGCATGGATTTTTGAAGTGCAGCGTGGAAGCTGCCGCGAATGCTGTGGGCGTAAGTGTAGAACGGGTGGAGGTTGTGCTCGATATTCTGCAGAACGCCGGCCCGGTGGGCGTGGGAGCACGCGACCTGTGTGAGTGCCTTCTTATACAACTGCACGAGTTGGAGGCTGAAGGCGAGGTATTGGAGATACCTCCGTATGTTGAGGCGGTTATCAAAGACCATCTGAGAGAGGTTGGCGAGCACAAGTATACGGCGATTGCACATGCGATTGGGTGCACACATGACGATGTGGTAGTGGTGCATGATTTCATCAAAGCTCATTTGCAGCCGCGACCTCCAATCGACCTGGCGCAGGCGCGTACCTGGAGCGCTCCTTCAACCACCAATTTTGTGCTGCCTGACGTGATTGTGCGCGAGCGCGAAGGTAGGCTGGAGGCTGAGGTGGTGGAGAAGTACAGGTTCAGCTTGCGGATGAACCCTATTTACCAGCAGTTGGCGGGGGATGGGAAGAGCGGCGATAACGGGCATAGCGCAAACGGTCTCGCGAGTGCAGGTGGTACGGCGGCTATGTCTCAGGGGGACCGCGAGCATATCAAGCACTACGTCAACCAGGCGAAGCTTTTTATTTCGAGCATTAACCAGCGTCATGAGACGCTCCTCAGGGTGACTAACTGTTTGATCGAGCTACAGGAGGATTTCATCAGGCATGGGGTGCGGTTCCTACAGCCTCTCACGCGCGCCCAGGTGGCCCAGTACCTGGGGCTTCACGAAAGTACGATCAGCAGGGCTACAGCCGATAAGTATTTGATGTTGCCGGACAAGCGCGTGATTCCGTTCAGCGATTTCTTCTCGGCGTCTCTGTCGATCAAGGATGTGATTAAGGAGCTGGTTACTAAAGAGGCGCGCCCCATGACCGACAATGAGATCGTCATTCGGCTACAGGACCAGGGGATTCGTATCGCTCGGCGCACGGTTGCTAAGTATCGCGCGCAACTGGGGATTATGCCCTCTACTTTGAGGTGAGAGTGACGGGTGACGAGTGAGGGTGGATGGTCGGTAGCGGGCGTTGGGCGGATTTGGTTTTGGGGGGTGTTTGGCCCTTTGTTTGCGAGGCTCTTTCGGAGTTGGGTGGGGTGACAGCCCAGGCCTGGGCTGTCACTAAATTGTAACCTCTGTACACCCTGCTTCAGATTCTTGACCCTTACAATATAGTCGGAGGAGTCCAGTTGCTCCTCCTAACTGAACACACCGTTCGGCGGGTATGACCTGGGGTTCGTATGTGGTCACTTGAACCCCCGCGACCCAATAGTGAAACCGGCCTCCATTCAGGCCGATTTTTTGTGTTCGGTTCTCCAATTGACGGGTGAAGTCTGGATATCGGGTGATCAGATCAAAGGTAAGGAGAAAAACAATGCAAACCACGCAGCCTACAGTTATCGAACCCAGAGCCGCAACCCCCATAAATATCGAATATCGCCAGTTGCCGGAAGGCCATATGCCGCACTTGAAGATCTCGGCGGGCGCTTGCAGGCTCAATATCAGGCAGGAGCCGTCGGAGGTTCCTGGCACGATGTGGGTAACAGGGAGTTATCAGGACCCAAGCGGGCGGATTCCTATGCATGTCGAAGCAGATGGCGATATCACCAGGATCGTGATCGGTGAGAACATGCTTGACGTGTTTGATCTCTTTGCCGGCACGCCCAAACTCGACCTGGTGCTGGGAGGGAAGTTCCCTTATGCCCTCGCAATCGAGGCGGCAGCCGGCGGGAACTATATCGACCTGGGAGGGTTGCCCATCACGAGGCTGGAGATCACGGACGGCGCGGGCGCTATGAGGCTTGATTTCTCGCGCCCTAACCCGCAGCCGATGAGCCTGCTCAAGCTGACGGTGGGGGCGGGCAGCATCGATGCAACCAACCTGCTGAACGCGAACTTCGTCTATCTGCATGTGGATGGCGGTGCGGCGAGCTACAAACTGCACTTTGGCGGGGAGTTGCGTCAAGAGGCGTCTGCGCTCATTTCGTCCGCTGTTTCGGGTGTTGAGCTAAGGTTCCCGGTTACTACAGCGGTCAAGTTGACCACTGAAAGCATATTGGGAAACCCGAATATGGATGCGGGTTTTGTCCGGCAGGAGGGGGCTATTTGGACGAGGGCCGCTTTTGAAGGGACGTTGCCGGTACTCAATATAAGGTGCACGACCGCGTTCGGTAACGTTCAATTGCTGTCGTTTTAGACCAAAGCCCCCACCCCAACCCCCCAAATCTTGGGGAGGGGCGTTCTAAGAAGAGCGAAATTGGCGGCTAGCCGCCAATTTCGCTCTTCTTTTGAAGCAGATTGCACGCCTGCGAAGCACTCATGGCACTCATTACTCATTACTCATTACGCTGGAGAGTGTAGTCCGGCAGACGTCCATTATAGCACATATGTGCTGTTATGCTGTCAGGACTAGAGATAGTACACACTGTGCAAACGCGAATATGAGCAACCACACACTTGACCCACCTTATTCGCGCCTGACCACAGCCCATGAATGGGCATGGCTTTAGCCATTCTATTGTAATTCGGGCTGTTATTTTTGCTACGGCAAATTGCGTATCCTTGGGTTTTTGTTGTAGTGGTGCTGAGCATAGCACCCCTGCACGTGGCACAAAACCTGCTTCTTGCTATCTCTGACCCATCGAGGGGCGTGACGAAACCATGGTAAAGGAGCGGCATCATGGTACGCCTTCTCGGTGGTGTACAAGAACGAAAGCTACCAAGCACAACGCTTTAAGGAGGATATCAGAGCATGATCGACAATCAACACAGAGCCAGGAAGTGGCTTGCAGCCGCAACCACTTTCGGAGCGGCTGCGCTGGTGTTTGGCGCGGCAGCCCTTGCGCAAACGCCCACGCCCGGGGTAACAGTAACCCAGGCTGAAACGAGCACAGCAGGCAGCACGGCTATGATTACGGAGACTCTCACGCCGATGGCAAGCGAGACGTCTATAATGACCGGTACGGCTACAGTTACGAGCACAATGGTCGCTACGAATACGCGCGAGGTGCCCACCGTTTCCGTTCCATCCGCGGTATACGAGCCAGGCGGCACGGGTGATTTCCCATTCGCCGATTCTGCTTTCAGGAGAGTATGGGATCGCACAGACTCGCTGGTGGCCGAGGGCCGCATTGCACGCACATGGTTCTGGGGTCCAGGACCTAACACCCCCGGCTTGCTTGAGCAGTACAACCAGGGCGCAGACAGCCAGCGTCTTGTCCAGTATTTCGACAAGAGCCGGATGGAGATTAATAACCCACAAGGCGACCGCAGCCAGTCCTTCTTTGTTACGAACGGCCTGCTGACGGTGGAACTTATCAGCGGGTACATCCAGGTCGGCGACAACGACTTTGTCAAATATCGCCCGGCCTGTATCCCGATGTCGGGCGACTTCGGCGACACGACCGCCCCTACTTACTACGCTTTCCAGGGCGTGTCGAATACGCAGGCAGGCGACCATGACGCGCCTGATCGCACGGGCCAGAGTGCCACGGATACGATAGACCGGGTTGGCAATGTGGGCAACGACCCATCCAAGGCCAATGTGCCAGGCGTGAAGCTCGTCCACTTCGAGCCTGCCACCCAGCACAACATACCGCAGGTGTTCTGGGACTTCTTGAACTCGTCAGGGCCTGTCAAGAACGACCAGGGCCAGATCGTTACAGAGCAACTGATCAATCCCTGGAACTACGCTTCGGGCTACCCGATCAGCGAGCCTTACTGGGCGAAGGCCACCATCCAGGGCCAGCTAACTGATGTCATGATCCAGGCTTACGAGCGGCGCGCACTTACTTATGTGCCGAGCAACCAGGCAGGGTTCCAGGTTGAGATGGCTAACATCGGCCAGCACTACTTCGACTGGCGTTACCGCAACTACGGCTACTGCCCAGCCGATGTTATCACCACTCCTACGCCGCCTATGCCCGCGCCAACGGGCACGGCGCTTCCGAGCACCCCCGGCGCTACAGGCACGCCTGAGACTACCGAAACCGTTGAGGCTACAGGCACGCCGGAGACCGCGACGGCTACACCCACCAGCGCGAACGAACTGACACCTCCGCCTACAGAGACCGAGGTGAACATGGAAACAGCTACGGCCACGGCTACAGAGGTGAATATGGAGCCGCCTACGGCCACGGCCACGGCTACAGAGGTGAATATGGAGCCGCCTACGGCCACGGATACGCCCAATCCTGTCGCCACACAGTTGGTGAGGTAGGGAACGGACGAGGGACGATACTAATCTATCGTCCCTCGTCCGCCATCAGAGGAATTATTCGTGAAATACCCCATGAGTAAACTCAGGGGCTTCTACGCTTCGGTATTCTTACGAACATCTCTACGTTGGGCACTTCCTGCCCATTGGTTTGCACCATGAGAGACACTCGATATGTTTTACTCAACACGAGATTTTGGTGCTGAAACCCACTACATTATCCTACTGTCAAAGTGCGACTACGGCCCGAAGGCAGTAGTAGCGAGTAGCAATGGTTAGCTGACCCGTCACACACATAATACCCCTTTGGAGGACTTTATGCAGAGACTTTCAATCAGACTGGCTACGCAGGGCGGCTGTATCCCCACAGCTAAAGCAGGCGGTCTTAGCCGCCATGAAAGCTGATAAGAGCAAGAAGCAGGGGGAGAGCCAGCCGCAGCGCCCGCCGCAACATCAGGTACGGCAGCCCGGCGTGGAAAGCGAGATGACCCCCAGGCCGAAGTCTGAGAAACGCGATTACCTGGGCAGCGGTAAGCTACAGGGGAAGGTTGCCATCATCACAGGGGGCGACAGCGGCATAGGCCGCGCGGTCGCCATTGCTTTCGCGAAGGAAGGCGCGGATGTGGCAATCTGTTATCTGAATGAAGATAAGGATGCTCGCGACACGGCGGGGGATGTCGAGCAGGAGGGGCGCAAGTGCCTTTTGATCCGGGGAGACATCGGTGATGAAGGGCATTGCAGAGAGGCGGTTGAGCGCGCCGTCAAAGAGCTTGGCAGACTGGACATCCTTGTGAACAACGCCGCCGAGCAGCATCCCAAGAAGAAAATTGAGGAGATCACTTCGGAGCAATTGGAGCGAACCTTTCGCACTAACGTATTCGCGATGTTTCAAATGACCAAAGCCGCCATGCCTCATCTTCATGAGGGGAGCGCTATAGTCAACACAACCTCAGTGACTGCGTATCGAGGGAGTCCGGGTCTGCTTGATTACTCGCCGACCAAAGGGGCCATCGTTGCTTTTACCCGCTCACTTTCGGAGCAACTGACTGATAAAGGTATTCGGGTGAACGCGGTAGCGCCTGGCCCTATATGGACCCCTCTCATTCCCTCTACCTCGCCGCCCGATGAGGTTGCCAAGTTCGGCTCGGATGTGCCTCTCAAGCGGGCGGGCGAGCCTGCGGAAGTTGCCCCTGCTTACGTTTACCTGGCATAGGACGATTCGTCTTATGTTACGGGGCAGGTGACCCACGTGAACGGTGGAGAGATAGTGAACGGCTAGCGCCGGGCTAATGAATTTATAGGAGCCGGAATGACACCCGCGGGTGTCATTCCGGCTCCTTATGCTCTAAAGAAGTGCATTCAGGATTCTGGAGATAAGGGTCGGGCGAGTGACGTGTGATATAACTGAACAAACAACAACAGGGAGAAACTTGCTTCATGGAACCCGCGAAGAACGACATCGTTCGGTTGGGCGTTATCGGGGCGGGACTCGCCGCACGCGTGCTTCACTGGCCCGCTCTTGATAAGATGCGAGACCGCTTTCGAGTGGCTATGGTGGCTTCGGCCACCGAAGGGTCGGCTTCCAGCTTCGCTGAGATGGCAGGGGGCTGTCCCTGGACCGTTGACTACCGTGAGCTGCTTGGCAGCGATGTGGTGGATGCCGTGCTGGTGACAGTGCCGATCCACCTGAATGCGCAGATTTTTCTGGAGAGTGTGCGCGCAGGTAAGCATACCTTGTGCGAAAAGCCTATAGGCTCTAATACGGCGCAGGCGCGGGAGGTGGCCGCAGGGGTAGAGACGCTTGCGAAGGCGCGCGGGCTGGTGGTTGCCGTTGCCGAGCATTTTCATTACCGCCGGGATGTTCAGAAGGCACGCGAATGGATTCGCGAGGGGCGGATCGGGGACCTCTTCCTGGTCGATGTGAATGCGCACTACTGGACGGATATAACGAAGGGGTTTGCATCGACGCCCTGGCGGCAGGATAGCCAGTACCGGGGCGGGTCGATCACCGATGCCTCGGTGCATCATGCGGCTTTCCTGCGCGAGATCGGCGGGGAGGCCGAGCAGGTGCAGGCGTTTACCAAGTTGATCCATCCGCATCTGAGCGGCATGGATACGATCGTGCTGAACCTGCGCTTCAGGAGCGGGGTGCTGGGCAGGCTGCTGTTCTGCGGCGGGGTGATGGGCGATGACACGCCCTTTCTTCAGGCTTCTATCTTCGGGACGAGGGGCACGATCTTGATGGACGATCACAGCGTGCGTCTTCGCACACAACCGGAGGTGGACGACGAATACTTTCCTTTCGATAACGCCACTTCCTACTACGATCAACTTGTGAATTTTCACGAGGCGATCACTCGCGGGGAATCTGTGGTATCGACGCCTGCCGAGGCGCTGCGCGATCTCGAAATCCTGATGCATGCCTATGATTCTGCCGAGAGTCGAAGCGTCGTGCTATTTCCGTAGGGTGTGACAAGGTACTGACCTGACGGGGTTGGTCGAGGCGTGAACCGTTTCTCCCCCAGGTGTGTATTATGCGTAAGCAGAACCGGAAGGAATGGCCCGCGAAGTGAGCTTTCCCCAACAGATCGGCGGCTCTTGTGGAGAAGCCCTTATCAGTGTCGCAACAATTGACGACGTTGCGGACGCTCTTGCTCTATTTGATGAGGCGGTGGCCTGGCTGGTGGAACGGGGCATTGCCGGGCAGTGGGGTAGTGCTCCTTTTTCTGAGCAGCCTCGCATCCAGGCGCGATTCGAGGATTGGGCTGCGCGTGGCATGCTATTTATGGCGCGGGCGGAAGGTGCAGCCGTGGGCACAGTCGCGCTGAGCGACGAGATACCGGCTTACGCGAGGGACGTGCTGCCGGGGTTTCCTGCGCCTGCATACTATCTGGAAGCCTTTACCACCTCCCGTGCTTTGGCAGGACGTGGTATCGGGCGCGACCTGCTGCGCTGGGCCGAGAATTACGCTCTTGTGAAGAGTAAAGCCGACATGTGGCTCGATTGCTGGGCAGATAACCGGAGGCTGGTTGATTATTATGTGAAGGCCGGGTATGTTCCGCAGGGAGATTTCCGCGTTTACGATTGGCGTGGAATGCTTTTTCGCAAGAGTTTGATGCCGGATTGAGCGCTCAGTATCCGACGACTATGGCCCAGGCCAGGCTCGCACCAATCGACGCGTTGCGTGGTTTGATCATGGTGGTGATGGCGCTTGACCACGCCAACTTCTTTATTTCCAAACGTCACAGTTCGGGCGAGTTCTGGTATCTTCCGCCTCCGAGGTATCCCACAGAGCTTGATTTTCTCACGCGAGTAGTGACGCATCTCGCCGCGCCCGGCTTCTTCTTCCTGATGGGTACGGGTATGGCACTCTTTGCGGCCTCGCGGCGGGGGACGGGTTGGAGCGAGGCCGCTATCCGCCGCCATATCGCGGTGCGGGGTGCGCTCCTTATTGCGTTGCAATTGCTGGTGGAGAACAGGGCATGGCCTATCGCGCTGCCCTCCGGGTCGAACTACTCGTTCACGCTGTATATGGGCGTGCTATCTGGGCTTGGAGGCGCGCTGCTGTTTGGATCTGTGCTTGTTAGCCTTGCTCCCAGGTTTTTGGTGCCGCTGGGATTGGGCCTGATCGTTGTGTCGAACCTCTTGCTGGCGGACCCAGGATCGGGCGAACGGCTGAACCCTTTGCGCGCACTCTTTTTGACGGCAGGCTCTAATGGGGACCTTAACGTTTACTATCCTATTCTGCCGTGGTTGGGTGTGTCTTTGCTTGGGATGGCCTTTGCGCGTGTTGTGGCCCCGGAGGGAGTGCAGGAAAGTAGACCGCGCTTCTCGGCTCGCATTTCGCTTGCGCGGTCGGCCCCCTTTGGGGTGCTCCTGCTGGCGCTGTTCGTAATTCTGCGCGGTCCTGGGATAGGCGATGCACACCCTCCCGTTGGTGATGGGTGGGTGGCGTTTCTCAACGTGACCAAATATCCTCCCAGCTACGACTTCTTGTTGCTTACTTTGGGAACAGATCTGCTGTTGTTGGGGGTGTTGGCGTGGGTGCTCGGCGGTGGGAAGGTTGTGAGGATAGTGCTACATCCTCTCCTTACCTTTGGGCGTGCCCCCCTCTTTTTCTACCTGATTCACCTGTTTCTCTATGCGCTGCTTGGCCTGTTATTCGCTCCGAACGGCACCAGCCTACAGGCCATGTATCCGTTGTGGTTACTGGGGCTTGTTATGCTCTACCCACTCTGCTGGGCCTATGGCGGCTTCAAGGCGAGTCGCCCGGCGGGTTCTGTCTGGCGGCTTTTCTGAGATGAATGCAGGTTACTCACGAAGCCCTCGGCTCCCCACATTTGTGTGGAGGGTGGAGAGTAAATGGTGGGGAAAGTGTGGGGGACACCCCCAAACCCCCAGCAGGCAGTTCCGCCTGCACCCCCTTTTGCAGAAACCTACCCTTTAGTCTGGATCCAGGATCCGGGGTGTTCCATCTTAGTCTCCCAGCACGAGCCTGGGAAAGACGAACACCAACAGATCGCACAATAGCAGGATGCATATAGCCAGGATCAGGATGGCAAGCACCTCCAGGTAGATATATCTGCGCCGCTCTTGCTGTTCTGTCATAGGTGGAGGAAAAGCAGCGATCTGCTTGGTCATGTGCTGCTCTCTATTGGTCGTACTCTGTTGCCCATGTTCAAAATCCATGCTGCCCTCACGTATTTTGACCTGTAGCTGATCGTCTCAGGCGCGCATTCCTTGCGACGCCCTAACATTGTGTGCCTATGATCGTATGAATTCCAGCAACTCATTCATGCGACGCAAGGAACGATAAAGCATAGCAGGGCACCCAGATGGTTGCGATAGCCGGGAGCGGCCGCACCCGGTTTTGGCATGGATTGTGCTTTATTACGAAGAAGGCCGCGAGGCTGACACGCTGAGTTGGCAGCATCTTAGCTCGTTACTGATATCTATGTACTACGATAGGAGGATACAAGGATATGGGAACTGTAATAGGTCTATTCGACAACACAACTCAGGCACAAAATGCGGTGGAGCAACTGCGCAATAGTGGGGTAAACGTAAACGACATTGGTGTGGCTATGCGTTCAATAAATACGACCACGCCCACCGCTGTAACCACAACTGATGTGGTTGATACGGGTGTAAGTGGGGCAGCTACGGGCGCTGTAACGGGAGGCGCTCTGGGTGGGTTGGCCGGGCTGCTGGTTGGAGTTGGCGCGCTCGCCATTCCGGGGATCGGCCCGGTAGTAGCTGCCGGGCCGCTTGGCACGGCCCTCGCCTCCACCCTGGTCGGCGCAGGCATAGGGGCTGCCACGGGCGGCATTATCGGCGCGCTGGTTGACGTGGGCGTGCCGGAAGAAGAAGCTCAACTTTACAGCACCGGCGTGGAACGCGGAGGCGTGCTTGTCACGGCCAGAGTGCCGGCGGGTAGCGAGCAACTGGCGCTGGATATTATGAACGCCAATGGCGCCCGCGACATTCGCAACGATGCCGTCTATTACAACAACCCTAACTGGCGCTACGGCACCACAACCACGGTACGGCAGGGTGGCGGCCATGACGAGGGTGTTGGGACTGAAGCCGCCGCGGGTCTTGGCGGCGCGGCGGCAGGCGCGGCCATCGGCACCGCTGTTGCGGGCCCTCTCGGGACCGGCCTTGGAGCCGTGATTGGCGGGGCGGCAGGCGCGGGCGCAGGCGCTCTCGCCGAGAACGATGACACCGCCGGCGATACTGCTGCCGACACAACGGGTGCCACGGCAGGTGGGGCGGCAGGCGCGGCTACGGGCGCGGCCCTGGGTGCTATCGGTGGCCCTGTTGGGATGGGCGTAGGTGGCGCGATCGGTGGCGCTATAGGTGGCGCGGCGGGCAAAGGTGTAAGTGATGCCGCCGAGGATGTTGCCGATGATACGGTCAACACCGATGTGAACGATACCGCTTACCGAGACACTTACGACAGGTCGTAAGCATTTCTCGGGCAACGATCATGAGGGGCGAAGGGTGAAAACTCTTCGCTCTTCGCCCCTCGTCGTACTAACCCTATTTCAACATGAGGACCCCCAATGGCCCGCGTATACCAACCCAAAAAGACCTCCACGAAGCTTATTGAAGGTCTTAGCTCCGGCCTGATAGGCGGCTTCGTCTTCATCGTAGTGACCTTTCTTGTGGATGCGGTCACACGGGCGGGCGATCTTCTCTACAGTGTGTCGCGTATAGGCTCCATATTTACGGGCGGCTCAGGCACGGCGCAGACCGCGCCAACCACACTCGGCATGCCTTTCGTGGTGGGGGCGCTGTTGATGCTGGCGATATTTGCGCTGGCAGGGATCGGGTTTATTTCGTATTTGCCCATTGTCTACAGGCTTGGTATCAGCAAGGGACTTTTCGGGGCTATTTATGGTATCTTTGTATGGTTGGCGGCGTTTCTTGTGCTGCTCAGGTTTGTTAACAGCGATGTCGTGAACTCGCTCAATATCTGGTTGCTACTGATAAGCTGCGTGCTGGCGGGCGCTGCCGACGGGTGGTCGCTTGGCTATGTAATGTCTCGAAAAGGAGGCTGAATCATGGACGCTCAGAACGGACAGAATAGACAGGATGGACAGGGAGTAGGCGGGGGCGATAAGGTGGCGGGCGGTTCAGGAGCCGGCAGCGATAATCCCGCCCTCGAAGAAACCTATGAAGAGCAGGCGGGCGAGATAAGCACGGCAGATCTGTTGCGAGCGCGAGAGGGCGCAGAAGAGACACGATTGAGGGAGCAAGGGGCGGAAATATACGCCGACCAGTCGGACACGGCTGGGCCCGACGAGTGGCGCGACACCGACGCGGGAAGGCCCAACTGGCCCCTGGATCGCGACCGCAACCCAGGAGAAAATATGGAGTCACCGAGTGCCGAGGGCGCTCTGCTGTCGGGGAGCGGGGCGGGCGGCGGCACAGGTGAGGATACTCTGCAATTGGAGGCGGAGGCTGACGCGCTGGCCGACCGCACATGGCGCGCGGCGGTGCCTGAGCCCGGCGATAACCTTGACCTGGATATTTATGACGAGCGCGAGTTCGGGCATCCTGATCCGCCCTCGGAGATGGATATGT
The DNA here is from genome assembly GCA_963797095.1 of uncultured Chloroflexia bacterium. Lineage (GTDB taxonomy): Bacteria > Chloroflexota > Chloroflexia > QHBQ01 > JADMIH01 > JADMIH01. Next base: position 695,038 of record CAWCNY010000003.1, on the reverse strand, counting down.
TCGCGCCGGGTATGGTGAACCTGCCCCCGGAGGACGAAGATGAGCGATAGCACAGGCGCTTCAGGGACGCGGCCCGTTACCTGGACGGTGACCGCCGTCTTTGATGACCCCAAAGATGCGCAGGCCGCTGTATCGGAACTGCGTGGGCAGGATATCTCGCCATCCGATATCAGCATTACGATACAGGATTGGCGGGCCGATGACGATGCCGCCTCAGCCATGATCGCGGCGGATGGCATCGCGCGCCAGGAGATGGGCACGTCCGGCACATATCGCGTATCGCAAGAACTTCCCAACGACGAAGACCTATCCACTACGGAAGCGTATATGGTTGGCGAAGGCGCAATGGGCAGCGATGTGCCCGTTGTGCTTGATCCTGATATTCCTCCCGATGAGCCTCTGGGTGGGGGCCTGCGCCTGGGAATAAGGAAGACAGGCTATGACGAGGTGGAGCCTGCTGACCAGGACATGGTGCGCCGCAACGACGCCTCGGAGGACGCGGACGAGGATATATACACCGACTTTCCCGACCAACCTGGTGGTCTCAACCCCGATTCTCCCGAAGCGAGAGAGGGCGCAGCGCAAGAGAGTGGGACAGGGGAGCGCGGCACGCTTGAGGGGCACAGCGCCAATAGCGGCCTACCGCCTGCCAGGGGCGAGGGCGCGACCGTCACCATAAGTGTTGACGATACGCAACGCGATTTTGTGCAGGCCATTTTGGAAGCTCACGGTGGGAAAATCACGAGCACCTGAACTTGAACGCCTAACACTGAACGATCATGTTGTATGGCTTTAGCAGAAAAGCTGATAAAGGAGCACGTTTCTGAGACGCCGGATAGATACGCCGCCCGCGTGAGGTGGATGGCGGTTATCTATCTGGCGCTCAATTTGCTGTCGGTTGCCATAATCGTCGCCATCGTGTGGCGAGTGCAGTTCTTCGTGACGCTGACCCAGCGCTCCAATGTGGAGACGCTGGTTTTGTTGATCGTGATGGTGCTGGCGGCCTACTACCTTGTATCCACATTCGGGGGTTTTGTGGGGGCGCTACGGCTGCTCTGGTTGAATATGCCCCTGCTGTGGGCGAGGGGTGCCGCCGCGCGAGAGAAAGTAGAGCAGCGGAAGCATGAGGCTCTTGGTATTAGCAATGACGCCAAGGCAGCCTATTTTGACCAGACAATATACCTGGAAGGAAAGCCGCACGAGCCGATCAGGTGGGTTATTGGCGATAGTACAGGCAAATTGGGAGAGATAGAGCTTAACGGCGTTGAGGCCAAGTACCACAGCCTCAAAGGCGAGATGAACAACACTATATTTGAGTTTCTGGTGGATCAACTGGAGCATGTGTTGCAGAAGCGCGACGGGCAGGCTCGGTTGCAAATCTCGCAATGGTCAACGATAGATGAAGACAAGGCAGCGGCTTATTACCGGATGGTGCAGGCGTTTCAGAACCTGGAACATAACCTGGCGAGGGTAATCGCCGGGAACGAGGAGAAGTTGGATAGTGAGGCGTCTTATCGAGTGTGGCCCACTCTTGAGATCACACAGGAGGATAGGGACTATATAGGCGAGCAGCTACGTACCCTGGTGCCTGTGCTACGCAACGAGTGCCTGCTGCCGGATGTCGAGTATGAGGTGGAGTGGAGCGTGCCTGTGCTGCCCGAGCCGCTCAGTTTTATGCAGTTGACGCGGCGGGAGAACCGCGCGGACCCACTGGTTACGATGGGGTGCGCCGCGTTCGTGATGATGGCGGTGCTGCTTATTGTTCTGTTCTTTGTACTGTGGCCGCCCTGGCTGCCATCAAGGTAGCTGCTGCTGCCAGAGGTCGATCATGAGAAAAGTCGTTTGTGTGCTGATGTTGCCCATGCTGGCGATGTTGCTTGTTGGGTGCCTGGGGCCAAAGCCCGTGGTGCAGGATTACTCGGTGCATGCGCCAGCTGCCGGTTCGAGCGAGCCTTACAAGGTGGATGTTACGCTTGCCAACGCGGGGCCGGGCGGGGGAACAGTTGAGCTTGAGGTGGAACTGGTGGAGCGTACTACGGGGAGCGTGCTGGCACAGGAGATGAGGGATGTTGACCTGCAAAAGGATGAAACGGTGCACACCGAGCTTGACCTGACGCTTCCAGCGTCGATGCAAGACCTCGATCCACAGGAGATCGAGGTGCATGTGGATGCGCATTATCCGATCGAGTAGCAGGCTGTAAGGGTGCAAAAAGACCTGGCGGCCTATCCGCCAGGTCTTTTTGCACCCCAAATATAGCTATTTTCTCGGCTTGCCGAGATCGCGCCAGCTATCGACTTCCATGTCTACGCCGTAATGGTCGGCGGCCTTCTTAATGTTGGCGAAAGCTTGCTCGCGGTCTGTATCCGACACATCCTCTACCTGATCGAAGCGGGCGATGGCGTTACGCACATGCGATGCATCGGTCAGCGGTTCTTTGCGCTGCTTGGGGAATGCGTACACGCTATCAGGGAGATTGTCGCGGTCTGAAGTGTCAAGATCCCCGTGTTTGGTGTGTGCTCTCCATGTAGTTGTTGCCATTAATCGAACCTCCTTCTTGGATATCGTTCTGGATGTTGTGTGTGGATTGATATCCAATCAATGTATAATACTGCACAAATCGTGCCAGCAGGCGTGTGGTAAAATGCCTTTAAAGGCAAGTCTTCTGCGAGCAGGTCTGTGTGGGTAGAGGTCAATTGTGATGCAGCAACCTGGCAACGGCGACAACATGAAGAGGGAGCTGGCGAGCAATGCAGCCAGCTTGATTGCTGAGACATTCGCGCACTACCACGTCGAGTTCAAGCATGTAACCGCCCGCGCCAGGGACCGGTTTGAGCGGTGCGACTGGCATGGTTTGCACCGAGATGCCGAAGACCGGCTTGACCTGTATGGGGTGTATGTGCTCAACGCGGTGGAAGCGTTGCGGGCGCTGCTGGGTGAGCATGGAGGTGACTACGCTCTGCTGGCGGCGATCAAGGATGAGTACACGCAGTACATTCACGAGCGAGATGATTTTGATATAGCCCAGAGCTTCTATAATTCGGTGATGATACGCGAAGCCCGGTCGGCGGGTATCGCTGGCATTGACACGAGCATCGAGTTCATGGGAACGGAGTTTCCCACCCCACCGCCCTCCGGCTGGCCGGTGTTTGTCACTTTTCGTAGCGCGGGGAACACCACGGCTCTGATCCGGGAGTTGTTGTGGTCGTGCAGGTTCCGGTGTGGTTGGCGAGATTTGGAGGGGGATTCGGCGGCGGCTGCTGCGAGAATCGAGGCCCAGTTGGCCGGTATGGGGTGGGGGCGGCAGTTGGGGGTGCTTGAGATCACCAGGCCGATCTTCTACCGGGGCAAAAGGGCTTATCTGGTGGGCCGCGCCAAAGCGGTAAAGGCGGGGAGCGAGGCGCGCTACATACCGCTGGTGATCTCGCTGGCAAACGACGAGGGTGGCGTGTGGGTGGACGCCGTGCTTATGGACGAAGATGACGTTAGTATTTTGTTCAGCTTCGCCAGGGAGTATTTTCACGTTGATACCGAGCGCCCGCACGCGCTTGTGCGGTTCCTGCGCACCATAATGCCTCTCAAGCCGGTGGCCGAGCTATATATCTCGATCGGTCACAACAAGCACGGGAAGACCGAGCGGTACAGGCGGCTGATGGCGCACATGGCTAGCTCAAGCGACCGCTTCGAGATGGCGCAGGGCGACCGGGGGATGGTGATGCAGGTGTTCACGCTGCCCTCGTCGGACCTGGTGTTCAAGATTATAAAGGATACGTTTGATTATCCGAAGCGCACGACGCGCCAGGAGGTGCGTAACCGCTACGCGCTGGTTTTCAAGCACGACCGGGGTGGCAGGCTGGTGGATGCGCAGGAGTTCGAGCATTTGCGGTTCGACAAGAACCGGTTTGAGCCTGCTTTGCTGGATGAACTGCTTGAAACGTGCTCGCGCACGGTGCGGGTGGAAGGGGATAGCGTTGTTATCGAGCATATGTACACGGAGCGCAGGCTGGTGCCTCTCAACCTCTACTTGAGGGAGGTGAGTGACGAGGTGGCGCGCCCGATGGTGGTGGAGTACGGGTACGCGATCAAGGACCTTGCCTCCACCAACATCTTTCCAGGCGATATCCTGCTCAAGAATTTCGGGGTGACGCGGCATGGGAGGATCGTGTTCTACGATTACGATGAGCTGTGCCTGCTGACGGATTGTAACTTCAGGGTGATGCCGCAGGCGGGAGGGAACGACGATGATTTTGATGAGTTCGACGCTTATGCGCCTGAGCCGTGGTTCTCGGTGGGGGAGAATGATGTCTTCCCGGAGGAGTTGCACACTTTCCTGGGGTTACCGCCGGGCCTGAAAGCGGTGTTTTACAAGCACCACGGGGAGCTATTTACTGCCGATTACTGGGCCGACCTGAAGAGGAGGTTGGAGGCAGGCGAGATGATAGAGGTGCTGCCTTATGGGGAGGGGAACAGGTTGGGTTAATTTCGGCTCACTTCATAAAGACGCCTTGATAGATGCAATGTATTACAATATACTACAAGTAATTACACGTGACTAACAGCTTCGGGAGATCAATCATGGCAAAAGTAACCTCAGTGCGTTTGGAAGATGACCTTCTCGAAAGAATAGAAGCGCTCGCGGATTCGCTGGATCGGTCCAAAGCATGGGTAATCGAGCAGGCAATTAAAAGCTATGTTGAAGAGCAAGCCTGGCAAGTTGAGGCTATCAATGAGGCTTTGGCGGATTATCGGTCGGGAAATGCAAAGCTGGTTTCGCATGAGCAAGTAGAAGGGGAGATTGAGCAACTTGAGGCTGACATCAGGGCCGACCTGCGGCCATGAAGATCATATGGCGCGAGGAAGCTCTACAGGATTTCAAGGGAGCCATCCAGTATCTAAGGGATCGTAATCCTAATGCTGCTCTCAGCGCTTCTGCGGCGATACGGCGCAACGTCAGGTTGCTTTCAGACCATCCACATTTGGGACGTGCAGGACGCGTGGAGGGCACACGTGAGTTGGTGATTGCAGGTACATCTCATGTCGTGATCTATACGGTGGATAGCCTGGCCGGTGTGGTTGTGATCTTGCGGGTCTTGCATGGCAGGATGCGGTGGCCCAGGCAATCGGACGAGGAAGAGGAGCCGACCTAAATCAGGCCTGCTATTTCGGAAATAGATTATAGGTCTGCGAACCTGCTCTCAAGGTGCGTGATTTATTCAGATTAGCTCTTTGTCTATGCCCTGGAGCGGCCATTGGGGGCGCGCGTGGCGGGTTCGGTGGGCACTACTTCGGGCATATCTGCGACCACGGCGTGCAGGGTTCTTGGCTTTGCTGCAGTAGGGGTGGTTGATTCCGAGGAGGGGGCGGGGTCTTCGTCGGGGTTGGATTCGCGGGAGGCCACCAGGCGGTCGTAGAGGAACTCGATCTCGGAAGGGTCGAGCCGGTTGAGGCGCTTGCCGTCGCAGTAGCGGGCTGCTGCTCTGGTCATATGGATCTCGGCGATGCCGTATTCTTCAGCTTTGTCGAGGAGATCGCGGAGGGTTATGGCGGGCGCCTGCGGCTCGCAAAGCTCATCGTCCTGCGCGGGCGGGGGTGGGGCCTCGACCTGCTTGATGGGCGATTGGGCGTTGATCTCTCTGACCAACTGGCGGAATTCGAGGTTCTCGATCTTGCGGCCCAACGGGTAAAGGTGGCCTACGTTGGTCTTGGAGACGGTGGCGATGCGCCTGGCGCGGAAGTCGTCGCCTAGCATCAGGGAGAGGGTGAAGGTCACGTCGGAGTAGTAGTCGGTGCCGCCGATGGTCATAATGATAAGCTGGCCCGCCTCGTTCTCGTCGCGCTCCTGACCCTGGGGGACGGCGTGCTCGGTGACGGCGACCCAGCGGCGGCTGACGCGGCAGAGGAGATCGAGCACCTTTTTGGCCTTGGTCTGTAGCACGTCCACTTCGTTGGTATTGAGCTTGGCCCCCTCGCCGCGCTGCTGCTCGGCAAGCTCGATGGCGCGGCCATAGAGGGCGTCGAAATAGCCGTTCCAGGAGTTGAGCACCAGCCCGCTGTATATGGGGTTGCCGTGTTCGTCCTGCTGATCGATAGCCCACTGGATATCTTCGAGGAGGGTATCGGGGTCGGATGCGATGGCGTCGAAGCGCTCGTTGACGCCGATCACGTTGCGGGTCTTGTCCTCGGTATCGAAGACGCAGATGCGCCCAACGTTTGCCTCGGCCATCGAGAGGGCGAGGTGGGTCTTGCCGCTGTTGCTCGGTCCCCTGAAGATGGTGACGAGGCGGCGGGCGGTTGGCCTGCGGGTAAGGGGGCTGGGCCTGCTGCCAGGTTGGGTAAGGGTAGAGGCGCGTGTAACCTGGTTTCGTGCGGTGTTGGAGTCCATCCGTGCATCTCCGATCTGCCGTCTCTCCCGAGGAATGGGCAGCTATTTATGGAACCTTTGTTCTACCAAAGTAGCATAGATCCCCTGCTTACGGATGTCAAGGGAATCGAGCGCGAGTTTTGAACATTTGTGCTATTTGTGGAAGGTCACTTGCGATTGGAACCGCATATTGTTTTATCCTTTGTATGGTGATAGACTGAGCATACAAAAGCCAATGATTGAGACCAATAGCGCGGATGCAACACTCCGCCTTGCTGCTCTCCCGGTAGGTGACCAGGATGCTTTCCAGCGCCTGATCGATCCGTACCAGCGCGAATTGCTGGTGCACTGCTATCGTCTGCTCGGCTCCCTGGAGGATGCTGAGGATATTTTGCAGGAGGCGCTGCTGCGCGCCTGGCGAGGGTTGGCTTCGTTCGAGGGGCGGGCCACCTTGCGGGCGTGGCTCTACAAGATCGCGACCAATACGGCACTGGATGCCCTGAGAGGCAGGCAGGCTCGCGTAATGCCGACTTCGTTGGGCGCGCCCGCCGACCCGCAAGATCCGCTGCCGGTGCCCTCGACCGAGCGCGTGTGGCTTGAACCGCTGCCCGATGCGCTCGTCGATGAGAGGCAGGCGTCGAACCCGGAGGCTCGGTACGAGGCGCGGGAGGCCACCACGCTGGCGTTTCTCGCGGCACTTCAGAGCCTGCCTGGACGCCAGCGTGCGGTGCTGATCCTGCGGGATGTGCTTGCGTGGCGGGCGGCTGAGGTGGCTCACCTGCTCGATACAAGCGTGGAAGCGGTGAACAGCGCGCTACAGAGGGCGCGGGCCACGATGAAGCGGGAGTGGGAGGGGAGGTCGCCCGCCTCGGTGGCGGCCACCTCGGATGCGGACCTGGCGTCACTGCTCGATAAGTACGTGGCCGCCTGGGAAGCCGCCGATCTGACGGCTCTTATCGCGCTGTTGCGCGACGACGCGGTGCTGACTATGCCGCCGTCGCGGGCGTGGTATCGCGGGCGCGAGGCTATACGGCGGTTTATCGCGGCTACCCTATTCGGTGGTGGCGATGAAGGTCGTTTCAGGCTTGTCGCCACGCGGGCTAACGGTGCCCCGGCTTTCGCCGTCTATGAGCGGGGTGAGGGTGGGCCATATCGCGCTGCCGCTTTGCAGGTGCTCACTATCGCCGGAGGGGAGGTCGCTCAGGTGGACGACTTCCTGGCTGTGGACGAGGGGCTTTTCCGTGGTTTTGGGCTGCCGTTGGAGATTTGAGGATTTGAAGAGTTGACCGATTAGTTTTGCGCTTCTTTGCCGTCTTATTTGATGACGCAAGTCATGGATCGTTCTGAATGACGCAAAGGAGTAAGCAATGGACAACTCTCAGGAAACGGCAAACGGGCCGCAGAACTTACCGTGGTATCTCCTTACGATTCGCGGCGAGCTTGCCCCCGCGACGCTGGAGGACGCCCGCCAGGTGCATAACTCGACGGCGGGAGCGCCCCAAAATGTGGCGGCTGCACAGGCGCTAGGCGACCTGAGCCACATGGTGTATGTACCGGCGGGTTGGCCTGGGTCCGAGCCGGGCGAGTTCCTTATCCTGGACGTGTGGAACAGCATGGATGGGCTTGGGCAGTTCTTCGCCAACCCGACAGTGCAGGAGCAGGCCGGGCAGATCTTCAGCAAGCGCGACCCTGTAGTGTGGGCACCCGCTCCGGGCTTTCTCAGTTACCACCTGCCGGCGCCATACGGCCAGAACGAGCGAATCGTTGCGGTGGTGCGCGGGACGGTGCGCTCGATTGAGGATGCGCGGGAGGCTCACAACGCGATTGTGAGCGGTGAGGTGAACAAGGCGAGGAGGGCGGGCGATATTTCGCACGAAGTATATGTGCGGATGGCCTCACCGGATTCTCCGCAGGCGCTGGAGCTTTTCGCTGTGGATATGTGGATCAGCCCGGCGGGAATGGGCGAGTACTATTCTCAGCCGGGGTTCATGGAAGGTGTGCAAAAGATGTTCGCGGGGCCGCCTGCCACTTCGGTGTGGGTACACCCCGAGGGTGATTGGGTGGAGTGGTGATGACTCCGCATGGCGTAAACGCCAGCAGCTTCTACGGTTTTGCACCGATGCATACTCATCCATATGCCATTAAGGTTGCACTATAGGAGACACCTAAGATGCTTTTACGCTGCACAAGGGTTTCGTGCAACAACCCGCTAACATCTTGCATTATCAAAGTGCGGACTACTACCCGAAGGCAATAGTGGCGTGTAGCATTGGTTAGCTTCCACGTTACTTCAATTATGCGACAAAGGAGAGACTATGAGCAACCTTTTATCAGCCGAACCACAGCCCATAAATGGGCATGGCTTTCAAGGTTATCTGTTGCCGGAAGTTACGAGGCTGCCGCCGGGGCGGCTGCCATCGCCAGCTGCGGCTCAGGCTTGAGCGCGCCGCCTGTGAACTGGCTGTTGTAGAGGTCGGCGTAGAAGCCGCCCGCTGCAAGGAGTTCCTTGTGGGTGCCCTTCTCGATCACGCTGCCGTCGTTCATCACCAGGATCAGGTCGGCATCTCGGATCGTGGAGAGCCTGTGGGCGATCACAAAGCTTGTGCGGCCCGCCATGAGCGCTTCCATAGCATGCTGGATGAGCACCTCGGTTCTGGTGTCGACGCTGCTTGTGGCCTCGTCGAGGATCAGGATAGCGGGGTTGGCGAGCACCGCGCGGGCGATGGCAAGCAACTGCTTCTGCCCTTGCGAGATGTTCGACGCTTCCTCGTTCAGCACCGTATCGTAGCCGTCGGGCAGGGTGCGGATAAAGTGGTCGGCGTGGGCCATCTTCGCGGCTTCCACAATCTCCTCCTCGGAGGCTTCGGGCCTGCCGTAGGCGATGTTGTCGCGAATCGTGCCGTTGAACAGCCACGTATCTTGCAGCACCATACCGAAAATGTTGCGCAGTTGGCCGCGCTTCATATCGCGGATATCCACGCCATCTACGCTGATCTTTCCGCCGTCGATCTCGTAGAACCGCATCAGGAGGTTGACCAGGGTGGTCTTGCCCGCGCCTGTTGGCCCTACTATGGCGATCGTGTGGCCCGACTTGACGTCGATGTTCATATCGTCGATCAAAGGCACATCGGCCTTGTAGCGGAAGTCCACGTCCTGGAAGCGCACATCGCCTCGCGGGAACTCGATGATCTTGGGGTTGGCGCTCTCAGGCACTTCCTCTTCCTCGTCGAGCAATTCGAACACGCGCTCGGCAGAGGCCACGGCCAGCTGTAGCACGTTGGCGATACTGGCTACCTGAGTGATCGGCCAGGAGAACTGCCTGGAGTACTGGATGAATGCCTGCACGTCGCCTATAGGGAGCGTGCCCTGCGTGACCATGATGCCGCCCAGCACCGCCACGAACACGTAGCCGATGTTGTTCACGAATTGGAGGAGAGGCATGATCAGGCCCGAGATGAACTGCGCCTTCCAGCCCGCGTCGTACAGCCTTTCGTTGATAACGTCGAACTTCTCAAGCGAGTCCTCTTCTCGACCGTACACCTTCACGATCCTGTGTCCCGTGTACATCTCCTCTACGTGGCCGTTCAGCTCTCCCAGCGATTTCTGCTGAGCCGCAAACAGCTTTTGCGAGCGGCGGGCCACGAAACTGGCGATGAACATCGAGAGGGGCACAGTCACCAGCGCGATCAGGGTCAGCCAGAAGCTGATTGTGAGCATCATGATGATCACACCGACGATCGACAAGAGAGAGGTGATCAACTGGGTGGCGCTTTGCTGTAACGTAGCGGAGATGTTGTCCACGTCGTTAGTCACCCGGCTCAGGATCTCGCCGTGGGTGCGGGCGTCGAAGAACTTGAGAGGCAGGCGAGATAGCTTGTCGTCCACGTCGCGCCTCATATCGTAGACGGTTCTCTGAGCTACGCCGGCCATCAGATATTGCTGTACGTAGCTGAATATGGAGCTTATGACGTATAGCCCGGCGACTACCAGCAGGATCGTGGCGATGCCGCCGAAATCTATAGACGCGCCCGGCACTCCCTGTACCTTAGCCATCAGGCCCTCAAAGAGCTTGGTGGTCGCCTCGCCCATGATCTTGGGGCCGACGATGGTGAATACGGTGCTGATCACCGCCGCCAGCAGCACAACGACTAGCTGCATTCTGTATGGCTTCAGGTATCCAAGGAGCCTGCGCCCGGTGCCCTTGAAGTCTTTGGGCTTCTGGACCGGCATGGACAGCATACCGCCCATTGGGCCGCCTCTGCCAGGCCCGCCGCCGGGCCTCATGCCTCCGCCCTGGGGTGGTGGTCCGCCGGCGGGGGCGTTGCCCTGTTGCGCCGGGTTTCTGTTGTCTTTAGGTTGCGCGCTCATGCTGCGATTTCCTCCTCGGAGAGCTGCGAAGCTACGATTTCTCTGTATATCTCGCTGGTCTTCATAAGCTGTCTGTGGTTGCCTATGCCGGCGATCCTGCCTTCCTCAAGCACTATTATCTTGTCGGCATCCAGTACGGTACTTACCCTCTGGGCCACTACAATCATCGTCGCGTTGGCGGTTTCGGTCTTCAATGCTGCGCGCAGTTTGGCGTCGGTCTTGAAGTCGAGGGCCGAGAAGCTATCGTCGAACAGGTATATCTCAGGCTTCCTGACGAGGGCGCGTGCTATCGAGAGACGCTGCTTTTGGCCGCCCGATACGTTGGTGCCGCCCTGTGAAATGACCGAATCGAACCCGTCCTTCATGTTGGAGATAAACTCCATAGCCTGGGAGGTCTCGGCGGCTTGCGTTACATCCTCTTCGGAAGCGTCCTCTTTGCCGAACTTGATATTGTCGGTGACCGAGCCGGTGAAGAGGATGGCCTGCTGGGCTACCAGACCGATCTTGGCGCGCAGGGTTTCCTGCGACATATCCCTTATGTCTACACCGTCTACCAGGATTGCCCCGCTGTCCACGTCGTAGAAGCGAGGGATCAGGTTGATCAAAGTGGACTTGCCGGAGCCTGTGCCGCCTATGATGGCGACCACCTCGCCGGGATTGGCTGTGAATGAGATGTCGGATAGAGCGGGTTGCTCCGCGCCGGGGTAGCTGAAGGTGACATCTCGGAACTCGACCACGCCCTTCTCGGCGGTAGGGGCCCTGGGGGTTGCGGGATCGTTGATCTCGGTGGTCATGTTGAGGACCTCGTTGATCCTGACCGCCGAAGCCTGGGCGCGTGGCACCATCACGAACAGCATCGAAAGCATCAGCAGGGAGAACATGATCTGCATAGCATATTGGAGGAACGCTATCAGCGCGCCCACCTGCATATCGCCGTCGTTGATCCTGATGCCGCCAAACCAGATGATGGAGATCGATGTGAAGTTCATAATGAGCAGGAGCACCGGCATCAGCAAGGCCATAATCCTGTTGACTTTGATGGCGGTCTCGGTGAGGTCGTTGTTTGCCACGCCGAAGCGCTTCTTCTCATAGTCAGTGCGGTTGAAAGCCCGGATCACTCTGATGCCCGTGAGATTCTCGCGAAGCACCAGATTCACTTTGTCCAGCTTCTTCTGCATGGCTCGGAAGAGGGGAACGGCCCTTGTCGCGATGAGGGCAATGGCCGCGGCCAGCACAGGCAGCACCACCACCAGCAAGAGCGAGAGGGTAGCATCGGTGGATATGGCCAGGATGATACCGCCGATCATCATAAGTGGGGCGTAGATCATCATGCGCATAATAATGATGAGGACCTGCTGCACCTGGGTGATGTCGTTGGTGGTCCTGGTGATCAGAGTGGCTGTGCCCAGCTTGTCGAACTCATTGAGCGAGAAGCCCGTTACAGTCGAAAAGACCCGGCTGCGCAGGTTCCGCCCGAAGCCGGTGGCTGTGCGCGACGAAAGATAGGTCGCCAGCACCGAGCAAAGGCCCCCGCCTGCGGCTACCAGCAGCATGAAGCCGCCGATGCGCCATATATAGTCGGTGTCGCCCCTCACAACGCCCTGGTCAACGATGTCACCCATCAATCTGGGTAGAAACAGGTCGGAGAGAGCCTGCAAGAAGACGAACACTAGGATTGCTGCCACCGCTATAGCGAATGGTTTCAAGAACTTGAATAACTGTATCATATGGTTATCCTCACACGGTATCGTGATATGTAGCGATATATCGTTATGCTACTATAGATCAGAGCAGAGGCGTTGTCAATACTCCATTAGACGGATATTGGAGAATTGTTGCTGCTTGATCAAGGGGATTTACGTTTCTCAGGTGGGAATGTTGCAATAGGTGTTGCCGCCAAGGCGGGGTCGGGTCTATCTTCCTCGTGTCGTGGAGGCTTCCTGGAAGTAGGTGTAGACCTTTTCCATAAGGTCCGCCAGCGTTTCGCTATCTGCCTCGCCCAGGTATTCAACAAGGCCGGTTATGGACTCTATAAATGCGTGGTGGGCTTTCCGAATAATCTCTTCGCCGCTCTCGGTAACGGTGACGCGGATCACGCGCCTGTCGTCGGGATCTATATGCCTTGCGATGTAACCCCTGGCATCCAGGCTGTTTAGCTGCTGGGTGACCGTTGGAGGTGCAACGCTGAGTAAGGCACTCAGATCAGATACCTTCGCGCCCGTGCCGCTTTCCTGGATGGTCCTTTTGATGGCAAAAAGGAGGGCCATCTCACTTGGGGTCAGGTCCTCGATAGGCGCCTGCCGCCAGCCATGCCGCCTGAAGCGACCAAAGGTCTCCAGGAGCTTTTGTGCGGTGGCGTTTTCGCTTGTCAGTTCTAGGTCCATATTATTTAGTTAGGTAAATTAAGTATTAGCCTAACTAAATATACTGCGCGCAATTAGCGTTGTCAAGTGGTTGGTGGAAATTTCGCCGAAAAATCCCCCAAAAGTACGGGTCTGAACGTGTCCAGATTTGGCCTGCCAATGTCATTTAGTTAATAGGGGCAGGGAAAAGGCGGCTCGTCTGGAGCCGCCACACAATTCAAAAGAGAGTGGACCTTTGGGTATATAGCCGGTCAGTCCCGATGGGAGTTTATCAATGGAACTGCTCTTGCTCGGTGCTTCCGGCCAGGGCCGTGGTGGACGATTGGCCCGACGAGATCACCTGCGCGACCTCATCGAAGTAGCCTGTGCCGACCTCGCGCTGGTGTTTGGTGGCGCTGTAGCCATCGGCCTCGGAGGCGAATTCGGCCTCCTGTAGCTCGGAGTAGGCCGCCATGCCCCGGTCGCGGTAGCCGTGAGCGAGGCTGAACATGCCGTGGTTGAGGGTGTGGAAGCCAGCCAGCGTCACGAACTGGAACTTGTAGCCCATCTCGCCTAGCTCGTCCTGGAAGCGGGCTATCGTTGTAGGGTCGAGCTTCTTCTTCCAGTTGAAGGAGGGGGAGCAGTTGTAGGCAAGGAGCTTGCCGGGGAAGCGCTCGTGGATGGCGGTGGCGAAGCGTCGGGCCTCCTCCAGGTTCGGCTCGGAGGTTTCGCACCAGATCATGTCGGCGTACTGCGCATAGGCGAGGCCGCGGGCGATGGCGGCGTCGAGGCCGTGTCGCACCTGGTAAAAGCCCTCGATGGTGCGCTCATCCGTGATGAAGGGGGCGTCGTAGGGGTCGATGTCGGAGGTGATAAGAGTGGCGGCGTTGGCATCGGTACGGGCCACGATGAGGGTTGGCACGCCCATGACATCGGCGGCGAGGCGGGCAGCGGTGAGGTTGCGCACGGCCTGGCGGGTGGGGAGGAGCACTTTGCCGCCCATGTGGCCGCACTTCTTCTCGGAGGCGAGTTGGTCCTCGAAGTGGACGCCCGACGCCCCAGCTTCGATCATGGCCTTGGTCATTTCGAAGACGTTGAGGGGACCGCCAAAGCCTGCCTCGCCATCGGCCACAACGGGAGCGAACCAGTAGGTGGCGTTGCGCCCCTCGGAGTGGTCGATCTGGTCGGCGCGCTGGAGGGCAGAGTTGATTCGGCGCACCACCTGGGGCACGCTGTTGGCCGGGTAGAGGCTCTGGTCGGGGTACATTTGCCCGGCCAGGTTGGCATCGGCTGCCACCTGCCAACCGCTGAGGTAGATGGCTTTGAGGCCGGCCCGGACCTGCTGGACGGCCTGGTTGCCCGTGAGCGCGCCCAGAGTTGCTACGTATGGCTCGTTGTGGAGGAGGCTCCAGAGACGCTCCGCGCCAATGCGGGCCAGGGTATACTCGATATGGATGCTGCCGCGCAACTTGGCGACATCTTCCGCCGAATATGGGCGGGTGATGCCTTGCCAGCGCGGGTTGTTATCCCAGTCTTTGATAAGTTCTACCACGTCGCCGTTGAACATGGTTTGCCTCCTTGTTGTCGGTAGTAGGTAGTCAGAATAGGAGCGGCTATTATCACAGACTACCGGTTAGTTCATCAGGGCATAGCCGGGGAGAGTGAGGAACTCTATAAAGGCGTCGTTGACTGTGAGTTCATCGAAGAGGCGGGCTGCCTGCTCGTAGCCGCCTGCCTCGTAGGCTATTTCGCCCGCTGCTGACTTTAGCTTGTTTAGCTCGTCTTGCAAAGTCTCCCGGAAGAGGTCCGCCGTCACTTTGCGGCCATCTTGCAGGATGCCCTTTGGGTGGTGTATCCACTGCCAGAGTTGCGCCCTGCTGATCTCGGAGGTGGCGGCGTCCTCCATCAGGTTGTTGATGGGGACCGCCCCCGACCCGTTGAGCCACGCTGCCAAATACTGCACGCCAACGCTGATGTTGGTGCGGAGGCCGCCCTCGGTGATGGTGCCGTCGGGGACGGCGAGCAGGTCGGGTTGGGCCACCTGCACATCGTCGCGCTGGCGGTTGACCTGATTAGGAGTTGGCATATCGCGGTTGAAGGCTTCGAGGGCCACGCTAACGAGGCCGGGATGGGCCACCCAGGTGCCATCGTGGCCGTCGCCTGCCTCGCGGTCTTTGTCGGCGCGGACCTGGGCCATGGCGCGCTCGTTCTCTTCGGGGGCGTTCTTGACCGGTATATAGGCCGACATGCCGCCGATGGCGTGCGCACCGCGACGGTGGCAGGTCTTGATGGCCAGGAGCGAGTAGGAGTGCATGAAGTGGGTGGTCATGGTTACCTGGGCACGGTCGGGGTAGATAAAGTCGGGCAGGTTGCGGAACTTCTTGATGCAGGAGAAGATGTAGTCCCAGCGCCCGCAGTTGAGGCCGGCGGAATGGTCGCGCAGTTCGTAGAGGATCTCGTCCATCTCGAAGGCGGCCAGGATCGTTTCGATGAGGACGGTGGCTTTGATCGTGCCGTGAGGGATATCGAGAAGTTGCTGGGCGCGCACGAAGACGCTGTTCCAGAGGCGGGCCTCGAGGTGGCTTTCCAGCTTGGGGAGGTAGAAGTAGGGGCCGGTGCCGCGCTCAAGGAGGGCCCGGGCGTTGTGGAAGAAATAGAGGCCGAAGTCGAGAAGGCCGCCGGGGATCGGCCTGCCATCGAGGGTAATGTGCTTTTCGACGAGATGCCAGCCGCGCGGGCGTACCATGAGAACGGCGGGGTGCCTGTTCAGGCTATATGCCTTGCCATCGGGGTTGGTGAATGTGATGGTGCGGCGCACCGCGTCACGCAGGTTGATCTGGCCGCCGATCACGTTATCCCAGGTGGGCGAGAGGGCGTCTTCGAAATCGGCCATAAAGACGCTGGCACCCGAATTGAGGGCGTTGATCACCATTTTGCGGTCACCGGAGGGACCGGTGATCTCCACTCTGCGATCCTGGAGGTCGGAGGGTGCGGGGGCGACATGCCAATCGCTTTCGCGGATGGAGGCTGTTTCCGGGAGGAAATCGGGGAGGTGGCCCGCGTCTATTTCGGGCTGGCGCTCCTCTCGTCTCTTGAGAAGGGCGTCGCGGGTCGGCTCGAACTCGCGCACCAGGGTTTCCACGAATGAGAGGGCCTCTGGTGTAAGGATCGCCTCATATTCCGGTGGTATATGGCCGGATATGCGCAGACCGGTAGAGAGTTGCGCGTTTTCTGATTGTTTATTTGTCATCATGGCGAAAACTCCATTGTTTTTGCTACTTTCATTATAAGGCATTAGACCAGGGTGTTTCTTGTATTGTACGGGATCCGGAGAATGGGCGACCGAGGAAGAGGCATCGCCATTCCGGTAGTGTTATACCGGTTAGCAGATACAAAGTAGTTACAGGGGACGGTAGAGGCCCACGTTTAGAGTATTGCACGGAGTGTGCCAGGAGAGCAGGCGGGCGCTGCGATTGTCACCGTTTTGAAACCCGCTTATACCCGCCTCTCTACCTTTGGGAGCTACACTGAAGTCGGTGGAATCTGCCCTGGCAGAACAGAGTTGCGCCGTCGCGGGCCGGAACCTCCGTCTTATTCGGTTTGGCAACGCCGGCCCCGACCCAGGGGCCGGCGTTTATATTTCTTCCCTTGCGGTGGGTGCAAGCTGCCGGTAGAAGCGAACGTTGCAGGTTCCACACGCCAGCCGGGCTTATGGTTGGCCCGGCTTTAGAAGGAGTTTGCTATGTCGACTCATATCACTGAAACACCCATTCTGCCGCTTTCGCGCATCTCATGGTCGGTTAGCATGCTGGCGGCAGCATTCCTGCTTGTGCTCTTCGGCGGTGCGACGCTCCTGGGCTTCCTGACGCAGCCTGATATAGAGGCGGCGTGGGCCGGGCCCTTTGCCGGACCTGCTATGCAGCTGGATCAACCGGATGGAGAGCTTGCGCATACGATCTGGCTGGGGGTGGCCCTGGCTATTACCGGCATGATCGTTGGACTGAGCCTCTGGATGGAGGGGCGCCGGAGTGAAGAAGCGTAGTCACACCGAGCATTCGGACCAATATCAAGATTAGTGTGGCAAGTGAGCGCTACCGGGCAGAGAGTAGTTGAATCTCAGGTGAGCCATCGGGTAAGTCTTATGGCATATGACCAGGACTTACCCGATGGCTCGTCCCGAACCAGGCATGGGAGTTCGGGCAGGGATCGTGAATAACTGGGTGTGATCGAGCAACGCCGTGCGGCAGGTATGGATGGAGAGGAGTCAAAGTAATGAATAGGCAAAGAGTATTGTCGATATTGTCGGGGTTGATCGCTGTGCTAGCGTTGATTGCCGCCGGCACTGGGGCGCTGTGGCTGATACCGGGGTTGCCTGCTCCTCCCCATTACGATTTCACTACGTTGCGTGGGCAAACGGTCGAGGTGTGGGGAGGCGGCGGGCTTTACAGGCTCGATTCGGTATCGGGGGCCTCTCAAGAGATCGCTCAGGACTTCGTGACACTGTTTGCTGGCATCCCCTTGCTGATCGTCGCAAGCTTGCTTGCCGCCCGCGGTTTGCTTCGTGGCAAAGTGTTGCTCGCAGGTATGTTCGGCTACTTCCTCTACACATATACCTCTATGTGCATGCTCACGACCTATAATGAGTTCTTTCTCATCTATGTGGCGTTGATGTCGCTGAGCCTGTTCGGATTTGTACTCTCGCTGCTGGCAATAGATGCAAACATGCTGCCTGACCATTTTTCGGACAGATTGCCCAGAAAGAGCATAGGGAGCTTTCTCATTCTTGTGGGGGCGATGCTTGCCCTGATGTGGATCGGGCGCATCGTGCCGCCTCTGCTCGACGCTACGCCTCCGGCGGGCATCGACAACTACACTACGCTTGTGATCCAGGCTCTGGACCTGGGGATTATCGCTCCCACGTCGATTGTGACGGGCGTGCTGCTGCTCAGGCGCGCACTGTTCGGGTATCTATTTTCGCCAGTGATGCTAATGAATGGTGTCGCGATGGGATTGGCTACGTCTGCTATGGCCGTGGGACAGATGCTGGCGGGCGTGGAGGTGTCGCCTATCGAGGCAGGGTTGTTCTTTGGTTTCGCTATTGTGAACATGGTTCTCGCCGGGTTGTTGCTGTGGAGTATCCGCGAGGATCGGGTAGCGGAGCGAACGGTAAATCAGGTGACCCCAACTCGCACTCCAGGCGATTACCTTGCTTCGCCGCACGAGGGATAGAGCAAAACCAATCAAGAAGAGAGCAGGCCGCGGCCTGCTCTCTTCTTGATTGGCGTGCCTGGCATCTATCCGGTATAATGTGGCTTATGGATACTGAGTATCAATTGCGCCCGGCAACTGGTGGTAGCCAGAAGGGTGGCCCCGCCGTTCGGCTTGTAGATGTGTCGGTTGGTTACGACAAGACGCCCGTGCTGGCGGGGGCCGACCTGGAGATCGGGTGGGGCCTGATCGTGGGAGTGATCGGGCCAAATGGCGCGGGGAAATCGACGTTGATCAAGACTATGCTGGGGACGCTGAGAGCGTATTCGGGGCGGGTGGAGATCGGTGGGTTTCCGGTGCGGTCGGCTGAGGCGCGCAACTTGATAGGATATGTTCCGCAGCGAGAGGTGGTCAACTGGGATTTTCCGGTGACGGTGCGGGATGTGGTGATGATGGGGCGGATACGCCGGATCGGCCCGTTACGGTTTGCTGGGCAGGCGGACCGGCAGGCGGTGGCGCATGCGCTGGATCGGGTGGGGATGGATGCTTTCGCCGAGAGGCAGATCAGCCAGCTTTCTGGTGGGCAGCAACAGAGGGTGTTCCTGGCGCGTGCGCTGGCGCAGGAAGGGCGATTGCTTTTACTCGATGAGCCTTTGAACGGGGTGGATACGGGGACGCAGGAGACGATAGGGGGCTTGCTCAAGGATGTCAGGAAGGAGGGGGGGACGGTTGTGCTGGCGACGCATGACCTGGAGCTTGCGGCAGAGTGGTGTGACCGCCTGGTGATGGTGAATCATGCGGTGGTGGCGTACGGTACGCCTGCCGAGGCGCTGCAAGCGGATGTGTTGCGGGCGACGTATGGGGGGCACGCGCTGGTGGTGCCCTCGCTTGGTGATGGGCATATCGATACGGTGATACCGGATGTGCATGGGCACCCCGGTGGTCAGCCACCTCCGGGGACGCATAGCAAGGTTTTGTGAGGATGGGGAACTAGCGACGAGTGGCGAGTGGCGAGTGGCGAGTGGCGAGTGGCGAGTGGCGAGTATTGGCTGCGTACTGCGTATTTCGTTGCTTTCCGACTACCGACTGCCGACTGCCGACTGCCGACTGCCGACTACACAAACTTATGGACATATTCAATTGGATAACCGATCCGCTTCAGTACGCCTTTATGCAGAGGGCTATGCTGGAGGTTGTGCTGATGGGGCTGATCTGCGGGCTTATCGGCACTTATGTTGTGTTGAGGGGGATGGCCTTTATCGGTGATGCGCTGGCGCATGCTATCTTTCCCGGGGTGGTGATAGCTTTCCTGTTGCATGTTAGCTTCTTTGTGGGGGCGCTTTTGTTCGGCGTGATAACGGCGGTGTTGATTGGAGGAGTGTCGCGCAACAGGAGGGTGTCGGAGGATACGGCCATCGGGGTATTGTTCGCTGGGATGTTCGCGCTGGGCATTGTTTTGATCAGCGGAGTACGTGACTACACGGCTCAGCTTGAGCACTTCCTTTTTGGGGAGGTGCTGGGTGTGAGTATTGAGGATGTGGTTTCGAGTGTGATCATTGGGGTGTTGGTGCTGGCAGCGCTGATCTTGTTTCATAAAGAATTGGTGCTTACGTCATTCGATGACGATATGGCGGAGGCTGTGGGTTTGCCGGTATGGTTGATAAACCTGGGCCTGCTGGTGCTGATCGCGCTGACTATTGTGGTATCGTTGAGGGCGGTTGGTAACATCCTGGTGGTGGCTATGCTGGTGACCCCTGCGGCGGCGGCTCGGCTTTGGACCGACAGGTTGAAGGTGATGATGGTGCTCAGCGCGTTGTTTGGGGCAGGGTCGGGTGTGGTAGGATTGTTAGTGAGTTATCATGGTGACCTGGCCGCAGGTGGAACGATTGTGCTGGTGGCGACGCTGACCTTCGGTGTTTCGCTGTTGATCGCGCCGCGGCATGGGTTAGTGGCGAGGTTTGGGCGGGTAGATAATGGACGAAGGATAGCGGGGACGAGTGGCGAGTGATGAGTGACGAGTGAAAGTTTCCGACTGTCTGATAGCGATGGATAGAGGGAGAGATTGATGCCGGATATAGACGATGTTATGGGGAGATTGGCGGGCGAGGGGTACCGGCCTACTGAGCCTAGGCGCACTGTTGTGGATGAGATACTTGGCCGGCGGACGCCATTTACGTCTGCCGAGTTGTGGGAGGCCATTCAGGAGAAAGCGCCGGGAGTTGGGCGGGCTACTGTGTTCCGCACGCTCGACCTCATGGGCAAGTTGGGGGTGGTGCAAAGGATCCATAGGGATGCCGAGGATGGACGCTGCCACGCTTACCTGGCTTGTGACGAGACACACCACCACCACCTGATCTGCAATGTGTGCGGGCGCGTGACAGATTTCAAGGAAGGCCGCGAACTGGAGGGGCTGGTGCGCGAGATCGAGAAACGTACCGCTTTTCGCGTGGAGGGGCACCGGTTGGAGCTGCTGGGCATCTGCCCCCAATGCCAGAAGTAAAAGATTGGGGTGCCGGATGCCAGGATGGGTCTTGACAGGCATGAGTGCGCGTGCTACAATCGTGTGATTGATACGTTGTATCATTAAATGGCCGGAGGAACGCAAGTTGTCCGGTTTTCTTTAGGAGATAATTGATACTAAATCTCTAATATTCATGAAGGCTCTTGGCTGGAGGTATGATTATGTCTCGACTTGATCCTAGATTAGTTGCGAGGACCGGTGTGCGGAGTGTCGCGGCTGTGATGTTGATGTTGCTGGCTGCTTGTGGCACAGATGCAACGGCGACCGTCCAGCCGGAGGGTACGCCGACTACAAGCGGTTCTAAGTTAGTGGTGGTGGCTACGACCACGCAGATACGATCCATGGCGGAGGCGGTGGCGGGGGACAAGGCAACTGTGCGGTCGATATTGCCGCCGGGGGCGGACCCCCACGAGTTTGAGCCGAAGCCTAGCGACGTGGAGGGGATCAGCCGGAGTGGATTGGTGCTGAAGCAGGGAGTTGGGTTGGATGACTGGGTGGATAAGTTGATCGATAGCGCGGGCGGAAACAGGACGGTGGTGACGGTCAGCGAGGGCGTGCTTACCAGGGAGGGCGAAGAAGAAGGCGAGCTGGGCGCGGACCCCCACATCTGGTTCAGCGCGGCCAACGCGATGACGATGACGGCCAATATTCGGGATGCGCTGGTGAAGGTGGACGGGGCGAATGCAAGCACTTATACGAGCAATGCAGATAAGTATCTGAAGGACTTGCAGGACCTGGACAACTATATCATGCAGCAGATCGCTACCGTGCCGGAGAACCAGCGCAAGATGGTCACCAACCACGATGCTTTCGGGTATTACATCGACCGGTACGGGTTGACTTTTGTGGGGTCGATCATACCGTCGATGAGCACGGACGCGCAGCCTTCGGCGCAGGATGTGGCCGACCTGATCCAGAAGATCAAGGCAGAGAATGTGAAGGCCATTTTCCTGGAAAGCTCGATCAACCCATCGCTGGCGACGCAGATTGGGCAGGATGCGGGGGTGAAGGTGGTGGATACGCTGTATGGGGATACGCTGGGCGAGCCGGGGTCGCCCGGGGAGACGTATATCGGGATGATGAGGTATGACACTGATACCATCGTGGCAGCTTTGAAGTAGGTTTCGGTAGTCGGTAGTGGGTAGCCGGTAGCCGGTAGCCGGTAGTGGGTAGTCGGTAGTCGGTAGCCGAACAAACCGGCTACCGATTGTTGTTTCTTGGGGCAGGATAATTGGTGGCGTGGGGATGGGTAAAACCCATCCCCACAATTGATCCCTTTTGGGGTATTCTTGGGTATTATGATCGGCCTTGTTGGTTGCGGGTTGGGTGGGTTGGAAGGTACGTCGACCCGGGAGGGGTGAGGTATGGGTATTCATCAGGGAGTTGATGTTGAGAGGATGAGCGGCGCACATCTGCCGAGGGTGGCGGATTTGATCAGGCGGCAGGAGGCGCGCTGGCATGGGTTGGATGCCAGGTTGTCGGCTCCACACGAGGGGGAGCAGATCGGGCGGGTAATCGAGGGGGCGTCGATTGAGCCTGGGGTGTGCAGCCTGGTGGCGGTGGCCGGGGGCGAGGTACTGGGGTGTGCGATGGGGGAGGTACGGGCACTGCCACCTGACAGCGAGGGACTCACATTTATGGGAGCCAGGGACGGGGCGATGAGGCTGCTGGCGTTGCCTGGAGAGGATGAGCCACGTCGCGAAGTGGTGGCGGAAGCGCTGTTGTCGAGCATGCAGGAGTGGTGGGACGAGCAGGAGACTACGGGGGTGAACCTGACGAGGCCGGTGTGCGAGAAGTGGGTGTGGCACCTGTTGGAGAGGCGGGGATGGATGTGGGTGTCAGTGACGGCGTTACGCCCCGCAGGCGCGCTTCCGCCATCTTCGCGCGTGCCGATTGAGGGGTTGGTCGTCAGGCAGGTGAGGCGCGAGGATGAAGATGCGGTAGCGGCGTTACACGTGGAGGAGTATAAGTTCCATGAGGGTTACGATCCGACGGTGAGGGTTGTGCCCGCGGTTGAAACCGAGATACGAGGGATCCTGACGCGAATATGGGAGAAGGAAAGCAAGCCGGAGGCAGACAGGATGGAGCGGCAGGCTTTCGTCGTGGAATATAGGGGAGAGGCGGTAGCCGCATCTATCGCTTATATGTATATCATCGAGGCGAATGGCTCTGCGGACTTGAGGGGACGTTGGGCGTTGAAGCCGGGGCGATATTGCCATATTGGGAGCACGGGGGTGAGGGCGGATATGCGCGGGAAAGGGGTGGGGCGGGCGCTGGTGGAGGGGATCACGCACTTTTATGAGCCATTGGGTGTGCAGGCTTACAGCCTGACGTATCACTTGAGGAATCCGCTGTCCAACGCGTTCTGGCCGAGGCTGGGGTGGGTGCCTGTTACCGGAAGGTATGTGAAGGGTGAGAGGTATGGGGCGAGTGCCGAGTGACGAGTGACGAGTGGCTATTGTTCGTGGTGAGATATGAGCGCCTTCATAGCTAAATCTCTAGCCTCTGTGATTGCGGAGGGCTGAGCGAGCTGCGTGGTAGCCGCACATGCCGTGGACGCCGCCGCCTGGAGGGGTGGAGGAGGAGCAGAGGAAGATGCGAGGGTTGGGGGTGCTGTAGGGGTCGAGGCGTGGGAGGGGACGGGTGAAAAGTTGGAGGATGTCCTGGGTGCCAGCGTTGATGTCGCCGCCAACGTAGTTGGGATTGTAGGCTTCGGCCTGTGCGGGGCCCATAGTGTGGCGGGCGAGGATTAGGTCGCGGAAGCCGGGGGCAAAGCGTTCTACTTGAGATTCTATTTGGGCCGTCATATCTACTGTTGAGCCGTTTGGGACGTGACAATAGGCCCAGAGTGTGTGCCGGCCTTCGGGGGCGCGGGTGGGGTCGAAGAGGGATTGTTGGGCTACGAGCACGAAGGGACGCTCGGGGTGGCGGCCATGCCAGACGGCGCTTTCGCTCTGCTCGATCTCAGGGAGAGTGCCGCCGAGGTGGACTGTGGCAGAGAGTGAGCACTCGCGGGCGCGCCAGCGCACGGGGCCGCTCAGGGCGTAGTCTATTTTGAAGACTCCGGGGCCGTATCTGTAGCTGCCGAGGCGCTCTTTGTAGCGTGCGGGTAGGTGCTTGCCCGCGATCTTTACCAGGCCGGAGGGGCTAACGTCGAGGAGATAGGCGTGGGCGAGTGGGAGATCGTTGAGAGATTGGGCGAACCGGCCCGTGACGATTTCGCCGCCAAGCGCCTGGAAGTGGCGGGCCAGGGCATTGGCGATCGATTGGGAGCCTCCGATAGGGAGGGGCCAGCCGTAGCGGTGGCCGAGGATGGCGAGCATAAGACCTGCTGCGGCGCTTACGGGTCGGGTGAACGGGAGCATAGAGTGGGCGCAGACGCCTGCCAGCAGGGCGCGTGCGCGCTCGTCGCGAAAGACGATGCGTAGGAGCAGGGAGGCTGGGAGGAGGGCAGGGAGGCCGAAGCGGGCCAGGGCGAAGGGGTGGCGCGGCCAGCGGAATGGGCCGAGCACGTTGCGCTCGATCTGGGGCCAGGAGCGCGCGAGAGTGCCGATCAGGAGTTTGTAGGCGGCGGCATCGCGTCCAAGAGGGCGTGCGGTATCATCGACCGAGCGGTGGAGGAGGATGGCTGTGCCATCATCGAGGGGGTGGGCTATCTGGGCAAGCGGCTCGATCCACTGGAGGCCGTAGCGACCTAGTGGGAGGGTGCGGAAGAAGGGGGAGCCGAGGCCGAGTGGGTGGATGGCGGAGCAGATGTCGTGCAGAAAGCCGGGGAGGGTGAGGGGCAGGGTGCGCGTACCGCCGCCTATGGTGTCATGGCCCTCGACGAGGAGGACACGGCGGCGGGCACGCGCAAGAGTGATGGCAGCGGCGAGACCGTTGGGGCCGGAGCCTACGATGATTGCGTCGTACGGTTTCAGATCTCGGATCTCGGATCCTGGATTGCTCATGGGTCTTGCATCATGTGTGATGGGTCGTGGTCGGGGCATGATGCAAGAAGCAGGCCATTAAGGATCAGAGGTTGGGACGCCCGCCTGACTGGTTTTCGAGCAGGAGAGCGACGCCCATGAGAAGACCCCAGAAGACGGCGGCCTGCAGTACTGCCACCGCCATGGTGGTGAAAGCCGTTACTCCGGAGTAGTAGATGCTGTAGGCGAAGCTACTGCAGAACCCTATGATCGCCAGCCCCGCAACGAGGATCAATTCGGCCCATGCTATCCAGCGCAGTATGCGTACCAGTTGGGGCACGTTGGTGACGAAGCGGTTTACATTCTGCATGTTGAGCTGGGGCGCGGGCCTGGGTGGTGCTGCGGGCGGGGGCGGCTGTTGGTACATGGGTGGTGGCTGGTACATTGGCGGCTGTGGCTGTGGTTGTGGCTGTGGCTGTGGCTGTGGCTGTAGTGGTTGTTGTGGTTGCTGTTGCTGTGGCTGTAGTGGTTGTTGGGGTTGCTGTTGCGGTGGAGGTTGTGGTGCCCAGTTTTGGTTATCGCCTCCGGAAGGAGGATTGGGGTTGCTCACGGGTTCACTCCTTGAAAGTGGGTGGTTGCTCTTCGCTCGTCATGTGCTGACTGCTCTATTATGTAGCGAAGGTGCCTGAAGTACAAGGGCTCCTGAGCGGATGAGCGCAGCAAGAGATCGCGCAGGATGCTAAATCAAGATTCGCGTGAGAGATTGGCACCCGGCTCGCGCGGCCTGGCGGGAATGGGTTCGCTTGGGAAGTCTACGTTGCTGTATATTTCGCTGAGGGGGATCGCACACTTTATTGAGGCGAGATGGAGAGTGCTATTGAGGTCACTTAACTCGGATAGGAGCCAGTCTTCGCCCTGGCGCGTGTAGCGTTCGACACGGACTTGATCCTGGGCGATGAGGACATATTCCTGGAGTGATGG
Organism: uncultured Chloroflexia bacterium; assembly: GCA_963797095.1. Classification (GTDB taxonomy): domain Bacteria; phylum Chloroflexota; class Chloroflexia; order QHBQ01; family JADMIH01; genus JADMIH01. The sequence goes on along the minus strand of CAWCNY010000003.1, from coordinate 669,351 downwards.
CAATCTGCGGTAGCGGGCGAACTTCTCGCCTCGATCGTAGGCTTCGGTGGAAGGGGATAGCACTTCGGCGATGAGAGTGGGGTTGGTGAGAGTATCCTGATTGACGTCTTCCAGGCGACTGGGCCCGCATACAGCGGTTACACCCGGGTAAGGGGTTGGGATTCTCGATCCCGGCCCGGGAGGGGCTAACCGCTAGCTAACCCCTCCCGGGCTACCTGAACACCGGGGCTTTACTTACCCGGCAATCGCGACGGCCATCTCGGCCAGGCGGGTGGCGTATGCCATTTCGTTGTCGTACCAGGCGGCAACTGAAAGCATCTTGCCTCCCAGGACCTGTGTGAGTGGCAGGTCGACCAGGGAGGAATGCGTTTCGCCGACTATGCGGCTGGAGGCCCATTCGTCTTCGAGTACGTCCATGATGCCCTTTAGAGGGGCTTCGTTGGCGGCTTTGCGGAAGGCGTTGTTTACTTCTTCGGCGGAGGTTTCTTTGTTGAGCACCACATTCAACTCAACTATGCTGCCTGTGCGTACGGGCACTCGATAGGCTTTGCCTGTGATGTTGAGGGTGGGCCAGATGAACTTGAGAGCCTTGGCCGCGCCTGAGGAGGATGGGATGAGGTTTTCGGCGGCGGCCCAGGAGTTGCGGCGGTCCTTCATTGGCTGGTCGGTGAGGGACTGGGTGTTTGTGTAGGCGTGGACGGTAGAGAAGAAGCCGTATTGAACGCCGAAGTTCTCGATCAGCACCTTGACAACGGGGGCGAGGGCGTTGGTCGTGCAGCTACCCATGCTCACGATCCGGTGGTCGGCATGGCTGTATGTTTCGAAGTTGATGCCGGGCAGGATTACTGCGTCGCAATCCTCGATGGTCTTGCTGGCGGCGCTGACCAGCACCTTCTTCGCGCCGTTGTCGAGATGGGCTTGCGCCCCGGCTCGCCTGGTGGCTCTGCCGGTGCAATCTATTACTACGTCGATGCCGAGCGCGCCCCAATCGGGCAGGGCATCTTTGGTGTTGAAGTAAGCGATGTTTCTGTCGCCGATCACGAGGGTGTCGGCTGTTGAAGTTACCTGCTCAGGCCAGAGGCCATAGTTCGAGTCGGCCTTAAAGAGGGCGGCGAGGGTGGGCAAGTCGGTGATATCCGATATGGAAACGGGAGCGAAAAGTGATTTGGCGAGGGCAGACCTGGTGGCAAGCCTGCCGATTCTTCCGAAACCATGGATTGCTATCTTGTTCATCTGATTCTCCTTGGTGAATTCGTGGGTGTTTTCCAACTAATAGGATAGAGCATTGAGGTGATGAATGGGGGTATACGCAGGTGAAAGAGAGGTAAATACCGGCGGACGAGAGATGATCTCGGAGATGTGAATAGCGCAGGATTGGATTGGTTGCGATCTGTTACTGGATTGCAACCTATGTTTGCCAGTTCTTCTACCTGGCGGTGCTACAGTAGGATCGAGGGGATCCGCACTGGAGGTAGCAGGTCATTTGTTTCGAAGGACAGAGCCAGAATGCGGAGCTTCCTACAGAGCGAAAATCGGAAGGGAAGTAGCAATTATGTGTGCATCAGCTTTGGAAGAAGAGGCGAAGGATACCGGCTTTCAGGAGCAAGTGAGGCCGCAAGGAACTAACAGCAAGCTGTATCCTACCGAGGAGTTTGAGCGGGTGGTTCCATTCAGCGATGTGATTAGCCTGGCGCTTCCGTCGGAGGTTGAGCCTGGCTATCTGACCGCAGGGTTAGCGGCGGCGTTCACAACCAGCATCGACAATCCTGTTTTCAAGCTCCCTACGCCACAGGACGAGCGTGCCGGGGCGGTGCCTGCGGGGTTCGCGATGTATGCTCCGTATTATGTTGGCACGGGGCTTACCCCTGAGGAAATTGCCAACGATGTGGCCCGGCAAGCCGCCATTTACCTGAAAGGGTTAGATGCCGCGCACGGGTACGATGGCTATGTAGGGAGGATGATGTCTGTATTGCGGAGCGGTCATGTAGCGCATCGGGGGCTGCAAGCGATCGAGGACCGCAACATCCTGTTCGATGTGCACGATTTCATGGCGGCTATCACGAACAGACTGCACCATATCGCGCCGACGGTGCTGGTTGCCGGGCACCCCTATTCGGCTGCGGAAATATACAGGACGGATACGCACGACCTGGTTGACCCATACGCGAAGTCGGTGGTTTATGAAGTGGGAGGGGGCAACTGTTACGAGCGGTTCGTGCTTCCGAAGTTTATCAGGTCAAACGAGGGCCAACTTGTGGCGCTTGGGTGGGACTTCTTCGATTCGAATGCGCTGAAGCGGGGGGCGGAATTCGCCGCGCTGGCGGCTGAGAAGCTAGGAGACCCCCTGGTGCGAAGCTCGTTGTCCGAGCATTATGTCCCGCCGTACATACGGGTAAGAGATATATTGTCGGCGGGCTAAGGTGAAAGGGAGGGTAACGCCATGTCTGCAAAGAATCATGATGCGCTCATGGAGATCTATGGGCTGGCACCTGCCGAATTGACAAGGAGCGACATGGAGGCCACCCACGGCCCGGTGTTCAAGACGACCGACGAGGCAGTAGAACGGGTGCGCCTGGAGGTCCACGAGCACCATCACGCGCACGACCACGCACACGTGGACCTGTTGAAAGAGGAGTACACGCCGGAAGAGGTGGCGCTGATGCTCGGCACCAGCCTTGAGGTTATTATGCATGCCATCTGGCGTGGGGAACTGAAGGCGAAGCGGATAGGGCACCAGATTGTGTGTATAAGCCGAGCCGCCCTGGTTGCGTGGTACAGGAGCGAGGCTGCGAAAGAGAAGGCTTGATCGCCGATATGGATCGCCGCACGCGGAGCGGCTATTTGCGCACGACCACCTCGCGTGCAGCGGCCCACTGGGTGATGTCCTGGTGATTGATGGCGGCGGCCATGAGATCGGGAAAGAGGTCGGGGGTGCAGGCGAAGGCGGGGATCCCAAGTTCGGCGAAGGCCGAGGATACGCTGTTGTCGTAGGAGGGTGAGCCTTCGTCGCTGAGGGCGAGGAGGGAGATCATTTGCACGCCGGAGCCTGCGAGGGAGGCGGCGCGCTTGATCATCTCCTGGCGGTTGCCGCCTTCGTAGAGGTCGCTGATCAGAACCAGGATGGTGTCGTTAGGCTGGCGGATGAGGGACTGGCAGTAGGCGAGCGCCTGGTTTATGTCGGTGCCGCCGCCCAGCTGGGTGCCGAAAAGGACGTCTACGGGGTCCTGTAGATCGGGGGTGAGATCTACCACGGCGGTGTCGAAGACGACCAGGGAGGTGCGAACTGCCTGGATGGAGGCGAGGACAGCGGCGAAGATGCTGGAGTAGACGACCGAGGAAGCCATAGAGCCTGACTGGTCGACGCAGAGGATGATCTCGCGCAACTGGGAGCGAGACTTGCGGCCCCAGCCCCAGCGTACTTCGGGGATGATGGTGCGGTAGCGGGGCTGGTAGTTGCGCAGGTTGGCTCGGATGGTGCGGTTCCAGTCGATTTCGTTATGGCGGGGATTGCGGTTGCGCTGTGCTCGGTTGAGGCTGCCTATGATGGCCTGGCGGGTGTTGTTTGCCAGGCGGCGCTCGAGTTCTTCGACTACTTTGCGCACCACCAGGCGGGCGGTGTCTTTGGTTTTGGCGGGGATGATGCTCTTGAGTGAGATGAGGGTGGCGACGAGGTTCACATCCGGCTCGACCGATTCGAGCATTTCGGGTTCGAGGAGCATCCGCTTGAGATCGAGGCGTTCTAAGGCGTCTTTTTGCATGACACGCACCACAGAGGTTGGGAAGTAGGTGCGGATGTCGCCTAGCCAGCGCGAGACGCCGGGGGCGGACGACCCGAGACCGCCGGTGCGCCCGCCCTTGCCGCTGCTGTCGCCTGTGCCATCGTCGCCACCGTAGAGGGCGGAGAGGGCGTTGTCTATGCGGATATCGGGACCTGAAAGGGAGATGCCCGTGCCGTCGGCCTGGTCGCCTCCGAGGATCAAGCGCCATCTGCGGAGTTTTTCGTTGGATTGGGGTGTGGTCATGGTTGGTGTTTTGGTTCTTGTACACGAAGAAGCGAAGGAGTACGAAGGGCACGAAGGGTTATGTTTGTTTGGTCTTTCGGAGCAGGATACCTGCTGTTAGTGTAAGGAGCGCGGTCAGGAGGGCGAGGGTTGGCAGCGGGTTGTCGGGGTTGCCTGTGATGGGCATACCCGGTGTGCTGGGGCCGGATGCTGGGGTTGTCAGCGAAGCTATTACGGAATCCAGTTTGTTGAGGTCGGGGGTGAACTGGCTGCTGCTCGATTCTTCGATGGCTTGGATTGTGACCCTGTTATAAGCTACTACATCAGGCGGTGATGCCGGATCGAACGGGAGTGGTGGGTTGGATAGAAAGGCCGGGAAAGTGGCCGCCACGTAGTATTTGCCGTCGGTGGAAGTGCCCTGGTAGGTGTAGATCGTGTACTCGGCGGTTACCGGTTCATACTCCTGGCCGATTGCTGTGAAGCAACGGAAGCCTGTGCCGTTCTGGAAGCTAAGGAACTGCTGCCCCCCGACGAACGGAGTAGCTGCGTTTATGAGAGGCAGAAACGGTACCTGTTCGATGGGGCTGGATACGGTTGCGTAGCCGTAGGGGTCGAGCTTATGCTTCTGGGAAACAATCGTTTGAGTAGAGTCCATCATGCCTCGCCAAAGGTCGTGATCCTGGCCTGGGTTCAGATATTGGTAGCTGCTCTTGATCGGGAAGACATAGACTGCCGGCTCCCAGTAACGGTTGCTGGTGGGAAAGCCGCTGAAGGTGAATTTGATGTATTCGGGATGGGATTCCCACCAGCCTGAGGTGTTGGGGTCGGCGATTTGCTCAGGCACAGTTTCGGCGGTCACGCTTCCGGCAAGCGATGTGTCGTAGCTGAAGGTGACGCCGTTGTAGTTTACCTGCTTTTTGGTAGCTGCCTGGGCAGGTGCCGTGGGTATAAATGCCAGCATAAGGATGGCGATACTCACAAGGAAGCAGATAAGGCTGGTGGGTCGTGTATGCATAAGGCATGTGGTTTTCATGCTGTTCCTCCTTTTCAGTGTGGATTTGCATGGTCTTCGCCGTGTCAAGTTGTTGGAAGGAGGTCAATATTTGTGGCGAGAAAGACCGACCTTAGCATACTTCCTCGATGTTAATTTGCAGGTAAATTTCGGTGTACAGGCGCTGTAAGTACCTGGTATTGGATCGGGCTAATTTGGTTTGGCTTCATGTCTATCTCGTTTCTTCGTGTCTTCGTGTTCTTCCGGTGGTTGCTGTGTTGAAGTGAGGCCGAGGAGTTGGGAGAGCAGGGGCAGTATGGCCTCTGCTCTTTCTTTGTCGAAGTTGGGAGATGTAGATTGGGTGGGTTGAGTGGAACGGGTGGCGGAGAGGCCACGGGCGGCGCGCTGGCCCATCTGGCGGCGTTCGGGGGCTGGGAAGGTTGAGAAGGTGCGGCGCAGGAGGGGCAGGAGGGCGGTGAAGGTTTCGGAGTTGAGGGTGGTGACCCAGGTGTCGAGCACGTTCCAGAGAGTGTCGTCGTGGAGGAGGGCCATGCCGCTGCCTTTGAGGAAGCCTTCGACCCAGGCGGCAGCGGCGGGCGGATTGGCGGCGCGGGAGAGGGCGAGGCCCATGCGGCGGGCCGATTCTTCGGGGGTGAAGACGGTGGAGTCCATCAGGATGCGGGTGGCGCGGCCTGAGACGAGGCCATGCACGCCTGCCTGATCGGAAAGTTTGGAGAGGGCGTTGTGCCAGCTTCTTGTGTAGTCGTTGTTGGAGAGCAGGGTGATGGCGCTGTGTACGGAGAGGAGGCGGTTATACATCTCTTCGGCGGCATCGTCGTTGAGGGAGGAGCAGGCACCGGGGAGGCCGATGGTGATGCGGGTAACGAGGCCATCTGTTACGTGCGAGACCATGCCTGCATCGGTGCCGCGCACGTTGCCGTAGCGGACGATGTTGGCGAGAGGTGGGAGGGCGTCCATCAGGTGGTTAATGTGGGTGGAGACGGCGGCCTCGGCCTGGACGCGGTCCATAATGGGGCCGACGGCGGCGGGGAGGTCGGCCAGGAGAGCGCGGTCGGCCAGCGAGGTGAGGGTGGGGAGATCGGTGGCCTCGGCCGCGTCGTGGTTGACGCGGCTGGTGGAGGCGTCGAGGATGGAGTTGCCCCAGATGCCCGCTTCTATGAGGGAGACTGCAAGCTCAGGCTGCCACTGTAGCTGCCATAGCTCGTGGAAGGTGCCTTTGGTGCGGCCTGAGGTGCGCTGAAGCTGCCCCCAGGGCACTTCGAGGATGGCTAGACGATGGAGCAGGTGGCTGCGGGCGAGGCCGGTGGTGTTGCGGAGGTCCAGATCGAGGGTGCGGGCGGAGGCTTCGGGCGGAAGACGGAGGCGGCGCTGCTCGCGCTGGAGGTCGCCCTGGAGAGGTACGGACGGAGTGTCGTCGGGCACCTCGCCAAGTGTCTCGCCGACTATGAGTTTGTCGTGGATCAGGCGCATGGGGAGGTTGTCGCCGGAGAGGAGGACGGAGAGGGTAGCCTCGTTCAGTTCGGGGAGGCCGGGGAGGGGGCGCTCGCGCAGGGTGGCGAGGCCTTCGGCGAGGCGCACAGATTCGATCACATGGGCGGTGGAGGCGTCGAGGTCTTGCTCGCGCAGGAGGGAGGCGACGCGGGAGAGCCACCGGATGGTGACATCCTCGGCGGGGGAGTCGGCTGTGGACCAGAGGTGGTGGTACCACCCTGGGGATTCGATGCCTGCGCCGTAGCCTGTGTAGTAGGAGAGGCGACCATGTGTCCAGGGGACCCAGGTGGCCTGGACTCTGGTTGTGGGGAGGCCCTTGAGGGTGGCGGCGTCCTCGTGCTCGGTGTGGGGCATGCTGGCGAGGACAGGGGCGTGCCATGCGCCGCACACGACGGCGATGCGCTGCAAACCCTCGGATTGGGCGCGCCGGACGGTGGTGCGCATGAAGGCCTCGCGCTGCGCTTCCAGTGCGGAGTGCGGAGTGCGGAGTGCGGAATTATCAGTCTTTGGTTGTTGGTTATTGCTTTGGTCATTGGTCGGTGGTCGTTCGTCCTCGTCAGCGGCTTGTCGAAGGGCTGTCATCATTTCGAGGATGGCTGTGAAGAGGTTGGTGCCGTCGCGTCGGTGCTCGACCATGTGCTCCCACCAGCGCTCGCCGTCGCTGAAGCCTGCGGCCTGGGCAATCCAACCCAGTGGGTCAGTTCGGATTGCGGATTTTGGATTTTGGATTGCGGATTGCTGGTCGGTGGGTTCGTCTTCTGTGTTTTGACTCTCTTTGGAGTTGGATTCGGCGTTGGTTGGTTGTTCTTCGCCTGTTATCGCGAGCCTTGTGGATTGGGGGAGGTCCATGAAGCGGAGGGGGATTTTGTATTGGAGGGCGTAGGTGATGGCCTGCCATTCGGGGGAGAAGATGGCGAAGGGATAGTAGGCGGCCTGGCGCGGCTCGTCGGGGCGGTAGATCAGGAGGGCCACGGGGGGCTTCATCTGGGGGTGGGCGGCCAGGGAGAGGACAGACTCGGCGTCGGGCGGGCCTTCGACGAGTAGGCAGTCAGGCTGTAGCTCGTTGAGGGCGCGCAGGAGGCTGCGGGCCGAGCCTGGGCCGTGGTGGCGTATGCCGAAGACGTGGGTTTGTGTGCCGGTTGGTGCTGCCATATCAGGGGAGCCTGTTGTATCTTCTCAATACTTCCTGCAATCTGTCGTGCGGGAGGGCGACCACGCGGTGGTTGTCGCGGCCTGTCATCGTTTGGGCGGCGACCAGGGCGTTGATTACGGCTTCTTCGGTGGCCTGGATAGTGGTGTCGAAGAGAGAGGTCATAGAGTTGTTGTCGAGCATTTCGAGGTGGGTTATAGGGGTATTTGTGGCGCCAGGGTTGGCGGTGGAGAAGGCGATGAAGATGTCGCCGGAGCTATTGGCGGCCACGCTGCCGGTGCGGGCCAGGCCCATGCTCACGCGGCGGGCCAGGCGTTTTAGCTGGTGTGGTAAGATTGGGGCATCGGTGGCTAGCACGACGATCACGGAGCCTGCATCGCCTGAGGCCGCACTCTGTTCGGCAGGGCCGGGGAGGTCGCCGGGGATCTCTTTGCCGACTGGAGCGCCTGCAATGGTGAGGTGGGGTCTGCGCCCGAAGTTGCACTGGGCCAGGACGCCCAGGGTGTAGCCTCCCGAATCGGGAGGCAAGACGCGGGAGGATGTGCCTATGCCTCCTTTGAAGCCATAGCAGATCATGCCTGTGCCGCCACCCACGTTGCCTTCGGGGACGGGGCCGGGTTGGGCATTGTCGAGGGCAGCGAATACGTGCTCCTGTTTTACGTGGAACCCGTTGATGTCGTTGAGAAAGCCGTCGTAGGTCTCGGCGACCACCGGGAGGGACCAGAAATCGTCGCCGAACGAGTTGAGGACGGAGACCTGGAGAGACTTGATCTTCCAGGCGATCACGGCGTCGCGCACGATGCCGACGCTGTGGGTGTTGGTGATCGTGACGGGACCTTCGAGGAAGCCCGATTCTTCCACCCAGGTAGTGCCTGTCATTTCGCCGTTGCCGTTGAGGGAGAACCAGCCCGCGAAGACCGGATCGGCGGACTGTTTGCCTCGCGGCAGGATGGCGGTGACACCTGTGCGGATGGGGCCTGTGCCAACTTGCAGAGGGCCATCTCCGCTGATGAGGGTGGTATGGCCGACTTCGACGCCGGGCACGTCTGTGATAGCGTTGAGGGGGCCGGGCGTGCCCTCCAAAGGGACGCCGAGGTCGCGGGCGCGTGGTTTAGGTTGGGTGGTGGTCATGTTATGTGTGCTTCTTCAAGATATTCGGAAAGAACGGAAAGGGTAGGAGCGGATTATTTGCGGCGGCGCGGGGCGAACCAACCCATTCGGGAGAAGAAAAAGATACCAAGTGCGAGCAGAGGCACGATCAGCAGGAAGGAGAACCATACTATCCAGTTCGGCCAGCCCCACTTGGCGAGAGTGGTGGAGATGTTGTCGAGGTTGAGTGCCCACCAACCCGCTATAGTGCCTATCACTCCGAGGATGATGGATAGGGCGGTTAGCACGTGGAGCACGAAATCGACGCGCTCCTGTACCACCATTTCCAGGTAGTTGTGCATGCCCTCCAGTTCGTTCTTGACCTCCTCGAATAGCTCTTTGATCTGGAACTTATCCTGCCACTTCTTGTAGTAGAGCTGGTGATGCTCACCCTGCATCAGTTGAGCGAAGTGGCCCCTGGCGGAGAACATCAGAAACCCTTCGAGTAGGTCGTCGAACTGGGTGCTGCGACGGTCGTCTATATTGCTTAATCGACTTAGCTGTTTTCTCCAGCCTTTGTGGTCTGCGCGGTCGGCGTCTCCACTTGGAAGCCAGTGCTCGGCGATCTGATTAGTTATCACGCCCAGCACGAACCGCTGTTGGAGGGTGAGCAGGAAGGCAAGGAAGTATTCGTCCTTCAAGTATCTTTTGGGCATAGTGGAGCGGTAGGGTCCGGTGGTGGGGGCGTTGTAGGCCAGGAAGCCACCGGCGGCGAGCGAGAAGTAGAACCACATATAGTCGGCGTAGGGGAGAAGGTCAGGGTGGTCGAAGGTCCTGTCGAGGACGCTCATGCTGATGTGCTGGCGGTCGGCGACCACGTTGCGCAACCTGTAGATGAGGTCGAAGAGCTCGGCCTCGGGCAGAGGGCCGTTCTTGGGTTTGCGGTCTACGAAGAGGGCAACGTAGGGGATCAGCTGGCCGGGCACGAAAACTTCTTCCCACCAGATTGGGTCCTGGATGGTGGCAGTCTGGAGGAGAGGGCAGATCAGCTTGAGGAAAATATCGCCACCTTCGGCCCAGGCCGGTGGGAGGGCTGATGCGGTACCCTCGGGGAACCTGCGCGCTCGTGTTTCGCCATTCTCAGTGACCTGATCTTTTATCGCCCCGACGTTGGTATAAGGTTTACCCCTGAGATACCTCATGCCATAAATGAAATCGAGCCATGTTGACAGCGCACCCTCCCTGGCACTCTCCTCGACTGGTTTAGCTGAGAAGGTGAGAAAGCCCAGGCCATGCCTGAACATGGAAAGCTGTACCTCATCAACCTCGAACCTTATGTTCTTTTTCCAGAGGCGGAGGCTCCAACGTACGCCGTCCTGCACACCCAGGACGCGTTCGAGATGGCTGTCATTGAGCGCCCACATGTAGGCGGTCCTGGGTGGCACCGGGCCGTGTGAGACTTCTTGTGGCTCACCTAAGAAGCGGGAGACGTGAGGGAGCAGGTCGCCTCCGACATCGTCGGCCTCGCCTTTGGACGAGCGCCAACTCACCAGAGTCCAGCCGTTGTCCAGCTCGCTTTCTGTACTTTCGGAGGTCTCATCAAGCACGCCATCATTGATGATCTTGACGTGGCTATCGAAATCTTTGGCCTCGAAAGAGAAAGGATAGATGAAGCGAACCCAGGAGAGACCGCGCGCTACCTTCAGACTTGACTCAGGCTCCCGGGGTGCGGGGGGAGCCTGGGTATCGGGAGCTTGCGTGCGACTGCGGCGCTTGGTGGGAGCAGGTGCATCCTGGGGCGTCGCTTCTGTTATTGTTTCGGTCTCTTGATCCATTGGTTCGTACTCGCTTTTTCGGTGGTCGGTAGTCGGGATTTGGAATTTGGAACTGTAATCGTCTTCCGACTACCGACTACCGACTACCGACTACCCTCCTAAAGTTGTTCCCGGCAGGCCCTGTAGAGGTCTTTCCAGCCATCGCGTTCTTTAATTACGGTTTCCAGGTATTCTAGCCACACTACCTGATCCTGTACAGGGTCTTTGATTACAGCGCCGGTGAGGCCGGAGGCGAGGTCGGCGGCGCGGAGGGTGCCGTCGCCGAAGTGGGCGGCCAGGGAAAGACCGCTGTTGACTACTGAGATCGCTTCGGCTGTGGAGAGAGTGCCTGAGGGGGATTTGACTTTGGTTTTGCCGTCCTGGGTAACGCCGCTGCGTAGCTCACGGAAGACGGCCACCACCCGGCGTATCTCCTCGATGGTGGGCGGGGCGGCGGGGATCTGGAGGGTGCGGCCCATGCTCTCCACTCGGCGGCGCACGATCTCGACCTCCTGCTCCTCGGTTTCGGGGAGGGGGAGGATGACGGCGTTGAAGCGGCGCTTGAGGGCGCTCGATAGCTCGTTGACGCCCCGGTCGCGGTTGTTGGCGGTGGCGATCACGTTGAAGCCCTTGTTGGCCTGCACCTCGGCGTTTAGCTCAGGGATGGGGAGGGTCTTTTCGGAGAGGATGGTGATGAAGGAGTCCTGCACATCGGCGGGGATGCGGGTTAGCTCCTCGACGCGGGCGACCTTGCCCTCGCGCATGGCTCGCATGATGGGGCTGCCGACTACGGCGCGCTCGGAGGGTCCTTCAGCGAGGAGCAGGGCGTAGTTCCAGCCGTAACGCACCGACTCTTCACTGGTGCCGGCTGTGCCCTGCACCAGGAGGGTGGAGGTGCCGGAGATAGCGGCGGATAGGTGCTCGGATGTCCAGGACTTGGCTGTGCCGGGAATGCCGAGAAGTAGGAGGGCGCGGTCGGTGGTGAGGGTGGCGATGGCGATCTCGATCAGGCGGCGGTCGCCGATGTACTTGGGGGAGACCTCGAATCCGCTGGAAAGCCTGCCGCCCATGAGGTAGGTGGCGACGGCCCAGGGAGAGAGGAGCCAGTTGGGGGGCCGGGGGCGGTCGTCGGCTTTGGAGAGTTCGTGCAGTTCTTCGGCGAACTCCTGCTCGGCGTGAGCGCGAAGGATGGCAGTTGCGGCTGGGGGTGCGGTCATTCGGGACTCCTTGAATTTCGGATCTCGGATTTTTGATTGCGGATTTCCCGCCTATTCGGAGAGGGCCTGGAGCATATCTTTGCGGAATTGGAGGGTTTGCCGGAAATCGTCTACGGCTTCTTTGAGGTTCTTGGGGGTCTGGTCGGTGGTGGTCAGGATCGATTCGGCTTCGGGCAGGATGTCGGGGGTCATGGAGTAGGCGAAGGTGGCGATAGATTGGCTGACCTGCCAGTTGCCCTGCCTGGGGGAGGCTTTGATGTGGTGGCTCATACTTGTGAGAACCGCGCGGCACACCTCGTCGGGCCAGGGCTTGCGAAGAGTCCAGAGGATGGATAGGGGCATATCATCGGTGTAGAGGGCTTCGGGGTGGGCGTTGAGAGTGGTTTTCACAAGGTCGTCGCGGCGTTCGGCGGGTAGGATGCGCACCAGGCTGTCGGGAGCGTACTCGGATAGCTTCGCGAGGCCATAAGAGAGGAAAGCATCCGCCCACGCCTGGTCGTTGTGGCGAACGGTGGCGAGGATCCAGGCCTGTATCAGGAGGTTCTTCCACTCTTTGGTCTGGAAGGCGGCAGCTATGATCTCTTGCGTTGGGGCTTCCCACCGTTCTACCCATGTGCGAGGAGGGATGCGGCTTAGCTGTTGGAGCAGCCAGTAAGTGCGCTCGCCAAAATTGCCTGTACCCGGCTTTTGCTCGATGCTGTCGCGCTTCATGGCGGGGGTGTATTCCTGCGTGGTGGCAACTTCGATTGTGAGTTTGTTAGTTGCGCCAAAGAGTTTGCCTTGCTTACCGCGTTTGAGGGAGAGGAGAGGGGCGACGCCATCTATCATCCTGCGCATGAAGCGCGATCCTGGAAGGTTAGCGAGGAGGTCGGCGGCGGTGGCACGCACATCTTTGCCTTGGTCGTCGAGGGCGGATTCGAGGAAAGGCTCGTCGGCTATTGTAAGGCCGGTGCGAAGGACTTGCAAGAAGGCGGCGCGGCTGGGGGCGCTTTCCTGTTGCCAGACCGATTTGAGCATCCGGCGGGCGTGGTCGGGTTGGGAGGCGCGCAGGTTTTGCAATAGGGCCTGGCGGGCTTGCTGGCTGCCTGTTTCCCATACATCGCGGGTAGAATCTTCGTCGGGTGCTTCCAAAGTTGCGCTGTCGCGGACATAGGCCCACTGGTCATTCAGAGTGTACATCGATGCGAGCCAGCGCCCGCGATTGCCGATCACGGGGAGGATGTACTGGCGGTAGCCGGGTTGGGTCTGCCCTATGCTGAGGAGGAGCGGTAGCTGGTCGGGGGGGACGAACTTACCCCGGCGGGCGGCCTCTTCGAGCCATTCTGAGAGGGCGGCGCTGTACTCGCCCGCCAGCATGGTGTGCAGGTGGGAGGCGGTGCGTGGTGAGCAGGACGCGAGGGTTTCGGGGAGACAAGAGCCGGGGAGTGGGCTGGGGTCGTTGGTGGGAAGGCTGCCTGCCCTGCGGTAGAGGGTGAGAGCTGCGACTGCCGAGAGGAGGGTGTGTTCGGGGTTGGTTGCGCTTGCCTGGTGAAGGTTGGCGAGCATGGCACCCAGCGAATTGTCGCCCGGTGGGGGTAGCTCGAAGGGGCGGCGCTCGGTGCCGAGGAGAGCGGCGGTGGCGAGGGCTTCCCAGATTTCGGAGTAGGGTGAGGATTGAGGAGTGTTCATAGTGGTTACTGGGTCCAGGCGTTAAGCATGGTCAGGTGTGTGCCGTTCCAGAGGCCGAATACGGCGATAGGGTTGCCTCCACTGAGGGCCAGCAAGGAGAGATACCAGGTGGTGTCGCCGAGCGGGTTGGTCGGCAAGCAATCCCCGTGGGAGTTGCGCAGGTGGGTGATCTGCCATCGGCCCGTGTCGTCGGTGTCGCAGATGGGGGTCACATCGTGGATGAGCATGGGGAAGTCGTCGAGCCAGGGGTTGCGGCTAAGGGAGTCGGCGTAGGCGGCGATAGCCTCGGAGATCGCCCACGATTTCGACCCCGGCGGCCTCGGTTGTAGGGCCGTGGCGCGCCCTTATAAGGGCGCGTATGGGGGTGCTGCCGGGGAAGTAGACTAGATCGGCCTCGAATTGGGTGCCGATTGCCATGCTCTTGTCGAGGGGGGCGTTGCCGAACGCGAAATCAAGAATGAGGGCGGAGCGCGGCTGTTCGACGCCCCACAGGTAGGTGCGCTGGACGCGGAGCTTGTCTTCGCCGGTCACTTGCTGGAAGACGACGGCCCATTTGCCCGTTGTGCGGTGGGTTTCGGGCAAAGTGGGGGCGGAGGCCAGGAGGTCGGATTGGTCGTGGGTCCAGCCGACCAGGACGCGTACCTCGTCCTGGATGGGCTGGGGGAGGGTGTGGAGGCGGTTGTATGCCTGGAGGAGCAGGTGGAGGCGACCGGCTTCTTCAAGGAGGCGGTCGTGGCGGACGGCCTGATTGCCGGCAGGGATGGCGAGGGCGGACATGTTGTGCACCATGCGGGCGAGGCCGGGGGCCTGGGCGTCGATGAGGCGGGCGGCCTGGGTATCCCAGAAGGAGGGGGAGGCAAGGTTGGGCGTGGAGAAGCCGGTGCGGACGAGATCGCGGAGCCAGCGGTCGAGCTCTTCAACACCTTTATCTACGCGGGATTTGCGCTGGGCTGCCAGGCGGGCCTGGGCTTTTTCGGCTTTAGCGCGGGCTTCGGGGTCGTCGGCCTGGTGCTCTTTGCGCTCTTCCCGCCTGGCGGCGCGCTGAGCGGCAGCGGCGCGGTCGGCGAGCCATTCGGCGGCCCATTGAGGAGGGGTTGTGGAGGGGAATGCGGTTGGGGCGTCGGCGAGGGTGAGGAAGAGGCCGAGGCAGTGCTTGCAAGGGAATTTGCGACTTGGACAGGAGCACTTGAAGGCAGGCTCGGTAAGATCGATAGCCGTCTGGTAAGGCTTGGAGCCGCTGCCCTGGTGCTCGCCCCAGAGGGCAGAGTCGCTCCTGCCCAGGGCCCGCCATTTGCGAGGCGACGCCAATTCGCGCCCCGCCTTAGAGGATGAGGCGTCGGGGGCAAGGGACAGGATGCGTTCGGCTGTCCAGGTGTGCATAGGGCGTAGTCGGTAATCTGTAATCGGTAGTCGGAGGGCGATTGATCGCGATTGGTGCCGATATTATAGCATATTATAGAACATCTGTGCGGTCATCTTGTTAGTGCTTTGGTATGGTTTTGCAGCGATTCTTTGATTTGGGTTATAGGTTGCCGATGAAGTGGGTGAGGCGCTGGTGTTCGGAGTCGGGGTCTCCTAGAGAGATGCTTGCCAGGAGGAACTCATCTATGCCGGAGGCGACCAGATCGGTCAAGCGGGAGGCTACAGTGGATTCTTCGCCGATCATTACGAGGTTGTCGATCAGGTCGTCGCTTACCGAGCCGTCGGGTTGGAGGGGATAGCCTGCTGTTGCCCACATGTTGGTGTAGAAAGGGAGGCGGGTGTATACGCTGAGGTCTTTGCGGGCGGTGGCGCGTGCGGCTTCTATGTCGGTGGTCAGGGCTACGGGAATGTAGGCCAGGAGTGGAGGCGTGGGACGCCCTGCGGTTGCCGCGCCTTCCCGCATGCCAGGGAGAGCTACATCCAGCAGATAGCGGGCGGGGGCGTTCCAGGAGATAGCGCCGTCGGAGATTTCGCCTGCCTGGCGGAAAGCGGTCTCGCCGAGGGCGGCTACCATGATAGGAACTTTGCGCGGGTTATTCAGCCTGGTTCTGGCGGTGAAGAATTGACCCTGATGATCTACGCTGCCTTCCCAGAGGGCGGCTCGGAGTATCTCGACGTATTCGCGTAGGTAGGCAAGAGCGCGCTCCATCTTGAGGCCGTAGACGTTCTCGATGGCGGAGCGGTGGCTGGTGCCCACGCCGAGGCGCAAGCGGTCGGGGCCGAACGCACCGGCGGTGGCGGCCTGCTGGGCGAGGACCAGCGGGTGGCGTGGGTAGGCGGGGACGATGGAAGTGCCGAGGCGGATCTCGCTTGTGCGCATGAAGGCTGCCGCGTAGGCGGTCAGGAGGTCGGTGGAGGCGGCGCCCTGGGTGGCCCAGAGGTTGCGGACCCCGGCCTGCTCGGCCTGGACAATCCGGTCCACGAAGGTGGGTGGGTCGATCCCTCTGATCGCGTGAATTGAAATGCCGACGCGGTCGCGCAGGGAGCGTTGTTGTGTGCCGTGAGGTGCCTCTTTGGTGTTGTTGTTCATGTTTGGTTCTTTCGGTGCTTGGAGCGTGTTTTGAGTATGGTTTGTATAGCTAGCAGGGCGAGGCATGCCTCGCCCCTACAGACAATAGGTGGCGGGTTAGTCTTTTTTCGCTTCGATGTAGAGCATGGGGATGGTCATGCGAAGCTCGCCTTCTTTGGCGGCTAGGGTGTCGAGGGCTTTTTCCAGGGCCTGGAAGACTTGCCCTTCTTCCTCGGGTTGTAGAACGCTGCGCCAGCCGTCGAGGAAGCCGATCCTGACGAGGTAGTGGTTAAAAAAGGCGGCGCTGTCGAGGAAGCGCAGGTCGAAGCTGCTTCCCACGACTTTGGTGACCTGGAAGCTTGCGTTTTGCAGAAGAGAGCGCACCGAGTCGAGGGTGCCACGGTGTTCCTCCTGGGCTTGCAGGAGGGGTAAGCGGGTGGATAGGCCGAGCTCGGTGAGGGTCTGGCGGTAGATGTCGTAGAAGCGGCTCATGTGGCCGGTGAGATTGGTGGTGAGCACGACGCGTGCGCCAGGATTGGCTACGCGGTAGCATTCGGACATAACAGCGGGGGCGTCATCGAAGTTGTTGACGCCGAGGTTGGAGACGATCAGGTCGAAGGCGGCGTTGGCGAAGGGTAGATGGGCGGCGTCGGCCTGGACGAGGGAGACGTTTTCCTGGGGGATCAGGCGTTGTTTGGCGGCGGCTCGGGTGAGGGCCTCTTGCCAGAGGTCTATGCCGGTCACGCGGCAGGATGGACCGTGCACCTGGGCGATCTCGAAGAGGGGGAAGCCGGTGGCGCATCCTATGTCGAGGATATTCAGGTTGGGGCGCAGGTCGAGGTTGTCGAAGAGAAGGGCGCCGAACCTGGAGGCCCAGAAAGATAGCTGGTCGATTGTCCGGGCAAGCTCGGGGGGATCGTGCTTCTGGTGGAGGTATTGGGTCACGCGGTGGCTCCTGTCGCGGATCTCAGGATGACATTATAAAGTAGGGGCGGGTCTTCGTGCCCGCCCGTTCTCACCTGACCGCGATCTTTTGGGAAGACCACCAGGGGCACGCACCGGGGAAATGTTATCGTATAAGCACCCTGAAGATAGTCTAAGCGCTAGCGCCCTCCGTGGGTACCTTGCCCCGTTACTACCCTCGCAAGTAGTCTCGTAGAGACGGCAGAAAGTAGCCCCAGGGGAAAGAGTTGTGGATTGAACGTCCCCAAGCAGGTAGTCCCTTCGGGACTTGACCCTGGGTGGCAATCCATCTGAGCAACCCACAAGGGGTGCCACTATATGTCTACGCCTTTGTGACTTTAATGCGATAGGATTGCCAACCAGGGGCACGCCTACGGATACGCTAGTGGCGGATTGTTACCTGGACCGGCGTTGTGTGTGTTTCTCGCGGCCAGAGGTAGTTCCAGATGAGGGCAACTATGGCGGCCAAGGCTATCAGGGCGGCGAAGATCAGGGATGGGTAGCCGAAGAAGACGGCGGCGAGCCACAGGATCGCGCCCAGTGGGGCTATGTAGAGCTTCTGCGGCCAGCGCCCGGCGAAGACATAGGCAGTGAGGCCGAGGAAGGCCAGCAGCAAGAACGCGATGGACCAGCCATCGGAGGCGGTGTAGTTTACCTGGAGGCCCTGGGCGCGCTCGGCACGTTCCTTGATGCCCTGTAGCATACCGCGCTCCATTATGAAGGCTCCCGGCTCCACGGCGGTCATTATGGTGTTCAGTACGGGGTCAGCGTAGATAGAGCGGCTGCGGATGAGGAGGCGGGTGCTGTCGGCATCGATGGGTTGGAGTATGAAGGACCACGTGCTGTTCCACTCGGTCTGGGGAGTTACCTGGGCGGGCACTCCACCGGGGTCGTTGGTATGGCCGGTGACGAGGGCCTGGCCGGGGATGATTTCGGCTGCGGTGAAGGGTGGCGCGCCGTTGCCTTCGGGGTACATCCTGATGGGGTCGCCGACCTGGGTGTTCTGCCAGGCTGGCACTATGGTGTCGGCGTTGTGCATGTCGCAGCCGAGGAGATTTTCGAGCATCTCGTAGCTGTAAAAGCCGCCATGCCCCTGGCCCATCTGCACAAGCCACGGCCAGACCGCGCTTGCGGGGGCGTTGATAGTGATAGCGTGGGTTAGCTGGGCATCGGTGTGGGCGAGTAGCTCGTCGCCCGGCAGGGTTTGGGCGGCTTCGGCGGCGGTGGCTCCCCAGTTCATGTACCAGGGGCGGATCGCTACGGCGAAGAGGAGGATGACGGCTAGAAGGGTTAGCGCAACGGTGGCGAGCACGTGGCCGAGGCTGCGCAGGAGGGTATTGGTTCTCATGGTTTGCTCTCCCGGTTAGGTTTTGAAAGCGGCATAATGATCCAGTGTGAGTGTAGCAAGGGACGGTAGTCGTGGGGGTAAAATGGAGTGAATGGTGGGTGACAAAAGAGTGTGGGCGGGGGCGGATGATATGGATGCGTACTTTGGTATGGTCATTGGCTTATTTTGGGGGTTTTTGCATGGGTTGGGGTTGTTGATCGTTGGACTGGCCCTCGTATACTAAATGGCAATGGTGGGGGAAACTGGACAGGTTTTGGGGTGTACTTTCGGGTGGTTTTTATAGTTTGAAGTGGGGAATGCGGAGTGCGGAGTGCGGAGTGCGGAGTGCGGAGTGTGGGTTTGAGCCATAAGGGTGTTGAGAGCGCGAAGGTTTTTTGGGATTGGCGCGGAGGGGGTTGGGTATGCCTCGGCCTTGGGTTGTTTGATGCGCGGCTAGCTAAAGGAGAGAGATATGAGCGGGAGTGATTCGACTATTGAGAAGAGGTGGCGGGATGAGGATGCGGCGGGGTTGCCGGACGTGGAGTTGCTGGCTTACCAGTCGCGGCTGGTGGGTGGCGATCCCCGGCTTGTGCTGTGGGGCGGGGGCAATACTTCGCTCAAGACCTGGGAGACCGACTTTCGGGGGCGACCTGTGTATGTATTGCGGGTGAAGGGGAGCGGGTCGGACCTCAAGGCGGTGACGGCACGGGATTTTCCGGGGGTGCGGATGGACGAGGTGCTGCCGCTGATGGAGCGCGACGAGATGAGCGACGAGGATATGGTGGCTTACCTGGGGCAGACGCTGGTCGAGCCGAGCGCGCCCCGGCCCTCGATTGAGACGCTGTTGCACGCTTTTGTGCCGGCACGCAGCGTGGTGCACAGTCACGCGGACGCGATACTTATGCTGACCAACAATACCCGGTGGGAGGAGCTACTGCGGGAGCTGTTCGGGGATGAGGTGGGGGTTGTGCCTTACCGGAGGCCGGGATTCTTGTTGTCGAAGTGGGTGGGGGAGATGGCTCGGCAGAGGCCGGGGATCAAGGGGGTTATTCTGCTGAACCACGGGCTGATCACCTGGGATGACGACCCGAAGGAGGCGTACAGGCTGCATATCGAGATGGTGGAGAGAGCGAGGTATGCTGCGCGAAACGAAAGTTCGGGGACGGAAGATGTAGGCTTAAGTCGTGCTTCTTCTGAGGTTGGGCCTTCGTCGTCCGTCGTTCGTCTTTCGTCTCCTGAGCGGCGGGAGGTAGCGGCTCGGATTGCGCCCGTATTGCGAGGGGTGCTTGGGGCGCATGGGCGGGTGGTTGTGCGCTTTGACGATTCTGAAGATGTGTTGAGGTTCGTTTCGGGGGACCTGGTGCCTCTGGATAGGATGGCGAGAGTGCTGGCGCAAGGGGCTGCGACGCCGGACCATATTCTGAATACCGGGCGCACGGTGCTGTGGGTTGCGGACGAAGGACGAGGGACGGAGGATGAAAGTTTGGGAGGGATGGACGATGTTCAGGGCCTGGGTGTTCGTCTTTCGTCCTCCGTCGTTCGCCGATATGAAGATTGGGTGCGGGAGTACGAGGGGTATTACCGGGAGTTTGAGAGTGGGGAGGCTATGCTGCCGCCATTGCCCCGCGTGGTATTGGTGGAGGGAGTTGGGATGTTTTCGGTGGGGAAGGATAGCCGGGCTGCCGGGGTGTCGGGCGATATTTACAGGCACACTATTGAGATCATAGAGGGGGCCGAGCGGGTAGGGGAGTACAGGTCGCTTGGGTTGAAGGACGCGTTCGAGGCGGAGTACTGGCCTTTGGAGTTGTATAAGCTGACGCTGGCCCCGCCTGAGAAGGAGTTGAGCAGGCGGGTGGCGCTTGTGACGGGGGCGGCGGGGGCGATAGGGGCGGCGATTGCGCGCCGGTTCGCGAAGGAGGGGGCGCATATTGTGTGCGCCGACCTGGATCTTGAGCGAGCGGAGGCGCTCGCGGGGGAGTTGACGAAGGCGAACCCAAATAACAGGGCGATGGCGGTGCGGATGGATGTGACCGATGAGGGGTCGGTGAGGGCGGGGTTTATGGAGGCCGTGTTGATGTATGGCGGGGTGGATGTGCTGGTGTCGAACGCCGGGGTGGCGAAGGGGGCGGCCATAGACGAATTGACGCTGGAGGAGTGGGAGAGGAACTTCGCTGTGAACGCGAGGGGACACTTCCTGGTGGTGAGAGAGGCGTTGAGGACCATGAAGGCGCAGGGGACGGGTGGGAGCGTGGTGTTTATCGCTACCAAGAACGTGACCAGCCCCGGTAAGAATTTCGGGGCGTACAGCGCGTCGAAGGCGGCTGAGGCGCAACTGGCGCGGGTGCTGGCGCTTGAGGGCGCGCCGTTCGGGATTCGGTCGAATATGGTGAACCCGGACGCGATCTTTGAGGGGTCGGGGGTGTGGTCGCCGGAGTTGAGGGAGGCGCGGGCCAGGGCGCAGGGGATCGAGCCGGACCAATTGGAGGAGTATTACAGGAAGCGAAACCTGTTGCAGGTGGAAGTGAAGACGGATGATGTGGCGGAGGCGGCGCTTTTCCTGGCATCGGAGCGGTCGGCCAAGACGACGGGGGCGATGTTGCCGGTGGATGGTGGATTGAAGGATGCATTTCCGCGATGAAGGAAATAGGTGAGCCTTTGAGAAGGCCAGGATGTGAATGGACGGTGCGTCAGATTGGATATCTGGCTTGACGCTCTTGACGCTCTTGACGCTCTTGACGCTTATGAAGTGTTGGCTTAAAATATCAGCATCAGCATTGGTGAGTAGAATTAGCGTCAGTGATTGGAATTGCATTTTTCTGGATGCGACCAATGTCTGTGAAATAGGGGCTGACGCTGCTATGCCGGTAAAGCTCGTATTTGCCTTGAGCTATTGATCGCCGGACGGTTCAGGGCCTCGGCCTGAGTCTCCAAAGCATTTCTGTTCTTCGACTTCGACCTGGACCGCCCCAACAGCTAACTCTGCCCGGTAGGTGCCGGGGTTGGCTGTCGACTCTGCCCCAATCTGGATCACGCCCTGTACGCCTTACACATGTAGGGTAGTAGCTTATTGAGAAAACGCGTATCGCGCCAGGAAGGTGGGAATCGATGATAGACGGACCATTCGACCTGAAGAAGTCCGAGGCGTTCGCCGGGCACATGATAGATGTGTTGAACAATGCCTCTGTTGCGCTGATGACAAGTATCGGCCACCGCACCGGCCTGTTCGACGTTATGCGTGGGTTGCCCGCTTCTACGCCGGTAGAGATCGCGAAAGAGGCCGGGCTGCACGAGCGATACGTGCGCGAATGGCTGGGGGCGATGGTGGTGGGCGGGGTGGTCGAAGTCGACCCAACCAGCACTTACTACAAGTTGCCGGAGGAACACGCACCGTTTTTGACTCGTGCCGGGGCTGTGGATAATATCGCCGTCTTTACCCAGTATATCGCGGTGATGGGGCGTGTAGAGGATGATATTGTCGAATGCTTCAAGAGTGGCGGCGGGGTTCCATACGAGGAATTTCCACGCTTCCACGCCGTAATGGCGGAAGACAGCGGCCAGTCGGTGCTGTCGGCACTCGAATCTCATATTTTGTTGCTGGTGGCGGGATTGACCGACCGGCTCGACAGGGGCATACAGGTGCTGGATGTGGGGTGTGGTAGTGGCCGCATCGTCAACCGGTTGGCCGAACTGTACCCTAGCAGCAGGTTTACGGGGATAGACTTCTCGCCTGAGGCGATTGAGAGTGCGAGGGACGGGGCGGCGCAAAAGGGCCTGCGGAATACGGAGTTCACCGTTCGCGACCTCGGTGATTTCGATGAGACCGCCGAGAGAGAGGCTTTTGACTTTATCACTACGTTCGATGCTATTCACGACCAGGCCAAACCACTCAATGTTCTGAAGGGGATTTATCGCGCACTGACAGGGGATGGAGTGTATCTGATGCAGGACATCAGGGGATCGAGCCATGTTTATCAGGATATTGGGCACCCGCTCGGCCCGTTCCTGTATACCATCTCGACCATGCACTGCATGACCGTGTCGCTGGCGCAGGGTGGCGAGGGGTTGGGCGCGATGTGGGGCGAGGAAAAGACGCGAGAGTATCTTCAGAAAGCCGGTTTCCGGTCCATAGAAACGAATCAACTGGCGCACGACCTTCAGAACAACTGGTATGTGCTCAGGAAGTGAGGTAAGGCAGACAAATTCGAATTTCGGCAAAATAACACTCGCGCGTGACGCCCACACCCGCAATCAGCTGACACCTGCTTCCCCTGTGGTCAAGGGTCGCTTTCCAAGACAAGAACGGCTGCGGTACGAAATTGGCATTCAAACATGGCCTGTAGCAGGAGAGCAAAGTGTGCATTGCCTCTACAGGTAACTTTGGAATGCCAACTAGATAAGGAGAATGGCATGGATATGAAAGTAGGGATCAATGTTGTTCGCGACAATCAGCGCAATACGTTTACCCCGCAGACACATGGTATGAAACGCGAGGCCGCCCTGACACCGGAAACCACAGGCAGTCAGAACCTGTGGATGGGGTTGGCGACATCACCGACAGGCATGAAGAGCGGATGGCACCATCACGGGGATTGCGACACGGGCCTCTATGTATTGCAAGGGCGCGCCCGCTTTCGCTGGGGGAAGGGAGGTGAGGAAAGCGCCGAAGTGGGCCCAGGCGATTTCCTGTCAGTTGCGCCAAGCGCCATTCACATGGAAGAGTTGGTGGGCGAGCAAGACCTCGTTGTGGTGGTCGCGCGTGCCTGTAGCGATGTCACGGTGGTGAATGTCGACGGTCCGGAGACGGAATAGGACCGGAGGCGGGTCTTGTAGGTCTTGGAAAGCGACCTTGACAATGGGGAGAAGCAGGAGTGACGCCGGTTGTATCGAGATATCAAGATAGGAGGACGACTAATGCAAACTGATTTGAAAACTGAATATCTGGAACGCCCTGAAGGCACGCTGGCTTACAGTGATTATGGTGGCGACGGTGTACCCGTATTGATGCTGCCGGGGATTGGCGCGCTTCGCAGCGAGTATCGTTATCTTGCGCCGAAGCTCAGAGAAGCGGGCTTTCGCGCGGTGACGATGGACCTGCCGGGACACGGCGAGTTGAGCGTGCCGTGGAACACTTATGATGTGCCATCGGTCGGGGAAGACATTCTTGCTATGATCGAGCACCTGCGCGCGGGGTCTGCCCATGTGATCACCACTTCGTTTTCGGGAGCGCCTGCCGTATGGGTGGCGGCGAAGCACCCGGATCTGATCCGGTCGCTGGTGCTGATTACGCCATTTGTGCGCACCGCCAGGATAAACCCGATCATGAAGGCCATGTTCTGGCTGCTTATGAACAATCCGTGGCGGGTGCGGACGTGGGGTATGTACTATAAGTCGCTGTACCCGACGCGCAAGCCCGCCGACTTTCAGGACTATTTGGCCAAGCTGATGAAGAATATGGCGGAGCCGGGGAGGTTGCATGCAGCCGATGCGCTGGCGAATTCCTCGCGCCAACCGTCGGCGGAGAGCCTGAAGCTGGTGAAGGCCCCGACGCTTGTGATCGTGGGCACGAAAGACCCCGATTTCCCCAACCCGGCAGCGGAAGGGAAGATCGTGGCCGGGCAGGTCGGAGGCACCCTGAAATTGATCCAGGGTGCGGGGCATTATCCCCAGAGCGAGATGCCCGAGGAGACGATCCCAATTGTGCTAGATTTCCTGAAGCGGTCCGGTTCGGCCACAAAGCGAGATATGGAGGGGGCCGCCGCGCAAGATGCGGATGCTCAGGTTCGGGAAGCAGAGGTGGCCGGTGCGTCCGGCGCCCAGGGCGGGTAAGTCGTAGGGGGCTTTGAAGTAGTTTTCACCATTATTCACCGTTCTTCTCACCTGATGCCTTTAAGATCAGTGTAGAGATGAACTGCCATACTGCTGTCGCGCCTACGCCTGAGGGTGCCGCTGATGAGTCGCTTGTGATACTGGCCGGTCAGCCCAATGTTGGGAAGTCGGTGATTTTTAAGCGGCTGACCGGGCGGTATGTGACTGTGTCGAATTACCCCGGCACCACGGTGGAGGTAGCGCAGGGTACGGCGCGGATGGGGCATAGGCGTGTCACGCTGGTGGACGCGCCGGGGATCAACAGTCTTCAACCGCTGGCGGCGGACGAAGAGGTAACGCGGGCCTTGCTTTTGAGGAGGGAGGCGCAATCTGTCGTGCAGGTGGCCGATGCGAAGAACCTGTCGCGGGCGCTGTTTCTCACGCTGCAATTCGCGGAGTTGGATTTCCCTCTGGTGCTTGATTTGAACATGGCGGATGAGGCGCAATTGCGTGGGGTGAAGATAGAGACGGTGCGGCTTGGCGAACTGCTTGGGATCGACGTGGTGAGCACGGTGGCTACGAGCGGGCAGGGGATCGGGGACCTTGCGCATAGCATGAGCGCGCCAAGAGTGCCGAGCCTTCGCGTGGGGTACAGCAGGGAGATCGAGGAGGGAGTGGCGGCTGTCGTTGATATGCTGTCGGAGGGAATGCCGGGGAAGCGGTGGATGGCGCTGGCGCTGCTGGCGAAGGATGCGGGGCTCGAGAAGGGCTTGAGGTTGTCGCTGGAAGAGACGGCGGCGTTGGAGGGGATACGGGCGAGGGCCTCGGCCAATCTGCCGAGATCGCTGGCGCAGACGATTACACAGCAGCGGTGGGGGGCTGTGGCCGCTCTTGTGGATGCGGTTTACGTTCAGAACAGGGCGGGTGGCCTTTCGTGGGGGGAGAGGCTGGCGCGCTGGGCGGTGCACCCGGTGCTGGGGTGGCCCATTTTGCTGGTAGTGATGTTCGCGCTGTACAAGTTCGTGGGCGAGTTCGGGGCCGGCACGCTTGTGGGGTTGTTCGAGGGCACCCTGTTCGAGGAGTGGATCAACCCGTGGATTACGGGGGTGATGCAAGGGGCGCCGGTGCCCGCGCTCGTGGCCGATTTCCTGGTGGGCGAGTATGGTCTGCTGACGGTGGGGTTAGCCTACGGGATCGGGATAGTGCTGCCGATCGTGACCACCTTCTTCCTGGCGTTCGGGGTGCTGGAGGATTTGGGATACCTGCCCAGGCTGGCGGTGTTGCTCAACAGGTCTTTCAAGAGGATCGGGCTGAACGGGAAGGCTATTTTGCCGATGGCGCTGGGACTCGGGTGCGTGACGATGGCGACCATGACGACGCGCATCCTGAGGTACGAAGAAGGAGCGGGTGCTGGCGACGCTGCTGCTGGCGCTGAGCGTGCCGTGCTCGGCGCAACTGGGCGTGATGCTGGCGATGGTGGGGTGGCTTAGCCCGATGGGAGTGCTCATCTGGGCGGGGGTAGTGGTGGGTGTGATGCTGCTGGTAGGGTGGCTGGCGTCACGCGTGGTGCCGGGGGATAGCTCGGACTTCGTGATGGAGCTGCCGCCGCTACGGTTGCCGCAGCGGGACAATCTTGTTGTGAAGACGCTGGCGAGGTTGGAGTGGTATTTGAAAGAGGTGATCCCGCTGTTTCTGCTGGCGACTGCTGCCCTGTTCGTGCTGGCGAAGACTGGGGCGCTTGGTGTGGTTGAGGAGGCGATGAAGCCGCTGGTGACCGGGTGGCTCGGGCTGCCCGAAACGACGGCCGGTATGTTCCTGATGGGGTTCTTGCGGCGGGACTACGGGGCGACGGGGTTGTTCGACATGGCGAGGCAGGGACTGCTTTCGCCCGACCAGATGCTGGTTAGCCTGGTGGTGATCACGCTGTTTGTGCCTTGCGTGGCGACCGTCATGATGATGATCAAGGAGAGGGGCTGGAAGACCGCGCTTGGGATAGTGGCGTTTGTGTTTCCGTTCGCGTTTGCGGTTGGCGGGTTGGTGCGTATAATGATAGAGGCGGTGGGTTATGGACGCTAAAGCCGAGATGATGCGCTGCGCCATGTGCGGCTACGAGTTTGCGCAGTCGGAGTTGACCTGCCATGCGGCGTGCCCGCTTGGGGTGCACTGCATGGTGGTATGCTGTCCCAGGTGCGGGTATTCGACCGTAGACCCGGCCAGGTCCGGATTGACGCGGAGGGTAATGCGGTTGTTCAGGCGTGGGAAAGGCAGCACCGGCAGTGCGCCAGTACAGAGGACCGTGAGTTTGCTCGATTTGAAGCCGGGGCAAGGGGGTTACATATCGGAGATAGGAGAGGGCGCCGGAGGGGAGACGGGGTTGTTCGCGCACCTGAGCCAGTACGGGCTGCTGCCGGGCACGCCGGTGCGCCTCGCGCAGAAGCGCCCGGTGCCGATAGTGCAGATCGGTGAGACCGACCTGGCGCTGGACCAGGCTGTGGCCGCAGAGATATCTGTGGATGTTTGAGGAGCGGCTCTAATCTAAACTTAATAGTTTGGGTGGAATGACTTAATTCTAGTCGCCTATACTTCATAGTAGGCTCCCTCTTGCGTAGCCTGAGAAAGAGCCTTTGCATAAATGGCAATGAAATAGAGCCGTGCAGTTGATGGCTATTGGTCGTCCACTGCGGTGGTACAGAAGGAGAACGCCTATGAACTGGAAGACCCTCACAGGAACAGCAGTACTTGGCGTGGCGCTGGCCGCCACGCTGGGGATCGGTGTGCTGGCCGGAAGCGTACTTACGCCTTCGGCATCGGCAGGTACCGCGGTGACCCAAACCGATCAGACAGGGCAAGTGGCTGATGCCACTGCCACGCCCGCACCCGACAGCCAGAAGCCGGGCAGCCCACGCAATGGCATGCCGGGGATGAGGGGTAGTAGAGGCCCAGGCGGGCCTGGCGGACAAGCCTGGGGCGGCGGTCCCGGTGGTCCGGACGCGGGGCCACGATTCGAGAGCGGCGTGCGCGGAAGCTTTGGCGGGGCGTATTCCGCCGATGGAGCCACCAGGGCGATCAGCTCGACTACGAGCGTGATCACGCTCGTCAAGGGCGACCTCGCTTATGCTGCCGGGAAGATGGACACCGCCACGGCGCAGGACTGGGTCGATAAGGCCGATGGTCTGCTTGCCGCAGCTCAGACCGCCAACACCAACGGCGAGTACGGCAAATCGGTGGAGACCGCCAACGCCGCGAGCGAACTGGCAAGGGCTGCCGAGATGTTGATGCAACAGGCTCTTGGGGCCGATACTTTGCCTTCTTATACACAGAGGCAGAACGCAGGCAAGGGTCAGATGCACCCAGGCATGCCTGGCCCTGGCATGGGTCCGGGTAAGATAGGCCCAGGCGGGCAGGTGCCGTCGAATATCACGCAGGCGCAGGCCAGCAGGATAGTGGCGAACCTGTACAACAGCATAGTGTCGCAAGAGGCTCTGGTAAACAGTAGCGCCAGCAAGGGCGGCGCGGCTACCTATGTGGCGGCTGCGAAGGACCAGTACAGCAAGGCGTACAGTGCTTACCAGGCAGGCAACTACAGCGATGCAGCGGGCGCTGCTAACGTTGGTGATGCGTTGCTGAGGGTTGTGAACTCGCTCTTGAGCGCGGGCACGGCTCCCAACAGCCCGGATACGCCGGTGCAGGTGCCACAGCCTTTCTCCTAAGTCAAATATCGAGCTGGGGTCGATCCGAGTACCAGGTTTGAGCGTAAAATCTGCCCGGATCGCCCTCGAAGACCTCGCCCCCGATTTTGGGGAGAGCTATATAGAAAAGCCAAAAATGGCGGCTAACCCGCCATTTTTGGCTTTTTAGATACAGATTTCATGCCTGCGGGTGTGTTCTCGCGCTGCTCAGGCAATCCCCCGCTCTTAACTGAATCTTAATTATTCTCTCAGCGTACCTTAACCTGAGCGGCATATATTGGTAGTATAAAGACCAGGGATCGAGCGAGGTTGCCTCGCTGGCGCACGTCGTGGTGCCGATCCGGGACGGAGATGCAAAGATGGCTCAAAGGTATTCAGGTTATGATACTAATGGGAGCGCTATACGTGAGATAGCGGTAGGTAATGTTAATTCGATTACCAGTATGAATGAAAGGGAGGACATGGACGAGCAGGAACGCCCGGTACGCGTGTTGGTGGTGGACGATGAGCCGCTGATTGTTGAGATGCTCACGATGGGGTTGAGCTATGAGGGCTTTGAGGTGAGCGTTGCCCGCACGGGGTTCGAGGCGCTGGAGGAAGCGCAGCGCACCAAGCCTGACCTGATCATACTTGACAT
This sequence comes from uncultured Chloroflexia bacterium, assembly GCA_963797095.1. Lineage (GTDB taxonomy): Bacteria > Chloroflexota > Chloroflexia > QHBQ01 > JADMIH01 > JADMIH01. The sequence continues at coordinate 640,997 of CAWCNY010000003.1, read as the reverse complement.
AATGCTCCCTGGGATCGATGGGGTAGATGTTTGCAAGCGCCTGCGCGCCCAGAGCGATGTGGGGATACTGATGCTGACGGCGCGGGGAGAGGTTGAGGACCGGATCGAGGGTCTCGATAGCGGGGCGGACGACTATCTGATCAAACCGTTTAGTTTTCGCGAATTGATGGCGCGGGCACGGGCGATCCTGCGGCGGAGAGGGGTCAATCTGCAGCGCCTGTTGCGCATCGGGGATGTGACGATGGACAGGCAGGCGCGCCGGGTGACGAGGGGTGGCACTATGATCGAGTTGACGCCCAAAGAGTTCGATATGCTGGAGCTGTTTTTGATGCACCCCAGGCAGGTGTTCCCACGCGATATTATTTTGAACAGGGTGTGGGGCTACGATTACATGGCCGACACGAACGTGATAGACGTTCACATTCGCCATCTACGAGAGAAGCTGGGCGACGACGAGCGCAATCTGATCCGCAGCGTACGAGGGATAGGGTATTCATTGGAGCCGACGGATGAGTTTCACTGATAGGGTACGTGCCACGCTGTGGCGGGTGCCTGTGGGTCTTCAACTGAGCGTGCTATATACACTGTTGTTTATAGTGACGCTGTCGCTGCTGGGTTGGGTGTTGTACTCCCAACTTGACCGTTTCATGGTGCAGAACACGGCTGATCGCCTTGAGAAGACGGCAAGCTCGGTGTTATCGCGTGGAGCGGATTTCGAGCGCGTGCAGCCGGGGTTTACGATACGACGCTCCGGTGGCGGCGTTAGCGGCACTATTGAGTCGCAGCCACCGCTGCCCTTCGATAGGGACCCTGCGCATATGTTCGGTTTTGTGGTACAGGAATTGTCGGCCCCGGATGTGACGGTAGCTGTGCTCAATTCAGAGGGAGATGTGATCACCTCCACGTTGACTTTCGAGGGGGTTACACGTCCGTTACCCACTCTGCCCGATGGATGGCAAAAGCAGGTATCGCTTCCTACGGAGCAGGGAGCACCTCCTTCGACCGCTCAGTGGGTGGTGCCAGCCGCCACCGGCGGGCGGCAATTGGTGGTGGTGGAGGCGTTGAACCTCAACTTCCCTGTGGAGGGTGGGCAGAGTTTCCTCCTGATGCAATCGGCGTCTATGGAGGGGGCGGATGCGATACTCAACCAACTGGGGCTGTACCTGGTGCTGGGGGTGATCGTGGGTACGGTGGCCGGGGTGGTGGTGGTGCTGTGGCTGACGAGGACGGTGTTGCGCCCGCTGGACAGGATGGCGCATACGGCGGTGGCTATCGCGGGCGGCGACCTGAACAGGCGGCTGCGGTTGCCTGAAGGCGGGAATGAGGTGGCACGGCTGGGGGGCGCATTCGACCACATGGTTGACAGGCTGGCCGCCAGTTTGCATGCCCAGAGGAGGTTCGTGGCCGATGCCTCGCATGAATTGCGCACGCCCCTCACTTCGCTTGAAGGGATGAGCGAGATGTTGCTGCTGGGTGCGGACCGGGGCGACGGGCGGGCGGTGCAGCGGATGGCGCGTTCTATGCATGGAGAGCTTGGGCGGATGGCCCGGCTGGTGTCGGATCTGCTGACGCTGTCGCGCCTGGATAGCGCCGCGCCGATGTCGTTCGCCAAGGTGGACGCAGGCAAACTGCTGGATAATATCGCGGAACAGGTAAGCGCGCTCGCCGAGGCCAGGGAGGTGCGGTTGCAGGTAGAGCACGCGAATGACGGCCCGATAGGCGTGCAGGCGGATGCGGACAGGTTGAAACAGGTACTCTTGAACCTGGTGGATAATGCGCTGCGCTATACTCCGTCTGAGGGAGTGGTAACGCTGTCGGCGCAGATGGTTGAAGGAAACCATGTGCGTCTAGAGGTACGGGACACCGGACCTGGTATCGCACCTGAGGATATCCCGTACATATTCGACCGGTTCTACAGGGGCGACCCTTCGCGGGCGCGCACTACGGGCAGCACTGGGTTGGGGCTGGCTATCGCGCGGTCTATAGTGCAGGCGCACGGCGGGACCATAGAAGCGGAGTTGGCTCCGGGAGCGGGGGCACGTTTCATTGTGACGCTGCCTGCATCGCACATGGCTTCCGGGCAGGGGCCTGATGTAGGTGTCCCTGCGGGGAGCGAGGTGCCCGCGCACTCTTACAGCACGGCCGGGAACAAGGTTTAGGGCTGTCTATTCCGGAAGCTGATCTGCTTCAAGATTCGGCGGCAGGTGGGATGTTGCGATTGCCTTTGAAGATGTTGGTTGGGTCGTAGCGGCGTTTGATGGCTGCCAGGCGGTTGTATGTGTCGGGCGGGTAGGCCTGTTGTATGGCTGATTCGTCTTCGTCGCCGAGGAAGCTCACATATACGCCATTGGCGTGTGATTGCAAGGTGCGCCAGACGGCTTCGGTCCAGGCCCTGTGATTATCAAGCTCCGCCTGGGTGGAGGCGGGGTTCATCCACGCGTTGATGATGGTCACCAGGTATTTCTTGTCGCGGTGGGCGAAGGCGGTGGCGTCGGAGGGGACGCGGGCCATGGCTCCTCCGAGCACCCGAAACTGGAGCATAACCATCGGGGAGCTTGGCTTGCTGAGGTGCTGAAGCAGCGAGGCGGTAGTTTCAGCATCTATGCCGTCGAGGAACATGGACCTTACGCTTGCCGGGCGGCTGGCCTCGCCTTCTTCCGAAAGCCTGTAGATAGCGGAATAGGGCATGGGCTGGACCATTTGCACTATAGGTGGGGAGAGGGCGCGCAGTGGGGCCACCGCTTGCTCGCCATCCTGGGGGTTACCCGCATAGCAGATAAGGACAAAGAAAACGGGCTTGCCGTGATACTCGGCGGGGAGCATAGGCATAGGAGGACCCAGCATCAGCATAGAGATGGTGGTCAATTCTTCGGGCGCTTCGGACGCGATCTTGAAATAGGCAGGCAAAATATCAGGGGTGGCGGGGAACGCCAGCATCCCGGCCAGCACCATGTTGAGGGGGGTTAGGCTAAACTCGAAGGAAGTGGCGACCCCGAAATTGCCGCCGCCGCCGCGTATCGCCCAGAAGAGATCGGGGTGCTCGGTTTCGCTGGCGGTGAGCACCTGCCCGTCGGCAGTGACGATCTCGGCGCATAGTAGATGGTCGATGGTGAGGCCGTATTTGCGTACCAGCCACCCGATGCCGCCTGCGAGTGTGAGGCCGCCGACGCCGACGGTGGCAGTGTCGCCTGCGGGAATGGCGAAGCCGTGCGCGTTGACCTGCTGGGTGACAGCGCCCCAGGTAAGGCCCGCCCCGACCCTGGCTGTTTTGCTCTCAGGGTCGGTGGTGAGGTCGGTCATGAGGGAGAGGTCGATCACCACGCCGTCATCAACCACGCAGAGGCCGGATGGGCTGTGACCACCACTGCGCACTGATATTGGAAGGTTGTTATCGCGGGCGAACCGGATGGTGTGAACCACGTCGGCGGTGGTGCGGCAGCGCACGATCATTTTAGGGTGACGGCCAAAGACTTTGTTCCAGGGCACGCGGGCGGTTTCGTAGTCGGCGTCACCGGGGAGGATCAACTCGCCTGCCAGGTGTTTTGCCAATTGGTCTGTGTTGAGCGTGGTGGTGGCGGGGCCTTGGGTTGGGTTCGTTGCAGAAGAATCGTTCACTCTCATTTCTCCTCAGGTGGTAAATGGGTTATTTCCTTGAGTTCCAATGCTCGAAGTGGACGGTGTCATCCACGGAGCGACGGCCTCCCGGCCTCGGTGGGGCCTCCAGGTCGGCCGGATCGGCGGGGTAGCCGAAGGCTACGAGCATCTTCAGGTAGAGATCGTTGGGATAGCCGAGTAGCTCCCGCGATGGCTCAGGTCTATGCAGAGTTGTGACGCAGGAACCCACGCCAAGCTCAAGGGCGGCCAGTTGCATGTAGGCAGCAGCCTGGCCTGCGTCAAACATCACCCAGTAGGAGGCGACCGGGTCGGGGGTAAGGATGGCGACCGCCAGTGCGGCGTGAGGGAGGTGCCTGGTGAAGTCGCCCATCTGTGCCAGGGCGGCAAGGGTCTGGCGATCCTGGATGGCGATGAAGTGCCAGGGTTGGGAGTTCTTTGAGGACTGGGCACGCCTGCCTGCATAGATAATTTGCTCGATCACCTCTTGTGGAAGCGGCTCGTCCCTGTATTTGCGCACGGCGCGCTTCCTGCGGATGGCTTCCAGGACGTTCATCGTTCACTCCTATCCGGTGGCTAATTTCGCTATCGGGTCCAAGCCCCCTATTGTACCTCAGTTCGCGGTTTTTTGTCTGTATGGAGATGGCTGGAGCAGGCGGAAATACAGCTATGGTGCTAGCGGGCTAGTAGTACTTATTGGTTGCTCAATCGGGACTACTTTGCCATAAACAAAGCTTATGGGGCTTGCTATGATCGTATTAGTATCGGGCGTATTGCGTACCTGGGGCAGGGCCTCGTTTCTTGCCCTCATAGTGATATTTCGTCGCCGACGGGGGATCGCAACGGAGATATTCGGATGACATTGCAGAAAAGAACATTGGGGGTCATTGCTTTAACAACTATGACCCTTATAGTAGCGCTCTATTTTGCCTCGCAGGTTATCGTGCTGGGGAGCTTTGCCGACCAGGAAAAGCAGGAGATGCAGCAAAACGTAGAGCGAGTACAGAGCGCCCTGGATGACAATCTGAAGTTGCTGGAAGGCACCACTCGCGATTGGTCTATCTGGGACGATACTTACAACTACATTGAAGGGCGCGACGAGAGCTATTTTGATGCCAATCTGGCGAATGATACGCCGATGGTTGGCAATCAACTCAATTTGATGATGTTTATCGACTCGAACGCGAATATCGTTGTTGTGAAGACCTTCGACTATCATAACGGCAGGACGATACCTGTTCCCGACGGGTTGAGGGAGCAGATTTACCTGGGCAGCCCACTTCTCGACCACAAAGATGCGAACAGCAGTATTACAGGTCTGCTGTCGTTGCCGGGGGCTGATATGCTGCTGGCCTCCGAACCGATATTGACCAGCGCAGGCGATAGCCCGGTAGCGGGCACCCTCATTTTCGGGCGGTTCCTCGACGAAGGCGCTATGGCGCATCTTGCCAAAGCGACATTACTGGGTATTACGCTGGAGAGTGTTGATAATCCGGGGATGACCGAAGATCTCAAGGAGGTGCTCCCCGGGCTGACAGAGGCTTCGCCGGTGGCATTGAAGGCTCTCAGTTCTACCGCCATGGTGGGGTACAAGCTGCTGAATGATGTATATAACAAGCCCGCGCTGGTTCTGAAGGTAGAGATGCCACGAAACATGTATGCACGTGGGCAACAGACGATACGGTATTACGTGGTTACGCTGATCGTGGCGGGCCTGGTGTTTGGGGGAGTGATTGTGCTGCTCCTGGAGAGGTTGGTGCTATCAAGGTTGGCCCATCTCAGGAGCGATATGGGCAGGATAGAGTCCACCACTGATATGTCGGGCAGAGTTGCGATAGGAGGTAATGACGAACTGTCGAGCCTGGGTGCCTCTATCAATGGCATGTTATCGGCGCTACAGCGTTCGAGAGAAGAGCAAAAGGAGAGCGAGGAGAAGTACAGGGCGGTAGTCGAACAGACCACGGATGCGATCTTCCTGGTGGACGCGCAGACCGGAAGGTTTCTGGATGCAAACGCGGCCTCGCAGACTTTGCTCGGGTATAGCCAGGAGGAGCTATTAGGCGTGAGGCTTGAGGATGTGATGGAGCCTGATACGGACAGGCGAACGGGCTTGCTCACCGGCAATCGTACGACCAGCACGTTACACTGGTCCTCGGAGCGGCGCTACAAGCGCAGGAGCGGCTCGATAGTGCCCGTGGAGGTGAGCGATAACCCGATTATGTATGGGGGGAGAGAGGTTCTGTGTGTGGTGGCCCGCGACATCACGGATCGCAAGCGTGCTGAGGCGGTATTGCGCGACCTGGCAATGCGCGATGGATTGACGGGATTGTACAACCGGAGGGAGATGCAGCGCATCCTGAGGGAACAGGCAGAGCAGTACGAGCGAACTAATATACCTGCGGCTCTAGTGTTGCTCGATATCGACCACTTCAAGACGGTGAACGATAGTTACGGCCACCAGGTTGGCGACGACGTATTGCGCTGGATCGCCAAGCTTACGCAGGAGATGGTGCGGGTGGAGGATAAGGCCACCAGGTATGGTGGAGAGGAACTGGCCGTGATCCTGCCCGGAGCAGATTCGGAGACCGCGTATGAGATAGCGGAGCGCTTGCGGAATGCTATTGCCACCCAGCCTTTCAAATTTATGCAGATTACACGGGGTCGCAAGCAAGAAGTGTTGATTCCGATAACAATCAGCGCGGGAGTGGCCTCGCTGCCGCAAGATGCGCAGAATGAGATAGATATTATTCAGGCTGCCGATAGAGCGCTGTATGAAGCGAAGAGCCGGGGGCGTAATTGCACGGTGACGTGCAAAACGCTTCGAACGCAGTCACGCCAGCGCGCTGGGCGCTAAGATCCTGCCGTTTACAAACAAAGAGAGAATGGACGGCCCCACCGCCCGTTCTCTCTTTGTTATTTTCGGGCTTCGCGCCTGCCTGGGGGCCCGCTAGGATCTGCCGTTACCTGGACGAGCGGGTGTTTGTAACCGACCGGGGCTGCGTTGAGGAGCTTGATTGTGTTTGCTGCTGCGACTGCACAGGGGTTTCTGTCGGGGCGACTGTGGGTTCGGTGGTAGGCGTTTCTGTGGGGATTGCGGTAGGGGTTTCGGTCGCTACTTCGGTGGGTACCTGAATGTAGGCCTGGGTGGGGGTTTCGGTTGGCAACTGGATGGGAGTGTGAGTTGGTGTCGCCGTTGCTATGGTGGCTTGAGTGGGGGTGGGCCTGGGCGTGCTTGCTACGCCGGTAGCGGCCTCTGTGTTTGTGCTTACTGAATTGGAAGCAATAGTTTGAACCTGAGATTGAGACTCGGTGGCGGTATTGCCGGTATTTTGAGTGTCACTGGAAGGGAGAATTGCCCAACCGGTGAGGGTGGCTGCGACCGATGCGGTGGCGATTATGGCTTTGATGCCACCTGCGGGTGAGTGCTTTTTTGTATTTTTGTGAGCCATTTATTTCTCCTGGGGCCTTCGTCTCTATATGTTTTGTTTTTCTATGGTTGGCATCTTTGTGGACCAGTGCTTTTATCCAGTATAGTGGGGACTGATTAAGTATGGGCCAGAGCAAAATGAAGGATCGGTTAAGAGCAGGCCACCGGGGAGCACTGTAGCGGTCTATAGCTCTTGTGGCTTTGTGAGTACCTAATTCGAATGGCTCCAGTTCACCATTTCGAGGTATTGCGCCGAAGGCACGGAAGTGCTAATCTTAAGGCAAGGCGTCACTGCTTCGAGTTACGAACCGGGTTTATCCAGCAATACTTATAACCTTCCGGTTCGAGACTCAAGCCAGTGGCGCCTTGCCATGTGTGCGACGAGTAGCGAGTGGGGAGTAGTGCGTAAGCGTTCAGGTGTTGCGTGCTACGTTTCGCTCAGGTGGCGAACAGGGATGATTCGGGTAGGGTGGCGGTGAGGCAGGTGAGCAGGGGCTCGCCAACCGGTATACCTGCGGCTTCGAATGCCAGGAGAAGTGCACCCACGGCGGGCTCGAAGAGGCTGTAGACGGGCACAGCGTATGGTGACTGAGATTGGACGCGGGCGATCAGGGCCTCAGGCAAGAGACGCGAAGAGTGGCGGAGCACCCCACCCGCCAGGACGAGGGTGAACGGCAGTTTTTCGATGCCCACCTGTTTGGCGGCTGCGAGCACATAGTCACCGAGAGCAGCGCCATGATCTTGCACAATGTGGCGGGCAGTAGTATCGCCGTCGCAAGCCACGTCGAAAAGAACCCTCGATAGACTGCTCACCCTTCCGGCGGGGGGAGGCGCGGTGCCGCGCGTGTAAAAGAGGGAGAGCACTTCTTCGACGGTCTGCTTATCGAAATATGTGAGGACGGCTGGGGTCAGCTTAGTGGGTGGGGTTATGCCAAGCTCGGCGCGATAGACGGCATTGAGGGTTCTTACTCCTAACTGGTGCGCACCCTGGGCTTCCTGCCACCAACTGCTGTGCCAGATTTTGCCTTCCGCCGAGCGGGCGGCAGTGGCCGCGCCGGTGCCGCATACGGCCACGGCCGCAGGGCCGCCGGGCGAGCCTGCGCGGAGCGCGCCAACGGCATCGTTGACTACTGTGATCTGTTTGCCGTAGCCACGCTGTTGCATAGCCGCTCGGATGAGGGCGAAATCAGCGGGCCAGTCGGCCCCTGCCATGCTGAAAGCACCGGCGGCCAATTGCGCGGCTTCTATGCCCGCCATCGTGAGGGCGCTTGAGATTGCGCTCTCGGCTTCACCCAGGGGGACCTGCACATCGGGTGAGGTGTAGATATCGGAGCAGCCGCCCCTGCCCACGCCCACGACGCCGCCATCGGCCCCGGCTACGAGGGCTATGGTCTTGGTATTGCCGCCGTCCAGTCCTAGCACGTAATCGTTTGATGCCAATGCAAACGCCTTCCTGGTTCGAGAGTGGTTGGTTGCTCAATGCTTTCTCGTCAGCATAGTGTTCAGCAGGAAATTATACAATAGTGAGGCGGGTGGCATGACCGGGCGGGGCGGCAGACGTGGTATACTTTAGCCAGAATCACCGATTTTGAAGGTCCGGCGACCTGGAAAAGGAGGAGTTGAATGGCTATTCCGATGTTACCTTTTGGACGGCTTGGGCATGTGAGTACCCGCACGATCTTCGGTGCGGCCTCACTTAGCTCTGTGTCACAGGATGATGCAGACCGGACGCTGGATGTGCTGATGCAGTACGGGGTCAACCATATCGACGTGGCGGCAAGCTACGGTGACGCGGAATTACGGATAGCGCCCTGGTTGAAGCGGCTACCGGGGCACTTTTTTGTCGCGACAAAAACAGGAGAGCGCAAGGCCGCTGCCGCCAAAGAGGAGTTGCATCGATCGCTGGACCGGATGGGGCTCGACCATGTCGACCTGTGGCAGTTCCACAATCTGGTCGATCCGATAGATTGGGATACGGCCCTCAGCCCCGGCGGTGTGATCGAGGCGGCGGTGGAGGCCCGGCAGCAAGGGTTGATCCGGGGGATCGGGATCACAGGGCATGGAGTGCAGATCGCCGCCGCACATCGTCGGAGCCTGGAGCGGTTCGATTTCGACTCGGTGCTGCTGCCTTACAACTACATCACTATGCAGAACGAGTATTACGCGACCAATTTCAATGCCCTGGTCGCGAAGTGCCAGGAGGATAACCGGGCGGTGCAGACGATCAAATCTATCGCGTACAAGCCGTGGATGGGGCAGGAGCACACGCGCTCGACCTGGTATAAGCCGTTGGAGGAGCAGGACGATATTGATGCTGCCGTGTGGTGGGTGCTGGCACGACCTGGCATTTTCCTCGATACGGTGGGCGATATGAATTTGCTTCCAAAGGTGCTGGACGCCGCCAGCAGGTTCGATGAACGTATTGGGCAGGATGAGGTTGGCGGTTTGGAGGAACGATTGTCGAAACTTGGGATGGAGCCGTTGTTTGTTTAATGGCGAGTGATGAGTGGCGAGTGGCGAGTAGCGAGTGGCGATGAAGGATCGTTTTCGTGGTGGGTTGAGCGGAATATGGTTTTTGTTGGTATGCTTCGGGCTGTTTGCCGGGCTGTGCTTGGGGTCAGTTGGATCGGCTTTTGGGTGGCTGGAGGCCCAGGAAAGCGCCGGTCCTTCGGGACTCCAGCCTAATGGGCCGGCTAATATGCCTCGTCTCGGTTTGGAGGCGTTGCACATCAACGAGGCATTGGAAGAGGACGCGCAGTCGGGCGTGGGGTTTGTGCGGGTGCAACTGCGGTGGTCACAAATCGAGCCTGCCTATACCGATCCCGCCAATTACTCGTGGTCGTATTACGATAGCTTTTTCAGCAGCCTATCGGGGTATGGGATAGCGCCGCTGGCGCTGGTATCTGAGTGCCCGTCGTGGGCGTGCGGGGATCCTAATGGGCCGATCTACGACGGCAAATACAGCGCTTTCGGGGAGTTCATGGGAGCGGTTGCCGCACGCTACAGCCACGCGCCGTACAATGTGCACTTCTATGAGTTCTGGAACGAGCCGGACGGCGCTGGGGTGCCGAACCAGCAGCTCGGGTGGGGTCTGCACCCCGACAAGTATGCGCAGATGCTCGCTGCGGCCTACCCTGCGATCAAGGGGGTCGATTCTCAGTCGGTGGTGATGATGGGCGGGTTGGCCTATGATGTATGGTTCAGCCAGGGCGGTCCGTTCAACCCCGATTTCCTGCCGGGCGTGCTGGACCACGGCGGGGCGGAGCATCTCGATGCTTTGGCGTTCCACTACTACAGGAACAACGCTCATGGGTGGACCAATATCGGCTTGAAGGCGGCCGATGTGCGCGCCGAGATGGACGCACACGGCGCGGACCTGCCATTGATCGTCACCGAGAGCGGCTTGACCAGCGATCCCGAGTATGGGAGCAGCGAGGCGCTACAGGCGCGCTACGTTGTGCAGATGATAGCGCAGGGGGCGGCGAGCGGGTTACGTGCCGTGACGTGGTACGCGGACAGAGATACCTCCAATCCGAACCCCGGCCAGGAGGTGTTCGCGCTTTCGGGGCTGCTGCGAGTGGATAACAACCCCAAGCCTTCTTACGGGGCGATGCAGACGTTGAGCCAGGAGGTGGGGTCGGGGGCGTACCTGTACAGGTTAGGGGCGGCAGATGGGGTGGTTGGCGCGCTTGAGGGCTACAGGTTCAGGCCGGCCGATGGAACCGGCCAGGTGTCGGTAGTGTGGAATAACAGTGAGGGAACAACCACCATGACGATACCGGCCTCGCAGGCGGCGGACCTTCGGCGGGCTGTGGACCTGTTCGGGCATGAGGTGGCGACGGAGCCGGGTGCGGGGGGCGCTCGTCTGGTCAGTGTGGGTTCCGATCCGGTCTATCTTGAGTGGAAGTCGCTTTTCAGCGACGTGATACAAGGCTCGACGTTCTACCCTTATGTGATGTGCCTGGTGGGGCATGATATCATTTCAGGGTACAGCGACGGCACGTTCCGGCCCCAGAACGAAGTGACACGCGGGCAGGTTGCCAAGGTGGTTGCGAATGCCGCGAATTTGACAGGCCCGGTGGCTTCACAGAGCTTTGAGGACCTGCCTCCCGGCTCCACTTTTTACGATTTCGTTGGCAGGCTTGCTTCTCAAGGGTATATTAGTGGGTATGCCTGCGGCGGGGCGGGAGAGCCTTGTGTGCCGCCGCTCAATCTGCCATACTTCAGGCCGAACGCCAGCGTCACGAGAGGGCAGATATCGAAGATAGTATCAGAGGCCGCAGGGTTTGGCGAAACGCCCGGCCCGCAGCAGTTCGAGGACGTCGCGCCCGGATCTACTTTCTACCAGTACATCTACCGGTTGGCTAGCCGTGCTATTATGCAAGGGTACGCGTGTGGCGGGGCCGGAGAACCGTGCAGGCAGCCGCTCAACAGGCCATATTTCAGGCCGGGCAACACGGCCACGCGCGGCCAGGCAAGTAAGATCGTGGCTAACGCTTTCCTCCCAGGCTGCGAACCATAAAGAGGACGAAGGGCGAGAGACGAATGCGATTATGAAAGCGAGTCTGATAGAGAAAATACGCTGCCCGGCGCGCGATTGCGACAGCAGGGGGTTGGTATTGGCGGCCACAGGTACCGCTGTTGTCGAATACATCTCCGGCGCGGTTGAAGAGGTGAAAGAGGGCACTATAGTGTGTCCGAGATGCGGGCGGGTTTATCCGATCACGGAGTATGTGCCATCGTTCGAGCAGTTGTTCCCGGACGAGCTGAGGGAGGAAGCGTCTTACTGGGATAGGTGGTACGGGTTTATGTGGGACCGGGGGGACCGGGGGTTTTTCGACCTGCGCGCTCCGAGGGCGCAATTGATCAACGAGGGGATCGAGGTGGCTGACCCCTCGACCTCTCATGGGCGCGACCTCGCAGGGACGCATTCTATTCTGGCCGATGATCCGCTGATACGGGACGCAGAGGTGGTGCTGGATATCGGGTGCGGGACGGGCTGGAGCAGCCTTTATCTTGCGCGGCGGGGGCACCAGGTGGTGGGCTTCGATCCGAGCGCGGGCAATATGCGGCTGGCGAAGCGGTATGCGATTGAGCAGGGGGTGTATGTGGAGTACGTGGGGGCGGCGGTGGGATATTTGTCGTTCGAGCCGGGGTGGTTCGATGCGGTGTTCGGGTTGCACTCGATGCACCATGTTCCGCGATTGAAGGAGGAGATGAGGGTTATTCGGGGGTGGCTGCGGGATGGGGGTGTGATAGCGGTAGATGAGCATATAGGCAACAACCAGGTGCTGGCGGCGGTGGCGAGGAAGATGCACGAGTGGGCGCAGGCCGAGGTGTATCCGAGGGTACGGACGCTGGATGCGGCGGCGCTGGAGGGGTTGCCGAGGGCGGGGCACTCGCGGCTGGAAGATGCGGGGAGCCAGGAGGTGATAGAGGCGCTGCTGGAGAACTTCGAGGTGGAGAGCTGTAAGGTACGCAACGTGGCGCTTGACCAATTCACTTTTATCTACTACCTGTCGACGGGGTATGATGAGGAGAGTTATCATTATTCGAGCCAGGTGCTGGCGCGGATCTATAGCCTGTTCGCGGATGCGTTCCCGGAGGAAGTGGAGTATATAACGCTTGTGGGGCGCAAGGTGGAGGAGTGGGCGGCGAGGCGGCCAGATGAGCTGGTGCAGCGTGCGGTGGAGATGGGGCGGACGCCGGGGAATGCCGGCGCTAGTGTTGCTTTGCTATCGGCTGAAGTTAGGAATTTGAGCCATGCAGTTGAGCAAAGGGATAAGTATATCAGCGACCTGCTGGCCGAAATAGGCGATATGCGCAACGTGATCGATCAGAAGAACCAGGCGATGGCGAAACTGGAAGAGTGGGCGCATGGGATGCAAGCCCGGCTGCGCGCAAGGGACGTTGTGCTTCGCGTGGTGAATTCGAGCACGTTGGGCAAGCTGGCCCGGAGTGTGAACAGGCGGCGGGGGAGTAGTGAGTGACGAGTGATGCCAATTCTGACACTACTGTGCCTGCCATGTCATCTCAGAAGGCCACTTGATATGTACGCTGAGCCATTTTGGGGCCGCAAGTTCCCCACCTCGAATATCGAAACTGTACTGGATACTGCCATCGGATATCTGGTCTTTGACTATGAAGCCGTGACTGGGGTAGAAATCCTTGACCGGAGCGTTCTTGGCGGTTGGTATGTACCAACCTTCGAGAGTCTTGGCTTCATGCTCGCGTAATAATTGGCAAACGGCAGCCATCAGAGCAGTTTCGACCCCTCGGCCCATTACTCGGCAGCTCATAAGAAAGGTATCGATCTCCCAGGCATCATATGACCTGGGCACAACAATGGCCAGACCAACTAGCCCGTTATCCCCAAACCGATCTGTGACGTTCATACCAAAGACGAGTGAGCCTCGCGCTTGCATCTCACTTATTTGCGCTTCGTTATAGCGCTTCGTAGTCAGGTTGAATTGGTTGGTCTTATTGGTCAGTTGGGCGAGACGGGGAAGGGTAAGGCTAGTGGCAGGCGCAATATCAACGGTCATCTTCAGCCCGGCAAGGAATTCGTCGAGGTTGTTGCTGAAGGTTGCTTCGTACTCTTTGCGGACTCTTTGTTCGGCGTAGAGCTTGTTTCTGTTGCGGTCTTCGTCGGTCAAGGCTAGCGTATCGAACACGCCAAGTGCAAGCAGCGCGTCGCGATAATGAGAAGGCTCTGTAGGCAGTTCGGGCGTTAGCACCTGGGGCAATTCGGCTCGAACTTTGGCTCTTTCCACAGGGTTGTCGTCCAGGAAAACAAGGCTGTCAAGCCCTAGATTGAGTTCCTCGGCTAGCTGGCGAATACTATCCACTTTAGGCTCCCAGTTGATGCGCTGCGCCGCGAAGTGCGCGAGCTTTAACACCATATTGGGGTTTTTCTCGAATACCGCAATTGCATCGTCCTGGTTGTTCTTGCTGCTGATCGCAAGCAAAATGCCGCGCCGCCAAAGTCGCTCAATCTCACGCTGGAAAGCAACGTAAGCGTTGCCTGGAGCTTCCGAGCCAAGCTGGATGCCCTCCAGGCCATCCTCCCCGATTACGCCTCCCCATAGTGTGTTGTCCAGATCGAGAATGATGCACTTTCTGGCTAAGCCCTTGAGAGGCCTTATGTACCTAAGATACTCATGCGTCAGGGCTCTGAGAATGTCATGCGACCAAGGCAGACGTGCCGTGTACCACAGTCTGGCATCAGTGGCTTGCGCCTTGCCGTGTAGTGACTGAACACCATCCTCGTCCACTATGTACGCATTCTTGAACTGGCTTCGCAACATATCCGCCAGCCGAAGGTTGATCTCGGCGAACATGGCTGCCTGCCCGAATTCATCTCGCAGGTCGAGTGTGCCCAGGGCTGGGTGCTGGGGAACAACCATGTTATGCACCAGCACCAAAGCCGAACTGCGGCGCGTGAAAGCCTCTATTAAACTCCTCATGCTTTCCAGGCCGGCGTCAATCTCGGCGCGACGCTGGTCAATCGTCATATCAAATGGGAAGTGATGCAGGTTTGGGAACAGTTGGCTCGGATGTATAGCCAGCACCAGGACGTCCGGCGCGAATGTGTACAGTCCGCTTTCGGGATCAAATATTTCCATTGCATACTGGCCAAAACCGCCGAGATAAAGATTTGGGTGCAAGCCGGACTGGTAAAGTGCAACTTTGAGATAGCTTTGCAAATGGTCTAAGGTCGCATTGCCGAGCAATGCGACCTTCGCAGTCTGATTGGGTCGCCCCTTGGGGAGTTGCAGGGCAAGTTCATCCAGTAACCCACTCACAATCAAGGTATTTTTGGCTGATGGTACAGAGCCAACCAGATTTAAACAGACCCCTTGAGCCTTTTCCGGTTCCCCCATCTGCTTGTGGAGTCGGGCAAGCGCCAGGTAATTGTTGGTTTCTTGAGGGTTATGGTGTATAGCCATGCCCCATGTCTCAACCGCCTCCTGCAACTGCCCTCGCCTTTGCAGAAATTGGGCAAGTGGACCTGCGGCCCGGCCAGGAGCAAGTGCCAATGCTAACCGTAGCAATTGCTCAACTTGCAAGGGAAGTTCACTGTCGCCTATCTTCACCAATGCCTTTGCCAGCGCCAGTAACTGATCGGCTACCTGACCCTTTAATGTGTCAGACGGCGCATGGTCGGCCGCTCGGGAAAGCATACTCATTGCATATTCATACTTCCCCCGCCCTATGAAAGCTTTGGCTGCGCTCAGTTCGACCTCGGTCAGCAACTCGCCTTCAGCGACCTTTGTAGTGTTATCGACGTTAGCAAGTGTAGCTAACAATGCATCAGACAGAAATTCGAGGTCATCCATTTGGTTCAATACTTTGCCGGTCGTTCTTTTAGAGACTTTTGTTGGCATTGAATTATCGATCTCCCCATGGCAGATCTTTGACTACTTTAGCGGGATTGCCCTCAACATAGGTGTTGGGCGGCACATCCTGGGTTACTACAGCACCCGCTGCCACTACGCTACCATGCCCTATCGTCACGCCTGGCAGGATCACTGCTGCCAGCCCAACCCAGCATCCGCCCTCTATGTTTACTGGTTTAGCCATAATGTCGGGCAGCCGTCGCTGTGAGCCAGGCCCGATCGGGTGAGTTCCAGTGTAGATGATCACTTCCGGACCGATAGAAACATCCTTGCCCAGAATGACGTCGGAATCCAAGTTGATCGTGATCCCGGAGCCTGTGATCGCTCCTGGGCCGACATGGAGCTTGTCATAAAAGCCCGCAAGCCCGCTTAGCAGGCGCAAATTGCTCATGATAAAGGCCCCGGATGCGATATCGAGGCCAATCTTGCGGTAGAGCCATGTGCGAATCAATCCACTGGCCCCATCAGGTAGGATGCCACATATTAGGTTCACCAGCCTGTACTTCAGATGTATGTTTTGCAGAAGGTCGCTCAGATAGTAAGCCAGTTTCGTCGGAACGCTTCGCGATCTATTCGCTGCAATACTGTCTGACAATTGGCGTGCTTCTCGGCGGGGTTTAGTTAGTATCTTCTTAGGCACACGATTCCTTACATCAGCTTAGGTTGTGATGCTGGACATTGCTATTGTAGCTGGCAATCTTTGCAACACTATTAACTTCAATGTGATCAGACCTTGCGGCCTGATAACTCTCATTGAACCGTTTGCCCCTTCGCACCCGGAGCATGTGCAGCACCTTCGGGATATAGAGGGGTCATCGAGCATAATTTATTCAGCTTGTGAGACTCTTGGTGTGGGTTCCGACTTGCCCAGGGATCAAGTCTACGCACCATACTTTTCGAGTACGGCAACAATGGCCGGTAGCGAGTTCATGGCGGCCATATCGCCGATGGTGAACCTGAGGCCAAAGTGCTCCTCCAGGGCGACAAGCAACGTCAGTTGCTCAAGTGAACTCCAGGGTGGATAGTTATGCTGGTGGACGTTCTCCGGGATGTCTCTTTCGTCAACATCGAACGTCTCGGCCATGATCTCTCGCACTTTTTCAGTCAATGGGATGATTGTCCGCATTTGTCTGTTCCTTTTGTGATTTGGTGATAGCTTGATTAAGTCGATATCAGATCCAGGCATGCTCACTCTGAGGCTGCACTGGCTGCGAATCGGGTGAGGGTGCGAGTTCTGAGCTTTGTGCGTAGTGTTGTGAACAGGGTGTGTGCTTGTGGCAGCCAACCGTAGCTGTAAATAGTTGCCCTGGGGTTCTTATTTGTCTTTCCACCGAAACGCTCTATGTAATCATGATCTCCTCTCAACAAGTCGAAAGTGCGGTAACCTACTTCTATAGCTGTTCGTATGCTGTCTGCCAATAAGCAGACGCCCAGACTGAGCTGCGACCACCAAGGATCCCGGCTGGAGCTAAGCAAGTAGAAGTAGCAGGTGTGCCGGGCAGCTCTATCAACCAGCAAGCATATGCCTGTTGCATTATTGCCGCCCAACTGAACTTGGATCAGCCCATTGATTATTCGGCTCAATTGTTCTTCGTTGATTCCGGTGTCGGCTGGGCAATTGCACAGGTTAATCAAGATCCAACGCCGTTGTTGCAAGTGTCCAACATTGACTTTCAGACAGCACGCTCTATCCCTGATGCTGCAATCGGACCTCCGTAATCGCCGAGATCTTGTACGGCGACTTAGACCGACCAAGCCCTGTTAGCGATTATAAGAAGAGTTCATTAACATAATAAGAATAGTGCGAACTCCATATCTTTCGATTTGTATAGATTTCATAGCACATCTCTCACCAGGTTCTGGCTACTGGCTACTGTAGCGGCGTAGTAGACCAGGGGCGCTACTATGATCAGGCTGTCTATACGGTCCAGCAGGCCGCCGAAGCCCGGGAGCCACGTGCCCGCGTCCTTTGCTCCGAATTCGCGCTTGATGGCCGACTCGAAGAGGTCGCCCCAGACCGAGCCAATGGTTATCAGGATAGGCAAACAGGCAATCTGAGCGGTCGTGAGGGCGTTGGGCAGCGCGATGGAGAGGAGACCTGTGCCTATGGTTGCTCCCGGATATCGGCACGGGTGCTGGCCGTCATGACCTCGGCTTTCAAACGGGGACCTGCTCAGTCTTTGGTCGCGGTGACCAGGGCGCGCATGCGTCGTTGTGCATTTCTGGTGATGGGATCACCATGCCCAACCCCTATGGCGTCCACCTCGACCTCGGCCATACGCCGTATCGAATCCCTATGCTGCTTCCAATTCAGGGTAAAGGAAGGCCACCCCGTTCTGAAATCAGGCCAGGTGCAGACGGCGTCGCCCGTGAGGAGAACCCGCTTCTCGGGCCAATAGAAGGCCAAATGACCCGGCGAGTGCCCAGGGGTGTGCATTACCTGCACCGGGCCGATGCTGTCGCCGTTCTTCAGACAGCGGTCAACCTCACATGGAGGGTGATTTCCCAGACCCAGGGCCAGCCCAAGCTGATAGGGGTACGTCTTGTAAGGCTTCATCGGGCGCAAGGTGACATTTTGCGCTTTACGATCACCGCTGATAATGTCGGCTTCCCATTCGTGGGTGTAGACAAGTGCGCCACTCATTTGTCTGAGGATCGCCATGCCTCCAAGGTGGGAACGGTGGCCATGCGTCAGGATGATATGCTTCAGGTCCTTGATGGTGCGGCCCATGCGCGCAAGCTGCTCAAGGATCAGCCGGCCATCCTTCTCGAAGAGCGTATCTATGAGGATAAGGTCGGTGCCGTCGTCCAGGAGAAAAGCCCGGACGTACCCGCCCTTCTTATTACCAATGACGTGAATCCCCGGTGCGAGTTCCATAGCAGAAACCTCGGTCGCTCCGCAGTAGACACGCGGGCGAATAGATGAGAGCAAACAATCCTTCTTGGCCGTATTAACCAGCGCCGCGAAATGAAATCCGCGGATAAGGACGGCGCAACCTGGCCTGATTATACGTGTAGTCCTCTAGGCAGGTCAAGAGGGGAGGGGCTTCGTTTCGCTTGCGGCACCGTGCGACCATCCTGCTTGCGCCGGCCGTTTCCCGCGAACATGCCTCACTTGGGCATGTTGAAGTAAAGTTCTGTTATTGTGCATCTTATCCAGTGACGAGTGACGAGTGACGAGTGACGAGTGACGAGTGACGAGTGACGAGTGACGAGTGACCACTACCAACTACTGGCTACTGTAGCGGCGTAGTAGACCAGGGGCGCTACTATGATCAGGCTGTCTATACGGTCCAGCAGGCCGCCGAAGCCCGGGAGCCACGTGCCCGCGTCCTTTGCTCCGAATTCGCGCTTGATGGCCGACTCGAAGAGGTCGCCCCAGACCGAGCCAATGGTTATCAGGATAGGCAAACAGGCAATCTGAGCGGTCGTGAGGGCGTTGGGCAGCGCGATGGAGAGAAGACCTGTGCCTATAGTCGCGCCCAGCAGGTTGCCCGCGACGCCTTCCCAGGTCTTGTTGGGGCTTAGACGTGGGGCTAGTTTGTGCTTGCCGAACAGCTTGCCCACTGTGAATGCGCCTACATCGCTCAGGGCGGTGCCCAACCCTACGACCAGCAGGAGCGCGTTCCCTCGCATACTATAGTTGGAGAGAAGTACCAGGTGGGCCAGGAGCCAGGCGATATAGCCCCAGCCCAGGGCGGCCAGGGCCAGGTGCCTGATACCCTGTCCTTGTGCGGATTTGCCGAGGAAGAGGGGTAGCGAAGTGCCTGCCATGAGCAGGAGGCCGGGAAGAAGATAGAACACTTCGCGAGACAGGAATGCTGTGGGGGCCGCCAGCAGACCGGCTGCGAGGAGGATTTTGGAATAGCTCTCGGGTAGTGCTGTCAGTTGCGAGTATTCGCGCAGAGCCTGCCAGGTGAGAAAAGCCGATAACAACAGCGCGCCGGCAGGCCCGGACAACACAGAGAGGCCGTAGAGGAGAGCCACGATTGTCCAGACACACCACCTCTTGAAGAGAACGCTTGCCCTCAGCCGTTGGAGGTTGAAGCGGCTGATAGCCAGCAGCAGCGCGAATGTGCCGCCCAGTAGGCTCACTACCAGTGATGCCAGGGGCGCGAACAGGGGGCTAGCTAAGGGGTTTGAGATCATTGTAGGTGGCCTTTAGTCGTTGGGCGAGGGTGACCAGCAAGCCCGCGAGGCACACGGCCAGGAAGAACGTGAATATAGGTAGCGTTGGCAGGAAGAATGCCAGAGGGGCGGCGATGCCGAGGTAGATCATGCGGTCGGCTTTGCCCATGAGGCCGCCATATTGCCTTTTGCCGCCTGCTGCTTTGGAGAGCACGCCGACATAGCTGGAAAGGAGCATCGCCACCAGCACGCAGGCGGTCAAGGTGGCGCTCGACCCGTGGGCGAGGCCCACACCGGCAAACAGGAATATATCTGATAGGCGGTCGCATAGCTCGTTGAGCACCTCGCCCCAGGGACGAGCGAGGCCGGTGCCCCGCGCTACCAATCCATCGAGAGCGTTGAGGGCCGTGCGGGCGAGTGCGACGAAGGGTATGAGCAACAGCAGCCAGGGGACAAATCCGCTTGTCAGGAGGGCGACGCCCCCGATGAAGGAGAGGGCCAGAGCGCCGAGCGTGAGGTAATCGGGATGCACACGCTTGCGCACCAGGCCGCGCTCGATGGAGCCGAGGGCCTGCTGGAAGCGGGGTTTGAGGCTGTAGATGCCAGCGCCTGTTGTGGTCACAGAGCCCTGATTGTGCGCAGTGGCGCTTCTTGCTGTCGCTCTAGGGCGCATTGAGTAGCTCCTTTCTGGTGGCTGAAAGGTGAACATCGCGGAGGGGTTCAATATCAGCGAGTGAATCAGCGAGCGAGCGGACCGCCTGCTCTATGGATTGTGCGGCTGTGCGGTAGTTGATGGTGGATGCGAACGTAAGCGGTTGGCCGAAGCGGATGGAGGCTCTTCCGGGGTGGGGGAGGCTTTTGCCTTTGGGCAGGATGTGGAAGAGGCCGGTCGTGTACACCGGGACCACTGGCACGCCCAGGCAGGTGGCGAGGAGGCCAAGCCCCGGCTTGAAGGGGGCCATGGCGCCTCCGGTGTTGCGCGTGCCCTCAGGATAGACGAGTATGGACCAGCCGTTGTCTACCAGACCGGTGCAGTGGAGCAACGAAGAGCGCATGCCCGCGCAGGAGGCACGCTCGAAGGGAAAGGCGTTGAGGCCGAGGGCGACCGCCGCGCCGAGGATGGGCTGCGAGAAGAAGTAATCGGCGGCTGCGGCCACGGCCACCCTGCGCCGGAGGTGGGGCGGCAGCGCCTTGAGGAGCACGGGCGTATCGAGGTGGCTGGTGTGGTTGGCCGCGAAAAGGACCGGACCCTCTATCTCCCCAAGCATTTCGAGGCCGGACACGCGGGCCGGGGCAAGCAGACCAAGGGCGGCGAAGGCGGGGGCTTGCAATAGAGCGCGTACTGTGCAGGCCATGTTGGAGCGCGGCCACTGTGGGAGGTCCTGGCTATTCGCCAGGGCGGTCTTTGGAGTGGCGACCCCATGAAGGAGCATTCTGGAAGCGGTCACGGCAACTAACCTCCGATCTTTTCGCAGACCGTCACGGCGAAGAGGCCAAGCGGCTCCACTTCAGACTTGATGACCCGGAAACCGGACTCGCGGGCGTAGGCCTCGACTTCTTCGATGGAGCGGCAGCGCATTATCCAGGGCTCGCCGTCGCGATTGACCAGCACGTTTGCGATCAGGTCAAGTTGTGGGTGGGTGACCTGGGTTGTGAAGACGAGCCTGCCGCCGCCCTTGAGGATACGACATATCCCTCTGAGAGAGGTCTTGATGGGGGTTTCGTCGGTGAATAGCTCGTAGAGGCCGGATATCACTACAATGTCGGCTTGCGGGGTTATGGTCGCGAGGGAAGCGGCATCGACGGCATCACCGGTTTCGTAGTGGAAGTTGGCGAGGCCGTAAGCTTGTGCCAGGGCTTGGCCGCGCTCCACTGCTTCGCCGCTCAGGTCGCGGCAAATGACCGTTAGCCGGTGCTCGATGTCCTGGCCTGCGTCTCGCTGCTCCTGGCATAGCTCAAGGAGATAGCGGCCAGGGCCGGCGGCGACATCGGCCAGTACGAGAGGTGAGGAGGGCCAAGCGCTCGCTAACTCTTCCAATTGCCCGGCGAGGATTGTTTTGAGCAGGCGCTTGCGGGCGCGGATGGCTCGCCAACCAATTGATTGCAGATACAACCAATCGATCAGCACCCCGATCCCGTATTTGCCTGAGGGGCGGTTCTCGTATACTTTGTCGAGCATCACGCCGGAGTTGAAGCCGCGCCTGTAACCCAGGTCAATGCCGGTGCTTGTGCGACCGATGGTCCTCATGAAGAAGGAGATCAAGCGCCACTTGAGCTTGCCGCCTGTGACGGGGGTTGTTTGGTTGTCTACCGCTGCGATGTTCATATCTGCTCCCGGGGGATGAAGGACGAGGAGTGACGATTGCTTATTGCGTATTGCGTATTGCTTATTGCGTTCGTCCTTCGTCGTCGAAGTACATCATTAGCATAGCTTCATTCGCGGCTGAATGTATGTGCCGTATTAGCTATTGTTGAGGGGAGAGGGTCATGATCCTGGGGTTGCATAATATGACTTGTGGATACCCGTTGAGGATGTTAGTATGACCAGCGACATATTGTGTTTACAGGCTCCATTTGCTATGCTGGGTTTTAGAATGGAGGAATAGGGCGAATAATTATGTCTTCAAATGTACCGGCTATAGAAACGCACAGCCTGACCAAGCGTTACGGAAAGGCGCGGGGGATCGTTGGGGTCGATTTGCGAGTGGAGACCGGCGAAATCTTCGGTTTTCTTGGGCCGAACGGGGCCGGTAAGACCACCACCATCCGCACGCTGCTTGACTTAATACGCCCCAGCGCGGGGCGGGCGCATATATTCGGGCTGGATTGCCAGAGGGATAGTGTGGCGATCCACAAGCGCATCGGCAACCTGCCGGGGGAACTGGCGCTCTATCCGGACCTGACCGGGCAGCAATTGCTCGAATACTCGGACCATTTGCGTGGTGGGGCATCTTCAGTTGAGATTGCTCGATTGGCGAAGCGGCTGGATATCGATTTACGCCGTCCAATGAAGGCATATTCGCGAGGTAACAAGCAGAAGATCGGGCTGGTACAGGCTATGATGCACAAGCCCGAACTGTTGATACTTGACGAGCCAACCAGCGGCCTTGACCCGCTGGTGCAGCAGTCGTTGTACGAATTGCTCGAAGAAGTAAAGGCGGAGGGGAGGACGATCTTCTTCTCGTCGCACGTATTGCCCGAAGTGGAGAGGCTGTGCGATCGGGTGGCGATAATTCGCGAAGGGGAGATAGTGACGGTGGAGACGGTGGCGGGCTTCAAAGAGAAGGCAGTGCGCCGGATAGACATCATGTTTGATAAGTCGGTGGCGGTCGAGCCGTTCGCAGCTATGCCGGGGGTGGTAGAAGCCCACGCTGCCGGAGCTGTATTGCACGTGGCAGTGAAGGGGAACCTGGACGCGCTTATCAAGGCGGTGGCGCAGCACACCGTGGTGAACATCGTCACCTACGAGCCAAGCCTGGAAGAGATTTTCCTCAGCTTCTATCGAGAGGGAGCCGCCAACCATGTGGGATAGCATATTTTTCAGCACCGTCTTTCTCAAGGGATTGCGCGATCAACGGAGAGCGATACTGGGTTGGGGACTTGGCCTGGCCGGATTGGCTTATCTCACGTTGCTTTTCTACCCGTCAATCGGCGCGAATAGCGAGTTCGACCAGCTATTCGAGCAGATACCCCAGCTTCAGGGCTTTCTGGGGGATGTTGCTTCGTTTAGCACGCTGGAGGGCTTCATCACCTCGCAGTTCCTGAGTTTCATGCCGGTGGTGCTGGCGGTATACATCGTGATGGCCGCCGTGGGCAGCGTCACCGGGGAGATAGAGAGCGGCACGATGGACTTCTTGCTGGCGCACCCTCTGCCTCGTTGGAGAGTTGCGTTGGAGAAGTACGCGGCCCTGGCGGGGGCGCTGGTGCTGATCTGCGTGTTGATCGGGTTGGGGATGTGGATCGGGGGCATCAGCATTGGACAGGATGTGTCGTTCGGGACGTGGATGCTGGCAGCGTTCAATATTATGCCTTTGACTTTGTTGTATGGGTCGGTGGCTTTCGCTCTTGCGTGTGGGGTTCGGGGCCGGGGGATCCCATTGGGGGTGGCCGTGGCGCTGGCAATGGTGGGTTTCATACTGAACGGCCTGGCTCCACTTGTGAAGGGGCTGCAAAGCTACAGGGAATGGACTATTTACTACCTCTTCTCAGCGAGCAAGCCCTTCTCTTCGGGGGTGGATGTTGGGTATACCGCCATCTTACTGGGGGTGAGCGTGGTGTGTCTCGCGATCAGCATGGTGGCGTTCAGCCGGCGGGATATTCTTGCTTGACTGGTGGCGAGTGACGAGTAACGAGTAGCGAGAGATGGAGATGAGCAGCCATACGGTGACAGCCAATGACGTGAACAGTAAGGGAGTGGTGGGCCTGCAAGCGGATGCGGAGTACGCTTCCAGGGCAGGCGAGTCCTTTTTGTGGCGCTTGTACGTGAAGCTATTCCCCAAGCCGTTCGACCTTGTTTCCACCCTGTTGTACCTGGGAGCTATCAGCCTATATTTCTTTGACAGGGTGATGGGCAATTACGGGTGGCAACTGGAGTGGGTGCCGTCCATTCTGGTAGTGATAGCGATAGTGGCTTTGCTTGTGCTTGAAAGGTGGGAATGGTGGTTTTTCGGGGATGCTGTGCCGCCGCGCGTGTCGGCTCTTACGTTTGTGTCGCGCATGGCGTTGATCGAGGTGGTGGCGCAGATCGACAATTTCAGTTTCTCGCCATTCCTTTACCTGGTGATACCTTTCAGCGCCTTTTTGTACAAGGGGATGCGCTTTTGTTATCTGATGGCGTTGCTCGTGCTGGTCGTGTACGTGGTCAAGCTCAACATGCTTTCGCCGCACTGGTACAGCAGTGGCGATATCGTGCGCGAGTTCCTGATCTTCGCGGTGGGGCTGCTCTTTGTGATAACGATGGCGCAGGTTGTGGGGAGCGAGATGCGCAGCCGGGCGCGCTCGGAGATGCTGCTGGCGCAACTGGAAGAATCGCACAGGCAGTTGCGGGCTTACGCGGAGCAGGTTGGTGAGCTTGCTGCCACCAAAGAGCGCAACCGGCTGGCCCGCGACATTCACGACAGCCTTGGGCACTATCTTACAGTGATAAATGTCCAGCTTGAAAAGGCGCTGGCATTCAAGGAGGCACGACCTGTAGAGGCGGACCGGGCGATGAGCGATGCCAAGCGGCTGGCGAGTGAAGCCTTACGAGATGTGCGCCGCTCGGTGGGGGCGTTGCGGGCAACCCCCGAAACGGAGCCTTTCCTGCTCCGGCGAGCATTGGAAGAACTGGTTGGACATAC
Organism: uncultured Chloroflexia bacterium; assembly: GCA_963797095.1. Classification (GTDB taxonomy): domain Bacteria; phylum Chloroflexota; class Chloroflexia; order QHBQ01; family JADMIH01; genus JADMIH01. The sequence goes on along the minus strand of CAWCNY010000003.1, from coordinate 616,092 downwards.
AGACAGTAGCGAGTTGAGCGTGAGGTTGAAGATCGAGGGGAGCGAAGAAGGTTTTGCTGCACAGGGTCGCATGGCGTTGTACAGGGCCGCGCAGGAAGGGCTGACCAACATACAGAAGCACTCAGGGGCAAGTGAGGCTGCCATCGATCTACAATTCGGGCCGGACAAGGCCGTGCTTCGGGTGAGCGATAACGGCAAAGGCGTGGATATGGCGGCTTTACAGGATGCGGGCACGAACGGCAATGGGAATGGGGGTTATGGATTGCAGGGCCTTGAAGAGCGCGTGGCGCTGCTAGGAGGCAACTTCAGGATCGAGACTACGTCCGGCAAGGGCACCACTCTTTGTGTGGAGATACCGAAGGGTGGGCGGCCCCAGGTGTCGGTTGGCATGGCCGCGCCGGAGCAGCGCGAAGCGCTCCCTGCGGAGCAGCGCGAAGCGCTCCCTGCGGAGCAGTAGCAGGGAGTGCATATGGGTGATGGCGCGGACAATCAGATACGTGTGCTGGTAGTTGACGACCAGCGCCTTATGCGCGAGGGGATAGCATCTCTGCTGGATGTGCAGGAGGGCATTCGTGTCGTGGGGACCGCTGCCGATGGAGAGGAAGCGGTCGAGCAGGTACTGGCTACGCGGCCTGATGTGGTGCTGATGGATATACGGATGCCGGTGCTGGATGGGGTGGCTGCGACCGGCAGGGTGCTGAGTGCGCTGCCTGGATGCCAGGTATTGATGCTGACCACCTTCGATGATGACGAGTATGTGGTTGAGGCGTTACGAGCGGGAGCCGTTGGATATTTGCTCAAGGATGTGCCGGCATCAGACCTCGCGAAAGCGATCCACGCGGCGAAGAACGGAATCTACCAGCTTGACGCGGCGGTGGCGGGCAAGCTGGTGGCTTCGTTGCAGAGATCCACGGCCCTGGCGCAGCCTCAAAACGCCGGGCAAGCAGAGGAAACCATCGCAGGAAATGATAAGCTGGCCGCGATCAGCAGCCGAGAGTTGGAGGTGTTGCGCCTGATCGCACAGGGAGCCACCAACAGGGAGATCGCGGAGCAGCTTGTGATCAGCGAGGGCACCGTCAAGAACCATATCTCCAGTATTTTGGGGCGACTGGGATTGCGCGACCGCACGCAGGCAGCTATTTTCGCGCGGGAACATAACTTGCTGAATGGAGGGTGAGCAGACGGTCGGGGTTGCCAGCAGCCTGGGCATACTTCATGTATAATTATTGTAATTAATGTGTTAGTCATACATTATGTCGAATTGTTCAGAATTGGTTGGTACCCGTTGACGGGTGAGTAACCATAAGATAGAATTATGAAATATTCGGTAACCCCTACCAATGGCGGCAAGGCTCCCATGCAATTACTTGTTGTTGAGGACAATCCGCCCACGCAGAAGATGCTTGCCTTCATGCTTCGCAATGAGGGCTACACCGTCCACACAGTCTCGGATGGTGCGACTGCGCTTGAGATTCTCAAGAACGAGCTTATCGACCTGATCGTTCTTGACTTGATGCTGCCCGACATAAGTGGCCTACAGATTTGCAAGCAGATACGCAAAGATGGGCTTGCGCTGCCTGTATTGATTATTTCAGCGATGGACAGCCGCGAGGACAAAGTGGCGGCCCTGAACGAAGGGGCGGATGACTACATGACCAAGCCCTTCGATCCGGCTGAGGTGATAGCACGCGTCCATTCTCTGATCAGGCGAACGCAGCCTACGATGGCCCCGCAGCTACAGACGATGCTGTGTATCAACGGGGTGTGCCTGGATGTGCGCAATAATATGCTGAAGTTAGAGAGGCAAGATAGCGCTGTGGAATTGACCAAAATGGAAGCGCAATTGCTGCATGCGCTGATGCGCAATGCAGGGCAGGTGGTGTCGCACAACAGGTTGATCTCAGAGGCGTGGGGGCACGATTACGAAGCGAGCAGCAATCAGCTTGAGGTATATGTGCATCGCCTGCGCAGCAAGCTGCCCGATGGAGAAATGATCAGGACGATCCAGGGGCGAGGCTATGAATTTATAGCTGATGAGCGCCTGAAAGTCTCATGAGATACCCCCAATGTGGGGAAGATGTCAGGGTACCGCGATCATGTCGCGTGTGATGGATTGCTGGAACCTCTTGATTCTGTCCCAAATCGCGTTGACGAATATAGGGGCGATGGCTTTGTTAGCAGCCTCGTTGGGGTGAGCGTCATATCCCAGCCGCCCGCTTCGATACTCGGCTCGCAAGGTGTTAGGGTGCGAGGGGGACGAGGCAGGCTCGGCCAGCAGATCGAAGAGATCGAACGTTGTAGCGTTTGGCAGGCCCATGAGGAAGTCCTGAGATGTGAGCCAGTGAGAGAACTCACGCGCTCGAACCGCGTCAGCATCGTTGGTCCACATCCATCTTGACGAGCGGCCCAGGACCATCCCGAGGGAGGATTGCGGGACCAGGGGCGGCTGGGTCACTACGATAAAGAGGATGTGCGGGTAGCGTTTGAGGGTATCCCGAATGGAAGCGTAGTGCTGCTGGTACTGTTGAAGCTGAGGTCGGCTGTGGACGGCCGACACAGGGAAGCATGACTTGAAGATTACCACGTCGTACTTCAGGATGTGGCTCAGGGCGTTATCGGGTGGGTTGTGGACAGGCTGGCTGAACAGTCTATCATATCCGATAGGGTCGGTGTCATCGTCAGGTATATTGAACGATATGCCGGTTCGCTCGCCGGAGGGGTCTGTGAGGCCAATCTCATTGTAGTCGTGGTCCCAGAATTCGTGTGCAGTGCCATCGCGCTTGTTGCGCTGGGCGATAAGGTTGCGCACGCCACCTTGCCGGATCAGGTTTTGGCCTGTGGAGTGGTGGATGAAGAGAATGCGAAGATTGTCGTTACGAGATTGCATGAACTAGCTCCCGTCGGTTGATCTTGCCATTGTCCGTGCGTGGCAACTCCTGCACAAAGTCGATGTACTTGGGCATCATGTAATCGTCGAGCCTGCGCGCGCAGAATGCTTTCAAATCTCTCTCGGTTAGCTCGCTGCCTTCCCGGCGCACGACTATCAACCGGATCGCCTGGCCGAGGAGGGGGTCTGGCACGCCCACCACCGCCGCGAGGGCAACACCCTCCAACTCGCACACCGCGTTCTCAACTTCAACCGGGCTGACCTTTTCTCCTTTGCACTTTATGATGTCGTCTTTACGCGAGACGAAGTAGAGGAAGCCCTCCTCGTCCATCTTGAAGAGGTCGCCGGTGAAGAGGAGTTGCTCTCCGGGGTTGGGACCGGGGCGGAAGCGCTGGGCGCTAAGCTCAGGGGAGCGCCAGTAGCCCTGCATAACGTGCGGGCCGCGTACCACAAGTTCACCGACCTGCCCAGGGGGAAGACGCTCGCCCTTTTCGTCTACGATATATACCTCGCTGTTGGGGATGGCGACGCCTACCGACGACGGGCGGCGGTCAAGCTCCTCGGGGGGCAGGTAGCAGACGCGCTTGCACTCGGTCTGGCCGTACATTGAGATAAATTGAGCGCTGGAGAAGACAGTGCGGATCTGCTGGAGATGGCTGGTGGGGAGAGCCGCCGCAGCGTTCGTTATATAGCGCAGCCGTGGGAATTCGCGTTTGAGCAGGTCGGGATACTGCAACAGCAACGCGAAGAATGTTGGCACGCCCGGTAGGGCCGTGACACCTTCCTGTTCGAGCAAGGAGATAATGCGGGCGGGGAAGGCGAAGTTCTTTTCGATCACCACGCGCGCCCCGACCTGGAAGGCCAGGAATATCTGGTAGAGACCATAGCCGAACGAGAAAGGGAGGCCGTTAAGGATTACATCGTCCTCGCTGTTTTTGAGGTAAGCATTGACCGAGTCGGTGGCTGCGATCATGCTTGAGTGGGCGCACATTACGCCCTTGGGCTGGCCTGTGCTGCCCGACGTGTAGATTATTGTTGCGAGGTCACTTTCCAGGGTAGTAGAGGATGGGGCGTGGTCGGGGGAATGGGCCAGGTCGGACCAGTTCATGATGGTGGCGTGGCTGCTGAGGGGTTGCGCCTTGCTATCGGCCCAGATCACGCTGCGCAGCGTGGGCGCGGCGGATACCACTTTAAGTTGGTCCTTGATGCGCAGATGGTCGGTGATGAGGGCAACCGGCTCGGCATCGCCCAGGATCAGGGCGAGGCGAGCGGGCCGGGTGCCGGGCGGGAGCACCATGAAGACAGCATCAGCTTTGAGCACTCCGAAGACCGCTGCCGCTACCTCGATGCTGTTCTCCAGCAGGATGGCTACGCGGTCGCCGCGTTCCACTCCTCGCTCGACCAGGGCGTGCGCAAGCCGATTGGCCTGTGCTTCCAGCTCGCTGTAGGTTATGCGTTTTTGACCGGAGATCAGGGCAACCTTGTCAGGCCAGAGGGCTGCGCCTCTTTCTAATAGATGTTGTACCAGCATATTCTTACCAGAAGGGGATTTATGGCGAGGCAAATGGGTTCGTGGCTAGGAAGCGACCGCCATATTTGCTTCAACCTTGCGAATGATGAAGCCCGCCATAGCGTTGATGGAATCGAGGTTCTCAGGGAGCACCTCGCTATCCTCGACTTTGATGCCGAAAGTAGTTTCGAGCCACATGAGCACCTCCAGGACGCCGGTCGAGTCTACGATGTCGCTTTCCAGAAGGGAGTCATCAGGCCCTAACTGCACAGACGAGTCGAAGATAAAATTGCTCATGAGGAATTCGCGTACCTGATCTTCGATTTCGCTTCTAATCATTGCATGAACCTCCAGTAACAAGATAGATGGATCCTCGAGATGGACATAATGGAAAGCTACCTGCCACTCTTATACCTGGGTATGCCCAGACGATCGGTGACAAAATTGACCACCTGCTCACTGGGGGCCTCGTGAATGCGGTTAAGCGCCTCTTCGCGCCCCATACGGCCTTCGCGTACCAGACCGGCAAGCTCGGCCACATAGGGGTGGAACTCGGTCTGGTCGAGATGAACATTGATGGCGTAGCTGTTGAGCAGGCAGTTTGTAGAGTTGGCGTCGGTGTCCTTGGGGCGTTTCCAACCCAGAGCTTCGACGTACTCGAACACCTTTGTCTCGTCGTAGACCATGAAGGCGAGGGGAGAGATATTGTAGGGGAAGCGCTCAGGGTGTTCGTAGTGTTCTTCTTCGAGGAAGTAGGGCCGAACGGCCTCGTCACCGACCAGACGGCGCATGGGGCCGGACGCGGCCTCCTGCATCTTGCGGATCATCTGGGGGTTGCTCTTGAAGATGCCGGAGGCGAGAGGCACCTGGCCGGGGGTCCAGCCGAAGGCGGTCATAGGGATGTTCTTCTCTATGCAGAGGCGCAAGGCAAGGCTTTTGGCGATGCCCATGCAGGAGGTGCAGATGTTGCTTGCACGGCCAAGTGCGGACTTCGGGTATAGCTCGTCGCCTTCAGCGGAGGCGTTGAAGACGGTCCTCATGAGGTCGAAGCGGCCTTTGTAGATGAGGTGATCGACGCCCAGGCTATCCGAGAGCTTTTCCATGTTGCGGAATGCCTGCTTCGATACGAAACCGTTGTCGAATGTGAAGGCGAGCACGCGCACGTTGAACTCTTTGAGGAGGCGCGCCAGGATGTAAGTGCTGTCTTTGCCGCCGCTCCAGCCGACCAGCACATCGTATGTACCGCGCCCGCGAACTTCCTCCAGAAGCTGGTCGAACTTGGCACGCGCTATCTCGCGCTGGGCGGCCAGTTTCTCTTCCATGAGGGCGCGATGGCAGTAGTTGCAAACTCCCTCATCATCGAACACGATGCCCGGAAAAGTGTCGGGGAGCACGCAACGGGTGCATAGTCTGTGGCCTGTAATCGGATCTATAGCTTGCTTGGTAATAATTGCTGTCACAACATAATCCCTTCCGCGCGGTTTGGCGCGCTCAACGGTTTCTATCTATCAGGTGTAGGTTATGCAATGGCGGAATTGTATGGGGCGCTTCGCCTTTCATGGGTGTCAGTATCTACAAATAGGGTTGAGATAGCGTCATTATTAGTACTCCGTGAGATGTCTTCCTGAATAAATCGTTTGTGCAGCAATTGTGTGGAGAGGATGCCTACCAGGGCCATGCTATCCATTTCGCCTACTGCGGGGGCGGAGAGGCACTTTTTCACCAGCATGTGCACGGCGGCAGGGTCGAAGATGCCTGCCTTTTGTACCTCCGAGGGCGAAAGGATGTCTCGGACGTAGGAGGGCGAGTCGGGGCCGAGGAAGGCGTCGCGTATGGGGGCGCGATAGGGCTTCTTGGTCCTTGCAAGCACTTCGGCGGGTAGGAGGTCGGCCACCGCGCGCTTCAGGATATATTTTTCGTTGAAGCCGCGCAGGCGAAGATGGGCTGGAATGGTGGTGGCGAACTCGACAAGCCGGTGGTCTAGGAAGGGGAAGCGTCCCTCGACCGCGTGTGCCATGGCCATGCGATCTCCCTGAGAGGAGAGGAGATATTGGGCCATGAAGAGGCGGCTTTCTATGTACTGGGCCTTAGAGAGGGGATGCCAGTCGGGCCGCAGGCCATCGAGCGTCCTATCGAGCAAGTTGCTGCTGTCGTAGCCTTCCAGGTGGGCCTTTGTATCCTCGGAGAAGAGTTGCTTGAGTTGGGCGGTGCTACGCCAGCGCACCAGGTGGCTGTAATAGAGGTTGCCGGTCTCGGTAAGCCCGTTTTTGAAGAAGGCTTTAAGGTAGGCTTGTGAGGTACTGTCCATACCGCGCACGTCGCCGTACAGCCTTTTTAGGAGGAGAGGCCTTAGATCGGATTCAGGGTTGGCGGCCCAGAAGCGGCGCACCTGGGCTTCCTTGAAGATGTCGTAGCCGCCCAGAGCTTCGTCTGAGCCTTCGCCGGTGAGCACTACCTTGAACTTGTGATCGTGCACTAACTGCGAAAGCATGAACATGGGCGCGGGGCCGGTGCGGAGCAGAGGCACCTCGGCGTGCCACACGACGTCGGGAAAAACCTCGGCTATGTCGCTGCCCGTGCATTCGATGCTGATATGCTCTGTGCCAAGGTGCTCGGCCATCCGGTGCTGGTGCGCTCGCTCGTCGAATTGCTTATCGCGAAAGGCTATCGAGAAGGTCTTGAGGTCGTTGTTTGTGTAGCGGCGCACGATGGCGGCTATGGTCGAGGAGTTGAGGCCGCCGCTGAGGTAAGCGCCCACCGGCACATCGGCTCGCAGGCGGAGGCGGGTGGCGTCGATCAGCAGATCGAGGAGGCGCTCGGCATAATAGCTTTCGCTTCTGGCAGGGCTTTCGAGTTCGGCGGAGAAATCGAGCGCCCAGTACCTTTGCAAAGCGATGCCTTTTTCATCGGCCAGTAGATAATGTCCGGGCGGAAGCTCCTGCACGCCTTCGAACACTGAGTGCCCAGGCAGTGGGGACCAGTACGTGAAGACCTGGTCGAGAGAGCGGAGGTCCAGTTTGGCTGCAACGAGGCCGCTTGCCAGCAGGGCTTTGATCTCGGAGGCAAAGAGAAGGGTGCCATCGCGCCGAGCATAGGAGAGGGGACGAATGCCCAGGCGGTCGCGGGCGAGCATCAGCTTGCGCTGGCGACCATCCCAGATGGCGAAAGCATACTGGCCGATGAAGCGCTGTACGCATTCAGGCCCCATCTCCTCGTACATGTGTATGATGATCTCGCAGTCGGAGCCGGTGCGGAAGGTATGCCCTCGCGCCAGTAGCTCTTCGCGAAGCTCTATATAGTTGAATATCTCGCCGTTGCAGATCACCCAGATAGAGCCGTCTTCGTTCGGTATTGGCTGCAAGCCGCCCTCGAGGTCGATAATGCTGAGGCGGTCATGGCCCAGGCCGATAGGGCCGTCAATGTAGACGCTGGCAACCTCAGGCCCGCGATGGCTGATCGCGGCAAGCATCCGGCTTAGTACCGGATGGATCTGTGTGTAGCCTGTATAAGCGAATATTCCCGCTATTCCGCACATGTTATATACTTCTTATGTGTAGTGTTCAGGATGCTGGATTGCGCAGTATCTCGATCAGGAGTGAATCCAACCTGCTTAAGCAACGCAAAACAACTGCTTCGTTGAGGGCGTGGTTATTTGCTCCCCAGGAGGCTGTAAACTATAGTATAGCGACAGCAGTTTAATGCGCGCTGAAAGGTGTAGGGCCAGGACACGGCCAATGCTTACAGTACTGACGGATTTGAGATCTATTCCGGCACGATCATTGGGATGGGGATCGCGGTGACCTTCTGTTCCACCAGAGCGGGATACACATTCCAGGCAGGCTGGTCTGTTCATTTTTTGACATCGCGCCTTGCTTACATTCTGTTAATTTCTCGTTAAGAGATATGTGTTACAATTTCAGCGTCTGCGGCTCTATCGTGGGGGTGTGTACTCATACCTTATGTGGAGTTGGTAGACCCCGATCCGGTTTCTGCTATCGGCGATAATAGTACGCTATCTACCTATATTGATATCAAGTTGCGACTTAGAGAAAAATAGACCGAAACGAATCAAAGAAAATAGGGAGAGTAAAGTGAGAGGGATCATAAGATGAAAATACTCGTCATAGATGACGATCCGACTCATGTCAAAATGCTCGACTTCTTGCTCAAGGATGAGGGCTATGAAGTGGTCACGGCCTCTACTGGTGCTGAGGCGCTCAGATACCTCAAACAACAGTGGATGGACATGGTGATTTTGGACGTCATGCTCCCCGACATGCAGGGATTTGAGATTTGCCGTCAGATACGGGAAACGAATTGCGTGCCGATCATAATGCTGTCGGCGCGAGGAGCCACGGAAGATAGGGTGCGTGGGCTGCTCGATGGAGCGGACGACTATATGCCGAAGCCTTGCGAGCCTTCGGAGCTGATCGCTCGCGTCAAGGCCCTTGCCCGCCGCTCGCAAGCACAGCCCACCTCGGAAGGGCGTTTGCTCAATGTGGGAGGCGTGCAGCTTGACCCTATGAGGCATGCAGTTACACTGCCCGATGGTAAGAAGACCGACCTTACCCCTACCGAAAGCCAACTTCTTTATTGCCTGATGCGTAACGCTAATAAGATCCTGACGCGCGAGGTATTGATCGCCCATGCGTGGGGCGACATCGAGGGAAGAGAGAACGGGCAGGTTGATGTTTACATCCGAGGTTGCGGCGCAAGATAGAAAGCGACTCGTCCAATCCGACTTTGATCAGTACTGTCTGGGGCCTGGGATACCGGTTCAACTCAAGAGGGGAAGAGCATTCGCGTAGCGTAGCCAGGTGGCGGACTTTTGGGCCATAAGATGGCCGGTGCAAGGTTCCTTGTTACAATTCAGTAAGAAATAAGACGAAAGAGAAGTGGGGTGGCATGTGGCCACCCCACTTGCTATTCATCTGAATAATTCAAGAAAGTGTCGTTGAGGCGATCAGGGGCCAGTGATTGCCCAGTAGACCATTTTGGCGACCTGGCCGCGTGTTGCCGAGTTGTTGGGCCTGAAGTAAGGCCGGTTTTGCCCGTCGCACGGCTCGCCCGACCCGCCGCATGGGTAGCCCGAGATCAGCGAGTGTTGGGCTGCTGTCTCAACATACCGGTAGTAAGTTGAGTTTGGAACGATGTCCATAAAGGTATTGTCAACAGGGTTGAGCATCAACCAGTTTTCGGCGAGTACGATGATCTTTGCTACTTGCGCTCTGCTAACGTCGTTGTTGGGCCTGAAATAAGGCCGGCTCTGCCCATCGCACGGCTCGCCTGACCCGCCGCATGAGTAGCCTGAGATCAGCGAGTGTTGGGCTGCTGTCTCAACATACCGGTAAAAGGTCGAGCCTTGCTGGACATCCTTGAAGGTGTTGTTTGAAGGATTGGACAGCCCCCAGTCTTCGGCCAGAGCTATCATTTTGGTCAACTGAGCGCGGCTGGTGGTGTTGTAAGGCCTGAACGTGTTATCCGCGTAGCCGGAGACAATATTGTTGCAGAAGAGATACTGCACCGGGTTGTAGAAGTAGTCAGTAGTGTGCACATCGGTAAACGAGATCGTACAAGTTGTGGGGGTGTTGGTAGGAGGCACCCATGTACCGGTTGGTGTTCTGGTGCTGGTGGGAGCGAACCATGTGCCTGTGGGTGTATTGGTGCGGGTCGGAGTATTGGTAGGGGTAATGGTAGGTGAGCCGCCACCACCTCCACCTCCACCGAAGCGGGTAGCCTCAGAAATGATGCGGTCCCTTACTGAGACGCCATAAGGATCGCTCGGTATGAAGTCGGTCCTGTCGCCGGTGAGTAGGCATGGGCACCCCTCGCTGTCAAATATCCAGGCGGTCCATCCTATGTGGCGGTTGCCGCTGTTGAGAGTATTCATGAGGGTTTCGGTGTCTGATTGGCTCATTTGCCCGCCGGTGCCGAACTCGGTCACCAGGACGGGATAGCCTGCATCCGCCACCGGCAGGAAGTAACTCCACTCTGAGGGTGGGTCGTAGGGGTGCGACGAATAGACAATGTTTTGACCGCCGTCCGCTGTTATTGGGTCCACATAGCCTACGCCATACTCATCTACCACGACCGGGCTGATATCTCTGCCGTATCCATCGCCCGAGGCCAGAATAAGGTGTTTCTCCGGTGATGGATTGTCTACAGCACGCATCGCCGTGATCATATTGTCATAGGTTGGACGCAAGGTATTCCAGGTCACATGGTAGTAAGTGCCGTTCCAGGTGTCGCTATGAGGTTCTGCCTGCAACATGAACATCACGTTTGACTTATCCTTATAGCGTTGCACGAGGTCCACTAAAGCCTGCTGAGAGTGTGGATCAACATCCGGGTTGGGAGGCTGGTCGCCATTGATAGTTGGGTAGTAATAGCAGAATATGATGTACATTCCGTTCTGCTCGGCCAACCTCTGGTATTCGTCAAGGACGGCCAGATATGTGGAGTCACCATCTACCACAGGATTAGAGGCGAAATCATGGAGGATGAAGTTGGCATGCCATACATAAGCAAGCTGCGGAATGGCTTCCCTCTCGAAGTCCATGCTTGGATATGCCCATTCATTGCGGAGCAAGTTTACGCCCCGTAGTTCGACCGGTTGGTTGGTGTCGGCGCGGACTATACGTCCACCTTGTGTTTTTAGCCAGGGCAATGGGCCTGATGGCGGAGGCGTAGCTGGTACCACAGTATTAGTGTGTGTAGCCGTTGGCGCTGCATTGGTAGCTGTCCTGGTAGGTGTCCTGGTACGCGTGGCCGTTGGCAAGGTACCTGTGGCTGTTTGGGTAGCTGTGGGTACAGGGCCTGTAGGCGTACGTGTGGCTGTAGGCGCTGAACTTGTGGATGTACTGGTCGCAGTGGCTCCGCTACCTCCAGGTAGTGGAATTGTGCCGCCAGAGTAGTAGGCGTCGCTGTTTACGCGGATATATCCGCCATCATCGTCGGCATAAAGAGCCGTTTCGTTGTTGCCGTTGATCGGTGGTGGGTTAGTGATCCCATCTCCTTTATAGTCGAAGTAATGACTTTGCGAACCAACACCTGCGCCCCACCATATACCGAGAACACCCAGGTTGGCCCAATCCTGTATATGTTGCCTGCCATTGGTGGGATTTAGGAAGTACTCTGTACGGTTGTCCTGCCAGTGCCCATCGGTATTGTTCTCGCTTCGGTACACTCGATTGCCATTGGGCACCTGCCATAGGATTACTCTCTTGTTTGTTTCCTGGACTATCCTTCCAATCCAAGCTCCCATAGTATTGAAGGTGGGTTGTGTTATGTTGTTGGTATCCCACCAGCGATTGCTTCCCTGCGTGTTTTGATACCACGCTGCGTCTCGATCGGCAGGGTTCCAGGAGAGCAGGTCAAAACCTGGACCTATACTATTGAGGAAGGCTGCCGTGTGATCTGCGTGCGCCTGCCAGTTGTAGCTTGGATCGTCGCGTAGAGCCAATACTACGTCGTCACCAGCACCCCAGGCGCTTACATCCAGGGCAACGAGCACACTTGGAGCGGTAATATCCCTTATGTGCAACATCGCCTGGTACATACCTTTGAAGTTGTTGGGATAACCTGAGGCCTGGGGGTACCCGGAGGAGGCCACCGAAGCAGATACCGTGCTAGCGTCATCACCTGTAGATAGTTGTTGCATGACGCCCGTTAGGTCCGCTTCCAGCATGACCACGACAGTGCCTCCTGCCTGTTCGCACTTAGTCATGAGCAGCGCCCAGTCGGTGAAGTAGTCGTACATAGTGCCGGCGTTCTGCATATTCTGGTATTCGTCGTAGTAGGGCTCAGACTGAAGTATCTGGTAATACTGGAAGGCGGGGATCATGCCTCTGCTTTGGGCATCATTGATATAGTTGGTGGCATAACCGCCGTTTGCGTTCCAGGTAGCCCAACCGTCTCCGGTATTTACACCTCCTGAGAGGTACTGGTATCTGAAATCCCAGGGGATAGAAGCGGGAACCGTGTTAATCGAGGCATTGAATAGGCCGAAGTTGAAGTCACCAGGCATACCCGTCGGTATGGGAGGTAGCACGTCAGGTACCACTAGTTTAGAGGATGTACTACCTTCAATGCCTGCATTGGCACTGATGGTTCCTGACCTAACAGTGGTGAGCAAAAGTGTAGCACCTAGCAACCCGATGGTCAGCAGGCTTGTCTTCCTTACTGGCGTTGGAAATGGATGAATATGATCAAACATGTTGTAACCTCTCCTATGCTCCCCTTTTTCGCCTCTCGGAGCGTTGGTTCATGGTGCGAGATGGGCGCACCGTTTTCTAGCGGCTCGGCGCGCCGCTGTATTTGCTCCCAGATGAACGTTGAGCTTGAACTTGCAGGTGGGACGAAAATGCAGCCTGAGATGTGAGCTTCTCAGGCAATGAGATGGCAAATAAGCGTGAAACTGTAACTGGGAGCTAAATTGATCAAGTACAAGTCGGCTTAGCACTTCTCAGACACTTAGTCCTGTAACTGAATAGCACTTCTATCTGTCGCCCCATTATAGGAACCCGGCTAAAGGCTGATCAATAGTTATGCCTAGTCTATTGGTCCTGGACTTAAGCAGTCCTTGGTACCCGTCCGATTGTACTAGAAGTTAAGCCCGCCAAATGAGCGCAGGACCTGGCATGCAACTCCGGTTACGCGTAAAATCTCAGAAAAATACGTATACTCGCGTAATCGGTTTACGTTTTGACGCGTATAGAGTATACGCTGTAATGCGTGGGGCCTATACGATTTCCTGCGTATCTTACCTACGCTTCGATGCGTATTTTGCATACGCTTTGGCACGTAGACCCCATCTTTGCGACCAAAGCGACCCATTGATCCACGCCTAGATCTGGTACTCCTACTGATCGCTACACCCTATCTCCTACTGACAGGTGGGCCCTATATCCTATTGTCCGGGTTGATCAACAAGTGTAGAATAAGGGCGATTGCGCTGCAGGTACTTTGCGGGAAATTTCCGCCACGACCTCATCGGGCCCATTGACTTCTCCCCCCATATTAGCAGGCCCCAGCCAAAATGGTCATACTTCCTGTTTTCGTTCCCCCACTGAAGCAGACGCACGAGAATATCTGAAGACAGCTAACACGCCGTAGTCGTACAAGGGAAGTACGAAAGCAAGAGCATGAATGGCTTCTTGTCCGCGTTCGGCCTCGATCTACTATCTGTCGAATGATTGCAAAGTGGTATGGTTGTAAGGTAGTGGTTAATGCCATTCCAAGAAGTATATTGTACAAAGCATGAATGAATATGAGATAATGGTGGGTATGAGAAGACCACCTATGTTTGTTGGGGAACTAACCGACGAAGAACGAGCAGCCCTGGAGAGGGGACTACGTTGTTCAGATGCTTTTACCTTACGGCGTAGCCAGATACTGCTCGCCTCCTCCCGAGGAGAACGGCCATCACTCATTGCCCACAACCTGGGGTGTGCTGTGCAAACAGTGCGTAACACCATAAGAGCATACCATGCCCAGGGAGAAGCTTGCCTACGACCAAAGCCAATGGGTCCCATTCAGACACACCCTATCTTTGATGAGCATAAGTGCGAAGAGTTGAAGGCGCTGTTGCACACAAGTCCGCGTGATTTTGGCAAGGAGACCTCAGTGTGGACATTGGAGATTGCCGCAGACGTCTGCTTGCAGAGCGGATTGACTGAACGATTGGTGAGCGATGAGACGGTGCGAATGGCCCTGCGGCGGCTGGGAGTGGGCTGGCGGCGAGCCAAGAATTGGATTACCTCCCCTGATCCGGAGTATGTCAGGAAAAAATACGACGCGACACCCTGATTGAGAGAGCAATTGAGCGTGCGCAGGAGGGTTGGGTGGTGGGCTTTCAGGATGAGGTATGGTGGAGCCGTCTCTCCCAACCGGCGATGCACAGTTGGAGTGAGGAGAAGGCGCCATTGCGGTTGGTGGAGAAGAGCCTGAGCAAGCAAGACAAAGACCCCAAGGCGTTGTGTTGCTATGGCCTTTTGCGAGACGACACGCATAAAGTCATGCTGCGCTTCGTTGATGGGCGTCCAGTAAGCTCTGTTACCATCACTTATCTGGAGTGGGTGTGCGAGGTATTGAGTGCTGAAGGGAAGCGGGTGTTGGTGATGGTATGGGATAACGCGAGTTGGCATGTAAGCAGAGAAGTGAGGGAATGGCTGGGGGAGCACAACCGTGGGGTGCTGGCAGGGCGGCGAGGAGGTGGAGGAGAGAGAGGTGTGCAGATAATTCCCTGCTGGCTGCCGTCCAAGAGTCCCTGGCTCAACCCGATAGAGCCGAGATGGGTCCATGGAAAGCGAGCGATAGTCGAACCGACCCGCACCCTGGCTGCCCACGAAGTGGCTGGGCGAGTTTGTGGTTACTTTGGTTGTGAACATCTTGATCATATTGAACAAAAGACTGCTTGATTATGCATTAATTAGGAGATAATGATGGAAGTGATTAGTCGCTACGATGGCGCTTCGAAGGCGCTACCAACATTGAAGCAGCATTCTGATTCAAAGTTCAGATCTCGTGAGCTTCGAGTCGTATTAATACTTGTGGTACCCTTGTTGTTGCTTTCGGGTGTTCTTAGTTTTGTGCAGCCCTCACTTACGAAGGCTTCACCTACCAATGGGTATGCTCAAAGCAATATTCAAGTAGCACAGGTTGTGTCTCTGGATTCCACTTTGCATGTCAACTGGACCCCTACGACTGACCCAAGTGCACAGTACCAGCTAATGGTGGTGCGAGATCAAGGTACTGTTCAACAGGCCAAGGTAATCGGACGCACACTGGGGGTTGCACAGGCGAACGGTCTCATACCTGGTCGAACTTATAATGTTACGGTATATGATATGGGCGTAACAGGAGTGCTTACTTCAGTAGCCACGGCTACTGCCGCGACAGACCCGCAGTCGCCCATGCGAAATGCAGCCTTTTATGATGATTTCAACAGCCTTCACCATGGCGATTTCGACTACAACTACTACGATATTCGTACGGAAGGTTGTGGACCTGAGGAAGACCTGACAGAAAACCGCGCTGCTTTCCTGATGGAAGGTCACTGGCATACACAGATGGTATGCGCCGGTAACGTCAGCGGCGTCGATATACGACCCCGCACTCAACTGGACTTTACAGGGCGCACAGGTACTATCCAGTTCGAAGTGGACGATCCTCCTGTCATGACTTCACATGGTAAGTGGTGGTCGGTGCACGTCACCCAAAATGAGCCTTCTCTTCCCTCAAGCTTTGGAGATTCAACCGGTGACCAATTTCCCAATTCAGTTGAATTCGGTGTTTATGAGAATGCTGATCGGCCCAACTATACCCCCGGCTTCAACCTGCCTTTTATAGCGGTTAACGTCAATGGCTCAATACAGAGATTTGTAGCGTCAGAGGGAGTTTTATCGCCATCCAATGTGCGTTTACCTGTTGTGCTGAAGATCAGCCGCACCACAGCTGAGATGTGGATAAACGGAGTTAGAGTAGTTCAGGCTTCGGGTTTTACTCTGCCCTTCGAGAAGGGATGGGTGATCCTTGGGCAGAAGAACTATGGAGCGGGCAAGGTCGACTATGAGCGGCAGCCGTCGATGATCTTGCAGTTGAACCACTGGGAGACTCTTCAGTTTGATGGACCTGAGGGTACGTACAGCCCGCTGATGAAGACTTTCATACAGCCTGGCTGCGATGGGAGCGCGGATGATGGGCATAATGTGATTGTGGGCTGCTCGGCTTTTGTGGATGATCATCGTACATCCAACTCTTTTACGTTTGCACTTGGTTCGGAGGCCGCCAGTGCTCGTTCTGTGCGCTTACTGGTGAATGGTAAGGATCCATCATCGTTTACTGCAATTCTCAACGGCCATAGCCAACAGGTGAGTATTACGAATTACGAGGGTGGCGACTTCGAGCAGATTAACGCATGGTCGCTGAACCCTACATGGCTTGTGAATGGCACCAATACTCTGACGATAAATGCACCGGGCGCATCCTATGGGTTGGCTCAGGTAGAATTAGAAGTAGTGTTCAACCAGCCTCATGTGCTGACGGAGCCGACCCAGTTTGTTCCGCACCCGCTGATGGCACTGACGAATGGAAATTTCCGGGTAGAGCATGTGCCAGGCGATCCTATTGTCCATACTCTGACTACCTATGTCTATAGCCAGGGCATAGTAGGCACAATTCCCTTCTCTGCGACAGTGGTATCTGGTGGGGAGTGGCTTTCTATAACGCCTGGTTTCGGTTTGCTCCAATCTCCGGCTGAAGGTGGTGGGCTACAGGCGCTTACTATGTCTGTCAACTTCAGCGGCATTGATGACAATGCAGAGGGTATCATCCGCATAGATGGTGCGGAAATGCCAGCCTATATCGGCGTTTATGCGGTGAGAGAGGACAGTAGGACGCAGTTTACACAAATAGATCCTAGCTACTACATAACGAACTTCAACAAGAATGCTATACCCGACTATCACGGAGCAGGAGGCGGTGGAACACCCACTCCGACATCTCCCGTACCGCCTACAGCGACCTCACATGTGCCGGCTACCCCAACACACCCAATGCCGCCGACGTCCACTGCAACGGGCGTCGCTCCTAGCCCTACTCCTACCTCCACGGCTCCTGCACAGCCCACATTCGGGGCGCATCCCACTAATACCCCCTGGCCCAGTCTATGCAGCGAGAGCTTTATCGATGTGCCGCGTGACCACTGGGCTTGGAACTACGTCACTTATATGGCGTGCCACGATATCGTAAATGGGTATCCTGATGGTACATTCCATCCTAACCACAATGTTAGTCGTGGTCAGGTAGCGAAGATAGTGTCTAATTCCGCCGGATTCGATGACGACCCTGGTGGGCAAATCTATCAAGATGTACCTGCCAATAGTCCTTTCTTCGTGTGGATCAACAGATTGAGCAGGAGAGGCATAGTTGGTGGTTATGATTGCGGAGGTTCTCCAGATGAGCCCTGCTTGTCCAGCAACATGCCCTATTTCCGCCCTGGCGCTCCGACATCACGCGCTCAGGTAGCGAAGATAGTGTCCAATGCCTCTGGTTTCAATGATTCTCCTAATAATCAATTATTCGCGGATGTACCACCAGGAAGCACTTTCTACATTTGGGTCCAACGATTGGCAAACAGAGATATAATGTCTGGTTACGATTGTGGGGCCGATCTACCATGCACGACACCAGATAACCTTCCATACTTTATGCCAGGCAATAACGCCACGCGGGCTCAAGTGGCAAAGATCGTTGGTAATGCTCTAATTCTTCCTTCTCCATAGTATTTCATTAATGGAGGGGAATTCAAGAAGCACAGAAAATGCTCGGCTACACCGAGCATTTTCTGTGCTTCTTGAATGTTTGTAGGAATACTACGCTCTTTCCCCAAATTAGTTGAGGCATGGTCATAAATCCAAATCTGTCTATTACCCCACGCTTGGGATGTGGCCTTAATGTCACAAAATGCCGCCAAAATGGGCTGTTTCCAGATGAAGTTGCTCTCCTTCTACGCACGGAAAATGAATTATGACCATGCCTCAATTAGTTGGTAATTCATTTTATCAATTACCCCCGAAGGTAACGCGCTTAACTAATAAGATAGTGTGCAATCGGCTGGCTTCTGTGCAGGATTCCGCATGGAACCCCTATTTCCAGGTGTCTGTTTTGTAAGGACACCTCCGTCTTCAGTTAAGAGATCCTTCGTCAACGATGCCTACAATATATATTGAGTCGATCATGGCGCTCTGGTTAGGCCTGGGTTGGATCCCAAGTTTGAGCGCCGCTCTCTTCTTCGGTTGGGAGGACTTGTGCCCAATTTGTAGGCATTGAACTTACCGGCAGACCTGTTTAGATAAAGGATGGCATGACCGTGGTCGATATCATAAGTTGGATCATAACAATCGCGCAGGTGCCCCTTCTATTGGCTTGGGGTGTGCTTGCCCTCTATCTTTTGTTCTTAACTGTTACAGCATTAGTGGCCCAACTCAAGGAGAGAAGATCGAAGCCCAATCTCGCCTTTGCTACGACCAATTTTACGATCTTAGTGCCTGCGCACAATGAAGCACTGGTTATCACCGACTGTCTGAAGAGCTTGCTCTCATTCCATTATCCTGCCGGTCTCTGGCATATAGTGCTCGTCGCCGATAATTGCACCGACAATACTGCGGAATTAGGTCGCTCGCTTGGCGTGACTGTATACGAAAGATTTGATCCTGAGAAGCGAGGCAAAGGTTATGCCCTTGATTGGGCCATGCGCCGGGTACTGGAACGAGATGGCGGTTGGACAGATGCAGTAGTCATCTTTGACGCTGATACCCAAGCCCACCCTGACTTCCTCGGTTACATGGACGAGCAATTGCGGACGGGTAATGTGGCCCTACAGGGACACTACGATGTGTTGAATCCCTTTGACAATTGGCGTACATCCTTGTTGTACTCAGCGCTGTTGTTGCACAATCGTCTGCGCCCATTGGCAAGGCAAGCGCTGGGATGGACCACACTGCTCAAGGGCAATGGGATGTGTTTTGCCCGGAGCGTTATCGAGCGTTTCGGTTGGAACGCTTATTCTCTGGCCGAAGATATCGAATATACAACCAAGTTGATGAACAGAGGTATTACGGTACGATCAGTGCCTCAGGCAGTTCTTTATGCTCAAGCTGCACGGACGGGAAAGCAAGCTGACTCTCAGCGCATGCGCTGGGAGGGGGGGCGTTTTGCCCTGATCAAGCGTGACACGTTACCTTTGCTACGCGCCTTTATTCGTACTCGATCCATCGCCCGCCTCGATTGGGCGATAGATCTGCTCACTCCACCAATGGCAATTTTGATCGGTATGCCCCTTATGTTGCTTGTAGTAAATGCTGCTCTGGCTTGGCTGTGGGGAGGGCCAATGGTGTTGGCAGGTTGGGTATGGCTGACAGTTCTAGCCAGCGCGTGCGTTTACGTGCTTGGTGGAATGTTGATATGTGGCGCTAAGCCCAAGGCTTACCTTTACCTCCTCTGTACACCACTCTTCCTTGTTTGGAAGGTGAAGATCTATGCTCTGATGCTGATGGGCCGGGGTGCACGTGGCTGGGTGCGAACCGAGCGCACAACTATCTCATCATCTAGCTAAGCCAGCGCGATTTATCTATGAAACCAAGTCCTGAAGGGCACCTGTAGACTGTGAAGTTCTCGAATGCAAAGAAACCCCGCAAAGGTTTGGCAAACATTTGGTGCCTGAACAGAAGTGATGACAGAACTGTAACTGACTTCCTCTTGTTAATTCAGTCCTCAACAAGAACGCTCTCTTACACTTTATCTTACGCATCTCACAAATGCATAAATCACCACGCGTTCTTAAGGCGAGTGGTCTGTTTGGTTGGTATAGAGTGAACGTTATCTATCAACCTGCCTTGCACTCCCAACTGGGTCAGGTGGAACAAATGGGGCTGGAGGACTAAAATGCAACGCACTGTATTGGAGAAGTATTTATGTTGTCCCCTGGATCATAGCTTCCCGCTGGATGTGGAAAACGCAAGCTGGGAAGGTGAAGGACTCATGTCTGGCGACCTGCGCTGCCGTTCGTGCGGTAACAGTTATCCAGTGACAAACGGGATCCCGAACCTTATCCCGCCCAAGGAAGTGCAGGACGCTGAAGTTGTAGCAGCTAAGGCCCGTGAGTTGGCGGCTCGCGACGCTGATGTGCCGGTCTACGATAATACGGTGTCGGGCTTTCAGACCCTGCTGGAAATAGATGCGATCTTAAGCGCCTTGCAGATAAAACCGGGTGACATCATTGTGGACCTGGGTGCAGGCACGGGGAGATTAACCGTAGAGTTGGCGAAGCGCGGAGCCGTTGTGTTGGCGTTTGATATCTCGCCACGTTCCTTGGAAACCAACAAAGCAAAGTGCGCAATACTTGCGGACGCAAATGTTCACCATATGGTTGTTGATGCGTGTTACCTACCGTTGCGCGATGGAATAGCTGGCAAAGTGGGCAGCGGGATGATGCTGGAACACATACCAACCGATGCTGAACGTCGACGCTGTATTGGTGAGATCCATAGAGTGCTGAAAACGGGCGGGCAGGCGGTTCTTACCGTGTATAATTATTCGCTATCCAAACGACGCCGAGGCGTTCGAGAAGGCTACCACGGTAAGGATCTTTACTATTACCGTTTTGACGCCGCTGAAATGCGCAGGCTACTCAAACAATATCGCGTGCGAAAAATTACAGCCCTGCTCAATTTGCCGGAACGAATACGCTCCCAACTACTGGAACGCGTTGTAATGGCTATTCCCCCGCTTGCTGGGCTTACGGGCGATCTGTTATTCGTAGTTGCGGAGCGCGCGCCAGTTGGAGATGCAAAACCGGCTTTTTAGGAGGGGAGTTCTAGAATAATCAAAAATCGCGGCCAAAGCGGCGATTTTTGATTATTCTAGAACCAGATCGCATACCTTATCTAGAATTCGGGACGCCTTATGTTTCATTCCTGCGAAATATATCCGGGCATCCTATACCGTGAATGAATGCTGCGGGCGACCCACCGCTATAGTTCCATCCAGGAACCGGCGATTGAAAGTAACGCCAAGCATTTCTTCCCACTTTTGTAGGATTTCTTGCTCGCCTTGCCTGTTGATATCATCAAGAACAACGGCGTAGTTATTTGCCAGGGAGTCCTTGAAGAACGGCAATGCTGGATAGCGGGCGTGGCGTAATTCACGGGTGTAAGCAGGAGGGCCATCGACGATCAACAGGTCGATCTGACGTTCAGTCGTCAGATGATTAAGTTTCTCCTCGTTGTACCAAGGCGCGCCGTTGAGGGATAATTTGGTTTTGGTCAAAGGAGCAACGACTACAGATGCGTAATCGTGTAGTTGTTCTGCCTCCAAAGCTTTATTCAAAACGGTGGCCCATTCAGGATCGTGTTCGATCGTGTACAGATGTCCTCCACGTTCCTTCAGAATGCGTGCGATATAGAATGAGGAGATGCCTCCACCGCACTCTACAATATGGGTTCTACTGTTGATTATGATATCATTCAAGACAGCGACAAGTGCGCTTGGGCGCATAGCCGCCTGGCTCCAGGGTAAATAACGTGAAGAGAGCGGCATGAGTACCTGCATTGCAAGTATGTCTTTGCGATCGCGTGTTCCATCCAGTAAATACCTGTTGAGGACGCGCTGGACGTTGTAGGTTAGCATATTCATTGTCTTGATTACTCACGCACTTCTTCAAGTGCAGACTGTTTTTCTATGGGGTAAACGGGTGATCGGGAGACGGAGGCCATCTCCCGGTAGATTTGCGCAAAGCCTGTAGCAACGTGCGCTTCGTCAAAGTGACTTACCGCACGTTTGTAGGCAGCTTGACTCATACGCTGACGTAATTCGGGATTGCAGCACAATTCTACCATTCTATGTGCAAGTGCTTCGGGCGATTGGAGTGGTACCAGGAAGCCGGTGATGCCATCGATGATCTGCTCAGGTATGCCACCCGAATCGCTTCCAATAACGGGTTTGCCCCCGGCCATTGCTTCGGTTACCGCCAGATTCCAGGCATCTTCCACAGAGGGCATTGCTACCATATCACTTGCCGCAACTAACAGGTGAGCTTCAGGCCTGGCATCAGCAATAATGAGGCTGTCGCCTAGATTTGTTTCATTGCGGATGTGCTCCAACTCGGCTCTGTAGCTAGCAAACGGGCCGACGTAGCGTGGATCCTCCCAACCCACTATAAGGAGGCGGAGGTTTGGTGCTTTGCGTCGGGCTATGCTGAAGGCGCGAATAGTGTCCTCTTGACGCTTCTGCTGGATTATCCGTGCCAATTGCAGGATTACTACCTCGTTGTTAGCAATCCCATACTCATCTCTTATTTTGGATCCATCCAACCCAGGGTGGAAGCGCTCGCAATCCACTCCATTCACCACGACATCAACTTTTGCCCCTCGGGAGTGTTCTTGCACTCGGGTAGCGAGAAAGCGCGACACAGCCACAGAGCGGCTAGCTCGGCGGGCTACAAACTGCTCTGCAAAACCCCTCAAGCCTCTATACCTGCCTGGGATGACATGGAAGTGCAAAAGGAGATGCGCGCCTGATAATCGCGCTACGAGCAAGCCCAGTAAGCCTACGCGTGGTACTGCTGAACATTGCACAATGGCTATGCCTTCGCGACGGATATAGTTCGCGAGCGAGATGATGCTGGCTGGGAGCCGCACACCAGTACGTATCGCTTGACCGACACCTCCTCGCAAAGCCGTTCCGAATCGCCATCGTTTGATGGTGACATTATCACTCTGATTGAGGCGGATTTCTCCTTCTACATTGCTGTCGAGCGCCAGGTACGCAGCAAAGTGGGTCTTGTCCATATTCCGGATTATCTGTGTGTAGACAGTCATCTCCGGACCGAGGAATTCGTTTGGATAGAAGAAGAGTATTTTGATCTTATCCCCTGGTCTGTTGTTATCTACCAACATCAACTCCTTATCGTGTCAGAACTGGTAAGTATCTAGTACGCACCTTCACGCTTGAGTAGGACCGGCAGAGTGCGCAGAATTATCATGAAATCGAGATACAACGACCAACTATCCGCATAGTAAAGATCAAGCTTTACCATTTCGTCGAATGTAAGATTTGAACGGCCACTGATCTGCCACAGTCCGGTCAGGCCGGGCGTAACATCGAGGCGTTTGCGGTGCCATTCGGCATAGTCAACTACTTCTCTGGGCATGGGGGGACGCGGTCCGACCCAGCTCATCTCACCTTTGAGAATGTTGAATATCTGTGGCAATTCGTCAAGTGAGGTTCGCCGCAAAACTCTACCGATGGTGGTCACGCGTGGATCGTTCTTCATCTTGAAGAGAGGGCCATCTGCCTCATTCAGGTGTCTTATCTTCTCCAGATGGGCTTCAGCGTCCTGGTACATAGAGCGGAACTTGTAGCATGTGAAGTTACTGCCGCCTTTACCGACACGCTGCTGGCGAAATAGTATTGGGCCAGATGAAGTAAGCCTGATGGCTACAGCGATTATCAGCATAGGGATCGCGGCCACGATGAGTGCCCCTATAGCTAATATTACGTCGAGCATCCTTTTCAGAAAGAGATTGAACCCACGTAGAGCGACATCTTTCACACCTATGAGGGGTACCCCATTCAAGGCATCTATGCGAACTTCGTTAAAATGCATTTCGAATAGGTCCGGCACGAGCCTGAACTCGATGCCATATTCACGGCAGCTATCAACTATGCCCATTATCTGTGTATGGTGGGTGGCAGGCAGAGCCACTATTACTTCGTGCAAAGGCCCATTGTCCTGGCAAATGAGATCCTGGACATCCTTCAATTCGCCTAGCCTCTGTAGTCTTGAGCCATATCTACTGCCTATCGGAACCTTCCAACTGGGGCTTTCATGCCCATGATTGCTATCTGCCAGGTATCCGACAAGCTCGTAGCCCAGATCGGCTTTTTCAAGGATGTCTTTCATTATGCGCTGACCTGCCAACCCAGCGCCGACCACGAGCACTCGTCGTATGTTGATCCCTCGCCGCCAGATCCAGAGGCGTAATCTCCGGTACAAAAACCGTTCGATTCCGAAGATCGCAACAGTACAGAGCCAGAGGAATATGAATAGCAAGCGGCTCGGCAGCACTGCGCTAAAAAGGAGTGTTCCAAGCACTAAGATTGACATGCTAATCAACGACGCGCCCGCTATCACCCGTAATTGCTCAGGCCAGGATGCACCTCTTGGAAGAGCGTACAGCCCTCGCGTTTGGAATGCAGCCAAACTGATAAGCACATATGTTGTAAGAAAGACGGCAACAGCCGGGATCGCCAGGATTGAGTTTGAAATACCAGACGTGATGGGGGATCCGCCTAACTCAAGTTCATATCGCAGCCAATAAGCCAGTATGAAGGAGAGCACAAGGAGGAGACCATCGCTCGCCACTCTGAGCAGCAAGGAGTGTCAACCGCAAGCGATGAAAGTCTTGAGCTTGTTCCGCTTGAGTATAAACACGGCCAGGGAGAGTGGTTATCGAAGATACGCCCGTGTTTGCTGTGTTGGAGCCACTTGAAGGCTTAGGAAGTGGCGATGTAGGTCTATATGAAGGAGCTTGCATATCGTTAAACTGTCATATCTTGAATGGCTAAGACGTCCCTAATTACAGATGTTGAACTACACGTGCAGGCACGCCGACAACCAACGTGTTCGGTGGTACGTTTTTGGTCACCAGACTAGATGCAGCTACCACTGCGCCGCTTCCGATTGTTACTCCTTTTGTGATAACTGCCCTGTTACCAAGCCATACGTTATCTCCAATGATGATGGGTTCGGCATCCATATTCCATGAATGGTCTTTCATATTATGGAAGTTGCAATCCATAATGTTCACATACGCACCTATAAGGCAGTTGCAGCCGATTTTTACTGTGCTGGCGGCTGAGAGTGAGGTTCCGTAGTTGATTGTTGTGCCCTCCCCTATTTCGATAGTTCCGCCTTTCCATGCAACTAATTCGCTCTTAGCTGTTTCGGCTCTAAAGCGCACGCGATCAGATATCGCGATCCTACCCTCGTTATGTACGCGCACCTTGCCTCGAATGCGTACCCATTTGCCCAAGTTATCGCATCGTCGCAATTGCCACCTCGCCAGAAGTACCTGCCGAACTATGCTTAGTGCCCACCCCAGGCCGTGCGACTGCAAAGCCTCAAGCGGGGAGGAGGGCACATTTGGCTCATGTAGTTCAGATGGGATCTCATTGACCTGAGAAGCGAGTTGGCTCTTACTAACTGATTCGGATATGGATGAATCTACACTGCCGGTGGAGTCTCGCTCGGCCTTGTCGTTTGTCAAGGTCTTGGCAATACCCAACGATACAGAGCTGATGGCAAGAGAGGCAGCCTGGATTACGTTAGGGTCAATTTCGTCCATAGTAACTATTCTCCTACAGATTGGGATCCATCTTGGGATTTATCTATTCGTCTAATGACCTTAGCGGGCACACCTGCGGCTACACTCATTGGTGGGATCGATTTGGTAACTACACTGCCGGCAGCTATCACTGAGCCATATCCTATTCGTACGCCTTTCAAAATAGTCACTCGATTGCCAATCCAGGTATGTGGCTCAAGGACAACAGAAGCGGGAGTAGGCTTTTCGTGACGCCTTTGCAGCTCAATATGGTGAAAGTCGCTGTCCATGATGATACAGTACGTGCCGATACGAGACTCTTCCCCAATACTAATGTGCTTGAGAGCACAGATATCCGCACCGTAGTTAATGAAAACCCCCTTACCTACAGTAAGTTCTGCGCCATTCGCCACTACCAATTGACTTTCGCCATGATAGAAATTGAAGAGCACCCTGTCATCTATGATTAAGAGGCCATCACTTACGATGCGTATGCGTCCCACCAATTTGACATACTTTCCGACCGATGTAGCTTTCCGTAGATTCCATTTGGCCCATAGGATGCTATGCACCAATCGCCACGTATGTAGTGGAGGTTGGTGTGTGAGGAGATGGATGATATCTGAGACGTCATCTCTTCTCCGGTTTACCTGAGCCAAGTTTGAAATTTGCTCCCCCTCAATCATTCAATAGTCTCGATCTCTAGTTTCATAGTGTTAGCGCCTGGCAATTGCAGGTCCTGTAAGAAATATTACAAGAGGGGCTTTACCATAAACTGAACGAACGCTCAATTAGCAGTTACAGTTCTGTTAGCACTGTAAGCTTGACTACGATCCAAGTGCTTCTGGTGACTAGGCCATCCTGTTCCTAGCGTAAGAAGCGATAGGGATGACCATTCTTGCATTATTGCAAGAATGGTCTCTTTCTTAATGTATTACACGACTGTCATGTTGCTGATGGGGCAATAACGACGCTCAGGCACGAGCTCTGTCAAAAGCTTTCACATTTCGCGCCTATCGACTTCACAAGGCAGCAAAGTCTACTTGCTAAGATTTGTTTACTCCGACCCTTATGCCATCTGGGGTGGGTAAACCATGATAAGTCCCGGACCTCGCCACCCCGGACAGCGTCCAGTAACTAGTATGCGAGCTAGCATCAATCGCCATTCATAAATGGCATCAGCTAAGAACGGAGGCAGATCATGCACGTAATGCATAGGCAGGTGGGCATGTTAGGTGCCTATGTGGACTGTGTAACTGCAGCACAGGCAGCAGAGCGAACGCGCGAATTCATAGAGTCCGGTGTTCCACATCAAGTAGTAACCGTTAATATAGATTTTTTGAGGCAGGCGCAGCAGGACAGAGAATTTATGGATATCATAAATCACAGTGCCCTGGCTGTAGCTGATGGCATGCCTCTGGTATGGGCTTCTGGGTGGATGGGTGACAGATTACCTGAGCGCGTGGCCGGCGTTGAATTGGTTGACCACTGCTGCCGTTTCGCAGCTTCTGAAGGATATCGGGTGTTTTTGCTGGGCGGCGAAGAAGGTGTGCCGCAGGCAGCAGCACGCATACTTGAAGAGCGCCATCCAGGCCTGCAAGTGGTTGGTACGTACTCGCCACCAGTTGGCCCATTTTCTGAGGATGAAGACCACAAGATTGTATCAATGATACAAGAAGCGCGTCCACACATCTTACTGGTGGCCTTCGGTGCTCCCAAACAAGACAAGTGGATAGCAGCTCATCAACGTCAGTTATCAGTACCGCTAGCGATCGGTGTCGGTGGCGTCTTCAATTTCCTGACAGGCCGGGTTAAGCGTGCTCCCATGTGGATGCAAAAGCATGGCCTCGAGTGGCTATATCGCGTTTCCCAGGAACCAGGTCGGCTTTGGCGACGTTATTTCGTCAATGATCTGCCTGTTGTTGCGAGGTTGGCCTTCTATGCTTTGCAATTACGCATTATTGGTCTATTTGTGAGTCCCATAGGAACACTCGAACCTCAACGGGAGTTGGGCGAAGTAGGCATAGGCAGAACCCAATTCACTGTGGGGCAGGCCCCTGAGAGTCCTCCCGATCCTGGACTTACCAGGCAATAATGCCCCAAAACAAGAGATAAATGACAGATTATGCAAGCCTTTTTCTGTAAATTGGTCAGGGTGTTCCTCTAAATTGGTCAATCAGTAGTCAAAAGTCATGTAAGCTCGGCCTGTCTCCCATTCGTCGCTGATCTCCATCAGCACTGCCGTCACCAAGCGCAGGCAACTCGCCTCGTTGGGGAAGATCCCCACCACTCTGGTCCGCCGGCGTACCTCCTGGTTGATGCGTTCCAGCCCGTTGGTGGTGCGAAGGGATCGCCACTGTGATTGTGGGAGGGCAAAGACGGTCAACCCTTCCAAGATGTTGTTTTGCAGCCAGTGCGATAGGCGAGCAGCGCTCTTCTCATACTTCGCAACCGCTTTGTCCAGCATCTGTTTGGCCTGCTCCAATGATGATGCCGAGAAGATGGCTCTAATGTCCTGGGCTACCTCAGCTTTCATCTCCTGCCGGGGAACATAAGCCTGGGCATTCTGCTGCAGATGAAACTGGCACCGCTGCCAGGGCACTCCTCCGAATACCGCCTTGCGTGCTGCCCCCAGCCCCTCATGAGCGTCGGATGTTATCATCCTCACTCCTGATAGCCCCCTCGATACCAGGCTCTGCAGGAAGGTGCGCCAATGCACCTCATGCTCGCTCAAAGATACCGATACTCCCAGCAGTTGCCGTCGCCCTGCACGGGTGATG
Source organism: uncultured Chloroflexia bacterium (assembly GCA_963797095.1). Lineage (GTDB taxonomy): Bacteria > Chloroflexota > Chloroflexia > QHBQ01 > JADMIH01 > JADMIH01. The sequence goes on along the minus strand of CAWCNY010000003.1, from coordinate 588,030 downwards.
CCAATACCAATCAGCACTGCAGCGTCTCTCACCTGCCCGTCCTGCCTCACCTTCTCATAACGGGCATCCAGGATAAGGTAGGGACACTCCCCCAGCGGTCGGTTGCGCCACCCTTCCAGCACCTCGTCCAACTGGGAGGCAGCTCGGCTCACTGCAGCACTGGATACCTGGGTACCGCATAGCTTCTCGGTGATGGCTGCCACTCTGCGCGTCGAGACCCCTTGCACGTACATCTCTGCCAACGCCAGTGTGAGAGCACGCTCCGAGCGCAGTCCCTTCTCCAGGGCTCCAGGGTAGAAGTCGCCCTGTCGCACCTGGGGCACAGAGAAGGTAATCTCACCCACTCTGGTCTTGAGCGTCTTTGGCTTGTAACCGTTGGACTGGTCCTGCCGCTCCGCAGAGCGCTCGTAAGGAGCACCAACACCCAACTATTTGAGCCGCTCAGCTTGCATAGCTGAGTTAATGACGATTCGAATCATCTCTGGTAAAGCGTCTAATCCTTCTTCGTTGAGACGTTCCAACAGTTCCTGCGATAACGTATAATCTGGCTGGTAGGTCATGGGTGCCCTCCTTTTGGTGTTTCGCAACTCAAAGGATACACCCTGACCTGCTGTCTATCTCAGCCGGTCCACATTTCCCAATTTACAGAAAAGATAATACACCAACTAAATGACAAACTGGTAAGGTTCGCAAACGAAACCTACCAGCTTGTCATTTATCTCTGCTGTTTGAGCGCTAGCCTTATGTGTTTCTCACATGAGGTTTTCCTTGCATTCTTTTCACATTTGTAAGGGTGTCGCTCTCATCTATTAATCGCTAGTTCACTTCAAAAGTTTACAGTATGCATAGGTCGGGGACCCTCCCGATCTGTATCCGCGCATTTCTGCCAACCGAGGCATATTCGCAATAAAGACTGATTGCTGAGAGACTTACTTTTATGAAAAAGCATCGAATGTTCAAATCGTTCCCGACCAAGCTGTCCCGCAGGTCCCGCGTCCCTATGGTAATGCTTATTCTGCTCATAGTTTGGCAGTTGCAGGCTTCTATGCCTCTGGCTAGCGCAGCATTGCCAACTGGAGTTGTAACCAGCAGTGCCAGTGCACAGGACTCCAAGGTAGCCTCTGTCAGCAATGCAGTAGTCGCCCAGCAAAAGGATGCCCCCGATACTCCTACAGCGACACCGACGCCAACACAGCCGGTGCTGTTGTCGGTGGACGTGGCGCCACTAACCATTGCACCCAACGGCACGTTGGTCCTCTCTTACACGGTGTTTAGCCCATCCTCATGGCAAATATCGTTGGGAGCGGGTATTAGAGCCAGCGGTGATTGTTGTTGGACTTATGATGGTGCCAATGACCTTACCCTTACCATAGGAGCAGGTACCAGCACCGTCTCGCGCCCGTTCCATGTACCCTCGAATGCCAGTGGCCCACAAGATATTATCTGGGGACTGTGGAGTGCCGGCTTTGGTACCCAGTACGGATTAGAAACGAGACTATCGGTCGTAAACGTGCAGGGTACTCCTGTAACGGCTACTGCCACTAACACAGTTGCTCCAACCAACACAGTTGCTCCAACCAACACAGTTGCTCCAACTAATACTGCTGCTCCGTCAAATACTCCAACATCCACCCCCACGCCTAGCCATCCGACGCTGCAGAGTGTCGGCGTCTCGCCTACCTCAGCTTCGCCTTATGAATCTCTGGTGCTTACTTATCATGTGTGGAGTCCAAGCAGTCAGCAGATATCGCTTGGTGCAGGATTGCGACTTCATGGCTCAGGCGGTGGATTCACCACCGATCCCTGGAATGATACGACTGTAAACCTTACCCCAGGCACCAACACCGTCACAAGAGCTTATACTTTAGCAGGCGATAACAACGTCAGTTATGATGTCGTAATGGCTATCTGGAGCCCTGGCTTCGGTACGCAATATGGCTCGATCGAAAGTGATAACGCAGTAAGCGTGAACGGTGATCTTCCTCAACTTTGCTCTTATAGTGTGACTCAATCTAGTGGGGCAACTATCGTCCCGGGTACCACTCTCGTGAGCCGCACACAATGCGATGACTGCACAGGGCACATTGATATGCCGTTTGCCTTCCCGCTGTACGATGAGGCCTTCACAGTTGTTCATGCAGGGGTGAATGGTAATCTGCAATTCCCAACTGCCTCAGGTATTTCCAGCGGTTGCCTGCCGCAAGCCGGGTTCAGCTATGCTATAGCGCCCTTGTTCGAGGACCTGGATGCCGAACTCCCTGGAGAGGGTGTGTATACGTCTATCAGTGGCTCAGCCCCCAACCGCATCATGAACATCGAGTGGCGAGCGCACACAGTGTCAACCAATACCCCGGTCCACTTTGAGGTCCGCTTGTATGAAAGCCAAACTCGGTTCGATGTAATTTACGACCAGGTAGACAATGGTGGTCTCAACGGCAGCGTTGGATTGCAGCTTGATACCTCAATTTATCAGACGCTCTCTTGTCAAACCGGCGGTCTCGGCTCAGGTATGATGCTGACGTTTACGCAGGACTGCTCATTGGCGACCCCTGCGCCTGCGTCCCCAACTAATACGCCTCAGAGGACTCCAAGCAGCACCTTCACGGTAACATCCACCAGCACAGCAACAGTCCCGCCGACCTCAACACCTACTTACACGCGCACCAATACGGCCACCAATACTCCCACGAACACTAATACCCCCACGAGGACACCAACGTTCACCATAACGAGCACGCCAACCAGGACGCCGACCATAACCAACACACCGACCAGGACACCAACGTTTACTATTACCAGAACGCCAACCAGGACGCCGACGTTTACCATAACGAGCACGCCAACCAGGACGCCAACCAGAACACCGACATTTACCATTACCCGAACGCCAACCAGAACACCAACATTTACTATTACCAGAACGCCGACCAGGACACCGACGTTTACCATAACGAGCACGCCAACCAGGACGCCGACCATAACCAACACACCGACCAGAACGCCAACCAATACAAGTACCTCTACTGCCACGAATACCCCGACGGCCACAAATACTCCTACCGTCACACCTACGGCTACAAATACCCCAACGGCCACGCCGACACAGCCGGTGTTGTTGTCGGTGGACGTATCACCATTGACCATAGCACCCGATGGCTCATTGGTCCTCTCCTACACGGTGTTCAGTCCTTCCTCATGGCAGGTATCGTTGGGGGCAGGTATTAGAGCCAGCGGTGATTGCTGCTGGACCTATGATGGTGCCAATGACCTCACCCTCACCATAGGAGCAGGCACAAGCACAGTCTCTCGTTTGTTCCATGTACCATCGAACGCCAGCGGCCCGCAGGACATCATCTGGGGATTATGGAGTGGTGGGTTCGGCACCCAGTATGGGGCTAGTACGATGCTGTCTGTGGTGCAGGTACAAGGTGCACCTGCCACAGCCACCCCCAGCAACACTCCACCTCTTGCAACGCCAACGAACACCCCAAGCCCGACACGTACACTCAGTCCAACCAACACCCCGATCCCAACCCAACCGGTGCTGTTGAGTGTAGCGGTGGGACCAACCAACACAGCACCAGGGTCAATGTTGGTGCTGACTTACACGGTATATAGCCCTTCCTCATGGCAGGTGTCGTTGGGCGCAGGGTTGAGGGTGAATGGAAATGGGAGTGGGTGGTTCTATGATCCAAGCCACGATGCGACGCTGAACATAACGGCCGGAACGAACATACTGGCGAGGCAGTTCTCGATACCGAGCAGTCCGACGGACGTACAGTACGATGTGATATGGGGGTTATGGAGCGCTGGATTTGGGACGGAATATGGAGACCAGACGGCGTTGAGCGCAGTGTCGGTGACTGGTCCTCCTGTTACTCCTACATTCACCAGCACCCCTCCCGCGACCAATACGCCGACCATTACGCGGACGCCAACAGTAGGGTCTCCTACCGCAACACCTACGCAACCCACCCTGTTGTCAGTAAGCGTATCTCCGCTGGTATCATCACCAGGAAGCTTGCTGGTGCTGTCCTATACGGTGTTCAGCCCAATCTCATGGCAGGTATCGTTGGGGGCAGGTATTAGAGCCAACGGTGCATGCTGCTGGACGTACGACGGTACCAACGACCGCACTCTCACTATAGGAGCAGGCACAAGCACGGTAAGCCGTCTGTTCCGGGTACCATTGGATGCGAGTGGCTCGCAGGACATCATCTGGGGATTGTGGAGTAGTGGGTTTGGCACTGAGTATGGAGACCAAACAGTCCTGAATGCGGTCACAATAGCCGGGCCTACTCCCACACCTGCTTTGCCAACCTTGATAGATGTAGCGCTCAGCCCTTCGACTGCCTACAGAGGAGGAATGATCGTGCTTAGTTACACGGTCTTCCTGCCCACGGCGCAACAAATAGGGCTTGGCGCAGGAGTAGCACCTGCTGGTACCGGACAGTGGGTCTATGATCCGATCACCGATCGTGTCGTCAATGGAGTTGCCGGTACCTCCGTCCTAACACGCACATTTGGCCTGGGTACTCTCCCTGCCGGTTTGCAGGATGTACGCTGGGGTTTGTGGAACAGTACCTTCACGACGGAATATGATGAGAAGATACGCACCGGTGTGCTGACAATCCTGGCTGCCACCGCTACACCGACCGATACCCCCATACCTAATACCCCGACTTCAACTGCGACGCTTGGGACCCCGGCGACCGCAACTCGCACGGTTACGGGTACGCCTCCTACCGCCACATTTACACCGATATCAACGATCACGCCTGTTGCGCCTACTTTGCTGGGGGCAAGTGTGTCGCCGGGCTCGGTTAATCAGAGGCGGATCGGTGACTTTTTCATACACCGTCTACAGCCCAACCGGGGGCACATATGCACTTGGCGCAGCCCTCCGTAACAGCTCTGCTACGTATAACAACGTTGGGAATGATCGCCTGGTGACGGTGCCAGCAGGTAGTTCCGTTGTGACCAGGCAGTTCTATGTCGAACCTGGCACTAACGCTGGCACATTCGATGTGATCTGGGGTCTATGGGACATGTGCTTTGTCAACGAATACGGTAGCCAGCAACAGTCGAGTGCGTTGGTCGTTGGTCAGGCAACTGTTACACCGACGAATGTTCCTCCTACTGCCACTTCCACAACAATACCTACGCCGAGCGGTGCAACTATAGCTCTAGGTGCCACCGGACCGGCAGCCGGGACGATAGTGAACACCGGGAGCACCTTTACAGTCAACTACACGGTCTACAACACAACGGGCAGCACCAAATCTATCAAGCTAAGCGCTCGCCTTGTGCCTAGCGGTTTCGATATATATCCCGCAGTCGATGACCTAGCTCATCAGACGACAGTTAGCGCTCCTGCCGGTACGAGCAACTTCAGCCGACAGTTCCAGGTGCCCACAACTAGCAGCGAGGGGAGCTATGACCTGGTGTGGAGTTTGTTGGACGGTTCGACCAACGCTACGCTTGCCACCCGAACCGGCAAGAATCAAGTGTGGCTATCGGTGCCCGGCCAGGACAATACCTCCGGCATCAGTCTTAGCAATGTTTCACTAGCCAACAATTCCATCACGCTGCAGGGTGGAGTGGTGAACACAATTACCGGTAACTTCACGATCCTAAACGAAGCGTCCACCACTAAGAGAGTGTTGATGAGGATGCGCATCAGAGTCCACAATAGCTCGAACTGGGTGAGCGACTTGCCAGGCGAGAGATTGGTGGCGGTTCCTGTAGGCACCAATTCGTTCAGTTTGGTGTTTGCTGTGCCACGCTATCTGCCAAGCGGTTCGTATGATGTACTGTGGGAGTTGAGCGATTCCGACTTCGCAGGAGCGATTGATAACACACTTGTTTCTAATGCGTTGCAAATCACAAACTCCGCCGTGATTGCGAACGTTGGTGTACCTATCCTGATGTACCACAGCGTAAATCCGACCACAGGAAGCGGTAACTGGGTAGCAATCTGCAACTTCAATTCCCAGATGACTTACCTTGCTAGTAATGGCTGGCACACGGTTACTGGGTCTGACCTGTACAACTACATATATAAGGGCACTGCGCTTCCCAGCAAGCCAATCTGGCTGACTTTCGATGACTCTTATCAAAACATATACGATTACGCCTACCCAACGCTTCAGGCCAATGGTCTGAAAGCCAGTATCTTCACTGTGACCCAGTATATGGGCATGCTGAATAGCTGGGATCTGGGGATCGAGCCACAGCATATGCATATGACTTGGAGTATGCTGAACTCGATTTACCAGAGTGGTAACAGTGCCGACGGCCATACTCAGCACCACGTCGCACTTTACGACTTGACGGTGCCTGAGCAGCGTGGAGAAATATGGGGTAACCAGGTTGATCTGGCGGCCCATCTCGGACAACCAGGCAGCAGTTTCTCATACCCTTACGGCCAGTATCCCGACAGCGCCAAGTGGCTTGTCGCTCACAGTGGCTTCAAAGCCGCAACCATTATCGGTCAGACGAAGCAGTACACCAGCTATGCTGATCTATACGAAGTGACGCGTATAGGCATCTCCGATGGAGACAACCTGAACACGTTCATCAGTAAAATCAACCAACCGTAACCATTCTAACCCGTTGTGGGCACGAAGCTTAAGAGATGCTCGTGCCCACAACCGTGACCACCATCTTTCTGGAGGTACAATAAATCGTGGGCCGAGCGCGTTGCGCACCGTACTGGTAGTACTCGGTTCCAGCTGGTTTGCCGTGATATTCAACACATTGCGAGTCCTAGTATTACCCACAAAGCTTGGTGATAGTGGTATGGGTGTTATCACACTTGCGATATCTTTCACCACCTTCTTTGGGATCTTCACCTCTCTGGGTACGTCCACTTATCTGGTCAGAGCTATAGCACGAGATCGCGATGAAGCAAGTCGTTACCTGAGTAATGCCCTCCTATTGCGTGTGGTAATGGGCGTCGGAGTGCTCGCCATTCTCATGTCAGTAGCCAATCTGATAGGTTATTCGCCCCAAACGCAGGTCGTGATTTTCATCGTCGGCGTCTCAATGGTGATTTTCACCATTTCCAACGTTTTTGAGTCGGGCTTACAGGGCCTTGAGCAACAAGGTTGGCGGGCAATTGCAGTGGCAGCCGGCCAAATGGTTGCAACAGTGACAGGTGTTACCATGCTTCTGGCGGGGGCAGATGCGGTAATGTACGCATTCTCGATCCCACTGGGCATGTTGATCGAATTGATAATCGCAGTCTCATACTACTTCTTGAAGCATCCAATCAAGTTCAGTGTAAGTAAGAGTGTGATGCATGCCTTGCTTATTGGTGGAATGCCGTTATTTATCTGGGGTTTCCTGCAAACGGCATACGGCCAAATAGATGCTACTATCTTGAGTTTGTTCGCTGATGAGCATGTTATTGGTTGGTTTGGGGCATCATTGCAGATTACCAGCGTGCTGATTATGATACCCACCGCCATCAATGCTGTGGCCCTGCCGATGTTGTGCCAATTGCATGGTAAGAAGAGGGATCAGTTCGATAGAGTTGCAGCCAAGACAACTATTACAACCTTGCTGTTGACTGCTCCGATCGGGGTGGGTCTCGCCGTCTCATCGAGTGATGTGATTAAGCTTCTTCCATATCCTTCCAGCTTTTTGAATGCTGCACCCGTACTCTCTTTACTTGCTCTTGGTATGCCTGTAACAGGTGTATTGATGGTACTGGGCTCGCTTGCAGTTGCTATTGGGCAGGAACGTCAGTGGGTAAAGATTTCGGCGTTTGCGGTCTGTATCTTCCCGCCGCTCTATATATTTCTTATTTGGTGGTTTCAAGCGAATCTGTCGAATGGCGCGATTGGAGCAGGTTTAGCCAACTTAGTCGGGGAAAGCTTACTGCTCACCTGGGCGTGGATAGTGCTTCCTCGTAAACTGCGCCAGAAAGAAGTGCTTTACCCTGCAGCGCAAATCATTGGATTATCGTTTGTGATGATGGTAGTAGTAGTGGTGCTTCAACGGCTAAACATTCCGCTCCTTATCTATGTGCCAGTAGGCTCTCTTGTCTATTTTTCAGGCCTTTGGTTCCTGCATCTGATTACGCCTGGCGACTTACAACTTGTGCGCAGGTCCATCAGCCGTCGCAGGAGACATGCCGAGGTCACCAACTAGATTCCCGGATTGGGTATGGGTATCGGTATCAACGAGGAAATTGTGATGCAAAACAAGGTTACGAAATTGGCTTCGCTACGCATTACCCTTTGCGCGATAATATCCGCCTGTCTGCTGGCTATATCCGGCTCAGTGGCCTTTGCACACCCTGCGCCGTCGGTATTGCACGACTATGTGATCAGTCTCACGCCACAGCTACTGAAGGTAAAGTCCTACCTTCGAATTAGTCCTGAGCTTGTTCCGGAAGTGTACAGGCAGATAGACACAGATGGGAATGGGAAAACCTCGGCGGCTGAGCTTGCGTCTTGGTCCGAGGCACATCCGTCCAAATTACAGGTTGCGCTTGACGATGTGGATGTGCCGGTTACATTGAGCGAACTAGCATCGCTTAGCAATGAAGACTTGCTCCTGAGCCTGAACCAGCCAGTGCTTGTTACTTACACTTTTACTCCCGAAAAAGCATTGTCCGGCAAGCATCGTATTCGTCTGACCTATGGCGATAACTATCTCGATTACGACGAGTACTATGTCAGTGTAAAAGGCGACGTGGTTAATGATGGACAACCTGTAGGAATATCGCGTCCTATATATCCTGCTACCTATCAGGTGATCTATCAGATGCCGGCTGCTTCTGAGGGACAAACTCAGGGCCTCTCTGCCGGCGTGCTGGCCCCTGCGCCCTGGACGGCGGTGGAAAGCCCACCTCAGGATGCGACGCAGGGAGGTGCAGCGCAAGCAAGCCCTAATAGTCCGGCATCTCAGGGTGTGCAGCCTCCAACCGATACTCAAGTAAGTTCATCTTCAGGACCTATCGCTCAACTGCTTGATACCTTACGCAACTGGAGGGGTGAGATTTGGACCGCGCTGGGTATGCTAGCCCTTGCTGTGGTCGTTGGAGCCTTACACGCCCTCACGCCGGGACATGGCAAGGCTATGGTAGCTGCCTATCTGGTCGGTTCACGTGGTAGGGTTCGAGATGCTGTACTGCTGGGTGGAGTAGTGACATTCACTCATACAGTTGGTGTGTTAGTGTTGGGTCTGGCCCTGCTGCTTATCAGCAACTTTACTGTACCTCGCTCATTGACACCTGCATTGGAGCTAATTTCCGGTTTATTGGTGCTCAGCCTGGGATTATATTTACTGATCCGGAGATGGAACGAGAGCCGGATATTATTAGATGAGTTACATAGTACTGCGGTCTCTGGCAGGCTAGAAGCGAAGACCAATCTGCGCAAATCCGTGGGCGGCGCAGTTTCCACGCTTTCCCTGGCTTCGGCTACAACCTCTTTGCCCGTACGGTCTGTAACAGGTGAGCGGTACGCGACGCATGTCGCTAAGGAAGATCACCTCCATTGGAACCTTAGTCATAGCCGTGATGGCATTCATACTCATAGCCATGAAACGCACAGCCACAGTCACAGTCACACTCATGGCGATGCCCATGTTCACGATCACGATGCAAAGCCCGATGGGTTGCGGTCGCTCATTTGCCTGGGGGTGTCAGGTGGGCTAGTGCCTTGCCCCGACGCTCTGGCGATACTTTTGCTGGCTGCGGGTGTCAGCCAATTTGCACTTGGCCTGAGCTTGGTGGTGGCCTTTAGTCTTGGGCTTGCAGGTGTGCTAATAGCCATAGGCGTTACACTTGTGAAAATGAAAGGCATGTTGGAGCGCACTAACAGCCTTCGACGGATTACAAACCCGGCGTGGACGCGTTGGGTACCGGTGATAAGCGCCGCTGTTGTAGTGGTCATAGGCGCGCTGATTCTCCTCTCAGCTCTGGATTCTCCCTGGAGCTAGAAATAAAGAATTCCCGCATAGAAGAATAGTGGCTGAAAGTACTTTGTCAAGTCTCGCTCGGTAACGTACCACCGTTTTCGAGACTGCGTAATTGACGTTTCTGGGCGGTGAACCCCGCTGGCACGCTGTCTACCCCTCACCTCACGCTGCCACCTCCCATCTCCTTCACTCCTGACCTGCCCCCATTGTTACATCCAACAGCAGTGAGAGAAATCCTGTCGAAAAAGATGCTGCGCCTGGCAAAATCTGCAGGGGTTAGGTGCCCAAGCGAGCTGTGAGGACGGACCTCGTTGTAGTCTACTCTCCACTCCTCGATTATTTGCCTGGCGTCCTCCATGCTCAAGAACCAGTGGCTGTTAAGGCACTCGTCCCTGAAGCGGCCATTGAAGCTTTCCACGTACCCGTTCTCCATCGGTTTACCTGGTCGAATGAAATCCAATTCTACCTTCTGAGAATAGGCCCAGGCGTCCAGCGCCTTACCTGTGAACTCCGGCCCATTGTCCATCATGATCCGCTCGGGCACTCCGTGCTCCTCCCGCAACCGATCCAACACCCGCACTACCCGCTGACCACCCAGGCTGGTGTCTACCTCGATAACCCGGCACTCCCTGGTGTACACGTCCACTACGTTCAGCGTCCTGAATTTGCGCCCGCTTGCCAGCGTGTCATGCACGAAATCCATTGCCCACACCTGGTTGGGCTTGCTCGGTTGAGCAAGAGGTACCCTGCTGACGGAAGCCAATCGCTTTCTGCTCTTCCTGCGTAAAGCCAACTCGTTGAGCTTGTACAGACGATGCACCTGCTTGTGGTTGGCTACTATGCCTTCCCGCCGTAACAGCACGCCCAACCGGCGGTAGCCGAAGCGAGGCCGCTCTTTGGCCAACTCCACCAACCGACTTTGGACACCCGCCTCTTTGTGCACCAGCTCGGCTTTACGCTGAGGGCGATAGCGGGCTGTAGCTCTGTTTATCCCGACTACTCGGCACGCCCGACGCTGAGATACCTGGTATTGGGTTGTGAGGTGGACCACCGCCTCACGCTCAACATCGGGCGTTACCATTTTTTTCTAGAACGGCAAAGCTGGCTTGAGCGAGGGCACGAGTGATGCTGGCAAGGAGGTTGAGATCTTCAGTTGGGAGGCTACCCATGACAAGAAGACAATGCCGACCAGCAGCTGCCTCGCACCTGACATTGCAGCCTCTGAGTGATATCTGTTGGGCTTGCGGTGGCTCCCTTTGGATGGGCTACCACAATTTCCGCACTGTGGTAACACTGCATGGTCTGTGTAGAGTGACACTCAAGATACGCCGCTGCCATAACCCGAACTGCCCACTTTACCACCGACCTTATCGACCAGAAGAGGAAGGAGCACTGGCTCTGCCTCAAGGGGAGTTCGGACTGGACATCATTACCCTAATCGGCACCTTGCGCTACTCCCAGCATCGCTCAGTGCCCGAGATCCACAAGGAACTGCTGGGGAGAGGAGTGAGCATAGCTGAGCGCACCGTTACCTATCTGATAGAGAGGTACGAGGAACTCGTGGCTCTGCACCTGGCCGACCATGACCGGCTCAAGGTGCGGCTAAGGGAACAAGGCAGAGTAGTGCTGGCCATTGACGGCCTGCAGCCGGACATGGGACACGAAGTGCTGTGGGTGATACGCGATTGCCTGTCTGGTGAGATCCTGTTGGCTCGCCCCTTGTTGAGTGCTGCTCATCCTGATCTGATGGCCCTGCTTTTCGAGGTGCAACAAGCACTTGCCTCGTTTGAGGAGCCAGGAGAAGGGGAAGGAGAACAACCCATATCCATCTGTGGGGTAATCTCGGACGGTGAGCGGTCAATCCGGCTGGCTGTACAAGGGGCTCTGCCCAAAGTGCCCCACCAGTTGTGCCAGTTCCATTATCTGCGGGAAGCTACTCGACCCATATATGAGGCCGACCGGCACGCCAAGAAAGAACTGAAGAAGCAAGTGCGCGGGGTACGAGCCATAGAGCGCAGTGTCGAGGACAAACTGAAGGGTCAAGCGCATCTCGACAACTCCTCACACGCTGTGCAACGGCAAAAAGACAAAGACCATGAGGCCCAGGACTTGGGAAAGGCGATCCTTGGTTACTGTCTGGCGGTACGCAGTGCCCTTACAGAGGATGGGCCGCCACCTCTGGAAGGTGCTCTGGCTTACTCCGTACTTGCGGCAGACATCGGCCACTTTCTGACCTGCCTCGGCTTCCCGCAGGATCCCAATTATCTGCTCTTCGCTGAACTGGTGATTTTGTCAATAGAAAAGGGAGCCATTTGATAACGAAAAAGGGGAAAGGGGTTCATCCGCACTTTGATATTGGTGGCGAATAGTGATCATGCGGCCTGCTGATACAAACGTGCGAACGCAGACACAGGAGTTTTGGCCTTCTCCTCGCCCATGAGCCAGCGTACAATCCTTATCAGGTTTATTCCCGCCGCTATCATCAGGTGTTGTAGATGGTTCTTTGCCAATCCATAGTAGCGCGAACCACGCAGCCCGCACGACCGCACCCCTTGCGCAATTGTCCCTTCTACCCCCGCCCGTCGCGCATATTCTTGCTTGAATTCCTCACTTTGTTCATGTCGCCGTCCAGCCACCAATGCCTCGTGCTGCGCTTGCGGTCTGATACTGATGCTTCGTCGCGGCGGGTCTGATCGCGTGCATCTTGCTACGCTCGGACAGACCCCACATTCGTGCTTGCCAAACTTGATCTTGATGACCTCGTTCTTCACACGGTCTAGTGCTTTGGTCCAACTGCTGCTGACTTGGCCTTGTGGACAGATGGCTCGTTGTTGCGCCCAATCAATCACAAAGTCCTGTGCCGAGAAACCGCCTCCTTCTTTAGCCTGCCAATTGTTGTCAGAGCGCATCGGACCGATCCGGGTGATGCCGTATTCTTGTGTACTCTCGACGAACAGCTTCGAATTGACGAACCCCGTGTCGGCGACATGCTTGTCGGGTAGCAACTGGTGCTCAGCCAAAGAAGCATGAATTGACCCGGTTACAGCGTCATCCGCTACTGAGGCCGAAGTGGTTTCAACGTTGGTAATCAAGTTTGGTCCTTCATCGTCACAAGTCTCGGTCAGATGCACCTTGAAGCCGGTCCAGGTGATGGAGCCTTTGTGAGCGTAGCGTATATCAATGTCATAAGGCGAGTTGATGTAAGGAGCCTTCCGAGAATTAGTTGACATAGAGAGGGAGATATGCGAAGATAGAGAGTATGGAAAAGCTCTCGACCGAACAAGAATACCAACAGCTTCGGACACTGCTAAATGAGAAGCAGTGGAGACAGTACCTGGCAGCCGAGGCTCAACGCAGAGGAAGCACCAGCACAGTAGCTCGGGAGGCAGGGGTCTCCCTCAACACGGTCAAGCGGGGTCTGAAAGAACGGGAGGCAGGGGACAACTATCAACCAGGAGAACGCATCCGCAAGCCTGGTGGGGGCATGAAAAAGCTTGCACAGACCGATCCCACCCTGCTCCCCGATCTGGAGAGGGAATTGGAACCCAAGGGTGACCCGATGAGCCTTGTACGATGGACCACCAAATCGTTGGCACACCTGGTGCAAGCCCTTGAAGGCAAAGGGCATCACATCAAGAAGTCAGCACTGGCCGAATTGCTGCACGAGCAGAGATTTTCTCTGCGCGTCAACAAGAAGAATATCGAAGGCCAATCGCACCCTGACCGGGATGAGCAATTTACTCACATCAACGCTCGGTGCAAAGAGTTTGAACACAAAGGCGCTCCTATCATCTCCGTTGACTGCAAGAAGAAGGAGTTGATAGGCCAGTTCAGGAACAACGGACGGGAATGGCAGGCTCAAGGGGAAGAGAGGGTGGTATCGGTGTATGACTTTGTTTCCCTGGCCGATGGCAAGGCCATCCCCTACGGGATATATGACCTGGTGCATAACGTGGGGTTTGTGAACGTGGGGTTTGTGAATGTGGGTATTGACCATGATACGGCTGAGTTTGCGGTGGAGAGTATCCGCAGGTGGTGGCAGAAGTGGGGCAAAACCCTCTATCCAGGCAAAAAGGAACTGCTGATCACCGCTGATGGAGGAGGCTCCAATGGGGTGAGAAACCGCCTGTGGAAGCAAAAGCTACAGGCACTGGCCAATGAAGAACAACTGGCCATCACGGTGGCGCATTATCCCCCTGCTACCAGCAAATGGAACAAGATAGAGCATCGAGTGTTTTCGTACATATCAATAAATTGGCGGGCCACCCCGCTCACGTCTATGGAAGTGGTGTTGGAACTGATCTCGCATACTACCACCCAAGAGGGGTTAGTGGTGAGGGCGCTCAAGGACAGCCATGCATATCCGACAGGGATCAAGGTCACTGATGAGCAAGTGGCTGCCCTCAATCTGTTCAAAGATGCCTTCCACGGGGAATGGAACTACACTATCAAGCCTCAGCTACTTTGATCACCTTATCTGCGGAAGGCTCCTAAGTGCCGCTTGGTGGGGTGTTGTCGTTGTCGCGCCATTGCAATTGATCCTGGTTCATCCAGAACTTCTGGATCCAAACCCGGCGCAGTATCTGCACCTACTCAAGACCCCGCACCTCGCGCAAAGAGGCTGGAGTTGGACCATTTGCCGGGTCTGCCGGGTCTGCCGGGTCTGCTGCGTAGATGGCATCGAGCAAGGCCATCCCATCGCGCCCAACTTGCTCAACCCACGCCAGCCGTTTGGCATCGCCTTTGGGCAGCCGAAATTCACTGGCACGTAAGCCATAGCGCTCCACCCACTCTGGTGTAGTGTGTGCTCGTAGCCACTGCGGGACGGAGGTCGCTAGCACATTGAGGGCGTGACGTAGGGTTTCGGTAACACATTCCAGCCGGTTGAGGGTGCGTGCAGCACTTAGGACATGAGTTAAGTCGCTGCGCTGACGGCCACCGGCTTTGAGCAGACCCCGGTCTTGAGCGAGTGCAAGCATGGTGTCGAACAGTTGGCGCTCAGCGTTGTGATCCAACAGGCGAGTGCGAAACTCGCTGAACACGGTATGGTCAAAACCAGGGTCGGTCAGTTCAAGGCAGAGCAGGTACTTATCGAGTAAGGGAGAGCGGGTCGCCCCGCCTCCCTCCTCACAGAACCGGACAAGACCGTCGCCGATCATCCGGCTCAGGCTTCCACCGACTTTACTGCGGGTCTTCTACCAAATGTTGCGCGGTGGCAGACTTCGTGTAAGATGCTGAGGTTTTCCTCCTCATCTGTTCCACCGTCTGCTACCGATTGCTCATGGTGAATATGAATACGCTCTTCATTGAACAAGTGCATTCGGCACAGGGGACATCGCCAGTGCTGCTTTGCGGCTACCCGGTATAGCTTTGACCCCACAGCAAAATAGCTTTTGCCATATCTTGTCTGCCGTGCCGCCCAGTATTCGCCCAGCGTTGGGTCGTCTGGGGATGCTGCGCCTTTGACTTTGATGTGGCGAGTAATTGGCGTCTGCCCTATCCGATACAGATAGGTCTTCGTCATCTTACCGTGCCGGTTCTTTGTCTTGGCGTAGAAGACCCAGTTGTTCCCGCCTACTCTCGTGAAGTAACGCGGAAGTACCCACCGTGGACCCTTACCCGGGTGTCGCCGTCTCGCCCATCGGATAAGTAGTAACACTAACCGGTGGCTGAAGGTGGCGAACATCTTCTTGCTCACCCCATGCTTGTAGTAGTTCGCCCAACCCCTCAGAATCGGGTTTAGCACGTCAATCACGTCGTCGGGACCAACGTTCGGATGCGTGACCAGCCACTGCTTGATTTCACGCAGTTTGGTCTGCACCTTTTCCTTCTGGGGCTTGATTAGGCATTTCGTGCCGTAGCGACGGATGTTGAAACCCAAGAAGTCGAAACCATCTGCAATGTTGCGGATATGGGTTTTCTCGGTGTTGAGTTCGAGTCCGCGCTCGGCCAGCCAGGCTACCACATGAGGTTGAATAGCCTCGATTTCCTCCCTCGTGGCTGCTGTTATGATGAAGTGGAGTGGGCGGCCAGCGAGGTGCTGCTTGCGCAGCTCTTTTCTGTCCGCCTCTCCCCGAACCGGGCTTACGCCTTTCGGAGTACCCGGCTCTCCAGTGTTTTCCTTCTCGCGGCTTTCACGGCAGCAGTTTGAGTGTTGCGACCAGCATGAATGCTATCGTGGCACTCGCGACAGACCACCAGCGTCTTGCGCTTGCGAGCTGCCATCACCTGCATCCAGAAAGGCGGTTCTGCGCGTCCTTTGGTCCGTAGATCTTTGAGTGCTCGTACATGATGCACCTCGATGTTTTCTCGTGAACCACAAAGCTCACAAGCTTGTGCCAAGAGGCGTCGTTCGAGTTCCGCTCTCGGTCCGCTGATTTGTAGGGGCGCGTCGTTCAGTATTGCCTTGGAGTTGCGTGCGAGTGAAATACCGCCCCACCGCGCTATCAACGGTTTTCTTCCTTTATCGCCCTTATCACGATCGCCCTCATCACGCTCTACCCTGACTTCGAGGATTGCACGTGTTCCCTGATCTGTCCGTACTAAGGTGTGGTATCGCTTGTAGATAGATCGGACACTGATCTTGAGTTTTGAGGCCAGTGTCTGTGCCAGGGAGCGTTCCATTAGCCATTTCAGTTGGTTGAGTTTGTGAAGGTTGAAGGCCAGTCGATAGTATTCCACGAGACCCCGGTACTCCTGCTGGTATTGTGCCACGATACTGAAGACAGCATCGTGTTCAAGTTCCGGTCGGTGGATCGGTTTGGCGTGGCGCAGATAGCGTTTGCATTTCACTTTCACAACCTCTGCTGGTACTTTCAGTCCGATCCCGCCGTTGATGCTGCGGTGACCTCGGCGATCCAGCTTGTGGTCGTTATTGAGCACCACGATATCATAGCCCAGGAAATGCGCAGCTTTGGTCCGCGCATGGGTAATCAGCGTCTTTTCCTCAGAGAGTTCCAACTTGAGATCCTCTCGTAAGAAGTCCCGGATTGCAGACTTGATTTCCTGGGCTTCTTCTCGTGGGCCGCTGAAACCGAGTAGCCAATCATCGGCGTAACGACAGTAACGCAGGCGTCGGTAGTTGGGGTCGTGTGTGTCCAAGGAGGGGACCTGCTGCATCAGACGACGCATTTTGCAGGCCTCTTTCTTGTCACCATGTTCCTTCAATTGCCGAGCAAGCTGTTGTCGCCGTTGCCATTCAGGATTAAGTCTACGACGGTTTCCGCACGTGTACCTGGGAAGCAGTGTCTTCTCGACAAACTGGTCCAACTTGTCCATGTAGATGTTCGAAAGAACGGGGCTGAGCACGGCACCTTGTGGGCTTCCACTCAGGGTGCAGTGATAACGCCATTCTTCCAGGTATCCGGCTTGCAGGAGGCGTTCGATCAAGCGTAAGAAGCGATTGTCGAAGATCTTCTCGCGTAGGATTGATATCAGGACTGTGTGGTCCAGAGTGTCGAAGCACGCTCTGATATCGCCTTCCACCCACCATTTTGTGCCTACCCACTTATGTTGGATCTCGCTTAGCGCGGTGTGACACCCACGTTGAGGGCGAAAGCCGTGTGAGGCCGGGCTGAATTGCGGTTCGTAATATGCCTGTAGGATAAGGCGTATCACTTCTTGCAACAGCTTATCCGACCAAGAAGGGATTCCTAGCCCACGCCTTTTGGTCGAGTTTCTCTTGGCGATGTACACGCGTCGTACTGGCGTCCATCGATATCGTTCCTGTCGTAGTGCACCGATGATGGCTTCGATCTTGGCCAGCGACATCCCATCCACAGTTTCGTCTGTTACGCCAGGTGTCATAGCCCCGTTATTGCGGTAGATATGCCCATAAGCGAGTAGATACAAGTCTGGGTTGAACAGTTGCCGGTACACGTCCTCCAATGGCAAGCCCTTCTTGCCGCGTTCATGGATGATCCCCAGCACAGTTTCGGCGTTTCGCATCTCGCGTACCTCCCTGATTGGGTCTCACAACACCTGCCACCCTTCCCCATTGGCAACTTATCTTCTTTGCAAGGCATTGCCATGTTGCTATGTTGCTATGTTGCTATGTTGCCATGTAGACGGCTTTCCCGTCCTCGGAGTAATATGGTGGCTCCGTCGCCATGGGGCTCGCGCCCTGTAGGCGATCCCACATTCCCAAGGTTATGGACGTATCGAGCGTGACGTAGGTGCCTGTTCCGTCTCCTTGAGTCAGGTCGTTCCTGACCGCCCATTGTGCGAAAGGTTCAGGCGGCGACGACTTAACCGCCCTATCACAATGGCTCCGCCAATAGATGCTATGGTCGGAGAATATTCGCTTGCATCGCTGGAGACTAAGGTTTGGGCAGTTTGGCTCTCACCATATCACGCGGGTCTTGCAGAACGATACCCTAAGCATCTTCAAGTATCTTCCGCTTCAGCAGCATGCTACTGTTCCCTTCAGCTTTCGCTTCCAGGTAAGCTGTTGACCCGGAGGTCTTGTCTTCCGTACCTCCCCTTTCTGCGAAAGGAATCCATTATCTTGGTTATGTGGCGCACGTCGTCCGCAAAACGGATGTAACCGTAGCGTGGATTAGCCTGTTTATGTACACATCCCACCTGTTTGCCGCGCTTGTTGGTGTAAGTTCGCTGGTTAGTCCATTGACCAAGCCAGCGTTCCATACCGTCCAAGGCAATGTTGGCGAGTAATGGTGAGACGACAGAGCCTTGTGAGGTACCACTCTCAGTGGCGTGGAAGATCTCGGCCTCTACATAGCCTGCCTTCAGCCATGCTTCTATCCACTCGCGTCCCGGCGTTTGGCCAATGGCGTCGAGGATATATTCCTGACTGATATTGTCGAACGCACCCCGGATATCGGCGTCGAGCACAAAGCTGTGTCCGTTTGCGCCCTTAAACCAGTTCCAGCATTGCACGATGGCATCATGACAATTGCGGCCCGGACGAAAGCCATAGCTGTTCGGCTCGAATTGGGCCTCCCAACTTGGTTCCAGTGCGTTCTTGATAACTGCCTGCGCGATGCGGTCTTTGAGAGTTTGGATGCCGATCGGCCTTTGTTTGCCATTGGCCTTAGGTTATTGGTGACAAGTTAAGGTCATGTGCATGATGTCAAGCTGTTTTGCTGCTGGATTTGGGTCGAGAGGTTGGGTAGAATCATGCATGAGCACATCTTCCAACCCTTCCAAACCAAAGAACAGCAGCGTCCGCCATACTCGCGCTATACAGCGGGACCGCTCCAAGCGTCCTACTGTGGGACCGCCTGCCGCTGCAGTGGAGCAGAGGCTGACTGAACTTATCCACCCTGCTACCTATGCCCAGATAGCTGCCTATCAGGTCATGGGCTTGCGCCACCGCATCCTGACTTTGCCGGTGATGATGGCCTTCGCGTTGAGCATGATCTGGCGTCAGATCGGCTCGGTGCGAGAAGCCGTGAGGGTACTGCATGAAGATGGAGTACTGTGGGTGCCTCCTGTGTCGGTGTCGCAACAAGCTGTAAACCAGCGTCTGAGGACTATGCCCGCCTCGCTGTTCAGGCAGGTGCTCCTGGATGTGCTGCCCCTCATGCATGACCGCTGGCACGCTCGAGTGCGCCCCTTGCCAAGCGTGCTCACCTGGGCCAAGGGGCATTACACGGGTGTGGTGGCTTTCGATGGGTCCACCCTTGACACTTTGCTGCGTAAAGTGGGTCTGCTGCAAGAGCTCCCTGACAAGCACTCGGCCCTGTTGGGTGGGCGCATCGCGGGGGTGCTCGACCTGTGTTCTCGCTTGCCTGTGCACATCATTTATGAACCGGATAGTGCGGCGCACGACCAACTCTTCTGGGACGGGATCATCGAGACGTTGGAGAGTGGGCTGTTGGCCTTGTTTGACATGGGCTTTGTCAACTACACCTTCTTCGACCGCCTCACCGAGCGAGGAGTGAGTATGCTGACCCCTCTCAAGGCGAATGCGGCCATACAAGTGGTGCGGGTGCTGCAACAGACGGACAGCATACACGACTATGAAGTGGTGTTGGGTCAGGGCACCACACGCTGTGCTCACCCGATGCGGGTAGTGGAAATATCGGTGAAAGGCAAGTGGTACCGCTACCTGACCAACGTGACCGACCCCCACAGATTGCCGGCTGAGCAGGTGGCGGCGTTGTATGCTGAGCGGTGGCGCATGGAAGATGCCTTCAACATCGTCAAGCGTCTGCTGGGACTGGCCTACTTCTGGTGTGGAGCGTCCAACGCCGTGCAGGTGCAGGTATGGGCCACCTGGATACTGTATGCGGTGCTGGTGGACCTCACCGACGCAGTGGCTGAGGCGGTAAGGCAGCCATTCAAGGCAATATCGTTGGAGATGGTGTTCCGGGCATTGTACCATTACACGCAAGCCTGTCAACGTCTGCGAGAGCAAGGGCGAGACCCTACCCTGGAGCTTGATGTGGTAGACTACCTGGCTCGCAAGGCCAAGGACCTTGACCTGCTCAAGCAGAAACGTCGTTGTCGTGCTTCTCATGCTCAATCTGCTGTTTGACATCCCTGTGATTACCTTAACTTGTCACCAATAGCCTTAGGTATATATATCCGCCGGGCTGGTTTGACCTGTCGTGGTTTGTACTCCGGCATCTCGCGGATCACTTGCGTCCTGGTTTTGGCGGTAAGAGCAGTCTGACCATCAATGCCAGCCGTTTTCTTGCCGTGATTGTCCATGGTCACTCTTCGCGTTGACAGTAGCAGGTTTGCGTAGCTGCGCATCATCAGCTTCTTCAGGCTGCGCACCTGATTCCACTGACCCGCTGCGGTCGCACGATAAATCCTTTGTCTCAGGTTCCTGACCCGATTGTTAACAATAGCCCAGTCAATAGCGTCCCAATCAATGGGAGTGCCTTGTTTGGGTATCTCGCTGAAAGCAGATCCTGGCGTTCCGATGTCAGAAGTGACTCTATCTTGCACGTCAGTTTGGTTCCTTCACATTAGTTCTATCGTCAGAAGCTAGCTGGAAGTCAGCCGCCTTTCGGCGTGGGGCAAATCTTGAAAAGAACCCCTATCCCGCGCATTACTGCGGGCCTTCGCTTGCTCCAGCGTCTTTTACCCGATGAGTAATTCTGCCTTCCTTACGGTCGGCTTACTCCGCATGCCAAGTGGAGAACTCAACGGGCTTACCGTAGTTCCAGGTGTTGAGATGCGTCCAGGGAAGGTCCTGCCTATGCTCCGGTGGGAGTGTGTCCTGTCGTCGAGCAGCGACTGGATTTGCTCGACCACCCACTTACCATTTTGGTGAGAGTGTCTCAGCCTTATTGCACTCTTGCCGAATCACGAAGCTTTAGATGGCAGTTCACTTGCGTTGACCTATCTGACTTCCCCTTGCGCATGACCAGGTTTAGGCTACCAGTCAGCGGCGCTTGCGTGGCCTGCATTCCACCAGGTTCATTGCTTACTACTGGCGTGGCCGGGGTCAGAGACCCTTTTACGTGGGGACAGTGGGACAGAATCCACTGGGAGAGGGCTAACTCTCCACTCGATGGAGTTACCTCTGTAGTGCGCCCCGGGACTTGGACACAGCGGATAATCAATGTCGTATGATGGTCCAAGAACGGAAAGGAGCGCAACAAGATGCCTCAGATGCAAAATCGGCGGAGTTTCAGCGCCGAGTTCAAAGCGCAGGTAGTGCTGGAAATCCTCACAGGAGCCAAGAGTGTAGCTCAGGCCTCTCGCGAGTACTCCATCAAGCCCGAATTGCTGTCCAGATGGAAAGCCGATTTCGTGGCAAGTGCCCCCAAGCTCTTCGAGAACGGCCCTTCCGGACGAGTGGCCGACCCACAAGCAGAACGGATAGCCGAGTTGGAGAGGCTGGTTGGACGCATGACTCTGGAGATGGAAATCCTAAAAAAGGGGTCTGCGATCTTGAATGCAGAGCTGAGCAGAAAAGGCGGGCAGTCGTGAAGCTCGTTCAAGAGGAGAGCTACCCGGTACAGCTGGTTTGCCGTCTGCTGGACTACCCTCGCAGCAGCTACTACCATTACACTCAAGCTCAGACCACGTCTCGGGTCCAGAGTGCGCCAGACCAAGAGGTAAAAGAGGCCATCCAAGCGGTTGCTGACCGCTGGTCTACCTATGGATACAGGCGCATCACCCATCAGCTACGCAGAAGCAAGGAAGCGGGTGGGTACGAGCTTCGGGCCAACCACAAGCGAGTGCGGCGGTTGATGCGTGAGATGGGCCTGCAAGGACGCATCCCTCGCCGTAAGAAGCGCACGACCAATAGTGCCCACTCGTTCCCACGCTACCCCAACCTGGTAGAGGGGCTGGCGGTGGTGCGACCAGAGCAGCTTTGGGTCGGGGACATCACCTACGTGCGCCTCGGGAGCGAGTTTGTCTACTTGGCTGTGGTCATGGATGTGTTCACTCGCTCAATCCGTGGGTGGCACCTCTCGCGGTGGCTGGATGCTGACCTTACTGAAACGGCACTGCGGCGGGCACTGCTCGTTGGCACTCCTCAAATCCACCACTCCGACCAGGGAGTACAGTACGCGGCGGGTGGCTACGTGCAGATGCTGGTGGGAGCGGGAGTTGCCATCAGCATGGCTGAGGTGGGGCAGGCGTGGCAGAACGGGTACGCGGAACGGGTGATTCGAACCATCAAGGAAGAGGAGGTAGATTTATCGGAATACATCGACTACAATGATGCTTACCAGCAGATCGGGCGGTTCCTGGACGAGGTGTACCAGCACAAGCGGATACACTCATCGCTGGGGTACATGACCCCTGCTGAGTTCGAGGCGCAGTGGGTTCAGCGCAACCAGAGCTGCAACCAGGTATATCTGGGTGGTGGCGTGGGGAGCCAGGACGCACTCGCCGCTAGCCGGTCAGCCCAGCCGGTCGGGGCTATTGACTAACCTAAGCCCCATTTGTGTCCAACACCAAGGGCGCAGTACACCCCTTTTACATTATCACTCTATCTTTGCACATTTCAAAGTGAATGATTGAAGGCATAGGGCCTATCGGGTATAAGAGGGTTGCGAACACCAATCCTTACCCGAGGAGGACCACTATGCCTACCCCCATTATATGCGCCGATGGGAGCGTGCGCTACTTCGCCCAGACCTTCCGTCACTGCTTCAGCAAGCCTCAATTCCAGTACTTTGTTACCGTACTGCTGGCCTTGCTGTTGTGCATGGAAGCTCGTACCCTGTGTGGACTGCACCGTGCTGTGTGCGGAGGCGGAGTACGCACCCGCGCTCGCGCTTACTGTGGCCTGAGCCGCTTCTTGAGCCGCGCTCCTTGGGAAGGGCAGGCTGTTGTGGCTGCCTGGTGTGCCCGTTTCCGAGCACAACTTGCCCCCCAGGTAGCCCAAGAGCGTGCCACCTTGCGTAGTCACCACCGACGCTACACCGGTCGGGGTCGTAAGGGTCGCCTTCCTGCTCGTGTAACCTCTGTGACCGGTTACTTGATTGGAGACGACTCCACCATGCACAAGCCCAAAGGCCGCAAGATGGCTGGGATAGGCCGCCACTTCTCCTCGACGGTGGGGCACCCGGTGCAAGGGCACAACATGTTGACCACCCTGTATGTGTTGCCTACGTTGGATAGGTGCTGTCCCCAGGCTCCTTGTCTGTATCGGCAGCGAGAGGTCTGTGAGCGAGAGGGTGTGCCCTTCAAGAGCAAGGTTGACCTGCTGGTGGAGCAGATTGAGAGTTTCGAGCCGGTGGAAGGGACCGACACCCATGTGCTGGTGGACAGTTGGTTTGGGTGCAAGGCGGTATGGAAGGCGGCTCGGCAGCGAGCCTTCCATATTACCAGTGGGCTGAAAGCCAATCGCTCCATCCGAGTAGAGCAGCTTGTCGGCGGTACGAGTGCCGCCAGTGCCGCCAGTGCCGCCAGTGCCGCCAGTGCCGCCAGTGCCGCCAGTGCCGCCAGTGCCGCCAGTGCCGCCAGTGCCGCCAGTGCTGCAGACTGGTGTTGGCAGCCTCTGCCGGAATATGTGGCGGGCTTGAGCGAGGCCGATTACGTGCTGGTACGCTGGCCCAGAAGCGAACTCGGTTGCGGTCGCGATGCCGATGCCAAAGGGGAGGTGAGCACTGTGTACGCGCATGCGATTACCACAATGGTGCGTAAGCTGTACAAGTGCCAGGTGCTGGTAGTGAGGCACAGCCTGGGTGCTCCTGTGTCCGAGACCAGATACTGGGCATCGAGTGACTTGGGGGCAAGTGTGGAGCAGTTGCTGCAATATGTAGCGGCACGCTGGGACATCGAGGTGCTGTTTGCCGACTGCAAGGAGTTGATGGGGCTTGACCACTACCAAGTGATGAGCGCCCCGGCTATCGAGCGGTTCTGGACGTTGGTGTTGGCGGCGTACCTGCTCTTGGACGAGGAGCGTGCCCGTTTGCAGGCCACCACGACCGAGACTGAACATGTTCGTGTGACCATCGGGGATGCGCGCCGAGAAATGCAGCGAGTGCATCGGCGGCACTTGCTGGATTGGCTGCATAAGCAGTTTGTGGCGGGTGTTGCTCAGGAGCATCTGTATGACCTATGTTTTTGTCAATAGAAAAGGGAGCCATTTGATAACCAAAAAGGGAGCCACTTCTCCTCCCCGACGAAAATATTGATAATTAAAAAGGGAGCCATTTGATAATCGAAAAGGGGGCCACACGGAAATCGCAAGTCTAGTGGGGACATCACGGACATGACTTTAGTCGACATTTGGAACAACATGGACCGCAGCACGGTCGTGGCTTATCGAACGGTCTTTGACGCTTCGCAACAATCGTTTGCATGGTGGGTTGTAATAATCCCTCTGGCGGTTGCGTTCGTCGGTGTTGGAATATTGGTCAATCGCAGCCGCATACCCAAGGTACCTAGTGCCATAAGGATATCTGGATCTGTAACCCTGATCTGTGCTGGTTTGTGCGTTGCGATCTTCCTCTTTGCGTCGACGCTTTCCGCATATCATACTGGCAGCGATTTGCTCGCCACTAATCAGGCACAGGTTGCTGAGGGGCAAGTAATAGACCTAACCAGTACGGCCAGTGGCAAGGCCGAGAGCTTTAGGGTGCAAGGGGTCCAGTTTAGTTACTCCGAATACAGCGAGAGCCTTGGCTTTCACCATGTAAGTACACTTGGGGGGCCAATGAAAGAGGGGCTACAAGTCAAGATTTGGTATGCCCACATAGACGGCGATCCCTCGGATCCGGTGATATTGAAGCTAGAGATATCACAGTGAATGGTTATAGCCATTTGGCATCGGAAGAGTAGGCACAGGGACCATCCTGCTCATTTACCCAGACGCAATAAGGCTCGGTGTGCCAATTAGGATACGCTCAGTTCACCGATTTCAAGGCTTGCGAGGCCGTCCTACCCGTGGTCGCCATCCGTAGGGGCTAGTGTCTCGCTTGCGCTTCTCCCGCTGGCGCGCCGTGTTCATCGCCCTTTGGGCTTCCCTTCGGCAACCATCGCAGTAACGCGGAGCTGCCCCTGGATACTGCCACACCTCTCGCTCCTCGCTGCACCACTCGCAACGGAACGAAACGAGTTGAGCGTGGAGGGTTCGTGTGTAGCCCCGGCAGGTCGTTACCACCTTCGAGGGCGGTTCGACGGCAGGTTCGCTAGCTGGGAGTGCGCTTGGGTTAGAGCTGGAGTTAGAGGTCATGACTTAATTTCGGCCATTTTGAGGTCAATTTTGCGAAAAAACTAAGGCCGATCAGCGATGCTTGCCATTTGCGCCGGTTCTGCTTCCTCTGTCTCCCCGCTCTCCCCGTTTCTCTCCCCGCTCTCCCCGATCTCCCCCGCTTCTGCCCCCTCGTCTTCCTCCCCTCCTTCCATCTCTCGGCTCTCCAGACTCTGAATAGAACCGTACCCGAAATTCCCGTTCGCACCATCACCTGTTCTTTCACTTCGCCCCTGCCCCTGCCCCTGCACCTGTTGCTGTTGAAGACGCTGGCGAAAACGAAACGACTCTCCAACAAACTCCAGAATGTGTGCTTTGTGCGTGAGCCGGTCCAAAAGTGCAGCCGTCATTCGCTCATCTCCTAACACACTGTTCCAATCTCCAAATCGCAGGTTCGTAGTTATGATGATTGCCACTCTCTCGTAAAGGGTCGAACAGAACTGGAAGAGCAACTGCGCACCCGCCGCTGTAAATGGTATGAAGCCTAGCTCGTCCAGCACAATCACCTGCTGCTTGCACATCTGTGTCATGAAACGGGACAATCGCAGCTCCTGTTGTGCCTGGATCATATCATTGATTAAGCCTGCTACGTTGTAGAAGCGCACATGATGGCCCTGACGGCAAGCCGCAAGGGCAAGACTTGTGGCAATATGGGTCTTGCCAAGCCCTGGATTGCCAACCAAAAGGATCGGCTCTGCCCTCTGAATGTACCCACCCTGAGCCAGTTCAAGTACCCTCGTCTTGGCTAAACCCTGCACGACACTGAAATCGAAGTCAGCAAGCTCTTTGAGCACCGGGAATTTGGCGGAGGCGATAGAGCGTTCCACTCGATGCACTTCTCGTTGGCCTACCTCTCCTTCAGCCAGAGCTAACAGAAAACGTTCATAGCTGAGGTTGGTCTGTGCGGCATCTTGAGCCAACTTCTGGTAGTGTTGCACGAAGCTGGGCAATCGTAACTGGCGTAGATAGCTTTCCAGCAACATGTGATGTTCTGTCGCCCTTGCTGCCCTTGCTGGCTTTACCGTGTTCGTATTCGCCGTGTTCACGGTCTGCGTCCTCTCCGTTCTCTCCCTCTCTTTCTCCAATTCATCCTCCTTGAAGCAGTTGCTCATAACGACGTAAGTCGATGGGCTGGCTGCCGATTTTGCCAATGGCTTGCAGGTGTGGGTGATCGGCCAGCCCTACCAGATCAAGACCTGCAAGCATGGTCAGCTCTGTTTCAGGCGTGGTGAGTTGCCTCAAACAATGGGTAACTCCATCAAAATGAACACACCCATACGAAAGAGCCTGCCCAACTGCTCGCTCCACAAGCACAGCGGGATAATCCTGATGAAGTTGCAAGATGCGGACAAACTCCTTCACTCCTCTGCCTTCCGGCCACTTCTCCCGTAACAGTTCCAACGCCTTCTCATATGTAGGTGGCCATTTGGCTCGCCACCGGCGCAATGGTTTGGCATAATCGAATGCCCCTGGCCGCTGAGCGAGCAAAGGCAGGTAATGCAGTGGCTCGAAGATATCCTGCTCTCGCTCGTAGCAGCGGGGATGACGGGCAAGCAATCCTGGTAGGCCGGAGCGGCCGGGCTGGTCATGCGATTGATTACGTGGCTGGCCATCGTTGGGATTGGGGTTGGGATTGGGGTCGAATATGTCCACATGGAAAGGGTAAGCCTTGACGATCACTTCTCGCCTTGCTCTCTCGACGGGCACCGAGTAGCGATTGGTCTCAAAGATCACCTGGCTGTATGGAGTGAGATGTGCCGTGCTCGTCACGCAACATTCATATTGGTAGGAAGGTAGAGGACGCAGATGAGGTAGCTCCTGCTCCCAGGCTTCTTTGATGGTGGTGGGTTGGCGCGCAACCCGGCGCTGATCATCTCGCAGGCACTCGCTCAGAAGAAAGATGTTCAATGCTTCAAATGAGGCCACATCTGGGATAGGTACCAGGAAGTTGCGGCGGCTAAACCCTACGCTGTGTTCAACACCTCCCTTCTCATGCCCTTGTCCAGGCGTGCAGAAGTGGCTCTCGAACAGGTAATGACTACGAAAGGCTACGAATGCTCTCTGCTCTCGTCGTACTCGTCCTTCGATCAGGAGGCGCACCGAGCTGAAAGAGGCAACCGGATCCACCGCCGAGGCCAGGTTGTCGTAGCTGATACGTTGGGGAACTCCACCAAAGTGCTGGAAAGCTGCCACATGACCGGCAAAGAAGGCTTCTTGTTTCTGCGAGGGGTAGGCCATCACGAAGGATCGCCTTGAGTAGTTCAGACGCATGATGAACAACTGCACGGTTTGGCGCTCGCCACCGATGACGGCAACAGCTTCACCCCAGTCAACCTGGGCGTCCTTCCCAGGCTCGAACTCTAGTGGTATGAACAGGGGTGGTGCGTGATGGGCTTTGCGATATCTGCTCACGTGCAATCGCACGCGAGACTTGCTACCCTGGTAGCCTTCCTTGACCAAAAGTTCAAAGATCTTGCGAGCGGTGTAGCGTTGTTTGCGTGGGAGACGGTCGTTTTGCTGTAGGAGTTCGTCGACACGGGTCTGGAAAGAGCCGAACACCGGAGCGGGTCTAGGTTTGGTGCGCCGGTAAGTTGGGTAAGGGTACGGTTGGTAGAATTGGGACTGGGATGGGTCCTGAGCCTGGGCTTGGGCTTGGGCAATGGCTTTGTCAACAGTCTTGCGGGAGTGCCTTTGTTCTCGTGCGATCTGCCTGACACTCTTGTGTTCGAGGTAGAAGGCGCGGCGGATGGCTTCGTGTTGTTCCACGGTAATCATCTCCACCTCTCTTTGCTATCGTATCGTTTGCGGTCTAACGGTCTAGCCGAGTAACCGAAAGGCAACATCTTTGCCTTGTCCCAACGATAGCAAAGAGAGAGCTAAGTGGCTCCCTTTTTGACTGTCAAGATTTCATCGAATGGCTCCCTTTTACATTAGCAGAAACAGACCTATTCGCCGCTTGACGGGCCAGTTCTAAAATCTGCAAAGATAGAGCATTATCAGAAACAAACTGGCCCCTTTTCATCTTGAGTTCTCCTTTCTGATTGTGCTATTTTACCGGGAACTCTCATTGGTGCTGGACTAGATTCTCGGGGCTAGGTCAGAATCATGTCTTGTCGAAATAACAAGAAGGCTCTAGTTATGTGCTCTGCATGTAAGAGGAGGATTCCGTTTAGCTGCTCAGATGCTAAGTCAGCGTAGGAGTTCCACTTACACTATGCCGCGCCTGACGGAGCATCTGGCGTGTCATATGGAACAGACCGTTACAGCGTATGCGTAGTTGGGGGATCTTGTAGTAAGAAGCATCTAACCTATTCAAATAGAATCTGGAATGCTTTTGATTAGGCCCACCGCATGCTCCTACAAACCCTGCAGCCCTCACCAGATTACGTGTAACTTCATTCGCAGCAAGGTAAGGATATGCGAACCAACGTACCGGTTCTCCCAGCATATTTACTAACATTGCTCGCGAATTTGCGACTTCTTTTTCTGCTTGTTCGATGTTCAAGTCAGTAAGGCGCGGGTGGGAAATTGTGTGGGAGCCTATAGTGAAACCCTTATCGCGCAATGCTCGCAAATCTGCAATGCTCATAAGCGGCACGGGAGTTAGAGGAGCTTGACCTGGCAGACTATTCCACTCGCGTTTTCCGCCCACCATACCGGCGATTGCAAATATGGTGGCAGTAAACCTGAATTCTTGCAATACGGGCAGGGCATTTTCTAGAAAATCAGAGGTGCCATCATCAAACGTGAGCACTATCTGCTTTCTTGGTTTATTGGTTACGTCGTCCGTATCTTGTTTCTTTCTGTCATCGACTGGACCACCTACAACCTGATCTAGTGTGCCCGACGTATAACCTCGCCTGGCGAAATCATGTAAAATTGTGCGGAGTTGAGCCTGAGAAACTGCGTATGGAGGTATGGGATCGGTTCCATCCAGCACTACCTCATGGAACATGAGTATTGGTATCCAGTTCAGGTAAGTGCGTAGCAGCCCCGTCTCACTTCTCATAAACGATCTTCCTACCTCTTGTCAGTTCTCGACTATGACCTTCGTAGGTTGCGGATCTTTTAGGTCTGTGGTTATGTTCTCCTTGTTGATTTTTTGTGCCCTAATTTCAGACCAAAAGCGCTCCTTACCTATGGATTCGATGACGGAGAGCCAGTAGGCGAGATTGTAAATGGCGCTGTAACACGTAGTAGAGAGGCGACGAGCGCCTGCTTTGTAGAGTGCGCGTCCAATAAGATGTGCCCCACTAATAGACAGTTTTTCCAGCGTGGGCCAGCGGGCGCAGACCTGGACAAGAGCTTTGTTTAGGGCATTACGAAGGTGGTACCACCGGAAAAGCTCAACTTGTAGATGGGTATGGCCTTTGTCCCAGGCTAGAAGCACATCACAGCGTCCGTAGAGTCTCGCATTACGCAGCCAACTTGCAAACGGATGGAGCCCGAGGTGCAGGCTATGGGCCTCAGGGCGATAAAAGAAGTGTGCACCCGCGTCGGCTAGTCTATAGCCCAACTCGACGTCTTCGGTTCTCGGGAGGTTGATATTAAACCCTCCGATTCGTTGGAATAGTTCGCCAGAAACCGAGCAATTGCCAGTATAGAAATCTCGTGGGCCTGGAATGCGGGTGCCTTTTTTCAACGCTGTGAAGTGTCTCTCTAATTGGCTATCCTCCCAGACAACCCACGGATCTCGCTTCTCTGCAGGCACACTCACGTGACCGACTACTACCGCTTCTGGGTCATGTAGATGAACCTGAGCATGCTCACGGACGAGAGAGGGCGACGCAATCATATCGTCGTCCAGGAAAAGCACTGCACGCCCCCTGGCGGCCTTTACGCCAGTATTGCGCGTAGCGGCCACACCACTCTGGGGTTGTGATAATACACGTAGATTGGGTAGTGTCGGCTCTGTAACGGAATCTAGATATTTCAGCGTGCCGTCAGAGGAGCCATCAACTACGATTATCAGTTCCCAGAGGTTCGGTTGATAGTCCTGTGATGCCAAACTCGCTATCAGGGCTGGTAGAAAACTCAGTCGGTTATGAGTTGGAACTATGACACTTAGATCCAATGTTTTTGCTTGGGGTAAGTTCATGATGTCGCTCATTCAATAGACCACTTTGTCGGATTCTTGTACGCTTTCGGTATGTTCGGCTGAGTTTCCAGCCATCGCTTGCCATAGCGCTGGGTCTCTGCCATCCAGTGAACTAGTTATCCGGGCATGAACACCTGCAACTTTGGCATTCGCAGGCACATCGCGAGTTACTACGGCTCCGGCAGTGACGAATGCCCCAGGGCCAATTGTCACTCCGGGAAGTATCATTGCGCCGGCCCCAATCCACGCACCATCGCCTATGGTTATGGGCCCTGCTTTGAGCTTACCCATGCGGGCAGATGCAGGCCCAAGCTCGTGGTTGCTGGTGACGAAGACAGTATGATGCCCAATACCCACATGTGCACCAATATGAACTGGAGCATTGAGTTCGATGAAGCATGGTGTATTTATGAATGTGTGCTCCCCAACATGCAAATGGGGATAGATGTCACCATCTCCACGCAGTTCGAGAGCACCGGCAATGTACGCTTTGCTACTGATGTCGAAACCGCACCAGCCGTAGATCATACTGCGCAAGTTACCCATGGTGCCGTATGGGATCAATCGGAGCAAGATTTGTGCGACCCCTAAACGTAGGTGAATGGCTTCGGTTTGCTTGCTGATATAGAGCTTCGCCCGTGCGACTAGACTGCGCGTCTTGCCTGGTTGGGGCATCTCGGTGTTGGTCATGATATCGGTTTCGTCCTGTCGGGCATGTTTGCCCAAGTCCTCTTGGTTGGTAGGCTTATCAACTATGCTATTCGTGGAGCTACCTGACGACCTGTTTTGTTGCATTGATTTGCGGGTCTATCCCCGCGTAAGGTGAGTGGCGGGCCGTCACCTTGTGAACGAGTGCGATCATAGCTGCTAGATATGTGTCGAGGTTCAGTTCCTGTTCAACTATCTGCTGAGCCACCTTGCCGAATGATTGTGCTTGGTCTGGATCGGCTAACAGGCGGTTAAGTGCTTGGGCCATTGCGGGGGGATCGCCAGGCGGCACATATAATCCTGTTACTCCGTCACGTACAATATCAGTCTGGCCGCGCGTATGCGTTATTACAACCGGCTTGCCACATGCCATCGCCTCGTATGCCACGAGTGACCCTGCCTGGAAGTCGACATCATATAGAGGGATTGCAACCACCTGTGATCGGCGGTATAGGGCGCGTAACTGTAGAGGTGTCAGGGATACTCTTTGTACATTCTCAGGTAACTTCACTTCTTCAGAAGTGTTCTTGCGCTTTGACCAGGGGCTGGCGGCAGCGATAACCACTCGCACGTTCTTGGGTAGTTCCTGGACCGCATTCATCAACGTGGGATAATCTCTAAACTCCAGGCCCGCGCTACAAACGACCTGCGCATGGTCGGGAAGATAGACACCTGCCCGGTGCAATATTTCAAGGTCGGCTTGCGCCTCAGAATGGCTTGCGGCCGGCCTCCAGAATCGACTATCGGCTGGGTGAAGAACCAAGCCAACCTGCTCTTTTTTCAAATGCAACTTTTCTATAGCTACCTTTTCCTGAGCCGTACTGTAGCATACCGTGATATCGATGTGGCTTTGTGCACGCAAGAGGCGGTAGAGCACCTGTTTCTTGGCAGGGCTCAGGTAATGTGAGATCATTACATGCCCGCGTCGCGTGCGGGTGAGCTTGAAGAGTAGCGCCAACAACAGTCCGGTGGTTTCCTGGTCAGTTACGATAATGTCATATTCTGATCTTCGTGCCCAGGCTGACCACACCGTAGCCAGGACTGTACTTCCTCGCTTCGAAATCTTGTATATCAGACCTTTGGATACGGATGGGCTCATCAGTTCAGCATTTAGCATGTCCCTTAACTCGAAGTAATCGCGGCGCGGGGCTTTACCCGCAGCGATCATTTCAGCAAGGTCTTCCTTGATTTGTGTGGAGACGAGGACAGCAACGCGTGTCATTTCTTACTACCTCTTTGGGTAACTGAGATGGGCTAGTTATTGTTGTGGGGCTGCGTGCATGGTCTGTCGATCCCGCACTACGTGCTTCAGTCCGCGCAGCATCTCTTCTGCCTTTTGCAGCCAGCCATAGCGATATATTGTCACACGTAGATTGTGGGTGGTATATCCACCGAAATGCGCTTTGTAATCATGATCCCCTCGCAATAGATCGAAGGTATGGTAACCTCCTTCAATTGCGGCGCGTATGCTGTCTGCTAATAGACAAACTCCCAAGCTGAGATGGGATAATGCAGGATCCTGAGAAACACCAATTGAGTAAAAGGAACTAATGCCATTACGCCGTAGATTATAGATAACTCCTGCGATCTTCCCCTCAGAAGAACGAGCAATACGCATATCTACATGTCCATTGACAGTCAGCTTCTCGATAAGATATTTGTGGAGTGTACAAGACCTCTCATCGGGGAAGCCCCCTCCTTCATACATAGCCCATCTTTGTCGGTGGAGTGCGATGAGCGCATCAACTGCTTCTGCGCGGGCCGTTGCATCCTGTAAAGGCACTTGTTCTAATGAGTATCCAGCTTCTTTTAGTTTGCGCAACTTGCGTCGCAGATTCTGGCGGGCGTTGGAACTCAGTGTAGCTAGATAAGTATCGAAGGAATTGGCTAGTGGAATAACCCGGCATACATCGGATGGCTGGACTTTGAATGTCCAGCCAGAATTACGCTTAGCTCTGCTAGCGATATTGGTTAGGCGTTCTTCGCTATCACTTCCTTGGGGGCAGTTGCGCAAATCGATGATGGCCCAAGGACTTTGGTTAAGGTGTGCAAGCATTGCCTGCCATACGGTTCCTTCCATTCCGCGCACTGCAACAGGACCTCCGTAATCACTGATTGGATAGCCTGAAGAAGTACAGCCTAATACCTCAAAAGTTCGCAAGGCACCTAACCGAGTTGCTATTGAAAGTGGCAGTAACCCGACCAATGTATCGCGATCATCCCACGCCGCAAGTATGAGGGGTCGTTTGCCGGAAGGGCCAAACCTAAAGTAAGCATCCGCCCATTCCCATTGGGCAAAGATGGACGCATTTTCGCATTTATCAAGTAGACGTGCTCCATTCGGTGCTCACTGCTAGAAGCTCTTGTATAGACCTGAGTATTCGGTAATCTTGAGCATTCCTGTTCCTTTCCTATTGTTGCCTGCTATGTAAGTTAAAAGCTAATACTGGCCACCCACGATTACGCGTATCTCGCGTCGTCGTGGGCTTGATGCTACCAGTTTGGTGATCCTTTTGGGGGGTTACCCCTTGAGCTTGAGGTGCTGTGAATGCACTATATGCAGGCCATGCAGAAGCCAAAGTGCCCAGGACTGCTCCTGCATAAGAGGCGAGCCGGAAACTCATCAGGCCCTGATCTACTATCGCGATGCCTATGAGTGATATCAACACTGTTTGAGCCAGGAAGATGAAGATGATGAATTCGGTAAACTCTGTCATCTCTTGTCTCCATTTCTTGAGCCTGTCCCTTGTACTTGTATCTCTGGTTCGCTGGATGTAACTGCTGTTCAGATATGTATGCCGATGATCCAATTTTGTGATCCTTTTCTTGTTACTTTTGTTGTCTCGAAGAGTCGGCGGGTAGAGTTGTGTCCCCTTCCCACTCGAGAAATCTCCATCGTGCAAATGCTTTCTCACGCTGTGACGATTAGCAGGATCCCTGCTCCGCAAAGCATCCAGAAACTCAATAAAACCCACTAATGCCCATCCGCATCCAAAGCCACAGCATATTATTGTGTGGCATGTAAAGTTGTAACGACCAGTCCAATTCCAGGTCGACCATGGGAGTAATAAGCTGCATAGGCTTGCCGAAGCCAATGCCTGTAATCGGGCTGAAGCTGATCGTATATTTCAGGTTGAGTGTTTTCCTCATCCCTGTAAAGATTGGAAAGGTAATCTCGCTCATCAGGTTGAATCATTGAGCGGATTGATTGTGCAGGAGCGGCAATGCCGTTGGAACTATTCCAAAACGCCGCCAAGTAGGCGGCACCAAGAAAGGCGGCTACAACCAAGGCATAAATGAAATCGCTTTCGTTCCTGCTGTGATCTTGAGGGTGATCCAGATGATGGGCAAGCAACTTGCAATACTTAGGAAAATGCAGAGGAAGGCAGCGCGACGGTGATTGATTAGGATCACGTAAAAACAGACCGGTATCAGTGCTATAAGCCACCATAGCATATGTCTGGGCAGCCAGTTTCGCCATAGAACCCCTACCAGCGCCAATGCAAAAGGCATCACCAGGAAACAGAGAGTCTTCATGCTCCAGAACTGTTGGAACCTGGCCCCGTGTCGCTGCAGGTATTTGGAAATATCGCCACATGCCTTCCGCGCAACGAATAGCTGATACAAAGATTGTGATCCACAGCAACGTGCGTATCTGCGCTGCTCCATTTATCGTGTTCACGGCCAATAAATATAACGCCACCAGGTACATCAGTGGCGCGAATTTCCCATAAGTGAGATCTTGAAGTCGCCTCCCAGACAGGATTCCCGATGCCTCTCCGGCCACGACCATAACTCCGAAAAGTACCATGGGCCAGAAAAGTGGTCCCTGCACAAGCTTCATATGGTTGTGAAAGCGATGGACGAGTGCGCTAATCAAAGACAGCACCACCACCAACTCAAACAGACTGACGACAACGCCTTCCGGCAGTCCGACATAGCTGAGATTGCGAAAGACACCCAGATCCGAGAAGAATGTATGAGCGTATGCCGAAGGGAGAGTGTCGAACAGGATGGCCATAACGACGGCCATATAAGTACCGGTAACGGGCCAGCGTATTATGCAAACAGCGAAGATCAAACTTACGCCAAGGGCAATAATGATTGCTGGATTGTCAGCCGCCGAGGTAAAGAGCAGTCCTAAGCCTACGAAACACAGAAGCACAAGTAAGGTGACAGGTATACCTGTCGACCGCCGCCCTCTTTGTATCTCCGCTACAGAAACGCCGCCCCTCTGAATTGTTGTGCTGATACTCAGGTTTATTACCTCATGTAACATCTATATTCGCGACAATATGTCGGTTTTCTTGACCTCATAGTCCTCTTGAGTGATCAGCCCTGCGTCCAACATACGCTTTAATTGCCTCAACTTCCGCATTGGACTTTCGTTCTTTGTTGGCACTTTCTGATGCTCTTCTGAAGTCGTATTGGAATGAAGGTGTTGGTTGGCTGTTTCCGTTTGCCGGGATTCATGTGTGCTCCGGATATCCGGTTGCATTGTCTGTGGTAGAGCTCTAGGCAAATCCACATGTGGAGTTTCTGAGACTTCCGGCGTTAGCAGGCCATTCATCCGGGGCAGCTGGAGCGCGCCAATACCCTTACCATTGCCATTTGAGCCGTTGCCATTTGAGCCGTTGCCATTTGAGCCGTTTGACGTGCTCGCAACTGGCGAGGGTTTCGTCGCCGACTGATAGCTGGCTACATGTGCAGGAACAATTTCATTGTTATGGGATTGTTCTCCTACCGGCACGTCGAACAGTATTGATCCTTGCTCTGCCTGAGCCATCGGAGTAGGATTGTGCGTAGGCTGCTCTTCTTGATGGCTTGAGTTTGATAGCTCCTTCTCCATCAACGGAGAGAACAAATCATCGAGACTGGGCATTGAAGGCTGCTCAAAACTGATGTTCTCCGGGAGATAGTGGGGCGGTTCTGCACTCATAGCAGGCGCAGCCTGCCACCCCTGCACGGGAAAAGACTCAGTCGATGGTGGCATGATCAACGGCAATGGTCCGGTCGAAGCTGGGTCTGCGGGCCGTGCGCCGCCCAAATGATCGCTAACTGGGCCAGCCCATGGTACGTTATGGTGCTCCGTGCCGGCATGGTCGAATTCTCCGTATGGGTGAACAGGCACGGCTGTTGCGTGGTCCACCGAGGCGTGATCGATTTGCTGGGCACTGGCAGCCCCCAGCATGTCGTGCAGCCTCGCCTGGAGCTTCGGATTGTATTCCGCTCCTACCTCATATAACCGCCACGCCTGCGCCCTGGGCAGCGATTCCACGGTCAGACGCCAGCCCTGGATCGTTTCTACCATGAGCGATACACCCTGGCGTGCCTCTTTCATCTCGACTTCTCGCACATCTCGCCAGAAGCAGTCATCGAGGGCTACCTTGCCAAGCATTTTCTTCTTGTAGTCTATCAATCGTCTATTGGTAGCGACCACGCAATCAAACGAGATACCTACCATAGTCTTGTTTGCGGTGGCGATATATTCAATCTCTTCGCCTTCCACCATGATCTGCAAAGCTTTCTCATATATCTGACGAACCAGTGCCGGATCTTGCTCTTCGTTCAGAAACTTCTTTAGCACGTGGTCCGGAGTGGCTATCTGCATTGTCTTTGATTCGATCTGCACCGCGGGTATGTTGCTCAGCGATGTCCCGCATTTATCGCAATACGGGGAACCCTGCGGAGCGCCATTGCTGCAGGTAGGGCAGATGACCTGCCAGACCACTTTTGCTGCGGCCATTACCAGCCTCCTGGACCTAATTTGCCCGGGCAGGGAATTCCAACCCAGGCCAAAAGAGTGTGATGGGAACCTTTACCTCTATCATTATATGAGCACTTCTTTAACACGATAAGAATAACGCAACCGCGATATCTTACGATCTATACAGAACTCATATTGCAGACCGCGAACTTCCCTTAACCCGACCGGGAACTGATAAGCTATAGCTTACAGTCCTTCTTGATATGGTTTGATTCAGCTTTCTAGGGGAGTATTGGGTACGGGATCTTTGGCCTGGCTTCTGTCCTACTCGGAACGCCGCAACAGCCATCCGGCCAGGCGCTGCATCATCTGCTGTGTTCGTACCTGCTGTAAATGGGAGTAAGCACTATAAGCTAGCTGCGCTTTAGTTGACGGTGCAGTCAGAAGGTACCGTTTGTAGGCAACTTCATTAGGACCCCAGCGAGTTTTCGATACATCCTTGCCTGTGGAGAGGCCAACAGTTCGAAGCCCATGAGCAATCGCATACTTGATGGCTTCAGCGACTGTTGTAGTCATTACACTGTACTTACCCCACTCTGGATCATACCCTGAGTAATATAAATATAGGGAGTTGTTCAGGATGAACCCTACTCTGGCTGCTACCACTTTATCCCCTACTGATAGGGTAAAGACTTTCACGCAGCAGCTTTTTGCGAGATCCTTACACACATCGCGCAGGAATGCACGAGATTGAGCGTTGCGGAAGTAGTCTGGGTGACGAACGGGCCGTGGTTCTTGAGATCTCTTCCTGTGGAGCAAAAAGAATTGCTCCAGCATTGCCTTAACCTCGTCAGGTGTTTCGGCAACATTGAAGGTGTACTCGTATCCATCCCGTGCAAGTGAGTTGTAGCATTTTCGTAAGGACTCGCGAATATTGCGCTTGCAACTCATGCGGAACTCTTCCCATGATGATGCCAACGGCAGTACATATTCGCATACCCCATTTGTGGAGGCTTCCTTCCCGTATGCTTGCTCGAGGACTTCAGATGCTTTGCTATCCGCACGTACACCAGTCCACCTAATCCAATTCCACCCGTGAAAGGATGACTCGAGGGCATAGACTATGCAACGTAATGCAGGCCCCTCAAAATCGGGGTGCAAAAGTGGCCCACGTACCTCCGTGATTTGCGGATCAGCACCAAGGAATTGCAGGAATCTCAGCTGCAATGGTCCGAATGCCGGATATGCTGTGGTCATCATCGGAGCAATAGCTATGGCTTTACCAACGCTATTACGGACAACCAGAATCGAAAGCGAGTCTCTAACCACCAGCCTTTCTTCATGAAAGTGTCGCCACCAATGATAAGCCCATGTATAGGTTGTAAATGGCAGGGTATTGCTGGACTCTCGATGCAGGGTGTTCCAATCGTGCTCAAGCTTGCGTAGCTGCTCAATAGTGGTGATCTTTTCGGCGTGAAATTGCGCCGAAGTGAAAACGTGAACAGGCTTTTCTCTATAACTCCTGACCTTATCCAGCGAGGGTAAAAAGGACTTCATCTACGACTCCAATATCGACTTTGTCCGCCGTGTTCGAGACAATCCGAGCCAGGGAAGGGGCGCGACACTCAATGTGTAGCACTTGAGCAAGGAAGAGTAACGATTGGCTCGATCACTAGGAAAAGAAGAGGGGAGCCACACCGCTACGAA
Source organism: uncultured Chloroflexia bacterium (assembly GCA_963797095.1). Taxonomy (GTDB): domain Bacteria; phylum Chloroflexota; class Chloroflexia; order QHBQ01; family JADMIH01; genus JADMIH01. Next base: position 549,243 of record CAWCNY010000003.1, on the reverse strand, counting down.
ATAGAAGTCGCTGAGTTGGCCCAGGGATCCAGGACCGGAGCTTCCAGAAACGATTATTGGTAAGTATTATAAGGGTATGGTTTGGAAGTTTCAAGACTACTGACCGTATCTTTGTCTTACGGTTTGTACAAACTTAGATTATAACTTTGGTCGCTTTATAGAAGTAGGACCACAAAAATCCGACTAGTTATCGAAAACCAGCAACTTGATAGACATGGGTGGCATGGTTACTCTGATTGGTTCTGAACTGGCTGAGGTTAACGCCTTGCCGGCTATCTCACCCAGATCGCCCGGGCCATAACCGTACTCCATCGAGTTTGCACCGGGCGTGAAGTCTTGGGTGTTGATCGTAACGCTTGCGCTCTTGTCACGATTCTTGTTGATCAGCATCACGGTTAGCTTTCCATTATCCTCTGTTGTGGCGGCGTATGCGCTGAACTCTGTCGTATTGGTGCTGTCGACCGCTACCGACTCGGTGCCAAAAGTCGAGCCGTTGCCGTCGTAATTGCGATAGAGTCGAAATGCCCAACCCGCCGGGGTATTCTCCTGGGGGAGACACCAGCATGCAGCCGAATAGACATTCTCCCTGCCGAAAATGCCCAAAGTGTCAGCTATGGCTATTGCGCCGCTAATGTCGTCCTCACCTCCGAAGTTCCACTCGCTGATGCCAATCTTTGTTCCGGGATAGTTCTGCTCAATTAGCCTCTGCAACCTGCGAATAAGCGCCAGGTTGGGCCATTCGGTTCTCGCTACCCAGCTGGGTTCAATATAAGTGGTGTCCCAGAGTGAGCGCGGGGCTTGCATTCTCTTATCCTGCATATCCGGCGAATTATCACCATAAGAAACCCCTGTTTGTGGGTAATAGTGAACATCTAGTATATCCAGGGATCGACTGCCCTGTGCTTCATCGTCCTCGCGCACAGCTCTCAGGAACCATTGCAACCAGGGGATGCCTCCATGAGCGGCAGTGTCGGCGGATGTCTGGTAGCCGTCGCCTCCATCATCTAGAGCTGAGTGCAGATAGGCGGTGACTCCCCAGCTTTCAGGTCCCGCTACCAATCCGTCCGGATCGGCATGCTTAACAGCCCTGGCATAGGTCAGGAAATTGGACAATTGATCATCGAATCCCAGGCGAACCGGATGTACATCGACGTGCGTGTCGTCGGACCAAAGCTCAGGCTCGTTATCCATTGCATATATCGTGGGGAGCGCATCTTCTGGCCGCTGGCTGCGCAAATACGCAACCCATTCATCCTGGTAAACCTTCCCATCGGTAAGATCGGGAGGGTAAGTGTATGGCCCGTTCTTGCTTGGCAGCGATTGGATGCTGGTTCTCGCCCGGTTATCAGAAGGATCATAAGGCTGTGACCAACTGCCGTTGCTGAAACTCGTGAACGCTGTATCCGAGCCTGGCGATACGGCAGGTCCACCGTGTTCAGGCACGTTGATCGATTGGCTGTCGTTGTCGCCGTCTTTGGCTACCCAGCCGATGGTAGGTATCGTCAGCAGGCTCAGCGCACCCAAACGCTCGTTGCGCTGCATGAAAAGCAAAGATGCGCTACCCGGCACGCTGTCGCCCTGGCTCACGTTACGAAATTCCCAATCCGAACCTGCATTTGAAGCGTTTACTTCCCAATTGTGCCTGCTACGTGCATTACCTCCCCAACGCACAAGAGATGCCCCCAACCATTGTAACTGCTCCTCATGATCGGATGTGCTATCGGCCAGGCCATATATCCAGGGACTGATCGGATGGCGGATGGAAGCATTGACGTTGACTTCGACGGCAAGCTTGGTCGGATCGTCAGCATCTGATGTGTCTGCCGTTGATGTTGGCGGTATTGATGTTGGACTTGGCGGATCCGGTGACTGGGTCTGCTCTTCGGGGGTTGGAACAACTACCACGGATGGAGGCGCAGTTGCAACTGAGAGAGTATTGGGAGGCGTAGCCGTATTGAGCAGCTGAGATGTGGGAACAGGGCTTGGGGTTAGATCGGCAGGGACATTTGGGTCCATGCAGCCCCCTAGCACCATTAGCGCCGCAAACGGGATGATAAGTCGCTTGATATTACTGGACCGGAACAATTCTTGGGTTGATCCTCTCTACTTTAATGCCACGTCCCGGCGGTGCAATCTTCTATGACATAGCTTCGCTACGAGTAAAGGTGTTTATTGCCGATTTAGCTTCGAATTGATCGTTGCCAAAGATGCCCTGCTTCTCAGAGCGGCGTGCGGACCGCCAACCTCCCAGGAAGAGGATCGTTCGCACCAGTTTCTCCGGATCGTGTTGGAGGGTATCCGGGGAGGCAACAGGCCGTACAATCACATCTAATCCAAGAGAAAGACATTCTTCAAGATCAAGCCGTACCGGGAAATAGCCGTTCGCTGCCTTGATGGCGAGAGCATCAAGAGCCAGGGAGGTGCTGTTCACGATTACATAATCCAACGTGCCTGCTCCCCCCATATTTTCAAGCATTACACGCATAAATCGCGAAGCAGGCCAACCATCTGTGGTATGCGGCTGCGTCAGAATGTTGCAGACGAATATCTTGACTGCTCTCGATGCAGCTAATGCCTCGATGACCCCTTCCAGCTGCAAGGGTGCCAGCAAATTGAAGTAAAAGTCCGCCGGCCCAAGCACAATAATATCGGCGCTTCGTATCGCATCCAGTGCTGCTTCGAGTGCTTGGGCATGTTCAGCCAGACTAATATGACGCAACCCTATTCCTGCTGCGGCTGCGATCATGTCTGCCGGGCAATCGATCGTTACTTCCGTGCCATCATTCAAGTGAGCGGTAAGGGCGCAAGGCTGTAATGTCAGAGGCAGCACCTGACCCTGCACATTTAGCACGCGCGCGGCTGCTTTCAGGGCGAGGTCCGCACCACCAGTAATGTCGGTGAGGGCTGAGATAAGCAAATTTCCAAGAGTGTAACTGCGGCCACCATGTTCGGCAGATTGTGCAAGCTGGTACGCAAAGAGACTTCTCATGATTTGCGTCGTAGATGCATCAGCGCCAAGAGCTAGCAAGCTATTGCGTACGTCATCTGCCGCTGGGCCACCTTCGCTTGTGTTATTGCTATCCTGCTCCCGGCTGCGCGAGTTCGCATCGAATGTCGACACTAACGCCGTCAGTTGAGAGGTATAGCGTTTCAGGCCGGCCAGTGTAATGTCTGTGCCGGTTCCGCCTCCTATGACCACTACCTTCTTCTCTTGCATTAAGATCCTCACATTTTGAAGTATGACTGTCTCCTCAACTCCAAACAAAAGCTAGGATCAGCGCGAATGCAAGTAGAGCGGTATATACTTGGGCGTTGAGCAGAGTTACCGCTTTCCCCGCCTTGGCATTGGAAGATTGCCTGCCTGTGTACCAAAGGCACGCAATCACCAGTATTATTACCAGGACAGATGTATTTGTCATTCGCAACCCATCATTTTGAGTATCGCTACGCCCGCGACTATTCTTACATATTGGAAGAACGTTCTACAAGTTCCTATCTGCGACTACTATCGGTTACAAGTTAATGCAGGAAACGCTTCATCCAGCCAGGTGTACGCTCCCGGTATTCGTTCAGCAATACAGCGGAAACACTGCCTGTTGGGAACACCGCTAACGTGCTCTGCAACTGATCCCTCTTCGTAACTCCTGCTCTCGCCACCACAACCAGTTTGGGAACCAGACGTGACGGTAGCATACCAAGTTCCGGGCTTAGTACCGGTGGCAGGTCGACAATGACAACGTCGAAATGCTTGCCAAGTTGCTCGAAGAGCGCTAGTTCTTCGAGTTTCTTCAGATGGCGGGTGGCATTTGTTGGGCTGGAGCCGCCCGGCAGCACCCAAACACCGGGGATCACCTCGACTATGGCCTGGGTCATGGGAACGCGCTGAGTCATTACTTCACTGAGGCCGGGAGCCAATGCACGCCCGCACCGAATATGCAGCGTGGGGTTCGCTATATCTGCATCGACCACCAGCACCCGGCCATTAATACCAATCTGGCTGGAGGCTGCCACCGCAAGCCCAAGAGCCAGGGTGGAACGTCCATCTCCCCGCGAAGAACTTGTGACCCCGAGGGCAAATGCGCTCCCTAGTGACATCTCGCTTTGCATTTGCACAAAGATCGGTCTACAGATTGCCTGATACTCAGGCGTGAACACGGGATCACCTGCTTTGCTCTGGTTTCTGGCCTTTACCAAGTTCATTTATGAAACTCCTTGTTGACGAGTCTGTGACGATGCCGCAACGTCTACCGGCCCCACAAGTGGCCCGGTTGGGGCGGCCACGTTAGTTTGTGGTGGCTTTGGCCCCAGCCTGGCGGTGTCAATGCCCGTGATCGGTTCGCCACCTGATCTGCCTGAGGCATTCTTGCTCATACTTTTGGCCTTTGCTCTGCTCTCCTGGTCGGTTCGACGCCTGATGGCCGCGAGGGCCTTATTGTAGGGCACAATGCTGACGAACAACTCGGGCGCGGATTCATCTTCAGCTAGTACAAGCGAGCTGATATCATTCAAAGTATAGACAGCTGGATCGGCCCAGGTAGCAACAAGGGTGATAGCTACGATTGCAAGCATTGCCATTACTAGAGCAACAAGGCTATTTCTCAACAAGTCTTTCATGGAGAACTTATATGGCTCAGCATCCGAGGCTGGATCGATCACTCGGAAAAAGCTACTATTGGCTTCGGAGTCTGCGGTTGACTGGATCTGAATATCGTCAATCTTGGCTACGATATCATCATACCGGCCTTTATCTGTCATATATTGTTGCTGTAGCTCAACCAGGGTGGGATTAGTCGCGGATGGGTCGAACCCAGTACTGGGATTCTGGGCAAGATACTTATTGTATGCATCTCGCGACTTGACCATCTGTTCTTCATATTGGGTACGCTGTTGCTCATATAACTGCAAAGCTACATCGGCCTGGTGCTGATGATCCGCGTTCAGTTCGTTGACAAAGACATTTATAGTCTGGGTGATGATGTCTTTGCATTGGTTATCTTTGTTGGCTGTGCAACTTAGGCGCACCAGGTGTGCGCCTATAGTCTCTACATACAATTGACGCTGAATTCGATCAATGACACTGTCCTCAGCGGCGACATCAGGCGTTGGGATATTTGCTTGCTGCGCTATGGCAAGTGTGAACTGCCGCGTGCGAAGCAATTCCTCAAGAATATTGGCTTGCGCGGTAGAGGGGTCAATATACGGGTTGCTACTGGCGCTACTCTCCAAGTAGAGTGGTTTTTCCACCCACACGGTGGCCGATGAGGTATAATCACCAGCTTTTGTCATGTAGAGAGCGCCCCAGGCCAGAATTGCCACTAATAGGGCGCAAATTATTAAGCGCCCTTTGATCCTTAGCGCCGATTCGATGTATAGCTTCAACTTTTGAGGTCCTGCTTTTGAAATATTATGATTTCGTGTGCATACCAGGGAATAGGGATGCCCCAATACTCCGGTGCCTACTGAAGAATATACCAGCGTGGGCTATATAGGCACTGAATTGCCGATGAGGGTATGGTTACAGCTTTGTCAGGGACCCGCTTCGATTGAGCGACTTTATATTATTGCGAGCGGGCATCTTCTTACAGGCTTGTAAGCACTTATGTCCGTGCGAAACAATTCTCCTCCATTTTTGTGCTGGAAGCCCAGCGTGCAACCGGCTGCGGCTCGCTGTACAGCCCGCTCCTGTTCATAAAGACCAGTGTTGGGGAAAAGGGCCATTGATTTCTATCATATTTGTCTGTTACAATTAGGGGCTACTTCTTGAGATGAAGTGGCAGCCTGGAGAAGCCCGCAGGTCAGTGTTAAGCTTCTCTCGGATCGCTGGTCTTTCCATTCCCTGAAAGTGCAACCCGCCCGTCGCGCAGGCAAAATAGGTCGATTAACTACGTTCTTGCAGCGATTCTGGGCTTACGGATAGTGGAATCGGCCATTTTTCATCACATTGTAAGAATTGGCTTGTATTCTTTCATTACAGTCTGCCCGGCTTTGATGCCTGGCTTTGACGATTGGATGATTAGTACACGTCCGTGGTTCTTACTTTGCAAGTGCTGCAAGTATGCAGCGAGTTTTAGGGCGCATGGTTCTCAAGGTCTTCAGGTATATATTTCGCAGGGCTTCGAGATCGGGCAATAATAGGAATCGGGGGCTCAAATTGCAAGGAAGAAATAAACAATCACCTTTGTGGGAGAGCCAAGGGTTAGTTGTCTCTACCCAACATGGTTCTGTACTTAGTCGGGTGGGCAAACCTGACTCAGCATCTGGAACTTGGCCGCAAGCCTTTGGCAGTAATCTCTGGTTCGATGTGCCCTTTATGCTCGTTGTGCTGGCACTAGGGGTATCAGCCCTGTCGACCAGTGGTACTAGCAATAGCGGCACCCTCTATGAGCGGGTTATTCTCCTACTCTTTTACACCTTTGGCATCTTGCTAAATCTCGTTTACGGGATGCTGAGCATTCGAGGTGTATCGACTTTTCTGGATACGCCAATTTGGCGTGGTAAGCGACTGCTGGTGCTCCTCAACCCTGCATTTGACCTGATCTTCGCTTTGGGGGTGTTTCTATTATATATACCGAACACGAGGCTGCTGCTGGCGGTACTGTTGGCCCTGGCAAGCACAAGACTGTTGGGGCAATTAATGGGGAAGTTCACCCCTGTTGTTGTGCTCACCGCCGGGCTTGCGGGCGCGCTGTTTGATATTTACCGCTTTTTCGGCTCTATCGACTTCAAATGGCCACTCGTGCAACAGGTCGAAGTCCTCATTGTCGTAGTTTCCTTCTTGATCCTGGGCTACCTTACCAGATTGCGTGGCAAAGAACAGGGTGCAGAGGTCTCGAGGCTGCTGGAAGAGGCTCGTATGCAGGCCGAGCATGATGCCGGCGTCTTGTCGGTGCAGGTGCTGAGCCTCAACCTGCTTCAAAGCAGCATCAAAGCCATCAATTCCGCCATAGAACTTGATGACCTGCTTAACATGATTGTGAACAACGCTGTACGAGTCTTGAAGGCCGAACAGAGCACGATAGGGCTGATTGACGAACAATCGGGCGACCTGGTCATTCGTTGCGCGACCGGCATTGACAGCTCCCAATTGAAGGGGCGGCATTTCCTGCCCGGCGTTGGCGTGGCAGGCTGGGTCATACAGCATGGGCGACCTGCGTTGATACAAGATGTGTCGGTCGATCCTCGCTATATCAGTCTCGATAATGACGGGTTTGTGGGGCGGCGCACGCGTAGTATGCTTTGCGCTCCTTTGATCATTGAGCAACGGGTAATCGGAGCCTTGTCCGTCACCCACTCCCTCCCGAACGCTTTGACCGAGGATGACCAGCGTCTGATAACCAGCTTCGCCGAGCAGGCGACCCTGGCCGTCTACAAGAGCCAGTTGCTGGCCGAGACAACTCGCCAGCGCAATGAGCTTAAGCGGCGCGAGGAGTTGATCACCGGTCTCAATGTGGTAACTCAGAGCGTACTGGGCAGCCTCGACCTGCCCCTGATACTTGACACGATCATTCCACGCATGGGCGAGTTGGTCAGTTTCGATCACGCTCTTATCTACCTGCGCAATGAACGCACAGGCGAGCTACAGCTATCAGCTTTAGGCGGAGAGGGCCCACACGCGGCTAGCCTTGAGTTGCGTGAAGGTATGCCTGCCCTGGAATGGTGGGAGGATGCAAGCCAACCTCGCGTGTTTCGCTGGCGGTCAGACGGGATGTCACTGCTCAGTTTCCGGCTGGTTAACGATAATGAATCTCTCGGTTGTATCCTGCTGGCCCGCAAAGAAGCCACTCCATTTAGCACAGAGGAGCTTGATGCTATCGAGAAACTGGCCGATGCCGCCACCATCGCTATCCTTAAGGCCAGGCTGTTTAGCCAGGTTATCTCTCAGCAAGAGCAGACCACGGCTCTGTATCGCCTGATGCTCAGCGTTAATAGCGCACATGACCGCGGAGAATTGGCAACAGTGGTGGTTAGAGAGCTGCGTAAGATCACGAGCGCCAAATCGGCGGCCCTTCTGATGGAGGATTACGAGCAATCGCAGATCACTGTCTGGGCCACTGATGGTGAATGGGCACGCAAGGATGCTTCCGGCATAGCATTAAATATGCACGGGGATCTTTTCATGAGCAGTACCCTCGCTTCACTAATCGAAGCAGAACCGCTTGACCTCCTCCTGATACCGAATGCTCCTCAGCAGGTGAAGGATACGTTTGGCTGCAACAATTGCGTAACCATTCCGCTCTCTAACTCAAATCGTATTTATGGCTTGCTTGTGATCGAGCCCAAGGCCGATCCCCCTGTCGAGGAAGAAACCAAAGAAATGGTTCGCCTGGCCATTTCGCACAGCACGGTCGCTCTTGAAAGAACCGAGTTGTTTGAGGCCACCGTGAGGTCTATGCGCCAGTCGGGTATGCTCTACAGTATCGCTGCCCGTGTCCAGGGTTCCCTCGATGCATCTACAGTCATAGATATGACCTTGCAAGGTACAATAAATGCCCTTCCTCTCCAATCTTGTGAGTTATATCTCTTTGAGGAGGATCGGAAGCAGTTACGGCGGTACGGCAAGGCAATCAAACGAGACACGGGGGGGACGCAGGTGGCCCTGGGGCCTGAAACCGTATCCCCGAATGGTAACCCCGTACTGTTTGAAGTGTTGCACTCCCCCGGGTTGATGCTGGCCGACCTCGTGAGCGATCCTGCTCACATCCGGCCCCAATCTGAAACCTCAGATGGACAAAACGACTGGTATGCTGTTCCTGCGTATGGCCTGGAGGATGCCTCAGAGCCTTCGCCGGTCCTGCTTGCCCGCTTAATGGGTAGCGAGGAAGCACTTGGTATCATGCGCTTCACGGTCAACATGTCTCCTGAAGAATTCGTACGCAACCACGCCACATTCTGCCAGACACTGCTTACCCACGCGGGCAGCGCGCTGGAACGCAGCCGCCTTTACTCAGAGCTTCTCGAAAGCAAGCGCGAAATCGAGGCAGTTGTGCTCTCTACGAGCAACGGTGTGCTGGTCGCCGATGCTGATCTCAACGTGATAATCAGCAACGACCTTGCCAACCGCTTGCTTGATTTGCCCACCAACAAAGATCAACCGCAATCCCTTGCCAACTTCGTTAAAGATGATGATCTGTTGAAGATGGTGCATGACTGCATCACCAACTCCATGCCGGGAACCATCGACCTCGATCTTACGCTCGATAAGGAACTGCGCATTTATTCTGCTACGGCCCACCCGATCCTGGGTGGTGGTAAGGATGATGTCTTTGGCGCGGTGCTCACTTTGCGCGACATTACCGCCGAGCGCGCTCATGAGAGGGCTAAATCAGACTTCCTCTCAATGATCTCGCATGAGCTTCGCACACCTCTCAACTCGATCTATGGCTTCCTTGACATCACTCTGTCGGGTAAAACCGGCCCGCTCAGCGATTTGCAGGTCGATTTCTTGAACACCGCCAAGCAAGAGACGGCCGTCCTCAAGCGGTTGATAAGCGACCTTCTTGACTATTCACGCCTTGAGAGCGGCACCCTCCGCATGGAAATGGAGCCTCTGGACCTCTCCACCTTGATCACCAGGGTAATTCGCAGCGCCACAGCCAGAATGACAGAGGACAATCTGGTGCTTACCAGTGATGTCGTGCCCAAGGGCCTGATGATCACAGGGGATGAGATACGCTTGCAGCAGGTGTTCGATAACTTGCTCGATAATGCTGCCAAGTTCACAGATCCCGGAGGCTTAATTGCCCTCAGTTGCCAGGTTGGTGACGATCAGGTGACTATCAGTGTCCGGGATAACGGCTGCGGCATCCCGCCATCTCAGGTCGATTCTATATTTGACCGCTTCTTCCAGGCCGATAACCATTCCAGCCGACGCAAACGCGGCCAGGGCCTCGGGCTGGCTATATGCAAGAATATAGTGGAAACTCATGACGGGCGCATCTGGGTTGAGAGCACTCCGGGTGTAGGCACAACTATGCATGTTCAACTACCTATCTATTCTTTTCGCACAACTGAAGAGGACCTGCCAACATGGGTTCAGACCTCCGAGAGTGCATTGACCACCTAATTATCGGACCTGATACAGACCATAGGAGGCAGCGGGCTACCGTTCTTCGGGGCCGCTGCCTCTACTCTTGCCTTCCGGTAATCCGACTTTTTGCAACGTACTTGCACACCAGCCATGCAATTCACGACTTTACATAATACGCGAGATCTCTCGCGCAAATCTGCGGGTAAATGGTCGCCACCCGGCCGGAAGATCGTGGTAGTAGGCACCTCAGGCTCAGGCAAGACCACTATGGCTCGCAGGCTGGCCGAGCGTCTTCACGTACCTCATATCGAGTTGGATGCCTTGCACTGGGGCCCAAACTGGACCGAGGAGCCGGACGAGGTCTTTCGAGAGCGTACCCTCAATCGGCTGGATGGTAGTGATAGCTGGACTGTTGACGGCAACTACAGCCGGGTGCGCGATATAGTGTGGTCCCGTGCCGACACGGTGGTTTGGCTCGACTTCTCGCTACCGCTGATCCTATGGCGGCTCACCCGCAGGACCTTTAGCCGCGCTATTCTCAACGAGGAGATCTGGCACGGCAACAAAGAGAGCCTGCGCACTCACTTCTTCACCAGAGATAGCATGTACTGGTGGGTGCTGACCACCTACAAGAGGCGGCGCAGGGAATATCCCGTCCTCTTCGGCGACCCTCAATACTCCCACGTGACCAAAATCAGGTTACGCTCGGCGCGTGAGGCCAACCGCTGGTTCGCCTCCATACCTGAGAGACCTCCACAGCAATAGCATGCCGATCTACTTTTACTTTCAGGCTCGAAAGTTCGCTGGCACCTCTCACGTCGATGAGATCAGGTCGGTTGCTCCGCCTATGGTAGCTGCCCGCACGGGCAGGAGCCGCGTCCGACCAATGCGCCCCGATTGGGATGAGGTTAAGGACGATGTTATGCGCAGGGCGGTTCTTCGCAAGTTCGAGTCGCACACCGATATAGGCGATCTCCTGTTGAGTACCGGCGATGAAGAGTTGATCGAGAAGACGAGCGATGATTATTATTGGGGTGCGGCACCAACGGCACGGGTAAGAATATGCTTGGCAAGATCCTGATGGAGGTGCGTGGCAGGTTGCGCACACTCAGTGAATAGTTGTATGCCAAAGCGGCTGATGTACACTCGACCTGGCTGCGCCTTCATCCGTTGGAGCTATCTGGAAACGACGTTTTGTTAAGCGTTCTAAACAGCCATAGCCATTTTCGCATCGAATATTTCGCTCGATGTCTCTTTGAATATCCGGTGGCAGTCGCGGAAAAATTCGCCGCGCTCTACGCCCGTGGAGTTCAATACTCCTCGGTGATCGTGCGCCACCACCCGGCATGCCACTCCGAAGAACACGCGCCACCCCAGGCGCGCAATCTGGCGCACCAGTGCGGGCATATCGCCGAAAGCGTGCCGCAGAAATTCGGTGTGGAACGCCACGTGGCCCAACTCGTGCCTCAATATCCGGCCAAACGCCGCACGCAACACAGGGTCGCCCGTACCCTCATACAGAGCGCGGTAGTATCGCTTGGCTATCATTTCGGCGGACAGCAGTACAATTAGCTCCAGCTTTAGCCCGCATAATCGCCGTACCTGCACGAAAACAAAGTCGCTCCAGTGCCACTCCAGCAGAGAAGCGCCCATCCCCACCAGCAGCGAGGCCAGCAGCCGTGAGTGTCCCTGCTCCTCTTGAATGAATAGCTCAATCGTGCGCGCATAGATGGGATCACCGGTCGACCGCGCCGCCCGGATCAGGTGCTTGCCGTCCCCTTGTTCGCCCACCTGAAACCTTTGCAGCGACCTTATCAATGGCACGCGCAAGTACGGCTCAACGTGAATCCCCAGATCCCATGGAATCTCTTCGCGGTCAGTAGCGTTCTGCTCGAAGTGCTCAAGCCATCCCATATCATGTTGCCTCCCCTCTCAAAGTTGGCAGGTAGCCTGGCAGCATTGTATAGCTCCTTCCTCACTCACACGACCCTTTGAGGTGGGATCAATTCACACCTGAAGCCGGCGGCGGACACACCTGGGTGCTTAAGACTGCACTCAGGATGTTTCCCTTTGCAGGGTGCTCGCCCCTTCTGGGGTCGGAGTTAACTCCAAAGCTGTCAGAGTGGGGTTGAATAGTTGAGAGACGCAGAAGACGGCGAGGATAAGTCCAAGCGTCGCCATGACGATACCGGGGTTGAACAGACCGCCCGCAATTCCGGCGATCATTGTGCTGAGGGGGCGCGTGAACTGGGCGATCAGCCTGCGCACCGAAAATACACGCCCTTGAAGGACACGGGGTGTCTGGCTCTGCCAAATGGCCTGCGAATGCGCGCCCATGACCGGGTAGGTGGACAGGAGTATGAACTGGGTCGCTGCGGTGAGATAGATCATTGAGGAGAGGCCGAACGCCACCTGCGCGAAGCCCATCACGATCATCGATACGAGCACGCCATAGACGCGGCGCTTCTTCAGGCCGCCCCACAGGCTCATGAAGATCCCTCCCAATAGCTCGCCCGCGCCTGCGGCGGCACCCAGGAGGGCCAGAGCGGTCTCATAGGTGAAGCCGTGGGCCGACCAGTCGGCGGCCAGGTTGAACTTTGCCATCAGGGGGATAAAGACGCCCATGCCGGAGTTGGCGAGGTTGGCAACGGCGAAGGTGGCTAACAGCCAGATCAGCGGACGGCGGTGCAGTATGTAGGTAGCGCCCTCGCGCACGTCGGCCCAGATGCTTTTGCGCTTGCCGGTGCTGCTGTAGAGGTCGGTGCGCTGCGGAGATGGTATGTGCAGAAAGAGGAGCACGACCGCCATAAGGGCGAAGGTAGCGGCATCGGCGGTGAGAGCCAGCGGGGTGCCGTCTGTGAGGGTGCGCAGCCAATCGCCCGGCAAGCCGCCGATGCCGCCTTGCTTTGCCAGGTCGGGCAGGGAGATCAGGGCGGCGGCTATCGAGGGGGACAGGATGGAGGAGAGCGGATAGATGGTCTGCATCATGCCGTTGGCGCGAGGCAGCTTTGCCTCAGGGACGAGCATGGCGTATGACGTATCGAAAGATGCGGCATGGAACGAGCCGGATATGGAGGTGACGATGGTGAGGATCGCCAGGATCCAGAGGTCGAGCAGGTGTGTGAACATGAAGATGCCGATGAGGAGGCTTACTCCGCCGCTTGCCAGGTTGGCGACGATCATGGTGCGCCTGCGGTCGTGGCGGTCGGCCCACGCCCCCGCCAGCGGAGCGCCGAATATGACCGGGATGGCGGCGCACAGGCTGATGAGCGAGATCGCAAACCCCAACTGCACCTTCTGGTCGGGGTGGGGGTATTGCACCTGCGTCAGCCAGATTATGGTGGCGAAGAAGCTGATGCCGTTCCCGAACAAGGAGACAGACTGGGTTGCCCAGACAATGACGAATGTGCGGAAGCCGTTGGGCGGCGGATGGTAATTTTCGACGGCGCTCAATCTTGGCCTCTCGTTTCGCGACCACCGGTGAAGTAGGCATTCAACTGCTCACCGAGCCTGTCGGCGGCACTGGCCCGGAGGCCGTAGTCGCGTGAGCCGTCGGGGGCTTCGTATGTGCGCACCAGCCCCGCCGCGCGCAACAGGACTATGTGCTGGTGTACAGTGCTCTTGGCAAGCCTCGTGTGGCGCACAAGGTCGGTGAAGGAACGGCGCTCGTCCGAGAGGTGGCGGAGGATGCGAAGGCGACTCTCGTCGGCCAATGCTCGCGTCAACCGGAGCAGGGAGGCGGGAGGCTCGCCTGGATGGGTGGGTAGGACATCAGCAGGGTAGAATAGCAGCTTCACACCTTGCAGGTCCGAGTTGATGTTCCAGGGGCGATTGTGGGATTGCGGCACCAGCACCACGAGCTTGCGAGATGGGCTAGGCTCCAGCACTACACCCTCGGTTGCCACCTCCACAACCTCGTAAGGGGAGAGCTTTTCCAGCAACGCCTTCTTCTGCTCGGCATCGGCGGCAAGGCCAGGCAAGATGCCTGGATCGATGGTGCTGAAGTAGAGGTCATTCCACCTGTTGAGGAGTTGAAGGCATTTATCTCTTATCTCTACAAGGTTTGGTGGGAGTGAGCGGGTGCCCTCGCCTATGTAGGGCATAATTAGCTCGTACATTTCGCCCAGCGAAAGGGCGCCCATCCAGCGCAGGAATGGGGCAACATCGCGATCCATGGGGCACCGCCACACCAGGACTTCCAGCAGCCATGCCGACTTTGCGTACTCAGAGTCGTTCAGGTTGTCAGCGAAGTCTGCTCCCAGTTGGGCTTCCACCTGCGAGGCCCACGAGGCACCGATATCAAGAGTTCTTTGATCTTTCCGATGGACAAACGCGTAGAGGCTCATCAATAGCTCGTAGGATGCCCCGGATTCTATCTGTACTTGCATTGGCATTCCTTGTTCGTCATATAACGAACTAACATGTGGTTCGATGATATACGAACGATAGATGGAATGCAAATAGTACTTTAGGCCTATTTTGAAGATGAGGTCGGAGTTGTGAGCTGTTACCTGCTAAGCAACTCGCTTAGTTAGTGGACTTGAGACCAAGCAGCGTGCGCTTGTGCAGGGCGCTGTCTTCATCGCCGATCATGAAGAATTCGACTGCGTGGTCGATCCACACGCCCTCGGTTACGTCGAGGCGTGGGTTCTGCACATCCATGGGGAGATCGAACACCAGCGTGGTTGTGTATGAGGAGCCTGCCGTTACCTTCTCGCCCATATTGCTCTCAACTCCCAGCGCGACAAGTCCCGCAGCCGATGGGCCATATTCTCGTCCGGTGCTGTCTACCACCACGGCTTTCGGCTCGTTCAGCCATATCGTTTCACGTTTGGCGCCGTTTCCTACCTTCACGGTGACGATGTAGAAATTACCCTGGGCTGCTGCCTGTGTTGCGCCGCTCCCCAGCATCTTCGCTTGCTGCACGTTTATTACGGCCACCGACATGTGACAATCCAGATAGAATCCGCAGAAATACTTCTGTTGGCCTGCGGTGAGGGTCTGCTCCCGGCTGGCGAGAGAGGTTCCCACCAGCACGATCCCGTAAGTAACGAGCCAGATGAGAAGCCCGGTGGACAGCCCCAACGCTATGCTGCGTCTGCCACTCTTGCTAGCGACCACAATAGCGACGAGCATCACGATTGTGCCCAGGACAGTTACCCCTATCAGCAACAGGCCGACCCCGGTTCCAGGTTCCATAGCGCCCTCCCGACAGTATCTCTTTTGCCATAATACCGTCGCGGTTAGCTCATTGCGACCTTCCGAAGCGCCTGCATGTCACACCTGGGTGCTTGACACCCCTTGCTGCTGGTGATACGCTCATATAGAGGGTGCGCCGAATATTCTTGCCGAAAGTTGTCTCGTCTCGCGTATTATAAAGTTATCTCGTCTCGCGTATTATAAAGTTATCTCGTCTCGCGTATTATAAAGTTATCTCGTCTCGCGTATTATTTTGAGAGTATATGATCGATCTGCTGCTGGTTGAAGATAATGACAAGCTTCGCCCCGCTATGCGCGAGGGCATGGCCGCCACCGGCGAGGTGAGGGTCGTACACGACTGTGCGAGTGGCGAGAACGCATTGGCCTACTGCTTGAAAGGCCGCAAGCCTGACGCGGTCCTGATGGACGTGCGCCTTGAGGGGCAGATGAACGGCATCGAGGCGGCGGTCGCTATCCGGCGTGAGTTCCCTCGCCTGCCGGTGGTCTTCTACTCCATCCAGGACGACGATGCCTACTTCCGCGATTTCCGGCGGTCGGGCATCCTGAGCCACTACGCCTATGTGCGCAAGTCCAACTATCTACTGCCTTCCATGATCGTGCCACTTGTGCGCGATGCGGTGGCGGGCCACAGCTTCATCGACCCGGAGATCGAGTTCGCGTGTGCAGGAAGTGCGGCACAAAGACGAGCAATCTCCTATGTCGGTGCTTGAGCCGAACGAGCAGGCGGTGGCGCGTATGCTGGCGGCAGGCATGACCAACGAGCAGATCGCGGGACGTATGGGCTTCAAGGATAAGCGCACCATCAGCCGCACCAACGGCCAGATATACTGCGCTTGGGGCCTCAACGACACCACCACCGACGAGAAGGTGGCCCGCACGCGCGCTGCCATCATCATGCGGGCGGGGCGCATCGTGAGGTGGGACGAGGATGGATGCGCCAGCGTTCTGAATGAGCGCGGCGAGTGGATCCCCTGGGAGTAATGATCGACGATATCTTCGATCTTCTAGGCGACATCTTCAATCCCCGGTTCTTGCTCGACTGGGCCACGATGGCCGTGTCGCTCTTCAACGTGATCGTGCTCCTGTGGCTTGGGTTGACGGTGCTCTTGAACAGCGAGAGGCGGCGCTGGGGGGTGTGGCTGGCGGGTAGCGGTCTTCTCCTGGGCGGCATTTTCTTCGTGGCCCACTCGGCTATGCTGGGCCATGGGCTGCGCGACGTGAGCGCCGGTATGGACTTCTGGTGGCAGGTGGGCTGGCTACCTGTGGTGGCCCTTCCCTACGCGTGGTATGTGGTGATGCTCTGGTACTCCGGCTTCTGGGAGGACCGAACTGGCATCATGCGCCGCCGCCACCGCCTCCTCTTTTACCTTGCCACTCTCATGTTCGCGGGGCTGGTGGTGCTATTCGTCTTCTTCAACCCGCTGCCGAGCTACACAGAGCTTGTGCAACTCTCATTCGAGCCGATCCGCGTGGGCCTCACCCGCCTGCAACTGCTGGCGGTGTTCTATCCGATCTACGCGCTCATGTGTATCGGGCTGTCGCTGGATGTGGTTGTGAGACCGGGGCCTTCGGGCAGGGTGATGGGCGACCTTGCGCGCAGGCGTGCCCGCCCCTGGCTGGCCGCTACCTCATTCGTGCTGGTGGCGGTGGGCGTGATGGTGGCCTGGGCCATCATCTGGCTGGTGCTGGGCGCTCGCGACAGGCCCATCGCCAAGTTCTATGACGAGATGGAGCCGCTGGTCTACTGGTTCGACCTCCTTACCGCCTCGCTGGTTGCCATCGCGATCACGCTGCTGGGGCAGGCGATAGTGGCCTACGAGATATTCACCGGCAAGACGTTGCCCCGGCGCGGTTTCGTTCGCCAATGGCGTAGCGCCCTCTTGCTGGCGGTCATCTATAGCGTGGTTGTGGGCGCGAGCGAGGCCCGCCAGGAGCACCCCGTGGTGGGTTCCGCCGGTCTCCTACTCACAACTGTGTTGATGTCGATCTTTTTCGCGCTCTTTTCGTGGCGCTCCTACGCCGAGCGCGAGCGGTACATCGACAGCCTGCGCCCCTTCGTAACCAGCCAGGGCCTCTTCGACGAGCTACTTTCCGGGACCTCCGAGATCGCGGACCAGGATGAAGACAGCACGAAACCTCTACCTGAAGGTACACAGCCCGGCAACTCCGCACTCCGCATTCCGCACTCGGCGTTCTACGCGCTATGCCATGACGTGCTGGGCGTGCGTGCGGCCTATTTGATAGCGATTGGCCCGCTATCCCCGCTGGTCGGTCCGCCCCTGGCTTATCCGACCAATCTGGCCGCCAAGCTGCCTCCTATTACCGAGATCACAGGCAAGCTCGATTCTACCCAGACCATGTACTTGCCCGTCGAGCCCTTGCGGTGGGGAGGTACAGCCTGGGCTGTGCCCCTCTGGAGCGAGCGCGGCCTGATCGGTGTTCTGTTGTTGGCTGACAAGCTGGATGGTGGCCTCTTCGCTCAGGAGGAGATCGAGATCGCACGCGCCACGGGCGAGCGCCTGATCGACACCCAGGCCAGCGCGCAGCTTGCGGGCCGCTTGATGCACCTCCAGCGCCAGCGCCTCGCCGAGAGCCAGGTGCTCGACCGCCGCGCCCGCCGCGTCCTTCACGACGACGTGCTCCCTCTCCTACACACCGCCTTGATCGACCTCATGTCCGACGGTGCACAATCTGATGAGCAGCATGCCTCAGACAATACCAACGGTTCCACCGATGCTCAATCCAAAATCCAAAATCCAAAATCCAAAATCGACGCGATCCACAACCTCACGGACGCTCACCACCTGATCTCCGACCTCCTGCGCGATATGCCCTCCACCGCCGCGCCTGAGATCGGCAGGCTTGGTCTGGCGGGCGCGCTCCGTAAATCGGTGGACGAGGAATTGGCCGAAGCGTTTGACAGGGTATGGTGGCAGGTGGACCCGCAGGTCGCAGCCCACACGAACGACATATCCCCACTGTCCGCCGAAGTGATCTACTATGCCGCCCGCGAGGCCATCCGCAACGCGGCCCGCTACGCTCGCCCCACCGATTCTAATAAGCCTCTCCACCTCAGAATAGCCATCCTGTGGCGCAACGGCCTTGAGATCCTGGTGGAAGATGACGGCATCGGCATGTCGGCGGATCGTAATAGTGTCCGCAACGGCTCAAACGGTCACGGACCTCAATCCCCGGTTCAGGATGCCAGATCGGGCGGCGGGCATGGCCTCGCCCTGCACAGCACGATGATGGCGGTAGTGGGCGGCTCGCTGGCGGTTGAGAGCGCGCCAGGCGAATACACGCGGGTGGTCCTCTCATTGCCTTCGGGCGGCTAGGCCCTTACTGCCCGCCTGCCAGCAGGAATTCCTGCAAAGCATCCGCGTATCCAAGCGCGATGGCCCGGCGTACACCGTCGCTAGCCAGCAGCCTGGCCTCCGAAGGAAGGGTCACATAGAGCGTTTCGCCTATGACGCCCGGCATATTGGTGGCGCGTATATGTCTCGGCGGCGCGGCCGGTCCCAACACAAACATATGCAGACCCGTGGCGTCTATCGTCAGATCGTCAACCAGTGACCCGCCGTTTATTGTGTAGCCTGTCTCCGCTAGTCTTGCGCCCAGGTGTGTGAGCATCAGCTTGCCCAGGCGCTTGCTCTCAGCGGAGAAGGGGCAGTCGGACGCGCCGCAGTAGAGCATCTGCAAATCGTCGCCGTTGCCCGGCTCCCGCGAGCTATTGGCATGGATGCTCAAGAACACCTCGGCCCCGAAGTCGTTGAGGATGTCCACCCGCGTCTGCAAATCGTCTCCCGAGGCGCCCACGATCCCATCGCCGTTGGCGTCGTTGGGCCACTCTGTCGTGAAAGTATCCGCCGTCTCGCGTGTAAGCACCACCGCCGCGCCCCTGGCGACCAGCAAATCCCGGCTGCGCAATGCCACATCAAGGTTGAAGTCCGCCTCGGATAGCAAGACCTGCCTGGTATCCGGGTCCAGGTACACAGCGCCCAGGTCTTCCCGAGGCCCATGCCCAGGATCGATCCCGATCCGCCGCCCGGCCAGGGGCATTTGCGGGTCGGGCGTATTCGGTACCGCTGTTGCCGCCGCGCTTTCTGTTGGCATGAGAGGGGTAGCTGCCGTCGTGGTTGCCGGAGTTGCGGTAGCAGAAGAACGCGCGCCCGTGGCTGCGCCGGCTGACTCCGTAGCTGTGGCCGTAGCCGAGGGTTTATTGGGGAAGGCGGCTCCCAGGAACACTCCTCCTACCCCTCCGACCAGGGCTGCGACGAGCAGCAGCAACCCCAAAACCGGTAAGCTGCGCCGGAGTTTGCGTTGGAAATTGTCCGGTTGGCAACCTGAGGACGGAGCGTTAGGTTTCACCAGCCAGCCTCCATCCCTTGATTTGCCTGAACTTCAATGTCCTCCACCATGCCCCCACCCAATCGTCCGACTCGAACTCCACCAGTTGCAATTCCCGCGCCAGGAAACTCCGCGCGGGCATATTGCTGTAGATATGATCGGCAAGCCCCACCGCCTGCGCCAGTACCGCCGGCTCGGCTGGCAGGTCGGTCTGCACCAGCGTCAGGTGAGGCGGGAAGCGGTCGCCCAGCCATTCACTGGGGGTGAAGAGGCAGTCCCCGGCTACATGCGGCTTGATTATCTCCCACACATCGTTGTGGAACTGCTGAAACTCCGGCGTCTTCTCCAGCCACAGCAAGATGCTCTCCCCTGGCTTGCCTCCTGTTGACACCCACGGCGGTTTGATCTCCACATCGAAGGGCTGCGCATTGGCAAACAATTCGTCGAAGGCCGGGATCAAAGCCTCGGCCTGGGTCGACAGCTTTGTAAAGCCCTTGATTGTGCTGTGCACCATGAAGCGCCCCGCCGTGATGGCCGCGAATTCTCGCTCAAACGCCTCATGTGCTACACTCAATGCGTACACGATTGCCGGGGGCGGGATCAGATAGAGCCCATAGTAAAGATCGCTCACTCTATTCCTCATATCTTATGGGTATTGACAGATACATAATACTGCATAGAATAAAGCAGGCAAACATAAAGGGTAGATAATGCCGACTCTCCTGGAACGATATATCGAAGGTGAACACCGCGCCGTGTGGGCCGAGCTACTGGCCTACGGCAGCAAGGTGCGCCACGAGCCGCTCTTTTCCGATGCTCGTTCAGTGGTTCGCGAGACTATGCGCCGCGCCCGCGAGAACATCGAGCTACTTGTGCCCCGCCTGGAGGTGCTTGGCTACAGGTTCTCTCACCCCCGCTATACTTTCGTATCGCCTGAACCTGATACTCCCTATCGACTTGCCACCCTTGAGAAACTTACCGGCCCTCTCCCTCTCTCCATTCGCGTGTGGTGTGAAGAGGTAGGGTCGGTGAATTTCACGGGCAATCACCCCGACTGGCCCGAAGAGGACGACATAGATACCTTTCGCGACCCCCTGGTGGTTGAGCCGCTGCTTGATGTGTTCGATGAGTACGTTTACTGGCAGTATGGTCTCTCCGAAGGGATCTTCGAGGGCGAGGAGGCCGTGCGCTTCCCCCTTTCCGTGTCGCCTGACGAGTTTCGCAAGGCGCAGGTCAGCAGCGGCTCAACTTATAAGATCCTCGTTCCCAGCCATGCCGTTGACGCCACGCTGGAAGGCGAATGGCACGAGACTACCTTTGTAAACTATCTGCGTGCCTGCTTCAAGTGGGGTGGCTTCCCCGGTTTCGCCCGCTATCCCGAACACCTCCGCCCTCGTGACGCTCTGGCCTATCTTACAGAAGGGTTGCGTTCTATTTAGAGCATGCCGCCGAGATTCAGGCTAGGATGTGTGCTTTTGTACGACCTTTGATCGAGATTTCGGGTGGTCGTTAGGAAGTTGGTTATTCTTGCCCTCATTTACTTAATGGCATTGGTGAGGCAAAACGAGGCAGGTTTTGGGGTGTACTTTCGGGTGGTTTTTGAGTGCGGAATGCAGAGTACGTTTGTGTTGTTGGTGAGTGCTATGTAGGGGTAGGGGTAGGTGGAATGCTGTCGCACAAAAACCCCGAAGATGGTCCGAGTACGAGCGCTCCCCCTCGGCGACATACTCGCATGCCGCCCTCGCGAATAGTCCCGCGGGGGCGGTAGAGAGTGACCCAGGGCGTAAGCCCCTGCGGGACTATATATTGATCTTACATACCTGGAGAGTAGTCACGTTGAGCCTCTCTGCCGGGTTCGGCGGAGCCGGCTCACGGGAAGCAGGGCGAGCCGCCACAGGTCATCCTCTTGACCTGAGCCTCGTCCTTCTGCACCAACTCCGGGGGCAGAGGGGCGTAAAGCAACTGCTGAGAATACTGCTGACCGTCGTGCGTGATCCACCAGATGAAGTAGGCCAACGACTTGCCTTTGGTGGCGTCCGATTGGTCGACATAGACCAACAGCCAGGTTGTGCCCGCTATCGGGTAAGCCTGATCGCCGGGGGCATTCGTGATCGAGTATCGAAGATCGGCGGGCAGTGTGTCGATATAGCTTGCGGCGGCTTGCGATACCGAATCTGTGCTGGCATCGATGTAGTTGCCCGCCTGGTTCTTCAACAACGCATAGGTGATGTTGTTCTGCTTGGCGTAGGCCAATTCGATGTAGCCGATGCCGCCATTGGTTTGCTTGACCAACTGTGTCACACCATCGTTGCCCTGGCCTCCGATGCCGCCGGGCCACTGGACGGCGGTGCCGCGTCCCACCTGGCTCTTCCAATCGGGGCTGACCTTGCTCAGGTAATCGGTGAATATGTCGCTGGTCCCTGAACCGTCCGAGCGGTGGACGACCGCTATCGGCAGGTCGGGGAGGGTAACACCTTGATTGAGATCAGCGATAGCCTGGTCATTCCAGTTGGTTATTCTAAGTAAGAATATGTTCGCTACCGTTGGCCCGTCCAGCTTCAACTGCGAGCTGAGGCCGGGGATATTATAGGCCAGCACCACGCCGCCCATAACAACGGGTATATGCATGGCCTTGTCGGCCCCGCCAGCCTGCTGCAACTCCTGGTCGCTGAGGGCCGAGTTGGTGCCTGAGAAGTCCACGGTCTTACCGAGGAATTGAGTTTTGCCGTTGCCTGAGCCCGTACCCTGGTAGTTGACCTTCACTCCGGAGTAGAGCTGGTTGTAACGCTGCGCCCAATCCGACATGGCAGGCAGCACGAAGGTCGATCCGGTGCCGGTAAGGTTGGCATCAGCACCCGGGTAGTTGACTGTACCTGTGTTTCCGCTGCCAGGGGTCTCACCGGCCATTGCGGCAGACGTAGCAGTTGCCTCGGGAGTTGAGGCCGCAGCAGGTGGTGGTGTAGCGGTGGGCGACGCACCACTGTCGCATGCGCTCAAAACCATAGCTACGAGCACTAAGACGAGTAAGAAACGTGAACTGAAGCCGAATTTTCTCACAGTATTACCTCCGCATCACATAGTAGTACCACACAAGCGGCGCACTAGCTATTGGGCGGGTTGCATGTGCTAAACGCTCGGCCAAATGACGGGTATATTTTACACGATCAAATGGAATAAAGCCCACCTCAGTGATCTTCTCACGCACCCGCTCTATCTTCGTGCTAGCTCGAAATGTTGGTCGGAAGGCGAAATTGCCTATTGACATAGTGACGTAATACTGTTATAATGCCAGTGTAACGTAACAGTGGAGGTTGGCATGACTATTCAAGAACTGGCAGACAGGGCGGAGGTCACTACCCGCACCATACGTTACTACGTGGAGCAGGGCGTGCTGCCTCCCCCGGAGCGGGGCCGGCCCGCGGAGTACACCGAGGAGCACGTCGAGCGGCTGGCTCTTATCAAGCGACTCAAGGAGCAATACCTGCCGCTGGAGGAGATACGCGATACCTTGCAACATCTCAGCCTCGCAGAGGTAGAGCAACTGGTCGAACAGTATTCGCCATCGTCGCAGGAGGTCGCCGAGCGGCAAAAGCCCGAACTCGGCAGCCGACTACATCTCTGGAGTGCTTGGCAGGGGAGTGGCGCGCGAGCAGTTGAAGCGCCAGGCCCCACCGGTCGCCGCCTTTGCGCCCGCCCCGGCCCCACCGCCAGGAGGACAGGCACCCGCACCGCCGGAGCAAGCAACCGCCGGACCTGCTGCCACGTATATACCTTCGCCTGCGCCCATGCAGGAACCTGAGCCGATTATGGCCCCGCCTTCTCAACCTCAGGAACCACCGTCCACATGGGAGCGCGTGAACTTAGGGGAGGGTGTCGAGCTACACTACCCGACACATGCCGACACCCGCACAAGGAGTAGGGTCGCACAGCTCATTGAGGCCGCGCGACGCATTCTGGGGAAGGACCCAGGAAATGGAGAATAGGGTACAAATGAAGGTTAATGCCAATCTCGACCGCAGGCTGGTCCCCTCGACCGACACCGCCGAACGCTACCTGCGCGTGCAAATCACAGCGCCCGAAGCCGCCAGCAAGAGCACGCGCCTGCCGCTCAATCTCGCTCTCGTAATCGATAGGAGCGGCTCCATGGAAGGGAGCAAACTGGAAAAGGCCAAAGAGGCCGCCATCTTCTGCCTCCGCAACCTGACGGCAGCCGACCGCGCCGCCATCATCGCCTACGACGACGACATCCGCGTGGTATCGCCGAGCAGGGTGCTCACCGCCGAAACCAAGAACAGCATGATCAGCGCCGTGCGCGATATCCGCAGCGGCGGCAGCACCAACCTGGGCGGCGGCTGGCTTACCGGCGCGCAGGAGGTAGCCAACCACCAGCACGAGGCGGGATATCTCAATCGCGCTATCCTGCTGAGCGATGGCCTCGCCAACGTGGGCATCACCGACCCCGCCGAGTTGGAGCACCACGCCTCCGAGTTGCGCTCGCGAGGGGTCAGCACCACCACCATGGGGATCGGGGCAGACTTCAACGAGGATCTGATGGAGCGGATGGCGATCAAGGGCGGGGGGCACTTCTACTTTATCGAGCACGCCAAGCAGATCCCCGATTTCCTCCACCGCGAGTTGGGCGAGGTCCTTTCCACCTCGGCGCGCAATGTAGTGATCGAGCTTTATCTGCCCGCAGGGGTTGACGCCAAGCTGCTCAACACCTTCGAGACCGACCGGGTGGGTGCGGGGATGAACGTGCGCCTCGACGATATGATCGCCGGCGAGTCGCGCTCGGCCTTGTTCAAGCTGACGGTTCGCCCAGGCTACGTCGGCACGACCATCCCTCTGCGCGTTACCGTTACATACACGGATGTAGATAATGGAGCGAGCCGCACGGTTACTACGAGCGAAGCGGTGCTAACTTACGCCACGGCAGTCGAGTGCGAGCGCGAGCAGGCCAACCCCTCCGTGATGGAGGAGGTGGCGATGCAGGAAGCGGCCCGCGCACGCGAGGAAGCCCTCAAGTACGACGCGGCAGGCGACTACGCACGCAGCGCGCAGGTGCTGGCCGGGGCCGCCAACTTCGTGGCGGCGGCTGCACCGGCCTCCCCGGTGGCCCAGGCCGAGGTCGACGCCCTGAAGGAAGAGAGCGCCCAGGCTCCGGGTGGCTTCACCTCAATAGCCCGCAAGGCGATGCATTACGCCAAGTCAACTACACAGCAGAGCCGGAAGAAGTAGCAACTTTGGGTTCAATAGAGAAATGGGCGGCGAAGCCGCCCATTTCTCTATTCTAGAACGCTCTTTCCTTTTCGGAGAGAGGCTCCGGCAGGCGCTGGGCAGCGCCTGCTACCTGGTCGCCCAGAACGCTGACCCCTTGAGGGAGATAGTGATAGTGTCGCGGCGCAATCGCGGCGTATATGCTATCATTGCGCAATAAATCAACTGGGTGGCGCTCCAATGTACGTACCCGCGATGGTGGCTCTCGTCCTTCTGCTCGTCCTCTCCCTTGCCCTCGCAACTCCCAATCGCAAACAGGGATGCCTTATTGACATCGGCCATATTCTGGCGCTGATCGTCGGGTCGCTTACGCCTGCCCTGATCGCCTGGCTATTGGCCCCCAAGTCCTCTACGCCCTGGTGGTTCTGGTTACTTGCTTTGCTGAGTTTGCTGCTTGGTGCGTGCGCGATGGGCCTGGCGGCTTTCGGCTGGCAGACCTTTTTCCCCGGCTGGATAGTGGTCCGCGAGCGTAAGAAGCGCGGGCGAAAGAGCGCAACTAGGACGCAGGCCACTCCTGACCTGGAAAAGCAGGTGGACCTCTCTTTGTTCGACCCCTCGGCCTACATGGTGGCCCCGCAATCCCTCGCAAGCAGCGCCAACTCCGACCCCTTCGGCGACTGCCTCTTTGCCCTCTTCGTAGGCATACTGGGTGGCCTCTTCTGGCTTGGCCTGCAATTGGCCCAGGGGATCACCAGGGCATTGCTGCCGGTGCCTGCCCCCGTCTCCACTGAGACCGGGCAAGGTCCATCCGTTGTGCGAATAGTGCGCGCCTTGCTTTGCTTCCTCTATGCCTTCGCGATTGTTGCCCTAACGACTATCGCGCTCTACAACATCGCAAGGTAGCTATTCGCATCGCTCAATATAGTGCGACGGCACCTCGGCGCGCGAAATGCTAGCCTTGAGAAACTAGCTCGCCTTCAACTACCTGTACCCGCGTCTGAGTTTGCGTGTCCATTTCCATTAGCAGACCGGAAGCCACCAGGTTCACGAACACCTCCACCACCTGTGGATCGAACTGCTTCCCCGTCTGCTTTTTGATCTCGGCCACCGCGTCCTCCAGAGGCCAGGGTTCCTTGTATGGCCGCTTGTGGGTCAGCGCATCGAACACATCGGCCACGCTGGTGATCCGTCCCTCGATTGGGATCGCCTCAGCGCTGAGACCCCGTGGATAGCCTGTCCCATCCCATCTCTCATGGTGTGTGAGCGCTATCGTTTCCGCCATCTGGATCAGCTCCGAGCGCCCATTCGAGAGGAGTCGCGCTCCTATGGTGGTGTGCGTCTTCACAACCTCGAACTCTTCAGGCGTTAGCCTGCCCGGCTTCAGCAAAATGCTATCGGGGATGGCGATCTTGCCCACGTCGTGCAGTGGCGATGCCAGCCTGATCAACTCAAGAGCCCTCTCAGGTAGGTTCAACGCCGCCGCAATGTGCGCGCAAATAAGCCCAACCCGCTTGATATGCTCTCCCGTATCGTCGTCGCGATACTCGGCTGCCTGCGCCAGCCGGTCCAATATCTCGATCTGCGCTGCCTCCAACTCCTGTGTGCGCTGCCTCACCTTGTCCTCAAGATCTTCGTTCTGCTTTACTATCTCCAGGTGCAGATACCGTGTCTCAAGGAGGTTCTTGATGCGCAGGAGCACCTCCGCCGGATCGAACGGCTTGGTCAGGAAGTCCTTAGCGCCCATCGCAAGCGCCTTCTGCTTCGCCTCCGATGTGACATCCGCCGTCAATACGAGCACAGGCACATAGCTCGCGATTGATATCAGCCGCTTCAGATGCTCAAGTATCTCGAACCCGTTCACATATGGCATCATCAGGTCGAGCAGCACCAGATCAGGCTCCAACTTCATAAACGAAGGAATTGCCTGCCGGGCATCGGTGATGCTAGCGCAGCCTGTGAATCCGGCGCGCCGTAATATCCCTTCAAGCAGCCGTACATTCGCCTCCTGGTCGTCTATGATCAAGATGCGGGCACTCTTCATTTCTTCTGAGAAGGTTCCTTTATCCGGCATGCACTCACACTCCCACTTTGTCACACGCTAAAGCCTGCAATACCTCCAGCAACTCTTTTACGTTGAAAGGCTTGGTCAGGTACGCTTGCACCCCCTTCAACGCCAGGCTTTCCATCTGCGATTCGCTTCCATCCGCGGTAATTATCACCACCGGGATCGAGCCGGTTCTGATGTCCTGTTTCAACTCGGCTATCACTTCGCGCCCCGACATATCGGGCAGATTCATATCGAGGAATATCAGGTCGGGACGATACTCGCGTGCCATCTCGATCCCCCTGGAGCCTCGTGTGGCCGCCAGCAACCTGATCTGAGGCACTCGCTCCACGATCCTCTCTACCAACTTCATATTAGCCAGGTTGTCTTCCACATAGAGCAGGGTTTTCGCTTCCTCCGGCAAGTGCATTTCATTGAGGGCACTTGTGATTCTGAGGTCCGGCTCGTTTGCTCGTGCTTCTATCTCACCATCCTTCATGGGTAGCTCAATCCAGAAAGTGCTTCCCTTGCCAACGATGCTTTCCACGCCTATTGTCCCGCCCATTGCCTCGATCAACCTCTTGGCGAGTACAAGCCCAAGCCCGGTACCTTCAACACCCTGGCGCTCGGCGTCCAATCTTTCGAACGGGGAAAACAACCTGGGCAACTCTTCTACTTGAATACCGAATCCGGTGTCGGTGATGCTAATGCGCATGTGCTTGTCGTCTCTACCTGTGCATTCTTCGTATCGAAGCTTTATGCTTCCCCCCTCACTATTATATTTGATTGCATTTGACAATAGATTCAAAAGCACTTGCCTCAGTTTTTGCTGATCGCCAAAAACATACTTCCCTTGCAGCCTCTCATATGGTTCCCCTGTGTCTATGTGTAGCTGCCTCTGACCGGCCATAGGTCTCACCAGGTCCAAACACTCCTCAATCACCGGCGCGATTTCTACAGGCTCGAGCGAAAGTTTCATATGCCCCAACTCGATGCGCGATATATCGAGTATCTCGTTGATCAACCCGAGGAGGTGCTTACCCGCCCCCATGATATATCCTATGCTCTCTTCCTGGCTTTGGGTAAGCTCGTCCATCTGGAGCAATTGCCCGAACCCCAGGATCGAGTTGAGAGGCGTGCGCAATTCGTGGCTCATACGCGAAAGGAACTCGCTCTTGGCCCGGCTGGCCTTTTCGGCCGCTTCTCTGGCGAGACGTGATTCTTCAGCCCGCTTGCGCTCGGTGATGTCGCGCACAATAGCCGTGTAGAACGTCTCGGTGCCCATCTCCCAGCTTGCTATCGAAAGCTCTATGGGAAATTCGCTGCCGTCGCGCCTCAAGCCCACCATCTCCATGGGGTGCTGCCTCACCTGCTCCCACTCCTCGGGCCTGGCCAAGGCTCTTTGCCAGTTCTCCAGTTGCGTGACGTTGTCGGGGACGATCAGGCTCAGCGATTTGCCCAGCATCTCTTCTTCGGAATATCCAAACGCGACCTCGGCTGCATGGTTCCACTGCACTATGTTGCCCCTGGTGTCGAGAGAGGCGATCACGTCCGTGGCCGACTCGGCTACCGACCTGAACTTGATCTCCAATTCTTGCAGGGCGGTTTGCATCGCCTTGCGCTCGGTGATGTCGCGCTGTGTGCCCCACACGCTAACAAGCTTCCCATCCTGTACCACGCCCACAAAGCTGTTGCTGAAATGCCTGTCGTTCCCATCCCGATCCTTTCGGCACGACTCGGCTTCAATTAACCGGTATCCCGACCTTACGAACTGCTGCAAGTACATCGCGTTGATCTCGTCTGTCCTTGCGAACACGCTGCCGAGCCGTGCCCCCATGATCTCATCGCTACTGGCAAAGTCATACATCTGCGCCATTACATCGTTGCACTCGGCCAGGTAGCCGTGCTTGAAGAAAAGCTCGATCTGTTCATCTGCGGGCAGGTTGGTGGGTATAGGGGCATCCGCCTCGACGCGCATTATCCCCTCCGAGCTATAGGCAACGAAAGCCCGGTACTTCTCCTCGCTGTCGCGTAAGGCTTCTTCGATTCGCTTGCGCTCGTCAAGTTCCAGCCCCATCTCGTCGTTAAGCGCCTTCAGCTCCTGCTCCTGATTGGTGATGTTCCCCACCATCTCATTGAGCGAACTTGCGAGCATCGCCACTTCGTCCCGTCCTTTAACCTTCGGGATGACGGTCGATTTTCCCTTGCGTATCCGGTTTGCCGCGTTTGCTATGGATATCATCGGGCCAGCCATCCGCCTTGCGAGCATCCACCCTGCCAATGCCCACATGATACCCATCGCCAAACCAAACCAGGCCTGGATTTCCTCGAACTTGCGAGCTACAGCCAGCGCGCTGTACGCATCCTGGCGTACCAGTACTTTCCACCCCAGGCCGGGGAAATCCTCGTAACCTCCGGTGCTGCTCAAGCCCGACAAATACTCGCGTCCATCAGGCCACTTCTCCTGCACATAGTTGTGCGTGCTATCCTGGGCGGTTTGTGTTGAGGTGACGTTCAGGTGTGTTCCTACCAGATCAGGTGTGCCTAGCAGCACATAGTTGTCGCGACCGAGCACGAACATCTCGAGCGGCCCGTTACCCTGAGGCGAATCTGAGAGTGTGCGCGTAATATCCTGCGTCCAATCCCAATCGACATAAGCCCCTATTACCCCGGCAAAATTCCCGTTCGCGTCAAACACAGGCGCAGATACCATCGTGGGGTGGGTCGGTCCCTCCACAAGATCGGACACCTTGTCGCCGGGTGGTTCGTTGATCTCTCCTTCTGCCATAAAAACATGCGTTTGAGCTTGCGTAAAAAGCGGTTCCCTGGAGAAATCCGCTCCTTCGAGCAAACCTCCTGTGCCCACCACTACTTTCCCTTTGGTGTCGAGCAGGCCCAGCCAGGTGTAGTAGCGATAGGCATTCTGCATCGTCTCAAGGAGTGCGCGGCGGGAGGCGTAGGGGGCAGCATTCCGAAATAGATCGCCGGCCGAGACAACTTCTAGGTCCCTGTAACGCTCGACCATGATCTGGTCGATTTTGTCGGCTGCGTGGAATGCTTGCTCAGCCAGTGTAGCGCCTGCCACATCCCGCTCGCGCTGGTCACCTAGCTGGCCGAAGAATATACCTGTCAATATCGTAAATACAAGTGAGAGCGCCGCCAGTGAGAATCCAAGTCGCACCCTGAGGCTGCGGCGCGGGTCCAATTTGCGTAGTCCGATGACCAAAGCTCCCCCTAAACGTTGTCGATTTGTTGGCATTCTAAGATTCCCGGTGTTGAGGCTAACTGTGCACCCAAAACTGTTTGTAAGTGCGCAGGATGCCCGCCCCGTTGCACTTGCAACTCATCCTTTAGACGTGCTCATCACACTTTGGCTCTAACTTCTTGCTACTCACATTCTAAAGCGATAGTCTGCTAGCAGCAATAGCTCATTAGTCCTACTACTGCGCAAGTGGCTCCATCCGAGGTCATAAGCCGAATGGTTTAGGCGTGCTTTGTGGGTGAATGGAATCGACCACCTTCATCCCAAAAAACTACCCGAAAGTACACCCCAAAATCTGTCCAGTTTTGTCTCACTGATGTCATTTAGTATGGGAGGGCGAGTCCAATCCTCCATTCGCGCAAGGCAGCGCAATCGGATCGCAACTACCTGAAGGTACGCAAAAAGAGAGGGTGCCTGGGACGCAGAGTCCCAGGCACCCACATCTCAAACTCCATTAACCTACGTGCCCTTCGCCCTCCTCCCCCTCTGCGTGTTCCAGGATTACCGGGGCACCTGGCTGTTACCTTACCTTGAACTCCCCGCCGTCGCTGCGTCCGAATACGTCCGGGAAGTAGAGCAACTCGGCGTTGGCGGGCAGGTCCATGTAGTTGCCGGGTGTGGTGGCCCTGGCGTAGTACTCATATACATAGGTCCCTGGGCTCATATAGGTGGCGAAGAGCACGGTGCTGTCGTCGCGCATCTCCACATTGTCGAATGGACCCCAGCGCCAGTAGAGGTAGTCGTAGTCATAACCCGGATAGCCGGATGTCGGCGACGAGCCTGCAACGCCGGTCGGCACTGCGTCAGGCACCAAGATCCCCGCCGGGGCAGGTGGGCGCTCGGTAAAGCTGGTCGTGTTGAGCGAGCCGTTCACCCCCTC
This sequence comes from uncultured Chloroflexia bacterium, assembly GCA_963797095.1. Lineage (GTDB taxonomy): Bacteria > Chloroflexota > Chloroflexia > QHBQ01 > JADMIH01 > JADMIH01. The sequence goes on along the minus strand of CAWCNY010000003.1, from coordinate 518,246 downwards.
AAGTCCTGCGGGCAGCGGGTCGGTCACGCGCACATAGTACGAGGTCTCCGGCACCACGATGGTCAGCCGCACCTTCAGCAGGTCGCCCGCCTGCGCCTCGGTGACAGGTTGGTCGCTCGCCACCCCGTCGGTCATCTTGTAGTAGCTGCGGCTGATCGCCAGCCCCTCGCTGCGCGACTTGATCCCCTCGCCCGGCACGTAGTACTTGAGCGACATCTGGTAGTACATCTTGCCGCTGTCGTTGCTACGCGACAGGTTCACATCGCCAAGCGTGTTCACAGGCATGTCGGACACAGGCAGCGTGAAGGTCGCCGTCTGCGTGAGGGTGGTGGAGTTGGCGAGCCCCTGCCCAAGCAGCTTGCCGAAGGCGTCCACCTGGAAAACATAGTCGGCGCTAAGCTCTTTGCTCTGCTGCATGTAGTGGGCCAGCGCCACCAGCACTATGCTGGTCTCCTGCGTGGAGAGCCAGTGCCCTTCGCGCTCAGCCGACATAATCCAGCGTACCGCCTTCTGCACTATCGGGTCGTCGGGCTGGAGTGTTACCAGCGCGTCGATTGCCAGCGCGGTAGCGCGGTTGTCGGTGCCCATGCTCCAGTAGTCGGGCGTGCCTTCTTCCCAGTGGGCCAGCGTGCTTGTCTGTCGCGCCTCCGACACCAGGCTATCGAGCACCTGCTTGCTCTCGCTCATGCCCATCTTGCCGAGCGCCATCGCCAGCCATGCGCGGGCGTGCGCGCTCAGGCGTGGGGTCTGGTTGATCAGGTCCCTCGCCTCGCTCTCCGGTGGCGCGCCGTTCGCATAGGCAAGCACGTACAGCGTGTATGCCCTCATATCGAGATGGTATGTCTGGTCGATGCCGCTCGTGCTGTTCTCGCTCAGGAAGCTTTGCAACCGGTCGCGCCCGCGCTGGAACATGCTCCCCATGTCGGTCGATACGCTGTACCCCGCATCGTGCAGAGCGCTCAGGCCCTGTACCACGTAGGCCGTCTCGAACCAGTTGGAAGGTCCGCGCTCCCACCAGGCCCAACCGCCATCGGGCTGCTGTAGCTCGGCCAGCCTCTTGAGGGCGTTCGACACTATGCCCGGTATGTCCTGAGAGTAGGGGGTCTTCAGCCCCTGCTCGTTATACACCTTTTCGAGCACCACCAAAGGCAGGAAGCGGCTCACCGTCGCGTCGGTGCTCTCCCAGTCGTACTCTTTCACGTAGATCAGGCTGCCGATGGTGGCCGCCGCCAGCGAAGGAGACACCTGCACAGTCAGGTCTCCAAGCAGCGGGTTGACCGAGTAGGGGATCATTACTCCCTCGAAGCCGTGTACCCCCTGCACCTCGCCGCTGGTGGCGACCGCCTCCGGCGCGGCGAACGGCTTGACCGGCAGGCTCATGCCGACCGCGTCCTCGTGGTAGTCGGCCCCGGTCTTGTTGGTGGTGCGCACCCAGAACCTGAAGCTGGCGGTGTCGCCCTTATCGACGGTGGCTTTCCAGGTCACCACGCCTTGCTCGCCCGTCTTGACGGTTATGTTCTGGTCGGCGGCTTGCCCCTTCTCTAGAGCGATTGAGCCGCTCACCTCCAGGCTAACCGTCAGGTCCAGGTCGCTGCCTGTGTTGTTGTGGATGATAGCTTGCGGCTGAGGGTTGTCGCCCGTGGTCAGGAAGCGCGGCAGCACCGGCCTCAACAAGAGGGGTTGAGTGACGGTCATAGGCGCGCTGGCCCCGCCTGCCAATGTATCTTTGGTCAGCCCGGCAGTGGTCAGCCGCCAGGTGGTCAGGTTATCGGGGAAAGGCACCTGCACCGTGGCCGTGCCGTCGCTGCCGGTCGCCACCTCAGCGATCCAGAAGGCAGTGTCCTGGAAGTTTGTTCTCACCTTCTGAGGGGCCTGGGCAGCGCTTGCCCCGTCCTTTGCTCCGGCGGAGGCATCCTCAGTGGTGGGAGCGGGTGCCGTCGATGGCACAGCGCCCGCATTGTAGAAATCGCCTCCTCCGCCCCGCCCGTAAGTCGAGACATCTCCGGCTGTGAAGCTAGTGGACGTGGATACTCCAAGCCCGCGCTCGGACCAGAAGTCGCTGAACAGGCCGGGCGTGCCGCCATCTTCCAGGGCATAGATCGCCTCGTCCACAACAGCGAGCGAGAACGCGCCCTGCACCGGCTTGCCTGAGCTATCCGTGGTTGTTATCTTCACGGCGTTGGTGGTGCCGGGCAGGAAAGGCCCGTTGCCCTGAGGCTCCACGCTTACCTGCAACTCTTTGCCCGACGTGTCGAGCGAGAGATTGACATAGCCCTGCCTCATGTTGACCTGGCTGACCCACCCCCTGGGCGCATCGTCGGGTGCTTTGCCCGGCCCAAGCAGCGTGAGGCCAACGTAGACGTTGGGCAGGTCGCCATCCTGCAATGGCACATCTATAGTAGGAGCGGTGCCCTCCAGGGTGATCACCTGGTAGCGGCGCAGGTGTCCGCGCTCTATGGTGAGGAGGGCAGTTGACTCGCTGAAAGGCGAGGTCACGAGTATATGAGCCGTGTCGCCGGCCTCGTACTGGGTCTTGTCAGCCACCAACTGCACCGCGTTGTCGTTCATATAGCGCCACGGCACGTAGTAGCCCGGCGTGCTGTCGGATGCGTAGAACTGGGTGGTGGTGCGGATCAGGTTGCCCCTGCCATCGGTGCCGGTGGCCTCGATGCCGTACTCGCCGGCCGTGGGAGGCGTGAAGAGGTAGGTGGCGTGGCCACTGGCGTCGGTGGTGACAGTGGTGTTGCCCACCGGTACCTCGTTAAGCTTCCATTCGCCCTGCGGGTCGGTGGGGGCCACCCACTCGCGTCGCACGAACTTCAGGTTGACTGTGGTGTTCGGCTGGATCGCTTTGCCCGACCACTCGACCGTACGCACTGTGATGGTGGTTGGCACTTTGGCGGTCGCTATATAGTCTTCGTTGCGCAGGCCGATGTAGTAGAGGCCCTGGTGTACCACCACTGTGGTGCTGTTGGCAACCGCCTGGTTGCTCAGGTCCTGCACCTGGCCCTCGATAAGCACCGACTTGCTGCCATTGGTGGTGGTGATGTACTGCGTCACATCCGCGACCATCACGCCGTCTTTGTCGGTCACTCCCTGGAACGTCTGCACCGGCTCAGGTGTGGGGTAGACGCCGGGGCGGTAATAGTAGTCGTACAGCCAGATCGGGGGCTGGTACTCGCCGAACTGGTAGGTCTCGCCCGTGTCGGGGTCAACCCAGGAGAAGTAGTAGGCGCTGGCCTGGAGGTTCACAGTGGTGGTCACGCTCTGGAGCGGCCCGCCGAAATAGTAACCCGCCTGTATCGTGGCCGTGATGGGGTCGCCTTTCACGTGCTCAGGATCGGAGCTGACATTCACCTGGAAGTCGGGCTTGCGGTACTCCTCCACGCTGAAAGAGGTATAAGCCCCGCTGTAGTCGTAGTAATCGGCGAGCGCGGCCCCCGGCCTCGACATCGCAAGGGTGTAGCTGCCGACCGGCGCGTCCACCGGGATCACGAACTGGCCGCTTGCCGTGCCGTCGCCCGATAGGCTCGCGGTGCCTGTGTACACGCTCGTCTGGCCCTGAGAGGTATAGACCCAGGCGCGTACATTCACCGTCTGGCCCGCCGGTGGCAAGGTATAGGATGCGTCGTCGTCCAGCCTGTAGACGCCCCGGAAGTAGACCGTCTGGCCCGGCCTGTAGATCGGCCTGTCGACGTAGGCAGATGCACGCAGACCCTGGTCGCCGTATGCGCCGGAGATGCCGAACTGGTAGGGGTTGATGTTATTAGCCCAGCCGGTGGTCGCCAGCAAGGCGTCATCCCCATCGGCCCACACTGCTGTTACAAAGACGTTGTCAGCCTTGTCGAGCTTGAGCTTAGCCACGCCGTCAGCGCCGGTTTGCGTCTTCTGAGTGGTCACGACCACCGTTTGCGGCTGGTTGTTGCTGTAATCGGAGCGCAGCTGCTCTACGCGCAGGTTGTAGCCGCCGGTAGGTTTGCCTGTGCCCAGGTCGGCCACCCACATCAGCATGTTGCCCTGCTGGTCGATCTTGTTGACCACGCCGTTCCGCCCCACGATGAGGACGGTAGCCGCCGAGAGCGGGTAGCTGGCGTCGTAGGGGTTGGGTGCGGTGGCCCACAGCAGATAGTAGCCCTTCGCCAGCCTATCGCCGTTGCCGTCCCGCGAGATCGTGTTGTAGAAGGTGGTGGTTTCGTCGACTTTGGCCCCGCCGGGCACCTGCAAGGTCCAGTCGCGTACACCATTGCCGGGGAATGCGGTGTTCGGGTCGAAATATAGCCCGCGCGCAAGCAAGGAGCGCACATCGTCCTGGCTGAGCGTATTCAGGTGCATACTGAGCGACGCGAGATTGGCGGCGTTGATCTGCACAAAGGTCGGCCCCTCCGAGTAGATCGGCTGGAACGAGCCGCCCTTGAAGTTGAACGATGGCTGTAGAGGTCCGATCTGCACCTGCCAGGTGGTGGCGGGTATGTCAAAGCCCCACTTGTCCTTCAGCCCGGCTTTCAGAGAGAAGCTGTAGGTGGTGTTGGCCTTCAGTTTTACCCCATCGGTGTAGGCCCCGGATTGGCTGACGGTCAACTGCCCGACATATCCCTCAGGCACCGGAGAGATCTCAAGATACTGGCCCAGGGATTGGTCGGGCGCGATGGGGTTGTTGAAGGAGAAGCCGAAGCTGTTGGATGGCGGTCTTGCGCCGTCCGAGCTATCGGGGTAGTGCGACGAGACCTGGGTGGGGCTGGTGGTGGTGAAGTCCCATGTGTTGGTCTGCGCGCCGCCCGCAAGCTCGCTTGATTGCCCTTGAGCGGTTTGCACGTCGCGCTGGAAGGTCGCCACATAGCGGGTACTGAAATCGAGCAGGCTTGACGGCGTGTATGTCATCACGGTGCTGTCAGCCGACCACTCGCTTATGCCTGCTACAGCGTCGCCGCCCGCTTGCTTGCTGAGGTAGAAGACCGATTGGGTCGCGTGGCCCATCGGCATGTTGAAGCGAATAACCAACGGCTGGTCGATCATGACGCTGCCCGCGCCGTTGTAGGGGCTGACGCTCAGGATGGCGGGCTTGATGGTGGTGAAAGTGGCGCTCGTGCCCTGGGCCAGCGTAACGCCTGTAGCATCGGGCCAGCCCGCCTTTACCTCAAGGGTGTAATTGGCGGCGGGCGCGAAGCCGTTGTTTTTGTCAGGACGGAAGCCCACTGCTGCCGTGCCGAGCCACACCCATCGCCCCGCCACCTGCGGCGAGATCGTGACCCACTGCGAGGGGTCGGGCTGGCTGTCAAGCGCGGTGAGAGGGATCATTGGGCGGTTGAACGAAATCGTGACCACCACATCGGTTGGCACCTCACTCGCGCCGGTGGTGGGTAGAGTGCGCAGGATGGACGGCGCAGGCGCTGTCTTGAAGCCAACCTGCATGGGCGCGGCCAGCAGCGCGCCTCCCCTGGTTCTGGCGTCCTTACTTACATTAACGGTGTAGTCGGTGGCGGGCTGCAGGGATGTTTCAGGCGTGAAGAAGAGCGTTCGCTCCTGCCACTTGAAATCGCCCTGCACCGCAGGCTCCACCGAGAATGCCGACTGCGCCGACGCCTGGTCCATATCATCCGAGAAGAGCACCGCGATCTGTGCTGGGCCTGCGATATCCCCACGGCTCATGCCCACCCCGGCGGTGATGCCCAATACATGAGGCCCGGAAATCACCGAGCTTGCCTCAGGCGTGAAGGTTGCCGCCCCTGCAAAAGGCGTTGGCGACAACTGCGCCACGTTAGTGGCTGTCACTCCCGGTGTGGGTGTCAGGAACGGCTCCGGTTCGACAATGCCCGGGTTCGCCTGTCGCGTGATAGCCCAGATAGTGACGGCAATAATGGCGACCAGGGCGGTTCCCAGCCCCACAAGCATAGGCAGATTCGACGCTTCAGGTTTCTCGCCATCCGAGGGTTGCGTTGGATTTGCCGGTCCATTAGTGTCCATAGCCATAGGTTTGTACCTCCAGGGGCACCATGTTCTCTTTCCGAATAGTCAAGCGAGCCGCGAACCGCAAGGCTCACGCGAGTAACGTCGCAATCACGTTCCCATTATATGACGCAGGCTGCCGGTGGAAAGTTCCACACAGGGTAAGTTTGCCTGGTACACCAAGACTGGTACGCGAAGATACGAAGTAGCGCGAAGAGCACGAAGGGATCGAAAATTTCATCGTAAGGGGACCCTATCTATTTCCATGACAATCCTCCAGTGCCTTCGATCCTTCGTCCTTCTTCGTATCTTCGTGTACCAGGAAGGGCATTTTGTCAGAACCGTAATGCCACTAGCGCCCATATTCCTTCGGCCAGGGTTGCTATCAGGCGGGTCAGGGCTGCGGCTACCACCGCTTCGGGGACCGGAACGCCTAACAGGCCATTCAACAGGAAGACAAACACCCCTTCGCGTACCACTATACCTTGAGGAACGAACAACACCACTGCCGCTCCCAGCACGCTTGCACAGAAGCAGCCTATCACTGCCGGGAACTGCGCCAGATACACGACTGCATCTCCTCCCACGCCTGCCAGCGCAAAGGCGGCCACCATCCCGTACAAGGCCCAGTTGCCGTGGGACGTGACCACCGCCCAACTCGCGTCCTCCCATGCTAGGCGCGGGCGGGGCAACTCGTACTTCAGCAGGCGGGCCAATCTGCCCCACACCCGCGCCGCCTGTGGCGAGGCCACCAGCGCCACCAACAACAGGGGCGCGGCAATCGCCCCCAACATGAGGAGGATCTGTACCCCCTCAGACCAGCCGGGCACCTGCTGCAATCCGACCAACGCCACCCCAGCCGCTGCCCCGGTCACCAGCAGCGTTTCCACAAGCGTCGAGGCGGCGGTCACGCGCTTGGGCACGCCTTCGCGCTCGGCGAGTAAGGCCCTGCTTAATACAAACCAGTACTGGCCGGGGATGTAGCGCGCCAGCCCCGAATGGAAGTAGACACGCACCCCCTTCCACCAATCAAGGCCATAGCCCCAGGCATACACGATGCGCCACCAGGGGTAGACGATCAGCGGTCCGCGTGCCAGCGCCAGGACAAATGCTACAACGATCCAGATCGGGGCGATCTGCCAGCTATGTGAAGTGATCTCACTTGCCTGGCCCCACAGCGCCCAAAGAAAAGCGCCGATTACAAGCAGGCTGCCGACAATTCGGAGAATTACGGCGAAAGACGAAGGACGAACGACAGGCGACGAAATCGAACGATTTTGGCCTGGATCAGAGCCTTCGTCGTTCGTCCTTCGTCCTTCGTCCATCAACACCTATACCTGCCACTCCATGAGCGGTATGCGCGCTACAACGACGGTGCCCTTGCCGGGTGTGCTTTCGATCGTGCACGTACCGCCGAGGGCAGAGGCGCGCTGGCTCATTGTGCCCAGGCCCATGTGCCCAGACGGTACCTCGCCCGTATTGAACCCGATCCCATCATCGGCCACTCGCAATACCAGCGATCCGCCATCGCTTTCATCTTTTACTACCACCAGGCAGACCTCGACCCTGGTTGCCTTGGCGTGCTTGACTATGTTGTGCAGCGATTCCTGGGCTATTCTATACAATGCTTCTTCGGCGGAAGGTTTCAGGCGCGGGATCTGAGATTCGACCGCTATCACCTCCACCTGCAACTGCTCACGGCCCTGCACGGCTGCGGCGTGCTTGCGGATAGCTTGCAGCAGCCCTTCTTCCTCCAGCGCGCCGGGCCGCAACTCGAATATCAGCGCCCTCATCTCGGCCAGCGCCCCCTGCGTTAGCTGCCTGAGATCCGACATCTTCTCCAGGGTCTCAGGCGAGTGCGTGCCTTCGCGCTGGAGCATCACCTCTACGCTGCGGGCGATCAGGTTGATGCTGAACAGCGATTGCGTGACCGAATCGTGCAACTCGCGGGCCAACCTTTGCCGTTCCTCAAGCGCGGCCTTCTCGTGGGCCTGCACCAGCAACCGCCCGTTCTCTATGGCGATAGCCGCCTGGCTCGCTATACCCATAGCCAGTCTGGCGTGCCGCTCGGTATAATATCCTGGCTTCTTGTGCCGGAGCGTCATCCCGCCTATCGTGATTCCTTTCTGAGCAAGCGGCACGAACAGGATCGAGTGTTCTTCCTTCAGCAGGCTCTCGATGGTTGCCGGGTCATTGTTCTCCAGGGTGTGTAGCACCATTTGTTGCAGAGGTACAGAGGCTTCGTGAACGTCGTGCACTATGTACGTCCTGCCCTCTTGCAGGTTGGTGCCAACCTCGTCTACCTCTCCCAGGAAAGCAGGCTTGTGATCGGGCACAGGCTCCTGCAAATCTGGGTCGCCCCAGGCGCTCACGCTGGTGACCGTGGCCTCACCCAGTCGCTCTTTGTCCCACGCCACCTCAGGTTTGTCGCCCACAGTGATGGAGGCTCGGCTATAGCTCACAACTTCCTTCAGCTGTTCGAGAATACGGCTCAAAAGCGGTTTCAACTCCAATGTAGACGCTACATTGGCCGACACCTCCAACAGCGTCGATAGCTCCCGCGTACGCTCTTCCACACGCTGTTCCAACAGCTCGCGCGCCTGCGCTCGCTCGGTGATATCGCGCAGGATCGTGAGAGTGTGGCGCTTGCCGTTGTACATGATCGGCTCTTCGTGCACTTCCACGTTGAAGGGTGTGCCGTCCTTACGGACATCCACGGCCTCGGTCTGGAACCGCTCTCCGGCTCTCACCTTATCATAATAATCGGCGAACAGATGCAGGCTATCCGGGTGGATATAATCGACCGGGTGCAACTTCATCATCTCTTCGCGGGTGTAGCCGTGCATCCTGCACCATGCCGGGTTCACATCGACCACGTTGGCGTCCAGGTCGGCGATAGCCAGGCCATCGCTCGTAGCTTCCCACACCGAGCGGTATTGCTCCTCTTTGAGTCTTAGCTGTTCTTCGGCCCGTGATCGCTCAGTAATATCTCGCATTATCGCGAGGATGTGAAGCTGGTCGTTATACATGAACGGGGCCGCATAGACTTCTATAGGAAAAGACGTGCCGTCTTTGCGAACGTCCTTACCCTCGGCGTGGGCCCGCTCTCCCCTTCTGGCCTTCTCCACAAACTCTGCTTGTACCTCGTAATCGTCAGGATGCACGAATGCCGTCGGGTGCATGCCCACCATTTCCTCGACGGTGTAGCCATGCATGCGGGCAAACGCGGGGTTGACCTCCACTATCGTGCCCATCGTCATCTCGGCGATTGCCAGGCCGTCGGTGGTGGCCTCCCACACGGCGCGGTACTGCTCCTCTTCGAGCCTGAGCAGCTCGTAAGCCTCTACCTGCTCGGTAATATCGCGCAGGATGCCGAGTATATGCGGTTTGCCGTTGTAGAGGAACGGCACCCCGTACACCTCGATATGGAAAGCGGTGCCATCCTTGCGGATGTCCATAGCCCGCGTGTAGAACTGATGCCCATCCTTGACCGTCTCGAAAAAGCTCCTCAAGTGCTCGTGGTAGTCGGGGTGCACGAACTTCCTGGGGTCAATCCCCACCATCTCATCATGGGTGTAGCCGTGCATCCTGTGGAAGGCCGGGTTGACCTCGACCACATTGCCATCCCAATCGTTCACTACCAGGCCATCCGTAGTGGCCTCGAACACCCTATGATACTGCTCTTCTTTCTCCCTCAGAGTCTCAAGAGCCTGGATGCGCTGTGATCTCTCGGCTTGCATCCCTCGCAGTTTGACCGTCACGCCGTCTTTGACCACTACCGTCACAAGCTCGCGGAGCCATACATCCCGGCCATCTGCCGCTATCATCCTGTACTCGGAATCGTGCGACCGTCCATCCCTTATTGCCTCGGCGCGTGTCTTGACTGCGCGCTCGCGGTCCTCCGGGTGGACGTGGTCCAGCCAGAACCCAGGCTCATCGATCCATCGCGTGGCCGGGTAGCCAAGCAATCGCTCCGCACCCTTGTTCACGAACGTGTATCGCATTGTTCGTGCGTCAAATTCCCAGATCAGACCGCCAAGCGAGTCTATCAAGTGGCGGTAGCTATCGTCAGCGGGACTAAATGCCTCTTCAGAGGAGTTAGCTCGCCCCTCTACAGCACGGGACATATACAAATCCTTCCAGCCACGCTCTGCAAAGGATCACTCAAGAGCGCGATAGAAATGTCCTTCTATTTTACTCTATTCGGGGGATGAAGGTAGTCGGTAGTCGGTAGTTCCAAGTTCCAAGTTCCAAGTTCCTGATTGATGGTAATCGGTAGTCGGAGGATTATGGAATACGCAGTACGCAATACTCACTCGTCCTCCGTCTTTCGCCCTTCGTCTGTCTCAATGCTGCCTACCGCCTTGTGTATCGCATCCAGCAACGTCTCGGCAGGCTCATGCTTGGCTATGAACGCCACCGCGCCGGCGGCGAACGCCTGCACTCGCATTGCTTTGTTGTCGTGTACTGTCAAAATCACAACCTTCGTGTCTGGCGAAAGCCTCTGTATTGCCTCGGTAGCCGCGATGCCGTCCATATTCGGCATCGCAATATCGGTCAGCATAATATCGGGGTGGAGGTCACGTGCCAGGGCGAGCGCGGCCTCCCCGTCTTCCGCTTCTCCCACTATTTTCAGGTCCGGCTCAAGCGCGAAGCACTCACGCAAAGCCTGCAACACTGCGGGTTGATCGTCCACCAATAACATAGTGATCATTACAGCCTTTCTATTTCCTGAGCCCATATCAACTCCTGATCAAGCACAAGTTCGTCCGCTCACCTTATGCCTCTTGCCTAATAGTATGGTCTCCGGCACTATTACCCGCCGGTACCATCTATATTGAGTATAGCCACAGTCGGTGCCAGGCACAGCAGGCAGACGTATCAAGGCCCTCACAACTTAAGTCCTAGCCTTCCACTACTCCAAAAGATGTAGCGCCGGTTGCGCACCGGCACGCAATATGGTACGATCCTCGGCAGATTACTCCTTATACTGTGTGGGTGTATAAGCCTGCCAGCATTCGATTGCGACCTCTCGCTTGTACCCAGTCTTTCCTCGTCTGTTAGTGAAATTCCAGGTCAGGTGCCAGGCCGCATTCCAGATAAAGGTCACACATGGCTATCCGTGTCCTGATAGTTGACGATCACAGCGTAGTCCGCAAAGGCTTGCGCACCTTCCTGGGTCTCGATCCCGATTTCGAGATCATAGGTGAGGCCTCCGATGGCCAGGAAGCGGTGCATATGGCCCACGAGCTCACCCCCGATGTGGTGCTGATGGACCTACTGATGCCCAAAATGGACGGGATCACGGCCATCGGGCACATACGCCGCGACCTGCCCGACACCGAAGTGATCGCCCTCACCAGCGTCCTCGAAGATTCCAAGGTGGTAGGTGCTGTGCGCGCTGGCGCAATTGGCTATTTGCTCAAAGACACCGAGGCCGACGAGCTATGCCGGGCTATCAAAGCCGCCGCCGCCGGGCAGGTGCAACTCTCTCCTCAGGCCGCCGCCACCCTCATGCGCGAAGTGCGCGCCCCCGAAAGCCCCGAACCACTCAGCGAGCGCGAGACCGATGTTTTGCGCTTGCTTGCCCAGGGCAACTCCAACAAAGAGATCGCCCAGGCCCTGACCCTCAGTGAAAAGACTGTCAAAACCCACGTGAGCAACATCCTGGGCAAACTGAGCGTGCCTAGCCGCACCCAGGCCGCCCTCTACGCCGTGCGCGTTGGCCTCGTATCTGCGGACGCGCAAAGCAACGCCTAAACTGAACCTGCTCGCTGAATACACATTACACTATGTCTCAACTGCGTCCCATTCACGTTGCATATACTCTTGTCGGCTGTTTCATTGCCGTAGAGCGCCTTTTGCGGCAGGGCCAGAACGCCAGGACCTGGCAAGGCGGGCAGGAGGACAAAGGAAGCAGGCGGGTAGTTGGCTCGGCCCTCGGCTCAACGATCATAGCTCTAGTGGCCGCGCCTTTCCTGAACCGGGTGCATCTGGGACGCTCTCGCAATGAGAAGGCCGCGTGGGGTGGGGTCGCCGTGATGCTTGCTGGCCTGGCAATCCGCGTGTGGGCCAGCCGCGTGCTGGGAGCCTACTACACTCGCACCCTCCGAACCGACGAGAGCCAGCACCTTATTACGGTAGGCCCATATAGCCTGGTTCGCCACCCCGGTTATCTTGGCGTTCTCTTATTGGGAATTGGCGGAGGCATCGCCTCGTCAAACAGGATTGTGGCCGCGCTTGCTACCATCATCCTCGGACGAGCCTACCGTTATCGCATACAAACAGAAGAAGCTATGCTATCTGACGCCTTCCCGCAGGAGTACCCGGCCTACTCTCACCGCACGTGGCGTCTTATCCCTTTTATCTACTGATCGCTTCTCGCCAATTGCGCTCCCCATTCATCGGGGCTGAGGTCGCGCACGCGTTGCGAAAATAGCCAGTGGTGGCCCTCCAGAGCGGTTCCTCTCCACCGGATGGCTTCCCGTTTCAGGGGCCATCCTTATGCGCCTTTCTTGCGCGTGAGCCTGCGTAGCACCCCCGATAGGATTGCAGCGCCCACAAGCACGCCGCCCGCTTTCGATGTGGCCTCCATGGTTGATGCCATTAGCTCGCCATAGGCGCGGAGGTTCTTTTCCCTGCCTGCCTTGTCAATTGCCCCTAGTAGCTTAGGGGCCGCAGAGATCGCCGCCAGCGACATCAAGGGGAGCGATTTCGTCAGCACTCCGACCACCATCGAAGCGAAGGCTGCCTTAGCTATCCCGGCGGATGCTTTGGCCGCCTCGCTCTCTCCCAGCACGGCTACCGGCGACATCTTGCCGGAGGCGCGGTCGCTCTGCGAGTGCAGGAAGTGATGGTTGAACAACACGTCGGTGGTCAGCAGGCCGAGCGGCAGCGAGCTTATGACCGGCTTCCACGAGAGCTTGCGGCTTTGCACGTAGTAGCTACCAAGCACCGGCAGGACCCCGAACGATAACAGCACATCGACCTCGCCCAACCCACGCCCTATGTATCCGACTTTGACGGGAGGGGCCACGTAGAAATAGCCCAGCGCGAACCCCGCCGCCCCCAGAGCAAGCACCGCCGGGGCCGATAGCGCCGCCAGCGCCACGCCCGACCCGAGCGCCGTGCCCCATAGACCCCACATCAGGCGCTTGACCTCGCCCTGGCTCATGTCCCCCCTTATCAGGATTCCGCTGCTCGTATCGACCGCCCCAGGCTCGATTGACGCTCGCTCGTCGGTGCCTTCCTCATAGTCGAAATAGTCGTTGGTCACGTTAGCCGCCAGGTGGGCGGCTGCCGCTCCTATGGCGGTTAAGGCGAAAGCTGCCGGGCGGAAGCGATACCCGTCTTGCCACGACAGCGCCGCTCCGAGCGCTACAGGCAGCGCCATCACAGGCAGCGCCTGCGCGCGGGTCGCCCTGTCCAGCCGCTTGACGATGCGTATTACCTTCTCTTTGCGGCTTTCATCGGGCTTCGGCAAGTCGCTGTTGTAAAGTTCCGCTTTATACCTCCCTGGCAGGTCGGTGAGCTGCGCCTGTTCAACGAAGATGCGCACTACATGAACGGGCACATGGTCGATGAACATCCCGGCAGCTGGAGCCTGCTCGCGCACTATAGATTTGCCCTGCTCGATTAGCTCCGCGTTGCGGGCTATGACCGCGCGCCCCGATCCTTGCAGCCATTTGGAAGGCTCACGCGGGCCGACGTAGAACCCGACCTTCGGATTTCTCCGCAAAGTATCTACCTTCCGGGAGCCTTGAATCATCGTCGCATAGAGCACAATCCTGCCGTTGGGCCTGACCTCGTGGGCGAAGAAGACGCCGGCCGTCCAGGGCTGTCCACGCTCGGAGGTTGCCAGGATCAGGGTGTCGTACTGGCGTAAATGCTCGGTTACAGCTTGAAGGGCGGCTTCATTATTGGTGTCGATCTTCATCATGACTTTGTTACCCCTTTCACAAAGCGATCCCGGATGCCATTATACAACAGATTCCATCTCAGTGGTGCACCGAAATCCAGCCTGAGGCAGAGTAGAATTCTTCTTTTAAACCCACAGAATCTGACCTTGATCCCACTCTCAATGAGCGTTGCGCGTGCTTGGCTTTTGTGCTATGATGACTCACTACCGGGCGCACGAAACAGGTCCCACGGAGCCTTCCTCATTCATGCTGGGTATTTTTGCCTTTGTTGCCCACATGTCCCTGCTCCTGGGGCTCTTCCCGCCCCATCGCCCACCTAATTTCAAGGATTCCCGACAATAGAATAGACGACGCTTCGCCCGTGCTTCAACCCCGCCGGTGGCACGGTCTCTCGATTATGGCAGGTCAATAACTGTCACTGTCCGATGGAGGGCTATTTAGACAAGGAGGTTCTATCGTGAAGCAGAAGATTTCTCTTACGGTCAACGGCACGAAGCACGAGAGCGAGATCGAGGCGCGCACCCTCCTGGTGCACTACCTGCGCGAGAATCTCGACCTTACAGGCACGCATATAGGCTGCGATACCAGCCAGTGCGGCGCTTGCACGGTCCACCTCAACGGCCAGGCGGTCAAGTCGTGCACCATGTTCGCGGTGCAGGCTAATGGGGCCGAAGTCACCACCATCGAAGGGCTTGCCTCCACGCCCGGTGAGATGCACCCCCTCCAGGCGGCCTTCTGGGAGCACCACGGCCTCCAGTGTGGCTATTGCACCCCAGGTATGATCATGTCTGCCGCCTCCCTCCTCAAGGATAACCCCAATCCTTCGGAGGAGGAGATAAGGCATGGCCTCGAAGGCAATATCTGCCGCTGCACAGGCTACCACAATATAGTGAAAGCCGTGCGCGCCGCCGCCGGGCAGGATGTCACCGAAGCCTCGTCGCGAGGCGAAATGATGCCGGCTCGGTAGTCGAGTGACGACGAGTGACGACGAGTGACGAGTAAGTAAGCACTACGAAGTACGCGGTACGCAATACGAAGTACGCAGTTACTTCTCATTCCGAACACCGCATTTCAATCAGGAGGTCTAACATGGCTATAGGCAACATGGTTGGCGCGAGCGTGCGACGGCATGAAGACCCCAAGCTGGTTACCGGGGCAGGCACCTATGTCGATGACATCAAGCTCCCCGGCATGCTTTACGTGGGTATTGTGCACAGCCAGTACGCCCACGCTCGTATTAAGAACATCGATATGTCTGCCCTCGATGGGCAGTCCTGGGTAAGAGGCAAACTTACGGGAGCCGATGTGCGCGCCCACCAGAAATCGCCCCTGCCCATCACCTGGGTTATACCCGCCGATTTGAAAGCCCCCGAACACTGGGCGATGGCGACCGATGTGGTGCGCTATGTAGGTGAGCCTGTGGCGGCGGTGGCGGTTGATGACCGCTATCGCATCGAAGATGCCCTTGATATGGTGAATGTCGATTACGATCCGCTGCCTGCCGTCACCAACATCGAGGATGCCCTAAAAGATGGCGCACCCATCCTGCACGAAAGCCTGGGCACCAACCAGGCATACCTGTTCAGCGTGACCACCGGCGATATCGAGGCCGCTTTCCGCGATGCCGAAGTGACGGTCACCCAGCGCCTGGTGAACCAGAGGCTTGCGCCCGTCTCCATCGAAACGCGGGGTATCGTGGCCCAGTACAACAAGCCGATGAACGAGCTTACCATCTGGTCCAGCACCCAGACTCCCCACCTCACCAAGCACCACCTGGCCGGGATGCTCGGCATCCCTGAGAACAATATCCGCGTGATCGCGCCCGATGTGGGCGGCGGCTTCGGCTCCAAGCTCAACATCCTCCCCGAAGACTTCATTGTGCCCCTCATGGCGATAGTCACGGGCAGGCCGGTCAAATGGATCGAGACGCGCCAGGAAAACCTGCAAAACACCGTTCATGGGCGCGACATAGTCGACTACGTCGAGATAGCCGCCAAGCGTGACGGCACGATCCTGGGCCTTCGGGTCAAGCTTTACGCAAACATTGGGGCCTACTGCCGATTCTTCGCCGCCGGTCTTCCGGTCCTCGCGGGGCTGATGCTCCCCGGCAACTACAAGCTGAGCGGCTTCCAGGTAGACATCCACGTGGGCTACACCAACACCCTCTTTGTGGATGCCTATCGCGGGGCGGGCCGGCCCGAAGCCACCTACGCCATCGAGCGTGCGGTCGATATGCTCGCCGACGAGATCGGGATGGACCCGGCAGAGGTGCGCCGCAAGAACTTCGTGCAGGAAGAAGATTGGCCCTTCACCAGTTCCGCCGGTCTTGCCTATGACAGCGGAAACTACGTGCCAACCCTCGACAAGGCGCTCCAGATGGCCGATTACGCAGGCATGAAGGCGCGCCGCGACGAGATCAATGGCGGCAACCCACGCGTGCGGCGCGGCATCGGCATGGCGGCCTACGTGGAGATCGCGGGTTGGGGTCCTGGGCAAGCCACGGCCGGCCTCGGCGTGCGGAACCAGCTTTTTGGCAGCGCCACCGTTCGAGTCGACCGCTCAGGCACCGTGGAGGTGTTCGCAGGCGCCAGCGGCCACGGCCAGGGCCACCTCACAAGCTGGGCACAGATAGCCGCCGAGCAACTCGGCATCGACCACAGCAAAGTGCGCGTGTTCGAGGGCGATACCGGCATGATCCAGACCGGCACCGGCACCTTTGCAAGCCGCAGCCTGGCGGTTGACGGCACGGCGGTGAACAATGCCGCCATCAAGGTGCGCGACAAGATGCTCAAGATCGCGGCCCACCAGCTAGAGGTGGCTCCCGAAGACCTGGAGATCCACGACGGTATTATCACAGTGCGCGGTCTGCCGTTGGACGAAGACCTAGTGGCGGGCGGTAAATTGCAGACGCCCGAAGCCGCCGCGCAACCACCCACCGTCAAGCGTTCGGTCTCCTTCGAAGATATCGCCCTCTCAGCCAATACGGGCCACGACCTCCCAGAAGGCCTGGAACCGGGCCTCAGCGAGGTGGCTTTCTTCGACCCTGTAAACTTTACCTATCCTTTCGGCGTCCATATCGCCGAGGTAGATGTAGACACCGAGACCGGCGAAACCACCATCTTGCGATACATCGCGGTGGACGATTGCGGCAACGTGATCAACCCCATGATTGTCGATGGACAGGTGCATGGCGGTGTGGCGCAGGGTATTGCCCAGGCGTTGTGGGAAGAGGTTGTGTACGACGAGGAAGGGCAGTTGATCACAGGCTCCCTCATGGACTACGCGGTGCCCTTCAGTAGCGACCTACCCAACATCGAAACAGGCGCGACCATCACCCCCTCGCCCGTCAACCCGCTCGGCGTGAAAGGCGTGGGCGAGGCTGGCACTATCGCCTCCACCCCCGTGATCGTCAATGCCGTAGTAGATGCCCTCAGCGACCTCGGCGTGAAGCACATCGATATGCCCCTCCGCCCTGAAAAGGTCTGGCGTGCCATAAATTCATGATGACGAGTGACGAGTGACGAGTGGCGAGTGGCGAGTGGCGAGTGGCGAGTGGCGAGTGGCGAGTATTTAGCCCGAAGATCCGACTACCGACTACCGACTACCGACTACCATCAACTTGGAACTTGGAACCAGGAACTACGAACCCAACCCGGAGGATAACATGATACCTAAGGAATTTGATTACGTGGCCCCCGGCACGCTGGACGAAGCCTTGAGCGCGCTCCGCGACGGCGGCGATGATGCCAAGCTGCTGGCGGGCGGTCACAGCCTGATCCCTACGATGAAGTTGCGCCTTGCCGCGCCAACTCTGCTGGTTGACCTGGGCCGCATCTCCCAGCTAAAGGAGATACGTGCCAGCAACGGCTCGCTTGAGATCGGTTCGATGGCGACCCACTACCAGGTGCACACCAACGGCGATATAGCCGACGGTTGCTCGCTGCTGGCCGAGATGGCCCGCTCAATCGGCGATGCCCAGGTACGGGCGCGGGGCACTCTGGGCGGCAGCATCGCCCACGCCGACCCCGCAGCCGACGCCACGGCAGCCGTCCTTGCCCTCGGCGCGACAATCGTCACCAACAGCCGTGAGATCGCCGCAGGCGACTTCTTCATCGATCTCTTTACCACGGCTCTTGAGCCAGGCGAGATCATCACTTCCATCCGCGTGCCCAGGTCCACAGGCAACGCAGGCTCGGCCTACGTAAAGGTGCGCAACAAAGCGTCACACTACGCGCTTGTGGGTGTTGCCGCCGTTGTCTCGCTCGATGGTGACGGCACGTGCAGCGACATAGCCCTCGGAATAACGGGTGCGGCTGCCAGGCCGTTCCGCCTGACCGATGCCGAGAACGCTCTGAAAGGCACCCGCCTGGCCGACAACGATCTCAAGGGTGCTGTTGGCACGATCGGCGCAATGGATGTAGACTGGATGTCGGACCTATTCGGTTCGGCTGACTATCGCAAACACCTGGCCGAAGTAGTCGCCACCCGCGCCGTAGAAACCGCGAAAGGTAGAGCGTAAGTAAGATCAACAACCTATGTTCTCATCAGTAAACGATGTACAAGAAGCCCTCGCTCAACACAAATATGTGGCGGAGCGAGGGCTTGCCACCTCTCTCTTTCTCAGCCTCACCCTGCCCAAACCCCTCTTCCTTGAGGGGGAAGCGGGCGTTGGCAAGACCGAGGTCGCCAAGACCCTCGCTTTGATGCTGGGCACCAACCTGATCAGGCTTCAGTGCTACGAGGGCCTTGATGTCAGCACCGCCGTCTATGAGTGGAATTACGCCCGGCAGATGATGCATATCCGCCTGCTGGAGGCGCGCATCCGTGGCGCTCAAGGCACAGGCGAGGCGGGCCAGATAGCAGACTTTCACTCCCCGGCTACCCAACTGGAGGAGCAGCACCTGTTCGGCCCCGATTTCCTGATAGAGCGCCCACTGCTTCAGGCCGTCACCTACCGGGGCGAGGGACGCCCTGTGCTCTTGATAGACGAGCTTGATCGCGCCGATGAAGAGTTCGAGGCCTTCCTCCTGGAGTTGCTATCCGACTTCCAGGTTACCGTGCCGGAGGTTGGCACATTCCGTCCCAAGCAACCACCTGCCGTGGTGATCACCAGCAACCGCACCCGCGAGATACACGACGCCCTCAAGCGCCGCTGCCTCTACCACTGGATCGACTATCCCACTTTCGACAAAGAGCTTGCGGTGCTCGACGCTCGTCTTCCCGGCACGCCCCGGACGCTGGCTCTGCAGGTGGTCGGCCTCGTTCAGCAGCTGCGCCACATGGACCTCTACAAGCTGCCCGGTGTGGCCGAAACCCTCGATTGGGCGGCTGCTCTGCTGGCCCTCGACCAGCAGACTCTCACCGTTCAGGTAGTTGCCGACACTCTCGGTGCCTTGCTCAAGCACCAGGAAGATATAGAACTGGTGCGAGGCCAATCGCTCGATGCCCTGGTGACGGCAGCATCCAGGGAGGCACTGGAGCATGGCACGACCGCCGGCCAGTAACGGCTCCGCGCCGCTTCATCCCTCCGATAATCCTGCCCTTGAGAAGCTGGGCAATAAGCTTGCCCGGCGATGGATCGAGTTCGGGCGTCTTCTCAAGCGAAACGGCGTTCAACTCTCCCCAGGCCAGGTGCAAGACCTCCTTCGCATCCTCCCCGCGCTCGACCCCGCCGACCGCGATACGATCTACTTTGCCGCCCGTGCCCTTCTCTGCTCGCGCAAAGAGGACCTGCCTCGATTCGACCTGACATTCCGGCAGTTCTGGGGCCGCACCCGCCAGATCATTATCCCCTCCGACACAGGCTCTCTCAATTCCTCCAACGGCATGATCAGGGCACAGCCTGAGCAGCAAACCGACCAAACAATGCGCCGGCCCGATATCTTGCCGATGATCGAGCGGACCACGC
Organism: uncultured Chloroflexia bacterium; assembly: GCA_963797095.1. Lineage (GTDB taxonomy): Bacteria > Chloroflexota > Chloroflexia > QHBQ01 > JADMIH01 > JADMIH01. The sequence continues at coordinate 498,476 of CAWCNY010000003.1, read as the reverse complement.
TGATGGACAGCGGTAGCGATGCCTCGGACGAGGCAAACCCCGATGATCTGCTGGACGAGGTGAGCCAGATGCTGCTGTATAGTGCTCAAGAACGGTTGCGGCATATTGATTTCGCCAGCTTTACCGAGGAGGAGCTTACGTCGGCCAGGCTGCTCCTTTCGACCTGGGAATGGGAGCCTGGGATGCGCCGCACCCGCCGCCTTGCCCCCGTGCGCCGCGGCCGCAGGCTCGATTTTCGCCGCACCGTGCGCCGCGCTATGCGCACGGAGGGGGTTGCCTATCGTCTGCTCACTCTTGGCCCGCGCCGCAAGCCCCGGCCCCTGGTGGTCCTTTGCGATGTCAGCGGCTCGATGGCTCCCTACACCCGCATGTTTCTCTACTTTCTCCACACGCTCCATCGCGGTGTCGTCAATTCCGAGGTCTTTCTCTTTGGCACCAGGCTCACCCGCATCACCAGGCAGTTGAAAATGCGCGACGTAGATCGGGCGCTCTCCGAAGTGTCCCGGCATGTCACCGATTGGTCGGGCGGTACCCGCCTGGGCGAGGCCTTGCGCACTTTTAACACAAAGTGGGCGCGCCGGGTGCTCGGTCACGGGGCGGTGGTGTGCATCATCAGCGACGGCTGGGATCGGGGTGACCCGGCCCTACTAACCTCCGAGATGGCCCACCTTCAGCGGGTGTCCTTCCGCCTCATCTGGCTGAACCCCCTGCTTGGCGTGCGCGGGTACCGGCCCCTCACGCGGGGCATGGCTGCCGCCCTTCAATACGTGGACGACTTCCTTCCAGCCAACAACCTCGCCAGCCTTGAAGCTCTCGCTAATCTCCTCTCAAGGCTCAACTATACCAGGCGGCCCGACCGCAAGCAGTCCGTGCTGTCTGAGGGGCCAAACGACTCCAGACCCCAGGCAATCCCCCGTTTCGACGTGCGGGTATAGGAAGAATCCTACTGCACCAGCCCCTTTTTGATAGCCCATGCCGCTATCTGTCCGCGTGAGGAGAAGCCCAGCTGAGGGTATAGGGCCCTTTATGTGCCTTGATCAGGGCTGATGCAAAGTCATCTAGGCAGCCCCAGCAATAGATTGAGTGGGTACCAGACGCAAGTAGTGTGGCCGGTGGCGGCTGTGGGTGTGCGGGTGGCCATGGCGGTATTGATAAGACCATAGAGCGCGATCAAGGCGATAGTGGAAGGCACGCTGTGCAGCAGGTAGATTGGCAGCGCTGTCTGTTGCACAGCGTGCGTGGTGAACAACCAGCCCCACCACAACGCTATTGAGTGTAGCCATCACACGTGGGGCACCACCCAATCTCACCTGAGAATGGTCTTCATCCAGGCTCACGTCCCTTCGGTGATGTAGACCATTCTCTATTCCCCAATGCTCTCTCACTACCTGTAGGAGCCTGTGTGGAGAGGCTGTCGTGCATGGCAGGCTGGTTACTCCATAATGCACTGTCTCACGTATCTGTCCCAGCCTGTCCTCCACTCGGCACTTGAGCTTGAACACTTGCTCCAGATAAGGCCAATCCGAGTAGCCTTTGAGCAGACTGCTCACCCATATCTGCCTCTCCTCCACTCGTCCATGTCCTTTGTTGGTGCTGCTTGCCCACTGCAGGTCGGCTGGCACAGGAAAGAGAGAGGCTTCAGTCTTGCTTGCGGGTGGCGGGTCGAACAGCAGACGGATATCTTCGAGCAACTGGGGCTGGTTATCCTTTACCTTCCACAGGTAGTCTCCCCCACCTTCTACCACCTCAACAGACAGGTTGCGCTGGGCAAACATTGGCTCTGCCAACATGGCGTCTCCTGTGATCACAGCACCATGCAGGTCGAGTTGAGCCAGTCCAGCAAAGTAGGAGCTACGGTTAGCTCGTTAGCCTTCTCTTGTACCTCTACCTGGGCCAGCACCACCCCTGCTTGTGGTAGGTAAGCGCACACCAGATGCACACCTTGCGTCTGCCCAAGTGGGATGGTATCTCGCAAGGTCTTGCCGTCTATGGCTATTACAAGACCACCTCTGCGTCGGCGCTTCTTCTGTATACGTGCAGAGCACAAGCACAACTCCTTGAAGAACCCATTTACTGCCTTGTCCAACTCGCAAGGGTCGACAGCCGTGGCGAAGATGCGGCTCCATGTGGTGGGGTGTGGCAGGGTGCATCTTCCAAAGCCAAGCAGATCGCACAGTTGGCCGGAGCGCAGCCGCGCCCACTCTGCCACTGCTCTAAGCTTGCTGTGACCAGCCAGCTTGGCGAGCACTGCCACTGTGAGCACCACAGGCAGTGGGTAACGCACGCCTCTGGGACGGCGCAGGTCCTTTATGGTCTGGAACCGTTCAGCTAGAGCCTGCAAGCTGAAGGCAAACGGCTCATCGGGTAGTTGCACGTTCAAGGGCAGCATGGTACATTTCATGGCACATAGCACCTCTCTTAGGTTTGATGGTTGTTCGGTAACTCGCATCCTATCCTATGAAGGTGCTATTTGCTGCTCTTTCCTCACTATTCTGACTTTGCATCAGCCCTGGTGCCTAGATCGATCAAACTTGACACTCAAAGCCCATTATGATAAGATCAGAATCGTCCGATAAATAACCGAATAGTCAGGACTCTTATCGAGATGGGCGGAGGGATCGGCCCCGTGAAGCCCGGCAACCAGATCAGGTGCGTTTGCCCCGATTGTTGGTGCCAAATCCGGCAGGCCCGTACAGGGACTGAAAGATGAGAGAGAACCTTGCTGATACCTGATGTCCAGTTCTCTCCTGCCGGGAGAACTTTTTTTGTGCGCGAATCGCGACCCGGAGCATAGCAAAAGGTAAGATTGGTGAATAGTTGCTAGTTCGAGATACAAAATCCGAATTGCACACGGCGGTTGAATGGCTGCCCGTCGGCACCCTCAGACTGATCGACCAGACCCTGCTACCGGCGGAACTGAGCTTCATAGATTGCCGAGCTATTGATGTACTTGCCGATGCCATCAGCACCCTTAAAGTGCGTGGCGCACCTGTGATCGGGATCGCCGCCGCGTATGGACTGGCTCTGGCGGCCAATGCTTCTCAAGCCGCAGATATCCCTTCTCTGTTGGACGACCTAGGCGCTGCCGCTCAGATCCTTCGCTCTACGCGCCCCACGGCCGTCAACCTTGCCTGGGCGCTCGATCGGGTTCTCGACGCCGCTCGCAGCGCTGCCCCTTCGGGTGACTTTCACACAGTAAAGCAGGCTGTATACGATACCGCTCGACATGTAGACGAGGAAAACACCGAGGCAAACAATCGTATGGGCGGATTCGGGGCCGGTCTGTTGCTCGATGGAATGGACGTGCTAACCCACTGCAACACAGGGCCACTGGCCGCAGGTGGTATCGGATCGGCTCTGGGGGTGATCTACACGGCTCACAATCAGGGCAAGCGTCTTCACGTATGGGTGGATGAAACCCGCCCACTTTTGCAGGGTGCCCGCCTTACCACCTGGGAGCTTGCCCGCTGGGCTATACCCCATACTCTCATCGCCGATAACATGGCCGCTCCCCTTATGCAGTCGGGCAAAGTAGATGCCGTGATCCTGGGAGCCGACCGCATGGCCGCCAACGGCGACACCGCCAACAAGATCGGCACCTACGGACTGGCGGTGCTGGCCCACCACCACCGCATACCCTTCTACGTGGTCGCACCCCTCTCCACCATCGACCCATCCACTTTCCAGGGCAAAAGCATAGTCATCGAGGAGCGCAAACCACAGGAAATCACCCATCACGGCGGCAAACTTTACGCGCCGGAGGGTACCTCGACCTTCAACCCGGCCTTCGACGTTACCCCAAATAGCCTCATTAGTGCTATAATCACTGAGTTTGGCATTGCCAGGCCACCGTTTGAAGATGCCATCCGGCAGTGGACACACGACCGAATTAGCTGATCCCACCAACCAAATTAGCGATAAGCAATAAAGCAGTACCAACCATGATAAATCCGAAATCCGAAATCCGGGTGCCCTCTGGGCGACCAAAATCGACAATAATCACCGGTTCCGTAGCCTACGATAACATCATGGACTTCCCGGGCTATTTCAAAGATCACATAATGCCCGACAAGATCCACGTGCTCAACCTCTCGTTCCTCGTGAACACATTGAAGCGTCAACGCGGAGGGGTGGCCGCCAACGTTGCCTACACGATGGCCTTGCTGGGTGCGCCACCCTCTCTTTTTGTGTCGGTGGGCGCTAACGACTGGGCAGCCTATCGCGATGAGATGCACGCGCTTGGCATCGATACCTCCTATGTGGAGGTGGTCCCCGACGAATTCACCGCCACCTGCTACATCACCACTGACCTGGATAACAACCAGATCACAGGCTTTTACACCGGTGCTATGGCTCACGACAAGGCGCGCTCGCTTAAGTCGATCCCACGTGATGAGATTGAGACGGTAGTGATCGGGCCAACCGAGCCTGAGCCTATCATCAAGTTCACCCGCGAATGCCAGGAACTGAACATTCCTTATATATATGTACCCATCTGGCAGATCATCCGCATGACCGGAGAAGAACTCGCCGAGGGTGTGCGCGGCGCGAAAGCGGTCTTCGCCAACGACTACGAGTACGAGCTAATCCGCGATAAGACGGGAATGGACCAGCAGGCCATACTCGAACACGCCGGGATGGTGATCTGCACCAAAGGCAAGCACGGTTCGGTCATCATGACCCGTGATGAAGTGGCCGCCATCCCGCCCGCTTCCACAGAGAAAGTAGTTGACCCCGTAGGCGCGGGCGATGCATACCTGGGCGGCCTCATATTCGGCCTTAACGCCGGTCTTGACCTCCAGAGAGCAGGTAGGGTGGCCTCACTGGCCGCCGTTTATGCCGTTGAGAGCTATGGGACGCAGGCCCACTCTTACACGCGCGAGCAGTTTGCTGAGCGCTATACCCAGGATTTCGGGGATGAGCCTGCCGTTTTGGCTGCCCTCGACCTGGCTCTTTCCAGCTAGAGGGAACCCTATGGCCCGCATCCTGATAATCAACGATACACAGGAAATCCTTGAGCTTTTCCGCGCCATCCTCGAAGAGGAGATGGGCCACCAGGTCATTCTCGATTCGTACAAGCCTCATATGCTTGAGGTGATCAAAGAGATCATGCCGGACCTGATCATCAGCGATCATGTGTTCGGGGAGGAGAAGATCGGCTGGCAGCTTCTCCAGCGCCTCAAAATGGACCGTGCCACCGCCAATATCCCGTCCATCATCTGTAGTGCAGCCATCAAAGATCTAAAGGAAATGGAGGGCTACCTGACTGCCAAGAATGTCGGTGTTCTCTATAAGCCGTTCGAGGTAGACGAATTGATCGAGCTGGTCAACCGCAAATTAAGCGAGGCCGCCGACCCCGACCTGGATCATGGCGAGGGCGAGCCTAGCAGCACTGTATAACAAGCTAATTTCCCTATGGAGCAACCGCCGGTTGTGCATCGCACAGCCCTCGGGTAGGCCGAATAGGCCGTGTCATGGACAAGAAGCGTGCAACGTGACGCGTTTGATAGGTGTTGAGGGAGCAACACACGCCATCCGTATGACGCGCTACTGGACCTTGATTAGTATGCAAACAGGAGAAAAGAACGTAATGGTAACCGAAATCGAATCGAACTTCGCTTTGCCCCTTACAGAGGGTGCTCCCGTAAAGGCCCACGTCAAAGACCTGAGCCTGGCCGAGCGTGGCCGCAAGCGCATTGAGTGGGCTGAAGCCGAAATGCCGGTCCTCCGCCAGATCCGCGAGCGCTTCGAGCGTGACAAGCCCCTCAAGGGTGTGCGCCTCTCGGCCTGTCTCCATGTGACCGCCGAGACAGCCAACCTCATGCGCACCCTCAAGGCCGGCGGCGCTGACCTCGCGCTGTGCGCCTCCAACCCGCTCTCCACGCAGGACGACGTGGCTGCCTCCCTGGTCAAAGACTTCGGCATCCCCACCTTTGCTATCAAAGGCGAAGACTCCACCAGCTACTACAATCACGTGGTAGCAGTGCTGGCCCACCGGCCCCAGATCACCATGGACGACGGGGCCGACCTCGTTTCGTCCCTCCTCTTCATCGCCCTGGACCGCCTGAACGAGGTCCACTCCAAGGTGAAGGAATGGGCCGAAACCCTCACCGCCGAAGAGCGCCACAGCCTCTTGCAGGACATCATCGGCAGCAGCGAAGAGACCACCACCGGGGTTATCCGCCTCCGCGCTATGGAGAAGGACGGCGTACTCCGCTTCCCCGTGATCGCGGTCAACGAGTCCGACACCAAGCACCTCTTCGACAATCGCTATGGCACGGGCCAGAGCACGATCGATGGAATTCTACGCGCTACCAACATCCTCCTCGCGGGCAAGACCTTTGTGGTGTGTGGCTACGGTTGGTGTGGCCGCGGCCTCGCGATGCGCGCCCGTGGGCTTGGCGCTCGCGTGATCATCACCGAAGTACAGGCCGTGCGTGCTCTCGAAGCCGTCATGGAAGGCTACGAAGTGATGCCTTTGATGGAGGCCGCTTCTGTCGGCGACATCTTTGTGACCGTCACCGGCGACCTGAACGTGATCGATCTGCATCACATGCAGAAGATGAAGAATGGCGCGATCATGGCGAACAGCGGCCACTTCAACGACGAGATCAACATCCCCGCGCTGGTGAAACTGGCCGGTGGGCGCGGCACCGAAGTGCGCGACTTCGTGGAGGAGTTCAACCTCCCTGATGGCCGCAAGATCTACCTCCTCGCCGACGGCAGGCTGGTCAACCTGGCCGCCGCCGAAGGCCATCCCGCCTCCGTTATGGACATGAGCTTCGCCAACCAGTCGCTCGCGGCAGAATATATGATGGAGCATCATGCTGAGCTTGAGTCAAAGGTGTACGTGATCCCACAGGCGCTTGATCACGAGATTGCCTTGCTGAAGCTCAATGCAATGGGCGTCCAGATAGACGTGCTGACCGAGGAACAGAAGAAATATCTGGCCTCCTGGGAAAGCGGGACGTAAGAACCGTAATCGGTAGTCGGTAGCCAGAGAATACTCACGCTACCGACTACCGACTACCGAACACCGACTACCGAACTACCGAATTGAGAAGGATCCTTCCCGGCTTATATACCTTCACCGGTCTCCTGGTGGGCCGTGTCTATATGATCGAAGACCCCGACGGGTTGACGATCATTGATACGGGGCTTTCCCTCGCGCCCAAGCGCATCCTGAAGCAGTTGGGCGGGTTGGGTTACGCTCCGGTAGATGTGAAGCGTATCCTCATCACCCATGCCCACCCTGATCACGTGGGCGGCTTGCAAGAGTTCCAAAAGGCCACCGGGGCGGATGTATACGCCTCCGCGCCTGAGAGCGCCGTAATACAGGATGGGCAGCCAATAGTTGGGCGTCCCAGGGACACAATGAGCGGTATATGGCGCTATCTACCCTTGCCTCCATCCACTTTCCCCTCGACTCCCGTTGCCCGCATCCTCAACGATGGTGATGTGATAGAGGAAGCGATGGGTGGCTTGCATGTGGTTTCCACTCCGGGCCACGTCCCCGGCCATATAGCCTTCTGGCAGCCGGAGCGCAAGGTCCTTTTCTGTGGTGACGTGATGATGGGTGTCTGGCCCCGCCACCTCACCTTGCCGTTCGCTCCTGTCACCGTCGATATGGCCGAGGACATACGCTCCATCCAGAAGGTGGCAGGTATGGGTGTACAAGTGCTCTGCATGGGTCACGGCATACCGATCACGCGCAATACAAGCGAGCTAATCAAGGCGTTCGCTTGTCGAGTAGAGACAAGTTCCAAGTTCCAAGTTCCAAGTTCCTAGTCCCACAACCGACTACCGACTACCGACTACCGACTACCGACTACCGACTACCGACTACCAGGAACTTGGAACCATAAAAAGGAGAACAAGCATATCATGGGCAAAGAACAACGCGAACCGACATTCATGTCGGCACCACAACTTTTCCTCACCTCCGAGTCGGTGACGGAGGGCCACCCCGACAAGCTGTGCGACCAGATCTCGGACGCCGTGCTCGACGCGATCCTGGCCCAGGACAGCGATGCCCGCGTGGCCTGCGAATGCGCCACTACCACCGGCCTAATCGTTGTCATGGGCGAGATCACCACCGACGCCTGGATCAATGTGCAAAAGATCGCCCGCGACACTATAGAGCAGGCCGGCTATGTGCGCGCCAAGTACGGCTTCGATGCCGAAACCTGCGCGGTGGTCGTATCAATTCACGAGCAATCGCCCGATATCGCCATGGGTGTGGACGAAGCCCATGAGTCGAAGCAGGGTGCTATGGACACCGATGATATGATCGAGAAGATCGGCGCTGGTGACCAGGGCATGATGATCGGCTTCGCCTGCAACGAGACTGAGGAGTTGATGCCCCTCACCATCTCACTTGCCCACAAGCTGGCGCGCCGCCTCTCCGAGGCCCGTAAGACCCACGTCCTCCCCTGGCTGCGCCCCGACGGCAAGAGCCAGGTGACGGTCGAGTACCACCACGGCAAGCCTGTGCGCGTCGATGCCGTCGTTATCTCCGCGCAACACGAGCCGTACGTGACACTTGAGGAGATCGCGCAGTCGATCCGCAAAGAGGTGATCGAACGAGTGATCCCCGCCAATCTGCTCGACAGCAACACGCACATCTACATCAACCCAACCGGCAAGTTCGTGATCGGCGGGCCGATGGGCGATGCCGGTCTTACCGGGCGCAAGATCATCGTGGATACCTATGGCGGTATTGCCCGCCACGGCGGCGGCGCTTTCTCCGGCAAAGACCCAACCAAGGTTGATCGCTCGGCTGCCTACGCCGCACGCTACGTCGCCAAGAACATAGTGGCTGCGGGCCTGGCCGACAGGTGCGAGATACAGCTTTCCTATGCCATCGGTGTGGCTCACCCAATCTCCATCATGGTTGAGACCTACGGCACTGGCCGCATCCCCAATGATCAGATACTTGAGCTTGTTAACAAGTACTTCGACCTGCGTCCGGGCGCGATCATCCGCGATCTCAACCTTCGCAGGCCAATCTACAAGGCGACCGCGGCCTACGGCCACTTCGGCAGAACCGACATTGATGCCCCCTGGGAGCGCACCGACAAAGCCGAGGCTCTCAGGCGTGACGCCGGTCTCCCTGCTGACGAGAAGCTTGAAGTGCTTGTTCCCAACGTGGTCGACGCCAATGGCCGCCGCTCTTCGGCGGTGGGCACCAGATAATATCGGCATATTGCACATTCAAATCCACCCGTAGGGGCGCGGCACGCCGCGCCCTCTCACGATACGCATGGGGATCATATAGCTCTCCACTCCGTTGGTTTGTGCCTTCCTTGCAGGTTAGGGTATAATCTCTACGCCGCAGGATCCCTGCGGAGCATCTTCCTGAGCTATGTGATCTCCGTGTTCTCCGTCACTAAATCCACTCAATATGCCTGAAAAACGCGCGCTTATCACGGGGGCGGGTGGCTTCGTCGGCAAGCACCTGCTCACATACCTCGACCAGCATACAGGTTGGGATCTCTTCGGAAACGCCCATACTCGCCCCGACGGTATCGAGTTGTCTCGCCTCCAGTGGCGCGCTTGCGATCTCACCAGTCGCGAACAGGCCGATGAGATGATAGCCGATCTCAAGCCCGACTTCGTCTTTCACCTGGCGGCTCAGAGCAATGTCCAGCGCGCCTTCGCCGACCCCGAAGCCACCATCGTCAACAACGTGGTAGGACAGTTAAACCTGCTCAACTCTCTCAGAAAGCACTCGCCCGAAGCGCGCATCATGATCGCCTGCTCCTCCGAACAATATGGGCTGGTGCGCCCTGAAGACATCCCCCTCGATGAGGAGACACCTTTCCGTCCCAACAATCCTTACGCCGTCAGCAAGATCGCCCAGGATGCCCTCGCGCTCCAGTATTTCCTCAGCTACAAGCAGCCGACCATCCGCGTGCGTGCCTTCAACCATATCGGTCCCGGCCAGACCGATGCGTTCGTCACCGCCGCCTTTGCCCGCCAGGTGGCCCTCATCGAAGCAGGCAAACAGGAAGCCGTAATTTACGTGGGCAACCTGGAGGCGGAGCGCGATTTTTCGGACGTGCGCGACATGGTACGCGCCTACTATCTAGCCATCACAAAAGGCGAGCCTGGAGAGGTGTACAATGTAGGTTCCGGCAACGGTTATGCGATCCAATGGGTGCTCGACACCCTGATCGGTATGAGCCGGGTGCAGGTAGAAGTGCGCCAGGACCCCGCCCGTATGCGCCCCTCCGACATCCCCATAATGGTCTGCGACCCGGCAAAGTTCCACAAGCGCACAGGCTGGCAAACCAACATACCAATCGAACGGACCCTGCGCGATATTCTCGACTATTGGAGGCAGGCAGCCGGCAGCCGGTAGCCGGCTATCAGAAACGACCCCCCTCCGGCTACCGGCAGCCGGCTGCCGGCTGCCGACTACCGAAAACTATGAAAGCAGTAATCCTGGTAGGCGGGCAAGGCACGCGCCTCCGCCCGCTCACATTACACACACCCAAGCCGCTCCTGCCCCTGGTCAACCGGCCCTTCTTCGATTACGTCCTTTACCTCCTCAAGCAGCACGGCATCACGGATGTGATCCTGGCTGTCGGCTATCGCTCCGAGGGCTTCATCACCGCCTACGGCGATGGCTCGCACCTGGGTGTGAACCTGACCTACGTGCGCGAAGAGCGGCCACTCGACACAGGCTGGGCCATCAAGAACGTCCAGGACCACCTCGACCCCCACGAGACTTTTCTTGTGTTCAATGGCGATGTCCTCACCGACCTCGACCTCACCGACATGATCCGCTTCCACCGCGACAACGGCTCGGTGTGCACCATTTCCCTCACCCCAGTGGAGGACCCCAGCGCCTACGGTGTGGTCGATATGGAGGACTCAGGTCGCATCCAGCGCTTCACCGAAAAGCCCAAGCGCGAAGAAGCCACCTCCAACTGGATCAACGCGGGCACCTACCTGATAGAGCCTGCCATGCTCGACTACATATCCCCCCCTCAAATATTGGAGGAGATACCGCCGGGACGCCCCTATTCGGTGGAATACGGCCTTTTCCCGCGCCTCCTTCACGAGCGCAAGCCGCTGTATGGCTACAGGAGTGGCGCGTACTGGATGGACATCGGTACACCCGCCAAGTATCTCCAGGCCCATATCGATCTCCTTACCGGCAGGCTAGCTCACGCCATGCCCCTCGATGTCGAGCTAATGCGTGACAACCTGTGGGCGGGCGAAGGCACGTTTGTGCACAATAATGCTCGCGTGTCCGGTCCCGTAGTGCTTGGCGCAGGTTGCCACCTCGATAAAGGAGCTTTCATCCTCGGCCCTGCCGTCCTCGGCGATAATTGCAGTGTAGAAGAAGACGCGGAATTGAGAAACGTAGTAGCATGGGCAGGTGTGACCTTCGCCCCCAGGAGTCGCGTTCACAACAGCATAATTGCCACAGAAGCCAATATAGGCCCTGGTACCATCATAGATAACAACTCGATAATAGGAGATCACGCCCAGACAGGAGCAAACAACCATCTATCTCACGGCCTGAAGCTCCAACCATCCAAGATTCTACCCGACAATAGCATAACCTACTAACCACATAGCCAATAAACCAAAAACAACACCTACTAATCCCAACCACCGGTCACCGGTCACTCGTCATCCCAAAGCACCTATGCCCGCAAACTCAGCCGTTTTTTCAGACGTAGAAGGCACTCTCATCGACGGCAACCTCCCCAGGATGTCGCTGGCGGCGGGCAGCAAGATGGGCTTCTTCTCGCCCTGGCAGAAGTCGCAGTTCTACTTCTTCGGCATCCTGGGCAAGATCGCACCGGGTAAGCTCAAACAGAGCGTGCGGCTAGCCGCCATCAAACGGGCAATGGCAGGGCAGAAAGCAGCCAATGTGGGCAGGTTGGTCGAGGCTGTCGTACCGGAGGCAATGCAGCTAATTAAGCCCGGCACACTTGAGCGTCTCAAGGCCCACCAGCGAGAAGGGATGCCTCTTTTTCTACTGAGCGCAGGCCTGCATGACTTGATCGTCCGCATAGCCGAGGCATTGGGTGGCGAAGGTGAGGGTACGCGCTATGTTCAGCGCAACGGAGTCTATATCGCCCGCCTGGATGGTCCGCCATGCCAGGGTGAGGGGAAAGCGGCTCGCGCTCTCGCCATCTGCAAGAGATTGGACCTGGACCCCGCCAATTGCTACGCCTACGGCGACACCGCCAACGACATCCCATTCCTACAACTTTTCGGCCATCCCCACGCAGTCGATCCCGACGAGCAACTCGCCGAGGAAGCCCGCCATCGGAACTGGCCCATCCTCTCCGGCAAAGCCTAGCTACTCGTCCCGCGCCAGCGTCCTGTACACCCTCCTTAGCCTGATCGCGTGCTCAGGGATGCGCTTCTCGTCCGAAATCCAGGGCGCTTCCGGGGCCATCGCCAGCACCGCCAGCGCTCTCAGCACCGTATCATAATTCACCCGCCACCCCGCGAAATCCTCCCACGCCAGCTGTCGGTTAGGCTTCATCGGGATGCCGTAATTTGCCAGGCGGTCATACACTGCATCAAACTCCTCTTTCGTAATGCTGATAGGATCGCCCTTCTTAGGGTCAGGGTTGTATGACAGTACAAAGAAGTCCGCGATATGGCGCAAAGCCAGGTATCCAGCCCTGATGCACAGGTCCGCCTGCGCGTCGTGAGGAATATCGAGCGTGGAAACCGCCATCGAAGCCGAGTTCGAGCACCGCTCCCGCCGCCACGATCCACGAATGCCCCGCCCTCGGCGACCTGTAGAACGGCAGCACCGCCAGCGAAGTATGCGTTTCGTCCAGCTCAGCGAACCACACCTCCCACTGCCTCCACATATCGTTCAGCTTCTCAAACCCGTGGATTCGATAGAACCGCTCGAACAGGTCCGCCACGAAAGGCGGGTTGCCTGCTCGTACCTCCAGCAGCGTCACCAGCGTCTCCCGCCTCGAAAATGCGGCGTAAATGGTCGGCAAATATCCTATCAACACCGCGATCAGCAGCAGCCCTGTAGTGGCCGCCACGAAAATGATCACAGTCTGCCCCAGGTTCTCCGCCGAGGCAAAACCGAGCGTGAACAGCGACGACATACCGAGCCTGTACGCGGTTTCCAGGTCTTCGGTGCCTGTCGCCCAGAACATCCCCGAAAACCCCACCAGAGACAGCACCAGCCATGTCACCACCAGCAGCAACAGACTGATCGGCGCATACAACGCCATCACCTGATCGCGTCTCTTATAGTCGGGGAAGCGATTGATGATCGCGTTGAATATCAATCGCATAACCAGGAACAACCTGCGAGTAATAAAGCTGCGCCCCTCGCGGGTCAGGATGAACGTCACAACAGCCGACCGCAGCACAGTGTACAGCAGTACGACCCCCAGCAGGAAAACCACCACCCGCACAAGTATGTCAAACATTATGCGTTCTCCGGCGCTGCCTTCCTCATAATGCCGCGCGCGAACTCTATCTCATCCATATTGACCGTGTGCCCCATATTCCGGTACAGGCGAGCCGTTACTTCTCCACCGAGTTTCTCGAACACCCTCTCGGTCTCATACACCCGCTCCTTGGGGATATGCGGGTCCACATCGCTGCATCCCAGAAACACGGGCGTGCCCTCCATTGAGCCTGGATAGGCGCGTGGTGTGCCATCCGGTCCAATCAATCCCCCGCTCAGCCCCACCACGCCGCCATATCGCCTTGCGTTGCGCGCCACGTACTCCGTAACCAGGCACGCCCCCTGCGAAAACCCCAGCACCGCTATTCTCTCCGGCGAAAAGCCCTTACTCCCCAGCAATCGCACCGTCCCACCCACCACCGACAGCGCCGACGACAACCACGGCTCGTTCATCTCCATAGGCGCGAGGAAAGGGTAAGGGTACCACGTGTTCCCCGCCGCCTGCGGGGCCACATACGCAAACCCACTCACGTCTAATTCCTCTGCCAGTGACAGTATGTCCTCGGCTGTCGCACCGCGCCCGTGCACCATCAGCATCACCGCTTGTGCGCTTTCCAGCGGCTCGCCCACCGCCAATAACCTGGTCCCCGCGTGCGGCCCCGTCACCGAATCGAGTCGTATACCCGAAATACCGCTCATCCTTTGCCCCTCATTACAGCAGCCGCCTCCGCCCACTCGTCGTCCCGCTCGCCCGGCACGAACGGCTCGTATAGAGCCACCCTGTCGGCCACCCCAGTATAACGCTCCTTGAGTCTACGCGCTGCCTCCCCTCTCGTATCACCTTCCACCGCGATCTCAGCCAGCATTTCGTCCGTGATCAACCTCCCCATCTCGTCCCAGCGGCCTCGCCTAGCCAACCCGCTCAACTTTTCGCCCACATCTCCCCACCCATGCGCATCCAGCAGCGTCCGGTAAGTCGGCGTGGACGCATAGAACGCGATCTGCTTGCGTATATCCTCCCTTGCGCGCTCCCTGTCCTCCCCCATCCCCACTATAGCAAACACGCTGGCGCAGACCTGCACGTCGCCGCGCCCTCTGCTCGCGGCTGCCAGCCCCTCCCCAATCCACGGCAAAATATGCTCTCGCACATAAAGCGCCGTATGAAACGGGTGCACATGAAATCCATCGCACACCTCCCCCGCCAGCCTGCACAGCCTGCGGTTTACCCCCGCGATAAAGATCGGTGGCCCGTCCGCCGGGTTGTCCAGGGGTGGTGGGCTAAAGAACGGCGTCATCAGCTTCAAACTATAGTAAGGCCCCTCGTACCGCAACCGCTCCCCTGTCTGCCAGCACTCCCACACCGCCCTCACCGCCCCGATATAGTCACGCAGTCGTTCCACAGGCGCATCCCACGCCACCGAAAAGCGTCGCTCGATATGCGCCTTCACCTGCGTGCCCAACCCCAGGATAAACCGCCCCCTTGAGGCCCGCGCCAGGTCCCAGCCTGTGTATGCCATCGTGGTCGGGCTGCGCGGGAAAGCGATGGCAACCGCCGTGCCTAGCTGCACCCTCTCGGTTGCCATCGCCGCCTGCGCCAGCGTCAGGAAGGGGTCGTGCGCTGTCTCATTAGTCCACACCCCGTCCAGGCCAAGCCGCTCGGCCACCTCTGCCGCGTGTCCTGCTTGCTCCAGGTCGGCGCCAATCAATGCGTCAAACAGCATATGCCTTCTCGTGCATGATCGACCCCAGCTTACTCTCTTATGCTAAGGATCAAGGCGTACTATTCTTCGTCGCCTGCTCCTCGGCGGGCGACTGAACGTAGAAGATCCCGCTCTGGACGTACTGGTTGTCCACGTACATCTCCATCTCATACAGCCCTGGGGCCATATAATACGCCTCACTGTCTTGCTCATACGGGTCGGTAACAGTGATTTTTCTGCTATCATTTACGGGATTCTCCCAATCGTCCACGACATAGTCGTATTCGGGGTAATGGAAGAAATTGATGTACACCTTGAACGACACACGCGAGCCGGCGGGGATGTTCTGGTAGCTGTAATACATATTCACCCCCTTCGTGTTGCTGGGGAATATTATGCCGGTCGCTTCCTGTGATTGCCCGTCCACAACCGCCCCGAACTCGAAAGGATCAACCGTTGCACCCGTTTGCGCCTGGTCCGGCATCTTCCCATAGGTCGCTTGATATTCAAAGATGGCGATCTTGTTCCTCAGCTTGATGATGGTGTTCAAGTCCTCGCTTTCCGTCTGTTTGGGATCGGCGATTGTATCCCCAGGCGGTGCCTCGGTAAAGTAGAAGTTGAGACCCTCCATCCTCAGGGCTAAGTTGAACAGATCGCCCACCCCCGCGTTCAGGTAGTACCAGAAGTCGGCAGACAGCGTCTTCCCTTTGTCCAGCGCGTCGGTGACCAGGTCGCTGGTACGCGCGATCGCCGTATTGTATTCCAGTTCCGCGTCCTCATATCTACCGCTTGCCAGCAGCGCTATCGCCCGGTTCATCCTCACACCGATCGTAGTCGAGTCGAGTTCCAGCACGTGATCATCCGTCTGTATCGCTTCGTCATACTTCCCCTGCAAGTAATACGCCCACCCCAGGTTCCAGTTGACATTCACATCGTCCTTGCCCGCCGTGCGGGCCGCTTCATAGTTGTCGATGGCCTTCTGTAGAAGATCATTCGCCTCCTGGGCGCTCTTGTCTGCCGCGTCTGTATCGCCTGATAGTGTGGAATAGTAGTTGTCCGAATATGCGTCATAATACAGGCCCAGGTAAGCGTCGGCGCGTGCAGCCAGTGCATTGGCATAGCCCGGCTCCAGGTCCAGCGCCTTATTTAGAGAATCGACCGCATCCTGGTACCGTGCAGCGTAATTATCTCCATACCCGATGGCATAGGCATCCACAGCCTCGTCGCTGATCGTTGTGATAGACTGCAAAAAGGTGCCCATAGCCCACACGATCGTGAAACTCACCATTAGAACCCCCGCGACCGCGAAGATATAGCGCACAAACCCCGATATCGCCAATCCCAGGCCGAAGAGGGCGAGCGCCACAGCGAGCAAGGTCAGGTGAGCTATATAGGCGTTTGCTTTGTCGTCCCAGGCGCTATGCAATGCAAGCTGGAGCACAGAGCGTTCGGCCAGGTCGGCTGCGCTGGTAACATACAGGTCTGCGGCATAAGCGTCGCTGTTGGGTACAACGTCCGTATCGGGGTCGAAATACTTCGCATCAAAAATATCGGTTCGCTGGCTTATGGCGTCCATTGCGCTGCGATAGCGTGCAGCCGCCGCCGAGTTGCCATGCCGGTCCGATGAAGTCGCCAGTACATCCAGTTGCTTCCATGCCTGCGCGGCTGTGTAATAGTGGTACCCAAGCTGCGATTCCCCATACGTGCGCTCGCCCAGCGCATCCAGCGCGTACTGCTGCACGTTACGGTTCGCTCCACCGGCCTGGTTGGAAGCATCGGCTTGCAAGTAAGCGATCAATGTCGCGATCAAGGCCACGGTAGCGATCAAAACCGTCACTATCTGCTTGAACGGCTCCTCCTTCTCCTCTTCCTCCTCCTCTTCTTCTCTAGCTTGTGTAGCGGGTGGTGCCGGGGTGTTCATATTCGCCACGGGACCTGGATATTGTCCCTGCGCGGGGGGCATCCCCTGATATTGAGGCGGTACATTGGTCGGCACATACACCGGTGTGGGTGTATTAGCAGGAGGAGGCGGATAGCCCGGCGGGGGAGGAGGTGGCGGATACGAGCCTCCATAGCCGGGTGGGGGATTGGTATATCCCATCTCAGGAGGTGGCCCCGCGTGTGTCGCCACGGCTACCCTTTTCTTTCCTCCTCGGCTTGCCAGCACCAGCACGCCCGCACCTAGCACCAGCACCAGTGTTAGGCCACCTGCTATCAATGATACGGGCCATACCACCGCCCCTACGACACCGGGTGCTGCCAGGTCCGCATCAATTATGTAGGCTGCCACTCCTCCAATGATCAGGAAAATGAGGCCTCCAAGCCCGGTCATATACTTGACGGCGCTGACGAGGATCTCAGACAGCGCAAGCAGCCAGAGCGATGCCGCCAGCACGATAAGGAGCGCGATCAGGCCCATTACCTTGTCGCCCGACGCGTCTGACGCATCGAAGTATTTCTGGAAATCCAGGTCTTTCTCCTGCTCAGCTTTGGCATATAGCTCATTGACCTCGCGGTTGAAATCGTACTGGTCGTTCTGGTCCAGGTAGCGCCCGGGGAAGAAGAAATACTTGTTGGTATTCGCCAGGTCCAGCGTCTGCGTTATCTGCAGGGCCACGCTTTCCGGGTCCAGGGCGTTTTGTACCGTACCATCTTGCATCATCCCAATCGCGATCTTACGATTGCGTAGATAATCCGTATAGGCGATCTCGTGGCTGTTCGCCTGTATATAACTGAGAGCTACCGTCTCCTGGTTGTTTTGAAGCGCCAACAAGCCTCTAGCGTCATTGTCGCCCCCATCGCCACCCGCGACCTGGGCACGCCATGCCACCCATGCCCCCACGATTGTGACGATAGCGATCAACGTTGATACTATCGCTTTGAACCATTGCCTCTTCTTCGATTTCTTTTTCTGGTCCCTGGCGTCTGCTGGCTGATGTGCCTCACTCACAGGTGCATTTTGCATTGTAGTGGCCCTTTCCTGGTAGCGTCACAAGACGCACGCTCATAGAACGTAGTAAATACGAAAGACAAATCGGGTGTAAGAGACCGGTAGCGTTCGGTGTTAGGGTTCGTGACCTTGATCATAGCACGCACCGTATATCACGTCAACGCCTACAGCGCATAGTAAATGTTCATATTTCGGACAAGAGAACACGCCTTCTCACCTCAAATCGGAGCGCTTAGCAGCACATTCATGTTTGCGGCACTCCTTTTGTCCTGGTGACGTATGCCGCCCATACGTGATCGTGATACAATACATGCCGGAGGTGGCACCCTATGCAAAGCCCTCAGAACCCTGCGAGCAGCCCGGTAACCCTTTCCTTATCGCCCCAGCAACTGGACATACCAACTAATCAGGCTGCCGACTTTGTCGCGACAGTCCGCAACGCAAGTGATGCGGTAGACCAGTACGCCATCGAGATAGATGGCATTCCATCCGCATGGTATACCCTCGACCTTCAGAGCCTGACCCTCTTCCCGGGCGACAGCATGGAGATCAAAGTGCACGTCCGCGTGCCGGAGGACAACGGCGCAATCGCAGGCGCGTACCCATTCACGATCTCCGCGCACTCGCGTACCAACCCCGCCAATGCAGCCAGCGCAGCCGGCACAATGCGCTTGTCGGTTGGTTCATCTCGTAAGAAGACCGCCTCCCGCCAGCCTCAACCCTCGCGATGGGGCTTGTTCGCCTTGCTTGGGGCTATTCTCCTGGTAATCGTGGGCGGATTGGTCGCCTGGAACCAGGGCTGGATTTTCGCCAATAGCGCCGGCCCAGCTCCAACCGCCACTGCGGTCGCACGCGCCGAGCCTACCTCTACCACTGTGCGAGCGGCGCTCGCTACCTCTACCGTCCGCACCTCCACGCCCACCGCCGTAGCCCAGGCCACCCCGGTTTGCAACATCTGGGTTATGGAGCACAGAGGTACACGCGACACCCGCATCCCGCCCCCCGTTGCCGACCTCGGCCCCTATACAGTTGAGGGTAAGCAATATGCCAATCGCGCCGACTTCGTCTCCTGGCAATATGTCGATGCGACGGGCGTAATCTCCAGCATCAAGATCGTGGACCTCGACCTCTTCAAAGGCGACCACGAGCAGCCGCAGGTGATCACCGGCACCCTCATATCCCCCGACAACGTTCGCGTGCACCTCTTTACCTGGGCTTGCGACCCCGGCAGCCTGGTCAGCATGCACGTCACGCTCGATGATGCGGCCAATGACCCCATTCCCTACTCATGCTTGCAGAACTTCAACGGAACCTACAAACCCGATGGTGGCAGGCTTTCCGCTCTAAACGGCGAGCAAGCCCACGGCAACTGGGTGCTCGAAGTCACCATCTATTCCAACGAGCAGTGGCCCACCAGCTACTTCAACAGTTGGAGCCTCGATATGTGCCTCCTCCCGGAATAATGAATGCAGTTGACATAACGATTCTCGCCTCGCTGGCGACGAGCACCATCGCAGGTTTCTTCTGGGGCCTGATACGCCAGGTGATAGCCCTCGTAGGACTCGCCGGTGGTTTGTTCCTCGCTGGGCGCTACTACGCTGATGTAGCCTCAGCCCTTCACGGCGCCGACGGCAAAGGCCTCGTAGCCGACGAAAACTGGGCGAATATTATCGCCTTTGTCGGCATCCTGATCCTGTTCAGCCTCCTTATCGGGGTTGTCGGCTCTGTTCTGCGCATCGTCGCCCGGCTCCTCTTCCTCGGCTGGCTCGACCGCCTCCTGGGTGCTCTCCTGGGCCTCCTCGTAGCCCTCACCCTCACAATGGCGATGGTGGTGGTAGCCACCGTCTTCCCGGTCCCCGGCCTGAGCGACGGCGTGCGCGATTCGCAGGTAGCCCACTGGTTCAGCGGCTATGTGCCCGTAGTCCTCTCCATGCTCCCCCCGGAGTTCCAACAATAGTACAGAAAACCTTGAAAGCCATGCCCATTTATGGGCTGTGGTTCGGCTGATAAAAGGTTGCTCATAGTCTCTCCTTTGTCGCATAATTGAAGTAACGTGGAAGCTAACCAATGCTACACGCCACTATTGCCTTCGGGTAGTAGTCCGCACTTTGATAATGCAAGATGTTAGCGGGTTGTTGCACGAAACCCTTGTGCAGCGTAAAAGCATCTTAGGTGTCTCCTATAGTGCAACCTTAATGGCATATGGATGAGTATGCATCGGTGCAAAACCGTAGAAGCTGCTGGCGTTTACGCCATGCGGAGTCATCACGACCTCCCCCGCATCGGCCTGCCCCACCTCCCCTGACCTCATAAGCCCAGGTAGCCGTCCGGCTAACGGGGCGGACACTCTAAACAAGCACGCTCCCGATTTCCAGGTTCAGATTCGCAGGCACTCAACCTGTTTCTAAAACATGAAACATCCCGAATTTTAGATGATGCTTCGCAGGCGTGCAATCTGGTTCTAAAAAAGCAAAAATGGCGGCGAAGCCGCCATTTTTGCTTTTTTAGACTGCCCCCCTCAATTTGGGGAGGTGTTGGGGATAGGTCTTCGCTGGTCGTTCGCTCAGGATGGCGCCATTGATCCTCTCCCAAACACGCTCATGCGTCACTTTTGCGGTACCCCGCGTTATCATGCTTTACGCGATCCGTTTGTACGCCCTCATTGCGAAGAAGTACGCCACTACTGTAATCCCGACGCACCACGCGAGGGCAATCCATATCTCGTTTCCTACGGGTTGCGAGTTCAGCAGGGAACGCAGCGTATTGACGATAGACGTTACGGGCTGGTTCTCAGCAAACGCGCGGACGATGGCGGGCATCGTCGCGGTTGGGACGAATGCAGAGCTAATGAACGGCAGGAAGATCAGCGGGTACGAGAACGCGCTCGCGCCATCTACCGATTTTGCCGTCAGTCCGGGTATAACCGCGAGCCAAGTCAGCGCCAGCGTGAACAACACGAGTATTCCCGTTACCTCAAGCCACTCCAGCACGCCCGCACCTGGGCGAAAGCCCATGATGAAGGCGACCACTATAATCACGACAACCGATATGGCATTGGAAACGAGCGATGTCAGCACGTGCGCCCACAGTACTGACGAACGAGCCACTGGCATTGAGTGAAACCGCGTAAAGAGTCCTTTTTGCCTATCGGTAAACAACCGAAAGGCTGTGTAGGCTATTCCGCTTGCTATAGCAATCAAGAGTATGCCCGGCAGCAGGTAATTCACGTAGTTGTCGGTTCCCGCCTGTATCGCGCCGCCGAACACATAGACGAATAACAGCATAAACATGATCGGCATAATCGCGACCGTGATAATTGTGTCAGGGCTGCGCAGAATATGGCGCATAGAACGCCCCAGCAGCACCCCTGTATCATGCAAGAATCTCATTTACTTGCTCTCCTTTCGACCGGTGATTGCGAGGAAAATTTCCTCCAAAGACGGCTGTTTTTCTATGTATTCGACCTTGGCGGGCGGGAACAGCTTCTTGAGTTCGTCAAGCGTCCCACTCGCGATGATCTTCCCTCCGTGCAAGATTGCGATTCGGCCTGCGAGTTGCTCCGCTTCGTCAAGATATTGTGTCGTAAGCAGGATCGTTGTACCGCCATCGGCAAGCTCCTTGACGGTCCTCCACACTTCAAGCCGGCCCTCCGGGTCAAGCCCGGTCGTCGGCTCGTCGAGGAAGATAACGGCGGGCGTTCCGACAAGGCTCATCGCAATGTCGAGCCTGCGAACCATACCGCCGGAATACGTGTCTGCCCGGCGGTTCGCCGCATCACTTAGCCCAAAGCGGGAAAGCAGCTCATCGGCGATTTTGTTCGCGTCGGAAACTCTCCGCAGTTTGGCAATCAGCAAGAGATTCTCACGCCCCGTGAGTATGCCGTCCACGGCGGCGAATTGCCCTGTAAGGCTTATGCTCTCGCGTACCTTGTCGGACTGACGCTCCACGTCGAAGCCGCATACGCTCGCGCTACCGCCGTCGGGCTTCAAAAGCGTCGAGAGGATGTTTATGGTCGTCGTCTTGCCCGCGCCGTTCGAGCCGAGCAAGGCGAAAATCTCGCCTCGCCGCACCTCAAAATCAGTGCCTTTCAGTACGTCCGTGTCTTTGAAAGATTTCCGCAAATCTTTCACTTGAATTGCAATGTCTGTCATTTAGGAACCGTTCCCCTTTCCGAGTTTTTTCATAATGTCGTGGTTCAGAGCCTCGCGCCGGTTTTCCGTGTATGTCCTGGCGTTACGCAGAAGCTCGTCGCAAAACGCGGCCACGTCCTCGCCCGTGACTTCCAGCACGCGCTTGCCTTCCGCCGCGCCCGTTTCGAACAGGTCGATCAAATCGGTGAGTATCGGCAGCATATCCATACCCGACCCCCCCGAGTAACTCAACATATAGTGCTGGATTTTGTGGTACACATAGGTGTATTCTTCCGGCAGGGCTTTCACCCGTTCCTGCATTTGCCTGAACTTGCGCTTTTCACGGGCGATGTGTCTGAAATTGAAATAATCATTGAGAAAATCCCGCAGTCCGCTCATAGCTGGACCTCCTTCAATTCATTGATCTTCGACGCGACGAACTCCCATTTGGCCCAGAACCGGCGTAATTCCTCGCGCCCCGCGTCGTTGAGCGTAAAGAACTTTCTCGGCGGCCCCATATCGGACGGCTTTTGCTCGATGTCCACGAGCTTGTTCTTTTCAAGCCGAACCAGAATCGTGTACACCGTTCCGTCCACCACGTCCGTGAATCCTAGGGCATTAAGCTGCCGTGTGATTTCGTAGCCGTAGATTTGCTTACGGCTGATAATCTCAAGGACACAGCCCTCTAGTACACCCTTCAGCATTTCCGTTAGATTATTCAATATGATCACCCCCACTACTATGTATGACAGGTATACAGTAATACAGACTACTGGTATATAGTAACACAGAATAGCGCATATGTCAATAGGGAAATAGAGAAGAATTCGGTGTCGGCGTCCAGGTACCAAAAACTGTACTAAAGTACACCTCGAAACCTGTCCGGTTTTGTCCCACCAAGGTCATTATGTAAATGAGGGGAAGTCCGATCCTCGTTCAACAAAACGACTCCGATAACCGCAAAAATCGGAAAAAGCCCCCATTAGTCCATACCTGTGTTTATTATGCCCAGCCGGTGCGGGCATAGTAATCGCAAAAGGAGGTCAGTGCACATATCTCACATAATGGGCGTTGCGCCTTACAAACCTGCCTTCCATGCCAGATGAGGTAAATGTGGAAGCTGTATCGCTTATCAGGAGGGACAATCACCTCAAGCTCCTCATGCGCCTGCTCGGCGCTCGTGCGCGATCCGATCAGCCCAAGCCTCCCCGACACTCGATGCACATGCGTGTCAACAGGCATAACCGGCATCCCGCATGCGAACATCAGCACGCAGGCTGCCGTCTTGGGGCCAACCCCACGAAATCGCGCCAGGTATGCTTTCGCATCTTCCACGGGCATTTCCGACACGAAATCGAGGTTGAGGTCGCCGCTCCGCTCATCTCCAAGCTGGCGCAGCACCTCCTGAATGCGTGGAGCCTTCACATTCGACAACCCGCCCGACTTGATCGCATCGGCCAGTTCCTGTGTCGGCGCGTCGCGCACTTCTTCCCACGTGGGGAACCGCTCCTTCATAGTGTTGAAGGCGCGGTCGCGGTTGGTATCAGATGTATGCTGCGACAGGATAGTAAGAATAAGCTCGGAAAGCGGGTCCGTGCTCGGGTGCCACTCCAGCGGTCCATACACATGCCGGAGAGCATCATATACCCTCTCCACCTTCTCGGCAGGTGAGAGCGTGTGCGCATCAGCGCGAGATTGTTCGTCTGTCATGCCCTGATTGTATCACGCGCCCGATTCGCCGGGCAACCAGGCCGCGATCTCGCTCAGGGTACAAACCGCTTCGGCAACTGCCCCAGCAACACCGTTCGTGGAGTGAGCATCACACTATAAGGTCTGCGCTGCTCCTCGCCGGTCACAAGGCCACGATCGCTCAATACGCTGAACTCTGCCCTGCGTGCAGTGCCAAAGTGAGGTCTTATCACATTGTGCCACACACTGATACCGGTAATCTCCGGCTTACGCAGGTTATTGAAGTAGCCCTCAGGCCGCGAGCCAAGGAACACCTCCATTTCCTCAGCCGAGGAGAATAGCCCGTCGAAGTCGGTCAAATCGGACGCAGGCTCCACGTCCAGGTGCAGCGTATGGTCAGGAGCATCCGAATCAAAGCGGTAATATCTGGACGTGCCCCTCTGCACGTCCAGGTCACAATCTTGCCTCATATGCGCATAGAAAGTAGGTGTGCCAAATATCCGCCGGTTGAACCCGGCCATCTTCGAGTCCTGTGCCAGGTAGAAGAACCACACACCCGGCGTGTTCTTGTGGCGCACATAAATGCGGTAGTTCACCTGCAAGAACGTGAAAGTGGGCCATGGCAAAGGCAGCAGCCGGATGTGGTCGTTCTTGAATATCACAGCCGATATGAACGCCTTTTCATCACCTCTGGAATCGCGGCGCGTATCCAAATCCAACCCCGCCGGGATATAATCGCGCACCCGCTCAGGAGGCACAGCATAACTGACCATACAGAAGTTAGTCAGCGGATTGGTAGACATCCACCGCGACGGCTTCTGCATGACATATTCGTAAACAGGATTGGTAATATGCTCCTGCGTTCTCACTCAACTACCCACCTTCCCCGGAACGCCTGTGCTCCAACAACCGATAACAAGGAACCAGGAACCAGGAACTGCAAACTATAGTCCATGGTTCATCTTCACGCCGTCACGTTAATGACATGCCTCGGCTCCTGTACCAGCCTCGTGCCGAGCAGCCTGGCAAGACTTCTCCCGCCCTCACCCATGACCGCCTTATGGTTCCAGGCGAACACAGGCCGCAGAATCGGCGCGAGCAGGTTCATCCACTTCTTGGTGGTGCGCACGTTCCAGTCGTAGCGCACTAACGTTGTGCTCCCCTCTTCCTTCAACTCCCAGCGTCCCGTGCCGATCAACTGCCCAATCGAGTCGGCCAGCAACAGGTGCGGGCGCTCGACCTTGGTGGTCTTGATATCGAACACAAGCCTGTACGGTAGGGCAGTGCCCCATTCGTGATGCTGTATGGCCCCGATCCCGTTCTTATCCCCTTCCTTGATCACCGTCACCTTTTTCACGTTCTTCCACCACTTGGGCCAGTTCTTAGCATCGTAAATAGCGTCCCAAACAGTATTGATAGGGGCATCTATCTGCCAGTAGGTTGTGAAAGAGTAATTCATTCTATTGGTCACTCCATGTCAGATTCAGCGGGTACATAACACGTCAGCCAGGTGCCATGCATTATACATGGCTCTACACATAATACGGGCCGAATGTGACAATGGATCATCCTGAGGTTCTCCGCATGCTCTTGTTTGATATTACCGGCTGCCATTGTTCAAATTGAAGTTCAAACTGCGCTCATTCAGTGCTCATTGTCCAGATCAGCGATTAATCCTCCTTCATGCCTGGCCACGCTACCTCTCGCGAGGTACGTTAATCATCCGCCTTGCGACTTAATCCTCAGATGACTGGTGTAGGTTAAGCGTTTTATCCGATGTGCCTGTCTGAACAAGCCCGTAGACTGTGAGCAATGGCAAGGCAGACGGTGTTACCCAATCAACGGTGACACCCCGAGTTCTCTGAAAGGAGGAGACAAATGGACAACATGCAGAACCTCAACAGCTACCTGAATGAGAAAGTCATGCAAGAAGCTCTACGTGGTGGCCCCGCGTACTATCGCAAGGCTCACCAACGCAACGATCCTGATGCTCAGTACAAAGCTGAGTTGAAGGCGGATGCCGAACACGACGAGCATAAGCATAGGCGGCTCGTACTCAGGCTGGTAGGTGAACGACAGGTAAGCCTGCGACTGCCCAAATGGGTTCCGGTCGGTAGACTGTACCCCTAATACACAAGGAAGAACAACCTGACGGCAAAAGTGCCAGGTTGTTCTTTCCGGTGCTTACACTCCAATGCATTATTCAGATGTCTTGCGGGTGATTTCGTCGAATGGAACCGGGGGCCAGGGCGCGCCGCGCCTGGTTATATACTCGCGGGCTTTCCGGCGGACCAGCAGCAGGAATTGGAACATTCGGAAGGGTGCTCCCGCATGCGGCATCACATCAGTATCGGTTCGTCCGTTGGCTGTGACAAACTCGGTCACTTTGAGGGCAGGTAAGCCCCTTTCTTCCACCAATTCTCCTTTAATAACGATCTGGCGCAGCTCCTCTAAATGTTCATCATGATGATGGAACAGGAGGCAGGCTTTGCCGCGCC
This sequence comes from uncultured Chloroflexia bacterium, assembly GCA_963797095.1. Lineage (GTDB taxonomy): Bacteria > Chloroflexota > Chloroflexia > QHBQ01 > JADMIH01 > JADMIH01. Next base: position 472,095 of record CAWCNY010000003.1, on the reverse strand, counting down.
AATTGCAGGCGATAGCAGGTGGAGATGGCAAATGGACCATTTCGTGCGCTTCATCGAACCGAGCTTTACAGCGCACGCTGATCGGGTAGCCCGAAGGCTCCTCCACGGTCAAGGCCACTGTCGGGTAGCCGCTTGCAACTTCGGCCAGTTTCTTATTCCACACCGCCGGCCTCCTTCCCCTTCGTTGCCGTCTCACTCAGGTCGATCACTTTCGGCATTGAGCTAAAATCGCGACGTGGCCAGTAAAGGATGCGCCTGGGGGTCACTGTGAGCGCGATCCGCTGGAACAGATAGGCGAAAAACAGGTTGCGAACCAGCTTGGTGGAGGTGAACTTGCTACTCCCAGGTTGCCGCTTCGCTACCGTCTTGAAGAGGCCGATAATATCAGGCCCATATTCCAGCACCTCGGCCACCTCTGCCGTGCCCTGTACCAGCACGGCGGGAGGGTCCTCCAGGTGCGATCCTGTGAAATCCGAGAAAAACATAGACACTTGCGGGTGCTTGCGGGCGTTGTATGCCTTCACGGGAAAAGCAATAGACACGGTGATTATCAGCCTACCTTCCTCGCGGTTGTAATATGGCACTGAAGGCCATGTTATCGGCTGGCCCTGCGAGTTCACCGTAGTAAACTCGCAGGTAAAGCACTCGGCCATTACTCGGTCTACGTTGGAAGGTATGTTCAGCCTAGTCATAAGTGAATTGCTTCTTACTTTTAGGCTATCGCCTGACGGCGTTGCGACTCCATGTAGGTGTAAAGGGCGGTAGCGGCGATGAGGAGGAGGGCGATGCCGATGATGAACACCCAGGTCAGGAGGTTAGATGTGTCGAAGTCGCCCCAGGCCCGCACTACGCTGATCAGGAGCAATGCCAACGCGATTAGTTGGCTCTCGATCAATATCCGCCAGGAGCTCCAGCGCGAGTTGGTGCTGGTCGTAATCGCTACCACGGCGGGCAGAGAGAACCAACCGGCAGTCACGCGCGTGGTCAAAGGTGTCAGTTGCCAGGGCCAAATGCTGATTATAGTAGATGGGAAGATGAACATGAACAAGGCCATGGCAAGCAAACCAATCCCCACAATGCGTGCTACCAGGCGAATTGTAGGCGACACAACCACGTCATCCGGATCGGGGGTGCCAGGGTCAGCCCCCCTGTTGCGAAGCCAGATGAAGGGGACCAGGAATGGCGTGACAATGTAAAGGATCAGCCAGGCATAAAATGATATATGGCTGTAGTTGAATTTGTCAAAGTGCAGCAGTGTGGCGAGGCCCATAAACCAGGTGAAGGCGCTGATAGCGAGAAATCCGTGCGTGAACCAGTGCCACTTTCCGCCCATAATTAGCCTGATGAAGAAGTATGATCCTGAAATGTAACCGCCTCCCATGAGCAGCGGTGTCATTTGAGGCTTGATGGTCCAGGCGAAAAGCTCGGTTGTGTTTCCCGGAAAGAAGTAAAGGATTATGAAGGCGGCTAAGAGGAAGGGTGGTACGATGAATGCAACCACGCGTGTTTCCGGCAGGATACGGTCGTCACGCACGGTTTGAGCCATCGAACTTCTGTCGTCTCGAGCTATTGAATTATCAGCCATATCAGTCTCCTTGACGGACTCAAGTGCCTCAATAGCCACATTATGGGCACGATACGCGCCATGCCGAAGCGCTGCGGGTGTGCCCAAGTGTTAGTTATTGTAGCACTTCTTTTGAGGTGTTTGAGATGAACCGACTATGAGAACTTTGCGACTTTCAACTACTTTCTGCCGGTACCAGGCCAGCCTCGGCCCCGGAGCTATCGAGAGTGCCTCAGGCGAGAGCCTGCGTAGAGGCCAGATGTGCGCTTGCGTGCCGCTTGCAAAATGCAGAAGCGGCTGCACGTCAGGCAGTTCTATGCCATGCGAAAGAGGCAGAGTGTTCTTGACTATGTTAGCTTCCGCAGGTTGTAGAGGCCATGAATTGTGATACACATCGGACCTACAAAGCTCCTGCCGCCGATCTTGCGTATAGAAGGAATAGCGCTCGACTAGGAAATGTTCGAGGCTGCCCGGAGTCGACACGCACGGCTCACCGATAGGCCGGTAGCTACCGGAGAACTCGGCCTGGGTCGTCCTAGATCCCTGCCTGCGACTGGTGAAGTGGATCGTGTCGCCTTCCTCTCTGAAGTTGATTGCAGCGTAAGTGTAGGGCAGGCGGAACCAAGGCCTGGCCAGGGCCATTGCCGCCCAATTATTGGCATCAAGGCTGAGGAAATAAACGCCTGGTCTATCATCGCGGGTGACATAGGTGCGGACGTTGATCTCAGGGAAGGCATTGAAAGGCGGGATCGCGGGGAAACCTCTGAGTGCGATCCCGCTAAGCCGGAAGGCGATCAGGCCGACCCATGCCTGGCCACCATAAGTATCGAGGGTAAGGTCCTGCGGAATGAGATGCCTGATAGCTTCCGGAGCGACGGGCCAATGTGCGAAGAGCAGGTTATGCCAGCTTTGCCGCATGATCCACGGCCCTTTTGAAATCACGCGATTTGCCGGCTCGACTATACTGGTGTCTTCCGTCGAACGCATCTCAAGTGTTTGTGATTTCCGACATGTTCGAGATAGCATAGCCTCGCTCCTTGCAGCAGGGTGATATTTCGCCTTATACAACATGAAGCGTTCCCAGATCGTTTCATCTGCGCAGGATCACTGCCGCAAATGATATGAAATGCAAGTAAGTCTAGTCTTGGGCGATGCAGTCGTATCGATCGATTTGCCTGCCGGTGCGAGTAGCTAGGACAATATGGGCGGGGATGTGCTGGAGAGCCAACCGCTTCCGCGCTGGTATACCTTTACAAAAGGGTCCGCCAATCGTACACGTGAAATTGTGGCGAGGATAAGCGCGCGCCACCACTCAGGTAGCCAGGCCGTGGTGTTGTGCACAGCCAGCAGCAGGAGTTGGAAGCGCTCGGTGCGTCGGGCCAGGGTCGCGTAGCGTATCCGGGCCTCTTCAAGCGAGAGGTCGCCGGCCAGCACGCCCGCAATTGCTTGCCCGCAAGCTGTGCCATGGTATATCGCTGAGCGAATGCCTTCCGCCCAGATCGGCAGGCACTGGCCCCCGGCATCACCTATAACGAAGAGGTCGCTCGATAGAGGTTGGCGACGTAAGATGGGTATACCCCCACCGTGGGTGCTCCCACATTGCAGGCCGAATCTGTCGAGGAAGGCATCGAGCATAGATCGAAGATGCACGCCCTGATCGAAGCTGCACACGCCGATACGTGAGCTTGAGCCGCAGGGAAAGACCCATGCGTAGCCATTACGCACGATCTTCTTCTCGAAATAGAAGTGCAAGCCGGGGCTGAGCGGAAGAGTGACCGGAAGCTCGGTTTCCATGCCGTAGCCCACCGGACGCCGATCGCGCTCAGGCACATGGCGCTTTAGTGACTGCCAACCGGACGCGTCGACGATGCAGCGAGCACTGACCTCCCCACGGGTTGTGGTAACGAGGCCGTCCTGATAGCCCATGGCCCGCGCCAACCATACTTCTGCACCGGTCTGGGCAAGCATAGCCCGGCAGAAGGTGTGGTAGTCGAAGGTGACGTATGGGTCTTGAAGGTGATAGCGGAGGTCACGGTGAGCTACGTGAGTTACGAGGTAGTTATGTGTCTGTTGGATTGCATTAGTAGCTCCAACTGCTTGCGCTACGGGCAAAGGCGTGGCGCAGGTGGAGGATTGGTGCGTGCCAATAGGCCGCTGGTCTATGACAAGCACCTTGAAGCCGCGCAATTGCATAGCGGCGGCCAATCCCGCAAAACTGCCTCCAACAATAACGGCGTCATACACAATTGCCACCCTCCTTTGTGATGTACTCTGCTCTTTCGGCGCGTGCCTGCGGATGGTGCACGATCCTGCATGGCAACATCAGGTGAAGACCACCAATGTCTACCATCTTGGAGAATACGGAGTTCAGGAGTGTATGATTGTGAAGTTCCAGTGTTTGATAGAGAAAAGACTCGAACCAGCCTTCGCAAGCAATGGCTGGTGCTAAGAGCATAACACTTGCTCGATGCAAATTGCAATACTAATATTGGGGTGAGGGCGTACTGCTCTGGAAATTGCGCTTGAGAAAGTTGCAGCAGGCAAAAAGAAAGAGGGGATTGCTCCGCAATGGCCTACTTTCCCACAGCCGGGTAGCTGAAGTATCATCGGCGCTGTACTGTTTCACTTCCAGGTTCGGGATGGGGCTGGGTGGGTCCAGTACGCTCTGACCACGGAACAAATCCCCTCTTGCTTACAAGAGTTGAATAGCAAGCGTGGTACGGACGAAGGGCGAATGACGACCGACGAGGGTACGCTTACGAGTTGAGAAGCAAAACTGATTTAGTCGCACGTTCTTTCAATCACTGACCTGCGGTGTGTGACCACAAGTCGCTATAAAACCTGCTTGTTTTCCTCTATTTGCATTGCTTCTTGCTCTCATCTGCCTTCATATATGGCGGATTGCATATACGATATGGCTATGAGGAGAGGGGGGAAGCAGAAGTAAAATAGGGGGAGACAAGCCCTCGACCATGAGGCACTACATAGCTCTCTCCTTACGGAGGAAACACTTGTGTGCTCACAACCTGGT
>CAWCNY010000003.1:0-465000 GCA_963797095.1 uncultured Chloroflexia bacterium | reverse complement strand
GCAAATGGTTTCAGGATCTATTTCATTCCCCTCTCGGGGAGCTTTTCACCTTTCCCTCACGGTACTAGTTCACTATCGGTCAGCAGGGTATTTAGCCTTGGGGAGTGGTCTCCCCAGCTTCCCACCGGGTTCTTCGTGCCCGGTGGTACTCAAGAACAGATACCACACAGTCGATCCTCTTTCGATTACGGGGCTATCACCCTCTACGGCCGGCCTTTCCAGAGCGCGTTCAACTAAAGGATCGATTTGTAACTGTGCGAGGTGAGTGCTTACCCGCACGGTCACCCGTACGGTCCCTCAATACCTGTCTTACAACCCCTCTTACACAACGCTGCACGCTATCACGTGCAAGAGGTTTAGGCTTTTCCCGGTTCGTTCGCCACTACTACGGGAATAGTCTCTTTTCTTCGGGGTACTTAGATGTTTCAGTTCCCCCACTTGCCCCCCTCCTCTCTATCAAAAAGGAGGGTCCTACCCATCACGGTAGGGGGTTGCCCCATTCGGAGATCTCCGGATCGGCCTGTAAGCGGCTCCCCGGAGCTTATCGCAGCGTAACCACGTCCTTCTTCGGCCCTGTCTGCCTAGGCATCCACCATTTGCCCTTATTCGCTTGTGCTAACCTATCTTACGTTCGGCCTCCCCCCTCTCATCACGAGCCTAGGGCTGTGGGAGTGGAAGGAGCGATGCAAGCGGTCAACAAGCAGTTTTATGTAGCGCTTGATGTGGTCACAATTCACACTCGGTCGGTGATCGATTGAATGTAGTGCGTGTTTCCACGAACTACGTGTGCGAAATTGTATCCCAATTTTGCTTTTCTTCGTTGCTTGCTATTCTCTTGGTAAGGTGCTGGCACCCTTAGGTGCTCACTCTTGCGGGCGGTTCCTGGTTCCTGGTTGCTAGTTGTTGCTAGCGCTAATTGTCAGTTACCGGTTGGCCGTGGGAGCCTGTCAGCCTTGTCACTGCCAGTCTTCGACCTTGTGCAGGGCGAGGAGCGGAAGTCGTTGCGGCTTATTTTGTATTTTGGTGTTTAGTGAGCTTGCAGATGTGGTCGAATGGCAACAAAAGAGGCTTGGGCACTCGCGCCTCAAGCCTTGGCGGCTGTTGGTATGCGAGATGGCCTATCTGGTTGTGGCCTCAACTATGTGCATGCTTTGCTCTTTCTTTGCACCATTTTCTCAGGCGCAACACTAAGTATACTAAAGCCTCAGGCCTTTGTCAAGGAATTCGGAGCGGCTCCGATAAAGTGGACAGTTCAGAATAGGGCTTGAGGGGTTTCCACTGTAATATAGTAGGTATGAGTGCGGAAGGTGAGCCTGGATTGAGTGCTTTATTCTTCTTACGCACCTGATCTGCACATCGTCGAGGAGGTGAGGGGATGAAGACATTGTTTGTCTTAAGACATGGGAAGGCGGGAGATTACGCGCCGACCATAGCAGGGGACCGGGCCAGGGCGCTGACCAAACGCGGCAGGCGCGATGCCGAGGCGATGGGCAAGCTGATAGGCAAACTGGGTGAACCGGGGTTGGTGGTGTCGTCGGATGCGGTGAGGGCGCGAGAGACAGCCGAGATTGCATCGGAAGCATTTGGGTATGGCGGCGAGATCAAATTGGAACCCAAGATTTATGGGGCGGGGTTGGATGCTCTGGTGAAGGTGGTGCGTGGGCTGCCTGATGCGGCGGAGAGTGTGGTGCTGGTCGGTCATAATCCCGGATTCGAGGATCTGAGTGCAGAGCTTGCCGAAGAAGATGCCGGGTCGGTGCGCCTGCCGACGGCGGGGTTCGCACATCTAGAGTTCGACGTGGCGCGCTGGCGTGATGTACGGCCAGGCAAGGGCAAGTTGGTGAGGGTGCATTCGCCCAAAGATTGAGAAACAGAGAGCTTTAACAATCGTTCCAAAGATGTTAATCACTGGCTAACAAGTCTCTCTTATCATGGAGGTAGTGGCTTTGTAAAGGCACTAATAATGCTTAAGGAGAGGTGCGGGATGAACGCTACGACCCTGGATGCGGAAATCGTGGATGCTGATAAGCCGGGCCCGGGCTCTGATGGCGAACAGCCGGAAGATGTGGCAACAATCGAGAGTGCCGCCCCCGAAGCTATGGAAGCCGGAGAGGATATGGGCGATGCCGGTGCCGAGGAAGATGAAGGTGATATGGGGGAAGCGGCTGACGCTGGTGACGATATCGATATGGGGGCGGATGAGGCTGACGAGGCTGCGGAAGATACCGACAGCGGGGACTCGTTGGAAGATAGCGATGATGAAGCAGATGACGAAGAAGACGCGGATGATAGTGACGAAGAAGACGAAGAGGATGATGAAGAGGACGATGCAGAGGCTAGCGATGACGAATCCGGGGAAGAGGCGGGCGATATGCCCGGCGAAACGGAGTTTGGTGACGATAGCACTGATTAGTTGCTAGGTACAATGGAACGCTGGGATCCGTTGCGGCAGTGTGGGCGCAACGGATTTCGGCATATCTCATGATAGGGTTCGGGGGGCGTATGGTAAAATTGTATCGAGAGCCTGGCGTATTGCTAGAGATGAGCAGAAGAGCCTCCAGGCAGTCGGGAGCAGCCGTGCGCGAGAAGACGCTTGGGGTGGTGGATATCGGGAGCAATACTGTGCATCTGTTGGTCGCCAGGACCAACGGACGCCACGTGGACCCGCTGGTGGATGTGAGCGAGGGCTTGCGCCTGGGCGCAGATGTAGATTACGCGGGTGCTCTGTCTGATCAGAAGCTAGAGGTATTGGTGGAGACCCTCAGGAAGTTTCGCGACCAGGCTCTCAAAGAGAGAGCATCCGAGATACATCTGCTTGCGACGCAGGCGATCCGCACTGCATCAAATCGCGATAACGTTGTAAAAGAGATCGAGAGTAGACTGGAAGTACCGGTGGATATTTTGTCGCCGGAGCAGGAGGCCGAGTTCGCGTTCCTGGGGGCGGATGTGGCGTGTCCAAGTGTGGGGCCGCAGGTGATGGTCGATATAGGCGGCGGGAGTATGCAGGTGGCTGTCGGGCAGAACGGCGAAGTGTGGGACAGTGTGTCGCTGCCTCTGGGAGCGTCGCGGGTGGCAGGCCAGTTCTTGCCGAGCGACCCACCGACCTATCTGGAAGAAGCACTGCTTGTGACTTATCTCGCGCAGACTATCCCACCTGCCCTGCCCTTGCACGACACCACCATTACGGGGGTGCTTGGGGTGGGGGGCACGTTGAGGCGGACGCCCCCTCTGCTCGACCTCAAGATGGGCGAGATATTTCCCAAGGATGGGGTAGAGACGATGCTGGCGATGTTGCGTGGGCGTACTACGGCGGATATCGGAGCGAGGTATGATCTTAAGCCCGAACGGTCGCCGCTGGTGATGCCAGCACTTCTGGTGTTGCGCGAGGTGATGCGAGGCTATGATGACCCACCTCTAATTATGTCGCCGTACGGGGTGCGCGAGGGCGCGATCCTGGCCCTGGCAAGGGCTAGATGAGGGTAGGGTGGAGGAAACAGTAATGGCTGTCGATGAGAGAGAGAAAAGTAGCGAAGTGCTGGCGATATCACAGCCGGCCCTGAAGCCTGCATTCTACATCAACCGGGAATTGAGCCTGCTCCAGTACAATGCGCGGGTGTTGGATGAGGCATTTGACGAGAAGGATCCACTGCTGGAGCGGGTGAAGTTCCTATCGATCTTCCATTCGATGCTGGACGAATTCTTCATGATTCGAGTGTCGGGGATACGCGAGCAGGTAAAGGGAGGTGTGAGCGACCGCAGCCCGGATGGGATGACGCCCGTGGAGGAGATGGCGGCAATCAGAAGCGCGGTAGTGCCTTTGTTCGAGAAGCAGGCGATATTCTTTCGTGATACGCTCAAGCCGGAACTCGCTAACGCGGGGATCAAGATCGCAAATTACGAGGAGTTGACACCGGAGCAGAAGCGAGCGGCTCGCGAATATTTCGAGCGGATGGTGTTTCCTGTGTGCACACCGCTCGCAGTCGACCCTGGGCACCCTTTCCCACATATCTCTAATCTCAGCTTGAACCTGGCAGTGGAGTTGCAGACACCCAGCGGGCAGCGACATTTCGCCCGCGTGAAGGTGCCCAATGTGTTGCCGAGGCTAGAGGCTTTGCCCCTTGAGCCTCAAGCTAGTGGTGGGCGAGTGGGCCGCAACGGGCATGTACAAGGAAAAGCGCAGTCCCCCAGAATGGTATATGTGTGGCTAGAGCAGGTTTTGACGGCTAATTTGCACGCGCTTTTCCCGCAAATGCAGTTGTTGGAGGTGCATCCATTTCGAGTAATAAGAGATGCTGACCTTGAAATCCAGGAGCTTGAGGCTGCTGACCTGTTAGAGACAGTAGAGGAAAGCCTCTCAAGGCGACGGTTCGGGTCGGCTGTGGCCTTGTTTGTCAACCCGAATATGCCGGAGCGGGTGCGAGAATTGTTGGTGAAGAACCTGGAGCTTGATAACGAGGAAGTGTACGTGGTGGATGGGCCACTTGGGTTGAGCGATCTGTCGGAGTTGAGCAAGATAGATCGCGCCGACCTGAAGGACCCAACATTCACGCCGCGCATTCCAGCTGCGCTCAGGAATATACAGGGCGGCTCAGGTATTTTCGAGGCAATCCGCAGCAGGGACATCCTGCTGCACCATCCTTTCGATTCTTTTACACCTGTGGTCGATTTCATAAGATCGGCTGCGCATGACAAGAACGTGCTGGCTATCAAGCAGACGCTGTACAGGGTGGGAAGTCACTCGCCTATCGTAGAGGCGCTGCTGGAGGCGGCGGAGGCGGGCAAGCAGGTGGCGGTGCTGGTCGAGTTGAAAGCTCGCTTCGACGAGGAGAACAACATTGAGTGGGCGAGGGCGTTGGAGCAAGCGGGTGTGCACGTTACGTATGGTTTGATCGGGCTGAAGACGCACTGTAAGGTAGCGCTGGTGGTGCGCAAAGAAGGAGAGGGGATCAGGAGGTACGTGCACCTGGGCACGGGGAACTATAATCCATCGACCGCAAGGGGATACACAGACCTCGGGTTATTGACGTGCCATCCAGACTTTGGTGCGGATGTATCGGAGCTGTTCAATTACCTGACGGGGTACAGCAAGCAGACACGATACAGGAAATTGTTGGTAGCGCCTATCACGTTGAGGGCGGGAGTGCTGGCGCTGATCGAGAGGGAGATCAAGCAGCACAGGGAGAACGGAGGGGGCAGGCTGATCTTCAAAATGAACGCGCTTGTAGACCCGGCTACGATTGAGGCGCTTTACAGGGCTTCGGGGGCGGGGGTGCAGGTGGACTTGCTGGTGCGCGGGATCTGCTGTCTGAGGCCAGGGGTTCCCAAGGTGAGCGAGAACATACGGGTGATCAGCATCATCGGGCGGTTTCTGGAGCACAGCAGGATCTTTTACTTCAGGAATGGGGGCAAAGAGGAATTGTTGATGGGGAGCGCCGATATGATGCCGCGCAACCTGGATAACCGAGTCGAAACACTCTTCCCCGTGGAGGACGAGGGGATCCGAAGCCATGTGATCAACGAGGTGTTGGCTACGTATCTGCGCGACAATGTGAAGGCCCGGGTATTGCAGCCCGATGGGAGCTACGTGCGGCTACAGCCACCTGAAGGTGGAATTGCTATGGATTCGCAGGCATTTCTACTCGCCCAAGCTTCCAGCGAGGGCGCAGATATTGCGGTGCCGCTGTCGGCGTTGCCTAATAAGTACCGCAAGTATTTGACAAGCTACGGGCGGGTTGACCCGCACGAGTAGTTTGCTCGGTTGCCGGTTCCAGGTGAGCGACCTAGTTTCCCCCGGTAAGCGCGAGCGCCGTTACTAACCCTTTGCGCGTGGCAACTAAGGCGAGGTCGTCGCCTGGGGAGAGTACGGTGGTTGGGGGTGGGCGCCAGGTCTGACTGCCGTTGTGTTCCACCATGAGGATGCGGCCTTCGAAGGCGTTTTCGAGGTCGGCGACGGTGTTGCCTTCGATCTGGCAGCTGGGTTCGACGGCGGTCTGGGCGACGATCAGGACGCGTGGTGGGATAGGGATAGTGGCGGCGACGCGCTCGGCTACGGCGGCGGCTGCGAAGCGCGGACCTGCCAGGGCCGATACGCTGCGTGAGATGTGGATGCTGAAGGCGCGCTCGACGCGGGCGGCCAGATCGGGGTCGAAGAGGCGCAGGACCACGCGGATGCCGGGCTGGATGGCGCGGGCATTGAGGGCGGTTTCGAGGTTGGCAGCATCGTCGTCGGTGGCGATGACTATGGAGCGGGCTTCGGCGACGTTGAGAGCGCGGAGGGTTTCGGGAGCGCGAGCGTCGGCGAACAACACAGGTATGCCCAGGCGGCGGACATTGTCTATACCTGCTGTGGTTTCGTTCTTTTCGGTGGCGGCTACGGCGTAGCCAAGGGCATGCAATTGGGTGGCGACCCGGTAGCCGATATTGCCGAGGCCGCAGACCACTACGTGGTTATTCATGTCCACATTTGAGCGGCCTAATGCCCTGTCCAACCGCACACTTACCACGGCATCGGTGACCAGCGCGTAAAAGATGGTGAGGATAGTTGCGCCAATGATCATCAGGAAGGTGCCGAACAACTTGAGGGGAAGGGGCACGGATGCGGGGTCGAGGTCGCCCAGGCCACCTGAGATGATGATGGCGGTTGCGTTATAGAAGGCATCAACGAGGTCGAGGTCGTTGGTGGCGAAAAAGATGGCTACGCTGGCAATGCCGAGGGCAAGGAGGAAGAGGAGAGCATAGCCCAGCCTGCGGTCAGCGCTGTCGGCAAGCATCTTGAAGTAGGAGAGGGCTGCCGGCCACCTGCTGCTTCTGCGTTTGGTTGGACCGGGTGCGGCTCGTGCCTCGGCTTTCATTTCGGTGAGGCACAGGAGGTTTTCGTTACCGGACGCGGGGAAAAGCTCTACTCTACGCTCCTTTGTGACGCGGGCTATAGGTACGATGGTGGCGGGGTCGGTGGCGCGTAGGGTACGGACTTGAAGGGTGCGACCACCTACGGTAACTTCTTGCTGCCAGTCCTGACGGAGAGCGGCGGATACGAAGGCAGGGGCGGCAATCGCGGAGGAGCTGAGCACTTCGCAGTTGGTGAAGAGGGTTTCGAGACGCCTGCCGAAGTCCTGATTGAAGATGCGCAGGACGATTCGGATGTTGGGGTTGAGTTCGTGGGCGGCGAGGGCCGCGTGGATGTTGCCTACATCATCGGCGGTGGTGACGACGAGGGCGCGAGCGTCGGAGACGCATGCGTTCTTGAGAGTGGCTTCGTCGCGGTAGTTGCCATGGAGGAAGAGCGCGCCTAGGGCCTGGGCGCGCTGGATGAATCCGTCGGGGGCGTTGTCTGCTACCACGGTGACTTCTTCGCCTAGTTTTCGAAGCTCATCGAGGGTGCGCAGGCCAAGCCCATCCAGGCCGCAGAGTACGATATGGCCCTGTCGCTGTAAGGTCAAAGGTTGGTCCTGGGTCTTTGAGGTATGGAGTGTGTACCCAGGATTTTATCATGGAAATGTGCCTGTGCACAGCGGTTATGCCCAGGCTCTTTCTGTGCTTGGAATTGGGATTCTGGTTTACGGGGAGTAATAGGCATGTCAAGACCCCTCCCTCCCGGCCCCTCTCCCCATTTTATGGGGAGAGGGGGTCTAAAAAGGAGATGAGAGTTAGGGGGACACCCCCAAACCCCCCGGCAGGCAGTTCCGCCTGCCCCCCCTTATTGATGGAGTGTAAAGGAAGGGTTGGGGACACCCCACTGCCCCATCACTCTCCTGTCAGGGGAGTACCCCTGCACCCCCCTTTGTGCTTTGGTGGCTAGAAAAGAGAGGACGCCCCACTGCCCCCATCACTCGCCCTGTCAGGGGGAGTACCGCTTCACCCCCTTTTAGGTCGATAACTGGGATAGAGTTGGGAGACTCACTGAACCCCCGGCAGGCAGTTCCGCCTGCACGCCGTATTTTAGAAAACGGTTTCGCTAGAGGGTGGCGAAGAGGTCTACGTTGTTGCCGTCGGGGTCCTCTACTACGGCATAGCGCTGGCCCCAGAAGGCGTCCCAGGGTTCTTTGTGGCCCGTGTGGCCCTCATCGATGAGCCGGTTGTAGAGCTTGTCTACTTCGGAAGGGCTATCGCATTTGAAGGCGAGGCCTATGCGCTGTCCAACCGGTTCTACCCAGTCGGGGTCCAGGCCTTTGACCATTTCGAGGCTATTCCAGGAGATACGGTAGCCATTGGGGGTGATCACTTCTACGAAGTCTTCACCTTCGACGCCTTCGGGTATGGCTAGGCCCAGGAGCCCGTAGAAGGCGAGGGATGATGCCATATCGCGTACTGTCAGGCCGATCATGTCTATGTGTGCCATGTTCTTCTCCTTTGTTGGTTAGCGTTCTGGGGATCAGGGTCGCGAGTGTGGATGTGTACTTTGGTCTAAAGTTTTTTTGCGGGTTTTTGGTAGCCTTTCTTGTTATCTGGATGGACCTCCCCTTATATACTATAAGGCATTGGTAAGACAAAACTGGACAGGTTTTGGGTGTACTTTCGGGTGATTTCTAGTGGCGGAGTATTCGGCGCTATGCTTACGAAAAAGATGGCAGGGGCCTTCCCGTTCCGTCTGTCACCCTGAATGAGGTGGAAGGATCTCGATTCTCAGGCGTATTTTTGGGCCATGTACATATTCGAAGCGTGATCTTGGAGAGCGAGCTCCTTCACTTCGTTCAGGATGACAACCTCTTTTGCCTGGGAGATTTGCCTTTTCAGGCTGTTCTCGGATCTGGGAGTGTCAATCTTGCCTTCTCTATACAGCACGTATGTTCTTATCCTGGTGCCATTATAGCATGGCAATGGTGACAGCGTTATGTCATCGTTTCTGGTATTTCTCGATCAATTGTTGGCCGAGTTCTGCGAGGGCCAGGCGTAGTTCTTCGGGGGCGATGACTTCGGCTTCGGGGCCGAGTCCGGCGAAGAAGCGGGCAAAGTAGGCAAGCTCGCCGGGCGGGCAGCGGAATTCTAGCTTGCCTGTGCCATCTTCCACTCTCTGGACGAGATGGCCTATGTCAGGCTCGGTTTCCATGTGGAGAACGCCACCCGCGGTGAGGGCGGCGACCACCTGGGGGTGTTGGGGATCGTCGTAGGGACGCTGGGGAAGGACGCCGGGGCTGAAACCTTGCTGTGCGGGTTCAAGGGATTGAATACGGTCTACGCGGTAGTTGCGCTCTTCGTGGCGTTCGTGGGAGTAGGCGCGGCAGTACCAGAAGCCGTTTTGAGATGATAGGGATGTGGGGAGCAGGTGTTGGGTGGATAGGCGCCGGGCAGACCGGTATGTAACGCGCACCCATTGGCGCTCGGCGGCGGCTTTCATCAACGGATCTAGAAAGGGTGTGCCTTGCTCACGCCTGGGCATGGCGAGGCTTGAGATCGACAGAAGTCGATCAACGTCCTGAAGTTGCTGCGGGGGCAAGGTTGAGCGTATCTTTGCGAGCAAGGATGTGCGCTTGCTGGCGAAGGGTGCGCTTCTGAGGCGGCTGACGGCGCTCAATGATAGCAAGAGTAGGTAGGCTTCCTGGGTGGTAAGAGGCGGTGATGCGATCCGGTACTGTGGAGAGAGCGAATATCCTCCGCCCGCGCCCTCTCGCGAGATGATAGGTACCCCGATCTCGTAGAGGGCGGCCATGTCGCGCAGGATGGTGCGCTTCGATACTTCGAAATGCCCTGCTATCTGCTCCGATGTCCTGGGTTTCTCCTGCAGCATCAGGAGAATGGCCGTGAGGCGGTCTATTCTGTTCATTGGGGCGGGACTAGTGGCGCGTGACGAGTGACGAGTGACGAGTGACGAGTAGCGATAGTCACATAACACGTAACGCGTAACACGTAACACGCATTACTTTTCAGGTCACCAGCAGGGCGGCGAGGCGTTTGCGCCATTCCGGACTGTGGAGATTGGCCCAGGTGGTTACATATTCTTTTCGCTTGCGATCCATGGTGGAGTGCAGGTCGTCCAGGTAGGCGGCCAGGCCAGGTGGGGTGGTTTCGGTGGAAGATTGGGCTTCGTCGCTCGTTTTGTGGTCGCGGTGTTTTGTTTGCTCTTTTGCATAGTCTTCGACGAGGGCGTGGGCTACATCGGCATCGTGTAGCTCGCCCAGGTTGTCCTGGAGCTTTGTAACGTCGCGGATCATGGCAGTTACGTCTTTGGGGAGGACATCGCGGAAGAACTCCAGGGTATAGCGGAAGTATTTGCCAGCTATGCGGAGGGCGTGCAACTGGAGTATGGTAGGCTCGCCCGGCAGGGCTTCGAAGGAGCGAACCGATTCGTAGTGCGAAATAATGGTGCTGCCGATGAGGTGACGCACCTGGTAGGGTTGCGCGCCTTCGGTGTCGTTAGGGGGACCGATTTTTTCGTTCAGGAAGCGGTCCATTTCGCGCTTGAAGAGGCGGTATTCTTTGGAGTTGAGGAGGCGCAGGAGGGCTTTGCGCGCCTTCCAACGCTTCACGCGCCATTCTTCGAGCATTCCGTGCAGGCCGGGTTGGCGCTCCTGCGGAAGGGACTCGCGGAACGTTTCTACATTGCCAATGAGCACATCGAGGTCGCGCACTTCTCCGAGGGCGTGGGCGATGTCGCGCAGACCGGAAGCGACCTCGCGGGCGCGCTTGCTCTGAAGGTGGGGACCGAAGACGCGCATAGCGGCGCGCATGCGGCGGGTTGCCACGCGCATGTCGTGGACGGCTTCGGGGTCTTCGCCCAGCCGGGAGCCTTCTTCGTTGGAGAGCATAGCCTCGTAGTGTTGGGCGATCAGCTTGCGCCCGGCGAGGGCCATACTATCGGTGCTCTGGATGCGGGACTTTGGGTCAGAGTTTGAGGGTTTGGCAGGCGGCTCAGGCGGGGCGGGAGGCGGAGGGGCGGGGGCCTCAAGGGAGGGAGGAGCGGGTTCCTGAGTGGCGGCGCGGGGCTGGCGGGTGCGCCTCCTGGGTGTAGCCACCTGGGTTGCCGGGTCGGTCATGTCGGGGGTGATACCGGCGATCAGAAGGGCTTGCTCGAACTTGGAATAGAGTTGCGGTTCCAGGCCGTATTCTTCTGTGAAGATGTGCGAGAGGGCGCGGAGGTCGACGACAGTGCCATCGGGGAGAAGCTCGGCTTCAAGTTCGTAGGTAGTATCGGCTTCGACCTGATCCTTGCTGCGGTGGAAGGTCACGTGGTCCAGGCTAAGCTCGGCCACGGCACGCTCGCCGTCGTAGAGACGGGACACGTTGCGGACCTGATCTACGCTTACGAGGTCGCGCAGGGGAAGGTGGCCCGCGATGCTGCGAGCCAACCGCCTGGCCTCACTCGCGGGCCATCTGCCGATGGTGATCCCTGGGGCCGAGGTTTCGTACTCCTCGCGGGCGTGGATGCCGCCGGATTCTGCGCCGTCGTCCAGGGGATGGCGCTCAAGGCCCTTGATTGTAATGAGGAGGTCGCCTTCTTTGCCCTGGCGCAATCGCAAGGCCCAGCCTTTGTTGAGGAAGTTGAAGCGGGAGGTGTCGAGGTAGCGGTCGGTGATTTCCTTGGTGCGTTCGTCGCGTTTTTGGTAGGGACCGAATTGGTCAACGGTTCTGAGGTGGGCAAAAGTGGCCTCGTCTGATACTGTGAATTTGGCTTCTGTTTCCAATGGTGGCTCCTGGAGCGTGATATGTGATAGGTGGGGACGAAGGACGAAAGTCGAAGGACGAAGGTCGGAGAGTGGAGGATGGGGATTGCATTATACAGGACGGAGTGGTTGTTCTTACGCCCCTAGGGGGCTTACGGTGTTATCTTGGGCCCACCGCAGGGCTTACGCCCTGGGCTACTCTCCCTCCGGGACTTTGCTCGGGTTGTATGAGCCACAGGGGTCGCGCCCCAGGTGGTGTTCTTACACCCCTACCGGACTTTGCTTGGGTGGTTGGTGATGCACAGGGCTTACGTTCTGGGTTAGTCTCTTGCATCCCTACGGGACTTGCCCTGGGTGACAATGCAGCAGAACGCCGACCAGGATGCCCGCTCCGGATGTCTGCACTTGAGCCGCTTTCGTGGGTTTTATGCACCAGCATTGCCCATGACGGTCTTCTTTTGATTATACATTAGGGAGGCCATAGGGAGGCCATGCGTTTCTTAGGGCTTGGCCTGTATGTATATGAGTAAACGGTTGGACTGCAGCTATATAATGGATGGGGTTGTTGAGGATGTGATCGTCCGACGCTGACCTCTGTGCCCTGCATCTTTGCGGTGAATAAGAGAAGAAGAAATGCGTGCTGATAGACTTATTTCTATATTGATGTTTCTCCAGGCGCGGGGGCGGATGACCGCCGCCGAGCTTTCGGAGGAATTGGAGGTTTCGGAGCGGACTATCTACCGGGACCTGGAGGCTTTGCATGCTTCGGGGGTGCCTGTGCTGGCCGAGCGTGGGCCGGGTGGAGGGGTGCTGCTGCCCGATAATTATCGGAGCAACCTCACAGGGTTGAGCGAGGGGGAGGTACGGGCGCTGTTTCTGTCGGCGGTGCCGGGGCCGCTGGCGGACCTGGGGTTGGGGAAGTCTATTGAGGCGGCGGTGCTCAAGCTGACCGCCAGCCTGCCTCCTACTCAGCGGCGCAGCATCGAGCAGGTGCGGGAGAGGATGTACATTGACACGGCGGAATGGTTTCGACCGCCTGAGGACGTGCCGTACCTGGATTTGATGCAGCGGGCGGTGTGGGACGACCAGTTGGTTGACATAATGTATGTAAAATCGGATAGTGGGAAGGTGAGGCGCTGTCTTGAGCCTTACGGGTTGGTGGCGAAAGGCGGGGTGTGGTACGTGGTGGCGGCTGTGGCGGCGAATGCGAGGCCGCTTGGGGTTACGCGGATGAAGGCGGCGCGGCGGTCGCTGCAGGTGTACAGGGTGTCGAGGATCCAGCACGCTGAAGCTATGGAAGCTCATTTTGAGAGGCCCGAATGGTTCAATTTGCGGGAGTACTGGGAGAGATGGCAGAGGGAGTTCCAGGACGGGCAGCCGAAGTACAGTGCGACGATCCGGGTGTCGCCCGATTTTGTGTATATGCTGCCGCGCATCTACGGGGAAGGGATGAGGGCGCTTATCGAGGGGGCGGGGCCTCCCGACGGAGATGGGTGGATCAGGTTGACGCTGACGTTCCAATCGTTCGAGGAGGCTAGGGCCAGTATTTTGGGGCTGGGGGTGAACGCCGAGGTGGTTGAGCCTCTGGATTTGCACATGGCGGTGCTGGATACGGCGGGGGCGGTGGTGGAGTTGTATGGGGGCACGGAGGATGAAAACAGACGAAAGACGAAGGACGAAGGACGAATGTGGACGGGTGACGCGTGACAAGTGACGCGTGACGAGTGAGGGAGGACGATGGTGGGGCTTGGGGTCCTGGGGGCGGGATTGGAGCGCGGTCTGCATGATTCGCAAGTGATAGTGAGGTGGGGATGAAGAGCAAAGATAGAGCTATGGCCGAGGGAATACTTTACACAGACGAGTACCAGTTGACGATGGCCCAGGTCTATTTCCGCGCGGGGTTGCATACGCGCAAGGTGCAGTTCGACCATTTTTTCAGGTCTTACCCGAATTATGGGACGCACCAGGCGGGGTATTGCGTGAACGCGGGCTTGGAGTGGCTGCTCGATTGGATGGGGCAGTCGCGGTTTGGGGACGTGGAGATCGATTATTTGCGGGGGCAGAAAGGTAGGTCGGGCAGGCGGGTGTTTGACGACGATTTTCTGGGGTGGCTGCGGAAAGAGGGGGATTTCAGCGCGATTTCGCTGCATGCTATACCGGAGGGGAGGGTGGTGCATCCGCAGGTGCCGCTGACTGTGGTGGAGGGGCCGATGGCGATGGCGCAGATACTGGAAACGTCGCTGCTGAACCACCTTAATTTCCAGACGCTGATCGCGACCAAAGCCGCGCTGGTGCATGATATGGGGCGCGGCAGGTTGGTGCTGGAGTTCGGGCTGAGGAGGGCGCAGGGGAAGGGAGCGAATGCGGGGACGCGAGCGGCGTTGATCGGTGGGGCCGATTTTTCGTCGAATGTGGGGGCGTCGCACGTGCTTGGATTTGACCCGAAGGGAACGCACGCGCACAGCATGGTGCAGGTGTTTATGACGCTCGGGGAGGGGGAACTGGGGGCGTTTCGGGCGTATGCGGAGGCATACCCGGACGACTGTTTGCTGCTGGTGGATACGATCAATACGCTGGAGAGCGGGGTGCCCAACGCCATCAGGGTGTTCGAGGAGTTGAGGGCGAAGGGGCATGAGCCGGTGGGGATCAGGCTCGATTCGGGCGACCTGGCGTATTTGAGCATACAGGCGGCGCGGATGCTGAATCAGGCGGGGTTTGAAAACACTTCAATTACGCTGTCGAACGACCTGGACGAACTTGTGATCTGGCAAATACTTGCCCAGATATCGGAGGAGGCCCCACGCTATGGAGTGGACGCGGATGCGCTGATCAAGCGGCTGGCGTTCGGGGTTGGTACGCGGCTGATCACGTCGGAGGGGGAGCCTGCGCTGGGCGGGGTGTATAAGTTGGTGGCGGTGGAGCATGGGGGAGATTGGAAGCCGGCCATCAAGATATCGGAGCAGACGACCAAGACGCCCAACCCCGGCAGGAAGGGGGCCTGGCGATTGTATGACAGCCGGGGGAAGGCAACGGCGGACCTGCTTGGGTTGGTTGATGAGGACCCTGCGGGGATGGAGAGGATCGTGGCGCGGCACCCGTCAGACCATACGCTGATGAGGACCATCGGTAGGGAAAGTCTTTCGGAGGTGGAGCCGTTGTATGTGGAGGTGCTGCGGGAGGGGAAGTTGGTGTATGACTTGCCAGATATTGAAGCGATCCGAACGCAGAGGATCAAAGATGTGGAGCGGTTGGATGCGGGCGTGCGGAGGTTGATCAACCCGCACGTGTATCACGTGTCGCTGACGCAGAGGTTGTGGGATTTGAAGCAGGAGCTTATTCGGTCGGCGCTTGAGGAGGGGTAAACGCGGGGCTGCCCGTGCTCTTGACGATTACAGAAAACCTTGAAAGCCATGCCCATTTATGGGCTGTGGTTCGGCTGATAAAAGGTTGCTCATAGTCTCTCCTTTGTCGTATAATTGAAGTAACGTGGAAGCTAACCAATGCTACACGCCACTATTGCCTTCGGGTAGTAGTCCGCACTTTGATAATGCAAGATGTTAGCGGGTTGTTGCACGAAACCCTTGTGCAGCGTAAAAGCATCTTAGGTGTCTCCTATAGTGCAACCTTAATGGCATATGGATGAGTATGCATCGGTGCAAAACCGTAGAAGCTGCTGGCGTTTACGCCATGCGGAGTCATCACAAGGTTTCTGATTTGCCCTCTTTGACCCCACCCCAACCCCTACCAAAATCTTGGGGAGGGGCTTTCTAAAACAAGCAAAATGGCGGCTTTGCCGCCATTTTGCTTGTTTTAGAACCAGATTGCACGCCTGCGAAGCTGCATCTAAGAATTCGGGGTGTTTCATGTTTAGAGTTTCATGTTTAGATTTGAGTTGTGGGCCTGGCAGGCATTTCCTCTTGAGCGAATCTTAGCGTGTTATCTTGTGCCGGCTACAGGGTAGCCTTCTTCGTCGAGGATCACTTTGACTTCGTTGAGGTTGATACGGCCTTCGTCGTATTTGAGTAGGACGATTTTGCCTGGGATGCTCACGGCTACTGCTTCTACTCCTGGTTTGTCGCGGAGGGCTTCGACTATCGTTTTTTCGCAGTGCTCGCATGATATATCGGGTACGTTGAGTGTTACCTGGGTCATTTTGTTTTGTCCTTTCATTATAGTCTGATCGATTTTGGATTGGCCTGAAATGATTGGATTTGTATGGTTTATTTTACCTCCACAACCCAGGAGACGGTCTGCACCTGTCCCTGGTGCTCAAATTGAACCCACATTTTGTAGAGACCGGGTCCGGCGGAAGCGGGACGGAAGGTGATGTCGGGGCCGAAAGCGGCGGGTGTGGCCTCCATTGCGCTCATATTCTCCATGCTATCGAGGCTTGCGGCATTGGTGCCCTCTACAGCGTGGGCGTGGCCGAAACTGCCTGTGTACTGGTCGAGGGTGACTATGTGGGCGGCAGCACCGAGGTAGGGTTGCAGGTCGGTGACGGGTTGGCCGTCGCGCTCGATGTGGACGGTGTATGCCTTGCCCTGCGCGTCCGAGATGTCAGCGATGGTGGCGGTGTAGCTGCCTGTTTGCGCTGGGGCCAGGTTGGGGGCGAGGTCGGGCAGGGAAGTGCCTCCACCGCCAACGGGGAGATCGAATCGGTGGACCTCTGTGGGCTTGCCTTCGGGGGCAAACTCGATGTAGACCACGTAGTCGCCTTTGGCCGGGAAGGTGTGCTCGATTGTGTAGCGGCCCTGGGCGTTGGGAGCGGACTGTGGGTGTACGTAGGCGAAGTAGGACAGGTCGTAGCTGACGATTATGGCGTGTATGGCGGCTTCGTGCTCGATTGCAAGATCCTGAATGGGCTGGCCGGTGGTCTTGTCGGTCAGGAAGAAGGTGAGGATGGTGGGTTGGCCGGGGAGGGCCGAACTGCCGAGGTCAAGCCTGACGTTGGCGGCGGTTGTGCCTGTGGGTACGAGGGTGAGCATCTCCGAATTGTCGTGCAGGGCATTCATGCCGGGTTGGAGCGCGAAAAGGGATGCCGCGCCTATTACCAGGGCGAGGATGCCGATTGCGAGGAGATAACCCACGTCGGTGAGGCGGCGGCGCAAGGGCGGGTGGAGGATCTCGTCGGGGTTGGCGGGTGACGCGAAGCCCCTGAGGCGAAGGGAGTTGCTGACCACGCTTACGGAGGACATCGCCATTGCCGCACCCGCGATCACCGGGTTGAGGAGGAGGCCGAAAAGAGGGTAGAGGATGCCTGCGGCTACGGGGATCAGGATGATGTTGTAGAAGAAGGCCCAGAAGAGGTTCTGGCGGATCGTGCCCACGGTGCGGCGCGAGAGGGCGATGGCGGTGACCACGCCGCGCACGTCGCCGCCGACCAGGGTTATGTCGGAGGCTTCCATTGCTATGTCGGCCCCGGTGCCGATGGCGATACCGAGGTCGGCGCGGGCGAGGGCGGGGGCGTCGTTGATGCCGTCGCCTACCATCGCTACCTTCTTGCCAGCGGCCTGTAGCTCGGCCACCCTGGCGGCTTTCTGGTCGGGGAGGACGTTTGCGATGACGTTGCGGATGCCAAGCTGTGAGGCGATGG
Source organism: uncultured Chloroflexia bacterium (assembly GCA_963797095.1). Taxonomy (GTDB): domain Bacteria; phylum Chloroflexota; class Chloroflexia; order QHBQ01; family JADMIH01; genus JADMIH01. The sequence goes on along the minus strand of CAWCNY010000003.1, from coordinate 447,810 downwards.
CGTGAGCGGTGGCCTCGTTGTCGCCTGTGAGCATCCATACTTCGAGACCGAGGGCCTCAAGCTCGCGGACGGCCTGACGCGACTCCGGCTTGATGGTGTCGGCCACGGCGACGATGCCAGCAGGCTGGCCGTCGATGGCAACGTACATGGGTGTCTTGCCTTCGAGAGCGAGGGTGCGGCCCCGGTCGCCAAGGCCGTTGAGGGTGACGCTGTTATCGATCAGGAGACGTTCGTTGCCGACCAGAATAGAGCGCCCGTCTACCTGGGCCGAGATGCCGAGGCCGGAAAGGGCCTGGAAATCGTGCGCGGAGGTGAGGACCAGGTTTTGGCCGGTGGCATAGCTTACGATTGCCTCGCCCAATGGGTGCTCGGAGCCTTTTTCGGCTGATGCGACAAGGGAGAGGAGTTCGGAGTTCGGAATGCGGAGTAGGGGATTGGGGGGATATGGGGTTATTGCGTACTGCGTATTGCGTACTGCGTATTGCGTATTGCGTACTGCGTATTGCGTATCGTCGTTCGTGCCGTTGTTTTGGGCGGTAATTATGTCGGTGACTGTGGGTTTGCCTCGCGTCAGGGTGCCTGTTTTGTCGAGGACTATGGCGTTGATCTTGTGGGCGCTTTCGAGGGCTTCGCCGCCTCTTATCAGGATGCCGTATTCAGCGCCTTTGCCCGTGCCGACCATGATGGCGGTGGGGGTGGCGAGGCCGAGCGCGCAGGGGCAAGCGATGATGAGGACGGAGATCATCGAGATGAGGGAGAGGGTGAACTTCGGTTCGGGGCCCAGCCAGAACCAGAGGACGAAGGTAATGGCGGAGAGGACCAGCACGGCGGGCACGAAGTAGGACGAGATCTCGTCGGCAAGACGCTGGATGGGGGCTTTGGAGCCTTGTGCCTCCTCGACCATGCGAACTATCTGCGCGAGGGCGGTGTCTTTGCCTACTTTGGTGGCTCGGAAGAGGAAGGAGCCGCTCTTGTTGATGGTAGCGCCGATCACTTTGTCGCCTGGGGTCTTGTCCACGGGGAGGCTCTCGCCTGTGAGCATCGATTCGTCGAGAGATGAGTGACCTTCGGCGATCACACCGTCCACGGGTACTTTGTCACCTGGGCGCACGCGAAGGAGGTCGCCGGGTTGTACCTGCTCGATTGGCACGTCGATTTCCTGGTCGCCACGCACGAGGCGGGCGGTGCGGGGTGCGAGACCCATCAGCTTCTTGATGGCATCGCCTGTGCGGCCTTTGGCACGCGCCTCGAAATAGCGGCCCATTAGGATGAGGGCGATGATGAGGGTGGAGGTATCGTAGTAGGCTTCGGGCAGGAGACCCGCGCGGCTCACAGTGTCGGGGAAGAAGGTTATGAAGACACTGTAGAGGTAGGCGACGGAGGTGCCGACCGCGATTAGCGTGTTCATGTTGGTGGCGAGGTGGCGGGTGGCCTGCCATGCGCCCTTGTAGAACTGCCAGCCTGCCCACAGTTGGACGGGGGTGGCGAGGAGGAACATGATGTAGTAGCGAACCTCTATTGAGATGGGGAGCCATGATAGTGGGATAAACATCCCGGCCATGATCAGGAGGCCGGCAATCAGGCTGACTATGAACTTGAGGCGGAGGGACGCGGTTGAGGACGAAGGACGAAAGACGAAGGACGAAAGAAGACCCTTCTTTCTGGATAGCTGCGCAGCCTCGGATTGTGTGGAGCTTTCGTCGTGCGTGGTTCGGGGTTCGTCTTCCAGGCCGTACCCCGCCTTTTCTACGGCGCGGCGGAATTCGTCGCGACCTATGAGGGAGGGATTGTAGCGGACGGTGGCCTGCTCGGTGGCGAGGTTGACGTTGGCAAGTTCCACTCCAGGCAGTTTGGCAAGGGCTTTTTCGACGCGACGCACGCAGGAAGCGCAGGTCATGCCTTCTATGGGGAGGGTGGCTTCGGTATCTTCTGTGGTTTGTGTTTGTTGGATTGACATGGAGACGACTCTTTGACGAGTGACGAGTGACGAGTAGTTGGGCAGGCAGTAGGTTAGTGCGCAATAGGGCGCATACTTGTCACTCGTTACTCGTCACGTTTCATTTCCTTGCTAGCTCGTATAGCTCGGCTAGCTCATCTATTACTTGTTCGGCGCGGCCTTCTCGGATGCCTTCGGGGACGCATGAATTGAGGTGCCCACGTAGGAGGGTGCTCTCGAACTTTTCGAGGGCTTTCTGGACCGCGTAGGTCTGCTTTAGTACGTCAACGCAGTACTGGTCGTCTTCGACCATTTTGCGGATGCCCCGTAGGTGGCCTTCGATATAGGCGAGGCGCTTCAGGGCCTCTTGCTTGGCGCTTTCTGTTCTCATAGTTATTTCTCCTTAACCCTACCCCCATGGGTGGGGTTTTGCACTGTAATTATATCACAGGGCCGTGCTGCTTGCAAGGCGGTCTGGGCGGTTTCCTGAGGCATCAGGGCGATTGCAAAGTCGGTATGTTGTAGGAAGGAAGAATTGGTTGTAGGGGCGAGGCATGCCTCGCCCCTACACGTCTTGGCTGCGGCCTGGCCCGGGACATGCCTACGCTTGACAAGCGATGTTACTGTAACGATAATGGTTACGGAAGGACGGTATATCTACAAATGAGTCATAACAGCCGTTTTACTGTGGCAGTTCACACTTTGACCTTGCTTGCTCAGCAGCGGGACGAACCGCTCACGTCTGAATATATCGCGGAGAGCGTAAGTACGAATCCCGTGGTCATCCGGCGTATCCTGGGCACCTTGCGCGGAGCCGGGCTGGTTACTTCGCAGGGCGGCAACGGTGGGGGTTGGCGGCTGGCGCGGGAAGGGGAGGCGATCACCTTGCGGGACGTTTATCGTGCCGTTGAGGATGAAAGCGAACCGCTCTTCTCGATGCACTCGCGGGAGCCGAACCCTCGATGTCCGGTGGGGAGAGGTATACAGCAGTCGCTGATGGGACGCTACCGGGCTGCCAGACAGGTATTGGAGGAGGAGTTAGCACGCTCGACGATCGGCGATGTGCTGAGCGACGTGCTTGCGCCCGCAAATTAGAGGTTACAGGAGAAGAAAATGACGAGCATAGAGAAGTCGGTAGAGGCAAGATCGGCCTCGATCCACCCCGATACGCATGTTGGGTTGGTGTCCCTCACGGTGTCCGACCTTGAGCGGTCGCTCAGGTATTACACGCAGGGATTGGGATTCAGGGTTTTGGAGCGAGACGACCAGGAAGCAACGCTGGGCGCGGGCGAGATGCCGCTGATACATCTGGCCGAGCGCAAGGGGGCGTATCCGTGGCCGAGGAGTGGGGCCAGCTATACGGGGCTGTATCACTTCGCGATCTTGATGCCGACACGCGCCGACCTGGGGCGGTGGCTGGGACACTGGTTGGGTTTGGGGATGCCTTTTCCGGGCCAGGGGGACCACCTGGTGAGCGAGGCGCTGTATCTTGAGGATCCGGACGGTCATGGCATCGAGATCTACAGGGACCGTCCTCGCGACGAGTGGCCCAGGATCAACGGGCAATTGCAGATGGCGAGCGACCCGGTCGATGTAGAAGGAGTGCTGCGCGAGGCGGAGCGCGAGGGTAAGCCTTGGATGGGCATGCCGGAGGGCACGCACATGGGGCATATACACCTACAGGTGGGCGATATCGCTACGGCTCGTGAGTTCTACCACGGGGTGCTTGGCTTCGATATTATTGTGGATATGGAGCGGATGGGAGCGCTGTTCGTCAGCGCAGGGGGGTATCATCACCACATCGGGATGAACATCTGGCACAGCAGGGGCCGAGGCCCGGCCCCGGAAAAGAACGTGGGGTTGCAGTATTTCACGGTTCATTTGCCTGACGAGCAGGCGCGGAATGAGGTGCTTGGCCGATTGGATGCTGCGGGTGTGCCGGATCGGAGTGAACCAGGGGGCGTAGTGGTTGAGGATCCCTGGCGCAACAAGATTCTGCTTGTTGGCCCTAACCCCATCCGCGTCAAGTTAAGCAAATCACAATAGAGACACCGGAACTACACTTGCTAGGGCTCGGAATATTTTGAGATTGGGGCAACAATCTCCGGTTTCGGCCTAGAAGCCGCCGGCTTTAGCCGTGGGGAGTTGTCACCAAACACCTTTTGGCGAATGTTGAATGTCAAGTTCCAGCTCCAAATCTATTCCACATCTGCTCCAAATCTGCTGCGCCGTGATTAGATGCCCGACCCTGTAGCATGTGGAATCGAAAATCGCAACCATAGTGAGGGTGATGAGGGCTGTGAGGACCACTATATGGACCGAGATGAGCGCCACACTATCGCCGGAGCAGCTCCGGAGCTTCTTGCCTCAATTTCTCCACCAACCACATCTGGATAAGCGTTTGATAAGGGATACCTTTTCTCTGGGCGACTTGCTTGATCGCCTGTAGATAGTCACTGCGAAGCCGCAGCCCTACCGGTTTTTTGGTCGGGTTGGAGCGGGTCACAGCGATCTGCTCCTGCACCTCTTCCAGTTGGTCCATATACGGAGCAGTATCATGAGCATCAAACCATTCGGCGGCTTCCTGCTCATTAGCAAAGCTGGGTAATTGCAATTTCGGCACTCTATTTGGCATCTTATTTGCGTCTCCTTCGGTATTGTTTCTTCTCACCTTCTGTCAACTCTCGGGCCGTAATCACCCGAACACGTTGCCCAGGCTTGCGGATAAACACAACGAGGAGGAAGCGGTCCTCGTCAGTCTGGCCATAGGCCAGGTACTTGTCGTCGGCGGTCCGTAGGATCAGGGGGTAGTTATCGATAGTGGCCTCTGCTTCATCGGGATCGACGTCGTGCCGGGCGATGTGTTCCAGATTCTGCTCGCCCCACTCGAAACGTAGGTACTCCATCGTTTCTCAGGTTCTCACCTGTGACCTGTCTGACCTGTCTGACCTGCCAGTTACGGTACAGGCAGTGGGGTCGGTTACCATAAAGTATAGACTTTGTCTATACACCGGTCAAGCGCAAGCAGTCGTATTCACTATTCACTCAGATAACCTGCAGTGCGCGGAAATCGCATCCTCGGCTCGTTGACAGGCATTTTCAGGTGCGGATGGGGCAAGTAGCCAGAACAGGACCAAACCAGGAGCGCACCAGCTGATGCAGGTACGAATGCAGGTACAAAATGATGATCTGAGACAGACATTCTGCGGATGGTACGCAGAGATGAAGCAGGATGGGAGGGAGGAAATCGAAGTACAGAGGCAAGCGGCCTAACTCGTGGACCCGTGGGAGAGGAGACTTCTAGCCTCCGATTTTGAATGGTCTCCTTGTTGTGGGTTAGTTTGGTTGGTGGGTAGTTGTGTCTATGAGTCATCCCGAATTTTAGATCCTTGCGTGAAACAGATTGGAGACGACCAAAGACCCCACCCCAACCCCTCCCCAAGATTTTATTCGTTTTAGAACCAGATTGTGCGCCTGCGAACCCGAATTTTAGATTCGGGATGACACTTCGTCACGCTTGATCATGGTTTATTGCTTATTGTTGTTCGCGCCACGGAGTAACCCGTACACTCCGGCACCGAGCATCGCGCCTGCTATTGGACCTAGCCAATAGACCCAGTGGTCGCGCCACTCTCCTGAGATGAGGGCAGGTCCGAGGGATCGGGCGGGGTTCATGGAGGCACCGGTTATGGGGCCTGCCCACAGCGCGTCGAGGGCAATCGTCGCGCCGATGGCTATGGCTGCCAGTTCGCCTACGGCCCGTGTGTCTGTGGCGACTGCTGTGATCACGTACATCAGGACGGCGGTAAGGAGTGTTTCGAGGGCCAGGGCTTGCCAGGCCGAGCCTGCTGGAACGGTCGCGCCGAGGGCGGCCACCGGCCCGAAGATTAGCTGCAAGGTGAGCGCGCCCGCTATGGCCCCGGCAAGCTGGCTGCCGATGTAGAGGGGAACAGTGCGCAGGGGGAAGTGGCGGATGAGGGCGAAAGCGAGAGTGACGGAGGGGTTGAAGTGCGCGCCCGATAGATGGCCTGTTGAGGCGACCATGACTGTGATGATCAGGCCGAACACGAGCGCCACGCCCAGGTGGCCTAACGCGCCCGTGAGCGAATCGACCGTGATCGCGCCGCATCCTGCTGTTACTAATGCGTATGTACCGGCAAACTCGGCACCGGCCCGTCTCCAGAGGTCGGCGTTCACTTGTGCGCGTTGTGTGCGCTTTCGCGCCGGTCGTGCTCCATGATTTGCAGGAGGTACTGCGCGCGGATGCGTAGCTCGGAGGCGGTTCTGAGGAAGGCCTGGTATCGCTTGTCAGGGTCCTCTATGGCGGCGGGATCGGGGAAGCTCCAGTGCATTTTCACGGGGTCGCCGGGGAAGATGGGGCACAACTCGCGGGCGCGGTCGCATACGGTGACCATATAATCGAATTGCTGGTCCCGGTATTCATCGAGATGCTTCGATCTTTGGCCGCTAATGTCGATGCCGATGCTGGCCGCCGCACGGATCGCGTCGGGGTGAACCCTGGAAGGCTCGGTGCCAGCGCTGAATACTTCAACCTCGTCGCCCCCTATTTTGCGCAGGATGCCCTCGGCCAGTTGCGAGCGTGCGCTGTTGTGGGTGCAGAGGAAAAGCACTCTGAGGGACTTGTGGTCCTTGCTCTGGGATTGTTCCGTAGAGGTTTCGGTGGGGTCGGGGGCGCTTTCGGAGATGTGCAGTGCGCGACCTGCCGCAAAGAACATCTCGTTCAACCGTGGGTGATCGAGGCTGTAGTAGATATCCCTGGCGTCGGCCCCACTGCGGTGCTCGCGCACCAAGCGCTCGTCGCGCAGTTTTTTCAGGTGGTACGAGACGAGATTCAGGGGCTGACTTACCATGCCTGCCAGTTCCTGAACGCGATAATCACTGCGAGCCAGGGCCGATAGGACGGTCCATCTTACGTCGTTGGCGAGTAGCTTCAGCAGCGTGGGTGGCTCATGGAGAGCGATAGTTGTAGCCATGATATTCCTCCAAACTAAATTGCATCAATCTAATTTGAAGTATATCATGAGGTCAGGTTGTTGTCAAGTAGGAGTTCTACGATCACTACGTCGCGCCAGGTGCCATCGAGCTTGCCGTGTTTTTCGTAGATGCCGACCTCGCGGAAGCCGAGGCTGCGGGAGAGGTGCAGGCTGGCTTTGTTCTCGGGGAAGATTCGTGACACGAGCTTCCAGAACCCGGCTTGCTCGGCCGCTTCGATCAGGCTTTGGAGGACTAGGCCTCCAGCTCCCCGTCCACGGTGCTCGCGGGCCACGTAGAAGGAGTACTCGGCGATGCCTGCATAGCAATCTCGCGGGCGGTAGGTGGAAGTGGAGGCAAAAGCAATCACTTCGCCGTTGTCTTCGACTACGGTGATAGGGTGGACGCCGTCGAACCAGGAGAGGATGTCGTCAGCCGTACGGAGGCGGGTTTCGAAGGTGGCTATGCGGTCTTCGATGCCCTGGTTGTAGATGCGGGCTATTGCCTGGGCGTCATGGGGGGTTGCGGGTCTTGCTTGCATGGGGTGGGGGGTAGTTCCGAGTTCCGAGTTCCGGGTTCCTGGTTCTTTCTGTTGTTTATTGGCCGTTGCTGTAGTTGGGTGGTCATTGCTACGGCGGTGTCGGGGCAGGCGGTTGTGAATTCTACTGATTGGCGGATAGATAGGGGCACGTCTGCCCTGGTGATCGGGTGGAAGCCGAAGCGCGGGAAGAAGTCGGCTGCTGTTTCGGTCAGGAGGTAGATATGCTTGATGTCAAGAGTTCGGGCGTAGGTGAGGGCCGCTTGTGCCAGGCGATGGCCCAGGCCGTGCCCTCTTAGGCGTTGCTCAACGGCGACCGAGCGCAGGAGGGCGGCGCCGCCGTAAACTTCGAGGGCTGCACTACCCACCAACTTGTTGCCTTCGCGGGCCACCAGCGTTGTATCAAGGTGATTGCTGAGACCTTCGGTGGGGAGGCCGCTTTGCGCCAACAGGTTGAGGATGGCGGGGAGATCGCCTGGATTGGCGGGTTCGATTGTGGTGAGAAATGTAGACATTGCTTTTGTTTTGATGCTGGTATGTTAGCAGAGAGTCCACCTGTGCATCAGAGTGGACTCTCTGCTCAAGTGGGCCTAGCAGCAATCGCATGGGCCGCATACATCGCAGTCGCACGGGCATGGGCATTTGTCGGTGGTTGTCATGGTTGTCACCTCCTTTGCAATGCGTTTGTGTGCTCTATTTGAGCGGCTTGACGGCTCGAACGAAGGCGCTGACGAAGAGGCCCCCGGCTTTCTCAAGGTCGGCGCTGCTGAGAGAGATGGCTGGGCCGCCGCAACAGGCATCTTCGTTGTTGCTCCAGCCCTCCATATCGTCGGTTGAGTAGCGGCGTGTGACCTCTATGCCGATGCCGGTGAAACCCGATTCGGCCAGTAAGCGTTTGTATTCGTCCTCGTGGAGGGCGCCCGCGATGCACCCTGTCCACATTTCCATGCTTTTGACTATCGACTCGGGGGCGCTGCCTTGCACCACAACGTCGGACACCGCGAATCGCCCACCGGGCTTGAGAACGCGGAACGCCTCGCGCAGGACAGGGCGCTTGTCGGCGGCGAGGTTGATCACGCAGTTGGAGATAATCACGTCTACCGAGTTGTCGGGCAGAGGGATGCTTTCGATGTAGCCTTTGAGGAACTGGACGTTTGTTACTCCTGCTTCCTGGCGATTCTTTTCGGCGAGGGCCAGCATTTCGTCGGTCATATCGAGGCCGTAGGCGAAACCTGTGGGGCCCACACGGCGGGCCGACAGGAGTACGTCGATACCGCCGCCTGAGCCGAGGTCTAGCACGGTTTCGCCGGGGTTGAGGCGGGCGAGGGCGGTGGGGTTGCCGCAGCCGAGGGAGGCTAGGAAGGCCTCGACGGGCACCTGTCCTGCTTCTTCGCTTGTATAGAGATTGGAGGTAATGGCACTGGCACTTATGCCGGCGCTTGTGGAGCAACAGCCATCGTCTGCTCCACAGCACCCGCCTTCACCGGCGGTCACCCGGCGTGCGGCCTCGCTGTAGCGCTCTCTGACCTGTTCTCTTATCGCTTGTTTGTCCATCCATTGCACATTAGTCATTTTGATCGCCTCCTATATTGAAGTTTTTCGATTTACTGGGCAAAAAAAGAGAGCGTAGGGTTAGGGGGAGGAGAGGCCGGTCAGGTAGCCTGCGATCTCCTGCAATGCCTCTCGCTTGAGCCAATAATGGACCCACAGGCCGCGCTTTTCGCAGTCGATGAGCCCAGCCTCGCGAAGTAATCTCAGATGGTGTGAGATGGTAGGCTGGCCCAGGTTGAAGCCGTCTACGATCTCGCATACACACAAGGGTTCATCACACTTGGAGAGCATAGCAACGATACCGAGGCGGGTAGGGTCGGCAAGGGCCGAGAGAAGCTTGACCTGCGGGGCCAATTCGGCGGTGTCGATCCGGACGGGAGCCACGCAGCAACTATCCACCTGAGCTAGAGGGATGATGCTTTGGGGGTCTAGCTGTGATTTTACGCTTGCCATGTGCCTATTATAGCACTATATCGATGTTTGTCAATACATCGCAAGACGCATTGAGATCAGGAGGTAGAATAACAAGAGGCCAGCTGTGTGGCTGGCCTCTTGTTATTACGGAGTTTCGATTAGTGCACATCCAGAGACAGCGAGATCATCTTGCTCAACTGGGCGCGGGTGACGTTGTTGTTGGGGCGGAATGAACCATCATCATAGCCGTTGATGATGCCCAGGTTATACAGAGTTTCGACGGTGTTGTAGAAGGTTGAACCTGGGGCTACGTCGTTGAAGTGAGGACCACCTGAGGTGTTATCGGGGAAATTAAACGCGATCGCAACCATCTTGGTTGTTTGGGCGCGGGTGACGTTATTGCCAGGTCGGAAGTAGCGACCGGGGCAAGGCTCGCCGGCGCCGCCGCAATCGTAACCATTGATAACGCCGTGGTTAGCTGCCGTCTCAACATACTGGTAGAAGGTGCTGCCCCGCGCTACGTCTCTGAAGGTAGGCGTGGTTGGGTTAAGGAGGGTCCAGCCGGCAGCCAGCACCACCATCTTGCTCAACTGGGCGCGGGTAGCCGTGCTGTTAGGCTTGAAGAGGATTGTCGTATCGGGCTGCCGGTTGCCACCGATGATACCGAGCCGGGCCAGACGGCTGATAAAGTCCACGGCCCACAGGTTGCTTGGCACATCGTTGAAGAGGCTGGCGGGCTGCTGGCGGTTGACTACGATGGGTGCAAGGGCGTTGGCGCGGCTGGCGTTTCTGCCATTGCTGACATCGGCATATATTCGGTAGGTGCCGGGAGCTATATTGCTGGCATCCCACAGGTACTGGCCCTGCTCCATCGGGACGTTGCTGGCGATGAGGAATGCCTCAGGACTGGAGCCTTTCTGATCGCTAGCGCCGTTGCTGGCAGCTTCGCCATAGATGTTGAGCGTACCTGTACCTTGCAGGGGAGTCCATCTGATCAGCGTGCCCACCAGCCCGCTTGAGGGGCCGCCTATATAGCCCGCCACAGGGTCGGCTGTGAGGTGGGCCTCCTGAATCCAGAAGCCCGCAGGCAAAGCGGTAGGCTCGCCGTAAAGGTCGTCTTCTTCAAGAGGATCGAATCTGAAAGTAGTTATGGTGCCTCCCCAGTTGCTTGGGTTGCCGTTGGCTTGTTGGATCTGGCGCAAATCATAGGCGGCGTCGATCCATCTGTTGTAAGGTGCGAGGATGATCTTGGTGGTGATGACGTTGTTATTGCTTGTGCTCCACAGGAGGCGAGTACCTGCGTTGTACGGCGAGTACGGTCGTACCGCGGGTGGACTGAGCAAGAACCTGATGTTGAAGTAGTGATACTTACTGGCGTCGATGGGGTTGGACAAATCACGGTTCAGCCAGTACATCTGGGGATCGCCGGTGGCAGGTACTCCCCTGATGCCGTCGGCCGCAAAGGTAAGGTTGTTGATATGGGAAACAGCTTCAAACTGGTTGGGATAGTTGCCATCCCAGCCTGCGGCTTTGACAGCGTACGCGTACTCTTCGCCGGATAGCGGGCCCGGGGCATCTATGCGCACCAGAGGGGCCTGGCCTACAATCAACGGGCCGATTGAGCTCCATGAGCCGTTCAACTCGGCGTGGATGTAGTAGGAGCCTGGGGTCATTCCGGTGGTATACCACGTATACGCGCCTGCTGTTGATGATGTGGTGGCTATCAGGTATTCATTGTCGTCGTTGGCTGTGGAGCTGTAGCTCAGGTAGAGATTGACGTTGCCGCCTCCAGAGGCGGTCCATGTAATGCGAACGGGAGTGCCCTGGTCGGGGGTGAGGCGCGCCCAGTCAAGTTGCACCTGAGTGCCGGCGGCAGGTGAGGGAGGATCGAAGCGGAAGCCCTCATAGGGGCCATTGCCGGTCCAGGTACCGCTGCCTCCGCCCCCGGTTGCGCGCAAATCGACCGAGTAGATGTGCCAGCCTGCCGAGACTGGTATGATGTTAGAGTTGCCGGCGGGTGTATAAGTGTAATGCTTGAAGAAGTAGACCACCGAGCGGTCGTCTGCCGAACTGTACATGCGCACCAGAAGCCTGCTGTATCTGTTGGAGTCGATGGGATTGTTGACGCCGTCATCTTCTCCAAGATAGGAGTAGGAAGTAGTGTAATTCTGGTATTGGAAGAAGACAGATGCTGTGTTGGCAGGTCCTGTGGTGGTGCCCGACCAGATGCCGTTATCCACGCCCCAATTGGTCACATGGTATGGCTGATCCACGTCGTTCAGGTTGTTCATGTCCCAGGGGTCGTTGAGGACCTGTGTAGCGTAGTCATCCGATTCGGGGATTGTAGTGTTGGGTGCTGGGTTGGTGAGGGTAATGGCATCGGGTGTGGCGGCGCTTGTAGTGCGCTGGCCCAGCCATATTATTAACCCGGCAATTATGAGCGACATTGCCGAAAGTAAGATACGCGCTGTTTTGTTCATAGCTAAACTCCGATCTGGTACGCAATTCCATTGTGCGAGGAAGTTAGATAGCTTTCTAATTATAGCCCCTAACCACCACCTGTCAATAATGCAGTGGCCGTATCCCTCGTGTCTATTTCATAATGGAATGTTGCAAAAGCGGGCAAGCCAGGCAGGGCGATTGCAAACCGAGTGTTGGTGCATCCCAACTGCCACCGGCAAGTGCATAGTCAAGGGTTAGAGGTAGCGAAACCGCGTCCTGAAAGGGGCGAGCGAAAGGCTTGAGCTGCTTGCTGCGAAAGTAGCACGAGCAGTTCTTAGGGCAGGAGGCGGCGGCAACGCCGTCTCCTTACCCGACGATGAGGCCGGATCCCCGTTGTCCGGTAGTTATCTGGCACCATGGGGCGTCACAACAGAGCAGTTATCTGGGGCGTTGTACTATTCCGTCGGAATCTTAGCAACGGGCCAAGTCTGGCTATGTCCGATGAGCAACGAACGGCTCAAACGGCATCAACTGCACGAACTGCTGGACAGGTAACATTCCTGGACCTCAAGGCTGATCCTGGACGTATTGGGCTGGACAGTATGCTGCGAGAGATCGCCAAATTGCAGCGTTTGAGACAGATCACGGCCAGCTTGCTGCCCGACCTCTTCGCTGGAGTCTCGCCCCGACTGTTGCAGCGCTATCGAGATCGAGTAGCAAGCGAGTCGGTCCGAGAGGTGAGGCGCCATTCCCGCCCCATACGGGTAACCCTGGTTGCAGCTTTCTGCCCGCTGCGAAGCCACGAGATAACCGACAGCCTGATTGACCTGCTCATTGGTCTCGTACATAAGATTGGTGTCACCGCCGAGCAGCGTGTCGACAAGATCCTCCTGGAAGACTTCAAGCGTGTCGCAGGCAAGACCGGTTTGCTCTACCAGATAGCTGAGGTGTCCCTTGAGCACCCGGATGAACTCGTGCGTGATGTCGTCTATCCGATCGTCGGCGAGCAGAAGCTGCGTGACCTGGTGCGCGAACACAAATCGACCGGTCGACCATACAAAGCACAGGTTCAGACGGTCATGCGCCGCCGTCACTTCCATGGATTGAGGACTGTTACACCTGTATCCTTGAAGTCGTCTTCGTTGCGCGTCACCAAGCTACATCTGTGATGAATCGCGAGAGCAGAGATAAATGAGTTGATAGCTGGGAGCGGCCGACCGGCGCGTTCCAACCTCCCTGTTAGTTCGCCCCAAGTCAGCATCACATCTACATCCACAGGCAACACTCGACCACTAAAGCGAACTAGCAGATCGTCAGTGAGCCAGGCACTAAGGGTATCCTTGCGCGGCGAGTCCGCCAACTTCTCAATACCTTTGCGGAGTTCACCTATAGTGATAACGCTGAGGTAGACACTGTTCGTGTCCAAGGTATCGATCCACCGGACTACTTGCTGGTTCGGTTGTCTGGTAATAAGCTCCGAGATGACGTTGGTATCAAGAAGGTATTTCACTTCACAAGGCAACCCCGTCACGTGCGGGGCTGGTATCGCGCCTCAGATCGAGATCAAGGCCAGCGAGGGGGGAATCCCGGAAGAACTCGGACAGCCTTTTGCGGCCAAGAAGCATCTTCCGATAATCTGCAAACGACAGAACAACCGCGGTCTCAACGCCGCGCCGGGTAATAACTTGCGGTCCGTCCTTCAGGGCCTCATCGATGACTTGGCTGAACCGGTTTTTAGCCTCTTGAAGCTGCCAGTTGCGTACCATAATAACTCCTCCTTCAGTGTGCTGTCTAGTCTGTCTAGATGATAGCTCAGGGAGAAAGGATTGTCAAGGAAATGCAGGTTATGCCAGTCGCAGTCACGGCTCTTGATGGGCACTTATTGGAAGATGTTTGCCCAGTCTATAGGCACGGATAACGCACGTAGCCATAACACAGGTGGAAAGCGAATTTTCAGGCGCTCCCTGGGGAATGCCTGAATAACCCAAAGCACCCAGCCAATAACAGCAAAAAGCCTGCCGGAGTAATCTACGGATGCGCGCAACCCTGGCTTCATACTCGGGCCTGGGTGGGACTTATCTACAATCTCGCCTTTTATCCTCGACACATGACCCGCTATTGCGCTCCGACGTTGGAGGTTTGTTAAGGCTACAGTACGTAAGCAGAAAGCCACGCCCATTTATGGGCTGTGGATGAATGCGTAATGCGTAAATGCGTATATGTGCATGCATTTGCGAGAAACGTAGCACATAAGTTCTCTTTATATGCTATAATGTGTGTAACAGGGAGGTTGGAAGCACCACCTGCTACTACTCCCTCGCAAGAGGGCAGTAGGCGTACATTGATAATAGGATACATAGAGGGTTGCCGTACCGAAATCTTGTATGGCGTAAAATGTATCAAGTATCATACTTGTACAAACCTTAGTTGCATATAGATGAGTATGCATCGGTGCAATACCGTAGAAGCTGCTGGCGTCTACGCCATGCGGAGTCATCACTGATGAGATTTGGCAACTCTTCCCTTCCTTTTTCATCTGCAATATATCGGGCCGGGGAGCATGCCTGAGTCAAGGTTGTACCTCCTCCACCTCGCTGCTCCCTTGCCGATCTGCATATCGCATACCACGCGCCATGACAGAGGCTATCGCCTCAGCATCGTACACGCAACCACCCCAGACGCCACCGCTCGCCTGTTGCAGAACTGCCCACAGCCGGGTATCTGCGGGCAGTTCCGGGTGCGGTGCCAGGTCGGGTCGAGGGCCGCGGCGAGCCAGCTCGACTATGCCCCACTCCGGGTCGAACACTGCATCGCCTTCTCCAACCAGGTCCACGCTGCCGGTGAGACTGTTCCTGTCGATGACGATCCGGATCAGGTCGCCATCTTGCACACGCCCGATCGGCCCTCCCGCCAGGGCCTCCGGGCCGATGTGTCCGATACATGCCCCTGTACTCACGCCGGAGAAGCGTGCATCGGTCAGCACAGCCACCTCGTGCCCCCAGCGCAGGTGCCTGAGGGCCGAAGTCACCTGGTAAATCTCCTCCATACCTGTGCCGAGCGGACCCCCACAGATCAGCACCACAATCTCACCAGGCAGGACCCTATCTTCATTACGGCTCTTGATCGCCTTTATTGCCTCGCGCTCGCGCGTAAAGACACGCGCTCGCCCCAGCTTGCGATAAACGCCGTTGGCATCCACCACGCGTGGGTCGATCGATGTGCTCTTGATCACGGCACCCTCAGGAGCAAGGTTGCCCCTTACAAGGCTCATCGTGCCTGTCAGTCCTTTTTCGCGCGCCCTCTCAGGACTCATGATTACGGAGTCGGGGTCGACCCCGTCGCGCTCGCGTAGCAACGCCCGCAACCTGAACCGCCGTTCGCTGCCTTCCCACCAGTCGAGCACGGTCCCAAGACGCTCCCCCGTGACGGTGAACACATCCGTATGCACTAGCCCCAGCCGGCGAAGATGAAGCATCACCTCAGGCACGCCGCCCGCCATAAACACCCGCACCGTGGGGTGATTCGACGGCCCGTTAGGCAGCACGTCCACCAGCCTCGGCACCTGGCGATTGATTGCTGTCCAATCGTCTATCGTTGGTCGTGGCAGCCCCGCGGCGTGGGCTATCGCCGGGATGTGCAGCAGAAGGTTGGTCGAGCCTCCGAAGGCCGCGTGGACCATCATTGCGTTGTGGATCGATTTGCCGGTCAGAATATCGCGGGTCGTAAGCTTTCTCTCGCGCAGCTGCAGCGCCGCCCGTGCAGCCGCTCGCCCCAATTCGAGCCAGATCGGCTGGCCTGACGGGGCGAGCGCGCTGTGCGGCAGCGCGAGCCCCAATGCCTCGGCCACTACCTGCGAGGTAGCAGCGGTGCCCAGGAACTGGCACCCGCCGCCCGGCGACGCGCAAGCACGACAACCCAGCAACGCAGCCTCCTGCAGCGTGATCTCTCCGTGGGCGAACCGGGCTCCTATAGACTGGATCTTGCCCGCATCCTCGCCCTGTTCGGGCGGCAGCGTGACCCCACCCGGCACCAGCACGCACGGTAAGTTCGGCATGCCTGCCAGCGCCATCAACATTGCCGGCAGCCCTTTGTCGCAGGTCGCCACGCCTATTACCGCGTCGCGGGTCGGCAGAGAGCGGATCAGCCTGCGGAACACCTGCGCTGCATCGTTGCGGTACGGCAGGCTGTCGAGCATCCCTGTGGTGCCTTGCGTGCGGCCATCGCACGGGTCGGTGCAGTACGCGGCAAAGGGTATAGCCTCATGACCGCGCAATTCCTCGGCCGCCGCCTGCATAAGCAACCCCACCTCCCAGTGACCTGTATGATAGCCCAGCGCGATTGGCGTGCCATCCGGCGCGCGGATGCCGCCTTGTGTGCTCAGGATCAGCACCTGTTCGTGGTTCAGCTCCGACGGGTCCCAGCCCATGCCGGCGTTCTGGCTGAGAGCGAACACGTCACCGCTGGGAGAGTCCAGCAACATAAACTCGGTCAGGGGCAGCGTACCGGCGGGCCCCGGGGCACCACTGATCACATCGAAAATCGCCCCGGTTTCTCCCCCAATCAGAGCATCGAGCGTGGCTGCAGTGGCCCGGTTGCTGTTCGCCATCGATTACATCTCCTTGCAAAGTCAAGTTGGCCCGGCATCTGAAAAGTCGCTTGTCACCTTTGTTGTTCGGAACGGCTACGGCTACTCACCCGACTACCTTATTCACCCACGAAGCAGGCGTTTCGGCTCCTGTTTCTCTTCAGTTGCACCATTCTATGCGCTCTCTGTGATGTCCGCCACTTCCCATGAGGGAGTTGTATTGACAGCCTCTGTTGCCTGTAGTAAACTCTGTTCGAATTAGTTTGTTGCTGCAACAAACTAATTCGGGACTGGTTCGGACCTTTTAATTGTCGAGGGTAGTAACCACATGATGCGAGCCAGGACAGGCGACCAGGCACTCGTTCGTGAGATCAATCTTTCCATAATTCTCAATACGTTGTGTGACCAGGCTCCTATGTCACGCGCTTCTCTTGCTGCGGCCTGTCCTGGCTACTTTGATCATCTGTGGCTTTCAAGGGCCGTCTCTGGGCGCCGATTGGGTAATGGAGTGCCCAACCGCGCTAATGCAAAGAACTCAGAAACACCACCTGATCTCGCATCTCCTCAGCGGACTTGGTAGAAACTAGCGTCAGGAGTTGGCGTAACTGCTCGCCTATCGAATACTGGCGCTGTTCTGCCAATATAATCCCCGCATGCGACTTACCCTCTTCAAGAAAGCGGGAGTGTAGAGGGATGTAGTCCTTGACGTTGAAGCTGTATAGTGCGCGGTGTTGACTGGTGGCAAGCTCCAGCTGTTGCTCGTCAGTCCAGCCCTCTGCCTTTGACTCCTTTGGCGTAGTAACGTCAATGCCTCGTACTCGAAGAGCTTGCACCAGATCGGTGTCCATGGCATCTTCATCTATATAGAGGGCGAGCTTCATACTTACCCTTCGTTTGCGTGGTTCTGCTCTTGCCCCTGCTTCTGCTTCTGCTCCAACCTATCGTACTCAACAGCTTCAGTCGCTAGATCAGTTTCGATTTCCTCCTGGTTAGCGTGGTAGTAAGCCAGCGCAGCATGGACCTGAGCGAGTGTCAGTTCCAGCCTCCGTGCTATCTCCTCGGGGATCCAGCCCTGCTTATACCAGCCTGCGATGCGCATCACCGATACGCCTCTACCCGCGATACACGGGCGTCCACCACGCAATCCGGGTGACCTGGTTATCAACGTTCCGATGTCGATTGGGAATGTTGGGGATGTTGGGGATGTAGTAGCCATAGTATTTCTCTCTTGTATGTGCAGTTGAGAAGCTGCACTGTCATTGTAGGGCTTTTGGGAGCGCATGGCAATAGGACCGCAAGACCAGAAGCATCAGAACGGAGTGTGCTGGATCTGGATATAGATGCCTTCCGCTGGTCGTTGTGGCCACCATGCTCATGCGCGCTCAGACCGCCCTTCGGTAATCGTGATGCAAGCCACCCAAAACAGGAAAGCTGATTATCTTAGCAGCAACACCATCAGCACCCGATTGACCTTCTTGCACAGGTGATCGTGCCACTTTCGGGATAGCTTGGGCAATGCCTTGGTGCGGGCGCGCCGAGTTGTAGTACTGGACGTATTCTCTGACCACTCGGTATAGGTGCTTCTCGCCAAGAATCAGCACATGGTCCAGGCACTCGCGGCGGACGCTCCCCAGGAATCTCTCACAGAAAGCATTATTCTAAGCCGTCAACTACACCCGGTGAGGCTGACGGTCCACAGTTCTTCGAAGTAATCCACCCCTTCCGCCCTTGGTTTGGACGGCGCTTCGAGGTCTTTAGTATCCGTCATAACTGGGGCCATTGGCGTGTCTGCTTCTTTGCGGACCCTCTGGACTCCCAAGTCCGCTCCCTACCACTCGAGTGGACCAGTCTAGCGTCGCCTGATCCTTTCGTCGCTATTGCCGCCGGCCGTGCCCTCTTCCGCTTTGAGGATCTCCTGCAATTGGTGTTACTCTGTGAGGTGCTCCGTGGGTAGACCGATCCCACCAGCCTTTCTCATAAGTAGTGTTAGGAGTGTTAGGCGGATTATGCAGTCTCTGTCAAGCGGATTACGCCGTAGTTGTCCCAATTGTGACTTCCAGACTGGCCATTCTCTCGCTCAGATTTGCCACTCAGGTCTTGACTATGCACTCATATGGTGGCATAATCGCCTTACCTTACCTCAGCTATCCTAGCTGCCGCAACGGGTGTAATTAGTGTAGTTGGAGTTGCACTTGCCCGATCTCGACCCCAAGGTCGCTGCTCTGCACACCACCCGAACCCTCAATCCCCATCCCGAGGCTGTACTCGATCCTGCCTTCACCCAGGGCGACCCTTTCTTCGACCCCCGCGATCTGCTGCAAGTCAAGTACGAGATGCTGCGCCGGGTACTGGTCGAAGGCCAACCTGTCAGTTCCACCGCAGCCGCCTTCGGCTTCTCACGTCCCTCATTCTACGCTGCCCAGGCTGCCTGGAAAACTGGCGGCCTCTCAGGACTGTTGCCCGCTCGACCAGGGCCCCGCTCCGCTCACAAGCTCACTCCCAAGGTCGTCGGTTTCCTGCTCGAACAACTGGAGCAGCAGCCACGCCTGCGGACAGCCGACCTGGTCGAACTGCTCGAACTACGTTTTGGCCTGCTGGTGCACCCGCGCAGCGTCGAGCGTGCTCTGGCCAGGCACGGAAAAAAAGCCTGACGGGCCCCGCCGCGCTGACGAGGCCCAACCTGGCGTCGTCAGCAACTTCATCGGCAACTTCATCGGCAACTTCATTGGCAACTTCGGACTACGAGGTGCTACGCAATTGGGCTCTGGCTATGCCACGCCCGAGCAGAGCCCCGGTAGGAATGGCCTTGGTGCTAAGGCGGGGCATAGCTGCCTGGTTGCAGTCCAGGGCGGACCCGCCATTTGCAGCCCGGCAGCAACCCCCGGCCGACCTTGGGCCTAATGGGCCAAACCCCACCACACCCACCACACCCACCACACCCACCACACCCACCACACCCACCACACCCACCATAGCCAGCTCTGAGCACGCTCGCACCTTCATCACCGTATTGGCCACACTATGGTCGAACACGCACAACATGCACAACATGCACAACACGCACAGCGGGAGGTCGCACGATGAACCAGATGAACCAGATGAACCACGCGGACCACGACAAGGTTACCGCTCAGCACCTGCAGCGCACCGCCTACCTGTACATCAGACAGAGTTCCCTTCGGCAGGTGCTGGAGAACAGCGAGAGCACCAAACGCCAATACGCCTTGCGTGAGCGGGCGGTCGCTCTCGGCTGGCCACTGGAGCGCATCGTAGTCATCGATGGCGACCAGGGTCAATCGGGTGCTTCTGCTGCTGACCGGGCCGGTTTCCAGACCCTTGTCGCCGAAGTCGGCTTGGGCCATGTCGGCATCGTGCTGGGGTTGGAGGTTTCACGGCTGGCGCGCAACAACTCGGACTGGCACCGCTTGCTGGAGATTTGCGCTCTGACCGACACCCTTATCCTGGACGAGGACGGCGTCTACGATCCCTCTGCCTTCAACGACAGGCTATTGCTCGGGCTGAAGGGTGCCATGAGTGAAGCCGAACTGCATGTGTTGCGGGCACGGCTGCGGGGTGGCATCCTTAACAAAGCGCGGCGCGGGGCACTGAAATTGCCGCTGCCAATTGGCTTTGCTTACCGCGAGGACGAACAGGTGATCCGCGACCCGGATCAGCAGGTGCAGCAGGCAGTACAGCTCTTGTTTGAGACCTTTCGTCGCACCGATTCGGCGAGCGGCACGGTGCGCAGCTTCCGCGAAGCGGGGCTGAACTTCCCCCATCATGTGCGCACTGGTCCTCACCGCGGCGAGGTGTACTGGGGGCCATTGCTGCACTCCACGGCGCTGCACCTGTTGCACAACCCACGCTATGCTGGGGTGTTTGTGTTCGGTCGCACCCGTACGTCCCTGGTCGAGGGGCGGGTACGCGTACGAATATTGCCTCGTGAGCAGTGGATGGTGCTGTACCCGCAGGCACATGAGGGTTACATTAGCCTGGAGGAGTATGAGCGTAACCAACGCCAGCTAAGCGAGAACGCCCGAGCGCATACCAAGGGGCATACCAGCGAGCGAGTTGGTTGTCTTGCGCGGGAAGGTCCAGCATTACTGCAAGGGCTGGTAATCTGCGGACGATGCGGAGAACAAATGACACTGCGTTACCACCAGCGGAGAGGGCGGTTGGTGCCAGACTACGTCTGCCAGAGCAGGACGATCCAGCAGGGACGGACGGCTTGCCAGGTAGTACCAGGCGGAGTAGTTGATGTGGCGATAGGGGAGTTGCTGGTGGCGGCAATTACACCCGAGGCGCTGGAGGTGGCGCTGGCTGTGCAAGCTGAGGTAGTGGCAAGGGCAGAAGAGGCTGATAGGCTGCGCCGTCAGCAGGTAGAGCGGGCACGATACGAGGCCGAGTTGGCGCAGCGGCGGTACCTGCGGGTGGACCCGGAAAACCGATTGGTAGCAGACGTGCTGGAAGCCGAGTGGAACAGCAAGCTACGACTGCTTGCCAAGGCACAAGAGGAAGCCGAGCAACAACGTCAGGCAGCGCACATCCCAAGTACGGCTCAACGGGAGGCGGTGCTGGGGCTGGCTCGTGACGTGCCTCGGCTGTGGTATGATGAGCGCACGCCGGACCGGGAGCGAAAGCGGATGATGCGCTTGATGATTAGCGATGTGACGTTACTCAAAGGAGAGCAGATCGTGGCGCAGGTGCGCTTCCGAGGCGGGAGGACGACAACAGTGCAAATCACCAAGCCTAAATCAGCAGTGGAGATGCGACCAACCGAGCGAGGGACGGTAGAGGAGATCGACCGTTTGCTGGAGGATCACACGGACGGGCAGGTAGCGTCTGAGCTAAATGCTAGGGGTTGGCACTCGCGAGACGGCAAACGGTTCCATGGAGCACTGATCGGCAAGCTACGGCGGAGCCACCAATTGAAGGATCATTACGAACGGTTACGGGAACGGGGGTTACTGACCGAGGCGGAGCTAGCGGGGCGCCTGGATGTATGCGCAGACACGGTGAAGTGCTGGCGGCGGTGGGGATTGTTGGGGGCCGAACGAGGCAGTGACAAACGAGGCAGTGACAAAGGTGAGTGGCTCTACTACCTGCCGGAGGCTAGCCTACCGGCAAAATGGCAACGCAAACGCGGACACGAGAAACTCTACACGCAAACAGCCAATGGAGGTGCAGTATGAAGCCTACTCCTTCGCCCTTGGTGCTCTATACGGCGTCCGCAGCACCTTGATGCCACTATTGACTGCTACACGGTGAACTTCTCTCCGTACTTGCTATCGTTGTCCCTGATCCGGAACCTCGGTGCCTCACCGAATGGCGTTGCCTCCCTAAGTTGCTGTGCAGTCCACTCATCAGTGGGAGAACGGGTAACGCCGAAGTGCACAACACGTCGGGAGCCAAGCTCTATAATGAAGAAGATGAACATAGGCCGGAAGAACAAATCGTACACAGGAAGGAAATCAACTGCCCAGATTTGGCTTGCGTGGTTACGGACAAAGGTACGCCAGTTCTGATTCGACTTGTGGTCCGAAGGTGCTGGCCTGCGTACCTGGCGTATGTACTTTTGAACAGTGCGTTTGCATACCTGAATATCGAGCTTGAGCAGTTCACCCTTTATGCGCTCTGCTCCCCACAGTCTGTTCTCGACGGCCATCCGCTTGATCAGCTGTACAGTCTCAGCAGGTATCTTCGGTTTGCGAGAATCGGTCTTGGACTTTCTCCTCCAGAGCAAACGGAAGCCCGCTCGGTGCCAGCGGAGCAGAGTATCGGGTTGGACGATGAGTAGAGCGCCCTTCCAAGTTCGGAGCCTACCAGCTAACAGCACCAACAGAGCGCGGTCAGATTGGTGAGTTGAGGACGGTTGACCTGCCTGCGCAGCACAACGAGTTGCTGGCGCAGTAGAGCATTCTCCACCAGCAGTTCGTGTTTACTCCGACAAAGGTCGAGGACCAATCTGGACAGAACCGAACCTGACAGAAGAGAATCCCGGGTTGGCTTGTTCCAAATCCAGAACAGCCAATTGACGAGGCGACGCCGGAAGGCGGGGATGATAAGGAGCACGAAGAACTCAAGAAAGGCAACCAATCAGAATGCTTCTCCTTGTACAAGAATGCCGAGCTAACCACGGCACGTTAATTCTAATCGTTGAGGGTTCAGTTATGCCAAGGAGAAATGGGGTGTGGGAGAGATTGTCGGTTCTGGAAGGTTGCGCAAGCGGTGATCCCACGCACGGACTTGTATAGTAGCCATCACAGGGAAGGCTATTTCGAGAAACGGTTAGACCTCGAAATGGCAAGCAGCCTGCAAGGACGGCGGAAACTGCTGTACCTATGGCAGCAAAGAAGGGGATTTGCCCGGTTTGCCAACAGAAAATCACGAAGCTAACTGGGTGGGATAATCACCACATCGTGTGGCGAGTGTATGGCGGCGATGACGGGGTGGAAAACCGAGTGTTGGTGCATCCCAACTGCCACCGGCAAGTGCATAGTCAAGGGTTAGAGGTAGCGAAACCGCGTCCTGAAAGGGGCGAGCGAAAGGCTTGAGCTGCTTGCTGCGAAAGTAGCACGAGCAGTTCTTAGGGGAGGAGGCGGCGGCAACGCCGTCTCCTTACCCGACGACGAGGTCGGATGCCCTCCTACCGCCATGCGTGGACCAATTTAGATGCAATCGCCCTGGCAAGCCAGGCTTAAGACGTTGACACGACGATGGCGGATGGAGTACCCTTGAGTTACTACACCAAACGCAAGGTGGTGTAAGAATCGGGCCCCCTCAAGCGTCATACAATCGGTGGTACTTTGCCACCAACGCTATATCAGTGACGCTCGACAGCAGGGGCCGCCCCGTAAAACGAATGTGATGAAGGCCAGGGCGCGGCTGTGGAACACGAGCAAATACCGAGGAGAATAAGGCGCGTGACTACCCAGGTAGGGGCGATTTCGTGGAACGCCAGGCCCACATCGAAGGTGGTGCAGGGCGCAGGCTCGGATGATGAGCTTGTTCTGCTTACACACGAAGCGCGGGCCGGTTCGGAGAGCGCATTTACGTCGATCTTCGAGCGCTTCCAGGCTCCTATAGTCAATTACATTTACAGGCTCGTTGGCGATTGGGATGCTGCGAATGACCTCGCCCAGGATACGTTCCTGAAAGCGTACAACGCCTTACCACGCACCGAAGACACCCTCCAGATTTCGCCCTGGCTCTATCGTATCGCCACCAACACAGCGCTCGACTCGCTACGGAGGCGCAAGCGCATCACCTGGGTACCTTTCAAGATAGAGATGGAGGCTGTAGCCCCTATGTCGGATCACGCTCCCAGGCAGGCCGACCAGGATGCCATCCAACGCGCGCTCCAGGTGGTGCCGGCCGACCAGAGAACATGCCTGGTGCTGAACCTGTACCAGGGCCTTTCCTATAAAGAGATAGCCGACACGCTCGGTATCTCGGTCAACCTGGTGGCGGTGCGTATTTTCCGTGGACGGGAGAAGTTCATTGAGGCTTATAAGAAAGCAAATCCCGCAGAATAAGCGGAACAAGCGGTTCTTGATCTCTCGTTCGTGGCGCCTGTTTGATGGCACATGGAATAGCGAGTTGGGAGCCAGGAATTGACGATGCAACAAAGTAGTTGCGAAGAGATACAATTGCTCATCTCCAGGTTCGTTGACGACGAGGTCACAGCCGGGGAACGCGAGCTTGTGGAAGCGCATGTAGCAACATGCGAGGCGTGTTCCTGTCGCTTGCTGCAATACGTGGAGATGGCGGTTATCTTTGCCGAAAGCCCCATGCGCCAGCCGGAACCGGAACTTCGCACGGGGCTTTTCCACGCGATCCGAGAGATAAAAGAGGAAGAGTTACGAGGGAAGGAAGAGCGCCTGCCTGCCGCTCCGCTTGCATTGGGAGCGACTGAGCCTGCACGCGAGATTGCGCCAACTCTGCCATTTTCGAGGCGATTGGTGCGGGCGGCAAGCCCGGTGATGGCTGCCGTTATAGCCATATTCTTCTTGCTCGGGGCGTTGATCCTGAGCGGCAAGTGGTTCCAGAAACCCGCTAACGATCCTCAGGTCCTGAATGTTGCTCTGCCTCCTATTCCCACACGGGAATCCCCTATGGATGTGGTCGCGCAGCCGCCGCCTCCTATTGAAACGAGGGGTGTAGGGGTGAGCGTGCAGTCGCCCGCGGCCTCTACGACCACCTACATGAGCGCCACAGCCACACTTGGCCCTTATACGATGCTTGAATTGAGACAGCCCACCCCCGTCATCGAGGAAGGCGACCCCAATGGCAAGACCGATTGGCATACGGTTCGCGACCCCATGTACGGTTACAAAGTGGGCTATCCCCCCAACTGGTGGACACAGACGCAGCAGAACACCCGCTATTTCTACCCCTGGAACTCAGGCGGCACGAAGTATGCCCCGTATTGGATCGAGCTTGAGGTTGACTCCAACGACAAGGGGCTAACCGCTGACACGGCTAACGATATTTTGTGCAATGGTGAGTGTGCGCCCGTTCCAGGCTCCGGTGGTAATGCTGTCTGGTTGGAGCGGACCGACGGGGATGATAACAATTTCTACCACGAAGGCTATTTGTTCGATGAGAACTATGTCTACAGGCTGAGGCTGAGCGTACCGCTCACCGCGTTGGACGGCCTGGGCGACCTCGTGGCCCGTTCGGCTGAAGGGGAGAGCATTTTCGGCATAATGAGCGGCAGGATGAGCCTGGTGGGCGATTACGCCAGCGGCGGATCGGCCTACGGCGGCGTGCTTTTCTTGAAGGGCAGCGATCCCGATCACGGCTCAGACCTTCTTATGACCAGGAGCGACGGAGGTTACAACTGGCTGACGTGGGATGGGGGCGTAAAGAGTTTCGCCCTCTCCCCGGCTATGGATAGGGTGGCCTACGCTGCTACGATCCAGAACCAGGCGAGGGACCCCTGGGCGAAATATATCTACATGGTCGATTTTAACGCCGATGGCACGACCCAGACTCCGGTGCTGCTGGTGAGCGGCATGGCGGCAGTCCACGACGTGGCCTGGTATGGCGACCATGAGCTGATGTTCCTGGCGGAAACCACAGGGGGCGCACTCGGTCTCTACAGGTTGAGCGTGCCGTTGGTTGGGAGCACGGATGAAGCTCCCAAACTGAGCCCGGATTTGCTGGTGACACTGGACTATGACCTGAGGGGTGCAAGATCTCTGGCGGTATCACCCGACCGGCAACTTATCACTTTCCTGGCACCCCTGGGAGAGAAAGAGTCAAGCGATATTTATGGGGTGCGCCCCGATGGCAGCGACCTCCATGTGATCATATCGCACGCCTCGCCCGTAGCGGTCTTGAAGGATGGCAACCCTGTGCTGACACCGGAGAGCCAGGCGATCAAGTCGTATCTATGGCTTGAGGGGCATCTTGAGGCTGATGGTTACGTAGCCAGAATACTCTTTACATGCGGCAATTCGTACAGCCCAACTTCCGTGCTGGGAGGGGCGTTGTACTCAGGGCCGCGCAACTCTATTGGTCCCCTGGTGGATCCATCTGTGCTGATGACCTATAAGCCGGAGCTATTGCAGGTTACCCAGATCGCATACTCAGGGTGGGGTAAGATAGCTTTCACCGGCTATTACAACGATTTTGCCAATCGTGCCGACAAGCTGGCGGGCCTGTGGACTGCCGATATCTCGAGTGGGAGCCTGTTCAATGTCAAGAGTATGCCGATCCCTGAGGGTTACAACGGAGCGGCAGATTTGGATTGGTCGCCCGATGGCAAGAGTCTGATTTACCGCGAAACGATAACGGCACCAAACGTGCCGACCGCCCGCTACAACGACGAGCCGACCTTCCGCATGATTAAACTGAACGTGGTGACGAATCAGACCACCGTTCTATTCGATAACGCTCGTTAGGGTGCCGATGCTTCCTGGTCGATCGGGGTGAGGGCGAGCCAGCTAATCTGCGCGTCTGCATAGTCGTTTACGGGGTCGAAGCGAAGATCGGTGAGGCGAGCGCCGATATCGGCGGCGCGTACGTAGGTCCAGTAGACCCTCCGTTGCTGACCGGAATCGAGATAATAGCCTGCGCTATCTTCCTCGCTCCATGATTGGTTATCGCCTGCCCAGTACCACTGCCCCATGTGAGGTGCATCGAAGGCGGCATATCGTGCTGAGACCGCAAGCCGGAGCCATCGTACGCCTGTGAGATCCATGTCCAGACCGGGGAAGATGATGGCGGGATCGGAGGAGGTAGGTAGGACGACGATCCGATCCTGGGCGCACCGTGTGCTGGCGTTATTGATCTGCATGCCTGGCGGGATACCTTTTTCGCAGGTGCGAAAATCCCACAGCAAGGTGCCCGGCTCGACAGGAGGACCGGTGATTCCGGTAACGCCCGACAAACTGTTTATGTGATAGAGGCGGCTGCTCTGGTCGAAGCTGAAATCGAGATTCCAGCGGCCTGTTTCGCCGGCCAGGGGAGTGGCAAGGGCCTGGTGATCTAGAGCCGAGGTGGTCTTGAGATGGACGTGCTGGCGGTGGAAGACCTGCACGGCGGTGTCCAGCCCATTCCAGAAGACGTAAGCGCCCTGGTAGTCACGAGGCAGATTGCGGGCGTTGATCTCGATCCAGCCGTCGTTCCTGGGCGGTAGCATGGCGGTTAGCTCATCCACAACCTGGTGGGTTTGCTGCGAGGCCTGAAGCCAGGGTTCGAGTTGTTTCCAGGTGGCGGGGATGATGGCAAGGATGGCAATCGTGATAGCAGCCCAAGCTGCTCGTTGCAGAGGGAACCGGGGCCATTCGAGCGGCACCGAGATGAGCGAAGCCATGGCAAGGCAAAAGCCAATGAAGCTGAGGTAGTAGAAGCGATTCTGGATGTTGGCGGGGTTATCGCCCAGCACCACCAGATTGAGGGCGGGTATCAGGAAAATCAGCCACCAGGCCAGGGAGAGAAGAAGCAAAGGCCAGCGTCGCCTGCCCCAGAGGATGAGGCCCCCGATGAAGAGTAGGGCCATAAGGAAGCCCAGCACCTGCACCAGGGTCGCGTTGAAGAGCAGACGATTGAGCGGCATGAGCATAGCGAGGAAAGTGGTAACGAGAGCATCCCAGAAGAAGCGCTGAAAGTCGGTGGGGGCGTTCTCGTAGCCTCCGATCCCGGCTCCGCTCGCTAATCGCAGACCGATGAAGATGAGAGTGGGAAGGGCGTATGGGAGAGACCATGCTATGGCTTTCCAGATGCGGGATTTTGTGCTTTGTTCCTTCTGGGTCTCAAACTCGATGGTCTGAATTGATGAGTTCGTGGATGGTCGAGCGTGGCTGGTTGCCGATACCGACAAAGCGACGAAGGGGAGGACAGCAGGCAGGGGTAGAGTGCTCTCTTTCATACCGACCGCGAGGAGGGCAGAGAGGAGACCGAGTGCACAGGGGACGATTGCGGGCTTTCCCTGGAGAGAGTTGCACCAGGCGACAGCGAAACCGAGGGCTGCTCCGAGGGTGCAGACTGTGGCTAACACATCCCATTGGGAGGCGAGCCAGGCTACAGGCTCGGTGCAGAGGGGGTAGACGGCGAAGAGGGCACCAGCTAATATACCAGTAATCTTTGATGAAGATACAGTGTAAGCCAGCCGCGCTAGCAGCAACGCGGCGAGAGCGTGTGCGAGCAGGCTGATGGCGTGGAGCGGGAGGGCGTTTCTTCCAAAGATGGCGGTGCTGAAGTTCCAGGTGAGTACGGTGCTGAAGGGCCGGTAAAAGAGTTCGTCTTTGCCAAATGCGAGCAACGGCTGGGGAAATGGGAGGCGGTTGTTGATAAGGAGGTGGCCGAAGTCGTCGGCGACGAACCAGAGGCTGAGTACGGGCGCGAAGGCGATAAGGGCCAGGGTAGGAGGCACCAGCCAGGGGAGCGCGGCTCTTATTCGGATCATTGCACCGAAGTTTATGACATCCAGGTGTCGTTGCCAACCCATAAAGCCTCTGGTATAATCGCTAGAGCCTATATTTTGTAAAGGTCGTTTATTTATTGCAGTGGTGGATGCCTGGAATGCCGGCTGGAGAGGTGGGTTTTGAAGCCGCTCCAACGCCGAACAGCGCAGGGACGCTGTAGGTCATCACAGAGAGGTGAGTCATGTCAGGACATAGTAAATGGGCAACAATCAAGCGCAAGAAGGGGGCCGCTGACGCGAAGCGCGGGCAACTCTTCACCAAGCTGACGCGTGAAATCACGGTGGCCGCCAAAGAGGGCGGGGGCGATGCGGAGGCCAATTTCCGTCTGAGGCTGGCGGTGCAGAAGGCACGCGCCGAGAACATGCCGCTTGAGAACATCCAGCGTGCAATTCAGCGCGGCTCAGGTAGCGGCGCGGACAGCAGCTCATATGAAGAGATTATGTACGAGGGTTATGGGCCGCACGGTGTGGCCTTTCTGGTGCAGGCGCTGACAGATAACCGCAATCGCACTGTGTCGGAGGTGCGCTCGATCTTTACGAAGGCGGGCGGGTCGCTGGGTGAGGCCGGATCCGTGGGGTGGATTTTCGAGCCACATGGTTTGATCCTGGTCGAGCCGCAGAACGGCGAAGACCCCGACGAATTGACATTGGCCGCCATCGACGCGGGCGCAGAGGACGTTACCAACCTCGACGACGGCCAGCTTGAGATTTTGACCGCTTTTGAGGATTTCAAGCACGTGCAGGATGGGCTTACATCTGCCGGTATGCAGGTGACCAATGCGGAGCGCACAATGGTCCCGAAAACGACCATGTCGCTTGATGAGAAAGGGATGGAGCAGACCCTCCGCCTGATGGAGCGTCTGGAGGACCTTGACGACGTGCAAACAGTGTACACCAACCTTGATCTTACAGGCGCAGAAGAGCTTATGGCGAGTATGAGCTAGACGACGAAGGACTAACGACGAAAGCAATCTCGTTCGTCCTTCGTCCTTCGTCTTTTGTCTTCATGATCACTTTAGGGATCGATCCCGGCACCGCTATCATGGGCTACGGCCTTGTTGAGAGCGGTGCTGCTGTTTCTGTGACTTCCGGCTCACGGGTCAGCGGCGGGGAGCAACTGCGCATGGTCGAGTACGGGGCGCTTTATACTCCCGCCAACGCGCCTCTTTCCGAGCGGCTGCCGCAACTTTACAAAGGGCTAATGGACCTCTTGCAGGAGTACAAGCCCGATGCGATGGCCCTTGAAGAGCTTTTTTTCAACAAGAATGTGCGCACGGCGCTTTCGGTGGGGCACGCACGCGGCGTGGCGATCCTGGCTGCGGCGCACGCGGGGATTCACCTGGGCGAGTACACGCCTTTGCAGGTGAAGCAAGCGGTGGTGGGGTACGGCAGGGCCACCAAGGAGCAGGTGCAGGCAATGGTCATGCTGCTGCTGAATATGGACCACATCCCACGGCCCGACGATGCCGCCGATGCGCTGGCGGTGGCGATATGCCATATCCATTCTTCTGCGTTTGAGAAGCTGATGGGGACGTAGAAGCCCATTTTGACCTATGAAGCAGCGTCTTGATGTATCGCTTGTAGAGCGCGGGCTGGCGGAAACGCGCGCCAGGGCGCATTCGTTGATCATGGCCGGAAGCGTGTTTGTAGATGGGAGGCGGGTTGACAAGGCGGGCACGCAGATCGCAACAGAGGCAGAGATCGAGGTACGGACCGGGCTGCCTTATGTGAGCCGGGGTGGGCTAAAATTGGCGCACGGGCTGGATGTATTCGGGCTGCGCGGGCGTGTCGCGGGCAAGGTGGCGCTCGATATCGGGGCTTCGACGGGGGGCTTCACCGATGTGCTGTTGCAGGCTGGGGCCGCACGCGTGTACGCGGTGGATGTCGGCACCAACCAGCTTGCCTGGAAGATCAGAAACGACCCCAGGGTGGTAGTGATGGAGCAGACCAACATACGCGACCTGGGAAGCCTGCCCACAGACGAAAGCAAGGATAATGCAGAGCCGGACCATGTATCACTAGCAGACTTTGCAACCGCCGATGTGTCGTTCATCGGCCTGGAGTTGATCGCGCCCGCAGCCTTGAGGCTCACCATGCCGGATGCCTTCTTCGTGTTTCTCATCAAGCCGCAATTCGAGGCGGGAAAGGAGAAGGTGGGCAAGGGGGGCGTGGTGCGCGACCCACACGTGCACCGTGATGTTATAATACGGTTGGCTCAAAGTTGGGGCGAACTGGGCCTCTCTTTTAGGGGTCTGGCGCGTTCGCCTATCACCGGCCCGGCGGGCAACGTGGAGTACCTGGCCTACCTGGAAAGGGGGGAGCAGGTGCCGGGCGGGTTGGTGGAGGGCTATAACCTGGGATCTGAGATCGACAGAGAGGTATTCGGGCATGACGAATAGCGACGGCTCGCAACAGCAGCCGCAGGATGTTCTCAAAGAGGCGATGATGGCAAGCGGGGTGGCGGCCGAGCCGCCTGCCGCGCCCGGACCGCACGAGGGAAAGCCGGTCAAGAAGGTGGGATTCGTGGTGAACGATACCATCCAGGCGGCAAGCGAGCAGGCCGACCGGATCGACAAACTGCTGGAGAGCAAGGGTGTACAGGTGTACGCCACTCACTCAGCGCGCCCCGACAGGGCGGTCAAGTGGAAGCCTGAGGATGAACTGGACCTGCTGCTCACCTTCGGCGGCGATGGCACGATCCTGCGGGCTGCGCAGGCAGCAGCGCCGTTGGGGGTGCCGATCCTGGGCGTGAACCTGGGGCGGGTGGGGTTCCTGACAGAGATCAACCCCTGGCAATTGCAGGAGCGTTTGCCCCTTTTTCTCGATGGCGACTACTGGCTGGAGAAGCGAGCGATGCTGAAGGCCGAGTTGTGGCGTGGCGAGAGGCTGGTGGGGAGCTACCTGGCGCTGAACGATGTGGTGGCGAGCCGGGCTTCGCTATCTCGCGTGGTGAACTGCCACCTGACTGTGAACGGCGCGCGAGTGACCACAATAGTGGCGGACGGCGTAATCGTGGCGACGCCCACAGGTTCGACGGCGTACTCGATGGCGGCGGGCGGGCCGATTTTGCACCCGGAATTGCGGAGTATAGTGCTTACGCCTGTTGCGCCTTACCTGACGGTGATCAAGAGCATGGTGCTGCCCGACGATAACGTGATTGAGCTTGAGATAGATACAGATGACGAGTCGTTCCTGACGGTGGATGGGCAGTCGTTTGTGGCTTTGAACGACGCGGATCGCATCAGGATAACGGTGGCTCCGAAGCCGTGCCAGTTTGCTCGAGTGCAGGAGCGTGACTATTTCTTCTCTACGCTGGTCAACAGGTTGAGGCGTGCTGATTAGCTCATAGTTGCATTCAATAGTGTTCAGGGCATCAGCTACCCGATCTGGCCGCCTGCCGCCCGCCATGCATCCATACCTCCTGGGACGTTGACGGCATTGAAGTTGCGGGATTTGAGGATGCTGGCGGCTATGCTGCTTCGTGTGCCGCCGCCGCAGATGGTGGCGAGAGCGCGGCCTCTGGGAAGCTCGGATAGGTGGTCTTTGAGGGCGTGAAAGGGAATGTGTATCGCGCCCGGAATGTGGCCTTCTCGCCACTCCGAATCCTCGCGCACGTCCAATATGACGAGGTTGGCATGGTGGGCATCTACGTGTGCCTTTAGATGTTCGACATCCATTTGAGGGATGGTTTCGAGTGAGAAGCCGGCGCTCTCCCAGGCGATCATACCGCCCAGTAAATAGCCTCGCACGCTGTCCTGCCCGGCCATCGCCAGCCACTCCAGTGCCGGGTCCAGGTCGCTTGCGGATTCGAGCACAAGTATAACGGGCACACCGGTGGGGATCACCCACGAAGCGCGGGTGGCGAACTGGCCGCCGTACAGGTGGACGTCGAGAGCGCCAGGAATATGACCGCCGCCGAAAGCATCGGGCGAGCGCGTGTCAAGCACCAGCGTGCCTTGCTGCTGCATCTTCTGGATTTCATTCGCGGTGATTGGCCCTGCCTTCAGGTCCTCGGTGAGAAAAGGCCCGCGATTCTTGGCTACGATGCGGGCAAACTGAGGGGGCTGCGGGGGTAGCTCGGCTGTGACATCCCTGACGAATGCGGCTTCGCTGTGGTGGCGCAGGGGAGAGTTCCAGCGGCGCTCAAAGCCGATAGTGGAGTTGCCTTTATCGCTCATGGCCTTGCCGCAGAGGGAGCCTGATACGTGCGCGGGATAGACTTCGACGCCATCGCCCAGGGCCAGCAGGCGCTCGCGCAATGAATGGTAAAGCTGGGATGCCCCCTCTTTGGGCTCGATAGCAAGGTCGGGACGGCCAACATCGCCCACGAACAGGGAATTGCCGGTGAGCACAAGCCACGGCTCTTCGGTGCGTGAGAGGTCGCTGACCGCGATTGCTATATGTTCGGGGCGGTGGCCGGGCGTATGGATCGCTTGCAGGCGCACACTGCCGAGCGTAATAGTATCGCCATCCTTGAGGGGAAGATGAGGATATTCGACATCCGCCGTGTGGAATAGCGCCACCTGAGCGCCGAGCGCGGCCAGCTTGCCGTGGCCGGATACGTGGTCGGCGTGGTTGTGCGTCTCGATCACATAGCTGATTTGCATCCCCCTGGCGGCGGCCAGTTCGACGTATTCGGTGATATTCCACCTGGGATCGACTACCACGCACCGGCCCACTTCAGTATCACCTATAAGATAGGATGCGCACCCGAGATCATCGGCTATGAATTGTTTGAAGTACATGGTGATGGTTGGTGACGAGTGATTATTGCGTCTTGCGTATTGCGGTACTTGTTACTCGTCACTCGTTACTTGTCACTCGTCATGCTGCATAAGTCGGCCTGCGCCTGGGGCGACGGCCCCGCCAGATTTGCCAGGCTCCTATCAGGGTCGCGCCCCAGAACAGGGCCAGGGCGGGCATTACCGGCACTATTGGCCGGTAGTCGCTTGGTTCTTCGCCCTGGACGAGCACCATTGCGTTATCTTTGTCGATATTGATCCCTTGCGCGGCCAGGCCCTCGATTGCTTGGTCCGAGTTGGGTTGGCTCTGAAGGGTGGTTACTTTGCCGAAATAGCGGACAGGGGTGGCGTCGGTGAGGAAGCCCGATTCCGGGGTATAGTCGAACGGGAAGAGGTAGCCGCCTTTGTCTGTGTAAATAAAAAGCTCATGATTGAAGCCGCTGATGGGGATCAGATAGCGCGTGCTATCGCCTTCGCCCGTCGCCACCACGTGCGTCAGATCGGGTGGAGCTTCCACGTAGATATAGCGATTGGTGACGGGGCTGCCCTTTTCGTCGTAAAGCTGGCGGGCTAAGGTGATGTGCTTTGGCGTATCGTCTTGCAAAGCATAGGAAACCGGTCCCGCCACCGCAAACATCAGGATGCTGGCCGTCACCAATGCCAGGATTCTCGTAATTAACCGCCACTTGCGGCTTTCCCAGATCATCGAGTCTCCTCCACATTCTCAGCCCATCGAAGTGGGGAAGGGGATTTGCGCGCCGTTAAATTATACCATATCGGCTTTCGTCGTATAATACAGGCAGAAAGGGGATAGCATTATGGACGAAAATGAGGAGCCGTTTGGTTGGTGGGGTTGGCACTGGCAAGCACCGGTGCCACTTTCGATTATGCAGATAATCAGCGCCGGCAGTGCCGATACCACGCTCATGTCCTTACTGTGGACCATGCTATCGAAGCGGGCATCATTGATCGTGGCCGCCGAGCCTCCGATGGCGGGAAAGACCACCACGCTCACCGCGCTGCTCGACCTGATACCGCCCGACAACAAAAAAGTCTATCTGAGGGGGCACTACGAGAGCTTCGAGTTCGCGCAGGCCCCCGACGCCGACCCCGCGCATACCTATGTGCTGGCGAACGAGATGAGCGACCACCTGGCTATTTATCTGTGGGGGTCGCGTATTTACAAGACGTTCGAGTTGCTCAACAATGGGTATGCCATAGGCTCGACCATGCACGCCGAAACGGTGGACGATGTGATCGGCATCCTCAATTCTGACCCGTTGTTCGTGCCCGACGAATGGATCTCGAAGCTGACCCTGGTGATCAACCTCTATGTTAGCGGTACTTATGGCTCGTCGGTGCGGCGCTTCAACGCTGTACACCTGCTCCTGCCGGCTGTGGATGGCCGTTCGTCCGGCATTCTGCCGGGTGTGTGCCCCTTTCTTCTCTCCTCATGGGACAGACAAAGCGATACGTTCGACCACCGCTTTATCCGGCCTGAAGTGGTTGCCGAGCTTGCACGCTGGGCGGGGGTTTCGCCTCAGAATTGGGAGGCGGACGTGGCGCGTCGCAAAAAGCACCTGGATGATTTGCAGGATAGCGGCGCGATCGGGATCAGTTCGACACGGGCAGCGCTGGCGAGATTTCGAGCGTGAGGCCAAAGGCCCCTGGTTCGCTATCTCCACCCGCTTATCTCTACCGTGCGCCTGAAGATTACGCTACGCGCTGGATAACCTGTTCGGCGGCGCACACGACATCGTAGTTGTGGGCCGGTGCGCGCTTCTGGAAAACGGTGCTGAGTGATGTAGCAAATCGACCTTGCGGCCTGGATTGCCTTGCGGGGTGAATCTCTTGCTGATTTACCGATCTGCGTATTTCGTCTTCTCTATATTGAGCTAATTGTTGGATCATCGCGAATGGAGGGTTCATCTTCTCTCTACTCCTCGGTTTGTTGTATCTTCTCCCGTTCAGTTGGGCAGCCGTCTAATGTGGAGAGTCCTGTTTGTATGCAACGAGTATATGCGGTTTTTTGGTCTATGAAATCGGCCTGGAGATAGATTTACAGGGGGTCCTGGAGGAGTATAAGAGGGTCGTAGTAGCGACCGAGTAGCCGTTTGTCCGGCTTGACCGCGTGCCCCGTTAATCTTATAGTATGTGCGTGAGGGTGTAGCCGCACGCAAATCCCCTGGACCTGTTCGACGCGGTCCAGTCTCGCACTTTGCAGCCCCAATTTCGCGACCAGAGTAATATATAGAAGGAACTTTTCTTATGTCCAACCAACCGGCCCGGCCAAGCACGCTGGGCGAACTTCGTCAGAGTGAATATCGCGTGCTCCCCGTCAAGGAGGAGATGCGCAAGAACCTTATACAGAAACTGAGAGACAACCAGATAATCTTTCCGGGGATAGTTGGCTACAGCGATACCGTTATTCCCCAGGTCGAGAACGCCATACTGTCAGGGCAGGATATAATCTTCCTGGGAGAGCGCGGGCAGGCCAAGACCCGCATGGCACGCGCCCTGGTCAACCTGCTTGATGAGGAGATCCCGGTTATCAAGGCAAGCCCGGTGAACGATGACCCCTACGAGCCGATCAGCGCCATGGGCAAGGCCCTCGTCGAGGAGTTGGGCGACGCAGTTGAGATCGAGTGGATCGGGCGCGACCAACGCTACGGTGAGAAGCTTGCTACCCCCGACATCACCATCGCCGACCTGATCGGCGAGGTGGACCCTATCAAGGTGGCTGAAGGGCGCTACCTTTCGGACGAGATGACCATCCACTATGGCTTGATGCCCCGTACCAACCGGGGCATCTTTTGTATCAACGAACTGCCCGACCTGGCGGAGAGGATACAGGTGGGCCTGCTCAACATCCTTGAGGAGCGCGACGTGCAGATACGCGGGTACAAAGTGCGGCTGCCGCTCGACATCTACCTGGTGGCATCGGCCAACCCTGAGGACTATACGAACAGAGGGCGGATTATAACGCCGCTGAAGGACCGCGCAGGCTCGCAGATCAGGACCCACTATCCGACGACGCTTGACCATGAGATGGATATTATGGAGCAGGAGCGCAACCACTTCGCCACCTCAGGCTACGAGATCGATGTGCCGCAGTATATGAAGGAGATAGTGGCTGAGATCACGCACCTGGCGCGCCGCCACCCCGACATATCCCAGCGCTCAGGCGTATCGGTGCGTGTGTCGATCTCCAACTACGAGAACATGATCAGCAACGCCCTCAAGCGCGCAATCAAGCTGGGCGAGCACCGGGTGGTGCCCCGCGTTTCGGACCTGCACTCGCTGATCGCGTCCACGGCGGGCAAGATCGAGCTTGAGTCGGTGGGCGACGTGCGTGAGGATAAGGTGATCGAGAAGTTGGTGCAGGGGGCTGTGCTGGCTGCCTGGAATCGCCGCTTCTCGCTGAGCGACTTCGACGACGTGGTGACGCGGTTCCACAATGGCCTCACAATCGAGATCGCGGATTCGATGCCAGCGATGGAGTATGTGCACCAGGCTGCCGACCTCAAAGGGGTAAAGAGCGCGATCACCAAGCTGGAAGCGCAGGGCAACCCGGCTGCCGTGGCTGCGGCGGTAGAGTTCGTGCTGGAAGGTCTGCACCTCAGCCGCCGGTTGAACAAGGACAGGACGGCGGGGGGTATCCGCTACAGAAGGTAAGTGTAGAGATTTGGAGGCTCCCCGACCGGGGCCTCCGGCCTTCACCTTCGAGTCCAAATGTACTGCCAAACGCTGACACTGGACGAGTTCCGCAACTACCGGCACCTTTCGCTGCAACTTTCGCCGGGCGTGACCGTCCTGCAAGGCGATAACGCCTCCGGCAAGACATCGCTGCTGGAGGCGTTGTATTTGCTCGCCACCACGCGCTCGCCGCGCACCACATCAGACCTTGAGTTGATCAACTTCGCTGCGCCCAACGACCTGGGATCGCCGCCTTTCAGCCGGGTGGTGGCTAGCGTGGAGCGCGAGCGTGGGCCGTTGCAGGTGGAGGTGCTGGTGGTGCGGGACGAAGCGCCCGAGGGGCCGGGAGGCTTGCAGGGTTCGGCGCAGGCCCGCAAGCGGATCAAAGTGAACGGGAATCCGAGGCGGGCTATCGACCTGGTGGGGCAGGTGAACGTGGTGCTCTTCACGCCACAGGATGTTGATCTTGTGACCGGGCCTCCCGCCCTTCGCAGGCGCTACATGGACGTGACGGTGTCGCAGATGGACCACAGGTATGTGCGGCTGCTGTCGCAGTATATGAAGGTGCTGGCGCAGCGCAACTCGCTGCTGAAGTCGTTGAAGGAGCAAGGACGCAACCCCCACTCGCGGGACGTGGCCGAGGAGATTGCTTACTGGGACGACGAGTTGGTGAAGCACGGCGCGTATGTGGTGCTGAGGCGCGATGTGTTCGCGGCGCGGCTTTCGAGCAGGGCGGAGGCGGTGCATCACCTGTTGGTGGGCACGGAGGCCGCCAACGGCAGGACCGACACTCGTCGCATGTTGCGCGAGCGGCGTCCGACCGCCGAGCTTCGATTGCATGTGGCGTACGAAACGGGGGTAGCGCCCAAGGCGCGGGCCGAGTTTCTGCCGGATTTGCTGGCGCAGATGGAGGCGGATAGCGCGGTGGCAGACCTTGGTCAGGACGAGTTCACGGCTACGCCGGATAGTCACCTGTTGCGCGGGCGCATTCCGCACCTGGAAAAATACGTCGATGCGATAGCCAATGAGTTCAGGAGCCAACTACAGGAGACAAGAGTGCAGGAAATGAGGCGCGGTGTGTCTTTGTTAGGACCGCACCGGGACGATCTGCTATTCCAGCTTGGCGATCCGCAGGTGAGTTCGGGGCAGGCGCTGGCGCTGGGAGCGTATGGGTCGCGAGGGCAGCAGCGAACGGCTGTGCTGGCGTTGAAGTTGGCGGAGGTGGATTTGATGACCGCCGAGACAGGGGATACTCCGATCCTGCTGCTGGACGATATTATGTCTGAGCTTGACATAAGAAGGCGCGGTTATTTGCTGAGTACTATAGGGAACCAGCAGTACCAGGCGCTGATCACGGCGACGGATTTGTCGGGGTTCGACCCGGCCTTCTTGGAAAAAGCTACTTTGCTTGAGGTGCGGCAAGGAGAGGTTGCGCCGGTAGGTTAGTGGTGGAGCACCCCGACATGTCAGTGATCGCCGTCCCTATAACGACGGCGTATTCGACGTGCACGAAGTTGCGAGCACCTGGTTTGGATCGGTCGAGATGGAAGTCTCAGGAGTGTTGACCGTCAGATACCGAGGTGCACAAGAAGCGACAGACAGCGCCCGCGTACAAAGAGCACATTTTTCAAGAGGTGCGCTGAGAGAGGAAGTGTACAATGCTGCACATCACCTGCGACCGAGCTATTCTCGGTTGCGTAGATGACAGCGGGGCAGTTGATTATGGGCGACGAACGACAACCAAATTGGTGGGGCGAAATCGCTGGGTGATTGCGAGCATTGTCGGAGTTATCGCATTTGCTTTGCTTATTATGTTGGGCTATTGGCTGAATTGGACGTGGACAGGACTCCCCAATCAGCCCGACATTTCCGGACAGCCTAGTGGAACGCCAGAGTCTTTGTGGGATTGGTTGGATTTGCTGATAGTCCCACTTGTGCTAGCGGGAGGAGGACTACTTTTTAGCAAAGCCGATCGAGAGAATGATCGTAGGATGGCAGACATACGCTCTCAAGAAGATGCATCCCGACTAGAGGAAAGAGCGCAGCAAGAGGCAGCAAGAGATGAAGCTCGTGCCAAGCTGGAAAGGGAACTCGAAGATGATCGACTCAAAGAAAGCGCTCTCCAAACATATATGGACAGAATGTCCGACTTGGTTTCGGACATTGCTAGAAATTCAACAAGTAACTCGCCAACAGCTAGGCAATCAACAGATAACTCGGCGATCATAATTCGAGCGCGCACACTGTCATTGCTGACTCGCCTGGATGGCACGCGAAAGGGCTTTGTTCTTAGCTTCTTGTCAGAGGCTGGGCTAATTGCATCGGAAGGTGAGCGTCCGCTTGTTTCCTTGGAGGCTGCTGATCTTAGCAACTTGGTGCTAACTTCAGGGAGTTATAGTAAATGTGATTTGAGCCATTGCAACTTACGCCATGCGGACTTAGGGTATATATCTATGGAGGGCGCCATTTTGTACGGATCAGATATATTCAAGGCACGTTTTGAAGAGGTTAGCTTTCATGGTGCGAACCTACAATCTACTACGTCTGGGCGCGAGTCCGAAGATGCTAGCTTTTGCAGGCGCCACACTTATAGGGTGCGACTTTGAGGATACAGATTTAACATCCGTCGACCTGGAAAGGGTAGACCTTTTTAGAACCACCTTAAAGGCGCAAGGATAATCGAGGGGCAACTCGGTAATTTACGCTCCTCAAGCAGCACAGTCATGCCCGACGGCTCGCTGCATGAATAAGGTGGAGATCTCCACTTGCAGACCTGTATCGAGGTTGAAGAGCGAGATCCTTCGCTTCGCTCAGGATGACAACCTCATAGATGGGGCGTCGTCGCGTGCATTTTCACAATTCGACGTGGCAAGACTCTGGCGCTTAGCTATGGCGCCAGGTCTACTATGAAGAGTTCTGAACCGTTTGCTGATATGTCTGTGTCGGCTGTGAATGCCAACTTGTCGCCGTCGAGCAGCATGAGATCCTGGGGCATGGCCGGTAGGTTGGCTACGGCGGTGGTGGTTTTGCCTGTTTCTACGTTGTATATCTCGATGTTCCAGCCGCCGGTTTCGCCTTTGGCGGGATCGGGCCATTGGATCCAGGCCACTTTGTTGCTTGCGATAATGGGCTTGCTTGCCGCGCCTGAATTGAGCACTTTGCGTGCGCCTGTGCGCGTGTCTAGCAGATAGGTGGCCTGGTCGGAGATGGTGGTGTAGAAGGACCACACAAGGTAGTCGCCCGACGCCCCGAAACCTGTGAATGCGCCGATGCCCTGGGCGGGCACGAACTCGCTGCGGGCGGAGGCGTTCCACACATGGAGGGCTTGCTCGCGGGGGGTGGCGGCGACCGTTTCGAGCCACATGGCGATGCCATCCCTCTCCCACAGGTTGGATAGCGGATTCTTCGAGGTGGTAACGACCTTGTCTTCCTGCCGGATCAAATCCTGTGAGATCACCCGGTAGCCCAAAGAATCGGATGTGATGTAATAGAGCGTGTTGTCATCGAGGGCAAGCTCGTTGATGTTCGGGGTGGGAGAGGACGATCCGGCGGGTACGTTGACTGTGAAGGTGGCGCCAGTGCCGAAGTCGAACAGTTCGAACAGATCGGAGTTGACGCGCCAGATCGCCCTCTTACTATCGGCAGCCGCCGGGAAGCTCATCGGGCGATTATCACCTCCACCGACAGAGAATTGCATATTTTGTTGGGCGTTGTATGCCCGGAAAAGGTTGACGTTGGAGCCGGAGTTGGGGGCGTCGTGCCAGAACAGGTAATGGCCCCCGCCCATCAGGCCACCGCCTATATCGCCTGAGATCACGCGAGGCTGGCTTGATGGCGGTGATGTTGGCTTGCTGAGGTACTTGTCGTTGTACCGGAAGTTGCCCAGCAGGCTCAGGAGCACGTTGTAGGGAGGCGGGTTCTCGGGGTGCCACTCGAACACCGCGCGCTCGAAGTACTGGACGGTGTAGGGCTTGCCATCTGTGTCCGATACCTCTGTGAACTCGTCGGAGATGGGATAGCCCTGCTGGGCTAGGCCGCCGTGCTGCTGCCAGTATTGTAGCAAGCTGCCGCCGAGGCGCTTGCCCGTTTCGGGGAAGTAGAGCGTGCCCGCGTCCTGGTTGGGACGCTGGTTGGGCGCGCCGTCCGGGTACTTTTGGGCGTACTGGAAGGTGCCAAGCTGGGATAGCAGCACTTCGTAGGGTGTGCCTCTGTGCTCAGGGTGGTACTCGAACACCGCGCGCTCGAAATATTGCATGGTGTAGACCTTGCCATCGAGGTCGCTTATCTCGCCTATTGCATCGGTGATGGGGTAGCCCTGTTGTTGCAGGCCGCCGTGATCCTGCCAGTACTTGAGGAACACACCGTTGATGCTCTTGCCGGTGGCGAAGGGGAGGCTTTCGGAGCCTGGCACAGGCACGGGCGGATTTAGCGGGCCGGAGGGGCCGGGCGCGGGGCACGGCGACGTCGTGTAGCGTGCGATTGCGGCGTCCGCGTCGCCTGAGCTTCTCACTACGCGCGAGCCGCCCGCCCAAAGCTCATCGCCCACCCTCACTATGTCGTTCAGGCCGGACTGGAAGCCAGGGACGGGGTTGGGGATACCGGACCAGGTGGTGCCGTCCCAGTGGGCGAGCAAAGCGTTCGAAGCGAGGGTACCTGCCGCCCAGATGTCGTCGGGGGCGTAGGCCGCAGCCGCGTTCAGTTGCGCGTCAATGCTGTAACTCGATGGCGCTTCGGTCCAGGTGGTACCATCCCAATGGAAGGTTTCGGGCTGGTACGTCCGGCTTCCGATCACCCACACATTGTTGTGGTCGAGGGCAAGCAGACCGTAGGCGTCGAGGATCGGGCTATTGGTAGCAGACCATCGCTCGCCGTCCCAGTGATAGACTGATGCGCCTGCGGGGCTTGCCGAGCCTGCTATCCACACATCGTCGGGGGCGAGGGCAACCACATCTCTCAGGGCGTAACTGTTGATCGGCGTTTCGGTCCATGCGTGGCCGTTCCAGTGATGCACAATGCCGGGACCTCCAGCATCGCCCACCGCCCATACATCGCCTGAGGAGGTGGCTGATACCGCGTTGAGTTCGCCGGTTGCACCCTTCAGGGACGCGCCCCAGGTCTTGCCGTTCCAGTGCAGCACGAGCCTGCCTATGCCGGGGTTGGAGGCAGTCGAGCCGTTATCGTAGGAGCCGACAGCCCATGCGTCGTTTGGTGAGGTGGCGGCGATATCTTGCAGGGTATATGACTGCGTGATCGCGTCGGTCGATATGATCTGCCAGTCGGTGCCGTTGTAGTGCATGGAGAAGCCGTCTGAGTGGTCGGAGGGTTCCGTAGTGTGAGTGTTGCCTACGGCCCATACGTCGGTGGTTGAGAGGGGACTGAGGGCTGTAATTTCGCTCGATTGGGCGTTTATCGGGGGCGTGGGGAGGATGCCCAGGCAGCCGGTGGGCGCACCGGCAAGCGCCTCCTGATTGCTTGGTGGTGTTTGCGCTGCACTTCCAAATGTAAGCAAGAGCGCCGCGACCAGGACAACTGTGAAAAGATGCCTCTTACTCATACGTACCCTCTACAATAGCACGGGTGTTGTGGTTCAACGGCAGGGCAGCCCGCAGTGTGGGCTGATGAACTCTTAGTATAACGCGCCCAGGCCCGGAGGGTTCTATTCAAGGTTTGACTTACACCCCACCCGAAACTATAATCAGATAGATAAATGATGGCAACGCGGAAGCACCCAATGCAGGCATTCCGCACTCCACATTCTACATTCCGCATACGGGCAGCGTCGCCCGTTCAGAGAGGACAGACTATGGAAGTCTATGATAACGTTCTTGAGTTGATCGGGAATACTCCAATAGTGCGGCTGCCAAGCCTGAATCGCGGGTTCAGACCGGCGTTGCTTGCGAAGCTGGAGATGTTCAACCCAGGCAACTCGGTCAAAGACCGCATCGGCATAAAGATGATCAGGGATGCGGAGGCCAATGGAGTGTTGCAGCGTGGCGGCACCATCGTAGAACCTACATCGGGGAACACCGGGACCGGGCTTGCCATCGCAGCCGCCATCCTGGGGTACAAGTGCGTGTTCGTGATGCCCGATAAAGTATCGCAGGAAAAGATCTCTTTGCTAAAGGCTTATGGGGCTGAGGTGGTCACCACGCCGACGGCGGTGCCCCGCGAGAGTCAGGAGAGCTATTACAGCGTGGCCGACCGTCTCACCCGCGAGATACCTGGTGCGTTTCAGCCCAACCAGTATTTCAACCCCGCCAACCCGGAGGCGCATTACGCCACCACAGGCCCCGAAATCTGGCGGCAACTGGATGGTAAGATCGATGTGTTCGTGGCAGGCGTGGGCACCGGTGGCACGATCTCCGGGGTGGCGCGCTACCTCAAGGAGCAGAACCCCAACGTGTGGGTGGTGGGTGCCGACCCCGAAGGCTCTCTCTATACGGGCGACGTGGCGCGGCCCTATAAGGTGGAGGGGATCGGCGAGGACTTCATGCCCGGCACGATGGACATGAGCATGGTGGACGAGTGGGTGACGGTGGGCGACCGCGACTCGTTCGAGATAGCGCGCAGGATCACACGCGAAGAGGGGATCCTGGTGGGGGGGTCGGCGGGGACTGCTATGTTCGCGGCCATGCAGGTGGCGAAGCGCCTCGACGAGAGCAAGACGGTGCTGGTGCTGCTGCCCGACACGGGGCGCGGCTATCTATCGAAGGTGTACAATGATGCCTGGCTGCGCGAGAACGGGTTCCTCGACAGGCTGCCTATCCAGGCGCGGGTGCGCGAATTGGTGAACAGGCAGAGCCGCGAGATCCCCAAGCTGGTGACTGTGCAGGCGGATAGGACGGTGCGCGAGGCGATAGACCTGTTGCAGCAGTATAATATCTCCCAATTGCCGGTAACGAGGCCGGGCAGTGGCGACGGCAACGGCGCTGGGCCTTTCAATAACGTGCAATCTATGGTTGGCTCGATCCAGGAGCGCAACCTCCTTGAGCGTGTGTTCCGCGACCCGACTGTGATCGACAGCAAAGTATCGAGCGTGATGGACCCGCCCTTCCCGCTGATGGACGTGGCGGAGCCTGTGGAGCGCGTGGTGCCAGCCCTGCTCGCCAACAACAGCGCGGTGCTGGTGGAAGAAGCGGGCAAGCCGGTCGGCCTGATCACCCGCAGCGACCTGTTGGAGTTCGTGGCCCACGGCAGGGCCGGATAACCGTAAAATTGAGGGGTAGCCTCGACCCATATATGTATTGAGGTGACGCCTATGGCAACTACTGCTCAAACCGCGCTTGCGGATATGACGGATGCCCAGGCTCGGCCTTATGCGCCAAGCTGGGTTGACCGTGTCAACGATTGGGTGCGTGGGCTGCGCCTGGATTACCCCATCGTCTATCTGATACCTGCGCTGGCCCTCTTTGCCCTTACGACTATGATCAAATGGGCCGATGGCAGCTACCAGGCCGCTTATGAAGCGGGCAACCAGGCTGGACTCTATAAGGTCGGGCCTTTCTACTTCTACCCGTTTCACCTGGTGCCTGAGCTTGTGACCTTCTACGCCCTGGCTCTGATACACTACCTGGACGACGTGGCGAAGCGCGCCCTCCGCACCTATTGCCCAGCTATGGACCTGGACGAGAAGACCTATCGCGACCTGGAATACAGGCTGACCACTCTCCCTGCTCTGCCCGCCTTTATGGCGGGTTTGGCGGGTGCAGTGTTTGCCGCGCTGGTGCTGCTGGCGCTCGGCTACCTGCTCCCTGAGTTTATGGCGAAGCTGCTTCTTTTCACGTCTCCCGCCGCTATCGCTATCGAGTCAGGGGTGTTCATACTGCTCTGGTTTGTATGGGGCACGCTGACCTACCACACGGTCAGGCAGTTAAGGCTGGTGAGCCAGATCTACAGTGCCTATACGCGCATCGACCTGTTCAACCTCGACCCTCTCTATGCATTCTCCTGGCTGACCGCCCGCACCGGGATAGGGTGGATAGCTGCGACCTACGCCTTCATCCTGACCGCCCCAGGGCTGATGCAGAACGTGATTACGCTTGGGATCATGCTCTTCAATATCGTTTTTGCGGTAATAGCGTTTGGGTGGCCGTTGGTGGGTATACACCGCAAGCTGGAACACGCCAAATCTGAAAGGATCTACGAAGCC
The DNA here is from genome assembly GCA_963797095.1 of uncultured Chloroflexia bacterium. Lineage (GTDB taxonomy): Bacteria > Chloroflexota > Chloroflexia > QHBQ01 > JADMIH01 > JADMIH01. The sequence goes on along the minus strand of CAWCNY010000003.1, from coordinate 402,833 downwards.
AACCAGTCGTTTGAGGCGCTCAGCATCGAATTCCGACGCCGCACCGACGCAGCCGATTTTACGCGTATGGCAGAGATGAAGGATGGCATGGAGGCGGTGGGCCGCGAGCGCGATATCCTCGATAAGATACACACCTGGCCCTGGCAGCGCGAGACGGTGGGTGGTTTATCCACCGCGCTCTTCCTGCCCGTGATCATCTGGCTGATCACGCGTCTGCTTGAGAAAGTGATCTAGCGGTCAGGCAAACCGCCAACTGGCGCGCTCGGCCTGCTTCTTGACGCGCTCCCAGCGCAGAAAATCAGTCTTTTCAAGGCCTGCTTTCCACAGGGCAAGGTGGTAGAGGTCCATATCCGGGGATACGGTGCTCCACAGCCGGGCCTGCGCCGCTGCTATCTCTTCGGGTGTAGCCGCCCACACGACGGCCCTTGCCAGTTGCCATATCTCTTCGGTCATTGTGACCCCGTACTTAGAATGATTGCCACGCCGGTATGCGTAACCCGGCGCGTCCGTAGCAATAATATCACACGGATGCAAGTGGGCGTATCGCCCGACCGAGTTATTCGATCGCGTACCTTTGGCACCCCCGTTTCGGGACGTTAGTAATATCTTGTTCGAGAGCGCGAGTGCGTGTTATAATCGACCGCTTGCATCTTACTACAAGAACGATTGGAGGTTACCGTGAAGCTCCACGAATATCAGGCTAAAGAACTGCTGGCGCGCGCCGGGGTGCCCGTGAACGAAGGCTACGTGGCCGATACGCTCGACGCGGTGGAGGAGATCGCCCGCAGGATCGGGAAGCCTGTGATGATCAAGGCACAGGTGATGATGGGCGGCCGGGGCAAGGCCGGGGGCGTCAAATACTCGAAGGATGTGGAGGCCGCCCGACACAACGCCGAAAACATCCTGGGGAGGCTCCTGCAGAACGAGCAGAACCCCAAAGGCGAGGTAGTGCAGCGCGTGCTGGTGGCCGACGCCGCCGATATTAAGAAGGAATATTACCTGGGCGCGACGGTGGACCGAGGGACTAAATCGATCATAGTGATGGGCAGCGCGGAAGGCGGCGTGGAGATCGAGCAGGTAGCCAAAGAAAACCCCGATGCTATCATCAAAGTGTCGGTCGATCCGCGCATGGGCCTGCTCGATTTTCAGGCCCGCGAGCTTGCCTTCGGGATGGGCCTGGGGGCGTACGTCCGCGATTTCATGAAAATTGCCAAGGGCCTGGTGCGCACCCTTATCGACCACGATGCTTCGCTGGTGGAGATCAACCCGCTGGCTATGACCTCCAACGGTTTGATGGCCCTCGATGCCAAAATGGTGCTGGACGACAACGCCCTTTTCCGCCAGCCCTGGGCCGAGGAACTGCGCGACCCCGCCGAGGAGGAAGAGTCGGAGCGGCAGGCCCGCGCCGCCGGTATTTCGTTCGTCAAACTGGATGGCAACATCGGCTGCATGGTGAACGGCGCGGGATTGGCGATGGCGACCATGGACACCATCAAGGAGTACGGCGGCACGCCCGCCAACTTCCTCGATATCGGCGGCGGGGCGCGCGAGGACAAGGTGGAGGCCGCCCTGCGCATCATCCTGTCCGATCCCAACGTGAAAGCCGTCATGTTCAACATATTTGGAGGCATTACCAGGGGCGATGCGGTCGCCAAAGGCATAATCAACGTGCTGGACATTCTCAAGCCGGATGTTCCGATGGTGGTGCGCCTGGTAGGTACCAACGCAGAAGAAGGACGCAAGATCCTCGAAGCCGCCAACCTCCCCTCCGCTACTACCCTGGACGAAGCTGCCCAGAGAGCGGTTGCACTGGCGAACGCACGATAACTTCGAGAACGAAGATGGAAGTCGAACGACGAAGGTCGCACCCATTAGCCCTTCGTCCTTCGTCGTAGAAAGGAGCATATATGACCACAGCATTGCGGAAACGCAGCGAAGTACCCGAAGATATGACCTGGGATGCCCGCAGCATCTTCTCGTCGGACGAGGCTTGGGAGGCGGCGGTCGCCGAGGCTACAGCCGGTTTCGGCGACCTGGAGAAATACGCCGGAAGGTTAGGCGAGTCGGCAGATACGTTGCTGGAGGCGCTCAAACGGCGCGACGACCTGGCCGTGCAAGTGTTCCACATCTACCAGTACGCCGGGATGTACCACTTCGGCGATATGAACGACCAGGCGTCTATCGCCCGCTACGGTAAGTCTGTGGGCCTGATCGGGAGATATTTGTCGGCGTCGGCCTTCTTCGAGCCTGAGATCCTGACTATTGACCCGTCGCGCTTGCACGCGATGCAGCAGGAATCGGAGGGCCTGCGCGGCTACGCCCACTATTTCGATAAGCTGGCCCGCAGGCGAGAGCACATCCGCTCCGCCGAGGTGGAGGAGGTGCTTGCCAATGTGCTTGAGCTGGCGAATATGGGAGATCGCGTGCATGGCGCCCTGGCCGACTCGGACCTCAAATTCGGCAGGATCAAGGACGACAGCGACCACGACGTAGAATTGGGGCAGGGCAACATCGAGACCTTGATAAGGAACACGAACCGCGACGTGCGCAAAGCTGCATGGGAGGCGCAGGCCGATGCGTACATCGGCATGAAGAACACCTTCGCCGCCGCGCTCAGTATAGGCATCAAGCGCGATGTCTTCTACGCGCGTGCTCGCAAGTACGCCAATTCGTTGGAAGCTGCCCTGGGGGCCACCAACATACCTGTCGAGGTGTTCTACACAACGATTGATACCTTCAAGCGCAAGCTTCCCCTGTGGCACCGTTACTGGGATATCAAGCGGCGGGGGCTGGGGGTGGACAAACTGCACGGATATGATATCGATGTGCCGATGATCCGCTCGCAGAAGAAGATCCCGTATCAAGAGGGGATGCAGATGGTGGTGGAAGGGCTGGCCCCGCTGGGCGACGAGTATGCTGTGCCGATGAAGCGCGGTCTTTATCAAGAGCGCTGGGTGGACGTGCTGCCCAACGAAGGGAAGGCGGGCGGTGCGTTCTCGTCGGGAGCGCCCGGCACTCACCCTTTCCTGCTGCTCAGCTACGACGACACTTTGGAGAATGTCAGTACCCTGGCACACGAGATGGGCCACTCGATGCACTCATATTTCGCGTGGCAGACGCAACCCCCGGTGTACAGTAATTATTCGATGTTTGTGGCCGAGACTGCGTCCAACTTCAACCAGGCGCTGATGCGTGCCGACCTCCTGGCGAAGACGAAGGATGTAGATTTCGAGCTTGAGATTCTGGCCGAGGCGATGAGCAATTTCCACCGCTACCTCTTTATTATGCCAACGCTGGCCCGGTTCGAGATTGAATGCCACGAACGAGAGGAACGTGGCGAGGGTCTGACGGCGGAGAGCATGAGCACTCTGATGGCCGACCTCTATAAGGAGGCCTACGGCGATGCGGTGGATGTGGACAACGCGCGCGTCGGCATCACCTGGGCTGAGTTCCCCCACCTGTTCGGCAACTTCTACGTGTTCCAGTATACAACCGGCATATCGGCAGCCAACGCCCTCGCCGACCAGGTGCTGAAAGAGGGCAAGCCCGCCGTTGACCGCTACCTCAGCTTCCTGAAAACGGGCGATGCCCTCTACCCTATCGACGCGCTCAAATTGGCTGGCATAGACATGACCACCCCTGAGCCTGTGGAACGAGCCTTCAGCATCCTGGAGCGTATGATCAACAGGCTCGATGAGCTTGTAGGCCCGGGACCTTTGTGAGAGTTCCAAGTTCCTGGTTGAGGCTATCGTCTGTTGTCCATTATCGCAACAACCAGGAACTTGGAACTTGGAACTTGGAACTTGGAATTTGGAACTTGGAATTTGGCACTTGGAACTCCTAATGCTAGAAAAAGCCTTGCAGGGAGCACGGCTCCTTTACGCTTACACCATGTATATCGAGGCCCCGATCGAGATGGTATTCAATCTGACCGGGAACCCCGATTACTGGGCGCGCGACTTCGAAGGGGAACCTCTGCCCCAGCTCAAGCTTGCATGGGAGGGCAAACCTTACAAACCCGGCTCGGTCATGGTGCTCTCCCCGGTGCGAAAGGATGGCACGGAATCGTCTGTGGGGGTGGTGCGGATGGAACTGATCTATTACGCTGCTAAGGAAGAGATCACCTTCCGCTACCTTGTGGGCAACCACCTGATCAACAGGTTTGTGTATGAAGCGGTGTCGCCAACGCGCACAGAGTTTACGGTGAACATGCTGGTGGACGCGCAAAGCTCAGCTCTCAATACGATGAGGCAGAGACTGTATGCCCGCAGGCGGCGCAAAGCCTCGCTGGCCGACCATATGCGGGTGAAGGGTGTGCTGGAGCAGAAGGCGCGAAGCAGGCGCTAGCTCTCTTTCTTCAGGCTCGCGTCGAGGTAGCTCAGGGCTTGCCTGGCAAGTTCAGGCCACCTGCTGGCGTGTTCGGCCGGCACTTCCACCCACTCTTTCATCGGTCGCCCCATCACTGATGGGTCAGAGAGCCTCGCTCTAGCCAAGGCCAGCGCCTCTGCGTGTGCAGCGCCCGTCAGCTTGAAGGTCATGGCGTCGTTCTTTCCGTAGAACCCCGCGAAGGCCTTGCCGTTCTTTTTGAGAACGGGCATGCCGAACATCTTGCTGCTGATCGCCGATGCCTCGCTCGCAAGCTCATCGGCGATCCTGTCGTATTCCGCGCGTGGATCTGTTGACATGGTGCTTCTCCTCAGGTTGTTTGTGTTGTAATCAGAAAGGCCAGTTCAGTCTTGAACTCCAACTTTCTGACGCTCCAATTCCGGTCAGCAGCCAGTTCCCAGAATTGTGCTTCGTAGTTTGCGGACATGCCCCTGTTCTTGCCGCCCAGGCTGGCGACGGGGAACGACACGACCATGTGCAGGGCGCTCAGGCCATCGATCAGGCGGCGGCCCCCCGACTTGTCGATCTGCTCAAGGCAGGGGATCGCTTTCAGTACCAGCGCCAGATCCACCTGTGCCGAGGGCGGTTGTGCGACAACGTCGCGTGTTTCGGCGTCTCCCCGCACGCTTGTAAAAGCCATGAAGTCGCCCAGGAACGCCATCATATCACTGTAGATGTCGTATGCGTGGTACTCTGCACGGGGTGCGAGTGGCATCCAGGGGATGGCAAGGGGGTTGAGGCCGCACGCCACATCGACCATCGAGCGCACGGGGGGTAATGCGTCAAAGATGGCGCTGTAGAACTCATCCAGGATGGGCAGGCGCTCGCGGGTGGAGCTATGGTGCGCCATGATCTCGCGGCACGCGCGCTTCAGGTCGTCCGCGTTGGGCGAGCTGCTTGCGTCCTTTAACTCGGTTAGCCACCGCTCGTATGTATGCGCCGATAGGTCGCCCCCGCCGTCGAGATAGGCCCCCGCCACCTGGTGTAACTTGTTCTTGACCGCCTTGATAGTGTCTTTCAGCCCGCGCCCTTTGCCTATCTCGGCGCGACTGAGATCCCGAACGAGGGCAGGGCTAATATGGCGGTACTTTGCGCTTGCCAGCACCGTCTGCACCACCTTATCCAGCAATTGCTCCTCAACTTCTGCCATATTTCGAGAAGAACGGTCTCAAGCTTATTGGGAAGACTGGATGTAGTTTAGCTCATTTTGTGTTGTCAACATCTGTGTCATCTTGAGTACAAATCTACAGCGTTGAAGGAAGAATTCGTTGTAGGGGCGAGGCATGCCTCGCCCCTACAAGTCTTTGCTTCGTTGATGGTGTAGTCAGGATGACAGGCCCTCGTCTAGCATTTGTAGCTTATCAAGGTGAGGCTTACGTTGTCCCTACTTACCTGCGTTTGGGGCAAGCTTTTCCATCAGCATCGTCATGAAGCGCAGGTTGTGGATCGTCGCCAGGCGCATGAATAGCGCATCGCCTATTTTGTAGAGGTGGTGGAGATAGCCCATCGGGTAGCGAGTGCATGTGAGGCAATCGCACAGGGCTGAAACAGGGTGCTCGCACTTGATGTACTTGTCGTCCGTGACGTAGCGGAAGGCGAACCAGGCATGGGGGGATGTTCGCGAAGGGTCGGATTCGGAGATGAACATGTAGAGGCGGCCATGGCGGGCATCGCGGGTGGGGAGGGCGCTGTCGAACATGTTGTAGCCCGCTTTCGCGCACTCCACGACGTTGGCCGGGTGGCCCACGCCCAGAGCGTGCATCGGCAGGTGCGCGGGCACAAGCTGTCGCGTGTAGGAGATGATATCGGTCAGCAAATGCCCTTCCGAATCGAGGGGCCAGCCGCCGAACCCGAACCCGTCGAACCCGATCTCAAGCAATTCCTCGGCACATCGCTTTCGAAGCTCGTGGAAGCCCCCGCCCTGGATCACTCCGAAGAGTAGCGGCCTGGCTTCGCCACGCTTGCCGCTGAGCAATCGCTCGAACTCGCACTTGCACCGTTTGGCCCACTTGATGGTGCGCTCTACGGCTTCTTTCTGCACCTCATAGGTGGCGTCCACATGCGTGCAATCATCGAGCGCTATCACTACATCGCTGTCGTAGCTGATCTGGAGTTGTACCGCTTTTTCGGGCGTAAGCTGGAACTTGCGGTCGGAGCCTTCGGGGCGGAAGATGATCCCGCGCTCGCTCATCGAGCCGAACCTGGGGTTCTGCCGTATGAGGGAATACGCCTGGAAGCCCCCCGAGTCGGTGATGATAGGACGCTGCCAGCCCGCCATCCTGTGAAGTCCGCCCAACGCCTGCACCGTAGACGAGCCTGGGTGCTGGGTCAGGTGGAAGGTGTTCATTACGAGGGCCTGCACGCCGCACGCCTCCAGGTCGCTCGCGTCGAGGGTGCGGACCACGCCCACAGTGGCATCGGGAAGGAAGACAGGGAGCGCGAGGCGGCCATGAGGAAGATCGATGGCAGAGATAACCGCGCTGACGGCGGTCGCAACCGCCGTAGGATCATAGCTCGTCATGCCGTAATTGTACCACCAGGCGCGAAGATCTTGCTGTTTTCAACGAGACCGCGATCTTTGTGATTACGTTGTATAATTGTGGGCAATCGCGTACCCATAATTGTGCAGCAGCGTCGTATCATGCCGCCCTGAAGGCTGCTTTTATACTCAAAGAGGAGGCTGGAGGATGAGGAACAAACAGCGATATCTATCCTACGCGGCCCTGGCGGTGCTGGCCGCGCCCGCTCTGGTCGGATCGGGTGGTGCAACCGCAAGCACTCTAAATGGGCCTTCACTGGCCGAGGCCTTTGCCCATCCCGCGTTCCAGCGCACCTGGGAGCGCACCGACAGGCCAGTGTCGTTCGGCGAGGTTCAGCGTTCGTGGTACTGGGGTCCGAACCCCAACACCGGCGGCTTGCTTGAGGACTATGCCGAAGGACCGGGCGGCAAGCGCCTTGTCCAATACTTCGACAAGAGCCGCATGGAGATCAACGACCCCAACGGGGACCAGTCCAACCCATTCTTCGTGACCAATGGCCTGCTGACCATCGAGCTTATCTCAGGCAAAATGCAGGTGGGCAACTTCGCTTACCAGGACCGCGCCCCCGCCGACATCCCTCTCGCCTCCGATACCGATGACCCCAATGCTCCCACTTATGTCAGCTTCCAGGGCGTGAGCAACACTCCCCTTGGTGACCATCATGCGCCTAACAAAGTGGGCCAGTTTGCCACTGCTACCATAAACAAGGCCGGGCAGGTGGGTGACGACCCGGCGATGGCTAATCTGCCGGGCACCAGGTTCGCCTACTTCGAGCCTGCCACCCAGCATAATATCCCGCAGATCGTGTGGGACTTCCTGAACCTGAGCGGGCCGATCTATAACTCGTCAACCGGACATAACGAGAACGGGCGCCTCTCAGACCCCTGGTTCTACACCACGGGCTACCCGATTTCGGACCCCTATTGGGCCAAAGTGAAAATAGCTAACGTGCAGAACGTGGATGTGATGATCCAGGCGTTCGAGCGGCGCGTGGTCACTTATGTGCCTAGCGCGCCGTCAGGCTTCCAGGTGCAGATGAGCAACATCGGACAGCACTACTACGACTGGCGATATGGGAGTTCCACACCACCGGCCACCGTGACGGTGCCGCCTACTACCACGCCTCCACCGACCACTCCTCCCTCGCAGCCCACGGCTACCCCCACCGCTACGCTGGTGCCGCACACAGCCGATGCCTTCGTTGGCACCTGGCTGAACGACGATGCCAATACGGGAAGCGCGGCCAAGCTGTGGATCAGCCAGGTGGGCAATAACAGCCTGAAGGTCAAGTGGTTCGGTGCCTGTTCGCCCGGCCTCTGCGACAACGAGGAGAAGACCGCCCCCTACAACGGCGAGCCGTTCAACATCACTCTCGACGGACGCAGTTTCAGCCTGTCGATAGCCAGCGACTCGCCTCCAAAGCTGAAGGTAGTCTATCAGGGGACCGATACCCTGTTGTTCCACAAGGTCAAAGCCGAGGACTATTCGGGTGCCTGGCTGAACGATGATGCAGCTACAGCGAGCGCGGCCAAGCTGTGGATCACCGGTAGCAACAGTAACTTGAAGGTCAAGTGGTTCGGTGCTTGCTCGCCCGGCCTCTGCTACAACGAGGAGAAGACCGCCCCCTACAGCGGTGAGCCGTTCAACATCACCCTTGATACCCGCTCCTTCAGGATCACGTTTGACAACGCGGGGGGCACCAAACTGCTTGTGATCTATCAGGGCACTACGCTGCTCAGGTTCCACAAAGTGAAAGCCTCGGACTACAACGGCACCTGGGTAAACGTCGATGCGAACAGCAGCGACATAGCCCGGTTTGAGGTCACGTCCTCCGGCAATACAGTCAACGTGCACTGGTTCGGCGTATGCGGCGGCTCGCCCTGCGATAACGGCACCGTCAGCGGCACGTATGACGGTGAGCCTTTGACGATCAATACTACCGTATTGCCCACCCGGACATTTGTGATTACATTCGACAACGCGGGAGGGACCCTGTTGCGAGTGGATGTGACGAATGCCCCCGGCGGCGACCGTACGAACAGGCTCAAGAAACAATGAGGATTTAGAGCATAGTGGCTGCCGGGGACAATCCTATGTAGGATTCTCCCCGCCGGCTGCAAAACGATGAAGTAGAGTCAGCACGCGCCAAGCACTACATCGTGCCACAGTGTTGGTTATTGCTCGCCTCACAGGCAGATCTGCCTGTGAGCCTGAGAATGGAGCAAAGCGATGCGAGGCCAGCGACGAGCTCTTTCATTATTGGCGCTGTTGGCAATAGTGAGCGCGGCCCTGCCGACCTCAGGTGGGGTCGTGGCGCGCACGCTCGATGCGCCTGCCCAGGCGGCGGGTTACGCGCACCCCGCGTTCCTCCGCACCTGGGAGCGCACCGACCTGCCGGTCTCGTCGGGGGAGGTGCAGCGCTCCTACTACTGGGGGCCCGCTCCCAACACTGGTGGGCTGCTCGAAGACTACGCTGAAGGTGTCGATGGCAAGCGTCTTGTCCAATACTTCGACAAGAGCCGCATGGAGATCAACGACCCCAACGGGGACCAGAGCAACCCATTCTTCGTGACCAACGGCCTGCTGACGGTCGAACTTATCTCAGGCAAAATGCAGGTCGGCAATTCCAGCTATGAAGATCGCCCTCCCGCCGACATCCCTCTCGCTTCCGACACCGACGACCCCAACGCCCCCACCTACGTCAGCTTCCAGGGCGTGAGCAACACTCCCCTTGGCGACCATCGGGCCAACAACAGGGGCGGTCAGTTTGCCACCGATACTATCAACAAGGACGGACAGACGGGCGTAGACCCCGGCAAGGCGGCAGACCCAGGAACCCAGATGCTCTTTTATGAGCCGAGCACCGGGCACAACATCCCGAAGGTAATCTGGGATTTCCTGAACCAGACAGGCCCAGTGTACGACCCTGTTACGGGCCGCAACGTCAACGCCCGCCTATCGGACCCCTGGTTCTATGCGACGGGGCTGCCGATCTCGGAACCGTACTGGGCAAAGGTGAAAATAGCCAATGTGCCGAACGTGGATGTGATGATCCAGGCGTTCGAGCGGCGCGTGGTCACTTATGTGCCGAGCTTTCCCGCAGCGTTCAGGGTGCAGATGGGCAATATCGGGCAGCACTATTACGACTGGCGGTATGGAGGTGCGCTTCCTCCGCCCACAGCACCTGTGCCGACCGCCGCGCCACCGACCGGCACACCGCCGCAGCCTCAGCCCCAGCAGCCAACCGCCACGCCCACCACAGGCCAGCCGCAACCTTCTCCCACGCCTACTATCAACATTATCCAGCCCGACCCGCGCAGCTTTGTAGGCACCTGGGTGAACGACGATGCAAGCACAACTACCGTCGGCAAGATATGGATCAAGCTGGCGGCCAATAACAACCTGACCGTGCAATGGTTCAGCCCGTGTAGCACCGGCCTGTGCGGCAACCAGCAGCGAACCGTCGCATTCAGCGGGGTGCCCCTCAATGTGACGCTGAATGGGTTCAGTTTCAGCATGACGTTGGTGGCCGATGTGCCGCCCAAGCTGTTCGTGTTGTTCAGGGGCAGCCAGAACCTCACGTTCCACCTGGCCAGGCCCGCTGACTACGCCGGGACATGGCTCAACGATGATAACACGGTCGGCAGCGTGGGCAAGCTCTGGATCGAGCCGGATGTTGCCAATCTCAGAGTCACATGGTTCCAGTCGTGCGGCGCGAGCCTGTGCCCCCCGCCCGCCTGCCGTCGCCGCATATAATAACGAGCCGTTCGACATCACAATTGACGGCCACCAGTTCAGAATCGCGCTCAACAACGCGGCGGAGAACAGGCTGGCGGTCGTCTTTGATGGCAACCAGGAGCTCAGATTCCATAAGGTCGTAGCGGCCAACTACGCCGGCACCTGGTTGCAAGTCGCCGCCGATCCGGAGCCTCGGGGCATCCTGAAGCTCCAGATAGCAGCACAGGGCGATGCCCTGAATATGGACCTCTTCGACTCGTGCAGTGGGGTGCCGTGCCCAACTCCCATCCTCACGTTGAATACCACGTTTGACGGCGAGCCTCTGACCTTTACCCACCCTTCATTGCCTGCGACTTCGATCACTATCAGCCTCGATAACTCTCGGGGCAATAGGTTGCAACTTGTGGTCAGGAACGACAGTAACGGTACGGAGCAAAGTTTCATCTACGCCAGGCAATAGAGGAACACACACGTCGAGGGGTGAGCAGGGACGATCTTAGAGGTCGTCCCTGCTCCTGTCTGTACGGGGATGTGTGTTATAATCTCCTGTCCTTTTCCGGACCTTTCCCCCAGATCATGAGTTAGGAGAACCTTGATGTCAGCTAACCTCCTCCCGAAGCGCATTGCGCGGCTTTTGCTTGTGTTCGTTTCCCTGGTGTTGTTGTCGGCACCGGCCTTCCATGCCACCACTGTAGCGGCGCAGACGCAACCTCCCGCCGCGACATCTCCCCCCGACTTCTTCTCTTATGCCGACGACTCCCTGCCTGATCGTGCGCGTGATCTCTATGTAATGCGCCTGGATGGCACCGACAAGCGGCAGGTCACGCAGGGGTTGCGGGTGTGGTTTGCTTCGTGGTCGCCCGACGGCAAAAAGCTGGCCGTGACCACCGAGCGCACCGAACTTTACACCGTCAACCCCGACGGCTCGGACCTCAAGATGCTGGCAACGGGTGTGGCATCGCCGCCGTTCTGGTCGCCGGATGGGCACTTCATCGCTTATGTTGATAGCTCGAACTACGGCACGCCGATAGCGAAGGGGAATCTGCACATCATCCCGTCAGGCGGCGGCGATTCGTGGCTGGTGCCGGGTGGCGAGGATATCCCCTCACTGCCGCCGGGGGCAGCGGCGGTGGCGTGGTCGCCCGATGGCACGCGCATAGCCGCCGGGTGGCCTGGGCGCATCCTGCAGGTGGCGGGAGGGGTCGGCTCGCCGGTAGGCGTGGAAGCCCTGCCTGGGGAGCCGCGCAACTGGTTCGTGATCGCGGGCGGGTGGGCACCGGGCGGGCGCTACCTGGCGGTCACGGACGGCATCGAGTACGGCGTGCTCGACCTGACCAACGGGCAGTTCGTGAGCGTGGCAAAGTCGGTCAAGCAGACGGCAATCGCGCGGGCGGGCGTGTCGTGGTCCACGGGGATCAACAAGGTGGCCTACGCGATCAATAGCGCGGGCAGCGATGGGCAGCGCCTGTTCCTGGCCGATTTCAATGGGGAGAACGCCAAGATCATCCTGTCGCACCCCCACAGCATAGCCTACAAGGGCGAAGTGACCGACTATGGTCCTCCATTCTTCTCGGCGGATTCCAAGACGATGCTTGTGCGCGTGTCGCGCACCACCAGGCAGAAGGACGGCAGCCTCCTCTATACACACGAGTCGTGGTTGGTGCGTACGGACGGGTCGGGTGGCGAGAAGATCGTGGACGGGTTCAACGCCAACTGGCAGCCGAAGCCGCGCCTGCAATTGCCCGACGCGGGCTTCTGGTACCAGTGGCGCGTGGCCGACCTGCCTGTGGCGAACGGTACGGCTCAGCGGCCATATCTGTGGGGGCCGACCGCGATCTACTCGGGGACCGAGCCTTATGCCGAGGGGCAGGACGGCCAGCAGCAGGTGGTGTACTTCGACAAGGGGAGGATGGACCTGCCAGTTGCCAACCCGCCCCAGCCTTCGCGCTTCGTGGTAGTGCCCGGCGCGCTGGCGCGCGATATGGTGACGGGGCGGATCTCGACGGGCCAGACGGCGTCCGAGGCGAGAACGCCCGCCGAAGTGCCGGTGGCGGGCGATATTGACGATGCCAATGCGCCTACCTACGCCACGTTCAACTCGTTGGGCGCGGGGACCGACGCGGCGAAAGCGGAGGACAGGACAGGGCAACCCGTGGATGCAACCCTCGCCAGGGATGGCACCGTGGGGCAGAACGCCGACCTGGGCGCGACCGTGACGGTAGGCGCGTATTTGCCCGAAACGGGACATAATGTGCCAGATGTGTTCCTGAACTGGTTCAAGTCGCAGACCTGGGATTGGATCTATATCGCAGGCTACCCGATCTCGGAGGCTTACTGGGCTACGGTGCAGGTTGGGGGCGAGTCACACAACGTGCTGATGCAGGTGTTCGAGCGCCGCACCGTGACATACGACCCGCAGGCTCCTGAAGGATTCCAGGTGCAGTTCGGGAACGTTGGGAGGCACTATTACGACTGGCGGTATGGAGGGCAGTGACGAACAGTAGTCGGTGGTCGGAGGAGGCGGGCCATTGGATCTCAGTTACGACAAGGTTGTGTTTGGAGGTTAGGAAAGGATGGCAAACGTGAAAGTCGCGCCCTATGGATCCTGGAAATCGCCTGTTTCGTCGCAAATGCTGGTGGCCGACCGGGTAGGGCTTGCGCATGTGTGGATCGACGGCAAGGATATCTACTGGAGCGAGGGGAGGCCGCAGGAGCGGGGGCGTCAGACGGTGATGCGATCGGTGCCGGGCGGCGAGTCTGAGGAGCTACTGCCCGCGCCGTGGAACGCCCGTAGTCGAGTACATGAGTACGGGGGTATCTCCTTCACCGTTTCGGATGGGACGCTCTTCTTCTCCAACTTTACCGACCAACGGGTCTACAGGCTGGAGCGCGGGGTCGGGGAGCCGAGGCCGATCACCCCCGAAGCCCAATTGCGGTATGCCGACGCCAGGATGGACAAGGCGAGGAACAGGCTGGTATGCGTGCGCGAGGACCACACCGTTGTGGGCCGCGAGGCTGTGAATACTATAGTGGCCGTAAACTCTGACCAAGATTCCGAAGGTGGGGCTGTGCTTGTGGAGGGTTGCGACTTTTACTCAGCGCCGCGCACCAGCCCTGATGGCTCGCGATTGGCCTGGCTTCAGTGGAACCACCCTAACATGCCGTGGGATGGGTGCGAGTTGTGGGTTGGAGATTTCGATGAAGATGGGCGCGTGACCAATCGCCTGAAGATCGCGGGTGGGCCGACCGAGTTGGTTTGCCAGCCGGTGTGGTCGCCAGACGGCACGCTCTACTTTGTTGGAGAGGAAACGGGCTGGTGGAATATCTACCGGTGGCGAGATGGGAGCGCGGAGGCGGTTCACCCGACGGAGGCCGAGTTCGGCGCGCCGATGTGGCAGTTCGGCAACTCGCTGTATGCGTTCGAGTCGGCCAACCGGATCGTGTGCGCCTACGGGCAGAAGGATGGGTGGAGGCTTGGACTGCTCGATGCGCGCACCTCTCAACTTACAGACCTGGAACTGCCGTTTGTGGATTTCACGCAGGTGTGGGCGATGCCAGGCTATGCAGTGTTAATAGCGGGATCGAGCAGCGACGAAACCGCGCTGGTGCGGCTGGATGTGGAGAGCGGGCAGACCGAGGTCTTGAAGCGGGCCGGGACGGTCGATATCGACCCCGGCTATATATCGGTGGCGCAGCCAGTGGAGTTCCCGACCGAGGGCGGGCGAACAGCTTATGGATTCTACTACCCGCCGACCAACCCCGACTTCACAGCGCCGGAGGGGGAGAAGCCACCGCTGCTGGTGATGAGCCACGGCGGGCCTACCTCGTCAACTTCGCCAAGCCTGAGCTTCAAAATCCAGTACTGGACCACGCGAGGGATCGCGGTGCTGGACGTGAATTACGGGGGGAGCACAGGTTACGGGCGCGAATACAGGCAGCGGTTGAACGGCCAATGGGGCGTGGTGGATGTGGACGATTGTGTGAACGGCGCTCTGTATCTGGTGAGGCACGGGCTGGCGGATGGCAACAGGCTGGCGATCAGAGGAGGGAGCGCGGGCGGGTTCACGACGCTATGCGCGCTCACTTTCCGCGACGCGTTCCAGGTGGGGGCAAGCTACTATGGGATAGGCGACCTGGAGGCGCTGGAGAAGGATACGCACAAGTTCGAGTCGCGCTACAACAACAGCATGGTCGGCCCTTATCCCCAAATGCGCGACCTTTATATTGAGAGGTCGGCCCTGTACCACACCGAGCGTCTGCACTGTCCGATTATCTTCTTCCAGGGGCTGGACGACCTGGTGGTGCCGCCCGCCCAATCGCAAATGATGGTGGAGGCCCTCAGGAAGAAGGGGGTGCCGGTGGCCTACATAGAGTTTGAGGGAGAGGGGCACGGCTTCCGCCAGGCCGCCAACATCATGCGTTCAATTGATGCCGAGTTGTACTTCTACTCCAGGATACTGGGCTTCGAGTTGGCGGAGCCAGTAGAGCCTGTGGAGATTGAGGGGTTGTGACGAGTGAGTATTGCGTACTGCGTACTGCATAATCACTCGCCACTCGCCACTCGCCACTCGTTATTTACAGGCACTTGCGCAGCCTGCCCTCATTGCCGTAGATCAGCGTGAATGTGCCTACGGTTGAGTTGTCTGCGGTGTAGGTGATCGTCAAGGTCAGGGTATCGCCTTTGAGGGTGCCTGTGAAGCGTGCGGGCTGCGGGTTGTCGTTGTCGTCCACAACTGGTCCGCCGTGCTCCTGCACGAAAGTGCCCTCCACATCCACCTGGCCTCCATGCGCCACCAGCGCGACCGGTATGTTGGCGTGGGCGCAGTCGAACTCAAGGAAGGCGCTGTCTGCCGACACATCCATGGTCACGCCCTCATTGCCCCACCGCCCCGTTTGCAGAGGGGTAGGGGCTCCCGGTGGCGGCTCCCCGTTGGGGTACTTCTTCTTGTATTGCTCGGTGCCCAACTGCGTGAGCAAGACCTGATTGCCCGGATCGTTTTCGGGGTGTAGCTCGAATACTGCGCGTTCAAAATACTGGACGGTGTA
Source organism: uncultured Chloroflexia bacterium (assembly GCA_963797095.1). Lineage (GTDB taxonomy): Bacteria > Chloroflexota > Chloroflexia > QHBQ01 > JADMIH01 > JADMIH01. Next base: position 387,123 of record CAWCNY010000003.1, on the reverse strand, counting down.
GGTCTTGCCGTCGAGGTCGCTCTTTTCGGGGAAGCGCTGCGAGATAGGGTAGCCTTGCTGGGCGAGGCCGCCATTGGCCTTCCAGTAGTCGAGGAACTCGCCGCTGACCCACTGGTCCGTTTCGGGGAAATACTGCCCTACCTGTGGGTTGACGGCAGTGGGCGGGGCGGGCGGGCCACCGGGATATTTCTGCTGCATGGTGATTGTGCCCAGCAGGGAGAGGAGCACGTCGTAGGGCGGTGGGTTCTCAGGGTGTAGCTCGAATACGGCGCGCTCGAAATACTGGACAGTGTAGATTTTGCCGTCAGTATCGGATACTTCCTGGAATTCGTTGGAGATCGGATAGCCCTGCTGGCGCAGGCCGCCATGCCGGTTCCAGTAGTCGAGGAACTTGTCGCAAACAGTCTTGCCTGTTTCGTTGAAGGTCCGGCAGTTGCTTTGCGCGTATGATGCACGGGCGGGCGCACCGATCATCGAGGCGAAAACCAGCAGCGCCACCAGTGAAGCGAATCTTTTGGGAAGATGTTTGTGCATTGTAACTCTCCTTTCCCGCAGGGCGACCAGCCACAACGGATGTGCCCCGCATCCTTATGACGATCCGGGAGAAGGATAAGTTGCTTAAATCTTCTCCAGGCGCGCCATACTGGCGAGCAAACGCTTGGTGCCGTGGCTCTTGAACATCACAGTCAACTCTTGATCTGGGCCGCTCTCTTTGACCTGCAAAATCTGGCCTTCGCCGAAGGTGGGGTGTTGTACCCGGTCGCCCACCTTGAAGCCGTTGGACGGTGCGCTTGTGGCGTTGCCTTGCTTTCGGTCGCGCAGGTCGGAGGCAGATGTGATGTTGAGGCGGGTGCTGCGCTCATCGCGACGCTCTTCCCGGCGCTTCTCGGTGCGGTAGGAGGAGGGGCGCAGGCCGGGCTGGATTCTGTCAGTGCCGGGGCGGCGAGCCTGCCCGCTTTTTGCGAAGGACTTGCCGCTGCCGTAGATGCTGACGTTGCCACCAAGGATGTCCTCGGCGGTAAAGCCTTTTTCGGGCACGCTGTTGGGCTTGAGGGTGGTGCGCGAAGGGTTGAAGGCTGTGCCCGGATCGCGTCCGGTCACTAGTTCGGAGGGCACATCGGCAATGAAGCGCGAGGGGCCGTTGACCTGGGTCATGCCGTAGAGGGTGCGGCGGAAGGCGTATACCATGTAGAGGCGCTGCTTGGCGCGGGTGATGCCAACGTAGGCTAGCCTGCGCTCCTCCTCCATGCTGTCGAGCTTGCCCGCCTCCTCGGCTTCGAGGGCGCGGCTGTGGGGCAGGATGCCCTCGTCCATGCCGACGATGAAGACCACGGGGAACTCAAGCCCTTTGGAGGCGTGGAGGGTGATGAGCGTGACTGCATCCTTCTCTTCTTTGAGGGTGTCCACGTCTGACATCAGGGCCACATCTTCGAGGAAGCGCGCCAACTGCTCGGATACAGATAGCTCGGCGTAGTTTTCGGCGACGGTGCGCAACTCCATTACGTTCTGCCAGCGTTCTTCGCCTTCCTCGGTGCCGTCCTGTAGGAATTCCTGGTAGCCGGTTTTGGCTAGAAGCAGGTCGAGCAAGCCCACCACAGGTAGATCGACCCTGGACGCTATCAGTTCTGCGACGCTGGCGAGGAGGGGCACGAAGCGGGCGGTGGAGGTCGTGAAGACAGGGGCACCCGGCTCTATAGGCTCATCTTTGCCGCGCTTGCTCTCTTTTAGGGCCTGGTGCATGGCTTCGTAGAGAGAAACGCCCAGCTTGGTGGCGTAGGCTTCCAGGTCGGCGAGGGTCTTCGAGCCAATTCCCTTGCCGAGCGGCGTGTTGTTCACCATGCGCAAGAAGTCTACGTTGCTGGCAGGGTTGTGGACCACGCGCAGCACCGACAGCACGTCCTTGACCTCTTTGCGGGAATAGAAGCGCACGCCGCCCACCAACTGGTACGGGACGCGGTAGAGCATGCACGCCTGCTCGATTTCGCGGGATTGAGCGTTGGTGCGGTACATGACTGCTATATCTTTGTAGGCGTAATCCTGGGCGTTCAGGCGCATGACCTCGCGGGCCACGTACTGGGCTTCTTCGGTCTCGTTGTACGCCTCGAACAGGGTGATGGGGAGGCCCGCGTCGTTCTCGGTCCAGAGATCTTTGGGCTTGCGCTCGGTATTGCCCTGGATCACCTTGTCGGCGACCTTCAGGATGGTCTGGGTGGAGCGGTAGTTCTGGCCGAGGACTACAACTTTGGCGTCGGGGTAGTCGCGCTCGAAGTCGAGGATGTTGCGGATGTCAGCCGCCCGCCAGCCGTAAATAGAGTTGTGGACTACAATGCCATTAGCGATGTAGTTGTGAAACTGCGGCACATTCAGGTCATACACAGGCCCGCTGTAATCAACGGATTCGACCGACGCGATCTCATCTTCAACAATGCGCCCATCCTGCCAGACAGGTACTATCATGGTTGGGTGGAGGTGTGAGGCCGGATGGAAGGCAAACTTATCGCCTTCTGTAAGTGTTGCCCAGCGTGCTACTTCCAGACCCGTTGTTTGGGTAAGTTTCTCCGTAACTTGGATGGCCTCAGCAAGATTGACATAAGACTCTCTAGAAGGCTCGGGATATGCATTGCCAGTGCCGGAGACTAATGCATCCAGGGCTCTTTGTCCTCCTTTTGCGTGGCTTATGGGATCAATCACAACACGATGCTCGAACCCTGGAGTCTGCGTCGACAGACTGTTGCCATCAAATGCCATCAGGTGAATTAGCCCCTGATTTTTAGCCATCTGGCTTTGATTGAAACGGGCGAAGCACATGTGGTTGGGGGTAGCGCGTAAGGTTCGCCTGCTCTTTAGCTTTATCTCAAGCAGCTTGCCACGATAAGGGCGCTCTTTGACCTCCGATACGTGCCCGGTGGAGGCACTGCCCTTGCCTGCTCCTACTACTACCTCATGCGCAATTGCTATCTGCTCGATTGGGGCTTCCCCTCTGGGCGTGAGTATTCGCGTGCCAGGCGGCAGGCATTGATCATCATCGCCAACAACGCACAGGTTTTTGTGGATGCCCGACAGCATCTTGATCATCACGTACTGAGAGTGGCTTGTGTCCTGGTACTCGTCCACAAGCACGTGCAGGAATCTCTCCTGGTAGCGCCTTATGATATCGGGCCGCTCGGTGAAAAGCTCGATAGTGAGCTTGATCAGGTCGTCGAAGTCCATCCCCTTGTTGCCCTGTAGAAGTTCCTGGTAGCGGCGGTAGACACGGGCCGCGATCTCCTGCCGGTAGTTCTCGGCCTGCCGGAGGGCCTCTTCAGGCCCCGCAAGCACCGCCTTGGCGTCGCTAATTCGTGAGAGGAACGAGCGTGGGGGATACATCTTCTCATCGAGGCCGATATCTTTAATGGCCTGCTTGACCAGGGCCAACTGGTCGTCGTCGTCGTAGATGGCAAAGTCGCGCGGGTAGCCGATTGCATCGGCATCCTGGCGCAGAATACGCACGCCGAGGCTGTGAAACGTGCCCACCGTCAGCTCCTTGACTCTTGAGCCAATCAGCCCCTCCAGCCTGTGCTTCATCTCGAAAGCGGCTTTGTTAGTGAACGTAACGGCGCATATGCGGCTCGGCCACACGCCTTCCACCTCGATCAAATAGGCGATGCGGTGCGTGAGCACGCGGGTTTTGCCGCTGCCGGGGCCCGCAATAATGAGGAGTGGGCCGGAGGTGGTTTCGACGGCCTCGCGCTGCCTCGAATTCAACCCCGCAAGGATGCGCTCGCGGGCTGCGGGGTCGGGCTGGTGGATGTATTTACGTGGGGCATCCTCGTTGGGAGCTACGGTGTCGTTGTCGTCCGGAGTGGGGGCATCGTTCAGCCAGGCAGGCTCATCGGGGAGCGTTTCCTCAGGGGTTGAAGGTAGCTCAGGGTCGGCGGCGGGTGCTGTGAAACCGAAGCTCTGTTGGAAAGCGGGGTCGGTAGCGGGGGTCTTCTTTGCCACGGCGGGCAACTCTCCTCTCAAGGGGATTGACGCCTTCCCTGTAAATGGGGCAAACAGCCTGTGTGCCTGGCATCGGGGGAGGCGACAAGGGGCAATATCACTTCTATTTTACCATTTTCGGGCGGCGAAAGCCGCAACTTTGCACGCATGGGGTCCGTATTTATATACGACGGGCAGGCCTTAAGCTATAATGGCGGCGTGTTCCTGCCTAAATAGAAGAGGAGGTTACTCTATGAACGACAAACCCGAAGTGCCCAACTCCGGTGAGGAGAAAGCCCGCTCAGATGCCGGCGGCTCGACCCCACCAGCGGAAGGTACGCCAACCGTAAATATTGGTGGTTCCTATAGCTCACCAAACCCACCCTATTCGACTTCACCCATGCCTGCTTCGCCCCTGGAAACGCCGGGGGTGCCAGCCCGCGATCCGTATTCCTGGCAGCCCGGACAGTATTCACCGGGTAGTGAAACGCCCGGCAGCGGTGCAGGGGCCTACGGAGGCCAGGGGCAGCCAACGCAATATACCGCGCCACCTCAGTACAATCCTTCTCAGTACGGGCAGGGACAGGGGCAACCTGCACAGTATGCACCGCCTCCACAGCAACCCTACCCGCAGCAACAGTACCCTCAACAGCAGCAGCCTTACTATCCGCAAAATCCACAGTACCAGCAGTATCCGCAACCTCAGTACGGGTATGCTCAGCCCAAAGACCCTACGGTCGGCTTGCTGCTTGAATTGTTAGGGTATGTGGGCTTCCTGGGTATAGGGCACATCTGGGCGGGCAAGACTACGCGAGGAGTGGCCCTGCTGGTCGGGTACTGGATATATCTCGGCATGTCGTGGGCCTTGACTATCCTGCTGGTCGGTTGTGTTATGCTCTTTGCGGCATTGGCGATCCCTCTGATCTCCGGATTCTATCTCAAGAGCGAGATGGAAAGAGAACAGGCAGCGATGGGTATAAGACGGTAGTGCCCATGGAATTCCCTGTCCGGGACCGCAGAAGCCGATAGTTAGAGCGTGAAAACGGCAGAATCTGCGAATTTTCCGGCAAATTCGTTGTAATGGTGTAATAAAGGATTGGGGTCGTTCGTCGTAATAGGTGAACGGAGATCACATGTACTTTGCGCCGCATGGCTCTTCGCTCCTTCCTTGCAACCAGACACCCGCTCTGCCCGGCGGGTGTTTGGCTTTAACGGACGAAAGACGAAAGGCGAATGCTAATTTGGTTCATTCGTCCTTCGTCCTTCGTCCTTCGTCCAATAGGAGCATTTATGTGGGTTGAGCCTGTTACTCTCGAGGGCAAGACTGTGCGGCTGGAGCCTCTTGGGCCGGAGCACTTCGCGGGTTTGCACGCATCCTGGCTTCAAGATCAGACTATTCTGCGCTGGCACCCTCTCGCTCCCGCCGATGCTTCCGATGAGGCCTGGGCCGAGTATATGCGCAAGTCGTTGAGCGTGCCGGGACGCATGCCATTTGCGATTATCCTGAAAGAACTTGGGCAGGCTGTCGGTACGACCTCCTACATGGATGTACGCTCTGAGCATCGAGGGTTAGAGATCGGTTATACGTGGCTCGGCAAGGCATACCAGGGGACGCAGGTAAACCCTGAGAATAAATACATGCTGCTGCGCCACGCACTTGAGACTCTGGGTGCGATTAGGGTCCAATTGAAGACTGACGAGCGCAATGTCCAGAGCCAGCGCGCTATGGCGAAGTTAGGGGCGAAACTGGAGGGCACGCTTCGCAACCACTACATCCTGCCCGACGGTTATTACCGCAATAGCGTGATGTTCAGCATAATAGAAGCCGAGTGGCCCCAAGTGAAAGCCGCGCTTGAGCAGCGGCTTGGATATGTTCCGTAGTTCCAAGTTGCTAGTTCCAAGTTCCTGGTAGTCGGTAGTCGGAGGACGATAGACGATGAACAACCAGGAACCAGCAACTTGGAACTCGGAACTAGCAACTTACCAGCGTCCGATCTATGCTGGCTATGGTTGGGCGACCTGTCAGGCCCATGGCGGTTACAAGTTCGCGGCGCAGGACTTCCAGCACCGAGCTGACGCCATTTTCTCCTGCTATTGCCAAGCCCCACATATAGGGGCGACCTATGAGAACGGCGCGTGCTCCTAAGGCGAGCGCTTTGATTACATCGGTGCCCCGGCGCACCCCGCCGTCTACCAGCACCTCGCACTTGCCATCTATGGCCTCCACCACTTCGGGAAGGGCCGATATACCGGAAGGGGTGCTGTCCAACTGCCTGCCGCCGTGGTTGCTCACGATAATGCCGTCCGCGCCACGCTGCGCCGCTTCTTTAGCGTCCTCACTTGTGAGGATCCCTTTGATCACTATAGGCAGGCTGGTGATCGAGCGGAACCAGTCGAAGTCGGCCCAGGTGAGGGAGGGGTCCCATTTAGAGGAGATGTACGCAGTGAAGCCTGACAACTCGTTGATTACGCCTGCGGGCATCTGCGCCATATCCATGCCAAGGAAGTTGGCGAGAGGGTACTCGTCGGTGAGCGAGAAGGCGTTGCGCAGGTCGCGCTCGCGGTTGCCTATGACGGGCACATCCACCGTCAGGCAGAGAGCTTTATAGCCTGCCGCCTCGGCCCGTTGCACCAACTGGCGGGTGATCTCGCGGTCCTTGTAGACGTAGAGTTGGAACCACTTGGGACCGTCCGAGGTGGCGGCCACATCTTCCATAGAGACTGTGGAGAGAGTAGAGAGGATCATCGCAATGCCCGCGCTCGCGGCGGCCCTGGCCGTTGCCTCCTCGCCGTCGGGGCAGCATAGCTTGTGGCCTGCGGCGGGCGCGAGCAGCACCGGGAACGCTAGAGACTCGCCAAGCACGGTGGTAGTCGTGTCTATGTTGCTCACGTCGACCATGTAACGGGGGCGCAGGGTGATGCGCTCGAAGTCCTCCCGGTTGCGGCGGTGGGTAACTTCATCGTCTGCTGCGCCCGCTATATAGTCGAAGTGAGCCTGCCGGAGCTGTTCGCGGGCCAGCGCCTCAAGCTCCACGAGATTGACGAAGGGTATTCGCTCGGTTGCCATTTGATGGTCCTCTCTATCCGATATATTCGAGCTTAGTTTGACCCTGGGCGTTCCATCTCCGCCCTGCTGGCTTGCTGGATCACATCTTCGAAGTTTCTGCCGATGTTGATAGGCTCGGTAAAGGTGAGCCTGAAGCCGTCGGGGTCTGCAATAGTGCACTCGCGCGCGTTCCAGGGCATATCAGCCGGGGGCGCGACGATGTGCGCTCCATACTTTTCCGCCTGAGCTGCTATATCGTCCACCTTTCTTTCGGCCAGAAATGCGCTGAAACTGAGGATCATGCCAAGCCCGCGCTGCCCAGGCTCCACAGGACGTGCGCCGAGCAACAGGTCGGCGTACTTCACCCATCGCAGGTGCGCCAGCAGAGGCACCCCGCCCGGCCCCGACATGGTGAACACATGCCGAAAACCGAGGGCTTCCTGGTACCAACGCGACGAAACGGCGAGATCCGCGACGTTCAGTATCGGGAATGAGGGCATTGGGTAGATTTCTTCGGTCGATTCCATTCTAGTGTTACTCCTCAGTGATAGGTTGTGGGGTGCTTGCAAGCACAATACCTATACTAAGGCGTGACGTTGCGTAAGAGTCAAGATCCCATGTAAGGCGAATGCAAAATCAATAGTACGAATGGCGAATGCTACCTGACTAGGCTTTGTCATTCTGAACGAAGTGAAGGATGACAACCTCTTTGTTGGTTCGTTTTCTGAAACAATTCTGTAATCTCACTGTTCAGAATGACGTAGCTCATCCTGGTGGGGCAGACAACGGCTTTGCATACGCCTGCTTACATCTCCCGACCGATTGACAAAAGGGCGTACACGCACGTATAATACCCCTACAACCGCATACACGCAAGGCAGTGAAGGAGAGGAGTAGGACGCTCCCGACCGCTAACAGAGAATAGAGGCCACCGGCTGTAAGCCTCTTGCGGTAAAAGCGTTCGAAGGTCACTCCGGAGCCTGTGGGTGAACAGGTCAAAATACCTCTCAGCCCGCACGGGTAGGCCCGATACAGCCGTCAGAGGGTGAACTCGCGTACATGAGTAGGCGGGTCGCCGAAGCAAGGTGGTACCACGAAAGCATGCTCTTTCGTCCTGCGCGGACGAGAGGGTTTTTTGTTTAACCTCCAGAACCCTTCGCGCTCTCTGCGCCTCTGCGGTGAGACAAACCTGAAAGGGAGACTACGACGATGACAGACATACAGAATAAGCCCGCCGGGCAGGGCGAGATGGCGAAAGCGTACAGCCACGAGGACGTGGAGGGGCGATGGTACGACTGGTGGGAGGCGCAGGGCTACCTCACCCCCGCACGCGACCCCGGCAAGGAGCAGTACACAATCATCATGCCGCCGCCCAATGTGACGGGTGAACTGCACATGGGCCATGCGCTGACGAACGCGGTGGAGGACATTCTCATTAGGTATAAGCGCATGAGCGGCTATTCGACCCTCTACCTGCCGGGCGAGGACCACGCTGGAATCGCGGGGCAGAACGTAGTGGAGAAGGAGCTTGCGAAAGAGGGCAAGACCCGCCACGACCTGGGCCGAGAGGCGTTCTTGGAGAGGACCTGGGAGTGGATGAACCACTACAGGCCCAGGATACGCTACCAGTTGCGGCGGCTAGGTGCGTCGTGCGACTGGACTCGCGAACGATTCACCATGGACGAAGGCCCGAGGCGGGCGGTGCGCGTGGTGTTCAAGCGGCTGTACGACAAGGGGCTGATATACAAGGGTGAGAAGATCATCAACTGGTGCCCGCGTTGCGCCACTACCCTCTCCGACCTGGAAGTAGAGGACGTGGAGGAAGAAGGCAACCTGTGGACGATCAAGTACCCACTCATCGATGATCCTTCACGCGGTATCACGGTGGCCACCACGCGCCCTGAGACCATGCTGGGCGACACGGGCGTGGCCGTACACCCCGACGACCCACGCTGGCAGGATATGATCGGCAAGATGGTGATGCTGCCGATCATGAACAGGCCGATCCCTGTGATCGCCGATGCCGACGTGGAGTTGGAGTTCGGCACCGGCGCGGTGAAGATCACGCCGGGTCACGACCCGCTCGACTTCGAGATCGGAGGTCGCCAGGGGCTACCGATCATCAACATCCTGAACCTGGATGGCACCCTCAACGACAACGCGGGGCCATACGCCGGGCAGACGGTGGAGCAGGCGCGGAAGGGCGTGGTGGCGCAGCTTGAGCGCGAGGGCTTCCTCCTGGGGATCGAGAAGCACAGGCACAATGTGCCCCACTGCGAGCGTTGCGGCACCACTGTGGAGCCTATCGTGTCGGACCAGTGGTTCGTGAAGATGCGGCCTCTTGCCGAGCCTGCCATCGAGGTGGTGCGGAACGGCACCCTCAAGATCGTGCCTGAGCGGTTCAGCAAGGTGTACTTCCACTGGATGGAGAACATCCGCGACTGGCCGATCTCGCGGCAGTTGTGGTGGGGTCACCGCATACCTGTGTGGTACTGCGAGAACGGGCACCGATTCGCTTCCGATCAGGAGCCTGAGTCGGTGACTACCTGCCCTGAGTGCGGCAGCACCGCCATCAAGCAGGACCCCGATGTGCTCGACACTTGGTTTTCGTCGGGGTTGTGGCCTTTCAGCACCCTCGGTTGGCCCGACGAGACCCCCGATTACGACTACTTCTACCCCACCAGCGTGATGGAGACGGGATACGACATCCTCTTCTTCTGGGTGGCGCGCATGATCTTCCAGGGCTTGGAGCATACACATCAAATCCCCTTCCACACCGTGTACCTGCACGGCCTTGTCAGAGATGATAAGGGCCGCAAGATGAGCAAGTCGGTGGGCAACGTGGTGGACCCCCTGATCATGGCCGACAAGTTCGGATCTGATGCCCTCAGGATGGCGCTGATCACCAACTCATCGCCCGGCAACGACCAGAAGTTCAGCGACCAGAGGATCGAGCAAGCGGCCCATTTCGCCAACAAGCTATGGAATGCCAGCCGGTTCGTGCTCAGTGCAACGACCGCTGGAATAAATCCAAAATCCAAGATCCAAAATCCAAAATCCCTTGCCGACCGTTGGATCTTGAGCCGCTACAGCCGCATCGTGGTTGAGACCACCCGCATGCTCGACGAGTACCAGCTTGGAGAGGCAGGCAAGGTGTTGCAGGAGTTCGTGTGGAACGAGTTCTGCGACTGGTACATCGAGGCGGCCAAGAGCACTCTCAGGAGCGAGGACGCCACGCAACAGGAGGAAACGTCGGCTGTGGCGAGGTTCGTGCTCGACGGCATCCTCAAGCTGCTCCACCCCTACATGCCTTTCCTGACCGAGGAGCTTTGGCAGAACCTCCACGGCTGGCCCAGCCAGGATGGCACCCTGCCCTCGCAGGCGCAGAGCTTGATGATGGCCGAGTGGCCGCCTGCGGGCGGAACCGGCGACGAAGCCGAGCGCGACTTCTCGCTGGTGATGGAGATCATCCGCGAGATCAGGAACGCCCGCGCCGAGGCGGTGAGGGACGTGCCTGAGAACATCAAGAAAGACATGACGGGCAGGCGCATCGAGGCTCTGATAGCAGGAGGCTCGCGCACCGATATGCTCCGGCGTGAGGCCGATACGATAGCTCGTCTGGCTCGCCTCGACCCGGACAAACTGGTGATCGAAGAGAGCTTGCCTGCGGAAAAGCGTCCTGAGAAGGCCGCCACACTGGTGGTGGGCGAGGCCGAAGTGATCCTGCCCTTGGCGGGCCTGGTGGACCTCGATGCGGAGCGCAAACGTCTTCAAGGAGAGGCCGAGCAGACCGAAGCCGAGATCGCGCGCACCCAGGACCTTCTCTCCAATGAGAGCTTTACAGCTAGAGCGCCAGCCCAGGTGGTAGAGCGCGAGCGCGCCAAGCTAGCAGCCGCCCAGGAGCGGCTGGCGAAACTGCGCGAGCGCCTCGGCAGCATATAGCTCTGTCGAACCACAAACATGAGGCATCCCGAATTTCGGATTCGTGCGTAAAACAGATTGGAAATGGTCAAAGACCCCACCCCTCCCCGAAATTTGGGGAGGGGCCTTCTAAAAAGAGCGATATTGGCGGCGTCGCCGCCAATATCGCTCTTTTTAGAACCCGATTGCGCGCCTGCGAAGCTGCATTTAAAATTCGGGATGCCTCATGTTTGTGATACAAATTCCCACGCCACATAGAGAAAGCAAGATAAGCAATACGCAGTACGCAGTACGCACTAGCCCGCGTTCCATGCCTGTGTGATACAATAGCATCATGGTCACACGGGCTGTTGAAGACTATTTGAAGGCTATTTATAAGCTTCAGCGAGACGGCGCACCCGCCACCACCAACGCGATCGCTGAGGCGCTTGGTGTGCGCGCGGCTTCTGTTACCTCCATGTTGCAGTGGCTCCAGAACCAGGCTATGGTCGACTACACCAGGTACAAGGGAGTGATCCTGACGGACAAAGGGATGGCCGAGGCCCTGCGGGTAATCCGGCGACATAGGCTTATCGAGTTGTACCTCAACCAGTATCTCGGCGTGCCGTGGGATCGAGTGCATGATGAAGCGGAGAGGTTGGAGCACGCGATCTCGCCCTACCTGGAGGAGAGGATCGATGCCAGGTTAGGCTATCCGCAGTTCGATCCTCATGGCGCACCGATCCCGAGTTCCTCTGGAACAGTAACCGAGCGCGACATGATCACACTGTACGATCTGACACCCGGTACATCATCGGTGGTGCAGCACATACCGGATGATAACCCTGAGCTGTTGCGGCACGCGGCGGAGCTTGGCTTGCTTCCAAATGTGGCTCTCAGGGTTAGAGGGCATGATTCTTCGGATGGCTCTGTTGAAGTAGTACTGGATGGTGATGACATATTGGAGGAAAGTAGCGTTCCGCAGAGGGTGGAGAGGGAGATCGCGCAGCACGTGTATGTAAGCAGGCCGAAAGCGTAGTGAGCGCCGGGCTTGCCTTGTGCTATACTTTTGTGAACCTAAAACTACACCAGAGGAGAAGCTATGTCAGTCGATCCTGAGTCGAATGAGACGGTTGAGCTCTCGGAAGAAATGGCGCGTCGAAGGTCGCGCCTGAACCCGGACGATTTGATAGGTCCTAGCTGCATGTATTGGGCCATGATCGCCATGTTTGTGGTACTCGGAGGGATGATAATTGTGTGGGCTATTTCGCACATCGGGACCATCGGACAGTAGGGGTCCTGGTAATTCTGTCTGTGTGAGAATAGCCCAAGTTAGCTATATACGAGGGTAGTTCGCTGGGGTACACTGGGAACAGCTAGAGCGGCCTGCTGGTCAGGGTATCTCAGGGTTCTGATTTGAGACGAGCAGTTGGCGTGTGGCACTTCGCTAGCTTGGCTTGGCAGCTGGGCCGCTCCCCTTAGCTTTTCACATGCGTTCTACAACGCAGGGGGCAACCGCAGTGTTACAACAGGCCGGACAGCGCAACTACAGCACGATCTCGACGATACTACGCTCGCTCGACGTAGAGCTTTCTCGACAATCTGACTGGGCAAGCAACTCAACACGCAACAATGACCCCAGGCTGCACACAGCCCGGCGGATCTTCTCGCTTATTCCATTGGTGGTGTTCCTCGTAATGCTGGCACTCTTTGCCGGGCAGGCGGATCACTCGATTACAGGTTTCGCGCAGGCCCTTTTGCGGGTACTGGCGACTTCGCTGGCTTCGTCGCTGGTGTGTATCGCGGCATATGGGTTCTATACCTATCTGTTGGACAACTCGCACGGGCTATAAAAGCAACACTGAGCTAAATGCAATGGGCCGCCCGGCGGGCGGCCCATTTCCGTTATTACAGGAGTCGAATACTAGAGCGAGTCCATCGCCTTTTCCATTACCTCAAGGCCCGCGTCGATGGTTGCTTCATCGATGTTGAGGGGCGGGCAGAAGCGGATGGCGTTGAGTCCTGCGCCGAGGAGAAGGAGGCCGTTCTCGAACGATAGGTCTACGATCTTGTCGCGGAGAGCGGGATCGGCGGTCTTGTTCACGCGGTCGGAGACGATCTCGACGGCGAGCATGAGGCCCTTGCCTCTCACGTCACCAATGAAGGGATAGCGGTCCATCCAGGTTTGCAGGCGGGCCTTCATGTGCTCGCCCACCTTAGCGGCGTTCTCGACCATCCCTTCTTCGAGGAGGCGGATGGTGGTGAGGGCAGCGGCGCAGGCGAGGGCGTTGCCGCCGTAGGTGTTGGCGTGCGCGCCTGAGGGCCAGGTCTCCATGATGGTCTTGCGAGCCACGATAGCGCCCATCGGCATACCGGAAGCGATCCCCTTGGCGATGCAGACGATGTCAGGCTCGATACCCCAGTGCTCGATTGCGAACATCTTGCCTGTGCGACCCATGCCCGACTGCACTTCGTCCATAACCAGAGGTATGTGGTAGCGGTCGCAAAGGTCGCGGAGGGCGGGGTAGAAATCGTCGGGTGGGACGATGTAGCCGCCTTCGCCCTGGATCGGTTCCACGAAGATACCCGCGACCTCTTTGGGCGATACCAGGTGGCGGAACATGGTCTTCTCAATGTAATCGACACACGCGCGGCCCAACTTGTCGGGGGCGGCATCGAGGGGCGGGCGGTAGGTGTTGGGGTATGGCGCTTGATAGATACCGGCGACAAGGGGCTGGTAGCCGGTGCGATGCAAGTACTTGCTTGAGGAGAGCGACATCGAGCCGTAGGTGCGTCCGTGGAACCCACCCATGAAGGAGATCAACACCGGCCTGCCGGTATGGTGGCGGCAGAGCTTCATGGCGGCTTCTATCGATTCGGTGCCGGAGTTGGTGAAGAATACCTGCTTGTCGAAGCTGCCGGGGGTGATGCGGGTGAGGGCTTCGGCAAGCTCGACGGCGTTGGGCAGATAGAAATCTGTGCCCGCCATGTGGATGTAGCGCTTGGCCTGCTCCTGGATGGCTTTTACGACCTCAGGGTGGGCATGGCCCGTGGCGAGCACGGCTACGCCTGCTGTGAAATCTATGTAGCGGTTGCCGTCTACGTCCCAGACGTGGCTCCCCTTGCCGTGGTCCATCACGAAGGGATAGGAGCGGGTGTAGGACGGTGAGATAACGGCTTCATCGCGCTCCAATACAGGTTTGGCCTCGGGGCCCGGGAGCGGTGTGTGGATGTCGGGCATTTCGGACTTGATCTCGCTGGAGAGATCGGATTGCATGACCATATTTGAACCTCCATTGGTGGATACAACGCTGTAGCCCGCATTACGGGGGCAACATCCATTGTAACATACCGGCGAGTTGTTGACACCCCGGCGGCACGCTCCGTATAATGACCAATAGCGGCTACCATGTTTGTTGCCCAATCTATGTATGGTCTCTGACCCCTTTCCCTGGTCCTTATGCGCGTAACTGTTTACACCAAGCCTGGCTGCCATCTGTGTGACGAGGCTCTTCTCCTGTTGGACAAGCTCACACCGAGATACGGGATGGAGCTTACGGAGGTGAACATCCTCAATGATATGGCAATCTATGAGGAGCTTAGGAACGTCATCCCTGTGGTGGAAGTGGTGGGGGCGCGTGAGGGCAGATTGAGCGCGCCGATTACCGAGCATGATTTGAGGGCCTACTTCGACAGGGCGCGCAAGGTTTGAGCATTATTCACTGAGGAGATAGCCTATGGAAGCACCATCACTGTTTGTAGCATTCGCGGCTGGGCTGCTGTCGTTCTTGTCGCCGTGTGTGCTGCCGCTCATACCTGCTTATATCGGGTACCTCGGTGGGTCGGTTGTGACCGACGCGCGGCGTGGTGGGGCGGCGGCAGCGACTGTTTCCACAGCCAATGTGCGGTGGATCGCGCTGCTGCATTCGCTGATGTTCGTGCTGGGATTTACCTTCATCTTTGTGGTGGTAGTGGGGAGCCTGGCGGGCGCGGTCAGCGAGTTGTTCAGGGCCAACAGGTCGCTTCTGCAATGGGTTATGGGCCTGGTGCTGATCGTGTTCGGCTTGAACGCGATGGGCGTGATCAAAATACCCTTTCTCGATTACACCCGCCGGTTGGATATACGGCCAGCGTCGAACCTGGGATATTTGCGGTCGTTTCTGATCGGGATCGGCTTCGCCATCGGGTGGACGCCGTGCATAAGCTACTGGCTTGGCATATTGATCACACTGGCGCTGAATGGGGAGCCTGACAAGGCTTTTGTGCCTTTCCTGGCTTATTCGATTGGGTTGGGTATCCCGTTCCTGGTAGCAGGGTTGGCGATGGGACAGATCGCGGGGTGGCTCAAGAAGGTCACGCGCAAGATGTATACGGTCAAGGTGGGCAACTGGAAGGTGGTCGACCATGTGAACATCGTGTCGCTGGTCAGCGGCGTGTTCCTGGTGCTCATGGGTATTTTGATCGTTACCAATTCGATGGCGTTCCTGGCTCAGTTCGGCCCCGCTATTGATATAACCCCGCAGTCCTAAATGATGCGCTTTCGCGTTGAGGAGAGTTTGCGGTCCCTCTTTGCTGGGACTGTTATCGGGATAGTAACGGTAAGTGGTCTCGACAATACAGGGGAGGCCAGCGAGATCACGGCCCCTCTGCTTGCGAACCGGATGCGCGAAGCGGCATCGCGTATCGGGGACGAGGAGATCGCGGGACACCCCGCCATAGCCCCCTGGCGGAGCGCCTACGCGGCATTTGGCATGAAGCCGAACAAGTACAGGTCATCAATTGAGAGCTTGCTGAGGTCGGCCCGCAACGGGAACGTTCGGAGCATCAACCCGCTGGTGGACCTTTACAATAGTGTGTCGCTCAAGTACTTCTTGCCTTGCGGTGGCGAGGACCTCGATAGCGTCAGAGGCGACATAAGATTGATGCGCGCCGAGGGTGGGGAGCATTTTGTGCCGCTTGGCTCCGAGGAGGAGCAGCCGCCGCAGCCCGGAGAGGTGATCTACCGCGACGATGTGGGGGTGCTATGCCGCTCGTGGAACTGGCGCGAAGCCGAGCGTACGAAGCTGACTGAGGGCACGAAACGGGCATTTCTGTGCATAGAGGCGCTGCCGGAGATGGGGAGCGAGCCGTTGAGAAGGGCTTGTGATGACCTGGCTTCGCTGGTAGTGGGGAAGCTGGGCGGCGAGGCTCACGTGTACATCGTGGACCGGATACATCATGAAGTGGCACTGGTATGAGTAAGACAGAACCGACCAAAAAGAGAATCACGTTCGAGGTGGAGATCGAGAGCGGGGGTAGGGCGCACCGCGAGGCGGAGCCTGTGAGGGAAACCCCGGTGGTGCTTTCTCCTACGAGGGCGGCGGCCAAAGCCAGGGCGCGCAGACGATACACGGTCCTTGCTGTGGGTATCATTGTGGTATTGGCGGCGGCGATAGCGTGGGCCTGGATCACGAACCCTCTCGCCAATATACCGGATAGCGCGGTGGCGCGGGTGAACGGCCAGTTCATATACCAGCAGGATGTAGCGAAGAGGCTGGATCTGCTCAAGTTCCTGAACGAACTGTACAGCCGCGCGGTGACCAACCCGCCCAACGCTACTTCGGCCCTGGAAGATATGATTACCGAGCTAATGGAGGTGCAGGACGCCCAAAGAGCGGGCATGGTAGTGACCAACAGCGAGGTAGATAAGGATGTCACAGAGATAGCTTCGGGATCGGGGCACGAACTTGGGGACCTGGACGAGATGCTGAGTTGGTACAACCTGACTATGGACGATCTTCGCCAGTACAGCGCGAACACGCTGCTGATTTTGAAAGATATCCAGATGGTGACCGGGAGCGGGCAGACCCAGACCGACAGGCAAAACCTGTCAAACCAGTGGTTCCAGAGCCTTGCCGATACCACCAAGATCGAGCGATTTAAAGCGCCGGGGTCGGGGCCTGCGCCCAGGGTGGGAGCGGAAGCGCCCGATTTCACACTGAGGGATGTAGATGGGAAGGCGGTCACGCTGTCAAGCCTGAAAGGCAAGCCGGTGATGATCAACTTCTGGGCGACGTGGTGCCCACCCTGCCGCGCAGAGATACCCATAATCTCCCAGATGTACAAGGAAACTGAGGGCGGGGGGAGTTACCAGATACTGGGGGTGGCGACGCAGAGCGACACCTCCACGATCAAGGCGTTTGCCGATGAATTCGGGATGGGGTTCCCGCTGTTGCCCGACCTGGATAGCGGGGTGGTCAGCACTTACCACGTTTTGCCGATCCCGACCACCTTCTTTATAGATAAGGACGGGATCATCCGGTATATTCAGACCGGGCCTGTGACGCGGGCGCTGATGGACAAGTGGCTGTTGGGGGAGTAGGTCAGCCTTTGATAGCAACGCCCAGGAGTTGGCCCAGGCCGTAGGTAAGGGCCGCTGCCGCGAGACCGATCACCACCTGGCGTGTGCCGGAGAAAAGCACGCTGCGACCTGTGAGGAGGGTGATTATCGCGCCGATGCCGAAGAGCGCGATGGCGCTGAGCACGGCGCTGGTGAGGACCGCCGCCCACCCTGTGAAGAAGATGAAGGGGGCCACGGGCACAATCGCACCGAGGGCGAACAGCACGAACGATGTAATGGCGGCCTCCCAGGCAGAGCCGCCTAATTCTTTGGGATCAATGCCGAGTTCTTCCCTCGATAGGGTGTCGAGGGCGCTGGCCCGGTCTGCCATGATGCGGTGGGCCATGTTGCGGGCCTCTTTTTCGGGCACGCCCTTCGCCTGGTAGATCAAGGCAAGCTCTTCTTCCTCTTCTTCGGGCACCTCCTCAAGCTCCATCTCTTCAACGCGAATCTGGCGCGTGTAAAGCTCGCGGGAGCTTTGGACCGATATCCATTCGCCCATCGCCATAGAGCCTGCGCCCGCCAGGAGGCCAGCGAAGCCCGTGATCAGGATGGTGGTGGCGTTGAGTTGCGCCCCGGCGACGCCCATGATGAGGCTGAAATTGGAGAGGAGACCGTCGTTGGCTCCGAGCACGGCGGCGCGCAGGGCGTTGCCGCTGCTGGCCCTGTGCCGACCCTCGATCTGGGCGATGTCGCTCCCTTCCATACCCCCTGTGATGGTACGGAGGAGGCGGGCGTGCGAGCGCTCTTCTGAGGGCATAGGAGTGCCTGCGGCCTCCGGTTGGGCGCTGTAGCCGGCGCTGTCTGAACGTTCCAGGTTGCTGATGGTGGGGAGGACGAAGGATGCGCCGAAGCGCCGGGCCAGCATGGCAAGCACGCGCGCCCGCCAGCCAACGCGGCGAGGTGGCACAGGCTGGCCGGCATCGCGAAGCCGGGTTTCCCAGAAGGCTGCGTGGGCTTCTTCGGTGTCGGCCAGTTTCCGATAGACCTGGGCTAGCTGAGGGTTGGATTCGGCATCGGCCACGGCACGATAGAGAGCGGCGCTATCGATCTCGTCCTGCCAGTTTATGCGGTAGCGGTTCGCGTCGGTGGTCATAGGTGTATTGTAGCAGATTTGGGGGTCGGTAGTCGGTAGTCGGTAGTCGGTAGTCGGTAGTCGGTAGTCGGTAGTCGAGAGGATGATAGACGAAGAACAACCAGGAACCAGGAACCAGGAACTTCTGACTACCGACTACCGACTACCGAGAAGAAGAAACGCTGTTTGAAGCGTCTCAGGAGGCGGAGGATGGGTGGGCCCAGGAAGAGGATCAGGAGGACGTTGCCTATGCTTAGCCAGATGTCCCAGGGGAGAGAAGTGGCCAGGTAGTAGGCTGAATAGCGGGCCAGGGCTTGAGGGAGTCCTGCGCCGGGCTGCCAGGTCTGGTTGGTGGGTAGGTCGGTGGTGCCTGCGGCGATGAAGGGCCAGGACCAGAGGTTGATGATCAGGCCGAAGACGAGGCCGAGGAGCGCACCCCAGGCGGCGAGGATCCACTTTTCGGCTTTGCCGCCCCATAGGCTCTTGATGGCTTTGCGGGGGAGGGCGGCGGAGGACATGCCTATCCAGCCGATGGCTAGCATCTGGAAGGGCATCCAGGGCCCCACGCCTCCCGTGATAAGGGCCGACACGAACACGGAAAGGGAACCAAGGAGGAAGCCGAAGACGCCACCGAAGACGTAGCCGCAGAGGATGGGGAGCACCTGGAAGCCTGAAAAACCCCCCGGCCCCTGTAGTGGCCGAAGGAGGGAGTTGGTGGCGACAAGCACGCCCAGAAGGGCGATGGTCTTGCTGTCTATGGCGCGGGTCTCAAGGTCGGCGACGATGGCTACCAGGCAAAGGCCCATGACAAGCAGGAAGATGAGTGGGGCGTCGGCTGCGTGCGAGCCTCCGACATCGTCTCCGGTGGGAGGGGGTACGAAGAACGGGTAGAGGAAGGCCCACGCGCCGAGCAAAGTGGTAAGGACCATGATGGCAACGCTGAGCGAGGCGCGAGGAGCGTTGCGATTGTGGATTTTAGATTTTGGATTTTGGATTGCCCGGGCTGGGGTGGACATTTCTTATTGCGTACTCCGTACTGCGTATTCGGTTACTTGTCACTCGTCACTCGTCACTCGTTGCTTGTTATTCGTTGGGCTACATCTTCTACTGTCAGGAGGGTGGGGTCGCGGAAGAGTTTGCTGATCTGGGAGGAGAAGACCAGGGAGTTTGTCATTACTTCGCGGGCGGGGCCGTCGGCTATTACTTCGCCGTCGCCGAGTAGTATCACACGGTCGGTCAGGTGTGCGGCCAGTTCTACGTCGTGGGTTGTGAGGATGACGGTGCGCCCTTGATCGCGCAGGTCTCGGAGGATGCGGGCCAGCACCTCCTTTTGCAGGTAGTCTAGGCCGCGCGTCGGCTCGTCGAGGATGAGAACAGGAGGGGAGCCAGCGAGCACGGCGGCCAGGGCCACCCGCTGGCGCTCGCCAACACTCAGGTCGCGGGGATCGCTGAGGCGGTAGGGAATGAGGCCGAGGCTGGCCAGGAGGTCCGCACCGTCGGGCGGGAGGCCGTGGGTGCGGCGGGTGAAATCGACCTCGCCCTGGACAGTATCGGAAAAGAGGAGCAGGTCGGGCTGTTGTGGGACATATCCCACAAGCCTGGAAAGTGCGTCCAACGGCGTATGGCGGGTATCGTTGCCGAGGGTGCGGACGGTGCCGCGGTGAGGCTTGAGGAGGCCGAGCGCGAGCTTGAGGATGGTGGTTTTGCCAGCGCCGTTACGCCCCATGAGGGAGGTGATCTCGCCCTGGCGGAAATCGAGCGACATCCCTTTGAGTACTTCGCGCCCGCCATAGCCAAACCAGACGGAATCGAGTTGGCTGGCAGGCGGTTGATGGGGCTGGCGCGTGGGAGCTAAGGGGATCTGAATGTCCGAATTGTCAGGAGTTGGGCTGGGGATTTGCTGGCCGATTTTTGTCGCGACAAATTTGCGGGCTTCTTTGATAGTGAGAGGGATGGGTTGCCAGTCGAGGAGCCTGGCAACCTGTACGATGGGCGGGGCCAATGGGATGTGCGAGAGAAGATCGCGGGGAGGGCCGTCGAGGGTCGTGCCATTTATGTCCATGTAGAAGATGCGGTCGACGTACTGGACAACGCGCTCAAGGCGATGCTCGGAGAGGATGATGGTGAGGCCGAGGTCTTTGTTGAGCTTGACAAGGGAGTCTAGCACCTCTTCGGCGGACTGGGGATCGAGTTGGGAGGTAGGTTCGTCGAGCACGAGCACGCGAGGCTGGAGGGTGAGCACGGCGGCGATGGCTACACGCTGGCGCTCGCCTCCGGAGAGGGTGTTTACACGCCTGGCGCGCAGGTGATCGATGCCGAGAGCGTGGAGTGCTTCTTCGACGCGTTTGCGCATGGTGGGCAGGGGGAGGCCGGCATTTTCGAGCGCGAAGGCCATCTCGTCCTCAACAATTTCGGCCACGAACTGGGCTTCGGGGTCCTGAAAAACAAGACCGACATCGCTGCTCATCTCGCCGGGACCCAGGGCCACGGGGTCGCGCTCGGTAACGCGGATCGTGCCTGCAAGCTCGCCTCCGTAGAAATGGGGGACGAGGCCGTTGAAGAGGCGCAGGAGGGTGGATTTGCCCGCGCCGGAGACGCCGGCTACCAGCAGGAACTCCCCTTCTTCGACCTGGAGGGTGAGGTCGCGCAGGGCAGGGTTGGTGGTGCCGGGATAGGTGTAGGTTATGTTGGATAGCGAGATAAGGGGTGTGTTCATGAGTTGCCTTGTCTGGTGTTGGGGAGGTAGCGGACCATAAGGGTGGGCGCGACCAGAGCGCAGAGGGTCAGCGCGACCAGGGGATCGAAATCGGGCATTGAGATGCGAAGGAACGGGGTGTAGGCCAGCAGGGAAGGTGCAAGCAGTTTGAAGACGAGGAGTATGGCGAGGATGCCTGCCGAAACGACGGCCAGGGGGGTATCGTAGGCGCGCCAGACGGTGCGGCGGTAGCGGGTGCGATGGGTGCCCCTGCCGATTGCCCACAGGGTATACGTGACCAGGGAGAGGCCGAACGCAATGAGGAGCCAACCCAGGAGGGGTGTGTCCGGGGCGAACGCGAACATGGTGCTTCCGACCAGGAGCAGTCCGAGGCCGAGGATGAGGCCCACCTGCACGAGCAGGGGAGAGATCGAGCGGGAAGTGGTGGTTCTGCCGAAGCCGCGCGCTTCCATCGCTTCGGCGAGGTTCATGGAGCGCTCCATGCCCCCTGCCAAAAGGGGGATGATCATGGGGAGAAGGTCGGCTACGCGGCGCACCCGGTGGCCCCTGAGCGATTGGGCTTCCCGGATCTCGGTGTACCGCTGGATGGTCTGGGGGACGAAGGTGATGGCGATAGAAGTTACAAGGCCCGCGCCGTGCATAGCAGCAGGCACAGATCTGAGCATGGCGTAGTAGTCGGCCCCGGCGGTGAAGGCGGCAAATACGGCGAGCACGGTCAGGAGGGCCAGCGCGTCAAGCCCTGCGGCCAGCATATCTTCCAGGGCGACCTTGCCGCCGATCACAGGGAGCCAATCGGGCAGAGTGAACAGGACGGTCGCGCCGATGTGGTAGCTGAGACCTTTGAGAACGGCCACCCCGATAGTGATGATCACGACGATGCGCCAGAGGCTGGAGAAGCCTGATTGCGAGTTGCTCACTGCATACTGCTTATCTTCGGTGGTGGATGGCGGGCGCGCTATGGCTCTGCCTACCATTAGAGAGATGACGATCACGAGGACCAGGTAGAAGGGGTTGCGCGTGCCGAGGGAGGCGAACATGGCGGCCAGCAGCCATAAGGACCATGAGCCTACGTGGAACTCGTATGTGCCTGTGTCGCGGCTCCACATGGTCAGGGCGCTCCTGTGCCGTCGCGGGGCGGTGTGCGTCTGCGCAGGAAGGTAAGCCAGCCCCAGATCGCGAGCAGCCCCAGTACGCTGCCTGCAATGAGGATGCCGACGGTGCGGGCGGTGGCTTCGCTGGAGGTTGCCGGTGGTGTGGGAGTTGGCGTCACAGGAGCCGCGATGGTGGCGGTAGGGGTGGGCACAGGTGTATCTGTGCTTACGGGTGAGGGCGTGGCCGTAGGTTGTGGAGTGCCGGTTGAAGAAGGTGTATTGGTCAGTGTGGAGGTTGGCGTAGATGTTGCTGGGAGCATCGTATTGGTCAGCACAGCAGTGGATTGTGGCGCTTGCGGCGTGGGTTGAGAAGTATTCATGGGCTGCGCCACCCACGTCGAGGTTGGTGCGGGAGGTCGGGGCGTGGATGTGGGTGGTGGTTGCGGTGTGTCCGTGGGGAGGGGCGTTGGGATGGGGGTAGAAGTGGGTGGTCCGGTGGCCTGGCATAGCTCGCCGTAGGTGTAGACGGGCGGCGGCGAGCCGTTGCTCCACGCCCAGCCTTCCACGTCGCCCGGGCTTACTTTGTAGCTTCCCGCGCCGACGATGGAGGCTTTCCATTGACCGTCCTTGAGGTGGTGGTAGCTCCAGTAGACGCCGCTGGGACCGTAGGACTGGCACAGGCACGGTTGGGCGGGGTATGGGCAGCCTGTGGGGCCGATCCGGCAAACGAGCGCGCCAAGCCCCTGCACCTCCACCTTCACGTCGAGGTTGGTCTTGAGAAGAAGGTCAAGGCCGGTGATGTCGTCGCCTTCGAAGGTCAGGCAGTAGGTTTGAGTGGTGCCGTCGGGGAATTGGATCACCATTCCGGCCCGGTTACCCGTGGATTGCGCGGCGGATGGCACGGGCGATCCCGCCATGCCGAGAGTGAGCAAGCATAGTAGAGATATTAGTATCCGGCGGGGCGATAAACGCATGGTGCGTGAGGGGCGACCCATAGGCCGCCCCTGTTTCCTGTGATCTAGCGAGTGCGGCGAAGGAACAGACCGGCGCCTGACAGGAGCGCGGCGACGAGTATAAGAGCGGCGAGATAGGCCCATTCAGGCGCTGCCCCGGTGACGGGCATACCGGGTTGGGTTACCGGGCTTGCTGCGGCTACAGGGTTGAGCAGGGTTGCGCCGAGGAGGGCGGGGATCGCCTGGTAGGTGGCCCCGGCGTTATCGGTGGGGTCGGCTTTCTGGTAGGCGAACGCTCCACCTGGGTTTTGGAGGGAGGCGATGAATCGCTGACCGGCCTCGGCTATGGTGGCATTCTGGAGGGCCAGCATGGATTGGACCACGTAGGAGGTGGAGTTGACATCGCTGTCGCTGCCGTACTGGCTGCCCTGCTGGTAGGGCCAGCCGCCGTCCGAGTTCTGCTGGTCGGCCAGGTAGGTGACAGCGTATTTGATGGTGTTGTCGCCGGGCTGGTTAGCGCCTGCGGCTACCAGGGCCTGGATGGCTACGGCGGTGGTATCGGTATCGGCTGCGCCTGCCGAGGTGTCGCCGCTGAAAGACCAGCCTCCTTCGGGGGATTGCAGGCTCTTAAGCCTGTCGATGGCGGCAGACGGCACGGATTCCCCGGCGACAGAGAGGCCAAGTATCGAGAACGCGTGGCCGATGGTGTCGGGGCCGTACTGCCCGGTGGCGGAGATGCCGTAGCTGGCGTTGATAGCCCCGACGAGGTCAACGCCGCCGAAGGAGTGAACGTCCTGGCCGAGGGCGTGAGCGGCGAGAAGGAGTTTGCCCGCGCCACCTGATGTGGCGACAATAGTGCCTGCGTTGCTTTCGAGGTAGGTAGCGGGGCTATTGCCGTCCTGGGTGTAAGAAGCAGGGTCGCCGTTGGCCGCGATGATAGCGAGGAGCGCATCAATGGTAGAGCCTGCGCCGAAACCGGCGAACGAGCCATCCGGCTGTTGCTGTGTCTTCATCCAGGCGAGCGCTTTGTTGGCTGCGTCTGTGTACTGGGCGGCGTACTGGGCGGCTTGCGGCGCGGCCAGGCTTGGGGCGGCCTGGGCGAACACCGCCAGGGCGGTCAGACCCGCGACCGCTAGTGTGATGAGTTTATTTCTCAAAGTGATTCCTCCTGAAAGGGTAGCCCACTGGCAGGGCATTGAGGGGTGAAGGAGAGGCTGGGGATATCCCAACTTCCCTCGTTCTGTACAAACAAAAAGCCCTTGTCGATTGCGACAAGGGTTACGAGAAGTGCCTGCTGATCTCTGCTTACTGCATGTGATGTGGAGTGAAGGGACTACGGTGGTGCAGTGAGAAGGTGCATCAATGCTGTTGGCATAGCTCCTACCCCCTTTCGCGCGAAGGTTGTATGAGAGAGCAGAGGTGGGTATCCTGGCTTTCCAGGTGGATTACAGTTGCGGGACAGCGCCGGACTCTAACCGGCTTCCCCCATTAACCCCCAGCTTCCGGGCTTAGGGTGACCTCTGCTTGACCTTTGGATATTCGGTTGTGCTGCGTTGAGTATAGCAGTTAGGGGGTTGAAGTTCAAGTTCTGAAACATAGGTCACCCAGAATTTTAAATTCGTGCGTAAAGCAGATTGCACGCCTGCGAAGCTGAATCTAAAATTCGGGATGTTTCATGTTTTAGCATCAGATTGCACGTTTGGAGCCGGGATGCAGGCGTATTTTTCGGTTACTTTATGGCTGCCATAGCGTGTTCGAGGGCTGCTGAGTTGGTGGAGGCTCCGAAGGTGATCTGGTCGTTGACGCGTTTGACACTGAAGAAGCGCTGGCCGTCGAGGTCTTTGAGTATGATGCCGTCTTTGTCGTAGTTGGCGAATGTCTCGTTGATGGCGTCTTCGAACTCGTCGGCGTCGCGCTTCGTGTCCCAAACGGTGCTGATCATCATCAAGGCGTCGTCGCCGTTGGCGTAGTATTCGTAGGTGCTGCCGCCCCAGCCTGCCGCCGCGCCTTCGCCGTCAACAGCGCCGTTCTCCTCAAGGATGATCTTGAGGTCGAACTCACCGAGGGTGCCGTTATCGCCGTGGGTCCAGCCTGTGCCGAGGGTGTCGGTCAGAGGCACGATAGGCGCGGGCTTGGGCAGGTCAGGGGTGCGGCTCGTGTACTTTTCAGGGTGCATGATCTGTTCGGAGGAGACAGGAGGGTTAGTAAAGGCTTTATCGATCTGGCTGTAACCCTGGAGGATGCCGAGGGCGAGCGCGAACTCGACGCCTTCGTTGTACGGGAAGTAAAGACTGTCGCGAATATAGCGCGGAGCGCTGTCGAGCACACTGGTATCGGCGTTCTGGCTCTCATCGATGATGCTCTGGTATTCGTCTGGGGTCATGTGGGTCTGAGCGTAGAGGATGCCTGTGACGGTTGCGTCGCCCTCAACGAGGGAACGTACAGCCAGTGCCTTATCATCGTCGGTAGTTTCGGTCGGGAGGAGCTTTTTGAGGTCGTAGTGCTGGTCCTGGAGGGCATGGGTGTACTCGTGGGCAAGGGTCTCGCGGGCGGTCGGGCTTAGATCGCTCCCATTGTTGCGCACGAAAAGCTCCTTCTTGACCTGGTCGTAGTAACCCAGCACCTGCTCGCTCTGCAAGTCTATATCAAGCTGGAAGAGGTCGAGATTCGGGTCGTCCGAGAGCCGCATAAGCCACAGCTCTTTGGAATCCTGGGCTGCTTCGGCGCGAGGATAATCCTCTTTCATCTCATTGATGATATCTGCGCGAAGCTGGTCTTCGGTAAGGAAGGTCTCAGGCACGTCAGAGAGGGGTTGGAGGCCGCGGAAAGCGGCAGTCTCGCTTTCGATCTGCTGGATCTCCTGTATTTTGTCAGCGGAGATCGTGGCAGCCGGGGCCGGGGTGTCCTGCGCACCGGCGGTGTCGGTGGGTTGTGCGCCCACAGAGGTAGTATCGGTGGGCTGCGGGGGTGTGGTGTTGCTCGGTTGTGGCCGGGTGGTAGGGGTGTTTGCGTTCGGCGCGTTGGTGGCGGTGGGGTTTAGCTGTGGCTCAACGAGGGCGATTTCGGTGGCGGTTGGTTGAGGGATAGCGGTGGGAGTAGAGGCAAGAGATTCGGGGAGGCCGGAGGTATCGCAACCGGCCATCATTGGCAGGAGGAGTAGCGCTAAGGCGCAGGTGAAGAGCGCACGATGACGCATGATGTTTCCTTTCGGGCGATGAATGCGAGCGCCTCGGACGCTCCTGAGTTTCGAGGCTACAAGGTCAGTATATGGAGTGGGAGGAGCAGCGTCAAGCAGGTCATGCATATTGAGCTTGCAGCCGATTGGGGTTGCGGATGGCTTTGTTGTATGCTAGTGATAGCTTTCGTCTCTTCTAAAAGATCCAATCCAAGATAGAATACCAATCTATGAAGATCATTGTTCCAATAAAGCAAGTTCCTGAGACCGACGAGTTGAGGTATGACCCTGTGGCGCGCACGCTGGTGCGCGAGGGAGTAACCTCGGTGATCAATGCGTATGATAAGCGTGCGCTCACGGAGGCCATGCGTTTGTGCGAGGTATATGGCGGGTCTGTGATAGCGATCACTATGGGGCCACCTCAGGCACGCGCAGCGCTTGTCGAGTGCCTAGGTAGAGGAGCGGATCGGGCTATACACCTGACGGACAGGGCTTTCGCGGGCGCGGATACGCTGGCGACCGCGCGCACGCTGGCCGCTGCGCTCAGGCGGCTGTCGTTCGACCTGCTGTTGCTGGGTAAGTTCAGTACGGACTCGGAGACGGGGCAGGTGGGACCGGAGTTGGCTGAGATGCTCGATTTGCCGCAGGTGACCGGAGCTTCGGCTATCGAACAGCTGGGGGATAAGTTGATAATCGTCAGGGAGACGGACAGCGGGTTTGAGAAGGTGGAGTGTCTATTTCCTGCGCTGCTTACTGCCTCGGAACAGTTGATCAAGCCTGTGAAGACAAAGCCTCCTGTTATCGCGGAGGGCGAAAGGCGGATCGCGGAAGAGCCAGGTTTGATCGAGATCTGGAGCGCGTACGACCTGGGATTGAAGGCCGAGGAGGTTGGGCTGTCGGGGTCGCCGACATGGGTGGCCGCGTTGCGGCCTGTTGAGGTGGATCGCAGGGGGATCATTCTGCAAGGAGATGCGCTTTCGTCGGCTGAGAGCTTGCTGGTGCAATTGGAAGATCTCGGGGCGCGTGGGAGTGATGCAAGAGAGTTTGACGAGGATAGGACCTTGCCTTCCAAGAGCGGCGCTCCTGATCCTGAGAAGGCGGTATGGGCTGTTGCCGAGTTTCTGGCCGGCCCAAAGGAGGGAAAAGCAGGCATTGCAACGAAAGCCGGTGATCTCAAACTGCGTCCTGTTTCGGTGGAACTGCTTGATGAGGCAGCCAGGTTAGCATCGGAGATTGGAGGCGAAGCGGTCGCGGTGGCGATTGGTAGCGAGATTGGAGCAGGTGTGGTAGCCGAGCTGGGGCGGCACGGTGCGGATCAAGTTCTGTTAGCCGACGATCCACGTTTGCGGTTTATGGACGTGGAGAGCTATGCGTGGGTATTGAGCAGGGCTATGGAGGAGCGCAAACCGTGGGCGGTGTTGGTGCCGGCTACCTCGTTTGGGCGAGATGTAGCTGCGAGAGTAGCGGCTCGCCTGGGATTGGGATTGACGGGGGATTGTATTGGTTTCGAGGTGGATCGCGAGGGGCATCTGCTCGGGTTGAAGCCTGCGTTTGGTGGGCAGGTGATCGCGCCGATTTTGAGCAGAACCTTGCCTCATATGGCGACGCTGCGCCCAGGTGCGCTTCCGGTTTACGCGATGGGTGATGTGGTTGTGCCCCGTGTCACTAATCTTGATGTGGCTGGGCTGCCTGATGCTCGTGTGAAGGTGTTGTCGATTGAGGGTGGTGGGGAGGAGGGGATGGCGCTCGACACGGCCCGGCTGATTGTGTGCGTGGGGATGGGGATCGGGGGGCCTGAGGCGTTGCCGGAGGTGTATAAGCTGGCTTTGGGCTTGGGCGAGTGGATGGGGCTGAGGCCCGATCAGGTGGCGGTTGGTGGTACGCGTAAAGTGGTGGATGAAGGGTGGCTGCCGCGCCAACAGCAGATAGGGCTTACGGGGAGATCGGTCGCGCCCAATGTGTACGTGGGGCTGGGATTGCAGGGCAACTTCAATCATATGGCAGGAACCATACGTGCCGGCACTGTTGTAGCTGTGAACCGGGATCGTAAGGCGCCGATCTTTGAGATGTGTGACATCGGGATTGTCTCAGATTGGCGGGATTTTGAGGAGGCGCTCGGTGAGGTCCTGGCGAATCAGGGCATGCATTCTGCTAAGCTATGAGTTATCATAATATGGGTAATGTGCGGTTATCTGCGGGGACAGAAGGGGAGGCAAAGTAAAGGAGACTGAGCGATGGACGACACGCAAGCAGTGGTGTATTCAACACATACCTGACCGTGGTGCTATCGTGTGAAGGAGTATCTTTCACAGCGAGGGGTGCCGTACACAGAGAAGTACGTGGACCAGGACAGGGCCGCCGCGATCG
Organism: uncultured Chloroflexia bacterium; assembly: GCA_963797095.1. GTDB lineage: Bacteria > Chloroflexota > Chloroflexia > QHBQ01 > JADMIH01 > JADMIH01. The sequence goes on along the minus strand of CAWCNY010000003.1, from coordinate 358,461 downwards.
AGATGATCAGAAAGTCAGGACAGCAGGGTGTGCCTGTGACGGTAATCGGGGGTGAGGTGGTGGTCGGGTTTGACCAGCGCAGGTTGGAGAGGATTATCAATTCGATGGCTGCGAACGGTGGGCAAGCGGCGGAAGGTAGCCCAGGAGGGCGCAAGCTGCTAGGCGCGAAGGTGGCGGATGCAAGTAAGTATGCGTTACCTGGCGGCGACCCGGTGCCGGGCGCTTATGTCGGCGCGGTGAGGCCGGGGTCGCCTGCGGATGCAGCTGGGATACGGGCCGGTGACATTATCGTGCAGGTGGGGGGCACGCCTGTGCGTTCAGCGGACGACCTGAGCGCTACGCTTGGCAGGTTGAGCGCGGGCCGTACGAACCTGGAGGTCAGGCGCGGGACCGCTACACGCACGGTTGCTGTCGATTTGTGATGACTCCGCATGGCGTAAACGCCAGCAGCTTCTACGGTTTTGCACCGATGCATACTCATCCATATGCCATTAAGGTTGCACTATAGGAGACACCTAAGATGCTTTTACGCTGCACAAGGGTTTCGTGCAACAACCCGCTAACATCTTGCATTATCAAAGTGCGGACTACTACCCGAAGGCAATAGTGGCGTGTAGCATTGGTTAGCTTCCACGTTACTTCAATTATACGACAAAGGAGAGACTATGAGCAACCTTTTATCAGCCGAACCACAGCCCATAAATGGGCATGGCTTTCAAGGTTTTCTGTAAGAAGGTTGTGCGGAGCGGGCTTGAAGCCCATTACTTGAGGGCCATTAAATGAGGAGGGCCATCACTGCCTTCTGAACATGTAGGCGATTTTCGGCTTCCTCGAACACTACGGAGTGGGCACTGTCCATCACTTCATCAGTGATCTCGTGACCGCGATGGGCGGGCAGGCAGTGCATCACTAACGGGAGGCCTCCGGCCTGCACGATCAGGGCTTTGTTTACCTGGTAGGGCTTGAAAACGTGGGCGCGCTCTTTGGCCTCGGCTTCCTGTCCCATGCTGGCCCACACGTCTGTGTAGATTACGTCGCTGCCTGCGACATCCATTGGATCTTCGGTGAAGCGCAGTTGTGAGCCGGTGTGGACGGCGTCCGCGCGGGCAACCTGTATATAGTGAGATGGGACCTTATAGCCGCCTGGACATATGAGAGTGCAGTTCATGCCGACACGCGCCGCCGCGAGAAGGAGGGAGGCGGCTACGTTGTTGCCGTCGCCAATGTAGGTGAGATTGACCCCTTCGACGCGACCCTTCTTCTCCCAGATGGTGAAGAGATCGGCCAGGACCTGGCAAGGGTGCTCGCTATCTGAGAGGCCGTTGATCACGGGCACGCCTGCGTACTCGGCAAGCTCTTCGACGTCTTTGTGGGCGAAGACGCGGGCCATTATGCCATCTACCATCCTGCCGAGAACACGGGCTACGTCGGGCACGCTCTCGCGTTTGCCAAGCTGGATGTGATCGGGGCCGAGGAAGATAGCATGGCCTCCAAGCTGAGACATGCCGGTTTCGAAGCTGACCTGGGTGCGCAGGGACGGCTTCTGGAAGATCATGGCAAGCTGCTTGCCTTCAAGGATGCGGTGTGGCTCGCCGATCTTCTGCTTCATTTTCAATTGGGCAGCTAACTGCCAGACGTTCCAGATCTCCTCTGATGTGAAATCGGCTACCGAGATGAAACTGCGGCCTTTCATGCTTACTGCCAAGGTGTGCTCCTTTCTTGATGGGCGAAAGAGGATTATTGCGAGTGACGAGTGACGAGTGACGAGTGACGAGTAGCGAGTATAAGATAAGCAGTACGAAGTACGCGCCAGATCACGCATCGCGTACCACGTGCGTGCCTGTTTTGCCTTCCAGGGCGGGTAGAGCGCTGTGCAGGTGGGTGATTATGGCTTCCTGGCCGCCCGACTCTACGAAGGCGAGGGCGGCTTGTACTTTGGGGCCCATGCTGCCAGCGGCGAAGTGGCCTTCGGCTATATACTGCTTCATTTGTTTGATTGTGACGGTGTCGAGGTCGCGTTGGTCAGGTTTGCGGAAGTTGATCGCTACCCTTTCGACGTTGGTGAGGATGAGCAGGCGGTCGGCGTCGAGACGCTGGGCTAGGAGGGACGCTCCGAGGTCTTTGTCTATGACGGCTTCGACGCCGTGAAGCAGGCCATCCGCGTCGCGAACCACGGGGATGCCGCCCCCACCTGAGCAGATCACCAGAGCACCAGCATTGACGAGGGTGCGGATGGCGTAGATTTCGGCGAGTGCGGCGGGTTGGGGCGAGGGGACCACGCGGCGATAACCTCTGCCGCTATCTTCAACAACTGTGTAGCCCTCTGCGCGCAGGTCGTCTGCTTTGTCGGCGGTGTAGAAGGGGCCGATTGGCTTGGTGGGGTTGGCGAAGGCGGGGTCGTCTTTGTCAACGACCACCTGGGTAACAACGGTGGCGACGGGCCAGGGCCTTCCACGCTTACGCAACTCGTTTTGTAAGCATTGTTGCATCATATAGCCGATCCCACCCTGGGTCATGGCCCCGGCAACATCCATTGGCATGGAAGGGATGCCCTCCGTAGCCTCGGCTGCGGCTTGCTGGAGGAGGATTGTGCCGACTTGAGGGCCGTTGCCGTGGGTCAGTACGACGCGATAGCCACGGTCGGCAAGCTCGGCTACGGAGGTCATGGCGCTGACTATGTTGGCGAGTTGTTCGGCGGCGGTGCCTTTGTCGCCCGATTGCTGGATGGCATTCCCGCCCAGGGCAACTACCAGGGTCTCTATGTAGTTGCGTGCTTGCACGTTGGGTGTGTCAGACAACGCTGTCTTCCTTAGTAACGAGTTTCTTGTTTCGACTACCGGCGACCCATTCTTGAGGTCCGATGGGCGTTTCCACAAGCGTTAATTATAGCAGAATGGACAAGGCCGGTAAGGTGATCTACACTGTCGGTAATAGATCGAAAGCGGGTAATAGAGCGTATTGTTAATAGCTGTGTAATAACTGTAAGAGAGTGTGTAACCTGTGTGCGATAGAATGGGTGGGTAATAGTAATGGGCATTTCCATATTGAGTAATTCGCATTGAAGCGGGGGGTATTATGGACGACATGACTGAGAAGAGGAGTATGACACCGACGAGACTCCAGGGGGGTTTTGGGGCAGGCGTTGGGGCGGCGCTCGCCATGATGGTGGTGATGGCTGTATTGCGGCTTACAACCAACACCATCTCGATCCCGGAGTTGATGGAGAACAGCCTGGTCACTCTGGCCGGCGGGCAGTTGGAGTTGCAGATCATCAACGCGGTGGGGGTCGGGGGGAAGGCACTGTTGCTGGTGTCGATTGTGGAGGGCACGCTGCTGTTAGGCGGGCTATTGGGATGGCTGTTCGCGCGGTTCTGGCCGTTCCGGGCGTTCGAGAATCAGCCGAAGTGGGTGCAGGGAGTGCTGTACGGGCTATTGCTTGGGTTGTTCTTGAACATTGTGTTCTTGCCGCTGGTGGATCAAGGGTTCTTCGGGTCCCGGGTGGAGATGGTGACAGCTCCTCCCGATATAGCGCAGGCGATTTACGGTTCGAACCTGGCTCCGTTTGGGGTGCCGGTGTTCCTGGATATGTTCATCTTGAGCCTGGCGTTCGGGTTGACGCTGGTGGGGCTTCTGCCGTGGAAGAGTATCGTGCCCGCAAGGGCTGAGGGCGAGATGGCGATGGTGCCCGCGGATGGACCTGCAGAGCCTGGGAGGCGCGACTTCATGAAGGTGCTGGGCGGTGGAGCAGTCGCTGTTTTGGGCGGTGGCGCGCTGTGGGTGATCATACGGCAGGCTTTGCAGGCCCCTCCCGTGGCGGCGGTAGAGGAAGTGGATGTGTCGGGTAGTACAGGGACACCCACGCCCATGCCTGAGGGAACGAGTGTGGCCGGGGGGCAGGCCACGCCAGCACCGTCAAATAGCTTCGCGGATGTGAAGGCGCGGCTTGTGCCTGAAGTGACGCCTGTGGAGAACTTCTACATCACTACGAAGAACATCATCGACCCGACGGTGGATGGTGGGTCGTGGTCGCTGACGTTCAAGGGTTTGGTGGACAATCCGTACACAGTTACGCTGGAAGACGTGATGGCGCTGCCTTCGCAGGAGAGGACGGAGACGCTTGCATGCATCAGCAACTCGGTTGGTGGGAGTTTGATAAGCAACGGGAAGTGGAAGGGCGTAGACTTCGCGGAGATGCTGAAGAAGGCGGGACCCAAGGCGAACGCCACGGAAGTGGTTATGACTGCGGCGGATGGGTATACGGATAGCATTCCGCTGGAGGTGGCGCTGAACAACGGGTGTATGCTGGCCTATGAGATGAACGGGGCGGCGCTGGTGACGAAGCACGGATACCCGACGCGGCTGCTGGTGCCGAACATCTACGGGATGAAGAACGTGAAGTGGATTACGGAGGTTGAGCTTACGAGCAGCGACTTCAGGGGCTACTGGGAGTTGCAGGGATGGAGCGATACGGCGGAGTACCAGACGATGTCGAGGATCGACTACCCGGATATCAGGCTGCCGTCGGGACCCGTGTATATAGGTGGGGTGGCCTTCGCGGGGAGTCGCGGGATACAGCGCGTGGAGGTTAGCACGGACGGCGGGCAGACCTGGGGGGATGCGAACCTGAGAGCGTCGCTTGGGAAGGACGCCTGGACACAGTGGACGTATCCGTGGATTGCCACTTCGGGTGAGCACAAGCTGGTTGTGAGGGCGACCGACGGCACAGGGCAGGTGCAGACTTCGAATTCGCAGGACACGTACCCGGACGGTGCTACGGGGTGGCATACCAAGAGCGTGCTGGTGGGGTAGATCGCAAGGTTGTATAATTAGAGATTGTGAGCCTTGTAGAAACGCCTGAGATTCCCGGATTGCCGGGATTGGAAGCGCAGCGCCATGACCCGTTTGGGGCGCTGCGCTTTCGTGATTTTCGGCTGCTGGTGCTGGGTAGTTTCCTGGCGGTGGTGGCCGAGCAGATGGTGGGGGTGGCGGTAGGGTGGGAGTTGTACCTGCGCACAGGTGACCCGCTGTCGCTGGGGTTGATCGGGCTGGTGGAGATAGTGCCGGTGCTGCTGCTGGCGCTGCCTGCGGGGCAGGTGGCCGACCGCCGGGAACGCAAGTGGATCGTGGTGATGGCCTTGAGCGGGATCGCGGCTTGCGTGCTGGGGCTGTTTGGGATTTCGATGATCCAGGGGCCGCTGCCGGTGGTGTATGGGCTGTTGTTCGGGATCGGGGTGGCGAGGTCGTTCCAAAGCCCGGCTTTCAGTGCGTTGGGCGCGCAGGTGGTACCTCCCGCCTTGTACGGCAACGCTGCTACGTGGTCGAGTGGGGCGTGGCAGTCGTCGGCTATTCTGGGGCCCGCGCTTGGGGGGGTTTTGATCGCGGTGTGGGGCGGGGCGACCTGGGTGTATGCGTGCGCCGGGGGGCTGTTGCTGGTGGTGGCGGTGCTGGCGAGTTTGATGCACCCGCGCGCGGTGGAGCGCAGTACGGAGCGGATCAATCTGCAATCGATGCTGGCGGGGGCGAAGTTTATCCGGCGGACGCCCGTGATCCTGGCTTCGATCACGCTGGATATGTTCGGGGTGCTGCTGGGAGGGGCGACTGCTCTGCTGCCTGTGTTTGCGCTGGATATTCTGCACGTGGGGGCCGAAGGGCTGGGGTGGCTTAGGGCAGCCCCGGCGGTGGGGGCGGTGCTGGCGGTGCCGTTTATTGCGCTGAGGCCACCGTTCAAGTATGCCGGGCGCACGCTGCTGTTGGTGGTGACGGGGTTCGGGTTTGCGACTGTGGCGTTTGGGGTGTCGCGTGATTTTGTGCTGTCGCTGGCGCTGCTGGCTCTCCTCGGGGGGCTGGATAATGTGAGCGTGGTGATCAGGGGGACATTGCTGCTGACGCGCACGCCGGACGTGTTGCGGGGTCGGGTAAACTCGGTGCATTCGGTGTTTGTGGGGATCTCGAACGAACTGGGGGCGTTCGAGTCGGGGGTGCTGGCGGCGTTAATCGGCACCGTGGGGGCGGTGGTGGCCGGTGGGTTGGGGACGGTGGTGGTGGTGGGGCTGGTGGCCTGGCTTGCGCCGGAACTGCGGAAGTTGGGGAGGTTGGATACGCATGCTGAGTAGTATTGCGTATTGCTTACTGGGGTTTTCCTGTACACGAAGATGCGAAGAGTTGGCGAAGGGCACGAAGGTTTTTGGGGGTTTTGGGTTTTGGGTTCTAGTGGATGGGAATGGTGAATGGGGTGCGTGGTCCTTGTGGGATTATGCGCTCTGGTCTTATTGGTTGGTGGTATTCAGTGGTTGCCTGGTGGGGGTCCGCTCCTAGCAGGGCATATATCTTCGCAGTTGCGCGCACGATCTGGATGGAAAGAGGGGTCGAGAGTTGTGCTCTCGACCCCTTATGCTTGTTCATCATTATGACGTGATGAATATGTTAGGAACGCTCTCCCCAGCGCGTGATGCGCGGCTTAGTAGCGGTTTCGGCTGCCGCCGCCACCGACTGTGTTGTAGCAGTCGGAGCAGTAGACGGGCTTGTCGCCGCGTGGGACGAAGGGGACTTCGGTGTCTTTGCCGCAGTTGGCGCAGACGACCTGGGTCATGGTGCGTTCGCGGCTGTAGCCGCCGCCACCGCCACCGTAGTTGCTGTAGCTACCGCTGTAGCTGCTGCTGCCATAGCCGCCGCTGTCGCGGTTGGCTTTCTTGGCTGCGCGGCAATCGGGGCAACGGCCAGGCTCGGTGTAGCCTTTCTGAGCGTAGAAGTCCTGTTCGCCTTCGGTGAAGGTGAATGAGTTACCGCAATCGCGGCACGTGAGTGTTTTATCTGCCATTGGTGTTGTTTCTCCAGTTATGTTTGAAAACCTAAAATCGTCTGGTGCAGTCTGGCTAGTGGACTGTTCAGTGGGTTTTCGCGCTTAACCGGGGAGGGGAAGTGCGGGAATACCTTACTTGAAATATGCCTTGCCAAATATGAACCTTTGTAATTGTACCAGAATGGGCGGAGAATAGCAATGTGTATGTTGGGTTTTCTTGTAGACGAAGATGCGAGGGAGGATTCGTACTGCGTACTGCGTACTGCGTACTGCGACTGGTACTCGTGATGCAGTGTTCCTCTTGCCTTGAGAGGGTGTGACACGAATGCACACTGGATTACTGCTCCGTGTTGGTCCCCTTAGGGTCCGGTGGTGGGAGACCGGAGCGCTTTTTGAGATGGTGGTTTAGTGCAGCCGCGACTTTGGTTGCTCTCTCCTTTTGTTTTGTTCCTTTGGTAAGGTGCTAAAGGCTAAACGCAAAGAAACACAGGGACACCAGTCTTGTCTCTATGTCCTCCTTGCTGCGCGGTAGGGAGGGGGAAAGTACTTCTGTGTACGATCTTAGCACACTTGTTCTGCGATTACAAGTAGCCATTGGTATGGTTTTTTAGTGCGGAGTGCGGAGTTCGAGGTTCGAGGATTGAAGTTATGAGTGTGGACGGGAGGTGGGGGTGTTAGGGGTTGGTGGGTTGGGGATTGGTTAGTTGGTTTAGCCAGAATTGGCTGAAGCGGTCGCCGTCTGCTTTGGTTACAACTTTGAGGGGTTTGCCTTTGGGGTGGGGGCGCTGGCTTAGCCACGTATCGTTAATTTCTAGAGAGAGGGGTATTTGCTCTGTGTGGACGCCTTGTTTCCAGCCGAGGGCTATGGCGCAGGCCAGGGGGTCGTGCTGGAAGTTGATGATGTCGGAGGGAAGGGCGGGGCAGGTTTGGCCGTAGGTGGATTCGGTCTGTTCATCCTGGGCGAAGGCTTCGGCCTGGTAGGCGATGAGGCGGGCGAGGGGGGATGCGGATTGGAGGGCGGGGAGGTGGGCCCGCCGCAGGTAGGTTTCGGCTGTTATGGAGAGGGGGACGAGGGTGGGGTGGGAGTTTTGGAGGACGTGGAGAGCGGATTTGACATCGGCCTGGATGTTGAAGTCGGTGGTGTTATCCCACTGGGGGTAGCCGGGGCGGGGTGGGTAGATATAGCCGCCCATGAGGTAGAGGTTGGCGCGGGCGAGGATGCCGGGGTGTTGGAGGTCGAGGAGGTAGAGGTTGGTGTAGGGGCCGATGGCTACTATGGTGGCTCCCTGGTCGATGCTGGATTTGAGGAGATCGAGGGCTTGTTGGGGTGGGTTGGGGGAGGGGGCGATGGGCTGGGGCCAGTAGCGGTGTTCGGACGGGAGGGTGAGTGGGTAGCGGTAGTAGCCCTGGGAGACATCGGCCCCGGCGGCTACGGGGATGTGGGGTTGGGAGGCGAGGGATAGGGCGTAGCGGACGTAGCCTGCACGCTTGCCGTGGTGGTCGCCTACGGTGGTGATGGCGGTGAGTTGGACGCCGGGCCAGTTGAGGAGGAGGGCGAGGGCGCAGAGGTCGTCGATGTCGCCGCCGAGATCGGTGTCGAGGTGGAGTAGGGGCATGGTGTGGTGGTGCGGGAGAGGGGCTGAGGAAGCGCGGCTTTTAGACACCTACGCTTATGGAAGGGCGGGGATGGTAGGTTTGCAATTTTGGTGGTGGGTGTTGGCTGGCTCAGGATCTGGGGGTTGCGACCTCTTCGGGGAGTATGGAGTAGTCGTCCATGCGGGGTCTTGCGTAGGGGGAGACGGCTATGTGGGTATCGTCGCCTGCTTTGAGTAGGATGCTGCCGGTGGAGCCGTCGGTGAATTTCATTATTATGGCGACGCCTACTTTTTTGCCGCTCGTGCGGCCTACCATGTTGTGTATATCCATGCGGCTTACCACTTTACCGCTGAAGTCGGCCATGTCCATTTCGAGTTTGACTTCTGATTGGTGCCGGTCTTCCATGTTGCCCCCTTTTTTGTGGTGCGGTTGCCGCACTGTAGTTTGACGGTCAATCATTCACTATACAACTTATGGGGGGAAGGTGCGAGGTTTGGGGGTGGTAGTCGGTAGTCGGTAGTCGGTGAGGTTGGTGTTTTGTTTAATGATGCTTTAGTTGAGGAACTTAGAGAGGTATATGAGGCAGGCCAGATTACCCTATAAGTGGCTGAGAGTGCTACTGGCTTTTATTGTGTAATCCTCGCCAGAGCACGCGAATTTGGTAGCCGATCAGCAGGGTGAGAGCTACGAATACCCCTCCGCCAAGACTGACGAGCGCGCCACCGACGATAAAGAAATAACAGCATAGGAGACAAACTGCAAAGGTGATTACCATGCCCACGAGCAGTATGACTGAGCATATTGTTTCTATGGGTGGCTGCATAGCTTGGAGGTCAGGGCTGGGCGAGGGTGGGGACGCCTGTGGCAGATAGGATCTGGGCTACGACTGTTTGGTGGTGGGAGGGGTGGCGGACGAAGTCGAGGTTGTCGGTGGGGATGGTGAGGACGGGGGCGGCGGTGTAGGCTTGGAAGAAGGAGTGGTAGAGGCGGGCAAGGCCGGCTATGTAGGCGCGCTGGATGGTGCGTTCGAAGGAGCGGTCGCGCTGGTAGATGGGGGCCATGGGGGTGTCGAGGGAGGCGGAGAGGTAGACTACGAAGGTGGGGTGGGGTTTGGGAGGCGAGGGCTTCGTAGATCTGGTCGAAGAGGTCTAGCTCGGCATCGTGGAGGTTGAGGCCGGCGAAGAGGCGGGTTTTGGCGAAGAGGTAGTCGCTGACGAGGTGGCCGGAGCCGGAGGAGAGAGCGGGGTGACTGAACACATCCTCCCTCGGCATCTTTGCCTTCTCCGCCCACACCACATTCTGAGAAACATCTACTACCCTTATGTGCTTAAGGTATTGTGGCACGTGTATTGTACAACGCAACTGTCGCAGGTGTGGATTAGGAGAACTACTTTTCTTATTGAGGGGCTTGGGTTATTAAGAGATCTTCGCATCTTAGGGGGTCCGCCTAAATAAGCTGGTCAGAAAGGGATGAGGATTGAGGGAGAATGGTGTAGTTCCATTCGCCATGAAACCCCTCTCGCACCAGATTTAGAATTCGGGGCCTGTTCTTTGTGGGGTGGTTTGGCGGGGGACTGAACCGGGGCGGCTTGAGTAGTGTACTTGAGTAGTGTAGTTGTACATAGCACCCACTGAAAGACAATTTCATAAGCCGCTATTTGGCGGGCGAAGAAAGGACCCTTTGAGATGGTCAATAATAGTGATGACTCCGCATGGCGTAAACGCCAGCAGCTTCTACGGTTTTGCACCGATGCATACTCATCCATATGCCATTAAGGTTGCACTATAGGAGACACCTAAGATGCTTTTACGCTGCACAAGGGTTTCGTGCAACAACCCGCTAACATCTTGCATTATCAAAGTGCGGACTACTACCCGAAGGCAATAGTGGCGTGTAGCATTGGTTAGCTTCCACGTTACTTCAATTATGCGACAAAGGAGAGACTATGAGCAACCTTTTATCAGTAAGTGGGGCGGGTGTGTTGGGATAGAGGGTCAAAGTTTGTAGAGGCTGCGTATCCTGGGCGCAAACGCGTAGTTTAGCTGCACGAGCACAATCGCCGCGATGCTCAGGTACGTGCTGATGATGCACAGGAGCGCGCCGAACGCGTAGAGCGATTGCGCGATGAAGATGCGCCGCTCGTTGGCGGAGCGTACCACCTCGGTGACGTCCTCCTTCATAAGCCCTGCCCGCCAGGCATAGCGCACGCTCCAGAGCAGCATTGCGCCCAGCAGGACGATATTGAGCCAGTAGACGATGAGGGGCACGTGGTGTTCGATCCCTTCGGCCAGGAACCCGGTTGAAAAGGGCATGAGCGACACCGCGCAGAGGAAGCCGATATGTATCCAGGTGAGGTCGCGGTCGCTGCGGGTGAAGTGGTTAAGCTGGGTCTGCTGACCCACCCAGAAAATGCCGAGGGTCAGGAAGCTCATGAAGTAGGTGAGTATGTGCGGCGCGATGCTCCACAGACCCACAAGCAGGTCCCAATCGCCGTCCAGCCCCTGGCGCGGCGCTATATCGGGGACATGAAGCTCCAGCACAAGCAAGGTCATCGCAATAGCGAATATGCCGTCGCTCAGGGCTGCAAGGCGCTCAAGGCTCTGGCCCGCGATGCGGTTATAGGGTGTGTTCATTTCTAAAGTAGAGTTTAAGTAAGAGTTCCTAGCCTTGCCTGCTTATACGGCCCCCGCGCCTACGAGCTTGCCCTCCAATAGCCCAAGCACCTCGTCCACAAACATCTCCTGCCATGTTTTCATTCTCTGCAAGCGGAACTCGCGGAAGAAAGGCGCGTAGAGGTCCTTGGTTTCCTGGCTCATGTCGGCATAAGCCAAAGCGACATCCAATCGGTCGGCGTACAACTGCTCGAATCTTGTTTTTGCCCCGGCTTCCTCCTCGTATACCGCCTTCGGCCTTTCCTGGTAATAGCCGATCTCGTTCCAATCCTGGTCAAAGAAGGCTATCACCGGGATAGAGCGGAGCGTGCCGTTTTTCAACCAGCGTTCCATAAGGTCGGGATTGGCGTCGCGGTAGAAGACGCGTATCTCCCACTGGTCCGCCTTGCTCGCCATCCTGACCAGCACAGGCAGGTACCGGAGCACGTCGCCGCACCAATCTTCGGCGATTACCACCACTCGTAACGGCCTGTTTACCTCGGCAATCCGCGCCTCGTCTCTCGCTTCCAGCTCGACATTCCCCAGGTTCTCCTTGAACCTATCCTGGTTCTCCTTCATCCCCTCCATGAACTCACTCAACGTCAATCCCGAATAGAACCTCTCTGATGTGATCGCTTGCTCGCTCATTTTCAAACTGCTCCTTTGCCATAGTCAAGTCTTCTTATTTGTACGTTTTATCGAACACAGAAACCGAAGGGTGCTGCCAATTCTCTATGGCCCTCAGTATACCAGACCTGCCGCAACGCTTGACGCTCCCAGCGCGTAAGTTTATAGTAAGCTAAGGGGCAGGGCCTTGCACCGCCTCCCAGATTGGAGCACCGATGTCTGAACAAACAACACAATCGCGCCGCCATACCTCCGCCTACAACCCCCGCCTGATCGCTATCGGCCTCATGGCGGGCGCTGCTCTCGGCCTCGTGTGGGCCAACACGCGCCAGCGCCACTACGCCCGCCATGGTATCCCCGGCCTTATCGAGTGGGAGCGCGTGCGCCGCATGGCTCACAATATCATCGCCGAGCCGCTCCCCGCCGAAGGGTGGCACGAACAGTGGGAGGAGTATTATCGAGGCATGGTAGCCCGCTGCTACCCCCTGATCACGTCGGAGATGGGCCGTTCCCTCCCCGCCCCCGTCGATAAGATCGAGGCTTTCACGCGCACCGAGTGGATCGATGCCAATATCGCCAATTTCCAGCAGCTATTCGACCCCATCGAGGACCTTTATCGTCGCGTGCAGACCTCCACCTCCCTCGGCACTATGCTTATGGGCGAGCTTTCCCAGGGCCTTCTGTCCACCCAGATGGGCGTCCTCCTCGGCTACCTGGCCCGTCGCGTGCTCGGCCAGTACGACCTTTCGCTGTTGGGTAAGGAGCCCGTCAGCGCGGGCCGCCTCTATTTCGTGGAGCCCAATATCGCGGGCGTTCAGGCCGAGCTTGGCCTCGACTCCGACGACTTCCGGCTCTGGATTGCCCTCCACGAGACCACCCACGCCTACGAGTTCGAGGCCTACCCGTGGGTTCGCCAGTATTTCAACACCCTCCTCGAAGAGTATTTTGCGCTTCTGAGCGACGACCTCCTGCAATTCGGCAACGGGATGGGCGGTATGCGCGGTATTATGGACCGCGTTCGTGCCAACATGACCACCGGCGAGAACTGGATCGAGGTGGTTATGAGCAAGGAGCAGCGCGCCCTGTTCGTCAAACTCCAGGCACTCATGTCTATCATTGAAGGCTACTCCAACTATATAATGAACGCCGTGGGCGAGCGCCTTCTTCCCAGCTATGCCACCATCAAGGAGCGCATCGAACAGCGCGCTGTAAACCGCAGCCCTATCGAGAAGCTTTTTGTTCGACTTACGGGCCTCGCGCTGAAGATGGAGCAGTACCGCCTCGGTGAAAGCTTCATCAACCGGGTAGTAGCCTTGCGGGGCATCTCGGTAGCCAATCGTATCTGGGAGGGTCCCGGCTTCATCCCCACACTTGAGGAACTGCGCGATCCCGAATCGTGGTTGAAGCGCGTTGAATAAAAGTTGATGGGTGGCTGTGATACAAGCGCATCGTTTGCTTTCAGTTACCCGTAGTTTGCAAGGAGAAGCGTAATGGACGAGCAGCCAACCACCAGCCGTGAAGACAAGGGGATGGCGATGGGCCAAACCGACGATCTCGATATGGACGACCGCTATGAGATCGAGCCGGTTGACACCGATCCGCACGTCGGGTTCTCGGATGTACAAGAATTCGAGGGCCAGGTTATCCTGGAGCGCCACGACCGCCACGACCCCCACAGCCGCGCTCACGTCGATCTCACACAGGAGGAATACACTCCTGAGGAGGTGGCCCGGCTCATCAGTACCAGCCTGGAAGTTGTGATGCACGCCATCTGGCGCAACGACCTCAAGGCCGAGCGCAGGGGGAACAAGGTGATCTGCATCAAGCACAAAGATGTGACTGACTGGCTCCGCCGCCGGGCAGCGCTGTAAGTAGACGGAGGACGATAGTAGTTCCAAGTTCCAAGTTCCTGGTTTTTTGGTTCTGACTCTCGTCTGTTGTCTTTCGTCTTTCGTCTTTCGTTCGTCTTCCAATGTCCACCTACCAACCCCGATCTACCAGCTACCACCGGTCATTTTCCGGTCGCCGTTCTTCCGGTGGGCTTTGCTTCCTCTGGTTCGCCAGTGGGTGCATCTTCGGGATTATAGGCGGGGTGCTCCTTGTGCTGGGGCTGGCTACTTTCGCCGCCTCGACTATCCTCCCGTTGGACAATATCCCCACCACGAGCAATTCCGATATCGTGGTGTCGGTGGACGAAGGTTATCTCAACAGTCTGATCGCCCAGCGCGTCAACGGCTCGTATCCCACAGGCGTCGACTGGCTCACCCTCACATCTCTCAACGTGGACCTCAACACCGAGAACCGCATGGACCTCCTCTTCACCTTCCATGTGGTGGCGAGCTTCCTCAGTCTTGATGTCAATGCTCGCGTGAACAACCGCGTCAGCATCCAGAACGGCGGTCTCGCGATCAACATGATAGGCGACCCCCAGCTAGGCGACCTCAACGTATCGCTTGAGGTCCTCCCCTTCGATCTCGAAGGCACTATCCGGCAGGTGGTTGACCGCGTGAACAATGACCTCCTCGTCTCGGAGATCAATAATGCGGTTGTTCCAAGCCTCGAAAGCGCCGACCTTGAAATGAGCAGTGTAGCCACCAGCGACAGCGACCTCACGGTGCGTCTCAAGCGTAAATGAGCTATTATCGAGATATCTATGGATCGTCAATCCCAATCTGAAGACGCCGAACCCGGGATAGATGACGCCAGTAAGGAAGATACCCTCACCCGGCGCGATTTCCTTCGCCGCACCGCTCTTACCGTTGGCGGAGTGGTGGCTTCCGGTACGCTTCTGCCCGCTGCTGCCCACGCCTACACTCCTCCACTGGTCCATATCCCCCCGGCTGTTGGCGATCTCTCCATCCCGCCGATGGACCTCGCGCACAATCCATACAGCGCGGACCGCCGGTCAGTGGTGGCGCGCAACGGGGTGGTCGCTACCAGCACGCCCCTGGCGGTGGAAGCCGGGCTGCTCATGCTCAAGAAGGGGGGCAACGCGGTTGACGCCGCTATCGCCGCCGCTATCGCGCAGACCGTGGTCGAGCCTGTGTCCAACGGCGTCGGCTCGGATGCCTTCGCGCTTCTGTGGGACCCCAGAACCGCCAGACTTTACGGCCTCAACGGCTCAGGGCGCGCCCCCGCCGCCCTCACCCTCCAACTTGTGCGCAACAAGGGCTACCGCACTATGCCACTGCGCGGCTGGCTCCCCGTAACCATTGCTGGCGCGCCCGCCCTCTGGCACGACCTGCATGCCCGCTTCGGCAAGCTCTCATTCAACAGGCTGTTTGAGCCTGCCATCGCTTACGCCGAACAGGGCTACCACGTCACACCTATCGTGGCGGCTGCATGGCAAAACGCTATCTCGATTTACACGGCCAACAGAGGCCCTGAGTTCAAAGGCTGGGCCCCAATGTTCGCCCCCGGCGGGCGTGCGCCCAGGTCGGGTGGGACGTGGTCGAGCACCGAGCTTGGCGCGACCCTTCGCCGCATCGCCGACTACGGGGCCGAGGATTTCTACAAAGGCGACCTCGCACGTAAGATCGCGCAGTTTGCCGCTCAGACGGGCGGCTACCTCACCCTGGCCGACCTCGCGGCGCATACAAGCACATGGGTAGACCCCATCACCACCAGTTACAGGGGTTATGACGTGTGGGAGATGCCGCCCAACGGGCAGGGCATCACCGCCCTGATCGCCCTCAACATCCTCGAAGGCTTTGACCTCCATTCACTGGCACGCGACAGCACGCAGTCTTTCCACCTCCAGATCGAGAGCCTCAAGCTGGCCTTCGCCGACGCGTTCCGCTACGTGGCCGACCCCGACTTTGCCTCCATTCCGGTGGAGGGCCTGCTCGACAAGGCGTATGCCGCCCGACGGCGCGCCCTGATAGGTGCGCGTGCTCTCACTCCCGCTCCCGGCGATCCCAACTCGGGAGGCACCGTCTACCTGTGCGCCGCCGATTCGGATGGGATGATGGTCTCTTTCATCCAGTCCAACTACGAGGGCTTTGGCTCAGGGATCGTGATCCCCGGCACGGGCATCTCGCTGCACGACCGGGGTGCCAACTTCAGTCTCGACCCCAACCACCCTAATCGCCTGGCTCCAGGCAAGCGCCCCTACAACACCATCATCCCGGCCTTTCTGACCCGCGCCGGGCTGCCCATCGGCCCGTTTGGAGTAATGGGCGGCTTCATGCAGCCGCAGGGACATGTGCAGGTGATCGCCAACACAATAGACTACGGCATGAACCCCCAGGCAGCCCTCGACGCTCCCCGCTGGCAGTGGGCCAGCAACAAGAGCATCGAGATAGAGTCGGGCGCAGGCTCAACCGTCACGCAGGGCCTGCGGTCCAAAGGGCACGCCGTCACAGTGCTCAATCGCAGCGGCACATTCGGTCGCGGGCAGATCATCTGGCGACAGGCCGATGGCTCGTACATGGCGGGAAGCGATGTTCGAGGCGACGGCTACGCGGGCGCGCTGTAGGCCCTCCACCACACTTTGCGCCTGCCGGTGTGCGTGACGCTCGAAATCCGGTTGGTGAGCAACAGGGGATAAAGGAACATGTGCAGAAACATCAGGCCGCTCTTCAACTTTGAGCCGCCCGCCAGCGAGGACGAGATCTACGCTGCATCGCTTCAGTTTGTAAGGAAGATCAGCGGCTTCAACAAGCCATCGAGGACGAACGAGGAGGCTTTCAATGCGGCGGTCGATGAGATCGCCATGATCTCGGCCCGCCTCCTGAGCTCGCTCGAATCGAATGCAGCCCCTAAAGATCGAGAGCGGGAAGCGGTGAAAGCGAAACTGCGCTCTACGCAGCGGTTTGCCAGGTGAAGAAAGGGTCAGGGCGATGCGCTACCACGGCCAGTCCAGCAGTATCGCTCTGACCCGCTCGCCTGCTTCCACAAGGCGCACGTCCTCCGGCACTATCAGCAGGGCATTGGCTTTCGCCATCGAGGTGAGTATCTCCGAACCCTGCGCCCCCGTAGTGCGTGCTACGTAATCATCTCCATCACGCGAGACCACCACTCTGATGTAATTCTCGCGTCCCGGCGAGCTTTCAATCCTCTCCAGGGCGCGCACTATAACCTCCGGCCTGCGCAAGGTTGATCGCCCCAGCATCTTCATCACGGCGGGCCGCCCGAATAGCTCCAGAGTCACCATGCTCGACACAGGGTTGCCGGGCAATCCCAGGAAGGGCACGCTCTTTTCGCCTATCCTGCCGAACGCAAGAGGCTTGCCGGGCTTGATCTTCACCCGCCACATGTTGATCGTGCCCATTTCCAGCAGGATTTGCTTCACGATGTCGTGATCGCCAACCGATATCCCCGCAGAAGTCACCAGCAGATCGGGGTCCAGCGCTAGCGCCTCCTTCAACTTGGTTACCAGGCTCTCTCTGTTGTCCCGCGCTATCCCCAGGTCGAATGCCTCCGCACCCCATGATCTCAATTGTGCCGTGACGGCATAGCTGTTGGTGTTGCGTATCTGACCGGGCCCCGGTCTCTCAGCCACACCTACCAGTTCATCGCCTGTAGCCAGCACCGCCACCCTGGGCCGCCTGTGCACGCGCACCTTCTCCTTGCCCAGCGACGCCAGCACGCCTATCGTGGCAGGCCCTATGGGATCTCCCGCGTGCAATACCATGTCTCCTTCGCGGATGTCGCCCCCTGCCTCGCGCACGTTCGTGCCCGTGCTCACGCCCCGGTAAATGACTATCTCGTCTCCGACCTCTACTGCTCCCGCCTGTGAATGTTGCGGCTGTAATCCCGGCTCGTCCAGCGGTCTTCCCTCGCTCGTATCCTCGAACCGCACCACAGCATCCGCGCCTGGCGGTACCGGTGCGCCCGTCATGATCCGGAACGCAGTTTTCGCTTCCACTCGGTCGTTGGGTCCGGGAGCGCCACCCGCGGGCAAAAACCCGGCAACCCGCAATCGGGCGGGTTCTTCGTCGCTTGCCCCCGTTACATCCTGGGCGTGCACTGCATACCCATCCATGGACGAATTGTCGAAGGGCGGAATATTCATGTCCGAGACGACATCCTCGGCCAGCACCAACCCAAGCGCATCCGGCAGCGCCACCACCACCACCTCCAGGGGGGCGAAGTTCGCCAGGATTGCCTCCAATGCCTCTCCGACAGTGACCCCGGCGAGCGCCCGCTGCTCGCCCGAAACAACCTCATGGTGTGTCCGCATCAAAATCACCTCTCAATATCAAAGCCTGAGTGTTGTACCCTCTATAAGGCTCAGTCGTCTCTTGTTACGTATGCGATACCTGATAAGCAGTAATCCTCACTCATCATCCATGATTATATCAGGACTGTCGCATTCCCCCTAAAGTATTAGGACATGTAGCCCGTTTACTCTATAGACTGCTGGCCGATCATTTGGTATAATTAGTCGGAAGGTCTGAATTACATTCTCCTTTAAGAGTCTTCTTTCCGCAATTCTAAGGCGCAAGGTATGCCAAACGACGCAGCCCGCGGGCGGATGGAGCTTCCTCTCCTTCCTCTCAAGAACGTAGTAGTATTTCCCCGTACCATAGTCAATCTCACCGTAAACCGTGCGCGATCCCTCAATGCGGCCAATATGGCGTTCGAGGGCGACCACCGCATGGTTGTAACCGCCGTCAAGACCGATGAGGGAGAGGACCCCACGCCCGCCGATCTCTACACAATCGGCACGCTGGTGGAGGTGCGCGCGGTTCGCACACAAGGCGACGGCACGACGCAGGTCGAAGTTGAGGCTTTACGCAGGGTGACGCTTGATCTGATACGGGGTGATGATGATTGCCTGGTGGCGGAAGTGCAATACCTACCGGAGCAGCAGGCAGGTGGTCGCGAGATCACCTCGCTGATGTCCCACCTGTCGGAGATGTTCACTCGCTATGCGACCATGAACAACAAGGTCCCCGCCGAAGCGCCTGACCACATCAAGGGTGCTCGCCAGCCCGGTTATATGGCCGATCTGCTGGCTGCCCACCTGGTATCGGATGCGCTTGAGCGCCAGCGCGTGCTGGAGATGTCGGACCAGGCTGCCCGTCTCAATCACATATCGAGCGTGCTTGCCAGCGCTCTCGACGTGCTCGAAACCGACCAGCGCGTGCGCGAGAAAGTGCGCGCCTCCATCGATAAGAACCAGCGTGAGTTCTACCTGCGCGAGCAGTTGAAGGCCATCCATGACGAGCTTGCGAGCGATAGCGGCAACGAAATCGCCGAATTGCGCGAGCGGCTGGCAGCCAAGGGCCTACCGGACGAGATCATGGCCCGCACCCTCAAAGAGGTCGGCAAACTGGAGCGCATGCCTTCCATGTCGCCGGAGACCACCGTTCTGCGAAACTATCTCGATTGGGTGCTCTCTCTGCCCTGGTCGGAGCGCACGCAGGACAGGATCGACCTTCCGCTGGCCGAGCAGATCCTGGAAGAAGATCACTACGGGCTGGCCCAGGTCAAGGAGCGCATTCTCGACTTTCTGGCGGTGCGGCAGCTTATGCTGCGCCGCCAGACGAAAGAAGAAGGGCAAAAGAAGAAGGACGGAGGCTCAGAAGCCCAAAATCAGAAATCTAAGATCCAAAGTCCAACCATTCTCTGTTTTGTAGGTCCTCCCGGTGTCGGAAAGACCTCGCTGGGCCAATCGATCGCACGGGCGATGAACCGCAAGTTCGTGCGCCTGTCGCTTGGCGGCATCCACGACGAAGCAGAGATCAGGGGCCATCGCCGTACTTATGTTGGTGCTCTGCCTGGGCGGATAATCCAGTCCATGAAGAGCGCGGAGACCGTCAATCCCCTCGTCCTGCTGGATGAGATAGACAAGATGACGGCTGATATGCGAGGCGACCCCGCCTCGGCTCTCCTGGAGGTGCTCGATCCCGCTCAGAATCACACCTTCGTGGACCATTATCTCGACGTACCTTACGACCTGTCAGACGTATTCTTCATCTGCACCGCCAATAACCTCTACAGCATCCCACGCGCATTGCGAGATCGCATGGAAGTTGTAGAGATCGGCGGCTACACAGAGGAAGAGAAAATTCAGATAGCGCGCCGCCACCTTCTGCCCAAGCAGGTGGAGACGCACGGCCTGGAGCCGGGTTTCCTGGAAGTACCCGATCGCATGCTTAGAGACACAATCCGCACCCATACCCGCGAGGCCGGGGTGCGCGAATTGGAGCGTAAGCTGGCGACCATTTGCCGCAAGGCGGCTCGACGTGTGGTGCAGGGGCGTATCACACGCGTAAGGGTAACTCCGCATAACCTGGAAGAGTTTCTTGGCCCCGCCCGTTACCGGGTGGAAGAAGAAGTCCGTCAGGATCAGGTGGGCGTGGCCTGTGGCCTGGCATGGACCGAGCACGGGGGCGAATTGCTCCCGGTCGAAGTGGTTCTTATGCCAGGACGAGGCGGACTGATAATCACAGGGCGCTTGGGCGACGTTATGCAGGAATCGGCGCGCGCAGCACTATCATTTGCGCGCTCGCGGGCCAAAGAGTTGAATATCGACCTCGATACCCTCGAAAAGGCCGACCTGCATATCCATCTGCCCGAAGGAGCCATCCCCAAGGACGGCCCTTCGGCGGGTATTACAATGGCGACCGCTCTTATATCGGCCATTACCCAAAGGTCGGTTCGGAGCGAAGTCGGGATGACGGGCGAGATCACCCTCACGGGTAGGGTGCTTGCCATTGGCGGCCTCAAAGAGAAAGTGTTGGCTGCCCATCGCGCCGGAATCAAGGAGATCATCGCGCCACTGGCGAACAAGCCCGATTGGGCGGAGCTACCGCCCGCCGCTCGCCGCCACCTGCAGTTCCACTGGGTGGATACAATGGACGGCGTGATAAGGCTTGCCCTGCTCTCCAACGATGTCCAGCCTGCCATCCCTGTCGCCACATCTGATATATCGACCGGCGAAGAGATCGGGCCGCCAGTTCCTCTCGAGGATGACACACGGACCGATCCCACCAATCTCACGGACGAAGGCGAAAGGCCCTCGATCCAGACGGTGGAAGCGGTCGAACTCGACAAGTGACGGCAAGCGCTCACCATCCTCCGGCACCGGGAGAGGAGTGGGTTCCGGCGGCAGAAATCGCCGCCGCAGACCTGCCACCCCCGCCGCCTCGGCTGACGCGCCTAACGATCTCGCACAATACAGCGAATTCCTCCTGCCCCAGGAGTGGTAACTCACCTTTTACCGGCCTCGCTTAGCAGAATAGAATAAACACACCCACGGCCAATGTAAGACCGCACCGGCAAGGGATGAAATATCTCCCGTGCCTGCGCGCGTTTGTGCTGTGGGCCCCAAAAGGATTGACATGACAATGAATAGAAGAACCCCAGGGCGAGGCACTTCACGCCAGCATGGCGGTATACGTAGCGTCAAGATGCAAGAACTCACCCGCGACCAGGAGGCGGCCCGCAACCGCCAGGCAGGTGGCGGCCTCGAGTGGAAACGAATGGACTTGCACCTGCACACTCCCGCCTCGTCCGATTATCGCGATCCAGGTATCTCTTACCTGGACATTCTCAAGAAAGCCGAGGAAAAGAACCTCGACATGATAGCCTTCACCGACCATAATACGGTGGCTGGCTACGCGGCTATGCACCGAGAAATTGAAACTTTAACCCTTCTCGAACGCCTCGGCAGGCTGACCGATGTTGAGCGCCAGACCTTGACCGATTATCGCAGGCTGCTCGGCAAGATCAATGTGCTGCCGGGCTTCGAGTTCACCGCCACGTTCGGTTTTCACGTACTTGGCATCTTCCCGGAGAACACCTCGGTTCGCAAGCTGGAATATCTCCTCCTCAACCTCAACGTGCCGGAGGAGAAGATGCTGCTGGGCGCGCCAGATGCAGGCTCCACGTCCGATGTGCTTACCTCCTACCAGGCGATCACGGCGGCGGGTGGGCTGGCAATAGCTGCCCATGCCAATTCGTCCAACGGTGTGGCTATGCAGGGCTTCCCGTTTGGGGGGCAGACCAAGATCGCATATACGCAGGACCCCAATCTAGCGGCCCTGGAAGTTACCGACCTGGAGGGCACGGGCAGGCGCAACACCGCCAGCTTCTATAATGGGTCCAAGACCGAATACCCACGCCGGATGCACATTATCCAGGGATCGGACGCCCACTCGCTCAATACCGAGCAGATGGACGGCATGAACAAGCGCCTGGGCGTGGGGGCGCGGGTCACCGAGATACTGGTGAAGGAAGCCACCTTCGCCGACCTGCGCGACCTGCTTCACGGCAACGATTTCACGCGCACGCGCCCCTTCCGGCAGGGGGCAAGTTGGGACGATATCGAAAAGGCGCGTGTAGCGGGGCAGAACATGACCCAGTCGTTCCACGAGCGGGCCTTCACTCACACAAGCCGCACGCGCCCGATCCTGCACGATATAGTGGCCTTCTCCAACGCCGAAGGCGGCACTATATATGTGGGTGCTAACTCGGACAAGGGGGTGCCTGTACATGGTATAGAGCGCCCGGACGAAGCGATCAAGATGATAAAAGAGGACATCCGGCGCACAATCGAGCCGCCGGTCGATCCCGATTTTGTGACGCGGGGCGGAGAGGAGCGCGGGGTAGTGATCATCACCGTCCCTAAGGGCGACGAGGCCCCTTACGCTTTCACGCCCACCGGACAGATCTATATCAGGCTAGAGGGCGAAAGCGTGGTTGCTAACCGCGACGAGGTAGTGACGCTGGTGCTGGAGGCATCTCGTAGAGGTATGGCGCGCGTAAGCAGCCCGGCAGCGCAACCCGTGCCGTCGACGCCCGCCCAGGCTCGCGTGGCCCCTCCAGCGTCGGAGGCGGGCGAGCCGATGTCGCCTGCCCAGATCACAGGCACGGCGGTGCCCGCGCCAGCGCAACCTCACACTCAACAGCCGAGGCGCGAGCAGCGCCAGCAGTCTCCGGCTCGTCTGCCACAGCCGCCGGCCGACCGCACGGCGCGCCCGCCTGTTTTCGCCAACCTGCCGCCCGAAAAGCTCAAAGGGCAGATCCGCCCGATGGCGCCCACGGGGGCAACATCGCAGGCCGAGCCGGCAGTTGAAGAAATGCAGCCAACTCCGGATGCACCGGCTGCCGAAGAAGCTATGGCAGAGCAACCGCAACCTGAGCAACAGGCTGTCGCTGAAGCGCAGGCGGTAGAGCCTAAGCCTACAACGACAACGCGCAAGAGCAGGAGCCGCCGCGGACGCCAGGCCGCCCAGGAACCCGCGGTCGAGGTGCCGGTAATGCCCGAAGCGGCCTCCGCTCCCAGCGAGGGACCTGCGGAGGCCGCTCCGGTGGGGGCGCAGCCCGAGGCCAGGAAGCCTGCGCGCTCTCGCTCCCGCAAGAAGGCAACCGGGGAAGTTGCGCCCCCCACTCCTGAGCAGGCCGAAGCGCCTGCCTCCTCGGCAGGGGAGATGCCTGCCGAGATTGCAGTTTCAGCCGAGCACCTCACCCGCGAGGAGCTTGTGGAGGCCGAACCTGAGCAGCCAGCGAAGAAGGGGCGCTCGCGCAGGCGTGAGAAGAAGATGGAGGTCGAAGCGCCGGCAGCGGCGGCAGCCGAGAGCGACGCCGCCGAGATAGCGATCCTTGTGGAGGCCGAGATCGAGCCGGGTATGCAGCTTCCGAGCGAATTGCCCGCCCAGGCTACGGAGGCTGAGATGACCTCACCGCCTGCGACCACGACCTCTTCCCGAAGGCGCAGCCGGGGCAAGACAGTTGCCCAGCAAGTCGCCGAGGCCGAGGCGGAAGCCGCCGAGCAAGCTCCCCAGGTGGAGCACGCTGCACCCGCCGAGGAGCAGGCCGCACCAGCCGAAGCACCGGCCCCCAGTAGTCGCAGCCGCAGTCGATCTCGCAAGCAGGCAGAAGTACAGCCCGCCGAGGCTGCCGCACCTGCACCGGCTCCGGCCCAATCCCAGCCCGCCGCGCAGACTCCACAGGCACCCATGCCCGCGCCTCCTACTACGGGCGTCGAGATCATCAGCAGCGAGGAGCGCAACGGTATCCTGTACCATACTATGCGCGACCTGCGCAACCCCTCAAGCGTGGTGCACAACGTCACCCGCAAGTCGGCGCGCAGGCTCTGGCTTTATGCTATCATGCAGCATGAGCATGGCGATCCCACAGCCGCCGAGATCGCCTGGCACCCTAACGCTCCCCTCGGCTTGTGGCGGCGCGAGCACCGCGCGGGCGCATCCCGCTACGACCTGGCCGCCCGCTATCCCGACGGCTCGTTGCGCATCTTTTACGGTGTCACCGACGAGGGACTGGTAGGGCAGTGGCGCGAGTTGATCCGGATGGCCGAAAACGCCGACTACTGGGGACCTCCCCCCGTCGAGAAATAGCAAAAGGAGCACCAGTTGACCTTCCCCCATAACAACGGGCCCAACAACGGGCGCGACCCCAACGGCACAGGCCCTCTTGGCGCGCAACCTGATGCCCGCAACCCGCAGTCGCTGCTTGTGACCTCGCTTGCTCGGCGTGTTCAGGATAGCATCTCGCGTGTGATCGTGGGCAAAGATGCCGAGATAGAGCTACTGCTGGTCGCCTTCCTGTGCGAGGGGCACGTCCTGATCGAAGACGTGCCCGGCATCGGCAAGACCACCCTCGCCAAGTCGCTTGCCCGGTCGCTGGCCTGCTCCTTCAGCCGCATTCAGTTCACGCCCGACCTTCTACCCTCCGATATCACGGGCACGTCGATCTTCAACGCCCGCACGTCCGAGTTCGAGACAAGGCGCGGCCCCATCTTCAGCCAGATCGTGCTGGCCGACGAGATCAACCGCTCAGGACCGCGCACGCAGTCGGCTTTGCTTGAGGCGATGGAGGAGCGCCAGGTCACTATCGACCTCGAAACTGCGCCCCTGCCTCGTCCCTTTATGGTGCTTGCCACCCAGAACCCGGTAGAGCTTGAAGGCACGTTTCCACTGCCTGAAGCCCAGCTTGACCGCTTTCTGATCAAGCTGGCCCTCGGCTATCCATCGGAGGATGACGAGCGGACCATCATGCGCCGCTTCCGCGAAGCCAGTCCCCTGGCCGACCTCCAACCCGTGGCGCAGCCCGAGGAGATTTTGCGCGCACAAGGGGCTGTGCGCACAGTCCACGTCTCCCCGGCAGTCGAGGGCTATATCCTGCAAATCATCCGCGCCACCCGCAAGCACGACACAATCGAACTGGGCGCGTCGCCACGCGCTACCCTGGCGCTATTGCGCACTGCGCAGGCGTTGGCCGCTATACAGGGCCGCTCTTACGTCCTGCCGGATGACGCCAAGCGAATGGCGGTGCCGACCCTCTCGCACCGCGTCATGCTCGGCACACGCACCCGCCTGCGCGGCAGAGACACGGCTGCAATTGTGGCCGAGATAGTGGAGAGCGTGCCTGTGCCTGTGGAGACCATCGAGGCGCGGTAATCCCGCTCTGATCCGCCACCATGGCCTACATCCCCAACCTGCCCAAATATTACCGGCCTACCGGCCTGCCCGACCGCTATGCGTCGCAGGTGGAGGTTATGACCAGCAGCCAGCTTTCGAGGGCGTGGATATGGGGCGCGGCGGGAACTCATTGTGGTCGGGGCGATCCTGTTCAACCAGGCTATCTTCGGGCTTGGGCTGATCCTCTCGGTGGCCCTCCTCACTTCCTGGGCCTGGGCGCGCTGGTGCCTCGCCAATCTGAGCGTGGAGCGCTATTTCAGCCAGACGCGCGCCTTCTGGGGTAAATCGGTGGCTATGTCCCACGTAATTATCAACAACAAGCCGCTGCCTCTGCCCTGGATCGCGGTGGAGGACCAGTATCCTGTGGCGCTCAAGATGATCAGCCAGGCCCATCCCTATGCTGCCAGGCTGCGCATGATGGGTTTCAGCGCTGCCTTTTCGCTCGCCTGGTACGAGCGCGTCACCAGGCATTACACCTTTTTATGCACGGCGCGGGGCGAGTACGAATTCGGCCCGCTCGAAATCAAGTCGGGCGACATATTCGGGCTGTTCCGGCGGACAGCCACTGTCGAATTGCCGGGCACGCTGCTGGTCTACCCGCGCTACGTGCCTGTTGAGCAACTGGGCATACCGGCCCGCCAGCCTTTCGGCGACCACAAATCGACGCAGATGATCGTGACCGACCCGTTGCGCTTGCGTGCTGTGCGTGAATACGCCTATGGCGACAACCCGCGTCACATCCATTGGAAGGCCACCGCTCGGCGTGGCGCACTCCAGACCCGCCTTTTCGAGCCGTCGGCCACCCCCCAGCTTTATGTGTTCCTGAACCAGGATACCTTCGTGCACATGTTCGAGGGCCTCGACGCGCAGACCCTTGAGCTGACCATCTCGGTGGCCGCATCGGTCGCCAACTACGCGCTTGAGGAGGGGTGGATGGTGGGTATGCAGATCAATACTTTTGCCGTCGCCTCCGACAGGCAGGTCAAGGTGCCGCCCAGCCGCGACTCGGGCCAGCTAACGCGCATTCTAGAGTCGCTAGCCCGCATCAAGGGGTGGTCGGGGCTGCCTATGGAGGAGTTGATCCGCGCCCAGCGCTACTCACTGCCAAGGGGCGCGACCCTCGTTGTGGTGACGGGCATCGTCACCGCCGATATGCTCGATGTGCTTCTATCTCTGCGGCGTGCGGGCCACCCTGTTACGCTCATCGAGACGGTGGGGTCAGAGCGCGCCGCCTCCCATTCCGGCAAGAAATCATCTGCGGCCATCCAGGCGCAGGGTATCACTTACTATCTTGTGGAGGCCATAGGGCAAGCGGAAGCCATTGAAAGTCTTGCGTTCTGACAGAGGCTCACCTTCGCCGAGTAAATCGCATTATGCAGGCACCACGCACCAGAGTCTATAGCCCGATCAACGCCTTCGCCTTCTTCTTATCTTTGCTGGACGGAAGCGGCGTCTATATCCTCGCGTGGATATTCAATAGCGTCTTCCTGAGCCGCACTTTGCAGTTTTCGGTGCCCCAGCCTCTCCTGCTCGGCTTGCTGGAATTTGGGGGGTTGGCCTTAGTCACCTACCTGATCCGGCGCACGAGGCTTAACGATTCCTTGTTGCGTGTTGTCGCGGGGGCGGTAGGCGTGGCGGTGGCCCTGGTCACGGCCCTGGCATATACCCCCATTGACTGGCAGAATATCAACAACCTCTTCTTCATACCATTAGTCTATATTGGCGTGCTGGTGCTCTTCGTCTGGGGTTTGGGCGGCTATAGAGCTTCCGAGCCGGACGAGTACGAGCGTGCTTACCTCCACTTCCGCCTGGAGTTGACCGCCATCGCCCTGTTGGTGATTCTGACTACCCTGGTGATGCGCGACAGCATAGATACGCTGTGGACAGGAGTGTGGGGCGCTGTGCTGCTCTTTTTCGGATCGGGACTGGCGGCACTTGCGCTGGGAAACCGCGAAACGGTGCGTCGCGAGACAGGCGAGACAAGCTTCCGCTCGTGGGCCGGGCTGCTGGTCGCCAGCGTGGGTATTATTCTGCTGCTGGGCATATTGGGGCAGGGCCTGGGCACGGGGGATGTGGTTGCGACCATTCAATCAGGAGTGGTGGCTGTGCTGTCGGCGGTGGGGGGGTTGCTCTACGCGTTCATGTACATCGTTGTGTGGCCTTTATCGTTCTGCGGTCTCGGCCTCCGCTTTGGGTCGGACCAACCTAAGCCGCAACCGACACCTGGACCTACCCAGCAGCCTTCCTTCCTCGAACAGTTCCAGCAGCAGAACCAGGGTTTCGACCCACTCAACATCCCGTCGGAGTGGCAGGCGTTCTTCATTGTGCTGGCCGCGCTGCTCATCGTAGCTGCCGTGCTCTTTTTCACGCTGAGGTGGTTGAAAACGTCCCGGCAAGATCGTGACGAGCTATTCGAGGAGGAGCACGAGCATTTCGGATCGTGGGCGCTCTTTTTGGCCCAATTGCGGGCCCTGTTCGAGCGCCTGTTTGGGCGTTTCCGCAAGCCAGCGCCTGAATCGGCCCATGCGGAGGTAGATGACCTGGCCGCGCTCCAGGGCCGCGCCGATATGGCGGGCACGCTGACGATACGCCAAATATATGCGCGCCTTCTCAGGCAGGCACGCGACGCCGGCCACCCGCGCCTTCCGCAGCAAACCCCCAGCGAGTATTTGCGGGTCCTCTCCCGCGATCTCCCCGACCTCCGCCCTGACCTGGAGGCGATCACCTCGGCCTACCTGGACGCCCGCTACAGCCCTTATCCCGCCTCTTCTCTCGCGGCCAATATGGCTAACGAAGCCTGGCGGCATATTGAAGGGTTGTGGGCACAAGATAAGAAATGACCGGCGGTAAGCGGTAGCCGGTAGAGGCTTCAAAGCCGGGGACGTGCCTACATCTGCACTACGATCCAGGTCCGGTTGACCCACCCCTGCTTGCCGTTGGGCAGGGTCACATAGTAATAATCTCCCTGCCGGATGCTGGCAGTCAGCACCTGCCCCCGGTTCACTTTGCCCACCAGATCGCCGCTTCCTTGTCCCGTGTATACGCCGGTCTGGGCCTTATCTATGAACACCACCTGCCAGCTTCCAGGCTGAGGTCTTGAGGCTCCGCCCGGCGCTCCCGCTGCCACTCCCGCTCCCGCGCCGGTTCCGGTGCCGGGCACCCTGGTAGGTGTCGCCGAGCCGGGCGGCACGATGTTGTTGTCCACCAGTCCATATCCGTACCCGTAGGCGTTGCCCGTCGGCTGCGACCCGTAAGCCGCGTGCAGGAAGTCCATGATCCCGTTCACGATACCGGTCGCCACAAGACCGGTCTTGTTGAACAGCACCGCGCGGTCGGCGGCGTTCGTCATGTAGCCCATCTCCACGATCGCGCTGGGGGTGAAGTTCGATACGCGCCAGGTCGGCCTGCGGGGTGAATAAGCGTAATACCCGCGCATGTTCCTGGTCACGTTGCTATCTTCTGGCAGACCGGTCTCTCTCCTGTAAGCGTCGATCATCTGGTCGACCAGCATGCCATCCTGCACAGCTACCTCGCTGCTCCAGCGCGTGCTGATCTTAAACCCGCGTGGCCCTGATGCTGCCGCTCCATCGGCGTGGATGGCTACGAAGGCGTCGGCGCTATCCCCGGTCGGTACAGTGGCGGGAAGCACCTCCACGATCACGCCCTTCGCCCGCAGCAACCTGGCTACCAGTTGCGCCACGTCGTAATTCAGATCAACCTCTGTGCGCCCGCCGCCCGATGTGCCTGTGCTCCCCTCCAAGCGCGATAATTCCGGGGGCAGTTCGTCGTTCTTGTAATGCCCGATCTGTATCGCCACTCGAAATGCTCGCGTGCCAGGAGTAGCGGTAGGCGCGGCCACGGGTAGCGCACCGACAGCCCACGCAGGCTGCCTAAGTATCATCTCATTCTGAACGTTCGCTGCTTGCTGCCCCCAACCGCTCGAAGGTAAGACGCTCGCAACAACACCCATTCCAAGCATGGTAAGTAAGGCAAGTAAGGCCACCTGCCAGGGAGATAGCTCGGACATAATCTATTCCATTTCTTGGGAGGACCATAAGGGGCCGGGAACCGCTTTTGAGATAGCTAATTGCGCCGCGATAGGACGGGCAGGGCACGCCCAGCATCATTATACCCGCGCACCCTTGCCCGCGCAATTCTGCATTCTGCGTATTAACACAGATCGTTCGCTCATTTTCCAGGTGGTTCTGAGAATTGCCGAAGCACTACATCTAGTGTTCGACATCATCAACTCACTAAATGGAGGTCAGCCATCGAATGTGTTTCTCAGACCTCGAGGCCCCAACCCTTGTGGCAAGGCCCAAAACCGGTCTTTGGAGCCCAATTCGGCCACTTATCAAACCGAGAGGCTTATGCTAAGCGTGCAATTTCTCCAATTAGCCCAAAAATGAGCGAAAGAACTGTTAACAATTATCTAATCTCCAAATACATCTCCGGTCCCATGACGCCCGGCATGGAGTGTGCTATACTGGTGTGTTCCGTATGCGCCGTCCCAGGCGCAAATAGACGAAAAATCCCCACTTGCGGCATATATATTGCACCGTCAAAGTCCATCACAATAGAGACAACCCATTTGCCCACCGGCGATGGGTTACAAAGATTGACTAAAGAGAGGTCGTAACAATATGAAACTAGGCATACAGGTAAACAACTTCACGTGGGAAGGCCAGCCCCAATCTATCGGCCCCATCTTCGGCTCGATCGGACGTCAGGCCGATCGAGCGGGCTTCGAGAGCCTGTGGGTTATGGACCATTTCTTCCAGATACCGGGTTTGGGCCAGGCCGAAGAGCCCATGCTTGAGGGCTACAGCGCGCTCAGCTTCATCGCCGGGCAGACCGAGCGTATAAAGCTGGGTACAATGGTCACCAGCGCCACATATCGCAACCCCGGCATCCTGGTTAAGACCGTTTCCACCCTCGATGTTGTTTCGAGTGGGCGCGCCTACTTCGGCGTGGGTGCGGGCTGGTATGAGCGCGAGCACAAAGGGCTGGGCGTTCCCTTCCCTCCTCTCAAGGAGCGCTTCGAGCGCCTGGAAGAGACCCTCCAGATCGCCCACCAGATGTGGTCTGGCGAGGTCGGTGAGTACCATGGCAAGCATTATCACCTCGCCGAAACGCTCAACTCGCCGCAGGTGCTTACCAGGCCCCACCCTCCGATCCTGATCGGCGGCACCGGCGAGACCAAGACCCTCCGCTTCGTGGCTAAATACGCCGATGCCTGCAACCTCTTTGCCCGCCTCGGCGACGAGATGCTGCGGCACAAACTCAACGTTCTGAAGGAGCATTGCGAGAGGGAAGGCCGCCCCTACGAGGAGATCGAGAAAACCAGCCTCGACCGCATGTACATTACCCGCGATGGGCGCGAAGGCAGCATCTCTATCCAGGAGGCGCTTGATCGCTTCGGCCACCTGGCAGAGCTAGGTTTCGACCAGGCCATCATCAGCCTCCCCAACGTCAGCCGCCCCGACGCCTTCGAGGTTTTCCCGGAGATCGTTTCTCAACTCAACAATCTTGTGCCTGCAGGACGGTGAGATGGTAGTCGGTAGTCGGTAGTCGGTAGTCGGTAGTCGGTAGTCGGTAGTCGGTAGTCGGAAAGGCAAATACTCGTCCCTCGTCACTGTCCCTCGTCACTTGTCCTCCGACTACCGACTACCAACCCCAAGAGACCAATGCCAGAACTAACAGATAAGCTCAAAGCCTTCCTCGGCGAGCGCCGCTTTGGTGTGCTTGCCACTATTAACGACGATGGCACGCCTCAACTAACCACCATGTGGTACGAGTTGCAGGGCGACCGCATAATGATGAACACGCTTGTGGGGCGCAAGAAAGAGCGCAACCTTAGGCGCGACCCGCGTGTTTCGCTCTGCCTGGAAGATGGCTACAACTACCTCACCTTAACGGGGCGCGTCGAGCTTGATTACGACCCGGAATTGTCGCAGTCCACGATCCACCGCCTGGCAGTTCGCTACGACGGCGAGGAATCGGCGGCACGCGACATGCGTGACAAATTCAGCAAGCAGGCGCGCGTGACCATCTACATGACCATCGAGAAGATAGATGTCCATGGACTCTGAGCGGAGTGACAGGTACCGAGTACCGAGTACCGAGTACGCTCTGGCTAACTCGGCACTCGGTACTCGTCATTCTGTGCTGGCCCTGGCCGGGGGGGTGGGTGGTGCCAAGCTCGCGCATGGCCTCCAGATGGCCCTTGACCCCGGCAGCCTATCCGTGGTCGTCAATACAGCCGACGACTTCGAGCTATGGGGCCTGCACATCTCGCCCGACCTCGATACGGTTATGTATACGCTGGCGGGTCTCGCCAACCGCACGTGGGGTTGGGGCATCGAGGGCGATACCTGGCAGGGGATGGAGCAGATGGCCCTCTATGGCCGCGAGCCGTGGTTTCGCCTGGGCGACCGTGACACTATCACTCACGTCCTGCGCACCCAGCTTCTGCGCGAAGGCCGCACCCTCACTGAAGTTACGGCCCATCTCTCCTCTGCGCTTGGCGTCCCCAACGCAATCCTCCCTATGTGCGATGAGCCTGTCGCCACTCTCCTTATGACCCCCGACGGCCCGCTTGAATTCCAGGACTACTTTGTGCGCCGCCGGCATACCGACACCGTCACGGGCTTCCTCTTTCATGGCATCGGAGAAGCCCGGCCCACCCAGCAGGTGCTGTCCGCAATCGCGAGCGCCGACGCTATCATCTTCTGCCCATCCAACCCCATAGTGAGCATAGGCCCGATCCTCAAGGTGCCGGGCATGCGTGCTGCCCTCAAAGCCGCGCCCGCGCCTCGCGTGGCGGTCAGCCCCATCGTTGGCGGTGCCGCCATCAAAGGCCCCGCCGCCAACATGCTCCAATCTCTCGGTCACGAGGTGTCGCCGGTGGGCGTCGCCAGCCTTTACGGAGACGCCATCCAGGGCATGATCATCGACCGCCTGGACGAAGCCTATGCGCCCCGCATCGAGGCTCTGGGCATCGCTGCAGAAATAGCAGATACTATAATGAACACGGACGAAGACAGGCGCGCACTCGCCGAGGTCGCACTTGCCTTTAGTCACAAGTTGGACGATAGACGATAGGTCACAGATGATTGTAGTTGCGACTACTGACAACCAATAACCAACGCAAATGAACACTTTCGCAATAATCCCAATGAAGAGCCTCCGCAACGCCAAGACTCGCCTTGCGGGCGCTCTATCCACCGATGAGCGAGCCGAGCTTGCGAGCGAAATGCTCCTACATGTGGTGCAAACCCTGGCCACATCAGGCTCCATCGACCGGATCGCCGTGATCAGCCAGGAGCCTACCGAGGTTCATCTCCCTTCGACGGTTACGGTCCTGCCTCAGAGCCGCCCAGGCCTCAACAACCTTCTCGAAGAAGGCCGCGAGTGGGCCATCTCGCAGGGCGCTGAGGCATTGCTGGTGATATTCGCCGACCTGCCCCTGCTCGCTCCGGGGGACATATCCCTCATGGTCGAGCTTGGTGAGCAGCCTGACACTGTGGTCCTCGCGCCCGACAGACATTCCGCCGGCACCAACGCCCTACTTAGCCACCCGCCCGCCCTGGCGCACTTCGCCTTCGGCCCAAGCAGCCTCGATGCTCATATCGACCTGGCGCGAGCCAGCGGCGCGGCCATCCGCCTCTTCAATGCCCACGGCCTTGCCCTCGATATAGATACCCTGGACGACCTGGGCTATCTTGAGGCTCACCGCCTGGCGACCGCTATGGAGTACGCTTTCTCCTGACGATCCGTATCTTACACACCACACTCGCGAACTC
Source organism: uncultured Chloroflexia bacterium (assembly GCA_963797095.1). Classification (GTDB taxonomy): domain Bacteria; phylum Chloroflexota; class Chloroflexia; order QHBQ01; family JADMIH01; genus JADMIH01. The sequence goes on along the minus strand of CAWCNY010000003.1, from coordinate 325,588 downwards.
GTACTGATACTAGGAGCAACTGATGAGCAACGGCGATATAACTTTCGGTTGGGTCATTTATCCCGTGCCGCGCGGCCTCTCTGAGGAGCAAAAGGTGTCTCCACAGGCTGCCGCACGCGCCCTCTTGCAGGCCAACGAAAGCTATATTGAGGCGATGCAGCCCCGCTTCGACACCGTGTGGGTGGAGGACCACTTCCATTGGGACAAGCGGCCCGTGCTTGAAGCCCTCACCACTCTCACCTACCTTGCAGGCCGCCACGAAAAAGTGCGCCTGGGCAATATCGTGCTCGGTCAGTCGTATCGCAGCCCCTCGCTTACCGCCAAGATGGCCGCCAACCTGCAATTGATGACGGGAGGCAGGTTCATCATGGGCATAGGCGCGGGCTGGAAAGAGGACGAATATCGCGCCTATGGCTATCCCTACCCGCCCGCCAGCGAGCGGATAGACCAGCTAGAGGAGGCGGTGCAGATCATCCGCGCCCTCTGGACCGAGTCGCCCGCCAATTTCAAAGGGCAGTATTACAGCATGGAGAACGCCGAGTGCCAACCCCAGCCCGACCCTCCCATCCCGCTCTTGATCGCGGGCGGAGGCGAGAAGAAGACCCTTCGAGTGGTTGCCAAATATGCCGACTGGTGGAACTACAACTTTTGCGACGCCGAGGAGTACGCCCACAAGCAGCAGGTATTGGCGGGGCACTGCCGTGACATAGGCCGCGATCCATCCGGCATATTCCACACCTACTTCGGCTTCGTGCAGTTCCTCGACGATCCCGCTCAGAAGGAGCAGCGCCCCTTCCACCTGATAGCAGGCACTCCCGACGATATCACGCGTGAGCTGGAACAATTCATCAAGCTTGGTGTGCGGCACTTCCAGCTTCGCATCCTCGACTTCCCCAGGCAAGACGGGCTTCACACGATGATAGAGAAAGTGATCCCACGCCTCAAAGGCTGATCAAATACGCAAAACGCAATACGAAGTAAGCAGTAATGACTATCCAACTTCTAGGCATCCCCAACATCCCCGAAATCCACCCAGGCGACGACCTGCCCGCCCTGATCCTATCGGGCTGTGTGGCGGGCAATATAGCCTTGCAGGATGGCGATGTGCTCGTCGTCACGCAGAAGATCGTCAGCAAAGCCGAGGGTCGATTGGTTGACCTCAACGAGATCGAGCCGTCGCAGTTCGCCGTAGATTACGCCCGCACATGGGGCAAAGACCCCCGCCACATCGAGGTGGTGTTGCGCGAGAGCGCCCGCATCGTGCGCATGGACAAGGGCATCATCATCTGCGAGACGCGCCACGGGTTCATATGCGCCAACGCGGGAGTGGATGCCTCCAATGTACAGGGCGAGCACATTGTGGGCCTTCTCCCTCTCAACTCCGATGCCTCGGCTTTCCACATCCGCGAAGCTGTCCAACGCGCCACAGGCCTCGATATCCCCGTGATCGTCTCCGACTCTTTTGGCCGCGCCTGGCGTCACGGCATAATCAACATCGCCATCGGCGTGTCCGGTCTGGCCCCTCTGCGCGACTACCGGGGCCAGCACGATCCCTACGGCTACCGCATGAACGCCACCATCATAGCTGTAGCCGACGAACTGGCATCAGCCGCCGAGTTGGTGATGGGCAAAGTGGAGTCCTGCCCCGTCGCCGTCGTGCGCGGATATTCGTACGACAGGGCCGAAGGCAACTCCCAGGAGTTGATCATCGAGCCTGCGCGCGATATGTTCAGGTAGTCGGTAGTCGGTAGTCGGTAGTCGGTAGTCGGTAGTCGGAAAGGCAAATACTCGCCACTCGCCACTCGCCACTCGCCACTCGCCACTCGCCACTCGCCACTCGCCACCAATCCTCCGACTACCGACTACCGATACACACAAAGTATTAATCCCCATTACATACATCGCACGAAGATTCACGTATCACGTTTCACGTATCATTCGCTAGGAGGCACACCATGGGCATTTTCGGCTATGCAGTCATGTGCGAGCAATTCTCGCCCACAGAGCTAATAGACTACTCGAAGGCCGCCGAGGACAACGGTTGGACTGGCCTCATGGTGTCCGATCACTTCCACCCTTGGGTTCCCTCACAGGGTCAAAGTCCCTTCGCCTGGTCTCTGCTGGGCGCGCTCGGGGTCGCCACCAAGCTACGCCTCGGTACGGGCGTCACCCCTCCGGGCTGGCGCTACCACCCCGCCATCCTCGCGCAGGCCGCCGCCACCATGGAGGCTATGTTCCCTGGCAGGTTCTATCTTGGCCTGGGCGCGGGCGAGGCCCTCAACGAGCACATCACCGGCCAGTATTGGCCCGAAGCCGTCACACGCCTTGAGATGCTTGGCGAGGCGATAGAGGTTATCCGCAAGCTCTTCACGGGCAAAGTGGTCAAGCACAGGGGCCAATACTACACCCTCGAATCGGCCAGACTCTACACTATGCCCAAGACACCCCCTCCCATTTTCGTCGCCACCTCCGGCCCCATCAATGCCGAGCGCACTGGCCGCACCTGCGAGGGCATAATCACCGTGGGTGCTGCCGACGAGAAACTCAAGAACCTCATGGAGAGATTCGAGAAGGGCGCGTTCGATGCAGGCAAAGACCCCTTCAAGATGCCCCGCATTCTCCAGCTTCACGTTTCGTGGGCCGAAACCGACGAAGCTGCCATCGACCAATCTGTCAAGGAGTGGCCCAACGGCGGTATGAACTTCCCCAAGCAGGACATCCGCAACCCCGAGGACTTCGAGGCAATACAGCGCCTTGTGCGCCCCGAAAACTTCAAGGGCCGTGTGTTCATGTCCGCCGACCTGGACGCCCATCGCGCCCACATCCAGCACTTCGTAGACCTCGGCTTCACCGAAGTCTATATCCACAACGTAGGTCGCAACCAGCCTGAGTTCATCGAGGCTTACGGTCGCGAAGTCATCCCCAACATCAAGTGGCCGGAGCCGCCCGCGCCCACTGACGACGAGAGCGACCACTACTGATACAGTAGCCGGTCTCCGGAAAGAGAAGGCAATGCTATCTCGCACGCAAAAGTCCAGTAAACAGCGATCCCGCACTCCGCACCCGTTCTTTTCGACCTTCATACTCGCTCTACTTCTATTCACGGCAGCGTGTGGAGATAGCTCCCAACCAACCCCCACCCCCGGCCAGACGGGTGACACGGGCGACGATATCGTGCCGACCCAGGTCACTTCGACACCTCGAACGTCGGGCTCATTCAACTTCCAGGGTGTGCTCGATGATACATTTGGTGAGGGCGGCAAGGTCACTACAGACCTCGGCAGTAGCACCGAAACAATACGCGCGATAATAGTCCAGTCTGACGGCAAGATAGCCGTAGCGGGCGAGGCACGACCCATCAAGAACCAACAGCCCAAGTTCACGGTTGCGCGTTACAACGCCGACGGCAGCCTCGACACAACCTTTGCGGACGAAGGCATAGCCGCCACCAATGTTCTGGGCGAAGCGTACGACTACTCGCAATCCTACGCTCTCCTGGCGCAACCTGACGGCAAACTGGTCGCCGTCGGCACGGCCTGGTGGCCGGCATACCGTCATTCGGTGTTCGCGGCTGTGCGCTACAACACCGATGGCAGCCTGGACGAATTGTTCGGCGATGGCGGCAAGGCTCTGATCCCGGTCAACCGCGAGAGATCCAACAGCGGCGACGACACCGCCTATGCAGCCTCGATCCAGCCCGACGGCAAGATCGTGCTCGCCGGTACCACGGGCATCTACCCGCTCGACTTCGCAATCGCCCGTATCAACACCGACGGCAGCCTGGACGAGACATTTGGGGATGCAGGCGTGATCATCACCGACGTGAGTAACGATGATGGCGCAAACGCGGTCGCCATTCAGGATGATGGCAAGATCGTTGTGGCGGGCTTCGCTTCCTCAAGCCCCGAAAGCACCGACTTCCGCGACTTTGCCGTTGTGCGCTACAACTCTGACGGCAGCCTCGATACTGATTTCGGCGAGGGCGGCAAGCTTCTCACCGATATAGGTGGCGACTCTCCCGATGTGGCTTATGCTATCGCTCTCGTTCCGGGGGGCAAGATAGTGCTGGCAGGGACCGTGACCGTGGGTGCGCAATTCTGCTCAACCGATGCGTGCTGGAAAAACGGCTTTGGACTTGTGCAATATAACAGTGAAGGTAGCCTCGACACCTCTTTTGGAGATGGCGGCATGGTCAGCAACGACTACGGCTTTTCGTCGGGCAACTACTCGCTTGTGCGCCTACCTGATGGCAGGCTCGCCACCGCGGGCTACCTGAGCCAGACCGACTTCGGCCTCGAAATATACAACGCGGACGGCAGCCTCGACACAAGTCTCGGCAAAAAAGGCATAATACGAGAGTTGTTCGGCGAATACCAGGACGAGGCCCATGCCGTTGCCCTCCAACCCGATGGCAAGGTCGTGTTAGCGGGCACAGCCAACGTAGACCCCGACGACATCCTCAACAATGACTTCGCAATCATCCGCTACAAGTAATCTCAAGAAAAACCACCCGAAAGTACACCTCAAAACGTGTCCCGTTTTTGTCCACCAATGTCATTTAGTATTATGAGGGGGAGGACCAGCCCCTCCGGCTCTCCCCACGAAGATCCAGCATAGCGATCATACCTTTGGCTATACTCTCTCAGGACAACCCAGATCCCTACATCAATTCCGCTCGCGTGGCGCGTTTAGCCACCGCCGATGCCGCCGGGCGGCCCTACGTGGTGCCGGTCTGCTTCGCCCAATCGGGAGTTCGCATCTACATAGCCCTGGATGCCAAGCCCAAGAGGGTGGTGCCTACACGTCTCAAGCGCGTGCGCAACATCCTGGCGAACCCGTATGTTGCCCTGCTGGTGGATACCTACAGCGAAGACTGGACACGTCTCCGCTATGCCCTGGTGACCGGAACTGCCGCTCTCGCGGCCCCCGGTAGCCCCGACCACTCGGCTGCGATCTCGCTCCTCAGAGACAAGTACCCGCAGTACCTCCGTATGCCGATCGAGAGCCAGCCCGTGATAACGATCTCGGTGACCTGCACCTACGAGTGGCAGGCAGCACCTGTAGGGAGCCATATTCCGCAGGATAGGCCAGGGCTTGATTTCGCGTTGTTGGCCAGAGGACGCCATGTGGTGCGCCGCTTCAAGACGATCCCGGTGCCACGCGAGCTTGTTGAAGCGGCAATTGAGGCCGCGCGGTGGGCACCATCGCCGCATGGCGCGCAACCCTGGCGCTTCATTGTGCTCACCCGCCCTGAAGTCAAGGAGAAGCTGGCACAGGCGATGGGTGCTGAATGGCGGCGCAACCTCGCCCTGGACGGTGACGATCCCGATGTGGTGGAAACGCGGGCACGACAATCCCACAACCGGATCGTGAGTACCCCTGTGCTTATTATCCCATGCCTGTACCTGTCGGACCTGCACACCTACTCGGACCCCGCCCGCCAGGAGGCCGAGCGCGTGATGGCTATCCAGAGCCTGGGTGCCGCCATCCAGAACCTTCTTCTGAGCGCCTACAGCCTTGGCCTCGATACAGGCTGGATGTGCGCGCCTCTTTTCTGCCCTGAGGTGGTGGTAGAGGCACTTGCTCTTCAACCTGACCTGATCCCGCACGCCCTCATACAGCTAGGCTGGGGCGCGCAAGACCCGCCACGCCGCCCTCGCCGCCCCATCACCGACCTGATCATGATGTATGAGTGATGGGCACGAAGGGTCATTTAGGTCGTCCCAAATTTACGATTCGTGCGTAAAACAGATCGGGCGAGCCCAGAGACCCCCCCCCAACCCCCCCCCATATTTTGGGGAGGGGCTTTCTAAAAAGAGCGAAATTGGCGGCTTTGCCGCCAATTTCGCTCTTTTTAGGTGCAGCTTGCGCACCTGCGAAGCTGCACCTAAAATTCGCTAAGTTTCATGTTTCACTCTACTTAGAAACAGATCGTTTATCACGTAATTTATCGCGCAATTACTGCTTGATAGCCTCTACATCTATCTCCAGCTTGACGCTCTCGCCCACGAGCACGCCACCGGCCTCCAGCGCGACGTTCCAGTTCAGGTTCCAGTCCTTGCGGTTCAGCTTGGTTGTGGCGCTGAAAGCCGCTACCTGCGTACCCCAGGGGGATTTGGTGAAACCCTCGAACTGAGTATCGAGCGTTACTTCGCGTGTAGTGGCGCGAACGGTCAGGTCGCCGAAAACCTTGTATGTATCGTCGCCTGTGCGCTCGATCTTCTTGCTCTTGAACGTGGCTGAAGGGAAGTTCTCCACATCGAAGAAGTCGCCCGACTTGAGGTGAGTGTCACGCCTCTCGTCGCGGCTGTGGAGGTTAGCCACGTCGATCACGACCTCGATCTCGCTGTTGGTGAAGTCGTTCTCGTCCAATTCGATAGCTCCGCTGACGGGGCCAAGGTTGCCGCGCACGGTAGTGACCATCATGTGCTTGGCCGAGAAGTTCACGGCTGTGTGGGCCGGATCGAGGGTCCATGTGTTCCTTGTGGTTGTCTGCTCCTGTATGTTCGACGTTGTGCTAGTCATTTTAGTTATGCTCCTGTTCTTTATGTGAATTGAGTTTCTTTTTTACCGTTTGTTGTGTAAACCGATCGGGTTTGGTCAAAAAGAGGAACCTATTTTGTGGTTAGGGATTTGTCCAGTTGCCTGAGCAGCGAGCGGAGTGTAGCTTGCTCCTCGTCAGTTAGCGCTTCCATCTGCCGGGCTATGAACTGCTCGTGAGCAGGCATTATGCATTCAGCTAGCTTGCGCCCTTCCTCGGTGAGGAAGAGGCGATGTGCTCGCCGGTCGTCGGGGTCGCTTTTGCGCTCTACCCACCCTTTTTGCTCCATGCGGTCGAGCAGTCCGCAAACGTTGCCCTTGGTGACGAATAGCTTGTCGGACAACCCCTGCTGGCTGATACCCTCGTTTACGCTGAGCTGAGACAGTAGATCGAACTGTGCGGCAGTCAAACCTAGCCCCTGTATATGCTCACCGCCCAGGCGCTCCATTTTGTTGAAGACCCGCATCATATAAAGCCACGCCAGCACTCTTGCATCCTTGAGCTTCGCCATCGTTATCCCTGCCTTTTGTTTCTCCTCTGCCGTTTCCGAATTAGTTTACACTTAAACTATATAGTTTATATATAAACCATTTTGCGCGATTTGTCAAGGGCATTCGGCAAAATTGAGGGATCAATCTCTCTTGGAGGCGCTTACGCACTATGTAGAGGTGAAACTTAGCCTTGCTCAGAGCCGCTTGGCCGCCAGTTGGCGAGCCGTTGCAGACGCCCGCCCCACGCCTCTCGCCATGCTCCGGTGCGCAGTTTCCATGTGCCCACCAGACCATAGGGGAAGAACAGGACTATCAGGATGTAGATAATGCCGAAGATGAGGGGCCAGCGCGGGCCGAAGATGTCGTTGAGCCAATAGCCGAGTAATTGGAGCAGACCTGCCCCCAGCATCGGCCCAATGAGGGTGCCGACGCCGCCGATGATGGTCATGAGCAGGGCGTTCACGGTAGTATTTACGCTCAGTGTTGCGGAGTTGGCCCCCTGGTTCCAAAGAGCGTACATCAGCCCGGCCAGCGCCGCGAGCATGCCCGACAGCGTAAGGGCGATCAGCTTGAACACGAAGGTGTTGTACCCTATCATCTGGGCGCGGGCCTCGTTCTCGCGGATGGCTACCATTACATGGCCGACCGGCGACTCGACTACCCGGCGCGCAACCAGGTACATGACGACAGCGAAAGCGAGCGCGATGTAATAGAAGCGCAGCCGCTCGTTGGTGGGGTCGAGCCATTCGGGAACGGGCACACCGTGTAGCCCGTCCTCGGCCCCGGTCCAATCACGGAAGTCGGTGGCCTCGGCCAGGATGAAGAACATCTGGGCGAAGGCGAGAGTGACCATCGCCAGGTAGACCCCATGCACGCGCAACGATATCACCCCGATCAGGAGCGATTGCAGCAGAGCCACACCCAGGACGACCAGAGCCACGGCCCACAGGTCCCAACTGGCATGCAAGAGCAGTATGGCTGTGACATACGAGCCTGTTCCGTAGAACATGGCGTGCCCGAACGAGAGGATGCCTGTGTAGCCCATCAGCAGGTCGTAGCTGACGGCGTAAACGGCGAGGATGAAGACCTGTATGATCATGCCCTCCCAGAACTTGGGAGTGCCTGAGTCGACGGGTTGCCCGGTGAGGGCCGACAGGATGAACGGAAAGGCCGCCAGCGCCGCCACCACAACCAGCAGCGTGATGATGCGAGATAGCCCGCCGGTGCGCCTCACCCCCTGAGATGAGCGTGTTGCAGTTGCCTGGGCGGTCTCCATCACTCTTTCCTCCCGAAGAGGCCGGCGGGCCTTATCAGCAGCACTATCGCCATCAGTAGCACCGTCGACGCGCGGGCTATCGAGGGCGAGAAGGTCATGGCTTCGGTCATACCGGGGAGAGTAATGCCCGACAGCACAAGCTGGTCTCCGAAGGAGCGCGCCAGCCCCACCAGGAGAGCGCCTATTGCCGCGCCGGTGTAGCTCCCCATGCCTCCGATCACTATGGCGATGAACGCCAGCAGCAGGAAGTCTTGCGCCAGGCCCAGGTTGACCCCAAGGAAGGGAGCGGCAGCCACCCCGCCCAATGCGGCCAGGCCGCAGCCGAGGGCAAACACCAGGGTGAAGACTCTGCGCACGTTGATGCCGAGCGCCTGCACCATATCGCGGTCCTGCACGCCGGCGCGTATGATCATGCCCAACCTTGTGCGCTGGAGCAGCAGCAGCACCCCCACGAACACTATTATGCCCAGCGCGATAATGAAGATGCGATAGCTTGGGAAGGGCCTGCCGAGCACGTCGATGGAAGCGCAGTGGCTGCTGAACCACGATAGGATGTCGGGGGCCGGGCAGTTGTCGCCTCTGGTGCTGAAGAAGGCCGGGATGTCCATGTAGTAGCCAACGGGCCCCCATATCGCCTTGACCGCCTCGGTGCCCACGAAGACGAGACCAAGCGTGAGGAGGACCTGATAGATGGGACGGGCGTACAGAGGGCGTATCATGCTGGTCTCGACCAGCGCCCCCACGATGGCCCCGCCTGCCGCACCCGCCACCAGCGCCAGCAAGAAGCGCAGGTCGGACGACAGGCCGAGCAGGAATGTTTCGCCGGGGGTGCGCCAGCCGACGAGCAGAAGCGCCAGGGCGATAGAAACAAGGCCACCTGCGAGGCCGAGCAGGTTTGCCCTCCCTGCGCGCCCTTCGGCCACGGTGTTGCGGGTGAGCGCAAGGCCCAGCAGCAGCCCTGCCACTCCCAGTATCAAGAGCCGGGTTATGTACTGGTCGGCAGGCTCTTGCGCCTGATCGGTTGGGACCGCGCCCCCGGCGGAGGTGGCGTCGTTGGCTGCCAGCTTGAGCAGATCGAAGCCCCACACGGCCCATAAGGTCAGTCCTCCGCCCACTACCCCAAGTCCTATGGCTATAGCGCGGTCGAACTGTCGTGAGAATGAGCCTCTTGGGAGGAGGGTAGCGAGCCACACGCCGACCGCCACCGCCCCCAGTAATGCAAGCACGAAAGGCAGGGTGTTCAGGATCATGCGTGGGTTGGCGTACATGGTGTAGCCCAGGTAGGCCCCAAGCATGAAGAAGATGCCGTGTGCGAAGTTGAGCACATCCATCAGGCCGAAGATCAGGGAGAGGCCGGAGGTCACCAGGAAATAGAGCGCACCAAGCGTCAGACCGGATAGCACGATATTGGCGGTGATGGTGGGCGCGTATTGCTGCAACATAAAGGCCAGCAACAGCGCGATCACAAGCACTGTGATGATGAAGGGCCTGTATCTGCTCAGTGTTGCGGTCATGCTGCTCCCAGGTAGCGAGTAATCAGAGGCTGGTTGCTAACAAGGTCGGACATTTGGCCTTCGCTGACGGTGTGGCCGTCGTCCAGGATATAATAGCGGTCGGCCAGTTGCGAGGCCATGCGGAAGTTCTGCTCGACGAGCATCACGGTTATATGCTCGGACAGGCGGCGCAGGGCCTCTACTATGTGCTCGATGATGATGGGCGCGAGGCCCTCACTCGGCTCGTCAATCAGCAGCAGGCGGTTGTCGGCTACCAGCGCGCGGGCTATAGACAGCATCTGCTGTTGCCCGCCCGATAGCTGCCCGCCCGACAGTTTATAGAACCGCTTCAGGTCGGGGAAGAGGTCGAAGATGAGATCGGTGCGCTTGGCGAGGTCGCCTTTGCGTCGCTCGGCTATTTTGAGGTTCTGCTCCACGGTCAGGTCGCGGAAGACGGCCCGGTGCTCAGGCACATATCCAACCCCGCGCGCGGCCACGGTGTAGGGGGGCCAGCCCTGTATCTCCTCGCCGCCGAACACTATCTTGCCGGTGCGGGGAGACAGGAGGCCCATGATCGATTTGAGGGTGGTGGTTTTGCCAGCGCCATTACGCCCCAGCAAAGCGGTGATGCTTCCCTGGGGCACCTCAAGGGATACGCCTTCGAGGATGTGGTACTGGCCGATGAAGGTGTCGATATTCTCGACGGTGAGCAGGCTACCGGCCATTTTTGTCACCTTCCACTTTCGCCGGCTGCGTGACTGCCCCCGCGACCTTGGTGCTCGGCTCGTTCAGGCTCTCGCCCAGATAGGCGTGCTGCACGGCGGGGCTGTTGCGTATCTCGTCGGGCGTGCCTTCGGCAAGCACGCTGCCCTGGTGCATGACGGTAATGCGGTCCGATACGTTCATTACGATGTCCATGTTGTGCTCGACCAGCAGGATCGTCCTGTCGCCGCCCTGCATGATACCTCGTATTATCTCCAGTAGCACCGGCACTTGCTCTGAGGCCATGCCGGCGGTCGGCTCGTCAAGGAGGAGCACTTTAGGTTCGGCAGCCAGGAGAATGGCAAGCTCCAGCTTGCGTTTGTCGCCGTGGGGCAAGACGGAAGAAGGCTGAAATGCTTTGTCTACAAGGCCTACGGTTTGCAGGGCCTCTATAGCCTTGTCTTCGTAGCGCCGGAAGCGGACGGCTCGCGACCATACGTTGAGATTGTCGTGCCCAAGGGCCTGGGCAGCCAGCCTTGCGTTTTCCAATACGGTCAGGCTGGGGAAGACGTTGGTGATCTGGAACGAGCGCCCGATGCCGAGATGCGCCATGCGGTGCAAGGAGGTGCCCGTTATGTCGTGCCCTCTCAGGAAGACGCGACCACCGGTTGGCTTGAGCGTGCCGCTGATCAGGTTGAAGAGGGTGGTCTTTCCCGCTCCGTTTGGCCCTATGATCGAGTGGAGTGTGCCTTCCTGCACGCGCAGGCTCACGCGGTCTACGGCGCGCAAGCCGCCGAAGTGCCTGGAAAGTTCGCTTGTCTCGATTATGGGTGGGTTGGTCATAGGATTTGTGCTGTGGTTTATTTCTTTATTCTCAGGGGCCTGTGAGATCGGGCATGGATGCGTACTTTGGTATGGTCGATGATCCGGAAACTGGTTGTTTGATGGAAAGGTTGTTAGATCTGCCCTCCGTTAACTTAATGGCAATGGTGGGGGAAAACTGGACAGGTTTTGGGGTGTACTTTCGGGTGGTCATTATAGGTTGAAGTTCGAGGTTTGAAGTTTGAAGTTTGGCGTGTGGGTTGGTGGTGGGGCTAGATAGCGTTTGGGTTGTATGTTGTTTAGCATTCACTCCTTGCTTTGGTTCTACTATGGTCCCGTCGGGATGGTAGAGGGTTGGATCATACATGGCTGGAGTGAATGTTCTTACGCCCCTACGGGGCCATGGCATCATTTTGGGCTTACCGCAGGGCTTACCGCAGGGCTACTCTCTTGCGTCCCTTCGGGACTTGGCTTGGTCGGTAGGCCATCTATAGGGGCTGCGCTCTGGGCCGTGTTCGACCTCCTTCGGTACATATGAGTGGCGTGCGGGCAGTGGCATATGGGTAGGGCGCGGGCTAGCAGGGCCTGTATGCCATCGCTCGTACCTGGGCCACCTTTGTGGGTTGCATTGCCACACGGGTAGCCCTTGTGACCCTGGGGCGGGCACGGAGACCCGCCCCCGTAAAACGTGTAGTTTATTTACATCTGTTCAACTCGGCGGGGACAGAGCAGGGAGGCGCTGTCTCTTCAGGAGCGAACGTCTTCACTAGCTGGAAGAACTTGTAGTCGGGGTCGGTGGTGTTGACCAACTTCACCAGCGACATTGGCTGTAGCAGGTCGTGGTCCGAAGCGCGCACAGTATAGCTGCCCTTCGGCCCGTCGAACTGCATGCCCTCCAACGATTTTATCAGACCTGCCGAGTCGGTGCTACCGAAGTTAGCGTATATCGACCGCACCATCATAATGGCTGCATCGAAGCCGCCCTCGGTAAAGAGGTCGGGAGGCGTATTATACTTGGCTTTGTGCTGCTCGACCAGCCAGTTGTTGATGGGGTTGTCGTAGAGGGTGTAGTGGTAGACGCTGACGCCCACCGAACCGATAGCGTCGGCGTAGCCCTTCGCCATAGTCTGGTTGTCGCCCATGCCGGTGGCTACAGTCATGCTGTCGAACACGCCAAGCTGCTGCATTTGCTGGAAGAGAGGCACGAAGCCTGTGCCTGCCCACGTTACGATCAGGACATCAGCCCCGGAGTCGAGCACCTTGTTCAGGTAGGGGCCGAAGTTGGTGGTATCCTGGGGAGCGAAGATGGTGCCGAAGTCGGTGTCGTTATCGCTCACCGGGAAGGTGCCGCCCTTGGACTTGATCACGTTGTAGAACGCCTGGGCCGAGCCACGGCCAAAGGCGTAGTCGGGCGCGATCTGCACAAAGGTCTTGCCGAGGCCCAGGAGAGCCGAGCCCATCGTCAGCGCATCGTGTATGCTGCTGCGGCCTGCGCGGAAGGTGTATTCGTTGAAGCTCTTGCCGGTCAGGTCGGGGGAGGCAGCAGGCCCGGCCAGGTAGACGACCTTGTTCTGTGCGGCCACGCTCGACACGGCGAGCGCCGCAGCGGAGCTTGGGACACCGACAAGAATATCGGCTCCGTCCTTCTCGATTGCCTCGCGAGCCAGGTTGGTAGCTGTATCGACGTTGCTGGCGGTGTCTTTGGTTACTACATTGATCTCGCGGCCCGCCACCATGTTGGTGCCGTTGGTCGCGTATTGCAGACCAAGCGCGAAGCCACGCTCAAGCATGGGGCCATAGATAGCGAGCGCGCCAGAGTCGTCGGTCAACAGGCCGACGGTGATAGGCCCATCGGCGGCTGCCTGCTTCTCCTTCCAGGAGAAGGTGCCAAGCTGAGACAGGAGCACGTTGTAGGGAGCCTGGTTCTCAGGGTGCGACTCGAACACTGCGCGCTCGAAGTACTGGACCGTATAGGTCTTGCCGTCGAGGTCCGATTTCTCCTGGAACTCGTCGGTGATGGGGTAGCCCTGCTGGGCCAATCCACCGTTCTTGTTCCAGTAGTCGAGGAACGCGCCACCCACTGTGTGCCCCGTTTCCGAGAACTTCTGTGCGCCTGCCTCTGTGCTTGCTGTCTGGTTCAAGACGCCTTCTACGCCATATTTCGCCTTGTATTGGAAGACGCCCAGGAGCGAAAGGAGCACATCGTTGGGAGCGGAGTTTTCAGGGTGCAACTCGAACACTGCGCGCTCGAAGTATTGCATGGTGTATGTTTTGCCGTCGGTGGGCGAAACATCCTGCAATTCATCGGTGATGGGGTAGCCCTGCTGGGCCAGACCGCCGTGGTTGGTCCAATAATCGAGGAACTTCCCCGATACGGTATGCCCGGTTTCAGGGAATGTGCGAGAGTCGCCCTGCGCGAAGGTTGCTCCCGCTGTGGGCAAGATGCTGAGCATGAGCATCAGCGTAGCCACGATCGAGAAGTCCCGTTTTCTGTTCTTGAACATTAGCTTTCTCCTCCTTGTGGAAGTGATTGTTTGTTGCGAGTCGGATACGGCGTTTCCCTCACCGCTCGCCGGATCAGACCTACAGTCTTTGCTCGCCTTTTTATGCTCTTGCGATAGGCTTTCCTCCTCTTATTCAGGCATGGGCATTGGTTGAGTTGCCGCATGCCACCGTGCAATACTATTTAGCTGCCGCTTGTAAGTGCTTGAGTAGAGCAGCCTGAAACTCTTGCGGTTTTTCGATGTGCGGGGAGTGGCCGCAGTCGGCAACGACCACTTCGGTGTATTCGCCGCCCGCGTTCTTGTAAGTGTCCATTACGTCGCGCATCTGGCTCACCATCGGCTGTGGCGGGTACTCTTCCGCGCCGGGCCAGCCGGGCACAGCGCCTATTTGACCAAGGAAGCCGAAGTCGAAGAATGAAGTGTCGGATACGATCTGGTCTTCGGCCCCGCGCACCCACAGCGCCGGGGGCCTGGGATCTATACCTGAGAAGGCGCTGAGGTTGCAGTGGTTGGGGGCCATGGAGTTATTGATGCCCCTGGTGCCCGGGGCTACTGCGGGCCAGTTGGCTGATGGGGTCATATCGCCAGGATAGAAGCCATCTCCGATTTTGGTGCTTAGCATCGAGGTGATATATAGCTGCTCTCGCTCGGAGGGGACGCGGAAAGGAGGCTTGAAGTAGAAGGCGTTCATGGTGTTGAGAGGTGTGACGGGGCTGCTGTCGCTGCGGTCGCCTTCGGAGAGGAGCCTGACGAAGTCGGGGTTGGCGGTACCGCCGCCGGAGCCCGCGAAATCGGGGTATGTGGGCGTACCCTGGATGTCTTTGGTGCCGCCGAAGCCGTAGGGTGCGAGGGGGCTTATCAGGGTTAGGGAGAGCACATCGCCGGGGTGATCCATGGCGTATTGCATGGCGACGCCCGCGCCCATTGACCAGCCGACTATGTGGAAGCGCCCGAGGTTCAGGGCGTTTGCAAAGGCCTTCAGATCGTCGGACCAGTCGCGCAGGCCGCGAGTGGCGTCTATGGGGAGGGCCTCGGTATCGCCGTAGCCGCGCAGGTCGGGTGCTATAACGCGGTATTGTCCTGCTAAGGCGGGGATCGTTTCGTCCCAGAAGAGGGCGGACGACACGTTGCCGTGGAGCAGGACGACGGGCGTTCCGTTTTCAGGCCCGGCAGAGAAGTAGTGGACCTTGAGACGTTCAGTATCGGCGGTTGAGGATGCTATTCCTGCAAGCTCAGTCTGGGTGTTCATATGTTCGTTACCTCCTTGGTTATGCTTACCCGGAAGCCGCGCCGGATGCCGGTGATAGTTGGGAGATGAAATCGATCATGAGGGCCACGAAGTCTCGCGGCGCTTCTATGTTGGGTGAGTGTCCAACGTTGGGTATGACTACCGAAATGGTGCCGAGGGCTTCGGCGGCGCGCTCGGCGTTTGCCCCGCCTGTCATGGCATCGAGCGCTCCACTGATGACGATTGAGGGGACGCCAATTGCCTTCAGGTTGTCGCCAGGCCGCCAGTCGAGGAGGGCGGGGAGGTTGCGCATGGTAGCTTCGATGCGCTGGCGGTGCCCTTCATCGGCTAGCTGCTCGAAATATTCATCGTCGTCCAGGGTGGGCATCATGGCCTTGTATGCCTGGGCGAAGAAGGTTTTGTTGTCCTTCAGCATCTGCTGGGCGGAGGGCACATTGTAGGCGTCGGGCATGCCGTCTACCCAGGCTGGGGCAACTATTACCAGGGAGTTGAGCCGCTCAGGGTGTTCGAGGGCGAATTGGATGGCAATGGCGCTGCCGAGCGAGTGGCCGACGAGGTGGAATTTATGCAGGTTTAGCGCGTTGGCGAAGGCGAGGAGGTCTGCCGCCAACTCAGCCATAGTGTAGCCGTTGTCGGGGCCACCGGTGGCTCCGCGCCCGCGCACGTCGTAGGCGATACCTCGGTAGCCGTCCGGCAACAGGTCGAGCACCCGCTGCCAGGATAGGGCGGTGCTCCAGTTGCCGTGCACGAACAGGATAGGCTCGCCCTGCCCGCGCTCGGTGTAGTAGACTTTCAGGTCGTTTGCGTTTATGAATGGCATCTTTAGCCTGCCTCTTCTATACGAGTGAAGAACTCGAGTGCTTTGGCGCTCCAACCGGTGGGGTCTTCGAGGGCGGAGGCGTGTCCACGGCCCTGGTGGATGTAAAGCTCGCTGTTGGGGACGCGTTCTGTAATGTACCGCGCCAGAGCTGGTGGTGTCAGCACGTCTTCCTCGCCGACGATTACCAGGGTTGGGGCTGATACCTGTGCCAGTTTGTCGCGGATGTCGTGTACCATCGCGCCTTTGACCAGGTTCATAGCCCACTCGATGGGCATGTTCGCGCCTTTTTCCCTGTAGGGGAGGAGGCCTTCGTAGTTCTCTTCGAGGAAGCGACCGCCCCACACCCAGGGAGTGGCAACGTCGAAGCGGAGGGGGCTGCCGCCGTACTCCATGGCTTTGACCCATGAGGTGAGCTTGACCTTGAGGATCGTGTCAACGTATGGGTATGCGCCCGATACTACTGTGGCGGTAACCTGTTCGGGGTGGGTGGAAGCGTAGTCGAGGACAGCCGCCCCACCGTTGGAGAGGCCGATTAAGTGCGCTTTGTTGATCCCTAATGCGTCTACGAGGGAGGCGAGGTCGGAGGCGTGCATTGAGGTTTCGTAGATGTGGTCGGGCTTGCTCGATTGGCCCTGGCCCCGGCAGTCATAGACGAGGCAGCGATATTTCGCCTCGAAGAAGGGGAGATGCCCGTTCCAACTGGCGGTATCGGTGAGCAGGCCGTTGACGAAGACAATGGTGGGCCCGTCAGGGTTGCCCTTGAACTCGTAGTAGATTTCTATGTTGTTGACTGTTATCTTTGGCATGGTTTTTGTGCGGACGAAGGTGGGTGGACGATAGTTCCAAGCTCCAAGCTCCAAGCTCCAAGCTCCAAGCTCCAAGTTGCTGGTAGTTGGTAGTTGGTAGTTGGTGGGTTAGTGATTAGTGAATATGTTGTACGAAGTACCTAGTATGCAGGATATGGCATTTCACGTTTCTCCTCCGTACCGCTCCTGTAAGAGTAGTTTGTCTACTTTGCCCGCTCCTGTGGTGGGTAGGGCGTCCGCGTAGATGATGCTCTTGGGCACTTTGTAGCGGGCGAGGCGCTGGCGGCAGTAGTCCAGCAGGGGGCCACCGGCTTGTTCGGTGCCCGGTTTCAGCACCACGATTGCGCGGCCTACCTCGCCCCAGTGGGCGTCGGGCACGCCTATTACGGCGACAGATTCTACGTCGGGATGGCCCGATAGCACCGCCTCTACCTCGGCAGGGTAGATGTTCTCGCCGCCGGATATGATCATCTCTTTGGAGCGGCCTACTATGTAGTAGAAGCCCTCTGAGTCGTAGCGGGCGAGGTCGCCCGTGTGCAGCCAGCCTCCCTCGAAGGCTTTGGCGGTCTCCTCAGGGTGGTTCCAGTAGCCGGGGACTACATGGGGACCGCGGATCAGTAGCTCGCCTAACTCGTCGGGGTCACAGGTCTCGCCGCTGGTGCGCACCACTTTCACGTCTGAGTAGAACATCGGTATGCCCACCGAGCCGGGTTTGCGGCGGGCGTTCTCTGCGCTCATCCAGAAGGTGTTGGGGCCCGATTCGGTGAGGCCGTAGCCCATCTTGAAATCGACGCCTCGCTCCCACCACCTCTCGAAGATGGGGGGCGGGCAGGGCGCGCCACCGCTGATAACCCATCTCAATCGGGAGAAGTCGGCGTTGGCCCACCTGGGGTGGGCCTGCTGGGCGATGAACATGGTGGGGACGCCGAAATAGATAGTGACGTCCATCTGCTCGATCAGGTTGAACATCTGCTCGATGTCGACCTCGCGGCAGACGATAGATGTACCGCCTACGTGTACCAGGGGCGCGGTGAGCACGTTGAGGCCGCCGGTGTGGAAGAGGGGAGCGTTGAGGATGGTGCGATCTGTCGGGAAGACGCCCCAGCTAACGATGGTGTTAATGGAGTTCCAGGCGATATTGCCGTGCGTGAGGATAGCGCCTTTGGGCAGGCCGGTGGTGCCTCCTGTGTAGCACAAAGCCCACGGCGAGTCCCAGGTTAGCTCAACGGGGGGTGGAGCGTTGTCAGGGCAACTCTCACGCTCTGCCAGACTGTAATCACGATCAGAGGCCAGGGTATCGTTGTCAATGGCGGCATAGGTAGCTATGCCAGGTACCTCGGCGCGGACGGTTTCGATGGTTGCGGCAAAATCGGGGCCGTAGAGGAGCAATTTGGGGGTAACGTCATTCAGCAGAGCCGCTAACTCCCTTACCGACAGACGCCAGTTGAGGGTTTGCATGATCGCGCCAAGCTTGCCGCACGCGAACCAGATATCGAGGTATTCGACGCAGTTCATGGAGAGGACGGCGACGAGGTCGCCCTGCTTGACGCCGAGGGCGGCGAGCCAGTTGGCGGTGCGGTTGGCCGACCGGTTCCACTCGCGGAAGGTAATGGGCTTGTAGTCGTGCTGGGCGTCCAGCAGAGCTACCTTATTGGGCGAAAGCATCTCTCGCCGTGCTAGCCAATCTCCGATGTACATCTGGTTTCTTCTCTGGTTGCTTCCTATCTCAAGGAGTTGAGATCATGTGCCGACTACCAGGCCGCCATCCACGCTTATTACTGCTCCGTTTATGAAGCCTGCCTCTGTGGAGGAGAGGAAGAGGTATGCGTATGCAACGTCTTCGGGAATACCGAGCCTGCCTACGGGGGTGTGCTGGACCATGCCCTCTAGCACCTGCTCAGGCATGGCCTGCACCATATCGGTGCCGATGAAGCCGGGGGCCACGGCGTTGGCGGTGATGCCGCGCTTGCCTAGCTCCCTGGCCCACACCCTGGTCATGCCGATCACGCCTGCTTTGCTTGCCACGTAGTTGGTCTGGCCGAAGTTGCCGTAGATGCCGACTACGGACGAGGCGCTTACGATGCGGCCATAGCCCTTCTCGATCATGTGGGGCACAACCGCTTGCGTGCAGTTGAAGACACCCTTGAGGTTGACCGCTATTACGGCATCGAATTCGGCTTCGCTCATCTTGCCCGCTATTTGACCGTCCTTCACTCGCAGTAGCTGGGCATCGCGGGTGATGCCGGCGTTGTTGATCAGGATGTCGATCTTGCCGAAGCGTTCGAGGGTGGCCTGCACTGACTTCTCTACATCCTCTTGCGAGGTGACGTTTGTGCGGAAGAAGGCTGCTTTGCCCTCTCTACCGCCTATTTCTTGTACCAGTGCCTCGCCTGCTTCTTCTGCCATATCCCAGACGACCACGGCAGCGCCCACCTCGGCAAAAAGGAGGGCGGTCTGGCGACCGATGCCGTTTGCTCCGCCTGTTATGATAGCCACCCTATCTTCTAGTGAGAATCTGGTCCCCATTTGATCACGCTCGCTCCCCAGGCATAGCCGATACCGGCTGCCACTATTACCATAATGTCGCCATCTTTGAGCCTGCCGGACTCCAGACCCCTCTTGATCGAGACCATCGCATCCTGCTGGCCTATATGTCCGAAATCGGATAAGTAGTAGGTCCGGTCCTGGCGCAGGCCAAGCTCGTTGAGCACGAAGTCGTGTGCCGACCGTTTCATGTGAAGGATGTTGAGGTAGCCTACGTCTTTGCGGGTGTAGCCGCTCTCGGCCAGGGCCATATCTATCACGCGCAGGAAGTTCTCCATAGAGGGCTTGTCCAGGCGCTCTTTCATGCCCTCAGGATCGGGCACCTCCAGCAGGTTGCGATGTGAGGCTATCCCCTCCGGCGTTAGCGGCTCGACAGTGCCCCCGGCGGGCACTATTACGTCGAGGGAGAATGAGCCATCTACTATTACCGCGCTGCCGAGGAGATGATTGCGAGGGTAATCGCGCTGGAGGAGGAGGGCTCCCGCGCCCGCGCTCAGGTTGATCAGGAAGCGGGAGCGCGGGTTGGAGTAGTCGACGAGGTCGCCGTTGCGATAGCCGCCTGCGATCAGGACGGTGCGCACGTTCGGTTCGGCTATCATGAGGGCTTTAGCCATGCGCAGGGCGGCCACTGTGGTGCCGCAGCGCATCTGCACGTCAACGGCCCAGGCACGGTGCGCGCCGATGTCGTAGGCGAGTTTGATGCCGGCGGTCCAGAGAGGGTACTCTTTGTACTCCTCGGTGGTGCAGAGCACCACGTCTATATCCTGGGGGTTTATGCCGGACTGAGAGAGGGCATCCTGGGCTGCCCACACGGCCATAGCGTTCGGGTGGTCGTCGGGGCCGGGAAGGGGCTTGCCGTTCAGGCCGAACTTGGTCACGATGATCCCTTCAGGGATGCCCGTGCGTTCGGCTATCTCTGCGGCGGTGATGCGATTTTTGGGTATGTATGCGCCTGCGGCAACGATGCCGACTGACGTATCATTCATCCTTCGCGCCTTTGCTCAGGTCAACGTATTGCTGGAGGAAAAGTACGACATCTTCCCAGCGCGTGAAGCGCCGCTCGGTGTCAGACTGCACATGCCGGACGACGCTATACCAATGGCCTGCTCCTTCGTTGGGTTGGTCATGAGGCTCCTCGTAAACGAAGCGCACAACGAACGAAGTAACTTTTGCCTCCTGGTCCACTCGCGTCTCCAGGCTAGTGGTTTGGCCGACTGAGGGAGCCGGCCAAACCAAACAGGGCCGCACAGTATGGTACGGCGATTCCAGCCAGGTGAGCTTAACAGAGGGGGGTCACACGCCGGTTACAAATCGGTTACAACAGTATGAGCGGCTCAGCCGATAGTTACCGGAAGTTCCTCGGATTGGAGGATGCGGTCGTAGAGGGCCATGGTGGCGGGGGCAGGTTCGACGCCAAGCTCGGCCTGAAGGGTGGTGGCGCATCGCCTGTAGGTGCGCAGAGCGAGGGTGCGATCTCCCTGGCGGGCGTAGGCGAGCATGAGCCAGCGGTAGGCGCGCTCCCAGCAGGGGTCGTAGCCGAGGATTCTGCCGCAAATATCGAGCGCTTGCGTATAGTGACCGCTCTCCACGAGCATGCCCGCCAGTTTGTCGGCTGCGCGCAGGAAAAGAGAGAGGAGGCGCTCGCGCTCGCCGCTGGCCCAATCGTCATAGAGGGCATCGGGCAGGTAGTTGCCGCTATAAAGATCGAGGGCGTCCTGCAAGTGTGCTATGGCTTGGTCGCGTTCGTCCTGGTTCGCCGAGCGCAGGCCAGCCTGAGACTCTGCCTCGAACTGGGCCGAATTTAGCCAGAGGTCGGCTTCGGGGCGCAAGCGATAGGAGACGCCGTCGCGCACGATGAACGCGAAAGGCGAGTCGGTAGTGCGTCCGGGTTCGAGGGCGCGGTTGAGGGCGTTGAGGGCGACTTTGAAGTCGCGCAAGGCTGCTTCGGGCGAAAGGTTGGGCCAGAGGCGCTCTACGATCTCGTCGCGCTGGAGCCAGCCTCCACGCTGGGTGAGGAGCAACTGGAAAAGCTGACGCGCCTTGTCGCGCTGCCAATCGCGCGTCTCAACTTCGGCTTCGCCCCTGAACACGTGGAATGTGCCGAGTGTGTGAACGCGTAGCTGGTAGCCTGGGTGGGCGTGAACCTCTGCTAACCCAAGCTCGCCGAGCAGATGGGTGGCGTAGGCCCGGTTGCGGCGGCCATCTCTTGCCCTTTCTAACAGGGGCACCAACCGCCGCACGTCGGGCGGGCCGAGCAAGCTGGGGGCTGTGAAGAGGAAGCCGTATTTGTGCGTCTCGCACAGCGTCAGGGCATCGTCGATAGAGGCGTTGCAAAGTTCGCTCTGGCCCAGCGCGTCGTAAGCGAGGGCGAGCCAGATGCGGGTGGCGGCCCTGCCGAAGCCATCGCCGCACTCGCGGAAGGCAACCACCACCCTTGAAAGGAGATCGAGCGCCTGGGTTGCCTGCTCTGCAAGCACATAGCTGGAGCCAAGCGCCAGCTCGATGAGGGCGACGATCCAGGCGTCGCCGGCCCACTTGCCGATCTCCACGCCCTCGGCGGCTGCTTTTTCCGCCGATACGAGGTCGCCGGAGAAGCCGTAGGCGCGAGTGAGGCCCCACATTGCCTCGGCGCGTATCCTCTTTACGGCGAGTTGGTCGCCGAGGGCAACGCCCCGGTTGTAGCAGGCTATCGCTTCCTCGGTGCCTGCGAGACCGCGCAATTGCCAGGCGTGGCCGAGGCGGGCGTGCCCAACGGCGGTGACGAAAGGTGAGTTGAGGACAGATCCTATTGTGATCCCTTCCTGGGCAAGCTCGAATGCGCGCTCCTTCTGACCTCGGAAGGATTGGATCAGGGATAGAATCAGCAGGGTCTCGCGGTGAGAGCGTGGCGGGTGGACCTGGCCCTGCGCTACTTCCTCACGCTCAGTCTCTACCCAACGCTCAAGAATGCGCTGAGCTTCGTCGAGCCTGCCCGTGCGGAGCTTGACGCGCACGCTGAGGGCGTCCTCGCCGGGGCCTTCCTCGCGCAAAGCCCTTGCCTCGGCTCGCAGGGTCTCAGCTTCGGCGGGCTTGCCCATATTGAGCTTGTTTTCGGCCAGTAGCTCCAGCAAGCGGGCGCGGCTCTCGCGATCCTCCAGGCCCTCGATCAGCCTGAGGGCTTCTTCAAGCAGGCTCTCGGCCTTGGCGGGACGAACAGTGTCGAGATAGACGAGGGCCTGCCCCCTGAGGGCGCGGCTGACGCCTGCGGGATCGTTGCGTGCTCGCCACATGCTCTCTGCCTGTGTGTACCAACCGAGGGCTTCCTCAAACCGGCTGCGCATGCGATAGATGTCGCCCAGGTAGGCTTGTAGCAGGGGGTGGCTTTCGAGCACGGCAGGTGGGAGTGCATCGATCCAGGTGGCTACTGTGTCGAGCCAACCGGCGCGCAGGGCTGTATCGCCTGCCTGCTCGATGGCGGATGCCACCCTTTGCAGGTCGCCGCTTGCGAGACGGTGGTAGATGGCCTCTTCGTAGTCGCCTATCGAGGCGAAGTATCCGGCGGCTCGCTCGTGCAGGGTGCGGGCAGTAGCTGGGTCGCGGGAGGCTTGCTGGCGCAGGAAATCGTGGAAGAGGTGGTGGTAGCGGTAGTGCCTTCCGGATGCGTTACCGAGGGCGACTACGAAAAGGTCTAGCTCCATGAGCCTGTCGAGCATGGCGGCGCTGCCGGTGCGCTCTCTGACCGCGTCGCAGGCGGCGGGTGTAAGCTGGCGCAGGATCGAGGTCTCGCGGAGGAAAGTGGCGATGTCGTCTGGCTGGGCGCTCAGTACTTCGGAGGCGAGATAATCGAACAGTGCGTTCAGGGATGTGGAGCCTTGTTCAAGGAGTTGTGAGGTACCTCGTGCGGCGCTGCCGCGAAGGCCCTGCCAGGCGAGTTGCAGAGCGATAGGCCAACCCTCGGTCTTCTGGAGGAGGGCCGCGCAGGCTTGCTCGTCCAGTTGCATGCCGTATACGTCGCGGAAGAGGGCCTTCACTTCTTCTATATTGAAGCCGAGGGCATCGCGATTGATATCGAGCACCTCGCCGCGCACCCGCCACGCTACCAATCTGTCCATTGGCGGCATGTGCCTGGATGAAATTATGATGCGCAGGTTGGGGGGCAGGTAATCAAGGAGGTGCTCGACGAGGCTGTTGATTTCGGGTGAGGCTGCCACGAAGTGGTAGTCGTCGAGCACGAGCAGGGAAGGTTCCTCCAGGATGTCGGAGAGGGTGTTGATGAGGGCGTCCAACGCCTGATTCCAGGCATCCATAGTGCCCTCGCTGCCGCGCTCTTGCAGAACTGCGAGTGGCAGGTCGGATAGGTTGGGCAGGCGCACGCTGAAGGCTGCTATTAAATAGGAGAGGAAGCGTTGGGGGTCGGCGTCGGTATCACCGAGGCTGTACCAGAAGAGAGGAGGGTGGCCTGTATCGAGAGAAGCAAGGGCCGTGGTCTTGCTGTAGCCGGTGCCCGCGTGGACTATGGTCAGGCGGTAATGCAGGGATTCGCGCAGTAAAGCGCCCAGGGCAGGTCGCCCCAGCACGCGACTGTGCAACTGGGGTGGTGCAAGCTTGGTACGGAGCAGTAGCTCGTACCTCGGTGTCGAGCTGGAGAACATGATTTTGGTGGTGGTAGTCCGCAGTCGGTAGTCGGTAGTCGGAGGACGGTTATAGCTCCAAGTTCCAAGTTCCTGGTTTTTGGTTCTAACTACCGACTCCCGACTGCGGACTACCGTCTTCCTAGTGGATATAGGGCTTCAGGGCGTCGCGGCCAATCAGTAGGCCACGCTTGACCAGATCTTCGGTTTTCTCGAAGGCACGGTCTTCGTGCTCGATACTTACCACGTAATCATAGCCCACCGCGTAGAGCGCGCTTATGAACTGGTCCCATTTGACCTCGCCCAGGCCGGGGAGGCGCGGGATCTCCCAGCCCATGCCTAATGATAGTATACCGCGCTGGTACAACTGCTCGTGATCGATGCGCATGTCCTTGGCGTGGACGTGGAAGATGCGCGGGCCGAAATCGTAAACCACACGCAAGTAGTCGATCATCTGCCAGAGGAGGTGCGATGGGTCGAGGTTGAGGCCGAAGTTGGCGTCGGGGATGATCTCCCACATCTCGCGCCAGATAGCGGGTGTGGTAGCCAGGTTGTTGCCGCCCGGCCATTCATCGTTGGTGAAGAGCATAGGGCAGTTCTCGATGGCTATCTTTACGCCGTGATCGTTGGCGAATTTCACTATTGGAGGCCATACCTTTTCGTATTCGTCGAAGTTGGCCTCGATGGTTTTGTGCTGGTCGCGCCCTACGAAGGTGCCTACGATTGGCACTTTCAGTTGCTCGGCGGCTACGATGACCTTTTTGAGGTGGTCGATCACTGTCTTTCGGTGGTCGAGATCGGGGTGAAGGGGGTTGGGGTAGTAGGCCAGCGAGGAGATTTGCAGATCGTGCCGTTCCAGCAAGTCCAGGATACCGGATGCTTTGCTTGCCGACATATCTGTTACGTCGATATGAGTGACCCCTGCGTAGCGGCGCTCGGCCTTGCCCGGCGGCCAGCAAGCAAGCTCCAGCATCTGGAAGTCGTTGCCTGAGGTCCACTCTGCCAATTGCTCCAAAGACATATTCGGGAAGGCAGCGCTCATCAGACCTAGTTTCATGGTGCTCCTTTCTGGGGGGCGAAGGACGGACGTGAATCGTGGGGTACTGCGTACTGCGTACTGCGTACTGCGTACTGCGTACTGCGTACTGCGTGTTGCGTACTGCGTGTTGCGTACTGCGTGTTGCGTACTGCGTACTGCGTGTTGCGTACTGCGTGTTGCGTACTGCGTGTTGCGTACTGCGTGTTGCGTACTGCGTATTTTCCGTCGTTCGTCCTGCGTTGTCACGTATCACTCATCACGTTTTACTTTTACCCAGCGGTTTTCTTGTGCGCCTTGCAGGATCGCTTCGCTTACTTGCAGGCCGCGATGGCCGTCCTGGAAGGCTGGGAAGTGGGGCTTGGCTTCAGGATCTCCTGCTTCGAGGTAGCCGTACACCGCTTTGTAGAGGCTCTTGAAGGTGTCGGGGAAGCCTTCGGCCTGGCCGCCTGGGTAGGAGGCTATTCGTTGGGCTTCGGGTGCCAGCAGGGCGGGGTCTTTCAGGAGGATCTCATTGGAGCGCTCGCGGTGGCCCACCCCTAGCTCGTTAGGCTTTTCTCCATCCCAGGCGACGGATGCCTTTGCGCCGTCGATCTGGTAGTGCAGACGGTTCTTGCGCCCGGCGCTCACCTGAGATACCGTCATTACGCCGCGCGCTCCATTTTCGTATCTGATCAGGACGCCGGCGTAATCCTCGGTGTGGATGGGTTGTTCGATGTAATGGGAGGGGGGTTGCATTTTGCTGCCGAGGGTTTAGACGGAGCGGGTGGGTTTCTTGCGGATGGGTGGGAAGGTGCCGAAGTCGGCGCAAACGGATTCGATTGTGAGGCCGGTGATGAAGGTGGTGAGATCGATCCAGTGCGAGCCTATGTCGCCGACCACCCGCACGTCGCCGCCCAACTCAGGCTCCAGACGCCAGTTCCAATCGGTTGGCAGCAGCAGCCAGTTCTGGAGATAGGAGCCTTGAACGATATAGACATCGCCGAGGTCGCCGTTCTGCACCATCGCCCGCGCCTGGTGGGAGAGGGGATAATAGCGGATGTTGAAGTTGACGACCTTTACCAGCTTCTTCTCTTTCGCCAGTCTCACTAGCTCGCCGGATTCCTGAGAGTTCATCGCGAGAGGCTTTTCGCAGATCACGTGCTTGCCCGCCAGAAGGGCAGCCTTGGCGTGCGGGAAGTGGAGATGGTTGGGCGAGGTGATGTGTACGACGTTTATATCGAGATCGGCTATCATCTCCTCGGCTGAGCCGTATGAGCGGGTGATGTGGAACTGTCGGGCTTTTTCGGCGGTTCGTTCGGGACCGTGCCCGGCCAGCGCCACAACTTCAATGCCCAGGCGTCGCAATGCCTCAACGTGGGCGGGCCCGATGCCTCAACGTACCTATGACACCTACTCGCCACCTTGAATTTGTCATGGCTAACCTCCGTGTCGTTGTTTGAACTCATCGAGGATGTCGGCTGTGGCCGTCGCGCCCGACCGGGTGGCACCGGCATCGATCACCGCCAATAGCTGGTCAAGAGTGCGCACTCCGTGGGCCGCCTTCACCTGTATATGGGGGCCGGCCGATGCGCGCATCAACTTAATGTCCTCCACTGTTGCCCCGGTGGGGGCGAAGCCGGTGGAGGTTTTCACGAAGTCTGCGCCCGCTTCTTCGCTGAGCGTGCAGGCGAGCACCTTTTCTTCGTCGGTGAGGTAGGCGTTCTCGAATATGACCTTCACGATTGCCCTGGGGTGGGCCGCATGTACGACCGCGCGTATTTCGTCACGGATGTAGTTGGCGTGGCCCGACCGCAATTCGCCGATGTTCAGTACCATGTCTATCTCGGTCGCGCCATCGGCGCGGGCAAGCTCGGTCTCGAAGACTTTAGTGGCGATCCTGGAGTTGCCGTGGGGGAAACCGACCACGGTGCCAACCGCCACATCGGACCCTGCCAGTAGTTGAGTTGCCAGTTGTACGTGGCAGGGCTTCACGCACACCGACGCCACGTGGTATTTCATCGCCAACTCGCAGCCCGCGATCACATCTGCTTCGGTTAGCTCGGGCTTGAGTAGTGAGTGGTCTATCGTTTTCGCGAGTTGTTCGTAGGTAATGGTGTTGCTGTTTAGCGCCTGCGCAGAGGTCATGCAGTTACTCTCCTTGTGCCTTCAACCACGAAAAGATGGTCCAGAGCCAGGTGGATCGCGCCTATGACGCCCGCACCCGCTCGAAGTTCGTCATTGGCACTGCCTCAAAACATTTTTGGTCAAAGCCACCCTATTCTAGCACGAAGTGGGGACGGTGATCAGCGTGGGTCTTGCCTGTAGCGTATCAGCCGGTGGTTTGCAGGCCCGCCGCTATGCCGTTGATGCTGTGATGGACGGCGTCGAGCAGGGTTTCGCGTTCCTCTTTGGGGGCGCCTGCGGTTAGGTCGCGATAGCGCCTGAGGAGGGCTATCTGGGCGAGGTGGAGGGCGTCGACGTAGGGGTTGCGGAGCTTGATCGAGCGGGCGAGGATGGGCGATTTGTATAGTAGCTCTTTCTGGCCGGTTACCTGTAACACTGCTTGCACTGTGCGGTTGTACTCCTCCTCGATCTGTGGGAAGGTGTCGCCGCCATCGTTGGACAAGGTTGAGTAGCGCCTGCCGGTAGCCATGTCGGCGGTGGCGAGGCTGTACTGGGCGTTGTCGATGGCGGAGCCGAAGAACGCCCACTCGCGGTACATAGTTTGCAGGACTTCAAGGCCGCTCCTCCGGATCTCGGCGGTGAGGGCGGTGCCGAGGCCGAACCAGCCGGGCACGGTGAGGCGGGCCTGGGTCCAGCTAAAGACCCAGGGGATGGCCCGCAGGTTCTCAAGCTCGATGTCCTGGGTGTCGATGCCGACGCGGCTTACCGGGCGGGAGGCTAGGTTGAGCGTGCCAAGCTCAGGGAAGGGCGTGGCCTGCCTGAAGAAGCGGAGGCAGTTGGGGGAGCCTTTTATGAGAGCTTCGTATTTGCTTTTGGCGAGATCGGCCATGCGCTGCATGGTTTGCAGCCACGCTTGTGGCGGCTCGCGCTTACCGTCCTGGGTGTAGGGGCCGAAGGAGGAGATCAGGAGGGCGTGGATTACCTGTTCGAAGTGGCGCTCGGCCAGGGTGAGGTTGCCGTAGCGGGCGAAGATCATCTCGCCCTGCTCGGTTACTTTGAAGCTGGGGTTGCGGGCGGCGGGCGGTCGGGCCATGATGGCGCGCCCGGTTGGCCCACCTCCACGGCCTACGGCTCCGCCCCTGCCGTGGAAGATGATAGGCTCGATACCTGCGTCCTTTGAAGCTTGAGCGAGCATCTGCTGAGCGTTGTAGACGCCCCAGGTGGCAGCGAGATAGCCGCCGTCTTTGTTGCTGTCGGAATAGCCAATCATGATCTGCTGGCGGTTGCCCCTGGCCTTGAGAGCGGCCCTGTAGGCAGGGCTTGCATACAACTCACGCATTATCTCGCCGCAGGTCGCCAACTCGTGGATCTGCTCGAAGAGGGGGACTACGTCGAGCTTCACGTGTGGCCGGGATCGGGCGCTGTCCCACCTGTAAAGCCCTGCCTCGCGAGCGAGGAAGAGGACGGAGAGGACATCGCTGGCGGCGCGGGCCATCGAGACTATGCAGGTGCGGCAGGCGCGCTCGCCGCCCATTTGCTGGATGTCGACAATGGCCTTGAAGGAGTCGAGCACCTCGCGGGTGGGTTGGGAGAGGGCGTTAGCGGCTGGGGAGAGCGGGGGGCCAACCAATCGCTCCTCAAGGATAGCTCGGCGTTGGTCGTAGCCGAGGGCTTCGTAGCCGGAGAAGCCGGAGAGACCGAGTAGCTCGGCGACGGCGGAGGTGTGGCGGCCGGCGTGCTGGCGGATCTCAAGCTCGGCGAGGTGGAAGCCGAATATCTGCACGCGCCTGATGAGGTCGAGCAAGGGGCCGTGGGCTATGCGGTGGCCGCCATGTGATTCGAGGCTGGCGCGGACCATTTCGAGGTCGGTGAGAAGTTGGGAGGGGTCGGTGTAGCCGCCGCGCTCGCCTGCTTCGGTGCGGCGGAGACGCTCGCCGATCAGGCCGAATTTGCGCCTGTAAGGCTCGTCGGCCCACTCTTGCACGGGGAGCTGGCCCATCTCCACGCGGTCTTTTTCGACGGAGGCCATCAGTTCGGGGGAGCATCCTGCCAGGCGGGCGGAGATGCTGAAGGTGCGGCCAAGGGTGCGTACCTCTTCTCGGTAGCGCATGAGCACGGCGGCGCGCGACATGCGGGCGGCTGCACGGGTTACATCGGGGGTGACGTTGGGATTGCCGTCGCGGTCGCCGCCGACCCAGGAGCCGAACTGGAGGCAGACAGGGAGCCTGCCAGGGTGCACTTCTTCACCATAAGCGTTTTCGACGGCGCGCTGGACGCGGGGGGCTACTTTGTAGCCGTTGCCCGCCAAGAAGTAGAGGACGCTGCGCACCTCATCGAGCACGGAAGGGCGCTCGGCGCGGGTTTCGGCTGTCTGCCAGATGATCGTTATGCAGGTGCGTAGCTCGTCGAGCAGGGCTTCGCGGCTTGGGCCGGGAGGGAGGTTTTCGAGCCTGTAGATCAGGATCGTGGCGCGCTCCAGATGAAGGAGCATCGTGCGGCGCCGGGATTCGGAGGGGTGGGCGGTGAAGACGGGGTGGACATCGAGCTTGCCCAGGTCGTCGGCCAGGGTCTCTTTGGGGATCCCTTTGCTGCGAACAGCTTGCACGCCTGCGGCTATCGATTCACGGAGGGGCCTTTCGGTCTGCTCGCGTTCGAGGAGGGTGCGGGCGCGGTGGTGTTGCTCGGCGACGTTGATGAGATGGAAGTAGACGCTGAAAGCGCGCACCAGGCGCTGCAGTTGCTCGGTGGATTGGGATTGGACCCATGCTAGGAGGGCGGCTTCTTTGTCCTTGCTGGGACCGGTGCCGCTACGTATCTCGATGGCACCTGTTCGCAGATACTCTACGTCTCGAAATAGCTCTTCTCCGCCTTGCTCACGGAGGACTTCGCCAACGAGACCTCCGAGGAGTCGCACGTCGTCTCTCAGGCGGTCGATTGGCTCGGCGCGGGATGGGGAGGGTTCTATGTTGGAGTTGGTGGTGCTTGATTGTTGGGTCTGTGGTGTCATGAGTGCTCTCTTTTTGTGGGGCGGGTTGTGTATGCGAGGTTTTGCTTTCCCAATAGTTTACGCTTCTGTTGTGGTTTCGTCATCCTCTGTAGGATTTTTGGTTATTTCTGCCCTTCATTAACTATATGGCAATAGATGGGGAGAATTGGACACATATTGGGGTGTACTTAAGTATGGTTTTTTAGTATCGAGTGGGGAATGGGTCTTTGGAACACGAAGATGCGAAGTTGGGCGAAGGGCGCCAAGATTGTTTGTTGTTTGTTCTTCCTCTGCTTAGGCATTCCGGTGATGTGTGATGCGATGCTCTTACGTCCCTACGGGACTACTTGCTTGGGTGGCATATCATCCACAGGGCTTACGCCCTGGGCTACTCTCTAGAGTCCCTACGGGACTTTGGCTTTGTTGGCAATCCATTGGGGTATCGCTGGTGGATGCCCCTACAGGCTTTATCTTTATGCGATGATATTCCCCACAATGGGTGTCCTGCCTGGCATTTTAGATCCTTCACTTCGTTCAGAATGACGCATCCAATCTCGGAATGACGCATCCAATCTCGGAATGACGCATCCAATCTCGGAATGACAAACCCGAGCTTGGTGTGCTGAGCACCGACCTTGCACTTGCTCTGGTTGAGGGCTTGTGGAGGGAGGTGATCGATCAGCGGCATGTGCTATAATTAACGACTTGGTGCGAGGAAGCACTGGCATGGCGGCCTTCGTTGTGGAAGCTCTTCTCGCGTCGGGTGCTTGTGCGCCTTTAATCTGGAAATGGGGATGGCAATATGGGGAAGATCGCGGTTGGTGTGCTGGGTGCTACGGGGATGGTGGGGCAGCGGATTGTGCGCTTGCTCAATGATCACCCGTGGTTTGAGGTGGCGGCTATGTCGGGGTCGGCGCGCACGGTGGGGCAGCGGTATGGGGATGCGCTGCGGCCCGCGCCCGCTGCATGGGGAGCGCTGGAGGCGCGGTTGGTGGATAGCGTGCTGGTGGAGTCGGAGCCGGGGTCGTTCGAGGGGTGCCGGGTGATATTCAGCGCGCTTCCGGCGGATGCGGCCCGCGAGTTGGAGCCGAGGTTGGCTGAGGCGGGGCTTGTGGTGGTGTCGAACGCGAGCGCGCACAGGATGGATGAGGACGTGCCGTTGATCGTGCCTGAGGTCAACCCTGAGCATGTGGTGCTGGTGGAGAAGCAGCAAGAGAACCGTGGGTGGCGGGGGTATATTGTGACGAACCCCAATTGCTCGACTATCGGTATGACGCTGGCGCTCGCGCCTTTGCACCGGGCGTTCGGGGTGAAGCGGGTGTTTGTGACTACGCTTCAGGCGCTTTCGGGGGCGGGATATAACGGGGTGTCGGCGCTGGATATTCTGGATAACGTGGTGCCCTATATCGGCGGTGAGGAAGATAAGATGGAGACCGAGCCGCTTAAATTGTTGAGCAGGTTGGTGGAGGGTGAGGGGAGGCTTGAGCCTCCTGCTGGCATGAAGATCAGCGCGCAGTGCACGCGGGTGCCCACCACCGATGGGCACCTGGAGATGGTGTCGGTGGAATTGGGGACGAAGGTGAGAGAGCAGGATGTGGTTGACTGTTGGGCGGAATGGCGGGGATGGCCTCAGGAGATAGGGCTGCCGAGCGCGCCCGCGCAGCCTGTGGTTTTCAGGCCGGAGCCGAATCGCCCGCAGCCTCGATTTGACCGGGATACGGGAGGCGGGATGGCTACGGTGGTGGGGAGATTGCGGCCTTGCCCGCTGTTGGATTACAAGTTCGCGCTGCTTGGGCATAATTTGGTGCGCGGGGCGGCGGGCGGCGTGGTGCTGATCGCGGAGTTGCTGCGGGCCAGGGGGATGCTGGACTGATATGGGCGGAGAGAAGCTGCTATTGATTCAGTTGGGGCTTGGAGGCGTGGGGCAGGCGCTGCTTGGACGTTATTTGCGCGTGGCCGATCGGTATCCGTGGCTTGGGTACCGGGCGTTGGCGGATAGGTCGGGGATGGTCGTGTTGCCGGGGGCCTGGCCGCGTGAGGCGCTTGTGGCGGTGCTGGATGGGAAGCGGGGCGGGCAATCGTTGAGGGAGATGGCGGGGAAGTGGCCGGAGGCTCGATTTGTGGCGTCGGAGGGTGGAGGGCTCCCATCGCTGAGCGCGGTATTTGAGGAGGGTGTGGAGGCCGAGCAAGCGGTGGTGGACGTGACGGCAGAGCGCGGGGCGTATGAGACTATGCTGGAGGCGCGGGAGCGGGGTTGGCATGTCGTGCTTTGCAATAAGTGGGCGCTGGCCGAGCCGCAGGCGCGGTATGACGCGCTTATGGGTGATGGGCGGGGGCGGGTGCTGTATGAGACCACGGTGGGGGCGGCGCTGCCCGTGATCGTGACATTGGATAGGTTGTTGTCGGCAGGGGATGAGGTGACGGCTATCGAGGCGGCGATCAGCGGCACGCTTGAGTTTGTGTGTACGGAGATACAGAACGGGGTGGCGTTCAGCGAGGCGTTGCGGAAGGCACAGAGGATGGGGTATACGGAGCCTGACCCGCGGGACGACCTGGCGGGGGTGGATGCGCGGCGCAAGGCTCTGATCCTGGCAAGGAAATTGGGTATGCGGCTGGATATGGGGGATATTGAGGTGGAGACGCTGGTGCCTGCGGGGTTGGAGGGGGTGACGCTGGATGAGTTCTGGGAGAGGTTGCCGGAGGCGGATGGCGAATATGGGGAGAGGGTGAGGGAGGCGAAGGAGCGGGGAGGGGTATTGAGGTTTTTGGCGCGGATAGATGGGACCGGGGCGCGGGTGGCTTTGCAGGAGGTGGGGGCGCAGAGTTTGGCTGGGAGTTTGACCGGCACGGAGAGTCTGTTTGTGTTCCACACCCGGTTTTACGGGGAGCAGCCGCTGGCGGTGAGGGGACGCGGGGCGGGGGCGGAGGTGACGGCAGCGGGGGTGCTTGCGGATATTCTTACGCTGGAGCCGAGGGGGAGCGCGCTTTGATTGTGATGAAGTTCGGCGGGACCTCGGTGGGGAGCGCGGAGAGGATCATGGGGGCGGCGCGGATCGTAGCGGCGCAGGCGGGGTCTGAGGGTGTGGTGGTGGTGGTGTCGGCGGTATCGGGGGTGACTGACACGCTGCTGGAAGCGGCCCGGAAGGCAGCGGCCCGGCAGAGCTTTGACGCGCTGCAACTGGTGTTGAACGTGCAGAAGCTGCACTTCGAGATGGTGGAGGGGTTGGGGCTGGGTGCCGAGAAGGCGGCGCTGCATGGGGAGGTGCAGGCGCTGGTGGGGGAGTTTCAGAGCTTCGTCCAGAGCATCGGGATACTGGGTGAGGTCACGCCGCGCACGCTTGATTATGTGGCGGCGATAGGGGAGAGGCTGTCGTGCAGGTTGGTGGCGGCGGCCATCCGGGGGGCGGGGTTGAAGTCGGAGGCGGTGGAGGCAACGCGGTTCCTGGTGACGGATGGGGCGTTCGGGAGTGCGTATCCTTTGCTGGAGAAGTCGGGGGAGAAGATTAGGGGTGTGCTTGGGCCATTGCTGGAGAGTGGAGTGGTGCCGGTGGTGACGGGGTTCATCGGGGCTACGGAGGAAGGGATCACTACGACGCTGGGGCGCGGGGGGTCGGACTATTCGGCTTCGATTGTGGGGAGCTTGCTGGGGGCGCGTGAGATCATCATCTGGACGGATGTGAACGGGATGATGACGGCTAACCCACGGGTGGTGGCGGAGGCGCGCACGCTGCCTCAGATATCTTATCTGGAGGCGGCGGAGCTTTCGTATTTTGGGGCGAAGGTGCTGCACCCCCGGACGATTGCGCCGGCTGTGGAGCAGGGGATCCCGGTGTATATTCGCAATAGCTTCGAGCCTGAGCACCCAGGGACCTGCATCGTGGCGAGCGCTCCTGAGGTGGATCGTCCGGTGCGGGCTATCACGGCTATTTCTTTGTTAGCGTTGCTGACCGTGCAGGGGAAGGGGATGATCGGGCTGCCGGGGGTGGCGGCGCGGGTGTTTTCTACGGTGGCGCATGAGAAGATCAACGTGTTGATGATCTCGCAGTCGTCGTCTGAGTATAATATTTGTCTGGTTATTGAGGAGAGGTTGGGGACGAGGGCATCACGGGCGCTGGGCGAGGCGTTCGCTGTGGAGATCGATCACGGGCTGATCGAGGGGATAGATGTGCGAGGTGGGGTGTCGATTGTGGCGGTGATCGGGTCGGGGATGAGGGGGAAGCCTGAGGTGGCGGGGCGGGTGTTTTCACTGCTGGGGAGGGAGGGGATGGAGGTGCTGGCTATCGCGCAGGGGTCGTCGGAGTTGAACCTGTCGTTTGTGCTGTCCGCCGGGGATGCGGAGCGGGCTATTCGGGCGATTCATGGGGAGTTTGGGCTAGGGGATAAGGTGCCCTTTTAGGACCCTCCCCAACCCCTCCCGATTGGGGAGGGGCGATCTGAAAAGGCTGAAAAATGGCGGCGGAGCCGCCATTTTTCAGCCTTTTCAGATTAGGGGTTGGCGCTCCTGCACCCCCTTTACGCTGGTTGGCCTTTTTCTATTGGGACGTCTACGAGGTTGCCCCATTCGGTCCAACTGCCGTCGTAGTTGCGGACTTTGGGGTAGCCAAGCAGGTAGGTTAGGACGAACCAGGTGTGGGAGGAGCGCTCGCCTATGCGGCAGTAGGCTACTACATCCTTGTCGGGGGTTACGCCCTGGTTGCCGTAGATCTGCTGTAGCTCTTCGGGGCTTTTGAAGGTGCCGTCTTCGCGGACTGCGGTGGCCCAGGGGATGTTGCGCGCGCCGGGGATGTGGCCGCCGCGCTGTGCGCCTTCCTGGGGATAGTTGACCATGTGGATGGTCTCGCCTGTGTATTCCGGGTTGGAGCGGACATCTACCAGAGCGATGCCTTCCTTGAGGCCGTTGCGGTCCTGGTCGAGGAGGGCGATCACTTCATCGCGGAAGGCGCGGATCTCGGCGTCGTTGCGCTCAGGGGCTTTGTAGTCGGTGGCTGGGTAAGTTGGCACCTCGGTGGTGATGGGGCGCTCCTCGGCGAGCCACTTCTGGCGGCCCCCGTTCATGATCTTGGCGTTGGTGTGGCCGAATAGCTGGAAGGCCCAGAGGGCATAGGTGGCCCACCAGTTGTTCTTGTCGCCGTAGAAGATGACGGTGGTGTGGTTGCCTATGCCGCGCTCGGAGAGAAGCTCTTCGAAGCGGGAGCGGTTGACATAGTCGCGCCTGACCTGATCCTGGAGGTCGGTGTGCCAGTCGAGCTTGACCGCGCCGGGGATGTGGCCCTGCTCGTAGAGGAGCACGTCTTCGTCGGACTCTACGATCCTGATGTTGGGGTCGTCGAGGTGATCCTGCACCCACTGGGTGGATACGAGGGAGTTGGGCCTGGCGTATTCAGGGAATTCGACGTTTTCGCTCGTGTTCTTATTTGAGATTGCTGTTCCCACTGTGTTTGTCCTCCGGTATTTGGTTTGGATGATGGTCGATGATTGGTCGCGAGCGTGCATCGCGATTGGGCTAGTAATTGTGGCTGGTCGGGCTACACGCACGCTCGGCCAGCCTCTTACACAAGCATAGGTTGGGGTTCGTGTGCATCAGGATACCTTATCTGGAACCGAGCAGCCTGTAGCGGTAAAGCTTGAAGCGCAGGAAGAGGAAGCAGCCGAAGCAGAAGCCCGCGAGGGCGACGGCAGCGGCAGCGGCTACCATGAGAGCGAAGGCCCAGCCGAGTATGGGCAGACCTGCGAGAAAGGCGACCTGCGCGAAGCCAAGGAGCACCACGGCGATGGTATTGTTGAAGCGCATGAGGCGGCGATCCTCGCCTTCGGCACCGGCGATGCGGGAGGCGAGAAGGCGCTTGCCCACCTGGAAGATGAGGCTGCCGCGCTGGCCGTAGAGGACCGCTCCGAGCAGGATCACGAAGAGGAAGGTGGTTATGAGGGGCTGCTGCAGGAGGAGGCCACCCAGGATTCCGGCCAGGAGGGTCCAGCGGTTGAGCTTGACGATGGGCAACGGGATGTCGCTGCAAAGCTCGGTCTCCGTTGATGTTGACTTGCTCATGGTGTGGCTCCTAGTAGCGCGGGATGGATGGGTCAACCTGCTCGGCCCAGGCGTTGATGCCGCCGCTGAGGTTCCAGAGCTTGCGGAAACCCATCTCGCGTAGCTGGCCGAGGGCGCGAGCGCTGCGGGTGCCAGCTTTGCAGTAGAGGACGATTTCGTCGGCGGTGCTTAGCTCGTGTACGTGCTGGGTGATGGTGTTTACCGGGATCAGCCTGGCACCTTCGAGATGCGCGATGTTCCATTCGTTTGGCTCGCGCACGTCGAGGAGGACGAGGTTATCGCCGCGCTCCAGGCGCTCGTGAAGCTCGGGAGGGGTGATGTCGCGGTCGGTCTCGCCGCGCTCGGTGCGGGGGTCGATGCCGCAGAACTGCTGGTAGTCGATTAGCTCGGTGACGGTGGGGTGCTCGCCGCAGATGGGGCAATCGGGGTCTTTGCGCAGCTTTAGCTCACGGAACTCCATGTTGAGGGCGTTGTAGAGGAGGAGTCTGCCGATGAGGGGCTTGCCGATGCCGAGGAGGAGCTTGATCGTCTCGGTGGCCTGGATGGTGCCGACGGTGCCTGGGAGAATGCCGAGCACGCCGCCCTCAGCGCAGGAAGGGACAAGGCCGGGGGGAGGCGGCTCGGGGTAGAGGCAGCGGTAGCACGGGCCTTGCTCGGCCCAGAAGACGGAGGCCTGCCCCTCGAAGCGGAAGATGGAGCCGTAGACGTTGGGCTTGCCGAGGAGCACACAGGCGTCATTTACGAGGTAGCGGGTGGGGAAGTTGTCGGTGCCGTCTACGATCACATCGTAGGGGCGGAGCAGGTCGAGGGCGTTCTCGGAGGAGAGGGGGACGGGGTAGGTGTCGACCTGCACGAAGGGGTTGATGTCGAGGATGCGCTGTTTGGCGCTTTCGAGCTTGGAGGTGCCGACGGATGAGGTGCCGTGGATCACCTGGCGCTGCAGGTTGCTTTCGTCAACCACATCGAAATCGACGATGCCCATGCGGCCCACGCCCGCGGCGGCGAGATAGAGGGCCAGGGGAGAGCCGAGACCGCCCGCGCCTATGAGGAGAACGCTACTGGCCTTGAGCTTTTTCTGGCCTTCGAGACCCACTTCGGGGACGATCAGGTGGCGGCTGTAGCGGCGGATCTCCTCGTGGGATAGCTCCGGTTCGTCGCTGCTGCCATTTGCTGGTTGAGGCGCGGGCCGAGCGCCGAACAGGGTGGTTCGGAGGCTTCCGCCCGCGATGGCCGGGATGATCGATATGGTGTCGTCGCCGGAGACCGGGGTGTTGCCTTTTTGCAGATAGCGCACGTCTTCTTCGTTCAGGTAGACGTTGACGAAGTTGCGCAGCTTGCCGGCCTCGCTGTAAAGCTGTTTGCGAAGGTCAGGGTAGGACTCGGTGAGGGCACCCAGCGCCTCGTCTACGGTAGTGCCTGTGACGGCCACTTCGTTCTGCTGCCCGGCGTACTGGCGGAGGGCAGTCGGGATCAGTATTGTTGCCATATGTTGTTACCTCTCATTTGTTGATTATGCATGATATTGCGCAGGGGCGGATCGGGCGTAGGGGCTACCCTACGGAGGTGATTTAGCTTGCGACTTCTACCGCCAGTTCTATCTCGCTGAAGGCGCTGCGGTCGTCTTCGAGCTTCCAGGCGCGCAAGTCGGCGGGGTTGCCGTCTATGACGGATATGATAACGTAGGTCCAGGCGGTCCAGGCGGCGTGATCGCGGTCGTATTCGGAGGGGCGGGCGGGGGAATTGGGGTGGGAGTGGTAGACGCCGAGCACATCCATGCGGTCGCGGCCGGCGAGTCTTTCGGCGGCCAGCATAGCCTGGGGGGTAATGCGGAAGCGGTGGTATTGCTCATCGGTCTCGAAGGAGTTTTCGATTGGCATGGAGTTCATTATCACACGCCTGCCGTCAACCTCTTTGCCGAGCAGGATCCCGCAGATCTCGTTCGGATACCCCGATTCGGCGTGCCGCGTGATCGAATCGCGGGCACATTCCTCCATGTGTACATTCATTCGTTGGTCCTCCTGATTCCTCATGTCATGCCCAAGAGAAGTTTGTTGTTGATTATGGAGAGTATTCGCCCCCAATGGGGGCGAGGCATGCCTCGCCCCTACACCTGCTGGTTCCAGTGCGCTCATCTTCCTCCCAGAAGGCGTCGCCGAGGTAGCGGCTGCCTCCGTCGGGGAGGACGGTTACTACAACACCCTTGGTGAGGGAACGGGCCACCTGGACGGCGGCCAGCACGCCCGCGCCGCCCGATGGACCTGCCAGGATGCCTTCGTGACGCGCGAGGGCGCGGGTCATTTGCTGGGCTTGCTCGGTGCTGACGGTGAGGTGGCGGTCGGCGAGGTTGGGGTCGTAGATGCCGGGCACTATGGCGGTTGGCATGTGCTTCACGCCTTCGAGGCCGTGGAAGGCGGATTCGGGTTGGACTTCGGCTATTTCGATTTGCGAGTTGTAGGATTTGAGGCGGCGGGAGGTGCCTGTGAAGGTGCCAGAGGTGCCGACCACAGCTACGAAGTGGGTGATCTTGCCCTGGGTTTGCTGCCATACCTCGGGTCCGGTACCGTAGTAGTGGGCCCACCAGTTGGCGGGGTTGTTGTACTGGTCGGGATAGAAGTAGAGATCGGGATGTTCGTTGTGGCGGCGTCGGGCTTCGAGGATCGCGCCGTCGGTGCCGTCGGCAGCGGGGGTGTAGATGATGTTGGCTCCGTAGAGCTTGAGCAGGCGCTTACGCTCAGGGCTGGCAAATTCGGGGAGGCAGATCTCGACTTTGTAGCCGAGGGAAGCGCCGATCATGGCGTAGGCTATGCCTGTGTTGCCCGAACTGGCGTCGAGAATGGTTTTGCCTGGGGAGAGGAGGCCGCGCTGCTCGCCGTCGCGGATCATGTAGAGGGCCGCGCGGTCTTTTACGGAGCCGCCGGGGTTGAAGAACTCTGCCTTGGCATGGAGTTCTACGCCTGCGGGTAGGCCGTACTGTTGCTCGATGTGGGCCAGCCTGAGGAGAGGGGTGTTGCCTATGTATTCTGTTACATCGGCCCTACGCTCGCGATAGAGTGAGGGGATGCCTGGTATTGTGGCGTGTGCCTGATGCATCAAACCTGCCTCCTGAGAGGGAAACAAAAAAGACCAACCATGCCGGTCGGCCCTTTCCTGGTTCAGGTATTGCTGTGCCTCTACGCACCATCAGGTAGCTTCATCGCCACCGGATTATGACAAGACAACGAGGGATCGGACCGGTCGGAGTGGGCAGCGCCCCGAGGTGCGCGTGCCATGGTGAAGCGGCAGCAACAGCCACAATCTTTGCTGGTGCTCGCCGCTAGCAACTCTACAATTCTTCGGTCCGGATTTTGCATTTTGCTTGACTTGCTTGTTGAATTAGAGGGATCGGTGCAAGTCTTACCATTATATCCTATCAGGGGGAAAGTGGCAAGCGGATGGCTAATAATCCTGTCAGAGATTGAGAGCGCGAAGA
Organism: uncultured Chloroflexia bacterium; assembly: GCA_963797095.1. GTDB lineage: Bacteria > Chloroflexota > Chloroflexia > QHBQ01 > JADMIH01 > JADMIH01. Next base: position 286,087 of record CAWCNY010000003.1, on the reverse strand, counting down.
CCCCACCCCAACCCCTCCCGAAATTTTGGGGAGGGGCACTTCTAAATAGCCAAAAATGGCGGCGTCGCCGCCATTTTTGGCTATTTAGAGAAAGGTTGTATGTTAGCGAACTTGAATCTAGAACGCGGGATACCCCAGTTCGTCGTGTAAACAATCACGCTGAATGCCGAATCGGTGCTTGACACGTGTGGGGGCGTGTGGTAAACTACTCCCCAACAAGCGAATAGCGGCATTTTGGCCGCACGCCCGCGATGATGTGGAATAGTAATTGCTGTAAGGACGCTCAGCGAATCGGGGGGAGTGGAAGCCCGAAGTACCTGCGGCAAGGAACCCGCCACAGAGCGGCCCGCCGAAGAAAGTACGCGCCCCGGTGCGTGCAAGTAGGAGGGGTGGATGGTTACCACGTAGCAAACAACCGATGAGCGGTCACAGAAGATTGATGTGACAATGAGGGTGGCACCGCGGGAGTAATGTGGCTCTCGTCCCTTGCAGGGGGCGGGAGCTTTTGTATGCCTTACCCTGGTATGAGAAAGTAAGCAAGGTTCCCCAGCCCTGGGAAAACCGCCGGTTCAATCCGGCACTCGATGACAGCGTCGTCCTTCCTGCGTCCAGCGTTGCGCGCAATAGGCATCAGAGCCGTCTACCGCACTCCGGTTTTTGCCGATGTGAGTTGCGGGAGAAGGAGGAGATATGCGCATTACGCTGGATAAGATCGCCTCGGTCGCCACGAGGGTAGGGCTACCTCGCGAGGTTGAGATCACCCGCACGATTCCTGCCGAACGGGGCATGGTAGTGATAGTCGAAGCCCTGGAAGAGAAAGATGTCTACGGAGAGCTTGAGACGGTTGGCGGGGTAATGGCCCCGATTGTCAAGGGCGACCGAATCGCGGGGGTACTGGGGGAGCGTCAGGCACTGAAAGGATACGTCGGCGCGATCCCTGACCGCGTCTCCGAGGGCGACGTGTTACATATCCTCAATATGGGTGGGGTGGTAGGGCTTTGCTCCTCGATAAACACCGATTTCGGTTTGCCTTTGCCTGTGCGAGTGCTTGGCGCGGCGGTGGTCGATGGCAAGCCCGCAAATATCGCCCACTATGCGCTCCCCTGGCGGAGCCACCTTTCTCGCTCCGCGCCTATTATCCTCGTTTCCGGCACCTGTATGAACGCAGGCAAGACCACTGCGGCCTGCGAGATCATCAGGATCTTAGGGGATAAGGGCTACCGAGTGGCGGCGGCCAAGCTGGCCGGGGTAGCAACTCAGCGCGACCTGCTCAATATGCGGGCGAGAGGAGCGGTACATGCGTTATCGTTCAGCGATGCGGGTCTGCCTTCGACTACACACACCGACGATTGCCTGGTGCCAGCGGCGAAGGGCATAATTGCGGCCCTCAACGAAAGCAACCCTGACGCCATTATTGTGGAGTTTGGGGATGGGATCATGGGGCACTACGGGGTTGATCTGCTGCTTCAGGATGGCGAGTTGATGGGGCACGTGAAGGCGCACGTGCTGTGCGCTAACGACCTGGTGGCGGCCTGGGGTGGTCTGCTTTTCCTGGGGCAGTTCGGTTTGCAGGTGGATTGCATTTCGGGGCCAGCCACCGACAACAGCGCAGGAGTAGACTATATTCAGCAGCGTTTTGGCAGGGCGGCGGTCAACGGGCGCTGGCACCCTGATGCGCTGGCGGATATCGTTGAGCACAAGATTTGCGGCAGGCAGCTGTTGCCGGAGGTCGCGCCGAGGGAGGTCGTGGCGTCGTGAGCGTGGCTGATACCCCTATGCCTCAGAGTTCCCGGCCGGCACCTGTTCGGGTGGCGATCCTGGGCGCATCGGGGTACATCGGGGGCGAGGCGTTGCGGCTCTTGCTGGGGCACCCAAGTGTGCAGGTGGCTGCCGTCACGTCGGGGTCCAATGCAGGGCGGAAGGTGAGTTCAGTGCACCCGCATCTCGCGAGGCTCACGGACCTGGAGTTTGTGGCTTCGATCTCGGACGAGGAAGCTAGCGAGTACGCCGCCGTGTTCCTGGCGCTGCCGCACGGGCAGGCTATCAAGCGCGTGCCGGGAATACTGGCGGTAGGGGGTAAGAGCGGCCCTCGTGGGGAGGGGCCGGTGGTGTTCGATATGAGCGGCGATTTTCGGATCATGGACCCTGGGACGTTTCAGGAGTATTATCGCCTGGAGCACACCGCGCCTGAATGGGCCGCTCGTGCGGCTTACGGGCTTACGGAGTGGAACCGGGACGCTGTTAAGGAGGCGCGGCTGGTGGCCTGTCCGGGGTGCTTCCCGACGGGGGCGCTGCTGGCGCTGACGCCGCTGGCGCGGGCGGGTTTGCTCGACGGGTCTGTTGTGATAGACTCTAAGACGGGGTCGTCGGGATCGGGGAAGGAACCGGGGGAGGGGACGCACCACCCCACCCGCGCCGCCGACTTTCGCGCTTATGGCCTGTTCAAGCACAGACACCGCCCTGAGATAGCGCAGGAGTTGAACAAGTGGCTATCAACAGAGAATGATCATTTGCGAGTGGTGTTCACGCCTCATTCCGCGCCGATGGTTAGGGGGATCTTTACCACCGCTTACGCTTTTCCGAGGAGGCAGGTGAGCAACGCAGAATTGCAGAGTATCTACGAGGAAGCGTACGGGCAGGAGTATTTCGTGAGATTGGTCGATACGCCGCGAGTGGCGGTGGTGTCGCACTCCAACTTCTGCGACCTGAATGCCGCTACCGATGGCGAAGGTGCGATTATTGTCACGAGTGCCATAGATAACCTGGTGAAGGGGGGCGCGGGCCAGGCCGTGCAGAACCTCAATGTAGCGTTTGGCTGGCCTGAGCACCTGGGGTTGGAGTTTCCGGGCACGTTACCTTAGATTAAAGGGAAAGATAGTTAGCATGAAAGCTGCAAGCGTCAACTGCTTGCAAGGAGTTAGCATGACAGTTACGACAGATATAGAGCGCGCATCTGTAATCGAAGAGGAAACGGGATCACAGCTTGGCACGTACGCCAAGCTTCCGATTGTGGCGGTGCGCGGTGAAGGGATAATGCTTTACGACGCCGATGGTCGCGCTTACTACGACTTTTATTGCGGGCACGCGGTGACGATGCTGGGCCATTGCCACCCACGCGTGGTGCGGGCCATACAAGAGCAGGCCTCACGCCTGATCTTTTATTCCAATATCGTATACAACGACGTGCGCGCCACTTATGCCCTGGCGCTTGTCTCGGCTGCGCCGGAGGGTTATGGGCAGGTGTTCTTCTGCAATTCGGGGGCGGAGGCCAACGAGACGGCCCTAAAATTGGCGCGTAAGTTCACCGGGCGGCCGCGCATACTGGCCTTGCAGGGGGCGTTTCATGGGCGGACGATGGGCGCGCTCTCGATGACCGATTATCCCAAGTACAGGCAGGGATTTGAGCCACTGGTGCCGGATGTAGAGTTCGTTGCGTTTGGCGACCTGGGGGCAATCGAGGCGACATTGGGTGACGATGTGGCTGCGGTGATCCTGGAGCCGGTGCAGAGTATCGCGGGGGTGCGCGTGGCGGAGGCTGCGTATTACCGAGGGCTACGCGAGTTGTGCGACAAGCGGGGAGCGCTGCTGATTTTTGACGAGATCCAGACGGGGCTTGGGCGCACGGGGAAGCTGTGGTGTGGCGAGCAGTGGGACGTGGTGCCCGACATCATCACTCTCGCCAAAGGGATCGCAAGCGGCGTGCCTATGGGTGCGACCCTGATCTCCACTCGCGTGGCCGAGACCGTGAAGCAGGACGAGCATGGCTCGACTTTCGGGGGCGGGCCGCTGGTGTGTGCTGCTGCGCTTGCCACGCTTGAGATTATCCTGGAAGAGGACTTATGCTCTCATGCGGCAGCTATGGGCGGCATGATCAAATCTGGGGTGGCGAAACTGCCCCATGTACGGGAGGTGCGGGGGATGGGCCTGCTGCTGGGACTCAACCTGGATGTGCCGGCCAAGGCCGTGCAGATGGCTATGCTTGAGCGGGGGATCATATTGGGCACTTCGGCGGACCCGAATGTGTTGCGGCTCATGCCGCCTATGGTAGTGACTACTGAGGATATCGAGCACCTGGTTTCGGTGCTTGAAGGTGTGCTTACGAGTATCAAGGAGCCTGCGCAGGTATGACCCTTTCCGCCAACGCTGATCCTGCAAGCCTGCCCCGGGACGTGCTGAACGCCTGGAGGGGGGAGCGCTTGCTGGTTAAGGTGGGTGGTGAGGTGGTGCTGAACCCCCGCACGCTCGACTCGCTTGCGTCGCAGATCGCTATTTTGTCTGCGAATGGAGTGGGTGTGGTGCTGGTGCACGGGGGCGGGCCTCAGGCGGATGCTCTGGCTGCGAAGCTGAAGCATACCGTCAGGAAGGTGGCGGGGAGGCGGGTGACCGACGATGATGCGCTTGAGGTAGCCAAGATGGTGTACGGAGGCTCGATCAACGTGGACCTGCTGGCTGCTCTGCGGAAGCATGGCGCTCGCGGGGTTGGTTTGTCGGGCGTGGATGGCGGTCTGGTAAGAGTTACCCGCCGCCCGCCCGTGTTTATGGAGGAGGAATGGGTCGATTTTGGTCATGTTGGCGACGTAATTTCGGCAGACATATCCCTGCTAGCTCTACTGCTTGAGAAGGGGTATACGCCGGCAGTTGCCTCTCTGGCTGCCGATACCGAGGGAAACGTGTACAATGTCAATGCCGATACGGTAGCTCAAACTTTGGCTTGTGCCCTGGGCGTGGGCAGGCTGATGATGCTGACCAACGTGCCGGGTATCCTGCGCGACCCCGCCGATCCTGCGACGCGTTTGCCGGTGTGCACCGCCGCAGACCTGGAAGCGCTGGTGCAGTCGGGGGCAATATCGGGGGGGATGCTCCCGAAAGTTCGCAACTGCATAGAGGCCCTGGAGGCCGGTGTGCGCTCGGTCCAGTTGATAGATGGCACGGTGGAGAGGCCACTGCTTATTGAGAGCTTACAAGGAGAATCGACGGGCAGGGTGGGTACCCTGGTCGTAAGTGGAAGGGAATGACTATTTGTCTTAATCATTTTGGTGGATTTAGCGATTCGCAATCTTCATCTGTTGCATACTATAACCGTTTAGGGACATTGCAGCCGCCGATGCTACAGTGTCCGATTCATATAGAGATAACAAGCTGATGTACATATACAAAGGGATCAGATGGCCCGCGGATGAGTTGCCCCAGGCTGGATGGAGGTGCCATGATGCCGGGTGAAAGGCTGGAGGCTCTGCTGGTGGCCGCCGATGGCACCGTGGTACGTGGCCGGGGAGCGGGAGCGCCAGGGCTGGTAACAGGCGAGCTGGTCTTCCAAACCGGCATGACCGGCTACCAGGAGGCGTTGACCGACCCCTCTTACGCAGGGCAAATTCTGATTTTCACATATCCGCTGGTGGGCAATTACGGCGCCGGGCCAACCGCCGACCAAAGCGCGCGCATTCACGTACAGGCGGCGATCGTGCGCGATCTAATGCCAAGCGGTGGGCACCGCGACAGCAACGATGACCTGGATACGCTATTGCGCTCGCAGGGTATACCTGCTATGTCGGGGGTAGACACGCGCTCTCTTGTGCGGAAGGTGCGCACGCATGGGGTGCTTCCGGTGGCCCTGGCCGTTTGCCTGGAGGCAGAACTGCCTTCGGAGGAATTGCTCCTTTCGATGGCCCGCAGCCTGGACTACGACTCGATCGATTTCGTGTCTGAATGCTCCGCTACCGAGCTTGCCTGGCACCCACCCGCTACGCCGGAAGGACCACGCATCGCATTGCTGGATTACGGGGCGAAACAGAGTATGTTGGACCGCCTGCTGGAGCGCGGCGCGGGCGTGTGGGTGGTGCCGGCGCATATGAGCGCGGATGAGATATCGGGGCTTCAGCCCGATGGGATATTTCTCGCGAACGGGCCGGGCGACCCCGCCAGGTTGGATTACGCTATCGACACCGTGAAGGACCTTGTCGAGGGCAGCGGGGTGCCGATCTTCGGTATCTGCCTGGGACACCAACTGCTGGCGCTGGCCGCGGGAGGGAGCACCCACAAGATGCGCTTTGGGCACAGGGGAGCCAACCAACCTGTGCTTGAGCGCGACACGGGCCGCCTCTACCTCACCACCCAGAACCACGGATATGTGGTGGACGCGTCCTCATTGCCTGCCGACCACCGCGTTACCCATGTCAACTTGAACGATGATACCGTGGAAGGGTTGGCACATATGTCGCTGCCGGTGTGGGGCGTACAGTGGCACCCTGAGGCCAGCCCCGGCCCCACAGATTCGTATGGGCTATTTGACCGCTTCCTTGCCCAGGTTGCCTCCAATAGGGCGGACCCAAACAGGGCGGCAGCCCTTTCCACAGAGGTAGCCCGTGCCTAAGGATCCCGGCATACGCAAGGTGCTGATCATCGGGTCGGGTCCGATTGTGATCGGGCAGGCCGCCGAATTCGATTACGCAGGCTCCCAGGCGTGCCTGGCATGCAAAGAGGAAGGGGTAGAGGTGGTATTGGTGAACTCCAACCCGGCCACCATCCAAACCGATCCTGACACCGCCGACAAAGTTTACATAGAGCCTCTGACCGTGGAGAGCCTTGCCGCTATCATCGAGAGGGAGCGCCCGGATGGATTGATCGCGACGATGGGAGGGCAGACCGGCCTCAACCTGGCGGTGGACCTGGAGCGCGCCGGGGTGCTGGAGAAGTACAGCGTGAAGGTGCTGGGCACGTCTACCTACAGCATACGGTTGGCCGAAGACCGCCAGATGTTCGCCGACCTGATGGAGGACCGGAGGCAACCTGTGCTTCCGCACGTGACGGTCGCTGACCTGTGGGCGGCGCGGGCGTTCACCGAGCAGTACGGCTTCCCGGTGGTGGTGCGCGCGCCCTACTGCCTGGGTGGCACAGGTTCAGGCCACGCCTCGGACCCCGATGAGTTGGAGATCACGGTGGAGAACAGCCTTCGCCTCAGCCCGGTGAACGCGGCGTTCATCGAGCGAAGCGTGCTCGGCTGGGCCGAGATCGAGTATGAGGTGTTACGCGACGCGGAAGACAACGCGATTACCGTTTGCAATATGGAGAACATGGACCCGCTTGGCATTCATACTGGTGAGTCGATCGTGGTGGCGCCAAGCCAGACCCTGTCAGACAGGGATTACCAGAATTTGCGCTCTGCTGCGCTGACGATTGTGCGGGCCCTGGATGTGCGCGGGGGTTGCAATTGCCAGTTCGCTCTCAACCAACAGACGGGCGAATGGGTGATCATAGAGGTAAACCCGCGCCTGTCGCGCTCGTCGGCACTCGCGTCGAAGGCCACCGGCTATCCCATCGCGAGGGTGGCCGCCAAGATAGCGCTGGGCTATACGCTTACGGATCTTCGCAACGATATCACGGGAGCCAGCGCGGGGGCCGAGCCTGCTCTCGACTACGTGGTGGTGAAACTGCCTCGCTGGCCCTTCGATAAGTTCCGCGAAGTCGAGCCCCGGATCGGGATGACGATGAAGAGCACGGGCGAGGTGATGGCGATAGGCCGCTCTTTCGAGGAGGCGTTTCTCAAGGCACTTCGCAGCCTTGACGTTGGCGGCGGATGGCTACAGGAAGGCGAGCATTGGACGCCGGATAAGATCCGCGATTGTTTGATACATGCCACTCACGAGCGGCCTGATGCGATCTACAATGCATTGGCCCAGGGTTGGAGTATTGAGGAGATAGTGGAACTGACGCGCATCCACCCATGGTTCATCCAGCGCATCGCCGCCATTATGGAGATGGAAGAGCGTTATCGCCACGACCCTTCCCCTGAGACGATGCGAGAAGCCAAGAGGATGGGCCTGTCTGACGATCACTTGATCGCGCTGGTGGAATCGCAGCCTGTGGGAAAGGTCGGGGTAGAGGACCCTGTGCAGCAAAGCCTGAGATTTCGCCAGGGGCGCAGGGCGAAGGGTATTTTGCCCACCTATAAGATGGTTGATACGTGCGCGGGGGAGTTCGCGGCGACAACTCCCTACTTCTACTCTACATATGAGTCCGAGGATGAGGCGCTGCCCCTCCAGGGGCGCAAGGCAATCGTGCTTGGCAGCGGGCCGATCCGGATCGGGCAGGGGATCGAATTCGACTATTCGTCTGTGCATGCGGTGATGGCGCTTCAGTCTTCGGGCGTGCAAGCTATTGTTATCAACAATAACCCCGAAACGGTGAGCACCGATTACCACCTCAGCGACAGGCTCTACTTCGAGCCTCTTACGCTGGAGGAAGTGCTCAATGTGGTCGAGCACGAGCAGGCGGGTGGCGAACTGCTGGGGGTGGTGGCTCAGTTCGGGGGGCAGACCGCTCTCAACCTTGTGCAGCCTCTCACCCAGGCGGGTGTGAAGATCCTGGGGACCTCGCCCGCGTCGATAGCCGCCACGGAAGACCGCAAGCAGATGGCGGCGGTATGCGAGCAGTTGGGCATACCGGTGCCGCAGTGGCAGATCGCGCACAGCCAGGAGGAGCTGGAGGATTTCGCGCCGCGCATCGGCCTGCCTGTGCTGGTGCGCCCATCGTATGTGCTCGGCGGGCGCGGCATGAAGATAATCCGCAGCACCGGCGAGTTAGGCTCGTATCTCAAAGCGCTTGGCCCTCGCCTGAGCAGACACCCTGTGCTGGTGGACCAGTTCCTCGAAGGCGCGCATGAAATTGATATTGACGCCGCCTCCGACGGGCGCGAAATTTGCTCGATCATTATGGAGCAGCTGGAGCCAGCGGGCGTCCATTCGGGCGATAGCACCTGCGTATATCCGCCTCAGACGCTACCCGAGGAGATGCAAGCGCAGATACGCGACTATACACGGCGGTTGGCGCGGCACCTGGGTATAGTCGGTCTTCTGAATGTGCAGTACGCAGTCAAGGATGGCACGGTGTATCTGTTGGAGGCGAATGCACGCGCCAGCCGGACCGTGCCTTTCGCCAGCAAAGCATCAGGCATACCGCTCGCCACCATCGCCACCCGGCTGATCCTGGGGGCATCTCTAGAGGTCGCAACAGCCAGCTACAAGCTCAATGGGGCTATTTCATGGGGGCAGGGTGAGGGACAGGTGAGTGTGAAGACGGTGGTCTTCCCGTTCGATAAGTTCCCGACATTACCGAGGGTGCTTGGGCCGGAGATGCAGAGCACGGGCGAGGCGATGGGTGTGGGAGCCAGCTTTGCGTTAGCTCTTGCCAAAGCCCGCCAGGGGGCGGGCCGGCCTGCTGTAGCTCCTCCCCAATAGAGAAGAAAGTGCCAATGTGAGACATCCGAACATCAGATTCATGAGCAATATGGATTGGGAACGCCCAAAGACCCCACCCCAACCCTCCCCAAATCTTGGGGAGGGGCTTTTTAGAACCAGATTGCACGCCTGCGAAGCTGCACCAATAATCGGGGGGTGTCTCATGTTATCACCCGATTGCAGGTCCGCACACGAAGTACTTTCCTCCAGATTAATCTTAATGTCTGATGTGTCTCCCGTTTGAGAGTGCTAAGATGGGCTTGTAAGTCTGGAAGCGGGTTTTCACTGTCGCCCGCTTTCAGGATTGAGCCTTGGAACGATTTGTTTCCAGGGAGTGTCGCCACAGAACGAGGAGACGAACAGCAATGCCCACAGATAGTAAGTTGCCCGCAAACGAATGTGACCTGGTAATGAAGGGTGGCGTGACAAGCGGCATCGTCTACCCATATGCGATTACCAAGCTGAAGGATAGTTACACATTTGCCTCCATAGGTGGCACATCGGCCGGGGCGGTTGCGGCCGCCGTGGTGGCGGCAGCCGAATATGGCCGCCTGAGCATTGACGAGGAGGGCAGCGACGGCTTTGAGCGCATGCGCGCCCTGGCCGACGACTTCAGCGCCCAACTGTTCACGCGGTTTGGAGCGCCCAAAGGCACCCGTCCAATCCTCGAATTACTCCATGCCACGGGTGCATTCGGGGGACGCAATAAGCGACGTACCGCCTCAGGCAAAGTGACGAATACGATCCGCTCTCTGGCTCGATTCGACACTTTTGGGTTCGGAATGGGCGCGCTGATCGGGATCATTCTTGGCGCGTCACTCTCCTATGCGGTAGCGGGTGTGTGGGGATGGCTGGCTTCAATATTGCCAACCGATTGGGTTTCCAGTTTGAACTCCGGTTGGGGAGGCTGGGTGCTGGCAGCTATTCCGGTGGTGCTCGGTTTTGTGGCCGGGTACCTGTTGAAGAACCTCCTGGGCCGCCTGCTCAACGCGTTCGTGGGGGTGGCGGGTGGTTTGTTGCTCCTGGGGATTGGGTGGGCGCTCGACGCCTGGCTCGGCCCAGGTAACTGGGCTTTGCTGCTGGCCGCGTTCTTTACCATCCTGTTGGGCACGCTCGGTGGAGTATTGGGTGGCGTGGCCGACCTGGGGCTTAGAGTGTTCACCGAGGAAGTCCCGCGCAACGATATGGGCATCGTTAACGGCCACGACCCCGACTATAAGCGCGGGCAGCCGGTGCTTCTCACCGATTATCTCTACGAGAAGTTGAACGATGTGGCGGGAATGAAATGGGAGCCTGCGCCGCTCACATTCGGGCAACTTTGCGGGCGCACCGTGCCGGACAAAAGTGGTAAGCCTGTATCAAAGAGCATCACCCTGCAAATGATCACCACCAACGTCAGCCAGGGCATCCCCTACAGGCTTCCGTTCAAGTCGCGCATATTCCTTTTCAGGAAGGAGGATATGGAACGCCTCTTCCCAGCGCCGGTGGTTGCTCACATGGTGGCACACAGATATAAGTCGGACACCTTTGTAGACGAACTTGCCGAACCTCTCGCCGACGCAGCCAGGCCCAAGAGATGGTGCACCCTGCCGCCCGGCTATTACTTTCTGCCCGACCCCGAGGACTTCCCGGTGGTGGTGGCTATGCGGATGAGCCTTGCCATCCCGGTCTTCTTCAGCGCCGTGCCTTTCTATACCATCAAGCCATCGTCCTTCAGGAAGGCAAGCCAGCACGAACCGCTCATAGACACCGACGATCTGCAAAAGCATTTCTTCAGCGACGGCGGCACGACCAGCAACTTCCCGATCCACAGCTTCGATAAGTGGCTGCCCACGCGCCCAACCTTCGGGATCGATCTTTCATACATGCAGGATGAGCCTAGCTCGGTGGGCGACCAGAAGGTGTTCGCCAATGCGGTGAGTCTTATCGCAGGCTCGGAAGGTGGCGAGGATGTAGATGACCTGGCCTCTAATCCGCCCCCCGCAAGCGAAAGCACAGCCGGAGAGGTGACGATTGGGGATCCCAAAGCTCTGCCTGCCACCGATTGGCGAGATGTAGACGGCAGCCCTTTTGCCTTCCTGATGCGGGTGGTGGATACGGCACGAGAGAACCATGACAACCTGCAAGCTGCCTTACCCGGCTACCGGGAGCGTATCGTGACGGTGCGCCTAACGCCGGAGGAAGGCGGCATGAACCTCGATATGGACCCAAACATCATACGCGCCATGCAATTGAAGGGGGAGTGGGCAGGTGAGACTTTCGGGGAATTCGATTTTGACCACCACCGCTGGACACGCTTCCTCACGCTTATGTCTCAGCTTGAGATTCAGCTTCAGAAATTCAAATATGCCTTCAAGAAGCGCGACTACGCAAGCTTGCTGGTGGAGGACCCCGGCCAGCCTGCGACCTCGGTGGAGGATTTTCCATACAAGTACTATGCGAACGACGATCGCAGGCATAAAGCTTACCACTTTGCAGATTCGCTGATCAGGCTACTCGACGCGTGGGAAGCATACAGCCGAGGGCAATTCCCGGACCCCGATAACCACGACCTTGATCTGAGGCAATTTGTCGAGTCGGGCAAAGCGGTCCCAGAGCATAAGGAGACGGTTGCCGAGCAGGCCAATTGTGGGCCCGGCGAAGCCGGGATCGACTTCTATATGTTCAACCAGCCACCGGGCGTAAAGGATCGCGTGCCTAAGCCCCGGTCGGTGTTGCGGGTGACCCCTGACACGTAGGCAGATACGCGAACGCGTGCCTGTGCCTATTGTGTCGCGCCCTGGGGTTCGGCTGAGGATAGGGTGAAGGGGTTGAAATCTGTTCCTACGTCGTAATAGTCCTCGTGCTCGGTGCGCTTGAGGAAACTTACTACCGCATAGGTGACCGGTGTAAATATGGCTTCGACGCCCACTTTGAATACATAGTTGGAGACAATGAGGGTCCAGAGAGCGCCTGTTTCCCAGGGCGTGCCCAGAAGCGCGCCTCCGAGCGCAAAGGCAATGGACGCGAACAGGAGAGTATCGACCCCCTCACCTACTATGGTTGAACCGATAGTGCGGGACCAGAGCCACCTACCTTTGGTAACTATTTTCATCTTGGCGAGGATGAAGGAGTTGGAGAACTCGCCAGCGAAGTAGGCAACGAGGCTGCCGAGCACTATGTAGGGAGTTCCGGCGAGGGCCATGTTGAACGCTTCAGATTGGGGCTGCGGCCCCTGGTTGGAGGGGATGGGGAGGATGGTCACGATCCAGATTACGAGCGCCATCAGCGCCGCTGCTCCGAACCCCATCCAGATCACGCGTCGCGAGCGCTTGTAGCCGTAGACCTCGGTAAGCACATCTCCGAAGATGTAGCTGAGAGGGAACAGGATGGTGCCCCCGTCGAATTGGAATATGCCGAGGTCCACGAACTTGTTGGAGGCGATGTTGCTGATCAGGAGCACTGCCACGAACGCGACCATTACTACATCAAAGTATTTGAAGCCTTTCACCTTCTGCGAGTTCCTCCTACATTGCAACGAGCTGGCCCAGCAGCGGCTCGATCCGCTTGCCGATCTCTTCTACTAGGCCGGGTACATACGCTGTTGGTAGCCCCACGCACACGTGGTCGAAACCAACCTCTGCATACTGTTCTACTCGCGCCCGCACTCCATCTATCTCGTCTGCGCTTCGCATGTAGAACTGGGCCGAGCGCCTGATGGCTGATGGATCGCGCCCGACGGCCTCGCAATGCTCGTCAAGTATACGGAACTTGCGAACACCTTCTTCGGGTGATCCACCTCCGAAGTTCCACATGTCGGCGTGCTTTGCCACCACCCGCAGGGTCAGCTTTTCGCCGCCCCCGCCGAGCACGATAGGTGGGTAAGGCTTCTGCACGGGCTTGGGTTCGTGGCGCGCCGCCTTCAGGTTATAGTATTTGCCTTCGAAGTCGGCCAGCTCCTGGGTCCAGAGCCTTTTTAGCACCTCGCATGCTTCGTCCAGTTCGTGTATGCGTTGGGCGGGTGGGGGGAACGGTATGCCGTACATGTTGTACTCAAGCTCGAACCACCCGGCACCAAGCCCCATATCGAGCCTGCCGCCGCTCACTCGGTCTACGGTCGTGGCGATCTTGGCGAGCACAGCCGGGTAGCGGTAGCCGTTGCAGCCGACCATCAACCCCAGTCGCACGCGTTTTGTGGCTGATGCGAGCGCCCCAAGCAGGGTCCAGCCATCCATGCATGGCCCTTCGACGTGCCCGTTTATGGGAACAAAGTGGTCGAAGAGCCAGAACCCGCCGAATGTCTCAAGAGCATCGGTGTCCCGGGCGTATGCCAATATGCTGTCCCAACCTCTATCATGTTGTGCTGCCTTGATGTCGATTCTAAGTTTGTAGCTCATAGTGTTGTACCCTTGCGTAACGAATGGATGGTAACTTCTTTGCCGTAACATCACATTGTACGATTTACTTGGATGTTTGCCAACTTGAGTGGACGCCACACGTGGGCGATGGTGGTGAGAATGTGTACTTTGGTATAGCCGGCGATCCGGGATCTGTCAGGTTCTTGAGTTGGTGGTTGGATCTTCCCTCGCTAACTTAATGGCATTGGTGGGGCAAAACGGGGCAGGTTTTGGGGTGTACTTTCGGGTGGTTTTTGGTGGGGTGTTCGTGAAGGGAGGTTTAGGGGTATTGCATCACAGCGGATCGCAGAGCTATTACGCCCCTACGGGGCTATGGCATCTTCCTTGGCTTACCACAGGGCTTACGCCCTGGGCTATGTTCTTGCGCGTCCCTTCGGGAGTTGGCCTGGGGGTGTTCTGACCACAGGAGTTGTGTCGTGGGCTATTGTCTACGATCCCTCCGGGACTTTGCCCGGGTGGAATGTCGAGATTGAGGGTGTGCCCTCCTGGGACAATGGGGTTGTTGCTGAGGAGGGAATGCCTCGTGGGTGCGACTGGTGGGCGTGATTACGGTGTTGTTTTATACTGGAGAGGGTCCCTGGGGAGCGATGAGCATGGCCTGAGCTATTTATTACGGGAGTGACGATGCGCGAACAATTGACAGAGGAATATATACGCCGTGTGTGGTCCGAGCTGGCCCCTCATGTCCGGCCAACCACATTTCACAGCACGAAGCTCTTGAGCGATGCCCTGGGAGCCGATGTTGCCCTCGCCAGTGAGACATTGCAGATAACGGGCAGCTTCAAGTTCCGCGCTGCTTTTAACCTCTTGCGCGAGGTCGAGAGCAAAGAGGTTATTACCACTTCGTCGGGCAACTTCGGGCAGGCGGTGGCCTATGCCTGCATGTTGCTCGGTAAGCACTGCACGGTGCTTATGCCCGCCAATTCGTCCAGGACGAAGCAGGCCAACATCAGGGCCTACGGGGGCGAGGTGCGCCTGATCGATACCACCACCAAGAGCAGGCAATTGTACACGACGGAGATGATGAGCGTGCACCCGGACGCTTTCTACGCGCCGCCGTTCGACCACTATCGGGTGGTGGCGGGCAACTCCACACTGGGAAGGGAGATTTTCGAGCGATTCGGGCCGGGAGGGCTTGATTGCGTGGTATGCCCCGTGGGTGGCGGCGGCCTCATTTCAGGGATTATTGTGGCCCGCGATCTCCTTGCTCCCGATGTGGAAGTGATCGGCGCGGAACCGCTCCTGGGGAATGATGCCGCCCGCTCGTTGCGGTCGGGCGAACTGGTGACGTTGGATTCTGAACCTGCGACCATAGCCGATGGTACGCGCACTCCAAGCGTGGGCAAGTTGAACTGGGAGATAATAAGCGGTGGCCTCCGGCGGATAGTGGAGGTGCCGGAAGACAAGATCGCCGAGGGGTTGCGAACTCTCTATTCGGCAGCCAACCTCAAGGTTGAGCCGACGGGCGCGCTCACAACAGGAGCTTTGCTAACCGAGCCTGATTTGTTCGGGGGGAAGCGCGTATGCTGCGTGGTGAGCGGTGGCAACGTGGATGTGGATGTTTATATTCGGGTGCTGGGCGGGTAGGGCTAGTGCGTCCCGGCTAGCGGGCGGATATGGATGTTGTTTGAGTCACTCCCGGCTCCGCCTTGTCGTTGTGCTCACCATAGTCGTGCATACGTAGTGTTGGCACCGTGAAATAGAAGGTCGTCCCCTTGCCGGGGGTGCTTGTTACCCAAATGCGCCCACGCTGGGCTTCTACCAGCGCCTTTGAGATGGTCAGGCCGAGGCCCGTGCCAGCGCTTATGCCTACGCCGCTCTCGCCTTTGGCCTCTACCCTGTAGAACTTGTCGAAGAGGTGCGGGAGGTGCTCAGGCGCGATCCCGATGCCATCATCTTCTACGCAGATGACCACGCTCCAATCGCCATCGTAGTCGGCCTTCACCTTGATCACTTCCGCATGCGAGTATTTGGCGGCGTTCTGAAGGAGGTTCACAAGCACCTGTTCCAACCGGCGCGGGTCGGCCTCTACAAGAGGAAGTTTGTCGCTCACCTCGCACTCGAACTTGATATCTCGGTACTGGTTGCTGACCCGCGCCACCACATCCCGGCAATATCGCCCCAGGAGCACCGGCTCAGGCATGATCCTCAGCCTGTCGCCGTCTATGCGGGTCATCTCCAGCAGGTTCTCCACCAGTTCAGCCAGCTTATCGCTTTCGTCGGAGATGATGTTCAGGAACTCGGAGCGCGTTTCGTCGTCCCAGTGGCCGTCGTCGGCAAGGAGCGTGCGCGAATAACCTTTGATGGACGCAAGCGGCGTTCGTAGCTCGTGGGATACCATCGACATAAAGTCGTCCTTGAGTTTGTTGGCTTCGCGCAGGGCGGTGGTCTCGGCTGTTTCTGCTATCAGCCACGAATTCTCGATAGCCACCGCCAGCTGATCGGCTACGCTCTTGAGGATCTGGGCATCATCGTGCCCAAAGGCATACTTGTCTGCGGCGGTGAGGGTGATCAGGCCCAACCTGCGCGGCCCCAGGCTTATAGAGACGAGGAGCAGGGATCGTGTGCCGCTCTCGGCCAGCAACTGCATCGACGGGTCCTCGATCCCGGTGATGTCGCTGCTGACAAAGGTATCGCCGCCGTTCAATAACCGGCGCGCGCACTCTATGTCGAGTTCTTCGCGCTTGAGTCTTTGGGCGCTGCCCTCCGCGTTGTTCGTATATACGGTATCGAGTAGGTCGCCGTTTTGCTCATCGAGCAGGCTGATGTTTGCTCCATTGTTCGGCACGATGCGGTCGATACCGCGCAGGGCGGTCTGGAATACCTCCTCAAGATCGAGGGCCGACTGGTTTATCGAGCGGGCCAGTTCGTTCACGACCGCGAGACGGGCTGCCTTTCGCTCTGTGTCTTCGAGGAGAACCTCGTTTTCGCGCGCCTGCCTTGTGATCCTCTGAGAGGCCGACCTCACCAGGGTAAAGAGGGACACATAGAGGAACGAAAAGCCGAAGGCGATGCTGATCCAGAGGAATTGGTTGGTGGCGTTCATTCTGTCCCTGAGATCTGTGATGTCGTAATATCCCTCGAACGCGCCTACGATTTCGCTCTTGCCGCCTTGCCTGAGAGGCGTATAGACTTCGAGCAATTCGCCGAACCCACTTTCCTCTACGTTTTCGGCCTTTGATAGCTCGGATATATCGGCGACCGTCAGGCCATCCAGCGCCTGGGCTAGAGACTCATCTATATCGTACTGCTGGCCTAGGAGGTTCTTGTCGTCCGAATAGACAATGTCGCCCTGGCGGTTCCATATCTTGACGCGCACCAGCCCCGACCCGCCCAGATTCGCCAGCATGCGCTCTATGTCTATGTAGCTATCGCCCTGCGCGCCGTGTTGGAGTACATCGTCGGTGATGTGGTCTCCGATGAGTGGGGGCACGAGGTCGCGCACTGCGTCTCGCTGCTGGGCTATCGCCGTCTGCTCAAAATAGTGGGTCAGGCTGAAACCGAGCATCAGGCCAATGCCTACCATAAGGACGAGGCTAATGATCGAGAATTGCGATAGCAGAGTGATGTGCTTCATTGCCATCCAACTCTCGTGAAGCGAGACCGGTGGTAGCGGTTAGTCCTCACCTGTAGGCCTCGGAATCTGGAACCGATATCCGAAGCCCGGTTCGGACATGATGAATTGGGGGTTGGAGGGGTCAGGCTCCAACTTTTGTCGTAGGGAGCGGATGTAGACCCACAGGTAGCCTGTTTCGTCTCGATACTCGGGCCCCCACACTTTGGATAGCAGATCGGTATGGGGAATCACCTTGCCGGCTTGTTGGGCCAACTGCTGGAGCAATTTGTATTCGGTCGGCGTCAGCTTGACGGGCTTGCCGTCGTATTCCACTTTGCGCTTCAGGAAATCTATTGTGAGACCGCCTGCTTGAATTACGTGACCGGCCTGACTGTCGCTGCTTGCTGACTGGCTCCTGCGGAGGAGAGCGCGCACACGCGCCACAAGCTCTTCCGGGTCGAACGGTTTGGTTATGTAGTCGTCGGCTCCCAGCTCAAGGCCGCGCACTTTCTGCGACTGCTCTCCCATAGCCGTCAATATGATGATCGGAACGTTGGATACTTCGCGTATTCGCTGTGTGAGGGTGAATCCGTCCATGCCGGGCATGGTAACGTCTACCACCATGGCATCGGGCAGTTCCAGATCGAATTGCTCAAGGGCTGCTGTGCCGCCGGCAGCCGTGTTCACCACGAACCCGGCTTTCTCCAGGTTCACGCGCACCAGCCTCAGAAGGCGGGGATCATCATCTACTACCAGGATGCTTTGTTTGACCTGCATTGGTTCCTATCTTCGATTGAGCTTGGTTAATAATACTCTGTAGGGTAACACAGGTCAAAAGTACTTAAGGACATATTTGTGCTGGCGTCTCGACTTGGATCATCGCGAGCTTTCGGGATTCGTGTGCAAAACGGATGAGGGATGCCAGCGGAGGTCTCACCCCAGCCCCTTCCCCGAATTTTAGAAACAAGTTGTACATCTGCGAACTCGCACCCAGAACTCGCGATGTTTCATGTTTCTGATCACTCCACCACTTTAAGGCCATCTTAAGGAGGCTCTTGATGCCTTTCAGGGGATTCTCAGGCGCGTGCGCTTATCATTGCGCCAGAACAAAGGCAGAAGAAGCGGTGCGGGCCGCGACCGGGCATAGGAGACCAGACCCTGGAAGGCAGGCTAATGAACGCTCTCGGCATCTCCATTACACAAGATAGGGTTCCAAGCAATATATCAGGGACCGAGGACGCCGGTAAAACAAAAGGCGTTACGGCTCACGGTCGCGCCGCTGACTCTGCCAACTCTCGCAAAGCTGCTCTTGAGGCTATTTATGATGCTCATGTCGAGCAGATTTACAGGTTCATCTTCTTCAAAGTGGGCAACCGCGAAGACGCGGAGGATATTGCATCCCAGGTCTTTATGAAGGCCGCTAACTCGATAGACGTTGACCAGACGGAGCAAACCCGGCTTGCGTGGCTCTACCAGGTGACCCGCACCACTATCACGGACCACTGGCGTGGATACTACCGGGGCGTCAGCGCCAGCCTTGAAGAACTGGAAGAGAATGCTCCGCTACACCTGGCCGCCGGGCCGATTGTTCTGGGTACTCTTCAAGATGCAGATATTGACCTGGCTGTCGAGAGGGTGCATGCGGTGCTTGCACTTTTGCCCGAAAACTATCGCCGGGTGCTGGAGCTTCGCTTTCTGCAAGGTTGCAGCCTGAAAGAGACCGCCGCCGCCCTGCGGATTACAGAGGCCAACGCCAAGGTCATTCAGCACCGGGCCATACAAAAGGCGCTCAAGGTGGGCGCTGAACTGATATAGTCTCCTTCCTTCTTCTCCCCTTTCGGTTGGAAGGCCATCATCATGGGGTGATGGCCTTCCGGTTTGTTAAGTACTTTGCAACAAGTGTTCTTGACCATTCATGCCGTGCTATTTATAATCACTTTGTGACCGGGATTGCACATTAGCTGCTCAATCCCATCCCGGCCATTGGCTGCAAAGCCGGGATACAGGGGCACCGGCGCAGTGCTGCGACGCATTCTCCTGTAAATCCCAGGTTGCATTTCGAGCGTATACCCTATTGCGCCCATACTGATGTATTCCCGCCCGCTCGACGGAGAGTAGCACCGGTAATATCCCGTATACCCCCATCCCAAGGAGGGAACCCGTGAAGAAGAGGATGTTGGCCTTATCTCTGCTTACTGTCATTAGCCTACTGCTGTCGGCCTGTGGCGGCGATGACAAACGGAGCGTGGTTGTTAGCTCAAAGAATTTTACCGAGGAGTTTTTGCTTGGCGAGATGTATGCATTGGCTCTTGAAAACGCTGGTGTGCCTGTCGAGCGCAAACTGAACATAGGTGCGTCGGATATAGCTCAGGCTGCTATGGAGAAGGGCGGTGCCAATGATGGGATCGACCTGTATCCTGAGTACACCAGCACCGGCCTTACGGTTATCCTGAAGCAGGACCCCATATTCGATCCGCCGGCGGTGTACGATGCGGTCAAGCAGGGGTACGAGGACCAGTACAAGATGACCTGGCTGGATGCTTCTCCTATGAACGACACCCAGGCGTTTGTGACCACCAAGGCGAACGCCGATTTGCTGGGAATTACAAGCCTGGCGGCTATGTGCGCGAAGGCAGGTGACATACGGCTGTCGGCCACCGCAGAGTTCAAGGACCGGCCCGATGCGTACCCACGCCTGACCGAGGTTTACGGTGCGTGCGATTTCAAAGAGATCAAGTCTATTGATCCCAGTCTCTTCTACACGACGCTCATGAATGGCGACGTGGAAGTGACGCAGGCTTTCAGCACGGATGGACCGATAGCAGGCAACGGGTTAGTGCTGCTGAGCGATCCCAAGAACTACGGCCTTCCGTACAATGTGGCTCCGGTTGTGCGCGACGATGTGCTTGCTTTGTACCCGCAAATCGCTGATGCGCTGAACGCGCTCGCACCCAAGCTGACCAACGACGTGATCTCGGCCCTCAACTGGGAGGTTGACGGCAAGAAGCGAGAATACGCGGACGTGGCAAAGGAATGGATGCAGCAGCAAGGATTGATCAAGTAGGGCGGAATTCGGAGTGCGGCGTTAGTAGGTTCCCAAGTAGTTTGTAATGGCCAGTATCGACCAAGATCAAGCAGTTGATAAGGATGTTCCGAACTCCGAACTTCGCACTCCGAATTCGACCGCTCCTGCTATCGTTTTCGAGCACGTAAGCAAACGCTTCCCGGGAGCCACATTTCCGGCTATAGACGATGTCTATCTGGAGGTAGCGCCCGGGAGCTTTGTCGTGCTGTTCGGGCCGTCGGGGTGCGGAAAGACCACCCTGATGAAGATGGTGAATCGCCTGTACGAGCACGATTCGGGGCGTGTGCTGGTGGAGGGACGCGAGGCACGCAGCTTCAAGGAGACGGACCTGCGCCGCCGCATTGGGTATGTGATCCAGAGCACGGGCCTCTTTCCTCATATGACGGTGGCCGAGAACATAGCGACTGTGCCACGCTTGCTGGGGTGGGATAA
The DNA here is from genome assembly GCA_963797095.1 of uncultured Chloroflexia bacterium. Taxonomy (GTDB): domain Bacteria; phylum Chloroflexota; class Chloroflexia; order QHBQ01; family JADMIH01; genus JADMIH01. Next base: position 265,384 of record CAWCNY010000003.1, on the reverse strand, counting down.
GGACCGCACCGATCATCGCATAGACGATCTGCTTGAGTTGATTGGCATGCCGCCCGGCGAGTACCGTGGCCGCTACCCGGCTCAGCTTTCGGGCGGGCAGCAGCAGAGGGTGGGATTGGCCCGCGCGATGGCCGCCGACCCGTCGATCATGCTCATGGACGAGCCGTTCGCGGCCATAGATAATATCACGCGCAGGCGTTTGCAGGACGAATTGCTACGGATACAGAGCGTGGTTCGCAAGACGATCCTGTTTGTCACGCACGACATAGAGGAGGCGATCAGGCTGGCGGATAAGATCGCCGTCATGCGCCAGGGCAAACTGGTGCAGTACGACACGCCTTTGCAGATATTGTCCGACCCGGCGGATGCCTTCGTGGCCGACCTGGTGGGGTCGGAGGATGTATTGCGGAGGTTGTCGCTGCTGGGCGTGCAAACGGTGATGCTGCCTCTGTCCGAGACCGCTCTTAGTCCGGCCGCTCCCACGCTTCCGATTAGCGCCAGTCTGCGCGAGGGGCTTGGTATCTTGCTGGGGGCTGACACCAACAGTTTGACCGTTGTCGATGAGGCAGGGAGGCCTGTGGGCACGCTCAATCTGCAAGCTATCAAGCGAGCTACCCATCGCGAGATGGATGTCGGGCAGGAGGTCTAGGCTGTCTTTGTAGCGCATCGATGGATTACCTGATCAACAACTTTGACCGAGTGTGGCCCCGGTTTGTCGAGCATCTGTATCTTAGTGGTCTGTCGTTGGGGATCGCGGCGCTGATCGCGCTACCGCTAGGGTTGCTGCTGAGCCGCCGGGCAGGTCTGGCGACACCTGTGCTGACGGTGCTTGGGATCGTGTATACGATACCCAGCTTTGCCATGTTTGCCTTTCTAGTGCCTTTCACTGGGATAGGGTCGCAGCCGGCCATAATCGCGCTGACCGCTTACGCGCTGGTGGTGCTGGTGCGCAACACGATGGTGGCGTTCAACGGGGTAGATAGGGGGGTGAAAGAGGCCGCAGTCGGTATGGGGATGGACGGCGGGCAGGTGTTGTGGAGAATTGAGTTGCCCCTTGCGCTGCCTGTGATCGTGGCGGGATTGCGGATTGCTGCTCTTTCTACAATCGGGCTTGCTACTATCGCGGCGTGGGTTGGTGGGTTGGGCCTGGGGCAACTGCTGAAGGATGGGATCAACAACGAATCGAAGCTCTATGCTGGGCTGATATGCGTGGCGGCTATCGCTATTGTGACCGATATCGGCTTCCGGTTGGTGGGGCGGCTGGTGCGCGTGCCTTGAGGCGGAGCTATGGATACGTTAGGGCAGGCAATTGAATACGCGCTCGATCCTTCTAAGAACTTTCTGGGAGCACTGGGAGCGCATTTGCAGTTGAGCTTGCTGGCGCTGCTTGTGGGAGCGCTGGTGGGGCTGCCACTGGGCGTGCTTGTGAGTCGCTACGAAGCGCTTTCGAGGGTGATGGTGAATGTGGCGGGGATTGTGCGCGTGGTGCCTAGCCTGGCGCTGCTGTTTCTCCTGATCCCGGTGCTGCATACGGGGTTCGCGCCCTCGCTGGCGGCGCTCAGTGTGCTGGCGGTGCCGCCGCTTCTTATTAATACGGAGGCGGGGATGAGGGGGGTGAACAAGGCGGTGCTTGAGGCGGGGCGGGGCATGGGGATGACGCCGCTGGACCTCATTATGAGGGTGCAACTGCCGCTGGCTCTGCCTGTGATCCTGGCGGGGGTGCGGATCGCCACCATTGAGGTGATCTCAAGCGCGACGCTTGCCTCCCTTATTGGCGGGGGAGGGCTGGGAGATTTCATTACAGCTGGGCTGACGCTTGGCCGCAACTATATACTGTTGGTGGGGGCGATCCCGGTGGCGATCCTGGCGCTGATGGCGGAGGTTGGGCTGGCTTACCTCCAGCGCATAGCGGTGCGCCGGGGGCACGTAGCCTAACCCTGGCTACTTGATGCGCTTGATGATGTGCCAGCCGAAGGGGCTGGTGCCGACGGTGTTGAGGTCGCCGGGGTCGTAGTCGGCAATGCCGATCTCTCCCACCTGCAAGGCGAAGCCTATATTGCCGAACGCTGCTACCATGCCTTCGCGGGGGTATTCGTCGGCGGAGGTGGGCTGTATGCCGATGTTGGACATGCTGTAGATGCCGGGAGGCGAGTTGTCGGTGTACTGGCTGACTAGCTGGTCGAAGTCTTCGCCGTTCTTGGCTCTGTTGAAGATGTCATAGGCGAGGGTCTTGGCCTGCTCCTCGGTGCGGTTAGTGGCACCGGGAGGGGGATTGCCCTGGAAGCCGATTGCGTCTTTGAATCCTATCAGTATGTGCTGGACGGTTACGTGGTCCGGTTGGCCTGCTGTGTTCACTGTGCTGCTCCCTGCTGATGGGTCGCCGTTGATGGGGGTGGGTGGTGGTGGCGGTGTTGTGGGTGTCGCGGGCTCGCCGCAACCGACGAGGGTGACCGCTCCGAGTGCGAGCAAGGCTATGCTCACGAAGAACCTTTTCAAAATTTCCTCCTTGGTTAGTTTCCCCTAGCCGTGGGGCACATGAGAGTCTACCATGCGGGGGGTGTGTTGTCCAACGGGGTGTTCCGTGTTTTCCCCTTTTGGGGGTACGACCCATCACCCCCAACCCTCTCTTCCCTGCCAGGGAAGAGGGGGCTTTCTATAGAGATGAGAGTTGGGGGTATACCCCCCGAACCCCCCGGCAGGCAGTTCCGCCTGCACTCCCTTTTGCGCTCGGGCAGTGAGAGATAGAGACACTTTGAGGGCCCTGGGCGGGCAGTTCTGCTTGCGCCTTCTTGTAAGGGGTGTTAGTTGTTGCCGTATTTGGACCTGTGTTGGAAGGTGCCTAGTTGGGATAGTAGTACGTCGTTAGGTGGGGTGTTTTCGGGGTGTAGCTCGAAGACGGCGCGCTCGAAATACTGGACTGTGTAGGGTTGGCCGTTGAGGTCGGATACTTCGGTGAATTCTTCGGAGATGGGGTAGCCTTGCTGGGCGAGGCCGCCGTGGGTTTGCCAGTATTGGAGGAATTTGCCGCCTATCCAGTGGTCTGTTTCGGGGAAGTAATGGGCGTCTTGTTGGTTGGGGGTCTGGCCTGGCGCTCCGGTGGGGTATTTGCGTTTGTACTGGTAGGTGCCTAGCTGAGATAGGAGCACGTTGTAGGGGGCGTCGTTTTCGGGGTGTAGCTCGAAGACGGCGCGCTCGAAATACTGGACTGTGTAGGGTTGGCCGTTGAGGTCGCTGGCTTCGCCTATTACTTCGGAGATGGGGTAGCCTTGCTGGGTGAGGCCGCCATGATCGTTCCAGTAGTCGAGGAAGATGCCCGTGACCGTTTTGCCTGTTTCGGGGAAGATGCGGGTGTCGTCGCCGGGGAGAGGGGAGGGAGGGGGCAGGGGTTGGATGGTGCCGCCCTGCACGCCATTTATTGTGACTGCGCTTATGCTCCAACGGGAAGTGGGGTCGTTGACGTTGGGGTTGGTCTGGTAGGCTACTGTAGTGCCGCCTGCGGTGGGGGCTTCCTGCTCGCCCGGTTCAAGGGAAACGGGGAACTCGCGCTTGGTGGAGAGGTCGTAGCCGTAGATGTTGCCGTCGGTGGGGTTGGCTGTGTTGGCCGGGTTTGGGTCGTCGCGGTAATCTTCCCAGGCGACGAGGTTGCCCGCGATGGTGGGGCGGGCCTGCCTGCCTGCTGAGGTTGTGATTGGGAACTCCTGTTTGGTGGAGAGATTGTAGGCGTAGATGTCGGCGTTGTAGTCGGTGTCGCTTGTGGCGTTGCGGTAGTCTTGCCAGACGACAATGTTGCCGTAGATGGCGGGGTCGGTCTGGAGGTCGGGCGCTTTGGTGATGGGGTATTCCTGGCGAGAGGAGAGGTCGTAGGCGTAGATGTCGCCGTTGAAGCCCTCGGGGTTGGGTTCGTTGCGGAAGTCGATCCAGACTATGGTTTGGCCGTTGGTGACGGGGCGGGACTGGGCGGCGGGCGAGTCGGTGACGCGGGTTTCCTGGCGGGTGGTGAGGTCGAACATGTAGATGTCGCCCGCGTCGGGGTCGCCGGAGTCTTTGGCGTCGCGGTAGTCGGCCCAGACTATGAGGTTGCCGGAGATGGAGGGCTTGCCCTGGAGGTTGGAAGCGTCGGATACGAGGAATTCTTTTTTATCGGAGAGGTTGGCGGCGTAGAGGTCGTAGTTGTTGGTGATGCTGGTGGCGTCGTCGGTGGAGGCGTTGCGGCCATCTTGCCAGACCACCCAGGTGCCGTCGGTGACGGGGTTTAGCTGGTCGTAGTTGGCGTGGGTGATGGGGGAGGCCTGATGGGTGAGGAGGTTGAGCGTGGAGATGTTGCAGTTGCCGGAGGAGCAATCGCTGTAGACGAGGGTGTTGCCTGCCACGCTGGGGGCCAGACGGTTGACGGTGCCATCGCCCGCGAGGATGGCGGGGGCGGAGGGAGAGGGGCCGGTCTGGTGGAGGGGGGCGGCTGCGAGGGACGCGGGTAGGAAGAGGGTCATGACGGCCGCCAGAAGCTTTGTTTTGGGTGTGATGTGCCAGATAGTTGGCTTATTGGCTAGTGTGGCATGCATTGTAGGTTGATCCTTCGGGCTGTGGTTGGTGGCTAGGTGTTGTTTGATCTGATCTTAGCACAGGTGTTCTGCTTATGCAAGTAGCCATTTGGGTGAATTTTTGTGCGGAGTGGATTGTTGCACCGCAGAGGCGCAGAGGACGGAGATGGTTTTTGGGGTTGGATTTCGTTCGTGTGTGTGATGCCTGCGTTTGTGGATTGTTTGCGCGCTTGATTTAGCAGGATGGTTGGTTGTGGAAAACGTTGGGTTTGTTGCGTTGGGGTGTCACCATGCGCATGATGGGCGAGGGAGAGCAGCACCAGGATTTCGATGACGCTGCCTGTCCTGCCGCCTTCGTCTGCTGCTTGCAAGAGGCGCTCTAATGACCCCACTGCTTCATCAATGGTGCCGCTCGCCAAATGGTCGGCCCCGTCGTGCTTCTCGCGCATATACCTGGCCATCAGCGCTCTGGCGAGCGTGATGTGCTCGAACTCACGCAGGTAGCTCAGCCTGTCTAGGCTATCCTCGGCAGATAGGCCTCGCTCCTGTGCCCAGGCCAGCGCTTTGTCTAGCCTCTCCGGCGTACCCTGTGCCACCCACACGCGTGCCCGCAGTGCGGCCATAGGTCGCACGTCTTGGAGAAGGCCGCTCATGTACACGCGCTCCGCCTCCTCAAGCATGTCTAACGCGACCTCCAGATCCCCATGCGCCTCCCGTATTCGAGCCATTGCGACATACCAGCGATACCGGTTCTGCGGGAAGCCGGTGTGCTCGCCCTGCTCCTTGCTTTTCAGCAGGTGCTGCGTTGCCCCAGCCAGATCGTTACGCTCAAGAAGGAGCTCACTCATGCCAACAAGTATATCTGCCGTTCCCCGCATTCCAGGGTCTCCCCGCTCCCGGGCGAGATGCAATCCGCCCTCATAAACACGTATTGCATCGTGAAGCCGACCTTGCGCAACACGTATATCAGCCAGTGTGATCGCGCCGTTGACGGCGTCGGCGACAAATCCGGCCAACTGCAAATGAGCCATACCGTTTGAAAAAGAGTTGTACGCTGCCTCGAGATCTCCGCTTAGCCATGATGCGAGTCCCAGGTACGCCTCTGCACCTCCACGCGACATATGGTCGTCTTCGGGTGCGAGGTCGAGCACTTGCCGAGCATAGTTAACGGTGCCGGTCACATCGCCCACGGCCATAGCCATTCCAGCACGGGCAAGGGCGATCGCACCTGGGAGACTGCGCGCCGCCTCCTGGTCTACTACGATTATACTGGCTGCATCCCCAGTCGCTGGAGCAGCCAGGACTCCTTGTCCGGGTTGCTCACCCGCCGCTGCTTGACCATCCCGGTTATCCGGGGCGTTCGCCGTATCCCCGCTAGTCAGAGTATGGAGACTATCCAGCGTCTCGATCCCCTTTTCGGCCCTCCGGAGGCGGTCCTCGACGCTCTCTAGCTCGCCACTGGCGAATAGGAAGTGCGCATACCAGACGCTGAGAGCGGGCCTGTGATCGACAACTTCATCCGGTAGCGCCTTGAGCCAGCCAAGCAATAAGGCTTCCTGTCTGCTCCTGCGTGCTGCTGGCACTGCCCGCTCCACAAGGTCTGCGGCTCTCTCGAAATCATGGGCAGCCAGAGCATGACGGATCGCCTGGGGAATCGCATCGGGCGCCGAATGGTTACGCTCGTACCACTTGCTGGCGAGCCGGTGCAGAGCTGATACCTGGTCGGGTTGACCAGCGGTCTCCGCCAGTAAATGCGCGTGGAGAACTTCAGCAAAGAGGTGGTGATAGCGATACCATTGGCGCTTGTCATCCAGCGGAACGACAAAGAAGTTGCCTCGCTCAAGGGCCTCCAACCGCGCCTGGCCACTGCCTTCCTGCTGCCCAGTGACAGCATCGCTTAGGGGGCCACTCAACTGCTCGAGAATCGAGGTCTGGAGCAAGAAGCTGCGGACACTTTCGGGCTGGCGCTCAAGGACTTCTTCGACCAGATAGTCCACTATGTACCGGTTGTCTCCGGCGAAGGATTTGATGAATCCAGTAACATCCTCATGTCCCTGCATGGAAAGGGCGGCTAGTTGCAGGCCGGCAATCCAGCCTTCGGTATGGGTTTCCAGAAGAGCGACATCTTCAGCCGTGAGGTTTAAACTCATTACCTGGTTCAGAAATTCAGCGGCTTCAGAAGGTGTAAAACGCAAGTCACTTGCGCGCAGTTCGCATAATTGACCGCGGGCGCGGAGGCGGGCCAGGGGTATTTGTGGGTCCTCACGGGTGGTGAGGACCAGGTGCATCTGTGGTGGAAGGTGCTCGAGTAAAAAGGTGAGGGTGTCATCGATCGGTTTGGCATCAGTTAAGTGATAGTCATCCAGGACGAGGACGAAATGTTCTGAGATAGCGATGATTTCATTGAGCAGGGTCGTTAGAACCGCTTCGGTTGGCGGGTGCGGGGTATTGGAAGATTGCAGCACAGATAACAAACCTGTGTCGCTATCCGGGCCAATACCCTGTAACGCAGTGACCAGGTAAGTCAAAGAGCGTGTTGGGTCGTTATCTCCTTCGTCCAATGACAGCCACGCTACCCGAATCCAAGGTTCGCGTTGCTTGCGGCTGGCGACCCACTCGCTAACCAGAGTGGTCTTTCCAAAGCCAGCGGGGGCAGAGATGAGGGTTAGCTTGCGGTGCAGTTCCTCGTTCAGCCTCTCGACTAGGCGGGGACGGACTACAACCTTAGCAGGAGGTGGCGGGATATAGAGCTTGGTCGCTAGGATTGGGGTAACCATGGACCGATTATATACCTCTATATTCACCTACCCAAACTTCAAGCATCGCCCCAGCCCTGTAGGCAATCAGAGAAATCGGGCTGCAGTCAGGCGAAAGCGGGTAGGGGCAAGGTAAATGCCATAGCCATAATCATCGTGCAGACTTTGGCTTACATACAGTCAGTCATTGGAGATGCCAAAGACGTCCGATTTGGACGATCGAACTGATCCGCTCGCCTGCGGATGCGAGTGGCGCTTGGAAGCCCATTGGCATGGGTCCCAAAGTCCCGTTTCAGATTCAGAGTGCCAAATATGCGACTGACCGCAGAGTTTTGGTACTACTCTTCGCCCTCTTCTTCACCTTCTTCCTCGTTTCCGATTTCGGCATCCAGTCCCTCGAAGTCCTCAATTGTAGGCAGGCTACTGGTGAGTGGCTCAGGCAGTTCGGGCACTAAGTTGAGAAGATAGAGAATTATGTAGACACTTCGCGGAAATAGTATAGCCTCACGGTTGTGACGAAGCGAATCGTGTGTCAGGATCATGACAGCGCCTTTGGCTGTGTCAATCCCCTGACACTATGCGTCAAATCACACCTTAGGAGGTCATATTATGAAAGTCCGGCGTGTGTCAAGCTCAGAAGGCCAAGTACTGAGCCCAAGCCAAGGCCAAGGGCAAGGCCAAGTGTCTTTCGAGCTACTCGATGATAGTGGCCAGCCTCTACCTGAGGTTTCCTGGTTTATGCACTTTCTGAGTGCTCGCGGTTGTTCCCCCAATACCCTAGCTGCTTATGCTTACGATCTGCTCCATTTCGCCCAGTTCTTCGTTGGGCGTGGTCTAGACTTCGGAAGCTTTGGTCCCGCAGAGTCAATCCTGTTCCTGGAGTACCTGCGCTCGGTCTCCAATGCTAGATCCACTCACAGATACAGTCTTGTGCTGTGTACCGGTGGAAATGCCGAAACTGCCGGAGTTGCCGCAACTAGAGGAAGTGGTCGGAGCTCGAGCACTCGCCTAGCGCCGGCCACGATCAATCGTGCTATCGCAGCTGTTTCATCCTTCTATGATTACCTGATAGTCTCAGCATGGCTACAGACCAGGCAGAATCCCATAGCGAAACAGTATGATCCAGCACTCGCTCGTGTGGCGGACGATATTTCCGGTTCTCCACCATATCCGCAATACCCACAATACCAAGGAACGCGACCCGCCCGCCAATCGTCATGGCAGCTGCGGGACGTGAGTGGGGTGCATGACCAAGCAGGTCACGATTCCTGGGGTTGGCGAAAGCCTATCAGGCGCACTCTGACGGTCAAGACAGCTCAATATCTGCCGCGCCCCATGTCTGATGGGCAAGTAGAGCAACTCCTCCTCTCCTTCTCACGATGGCGAGACAAGGCAATGTTGCTGCTCATGTTGCAGGGGGGATTACGCCCGGGCGAGGTCCTCAGCCTCCATCTCGATGACATAGAGTACGGTCACCGTCGGGTGATCGTCCGGTACCACACTGACCATCCGAAGGGCGTGCGTACCAAGTCTCGGCGTGAGCGCGTGGTGGACCTGCACGAGCCGGAAGCGCTGCACGCTGTTGCTACTTACGTTATGCAGGAGCGGCCTCTCGATTTCCAAAGCCCATACGTGTTCTTGGTGGGAGGCAAAGGCAGGCGGCGAGGAGAACCGCTTGGGTATGCCGCACTCGTCAAGATGTTTCAGCGTCATTGTGAGCGGCTGAATATACGCGAGTACTGGACGACCCCGCACGCCCTACGTCACACCCACGCTACAAAGATGTGGGAGCAAGGCATGCGTGAGCTTACCCTTCAAAAGCGGTTGGGACATGCTTCTCTCGACTCTACCCGCCGCTACACCCGAGTTTCCGACAAGACGGTGGTTGCCGAATATCGACACGCTCTCGGCCTTGGGAACCTGCCATCTCAAGAAGTGGCTCCACTAATGGAAATCTCGCAAGTCTTTATTCATCAAGAGCAGGGGCAGGAGCGCCAGCATGGATTGGACGGTATTAAGGAAACGAGCGGGGTTGGGGATGAAGTAACAAGTTCGACGGGAAAAGTAGTAGGTGAGAGAAGGGTGAGAAGAGAGAGGAGGAACCAGCAGTGAGATCATACAGATCGCCCAGGCCCACCAAGTCCGCTGTAAGCGACTCTGTGGACGCTCTTTCTTCAACCGGGATACTTCGCTCGCTGTCCCAGCCTCAACCCCCTCAAGCACAATTCCAATACAAGCACGCCAGTCTGGCAGAGTACTCTGCTTTCCTCCATGAATATACGAAGACAGAGGCTAACTTCAACAAGCTGCATCTCTCGTATTCCCGGTTCACCTGGAAATATCCGGATCTGAATAAGTGGTTCGCCGCGCCCTTACCAGAGCGAATTGGTCGTCTTTACGGCCAAGGGCGCAATGAAAGCAACAAGAATCCACCCACTAACGTGGTGTCATTCAGGGCGCGACCGTACCTTATGTATCTGGCGACACGTGGCTACGCTCGTTTCGACCTGGAATGGATACTCGCAATGCCGGTGCTGCGCGTATTGAAGCTACTGGAATACTTTGACATAGACCTTGGCGTGCCAGCGCTGGTTGAAGAGGCGGTAAGGTTGGGCTATAACCGGCATGCTGCAGTTCAGGAACTTCGCTCCGTCATGGGCCGCATCTTTCTGCACACGGGCATCACTCGCTCTGAGGACATCACCGATGATCACCTTGACGAATACCTGCAGGCCGCCCGTAAGTTGGGAGAGCGCCCAGATATTGCCCTCTACTTCGGATCTGAAACGCGATATCATCGAGCACTCGTGGAATACTCCTATGGCCTTCACGTACTGAACGTGGTCCTGTATCACAGAGGCCAGGTGTCTCGGGAGCCACACAGATCCCAGCCTAAAGGCATAGCCCCGCGGGCCTGGGCGCATACACCCCGTATCGGGGCTGTGATTGACCGGTACATAAGGGAGCGACAGCTTGTAGATCGGCCGGCAACTATACTGAGCATAGGACTGGCCCTCACCCTCTTTGTCCGGTGGCTGATAAGTGCTCACCCGGAGCTCGAAAGTTTGGCTAGCGTCACGCGGGAAGACCTGCTGGAGTTCGCTGAGTACCTCAACGGCATGGTGGGCGTGACTAGCAAGAGACCCTACTCGTTGAGCGCCAAGATTGGCGTGTTGTCGGCACTGAACGTCTTCTTCAGGCGGATCTCTGAGTGGTCTAATTGGATGGAGCCGAGGGAGGGCGGTAGGGGTAGAAACGGGGAGATGGATGTACCGAACCGGCCACTGCTGAGTAGAGGAGACCTGCCCAAACGAGCGATGTATTTGCCCAGGTACATCCCCGACGATGAGCTTGAACGGCTAATGCAGGTTATCCGAAGTATGGAATGTCCCTATCAGCGCGCTGCTCTGCTCATCGCTCGATGGAGCGGTGCCCGGAGGGACGAGATCTGTCGGCTTGAAGTAGATTGCCTGGATAGTTACCCTGACGGCACTCCTCGTCTTCGTATCCCTCCAGGCAAGACTAATAGGGAGCGGATGGTGCCTTTGCATGAAGAAGCTGCCGAGGCAATCCGGTACCTCTTGTCTATTCGACCCAGAGTAGGTCGAGGGCTGAGAGATCATCACACGGGACTGGAGACACATTACCTGTTCACTCATCATGGCAAGCGCTACTCGTCAGCATACTTGTTCGAAGTGTCACTGAAGATGGCTTGCAAGAGAGCAGGTCTCGTCACGCCAGACGGCAAGGCCAAGGTCACAGCCCACCGGTTCCGCCATACCGTTGCTACACAACTGGCGAGGAAGGGAGCCAAGCTGAACACGATCATGAGGGTGCTCGGCCACGAAAGTGCCAACCACACCATGGTCTACTTGCATATCAACGACCAGGATATGCTCGATGACTACAGCGCCGCCCTGCGCACTGAATTGCGGCCTGGTATGCCTGTAGCGGGCCCTTTCGCCGAGATCCTTCGTACGTCCAGAGTGTCCGCTTCAGATGTGGAGTGGTTGAAGGCTCGGTTCATCAAGACAGAGCTTGAGTTGGGGGAATGCCTGCGGCTTCCGGAAGAGGGCCCGTGTGAGTGCGACCTTTACCTCTATTGCTCGCGCTTCATTACATCTCCAGAGCGTGCTCCTCGGCTGCGAGAGCGGCGAAAGATGGAGCTTTTGTTGGCTGAGCAAGCTGCGGCTGGTGGGAACCTGAAGGAAGCAGAAAGGCATCACCAATACGCCTTGCGTTTTGAGCGTTATCTGCTTGATATGAGTGAGACGATTGAGGGCGATTGAGGGTAAAATTGCCATGGCCGTGGCCGTGTGGTCGTGGCGTTGGTGTATAGATTGAAAGAGATGGGCCGCTTCGCGCGGATAGACGTGACCGCGCGTCTTCATAACTCACAGGCCTTGTATCGCCTTTGGTCTGCCATCCCTGCTAGCATTGTTAGCGTGGCGTTAGGTCTGGTCACCAGGAAATCTTTACTTGTTAGTATACCCATGGTATGAGTTTCTTGACCCGACGTCGATAACTCGCGTAGTCCGGGTATGCCTGCGCCAGCCACTTCTCTTCGCGCCTGGATTTCAAATCGAAAAACAGGAAAAGGACGGCTCCCAGGGCTATGGCAAGTAGATTGTCGCTTAGCACGCCCCAGCCGATGGCGCCCACAATCAGCGCCGCGTAAAGCGGGTGACGCACGATACCGTAGATGCCGCCCGTAATAAGGTGTCCGTCAGGGACCGGCCTTGGGAATGGGGTAAGGTTTCGCCCGAGAGCCAAAGCGCCAGCTAACAGAATAACCAGCGCAGTGATTATCATCGCACCACCCAACACCCGTACCCACCATGGGAATCCCAGGCTGATGATCCTTGGGACTAACAGTATGACGAGCAGGAGCAGTGCCTGCAATATTACCCAGCCCTCTCCCCGCTTTCCCATTTCCAACCCTTCGTCCTCTTAACTTATCAAGGTACCAGGCACCATCCCGACCCTGGTGTCTGGATAGCTCGATCGTGCCCGGAATACCAGAGGACATTCACATCAAGTTGCGTCTCATTCTCCCGCTCATGGGGCTGTACGGAGACAGCACGGACAGCAGCTTGCACACCAGGTTCCACATCCTGGCTAACAATCGGCAAAGGTTGGGTTGGGTTGGCAGGTCCCCAACCCAACCCAGCACGTCTCGTTGGGCGCGAAGTCTTCTGATAAGCTGTAATGGTTCAGGGTTGCGTATCCTGACCCCAACTGTTCCCTTGTATCTTTGCTAGTTTCGCTACTTTCCCGCAAGCGCCTGCCTATCTGTGGCGAGGCAATGGCGGGACCACGTGGGTACATCTAACGTCGTAACCTCGCCGCAGATGATCACAAGCGTTGGCTGATCGCACCTAGGCCTTGTCACCGTTGTTTGCCTGTACCGATGCCATATGATCCAGCCCTTGGTCAATCCAAGAGCGCAGATCGTTAGGGCGCATTGCCCCCGCTTGCTCGGCGTATACGGTCCTGCCCTTGATGAGCATGAGCGTTGGGATGCTTTGGATCCCCAGTGCGCCTGCAACGTCAGGGTTCTCATCTACGTCCAGCTTGGCAAACTTCACTTTGCCTTCGTACTCCGGAGCTACTTCCGCGAACACGGGTCCCATGTACTTGCACGGGCCGCACCACGGCGCCCAGAAGTCCACCAGTACGGGTGTTTCCGCCTCCAGTACGGCTCCAACGAAATCCTTATCTGTTACGACGTTGATCTTGCCATTCGCTCCAGCAGCAGATGCGATTTGTGTTGTGACTTGTGTGTTGGTTGAGTTCATATTCTGTACATCCTTTCCTTGTATAGTTGTCTCTTTAGGTTGCTCTCTTAATTCGGATTCTGTTTTGGTAAATATGATACAGAGCATGTTTCCCGCCAGCGGACGCAGCAGCCTGCACCCTACGCTGGTGCGGCCTCCAGCCTTTGGATAACCCTTTGCAGGCGGGAGCGCGCTTCCTGTGCTATGCCCTCAAGCTCGCTTGCCTGCACGATGCCCAGCATAGCTATGGGATCGGCGATCTCCACTCTCGTCTGGCCGCCATGTGCGTGCACGATCACGTTGCAGGGCAGCAGCAAGCCGACATCGTGAACTGCTTCGAGAGCGCGATGTGCAAGGCGAGGGTTGCAGGCGCCCAATATGAAGTAAGGCTCGAAGTCGATATCCAGCTTTTGCTTCATCGTCTGCTTCACGTCGATAGTAGTGAGCACCCCGAAGCCCTCCTCTTTGAGTGCCGCGGTAACTCGCTCTATTGCCTCGTCTATGGACACTTTAAGGCTCGTGCCGAAGCCGTACACTGACGATTTTTCCAATTGTCTTACTGTAGACATATCCTTTGTTCCTTCCCTTTCGATACTATTACCATACTGGCCGCATACTGCATCAAGCAGGCGCTGCTCCAGGCTTGAGGGCAGTGGAGGGAATGGAGGGCCGTACGACGACGTGGACGACCTGTAAAGAGCCACCAGTTCTTCCACGGCTTCTTCGTCCTTATGGCAGCGAGCGCAGCGTTCGAAGTGGTCGGCGATCTCTTCCATCAATGCAGCGTCGTCATCGGCGGGATTGGCAGGATCAGCGCCTGATCTGTTCAGCCTGCCGAGCAATTCGTATGCCCGCTCGCAAGGCGCACCTATTCCTGCTGCATAGGCACCGGCACTATCGGCGTTCCGGGGATTCATCTTTCACTCCTTTGCTTTCCATCTGTTCCGCCTGTTCGAAGGGCAGGACTTCCCATGGATACGCCATGTTCCGATAGGTACGGTGCGAGTGCTTCCCGCAGGGCGAGCCGAGCACGATGCAGTCGGACTTTTAGCGCCGCTTCGCCAATTCCAAGTGCTTCTGCGGCTTCCTTTGTGCTCAGCTCTTCAAGGTCACGGAGTACGAAGGCCGCCCGCAGGGTGTCAGGAAGGAGTAATATGGCCTGGTCCACCTTTCCTCGTAGTTCTCCGGCCACCAAGTGTTCGCCCGGATCGTGCCCACTATCAGGGATCTGCTCAATTGGGCTGACCTGCTCTTCATCGCCGTAATCGGGCAGCGCTACTGCGGCTACTGCGTCAGACCTGCGCTTGCGAAGCTGCATGAGCGAGGCATTGAGCACAATTCGGTAAAGCCATGTACCTAACTCGCTGCGTCCGTCGAAATTCTCCATCTGCCCACATGCTTTGATGAAGCCCTCCTGCAAAGCGTCCTGCGCGTCGGCATCGTTCCCGGTAACCTGCAAGGCGAGCCGGTAGAGGCGCGGCATGAAGCGCTTGAGCAGGCAGGTGCAGGCGAAGCGGTCGCGCCGGCGCAATCCCTCCAGTAACTGAGCCTCATCGTCGTATATACTGATGTCTATTTCCCAGGGCTTGTCCAGTTGCCGGTTCCTCCCCAATCATGAGAACTCTGAGTATAAGTCTCTAGCTTCCTAATCATACACACTCTCTCAGGGCGGTTCACGACCGCCTGCGAGGTGCTCAGCCGCTCGCCGCAGGTCCACAAGAGCTATGGACCGTGCCGGACAGAGCTCCCATAGCTCCCAACGTGCTTGCCGGCCTGGTAGTGCTGGTCGTGCCGAAGAGCGAAGGCATCCGCTTGATCGCTCTCTCGTTGCAGCTCGGGCATTCGGCCGGTTCGTGGCTTTGCGAAGAGCGCAGCCACGCTTCGAACCTATGCCCGCATCCTTCGCACCTGTACTCGTAAATCGGCATATATCTGTCCCTTATCGCGCCTGTGTCGTACGTATCGTACCCACCAATTGCTGGTTGTTGTGGGCGCATCAACTTCCCTCTAATCAGTTAGATGCAGAGAGTCGCGAAAAGGTTACACCCTTTCTACATGTCTCCCACCAGTTCATATTGCGCATGAATGTCCTCTTCGGCATGAGAGACAAACGGTTCTGGTGGGCGCCCGGTCGCCAGTGGAGAGGGATGATAGCCAGCAAAGGTCTGCCCGCCGCCCGCCAGCGTGGCAACGCTTTTGAAGCCGCTCTGCACGAGGATGCGATACGCCAGGTAGCTGCGGAAGCCGACCGTGCAATAGAGCAGCACACGCCGTCCGCCCGCCTGCGCGCGTAACTCTTCCAAACGGCCGCGCAAATCCGTAAGTGGAAAATGGAACGCTCCATCTATGTGCCACTCGTCATATTCCTGCTGACCGCGCACGTCCACGATCATTGCGTCCACAATAGCTTCTGGATAGTCCTCGGCGTACCAGAAAGTTACGTCTCCCCGAAGCAGGTTGGAGGCAACAAATCCGGCCATATTGATCGGGTCTTTAGCCGAGCCGTAGGGTGGAGCATAGGCCAACTCAAGTTGCTCCAGGTCATAAACCGTCATTTCGGCTCGGATGGCAGTTGCCAGCACGTCGATACGCTTGTCCACACCGTCGAAGCCCACTATCTGCGCGCCGAGCAATCTGCCGTCGTCCGGTGCGAACAGCAATTTCAGGTGCATTGATGACGCGCCCGGATAATAGCCGGCATGGCTGGATGGGTGCAGATAGATCTTACGGTAGGGACGCCCGACTTGCTGCAGCGCCTTCTCTGACGCGCCGGTGACCGCACAAACCATATCGAGGACCCTGACGATGGCCGTACCCTGCGTGGTGGTGTAACGGCTCTCCCTCCCTGCTATGTTCTCGGCCACGATACGGCCCTGCCTGTTCGCAGGCCCTGCCAGCGCGATGATCGCAGGCTCACCAGTTACTGTATCGATCACCTCAACCATATCGCCTACAGCGTAAATGTTGGGGTCGGAGGTGCGCATATGCGCATCGACCTTGAGCCCACCGCGAGGCCCAAGCTCCAACCCGGCCTCCTTTGCAAGATTGGTTGCCGGGCGCACACCTACAGCCATGACCACCATATCTGCAAGCAGCGTCACACCGTTAGCGAGCGATACTTCGACGCGCCCTGCCATATCAGCAAATGACTGTGCGGCAGTGCCAAGGTGGAGTGTGACGCCGCGGTACTCCATGTGGTAGCTGAGGTCAGCAGCCATCTCCTCGTCGAGCAAGGGCATTACCTGATCCTGCAACTCGACCAGGTCGACCGAGAGGCCGCGCCGGTGCAGCGCCTCCACCATCTCGATCCCGATATAGCTTGCACCGATCACCACAGCGCGCCGGGCACCGTTATCAACCTGTGCTTTGATGAGGTCCATGTCCGGGATGGTGCGCAGTGTAAAGATGCGCGGGTGGTCGATACCGGGCACCAGCGGGCGAACCGGCTCGCCGCCCAGCGCGAGCACGAGTGTATCGTACGATTCGGTGTACACCTTGCCTTTCATACCCTCCGTACCGTCCCTGCCGTCCGCCTTTTCGCGCACGGCCACTCTCCTGGCAGCGCGGTCAATCGCTGTGACCTCGTGCCCGGTGCGCACATCGATCGCGAGCGTAGTGCGCAGATGGTCGGGCGTTACGATGAGCAACTTCTCGCGGTCCTCAATCTCGCCTCCAATATGGTATGGCAGGCCGCAATTGGCATAGGAGACGTAATGGTCCCGCTCAAGCACGACAATTTCTGCACTCTCATCGAGACGCCGCAAGCGTGCCGCAGCGGACATGCCCGCGGCTACCCCGCCAACAATCACTGTTTTCATTCTATTGATTTTGCCTTTCAGTCCGAACTTCTCGGAATGTCACGGAGAGACTGCAACTGCTGTACATGTGTGCATGGCACAACAATAAAGCAGACAGGTTAAAAGGACAACACGCTATGAGCCTGTGACCAAAGTGACGCTCTTTACAGAGGGCAGGCTAAACCAGAAGCAACTGCCCTTGCCTATCTCACTCTCCGCACCTATCTGCCCTCCCTGGCCTTCCACCAGGTAACGGGCGATGGCAAGCCCCAGGCCCGATCCGCCACGCTCTCTGGATCGCGACCTGTCGGCCCGCCAGAAGCGGTCGAATACATGAGGTAGCTCTTCGGCCGACATGCCCACACCTGTGTCCAGCACCGATACCTTAATGGCGTCTGCCGAGTCGAGGGTATCCAGGCTGGGGCCAACTTTCTGCGGCACATCCACGCGCGACACATCCCCTCGAGCTACGCGCACGACGATTCTGCCTCCCGGCGGGGTGTGCTGAAGAGCGTTTGCCAGGAGATTGTGGACGATCTGCCGCGTACGGTCTGCGTCGGCCACTGCGAAGAGTCTGGACTCCATGCGCTCGTTATGACCGGGAACATCAATTTCCAGGGCGATCTGCTTGTCTGCCGCGGCTTCCCTGAACATCGCGACCACGCTCTCAACAAGAGGGGCAATATCGGTCGGCTGCATGTCCAATTTGAGTTGTCCGGCTTCCGCCTGCGAGAGTTCATGCAGGTCGCCCACAAGCCTGCTTAGTATGAGTGTCTCCTCGTGAATGGCCGCAATTTCGTTCTTGTCGAGCGGGTACACGCCGTCGAGGATTGCCTGGAGATTGCCCTGGAGCACGGTAAGAGGTGTGCGCAGCTCGTGGGCGATGTCCGCCACCATATTTCTACGCAACTGCTCGGCCTGGCGCAGGTTTTGTGCCATATCGTTGAACGCCAAAGCGAGACCTGCTACCTCTCGCGTACCGCCTATGGGTCCGGCAGCCGAGACGCGCTGGTCTAAATCGCCGCGTGCTATCCGCCTGGCAGCCGTCGACAGGCGATCCAGCGGGGCAGAAAGGCCCCGCGCCATCAAGAGACCAAGCACCAGGGCCAATGCCACCGCGAACAGTGCGGCCTGCCACAGCGAGGTGTTGACTTGCGTCAGGAAAAGCTGGGCGGGTGCGCTCATACCCATATCGTCGCGCCCCGGTGAATCGAGGGCCAGGTATCCAACGGTTTGCCCCTGCCATGCGATTGGCAGCGCGTCGTCAAGGTCGGCCTGGCTTATGTGAGCGGCGTTCCCTGTGCCCGTTCCCGTGGTGCTGTACACCACGCTTCTGCCCGCGTCGAGCAGCGTGTAGCCCGGGGCACCGTACATCATACCCATGCCCTGCCCCTGCCCCTGCCCCTGCCCCTGTCCCATACCCTGTCCTGCCCCGCGGCCTGCACCCTGACCGGTACCAGTACCCTGACCGGTTCCGGCGAGCACGGCTTCTACCCCATTCCAACTGCCGGTATTGCCGTAATATTCTCCCAGCCGCTCCACAAGCCCGGATTGCTGGACCTGACTGTGCATATAGAAGCGGCGAAAATCGGCGCTTACCTGGCTGTTGGTCACCAGGGCAACTGTCACTATGCTGACAAGCGTGGCGCTTGTGAACGCAACAGTCAGCCTTACCCACAGAGTATTCATCTGTGTGTGCTCTTTTCTGGTGCCGGTTTCTCCTCCCGCAGGTGTAACCGGTAACCCACCCCGAACACCGATTGTATATAGGCGGGCCTCGCGGGATCGGATTCGATCTTCTTGCGTAGATTCTTGATATGGCTGTCGACCGTTCGCTCCATACCTTCGTAGCTGTAGCCAAGCCCCTTATCTATGAGCTGTGAGCGTGTGAAAGCGTGCTCCGGGTTCTCCATGAAAGTTTTGAGCAGGCCGAACTCCGCTGGGGTAAGCTCGACGTGGGTCTCACCGATATTCACAACGTGCCGGTCGAGGTCCATGACAATATCGCCGGCGGTGAGCACACTGGGTAGAACCGGGCCTCCTGATGTGCGGCGCAGCACCGCGCGTACCCTGGCCACGACCTCACGCGGGTTGAAAGGCTTTGTGATATAGTCGTCAGCGCCAACTTCCAGCCCGATGATCTTATCGGTATCCTCAATACGTGCCGTGAGCATGATGATGGGGGTGGCTTCAACAGCTGCATCTGAGCGAATGGAGCGCGTTACCTCCCAACCGTCGCGGTCGGGCAGCATGAGGTCTAGCACCACGAGATCGGGCCTGGCGCTTCGCACCTCACGCAGGGCACTTTCACCGTCGTAAGCCGTCGATACCTGGAAGCCCGCCTGCTCAAGATAAGAGCCGACGAGCCGCACGATCTGCCTGTCATCATCTACGATAAGTATACGTTGTGTCATGTTATGCCTGTTAGGTACTTCTTGAATGCCTGTTGAACCTCCATGGCAGACGTTGGATCGGACATCCAACGTCTGCCATGGAGGTTTTATCTACAGCTTCCCATCCGGTGCTTTCATCATTACCGGTTCGGCCCCATGCCCGGTCCGTGCATCCCGCGGCCATTGCCGTTGCCGTTGCTATTGCCATTGGAAGGCATGTTGTCGCATACACCATCGCCGTCGCTGTCAACGTATCCGGTGCCCGTGCCAGTGCCGGTGCCGGTACCAGCTCCCTGCGGAGCCCAGATCTCGTTTATCTGCTCGGTGACCTGCGTGCGCATCGTGGCAAGCATCAGGTCGGCCTGCTCGCGTGTGAGCCTACCTGCCGTTACCATTGCGTCCATCCGCTCGGCCCTGGGGGCGAGGAAGGCATCAACAATGGTGCTGACTGCTACGTTACGCTCACCAGCCACCTGGGCAATGCTCCTGGTACCGCCGAGGGTGGCCACCAGGTCGGCGCGGGTCATCCCCAGCTTGTCGGCAGCCACGTCAATTAGCGACAAGCCCGTTCCTCCCATCATCGCGCCCATGCCCATTCCTGTTCCATTCCGTGTGCCGGCCATCATCCCGCCGCCGTTTCCCGCCCCGTAGCCATTCCCGTTGCCGTTGCCATTCTGGGCGGTCGTGGGTGTCGTGGGTGTCGTGGGTGTTGGTGCCTGAGCAAGCACGCCGGGTGCTACTGCAACGGCCATCAGGAGCAAGGCTGCCAATCCCGCTATTATTGCAACGATTCTGGTTTTCATTTTCTGTCCCCTTTCTTATCTACCTTCTTTATTGAAACCGGTCTGTGTTTCCGGCCTTCTGGTTACAGTTTAGCGGGCAGATATGGAGACTTGATGGAGACCAAGTGCAGATCGTGTATGAGTTCGGGTTCGCGCCATCACAGAGTGTAGCGGTACGGCGATCTATAAAATTGTGAATGATATAGAGCAGTATGAAGGCTAAAAGTGTAAATTCGAGTATATACGGGTAAACAACATACCAGGACCATGGCCTATCTGAACCGCCTCATGATCTTGTCCAATAGAGCATCGACGCTATTGCCCGCCAGGTTGCCCACTGTGATGATGCGTATGTAGCTCATGATGTCGCGGCCCGTCCTGGGGCCGTAGAATCGGTACAGGTGATATATTGCATCTCGCTGCGGCTTGCCGCCCGTATGAGCGTAGTGTTGGGCAAAGGCGAGCGCCACAAATTCGTGTGCAGGGAAAGCACCCAGATGGGGATCGAGCATCATCGGAGCAGAGAACAACGCTAAGGTGTTCAGTTTAGTGAACAACACTGAGCGCGCTGTATCTTATTTTGGAGGTAAACCTAGTTTGGCTCGTAGAGCTGCCCGTTCTTCTTTGGGACTGAGGTTCCGTTCCTTGGGAGGTGGTTCCGCCAGTCGGTGGCGATGCCTTGCGAGTGCGTCCTCTTCTTGCCGTTGTGGCTGTGCGTGTGGTTGGGTCTGTTCCCCTTGTGGGAGAGCTGAGACGTTGGTCGGTGCTTGTGTGCTTCCTTCTCGCCCTTGATGGGCTAACTTCTCCACATCTGCTGCTATCCTCTCCAGTATCCGACGCACCCTCTCCCCGTCGAAGCGCACATACTCGGTCTCAGCATCGGTTTCCAGGTGCATATTCACTACCACCATCTCCCCTCGCTCCAGTTGCTCGAGCCAACCGATACACCGGCGTAGCACTGCTACTTCTGCTTCCAATTCTGCTTCCAACTCCGACGATTGGAGCGGTCGGAGTGATTGGGATGATGCTGGAATTTGAGTTGGCTGTGGCTGTGGCTGTGGCGATGGGGACTGTTCATCAGTCAAGGATAGCTGGCTGGTCTGCTCAGGTTGGGCCGCTCCCTCCTCTCCTTGTTCCTCGCGCAAGCGAGAGAGCCAGCGAGGGATTTGCTGAGCATCTGCGCTACTGAGTAGTTGATGGACGCGAGCAGCACTGAGGCCAGTAGCAGCGGCTATTTGGCGGACGGATAGCCCCTGCTGATGAGCCGAAACGATAGCCCAGGTGCGCTCCAACTGGGCATCGGCAAGGTGGGTTGCGGCCAGGCGAAGCCGAGTAAGTATCCGCTGTTGCCTCAGAACCCGTTGGCGGAACGCTTGTGGACTCTCATGGCTCTTCATGGCCCAGATCATACAGTTTGCCAGCCAAATTGTCCACTAAACTGAACACCTTAGCGTTGTTCTCTGCTCCGATGATGCTCGATCCCCATGTTGGGCCTTGACGGGAACCCCACGCTTACGCATGGGGCTACTCTCTTTTGCCCCTCCGGGGCTAATTCGTGCGCACGCTTATCTTGCTCCAACTGGCATTATTCACCGTAAGGGGTCCAGATGTTTTTGACCTGGGTGGCTTCGCGGAGGTACTCCTGGCCTTCGCCTTGCTCGGGGGAGGTCCAGTCGCGGGGGTGGCCGTAGTTGACCCATGTGCGCTTCATGTTGCCTGCTGAGGCTAGCTCGACCATCTTGCTGCCTTCGGGTGTGCCGAAGTACCAGACGGAGTCCACGTCGTCGTGCTCGGCGAGGACTTTGACGATGGTGTCTTTGGGGCCTGTGACTATGTTGACCACGCCTGAGGGTACATCGGAGGTTTCGAGGATCTGGTAGAAGTCGGTGGCGCTGAGGGGGTGGGATTGGGAGGGGATGACGACGACGGTGTTGCCCATGGCGATGGCGGGGGCGACGAGGGAGACGAAGCCGAGGAGGGGGGATTGTTCGGGGCAGACGATACCCATGACGCCGATTGGTTCGGGCATGGCGATGGTGATGTTGCGGAGGGGCGTGCGGTGGACGAGGCCGTCGTACTTGTCGGCGTAGGCCGCGTAGGTGAAGAGACGTTCTATGGAGGCTTCGACTTCGGCGTCGGCTTCTTTTTGGGAGCATCCGGTCTGGAGGACCAGGCGGTGGGCGAATTCTTCGGCGCGGGTGGAGAGGTTTTCGGCGATGTAGTAGAGGATCTGGCCTTTGTTGTGGCCTGTGGCGGAGGCCCAGCCTGAGGCGGCGTGGGCGGCCTCGACGGCGTTGCGGATGTCTTTGCGGTTGCCTTCGCCCACCTCGCCTATTTGGTCGCCATTGGGGCCGTAGACGGGGAGGCTGTAGCCGGAGTTTGGGCGGGCCTGCTTGCCGCCGATGAAGAGCTTGGGGGTGCGGTCGATGGAAGGAGTGCCGAGCGCCGAGTGCCGAGTGCCGAGTACGTTTTCCTGCGGTTTGTGGCCGTTTTTCTTGACCGGGTGAGGGTCGCTTGTTACTGGGTGCTCGGTAGTGGATAGCTCCCAGGCGGGGCGGACGTATTCCCATAGACCCTCTTTGCCGCCTTCGCGACCGTAGCCGCTTTCCCGGTAGCCGCCGAAGCCTGAGGCGGCGTCGAAGAAGTTGGTGCAGTTGATCCAGACGGTGCCCGCTTTGATTTTGGCGGCTACGTCGAGGGCGAGGTTGATGTTTTCGGACCAGACGGAGGCGGCGAGGCCGTAGCGGGTGTTGTTGGCGAGGGCGACGGCTTCGGCGGGGGTGCGGAAGGTCATGGAGACGAGGACTGGGCCGAAGATCTCGGTCTGGGCGAGGGTGGAGGCTGGGGAGACGTTGGTGAGGAGGGTGGGCGGGTAGAAGGAGCCTTCGGTGGGGCAAGACCAGGAGGGCTGCCAGATGGTGGCACCTTCGTCCTGGCCGATCTGGACGAGGCGAGTGATCTCCTGAAGCTGGGTAGGGCCGACTATAGCGCCGATGTCCATGGCTTTGTCGAGGGGGTCGCCGAGTTGCAGGTGCTCCATGCGGGCGCGGAGTTTCTGTTCGAGGCGAGGGGCGATATCTTCCTGGGCGAGGAGGCGCGAGCCTGCGCAGCATACCTGGCCCTGGTTGAACCAGATGGCGTCGACCACGCCTTCGACGACACTGTCGAGGTCGGAGTTGTCGAAGACGATGAAGGGGGATTTGCCGCCCAATTCGAGGGAGAGGCGCTTGCCGCTGCCGGCGGTGACTTTGCGGATGTGGCGGCCAATGTCGGTGGAGCCTGTGAAGGCGATCTTGTTGATGTCGGGGTGGGAGAGGATGGCTTCGCCTGCGTCGCGGGCATCGCCTGTGACGATGTTGACCACGCCGGGCGGGAGGCCGACCTCGCGGCAGATGTCTGCGAAGAGGAGGGCGGTGAGGGGGGTGTAGGAGGCGGGTTTGAGGACGACGGTGTTGCCCATGGCGAGGGCGGGGGCGATCTTCCAGGCCATCATGAGGAGGGGGAAGTTCCAGGGGATGATCTGGCCGACCACGCCGACGGGGACCCTGCCGGGAAGCTCGGTCTCCATGAGTTGCGCCCAGCCCGAGTGGTAGTAGAAGTGGCGGGCTACGAGGGGGATGTCGATGTCGCGCGTCTCGCGGATGGTTTTGCCGTTGTCCAGGGATTCGATGACGGCGAAGAGGCGGGAGTGCTTCTGGATGTGGCGGGCGATGGCATAGATGTAGCGGGCGCGGACGTGGCCGGGGGTTTTGCCCCAGGTCTGGAAGGCTTTGCGGGCGGCTTTGACGGCGGTGTCTACGTCGGCGGCGGTGCCTTTGGCGATTTTGGCGAGGGGCTTGCCCGAGGATGGGTTGTTGCTGTCGAAGTATTGGTCGCCGGTGGGCTTGCGCCATTCGCCGTCGATGAAGAGGCCGAAGGGCTGGTGGGCCGCGATCCAGTCGAGGCCGGGTTTGGCGGCTTCGGGGGCCGGGCCGTATTCCATTGTTTGGAAGATCTCTGCTACTGATGCCATCGGTTTGTCTCCTATTTGCTACCCGGTCAATTCTCTGTAGATGTGGGTTGATCTACTGCGGATTTCATTGTTTGAACGGCCCAATTCAGTGCTTTGAGCAGTTGGTCAAGGGATCCCTGTCTGTGGAAAAGGGATAAAGGGATATTTGGACGAATTTTCGTCCCGCCAAGATAACTGCCAACCCCCGGGATCGCACCTAACTGTCTTAAGAACTCCAGGCGTTTTGTATTTGTGTCGTGTTGATTGGCATTAAGCTGATCGTAGAGTATTTCCAGGTTCGTAACTTGACCTGCTCCATAAGACCATATGCCCGCAATTGCATGTTCTAGATCATCATGATCCACTTTTATCCTGAAGCCCGGATCCGTTGCACCCTTACCCCAAGTTATAATGAGATTGGCTGCTTTTGCCCATTCTAATATTTGTTTAGCAGTAACGACATCCTGGGCACCAACTCTCTTTTCTACTAGCTGGAAGAAAGAGTCCTCGTCCCACTCTATAGTCGATTTTGGACCGACGGTTTTAGCTTGTTGTGCTTGTGCAGTTTGGCCTATGACCCTCGGAATCAAGGTCTTGAAACCCTCACCTACATACTGCTTGATTTGCACAGCCAGCACCTCAGCAGAACTCATTTGACCGTTCAAGAACTCGACTATTCGCTGTAGCTCTGGTGGTATGTAATCCGCAACAAACACCAACCTGATTTTACCTGCTTGCAGGTTTGTCTTGACCCTTCCCCAAAATGTGTTGGCATCTTCGTTCTCACCTAGGAACTCAGCAAGGATTTCCGATGGATCCTGCCCTTGGGCCGTTTGAGTTGACTCGAATTGGCTGATTAAGCTTTCTACTGGCCAGTAGACGACTGCATTGGCGGCATACTCGAGAAGTTGGCCCACGACTTCTCGCCTGATACGTGTGTCACTGCTTCTCTTGACTTCAACGATTGTTGGTACTGCATCCTGATCCAGGAAGAGGTGGTCCACGGACCATCTACCGGCTCCGCCCTGTGTTGAGGACAAGGGTGTCTCTCGCGAAACAAGTAACCATTTTCTTGGGGCTCTAGGATTCATCTGATTTCCAGCAAGTAAGCTTGGATGATCCGCCAGAAGCTTCTGCAATAAGTCCTCAGAAGCATATGGCTGCTCGGTCATTTCGACCAGTGAGCCACCATCTTTTATTAGATAGATGCCGCTATTCATTTGCTTCTAACAACCTTTTTAGCTCGTCAGGATATAAAGGGCCGTCTTTGTCTTTGCCGAAGGTGTCGAGGTGCTTCCAGACGGCGATGAAAGGTGTTTCGTCATCTTCCTGGCATTCGATGGAGTCGGTGTCGTAGACGGTGGGGTCCACGAAGTCTGCTGTGTAGATCTGCACGATTTCGTGGCCCATTTCTCCGAGGTAGGTGAAGATGTTTTCACAGGTGCCGAGATAGCGAGTGTTCGTTATCAGCAAGCCTGTTTCTTCGAGCATCTCCCTGGCAAGGGCATCGACAGCACGCTCGCCGAACTCGATACCGCCGCCGAGGGGGCGGTAGAAGGTTTCGTTTTTGTTGGGATCGTAGCCTTCCACAACGAAGATCTCGTGGCCGCGACGGAAGACACCCAGGACTATGACGCGGATACGTTTTTCCGCCAGGATTTTACCTTTCAGGGCGGCTTCGTTCATGTGGCCTTCGGGTAGGGTCATTTGCTCATTACTCGTGCGCCTGGTAATGGTTGAATGTCATCTCCAATGAATTATACGTAAATATCGGGTACATAGGTGCCTTTGAAAGCGAAGCCCGTGAGCCTCCTATTTTCGAGTAACTGCCCACCATGTGGCACGCTTGCTAGTGAGCGGACTAGATTGTCACCAGCATCCATGAAGGTTGTATTAATCAGGCTGATTCCATATCTCTCTCGTCTTGCCTCATCATAAAGAAGGTTGCTAAGTTCTTCATAGAGCGCCAGAGGGCCATCTTTATGCAATCTCTTGGAAACCAGGACCAAACGCCATTCTTCTGCTTCTTCAAAGTAAAGCCAGAAGGCAGCAACAACCCGCAGGTCGCTCTTCCTGACCTGTTCAACTAGATTGGCACCTGCATCAATCATGCTGTCGGTAAGGTATTGGCCCACCAGTATCTCTTTAGCCATTGTAATACTCCATTCGTGGGATCAGTCACAGCAGAGAATAAGTCTTGAGCCTCAGATTTTGTCCGTACGTGGGAGTAGCGACTCTGCTCAAACCAGTCTCTAACTATTGACCAATACTTGTCAAATTGCGGATTTTGTCTTCGTTCATTATCATGCTCAGTAATGAGGTTAGCTGGCTTAAGCAGTTTTGGAAGGTCATGAATGTAAATGTTCTTGATCTCCGACCGGTCGGGAGGAAAATCAAATTGCTTTGTCTGGCGGGCTATACACGCTTATAGTGCGCACTCAATCGCGTAGCCTGCCAGATAATATGCTCCTGCATAGTTTCCGGCTCTCAGTAAAACCCCGGCATCTCTAACCCTTATTTGGGCCCGTTTCTTGAAATCGGCACGATTCATTCTTGCTCCACACTGCACTTAGGGCATGGGGTGGCGATGGGCGGCTGAGTAGCGTCCGGTGACGAAGTATTCCAATTGGCGCTCTATGTCGGTGAGGAGGGAGCTTGCGCCTATGCGGAAGAGGTCGGGCATGGTCCAGTCGGTGCCTAGCTCTTCTTTCATGAGAATAAGCCAGTCGAGGGATTGTTTGGCGGTGCGGATGCCGCCCGCAGGCTTGAAGCCTACGCGGTGGCCTGTGCGCTCGAAGTATTCGCGGATGGCGCGCACCATGACGAGGCTGACGGGGAGTGTGGCGTTGACGGTTTCTTTGCCGGTGCTGGTCTTGATGAAGTGGGAGCCTGCCATCATGCAGACGATGCTGGCCTGGTAGACGTTGCGGAGGGTGGCTAGCTCGCCGGTGGCCAGGATCGACTTCATGTGGGCGGGACCGCAGGCTGCGCGGAAGGCTTTGACTTCATCGTAGAGGGCTTGCCAGTTGCCCGTGAGGACGTGGGCTCGCGAGATCACGATGTCGATCTCGCGAGCGCCTGCCGCCACCGACTTCTCTATCTCGGAGAGCTTGTCTTCGAAGCTGATCTGGGCGGCGGGGAAGCCTGTGGAGACGGCGGCGACCGGGATCTTTGTGCCCTGGAGGGATTCGACGGCTATGGGCACGAGGTTGTGGTAGACGCAGACCGCGCCAACTGTGATACCCAGGTCGGCCACGCCGAGGGCTTCGACGAGGTCCTGGCGGACGGGGCGGCGGGCCTTGGCGCAGAGGCGAACCACGTTGCCGGGGGTGTCGTCGCCGGAGAGGGTGGTGAGATCGAGGCAGGTGATGGCGCGCAGGAGCCAGGCGGCCTGCCACTCTTTCTTGACGGTGCGGCGGGTGGTAAGGGTGGAGGCGCGGCGCTCGACGGCGCTGCGGTTGATGCGCGTGGAGTAGATCCAGTCGAGGTCGAGGGGGGTGCCGGGGTTGCGCTCCCAGGTCGTGTGGGAGGTGCGTTCGGTGGTGCGGGACTTGCCGTTTGTGGAAACGGAGATATCATGTTCGGCGAGGGCGGCTGCCCCGTTGTGCTTGCCGTTTGCTTCTACACGCCTTGCTTTGCTTGATGTTTTCGCCATCTCTCTACCCCCCTGACAACGTCATTGTGGTGTTGGTGTCTTTTCTTATGGTGGTGTTTGTTGCTTTAGGCTTAATAATAGCACACTTGCGTCGGTTTGCTACTTGCTACTCCTCGCCTAACACGAAAATACTCATAATGGGTTTTTCGAAGTTGCGTATTCGGACGTACAATGGAGGTAACCGAAATGTGAGGGTGCGATGACGAACCGCCAGGCAATGGGCCAGACCAGACAGCGCGAAAGCAGGCTGCCTATGTTGCTGGCTGCGATCTTTCTGGCGGGTGGGTTGATCGCGGCATTGGCGGCGGTTATTACTAAGTGGCCGCTTGCGCCATCGCCGCCTGCTGTGATACCTGAGACGGAGGCCACGGCTACCGTTACGGCGATATCTTCGCCTGTTCCTACGGCGACCAACACGGCGATTGCGGTAAGTACAAGCACGCCTGTGCCGGCGATTATTACGAATATGCCGGAGCCGCCCACGGCTGTACCTACCGACACGCCTTTGCTGCCCACCTCGACACCGCTGCCTTCACCTACGCCTGTAGATGCGGTGCTTCCTTTGACTGGTCGGCCCCATTCACCATAGAGCGCACTCCCTTTGGAGAAGTTGAGTTTGCCTGGGGGCAGCACATGGGGCATCCCAAATCTTGAAGTTGTGCGTAAGGGGGCATGTGGGTGCTCCGAGACCCCACCCCAACCCCTCCCCGAAATTTTGGGGAGGGGCTTTCTAAAAAGAGCTAAATTGGCGGCGAAGCCGCCAATTTAGCTCTTTTTAGAAGCAGAGTGCACACCTGGGAAGGTGAATCAGAAATTCGGGCTGTCTCATGTTTAGAACCAGATTGAATGTTTGCGAGCACTCATCGAAAATACAGGATGCTTCATGTTTAGAACCAGACTGTGCGCCTGCGAACTTGCATCTGAAATTCGAGGAGTTTCATATTTAGAGGGGATGTGATGTGTTGTGTTGTGGCGCTTAGGGTGGTTATTTTGTTTGCTTGCGTAATTGTGTCTGCGAAACTCGGTGCGGGATGCTGCCGTATAATGATTGTAATTCCCCGAACGTGACGAGTGACAAGTGACGAGTTGCGAGTAATTTGGAAATTTCTCCCGGGTTGTGACCTATGTACAATCGACCTCGATCTCGCGGGTTGGCGCGCGGCGACAATCCTGATCGCAAGAAGCCGCCCGACCGGGTGGCTTTGCGCCGCCTTTTGCGGCTGGCCGCGCCTTACTGGCGACAACTGGTATTTGCTGCTGTGTGCCTGGTGATTTCATCGCTGCTGACGTTGGCTTTTCCGCTGCTGATTCAGCAGATCGTGGATAGGGCCGTGATCACGCACGACGGCGGGGCCATGACGGGTATCGCGCTGCTGCTGGTCGGCATCTTTGTGGTGCAATCGGTGTTCAACTTCGGGCAATCTTATCTGCTGTCTTTTACGGGCGAGCGATTGGTGGCCGATTTGCGCAAGCAGGTTTATTCGCACCTGCAATCGCTTTCGTTGAACTTCTACGACAACCAGCGGGTGGGTGAGCTGACATCGAGACTCAGTAATGATGTGACGGCGGTGCAGGCGGGGCTGACGAACAACCTGATCGGCCCGCTTGGGCAGGTGCTAACGCTGATCGGTGGGCTGACCATTATCGTGCTTATCGACTGGCATTTGATCGCGCTGGTGTTGATAGTGGTGCCGCCTGTAGCAATCGCGGGACGGGTGTTCGGTGGGAGGCTTCAGAAGGTGTCGGAGCAAGCGCAGTCGGCGCTGGGTGAGGCCACCACTGTGCTTGAAGAGACGCTGGCCGCGCCGCGCATCGTGAAGGCGTTCGGGCGCGAGTTGTACGAGGTGGGGCGGTATGGAGGGGCGGTCGAGACATCGTTCCAACTGGGAATGCGCCGCACCCTCAGCCGCTCGATCTTTATCGCTATCATCAGTTTTGTTACCTTCTCGGCGCTGGCGGGCGTGATGTGGTTCGGCGGGATGGAGGTGCTCAACGGCCACCTCAGTCCGGGCCAGCTTCTGACACTGCCGATCTATGTCATTGTCGCTGTAGGGCCGATTGGGGCGCTGACAGGGGTGTACGCGAGCTTCCAGGAGTTGAGCGGGGCCGCATTGCGGTTGTTTGGCATTCTCGATACGTCGCCGGAGATCTATGATGCACCCGACGCCCTGTCGCTGCCTCAGCCTGTGCGCGGGGAGATAGAGATGCGCGAGGTTACGTTCCACTACACGGGCGGGCCGGAGGTGCTGCATGACCTGACATTGCACGTGAGATCGGGGGAGGTGCTGGCGCTGGTGGGGCCGAGCGGAGCGGGTAAGACCACGCTGGCAAGCTTGATCCCTCGCTTTTATGATGTGCAGGGCGGGAGTGTGGTGGTTGACGGGTACGACGTGAAGAAGCTGAAGGTGGCTAGCCTGCGGGCGGCGATTGCCATCGTGCCGCAGGACCCACAACTGTTCGGCGGCACCATCTACGAGAATATCGTATATGGGAGGCTTGGCGCCACGGAAGATGACGTGCGCGCGGCGGCGCGGGCTGCCAACGCCCATACTTTTATCACTGAATTGCAGGACGGTTACGACAGCGTGATCGGGGAGCGCGGGGTGAAACTGTCGGGGGGTCAGCGGCAACGGATCGCGATCGCGCGCGCATTGCTGCGCGATCCGCGCATTTTGATACTTGACGAGGCCACTTCGTCGTTGGACAACGAGAGCGAGGCGCTGGTCAAGCAGGCCTTGGAGAGGTTGATGAGGGGGCGCACCGTGGTGATAATTGCGCACAGGTTATCGACCGTCGAGAAGGCCGACCGCATCGCGGTGATCGAGAACGGAGAGGTGGCGGAGTTGGGCACGCACGACGAATTGCTGGCCGCCGAGGGGCTGTATCACCGCCTGTATACGCGCCATTCGGTGGGTCTGCCGCTTGAGGAGCCGCCGGCGTCGGATGACCTGGAGGAGTTGGCTACACAGGAAGCGGCGGTTTCGGGTCCGGTGTAGGGGCCTCAGGAGGATTGGATGCGATGGTGCGGCTCTTGATGTGGTGGTGGTGGGCGCGGCAGGGGTGGATACGAACGTATTTCCGGCGGGAGGGGCGGTCGATTTCAGCGTGGAGGCCAACTTTGCGCGCAATATAGATTATGTGGGTGGCGCGGGCGGCTATTCGAGCCGGGGATACGCGAGGCTGGGCAAGCGTGCTGCGTACATCGGGTATGTGGGGGAGGACCACAACGGGCGGATGATCGCCGACGAACTGGGCGGGGATCGTATCGAGACTACGCTGTTTGTTGACCCGTCGGGAACGCGGCGCAGCGTGAATATCATGTACGGGGACGGGGGGCGCAAGAACTTCTATGACGGGCGAGGGTCGATGAATCTGATGCCTGACCTGGAGGTTTGCAGGGGGGTGTTAGGGCGCGCCCGGCTTGTGCATTTCAGCATCGAGAATTGGGCGCGGCATCTGCTGGGGCCAGCGCGGGAGCTTGGGCTGATGGTGGCGTGCGATTTGCAGGACGTGGTGTCTGTGAAGGACGATTACAGGGCGGATTACGTGGCGCAGAGCGATATTCTATTCTTTTCGTGCGCCAACTTTCCCGATCCTTCGGGCTTGATTGCGCGGTTCTTCGAGGTGGGTCGGGCTGAGGTTATTGTTGTGGGGATGGGGAGTCGAGGGTGTGCAGTGGGGACGCGGGATGGCGGGGTGCGGTATTTTGAGACGGTGGTGTTGGAGGAGCCTGTGGTGGATACGAACGGGGCAGGGGATGGGCTGGCGGTGGGGTTTCTGGCGTCGTATTGTCTGGATGGGTATGGGTTGGAGGATGCGATATTGCGCGGGCAGATCGCGGCACGTTATACTTGCACTCAGATGGCGGATTCGGGGCATTTGATTACGGGGGAGCAGCTAAACGGGTATTTTGCGCGGCTGAGGGGTGATTCGCAGGGCTGTCTGCGATCGGTGTAGTCAGAGGATGAACTTACTTGTCTGTCCGTGCGTATCAGACCAGATCGGGGAGCAGGAATTCCAGGCTTGAAGTGTCAACTAGAGATGTGTCATCCTGAGCGAAGGATGATGATTTCCTTCATAGGTTCCGCATAGCGATCCATACTCTCGTAGATCTACGCCCGTACTGAAGTTCAGACAATATGCCTGCACCGTTCTTTCTGCCGCCTGTATTTATCTATAAGAACACCAGCGAACGCGGCGTTCGTGGTGTCGAGTGGCTCCGGGAACTGCCCGCGATCCTTGAGGATTGTGAGAGGCGGTGGTCTATCGCGATTGGCCCGCCGTTCGACGGGTTGTCGTACAACTACGTCGCGCCCGCTGTGCGCGCGGATGGCACGCGGCTTGTGATCAAGTGCTTCCCCAGCCGCGAGTTCTCGGCGGAGGCCGATGCGCTCCGCATTTATGGGGGAGTGGGCGCGGTGGCTATGCTTGAGTACGATCCTGAGTTGGGTGTGATGCTGCTTGAGAGGATCGAGCCTGGGGTGATGCTATCGACGCTGGAGGACGATGCGCAAGCCACTTCGATCGCGGCATCTGTGATGCGCCAGATACGGCACCCAGCACCGGAGGGCCATCGCTTTCCGAGCGTGGAGGAGTGGGCGCAAGGTCTGGTTGAGTTGCGCGCCCGGTACAACGGCGGCACGGGTCCATTCCCGGCTTATGTGGTGGACAAGGCGGAGCGGCTTTACGCCGAGCTTTTGCCGTCGCAGGGCGTGCGTGTGGTGTTACACGGAGATTTGCACCACTACAATATCCTGTCGGCGGAGCGCCAACCCTGGCTCGCGATTGACCCGCATGGTGTGGTTGGCGAGGCTGAGTATGAGATCGGGGCGCTGATTCGCAATCCGGTGCCCCAGATATTGTTTGAGCCGGAGCCTGGCCGTATCCTGAAGCGGCGCATGGATCAGTTGGCGGATGAACTGGGGTTCGATCGCCGGCGCATTTACGGGTGGGCGATGGCGCAGGCTGTGCTGTCGGCCTGGTGGACGGTTGAGGATAGCGATGGGAACGTTGACGATGAGTTTTACAGGTTCCTTGATTTTACCGAAGTGCTGGCCTCGCTTGGGGACTATTTTGGTTGGTAGCCCGATCGTTCTGCCTGCCTGTTAGCCAACATATCCTACCTGGTACTTACTCTCTTCCCATGTGTCCTTTTACACCTGTAGTAGTGGCGTCATGCAGCAAAACAAGCCTACCTCACCTCCGACGCACGACATGTGCTAACAGACGGCATTGAGCACGGGCCAAGTCGAGGCGAGGGTTAGCCCGGAGGCGTTGTGCTCGTCGTTGTTTACACGGTCCTGCCGAGGGCCAGGAGTGGAAGCACCGGCTGAGCCGTTTGTTTCTTCTCCCTCATAAAACGGTCATGTACTCAGGTTCTTCATGGGGAGAGTGGAGAGTAGAAAGAAGATGAGAGTTGGGGGACACCCCCAAACCCCCTGCACCCCCTTTCAGGTGGGTAAGTAAAGGAAGAGTTGGGGACTCCTCGAACCATAGTACGGGAGTCCCCTGCAACCCCCTGAGCAAGTGCTGGCGTAGGGTTTGTCAGGGGTTATTGTATTTGTTCTGGTATTGGAAGGTGCCTAGTTGAGATAGAAGGACTTCGTAGGGAGTACCTGTGTTCTCGGGGTGGAGTTCGAAGACGGCACGCTCGAAGTATTGGACTGTGTAGGGTTGGCCGTCAAAATCGGATGTTTCGGTGAACTCGTCGGAGATGGGATAGCCCTGCTGAGCGAGACCGCCATGGGTTTGCCAGTACTGGAGGAATGTGCCTCCGAGGCGCTTGCCTGTTTGGGGGAAGAGGATGGAGCCTTCGGAGGTGTTGGGGGTCTGGATGGGCGCTCCTTCGGGGTATGTCTGTTGGTAGCGGAAGGTGCCTAGCTGAGATAGGAGTATCTGGTATTGGGGGTCGGTTTGTTCTGGGTGGTACTCAAAGACGGCGCGCTCGAAGTACTGGACGGTGTAGGGCTTGCCATCCAGGTCGGATACCTCGGCTATCAGGTCGGAGATGGGGTAGCCTTGCTGGGGGAGGGCGCCGTGGTTGTTCCAGTAGTCGAGGAAGATGCCCTGAATGGTGTGCCCTGTTTCGGGGAAGGTCTGACTGTTGGTGCCGGGGATGGTGGGTAGCGGCGCGGAAGGAGTGGAAGTGGGGCCCGCTGTAGGGCCGGGTAGTGTGGGGGAAGTGGGGTTGGTTTCGGGGGTGGTGGGAGCGCCTGCTGCTATGCGGTTGAGGGTGCCGGGGCCGAAGCCGCCGCCGTTGATGTACCAGAGCGCGCCGTCGGGTCCGGTTTCGAGGTCCATGTTGGCGAAGATGTCGGGGACGAGGTTGGCGGCGGTCAATTCAGTGCGGTCGGCGTTGAGGTAGAAGTGGTAGAGCCTGCGGGGCGTCTGAAAGACGGACATGAAGAGGTCGTTGTGCCACTGGGGGATCTGGTCGCCGGTGTAGACCGTGATGCCGGTGGGGGCGGGGCAGCAAGGGCCGATCAAGCTCCAGAGAGGAGCGATAGTGTTGTAGGTGCGATCGGGTCCATCGGGGTTGGGGTCGTCGCAGGGGTAGTCGGCGCGCCAGCCGTAGTTGAAGCCCGCCTCGATACGGTTCATCTCGTCGTCGCAGTTGGGGCCGTTCTCGGTGGCGAATATTCTGCCGGGCACGACGGGATCAAAGGTGAAGTCGAAGCTGTTGCGGAGGCCGATGGCGTAGAGGGAGGGTAGGGCACCTGTCCGGGTGAAGACGGGGTTGTCGGTGGGGATGGTGCCGTCGGGATTGATGCGGTGCATTTTGCCGTTGGGGACGGTGACATCCTGGCCGTTGGCAGGCTCGGCGTTGTCGCCCACGGAGATGTAGAGCTTGCCATCAGGGCCGAAGTGGATGTTGCCTCCGTTGTGATGGTCGGCGGTCTGGGGAATGGTGAAGATGGTGGTGGGGTCGGAGCCGACGCCGTTGTTTTCGACGAAGCGGGCCACGCGGTTTTCGAGGGTGGGGCAGCCGGGGCCGGGCGCGCAGGTGTAGAAGACGTAGATGTAGTGGTTGGACGTGAAGCTGGGGTCGATGGCTATGCCGAGGAGGCCGCGCTCGTTGGTGCTTTCGACGTTGAAGGTGATTACGGGGTCGGACTGGAGGGTGTTGTTGGCGAAGAGGCGCACATTGCCGGTGTCCTTTTCGGTGTAGAAGAGGCGGCCTTGCGGGTCGAAGGCCATGGCGACAGGCTGGTGCATATCGGCCAGGACGATCTCGGAGGTGACGCCATTGGGGAGGTCTTCGCGACCCACAACGGGAGGGGCTGAGAGGTTGGCCGCTGTGACGGGCCACGTAAGGGGAGGTCCGCTCGCCGGGAGGATTGGCGCGCAGAGCAGAAGTAATCCAACGACCGATGCGAATAGTCGCTTCATTCGGGCGCTCCTTGGGACCTTGCAAGCCCTGCACGCAGGGGCGGGTTTGAAGCCGCCCCATACGGTTCCTCATGGGTTGTTGTAAGAGATCCTTGTGATGTAGTTTGAAGGAGTACACCCGAACGAGGGGAGAGGTTCCACCCTGCGCGACTTGGGTTTGAGCTAGGCGGCTGCTATTTCTGCCTCTATGGGAGCGGTCGCGGGAGCGGAGCGCCTGGCCCTTTGCTCGACGTAGAAGGCGAGGAGGCCGGCGGCCGCGCTTATGGTGACCTGGGAGATCGCTAGCACGAGGAAGGGGGTGGTCATGCTGAACTTGTAGAGGAAGGCGGTGGCTATGGAGCTTACGAAGCCCGCTATGGTGCGGGTAGTGCTGAAGATACCCTGTAGCTTGCCGCGTGAGTTGTCGGGCGAGAGGTTGGCTATGAAGGAGCTGAGGGCAGGGATGCTGATCGAGAGGAGCGCACCTTCGAGGATGCCCACCGAGGCGATCAGGACCAGGTTGGTAGTGACGGTGTAGGAGAAGTAGACGATGGTCAGGAGGGCGTTGGGGATGGCGATCAGGAGGGACAGCCTGTATCTGTCGGCGAACTTGCCGGTAGTTGGCATGAAGAGCATGAGGGGTAGGGAGAAGGTGATGAAGGTAAGCCCGATGTAGGAGGTGCTGGCGTTGAGGTCGTCGAGCCAGATCGTCCAGATGGAGATGAAGAGGCCATCGCCAAAGCCCTGGGCTATGATGAAGGCCATGGCGGCGACCACCGCAGGTGCGAAGAGCCATTGGGGTATGCGGCGGGTGGCCTTGTCCTCGTTTTCGCCTGTGGCGAGGGCATCGTCTGCGGGTGCTGTGCGCTCGCCGGGCTTGATGTTGGTCATCTTCCAGAAGAGGAAGGAGGTGGTGATGAGGCCGGTGATACCGCCGAAGATGAAGGGGGCGGGGTAGCCGAGCCAGTCGCTCATTGGGCCGCCGATGGCGGGGCCCATCATGAAGCCAGCGCTGAAGGCCGAGCCGAGCCAACCGAAGGCAGCACCGCGCTCTTTGGCGGGTACGGTGTCGATCACGTATGCGTTGGCGGCGGGCACGACTATGCCGCTGGCGATGCCCTCGATGAAGCGGAGGGCCACGAAGTACCACGCGTTGTCGTTCAGCAGGAAGAGGAAGGAGACGATGGCTCCTACGGCGACGCCTACGACGAGGATGGGCTTGCGGCCCCACCTGTCGGAGGCCCAACCGCCGGGAAGCTGGAAGAGGAACTGGCCGAGCAGGAAGGCGGAGGCCATGAAGCCGATCTCTTCGAGGGTGGCACCGTGGTCGCGCGCGTAGATGGCGCGGACGGGTACGATAGCGCCGACGCCGACGAGCATGATGAAGATGCCCAGGCAAATGAGGCCCAGGTCGGGGTAGCGGGCGATGGGGGTGTTGCGCGCCCAGCTAGCGATCTTGTTTGTTATTCCCAAGCGCGGTCTCTGTCGTCTGATGGTGGCTTCCATGCTCTCACTCTCCTCGCTCATAACTCAAATTTGCTCTCAAAAACTGCAATATTATGCACTTGCGCGGCATAGAAAGACCGTACTTGTGCTCTCTAAAATATAGCAGTTTGGCACGCGGAGAGTAACGTACTATGGGTGTATTTTAGCACGATTTTGGGTAGGACTTAGGGCTGAGTGGGGTGTAGGTAATCCAATGTAGGCCGTTTAGGATGGTATTTTTTCGGAGTTCTCGTCGTGTCAACTGGACTGGGGTAAGACCAAAAATATCTGTCTTAGGGAAAGACTCTCGGCAACAACTAGGAGAGAGGCATCGGCAAGATCCATCGGCGTGTCCCGGTATTTCTCCATCAATGACGCCATGCGCTCAATCTCTGGAGAAGTTAGGTCACGCAATGCGAGCCGCCCACCAGCCAAGAGCCGCCAGAGCGTTGCCTGATATGGAAAGCCTCCCACCGAGCCAAGCAAGTACATGGCTTCCGTGAAGCAAGGCCATGTAGTGAGCATCGGTCCAGCAGGTAGCTGCTTTGCAAGGGCCAGGCAACGGGCATGGTTAGGGTCGTCCGCGTCTAGCAGTGCGACAATCGGCCCTGTATCGGTCAATATCACAAGCTTACAGGTGGCCTTGCCGCCGCTTTGCAACAAGCAACTTTACAAACTCATCATCTATCGCTTAAGAGAGCCCCGCTCCACCGGGGACATGCTCACCGCTATGCAGGATCCCTACATATTCGGAGAGATAGTCGGCAAGCGTGCCTTCGATTGGTGGCGAACCATCCTGGGCTGGTGGATGCACGAATTCACGGCGCAAGCTCTCCAGGGCCAGCGCTTCAGGAGTGGTCCCGCGCTCTTTAGCTTCCATGATCAAAGCTTTCTCGATGTCGTCTGTAAGGATGATTTCCATTTGACAACAATCATACCATGTAAATCGTGAGGTTCTCCAAAGGCTCCCCAATCACTGTCGGAGGGTGGCATAGTAGTCGCACCACTCGCGGAGGACGCACTTCTCGCATTTGGGGCGGTCCCAGACGCAGATGCGCTGGCCGTGGAGGAGCATATCGCGGTGGAAGGCCAGCACGTCCTGGGCGTTGTCGGGGTCGGGGAGGAGGGCGAGGAGCTGATCGTGGGCGTCGTCGGCGCTGACTTTGGGGCCGATGAGACCGAGGCGGATGCTCGACTCGGTGGACGTGGGTGTCTACGGGGAGAACGGGGCGCTTGCAGGCGAAGAGGAGGACGCAGGCGGCGGTTTTGGGGCCGACCCCGCCGAGGCTTTGCAGCCAGGCGTTGGCCTCGTCGAGGAGCATGTCGTTGAGGAAGTCGAGGTCGAAGCTGCCATGTTCTTCTTTGACGCGCTGGAGGACCTTCTGGATGCGAGGGGCCTTTTGTTCGTGGAAGGTGGTACGACTGATTGCGTCGTCTACTTCGGCGGTGGGGGCGTCGATCACCTGCTGCCAGTCGGGGAAGCGGCGGCGAAGCTCCTGGTAGGCAGCCCAGGTCTGGGGGTCGGCGGTGCGGTGGGAGAGCATAGTCTCAATGAGGGTGCCGAGGGGGTCGAGGATGGGCCAGTTCGGCTCGCCGTACTCTTCGCGCAGGAGGGCGAGAACGGCGCGCGCTTTGGCTTTGAGAGGGTGTTCGGAAACTTCGTCGAGCGCGGTGGCTACTTCGCGCTCGGTCTGTTCGTGAGAGGGGCCGGAGCTGGGGGCGGGCCATTTTTCGCGTTGTTTGGTGTCAAGGTGAGGCATCTTTGATTTTGGATTTTAGATTTTGGATTGCGGATTGGTTTGTGAGTTATAGAATAGCATGTATCGGGCCTATTTTCCTAGTCGAGGTTGGCGGTGGTGAGGGTGGGTTGAAGATCGAGGACATGGCCGATGCGGTGGGCTTCCAATTCCAACTGAGTTTGCTGGTGGGGTGTTAGTTGAGTGAAGGATTCTACTCTGATTTCGACGGACTTGGCTCGAGTTTTGCGATCCCAAATGCCCGCAACTACGCCGTCGATCAGGAGGACTGGTAGGCCGACCGCGCCCTCGAAGCGTCCGCGCCCGTAGGAGAAGATACGCTTGCGGGCGGTTTCGGGCACTATGCGGTCTCGCGGGCCGTTGCCCAGCACGCAGGTGTCGTATTGAGGGAGGAGGCGTACCGCAGGGGCTTTATGGCCGGGGGTTTGTTCTGCTTCGGCGTCGTTGGTCAGGACCCATGCCTGTCGTCCTTCGAATTCGACCTGTTCTATCTCGTCGCCTAGCGATTCGAGCAGATGGCGGGCGGGGTCGGGCTTGAGCCAGAACCAATGGCCGACATCCCTATGGGTGGCGGGGCCGTAGGCTGCCAGGTAGCGGCGGGTGGCTTCCTTGAGGGCGCGGGTAGGGTCGATTTCCTTCCAGTGGTTGATCCATTGGTCGGCGCGCACAAAGGTCACTTTGCTGCCCTGGCTTGGCCCGAAGCAGAGAAGTCCTGCGTAGGCTGCGGGGGTGAGGAGTTCGCCCCAGGTGGAGGAGAGCCTTTCTTTGGCCCAGGGTCCCAGGCGTTCGGAGACCTGGGCGGCAAGCTCTTCTCGCGTGAGGCATTTGCCGTCGAGAGCCTGGCCTATTGCGGAGAGAAGCGATTCGGCTTGAGTGGGGTTCAGCCCAGCTGCTTCGTGCCATTGGGGTTGGTGTATGAGGGCGCGGGCGCGCATGGCAGCCATCCAGAAGGGCAACTCATCGGAGGGAAAGAGGTGGAGGGTGTTGCGGGGGCCGTAGGTCTTGACCAGGGTGCGGTCATGCCAGAGTGCCTTGCGGATGTCGTCCTGTGTTGAGCCTTCTACCCGCGCACATGTGGCAAGCTCGGCGGCGGTGATTATCTGGGCCTGTACTCCACAAAGGTCGCCGACGACCTGCGCTATGTCGGTGAGAGGGGCAGGTTTCAGCAAATGCTGGCGGGAGAGACGGCGCTTGCAGACTTCGGGCCAGGAGAGGAACCTCATGGTGGAGGGATCCGGGGGCTGTAGTAGCGCTTGAGCCAGGCGCTCAGGCCGTCGAGGCCGGGGAATAGCACGCGCTCTGTGATGTTGGCTTGATCCAACTTGTCGCGGATCTCCCATTTGAGGTTGGCCGGGATGATTATCCTGCGGTAGAGTTGGGGGTGCTGGCACAGCCATTCATCGAGGTCGGCCCCTGGGCTTGACATAAGGGAGAAGAGCGCGTACTGGTTGACGATCCGTTGGTCGAGGGATGGGGGTTCGAGGAAGACCACGAATTCGTCCTCGGAAAGCTGCTCGAACTCAGGTAAGGAGGCGGCGGCTTCGGTGAGCATCTCGGCGGTGAAGATGTTGGTGTCGTATTTGTCGAGCACACCTTTGAGGCTGTTGGGCAAGAGGCGGTTGCTTTCGAGGTAGTTGACGCACCATACGACGCCGTCGCGGTTGTATAGCTCTATATCGGCGGTGGCGAAGTGGAGGGCGACGAAGGGGGAGTAGGTCCAGTCGAGCATACGGGTGGGGAGGCCGTGGTGCTGGCCAAGGGCAAGCCAGTGCCACACCGAGTCGCCCATGTTGCTTATCTGAGGGAAGGCGTACTTGCGGAGGTTGCGGATCAGGTCGTCTTCGTGCTTGAGGTACTCGCCGCCGAGGCGGGCCAGGCTGGTGGTCAGGTCGAACGCAGCGTCTTGCATGCCCCGGTAGGCGAGGGGCGACCTGAAGCGCCCCAACCTCTCGTTCCACGAGCCTTCATAGAGGCGCTCGTTGAGTTCGTTCCAGGATGTGACGGTGATGTCTTGCATCAAGTTGTGCGACTTTGAACATAGCTTAGCGTTTGATCAAACTTGCTGATGTACCTGCAATTGTAAGTATCTAGCTCGGTCTTTATATCAGGTGTATTGAAGTCCTTAGAATTTGCGCTGACGAAGCATTTCTCCTCATTAACGTCTTGTGCTCTCAAATCGCCCACTATACTGGCGTATATTATCGCGTCTTGGACGGAAAGACCATAGAGGGGGCTGAACTGTAGGGCTTCCACCATTATGTCAGCAGACTGAGGAATAGTTCGTGCAACCTATGTCAATAGTTGGACTGTAGATTGAAGGCGGGTGCTATAGTCCTGGCTAATGGCCGTCAGCCCAGTGATCAGTTCGCTAATCGTCTTCACGGTCTGGTGTTGAGATCGGTATCTTTCGAGTTGTGGTTGGATTTGGCTTTGTAGTGATTGACCTATACGTGCCATAGACGATCATATACTTGGTTGGACGTTAGCCAGCGCATCTTCTATGGCGTCAATGAATCCTGCTTGTTTCAGGGTGGTTTCAGGCTCGCCCTGGATATCAGCATCTACGGCTGTGAGACCGATCAGCCAACCGAGTACCAATAACTCAAGTGTCGACTCAAAAGCTCTGGTGTTCTCCTCCAGGTCAGGCAAATATCGATGCACAACTTCCTTCATTGAAAACGGAGTTACGGGTTGGGTGGGAAAACTCTTCTGAGATAGATCCTTCCAGAGAAAGCCCTTCTCCTGGGACAGAACGAATGCGAAAGGAATGCTTCCCAGCACATCTATGACTCTCAAATTCTGAAGCACTTGTAGCGCTGTCTCAGCTGAAAGATTCTTGAGGTTCTTAATCTCTACAAGCGCGATTGGCCGATCATTACGACTTGGATCAGAATATCAGGCCGAATTATCTCTTGTGTTACCATATTTCTCGCCTCGCTATCGTTGTAGCAACTTATCAATACTTGTGCTTCACTGTCTATAATAGCACAACCGGCTCGGCTCTTAGCGCGGTGACTCTAATCTCTCGATGAGGAGCCGTAAGTTGTGCTCTATCCACGTTGCTTCGTCCAGGTTGAAAGGCCAGTCTTCAAAATACATCCTGTTGGTTTCACTTTCGATGTCTTCGCGGATCAGTACGCCTTTTGGAGTGAGGTGGACATTGTTGCCGTGACGCTCGATGAGATCGCATGCGGCTAGCCACGCCAGGCTGCTTTCGATGTCCTGGGGCGTCTGCTTGTATTTTAGGGCTTCGCACAGGGTGGCGATGGTGTCGGCGCCGGACCACACTTGGGAGAGGACATCGAAGGGTGGGCCTTCGAGGCCGGCATTACGCCAGGCGGTGGTGTGGGCGTCATCTCTTGCGCCCCACAATTCGAAGATGGCCTGTTCGATCCTGACCATAGGGTCGTTTGAGCCGCGCCCATATCTGCTCGCAGCGACATATCCCCTTAAATGACCGCCAGGTATTGACTTGAACAGGGGGTTGGCCTGAACCGCTGCGCTTGCGCGTTGCAGATAACTTGCCAGTTGTTCCAGATCCTGCGGCGGGAGCGGTCTCTTGCTGCCTACCGCTTCGATGCCTGCCGCCTGAAACCGATTGACGGCGTCGCGGGCTATGGGCGAGAGGGTCATCATGCCGTCGCCATCCTCAATGATCAGCCCTTCTTGTTTGAGAGTGGTTATTGGCGCTGAGGTGGTGTCGATTACCTCGTAGGGATCGTAGGCGCGGAGTTGAGCGAGGGTCGCACCTTCCTGCCCGTACATGCCTGCGACGTAGTCAAGCTGCGCCATCGCGAAGACGAGGGGGCGTTCGATCCCTAGCTCGGCGGCTATTTCGGAGGGAGCCGTCACCCCCGCCCGCCTCTTGCGCAGAAACTGCGGCATGAGAGGCGGCAGTTGGTGCAGGGTTTCTAACAATTCGTTATTGCTCACGGGTTCATTGTAGCAGATAGATTTAATGCATCAGTCGACCTAAGTCTGGTACAATGCATTCCTTAGAGTAAGGTACAGCCATGCAAGTAACGAACTCATAACGAAGAACGGAGCGTCTTCCGGATCAATAAGCCCTGGTGGTTGGCGTGCTTATCATATTGGCCGTGCTTCCGGCGCGCTCTGGCTGGTGTTCGTGGCGACGGCTTATGCCATAGTTTTATCTATCTTGTGGCTGACCAACGGTGCTACTCTCCTCGCAGTGATATTGATTGGGAGCAGCGTGGTTGTGGCCATCGGACTGGTAGCTATCTGCATAGTGTATCTACGCGCCGCCTTACAGTTGCCATCGTCTACCGATCCGGATTCAATAGCCCGTGGCAAAAGAGAGGGACTGCGTCTGGGGATATTCTTCGGTTTGATTTTCCTGCTGGAAGGCGCGGCGATAGCTTTGGTGAGCAGTTTTGTGGACGACCCGAACGTTCTTGTGCCTGTCATCATGGCAATTGTAGGGCTTCACTTCTTGCCTCTTGCCGCCCTATTCCATGTCAGACAATATTACGCCACCGGCATCCTGTGGGTGCTGATCGTAGCGACCACGTTCCTGGCTTTTAGTGCGTCCTCCATGGTGGGTGAAATCAGCGTATGGATAGTCGTTCCGGTGATTGGCTGTACGGTGGTTACATGGTTGACCGTTGCCTATGTTGTGGCGGAGGGCAGAAGCGCCATTCGTACTGCCGCTTAGGTGGCTGATAGCTAAGTGCGGCTTTGCATACAAAATGCCAGCAGGCATACTCAATGAACCATCCGGCTAATACCTCTTGTTGCTTGACATTATTGAGCTAGGAGCCGGAACCTCAAACTTCCAGATCTGTTCCCGGGAAGTAGTCTATTTTCATGGCGTGGCGGACGAGGCGCATGCTTTCTTCGCCTCGCTTGCGGGCGCGGCGGGTGCCTTCCATTACGATCTCGCGCACCATCTCCGGCTTCTGCTCGAACTGGGCTCGTCGCTCGCGGATGGGGTCGAGGAAGTCGTTGAGGGCTTTAACTAGAGCCTTCTTGACGGCGACGTCACCGATACCGCCGATACGGTAGAGGCGCTTGAACTCCTCCACTTCCTCTTTGTTGGGGTTGAAGGCGTCGTGGTAGGTGAAGACGGGGTTGCCCTCCACGTGGCCGGGGTCGGTGGCGCGGAGGCGGGTGGGGTCGGTGTACATGCTCATCACCTTGCGCTGCACCTCTTCGGGAGTGTCTTTGAGGTAGATGGCGTTGCCGGTGGACTTGCTCATCTTGGCTTTGCCATCGGTGCCGGGGAGGCGTGGCACGTGGCCGATCATGAGGTCGGGCACATTGAGGGTGTCGCCGTAGATGTTGTTGAACCTGATCACTATGTCGCGAGTAAGCTCGACCATGGGGGCCTGGTCGTCGCCCACTGGCACGAGATTGGCGTTGACGAACATGATATCGGCGGCCTGCGAGACTGGATAGCCGAGGAAGCCGAAGGTGACGTTGTCCTCCATGCCCTTCTCTCTCATCTCGTCCTTGACGGTGGGGTTGCGCTCAAGCCGGGCTACGGTCACGAGATTGGCGAAGAGGACGGTTAGCTCGGCGATCTGGGGCACGAGGGATTGCACGACGATGGTGACGATCTCAGGGTCGAGGCCCACCGCGAGGTAGTCGGTGGCTACCTCGAAGACGTTGTCGCGCACGCGCTGGGGGTTGTCGAAGTTGTCGGTGAGGGCCTGCACGTCGGCGATCAGGATGTAGCTGTCGTA
This sequence comes from uncultured Chloroflexia bacterium, assembly GCA_963797095.1. GTDB lineage: Bacteria > Chloroflexota > Chloroflexia > QHBQ01 > JADMIH01 > JADMIH01. Next base: position 221,380 of record CAWCNY010000003.1, on the reverse strand, counting down.
TTCCTGCTGCAACCTGATGCGGTCCGCCAGGGAGCCGACATAGTGCCCCAGGTGGAGCGGCCCGGTTGGGCGGTCGCCCGTTAGTATGCGTTTCTTGGTCATTGTCGTTTCCTCCTGGTAGTCGGTAGTCGGTTATCTGTTCCTAGTTCCTGGTTGCCGGTTCCTGGTTGCCGGGTTTTGGGTTTTGTTTATTAGGAGGTGGTCTTCTGGCTAAGTACACAAAAACGCCCTCGTCCCAAAGAAGGGACGGGGCTTACCCGCGGTACCACCCTGATTCGGCATTCCTGCCGCGCTCTTTGCAGTGATGCGTAAAACGTGATACGTGATTACTTACTCTACTGCTGCTCCTGTAACGTTGGAGATTTACGGATCGGCCTACTTGACGGGGGTGATCTTGTATCACGAGTTGTTCAGCTTACGGCTCACAGACCCATTCACCTCCCGCGCCTGCGCCGGTTCCCAGCTTGCCCGGCTCTCTGTGGCTTCGCTCCGGTGGCTACTAGCTCTGATCTTAGCCTTTTCAAGTATTTGATTGTATGGGATCAGTATAGTTGTGTCTGGCGCGGGGTGTCAAGGGTCTGCGGATGTATGGCGCTCCTACTGGAGACCGATTCCTATGGCTGGGGATTCGTTCTCGGCGCTTCGGATGGCTTGTGTGTTTTCCTGGATGCGGGCCATGCTGTGTAGCAGGTGTGCCCGGTCCTTCTCGTCTATGCCCTGCATGAGTTCAGTGCCTAACCTGTGCCTGAATTCCTTGCCCTCCACGCTTCCGGCAAGTACGCAGGGAGATCTGCCTGGCCTCTATAGGTGGTTTTGAAATACCGGAGTTAGGGCGTTTCGGGCGTTAACGGGTGGTTTCGAGTGGCTGGTGGGCCAGGGTCACAGGCACGTCGATGAAGGTGGTAAGATCGAGGGGCTGGCCCACGCCCACCCCTTCGGGAGGTGAGAGCACCGAGGGTGGGACGATGGAGTCTTGCCCGCCGGGCGGTGTCCAGCGCAACTCGATGTCGCCGCGCGTGTTTTGGGCTTCCATCTTTAGCTCGATGGTATGCTTACCCGCTTCAAGCGCAAGTTCAGCCGAGATCGGATTATCCGTTGGCTCCACGCTCTGAATTAACTGCCTGCCGTCGATCAGCAGATGGCCCGTGCCCTCCATCAGCAGGGTCATAGTGTAGGTTCCGGTGGTTGGAGCATCCAGGCTTCCGGTCCAGGTGACGGTGTAGGGCCTGCCGTCGTTGCTTACAACGCCGCTCAGACAGCACTGCGCAATCGTATTGCTCAGAAGGTGCTGTTCGGGCCTGTCCTGTACCTGCACCACGCCATAAAGACTCCTGGGCTGGGTCTCTTGCGACATTAGTTCCTCGGTCTGGGCGGGACGCCAGGCGAGGGGTGGCATGTTGCCGCCGGCGTCAGGGACCCCGCTCTGTGCCCATTCGAATACCGGGGCCGAGTCGAATGTGCCCTCATAGAGCACCGCGTGGTCGCCCGCTGCCAACGATACGGTCGCTTCCATGGAAGGAGTGCCGATGGGCACATTCAGCACTTCCATGCCGTCTATCACCAGGTGAGAGGGGCCTGGACCGATGCGGAATGCGTAGTTCCAATAGGCCTGAACGCGCAGCCCGGCAGTCCATTTTATCTGAGCCGGGTAGCCGGAAAGGCCGGGCGGCTGCGCCCCCAATGTTGGCACGCGCATGGCATTTCCGCCGTTGAGCTGTGCCATCGCGCCCTGCTGTGAGGCCCACTCATCCTGTGGTACGCGATACATTGTCACTACCGTGCCCTCGGAGGGATTGGTATAAGGTTGTGCCGACCCGGACGGGTAGAGATCGTGCAGATAGGGGAGGTAGTATTTCTGGTCGGGGTAAATCATGAAGGCGAGAACTCGTGTCGGCAGGCTCGGCAAGTGGCAGGTCGCTGCCGGGGTAGCGCATTCCACCGTGTGGAGTGTAGGGCGCGAGCAATTGCACCCAGCCCGAATTGACCATGTGGAAACTGCGGGCAAGGGTGATGGTGAGCGTGTCGGTGCCCTGGTCGTTGACGGCGTTGCCCTGGATGGTGGGCTGCGGCCACCTGTCGCGCTTCCCGTAGTCGTCAAAATAGAAGATCACCTGGCTCAACCCGATCCAGACCACTATCAACCCGGCTGCTGCCGTGGCAGCGATTGTGCCGTATCGCGCCCAGTCGATGCGCAGTCCGGCTACCAGCGCTTGCACCCGCCTGATCAGGCTTTCCAGCACAAGGGCGGGAATGATAGCAAGCGTGGGGATAGCTGTGCCCATGCGCTGGAAATTGGGAGTCTCGACGGTCACGATTACGCCCACCAGTCCGAACCAGAACCACGCCGCGATTATCGCATAACGAGGGTCGCGCAGATGCAGGCAGACCCAGCCCAGCCCAATGAGCATGAGCACGGCAAGCAAGCCGCTCATTATCGGTTTGTCGGTGGGCCAGAAGCCGCCATCGTCGAGGAACTGGTTGATGGCACCGACCCCGCGTATAGTCTGCTCGACCAGCAATCTGGACGTGGACCATGCAGGGTCGTAGTAGTGCAGCCGGGTGGGGTTATCCTGGGTGAAGATAGAGGTATCGCGGGCCCTCAGAGTGAAGTTCTCAGGTGCCCTCAACATATCGGCCCCGAAAGGCGACATTATCATTATGGCGGCGAGGGCGGCCACCACCGTGCCGCGAGCGATTGCTGCTCGCCTGCCGCCCAGGCCGTGAACGAATAGATAGATGCAGACCACAGCAGCCAGGGCGGCCCAGAGCCTTCCGGTGGGGTAGAAATAGATCGAGAAGCCCCCCGATAGGCCGGCGCCCACCCAGGCCCACATCCTGCCCGTGCGCGCGGCTTCGAGGAAGCAGGCGATGCTGAGCGCCCACAGCGTGGCGGTCGGCCCCGACTCGCTTGTTTCGCGGGCGAATTGCAGGGCGATGCCGAGGAGGGCAAATATGCCACCCGCCATCAGGCCCACGCGCCAGTTGAAATGCCTCGCGCCTATCCAGATGATGATGGCTAGTGCGATCACGCTGGCGGTGGCTCCGAACATGCGCGCCTGCACGAAGCCGATGCCGATCAGCTTGAGCAGCCAGGACAGCATGGTGAAATAGACCATCGAGATCTGATACCAGCCATCGCCGAACATGCTATCGGTGTTGGTGCCGCGCAGGATCTGGATCGCGGTGGCCGCGCGGTCGCCTTCGTCGGCGTTGATGCCGAACGGCACGGTGTCGAGGGACACGAAGCGCGCGGCCACCGCAGCCACGCCGATGACCACGATGCACCCGACGACTAACCACCTGTTCCACGAGGCGCGGGGCCACACACCGCCAAGCCAGCGCGCAGGCCAGCTAAATCTCCTGTGGAGCGCGATCCCGGTGGCTGCTACTACTATCAGGCTCGCCAGCCACAGCCACTTGCCAGGCTCCGAGCCGAGGTAGTCGCGCAGCATGAGAAAGGCAATCAGGTTCAGGACGAGGGCGCCGGCAAGCCCCACGCCCAAGATAGCCCACGCGGTCCAATCGCCTTCGCGCGGGCGCTCCGGGGGGCGGTCTTTCGAGGGTAGGTCGCCGGGCGGGGCGGTGAGGAAGGTGGCGCTCCAGGCGAACAGCCCGATCGCGGCAAGGTAGAGAAGCAGGCTCAGGATGCTTTTATCCTGCGCCTCTACGAGCGCCTCGCCCAGCCCCGCGAGGGCGAGCGCGCCCAAACCTCCGGCCAGTGGCAAGAGGGCGTTGCGGAGAGGCACCGGAGTTGCCGGGACGGGAGTGTCCGGCGTTTCCTCAGGGGTTGGATTGGTGTCGTTGCCGTCCGGGGACGGCTGTTGTGGCGTATTCGCGGAACGAGCGATACGCACCGGCAATGTAGTTTTGAGGCGAATCGTTCGCCGTGACAACTGAGACCTCCGGGTGATACGGTCTGCCAACGAACCAGCCCAACATTAGAGGCTGCTTCCCATGTGTCGATTATATCGTACCCGTTTGGTAGGTCGCAACGCGATTACTGCCCACATATTGCCGGCAATTACGAAGTTGACACTTTATTGTGAAAGCTGTTACAATTCAGGCGTAGGTGATGAGGCTCGCCGGGCGTAATTGCAAGACGCCAACGTTCCCTGAACCGATAGCTTCTACAGACATCCAAGGTGATGCTCGTAGAGGCTATTTTCGTAAGTAGCGCATCTAGCTTCCGGAGCAAAGCGATGTCAGACAACAATATGACAGGTGGCAGCCCTCCCGGCGACCCTAGCCATGAAGGATTTACGAAGATGCAACAACTTACGGTCTATATTCAGGAGACGGACCACTGGGGCCATCGTCCGTTATACCTGAAAATACTGGAAATGGTGCGCGAGGGCGGCGCGGGCGCTACCGTCGTGAAAGGCGTGGCGGGCTACAGCGCTTCCAGCCGGTCTATACACAGGGCGGGCTTCGCCGACCTCCAGCAACGCCTACCGCTGGTAATTCTGATTGTCGATACACAAGAGCGCGTGGGTGCTTTCCTTCCGCAACTGGAAGAGCTTGTCCGCCCCAACGGCGGTTTGATCACGGTGCAAGACCTTGAAGGTCATTCTTACCTTCACCCGCACAAGCAGACAGGAGGTGCGGGCAATGCGTGAGTTCCTCCTGATCGGCGGTGGTGCCGCGCTGGGTGCAAACGTGCGCTACTGGCTTACCAACTATATAGCAGGACGTTTCGGTGCCGCGTTCCCTTTCGGCACCCTCCTGATCAATATCACGGGCAGCTTTTTGCTTGGATTCGTGATTGTGCTGATCAGCAACCGGATCGTGGCCGATCCAGGCTATCGCCTCCTGTTGGGAGTCGGCTTCCTGGGGGCCTACACGACTTTCTCCACCTTCAGCTACGACAATATCGTGTTGCTCGAAGGGGGAGATCTGCTGCCCGCCCTCTGGAATATATTGATCAGCGTGGCCGGATCGCTGGTGGCCGCCTACCTGGGGGTTGTGGTGGCGCGCCTGATCGGCTGATTGTGGTTGGCTAGGGGAGTGGCTGCACATCCAGGCTGACAGTGGCGCGCGTTACGCCCGGCGTCTGCCAGTCCACAGTGATAGTCACTCTTTCAAGCACCCACAAACTCGGCACTATGTCGTTGCTCACGGTCCAGTTCCGGTAGAGGGCGGCCCGCAAGTAGCGCATGATCGCCACCCCATCTGATACGTTTGTGGTGGCGTCGCCACCTTGCAGCTGCATGCCGAAATCGTGCTCCATCGCCTGTTTGTAGAAAGCGAGTACCTGCTCGTGTGTGTCTGAGGTGGCGAACGTGAAGTTGGTCAGCGTTACAGGCGGCGTGATGGGCGTGGCAGTGGGCGTGCTCAGCGAGCCAATGCGCCCTGGCGAAAGAGCGGTCAGGGACTGGGTATTGGGGTAGACGGGTAGCTCTGTGAACCGGGTGTGTTCGGTTTTGAGCAGAGTGCCTATGGCCAGGCCGAAAGTCGAGCAAAAGAGGAAGATCGCCGTTATTATTAGCGGACCCGCGACGCGTGCGTGAGCTAATCGCCATCCGAGCGCTTTGATCATCGGTTGCCTCCTGCGATTCAGCGTGCTTATGAATCGATCTGTTCCGGGGCACATTGTAGCACGTGGACGTTCCAGGCTCCTATCTGGCATAATTGGTACTGTTCGTGCCCGGGGGAACTATCGTGGGTTCCTCTGCCACGCGTCATGCGCATCCTCCACATCATCCAACGATATTACCCCTACATCGGCGGCTCCGAGCTATATTTTCAGGAGCTTTCCGAGCGCCTGGCCCGCGATGGGCACCGGGTGGAGGTGTGGACCACCGACGCCTGGGACCTCGATTACTTCTGGTCGGGCCAGGCGAAGCGAATACCAACCGAGCGGGAGATGCACAACGGGGTGGCGATCCGCCGGTTTCGAGTGAAGCATTGGCCGTTTCCCTCTATATATTACAGGGGGTGGCGCAGGGCGATGGCGGAACTTGCGGAGTTGGGGCCGAACAGCGTGAGGCTTTTGTACAGGATGTCGCGGCTCACGCCCTGGATACCTTCCCTGCGACGCGCTTTGCGTGCCCTGCCGCCGGGCGCGTTCGACCTTGTGCATACCACCAATATTCCCTTTGAGTTGATGATCGCTGATGCCGCCGACTACGCGGAGAGGGCGGGGATACCGCACATGATCACTCCGTTCACGCACCTGGGCGAGCCGGGCGACGACTCGATCAGCCGCTATTATACGATGCCCCACCAGATCGACCTCGAAAAGAGGGCTACCCGTGTGATCGTGCAGACCCGCCTTGAGCGCGACTACCTGGCCGAACTGGGAGTGTCGCCAAAGAAGATGGAGCGCGTGGGTGTGGGGGTCAATCCGTGGGAGGTGGTGGGCGGCAATGGCGGGCGGTTCAGGGAGAAGTACGGGGTGGAGGGCCCGATTGTGTACTACATAGGGGCGGCGGCACACGACAAAGGCACGGCCCACACCATTGAGGCCATGCAAAAGGTGTGGGCGCGGGGCGTGGATGCCACCTTCATCATGGCGGGATCTACGATGCTTGATAAGTTCAGGGCGTATTACGAGGCTCTGCCGGATGAAGTGCGTCGGAAGTGCAGGTGGCTTGGCTTTATCTCGGACGCCGACAAGAAGGACCTGCAAGCGGCGGGGAATATCTTCTGTATGCCGTCGCGTACCGATTCGTTCGGGATCGTGTACCTGGAGGCATGGCTGAACGGCGTGCCTGTGATCGGGGCGAACGCTGGGGGCGTGCCCGAAGTGATCACAGATGGGGTAGACGGCTACCTGGTGGAGTTTGGAGATGTGGCGGCGCTCGCCAATCGCATAGAGCTTCTATTGCGTAGGCCCGAAGCCGCCCACATGCTGGGCGAGGCTGGCCGTCGCAAGGTGTTAGCGGAGCACACGTGGGACCACAAGATCGGGCGGATTATCGAGATATATAGGCGATGCGTTCAGCGTGCTATTTGAACATGATCACCATCGAACCAACCCTTGCGAACGCCATCTTGCCAAAGAGCGCGCGCGTAAGCCTCCGGTGATACGTTGTACTTAATTACTCTTGCGCCTTACTTCGGCACGTCTTTCAGCGGCGGCGTACTCCTGGATGACCCCTTCTTCGTTCAAGCCATAGCGCGCAACTAAGTCTCGCATAATGTTCCTTTGTGTTGGCATCGTTAGCTGCCTCCAAGGCGCGCCTGTTTTGTGGGTTTTCTCGGTCAGGGTCTAGTCGCCATAGTGCACCCCTGCCTTGTTCTCAGGCTGGCCCATCGACTCGAAGTAAGCGTCATCCTGGTAGCAGTAGCCCCACTCTTCGTCCGGCTCGAAGGAGCGTATGATGGGATGTTTCGTGGTGTGGTAATGTTTGGTGGCATGGCGGTTGGGCGAGTTGTCGCAGCAGCCTACGTGCCCGCACTCTTTGCAGATGCGCAGGTGTACCCACCAGCTACCGATTTTCAAGCAATCCTCACAGCCAAGAGCGCTTGGCTCTACATCGCGCACATAAACCGGTGTCACATGTGTGCATTGAACTTCCATCGGATTTCCCTCATCCAGCAAGGATCTGGTTCAGGATACCAGCATACTCTAAATCTCGCTATTTGACACCTGCCCCCTCCCGGCCTTCGTCTTTGCGCGCGCTGCATTGTATAATGTCGCGTGACTATGGATGGACACCGTTTGCCTTCTGCCTCTGTGGTGATAGTGAGCTACAATACCGCGGCTCACATCTTGAGCTGCATTGAATCGTTGCAGGCCCTTGACTATCCGCAGGTGGAGATCATAGTGGTAGACAACGCCTCCAGCGATGGCAGCGTGGAATTGATCCGCGAACGCTTCCCCGGCGTGGAGGCGCTTGACCTGCCCGACAACAAGGGCTTCGCTGGCGGGGCGAGTGTGGGCCTGTTCATGGCCGAGGGCGAGATCGTGTGTACGGTCAACCCTGATGTGCGCCTCGACAAGGGATGCGATGCGGGCTGTGGTCGCCACCCTTGCCGATCCGGGGGTCGGCATCGCGGGCAGCCGCGTGCTTTATCCCGACGGCAAGACCATCCAGCACGCGGGCGGGGTCGTCAATTACCCGCTCGCCACCACCAACCACATCGGGCGGGGCGAGCGCGACCGGGGCCAGTACAACCTCACCAAGAAGGTGTCGTTCGTGACGGGCGCGGCCATGGCTATGCGCCGCGACGTGGGGCGCTCGCTTGGCTTCTTCGATGACGATTTCTTTCCGCTCTATTACGAGGACGTGGACCTCTGCTGGCGGGCCGAGAAAGAGGGCCTGAGCGCCATCTACCAGCCCGATGCGCTTGCCTACCATGAGGAGACCGTTACCCTGGACCGAAAAGGCGCGCTTTACTACAACTTCTACCATGCAAACCGCCTTCGTTTCGTGGTGAAGCACTACTCGCCTGAGCAGTTGATGATGGACTTCCTGCCCGCCGAGGCCGCCAGGGTAACGGGCGATATGGAGCAGGAGGACCGCAAAGCCTCCCTCGCGCTGTTCGATGGACCAGCCACTGTGAATACCGAGCAGACCGAGACGGATAGCAAATCGCCTGAGTTGATGGGCGAGAAGTGGGCAGAGATGCAAGCGCACATGTCGGGGGTGATGTCGAATTGGCAGGTGTACGAGCAGGCGCATGGGCGCACCCGCAAGCCTGCTGGGATGCGTGGTCGTATAGGAAACCTGTTGAACAGGCTTTACCTGTGGCCTGCCTTCGAGAAGCAGATCGACTATAACGCGGAGCTAGCGCGTACTGTGCGCGAGCTTGCCAACCAATTGGCCGAGCTACAGGCTCGCGTGGCGGTCCAGTCCACGCTCAATTCCGCACTCTTCTCGCGTGTGAGTATGCCGGGGGACGATATCTCTACTGAGTTGGAAGACCTGCGCGCTCGAATCGAGGGTCTGGAGAGCGAGATGAGGCATGCGAGACGGAACGCTTGATGGGTGAAGTAAATGTCTGATAAGCCGCAGCAAGAGCCTGACGTGGCGGCCATCCTCGATGAACTGCGCGAGCAGATACGCGAGCGCCGCGCACGGTTCACCGTTGACGATCCCGACGATCCGCACGCGCTCAACCTGGCCGAATTGAAGCGGAGCGTAGAGGCGGTCAACGATAGCTGGTTCGTGTCGGCCCACCTGCCGATAACGTGGGAAACCCGCCTGGTAGGCAGGCTTGGTGCGTACACAAAGCGTGCAGTGCGCGTGCTCCTGCGATGGTACATCAACCCGATAGTCGAGCAGCAGAACCGCTATAATTCGGCGGTGGCCCGCACCCTGGTAGAAATGGCAGCCTATCACGAACGCCTGACTCGCGAATGGCAATCGCTGGAAGATCGGGTAAGCGAGTTGGAGGCGGAGATTGAGGGGCGAGTGACGGGTGACAAGTGAATATTGCGTACCTCGTATTGCGTATTGCTTACTGTGCCTTCACTCGTCACTCGTCACTCGTCACTCGTCCATTAAGGAGAGCACAATTTGCGTATCGCCATCTGCACAGCCCAGGTACCTTTTATACGTGGAGGGAACGAGGTGCTGGTGGACGGGCTGCGCGATGCGCTTGTGGAGCGGGGGCACCAGGTAGATATTATTGCCCTTCCCTACAAGTGGTATCCCCGCGCTCAGATAATATCCAGCGCGCTGGCGTGGCGGTTGGTTGACATAACGGAGAGCGACGGCAAGAAGGTTGACCTGGCGATCTGCACCAAGTGGCCGTCGTATGTGGTGAAGCACCCTAATAAGGTGGTGTGGCTGGTGCACCAGTTCCGCCAGATTTATGACTGGTTCGGCACGCGCATGTCGGACTTCACGGGGTCGCAGGAGGATGTGCGGGTGCGCCGCACCATGTTCGAGATGGACACCAAAGCGCTGGCCGAGAGCAAGCGCATCTTTACTATATCGCGCAACGTGGCTGCACGCCTCAAGCGTTTCAATGGCCTGGACGGTGTGCCTCTCTACCCGCCTGTTCGTTCCGGGTTGGATCTCAAGCCGGGGCCGTATGGCGACTATATTTTGTCGCTAAACAGACTGGATGCTGCTAAACGCATAGATTTGCTGCTTGGCGCATTGGCCCATGCGCCAGAAGCGCGCGCAATAATAGCGGGGACAGGCCCAGAAGCGGATGGTTTGAAGCGTAACGCGCGTGATTTAGGCATCATGGAGCGAGTGCAGTTCACCGGCTTCGCGCCCGACGAAGAGGCATCTCGGCTGTATGCAAATGCACGTGCCGTCTATTACGCGCCGATAGATGAGGACTATGGGTATGGCACTGTGGAGGCGCTGGCAGCTGCAAGGCCCGTGATCACCACCGCTGATGCGGGCGGTGTGCTCGAATTCATTGAGGAGGGTGTTAGCGGATTGGTCACCCCACCCGAGCCTCAGGCCATCGCCCGATCTATCGTGCGCCTGATGCAGGACCCAAAGGAGGCCGAGCGTTTGGGCAACGCGGGCAGATCGAAGGTAGCGAACCTTACATGGGATCTTGTGGTAAACTCGTTGTTGGGCGCGGCGCAGTAGGGTTCCACGTGCAGGAAGGTACGGTTATGTCGAGATCGGGCAAGATTGGGTACGCGCTGACCTATAACGCGATTTTTCTGCTGATCATCCCGTTGGTGCGCCTATTCGCGCAGGCGTCAAGCTGGCAGGACTTCGTGCTTTTCCTGTTGGCAGGGGCGATGTATGCCGGGGGCGTTATACTGCTCAACAGAGACAGGAGCGACCAGCCGAAGGGGATGCAACTGCTATGGAGCGAGCCGCTCGTCCGGTGGCGCGACCGGTTGGCTCGTGGCCTGATCGCGGGAGCGATGATCGGCTTGAACGCTTTCATAGTGGTTTCTGTTTCCTCGTTTGGCAACTCGCAGGCGTGGTCCTTCTTCAGCCTGCTATCGCTGGGTGTGCTTGCCCTCGGTTGGGTTTTGATCCTCACAAGCCCATCGGATGTGCCCGACACCGGCGGTGGTGAGGTATAGTCACGCGTATGAAGATCGCCTTCTTTTCGCCGCTGAACCCGATCCAGTCGGGTATCTCCGACTACAGCGAGGAATTGCTTGCGGCCATGTGGCAGGCGCGGATTGGCGGCAGCGCGCCGGATATTGACCTGTTCATCGACAAGGGATACAAGCCATCCAACCCCGATCTACCGGCTCACTTTGACATACTCCAGGGCCGCGAGTTCGACCGCCTTGCCTCCCGCTACCACTCGGTAATCTACCAGATGGGCAACTCGCCCGCGCACGCCTACATCTACGAGGCGCTGCTCAAGCACCCCGGCGTGGTGGTCATGCACGAATTCGTCCTGCACCACCTGCGCATCTGGATGGCGCTGAACGACGGCAGGCGTCGTGAGTATGTGGCGCTGATGGAGGTTAGTTACGGCGAGGAGGGGCGGGAGGCCGCCCGGCGCGTGCTGTTGGGTCAGTTCCCAGAGGCGCTGTTCAAGTACCCGCTCAGCGACGAGGCGATCGGGGCGGCGCGAGGAGTGATCGTGCATAGCCATTACATGGAGAGGTTGGTGCGCGAGGTGCGGCCCGATGTGCCTGTTGGGGTGGTGCCGATGGGCGTACCGCTCCCTACTCTGATCCCTAAAGAGGAAGCGCGCGCCTACCTTGGCCTCGACCCCGGCCTCTTTCTGGTTACGTCGGTGGGGCACCTGAACCCGTACAAGCGGGTGTCGGCCACATTGCGCGCCTTCAAAGCATTGCTGATGGAGGTGCCGAACTCGCTCTATCTGCTGGTAGGGAGTCGCTCTACCAACTACGACCCCTCGCAGCAGGTGGAGATGCTTGAGCTATCGCACCGCGTGAAGACCACGGGATACGTGTCGTCGGGCGATTTGCCTTATTACCTGGCGGCCTCCGATGTGTGCCTCAACCTGCGCTGGCCCACAGCCGGTGAGACCTCCGCCTCACTCCTCAGGATCATGGGCGCGGGCGTGCCTGTGCTGGTGTCGCGCACGGGGTCGTTCGAGGAGTTGCCGGACGATGCGGCTGGCAAGATCGATATTGGTGAGATCGAGGAGGAGTTGCTTCTCGAATATCTACTGCTGCTGGCCCGACGTCCTGACGTCCGCGAGGCGATGTCCCGCGCTGCTCGCCGCTACGTGGCCGAGCACCACACATTGGAGGGCGCGGCACGTGGGTACTTCGAGTTCATGCTGGCACTCAAGGGCGAGCAGGCCGAGGTGGTTGTGCCTGATGTGCAACTTGTGTCTGAAGCCCCTCGTAAGGCCAACCCGCCGGGTCGACCCCATATAACGGTTGCCGAGAAGACGCCGCCGCGAATTGAACGCCCGCCCGACGACCCGCTGGCGATCCTGGCCGAAGCCGCCGCCGAGCTAGGCATCACCGAGTCCGACGACATATCCCTTAGAGCTATAGCAGCGACAGTTGCTGACCTTTCAACCGATCATGGGCGGTAAAGGCGCTATAGATGTAGAGATCACCCCGCAGGCTCGCGTGGCGGCCTACTGGCGGCTGCTCCACCCCCTGCCTTCGCTGATGACGGTGCTGGCCGTCGGCGCGTTCGTGCTGCTGGCGGCGCGTGGATTGCCCCCGCCGGGCACGCTCCTCTACCTGCTCGTTATCGAGGCCTGCCGCCAGTTCTCGATCTCGGCTTTCAACGATTACTACGACCGCCATATCGACCAGGGCCGCCCGGAAAAGCCCGTTGCTTCGGGGCAGATTCCCGCTCGCGTGGCCTGGGGAGTTGGCGCGGGGTTTGGCCTGCTGTCGCTGTTGCTGGCGGCGCTTTTCAGCCTGCCTCTGCTGGTGCTGACGGCTGTGGGGATTGGCGGCGGCCTCCTCTATGACGTGGGACTGAAGTATACCGCCTTTTCGTGGCTGCCCTTCTCGATGGCCTTCCCCACTTTGCCGCTATGGGCCTGGGCGGGCGCTCACCACGGAGGCGATTTCCCTCCTCGGCTATTCTGGGTGCTGCCTGTGGGTGCGGTAATGGTGCTGGTGGTGCATCTTGCCGACACAATCCCCGATATTGCATCTGATACAACGGCGGGCGTGCGCGGGCTGGCCCACAGGCTGGGTATGTCGCGCTCGGTGGCGCTGGCGCTGGCCGCGGGCGCAGTGGGTCTGCTCCTGACGCTGGCGCTATGGCCTTTCCTCAACTACCGGATCGAGTGGTACCTGCCCGGCGCGATCGCGGGGGCACTATTCATGCTTGCAGGCACTCTTATCTACAGAGGACGCGACCCCAACCTCAAGCTAGGCTCGTTGCTGCTGGAAACCGGGGCGCTGGTCCTTTCCGTAGGATGGATAGGAGGCATCATATTGTGAGCATATTTAGATCAAAAACTGATGGACAAGATTCCGAGATAGTCAAAGGTGGGATTGCTGCGGGCAGCGCCTTTCTGGCGGCGATGTGGCTGGATAACAAGCTAAGCTCATGGCGGTTCAACGATATAAAGCTGGTCGGCCAGATGTTCACCACGCGCACGCCCCTGTGGCAGATCCAGGGGGTGGCCGGGCACTACGCTTTCTCGACAATGATGGCATTCGTTTATGTGCGTTACGCCAGGCAGCGCCTGCCCGGCCCCAGCTGGTTGCGCGGCATTCTCTTTCTTATGGCTGAGAATACTGTTCTCTACCCTGCGGGCCTTATCGTGGACCGCATTCACGCTGGCATGAAAAGCGGCCAACTCGCGCTCCTCCTCGACCGCAAGACCTTTTTCGGGCAGATTACCCGCCATGTAGCTTTCGGAATTGCCCTCGGCCTGGTGTGTGGGCGGGAAACGTGAGCTACTGCATATTGCTTACTTCGTACTGCTTATTTGTGGGTTCGAGGATGTAGACGTAACAACTTTGCCGTATAATATCCTCATCAAATAGCTCCCTATAGATCTCAACATGTTGCACATCAGGGATCGTTAACTAAGCAATAAGAAGTGAGCAGTAGTTCATATTTCTCATATCGCAAACCCTCTCGAAAGGACAAACAATGCTGGATAACATACTCAATCGCGTGAGGCCGGAGCGCAAATTCAGCAGAGAAGAATTGGCGAAGCGCCTCCCGCCCGGTCAATCCCTCACCGAGAAATGGCCTGTTCTGCACTATGGTGGCGTGCCGCACACGCCTTTGCAGAAGTGGAACTTCCGCGTGTTCGGCCTGGTCGAGAACCCCATGACCTGGACTTACGAGGAGTTCATGGCCCTTCCCCATGCCACCACTCAGCCCGTCGATATCCACTGCGTGACGCGCTGGAGCAAGTTCGACAACGCCTTCGAGGGGATACCCTTCCGCGAGATTTACGAGCGCGTGAAGCCGAAGCCCGAAGCGAAGTATGTGCTGGTGCACGCCGAGCAGGGCTTCACCGCCAACGTGCCCTTAGACGACCTGCTTGCGCCGAACGTGCTCTTTGCTTACCGGAACAACGGCGAAGACATCACGGACGAGCATGGTTGGCCGATGCGCCTGGTGGTACCTCAGCTCTACTTCTGGAAGAGCGCCAAGTGGGTGCGGGGAATGGAGTTTCTTGCCGAGGACGAGCCGGGCTTCTGGGAGGACGCGGGCTATCACATGCGCGGCGATCCCTGGAAGGAAGAACGGTACCGCTATAGCTGGTAGCGCAATAAGGCAAGAGAGGCAGGCACAGGCTCCAAGCTGTAGAGAGCGTGGGGTGCTACCCAAGCCAAGTCCCGGAGGGACGGCAGAATATAGCCCAGGGCGTAAGCCCTGGGGATCGTACGCCACACAGATAAGTAGTCCCGTAGGGGCGTAAGAGCATGGCAGCATTGCATCATACAGGACCGAAGTGCTTGTTCTTGCGCCCCTACGGGGCTATGGCATTTTCCTGGGCTTGCCACAGGGCTTACGCCCTGGGCTACTCTCTTACGTCCCTATGGGACTTGGCTTGGGTGGCTTATGCTCGACCGACTTGCACCCTGGGCTATGCTCTTACGTCCCTCCGGGACTATTTGGGATGGCGAGGCGCAGGATACCCACGGGCAGCGCTCGCACCTGGGCCACTTTCGTGGGTTCTATGCGACAACATTGGCACAAGACTGCCCCAACTCGCCACTCGTCAGTAAGTTACCCCATTCGAGGCCTGCGGCGCGCAGTCGTACAGACGCGAGCCGTTGAGGCTGAACGAGCCGCTGAAGCCGCTCACGCCCTGGTATTCGCTGGAGTCTATGGCAGAGCAAGTGGACTGTATCCAATTGCCCGCCTGACCGTTGAGGCCCATCACGTAGCGCACTTGCTTGTTGGCGATCATCTCCTGGAGCTTTTCAACGGTCAACGCCGGGTCGCTCCCCATGAAGCCGCCCGCCGCCAGCACCGGCTGCCCGGTTTCGAGCGCGATAGACGATGCTTGCTGCGAGTTGCCAACGACCAACAGGTAGAAGTAACCGTCCTGGTTCTCCTGGAGGTAGGTGATCAGGCCGCCGCCCTCCGAGATATTCAGCCTGGTCCAGCTAGTGGGATCGTTCTGATTGAGTGCCTCAGGTCCGGCCATCGGCAGGCTGGCGTTGCTTGGTCCCGCCAACACGGGCGTCACCGACCATGCAATGGGCGCGAGCAGGAGGGCCACTCCTCCGGCGGCCAGGGGTGCAAGCGCCCAACGCCGCCATGTCCTGTGACCTATCACGCGGGCCAGCAGCCGAGCCGCCACCAGTCCACCCGCCGCCACCAGGCTGCCGCCCAGCAGCACAGGTGTGAGCCATGGGTTCCACTGCGCGTAGTTGACCAGTATCCAACTCTGCCACAAGGCTGTTGCCAGCAGGGCAACGGGCAGCAGCCATGCTTGAAAGCCTTCCTGCCGCCTGTAGGCCGTCCATAGCGCCGACACCCCGATCCCCACCAGGGCCGCTGCGGCAGGAGCCAGCATTATCAGGTAGTAGGGGTGGAAGATGCCCGAAGCGATGCTGAACACCGCGCCATACATCGCCAGCCAGCCTCCCCACAGCAACAGCGCCTGAGCCTTCTTCTCAAGAGGCCACCTCCGCCTGAGACCCAGGGCCGCCGCCACCACCCCAATCAGGGCCAGAGGGATCAACCAGCTCCATTGAGCCGCCATATCGCCCGTGAAGAGCCTGGTAGCTCCCGGCTGGCCCGCGCCGAACAGACCGCCGCTGGCACTGGGGCCGCCACCGGCGGCAAACCCACCTCTTACGCCGCTACCGTTGCCGTTACCATTGCCGAAGGGGATAGTATTGCCGCCGAAAGGAAGCGGGAACCCACCCTGCGGCTGCCGGCCGCCCTGTGGCTGTTGCCCGCCGCCAAGGCCGCGCCGTCCATTGCCGAACGGTAGATTGTTGCCGCCGTTATTGCCGTTATTGCCGTTATTGCCGTTATTGCCGTTATTGCCATCTGTTTCCGAAGGGCTGATTGGTCCCACCGTTGTTGCCGTTGTTGCCACCGGAGCCGGGGATTATGCCAGGTAAAACGCCCTGGATCGGGTTGCCGCCGAAATTGCCTCTGCCCATGCCTTCGTTTCCATCCACGCGGCCCAGGCCGTTATAGCCGAGGGCCAGGTCGATCTCGCTGTTGACCTGGCTGCCGCCCACCCAGGGCCTCTGGCCGGCAGGCGTCAAGTCGACGGCAAGAGGCCAGGAGAGGGCAACCCCGAACACCACCACGCTTGCCAGCGCAAGGTGCAACACGCGCATATGCCACTTGATAGGGGCGGCAATGAAGTAGAGCAGGTAGAATGCGGGCAAAACGATGAACGCGGCCAGCATCTTTATGTTGAACGCCACTCCCACCAGCCCGAGGCCGAGGGCCAGCAGAGCCAGTTTGCCCTTCTCGGTGGCTACCGTGATAGCCCAGGCCGCCAGCAGCAGGGTGAACATCAGGAAGGTATCGGTGTTGTTGGTTCTCTCTACGGCCACCGCAATAGGCGTGAGGGCCAGGGCCAGGGCCGCCACGAACGCAGCCAGCGTTCCGAACAACCTACGCACCAGGAAATAGAGCAGGGCCACCGACGCGATACCGGCCAGAGCCTCAGGCAGGAGAATGCTGAGGGGGCTAAAGCCGAAGAGTTTGGCGCTGATGGCCTGTATCCAGAGGGCGACAGGCGGCTTGTCCACGGTAATGAAGCCGCCCGCGTCGTACGAGGCGAAGAAGAAGTTGTGGAAGCCCCGGGTCATGCTCTGCACGGCCACAGAGTAATAGAGGTTGCTGTAACCGTTCTGAGCCAGGTTCCAAAGGTTCAGTATGGCCGACACGGCGAGGGGCACCCCCAGGCTGAACCATGAAAGTATCGTCGCGAACTCCAGGCGTCCTAGCTGCACCGCCGTTCTTGCATTTTCCTTAGTTAAGATCATTCAAACTATTCCTTCGAGGACCAAAAGAGACCTGATTTGCGTTTCTCTCCATGGAGCATGTTTCTATTGGAGCAACGATCAGACCCACCCATCCGGCTTTGGATCAGGTGTTCTATTCTTAGTTTACCCTTGCAACTTTAAGCTGAGTGAAAAAAAAGATTAAGAAATGATTAGACTTCGATACGCACGCTTACACGTAAAAGGGCCGCGCATAGGAGAGGCGCGGCCCTTTTCGGTCGAGATGGTGGTTAGTTTACTTGAATCCTAATCGCTTCTCGCGCAGGCTGACCCAGGTGCGCTCGCCTATTACGAGGTGGTCGAGCACCTCTATCTCCAGGAGCTTGCCCGCCGCTACGATCTGCTCAGTTACACGGGCGTCTTCGGGCGAGGGCGTGGGGTCGCCGCTGGGGTGGTTATGGGCGACAATGATCGCCGCCGCGTTGGTCCTCACGGCCTCCTTGAAGACCTCGGCCACCCTCACCAGCGACGAGTTGAGCGAGCCGTGGTACACGTCGGTGAACTTTATCACCTGGTTCTTTGTGTTTAAGAGGACAACGCGCAACGTTTCATGGTCCAGCGGAGCCATCTCAAGAATAAGCAGTGGGGCAAGGTCGGCGGGCGAGCGCACCTGGATGCGCTCCTCCGGTTGCGCCAGCAGCAGCCTTCTACCCATCTCTAGGGCGGCTTTCAACTGGCAGGCTTTGGCTTCGCCCAGCCCGTGCACCTCGCACAACTCGGCGAACGATATACGCGACAGGCCCACCAAGCCACCGTAGCTCAGGAGCAACCGGGTGGAGAGGTCAACAACGCTTTCACCGTGCGTGCCTACGCGCAGGATGATCGCCAGCAACTCGGCTTCCGATAGCGCGCTCGCGCCCAGAGCCTTTAACTTCTCACGAGGTCGACCATCCGGTGGTAATTCCTTTATAGTAAGGTTAGCACGACCGTTTTTCCCGGTTCGATCCGAAGGCACGGCTAGCACTCCTGCGATGTAGGTTGCCTGATTGTATGGTATAGTTAAACTCCTGTCAAGATGCCGGAAGAGAAGGAGATACTGCTATGCAAACCACCAATGAAACCAGAGACGATAAGAGCGCGTATAAGGTGAGCGACATGCCCGGTGGGGTGGACCTCGAAATCCAGCGCCTGCGCGACCAGGCTCTACTGTTCTGGGAGCGCGAGGCCCGTAATCTAGAATGGTTCGGCCTGCGGGACGGCATGTCAGTGCTTGAAGTGGGGAGCGGTCCAGGCTTCGTCACAGGCCGGCTACTCGATATGCTCCCCAATAGCGCTATCACCGCCATCGATATCGACCCGCTTATGATCGAGCGCGCGCGGGCGTACCTGGGCAACCGGGGCGGCGACCGTCTACACCTGATTTAAGGCTCCGCAATGTCGAGCGACCTGCCCGAAGCAAGCTTTGATTTCGCCTATGCTCGCCTGGTATTCCAACACCTCCCCGACCCCGTGGCTGCCGCCCGCGCGATTGGGCGTCTTCTCAAGCCCGGCGGCAAACTGGTCCTTCTCGACATAGACGACAAGATGCACCTGTTCGACCCGGAAGACCCTCCCGAAGTGAAGGCGATCACCGAGCGCTTTATCGAGGAGCACAAGCAAAAGGGAGGCAACCGCAACATCGGCAGGCAACTCCTCCGCATATTGCGCGAAGCCGGTTTTACGAACCCCAGGCTAGATCTGATCGGCGTCCACAGCGACGAGTACGGCATAGAGGTAATGTCGCCCGCCTCAGGCCGCGAAACCCTTCGGTACCTGTTCGCAGAAGGCAAGATCACACAGGAAGAGCTAGACCTGTTAATCGCCGCCGACGACCGCGCCCGTGAGCCAGACGTGATAACTATGTACGTGATCTTCATGGGGTGCGGGACGAAGGATGGCGAGTGACGAGCGGCAAGTGACGAGCGACGGAACAAGCAATACGAAGTACGCAGTACGCAATAAGAACCCATGACCACCCCAACAACCCCCGGCCCATCTCAGGCAGCACAAGCTTTCTATGAAGCGCTTTTCGACGCCGATTTCATGCGCAAGCTTGAGCGGCTCTCGCTCATCAGCCGCAAATTGAAGGCGGGTAGGATGAAGGGCGAGCGCCGCAGCCCCAAGCGCGGCCAGTCGGTGGAGTTCGCTGACTACCGCAACTACACCCACGGTGACGACCTGCGCCGCGTGGACTGGAATGCCTACGCTCGCATGGAGCGCTTGTTCATCAAGCTCTTCCAGGAAGAAGAAGATATCACCGTTCACCTGCTCCTGGATGCCAGTAAATCCATGGATTGGGGCGACCCCAGCACCATCACGATCTCGGCCCCGGTCGCGCCCGTAGACACCGAAGTGAAGTCTATCGGGGGCGTGGTCGTGCCCTCGGCTCCCGCAGGCGATCTCCGCGCTCAAAACAAACTGGTGTATGCACGCCGCACCGCAGCCGCCCTCGGCTACGTGGCCCTCGCCAACCTCGACAGGCTCAGTGTGACCGCTTTCAATGCCAACGGTCTCCAGCGTTTCTCGTCGGTGCGAGGGAAGGGCCACGCCGTGTCGCTCCTGCGCTGGATCGCAGGAGTGCGTACCGAAGGCGCGACCGACCTTGACCGGGTGCTACGCCAGTATGCCAGCCAGGCCAAATATCCCGGCCTCTTATTTGTGTTAAGCGACCTGCTGGTGGAGGGTGGCGGCATAGAAGGGTTAAAGGCTTTGCAATCCGCCGGGCATGAGGTGAATGTGATCCACATCCTCGCCCCTGCCGAGGTGCACCCGGAGCTTGCTTTGATCGGCGACCTGCGTCTCAAAGACATCGAAACGGGCGCTACCCAGGAGGTGTCGATCGACGGTGGCGTGCTCGACCTCTACCGCGAGAAGTTCGAGGCATGGCAATCGGGCATAGAGGACTTCTGCAGGCGACGGGGCATCAATTACATCCAGGTCACCACCGACCAGCCTTTCGAGGACCTTGTGCTGCATTACTTGCGGCGCAGGGGTATTTTGTCGTAACGGTGGTAGTCGGTAGTCGGTAGTCGGTAGTCGGACGACGATGGATCGTAGACGATAGTAAGAGGCAGGAACCAGGAACTTTCGACTACCATCAACTGAGCCAGCTTGGATCGGCCACGTATGCGTAGCGTGCGATGCGCTGGACCCAAATGTTGAGGTTCTTCCAATCCGTTTGTAGCTCTGTCTCGTGTTTATCGAGCCAGTCTGACACCCTTTTCCATTCGGCTTCCCAATCGGGCGAGCGCTTATTCTCTTTACTTTGCGCCACCACGTAGGACTGTATGCTCTTCCATGTCGCCGAAGCGGGGGCGCTCTGCAATCCCGCGTTGTAATCAACCGCTTGAAAAACCAGAGGCGTGACCTCAGGGCTGTGAGTGACGAGGGCCACCAGTACAAGTATTATCTTATACTGCGTATCATTGGCTTCGCCCAGCAGGATGCCAACGTCACCGAGCTTGGCCTTGACGAGCATATACGTATTGACGAAGCGTTTCAAAGCTCTTGGCGAGCGCCCGAGGAGGGGAGCCAACTCTTCAACGAAGTCCAACTCTGTCTTTTGGATAGTCATTGCCGCCGGATTCATATCCACTTCCTCTTCTTTGGAATCCGCCTGCTCTGGTGGGCGTGGAGCTTGCGCAGGCTCCGGGATGGGTTGACCAGCCCCGTTCGTTGCCTCTGGCCCATTCCCATCCCTGGCTATATTGACGACTGCCGTGGGTCCATTTGCACCTGGTGTGCTCTCGTCAGCCTTGTTCTCAGGCAACGGTTTGTCGCTGTTGCCGTTGGTAGGGGGCGTCTCTGGCCGGATCGCAGCAGGTGTAGGAGCAAGAAGATCTTTGAGCATTGTCTTTCGCCCATCCTCGCTGATCGGGCTGAGCCAGAACGGGATCTGGAATATCTTCTCCAGGTAGTCCAGGGGCGATGCCTGTAGGTCCTGGATGCTGGCTTGCTCATCGTTGGCACCGCTGTTCATATTGGGTGTTATGAGCTCGTCTTGTAGCAACCCCTTGTACCTGGATAATAGCGAGCCTCGCACCCACCGCGCATCGACCGCTACCACCACCACAAAGAGGGGCAGACCGAGTAACAGGTTTACCGCCTGCAGCACCTTCACCACGTTTTCAGGCGGGCAGCGGTCGAGGTCGTCGATGTAGAGCACAATACGATTGATTCGTCCTGTGTCGTTTTCCTGTTCCTTCTTCAAATCCGTTACGTCTTCAAGGTCTTTGTTCCCCTCCGACATCAGGTTCGAAAGGGTCTGGAAGTCCTGGCGGATCAACGCCAGTATGCCCAGGCGCTTGCGGTAGTCGCTGCTCTCTACCCGTTCCTCCAGGAAACTTGTCAGCAGCTTCTCCGGTGACGCGTTTCTCAGGTCCTCCTCGGCCTGCGCTACCTGTTGCTGGGCTTTGGCCCTCGCCTCCTGGGCTTCGGCCAACCTCTTGCGGGCTGCCTCCACATCTGCCTCACGCTCTGCCAGTTCAGTGCGTTCCGGTTCGGTCTGCGCTTTGATGTTCGCTTCCAGGTCGTCCCTTAGCTTCTCCACGTCCGCGAGCCACCCCGATGCCCAGCCGATCTGCTTGCGAAGCCAGGCGATGGCCCCGGCGATCAGCCCGCCAATCGAGGTGATCACGGCGGCGGTCTGCGCAAACCATTCGCTGCCTGCCGCCCAGGTGAGCAGCCCGGCTATGACTCCTGCTAACACCGATATGGCAGGGATAAGGAGCAGCCACCAGATGCGATTCCCGCCGCCGAGCAGCGAGCCTGCCAGCGTTTGGCTCCGGTTGTATGCTGCCTCCGTTTCGGAGAAGGTTTTCTCGATATCATCTCCCAGGTCCGGGTCGAGTCCGAGCTTGGCGCGCAACGCCGTCAATCCGTCCTGCACATTTGCTTGACCGAAGGCTTTTTCAAGAATGTTTCTTGGGGTGATCTCCAATGCCTTCGTCTCGGCGTTTCTTAGCTCTCGCTGGGCCTGGTCTTGTTCGGCTTGCGCTGCCGATAGAGCTACCTGTGCTTGCTCCTGCTTTACCCTGGCGGCTTCTTCGGCTGCTTTCTGCACGCCCAGGCGATCCAGCCGTGTCAAGCGTTCCTTCTTCCATTCCTCTATTTGTTCTTCATTGCTGGCTCGGTCATTGTTCACCAGTCCATCGAAGATGTGAGATACCAGGCTGGCCCACAGGTCGCCCTCCATGTATTGCCAGGCATTGAATTCGATCTGCCTGATGTTCTTGTAGAACATGACCTGGCTCTGCGGCTTCCCCGAATCCCTGGCGGCCCTGGCCCGCTTCTCTATTTCTTCCTTCAAAAGCTGCATAAAGAAGGTCTTGCCCGACCCCCATTCCCCAAATAACCCGATCGATAGTGGAGGCGCCAGTCTCTTGGAGGCGATAAGGGTCGCGAAAGCCCTCACATCGGGGGTAATGTCAAGCAAGTCGGTGAGTGGCTGTCCTTGAGTGAGACCCGCATTGGCAGTATCGGCATTGATGATCGGCAACCAGGAAGCGGGGCGGGTTGTTGGTGCCGGAGAGGTTTCATCGGTGGTGGCATCTGTATCGGCGCTAACAGCCGTACTCGGTGTGTCGCTATCCTTACTTGCCGCGCCTCTTCTCCTGCTGCCTGACTTACGCCGTGGTTGGCTCTGCTTCACCGCTGAATCTAGGGGCCGCAAGTCTTTAGCTTCACTATCATCGGTAGGGCTTGACTGCTCTATCTGAATCTGCTCTACCTTGCTTGCACTTGACCCATCTGGAACTATGCCCTCCCCACCATGAAATAAGGCTACAGGAAAGAACGGGTCGAGAGTTGAAGCGGTTATGGATGGCACCTGCTTCAGGGTAGCGCTGAATTGTCGGGCAAGAGATCCTACTCTTTTGCTTACGAAGCGCCACAAGTTATTCACGGTAATGTAGCCCTGGTCGGGCTTAATAGCAGAATTGC
Organism: uncultured Chloroflexia bacterium; assembly: GCA_963797095.1. Taxonomy (GTDB): domain Bacteria; phylum Chloroflexota; class Chloroflexia; order QHBQ01; family JADMIH01; genus JADMIH01. The sequence goes on along the minus strand of CAWCNY010000003.1, from coordinate 198,183 downwards.
CGCTCAGGCCTTCCACCAACGCCTGCGAAAAAAAGCTGCGACCGGAACTTTGATCGAAATATGAGTGTTGGCCTGGGCCACAGGCTGAAATAATGACCCTACCTTCACCCGTGGCGCGCAAATTGTCGAGCACAAAATCTGGCGGTGGTAGGGACTCATCACCGAAGAGTGGGGGCAGCTGTACCTTTTCTTGTGATGTGTCGGACCAGGACGATAGCAAGCCTGTATCAAACATCATGACCACCCTCTGAGCTTGCAGGCTTGAGATCCTTTGCGCCAACTCCTGTCCTGCAATGGCTGAACTCAGTAGTGACGACTCATTGAGCTCGGGTGCTGCGTCTGAAGCAACAAAATAATACTCTTGTCCACGTACTATCCCGTATCCGCAAAGGAAGATTAGCACCGTACTGTCTGAGGGGGCGATGCTTTGAAGCTTCTCGAATTCTTTCGCTATCGTTATCCTGTTAGCATTCCTTCCTGTCAGTACAGTGACCTGCCGGTCTGGATAGCCAGCAGCCTTCTCATTTGTAAGTACCTCGGCGAGAGCGACCGCATCATTGCGAGCTACGGGCAAATAAACTTCACTGCTAGAGGCGCTAATATACTCGTCCACTCCTATTACAAGAGCGTATCCATTGGTGAATTGCATCTTGTTGCCTCCTCGAATGGCCTGGCGCTGGACAACCTTCTCTTGCAGCGCATGTTCAATAGTAGCCTGGAGAGGCTGCTTGTCTCCAGATCGTAAGGTCGTTCGTCCTGGCTGTCAATCGCTCTTTTGCGTTTCAAACCCGGATGCCCGAGACCTGTTCAATCCGGCAAGCAATACGAGGAAGCGGATGTCATAGAGGACACCCGCCGCTGCCAAACGCTATTATCTTGTCTATGATTGCTCCTTTATACCCGTTGCCGCCCGCTCTGCTGGTGCCCCTTGATGCTCAATGAGACCCATTCTTCGACTAGAGATATATAGGGGGTGGCGGGGGCATGCTCCGCCGCGTATTGAGTGGTAAATTCGTCCACTTCGTCTGCGTCCGCCGCAGTTTCTCGGGTTGCCTCGGTTGGAGTATCACCGGGCTGAGGTGGCGGGGGCGTGGCTTCCACCTTGATCTCGGCTCGCGGCGACGCTTCCCTGTGAGGAATAGCAGGCCCCACAAATACCGACGCACTCTCCCCAATGAATAGCCGCGTGTGCCTGGTCGTCCTGATCGAGCCGTTCTTACCTGCCTGCTCTCTGCCGTCACCTATTGCGCGTATGGTCATTGGAGGCAGAGGCCCGAACGCCGATGCCAGGGTCGTCACCAACGCCGCACCAACCGGAGTGACCAGCTCGCTATCATGCTCGCTCCCGTATACGGGAACAGCTGCCCCACACAACAGAGTGGCGGTAACAGGCGAGAGCGCGGGACTGGGCGTTCGTATTTGCTTTTGGCTCCCGGCCACCAATCCGCCTCCCACCCGCAACGGCGAGCACTCCACCCGGTCGATCCGCAACAGCGCTAGCGCCTGTACCGCGCCCACAGCCGCCCGTAGCTCGCTTTCGCGCCACTCATGCCAGCCCATGGCGCGCAAAATAGTGTCTGCTTCCTCGCTGTAGGTCGCGTTTGTGGCTTCAATCAGCTTTGCCAGCACAGCGCCTGCCGCCTGTTTCACAATAGGTGACAGTGAGGAGGCCGCCACCGACTTTCTGAAGCTGTCCAGCCTCAGAAGTGCCCTTTGTTCGTCTGTGTGAGTGACTTTTCCTGGTAAACCAGCCAGTGCGCGATCCACCTGCTCTCTGGATAGACCTGCACTAACCAGTGCGTCCAGGAGCGTTTCACCTGACAGCCCGGCGTAGCAGTCAATATACGCAAGTAACATTAGGGTCGTACCCTCGAGAGAGGAAACTGAAGGATGATTGCGAAGCCGCCTCATTATAACCGAGCAATGGCCGCTATTTAGGAGTATTTATATAAAACCTTTTTATCCTTAACACATTGTAATATTATGATATTGAAGACCGCTCACTTGGTAGGAGATCAATAATGATTGCATTGCGCCTCTCCATAGGCTTGCTATTTCTGACCTTGCTTGTGGCTATTGTAGCGGGATGCTCATCGCGGGGTGATGAAGCATCTTCGGGGCGATCCTGGCCAATAGTGCCTACCCCCACGCTTGTAGCAAGGTTCCAGCCGCCTGAGCCGACCCTTGCGCGCAGGCTTATGCCCGCTCCCGTTGGCACAAGTGTCTATCCAACTTTCGCTCCCACCCCATCGACCCCTACCATTCCTGAGCCAACTTTCACACCCACACCCGCCAGCCTTCAACCGGCCACGCTGATCACTCCGGCCACTATCCTCACCATGGAAGATGGCCTCCACATTCACTTTGAGGTCCAGCAAACCCTGGTGCCTGTTGAGCCTGTTACCTCAATGGCATGGGCACCTGATGGCACATCGCTTCTCTATGCCACCACATCGGGCAATCTATACTGGTCGACACTTGACGGCACTGATAAAGCTTTATTACATCAGTACGCAGAAATGGCTGATGGCCTCTTTGATAACCAGTTGCCTCAACCTGGCAATACCCTCTATGTGCAGCACATTGGTAAAGACAGGGGTATCACGCGGTTGCCGGGCTATCTCGACCGCCTCACGTTCACTCAGCCAGGGCGCCCGCCGAAGTTTGTAGAGCAGCCGGAGCTTCCGCTCGTCTGGCGCATTAGCTGGTGGGATGCTGACCGTGCTACTTCCATCCAGTTCACCGATGCCGGATACGAGCGATACATAGGCGGTGAGCGCCTGGTCACTCTTTCGTCGGACGGTCGCGTGCTTGATAACCGCAACATCCCTTATATGGAGAGCGCTGCTGCCCAGCCAGGCACCGATTGGTTGGCATATAGCACCGAGCAAGATTCGATGATGACACCGCATTACGGCTCAGATCCTGAGACTACTTATCTCCTCAACCTGACCACAGGTAAGCGCTTCCAAGTCACCAAGCAGCCTGAGGCCGGTGCACTCAACAGGTTCATGAGTTGGTCGCCCGATGGCAATTGGTTACTGCTGAGCAACAGGGTTGGTTTCGCCCTGGTAAGTGCTAATCTGAAGGAATGGCTGATCCTGCCGTTGTACCTGAGCAACCCACAATGGAGCCCCGACAGCCATCGATTGGCCTTCAGCTACCGGGGTGGTGGCTGCGAACCGGAGGGATGCGCACCGTATACAACTAACCTCACAATCGTTGACATCCCCTCCATGAAATACGCAGCCTTCGACGACCTGACCTTCCCACCGGGCAATCCCGGCCTCTGCAGCCTCCCACGTTGGTCCCCAGATGGCACCAGGCTGCTCCTATATTCCAACTCCATCTTGGTTCTATCAGTAAAGTAGCCACTCGCCACTCGCCACTCGCCACTCGCCACTCGCCACTCGTCCTCACGTAAGTGTTCAGACTAATGGTGTAGAGGGTTGAACCAAGAGGAGCATACATTCTGAGAAGGGATTGAGACCCTTAGCACGCCAGGTGCCAAACAAGGAGGCCAACGTCATGCGAGTGCGTGAGCCGCGCTCGGATTGAGAGCCGCCTGATACCTTACGCATCACCACCACAGGACGTACCGAGCGCTCGGCCAGGTTGTTGTCAGCCGACAAGCCCTCTTGTAGCACGAACTGAAACAGGCTGTCCTGGTGCAGCATCAATCGTTTGGACAATGTGTGGCATGGGTGAGCACCATGTTCTTTGGCATTTGAGTACCGCCCTGCCAGTTGTGCCACACCTTCAACCAGTTCTATGTAGAGCACTTCTCGTTGTTGCTGGGTGGGAGGCCATCGTCCCCAACGACCCTTACCTTTCAAGGCGTTTTGAGCCTGGTCGTACAGCTTGCGTAACTGAGCAGCCCAACCCAGCACTGCCTCGTTATCCGGACCCTCTTTGTGCTCTTCTTTCAGCTTATGCAAGTCTCTCAGCAGATGCACCCAGCAGCGTTGGTGCTCACATGGCAAGTCGTTGTACGCTACATAGAAGTCGGTCACAAGGGTGCCTTTGAACTCTGAGCCGAGTATCCGTTTGACTACAGCCCCTGCTCGTGAGTGGTCATACTCGTAGTATCGCTCACCATCGGGTGTACAAAAGCACCAGATGTAGCCGTTGTGTCCCCCTTCTCGCCACCCTGTTTCATCGCCATGCACGATAGCACTCTTTCTCACCCGTTCCTTGATTGACTCGGTAGCCGCTTGCACCTTTTCAGCCACTGCCACTCGATGCAGCAACTCCACTATCTCTCCAGTGGAGATGGTCAGATTGTGCAGGCTCAACAGGTACTCCCTGATGAGGCGGACCGGCATTCTCAATGTGGTACGTAGGTAAGCTATGAGGGAGGCAATGCGTACTCCCATTCTGCTTTGTCCGATTACCTGTGTGCTCAGGTCAACGTGCCCCTGATGCCACTTCTCACAACGAGGGCACCAACTCTTGTACAACTGGTGCTCGGTAACTTCTACAGGAAGGGGAGGAGGCAGTTCTATCACCTGACGGCGCTGGGCGATTTGGGGGTGTTGCAGAGGGTAGGCGCAGGTGGGACACTGCTGCACTGTATGCTGTATCGTTTGGGGGGGGTTTTGCTCCCGACGACGAGCACCGTTTTGGTCTTTGGCTCGTTTGCGGCGGGGCTGCTTTTGGGCTTTGTCTTTGGGTTTGGCACTGTTGGGCTTGACGAAGGAAGGTGGTTTGCTCTTGTTCTCTCTGTACTTGTCCAGTTCTGCACGTAGTTGAGCAATCACAGCCAATGCTTGCTCAAGCTGTTCACGTAGCTGCCTATTCTCTTCCCTCAGCTGGGCAACTTCTTCTTCAACAGTCATGCCCATAGCATATAGTGGAAATTGCTCCACCTCCACTCTGAACACTTACGTCCTCACGCCCGATTGTTCCCCCGCCCCGAATTGGGTAGAATAACCCTCAGTGGACGAAAACCTCTCCGGCAAAAGTGTCGAACCTATCGTAGGCCGCCCTTTGCGCAGGGGGCATATCTATTCCTTCGCCAACCAGAAAGGGGGCGTCGGCAAGACCACCACCACCGTCAATCTGGCCGCCTACCTCGCCGCCGGAGGCAAGCGCGTGCTGCTGGTCGATGCCGACTCGCAGGCCAACGCCACCTCCAGCCTGGGGGTTGACAAACACCGCGAGGAGCCTGCTCTCTACGACATTCTGCTGGATGGCGCCGATGTCTCGGAAGCGGTCACGCCAATAGACCGCCCGGTGTTCGGCGGCAGGCTCGACCTTCTACCTTCTTCTGTGGAACTTGCAGGAGCCGAAGTTGAGCTTGCGGGCGAGGAACAGGGAGAGCGTGAGTATCGCCTTCGCACACTATTGCAGCCGCTTACGGCTCAGTACGACTACATCCTGGTCGATTGCCCGCCATCGCTCGGCTTGCTGACGCTCAACGCGCTCACCGCCGCCGACGCCGTCATAATACCTTTGCAATGCGAATACCTGGCCCTGGAGGGGCTTTTGCAACTGACAAACACCATTTCTCTTGTCCTGAAAGGGTTGAACCGAGGCTTGCGCATCCTGGGAATAGCCATGACCATGTACGATAGCCGCACCAATCTCTCTGCCCAGGTGGTGCAGGAGGTCAAATCGCACTTTCCGCGCGAGATGTTTGCTACGCTTGTGCCTCGAAGCGTGCGCCTCAGCGAGGCCCCCAGCTACGGCCTCTCCATCCTCGAATATGATCCCAATTCGCGGGGTGCGCTGGCCTACGCTGCCCTCGCCTCCGAGGTGGCGGCCCGCTCCTCAGATTCGCTTCCCGCGCCAGGCTCTAGCGCCGAAAGGAGCGCCGCGTCATGACGGGCAAGAAGCGTGGCGGCCTGGGGCGCGGCCTCGGCGCGCTCATTCCCCCCTCCGTCGCTGAAGACGCGGGGCAGCAGACCACAGCCGAAGACCGTGCCGGTGCGGCTACACCTGTGCAACCTGTTGATGTTGCCCTGCCCCCAGCGCCATTTGGAAACGGCCTATTGCAAGTGCCAGTCGAGGCGATCACACCCAACCCGCGCCAGCCCCGACAGGCCATCCACCCCGAAAAGCTTGAGGAGCTTGCCGCCTCCATCCGAGAGCACGGTGTTATCCAGCCGTTGGTGGTTACCAGCCTGGGTGGGGGCAAATACGGCCTGATCGCGGGCGAGCGGCGCTGGCGTGCGGCCAGGATGGCCGAGCTTGAAACCGTGCCTGTGGTGGTCAAAGAAGCCACCTCCGGCGAGCAACTTCAACTCGCACTCGTCGAAAACCTCCAGCGTGCCGACCTCAACCCCCTGGAAGCGGCGTTCGCCTACCGCTCTCTCATTGACGATTTCGGCCTCACCCAGGAGGAGGTGGCCGACGCGGTCGGCAAGAGCCGCACGGCAGTCACCAACTCGCTCCGCCTCCTGAAGCTGCCTCCCCAGGTGCTGGAATCGCTCTCACTTGGCCTGATTGAGGAGGGCCATGCCCGCGCTCTCTTGCAGGTGTCCGATGAAGGTCGTATGCTTCGCCTTCTTGAGCGCACCGTTGCCGACGGCCTCAATGTGCGGCAGGTGGAAGCCCTGGCCCGTCGTCTGGCCGAGGCCAAACCCGATGATGGGAAAGATAGCGCCCCTCAACCTGCTGAGGATCTCTACAGTGAGCAGCGCGTCCTCGAAGACCGTTTTCGCAACGCGCTTGGCACGAGGGTCCAGCTATCGAAGAGCAGTCGCGGCGGCAAGCTCGTGATCTACTTCTACTCCGACGAGGAATTGGGCCGAATTTACAGCACCATCGTCGGCGACGAAGATTAGCATGTCAGATCAGGAGATCCCGCTCTCAGGGGGCAATGTCTCCACCGTGGTTCGCGTGGGCGATACCGTGCGCCGCATGCCAGGTCCGTGGACCCCAACGATCCATCACCTCTTGCGCTATCTTCGCTCCCATCGCTTCCTCGGTGTGCCCCGTCCGCTCGGCTTTGACGAGCAAGGCCGCGAGGTCCTCGCCTATATTGATGGTGAGGTAGGTCACTACCCGCTTGCCGACTACATGTGGTCAGGCCCAACCCTGGTAGGAGCAGCGCGCTTCTTGCGCCGCTTCCACGACACCACTATAGATTATGTTCCACCGCCGGATGCCGTCTGGCAGTCTGTCTATCCCGATCCCAAGCGCCACGAGGTAATTTGCCACAACGACTTCGCGCCCTATAATGTCGTTTTCCGCAGGGAAAAGCCGAAGGCGCTCATTGATTGGGATTTTGCCGGGCCTGGCCCGCGCATCTGGGACGTGGCTTACGCCGCCTACCGCTTCATTCCGCTCTCTTGGGAGCCTGACATCGTGGCAAACCGCCCGCGCCTTGCCGAGCCTGCGGTGCGTAGTATGCGCCTGCGCGTCTTGGGCGACGGCTACGGCCTGGATAAGCACGACCGCGCGGCTCTGATTGACACCGTCCTGTCCAGGCTGGAATATCACTGCGCGCTCATGGAAGACCGGGCCAATGGGGGTGACACCGCCTTCCAGAGGATGATCGATGAGGGCCATCTTGCCCTCTATAGACGCGATATCGATGCTCTTGATCGGAATCGCTCGCTGCTGATATTCGGCCAATAGCCGAGCTATTTCCTTCCCTTCAATTCGCGTGCCACGATCGTGATGCTTGCCAGGTGGTGATCATCGTGCTCCGCCGTGAAATAGACGAGGTCCGCCATGCGCATCGGCACATTCAATCTGGGGTGGAGCGCCGACTTCTGTACGGCTGCTTCGTCTAGCTCCTCGATCCTGGCTACGAACTCTTTGCGGGTGGCCCTGAACGCCTGCAATATGTCCTTTATTGAGCCTGCGTTGTGGTTCGCCTCGTAGGTCTTGCGGTTGGTCACATCGGCGGCGCGTAAAGTGTCAGATTCGGCTGCGAAGTCGTCCAGCCTCCCCACGTGCAGTTCTTCCAGGTCGAGCAGGTGGCCTGCATGCTCCTGTATGGACCACTCTTCACCGTCGGGTCTGACGGTCAGGACAGCAGGGTCGATCCCCGCCACCAGCTCCTCCAAACGGGCAGGAGTGCCCCGCACCCGCTCCACCACATAAGGGAAATACTCCCCCGGGAAGCTGAAATCGAAAATCCTCTCAAACCAATTTGGCTCTTTCATGCGATACCTCGAAGTTTGTAACAGATCGCCCGCTACTACACAGCCACCACCGTACAGCCATCACAATATCTCGTCCTCTTCCGCTTCGATGATCTCACGAGCGGCGACCTGTGGAAATATCGATGCGAAGTGGTCGCGCAAGTTTGCGATAAAGTGCTGGCCCCCCTCAGAGTCGCTCTCAGGTGGTGCCCAGGCTGCGAAATCTTTGTCGGTGGCCTGTACATAGGGACCCTCTTTCGCCTCGAACAACACCGTACCGCTTTCCAGCGACACCAGGCAATGCCATGCCCCCGGCGGGATCTCTATCCCACGAACCGGCCCGCCGGCCTCCACTACAACCCCCTCAAGAGGCTCGCCGGCATCACCGAACCGCACTATAAGGGCGCTGCCCCTGAGAGCGATGAATACCTCAGGCTTGTCTGGGTCAAGGTGGCGATGAGGACGTGCATAGCTCTCCGGCTCGATGGCGTTGAGCATCCTCTGGAACGGCTCGTTCAGCTCATGCAACCGGATTATGTGCCTGTGCCGCTCCGACTTGCGCCCCATCTCCGCCGCCATATCAAGCAGCGCCTCATCGAAAGGGATCAGCGCGTGGGGATCTTGCCGGTCACGGTCAAAGGGGCTAGACATATCCCGTCTACTTCCAGTAGAAAGAGGAAATGTCGAACAGGACTTGCTTTTCCTGCCCGCAGGTCTGGCAAACGATATCAATAGCATCCGAAGCAGACTCCCCCTTTATCAGCAGAGCCTGCTTGATAGCCCGGTACCGCCCTCCGCACCTGTCACACGGCAGCGACGCGATGTAGTCGTATTCCTCTGGGATCGAGTCCACCTTTATAGGCTCAATGGTGTTATCCATAGTTGTTTGTTCCTGGTAGCCGGTAGTCGAAAGTTCCTGGTTCCTGGTTTCTGACTACCGGCTACCGGCTACCGGCTACCGGCTACCGGCTACCGGCTACGCTAACTTCTCTCCCGTAAGCACGTTTACCGCGATGCCTACAAGGCTGACCGCTATCGCTCCTACTACCGCGCCCCAGAAACCCGACACAGAAACGGTTGGGACCAGCCAGGCGGCTAGCCCGAAAAGTGCCGCGTTGATCACGATCAGGAACAGTCCCGCTGTCAGGCAAGTAAACGGTATGGACAGGATGACCAGGATCGGCTTCACGAACGTATTAAGTAGCGCCAGCACTCCCGAAAAGATGGCGAGGGTTACCCAATCATCGCCGTAGTTCACGAATTGCGTGTCGCCGAAGATGCCGGTCTGCGGCAGGCCCCAGGCCACCAGGAAGACGGCAATTACTATCACAGCCCAACGTAAGATGAATGTTCTCATCCTTTTTATCCACCTAATGCGTCACGAATCTTGCCCAGGAAACCCTTCTCCTGAGGCTCAGGCGTTGCTTCTCCGAACGTTTTGCCTAGCTCTCGCAACAAGCGCTTTTGCTCTTCGTTCAGGTTTGTCGGTATCTGCACGTTCACCTTCACCATCATATCGCCGCGCCCCGACCCGCGCAGGTAAGGCACGCCGAAACCCTTCACGCGCACTGTCTTGCCGCTCTGCGTGCCTGCCACTACCTTCACGGTGGCCGTATCGCCGTCCACAGTAGGCACCTGGATCTCAGCTCCAAGCGCCGCCTGCGCCATATTCACGTTCAGGTCGAGCAGCAGGTCGTTGCCATCGCGCCTGAACAGCCTGTGCGGCTTCACATTGATCTCGATATAGAGGTCTCCGGGAGCGGCACCGCGTGGCCCCGCCTCTCCTTCGCCCGATAGCCGTATCTGCGCGCCGTCGTCAACGCCCGCCGGGATCTTCACCGCCAGCTTGCGCGTCTCTTTGATACGTCCCTCTCCCTTGCACTCGGTGCATGGTGTGGCTACGATCTTACCTTCGCCGCCGCATCTATCGCACGGCACCACCGACACGAACTGCCCGAATATGCTCTGCTGGGCGCGCCTGAGCTCTCCACGCCCGTTGCACTGAGGGCACACCGTCGTATCAGTGCCTGGCTCCGCGCCACTCCCATGGCACTTGGGACAGGTCGCCAACCTCGGCACCTCGATCTCCTTCTCAGCGCCGAATATCGCCTCCTCGAAGTCTATCGTCAGGCGGTAGGCCAGGTGCGAACCCCTCTGGGGCCTGCGCGGCCTCGTTCCTGTTGTCCCCCCCGATGCCGCAGCCGTAAAGAAGGTCTCGAAGATGTCGGAGAACGAACCGAACCCCTGGAAGGGATCGAACCCGGCCCCTCCCGCGCCGGCACCCGACACCGCCGCGTGCCCGAACCTGTCGTAAGCCGCCCGTTTGTCGTCGTCGATCAGCACCTCGTAAGCCTCGCTGATCTCCTTGAACTGAGCTTCGGCCCCGTCCTCTTTATTCACGTCCGGGTGGAACTGGCGGGCCTTCTGCCTGAACGCCCTCTTGATATCGTCTGTGGTGGCGCTCCGGTTAAGCCCTAGCACCTCATAATAATCGCGTTTTGCTGTTGCCATCTCTCTTTTATACTTCCTCTATGTATTCACGTATTATCGAAACAAATCGTCAACCGGCATCGTCCAGCCCGGCAGCGCAGGCTCGGCCTCCGCCATCTCGCCTTTGCGGTAGATCCTCGGCCTATCAGGGTTGGCGGCGCTGTACACTCGTACAACATCTTCGCCCAACAGGTCCACGTCCCACACCACCTGTGGGCCTGCCGCGAAATAATCGGCCCGCCTGGCGGCGATTTCGCGCTCTGCCTTTGAGCCATAATCACTTTCACTTCGTACTTCCACGGCAAAAATGGGTGCGCCTTCCAGGAACTTGAGGTTTGAGTCCTCTGGAACCTTGCCAGTAAAGAAGGCCACATCCGGACTCAAAGATTTGCGCCGTGGGAGGTTGACCACGAAGCCTGTATTGTCCGGCAAAGCTCGACCGTACCGGCTGACCTCTTCGTATTGGAGCAGGCTCACGAGGACGCGTGCTCCCGCACGAGCGGGCCAATATCCGGTAGGCGACAAAGATTTGATCTCCGCATCAACAAGCTCGGCTTTCCCCTCGACTCGGTAGAGGTCTTCAATTGTAGCAGGCGTGCGCACCTCCATAACCATTTGCCTTTCGCTCTTGACCATTATATACGTTTGAAGACGGCTTTTCGAGACATCCTTCACCCACAACAAAGATACTACTATTCTCCCTCGCCGGTCCTATGACCATCTGGCTACGCCCTACCCCCTCTTTATGTGATACCGCTCTGCCTCTTTCCCCTTCATAATCAGCCTATAATGTACCCTCGCCATTCCTCCACCGCTCTCATCAGGGTGCGCCTGCTCTATTCTCTGGTAGCTCTTTGCGCTCTGATCTTTATTACGTGTGTGTTTGCTTCTCCGGCCTTTGCCGGTGAACCGGAAGCCGATTCCACGTCTGTTGTTCCCGCCGAGCCCACCACCAGTTGGATCTCAATCCCCTCGATCGTGCCAGGCGTGCCTTCCCCGACTCCGGCTGCCCCCTCTCAGCCGCCAGCCGAGCCAACCTATGACGCTGCCATTCCCCCCACGCAGCCTCCGGCCCCTACCGACACTGAAACTCCTACGCCGCAACTGCCTTCCGTGGCCTCAACGCCTCTTCCAGCAGCTTCTACTTCGACGGTCACATCAACTCCTACCCCCACATCAACCTCTATACCAACTTACACGACGAGTCCTACTTCGACCCCTAGCGCAACTGCCACGCTTACCCAAACCCCTGCCTGGCAGCCCCCGTCCGCCGACTGCTATGTCAAGCCTGGCAAGCCTGTGCTTACCCTTGACGTGCCCTACATCCACCAGGTCAACGACATCGACAATGCGGACGGCAACTGGGCTTGCGGCCCTACCAGCGTTGCTATGATCCTCGGCTATTACGGCAAGCTACAGCCCTGGCCCGGCGCGACAGCCAACCAGGGCAATAGCCCCACTGACGGCTCCGAGTACGCTCCTTATGTCACCCAGGCTTACACCAACAACGAACACACCTACAGCGCTACCGCCAACGACCCCCTGGGCAAGAAGGTCGCGGGCTTATACGGTACTATCTGCCCCACCGGTCTCGCTGATTGGGGCCTGATCAGGCGAGTGCTGGAATGGCATGGCCTCTCCAGCCAATCTCTACCGCTCAGCTTCCAATCTATAGTGGCAGCCCTCAAACGCGCTCACCCTGTCCTGATCGGCAACGACCTCACTGCGGAAGGCCACATCCTGGTCGCCATCGGCTACACCGCCAACAATCAGCTAATCGTCAACGATCCCTACGGCAACCGCTTCGCCTACGGCTACGGCTCGACGAGCGGCAAGGCGGTCAGTTATCCATGGCGGTGCATGCGCGCCCACACGGCCCTCGAAGTGATAGGCACCTACCCGCCGCCGGCAACACCCACGTTCACCGCCGAGCCTACAGCCACCTCGACGAATACTCCGCTCACAACCGCCACGTCCGTATCCACAGTTACGGCCACGGTGCCCGCCACTTTTACCCCTACAACTCCAACAGAAGGTTCTATTGGTGCCAACTCCGCAGGTGGCCAGCCCATTCCTACATCTACCCCCGAATCCGAAAGCGCAATTGCGTTTTACAAGGCCGAAGAAATGGCCCTCAACGCTTCGCAATCAGTTCATGTGAACCCTTCCGCCTCGATGGCGACCATCGACCGCAAAGACCTGGCTACGGGATTGTTCTTGCTGTCCACGCTCTCACTTGTGGCCGGGTTGCATCGCCTCTTTGCCCACTACAGAGCCAGCACGCCCTCGCGTCCAACTACCTCCTGAAATGCGAGACTGAGGACCGAGCCAATCCCGATCCTCAGTCTTCGATTTTCACTTCAGGTCCGATTACACCTCGCGGAACTCGCCCTCGACGGTGCCTTCCTCGGCCTTATCGGCGCCCGGCTCCGATGCGCCGTTGCCGGTCGCGCCCTCGGTGTCGGGTCCTCGCGTGCCTGCGTTGGCCTGCTGCTGTGCGTACATGGCCTGCCCGATCTTCTGGAGCGATGCACTCAACTCTTCGCTAGAGCGCTTGATTCGGTCCACGTCCTCGGTGTTCAGAGCCTCGCGCACCTCGCTCACCTTCCCCTCGACCTCGGTCTTGATGTCGGCGGGCACCTGCTCGCCAAGCTCGCGCAGCGTCTTCTCAGCCTGGTATGCCATGCTGTCGGCGATGTTGCGCGACTCGATCAGGTCGCGGCGCTTCTTGTCCTCTTCCGCGTGCGACTCGGCCTCCCTCACCATCCGCTCGACCTCGTCCTTAGACAGGCCCGACGATGCGGTGATGGTGATCTTCTGCTCCTTCTGGGTCGCCATATCCTTGGCGCTCACAGAGAGGATGCCGTTGGCGTCGATATCGAACGTCACCTCAACCTGGGGCACGCCACGCGGTGCGGGCGGGATACCATCGAGGATGAAGCGTCCGAGGCTCTTGTTCTCGTTTGCCATAGGGCGCTCGCCCTGGAGCACATGGATCTCAACACTCGGCTGGTTGTCCGATGCGGTGGAGAAGACCTGGCTCTTCTTGGTCGGGATGGTGGTGTTGCGCTGGATCAGCGGTGTCGCCACCCCGCCCAGAGTCTCCAAACCGAGCGTCAGAGGGGTCACGTCGAGGAGCAGCACGTCCTTCACAGAGCCCTGCAACACGCCTGCCTGGATCGCGGCTCCCACCGCCACCACCTCGTCGGGGTTGATGCCCTTGTGAGGCTCCTTCCCGAAGAAGTCCTGTACCTTCTTCTGCACGGCGGGCATTCTCGTCTGGCCGCCCACCAGCAGCACCTCGTCGATGTTCGACGGGGTCATCTTGGCATCGGAAAGGGCGCTCTTCATCGGCGGGATGGTCTTGTCGATCAGATCGCCCACCAACTGCTCCAGCTTGGAGCGGGTGAGGGTGATGTTCATGTGCTTCGGCCCCTCGGCGTCGGCGGTGATGAACGGCAGGTTGACCTCGGTGCTCTGGGTGGTTGAAAGCTCGATCTTGGCCTTCTCAGCCGCCTCCTTGAGCCTCTGGAGGGCCATGCGGTCGCCTCTGAGGTCGATCCCCTGGTCGCGCTTGAACTCGTCGGCCAGCCAGTCGATGATCCTCTGGTCGAAGTCGTCGCCGCCCAGGTGGGTATCGCCGTTGGTGGCGTTCACCTCGAACACTCCCTCGGACAGAGACAGCACAGAGATATCGTATGTGCCGCCGCCCAGGTCATACACTGCAATCTCTTCCTCGGTCTTCTTGTCGAGGCCATAGGCGAGCGCCGATGCGGTAGGCTCGTTGATGATACGGAGCACCTCAAGGCCCGCGATCTTGCCCGCATCCTTGGTGGCCTGCCTCTGGGTGTCGTTGAAGTAGGCAGGGACTGTGATCACTGCCTGTGTGATCCTCTCGCCCAGGTAAGCCTCGGCGTCTGTCTTCAGCTTCTGAAGGATCATCGCCGATACCTCCGGTGGCGAGAACGCCTTGCCGCCCATCCACACCTGCAGGTCGCCGTTGGCGGCCTCTGACACCCGGTATGGAACAAGCTTGGTATCGCGCTGCACCTCAGGGTCGTTGAACTTGCGTCCCATGAAGCGCTTGATCGAGAAGATCGTGTTCTCAGGGTTGGTGATGGCCTGCCGCTTGGCGACCTGCCCCACCAGCCTCTCGCCCGACTTCGAGATTGCCACCACAGAGGGCGTCAGGCGCGCTCCCTCAGCGTTTGGTATGACGGTCGGCTCGCCACCCTCGATCACTGACATGACCGAGTTGGTGGTGCCGAGGTCTATGCCTAATACGTGTGCCATTTTATGTTTCCTCCAAATATGAATTTTGATTTCTGAATTGTCTTATTAGAATGGGAAGGGTGAGAAGCAGGGGACACCCCTGAAACCCCGGCAAAGGGCTTCCCTCCGCACTCCGCTTATCCCCGCGATACCTTGACCATTGCCGGCCTGATCACGCGGTCCTTTAGCTTGTAGCCTTTGGCGAACACCTCGCTCACTGTATCCGGGCCGCCGTTCCCGTTGTCGTCGAATGCGACAGCCTCATGCAGATTCGGATCGAATGGCTGGCCCAACGCCTCGATCGGCTCTACGCCTTCTCCTTCAAGCACAGCGTGCAGCTTACGGGCGATCAACTCGATCCCTTGTAGCCACTTGTTGTGCTTGCGGTCGGCCTCCGGCACCGCCGCCAGCGCCCGGTCGAAATCGTCCACCACCGGGAGCAGTTTCTTTATGAGGTTGGCTGCTGCGTACTGGGCGCTTTCTGTCTTCTCCTGGTCTACGCGCCGCCTGTAATTGATGAAGTTGGCGCGCTCTCTCTGCAAGGCTTCGAGGTACTCCGCCGCCATGTCGCGCTCAGGCGCTACCTGTCCGGTTTGCTCCTGGGCTTCCTCGATGCCGTTTGGCGTTTCTTCTATATTTGCTTCCTGTTCCATGTTGTCCCTCACTCTTTACACTCACCCCCTGAGTTCTTAATTCTCTTGCCTTTGTGGTCTGATGTACTGCGAACTGCGAACTGCGAACTGCTTACTCCGTCACTCGTCACTCGTCACTCGCTACCCCGATAGGGGTTGTATGCCCGCAACAAAAGGTCGCTCAGCAACTGCGACATATAGCTCACGGTCGAAACCGACCTGCTGTAGGGCATCCTCATGGGGCCGACCACGCCCAGAATGCCGGTCATGCGGTCTTCCAGTCCGTAGCGCGCCAGCACTACGCTGCAACTGGCGATCCCTTCGGCAGCCGCTTCTTCTCCGATGATCACTTGCACGCCTTCGCGGCCCGCCATCGAAGTAATCAGGGTAGACCATACGTCGCCCTGCTCGAACATCTCAAGCACTCGCTGCATCCTCTCAGGCTGGCGGAACTCCGGTTGCTCCAAAATGTGGCTAAGTCCTTCGTGGTACACGTTCGACGACTCTGGTCGTTCCAGCTTCTGCAACATCGATGCCAGCGTTTTCAATACTGTTGGGGCGAGGTCGCCCAGGGGCGCGACATTCTCATCCTTGGCGGTCCAGGCTCCGATCTCACTGCCGCCCATGCCCGCCAGGGAAGTATTCAGCATATTCGATAGCGTGCTCAACTCGCCCTGGTCGGCGGCCTCATTGACCGTCAGCATCTGCTGTGTGACCGAGCCTTCATCGCCCACCAGCACCAGCAGCAAGCGCGACTCCGAAATAGCCAGCAGTTCAAAGTGCTTTAACCGCACTTCGATGCTGCGTGGAGCGGTCGCCACTGCCGCGCTATGGACGGTGCGTGCCAGCACCGACGCGGCCAGCCGCACCCATTCCTCGGCGTCCAACTCCACCTGGTGGAACTGGTGCCTGATCTTTCGCTGCTCGTCCTGCGACAGCGACGCCGGGTGCATCAGGTTGGTCACGAAATACCTGTAACCCCTGTCGGTGGGTATGCGCCCAGCGCTGGTATGCGGCTGCACAATAAGGCCCAGCCGCTCAAGCTCGGCCAAGTCGTTGCGTACCGTGGCCGACGATACCGCCAGATTGTAGTTATTCACAATCTGCTCGGACGCCACAGGCCGCGCGGTTGTGACATACTCCTCGACCACAATGCTGAGGATGATGCGCTGCCTGTCGCTAATTCGAATATCGCCGGTCTGGTCCATGTTTGTTTGCACTATAGATTTGGCGTTTCACGCCTGAGCCTTGCGAGATTTGTGCATGCTAGCACTCTTCTTGATGGAGTGCTAACCACAAAATAATTTTACACGTTGATAGTACCGTTGTCAAGGTTCATCACTAGATCCGGGCCATTTTGTTAATTCCTCAATCTGCCCGCAATGCTCGACTTCGTGCTTGCCCATCCTTCTGAGCTGGCTGAACACGCTGTGCGCTCGCCCACCTATATTGGCGGTCCTTCCCCACGCCTCCTGCGGCAGGCCGCGCAGCACCCTTACCAACTCCGCTCGCTTGAGCGCAAACGTTTGCAACGCTTCATGAAAACCCATCGTTTCATATCCGGCGACCTCTGCCCACCTGCGCGCATCGACCGCCGCCAGCACAGGCTCTTTCTCCACCAGCATGGCGTAAATGCTGTACGACCAAACCTCGTCGCAGCCCCTGATGTGTGCCAGCACCTGCGCCGCCGACCACCCGCGCCCGCCCGGAGCCTGCGCCAGTAGAGCATCATCCAACCACGAAGTAGACGCCGGGACGCGTCCCGGCGTCTCTTCGATGAGCCTTAGATATTCCGCTATACCGTCCCGTGCGATAGTCAATCGTGCCATAGAGGCAATATATCACATGGTAGTCGGTAGTCAGAAGTTTTCGGTTCCTGCTTCTCTCCGACTACCGACTACCGACTACTAGCCACCAAACCCACCCATCGACATCCCCGACTGGGCTGTTGCGCTGAAGTGCACCCCGCTGGATGACGCCCTCATCGCCGATTGGGAGAAGAGTTGGAAGGCCCGCCTGATCTCTTTGGGGTCGTTGCGCGGCGTCAGCACCCACCGGTCGGGGATGCCCATCTCTCGAAACACCCTTCGGAAATCGGTGGATCCATCGTCTATGCCCATGCCCGCCACGATGTGGCACTCCTGAGCAAGCATGTCGGTCACGATGGGGTAGACCTGCCGGGCCGTACTGGTCGAGCCTTCGTCGTTGCCGTCCGTAACAATCAGCGTCACCGTGTTGACAGGAGTGCCGTTCCGCCCGAACTCCAGCGTCTTGGCAAGCACCGTCCCAAGGGTGGCTATCGCCTGGTCGTAAAGGGGGGTGCCGCCCGTGGCCTGGTAATTCCCCTTGTCCAGCAGGGGCACGTGCGCCAGGAACTGGTACGGGTAGAGCACTCGCCCGTTCAAGTAGCGCGTGGTCGCCAGCATCTCGTCGGCCTGCTTCGATTCCCTCATCGCCTTCACGATCTCGTTGTAGCCGTCCCGCACCGCCTGCTCGTTCCCCTTGAACCGTATCGAGCCTGAATCGTCTATCAGCATCGTGAGGAGCACGCCCCGGCTGGTGGGCACGTTCAGCGCGGGCACACCCATCGCCGCCTGTATCTGCGCCCCCAGGTCGGCCACCGAAAGCGCCTGGTAAGCCTCGTCCGAAAGCTCGCCGTATCCGTGCGCCTGTGCAAACAGGCTGCTAACATCCGGTGTTCCGTTATTATTCATTTCCTTATCTCCTTATTATCTTGCCCTCAGCGGGTTTCATTTGAATACGAAGAAGCGAAGAAGAACGCGAAGATCCCGAAGTTTTATTAAAGATTATTCTTATTCGCTCACACACATGCTCGGCACTGCCTCATATCCTTAAGAACCTTCGTGCCCTTCGCCTTCCTTCGCCTCTTCGTGTACAAGAAATCAACCGTTCTTCTGCAAAGCCTCAGTATATCCAGGCCACTCGGTGATGGGGTCGGTGGAGCGCACGATGCGCATGCCTGCCTCCTCGAACCGCTTGAGGGCGGCCTCAGCATCGTCCGTGAAGTCGTACCCTGGGGTAACAACGGGCGACGAGCAATCGCGGATGATGTGCACCTTCTTGGCCGCTGCCGGGTCCTTCTGCAAGATGTCTTTCAGAAGGTCGTCGATTGTCCACGCCACGCAGTGGCTAAGCGCCTGCCCCGTGATCCCGATCACATCGAAGCCCGATGCGCTATCTAGCAGTTTCTCGATGAACCTGTAGTTCTTGCCCGCGTTCGGCAGAGGCGCACCACCTGATGTAGTGATTACCTCAGGCGACAGCACCGAGTAGTTCTCGGTCAGCGGGTGCCCGCCCTTGATCTCGAACCCGGTTTGCGAGGCCCGCGCCGCGTTGAAGAACTCCACCGCCTCGTGCACCGACGGCACCAGGGCATGCCCGATCCCACCAAGCATCGCGTGTGGTGGCCACACGATCAGGGCATACTTGCCAGTCCGCTCAAGCTGCTCGGTGTAGTACTCAACATGCTTTTGCAGCGCCAGGTAGTTGCCGCCGAGCGAGTAGGTGGCCCGTGGGTTCACCTTCCACACTCCGCCCTCTACATCGGCATGTGTGATCACCGTGTAGGGTGCAGGGTGCTCGCCCGCGTCGTTCACCCAGAACAGGGGGTGGAATATCTGGAACTGTGTGTGCGTATCCATCGTCGGGAAGATGCGTGTGATCTGCTTCATGTTGCGGTAGATGAACTCGCACAGCCGCACGTTGTCCTCGACCGCCCCTCGTCCCGACCTGCCTCCCACGAACAACTCGAATCCCGGTGTGCAGAAAGTGATCTGCACGTCGATCAGTATCAGTGCAGTCTTGATAGCATCCGAGGCTGCTGGCGCGATGTCGTGCGACTTCGCCCAGGCCTCCCCGGTGCGCTCCAGCGCCAGGTAATCGACCGCCCACACCTTGTCCGTGTTCGAGGGGTCGAAGTGCGGCGGGACTGGGAGCCATGAGGCGTGTTGCACTGTGGGTGCCGCGATCCCGTTGTTCACGGCGACGTGCTTTACATTGGTTGTCACTTCATTCTCTCCTTTTCGCCATGCTTCACGCATGGTCGTTCAAATGCCGGTTATCTTGTGGTCGCGTTTGACCTCATGCCATCCGCAACAGTCTTATCTCGTTCGAGCTAATCACATATACTCCATTGGGTGCTCCAAAGAGCCTGCTTCCACCTTGTACAAAGGATGCTGTATCGGGGAAAGTTTTCGTCTCCTGGATGGAGGCGCCGTGCGCTTCCAGGCGCACAATCCCCGCGTCGGTGGGGGCCAGCAGGGCCGGGCCTGCCGCGCAGTGCCCATGTATCGACCCCAGCCACGACCCGTCGCCATCCTTCGCTTTGTGTGCAGCAATCACCCTGCCAGCGCGCATAATTACCGTGCAATAGTTGATTATACTACCTCCTTCCTGGGCGCTGACCATGAACCAGCACCTGTCATCGCCGAGCACACATTCGTCGTCAACTATCTGCCCGCGTGGGATCTGCACCCCCACCCGGTCGTTGATCCCGGCCCGTTCGGCATCGAACACCAGCGCGCCCGAAATGCCTCCGGCCCTGTAGAACCCGAAGCCGAACGTTTCGCCAACCCACAGATGGGTAGCGTTCGCCAGCACTTCACCGATCAGGAACGGCCCAAGCCCAAGCGCGCCCTCCCGATACAGGTACCCACCCTCGATCCAGTAGGCGTGGCGCGAGTTTGCGGCCAGCATCGTCTCGCCACCCAAGTTCTCGGCCAGCCGCCGCTGAGGCCCCTCGTCCGGACTGAGCGTGACTCCCACGCCTCCCATAGCCAGATGCGTGCTAGTGCCGCTCAAGCTGACCCGCATGCCGGGCCGGGCGCTTCCCTGAGTTACAGGTGATCCATCCTCACGCCTCAACTCACCTCCTTCTTCATACAGCCACAGCAAGCGACCACCCTGCGCCGATGCGGCCACCACCAGCCCTTCGGTCCTGAACACAAGGGTTGCGATCACCTGCCCGCGCACCTCCTGCGACTGTATGCGCGCCGCGTCCGCGAGCACCGCCCCCGTCTGTCCGGTGCAGAACGGGCATACCTGCCGGGCGTGCCGCTGGCCGCACTGCAAGCATTTGGTCCACCTCATTCCGTCCAGAAGCGCCGCCGGGAACTCGACACGCACGTCGCGCTCGAACGTCGCGTACAGGTGCTGAAGCAGGTCGTCGGGCAGCATGCAGATCGGCAGCGCCGCCCTGGGGTACTGCACCTCAGGGTTGAACACCGTGATCCTCTGGAGCGGGCGCAGCGCCTCCGCCACTTTGTGTGAAGGGTCGGCAGGCCTGTACAGCCCGCCATACGGATCGACGTACAACAGGCACTGCATCGCCATCGCCGAGTATGCATACCAATCCGACCCGATATTGTGCGGCCTGACCATCTCAGGGTGCGTGCCTACCGCCTCGCAAAGGAGTGGGTCCAGGAAGCGGTACTGAAATGTGTTGCACAGGAAACCGCCGTACTGGAACGAGTCGGCGTCTACCATATACACCCGGCCATCCTTCACCAGCACATTGAGGTCGTTGAAGTCGCCGATCACCACCCCAGCCGCGTGGATGCCTGTCACTGCCGCGTGAAGCTCCAGCAGCAGATCGCGCACTCTATCTTCATTGATGCCCGCCCCTAACGCCGACTCCCTCCACCCCCGCTTGCCGTACTGGAACAGCAGGTCTGCTCCCTTGATGAACGGCATCGTATACCCGACGATGCGCGCCCCACTTCCCCTGCGGTCGTAAGCCAACTCTACCGGGGCAAGCACTGGTGCGGGCAGACCATGAGGGAAGGCGGGCAACTTGTGCTGGTGCAATTCGATGCGCATTTGCGCCGCGCAGGCCAACGCCTGCCTCTCAGCGGGATCGAGCACCTGCAAGTCGGGGTGGTCAGGCGTCTTGAACACTTTCAGAGCCAGCCCGCCTCCAATGCTATACACGTCAGCCTCGCCGCCCTTCCCGATGGCGTTCCTGCTCGACAATCCGATCTCACGCCGACCCACATAAACACTCTTCATAGCCTCACCCTACCGATACGGAGACGCAATACGCAATACGCAATACGCAATACGCAATACGCAATACGCAATACGCAATACGCAAAAAAGTAAGCAGCACGCACTATCCACTCCGCCTCCCCACCACCAGGGTAGTATCGTCCGCCAGCCTGCCCCAATCAGTCGTTTTCCTGTGGCTCTGCCAATCTATCCTGACCTGATCGGTGTTGATCAGGCGCAGGCGATTGCCGAGCGCATGCGGATTGGAGAAGTGTATCGCTTCGTGCCAGAACATCTCCACGCCCCCGATAGGCTCCGTAGTGCCGGGTAGTGTTTGCCCATCGTCCTTAATCAGGTCGCAAACTCCATCCGTGCCAATTAGAAAATTGTCAAGCTCAGAGGTGCGCAAATGGCGATGCACCTTGAAGCCCAGATCATGTTGCTCTATGCCTTTTCCCAGCAGCCCGTAGGCTAGATAGGGCGGCGCATTGTTCTCATAGGGGCCAAGCACAATAGCCACCCCATTGGCGATGATTGCCCCATCGCCCAGCGCGAAGAACGCCGCGTGCGTTTCACCGATAGCGCACCCCACTACAGTGAACAGGAAGCAATCGCATATCGCCTCCTCAGGGTCCTCGCCCATCGTCCTGGCTAACTTTCTCAGGCTAACGAGCGTGTCTCTCCGCACTCTCTCCAACACTTTTTCCATCCCATCCTGTGTGGATAGAAGCATCTCATCGGCGGCCAGCAGTGCAGACAGCCTGTGCGCGATGGTGCGCGCCCCCAGCACGGCACCTACCTCCGAATGTGGGCTTGCAGGGTCGCCGCACCCGTCGCACACCACCGCCACGGCAATTCCATCCAGCCTCTCGATACGGAACGCATCCTGCCTGTTAGCCCGCATCCGGTAGTGCTCCCGCCCCATCACCGTCCCTCCAACCACCTGAAACTCTACCATCTCACACCTCACGAATTAGAATATGACCTAGTCAAAATCCACCCCTCCATAATCAAATCCGCAATCCGAAATCCTAACTGTGCCAGGGCAACTCGCGCTCCCGCGTTCCCGCCAGCGGGCCCGAAAAGCGGTAGAGGTCGCCCGGCCTGCCACGACCCTGGATATCGGCGCGTTCCCCTGTAGGCACAAGCGCACCCGACTCGAACAACTCACCGAAAGCGCGCTTGAAGTTGCTGCTGTTGAGCCGCGCCACCGAAGGATCGAGGATCGCGGCATACACCGCCCTCATCTCCGGCAAGGTGAAGCGGTCGGGCAATAGTTGGAACGCCACCCACGAATACCGCAGTTTCGACCTGACCCGCGCCACCGCCGCCCTCAACATCTCCGAGTGATCGAACGCCAACTCCTCCCGAAGCGCGCGCCGAACGGGCACCCACTCGGCATCGAGCATCATATCCCCCGCCGCCAGCACCAGGTGGTCAGAGCGCACCAGCGCGAAGTATGCCACTGAAGCCACCCTTCCGCGCGTGTCCCTCTCAGGCTCGCCCCAGGTCCCCAACTGCTCAAGATACCAGTCGGTGGCATCCAACCCGGTCTTTGTGCGCAGCGCCCGCCGCGCGGCCTCTTCAAATCTCTCCTTCGGGCGCACTATGACACCGGGCAGAGCGCGCCTTCCCTCGAACACTCGCTTGCCGCTCTTGACCAGCAGCACCTGCCAGGCGTCCTCAAGGTCCTCGGCTTCCCGCACCGTGAAAAGCACCACATCGACCGCCAGCACGGCGTTCGCCTGTAATGCCTCTTCCTCATTCCTATTGATGTTGTGGTCGCCGTCTACTTTCATGTTGATTCTTCCACTGAAGCTAATTTGAATTATCTATAGTTATATTATCACCTCAATGGGCATCTGTCAAGACGTTGTAGTCGTGCAAATATGCATCCGGCGGACATAGAGCCTTGTATAGGCGCGGAAGTCGGCTTATGCTTGTCCCATGCGCGTCTGTATCTAGGTGCTGGTTTACATCCTCGAGTTGGTTGTTGGCGTGCTCGCTGCCCGCCGCCTGTCTGACCGACAGATGGATATCGAAATACTCCTGCTGCGCTAAATGGAGCGAAGCGCAATCCCACGGCTCCAGCAGCGCAAAGTCCCTCGATCACGCCGCGTCTCCAAATGGGAGAAGTGCGTTCTTTCAGTACTCGCTGCTCGATTCCCAGCATTGGCCAAAGGCACAGGGGTAGGCAAGTGGCTGGAGGAGGGTACGCGTTGGGCGAGAGCGAACGCCACTTCCGCGACTGCCTGAACCTGGTGCTCTCGGATCTGCGCCGCACCACGCCACAGGTTGCCTGGTCGGAGGTCGAGCAGTGGGCGCTGCAGCTGGGGCCGGAGGTACAGCGGGCCTGGCAGACAGTGCGTGCCGCGGCCGAAGCCGCCCGCGAGACGGGGACCGACGTGCCCCGATCAGCCGTTGGTTGGTTGTTGGGGCAGTGTTGCAACAATTGAACAAGTTCGCTAGAGTAGGGCTTACCAACACTCTTCGTCAGTAATGGAGAGCGTTGAATAGTCGGGGGCATCGGGATACGAAGAGCCTCTACTGCAACAATTCGACTGCCAGAGACAGCACTTCGTTAGCGCATGCAGAAAACGTGTGGACTATTGATGGCTCGGGTCTCGGCGCTAGACGTACTTGCCAACGTATGACCTGTTCTTCAGGCACTTGTTCAGCTTCTTCACGATAGAACTTGGCTCCCGGCGTGTGGTCCACTTCGGCGTCACCCGCTCTCCAACAGACGCATGGACGGCCCAGCAGCCGAGGGAGGCAACAGCATGGAGAGAGGCACCCAGGTTCCTGATCATGGATAATGACAGCGATAGCCAAGCTGCATAAGGCTGCCCACACATGGACCAGAGTTTGCACACTACAGGCTCATCCTCAGGTCTTGACAGGGGCTACATTTTCGTCAATAATACTGCTGGTCCAAAATGTTTTGGTGACCAAATTAACGCGAGAAGATCGTACCGCCTGAGGTTGATTCTATAGTCAGGGCCAGTCTCCTGCACGCAGCGACCGGCCGGAAAGTGATAGCTGGCTGCTGATTCGCTAGCTCAGCGAAGGGCTCGATATGAGTACCATCTTCGATGTTGCCAGAGAAGCTGGCGTATCTATCACCACGGTTTCGCACGCGCTCAACGGCTTCAGCGACGTGAATGAACAGACGCGCCAGCGGGTCATCGAAATCGCCCGGTCTCTAAATTATTACCCGAGCGCCGCGGCACGCAGCTTACAAAGGCGGCGCACCGACACCGTGGCTTTTGCTCCGCTGATTCGCGGGCATATCGAGTCGGAGCCCTTCTTCAAAGAGTTCCTGGGTTTGCTGACCCTCTCCGCATTTCGCCACAACCTGAGCTTGCTGGCAACCATTGCCGATACTCCAAGCCATACGAGCCAAATATATCGCGAGCTGGCCGGAAGCGGGCGGGTGGATGGTATTATCATTGCCGACATCAAACCCCAGGACGAGCGGATCGATCTGCTCCAGTCGCTTGACATTCCATTCGTTGCTTTCGGGCGTACCGCAGATTATGAGGGGCTCTACTACCCGCTGGTGGACCTGGACAGCAGGGCAGGCATCCGTGCGGTCATCGATTACCTGGTCGGCAAGGGCCACCGGACGATTGCCTATTTGAGCGGACCTCTCAACACATCTTACTCGCTGTACCGCTATGATGGCTACGTTGAAGGCTTGAAAAATCATGGCTTGCCTCTTGACGAGCGCCTGGTGATCGTAGACTTGCAGGAACAGGCAAACACCAGGGAAGCGATTGCCCACCTTCTCTCGCTTGACACCGCTGGCACTGATAGCACCGGCAACGTCACACACGACGCGCGGCCTACAGCCATCCTGGCCGCCAACGACCGCCTTGCCATGCAGGTGATTCAAGACTTGCAGGATCGCGGGATAGCGGTCGGGGCGGAGCCGACTTTGGGTCCCGGCTCAGGCTCAGGAGCAATAGCGGTCACAGGCTTCGACGATCTTCCATTCGCAGCATATCTTCGGACTCCGCTCACTACAGTTCGGCAGCCGCTTGGCTCAATCGCGGAAATCCTGCTCGGTCTCCTTGTGTCGATCATAGACAACCAAGCACGGCGCAAGAAGAAGGTGGGTCTGGTGGCCGATACGATTACGGCGGAGCAACGCAGGCAATTCAGCGCGGAAAGCCCGGGAGAGGCGAGCGTGACCGTCAAATGGATCGGCCCTATGCAGGTGCTTGTGGAGCCGGAACTGATCGTGAGAGCCTCCGCATAAGGTTAGTGGGCAGTGGGCAGAGATGCCTGGAGGATCGAAGAAGAGTAGGGAGGAGCAGGCTGGAAATGACCGGTGCGACTGCAGTTACGCTAAAAGACGACTTCACACTCCTGATAAGCGACCATTCGGGAGATGTAGCGAACGGCCCGGACGGCAACGACGGTTACGGGCTGTACCTGCACGACACCCGCTATCTCAACAAGCTGCAACTCCTTGTGGGCGGCGAGAGACCTCTCTCGCTGAGCTACACCACCGACTACAACATAGCTGCCACCTTCCGGCTCAGCGCGATACACTTCGGCTTGAAGGAGCGTAGTGGCTCTTCCGTCCCCGGGCAGCTCGGTCACGCGCTGGGCATCACGCGCCGTCGATATATCGAGCGCGGGCTTGTCGAGAGCATTGAGTTCACCAACTATAACCCCACCGGGTTGGAAGTCGAAATCACGCTGCTGGTGGGAGCGGACTTTGCGGATATATTTGAGTTACGTGGCCTCACGCGCTCCACTCCTGTCCCCACGGTGAGCATCCGGGTGCACGATGGCTTCCATCGAGTTGGCGAAGGTGCGTGGCCGGTTGGAGCCACGAACAGCACTAAAGGCACTACCGTGCTGGTTCGCGCGCAGCCGGCCGTTTCAACTCGCCAGGCGGCTCCCGGTCCGAATCCGCTCGCCGCCAGGGTGCTCCTCTTTACGTGCGATGCAGCGCCGGTGACCTGGGAGGAGGTGACCACCCTTGATGCCCCGACCGGCAGGGAGATGCGAGAGGTCGCTTTGCATTACAAACTGGCCCTTGCACCTCGACAACCTGTCACCATGCACCTGCGCCTTGTGCCGGAACCTGACAGCCCGGAGCTGCCGGCCGGGGGCCTGAGACCACAGTCCGGGGAGTTAGCACAGGCGCTGACCTTCAAGGAGCAGGTGGCGAGGGCGCGAGGCGTCTTCACCGAGTGGCAAAGAGCCTGTACCCGCATCGACACAGATAGTTACGCCCTCAACCGCATACTCGAAACGAGCGTCCTCGACCTGCGTTCGCTGTTGCAGTGGGAGCCGCACGGCCTCGTGGTGACGGCGGGCCTCCCCTGGTACTTCACTCTCTTCGGGCGCGACAGCCTGATTACCGCCCTCGAAACTCTGGTCCTCAATCCCCAGATAGCCGTAGATACTCTGCGCGTCCTCTCCTCGTACCAGGCTACTGCTGTGGACGACTGGCGCGACGGCGAGCCGGGCAAGATATTACACGAGCTTCGGCGGGGCGATATGGCCCTGGCGCGCGAGGTGCCGCACAGCCCATACTATGGCACGGTGGACAGCACCCTCCTTTACATGATCTTATTCTCCGAAACGGTCAAATGGACCGGCGGCCAGCCCCTCTTCGACGAGCTATGGGGGAGCGTGCGGCGAGCGCTCGATTGGGCTTGGCGCTGGGGAGACCTGGACGGCGACGGCTATATCGAGTACAAATCTCGCTCCGGGCGCGGCATACGCAACCAGGGGTGGAAGGACACCGACGAGTCGCTGGGCGGCCCCTTCGGGCCCTGGCCGGAACCTCCGGTCGCCCTTGTCGAGGTACAGGGTTACTATTACGCCGCTCTGCTGGGCGTGGCCGAAACGCTGAAGCGCTACGGCGGCGCGGTGCATGAGCAAGCACAGGGCGGCCTGTCCGCCAGGCTCGAACACCAGGCTGCCCGCCTCAAAGAGGAGTTCAACCGCGACTTCTGGTGGGAAGAAGAGGGATTCTACGTGCATGCGCTGGATCGATCCAAGGCCCAGGTGAGGGCGGTAACTTCCAACGTTGGGCACTGCTTGTGGACAGGCATCGTCGAGGAATCGCGGGCTGCGCGGGTGGTGGCCCGGCTGATGCGCCACGACATGTTATCCGGGTGGGGGGTGCGCACTATCAGCGCGGAAGACCCCACGTACAACCCTATGAGCTACCACAACGGCTCGGTGTGGCCCCACGACAACGCCATCCTGGTGGCCGGGCTGCGGCGGTACGGCTTCGAAGCAGAGATGCAACAAATAGCCCGCCAGATCCTGGACGCCGCGGCCACCTTCCCGGACTATCGCCTGCCAGAGCTCTACTGCGGCTTCGCGAGGGGAAAGGGTGCGCAAGAGGAGAGCGCACCCGCCGCCTATCCTGTCAGCTGCAGCCCCCAGGCCTGGGCAGCTGGCGCTCCGCTCCTCCTGCTTCAGACGCTCCTGGGCATAGAGGTGAGCGCCGAAGGGCACTTCGACCCCTCCAGAGCCGTCCTGCCCGCCGGCGTGGGGCGGGTCGAAGTGAGGGGCATGAGAATGCGCGACGAATCGCTCAACCTGGTCTTCTCCACTGAGGACCACCAACCGATGGCCGCCGAAGCGAGGCCGCTGCCGCTCGCCTCAGGTCGCCCGGGACTCGCTCCATAATTGGGCATCAGCCCGCTCGCTGTGCCACACGATAGATAGGATTGCTTGTCTCTGTGTCTCTTTTCGACGAACCGGTAACAAACGACCTGAACAGACTGTTCGCCGCGACGGGCAGGCGATGCTACCTCATAGGCTCGCTACACGGCGGGTTCCCCGACCTGGGCCACCACCTGCCGGGCGAGATGGGCGGAATATGGACTCCGCCGGTCAAGCTGGCCGACGGCTTCTGGTTCGGCCTCTCGCCGGCAGGTGACGAGCATAGCGAGACCAGCTGGCTGTGGGGGCCCGCCTGCACGAGCTTCAGGATGCAGCCCGGCAGGGCGGAGCGCGAGTTCCTCCTGCAGGTCGGCGGCGCTGCGGTCGAGGCCGTCCAGCGAACCTTCGTGCCCGACCACGAGCCTGGCGTGCTGCTCGACCTCACCTTGCACAATAGAGCAGAAGGGCCCCTCCGGCTGACAGTCAGTTGGCTCGTGCGGTGGGATATACAGGGGGCCTGGTGGAGCTACTGGCCCGACAGGGCAGACGAGGCGCAGTTCGTGGACGAGTGGGGCGGTATCGTGGCATGGGACGGCGGGCACCACGCGTGGAGCGGCGCGATGCTCTGCGACCACGCCCCTTGCAGGCACAGCACCGGCCCCGACCTGTGGGGGCCTGAGCGCACAAGCTCCTTGCGCGGCGAAGAGGGGGTGAAGCACGGCGGCATCCTGCCCGATCCCTCCGCCCTGCAAGGCGCCGGCGTAACCGGCCGCCTCGATTATGATGTAGCGCTCGCGCCTGGAGAGAGCCGCACGCTGCGCTTCGCGCTGGTGGGTGGGATGGACGGGGTGGCATGCGCCCGCCGGAAGGCAACCGGCCTGCTTGCGGAGTACGACCCCCTCCTGAGCGCCAAAGTGGCCCGACAGGAAATGCTGATAGGCGGCGCACCGAGGGTCGACACGCCCGAGCCGGGCATCGACCGAGCCTACGCCCTTCAGAACGTCTGCATGGACATGCTGACCCTGGAGATGCCTGGCGTGGCGCGTGGCGCGGTGGCGGGACTCCCGAGCTTCGCATGGTACTTCGGTTGCGACACCTACTACAGCGTCAGTGGTCTGCTGATGGCTGGGCAGACCGACGCCGTTTTGTCGAACTTGAGGCTGCTCGCCAACATGGCCCGCCGGCAGGGAGGGCGCATACCGCACGAAATCACGCAGACGGGAAGGCTCTTCAATCCGGGCAACACGATCGAGACCGCCCAATTCGTCACGTCGGTTGAGCGCGCCTACAGGTGGACGGGCGACAGGGCCTTTCTCCAGGAGATGTACGGCTTGTGCAAAGAGGGCATATTCGATTACCTGCTTGGCGAGTGCGATCCTGAGCACACCCTCCTCCCGGACGGCCCTGGGCTGCTCGAATTGAGGAGCGCGGGACGCGGCAGGAAGCTGGACGTGGCGGCTGCGCTGCACCAGGGGCTGCGGTCGCTGGCTTACCTGGCCTGCTCGGCGGGCGATCCCGGCACGGCAGCCATGTGCGAGCAAGTGCGTGTGAAGGTGCGCGAGAGCATAGACGAGCACTTCTGGGTGGCAGACCGCGGCGAATACGTCTGGAGGATCGAGCGGGACCTTTCGGTGTGGCCCGAAGAACCGGCGGAGAGCTACGTGATGATGGAGATGGGCGTGCTCGACGGCTCGAACCCACGGGACGCTGTACGCATCGCTTCTCTGTTCGCGAAAGTTGAAGGGTCTGAGCACACCGGCCCCAATGGGATAATCCACCCCGGCACGAGCGACTTCGTGATGCCTGTGGGGAATGCGATTGTGGCGCTGGCGGAGTTCCAGTACGGGAGGCCGGACCGGGGCCTGTGGTACTTGCAGCGAATCGCCGAACTGTGCGACCGGGGCATGCCCTGGGCCATTCCGGAGTTTGAGGTGACGCGAGGCGTTTACAGGCCCTGCTTCCTGCAGCTTTGGTCCAGTGCGGCGTATAACTGGCTCGCTGTGCAGGGATGGTTCCGGCTCCTGCCCGACCCCGACCGCGGTGTGGTGCTGGTGAGGCCCCAACTCCCCTCCGGCTGGCAAGGCGCGCGGGTGAAGAACCTGCAAGTGTGGGGTGAGCGCTACGACTTGTCGCTGCAACGGAGCGGTGACGAAATTCGACTCGACGTAGCGCCCCTCGGTGGGGGTAGCGGCCACAGCGGCCACAGCGGCCACAGCGGCCACAGCGGCCACAGCGACCCCCCCTTCCAGCTGGAGCCCACTCCCGATGTACCTGTGGCCTTCGTCTGACCACCGGCGAGGAACGAAGGATTAGTGGGGTAGTGGTTTGTCGCGGACGATTCGTTGGGTAGAGGGGTTTCAGGGGAGCCTGGTGTTTCACGCTTCGCTCGGCTTGACTACCACGAGCAATACGGCGGCGAGAGTATAGAGTACAGCCGCTGTAAGGAGTACGGCCTGGAAGCCAAGGGTCATGGCTATCGCCGAGGCCACCGCCGAGCCGAACACCGCTGAGATCGCGTTCAGGCCCCACAGGGCGGGCACCGAGCGAGCCAGCCAGCCCCCCGCGATGCGCAGGCCGCTGGGGAAAGGGAGGCCGATGAGGAGGCCGAGGGGCAGCGTGAGGAGGAGCACGGCAGCAATGCGCACGAAGAGGGGAGCCTGGAGCAGGCTGTCGCGGAACATCGGGTAGAGGAGAGCCTGCGCCACGAGCAACGCCACCAGCGCGGCGATGGCGGAGGTAACAGGTCTCAACAGCTTGCCGTGCAGCCGGGAGCCTATCAGGCTGCCCAACCCCGCCCCGAACAGCAGCCCTTCGAGCGTGACCACCAGCGCCAGCGTGGGGTTGCCCATCAGCAGGTAGAAGCGCTGCACAAGTGGCACCATCACCAGCATGTATGCGGCTCCCAGCACGGCGAAGTATGCTGCCAGCGCGCCTACCCGCATCCGTCCGGAGCGCCGGTACGCCCTGGCCGTCACCGCGAAGTAGACGAGCACGACCACCCCGGTCAGCACCAGCAGCAAAGTCACCGTGTCGGGCAACCCCCACTCGATCTGGTAAAAATAAGGCTGGTCGTCGGTGGTGGGCACGAGATCGTAGTCGCCGTTGCGAGCGAAATCGTAGATGCCCGCGTTGCCTTTTACAAGGTCTTTCAGAGGTAGCTCAAAGAGCACTGGCACGTACATCGTCCGCAACCCCAGGGCGTCGGCTTGCCTGGTGTTGTCCGACAGTTGGTTCTCGTCCATGGACCTGCGAGTCACCAGCAATACGCTTGTGGCGGTGTTGGGGTCGTCGGAATAGGCCTGGTAGAGGAGCACGCGGTCCAGCGCCTGACGCGTTTCCAACCCCTCGTCCTCCAGAGCGGCTATCGCGGTGAGGAGGACGCGGCTCCCCTCGAAGCCGTTGTGGGTTACGATGCCTATGCTCCCTCCCGGATTGAGGTGCCGCCAGTAGGAGCGCATCGCCTGCTCGGTGAAGACGTAGCTCTCGGCCAGGGGCGAATTCTCGTGTCCCGCAGCCTGGCTGTAGACGAGGTTCATGTAAATCAGGTCGTAGTTGTGGTCGGTCTGCTCGACGTACGAGCGCCCGTCCGCCACCGCCGTCTGCACGCCGGGACGGTCCAGGATGTTGCCGTTGAACGACGCGTAGCGGCGGGTGAGATCTACTACTTCCTGGTTCAACTCGACGGCGGTGATGTGCTCGCTGCCCGCGAGCAAAGACAGGACCACGTCTTTGCCGGCCCCCGCTCCGAGCACCAGCGTATCGGTGGGCACGCCCAGCGTGAATGGGAGGTAATCGGGGTCGGCCTTCAGGTCCGAGACCTTGCCGAGGTCGCCGTCGAAGCGAATCATGTAGCTCCCTGCGCCACCGTCGGTGAATAAGAGCTTGGTGTCGGGGTCTGAAGTCTCCACCAGGTCGAGGCGGGCGAAAGGCCCCCACACCGTCTCGGCGATGCGCCCCTGCTGCGTGGGGTCTTGAAGCACGCGCAACATCGTTTTGTCGGGTGGAGCGCCGCCGATGGCCGCTGCGTCGAAGCGCGGCAGGTCGAAAAGCTGTCCCGCGAGCACCAACAAAGCGACGATCGCCGCGGCTGGTAGCGCCACCCGCGCGGCCTCCCTGTCGGCGGTTGCGGAAGCGAGCAGCAGCCCCAGCACACAAGCGAGCAGACCGAGCCACATGATCGCGGTGAAAACGCCGCTCCACACGATCAACAGCAACACCGCCACGCTGCCCACCGCCGCACCGAGCAAGTCGGACGCGTAAAGCCGGGCGCTCTCGGCCGGGCGCGCCGCGAAAATGGTGGCGATGAGGAGGCCGATCAGCACGAAGGGGGGCAGGGCGAGGGCGGCCTGCAGGTACACCGCGCCCGCCCAGGGCAGCAGCGAGAAGATCAGGCTGTCGAGCACAAGCGTCGCGGCCAGCCCGATAGTCAGGCGAGCAGGGTGCAATAGCGTTATATCGCGGCGCCTGCGCGCCAGCAGCCACGCGCCCCAGGCGGCCCCCAAACCGAGGCCGCAGATGGCGAGCGATGTGGCCACGAACACGAAGTGGTATTCGAAGAGGATGGAAAAGAGCCTGGTCAGCAGCACTTCGTAAGCCAGCGACACCGCCGAGGCGACCGATATCGCGACGGCAGCAAGAGGCAAGCGGATAGCTCCTGCCCTATCGAGCGCATCTGCTCTCTCAGATACACGCTGCGCTCGTGATGCCCGGGATGATGTTGCCGCCGACTCCAATATAGGCTGCCCTTCTGCTCAAGCTATATTATCGGGGCCGGCGTACACGCACGAGCGATATTGGCCGTAAAGGGTGGAGGTGGATGGCAACCCAAACTCCACTGCCGGATGAGCGCAGGGTGCACTCCCCCGCCCTGCCGCATACCTGCCCCCTGGACCCTCACATTGTAACACCTATCCTAGCCCTTGACACCTGTGAGGGTGATGCCTTCGATGAACGCCTTCTGCGCCACGAAGAAGAGAATGACCAGCGGCAGCATCATCACCAGCGACGCCGCCATCAGCATGTTCCAATCGGACGTGTACTGCCCCTTGAAGAAGTTCAACCCGAGGGCCAGGGTATACGTCTCAGGCTTGTTGAGATAGATCAGCGGGCCCATGAAGTCGTTCCAGACGCCCATGAAAGTGAAAATGGTGACGGTTGCCAGGGCCGGTTTGGACAGTGGGAGCACGATGCGCGTCAGGATCTGCCAGGTGTTTGCGCCGTCGATGCGCGCGGCGTCCTCGAAGTCGCGCGGTATCGTCATGAAGAACTGCCTGAGCAGGAATATGAAGAATGCGCTGCCGAACCAGTTCGGCACGATCAGAGGCAGGAAAGTGTTCACCCAGCCTAGCTGCCTGAAGATCAGGTAGACGGGAATCATCGTCACCACGCCCGGCAGCATCATCGTTGACAGCAGCACGACGAACCAGAAGTTGCGCCCTGGAGCGTCCAGCCGGGCAAACCCGTACGCCACGATCGAGCAGGAAAGCACCGTGCCCACGATGGTACCAACTTCGATGATGAGGGTGTTCTGGAAATAGGTGCCGAACGGAAGGGTAGTCATCGCTTTGACGAAGTTATCCCACTGGATGGGCTCCGGTATCCATTTCGGCGGAAAGACGAAAATCTCATAGTTCGGCTTGAGGGCGCTCGACACCATCCAGAAGACCGGGATCATTATCAGTATCGACCCCCCGATGAGCAATATATAGACGACTATCTTGCCGATCAGGTCGAGAGCGCTCCTGGATTGTATCAGCGATCCCCGGCGAGGAGAAACGACAGCTTTTGGTTCTATGGAGTCCTGCGTGGCCATGACTGCCTCCTGTGGGGTTGAGGGTCCAACGAAAGCAACTTCAGCTTCCTCAGCCGCCGACCGTCTATTTCGTCTCCGATTCGTAATAGACCCACAGGGTCGAAGACCTGATCACGAGCAGAGTAAAGATGAGGATGACTATGAACAGGATCCAGGCGAGCGCCGAGGCGTAGCCCATGCGGAACTTCACGAAGGCCATGTCCCATAGATAGTACATATAGAAGAGGGTTGCTTTGCGCGGGCCGCCTTCGGTCATGGCGTAGGCCTGGGTGAACACCTGGAACGAGCCGATAATACTCATGACGAGGTTGAAAAAGATGGTGGGCGTCAGCTGGGGGATGGTTATGTTGAACAGCTGCTGCACTTTGTTGGCCCCGTCCAACTCGGCTGCTTCGTAGAGGGTCTGGGAGATCCCTTGCAGGCCCGCCAGGAAGATGATCATGCTCCCGCCCAGGCTCCAGAGGCTCATCAAGATGAGGGCGGGCAAAGCCCAGTTCGGGTCGCCAAGCCACTTGGGCCCCTCTATGCCTACCAGGTTGAGGAGGAGGTTCAGGATGCCATACTGGGGGTTGAACACCCATATCCAGAGCACGGCCACGGCGATGGCCGGCAGCACCGATGGGAGGTAAAAAATGGTTCTAAAGAAAGCGATCCCGCGCACCTTCGAGTTCAAAAGGAGGGCCAGGGCGAGCGCGCCCACCAGGCTGAGCGGCACCGAAACGAAAGAATATACCGCCGTTACCTTGAGAGACTGCCAGAAATCGGGGTTGTCGGTGAGGAGATCTTTGTAATTGTCGAGGCCGACCCACTGCGGTGGGGTGAAAAGGTCCCAACTGGTGAGGCTGAGATAGAAAGAGTAGATCATCGGGCCGGCGGTCCAGATCAAGAAGCCTATCAGCCAGGGGGAGATACAGAGATAGAAAAGCCAGGTTTCTCTTCGCTTCCAGCGACTGAGCCACCCCTTTCGCGTCGCGCTCGGCCTGGACATGGGCCTTGGCATCGTAGCCATGCGTGGCCTCCGGTGTTAACGCTCCTCCCGCAAGGCACACCTTGCGGGAGGAGTAACTACTTTGATAGGCGGTGCCCCGCCTGAGCTATGGAGCTAAGGCTGCTTGCTCAACTTGGCATAATCGGCGTCGGCCTTTTGTGCCGCATCGGTCAAAGCCGCCTGGACGTCGCCGCCGTCGGCCAGCAGGTTGTCCAGCGCTTCGCCCCAGTATTTGTTGGTCGTGTCGTTCCAATATCGGGTGCGCAGATCGGGCAGGGGCACGAGGTACTGGTTTTCGTTCAGGAAGGCCGACTTGTTGGGGTCCTGGGCAATCTTCAGGCTGTCGGCCACAGAGGGCATCGACGGCAAGCCGTTGGAGGCGAACTCGGTCTGGCCCGCCTGCCCGCCGATATATCGCAGGAAGAGCCAGGCCTGGTCGGGGTTCTTGCTCCCCTTGTAGAGGCCGAGGCCCGCCCAGCAGACCGCGTTCGCCCGCTGCTTGTTCTGAGGCAGGCCGACCACGCCGAAGTGGAAGTCGGGGGCCTGCGCGTAGCCCGACTCGGGCCAGATGCCGGTCAGGTTCATGGCCGCTTTGCCGGTCTGGAAGAGGTCCACGCCGTTGAAGGTGGTGCTCATGTCGGCCGGGCTGGGCGAGACGTGGTACTTGTTGTAGAGGTCGACGTAGAACTGGATAGCTTGCACGGTCGCGGGGCTGTCCAGGTAGCCGCTGGTCTTGGTGCCGTCGGGGCTCGACACGTCGCCCCCGTTCTGGAAGACGAACGGCTCGACGGCGCGGGTCCAATTGCCCGGCAGAACGATGCCGTACTGGGCGTCGGGGCCGCTGCCCGTGGTGAGCTTGATGGCCGTTTCCTGGAAGTCAGACCAGGTCCAGCCGTCTTTCGGGTAGGGCACGCCGGCCTTGTCGAAGAGGTCCTTGTTGTAGTAGATGGCCAGCGGGCTGTAGTCTTTGGTCAAGAAGGACGATTTGCCGTCCACCACTCCCGTCTGGAAGAGCGCCGGGTAGTAGACGACGGTATCAAGTCCGGGCAGGCCGTTTTGGCCTTTGACGTAGTTGGTGAGGTCCGCCGCCCCGCCCCGCTCCACGAACATCCGCACGTCGCCGTCGCCCACCTGGAAGACATCCGGCGCGTCGTTGGCGGCGATCTGGGTGAGGAGCTTGGTGCCGTAGTTGTCGGGCACCGGCTCGAAGCTGATGTCGATCTGCGGGTACATTCCCTTGAAGTTGGTGATCAGGTCGTTCCACAGGTTGAGGGCGTCGCCGCTCTCCCAGGTGCCCACCCGGATGGTGGCGGCGGGCACATTGCTCACCACGATGTCCGACTTCTGGTTATAGGCGAAGGTGCCGAGCAGGGAGAGGAGCACATCGTTGGGAGCGGTGTTCTCGGGGTGCATCTCGAACACGGCGCGCTCGAAGTACTGGACAGTGTAGGTCTTGCCGTCAACGTCGGATACTTCCTGGAATTCGTTGGAGACAGGGTAGCCCTGCTGGGCCAGCCCGCCGTGGCTGTTCCAGTAATCGAGGAACTTGCCGCCCACCGTGTAGCCCGTCTCGGAGAACTTCTGGGCGTTGGCTTCGGTGCTGGCCTTCTGGTCGGGGGCGCCGTCGGGGTACTTCTGCCCGTATCGGATCGCACCGAGCAGGGAGAGGAGCACATCGTAAGGAGCGGTGTTCTCAGGGTGCATCTCGAACACGGCGCGCTCGAAGTACTGTGTCATATAAGTCTTGCCGTCGACGGCGGATACCTCATTCTGGGCCTCGGTGAGGGGGAGGCCCTGCTGGGCCAGCCCGCCGTGCGCGTTCCAATAGTCCAGGAACTTGCCGCTGACGGTATGGCCCGTCTCGGTGAATGTGCGAGAATCACCCTGCGCATAAGCGCTGGGGGCCAGAGGTACGAGCGAAAGCAGCGACAGCGCTAAGGTGAGCGTCGCCATCATTGAAAACCACCGCTTTGTGCTTTTCGACATTTAGGTTTCCTCCTTCATCTCCTGGTGTTGCATGCATTGCTTGTGCAACAGAAAGACGAATACCGGAGAAAGCTACGCCCTCTCCGTCCCTTCAATTGTCTGTTGCTGCCTGTTACACCCTTTATTACGGTTACTACAGTAATCACTTGCAGAAATCGCGTGGCGGCCGCCACGCAAGGGATCGTTCTTCCGCTTCCTGTGCCATAGGCTGCCTCCTGACTACTATGCGAGCGCCGTCTCGCCTGGCGCACTTATGCCATCAGCTCTGTGCCTGTTGTACCTGTTTTACGTGCTGTACCTGTATTTGCTGGATCGTCTTGGCCGGAGGGAAGCGCGTCTTTTGGACACGAACTATACATGCAATCCTGGCTATGATGAGCCAACCCGCTTAGTAAGTTGCTCTACTTCAAGCTTCAGGCTGGTCGATTCTGCCAGGTCTTGCGTATCGCCGCGCCGCGAGTAGCAAGGGATGACCAAAACGTTTTGATACTCGGACAGATGATAGCAGAGATTCTACCGGTTGTCAATATCGGAATTGTTTCTTCGTGCCCATCGTGCCCATCGTGCCCATCGTGCCCACTCCATGTCTCCGCGTCGTAGCTCCGGGGCTATCATTTGCTGTATATTACTCTCGAACCGGGCGCGTCATGGATGGCAATGGTGGAGCAGCAAAAGTAATGCAGATGGTATACGAGGACGAGGCGGAAACCGAGGGGTGGTCGCTCAGGTGGGGAGGCATGATGCTCCATCTGCGCCTGCTGGATGGAGCGCTACTCTGCGACTACTTCGGCCCTGTGTCGCAGGAGGAGCCTCCGGATCTTCCCGGCCCCGAGATATTCGACGCCCTGGCCCGCTCGCGGACCGACACTGCCGTCCAGCTCTCGCCGGATGCCCGGCAGGTATCGTGGGTCTGCCGTGGCTGGACGTGCCCCGACCGGGCAACCCTCGCCATCGAATTACAGGCGACCGACCTCCCATTGCAGGCGGCGTTGCGCTTCACGCTTGACGAGGAGAGGGGCATGCTGCTCCGCCAAACGCTGTTGCAGCACACCGGCGACGGACCCCCGGTTGAGATCAGCCACGCCGGAAGCCTGACCGCCGTCTTGCCGGCGGGCGTGCGCGAGGTGGTCCACCTGGCGGGGCGGTGGGGTGCCGAGGCGCAGGTGCAGCGCGTGCCGCTGGCGCAGACGGCTCTGCTGCTGGAGAGCCGGTCGGGCAAGAGCGGCTTCGAGTTCGCGCCGTACCTGGCGCTGCTCGCTCCGCACCACACCTACGTCACCCAGCTATTCTGGTCGGGGAACTGGCAGTACTACGTGCGCAGGCACTCAAGTGGCCGCGTCTTGCTGGCGGGCGGGCTGAATCTCTGGGGTTTCAGGCACCGGCTGGCGGAGGGCGACTCCCTGGCGCTGCCGGATGTGCTCCTCGGCTGCATGGCGGGCGGGCTCAACCAAGCCACGCAGCAGTTGCATAGCTATCTCCGTCGTCAAAGGCGGCGGGGAAGACCACAGGCCGGGGGTGAGGAGCCTGGGGGTCGAGCCGTGACCGGCTCCCAGCCGGATGAGCGCCCGATCCCGGTACAATTCAACAGCTGGTTCCCCTATCAAGGTGAGCCGCCTGTGGAAGTGATGAAAGCTTATGCTACGCGGGCGCGCGATCTCGGCTGCGAGGTATTTGTGCTGGACGCGGGCTGGTACACCACCGAGCGGGAGGACCCTTCCGAGGGCTGGTGGCTTCGCACGGGCGATTGGATCGCCAATCGCATGCTCTTCCCTGCCGGCCTGCAAGAATTGAGCGCGCACTGCCGGGCGCTTGGCATCGATTTCGGAATCTGGCTCGAGCCTGAGGCTGTGGGTCCGAGCGCGGCGATACGGCGCGGCCACCCCGAATGGCTGCACGCCGTAGGTGGAAGAGTGGCACACCCGCAGGAGAGGGCCATCCTCAACCTGGGCGTGCCGCAAGCGCGCGCCTGGATCCGCGACCTCACTCTCTCTCTGCTGAGGTCAACGGGGGCACGCTGGCTGAAATGGGACTTTAACGCGGACCTGTACCAGGGAGGCTGGGCCCCCGGCCTCCCCGAGGATTTGACGCGGCAAGACCCTCTCGTGGCGCACTACCGGGGGCTCTACCTCCTTCAGGACGAGCTGCTCGCGGGGCACCCAGGCATGGTGCTTGAGATGTGCTCCAGCGGGGGCGGGCGTTTCGACGCGGGCGTCCTGTCGCACGCGCATACCAACTGGATCAGCGACCAGACCCACCCACTTATGAAGCTGGCAATCCATTTCGGAAGCCAGCTTGCCCACCCTCCCGAGGAGTGCAACGACTGGCTCGTGGAGTGGCCTCCACACGAGGCCCAGCACGACCCGCTGCGAGCCGCGGGAGGAGAGCTTGGCGACCTCCCTTTCCGCACGAGGGTAGCGATGCTCGGCAGCTTCGGCATCAGCGCGCCGGTCGAGCGATGGAGCGACGAGGAAGCCGCGATCGTCAGGGACCACGTGGCGTGGTACAAACGGGTCGTTAGGCCCATCATCCAATCGGGCCGTCAATATCTGCTTACGGATGCTCCGCCGCTGGACGGCCAGGGCGATTGGGCGGCCGTATGGTACGTTCGGCAGGACGGCTTGGGCGGCGTGCTGTTCGCGTTCCGGCTGGCACATGGCCTGTCCGGACGAGCCTTCGCGCTGCCAGGCATCGACGCCCAAGCCGTCTACAGCCTGCGCTCGCCCGACGGTTGGAGCGCCACCCTCGGCGGGGAGGAGCTTGGGAAGGGGATTGAGGTGAGAGCGGATGCGCCCTTCCGCTCGGTGCTGCTATCGATCGAAAAGGTCGCGCCTGCATGACATCCTGCATTGGTAGCACCCTTGCGAAGGTGGTAAAATTCCGGAGTTAGCTCGTCGCGCCACAGCGCATCGCGCCGTGTGAAGCGCCCAGCGACACGTAGCCCTTTGCACCCAGCCCTCGGACAGAGGGATCAGAGGTAGAAAGACACCTGGAAAAGCAAAGCTTGGATTTTCTGAATAGCAAAATCTATAGGGTAGTCGAGCTTCTTGTCGATTTCTTTCTGCTCAACCTCATATGGCTGTTTGCCTCCCTCCCTCTGATAACGGCGTTCCCCGCTACTGCCGCCATGTTCGGCGTGGTGAGAGACTGGATCAAAGGCACCGATAGCGGCGTGGTCATGCCGTTCGTCCGCCACCTGAGAGCCAATTTCGGCCAGGCTTTTTGGCTTGGTCTTTTGTGGCTGGCGATTGGCTGCCTGTGGCTCGTTGACTACCTACTGATCGGCGGCATGGAGGCGTGGCTGAAGGTGCCTTTGTTCCTTCTCCTTGCCCTGGTCTCCCTGTGCCTTACTCTCACTTCTGTATACCTCTTTCCGGTGATGGTCAACTACGAAGGAGGGTGGCGCAGCGTGGTCAGAAATTCCTTCCTGATAGCGGTCAGCCAGCCGGGCACAACCATACCCTGCGTTGTAATCCTCGCGTTGGCGCTCGTGCTCGTCTACTATGTGCCGCCACTAACATTGATAGCGGGCAGTGTAACTGCGTACCTTATATATCTATTTTGCAAGCGAGCTTTCGATCGAATCGAAGCGCTGAAGGGCATCAACTTCGAAACGACGCGGGAGTCGGGGCCGTAGCCCGACCATATTGGCAATGGTCACGCCACGCCTTGTCGCGGTCGCACACGACGATCCGCCCACGGCCCGGCCACTCCTTCGGCATCCACTTCGTCCCGCCACCCCCGATCTAGCCACCCGGTCGCCCCGAGCCGAGCGCCGGTGCGCTCTTGGAGCGGGTTCCTTCGAATAGAACTGTTCGTTGCAACTCACCTCGACCGGGCATTTCTATGTGATCTAACTGAGGCGTGGTCATAATTCAGAATCGGGCTTTTGTCGCACGCCTGGAGATATGCCACATGCCCGCCCAATGCAGCCGAAATGGGCTGTTTCCACGTGAAGTTGCTGCTTCTCCACGCACGAAAAATGAATTGTGACCATGCCTCATCTAACTGTCTGCCAACACCTCGGCCACCATTTCAACGGCGATTTCGGTGGTACGCTCGTGGCGCAGGCGTGCGGATGCTTCCTGGGCTGCCCACCTGTACTTCGGTTCGTGTAGCGCGGTACCGATCGCTTCCGCCATCGCGTGCACGGTCAGGCTCTCTTTCGGGATCACCACAGCCGCCTGCATAGTCCCGGCGCGCGCCGCCACCCCGAACTGGTCGCGCGACCAGGGTACGAGCACCATCGGCACCCCGTACCACAGCGACTTCATCACCGAACCGTGCCCCGCATGGCTTACGAACAACTGGGTGTTCCGGAGGATAGCCGAATGGGGAATGTATTGCTCGACGTGAGCGTTGGCCG
Organism: uncultured Chloroflexia bacterium; assembly: GCA_963797095.1. Lineage (GTDB taxonomy): Bacteria > Chloroflexota > Chloroflexia > QHBQ01 > JADMIH01 > JADMIH01. The sequence continues at coordinate 156,899 of CAWCNY010000003.1, read as the reverse complement.
GGATCGGCTCTACTTCGCCGGGCGTGTGCCCCATGCCGACCGTCACAGCCAGCCTGTGGTGCGTGTGGGCCAGCGCGTGCATAGCCTTCTCCGCGATTGGCGTGTCGTCCTGCCTGTGCGATGAGAGGGTGCACAACATCCACTGCTCACCCGGCTCCTCAATATACCCTGGCACTTCACCCGGCGCTTCCCAGAAAAGGGGGCCGACGTAGCGGTGGTTGGGCGGGATGCCAAAGTTGTCATAGTCGAACCACGCATCGGTGGCGTGCATCACCAGCTCCGCTTCGGGCAAATACGGTATCACCGAATAGCGGAATATGTCGGCGGCCCTCTGCGAGAAGTCGCGCTCCATCGGCCTTGGCGGGTTCGGGCCTATATAATAAGTTGAATTGAGCGCCACCCATGGCTTGCCCGACATTCGCGCCATCTGCGAGCCGATGCAGGTGCCGAACAGCGACGTGATAATCAGGTCGGGTTGCACCGTCCTCAGCACTTCCACCGCCGATGGGGCCAACTTCGTCCGCCATTCGCTGATGGCCGCGTCTTCAACCCCTGCCCGTTCGGCCTCCGGCAGCCCACCATTCACCTTGAGCGCTGCCTTCACCGTTTCGCCCACCTCATACTCCGGGCCGGATACTATGACGGGCATGTCCAAACGCGCGAATACCGCTTGTGAAAAGGGATCGCAAAGCACTGTAAGTGTGTACCCTTCGTCGCGCAGACCGAGCGCGAGAGCAACCATAGGATTCAGGTCACCCCCGGCGCGGGCGGTGGCTTGTAGCAGGATTCTCTTGTTCATCTTGCCGATTTCCTGGCTGATATTACCATATAATGCTACTCGCAGGCACGCGAGATGCTATGATTATTGCACGCCCAGGGTACGGTTGACGCAAAACCCACTCTCCTTTATGCTCTGAGGCAAGGAATAGACACATACAAATACGGAGGACCCACGACATGATTGTTGAGATGTTGAACAAACGTGTGATTGTAGAAGGGGTGAAGCCTGAGGTGGACGATGGGCGTTACCCGATAAAACGTGTCGTGGGCGAGCGCGTAACAGTAGAAGCCGATGTTTTCACGGATGGTCACGAAGCAGTGTCTTGCGAGCTACGTTACAGGCAAGCGGGTGGCCGGTGGATCGATGTGCCGATGGAAGCCATGGTGAATGACCGCTGGCGCGCCCATTTCGATGTGCCGCAACTGGGCACCTATGAGTACACAATTCGCGGCTGGCTCGATCACTTTAAGCACTGGTCGCGCGACCTGGTGAAGAGGCTCGAGGCCCGCCAGGATGTCAGTGTCGATCTGATGATCGGCTCCGAATACATCGAAGACGCCATTACTCGGGCCACATCCACTGACAAGAAAGAACTGCAATCCTATCTTGAAACCGTGCGGGCAGGAGGCGACACAGGCATCGCAGCGGCCCTTTCGGACGACCTGGCCGACCTGATGTACACCTACACTGATCGCGAACATGGCACCACCTACGACCGGATACTGCGCGTCACCGTTGACCCTGTGCGGGCCCGCTATGGCGCTTGGTACGAGTTCTTCCCCCGCTCTTGCTGGGATGAAGATTGCACCCACGGCACCTTCGCCGATTGCGAAAAGCGCCTTGCTTACGTCTCTGACCTCGGCTTCAACGTGGTTTACCTCCCTCCCATCCACCCGATAGGCACCACAAAGCGCAAAGGCAAGAACAACAGCGTGGAGGCCCAGCCGGACGATGTTGGCAGCCCGTGGGCCATCGGCTCCGAGGCAGGCGGGCAGAAAGCGATCCACCCGGACCTCGGCACTTTGGAAGATTTCCGTAGCTTTGTCAGGAAAGCAAGTGAATACGGCATTGATGTGGCCCTCGATATAGCCTTCAATTGCTCGCCCGACCATCCCTACGTGCGGGAGCATCCTGAGTGGTTCAAGAAGCGCCCCGACGGTTCCATTCAATACTCCGAGAACCCGCCCAAGAAATACGAGGATATCTACCCCTTCGATTTCGAAACGCCCCAGTGGCGCGAACTATGGACCGAGCTTCGGAGCATCTTCGAGTTCTGGGTGAAGCAGGGGGTCAAGATCTTCCGCGTGGACAACCCCCACACCAAATCACTGCGCTTCTGGGATTGGTGTATAAACAGCCTGAAGGAGGAGTACCCTGAACTGATCTTCCTGGCCGAAGCCTTCACCCGGCCTAAAGTAATGTACTTCTTAGCCAAGATCGGATTTACACAATCTTACAATTACTACGCGTGGCGAAATACGCGGTACGAACTGACCGAATACCTCACCGAGCTTACCACCACCGACGTGAAAGAGTTTTTCCGCCCCAATCTGTGGCCCAATACCCCCGACATCCTGACCGAGATATTGCAGATCGGGGGGAGACCTGCCTTCATTTCGCGCTTCGTGCTGGCCGCCACCCTTGGCGCGAGCTACGGTATCTATGGGCCGGCCTATGAGTTGGCGGTGAATACTCCCATCGCCCACGGCAAAGAGGAGTACCTCTATTCCGAGAAATACGAGATCAAGCACTGGAATGTCAAAGACCCTCAGAGTCTGGCCCCTCTCATCGCCCGTGTAAACAAGATCAGGCGCGATCATCCGGCATTGCAGAGCAATGATAACCTGCTCTTCCATCCCACTACCAACGACAGGGTCATCGCATATACCAAATCCAACGACAGTATGAGCGACCTCCTCCTTATGGTGGTCAACCTCGACCCGGCCTGGACGCAAAATGGGCTTGTGGAATTGCCCCTGGAGGAGTTCGAGATCGACCCGCACCAGCCTTACGAGGTACACGATTTGCTGACGGATGAGCGCTATATGTGGTCGGGCAGCCAAAACTACGTGGAGCTTGACCCCAAGACGCGCCCCGCCCATATCTTCAGTCTCAGAAGGCGGGTGCGCACAGAGCATGATTTCGACTATTATCTGTAGTGAGTGACGGGTGACCAGTGACACATGGGTTTTGCTTGGGTGTTTACCTGTACCCTAACTGTAACTTCTAGGAGAAAAGATGGCTGATGACCTTAGCTTGTTCGAGGGAGAGAACAAAACTAAACTTGAGGCAGTCCTGCCCGACTATCTAGCTGCTCGCCGCTGGTTCGGGGGCAAAGCGCGCACTATCGCATCGGTGGCGCTGGTGGACGTGATGCCTCTGGCACACGATGAGGAGCGTTCCTATATGACCATTTTGCGCGTGAATTACGCGGATGGCGGGTACCAGCACTACGTGCTGCCCCTCAGTGTCACGAATAGCGACGCGCAACTGACGGGCAACGCGCACCAGGCCATCGTGACGCGCATCGTTGACGGCCAGGCGGATGCTCATCGTGAGATGGTGCTGTACGACGCGACTTTCAACACGAGCTTTACACTTAGCTTGCTGGACGCGATAGAGAGGCAGGATCACTTCTCGAGTCCCTCGGGCGAGATTACCGCCTGGCGCACCCACGCCTTCGACGATGTGGTTGGCGATACGTTCAACCTTGAACCTTCGCTCATGGGCGCTGAGCAGAGCAACACATCGATCAAGTACGGCAACAGATTCATCCTCAAGCTGTTCCGCCGCCTGGAAGAAGGCACCAGCCCCGATCTTGAGGTAGGCCGCTTCCTGGGCAAGCAAGGCTTCACCCACACGCCCGCGCTGGCGGGCGCCCTGGAATACCTCTCAGAAGGCGAGCCGGTAACGCTCGCGATCCTACAGGGTTTCGTGCGGAACTTCGGCGATGCCTGGAGCCTCACTCTCGGTGAATTGAGAGACTACTACCGTCGCACCGCCTCTGATTCCTACGACAGCGCGGAGGCTCCCCCGCTTGCACAGGGGCATCCGCTGCGCCTTGCCAATATGAGTATCCCGGAAGAAACAAGCGCCATCGGTGACTACATGCGATGGTCGCGCCTCCTTGGGCGACGAACGGCTGAGATGCATATAGCCCTGGCGTCCGACCCGACTGACCCTGCCTTCGCGCCGGAACCTTATACTCCGGAATACCAGCGCGCTATGTACAACTCAATGAACGCCCTCACCGAGCATGCCTTTGGCCTCTTGCGGTCGCGACTGAGCTACCTGCATGCTCAAGTGCAAGAGGAGGGGAACGCCCTCCTGGCGCGCCAAGCGGAGGTGCAAAGCAAGTTTGGCGTGCTGCTTGAGCGTCCACTCGCCGCCACCAGGACACGCTGCCACGGCGATTACCACCTGGGCCAGGTGCTCTATACGGGCCGAGACTTTATGATCATCGACTTCGAGGGAGAGCCTGTGCGCTCACTTGCCGAGCGCAGATTGAAGCACTCGCCGCTCAAGGATGTGGCGGGTATGCTCCGGTCGTTCCACTACGCGGCCTATTCGGGGATGTTCAGCTACCAGCAGGCCGCGGAGGTGAAAAACCTGGCGTCCCTGGAACCTCTCGCCGATGCGTGGCAGCAGTGGGTGAGCGTGTCCTACTTGCGCGAGTACCTGCAAACGGCGGGTGGTGCCAGCTTCCTACCCCAAAACCGCAAGGATTTGCAGGTTGTGCTCGACGCTCACCTGCTCGAAAAGGCGGTTTACGAGCTGATTTACGAGTTGAATAACCGCCCAGGCTGGGTAATGATCCCGCTGAAGGGCATCCTCTCCTTGCTCGTGTGAGGCTTTCAGGGGTAGGTTTCGGCCCGCGCCCCCTGCTTTCTTATTGCCCGGACACCTCCCCGGTGATCGCGGGGCGCTCCCTGTCGGTGAGGTTCACGACTTGCGCGCTGCTTGCCTCCACAAGATACTGGGGCGTGATCATGATCTCCTCCCCCCATTGGCCTGCACCCACGCCCAGTAAAGGTTCCGACATCAGGCTCTCCTCGATGAACGAGCGGGTCCCATCGGGCTGCCAGTGAAACGGCGGAATAGAGCCGATCACATATCCCGTTGTTGAGAGCACCCTGTCAGGGTCGGCCAGGCGGATGTTGCGCGAGCCGAGGGCCTTCTTCAGGTGGCCGGAGATGGCGTTCTGATCGCCGCCTAGCATAACCAGCGCACACTCGCCTTGGTCGGTCTCGAAGACGAGGGTCTTGACCATCTGCCGCTCCCGGTAGCCGAGCGCCCGCGCCACGTTGGCCGCGCCTTTTTCGGTATCGGTAGGAAAGGACAACCGCCTGTAAGGGATGCCCCTCTCGTCAAGGTAAGCGTGCGCCGGGAGGACCTGTGTCATTGCTGGCTCCGTTTACGGGGTGCACGAAGGGAAGAAGGTGTTTGCCACGATCTTCGACACCTGCGCTCTCGTTCCATTGTTGGACGGCCTGAAATAGGGGAGATTGCCTGAGCCGCAAGGCTCGCCAGGGCCGCCGCACGCATAGCCGCTCATGATGTTGCGAGAGGCAAGCCTTTGTACCCACAGGTAGAAGGTGCTGCCGGGCGCGACATCCTGGAAGGTCTGGCCGGTCGGCGTATCGCTATACCCTTTGGCGTTCGACACGATCTTGGCCGTCTGTCCACGCGTGGTGTTGGCGTTGGGCCGGAAGTAAGGGCGATTGCCTGGGCCGCAAGGCTCGCCAGGGCCGCCGCAAGGGTACCCGCTGATTATGCTGCGCGACGCCAATCTCTCAACATACTGGTAGAACGTGCTGCCCACCACGATGTCGGCGAAGGTCTGGGTGTTGTGGCTCTCGCTGAAGCCTGCCGAGTTCGACACGATCTTGGCAAGCTGCCCGCGCGTGATCAGGTTGTTGGGGCGGAAGCTGCCATCGGTGTACCCCGATATGATCCCGCGTGATGCCAGGCACTCGATATAGGAATAGGCCCAGAAGTCGGGGCAAACGTCGTTGAAACGGGCAGTGCATGCAAGCGTCACCACGTACTGGGGCCGCGAGCTTATGGTGAGCGGTATGGTGCCGCCGCTCGACGTCATGTGTGTGACCCCGCCATCCCTGTCCACAACGTCCACCGAGGTGCCCTGCACGGGGTACGCCACGCTGGCGCTTCCGCTCACCCGCCATACCATGTTGACTACCTGGCTCCCTTTCGCGAACTTGTAGTCAAAGCCTATGAAGTCGGAAGTATCGGGCTGGCGGGGGTTGTTGCCCGGTATCATCTGCGGCCCCATGCCCACGTAGGTTGCCCCATCAAGCTGGCTTGCGACGGTGCGGTAGGCATCGTAGGCGGGCTTGGTGGTGAGGTTGTCGCGGATCACAGACATGCCGCCGTATAGATCGGCGGGATTGTTGAATTTGTCCTCGGCCTGGAAGTAGTCGTACTGAACTACCCTGGGGGATGCCGCCGCGATCCCGTACATACGCGCCAGCATCGATGCCTGGGCGTCCTCGCTCCAGGTCATGTTGGAGGGGCACGCCGCCGACGGTATGCACGTGCTCTTGCCCTCCTCGGTAATCCAGACCTCGGCTGGGTGGCCGCCGTGAGCGTTGATCCAGTCGTTGACCATATTCAGCCTGTACTGGAAGTTCTGGACTACGGTGTTGGGGTCGGTGCTCTCCGGCACGCGGTCGGGCATGTAGGTGTGGATCGACATAGCGTCGAAGTTGATCGCGCCTCCCGAAGCGGCCACCACGCTGTTGAGGAACGCCATCCCCTCGTTGTTGGTATCGTGGACATACAACCCGCCGATAAGCACGCGCGCCGAGGGGTCAACCGACTTGACCGCCACGTAAGCGCCCTGCAAAAGCTGCGCGTAGTGGGCCGCGCGGTCGCAGCTATTCAGGCAGGTCCAGGTGCCCTCGTGGTTCGGCTCGTTCCATATCTCCCAGGTATGAATGGTGCCTTTCCACCGTGTTACCGCCGCCCGCACGAAATCGAAATAGTCGTTGTAGTTAGCAGGCTCGTACCAGTACCAGTTGGAGGCGGGGGGGTTGGTGCTGGCCCAGCGTGGGGTGGTGAGCAACATCCCGATCACCTGGATGCCGTTGTTGGTGTCGGTGGCGAGCCTTTGATCGTAGGGGGACCAGTTGTATGTGCCCTTGGTGTTCGGCTCGATGTTGGCCCACGAAAGCTCCTCCCGCGACCATTTGACGCCGTCAGCCGCCGCAAGCTGGCCGATCCGGTTCGACTGGCCGACGCTTCGCTCAAGCCCTGTCAGGTAGAGGTTCATGCCGAACATCGACACCGTGGGGAAAACCTCAGGGAGATCGGGCGGTAGAGGTTGAGCGGGGATGGCTGTTTCTTCCACCAGGGGGCCTTCGATTGGCCCAGGGGTAAACATCGGGGGCCGGCCTCCATGATCGGAGTCACCTTTGTCTTGTGCGTAGGAGTTGGGGTTTGCAATCGCGCCGATGGCTATGGCAAGCGAAAGTAGGCCGATGAAGATGAGAAGTTTTCGCATGGTTTTTCCAATCCAGTGTTGCAGCTCCAGTGTTGCAGCCGCACACGTCTGAAAATGCTTCGCAGAGATCCCAAGTCTAACCGAATCGGGCCACGATTGGCAACACAATTCGCACGGCTAACTCTCTGTGGCTCGTTTGGAGCAGTAACACCGGTTCCAAGATAAAGAAAATGGGCGGCTTCGCCGCCCATTTTCTTTATCTTGGAATTGCCCACCTCTCAGGGAGAGGTCACGGACAGGCATCTATGTCTCGCCACTTGGCGACCGTATCGCCCACCTGCTGGGTGCCGTTTGCGCTGTGCTCCACGCTGAGTTGCCTGTTTGGTATCTCCTCGCAGGCAGGCCCTTTCTCGACGCTGTCCCAGGTCCCCCGTGTGTATTTGTACTCCACCTGCGTGCCTTCCAGCATGTTGAGCGTGATCTGCGCGTGCGTGGCATCGAGCCGCGTCATGGGCAGCGCGCCGGGGTCCCACTGAGGATATGGGGCCGGGAAGCTGCCCGCTATATGCACGGTATCGCCCGCAGGCGTGTTAGCGGGTAGAGTCGTCGTGAACGTCACCGACACCGTTTGCGGCGTGGCCGTCCCCGTCACCTGCGCCGAGTTGGTCGAGCGGTTGAACGAGGTGTCCTGCGCCGTGATCACGTAGTAATAGGTGCCGTTGGACGTAACGCCGGTATCGTCATACTCTGTTGTTCCGCCGGGCACGTTGGCGATCTTGCCGTATGGCCCGCCGCTCGTGGTGCTGCGCCACACCTCGTACCTGTAGAGGTCGGGCTCGCTGTTGGCGTCCCATGCCAGGCTGATCGAGCTAGCCGACGAGCCGGTAACGTGCGGGTTGGTGGGGGCGGCAGGAGGCGTCGTATCGGACGACGCATTGACTGTCAGCACGCCGCGCTGGAGGTCGTCGGTGTACGCGTAGGTCCAGGTCCCGCCCAGGTTAGTGGAAAACCTTGCGAGGTAGTCAAACGTGCCGACCTGCTCCGGCGTGAAGTCCACTTTGTATTCGTCGTTGTTGCCCACGTCGGTATTGTAGGCCATAGGCATCCAGGTCCACGTGGCCGGATTGCTGCCCGTATCGCCATAGGCGAACTGCGCCAGCACACCCGCTCCCTGTCCAGGCAGATTGGTAACGCCGTCCACCCATACCTGCGCATACACAGTCTGCGTTTGCAGGGCATTGATGGTGATCGTCAACGTAGGCGGCCACAGGTGACCCGCCCAACCTATCGGGGCCGACGGTATGGCCGATGCCTGGTTACTCCAGCGGCTTTCGTTGCCTGCGCTGTCGCGGGCGGTCACTACATAGTAGTAGCGAGTGCTATTGGTAACACCCGTGTTAAGGAAGCTGGTGGTGGTAGAAGTGCCAACCATCTCGAAGCCGCCACCGCTCAACGGGCTGCGATAGACGTTGTAGCCCGTAGCGCTCGGTACCGAGTGCCAGGTAAGGCTCACCTGCCCGTTGCCGGCGTTAGCCGCGAGGTTATAAGGTGGGTTGGGAGGGGTGAGGTCCTGCCCGATGCGAGCCATCCAGATCGCGCCGCCGAGTGGCGGAAGGGTCACTACCAGATTGCCGCCGGAGGTTGAAGCCGAGCCGCCACCCAGCGCGTTCCTGAACTGTACACCATTGGGCAGGTACCCGCCGACAGGTATAGTAAGGGTCTTGCTTGAGGTCTCGTCACGGTTGATGGTAATGATGGCCGCCTGGTTGCCCTGCCTCATGCCGTATGCCAGCGTGCGATCGGTATCGTCTGTGAGTAGGAACTTGAGTGTGCCATCTCGCAGTACCGGGTTGTTGTCGCGGATCTGCGCCAGGCGAGCGTAGTAGAGTCCCAGGGTCAGGTCGCCGTGCGGCAGGATGCCCAGCCAGGGGAAGGTGCGGCGGTCGTCGGGGTCGTCGGAGCCGGTCATCCCGATCTCATCGCCGTAGTAGATCGTGGGCGCGCCTGGTATGGTGAACTGCACCAGCGAGGCAAGGCGCAATTTGTCCTTGCCGTTCGCCACGTTAGCCGCATTGAACTCCTTGTCTTCGCGGTTGTTCTCGCCGGGCGTTAGGCTCCAGAGGATGCGCTGCGTGTCGTGGCTGTCCATCAGGTTCATCAGCGTGTAGTAGGTGGCGTCAGGATAGTCCTCGCGCAACGAGTTGAGCTTGCTGGCGAATAGGCTAGGCGGCTCGTCGCTCTGGCCGTCGTCGGGGAAACCCTTGTTGTCAACCTTCCCGAAGAAGCCGAGGATCGCGTTGCGGAACCTGTAGTTCATGGTGGTATCGGCCATGTCGCCGTGGATCTTGGGGAGTATCTCGTCCTTCTTCCAAAGCTCGCCGATGATGGGGGCCGTGCTCTTGGTGTTCTTGACGGCGGTGCGGAACCCCTGCCAGTAGCTATCGGGGAACGAGCCGTCGCCCATCACGTCGAGACGCCAGCCGTCGGCTCCCTGGTTCAACCAGTATCGGCTGACGCTGCCCGGTTGCGCATAGAAGAGGTCGCGTACCGCCTGCACATCCTTGTTGAGCACTGGCAGGCTGTCGAAGCCGAACCAGGCACTGTAAGTCATCGTGTTGGGGCCGTTCGGGCCTGCGCACGGCCCGCCCGCCTGGTCCTGGAAGTAGAACCACGACCGGTAAGGCGAGTTGACGCTTTCACACGCTCCGGTGTCGGAGAAGTGGTGGTACCTGTCGAAGTACTTGCTGTCTGAGGATACGTGGTTGAACACACCGTCCAGGATGACCCGTATGCCCAACCGCGAGGCATCCCGCTCCAGCTTGTCCCAGTCCTGCTGCGTGCCGAAGAAGGGATCTATAGCGTAGTAGTTCTGGGTGTCATAGCCGTGATCGGAGGCCGAGTCGAATATCGGGTTGAAGTAAAGCGTGTTGACCCCCAGCAGCCTGAGATACGCAAGTTCTTCGTCCACGCCTTTCAGGTCGCCGCCGAAGTAGTCGCGGCCCATGGGGGTTTCGGTGCATGGTTGGCCTGGATTGACGTAGTCTCGGCAGTAACCCTCAGGGAGGGCGTTCCACGCCTTGATCAATATCTGGTCGAGTGGATTGCTGGGGTAGCTGTAGCGCGGCTCGTTGCCATGTGGGTCGTTGGAGGGCTTGCCGTTGCGGAAGCGGTCCGGGAATATCTGGTAAATGACCGCGTCCTCCATCCACGATATTGGCTGGAAGGCGGGATCGTAAACCGTGATAGCGTAGCTGTTATCGATCAGGTTTGGCGTAGCCGTTCCCCACCCACCGTCCTTGAAGTTATCGTCGGCGTAATAGGCGGTGGCGGTGCCGTCGGTGACTATGAACCTGTAGTAAAGGGTGGTTTTCTGTGTTGGGGTGACCACAGTCTCCCAGTAATCGCAGCTTTGGTCTGACAGGTCGGCTGAGTAGCACGTGATCGCGTTCGCGACCAACTGCATACTTGCGAGTGTCTGCTGGCTTGTAGAGGTGTCATACAGGCGTGCGGTTACACCCGTCACGTCGTTGGCGAAGGTGCGGAAGCGCAGGGTAACGGGCGTGCCGGGATTGATCGCGCCGAAGGGCTGGCGGTAGATCAGATCCTGGGAGTTGTGTCCCAACCCATCGTATTCGACGTTGTTATCGTGCCCGTGGCCTGCGGAAATGGTCAGTACGTGGGTAGTGGAGTTATAGGTGAAGCGCACCTGCGCGCCGTTGTTGGGCACGGTAAAGGGGATGTTCGCGCCGCCGGGCACTCCACCCTGGCCGTAGTTCTCATCCCAGCTTTCGTTGATGGTTACCTTGGCTTCATAGCTGCCCGCCGGGATATCGGTGGTCTCGAAGGTGTAGGTGCCATCGCCGTCCAGGTCCTGGAGCCACGAGCGCAGGCAGTCGGGCTGCCAATCGCCTGGGCAACCAAGCGCGGCCTGGAAGCTGCCCGGTACAGTCGCGATCACAGAGTTATGGTTGTCGGTGATCCAATGGCTCTTGTGGTCGTAATAGAAGTTGACCGTGGTCTCTGCTGAGAGATTGAGCGGGATATTATCGCCGCCCGCTACGCCATGCAGGCCGTAGTTCTCGTCCCAACCATCGTTGAGCGCTGCCTTGTATTCGTAGCTGCCCGCAGGCACGGGCCACGAACCTTGCCACACATCGTCGGCAGCGTCATAGGTCAGGTGAGTGGTGGCGCACGTGGGATCCCAATCGCCCGCGCAGCCAAGCTCACTTTGAAGGCTGCCTGCGATTGTCACAGACGTGGGGTCGGGCGTAAGCGTGCCCGCGATACTGGTGGCAGGGCCTGATACCGCCAGAGTCTGCACAAGCAGACCCAGAAGCGTAAGACAGGCCAGCAGCCGCGTTCTAACCTTTTTCATACCTCTCCCTCCTCATTGATGTCGCTCGGTATGCAATCGGTATTGAATATGTGGTTGTGTAGTAGTGCTGGTTTTGTGCCGGTTTGGCAGATTATGGGGTTACTGAATTGACCAAGTATATAGGATGATGCCCTGATATTACAATGACTATTCGTTTATCTCAGCCGTCAAAAACCGGGAGAGATATCGAATTGAAAGTGCAGGTTCGCACTTTCGAGAAATTGAATCAAAAACAGACCAAATTGGTCTGTTTCTGATTGCCCCGCGATTTGGGGAGGCTAGTGGGGTGACCGACGGGATTCGAACCCGCAACATCTTCATCCACAGTGAAGCGCTCTGCCATTGAACTACGGTCACCATATTGATTGGATTGGTAGGGGCTAGCTCTCGCGAGTAAGCCGAGTTCTGTTCTAAACGGCCATCTATCTCGACCCTTGCGGGCCGCCTGCTTCGTCACCTCGGCAGGTGCTCTCGACTTTCGACCGGCTCGGCGAGCCACCTGTCGCCCGTGGTTGCCCACAGGCTGCGGTCGATTCGGAGATTGCTACAGGGAGGATTGCCCTTTTCAGTCCACTTGGGCGGCATAGCCGCCTGGGTGGCAGTAGTCTCTGTTGCTCTCGCCCCCTCGCGGGGACGCCAATCTGGACTGTCAGGACCTGCGACCGGCCCTTCCCACGCTTTCACGTGGCACCCTGCTCGATGTAGCTCGGACTTTCCTCTACCTTGCGGCAGCGGCCGTCCTGCGTTTGCCAACCTTGCCCAACCCTTTGTCGCCTATTATCTTGTTAATGTCGTCATGTGGTAAGAAGCTCGGACCTCCTACCACAGGCTCGGCAGCAAGGACTCGAACCTCAACCCTCGCATCCAAAGTGCGATGTTCTACCGTTAAACTACTGCCGAACGTTTCTGCCGCAGAATGTTGCTGTTTGACTGTTACAGTTGGGGCAGAGCAACCTCAGGTTTTCAAGGCGGTGGTCCTGGCTGTTTCCATTGATGTGATCCAATACCAGCACCAACGGTTTACCTTGCCACTCGGCTCTCTGTCCACATTCTGCGCATGTATCCTGCAATAATCCTACTTCTATCAAGCGTCTCTTCAGCCTCTTCGCGTTAGAGGTAGTCTCATTGTCCTACCGTTAGACGACCCCGGATCGCCGGCGCTTAACAATTATACCCGAAGCGCAGGCGCGAGTCAAAGTGATCGGGTTCCTCACCGAACGCCACCGGAACGCTACCGGAACCGGCAACCGGGTGTGAAACCCCGTTCGTATTAATGGTGTACCAATATCAGTTAGTTTTGTGGCGCTCGCCCCCGCCGCTCTGGTATAATCGAATCGCGGCCCCAAGTGTCCTCGGTTGCCCGCCTACAGGAGCGCTCCGTCTCCTTCCAGCCCTCAGCAGACCGTTCCCCCTAGAGTGTTAGCCCTATGAAAGCCGAACCACCACGGTCCTTGTGGCGTCTCTTCCAACCTCTCCTCCTTCTGCTGGCCGCGCTGGCGACCCTCATCTCGCCGGCCCTGGCCTCGCGTGCCCTGGCGCAATCTACCCAGGAAAAGACGGAGCAGACTCGCTACTTCACCATTATTTACCCGGAAGGTGAAGAGGCATCGGCGGATTGGTATGCGGGCTTTATAGATGACGTGGACGACGCGGTATCCGAGATGCTAGGCAGTGACCCTCTTACCTGGCTGACCCTTCATATATACTCAACCGAAGCTGACTATATAATCGCCAACCCCATTGCGGGCGAGCACGCCGGGATCATGGCACACGCCATACCCGGCAAACTGGAAATAGGGGTAGCGGTGGAGCGTTTGCGACAGGTCGAACCGGAGGTCGCCCGCGCAAGCTTTCGCCACGAGATGACTCACATGGTGGCTGGCGAGCTCTCCGATCAAAACCTTCCCATTGGCTTCCAGGAAGGGCTTGCCCAGTACAACGAGCTTTCCACCAGCCGCGCCCAGGCCTCGGCTCAATACCTGCGCAATGCTCAGGATCATGGCGTGACCTTCCTCTCACTTACCGAGCTAAACGACCGGTGGAGGTTCACCCAGGTCCCCGAACTTGCCTATCCGGAAGCTTACAGCATGATGGCCTTCTTTGCCGACAGGTATGGGATGGACTATTTTGGCAGATACCTGGCGACCCTGAAGGGCGGCGAAGATTGGTCAAGTGCCCTGTTCGAAGTATACGGCTACTCGGCTCGCAGCCTGGATAGGGAGTGGCGCAACTGGCTTCCTACATTCCTCGCGGGGGGCTGGCAAACCAACCTCCTGACATATTACGACCTAAGCCCAGGCATCGCGCTATTCGATGGGGGCAAGTTTGACGAGGCTGCCGACCATTTCGAGCATTCGCAGCAGCTATATAACCAGCTTGGAAGAGCGGATCGTGCGGCCACTGCGGGCGATTACCTTGACAAATCGCAACGCGCAAGCCTGGCGCAGGCCCAGGCAACCAGTGCACGCACGGCCCTCGAAGCATACGATTACAGAACGGCTTACGGTAACGCGCAATCTGCCTGGAACACCTTCTCCAGCCTTGCCCTCGATTCGCACGCGCAGTCGGTGGATCAAACATTGCAGCTGGCGCAAAAAGGCCTGGGTGCGGTGCAACTGATGGACAGCGCCCTCGCAAAGGCAGGTACCCTCGACCTGCCGGGCGCACGCACCGATGCCCGCGCGGCGGGCGAGGTATTTGCCCAACTGGGCGACACGGCGCGGGCTAACCAGGCTGCCGAGATGGTAGCCGAGTGGTCGCGCTACTCGGTCTTTATGGGTGTGGCTGTGCTCATAGCGGGTCTGGGGGTAGTGGCCGCAGGTGTTTTGATCACAATGCGCCGGCGTCTTCAAACCGCTCCCTCAACGGGACGCGCAAGCGCACAGGGGACCGCGCAAGCGAGCTTGATTACACGAAAGGAGAGCGCGGATTGGCTATAACTAACATCCAGCAGGGTGGTCGTCTAACCCCACCCACGCCCGAACAAGCGCCCACACAGGCGGTGCAATCCGATCCTCCGAGTTTGGATTCTAGGCTGGCTGAGTACAGGATACTGCTGCGCAAAGATCGACGCAGGCGCTATCTTGGCCTTGCTGCCGTTGGTGTTGGACTTCTGTGGCTTGTGTTGGCTGCCCTCCCCTATTTCAATGCAGGCTTCTCTCTGGCGCTGCCGCTTGGCATAGGACTCTCGCTCTTGATGCCGGGTATGGCTCTCCTCTACGAAGCCATACGCCAGCCTACGCCCTTCGATACCGCGCGTACGCTTGATTCGCTGCTTGACGACCGCCAGCGCGTGCTCACCTCGGTTGAACTGCTGAATGGCAAACAAGCAGGAGTTAGTCCGGTTGCGTCACAGGCGTCGATTATGGCGAGCGCCCAGCTTTCTTCTACGGCGCGCCTGCTGGCGGGCGTTGAGCCTCGCGCTCTTTACCCGGCTCGCATGCCAGTCGCTCAACTGACTATCGCGGGCGGTCTGCTGGTGATCGCTGTGGGGATCTGGCTTCTGAAGGGCGCGAACGACGATTTCGCGCTTGCTTCGGGAGGTCTGCCCCCCGGCCTGGGTGCGGGCGCGGCCGTGCCCACCGCCACCGCTCTATCCGGCCTTCCGGACGCCAACAGCGACGATACCCAGGCCGGTACCCCACCCTCCAGTTCCGATTCCGACCAGCAGGGCCAATCCAATCAGCCGGGCGTGCCCGACAGCAACGGTGGGCAGGGCAGCACCTCAGCGTCCGGACCCTCCATATCAGCCGACGCGGCACAGCAGCAAGCCGAGGCGTCGCGCCAGGCCGAGAAATCGCTGCAACGATTGGCGGGTGCGCTCGATGAACAAGGCGTAACTCAGAGCATCGCCGACAGCATACGCCAGGGCGACTACAACGCCGCCGGCGATGCGCTCTCCCAACTGGGAGACAACAACGACCAGTTATCGCAGGACGCCAAAGAGGCACTGGCCGAGAGCCTCGATTCTGCCGCCGACGATTCCTCCGATACGCCGGACCTCCGGGACGCCGAGCGCAAGGCGGCCGACGCCCTTCGCAACGGCACCTACGGCGAGATAAAGAAAGCGATGGACGACCTGGGCCAGGCAGTAAAAGATACGGGCGATCAGGTGGTTCCTCAGCAAGACCTCGCCAAGAACTTCCCGACCCAGCCATCGGCAAGCACTACGCCCGCAGCGGGGCAAAACGGGCAGAGCAATCAGCAAGATTCGAGCGACGACGGCCAGCAAAGCCAGGACCAGAGTAGCCAGCCCGGCGATAGCAGCCAACAGGGGCAGGGCGGCATCACTCAACCTGACGCCGCCGATAACGGCCAGCAACCCCAGCCCGGCACAGGTGACGACGGCTCCGGCAGCCCTTCTCAGGGCGCGCCAGGTGGTCCTCAATCGGACCAGGGCCAGGGGAGCGGCGCTGGCGATCCCGGCTTGCCCGGCGAGGGGAGCAGGGTGGACGGCCCCAAGGGGCAGGGCCTCGATGTGGACGGAGACCCCTTCGCGCTCCAGGGCGACGAGGCCGACCCCAATAACCTTCGCCCAGGAAATGGGCAGGAGCCTCCCGCCATGACCCTTGAAGGAGATGCGAGCAACTCGGGCGGGGCCACCAGCCCATCGCAGGGCGGCCCCGTCGATGCCACGGGCGAGACAACAGCACCTCCAATGGAGCGCTGGGGCATAGTGCAGAAGTACTTTAGCCCGGAGAGCAGATAGACAAGGAGCATCTTTGAACACCACACCACAGGAGATAGAAATAGGTGAGAGCATCCGGAGGCTTGTTGCTACGCTGGAGGATGAGCTTGCGGGAGTCATCGTGGGGCAGCGGAACGTAGTGCGCGGAGTGCTCACAGCGCTGCTGGCGGGCGGGCATGTCCTGCTTGAAGGGGTGCCCGGCCTGGGCAAGACCCTGCTGGTGCGCACGCTTTCCGAGTGCATCGACCTCAGTTACAGTCGCATCCAGTTTACGCCCGACCTCCTCCCTGCCGACATTGTAGGTACCGATGTAATCGTGGAAGGAAATGATGGGCGGGCCTTCTCGTTCCAGCCCGGCCCCATCTTCGCCCATCTTATCCTGGCGGACGAGATCAACAGGGCCACCCCGCGCACCCAATCCGCCATGCTTGAGGCCATGCAGGAGTACTCAGTCACGATAGGGAGGGTCACCCACCGCCTGCCGCAGCCTTTCTTCGTGCTGGCGACCCAGAACCCGATAGACCTGCAAGGCACATATCCCCTGCCCGAAGCCCAGCTTGACCGCTTCTTCTTCAAGTTGATAGTGGGCTACCCGTCGCCCGATGAGTTGAAAGAGATCGCCCGCCGCACTACGGGCAGGGCCGAACGCCGGGCGCGCGTTGTCCTGAACGGCGAGCAATTGCTCGATTTGCAGGCTCTCATTCGCGATGTGCCCATTGCCGAGCCTGTACTCGACTACGCCGCCCGCCTTGTGATGGCTACTCACCCCGAAGGCGATGTGGGAGTCGCCAGCTCGCGCAAGCTTGTTCGCTATGGAGCAAGCCCGCGCGCCATCCAATCGGTTGTGCTCGCGGGTAAGGTCAACGCCGTTATGTCCGGGCGCTACAACGTCTCATTTGAAGACCTTCGCCGCGTAGCTCTCCCGGCCCTTCGCCACCGAATCGTGCTCAACGTAGAGGCCCAACTGCAAAACGTGGATGCCGACACGGTGCTGAACATGATCCTGGAAGAGGTGAAGGCGTGAGCGTGCGGAGGGACGAAGGACGGAGGACGGAAGACGAAATCGCCCCATCCCAACGCAATCGTCCTCCGTCCTTCGCCCTCCGTCCTCCGTCCGTAACCCGCTGGTTTCGCTCTCTTGGAAGTCGGGCGGGCAGCGGCGCGCAAGCCGTCGCCGGGGACGAGGGCCTGGTTGTAGATACCGAGCTTCTGCGCAAGCTCGACCGGATATCGCTCAGCGTGGGGCACGACCTGATCGGCGGCCTGATGGGCGAGCACGCGGCCAACAGGCGCACTATTGGTATCGAATTCGCCGACTTCCGCCCTTACAGCGTGGGCGATGATTTGCGCCGCGTGGATTGGAACACTTACGCACGCCTCGGCACTCTGCACGTGCGCCAGGCCCAGGCCGAGCACGACACCAATCTATATCTATTGCTCGACGCCAGCCCCTCGATGGGCTTTGGCACGCCTTCCAAGTTTATGACCGCCCGCAGGCTGGCGGCCTCCTTCGGGTATATTGCCCTGGCCCACCTCGACTCGGTCGTCATGGCAACGCCAGGCTCTATTGAGGGATTGGGACCGGCCCAGGCTCCGGCGTCCAATCCGCCATCGGTTGTTCAGCGATTTCGCGGGCGCGCCGAATCGGGAGAGATGTTCCGGCTTTTGCAGGGGCTGCGCACCCGTTCCGTGTCGAACTTCGATGGCTACCTCGTCGGTTGGGCGGGAGATAACCCTGGTCGCGGGCAGGGCCGTATCGTTGTCGTAATCAGCGACCTGTTGCTGGACGGCTGGCGGGATGGCCTGCGCGCCCTGGTAACGGCGGGCTACCAGACCAATGTAATGCACATAGTAAGCCCACAGGAGATCGCGCCGGTCGAAACGGGCGATCTCGAATTGATAGACAGCGAAACTGGCGAGCGCCTTGAGATCTACCTGGGCCGCGAAGGCATGGCCGAGTACGACAGGCGCGTGCAAAGTTGGCTGACTGATACCGCCGATTACTGCCGGTCGCAGGGCGCGAGCTACCTGCGCGTGATGAGCGATGCCGACATAGAGCGCATCTTGTTGGACACTCTCAGGCGGCGCGGAGTGACTACCGCATGAGCTTTCTCAACTGGCTGGGCGCGCTTTGGCTTGCGCTGGTGCCCGCTCTCGTCCTCGTCTACATGCTCAGGCCGAAGCGCAGGCGCACGCTCGTGCCCAGTTTGCGCTTATGGCGCGCCCTGCCCAACGTCGAGCGCTCCACCTCCCGGTTGCGCAGGCCGCCGCTCTCCATCCTGCTCATTCTGCAAGCCATCCTGCTAGCCGCCGGTGCTTTGGCCCTTGCCCAGCCCGCCTTCACCGCCCCCGCCGGGGGCAACCGCGTGATCGCCATTGACGCCTCGGGCAGCATGCGCACTCTGCTTGGCTCGTCCTCCAACCGCACCCGCTTCGATGCCGCCAGGGACGAGGCGAAGAGCGCCGTGGCGGATATGAACGCCGAGGACAGCGCCACCCTCCTGCGCGTGGGGGCCAATGTTACTACCGCCTGCGCCAACTGCTCGCATAGCGATCTGCTGGCCGCTGTTGACGCTATGCAGCCGGGGGCAGGTCGCGCCGACATGGAGGGTATGTTGAGCGTGGCTGCCGGTCTTGCCCGGCGCGCCGCCGATGGTTCGGCCTTGCCCGTTACAGTGATCTCAGATGGGCAATTCGGCAGCCTCTCGACCGAGGGATTGCCTCCTATGTCGCTCACTTTCGTGCGGGTCGGCTCGACGAGCAGCAACGCCAACGTATCGGTGGTGGCCCTCAGTGCGCGCAGGCCGCCCGATGGTCGCGCCGGCTGGATCGCCTATGCCCGCATCGAAAGCACCTCCCAGACCGAGGCCAACATCACCGTCAAGGCCCTGGCCGACACTGTCCCTCTACCGGAGCGCACTCAGAGTGTACCGCCCGGTGGTTCGGTTGGCCTCACCTGGCAGGTGCCCGCCCGCACGGTGCGCTTCACGGTCAGCGTTACAACCGCCGATGCCCTCAGCGCCGACGACCAAGCCGTTATCTTCCTGCCGGTGGACGGGGAGCATAAGGTAGCGGTCGTTTCCTCCCGGCCCGACCTCTTCATACGCGCCCTATCCGTGATCGATGGTGTGGCACCAGTGAGCGCCACGCTGGGTACGTCAGGCAGTTTTGCCTTCACGGTCGTTGAAGGCGCACCCGGCGCACCCCTGCCCCAGGGCGGTTTGGTGCTGGTGAATACCGCCGTTGAGAACACAGCCTCCTCTCCGGCGGGTGAAGCCTATACTTTGCACCTCACGGGCAGGGCAGGCGACGTTCGTCCCATTGTTCTGGAGAGCGACCACCCTCTCCTAAAGGGTATAGATCTTAGCGCCTTGCTGGTGTCGGAGGCCCACAGCGTGGAGGCCCCCGACTGGCTGGAAACGCTTGTCGATTCGCCTTCCGGCCCGCTATTGCTGGCAGGAGAGCAGGACGGCAGGCGAGTGGTCGTGCTCACGTTCGACCCGCGTGAATCGAACCTCCCCAAGCTGGCGGCTTTCCCTCTGCTGATGGCGAACATCACCGATTGGCTTTATCCGCTGGCGGGCACGCAGGCAGTCACCCCCGGCGAGTCGCTGAGGCTTGCTCCAGGCTCTGTGGTGCATACCCCCGGCGGGTTGAAGGTAGACACAGGACCGACCGGCCTCTTCCTCGACACGGATGAAGCGGGTATTTATGGCGTCAGCCCAGCCGGAGCCGTGGACGGGCAGCACGATATACAGTTCGCGGTCAACCTCTCCGACGACCCCGGCAACACCGCTCCGGCCGAGTGGTCCCACCCTGAGTTGAACAGCCCGCGCTCCGGCAGTGGCGGCGAAGTTAAGCATGTCGAGTTCTGGCTGCCGCTGGCCGGTGTGGCCCTTGCCCTGCTGGCGGGTGAATGGCTTGTCTATTGCTGGAAACGAGGTTCCGCATGAGCGAGTTCGCCCTGCTTCGTCCCGAAATGCTCCTCTTGTTTGCGGTCGTGCTGCCAATCGTGCTCCTTCCCGCACTCAGGCTGCGCGCCCTGTCACGATTGCGGCGCAATCTCTCGACCGCCTTACAGGGCACAAGCGCGGTCCTCATGGTGGTCGCCCTGGCTCAGCCTGTGCTCGTCAACCCCGACCCGCGCCTCGATCTGGTGCTCGTACTCGACGCCTCCGCGAGCATCAGCCCAGCCAGCCGGGCCGCCACCATCGAGTACGCGAGGGATGTGCTGCACAGCGCTACCCCTGAAGATACCCTCCACTTTGTCGCTGTAGGGGCAGAGGCCACCTTGCTCCAACCCCAGCAGGTCGAAGATGGCACCTGGGCGGACGCCGATCAAAATGCCACGGGCGCTCGGGCGGGAAGCCTTAGCACCGACCTCGAAAGTGGGCTTCGACTGGCGGGTGGCTTGTTAGGCGACGATGGTAGGAGGCGCATCGTGCTTGTGAGCGACGGTTGGGAGACGCATGGCTCTGCGGACGAGGAGGCGGCGCGCCTTCGCTCCCGTGGAATCGACCTCCAATCCGTCGCGCTGACCGCCCTGGGCGACCACGAGGTGGTGGCCGAAGGCATTTCCATGCAGAGCTATGCTCGCGTGGGCGACACCGTGGATAGCGACCTTCGCGTGTATAGCGCCACTCCTACCACCGCCACCTTGCAGATCCTGGTAGACGGCCAGCCCGCTTCCTCACGAGTGCTGATTCTGCAACAGGGAGAGAATCGCCTTTCGCTTGAACAAAAGGCGGGAGCCGAGGGCTTCCACCGCGTGGAGGTGCAACTGCGCCCCGCTTCAGGAGCCGACACTTTCCCGGACAACAACAATCTCTACGCCGGATTGGTGGTCAAACCTGCTCCCCGCGTGCTGGTGCTGGAGGAGCGCGACAACGAAGGCGAACTGATGGCCGATGTGCTGCGCAACCAGGGCATGGACGTTGATCTCGCCTTCCCGTCGGCGATTACACCGAAGGTCGAGGCGCTGGAGGGCTACGACTCGGTGGTGCTGGTGGATATGTCGGCAACCAGCTTTACCCTCGACCAGCAACGCACATTACAGGAGTATGTGCGCCGCTACGGTGGCGGGCTGGTCGCTATTGGCGGGCCGACCGCCTTCGGCAAAGGCGACTATGTTGACAGCGTGTTCGAGGACGTGATGCCGGTGTCGTCGCGCCCCGCCCCGCGCCCGCAAGAGGGCGACACCGCGCTCATCCTGGTCCTTGACCGTTCGTCCAGCATGCGCGATTTCGCCGACTACGACGGTAGCAACGTAAATAAGTTCAGCATGGCCGTGGCTGCGGCTCAACTGGCCGTCGATTCCCTGCGCGAAGGTGATACCGTTGGCCTGATCGCCTTCGACAACAGATGGGAATGGGTTGTGCAGCCCCAGGTCATTACGAGTGCTGCCGATAAGGAGAGGATCAAGGCCGATATCGGCAGCACTCGTACAGGCAACACCACGGCCATCTACCCGGCGGTGGAGGAAGCCGCCCGCGCCATGCGCCAATTGAACGCGCCAACCCGCCACCTGGTGTTGCTGACCGACGGCATGGAGCAGGGCTTCCACGACTACACCTCCCTCCTAGACGGGTTGCGTGCCGACAACATCCATCTTTCGACTATTGGCATCGGGCGCGACGTGTCTAAAGATTTCCTGATCGATCTGGCCCGCGACGGCATGGGTCGATACTACTTCACCGAGCAGCCTGAGAATCTGCCCAAAATAGTGTTCAAAGAGATCGACCTCGCCACCCGCGAGGCAATCCTCCTGGGCGATATT
Organism: uncultured Chloroflexia bacterium; assembly: GCA_963797095.1. Lineage (GTDB taxonomy): Bacteria > Chloroflexota > Chloroflexia > QHBQ01 > JADMIH01 > JADMIH01. The sequence goes on along the minus strand of CAWCNY010000003.1, from coordinate 134,817 downwards.
CAACCTCACCTCTCGGCCCAAAGCCCGGCGCTGCGCGGCCTGCGCCCCCAGGACATCCCGCAGGTATCCGGGTACGACATCACGGTCGCCAAAGACGACGCCGTGACCGCCCTCACTTCTGACGCAGGCGATCCGCTGTTAGCCCACTGGCAATACGGCCTGGGCCGCGTGCTCGCCTTCACATCGGAGGCAGGGCAGGGCTGGGGCGAGGGCTGGTACGATTGGCCCGATTTCGACACATTCTGGAACCAGTCGGTGCGCTGGACGATGGGCAGCCCTGCCAGCAAGCTCCTGCAACCTGACGCATCATTAATAGATGGTGGGCAAACGCTTTCGGGCAGTAACGGTGCGACCACCCCCGCCCTCATCGAAGTTGAAAGCCTCAACCCCGACAATAGCTTCGCCGACCTGGCGGACGTGACCGCAGGCGTGCGCTCTCCCTCGCGAGTGGTCACGAGCACCCGCCTCTTGCAAACCGCTCCCGGCCACTACGAAGCGAACGTGAACCTCGGCGAGCCAGGCACCTACGAAGTGCTGGTGCGCCGCGATGCCACCGGCGATATCCCCGCCGCCACCGAGACAATTGGCCTGAGCGTGCCCACGGGTATCGAATACCTCCACGCTGGCACCAACGACCGCCTCCTTAAACGTCTCAACGGCGGCGCTGCCTACCTCCGCGACCCCGAACAGACGCTCGACGCCTCCGGTCTGGAGGGCGCATCACCGCAAAGCGAGCCGCTATGGCCCTGGTTCCTGGCCCCCGCCCTCATATTGCTACTGTTAGGAGTAGCCATCCGCCGCGTAGACTTCCGCCTAACCAAACGCAGGCAATAGGCACAAGCCACGCACCAACTCACTCCGCAGGCAATAAGCAATATGCAACACGCAGTACGCCATACGCAGTGCGCAATACTCGATATGACCATTTCTCCCACCACCGTCACCCAATTGGCGTATTGCCACGCGGCGTGTGAGGCGCTAAGATAGGTTTATGGACAGGAACTCCCCACCTCGTAACCTCCCTACCATCCTGCCCGTAGCGGGCTTCATCGTGCTCCTCATCTCCGGCTTCGTGGTGGCTGCCCTCTGGCTCGGCTGGTTCCGGTCGAGCTCCGCGACCGCCCAACAGCCTGCTGTCGTGTCGGAGCCGGAGGCTCTCGCGACCTCTGAGACCGGCCCCAGGATCCCCGGCATGCCTGTTTGCCTGCCGGTTTCCACCACCGAGGCAGGCGTGCCGCCAACCGCCGCCCCGACCGATCAGCCCTCCCCGTTCGGCCTCGCCTGGTTCCACAAGCCGCCCCAGGACGGCACCACCGCCCAGCAACTGGCCGATCAGCACAGCTACATCCACCTCACCGGGCCTGCCGATATCCCCTTCCGCAATCAGCTACGCGGCGCAGGCTACAAAGGCCCCATCCTCACCTACGTCACCATGAACGCCGTTGAGGGGCCGGGGCCGTACCGCGACGCCTCTGCCTCCTGCGACGAGAGCTACACGCCTCACGACAACCAGCTTGCCTTCTACAGCGGCGACTTCTGCAAGTACATCCACCCCAACGAGTCGTGGTTCCTGCACAACGCCTCGGGCGCGCGCATCGTGGACGACTACTTCGGCTCCGGTCGCTACGCCTATATGATGAACCCCGCCGACCCCGGCTGGCGCGCCTTCGCGATGGAGCGCCTTAAGTACATAAAAGATACATGGTTCTACGACGGCATCTGGCTCGACAACGTGGACGTTGACCGCAGCCGGGTGATGTCGGAGCTGACCAACAGCGATGGCGGCCTGCAAGAGTATGCCACTGACGATGCATGGCGCGAGGCCGTCAAGACCTGGCTGGCGGATGCCCGCGAGACCCTGGGCGACTACCCTATCTGGGCCAACCTCGTAGGCGGGGGCCTGCGCGCCGATGCCTGGGACGCCTACGCGCCCTACCTCGACGGCGCGATGGACGAGTCGTTCGCGGTGCAGTGGCTTGACGGCTGGCGCACGCCCGACCAGTGGCAGGCGCAGATCCAGCGCGCCGAGCGTTGGCTCTCTATGGGCAAGGGCCTGATAATGGTCGGCCAGGGTCCGAAAGACGACGCCGAGCGCATGCGCTTCACTCTCGTCTCCTACCTGTTGGTGGCACAGGGCACCCAGGCCACCTTCCGCTACACCCGCTTCGACTCCTATTACTCCGAAATGTGGCTCTACCCTGAGTACGACACCGCCCGCCAACTGGGCGCTCCCCTTGGCGCGTGCCAGGAGGTTTCCCCCGGCCTCTGGCGGCGCGACTTCGCGCACGGATACGTCGAAGTTGATCTTCAGCGCCACCAGGGGCGGCTTGTGCTTGCTCCCTGAGCGCGCATCATACCGATCTGCTCCCATCGGGTGATTACACCCTTCCCTTTATATCTACCCCCATCGGGTGATTACACCCTTCCCTTTATATAGTAGACTCTTGGGGAGTGGCTCTCCAGTCTCTTCTCAGGGAAGGATTTCGTGCGCATGATCCGGTTCCCCGGTGGTTCCCTGGCTCGACGCCTGGGCCCGCCTGTCTCGTTTGCGACAATGTTGGTCGCCCTGGCGGCCTTCGTCTTCGTAATACTCCAGCCTGTCTCTCCGAATGAGCAGACAGGCGCTACGGGTGCCTCCGGCTCCGGGGTCTGCCATGTGTCAAACCCCCACTCTGCCTTCGCGCCCTACCCCGACGACTCCACGCAGCCCTACACCGAGGCCGGGCCGTTCAGCGAATATCCATCTGCCCTTAGCCCCCGCTCAAGCCGGATCACCGACGAAAACGCCCTACAGGGCACCGACGAGTGGGCCAGCATAGGCAACTACGACCTCAACACCTTCTCTGCCTATGCGGGCGCGGCCAGCGTGAACGCGGGCAGCCCCATTGGCATCCACATCAAATCTACCGGCTCGTCGGCCACCGCGCGCCTCTACCGCCTCGGCTACTACCAGGGCCACGGTGCCCGCTTCTACGCCTCCTACGGCCCGTTCTCCACTCCATCGCAGCCGAGCTGCACCCGCGACAGAGTTACCGGACTCGTCTCCTGCCCCTGGTCGGCCTCCCTCACCATCAATACCGATCCCAACTGGCTGTCTGGTATATACCTGTTGCGGATCGACTCAAACAACGGCTACCGCTTCTTCGTCTACTTCATCGTGCGCAACGACTCCTACCAGTCACCCTTGCTGGTGATGGAACCGACCAAAACCAACCAGGCCTACAACCGCTATGGAGGCGAGAGCCTCTACTACTCAGGCAACAACGAGGGCCGCGACCGCGCTTACAAGGTGTCCTTCGACCGCCCTTACCTGGGCGGTGCGGGCACCGGCGGTTTCTTCTCGCACGACCACGAGATGGTGCGCTGGCTCGAAGCATCCGGCTTCGACGTGACCTACATCAGCGACGTTGACCGCGCCACCAACCCCAACATCCTGCTGGGCCACTCGGCCTTCATGGTGATGGGCCACGACGAGTACTGGACCTGGGACGAGCGCACCAACGTCGAGCACGTGCTCAACTCCGGCGTAAACATGATCTTCGCCTCCGCCAACGAGTCGTTCTGGAACATCCGCCTCGAAGCCTCCGCCAATGGACCCAACCGCGTAATGGTCGGCTACAAAGATGAGGTGCTGGACCCTGCACCCGCCCCCACACCCAAAACGATCACCTTCCGCGATCTTGGCAGGCCCGAAAACTCTCTGATCGGCTCCAACTACCAATCCTATTACGACGAGGAGCTATACAACTACCCGTGGGTGGCGGTCGCTCCCGCCTCCTCCTGGTACTTCGACTGCACAGGACTCCAGCCGGGCGATCAGGTGAACAACATCATCGGCGAGGAGTGGGACGGTCTCACAGCCGACCCTTACACGCCGCCAGGCATCCAGTGGCTGGCTCACAGCACCCTCTCCGACCCACACGGGATGCCTCTTCCACATGACTCCACCATCTACACGGCAAGCAGCGGCGCGCAGGTCTTTGCCGCAGGCAGCATCTTCTTCTCGTGGGGCCTGATGGACCACACCTACTCCAACGAGGTGTTCCAACCGGCCTACCAGTCGCAGGCCGCCGACCCGCGCATCCAGCAGCTGATGGCTAACATTATCGACCGCTTCACCGGCGCATGGGACGGCACACCCCGCCCCTGCACCGGCCAGACCTTTTACAAGACCCCGCCACGGCCCACGCGTACCCCCATGCCGCAGGTTCCCACGGCCACGGGCCTCCCTGCCACATCTCCCACGCGCACATGGACCCCTGTAGCGTCCAGCCCGACGCGCACCCGCACCTCTACCCCGCAACCCACTATGGCTGCAACGTCCACCCCCACGCCTGGCTCCGCCTGCTCGGTGCTCTACACAAGCCTCGATGTACCGAAAGCGATCCCCGACCAGGGCAGCGCCACCTCCACTCTCACTGTAAACGCGCCCGGCACTGTGGCTTCCGTGGAAGTGACCGGCCTCACCATCGACCACACATACGCCAGCGACCTCCTTGTCTACCTGACCAACCCGCAGGGCGTTCGCACAGCCCTTTTCACCCATGTATGCGGCAGCGGCGCATGGACGACCGGAAACACCGGCTTCGCAATCTCTCAATCGGCTTCGCAGGTAATGGGCACCGTCTGCCCGCCCAACCAGGGCACTTATCTGCCCGAAGAAGGCTCGCTCACGCCCCTCGCCGGTGGGCAGGCCGCCGGCACCTGGACGCTAGAGGTACAGGACGGAGGCCAGTACGACACCGGCACTCTGCACGCCTGGGTCCTGCGTATCACCTACGCGAATCCCTGCACCGGAGGCACCCCTACCGCCACCCTTACCCCTGCATCACCGCCACCCTCGGCTACCCGCACCAACACACCTCCGCCCTCTTCCACTTTCACTCCCACTCACCCGCCCGCATCCACGGCGACTTATTCCTCCACGCCCTCTCGAACACCCACGCGCACTCCAACCGGCGCGCCATCCCAAACTCCTACCCGCACGCGCACGCCTAGCCGCACCCCCACCCTGACGCGAACGCCAACCGTTACCCGTACACCCACTCGCACGGCGACACTGGCCCGAACTGCCACCGCTACACCGTCCGTTGGGATTACGGGCACGCCACCGGCAACTCCTGTTTGCGCGCTGACCTATAGCAGCGCCGACGTGCCCAAGGCCGTACCCGACCAGGGGGTGACCACTTCCACCCTCACAGTAGGCGATGCAGGCACCATAGCCGACATTCGCGTGGTGAGCCTCACCCTCGAACACACCTACGCCAGCGACCTGTCGGCCTATTTGACCGGGCCTGACGGCACCCGCACAGCCCTTTTCACCCACGTATGTGGCAGTGAGGTATGGACTCCCGGAAACACCGGCTTTAGCCTGGCGCGCTCCGGTGCGCCCGTGCTTGGCACGACCTGCCCGCCGGGCCAGGGTGCATATCTGCCTGAAGAAGGCTCTCTTAACGTGTTCGTGGGCAAGATGTCCAACGGCACCTGGACCCTTGAGGTGCAGGACGGCGGCCCCTGGGATACCGGCACCCTACACGCCTGGGGTCTCTGGATCAGCTACGCCGGGCCGTCATGCCCGATAGGTGGGTTCTGGCAAGGGACCGCCACCGCTGCCGTGCCTCCGCCCTCGCTTACCTCTACACCCATACAGGCGGCTTTCAACGACGTGTATGCGGGCGACCCCTTTGCACCATACGTAAGCTGGATGGACGAGCGCGGCTACATATCCGGCTACGAATGTGGCACAGACGGTGAGCCTTGCCCCGGCACATACTTCCGCCCAGGGCGCAATGTAACTCGTGCCCAACTCCTTAAGATGGTGGTGAACGCCTCCGCTTGGGCGCTCCTCAACCCCAAGCACGACGAGGCCACGTTCGCTGATGTCCCCCGCGATTCGGCCTTCTACCTGTACGCGGAGACCGCTGCCGCCTACAACGTCATCAGCGGCTATGCCTGTGGCGCGCCCTCCGAGCCTTGCGATGCCAACAGCAGGCCCTACTTCCGTCCCGGCAACATCATCACGCGAGGGCAGCTTGCCAAGGTGATCGCTCTGTCACAGGGCTACGCGCTCCTCACACCCGACCGCCCCACTTTCGCCGACGTGCCTGCCGACCACACTTTCGCCCCCTACATCGAGGCCATCTCAGGAGCGGGCATGATCAACGGCTACACGTGCGGCAGCGCTGACGAGCCTTGCGACCAGTGGAACAGGCCCTACTTCCTTCCCGCCGCCAACGCCACCAGGGGACAGGTAGCCAAGATAGTCACCATCGCCTCCGGCGGCCCTTAGCACACCATCAACAAAGCAAAGCCTTGTAGGGTCGAGGCATGCTTCGTCCTCTGCGAGGTTGTATATGCCAGGGGCGCGTGACGTTTCTGGATTTGAAGGCTGACCCCGGTCGGATCGGTTTGGACAGCATGCTGCGTGAGATTGCTAAGCTTCAGCGTCTTCGACAGGTCACGACCACCCTGCCGCCGGACCTCTTCTCCGGAGTGTCGCCCAAGCTGCTCCAGCGCTATCGAGATAGGGTAGCAACCGAGCCGGTTCGAGAAGTGCGACGTCATTCTCGCCCCGTAAGGGTTACCCTGGTCTCGGCGTTCTGCCTGCTGCGCAGCCAGGAGATTACGGATAGTCTGGTTGATTTGCTTATTGGCATCGTGCACAAGATTGGTGTTACGGCTGAGCAGCGTGTAGACAAGATCCTCCTCGAAGACTTCAAACGGGTTGCAGGCAAGACCGGACTGCTCTATCAGATAGCCGAGGTATCGCTTGAGCACCCCGATGAACTTGTGCGCGATGTCGTCTATCCGGTTGTCGGCGAGCAGAAGCTGCGCGACCTGGTTCGGGAGCACAAATCGACCGGTCGACCGTACAAGGCACAGGTGCACACAGTCATGCGCCGCAGCTACGGCACTCACTACCGCCGCATGGTCCCTTTGCTGCTGCAGGTGCTGCGCTTTCACTCCCATGCGGCGGCCAGCACGACGTTCCCAATCTGAAACACTCGGGCGGCAGTTGCACAGGGCCGAACGGCAGGAGCGGTATGCAAAAGTGAATGCCTTGTATGCCAGTGGAGAGAGCATTCGTGGCATCGCCAGGCAACTAGGAATGAGCCGGGGCACCGTTTACCACTACTTGCGTAGTGACCAAGCTCCGATAAGGGGTCAACCACGCAGCAAGCCCAGCATGCTCGATGCTTACCTGCCATACCTGTACCGGCGATGGCAGGACGGGTGTGAGAACGCAGCCCAGCTTTTGCGGGAACTGCGAGAACGAGGGTATAGTGGCTCACGCAAGATGGTGGCCACCTGGGTAGCACAGCGGCGGCGGGAGCCGGCCAAGACGGGTCCGCGCAAATACCGAAAGCACTCCGAGTACTCGAAGTATTCATCGGAGTATTCAGAGGCTCTACAGCCGCAGGTAAACGACGCAAATGGGGCAAGCACTGCGGGCGATCGTGCGAAGCAAGGGCAGCAGGGCAAGGAGAAGCAGGGCAAGGAGAAGCAGGGCAAAGAGAAGGAGGAACGCATCCCGTCCTCGGTGCAGTTCAGCTACTTTCTGATCAGAGAGGGGCAGAGCCTGAGCATGGTGGAGCAGGCAGCACTCATGCAGTTGAAGCGGGTGAGCCAGGACATCGCCATCGCATACCCATTGGTGCAGGAATTCCTGAGTATGGTACGTGAGAGGACGGGCAACGAAGAGCAGTTGGATGGCTGGTTGAGCCGAGCTAAATCAAGCAAGCTGATAGACCTGCACAACTTCGCCCAAGGGATAGAGCGAGACAAAGCTGCTGTAGTGGCAGGGCTGACTGAGCAATGGAGCAATGGACAGACGGAGGGACAGGTGAACCGGCTGAAGCTGAAAAAGCGCGAAATGTATGGGCGGGCAAAGTTCGACCTGTTGCAGAGGCGTGTACTGGACGCGGCCTAATCTGGCTACCCGCCTTCACCTAAAGTGACGATGAACCTGACAATGGGGAGTACTTTAAGGAGTTCGCGCATCCCAACTCTTGACACTTGCATATAAGTTGGGCTTCCTAAATTCATATTTTACTCACGCTCCATTCGCGTAACCTGCCAGAAGTATATTGACTTATTAGCACTCTTTAGGTTGTTGAGACGATCGACTTCTTGTGCAGCATGCTCTGGAGTCCTCACTATCTTCTTCACCGTAATCTTGTTCTCGGGTGAAGTATCCGTACCGTGAAATAAGTCGACACGTACAATAGCATACACACGTTCGTAATTAGATTGAGAAGCGTCCTCAATCATCACAAACCACCTCCAGTCATCACCGCTTGGTGCCTGCCATGGCTACATACGTCATCCGCAGCTTTTCATGGGCGTTTTCAAGTTCGGATACCTAGATGGACAGCACAGCCTATTGCGGTAGCTCGTCGAGCTTTTCGACAATCTCGGAGGGGGAAGGCAGATACTTGGATATGCGCTCTGGCATGCCATCCAAATTCTCGTATTGATTATAGCTTGCAACTCCTATCGGCTGGCTCTCGCCTCTCAAAGTGTACTCAACCACCGTTCTGTCCTTGCTTCGCGCCACAATGATGCCGATGGAGGTGTTTTCATCTTCGAGCCGGACCTGGTCGTCGAGCGCCGACAGGTAGAACTGCATCTTGCCCGCGTGCTCCGGCTGAAAAGGGCCAGCCTTCAACTCCACTGCTACCAGGCATCTGAGTTTGCGGTGATAGAAGAGGAGATCCACGAAATATTCCTGGCCATTCACCTCTAAACGCACTTGGCGGCCCACGAAGGCAAAGTACCCGCCCATTTCTTGCAAAACCTTGGTGATGTTGTGTACCAGCGCCTCTTCGAGTTCGCGCTCGGTATGTTCCTCTGAAAGGCCCAAGAAATCGAGATTGTAGTCGTCCTTGACGGCCAGCAGCGCCTGTTCGGCTTGCGTAGGCGATAGGGTCTGCGGAAAGTTAGTTTGGTTGAGCAAATACCGCTCATACTCACCCCCGTGCACCTGTCTTTCCAAAGCACGATATGACAAATGCAGTTTGTCGGCAATGTCCAGGTAATAAAGCCTTTGCTTGTTATCTTTGCACTGCTCGATGATGAGGGTGTTGTGAGACCAGGGTAATTTGGCAGACACTGTCTGCAAATTTGGTTCGTCCTTGTAGGTCAGGTAGTAGCGGCGCATATTACGCAGGTTGCGTGGCGAAAATCCTCGGACACCAGCGAACTCACTTTGGAGATCGCCAGCTAGCCGGTCAATGATACCCTCGCCCCATCCATACTGCTCTTGCTTTTCAACTACTGTGCGGCCAATGTCCCAGTATAAAGCGACAAGTTCGCGGTTTACCGCTTTCAAGGCGGCGAGTTGCGCCTGGGCTACACGTTCCTTGAGCGCCTGTAGAAGACCCTTGTAGTCATCTGACCTCTGAATATCCACGGGGCAAAGTATAGACTAATCCGTAAAGGTAATCAACAAGGAAGTAGCTGGTGGAAGAAATACGCACCTTCCGTTGATCGCCCATGAACGTGATACGAGCGAAAATAGGACATAGGACGGGCCAGACCAGCGTTCGCGTTGGCGATGCGTGATACCGTTGCACCGTGCTCGGTTGGCCATCCATGCCCATGCCACCCACGTCCATAGCGTCCATAGGCTACGTCCAGGAGATCTTCTCTACCGCTTGTTGCAGATCAGCCCTGGTTGCCTTGATGTAGACCATCGTCGTGTCCAGCGAGTCGTGACCCATGATCTGCGCCAACCGGTGCAGTGGCACTACCGCCGCCATGCGGTACCCGAACCGGTGCCGTAGATCATGCGCTCTCAACTGTGGTATCTTGGCTGCTCGTGCATACTTCTTCACTATGTACCCCACCGCTCGCTCCGTCAGTGCTTGCCCCGTCTTCTCCGAGGGGAACACATAACCGCTTTCTTTAGGAAGCACCACCAGGTATTCCTGCAATGCATTACGAGCCGTGGTGTTCAGTGGCACCTCTCGATATTTGTTCCCCTTGCCATGCACCTGCACGCTACCGCTACGCTTATTTAGTGTCAGGTCCGAGCGCTTCAGCCTGCACACTTCCCCGACCCGCAATCCCGTGTGCAGCATCAGTACGATCATCGTTCGGTCCCGCAGTGATCCTGTAGCGGTAACCGCCCTTACCAGTGCGTCCTCATCGTCATCCGTTACATGATGGGTGCCTGTGCCGCCTCCTTCCTGCCCGACCATCTTAACACCTCGTGTTGGGTCGCGGCCTATCTCCCCTTCCATCAGCGCCCAGGAGCAGTAGCGTTTGATGCTCATCAGTGCTCGATTAACCGAGGCCGGCTTCAGTTCACACGTAGCCTGTAGATAATCCCGATAGCGAGTAACGGTAGGAGTTGTGATCTGCTGTGGGCCGAAGGAGATCGGGAGTTCCTGTCCAGCCGCTGCTACCTCTTCATACCAGGCAGCGAACTGGCGCAGGTCGCTGAGATAGTTGCGTAGCGTGACCAGGCGGATATCCTCGCCCTCATGTAGTGCGGTGGCATACCGTTCCAGCGCCTGCTGACCGGCGGGGGAAAGCTCAGGTTGCGCACTCCTTTTCGGCATGAGGAAAGCTCCACGCGATCTTCGAGGTTTACCTAAAGATTAGCAGACATAGCAAACCAGGTGTGTTGGCGGCATTACCAGACATAGGCGCTGCCTGGACAAAAGAGCCTGGTATCTGCTACTATCACTTAGCAGAAATCCAGCGGAGATTTTGCCCCTTCCGTCTCCGTCTTCGTCTCCGCCCTCGTCTTACCTTCGTCCCTACTTCTCTGCGTCTACTCGCGTCATTATATCATCCGCTTGTACCTACTATTAATAAAGGAAGGGTCGTCCGCCGATGACCGCTATCGAGCGCACTGCTTACCCGCGCTTCAAACGCAATCCCACCCGCCGCGAACTCGAAGAGATCTACTCGCCTACTGCCAACGAACTTGCCTGGGTGCACGACAACGCCCGTGAAGATGTCCATCGCCTGCATCTGCTCCTCTGGCTCAAGAGCTTCCAACGTCTCGGCTACTTCCCCAACATCGCCGACATACCAACTTCAGTAGTCGAGCACGTCCGCTCATACCTGCAACTCGATGATGAATTGCGACCGGACTACGGGCAAGACCGTACCCTTTACCGTCACCACCAGGCCGTCCGTGATTACCTGCAGGTCCAGCCCTTCGATGAGAGCGCCCGCCGCTCTATCGCTGCTATCGTCCGCCAATCTGCCCTGGTCATGGACAACCCCGCCGACCTCATTAACGTTGCCATCGAAGAACTCGTCCGCCTGCGGTTTGAGTTGCCGGGCTTCACCACTCTGGATCGTCTGGTCGCTCATGTACGCAGCCAGGTCAACTTGAGCCTGTTTGCCCAGGTTACAGCGCTGCTCACTTCTCAGGAGCGAGCAGCACTGCAGGCGCTACTCGATACCAAGTTAGGCCCGCGCCGCACCCCCTTCCAGGCTATCAAGGACCCACCCCCTAGCGCCACGCTGAAGCATCTCAAGGAATGGCAGACCAAGCTCAACTGGCTGCTTTCGCTGCTGTCCCTGGGCGATGCTGATCGGTTTGACCGACTTGACCAACTACTGGTTGATCTGCCGCCGGCCAAGCTCAAGCACTTCGCTGCCGAAGCTATGGTGCTCGACGCGGCGACGATGAACGACGTCGAGCCTGCCAAACGCTACACCCTGCTGTTGTGCCTGGTCCAGCAAGCGCGCGTCACCACCCGTGATGAACTGGTCACCATGTTGATCAAGCGCGTCAGCTCTATCCAGCGCGCCGCTCAGGTGGAGTTGGAGTTGTTGCGTGAGGCTTATCGCGCCACTACCATCAACGTGGCCGACACTCTGAGCGAGATCCTCGAAACGGTGGGCGAGACCACGGAGGACGCTGTGCTCGGTCAACAAGTGCGGGCACTGGTATGGGCGCGAGGCGGCCAGCAGATGTTGCAGGAGGAATGCGCCAATGTCATCTCCTACAACGGCAACAACCACCTGCCACTCTTGTGGCGGTTCTTCCGCTCGCATCGTCGAGTGCTGTTCAGTATCCTGCGTACCCTCGAACTCAGTTCCACTACCCAGGATGGGAGCCTGCTTGGGGCCGTGCAGTTCGTACTGGACAACCAGCACAAGCGCAGCGAGTGGGTGCGTGGTGAGTTGGATCTCAGTTTCGCCAGTGATTTATGGCAACGGCTCATCACCGACCGGCGTCGACGAGTGCCGCGTATGGTACGCCGGCAGTTAGAGGTCTGCGTATTCGTCTACCTGGCCTATGAACTCAAGACAGGCGATATTAGCGTGGCCGGTTCGGAGCAGTATGCCGACTACCGCACTCACCTGCTGCCCTGGGAAGAGTGCGAGGGGCAGTTGGAGGCCTACTGTCAAGAGTTGGGGTTTGCCGCCACGCCGGGGAAGTTCGTGGCCGACCTCAAGGAGTGGCTGAGCACTACAACTCAGCAGGTGGACGCCGCCTTCCCCGAGAACAAGCAGTTGACGATTAGTCCGCAAGGCGAGCCGGTGCTGAAGCGACCCGCGCCAAAGCCACTCTCACCGACGCTGGAGCCGCTTGTTAGCGCATTGCAGGAACGGGTGCCCCAACGCAACCTGATCGACGTATTGCGCAACGTGGAGTATTGGACGAACTGGAGCCGGCACTTCGGGCCGCTATCGGGTTCCGACCCCAAGATCGACAACCCCCGCGAACGCTACGTTGTCGCCGCTTTTACCTATGGCTGCAACCTGGGACCTGTGCAGATGGCGCGGCATGCTCGTGGCCGCATCAGCCCGCACCAACTGTGGCTGGTGAACTTCCGGCATATCACGACCAAGAAGTTGGATGCCGCCATACGCGATGTCATCAACAGCTACAGCGATCGCCATCTGCCACGGCTGTGGGGCAAGGAGAAGGTAGCAGCGGCTGACGGCACGCAGTTCGCCCTGTACGAAGAGAGCCTGATGAGCGAATACCACATCCGATATGGGGGCTACGGCGGTATTGCTTACCACCACCTCTCGGACATGTACATCGCGTTGTTCAGCCACTTCATCGTGTGCGGCGTGTGGGAAGCAGTCTACATCCTGGACATTCTGAAGACCAACACGTCCAACATCCAGCCCGATACACTGCACGCCGACACGCAAGGGCAATCGGCGCCGGTATTCGGGATGGCCTACCTGCTGGGCATAAAGCTGATGCCTCGTATCCGCAACTGGAAGGACCTGGTATTCTATCGCCCAGACAGGAAGACGACCTACCAGCACATCGATGCGCTGTTCAGTGATACAATCGACTGGGGATTGATCGAGACGCACTGGCAGGACTTGATGCAGGTGACGATTTCGATCCAGGCAGGCAAGGTGTTGCCCTCGACGCTGCTACGCAAGCTGAGCAACTACAGTCGCAAGAACCGGCTGTACCAGGCGTTTCGCGAGTTGGGACGGGTAGTGCGTACAGTCTTCTTGCTGAGGTACTTGTCGGACGCCGAACTGAGGGAGGAGATCACCGGGACAACGAACAAGCTGGAGGCATACAACGGCTTCACGAAGTGGCTATCGTTTGGTGGGGAAGGGGTGATCGGCACACCTGACCCGGTGGAGCAAGAGAAGCGGGTCAAGTACACCGATCTGCTGGCCAATGCAGTGATATTGCAAAACACGATTGACTTGACGAGGGCGGTACATGAGTTGGCCGAAAGTGGATACGAGGTGAAGCGTGAGGACCTGGCGTTGTTGAGCCCGTACTGGACGAGTCACATCAAGCGGTTCGGAGACTATGTGCTGGAGTGGGATGAGTTGCCACCGCCGCTGGAAGAAGACCTACCGCTGCCTGTCTAGCTCGTTTCCGTTACACGCTACAGGATGTGGCCTATGTCCTATTTTCGCTCGTATCACGTTCATGGGCGTTGATCAGTTGATCAGTTTGAGTAGACACACCCTATTGTGCAGGCTGCTTCCCTGCTGTGACGATGCTCAAACAGGCTATCAGCATTTCATAATTCATAGATCATGCTGCCCTTCGGTAATCGTGGTGCAACCCGCCAAGTACCGGCACCCTGATTATCTTTGCCTCCGTTCCACCAGGTGCCCTTTGCTGTAACTGTTGCTCCTGTTGCTCCTGTTGCTCCGCCAGCACTGCTGGCGCTGCTGGCACCGCCGCCGCTGACTGGTGTGCCACTTCCGGGATCTGTTGGCCAATCCCTTGATGCGGGCGAGAGCGGTTGTAGTAGCGCACAAATTCCTTGATCACTCGGTGCAGGTGCTTCTCCCCAAGGAGCAGCAAGTGATCCAGGCACTCCCGTCTCGCGCTGCCCAGGAACCTTTCGCACACAGCATTGGCCCGGGGCGCTTGGTATGGAGTGCACAGCACCTCTATCCAGCTGGCTTCCGCCACACGGGCGAACTTCTCTGCATACTTACTGTCGTTATCTCGGATCAGGAGCCTGGGTGCCTCCCCAAACGGCGTTGCCTCCCGAAGTTGCTGGGATACCCACTCATCTGTCGGAGAGCGGGTAACTCCGAAGTGCACCACTCGACGTGACCCGAGTTCCATGATGACGAAAAGGAATAGCGGTCGGAAGAACAGGTCGTATACAGGTAGGAAGTCGACTGCCCATACTTGGGGAGCATGGTTGCGCACGAAAGTACACCAGTTTTGATTGGCCTTGCGTTCTGTGGGACCAGGCCTGTGTGCCTGATGCATGTACTTCTGGATAGTGCGCTTGCATACCCGAATATCCAACTTGAGCAGCTCTCCCCTGATCCGTTCGGCACCCCACAGCCGGTTCTCGATAGCCATCTGCCTAATCAGTTTGATGGTCTCCGTAGGCAACTTCGGTTCACGCGATTTGGTCCTGGATTTTCGCTTCCAGAACAGGCGAAAGCCCGCCCTGTGCCAACGGAGCAGGGTATCGGGCTTGATGATAAACAGAGCGCTCTTCCAGCTTCGAAGCCTGCCAGCGAGCAGCACCAGGAGGGCTCGGTCGGTATTGGTTAGATGTGGTCGGCTGACCTGACGGCGCAGGACTATGAGTTGCTGGCGAAGCAGGGCATTCTCTACAATCAGTTCCGGCTTACTGCGGCACAGGCCCAATATAGCTCCAGGCACCGCCCCGGTAGGAAGAAAATTACTGGTCGGCCTGGTCCAAACCCGGTTAGCAAGACCCTGCTGGAAGGCAGGGACGACACGCATGACGAGGAACCTGAGAAACTCAATCAAAGTGGAGTGCTTCTCCTTTTACAAGAATGCCAGGGGAACGAGGACGCTTTGATTCTAATCGTTGGGTGTCAGATCGCACCAGGAGAAGCGCCGAACTTGCAGTTTCATTAGGATTATGGGTATGGGCCCACATTACTCGTGGTTCCACGCACGGATGCGCTATGTAGCTATGTAGCCACGACAGGCAGCATAACAGCCCGGTTCATCAGTGACTTGCAAGGGCCCGAACAGCCACAGGGGGGGCTGCGTGTGCTGGCTAGGCGAGAGGCATCACTGCCTCCCGCCCGCCTACAAAACCGGACATGAGACTGTTCGCCTCATCCGGCTCCTCAGTCCTACGGTCCCTAACTTTGGAACTTCTGACAACTCTAGAGGTTGAAGAACCATCCTGAGCTGTCTTTGCGTCGTGACAATACCCGTGAAGTAGTCTACGGTTTGTGATACCATGTCCACCTCCCAGTACGATTGGGACGTCATGGTCACGCTCCATGATTTCTTCACTTCTCAATTGCAATCCACACCAGGCGCATTTCCCTTCCTGCCTCTTTAGTAGCTGTGCTACCATCGGGTGCAATCCAGGGTAGCGCTGTAGCCTTCGGCCCCAGTAGGCCCAATCTCCGTCATAAGGGCTTTTGACACCCTGTACTTTCACATGCCTTCTGATAGGTATCTCCCTATGTTGGATTAGCCTTCCTTCTTTGCATGCAAAATCCCATTTGCCCTCATTTGGGTGCCAGTAGCAGTTGGCAATCCATCTTTTGGATTTCTTGGGGTGACGGCGTTGTGCCCAGCGTCTTAGCTGATGGTACAGCACGTCACTCATCTTGCTGAATACCTTCCCGGATATGACGGTGGAGTGATAATTACACCACCCTCGTATCTTTGGATTTAGCAGAGTTATCAGGTCGATCTGACTGATCCCTCGCATCTTCCGGATGATATCACCAAGTGCTTTGGCGTGTCGTTTCTGAGCTTCTTCGCTTGGTCTGATGATGGTCTTGAACCCTAGCTTTCGGCCCTGTCCGTTCTTTCCTGTGTGGGTCTTGCCCACTGGAAATTGTCGGACCGAGAAACCGAGAAAGTCGAACCCGGTGTTTCCCTGGTAGGTGTGTAGTGTGTGCGTGATACGGGTTTTACTGGGTTTCAGTTCCAACCCCATGCCCTTGAGCCATTCTGTCACGATTTGTTGACATCGCTCAATAACCTCCAATTTCTCGTGCATGACCACGAAGTAGAGTAGGCGGCCAGCGAGTTGTCGTTACCGATACTTTTCTGTCCGCCCCTCCCCAAACCGGGCTTACGCCTTTCGGAGTACCCGGCTCTCCAGTGCTTCTCCATTTCCATTAGCGGCTTCGTGTTGTACTCGTGGTAGTGTATGCTGTGTTAGTTTCCCTCTGTGGATTTCATCGTGACATGCTCGGCAGACCACCAGCGTCTTGCGTTGGCGTGCCGCCATCACTTTCACCCATTCAGGTCTATCAGCACGTCCCTTTCGTTTGAGGTCTTTTAGTGCTCGAATATGGTGTACCTCGACATCTTCACGTGAGCCGCATAGCTCACAAGTGTCTGCCAGGAACCGTTTTTCTAGCTCTGTGTGTGAGTGTGATCCCCAAACACGTGTAGGTTGGTCGTTGAGGACTGCTTTCATATTCCGTGCGAGAGTAATACCGCCCCACTTCGCTATCAGTGGCTTCTTTCCCTCTCCGCGCTCAACCGCCACTTGCAGGCCAACACGTGGACCCGCTTCTGTCTGAATGTTGGTTTGGTAACGGTGGTAGATTTTGCTCACGCTGATGCGTAGCTTGTGTGCCAGTGTTTGAGTTAGCGACCGTTCCATCACCCACCTCAGCCGGTTGAGTTGGTGCAGGTTGTAAGCCAGCCGATAGTACTCCACAATGCCCCGGTACTCCGCCTGGTACTGTGCCATGATGCTGTACACGCTGTCGTGGATAAGTTCCGTTCGGTGTATCGGTTTGCCGTTGTGCAGGTAGCCAGTAGATTTCGCACGTACTACGTCCGAGGGTACTTTCAGCCCGATCTGGCCGTTGATGCTCCGATGTCCACGCCGGTCCAGTTTGTGGTCGTTGTTGAGCACTACGACCTCATAACCCAGAAAGCGTGCAGCTTTGCTCCGTGCATGGGTGATCAACGTTTTCTCCTCTGAGAGGGTCAGCTTGAGTTCATCACCCAAAAACTCTTTGAGGAGTTGCTTGATTTCTTCAGCTTCCTTACGTGGGCCGCTGAAACCCACAAGCACATCGTCTGCATACCGTATGTAGCGCAACCGTCTGTAGGCTGGGTCGTTGGGGTCAAGGGAGGGTAGCTGCTGCATCTGACGACGCAACTTGTGTGCTTGCTCTTTTTTCCCCATCCGTTTTAGCCTCGTGACACTGGCGCGTAGCCGGAGATACTCCGGGTTGATCTTGCGTCGGTTCCCTTGGTTGTAGGTTGACAAGAGCGTCGTCTCGACATACTTATCCAGTTTGGCAAGGTAGATATTGGCGAGGATGGGGCTAAGTACCGAGCCTTGTGCACTACCACTGAGCGTGGCGTTGTATCTCCACCCTTCCAAATATCCGGCCTTGAGCAAACCTTCAATCAAGCGCAGAAAGCGGTTATCGTGGAGCTTTTCCCTGAGTATTGACATCATGATGGTGTGATCCAGCGAGCCAAAACAGTCGGAAATGTCGCCCTCCACGAACCACTTTGTGCCCACCCATTTATGGTAGATTTCCCGTAGCGCTGTGTGGCAACCTCGGTCAGGGCGAAAACCGTGGGAAGATGGGCTGAATTGCGGTTCGTAGTATGCTTCAAGGATGAGGCGTATTACCTCCGCCAACAGTTTGTCTGACCATGCGGGTATTCCGAGGGGGCGCTTCTTTTTCGAGATTGCTTTTCCTTGAGACTTCCTCTGGGGCTTCCCTTTGGAGTGCTTTTTCTCGATGTAGATACGCCTCACCGGTGTTCATCTGTATCTCTCGAAGCGTAAGGCTTCGATGATGGCATCGATTTTCATCATGGACATTCCATCCACAGTTTCCGGTGTCGTTCCCGGTGTCGTCGCTCCTTTGTTTCGGTAAATCTTGCCATAGGCGAGCAGGTACAGTTGCGGGTTGAACAGTTGTCGATAGACATCTTCTAGCAGCAGTCCTCTCCTGCCGCGATCCTGGATGATCCCCAGTACAGTTTCGGCGTTTCTCATCTCGAGTACCTCTCTTGCTGGGTTTCAAAGCACCTGCCTCCCTTCCCCGCCTGGTTACGTTCAACATGAAATCCTCACGTGGTTTCACGTGGACGTACCCTGGTCAATGTGGACGGCTTTCCCGTCCTCTGAGTACTACGGAGGCTCCGTTACCCTGGGCCTCTCGGCCCGTTGGGCAATCCCATATTCCCTAAATGCTAGACGTATCGAGCGTAACTTAGGTGCTTCGTCTGCCCCTTTGAGTGAGATCGTTTCTCACCGCCCATCACGCGGAAGGTTCGAGCGACGACGATTTTGTCGCCCTATCGTGATGGCCCCGCCTTAGATGCTGTAATCGGGGGATGTACGCTTGCATCGCTAGAGACTGAAGTTCAAGCAGTTTGGCTTTCACCGTATTACGCGGGTCTTGCAGGACAAGGTCATAAGCATCTTCTGACGTGGCATTTCTCTCCTGCTTTAATGGCATGCTATTGTTCCTTTTGGCTTTCGCCATCGGGTAAGCCATTGACCCAGGGGTTTATTCTTCCGAACCCCTCCTTTCTGCGAAAGGTATCTAGCACCTGGTGATATGGCGCACATCATCGGCATACCTTAATACTATTGGTCTTTGGTTCGATGGAAAGGCTTTGCAGATAGATGTTTCCAGGCCGTGCAAGGCGATATTGGCGAGTAGCGGCGAGGCAACCCCACCCTGAGGAGTTCCTTCCTCGGTCGGGAACAATTCCTCCCCTTCTATCACTCCTGCTTTGAGCCATGCTTTGATGGCTCTTCGCATTCGAGGGTAGGTTTGGAGTTTGTTCAATAGTGCAGTGTGGTTGATTCGATCAAAACATTTCGCGATATCGGCATCAAGCACATATCTTGGCTTGAGGCGAATACCCAAGAAGATTGCTTCAATCGCATCATGGGCACTTCGTCCTGGTCGAAAACCGTAGCTGTTTGGTTCAAATCGAGCTTCCCACTCACCTTCCAAGGCTAGCTTAGCGAGTGCTTGTTCTGCTCGATTGTGTATGGTTGGTATTCCAAGAGGGCGTTTTTCGTTCTCTTTGGAGGCGGATTTGGGTATCCAAACTCTTCTTGTGGGTTGTGCCCTCTTGGGTAAAGTCAGTATCGTGACAAGTCGTAGTCGTTGTTTTGGGTTGAGCGATTTCACCCCGTCCACTCCGGCTGTGTTCTTGCCTCGGTTGTCTTGAGTAACCCTACGAACAGCCAGTGCTTTTGCCGACCAGGATTTCATCAATAACCTCTGTAGCCGGTGGACTGCCCTAACATCGCCACGGACGGAAGCCCGATAGATTCTCTTTTGGAGCTTGAAGACATGCCTCTCGATTTGCTTCCATGGCAAGTCTTTCCATTCATACGCTGGCTGTTGGGCCGCACCCATAACCTGACCCGTGACCGCGCTCATGACATATCTACTCCTACTCATGACCCTATCTGCCGTAGTACCGTGCCTGCGTCAGCATATCCTGGGCATTACCCCAGGCATTCGCTTCTCAGGCAATCCCACCTCTCCCCCACATACGGTTGGCACCTGCTCGCATAGTTGACCGTGATCGTACTGATCATACTGATCGTACACGAGAGTGAGGGGCGGTTACTTCGTTCCGAATGTCCGTTTTACGTGGCACTTAGGGTCGTACTGTCTGCCGGGTTTAGGGAGAGTGAATGCTGGACGACTGAGATATCGCCAGCCTCTAGCCTTGCCCATTTTGGGCCAAGCTTGCCAGCCTCTTTAGCTTGTTGTCAGTTACGACAGATATATCATACGTTCGACTGCTCACCTCTCGGTGTGCAGCGCTCTTACAAGCCAAGCTACCCATATGCCACCCGCCAGGCGAGATACCCCTTTGAGGCTTGGAGTATCTACGCTATCACCCCCGCTTCACGGATTGATGACCGTTCGCTACCGTGGGGGATGGGCATTTCGTTGTTCACCTCAACGGTGGGGAATCGGGTTGTTCTTCCTCACCCCACATCGAACATTCAGTTGTCTAGATTGGGTTGCTACATACTTCCCTCTCTAGCCCATCATCCTCCAGTGGTTATTAGTCATCGGTTTCGATGGAACGAATTGCAGTCCCAGATCTGACACTACCGCCAAGGAAGCCTTATGAGGGCTAGAGGATTCGGTAACTTGGCTTCTGCCTCTCGTTTCTGCCGAGCGTTCGATGAGCAACGGCAGTACTTCCGATACCGAACAAAGGCAAAAGAGAAGGTGCCTCTATCTGAACAGCGGCGGCTGTTTCAGGAGCGCCTTGGTGCCCTGCAATACCTGCTGATGGCAGCCTAACAGCGCACAACGGGTACTATTTAGTCACGATTCGGATACTGAAACGTCGTCAGACGAGACAGTGCGCTCTGAGTCCTGACGCTTCCCCTTTCAAGAGGCTTCGTCGTCCAAGTCATTAGCCCTTGTGTATCGTCCAGTAGGGCGCCCGGCTAGCTCTATCGACGCGGCTGTTCGATGGCACCTAGTGTTTCACAGTTAGGGAGGGACGTGTTGGCAACTATCTTCGAGGTTTGCCCTCTGGTGGCGTTGTTGCATGGGCGGAAGTATATATGCCCGCTTTGTTCCACCTGTCCTGTGCATGGGTTGACCGTCACACCGTCTCCTGTGTAGCCGCTGATTACCGAGTGCAGGTGCACCCTCTCAATGTAGAGCCAGAACGGGTTGGAGAGGGATACGTCATCGAAGGTTTGCTGGCTACTAGGGATGACATCAGAGTAGCCGGCAGCCACGGAGTCGATCTTGGCTATCTGCCCTCTGGTGGCATTGTTGCATGGGCGGAAGTATATATGCCCGCTTTGTTCCACCTGTCCTGTGCATGGGTTGACCGTCACACCGTCTCCTGCGTAGCCGGCGATGACATGGTGGGCATACACCCTCTCGATGTAGAGCCAGAAGGCGTTGCTGGGGAGCACGTCGTCAAAGTTCTGCTGGCTGGAGGGGATGTGGTCGCTGAAGCCTGCAGCGTTAGCCACGATCTTAGCCAATTGACCACGCGTCACGTTATTGCCTGGTCGGAAGCATGGGTTGCCGTTCTCGCAGCCCGACGAGTAGCCATTGACCAGCCCGCGGCAAACCATGCACCTGATATACGAGTAGAACGGACTATTCTGGGGCACGTCGGTGAATTGGATCGGGCAGGAAGTAGATGTGGCGATAGGAGTATCGGATGGCTGAGGTGTATTAGTTGTGCCCTGCACGGTAGTGGGGGTACTGGTGGGCGTGCCGGTAGCTGTCCCGGCAGGGGTATTGGTAGGCACAGTTGTGGCCGTGTTGCTCGGTACGGCAGTGGCTGATGGACCGCCCTGAGTCTGCGTGGGCTGAGGTGTGCTGGTAGGTGTGTTAGTGGGCGTAACTGTGGGCGTAATTCTGGGCGTATTCGTGCCTGTCGGTGTGGCTGTGTGCGTGTGCGTTGGTATGGCCGTAAAGGTGCTGGTAGGCGTATTGCTCGGCACGGGCGTGGCCGATGGGCCGCCCTGAGTCTGCGTAGGCGGGGGCGTGCTCGTATGGGTAGGCGTGTTGGTGGGCAAAGATGTCGGCATGCGCGTAGGCGTGCGCGTGGGCGTTGCCGAAGCTGTATTGGTCAGGGTTGGCGTCGGGGTTGGCGTGTTGGTGGGTGTATTTGTCGGGCTTGGCGTGTTGGCAGCCGTGCTGGTGCGTGTGGGAGTGGTGGTAGGTGGCACCGTGTTCGTGCGTGTGGGCGTGTTAGTGGGAGTGCCTGTGGGGGTGGGCGTGGGGATGTTGGTGCCGCAAGCGTTCAGCAGCACATCTACAGAATTGGTGTTGTAGTTACTGAAAGCCAGGTCGAGGCCGCCATCCCTGTTGAAGTCCCCTGCCAGCACTCCAACCGCACCCGAACCATAGCTTGAAGGAGTGCCGAAACCTCCGCTACCGTTGCCAAGCATAACCTGATCGCTGTAGACAGCCGCTACCGCAGCATCCGGAACTCCATCGCGGTTGAAGTCGCCCACTACGGTCGACTCGGGATTTGACCCAGTTATATAGTTAGTGGCGGCACCGAACCCGCCGGAGCCATTGCCGAGCAGGACCGATAGATCGCTTGAGCCATAGTTCGCTGCGGTCAGGTCGAGGACGCCATCCAGATTGAGGTCGCTCACCGCCACAGACCTGGGGTTTGTACCAACAGCGAAGTAACTGGCGCTTGCGAAGCCGCCGGAGCTGTTGCCCAGTAACACAGCCACATAGTTGCTTGAGTAGGCGGCAGTAGCCAAGTCCAGGATGCCATCCCTATTGAAGTCGCCGGTTGTCACAAAGATGGGGAAAGAACTTACACCGTTGCTCGATGCCGCAGTGAAGCCTCCGCTGCCGTTGCCTATCAACACGTAGATGAGACCGTCCACCGAGCAGGCCACGGCCAGGTCGAGCTTCCCGTCTCTATTGAAGTCGCCCACTACCACGCTTTCCGGACCGGCCCCAACCGTATAAGCTGTGGCCGTGCCGAAGCCGCCTGAGCCGTTGCCGAGCAACACCGACACGGTATTGG
This sequence comes from uncultured Chloroflexia bacterium, assembly GCA_963797095.1. GTDB lineage: Bacteria > Chloroflexota > Chloroflexia > QHBQ01 > JADMIH01 > JADMIH01. Next base: position 111,893 of record CAWCNY010000003.1, on the reverse strand, counting down.
ACCCGAAATCAGGTGTTACGAGATCAAGATTCCCGTCTCTGTTGAAATCGCCTGTTGACACCGCTAGTGGCTGCGCGCCTGTAGCATAGTTGGTGGTCGCGCCGAATCCTCCGCTGCTGTTGCCGGGGAGTATAGCTACGCTGTTGGCATACCGGCGGGCCACCGCCAGGTCGAGGATCCCGTCCTTATTGAAGTCACCTGCGGCTCCCTCAAACGGGCCCACCCCGGCTGCATAGGGGGTGAGACCGCCAAATGTGGGCGAAGGGCAAACGAGATTGCAGGTGTTCAGCAGCACGGAAAGGGAGTTGGACGTACTGGCGACAACCGCCAGGTCCGGGCTACCGTCTCTGTTGAAGTCGCCCGTTACCAGCGATTTGGGGCCCGAACCTGTCGTAAAGGTAACAGCAATGCCGAAACTCCCGGCGCCATCGCCCAGGAGCACCGACACATTATTCACTCCACCGTTGGCAACCACCAGATCCGCTTGTCCATCCCGATTGAAGTCGTCGATGGACACAGAGGTTGGGGATACTCCAACAGAAAAATCGGTGGCAGCGCCAAAACCACCCGTGCCGTTGCCCAACAATATGGATACGGTGTTGGCTGCCCCATTGGCAGCAGCGAGGTCAGGATTATCATCCTTGTTGAAATCACCGACCGTGACGGAAACGGGGTACGAGCCCACAGCGAAGTTAACAGCGGCACTGAACCCCCCTGAGCCATTACCCAACAAAACGGATACACTGTTGGAGCCGTAGTTGGCGGCGAGGAGGTCAAGATTGCCGTCTTTGTTCAGGTCGCCTACGGTAATCGAGTCCGGATTAGTCCCTGACGGAAAATAAACGGCAGTGCTGAACCCGCCGGAGCCGTTGCCCAACAACACAGAAATGTTGTTGGAGGAGTAGTTCGCAACGGCCAGGTCGGGGTTGCCGTCCCTGTTGAAATCGCCTGATGATACAGCTGATGGACCGGAGCCGACACCATAATAGGTGCCAAGGCCAAACCCTCCAGTACCGTTGCCAAGTAATACCCCTACCTGTCCGGAGTTCGAGAGAGCAATAAGGACATCGGGATTACCGTCCCTGTTAACATCGTCCACATTCAGAAAATTGCCTCCCGTATCTACGACGATCGTGAGGGTCAAAGCGAACCCGCCATTGCCATCACCAACTAACTCTCGAATATTCGCTGAGCCCCAGTTCGCAACGACAAGGTCCATCTTGCCGTCCCGATTGAAATCGCTTTTGGCTATTGAGCCGGGGTAGGCTCCGACATTGTAATTGGTGGCCGCTCCGAAGCTGGGGTTCGTGCAACTGGAAGTGGCGCAAACGGGCTGCGCGGCCACTTCAAACAAGCCCCCGCCATCAAGCCAGGCAAACTCGACGGTCTTTGCCCCAGCTATATTGTGCATAATACCAGCAGGCGCACGCATGGCAGAGACGCTTGCTGTGCGAGCAAGCGATCCTGATGTAACTGAGAGAAACAAGATCAGGAACAGGAGCGGGAGGCTTTGTAATCGAACACGAATATGCTTCCTGATGCCCTTCAGAAGCAAAAGCGAATGAGCCAGGGTTGTTCGTGGGTCGAGGCTGTTCCTGTGCTTGTCCATCCTGATCCTCCCTAACAAACGTCCAACAAGGGTGAAATAGCGGTATATTGTAGTTACTTTTCGTGATTGGTTACTTGTTACTCGTTACTCGTTACTGCCGTTATCGGAGCAGGCGTTCGGCGGGTCGTCCAGAAGTGTGTCGAGGTATTGCAGTAGCTCGGCCCAACCGCGAAAGTCGTGAGCCTCTCCCGTGACCACATGCTGCACTCGCCCGCTCCGCTCCGCCTTCCTCTGGCCTTTGCACCCACTGGTCTCGTCCACCAACACCCGCACGAGGAAAAGCCTGGATGAACTGTAATGGGGGATACTGCTCATTTGACCTCTTTCCTCATCGTCCATAGTTGCGTCCTGTTGATTGGGATTGTTGACCTGCTGGTAGTGCTGCGACCTGGTTGCATTGTGCTGCATTCCTAGGCAAGTTTGCGCATACGTTCACCTATACACCACCCATACAAAAGCCCATACAACAGAGCCTGAGGGGATAGGGGCCACTATCACCCACGCTACAGCGGCTCAGCCTGCAGATACTGCCTGGTGGTGCGCTCACGGCCCTTCATACGCGACCAGTAGACGTATTGAGCTATCATGAGAGGGGCGAGCACAATCATCAAGGGGAATGTGTCTGCTATATGCGCCAGCATGATAGCTGAGATAGCTCCCAGTGCTATCACCATCGCCACCCAGCTCCCGGCGCGCCCAAAAGCCTTGTACATAACCAGGGGGAACACTGAGGCCAGCAACAGGTCCCCCAGGCCCACACTTGCCAATGGGCCGCTCCCGCTCGCACTGTCGCTGTTGCGTCCAATGCCCCACCCGAACATGGGTGAGAGCGGCAAACCCGCCAGCCGCAGCATCATGTCGCTCATGACGGGAAGCAGCCAGGTGGCAGTCAGGTCGTAAAACATGAGAAAGCTGCCCAGGATCATCACGTCTCTAGCTCGCATACCACTTTGCGCCCACAGGTTGGACAAGCCCACTACCATAGCAAGCAGGACAATGTTATTCACAATGAAGAAGCCGTTGCTGCTTGTACCGAATTGCAGCGCAGCCCAGATATCGGCGCATAAGAGAGCGAGAGTTGCCAGCCAGACCAACAGACGGCCTCGCAGCACCGGCTCCCAAAGAAAGTAGATCACACTCAAAGCACCCAGAGTCAGCAGCCCGGCAATCAGCCAGAGAGGTAAGAGCAGATATAAGTACGGCACCAGGATTAAGCCCCCTACCACGATGCCTATGTCGGTCAGGTTGAACACGCCGATGGGCGGTCGGGTGACCTGGAAGCGGCGAAAGTAAAGCCAGCTCAGAGCGATAGCAGCGAAGGCGAAGGCTAACACTACCAGCCGTGAAGAGGTTAGGCTCTCCATCTTACTTGCCCACTGCTAGCGGATCGCTCGGAACGTGGTTTACTGATTCAGAGTCCCGACGCAGGGTTTCCAACGCTTGGGAGGTCTTACTTGGCATACTAGACGTGCTAAACGAAGTCTCCCTCAGGTCGCCTCGCAGAGGGAGCGGATTGCGAAGCCGGCTCTTGTCGGTAATCAGATGCAACTCCCGAACGGGTACGCCCCGCTCTTGCAAGGCGTTCGTCACCTGGCGGCTGGTTGCCTTCGGGTCCGCTCCCCGCCGGACTACAGTGTCTATGGCAACCCCACCAGGCACCGCCCAGAAGCTGAAGCGAGCAGGCAACGGCACTTCGTCCGCCAGATCTTCTCCCTCCAACGCTTCCATGATGTCACGCGGAAATGTCCAACCGCTTTCGTGCTTCACCGCTAGCTTCAGCTTGCCGCGCACGTTCGATACGGCGGGCAAGTTCTCTAGATGGCATGTAAATGGGCCATCGAACACGCGCACTAAGTCCTGAGTGTCATAGCGAATGACAAGGGTGGTTTCTCTGAGAGGCCAGAAAGGGGTAGACACGATTGTGCCATACTCACCCGGCTGGGCAAGCGCCTGAGTTTCGTGGTTGTACACCTCAATCAGGCCATGAGAAGGCTCGAAGTGCAGGTGGTCTTGCTCGCAGAGCATGCCGGTTAGAGGCCAGTGTTCCGTTATCCCGTAGCCGCTCTCGAACTCTATGCCATCCCCAAAGAGCTTGCGCGCGCGGGCCAGCAGCCCCGCGGTGACTATCTCCCCGCTCACATTGATACGTCGCACCCCGAAGTCGGACGGCGAGTATCCCAACCGCTGCCCGCACTCCACTACGTCGCCGAGGTACGAGGGATAAGTGACCATCAAGCTCACTCGCTCTCGCTTCCCAGGGATTCGGTGTCGTTCGGATAGGAGCGCCAATGTTAAGGCGGGATCTACCAGGCCGCCATTGAACACTAGTGCTCCTATCCGAGCCAATGCCCCGGCCGCGCAGAGGTTGCCCAGCGTTGCCCGCGAGCTGGTGCTGATGATGGCAATATCCTCGCCCGTGACAGTGCCCTCATTGAGCAGACCGATTGCTCCCAGGGCTATATAGGTGCCCATCTCATAGGCAGAGAAGGAGACACTGGTGGGCCAGCCTGTCGTGCCGGTGGTGGTAGTCCGGAAGACGGGGCGAGCATCCCGACAGACGAAGTCGCCTGGGCGGTCGCGCATGTGCTCTTTGGGAGTGAGAGGTATGCGCAGCACCTCTTTCCAACTCAATCTTGCCGGCTCCAGCTCTAGCTGCTTGAATAACTCCCCGTAGTAAGGCGTCTGGTTAGCTGCGCGGGTCGCCTGCTTACGGAAGCGACGAAGCTGCATGTCGCGGCGGGTCTCCTCGTCCAGTGTGGGGCCGGTAGTGAGTTCACGCGCTTCCTCCCCTAGAGCGCCGAACTCCTGACGAGTGGCGAGCATGGCGTCTATCATTTTGTCGAGCGCGCGCTGGCTGAAGCGAATACCAAAGAGCAGTGAGGCTGCGAAACGAAGTTGCGCGAAAGCAGTCTCAATCACTGAGTGCTCCTGGATTGAGTGACGAGTGTACTCGCACAGATCATCATGGGACGGAAGTCCTGGCAATGTACGTTGAATAGCTGCAGGCAGCGCATTTGCAGATGGGAACAAGGTCGATGGTTGCATAGAGAAAGGGGCACCCCATATCACATGGCAGTGCCCACTTCGATCGTGTACGATCCATGTCCATGCCAAGGTGCAGGATGGATTACTCCGTGGCACTTACTGACGCTCAGTTGGAAGAGAGTTTGAAGCCAATTGTCGCCAGCGATGCGAGAGCGTAGCGGGCGTATTTGATAATGGCCTTCATTGTTGTTCACCTCCCTTTGGAACCCTGTGGGGCTTCAGCGGATAGTTCAATACCGTTGAAGCCTGCTTACCTCGCGCATATTGTTGCACGCAATCGGATATAATTGTTCATACTGCTGCCCATACATCACTGGTACAAACGCTCATACAGGTGGGCCTGAACGTCCTACTGCTTGCCGATTGGTAAGCTGCATTCTGCAATGCGCGATGTGAGAGGTAGAAGGAAGATGGGGATAGAGGATATCTCCTTCAACGTATGGCTCAAGCAGCGTCGCCGTGCCCTTGATCTGACCCAAGAGGACCTTGCTGAGCGCGTTGGGTGCTCCACAATCACGATCCATAAGATCGAGGTGGGCCAGCGCCGGCCTTCCAAGCAGGTAGCCCAAAGGCTTGCTGAGTGTCTCAAAATACCTCCGGAAGAGCACGAGGAATTTATCAGCTTTGCACGCGGTGAATCTTCTGAGCTAGGTCCCGTGCCGGACGAATCGGCCAATGGCCATGGGTCGCAAACCGGCACATCGCTCCCATCGACCTCCGAGCATATGCCTCGGTTGCCTTCCTCCAATTTGCCTTCGCTCCTCAGACCGCTGTTTGGGCGCGAGAAGGACGTAGCTGCTGCTTGCGATTATCTGCTAAGGGATGACGTTCATCTGCTGACTATGACCGGGGCACCCGGCATAGGTAAGACTAGCCTGGCCCTGCAAGTAGCGGCAAATCTGGTAGGGCATTTCAGTGACGGCGTCTATTTTTCTGAGTTAGCCCCCATAAGCGATCCCGCTGCGGTGGCCTCGGCAATCGCCGCCACTATTGGACTGGCAGAGAGCGGTGGCCAGACTGTACAAGACTCGCTCAAGCATTTCCTGGCCGGTAAGACGGTACTGCTGGTGCTCGACAACTTCGAGCAGGTGTTGGACGCCGCGCCGCTGGTGGTCGATATACTCAACGCGTCTGCGCATCTGAAAATCCTTGTAACCAGCCGCGAAGCCCTTCATGTTATGGGAGAGCAGCAATTACCGCTCGCTCCTCTCGAGTTGCCCAATCCTGTACGCATGCCCGCTGTGGCGACCCTGCCGAGCTACCCTGCCATTGCCCTGTTCTTGGAACGAGCGCGTGCGGTCGACCCATCCTTCTCATTGAACGAGCGAAATGCCTCTGACATAACCACGGTCTGCACGCGTCTGGACGGTCTGCCTCTGGCTATCGAGCTGGCAGCGGCCCGTGTATCGCTCTTTTCGGTGGCCGATATGGCTGCTCGCCTGGATAAGCAGTTGAGCTTGCTGGCCAACCCCGCGCGCCACAGGCATTTCGCGCACCTTCCTGCGCGCCAACAGACGATGCGCGCGGCCATCGACTGGAGCTACGAACTTCTGGAACTTCACGAGCGGCGGCTCCTATCCCAGTTGAGCGTGTTTGTGGGAGGCTTTACGCTGGAGGCAGCCGAGGCAGTGTGCGGACCAGATGCTACCGATGGCATTGAATCGCTGCTGGGGAAGAGTTTGTTGAAGCGCACCATCGTCAGTGACGAGACCAGGGGCCAGGAGCGCCGTTTCACGATGCTGGAGTTGATAGGAGAATATGCGCTGGAAGGATTGGGTGAGAGTGACGAGGCGGAAGACATAAGGCGAAAGCACGCGGCCTACTTCCTGAGCCTGGTCGAGCGCGCCGAACCCCACCTGAGGGGGCAGGAGCAAACTGACTGGGTGGGGCGTCTTGAGAGCGAGCACAGCAACACCGTGGCCGCGCTAGCGTGGTCGCTGGCGCGAGGCGAAGAGGATATCGCCCTCCGGTTTGGTGGCGCACTCAGGCCCTTCTGGATCGACCACTACCCGCGCGAGGGTAGATGGTGGCTCGGTCGGATCCCGGAGCGGTCACTGGTGGGGGACACGCTGAAGCCTACTCTTGTCCGAGCCAGGGCTTTGCACGCCGCGCTCTCGGTGCTATGGCGAACGAGGGAGTACCCCCTTTGCAGGGTAATGGCCGAGGAGTGCTTGCGGGTCTACAGGGCGCTGAACAACGAGCAGGGGATCGTCAGAGCGCTCCGTGTAGTGGCGCATCTGATACACGAAATGAATCTGCCGGGTGATAGAGAACTAGCATGGGCCTTACTCGATGAGAGTCTCGAACGTTCTCGAGCAATAGGAGACAACGAGGGCATGACGGTAGCGCTGAGCAGCATGGGCGAGGCGGCCAGGTCGGAACGCGACTACCCCCGCGCTATCGATTTCTTTGAGAAATGTTTGGCTTTGAACCGCGAGGTAGGCAATAAACGAGGTGTGGCGGTGGAGGCGATGAGCCTGGCCTTTGTACTCTACCATTGCAGGGAGTATGAGCGCGCGAAAGAGCTGCTGAGCGAGGCTCTGCATCTTTTCCGCGAGTTGGCGTCGCCCTATCCTTTCGCTACTGGTCTCTTCGTCTGGGCCGGGATCGAGCGGGCGGAGGGCAACGCCCGAAAAGCAGCCCGGCTGATAGGAGCAGGCAACGCCCTGGCGGCTTTCGGCGGCACGCTTTTCGACCCCAACGATCAGCGTGATAGGGAAGAGATCGAAGCGGCCGTCCGAGCAGACCTTGACGCCCAGGTATGGCAGGACGCCCAGGAAAGCGGTCGCCCAATGGGCATGGACGTGGCTCTTGGGTTCGCGCTCGGCATTTCAGGCGCGAATAGAAACGGTGAGTAACGCACCAGCCCAGCCCGGCGTATCTTAGGGCAGTTAGGATCGAGCGGCTCGCCAGTTACCGGTTAGTTGAGTTCACCAAAAAGTGGGAAGAGCCGAGAAAGCGTTGCACTTTACAATTAAAGACCCATTAAGAACACCCAGGCATATAGATAGTTGGTGGTTGGCTGGAAGTCCCTGGAATACAGTTAGTCTGATAGCGGAATGGTCACTCGCACGCTTCCGATTCCGGTTATATTGTCCGCGATGTACGTAGCGTGGTCGGTGCGTGCCGCCAGAACGCCATTGAAGGTAGTGCCGCCCATGTACTCCTGCCCATCTTGCAGAGTGATAGTAGCGACAGCATCCGGATTGGCAAGCTCCAGAGGCTGGCCCGCGCTGTTGAGAAGCTGCTGGTCTTTATTGGCGAGCACGAAGGTGACAGGGCTTCCGCTCTCGTTCTTCACAGTGTAGATCACGTCGGTCCTTTTGAGGAGGCGGTCAAGTCTGATCACAGTGAACACCAGCCCGTTGCGCCTGACCGGCTCGCCCAGGTTTACAACGGCGGCAGGCAGAGGAGTAGGCGGCACAGAGGTGACTGAGGGCTGAGCGCCCGGTATGCCTGACCCGTACTTTTCTTTGTACCTGAATGTGCCAAGCTGAGAGAGCAGCACATCGTTGGGCGGTGGGTTCTCGGGGTGGTACTCGAACACGGCGCGCTCGAAGTATTGTACTGTGTAAACCTGCCCGTTAAGGTCGGACTGCTCCCGGAACTCGCCGCTGATTGGATAGCCCTGCTGCGCGAGACCTCCATGTTCCTGCCAGTATGTCAGGAATTGACCGCAGACGGCCTGTTTTGTCTCGGGGAACGCCTGGCAGCCGCCTTGCAACAAAGGCCCTGCCTCGCCGGTTCTCGTTGCGGAAATTCCTATCAGGTAGCCCGTGGCAAGTAAAGCTAAGGCCGCAATAACATACAAGAGTTGCTTCATCGTTCGCCTCCTCTGACACATCGTGCCGTGGCCTGAAAGCCCATCTACTATACATAAGTATAGGGCCCGCTATTACCGGCACCAATAGTACTTTTCGGATGGCTCCGACTGCTGTATGACCCACTGTAACCCCGCCACATCCACTCCATGACCGAACCTTAGAGGGCGTACGCTGAACAGCATACGCCCTCTAAGGCAACTTCAAGTTCTACCCAGGCCGTCAGCGAGCCCGTCACCGCTATATGGTGTGCTCGCCCCTTCTATTCGTCAACCCGGCATGTTTGTCGATGAAGGTCCGGGCAAACTGCACGTACTTATGGACATCAGCGAAGGTAGTTGCGAGGCCAATCGAGGCGCGGAGGGCTCCGGTGGTCTTGCCGTCGATTACATGCAAGAACTGCTCGAATGTGAGACGATCTTTGTCCCGGAAACAGGGCAGCAAATCAGCCTTTGTAAATCCGAGCGCGACCTCGCGCGCCCCCGGATTGCAGTGGCACCCGGCACGCAGGGAAATTAGCTCGTCGTTCGCCAGTCTCTCCACGTCGTTGCAATCCCACAAAGTGCCATCGGGGTCAAAGAAGTTGACCTGGATCGTTCCGCCGCGCATATGGGTGTTCGCAGGCCCATAAAGACGAATCAGCGGATTCCCGTTGCTGTGGCGGAGCGATAGCAGCCGGTCGATGAGCCAGCCCGTCAGGCACATGACCCTGGTATGGATCAGGTCGATCCCGATCAACTCGATGAACTTAAGCCCGATCTCGACCGCGGGCAAGCTGAGGTAATTGACCGTTCCATCCTCGAACCCCGCCGGGCCGGGCGTCAGGTAATGGTCGCTTGCCACCACAGAAGAAAATGTGATCGTGCCTCCCGCGTACCAGGGGCGTCGCAGCTTGCGCGCCGCGGTGTTGCGCACCAGCAGACAACCCGTGCCGGTCGGATAGCCGAATATCTTGTAGAACGAGATGTCAACGAAGTCGGGGTGCCAACGATTGAGGTCCAGCCTGTTGGCAGGTGCGAAGGAGGCCGCGTCCAGCAGCACATCCCAACCTTTCGATTGCGCTTGCGCAATCCACTCAAGAGGGTGTTGCACCCCGGTGAAGTTGGACTGAGCCGGGTAGGCAAACAGGTTGTTCTTTCCGGGGCGGCCACTCTCCAGGGCCTGGGCCAGTTGCACTTCATCGGCGCGCAGGTCCGGAAGCACAACCGGGATATATGTAACCGTTGCTCCCCTGGTGCGGGCGAACTCACGAATGCCGTTCACAGAGTTGTGGTTATCGAAGGTCAATAAATAGGTATCCTCAGGTCCAAAAGGATAAGACTCGCCCACGAGCTTAAGCGCCCCGGTGGCGTTCTGGGTGAAGATCACCATGTACTCGTCGGGTGATGCGTTGAAATAGTGAAGGACATAGTCGCGGGCCTGTTCCACCAGCCTGGTCATCGCCATCGAGGTCAGGTTCTTGGAGTGGGGGTTTCCGAACACCCCTTCGTTGAGCAGCGCCATGTGGTCTCGCAACTGGCACTCGGCGTACAGAGCGCCACCCGTGTAATCGAGATAAACGTGCCCTTGCCGGTCCAGGCGCGCATATTCGCTGGCTCGCAATTGGTCCAGTTTCCAGGTCAGATCATAGGCTGGGTAGGCTTGCCTGAAGACCTCCAGGGCTACGGCCATTTGATCCGGGCCAACTTTGATCGGTGGGGAAGAAACCATGTTTTCTACTCCTTGCGCGCAGTTACCTTTCTGCAGCATTAGCCCATGATAGCATCATGGGCAAGGCCTGACATCGCCAAACTTGGCTATTCCCGGCCTCGCGCATGATGCTATCCCCATTGCTATATTGGCTATGGGAAGCGGCTAAATGAGCGAATAGTTCCGAGAATCGCCATTCTCGTTACTAATAGACCGTCATGCCAGCACCTGGCATGACGGTCTATTTCCATAGGCACCTGTACGAAAAGCATCCCGCTCAAATGCGCAGCTGTAACCTTAGGATTTGAGTTGCACTACGCGCGTCTTTGGATTGCACTGAGTGAGACTTTGAGTTGCACTGATTTGCGGCTTTGAGTTGCACTGGTTCATGAGTGAACCATTCCGCATCCGGTCCGGGCATGATGGTATCCAGGGCCAAGTGGCGCGCTTTGCTATGTTACCCCGAATAGGCGTTGAGGGAGAGCCTTTCCACACGAGCAGCCAACTGAGACACACCAGGCTGGCTGTAAAGGCGGGTGGTATCGAGTGAACTATGCCCCAGCAGCGTTGCCAAGCCCACCACATCTCCGGGATATAAAGATAGGTAGCTTCGAGCAAACGTATGGCGCAAAGAGTGAACGCTCGTCTCTTGCGGGACCAACTTCCCTGCTGCCTTGACAAGTTCAGCCATCATCTGACCGATAGCTGAACTTGTGAGCGCTCCTCCTTTGCGGCTAAGCCACAATGGCTCAAGAGCCTGAGGCGTTCCGGCCCTGGGCCAGTTCGCAGCCACGGTCTTGAAAAGCACCTTCAACGACGCCTTCTTTTCCGCTCCATCTTCTCCTTCTTCTGGACCTAAGCGGGGTGCGACGTAGACGGTCAGAGCCTCACGGGCTGAAGCATTGAGAGGCACCGAACGAGTTTTGTTACCTTTACCCGCCCTCACCAGCAGCATGCCGCTACGCTCCCCAAGTGTGATATCGCCAAGTCGCAAGCTGCTGCACTCGCTCAAGCGAATGCCTGTTTGCAGCAATACTTGCAAAATGGCGTAGTTGCGCTCTGCCTCGCTGGAGGCTTGAGCCTGCCGAAGAAGAGCATTGACTTGAGGACCGGTGAGCCCTTCTCGTTTGGAACTGGCCCCGCTGCCGTCTTTGTTCATGCTCGCCGTCCTCACCAGCTTTACCCGGGCAGAAGGGTCAGAAGTCAGGTAGCCCTGATCAACCAGCCAACCGCACCAGGCGCGCAAGGCACTGATACGGAGGTTGATAGTGCTAACCGACTTCTGTTGTTCATGCTGCAGGTAGTTTCGATAGCCGATTAGGGCAATCGGTGTGAGCGCCTCCACTTGTAAAGGCGCACCGCCGCCTTCCTCGTGCTCAAACCAGGTCAGAAAGCGCTGCACCGCCTCGACATACTTCTCGACTGTGCCAGGCGAACGATCCTGTTCCTGCAGTGACCGTCGCCAGTCCTCAAGTTGTTCAGCCAACCGCTCTTGAGGAGGCACAGGCCGCTGTGATCGATTCTTCTTGATTGGGGTTACTCGATCCATTCGTTCCACTCTTCCCCCTCCCCTCTTCCTTGTCTCATCAACCAGCCTGTCCATATTTCCCGCTGTTATTCCAACTCCTTAGTAGAGCCTAGCACCCTGCTGAGTGGGGACTGTTAGGCATGGACGGATTCTCTAAAGGAGTATACAACAGGGAGCGACAGCAAGAAATATCGATTTCCTCTTCACCAAGGAAGAGGTTGAAAGGAGGTTGGAACGATGAAACAACAACGGGAACCAGGACTAGAACCAAAGTCAGCACCACAACGACCGTCCGACCGGGTGGCCCCAAGGGACGCTCCCAACCCGGATATTGGCGCTCTCTCCGAGCAGGACCTCCAGGAGCTTTTCCGTCGGCGCACTCTGCTCGGGGATCTGGCTGAACGAGAACGGGTTAGCAATGCCACCCTTGACCAGCGGGCACGAGAGGTAGGAGTGTCTGTTCGCATATTGCGATACTACCACACCCGCTACCAGCGCTACGGCTTAGCAGGCCTTGCTCCTCGTGCTCGTACCGACAGAGGCAAACCTCATGGCCTCAGCCCTCACATGACCCAGGTCGTTGAGAGCCTGCGGCTGACCCATCGCGATGCCCCGGTTCGCTACGTGTATGAGCTAGCCTGCCAGTATGCATCTGCAGCGGGGGAAGCGCCACCTACTCTCTACCAGGTCCGCTCCATCTGCGCTCAGATACCGGAGCCGGTGCGACTGCTCGCTGATGGACGAGAGGGGGAATTCCGCAATCGATACCGCCTGACCTACCCCATACGGCATGATCCTCATCGTGTCGTCTGGCAGATCGACCACAAGGATCCCCTCCACGTGATGGTGCGCGACCTAAGAGCAGTTTCTCACCGGCGAACTTCAGGAGAAGTGCGGCCATTCCTGACGATGGTAGTCGACAGCGCGTCCCGCCTGGTGATGGCCGGGTTATTCAGCTACGACGAGCCTAACCGCTTCACGGTGGCCGCCGCTATCCGAGAGGCAATGCTCACTAATGAACACAAGGCTTTTGGAGGCGTGCCTGACGAGATATGGATCGACAACGGCAAAGACCTGGTCGCTCGCCACGTCTATCAACTGGCGGAAGGGTTGGGTATCAAGCTGGTCCCCGGACCTCCACACGACCCGGAGATACGGGGTATCGTCGAGCGGCTGCACAGGACGCTGGACACGCGGCTTTGGTCCACCCTCCCCGGCTATGTGGGCTCAAACGTCGCAGAGCGCAACCCGAAGGCCAAAGCCGAGCTTACCATCTCCCAACTCGATGAACACTTTCGGGCATTCATCGATCGCTACCACCACGAAGTGCATGAGGCCCACAGCGAGACCAGTCAGACACCTCTTGAGTTTTGGGAGCGCAACGCCACTCCAATTCCTGTAGATGATCAACTCCTGCGCTTGCTGGATATGCTGCTGAAAGAGCCGGCGACCAGGCGGGTGCACAAGGATGGGATCAAGTACGCCTCAGAGCGCTACTGGCACCTGGAGTTGTCGGTCCTGGTCGGCGAGGACGTGTTGGTGCGCGCTGCTCCCCATTACACGGCCCCAGACGAGATTGAGGTGTTCTTCGAGGGAAAGTGGCGCTGCACGGCCTTCGCACTCAGTTCCCCACAAGGGCAGACGCTTGAGCGCCAGGTAATTGTCGAAGCACAACGCCGGCAGCGGGCACATGTTCGTAGCCGCATCAAGGCTGCACACGAGGACGCACATGAGGTAGACAAGATGCTCCGGGCTCCGCTCCAGACTGCTGCCCCCTCCAACCAACAAGGCAAGAAGAAACCAACTCATGCGCTACATGCGCTAGACCTGCCTCTAAACCTTCAAACAGGCCCACCATCCCAAACAGCCCTGGCAACTCACCAGCCAGACCTATTCGATTTCCTCGTGGCCCAGCAAACCCAGCAGGCCGAACAAACTGACCAGATCAATCCGAAAGGAGAACTCCTATGACCCCCATGAACCCTATGTCCCCAACTACCACGATGATCCCCGAATATGCCGATGACCTCGATTTTGAGAACCGCCTGCCGTTCGGCCAGGCACCGATCATTACCAACAGCGTCAAGCGCTTCCACGCCTGCATGCAGTTCATCTTGCAATCACGCGAGCAGACCGGCTACGCCACCATGGGTATCGTCACAGGCGATGCAGGATTGGGCAAAACGATTGCCATTCAGACTTACCTACAAGACCTCAAGCCCCGTGCATACAGCGGCTTCCCCTCTTGTGTGGGGATCAAGGTCAGCCCGCGCTCCACTGCCAAGGCTCTAGCCAGGACATTGGTCAGCACCCTGAGCGGGGACCGATGCAACTCCAACGTCTACGACATGGAAAAGGTAGCCACGGAAGCCATCAGGCGCAACGACCTGGATCTGGTGCTGGTTGATGAGGGAGACTGGCTGAACGTGGAGAGCTTCGAGTTCTTACGCCATGTCTTCGACCGAACCGGCTGCCCCATCGTGATTGTGGGGCTTCCCCGAATTCTGCGGGTGATCAACCGCCACGAGAAGTTCGTGAGCCGCATCGGTCTGCACATGGAGTTCTTGCCTCTCACCCAGGAAGAGGTGTTGACCGCTGTGCTACCTAGCATGACCCTTCCGCTATGGCATTATGACGCCGATAACCCCGAGGACCGGCAGATGGGCATCCAGTTGTGGCAGAGGGTATGTCCGTCGTTTCGGAAGCTGAGGGTGGTGCTGCAATATGCCAGCCAGATAGCGTGCGCACGAGGGGCAGAGCGGATCACCCAGGAGAGCCTGGCCGAAACGCTGCACTTGATACTGATCCCGCACTTGCCCAAGCTGCGGCAAGGACCACAAGGCGGGGTTTCGACGAGCGGGCCTCACGAGACAGGGCCTTACGAGGCAGCGTCCGAGCAACGGCCACCGCATGGATCCCGGGCAACTCGGACATCGAAGACAACACCCAAGGCAACAGCCGGGCAACCTGGGCAAGAGGCGATTTCCTAATGGACCCGATGAGGGTGAACCCGTTCAACGTCACGGGTGCTCCTGCTTGGCCACTTGCTCGGCCGCTTGCATGGCCGCTGCAACGCTCAGAAGACGGCATCGAGCGCACCGAGCAACTCCAAGAACAAGAGGTCCAGCAGCTTGCGCGCCTGCTTGGTCGATTGCTCGACGTGGCCGAGTATGAACCTGATCTGTATGAGGTACTACCCTGGCTCAAGGAGGTAAGTTTGTGGGAGTTGCTCGTGCAGCGTAAGGCAGAAGCACGCTTTCCGTACATTCCCTGCTCCCCCTGCTCCCCCTGCTCCTCGCCCTCTCTCAACCCCTCCCGCTCTTCAGACCCGTCGGACCTGTTGGACCTGTTGGACTTGCGAACCAAGGACTTGCGAACCAAAGTGACGCCAGGGGGAGTATCCTGTCCAGCAGTTCCGAAGACCCCCAAGACAGCAGTTGCTATGCTGGCCTTTTTCGCCAGGGTAACCCAGTCCATAGCGGAGATGGTCGAGGCCCTTTACTCCTCCCCATTGCTGCTGGATACTCGCACTGTCTGGGAGATCCTGCGCCGCATGGCTGGGGCCGCAGGGGTAAAGCCGTTGCCAATGGATGTGGTGATAGCTCTTTGCGCTAGCCTTACTCGCAGTCGTCTCATTACCCTGAGCGAATGCCGGCCTCGGCCACACCCGGCTATCTGGACGATTACCTGGCGGAGTATACCAATCCGACTGCAATGGCCAGTTCAGAAGCCACTCCAACAGTCAATTCAGCAGCCTATGCATCGTGACCATGAAGCTGACCGTGACACTGACGATACTGACGATACTGACGATACTGACGATACTGACGATACTGACGATACTGACGATACTGACGATACTGACGATACTGACGCAGCCGGAAACTCACTGCTGGTTGTGGTGCGGGAAGAAATCACCCACAAGGCAGGTGTTGGGCTCCAACAAACCGGCAAGGTGTTGGCGTTCCGTTGTCTGCCTGATCCTACTCATCTTTGGGACACCGATACCGATGCCGATGCCGATGCCGATGCCGATGCCGATACTGACGCCGGTCTCGGTTCTGGTCCCCGTGAAACTGCTGAATGCCTCCAAACTGCGAAGACCTTGGCTCTCTACGACGCACTGGTCTTCTCACGCTCCAGAGATGGGGAGTACAACGGACCCATCTGTCCACCGACGCTTTTGCGCGTGCAGATGCCGGTACCCGGAGCGATCAGGGAGGCAGCCAGTGTGTGGGGTATGCAGGTAGAGCAGGTAGAGCAGGTAGAACAGATTGAAGAAGTTGGTAGCCCACCGGAAAGAGAGGCAACAGACTGGGTCGGCGAACGAGAAGAAGAATGGGAGAAGTGGGAGAAGGAGTTAGTCGGCCGAGTGCTCGATCCTCTCCACTACATGCGTATTTTGGACCGCGCACTGGAGAGGACCTATGGCTATGCACCCTTCCTCGCCAAACAGCGGGTCATACACCGTCAGGGTTGGCTTTGGAGCATGCACCCCGACCATGACCCGCTGCTGAACTACATAGGCCTCCAAGAACTGCTCCCGTCTTATCCCGCAGAGGTGGGCGATGATGGAAGCATTGAATGGCCGCGTGGCGGGCATGGTTGGCACTATCGAGACTACCAGGCGGACGTGTTGCGCTATTTCCAGCACGCCCACGTCAGGGTCAGATGCTCCCCGCTAAATGAGGCTGTTATTGTGGTCTACTGGCGAGGATTGATCCTGTGTTATGCGGTTGCCGAGGAATTACGCCACGAGGACGGCACATGCCGCTCATACTGGTTCCCCTACCCTCGGTTGGGTGAATGATCAGGAATGACCAGCGACCGTCCTGTCCTACCTTCATCAGCGGCGAGCCAGGCCCAGCCAATTGTTTAGCACTGAACCAGTGCAACTCAAAGCCACAAATCAGTGCAACTCAAAGGCTAACGTTACACCTGAGTGCAATTTTGAGTGTCCCCGATTTGCGGCTTTCGTTGTCCCTGGTTCATATGTGAACCATTCTCCGCCTGTGTACGGGTTTGCTGGTAATACAGACGCGCGAAATAGCCTACCATCGTGCCAGGTAGTTTGGTATGCTTTTCCACTTTGGAAAAGTGAGTAAGTGAGCTAGTGAGCTAGAGTGAGATGATAGATATCACTCGCCGAGGCGTGGGTACGGAAACCAGTAAGGGCGGTAGCTACCATCTTCGTGACGTAGTTCCTCGGCCACCGCGTAACAAAGAACCGAGCCGCGCCAGTACACCAACACCGCCGCCTCAGCGAGTGGAGATGGACGGATCGTGACGCGTGACCCTGGGAAGTAGCGCAGTACGTTCTCGTCGTAGTCACGGTAGTGCCACTCGTTCCATTCCACGCTTCCGTCCCCTCCCACCACCGCAGGATATGAGGGAAGTAACTCTCCGAGGCCTGGGCAGTGCATAAGAGGATCGTGCTCAGGAAGCATGTGCCAGCCCAGGTTACGGGTTACCTGTTGCTTTGCCAGGAAGGGTGCATTGCCGCATGCTCGTTCACATACTCGGTCCAGGATACGTAGATACTGAAGAGGATCGAGCACCCTGCCAGTCAGGTCCCTCTCCCATTCCCATTCCCACCCCCATTCCCACTCGCACTCCCGATCCTTCTTACGCTCTGAATCTCGTTGCGACCCTGGTTGGATGATTTCTTCCGCCTTGATGCGCCACACACTCGCTGCTTGTCGAATTGCTTTAGGCATAGGAGCCTGCACATAAAGATGCGTTGGCGGAGAAATGTGCCAGGGAGACCATACGAACCGGCCCTCAGCCGAGAGGGGGAACGCCAACGCGTCGTAAAGAGCCAGCTCCATGGCAGTTTCGAGGGCCTCAATGTCAATGACGCCGCAGGTATCACGGGCACCACAGATACCAGTACCAGGTACACCAGGTGTGCAACGAAAGGCCAGCACCCTTTCTCGCACTTCTCCCTCTCTCCCATTGCCTTCTGCCCCAACTCTACCTCCCCTTGGGGCTCTGCCTCCTTCGCCGGTCGTTTCCTCCGTCACCACAACCACAAACGAGTTCACAGGAGGATCGAGCGGAAGTGGCCGACGTGGCCACCGTGTCGGCCACCGTATGCACACCGATGTTGGACGCCAGGTGACCTTCCAGTTTGCTGGTCGTGGTTGTATCCCTTTTCTCAGCACCGCAGCGCGCTCGCGAAGGACGCTGGCACAGACACCTGTCACTACGTCTTCAGGTAATGCATTCTCACGCGCAGATCGCGCCATCCGACCAACGATCTCCCAGACCGTATGTCTCTCACGAAGCAAAGGCGAAACGTAGAGGGCTTCGATCATCCCAGCTACCGGCTCAGTTACCTCCCGGAAGAAGGTGGTCAGGGTCGCCTCCTGCTCCAGCTCTGGTTCTGGCTCTGGCTCTGGCTCTGAAGACAACTGATCTCGGTCTGAGAAGCCCAAGGAGTTTGAGAACAGTGCCCTCGAATAGCGCTCCGTGATTAGTGCCTCCACACTCATGTCTCTGAGCCAGGGAAGCGCATCGTACAGTCGCGGGATAGCCTCGGCCACTTCAAGTAATCGCCCCAGGATGTGCGGGACCATTCCCAGTTGCCTTAGTTGTCTCGGTAGTTTGGCAGGCTGCTCCGAACCTTCCAGATCTGAGAGCCAGGGGGGAGCATCTGCGATGCTAAACGGGTTCGTTCTCATTGGGTTAGGGCCTCATTGTGTGATACTCGCCTGGGTGGTCGTTTAGCTTGTCGTTTGGATGGCCGTTGCTCCGACGCCGCCTCGTAAGGTCCGGTCGCTCCGACCGCACAAACTCCGTCTTGTGGGCTTTGCGAACCTTGCGATCTTCCAGGCTCGCGTGGTCCTTGTCGCAATGATGGTAATTGTGGGATCAGTATGAGGCGGAGTGTCTCGGCCAGGATTTCAGGCGTGATCCTCTCCGCCTCTCGTGCACATGCGATTTGACTGGCATATTGCAGCACCACACGCAACTTCCGGAATGAAGGGCATACTCGCTGCCACAACTGGACACCCATTTGCTGGTCCGCAGGGTTGTCGACATCGTATTGCCATAGCGGCAGGGTCATGCTAGGCAGCACAGTGGTCAGCACCTCTTCCTGGGTGAGGGGCAGGAACTCCATGTGCAACCCTATGCGGCTCACGAACTTCTCATGGCGGTTGATCACCCTCAGGATACGAGGCAGCCCCACAACCACGATGGGGCAGCCGGTGCGGTCGAAGATGTGACGCAGCATCTCAAAGCTCTCTACGTTCAGCCAGTCTCCCTCATCAACCAACACCAGGTCCAGGTCATTACGCCGGATGGCTTGTGCGACCATACCTTCCATGTCATAGACGTTGTACCCGCCGCGTTCGCCGTTGAGGGTCGTGATCAGCGTTTTGGCGAGGGCCTTAGCGGTGGAGCGTGGGCTGACTTTGATGCTGACGCAGGCAGGAAAGCCGCTGTAAGCTCTTGGCTTGAGATCCTGCAGATACGTCTGAATAGCGATGGTCTTGCCAAGGCCTGCATCGCCGGTGACGAGGCCCATGGTGGCATAACCGGTCTGCTCACGGGATTGCATGATAAACTGCATGCAGGCGTGGAAGCGCTGGACGCTGTTGGTCATGATGGGTGCCTGGCCGAACGGCAGGCGGTTCTCGAAGTCGAGGTCGTCGGCATATTCTGGGATCATCGAGGTCATGGATTCCATCCGAGTTCTCCTTTGGGATTGTTCTGGCCAGTCTGCTGGGTCTGCTGGGTTTGCTGGGCGATGAGGAAATCAAACAGGTCAGGCTGACGGGTTGTTGGAAGAACACTTGGAGCGTCGAGTGTGTCGAGGGTGTAGGCTGGTTGTCGCCTGCTCTGTTGTTTAGAGGCGGGAGCGGAGGAGGCAGATGGGACAGGTGAAGAAGGCGAAGCTGACTCGAGCGTTTGGTAGACATCAATGGCGGTCTCGCGGGCAGCCTTAATGCGGCTACGAGCATGCGCGCGCTGTCGGCGCTGTGCTTCAACGATCACCTGGCGCTCAAGCGTCTGACCTTGTGGGGAACTGAGTGCGAAAGCCGTGCAGCGCCACTTCCCCTCGAAGAACACCTCGATCTCGTCTGGAGCCGTGTAATGGGGAGCAGCCCGCACCAACACATCCTCGCCAACGAGCACTGACAACTCCGGGTGCCAATAACGCTCCGCGGCATACTTGATCCCATCCTTATGCACTCGCCTGGTGGCAGGCTCCTTGAGCAACATGTCGAGCAAGCGCAGGAGTTGTTCATCCACAGGGATTGGGGTGGCGTGTTGCTGCCAGAACTCCAGAGGTGTTTGTCCAGTCTCGCTGTGGACCTCGTTGTGGTAGCGGTCGATGAACGCTCGGAAGTGCTCGTTGAGCTGGGAAATGGTAAGCTCGGCTTTAGCCCTGGGGTTGCGCGCCACGACATTGGAGCCCACATAGCCGGGGAGCGTAGACCAAAGCCTTGTATCTAGCGTTTGGTGCAGCCGCTCGACTACGCCACGTATCTCCGGCGCATGGGGAGGTCCTGCAATCAGCTTGATACCCAACCCCTCGACCAGTTGGTAAACGTGGTGAGCGACCAAGTCTTTGCCGTTGTCGATCCATATCTCGTCGGGCACGCCTCCAAACAGCTTGTGCTCATTGGTGAGCCCTCCTAGCATGGCATCGCGAATGGCAGCGGCCACCGTAAAGCGATTGGGTTCGTCATAGCTAAACAGTCCGGCCATCACCAAGCGAGAAGCGCTGTCAACCACCATCGTTAGGAATGGTCGCACTTCTCCTGAAGGACGCCGGTGAGAGGGTGCTCTGAGGTCACGTACCATCACGTGCAGAGGATCCTTGTGGTCAATCTGCCAGACGATGCGATGAGGGTCATGACGTAAGGGGTAGGTCAGGCGGTAGCGGTTGCGAAACTCCCCTTCTCGCCCGTCGGCGAGCAATCGAATCGGCTCCGGAATCTGTGCGCAAATGGAGCGAACCTGGTAGGGGCTGGGCACTGCTTCTCCAGCGGTTGCGGCATACTGGCAGGCCAGCTCATACACATGGCGAACCGGTGCATCGCGGTGGGTCAGTCTCAGGCTCTCAACGATTTGGGCCATTTGGGGGCTGATTGTGTAGCGCTTACCCTTGTCGGTGCGAGCACGAGGAGCGAGACCTACCAGGCCGTAGCGCCGGTAGCGGGTGTGGTAGCGTCGTAGAGTGCGATATGACACCCCTACCTCTTGAGCACGCTCCTTCAAACTGGGATTGCTCAATCGTTCCCGATCTGCCAGATCCCCGAGCAGAGCAAGACGCCGGAAAAGCTCGTCTCGTATTTGCTCGGAGAGAGCTCCGACATCCGGGTTCGGCGGGTCCTTTCGGGCCACTCGGTCGGATGGTCCTTGTGGTGCTGGCTTTGGTGCTGGTTCTGGTTGTTGTTTCATTGCTGCAAACTCCTTTCTTGTTGCTCTTGCCCGATTTCTGATAAGCCGATGTGTTACCGTGAAATTACCATTTCTTTCTGTTTACCCTCTGTTGTATACTCCTTGAGAGATGTTGTCCATGCCTGGCAACCGCAACTTCGAGGGCTGCTAAGCTCTGTTAAGAAGCAAGAATAACAGCGGGAAATATCTTCCGATGGTATCGGCGGGGCATCGGCGGTAGATTGAGAGGGAAAGGATAGCGGAAATGGAACCAGTGAAACCAGTAAAACAGGCAATCCCAATCAGGAAGGGTCGTCTGGAGTGGACTCAAGAGCGGCTATTGGGGCAACTGGAGGAGTGGCGACGGTACTTGCAAGAGCAGGATCGTTCACCCGGCACCGTCGAGAAGTATGCGGAGGCAGTGCTACGCTTCCTCGACTGGTACGAGCAGGAAGAAGGCGGAGGGGAAGTGGAGGGTGCGCCATTGCAACTGGAGGCACTAACGCCTATCGCGCTAATCGGTTACCGCAACCATCTGCAGCACGAACAACAGAAGTCGGTCAGCACCATCAACCTGCGCGTCAGCGCTCTACGCGCCTGGTGCAGCTGGCTGGTTGATCAGGGCTATCTGACGTCCGACCCATCCTCTCGGGTGAAACTGGTGAGTAGGGGTAAAGATGCTACTGGGAGCAGTCCTAAGCGAGAAGGGCTGAACAGCTCTCAGGTCAATGCTCTTCTTCGGCAGGCTCAAGCCTCCAATGAGACGGAGCGCAACTATGCCATTGTCCAGGTGCTGCTGCAGACAGGTATCCGCTTGAGCGAGTGCAGCGGCCTGCACTTCGGAGACGTCACTTTCGGGGAGCGCAGTGGCATGCTCTTGATCCGAGCAGGCAAGGGTAACAAAGCTCGCTCTGTGCCGCTCAATGCTTCAGCTCGTGAGGCGCTGGCTGTCTACGTTGCGCCTCGACTTGATCTGGAAGGTACTGAGGGTGGGGAGATGTGGGAGAAGAAAGAGAAGGTATCACTGAAGGTGCTCCTCAAGACACTGGCCGCAAAGTGGCCCAAGCCAGGAACTGCGCAGGCTCTTGAGCCGTTGTGGTTGAGCCGTAAAGGCGGAGCGCTCACAAGCTCGGCCATAGGTCAGATGATGGCCGAGCTTGTGAAGGCAGCGGGCACGCTGGTCCCGCAAGAGACGAGCGTTCATTCCCTGCGCCACACATTTGCACGAAGCTACCTATCTATATACCCCGGAGACGTGGTTGGGTTGGCAACGCTGCTGGGGCACAGTTCGCTCAATACCACCCGCCTTTACAGCCAACCTGCTGTGTCACAACTGGCTGCTCGTGTGGAAAGGCTCCCCCTCAACGCCTATTCGGGGTAAGATGGGGGTTTTTGCATATCCCCCCAAAACGGTGCACTTCCCTTTCAGAGATATTTGGCGCTCCTCTGCTATTTGGCGAAGTTGTCCAGGCCGAATTGCTCCATGGGTAGGAAGACATTTTCTGGTTCGGGTTGCCCGCCGAAAATATAGTATGTATCCGCCCCTTTGGTGGCTCCTATCTCATAAACAGCCCACTCATAGCTAATATCGGCGAGGAAAATGAGCCAGTCTGCGGCTATTGTGGGGAGTTGCCTGGCTTGCACTGTCGCTTCGGTGAAGTATTCCCCCTTCAATTCATGCAGCTTATATAGGGGTGCAGTCCAAACATAAACTCTGTTATAGTTAAGCCAGCAAATGACGAACGGGCTTGTCTGACTGGCCTTTCTGTTATCTGAGTAAAGAGCCTTTCTCACTCGCTTAGGAGGTCAGGTGTGAATACTCATGGCATCAGCCCATTTATGGGGCTTTTGTTGATATTTCTGGCTATAATAGCGGCTGTAATCGTGTTCTCAGCAAACTCCGATCATAAGCGGCCGACAGAAGTAGCGTTAGTGACTGAACTAACAGCATCGCCAGCTATCAGCATAACGCCTAGTGTTAGCCGGGGTATGAGTAGCAACGGAGCAGAGAAGTACGTTTAGCTGTTCAGTTTGGTGAACATAGTGCCTGGTTAGCGGAGCTTACTCGGGTGGTAAACCTGCCTCAGTCCGGAGCAGCATCCGTTCTTCGCGTAGACTCAGTCGTCGTTTCTGCTCTGGCGGTTCCGATGGTTCCGCTAACCTACGTCGATGTCTTGCTTCTTCAGTTTCTTCAGGCCCCAAAGGCCCGGAAGGTCCGGATTGAGCTTCCACCCTTCCTTCCCATGTGCCGGCCAACTCATCCACATCTGAGGCGATCCGACCCAAGATCCTGCGTATCCGTTTCCCCATCGAATGGCACATATTCGGTTTGGGGTCTGTCTCCAGTCGCAGATTTACTGCTACCTGCTTTCCTTGCTCCAGTTGTTCAAGCCAACCAATACATTGCCGCAGTGCATCGGATCGTTGCTTAAGTTGCTCACGTTCGACTCCCGTGCTGTATGCAACTCGCACTATGGCTTCGATGAACTGAAACAGGGCGGATGGCGGCGCTCTAAGAAACGAACGTTTTCCGGTCCTGATACAGGCGGATAGCCGATGTAGCCACATGAGTGCCACACATGAGCCTACTGGCGCTTCAGCATACCACAAATCATGGGAGGTATGCCCCCGACTTTTCACTGCTCCCCCTTCTTGGGAGGCGAGGGTTTGTAAGACAGCAGTACTTGGGGTAAGTTCAGGCATCAGGAACTCCTTTCGGCTGTAGGATTGGGTTTGCTACCTCCTATCATGCCAAAAAGGGTTCCTTTATTCAGTTTGTGAATTGCTTAACTTGACGCGGATGGGGGTTCTGGCCTATAACCGTTGTGGCAAATGCCGCTGTTGTATAGGCCCCGTTATGGACTACTCTCGTGATATCCACGGCTTTTTAGTGCATTCCCCAATCACTTATAAAGTACACCTTGGCCTTGGTTATTGATTGGCATCAAGAATAGTGATTACTCACGTATCGATTTTCACCAATCCTTCACCATTCTGTTACCCGTATTATTACTAATGCTCGTTAAGCTACAGTAAACCAACCATGCAGTTCGGAGCATTGATATGTAACTTACTAATGGCGGACAGTTGGTGATTGGGTATTAGCTAATGACGCTCTGAGCTATCGGTTTGCTGAGTACCTTGCGGCGCCCTCAACTGTTCTACACGGGTAAAACAGGAGGCTACTATGCGAAGCGAAAGTTACAAGGATTTCACCAGAGGCTTGCTTTTTACTCTGCTGCTTGGGTTGGCCATGGCGATAGCGCTTGCAGGCATTTTGTCGCGTGGGACTGGTCAATCCGCTGGGAGCAAGGATCAGTCATCTCAGGGTGGCAATGTGGCGCAGGTACCGCTTCCACCAGGCACTCAGGAGCCTACTATTATTCCTGAAGTGACGCCATCGCGACCCGTCCCCTCCAACACACCTCTTCCTGCATCTTTGGGGGCCGCAACTATTGTCACGCCTACAACGTCAACTCTGCTCGTCAACGCGAACCTAAACCTCGGCGAAAAGATCTCGGTTGATCGTCCAGAACCAGTACATTCCCTTGCTTTTGCTCCGACGGGCGACAAACTCGTATACATGACGATATCGGGGAACTTGTACTGGTCAGATATTGATGGTTCTAATGCTACATTAATCGATACCTATGACCCAGCTGCGAATTACAGTATCCTTGATGATCAGATGCCAAAGGGCAATACCCTGTTTGTACCGGGCTATGCAATGCAATTCACTCCCGGCCAAGCACCCCAAATAACCGCTGCGCCTGCTACGTTGGGACTATCTCAGATTCGTTGGTGGAGCGCAATCAGAGCAAGCGGGGTCACAGGTGGTCCATTGCGCGACGGCTATGTAGGTGGTGAGCAACTGGTTACCCTGGAAGCTAGCGGGGGAGTCGTATCCACCCTCAATGTGCCCTATATGGAAACTGGTGCTGTGAAACCAGGAGGTCAATGGTTGGCATATGCCACCAGCCAACAAACTACCGATACGCCATTTGTTGGATCGACACCTCAAACCATTTATTTGCTGAACCTGTTGACCGGTGACCGCCTTCAACTCACCCAACCTGGGATGGGATGGGAAGTCTTTAGCTGGTCCCCTGATGCAAACTGGATATATGCCAGTGCGATCGTTAACGGCGATTTGTATGGTGTGATGATCAGTGCGGATGGACTTCAATGGGTGGTCGTTACGCCGCCTGGTCACAGTGGTTACGATGCTGTTTGGAGCCCTAACAGCAGTCTGCTTGCCTTCTCTGTCATAGACGGTGGATGCGACGGTGACACGAGTCCTTGCCCTCCACGGGAGAGCCAAGTATATGTGGTCAACGTCCCAGAGCGCAAGAAGACGTCAATTGGTACCGGGCCCGGCCCTTTTATGAGTAGCGGTGCAGAGATGATGCGGCCCAAATGGTCTCCTGATGGCTCTCTGTTAGCTTTGCTATCCTTCAACCCCGACTGTGAGCCGAATTGCCCATGTACAGGGCTTGCGCCAGCATACTTCATGATGAACGCGCCAACCAATTGACCTCAGTCGTGGCTGTAAACTCTATTCTCAAACACACTTCGAAGTATTTGCTCGATCGTATGTCATGCGATTTTGCAGAGCAAAAGAGGAGCGACGAAACCATGAACCAGAAACTAAGCCGTACTCATCGGAGAATGAGCGTGGCGCTTATATGGGGTAAACCCAACAATGCTGCATTTTGACGCAATGTAACGGGTCGAAAGCGGGTATGTCCAAAGAGGTATTCGGTTCCCTTCTCCGTTTTGGAGTTGGAACTTATGCACATTTTCACTTTGTCGAGTCTGTGCCCGTGCCTGAGGAACGGCTGGCTCACGCCTGATTTGTGCTCACTCGCTCAAGAAGATATACTCGGCGGTACCGGCGAAGCGAACAGGAAGTGCCGTCACCATGTCTTATGGGAACTTCTCTGCAAACTGCTTGCCGCACCTCAAGTCTGAGAGTGAAACCTGATGAAGCGCAACTGGACTACCGAAGAACTGGTCGAGCACTGGACCCTGTTGCCCAAGGAACTGGAGTTGATGGGTAACAAAACCGGCCCCACACGCCTCGGCTTCGCCGTTCTGCTCAAGTTCTTCCAATTAGAAGCTCGCTTTCCCCAAGCCAAGAACGAAATCCCTCGCCTGGTCGTTAGCTATGTTGCCAAACAGGTGAGCGTGGAAGCCGACGAATACCTGCGCTACGACTGGCGTGGCCGCATGATTAGCAATCACCGCGTGCAAATCCGCGACTTCTTTGGCTTTCGTGAGGCCTTGCGAGCGGATACAGAGGAGGTGAGTGATTGGCTTTGCAATTATGTACTCGCTCAGGACCAGGATATTGAACACCTCAAGGAACTGGTCTATGCTCGCTTCCGGCAGTTGCACATCGAGCCTCCTGCGCCTGATCCCATTATGCGCCTAATCCGCTCGGCTTTCCACACCTATGAGGAGCGCCTGTTCGTAGACATCTCCGGGCGCTTGTCCGTAACTACCAAGCAGAGTCTCCAGAAGTTGTTGCATGTGACCACCTCTAGGTCTATGTCAGCAAGTATGAGTAGTGTGAGTGTTGAAGCAGCAAACAGCGTAAACAGTTCCAATTACAACGAGCTTGACGACCGCCCCTTCTGGCTGGAGTTGCGGCATGACCCTGGCCGACCAAGCCTCGAAAGCGCACTGACCGAGATAGGTAAGCTAGCTCGACTACGTGAATTGGATTTACCGGCCAGCCTGTTTGCCGGGCTTTCTCCGAAAGTACTGACCGGCTATCGCCAGCGTGCTGTCGCCGAAGAACTGTACGAACTACGCCGCCACCCCGACAACATTCGCTACACGCTGGTTGCCGCCTACTGCTATCTGCGCCGACAGGAGATCACAGACAACCTGGTGGAACTGCTCATAGATATTGTACATGCTATTGGAGCGCGGGCTGAGAAGAAGGTTACCCAGCAGTTTGTGGCCGAGTTGCGTAAGGTCGAGGGTAAGAACGCCATGTTCGGCCAATTGGCCGGTGCATTGGTTGCCAATCCAGACGGCTTGGTCAAAGAAGTCGCCTTCCCTGTAGTAAGTGAGGAAACCCTGCGCCATGTATCTGAGGAGTACAAAGCGAGCCGCACCTATCAACAGGAGGTCCATCTGCGTATGCGCTCCTCATACAGCCACCACTACCGCCGTATGGTGCCTCGTATCCTGGAGGTGCTAGAGTTCCACTCCAATAACAATGTGCATCGACCGCTGGTCTCCGCCCTCGCATTGCTGAAGAAATACGCTGAGAGCAGCATCCAATACTATCCACCAGGAGAAACCGTGCCGATTGAAGGGGTCATCCGGTCACCCTGGAGGCCAATAGTTATCGGTGAAGACAAGTACGGTCAGCCTCGCCTGAACCGCATCAACTATGAGCTATGCGTGCTGGAAACGTTACGCGAGAGGCTGCGTTGTAAAGAAATATGGGTGCTGGGCGCCGATCACTACCGTAATCCTGAAGAGGACTTGCCGCCCGACTTCGATATACACCGTGCTGCCTACTACGAAGCGTTAGAGAAGCCATTAGATGTGGAGAGCTTCATCCATGACCTACAGCAACAATTGACCCATGAGTTAGGGGAACTGGACCGAACGTTACCCAAGAATCAGAAGGTGCGCCTTTTGAACCGTGGTGGCGGTTGGATATCTCTAACCCCGCTCGATGCGCAGCCGGAGCCTCGTAACCTGAACCAGCTAAAAGCTGCCGTCTTCGCCCGTTGGCCTATGACCTCTCTGTTGGATATCCTGAAGGAAACGGACCTACGTGTTGGGTTCACCAATCACTTCAAGAGCGCGACCGCATGGGAAGTGCTCGACCGCTCAACGCTGCAAAAGCGCTTGCTCTTGTGCTTGTATGCGCTGGGCACCAATACCGGTCTCAAGCGGGTCTGCGCCGGTGACCATGGAGAAGCGTACAAGGATCTACAATATGTGCGGCGCCGCTTCCTGGATCGTGAGCAGTTACGCGCTGCCAATGCCACAGTGGCCAACGCGATTTTCGCTCAGCGTCTACCCCAGATATGGGGCGAGGGCACGACGACATGCGTGTCTGACTCCAAGAAATTCGGAGCATGGGACCAGAACCTGTTGACCGAGTGGCATATCCGCTACCGCGGCCCCGGGGTTATGGTGTATTGGTCAGTGGAGAAGAGTACGGTTTGTATCTACTCGCAACTCAAGAGTTGTTCGTCCTCTGAGGTGGCCGCCATGCTGGAAGGCTTGCTTCGGCATTGCACCACGATGGAGGTTGAGCGCAACTTCGTCGACTCCCATGGCCAGTCGGAGGTAGCGTTTGCCTTCTGCAAGCTCTTGAATTTCGACCTGTTGCCCAGGCTCAAGGCTATTCACGCGCAGAAACTCTACCGCCCAGACATCGGAAAACCTGACGCATACCCAAATCTGCAGTTGATCCTCACCAGACCTATTCAGTGGGACCTGATCCGTCAGCAGTACGATCAAATGATGAAGTACGCAACTGCTTTGCGTCTGGGAACCGCCGAAACGGAGGCAATTCTGCGACGCTTCACTCGCAACAACCTGCAACACCCGACCTATCAAGCACTAGCCGAACTGGGAAAGGCCATAAAGACTATCTTCCTTTGTCGCTACCTACGTTCAGAAGCACTGCGGCGGGAAATCCACGAGGGATTGAACGTTATCGAGAATTGGAATTCAGCAAACGGCTTCATCTTTTATGGGCGAGGTGGAGAGTTAGCCAGCAACAGCCGGGACGACCAGGAACTCGGTCTGCTTGCACTGCACCTGGTGCAGAATTGCCTGGTCTACGTTAACACACTGATGTTGCAGGAGGTGCTTGGCGAGGAGGGTTGGCTTGAGCGAATGAAGCCGGAAGACCTGCGAGCACTCACTCCTCTGATCTACAGCCATATCAACCCATATGGTCTGTTCCGCTTGAACATGGAGGAGCGATTGCCCTTGATGGAGGCTGTTGTATGAGCAGATTGGAGAATGACGTAAACAAAGAACTTACAGCAAGCAAAGAAACCGAAGGAACAGCAACGAAGACATCGGTACGAACCTCCCGAACACCGGCGCGCAAGAAGGCAAAGGAGTTAGCAAAGTATCTGCGGGGAGAGCGGCCTGACTACATATATATGAAGGAGTTGTTCCGACATCTGCGAACGGAACTGGAGATTAAGGTTCCTCGTCAGCAGCAGAAACTGCCCTACGTACCAACAGAGGAGGAAATACAGCGCTACTACCGAGTGGTGTGGGAGAGCAAGAATCTGCAGGACGTAATATTGATCAAGCTGTTATTGGTCACAGGAGTACGTGTCGGCGAGTTGGTGAAGATTCAGCTTGCCGATATAGACCTTGGGCAGTGCCAAATCAGCATCAACGGTGGCAAGGGGGGCAAAGACCGGCGGGTGCCATTCCCGGCGACGTTCAAAGAGGCGTTGGGGTTGCACATACAGACGATGCGCCACAAAGATGCCAGTTACCTCTTTGAGTCGAGTTGGAAGAAGCCTTACAGTGAGCGTGGTGTGCGTAAGATCCTGGCACGCTACAGCCAGGCGGCAGGGTTCGCCCAGGCGATATCACCCCACAAATTGCGCCACTTCCTACTGACCTGGTTGAAGAAACAAGGGATCGATGATGCTGCAATCCAGCCATACTCCGGGCATGCGAGCCGCCAGTCACTAGAAATCTATTCTCGACTGGCAATGAGCGATGCACAGCGGGAATACAATGAGGTGATCGGGAGATTTCCGATCTGATAATTCTTAGCGCTGACTGGTTATTTTGAGGCCTGTAAAGGCACAGGGTTCCTCGCCGCACTATAAACTCACCCGTATAGCCTGCTAGTCTGTTGTGTGATTTTCCCCCACGTCAATAGCCTTGTTACCTACTAGAAGTTATCCGCTCTGAGTGCTATGGCGAGACCCATTGTAGAGTAGCTAGATCAAACACAAACACAAAGTTGGGAATAGGGGTTACATCAATATCGGGTGGTTGAACTGATTGGGATTGCACTAGGTAAACTCTGGTGCCATCAACTGCGGCTATCTCCACGCTCCCCTGTCTTGATGGTGTCAGGTAAGTTCCGATCAAGTCAAACCTGTTGTCAGTGCCCATTTCATAAACTGTAATCAACCCTTGTCCCTCATCAGATAGATACCCAAATCGTCCTGCCCAAATACTGTAAAGATGCCCGTTCATTATCAATTGCCAGCAACTTGCATACTGGTTTTCATATGAGTTTGCCGCGCCACCACAAAATGGCGTCCAGCCAATGATCTCTGTAGCAGTGGGTGCTGGGGTGGAAGTTGCTGTGGGAGAGCCGGGAGTGTTGGAAGGTGTCAAATCGAGAATAGCCCATCTGGTAGCTTGGTTCTGTGCCACACGTGTATCAAACGCAGACTTGCTATCTCCGGGAACATATGTAGGTTTAGGTACGAAGGTTCTTGTTCTTGGCACCCAGGTGGGAGCTTGAGTTCCGGGTATTAGAGTACGTTCCATTGTAGCCACAGGCGGGCTTGTTTCCGTTACTTGCGGCGTTAGCTGGGCAGTTGCTGAAGAACCTGCTGTCGAACTGGCGATAGTGGTCACAGTAGCAATAGCAGTCGCAACCTGAGGTACTGAACCTTCATCAGTGGACTTAATAGTCCCGCAGGCCACTAATAGGAGGCCGAGCATAATCAGGGACGATGTTGCAAGAACTTGAACAAATGCACGAGATTTGCTTTGCTGCTTTTGGTGCTGGCTCATATAGTGATCCTCTTATTCATGAACATGGCGATTGGTTATAGAGTATCAAATTCTAAGTCATTGTTGAGCACTGAGGTCGATATAGGTTGCCCAATCAGGATACAGGCCAGTTACGGGATCGGAATTGAGTTCCAACCAAAGAATAGACCATGCTTGGCGATATTCTAGTCCACGACCACCATCAGGGAAATTAGATTGGCAGATGGGGAAACCAGCGTTACATTCGCTCATCACGCCTTTAAATTGCATAGGTGCTTTGTCTGGGTAACGTTCCATACCCCAACGTTTCACGATATACCAATCCCTAGCCCAGCCTGAGTTATATATCTCAGGAGCGGGTCGGGCTGCTTCTATACCCCACGTAACGTTATAATCTCTATCTTGATCCCAAGAGTCACCGCGGCATGGACGGGGCGGTGGGAAACCGGGATAACCCGAAGGTCTGCAAGGATAGCCATCAAGACTGCCAAAATTGAATACAGGACTAACGCTAGCGTCACTGTAAGCTTGCATCCATATTTCTGTGTCCGATAATCCTGTTCCAAAATTGCCTGGGTCGAAGTTAGGTTCCGCATCGATTCCTGCTGAAACAAATATTTCTGGATAACCCTTTGCATAGTCTTGGAGATTGCTCACCATCTGTGCCCAAGCAGCGGCGTGGCCGGCATTGAGTGCCGGACTTCCGCTAACATTAGCCATATTATCATTGTTAATAGAGACCGCTATGTGAAGTTGAGTAAGACCTGTTAGTTCGCACTCAACATATCCATCCATAAAGCTCTCTACTGCCGCCATTATGTCAGTTATGCGGGCCTTACGCGCTGAGACAGGTAGTGGATGACAGAGATCAGTTATCAGAAACGTACCCCAGTCATGTGAGGTCGGTGCTGGCCAATCCTTTGGTTGACCGTAATCTAGTATCACCAAACCGTTGGGGTTGTTGCTAGGATCCTGATTGGCGGCTGCGCACCCTTGTTGGTGATGTATGGCCTTGTTTGTTGTTTGCTCGTAATAACTCCTTGTGCGGACAGGTGCTGTAGGAGGCGTGATGTGCTCTATCAGGGTTTGCGATGGGCTAAGACCGCTATTTATGTAGCTACCCACCGCCCAATTGCTGCTGATTATTTTGCCAGCACTCGATAGTGACGTTGCTCCCGTAATCGCCAGAAGCTGGCTACCCACACCAGGCGATATGCTGTCTATCTGGTCCCACGATTGACCATTCCAGTGCAAGATAAGCGTCTTCTGGCCCAGGGTGACCGAATCCTGCGGTGCCTTCAATGGGCTATTATCATAAGCGCCCACAGCCCATACATCTCCCGGAAACGTTACATACACCTTGTACAAGTAATTCCCCTCTTGGCTTGGGTTGGGGCTAGGGACAATGCGCCAGGTAGCGCCGTCCCAGTATTCGACTAGAGTGTGATAGTAATCATTGGCATAGTAAGAACCGACAACCCACACGCTGTCCGAACTGTAAGCATCAACGCTATTCAATGTAACGACGGATGCAGCTGTAGGGGTTGGGATAGCTACTGTGGTCCAACTACCAGTGTAGTGCATGGCTAATGGGTTTGTTCCCATATTACCAACAGCCCAAACATTGTTATGATCTATGGCTGCTACTCCGTTAAGTACACCTCCACTTGGAACGGGGGTACTTATGGACCATGATACGCCATCATAGTGCTCTACATTAGTTGCGCCAACGGCCCAGACGTCATATGCTGCAGGTGAGACTGTTGCATAAACAGCAACTGCCTTAGCTCCGTTGGGGGCTGGGGACGTCGCCCAGCTAGTGCCCTTCCAATGGATAACACCATTATCACTCACAGCCCACACATCATTGCTGGCGAGCGCTGCCACACCATTCAAGATGCCGATAGTGGGGACAGGACTCGATGTGGACCACATAGTGCCGTTCCAACGCTCCACAAGCGGTTGACCACCTTGAACTGTTATATCATACCCTCCAACGGCCCACACATCGTCATTGCTTGTGGCAACGATACCCCTTAATTCGTTTGAGCCGGTGCCAACGTTCACACCAAGCTGAGTACACCAAGCCGACCCTGCTACACATGTGATAGTCGGTACGGGGGTTGTGGTGGGAGTGGCGATAGGTGTGGGAGTAGCTGTGGGTTGCCCGGCAGTGACCTCACCCTTGACACAAATTCCCGCCATGATAAGAGTCGTAATACCAGGGACATTGACCTCCACAGCACCAGTTGCGATGTTGAACCGATAAAGACTTCGGCTTTCAGAATCACCTGTCCAAAACGAGGCACCATTATTAACAGGATCAATGTTCAAGCCAAACCAAAAGTTCGCACCGCTTACATCGTATGTTTGCACGACTTGGCCGCTACCGTTCAGACGTAAGATGTCATCTCCATCAGCGACAAGTAGACCGCCTGTTCCATCGCCTGGAGGCAATAGGCGGAACGCAAAAGCAGTACCAGTGCCGGGAAGTGTAGCAAAGTCCGATAATTGCTGGTTTGTAGCCAAGTCATAACGTTTGATATGCCTGCCTTCAGACGTATAGAACATTGTATGCTGGTCGCTGGACAGGTCAATCCAATCTGAGCCAGCACCTTCGCCAGCTACATCATAATTCTGTTGCCAAACTCCAGCCGCGTTATATTTCTGTATGTCTGCGTTGCCGAACGTAACTCCCACATAGAAATCGCCATTACGAGCGAAGGCAATCGATTCGGGGTGGGAACCGCCATGAAGGGTTGGATCCATAGTCTGGAGAACATCGTGGGGATCGGCGCCATCCACTTTGAAGACGATGCTGTTCTCCCATGCTGTTGTATATAGGTTCGCTTGTACATCGAAGGCACAACCAGTAGTTTCGCCACCCGTTGGCAAAAAAACTGAATCCTTGAGAGCTCCTGAGTGATCGTAGACGGCGTAAGTTCCAGCACTTATGGCTACGAAGACATCTCCCGTTACCCATGTAGACAACGGGCTGACTCGGCGGAAGGCGCTTGCGGAACTAGCAGCAGGATAGTAGCGTAATAAGACGCCGATTATCGCAACTCCTAACAAAAGCACGAAAATAGACCATCGTTGAAAATGAAGGCGCAATGGGGTCGTGAAAGGACTCTGACTAAGTGGGGTCTGTATTTTGGAAGATGTATTCGGAATACCATCACAACTGGCGGTGCCAGACTTCAATGTGCCTACATGTGTATGTGTGGAAGGCGAGAGCAAGCGAGACATAGAGGGCACCTCTGGAGGGAGATCTCATAGTGAGCATAAATGGCCCTGAACACTATGATTGATCGCCAATATCGGATCGTCGTTCATGTCCATTGTACTTCAAAATGGCCGCAAAGGCAATAGATACCAAACCGCGGTTTACTCATCAATTACTTAGAATACCATTTGGACAAGTATTAGGACCAGTACTAGTATCTAATTCTTCCAACGAGTGGAGTTGCATCATAAGATCAATGGGTTAATAACTCCACGGATGCTAATTATCTGTACAGAGCAGGAAACGGTTCAGATGTGAAGCAGTGACAATGAAAGTCACAAACCGGGGACAGCTAGAGTTGCACTCAGTAACGCCCAAAGGCTCGCGCGGGGACGATTAAGGACTAACGTGACACTACGGCGCTAAAATGACAGGCCCACTACATTGCGTCAAAATGCAGTAATGTTGGGTTTACCCCAGGATGGCACAGGAGACCAGCAATCCTGTGGGGTGAGGGATTTTGAGAGTGAGGGCATCGAGAAGGGTAGCGCCAACCAAAAGGAGGAGCGCGAGGTATGAGGCCCCAAACATCGCATCCCGCCAGTAGAAGAAGACGCGTTTCTGAGGACGATAAATCTCGTGCTGGAGCTCGCCCGGAAACTGCTTGGATATCTGTTAGCCAGGTCCAGGGAACAGCCATTCGTGGGCGTTATGTATTTCATAATTGCAGGCCCTGCGCTCTTCCTGATCGTCCAAAACTTGCGACTTATTTGGGCGGGCGCAACGGCGCCGCCCTTTACTCGGCCAGGTCCTGTGTGGCCACTATCCAACCCTATTCCGCCCGTGGGAAGCGCGCTCCTCATCTTTGCAATTGCATCTGTTGTTGTGTTTGACCGCTGGGCAGCTGGCCATGCTACAACCAAGCATCCACAAGCCGGCAATGAAGTAGCTCCCCCCAATATCAATGAATGGGTGCTGGGGCGGGTATATAGTCGTACATGGAGCCCCGATCCAGGTGAGTTCCAGCTAGAACCCACTAGCGATCTGTGTAAGCTCACAGCAGAGCACCTGCGAACTCATCTCATAGTAGTGGCACCCACCGGCAGCGGCAAGACTCGTAGCGTGCTAGAGCCGGCCCTTTATCTGTTCAAGAGAACCGGGGCGGCAGCCCTCTATTTCGATGCCAAAGGAGATGACTTCCACCCCAGGCACTTCCACCTCAACTTCGACCTCGACGATCCACACACAAGCATGCGCCTCAACGTCTGGAGCGGCCGTACACCGCGCGAGATGGGAGAGAGGCTGGGCGAAGCGCTGGTGCCCGACATGGGCATGAACAAGGCATATTTTGCCAACAACGCCAAAGACACGATGGCCAGTCTCGTTGCTGCGCATCACCAGGCATACGACGAGATGCCTGGTCTGAAGCGACTGCTCGCATACTTACGCGATCCG
This sequence comes from uncultured Chloroflexia bacterium, assembly GCA_963797095.1. Taxonomy (GTDB): domain Bacteria; phylum Chloroflexota; class Chloroflexia; order QHBQ01; family JADMIH01; genus JADMIH01. The sequence continues at coordinate 76,383 of CAWCNY010000003.1, read as the reverse complement.
CAAGCGCGCGAAGACCTGGCGCAGGAGCTACTGAACGCCGGGCTCTCAGAGGATTGTGAGGAGCTCCTCGACCTGCAGCGCATAAACCAGTTATCAGCTCAGAAAAATGATGCTCTGGGTAGCCTGGACACAGCCCTTGCCCCTCTCGCCAGAGGGGAGATAGCCGATCTACTGACTACCTCAAGTAGCGGCTACAGCATCGAGCAACTGATACGACAGCCCGTCCGCGTACGCTTCGTTTTGCCCGTAGGTCGCCACCCCAGGGTTGCCCCCATAGTGGGCAGGCTGGTGCTCGCGCAGTTTACCTATGCCGTGATCTCGCCCGACTGCAACAAAGCTATCCTGAAAGCCGCTGTAATAGACGAAGCCCATAACTTTGTTACCCCCACGATCGCAAAAGGAATGGCGATGGCACGAGAGAACCGCGGCTGTTACATGCTGGCATTTCAGAACCTCAGCCAGATCACCGAGCCCGCCTTGCGAGAAGACATCCTCTCTGTCGCAGGAAACAAACTTGTTATGGCGGGAGTGGGCAACTTCGACGCAGACAAATTCAGTAAGTTGTTCGGCAGCCAGGAGCGTCCCTACACCGTGCACAACCAGAGCACGAACCTGGGACGCAACAGCAGTCAAAGCAGGGGTAGCGGTCACGGGACCGGAGATTTATTGAGCCCGTCCGTAAGCGGACTAAGGCAGCAATCTTCAAGAGCCTCAAGCTCAAGCCTTCAGCAATCAAACGGGAGCAGCGTACAGGTGCGCGAGCGCCCGGACTTTCTTCCATCAGAGATCCGCGCACTACCTCAATTCCATGTGCTCATTGAGATGAGGGATAGCCGAGGCGAGGTCACGCCTCCGACAGTCGTGCAACTCGACAGTGAGCTTATCCAGGACGCCTCCAATGCCCAGGCTCTGCGCCTCTATAACGAGACAGGTCGTCTTGAAGCAGCACCACGATTACCCGTCTTACCGGCCGTGGGAGGTTCACCTATCGCGAACCGGTCGAGACACCAGATTACCGAAATTATCGCGCCGAAGGAGAGCCATCCGAGCACTTTGGAGGCCGACGCGCATGTCCCGAATGATTGTGCTTCCACCTATCAAGCCATGGAGCCCAACTTACCAGTTCCGCCTTCCACGCAGGTGCCTGGGTGGGTTCAGGATGCTGCAAGCGTGATAGCCAGCAGGCTTGGGGTCACTATACCAGAAGCCACTGAACTAGCGGTTACCGTGTGCAAGAACGGCAGAGACAGTGCGTATATCTTGGACAACCTCGGGCATGTTTCAGAGGCGCCGAATGTGAAGAACCCGGCTGATTTGTTCCGATTCTTGGTCACACGCAACCAGCATCGGCGCCCGCCTACAACGGCAGCCGCACCTGCCAGTAGCGGCAAACCTACGGAACGCGATGTTGCACATTGAAGGGAAAGTATATGAGACACCAGGCGACGGCTAAACAGCTTACAGCGCGGGACATAGAAATCCTCCTGTGGATCGGCAGGGCAGGGGTCGCCAGCCTGGACCAGGTAGCGCGGCACTTTTGGGCAGGGAGAAGCGAGATGACGGCAATGGAGCGGATGCGTCGCCTGGTGAAGGCCGGCTACCTGGAGATGCACAGCTGCAACATGCGAACACCGGGCGAACGGGTATTTGCCCTCTCCGAGCAAGGATATATGCACTTTGGCTCCGCCCAAAGGGAGCGCCTCCAGGTTGGTCTGCCAGCTTTGCCCGAAATGAGGCAACAACTCATGGCTCAGGATGCCTACCTTGCGCTCCAAGCACGGATCATCGGAGAGGGCAGGAAGCTGGTGGACTGGTGGACCGAGCGCGAGCTCCGAGCGCGTCTAAAACGTCGGGGGCCCACAGACATGCGCCGGGAAGAAGCACGGTTTCCTGTGGAGATCCCAGACGCAGAAGCGGTGATAGTTAACACTCATGGCGAAGTGGAAATACTATATGTAGAGATAGATGGAGCTTATTATGGAAAGATGTTGTGGCAAAAGGCAAGTGGGCTCTCGAAGAGTGGGCACCAGGTGGTCTGGGTTTGCACCCAGGCCCGCACAGAGCGCATCAGGCAGGCAGTCGCTGGTTTCCGGAATATCCAGGTCCTCAGCATCTAAGTCTCACTCTTCATACCCTATGAACGAAGTGGACATAAGGATCGCGGTCAATAGATATCTTTTCCATGAATTGGATATTGAGGGAGACGAGCATAGCGTGAGCATGATCTGGCCATTTAGATTGCAAGAGATTTGCGATGTAGTTGCTGAACAGCCAGATGTAAGGCTGTTCGAGTTCAACTTTGCTCACGAAACATATTTAGCGGAGGCTGGAAAATCCCTTTCGTTTTGGCTGGCGGGCGGGACGACCGTTGCGGATATACGTCTTCAGGTGCTCGGTGAGATGTGGGTAGAAAGGCACAATGCGATTGACCTGGACACAGCAAGAGCTAGCGATAGGGTCATACCTTTGATCGCCGAGCGGCAAAGATCTATCGAGGAGATCGCACTTCGTGCGCTGGGGAGGGCTAAACGCGTGCAGATTTTGGAAGGCCTTTACTTCCCGGTTCGGAAGCGTTACCTGGCCCTGGTAGAGGATCTAGACACAGGGTCTGCGTTCGTGGTAGGAAGTGAAGTGAATAGCATTAAAGTGAAGCACTCGGATGCCGCGCCATGGCGGCGATTGAACACAGCGATCGGAGAAATGCTAGGAGCAGGTAAGTTGGCCGGGTTTGAATCGCCAGACGTGGCAGATGCGTAGATAGTAAACAGATAGGCAAAAGCTAAATGAGACTTCAAGAGCAGGTGAGTTTCGGAGATGGAGTCGAAAGGAGATCGAATATGAGCTTTCAGGGTGCTGTATGCCCACAGTGCGGGCAAATAGATGCTGTACGAAAGGTGAGTTCCGTCGTCAGCGAGGGCAACACGACGACGCAGCAATTTGGTCTGGCGCCGAACCTCACCGGTAGGAGCTTCTACCTAATCGGTACGCAGGGCACTTCAACCACTGATCTTGCAATGCGCCTTTCCCCGCAGGGCAGGCGGCCAGGCGCGGTGGGCTTGAGAATAGCACTGGCTCTCCTGTCTTTACTAGCCGGAGGAGTTCTTGCTATCGGACTGTCTTTATTCGCGGTCACACCAGAATTCGGCCTGTTTGCGTGCGGAAATTGGGTCGTGGGTATTCTGGCCGTCACTGCCGTATTCACGGTGCTGCCACTACTTGGCATTCCACAGGCCATAAGGAAGCAAGAAAGGTACGACGCAGCGCTAAATCGAGCACGCGTAAAATGGACCCAACTCTATTACTGCGCTCGCGATGACATCGTTTTCGATCCTGGCCGCAATGTACCGATGCCTATCCATGACCTGGACTCTTATCTGTACAACGAGGCATAGAGCCTGTATGTCCCGGACCATCCCTACACCAGCTCAAGCTGACATTCTGAAGTTACTCGGCGCGTTTGACTACCTGACCACACGCCAGGTAGACGAGTACCTGGGGGCTGCTACGACGACGAGAGCAACCGAGCGGAAGCTAAAATGCCTTAAGCAAGCCGGCTTTGTAGAGGCAGGTCTGCTACATCCCGAGCGCGGCGCTGCTTCTGAGCGGTGTTGGACGCTACTGGAGAAGGGATCAGACGCCTTAGGTGTGCCGCACGAACGGCGTGTAGTGTCCTATGACCGGTCCGTAACCCCACGCGAGCGGGCCGTCCTCGAACTTCTTGCGGCGATGAACCAACTTACTACAGCGCAGATTCGAGAGTCTTTGCACGTTGGGAAACGACGGTCGTACACATGGAGATTGCTCCGTCTATTGCGGGATCACGGTTACATTCGAGGTAACAAACTCGACCCAGAGAGAGGGGCCGCATCACAATGCTACTGGGCAATCCGTGCGAAAGGAGCGGAGGCAATAGGCGTCGTGTACCACTGGCGGTATGGTCGCCATCCTAGCCGACAGACCATCGAGCAGCGTGGCCTGCTACTTGAGCTCACCCGCCAGACCAAAGAGGCTGGCTGGTCATTGATCAGGCCCGTTCGGTACAGTTCGCTTAGACTGAGACCCCAGGAAACGCCACAACGACGCCAGCTTGTGGAAGCTGTATTGAAAAAGGAGGAATTGGCCATAGAGAACTCCTGCAGCAAGGATATCCGGTCACCAGGCTCCAGGATCGGATCAGCCGTCTTCATGCGGGCCAGGTTGGGGCGCTCGTGCCTACAAGTGTCAATGATTACATAGCATATGTACCTGGGTGCGCGGAGCAAACTGCCGTGCTTATACCACATCCTCCGAGCGCTGGCCGCACATTCTGGACACACAGAACGGGGTCGAGAATTGGGAATACTAAACGGCAGGATAGCTCCGGGTCGAGAATTAAGAAATACTCCCGCCTCGCACAGATTGTACCAGTAATCGCGCTTTTCGGATCAGAAGGAGTGGGCCGGCAATACGCCGACCTGCTAACTACGGCAGGGTTTGCCTGGACACTTTTCGGAAGCGTGGGAGATAAGCTGGTAGATCTGGCCTCCAAAACGGAAGCAGGTTCAGCATGTCCTGGGTAACCATACAACACTACAAAAGCTGTTTTCCTGCTAAGTCACAGGCACCCCTGTATGGACGCCACAGCATGCCTTGCTACAATAACGATCGCGCAGATGGACGCGAGGAACAACTATCGCCACGCGCGAATCGAGCTCGACATAATCAAAGGATGTGCACAAAAGTATTGTATTACCCCGAAAGGATGTGCTATAAGGTGGATGCACCGACCATCCTCGGCAGGGATGGTCATATGGCGCATGCCTGGAAACGGGGGTGGCACCTCGCAACCAGGCCACCTTACAACAGGAGCCGCCTTAGGCAAGAAGCATAGCACCAGAGTGCATTCATAACACAGAAAAATATGGCAGTCTGAGACAAACAAAAAACCCGATTGGTGGAACAATCAGGTTTCGGAATTCTAGACTGCTGATGAACCTCTTGGCGGGAGGGGCATCTGCTAAATTTGCTTCGCAGGCACATTGTAGCACGGCCCTCCACGAAAGTCAAGAGGTGGAGGGTATTTTAATGCCGAAAAACGACAGGGAATATTCAAGATCCGGGACACCGCCCGCTGGAAGGGCATCCTCCCGTGCCCCAGGAGATAGTAGCAGGGCAGGGCCCGCACCAGTACCAGGCACCAGTTTCGCCGCAAGATTCGGGAGGCTGATCCTGAGTGATGGGATCGCTGCCATACCGTCAGCCTTATATCACTACCAGCGGAAGCTCGAACTGACAGCCCAGCAGGTCTGGTTCATCTCCTACATTTTGGCCCATAAGTGGAGCAGCGAACTCCCTTACCCCAGTATGAACAAAATGGCACGGTGCGCCGGCGTGACACGGCGCGTTTTGCAGTATCGATGCAATGAACTTCATAATTGCGGCTACCTTCAGATATATCCGCGACGCGGAGAGAAGAACGACCAGGATACCAACGCCTACGATTTTTCCGAGTTATTCCGCCGTATGGAAGAACTGTTATCGGAAGATGGGCAAGCCGAGAATCCTGTTCGAGGTGAAGGAAGGTCTCCGGGGGAGGAGGACTACGCCGAGTACGATCCGAGCTTTGTAGCTCGCTATGGCCGGGTCATATGCAAGCATGGCGTTGCAGCCATACCTCGCGCACTGTTCACTTATCAGAGGGAGTTGGGGCTCTCGCCGCAGCAGGTATGGTTCGTATGCTACATTTTTTCGTTCCAGTGGGATACTGCCCTCCCATACCCCAGCTTAAGGAAGATGGCTGAACGAACAGGCTATAGCCGGCAGCAGATCATAAATATCAAGTCCACCCTGGTAAAGACAGGTTACCTGCGCCTGGTACATCGGTCCAACGAGAATGGTCAGGATACGAACGCTTATGACTTCAGCGGGTTACTAGAGGCGATACGTAAGCAATTAGAACCTGACCAGCCTACCGAAGAGGAGATAATGTCAACGGATGGAGGTGACCGGGAAGGCATAGGTTCCGAGCAGGCATCGCATGAACACGTTAGCAGTCGCCAGCGCCAGTTGAGGCACTCCAGATTTTCAGTATCGCAATCTATTACAGAACACGCAAAAGCGTCTCCATCTACCGGCAAAGACGGTACTCCACTCAATCGATCAAGAGGGATAGAACAAGGCTTTACAGGGGGGATAGAACATTCATTTACAGAGGGGGTAGAACAAGGCTTTACATGGGAGCTAGAACAGAGATTGACCGGGATGGTAAACATGCCTTCTATGGCCCCTACGAACACGAGTTTACCGAGGGGATGGAAGGGCAATTTACCCGAAATAGAACCATTAAAAACAGAAGAAATACATAAAGAATCTGATTCGAATCGGCACCCTCGAAAAAACAAAGTTGTGACGGGAGAAACGAAAACGGGTATACCAGGCTATTCACATTACATAGCTTCGGTTACTTCTGATTTCTCAAATGAATTAGGTGACACCGTTCACGAAGCATCCAACATGAAACAAGCTCTGAACCTGTGGCAAGCTTCCGGCCTCTCTGAGCAACGGTTTGTCGAGTTCATGCATGAGGCAAGAAAGCTCACTCGCAAGTACCAGAGCAGGCCCACCTGGGATCCCATGACTAACAAAATGTCTTACTATTTCGTCACATTGAGGAACCTGCTTGGGCACGACGTCGAGGACCAGAATGAGCACTCATAATGTTCGCACGCTAGGTAAGTAGACCTCCTATCACGTGACCCCTAGCGTGCGAACACCAAATGAGCGTAAATCGGGCGTGCAACATACAACCAAGAGTCCTATACGCACAGTGTACATTTGACTGGATTGGAGAAGTTCTGAGAAGAGGCTTTAAAGGCAGTCACAGCAGGCTACGCAAGCTTCGCCCGCAGAGACTGCTTCCTTTTCGAGACCTCACTCGCCAAGTCGAGTCGCCAAGTCAGCGGAGCTGACATCGCGACTTACCACACCCTCATTAGCCGACACTACGGCCACAATCATCTGCAGGCTGCATTCTGGTTCCGGCATTCCAGTCTTATTGACAAACTGTTCGCTGAAGTGCATACTATGTAGACTTGTAACAGCATCCGAGTACTTGCTCGACCTAATATTCGGACGAGCGTGCATGTTGTTGTGTTTTGCCACGAGGTATTGCAGTGTACGAAGAAACCGGAGTGCTCACGACTGGCGAGGTTGCAATACGCCTGGGCGTTAGTCGAAGGCGAGTGCAAGCCCTTATCCAGAGCGGCCGTCTAAAAGCCCACCGTGGAGAACCCGCTGAACTTGCCTTTCTTTTGGAGGCCTGCCGGATCAAGTCTGTACCCGCTGCAGGCTTGTTGCTCATTTACGCTTTAGACCTTGAAGCTGTTGCCGATCGACCAAACGGCTACCCAAAGGGGAGGCCTCGCAAGACCCACGATGGCAGGTAGACATTTCGAGCCGACGTGTACGGCCTACTTGGATTTGATCGTAGTAGATGCTCAAACTACAAAGAAGTACGATGAGGCGACTTGATGAACGTCTTTGATATCCGTGATCAACTCATTTCTGGCTACAAAACCTACGTCTCAAGCTTCATAAATATTCGAGACGAGGAAATCAGCAATCGTGTACGCGAGAGCCTGGATAGTGGGGCTCTTTGGCCCGATCCTCTTACACAGCTAAACCCCTCCTTTGAGCCAGGCGAATGGATCGAGGACCTGGTTGGCGAAGGCGTGCTTCATCCTGAGTGCGCTCGGGTCTTCCGTATAAAACGCGACCGTCAGGACCCAGGCCAACCCCTGCGTCTGCACAGGCACCAATCTGAAGCAGCACGCACAGCCCGAAGCGGCGCCAACTATGTGCTCACGACCGGCACCGGCTCGGGCAAGAGTTTAGCCTACATAGTGCCCATCGTGGACCATGTACTGCGCCGGGGGCGGGGTAAGGGTATCCAGGCTATCGTGGTCTACCCCATGAACGCGCTGGCAAACAGCCAGTACGGGGAGCTTGAGAAGTTCCTCAATTACGGCTACCCGGACGGCAAGGGTCCTGTCACCTTTGCTCGCTACACTGGCCAGGAGTCTGACGTTGACCGTCAGGCCATCATGGCCAACCCACCCGATATCCTGCTCACAAACTACGTCATGTTGGAGCTGATCCTCACCCGCCCTATTGAGCGGCCACTCATCGAGGCTGCTAAAGGCATGCGCTTCCTGGTGCTCGACGAGTTGCATACCTACCGAGGTAGGCAAGGCGCGGATGTGGCTTTGCTTGTACGTAGGGTCCGCGACCGGCTGCAAAGCCATGAAACCCAGCCGCCTCTACAGTGCGTTGGCACGTCGGCCACGTTGGCAGGAGTTGGAAGCTATGACGAACAGCGCTCCCAAGTGGCCGCGGTTGCTACTCGCCTCTTCGGTTCTGAAGTGCGCCCCGATAGCGTGATAGGTGAGACATTGCGTCGTGCCACACACGAGCGCGACCTGAGCGACCCCGAGTTTGTAACCCTGCTTACCCGTAGAATAGCCAATCCAGAGATGCACCCGCCCAGCGCTTTCGCCGAGTTCATCAAGGATCCACTCTCCATCTGGATCGAGAGCACTTTCGGGGTGACGGCCGACCCAAGCGGACGTCTTGTGCGATCCACACCCCAGAGCATAGAAGGACCGGATGGTGCGGCTCGCAAACTGAGCACGCTCACGGGGGTTGAAGAGGAACGCTGCGCTGCCGCCATACGCGAGGGTTTCCTCGCCGGCTACACCTGTGAGCGCAACCCCGAAACCGGCTTTCCGGCATTCGCCTTTCGCCTGCACCAGTTCATCTCGAAGGGTGATGCTGTGTACGCCTCGTTAGAGCCGGAAAGCAGCAGGTATATTACCGTCCATGGCCAGAAATACAAACCTGGCAGCCGGGATCATGTGCTGCTGCCCGTGGTCTTCTGCCGAGAATGTGGTGAAGAATACTTCGTAATCCGGCGCATGTACGACAACGATAGTGGCGGTTACACCTACATACCGCGCGACCTGGGAGACCAGGCCGATATCGGTGCCAGCGAAGCAGGGTTCCTCCACTTTAGCTCGGATGAGCCGTGGCCGTCCGATTACGACGAAATGCTCGACCGGCTCCCAGAAGATTGGGTAGAAGACCAGAACGGCGTGCGCCGAGTGGTAGGCTCCCGACGCAAAGACTTGCCCACGACAGTAAGCGTAGCTCCCGACGGACGAGAGAGGGGAGGGGAAGGCAAGGAGGAGAGGGGAGAGAACAATGGGGCAACTAATGATGAAGATAGCCTCCTGTGTCATTACATAGGAGCCCCATTCCGATTCTGCCTCAATTGTGGCGTATCGTATGACTTCCGCCAGCAAAACGACTTTGCAAAGTTGGCTCTTCTCAGCTCTGAAGGGAGGAGCACTGCCACCACCATCCTCAGCATGTCGGCAGTACGCGAGCTGCGGAGGTCAGACCTTCCCCGCCGCGCCCGCAAACTGCTCAGCTTCACCGACAACCGCCAGGATGCGTCGCTGCAGGCAGGCCACTTCAATGACTTCGTTGAGATCGGGTTGTTGCGTTCTGCTTTATATCGCGCCGTCCGTGACTTCGGCAGCGAAGGCCTCGACCATGCGTCGCTCACACAAAGAGTATTCTCTGCTATAAACCTGCCCATCGAGCTATACGCTAGCGACCCGGACGTGCGCTTCCAACTCCTCAAAGAGACCGAGCGTGCGCTACGTGAGGTGCTGGGTTATCGCTTGTACCGTGACCTCAAGCGCGGCTGGCGCATCACCTCTCCGAACCTTGAGCAATGCGGGCTCCTTCGCATCGACTATCTATCCCTCGATGATGTATGCGGGGCGGAGGATGTGTGGGGTGAGCGCCATCCGGCGCTTGCTTCCGCTGCTCCAGAGACCCGGGCCAGGATATCTCGGGTCTTGCTTGATTTCATGAGGCGCGAGCTTGCGATCAAAGTAGATTACCTGGACCAGGACGCACAGGAACGGATCCAGCAGCAGAGCAGCCAGCGCCTCATAGACCCCTGGGCCATCGACGAGAATGAGAAGATGGAACACTCAAGCGTGCTCTACCCGCGGCCGAGCCGTCCCGGCGATTTCGGCGGCGACGTGTATTTGTCGGCCAGAGGCGGATACGGTCAGTATCTGCGGCGGCGCACCACCTTCCCAGGCGGCGAAAGACTGAGCGTTGAGGATAGCCAGCAAGTGATTTGCGACCTGCTCGAGGGCCTCCGGGTGGCAGGCCTCGTGGAAGTAGTGCGCGAAGCTCAGAGCGGCAAAGGTAAGAGCCACGCCAAAAGCAACGGCAACGGCAACGGCACAGGCAAGGATGTGCCAGGCTACCAGGTGCCTGCCTCCGCCATGCTGTGGCAAGCAGGCGATGGCACGAGGGCCTTCCACGACCCGATCCGAGTGCCCAGTGCTTCAGGTAGTTCAGGCCGAAGTCGGGGAGCGAACAGCACCATACGAGGAGGTCGAACAAACCAGTTCTTCGTCGACTTCTACAAGCAAGCGGCCGATGAGCTACAGGGCTTTCGAGCACGCGAGCACACTGCCCAGGTGCCCTACGAACTGCGTGAGGAGAGGGAAGAGGAGTTTCGTGAGGGCAAGCTGCCGGTGCTCTATTGCTCGCCTACGATGGAGTTGGGAGTAGATATTTCCGAGCTCAACATGGTGAACATGCGAAACGTGCCGCCAACGCCGGCTAACTACGCTCAGCGCTCGGGGCGTGCAGGTAGAAGCGGCCAGCCAGCTCTCGTCTTTTCATATTGCACTACCGGCAGCCCGCACGACCAGTATTTCTTCAAGCGCCCGGAGCAGATGGTAGCCGGGGCTGTCACCCCGCCCAGACTGGACCTAGCCAATGAGGACTTGGTACGCTCTCACATACATGCAATCTGGCTCGCCGAGAGCCGCCAGAGCCTTGGGAAGTCGCTCAAAGATATCCTCGACATCTCTGGAGACCAACCGACCCTTGAACTGCAGCCTGAGGTGCAAGATACGATCAACAACGAGCAGTTCCGCCGCCAGGCACGTGCCCGTGCCGAACGGGTGCTCACCTCCCTGGGCGAAGATCTCCTCTCGGCTGAGTGGTATAGCGAAGGTTGGCTCGACAAGGTGCTCGCCCAGGTGGCCCGGCAGTTTGACCAGACGATTGAGCGCTGGCGCAGCCTCTATCGGGCGGCCCTCAAGCAATCTCAGATGCAGCAGCGTATCGTACTGGATGCCTCGCGCAGCTCGGAGGATAAGAACCAGGCGAAGAGGTTGCGCCGCGAAGCGGAATCGCAGATCGATCTCCTTACCGAAGTTGATAACGTGGTGCAGTCCGACTTCTACTCATACCGGTATTTCGCTTCAGAGGGTTTCCTGCCAGGCTACAGCTTCCCCCGTCTGCCTATATCAGCCTTCATTCCGGCGCGCCGGGTAAAGCAACGAGATGAGTTCCTGTCCCGACCCCGCTTCCTGGCCGTCTCCGAGTTCGGGCCGCGGGCCATCATCTACCACGAGGGCTCGCGCTACCTGATCAACAAAGTGATCTTACCGGTTGGTGACAGCAATGAGGACGGCGCCCTCGAGCAGAATAATGTGGCCATGCTGGAGGCCAAGCGCTGCGAACGATGCGGCTATCTGCATCCGATCACCGACGGGGTCGGGCCTGATCTGTGCGAAAACTGTCATGCACCATTGGGCGACCCGTTACGCAAGCTATTCCGTCTGCAAAACGTGTCTACAAAGCGGCGTGACAAGATTAGCTCCGACGAGGAAGAACGCCAACGCATGGGCTACGAAATCATCTCGGGTGTGCGCTTCGGCGAGCACGAGGGGCAGCCTTCTATGCAAACGGCCTCTGTCGACCTTCAGGCTGGTACGGACGTTGGAAGCGCCGACAACAAGAGCGGAAGTGGCGGCAGCGGTGGCAGCGATCCGCTGGCGCTTCTCACCTATGGCCATACCGCTACCATCTGGCGCATCAACCTTGGGTGGGCCCGACGGCGTGATCGGGGGCAGTATGGTTTCCAACTGGATTTGGAGAGAGGCTACTGGGCACGAAACGAGGCCCTTGAGGAAGCCGACCAGTCTGACCCGATGTCGCCGTCCAAGGCTCGCGTTATCCCATATGTTGAAGATCGCCGCAACTGTCTTCTAATACAGCCAACAGGGGACGTCGATGCGGCTTTGATGGCTTCTTTGCAAGCGGCCGTCAAGAGCGCGATACAGGTGCTCTACCAGCTCGAAGATAACGAGCTGGCAACTGAGCCCCTTCCCAGCTCTGACGATCGACGTATCATCCTGATCTATAAATCGGCTGAGGGTGGAGCTGGAGTGCTCAAGCGGCTCCTGGACGACCCGGATGCCTTTGCCGAGATGGCCCGCAAGGCGCTTGAGTTATGCCATTTCAACCCGGACACCGGAGAGGACCTGCACCACGCGCCACGTGCCAAGGAAGACTGCGAGGCTGCCTGCTACGACTGCTTGATGAGCTACGGTAACCAGCGCGATCACAGGCTGCTAGATCGCAAAGGCATACGAGACGTACTCATGCAGTGGGCGCGCTCGAGCGTTGACGCGGCTCCCGCCCACAAATCGAAGCAGGAGCATATCGAGGAGTTGATGCGAATAGCCGGTTCTGAGTTGGAGAAGAAGTGGCTGCGCTACATAGAAGAGCGTAACCTGCGGCTGCCAACTAGTGGGCAAACGCTTATTGAGGCTTGCGGCACGCGACCCGACTTCTTCTATAACGATGAGCAGACCGCCATCTATATCGATGGCCCTATCCACGACTATCCGCACCGCCAGGAGCGTGATCGCACCCAGGGAGCGCAGATGCTGGCTAAAGGTTACCTGGTTATACGGTTCGGACACAACGAAGACTGGGACGCCGTGCTGGCCAAGCACCCTGACATTTTCGGCAAGCTGTAAAGAGTGTAGAGAGGGTCGATAAACCATGAGCTACGCAGTCGGTTCCTTGGTGCGTGCACGCGGGCGGGAATGGGTAGTCCTTCCAGAATCTGAAGATGACCTGCTGGTACTTCGTCCGCTAGGTGGGACCGATGACGAGGTAACAGGCATCTACTTGCCTCTAGAAAAGGTGGAACCTGCTCGCTTCGATCTCCCCGACCCTCAGAAACCGGGCGACTACCGCTCGAGCAGGCTGCTGCGCGATGCGGTACGGCTGGGCTTTCGGTCCTCAGCTGGGCCGTTCCGATCGTTCGCACGAATAGGCGTTGAGCCGCGTCCCTACCAGCTTGTGCCGCTCCTCATGGCCCTGAAGCTGGACCCAATTCGGTTGCTCATTGCTGACGATGTCGGCATTGGCAAGACCGTGGAGGCCGGGCTTGTAGCCAGAGAGCTTATCGACCGTGGGGAAGTGGATCGGCTCGCGGTACTGTGCCCGCCCCAGCTTGCCGAGCAGTGGCAGGCGGAGTTGCGCGATAAGTTCCATATAGATGCTGAACTCGTTTTGCCAAGCACCGTCACGAGGCTGGAGCGCAATACCCGCCTTGGGCAGTCGCTGTTTGATCTGTACCCCTACGTGATCGTCTCTACCGACTTCATCAAGTCAGACCGACGCCGCGAGGAGTTCCTACGCACTTGCCCAGAGCTTGTGATCGTTGATGAGGCCCATACTTGCGCCTTTGGCGGAGAGGCGCGCGGTGGCGGGCGTCACCAGCGCCATCAGCTTGTATCAGGCCTTTCGCACAACAAGGACCGGCATATGATCCTGGTGACAGCCACCCCTCACAGTGGCAACGAGGAGGCTTTCCGTTCCCTCCTGACCCTACTGGACCCCGACTTCGCCGGTCTGCCCGAAGACCTTTCCGGCCCTCAAAACGAGCACCACCGCCGTCAGTTGGCCGCTCACTTCGTGCAGCGCCGTCGACGAGACATCAAAGCCTACCTGGATACTATCACTCCTTTCCCAGCGCGGGAGGAGACGGAGCTTAGCTACAAGCTCTCCGAAGAGTACAAGCGGCTCTTCGAAAAGGTGCTACGCTATGCCCGCGAAACGGTGGCGGACACCACTCTGGGCAGACACCGGCAGCGGGTACGCTGGTGGTCAGCGCTAGCCCTCCTGCGTTCGCTGGCGTCCAGCCCAGCCGCTGCAGCCGCCACCTTGCGCAGCCGAGCTTCCACGGCAGACACCGACACAGTTGAAGAGGCCGACGAGATAGGGCGTCGTACGGTGCTCGACCTGATGGACGCAGAGTCCGCTGAGGGTATGGACCTCACGCCCGGCAGCGACATGGGGGAAGAAGAGAGCGTAGGTGGACAGAACCGTCGCCGGCTGCTTGAGATGGCTCGTGAGGCCGACGCTCTGATTGGTGAGAAAGATGCCAAGCTGCAGAAAGCGGTTGGTATAGTGCAATCGCTCCTGAAAGAAGGATACCGTCCGATTATCTTCTGCCGGTTTATCCCGACCGCAGAGTACGTCGCCGCCGAACTACGTGCGCGGCTGCCGAAGGATGTGCAAGTGGCCCCCGTTACCGGCACACTGCCGCCTGCCGAGCGAGAAGCGCGCGTGGCGCAGCTCGCCGAGGCACCCAAACACGTTCTCGTGTGTACCGACTGTCTGTCAGAGGGCATCAACCTGCAGCAGCACTTTGATGCTGTTGTGCATTTTGACCTGGCGTGGAATCCCACCCGCCACGAGCAACGCGAAGGGCGAGTGGACCGCTACGGCCAGAAGAGCCCCACAGTGCGTGTGGTTACCTACTATGGGCTCGATAACCAGATAGACGGCATTGTCCTAGAAATCCTGATCCGCAAGCACAAGATGATCCGAAGCTCGCTCGGTATCTCTGTGCCCGTGCCAGTTGATACTGACCAGGTGCTGGAAGCAGTCTTTGAAGGCCTACTCCTGAGAGAAAAAACGGGCAGTACCCAGATGTACATGCCAGGCTTCGAGGACCTGTTGCGACCTCAGGAGAAAGAGATCCTGGCCCAATGGGATGCCGCCGAGGAGCGTGAGAAGCGCTCGCACACTATGTATGCCCAGGAAGGTATTAAGGTGGACGAGGTAGCCGCCGAGTTGCGAGACGTGCGTGCTGCCATAGGTTCGGGTGTAGATGTCGCCAACTTCACCAAGGAGACGTTGGCCGCGCAAGGCGCTGTCATCAGCCAGAACGGGTCGGTCCACTTTGATCTGACCGAGGTGCCGGTTGCTCTGCGCGACGCCATGGACGTCACGCGCTGGATCGAGAGGGGGAAAGGCACCAAGTTCGCCGCTCGCTTCGAGCTTCCAGTCGGGGAGCAAGAGCTATATCTGAGCCGTACGCACCCTATAGTAGAAGGCCTCGCATCCTATGTGATGGATACAGCCCTCGATCCTCTTGGAGAGAGCCTGGCTCGACGATGTGGAGTAATGCGGACCCACAAAGTATCGACGATCACAACGCTCTTATTGCTCAGGTTCCGGTATCACATCATTTCACAGCGAGGCGCGGAAGAGACGCCGTTGCTTGCCGAGGACTGCCAGCTAGTGGCGTTCGAGGATGTTCCGCAGAGTGCTAACTGGCTAGACGGTAAGAGGGCAGAGGAATTATTACACCTGCAGCCCGACGCCAACGTCCCCGCGGGCGTCGCCAGCCATTTCCTAGGTGAGGTCATGGCTAGCTTTGACGAGTTGCGCCCCCGTCTGGATCAAGTAGCCATCGAGCGGGGGGAGGAACTGCTGGAAGCCCATCGCCGAGTGCGTACGGCGTCTCGCATGAAGGGGATAAGCTACAGGGTTGAGCCGCAACTCCCTCCCGACGTACTGGGGATCTACGTTTACTTGCCGAAGGCATAGCGCGAAAGAAGAAAGAAGGTAGAGGAGCGAGATTAGTGTTGATCAGGTCACTGGATCCGGTTGTGGACGACCAATCTCAGGTTCTGGTGTTGGGAACGATGCCTGGTGACGAGTCCTTGCGGCTTCGGCAATACTATGCCAATCCTCGTAACCAATTCTGGCGGATCGTCTACGGCGTCTTTGACAGCGACCCGGAGGCCAGTTATAAGCAGCGTATCAGCTACTTGCAGCAGAAGGGTATCGCGTTGTGGGATGTTCTCAGTGAATGTGAGCGAGTTGAAAGTTCGGATTTTGCCATACGGAATGCCAAACCTAATGACCTCAAGGAGTTCCTTTTGCAGCATCAGCGCATCAAGTGCATAGCGCTGAACGGATCTACCGCAGCAGATTTGTTCGCTAGCTTGATCACATACAAGCTGCCTGCAGATATTGACGTGATTTCAACTGTCGTCGACTAGTGGCACGCCGGGCCGGTATGTAAAACCTTATCCTGAAAAGGTGCGAAGCTGGAGCACGCTCCTCAGCTATCTGACATCTGATCTGAATTGACTTAATTGTCAAATTGCGACTAAACGTTGGAAGCGGAGACCTGACGTAATGCAGACCAAACAGAGGGACATCTTCACCACTATCCACACTGAAGGCTCAATCCTGCCGGCCGACCTGTTGCAGCGGATCGGCGACGGTGACCCATCCCTGGACGGGCTCCGGCCCGAAGATTATCACCTGCCAAGGGGTGAGAAGCTAAACGAGGCTACCAACCGCTCGTGGAACCACCTGCTTGGTGCATGGGCCAGCTTCAAGGCGATAGCCGAGCGTCATAGTGACGACCCAGGCACATCCGAGACACGCGAGAAGTGGTTGCTCCCTCTCTTTCAGGAACTTGGCTACGGGCGCCTCCCAACCGCCCGGGCAGTAGAGGTAGGCGGCAAGAGTTACCCTGTGTCGCATACCTGGGGTCACGTTCCTATTCACCTTGTGAGCGCGGGAATCGACCTGGATAGGCGTACGGCGGGTGTAGCTGGCGCGGCGCGCTCTAGCCCTCACAGCATGGTGCAAGAGCTTCTGAACGCCTCTGAAGAGCACCTGTGGGCATTTGTGTCGAACGGCAGGCAGTTGCGCATACTGCGCGACAACAAGAGCCTCACCCGCCAGGCATACGTGGAATTCGACCTCCAATCGATGATGGATGGGGAGGTCTACTCGGACTTCGTGCTGCTGTGGCTGTTGTGCCACGAGTTGCGGGTGGAGGGCGAATATACTTCCGACTGTTGGCTCGAGAAGTGGTCGAAGGAGGCCCAGGAAAAGGGCACGCGCGCTCTCGATCAACTGCGTAGCGGGGTAGAGGCGGCCATAAATGCGTTGGGAAGTGGCTTTCTTTCGCACCAGGCCAACCGCCCCTTGCGCGAGAAGCTGCGAGCAGGCGACTTGAGCGCCCAGGACTATTACCGTCAGTTGTTGCGTCTCGTCTACCGGCTGATCTTCCTGTTCGCGGCGGAGGACCGGGGGCTTCTGCTCGACCCGAAGGCCTCGGTCGAAGCCCGCAAGCGGTACATGGATTATTACTCCACCATCCGGCTGCGCAACCTGGCGGCGCGCCGGCGAGGTACCCGCCATGCAGACCTCTTCCAGGGTTTGCGACTGGTGATGGAGCAGTTAGGCAGCGACAGCGGCTGCCCGGCCCTCGCCCTGCCTGCCCTCGACAGCTTCCTCTTTCTCAACGGCGGCAGCGGCGCGATGCCCGACCTTGAGGGGTGTGAGCTAGTCAACGGCGACCTGCTGGGGGCGGTGCGCGAGCTTGCCTACACGGTGGACGCCAACACCCTGCGCCCCGTGGACTACCGCAATATCGGCTCGGAGGAGCTGGGCAGCGTCTATGAGAGCTTGCTGGAACAGCAGCCCGACCTGAACGCTGACGCCGGCACCTTCTCACTGAAGACGGTGAGCGGCAGCGAGCGCAAGACGACAGGCTCGTACTACACGCCCACCAGCCTGATCACTTCGCTGCTCGACTCGGCGCTGGACCCAGTGCTGGACGAGGCCGCCCGCAAACCCAACCCAGAGCAGGCCATCCTTGACCTGAAAGTGTGTGACCCCGCCTGCGGCAGCGGTCACTTCCTGATAGCCGCCGCCCACCGCATCGCCAAGCGGCTGGGGGCTGTACGCACGGGCGACGAGGAGCCTTCGCCGGAGGCAACCCGCAAGGCCCTTCGCGATGTGATCGGGCGCTGTATCTTTGGGGTGGACCTCAACCCAATGGCAGTGGAGCTATGCAAAGTGTCGCTCTGGATGGAGGCGCTGGAGCCTGGCAAGCCCCTCTCCTTTTTGGACCACCACATCCAGCACGGCAACTCGCTGCTGGGCGCTACTCCGCGCCTGCTGAAGGAGGGCATACCCGACGAAGCTTTCGAGCCGATAGAGGGCGACGACAAGGCGGTTTGCTCGGAATACAAGAAGAAGAACAAGCAAGAGCGCACCGGCCAGCAGAGGCTGCTGGGCTTCGATATGGAGGAGCCTTTCGAGCAGCTCGGCGACTTGGGCGCGGCCATGCTCGATATCGAGAGCTATTCCGACGACACCACGGACGACATCCACCGCAAGCAGAAGCTGTACGAAGACCTGGTCAACTCGGCGGCCTACGAGCACATGGCCCTGCTGGCGAACGCCTGGTGCGCGGCCTTCGTGTGGAAGAAAACAAAGGATTCCTACCCAGTCACCCAGGATGAGTTCCGGCGCATACGGGCGAAGGGCACATACGCGATACCTGGCTGGCGCAAAGAGGAGATCGAGCGCTTAGACCAGCAATATGGCTTCTTCCACTGGCACCTGCAGTTTCCGACCGTCTTCCGCCCGGTCGCCAGGGAAGAAGGACCAAGCAACGAGCAGGCAGGGTGGGTCGGTGGCTTTGACGTGATGCTGGGCAACCCACCATGGGAGCAGATACAACTTGATCCTCAGGAGTTCTTTGCCTCCAGCGCGCCGGCTATCGCAAATGCTCAACACATGGCAGCACGTGAGAAGGCTATAGCCAAGCTTGAGGAATCAGATCCTCATCTGCACCACAATTATACGGAAGAACTTCGTCAAATGGAGGGGATACAGCATTTCATCCACGATAGCGGGCGTTATCCACTGACAAGTTATGGTCGATTGAACACGGCACCCCTGTTCTGTGAGTTGAACCGTTTGGTAATTGCACCTAAGGGGCAGATTGGTATTATCGCTCCTAGTGGCATCGCAACTGACTCCTTCAACCAGTACTTCTTTCAAAACTTGATAGACACACGCTCGCTCATCAGTCTTTACGACTTTGAGAACCGTGAGGGAATCTTCCCTGGTGTTCACCGCAGTTACAAATTCTGTCTTCTCACTATGTCGGGTTCGGGTCGAGCACCCGTGAACGGCGCTGAGTTCGTCTTCTTTGCGCTGAACGTCCAGCATCTGTCTGAAGAGCAACGGCGGTTCACTCTCTCAGCTGAGGATATAGCCCTGCTTAACCCCAACACGCGAACATGCGCGATCTTTCGTTCCAAGCGGGACGCTGAGTTGACGAAGGCAATCTATCGGCGAGTGCCAGTATTTGTGAATGAGGCGAAAGGCGAAAAAGGCAATCCTTGGGGCTTCCAAGGATTGCTTATGTTCATGATGAATACGGCAAGTGGCCTTTTCCGTACGAGGGAGCAGTTGGAACCCGATGGCTGGGGGTTAGAGGGTAACATCTTTCGCAGGGCCGGTCAGGAGTACTTGCCACTCTACGAAGCCAAGATGATTCACCACTTCACCCATCGCTGGGCCACCTACAGTGGGATGGATACTCGTGATATGACTTCCGCCGAACTGGCCGACCCCAACTGTGTAGTTCTGCCTCGGTACTGGGTGCCTAAGTCTGAGGTAGACGCTCGCCTGGTGGGTAGGTGGGACAGAGGTTGGTTGCTCGGGTGGCGCGACATTACCAATACCACCAACGAGCGCACAGTTGTAGCCAGCGTGCTGTCCAGGGTGGGTGCATTTCAGATAGGGGGCGAGTTGTAGACCAGGTGCCAGCACTGATCGAAGCGTGAACTGAGGATTGCCGTCCGCACGGGCAACAGCTTTTCGGCACCCAGGCGGCTCCAACGCATACCTGCTCCGGCGAAGCGAGCCTTGAACTGCTTGCCTGCGCTCTCCACCGTGCCTGACCCAATCGGATAGCCCGCTTCGCGCATCTGGGAGTAGTTCATACGATGTGCGTTGTTGCTGAAGTAACCCGCTTCCTCCTTTAGCTGTTCAGCTTGTTTTGGTTGCCGCTCTGCCAAGTCAGCTAGCACCTCTGCCAAGTAGCCTGCTCCACCCTCAAATAGCAGCTTTTTCTGTGCCTCTAGCCATTGTTTGGAGGCGCCCGCATCGCCTTCGTGTGCTGCTAAAGATGCTGAGGCCAGGTGCTGCGCTCCATGATACCAGTCCACCAGTTGAGCACTGTCATACAAATGCTCCTCAGCTAGGTTCCAAATCCAGGCGGCACCGTCTGCTACTACCAGCGTGTGATCAGCCCTCTCCCACCCTCTGTGGTGTGCCTCTCCCCATAGCATCTGTCCGAAAACGGTGGGTCCGCCTAGATGGGCTACATAGCTTTGGTTAGTAGCACGGGCACGACTATCTTCGCTTCCTTCCTCCTCAAACTCAGTGGCCAATGCAGGCTCCGTTTTATCAGCCTCCATCTCCATAGCTTCAATGTCGAACACGCAGCCCACCTTCAACTCTTTCCAACCTTCCTCACGAATATGGATCATAGCGCCATCCATACTCGCACCCATCTTTGTGAATTGCCCAGGCACCCCAGGCACCCCAGGCACCCCAGGCACCCCAGGCACCCCAGGCGCAAATGCGTTGGAACCTTCTGCCTTAGAACCTTCCCTCTCGACCTGTACCTGTATATGTACATCGTTGGCGGAGTTGGCTGCCACCCACCGTGCAGCCTCCACCTCTCCAAAGCTACTACCCCACTCCTGGCACAGCCTCCAAACAGTGCTGTCGGAGATGGACACACCTCCTATCTGCTCAAGTATTTGTGCCCCTCTCTCGAAGTCCACCAATCCTCCCAGCCATACTGACTGCTTGATTATCCATTCGCTCCAATGCACGTCCCACAAGTGCAACTGCTCATCCAGGGGGGAAAAGCCCCTTACGGCAGTAGGAGCAATAGTAGTAGGAGCGTTGTACTTTGATGGTGCCTATCCTGCTTTCCACAGGGTGAGCCTTCTCTCCCTTGTAGCGCATCTCCCTCCCACACTCAGGACAAGGTGGGCCAGGTACATTCTGAGTGGAGACCTCTTGCTGTGCCAGCACCGCCTGTGCCATCTGCTCACTCAGTTGCCTGCGCAGCTTCACTACCGCCTCCTCGATCTGAGCTAGTGTGGGTTGGGGGGTGTCGGCTGACCAGCCAATCAGTTGTTCAATTGCTTGCTCTGCCTGTGCCATAAGCTCTGCCTTCATCTGTTCTCGGGTACGTTTCATCAGGAGCCTCCATGCTACGCGCAAGATCCTCCTATTATCTCAAACCTTGCCCCCTATCTGAAATGCACCCGTCCAGGGTAGCGGTGGGTCACACCTGCCCACTCATGCTGCTCCCTCAAACGACTCAGTTCTCAGCAGCAAATCTACAGGCTAATCTGACCGCATTTGCATTTGATTATGCAACTCGGCAAAAAGTAGGAGGTACGCACCTCACCTACGGCTACCTGAATCAACTCCCGGTCCTCCTGCCCGAAAACTACCTCCAGCCAGCCCTCTGGCAACCCGTCCAAACGCTGCGCGACTGGATACTGCCCCGCGTGCTGGAGCTAACCTACACCGCCTACGACCTAGAGCCGTTCGCCAAAGATTGCGGCTACGACGGCCCGCCTTTCCATTGGGACGAGGAGCGCCGCTTCCTGCTGCGCTGCGAGCTTGATGCCGCCTACTTCCACCTCTACGGTATCGCTCGCGATGACGTGGCCTACATCATGGAGACCTTCCCCATCGTCAAGCGCAAGGACGAAGCAGCGCATGGCGAGTATCGCACCAAGCGCGTCATCCTGGAGATATATGACGCCATGCAGCAGGCCATCGACACTGGCCAAGCCTACCAGACTCTGGTGGACCCTCAACCTGCCATGGGGGCAAAGTTGTCCCCACCGGCGCAAGTCACTGCCAAGGCACCCACGCCAGAGCCTGCAAAGCCAGCGGCAGTAGTTGCCCACAGCGCGGCAGCTTCACCGCCGACAACCACCGTACGACCGGTAGCGGCTATGCCAGCCGGTGAACACCTTGCGTCGGCGTCACGTCTCGCTGACGGCCAGATGACGCCAGTGCCCACCGCCAATTCCGGGCCGGTCTTCGGCGCCACCCCGTCGAGGCCGCAGCAACAGAGCTTTGTCGAGCCGACCATGTCCGCCAACTTCAGAGTTGGGGATCGCGTGAAGCATACCACTTTCGGCGAGGGCCAAGTGCTGGAGGTCGCGCCGAGTGGTCAGGACCAGATTGTGACAGTGCTGTTCAAGACGGCGGGGAAGAGGCGGCTGATGGCAAAGGCGGCCAAGTTGGAGCCGCTCTAGGCCGTTGGGGTGCACACGGTTGCAGGCGGCCAGAGGGAGACGGGATGGCGGCGAATCATCTGGAACAACTGATCGCGGAATGGTACGAGGTACGAAGGCTACTTCATTCGCCGCAACATCAAAGTCGGTAAGGGGCCTCAGGGCGGCTGGAGCCGCAAGAGTTCCCAAGCGCGACTTTCGTCCTGCCGTGATCGCGAGACCGAGGTTTCAGCAACAGCACATTTTGAGGAATAGCATTGGAACGTAGAACAGCAACCAGAATGTCTAATCTTAGCGTTGCTACCCAAGGCGTTTACAGGGGACTTGGTGAATACCAAGTGGTCGCCTATATAGACTCATCCGATGACGCTTGATAACAAAGAAGCTTTAGCGCGTTGCACTGTGCAACAGGCGCCGGTGTGATTCGATTAAGTAACCTCGCCCCTGGATAAGGAGACCTAATCCACCTTATGACCGACGCTTCAACAAGAGATGGTGGCCGCACAGCTCTCGCCGGCTATGTGTATCAGTTCCTTGGAGTATTAGGCACTCAGGCCCTTGCCCAGGACGCTCGGCCCGACGCGACCCTTCTCGGACGCCTGGCTGAACTTATCCCGCTCGTTCAGGACCTCAGCAACAGGCTCTATAGTGAGTACTTTGATGAGGATGCAGTAGTCGAACTTCCCCAGGAAAATGCTCCTTCCGAATGGGTACTCATCCAGTATAAGTTCTCAAGATCCCCTTCCGATTCGCCGCTTGAGCCTGCTGAGTTCAAGCGGATCCTCAACAAGATGCGTGACAGAGCCAGACGCATCGGATGCTTCGATAGTGACCAAACCCGCTATCTAATTGTCACAAACCGCTCATACAGCCTTCAGACGCGAAATATACTAGCCAATATTGAAGCCTCAAATCTTACGTCGGACCAGAAGCGCGTCGCCAGTAAGTTACCACGAAGCGAAGTAGGAAGCCCGTCAATTGGATCTTGGAAGGACGCCTTGAAAGAGTATGCTGTGCGGCTTGGATGCTCCGACCCAGAGATAGCTGCAGGTATACATACCCTCCTTGGTAGTCTCGTGGATCGGGCTGCCACTGCTAGCGACCCATTAGTTCGGATCGAGGATCTGCATCTGGCGTTTGCGAACGATAGAGGCGCTCAGCAGTTGACGCCAGAGGCGCAAGCTACGTCTTCATGCAGGCAACTCGATGCCATTAAGTCAGTGCTTCGTGTGCCTCCCTCGCCCGTGAGGCGCTCAGTCCTAGATGATATTACCCGAGCGATCCGGGCTAGAGGCACATGCGTGATTATACTTCGCGGTCATGGTGGGAGTGGTAAGACGGTAGTGCTATGGCAGTGGGGACGAGAGATTGCCAATTCTTACCCCCACTCTGGTTTAGGTCCTCTAGTCGCTGTCATTCCCACCGATGAATTTGGGCCTTATCTTCCCGCGAGAGTTATTTCCGATGCAGCACATCTTAGTGCCTCTCATCCTCGGCGGTACGAGGGCAATAACGAGGCGTGCTTGCGACTTCGTAGGGCGAATCCCACCATGCCGAATCCGATGATGTCTCTCGGCCTTGATGATGTCGCTTCCGATACGCTGCACCCTCAGCAGATAAGCGAACTCCGAAGCCTTCTTCACTGGTCGTGGGCCGAAGCCTCGGCCTCTCCAAATGACTCATTGACCACACCTGTTGCTTTGCTTGCGACCTGTCGCCCTGGTAGTGAAGAGACAGTCATTGCCTCCTGGCCAGGGCGCGCGGAACATCCCTCTGATTCCCACAGGCGCCTGGAGATAATTGACGTAGGTGATTTTTCGCCTCTGGACCTAGCATTGGCTGCCGACTCCTGTGACGCGGCTGTCGCCGCTCGCATCAAGCAGACTGTATCGTCTGCTACTGCTGGGGGCGACGCCTCCAGTAGCGTCACGGCCACTGTGAGGTTTGAGAATAAGCCTCATGTGCCTAGTGTGCATCCTGATATCCTTAATGCTCTCTGTCATCCAGCCATGTGGCATGCGTTTACGCTTGTTCGTGAGACTCACGTCCAGCATCGTATCCTGGATGGCGATCCAGACGCTCTGAATGACATGTGTAGCTTCTTTGTGGATTGGTTTAATGACAAAGCCACGTCGAGCACACATGCCAATCCTTTCAACTCGAACGACCTAAGACACGTGCTCCCCCAGATCGCCCATGCCACGCACGGACAGAACCCAACCAGATACCCTTCCGCTCTCTGGCGGGAGCACGCCGCAGCCCAAATAGGCCCTGCACAAGCGAATCGTCTCTATAATGAGGCGCAGTCCGCTGGCCTTATTTCGGTCGAAGGGCAGAACTGGCGTTGGCGGCATATCTTTGTCGAAGATTATCTTGCGTCACTATATCAGCCCGATAGAGAATAGTAATTATGAAAGATAGCCCTAGAATATACGCAGAACTCAGGTCCGTGCTGAACAGCAGCAGTAGCAGCCCTGAGCAGATCAAGGATTTGCTGCCTTCTGTAAGGGCATTGATGAGGGACCAGGATGAGAGAATAGCTCGTGATGCGTTCTACCTTCTGATTGACAGCTTCCGCATGCTCAGGGATGCAACAGTGGACGACCCTGCGGCTGCACAGTCGTTCATTTTGGACGCCATGCTTCCGGAGCTGGAGCAGCGTGATCTTCCCGTGGGCCAACGGCACTTCCTACATTACCTTCGGGAGGACCTGGTCAAGTGGATAGAACAGTACCAGGAGCCTGAGCGAACCAGCCTTCGCAACCACGTTCTCGATGAGTTGATCCAACGGGTTGCCTCTTCAGATCCACGAAATGCCATCTGGACAATCATCCAAATCGGCTATCGTCGCGAGGACCTACCAGCTGTTCTTCGCTCTATTGCCCGCAAAAATCCGGATGAGCTAGGGGACCTGGCCCTGCTGGCGTTGGCTGACCTTGGCACCTCCACCAGGGCTCATCCCTGGCTGTTACGCTCTCTACACACAAGGACCAGAGATCACTGGAGTCTCCCGCTGAACCAAGCCCTGCGCTTACTTGGAAGTCCAGCGAGCTTGGATGTGGTCTATCAAAGTTGGCTCTCGTCTGATGCGGTGGTTAAGGGAATAGAACGTTTTGACCGATCGTATGCACTACGGATACTAACCTCTGTAGCGGACAAGCACGATCGACAGAAGACACTTCAAGACACAATCTGGTCGCGACTGGCGGAATTGTGGCGCGGGCAGTCGGAAGAGTACGAATTGGACCTCTATTTGGGCAGTGATGTGATACCTCTGTGCAATTCTCAGCGAGTAGTCCCTGATGTCCTTCAATGGCTTACTGGCTCGGACACTAGCACGAATATGAGGCTTCGCTACTTGCTCTACTCTCGACTAATTGACTCTATCCGTCCTCTTCAGCTAAAGGGCTGGGGTCAAGGCTTACCGCCCGCTGCTCTCACACTTGTCCGAGAAGATGCTTTCTTAGACACTAAGATTCTTGTCCTTGCACATACCGAGGAAGCATTCCAAAAGGAAGCTGCCTGGGAGATTGCCCTCACGGCTGGATCTCAAGAGGCGCTCAGTCTCGAGTGGTTCAGATCGGGTGTGGAGAACGAAACGAGCCCCTTTGATCAGGCAAAGATACTCGACCGCCTCGCTTGTTTCCGCTTGGATCCTATACCTGATACCCTTACGCGGTGGGTGCGGGAGCATCTAGATACTGACAAGCAATTGGAAGGGATCCAGCGCGATGCCCAACTCACCCTGCGAATCTCAGCCATGCAGGTTATGGCCAGCGCCGAGAGCCGGGACTCGTTCGAGACCCTTCTGAACTTCGGTCTGGAAGTTGATGGGCAGGTACTGCGAGACTCGGCGGATGCGTTGGCTGATGTGGCCGCATCTCTGATCCGGACAGGTGATAGAACAATTGAGCAAAGACTTGTTGAGGTCGCCTGTGACCCACCTGCGCCGAGGCATCGTACTGCGGCCATTGGTGCCCTTGAGCGACTGAGTCTCGATGACCTGCTTACGGGCGATGGTTTTCTTGAGTTGGAAGCCTTGCTTTTCCACGAGAGCGTCCCCGAATATGAGCTTAGCACTGTTGTCGCTATTCTTGGCTACGTTTCTGGCTACAAGCCTAGCGAGCGAGTTGTGAATCGGATACAAGGTTGGGCAGCCGAGCCACAGACAGATCTCGGCAGAAGATCTCTTGGATTACTGGCCCACAAGCATCTCCTTGAGGGTAGGGACGAACTCCTTCGAAATGCGCTTGGGCTGGAGCGAACAGAAGAGGGCTATCGGCTCGTCTCAAATCCCCCTCGATTTGAAGAGTGGTCCCGACTAGTTGGTCTCCTTTACACCCTAGATCCCTATGGTCTTCAAGATGTGATCGTATATCTGTTAGAAAGTTACGGCCCGCGGGAATGGTTCAAGGCTCGGGAACTTTTGTCGGCGATAGCATTCGCTCACTCGGGGGCAGATAAACCTCCTGTATCGGATAGACTGCGGGCCGCCATCTTAGCACAGACTCGCATACGTCAGGGAGCCGGCATGGCTGACACGAGCATATTCGATCTGCTAGCCCGAATCCTGCCCGATGACTTAGCGTCAGAAGACTGGAGTACCGAAGTTAGCAATTGGATACCCGACTCCAGGGCTGCTCTTGCTGATGCCTTAGGGGAAGCCGTTTACAGCTCTAGACTGGTCAAAGAGAAAGCAACTAGGCACTTACTGATGCTGGCTGGTGACAGCCAGTATGCAGTGCGCCGATCAGCTTATCGGGCTCTGTTGCGACTCTCATCTGAGGATCTGGCGGAGGTGTGCCATGTATACATCCGCTCGGCTGATGTTCAGCGGCGCCAGCGGGCAGCTGAAGCATATGGATGGCTTGCGCGCAATGAGTTCTAGTCCCCACGCTCGAAAGGCAGCTCACAACCGATAGAGACGCAAGGGTGCGGGACGCTGCTGCACTTGCGAAAAAAGAGCGTCGTAAGCGGACGTGGGCAGCCAACTACCTCAATCGATTGCTTCGTGTAGGCACCAACGAGGCGGTTCTTGCTAATTGGCGTTACGCCCGCGCTCTGGCTCACTTGGGAGATGACAGCACAATCGACCAACTCCAACAAGCACTAAGGCCCGAGCGGCCGATACATGTTCGTCAATGGCTGCGACAAACCATTGACGATCTGAAGGACAACTGGAAAAAAGCCACCGAGAAATGGCCGGAACCATGGGCTTCCCTTGAGGGTAAGATAGAGCAAGGAGCCGGATTCCTTACTCTTGCTGACGGTAGTCAATATGGTGCAAGTTACGTGCTTTCACTCGAAGTAGATGAGTTTGATCTCCGGCGCCACACCTGGCATGGTACTGCTGTGATTAACAGCTACTTTCCTGATCCAGGTGAGAGACCCCTCAGTCTACAGCTAGCGGATGGCAGACAGCTTGACGTCGTGGGTACCGGTTATAGCCACCGCTTAGGTGAGTCGCTTGTGACACTCGATTTCGTGAGCTATGGGAACGTGACGTAGCTACGGGAAGACTGGTCTATTGGCTTTGTATACGAGTGCATTAGGCCCATGAACATGATACGAGCGAAAATAGGACATAGATGTAGCCAGGATTTGACCAGTCAATCAATGTCAAGGAATGAGAAGTTATCTGACAGGCACGGCGGGATTGGAAACTGCTCTTTGCAAGATCAAGTTTAGGATATTACGGAGAAGTGGCTCGCTGCTACGTCTAGCTCTTACTTGCCGAAGCATGTAGCTTGCCCCCAGTACATTACCGAGAGGTCGGTCGGTGGGAAGGCGGAATGATCCGCCATGTAGACCCATGCAAACCCGGATACATGGTATTGTAAGTTCGTGCCTTGGCCTCTAACCCTATCCCAGAGTGGCATCGGTATGATGAATCCACCCGCCTCCAAGAAATCGAAGGCGCTTCTTGTAGACGAATCAGCGCCTATGGTCTGCCGCCCTTGTATCCAGTCGCCTGTTGATAGAATGTGATCATTCGGGTTATCAGGATTCATGAAGGTGCCACTTCCGCCGGGAGCGGGCAGGCCTGGATTGTTATTCCTGCCAGAGGTATCGGGTGTAAAGCTTAGCCAGGCAAAACTGGCGGCAGCTGTTCCTGAATTTGTCTTCCCGCCCCCAACAGCAGTATTGAGCGGCACCTGTTTCTTCATTTCCCCAACAGGGAATTTATCGAACGTCTCAGCACTAAATGCCAAAGGATATATCCGACAAGGGTTTTCTGTTGCCGTTTCCCATTCTCTTGTCTGTAGATTGAATACAAACATTGTCGTAGGTCGATCCGCATGAGGAGCAATCAGTGCCACACGAGGCATGTAAACATAAGCGATCTTGAGGGGTCCCTCCTTCTGCGGAGAGTTATACGTAATGATGGGCAACTTTATCCTCCCAGACAATGTTGTTGTATAGACTTGAATAGCGCCTTGCGAACGGTCGCTATATTGGGCTCCTGAATTGATATAGATGAACTCATCATTGAGCCTACCGCCCCAACATCCGCTGAGTGAGAAGACCTTATCGCCTCCCGCACACTCTCCTAACCCGGGGCCAGGGGTATCCCTTGGCTTGGGTGTTGGCAGAGGAGTACGCACTCGGGTAGGTACATCGTTCAGGGTATTTTGGGCCACCTGAGTCTTTGCTGCATCCATGCGCCTCTGGTCGTTGTCAAGGATTGCCTGTTTTGTGGCCTCAAACTTGGGTCCCACTAACGCGGACGTTGTTGGCCCTACCTGTTGGGGCACGTTCATAGCAGCTACTTGGGTATTCTGTGTTCCACTCGTACTTCCTACGCTGTTTTTGTCAATAGAAAAGGGAGCCATTTGATAACCAAAAAGGGAGCCACTTCTCCTCCCCGACGAAAATATTGATAATTAAAAAGGGAGCCATTTGATAATCGAAAAGGGGGCCACACGGAAATCGCAAGTCTAGTGGGGACATCACGGACATGACTCTAGTCGACATTTGGAACAACATGGACCGCAGCACGGTCGTGGCTTATCGAACGGTCTTTGACGCTTCGCAACAATCGTTTGCATGGTGGGTTGTAATAATCCCTCTGGCGGTTGCGTTCGTCGGTGTTGGAATATTGGTCAATCGCAGCCGCATACCCAAGGTACCTAGTGCCATAAGGATATCTGGATCTGTAACCCTGATCTGTGCTGGTTTGTGCGTTGCGATCTTCCTCTTTGCGTCGACGCTTTCCGCATATCATACTGGCAGCGATTTGCTCGCCACTAATCAGGCACAGGTTGCTGAGGGGCAAGTAATAGACCTAACCAGTACGGCCAGTGGCAAGGCCGAGAGCTTTAGGGTGCAAGGGGTCCAGTTTAGTTACTCCGAATACAGCGAGAGCCTTGGCTTTCACCATGTAAGTACACTTGGGGGGCCAATGAAAGAGGGGCTACAAGTCAAGATTTGGTATGCCCACATAGACGGCGATCCCTCGGATCCGGTGATATTGAAGCTAGAGATATCACAGTGAATGGTTATAGCCATTTGGCATCGGAAGAGTAGGCACAGGGACCATCCTGCTCATTTACCCAGACGCAATAAGGCTCGGTGTGCCAATTAGGATACGCTCAGTTCACCGATTCCAAGGCTTGCGAGGCCGTCCTACCCGTGGTCGCCATCCGTAGGGGCTAGTGTCTCGCTT
Source organism: uncultured Chloroflexia bacterium (assembly GCA_963797095.1). Classification (GTDB taxonomy): domain Bacteria; phylum Chloroflexota; class Chloroflexia; order QHBQ01; family JADMIH01; genus JADMIH01. Next base: position 46,395 of record CAWCNY010000003.1, on the reverse strand, counting down.
GCGCTTCTCCCGCTGGCGCGCCGTGTTCATCGCCCTTTGGGCTTCCCTTCGGCAACCATCGCAGTAACGCGGAGCTGCCCCTGGATACTGCCACACCTCTCGCTCCTCGCTGCACCACTCGCAACGGAACGAAACGAGTTGAGCGTGGAGGGTTCGTGTGTAGCCCCGGCAGGTCGTTACCACCTTCGAGGGCGGTTCGACGGCAGGTTCGCTAGCTGGGAGTGCGCTTGGGTTAGAGCTGGAGTTAGAGGTCATGACTTAATTTCGGCCATTTTGAGGTCAATTTTGCGAAAAAACTAAGGCCGATCAGCGATGCTTGCCATTTGCGCCGGTTCTGCTTCCTCTGTCTCCCCGCTCTCCCCGCTCTCCCCGCTCTCCCCGATCTCCCCGCTTCTGCCCCCTCGTCTTCCTCCCCTCCTTCCATCTCTCGGCTCTCCAGACTCTGAATAGAACCGTACCCGAAATTCCCGTTCGCACCATCACCTGTTCTTTCACTTCGCCCCTGCCCCTGCCCCTGCACCTGTTGCTGTTGAAGACGCTGGCGAAAACGAAACGACTCTCCAACAAACTCCAGAATGTGTGCTTTGTGCGTGAGCCGGTCCAAAAGTGCAGCCGTCATTCGCTCATCTCCTAACACACTGTTCCAATCTCCAAATCGCAGGTTCGTAGTTATGATGATTGCCACTCTCTCGTAAAGGGTCGAACAGAACTGGAAGAGCAACTGCGCACCCGCCGCTGTAAATGGTATGAAGCCTAGCTCGTCCAGCACAATCACCTGCTGCTTGCACATCTGTGTCATGAAACGGGACAATCGCAGCTCCTGTTGTGCCTGGATCATATCATTGATTAAGCCTGCTACGTTGTAGAAGCGCACATGATGGCCCTGACGGCAAGCCGCAAGGGCAAGACTTGTGGCAATATGGGTCTTGCCAAGCCCTGGATTGCCAACCAAAAGGATCGGCTCTGCCCTCTGAATGTACCCACCCTGAGCCAGTTCAAGTACCCTCGTCTTGGCTAAACCCTGCACGACACTGAAATCGAAGTCAGCAAGCTCTTTGAGCACCGGGAATTTGGCGGAGGCGATAGAGCGTTCCACTCGATGCACTTCTCGTTGGCCTACCTCTCCTTCAGCCAGAGCTAACAGAAAACGTTCATAGCTGAGGTTGGTCTGTGCGGCATCTTGAGCCAACTTCTGGTAGTGTTGCACGAAGCTGGGCAATCGTAACTGGCGTAGATAGCTTTCCAGCAACATGTGATGTTCTGTCGCCCTTGCTGCCCTTGCTGGCTTTACCGTGTTCGTATTCGCCGTGTTCACGGTCTGCGTCCTCTCCGTTCTCTCCCTCTCTTTCTCCAATTCATCCTCCTTGAAGCAGTTGCTCATAACGACGTAAGTCGATGGGCTGGCTGCCGATTTTGCCAATGGCTTGCAGGTGTGGGTGATCGGCCAGCCCTACCAGATCAAGACCTGCAAGCATGGTCAGCTCTGTTTCAGGCGTGGTGAGTTGCCTCAAACAATGGGTAACTCCATCAAAATGAACACACCCATACGAAAGAGCCTGCCCAACTGCTCGCTCCACAAGCACAGCGGGATAATCCTGATGAAGTTGCAAGATGCGGACAAACTCCTTCACTCCTCTGCCTTCCGGCCACTTCTCCCGTAACAGTTCCAACGCCTTCTCATATGTAGGTGGCCATTTGGCTCGCCACCGGCGCAATGGTTTGGCATAATCGAATGCCCCTGGCCGCTGAGCGAGCAAAGGCAGGTAATGCAGTGGCTCGAAGATATCCTGCTCTCGCTCGTAGCAGCGGGGATGACGGGCAAGCAATCCTGGTAGGCCGGAGCGGCCGGGCTGGTCATGCGATTGATTACGTGGCTGGCCATCGTTGGGATTGGGGTTGGGATTGGGGTCGAATATGTCCACATGGAAAGGGTAAGCCTTGACGATCACTTCTCGCCTTGCTCTCTCGACGGGCACCGAGTAGCGATTGGTCTCAAAGATCACCTGGCTGTATGGAGTGAGATGTGCCGTGCTCGTCACGCAACATTCATATTGGTAGGAAGGTAGAGGACGCAGATGAGGTAGCTCCTGCTCCCAGGCTTCTTTGATGGTGGTGGGTTGGCGCGCAACCCGGCGCTGATCATCTCGCAGGCACTCGCTCAGAAGAAAGATGTTCAATGCTTCAAATGAGGCCACATCTGGGATAGGTACCAGGAAGTTGCGGCGGCTAAACCCTACGCTGTGTTCAACACCTCCCTTCTCATGCCCTTGTCCAGGCGTGCAGAAGTGGCTCTCGAACAGGTAATGACTACGAAAGGCTACGAATGCTCTCTGCTCTCGTCGTACTCGTCCTTCGATCAGGAGGCGCACCGAGCTGAAAGAGGCAACCGGATCCACCGCCGAGGCCAGGTTGTCGTAGCTGATACGTTGGGGAACTCCACCAAAGTGCTGGAAAGCTGCCACATGACCGGCAAAGAAGGCTTCTTGTTTCTGCGAGGGGTAGGCCATCACGAAGGATCGCCTTGAGTAGTTCAGACGCATGATGAACAACTGCACGGTTTGGCGCTCGCCACCGATGACGGCAACAGCTTCACCCCAGTCAACCTGGGCGTCCTTCCCAGGCTCGAACTCTAGTGGTATGAACAGGGGTGGTGCGTGATGGGCTTTGCGATATCTGCTCACGTGCAATCGCACGCGAGACTCGCTACCCTGGTAGCCTTCCTTGACCAAAAGTTCAAAGATCTTGCGAGCGGTGTAGCGTTGTTTGCGTGGGAGACGGTCGTTTTGCTGTAGGAGTTCGTCGACACGGGTCTGGAAAGAGCCGAACACCGGAGCGGGTCTAGGTTTGGTGCGCCGGTAAGTTGGGTAAGGGTACGGTTGGTAGAATTGGGACTGGGATGGGTCCTGAGCCTGGGCTTGGGCTTGGGCAATGGCTTTGTCAACAGTCTTGCGGGAGTGCCTTTGTTCTCGTGCGATCTGCCTGACACTCTTGTGTTCGAGGTAGAAGGCGCGGCGGATGGCTTCGTGTTGTTCCACGGTAATCATCTCCACCTCTCTTTGCTATCGTATCGTTTGCGGTCTAACGGTCTAGCCGAGTAACCGAAAGGCAACATCTTTGCCTTGTCCCAACGATAGCAAAGAGAGAGCTAAGTGGCTCCCTTTTTGACTGTCAAGATTTCATCGAATGGCTCCCTTTTACATTAGCAGAAACACCTCTTTACCCCTAATATGAAGTCGTAAGCGGGCTGCATAGCCCAGCCGTGGGGCAACCTATCCCTCCAAAGACGGTTCGATTCGAATTATCTCTCTCGAGGTCTTGACATTTTGTTTCATCGGTACTCACGGGCCTTCGACGTGTTAGTGGCTGGAGCAGCATTGCCCGAGCCTTGCGCCACTATGACGCCAACGTTTGTCGCGCCTTGCACCTTGTTCTTTCCCCGCCCTCCCGACTTTGACAAAGCCCTGCCCACCGAATACGAACCTATTGACAAGTACTCCAGATTATGATATGCTCATCATAACATCATATGTCTAGCCTTGACCGTGCTTGAGTTTCTTTGGTGGATCTCTACAGCCCGAGTTTTCGAAGCTGAAGGTGTGTATTGAGGTTGTTCTGCTTTACGTGCTTTCACCGCCTACGATACGCTGTGGACAAGGAGTAGGGTTTCCTGTATGGATTACCACTAATTCGCTCGCACCATAAGCAATAGGCTTTTCACCCAATGCTACCTTCGGATCGCCAACGGCACCCTCTAGGTATTCGTTCATATTCTCATAGATCTGATGCTTTTGGAGGATACACAGATGGCAGGAATGACGATCACAGAGAAAATCATGGCTCTCGCTACTGGACGAGACACAGTCTCACCCGGCGAATTAGTGTTCGCAGACATCTACTCAGTAATGACGATGGACTATCTTGGTAGGTCTACCTTCGACCTATTCGACTTATTGGGCGTTCCGGCTGTTTTCAACAGAGAACGCGTGATCTGTGTGTCCGATCATTTGGTTCCGCCCCCGACGCAGCAATTCGCGACTATGCTCAACGAATGGCGACAAGCGGTCAAAGCTCACAATATTGTCCATTTTTACGATCTGGGCCGTCAGGGCATAGCTCATCAGATCATGGTAGAACAAGGGCATGTGCGGCCAGGCACCGTAAGCGTCGGTACTGACTCTCACGCCAATACATACGGCGCTGTTGGAGCGGTAGGAAACGCAGTGAGTGTAAGCGACGCGGCCGTGGCTATGGCTACTGGCAAGTGCTGGTTTAGAATACCGGAGAGTGTGAAGTTCCATATCTATGGCGAGTGGCAACCCTGGGTAATGGCTAAAGATCTCAGCTTGCACATCATGGGTATGATGCACTGGAATGGACACCTGATCTACAAGGCTCTTGAATATGAGGGACCAGCCATATCTGCACTTGGTATGGCCGGTCGAATGACCCTGTGTAATATGACTGTAGATCTGGGTGCCAAGAACGGCATTATCGCTCCCGATGAGGTGACCGCCCAGTACCTGAAAGGGCGCACATCCGACACATGGGTGATGCTGGCAAGCGACTCCGATGCAAAGTACGACCAGATATATGAGATTGATGTCACAAACGTTGGGCCTACCGTATCTCTCCCGCACAAACTTGACGATGTGAAGCCCGTAGAAGAGGTGGTCGGGCGAAAGATCAATAAGGCATTTCTGGGCACATGCACTAATGGCCGCCTTGAGGATATTGCAATCATGGCGGCCATTCTGCAGGGGAAGCAGGTACACCCGGACGTCAATTTGCTGGTAGTGCCAGCCAGCCAGACTGTCTATCTTGAAGCGGCACGCGCCGGATACCTTGCAACTATAGTGGAGGCAGGTGGTGCTGTCGATACCTCAAGTTGCGCTGCTTGCGCCGGTATCCATACCGGCGTAGCCGGCGACGGCGATGTCATAATAAGCGCCGGCAACCGCAACATGCAAGGACGTATGGGCAGCCGCAATGCCGAGATATACCTATCATCACCCGCAGTGGTTGCTGCCTCAGCCCTCAAAGGCGAAATTGCTGACCCCAGAGAATTGTAGTAAGGAGCTTGCCGGAACAATGAAGAATTCAGTAATTAGAGGCAAGGCATGGGTAGGCGGAGAACATATTTACGCCTATGACCTCGTACCACAGAAGCACTGGACCGACCCGCTGGATCCCGAACTCAACAGCAGGTGGATCATGGAAGGGGTGGATCCCGCCTTTCAAGACGAAAATGCTTTCAAGAACATGGGATTCACCTTCGTTGTTGCTGGAAGCAATTTTGGAGGGGGGGGCAAGAGCATAGAGCATCCGATATTGGGTCTGATGGGTGCCGGTATCAAGGCTGTAGTCGCCGATTTGTTTGCGCGTCTGCAGTTTCGCAACGCCATCAATAATGGCCTGCCGTTTATAACCTGTAGAGGCATCACCAAGATCGTGAGCACGGGTGATGAATTGGAAGTAGACCTCAAGACCGGGCGCATAAGTAACCTCACCAACAAGCAGGAAATCTATGGTGCGCCCATAGCTGACTTTGTCACCGAAATTGCGGATGCAGGCGGCTTGATATCCTACATTCGACAGAAGATAGCGGATGGTACAGTCGCTGATCTTCATTGAATCATGAATGTTCTTCGTTTCTAGATGATCTTTTGTGCGGCGGGGTAATCTAGTCAGGTCACGGAGAAGGTTATGCGCGAGAATATTGCCAAGAGTAAGCTCAAGAATGGCCAGCCGATCTATGGAGTAATAGCTCCTAATAACGACCCGATCCTCGCAGAGTTAATCGGGCTTTTGGGTTTTGACTTTTATATGATGGATGGCGAGCATGGTGCGCTAAGCGCTGCACATGCAGAACATCTGGTTCGGGCATGTGAGGCTGTCGGTATTACTCCTCTTGCCCGGGTCCGCACCAACGACGAGAAACTCATACTGCAGTTCATGGATGCTGGTGTTATGGGCATAATGATGCCAGGCCTGCATACACCCGAAGACGTTCATAACTTCGTGTCCTATGTAAAGTATCCACCTCTCGGCATCCGCGGTCTTGGTCCTATCCGAGCCGCTGATTACATGACAGGGCGGATGAGCCAGGCTCAGTATGTAAGCTATGCTAACGAGCAAACCTTGATCTTACCCCAGTTCGAGGATATCAAGGCACTTGAGTATCTCCCGGAAATGGTTAAGGTAGAAGGCGTGGACGGCGTAATCGTTGGGCCCCGTGACTTGGCAATGACCATGGGTTACTACGATGGCCCAGGGCACCCTGCAGTGCAAGACGTGATAAAGCAGGTATTTGATCTCGTGAAGTCAGCAGGGCTGTTCGTTGGTACGGTAGCAGGTACGGCTGATGCCGCAAAGAAAATCGTCGAAAGTGGGGGATCTATTTGCCTCAACTCCGTCCAGGGTCTAATAGCCAGCAGTGCAAATGCGTTCCTGAAAGCGGTACGAAGTTAGCCATGCGATAGGACGTCCCAGAAGGACGCCCCAGATTCTTTCCTATCGAAACCTTAGGAGGAGACTTTGTTCGAGCCACTTACCAGAGATCGACTTTACAGAGGTATCATCGACCAGATAACGAGATCGATCCTGACGGGCCGAATGCGCCCGGGAGATCACCTGCCAAGCGAGCCGGAATTGAGCGAGCAGTTTGGGGTCAGCCGCACAGTTGTGCGTGAGGCTATCAAAGCTCTCACTATGCAAGGGCTCGTGGATGTAGTACCAGGCAGAGGTACTATTATTACCCAGCCGCCAATAGAGACTGTAGTCAACAGCTTGCAACTGATAATCAAGCTCGAAGATCATTCGTTTGATGACCTCATCGAAGCCCGCCGTCTCCTCGAAGTACCCATAGCAAGATTGGCTGCTCGGAATGCTCAAGCAGAGAATATTGATGCGCTGGCAGCCAATCTTGAGGGAATGCGGTCATCAACTGACGATATAGAGGCATTTGTCCGATATGATACGGCCTTCCATGCCGAGCTTGCAAACGCTACACAGAATATCGTGCTCCGTGTGCTTGTTCAACCTATCGTCCACCTGCTTCAAGCCAGCCGCGAGACTCTAGTGAGGGTACCCCATGTGGCCTACCGCGCTCTAGACTTCCATCAGCATATCTACGAGGCAGTGATCGCACACGATCCTGAAGCCGCTGAGAAGAGTATGTATGACCACTTGGCCCAAGCAGCCGAGGATATCGAGCGCGCCCGGCACTATGATGCCGACCGTGCGAACATCGGCTGATCGGTTATCACTCATAGTAGGGGCACCGAATGATTACAGAATCTCCCATTGAGAAATCCGCCACTACACCTACCCGGGCATTGGCTGCGTGGCTTGCAAGGGTCCGCTTTGAGGACCTGCCAGATATGGTAAGGTTGCAGGCAGCCCTCAGCCTAGGGGACTACTTGGGCTGCGCTCTTCTTGGTTCAACCAGAAGCCAATCGAGGCAAATCTTCGATATGGTAAAGCAGTTTGGTCATTCCTCCGACTCCACCCTGATCGGTGATGGTAGCACGGCCAATATGAGAGATGCCGCCCTCGTAAATGGGGTGCTGGGCAGCGCCAGTTTCTTGCTGGAGGATACGGCAGCTGAGAGCTTCGCCCACCCGGGCGTGAACGTCGTGCCTGCGGCGTTGGCTGTGACCGAGGCGCTTGACAGGACGGGTGCCGATCTTCTCCTTTCGATCACTGCGGGGTACGAGATTTCGATGCGCGTAGGTGCTGCCGTCGGCTGGAGTACGTTCAACCGAGGTTGGCACCCGCGAGGCAGCTTCAATGTGTTCGGTTCTGCAGCTGCCGCGGGCAAGGCATTGGACCTGAAGACAGAAGATCAGTTCTGTGCGCTCCTTGGTCTTGCGGGCACTCAAGCTTCGGGTCTTGTTGAGCCATCATCACCATATGACGGCTGGCTACTGCTCTCGGGTAGTGGCGCTCAGGATGGAGTGCTGGCCGCGCTTTTGGCCCGCCAAGGTTGGTCTGCCGGCTGCACCGTCATCGAAGGAAGCAAAGGCTATCTACAGGCCGTGGCCGCTACTCCTAACCCTCAGCGTATCCTGGAGGGGCTCGGTGAAAAATATGAAATATCCTCGATAACTCGCAAGCGCCACGCTTCTTCCTCTCTGACCCATTCGGCAATTGATCTGATGATCGAACTCAAAGCTGACTACTCACTTACTGCTAATATGATAGAGGCCATTGATGTTCGTACTATTGATGTTCACTACCTGCATGAGCGCGTATGGCCTAAAACCCGTCTGGATGGACCACACAGCCTGCCTTATTTGCTGGCCGTGGCCTTCGAAGATGGCGAGGTATTGGATCCGCAGTTCGACCCGTCGAGACGTGAAGACCCTGTTGTGAGGTACCTCTTTGACAGGGTGAGGGTAACGGCCGACCCGCAGCTCACGGCACAACTCCCGGGAAATCTGCCCTCGGATGTGACCGTTACTCTCAAGGACGGGCGCATCTTGCAGCGACACCGGGCCTACCCCAAGGGTGATCCTCGTGACCCGCTTCACCCTGAAGATATCCACTACAAGTTCCTCAGGCTCGCATCATCAGCATTGAGTGACAAGCGTGCGTCACAGGTATGGGATTGGGTGATAAGCGCCAACGAACAACCATCGGTTCGCACCCTTACCCGACTATTGGCTTCTGACCGTTGGAAGAACTGAACATAAATTAAGCAAGTTCCGTCCGGACAGCAGGGAATATGATGTTTCACCAGCAGCGCCTCCTTAAACTCAAAGAAGAAGCTGAGCTTGACGCTCTGGTAGTGACCTTGCCGGAAAATGTCACCTATCTGACCGGCTACAGCAGTCCTCTCACCAAGTATTTCCCCGCGTTGGACGAATACGCCGTGCTTACCGGAACCCAACCCGACATTACCCTGATACTGCCAGGGGTGAACGCAGGCTTCACTCTCGGCAAGAGACTCACATCATCCAGAACCTTTCTCTACGGCAAATTTGTCGTCACTGACCCACCGGAGGAAACGGCAAACGAGTACGAACGGTCATATGCCGACCTGATGCGGAGTAGCAACTTCCCCACGGCCTTGGATGCCGTTGTCCGTGCCCTCCACGATGTAGGAGTCACCAACGGGCGCATTGGTATAGATACTGAAGGGTATCTAGCCACACAATATGAATTGCTCAAGCGACAAGTTCCTCAAGCACATATATTGGATGCTGGTGACCTGATGAGGATGGCCAGAGCAGTGAAGACCCCGGACGAAGTGAACTGTCTGCGCAAGGCGGCGCAGGTCAACGAGGCGGCTTATCTGGCAATGCGGGCCGCAGCACGACCCGGATTGACCGTTGCAGACATCCTGCAGCATTATAGAATGAAGATCGCGCAGCTTGGAGGGGAGTACGCTTTTTCCTCGACTGGAGCTGGAACGATGGGTGGAGGGCCGTGGCTCGACACTCGGCGAATGATTCTGAAGGCGGGCGATCTTATACGATTCGATGGTGTAATGCGCTACAACGACTATTGGGCCGATTTTGGTCGGACCCTCGCCGTTGGATATGTTCGGAACGAGGCGCAGGCCACCTACGACGCCATAAGAGCAGGATACGAGGCGGCACTCAGCAGGGTGCGTGCGGGAGCGCTGACAAGAGACATTTACCGGGCTGGTATTGAGGCTGTGCGGAAGGCTGGGATACCCCATTTTGACCGCCACCACATAGGACATGGGATTGGTCTGCACCCGTACGATTATCCGGTAGTTAGTCCAAACCCCGGCTCCATGTATGCAACAGAGGCGGGAAGCGCTGCGCTGGAAGCGGGGATGGTGCTCTGCATTGAGGTCCCCCTTTATAGCCTTGGGCTCGGCGGATGGCAATTGGAGGATACAGTCCTTGTGACCGATGATGGTTATGAGTATATCACCACTCTAGAGCGAGAGATGATAGATGTCGTCTGAGGCCACCAAGATATTAGCTCAGTTCCTATACGATCATCGCGAGGTCCCCCTTCCAGAGCTCGTCGTAAGCAAGGCGAAACTATGCTTGCTCGATTATCTCGGATACACACTCGCCGGATCGTTGCTAGAGCATGTAGGCAAGCTAATCAGATCAGTCCAGCCAATCGCAGGACCACCGCAGGCAACTGTGATAGGCACTGCCTTGCGGATCGATGCACCACACGCCGCACTCATGAACGGGGCTTTTGGAAGCACTCAGCTAGAGGATACCGCGAAAAGTGGTTTCGGTCACCCTGGCGTGGGTGTGATTCCGGCCGCTCTTGCCACAGCCGAAATGGTAAATGCTTCTGAGGCTGATCTGTTGCGAGCGATCGTGTTCGGTTACGAGATCACTATGCGTGTGGCAGCAGCTTGCGGTACTCGGGCTTTCAACAAGGGCTGGCATCCGCGAGGCGGGCCAAACGCTTTCGGCGCGGCGGTAGCGGCACTCTCTCTGCTGGGCATAGAAAGCGCTGAGATGGCCTGCAATGCGCTAGGGCTGGCCGGCACCCAGGCGTCTGGCCTGAACGAAGCCTCGTTCTACTACGACGGCTGGCACTTGTTGGCAGGCAAAGCTGCCCATGATGGAATAATGTCAGCGCTACTGGCCAGGCAAGGCTACTCAGCGGGTTGCACCATCCTCGAAGGACGCAGGGGCTACCTGCAAGCAGTGTCAGGATCAGCCAACCCTGGAAAACTCACGACAGGTCTGGGATACCAGTATCAGATCATGGATGTCGTTCAAAAGGTTCATGCTTCGTCCGCCCTCACACATGCGGCTATCGATACAATATTGGACCTGCGTGCCAGGAACCAACTGCAGCCCGGACAAATCGAAAGCATAGACATTGGCACTATAGATGTGTATTACCTACTTGATCGCATGTACCCGGCGCATTGGCTTGCCGCCTCGATGAACCTACCCTACTTGGTAGCAGTTGCCATAGCAGATGGACAGGTGTCTCTGGAGCAGTTGAGTCCTGGCCGCTATACGGACCCCTTGCTGTATGACCTGTCTCGCCGGGTCACCGTGCACGTGGATCAAGAGAGCCAGGCAGAAGTAGATCGTTATCTGGGTGCTACAGTAAAGATTTACATCAAAGATGGTCGGGTACTTGAAGGTACCTGTCGCGCTCCCAGGGGTGACCCAGAACAACCCCTCACCCTCCTCGATATCAGCGAGAAGTTCAGGCGTCTGTCGCACGGCATACTGAATGAGCAGCAGAAGAATAATGTCATACGGGCGGTCGTGGCGTCCGATGCTCAAACAAGAGTCCGGGATATTATGCGATACCTGTCAGTAAGGTCTGAAGAGTCCGCACCACAGCAGGTGGAAGCCACCGTAGTTGCAGATGCTGGCAGCGGTTAGGAGAGATTGTTCGGGCGGTTTACTGGTGCCGGCTGAAATAGCGTGTTCAGAGGCCGGGAAATGGGGGGCTATGCACACATAGAATGGGGCGAGCTTGGCTATTGGGCTTTTGCACTTGGCAGCTTTTCACAGCCTATAGCTATCGTGTGGACAAATCTGCGGACAGATCGATTTTGGGCATTGTTGCATAACAGGCGCAGCACAATGACTAGTACCTGGATAACTAGGCAATTTCGGGGCTAATTGACCGCTTCTGTAGAGAGCCGTATCAACGACCTGGACTTACCATTACGCCAAGAAGCCGATAAATCGCCTTGCGCCAGAGCGATGTGGTAAATGGTTTTAGGTTCCAAAAAGAAAAGGAGGACAAGTCAATGATTAGACTACATACTCGAAGAGATGGCCATTTGCTGTCGATGCTGCTGGTGGTGTCGATTATGATAGTGTTTAGTGCTTGCGATACGACCTCCTCACCAGCTACTTCGACTCCTGTAATCGCACCGAGCGCCACTTTCACCTCACAGGGATCATCATCAGGCAATCTCTCGACGCCAACAGAGACGATAGCAGGGCAGATCACGCCGACAAGCATATCCACTGCAGGAAGCGGAACCACCACGCTGGTAGCGGCCTACTCAAACATGCCCAGCACACTCGACGTAAGCCAGATGTTTGATACGGGCACCCTACGCTGGAACTACCTGATATATGAGCCTCTGCTCGAGGCCAGGGACGACAAGTCCGGCTTCATACCTCGACTTGCAGAGAGCTGGGAGAGTTCTCCGGACGGCACCGAATATACCTTCCACCTGAGAAAGGGAGTGATGTTTCAGGACGGTACCGCTTTCAACGCCGATGCCGTGGTATACAACATCAAGCGCCAGACTGACCCGAACGCGCCTGGGGCCGGCAACGGCAAGTACCGGCTGGCGGCCCTCTACCTGTCGGCTGTGAAGGATGTCACAGCGGTCGATGAGTTTACTGTCAAGTTCACCCTGTCCCACTCGGTTGGACCGTTCCTGTACCAGCTCACTACGGGGGCGGGCTATATGGTAAGTCCTGCTGCAGTGGCCAAGTACGGCGACCAACTGGCCAGCAACCCTGTGGGCACCGGGCCCTTTAAGCTCTCAGAGTACAAGCAGGGCGAGCGATTGGTTCTTCAGGCGAACCCCGATTACTGGGGTGGCAAACCGGCTATAGATAACCTTATTATCCTGCCGATCGCTGACGACCAGGGTCGGGTGGCTGCCTTGCGGTCGGGCACAGTACAGTTTGCTCTCGACATACCACCTGATTCGGTCAAAGATTTGTCCAGCGATCCCAATTTCACGCTCTTCGAGGGTCTGGCTCCGCAAGTGTGGTACCTGGCGCTCAACGAGAAGACCGTGCCAGCCTTTAAGGATATACGGGTCCGCCAGGCAATGAACTACGCTGTAGACAAAGAGTCCATTGTCCGCGATGTGCTTAATGGGTCAGGGGTGATCGCATCCGGCCCGTTCTCAGCTGTATTTGGCGATTGGGCCGACCCAAGTGTGCAGCCCTATGCGTACGATCCAGACAAAGCTAAGCAATTACTGAAGGACGCCGGCTACGCAAATGGCTTCACCGTGAAGTTCCTCGTGCCCACAAGTGGCTTCGCTATGCAGAAGCCTACGGATATGGCACAGGTGATTAAGGCTAACCTGGAAGCTGTAGGTATCAAGGTCGACATAGAAACTCAGGAGTTCGCGTCCTATTATCAGGCGTTCTTGGACGGCAAATATGAGATGACTCCACGGGCATGGTATTCCAATCAGAATGACCCTGACAACTTCCTGACAAACTTCTTCACGTCATCTCGCCAACCTAAACCCGAAGGTACTGGTGGGCTCAACACAACTTACTACACAAATCCCGACCTGGACAAGTTGATCGACGCAGCGCGGATCGAGACCGACCTAAACAAGCGGATCTCGATGGTACACCAGGCTATAGGGATAATTCACGACGACGCTCCCTGGGTCTTCGTGGATCACATGAAGGATCAGCACATGGCTTCTGTGAAGGTGAAAGGCATAGTGCTGAGAGGCAATGGGATGATTGATTTCAGGGAAGCAACAGTCTCTCCATGATGGAGTCCGGGCTGTTCGACTGGTCGCGCTCCATCTGCACAAGGAGGAACGAGCTCTGGGGAGAAGATAATCCTCCCCAGCGGCCGAGTTGGGTACCGTATGAGGATTACCGGCCAAATTGGCGAGCGTAATATTCGTCCGGGTAGTTCCTCAGAGCAGGACCATTTAGGGTACGTATGCCAGTACGTATGCCAGGAGGTAGATGTAATGGATGCACAGGCACCGAACACAAAGGTTCGTTTTATCCCGGTTGAAGTTCTGACGCCAGAAGCATATGCGCCGTTCGGCTATGTGGTAGGGATGCCTCATCATGAACCCCTTGCTCGTGACGAGGAGCGCTCGTTCTGGGGATCGCCCGAGCTGGAGTTGCTCGACGGCGCCTTCATGGTCGTCTACGTTGAGATGCGTCGCACCGACTACGTAGTAAGGCAACTCCATAGGCACAGGGCTTTCTCGCAGACCCTTGTTCCATTGGGCGGTCAGGCATTTATCCACGTAGCGGCCCCTCCAACCGATGTTCCCGACCTTGATCAGATGAGGGCCTTCCTGGTTGAAGGCAACCAGGCCGTTATCATTGGGCGTGGTACTTGGCACCGAAACCCAGCGTATCCTGTGGCCTCCAAAGCCTCGCTGATTCTGATAAGTCGCAGCCAGACGACGACCGGAGCCGCGGCCCAGCCTGGGGCCGCCACTGTAGGCGGAGATACCGACCGCTTGGAACTCAATACCCTTACCGACAATGAGATCAGACTGATATTGTAGTGTCCAATAGGAGAATTACAGATATGATTAAACAAGAACCTATTGCTAATAGAGATATGCGTGCGCGAAGTCTTTATATCTTGGGTGAGCAGGTGGACCGTGCAGTTACCGTGTGCACAAGGTACCAGTATAACTGGGGTGCAACCACCAGACTGTGGGAAGCAGCTATCAAGAAGATAGGAAGACCGCTGTGCCTGGCCGCGGCGGAGCAGATTGCCGACAACGTGCATGCTGACGATACAGTGGTCATATCGGCTGGGTGGGTGAAGCGCCCTTACTTCGAAAATGGCGAGTACGATGGGTATGCAGGGACAGCGGCCCTAGCCAGGGCTGTAAACATCGGCTTAGGGGCGCGGGTGCTAGTAGTGACGGACGATGCCTGCGTGGATGCGTTTCGTAAAGTGCTTACGGCTGCAGAGATGCGCACCTGGGAACTTGACCAGTTCTATCGGATGCCGTCCTACCGCTCGGCCTGTGTAATCGGGTTCCCGATAGACCGCAAGGAAGCCCTCAAGGCGGCTGTCGACACACTGGACAGTTTAAAGCCTAAAGTACTGGTGGCGGTCGAGCGTTCCGATGAGAACGAGAAAGGAGTGCATCATACAGGGGGAGGGCTGGATATGTCCGAATGGACGGCAAAGGTTCAGTACCTCTTTGCTGAAGCAAGCGCCCGAGGCCTACCCACTATTGGCTGCTTTGACATTGGTAACGAGATCGGAGGCGCACTCGTTCGGGAGGCTGTGCGCGAAGTCATAGTGCCGGTGGGGGCAAGATGCACATGCTCCTGCGAGGGGAGTATTGCCGGAGTGACTGAAACCACTGTTTCAGTAGTAGCGCGCTCGTCAAACGCTGCGGCCTATGGCATTGCTGCTTGCTTAGCTGGCATCCTAGGCCGCAGCGAGGTGTTGCATGACCACCAGCTTCAGCGTCGCATTATGGAACTGATGCTTGAAATTCCGCTCGCCGATGGGCCTACGCTCGTAAGTGGCTTTACCGAAGATGGCGCTCCCGGCGAATTGACCCTAAATCTATTCGATCTCCTCCACTGGCTGGTGCGCGGGAGTATCGAGGGGGAGGGCTTCGCCTGGGAGAGGCCCCCTTATGTGGAGGGAAGGGGAGGACTCGTATGATTAGCAAGGACACGATCGGAGCTCAGCCAAACTCCTTGGGACAACAGATCAAGGTTCTTCAGCCGGAGCAGTTGACACACGCGCGCTACGCTCCTTATGGTTGGTTGCTGGGCCCTCCAAACTCTATCGAACCCGTCCGAGGTGAGCAGTTCACGGCCTCCTGGTGGAGAGTACTCGATCTCAGCATTGAAGGAACACCGGAGATAGTCTTCGCTCGAATGCCTGC
This sequence comes from uncultured Chloroflexia bacterium, assembly GCA_963797095.1. Lineage (GTDB taxonomy): Bacteria > Chloroflexota > Chloroflexia > QHBQ01 > JADMIH01 > JADMIH01. The sequence goes on along the minus strand of CAWCNY010000003.1, from coordinate 30,818 downwards.
CAGGCCGATTGATATCAGGCGATTCGAGCGCCATCTGCGGGTGACGCAGTCATTTGTTCCTTTGAACGGTGACCGGTTTTTGCAGGTTGTAGCTTCCCCTTCAGAAGGCCCTGAGCTAGACATCGAGACTCTTCGTGTATTTATCATCGATGGTAGCACAGGGCTGGCAATGAAGAAGGGAACATGGCATGTGGAGTTTTTCCCGCTCGGCGCGACCGGGGACTTCCTTGTCATCACCCGCTCGGAGACGAGTGCGGCGCTGGCGAGTGGGGAACCCGATATGCTTGTTGGAGATACAGACTATTGGAGCTTGCCCGAAGAATATAAGGTAGAAATAGGCCCGCTCGCGGAGAGTTGAGAAACAGGAGGCGCGATGTTGCGGTATGTAATACAACGTTTGATTATTTCGATACCTACCCTGCTAGGCGTGATGACAATCGTCTTCTTCAGCATCCGCTTCATACCCGGAGACCCAGCAGTGCTCATCGCAGGTCCAGATGCTACTCCGAGTATGCTGGCCGAAATACGGCACAGCTATGGCTTGGATCAGCCGATCCTCATTCAATTCGTCCTATGGCTGACAAAATTCACCCAAGCGGACATGGGAACATCTATAATCACGGGGTTGCCCGTCTATCAAGAGGTACTGGATCACTTCAAGAATACGGTTCTGCTCGCCGTGGCCAGCTTGGTGATTTCGGCGGTGATGGGGATTGGTCTCGGCACGCTCGCGGGCATATTCAGACGCACGCTCTTCGATCGCTTGGTTATGTTCATAGTATTACTGGGAGTAAGCATGCCGGTATTCTGGACAGGGCTGTTGCTCATCATTGGGTTCTCCGTGACGTTACGTTGGTTGCCGCCGCAGGGCATGCAATCCCCTGTTGGAGGAGACCTTCTGGATGTGCTCAGGCATCTGATATTGCCCGCTATTACTCTTAGCCTGCCCACGATAGCAATCATTACCCGCTTAACGCGTTCTGCTTTGCTTGAGGTCGCACGTAAGCAATATATTATTGCTGCCCGTGCTCGAGGACTGTCGGAGGTGCGTATTTATCTGAAGCATGCCCTAGCTAACGCTGCCTCACCCATAATTACTGTGATCGGCGCCCAGGCAAGTACGCTCCTTGGAGGTGCGATCCTGGTCGAAGTCGTGTTCAACTGGCCAGGGGTCGGGCAATCGTTGATCAACGCCGTCTCCAACAGGGATTACCCGATGGTACAGGGCATCGTACTCATGACCGCCACGGCGGCTTTGCTCGCTAATGTTGCGGCTGATGTTCTTTATGGGGTGTTCGATCCAAGGATCAGGCAAACGCTCTAGCGACCCGACTTGAGAGGTAACGATGGCAGTGATTGAGGAACAAGGCCCGAGCATACTTGTGCGAGACACGCCACAACAAAATGATACCTCGCCCGGATTTTGGACCAACGCGCGAAGGCGGCTGCGTCGCGACCGCGTCGCTCTCGCAGGGATTGTGATACTGTTGTTCATGGTGGTGGTTATTTTGGCGGCACCTATACTCCCGTTAGATGACCCGACACCTAAGGTGCTTAACACGGCGGCGAGGTTGAAACCGCCCTTCTCGATCGGACACTTGCTTGGGACGGACCAGCTTGGTAGGGACGTACTGAGTCGTCTGATCTGGGGTGCTCAAAGGTCGCTCATCGCCGGTATTCTCTCCGTCGCCATAGCCTTCGGCGTGGGATTTCCGATCGGACTCATCAGCGGCTTTTTCCACAACTGGGCGAGCGAACTGCTGATGCGCATCGTCGACCTGTTGATGTCCTTCCCGGCTATACTCCTGGCAATCCTGGTAGTCAGTGTTCTCGGCCCCGGGTTGTTCAATGCCATGATTGCCGTCGGGATAGTGGGTATACCGTTTTACGCCCGGCTTGTGCGAGCGAGTGTGCTGACTATCAAGCACGACGATTATTTTGAAGCGGCTCGGGCTCTTGGCAGTTCATCCATAGGCATAATGGTCAGACATATCATCCCCAATACCATCGCTCCGATCATTGTGGCGGCCAGTTTCGATATAGGTGTGAAGATACTGGCTACTGCAAGTCTGAGCTTCCTGGGGCTTGGCACACAGCCACCCGAGCCTGATTGGGGCAATATGCTTGCCGAGGGCAGGAGCTACGTGACGTCGGCGCCTTATCTGGCGGTGATACCGGGTCTTGCCATCTTCATAGTGGTGGTATCGGCCAATATGGTGGGCGACGGTCTGCGCGACGCCCTGGACCCCACGATGAAGGACCTATAGATGCAAGTGCTGGAAGCATGTAGCCCGACTAGTAAGCCAAGCAATCAGGTGGCTAAGTATTTCAACTACGAATGAAGGAGTAACTAAAATGACCGTCTTCTCAGGGATCCCAGGCAACATGGAGTGGCGAAAGGCAGATGAGAGGGAAATGGAGCTCCAGTGGTTCGTGCAGAACTTGCTACAGGATCCACCAGAACTGGTGGCGCGCAAGGTTTGGCTGCACTCCCGTTGGTACGATGACGAACATTACTTCCAGGTCCTGGACGTGGCAAAAGAGTGTAACGCTCGTATGACCTTCTGCTTCCTTGGGCGAGATGTACCTCACCGGACACGAGTGATCGAGCGGATGCTAGCAGATGGGCATGAGGTCACTACGCACGGCCCGCGTCATTACCTTATAAACGAGAGGTTTGAGTACGAGGACATCTACAACGATTTCAAGCCATGCCTGGACGATCTACGAGCGCTTGGTGCTGACGCGCAAGGAGCATGGTTGTCATACCATGGAACCCTGCACGATGCGGCACCGCAGGCATTGGCCGACCTGGGGGTGACATGGTTTTCTTCGGGCAAACCGCATGGAAACTTGCCTGCGGGCCTGCGCTTCGTTCCTATGATGGAGCCGCACGATTTTGAAATCCTTTTCGTGAACCCCGTGCCCGTATCACAAGCACTACAGAAGTGGAAAGCAATGTCGGCACACCCGGACCAGGGCGTGATGCTATTCCACCCATTTATCCTCACCATGTTGGATCCTCAGATTATCGAGGCGTGGAAGGCGTTCCTGGTATCTACAAGAGGCTCTGTACCGGCCAGAGAATTCCCCTCCTCCGATGGACGTCCCGCCATTGTGCTTGACGCATCATTACATCTGCACATAGATTAATGGCTTAGAGTGCGTGCATTGTGTATGTTCGGGGTTGGGGATTTGCATCCTTCTGTAATCCTCCATGGCTGAATATGAATAGGAACTGGAGGCACGACTGACTTATGAGCGGTTTGTCCAGATACAAACTAGGGATAGATATAGGTGGTACATTTACCGACATGGTGCTCCTTGACGAAGCCCTGGGCACAGTCCGCCTTGCCAAAACCCTTACCACACCCTCAGATCCTCTGATCGGTTTATTCAATGGCATTGACCAGGTTAGGCAGCGCTACGGCGTGTCCCCCATGGAAATGGATTTGCTTGTCCATGGCACTACGCTGGCGACAAATGCGGTGGTCGAACGCAAGGGCGCTAAGACTGCACTTGTTACCACAGCCGGGTTCAGAGATGTGCTGGAAATAGGGCGCGAAATCCGCTACAACCTGTACGACATTTTTATAGAAATGCCGCAACCGCTGGTGCCAAGGCACCTACGGTTTGAGGTTGAAGAAAGGATGTCGTGTTATGGAGAAGTGCTCAGTACGCCAGATGAGGCGGATCTGGCGCAGTTGGCAACTGAGCTTGTGCGGCAAGGGGTAGAAGCAGTTGCTGTATGCTTCCTGCACTCATTCACCAATCCTGCACACGAACGACAGGTCGCAGAGTTCCTGAGATCTCGCTGTCCCGAACTCACAATAAGCATATCTGCTGAGGTGCTGGCGGAGATCAGAGAATATGAGCGGTCATCTACCACAGTGATCAATTCCTATGTACAACCACTGGTTACCCGCTATATGGGCAATCTGCTGGACAGGCTGTCGGCAGCCGGGATCAGATGTAATGTTCGTATCATCCAGTCAGACGGGCACGTTACCACACCTAAGGAAGCGGCCAGACAACCAGTTCAGTTACTGGAATCCGGTCCAGCGGGTGGGGCAATGGTGGTCAGCTATTACAGCAAGCACATGAACGCACCCGACCTACTGGCTTTCGATATGGGTGGTACCACTGCCAAAATCTGTATTGTGAGCAACGGTCAGCCGCGCATCACCACGGACTTCGAAGTTGCGCGCATGCGCAGATTTGAGAAAGGCAGTGGGCTGCCAGTAAGGGTCCCTGCAGTGGATCTGATCGAGATCGGAGCAGGCGGAGGCTCAATCGCTAGAGTCGACAACCTCGGTCTCTTGCGAGTTGGGCCGCACAGCGCCGGAGCGTCGCCGGGGCCCGCCTGTTATGGGCTGGGGAGCCCATCTCCAACTGTGACAGACGCCTGTCTGGTACTGGGCTACCTTGATCCTCATTACTTTCTGGGCGGCACGATGCTCCTGGATCTTGAAGCAGCCTGGCAAGCAATTCTCACCGAAATAGCTACCCCCCTAGGACTTACAGTGCCGGAGGCGGCTGCCGCAATTTACAAGACGGTGTGTGAAAACATGGCAAACGCCGCACGAGTGCACATATTGGAGAAAGGATACGATCCCACACGGTTCGGCCTCTTCGCCACCGGGGGTGCGGGCCCTTTGCATGCCGCTCAGGTTGGTAGCCGCCTGAACTCTTCTCGAGTGATAGCGCCACTAGGAGCTGGTGCTGCCTCAGCACTCGGTTTTCTGGTGGCGCCCATCTCCACACGCTCGGTACGCTCAATACCGGGCACTCTTGGCCAGACTAACTGGCAGGAGGTCAACAATGCATTCAAGGAAATGGAGGCATCCGGGTTAGAGATGATGAGCATGTCGGGTATCTCCGCGCCAGAGGTAACCACCATGCGTCTGGCCGACATGCGATACCGAGGCCAGGGTCACGAGATCACAGTACTAGTACCTGCTGGAGACCTGGGCGCGGAACAATCAGCGCTGCTTTTCTCTGCTTTCTCGGATGCATACAGTTCACATTATGGCCGGCTGGTGCCAAATGTGGATGTCGAGGTAATCAACTGGCGCATTGGCATGTCCGCAGCGCCGGGGCTGCCACCTGGGCGAATAAGCATATTGACCGGCGAAGACGGCGAAGCTATTGTGAAAGGCGAAAGATCGGTCTATGACCTGCAGCTGAAGCAGTACAACCAGGTGCCAGTATATAACAGGTACCGGATGCCTGCAGGCTATACCATTGAGGCGCCTGCGATCATAGAGGAACGCGAGTTGACTCTTGTGGTCCCGCGTGGGTGGCACGCAACGATCGATCAGCAGCAAAATGCGGTGCTTAGCCCTGGAGGAGTGTAGTAGATGTACACGAACGCCACTAACATCCACAGCGAGATCGATCCCGTCACGCTTGGGATAATATGGTCACGCATGATTGCCATGGTGGACGAGGCAGCGACCACGCTCATACGCACATCGTTTTCCACAATAGTGCGCGAGTTCGAACGATCTCGCAGTTGTGCTGACCGATGAGAAAGGGCAGTCAGTGGCACAATCGAGTATCAGCGTGCCCTCGTTCCTTGGCACCATACCGATGACTGTCCGCGCTATGCTAAAGCACTTCGGTCCCGATAGCTGGAGCCCAGGGGATGTAGCCATTACGAATGATCCCTGGCTGGGCACCGGGCACCTACCGGACGTGACACTGGTGACGCCCGTGTTCAGGCTGGGTAAGATGGTGGGCTTCGTAGGCAATACGGCGCACATGGTTGACATTGGAGGCACCGTGTTCGGCGAGAGCGCCCACGACGTGTACGGCGAGGGACTGTATATCCCGCCATTGAAACTCTATGATGGCGGTCGCATCGACAAAACCCTCGAACACATAATGTCTACCAACGTGCGTTCTCCTCAGCAATTCATGGGAGATATTCACGCGCAGGTAGCCTGCAATGAGGCTGCAGCGGCAAGCCTGTGCAACCTGTTAGGTGAATATGATCTGCAGGACCTGACCGAGGTGGCGCATTCAGTGCATGCCCGCTCTGAAAGGGTGATGCGCGATGCATTGAGGCGAGCACCCGAAGGCACTTACCAGCACCAACTTGAGCTTGATGGCTTTGATGAGCCAATACGCATATGCATTTCGGTCACCATCAAAGACGGACATATCACCGCTGATTACGAAGGCAGTTCGCCGCAACAGCGCTCTCCGATCAATGCGGTACCCAACTACTCATACGCCTATACCGCCTTTGCCATCAAGGCAGCTTTCGACGCAGAGGTGCCCAACAACGAGGGTTTCCTAAGGGCAATTACCGTGACGGCCCCTCCGGGCTGTATTATGCACGCGGTCAGACCAGCACCTGTGCAGTCTCGACATGTCATCGGACAGATCATGCAGTCGGCCGTCTATGGGGCTCTGTCCCAAGCAGTACCAGAGCGCGTAATGGCCGACAGCGGTACTCCACCTGTGATTCTCAGTAGTCTTTGATCCCGCGGCACCTGGAGAAGGCTTCTTTCAGTTCGAGTTTATCAACGGGGGTCTCGGAGCGCGCGCCAGCATGGACGGCATCTCGACGCTCAGCTACCCCACTAACGTATCCGGCGTACCGGTCGAGGTTTTTGAAACTTTGGTGCCCCTACTTGTGGAGGAGAAAGCTCTTTTGCCTGATTCAGGAGGGCGTGGCCGGTATCGGGGAGGATTGGGCCAGCGGAGGGTTATGCGGGTGTTGGGCGACAGACCCCTGGCTGTCGCCCTGACAATTGACAGATGCGAGCACCCGGCGCAGGGCTTGCTGGGCGGGGAGCCGGGGAGACCTGCGGTTGCTTACATCGAGTTCTGGGCGCCCACTTGCACACAAGGGTGTAACCATTTTACAGCCCGGAGACCGGATCATCATAGAGACAGCGGGAGGAGGTGGGTTTGGCCCGTATGCTAATCGTGACGTTCAATTCATTGAGCGTGACAGGCTAGAAGGGTGCATAAGAGACTGAATTGTTACAACCAAATCGAGGTGGAACAACATAGCAAATGCATAATGGAGTGAACCTATGAGATGGACAAATACTGCAAATGCAGGAACCCAAAAGGAAACAGAGAAGTTGTCAGCAGCTATAGCAGAGATAGATAGTGCCGGCGGGGTGACCGACATTGAGCGTCTTCAGAGTGCCCGCCCTGATCTAATGCTCTACACGTACCAGACGTTCATGTCCTTGCTTGAGCCTGACGATCCGGGCGAACTGAGCTATGACGAGAGAGACTTAATAGCCTTGAGGGTCGCTAGCTTAGCGTCGTGCTTCCCACTCGTTGAGAGGCATCTCAAACGCCTGAAAAGCCGAGGTGCCAGTGAGGAGGTAGTAACAGCTGCGCGACAGAATATTGATACGCAAGTGCTTGACTCACGTTCTGGCCTGATTCTGGAGTATACAGATCGGCTGTGCCTACGCCCCTACACTATGAGTTGCTCGACGATGCGCCAATATATTCAGGATGGGTTATCAGAGCGAGCAGTTGTGACCGTCACACAACTGGTCTCATATATGAGTTTTCATGTGCGTTTGATTTTCGGACTTGGTATGCAAAAGGAGGAAATATGAGCACCGTTGTACACGATTTCACACTCGAGGAATTGCAGTGGGTGCCCTGGGTGGAAGCCATCGAGGAGAGCACGGCTGATGAGCAACAGAAGAGTGTTTTCAAGGAGATCTGGCCTTCAGGCAACGTACCTACATTCTACCGGGTACTAGCTCATGACCCTGTACCACTGCTACACCGGATGAGACTATACAAAGAAGTCATGTTTGGGCCTTCTGGATTGAGCCGAGCCGAACGCGAGATGGTGAGTACGGCGGTGTCAAGGTCTAATCGCTGCATCTTCTGCGCGTCCAACCACGGGCGAACGTTTATCACGCTGAGCAAAGCGCCGGATGTGGCACAGCAAATCATTGAGGACTACACTAAAGCAGACCTCAGCCCTAGGCACAAGGCAATACTTGACTATTCCGTCAAGCTAAATGAGAACCCAGCCTCAGTTACAGTGCAAGATATCGAGCTATTGCGTCAAGTGGGACTCAGTGACCTGGACATATTCGACCTTTGTCATGTAGCGGCCATATTCTCCTGGGCCAACCGCCTCTCGGAGTGTTTGGGAGAAGCTACAGAATAGCCCCACAGGGCTTTGCGCATCCCGTGTATCGGGCGTACCGGCCAAATCCTGGGCTGCCGGGCGCTGACATTGCTGCATGATAAATGGGGCCATGTGCTGCTCGCCACCACCCACTGAGGAGACCAGCACCTGACCGTGGGTACTCCCCATCCGCGTCAAGTTAAGGATTTCACATATTATTATGCCGATATGCTAGTTGAAAAGCTTTGACAAGGGAACCTCCGATGTGATAGATAAGCGGTTATCAAGACCAAATACCAAACATCGGAGGGTAGCCCAATGATAACCGACTTTGAGGATTTCTGCTTGTATATGTACTGCACGGTTGATGACCTTTGGAAACAGGTGAAGCATCTGTTTGAGCGTCCTGGTCCCCAACCGGAGTGCTCTGATAGCGAGTTGATCACGATGGTGCTGGTCGGTGAGTGCAAAGGGTGGGACGTAGAGACCGAACTGCTCAGCAACTGGGCCTCCTACCGCCACCTCAACCTCTTCTCTCACATACCCTCTCAAAGCCGCCTCAACAGAAGAAGGTGTAATCTGGCGCAGGCTTTCAACATGATCAGGCGCATCGCTCTTACCCGCCTCGACATCGCCCAAGACCGTCAGTGTGCCCTTGACGCTCTGCCAGTAGAGGTGATTGGCTTTCACCTGGTGCCTAGCTCTGGCCGACGAGGGGATTGGCTCGGAAGTGGAGCGGCTTTTGGGAGAGTTTGCACCAAGAAGAAGACCATCTTCGGCTACAAACTGCATCTGCTCATCACGTTGGGTGGGGCCATCTTGGACTTCGAGTTGGTTGGAGCCAACATCTCCGACCAAGAAGCGGGGGCTTCCCTGCTGAGTGGGCACTCCCATTTGGATGCTGTGGCTGACAAAGGCTTCATTGACACTTACCAGGCTGAGCAGTTGCGCCTTCACAATGACATCAACCTCATAACACTGCCTCGCCGCAACCAGAAGCGTCACCCTATCAGCCAAATGCCTGTGTTCGTGCAGCAACTGGTCAGCAGCTTGATCAACAGTGCCCGCCAGATTGTGGAGACTGTGAATGGTCAACTCACCGAGCAGTTCAACATCGAAATCACTCACGCTTACACTTTCTCAGGATTGTGTGCTCGCCTGCACTCCAAGTTGGCTGCGCACACTCTGTGCATCTTTATTAATCGTCTCATGGGTAAGGCAGACTTCTTGCACCTCAAGCAGCTTGCTTTCCCTATCTAGCATATCGGCATATTAGGTTCCGAATAGAAGAGCCAGCAGCCGAATTAGCATCAGCGAACGTGATCTTCCTTGCGAAAATGGGGTAGTGAAAGTCCGATTTCTCTGACAACACCGTCGCGGAGGCCTATAGGAGAATCAGGTAGCCGCGGGCCATTGCTGACCCGCAGCCCCCTCAGAACTGGACGTAACTGTTGTCACTTTAGACTTTGAGTTGCACGTGCGATACGAGGTCGCTTCGTATGAGTGTCATTTGTCAAAAAGATTGGCCGCTTTGTGCCAAAAGTTTGGCCGCACCCGGCCCCGATTAGGAAGCACGAGAAGCAGCGGGTGATCCAGACATCTGGAGCAAATATGTGCCTAACTGCGAATCGCAGACAACGGCCAAACTTTTGGCAGAGAACGGCCAAACATTCTGACAAATGACAATGAGTGGTTGAACGGTTGAAACCAATCAGCCCAGGCTAGTGTCCAAATGCGGATTGTAGGAAAGTTTGGCGCATTCGATACATAAGTTTGGCGTTACAGACCGCACGTGTGGCACGAGGGGGAATCGCTTGGTCTTGGACCATCTCACGTGGGTGAGAAGAGTTGATCGAGCAACAATGTGCCGCCAAACATACGTACCGAATGCGCCAAACTTTCCTACAATCCGCACCAAAGCCTGTTCCCAATCCCCACGTGCGTCATGATAACATGAGGTGCGAAGCTGGGGGTAACGCCTAAGCCGATGGCCAGCCAATGGTACAGAGCGGGCCAGGGAAAATCTGGACGGATGAACCATACAACGATCACAACTCCGCAAGGGAAATATGTCTGCCTTCAAGTGAGAGTAGAACGGAAAGGGAGCGGGAAGCCGCCGTTGGAAACACGCTTTGGGGCTATCCCCCTCCGTCGCCAAGTTCAGGGCCGAGATGGCCGAAATGGTCAAGGTGGGCAACACCAACTTGAACACCAACCCTATGCAAGCCATGCAATCCTTACTGACCTTCCAACGAACATCAACAGACGGCCTGAGCGCAATGAGCTACTGAAACGGCTCTTAGCGGACAGATGCGAATTGTGTCAATCCACAGAGCATGTTGAAGTGCATCATATTCGCAAACTGGCCGATCTGAAGAAAGAAGGCCGGAGAGAGAAACCACTGTGGGTGCAAGTGATGGCAGCAAGACGGCGCAAGACCCTGATAATGATACCTCGCCAGCCGTCTACCCTACCTCTTTACCCCATATACCGCGCGGAGCATTCGCGCTCGGCCTGATGAGTTTCGGAGGCAAATGCCGATCATCCTCACATGCTACCGCCTGTCCACCGCATTTGGCTTGCGGGTATATGCGGGTATATACCTGCCAGTTGTCAGGGCCAAGGCTGCCGGCGAGTTGATAATGGGTATCAACAAACTGGAAGAACTCATCCATCTCCGGCGGCAGACTATACACCAGGGTCGGCTTCCATTGCTGGCGCGCATCGACATCGATAGGGGGCGTGATCTTATCGCTCGAGGACGCATCTATGATGAGAGCAGGCTGGTCGGTCTCAAGCTCTCTCACGAAATCGCTTATCACAGGGCCGCCGGTATATCCAGTTGTAAGCAGCGCATATTGGTAAGCAAAGCGAGATGGCGATCGCCTTTGACCGGCGAAGTTCACGCCTGGCTCTGCGCCCCACATCAACACCGAGTCGATCGAGTTTGTATGCGCCTTCACATATTGGACTGCTTCAGCACGCGTTACGTCTGTTGTTATGGGAGTGCTGGTTCTTGTCAGCACCACGACCGAAGGGATTCCGATGATCACGGGCAAAAAGGCACCGAGCAGGAACATCCGTACCACCGGGTTCCACTTCTCACCAGGTTTTGCACTCAGTATGTTCCTGGCAAACAGCGCACACAGAACCCCGAACACGGGCAGCCAGGCAGTGTAGTAATAGCCGTAGCTGCGTCCGGAAATTGCTACCAGCAGAAGTTCGATGGGCAACGACGCCAGGGCCAACGAGGATATTGATCCACATTCGGGGCTTAAAGCGCGACTGGAATTTCCATTGGGGGTGCTTCCGACAACTGCCTGAGGGCTAGAAGTGGATGAGTGCCTACTCCGTTGGAGCGTTTGTCCCCAGGTCTCTGTATATGCAATCAGCGCCAGAGCCGGCGCACCTGAGAGGGCAGGCAAACCGCCCAGGCCGGAGAGGACTGAAAGGAGCCGGTCCAATGGAGAGGCTGCCGAGTAAAAGAGGTTGTATCGGAACACGGCGTCGAGCGCCGCTTCCAGAACACCCTGGGACCAAAAGTATGCAGTTACAGGCGCCAATGCCAGCAATATGCCGACAAAGACGCATGCCACGTCGGAAAGAGCACGTGTGAGGGAACGCTCTGCAAGCTCGTTCCTCCATAAGAGGACTAAAATAGCCGCGATCCCGGTGCCCACGAGTGTAGGCTTCAACAGGAAGCAAGCTGCCGTGATCAGACCTATGGATCCCATCATGAGCGCTCTGCGCCTCGGTGCCTGCTTTGAAGTGGCTGCTTCGTGGAAGATGTACCACGTGGCGAACTGCAGAGGCAACGCGTACTCTTCGGGATAGTTTTCCCAGATGAGCAGCAGCCCGAGCGTCGATATCCAGGCCAGTGATCCGAAGAAGGCAGGCACTCTTCCCAGAGTCTTGTCCATGAGAACGAAGCCCAGCACTATCGGGCCTATGAGTAGGATTGGACCCAAAACGTACGCTCTGGCGTTCAGTTTACTGAACACATGAGCAACGGATGCTCCTACTGCGGTGGTAAGCCCGCTTCAGCCCGCAGTGCATTCCGCTCTTCATACGGACTTAGGCGCCTTGGTTGTGCTGGCGGCTCAGCTAGTCGGCGCCGATGCAGCACCAAGGCATCCTCTCTTTCGGCTGTCGCACCCACTGACGCACCACTGCTCCTGCGCGCTACCTCATCTAGATCGGCCGCAATCCGAGCAAGCACTCCCCGGATCCGCTGCGCATCAAAGTTTACGAACTCGGTGACACCCTCTGTCTCCAGGCGCAAGTTCACCACGACTGACTCCCCACGCTCCAGTCGTTCCAGCCAGCCGATACACTGACGGAGAGTCTCTACTTCAGCCTCCAGCCAGACCGCACTTGAGCCGTCCCTGGGCTTGGGCTGCGGCGCAATCTGTGCTGGTCCAGCCGGACCCGTGGAGGACTCATCTAGTTCGCGTAGTTCGCGGTTTTGACTGAGCCAGCGGGGAATCTGCTGCGATTGGAGAGAAGTGAGCAGTTGATGTACACGGGTGGAGCTGAGGCCGGTGGCAGCAGCGATTTGCCGAACCGACAAGCCCTGCTCATAGGCAGAGACGATAGCCCAGGTGCGCTCGATTTGAGCGTCATCGAGCCGCACGGCGGCTGTTTGTAGACGGTCTTTGATTTGCCGGTGCTGCCGGACCTGCTCGCTTAGCGGCTCATTATTGCTCATCGCTCTTATGATATACGTTTGCAGTCCAACTGTACAGTAAACTGAACGCCAGAGCGTACGTTTTGGGTCCAATCCTACTCACAGGCCTAGTAGCGGTCATCGAACTCGCTGGATGAACTCAGAGAGGGGTTTGGTTTGGCCGCAGAGGTAGCAGCGCTGGGTTTGTATATGGTCGTTCATTACGAATTCTTATGGAAAACTACGCCAGGCTGTACCTTCGCCAGTGAGGTCGGAACCTGTTTTAGAATGTAAACGGCATTTGCAATGCAACTATTCGTGTCATAGTTAGTATAGATATAAATCGGCTGGCCGTTGTATTCTAGCCGAACAAATGACAGTCCTTGCGCAGGCCTTATCGTATCGAAAAGACGTACCTTTTTCCCTCGAGCATCTGGGAGTGGGATAGAGATGTGTGGGTTGGTATTTAGTGCCAACTTACAACATTCGAGCAGCACATCCTTCCAACGGCTCAACTTGATAGTGCTATTATCGGGCAGGCGCAACATGTAGGGGGAAGTATGAGTAGCATCGCCAATTGCAGCGAGGTCCACGAAAGGTATATCCTCGGGTAAAGTAGGCACTTCATGATGGGCAGGTAGAGATGCAGCAATAGAAGCGGGATTGTTGCGGATCGGTTTTTCTGATGCGGCTTTTGGCTGTTGGGACAGTTCCTTTTGGAGGGTCGCCAGAGTGCTCTCCAGTTGAGTTATTCTTTGTGCTAGTTCGTCTATTGTCTGCTCTTCTGGCCAGAAGCGTGCTGCATCCAGACGATCCACAAGGAATGCTGCACAGTCCACAGCGCTGTCTTTTGCGAAGTTGACGGTATCGATGTCAATGTGGCCAGGCTCACCGATGGTTACATATTGCCATATCAGGCCATCGGTTACGAATATACGCTTTGTACCGAAGTTATAGGCATATCTGACCATGGTCATAGTGATTGTATTGTCGCTAAGATTGGCTCCTAACTGCTTTGCTTCCACAATACCGCTGACATTCCCATTGCGATCATAGAGAGCATAGTCAACGCGCGATTGGTCGAGCACTTTCTCTACTTCGACCATATAGATATTGGCAGTATCCCACCCCAAGGCTTGTAGAACGGGGTCAATAAGTACAGCACGAGTTGCGGCCTCGTTCCGCTGTAAGGTAGTGCGATATTGGGCAGCGGAGTCCTTGACCTGGTTGATGGTCTCGCTAAGGTTGCTGAGAGGGCTCTTGATACGCACACCGAACTCCTTCTACATATTCGATTGATGGGCTCTTGCACGACGGCTCGCTCTTGAGGTTTTATCGAGCAGCTTCTGCCGCTATATGTCCTGCAAAGCTAGTGACTAAGGTTTTTAGGCTCGTCATTTCGCCGAGCTCTGTATATTGTCCATCTGATATGGCAGTGCGCGGCGATGCGATCACGCAGGCGGTCGTGTATAGCTGCTCCTGTGTTAGCCTCTGGCAGAAAATGTTGTATCGTTGTTGGTAAGATGCCCCCTGAAATTCTGGTAACAGCGGGAAGTGCGGCGAGCGGTCGTGTAGAGGCCTGCGGGACTCCAGGTCGTCTTCAACTAGCATCATCCACCCTACAAAGGGTCTCGGCTGCTCCCCGAAAGCACCCTCCCGATATGCCGTCCATAGATCGCACGCTGTGCCGATAGCCTCCTCAGCTCTGTTGTTGAAGTTGTTCCCGAACGAGCCGACCTGGCTCTTGAGTTCTAAGGCTGCGACCAGCCGCCCCCCGTTGATAATCAGCATGTCCCAAACCTTTGTGGGGCGGAAGTAACCAGGCAGAGTTAGAAGTGAGCGACGTTGATGAATATCGGCATCGGCCAGCCCATTGGCTCTCGCAAGCTCCATTAGCAGGGCGGTAAAGCCGTCCATATTCTTGCCCGCAGTCACAGCACCACGTTCGCCGGCGTCAAACGTACCCGCCTCGATCTGTTTTTGGCGCGCTTTATCACGGTTGCCCCAAAACGCCTGCACCGCTTCGCGGGCCTTCGTTTCATAGTCAACCAGATCTAATGGCATACTCTCTGCTCACAACTGCTCCTGCTGACACTAGCCTAGCGCCTGTTGTTCTGCTTTCGTCAGACCATACAACTCACTGGTGAGTAACTTGCAGGCCATCAAGTCCTCGCGCTCGGCTGCACTGGCTAAGGCCTCTCTTAAATGACTAGGCACCGAGCGCCAATATGGCACCCTGATACGCCGTAGGTACTGCGCCTGGAATCTCATATACCCTCCACGCATCCGAGTTGAGTAGATGGATACAAAGAGTTGGGCGATCCCAGAGAGCAAGACCGCTTGCAATGCTCTAAGGTCCCATTCGTCCGAGTCGATGTAGTAAAGGTTGTGGTGCGGGTAGAGATGCCCCTCCTCATAGACAATGTGCGCGTCACCCTTGATGTCTGGAATGAGCAATTTTGGTTTCAAAGCCAACGCAGGATAGATTCGATCTATGGTACGGTACCAGCTCGTGGGGTTCTTCTGCGCCACATGCCGACCCACGATCTCATTACGGTGTAGCTCTAGATACTGTTTCAGCCTTGGATAATCTGCCAAGTTTACTAGGCGGCCGTCTTCCGCAAAGGGGTTGATTACGGCAAGCCCCCCCCATTCCACCTTGCCCGTCGCTATATCGCGGGTGGTAACAAGTGGGACCTTGAGGTCCTGCTCGACTGGCAGCTCTTGATAGAGACCTATGAATGCCTTGTCCGCGCCTGTGGCAACACCAATACCCACCCTGCAACCAGCCGTTTCAAGTGGGGGGAACTCAGCTTCGAGCCGGCGAGCGAATGCTAAGTGGTCTGGGGCTTCAAGAAGCCAAGGTTCAGCTCCTATCGCGATCCCCTTGAGGGTGCGTACCCCGCTCGCATCTTCGGGGAGAGAGGGGTCGGTGAGCATTGCCGCAAGCTCTGAGAGATCTCTCGTGGTGATCTGTGGGCGGTGAGCTACACGTGTGGTAGTGCCTTTCTCACGAGCTACGATTGTTATAGCGGGGTAGGCGGTCACTTCCGATTGAAACGCCGGCGTATCTACCATATCTACATAGGTCTTAAGGTGGAACCCGACAGAGATCGTTTGACGTAAGGGCCCTCCATAGCGATTCTTCATCCAGCGGTCAGCGCATATGAAGCCCAGGTGCCCGCCTTCCTCAAGAAGTCTCAGCGACCGCTCGATAAACGGTATGTAGAGATCGGCCCTGTCGTAGATAGTGCTGTAGCGCTCCCTATATTCGGCCATGAGCTCATCAGGTATTAGCTCTTGTCGAACATAAGGTGGGTTCCCCACGACAAAGTCAAAGCGGCCTTTCAACTCTACCAGCAGATAATCGCCTCGTATCAGCCAGGCGTCGGCCAAGCCGGTGGCTTGGGAAGCGGAGAGGCCGTGCCCACGCAGGCGGTGGACTATCTGCGCTCTGCTTTCGGAGTATGTCTCCTGATGCAGCTCGACGCCGCAGAGAGCGTTGTGCAGTTCAGCTAGTGCATCTCCACCTACGCCTGCGCTCGCACCGGTGCCAGTATCTGTGCTGTGGCTCTGGTTTCTGGCGCGCCACGATGCAAGGAGACGATCGACAACAGGAAGCAAGAAATCGCCCTGTCCAAGACAAGGTTCTAATAATCTCATCCTATAGAGTTGTTTGTCCGGCGTGTAGCCGACGAGGTCAAGGATGAACTCTACAACTTCGCGGCGAGTGAAGACCGCACCTCGTTCGTGTAGCTCAAGTGGTGCGGTTTCACCTATATCAGGTAAGATTATGGGAAGGCGCCCTTGCCGCCATATTCGGCTGTCGATATCCGTATTCATCAGGTTGCGCACCAGTTGTGTACCATTCGTAGAACTTAGCCTCACAGTGATTGTAGCACAGATGGGCATATGACGAGAGACTACCCACGACCAGGATCAGCCAGTCAGAAATATGGCGTCAGGCCTCTTAACCTGATGATAAGCCGGTCAAGATGTTGCAGGCTCTTTATGCCAACAAGAGCAATTCTATAAAGGACATACTCAATACTCCCAACACTGACGCTTTACAAGCGTATATTTTACCGGCCTGTGAATCCTAAGGCCCCCTGGGTCTCGACATCACACTGCGTCTATCAGAAAGAGGATATTGATGCCCATCAACTTCAACCAGATCAAATTGCCCAAAATCCACAAGCAAACAGTCGAGCCCATCGAGCTTTTTCATAGCCTAAAACGGACCGAGATCAACGATCTGTGGCTGGCACAAGGCCAAGCCCTACAGGAATGGCATGAGCACCGCACACAACGAGATGTTGCTATCATGCTCAATACTGGCGCCGGTAAGACGTTGGTTGGCTTGCTGGTGGCACAGTCGCTGGTAAATGAAAACCAAGGACATGTGCTCTATACCTGCAGTTCTATCCAGTTGGTGGAGCAAACAAGTGCCTTGGCCCAGAACTATGGCCTTGATGTGACCACGTATTTCAGGGGCAACTTTAGTAACGACCTCTACCACCAATACTTAGCACCTTGCGTCACTACTTATCAAGCACTATTCAATGGTAGGTCACGCTTCTTTGATGATGGCGTCGGTGGTGTGATATTTGATGATGCCCACACCGCGGAACACCTAATCCGAGATCACTTTACGCTTAAGATTCAGCGTGAGGCGTATCCTGAGTTATTCAACCAGCTGACAGCCCTTTTCCAAGGTTATCACGACCGAATAGATAAGGGGGTTGGCTATCGTGAGACCTTCAACCTTAAGAGCCCGCTGGTGTCCTGGTTCATCCCACCATTCGCTTTGTACGAACAGCTTGGCGAGCTAACTCGTCTGCTGATGGACGCTGAGCTAACAGAGCACCAGGAAACCATGTTCGCATGGGCATACCTGCGTGACCACTTGAGCCTATGTACGCTCTTCATATCTGGTCGCGAGATTGCTTTCACACCTTATATTGTTCCAGTAAATACCCTCCCTTATTTCGGCCAAGGCGTGAGGAGGATATATCTTTCCGCCACCTTGGCGGCTAACGACGTGCTTCTCCGTACGTTTGGTCGTGTACCGGATCGGATCATTAAGCCTGTGACAACGGCTGGGGAGAGCGAGCGGCTCATTATTGTTCCTCGCCTCAACCCCTCTAGCGGCAGGACAGAAGAGACGAAAGAGGTGGCGGAGGCAGATACGGCGAAAGCAATTTTAGCCGATCACAAAAGCCTCGTGCTCGTACCGACCTTTAGCAAGGCTGAAGCTTGGCATGATGTCCCAGATCTCGTAGTCGGACAAAGGGATGTTGCTGCGCAGATAACAGATTTTAAGCGGACTGTAGTGCATACAGTGCTGGTGTTGGCAGGTAGATATGATGGCGTTGATCTGCCGGGTGATGCGTGTCGTGTGTTGATAATAGACGGCTTACCCACTGGTGCCGGACAATTAGACCGGTATTTATGGGATACTTTGGGCCTGGTTAAGAGCCTTCGATCTGTCGTTGGCTCGCGTGTAATACAGAGTTTTGGCCGTATCTCCCGGGGAATGAACGATTACGGTGTGGTTGTACTGAAGGGGAAAGACTTGGTCTATTGGCTTTTCGATTCTCAGAATAGGGCATTGCTGCCTCAATTCTTGCAAACCCAGCTACGCTTGGGAATAGAGCTGTCAAGGCAGGCTGACAGCCTGGATGATCTTGTGGATGCGGCGCGCCAATGCCTGGAAAGAGATCCGGATTGGCTGACCTATTACGAGCGGCGTGATGAGATTGATGGAGAGTTTGAGCCTTCAACTGACGAACCGAACACCTTGGGGGAAGCTGTTGGTATTGCGGAGGTCGAAGTGAAGTTTGGCCATGCTCTCTGGGAAGGAGACTTTGAGGGAGCCGCCCGCGCACTTGATGCACGAGTGAATGAGACATTCAAGGTGAGTGCTAACCTGGGCGCCTGGCACCGGTTGTGGCTGGGCTATTGCTATCAGCGACTAAATAATGACCAAGCGGCCATGGCGCAATATCGCCAAGCCCACTCGGCCCTGAAAGCTATTCCTCCATTCGTACCCTCAAACCAGGTAGCCTATGATGCCTCATTGCCTACACAGGCACTTGAGGTGGCGCGGTACCTCGATGGAGGTTTGCAGGTAAGGCGTGATATCCTTGAGGAATTCGATGCTGCTGCAGCGGCGTTGAAAGGGGCAGCAAGTCCGAATTCCACCGAGGAAGCTTTGCGTGCACTGGGCCAATACCTTGGTCTGGAGGCCAGCCGGCCGGATAATGAGTATGGTACAGGGCCGGATGTGCTTTGGTCGCTGCCGGGCAGCATTTCGTTTTGTATGGAGGCCAAGACGGATAAGGTAGAGGGTACACTATATCGAAAGCGCGATGTGAGCCAACTATATAACCACGTACAGTGGATCATCGACCACGTGGATGGTACTACACCGGGTTCAATCTGCAAGGCCTTTATCGGGCCTGTCGCGCCAGCGGCAGCTGATGCAAATCCAAGCGTAGACATAGTAGTGATTGAGCTGGATCAGTTTGACGATCTAGCGCAACGAGTACGCGCAGCTCTGGTGGATATTTGTACACGGGCCACCGTCGTTACCCTGCCTACAGTTGTTGCGGAAATCCTTCAGCAGCGTGACCTTCTCTGGCCTGCTCTATACACTGGGCTCAGCAAAAGAACGCTAAGGGATATCGATCCTGGCGACAAGAAAACAGGAGGTGTTGGTTGAGCGATTTCACTTACGAACTGCCCACCTCACAGACATTCCTTTATACACTCCGGCAGTACTTTGAGGCTCTTGGACGAACTGACATAGCGGAACTGCTTTCCAATTCGACTTGCGAACTCCTGCCCTCAAGCTCTTACTCGCCTAGGCGATGGAATACATTCTATACAACGTGCGTATTTCGAGTTCCTGTGACGCGCTTGGCCAGCTTCACAGACGATATACGCAAGGAGCTCTATGAGGCGGTGCAAGAGATCTTTCCCAAGGAGGCGGGCTACGAAATACATGAGTTGCACGTTTCTCCTTTGCTGGAGAACCCGCCTGACGACGAACGTGTTGGCATCAATAGCGCATCGCTAGTGTCTGAAGGCACTATTGAATATGATGGACTCCGGTTCCGCTCCAGAGCGGAAACGAGAATCTACGATGCTCTGAAGAAGCAAAACGTCCTTTTTTTCGCAAACGCCACTGCTATTCTGGGCGGAAAAGGTATAAAGCGAGAACCCGACTTCGTAGTGTGTCGGAACGGGCGCTGGGGTATCCTCGAAGTTATGGGGGACCAGTATCATCCCAGTGCAACAGCTATGCGGGACCACGACAGAGCTAGGCTATTCAAGGACTATGGTCTTTACTACATCGAATTCTATGACGCGAACCTGTAAAGTTGGAAATTAAGTGGCACCATTTCTTGGGGATTATTAGGCCAAGGGGAGCCTCTTCGATTCGGTTATTCGGTGCCGATACCAATCACCAGGCTTTCCCGCGCTGCCTCCACCACTTCCGCTGTCACCACCTGCATCTCGTTTATCTGCAGTATCCTCTCGATTTGTGTCCACAACCGCTGTAGCAGCCGGAAGTTGCCCCCTGTTATTCGGATGATAGCTGCCTCCGCTTCTGTATCCGTGAAATCGTCTACCCGCAACGTCCACCCTAATTCTGCCCACTTCTGCGTCAGAATGAAGTGCATCTCTGCCGGGCTCAATGCCCTAAACCCATGCACGAACCCCACCCGCGAATATAACTGTGGGAAACGAGCCAACCTCTTCTCAAGCCCAGGCATCCCTATCAGTACCAGTCCCATGCCGCCTCGATCATAGATATCCCGCAACTGTTCCAAACCCGCCATCCTCAAGCGGTCAGCTTCGTCGATGATCAGCAGCTCCGTTCGATCGGGTGGCGGCCATATAAGCTTTCCTTCGTCCCTCGTACGTTCCACTCGCCCTCGATAGCGCCCCTCATCACGCAGTCGCTTCACATCCTTGGCAATCTGCCTTGGGTTGTTAGCCACCGGTGGCGTGTACAGGATCGGGAAACCCTCATGAGGACCGTTGCCCTCCGGAGTGCTTTTACTGTAGTAATTCGCAGACAACGTTTTGCCCACTCCAGGCGACCCGTGGCACAGCCCGATGTATCGCTGCCGTCTGCACGCATCGCAGAACTCCGCGAACCGACGATGTTCTTTGGTCACAATGAAACTCGCACTCGTCGGGGCAGCAGGGGTAAAAGCTGCTGCCCCCGTCCCCACTCCTGTCCCTAGTGCGTTAGCATTCATATTCATATTCATATTCATAAGTACTGTGTGCATTACTCATTCGCATTATTCATTGTAGTAGCGCTTCAAGCGTGGTGCGGATGGTTCAGCTGATGGTTCGGCAAGTTCCGCTGGTGGCTGCGGCTGATGTACTTCCAGCAGCAACTTCACAGCCATCTGTCGGCTCGAAAGTTGCTCGCGCAACTCCTTTCGCCGCTGGCGGCGGGCGGCGATGATCTCCTTCAGGCTCAGCGTCTGCTCAGCTATCTCCTGGCACACCGCCCGGCACACAAATTGCTCCTGGTGATAAACCCGAATCTCCGCCATGTCGCGGGGATCATAGCGAATGGTTACATCTTCGCCTACATAGCCTGCCAGTGTCAGGTCCAGGTAGCGCAATCCCTGGAAGCGAATGCCATCTTGATGCACTCGACGCTGGGTGGCTACGGTCAGCAAAAGCAAATCGAGTTGCTCCAGCGATTCCGGCAGTCTAGGCAGCCAACCTCCTGCTCCCCAGCGAGCTTGGGGCGGCTGACCAGTCTCGCTATGCGTGCGCTGGTGGTATTCCTCAAGCAGAAACGTGCGCCAGTTGGTCTCCAACTCTGCCAACGTCAGGATGGGAGTAGCGGCTGGCGTTTTAGGGGGAGTGTAGCCAGGCTGAGCGCAAAGAAAGAGTTGATTGACCGTGTTGAAGAAGCGCTCGATCCTTCCCCGACCACGTGGGCGACCAGGGTGAGAGAAGACCAGTTGCATCTTGATGTCGGCGCTCACCTGCTCCATATGACGGGAGATGAAATCGCTGCCGTGGTCGGTGTAGAAGATGTCGGGAATACCGCAGACGTGCCAGCGGGCCTATGGAGCGCAGCGTAATCCCTTGCGCCAGATGGCCTGGTGTAGAGCCAAAGCCGTCTGCAGAGCTGAGGGCGCCTGAAAACCGAGCAGGTAGCCTGCAACTGCCCGGCTGTAATCGTCCAATATCACGCTCAACCAGGGGCGCCGGGGCTTACCTGAGGGGTCGAGCACCCATATATCCAAGAGGCAGTGATCGGCTTGCCACATCTCGTTGGGACGTGTGGCTTCCCGCCTATACAGCAAGTCGAATGCTTCCTGGTAGACCTTGGCGCCCTCGTGCGCGAGTGTGCGCAAGCCGGGATCGAGGCGGCGGATGACTTCATAAACAGTGTCATAGCTTGGCAGCGGCCACCCGTGCTGGGTAGCGACAGAGCAGACCTGACGATGTACAAAAGCGGTGGTAGGGGGTGGAGCTTGGAGAGCCAATCCTTCGATGAGACGAACCAGATCGGGAACGCAACGGCGGTGCTGCCCACGATCTGCACGGCTCTTGCGAGCCAAGCCGATGAGACCCTGCTGCTGGTAGCGTGCAGCCCAGCGGTGCATAGTGCGTAATGGTAGTTGGTGCTGGCTGGACAGGGCGGCTAGGGGTACTCCATCCTCAAGGAAGGGGCGAAGCAGTTGGAAGCGGGTGAAGGCCTTGTTACGTTCTACTTCCGTCAGGTATGTCAACGCTGGCAACACTGGCAACGCTGTAGCATCAGCGCCATGAACGTCATCAGCACTACCGAGATCATTAGCACCCATATTATCCATGGTCAGAAGTACCAAACGTAAGAGGCGATGACGACATCTGGGAACCTCAGGCGAAGAGAAGAACCGTTTTGATCAATGATTTGCTTGCTCTTGTCGGCAGTGTACTACACCAGTCAAACTACTGACAGATAATCCACAAGAAATCGTGCCACTTAATTTCCAACTTTACACCCTTCCGCGCTACCCAGTAAGCACCAAGGCTCCCTATAAGGACTACCAGGCCGAGACCTACAACGGAGATGAATTGCAGCCGCCCCAGCACCTCCTGTCGGATGAGAACTGTGTCTGAGGCACTGACCACCTGGGGAGACGTGCTGGACAACGGTATTGGCGTCGGCGTGGTCGCGACCTCGGTGCCCACCTGCTGTCTAGTCTGGACAGTCTGTGTGCCTCCGTTTCCCACGCCCCCATTTCCTGCTGTCAGTGTAAGTATTGGTGACGCTTCCGCACTGTTGCCACTTTTGTCACTGTTGTCACCGTGCCCGATGTTCCAGGGTAGACCAGCATCTTCGGTAGTCGGTGCCGTCACAGTCGCGGTCACATTGATAAAAAGCACGAGCGCGACACTAAGAATGCTGAGCAACAAGCCAGTAAGCAAGGCCAGACGGACTTGCAAAGTAAGCCGCCTGTTTTTCAACCCGTCCTTGATCTTCGTCGCTGGCAGCGACGGCAAAGGAGAGCTGTTGCTATTGCTCGTGTCGCCATTCATACTACGATTCCGCCGACGCGGTGGTATCAGCTCTCATTCGATACCCTCTGCCAATTACCGTCTCAATATACTTCGGGCTCTTAGCATCTTCTTCAAGCTTGCGTCGCAGCGAGTTAATGTGAACGCGAACCGCATTTGTAAACGCGTTTGCCGAACCGTCCCAAATGTGGTCTAGCAACTCCTGCTGGCCGATAACTTTCCCTGAGTGCCGCATCAGGTATTCTAGGATGCTGAACTCCTTGCCGGTCAACTGTAGCTGGCGGTTACCAATGGCAGCTACTTGTGCTGTTGGATCAAGTGTCAAGTCACCACACGATAGCAACAGCTTGCCGTCCTGAGTTTTCCTGCGTAGTAGTGCCCGCACTCTGGCCATCAATTCTCCCCAGTGGAAAGGTTTGACCAGATAATCATCGGCGCCTAGGTCGAGACCTTCAATGCGCTGGCTGGGATGGATGCGGGCCGTCAGCATCAATATAAGGAGACCTGAACGCGTGGCGCGCAAGCGGCGGCAGACTTCTAGCCCGTCAAGCCTGGGCAGGTTCAGGTCGAGAATGAGGAGATCATAATCGTTAATCTCGGCTGCCTCCCAGCCGGCTTCGCCGTCGAGGGCGGTGTCCACGGCATATCCCTGCTTCCTCAAGCCCTTGGCTATAGCGCTTGCGAGATCTTCCTCATCCTCAATAACCAGGATCCTCATTCGAACTCCTCTAGCGAAACTTCGTTTCGTTACCGTACCTCCGTGCTTAGCCGCAGAGACGGGCTGACGATGCGCGGGGCAATAATGGAGCGACGGATAGCATTGACTAAAGTATAGCAGGACGCGCGTGGTCTCCGCGAAAGAACGAACATGTGCAGGCGCGGCGTATCACACCTAATATAGGGCCGCGGACATAAAGCTGCTGTTAAGAAATATGCCTCGGATACAAGCAGCTCGGCTGGGAAATCACCGAATTGAACATCGAGGGCCGACGGGGAATGTACTCAACTCGACACTTTTCGAGTTCTCCGGCTCATGGCACCAACCCTGGCCCAAAACCGAATTCTATCTTGATGGCTCGCAGTTTGTCACGTAAGCGCCAAAAAGTAGGCTTCGTGCGACACTCGCTAACTCTATCCGTGCAGATAACGTCTGTGGATAAGATACGTTATCTGCACAGTTCCTCCCAAGTGTGGTAAAATCCTCTGCGTGAAGGCTGGCGTCAACCGACACCTATCGCCCGAAAAACTGTGTAGATAATTCTTCAGGGCTCGAAACGAGACGATGCCAACCCTTTAACCTGAGCGTAGGACGAGGGTGATGACTGCGAATATGAACCATAGGTTTGAAGGGTACGATGAGTATCGAGAGTATCTGCAAACTGCGGGCAAGAGCAACCACACTACCAGAGCCTATCTTCTAGACCTACAGAGTTTCGCTGCCTGGTTTCGCACGTCGAACGGCGAGGACATCTCTCCTCGGGCCGTAGATCCGCGAGACATTACCGAGTATCGAGGATACCTGCTGCGAACAGGTGTCAGCCCGGCGACCGTAAACCGCAGGCTGATCTAGCTGCGCCGCTTCTTCAAATGGGCTCACCACCAGAAGCTGGTTGACGAGAGCCCTTTCGAAATGCTGGAGCGGGTTTACGTCAGAGAACAAGGCCAGCAAGAGGTCGCCCCAAGATGGCTGGACGCTAATGAACAGCTTGTACTGCGCCCTTGGTGTTGGACACAAATGGGGCTTAGGTTAGTCAATAGCCCCGACCGGCTGGGCTGACCGGCTAGCGGCGAGTGCGTCCTGGCTCCCCACGCCACCACCCAGATATACCTGGTTGCAGCTCTGGTTGCGCTGAACCCACTGCGCCTCGAACTCAGCAGGGGTCATGTACCCCAGCGATGAGTGTATCCGCTTGTGCTGGTACACCTCGTCCAGGAACCGCCCGATCTGCTGGTAAGCATCATTGTAGTCGATGTATTCCGATAAATCTACCTCCTCTTCCTTGATGGTTCGAATCACCCGTTCCGCGTACCCGTTCTGCCACGCCTGCCCCACCTCAGCCATGCTGATGGCAACTCCCGCTCCCACCAGCATCTGCACGTAGCCACCCGCCGCGTACTGTACTCCCTGGTCGGAGTGGTGGATTTGAGGAGTGCCAACGAGCAGTGCCCGCCGCAGTGCCGTTTCAGTAAGGTCAGCATCCAGCCACCGCGAGAGGTGCCACCCACGGATTGAGCGAGTGAACACATCCATGACCACAGCCAAGTAGACAAACTCGCTCCCGAGGCGCACGTAGGTGATGTCCCCGACCCAAAGCTGCTCTGGTCGCACCACCGCCAGCCCCTCTACCAGGTTGGGGTAGCGTGGGAACGAGTGGGCACTATTGGTCGTGCGCTTCTTACGGCGAGGGATGCGTCCTTGCAGGCCCATCTCACGCATCAACCGCCGCACTCGCTTGTGGTTGGCCCGAAGCTCGTACCCACCCGCTTCCTTGCTTCTGCGTAGCTGATGGGTGATGCGCCTGTATCCATAGGTAGACCAGCGGTCAGCAACCGCTTGGATGGCCTCTTTTACCTCTTGGTCTGGCGCACTCTGGACCCGAGACGTGGTCTGAGCTTGAGTGTAATGGTAGTAGCTGCTGCGAGGGTAGTCCAGCAGACGGCAAACCAGCTGTACCGGGTAGCTCTCCTCTTGAACGAGCTTCACGACTGCCCGCCTTTTCTGCTCAGCTCTGCATTCAAGATCGCAGACCCCTTTTTTAGGATTTCCATCTCCAGAGTCATGCGTCCAACCAGCCTCTCCAACTCGGCTATCCGTTCTGCTTGTGGGTCGGCCACTCGTCCGGAAGGGCCGTTCTCGAAGAGCTTGGGGGCACTTGCCACGAAATCGGCTTTCCATCTGGACAGCAATTCGGGCTTGATGGAGTACTCGCGGGCCGCTTGGGCTACGCTCTTGGCTCCTGTCAGTATCTCAAGCACCACTTGCGCCTTGAACTCGGCACTGAAGCTCCGTCGGTTTTGCATCTGAGGCATCTTGTTGCGCTCCTTTCCGTTCTTGGACCATCATACGACATTGATTATCCGCTGTGTCCAAGTCCCGGGGCGCACTACAGCTTGCGTTGCTGCGCGCCGTGCGTAAGGGGAGTCAAACTGAGCAGATTGGCCAATCTGGCCAGGCTGGCAAGCATACCGGCGCCAATCAGGGTAGTGATAACGGCGGCGGGAGCGAGAGGGGCGATGACAATACTGGTAGTAATATCAGTAGCGCGATACGAGATCTGGCCGTCATTCAAACCCTGCTTGGCACAGGGCTTCGCATCTCTGAGCTTGCCAATCTCAGGATTGAAGATGTGGAGGTCACCGAGCGCAAGGGGCTAGTGCGGGTCAGGGAGGGCAAAGGCGGCAAGAGCAGGGTTGTGCCCCTGGATAACCGAACGCGATCCGCACTCCTTCGCTACATCGAGAAACGCAAAAAGCAACTCCGACTCCCTGAGCAAATGCCTGAGCAACAGTTGTCCGGACGTAAGCGACCTTCAGGTAATTCCAGTAAAGCCAGAAGCCAGCAGCCCAAAGGTCCACTCTTCGTAGGACAAAGAGGGCCGCTCAACGAGCGAGGCATAGACTACCTGGTGAGGAAGTACGCATATCAAGCTCGTCTGGAGAACTGCACCGCTCACACCCTTCGCCATACGTTCGCCAAGAACCTGGTTGATGCAGGCATCCCTCTCGACCAAGTGGCTACACTCCTTGGGCACGAGAGCCTGGACACCACCAGGATATACACCAGACCAAGCCTTCGAGACCTCGAGAAGGCAGTCAGAAAAGCAGCGGGTGAAATAACAAGATAAGGCGAAGTTAGGTAATGTACGACGATGGAGAAGACATAAGGGTCTGAGGTATCCGGCGAGATCTCTAGCTCGAAACGGCAAAGCTCTCCTGAAGCGCGCCTCCCACCCCACGAGTCATGTGAGGTGGGTCTCCTTTCGCTCGCAGGTCTATCCTGGTATCCTGTGCGTTGGGTATTATGCCCTGGCTCTGTCCAAACCTGCGATATACTGTAATCCTGCCGAGATAGATAGACAGCAGAGAAAGAGGGAAGATAATGATGCCCGACGGCAACTCCAAGCCCGAACCCAATCCCAATCTCAGGCATGAGGCAAGGAGCAAGCGCAGAGAAGACAGGAAAGACAGAGAAAACAATCTGTCCCTGATGGCGGCGAATGTGCCAGAGATGGAGAGAAAGCTAGAGAAAGAGCTAGCGGCCAGCGGCTATCAGGAGTTCCTGGTCGAGATCAAGCAACGGATTCAGGAGGCGCAGATTCGGGCGGCGCTTTCCGTAAATCGTGAACTGGTGCTCCTTTACTGGCATATAGGGCGCGATGTTCTTCACCGGCAGCAGGAACGAGGTTGGGGCGGCAAGGTGATCGATCAGCTGGCCGCAGATCTACGCCGATCTTTCCCCGGAATGAGTGGCTTTTCGCGCCGCAACCTTCACTACATGCGCGCTCTGGCCGATGCCTACCCGGATGAGGCATTTGTGCAAGAGGCCGTTGCACAAATTCCCTGGGGCCACAATGTCTCCTTACTCGACGCCGTCAAAGACCCGGCCGAGCGAGCCTGGTACATCCGCAAGACTATCGAGAATGGTTGGAGCCGCAATATACTGATGCATCAAATAGAGAGCGGACTCTACCACCGCCAGGGCAAAGCCCTCGACAACTTCGCCTCTGTGTTGCCGCCGCCTGACTCCGATCTGACACGCCAGCTTCTCAAAGACCCCTACAACTTTGACTTCCTGACCCTGACCCAACGGGCGCAGGAGCGTGAATTGCACCGTGGACTGATCGCTCACATCCGCGAATTCTTGCTGGAACTGGGCAAGGGGTTCGCTTATGTGGGCAGCGAGTATCCGCTCGAGGTCCAGGGCCGTGAGTATAGGCTGGACATCCTTTTCTATCACCTGCACCTGCGCTGCTTTGTCGTAATAGAACTGAAGCCGGGGGAGTTCGAGCCTGAGTACGCCGGAAAGATGAACTTCTACCTGTCGGCGGTGGACGACCAACTCCGCAACCCAACCGATGGACCCAGCATCGGTATCATTCTGTGCAAGAGTCGCGATCGTCTCATCGTCGAATACGCACTGAGGGACATGACTAAACCCATTAGCGTGTCCGAGTACTTGCTCAATCTCCTACCCGAACTGCCCGCCCCACTGAGCAGTAGCCTCCCCACAGTGGCGGAACTGGAGGAGCTTGAGTCTGAGCTTGGAGGGGAAATGGAACGGGGAGAGGCAGACGGAGAGGGGGAAAGACCAGAGACACCTTCCGAGGACTAGAGCGAAAGCTGAACTCCACAAGGTAGGGGGGATAGGGGATTAATGCCTAAGAAGACACCCGAGCCAACGCACGAGCCAACGCCTGAAAGGACTACCATTCACCACCTGAAAGTGAGCCTGGATGGCATCTGTCCAACTATCTGGAACCCATTCAAAATCGGGGGCAGGTCGTGCAGGCGATCATGCGGCGCGCTGCTCCTCTACCACCTGGCTCGCCTCCCTCATGCTTGGATACCATCGCTCATAGCTTCGCCTCCATTCACCGTCCAGCACTCGCACCCGTACTTGCAACAGGTCGTGAGCTCCCCGCTTCGTCCACCTCATCGATTGCTTCTTCTCAAATCGTGTGCTTATCACCTCGTTGACCGTCGACTCTACGAAGGCTGATGAGATCCTCTCTCCATTTCGGTAGCGATCACCGTAATTCACAATGAATGCCCGGTTGGCACTGATGTAGCCCCAGAATTCACTCACTGCTTTCGCCAGCTTCTTCCCTGCTACCCTTGTTACACTCCTGTCCGCCAACACCTCGGCATCTTCTTCCAACTCTTCTATCAACTGCAATGCCATGAACACGTTCCCATGCCACAAGTACCATTTCACCCTTTCCAACTGCTCGGTCAATTCCTGTGGCGTCCGACCTGCACCTTCCTCTTCGTCTTCATCCTGAGCATCCCAGGCTGCCCTGTTGCATGGCTCCTTCTGCTTATAGGGTACGCCCTTGGAAATGTGCTTGGGAGGCTGTTCAGGAACGTGTTTAGGAATGCCCTTCGCCAACTGCCCGAGCACCGTTATGCGCATCGCGACATGAAACCAGTCAAGTAGGTGCTCAGAGTGTGGGTTCAGATACATCGGTAAGTCACGAACCGTGTCCCCTCCGTCCGAGATAAAGATCATTTGCTGGTTCTCTTGCATGCCTTGCGCCTTCAACAACTCATACAAACGCCGCTTCGGTTTCCTGTCTTCACCATTCACGTACCCAAAACGACGATTTGGCCCCTCTGCGTCCCCAGGCATGCTCTTGCCCACGATCACCTCGAAGCAACCGGCTTTGCGGTTCTTGCCTTCGCGTGCATGCACGTATCCGCCATCCAGTCCGACCGTGATCGGTGCATCTGGTTCCGGCAAGGCAGCCCACATGGCTGGGCACCCTTCGACGAACATCGGCTGCTCCTCGCCTAGCTCGCTCTCTGCCCTATCAGCTACCCGTGCTACCTGCGCAGACAACGTCGCTGTGCTCACCCTGTAGTGTGCGGTTTTGGCGTCCGGGCTCTGCAACCCGCTCAGATCCATAGCTGAAGGCTGCGTGGCTCAGAGGTCGACAGGACTTCTGTACTTCCTACAGTATGCTTTAGTATGATTTTCATGCTAATCGCTCAACTCGTTTCGATGTTCCTTGACCTGTTCACTGTCAGCCGCTGCTCTGAGCGCCACAAAGATCTCCAGATCCTGCTTCTGCGTCAACAATTGCGGATCCTTCAACGCCGTCAACCTGCCACCCCTCGTGGGGTGCGCGCCATCGTTTAGGCGACTTTTCTGAGAGGGCGAGTTTTGGGCCAGCATTGCTCCCACCTCTCACTGAGCAGTTCGGCTCTCAGTGTCAGCACCCCTTGTGCTCCTGGTTTGCTCCAACACATGCCTGCTCCCTTGAGACGGGCACCAATCAGCCGCTTGCATGCACTCTCCACCGTGCCTGAACCAACTGGGAAGCCCAATGCCCGGTACTCGGAGTAGCGCATCCTCTCTTTGTTCGTCTGGAAGTAATGAATCTGCTCTCGTGCCGCTTCTCCCGCCTCCCCTTCACGTTTGCTCTCTCTGTGTAGAGCCACAATGACTGCTTCTACCCTTCCCTCCCATAATTCCTTCTCCCAACGCTTCACCCATCTTGCGGCGTCTGGTGTGCCCTGCCCGAAGATACCATTACCTGCTTGCCACAGGTGCTCCATGGCGTGATACCAGTCGAGTACCTCTACTCTGTTGGCAAAGTGCTCATCGAACTGTATCCAGTTGGTGGGTGCCCCATCTCCCAGACATACAACCTGCTCCTCAGGACCTATCCCTCTCCTCCATGCTTCAGCACTCAACCGCTTTCCTGCCCGCTCCATCGAGCCGACCTCCGCCACATAGCTCTGATGGGTGGCTCTTGC
>CAWCNY010000002.1:0-1370109 GCA_963797095.1 uncultured Chloroflexia bacterium | reverse complement strand
TCATAGGCGGAAAATGGTTGCATCATGCGTGCGTAGAGCACAGTACTGATGCGCCTTTTTTGATTCCCCGAAAGTTGGAGGCCATCTGAACGCAGAGAGCACAGTACTGGACAAAATTAGGAGGCACTTTCGGGCCTGGAAGAACTCAGAAATGCAGAGTTGTAAAAGGGTAAATGCTGCTCTATAATCACCGCAATGTCCGCTGTGCCTAAGCTCACCGCAGGCCCATTGGCGCGTGCGAGAGCTGTTACCTCGAGCAATTTGCCCCTGGCCTTTATGCTGGTGGTGCTTGGCGTGTACCTGCTCACCATGTCGGGCCACACCTACTCACGCGACGAAGAAACGATGCTTGAGGCGTCGAGAACGCTCGTAACGCGGGGCACATGGGTGATGTCGCGCGACACCAACCTGGTGCAGGTGAGAGGGGTGAACGAGCACCTGTACAGCCAGTACGGGCCGGGACAGGCACTGGCTGCGGTGCCGTGGACCGCCGCCGGGCTACTCATGGGCAAGCTCTTCCCAAACGATCAGGCAGGTTTCGTGCTGAGGCTTGTGGATGCCACATTCGATGTACTTATGGCCTCAGGCATCGTTGGACTGTTCGCGGCTTTGGGACTGGGCCTGGGCTACTCACGCAAGGCTAGCCTGTTCACAGCAGGATCGTTCGCTTTTGCGACGTTTTTGTGGCCTCACAGTCGCACCTTCTTTTCGGAAACGCTGGTGGCGCTCTGCCTGTTCGCCTCTTTCTATCTGGTCTTCTTGTCCACGCACAATGCTCCGCAGGCGACGCGCAGGGCCGACCTGCTGCTTGCTTTATCGGGCGCTCTGTTCGCGCTGGCGGTTGCTACCAAGGTGCAGTATGTGGTCGCGTTGCCTGCCTTCCAGGTATATGTGTGGTGGCGAGTGTCAAACACCATGTCTACCCCTCGGCAGACAGTGGGACTGTCCGCCTGGTGGGCCGGCGGCCTGCTCGTGGGCCTCGTTCCTCTACTTGTGTACAACTACACCTCGTTCGGAAACGTGTTCACAACGGGCTATGGAACCGACCTGCGCAGCATCTTCACCTACCCTCTCGCTGAGGGACTATACGGACTCCTCCTGTCGCCGGGCAAAGGCATCGTATGGTACGCTCTGCCCGTGCTGCTCACTCTATGGGGCCTACCTCGTTTCGCCCGTAAGTTCAAGGCCGAGGCTTTGCTTTTCGCTCTGGTCGCGCTACCCGTGCTAACACTGTTCGCACTCTACCCCTTCTGGCACGGCGACGGCTCGTGGGGGCCGCGCTATCTCGTGCCTGTGCTGCCTTTGATGATGCTGCCCTCGCTGCAGGCAGTGAAATCGGCTATCGAGTCGCACCGGGAATGGGGGCGAGTTGCGCTGGCTGTGCTGGTCGGGCTTGGCTTCTCGATAAACCTGCTCGGGGTGCTTGTCAACTTCGACACCTACATCAACAGCGGATACAACGACGAAGCACGGCACTTCACGCTCGAAGCCGCGCCTATCTTTGGACATGCTCGCTTGCTGTACAGTGAGTTGCACCGTAAGCTCGGCTTTGTTGACCCTGGCGACAATAGTGTCGTCTTCAAGCATGACTTCTCTTACAGTGAGGGAAACCGCGAGCAGGGCGAACTGCTTCCCCGCTGGACAATCGGCAGGGCGGCTCTTGACGTGTGGCCCTCTCCGGCAGATACGCCAGTGACGGTGACGCTGCGCCTTTCGGACCACCGCCCACCTATGCTGCCCCGCGCCTCTGTTGCCGTGCTTGTGGACGGCGAGCGAGTGGAGGGATTGCCTGTGCCGGGCAGCCCTGTAAGCACCGATTATGCTTTTAGTATAAATACGCGTCCCACACATGTAGTCATTAACAGTGACACCTGGAACCCACTGGAGGTGGGGCAAAGCAATCGCGACGAGCAACTTGGCGTGAGGGTAGATAGCTTCACCATCAGCAAAGATGGGCAGGTGTTGGACTACCGCTTTCTGGACGACCTCGATCCACCGCCATATTTCGGGAGCGCGGTGTGGTATTACGACCCCAACAGCCACTTCACCCTCGATCTATGGCCCGTATACATGGCTGCGACGGGCATGGGTAAAAAGGCCATGCTCGCGCTCGGCTTGCCTATCGTCGCTCTTTCGCTATTGTGCGTGGCGCTCGGGCTGCTTGGCTTGCACAGACCACGAAGGCGTTGACATATACGTGTTTCCGAGCGAGCATCAAGGCAGATCATATCAAGATGATATGAAAGAGGGTTCTCTCTGGCGATAGGGATCAGCCTGCTATCTCTCTGTATTACCTTACTTTGCGCCACACCCGCTGGCATTGGTGGGGGTAATCTGAACATATCGCGCCGTTACTGCCAGGTGTCATACTCTGCAATTCAGAATTAGTCGTGGCGCTATGTCGCGGCGAAACGAGCCAGGTTGCCACTACCCGATACTTCTGGTACAATAAGTAGGATGGTTTGACCCTATCAGATCCCCAACTTTGGCTAGTCAAACCCTCCTACCAAAATGAGCAGCGGGCATCGGCCAGAGGGATTTGGGTACCGAAGTCCGAAGTTGTTTCTGGCGCGTTCGTCTAGAGGCCCAGGACATCTCCCTTTCAAGGAGAAGATCAGGGGTTCGAATCCCCTACGCGCTACTATAGGAGAGTTATTAGTTCAGCCTTCGATCAAAAAGAGCCGGGTTTGTGCCCGGCTCTTTGCATTCAGAACGTTTCGTGGTACTCACCGGCGGCGCGGTCGCGCCATAAGTGGTCCAGCGTCCAGATTACCTCTTGCTCGGTCATAATGGGGTATTCGGAATAGTAATTCTCCACCGAAAAGTTGTCTTCGGAGCTGATCTCCAGGGCGAGCAGCGAGTCGACATAGTCGCGCAGTCGTTCCATGGCGGCCAGGGACGATACAGGCACAGCCAGTATGATCCCGTCCGGCTCCATTTTGCGGGCTGAGATAATTGCGCCCATGGCCGTATAGCCCGTCGTAAGCCCATCGTCCACGATAACCGCCGTATAGCCTCCTAAGTGCGGGTAGGCCCTCCCACGCCGGTAGCGCTGCATGGAACGTTGGGCCTCAGTCCACTCCGGGATCGAGATTTGATCTACTTCATTGTCGCCGAGGCCAAGCCGAGAAATAAGAGGCTTGTTGAGCACCAGCGTGCGGTCTGGAGTGATCGCGCCCAGCGTTTCGTCGGGGTTGCCCGCGGCCAGCATCCGGCGCGACACCACGATATCGAAGGGCGCATTTAGCTCCATTGCAATGGAGGCACCAACCGGCGCACCATCAGGCGGCACAGCCAGCACAAATGCCTTCTTGTCATGCAGGAAGCGCTCAAGGTCTTGCGATAACTCGTAGCCTGCGTGCGTTCGGTCGCGGAAGCGTTTTTGTTTTCGTGCCATAGCTTGAATTCTGGTTAGCCGAAGACCCTGGGCATCTTGCGTTTCCAGGCCCCAGGGATCACGGCATCGAGGGCGTCATCGACTGTTACTTTGCCCAGCATTTTGCCGTGTGCATCGGTGACGGGTATCGCGAGAAGATTATACTTGGCGAGCACAGCTGCCACATCCTCTACCGAGTTGGTGGCCTGCACCTGGATCACCGGGGTGGTCATGAACTCGCGTACTGTTTTGCCGGGCGGCGCGATTACCAGGTCGCGGAGAGAGATAACACCAATCAAGGTCTCATCGGCTTCGGCTACATACAGGTAATATATGTCCTCAGCGTCGGGAGCAAGCTCGCGCAGGCGTGCCAGGGTCTGCTCGGCTGTCAGATCGGCTGGTATCGCTATATACGACGTAGTCATGATACCACCGGTGCTGTCTTCCGGGTAGGCCAGTAGCTCGCGCACATCCTCGGCTTCTTCGTAGTCCATGCGGCTGAGCAGGTCGGCGGCGCGGGCGGCTGAAAGGTCGCCCAGCACATCGGCTGCCTCGTCCGGGTCCATATCCTCCAGGATGTCGGCTGCGCGCTCAGGCTCTATACTTCCTAATACGTCGGCCTGTAACTCCTCATCGATCTCTTCCATAGTGTCGGCAGCCACTTCCGGGTCGAGGGTCGAGAAGACGTAGTCGACCGCCTCCGTGTCCACGCGCACCAAATCTTCCATGATGTCAGCGAGGTCGGCGGGGTGCATCTGGGAGAGGTCGTTGCGAGCCACCTTGAGCGGCACGCCAGCCGGGCCGATAGCGGTGGGGTCTACCTGGTCCCAGGGGATTGTGCGGCCCTGGGCCGCGCCGTTGCGACCGCCCAATGTTCTGAAGATGCGCGAGAGGGGGCGGGCGAGACCTACACGGCGGGCGAGGCCTGTTGGGCTGGCGTCCACGGCCACCAGCCAGTATTTGCCGTTGGTGTAGGCGAATTGAAGGTCGTTCACACGCACTACGCGCTTACCGTTGATGTCGATGATCTGCTTATCGAGTACCTGCTTGGCGAGGCTGATTTCGTCGCCCGTCGGCTCGTAGAGGATCAGGTCGCGCAGCTTGCCGTCGCACACGATCCCTTTGTTGTCCATGCGCACAAGGTCGAGCGCGGACAGCAAGTATTCCTGCCCTCCACGTTGCAGGCCAATGGCGGCCACAGCCGGGAACCGCTCGTCGGGGTTGACGTACACATCAACGCACTTGCCGACGGCCTCGTTACGGCTGTCGTATACGGTTTTGTTCAGCAGCTCGCTCAGAAAAGGCATGGCTTTGGTGACGAGTGGCGAGTAGCGAGTGACCAGTAACTCGCTACTCGTCACTCGTTACTCTTTTCTTCCAGCGCGCCAAGAGAGCCCATAGCAGCCCACAGAAGCTCATCCACAGACATATCTCCGCTCCGCATCATTTGAGCCAGCAGGCGTGGAACCAGGTCTCGGACGGTTGCCTGCCGCTCCTCGGCGGGAAGGCCGTCCAGAAAGCTATCTACGACGCGCTCCATTAATGTCTTGCGCTCCTCGGCGCTCATCTGCGCCAGCATACGCTCTACTACCGATAGGATCAGGTCTCGCCTCTCCTCGGCCGTCATACGCGCAAGCGCGCGATCTACTACATCTCCTACAACCTTCACGATCATGATCCTCTGCTGATTACAATAAAAACAAAAAGAGCCGGAGAGGTCAACCGGCGCATGTCCTACAAATTATAACACGGCGAGTGCGATTGCGTACCTGCCCAGGCAGGTCATAGCGGGTTCTAGGACGGTCCTAACTCGAAGGGAGTATGAACAGGAGCGTACTTCCGGGCTAGCATGAGAAGGTGAGCAGAAATAGTACATATGAGGTATTCCCAGGTGGGTTAATTGTCAAGTACAATCATTTCAGACGCGAAATCGTCTGCCCCCAACTATGTTGGGCTTGGCAACAAAGAGTGCAATAACCAGGAGCAATTATCCTTTTATAGTTAGATACCCAACTGGAAAAAGGCAAACTCACCGAAAGGTGGGGACGCAAAGCCATTGGATCTACGGCTCGCATGAGCTAAGACAGCCAGGTTGCCCGGCAGATAGCCAGTCACACGCCACAAGGCGAAACCATTAAGGGATGGTCAAGTGACTGCATCACACTGATTGCCTGCAACCTCTGTCCGAAACAGGAGAGGGAAATGCAGGCGAACGTTCTTAATTCAGATATTGACACCACCGCGTTTGCAGGAGCGCAGCAAGATTATCTGCCGCTCGAACTGGCTTACGCGGCAAGCCCCACCAATAACAGCTTCTCGTTCAAGCTGAAGCGAGTTGGTGGGCATATGCTCGGCACGATTGCCCTTGCCGTAGCTCTGCTAGCACAACCCACTGCCGCCTCGTTCGAGACGGCGACCCAGCAGGGGGCCGGAACAACTCCCGCACATACTGAGCTTGTGGCTTCGGCACTGCCGAGCACGGGCGCACCCACCAATAGCCAGTATTTCGCGCCCACCGATAAGACCGTGAGCGGCGATTTCCTGAACATGTACCAGAAGTACGGTCTCAGCAGAATGGGCTACCCGATCAGCGATGAAATGACGGACAACGGCACCCGAGTGCAGTACTTTGAGCGCGTCAGGATGGAATATCACCCCGACCTGGCGAATTCCGGTTACAGCGTACTGCTTACGCGCCTCGGAGTTCAGATAAGCGAGGGTTCACAGTTCGCGACAGCCGCGCCTTTCGCCTCCACATCATCAAAGACCTATGTGAAGGAAACCGGGCACTCGCTGGCCGAGCCGTTCCTCTCGTACTGGAATAAGAACGGCGGCGTCGAGCTATACGGCTATCCTATCTCCGAGCCGGTAAAGCAGGATGGGATGACGGTCCAGTGGTTCGAGCGGGCGCGCATGGAATATCACCCTGAGCTGGCAAGCAAAGGCCAGGCGGTCGAATTGACCCTGCTGGGCAAAATAGCCTACGATAGGACAGGCAATGCTTCGCAGGCCCCATCGGGCGGCGCTGGCGTGGCATCGCCCCAGGTCCCCACGGGGGGCAGCCAGCCTCAGAACGCCCTCACCGACAAGGAAAGTTACGTGCTAAAGGCGATCAACGAGCAGAGAGCCGCCGCAGGACTTGCACAGGTAACGCTAAGCTCGGCGCTGACCGACCTGTCACGGTATCGCAGCAACGACATGGCGAGCAGGAACTACTTCAGCCATGTGACACCGGAAGGCACCAAGTTCCTGAGCATGCTGACCGACCGCGGCGTAGCATACAAGTACGCCGGTGAGATATTGGCCCGCAATAACTATCCAAGCGACCAGACCGCCGAAATAGCGATGCAGAGCTACCTGAACAGCGCACCCCACAGGGCCATCATAATGGACGGCAGGTACACCCAGGTGGGCGTCGGCTACGCGGTGGGCGCGAACAATATGAGCTACTTCACGGTCATCTTCGTCCAGCCATAATTCAAGAAAGACATGGTAAAAGGCGAGCCGCACAGGGCGACCCGCCTTTTGCTTTACCTCCCAAATTACCCTAAAGTATGCCACGCGGCGGCACTCTTGTACTATTCGGCGCAAGCCATGAGTGCTGTATCATGAGTGTATGCGTGCTGAGATGAAAAAAGCGGGTGAAGTCGCTGTGCCTGCCACCATCGGTGAGCAATTGGCAGGCGTGCTAAGGCAGACAAGGTTACAGATGGCGCTGGCGGCTATGCTGCTGGTGTTCGTGTGGGGGGCATGGACCTGGGTGCAGTTCGGGCGCTCTGTGGGCGGGCCGATCGGCCTTTTCACCCAGACCGACTTCCCGGCCATTACCATAGTGTCGCGCATGGTAAGCGAGGGGCGCGGGGCCGAGATATACAACCTGGACGCACAGCTAGAGGGGCAACAAAGGCTGATCGCCGAGGGTTATCTCAGACTGGGGAAGGGCGAAACCCTGAAATACCCTTATCCTTACGCACCTTTCATCGCGGTGCTGGCGTCGCCTCTATCGGGCATCGAACCAAACATGGCATGGGCCGTGTGGGACCTGCTCAACCTGGCATGCATGACATGGGGTCTGTGGTATTTACTCTCGACGCTGGCTCTTCCCGCCAATAGCCGCCTGCTATTGTTCATTGGCGGCCTTACCTCGTTCCCTCTCATAGTGAACCTGGAGCAAGGGCAGAGCAGCGGACTCGTGATGCTGGCGCTTGGGGTTGGGATCGGCCTCTTGAAGCGGGGGCGCGATCTGCCCGCGGGGCTGGCTCTTGGTTTGCTGGCCGTGAAGGTGCAATGGCTTCCATTTCTGGTATTGGTGCTGCTCTGGAAGCGGCGATGGCGTACTCTTGGTGGGATGATCGCGACGAGTTGTGCTCTAGCAGGGATGACGGTGCTTGCAGCAGGATTTGGCTGGATACCAGGATACCTCGATATGCTGGTGAGGGCGCAGGGATATGCACGAGAGCTATTGCTCGATCCCTGGTACAGCCACAGCCTGGCGGGTGGCCTGACGGCGCTGCTTGGAAGGGGCACCGATGATATTGTGCGCATCGCCAATCTTGTCGTGATGGTTGGGATGGCGGCGCTCCTCCTGTGGGTGTGGCGCGGGCGATGGGAGCCGCGTGCCAGCCGCTGGGATGGGCTTATGGCTCTCACAGTGCTCGCCTCGATGCTAACTAACCCGCAACTGAACACGCACGACCTCTGCTTGCTGGTCCTGCCGGGAGCGCTGGGGCTGGCCTACCTGGCGCAAAGCACCCAACTCCAGAAACACCGAACGATATTCGCGTGGTGCGGCATACTGTGGGGAGCTTATATAGCAACTTCGCTTTTCCTGCCCCAAGTCTTTTCACTTTCGCTGAGAGCCAGCACGCTGGCAATAGTCCTGATGTGCTGGCTGCTCGCCCACAACCTGGCACGAAAAGTGCCGGAAATGCCTTCTCAAGCTATTCCATCCGCCATCAGTTTGTGATATAATTCACATAAGCGGGCGGTAT
The DNA here is from genome assembly GCA_963797095.1 of uncultured Chloroflexia bacterium. Classification (GTDB taxonomy): domain Bacteria; phylum Chloroflexota; class Chloroflexia; order QHBQ01; family JADMIH01; genus JADMIH01. The sequence continues at coordinate 1,361,742 of CAWCNY010000002.1, read as the reverse complement.
ACCGGTTTTGAGAGGTAGGAATTGAATGGACGAGTACGCAGCAGATGAAGTAATCATCAAGCTTGAGAGATTAGCCGAACGTCGCATACAGGAGGCGATCGAGGCGGGAGTATTCGACAACCTGGAGGGTGCGGGCAAGCCGCTCGCCGACCAGGAGGACAACCCCTTTGTGCCCGAAGATATGCGCGTGGCGTTCAAGGTGTTGCAGAACAGCGGCTATGCGCCCGATTGGATGAGGCTGGCCCAGGAGATCGAAGAGGAGACCGAGCGACTCAAATGGTCTGCGGACTACCATTTCAGGATGCTAAGAGAGGAGCTTGCCGAGATCGGATCGAACCCCTACGCCGTCAAGCGGCTGAGATCGGAGCTTGACAGGCTGCGCAGCATACACAAGCGTGCCTCGCGCCAGCACAGGGAGGCTATCGAAGCGATCAACCGCAAGATCAGCACATTCAACCAGACGGTGCCGATTGCGTCTCTCTTGAAAGTGCCGATGTCTGTGGAAGACGAGATGGCGAAGTTCGAGGACAGGGTACCCGCCTATCTCAGTTATATGCAGTAGCCCCCGCTACCTGCCTGCATCGATCGTGGGCGGGGCCATGCGCTGCATTTTCTCCCACGCTTCGGGGTGGTGGGTTATGCGTAAAGGGCGACCATCAGGCCCCGCGAAAGTGTGGAGCGAAAACGCTTCGGCCAGCAGCACGCCATCGCTCACGCGGCTGATCGAATACGCCAACTTCACGCGCACCCTGGTCAACTCATCCATCCAGGTGCTGATTCGTAGCTCATCGTCGTACACGGCGGCCTGGCGATAGCGCACATTTATTTCGAGCACAGGCAGAAGCACGCCCATCTCCTCAAGCTGGCGATAAGTAAAACCGTATGCGCGCATAAACTCGGTCCGGCCCATCTCCATCCAGAGCACATAGCTGCTATGATGGGCGATGCCCATGGCATCCGTTTCTGCATAGCGTACTCGGAAGGTGTGGGTCACTACAGTTCTGTTTAGTTCTGAATGAGAGCCTTCTGTCATTCTTATCTTTGTACAGCTTTCTTTTTGCGATATATAGATCGAACGGCGATCCAGCTAATCACCAGCGCAACAGGCAAAATGAGGCACTTAGGTAAGAAAGGCATTGCAATCCCGGTAACAACGCCGCCTGTTCGCACATCGAACACATATGAGTCCCAGAGTTGCGTTTGTACAGTCAGCAAGCCGCTGACCTCGTCCAAATCCGCACTCCGAAGCCAGTCAAAGTGACTGGTTGTATTTGGAAGCAAAATGGGCAGTGTAACCAACTGGTCGATGCGGTAGCTATTTATCTCGCGGCCATCTTCGCAGAAGGTCAAAGCCGTTTCTGCGTAATGGCCCATGAGCGGCCATGGACCCCATCGTATCAGATGATGCCCATCCGACGATAGGTCTACGGAACCGTACCAATCCACCGTCCAAAGTGGAGTAGTAGAGCCGTCGTTCTTATACAGGCCGGATTGGCTGTATTTGCTCCGTATCTCCTCGACTTTACTCCATTCGAGGGGAACCTGTGAATTATTGCCAACCAGCATCACAAAGATATATCGCCCATCCACTGTTACTTTGGTGTAATCACGTGGAGGCGAAATCGAATCCGCAAAGGCAGCAGGGCTGTATGCATGAGCGAAGACAAGCAGCAGGCTCGCCATAAGCACAAAGTACACACTGCGCGCAGGACGCTGCCGCCCTGGATTTCTTAGTAAGCTACCATCGTTCACCAGCACCTACCCTGTCCAACGTCGGACTACCACAGCCCACCATCTACCGTCCACCATCGGGTAGTTAGACTACCCCCGCCACCGGAGGCGCGGCCAGCTTGATATATCGCTGCACGCTCTTGCGGTTGCGGCTGTCAGGCGCTAGGCCAAGTATCTGAAGGAGGCGCTTTTCTTCGGCCCCGGCTTTGGCCTGCTCCACCGCGAATGTATCGCGAAGGGATTGGGGCGTCACGTTCTTGGTTATGTGAGCGGCTTCGGCCACGCGAGCCACCATCTTGTTGATCGATTGCGGGAGCAGATTGAACATGCGCGATAAAGGCTTGTATTCGGCGACGTACTTGTTGTAGGCGTCGGTGAACTCCGGCCCGGCAGCCAGCTTTCGCTCCTTGGGCTGCCAGCGCACTTCTTCGTAATAGATATAGACAACAGGCTTATCGGCATCGCTCACGTCGATATGGTCCACTTTGAGAGCGAGTAACTCGGTGCGGGTGAGGCCCAATTTCATCAGCAGATAGACAATCAGATAAGTGCGCGGGTTTTCCTCGAACGCCGCGTCAAGCATCGCTTCTTGCTCCTGGGGGAAAAGGGTGTGCGGTGTCTTGAGCGGGATATAGTCGGGCACAAAGCCATCGGCCAGGTTGCGGTCGAGCACCTTTTCCTTGTCCACCAGGAAGCGGTACAACCCCTGTAGCGAGGTGAGCCTGCGCTTGCGGGTAGACTTACTGTTAGCCTGTCCCAGGAAGTTAGCGATATCGGTGCTGTTGATCCTGTCTATGGTCTTATTGCCCACACCCTGCTGAAAAAGGGCGAGGTCATACATATACGAGTCGATGGTGTTGATGGGACGATGCTGCTGCTCAAGGTGGCGTCGGAACCACCAGCGCGCCACATCGAGGCTGGAGGTGGCGTGGAGGGCGGGGATATCGGCCATAGGCTGCATCAGTTCCCCGCGCTGATTGACGGTAAATAGGGCGGCCTGCACCGGTTTGGCCTGCGCGGCCTGCTCCTCTTCTTCGGTGGCGGCAGAGGTTTTCCTTGTCACCACAGGGGGTTTTGCACACATTGAGGCACTCTCCTGAACACTTCTACGCACTTCTACACACAAGTCGCGGCAGCCTGCTCTGATTATATGTCAAGCAGAACGCATCTGCAAGCGATATGTCGCCTTGCGCTGATGGAGGATAGATGATGGGTGACGAGTGACGAGTGACGAGTGACGAGTGACGAGTGACGAGTGACGAGTGACGAGTGACGAGTGACGAGTGACGAGTGAACAATGAGGTATAATTCCCCGTAGGAAAATACGCGCTACTCGTCACTCGTCATCGAGAAAGGATCAGGATGGTCGCTGACGCTACTGATTTGCAGGTAATCAATTATCAGGATGTGCTGAACCTGCGCTGGCCTCGCTACAGGTTGAGCGCCGATCTCAAGGTGCGCACGCGGGAGGAGGCGGTGCGGTTCATCAAACAGGCGGGAATCGTGCTCCTTTTTCCAGGCGATAATCTGCCTCTGCCTGATTTATGGTCGGCCATCAACGGCTACGAACGCAAGCTACCCAAGCACCACCACGACTGGGCGCTCGGCAAAACATGGGACTGGAAGGACACGATCCCCGCACGCAAAGAAGCGTGGTACGGCAAACTCATCAGGGGCAAGCCCGCTCTAGTCTCGTTGAGCGACCTCCCCGCGATCTACGCCTTATCCTCCAACTACGGCGAATTGGACGACTACCTGGAAGCCTACTCTGATGGCCTGTTGAGCAAAGAGGCCAAGGAAATATACGAAACCCTCATGGAAAACGGCCCCATGCCCACCAGCGACATGAGAAAGGCCGTCGGAATGGCGGGCGGAGGCGACAATGCGCGCAGATTTGAGCGCGCCATCGCGGAGCTACAAACCGACCTCAAGATCGTAAAATCGGGCATCTCAGACGCCAACAGGTGGAAGTACTGCTATGTGTACGACCTGCTGATCAGGTGGATGCCCAGCCTGGCCGAAGAGGCACGCGCCTACAATACCCGTACCGCTATGCGCCACCTGATCACCCGCTACCTGGAGACCTCTGGAGCCGCGCTCCCCGCCATGTTCCCCCGTCTGTTCGGCTGGGACGCAGGCGTAACCGAACGCATACTGGGCGAAATGCTGGCCGACAATACGCTCAAACAAATAAGGGTCACGGGCGGCCCCGGTCTGACCCCGCGCCAGAAACCTCCCGCTGAAGGCGAGATCTGGGTGTCGAGTAGCGAGTAGCGAGTACGGCTTATTTACTCGTCACTTGTCACTCGTCAGAACCTATCACGTTCGCGCCTGGGCTTGTGCTTGTTTCAGCTCGTCCCTGACCTGTAGCCAGCGGATAATGCGGGCGCGGCTCAATATACCTACCAGATGGCCTTCATGATCTACGACCGGGAGTTGGTCGAACTGGTTTTCACTCAGTAGAGCCAGGGCGTGGTCAAGCCCATCGTTGGGAAAGACCGCGCGCAGCTTCTCGCCACCTGTCATGTATTCGCCCACAGTCACAGTGCCCCACTGGTCCTGCGGCACTTCCTTTATATCGCCAAGAGTGATGATGCCCACCAGCTTATTCTCAGCATCGACCACAGGCACAGCCCGCAAATTATAAGGCAGTATGAATCCGCTCAGCAGATGGGCAAGTGTAGATGTGGGCCTGATAGAGGGCGGAGGCGGCTCCATCAAGTTATACACATACATGCCCCGGAAAGTCTCGCGCATTGCGACGCTCGACACGCTCGACTGGGCAGCGTTCAGCAGGAACCACCCTATGAACGCCGTCCACAGGCCGCTGAAATCTCCCAGGTAGAAAGTCACAAATAAGCCGTAGCCAATAAACAGGTAGGCCACGATCTGGCCGATGATGCCTGATATGCGAGTAGCTGCCCCGAAGTTGTGGTTGAAGCCCCATATTATCGAGCGCAGCACGCGCCCACCGTCAAGGGGGAAGCCGGGGATCATGTTGAATATCCCTAGCAGTATATTGATAAAGGCCAGGTATTCGAAGATAGCAGCCGCCCCAGCCCCGGCTGTGCGGATGGGTGGTGACACAAACTGCAAAAGCAAATAGAATATCCCGCCCAGCAAGAAACTGGTAAAGGGCCCGACTACCGCGATCAAAAACTCGTCGCGCGCCTTCTTAGGCTCTTGCTCGATATTGGATACCCCACCAAATATGAACAACACGATCTCGTTCACTTTATAGCCCAGAGCGCGGGCTGTGAACGAGTGACTCAGCTCATGCAGGAGCACCGAAAGGAAGAATAAGACGGAAGCAATCGCCCCTACAACCCAGTAGAATACACCCGACTCGCCGGGCACAAGGGCGGGGAACTGGCCGACGGCCAGCGTGTAGGTCAGCAACAGCACAATGATCAACCAGCTCCAGTGGAGCTTGATCGCAATGCCGCCTATGCTCGCAATTCTAATAGCGCCGGAGTTCATATCGCGACCCTGGACTATGGATTGCAGACATGCACCCTGCGATCCAATATCCGCTAAAGGTCAGCCCCGCGCCTGGTCGGGGATTTCAGCGGCGTAGCCAGGGTAGGCGGAGCGGTCGGGGAGTTTGTATTCCAGGTCGCCGAACATATAGCGTTTGAACTTGAGGTAGTCTTCATGCGGAAGTTTCTGCTCCATATACACCAGCATGGCATAGACCACTTTTTCGGCGGTGGCCCAGTCAAGGGCTGCGTTATCGTAAATGGCGCGGGTGAGTTCGCTCAACATTCGCAGGTATCCTCCGTTAGGGTGATTGTACGCGTTACTGGTGCTAGCATAACACAGGGAGTCCAGGCGCGCAATAGATTTTCTCAGGAAGCGTTGCTGTGCGACGGTGGTCCAAACTTCGCCCACAGGCGGCGCGTAACGAACACGGCGATCAGCAGGAAAATAATGCCATATACAATAGGCCCAAATGGGGCTATCCAATCCTTCACCTGGTCCCAGTTCTTGCCTAGATAGTAGCCAGCGCCGATCAGGGTGCCGTTCCACAGGGCGCTACCTATACCTGTCAGTACCACGAAGCGTAGATAGGGCATCAACGCCAGCCCGGCGGGGATCGATACTATAGTCCGCATCCCCGGTATGATGCGGGCCACCAGCACGGCGTATGTGCCATGCTTTCCAAACCAATCACGCGATTTATACAGGTCATCGCGGCCCAGCAATAAGAACTTGCCGTAACGGTCGAGCCAATCGCCGATGCGCTGCTCGCCACCCAACCTCCCAATCCCGTAAAGCACACTCGCCCCCGCCATAGAGCCAAGCGTGGCGGCAGCCAGCGCAGCCGGGAAGAAGAAGTCGCCCGAAGCGCTGAGGCTGCCACTGAGGGGCAGGATCACCTCGGACGGGACAAGCGGGAAGACCGCCTCCAGCGCGATGAGAAAAGCAATACCTGGGTAACCGATGGTGCGTATCACATCGGTCGCCCAGGCAATCAGGCCGGGAATAAGGTCGGTCATTGTGGACGATGGGTGATGGGCTGTAGACGAGCGACGAAGGGTGACAGGGTACAAGAATGGTACGGTCAAACTCAGGGACCATTATCACCTATCAGCCTAGCTATCGTCCACCATTGTCCTCTATCTACTCCGCCACCTCAAATTCCAGCGTTCGGTCGAGCTTATCGTTCAGGTAAATGTCTATCTTATACTTACCGACAGGCCAAAGATCGCGGAGAGTTAGCGTGGCATCAATTACGCTGCCTATATCCTTGGTGATATAGGTAGCCTCATCGAGCTTCTCGTCGGTGTGCTTATTCCCACCGCCATCGGTGGCGTCCACAGCGGTCCAGACGGTGTGCACGGTAGTGTCTTCAGGTGCGTTCGCCACCTCGATCACGCAATGAAACACATCGGTCGGGCTAAAAGTATCCGTAGCACCCGTAACCTGCTGGTTGGTGCTATCGTACCCGGTCCCAAGCTTGGCGCTCTTAATATTAGCGGTACTGACGCTACAGGCAGCCCCACCTAACGCAACAAACAGCAAGACCAGGAGAACAAGCATCTTCCTCATGCTACGCTACCCACCACTCCGTACTCACCATCCTTCGTCACTCGTCATCTTCCGTCTTCCGTCCTCCTCTACTCTTCCACCTCCTCAAAAGTCTGCGGGTGAAGTCTATCATCGGGTGCGCCGAGCAACACCTCGCGTGGCCGGCCCCTGTTGTCGGCATCGGCGGGCGAGATCATGCCCATCTCCTCCATCTGCTCGATCAAACGTGCGGCCCTATTGTACCCGACTCGAAGCTTACGCTGCAGCATAGATGTCGATACGTAGCTGTTGCGCTTGACCAGTTCTATCGCCTGCTCCAGCAATTCGCTCTCCTCGTCGGGATTGCCTTTGCCAAGCCAGTCAGGCACTTGCATCGGTTGGAGAGTGGACCCGATCCCTGTTGCCTCCATATCTTCATCCGAGGGGAGTTGCCTGCGCCAGAAATCGACCACCTTCTGCGATTCCTCCCTGTCGGACACGAACGTACCCTGGATGCGCACCGGCCTGCTCTCGTCCGAGGCGGTGTAGAGCATATCCCCACGGCCAAGCAACTTTTCAGCGCCCGCGCCGTCGAGGATCACTTTGCTATCCACCTGCGATGTAACGGCAAAGGCGATACGCGCCGGGAAGTTCGCCTTGATCAATCCGGTGACCACGTCCACCGACGGGCGTTGCGTAGCCACCACCAGGTGGACGCCCGTGGCCCGCGCCAACTGCGCAAGGCGGCACAGAGAAGTCTCCACTTCCTCAGGAGCCGTGAGCATCAGGTCCGCCAACTCGTCTATGATGATCACAATGTAGGGTAGATACTCCATGCTCGCTTCGGGGTTGTCGCGCATGAAATCGCGGTACTGCTCGATATTGCGGAAGATGCGGCTCATGCCGTCGCGGTCGCGCGCCCCCCTCGCGAAGAGCTTGTAACGGCGCTCCATTTCCCACAAAGCCCACTTGAGGGCTTCGACGGCGGTCATTGGCCGCTCGCGTTCATTTCGGACTTCAGCCTTCTGATTCCGCCCTTTAGCATCCTTGTCCTCTTTGTCGAGCCGAATATCGGTGACCACCGGACGGAGCAGATGCGGTATCCCATTGAACGGCGTTAGCTCCACTCGCTTGGGGTCGATCATCAACATGCGGAGGTCGTCGGGCGTGAACTGCATCAGGAACCCGATCACCATCGAGTTGAGGAAGACCGATTTACCGCTGCCGGTGGAACCCGCCACCAGGATATGCGGCAGCTTGGCGAGGTCGGTGATCACGGGTTGGCCGTGCGTATCCCGGCCCATGGCGATCTTGAGCCTGCCCTTATGCTTGGCGAAGTTCTCCGCCTCCATAATGGCCCGCAGCCCGACCACCTGTAGCTCTACATTGGGCACCTCTATGCCGATGCGCGACTGGCCGGGGATCGGTGCCTCTATGCGTATATCGGGCGCGGCAAGCGCGAGCGCAAGGTCTTTATCGAGGGCCGTTATGCGGTTGACGCGCACACCCACTCCCGGCTCGATGGCAAACTGCGTGACGGCAGGGCCGGTGTTCACCTCGCGCACCACCGCTTCCACCTTGAACGACTGAAGAGCATCTTCGATCAGGCGTATCTTATTCTTGATATCGATCTGGCTGACCTTCACTTCGCTGACGTTCTGCAGCAACGTGAGAGGAGGGAGGTTCCACACGTAGCCAAGAGGCGACTGGATCGGCTCGTGAGGCCCGGTCTCGACTTTCTTTGAGGGGCCGGAGATGTTGATCACAGGCTCAGGCCTGGCCTTGGCCTCAGGCTCTATCGGAAGCGCAGGCTGAATACCCGCCGTGTGCTTATCCTCACCCAGTATGGTCAGTGTAGGCGGCGCAGAGCCTGCCGCGTCAAATGGGGGCGCAACTGCGTCCGTGGAAACGGCGTCCAGTAGCGTGAGCGAAGCGGTATCCTGGAGCACATTACCGTTGATACGAACCGGGCCGCGTCTGAGACCCTGCGACTGCACCGATCGGCGGTTGCGAAGCAAGCGAGCAAGGCTATCACTGGAGCTAGTCAAGGCCCGCCCAACCAACCGGCCCGCTGCCATAGTGGGACGGCCAACTCCTCGCACCACCTGCCCGATCGAGAAGCCGAAGGCGAGCATAAACCCGGACAGGGCAAAGGCGGCAAGCACTATGCCCGCACCTACGGGAGTAAGGTAGTCCGAGAGGAATGTGGAGATGGCAAGGCCCACGTAGCCTCCACCCTCGCCGCGTTCCGCCGCGGGTTGTCCATCCACCAGTAGATGTACGAAACCCATAAGGCCGAGCAACAGGAGCGCAATACCTGCGGGCACGGCAGGCGATGACCAGCGAGAGGCAAGCGCGGAACGCGCCCCCACCAGCAGCACCGCCGAGCCACCGATTAGCGCAATCGGCACAAGCCACGCCGCCGCACCGAACAGCCGGGCCAGCACGCCACCCACCACGCCCACGATGTTGTGCGATCCGCTGGACCACGTGAGCAGGCCCACAATGAAGAGGGCCGCTATCACGAACATGGAGAGCGCGACAAGCTCAGGCCGCAGATGGGAGGGAACGGCTAATTTTGGATTTTGGATTTTGGATTTTGGATTGCTTTTTGCACGAGATGAAGCTGAAGACTTTGCGGGAGTGCGCGAAGCAGAACGGGCAGGTGCGCTCTTCGCGGTGGATGCGGCGCGAGCCTTCCCGCCCTCGATCTTCGACCACGTAGGCGGAGTGGACTTGGTTTGCTTCGATGGTGTATTCTTGGCTGCTGAGGATTGGGGCATGGGAACCTCGATACCGCGTACTGCTTAGTTCGTATTGCTTACTCCTGGGCTTCCGCGATACGCGATACGACGTAAGCAGTACGCGGTAGATTAGCACGTATGTTTGGGTGCAGATATTATATCACGTGGCGTGGGGGTTGGGGAAAACTAGGCACCAAAGAAGTTGTTCCGGGTCTGGGCACAACTGATCGTAGATTAATCTTTTCGTCTGATGAAATGGATTCTCGCACGAGCTAGAATTAGCCACAGCACACATTGTTGCACAAATAACAAAGCACACACGAAGAAAAAATCGGGAGGTCAAGACCAGACTATGGAACAAACTTTCACTACAATACTCCTTCCGGCGCTACTTGGCGGGGTAGGAGGTTATCTCGCGGCTCTGCTTAAAAGCGTACTTGATATGCGGGCCAAAGTTGACGAAGAGTTACGCACGGCAAGGGCTGGTGTCTATAAGCCCCTGTGGCAAAGGATGGAATTATTACCACAATGGCCGAGAGCCACCAATGTAACTTACAAAGATCTCAAGGATTTGAGTGAAGCTTTCCGAGACTGGTATTTCAAGGAGGGAGGCATTTATCTGTCTCATACAGCCCGCAAGAAGTACGGCGATGCACAAGAAGCAATGACTCAAGCATTCCAGAAGAATGATCTTGCCACAGTTATATCTGGCCAAGATTATGATGTGGTACGTGAAAAGCTCAGCCTGTTGAGGACCGAGCTGACAAACGACCTTCTTTCCCGCAGGCGAGCCTTGCTCGTTTAGGCTGAATCGCTCTGTACCGTCAAGGAAGAGCCTCGCACGCAATACCGTCGTGATCGCCATCCAGGCGGTGGGGGTCTCGGCTGGGACCACCTGCCGCGATAAAAAAGCGTTGAGCCTCCTCATGGGTGGCGAAATCGAAGCAATCGCGGTCGGGGCCATTTGGGTCATACGGTAAACCGCCCCAGGGACCAGAACCTGAGGGGGTCGGTTCGGGTTCCGATTTATGAGGAGAAGTTGCAGTCGGCACGGGCGCGCCGAAGTATTCGCAGGCTCCCCACAAGCCGCGTCCCTCGGCCTTTGCGATGTGCTCGGCCTCGATGAAGCGGTCCACGTACTTCACATCGGGCGGGTAGGTGCTTACCTGTGCGTAGCCATCCTCCACCATCAACTCGTCCAGCATCCGCCCTCTATCAGGGTCAAGCCAGATATAGCGCAGGAGCCTGCTGTACCTGTCGATCTCGGACACGTCCTTTTCGAGCCACATCTTTCCGCCCACTTCATCAAGCAAGTGCTGAGCATGAGCGGTGGCCTCCGCACCATAGCAGATAGGCGCGCCGTTCGTCTCAGGCGAATCCACTCCAATGAAGCGAACACGTTTGGTCTGGCCCGCGATTGATACATCGATTGTATCGCCGTCGATCACACGCACGAGAGAGGCTTCGGTCAGCGCAATTTGCGGTGTCGCGGCAGGCCCAGAGATTATTGGAGCAGACGTAGGCGTAGAGGAGGCAACCGCCACATGAGTGGGGGTTGCCTGCGCAACCACGCTGTCTGCTATTGCGGATGGCGTTGCAGAAGGCGGGATAGTAGCAATACCGTCGGGTTGTGTTACTTCAGGAGACGAGGCCGGAACCAGAGTAGTACGCGTCGCCAGGGCAAGGATGGCGGGCGTTGCGGTTGGATTGGCCGGGTTGCGTGCAGAAGGCCCCGCGACGCGAGCGACCAACACGACCACCACCAGACAGGCCGCGCCGATCACCAGAAACAAACGGCCGCGCTTCATCCTGCCCACAACAAACTCTACTCCACGGCCAGATGGGCCAAGCGAAGCAGATAATGAGCGAAGGTTTTGTGCACCGTCTCGAACGCCTGCTCCTCAAACGAGCGCTCAGGTATCCACTGGACTACGGGGCATTCGTTCTCGTATTCTTCGCTCTGGCGGGTGGTCGCCAGGCAAAGGATATCGCCCTCGCCCGTGTCGGTGATCACGACGAGGTCGGCGGGGAACCAATCGTCCTGCGCCTGCATGTCGAGGGTAGCATATACCACGTTGGGCAGGTCGGTCTCAGGCACGCCGAGGCCAAAGGTCACTTTGCCACCGAAGGTGCCCGACCCGTATTTCTGGAGAAAATCCTTATACGATTCAGGGAAGGTAACACCAAGCTTCTGCTCTGCCACCCACACTTCCTCGTAAGGCACGCCGCCAACAAAGTCGGCGAGATGTGGATAAGCGTCAATAATTTCGGCGGCTCTTGCAATCGTAGCCATAGCTACTCCTATATTTCTACAACAACAGGCAGCACCATCGGCCTGCGGCGAGTCTGCTCGTACAGGTACTGACTAACCGTATCGCGGATCTTCTTGTTGATATAGTTCCAGTCGGGCGACACCACGCCGTTCGGGTGGAAAAAGGCCGTCCTGACCTTCTCCTTCGTGTCGTCCAGGAGCGGGCCTGCCTCGGCTGCATATACGAAGCCTCGTGTGACGATATCGGGGCCCGCCACAAGCTGCCCCGTGGCCTTGTCCACTGTCACCACCACCAGCAGCACCCCGTCGCGGGCTAGTAGTTGGCGGTCTCGGATCACCACCTGCCCCACATCGCCAACGGTTACGCCGTCCACAAACACATTGCCCGCAGGCACGCGCCCCGCCACGTAGCACTCGTCTTCATTCAGTTCAACGACATAGCCGTTGTCTATCAGCAGAATATTGTCCTGCGGCACACCGACCGACTGCGCTAGCTTGGAATACGTTGTCAGGTGGCGGCGCTCGCCGTGGATAGGGACTACAAACCGGGGACGCAGCATATTTAGCATCAGTTTGTGCTCTTCCTGGCTGGCGTGCCCCGATACATGCACCTGCGCGATGGAGCTATAGATCACCTCCGCCCCCTTAGCGAAGAGGTTGTTGATCACGCGCCCCACGCTCGTCTCGTTGCCGGGGATCGGGGTGGCCGATAGGATATATGTATCGCCCGGTTTGGCGGTCCAGTTGCGGTTGTCGTCGTTGGCGATGCGCGAGAGGGCCGAGGTAGGCTCGCCCTGCGCGCCTGTTGAGATAGCGATCACCTCGTTGTCGTACAGTTTGTTGGCCTCTTGCACGTCCACCAGCACACCCGGTGGCACCTCAAGGTAGTTCAGTTCGACCGCTACGCGCACATTGTTCTCAAGGCTGCGGCCAAGCAGCACTACTTTGCGCCCGTGCCGGAACGCTATATCAAGGATCTGCTGGACTCGAGATATGAGTGATGCAAAGGTCGCGATGATCACCCTGCCATGTGCCCCGGCCACGATGTTGTTGAGCGTCTTGCCAACCACCTGCTCAGAGGGGGTGTAACCGGGTGTTTCAACGTGCACGCAGTCGGTAAACAGACCAAGCACGCCCTCCCTGCCCAGCCGGGACAGGGTTTCGTAGTCGGTGAGGAAACCGTCGACCGGCGTGGGGTCCAGCTTGAAATCGCCGGTGTGCACGATTGTGCCCAGGGGCGTATGAATCGCCAGCAGGCAGGCATCGGGGATCGAATGGCAAACATGCACAAACTCCACGCGGAACGCGCCCAGTTCCACTACATCGCCCGCTTGCACCTCGTTCAAGGTGGCATCATTGAGGATGTTGCGTTCACGTAGCTTGTTCTTGATTAAGCCCATTGTGAGCCGAGTGGCGTAGACAGGCGCGTTCACCTGCGGCAGCAACCAGGGAAGGCCACCGATGTGGTCTTCGTGGCCGTGGGTAATGCAAATGCCCCGGATGCGATCTTCTTTGCCTTCCAGGTAGCTAATATCGGGGAGAACGAGGTCGACGCCGAACATCTCTTCCTCAGGGAAGCCCATGCCGAAGTCAACCAGTATGATGTCCTCGCCATATTCGACGACGGCCATATTCTTGCCCACTTCTCCGAGGCCGCCGATTGGTATAAAACGGATGTGATCCCGCGTAGGCTGCGGGTCTGTATAGTCAGGTAGTTGCATTGTGTTTTAGTTGGCGAAAGACGAAGAATGAAGGATGGTAGTCGGTAGTCGGAGGATCCGGGGTCATGCAGTATGCAGTACGCAATACGCAGTATGCAATATCCATCGTCTATCGTCCATCGATATCTTTTGCCCGCCGGTTGATCTCATCTATAAGTAGCTGGCGCGCTTCCAGGCCGCCGTGGATTGGGAGGCGGCTCCCATATGACTGCTTGTGCAGGAAGCGTACCAGTAGGTTGGTTATTTGTTGCGAGGGGTCTGTATTGACCACGACAAGGAGAGTGCCGGGTTCCTCGTCGGCCGCGTTTTCGTCGGGAGCGCCAGGCGGTATCTCGTTCGCAGGTTCATCCTTATCATCGCCCAGAAAGAAGCGGGCGATACGCCCTCGACCGTCTTTCGCTTCGAAGCCTGTAACTGCGCTCCAGGGATAATGTAGGGCGATACCTCCTATTGTACTGTATGTTATCCCTTCTTCCTCTGCCTGTACCGTTGCCTGGGCTTCTTCCAGCAGCGTCCAGGCCACAAGGGGAGTAATTAGCAATATCGCAAGCATAAGCAGGCCCGACACCCACTCAATGCCGTCAACACCATCCAGGAGGATGTTGATCAGGCTCCAGAGAGCAAAGGTCGCTATTGATATCACGCCCAACAACAGCACAGTGGCCTGCCTGCGCCCCTCGCGAGACATTGGATGGATGCCATTACCGGTGGTACGTTCAGTGCTAACCGCGATTTGCGAGTTCTGAACTGCGGGTTGATCGGGCATGAGGGTATTGCGTACTTCGTATTGCGTATTGGCGCGGGCTTGAGGTTTCACAGGTCGAACAGGGGGAGTTGGGTGTATTCTGCTTCCTTCTCCTTCGATTTGGTGGCACGCTTCTTAGGGTCGGATAACCTTGGGGCCGAAGCTTCCAAAGCGGGTTCCGTGGTAGGCCCTGATTGGGTCTCTTTTTCGGCAGCTTGATACTCGGCTTTCTGCTCCTCCACGGCGTTAGGCTGGAGAGTGGTGGGGAGGGGTTCATCCTCAACCGCGGGGGCGGGTGTAGAAGGGGCAGATGGAGCGAGTATCTTGCGCCTTTGCTCCATGATAACAGCAAGCAGACGAAAATCGGCCCGGATTACGTCGGCAAGACTGGCCTGGTGAAGCCCGGCTGCCGGGTGGTACATGGCCACGCACAAACGTCCATCGATCACGCGAGCTTTTCCGTGAATCTGGCTGATGCGCTCGCCCGGGAAGAAGCGGGCCATCGAATAGCGGCCCAGCGTGACGATGATGCGTGGGTTGATAAGTTCAATCTGGCGGTCGAGGTAAGAGGCGCAAGCAGATATCTCGTCAGGCATTGGGTCGCGGTTGTTGGGCGGTCGGCACTTAACCACATTAGCTATAAAAACCTCACGCCGCGACAGGCCCGCAATGCCAAGTAGCTCATTCAGGAACTGCCCCGCATTGCCCACAAAGGGACGACCCTGGCGGTCTTCGTGGTAGCCCGGCCCCTCGCCGATGAACATCACCTCGGCCCCATAATCGCCTTCGCCGGGCACAGCGTTAGTGCGCGTCCTGGCAAGCTTGCAAAGCTGGCAGGTACGAACTTGGGCCTCGATCTCACGCATCTGCGCCGCTACAAGGAGAGGCGCTGAGGTTTTGCCGCCGGTGTCTGCCATTAGTCTATTGGTCCCATGTAATCTAGTTAGATTATACGTTATGGGATCTGGGGTAGCAAGCGGGAACCTTTTGGCTCACATTGCGCATACAATATAGTGGAAGCACTAATGAATGTGCTTTTCACAGGGAGAGAAGGAACATGGACGAAAGCGAATCGGTCCGGCGGGCGCAAAGCGGCGACCGCAACGCGTTTCGCAGTCTGGTAGATATGTATGCCGAGAGAGCCGAGCGTACGGCACGGGTACTGCTACATGACCCCGCGGACGCCGAAGACGCTGTACAGGAAGCGTGGGTGGATGCATGGCGCGCCATGCCCCGCTTCCAGGTAGGCAGGCCATTCCGCCCCTGGCTCCTTACGCTTGTGGCGAACCGCTGTCATATGAAAGCGCGCAAGCGCCAACTGCATACAGCACCCTACTCCGACTCCATAGCAGAAAGGCTGGGCGAAACCCCTTCTTGGGCACTTGCAGCTACCGATTACGATGCCGAGTTAGAGGAAGCGTTGGACACATTGGATGAGGAGCAGAGAAAGGTCATGGCGCTCCGCTTTTACGCAGATTTGCAGCTAGACGAAATAGCCGAGTTGACGGGAGCGCCCTTAGGTACGGTCAAGTCGAGGTTGCACAGGGGGCTGGCGGCTTTGCGCGACCGGTTGCAGGCAGATGGCCGTACACACAGGGAAGAGGAGTAAGGTGATGGAGCGGGATACAAACCAAAGGAACGATCCATTGCAACCCGACGATATCCAGCTTCAGGCACGCCTGGCTGCGTACTTCAATGCGAAGCTTGGTGAGCCACAACAACCAGATTATGTCTGGAACAGCATCGCCGCGCGGTTGGGCGAGCAAGAAGGGCAGGTCTCGGTAGAGTTCGCCCGTAGTCTCGATGGGCTATACGACCGACCATCAGATGCGACACACAAGAATCAAGCTCAGACGCGCGAACTGAACGGCCTGCCTGAAGGAGCGCGTAAGATGAGAACCAAGATACAACGCGAGCGTCTGATGTGGGGTGGGTTGTGGAACCCCGCAGTGGCAGCAGCAGTCATACTCGCGGTGATCGGATTGCTCGTGGTCTTGTTGGCTATTTCCAACAAAGTTCCTGTGAACCCGGCAACAACTCCTACTCCAATTCCAGGTATGGGCGAAATACCTCTTGAGAATCCCGGCTTTGAAGAAGGATTCATTAAGTGGGGAGCGAATCCAACAAGCGATTACAGCTTCGGCATCGACAACTCGGTGGTACATAGCGGAAATGCCAGCATGGCAATCGCTTCCAAAACCGAGCAGTTGTCTACTGTCAGACTAACACAGAGGATTGATCCCGGCCTTATCGCGGGCAATCGTGTGCGGCTTAGTGGCTATATAAGGACGCGAGACGTTACCGCGCTGGCAGGTCTCTCAATGCAAGTGTTCAGCGTGCAGGAACAAGGTAGCCTGGCATCTCCCACATCGGCCTACGATGACATGTCAGACAGAGCACCATCGGGCACGACCGATTGGACGAGATATGAGGTTGTGCTTGATATACCGAAGGAAGCTACGGACGTATGGGTGGGAGCCGTCCTGAAGGGCGGCGGTCAGATGTGGGTAGACGATCTGGAATTGGTACGCGTAGACGATAGTGTAGCGACTACAGACTCAATCGGCCACCAGGATGCTCGCAACATGGGATTCGAGGATGGAACACATTGGTGGGAGTTGCTTGGACCTTATGCGACGAAGGGAATAGACAATCAGACGGTACACGGGGGCAAAACAAGCGCACGGCTGGAACAGACAACCAGCGATCCTGAGAACTACGCTGCTTACGCACAATGGGTGAGGGTCGGCAACTACGCTGGCAAGCGAGTGCGCTTCTCGGCCTTCCTCAAGACTGACAATGTGCAAGAGCAAGCAGGATTGTGGCTACAAGTCTACAACGGTCTGGCTATAGCAGTGCAAGACGAGATGGAAACGCGGCCCATATATGGCACCACCGATTGGACGCAATATGAAATTGTGCTGGACGTGCCACCGAACAGTACCATTCTCGCAATGGGGGTGCAAATTTCCGGTGCCGGCAGGCTTTGGATCGATGATGCAGATTTAGAGATAGTCGGAGAAGACGTACCTACTACCAACATCCCTGTACAAGAAGAACTCACGAACGCAGGCTTCGAGGATGGACTTCAGCCCGGCTGGCACCTGATCTCAGCCAGACCAACACAGTTCGAAGTGGGCACGAGCAGTGAGCAAGCATACACAGGCAGTCAGGGTGCATATTTGAGAGTGGTAGCAGAGCAAACCGATAAGACGGCATCCCTACAACAGACCCTGAAGGCCGATGCATACAGAAATGAATCGGTGAGAATCACGGCCTATGTCAACGCAGACAAGGCTAAAGGCGACGCATACATTTGGGCGCAGATCTATGACCCTATCCAGCAGGCGAATGCTAGCTCGCTTTCAGGAGAGTCACACGCTGCGGCAGGCCAGGGAGGTTGGCAAAAGCGCGAAATTACTCTGTACGTGCCTACTACAGCGCAGACAATCACCCTCGGGGCCAAACTCACAGGCGAAGGTGAAGTGTGGCTCGACGATGTGCAAATAGTGGTCATTCCACACATCGTGGTCACCCCCACGCCATAGCTGGGCCGCAAACGCAAGAACCTGCGCCTAATGCGCAGGTTCTTGTTTGGCATCTACACTCGCTCGCGCCAGTAGTCGAGCAGGTCGCGCAGCGTCTGTTCATAGGGGATCGTGGGCTTCCAGCCCGTGGCGTCCATGAACTTGGAGGCGTCAGCCCACAGGATCATCACGTCCGAGGGGCGCAGGCGGGCCGGGTCTACTCGCACCTCCACGTCCACCTTCGACATCGACAGCAACATATCGAGCACATCCTGCATAGGGCGGGTGTTGCCCGAGCCGATGTTGTACACGTCGCCCGGCTTGCCCTTTTCGAGCAGCAGCCAGTAGGCGCGCACCATGTCGCGCACGTCCGTAAAATCGCGCTTGCTACTGAGGTCGCCCACGTAGATCACAGGCTCCTGTATCCCCTTCTCGATCAGCGCGATCTGGCGCGCAAACGAGGAGTCCACAAAGTTCTCGCCCCGGCGCGGCCCGCTGTGATTGAAACCTCGCGACACGATGCTCTTGATCCGGTAGCTCTGGTAATATTGGTAGGCAAGCATCTCCTGCGCCACTTTACTTACCGCGTAGGGAGATAATGGGCGCAACGGATTGCTCTCTCGCATAGGCACCTCGTCAGGGTACACCATCCCGTATTCTTCCGAGGAACCTGCTATCTGGATCAAAGGGTCTATACCAACCTCGCGCACAGCCTCAAAGAGATTGACCTGCCCGATCACATTGCCCTGGATGGTCGTGGCGGGTGCGTTCCAGGAAGCGGGCACGTGGCTCTGCGCCGCCAAATGGAAAATACGGTCGGGGCGGACCGACGCAATCAGTTTGTGCGTGCTGAACGCATCCAGCAGATCGCATTCAACCAGATTCACCTTATCTTGCCTGAACGAACTTTCAAGGGTTGCCACGCTGGCAACGCCAGGCTCGATCATGTGCAACTTATCGAGCGCATGAGCTAGATGCTCGAGGCGGCTCCTCCGCCGGTAAATACCAAAAACCTGGACATCAGGCTGCTCCGCCAGTAAATAATCCATCAAATGACTGCCCGCGAAGCCGGTGATGCCCGTAACTAGAACTCGCAAAAGGTTCCTCCATCTTTTAATCACACGTATTATAAGGTAAATAGATAGGACAGGGCAATCGCATGATCCCACTGTAGATTTGCACCATTTACCGATATCTCTATAATCGTTAGAACGAATCGCGCTTCGCAAGGTGGCAAATGACCGACACAGATCAAAATGAACATACCCTGATCTTCATACATGGCGCAGGCTCGAACGCCGATTTCTGGCATTTACAGCGACCTGCTTTCCCTGCTGCGCATTATGTCAACTTACCCGGTCATACAAGCCTGGGGCCAAGCGCAAATGATCCGGGATCTGTATATGATGACGGTTGATCCTTTGCTCATCGTCCATCGGCCATCGTCAAATATGCCGATTGGCTGGCGGGATATGTAGAGCAGAAGGAACTGGATAATGTAGTGCTGATCGGTCATTCGATGGGCGGGGCTGTAGCCCTCGAATTGGCATTGCGGCAATCGTCCTGGCTGCACGGTATGGTGCTGACCTGTTCCGGGGCGCGCTATCCCGTTCCGGCCCGCCTCATGCACTTACTACACACTGACTTCAAGTCGGCAATTGACCTTATCATAGCTGAAAGCTTCGAGGCCAACGAAGGCCCTCTCACATACAGGCAAAAGGCAATGCGAAACGGCACGCACAGGCAAATGCTAAGGTCCCCACAAAAAGTGGTGCTGGGCGACTATGAAGCGTGCATAGCCTTCGACGTGACAGACCGCCTGGCCGAGATCAAGCTACCAACGCTGATAGCAGCAGGTGGGCATGACAGGATTACCCCACCCCACCTGAGCAGGGAGTTGCATCAAGGGATCTCAGGCTCACGCCTGGTTCTATTTCAAAATGCAGGACATATGCTGCCAATGGAGAGGCCCGACGACTTCAATAGCCTGGTCAAAGAATTTAAAATATGGACTTAAGTACACCCCAAAACCTGTCCAGTTTTGCCCAACAAATGCCATTTAGTATATGATGGCAGGACCAGGCCTCTGCTTCACAAACACCATCCAAAACGCACAACAAGGAACCAGGAACCAGGAACTAGGAATCAGGAACCAAACGCGCCCTCAGCCTATCATAGGTAGCTTCCAGCAATTCCGGAAGCACCTTTGTCGCCCCAACTACAGGCATGAAATTAGTATCGCCCGCCCACCGGGGCACAATATGGAGATGCAGGTGGTCGGCCACACCCGCGCCCGCAACCATTCCCAGGTTCATCCCGGTGTTGTAGCCATGCGGGTGGTATTCCTCACCTATAGCTGCGATCAAGCGCTGCGACAGCGACATCATTTCATTGAGAGTATCGGGTTGGAGTGACACAAAGTTGGAGGTATGTTTGTACGGTACGATCATCACGTGGCCTGTGTTGTACGGATACAGGTTGAGGATCACAAAGTTATGCCCGGCACGCAAGAGTATCAGGCTGATCCTGTCGTGCGATTGCGGGTAGCGGATGCGGTCGCAGAACACGCAACCCGTACTCTCAAGCTCCACCATCTGGCCGTCTTCCGCGATCACCTCCTCGCTCTCATCTGCCGAGGGCGGAGCATCCTCTCCCAATTCCACGTGGGCCGAGCGCGAGTGTGGCCCGCTTATATATTGCATACGCCAGGGGGTCCAGAGATATTCCATACTCACGCCTCAATCACTCGCTATTCTTACTCTAATACCTGTTGTAGTAGAAGAACGCGAGCAGGAAGATAACCACTATGATAATCGTGATGAGAGCGGAGGCTATCCAGGGGAGTGGTCCGGTGTTGCTGTCTTCAATATCGCGCACGAATAGATTGCGCCAGGGGCCGAAGCGATAGCGCGGGCACAGCACGAAACCCACTACCGATCCCGCGATCAAGCCACCGAGGTGGGCCGAGTTGTCAATCGGGAAGATACCGGAAAAGCCAATGCCCAGGTTAAGCAGTATGACGAGGAGGATGTTCCAGAACTGGGCGCGCCCAAGCCTGCCGAACAGCGTGCGATTGAGTCCGAAGTAAACGCCAAGAGCGCCTATCAAGCCGAAGATCGCGCCCGATGCCCCCACACCCAGGGCATTGTAGGGCAGGAAGATAAAACTGGCAACGCTGCCGGCCAGCAACGATATCGCATATATGGCGACAAAGCGCACCCTCCCAAAGAACCCCTCCACCTCCATCCCTATCAGGTAGAGCGCGTATCCATTGAGGCCGATATGTAGGAGGTTAGCGTGCAGAAAAGCCGCGGTGATAAGCCGCCACCACTCGCCTTCTATGATCGGTTCTTTAATCAGCGCTCCATACTCTTGAAACAGACTGTCGATCTGAGGCGAGATGAGCATCGGAATATAGATAAGAACCAATATGCCCAGCAAGATGTAGGTCAGCAAGGGTCGCTCGGTGGGGATGCGCATCCAGCGGTTGGCGGTGGCCGACCGGGCAGGGTGGTCCTGTACCGCGGAAGGGGGTGCAGGTGACGGCATATACGACGGGGCTTCGCGCAGGGCCGAGTTCAGCCTGCCGATATCCGATTCGGGGGTCGGGGGTGGGGTCCAGCCAGGTTGGTTCATGGTTTATCATTCATAGCGTAAGCAGTGACAACTCGAAGTATCTCCGCGACGCTCCAGGCCTGGGCTATACAGCCCGCGGGCAAGTGGGGAATATTGGCATCAAAGATTTCGCTGATGGTGCCAAGCCCGGCATCTGCCAGGTGCCGTTGCAGGGCTGGGAGGATCGATAAAAGCGTCGCACGGGCAACCGGCACGCCTTCGACGGCGGCCACGGCATCGAAGTAAGGGCCGAGCAGCCAGGGCCACACGGTCCCCATGTGGTAGGCCCCGTCGCGCTGCCGTCGGTTGCCACGGTAGCGCCCTATGTAGGCTGGATCGTAGGGCGAGAGAGTGCGCAGGCCGTATGGTGTGAGGAGGTGATCGCGCACAACGTTCAGCACGCTTCTCGCCTGGGCCAGCGTCAGAAGGCCGCGCCCTAGAGAGATGGCGAATACCTGATTGGGGCGAATCGAGGGATCGTCGCCGGTGGGGCCGTCGATCACATCATACAGGTAACCCCCTCCGTTGTGCCAGAATCGCTGCCGGAAGGACTCCTGGGCATGGTCGGCCAATCCTCCAAAATCGGGTGCGGGAAGCCTGCCGTTGCGCACCGTGCCGCCCAGCGCCAGCTTTAGCTTCTCCATCACGCGGAGGGCGTTGTACCAGAGTGCATTGATCTCGACGGGCTTGCCCCGGCGTGGGGTCACGACCCAATCGTCCACTTTGGCGTCCATCCATGTGAGTTGTACGCCCGCTTCGCCCGCATGCAAGAGGCCATCCGCCGCATCCATGCCGATGCCGAAGCGCGTACCCCGTACATGCGAGGCAATCACATCAGAAAGCACGGGGAAAAGGCCGCGCGCTGTGGTGAGGCTGCCCGTCGCATCCGCCAGGCGTTCGACCGCTGAGAACATCCAGAGGGTGGCGTCGGCGGTATTATAGTGGGGCATCTCCCCTGCGTCGGGGAAGTTATTCGGCAAGAGGCCGTCGCGGATGAAGTGGGCGAAGGTGCGCAGGGTCTTATTGGCCTCGCGAACCCGTCCCGTGGGTATTGCAAGGCCGGGCAGCGAGATCATCGTATCGCGGCCCCAGTCGGTGAACCAGTGATAGCCGGCGATCACGGTCGGCACCTGCTGTGTCGTGCCGTCGCGCCGGACCTGCCGGGAAACCATGAAGGCATCGGCTGCCTGCACCAGTTGGCCCGCGAACGCCTCGATTGGCGCTGAGGGGTCTGAGGGGTCTGCGTTGATGTTGGCCCCACGCATACCGGCGGTGCGCAGCAATTTGCGCTGCCGCGCTTGCTCGCGCGCAAGCGAGCCATCCAGCAGGGACGTGGTAGCCTCAGGCGGCTCGGTGGATGCCACCAAGGTCAAGCTCTCACCTGGCTTGAGGGTGATGCGAATTACTCCCGGCAAATAGAGGTCGTCGTGGTCGTCGTAGCCGCGCTCCACGTCGCGGCGGTACACGAAGTTCCAGTACCACACGCCCGTGGCGGTGAATTCAGCCTTTGGTTCAGTAGTGAGCCAGAAAGGGTGCGCACCCTCGCGAGCCACTATCCGGCAGCCTCCATCCAGCGGCTCGACTTCAAAATTCCAGTCGAATTCGCCAGGGGTGGTGCTGTGGTAGTCCCGGTAGTTGCACATGGTATGGAGAACCAGGTGCAGGTCGGACGCGCCATGGGCATAGCTATAGCGAATGTAAGAGGTGTTGTGGCCGTACTCCATCCAGACCGTTTTGTAGAGAAGTTCGTCTCCCAAATGGAAAGTGGTGGTAGGCACGCCATCCTCGACCCGAAACTCTTCAATATGCACGAAACCGCCGGGGTGTATCTTGCCATTGGGGTACTCGTTCACGCCCAGATAGTAAACCCGGTCATCTATGTAAATATCCTCGTCTATATTGTTCAGGAGGACGGTGCGCTCTACGGGCGGCCTGAGAGCGGCCACCAGCAGGCCATGATACCGGCGTGTATTGACGCCCGACACCGTGCCGGAGGCATAGCCGCCGATGCCGTTGGTGACCAGCCACTCCTTGTTCATGGACTGGTTGAGGTCTATGCAAGTTTCGCGAGGCAGAATTAGCATGCTTGTCTAAGCATTATAGAGCCGATCGAGCACGGCAGGCAATTCACCTATGCGGGTAATTGTAGCATCAGGCACAATAGTATGGTCGTCAATCTCGTCGGGGCGGCCCACGATACGCTTCCAGACCGCTTTCATGCCAACGCCATGCGCGCCGGCAATATCGAACTGAAGGAAATCGCCCACGAAAGCGGTCTCTTCTGGCTTCAGCCCCAGGCAATCGAGGGCGGCGTGGAAGATGTGGGGGTCGGGTTTTTCCCAACCGAAATCGCATGAGTAGATACGGCATGGAAGGAGGTCGATAATGCCGAAGTGCTCAAGGTCGGGATCGTGCGCGGCGGCGGGCCAGGCCGTGTTGGACACAAGGCCCAGTTTCAGGCCCTGGTCGCGTAGCTTTTCGAGGGTGGGCTTGACATCAGGCTCGATATAGATCCAGTTCGAGGCGCGCTGGTCGTACCAGGGTTGCAGGCATTGATCGGGAGTGAGACCTTGCACGCCATATTCCTCGAATATTGTGGGAAGGATCGACAACAGGGAGTGTCCTCTCTGTGTGGTGCGCGCCTGGTCCCATATCGCCTGGCTTCGCCTCTCCATGATCTCAAGGAACTCATCGAGCGGGGGCAAATTGTGCTGGTGGCCGTTGGCGGCTATGTGCCGATATAGGGCGGTGTTCATCACTTTGCGTATGCCGGGCCAATCGTCGCTTCTGAACTCCTGGAGTGTATGGCCTAAATCGAAAAGGATGCCTTTGAGCATTTATACCTCCGGGAAGCTTGAGGTTCGAACTTCCAACCTCAAACTACCTTCTCAATTCGTGAGATGAAATCGTAAATCGCCTCGAACACTTTCTGTTTATCATAGTCTACAGTGACGATGTGATAGCCCCTGTGGAGGGCGAGCATCCGCTTATCGTGGGAGCCAAGGCGAGAGTAGATGTAGTGCGAGCTGACGCTGGGGACGACGTGGTCGTGGCGGGAATAGATAATGAGGGCGGGTACGTGAATGCGCGGCAGACCTGAGCGCACATGTTCCAGAAAATCTATCAGAGATGCGGTAGCATCTACGGGCGAGCGCACATAGCCGACATGGTGGTCACGCGCCGTTTGGTCCTCGATGTCGCGGTAGGGCTTTGTGAGGAACGGGAACGACGCCTGGATACCTCGCAAGATATAGGCCACGCCCGTCGGAAGATAGACGGGCGCAGACATGACGACAATGCCTGCCAGCCTATCGCTATACTGCGAGGCGGCGTAGAGGGTAAGCGCGCCGCCAAGCGACAACCCCGCCACGTAGACTCGCCTGTAATTAGCCAGAAGCAGATCGAGCGCGCTGCTGACCGAGGCATACCAGTGGTGCCAGGTCTTGCCTTGCAGGTCTTCGGGGGCCGTACCGTGCCCGGCGAGGAGGCACGCCCCCGCCGTGATGCCGCGTTCGGCAAGGTATCGGGCAGGCTCGCGCATCTCATAAGGGGAAGAGGTGAAGCCATGGATAAGCAAGCAGGCAACATCCCCCGCCGTGTAGAGGAAAGGTTCTGCGCCGGGCATTAAAGGGTGAGCCGCCTCCGGGGGGTCGAAGATCAAAGTGCGCGTATCTATTATCATTTCCTTTCTGAAAGGTCGGCAAAGGGCGCTCAAATGCCTCTCATACAGTATACACCGAGGGGGAACTAAAGGGGGCCAATGGGTGTACAAGATGCAAGAAGGGAAGCGAGATTGATGGGTTAGCAAGGGAAAGGGAGGATAGGGATGGCATGCAAGAGAGCATACAGGTGGGGGTTGACGCTGATGATGCTAACGGCGTTCGGTTGGACGAGCATAACATCACGCCCTGCGGCAGCACAATCAGGTTGCTCCACTTTCGAGGCGACCGGGATCAAAGTGTGCTTCGATTTCCTCGACTATTGGACCGCCCACGGAGGCCTGGCCCAGCAGGGCTATCCGATCACTACTCAAATACAGGAGATCAGCCCCACGGATGGAAAAGTATACACAGTCCAGTACTTCGAGAGGGCTGTATTCGAGCTACATTCCGAAAACGAGCCACCTGACAATATCCTGCTATCCTTGCTCGGCACTTTCGCGTACAAGGCAAAGTACCCGGATGGCGCGCCCAGCCAGCAGCCAAACACAAGCGAAGGCTCGCAGCTATTCAGCGACACGGGTAAGCGGGTTGGAGGGAAGTTCCTCGACTACTGGCAGCAACATGGCGGCCTGGCCCAACAAGGTTATCCTATCTCTGACGAGTTCATGGAGAAGTCAGCCCTGGACGGCAAAGAATACAGGGTACAGTACTTTGAAAGGGCTGTATTCGAGCTACACCCGGAGAACCAACCTCCCTACGATGTGCTTTTGAGCCAGCTAGGCACCCTCCGCAAGCAGGAGCGAGCGGGTGAAACGGTCGATTTTACGACCGAGGATGGTGTGAAACTGTCGGGGTCCCTATATGGCAGCGGCAAGACAGCCGTAGTGCTATCAGCCATCTGCTCGAAAGACGGCAAAGACGATTGGATCGATCTTGCGCTCAAACTGAAGAACCAGGGATACACGGTCCTCTCCTATTATTACAGGGGCTTCGGCTTATCGGAGGGGACATTCACGGTCACCGACCTGGAGCTTGATATAGCTGCGGCGGTCCAATACGTGCAAAGCCGGGGAGCAGACAAACTGGTACTGGTCGGCGGCAGTTGCGGCGGCACAATCTCGGCCATTCAAGCCACCAAAACAAAGGCCGAAGCGCTGGTGATCCTGGCTTCGGGCCAGAATATAGAGGGAATGGGCACGTCCGACGAGCAACTGCAAACGCTTGACATCCCCAAGCTATTCCTCTCAGCACAGGATGAACCGGGTGCAAGCGAGATCCAGGCATTCTATGATAAGATGCCTGAGCCAAAAGAACAGCACCTCTACCCTGGCACAGTCCACGCCACCGGCCTTTTCCTCACCGAATACGGCTCCGACTTCACCCAACGAATCCTGGACTTCATTGAGAAGAATGCTCATGAGTGACGAGTGACGAGTGACGAGTGACGCGTAAATAAGCAGTACTCGTCACTCGTCACTCGTCACTTGTACTTATCCCGGTACCGAAACGTGCCCAACTGGCTCAGGAGCACATCGTAGGGAGGTTGGTTCTCCGGGTGTAGCTCGAAGACGGCCCTCTCGAAATACTGGACTGTATATGTTTTACCGTTGAGGTCCGATTTCTCGGTAAATTCGTCCGAGATCGGAAGCCCCTGCTGGGCCAGGCCGCCATGTTGCTGCCAGTAGTCGAGGAACTTCCCTCCAACCCGCTTACCCGTGTCGCTGAATAGCTGCGAGCCTTCGCTTGTGTTTGGCTGCTGGCTGGGCGCGCCATCCGGGTACTTTGCCTTGTACGCGAAAGTGCCTAATTGCGACAATAGCACATTGTTAGGCGGATCGTTCTCAGGGTGATATTCGAAGACGGCTCGCTCGAAGTACTGCATGGTATAGGGCTTGCCGTCAAGGTCGGATACTTCGGTCAGCAGGTCAGAGATCGGGAACCCTTGCTGCGCGAGGCCGCCATGCTGGTCCCAGTAGTCGAGGAAGATACCGGTCACCGTCTTTCCGGTTTCCGGGAAAGTGCGGCTGCCGCTACCCGGAATAGTCAGCGGGCCGCCAGGTTGGGGTGTTGCCGTAGGACTGGGCCGGCCCTGCCCCACAAGCCGCTTTAGAGTGCCATCGCTGTAGCCCCCGCCTTCTATATACCAGAGCGCACCGTCGGGACCGTTTTCTACGTCCAGATTGGCCGTGATGTCGCGCAGGGTGCCTGCCGAGGTAACAAGTGTGCGGTCACCGTTGAGCGTGAAGTGATACATATTGCCGACGTAAACCGCCATGAACACCTGCCCCTTCCACTGCGGGATACTGTCGCCGTTGTACACTACGATCCCGGTGGGAGCTACACAGCAATCGTCGCCTGCATACCACAACGGATTGATATTGTTGTAATCCGAGTCGGGGTGTGGGTCATCGCAAGGGTAATTTGCCCGCCAGCCGTAGTTATAGCCTGCTTCGATGCGGTTCATTTCGTCGTCGCAGCCTGGGCCGTTCTCGCTGGCGAAGATACGTCCTTTCACCAGAGGATCGAAAGTGAAATCGAAACTATTGCGCACCCCATAAGCATAAATCGAGGGGAGCGCCCCCGGCTCGTCGAAGTTGGGGTTGTCGGGCGGGGTCGAGCCATCCGGGTTGATCCTGTGGATCTTGCCCTGGGTTGCCTTCAGGTTTTGCGAGTTCGGAGGGTCGGCATTCTCACCGATGGATATGTAAAGCATCCCATCCGGCCCGAAGTGGATGTTGCCTCCAACATGGTTGGGCGCACTCTGCTTTGAAACGAAGATCGTAGTGGGATCGGAGCCTATGCCGTCGTGCTCGGTAAAGCGCACTACCTGGTTCTGGAGAGTTTCGCAGCCGTCACCCACGTCGCAAGTGTAATAGACGTACACATAGTGGTTGTTCGCGAAGTCGGGGTTGAGCGTAATGCCAAGCAGTCCGCGCTCACCCTCGCTGTTGACCTTGAATTGCATCACGGGCGCGTCCTGGAGCTTGCCGTTGGCAAAAAGGCGCACCTGGCCGTCCTTCTCGGTATAGAAGAGCCTACCCGAAGGGTCGAACACCATCGCGATGGGAACATGCATCCCTTCCAGAACGGTCTCCACATACACGCCTGGGGGCAGGTCTTCCATAGGCGGGACTCCACCCGGCACATCGTCACTTTGGGCGACAGGAGCGGCAGCGGTAGGAAAAGCAACGAGGAGCAGCAGGAAAGTAGCGGTCAGGAGCAATCGAATCGTGCGCATCATAAACCTCGCAATAGTAGTAGGGGTGGGAGGGTTGCGGAACTGATCAGCAATAAGCATACCCCAGATAGACCGCCGGCGTTCCTTTCATGAGGGCGTAATCCGCAGGGGCAGGAATGATATAATCTCTATTAGACAGGAAGTGAGAAAGTTATGCAAGCCATTTCGCGACAATCCTCGCCCGTAGCAACTCAAAGCGCAGCGCTACCCCCACCACTGAAGTGGGCCGGGGGCAAGAGATGGCTCGTGCCCCATCTTCATGCTGCCTGGAACACACATGAACACCGGCGACTTGTGGAGCCTTTTGTTGGCGGGATGGCAGTCACGCTGGGGCTGCGTCCCGAAAATGCGCTCTTGAATGATACAAACCCGCACCTGATTAATTTCTACAGGTGGCTTAAGCATGGTCTGGTCGCAGATATTGAAATGGAGAACGACCAGGAGGTGTACTACCGGCAGAGGAACCGTTTCAATCAGTTGATCCGCGAGGGAGAGGGGGAGAGTCAAGAAGCTGCCTCCCTCTTTTACTATTTGAACAGAACCGGGTTCAATGGCCTATGCAGATTCAACAATAGGGGAGAGTTCAATGTTCCGTTTGGAAGATACAAAACGATTACCTATACACGAGATTTCGCTGCATACAAAGCAGTAGTAGCCCATTGGAAGCTGGATTTTGGCGATTTCAGCGACATCAGGATCGAGCCAACCGATTTCATTTACGCTGATCCACCCTATGACGTTGAATTTACTACGTACAGTTCCGGCGGCTTTTCCTGGGACGACCAGGTCCGGCTCGCAAGCTGGCTCGCGCAACAAACTAGTCCGCTTGTTGCTTCGAATCAGGCTACAGAACGAATTCTCACCCTTTACAGGGAGCTGGAGTTTGAAATCACGATCCTTGATGCACCTCGTATGATTTCATGTACAGGTGATAGAACCCCTGCTAAAGAGATGCTTGCAACAAGGGGCCTCTAAGCATGGCACACAGGAACACAACTACCGGCGCGATTTTGGAATCAACAGTGATGCCAGCGATTGAAAGAAACGGCTAACAGGTACTTTTAACTATGGCCTCCCGGCGCGGGTTGCGGCGCACTATGCGCTCCGGAAACTCCAGGGTCTGCGATATCTGCCGCGAACTTCTTTGCGATCTCCAACCGTCCTGCGGAAGATGCGCTTTGCATGCTATCGGCCAAACTCGCTGATACCACAGGCACCTGCGGGCTAGAAGCCAGGGCTGTGGTGAGCGTGTTATTGGTGGCCTTTTCGAGCTTTCTGTCAACTTCGCTCGTCAGCCAGCGCGCCCCACCCATTCCGACGAAGAAAGCCCCGATCAGAGCCGCAAGCGACATATTGAAGGTGTCAGCCAGAGTTCCTGCCGGCTGTGGTCCAAGTATAGAGGCCGAACTGAACGGACCATATAGGCCCCACGATGCACCGGCAGCCGCCGCGCCCGTGATGATGTTGCCCAGGAACCCCGGCCTTAGGATCCCATTGGACATATCGGGAAGATGAAACCCATCCTCAACGAGGATAGCGTTAACCAGCCCACCTATTGCACCTGACAGACAAATCACGATCAGAAGCGTCCATAACGACATGCTTTTCACCCTCCTGTTTCCGCGGCCATGCTTTATCACCTTTCATAGCGGCTAAGACCCCTGCCTATAGGCACGGGGATACAGCGCTTCTACGTAGTAGGTTGGTTGAAAGCCTCAGCATAAAGCCCTCCACAGTGGTATAACCTATGACGGGTCAGCTAACCATCGCTACTCGTTGCTACTGCCTTCGGGTCGTAGCCCGCACTTCGACAGTAGGATATGTAGAGGGTTTCAGCACCGAATTCTCGTGTTGAGTAAAACATATCGAGCGTCTCTCATAGTGCAAACCAATTGGCAGGAAGTGCCCAACGCCTAGAGCAATCGAAGCGTAGAAGCCCCCGAGTTTACTCATGGGGTACTTCACTGCGTTTGCCCACAGGATACTACAAAAGCGCTTGCAAGAAGCGTCGCACAAAAGGGTGACATCGCCTATGGATTATTTCAATCCTTCTTGATATTTCCCGGCACAGCCAGCATTCGCTCGATTGACAACCTCGCCTTATCCGCGATCTCGGCTGGCACCTCTACTTGCGGCTGCATATCTCGCAACGAATTGCGCAGTTTCTCAATCGTGATTTGCTTCATGTAGCGGCAGACGGCAGCCCGGTCGGCGGGCACGAAGGTGCGGTCGGGGTTCTCTTTCTCCAGGCGATGCAAGATGCCCGTTTCGGTGGCTACAAGGTGGGTCTTGTTGGGCGCGCTGTGGGCGTGCTTGATCATCCCCTCAGTCGAGAGCACGAAGGTGTTCTCAGGGAGTTTGCCCTGCTCGTGGGCCAGCACAAAACGGCTGGTGCAGCCGCACTCAGGATGGATCAGCAGGTCGGCATCCGGGTACTGGGCCATCATCTCGTAGATCTCGCTCGTGCGTATGCCCGCGTGCACGTGGCACTCGCCCGCCCATATGATCATGTTCTCGCGGTTCAGCGAATTCCTGAGCCAGGTCCCCAAGTACATATCGGGAAGGAACAGGATCGTCTTCTCTTCGGGCACGGAGCGAATAATCGCCTGGGCATTGCCGCTCGTCACGCAGATATCCGTCTCAGCCTTGATATCGGCGGTAGTATTGACATAGCTGACCACCACGGCCCCAGGGTGCTGCGCTTTCCACTCGCGCAATTGCGCGACCGTAATGGAGTCGGCAAGCGAGCAGCCCGCCGTCTCGTCGGGGATGATCACGGTGCGATTGGGGTTGAGGAGCTTGGCGGTCTCGGCCATGAAGTACACGCCGCACAGCACGATCACAGGTGAAGTGGTCTTGGAGGCCTCAATAGCCAGCCCCAGCGAGTCGCCCACGAAGTCGGCCACGTCCTGCACTTCGGGCACCTGGTAGTTGTGCGCCATGATGACCGCCTGCCGCTCTCTGGCAAGTTGGCGAACTTCTTCTTGAAGCCGCGTGACTTCCTCAGGGTCCTGCTGGAAGAAGCGCATCAGCGCGGGGTGCATAGGTTTGCGTGTTTCAGTCTTTGTTGAAGTCTCTGTATTTGCCATCAAACTATCTCCAATGAGAAATCGAGGGAGCCTGCCGAATGGGTCAGCGCCCCAAGTGATATGTAATCGACGCCTGTGCGGGCGATATCGGTGAGGTTAGCAAGGGTGATTCCGCCGCTCGCTTCGAGCTTGGCGCGGCCCGCCACATACCGGACCTGTTCGCGCATAGCGTCTATTTCGTAGTTGTCCAGCATGATGATCTCGGCACGTGCGGCCAGGGCTTGATCAAGCTCCGTGCGGTTGGTCACCTCCACCTCGATCTTCTGGGCAGGACCAACACGCTTACGCACCCCTTCAACGGCGGCGCGTATTCCCCCAGCGGCGCGAATGTGATTATCCTTGATAAGGACCGCGTCGTCCAACCCGGCCCGGTGGTTGCGAGAGCCACCCACGCGCACGGCATACTTTTCGAGGGCGCGATGGCCTGGGGTCGTCTTGCGCGTGTCCAACACCGTGGCCTTCGTGCCTTCCACTGCTTCTCTTGCCCGGCGGCTCATGGTAGCCACGCCCGATAAACGCTGTAAAAAGTTGAGGGCCGTGCGCTCGCCCGTCAGGATGGCCCTCGCGGGGCCGGTGATGCGAGCTACCTCTCGGCGGTCGCCCCTGGAGCCTTCGTCGGCAAGAGGTTCGACTATGACACGCGGGTCGAGCAGCGCGAAAACCGCCTGCACTACGGGCAATCCACACAGCACACCGGTGGTCTTCTGGAGGATAACCGCGCGGGCCTCGTTCTCGGCTGGCACTGTAGACTCGGTCGTAATGTCTCCCCTGCCTATGTCCTCCGACAGGGCCAGCAGGATGATAGCTTCCACGGCGTCGTTATACCCCAGGGCGGCGAACGGCTCGATTTGATCTAGTCGCAATGTGGGACCTCCTCGAATTGGGGATTGGTATCGTGGTTCCATACGATGCGCCCGCGCCATTCAGGGTTGGTTTCGGGGTAATCCGAGCGGTAGTGGCCGCCACGGCTCTCGGTGCGTAAGAGGGCAGCGCGGGCCACCAGGGAAGCCACGATATGGCCCGGAGCCGCTGTTGTAGATGCAGGATCGGGCAACCGGGCGATCAAGGCTTCCATCTGAGGGCCGTTGCGCTCTACCCCCAGCTCGCTGTCCAGGCGCTCACCCAGGTGTGTATCAAGAACTTCTTGAGGAAGGTCGATCAGTTTGATTGCATCCAGGTCAAAGGCCGTGGGAAGCGCAACGGTAGGCCACGACGCATGAGCATCAGCCTCATCGGTAAGGGAGGCAAGCGCCGCGCGGCGGCCAAACACCAGGCATTCCAGCAATGAGTTGGAGGCCAACCGGTTGGCTCCCTGCACACCTGTGCAGGCGACCTCGCCCGCAGCATACAGGCCAGGCAGCGTCGAGCGTCCATCCACGTCGGTGCGGATGCCACCCATGCAATAGTGGGCAGCGGGAGCAACCGGGATAAGGTCGCGCGCCAGGTGGAGGCCATACTCGCTAAGTTGCTTCTTGATCGAGGCGAAGTGGTCGCTCACAGAAGGGTCGAGATGGCGCATGGTGAGGTAGACCGGACCCTTCTCTTTCAGGTGGCGGGCGATGGCACGCGCCACTACATCGCGTGGGAGCAAAGGGTCCACCATTTTGTGGCCCGTAGCATCCACCAGCAGCGCGCCATCGCCGCGCAAGGCCTCGGTCAGCAGGAAAGCGGGCGCACCGGGCAGCGAGAGCGCGGTGGGGTGAAACTGCACGAATTCGAGATCGGCCAGCGAAGCACCAGCCCGCCATGCGAGGGCGACGCCGATCCCCTGGTTGCCGCGTGGGTTGGTGGAGCGCCCCCACAGGCCCGCGTATCCCCCTGTACACAGGACCACGGCATTACCTCGATACTCGGCTGCGCCGCTGCCAACGCCCACCACTCGACCGTTCTCGGTCAGCAGACGATCAACAGGAGTGTTGGGAAGCACCGATACGCGCCGGTGCTGGACTGCGCGGTCCAGCAAGGCATCAGACAGCACAGCGCCAGTAGCCCCTCCACCCGCATGCAGGATGCGCCGGCGGCTATGGCCCGCTTCCAATCCGAGGTCGGGGTGCAGGTCCGTCCCATCGAACGGCACTCCGGTGTCCAGCAACCCCGTCACCAGGCGGCGGCCTTCCTCGGTGAGGAGATGCACCGCCTCGCAGTCGTTTAGCTCAACCCCCACGCTCAGCGTGTCGTCGTAATGGATATTCGGGGAATCGTCGTCACCGACGGCGGCGGCGATCCCGCCCTGCGCCCACCAGCTTGAACCCGCAACCGGCTGGCCCGCAGTCACAAGAAGCACAGGCATTCGACGCTCGGCGGCTGCCAGCGCAGCGGCTAAGCCCGCCACCCCTGAGCCAATTACCACAAGGCGATCTTCTGTACTGTCCGCCGGGCTACCTTCACCGTAGAACATTGCTATGTCCTTTCAAAACGAACGATAGACGAAGGACAGACGACGACAGTGAGCCATCGTCACTCGTCACTCGTCACTCGTCCAACTTCCCCATGCCAGGGAAGCTCCCTGGCCCAGGTACCTGCAACCGGCCCACTGAAACGATATAAATCCCCTGGGCGTCCCACCCGCCCTCCACCTTCGGAGCGTTTGCCCGTAGGCACAAGCGCGCCTGTGGCGAAGAGGGCGGAGAAGGCCTTCTTAAAGTTGCTAGTATGCAGCCGTAGGATGGTCGGATCCAATATGGCGGCATAGATGTCGCGTAGTTCAGGAAGGGTGAACTCTTCGGGGAGAAGTTGGAAAGCCACCCAGGAGTAGCGAAGCTTGCTCCGGATGCGCTCCATCCCAGTGCTCAGAATAGCGCCATGATCGAAGGCCAATTGTTCAGGAAGCACCCGGAGAACCGGACGCCACTCGGCCCGAAGCACGCTGCCGCCCGGCACCAGGCTGAGGTGGTCGCTCCGCACCAGGGCCACGTGCGCCACCGACACCACCCGACCACGTGTATCGCGACCTGGGTCGCCGAATGTACCTAACTGGTCCAGATACCAATCGTGAGCATCGAGGCCAGCCTTATTGCGTAAAGCACGGCGGGCGGCATCATCGAAGGTCTCGTCGGCGCGGGATAGTACCCCCGGCAAAGCCCATTTGTGCCCGAAGGCCGGGTCGTCGGTCTGTACCAACAGCACCTGCCACATATCCTCCACACGCTCAGCTTCGCGGACGGTAAATAGCACCACGTCTACGGCGACTACAGCGTTTGGTTCAAGAGCGGTGGGTGTCTGGATCATCTTAATTCTACTCTATTGGATTATAATCTCCTGTAGTTTATTCTAGCAAATGCAATATGGGTTGTCAAGGAGGCGTGCCCCGTTCTCACAGGCATTGTCTTACCTGACCGGGGAGTGCAATTTCTTTATCTCACACCCAATCCTGTATCAAAGATCTTTTCTTTGTGTACAATAGTGGTCATGCAAACGCGACCACATCTCAAGAAGATTGAAGTAAACGGCACCATGCTCTACTATATAGAAGCAGGAGAGGAGCACTCCCGGGCAGTGGTATTTGTGCACGGGGGACTGGGTGACTATAGGACCTGGAACCCGCAGGTCGGACCCTTCTCAGAACGTTATCATGTGATCTCATACAGCAGGCGAGCATTTTACCCCAACCCCTGGCCTTCCGACTATCGCGCCTCGATGATGCAACACGTGGAAGACCTGGCGGGCCTGATTCTGGGTCTCGATTTAGGGAAAGCGCACCTGGCAGCAAACTCATATGGCGGCTACGTCTGCCTGAACACTGCTGTGCGATACCCTGAGCTGGTTCGGGCGATGGCGCTTGCTGAGCCACCCGTACAGCCTTTGCTGGCCCGCTTGCCCGGTGGGGCCGACATACTGGCCGAGGTCCGAACACGAGCGTGGGTAGCCTCAGAGGCAGCGTTCAGCGAGGGCAATCTTGAGGAAGGTGTAAGGCGCTTTCTGGATGGCGCGGTAGGGCAGGGTATATTTGATGAGATGCCCCAAAGGGTACGCGATGCCATGATGAAGAACGCCCCGGAGATGAGCGCGGCCACCCTGGCCGATTACTCGGTGTTCATGCCCGACTTCGCGTGCGAGGATGCGAAAAAGATCGAAGCGCCCACCCTCCTGCTAAGGGGCGCGAACAGCCCCCATATGTACTACCTCATTAACGACGAATTAGCACGCTGCATACCCCACGCCGAGCAGGCGCTCATTCCGAATGCCGCACACGTGCTCCACAGCCACAACCCGGACGAGCACAACCGGTTGGTGTTGGAGTTCCTGGCTAGGAACGGGTAGCGAGGATCCCATCCCCAAGGTCGGGTATACAACCCGGTTGTAGGAAGTAGTAGTAATAGCTCTTGCGGGGGGTACTTTCCGGCTATTGAAGGTATGTCAGTATGGACGCATACTTCGATCAGCTAGTTATGTCTAGCCAAAGTGAGTTGTGTCTCACATATACAGTTGATATTAGGGTCATAGGCGCTCGTACTCTTGTAGTTGTTGCTAAATCAGCGGCTCATACAGGCGTTCTATAAGCCCCTTTTAATACATGCTGTGGGGTACACAACATTCGTGCTGGCCCAGCCTCAGATGCTGGTTATCGGCGCATGTTGCCGATTTCGCTGGGCAGCCGTGCCTATCCTGTATAGAGGAGGGCTCTATAGTTGCGTTCATCCAGAGAAAAACCCACATTTGTTGTTATCGCACTGGCTGCTGTTGCTCTTGCCGCCATGCTGATAACACAGGTAATCCTCGACGAGGCGATCGGTGTACCGGACCATACCGGTTTCGCTGCCGTACCCGTAAGTAACAGCCTTGAAACAGTAGCCACCTCGGTGAGAACAGGCGGGAACGATACAACCCGCCCGCAAGGAACACCCACGCCGACCCCAAAGCGCAAGGCCACGGCCAGGCCAACAGGTATGCCCACTTCAAGGGCTACCGAACGCCCACCCACTTTCACATCCACGTCCACCGCGACCGCACCTGCTCGACCAACGGGTATTCCTACATCGAAAGCTACAGCCGTACCATCCGTAACTACGGTGCCCACACACAAGCCTGCCACACAGGCGACCGTCACTCCCAAGAGAGAGGCTACAAGTACCACACAACCCAAACCCGAAAAGAGCGCCGTACGCCCCACAAACGCGGCTCAAGCGCAACCACTTGATACTGCTACAGCCACCGAGACGCCCCAGGAAACGGGAGGCGTGTTGATTTCGTGTAACGGTGGGCCTCAGTGTGACCATACCTATACCATTACGCTCGACGGCGGGCATGGCGGTCCACCTACTGTAAACGTTACATTGTACGGTTCGTGCGGAGACCCGACCACTACCGATACATTTGTCGCTTATTCCCACGTCTATTCGGGCAACTACTGGAGAGTAGATGCAGTAGCAACCTGGCCCGACAACATCGAAGGCTTCGGGTCTGCTACCTGCGGCTCGCGACCTACCGGTACGCCAACCGTCACAGCTACCGCGACCCGCACCTTTACACCCACCTCGACCAACACCGCCACCAACACGCCTACGCGCACCATCACCAGCACGCCCTCAAACACCCCGACACGCACCAGTACCGCTACCATTACCAATACGTCCACCGCCACTAACAGCCCGACCGTTACCCCGACCCCTACTATAACCAACACGCCCACCAATACGCCCACCCCCACCAGGACCCCTACCATAACCAACACGCCTACGATTACTCAAACTCCTACTCGGACTAACACCCCAACGGTAACCCCAACCGTGACCATCACCAACACGCCTACGGTTACTCCCACCAGGACCAGTACGCGGACATCCACTCCCACCAGAACCGCCACCAATACGGCCACGCCCTCAAACACGCCAACCATCACCAGCACGCCCACGGTTACTCCCACCTCTACTATTACTTCCACTCCCACCAGGACTCCAACGATCACTAATACTCCGCTACCGACCGATACACCCACCATCACCAACACGCCAACGGTTACCCCCACCCGAACTGTCACCAACACCCCGTCGAGCACACCTTCTCGCACACCCACCCGCACATCTACCAACACGCCCACCGCCACCAATAGCCCGACTGTTACCCGCACGCCGACCATTACACCCACATTCACCCCGACCATCGTACCGCCTGCAATACACGTAACCTGCAACACACCAGGCGGATGTACTCACACGTTCACGGTGACCCTCGATCCGGGATCGGGTCCCCCCACCGTGGATATCTACTTGTACGGCATGTGCGGGACTCCCGACCTGATCGATACTTTCGTCGGCTATTCTCGCGTCTATTCAGGAAATTACTATCAGATAGATGTATATGCGCTCTGGCCCGACGGCCTGGATGGGTTCGCCTCGGCTACTTGCGGGCTTCAGCCCACCAACACTCCAACCGACACGCCCACTGACACACCAACCAACACGCCAACGAACACGCCAACGAACACACCAACCAACACACCGACCCCGACCGGCGTAGCAACCAACACCCCTACAATTACATCTACTGCTACGGCCACAATCACCTCAACAAGCACGGCTACGAATACGCCAAGCAACACGCCATCACCTACGCCAAGTCGCACCCCGACCAGCACACCCAGCAACACTCCAACTGCAACCAATACACCAACTGTGACGCCCACCAATACGAACACACCGACCAACACTCCAACCAACACTCCAACCAATTCGCCCACCAATACCTCTGCCCCAACCAATACGAGCACGCCAACTAACACTTCGACGAATACGCCTACCAACACGTCTACAAACACACCCACGCCTACCAATACACCTTCCAACACCCCAACCGCGACCAATACCCCAAGTAACACACCTACTTCGACTAACACACCCACCAATACCCCCACCAGCACGAATACGCCTTCTAATACGCCTACTTCGACTAACACACCCACCAATACTCCAACGGTGACACCTAGCAACACTCCAACTGACACTCCCACCAATACCCCAACCAATACCCCAACCAATACCCCAACCGATACTCCAACCAATACCCCCACTAACACGCCCACAGCAACAAACACCCCGACTGATACCCCGACTAACACTCCAACCGACACTCCTACCAATACGCCAACAGACACTCCTACGCCAACTGACACCCCAACAAGCACGCCTACTGACAC
Organism: uncultured Chloroflexia bacterium; assembly: GCA_963797095.1. Lineage (GTDB taxonomy): Bacteria > Chloroflexota > Chloroflexia > QHBQ01 > JADMIH01 > JADMIH01. Next base: position 1,323,256 of record CAWCNY010000002.1, on the reverse strand, counting down.
GCCGACCGATACACCGACCGATACTCCTACTGACACACCGACCGATACTCCTACTGACACACCAACGGCAACGGATACTGCTACCTCCACACCTACTGACACGCCTACTTCTACCAATACACCAACGGATACCCCCACCAATACTCCGAGCAACACGCCTACGGATACTCCAACCGATACTCCTACTGACACGCCAACCGCAACGGATACTGCCACAAACACACCTACGGAGACGCCAACCAGCACGGATACGCCCACGAATACCCCTGTTAGCACGAATACACCAACTAATGGACCAACCAACACCGCTACCAGCACCTCGACCGGCACTCCGACAATAACTCAGACACCTGCCAGCCCGGCGACCGGCACCTCCACGACAACACCGACCCTGGCAAGCGTCCTTACGAACACGCCAACGCAAATGCCAACCGGTACGCGCACCCCCACGCTCAACCCTACGCAAGCGCCATCTCACACCCCAACACGCACTCGAACCGCCGCACCAACGGCATCGCCAACGAATACACCGATCAACAGCCCGACTATCACCAGCACACCCACCAACGCAGCCGTGCAACCTACGCACACGCCCATAGGACCACCTGCCAGCACTCCTACCAACATGCCTGCAAATACGCCAACCAACGTACCCGCAGTGCCTACGGATGCCACTACCAACACCCCGACCCCTACTCCAACCATTATTCACCGGAGCACGCCCACCAATACACCCGATCCAGGAGACCCGGTTGGCCCGCCAAACCCCCCAACAGAGACGCCAACAGGCATGCCGATGGACCCGGCGACAAATACCCCTACCCCCGTCAATACCCCAACAGGTGTGACCGCCCAACCCACCAATTCACCTGCCATCAATGCAACCGATACGCCCAGAAATTCCACACCAGGTGTGGCGGCCCCCACCTCAACTACCATGCCTCTGCCCACGACGGCAATAGGCCAGCCCACCGGAGAAGGCTCCTCCCAGGTAGCGGGCGACATAGGCGACGCCACGCCGATACCTGCGAAAGTGGGCGGCATGCCGGAAACGGGCAGACCCAAAGATGGCATCTCGCCCCTCGCATGGGTCTTCGGATTGGGCATCGCCCTGGTGCTGCTAGGCGTCTGGCTACGCAGACAGGCCCGCAAAGCCCCAGTAAAAGCAACCAGTAAGCGCAGGCGGTAAGTTATTCACCAACACGCCTGAGAACAAGCAAAACCGGCGGCTAGGCCCGCCGGTTTTGCTTGTTCCGCATAGTTCTTTACATTTAGCGCACCAGAAACAAAGCCAACACCTCATAGGCCGAATATCATACAACTCTCTGGCCTGCCTGAAAGAGAGGCACCGCAAAGGATGCCGGTGCACACGTTGAAGAGTAGCAACGAGCATCAAGAGGATAGTGGGGACAGTAGCGAAGGCGAGAATTACGGGAAAGTCGATGCCGTATTCAGCAGCATCCTCCCGATGTAGAACACATTGTCTCGTGCCGAGAGGTTTAAGAGCCCTGGCGCTCTGTGCTCTGTAAGGCCCTGTTCCTATTTCTTACTCATTAGAACATAATAGAGCACCTTATTCAGTGGAGCATCAGAAAAATAATACTAATGGGTGTGGTATTTAAGCCAAAACCTGATATGATAGACATAACTGGGCAAAGCGCCAGCGCTGCGACATCCAAAAGTAGCTATAATGCGTAAGCTACCTGGCACGTATCGTGCGATCATCATTGATGCCGGTAGCGAGAGTTATTTCGGTGGGGCATTGCCGTTATTCTCTTAAGCCTCCCCCCGCATTTCAGAAACGCAATGCATCAACCTAGCATGCGTGCAAATAGGCAAAGTTAGCCGCGGTTACCATATGGAGCACATAGGCCCGGAGCGCCTGGGAGCCATCCATCCATCGTACCCGGCCCTAACTGCGCTAGATTGGAGGAATAACACCCGAGATTATTGGAACCTGGAGAAGGAATTGCGCGCGTGCGAAAGTGGTCGTCGCACGTGAGATAACTATGTGATGAGATGCAGGTCAGACCACGGAGGAGCATAAAAGCGATGAGGTTCACTATCAAGCACGAGCCGGGTGGAGACGCGCGCGGGCGCAGGCGTGGGCCGTTGTACAGGCTTGTAGTGCTGGCGATGATATTGACGCTGGCTCTCACAGGCGGTACAAGAGGGTTCACGAACGTCCGCGTCTTCAACCTTAGTGCCATTGAGACTGGAATGGCCTCCCCTGAGCGGCCACCGGCGGCGCTAGCCAGCCAAGGAGATGCTACAGAAGCTACCACTGACACGGGGAGTGAGACAGCGGAAACCGGCGCTGCTAATACGCAACCGGCCAATAGCAATGATGAGCGCGAAGAGCAAAGTGCACTTGTTGGAGCACCTGTATCCGCGCCCAACCAAGCTGGTACGGGAAGGACCAGGGCTACATCAACGGCGCCGGTGAGAACGCCGGTAGCCGAGTCGACAAGCACTCCGGTGCAACCGGAACAGATACCCGCAGGCGGGCCCACGAGCGGGTTGCCAGGCGGAGGCTCGGCAACATTCACATCCGAGCCGGATCACCCCCACACGCCTACACGCACGGCAACACGCACGGCAACACGCACGGCAACACGCACGGCAACACGCACAACTACCCCAACTAAGACCGCTACACCCAGCAAAACAGCTACCAGTACTCCAACCAACACGCCTCATGTGGCAACAAAGACACCCACACGCACACCAACCAAGGCTACCAAGACGCCAACTCGCACGCCAACCAAGGCTACCAAGACGCCAACTCGCACGCCAACCAAGGCTACCAAGACGCCAACTCGCACGCCTCATGTGGCAACAAAGACACCCACGCGCACACCAACCAAGGCTACCAAGACGCCAACCAGGACCACTACACCCAGTAACACAACCACCAATACACCTACGCGCACGCCAACTATCACTCGCACATCAACAAGGACCCTCACACCAACTCGTACACCGACCAATACATCAACTGCCACGCATACAAGCACCCCCACGGACACGCCTACCAATACCCCAACAGCAACTGACACACCTACCAATACACCTACCAGCACGTCTACCAACACCCCAACCGCGACCAATACCCCAAGTAATACACCTACTTCGACTAACACACTCACCAATACTCCAACGGTGACACCTAGCAACACTCCAACTGACACTCCGACTTACACACCAACCGATACCCCAACCGATACCCCAACAAACACACCTACTTACACCTCAACCAGCACTTCAACTAACACGCCGACCAATACTCCAACCAACACCCCCACCGATACTCCCACAGACACGCCAACCAACACACCTACTTACACCTCAACCAGCACCCCCACCGACACGCCTACCAATACCCCAACGTCAACTTACACGCCAACAGATACCCCAACCAATACGGCGATTAGTACGGCTACCAATACGCCCACCAATACCCCAACCAATACCCCCACTAACACGCCTCCTTTCACGGCTACAGGCACCCCCACCTTCACGCCAATCAGTGTTTCAAGTAATACCCCGACCAACACGCCCACAGAGATACCTACCAGCCGACCGCCGACAACACCTCCGGAGGATACCGCAACACCTACTGACACCCCAACCAACGCCCCAACTGACACAGCGACCAATACTCCAACCAACACTCCCACAGAAACACCTACAGATACACCAACGCCCCCGTCGCCAACGGCCACGGTCATAGCAGTGCAACCTACGGCAATTCCCCTTGTACCTACCGATACACCGGCTGCGGCTACCAATACTCCAGTCGTTGAGGTAGCGCCTGAGACGGGAGGGCCTCCGGTGGTTGGTGGAATGCCTACCACAGGTGTGCCCGACGATAGAACGTCGTTGCTGCTATGGGCGTTTGCGTTTGGATTACTTATGGTAATGATCGGCGCCTGGATGAGACGATTCTCGCGCGACACACGCCGGAGGAAACCGAAAGATTTCAGGCAGTAGCACTGAAACCCAGGAGAGAAAATTGAAAAGATCAGAATGAGAAACAGGAAGGGCCGGCTCGAAAGCCGGCCCTTCTTGTTCGGGGAAGATCCGTCGATTAGTAATCCATGCCGCCCATACCGGGGCCACCGCCTGGCATCGCAGGCTCCTTCTCCGGGATATCGGTGATCAGGGCCTCGGTGGTCAGGATCATCGACGCGATGGACGAAGCGTTCTCCAGGGCCGAACGCACCACCTTGGCGGGATCGGTGATGCCCTTCTCCACCAGGTTCACATAGTCGGCGCTGAGCACCTCATAACCGAAGTTGGTGTTTTCCTTCTCCTTCTGCATGCGGCGCACATTCTGCACCACCACAGAGCCGTCCTCGCCCGCGTTGATAGCGAGCTGGCGCAGAGGCTCTTCCAGGGCGCGACGCACGATCTGCACTCCGGTGAGGATGTCGCCTCTGTCCTCAACGAGGCCATCAAGGGCCGACACTGCCGACAGGAGGGCTACTCCGCCGCCCGGCACGATCCCTTCCTCGATGGAGGCGCGTGCAGCGCTGAGAGCGTCCTCTACGCGGTGCTTCTTCTCCTTAAGCTCGGTCTCGGTAGCAGCGCCAACCTTGATCACGGCCACGCCACCCGCCAGCTTGGCGAGGCGCTCCTGGAGCTTCTCGCGATCATAGTCGGATGTAGTAGTATCGATGAGGGCCTTGATCTGCTCGATGCGAGCCTTGATCGACTTCTCATCGCCCATGCCCTCGATAATGGTGGTGCTGTCTTTGTCGGAGCGCACGCGGCGGGCCTGACCCAGGTCGCTCAGCGTCACACTGTCAAGCTTGCGGCCAACTTCCTCGGTGATCACCTGGCCGCCTGTCAGAATAGCGATGTCGCGAAGCATCTCCTTGCGGCGGTCGCCAAAGCCGGGGGCCTTCACAGCCAGCACATTGATCGTGCCACGGATGCGGTTCAAGACCAGGGTAGCAAGGGCCTCGCCATCAACGTCCTCGGCGATCATCACCAGTTCCTTGCGGCCTGTCTGGATCATCTTCTCGAGCACGGGCAGTATATCCTGCACAGATGAGATCTTCTTGTCAGTAATAAGGATGTAGGGGTTGTCGATCTCGGCGACCATGCGCTCGGTGTTGGTCACGAAGTAGGACGAGATATAACCTCGGTCGAACTCCATACCCTCCACGTACTCGGTCTCGAAGTTGAGGCCGCGGCTCTCCTCTACTGTGATAACGCCGTCCTTGCCTACCTTCTCCATCACATCAGCTATCAGGTTGCCGATCTCAGGGTCAGCAGCCGAGATGGTGGCGATAGCGGCGATGTCATCGCGCCCCTGCACCGGGTGGGCCAGGCTCTTGATGAATTCAACTGCGGCGCGGGTAGCACTCTCGATACCTTTCTTGATCTGCATCGGGTTGGCGCCTGCGGCGAGGTTCTTGAGGCCCTCGTGCACGATAGCCTGGGCGAGCACAGTGGAGGTGGTGGTGCCGTCACCGGCCACGTCGTTGGTCTTGCTGGCGGCTTCCTTCAGCATCTGAGCGCCCATGTTCTCGAACGGGTCCTTCAACTCGATATCCTTGGCGACGGTCACACCGTCGTGGGTGACTGTGGGAGCGCCGAACTTGCGGTCGAGGGCCACGTTGCGCCCTTTGGGGCCGAGGGTGGTCTTGACTGCATTGGCGACCGCGTCAACACCTGCTTTGATCGATGCACGAGCGGAATCGCCGAATTCTATCTGCTTTGCCATTGTGTATCTGTCCTCCTAATATTTGATCTTGACGAAGGACGAATGGCGGACAACGAAGCTATGTACATTACATCCTTACATCCTTCGTCTTTCGTCTTTCGTCTGTTCTATCCTTCAATAACGGCGAGAATGTCGCTCTCGCGGAGCACAAGGTATTCCTCAGCGCCTTGCTTGATCTCTGTACCGGCGTACTTGGAATAAAGCACGCGGTCACCGGGCTTAAGATCGACGGGCTGGCGGGTGCCATTGTCGAGCAGTTTGCCGGTACCTACTGCCAGCACAATCCCTTCCTGGGGCTTTTCCTGGGCGGTATCAGGGAGATAAATACCGCTCTTGGTCTGTTCATCGCGGCCCGTGGCCTTGATCACAACACGATCGCCGAGCGGGCGGATGTTGGTCTGAGGCAAAGTTGCCGTTTCAGCCATACTAGTGAGTCCTCCTAAATAGTGTGATGTTCATTTCGGAACATACCTGCTCGCTATTGCGTACTGCGTAGTTTATGTCGCATATCATGTATTGTACGCAGTTAGCAAACTCAGGCTCCGACTGCTAATTATATACGGTTTCGGCAGGTTTCGCAAGGGGTTTTGAAGCCGACTTTAGCACTTTTTTCAAAGAGTGCTAATCAATGACTCTCGTAATGACAAGGCACTTTCTAGGACAGCTAGGTAAGCAGTAAGCAGTAAGCCCTACCCGTGTATCACCCATCATTCATCACGCACGCTCATACGCCAGTGGTAGGCGGATATAACCCCTTAGAGGTATTGTATTGGTGGTACCATCGGGCTATAATGGGCTAGCCTAGCGTGCCTATGGGATTGGTGTATCGGTTTCCTACAACCGGTAACACCCACCAAAGGCATAAATCCAACTGAATATACGGCTACATCGAGCGGCTCTTACTTTTCTCTCAATCACATTTCCCGCATACTCAAAACATGCTACCCCGCTCATCGTAGGCCGCTTCCGCGATGGAAGACCGGGTCTGAGAGCCAGTTTACGCCACCCCGCACGGCGTAACGGTAGCCCCAGCAAAGTCCAACAATCGAATAATCGGGCACGTTAGTAGACGGTGTGCAACGCCTTACAGAAGACAGGCGTGCACGCACAGGTCGTCGTGTGCGTTCAATACGCATAGGGCGTCCAAGCAGGTTAGGAGCACGAGACCATGAAGCACGAGATCAAGCAGATTCTAATCAGGCTCTTCACAGGCAAGTACCGCAACTGGTTGATCGCCTTTGTGACCCTGCTAGCATTGCTGGCGGTTACAGGCATAATCGGCAGTGTGCAGGTGCAGCTGACACCTGGGCAGCCTGCGACCTACGCGCAGGGTCGAGGAGAACGGAGTGCGGACGTTCCCCGGACCGGCGGGCAAACCGACACACAAACAAGCGGGCAGAATGATGGGCAGAATGATCGGCAGTCTGGTGCAGGAAGCGGAAGACAGACAAGCGGGCAATCGGATGGACAGCCCGGCGTGGGTGCCCAACCTGGCACCCCACCCCAGGACACTCAACCTGTCACACCGCCGGATACGCAACCGGGCACGCCCCCGGATAGCAACCCCGGCCCCCAACCGGTTACACCTCCTGAGGGGCAGCCGCGCGATCCTGATACACACAATCCTACCGCCACGCCGGTCCATCCTACAAACACGCGTGTACCCCCTACCTTCACCGAGACCAGAACTCCCGTACCCAACACGCCTACCTCGACCGCCACGGCAGTCCCCTGCGACTGTATCCACGACGTTGTGCTGACCCAGGGCCTGCATGTCGTCGGCAACTCGATCCAGGCTACGTTCCACAACAACTCTACTACATGCAGCTTCTTGATCGGCATCGCAAGCTATGAAGACATAACAGGCGATATCGAAGACCAAATACTGCACGATTTCCAGCAGTACAATATAGCTCCTGGTGAGACAGTGACATTGTCGGCGGAGTTGCCTTCATGCCGGTGGCAGGCAGATGCGTTCTGCGGTGAAGTCATCCACGACTTCCACGGCGGCGTGCGGTACGGTGCGCGGCTCAAGGACGACAGTCATGGTGGTTCTTATTGCGCGACTTCTACTCCCACCGTCCCGACGAATACACCCACCACTACAAACACACCTCTGGTAAATACGAACACGCCTACCGATACGCCTACCCGCGTATCCACCAAGACAAAGACGCCCACCAAGACCATACCTTCCAAGACCCCTACAAGAACGGCGACGATGCCTCATAAGACCAGCACCCCTACCAGGACAAGTACTCCTACCAGGACAAGCACCAACACATCGACGCCTACAGACACGTCCACTAGCACAGCTACCTCCACGGATACTCCGACCAACACAGCGACGGCTACGAATACGCCTACCAGCACCGACACGCCAACCAATACCGCCACATCTACTAATACACCAACCAACACCGCCACCAGTACGAAAACTCCAACCAACACGCCTACCAAGGCGACCAAGACGCCAACGAGCACCCCTCACGTTTCTACAAAGACGCCAACTAATACACCCACCAAGGCAACCAAGACACCGACGAATACGGCCACGCCTACAGATACGCCTACAGACACCCCAACTAGCACTCCGACCAATACAGCAACCAGCACAAACACGCCTACTTCTACGGAAACACCCACCAATACCCCAACTGATACACCTACTGACACTCCGACCAGTACTCCAACGGATACTCCGACCAGTACTCCAACGGATACTCCAACTAGCACGCATACCAATACCCCAACTGACACTCCGACTAATACGCCTACCGACACACCAACCAATACGCCTACCGACACACCTACCAACACTCCAACGGATACTCCAACTAACACACGCACTCCCATAGTCGAGACACCTACCAATACTCCAACTAATACGCCTACCGACACGCCTACTGACACATCTACGCCAGTGATCGAGACGCCCACCAATACTCCAACTAATACGCCTACTGACACGCCTACTGACACGCCTACCGAAGTAGCAAGCGATACACCTACGCCAGTGATCGAGACACCTACCAGCACGAGCACACCTGTGATCCCGACCGACACACCTTCACCAATACCGCCAACTACTACACCGCCGCCTACATCTACCGAAGTTCCAACCAGCACACCGGTGCTTCCAACACCTACGTATACCCTCGTAGCTGAAGCATCACCGGAAACCGGCTGTGGTGGTCAGACCGGAGGAACAGGCACAGGAGGGACAGGTGGAACAGGTGGAACAGGTGGAACAGGTGGAGCAGTCGGCATGCCATGCACGGGTGGCGGTGGCCTCCCACTGACAGGCGAAGCTGTAGCCCAGTTCTTGATGGCAATAGCAACCCTGGGCCTGGCAACGGTACTGTTCGGAATGGGCATAGCCGTCGTAAGGCGAAAGAACATGACCATTGACGATTGACCCCCAAAGCCTGTAACTCGTGCGCGGGTTTTGGAAGAGAAGGGGACTTGCCTTGGCAAGTCCCCTTCTCTTATCTGCCTGACACCTCTGGTATAATGTAGATGTGATAGAGGAAGCCCCGACACTTGCCGGTGATGAGGAGCTAGCAAACCTGGTCGCGCCGCTAGCCGAAGCCCTGGCGCGCACTCGCCGCCTGGTGGCCCTTACAGGGGCAGGAATCAGCACAGAGTCCGGCATACCCGACTATCGCAGCCCGCAGGGCATGTGGGCCAAACACACACCGATCTACTTCGCCGATTATGTACGGAGTGCGGCGGTGCGGAGACGCTACTGGGCACGCAGCCTTAACGGCTACTCGCGCTTCCGGGACGCTCAGCCCAATAAGGGTCATCTTGCCTTAGCCTCTATGGAGCACACAGGGCATCTCCATTACCTCGTTACGCAAAATGTAGACCGCCTGCACACAAAGGCAGGCAGCCGGCGCGTGGTGGAGCTTCATGGAGAGAACAGCACCGTCCAGTGCATATCATGCGATTTCAGAGAGCCGCGCCCGGAAACACAAAAACGTCTCGAGTGGGATAACCGCCACCTGCGCCTCCCCGCCGACGAGGTAGGAGAAGGCGAAGGCGTGATCGTGCCGACCTGCCCCCACTGTGGCGGCTGGCTCAAGCCCGCCGTAGTTTTCTTTGGCGAACCTGTTCCCGCCGAGAAGACAGAGAAAGCAATACAGGCCGTGGCAGAGAGCGATGCGCTGCTCGTGGTGGGATCGTCGCTCACCGTCTGGTCAGGTTACAGGCTTGCACGCACGGCCCGCCAGGAGGGCAAGCCTCTTTTCATCCTGAACATGGGACAGACCCGCGCCGACGCCGAGGCTTCAATGAAACTAGAAGCCCCAGCTGGTGCCGCCCTCCAATTAATCGCATCTTCACTCACTACATGATATTCAAATCAAAGAATGCACACAACTCATAAACACGTCTTCGTGCATCCTTTGTGCTTTTGTGGTTCACCAAAAGGACACCCCTAATCATGGACGATCCCTTCAATCAAGTGGCATGGCAAATCGAGCTTGAAGAATCCCGCGAGGAAGCCACCGACTATTTCCTCAACCAGTTCAACTGGCGAGGCTTAGCCGTACATGAAGGCTTCGAGGGACCCAGGTGGTTTCCGATCAACGAGAAATGGCGCATCCCAGCCCGCCTCGATAGAGACGCGCCCGGCACAGGGGCGCACGTCCAATTACAAACCTCTATCGGCGATCTGCGCGATTTCCACGTATATGGCACCCTCATATTCGAGGTAGATGGGCAAGAGGGCAGGCTCACGGCATACAGGATGGTCCCGGAGCCGCCCGGCTTCGACGAGCTATTCGTGCCCTTCAAGGACGCCACCACCGGTAAAGAAACCTACGGTGCGGGCCGTTACCTCGATATAGAGAGGCACGATGGCGATAATTATATCCTCGATTTCAACAGAGCATACAACCCGCTGTGCGCGTTCAGCCCCAGGTACAACTGCCCATATCCGCCACCCCAGAATAAATTGGCAATCGCAGTAGAGGCAGGCGAAATGGTGCCGTTGGAGGCACACAATCCCTAATCCACATAATCCTTCAACTTCTTTGCCCGCGAGGGGTGCCGAAGTTTCCGTAGGGCCTTGGTCTCGATCTGGCGTATGCGCTCGCGGGTGACATTGAACTCGCGCCCCACCTCTTCAAGGGTGCGCGGCCTGCCATCTTCCAGGCCATAGCGCAATTGCAACACCCGTCGCTCGCGCTTGCTGAGGGTATTCAACACGCTGTTCAGTTGCTCGCGCAGTAAATGCTGAGATGCCGCATCTGATGGCGCAACCGCCTTTTGATCCTCGATAAAGTCGCCCAGGTGGCTGTCCTCTTCCTCACCGATGGGCGTCTCAAGAGAGATAGGGTCCTGGTGTATCTTGAGGATCTCGCGTACCCTATCCGGGGGCATGCCAACCGCCAACCCCAACTCTTCAGCGGTCGGATCGCGGCTGATCTCTTGCATGAGACGCCGTGAGGTCTTCAGCACCCGGTTGATCGTTTCGTGCATGTGTACAGGGATGCGGATAGTGCGGCCCTGGTCGGCGATAGCTCGCGTGATGGCCTGCCGTATCCACCATGTTGCATAAGTCGAAAACTTATAACCTTTACTATAGCGGAATTTTTCCACCGCCTTCATCAGCCCCAGGTTCCCCTCCTGGATCAGGTCGAGCAGGCTCATACCACGCCCTGTGTACTTCTTGGCGACCGACACCACAAGCCGCAGGTTGGCCTCCACCAGGTGCTTGCGAGCCTTGCAGCCATCCTCTAATATCTCTCGCCAATGATTTTGCAGTTGCTCTTCAATACTGAGAAGAATATCGGCAAGACCTTCATTATCGGGCCAGTTCCCCTCGTCAAATGCAAGCTGCAAAGGCTCAGGGAGCATAAGCGAAGTAAGTAATGTATCGTGCACCACTTCGGCGGCTCGCTCAGGACTACACCCCTCCATAACGGCCAGTTTGCGCAGCAGGCCCTGGTCAATAGTATCGGCAGGCGAAAGCGATAAGAGCAGAGTGCGGCGCGAGCCGGGGGTAGCATCGGAGTACTGGACCTTGTATACCTCCTCCAGCATACGCCAGTGGGTAACCAGCCATTCATACACTTCCAGGCAAATGATCTCAGGCGGTGGCGTGAACCCGTACTGGTCCTCAAGATCCCTCAGGAAATTGCCCAGGGCCTCCCCGCGCTCTATACGCTTGGCGAGCGAGACTTCGTGGTCGGCTGTGAGGAGCGAAACGCGCCCTATCTCCCGCAGATACATCCTCACAGGGTCGTCAATACTCACCCCCTCCATGTCGAGCACGGCGTCAATATGAACGTCGTCCTCTTCACGGAGGCCAGCTCCATCATCTGTAAGGTCGGGCATACCCAGACCCATGGCATCGTCCAGGCCGAGGCCGAAATGCAGCATAGGATCATGCGGATCAGCGTCCAGCCCGCGATCATCGTGCGAGTCATGATCATGGACCCGCCCCATACGAAGCAGGTCATCAACCGGGAACAGGGTGATATTATTAAGCCTGGGTTGCCTGGTCGCGCCGGAGTTTGTGGGTTCCGGCATATCCATACCGTGAATTGATTCCGCTGTCGCCATCTCTTTCCCTCTCTATCTCTACTAAAAACTCTAGTCCGTCTCTAACTAAATGCTTGTGGCTCACGAGGGTGAGCTTGCCGAGTTTGAGGATAATTCGTCACCGCACCGTCTCCCCCGCATCCAGGTCAGTCACGGGTGTCGCGGTACACGGTGCTTTGCTTCGGGTAATAGTGCTGGTAGCGTGCGAGCGAGCGCGACCAGAGGGGCAGCAGCTTGGCAATAGTCTCGTTATCGCCCGCCATTTCAGCTTCGCGGATCATCAACCCGCACTGCTGGTTCCACATCAGGTCGTTGTAGCGCCGCAGGCGCTTCAGGCGGTTCTCCAATTCATAGGGGAGCGCGAAGCGATATAGCTCCGGCTCCTCGCGGGTAAGTATGCGCTCGAAGTGAGGCTGGAGAGCGGGGTCGAGTTGATCAAGTGCCGAGGCACGAATCACTTCGGCGTTGGGGGATACTTTATCGACAGAAGACGCCACGCTCACCATAGCCTCGTAGATAAGGCGGTTTTCCAGGCGGGTAAAATCCTCCGGCACAGGCACGCCCGCCATCCATGTTGTCTGTGGGTAGCGAAGCACCAGGCTCAGAAGGTGTTCCTCAGGGGTCGCGTCGATCCTGGAAGTTGAGCGTACTCCTTGCGCTTCGCTTTCGGGTTGTGCATCAGGCCCGGTTGGCGTGGGCGGTCTGCGATCATACGTCCCAGGCCTCCTGCCCGCCTGCCGCTGCCGCTTGCCTACCGCTTCCTCCACCGCGTCCTCCGGAACTCGAAGGGCCGAGGCCACGCGCTGTATGTAGTGGGCGCGCTGGATAGGGTCGCCTATCTCGCGAATAAAGAGGGCAAGCTCACCCACCGCATCCGACTTGCCGTGCGCCGTATTGGTGTCGTAGCGCGAGGTAGCTACTCCCAGCACATGGTCTACCAATGGCAGCGCAGACTCTCGCAGGTTGTCCCATTGAGCAGGCCCGCCCTCGGATAACAATAGCTCATCCGGATCGACGCCGCGAGGTAGCTGCATGATCCGGATTTCGAGATCGGACCGGCGCTCCACACCCATGAGACCGCGCTCACCACGAATCGGGATGGCGATCCGCTCGGCGTGCTCCTGCAGCACCTCTGAACCCTTGAGGGCAGCCATGTCCCCGGCGGTATCCGGGTCGAGACACAGGATCACACGCTTTGCGATGCGCTTGAGCAGGTCCGCATGGCGATCCGTAAGTGCCGTGCCGATTGTGCCGATCACGTTGTGCTGGCCCGCCTGGTGGGCGATCACCACGTCCATGTACCCTTCGACGATCACCACCTGCCCCGAACGCTGGATGTGTGGGCGAGCGAGGTCGAACCCGTACAGGATGCTGCTCTTGTCGAACACCGCCGACTGCGGCGAGTTGAGGTACTTGGGGGTAGAGTCGCCAAGCGACCGCCCACCGAAGCCGACCACCGCTCCCTTAGCATCCCGGATCGGGAAAAGCAAACGGTTGCGGAAGCGGTCATAGTGTCCACCAGATTCGCGCTCGGCCACCACGCCCGCATCGATCAACTCCTGCGAGGAATAGCCACGGCCAAGTAGATAATTGCCCAGTATGTCGAAAGAGTCCGGCGCATAGCCTATCTCGAAGGTCTCGATAGTGGCAGGCGTAATGCCGCGCTTTTCGGCGTAGGCACGGGCAGCAGCGGCTCCAGGGTTGGTGCGCAAGAGGTTAGCGTAAAACGTGGCGGCAGCAGCGCAGAGTTCTTTCAAGCGCTCGCGTGCGCGATCCTCGGCCGCCGCACTTTCGTTGCGAGGTTTTAGCTCGACGCCCGCCCGCCCAGCCAACTTCTCCAGCGCTCCCCTGAAATCCAGCCCTTGCGTCTTCATCATGAATGTGAAGATATCACCGCCCTGGCCGCAACCGAAGCAATGGTAAGAGCCATCCTTCGGATACACGACGAACGAAGGGGTCTTCTCGCTGTGGAAAGGACAAAGCCCTTTGAGGTTGCGCCCGGTACGGCTCAGGCGAACGGTCTCGCCCACCACCGTCTCCACATCGAGGCGTTGTTTGATCTCGAAGATAACGTCGTCTTGCATTGCGGGTTGCGAGTAGTCGCTACAGAAGTGCGGGAATCGCGGAGGCTAAGCTAAAATGTAGGCCGGGAGCGCGAGTATATGCGCGTGATTGTGGATAATTCCACGTTGGATAATGCCTTAATATAACCCAATTGCAAGAGGTTTTTGCTCAGAAATCGGGGATGTTATCCACCGTGTGGATGAACTGGAAGGGACAATTCGTGCAAGATAAGGTACGTCAAGCAGGTCCCGCAGCCGCCCCACAGCACTCTTATCCGTTTCTATCTACTATCCGGCCAGGCTATTCAACCGGTCGTTGTACTTCTTGAGTAGATCGTCCAACGCCTCACGCAACAAAGACGCGTCCTTGCGGTTGAGAGTCTTTGCCAGTTGCGATAGGCGCTTCAACTGGGCGTCGGTATAATGGCTGGTCTTGGTGACCATACGGCTGTCTGCCAGCGGCAGCGACACCTTATTGCGCCCCGTCAGCTTGGCATTGTACAGCGCATCGTCGCCCTGCCGGGCAAGCTCCGACTCGTCGTGGCCGTGCGCCGGGTATGCTGCTAGCCCAACCGAGCAAGTGACAGACAAGCCAGGCCAATCTGCCCACTGGTAGGCAGCCACTCTCCGCCGGAACTCCTCAAGCAGCGTAAAGCAATCATCCAGTGGCGTGTCCGGCAGAGCAGCCGCGAATTCATCGCCGCTGTACCTGCTGATAAGAGCGCTTTCCGGCAAAGTCTCCTGCAACAGACGAGCCACCGTGACAAGCACGTCATCGCCGCACTTGCGCCCATGCGCCTTGTTCACAGCTTCAAACCCGTCCACATCCACCAGCACAAGAGTAAGCGGATCTCCTGATTGCTCTGCCTGCGGCAGCAATTCATCGCGCAAAAGGTGCCGGTAATATGGCGATGTCAGCAGGCCGGTAAGGGCATCGGTAGTGGGCATTTGAAAGGTCGCGGGGTGAGCCATTGTCTTCTCCATTACAATACATATGTATTTATAAGTACATATGTATGTTAGCATCTTCTATACTGAAAATCAATAGGAAAGATTGGCTACTTTTCGCCAATTCAAGAACCAAAATCCGTAAAACCAGCTATGCCGTAAATTGCCGGTAGGCAAGCCCCCTGTACCGTGGTAATATTACCTTTGCGCAATAGCCTTTCTTACAGGCTCGGTTGGTTATGAGCGGATATAAGCCGGTTTCCGCGAGTTAGAGGTCTAGCTTACGCCAGTCGCTCGATTTTGCACTCAGTTGAGCACAAGGAGGGGACTCGGGGCAATACCAAACCGCCTGTTGGCCCTTGTTGGCCTGTTCTTGATCGTGCTCGGCGTTGGCGAGGCCGCGCTTCGACCTACGACTCAAACGCAAAACGGCGCGTGCGTTTGCCAGAGTCGCACAATGCTCGTATCAGAGCCTGTCCCCCTGGTGCCACTTGCCTTCCAGCAGCCCACGCCCACCACCCAGGCCTAACCACCACGCCAATCCCATCTGCGACCGCCGCATTGACCCTTGAGGCAATCACAAGCACTGCCGTCCCTACGGCTGAGCCATCCACCCAGCCGCTGGCAACGCCAACAAGCGCACCTGAGCAGCCAACGTCCCTACAACCTACAGACACCGCCCTGGTACCCACCGGTCCCACGGCTACAGAGACAGAGGCGATCCCACCAACTGATACAGCGGTCGTAACTCCCCCCACGCCAACCGTACCTCCTCCACCGCCAACCGGCACGCCAACCTTGACACCTACTATAGCGCCTCCAACAGCCACCCTGACACCCCTTGCGGCTGTCACCGTTGAGACAATCCCCACAGCCACCAACACCCACACGCCCACTCCTACCCGCATTAACCCGCCCACAGCTACCTATACAATGACGCTCACTCCAACCGTCGCGACCAGCGCCCCCACCCATTCACCAACCGGCACGCCTGCATCATCCTTCACCCCAACCCCCACGGACACGCCAACTACCACTTCAACAAGCACTACTACTGTCAAACCTGGGGGATACATCCTGCCCACCCCACCATATACATACCCCCATCCAACCTCAACTCCTGAGGCAGCACAAACACCTCCAGGACGCGCCGAAAGGGGTGGCACAGCCATCTTCTCGCCACCTGGATTCGCAAGCGTCGTCAAAGTAGAGCAACTACTACAGGCAAGCCCGCCCAAAGTAAGGGTGAGCACACAAGCCCCCACCAATATGAACGCCAATGTCTCGCTTCCGATCACCGTTTTGGTTGAGCCTGCCGACACCCAGGCCACCTCCATAAAAGAGGCCCTGGCTGACTACGGTGTCACTACCCTGAGCGCCAGCGTGGACGGCCCTGAGTTCAACATCTCGCCCGCTGAACCACAGCAATCTCAGTGGATGAGTGAGCAACGCCTGGAATGGACCTGGATAGCAAGCCCTAAGACGCAAGGCCCACAGACTCTGCTGGTCAGCCTGGTCGCTCAAGGCAAGCCCACATGGAGCGACCAATCCATAGAAGGACAGATCTGGTCCGGACTGGTTCAGGTGACCGTAGATGGTCAGGCCCAGGAGAGCGGCGGCTTCAATCTGGGCAACATAGATATCTTCGCGCCGCTAAACACCCTGGCGAGCCTGGGCCTCTCCTTCCCCTGGCTCTCCGAGCAGATCAAGAAGCGCAGGCAAAAGAAAACGGGCCTGACAAGCGGCCCGGCAGAAGAAATGGCCTAAACTGTAGCCGGTAGTCGGAGGACGCGTGACCGACTACCGGCTAACTATCCCAGGATCGTGGCACAAAAAGCCGCTCGAAAGTAGCAATCGCGAAGCGGTCGGTCATCCCTGAAATGTAGTCCACCACCAGCCGCTCCCTAGGCTCGCCGCGCGGGTTGTCGCGCATCTCCGGTGGTAGCTCGCCTATATGGGCGCAGAAGTAATCGAAAAGAGTTTGAATGAGGTGGTCCACTTTGTGCACCTCTGCCTTCGCCTCCGACCCGGTGTACACCCTATGATAAAGAAACTGCTTCAGGATATCGGCGGCTTCCTGGATGTGAGGACTGATAGTTAGCTCAACCGAGCACCGATCTCGCGAAGCCAGGTCCGACCCTGGGTAGGCCAGGTGCCAGTTTTGCTCTATTATGTCAACTACGAGTGTGTTGATGCGCCGCGCATTGGTCAACCCAAGCACCTCGTTCACGATTGGCGGTATATCCGACTGGGTAATTATTCGGGCGCGAAGAGCATCGTCTGTATCATGGTTGATATAGGCGATGGTATCGGCAAGTTTGACGATCTTCGACTCGATGGAGTCGTACCCCTTCCCCTCGGCAGCGAGGCTCTCCTCGACCGGCGTTGAAGCGACGAGGGCATTGCGCACGTCGTTAGTGAGATTGAGACCTTCGCCGCTGTTCGCCAGGTAGTCCACGATGCGGAGCGACTGGCGGTTATGCTTGAACTCCGGGTCGTAGATATGCCGGAGCGCGTCCTCACCGGCGTGCCCGAACGGAGTGTGCCCCAGATCATGGGCCAGCGCGACCACCTCGGTCAAATCCTCGTTCAGCCGAAGCGCCCGCGCCAGAGTGCGTGCGATCTGCGACATCTCAAGTGTGTGGGTGAGACGCGTCCGGTAGTGGTCGTTGATCGGCCCGATAAAGACCTGCGTCTTATGCTTCAGTCGCCGGAACGCCTTAGAGTGGATGATCCGGTCGCGGTCGCGCTGGAAGGCCGTCCGCACAGGCGACTCCTCCTCAGGCACAGGCCGGGTAGCCTCCGCCGCCTTGGCCGACAAAGGAGAGAGTCGCTCATACTCCTCCCCTTCCAACCGATCGCGCACTGTATAGCTTTTCATATTGGTCATAGATTCAGTTTCTTGTACACGAAGATACGAAGAATAACGAAGGGCACGAAGGAACTTAGGGTATTAAGGGTCGTATATGTAGCGTTTGATGCCGCCTTCTTTTAGCCGTAACACATTGAAATTGAGCAATAACCCTACTCTATTCTTGGTCGCCTTGAGATACGAGAGCACTTGTGCAACGTGCATTGGCGAAAATGCCTCAACAGCTTTCAACTCCACAACCAGACTATTATCTACGAGTATATCGATCCTGCCTTCGCCCACGTCACGACTTTTATAAGTGATGTGGATAGGTACCTGCCTGGCGCAGTGGATACCACGCAATTCCAATTCAAAACAGAGAGCTTCCTCGTAAACCGATTCCGGGAAACCTGGGCCAAGCAAACGATGAACTTCGATAGCCGCACCGATTACAGCATAAGAAAGCACATCAAGCTCTTCGTCCAGAGCACTATTATGCATCCCCGCCAGGTTACTCCCTTTTATCGCCATAGCCCTAAACCCTTTATTCCTTCGTGCCCTTCGTTATGCTTCGTATCTTCGTGTACAAAAGAGTTTACTTGTCCTTCTCTCCGGCCTCCAAAGCAGCCTGCGCAGCCGCCAACCGAGCCACCGGCACACGATAGGGCGAGCACGACACATAGTTCAGCCCGACCTCGTGGCAGAAGTGGATCGACGATGGGTCGCCGCCGTGTTCTCCGCAGATCCCCACCTTCAATTCAGGTCGGGTCTTGCGGCCCTGCTCGGTCGCCATCCTCACCAGCGCGCCCACACCACCCCTATCCAGCGTTTGGAACGGGTTCTCCGGCAGGATACCCATTTCCACATACTGCAACAGGAACTTGCCCTCGGCATCATCTCTCGAATAGCCGAACGTGGTCTGCGTCAGGTCGTTCGTTCCGAACGAGAAGAACTCCGCGTACTCCGCGATCTCACCCGCCGTAAGTGCAGCCCGAGGGATCTCGATCATCGTCCCGAACTTATAAGGCAGATCTCGGCCCGCTTCCTTCTCCACATCCTTCGCGATCCCCACAAGTTGCTCGCGCACCCGCTTCAACTCGTTCACATGACCCACCAGCGGGATCATTATCTCAGGGTGCGACTCCAGCCCCTCGTTCAGCAGTTGGTTGGACGCCTTCAAGATAGCCCTCACCTGCATATCGTTGATAGCCGGGAACATGATCCCAAGGCGGCAGCCGCGCAGACCTAGCATAGGGTTCTGCTCGCGCATCTGCCCCACAATGCCAAGCAGGTGCATAGCCTCCTTGTACTCAGGCGCGTTCTCTTTGCCCGACATCCTCAACTCGGTAGTCTCCACCAGCAGTTCATCATACGAAGGCAGGAATTCATGCAAAGGCGGATCGAGCAAGCGGATCACCGTGGGGCGACCGCCCATTGCCTTCAAGATGCCGTAGAAGTCGCCTTGCTGTATCTTCTCCAACTGGGCAAGCGCGTCGTGGTAATCGCGGTGCGCTTCGGACGCATCGATATCGGCCTGCGCCTTCTTCACCTCCGCTTCGGCCTCTCCACGCTTCTCCGATTCCGCAGAAAGCTTCGCCAGCGCGGTCTGCGCGCTCGCCAGCGCGTTGTCCAGGCGGGTCGCCTCCGAAGCCGACAGGATCATTTGGCGCACGACAGGCAGCCGCTCCTCCTCGAAGAACATATGCTCCGTTCGGCAAAGCCCGATCCCCTCGGCCCCGAACGCCACCGCTTTCACCGCATCGCGTGGGTAGTCGGCGTTGGCCCACACACCCAGCTTGCGTGCGCTATCAGCCCACTCAAGCAGCGTAATCAGGTCGATCTCTTCCTCGTAATTAGGCTCGATAAGAGCAATCGCCCCCGCGAACACCTCGCCCGTAGTCCCGTCTATCGAGATCGTTTCGCCTTCGCGCACGGTCACCCCATGTGCGGTCAGATACCCTTCTTCGTCGTTGATCAGCAGGCCGCCCTTCTCGGCTCCCGCCACGCACACCTTGCCGAACTGCCGGGCCACCACAGCAGCGTGCGAAGTCGCCCCGCCGCGCTGGGTCAGCACGCCCTTCGACGCGATCATGCCGTGCACGTCCTCTGGGTTAGTCTCCTCGCGCACCAGCACCACGGCCTGCCCCGAATGTCCCACCTCCTCAGCTTTGTCCGCCGAGAAAATGGCCTTGCCAACCGCGGCTCCAGGTGCGGCGTTCAACCCCACCGCCAGCAATTTACCTTCGTTGCTGGCGCGCTCCTTGTCCTTATCGTCAAACCGGGGCAGCAGCAGTTGCACCACGTGCGCAGGCTCTACACGCTGCACCGCCTCCTCCTTGCTGATCAGCCCCTCGTTCACCATATCGACCGCGATCTTGACCGCCGCCGCCGCAGTCCTTTTGCCTGAGCGCGTCTGCAACATATACAGCTTGCCGCGCTCGACCGTGAACTCCAGGTCCTGCATATCCCTGTAATGCTGCTCCAACCTGCGCCCGATCTCATCGAACTGCCTGTAAACTTCGGGCATCTCCTCTTCCAACTGAGCGATCTTCTGGGGTGTGCGAATACCCGCCACCACGTCCTCTCCCTGAGCGTTCACCAGGAACTCGCCGTACAATTTTTCGTCACCCGTGGAGGGATTGCGCGTGAAGGCCACGCCCGTGCCCGAGTCGTTGCCCATATTCCCGAACACCATCATCACCACATTGACCGCCGTGCCCAGGTCGTCCGGTATATCTTGCGCCTTCCTATAGGCGAAAGCGCGAGGCGAGTTCCACGAGTTGAACACAGCCTGGATAGCCATCCTCAATTGCTCGTATGGATCGTCGGGGAAATCTTTGCCCGTTTCGCGCTTGACCGCTGCCTTGAACTGGTCCACCAGCGTGCGCAGGTCGCCGGCTATCAACTCGGTATCGAGCGACACGCCTCGCTCCTCCTTCATCTTGTCGAGCAAATCATCGAACACAGGCGCTTCCACACCCATCACGATACGCCCGAACAACTGGATGAAACGGCGATAGGCATCATAACCAAATCGCTCGTTGCCGGTCAGCTTGACCAATCCCTGCAATGTCTCCGGGTTCAGCCCCAGGTTGAGCACGGTGTCCATCATACCCGGCATCGAGAACTTGGCCCCTGAGCGCACCGACACCAGCAATGGGTTCTGAGGGTCGCCCAGTTTCTTACCAGTTTCGCCCTCCACAACGCGTAGCGCTTCCATAGCCTGATCCCACATGCCATCCGGGAACTTCTCGCCGTTCGCGTAGAAGGCGCGGCACGCCTCCGTAGTAATAGTAAACCCAGGAGGCACAGGCAGCCCGGCGTTGGTCATCTCGGCCAGGCCCGCCCCTTTGCCCCCCAGCAAGTCGCGCTGCTTGGCGGTCCCCTCATGGAACAAATACACCCACTTATGCGATTGCGGGTTGGATGTTGCGGATTGTGGATTAGTGGTTGAGGTTGCCATGTTTCGATTCTCCTTACAAGATAGAACTTGGGTCTAGTAATGTTGTAGTTTCAATCATTTTGAGCGGGGCAGGTTGCAAGCAAATGTTCAAAAGCGCCTCTCCTGCATCCCTTTGTCATTCTTCGCTATCGCTCAGAATCTTGGATGATGGTTGAGTGGCATGTCTGCATTTTAAATTCTTCACAAGCTCAGAATGACAAATCAACGTTAGTTTGTGGGCACAGTCGCATAAGCTCGGCCAAGTAGGACCATCAAACGAAATGGAATTGCAGAACACAAACATGAGCCTTACACAGAAGCAGAAACCTAGTATTCTACTAACCGCCATCAATCATTGTACCAGTCGGCGGCGAGATCGCGCCATTATGGGTTGAACTCGGTTATTAGGCTAACCTTCTTCTCACGAGTCCAACCCTTGATTTGCTTTTCGCGAGCAATCACCTCACGAATATCATTACTCTCAGCGTAATACACCAACCAAGTAATGTTGTATCGCGATGTGAAGCCCTCAATCAGCTTATTCTTATGCTCGTACACCCGACGCTCAAAGCCGTTGGTCACGCCAACATAAAGGGTGCGCGTAGCGTTGGTCAGTATATGTAGGTAATACTGCTTCATGCCTTCTTTAGCCAGCCATCGACTGTTTCCTACAATGAGTTGACACTCTGTCGACACGCGCCACCGCTAAATAAGCCTCCCCAGCTTGCTTTTGTCATTCTTCGCTACCGCTCAGAATGACAAATCGACGTAAGTTCCGGGACCCACACATTATCATATGCCCTACTGAACGCACAATCTATCCTACTCTACTCAGAACCACCCGCAACCGACCGCAGAAACACAGGAGATCAGATTCTTCGTAGAGAGTCCTTTTACAAAAGAGTCACCCTCATTATCTATCAACTGCGGCCTCTCTGCAATGACGGCTCTTCTTCCGGCACCTCTCCTCGCGCTTCGGCTTCCTGGCGGGCCACCTCTAACCCCTTTTGTGCCTGCGATACAGCCGCACCTCCATCAGCGGGGTACAGGAAATCCAGTATCACCTTAATAGCCGCCGCAGCGGGAACGGCCAGCAGCATCCCCAGTATCCCCGCCACCTGCCCCCCGGCCAGCACCGCGAAGATCGTGATCACCGGCTGAAGTTCCACCGCTCTCCCCACTACCATAGGCATGACCAGGTTATCCTCAAGCTCGCGCAGAATAAAGTACGCGATCACAACCCCAATCGCCGCCCCAAAGCCATGCGCTCCCAGCGCCACGCCTCCGGCCAGCACCGTAGCGATAGCAGGCCCAACCAGCGGCAAAATCTCAAGGAACCCGGTCAGAACAGCCAGTGGTATCGCGAATGGCACATTGAATACGAACTGCAACACGATGAACGACACCACCGACATCAGCAGTATCAGCAAGAGCTGCCCGCGCAAATACGCCCCAAGCACGGTATGTATGCGTCCCGCCACGTAACCCGTGCGCGCCCTAGATCCCTCAGGCACGAACCTGAGCAGGTAAGCCCCAAACGCGCCGCCGTTCAATAACAAGTAGAAAGTCACGATAAGCGCAAGCAGAGTATCGAGCAGCCGCACCCCCACACCGCGCGCGAACGTGAGTATGTCGCCTGTGCCTCCGTTCCCCAGGTAGTCGCTCAGGCCGGCATTGATCCTGTCGGCCAGACTCTTGGCATCCAGGGTCATGCCCGCGAAGGTGTACGACTGGTCGCCTATGATCTGCCGAAGGCTCTGCTCAACCAGGTTAGGCCCCTGGTTGATAAAGTCCCGCGTCTGCTCGAATATAGCTTCCGCCCCGAAGTACAGCCCCACCCCTATGGCCCCAAGCACCACCACATACAGCAGCGCCACGGTCAGCCAGCGGGGCCACCGAAAGCGCTCCTGCACCTGGTCCACCACCATGCTAAATATGTAGGCCAGCACCCCCGCGATAATAAACGGACCCAGTACCCCCCTGACTAAATAGAGGAACAGCAGAAACACCGCGCCCAGCAGCCAGCCCCACATCCAACGGGGCGTGCGCATTCCCGCGAAAGGCGAGGGACCAAGCCTCGCTGCCTCCAACGCGTCTTGCTCTATTTCGTCGTCTACACTGTTCTTTGGGCTCATAGTCGCCTCACTGGCCTATATGTTGTCACTGGAGCGCAACCACTACCGGTTCGCCGCCTCATCAATAACCTGTTGAAGCACATCCTTCTTGAGATAAGGCTCGAGCAAAGCCAGGGCCTGGGCCACATCGGGCGTATCGATCACGTAAATCTTGTTGGCGATACTGGCTCCCCACGGAAGGTGGTCGTCACCCTGCGACTGGCTGTAGAACGACACTATCCCGGAATCGACCTGTATCGTAATCGAGATATTGGGAGAATCGTCAGTATGGTCGATCTTAGGGGTGTAAATGCCCTCTTTGAGCGGCACGGCGGCCAGCTTCCCTAGGAAGTCCTGCACAACGCTCTCAGGGATCGTTATCTCGGCTGTGGTCGTCACAGGTTCAGTCCCCGCCGAGAACTCAGCCGTCCCCGTAAGCCCATCAACCGTGCGGTCGAGCAAATAGTGGGCCAACTGTGGAGAGGACTTCGATAGCCCAGCCCAATCATCGCGGATATTGATCGCCGGGGCCGCCGGGATCTCCGAGAGCGCCTGCGCGAGAGGGTCCACTGTCGGCACCGGCGTAGGCGCGCCCGACAAATCGCAAGCCGCCAGACACACCAGCGCCACCAGAAGGAGACCCACGGAGAGAGCGCCACCACCATTACCGCGCCATCGAGAACGAACTACAGAGCCTTTAATCATCAGCACCAATCCTATTCCAGAGCAAGCGTCCAGAGCAAGACAAATCCCGCCACAAGCAATACATTGTAGCACAAGCAAGCTAAACAGCAGGCTCAAGAACAAACACAGCAGCCACCACCAGCATCCCGGCCCCTGCCCCCAGCGCAAGCACATCCCTTCCCAGCCACCCCTCCCTGGAGATCTGCACCAACGTCAAAACGACGTTGAACCCACCAAGCAGCGCCGTCAGCAGCACCCGGTTCCACTTCGACCTCTGGTGAAATATGCGCGACAGCACGTAGAAAAACACCCCCATCGAAACCGCCTCAAGCCCCAGATACAACCAGTACCCGGCAGGCAAACCCTCCACCGATCCCCTGATGTAGCCCGCACCATCCATAAGTAAGAACGCCGCGAACGCACCCACCACCGAAAGCGCGAGCAGCGCCCACAGCAAACCCCGCTCCTGTCCCCTCTGGCTCATCCCTGCTGGCTCAAATAGACCACGAGATCGGTCGGCGGCACCTCCAACCCCAGGCTCCCAAGCATAGTAGCCACCTGCGCCCGGTGCTCGGTCTGGTGGTTCGACACCTGCAACAGCATATGCCACACTTTGCGCGTGCGCCGCTTCCCATCGGGCGCTAAATACGTGATCTCGCTCTCAAGATCGTCTTCCCCGATCACGTTCAAATACTGCACGGCCTCCGCATGCACCGTGTTCCACCAATCAATGATAGCGGTCAGGTCTTTGAAATCCTCCCCCTTCGGCAGCCGCAACGGCAACTCCCCCCGGCACCGCTCTATCCACAGCCACTCCGACTGCGCCATGTGTGCCAGCGTGTCGTGCAGCGACCCATACACTCCCTTCTGCAACTCCGCAGGCACTTCCTTCAATTGCCCCGCCTCCAACCCCTGTATCGAGGGCAGCAACTGGTCACGCGCCCATATCAAATAGTCGAACGACGTCTTCAGCATCGCCACCGGAAGCCCACTCACAGACCCACCGGACGAACCCTCCCCCGATGGCCCCATCGCAAACTCACTAAAATCATTCAGCACGTTCACCACCTCCGTTCGCACTCTCTCCAGCGACACACTCAGGCTCTCCAGCCAAACGAGCTATCGACAGGCTTGTCCCGCCCGGTCCATAGATCATAAACCAATGCCACGAGATCCTAAGCAATACGCAGTACGAAGTACGCAATACGTCTTCCCACTCCTCACTCGTCACTTGTCACTCGTCACCCTGTGCCTCATCCAAACATTAGGATCATAATACTCCCCCAGGTCCCGCTCCCGGTCAATTGACACTGGTTGAAGCGCGCCTTCCACCACGTACTGCCCCAACTCCGGGAACTTCATCCCGGTCCACTTCTCCCAATCGACCACCCTACCCGGCACGTACATAGACCGTGGCGCGGTCTTCACGATCTCGGCCCCCAATCGCGCATGCACCCGCATCCATGGGTCAAAAGGCAACCCATCCTCGCGCGTCCAGTACACGTACTGCTCGAAGGGCACCAGCGGGTAGCGCGCCTTCAACGTCGGCCTCACGGGTGCAATCAGGGAGCCAAACCCATGCGCTTCCGCGATCCTGCGCATCTGCTTCAGAGGCTCCGCGCTCAAACCCTTCCCCTGGTACTCAGGCACGATCTCAGCCGAGAGAGCCGACAGCGTGTTAGGCTCCCGTCCCGCCGCGTGGTCCGCGAAACCCCAGGCTATCACCTCGTCCCACCCCGGAGGCAGCGTCCACGGCTTGCCATCCCACCTGAGGGGGATCGTATGTGCCGTGGCGATCACCTTCCCCTCCTCGTCCACAAGCGCGCTCTGGTACTCGGGGAACACGGTGTAAAGTGAGTGCCAGTAGCGGTCCGAGATCACGTCCTCCATCATGAACGCAGGCCACACCCGCTGTGGGATCGCGCCCATCTCCTCTCTCAGATCGGGCCGCTTGTCAAATGTATATGGGAACATGGATGCAGTGTAAATTAGCGTCCCAAACTAATCAAGAAACCGCGCCGCCAGCTTATAAGTATGGGCCACTCGCTTGTCCGAAAGGTCCCATATGCCAACCTCATCCTTCACAAGTGGCCCATACTTGCGGCTGATATCTCGCAGAGCGTTCCCCGCCGACTTCCTCACATACTCACTCTTGTCCGCCTTCAACCTGCTCAACAGCGCAATCGCCACCTGTGCGTGCTCTCGAAAATATGGGCGGGCCGTCCAGATCCTCAACCCCTCCGACGCCGCCCGCCGCACGTTCGGATTTGAATGCGCCATCCACTGCTCGATAACAGGCAGCGCGGCCTCATACCCGATATTGGCGCAATAGCTATCGAACGCCATCGCCAGTATCTCCTGCACCCTCCAATCGGGATCGTGACTCACACTTTCCAGCAATAAAGCAAACGCCTCAGGCGCTTCATGTGCGATCTTCCCCAGCACAAAAGTGCCCAGTGCGCGAGCCTGGTACGCCTGCTCCTCAAGCAGCGTCCGCGCCATACTCAAGCTATCGGTGGTACTGTGCCCCGCCACCAAGCGCTCGGCCTCTGCCCTGATGGGCACGAACCCGTTCTGTACAGCCGCCACCCGGCCAATAATAGTCTGAAGATCATCCATACACAGCCCTGCATAATACACCACCGGCAGCAACCGGATTATACCCCACCTCATTCTGGCACGCCACTTGCCAGTAACCGCTCAACAAAGCAAAGACCTGTAGGGGCGAGGCATGCCTCGCTCTCAGGGAGGTCGTATACAGCGCGGATTCCCATCTGAGCCAGCACAAACCCTAGACCATTTACCCAAGAACCCAAACAACATGCTCCACACGTCAACCTCAAACTTCAAACTGTAAAAACCACCCGAAAGTACACCCCAAAACCTGTCCCGTTTTACTCAACCATGGCCATTTAGTTAACGGGGGAAAATTCAACCATCTCACAACAAGAGCCACCCAAACCCGGCAAAAACACGAAATAACTACCCAAAGGTACACGCATCCCTCAACTCCACCGGCATAGAAAGGATCAACCAGTGGTAAGCATACAGGAAGAAGCCAGAGAAGCGGCCAAAGAAGCCCACCTGCGCTATGTTACCGACAAAAGGCCCGGCATCAAGCGCAGGCGCGCCGCCAGAGGCTGGCACTACACCAACCCCGACGGTGAGCCTGTCACCAACAAATAGACCCTCGCCCGCATTAAAGCTCTCGTGATCCCTCCCGCATGGCGCGAGGTCTGGATCTCTCCAATCCCCAACGGTCACATCCAGGCCACCGGCCTCGACGACAAAGGCCGCAAGCAGTACCGCTACCATCCCAGGTGGCGCGAAGTACGCGACCAGGCCAAGTACGAGCGGATGATCGATTTCGGCAAAGCCCTCCCCGCCATCCGCGAGCGTGTCGAACACGATATGGCCCTCTCCGGCCTTCCCCACATGAAGGTGCTTGCCACCGTGGTCTGCCTCCTCGAAACCACCCTCATCCGTGTAGGAAACGAGGAATACGCCCGCGCCAACAAATCCTTCGGCCTCACCACCCTGCGCAACAGGCACGTCAAAGTAGACGGCGCTCAACTCCGCTTCAAGTTCAGAGGCAAAAGCGGCAAGACCCACAGCATAAGCGTCAAAGACAGGCGTCTTGCCCGCGTCGTCAGGCGTTGCCAGGACCTCCCCGGCCAGGAGCTATTCGGCTACGTTGATGACGACGGCCAGCGCCACAATATAGACTCAGGCGACGTAAACGATTACCTCAAAGAGATCAGCGGCCACGACTTCACCGCCAAGGACTTCAGAACCTGGGCAGGCACCGTGCTCGCAGCCGCCGCCCTTCAGGAGATGGAACCCGCCAACACCAAAACCGAGTCCAGGCACAACGTAGTAGTCGCCGTAGACCAGGTAGCCGCCCGCCTCGGCAATACCCCCGCCATCTGCCGTAAATGCTACGTCCACCCCGCCATAATCGATCCTACCTCGAGGGCACTCTTCTCGACGACCTGCAAACCCCGCCAAAGAAATCCATAGCCAGAGAACTGGATGGGCTACCCCCCGACGAAGCGGCGGTGCTGATCCTCCTGCACAAGCGAATGGAGAACGAAGCTAAGAACTAACGCCGATATACAGTCCGCGCCCCATCAACCCCTCAGGGTCGTAGCTCACCTCAAATCCCGCGCTCTTGAACGCGTCCAAATACTCGGCATGCGTGAACAGCCCTAATTCATGTGTTTCAGTGAAGTAGTCAATGCCCTCAGGAGTCCCAACCAGATAATGAAAGTGCAGCACCGATATGTTATCCCGCTTTGCGCTCATACTCATCCGCGCAACCTTCACATCAGGCCAATCGGTGAAGTGCGCATGGGGCTTGCCATCAATCACAAATCCATCAGGCGCGGCCCAGGGCTCAACAATCAAAACCCCGCCCTTCGCGACGTGCCGGGCCAAATTGCCCACCGCCATATGCAGATTATCGATAGTCCCGACATAAGCGATAGCCGAGAAGAGGCAGGTCACCACATCGAACGTGCGTCCCAGATCAAAATCGAGCATATTCCCCAGGTGCAGAGGCACCCCTGGCAAACGCTCGTGAGCTACATCAAGCAACTCAGCATTCAGGTCAAGCCCCTCCACCTCATAGTGCTCCCGAAGGTAAGCCAGATGCGCCCCGGTGCCGCAAGCCACATCAAGCAACGTACCCGCTAGCCTCTGCGCCTTCTCCTCTATCAAAGTATGCAGCCGCACACTCTCGCCCGCATAGTCCTTCCACGCATAAACAGCATCATAGAAGCGAGCCGACTTATCAAACATGAGCCAATTATATCAACCCCAGCCAACAGGCGGCTCCAAAGGCTCACCCGCCTCATCTGCCCACCCATACACATACTCCGCTAATGCCGCTTCCGTCCCATCCTCGGCCCGCGCTATCGAGTGGCTGGTAGCGCACAATCTACCTTCCATGCCCACCAGCCGGGTAGTCACCACCAGCCGCTCACCGGGAAGCACCGGGCTCTTATAATCGAGGTAGAGATATTCAGCCCGTAGTTGGAACCCATCAGCCTTCAGCCTCACAATAGGCCACCCCATCTCCTCCATAGCCAGCCTCGTCGCCGCATCCAGCCAATCGGCATACACTGCGTTGTTCACATGGCCCATAGTATCGGCTTCATACCACTCAGCACGTCTCGTGTCCACGAACTCCCGTGGACTATCCAGCGATGCAACGGCGGGCGGCTCGTAGTTGCCAAGCGGTGCACCGGGCACGTCAAAATCGACCCCCACCGACGCCGGGATAGCCCTGGGAGCACCCGTAGCCCTGTCTATGTACACCCATTCGGCGATAGCATGAGCGATCTGCTGGTCGGTATCAAGGTTCTGAACGCGGTACTCGCGTCCGCCGCGCACTCGCACAAAGTGCGAAGCCCACGTCGTGATCTCCAGATCGTCGTTAGCATGAGCCACCGAGGGCATCAGCAGCTTCATCCTACGCACCACCCACGCCGTATTATGCTCGTCATGGAACTCGCGCCCGTAGCCCCCCTCCGCCGCAGCGATGATCGCCGAGCGCTCCAGCAAGCGCAAAATACCCGAGGGCTGCAACTGCCCCCAGGCATCGCCTTCATAGTTGCGGACGGTGTGTTGCCAGGTGTAAATGCGCGGCATAACTAAATGCGGGGTTCGGAATATGGGCTGCGGAATGCGCCAACAGCAGTAATTATAGCGCCAAAGTCCCGCTCAACAAACCTCAAACTCCGCATTCCGCACTCCATACTCCGCACTTACAAGTTTGCCCGGAACGTCAGGCGGGTTCCCTGTCCTTCGGTGCTCTCGATCTCCATGCCACCACCAATGGCCTCGATCCGTTCCTGCATACTGTGGAGTCCAATATGCCCACTATCGCGCGAGCGCGCCATCGATTTCGGGTCGAAGCCAAGCCCGTTATCTGTAACACTCATCCTGAACACTCCGCCCGCCACATCGAAAGTCACCCACACCGAGCCGGCGCTCGCGTGCTTTCGCACATTGGTGAGCGCCTCTTGCAGAAGCCTGAAGAACACTACTTCTTTCGAGGCAGGCAATCGTTGGCCGTCGAGCTTGTCTTCCAGGTGTACGTGGATATCGGAGTGCTCCCGGAAGTGCTTGAGGTAGGCCCCGGTGGCCGCCACCAGACCCAGGTTCTCCAGCACTACCGGCCGCAGGTCGTTGATCACATCGCGTAATTCCTGCACTACCGCCGACATCCCTTCGCGCACCTGCACCAGTTCAGCAAGAGCATCAGAGCTACGGCCAATGTCCATCAGCTTACGAATACGATCTATAGCCAGGATATTGACACCTATAGACTGCAAGGGGCCATCATGGATGTCCACGGCCACGCGTCGCCGCTCGGCTTCCTGCCCGCTCATAAGTTTGCGCAGGAGGTATGCGCGTTCCTCCTCGCGCTGCTGAAGGCTGGCATAGAATCGTGCGTTGGAAAGGGCTATAGCTGCGTAGTCCGCGAAGGTGCAAAGCAGATCGCTATCATGAGGAGTAAAAATACCTACCTCGCGGTGGGTCGTCAGCAACACGCCGGTTGTGTTTGACCCCCACCGCAAAGGCACGCACAGAAAAGATCTTGTACCGGTAGGTTCCAGCATGTGGCGCGCAGTGGCTCTCCGGTCCACGGTTATGTCGTCCACCAGCACAGGCTTGCCCGTGGAAAATGCTTCTCCCATGAGGCCATCGGTAGCCGGGAAGGCCTCGGCCTGCAGCTCAGGTGGTGAATCAACCCCGGCCGCCCATTTAAGCACGCCGGTTTCCTCTTCATAGAGAAAGACGCTACAGCGCGACAACTGCACTATCTCACTGGCCCTTGAGACGATTGTGTTCAGCACCGTCTCCACGTCCAGGCGGGCAATCGCATTGGCGCTTTCGGCCAACGCTGCTTGCTCGGTGGCCTGCCGATTGGCATCTTGCAGAAGCCGCTGATTTTCGAGAGCTATAGTGGCGTGATCGGCCAGCGTGCTGACGAGATTCAGGTGCGCCGCGGTATAAAGACCTGGCTGAGCGTGAGTGGCCGCCAGCACTCCGATTGACCCCTGCTCGGACATCATCGGCACAGCCATCCACGAGCGGAATCCCGCCTTCACCTCAGCCTGTCCGTAGGCCGAACCTGGTGCCGTCTGGATATCCTCAACCAGCATCGGCTCGCCATGCATGAACACGCGACCCAACAGGCCCTGGCCTTTCTTGATCTTATACCCTATGATCCTGTCGGTTTGGGGACCAAAGGCAGCTACACATACCAGGTTGCCGTCGTTGTCCGGCAGAAGCGCGGCGAACTGCGAACCCAGAACAAGCGCGTTGCCTGCCTGCACAATAGTTTGCAGCACAGTTTCTGTTTCGGCCCTGGCGATCAGGCGCGCGCTCTCAGCTAGCGTCTCCTGTTCGGTCGCCGTGCGCCGCGCCTCGGTCAGCAAGCGCTCGTTCTGCATCGCGATGGTGGCATGGTCGGCAAGGGTGTTCAACAACGTAAGGTCGCTCTCTGTATAGAGGCCACGCTCGTGGTGCCCCGCCACCAGCACCCCTATCGTACCGATCTCATCCGTCATTGGTACGGCCATATACGAGTGGAAGTGGGCGCGCTCATCTATATCCTTGCGCGCCGAGCTTGCCTCGGCCTGTATATCCTCCGTCATCGCAGGCTT
This sequence comes from uncultured Chloroflexia bacterium, assembly GCA_963797095.1. GTDB lineage: Bacteria > Chloroflexota > Chloroflexia > QHBQ01 > JADMIH01 > JADMIH01. The sequence continues at coordinate 1,291,192 of CAWCNY010000002.1, read as the reverse complement.
GCCACTCTCGAAAACGATGCCTGCCAAGCCCTCGCCCTTATGCACCCAGAAGCCCAGCACGTCCTCGGTGCCGGGGCCATGTGCGGCCACGCAAATGAGGTCACCGGCAGCATCGGGTAGAAGCAACGCGAAGCGCGAGTCCATGAAGAGGCGGCTCCCAGCCTCCACAATTGCCTGGATAACGCTGCGTGTCTCGGCACGAGCGATCATGCGAGCACTCTCCGCGAGGGCTGTCTGGACGGCGGCCTGGCGTGTTGCCTCAGCATAGCGGCGCGCATTAGTGAAAGCCACCGCCACATATTCCGCCAACTCATTCAGCATCTCAACCGTTTCGCTTTCCCATTCACCCGGTTCATCGCGGCCCACCGTTATGAAGCCAATCGGTCTGCCCTCGGACCTGAAGGTAAAGACAGCCACTGCGCCGGCATTCCGGTGGCTGAGTCGCTTCCTGGCCGCCGGGTACTTACTGAGATCGGCCACCAGCATCGGCTTGCCTGCCAGTGCGCGGCGTATCATCTCGCGCGGGAAGATATCTATACTGCGAATACCGCCCAGCACTTCGGAGCGCAGCCCCTCGCCCCAGGCGGCATGATTCCTGTAGCCCTTGCGGTCAGGCGTGAGAATATTGACAGTGCAGAAATCTATGGGTGCAAGCCTGCCCGCTGCCTTCACGATTTCCTGGTACAGCATATCAAGGTCGAGTATGCCGGTAATCGTCTGCGAGAGAGTATGCAGCCTCTTAAGAATGGCGGTACGACCCTCCGCACGATCATACAGTCGCCACAGCTCTTGCGCTAGCGCTGTATGGTGGGCCAACGAGAGGAGATCGTTACGCTCTCCAGGCTCGTACTCAGCCCGTCTCGAACCAACCTTGAGCGCGCCTACCATCTTGCCCCGTACAATGAGCGGGATCACAATACCTTGCACGATCCCCAACCTGCGAACCAGGGTGCGAGCGCTTACTGCCGTAGCAAAGGGCGTTATAAGCTCCTGGGGCCTGGTCGTAACAACGATCATACCATCGCGCACAGCCTTCATCCACGGGAGATCGCGTAACACTGAAAGCGGGAACACCGGCCTGTACACGACATCCGACCCACGCCTGACCATCAATAGATTAATATCAGGGTCGTTGATACCGGCTACTTGAATGTGCTGCAGATCGTCATCAAAAAGGAGCACCGACACAAAAGGATAGTCAAGGGCGCGAGCACAAACCTGAGCGATAGACACAAAAAGATCGTGCTGGCTCTCAGGCGAAAGGAGCAAATCGTTGATTTCGGTTATCGCAGAGAGGATAGGACGCGCAGACCGGCCTGGCCTTTGCCCGACGAACTCTTCGGGAGCAAAGGTCGCCCACCCGTGCTGGACTTGCTCGGTTTGATGCACCATTCCAACCATGTTGCACACAAGACGAATGACGAATGACGAAGGTAATACGAAACCCCTCTGCTAATCATACGACGCACAAAGGTTACGCACAAGTGAGATAAGTCTCGTTCCGACCCCGAAGATGGTCCTAACCAGTGCTCTCCCCTGTTGCGGTCACACGATCCGGTGTGCTATGATCTCAGCAGAGACGAATGTGTAATTCGTGAGAGCATTGTGGAAAAGAGCTTATAGAGAGCGACAATTTGGAAGCCCGACCCTCGCTCTGGGAAGTATACCCGGAGCCTGATCCCTTACAGCTACGGCGCATACAATCAAGCCTACAGCACCTGGAGCTTACTCCACTCATGGTGCGCGTGATGGCTAATCGCGGCATCACCGAACCACAGGATGTGGAGGCTTTCGTCAAGCCCCCCGACCTCGCCAGCTATCCTGACCCCTTGCAATTGACAGGCATGAGCGCGGCTGTCGAGCGTATTGCTCGTGCCATAAGCGATAACGAGCGGATCGTGGTCTACGGCGACTTCGATGCCGACGGTGTTACATCTACCTCTCTTCTGACACTTGCCCTGCGCCATTTCGGCGCGCAAGCCGAACCTTATATACCCAACCGAACAACCGAAGGTTACGGGCTGAACGCCCTCGCTGTCGCCGAAATCGCCCGTCGTGGAGCGAAACTCCTTATTACCGTCGATTGCGGCATCTCAGGCAGAGACGAGGTGGCCGAGGCTCACCGCGCAGGACTGGACGTTGTCGTGACCGACCACCACCATCTACCCGACGAACTCCCCGAAGCAGCAGCGTGCATCAATCCCAAGCAGGCAGCACCCGGCTGCGAATGCTACCACGACCTGGCCGGGGTGGGCGTCGCCTACCAGCTAGTGCGCGCCCTGGTGAAGCGGCTCGGTAAGCCTCCGGCGCTCAGAAACCTCGATTTGCTTGGCCTGGTAGCCATCGGCACCGTGGCCGATGTAGTGCCTCTCAAGGGGGCCAATCGCTCGCTCGTGACACAGGGGATCGCTGCCATCTCGCAGCACAGCATGCCCGGCCTGAAAACCCTCCTCAAGTTCGCCCACGTTGATATGCAGAGCGTCGACGCCGAGCGGATCGGGTTCGTGGTCGGGCCGCGCCTCAACGCAGCCGGGCGAGTGGACGACGCCAGCACGGCTTATCGGCTCCTGATGACCACCAATGAAGCTGAGGCGCAGGTGCTCGCGCAAAAGCTGGAGGCCCAGAATTGCCGAAGGCAGGCGATCATGAACTCAGTAGTCGAACAAGCGCGCGAGCGCGCCCGCAGGCTCGACGAGGACACGAAAGTAATAGTGATGTCCGATGCAGGCTGGCCCGCCGGTGTGGTGGGACTGGTGGCAGGCAGGCTTGCCGAGGAGTTCGGGCGGCCCACATTGATCCTGGAAGAGGGACCTGAGGAGAGTCGTGGGTCTGCACGAAGCGGGCGCAACTTCAACATGGTCAGCGCTCTGGCCGAGCTAAAAGATATGCTGGTCAAGTACGGGGGGCACGAGGCCGCCGCAGGTTTTACTGTCAAGACAAGCAGGATCGCGGAATTAGGGGAGCGGCTCAACAAGCTTGCGAGCAAGCTAATGGACGACGGTGACATGCAGCCGACCGTATGGGCCGACGCCGAAATCACAATGGCTGACGTGAATAATCACACCTTCGACAGCCTCAACCGCCTGGCACCCTTCGGATCGGCCAATCCGTCGCCCGTCTTCATGGCCCGCAATCTACGCGTGATAGACGCCATACCCCTGGGCGATGGCAGCCACCTCAAGCTCATGTTGGCCGACCAGACCAACATCTCCAAAGCGCCTGTGGAGGCGGTGGTGTGGCGAGCCGGGCATCTCTTCGAGACCATCCGCCAAAAGCGGCGCGTAGATCTCCTCTTCGGGATCGAGCGGCGCGACTGGAAGGGTGATGTACACCTTCAACTAAAGGTGAAAGACATTCGCGTCGCCTAAGGCCTCTTACGGTTGCCCGGCAGCATATTCAGCAGGCGCATGACACGCCCGCTCTCGATCCGCTTGATAAGCCGCATCTGCTCCGCGATACCGCGTTCCATGCTCCTGGCCCACTCTTCAAGTTCCTCAATCTGCTTGTTCTTCTGAGCCACAATCCCCTGCAACTCCACAACGTATTTCTTCAGGCTTTCTATGGAGTTGGGCCTATCTTTGCCGGACGCGGCGCGAGCCTCCATCACAGGATCGCTCACTTCGTCGCTCGTCCGAGCATCACCGGCACCCATAGCATCCACCTTACGAGCGATCAAAGTCACCAGCTCCACCTTCTCAGGAAACGCTGAGCTATACAACTTATATAGACGATCCACAGCATAGGCCGTGTTGTAATAGACCGCCTCGTCTTGCTCGTAAGCCAGGTATTGCAGAAAAGCATAAGCATCCAGGCCATAGAATCTGCTCGAAAAGCCGGCAAGCTCGAAATTGTCCAGCACTGCCTCCAGCACATCCTCGCTGCCTGCTCCCTCCAACTCGGAATGGGATGCTGTTGGTAGCCCAGATAGATCGCCCTCGCTATCCGCATCACGATACTTCGGGAAAACCTCGGCTTCGGCCCACGCCAGCATCGCGTCCCGTATACCCTCCAATATCGGCTCATTACGAATATGCTCGTCCACGCCGATCACACCCCCGTCTCCAAGCCACGATCGCACCACGTTTAGTTCGTGGCGCAGATGAGGGATATGGTGCAGCGAATGAAACGCGATCACGCCATCGAACACCTCAGGCTTGAAGGCAACATACCCTTGCGCCGCGCACATGTACTCCACATACTCCCCCTGAGAGACCGCATAACGCTTGGCAAGCTGCACGTTGCGCGATGCCGGGTCGAAGGCCACCACATTGTGCCCCTGCCTCGCGAAATAGAGGGTGTTCCAGCCCGTCCCGCACCCGATCTCTAGCAGTCGCTTCGCGGAACGCATAAGTGGGTGGGCCTCGATCATCGTATGGATGCCGGGCATGTCCTGGTGTTGCAGCCTGGCGGGATCCAGAACGCCAACCCCCGACGTAAGAAACGGTGCGACCGTTTCTCGATGGTCGAAGAACCCCAGGTGCTTCTTGTCCCACATAAAGCCGTACCAGCCGTTCCAGAAATCGGCTTCGCTCTTCAAGGCACCGGGGAAGAGTTGGCTAAAGTCAGGCACATACTCGGCCACGGGATACTTTCTGCCGCATGACGCACACAGGATAGTCCCCTCTTTGACCTCCTCGACCGGGCCATCATTGTACTGAATAGTTTCGACCTCGTGCGCCTCAAGGATCAGGTCGGCAGACATGCAATCACTTGCCGGGCACAACAGAATGTCAAGCATCTGAGCTTTCATGCCCACATGGTACAATAAACTATGGGCATTTTGCTACCTGTTGCGCTTGCGCTCCTGGCCCTCGCTATCCCCATAATCATCTTCTACATGCTCCGCTTGCGCCGCGAAGAACTGAGCGTATCATCCTCCATGCTCTGGCGTCGCGCCCTCATGGACCGCACGGCCAACGCTCCCTGGCAACGCCTCCGCCGCAATCTCCTCCTCCTCCTGCAATTGCTCTTACTCATCCTCCTCGTGCTGGGATTAGCCCGGCCCTTCGTCCTTTCGCGCTCCGCCGTGGCAGGCAACCTCGTGCTCGTGCTTGACGCGTCGGCCTCCATGCAAAGCGCCGATGAAGAAGGTGGCACACCCCGGTTCGAGCAGGCCACCAAAGAGGCCGATAGGTTGATCGACGGGTTGGGTGAGGACAACAAGGCAACCATCATCTGGGCGGGACCACGAGCCCAAACCGCTGCCCAGGCATCGGGCGACAAGGCAGTTCTACACAGCGCCATCCACAGCCTCGCGGCAGGCAACGGGCGGGCCGACATGAGCGCGGCTCTGACCCTCGCGGGCGCATCGGCCCGCCAACTGGGCGACGGCACAGTAGTGCTGATCTCGGACGGGGCGCTGGCGGGAGCAGATTCCTTGCCACAAATAGAGGCCAAAACGCAGTACATCAACGTAGGAAAGTCGCCCAATAACATCGCGATCACCTCCCTGTCGCTGAGGGAGGCCCCCGGTGGGCCGCAGCTATTCGCAAGCCTCTACAATAACGGCCCACAGCAGGTAAGCGCCCTCGTCTCCATATCGGTAGATGGCCAACTGCGTGATTCGCGGCGCGTGAGCCTAGATGCCGGGAAAGAACAAACCCTCACTATCGAGGGCCTCCCCCTCGATATGAAGCAGGCCGAGGCCCGCCTGACCACAGGCGATCCCCAGGCCGATCTGCTCCAGGCCGATAACACAGCCTGGGCCTTGAGGCCCCAACCCCCTGCCCAAAACGTCCTCCTCGTGACCCAAAGCAACGGCTTTATCGAAAAGGCGCTCAACCTCATACCTGGTGTGAAGCTCTTCAAGACCGCCCCAGCCGAGTACACCCCATCCGACGATTTCGCCCTGACGGTGCTCGATGCCTATGTCCCGCAGGATCTCCCCGGCGGCAACCTGCTCCTTTTCGCGCCGCCCAATTCCGCCCTCGCTCCCGTATCGGGCACCATCCAATACCCCACCATAGGGCAGGTAGCAGTAAACGATCCTCTCCTTCGCTTCGTTGACCTGACGAACACCCACATAGGGATTGCACAGAAGATCGACACTCCGTCATGGGCGCGCGTCCTGGTGCGCTCCACCGCAGGCGACCCCCTGATGCTGGCCGGAGAAATAGAGGGCAAGCGCATAGTCATCTTCGCCTTCGATCTCCACCAGACCGACCTGCCCCTACAGGTTGCCTTCCCAATCCTCATGTCTAACCTCATATCATGGCTACAGCCCCAGGCCACACTCGACCTGCCCCCAATCCTCGGCGCTGGCGACCCGGTCAGCATCCGCGCCCTCCCCGAAGCGGACGAGATCGTGGTCACTCCTCCAGGCGAAGGTGCTCAGAGCACCACCCTACAACCGCAAGGACAGGTATCGTTTGCAGGCACCACGCAACTTGGTATATACACCGTCCAGCAAAAAGCCAAAGGAGAGTCATTGGGCGACCCTGAGCAGTTTGCGGTCAACCTCTTCAGCCTGGACGAATCGGATATCACCCCACACCCTGAGCTAATATTGCCTGGACAACCCGCTCAGCCCACAGGCCCCCAATCATCGCAGCAGGAAGCGCCCGTCGAAATATGGCCCTGGGTGCTCATAGCAGGACTCCTGGTGCTGGCTGCCGAGTGGTGGGTATACAACAGGCCCGGCGGCCTCAGGCTTCGGTGGCGCTGGCCCATCCGCCAACCAAAGCCCGGCCAGGCAAAGAGGTAGCGCCGATTCTACTCCCTCAGACCTAGACATTCTAATCCGCGAGATGGTTGTGAGCAGCACCAGGATGCGATACAACTAATATGGTAACAACATCAAAAGGAGTTTGCTCCCCGTGACCATGAGCGCCAGACAATGTAATAGCACACAAGCCCCTTCTTATGAGAATGGGTTGTGGTTGTCTGTCCAGACGAATTGTTTTGCGAGCATATCGCCATCAATCGCCAGGAGCTATTCACAGCACGAATGGAATCTTTATCTGAATATCGAAGGTATCGCCAGACCCCAACTCCCGCGAGATACGTGGATGAGGGTGGGCGACCGCTCCAGAGGTAAGCAAAACGTAATGTGAGGTAATTTGCCTCACAAAATGCAAGCCACAAAAGCTGGAGCGGCCCCGAACAGGAGCCGCTCTTTAGTTAGCAAGGCAAAGCCATGAAATCGATCTGGATCGGCCAAACATACAGAGATGAGTTGCGTGAGCCGTCACACGACGCGCGCTGGCCTCTCTCTACACACGCCGATCACACCTGGAAGCGTTTACGCTCAAGGAAGACGCCAAGAATCAGTGAAGCGACGTGTATGTGTGAAGCCGAATTATCACAACCTGTCTATGACAATTGTATAGCCGCCTCCCTATGCCCAGCAGCAGCATTGGCCCTGGATCTGACCCAGGCCCTTAATCGCACGTTTGGTTGGGAGGTAATCGCCGGATAGCTCAAGGTGCATGTACATATATGTTCACCAGGGCCGCCCGGCGAAAGAGCCAGGCGGCTCTCTCAATTAACAGCGCAATATGCAAGCCTCTGTAACTCAGCAGGAAGAGTAACCGACTCTTAATCGGTGAGGCGCAGGTTCGAACCCTGCCGGGGGCACCATGCATCTGTCGATGCAGACGGAAAGCCGTGACGGGCGACATAGAAGTAAATAACCCGAATAGGACAATAAAACAAAGAAAGCGCCGGCAGTCCACGGCAGACCGTGCACCTTAACAGTAGAAGATGGATCGCGAATAAAAAGAGTGAGCAGACACGCCAGGTGTGCCTGGAGTCCAGCGCGGGCCGCACATATCGTAAAGCCCAAGCGTGAAGGCATGCCTGGTCTGCTCGCTGCATACAAGCGTAGCTCAATGGGAGAGCACCAGTCTCCAAAACTGTGGGATGTGGGTTCAAATCCTACCGCTTGTGCCCTTGCGGAAGAAACCCCCAAAACGCCAATCCGCAAAAATGTGGTAGTCGCTCAACCGGCAGAGCACCTCCGCGCCATGGAGGAGATGAGGGTTCGAATCCCTACTACCGCTCCAACCCGTGAAACGTGATACGTGATACGTGACCTATTGCTTAGTGCTTACTGCTTATCCAGTCACTTGTCACTCGTCACTCGTCATTTGTCACTAAGATATGCCGGAGTGGTGCAACTGGTAGACACACTGCGCTCAGACCGCAGACGTTGGGAGTTCGAATCTCTCCTCCGGTACCACGCTATCATCCTTAATCCTTCATCCTTCATCCTTCATCCTTCATCCTGCGTCTCTCACCCACCATTGCGGAGTAGCTCAGCGGCAAGAGCGGGTCGCTCATAATGACCAGATCGAGGGTTCAAGTCCCTCCTCCGCAACCAAATCTGTATATGCGAAGTAAGCGATAAGCAGTACGCAATACGCACTATCCTGCACCCATAGCTCAGTGGAACAGAGCAGCTGGCTTCGAACCAGCGGGCCGGGAGTTCGAATCTCTCTGGGTGCGCCCCACACTCAAATGCGGAATGCGGAGTATAGAGTGCGGAATAATCTCGCACCGACATGCAATACGAAATAAGCACTACGCAGTATCCAAGGATCCATCATATTCCGTGTTCGTCCAACGGTAGGACAGTTGGCTCTGAACCAGCAGAACGAGGTTCGAATCCTTGACACGGAACCGGTGCATCAGACTAAAAACGAACAACGGACGACGAAAGCTCACCTTTACTTTCGTCCATCGTCTATCGTCTAACCACATGTTCGCGGTAGCTTAGCGGCAAAAGCACCTGACTGTGACCCAGGGGACCAGCGGTTCGAATCCGCTCCGCGAAACAAAAGCTCGGCAGCCAGTTATCAGTAAAATACCATCTGACTACCGCCTACCGACTACCGACTACCAAAACGGGACAGTAGCTCAAATGGCAGAGTGTCTCGCCTGCAACGAGGAAGATGGGAGTTCGAATCTCCCCTGCTCCACCACCCAAGCGGTGCCGTAGCCAAGTGGTAAGGCGGCCGGCTGCAACCCGGCTAACCAGGGGTTCAATTCCCCTCGGCACCTCTTTCTGCGGACAAAATACTAAAGACGGACGACGAAAGAACAGCAGGTGGCAAACCGCCATCCTTCGTCCGTAACAACACGGCGCATTCGTCTAGCTGGCCCAGGACGCCAGGTTCTCAGCCTGGAGACCGGGAGTTCGAATCTCTCATGCGCTACCAATCAACCCTGTGGGGTGTTCGTCTAGTGGTCAGGATAACTCTCTTTCAAAGAGTAGATCGCGGGTTCGATCCCCGCACACCCTACCAGCGCCCTTCCAATGGACGGCTAGCTCAACGGATGGAGCGTCTCGCCTACACCGAGAATGTTCGGGGTTCAAATCCCTGGCTGTCCACCAATCGCGGACTTTAGATTGCCGATTTCCAGAACTCGTCATTCGTCACTCGTCACTCGCCAATAATCATCTTTCAACCGCAACAACTTGGGTCGGAGCCGGATACGGGTAGCCGGGCCTGTCTGTAAAACAAGTGCGTCTTGGACGCAAGTGGGTTCAAATCCCACCCGACCCGCCCGCATAACAAGACAATAGTGAGGTCATCTAAAGGTAAGATAACCGACTGTTAATCGGTCCATGGGGGTTCGACTCCCTCCCTCACTGCCCGGTGGGCCATGGACAAGAGCACAGACAACACGAGCGTTTAGCTCAGTGGAATCAGAGCACCAGGCCGCGAACCTGGAGGCCGGAGGTTCAAGTCCTCCAACGCTCACCAAAAGGAAGTAGCCGATAGTCGGCAACGCTTACGTTCTTGCATCGTCCCCGTCATCATCATCCTTCCGGGGTCGTCCAGCGGTAAGATCGCCGGCTTTGAACCGGCAGAGCGAGGTTCGAATCCTTGCCCCGGAACAAGAAATAAATCATGCATACAGGGGTAGCGCAGTGGTAAGCGTACTCGCCTCGGACGCGAGTGGCCGGCAGTTCGAATCTGCCCCCCTGTACCAATTTCGGATTTCAGATTTCGGAATTGCTACGACTTCAATCCAAAATCCCCAATCTAAAATCCAAAATCGAACTGGCCCGTTGGTCGAGTGGACGAGACGCGACACTGTCAATGTCGAAAGGAGGGGTTCAACTCCCCTACGGGCCGCCACAACGAACGGTGAAGAACGATGGACGAGATATAACCATATCTGGGTGTAGTGTAGCGGGAACACGCTAGCCTTGGGCGCTAGAGATCGGGAGTTCGATCCTCTCCATCCAGACCAATCGTGAGACAGGACCTATTGCGTACTGCGTATTGCGTAATCACTCGTCATTCGTCATTCGTCACTCGTAATCTAATCCTTCGTCCTCACGTTTCATGTTTGCCCGCTTGGGTAGCTCAGTTGGTAGCAGCGCTTGTCTGAAAAGCAGGAGGTCGTGGGTTCAACCCCCACCCCAAGCACCATGCGCCCGACGCTCGATTGGAGAGCACCCGTCTCCAATCTTTGCCCTCCAGGACCTCAAGAACCTCCAGGGCCGCCGGATTGATGGTTACCGTAAGTTCGATTCTTATCGGGCGCTCCAACACAATAATCGTGGGGATGTGGCGGAAATGGCAAACGCGCTAATACACCGTCACCATACCTTGCCCCATGGGGGCCGAAGGCTGAGGGTTATCGTCTTGAAAACGAGTGAGCACAAGCTCTTGCAGGTTCGAATCCTGCCATCCCCAATACATACAGGAGAAAGCGGTACGTTGCCAATGGGGTATCATTCGCAACCATAACTGCGGGTAACGCGTCCGCAGGCCCAACGCGTGCTTTGACTGCTTGCTTTCCTCCAATTATCAGAAGATGGTCGGCCGGTCGGCACCGGCTATCTCATGGCGGCAGGTCGTAGTTGAGTACGCAGGTAACACGCGGGTTCAATTCCCGTCCGTAGGCCCGGACGTGCCTACGGCGCTCGGCGCGATAGAGGGCCACCATCGAACATCGGTGAAGGATCTGGGACGGCGCATTCAGGTTACCCATTAATGCAATGGTCCGGCACTGCCGGGCAATTCCTGAAAGCAAATATTGACTATTTCCTTCCTGACAACCGGACGCTAGACAAGACCCTGGACGACAACCATCGTCCTACGTCCTTCGTCTTTCGTCCAAACCCAGGGGACGTAGCTCAGATGGCAGAGCAGGTTTAAAGCCATTACCGGTATTTGCCCCACGGGGGCCGGTGGCTGATGGTTACCGCTACTAACGGCCGGGTCGAGGGTTCGAGTCCCTCCGTCTCCACAATGGTGGTACGGTGCTTCCGGTTACCGGTGCACATGGGTTCAACTCCCACACCGGGAGCGTTCCTTGACCGCCAGAACCACACTCATGGGGAGTGTAAAACCCCGTCAACATCCCTTGCCCTCAAGGGCCGTCCGCTGACGGTTATCAGAGGATAGATACCCTCCTTCGGGAGGTTGCGTGGGTTCGACTCCCGCTGCTCCCCAACAAAACATGGTTGCCCGGTGGTACGCAGTGTATGGGTTACCCCTCAGACTGTGAATCTGCTTGACGAAAGTCATTCCCAACACGTCCCTTGCCCACCGGCACACTTCTTCTCGAATATACAGGGCGGTACGCAGTTTTGGGTTATCTTCCATCTTGAAAATGGCGAAAATGGCAAAACAGCACTCGCGGGCTGAAAGTGGGTGAAAGACCCACAGAGTAGGTGCAAGTCCCACACCCCAGAAACCCCAAAACGCCATCCTTGACTGCCTGAAAAGAAACGAACAGAACAGCGTGCGGGCCGCGGCTCACAGGGTTATCAGTCCACCACAGGGCTGACCGGGCTTTGCCTGATCAGACAACCCTTGAACAACATTCGCCTGCACTCGGTACTGTCGGTAGTCGGTAGTCGGAATGACACATAATTCGTAAGTCGTAATTACCATCAATACCCAAATCGGGGATGTAGTGTAGTGGCAGCACAGCGGGCAAACTCATCATCGTTACCTTGCCTTCAGGGCCGTCAGGTGATGATTAACGGGACCCGAAAACGGAGGTTCGATCCCTCCCACCCCCACCCTGGTGGTACGTTGTACATGGGTTATCGGCCTGCACAGGTTCAAATCCTAAGCTCAGGCCCCTTCATGCCTGGGCGAATCTCGGCCATTACGCCCCTTGACTACCGGGGAAACAATCGTAGTGGTATCATGGAATTGAGGCGGTACGCTGCTATTGGGTTACCTATCATGACCAACCCAAACCGGATCAGCAAGAGGCGAACTGCTACCAGACCACGAGGCCAATAACAGGCCGGGTTCTCCCGCATCGGGGGTTTATTCGCCGGGAAGCAAGACAATCCGAAGGTAACTGCCCGCCAGCCGGGGTTGCCGGAGGTACATAGCTGGAACAGGCCGCAAGCCAACGTCCAGATTGTCTCCCAATGCGTCTCTTGACCGCCTCGTTTCGCGGTCCTCCGCCGATAGAATACCGCGCTCAGAGCCATATTCTATCGGCGGAGGAATCTCTACGCTATCACTGTAGCCAGCAGTCACAACCAGAAACTTGGAACCTGGAACCTGGAACTTCCGGCTACCGGCTATCAAATACAAATCTTGCCCCAAAGGGGCCGAAAGGAGAAAGAATGAAGAACATCACCAACTTTGTAAAGAGCATCCAGGCAAACGACACCCCGCAGAGCCAGCCGATACCGGGCAGCGACCAGGTTGCCAACAGCGGCGGCGGCTACTCGTGGACGGTCGACGACTGGATGCGTCTCGATAGATGGCTGATCCTGGGCAGCGAGGGCGGCACCTACTACATCACCGAAAAGGCCCTCACCGCCGAAAACGCCAACGCAGTTATTCACTGCATCAAGGAAGACGGCCAGCGCGCAGTCGAGCGCATCGTCGCAATCTCGGAGGCAGGCCGCGCACCCAAAAACGACCCGGCGATCTTCGCCCTCGCTCTAGCAGCGACCTACGGCGACGCCGCTACCAAGCGAGCAGCTTTCGATGCCCTGCCGCGAGTGTGCCGCATCGGCACCCACCTCTTCCACTTTGCACAGTACGTAGACGGTCTGCGCGGTTGGGGTCGTGGCCTGCGCGAGGCTGTTGCCAAGTGGTATGCACAGCCCGCGGACAAGCTAGCTCTTCAAGCCATCAAGTACCAGCAGCGCGACGGTTGGTCGCACCGCGACCTCCTGCGCCTGGCCCACCCGAAGCCGGTAGACAACGTACACGAGATCATCTACGGTTGGATGGTGAACGGCTGGGAGTGGGTAGGCGACGAGCCACACCCGGACGAGAACCTTCGCCTCCTGTGGGCGTTCGAGCGAGCAAAGCGCGCTCAGACCGAAAACGAAGTGCTGGGCCTCATCCTCGATTACAACCTGCCTCGCGAGGCAATCCCGACCCAGTGGCTCAACAGCCGCGACATCTGGGAAATCCTGCTGGCAAACATGCCGATGGAGGCCATGATCCGCAACCTGGCTAAGATGACCGATGTTGGCCTCATTGCGCCCATGAGCGACGCGACCCGCAAGGTTGTCGCCGAACTGGGCAAGAAGGACCGTATCATCAAGGCACGTCTGCACCCAATCAAGGTGCTGGCAGCCATCAAGACCTACGCACAGGGCCGGGGCGAGCGCGGCAAGCTGCGCTGGACTCCCGTAACCCCCGTAATCGACGCCCTCAACGACGCATTCTACATCGCCTTTGGCGCTGTGCAGCCAACCAACAAGCGCTGGCTGCTGGCGCTCGACGTGTCGGGCTCGATGGGCGGCAGCATGATCGCGGGTATCCCCGGCCTCGACGCACGCACCGGCAGCGCCGCAATGGCGCTCGTAACCGCGGCGGTCGAGAAGGACCACACCATCGTGGCCTTCTCGGCTCCATCGAAGGGTGTAATCGGCGGCCAATGGGGCGGCGGCGACCCGGGTATCACCCCGGTCAACATCAGCCCGCGCCAGCGGCTGGACGACGTGGTGAAGACCACCTCGGCCATCCCGATGGGCGGCACCGACTGCGCTCTCCCGATGAAGTGGGCTATGAATCACAAGGTCCAGGCCGACGTCTTCGTTGTCTACACCGACTCGGAGACCTGGGCAGGCAAGCCGCACCCGGCAGAGGCCCTGCGCCAGTACCGCGACAAGATGGGTATCCCGGCCAAGATGATCGTCGTAGGTATGACCTCCAACGGCTTTTCCATCTCGGACCCAGACGACGCGGGCATGCTCGACGTAGTAGGTTTTGACGCTAATGCACCAGCAATTATGTCGGACTTTGTCACTGGTGAAATAGCATAAAGTAAAAGTGGCAGTGTTATTGGAAGTCTAATAGCACTGCCAGATCCTTGTAAGCCATAGACCGAGAGATGGCAATAGATTTGCTACTCTAGGCACATTGGGTACATAGCGTAGTCAGAAGTTGCGGATAGGCCGCTTTTAGCTCACTATCAGAAGATTATGCAAGCCTTTTTCTGTAAATTGGTCAGGGTGTTCCTCTAAATTGGTCAATCAGTAGTCAAAAGTCATGTAAGCTCGGCCTGTCTCCCATTCGTCGCTGATCTCCATCAGCACTGCCGTCACCAAGCGCAGGCAACTCGCCTCGTTGGGGAAGATCCCCACCACTCTGGTCCGCCGGCGTACCTCCTGGTTGATGCGTTCCAGCCCGTTGGTGGTGCGAAGGGATCGCCACTGTGATTGTGGGAGGGCAAAGACGGTCAACCCTTCCAAGATGTTGTTTTGCAGCCAGTGCGATAGGCGAGCAGCGCTCTTCTCATACTTCGCAACCGCTTTGTCCAGCATCTGTTTGGCCTGCTCCAATGATGATGCCGAGAAGATGGCTCTAATGTCCTGGGCTACCTCAGCTTTCATCTCCTGCCGGGGAACATAAGCCTGGGCATTCTGCTGCAGATGAAACTGGCACCGCTGCCAGGGCACTCCTCCGAATACCGCCTTGCGTGCTGCCCCCAGCCCCTCATGAGCGTCGGATGTTATCATCCTCACTCCTGATAGCCCCCTCGATACCAGGCTCTGCAGGAAGGTGCGCCAATGCACCTCATACTCGCTCAAAGATACCGATACTCCCAGCAGTTGCCGTCGCCCTGCACGGGTGATGCCAATACCAATCAGCACTGCAGCGTCTCTCACCTGCCCGTCCTGCCTCACCTTCTCATAACGGGCATCCAGGATAAGGTAGGGACACTCCCCCAGCGGTCGGTTGCGCCACCCTTCCAGCACCTCGTCCAACTGGGAGGCAGCTCGGCTCACTGCAGCACTGGATACCTGGGTACCGCATAGCTTCTCGGTGATGGCTGCCACTCTGCGCGTCGAGACCCCTTGCACGTACATCTCTGCCAACGCCAGTGTGAGAGCACGCTCCGAGCGCAGTCCCTTCTCCAGGGCTCCAGGGTAGAAGTCGCCCTGTCGCACCTGGGGCACAGAGAAGGTAATCTCACCCACTCTGGTCTTGAGCGTCTTTGGCTTGTAACCGTTGGACTGGTCCTGCCGCTCCGCAGAGCGCTCGTAAGGAGCACCAACACCCAACTATTTGAGCCGCTCAGCTTGCATAGCTGAGTTAATGACGATTCGAATCATCTCTGGTAAAGCGTCTAATCCTTCTTCGTTGAGACGTTCCAACAGTTCCTGCGATAACGTATAATCTGGCTGGTAGGTCATGGGTGCCCTCCTTTTGGTGTTTCGCAACTCAAAGGATACACCCTGACCTGCTGTCTATCTCAGCCGGTCCACATTTCCCAATTTACAGAAAAGATAATACACCAACCTATCAGAAGGGTTAGGCCATGATAGCTTCAAATAAGAGTATAAACTCGTCGCTCGATGAAGACGAGATGACACAGTTTCTAAATTCTTATAAGAGTGAAATCAGCTTCATTTTTAGCAGTGGCAGAGCAGCTACTGACGACAACCGCCAGTTCTGGGGACGCGCATTAGCTCGATCAATGTTCTCTAGTATCGAAGGTATATTGTTCCTCATGAAACAGAAGGTTATAACTGTCGCACAAGACCTCGGCGTGCAATTCAACCATGTTGAGATTGAATTCCTCAATGAAGTAGAAACCAAGCTCAACGACAATTCCGACGTCAGAACTTCAAAAGCCAAAATCAGCTCTACGAATAACCTAACTGGCACGTTCAAGTTCTTCAGTAAGGCTGCTTGCTCCACTTTCAAACTCGATAGAGGCGATGAAGGGTGGATGGCATTCACAGAAGCGAGTACAATACGAGATCGAATTACACACCCGAAATGTGTCGCAGATATGCACTTTACTATGGACGACTTACACGCACTCCAAAAGGCACATGCCTGGTTCAGCAAAAGCGTCTCAGATTGTCTGGGTGCGGCCATGAAAGGCATTGAAAAAGAAAGAAAACGCCAGGCCTCGAACAAAAACAATCCTGGGTCGTGACGCATCCTCGCCTTACCTCCTCAGGAATCTCATCTACATACCGCAGCCTGTCCGCCTTCCACTGATAATCGTGCTCCCACAGCCAAAGGATCATCGCATCCCATACAAACACCACTTCGCGTGCGTCACCTGCCGCAAGATGTCTCGCAAGCACGAAGTAGGCACAAACAGGTACCTCCAATGCGCCAGACCGCTCCGCAATGTTAGCCTCGACTTCAAAGCCCCGCGCCGAAGCGACACGAATGCCTGGGAAGCCGCCCGCCTTCCCGAGAGAAAGAGCGCTACAAAACGCGCGCAATCTGTAGCGACAAGCCCCGAAAACCATCCCCAGATGTACCTGTAGCTCACCCGGTAGAGCAGCGTTCTGATACAGCGCAGGTAGGATGTTCGAGCCATCCCAGGTACACCACAACCGGACGAAGGACCAAAGACGAACGACGAAAGTCCAAGTCATTAGCCTGACTCCAATTCCAAAATCCCAAGAAAGGAGACATAAAGGCCCTGGACACGCCCTCTCAGGCGCGGCCAACATACCGAATACAAATTCATGATAGACGAACTACAGAATCAATCCGCAGTCAGCAATCTAAAATCCGCAATCGACCTGTTGGCCGCGCCTGTGCTGGTGCTGAACCAGAACTTCGAGCCTCTCAACGTCTGCTCCACCCGGCGCGCACTGACTCTCACTCTCACCGGCAAGGCAGAGGTGCTGGAGTTCAGCGAAGGCATGGTACGCGCACCATCCACTATTGTGGAATGCCCGTCGGTAATCCGGCTACAGTACATGGTGCGCCACCCGCAACGCCGAGTATCCCTGACCCGGCATGAGATCTTCCTGCGCGACAACTACACTTGCCAATACTGCGGCAAGCACACCCGCGACCTCACCCTGGACCACATCCTTCCGCGCTCGAAGGGTGGCCGCCACACCTGGGACAACCTCGTGTCGGCATGCTCCAACTGCAATCACAAGAAGGGGCAGCGCACCCCCGACCAGGCAAAGATGCGTCTGCGCTCCGTCCCACGTGAACCGCGCCCCAACCCTTACGCAATCCTGCGCCGCTTCACCGCCAGCGGTGAACTGGTAGCAGAGTGGCAGCCCTACCTGCCGGGTTAGCTGTACGACAAATGACGGAAGGACGAAAGACGAACGATCAAACAAACTCCTTATATTCGTCTTTCGTCTTTCGTCCGTCCCCAAGGGAGCGATGCGAATTGGTGAGCAAACCGTCCCGAAAACGGCTGGACCTTCGGGTCTTGGGAGTTCGAGCCTCCCCGCTTCCTCCAAGCCAGATTCTATGTTTGAAGTTGCTGGTAATCGGTAGTCGGAACTTCAAACCTCAAACTTCGAGCTCCAAACTCCCCGGCGTGTGGTGTAGCGGTACTGCACATCTGTCTTATAAACAGACGGTCCCCGTTCAACTCCGGGCGCGCCGACCGGGCCGCGATGGCGTGAACTCCAGGCACGCTGTCGTGGCCTATACTCCAACCGTCTTGGTTCAATTTCCTACTTGACTATAGCCAGCTTCGCACTCTGGATTATGGCGTACACGGTATCCGACCCACCCGCATCCCAAACCGAATTGGCTGCGCCTGCACCCACGAAGAAATGGCGAAGGCCGGCGATAAACACGAAATCGACCGTGTGATAAGCGTCGCTCTCAGGCGAAACCCCCTCCATACGCAGGGCGCTACGCCCAAGCATCGTTGAATCTTCCACCAGGGTTGAAGGTGGGAAATCCATCACCGCCATATACTGAGCAACGGAGCTAGCCTGGATAAGCGGATAGCTCAGTGCATCGTCAGGAGCATCCGCCACCCTGAAAAAGAGCGTACCATCGCCGTTTTCCCAGCGCTCCGTCTCAAATTCGCCCTTCTTCTCGGTGCTCGCCTTGTGCCAATCCGTACCTGGCAACATGGCCTGTATATGCAGAACTTCTACCTGCGTAGAGGGCACACCCTCATCGGACCCGCACCCCGCAAGGCACAACACAAATAGCGTGCAAAACGCCATTATCACTGTTCGCATGGTATCACCTTTCCGGTGGGGTGCCACGCCACACTACACCATGATACCACAACCACTTATATATCACGCCCCCGTAGCTCAACGGCCAGAGCAGCGGTCTTTTAAACCGTGGGTTGCAGGTTCGAGTCCTGCCGGAGGCACAGATCGATTTTGGATTTTAGATTTCAGATTTCGGATTTTAGACGCGGAATGTAGAACCAGCAGAAATCCGAAATCTGAAATCTGAAATGGAAGTGATCCGGCTGGATCAGGAGCCTGTTTGCTAAACAGCTAGAGCCTTCGGGCTTTGCAGGTTCGAGTCCTGCCGCTTCCGCACATGTATGTTGTTGGCAACCCCGCTAGCGATTGATCTCGACGAGCAGCACCCAGACGTTTATTATCGCCACCACAAAGGAGAATACCATGCCGGGCACTACCCAATACACACCATCATATGTATTCCCATCGAACAGCAAAACTACCGCAGCTATTAGAAACGGTAGTAAAGCTACTTGCGTGAGCGCCACATTCCTGATGAAATAGCCCCTGTACTGCGCCTCCAGCTTTCTCCCATAACTGGCCTGCGAAGCCACTGTGTAGATCCAAACTGCAAGCCCGATCGCAAGCACTTCCAACCCAAGAGCGGTTACAGATTGCTCAGGCACCAATGAAACCGAAGATAACACCAGCACGTTCTGCAGCAGTAGCAATGTCTCGAAAGCCCGCCCCGGCAGCCCCGAGGTGATCATGATCTTCTCAAGGTTGATCGACACCCCAACGAAGATCAGCCCGGCCAAAGCAGCCGAAGCCCCGGCCTCCGCAACAAAGAAGCCCTCCCAAGCGCCCATCGAATCACGCCGTCCACTTGTCTATCCAATCAGGCAGTTTCAATTGTACAATTCAACCAACCCTTGCAAAGAGAAGATCGCAACGAAAGGACCCAGATGGCTAAAAAGAAAACAAAGCTCAAGCCGCACATGATCCCGTCTCCCATTACGCAGGCGAAAATAGACGCCAAGGCGCAAGAGGAGATGGTAGCCCAGGCTACATCCGAGGGCAAGCGGCCCGACAAGATCATCCACACCCACGACTGGAAGTGGCTTGTCCGACAGAACCCCGAAGGCTACTTCGACCTTCAGACCGAGGACACAGGCGATGTGCCTGTACGCCTCTTCTTCACCCAGAAACTCCTCGACGAAGCCGAGGACGTGCTTTACACTCAGATCGTCAACGCCACACGCTTTCCAGGCGTCAAGCTAGTGGTAATCACACCCGACGCACACTTCGGCTACGGTGTGCCGGTAGGCTCCGTCATCCTCACCGATGGCACGCTGGCAATGGGTCCGGTCGGCTATGACATCGGCTGTTTCACGGGCGATACACTTGTTCCCACGGCAGATGGTAAGTCGTATCCAATCGCGGAGCTTGTGAATAGAGAAGAGAGCTTGCATGTATACGCGCTTGATAGCAACCACAAAATTGTGGTGGCCCACGCCACCGCCCAAAGAACCCGCACGGATGCTTCTCTTGTGAAGGTCACCCTCGACAATGGCCGCGAAATCACCTGCACCCCCAACCATCAATTCATGCTACGAGATGGTGCCTATCGCCAGGCCCACGAACTTCAGCCTGGAACATCTCTGATGCCATTCCGCTCACATACCGATCGTGACGGTTACACAGTTGTGCGCCACCCAGGCAATGAAAACGATCAGCGGGTGCATTCGATAATGGCCCGAGGTGGGTTACCGGGCGAAATACCTTCGTTTGATGGACAGAAGACCGTCATACACCACCGCAACTTCACACCCACAGATAATCGCCCTACCAATCTTGCATTTATGGGGAACCGCGACCATACGGCCTACCATAAGAGCCTCCGCGAGCGCAATTCGCACTTCCAGTCCGAAGCATTCGAGACAGCAAGGAAAGCCGCACTCGCTGCAAAAGCTCAAACTGAAGAGGGCTATGCTTACATGGCCGAGAGAGGTACCCGCAATATACTCACGTATATGGCGAGGAATCCTGAGCACTTCAAGGCATCGGTAGCAGGTAATGGGGAACGCGACAAGGCTTATCTGATTGCTTATAACCAATCGGAAACCGGACGCAGGAAGTCCTCAGAGGTTGCTCACAAGTCCCACACCTGCGAAACCTGTGGCGAGGTCATACCGGGAGGAGGCTTTGGCATCCACAGCCACCGTCGCTACAAACATGGCTATAACCACAAAGTAGTGGCGGTCGAGATGTTAGTTCATCGAGAGGATGTCTACTGCCTGACGGTCCCAGGCTATGGCAACTTCGCGCTCGAAGCAGGTGTGTTCGTCCACAACTGCGGGATGGTTTCCGCCAGGTCCAATGTGCCCGCCGACGCCGCCACCCCCGAACGCCGCCTAGCCTTCAATCGCGCGGTCATGCAACGCGTGGAGATGGGCGCGGGGGGCAAGAGCAAGACCACCCTCCGTTCCCTCTCCGAGGATGAGTTCGTTAAGATCATCAAGGGCGGAGCCGACTACTACATCTCGCGCTACGGCGCACCCTTCGACCGCAGCCGCGCCGAACGCAACCGCATCCCCGTAGACGAAGAATGGCAGATACCGTGGGGAGGCAGAGGCCGGCCGGAGCGTGGAATACCACAACTTGGCTCTCTCGGTGGAGGAAATCACTTCATAGAGCTACAGCGCAGCGAAGAAACTCAGACCCTCTTCGTGCAGGTGCACAGCGGGAGCCGGGGCTTCGGTCATGGCCTCGCCACCAACTACTTCCACATGGCACAGGAGGAAGAGCCCGACCGCATCAAGCACCTCGACATGGGCTACTTCACTCCCGACTCCAAACACTACCGCAGTTACCTGAACGCCGTAGCCGCCGGGGGCAACTTCGCGATCATCAACCGGCTGATCCTGTTCCAGCAGATCGCCGAGGCGTTCCGCGAGGTCTTCAAGGCCGACCTTGAGCTAATCTACGAGATCAGCCACAACCTCGTGCAAAAAGAGTGGCATCCCGACTATGGAGAGGTGTGGGTACACCGCAAAGGTGCCACTCGCGCCTTCCCCGCAGGCTACCCGGCTCTCGAAGGCACTGTCTGGGAAGACACCGGCCACCCCATCCTCATCCCAGGCAGCAACCACGACTACAGCTTCGTCCTCCGCCCGCTGCCCGGCGCGGTCCGAAGCGGCTTCTCGGTAAACCACGGCGCTGGACGCCGCATGTCCCGCTCAGCCGCCAAGCGCGAACTTTCCCAGAAAGAAGTCAACAAGCGCTACGCCAAAGCGGGCATAATAGTCAACGCCGCAGCCGACGTCCCCCTCGACGAGTCCGACGAGTGCTACAAACCGGCCCAGGAAGTAGTAGACGCGGTAGTAAGAGCTGGGTTAGCCGAGATCGAATACCACCTGTGGCCCCTGGCCTCCCTGAAGGGCCTCGAATAACAACCTTTTCCCGTTCCAACATGAGACATCCCGCATTTTGGGTGCAGCTTCGCAGGCGCGCAATCTGGTTCTAAAAAGAGCGAAATTGGCAGCAAATCCGCCAATTTCGCTCTTTTTAGAACGTCCCTTCCCAAATTTTGGGGAGAGGTCAGGGTGGTGTCTTTGGTCATTCCCAATCTGTTTTACGCACGAATTTAAGATTCGCAATGTCTCATGTTTAGTGACTAACCAAGGCTGCCCAAGCATCAGCAACCAAAGAATAAGCCCCTTCCAGGTCCAACCTGCTCCCGTGCTGCCATGCCGTCTGGAAAGCCTCCACGCCCAAGCGCGCGGCCACAGCGGCGCGACTAGCCTTGTAGGTAATCAGGTTGTAGGGTGTAATGGTGGCAAGCCCAACACGCAACTCCTCCGCCACCCCGAAGAGGCAGGCGGCCAGCGTGTCCCTTCCTTCCCACCCCGCTACCTGCGCCAACCCCTCAAAGCAGCCTGCTACCCCCTGCTTCGCACCCAGATCCCTGAACATATCGAGACTTTCCAGGAAATACCGAGGAGCGCTCGCCAACCCTCCCCCAAGCCCCGTATGGCCCAGGTTCGACAGCGCCATCGCCAGTGTCCACCGGTCGCCCATCCCCCGAAACATCTCGATGCTCTCCTTGTGCAGAGCGCAAGACAATTCGATATCTCCCTTGCACCGCGCTACAATCCCCAGGTTGTTCAGCGACTGCGCCAGCCCCTGCTCGTCACCCGATACCCGCCTGATATCCAGGCTCTCGCGCAACAACCCCTCCGCCTCCTCGTATTCCCCCGAATCGAGGGCCACCAGCCCCAGGTTGGCAAGAGCCAGCGAAATGCTCCAGCTATCATCCAGCTCGCGGTAAATCTCAAGGCTCTCCCTGTGGTGCGCTCGCGCTTCGTCGTACTTACCCTGCGGCAACAGAGCGATACCCAGGTTGTTCAGCATATCCGCGATCCCTCTGCGGTCGTCCAACACCCTCCATATCGCCAGGCTCTCGCTAAAATGGTGCACTGCCGACTTCAGGTCCCCCACGCTCCATTCCAGCGTGCCAAGCCCATGCAGCACTCTGGCAAGCAGCAGATCGGGCAGCCTGTCCTCAAGCGCCAGTGCTTGCCTCAGCCACTCATGCCCCTCCGAGAAATTCCCGTGCAAATACCAGAACCGCCTCAGTGAAGACACCATCCGCGCCAGCGACACCCCATCTCCCACTTCCAGGAAATAGCTATATGCCGCCCGAATATTATCGTGCTCTTGCTCCAAACGCTGGAGCCAGGCGATCTGGTCTCCACCCTGCAATTCCGGCTCTGCCTGCTCGGCGAGCCGCAGATAGAACTCTGCATGCTTTCTCCTGGTTCCTACCGCTTCACCCTGCTCGACCAACTGCTCCCAGGCAAACTCACGGATCGTATCCAGCATAAAGAAGCGCGCTCCATCGGCGCTCTCCTGCCGTCCCACCAGACTGCTGCTTACCAACGCCGATAGGTCGTCCACCACCCCCATCTCCCGACCATCGCCACTTACGGCCATCTCCTGCAAAGCATCAAGCGGACACCCACCGGCAAACACTGACATCAACCGGAACAACCGCTGCTCGCCTTCATTAAGCAAATCATAACCCCACGCGATTGCGCCACGCAGGCTCCTTTGCCTGGAAGGTAGATCGCTTGCCCCTCCCACCAGCAGGCCCAGGCTGCTCGCTAACCTCTCCAATATTTGCCCCGGCGAAAGCACCCGCGCCCTGTTGGCCGCAAGCTCTATAGCAAGCGGAAGCCCATCGAGCCGCCTGCAAATAGCGACTATCTCTCCCGCGTTCTCACTGGTCAACGCGAAATCCTGGTTGACTGCCCTCGCTCGCCGGACGAACAGCGAAATCGCTTCATACCTCGATAGGTCCTGGAGCAGCGCGGCGTCTTCAACCGAAGGCACCGACATAGGAGGCACCACAAACGTATGCTCGCCATAGATGTGAAGCGCCGTGCGGCTCGTCGCGAGCACCTTCAAGCCCGGTGCCCCCGCCAGTAAAATCCCTATATCGGGCGCGGCAGGCAGCAGATGCTCCAAGTTGTCCAGCACCAGCAGCAACCACCTCTCCCGCAATCGCTCCACAAGCGCATCAAGCACCGGCTGGTGGCTCCACTGGCGAATACCCAACTGCCCAGCGATGGTCGGAACGACAAGGTTCACGTTCGCCAGCCCTGAGAGCGGCACAAAATATACGCCATTCTCAAATAACGAAGCCATGCCCGAAGCTGCCTCAAGTGCCAGCCGCGTCTTACCGATACCGGGCGGCCCCAGTATGGTCAGCAGCCGCACGCCATCGTCCTTCATAGAGGTGCGTACCCTCTCTAGCTCGGCACTACGCCCCACAAACTCTGTAGGCGAGGCGGGCAGATGCACACCGTCCCGCGTCAAAGGTTGCCGCAGGACGAAATCATCAAGAGCCACGAAAGCAGGTCCACCGCGCGCGAATAACACGAACTCGGCAAGCGATTCCTTGGGCACCCGTATGCAGCGCGCCAGCAATTCCGCTATCTGGCGCGAGGGCTTGCGCTCCCCCGTCTCTAGCTTCTCTATAGTAGCCGCCGAGCAGCCGACGCACTCGGCCAGACGCTCGCGCGTGAGGTCAAGCGCCCGCCGCCGTGCCCTGAGCCACTGCCCGAATTGTATCTCGTTATCGCGATCCATAAACACCACACGCTTTTGTATGAAAAAGTGTCCGACTCATTATATCCCCCACTACGGCATAATATACAAGTGAGGGAGGCACAATGGCAGACCGCGACGCTCAACCAACCGAACGCAGAAAGCTGTTCTTACGAAAGTTGGCGACAACGCTGGCTTGCCTTGCCATCCTCCTGGCGATAAGCCTGCTACTCGCGCAAGCCATCAGCGCACAGGCCCGCATGCCCGTCTCCCATGCGCCAAATGCCACCGAAACCTCCACCCCTGTACCCACTACCACGCCAACCTATTCCCTCGATTGCGAAGTGGTGATCCACGACTCGATCCCTTTCAACGCCCCCATACAGGTCGCCCAGATCCTCTCCTCTCACATTCCGTCCGAATGCCAACTCAGAAGCTGCCCAGGCTTCTCAGATACCAACCCTCACAGGTACAAAGCCTATACCTTCCAAAACCCATCCAATGCCCAGTGTGTAACAGTGCGCCTCAACTCCACAGCGTGCGCGGGCAACCTCTTCAGCGCCGCCTACTCCGTATTCAACCCCGGAAACCCCTGCTCCGGCTATCTGGCCGACATAGGCGATGTCATAAGCACAACCGGCTCCTACAACGTCAGCCTCGAACCCGGCCAACTCCTCACGGTGGTGGTAGACGCCGCAGCGTCCCTCAGTAGCTGCTCCGACTTCACACTCACCTTTACCCCACAATCGCAGTGCCTCGTCACCCCCACGCCCACCATAACCCCAATACCGACCGCCACTTTCATCGGAACCCCCACCTTCCCGGCCTATTGCCAGTTCAGCATCTCCGATTTCGATTACGCTGGACGATCCCGTCCAGGTGGGCCTCTTGAACCAGACCCACGCTCCCACATCCTGCCCACAATACAACCCGCCATGCCCGGGCCTGGTGGATACGACCCCTCGGCACTACAAATCCTATTATTTTGCACTTCCATACAGCAGTTTCAGCAGCCAATGCGTCAATGTACGAGTAGAGGCCACCGGCTGTTCAGGCAACCTGTTTAGTGTGGCATACGACAGGTTCACGCCCGGCCCATTCGACCCTAACAACATCTGCGATGCTTATGTAGGAGATATTGGCGACATAATCGACGGAACTGGCAGCTACAACTTCAGGGCGTGGAGAGCAACCTACGTGACATTGGTAGTCAGCGAAGTCACCCCCAACAGCGGCTGCAGCGGCTATACAATCACGGTCACTCCCCAATTCGAATGCTTCCCTGTACCAACTAACACGCCCACACCTATACAAACGCCGACCCAAACACCCACTCCGGCATCAACTCCGACTGCCAATCTCACACCTCCGCCATCGGCCACACCAATGTTTACGCTAACGTCAACACCAACATCCACCCCCACATCCACCCCCACCCCCACACCTACTGAAACAGGCACCTCATCCCCAACTCCAACATTTACACCTGCACCAGAGGCAACGGAGACTTCCACATCAATCATCACCCCTATCCCACCCACCCCACCGGGCGCCACCCATACACCCGTGACAACGCCTACGCCCACGCCCTGCGCCATCACCTTCACCGACGTACCACCAGGCTCGACCTTCTACCCCTGCGTCCGATGCCTGGCTTGCCTGGGCATCATCCAGGGCTACAGCGACGGCACCTACCACCCAGCCAACCCGGTAACCAGGGGACAGGCCAGCAAAGTGATCGCCAACGCGGCAGGCTGGAACGACAGCATCCCGCCCGGCACGCAGACCTTCGCCGACGTGCCCCCAAACAGCACCTTCTGGCTTTACATAGAGAGGATGCATGCCCACGGAGCAATAGAGGGATACCGATGCGGTGGCCCAGGCGAACCATGCCCAGGTGCCTACTTCCGCCCAGGTAATACCCTCACAAGAGGTCAGGTCGCCAAGGTGGCCTCCATAGCAGCAGGGTACAGCGAAGCCATTCCGCCCGACCAACAAACCTTCACCGATGTACCACCCAACAGCACCTTCTGGCTTTACATCGAGCGAATAGCCCAACACGGAGTAGTCAGCGGCTACGACGACGGAACTTACCGCCCCCAAAACACAGTAACACGAGGGCAAATAGCCAAAATAGCAGCAAACGCCTTCTACCCAGCCTGCACCACACAATAAAAGTAGGGGCACCTTTCGTGCCCCTCGCCAAATCTTCGTATCTTCGTGTACCAAAATCCAAACAATCTCTGCGAACCTCTGCGTCTCTGCGGTGAAAATTCACTCTGCACTCCAAACTTCAAACCCCGCACCCAAAACCATACTTAAGCACACCCCAAAACCTGTCCCGTTTTGTCCTACCAATGCCTTATAGTATATGAGGGCGAGACCAACCACCGTCGCACCAACCTCTCAAAAATCCGCATCACCGGCTGTACCAAAGTACACATCTGACTTCGATCTTATCAGCCTCCAATCGCGTTGCCTTCGCATCACAAGAACCGCTCGACGGCGCGGCGCACATCCTCAATATCGCCGCCTAGGCTGATCGGGCGGTTGGCATAAGGACGCGCCTCCTCCACATCATCGAGGTGGTATGCGATAGTAGTATCCGTATCTTTGAGCAGATGGCCTGTCAGAATACAAAGCACCCTCTCGTCCGGGCGAATCACCCCTTCCTCCACCAACCTCCGAGCGCCCGCCAGGGATGCCGCGCTGGCAGGCTCGCACCCGATGCCCGCGCCATCTATCACCGCCTTGGCCTGCAAGATCGATTCATCAGTAACCTCGGTAACCACTCCGTCAAAAGCCTCGATCACTCGCCGGGCGCGTGAGTGGCTAACGGGCGCACCTATCTTGATCGCCGATGCGACCGTATGGGCCTCCACAGTGGGTTGCTCACGCCAGCCTGACGCATAGCTCCTGTAAAACGGATTGGCGCCTTCGGCCTGCACCGAAGCAATCCTCGGCAGGCGGTCGATAAGGCCCAGGTCGCGTGCTTGCAACAAAGCCTTGCCCACCGCCGAGGTGTTGCCCAGATTGCCCGCCGGGAGAACCACCCAATCTGGAGCCGCCCAACCTAGCTGCTGCAACGCCTCAAACACTATCGTCTTCTGGCCCTCGATCCTGAACGGGTTGATCGAGTTGACCAGGTACACGCCCATATCCGCGCACACCGTTTGCACCACGCTCATAGCACGATCGAAATCGCCATCCAGTTGCAAAGTGATCGCCCCATAGGCAAGGCTTTGCGCCAGCTTGCCGGGTGCGATATTGCCCGACGGCACGAACACAAAGCAAGGCAAGCCCGCCTGTGCCGCATACGAAGCCAGGGAGGCCGATGTATTGCCCGTAGACGCACACGCCACCGCGCTCACATCGAGAGCCATCGCCTGGCTCACTCCAACGGTCATGCCTCTATCCTTGAAGCTGGCAGTCGGGTTCTCACCTTCGTGCTTCAAGCCGAGCCAACTCAGCCCCGCGTACTCTCCCACGCGGCGCAAGCCGCCACTCTCGTCCGCGCCCGCAAGGTAGAGGTTAGTGTTGCCCTCAGGCTTGCTCACTATGTATTCGTCGGCTATTGGTGGGAGCAACTCACGATACCGCCACACGCCGCTTCTAAACGGCGATTGAAGCGTACCCAAACGCGCATCGAACGTAGCACGCTCTACCTCAACAGGCTCTACCTCAACAGAATCGTAGACAATATCAAGCGGCTCGCCACAGTCGCAGCGGTAGCGAACCTCAGACAAAGGATAGCGGCGACCGCACTGCGGACAAAGGAACTCGGCACTCATAGCAACTCGACTCTAGCGCCCTCGCGGTCCACGTCAAGAACGCGTACTTCGCCCACCAACCCGGCGGCGTGGGCGGCCTCCAACATAGCATGACCCACTTGACCGGCAA
Source organism: uncultured Chloroflexia bacterium (assembly GCA_963797095.1). Lineage (GTDB taxonomy): Bacteria > Chloroflexota > Chloroflexia > QHBQ01 > JADMIH01 > JADMIH01. The sequence goes on along the minus strand of CAWCNY010000002.1, from coordinate 1,262,856 downwards.
TCCCCGGCTCCGCCAGCGCCAGGATAGCAGATCCCCCGCCCGATAGGCACGCCCCGTGAGCCCCGCCATCGAGCGCCGCGCGGATCAGGTCAGGCATCGCCGCGAAAAGCTTGGCACGATAAGGCTGGTGCAACGCATCCTGCATGGCAGTGCTCAACAGGTCATAGCGATGGGTTTGGAGAGCAGATAATAAAAGGGCAACGCGGCTGGTATTGTATACCACATCTTGCCTGGTGTAATGAGACGGCATAAGCTCCCTGCCTTGCACAGTGTCCATAGCAAAGTCGGGGATCAAAAGGACGGCACGCAGATCATCAGGGAACGGCACAACCAGCGCTATACGCATATCACCCGTCGAATCATATGCATTCACAACCAGATTACCAAGCAAGGCAGGGGCCACGTTATCCGCGTGGCCGCCGTGCTCAAGATCCACAGCATGAGGCAATAACGCACGCTTATCCAATGGGCTACCAAGCATTGCAGTGGCTGCTACCAACCCGCCTACCACCGCCGTTGCGCTGCTGCCCAACCCTTTTCCCTGTGGTATAGCCAGTTCCATCTTGATATACACCGGGGGCATCGCGATGCTGGGGACCATGCGCTGCACAAGGAAAGCAAATGCCCGGTAAAACAGATTCGTCTCGTCACACGGCACCTCATCGCCAAAGCCTACGGTTTCTATCTGCAGCCTGTTTGACGGGCTAACGGTGAAGTTGTTGTATAGGCCGAGCGCAAGCCCAAGCACATCGAAGCCCGGCCCCAGGTTGGCCGATGTGGCGGGTACATGGACACGCACACCTTTCAAGTGCTTGAACATAGCGATATTATACAGGAGGCTAATTGTCCCTGCCCGGCCCCATAGAGGATAATTATCGTATGAACATAAAAGCACTTATCGCGCCCCGCAAGGCGCCGGGCAAAAGAGACATTATTATCAAGGCAATAGATACCTTAATGGCAAGCAGTTTGATCGCAGGGGGTGGTCTATTCGCATACGCGGCAGGTGTGGAACCGAAGTGGGTTGAGATCACTCGCGTGACGCTCAAGATAGATGGACTACCGGAGCCGTTCAAGGGCTACCGGATCGTACAGATCAGCGACATACATGCAGGCAAATGGATGCCGGACTCGCGGCTAGAGGAAGTCGTGCGCCTGGTAAACGTGGAAGACCCAGACCTCATAGCTGTGACGGGCGACTTCGTGACCTACACCTATCCGGAAGCGCCAGCCGATATCGTGCCGGTACTAAGTCACTTGAGAGCGCGGGATGGGGTAGCTGCTGTACTCGGCAACCACGATTACTGGGGCCTTGGCCCCGATCTGATCAGGCATACTATCGCGGAATCGAGCATGATCGACCTGAACAATGACGTGTATACCATCAGGAAGGATGGTGCGGTGCTGCACCTCGCGGGGGTAAACTCGGCCCGCGAGCGCATGGCCCGTTTGAGCGTAACCCTGGAGAAACTGCCGAAGAACGGCACGGCGATCCTGCTTGCACACGAGCCTGATTTCGCCGATGTATCATCTACAACGGGGCGATTCAGCCTGCAACTATCCGGGCACTCGCACGGAGGGCAGATAGTAGTGCCGTTGCTCGGCCCGCCACGCCTCCCGCCGATGGGCAGGAAGTATTACGCCGGCCTCTACAACGTGAATGGCATGGCTGTGTACACTAACAGAGGTTTAGGCGTGGTCGGGGTGCCCATGCGCTTCTTTTGCAGGCCGGAGATCACCGTGCTCACCCTAACGTAAGCAACGGCAGTCCGCCCGAATACTAAATTCAGGTTCGCAGGCATCCAGACTGAACGCTCAGCTCAAGGTATCGTACCCAGGTTCAAGACCGTATTGCCATATGTATCAACCACATAGATCGTACCGTCGGGGTCGGCCCAGATGCCGGTCGGCAACTGTAGTGTGACGTTGTTCGCAACCGCCTTGTCACCCACGATCTGGCCTGTCGGGTCTATCTTGAGCACAGTCTTTCCGCTGGGGGCAGTAGCATAGATATTGCCCGCATCGTCGAGCGCCAGGAATGGCTCAAGATATGGACCCGGGTCCCAGTTCGGCGACGGAATAGGCCACTGTGCGACGGGCTTGCCAGTGCTGTCGAACTTCTGGATACGGAAGTTGCGGGTATCGGCCACATATACATCGCCGTCTTTGTCTACCGCGATACCGATAGGCTCATTCATCTCACCCGGCTGATCGTACGGATAGTTCTGAGCCAATCTTTCAGGTGTAACCCCGCTGTCGATCTTGCTCACGAACTTGCCGTCGGAGTCAAAGATGAGCACCCGCTTGTTCCCCGTGTCGGTAACATAGATGTTGCCACTTGGGCCAATAGCCACCCCACGCGGGCCGTAGAACTTGCTATCGCTATCGGGGTCTGCTGCTGAGGTGGCATCCGAGAGGTTGACGAAGCCACCCCAGGCCAGCACAAAGTTGCCGTTCGAGTCGAACTTCTGGATGCGGTGGTTCCATGTGTCGGCCACATAAACGTTACCTGCGGCGTCCACAGCGACCCCGCCTGGCCCGGTGCCCTCGCCAGTATCGTTCAACTGCGAGAACTGGCCGTCGCCTGTGCCCCTGCTGCCAAACGCGAGAAGCCAGTTGCCCTGAGGGTCGAATCTCTGGATGCGCAGGTTCTGAGTATCGGCCACGTAGAAGTTACCCGCAGAGTCGCGAGCGATACCGCGTGGCAGGTTGAACTGGCCCAGGTTTGCCCCACTCCCCGTGTTGGCGAACAGGCCAACAGGCGTGGCACTGGTATCAACGGTCGGCTGGCCGGGCAGGGGGGTCGTGCTGGGTGTCTCATTCGGGTTGGGCGTCGGCGGTATAGCGCCGTTGCCCACTACAGTATCACCCACGCTATAGATAATCGTATCGCCCGACCTGAATGCTTCGGTGAGGGCATAGCTGAAAAGCGATTCGGAGTATGGTGTGACATTCTCCGTTGCACGCTGGTTCTCGCCCCTTTCACGCAGACCGCGCTCAACCGATCCTACGGTGACATAGTCCACACCATACTGCTTCAGAAGCTCAAGCAGGCGTTCAGCGGTAAGCGCGCCGCCGTTCGGGTCCTGGCCCTGGTAAATGGAATTGATAACGCGGCGGCGTTCGTTGATCTGAGCAAGAGCATCGGGCTGGTTAGTACGCCACAAGTCCTCATGCGAGACATCCCATGAGAGCAAGGAGGGAACGCCTGAGAAGGACGACATGCGACCTGCGTAATCATACTCGACCGCGCTGCCTTCCAACACAGTGTCGCTCCCACTTCCGTTAGCCTTAAGCCACTTCATAGCTTCGTAGTCTCCGGGCGATACATTCTGCCAGTAGGCCATGCCGTCCAACCCGCGCAAAGGTGCCCTGCCAACGCCCTGGCGCGCAACCGCCCCATAATAGACGTAGAGCGAACCCATCAATACCAGGAAGATAAACACCACCGCCAGGATCGATGACCCTGTCATGCCCGCCAGTTTGCCGGTGCTGACCGGGACATAGTAGCCCATACGACGCTCCTGAGCTTCCTCTGCCCGGTCGCCGAGAGCGGCGTAAAGGACGCGCCACAGCGCGTAAGCAGCAGGCAAAGCCCACAGCATCCATATCTGGAAGTAGAACTTGAAGAGAGTGTTCATGCGCATCTGGAAGTTGTCGCGGAGGAACACCACCTCAACCGTCAGGCCGATCAGGGCACCCACTCCTACCAGCACAAGGGCGAAGTTGCGCTCTGTGCGCCGAGGCTCAAGCCAGATCAAGCCGAAAGAGATGACTATGATCGGCAGGAGAAGCGCCAGCAACGGGAACTTCAGAAGGAAAGCAATGAGGAAGGTGAATAGCAGGAAAATACCCCATGTGACCAGGCTGCGGTTGATATCGTCCCCCGCAACGTAGCGGCGGCGCATATAAGAGGCGAATTCGTAAAGTATCCACACTACGATGCTTAGCAGGAAAACGCCGAAGATCACGATAAAGCCCAGTATGGTCTTATCCGCCGTGTTGATCAGCACCAGTTCGGCCAACTTACTGACGATCCAGCCCACAACAGGGATGTTGGCGATATTGTCCGGGATCGATGCTGGGTTGCCGCCCACCAATGATTTGAAGGTGAGGTGGAAGGGAAGGAATGTAATGAAGGCAAACAGACCCAGGATGACAGCCTGTACCAGGAATGGTCGCAGCCAGCGCGCCCCCAGGTTGAATCTGCGCCCGGTTGCCAGATAGGGGAAGAGCAAACAGAGCAGAATTACAAGCGTATAGGTGGGGAAGTCCCAGGTATTGGCTGTATAGAGAGAGCCTGCGATAAGGCCCGCCAGGCCAATAGAGAGCCAGGCTTCGAGACCGGGCGGGATGCCGTCGCGCCACTCTTCGGCCCGAATCACCCTCCTACGGCCAAAGGCCATTCCAACTGATATAGCAAGCAGAACAAGAGGCAAGGCAAGTAAGTGCGGGTGCATATCTGCCAGCAGGAAGGAAAACGCCGGAAACTCGTTGATAGTTTCAAAGCCGACGGTTTGCTTGCTTCCATCGGGCTGGGTGACAAAGTCCGATATGACACGGGATGCCGCGAACCAGTTGTAGCTGTCGGCCTTATTACACAGGAAGCAGAAGGTGAAGCCGTTGCCGGCAGTATATGGACTCCCCTGGTTGTTTGACGACCCGCTCTTGGTGGCGAAAGCCACCGTAAGGTTGCCCATTGCCACCACCATGAGGGCGGCGATTATGGCGTAGATATATGGTGAGAGGTAAGCGGGTACAACCCTCGGCTCTGCTCCACCCGGCCCCACCGGAAGGTAAGGAGGGTCTTCGGATAAGGGGGCACGAGGCGCAGGCGGAACCGGTTCGGGGCGAACAGCCTCCAAAGGTTTGGTCTCCCCGGCGGCAGCACGACCGGCGACCTGCCTCCGCCTTCGGGTGGGGCGAACCGGCGCTTCGTCAGATGCCGGTTCTGCACCGGCGGTCTCTTGCTCGTCATCGGCCTGGGCATCGTCGGGTTGGGCATCTTGACCCGAATCAGCTTCATCAACATCCTGGGCAGGTTCTCCGGCTTCTTCTGCGGATTCCTCGACTGCCTCAGGTTCCTCGGGTTCCGGCTCCTCGGCAGGCTCCTCGGCCTCGGCAACCGGTTCCTCTACCCTGGCTTTACGACGCCTGCCACGCGACTTCTCATGAAGCACTTCGGAGGTGGTATCAGTTTCGTCCTGAAGCTCGATCTGCTCTTGCAGATGCTCGTCAACGCCCTCTTCAGCTCCGTCCGAGTGCATCCTGGTTATGACGAAGCCATTCGGTATAGCTTGCTCCTTCGAAGTCGGCATTGTCCCCTTCTTCGGTGTGCAGAGGTCTGGCACGACGAGTGGGCAGAGGCGAGGCCGGCGCTGAAGCGGTGGCCTGTGGTCTGCGCGAGGACGGGCGGTCGGCGGCCACCGTCCGGCGGCGACGCGGCACAGGTTCAGGATCAGAGGGAGGTGGAGGAGCAGAACGCCTACGGGGAACATATTCCGGTTCGGGAGGGGGCGGGGGGGTATAACGCCTATCACGCATGGGACGCTCGGCGGGGGCCGGACGATGGCTGCGGCGGGCAGTTCGTCCAGCGGCCAGGAGGCGACCTGTAATCAGGTTATGCACCACACCGAACGCGCCAAGGGCAGTAAGGGAGAACAGGGTTACATTTGCCAGGTTGAAGGCTACTTCGGTTGGCACACCGCTGAGGGCAGTGAGGCCTGCTATAAGGATGTAGCCGAAATAGTAGTAGTTGATGGAGAATCCCGCCAGCCACGGATCGTTAGGCGGAAACGTATCGCTCTTCAAGATCGAGTTCAGGAAGCCGAAGTCCATGAACTTCTCCTGATCCAGGATATCGGGATTGTGAGCGCGAATCCAAGCCCAAACAATGTAAGCGATCAGGAATATGACCTCGCAGACCACCACGTAGATTTGTGTGTGGCGCGAGGAGAAGTGCTCGCGCAGGTCGTACAAAAGTGAGCGTCCATTGCGGAGGAGGAGGTATAGGGAGAAGCCCGCCACAATGAGCAAGCAAAGGGTGAGAGAGATCCGGTCGAAGTGGAGCACGCGCACCATGGCAAGCGTGTAGGCCAGCCAGCCTACAAGCAACAGGCCCAGCGGCTTGCTGACTGAGTAGCCCCGATCTGGCAGGGCGCGTAGCAGTACAGCGCCTATAGGCACGGACGCCAGACCTATGAGTTGGAGCGCAATCCACCAAACTATAGCATCACCCATGCAATACCCTCCGAGATTTTAGGGAGTTGGACCAGAAGGATCTAGGATCAGTTACCACCGTTAGTTGTATGTCGCTACACAGTACAAGATTATAAACGATATGGAATAATTCCGGCAGTTCCGCACATTAGAGGGCGCGACAGCCTGGCTTTTCTGTCGCCCTGAAGGATGGGAGACTATGGTCCGGTAAAGAGAATCTCAGTCGCTCACGAATCTCTACAGGTTCGTGATGCGCTCCATCACAGGCGGAATCCGGCACCGGCTACCCAACTTGGGCATGCCGGTTTTGTTTGCCTCTTCTTCCCTAATACTAACAAGGTGAAGACAGAATATGGCCCGTACTTCGTACTTCGTACTGCTATACTCGTCACTCATCGCACGTCAGGCTTGGTTCTTGCTGGGTGCTATAATGGGAGCGCGGTGGTTTGAACGCTGGAAGGTAGAGCAGAGAGGAAGGATGTATGCCCGCAGAACCGCAGTATAGAGACAGGAAGGACGCGGGGCAGAGGCTGGCCGAGGGGTTGGAGGCTTACCGGGATAGGGACGATGTGTTGGTGCTCGGCTTGCCGAGGGGCGGTGTGCCCGTAGCTTACGAGGTGGCGAAGGCTTTGCACGCGCCACTCGACGTCTATTTGGTGAGGAAACTGGGAGTGCCCGGCCACGAGGAGTTGGCAATGGGTGCTATCGCCACCGGAGGGGTGATGTCGCTCAACCGGGAGGTGATAGACGAGATGGGCATCCCGGACGAGGTGATCAGGGCGGTGTCTCTGCGGGAGTGGCAGGAGATGGCCCGGCGCGAGAGCCTGTACCGTGGGGACAGTGCGCCACCTGAGGTGGCAGGCAAGACGGTCATACTGGTGGACGACGGGCTGGCGACCGGCTCGACTATGAGGGCGGCGATTGCTGCGCTCAAGAAGCAGGGGCCTGCACGGGTGGTGGTGGCGGTGCCGGTGGCCGCGGCCCAGACCTGCGCACTGTTGAGAAGCACCGTGGATGACGTGATTTGCCCCTATACTCCCGACCAATTCTTCGCTGTTGGCCTCTGGTATCACGATTTTAGCCCCACAACCGATGAGCAGGTACGCAACTTGCTGCATGATTCGAAGAGCGGCAGTGGTACATCGTAGTTCACGAACTGAACGCAGCTTGCAGCAAGGTAGGGGCTTATGGACAACAGCACATCGGTATCTATAGAGGCGGGCGGCGTTACGTTGGCCGGGGATCTGGTCGTGCCTGAGGGCGCTACAGGCGTGGTGCTCTTCGCGCATGGGAGCGGAAGCAGCAGGCACAGCAGGCGCAACCGGTATGTGGCCCATGTATTGAACAAGGCAGGACTGGCTACTCTGCTGATGGACCTCCTTACGATGGACGAGGAGCGCATAGATGCGATTACGGGGCACCTGCGCTTCGATATCGAGTTCCTGGCGGAGAGATTGGTGGGGGCGGCCGAGTGGTTGCAGGGGCAGGAGGCGACACGGGACCTGCGACTCGGGTACTTCGGGACGAGCACCGGAGGTGGCGCGGCCCTGATGGCGGCGGCGCAACGCCCTGACGATGTGGGGGCGGTGGTGTCGAGGGGTGGGAGGCCCGACCTTGCCGGGAAGGTGCTGGCAGGGGTGCAGGCACCTACTCTCTTGATCGTGGGCGGGAACGATGTTCATGTGATCCCTTTGAACGAGACGGCACTTGAGCAATTGCCGGGGGTGAAGAAGCTGGTGCTGGTGCCGGGTGCTACGCACCTGTTCGAGGAGCCTGGGACTATGGAGGAGGTTGCGCGATTGGCGCGCGATTGGTTTTTGGAGTATCTGGTGGGTAGTTCCTAGTTCCTCGTTCCTGGTTGCCGAGTACTCACAATCAAGGCCCACCCCGGCCCCTCCCATACGTGGGAGGGGAGAAGTAAATTGTGGGGGAAAGATTGGGGGACACCCCCAAACCCGCCCGGCAGGCTGTTCCGCCTGCACCCCCTTCACCCTAAGGGCGAACGCTTACCATCTTAGCAACTGGAACTAATGGATCTTGGGCCAGGGGGCGAAGGCGTTTTCTACTCCTCTCAGGGTGGCGGCTAGCTCCGGGTAGTGGCGCAGTAGGATTGTCACCATTGTGTTCTTGTTGATCCAGTCCATGCCTGCCTGGGTGTAGACCCTGGCGTTGTAGTCGGTGGTGAAGAAGCGGTCGCTCTTGAGGCGGCGCGAGGCCATCAGGATGAAGATGCGGAAGGCCGTGTCGCTGAAGCCGAAGCCTTCGGGCGGGGTTTCGGCCATCATGCCGACCTGAAGGTCAACGGCCTCTATGTCGTTGTTGTAGACCTCGCGCAATTCGCGCTGCCACTGCTCGTTGGGGGTTAGCTCTTCGAAGGAGGTAACAGGCTCGCGGTGGATTAGGCGGCGGAACTGGTTGTAGCGGGGCACGCCGCGCTCGCGGTCGCGCATTATGTCAACTGCTGCCAGGTCTACGTGCGCGCCTTTCTGGGTGTTGAGGTCTTGCAGGAAGCGGGGGTAGTTGTGGAGGCAGACCGCGCCGGGGTGGGAGGTTCCGAAGGAGTAGAGGACATCGGTGACATCAACTTTGTCGTCGATGACGGTGGCGGCGTTGCGGTTGGTGACTTCGATGAATTGTAGCTCTTTGAGCACCTTGCCCGTTTTGAGGGAGGTGATGGTGATGTCGTCGGGGATGAGGGGGTGGAGGCGGTAGACTGAGGCGAACTCCTCGGTGAGGGTGAAGGGGGCACCGTTGTGCTCGGTGGGGGAGCCGGGGATGCCGCTGAGCACTTCGTCGTCGGAGAGGCGGCCAAAGGCTTTGTTGACGCGCTCGCTTTCGAGGCCCCACCAGTTGGCGTTCATGGCTATTTGCATCACGGGGTTGGGAAGGATGGCGGGGGTCCACTCGACGGTGTGGATCTTCGCCATGAGGGCGGCGTTGATGAGGCGGGCGGTCTGGTATAGCTGCTCGTCGGTCCAGCCGGGGTACTCGCGCTTGAGGCGGTCGGCGATGGCGTTGTGCTCAAGGGTGAAGAGGGTGTGCATGAGGCCGAGGCCGATCCACCAGTTGTCGTTGAAGCCGGTGATGGAGAGGCCGGTTTCGGGGTCGAGGGGGAGGCGACCACGGTCGGTCTTGAGCTTGCCGTCGCGGTGGGTGCGCAGGGCGGCGCAGGTGGCGTCGTCGCAGCCGTAGACGCCTGAGCCATCCCACCAGTGGGACTGGGTGTTGATATAGGCGGGGGGGACACCCGCGCGGTCTTCTTCGGGGGTGCGGGTGGGGTCGGCGGGGGTGCGCTCGATGCGCATGGGGCGGTCGGTCCAGGGGTCGTCGTCGGTAAGAGGGATTTCGAGGGGGTTATCGGGGCTGTTGGGGCCGTGGTTGAACCAGTCGTGGGTCATGAACTGGATCCAGGCGGCGGCGAGCATATTGAGGATGGTGGCGGGGATGAACTCGGTGCGGGTCATGAGGGTGCGGCTGACGAGGCGGGGGCTGGGGTTGAGGAGAGCGGGTTCGGGGTCGGGGTGGGTGTATTCGAGGGGGACGTTGCGACCGAAGCGGACGCCCGCTTTGCCCATTTCGGGGTATTTGAGATCGTTGAAGATGCCGTCGGGTGTGCGCTGGTAGAGGACGTGGGTGCCCATTTTGGAGATTGGGATGTCTTCCATGCGGGAGATGGGGGTGGTGTCGTGGAGGTTGTGCTCGCGCAGTTGGACACGGAGGGCGAGGAGGTTGAGGATGGCGAGGGGGAGGGGGAGCTTGTGCCATTCGACGCGGCGGTTGACGCGGCTGAAGATGGCGACAAGGACGCGCTCGTAGGTGGGGATGGGAGGCTTGGGGAAGCCATATTGGAGTTTTTCTGTCGCGCGGTGTGGGCGCGACCCGTTCTTGCTGATGCGGCCTGCGCGGTCGGCGACGGCGAGGGCCGTGCCTGTGATAAGCGCTAATGCTCCTATGAGATAGGATCGGTTTCGGTATGACCTGGCACCCTTCATGGATAGGGTCCTCCTTATTTTGTTTCCGGCGGTGTGCGCGGTACGCCTTGTGGGTATTATACCAAACGGGAGGGGTGCGGAGTGCGGAGTGCGGAGTGCGTATGGCTTATTTGGGGTTTTTGTACACGAAGATGCGAAGGAGTACGAAGGAGTACGAAGGGCACGAAGGTTTTTGTAGTGGGGAGTGCGGAGTGGGGAGTGCGGAGTGGGGAGTGTCGATTGGTGGGTATGGGGAAGAGGGTGCATAGGGGTTTTGGGCCCTTATGCACCCTCCTCCTTTTCTGTCTGGTTGTTGGTTGTGCTCTGCTAAGGATGGTCTTGCTGGAAACGCATCTTGATCTTTTGCGTTGTGGGGACCTTGCTTGGTGTGGGCACTCTGTGGGTTGGTTGGTTGCCAAAGTGTGATCTTTTAGAGCGAGATCCTTCGCTTCGCTCAGGATGACAAGGACCTTGTTGGTTCGTTTGCTTGTAGGTCATCGTTAGTAGAGCGGTGGATGGTCGGCTTACGGGATGGTGTCCCTGTGGCGCAACTGGTACTTGTGGCGCAGGGTTCCTCTTGCCTTTAGAGGTGTGACACGAATGCACACTGGATTACTGCTCCGTGTTGGTCCCGTTAGGGGCCGGTGGTGGGAGACCGGAGCGCTTTTTGAGATTGTGGTCGTGGTGCAGTCGTGATGCAACACGGGTGCGGCCTGCGACTTTGGCTGCTCTCTCCTTTTGTTTTGTTCCTTTGGTAAGGTGCTAAACGCAAAGGTTGCATAGGGACACCAGTCTCGTCCTTATGTCCTCCATGCTGCGCGGCAGGGAGGTTGAAAGTACTTCTTGTATTGGATCTTAGCACACTTGTTCTGTGTTTGCAAGTGGCCAAAGGTATGGTTTTTGACGAGTGATGAGTGACGAGTGATGAGTCACGAGTGATGAGTGGTGAGGTGAATGGTGAGCGGTGAGTGGGATCGCGGGGCGGGGCGGGTGCAAAGTGGGTACTCGACGTGCCTAGATTGGATGTGTCATTCTTCACTTCGTTCAGAATGACAAGCAGGATGGTAACAAGGATGGTAACAAGGATAGCAAGGCGTAGAGTGGTGGCAATCTCTATGCCTTTTATCTGACTTTGCACCGGCGCTGGATCGCGGGTGGGCTAGCTTGAGAGATTGAGGACTGCTTGCGCGAGGCCCTCCAGTTGATCCATTTCGGCTATGGTGGGGCTGAAGTTTAGCTCGTCGAAGCCTGCTTGCTGGAATCTGCCTGCTATATCCTGGAGAGCCTGGGGCGCGTCGGGCATGAAGGAAAGTATGCCGTTGCCCCAATCGCCGTAGTAGTCGATGAGGGTGCGGGTGGCGCGCTCCTTTGCGTTGGGACCGAGGGCGGAGTAGCAGAGGGCGACGAGGCGGGGATTGCCTTCGCGGCCTGCGGCCTGCCAGGCCTGGCGAACCTTATCGAGGAAGGGGATGCTGCGCTCAGGAGGGCCACCACCTGCGGTCCAGCCGGAGGCGAAGCGGGCCATGCGGTCGAGGGCGGGCTGGGAGGTGCCGCCTATGAGGATGGGGATGCGGCCATCATGGGTGGCGATGGGAGACACGGGTTTGGCGCTGCCGGGGATGAGGTCGCCGCGCCATACTTTGAGCATGAGGTCGAGGGCGGCGTCGAGGCGCTTGCCCCTTGTGTGGATGTTTTGCTCGGTGAGGTCGAAGTCGTCGGGGCGACCACCCACGCCGATACCGAGGGTGAACCTGCCGCCGGAGAGTTGGTCGAGGCTGGCGGCTTCTTTGGCTAAGAGGACGGGATTGCGGGTGGGTGCGAGGAGGATGTTGGTCATGAGGCGGATTGTGCGGGTGGCACCCGCGGCAGCGGCCAGGGCGATAAGGGATTCGTAGCTCGGGTAGGCTATGCGGTCGATGGTGGTGAGGGTCGAGAAGCCGAGGTCCTCGGCGCGTTTGGCCCACTCTACGAGGAGGGTGCCGGGGGTGCCTGGGACTGTGATGGGTAGACCTACGCCTATTTTCATTGTGGTGTCTCCTTGGGGTTGGTGTGGTGAACATGGGGATTCAAGGGGTGGCGGGCGAGGGGGATGGCCGGCAGGGGCTATTTGATGGTGTAGGTGATGGTGTGGTAGCCGGTGGCCCCGTTGGGGTAGGGGTCGGTGCGCTTGGAGGTCTGGGTGTTGCCCTGGCCGTCGGTGGCGCGAACGCGGACTGTGTATTTGCCGGGGGCGGGAGGGGTCCAGTCGTAGGCCCAGAGAACCCAGGAGGTATCGCTCAGGTTGGGCTTGAGATAGGCGTCGGCCCAGGTGGTGCCGTTGTCGGTGCTGACTTCGACGCGAGAGATGGAGCGGTCGCCCGCGAAGGCGACGCCGGAGATGGGGTTGGTGGCAAGGGGGAGGGATTTGTCGGCGGTGGGGTAGACGATCTTGCTCATGGTCTTGACGGGGGCAGGCTCGCTCCAACCCTGGTCGGGCTGCTGCCAGAAGCCCCGGAAGTCGTAGTCGACAAGTTCGATGGTGGTGAGCCACTTGACGTGCTTCATGCCGTAGATGCCGGGCACCAGCAGGCGGGCGGGGTAGCCGTGGTCGTAGGGGAGGGGAGCGCCGTCCATTTCCCAGACGAGGATAACATCGGGGTCAGTGGCCTTCTCGTAGGTGATGGAGTTGGTGTATCCGTCGGCGGCGGTCATTGCCACATCCACGACGGTGCGCCTGGGTTTGGCTTTGGCGATGAGGTCGGCCAGGGGCACGCCACGCCAGCGGGTGTTGCCGATGAGAGAGCCGCCAACGGGGTTGCTGATGCACATCATGCCTACGACTACCTCTACGGAGGGGAGGGCGATCAGGTCGTTATAGGTGAGGGTGTAGGGGTTGTTGACGAGGCCCTTGATCTCAAGCCGCCAGGTGTTAGTGTCGGGCTGGGGGTCGAAGAAGTTCTTGCTGACGTGGTAGAAGCTGGCGGTAGGGGTAAGCTCCGATACGTTGATCGCGGGGGTGGGAGTGGCCGTGGGGAGAGGGGTGTCAGTGGGCGGGAAGGGGGTGTCGGTTGGTGGGATAGGGGTGGAGGTTGGAGGCGGGGCGTCGGTGGGGTGGGGGCGAGGAGTTGAGGTGGGGAGGGGGGTGGAGGTGGGGAGGGGGGTGGAGGTGCGCGTGGGGGCGGGTGGTGGTTTGGTGGCGGTAGCTTCAGGTTGGACGGTGGGAAGTTCAGGTGGGGAAGATACTCCGGCGCTGTCGAGGTTGTTGTTGACGGGGCTTTGGAGGCCACCCTGGACCAGGATGGTGCCCCCGGCGGCGAAGAGCGCGCCGCCCGCGAGGGCCGCGAAGGTGCCGCCCAGCACGCGGAGGAAATCGCGGCGGCCTTCGTCGAGGGCGAGGTCGTCATCATCGTCGGAGGTGGCGAAGAAAGAGGTATTGCGCGGGAGGAGGAGGTGGAGGACGGTGCCGAAGGTGGTGGCAAGGAGGAACATGCCGAGCCAGAGAGGGATGGGGGAGTTGGAGAAGAGGCCGTAGGGAGAGGAGGCGAATGGGGGCTGGCCTACCAGGGGGAGGAACAGGAGGTTGAGGAGGATGCCTATGAGGAGGCCGTAGAGGAGACCGCCAAGAGGGCTGGATAGGAGGGCGGCGCGCTCGCCTGTGACGGAGTTGGAGCGGGAGAGGGCGGTGTAGAGAAGGCCGAGGAGCGCGCCCAGGAGGAGGGTGCCTTCCAGGATGGTGGCGAAGAGGAGGGGGCGACCGGCGTAGTAGAGGCGGTCGAGGAGGTCGGAGAAAGCCTGGCCTCCCATGATGCGAAGGATGGGGTTGAGGAGTAGCTCAGGGATGGTGAGGAAGCCGAAGATGAGACGGAGGAGGGCCATCACCAGCAGCATGACGAAGGCTGCACCGGCACCCGCGCCGATACCGGCGGTTATTCGGTAGGGGGTGGGTTGGGTGGCTGTCAGGGTGGACACGGTTGGTAGTCGGTAGTCGGTAGTCGGAGTAGCGAGTAGCGAGTAGCGAGTAGTTCCTGGGTTTTGGGTTCGTGTACCGCTCGGCCTCTTCCGACTACCGACTACCGATTAGTGACAGGCCTTGAGGCTCACGTCGTCGATGCCGAAGGCCGTATTTATGGAGGCGTCGGTCGCTACGCGGAATTGGATGCGGACGTTCTGACCTCCGAAGGAAAGGACGCTTTTGGTGGATTGCTGCCAGGTGTTATCGGCGTCGCGGTTGCTGAGGGTTTCGACCGTGCCCAGAAGGCTGCCGGATTCGGTCAGCACATCGACATAGAGGAAATCGTGATCTACTCCACTGTCGTCATCGCTGCCTATGATACGCCAGTAGCTCAGGTCGGCGGATTTGAGATCGGAGGGGAGAGTAACGACCTGATAGAGCTTATCGTCGGAGTTGTCGAAGAAGCCCATAATGGCGGAGTAGGTGCCTGTGTGGGGCAGTTCGTCGGTTATGAGGTCTACATCGCTGTTGGTGCTGGCGACCCAGTTCCGTTCAATATCCTCGAAGCCGCCGTTCACCATAAGGTCGGTGCAGTCGGTCCCTGCGCCGGATGTGGCGGTAGCGGTGGGGCTGCCGGTTGCGGTGGGAGAGCCGGTTGTGGGAGTGACGGTGGGGGTTTCGGTAGAGGCAGGCACGGGAGCGGTCTCGTTGGGTGGAGGGGCCACGGGAGTGTCAGTGGCCTTACCCGGTTCGGGGGTGTCGGTGGCTTTGCCAGGCTCTGGGGTATCGGTGGCTTTACCGGGTTCTGGGGTGTCAGTGGGGTTGGCGGGTGGAGGCAAGCCGACATCGCCGGCGGGGAAGAAATCGGCCACCTGACGGGCGTAGTTGTCGTAGAGGACGGCGTAATCGTAGGGTTGGCCGTTCCACATGACCGTGGGCCTGGACATATATACATCGGTATCAGAGTTGCGGCCTGGGCCGGAATGGACGCGGATGCTCGCGCCTGGTGCGAGGGTGATGCCGTTGGGGAAGAGGAAGCTATCCACGAAACCCCACTTGGGGCTATCGAGTTGCCAGCCGTCGAAGGAGATGGGGGTGTCGCCCCGGTTGGTGATGATGCAGAAGGTACCGTTGATATCAACGATGGACTGGCGGTACTCTATGCCGTCGATGGTGACGTTAGGCTTGGGAGGGGGACCGGGCGAGGTAGGGGTAGCGGCGGGGGGTGGGGGGGTGGCGGGGGTGCTGGCCTGGTAGCGCCATTCGTAGTAGTGCTGGCCGATGTTGCCCATCTGCACTTTGAAAGGGGATGGGAGATGAGGGACGTAGGTGAGGATGCGACGCTCGTAGGCCTGGATGAGCACGTCGGTGTATTCGCCTTCGACCTTTACGTAGGACCAATATGGCTCGGAGATGGGGTAGCCTGTGATGGAGAACCAGGGATAGAAGAGAGGGCCTTGCACGACCTCTTTGTCCTGGACGATGGCGGTTTGCTGGTTGAGGTAATCCCAGAAAACGTCGGGGATGTTGTGGCCTGTGGTCTCTTCGTAGTGGGCGTAGCGGACGCCGTAATCGAGATGGTTTTCGGGCCAGGGTTGGGTCTCGCCCTGGCGGTCGATGGCGGTGCGAACTATGGAGCCAGTATGGTCGGGGGCGGTGCGGACGTTGGGAGCGCCGGGGATGCTTGAGACGCCATTGAAGGAGCCGTAGGTGGGGGCCGTAGGGTCGTCGGCGTCGGAGGCGAGGTCGATCTGGGCGGGCCCGCGATTCTCGAAGGCGTTGACGCCGACCTGGGCTTGGCCTGAGATTAGCTCGACTGCTAGGCGGCCATTGGTGACGTAAAAGGGGTCGGTGGGGTCGGCGGAAGGATTGTTGATCTCCATGCGGCCTTTGTCGAAGTACTGGACGAGGTGGGAGTTGCCGGGGAGGCCGGAGAAAGGCTCGGTAAGAGAGGGGCCGGGGGAAGGACCCCACACCCAGGGGCGCTGCACGTCGCCGGACGCGACGAGAGAGTTGGTGCGGTTCCAGAGGGTCTCGAAGGTGGGGTCGGCGAAGGAGGGAGCCTGGGCCTGAGCGCCGGACAGGAGGAAGGAACCCGCAGACAGAAGGAGGCAGATGAGCAGCCAGATTGCGTGGTGCTTGTTGCGTATTGGATGGTTAGGGCGGCGGGGGGCGTTGAGAGCGGGTTTTCGGGAAGTGGGCAGGAGCATGGGCGATCAACCTCTGGTGGGCTTGATTACGGGCAGCGGTGATGGTAAAGGTATAGCAAGAGGTAGGCCGGGATGGTAGCTCAGTTATAGCATACAGATGGGGCTGTGCTCAAGGTGGGCGTTCCTATGTACACGAAGATACGAAGAAGGGCGAAGGGCACGAAGTTTGGTGTGATTTGCTCAGCACCAAACCAAAGAGAAAGAAGATAAAATTGGGTGCTATAATTTCATTGTGAAGAACGGAGATGCCAAGCAAACCAAGATAGGAAAGTATGGGCAACCAAATGCAGCACAAGTGGTCACGCTGGTGCCGGTGTTGCCTTTGTTGGGAGGGGTCGTGGCTACTATTTTCAGACAGGGGATCCTGGATTTGGTTTGGGGACATCACGACCCACTTTCGGTACTGAACATGCCAGATGTGAAGGTGGTCAGCGATGCGGAGGCGGGTGGTGTATGCGGAATGTGGACTACGCTTGACGAGAGCAGCTTGCAGATTTACGCAGAGTCGGCAGCTTTCTATGGAGTGACGGCACTTGCCGACGATGACGTGTGGTTTGTGGGCAAAAGTGAGTGTAGATATACCCTATGCTATTTTTCGGATTCGGAGGGAGTGATAGCGCATTGGGATGGGAAGGAATTGAGGCATGTGCCGGTGGCAAAGCCTGAGGTGACGGATTACGAGGTCGAGACGGGTTACGAGGTCGATAGGTATAGGTATGATTTCGAGGACGTGGTGGCACTTTCAAAGAACGATGTATGGGCCGTCGGCGGTATCAACATAACACGAGCCCTGATTGAACATTGGGATGGCAAGGAATGGAAGTTTGTCAACGCTCCTCCCAAGAGTGGCAAGCTGAGAGCAATTAGCGCGGTGTCGGCTACAGACATCCGGGCGGTAGGAGGATCCACATTCAATCCAGTAATTCTGCATTGGGATGGCAAGGAATGGGCGTCGGTTACTACCCCATTGATCAGCGATGCAGACAAGGCGCAAAATGAGCAAATATGGGGGGACCAGAAGATGTAGTAGCGATATCTGTGAATGATGTATGGGTAGTGGGTAGTTTGGAAGACCGTAGCTACAATCGGAACGGCAAAGATTTGGCAATGCATTGGGACGGGGTTAGGTGGAAGAACGTGCAAACGGAGACTGTGTGTAGCTATGTTGGACCGGGCCAAGACTACGAAGTGCATTATGGACCAATCTTACTAAGCGTGGCGGGCAAGAACTAAGATGATGTGTGGGCGCTAGGCACTTGTTCGGGGACGGCCAGTGAGGCAGGCCAGACGTATGCCGAGCACTGGAACGGCGAGCATTGGCAGGAAGTCGAGATCACGGGCCGCCAAGGGGACGGGTGGCTAAACGATATATCAGTAGATGGGATATCAGTAGATGGGGCGAACCGCGTGTGGACTGTGGGAATTGGCGAATTGAGCCAGGATTACACAGGAGAGACCCTTGTTCAGTATTGGGATGGAAGCAAGTGGGAGGTGGTGGCAAGTCCGAGAGTAGGAGAGCCGCGCCCCGCAGGCGGGTTAGGGATAGATGATGGGCTGAACGCGAGCGAGGTGTCGCCTACCGGCACGCTGTGGGTGGCAGGCACGTTAAGGGGCCGCCCGCTGGCAGCGCACTTTGATGCGAGACCATGTGAAGGCCGCCAGGGTAGGAAGGATGGCTGAGAGAGCACAGGAAAGGACGACAGGGAAGGCATGGGAGGTACGCTGGCTCGTTGCCGTGTACTTGATCTGCCTGGGAGCAGGAGTGCTCAGTATTTATGCTACTTGCCGGGAGATTGCCGCCTCGTTCTATTTCGGAGGTGGATCATCGGGATCTATTACTGTGGGTTTGGTGTTCGAGGCGGAGTTTGTAGTGATTAGCAGTGTGTTCCTGGTGCGCGCACTGAGGGACAGGGAGCAAGCCAGGAAGTATCGCCGATATTTGTTGAATGCGTTGGGAGTGTTCTTGCTTTTGGGGTGCGGCATACTCTTCTCCTGGTTATGGCTGTCCGGATCCTGGCTTCTTGACTGAGCACTTTCAGGATCTAGGCGTTGAGGCCACACAGGGCGAGGCATGCCTCGCCCCTACAAGTCGATTGCGATCTGGACAGCTACTTGTAAGGCTCGACTAAGAGGTGTGTCTAGGATCTTGTCCAACTCATACACTCTTGGGCCTGGCGCGCTCCCGAAGTGGGATCTTGGAGATCGAGATCCCTCACTTCGTTCAGGATGACAAGCTGAGTTGGGCGGCTTTCCTGGAGGGGTTACAAGAAGTGACAGCTAACGGGTATTGAGGGTTAAATGAAAAGAGGATGTAAGTATGCCCTAAAATGTGGTGGAAAAGTATTGACTCGCGTGCCTAACCTGTCGTATACTCTCCGGCACGAGGGATGTGCAAGGGAGCGCTTATATACCTCGCGCTCTTGCGTTCTATTTCCCTGGCGCGGATATCCAAAGCACCAACGAATTTGTATAGGGAGGGGTAAATACAAATGCAACAAACATCGCAACGTCCGCTGGGCATCACGATCCTTGCTGTACTGGCGGCTATTGGTGGACTGTTCGGCCTCGTGGGCGCGCTAGCCTTATTTGCACTATCAACAGCGGGCGCCGCCGGAGCCATATTCGGGATTATAGCGCTGGTACTGGCGATAGCGGATCTGGCATTCGCTTATGGGGCGTGGACATTGCAGCCCTGGGCGTGGATGCTGGGCCTCGGTATCCAAGCGGTCAACGTAGTCCTGAACATCCTCTACCTGATCCTGGGATGGTCTAATATCGGAAGCTTGATCATCCAGGTGATCATCTCCGGTATCATCATCTACTACCTGATGACCCCGGATGTGAAGAAAGCTTTCGGCCAGCCCGCCTAGACCCCACACCTTCAGATAGACAAACGACCGTGCGCTGGGCACGGTCGTTTTGCTTTGTTTTGTGTTGGTGGCTTGACTAGATCGCGCTCAAAGGGCCGGTCTTGTCGCCGAGGAAACCGGTGGTGTGCTCTACGCCATTGTGGGGTATAGAGTCAGCAGTTGCATCGTCAGGTTCCTGTTCGCTGTGACCGCCAAAGCGGGTGCGGAGGGAGTTGAGGAGGCTGTAGACGACCGGCACGACTATGAGGGTGAGGAAGGTGGAGGTGAAGAGGCCGCCCACCACGACGGTGCCAAGCTCGGAGGCGATGATGGAGCCTTCGCTGAAGCCGAGCACCAGGGGAAGGAGGGCGATCATGGTGGCGACGGCGGTCATAAGGATGGGGCGCACGCGGGTCTTGCCGCCACGGATGAGGGCATCGGTGGTGGACATACCACGCGCCTTCAACTGCTCAACAAGGTCGAGCAAGACGATGGCGTTGGTGACTACGATGCCTACCAGCATAAGGACGCCGATAAGGGAGCTGACGCCGAGGGGCCTGCCGGTAACGAAGAGGGCCACTATGGAGCCGATGGCGGCCAGCGGGATCGAGAACATGATCACGAAGGGTGTGGAGAGAGAGCCGAAGGTGAGCACCATCACCAGGTAAACGAGGACGATGGCGATCACAAGGGCCACACCCATCTGGCCGAATGCTTCGGACTGCTGGGCCGACACGCCCGCGATGCTGACTGTGACTCCGGCGGGAGGATTGAGCGCATCAATGGCTTCCTGGGCCGCGAAGGTGACACCGGAGGTGCTGTCGCTGTTGATGGTGCCGCTGACGGTGATGGAGCGCTCCTGGTTCACGCGGGTGACGGAGACGGGGCCATCGACCATAGCAACATCGGCCACCTCGGAGAGGGCCACGGGGTTGACAGCGCCAACTTTGATATTGCGAATAGCATCGATGTCGTTGAGGGTGGACTTGTCGTAGACGGCGGTCACGTCGTAGGTCTGGCCGTCGATGGTGACCTGGGTCACGTCCTGGCTGGTAAGGAGGCCGCGAATCTGGCTCGCGATCTGAATGGTGGTAGAGCCGTGGGCGAGAGCTTTGGCCGGGTCCACTTTGACGCGGATCTCAGACTTGGCGCGGGCGGCGTTGCTGGCGACGTTATCGAGGTCTTTGATGTTCTTGAAGGAGGCTACCAACGCGTCGCTGGCCTTGAGCACATCGTCGTAGTTGTTGCCTGAGACAACGACCGAGAAGGCGCTGCTGCCTGGGCCTGCGCCGGTGCCCTGGGTGACGCTGAAGTCCTCGATCTTGAGGTCGGATTGTTTGCTCGCGATCAGATCGTGCAGCCAGGCGGCTTCGGCTTTTAGATCGGCGTCGCGCTGGAGAGTGACGGTGAGGCGTCCGGTGGAGGCGTTGCCGAGCGAACCACCCAGGCCAACCGATGCGCTATCGGAGTCGCTACCGATGTTGGCCTGGTAGTTGAGGATGGTGGGGTGGTTCTGAAGCCCGGCCTCGATGGCCTGGGAGGCTTTGTCGGTGGTGGCGAGGTCGGTGCCGGGGGCCATTTCGAATTCGGCCTGGAGCACTTTGTCGCTACCGAAGCTGATGAAGGAGGTGCCGATCAGGCCGAAGGCGGGAATGGCAATTGAAGCAGCAAAGAGCAGGAGGGAGACGCCGAGCACGCCCAGTTTGGTCCGGGTGTTTCTGAGAGCGAACTTGATGGCGGGAGCGTAGAGGCGCTGCACCCAGGTCTCGCGCTCTTCTTCTTCGTTCAGGAAGCGTTTTGGGTCTAGTTTTTTGACCTTGAAGATACGGCGGAAGGCATCGCCGATGGAGTTGAAGGGGACAGAGATGGCGCGGGTTACAGGGTTGGTGGCTCTGCCGGTGCGCAGGAAGAAGGCCGCCAGCACCGGTATGACCGTGAGAGCCACCAGCAACGAGGCGAGAAGGGACACGGTTACGGCGAGGGCGAAGGGCCGGAAGAACTCGCTGACGAGGCCGGCCAGGAGACCAAGAGGCAGGAAGACACAGACAGTGGTGATGGTGGAGGCGGTGATGGCGGTTGCCACCTCTTTGGTGCCGCTGAAGGCGGCCTCGCGAAGGGGTTCACCGCGCTGGAAGTGGTGGCGGTAGATGTTTTCGAGGACCACTATCGAGTTGTCTACGACACGCCCGATGGCGACCGCCAGGCCCGCCAGGCTCATGATATTGAGGGTAATGCCTAGCACGTTGAACATGGTGAGGGCGATGAGCACGGAGAGGGGGATGGAGACGGCGGTGACGAGGGTGGACTTGAGACTGGCGAGGAAGATGAGGATGACGATGATCGCCAGGATCGCGCCCAGAAGGCCCTCGCGGATTAGGCCGTCAAGGGACTCTTTGATGAAGGTTGACTGGTCGAAGAGGACCTCTTTTTCAGCGCCGGGGACGAGGGTCGGCACGTTGTTCATCACAGCGCTAACGGCATCGGCAACCTGCACTGTGTTAGCGTTCTGGGTTTTGTAAATGGTGACGGCGAGGCTGGGCTTGCCGTTGGAGCGGCTTATGGAGTTGCCGCTGGAGTTGATGAGGGCCACATCAGCCACCTCACCGAGGGTGACGGCAGGGAGCATTTCGGATGAATTGTCCTGGGTGCCCTGCGAGCCTTGCTGATTGCCTTGCGAACCCGGAGCGCCTGTGCCTGTGGCGGCTTTGGGGACGGAAGGTTTTACGACGACGTTCTTGAGGTCGTCAACGGAGGTGAACTGGTTGGTGACGCGCACGGGGAAGGTCTGGCCGTCCTTGACGACCTCGCCTGTGGGGAAGGAGATGTTGTTGGCCTGGAGGACGCCGATCACACCGGAGGATGTGAGGCCGTTATCGGTCAGCTTTTTGTCGCTGAAAGTGACCTGGACCTCACGAGTGCCGCCACCTGAGAGACTGACCGAGTTGACGCCCTGGATGGCTTTTAGCTCAGGAACGAGTTTGTCTTCGAGAGCACGGCGCAAGTTGGCGAGGGCATCCTCACCTGCTTCGGAGGTATTGACTGTGTAGGCCAGCACAGGGATGTCCTGGAAGGAGAAGCGGCCAACTGTTGGGTTCTGCACCTGGCTGGGGAGGGTGAGGTTGTTCACCAGGTCTTCGACGGTTTTCTCGGTCTTCTCCATGTCGGTGCCGTATTCGTACTCGGCAGAGACGAAGGAGACGCTGTCGTTCGAAGTCGAGTTGAGGTTCTTGAGGTTGGGGGTGCCCGCGATAGCCTTTTCGATAGGCTCGGTTACGTCGCGGCGAACATCATCGGGGGCAGCGCCGGGATAGATCGAAATGACGCTGACCACAGGAAGGGCGATATCGGGCAAAAGCTCGCTTTTAAGCTGGCCCGCGGAATAAAGGCCACTGGCGATGACCAGTACGGCAAGCATGATTACTACTGAGGCTCTCTTAAGAGAGAACCGGGTGATTACGTGCATTAGGTTCTACCTCCAAGACCTGTTGTACCGTTCTTTTGTAGGGCTGTCTAATGTATCCAAACTATTGTACGGGATTTCACAAAGAGCGGATATGGGACTTTAGTCTGATTGTCACATAGAAATAGTACGCAAAAAGGTGGGGTAAGGTTGTGGGATTCGGGGAAATTGTAAGGAAATTCCGACAGGGATCAAGATCGTTGGAGGAGCGGCGAACGTGGTCAGTGTGCGAAGAAATAGGGCGTTTGGACGATGCGCGGCGAGCAGTGCGGTTGGTAGAATGACTTGAATAATCTTGAAGGGGAGGCGACATTGATGGAAACCGCGAAGAAAGAGAGCGCAGTACCGGGATTGACAATTCGATGGATGGAGGAAGGGGATATACCGGAGGTGGCGCGGTTTACGAGTGAATGCGCGGAGCTAGAGCCGGACGCAGTGGAGGGCACAAGCGCCGAGGAGATGTTGCGCTGGTTCCATAGCCCTCTCAATACAGGGCATATTCTGCTGGCCTCTATGGAAAGTGATGGCGCTTCCAGGTTGGTAGGGGCGGGTGACTACAGCCACAGTCCCGGCAGCGAGCACGCCTGGGGCTGGATACATGTGCACCCGGATTACAGGCTGCGCGGGATCGGCAATGCGCTCTATAAGGCTTTGATGGATTACATAGCCGAGAACGGCCTGCCGCTACCGGTCATGACCCCTAATAAGAACGCCAATCTGTTGATCGATTTCCTTGAGAGGCGGGGCTACGAACTGGATCGATATTTTTGGGATCTGCAATTGCCTGCCGAGGTTGAGGTGAGGGAGGAGCCGGTGCTACCGGAGGGATTCAGTGTGAGGACATTCGTGCCGGGAGAGGATGAGGAGCTATTTATGCAGGTGCGTAATGCGACTTTCGCCGAGCATTACGGGTCTGTTCAGCGCACGCTGGAGGAAATGACGGCTGTCACGAAGGAGCCGGATTTTCGACCCGAGGGACTGTTTTTCGCGTTCGAGGGCGAGAAGGTCGCGGGGTTCTGTTTCACGGCGATACACCCTGAGGAGTGTGAGAGGCGCGGGGTAGGAGTTGGGCATATCAACTCGCTTGGTACGATGCCGGAGTACAGGGGGAGGGGAATAGGGCGCGCGCTGCTGGTGATGGGGGTGGAATATTTGCGGATGGAAGTGCCGGTAGTGGAACTGTCGGTAGAGGGGAAGAACAGCAACGCAATCGCGCTGTATGAGAGCGTGGGATTCAGGGACTATAAGGGGTGGGCTAATCTGGTCAGGACGAGTGGCGAGTGGCGAGTGGCGAGTGGCGAGTGGCGAGTGACGAGTGACTAGGGGTTATGCGTCTGTGTTGGTGTGGGTGTCGGGGGTTGTATTTTGGTCGTGGTTTGTTGGTTGGGGGTCTCTGGGGGCTGCGCCGAGGGCGCGGGCGATGGTTTGGGCTGTGATTACCAGGGGACGGGTAGCAGCCTGCCTTAGCTTGCGAAGATAGCGAATAACGCGGCGGGTCCACGAGCCGTAAGTCTCGGTGTAGCGAAGGGCAGCGGTCTCCATGCCGATATCTTCGCCACTCTCCTCGCGTAGATACCAGCGGTGGTCCATGATCCAGAGGTAGAGGTCGCCAACCGTGCGACCGGGGAATTCCTTGAGGATGCCGGTACGCTCGATGATACTGGCTAGAGGGAGGTAGATGTTGTCGTACCAATCGAGGACGGCTTCCTGCCACTCTATGGGGCGGTTCTGCTCGATGCCCATGTACCAGCGGTGGGCGGAGATGTGTTCCAGGAGGTCGTCGTAGCGGCCCAGGCTGCTGAAGTCTATATGAACACCGGGCCTGAGCTCATCGAGTTGGGTAGCACTGAGGAAGCGAGCATACTCTCCCATCTTTAGGAGGTCGCGGGGGTCGGTGTCGGGGGTAAGGGGCACAGCGGTTGTTAGCTCGATCACCTCGGCGTCTATGAACTCGGCCCCTCTTTCGCGGGCCACCGACACACGATGGTTGCCGTCCTTGACAAAATAGACATCACCCACCTTGTAAAGCTGGACAGGGGGCAGGATCACGTCGCTGAGGTTGGCGCGGTCCACGCTCTCCCAGCGCGAGCGGGTGCGGGTCTGAGTGGGGAGGAAGGCGCGATTGAAGTCGTGGTAGCGGTCGACGCTGCCCACGATGGAGGCAACAGGGACGTTGTGCATACCCCTGTAGGACTGGCCTTTGATCGGGATGGCGCGCTGGACTTCCTCGAAAGCGAGGAGCCAGTTGGGGCGGCGAGATAGGCCCGCGACTAGATCGTTGAGAAAGGCTTTGAAGCGCGCGCGTTCGAAGTCGGCAGCGGCGCGTTGGGCAAGCGGGGTGTCGTACCTGTTAGCATCGTCCATTGATCAGTCAACTCCGTAGGGATGAGCTTGCCAGTTGCCAGGGTAGGGAGGCTTCGTCTCTAGCAAACTCAAGGAGAACGTGGCCGTAGGCGTTGATTATTTCGGTGGGACCACGCCTCGTGCGCATTGGAAGTAACGGATCGTAGCGATGGGTGTGGCCATGCAACAGAACGGCGGGTTTGAAACGATCAATGAAAGGGAGAAGGGAGGCCCAGCCTCTGTGAGCCGGGTCAGGGTTATCATGGATACCTCTTGGCGGTGCATGTGATACCAGTATATCAAGATAACGGCTGGTGCGCACCTTATTGTGGGCGAGGCCGGGCACCATCCTGAGGAGATTTAGCTCGACTGCCTGCTCGGTGTACTGGTGGGGGCCTTTGCTGTAGACGGGGCTGCCCTCAATGCCACCCATGAGGAGGCCCATGTACTCGGTCAATCTGCCGTTGAGGTTGCGCAAGCCAGGGTAGTCGGCTGGGGAGCAGCGATTACTGACGGCGTCGTGAGTGACATAGCAATGATTGCCTATAACGTGGAACATGGGTACGTTGATTTTGCTGACCAGGAAGTCGAGGTAGTAGGGGGGCAGGTCACCGCAACTGATGAGCAGGTCTATATGGGGAAGCCATGAGGTGATGCTGTTGTTGTAGAGTCTCGGCTGTACAACGTCGGACACCGCAAGGACTCTCAAGTTTTCCATAATATAGTATTGTACCATGATGTGGGCATCTGCGTGGTGGCGGCTCTTTGTGGTAGAATAAGTGTACTTGCGACGATCCCGCACATCTTACTTGTTATGTAAGAAGGTCAATTTACATGCCTAATTCGTCCCAGCCACGTAAATCCGGATCTAGGGCAGGCAAGGATAACGGCGCGACGAGCGATAAAGAAGAAGCCGCAACCACCGAATCTCGCAGGCAAAGCACAGGTGATGTAGAGATCGCACCCGAAGGGGTAGCGCCCGATCCTGCGGCGACCTTGCTCGCCCAGGCGAGTGTGAAGCGCGAATCTCTGCTGATCAAGAAGCGCGCGCCTGTGCCGGGGCGTGCCCCTAAGCCTGATCGTGCCGCGATAGCTGCTCAAACCCTCACCGAGAAGACACCCGAAGCGCCTGCTGAGACGCGGGCTGCTGCTACACCTGCGCGCGTGGAACCGAAGGAACTGGAAACGGAGCCGGAGGTGGTTAGCGCGCCACTGCCAGTGCGTAGAGCGCACGAAAGCAAGGAGCGGAAAAAGGGCCTTGCGCGAGTGGTAGGGCCTGCTACTGTTGTCATGGCTGAGCAAAAGCCCGAGCAGGAGACCGAGCCTGCGCCCGCCGAGAAGAAGGGGTTGTGGGCAACGCTGACAAGGCTGCGGGCAGGATGGGGGTGGGTGCTGGCGCTGGCGGCGCTGGGGGTTGCGTTCTATGGGCAGAAACTGGTGTCGGATGCTCGCGTGGCGGGCGACCCGGAGCCGCCTACATTAAGCTGGGTGCTGTTCGGGGTG
The DNA here is from genome assembly GCA_963797095.1 of uncultured Chloroflexia bacterium. GTDB lineage: Bacteria > Chloroflexota > Chloroflexia > QHBQ01 > JADMIH01 > JADMIH01. The sequence goes on along the minus strand of CAWCNY010000002.1, from coordinate 1,236,370 downwards.
GCGGGACTGCTGTTCGTGCTGGGGGTCACGCCCTGGCCCGCAATGGCGACGCACAAGACGACGCGATTCTTTGCAAGCCTGCGCTCGATGTCGAGGATAAGGAGGTGGCTGTTCGCCGGGCTGGCGGGCAGCGCGCTGGTGCTTGGGATTGCCTCGGTGCCGCTGTTCTATGTCCAGAGCAATGCGCTGCCCGAAGCCGAAGTCAATACCGGATGGCTGACGAACACGGGGGCATGGCTGATGTGGATCGCGGCGATGCTCCTGTTCGGAGCGGCATGGGTGGTTTGGGAAAGAAGCGTGCCGCCCGCTATTGAAACCGACGGGCAACAGGCGCTGAAGGACGAACAAAAAGGGGCAAGCGGGGCAGAGGGAGTATGGAGAGGCGGGCTATCGCCGCGCTGGCACTGGGCGATCATCATCGGGTTGTTTGTGCTGGCGATGGCGTTGCGGTTCCCCAACCTTGAGAACGCGCCGCCGGGCCTGTGGTTTGACGAAGCGGAAGAGGGGTTGCTTGGGCAGCAACTGCTGCAACCTGACGCTGTGCACCACGCCTTCATCGGCGGCTATTACACGATGGGGACGATCTATCTCTACGTGCTGGGGATTATTATCAAGTTCCTGGGCGCGGGGATATGGCAGCTGAGGTTGCTCCCGGCCATCGGTGGCTCGCTGACGGTGCCAATGCTGTACGTGCTTGGCACGCGGCTATACAACTGGCGAGTTGGATTGATAGCAGGGGGTCTGCTGGCAGCATCGGCATGGAATATCACCTTCAGCAGACTGGGAATGAACTCGCTGCCAACTATCGCGCTGGATGTCGGCGTCTATTTGTGCGTGATGCAGGGGCTGCGCACCGGGCGCTTCGGGTACTACGCGGGGGCGGGCGTGCTGATGGGGCTGGCGCTACAGAGCTATTTAGCTTCGCAGGTGCTGCCGGTGGTGCTGGCGATTTTGTTCGCCTACAGGCTGGTGACTGAGCGGATGCGCTTCTTCCGGGCGGTGCGGGCGGGAGTGTCGGTGTTCGTCGTCAGCGCGCTGCTGACATTCATCCCGCTCGGCACGTTCGCGATACAACACCCCGACACGTTTACCAGCCGGGCGAGCACCGTCACCATTTTCTCGCCAACAGGAAGCGAGGGGAGGTCGGACGCACTGGCAGAGAGCATACGCCGCCACCTCGATATGTTCGATTACCGGGGCGACTCCAATCCCAGGCACAATCTGCCCGGGGAGCCGATGCTCGATTGGCTGACCGCCGCGCTCTTCTTCGCGGGGCTGGCGACGTGCGTGCTCAGGCTGTGGAGATGGCAGTACCTGTTTCCGGTGGCATGGTTTGTGGCGTCGATCTCGGGGGGGGTGCTCTCTTTGCTGTTTGAAGCGCCGCAGAGCCACCGCACGCTGGAGAACAGCGTAGTTACAGCACTGGTGGCCGCGATCTTCTTAGGAGGGGTTTGGAGCGCGCTGGACGCACGTATAGCGGCGGCCTGGGCATGGTGGCGCAACCGCAAGAGGGTGGGCCAGACCCGCGCATACAGTCGCCTGTTGTATGGAGGGGTGGCAGCAGCGGTGATCGTGGTGCCTGTGTGGTCGGGCGCTATGAATATAGACCGGTACTTCAACAAGCAGATGAACGATATGTCGGTGTGGCTGGAGATGTGGGGGCCCAACCGGGCAGTTGGGACGCTGCTCAGCCAGTTCGGGGACGATTACGAGGTGTACATCAGCCCGGACAAGGTGGGCACGCCAACAAGCATGTATCTCGCGCCCGGCAAGCAGCCGCAGGTGTGGCCGGGAGGGCGCATCCTGCCTTTCACTGACGAGAAGAATGTGGCCGTAATATTCGGCGGCAACGACGAAGCGGACGTACTGAGCATCAAGCGGTTATATCCGAACGCTCAAATGCAGATCATATATGGGCCGAACGGGCAAGACCCGCAACTGTACAGCATCGTGATCTCGCCTGAGGATATCAGGAGCGTGCGTGGGACGGAAACTATAGACGAATCGCACAGCGCCGCCACGCTCAAGATCAACGAGTACGCGCCGTACAAGTTCGGGTGGCAGGGCGCGGGAGCCGCACCGCAGATTACGATAGACGGCAATGACGTGGCAGCGGGGGAGAGCGTGAGCCTGGCGATAGGGTTGCATAGCGTGGTGCTGTCGGGCACACAGGGTACGAAGGTTGATTTCGGCAGCCTGCTCATGGGCAAGGGAGACTCGTTGATGTCGCCTATTGCGAGCACGATGCTGTTCGATCCGCGGAAGGTTGAGCCACACGGGCTGACCGCGTATTTGCGCCAGGGCGATGTCTTCAACACCAACCCGGAGATCGTGCGGATTGACCCGCAGATATCGTTCTATTTCCATGTGATACCGCTCAACAGGCCCTACACTGTGGAGTGGGTTGGGAAGGTATATGCTCCGGTTGATGGTGTGTACACTTTTTACACAGAGCAGTTGAGCAGGGCGCGCCTGCTTATAGACAGCAACGAGGTGCTGTATAACGCCCAACCGAACGTGGTGTTGTCGGCCCAGGTAAATTTGACGGTGGGGTTGCACGACATTCGCATCCAATATGAGGACCTGGACGGTTTTTCGCATATGTACCTGTACTGGACGCCGCCTGGGATGAGCGACAAGTACATCATTCCGCAGGATTTCCTGTTGCCTGTGATGGGGAAATACCCTGACGTGCCTGCTTCGGGATCATGGCCCAGTATCGATGAAGCGGATGATACGGATTGGACGCGGGCGGGCAGCGCAGCAGATTTAGGACAACCTCAACCGCCGGAGACACCGGACCAGGGTGAGAGCCAGCCCCAGCCACCGCCGCCCACACCCGTGGTCGCGGGGGATAGGCTTGTGCCCAGTTTGGTACTTGCAGGCGCGGGGAAGATGGGCCTGCCACGCCCACGGGCAGCGGCAATGGATACGCAAGGCAACTTCTATATTTACTCGGAAGACGATAGCAGGATACATAAGTTCGGGCCGGATGGGACACCCATAACTACATGGAATGTCACAGGGGGCGATGGCGCGCCGCTGAAGGAAGGCTCGGCGATGCTGGTCCATGATGACAAGGTGCTGCTGCTCGATTCGGCTGCAATGTCTCTGATCACATACAGCCCGGATGGGGAGGAGGAGGGGCGCATCCATTTGTGCGAATGTTATTTCCCACGCGGGATGGCCCTTTCTAATGACGGCAGTTTGTGGGTGGCAGATACGGGGTTCGGGCACGTGCTAAAGGTGAGCTTTACGGGACAGACGCTGTTGACATTGGGCGAGAACGGCACCGCGCCGGGGCAGTTCGTGGAACCGTCGAGCGTGTGGGAGTCGCCGCAGGGGTATTTGTTTGTGACCGATGCGGGAAATAAGAGGGTGCAGAGTTTCACGCCCGACCTGAAGCCGCTGGCACAGTGGCCGATGGGCGAGGGCACGGCACGCGATGGCAACCGCATCACGGGCACGCCAGACGGGGACGCGCTGCTGACGCAGTATGACGGCAAGGCGGTTATCGAGTACCGAACCGATGGGACGGAGAAGAACAGGTGGGTGTTCGCACCATCAGGGGTGCCGTTTATACCGGCGGGGATTGCGCCAGCAGCCGATGGGGAGTATATAGTGCTCTATCCGTTCGATAATGCGGCAGCGGTTTTCGGGTTGGGGAAGTAGTATTCGGGCTAGAGCCTGACGATTACCCCTTCGTTTTCGCGCAGCAGCAGAGTCGAGAGCGATTCTTCGCTTTGCCTGTCGCAGTGAGTGGAGATCAGGGCGCGGCCCGTTGTGCCTAAGGCTGAGAGGTCGAGGGTGTGGTTTTGGTCTGAGAAATTGAGAGCTACCAGCGTAAGTTGATCCTGGTGCTTGCGCGTGTACGCAAGTATGGTATCAGGTTTTGTAGCGACGGGTTGCCAGGTACCTACGGTGAGGGCGGAGGTGTGGCGGCGGAGGGTCAGGAGAGCGCGCACGAAATGGAGCATGGAATTGGGGTCGTTGTGCTCTGCTTCGACGTTCATGGACCTGTAGTTGTCGTCGAGGGGGAGCCAGGGTTCTGCGGTGGAGAAGCCCGCGTGCAGGGTGGGGTCCCATTGCATGGGGGTGCGTTCGGGGTCGCGGCCCAGGGCAAGATCCGGCACGTTCTTGCCCCAGGGGTCCTGAATTCTGTCGGGCGGTACGTGCACGTCGGGCATGCCAAGTTCGTCGCCATAGTAGCAGGTGGGAGTGCCGCGCAGCGTTAGCAGAAGCATCTGGGCTACGCGCGCCTGCCTGGGGCCAAGCCTGGTAGCCACGCGATGGTTATCATGGTTGCCAAGGACCCAGTTGGGCCATGCGCCTTCGGGCAGCGACCGCTCGTAGCGGCGGATGTAGTCGCGAATGTATGGGGCGGCCCAGGGAGCGCGAATTAGCTCGAAGTTGAAGGCAAGTTCAACTTCATCGAGGTGGTCGCCATAGTACTTAGCCAGATCCGGTATAGGCAAATAGGACTCGCCTACCATCATACGGTCGGGATAGGTGTCGAGCAGGGAGCGCATGGAACGGACGACATCGTGTACCTCCGGGCGATTCATGCTGTAAATGTGCAAGAGCGATTTGTAAGGCTCCATGCCGGGGTGCCAATCGGGATTGGGCGGGTCGTCGCGCAGGAGGTCGTCCTTGACTATGCGGTCTATTACGTCTACGCGGAAGCCGTCGACGCCACGATCTAGCCAGAAGCGCATAGCATCGAGCATGGCGGCTTGCACGTTGGGGTTGCGCCAGTTGAGGTCGGGCTGCTCGTTGAGGAATGAGTGCAGGTAATACTGGCCGGTGGCCTCGTCGAAGGTCCACGCGGGGCCGCCGAAGCGGCTGAGCCAGTTGTTGGGAAGGCCACCATTGGGCGCAGGATCGGCCCAGATATACCAGTCGCGGTGGGGGTCGTGGCGCGAGGAGCGGGACGCCTGGAACCAGGGGTGAAGGTCGGAGGTGTGGCTGGGCACGAGGTCTAGGATGACGTTCAGGTCGTGGTGGTGTGCCCCCGCCAGGAGGCGGTCGAAGTCGTCGAGGGTGCCGAAAAGTGGGTGGATACCTGTGTAGTCGCTTACATCGTAGCCGAAATCGCACATCGGCGAGGGGTAGATGGGGGAAATCCAGATGGCATCAACGCCGAGCCATCGCAGGTAGGGGAGGCGCTGGAGGATGCCGGGCAGGTCGCCCACACCGTCGCCGTTGGAGTCCTGGAAGGAGCGCGGGTAGATCTGGTAGATGACGCCGGTCTGCCACCATTTATAATGTTTGGTTGGGGATTGGGCGGGTTGTTGGGAGTCTGACATGGGACCTGTTTATGTTTTGTTTTGCGCGGTTAGTTCGGCTAGAGCGATAGCGCCGAGTACGCCCGCCCTGCCGCCGAGGGCTGGAGGCACTATGTAGGTTTCTATGGCGTCCGTGATGATCTCGCCCGCCTGAACATAGCCTGAAAGCAAGACTTGTACCTCATGGCGAATTGCGGGGAATATGTGGGGCTGGGTCATGACGCCGCCACCGAGGATGATGCGCTGTGGGGAGAGGGTGCAAATGAAGTTGACGCAAGCAAGGGCGAGGTAGTGGGCCTCCAAAGCCCAGGCGGGGTGGTCGGGGGGGAGGGTTTCGGCGGGGACGCCCCAGCGTGCCCTCATAGAGGGGCCGCTGACCAGTCCTTCGAGACAGTCGCCGTGGTATGGGCAGTAACCGGGGAAGGGATCGGCCTGGAGGTCGTGGGGGATGCGGATGTGGCCCATCTCAGGGTGGATCAGGCCGTGCATCATGCGGCCATTGGAGAGGCCGCCACCCCCGACGCCCGTACCGACGGTGATGTAGAGGAACGTGTCGAGGCCCTGGGCCGCGCCCCAACGCCACTCGCCCAGGGCGGCCACGTTTACATCGGTGTCGAAGCCGACGGGTAGATTGAGGGCGCGTTCGACTGCTCCCGCGAGGTCGGCGTCGCGCCAGCCGGGCTTGGGGGTGGAGGTGATATAGCCGTAGTCGGGCTTGCCGGGGGTGAGGGAGACGGGACCGAAGGAGCCGATGCCGATGGCCGAGAGCGGGGCGACAGCCTGCTGGTCGCGGAAGAAGTAGGTAATGCGAGCGAGCACATCATCGGGAGTGGTTGTGGGGAAGCGGGTTTCGGCCCGCAGGTCGTCGGGGCCTGTGCCTACCGCGCAGACGATCTTGGTGCCGCCTGCTTCTATGCCGCCAAAGAGCATAAGTTCACCTCTCCGCTTGACTGTATTCGCTCGCTCAGTTGCCTGCTAACCATGCTTCGGCTGAGGGACGATCGTCGAATACGCGTAAGTCGCCGCCTTTACTCTCTTCTCTTGCCATCCCCCGAAACATCGTGCTTTGGCGAACGCTGTCGGGCGGCGCTACTACGGCCATCTTTATGCGGTAGTTTCTGAGCTTTTGGAGGATGGTGCCTGCTTCACCGGAACTCAGGTCGAAGAAATGCTCAGGGAGGTTTTCGGCATAGAGGAGGTGCGAACGCGCTTTGTGTTCGAAGCAAGCGCCAATAAGGTCTACTACATCGTCAGGGGAGGCTAGCAGGCGTGTATCGGGTGCGCCTACAAGGAAGCTCTGGTTTCCTCTCGTTTCCAGATGTAGATCCAACGCTTTTTCTCCACTCAGGCTCAGGTAGCTGTTCGAGCCGCGAACTAGGGTATCTCACCGTGCAATATCTTCGACAGCTTCTCAAAGTCTATATTGCCGCCGGAAATTACGCAAACCACGTTGCCCGTGCCCGCCTCGCCGGCGAGAGCGGCGGCAACGGAGGTCGCGCCAGCGCCTTCGGCGATGACTTGGTTGCGCTCGGCGAGGAATTTGAGAGCTATAGCGGTCTCTTCAAGGGAGACGACGAGAGAGCCGTCGAGCAGGTCGCGGGATAGCTCCCACATAGCGGGGAAGACGTTTGGGCCGCCGATACCGTCCACGAAGCTTGGGGTGTAGTCCACCCGAACGGAATGCCCGGCGGCCAGAGAGGCAGCCAGGGGAGCGCCGGTGTCTACTTCAGAGGCATAGATGCGGACGGCGGGTTTGAGGACGCGCAGGGCCGAGGCGATGCCGCACGAAAGGCCACCACCCCCGTAAGGGATGATCACGGCGTCCACGTCGGGGAGATCTTCGAGGATTTCGAGGCCGATGGTACCGTTGCCCGCCATGACAGCGCGGTCGTCGAAGGCATGCACAAAGAGGCCCTCCATCCCTTCGTAGGTGTGGGTGGTGAAGATCCACCACCAATCATCGAAGGAGACTTTGACGACGCTGCCGCCGAGGCGCTCGACAGCGGCTATCTTGGTGGCGGGGGCGGTATCGGGCACGACTACGGTGCAAGGCACACCGAGCTTGCGGGCGTACCAGGCCACGCCCTGGGCCATGTTGCCCGCGCTGGCGGTCCACACACCCTTTTCCAGTTGCTCAGGCGGGGTGAGGGCCATGGCGTTGGCGGCACCACGCAGCTTGAAGCTGCGGACGGGCTGGAGGTTTTCGAGCTTCAGGTATATCTGGGCCGGGATCTCCTCGGCGTAGAGGGGGACGAGGGGGGTGCGAACGGCAGCGCCCGCGATGCGCTCTCGGGCGGCGCGGATCTCTTCGAGGGGTATGGGGATTGGGTTGTTCATCCTGGGTTTGTTCCTGTTGTATTAGGAAAAGCGCGCCGGAAGGATTTTCAGGCGCGCTTTATAGGTTGTTAAGACGTGAGTATGGGCGATCTGAGCTACGGTTTATCGGCAGGCTCGTTGTCGTTATACAACGGATTGTCGCCCCGGTCAACCGGGTTGCCGGAGGCATCGCGCCGCTCCTCAGACTCTGGCTCGACCGGGGCCATGCCTGAGCTGGGCGCATCGCCGATATTTGCGACAGGCATAGCCAGGTCAGGCTCATCAGCTTCATAGCCCGGTCTGTCGCCGCTATGCTCATCAGCCTCTACACGTTTACGCCTTGGATCGTCGGGAGCTAGCTCCTCGGGGGCGTAGACCCGTTCTTGTTCGTCCATACCCTGAAACAGCGGTCGTTGATTGTCGTCCATGGTGGCCTCCTTTCGCCAAAGTATTACTAGCAAAAAGAGGGCCAACAGCCGGCAAGGCGATTGCAACACACACAGGGAGAGACGTTCTAAAACAAGCAAATTGGCGGCTTCGCCGCCAATTTGCTTGTTTTAGAACCAGATTGTACGCCTGCTAACCGGAATCTGAAATTTGGGATGACACATGCTATGTAACACTCGATTAGCGATTGGGTTACTAGCCTTTGACCGAGCCTGCGAGGAGACCACGCACGAAGAAGCGCTGGAGTGCGAAGAAGACTATGAGAGGGACAACCATTGTTACGAAGGCACCGGCGGTTAGGAGGTTCCAGTCCTGGCCGCGAGACCCGGTGATGGTGGTGAGCTGCTGGGTGAGCACCGCGTAGTCGGGGCCGCCGCTACTCAGGAAGACCAGGGCTACCAGCAGGTCGTTCCAGACCCATAGGAACTGGAAGATGGCAAAGGAAGCGAGGGCAGGGAGAGACAGCGGCAATATGAGGCGGTAGAAGATGGTGAAGTGGGAAGCGCCGTCGATGAAGGCCGATTTGAGGAGATCCCTGGGCAACGAGCTTATGTAGTTGAAGAGCAGGTAGGTTGCCAGGGGTAACCCGAAGCCGGTATGGGCCAACCAGACGGACAGGAAGGTGCCGTTCAGATTCAGGCCCGTGTAGTCCCGCAAGAGCGGGATCAGGGCGATCTGTAATGGCACGACAAGCAGCGCTACCACCACCGTAAAGAAGAATTTTCGCCCTGGGAAGTTCATCCAGGCGAATGCATAGGCGGCGAAAGCCGCTATCAAAATGGGGATCAGGGTGGCGGGAATGGTGACGGTGACGCTGTTCAGGAAGGAGTTGAGCATGTTCTGGCCCTTCGCCACGCCTCCCGGCAGCGAAGGGTCGGGGTACTCTTTTCCACCGAGTACCTGCTCGTAGTTAGCGAACGTGAAGCTGCCAGGGTCGGTCTTCCACCAACCGGTGGTGAGCACCTGATCTCTGGGGCGGAAGGATGAGACGAGCAAGCCGATGGTGGGTATGGTCCAGAGTGCGCAGATCACAATGAGGACGGCATTAACCAGGAACATAGAGAATATGTTACGCTGTGTAGGAGCCACTAGAAAGCCCTCCTTTCGCGGAACTGACGCAGGTTGTAGACCATGACGGGTATTGTCACGATCAGGAGGACGATGGCTATGGCGGAACCGGTTCCATAGTCGCCGAAGGTAAAGAAGCGTTTATATTGCTCGTTTGCTATCACATCGGTGCCATACTGGCCGCCGCTAGCCATCACGTACACGATATCGAACACTTTCAGCGTGGCGATGATAATGGCCGTGGAGACAGTAATTATGGTGCCGAGGATGGTGGGGATGATCACGCGGAAGAAGATCTGGAATTCGTTCGCGCCATCGATCCTGGCGGCCTCCAGTAGTTCGCCTGGCACACCTTTGAGCGCAGCCGAAAAGAGCACCATCGCAAAGCCTGTTTGGAGCCAGACGAAAACTATGATGAGAAAGAGTGTATTCCAGGGCCTTTGGACGATCCAGTTCACGGGATTACCACCCACGGACGTGACGATGGCATTGAGGACGCCTATCTGTTCCTCGCCTGGCGGCTGATATGCGTAGATAAACTTCCAGATAATACCCGCACCCACGAAAGAGATCGCCATTGGCAGGAAGATGAGCGATTTTGCGACCCGCTCGAACTTGGAGCGGTCGGCCAATACTGCGATCAAGAGGCCTGACGATACGCTCAAACCTGTGCCAAATACCAACCACAGAAGGTTATTTATGAACGACTCCAACATGGCGGAGTTAGTGAAGGCAAACTGGTAATTATCAAGGCCAACGAAATTGGTGGTGGTTTTATCGAAGAAACTCTGATAGAAGGTGCGAACAGTGGGTAGAGCCAGGAACCAGGTCAGCATGACGAGGGCCGGTCCCACGAATACATAGGGTTGGATGCGCGCCCTCCAGACATCGGAAAGCCGTTCGACCACCCAGTTGGAGAGCACGAATAAGATGGCTACACCGCCTACGCCCCAGATTATCGCTACGACGGCAATGACGAGCTTGGGCGCGTCGCTGTCGCGCAAGAACATAAAGACCTGCCAGAGTACGATAAATGTGACGATTGGCACGATCAGCGAGACAAGTATGCGTGCAACCCACGCCAGCGGGTTGAAAGGGGCGGGCGCCGCTGTTTCTGTCTGGGCCATATATCTCGCTCCTTCTTTATGGTTCAAGGTTCAAAGTCCAAAGCCCCAAGCATATCCGCTCGGAACCTTGAACTTCGAACCTTGAGTTTTAGCTTACTTGGGCCAGCTTGCGTCTATGGTATCCAGGACATCTGTGGTGTTTGTACCATTAGCCTGAACCCAACTCACAATGCCTGTCCAGAAGGTGCCTGCACCAACGGTAGCCGGCATGAGGTCGGAACCGTCGAAGCGGAAGGTGGTAGCCTGTTGGAGGATCTGAGCGAAGCCGCGAGAGGCGTCGTTGGGATACCAGCTAGGATCTGCATCCTTTTGAGGAGCTACAGCTACACCGGCTTGTACCTCCTTCTTGATCGACTCACCGGTCGCCAGGAACTTCATGACCTCGCGAACCTCAGGGCGGTCGTTGAACATAGCGGCGATGGAGCCTGAGCCGAGTACGGGCTTGCCATAGGTCGCATCGATTGGCGGCAGGTAGAAGTAGTCTACGTCCGTGCCAACCGTGGCGCTTGCGGGGAAGAAGTTGGTGATGAAGCTCGCCTGGCGATGTAGCCAGCACTTGGGTGGATCTGTGAAGAGACCCGCGGGCGAATTGCCGAAGGCTGTGGTAAGGATAGTATCGGTTCCGCCGTAGACATAGCCGTCATGGAACCAGATGTTGCCGACGGTGTCAAACGCATTCTTGACCTCAGGAGAGTCAAACTTGAGTTCGCCCGTTGTCCACTTGTCATAGTTCTCCGGGGTGGTGGTGCGCAGCATAACGTCTTCAACCCAGTCGGTGCCTACCCAGCCGGTAGCACCCGCAGATTCGATACCTATGCACCAGGGGGTGCCGCCGTCAGCAACGATCTGGTCGGAGAGCTTGAGCATGTCGTCCCAGGTGGTAGGTACCTTGTAGCCCTTGGCGTCGAAGGCGGCTTTGGGATACCAGACGAGGCTCTTTACGTCGTTATTGTGCCATACACCGGCCATCTTGCCGTTGACAGTAGCGAGGTCGAGGAAGGCCTGGGTGTACTGCTTGCTCAGATAGTCCTTATCCATGAAGGTATTGAGGTCAACGATCTTGCCCTGGTTGACAAAGTCAGTGAGGAGGCCAGGCTGAGCGAATGTGGCGATATCGGGAGCACTGTTGCCTTCTACGCGAACGCGGATCAGGCTCTCGAAGTTCTTGTCGCCTTCGTAGGTAACTTTGATACCGGTGCGGGCTGTAAAGTCATCGAACTCGCTCTGGAAGAGGCGAGCCTGCTCGTCAGCGGCCACGCCAAAGATGCTGACCTCAGTGCCTGCGTAAGGCATATCGCCGCCGGCGGTGGTAGCTGTTGCCGCAGCCGTCGTCCCGGTGGTGGCGGTAGGCTCAGCCATTGCTGTGGTGGCGGTAGGCTCAGCCGCTGCCGTGGTAGCGGTGGGCGGTACGACTGTAGCTGTAGGTTCTTCACCGCACGCTGCGAGCAGAACGGAAACAACCACCATCAATGTGAGAATAGTAAACCATTTCTTAGCCATCTATGCTTTCCTCCTTACATTAGATGTTCTCATACTATCGAGTGTAATGGTCATGCTTAGTGACGATATTCATCACCTCCTTGCCATGGGGCGCGGATAGAATTAAGAAGGCATAGTTCTTTGGGACAAGTAGGTATGCGAAAATGGAAATGGGACTGGAAGGTCGCGCTACCTTAGAGCGTATCCCACTATGTATGGCCGGGACAATGTTGTAGAATGCCCTACCACCTGGCGGAGAGCCAAGCACTCTACCTATCTCTGCGACGCTGCAGACCTGACTGATGCCACATTATACGTCGTGTTGGACTTTAGCACAAGTAGCCAAGCGTGAAATAAATCTTACAGACCTTTTAACCAGGTGACCATCTCGTGGAACTATGGGATTGACAACTTTGGTGTGTTGCTTCACAATCACGGTTGAATATTGACTGCTTGTTCTGGAGTGCTACATGCCTTTGCTATCTGTCGATCCAAGCCGTGCCGCAATTTTCCCGCCCGATTTCAAGTTCGGTGTTGCCGAGGCCGATTTGCAGGTAATCGGGGAGAAGTATACGATGGAAGAGGAAGGCTCGCTACCGACGATGTGGCGGCAGTTCACTATCGAGCGTGGTATGCCTACGCCGGATGACGGGATAGATAGATACCATCGCTGGCGCGAGGATATAGGGCACATGCGCAGGATCGGCATCAAACACTACAGGACATCGGTGTCGATGGCACGAGTGCTGACCGAGGACGGCGTGGTGAACAAGCGGACAATTGAATGGTACAGGCGCTATTTCGAGGCGTTGCGCGAGAGTGGCATTACTATTTATGCGACGCTGTATCACTGGGAACTGCCCCAGCACCTGAACGAGCGTGGCGGGTGGACTAACCGCGATACTGCTCACGCCCTGGAGAGGCACGCTGAGGTGGTGACGGAGGAGTTGGGCGATCTTGTAGACGAGTATTTTCTGTTCAACGAGCCGTGGTGTAGCTCTATGCTGAGCTACTACGAAAATATACATGCGCCGGGCAGCAGGCACAGCGATAGCCGGGAGAACCTGAAAGACGCCTTGATGGCCGCGCACCATCTTCTGCTGGCGCAGGGCCTTACTTGCCGGGCGATCCTGGAGCGTAAGCCCGACGCCAGGATAGTGAGCACGCTCAACTTCCAGCCTGCCTATGCGGTTTCTACATCGCGTGAAGATATGCAGGCCGCGCTCTTCAGGGATGGGTATTACAATATGTGGTTCCTCGATCCCACTTTCAGGGGGCGATATCCTGAATGGATGGTGGAGTTGTACGGCGATGCGATGCCCGCGGATTATGAGAAGGACATGGGAACGATCCGGATAGGCGATAAGCTGCACGGCCTGGGGGTGAATTATTACCGGGGTGGGCTGTATCGGGCGGCGGGCGGCGAGTTGGAGTCGGAGGAGGTGATCTACAGGGGTGGGCCTACCAACAGCCTCGATTGGCCTATCTTCCGGCCACCATACTACTCAGAGGGTCTATACGATATCTTGCAGCAAGTCTATTTCGGGTACAGGGCCTTCGGGTTGAAGCGGATATACGTGACGGAGAATGGGATGGCGCTCGTCACACCGTGGGATGGTCAGGAGGAGGAGATAGACGACGGGCCGCGCATTGAATATTTGCAAGAGCACCTGCACATGGTATACAAGGCGCTGCTGCACGGCATCCCGGTGGAGGGGTATTTTACCTGGACACTGATGGACAATTTTGAATGGGCGGAGGGCTACAGGCCGGAAGCGGCGTTCGGGCTGATCCACGTTGACCGGAAGACCCTGACTCGCGTCCCGAAGAAGAGCGCCAGGTGGTATAGCGAATTGATCAGGACGCACAACGCCGGGAATCTCGATGGTGTTATGTAAAGTAGGCTAGTGTGAGGAGGCGAGCGCCCAGAGGGCCTGGGCCACATCGTGGGAGGTCCAGGAGATGCTGGAGCAGGTGGCGTTGAGGTGATCGCGACGCTCGGCGATGGCTGCCGCATATTTCAGGTAGTAGGGCAGGGTGAAAGCGACAGGGCCGAGGCCGGGAATGAAGGCTGCTACTAATTCATCGAAGAAGGGGTAGTAGTAAGGGGCAAGGGCCGCGAGAGCCGCCGAGGCGGTGGCCGGACCCACGCCCGCGAGGGTAGCCAGGGTAGCCACAGGCTTGCGAGGGTCGGGCACTGTGGCGAAGGCATCTCGGCTGACTTGTTCGACCTTTTCGGGTGGGTTGCCCGCTACGAGGCGGCGATTATATTCGCGCCAGACACCACGGTGCATTTTCCAGGCGGCTATACCCTGTAGATCGTCGTGATAGATACAGGGCGGGGTGCGTTCGAGGATCTTGAGGGGCAGTTCTTTGCGGAACCAGCGGTCGAGATTTGTGAGCTTTTCATTGCCGAGAGCTGCGATAGCCTGGTCGTAGCTAAGTAGCCACCCGCGCCAGGTGGCGCAGTCGTCTTCTTCCCAAACGCCTGGGATGGGTTGGCCTGTAGGCATGGCTGGCTCCTGATGGACGAGTGACGAGTGACGAGTGACGAGTGACGAGTGGCAATCGCATTTTATCATCGTCGGCGGCCTGTCGTCCATCGTGGGCACGCGGATTGCTACGATATAGATGTGCATGGCATCACACCAATACGTTTCGAAACACCATGCACTAAAAAGGAGGTATTTAGATGGCCGACAAATTGAACGGAAAGAAAGTAGCGATTCTGGTGACCAACGGTTTCGAGCAGGTCGAAATGACAGAGCCGAGGAAGGCTCTCCAGGAAGCAGGTGCGGAAACGGTGCTGGTATCGCCAGCGGAAGGTGGGATGGTGAAGGCGTGGCAGCACACCGATTGGGGCGACCAGTTCCCGGTGGATGTGCCTCTGAGCAACGCTAACGCGTATAATTACGACGCGCTGCTGTTGCCCGGCGGGGTGATGAACCCTGACAAGCTGCGCATGAACCAGCAAGCTGTGCAGTTTGTGAAGGCGTTCGTAGACACGAACAAGCCCATCGCAGCGATCTGCCACGGCCCCTGGACATTGATCGAGGCGGGCGCGGTGAATGGGCGCACAATGACATCGTACCCATCGCTACAGACCGACTTGAAGAACGCCGGAGCCTACTGGGTCGACCAGGAGGTGGTGACGGATAACGGCATCGTGACGAGCCGCAAGCCCGACGACATCCCGGCTTTCAACCGGAAGATGATCGAGGAGTTTGCGGAAGGGAAGCACGATGGCCGGATGGCCGGGCAGTACACGCGTGATACGAGCAATGTGACCCTGTAGGATTCGTCACTCGCCGGAAATGAAAGAGGAGGTTTGCACAAAGCCAAACCTCCTCTTTCATTTGGTGGGCCCGGTAGGATTCGAACCTACGACCAAGTGATTATGAGTCACCTGCGCTACCGCTGCGCCACAGGCCCATTTTGGTTACTCTCTAGGAGAGATAATTCCATCCACCTATTCAATTTGTGCTTAAGGCTAACCGAGTAAGCCCTAATAGTACACCCACCATGGGGCCATTTCTGGCCCCGCTTCCCTCTGCTTCCAGGACTAATAGCCTGATAAGTTTGGTTGAATTGAGTCAGCGGGATATCTAGTGTTTTGCTCCAGAATGCTTCGGCTTCTTCTTTATTTTGTGTCGGATGCAGAGTTATTCTACATCTTATGTGCGATTTTGCAACACCTATTCTCGCAAAGAACTCCAAGGCTTTGAGAACGACTTGAGGGTTCCAGTTTATGAATCCCACCTCAGTATTCGGGCCCTTGTATCCTTCCCCGATATACAGTGCCAGACCAAACATGAATTCTGGATCCTGGCGCAGAACTCTAAATTCCTCCTCAGCTTCCTTGTAGTACTGCGCAATCCTCTTATTTCGGTTCGCGAGAACTGTTGCCCTCGCCTTCTCGCGTGCTATAACTCGATTATTGCCTGGCCTCTGTAACTGCTCTTGAGAAAGAGATATATCTCTGACCCATATGCTAATGCTGCCTTTTGCGGCATCCACTAACTTGCATATCTCTCTAATCGAATAGCCTTGCTCGTGTAAGGCTCTTGCCCGCTCGTATTCCGCGTCTTTGTGTTTCATAGCTCAGGCTCAACTATTATAGCAAACACACATGCTCAGCGCAAACTGTAGCGCAGGTGGAGCGATCCGGCCTCGTTCAGTTTTTCCAAATAGATCAAGCGCGCGCGCACGTCGAGAGATTCGCCCGCAAAGAGGTCTATGCCTGAGCCGAACACAATCGGTTCGATGGTGAGCCAGAGTTCATCTATAAACCCGGCTTTGAGGAAGAGGGTATAGACCAGAGAGCCTCCCGCAAGAATGGCTTCGATGTAGCCACGCGCTTCCAGGCCGGCGGCTATTTCGTGGGGGGTGGCACTGGTGTATTCGACTACGCCAGGCACACCCGTCTTGTCGGAGGTGTTGGAGGTGAGGACTACATGGAGCCTGCCTGGGAGGGGTGCGGAGAGGGTCTTGAAGGTATTGTTGCCGAGGATGAGCACGCCTGCTTTGCGCGTGGCAGCCGAGAAGATACGCTTGTCCTCTTTGGACGACCAGTTGGAAAGATGATGGTCGTTGCGGGCGATCTTGCCGTCGAGGGTGAGGACGGCGAGGAGGATGATTTTCATATTGCGTACTTCATATTGCGTACTTCGTATTGCTTGCTGATTACTGGTCGAATTCTATCAGGAGGGTTTGGATGGCGTGGGGCGCAGAGGGTATATCGGCGACTATGGCGTTGTCGTCCCAGGGGAGGACTGGAAGTTGCTGGATGGGGCGTTCCAGCAGGTCGCAGAGCCAGACCGATTTCGCGGGGTGCGACAGGACCAGAGGACTGCCGGTATCGTGCTCGCCCAGCGAGTTCCAGAAGCGCAGAATGAGGCCGGGTCCGTCGTGCCTGGGGCGTATGCCTTGCAGCACGAGACCCAGGGGCGTCACGAAGGGCAGTTGGCGTTCTACATACCAGAGCATGCTCCTGCGCCAATCGCCGGTGTGAGGCATGAGCTGTATACGCCAATTGTAATCGCCCTCTAGCCACTGCGGGAAATTCGTGCCCCACTGCGTATTCGAGAGGTGGGCGTATACCACCGGCTCGGATGGAGCACGCTCAGGCTCGAAGCGATAGATGCCTGTGTCGCCGATGGAGAGGAGGGGCATATCGTGAGGTATGACAGATAGGCCTAACCTATCATCGGAGATGTCGAGCCAACCGGCGCACCAGAGATTGCGGTTCGCGCCTGCGGCAATATCGCGTGAGGGGTCCATCACGGAGCCTGTTTGCCCAAGCCTGAAGGTGGGTTTCGCGAGATTTAGAGGAAGAGGCACAACGGTGCTTTCCGCAAGCGGTGTGGCTTCTTTGCCCTCAACTTTGAATGTTATGTCAACAATGGCCTCGGACTCCGGTAGGGTGATCTCTATTGAGATGGTTTGTTTGGGCAGAGCTAAGTTGTGAGCTTCCCGTGCCTTCAGATGGCCGCCGCTCAAGGTGATCGTCTGGCCGCTCCTGGATAGCTTGAAGTCGCGTGCGTAGGCCGTAATGTGAGTGGAATACTCAGGGTAGCCTTGCTTGCCGAAGTCCTGCACGAACCAATCCTGGAAATAGAGGCCATAGGCGCGAAGGAACTCGGCTATATCGGTAACCGAGTAGAGGTCGAAGCGGTAGGCGCTGAATGGCTCGTGGCTCTGTTTGTCCACCCAATCGCGCCCGGTGCGCTTGTCGAGCAAAGAGGTTATGCCGCCGGTGGCGGGGTCGACTTCCAGCCTGAACCAGCTGTTTTCCAGCACGTTGTCGGGGAGATCGCCTTGCGGGGTGGGGCTTGTTTCCTGTTCGTAGGGCGGTCCAATAAAGACGCTTTCCTGTGCAATCTGAAGTGCCTGGTTGTAGAATGCTTCGGCCCGATGCGCGTAGGCGGCTTTCGCTACCCAGGACTCTTCCAGGCGCTTGTATGGTCCGGTAGTGAGGGCGTGCTTGAAGTCGTCGCCGTAGGCGCGCTTGATGGTCGATTTTACGTCGAGGCCCCAGGTGTGCTCGCCAAAGAGGAGCAGTTGCTCGTAGGCGGCGTCAATCATAGGAGCGACTTTGCAGGCAAGGGGGAAATTGTCGGCGTTGGACCATTCGTGCTCTGCCAGGGCACATTCAAGTTCAAGCAGTTTGGCACGTAGGTCGCGAACGCGGGCTACCTCGCGGGGCATGGTCCCTACCCCATGTATCCAGGTGTCGGCCAGGTCAAAGGGGACGACGGGGAGGTCGCTCAGTTGTTCGGGGTGCTCGAAGAGGGAGTCGGAGAAATCGCCTAGCTGCCCGAAGAGGATCTCGGCTCCGGGCGCGCCCTGCTCAATCGTGTGGCGGATGCGGTGTAGCTCTTCGGGCGTGTGGGGGCCGTGGTTGTCAACTGTCTGTTGGAGAGAGAGCCATGTGTCGTAGGGCCAGTCGTCGGGCGGGAGGAGGGGCGTGCCGTAGCCGCCGGGTGAGTAGAAAGTAAGGAGGCGCGAGCCATCGGGGCCTTCCCACCAGAAGAAGGGCGGCACATGGGGGGAGTGACTGCCTGAGTTGCAGCCCAGGTGCAGGAACTTCACGCCCGCCTGGGTGAGCAAAGTGGGGAAGATCCAGGTGTGGCCGGGCACATCGGTCTGCTTCGCGCCCGTGGGCCAGCGCCCGAACTCCTCGGAGAGAGAGCGGGAGATGTGCAATCCGCGCACAAGGTCTTCGAGACCGCAGAAGGCGGTGTGTGTCGTGAAGGGCCAGGCGTGCCAGTTGAGGCGGCCTTTCTCGACCAGTTTGTGGGCTGCCTGCCGCGTTTCGAGCGGAACCGAAGGATCGTTCAATAGGAAGCGGAGGGGCCACGCCGGGAGGGTCCAGCGGTAGCGCAGGTTGGGCGGCTCGTTGGCCGTGGCGTCCATCGTTTTGCGGACGGCCTCGAACATCGGGCCTGTGTAGGCGCGCATCACCTCGTCGGGCAGGCCGGTAAAACCGAGGTCAAAATGGGTCTTGAAGACAACTACTACTTTGCGGAGCATGGGCTATATTAGCAATTTTGAGCAATTTTCGCCAAACCTATTGACAACCAGCCATTTATGAGTTATATATCATTTAAGAAAGTTTGAATGGTGAACGGAGTTGTAATGACTGACGAGATACAAACGTTTGAAGAGACTTTCGAGCCTGAGAAAGAGTACGTAGTCAGCAGCCTGGAGACCCTCAAGGTTGTTTCGGACCCGATACGGCTTCGGATACTGGAAACACTGGTTGTGAAAGCAATGACCGTGAAGGAAGTTGCCGCCAGGTTGGGGCTCACAGCTACCAAGCTGTACTACCACATCAACTTGATGGAAGAACATGGGCTGATAAGGGTTGTTAGCCAGAGGATCGTGTCGGGCATAATCGAGAAGCAGTACAGGACCAGGGCATACAGCTTTGACGTTGACAAATCGCTGCTGGCCATAAACCCGGCCGAAGAGGGCGGGCCTGTGGATATGATGCTGCACGTGGTGTTCGACTCGACACGCGACGATGTGCGCAACGCCATCGACAAAGGGCTTATGACCCCAGGCGCAGGCGATCCTATCAAGCGCAACGGCATAATCTTCAGGTCGATCACCAAGCTGACGCCCGAAGGAGTGGGCGAATTCCAGGAGCGGCTTTTAGCACTCGCCAAAGAGTTTAACCTCCACATAAACGAGGGCACGCCAGATGAAGAAGATGAAACGCTGAGGACATACGGCTTTACGGTGGCGCTCTTTCCAATGGTGGAGGACATACCCAACAACAGGACCACTATCAACATTGACTGAGTAACACCCTCTCAACGACCTTCCTAATATTACTCACGGAAAAGTGAAAAGGCAATTCGGACGTGTTTTCCCGGCGCGTTATGCACGGGGCCGGTTAGTTGCACCCTGCGAAAGGTAAGAGGAGGAAGAAGGTGAGCACTCAAAGCGCAGAAAGAGAAAAGGAAATGGAAATGGAAATGGAAATGGAAATGGAAGAGGGAGCGGAAAAACCCGCCGGGCTGAAAGACCTGTTGAAGAACCGCAACTACAGGTTCCTGTGGCTTGGGCAGATCATCTCGGATTTCGGGGACAGCCTGACGCTGCTGGCGCTGCTGATCCTGGTCAACCAGATCACAGGCTCGGCTGCGGCCATCGCCACCATGTTCATCGTGCTGCTGATCCCGCAGGTCACGCTGGGGCTTGTTGCAGGCGTGTACGTTGACAGGCTCGACCGCAAGCGGATAATGGTGGTGTCGGACATCGTGCGTGGCACGCTTGTGCTCGGCTTCGCAGGAGTGGCCCTTCTGGGCACAGCCGATTACCTGTGGCTGATGTATGTGATCGGGTTCCTCCAGGCGACGGTCGGCACGCTGTTTACACCCGCCCGTAGCGCGCTCATCCCGAACATCGTGCCGCAATCGGCGCTGCTACAGGCCAACTCGGTATCGCAGACCAGCCGTGTGATCTTCGGGCTGCTGGGCACGAGCGCGGCGGGCGTGCTGATCGGCCTGTCGCATGAGTTATGGATACCGATCGTAATCGACTCGGCTACCTTCTTCGCATCGGCCTTGTTAATATGGCGGATCAAGGCCCCGGCGCACGTCGCAGAGCCGGGAGAGAAAGGTAACATGCGAGCGGTCTTGAGCCAGCTAGGCGATGGCATGAAGATCATCGGGCGCTCGCGCACTCTGATTGGCACGCTGGTCGGTATGGCGGTGACAATGCTTGGCCTGGGCGCGGTGAACGTGCTGCTGGTGCCCCTGATCATCAACGATATGAAGCTACCGGCCACGTGGTTCGGCTTGATCGAGCTCGCGCAGACTTCGGCCATGATCGTGAGCGGCAGCCTGATAGCGGTGCTGGCCGCCCGGCTCAAGCCGACAAGCCTTGTGAGTGGCGCGCTCACCCTGCTGGGTTTGGTGATCGGAGCTATAGCGTTCGCGAGCAACCTGATCGTGCTGGGTGTCATCCTCTTTGGAGCGGGCTTGCTGATAACGCCCATACAGGCGGGCATATCTACTATCATGCAAACCAGCGTCGACAACAAGATGCGCGGCAGAGTGAGCGCGGCCCTCAACTCCGTTATCTCGATCTCGCAGCTCGTTTCGATGGGGCTGGCAGGCACCTTTGCCGAGGTCGTGGGCGTGCGCAACGTCTTCCTTGCGGGCGGTATCCTGACCCTATTGGCAGGAGTAGTGTTCGCGGCGATAATGAAAGCACCAGGAAGAAGCGGCCAGGTAGCTCCATCGGGCGAAATGCCCGCAGGCAGCCTGGGAAGTGTGTAGTCGGAGGACGGGTGACGGGTGACGGGTGACGGGTGACGGGTAGCGATTGGTTTCTGATTCTGACTACCGACTAACGACTACCAAACACAACAGGAGATCAACAATGGCAACCATAAAGATCGAATCGTTATTGTCGGCGAGGGCCTTCTTCTCGCCGCAGCTTGTGGACGAGAAGCTCTACTTCATCAGCAATCTGTCGGGGCACTACAGCCTCTACAGGATGAACTATGGAGGGAGTGTGCCGGAGCCTTTGCTCCCGCCCGACCTGGCCCTGTTCAACCCCAAGCTGGGGCAAAGCATGCCATTCTATGTTTTCCCTAAGCTGGGCAAGGTGCTGGTGATGATCGATAAGGACGGTGACGAGGCGTTCCAGCCCATGCTGGTGCCGCTGGAAGGTGGGTTCCCTGAGCCGATCTCCGCAGAGACGTTCGAGGGACACCAGGCATTTCTCGCGACGCTCGACGAGGACGAGAACCTGGCCTATGTGAGCGTAGCAGATAAGCACCAATCGATGTTTCGCTCCTACAGGATCGATCTCGCCACGGGCGAGTTGTCATCGCTCGGCCAGAGCACTTACGGCAACCTGCCGGCGGCTGCTAATCACGACAATTCGCAGGTGGTGAAGTTCGACTTCTACGGCAGCGGCGACACCATAGTGTATCTTCAAAAAGTAGGCGAAGAGGCCCGACACCTGCTCTACGGCAAACCTGTAGAGGAGCGCGCTCCGGGTGAGAAGGTCGAGCCTAACAGCATCAACGAGATATATTTCACGCCTGACGACCGAGGGCTGCTGTTCACCAACTCGATCTTCGAGGATGCCTACAGCCTCGGCTATATGGACCTTCGCGAACCGGGCCAGGTGCGGCAGGTCACGACTACCGGCACGAAGCACACCGGCGCGGGCGAGCTTGCGCACCTGCACCATCTACGCGACAACCGCTACTCACTCGAGTACAACATCGATGGATGCTCATGGCTCTACGAGGGCACGTTCGACCGGGACGCGCTGACCATGACGCTCGATAACGTGGTGTGCGGGCAGGGCGAATTGGAAGATGGGGTAATTCAGGCCATGAGCTATGACAAGGAGAGCGACCGTTACGCCCTCTCCTTCTCCACAGCCGATTCACCTACACAGCTTTACACGGTGGAGGGGAAGGACCGCAGCGAGGTTGTGCACCATACCAATGAGCGCGTGCTGGGGATCAAGCCTGCATGGCTTTCGCCTGGCGAGGACGCTTCGTATACAACGTTTGACGGGTTGAGGGTGTCGGCAAGGCTCTATCTACCGGCAGAAGAGTTGGGATTCAAGGGGGCGCGCCCTGTGGTGTACTACATCCATGGAGGGCCACAGGGCCAGGAGAGGCCCGATTTCGGGTGGTTCTCGATGCCTATTATCCAGTATCTGACGCTCAACGGCTTCGCGGTGTTCGTGCCGAACGTGCGCGGCTCGACCGGGTACGGGTTGAAGTATATGAAACGGGTGGAGCGCGATTGGGGTGGAGATGATGTCAAGGACCACATGCACTCGCTCGGCATCCTCGCTAAAGATCCCAGGCTGGATGTGAGCAAGGCAGGGGTGATGGGGCGCTCGTATGGCGGGTATATGACCCTAATGCTGTCGGCGCGATACCCCGATAAGTGGGCGGCGGCGGTCGATATGTTCGGCCCATACGACCTGATCACGAATATGGACAGAATGCCCGCCACCTGGAAGCCGTTCTTTGCGGCGCTTGTGGGTGACCCGGAGACCGAGGCCGATTTCCTCAGGGAGCGCTCGCCCGCCACCTATATGGACAACCTGAAGTGCCCTCTCCTTGTGCTGCAAGGCGCGCATGACTCGCGGGTAACGCAGGCCGACTCCGACGATCTTGTGGCCCACCTACGCTCGATAGGCAAGAACGTTGAATACACCGTGTTCGAGAATGAAGGGCACGACGTGACGCGCCTGGAAAACAGGGTCAGGGCCTACAACTTGATCACCGACTTCTTCAAGGAGCACCTGAGACCCTAACTAGCCCCGGGCAATAGACGAGCAATCTTATGGGCACTCCTCGCGGGTGCCCTTAGCTCACCGCTTTCTTCAAGAGTGCGACGATCCTTGCCTCTTCGGCGCCGGTCAATTCCTTCAGCGCGAAGTAAACCGGCCACATGCCACCTTCATCGAGGTTCGCCTTTTCGTTGAAGCCGAGCGTCGCGTACCTTGTTTTGAACTTCTGCGCACTTTGGAAGAAGCAGACGATCTTGCCGTCCTTGGCATACGCTGGCATACCGTACCAGGTCTTCGGCGTGAGGACCGGCGCGTTGGCTTTGATGATAGCATGGAGCCGTTCGGCCATGACGCGATCCGGTTCCTGCATCTCGGCGATCGACGCGAGCACGGCGCTTTCCCCGTCCGCCTTCTCCGCCTCAGCCTTCAGCTCTCGAGCGCGCTGCTTCACCGCGCTTCGTTCCTCGTCTGTGAATCCTTTCTTTGGGCTCATAAGAACCTCCTCATACTGACATGGGAAAAATGTGTCTGCTCGGGTATGTGTCATCATTCCATACCAGCTTGAACGGGCGCCGAGGTGGGGACTACCCACCAAACTGATAGCCGCAATTTGCATGCCAGGTACACTGTAATGTTGCTGACCCAAATCCTTGTGACCGAAAGTTTGCTTATTATGCGTTGCCTCTTCAGGAAACTGTTACCCACATTCTAGCACGTTTGTGCTAAATTGGCTCCTCGAATATTGCTCGATTTTTTCTGATCGAGCGTGTCACGAATGCCATGCCAAAGGAGACATACAGCGGGATGCGCGGACTGTACGCGACTATGCAATTGCCCATTACAGTGTGGTATGATTGGCCTAACAGTCTTGTTCCTGGCCGTGCTTCCACCTGTTTTCGCTCGCGCCGTAGAGCGGCCTGAATGGTTTGCCTATCTGGCAGAGTAGCAGTGCCTTTCTCCGAAGGAGAGGATCGGGAGGTGGCCATGGTCGGCGGCACAGAAGGCAGCAATAATCCCGTGCCTGTCATGGGTAACATGCCGGAAAGTCAATCGCCTCCTGCGAAGGGGCGGCCTATTGACGAGCGACTTGAGGAGCTATGGTCGGTCGGCTTACCTGCGTGGCTCGACGACTGGTTCCCGCAGGTGGCGCAGGCTATGGCCGATGGGGCCTGGACCGCCCTTGTCAGGGGCGTAGCCGCGTACGCGCCGGTTATTGCTTTTGTGCTCGGTCTGATTTCGCGCCTGATATTCCGCGACCTGGATGAGGTATACACCGAGTCGCTGGCTTTCTTGCTGCTGCTGGTGGCCGGGGCAACTTTGAGCGGCACCGTGGGGGTAGGGCTGCTTGCGGGTTATATCGTTCAAGATCTGCTGCTGGGCAACCGGGTTGGAACCTTCGGGGTGCCCAACCCTGCCGGCGTACTGGCGGGGAAAGCGATCAGCTACGTGCTGCTGGCGATGCCTGCCGTGGTATTGCCGTTGCTGGCGCGACAACTGGCGAGCGCGGTCCAGTTCCGTACTGTTGACGATCCCAGAGTGCGCGTAGGGGCGAAGGCGGCGCTCGATGCGGTCATATTCGGGGTGCTGATTTATCTGTGGTCTCAATCGATGCTGGTCCTCATTCGCCCACTTTTCAGCCTGGTGGGCACCGAGCCGGGCGTGAGCACCGTCAGCCCTGTGCAGGAACAGGCGGTCTGGCTGGTGCTTGTGGCGATGGTGGCGGCGGCAGCGCGGGAATTGGTCGTGCAGTTGTATCTGCCGAAGTCGCCGCGCGCGGGCGTGGTGGCGAACCTCGAACGCTGGCGCTGGACGGGCGAGAAGAAAGGCGTGATAGATCGCGTGCCTGAAGTGGTGCGGGTGGCTGTCGCTACCACCGTGCTCACGATGGTGCTGGCGGGGACATTCGAGGGGTGGCTCGATACGTTAGTGGTGGCCCTGTTGATCGGCGCGATCGGGGCGTGGCGGGCCAACCTGATCCGCCAGATACCTGTGCCTGAGCGATGGGCGCTGGCGATACGCAAAGTGCACCCCTTGCTCCGGCTCCTGGGAGCGACTTTTATTGCCTATCTCCTTTCTACAATTGTGGTGGCGGGATTGTGGAACACGTGGAGCGGCCTGCGCCTCTTGATGATCGGGGCGCTGCTTACGCTCATAGTATTCAATGCAATCTTCCCGCCGCTACCGGTAATGCAGGCTCAACAGCCCAACGCGGAAGCCCAGGTGCAGTCTCAACCTCCGGTTCAGGCGACTGGATCGTAACAGGATGGTAAGCCCGCTAGTGGCGGCGATAGAGAGGAGGCCCGCTTGAAAGCAAAAAGCAGATGCATCCCGGCGCTGGTATTGCTGGCGCTCCTTCTTTCGGGTGGGCGCATGGCAAGCGGGGCGGGACTGAGAGACGGCCAGGCTATCTTTATGGCCCCACTCGCCGACGACACTATAAACTGCCTGGCAGCGCGCTTGCCGGGGGGCTTTGACTATCAGGTGGTAGAGGACGCAAGCCACGCCACTACGCAGAACGGTGTGCTATTGAGCCTGGTTTGCAACTATATCCTGTCAACACAGGATTCTAATCCGGCGGGGCCTGGACACCCCTCCGGAGCAGCCATCACGATCGATTACGCCTGCCCTGAGGAAACAAAAGAGAGCTGGACTAGCAAGACCGCCAGCGCCAGAGACAACGAGATAGCGCGCACCGACAATTCGCTGCTTCTCCACGACTCGGGCGAGTTCACGGGCTTCGCGGGGGATTTCACAGTCGAAGAGAAGATGTTCCTTTTGCTCGACACGCACACTATGGCCACTATCGTGGTGCTGACCGGCCCGGACCCAAACAACACCAACAACCTGATCTTCTCGGCGAACAACGCCCAGGTCATCGCCGCCAGTCTTACCCAGATAAACGGTCCCAAAGCTAACGACCCTGCATGCGGACCACCGCCGGGGCCGGGCAGTGCAACATCTCCCGGGCAGACGCCAGTCCCAGGCGCGACATCCGTCCCCGCCGGGTCAGGCAATCCGTCCGACACGTTCGGGGGCAGGCCGTGGGACTACATCAGCAACGCTGTCGCTGTAGGAGTAGCTGTGGGAGCCGGGGTGATTGCTGCTATAGCGAGCGGCCTGGTCACAGGTATGGGTGGCGGTGCTATGAGAAGCTTCGCGCAGGCAGGCTCATCAGCGAACAGTGCGAGTAGCGCAGGGTCGCTCACTGTACCTGCGGTTGCGGCTCCCGCGGCCCCCGCTGTTGGCACGGTTTCTACGGTTAGCCCGTCAGGGACCACGCAGCCGGCAGGCGTTGGCCCGCAAGCCCCGCCTGCCACCGGCACACAAACAGGCTTCTCGGCACCACCAACACAGCAGGTACAGCCGGAGCCTGTGATACCACCCGACATCCAACCTGTGGTAGATGCAGCCGAGGCAGCGCTGGTTGTAGGCGGAGTGCTCACCCAGACGGATGCGGCTAACACGAGCGATCAGGAAAGCACCAAGGATGAGGATTCGCAGGATAACGAGGGAGAAACACCGTGCCCGGAAGCCCTAGCATCGCTTTTTGGGCTGCCCGCTGCCAACAGCAGGTCCGATTGCCCTGGCACGCGTCCTTCGATGGGTCCCTGGTATTCAGGTATAGATTTCACCAGCAACGATGAATACAACGTGCCCGCCATGCTCGATTTTGAGGCCTGCGTGACAGGCGAGGTTACTTATGCAGGTGGGCCGTTCAACATGATCGAAGTGAAGGTGGAGAACGGCAATCGTATTCAGCACCTGCACGCGTCGGAGGTGTACGTTTCGGTGGGTCAACAGGTGGGGGCTAACACGAAACTGGGCAGGACAGGCGGCACCGGGCCGGGAGGGCCGGCCCAGTATGAGGTGCATCTGCACATTCAGGCTATAGACGAGCACGGCAATATGATCGACCCCGATTGCGCTATCTCAGGAGGGGATAATCGCAAGTTGCGCACCGGACAATCGGGATCCCCTCACGCCGAGCGCATCAGGCAAGAGAAGGCGACAGGAGAAACAGGCTCCGTTACACAGACCATGACCACGGAGCACACGCCGCAAAGCCCGGCAAGTACCTCATCCATAGAGTGCGCTAATTGCGGTCAAATAAGCCCACCGAACGCGCGCTTCTGCGGCAAGTGCGGGCAACCGCTGGCCCGCTGACCAGGCGTAGGGCTAAAGAAGGAACGAAAGCTCATCCAGCGCGCCGGGGCGGAGTGCGTCAAGCTCTTGCAGGGCCTGCGCCGCGTCCTGGCGATACATATCGAGTGCCATGCTCGCGAACTCGATACCGCCCGCTTCTACGATAGCCTGACGCAGGGCTTCCTCATCTTCGTCCTCGGCAGGAGGAGCACTGAAAGCCTGCTGTAGAGGGTTGGGGCTGTCGTTTTCCTCGCGCAGGGTGTAGACAATGGGCAGGGTGCGCTTGCGCTTGCGGATGTCGGTCTTCGGATTGGTGAGAGGCTGGCCCAATCTATCAGTTGAGTCTCTTTGTGGCATGACATCGCGCATATCGTTGGCGGTCTGGGCAACGCCACCCACACGCCTGCCGAACCGCTCCAAAAGTGCCACTACCTCAGGCTGCGCACCCGCCTTCAGACCGCCCATCTTGAGCGCACCGGAAATGAGAGCGCCTGCTTTCTTCTCGCTCATATCGCCGCTCATCTGGGGAGTTACCTCGTCGAGGCCCATGCCCTCATAGAGCATATCGAGGTGCTGGCCCACCGCCGCCTCCACCAACAAATCCTGGAGAGCACTAAGAGCGACAAAAGCACGGTCATCGCCCTCACGCGCGGCCCACACAAGCACTTGCTGGGCCATCACCAGCATCAGGCTGGCAGTGTTCAGCGCCTGGCCGGGGCCATAGTCGGAGATTACGGCGCTGGGATCGCCATCGGTCCATTCGTCTATGAGGTCGGTGGCCGCCACCATGATCTCAACCGACACCACGATGGGAAGGGCACGACGCCAGGTGTGGCGCTCTTCCCTGGGCAAAGCGGCCCTGTAACCACGAAATACCATCAGCGGCCAATTGGGGGTTGGAGCCGCGCCGCCTTCGGCAGTAACGGCTCGCCAGTGCATCACCTTGCCCGGCGCACCTAGAGCAGTTTTGCCCATCCTGATGAGGGTTGGAGGAAGGAGGTCTGCATACCGCCGGAGCGTCGCCTTGAGGGCGTCGTCTGCTGCCAGAAGGGCGGTTTCTATATCAAAATCGTCCGAGGTTGAGATATCGCTGTTCATGCAACCATTATAAACACCTATGGCCTGGAACGCTCCAGGCCATAGGGAAGATATAGAGAATTGTGTAGATTACGTGTTGCGATTAGATCCACATGCTATAAACCTGCGCAGGGATCGCCGGGTTGGCGGCGGAGCCATTGGAGCGCAGGTTGGCGGCGATCTGCATCGAGAGTGAGGAAAGATCCTTGTGCTCGGTGGGGGTTACGACGCTCTTCATCACATTGCTATTCTTCTTCGCTGCACGTGCTACTTTTTCGAGAATATTGAGGTTCACTGTCTACTCCTTCATAGTGGTAGGGTTCCGATTTGACACAACCGCCTGGGGTTAGGAGAAAGGTCCTACTCCCCAAATCATTGCGAGTGGCTATTCCGCTAGCACACTATACCAAACGGATTAGTCCTTGTCAAGAGGTTTTACACAAAGTAGTAGCCAAATAGTACTGAATATTAGGAAAGTTGCCTACTAATCGGGACATTTGGGTTATTTTAGGCGTGATTTGAGGGTTAAAGAGGCTTCAGAGTGTTAGCCGAGATTGGCTAATACCCTGGAAATCGGCACCCGGCAAGGCATGATTATAGCTTACAAGGCCGTATAAGATCGGACACTGGAACGGTGTGGAGGGTAAATCCCGGACGGAATTCGCAGGATATGGCCGGTAGTTTTCCACATTCGCGCGAGCTTTCCTCCACGCTCCAGGCAACCACTCGCCTCCTGTAACCCCAAGACCCCACCTCAACCCCTCCCCAATATTTCGGGGAGGGGCCTTCTAAAAAGAGCAAAATTGGCGGCTTTGCCGCCAATTTTGCTCTTTTTAGGTGCAGCTTACGCGTCCGCGAGTCCGAATCTGAACTCGAACCGGGTACTGTGGTGAGAAAATACCCGCGCCTCAATGAGCGATGTCTATGGGTTACAGGAGGCGAGTGGTTGCCTGGAGCGTGGAGGAAAGCTCGGCCAGATCAGGGCGAACGTCGAGCAGAAGGAGGAACGCGGTTACTAGCTCAGGGTCGAATTGCTTACCTGCAAGACTGGCGAGTTCTTCGACAGCTTTTCGATGACCGGGAGCAGCCCTGTACACGCGATCCTCTGTCATAGCGCCGTAGGTATCGACAACCCCGATGATGCGAGCGCCAAGCGGTATATCGGTGCCCTTAAGTCTGTCAGGGTAGCCGCTGCCATCGAAGCGTTCGTGGTGGTGCTTCACAATAGAGACAACTCCTGTGAGCGCACCCACCGACTGCACGATCCTCGCTCCAATAACCGGGTGCTCTTTCATTATTTCGTACTCTTCGGGAGTAAGCCTGGCTGGTTTATTGAGGATGGAGTCGGGAATGCCGATCTTGCCTATATCGTGCAGGATCGCGCCCATGCGGATGTTCTCGACCTCATGTGCGGGCAGATTCATCGCCTGGGCGAGGGCGGTGGCACGCTCGGTCATACGCTCGCAGTGCTGTATGGTGTAGCCGTCTTTGGCCTCGATAGCATGGGCGAGCGCCTCGATTGTGCCGATCAAGGCCTGGCGCTGGGCTTCGAAGAGTTGTGCGTTGTATATGGCGAGGGAAGCCTGGGTGCTGAGCGTGCCGAGCAAGGCCAGGTCGTCTTTGGTGAAGTGCTCGCCGGTGCGCTTGTTTCCGAGGCAGAGCATACCCACGAAACGCTGGCGGGTCCAGAGAGGCACTCCCAGGAATGAGCGCATCATCCGTGCGCCTGTACCTGTATTGGGGACTTGCACCGCACCGTCTGGGCGCGCAGGCGCTTCGCCCTCAAATTCAAATTGACCCGTGGTGATAGATTGCCCAGGCTGGCCGGCAACGGTGGTAGAGAGAATACCCTCTAACTTGGAGCTATTATAGTTATCGAATAGCTGGCCGCTGTTGTAGCTCGAAAAGTCAAGGCCTTCCAGGGGCTGAGTGCGATTGTTGAAGTACATGAGCTGAGGAAAATCACTACCCACCAGGTGAATGCCCAGGTCTGCCAGTTCCTTCTGAAGACCTTCGATCAACCATTCTGAGCCTTGCCCGAATCGAGCATAAGGCACAACGCGCAACTCATCCGTGGCCTGAGGTCTGTTTGTCTGTGCGGCATCGCCGTTGGGGACGGTTGGATAAGATGGCTGGGCCGACGGTCCGATCTCAGGATGCTCTGCGAGGAGCAAAACCCCGCAGGTGAGGTTCATCAGGTTGCAGGTGCGCTCCACCAGATTGGTTGTCAGCCTGTCGAGGTCCTGCTCGGTGGCAAGCTGGGAGCTGAACTCAAGAAGGGCCTCTTTGTAGTTATAACCGTCGTGGTAGATAAACTTATCAACCCATACTTCAACTGTGTTCTGGATGTAGCCGTAGGAGAGCGCTATTACGAAGACAAAGAAGCTGACAGCTAGCAGACCGAAGTCGCCGCTATACCAGCCCTCAGGTAGAACCGCCCCCAACGCTACCGCACCCAGGGAGAAGATCATCAGCACCGCGAAGCCCATAACCACATAGATGACGCCACGACGCACCAGCCCACGGATGCCAAGCAATTGGTGCTGGGTGATGGCGTAGGCCAGCGACATGGGCATGATGCCCAACGAGAGAGCGGTAAACTCTACCCCAAGCCCCTGTATACCGACCAGGGTAGGGAGTATGCCCAAAAGGAGTGAGGGGCAAACAGCCAGGGCCGTACCGATTACAAGCACCGACAGCTGGTTTTGCACCAGTTTGGAGCGCTGCATAAAGAAGGCCCGTACCAGGCTGCCCAGCCCGATTACCGTACATAGAGCTAAGTAGGCCGAGATCGCGGTCTGGGCAACTGTATAGTAATCGGAATCGACAAAGAAGCTGTACAAATAAGGAGCTACAGCCGCGAAACCAAGAAATACAATCGCGAAAACGAAAAAGTTATGCTGGCGAGCGGTCTTGCCTACCTTTAGTGGGAATTTGAGGAAGAAGATTGCGAAAGCAGAGGCCCACACGGTTATCCCGATAATCATAGATGCCAGTATCCATGGGTACTGGAGGTGGAATATCGAGGCGAGGATCAGACAGATTGCGCTGGCTAAGCAGAAGAGGTAGAAAGCCGAGGCTGCGGACCGTTGCCTGGCTTTGACGTAGACGGGTCCACCGACGGCAATGAAGATGACAGCAAGAAAGAGGAAGCTGAACTTCTGTAACGGGGAGATATTCCCGGCGCTCCTGGTGGAGATGGTGACAGTGCTGCCGCTGCCCCCGTCGAGAGCAACGCTTACGGCGATGCCCCCTCCGTCCTCGGTTGTGCCGCCGAGGCTCCAGGCGGCGAGCACCCGGTCGCCGGGGCGCACGCCCTCGTTGTAGCCAAGCCCGTTAGGCACGACCCATTGGACAATTTCGCGCCCAGTCTGGTCGCCGGCAAAGGTAAAGCCGAGGTCGGAGGGACGGCCTGTGAGGAAAGGGACGGCGAGCATGAAGACGACGGAGGTGGTGGTCACCACTATAGCGAGCATGAGGCGCAACCACTCGTGCATTGAGAGGTTGAAGAGGGTGTGATGGCTGGAACCGGCCGGGGTGCGGGCAACAACAAGAGACCTGGCAGCCGGGGGGGCCGAGGTGTAGGGGAGTATATGGTTGGTGAGTAGTGAACGGGGGTCCATAGCCGCATCCTTGGAAAGCCGGTTAGTAGATGTAAGTGTGGAGGTCCCGTCCGTGGATTGTTGGTTTGTCATCACCCTTGTTTCCCCGCAGGGAACTTTTGCTATCGTGAAATTGGTAATACGTGATAAGTAATACGTGATACGTGAAACGTGATGAAGGAATAGACACTGTTTATTGAGTTGTTACTCGTGAAGTAACGATGCACATTTCAGTAGTAATTGATCAAGCCATAGCGAGGCAAACTGTACTTATCTCGGACGATAACCAGGCTGGTAGCCAGGCACGAAAGAGAGAAGGCAGGATGAGGCCACACTAGATTATAGCAAGGGCACTGTGGATATTACAAGGGGGTGAAGATACCTAAAGGTGTGTGTCCAGATGGTAGTTTGGTACTACTACTTTTGGTAGCGAGATTGCGCATGAATCAGTACTTTATTGCCTGGATCTGCACGTGTGACAAGGCATAAGCAAGGTTAGAACAGATGAAACGGCGTGTATGTGTAATGGGGGTGACGCACTGCGTATTGCGTATTGCGTATTGCGTATTGCGTATTGCGTATTGCGTATTGCGTATTGCGTATTGCGCGTTGCTTAATCGGCACCGTCACTTGATATCTTTCATCTTTCGTCGTCAGGGGTAGGCGGCGGGGTCGTCAGGGGTAGGCGGCGGGGTCGTCGGGGGAGGGGTGGCCTTCGCCTGGTGCGCGGCTTTCGCCCATTTGTTGGATTAGCTCGGCGACCAGCCCGGTCCAGCCGGTCTGGTGGCTTGCGCCCAGGCCCGCCCCGATGTCGCCATGAAAATATTCGTAGAAGGGTATATAGTCGCACCAGTTGGGATCGGTGGAAAACAAAGGGTGGTCGCCGAACACGGGCCTTTTACCTTCGGCGTTACGAAGGAAGATACATATCATGCGGTCCGCGAGATCGCCGGCAATTTGGCCCAGGGTAAGGAGATGACCTGAGCCGGTGGGGCTTTCCACTTTGAAGTCATCGCCGTAATATTGATAGAAGCGCTGGATCGCCTCCAAAAGTATATAGTTGACCGGGAACCAGACGGGGCCGCGCCAGTTGGAGTTGCCCCCATAGAGGGCGCTTTCGGCTTCGGCAGGCTCGTAAGCCACCACGTAGCGCCCGCCGCCGAACTCAAGAACATAGGGATTCTGATCGTGGTAACGAGAGAGCGAGCGTATGCCGTAGGGGGATAGGAATTCGGCCTCATCGAGCATGCGGCTGAGAATGCGTTTCATGCGATGTCCGCGCAGGATGGCAACCAGGCGGCGCTCGCCCACACCGGCATCGTACCAGCGCGAGACGAGGCTGGCATGTTCGGCTTTGTATTTGAGGAACCAGCGCAGGCGGAGGTCAAAGTCAGGGAGAGCTGTGAGGAGAGCAGGCTCAATAATGGTGACCGCACAGAGGGGAATAAGCCCGACCATAGAGCGGACCCTCAAGGGGACGTTGACAGGTGGAGAGCCGTCGGTGCTGGGCAGGTGGAGCACATCGTAATAGAATTCGTCAGTCTCGTCCCATAGAGGAATGCCATCGCCGCCGATGTTGTTCATGGCGGCGGCTATATAGAGGAAGTGCTCGAAGAACTTGGTGGCTATATCCTCGTAGACGCGGTCGCGCACGGCCAGTTCGAGGGCGATGGTGAGCATGTTGAGGCAGAACATAGCCATCCAGCTTGTGCCGTCGCTCTGGCTGATGTAGCCGCCGGTGGGGAGGGGCGCGCTGCGGTCGAAAACGCCGATGTTGTCGAGGCCCAGGAAACCGCCCTGGAATATGTTCATACCTTGAGCGTCTTTGCGGTTGACCCACCAGGTGAAATTGAGGAGTTGCTTGTGGAAGACGCGCTCGAGGAAGGCGCGGTCGCCTTTGCCGTAGAGCTTCTCCTCGACCTTGTAGATGCGCCAGGCGGCCCAGGCGATCACGGGCGGATTGACATCGCCGAAGCTCCATTCGTAGGCGGGCACCTGGCCGTTGGGGTGCTGGTACCACTCGCGTCCCAGGAGGATGAGTTGCTCTTTGGCGAAGGTGGGGTCGACCAGGGCGAGGGGGATGCAGTGGAAGGCGAGGTCCCAGGCAGCGAACCAGGGATACTCCCAGGTGTCGGGCATGGACATAACGTCGGCGCTGTTGAGGTGCGACCATTCATGGTTGCGACCATAGTCTCTTTGTGGAGGGGGAAGGGGTTGGCCCGGATCGCCACTAAGCCATTCGGCCACGTCGTAATGATAGAACTGCTTGGACCAGAGCATGCCCGCCAGTGCTTGGCGCTGCACAAGCTTTTCGTCGCCGGTGAGGGCGGGCGGTTGGATGGAGGCATAGAATTGGTCGGCCTCTTGCCTGCGCTGCTCGAAGATCGCATCGAAGTTGGCGAAGGGATCGCGCCGGGGGACGTGGCTTTCGCCCTTGGGTACTGAGGTCAGACATAGCCGGATGCTGACGGTCTTACCCGGAGGTATGATGAAACTGTAGTGAGCCGAGGACTTCGTGCCTGTGGCGGCGGGATTCACGGCATCGCTTTGCCCGTTGACTATAGCGTTGTTGATGCCGTCTTTGACGTAGGGAGATGGGTTGGGCACGCCGTAAAGGCGCTCCACGTTGGTGTCGTTCTCGGTGAAGAGGAGATCGGGCGCGCCCTGGCAGGTGAGGCGGTACGACTTGAGGGTCGGGTGTTGGGCCAGCACCATGCCGGGGGCGATCTTGCGCATGGTGGGAGCCGCCTCGATACCGTTGTGCTCGTCCTGCCAGCTCCAGGTATTGCGGAACCAGAGGGTGGGGAGGATGTGCAATTCGGCGGGGTCGGGGCCACGGTTGGTGGCGCTTACTCGGACCAGCATATCGCGAGGGCGCGACTTGGCGTATTCCATAAAAACGTCGAAGTAGCGATCTTCAGCGAAGATGCCCGTATCTACGAGTTCATATTCGGGATCGCCCTTGCCGCGCTGACGGTTGGTCTGTACAAGGTCGTTATAGGGGAAAGCGCGCTGCGGATACTTGTACAGCATCTTCATGTAGGAGTGGGTGGGGGTGTTATCGAGGTAGAAGTAGTATTCTTTGACGTCTTCGCCGTGGTTGCCCTCGGGGCCTGAGAGGCCGAAGAGGCGCTCTTTGAGGATGGGATCCTGCCCGTTCCAGAGAGCGAGCGCCAGGCAAAGTCGCTGAGCATCATCGCAGATACCGCCCAGGCCGTCTTCGTTCCAACGGTAAGCGCGCGAGCGGGCGTGGTCGTGCGGGAAATAGGACCAGGCGGAACCGTCGGGGCTATAGTCTTCGCGCACGGTGCCCCAGGCGCGTTCGCTCAGGTAAGACCCCCAGCGCCGCCACCCTTCAGATGTGCTGTGCAGGCGAGTGTACTCTGGTGTTTCCGGTTTTGGATTCAAGGTGCAATCCGTTGACGAGATGGACCATAGATGTCAGACGATAGACCGGCAGCTATTTCCACCGTCATGTGAAATCCGCAATCAGGTTGTCGATAGCATAGCACCGAGGGGTAAGCGCGTCAATTGGTATCCGGTTGTCACCGTTCGTTCACCGGTGTTCACCGTTGCTGATACCGCCATTTGCTATATTCACAGTGGATAGTTGGGACGCCTCCGCGGCACGACAAAAGAAGCCGCCAGCAAGGGAAACCACAGTAAACTCAAAGGAGAGTACAACTATGGTGACAACCACCAAGCAGGCAGACCTGGCAGGGCCAGGCATTGGGGATTATAGCGAGTTGGAGAAGGTATTACCGAACGATTACAGGTCGCTGTTGACACCCAGGGAAACGCAGATAGCGTTGTTCGCGGCCAAAGACTATATAGAAGAGCACCTTTGTAAGGAGCTAAACCTGATCAGAGTGACGGTGCCGCTGATTGTAGACGTAGAAAGCGGTGTGAACGATATGCTCGACCGGGACGGCTCGCGGACTCCTATCGGGTTCCATATCTCGAACGATTACAACCAGCACCCGATTGACGCGCAGATCGTGCAGGCGGCCACCAAGTGGAAGAGGATGGCGCTCAAGCAGTTCGGAATGGAACCGGGCGAGGGTCTGCTTACCGACATGCGCGCCGTGCGAAAGGATTACTTCCTGGACCACGACCACAGCGTCTATGTGGACCAGTGGGACTGGGAAAGGGTGATGCTGCCGGAGGAGCGCAATCTGCAATTCCTGACGATGATAGTGCGGAAGATTTGGAAAGTATTGAGGGGCGCTGAGGCGCATGTGCAGTCTATCTTCCCTCAATTGAAGAGCGAGAAATACCCCGACCTGCCTGAGGAACTGGTGTTCCTGCATGCCGAGGACATACTGGATATGTACCCTGACCTCCCGCGCAAACAGCGAGAGACGGCGATCCTACAGAGGTACCCGGCGGTATTCATCTATGGCATAGGCTGGCCGCTCAAGGACGGCTATCCGCATGAGATGAGGGCCGCAGACTACGACGATTGGGTTACGGAGACGCGATCTGACGATGGGAGGCCGATGCACGGGCTGAACGGTGACATCCTGGTCTGGAACCCGGTCACACGCAGGCGGCATGAGCTTTCATCAATGGGCATCAGGGTAACAGCTGAGACTCTTCTCAAGCAGTTGGAGATGAGCGGGCAGACGGACTTCCTCAATCTGCCTTATCACCAGGCGCTTATGAACCACGAGATTCCGCTGAGCATAGGAGGCGGCATCGGGCAGGCGCGTACATATATGTACCTGCTCAAGAAGGCACACCTGGGCGAGGTGAGCGTGACCGTATGGCCTAAGATACTCAAGACAATGTGCCGGGAGAAGAACATAAACGTACTCGAATAGATAGACTGCACCACCATGAGGTAGCGCGAGCATTATTACCTTTCTCCCTTCCTCAGCACACCAGGGGCTCTGCCACAAGCAGGCCCCTGGTGTGTTATTGTGAACATTCGAGCACGGGAGGGCAATCGGTTATGAAATGGCGCGTTACTTTTCGACTTCCTTGTCGTCTTCCATAATGGAAGTGACAATCTACATAGGAGGAGAGGTGCAGAGAGTTGCCAACATCGCCCCAATCACATCCAACCAAAGAAGTGTTCAACTCTGAAACTCCCACCGGCCACGAACAGGATGATAAGGAGTTGGTGGCGGCAGCGCAGGTCGATCCATGTGCTTTCGGCCCGCTCTACGAGCGGTATGTAGGGCCCATATACCGCTACTGCTATATCCGGCTTGGAGACCACGAAGCAGCCGAAGACGCCACGAGCGAGGTATTCACGAAGGCGCTGGCCGGGTTGAATGGATACAGGGACGGGGTCTTTATCGCGTGGCTCTTCCGGATCGCGAGTAATGTGATCATCGACGCTTACCGGCGGCGCAGCCACCAGACTTACCCCATCGAGGACGCGAGCGACATAGCGGATACCGCCCTGACACCGGAAGCAGCCGCCGTCACGCAGGCCGAACAAGCGGCGCTACGCACAGCGATAGCGGCGCTGCCGGTAGAGTACCGCACGGTACTTGAGTTGCAACTGGCGGGCTGGAAGGGAGAACAGATCGCCTCAGCGCTCGATAAGACATATGCGGCAGTGAAGATGCTCCGCTGGCGTGCGCTTGCAAGGTTACGGACTTCCCTTTGCCCGCTCTTTGACCACGATATGAACGAGGTGCAAGGAGCATGAAAATGAATGGAACTGAGATCGAACAGGCTGAATTGCTCGATTCATACTGGAAAGTGCTGCACAGCGAGCCGGGGATCGTTGCCCCCATCAAGCTCGATCCGGGGATAGCGGCGCTGGCCCGGCAACTTGAGGATGAGATGCGACCACCCGACCCCGAACCTGCTTTTACCGCCCGGCTCCGCCATGAGCTTGAGGGTAGAGCGGCTGCCGGGGCACGTAAAAACAGGTCCAGCGAAGCTACCAGGCAGCCGCAGCCTGCCCTACAGCCGGTGCGGCTCAAGCCCGCGTTGCGCATATGGCCTGCGGTCGGGGCGGCAATTGCTGCCATGCTTGCTATAGTGGCTCTGGGTGTTGCTCTCCGGGGAGGACAGACACAGCAGGTAAGTGCCGCCGAGATCGTGAAGAAGGCCCAGGATGCCGCCGGTGAAGTAACATCAGGCAATATTACGTCTTTCGAGATGGTGGAACAGATCACTTCGTCGAGTGGCGGATCGGTGGCAACCCCTGAACAAAAGTCAGTGGCGCATACCTGGTTCCGAGCGCCCAACCGGTGGCGCTATGAAATAGACCCTGAGAATGGGCGGGCATCGCGAGTTACGGTTGCCGATGGAGAAACCATCTGGAGCTACGACCCGCAACAGAACACGGTGCGGATTTCGCAGGGTCGGTTGGAGAGTTCGGCCTGGGAAAACTACCAGGGCAACCCCGGCGCGATCCTTCAGGACGTGAGCAACTGCTACCAACCGCGCCTCGCGGGGGACGATACAGTGGCTGGACGTGCGGCTTATGTGATCGATATGGGGGCAACATCATGCCCAAGCGCCTCGATGCCTGAGATGAATGGACCCCTTACCCTCTGGCTGGACAAAGAGACATACTTCGTGCTCAAGTCTACCCTGCGCGATACCGGGAACACACACACAGTGCAAACCTCCGAGGTAACAAACATCGCTTATGACATGGACATTCAGGATAGCATCTTCACCTTCACGCTCCCTACCGGGGCAACAATCGCGGACGACAGGCCAGCGCCCACAACCACCGCCGAGCAGTTCGAGCAGCGAATTGAGGAGCTTGCGAAGCAGGCCGACTTCCCGCTGTTCGTGCCGGGAGTGGTGCCTGACGGGCTGGTGCCGGGCCAGCCGCGCCTCGATCCGGCACAGGGATTAGCATTGATTTACGCACATGCCGGTGGAACATCATCGGGCAGTAGGGAAGAAAGCGGGCTGATTATCAGCCAGCAGAAGGCCACCTACTCCCTGGTGACACGTTGGACTGATCAGGCCGACCCGGTCACGCTCGAAAGCGGCAGAGCGTGGGTGCGCAACGGCGTTGCAGGAACGACCTCGTCTGTGCTGGTGCTACGCGATGGCACGCTGATCTCGATAGCAAGCGCGAATGTGCCACCGGACGAATTGCTCAAAGTGGCCGCAAGCCTCACAACAGTGCCGGGCAGCCACGCTCCTCTCGCCGATATCGTACCTACAACCCTCTCAGAGATCCGCGGGCAGGTGGCGTACCCGGTCTTCGTACCCACATACGTTCCCGATGGGTTCGTGGCTGAAGCGCCTGGGGGCGGCGAGCAGCCGGAGGACAGGGTAGAGATCAACTATCACACGCAGGATGGCGCAAAGGCCATGCTGGTGCTGAACGGACCGCAGGGGTGCTGCCTGGACGCCGGAGGGAACGTAGCAGGCGAAACAGTCGACCTCGGCAACGGCACGACGGCGCATTATCTGCCGGGAGTGCCGGAGTCGGGCGGCCCGATCCTCTGGTGGGACCAGGAAGGGAGCTACATCGCGCTCTCGGGCCCCAATCTCACCAAAGATGACCTGCTGAAGATCGCAGGCTCCATGTCAAAGAGCGCGGGCCTGGGGCTGGTAGAGTTGCCGGTTGTGCCGACCCCATAGAGACAATAGACTTACCCTGAGCAATAGATGGGTCATCACGAATTGTGGGTTCGTGCGTAGAATGGATTAGAAAAGTCTAACGCCCCTCCCCGACCCCTCCCCAATTGGGGAGGGGCTTTCTAAAATAGGCAAAGCTGCATCTAAAATCCTGGATGTTTCATTTAGTGTCCTTATTGTTGCCTTTCCTGTTATCGGTTTGCCGGGAGCGGCCCCGCGATAGGGCTTAATTGGAGGCCCACCATCAGCCATCTGCTACTCTGACGCACAAGGATTAAACTTGTGCGAAACTGGCCTGGAACCGGCTGGCCCTGGTATTTCGCCGCCTGCGCCTGAACTCCGACGACGATTGCAGCATCTCCGTAAGTCCGAACAGTCATATCGCTCATGGTCAGCGACTCGTACTTCAGGTCGCCCATCTTATGGCGTTGGAGCCATTCGTTCTTGTTCAGCATAAACCCACGCGGCCCAATACCGATGAAATCGTTCGCCAGGATACTATCGAGGTAGGTAATATCGGCACGCTGCTCGGCTGCGGCCCATTCATTGGCAAACCTGCGCAACTCCTGTTCCGTCGCACTCCCCAGCATCTGGTTCGTGGCGTTCATTTGTGTCTGGTTCATCGTTCAAACTCCTTTTCTTTCCCAGGGCTGATTGATTAACAATCCGCGCACAAAGATCCGGATTTTAGTGACAAAGCGGCGCGGCAATAGCCCGAATAGTAGAGGATCTTTACTCAACTATTCAGGCCTGCAATGTTCATGCCAGCATTTAACGCCAGGAACCGGTTTTCGGGGTGGAATGCTAGCTCAAAGCGATCCTGGCAACCAGATCGCGCTCTTCCGACCCGAACCAGGGAGGATTCCCCGCGACGGCATTCTCGCGCATCCTTTCCGGCCAGGAGGTCGCGGGGATGGCGATGTGGCAGCGCGGATCGCTCAAGATCCATTTCAGGATGGCTTGCGGCCAGGTGGTGACGCCGAACGGCTGCAAGGGTTCCAGACTTTCGGGTGAGGGCGACCGCCTGAGAAGCGCGCCCTCGGCGAACGGGCGCATGATGACCACTCCAAGCCCCAGGTCGGCGGCCAGGGGCAATATCTCATGTTCGACCTCGCGCTGGAGGGGATTGTAAGGGACCTGTATGG
This sequence comes from uncultured Chloroflexia bacterium, assembly GCA_963797095.1. Taxonomy (GTDB): domain Bacteria; phylum Chloroflexota; class Chloroflexia; order QHBQ01; family JADMIH01; genus JADMIH01. The sequence goes on along the minus strand of CAWCNY010000002.1, from coordinate 1,195,832 downwards.
CGGTAATGCGGCCCGTCTTCATCACCCGTTGTAGCTCTCCGAAGGCCGACGGGCTATAGTGCGTGGCCCCAATGGCGCGCACTTTGCCATCGGATCGCAATTGCTCCAACAACCTGAGTTGCTCGCGCCATGCCAAGAGATTGTGCAGCTGGTAGAGGTCCACGTAACCGCCGAAGTAGCCGAGCGCCCTGTGCATCTGGGCGCGCCCCTCGGCGGGGCTTGCAGCCCACACTTTGGTAGCGACCAGCACCTGCTCGCGCCTCCCCTCCAGCGCAAGACTCAGAACGTGCTCGGCCTCGCCATACATGGGTGACGAATCGAAGAAGGTCGCGCCCTCTTCGATGGCCGCGTCAACCACCGCGCCACGGGCTTGCTCCCGCTCTGCGCCTCGCACGTCGAAAGTCTGCCATGTGCCCATACCCACCGCAGGCACTTTCAATCCGGTTTTTCCCAGAGTACGGTAGTCCATAATATCTATTCCTGAGATGGCCCGCTGTCGGGAGCGCTCTCGACAACGGCGGGTTTGCTTCGCCCGTATATATTCGTGAGGGTTTGCAGGCGCTCGATTATGCCGTAATCTATCTGGTCATTGCGGTAGCGCCAGGTCCAGTTACCTGAAGGGTTGCCCGGCGTGTTCAACCGCGCCGAGTTATCCAGGGTAAGAAGGTCCTGCATAGGGATTATAGCCATATCTGCCACCGAAGCGAATGCCAGGCGGATCAGGTCCCACACTATATCGTGGGCGTCGGTGCCCATGTAGAGGCGGGCCTTGTGCTGTATGCTGGGGGGCAGCGTCTGCCACCAGTTGAGGGTGGTCTGCATATCGTGGGTGCCCGTGTAGACAACGAAATCGCGGGTGTAGTTATGGGGCAGATAGATATTGGTTGCATCGCCGTGGAAGGCCTCTTGCAAGACCTTCATGCCCGGATACCCGAACTGGGCGCGCAGGGCATGCACATCGGGGGTGATCAGGCCCAGGTCCTCAGCAATGAGGGGGAGAGGGCCTAGCTCGCAGGCGATGGTTTCAAAGAGGTCACCGCCGGGGCCGGGCGCCCACCTGCCATCAATGGCATTGGGAGCGCCCGCCTTCACCTCCCAGGCGTTAGCGAAACCTCGGAAGTGGTCGAGCCGCAATACATCTGCCTGCTGGAGGGCCATACGGATGCGCTCAAGCCACCAGTCGTAGCCCCGCTCCTTCAGCACATCCCAGCGGTAGAGTGGGTTGCCCCACAGTTGCCCCTCTCTTATGAAGAAATCGGGCGCAGCGGCTGCCACCACGGTAAGCTGCCCCTTATCGTTCATGTAAAAGAGGTCCTGGTGCGCCCACACATCGGCGCTGTCGTGTCCCATGAAGATCGGGATATCGCCCACGATACGCACGCCGCGCGCGTTGGCATAACTCTTCAGGCTGAGCCACTGCCGGAAGAATATGAATTGTGCGAAGACGTGGTAATCTACCTGCTCGGCCAGGGCCTGTCGGGCGCTCTCCAGTGCCGCAGGCTCCCGGCGGATCAATTCCTGCGGCCAAGTAGCCCACTCGGCCCCGTCATGCGCCTCTTTGAGGGCTATGAAGAGAGCATAGTCTTCGACCCACGCGGACTGGTCTGCACTGAACTTATGCAACTCCTCAATCAGCTCAATAGAGTGACCCGCCCGGAATCGCTCGAAAGCCCGCTGAAGGAGTTGGCGCTTGAAAGGAATTACCGCACCGAAATCGATCCCACCTTCTCCGAAAGGCTGCATGCCTGCCAGGTCATCCACGCTCAACAGGCGCTCTTCCAACAGCATCTCAGGGCTGATAAGGTTGGGGTTGCCCGCGAATGCCGAAAGGCCCTGGTAAGGCGAGTCGCCATAGCCGGTTGGGCCAAGAGGGAGCACCTCCCATAGCTGCTGGCCGGTGTGGTGCAGGATGTCCACGAAACGGCGCGCCTCCGGTCCCATATCGCCGATACCCCAGGAGCCGGGCAACGAGCTGATATGCAACAGTAAGCCGCTTGAGCGGATCGACAGTACGGGCGACACGGCGGACGATTGCGCTTCTTTTCCCATAACTCCTCCCTCCAGGTGAGGTTATCTCATGCGATTGTAGGATACGCGGGTCAGGCGTATGGAGCATATCATACCAGATTAATTATGGCTACATAGAGCGCCTGGGACCCTGCCTCACCCCCTTATCTTGAGCATATTGCTCGTAGAGATAGGGAGCGGGCAGGTGCCAGGGCTTGCCGGTTGCGGACTCCGGGCCGGGGTGGGACGAGCGGTTTCCGAGGCGCGAGGCCAGCAGGTGGCGCAAAGCGAAGCGGAGGCGGCGAGAGCGACCGGTCAGTGAAGAGTCGTGGTTCAGGGCCAGGATATAGCGGCCTCTATCGAAGAACGCTTGCACCGCGCGCACGCGCCGTGGATCGTCATAGAAAGCCTGGATAGCGGAGGAACCGCCATCATCCCCCCTGAGCCAGCGCGGCAGGTAGTAATCAAGCAAAAGCTCGGCCTCCATGAGCGCGAAAGTCAGCCCGCCACCTCCCGATGGGTCGATGATATGGGCCGCGTCGCCCAGCGCCAAGATGCGGGGCACTACCGGCGGGGTGAGGCGCGACACCCGCATCTTGCGGATTATGACAGGAGAGGTCACGCGCCATGAGCGGCTGGCTTCGGCAAGCACACGGCTACGCTCAGACATTATCTCCAAAGGGCGCTGCTTGAGGTCGCGCTGCCAGGTCTCATCGATGGGACCGGGGCAGAAGATGTTGGCCCTGAGAGCCGATCCCAGGCGAAAGAAGGTGGCATAAGCTATGGGACCGCCGGCCACCGGGCGGTGATAGGTCTGCGAATTGACCGGCGAACGCTGATTGCCCAATGTGCCCTCAAAGGTAAAAGCCGCCGCGAAGACATTGTAGGGGACCTGCGGCTCGTAAACACCGCCCATAAACTCCAGTAGCTGGTGGGCATCGCCTGTGGCAAGTATGACCAGCCTGCAAGGGATGCGCGTTTCTCCCTCTGTCACCACCTCTATACCTTCTCCGGTATGGTTGAAGGCGGTGGCCTTTACCCCCTGCAGGAATTGCACGGTCGGGTCGAGGTGCTTGCGAAGGGTGTTGATGAGGTCATGATAGAGCATTCCGGCTTCGGGCGGGTCGAGTGGGAGGGTGCCCAGGTGGCGCTCGCCGAAGAAGACCTGAACGTTATGAAGTGGGGTAGCGGCCTCATCGATAGCAGATTGGAAACCGAGCCGGAGTATGGCTAGCACCCCTTCCGGCTCTATCTTCTCTGCCTTCAAGACATCAGGCATAGGGTGCAAGCGGTCGAGGAGAACGACCGAAGCACCCTGGCGGGCAAGGCCCTGCGCACAGGCGACCCCGGCAGCGCCAGCGCCGACCACGCATATATCAACCTTTTGCTCTGACATGCAATACCGGCCCTCTGTATTATCAGGCTGAAACAGGAGTCTCCTGACCCATCGCAGGCTCGTCCCTAGTGTAGCACAGGCGATCCAACCTCACAATCCAGGGAGCATACTTTGACAGACAAAATGGGCTGGGGTAGAATGCCGCAGGTGTACCAGACATTGCCGGACGCAACATTTAGCCGCGCCCGGAGGAGGGTTCCCATCGCCACCCAGGATACCGGGCAGCCATGACCGAAAAGATACGGCTGCTACAATTGACCGACCAGCTAGGCGACGCAGGAGCGGAGAACTTGCTGTACAACTTCGCCACAGGCATCGACCGCAGCCGCTTTGATCTGCACGTATGCGCGTTGCGCCCCTGGCCGCACCCCAAGATCGTGCCCGCCCTGCGGGCGCTTGGTTTTCCGGTGATTGAGTTGGACCAGCACCATGCCTATGATCTCCACATCATTCGCACGCTCGTGAGCTATGTCCGGCGGGAGCGGATCGACATCATCCACACGCACCTGCTGGCCTCGGATGTGATGGGGAGAATGGTGGGGTTCATCACCCGCCGCCCGGTGGTATCCACAATTCACAATGGGCGCATCGACCTGGACAAGGAGCCGAAGCACCGCCAGTGGATGGAGCGCTGGACGGCGCGCCTCTGGTGCCGCAGGCTGATCGTGGTGTCCACGTTGCTACGAGAGGAGATAGCCGAGTGGTTCGGGGTGCCTCGCAGCCGCGTGATTGCCATCCCCAACGGGATCGACACCGCCCGCTTCCGCCCACCGGACGGGTTCGACGCCTCTGAGGTGAAGCGAGAGTTGTTGGGCGGCGATTATACGATGGTCGCTAATGTAGCCCGCCTCGTTCAGCAGAAGGGACAGCGCTTCCTTGTGGAAGCCGCCGCCCAGGTAGTGGCCGCACATCCTGAGGTGCGCTTTGCCCTGATCGGGGACGGGCCTCTGAGGGGCGAGGTGATGGAGATGGCAGGCGCGCTCGGCATTGCCGATAAGATGGTGATCACGGGGATCAGGACGGACGTGGAACGGATACTGGCGGCAAGCGACCTATTTGTGCTGTCGTCGATGTGGGAAGGGATGCCGCTCTCGCTGCTCGAAGCTATGGCCGCAGGGTGCCCGGCGGTCGCGACGGATGTGGGTGGGGTGGCCGAGGTGCTAGATCATGGGGAGATGGGGCTAATGGTGCCGCCCGGCGATCCGGAGGCTCTCGCCAGAGCCATCATAGAATGCCTCGACCACCCGGAGATCACCAGACGGCGTGCCGCAGCCGCGCAACAGTACGCAGAGCAGAAATACAGCATAGAGACGATGATCCGCAAGTGGCAGGAGGTCTATTTACACGAATTAAGGAAGTAGGGGCACCTACAAAATGTGATAGCGACGCACGCTTTGCCCACGCCATCTCTCATCCCGCATCCACACTCCAAAAACTGTACTAAAGTACACCTCAAAACGTGTCCAGTTTTGTCCCACCAGTGCCTTTGAATATATGAGGGCAAGAATAATCACCCAATCGCAAACCTCCCAAAATCCGGACCATCGACTGTACCAAGGTATGTATCTTTACCCCAACTTACCGACATTGAAGGTAAATGTGGCTGCGACGACCACGAAGGCTGTCTTCTATCTTCTATACCGGCGAGCCAGATCGCGTAGCTGGATACGCAACTTCATCAGGCTTAGCGCAAGCATGGAACGGGGCATATTGTTCCCTGCTATGAAGCGCAGGTTGCGGCGGCTGACGGCCCCCATCTCGAACTTGTATTCTTCGGCACCACGCCCGAAATCCAACTCGCGGACATGCTCAAACAGGGCCTGGCGCACCACGAAGCCGTGCAAGAGTTTGCCGGGACGCTCCTTGCTCCAGGCGGGGTCGAAGCCGGTCATGTAGCCATTCAAACGCGTGTTCACCTGGAAACTGATCCATGAGGAGATAACGTCGTCGCCCACATATAGCTCGGCCAATCGAAGGTAGCCCGCTGCTGCGCTGCGCCTGCAAGCCTCCTGCAAGAATGGCAGGAAAGACGGGGCAAGATGCTCAGGGTTGAGGGCATCCTCTTTCGTAGACCAGCGTGCGCGGTGCAATTTATAGAAGCGATCCACAGCGTCCGGCGCTTCATCCGCGCTAGTGACGAGCCGAAAATGGGCCCCTGTCTCCTGGATAACGCGCCGAGCGAACCCTTCCAGGTGCTGACGCTGCTTGCGGTGCAGGGTTGCTGTATACGCCTCCCAGGTGTCAGGGAGAGCGACAAAAGGCGCGTCGGTCCGGGGCAGGCAGATGGTATGGAAGCCCGGCGGTCTGCCATGTTCAAGCCAGGAGGCGAGCGGTGAATAGAGCGGCACTTCGTCCAGGTCAAGCAGATCCCATTGGCGCCTGCGGAGGCGAAGGTTGGCGAAGATCGCTTGCGCCACCGGCAAGGCGTGTTCCTGGTCAAGTACAAAGTCGCCCGCATCGCTCAAGCCTGTGCTGAGAAACTCCAGCCTGCGCAAAGGCCCGGCATGACTCAGCATAAGAGGGGCGATGCCGCGTAGTTCGCCCGCCGGGTCGGCGGCGACCAGCACAAAGGGTCGCCGGTCTTGCCCGAAGGCATGCCACCAGGCGAGATTCCAGGGGAAGGAGGCAAATATGGTGGCATGCGACCGATCCAGGAGGTGAGCCCACGCATTTTCGAGTTGCACCAGGCCCGCTTCATCGCGCACCAAAGTGACCTCGTATTCCATACAGCGCCTGCCTTCCGAGTCAGATTGCCTGGGCCATAACGAGCAGGCCGAGGGCATACCTCACGCTTGAACAGTAAACACTGTAGCAGAGGTGATGCCCTTTTTCAAGACAGGGGTACTTTGTATATGCCTTGGAAGCTCTCGCTCGTCGTTGTCCCACCCGGCGGGCATGTGATATACTCTCCACGCTATTGCTTCTGTTGTAGCCGGAGTATTTGAGCATCCGGTGGAAAGTTGCACGGGAGGCAAGCCAAAATGGACACGGATCCCCTGACCGGGGCGCGTATCTTCAAGGCGCGCCCAACCACAGGCATCTTACCATTCCGCAAATTAGCAGCGATTATTCTCGCGCCCGCGCTAATTGTCTGGGCATTCTTCTGGATATTGCCGTTGTTCGTGCCTATCCTGGTCACGGTGATACTGCTGATCAACGCGCTTGTGTGGCTAACAATAGGAGTCTTCGTTACCAGGGCAGCCGGAAACATCCACTACGAGATAGAAGATGGCAACCTGCTCCTGATCGGCGGCCCGGCACACTACACGATACCGCTGGACAGCATCAAGAAGGTATATACACGGGACCTCGACTTGAGATTCGCCAACAGGCCCAAAGTAGGGCGCGTCACTGCGATCAATGTTCCCAACCTGGCCCTTTCCAACGTCTCGTACAAGGATATCGGCCATCTGAAGATGTGCGCCACCTCCCAATGGAAAGATATCACCATCATAGAGACCGAGGATGAGAAATATGGGGTCACGCCGGAGGACCGGGAGGCGTTCATAGAGGCGCTAGGGGTGAAGGATAACGATTGGTGGCGAGGGACGAGGGACGAGGGACGAGGATTGGCATTATAGAATGCTGTCGGGTATAATCAGCCACGGCTTTTGACGGCCCACTATTCCTACGCGCCGCGTTTTACGCGTCATGGTTCACGAATGCCCATGTTTGCCTCATCAACGACTGCCCAACTGAATCACAACACCCCTTTCTTCGACTGGTATCTGATGCCTGAGGCCTATTCTGCGCCGCTGGTTTACAGGGCTATCGAGGAGTTTGGGGTAGGAGCGGGCCGGACGGTGCTCGACCCGTTCTGCGGCACCGGCACAACGCTACTGGCGGCTCGGATGATGGGGTGCAACGCGCTGGGTATAGAGGTGAACCCGTTTCTCTGCTTCGCGGGCAGGGTAAAGACGCACGAATGGCGCAAACCGGAATTGCTGAGGCTGGATGCTGCCGGGGTGCTTGCCGAAGCTCGGATCAGGTTGGACAGAGCCTGCGAGGATACTCTGTTGCAAGATGCGAATGGGTTGCCCAACATGCCGCGCCGAGAGCGATGGATCGCGCTCAAGGTGGCCTGCAAGGTGGTCACTTTGCGCGAGTGTATCGAGAGCAATACATCGGAAGAGAACAAGCCGTTCTTCCTGCTGGCGCTGGCAAGCATCCTCAGAGGCGCGAGCAATATGAAGCTATCGCCCCACGCTTTCGGGTCGCGTGAGGTGAAGCAGGATGCACCGGTGCTCGCCATGTTCGAGACCAGGGTAGAGAAGATGCTGGCCGATGTTGAGTGCGCGCAATGCCAGAAACCCTTTGAACGGGCACGAACCGACCTGATAGAGGGCGACGTGCGTCTAATGTCGGGATTGGAGCACCGGTTGCTCCCCGCACGATTGGCGATCTGCTCTCCGCCCTATCTCAATAACCTCGACTACACGATGCAGACCCGGCTGGAGCTCTTCTTCCTGGGGTTAGTGGAGAGGATGGACGACCTGAAGGCGCTCAGGAAGCGGATGATGATCTGCGATGCCAAAGCCACTTATCGCGATATCGAGGATTGGCGCAGGGTCGAAAGCGTGCGCACAATCGCCACTGTAGCCGCGCAGATAGATGAGAAGCTAGGCGATAAGGGGTGGGGATGGGACTATGGGCGCATGACACGCCAGTATTTCGGCGGCCTTCTCAGAGCGATGGAAGCGATCAAGACCCTGCTCGAGCCTGGGGCTACCCTCATTATGATCCTGGGCGAGTCGGCACATGCGGGCGTGCTGGTGCGCGTGCCCCAGATAGCTGCCGAGCTAGGCGAGTTGGCGGGCTACACGCAAGTGGAGATACGCCCGCTACGCACGCGCAGATCATCTTCCCACGGGTTCAAGCTGGACGAGAGTGCGGTAATATTGAGTACATAGCGGTTAGAGACCGAAAATCAAACGCAGTCTACTATCTACTTCGACCAGATCCGACGAACTCAACGTTCCTACTTTATAGACAATCAGCGCAGGATCGGGCGTTGTAAATATGGGCTTGAATGCGGAAGGAAAACGCAAACCGGCCTGTTGCCAGCAATCATTACATAGTCGTATGAGCCTGTAGCGTAAGCTACCTGGGAAGTCAATGCTGCCAGAATAATATCAGGTTCGCTCTTCCCATAATCGTCACTGCTCACAACGACTGCTGGGCGAACCTTTGTTGCACTCTGGTCGCTAAACGGGAAAGGCACGAGCACCACGTCACCGCGCTGAAGTGCCATAGAGATCCTTCCAATTATCGTATGCCGCGTCCTGGTCGTTATCCCAGACCCTGCTGAATGCAGCTTCAGAGGATTCAGTCCACACACGACTATCTACTGAGCCTGATAAACTCAGTGAGAAGAAGACCTCCAGAGCCTTTTGGACTACTTCGTCTTCAGTAAGATGCTGACTCACTGCCACCTGAGCTAATTGCTCTGCGGTCTGTGAGGCGAGATGCACTGTTTTTTTCAATGACAGCTGTGTTGTCGCTCATGTGGCCCCCTCTGTGACATGCAGCACATGCTATAGAGATTTTACCACAAGAGGGCATCCGTTATTGCGTTGCAGTCACACCTGGGTGCATGTCAGGATTTAGGCGACTTTTCTGATCCGGGTCTTGGGCCAGCTTTGGTCCCACCGCTCGCTCAGTAACTCAGCCCGTAGTGTGAGCACCCCTTGACAACCGGACTTTCCCCAGCACATGCCCGCCCCTTTCAAGCGGGCACCTATCAGTTGTTTGCACGCACTTTCTACCGTGCCGCTACCAATCGGACAACCCATTGCTCGGTATTCCAAGTAGCGCATTCTCTCTCGATTAGTTTCGAAGTAGTGTATCTGCTCACTCGCAGCCTCTCCTTGTATTCCCTCTCTACGCCCCTCCTTGTGCAACGCCCGTATCACTGCTTGTACCTCCCCTTCCCACAACTCCTTCTCCCGCGCCTTCACCCAACCCACCGCCTCTGCTGTGCCCTGCCCAAACAGCCCGTTGCCTGCCTCCCATAGGTGCTCGGTGGCATGATACCAGTCCAGCACCTCTATGCGGTTGGCAAAGTGCATCTCGAATTGGTTCCAGTTTGAGGGTGCTCCGTCCCCCAGGCACACCACCCTCTCCTGTGTACCAATCCCTCGCCTTGCAGCTTCGCCCCCTAACCGCTCTCCCGCTTCCTCCATTGAGCCGACCTGCCCAATGTAGCTTTGGCTCTTCTCCACTGCTTGCGCACCATCTATCTCCCCTTGCTCATTGCGTTTCGGCTCGGCCCAAAATACTACCCCAGCCTTCGTATCATTGCACCCATCTTCATACCGCACCCTGCCCGCGTCTAATGCTACTGCCCATACTCCATCTGAGCCTGAGCCTGAGCCTGAGCCTGAACCTGAACCCACCTCACCTTTTAGCAGGAGTTGACCTTCTGCTTGCAGGTGTTCCTCCAACGCAAGACCCCTCTGCTCTGTTATGCGTTGTGCTTCTTTAGGGGAGATGCTGATGCCCGAAAGCATCTGCAAAGAATGGGAAGCGCGCTCGAAAGGCAGTTGCACTCCTAACAAGCACACTCCCTGTTGCACTCCATCAGAGTATTGGGTTCTGGCTGGTATGCCCAGGGCCTCGTCCAGTGGGTAGCGTCCCGTGTCGCACCCCGCACAGTGGAAGTATCCCCTCTCCAACGTGACTTGCCCTACCCAGGTTTGAAGGGTGCGCTTGTGCTTGCCTTTGTATCGGGTTGGTCGTCCACACTCGCAGCACTGTTGGCCCAGCAACCAGGCTTCTTCTATGCTGAGCCTATGCAGTTGGACGGCTGTTTGCAAGGCCCCTGCGAAGCATTCTGTGCTCAAGCGGCGAGCCTGCTGTTCCAATTGGGCGAAGTCCGCCTGTGGATTGTGCTGGCTGAAGCGCCAAAGTTGTTTGACACGCTCCTCGAATTCTTGCACAATACTGTTGAGCATAGGCGACAGGTCACAAACGGCCTGAAGCTGACTGTTCACTTCCATAGATGATACCCCCCAGGATTTCGGCCATAGCCGGGATGTTCTACCTGTAGGGTATCATCTTTTCCCCTTGCCTAAAACCTGACACGCACCCGTCACACCTTCCTTGCTGAGCAGCCCCTTCAGTTGTTCTGCTGTGCGCACCGCAGCGCCACGGTAGTGGTTGTTGGTGAAGACAAAGGTGGTGTTGGCGGTGTTGTCGAGCTTCTCGATCTTGGGAACCCATTCTTCCAGTTCTTCGGGCTTATATTCGTAGCTATAGCGCTCGTATGCCTCGTCATGGTGCCACCACTTCTTTGCATTACGACCGTGAAAGCGCACGTAGGTGATAGGGGCCGTTGCTACCGCAATAGGCGGCACTAGCCCGCGCAGGCGAGGCTCATCGACGCAGCAATAGCCCAGGTTGTTGCGCCTGAGCAGTTCAATAGTATCGTCCGTAACCCAGGCGGCGTTGCGGAACTCGACGACCACAGGTAGGTCGCCCATGCGGTCGCGGAACACCGAGAGGTAGTCGCGGTTGGCGTCGTCGGGCTTGAATGAGCTTGGGAATTGCGCCAGCACAGCGCCGAACTTCTCCTGCTCGATGAGTGGGGTCAGTGCTTCACGGAATAGGCGGAAGTTCCCCGGAGTAGCGCCATTGCCCTGTGTATCGTCGTCACGTTCGTGGGTAAGCTCTTTGCTTGCCTTGATGGTGAAGATGAAGTCGTCGGGTACTTTTGAGGCCATAGCCGCCAGGGTGCGGGCGGCGGGCATCCGGTAGTATGTGTAGTTGATCTCGGTGGTGTTGAACAGGCCCGAATAGTAGGGCAGCATCTCGGTGCTCTTGATGTTCTCCGGGTAGACCGGACCTTTCCAATCATCGTAGCTGTATCCACAGGTTCCGATGTAAATCATCGCTTTGCCCCTTTCTGATCAGGCGTGTTATCATGGGAGTGCCGAGTACTGAGTGCCGGGTACCGAGTGGAACGAGGTAGGGGCTTGGTGCCTACTTCGTAGTATTGCGTGATAAATCGCCACTCTTAACTCGTCAGCTGTAACCTATAGTCTGATACAGAAAGAGCCAAATTCATGCCAACAATTGTTGCTGCCGGGCTGGGGCCTGGCGCTTGGGAACAGGTCACTTTGGAGGTCAAGCGCCTGCTGGATGGGGCGAGAGTGGTATATCTCCGCACTCGCACCCACCCCACCGCCGATCACCTTCCTGAGCACCTGGAAGTGCGCACGTTCGACTACCTGTATGAGAGGGAGAGCCGGTTCGAGGAGATCTACCGGCAGATAGCGACCGAGCTATTGCGGAGAGCAGGAGAGCAGGAAGAGCCTTTGATCTACTGCGTGCCCGGTCACCCTTCCATAGGCGAAGCGTCTGTGCGCCACCTGCGAGGGATGGCTAGAGAACAACAGGGTGTGACATTGAAGATAGTGGCAGGCTTGTCGTTCCTGGAGCCGGTGTGCGACGCGCTGGGCGTTGACCCCCTGGAGCGCGGCCTCCAGATCGTGGATGGGACCGAGCTTGCGGGCTACGGGACGAAGGACGAAGGACGAAGGACGAATGGTGAGGAGGTAGAGCCGTTCTTGTTCAGCCCCTACCCGCTGCCTACCGAGCCTGATGTATTCGCGGCGCTTTCGGGAGTGTCACCGCTATACCCTGTGGTCTTGACCCAGGTGTACAACGATCGTATAGCTTCGGCGTGCAAGCTGGCGCTGATGGAACGATACCAAGACGATCACCCGGTGAAGATCGTGCTGAATGCGGGGGTGCCGGGGCAAGAGCAGGTTATTGAGACCACGCTTGCCGAGATGGACCACCGGCACGGTATCAACCACCTGGCTTGCGTATATCTCGCGCCATTGGAGCCGTTGCAGTTGCTGCGCGACTTTGACGGATTGGTATATGTGATGGGGAGGTTGCGCGGGCCGGGCGGGTGCCCGTGGGACCGCGAGCAAACCCACGACTCGATCAAGCACCACCTGTTGGAGGAAGCCTACGAAGCGGTGGACGCGATGGACGCAGGCGACCCTGAGATGTTGGCCGAGGAGTTGGGCGACTTGCTGTTGCAGGTAGTGTTTCACTCGCAACTGGCGGTTTCAGCCGAGGAGTTTACGCTGTCGGACGTGATCGGGCATATTGTTACCAAGTTGATCAGGCGGCACCCGCATGTGTTCGGCGATGTGCAGGTGACCGGGGCCGAGCATGTGCTGCGCAACTGGGAAGTGATCAAGGCGGGAGAGCGGGAGGCCAAAGCGAAGGCGGGTCGAAAGTTCGAGGCTGCGCAGGCGGCAGAGCAAGGGCTTGAGGCCACAGGGCTGCTCCTGAGTGTGCCCCGCGCCATGCCCGGCCTCGAGCGCGCACAGCAGTTGCAGGTGCGCTCGGCACGTGTTGGGTTCGATTGGCCGGATATCGGAGGCGTGTTCGATAAGGTGCAGGAGGAGCTTGGTGAGCTTAAGGCGGAGACAGAGTTCGACAAGAGGCGAGAGGAGCTGGGCGATCTGCTCTTCGCGCTCGTATGCCTGGCAGAGTGGATGGGGATCAACGCCGAGGAAGCGATGAGGCGCGCCAACGACAAATACCTCACCCGCTTTACCACGATGGAACGTACGATGGTGGCCGACGGTAAGAAACTGCGCGGCATGAACGTGGATGAGATGAACGACTATTGGAATAGCGTGAAACGCAACGAGTAGTAACGCCCGGAAATCGGGTATTCCCGAGTTAGTATAGCTATGTACTAGGGTTTCAGGTTGTTATGAGAAAGTATGTCGCCACCCGCCCAACGCCGCCGGCTTATGACCCGACGCCTATGGGACCGCGCCGCGTCGCCTATCATAAACCCGTATCGAGGCGAAGCACAGTAGGGTCGTTCATACGCAGGATAGTGCCTTTTGTTTTGCTGGCGGTGGCGCTTGTGGTGCTGGTTATGCTCTTGTGGAAGGCGTGGATCGACGCGCAGACATCGGGTCTCATCTATAGGTGGGACGATGCGAGGCTGCCTGAGAACCACGTGGCGATGGTATTCGGGGCGGGGCTGAACCAGGCGGGTGGGCCATCGGCCATCCTGTATGACAGAGTGGCGACCGCCGCCGATCTCTACAAGGCGGGCAAGGTGCAGAAGCTGTTGATGACGGGCGACAACAGCGCGGTCAATTACAACGAGGTGGAGGCGATGCGCCAGACGGCCCTCGGCCTGGGAGTGCCCGACAACGATATTGTGCTGGACTATGCAGGCTTCAATAGCTGGGATAGCTGCTATCGCGCCCGCGAGGTGTTTGGCCTCACGTCGGCCACATTGGTAACGCAGCAGTTCCACCTACCGCGCGCGTTGTTCGGGTGCAACTATCTGCATGTGAAGTCGGTAGGTGTGATAGCCGACCGGCAACCCTATTCGACAGTTTACAACGAAGCACGGGAGTATCTAGGGGTGATGGGGTTAGCCTGGCGTATGCTGGTGAACGACCAGCCTAAGTTCCTGGGGCCGAAGGTGGATGTCGACCAGGTGCAGGAGAGATAGAGCATAACTATCTATGAGTCACCTGGCTCGTGCTTCTCTTTGCGAACGCCTTTGAAGGGCTTGCCATCCGATTTCTGTTCGATGAACCGGCCCGTTTCCGCATCGCGTTTGGTGTAGCGATCATTTGCCGGGTTGTCTACTTGAGAGCGGCGTTTGACGGCTCCGATGCGGTAGCCCTGACCTGTGTTCCTAGCCATTGATTGTGCCTCCTTTCAGCGCGCTAGTGCTTCAAGGCTTCTATAAGCACTGTACGTGCCAGCGGCAGGGCGACACGAGTGCCTTCGCCCCCATCCTCGATTATTACTGCGATGGCGTACTGAGGCTTGTTGGGGTCTTTGCCAGCCCAACCGATGAACCACGAATGCTCGGTATCCCGGCCTGTCTCGGCTGTGCCCGTCTTGCCGCCAACCGTTGCGCCTGGGATGGCGGCGTCTTTGGCCCACCCGGTCTTGACCGACTCCTCCATCATTCCTTTCAAGGTGGCGTTGGTTGAGGGCGAAAGGACCTGTCCAAGATCGTGGGGCTGGTACTGCCAGACCGTCGAGCCGCTCTGAGGGTCGCGGATCGAGGAAACAAGGTAAGGCGCGGGCAATTGGCCTCCGTGCGCGACCGTCGCCGCCACGAGAGCCATTTGCAGGGGGGTGGCCTGCACATCGCCCTGGCCGTAGGCGGTGGCGGCCAAGAGGTTCTTGCTACCCTCTAGCTGGGCAGTGTCGGATGCGATGGTGCTGGCGTCTACGGGCACGCCCAGGTCGTAGCGGGTGCCGAAGCCGAAGCGGCGTGCGTACTCCATCATCCTGCTGGGGCCGATTTGCAGGGAAAGCTCGGCGAAAACCACATTCAGCGACCACTTGTAACCCTCGATCAGAGTGAAGCGGGGGCCGTGACCGGAGGGGCGACAGGTGGAGCAGTCGCGATGCACATAGCCACCCGCCTCCACCTGCACAGTACCGTTGGTGTCGGTGAAGATGCTGGTGGGCTTGGCGGTGCCTGTGTCAATGGCCGCGCCCGCCGATACGGTCTTGAAGGTCGAACCGGGAGGATAGAGACCCTGGGTAGCACGCATGATGAGCGGGTTGTCGGGGTCGGCCAGCAGCGAATTGTAGTAGTCGATCACGCGCTTGTTTTCGTCGGTCCAACTGTCGGCATAGGGGTCGAACGAAAGCTGCTGGGGATCGAGATGGGGCCAGGAAGCGAGAGCGCGGATCGCCCCGGTCTGGGCATCGAGCACCACCACCGCGCCCTTCCGCTCGCCAAGCTGTTCTTGAGCCAGGTCTTGCAGGTCGGGGTCGATGGTCAGGTAGAGGTCGCTTCCGATGGGCGGCTCGTTGAGGAGCAGGCGCTGTTGCTCAAGGAATGGGTCGAGCACCTGTTTCCCTGACAAGTAGTCGTCAAAGCTCGCTTCGAGGCCAGCGCTTCCGTAGACAGTGGGGTTGTAGTAGCCCGCCAGGTATGAGATGTTTGGCTCCGGGTAGATGCGATGGACATATGTTGAGGGCGTGAATACTTCGCTGCTTGCTATCAGACGGTCGCCGGCATAGATCTCGCCCCTGCGAATACGCAATTGGTCGGGTATTTTGCGGGGGTCCTGTACTACCTCACCTGAGGGGGTGACGACGGTCGCGTTCTTGATAGCCGAGGCGGCCACGACCTGTTCGCGCAGCAGGTGGAGGCTTAGGAGAGTAAATCCCACCAGCAGGAAGCCGCCCAGTTGCCTGACATTGGCCCTGAAACGCTCATCGGGAGTTGCCCCGCGTTTCGATGGGTCGCCCGACACGGTCAGGATGGCGAATATCATCAGGAGAATAAAGGCCAGACCAAGGCTGATCAGCCAACGGCTGTCATCAGGAGGCGAAGTATCTCCCTGCTGTCTGGGGAGCGCGTCGCTGACTATGCCGAAAGCCAACAGGCCAATCGCCAGCAGCAGCGCCAAACCTCTTACCAGATTGCGAACAACAGGAACCATTATGGGCTAACTTTCATTTTGAACTCGAAGGAACGAAGAAGACTAAAGGCGGGTCGTACCGCGCCCGGGGGCCGAGATACGAAGCAGCAGGCCCATGATCAGGAAGTTCGTGATCAGTGAGGAGCCGCCGTAGCTGATGAACGGTAGGGTAATGCCGGTGAGCGGGATCATCTTGATCGCACCACCCATGATGATGATCGCCTGGAGGCCGAGCACCGTGGTCAGGCCGACCGCCAGCAATTGCTCGTAGCCGCTCCTGGCCCTGAGGGCGATGTGGTAGCCCCTGTATACAAGCACCATGAAGAGGGCTATCACAGCCAGCGTGCCCGCCAGCCCCAACTCCTCCCCGATAGCCGAGATCACCATATCGGTGTGCACGGCGGGGATGATGCCGGGCGATCCGAAGCCTATGCCCTTGCCCAGCACGCCCCCCGATGCCAGAGCAAACAACGATTGCACTATCTGGAAGCCGTCGCCCAATCCGACAGGCCAGGGGTCCAGCCAGATATTGACGCGCGTCTGGATATGCGTGAACTGCGAGGCGAACGCGTTATTCAGTAGATAGGCCGCACCGAAGAAGAGGAGCAGGCCTCCCACCACGTAAAAGGGTTTGCCACTCGCTACGTACAGCAAAGACAGGAAGATACCGAAGAAGAGGAGCGCGCTGCCGAGGTCGCGCTGCACGACAAAGAGCACAAGAGCGAAAGCCCACAGCAGAAGCAAAGGGGCCAGGTAGGGCAGGGGCGGCAGGCTGATGGGGCCGATGCGCCAGCCGCGCACCAAAAGCTCGCGCTTGTCGTCGAGGTAGCCCGCGAGGAAGATCACCAGCAGCACCTTCAGTAGCTCGGAGGGCTGGAACTGGAAGAAGCCGAAGTTGAACCAGAGGCGAACCCCTGTGCCGCTGCCTGCATCGCTGCCGAAAACGAGAGTAGCTGCCACCAGGATGATCCCGCCCAGCGCGAAGGTGTATTTGTAGCGCCTGAGCCAGTTGAGGTCGCGCAAGAAGGCAACAGTGCCCCACATCGCCAGCATGCCAGCCGTGATCCACACCACCTGCTTGTTCGCGATTCCCCGGAAGGCATCCGAAAGCGAAGGCTCAAGCCGCTGGATCATGACGAGGCCAATGACGGTGAGGGTGGCTACGATAGGTAATAATGCCTGATCAACGGAGGGGCGGGCAAAGTTGAACCATACATGCACCCCGTACAGAAGGCCGATCAAGAGGAAGCTCATCCAGAGGTCCTTCCACTGCCATTGGACGGCCCCCACAGGCACAAGTATGACCATCAGCATCCCGATGATGCTCAGAAGCGAAGGGATCAGGAGCAGGCGGAACTCGGTCCACCTGTAGCGGCGGATACTTGCCCAGAAACCTCGCCGGGACTGCGGGGTGCTGACTGCGGATTGCGAATTGGCTCGTGGGCTGGCTTGGATCATTCGCTGGGGTGGTAGTCAGTAGTCGGTAGTCGGTAGTTGGTAGTCGGATTATAGTTCCTGGTTCCTGGTTTCATTGGTCGTCTTCCGACTACCACCTACTGACTACCGACTACAAATACTTATTTAGCAAGGGCCGGAATTTCTCCAGCGTTTCCTGCGGAACGAGGTCGAGCGGAGTCATTATGGAACCCTGGAGAGCCGATACACAAGACGATTCGTAGGTGTCAGGGATTATGCTGACCAGGGCCGATACTGTGTCTTTGGCTTGCTGTACGTTTCGGACAAGGTTTTGCGTCACCAGGTCGGCGGTGACTGTGTCGTGCACAGGGTGCCAGGAATCGTAATCGGTAGCCATCGCGAGGGTGGCGTAGCACATCTCGGCCTCGCGGGCAAGACGCGCCTCCGGCATGGAGGTCATGCCTATCACCGATACTCCCCAGCTTCTATAGAGGAACGACTCGGCAAGGGTGGAGAACTGCGGCCCCTCGATGCAGATATACGTGCCACCCCGGTGAACGGTCGCGCCCACGCTTTCGGCGGCCCGGGCAACCAGGTCGCGCAACTCGTCACAGTAGGGGTTGGCGAAGGCCACGTGCACCACCGGACCCTCCATGAAGAAGGTGCGTGGGCGGTGAACGGTGCGGTCGATGATCTGGTCGGGCACAACCATGTGCAGTGGCTCGATCTCTTCCTTCATGCTACCTACCGCGCTTACAGACACGAGGTGGGTCACACCAAGCGTCTTGAGGGCGAAGATATTGGCGAGGACGGGCACAAGCGTAGGGGGAATGCGGTGGCCTCTGCCATGACGGGCGATAAAAGCCACGTCGCGCCCGGCGATCTTGCCGAGAATAGGTGGATCGCTGGGCTTGCCGAAGGGGGTATCCACTTCCACAGTGTGGATGCCGGTCATCCCAGCCATGTTGTAGAAGCCTGAACCTCCGATTATGCCGATAACACCTGTCTGCATCATCTAGCTCCCAACAGCAAGCCTCTTTGTCGCGACAAACTTACAAGCAATAGTATCTTCATCTCCCAAGCCGCGCTTGCTCCACCTTAATACATCTATCAACCACCACCAGCAAGCCTGCTTGCCGCGCCCGGCGGGCTGCGTCATAGTCGATCACGCCGATCTGCATCCAGATCGCCTTCGCGCCAACCTTGATGGCTTCGTCCACTATAGCGCTCACATATTCCGAGCGTCGGAAAATATCGACCACCTCAGGCGGTTCCGGCAAGTCGCTCAGGGTTGGGTAAGCCTTTTCTCCCAGCACCTCGGTTTCATTCGGGTTGACCGGGATGATGGTATAGTCGTGGGATTGCATATACCGGGATACGTCGTGGCTTGTACGCCAGGGGCTGGACGATAGGCCCACAACCGCGATCCGCTTCATTTGCAGTATAGCAGCTATATCGGTGGGATCGGCGAAATTTTCACTGTTCACGCCTGTTTCACACTCCTTGAATTCAGTATAACATACCGAATGGGCCTATCTTTTTCCGGCAAGGGGCGTTATTACTGATGGGACGGTTGATGAGTACGCCCCTCGTCATTCTGGCCTGCCTTACTGCCGGTTGTAGGACCTTTTGCTAGGAGGGTCCGCGCGCCGGCAGTTGCATTTTAGTCTTCCGGCCTTTTTGTTGCAGGATGCGATAAAGTGACGGAAGCGATTCAGTGTGGAATTGGATATAATGATAGCCAGCAGGTGCGCGGCGCAACTATAGAGCGCGCCTGCCAGGTTATATGTTCCTCCCTTATTCACGTTCAGAAGGAGGGTATGCAAGGTGAAGAGAGCCAGGAGCAACTTTCGGCAAAGGGCGCTGGTGAGGTTCGTTATACCCGCGCTCATGATTTTACTGCCACTGGTGGCGGCGGGAGGCGGAGCGACCGGCCCCGGCGCGGCGCAGGCGGCAGCTCCTCTGCCGGGCAGCACGGCCACGGCGCAAAACGATGCTCTTGCCAACCAGTATAGCGTGCTGGTAATGCGCGTCTACTTCAGCAGCCTAGCCGAGCGCGATGCATTGGCTAATGAACTGGCCCCGGAGGAGATACCTACAACAGGGGGCTACCTGACCGTGGTGCGCGACCGAGCCTTGTACTACGATCTCAAGAATCGCGGCCTGCGGGTCGAGATCGACCCGGTCAAGAGCGACTTCCTGAGCAACCCGCAATCGCTCCCCGATACTTTTTTCGGCGGGTACAAGACCGTGGAGGAGATGTACACCTTCCTCGATCAGATGGTGGCGCAGTACCCGACTCTTGCCGAGAAGGTTGATTATGGCGATTCGTGGTGCAAGACCCATCCAGGCTCCTGCACGCTGCCAAGCCCCTGGAACGGCTACGACCTGTTCGCGATGCACATCACCAACCAGGCAATCGCCGGCCCCAAGCCGGTCTTCTGGGCCGACGGCGATATCCATGCACGCGAGATCGCCACGCCAGAGGTAGTGATGCGCATGATCAGCTGGTTGCTGGACAACTACAACACGAATGCTGACGCGCACTGGCTGGTTGATTACACCGATATCTGGCTGGTGCCAACGGTCAACCCTGACGGCCACCATATAGTGGAAGCGGGCGGAGGCGGCTCAAGCCCGTACTACTACCGCAAGAACGGTGATAACGTGGGCGGATCGGGGTGCTCGTGGCCGCCTACTCCATACGACCACTTTGGCGTGGATAACAACCGCAACTTCCCATTCAAGTGGGATTGTTGTGGCGGCTGATCCGATTTCGTATGCGAGCAGACCTATCACGGCGTATCGGCAGGCTCGGATGAGGAGACGGCAGCTATAGTCAATAAGATACGCACCCTCATCCCCGACCAGCGAGGCCCGCTTGATACCGACCCGGCGCCGATCACGACCACAGGTGTCTACCAGAACTTACACACGGTCGTGCCGGTGAACCTCTATCCGTGGGGTTGGACCTACACACTGATGCCCAACTATAACGAGACGGACAACATCGCACGTCGTATAAGCTCGCCCGGCGAGGGTGGCAACGACTACCCATACGGGTGTATTCCATGCCAGTTGTATATCGTTGATGGCGGCTCGATTGACTGGACATACGGAGAGCTTGGCATAGCCTCGATCTCCACGGAGTTGAGCGGCGGCGATTTCCTGCCCGCGTTTTCCTGCATCGATAATCCAGGGTGCGGGTCCTCGCAAGGTATCTGGCCCGAAAACAAAGGGATGCTGACTTACCTCGCCAAGATCGCCCGCACGCCCTATCTGCTATCTCATGGACCCGACGCAAACGCGGTGGCAACCGATCCTATGACGGCCACACAAGGTTCTTCGGTGGCACTGACGGCGACCATCAAGTTCGACTGGAGGGCGAGCGACAACCAGCTTAATGCCTTCAGCCAGAGCGTGGGGGCGGCGGAATATTACCTGGATACGCCACCCTGGGCAGGCGGCACACCTGTAGCAATGGTAGCGAGCGACGGCACTTTTGATGCGCCGACTGAAGGCGCGCAGGCCACGATTGATACCACTTCAATCCCTGTAGGCAGGCACATACTCTTTGTGCGAGGCAGAGGGCAGAACGATTTCTCAGGATACCAGACCTGGGGGCCAATATCGGCGGCATTCCTCGATGTATTGCCTAGCGGATCACCGACGCTCACACCTACGCCAACAAGCACAGCCGTGCCTACCGATACACCGACGCTTACAAGCACACCGGTACCCACCAGCACTGATACGCCAACACCCACAGACACGCCTATGCCACCCACAGCAACGAGCACGGACACACCCACCGATACACCGGTACCGCCTACGGCCACTGATACGCCACCTACACCTATGGCCACCAACACACCGATAGAGGCTACCGCCACGGATACGCCTGTGCCACCCACAGCTACATCTACAATCTGCCCCATCCAGTTCACGGACGTGGACCCGGATGATACCTTCTATGCCAATATCAGGTGCCTGGCGTGCCGTGGTATCATAGACGGCTACACCACAGGATGCGACACCGGCAGCCCATGCTTCAAGCCGGGCAACCTGGTGACGCGAGGCCAGA
The DNA here is from genome assembly GCA_963797095.1 of uncultured Chloroflexia bacterium. GTDB lineage: Bacteria > Chloroflexota > Chloroflexia > QHBQ01 > JADMIH01 > JADMIH01. The sequence continues at coordinate 1,174,483 of CAWCNY010000002.1, read as the reverse complement.
TGGCTAAGATCGTATCCAATGCCGCAGGCTTCCACGACACTATCACCGGTGCGCAGTTCGAGGATGTACCGGAAGGCTCGACCTTCTACGATTATGTGGGCAGGCTGGCGACACGCGGATATATAGTAGGATATCCATGTGGTGGACCGGGGGAGCCTTGCGGCCCCAGCAGTTTGCCTTACTTCCGACCGAACGCCAACGTCACGAGGGGCCAGATATCGAAGATCGTGGCAAATGCTGCGGGCTTCACCGAACCGAGTGGAGACAAGCAGTTCGAGGATGTGCTGGAAGGCTCAACCTTCTACGATTACATCTGGCGGTTAGCTAACCGGGACGTGATGACAGGCTATCTATGCGGTGGGCCAGGCGAGCCGTGTGGAGGGAGTAATCTGCCATACTTCAGACCTGGAGCCAACGCCACCAGGGGGCAGGTAGCCAAGATAGTAGCTAATGCCTTCTTCCCGGCCTGCGAAACACCGTAAGGGGACGAAGGACGAAAGACGAAGGGCGAAGGCAAGAGCGCCTTCGTCTTTCGTCTTTCGTCAAACTCTAATGCATGCTGCCCAGTGACCCGGGGCTTTCTGCTCTAAGGGGGGGTCGATCTCGCGACAGGCGGCTATGGCGATAGGGCATCTCGTGTGGAAATGGCAGCCTCTAGGGGGATTGATCGGGGAAGGCACATCGCCTGTCAGTATTATACGCTCGCGCTTGGCTTCGGCTATGGGGTCAGGGATCGGCACCGCCGATAGGAGAGCCTTCGTGTAGGGCATCAAGGGGTGGTCATATAGCTCGCTACGGTCGGCAAGCTCCACGATCTTGCCCAGGTACATGACCGCCACGCGGTCGGAGATGTGGCGCACCACGCTGAGGTCGTGGGCGATAAAGAGGTAGGTCAGGCCGAACTCGGCCTGCAAATCCTCCATCAGGTTGATAATCTGGGCGCGGATCGACACGTCGAGGGCGGAGATCGGCTCATCGGCCACTATGAAATCAGGATTGACAGCCAGGGCACGTGCGATACCGATACGCTGGCGCTGCCCGCCTGAGAACTCGTGCGGGTAGCGATTGGTGAAGTATGGATTGAGGCCGACCGTTTGCAATAGCTCGCGTATTCGCTCCCGCCTCTCAGTGCCGTTTGCAAGACTGTGGACCTTGAGCGGCTCACCGATGATATCGCCTACGGTCATCCGGGGATTGAGCGAGGAGTATGGGTCCTGAAAGATCATCTGCATCTGCTTGCGCAGGCCGCGTAGTTCCGACTTGCCCAGCTTGGTGATGTCGATCCCTTTAAAGATTACGCGCCCGGCGGTTGGCTTGTACAACTGAAGGATAGCCCTGCCTGCCGTGCTCTTGCCGCAACCGGACTCGCCCACCAGGCCAAGCGTCTCGCCCTTCTTGATGATAAAATCGAGGCCATCGACGGCCTGCACAGCCCCTACCTGCCTCTGGATTATGAGGCCTCTGGTGATCGGGAAGTGCATCTTCAGCCCCTCAATCGTGAGGAGCACGTCGCCCGGCACGTAGCCGTCCTCCCTATCTCTGTAGTTCTTGACGACGACCTGCGCAGTGGGTACAGGATTTCCTGTCTCGGTCACAGCCATTTAGCTTGCCCCCACTTTTTCTTCGGTTTCGTCCTCGATCACATGAGGTGCGGTAGTTCGCACATCGATCCAGCAGGCGGCGCGATGCTTGGGGCCGACCTCGGCCAGTGGAGGCATTTTGTCTTTGTGCCAGTCCTCGCGATAGGTGCATCGAGGGTAGAAAGGGCAGCCTGGTATCGAGTTGATCAGGTCGGGGGGCATACCCGGGATAGGCTCAAGTCGCTCCTTGCGCTCTTCGTCCAGGCGAGGCACCGATTTGAGGAGGCCCAGAGTGTAGGGGTGGCGAGGATCGCCATACAACTCCTCGGTGGTGGCCTGCTCCATGATGCGGCCACCATACAAGACGATCACGCGGTTGCACAGCCCGGCGACGACGCCCAGGTCGTGGGTGATAAAGATGACTGCTGTGTTGAACTCGCTCTTGAGCCGTCTGATGAGGTCCAGGATTTGCGCCTGGATCGTCACGTCGAGGGCTGTGGTCGGCTCGTCGGCGATCAGAAGCTTGGGGTTGCAGGAGAGGGCCATAGCGATCATCACACGCTGGCGCATACCGCCGGAAAACTGGTGCGGGTAGCTATCGAGCCTCTGCTCTGCCGAGGGTATGCCGACCAGTTTCAATAGCTCGATGGTGCGGTTTCGGGCCTGCTTTTTGGTCATGTTCAGGTGGACTTGCAGGGACTCACCTATCTGCTTGCTGAGCGTCAGTACCGGGTTGAGGGAGGTCATCGGGTCCTGGAAGATCATGGCGATCTCTTTCCCGCGTATGTTCCTCATCTCCGATCTGCTGTACTTGAGCAGGTCTTTGCCCCGGTAGAGGACCTCGCCCGATTTGATCTTGCCGGGTGGCTCAGGGATCAGGCGCATAATCGAGAGGGCGGTCACGCTCTTGCCCGACCCCGACTTGCCCACGATCCCAAGGGTCTCTCCTTCCTCAAGGTCGAAGGATACACCTTGCACAGCCCTGACTATACCATCGCGCGTGCGGAAGCTGGTCTGGAGGTTTTGTACTTGTAGCAGTGTTGCCATAGGGGATCCGCCAGTTACCTGTTGAGGCGTGGGTCGAGGGCATCGCGCAGGCCATCCCCCAGGAGATTGAAGGCGAGTACAGTAACCACGATAGCCGCACCGGGGAAGATCAGGAGATGGGGGGCGTTGAATACGCTGTTGCGCTCCACACCCAGCATGGTACCCCATTCAGGGTTGGGAGGCTGCTGGCCCAGGCCCAGGAAGCCGAGGGCGGCGGCATCCAATATGGCGGAGGCGATACCAAGCGTGCCTTGAACGATCAGGGGGGTGAGGGAGTTGGGGAGGACCGTTCGGAAGAGCGTACGCGTAGGAGGCACGCCAATGGCGCGGTCGGCGAGCACATAGTCTTGCTCTTTGATAGAGAGCACGCTTGAGCGGACTATACGAGCATAGACAGGTATAGCAACGAAACCAATAGCGAACAGAGCAGGGATAAGCGGCGAGAGATGAGGCCCTTCGAGGATCAAGGGGCGAAGGACGGCCACCAGGGCAATAGCCAACAGCAGGCTAGGGAAGGCAAGCAATACATCCATGAAACGCATGATGATGCTATCGGCCCAACCGCCCAGGAAGCCCGATACCGCGCCGATAAGGGTGCCGACGATGACCGCGAAGGTGACTGTGGAGACACCTATGAAGAGGGAAACCTGGGTGCCATATACCACGCGGCTGAAGAGATCGCGCCCGTTGCCATCCAGGCCGAATATATGCTGAGGCTGATCGGCTGGACAACCGAGGAAATGGATACACGGCGGCGTGCGCACCTTGTTGTTGGGGTCGGTGAAATTGATCGGATCGTGTGTGGCGATCACGGGGGCGAAGATAGCGACCAGCAAGAGGAAGCCGAGCATAACCATGCCGACCTGGGCCGACCTGTTGTGCAGAAGGTGGCGAAGGGCATCGCGCCCCAGGCTGCGAGGCTTTGCCTGCGCCGTTCTTGGTATCTTAGTTCCGGCTGTCACTGCGCTCATAGGCTCACAAGTCCAGGATCGGTGCTATGCCACTATGACCCTTAGCTGAGGCGGATGCGAGGGTCGAGGAAAGCATAGGATATATCAACTATCAGGTTCACGAATACGAAAATAAGTGCGATAACCAGGGTGAAGCCCTGCACTACGGGGTAGTCGCGGGCGAAAATCGAATCTACAAGGAACTTGCCGACGCCGGGCAAGCCGAACACCGTTTCGGTCAGTACAGCGCCCCCCAATAGCGCGCCGAACTGGAGACCGATCACCGTTACAAGAGGCAGGAGGGCATTGCGCATGGCGTGGCGGAAGAGGATCATCCGCTCGCCGAGGCCTTTGGAGCGAGCCGTGCGGATGTAGTCGTTGCCCATAATGTCCAGCAAATTGGAGCGGGTGAGGCGGGCGATAATCGCCATAGGGATCGTGCCCAGGGCTACTGATGGTAGGATGAGGTGCCTGATGGCGTCCCAGAATATATCAAGGTGACCTGTTACAAGAGAATTGAAGGTGAACATCTGTGAGAAGAACGTCAGCACGCCACCAGCGAAGCCCTGCACATGGCCCAGGTTCCACGCGTCGGTCAATGGAGGTAAAGAGAGGCCAGGAGTCAGCCTGCCCGATGTGGGTAAGTAGAAAGGCGTGTCTTTGAGCACGATACCGAACAAACCGGCCAGTAAGTAGCCTAACCAGAAAATCGGCATGGAAACGCCCAGGTTGGCGATCACCATCGTGCCCACATCTACGGCCGACCTGTGCTTGTATGCCGATATAATGCCCAGTGGAATACCCACTAACAGGGCGAAAGACATAGCGCCTATAGTTAATTCGATAGTCATTGGCAGGCGCTCGATCAAGAAGGTGCCGACAGGTCGCCCGTACTTGAGCGAATCGCCCAGGTCGAACGTGCCCAGTGTGCCAAGATAGCGGACAAATTGAACGGCGATATTATCATTAAGGCCGAAGCGTTCTCGGAATTGCGCGCAGACGGCAGGTGTGGCCTTCTCGCCGAGCATGGCAACGCAGGCATCACCCGGGATCGAGCGCACCAACACAAAGGTTACGAATATGATCCCCAGGAGAACCGGGATGATTAATATCAGTCGGCGAAGTAAGAAACGTCCCATAATTCCGAACTACAATTCGGGGGTTGTGATACAGGCTGGGCGCTCTTTTGCACACCCAGCCTGCATTGTAATTAGAACCGGACTATTGTGAAGGTGGAGCGTTGAGGAAGGCGGCGAAGAGGATAGTCCAGTAGTCGAAGTTGCCGGTGTTGCCGGTGTGGAGTGGGTTGCTGACATCCCACTGAGCGGCATAGGTCGCCACAACATCCTTGGCGGTGAGAGGTGTATTGTCGGAGAACTTCACACCCGACCGCAACGTGAATGTCCACTCGGTAAGATCGTCGTTGGCCTTGTAATCGGTAGCCAGGTTAGGCTCGACCTCAGTGCCGCCAACCTTGTAGGTCAGAAGCGGGTCGAAGATCTGCTCGCAAGCGCGCAGGCTCTCGCCGTCGGTCTCGTCGCTACAGTAGAGGCTCAAAGGCTCGGCGTTCTGGATCCAGACAAAGGTGTCCTTGCTCGGAACAGACATGAGCCTGAAGGCTTCGTTACCCAGAGGGCTGGACTGCGCGTTCTGCACATTAGCGCTCCAGGCAGTGGCGGAAGCACCCCAAGCTACAGGTACCATCGGCACGTGCTGCTTGATCAGGTTGTTAGCCTGGGCATAGAGCGCGTTGCGCTGGGCCTGGTCAGAAAGGGCAGCCGCCTGAGTGAGCAGGCTGGTAATATCGTCGAACTTGGTGCCGAACGAGTCGTTCGCGCCCTTGCCGAAGTGAGCGTCGAGGAAGTCGGTCTGATCGGGATAGTCAGCGCCCCAACCGAGGAGGAAGATCTCAAGGTTGCCCTTGGAGGCGTTGTCGAGGAAGGTACCCGACTCCTGCACGTCGATGGTCACATCAATGCCAAGCTGCTTGAGCTGGGACTGAATCTCCTCAGCGACCTTGCCTGGGGAAGGCAGATAACCGCGCACGACATCGCGATAGGAGAGTTTCATGCTGATAGGGCCGACGTTGGCATCAGCCAACATCTGCTTGGCCGCGTCCAGGTTGTAGTCATACCACGAGTCACCCTCGCAACCGCCGGGGATGGCGCAGGGGGTGAAGTGAGTGGCTACGCTGGAGCCGGGCGGATAGAACTTGTCTATGATAGCCTGGCGGTCGATGCCCATAGCTATGGCCTGGCGTACCTTTTCGTTATCCAGCGGCGGCTTGGTGTTGTTGAGGCCGATGTAGAATATGCTGAGCGCGTCGCGCGGGATCAGTTGGAGGCTGGAGTCGCCCTGGACGGTGGCGTAATCGTTGGGATCGGGGTTATCGATACCATCGGCTTCGCCTGCTTTGAGGCTGTTGAGGCGGCCCGCTGCCTGGTCGTTCCACTTGAAGATGAGGTTAGGCGTCGCGGGAGCGTCGCCCCAATAGTTGGGGTTGGCTACGAGGTTGAGGCTATCGCCGCGCACCCAGTTCTTGACCATGTAGGGGCCTGTGCCAACGGCATCCTCAAGGGGCTTGCCGCCGGTGGCCTGCAAGTGAGCAGCGGATTGGATACCCAACGATGAGAAGGCGACCTTAGACGGGAAGGCCGGGTCGGGCGTGCAGAGGGTGAACTTGACAGTGGTGTCGTTCACCGCTTCGATGCTCTTCATGATGCCACCGTAGCTGCAATCTTTGGCAGCGTACATAGTGTCGGTGGCAGTGCCTGTCTGCGATCCTGAGGTTGCGGCGGTGGTCGCCGTAGGCTCGGCCATTGCTTCAGTGGCGGTCGGCTCGGCCATAGCCACCGTATCGGTGGGGGGCGGGGGGGCGGTAGTAGCGGTCGGCGGTGGAGGAATAGGTGTGGCTGTGGGCACCTCGCCTCCGCAAGCCGCAAGCGTGGGGAGAAGCAACAATCCGACCACAATCGCCGCGAATTTCTTTGAAGTTACTTTCACTCTGACATTTCCTCCTGTGGTTAGTGTTTTGTCCTTCGCTCTCCGGCGCGAATTTGCTACCCAAGCGGGAGCACCGGGAGAGAAAACAATAAGGAGAGAAAATACGGCAGGCGTCACCCCCTTTCAAGAAGAGAGTTAGAATGTCACACGTTAGTACCTGCCATTATAGCAGTTAACACCTTTGTGTCAAGACTTGGGTTCATTTGGAGGGTGACGAGTGACGAGTGACGAGTGACGAGTGACGAGTGACGAGTGACGAGTGACGAGTGACGAGTATTCTTGGTGGGTGGTCCTGATTGGGACTGGCGACTACCGCTCCGTGTGGACTTTTGGATAGGTCCGATCGTTTTCTTGGTGGTTGTGTGATTTGAGGGTTGGACTTGCCCTCATTAACTTAAAGGCATTGGTGGGGGAAATCGGGACAGGTTTTGGGGTGTACTTTCGGGTGGTTTTGGGTTGTGTATTGATGGGTAGAGGTTAACAAGGCAGAGACAGACTTTGCATCCTTGTTGTGGTTTGCTGCTAGATGGGAACTCCTGCGATTTTATGCTAAGCTTAACGCTATGCAAGAAGCACATATATAAACCAGCGATATTCGGAGGGAGCTTACGTTTAACACCAGGCGCACAGATCTACAGGATACAAGTAGAGAGGCGGTAAGCACGTCGTCCTGGGGACCGCTAGCTATCCCGGTATTTCGCTGGCTCTGGATAGCGTCGGTGGCGTCCAATATCGGCACGTGGATGCAGAGCGTGGGGGCGACATGGTTGATGACCCTGCTCACGCCATCGCCACTATTGGTGGCTTTGATGCAGACCGCCACAAGCCTACCTTTGTTCCTGGTTGGGCTTCCCGCCGGGGCCATTGCCGATATTGTCGACAGGCGCAAATTGCTGCTTGTGACGCAGGGGTGGATGCTTGTGGTGGCGACCCTGCTGGGCGTGCTGACTATCGCCAACCTCACCACTTCGTGGCTGCTCCTTGCGCTGACGTTTCTGCTGGGCCTGGGGAGCGCGCTGAACGCACCTGCCTGGCAGGCTATTGTGCCCGAATTGGTGGGACGCAGGCAGGTTGCACAGGCGGTGGCTCTCAACAGCGCCGGGTTCAACCTGGCAAGAGCCGTGGGCCCTGCGCTCGGAGGTTTCGTGGTGGCCCTGGCGGGGCCGGGCGCGGTGTTCCTGTTGAACTCGCTCTCGTTCGTGGGGGTGCTGGTGGTGATTTACCTGTGGCGGCGCGAGCACGTCGAAAACGCATCGCCCCCTGAGCGGGTGATCGGAGCGATTGTGGCAGGTGTGCGATATGCACGGCACAGCCTCGCGTTGCGAACGGTGCTGGCGCGCGTGGCCGCGTTTATCGTAGCGGCAAGCGCGTTGTGGGCGCTTCTACCCGTAGTAGCCAGCCAGGACCTGGGATTGGACGCCAGCGGTTACGGCATCCTGCTTGGCAGCCTGGGGCTTGGAGCCGTAATCGGGGCGCTGCTGATCTCCAGGATCAGAGAAGCAGTGTCGGTGGATACACAGACCGTCATATCTACGATTGTATTTGCGCTGGCGACTTTCGCGCTGGGTTATCTTCAGAATTTGATTTTGCTGTCGCTGGTGCTGGTGCTGGGAGGCGTGGCGTGGATGTCGATGATGTCCAGCCTGAATGTATCGGCACAGGGGGCAGCCCCGGCGTGGGTGAGAGCGCGGGCGCTGGGGGTGTATCTGCTGGTCTTCCAGGGAGGTATGGCACTGGGCAGCTTCGGGTGGGGCGCGCTGGCAAGCTGGTTGGGCAACAGCATGACGCTGGCACTTGCCGCCGCAGCTCTATGCCTGGGGGCGGCGGCTGCGTGGCGCTGGCGACTGGACCAAATGCAGGACCTCGATATGACACCGGCACGCCAGTGGGCCGAGCCGAACCTGGTCAGCACACCGGCGCTGGAAGATGGGCCGGTGCTGGTGGAGATCGGATACGAGGTTCCGCCCGAAAATGCTGCTCAGTTCATTACGACAATGCAGCGCGTGGGGAGGATGCGCAGGCGGACGGGGGCTTATGATTGGCATTTGTTCCAGGACCCATCCCGCCCGGATCATTATCTGGAGACGTTCCTGGCGCGCACCTGGGCCGAACATCTGCGCCAGCATATGCGCCCGACGGTAACCGACCAGGCAATCGAGGAGCAGGCGATAGCGCTCAGGAAACCGGGCACTGAGACTGCTGTGTCCCACTATGTCGCGGTGTACCCAACGCCCGCTAAAGCCCCTATCCATCCCCTTTCGATGATAAGAAGGGAGGTTCCAAAACAGGAGCCTTCCCAGATTTTGGAAGAATGAGGGAAAGCCGGAATTCGGGGTGGCTCGCGTTTATGTGCGCCTGTGGGTGTGACCTCTATTGTGTGGGTCACGCGAAGCGGGGCATAACATCCTGAGCTAACCTGTAGATCATATCCTGGTTATGGGCAAGCCCCGCCAGGTAGATGATAATATAGGTCGCCCCGGCTTCGGTGGCTTGCTCGATCCACCTGGAAAGTTCGTCAGCGGTGAACACCTTGAAGCGACGGCGATATTCGTCAAGGGTATACTGGCCCTTTGTCCAGTCGGCTACTTTCTCAGGGTCTTCGCCAGGTGCCAACAGGTGGACATCCTGTAAACTGGTGCTGACTACGATCTCGGCGGGGTCGCGCCCAAGCGTTTCGCAATGGCCGCGCAGCACTTCCACCTTGTGGCGGATGGTTTCAGGGTCGCCACCACCTATGTTGCAGCCGTTGGCCCAGCGGGCGACCAGCTTGAGAGTGACCTTCTCGCCGCCACCGCCGATCCAAAACTCAGGGTGGGGGTTGCGAGCGCCTTTTGGCATGTTGATCGGGCCATCGATCGTGTAGTATTTGCCCTGGAAGACCGGCTTATCCTCGGTCCACATGCGCGAGATAATTTCGCAGGCCTCGCGGAACATGCCCATGCGAACGGGCACTTCCGGGAAGCCATAGCCATAGGCGCGCCACTCGTGTTCGTACCAACCGGCCCCAAACCCGCAGATCAATCGCCCGTGGCTCATCACATCGACAGTGGAGGCCATCTTCGCCAGCAGAGCGGGATTGCGGTAGCCATTACAGGTGACCATCTGGCCTACCCGGACGCGTTTTGTGTCGCGCACCAATCCGGCGGTGCTCATCCAGGATTCGAAGGTCGTTTCCTGGGTGGGTGTGGGCACGGTGTGAAAGTGATCATAGAGCCAGATCGAGTCTAGCCCGGCCTCGTCGGCGGCCAATGCGGCTCGCGTCATTGCTTCGTATTGCTCGACAGGATCGGCAAGCCCAACCAGGTCCATTTTCCAGCCCTGCGGAACGAACACTCCAAACTTCAAACTCATTAGATAGCTCCTTTAGATAGATCCTTTCGAGAATTGACAAAATACCGGATACGGCCTGAGTGTGCCGGCCTCCGGTTGATAAGTTGCACGAACGTGCAAGATCCATGCCGAGTCGCGCGAGCAAGACCGAACCCGCAAGAGAGGGCATCGATCGACGTGTACGAGATGGAACTACCCGGCTACCGCCAAAATCGCAACCGGAAGCGGGGGTGCTGGTACTTGCCAGGATCCGTTCACCAAAATCCACCTGAATTTTAACGTCATTTGTGGAGAATGACAATGGGAAAGTAGGCTCTTACGATTCACAGATTGACGATACAATTGCAAACTGTGATTTTCGCCCCGTTTGAAATCAGGAGGGAATCATGCAACCGATTCAACCGACTTCACAAACGCCTTCTCAGGCAACCGTGCCTATGCAGCAGGCCCAGCAAGAGCAGCAACCTCAGTATCAGGCACCTTATCAAAACCAACCGCAAACTCAGTATCAGGACCCGATGCAAGGGCGAATAGAGCGCCACGAGCACCAACGCATAGCGGGCGTGCCGTTTTGGGGCGTGCTGCTGATCCTCATAGGAGCGATAGCCCTATTTGACAACCTCGGCGTCGGCCTTGGATGGGTGTTCGGCCTGGCGATAGGTGCCTGGTTTGTGTACCTGGGCGTGCGCCACGTACAGGAAGGAGCCAAGGTCAACTGGTGGCTTGTGGGCATTGGCCTGCTTATAGGGCTGGGGTCGATCAGCACCGGCTTTGTAGATAAATTGGTCTTCCCGATAGTGCTTATCGTCGTGGGCCTGGGCATACTGGCCGAATTTAGCTGGAACCGCCAGAACCAGAGCCAGTAGGAGCCAGTAGGAGCCAGTAACGGGAGCAGGCGCGTCCTGTGCCCGTAGGCCTGAGTGACGCGCAGCCGGAGGGCCCGATCGCGCGCGGATCACGGGGTACTGTAAGTGCTTCGCAGAGCGCTATCATCGATCGCGCCCAACGTGCGGAGGGTGGCTTTCTGCGCCTCGGTCAAGCCTATGATTCCGGTGATGTTGAGGCGCTCATAGGGGCGATCACGGCGCAGGGTTTGGAGATGGTCGCCTGTGTTGAGATCCCACAGCATGACGGCCCCGTCGTCGCCGCAGCTAGCCAGCTTTGAGCCATCCGGACTTTTCTTGAGAGCTTGCACCGTGCCCTGGTGCGCCTGGCGCGTTCGAACGCACTCGCCTGTCGCTATGTCCCACCAACGGACTGCGCCATCTCCGCCTCCGGTGATCAGCAGGTTGCCAGCGGGCCCCCAGGCCACTGCGTAGACGACACCTGGGTGCGCCCGGACTGTGGCTGCAAGCTCTCCGCGCCGAACATCCCAAATGAATAGCTCAGCGCCCTCCGATCCACTGCCTGCGGAGGCCAACTGTGTGCCTTCGGAATTCCAGGCTATGCCCCTGATCATACCGTGATGTCCTGGCAGGGTTTGGAGCAAGGTGCTCGCTGTGGAGTCCCAAATATAGGCGGTGCCGTTATCGCCACCCCCCGCCAGGACGGTTCCGTCTGGGCTCCAGGCAACAGGCCGGATAAGTGTGGGGAAATCGGGCGCGTTCCAAGCAAGGTTGCCTGCTGTTATATCGAACAGTTGTACTCCTCGATCATAGGTTCCGGCGGCCAGCCAACGGCCATCGGGACTCCACGCCAGACCGTAGAAACAATTGCCGGTGTCCTCCGGGTGTTGCAGGATCTGAAGCGAGGTTTCCGAAGAGGGATCCCACAACCGAATGGCGTTGTCCCACTCGCTGGTAGCTAACCGGATATGCTGCGCAGTCTGGCTACCGGAACCGAGAGTACGGGGCCTCCATGCCACTCCGATCACACCGCCTGTGTGCGCACGCAACACCCTGGGAGGTATCGCGCCATTCACATCATAGATGGTCACGAGGGAATCGGTGCCACCGCTGGCAAGTTGAGCGCCGTCAGGGCTCCAGTCTGTATCATAGAGGAAGGCCGCGTAGCCCTGGATGAGGCGTATACACTGGCCGCTCACGATATCCCACACACGGAGGGTGCCATCTTCGCCAGCAGTGAGGATGGCGCGGCTATCGGGAGTGAAGGCCAGCGCATGCACGGAGGCGGTATGTCCTTGCAGAGCCGTGCGATAGCTAGCCCGCTCGGCATCCCACAGCCGAATCGTCCTGTCACGGCTGCCGCTAGCCAGCGTGTGCCCATCGGGACTCCAGGCGACGCGACCAACACGGTCGGTATGACCCATCAGTGTCTGCATCAGAGTGGCACTGATTTCCCGGGTTGCCCCAGAGAAGGCGACTTCCCATAATTTTACGGTGCTATCCCAGCTTCCGCTGGCCAGTATATTGCCTTCAGGGGAGAAGGCCAGGGAGTCGACCCAGTCTGTGTGTGCCTGGATGGTTTGCCCACAGATTGCGGGCCCATCCTCTCGCACATCCCACAGGCGAATTGCCCCTACCGAGTTGCCTGTGGCAAGGAAGTGTCCATGAGGACGCCAGACGAGGGTGGTTACCGGGGCAGGGTGTGGCAAAGTCTGAAGTTCCTTGCCGCTCTGCCTATCCCAGATTCGGACAGCAGCGTCGATCCCGCTGCTGGCGAGCATAGTGCCGTCGCGAGTAAAGGCCACGCAGTTGACGTGGCTTGCGTGCCTGCCCGACCAGAGCAAGGCCCCGCTATCGACATTCCACAGCTTGACGGTGCCATCCCAACTGCCGGTAGCTAAAGCGCCGCCGTCGGGGCTGAAAGCAAGGGCCCAGACCATGTCAGTGTGAGCGCGCCACGACCGGCGCAGATTCAACGCCCAGGAAGCGCCCGTGGCAGCCCAGACCCGTATTTCACCGCGCCGGCTGGCGGCAGCCCAGTAGGTGCCTGAACTGTTGATAGCGACCGCGGTCATCGCGTCAAAGGTCTCGGTAAAGGTGGAATCCTGGATCCTGGCTTTAGAAAGCGAGGTATCCTGCATTTCGATACCTTGCAGGTTCACGCCGCGCAAAGCCAACCGCGACAAATCGAGATCGCGCAAATCACTACGCTGCAAGCGCAGCAGGGCGATCAGGTTAGCAGGTGCGTACCCCTGGGCATCCTCGGACCAGGAGCGCATCTGATCCAGGAGGGCGACCAGTCGCGCCTCCAAATCGGAGTGCGCAAGTGCGTGTGATGCACTTTGCAGACGCGTTAGCAATGGGGCCACCAGCACCTTCTCTTGCGCCTGCCGAACGTAGTCTTTGGCGTGGGCCTGTTCCAGCCCGTGTTTGATCAGCCGGTCGAGATTGCCTTGCTGGATCTCTTCGCTTGCATCTGCCAGCAGGACAGTTGTCACGTACTCCAACACGACCGACTGAAGCGTGAAGCTGCCGGGATACTGCCCTCTATCTATCAGGTTGCGCCGCCGCAGCCCCTCGACGGCCTCCAACACCTCACCGGGAGGCAAGGGGGTCACCAGCATGGCGCGCAATTGCTCAAAAGTTGATGGCTCTCGCAAGATCGCCAGCCACACCAGCACGCACTGTTCAAGGTCTGAGAGGCGGCTGAATTGCTCTCTGAGTAGCTCGCGAATGCCGCCATAGATCAATTCACCTTGCTCAAGGAAGAGCGAGAGGTCGCCATCGAAGAGATCAACTATGGTTTGCGATACGATCTTCAAGGCCATTGGATTGCCCGTGTATGCTTCGATCAACCGCACCCGTTCAGGGGTAGTGCCTTTTACACCCTTTTCGATGAGCAACGCTTCACAGGCTTCCGCATCGAGCCGGGCAAGACGTAGGACCCGAACAGGAGAATGGCTGCCTTCCTGAGATATGAGGTCGCCCGGTTTTTCCCGACTTGTAAGCAAGACACAACCCCGGTGTTCGGTCTCGGCCACCCGGCGCAAGAAGCGTCCAAAGCCCTCATATCCGGGCCGCATCCGGCCCGATCCTCCGCTTTCCTCCAGCACCACCTCAATGTTGTCCAATACCATGAGGGTGCGGGTCTTGCGCATTTGTCCCAGCACGATGCTGAGGCGCTGGTCGAAACTGGAGGTAGCTTCATCGACCCCAGGAGGTGCAAGGACCTGCAGAAGGTCATCGAGCAGAGCTTCGCAGGTGGGTAGATCGCGCATGGAGCGCCAAATGACTACCTCGAAATGCTCAGCCACCCGGTGCATGAGGCTGACCGCCAGGGCGGATTTGCCGATACCACCCAACCCAAGCAGGCTCACCACACGACAGCGCTCCTTGACTAGCCAGCCGGTCAATAGGGTCATCTCCCACTCGCGCCCGTAGAAGATTGGGGTGACGAGAGCGCTACCCCAATCGAACTCGCGGACCGACCGGCAGAGAAACAGGCGCGGGCCTGACCGCCGGTGGAGCAGCAGGCGCTTGCCCGGCCAGATTCCTGGGGGGTGGGGCAACGCCCGTGATGAGCCTGCCCACCTCGTCTAATGGGAGCCTTTCGCCAGCCTCCCACAACGCTTCCCAGGTAGCAACGCCGAGGATCGAGCGGGCGTTGGCGAGTTCGCCGGTTTGGAGGATACGGTCAAGTGGACGGGCCGGTGTGCCCATCTGCACACGCAGAGTTGATGCCGCAGCGAAGACCTGAACGGCGGTCTCGGTCGCACCCAATTGCGCGACAAGCCCTGCCAGGCCCTCCAGGGCCAGTACCACCATCAGGCGCGGCCCCAGAGCCAGCACCTGCCCCAGCGCTTCGGTCATGGCGGCGTATGCGCCAGGCAAGTCTCTTTGTGCCATCAGGATATGCCCCTGAGTGATAAGTACCTCGCCCAGGCTCGAATCGGCCTGTTGTGCGCGGAACAAAGCCACACTCTCATCGATCAGGGAGGCTGCCTGGGGCAGATCATTGTCGAGGTACGCCGCCAGGGCGAGATTGTTTAGCAGGAACCCTAATGCCCATTGGAGGCCCAGCTCGCGACAGATTACGAGAGTGCGCTCGCAGTAATCTCGCACCCGCGCCGGGTCGGCCTTGTCTCGCGCTATATCCCCAAGTCCCATCAATCCAACGGCGATTCCGTCTCGCGCGCCTAGCTCGCGGTGAAGCGCCAGGCACTCTTCAAACAGGGCCGTAGCGCGTTCAAAGTCACCCTGCTCTCGCACCACAAGAGCCAATTCGTATAGGGAGTTGCCCAGGCCGCCGCTGCCCATACCGCCCCGGTCTCCAAGAGCGCGGTGCCGCGCCACGGCGTCTTCCCGGAGAGCGAGGGCACGCCGGTAATCGCCGGCGGAGCGTGCTTCGCGCGCTTCGGGGGCAAGAAGATGCGTATCATCCTCAGTTTCGCCCAGGGCGCGGCGCAATTGCCGGCTCTGCTCGAAGAGGTGTTTTGCGCGGGCATAATCGTGCTGGTCAGTTGCGAGCCAGGCCGCCGTATGTATGGCGCGTGCGCGCACGGCCAGGGCAGCGGGATCTTGATCGTAGTGTTCTCGCGCCAGGAGGTCTTCGAGCCATACGCGCCCCTCGCTGTAATAGCCTCGGAGTTGCCAGAATCTTCTGAGCGCGATGCCGAGCCGCAATCCGATAGTGAGGTCGCCGCCAGCGCTTGTCCATTGGAACGCCGCACGGATGTTGTCGTACTCGCGGTCCAACTGCTCGATAACGGTATCTGCCGCCGGGCTATCCCATTGCGCTACGGCGGATTCGGCAAGCATCATGTAGTAGCTCGCGTGAGCGTACTGGACTGCCTCTGATTCGTGCGTGGCAATGAGCTTTTCCAGCGCGTATTCGCGAATAGGCTCCAGCAAGAAGAAGCGTTGATCTTCCTCAGCACCGGCAAGCGCGGCATCCGGATTATCATTACCGGCAGCATTTTGGGTATGCGCCACACTCTGCCGCAATAGTGATTTGTCAACCAGCGTCGCCAGCCCCGATAGTGTTGCCCCGGCCACTTCTTTAGCCGCCTCGCCCGCACAGCCATCCCGGAAGACCGCCAACTTGCTGAACAATGCTCGCTCGGTTTCATTCAGCAGATTCCAGGAATGGTCTATCACAGCACGCATGCTGCGGTGCCGCGCGGGCACGTCGCGTAGAGTGGTGGCGAGGATATCCAGGTTCGAGTGTATCTGCTGCTCGATCTCGGTGACCGGTAGCGTGCGCACTCCTGAGGCAGCCAGCTCAATAGCCAGAGGCATCCCGGCCACATGCTGGCAGATGCGTACAACCGCGAGGAGGGTCGATTCATTGAGGGGAAAGCCGGGCCGGACTTGCGTAGCGCGTTGGATCAACAGTTGTACCGCGCTGTAGTTGGTCAGATCTGCCACACTCTGGTGTGTGACAGACCGGGATTCCTGTGTAAATGCCGGGGGATATGATAGGCCCTGTACATCGAATAGCCATTCGGCCTGCAAATTGAGCCGCTCGCGCGAGGTTACCAGGATGGTAACCTGTGGCGCACGTTCGAGGATGTCGAAAACGAGGTCAGCGCCCCCGAGGAGGTGCTCGAAGTTATCGAGCAACAGCAGCATGTGCCGGCTACGCAAATACCGGAGCAGATACGCGGTAGGATCGGGCTGCCCGGCGAAGGAGAGGCTGAGGGCTTCGCCGAGTGCCGGAACGATCTGGCTGGGCGTGCTAACAGAGGCGAGGGTGACGAACACTACACCATCCGTAAACTCCTCGATCTGACCCTCGGCCACTTCTATTGCGAGGCGCGTCTTGCCGACACCACCAGGCCCGAGGAGCGTTAGGAGACGGCACGCCGGGGCGCTAAGAATCTTTGATATTTCGGTAAGTTCGGCGGCTCGACCGAAGAACGCGGTTGGCTGGAAGGGCAGATTGATCACGCCGCCCTGTGCGCCCCTCGTATGGTGCCCATTATCTACCGGCTGAGCAGGAAGCGCAGAGGCCGGCAGGGGAGAGAGGGATGGGATGGGAACCACGGACGGCGCGCCCGCCCCGGTGATAGAAGGCTGTAGCGCCAGGGCAGGCTGTGGGTGGAGAAGGGAAGCCAACCATACTTCGTCAAGGAGCACCTTCTGGTGTGCCACTTGCCAGAGAGCACGAATCTCCTCTTCCTTACTCTCTGCCGGAAACGCCTCATGTTTGACGACGAGGCTTATGAAGCGCTTGAGATGCTCAGGTTTGGGGTATTTGTTGCCAGCCTCCCATTCACCTACAGCACGGCGTGACACGCCCAGATAGTCGGCCAAACCTGCCTGGGTAAGCCCTATGGCAGTGCGCAAGGTGAGCATTACCTGCCCAAATGCGTAATCCCGGTCACGGTAGGAGAACCGCTGCATGTACGCTCCTGGCCATCTACCTGATTCCCTGAAGCGCAACATTGGGAACCTATGGGATCTAACATGGCACCTGATGTCGACTGACTTGTCTATTTGGGGCCATTATACTTCCGATGATGGCTTGATGGCTACATTGATTGCTAATCGGCAATTCCAGGATGGAGCATGGCTTAATGCCGGGAGCAATGACCACTCAAACGCTTGATAGGTTGGAAACGCGCAGACTGCGGGCCTGGGAACTTCACAGGCTGGGCTGGTCGCAGCGCCGGATTGCAGCCCAGTTGGGAGTGACGCAGGGAGCAGTCTGCCAGTGGCTCAGGCGCGCTCGCGAAGGCGGAAACATGGAGGCGTTGCGACATTACCCCGCCTCCAGCAAACGCCCGGCGCTGGCAAGCGCGCAGTTCAGCCAGATTGCGGAGATACTCGCCTGTGGTGCCGAAGCTTTCGGTTTTCAGGGCGACAGGTGGACTACAACGCGGGTGGCAGCAGTTCTGAAGCAAGAGTTTGGAGTGCAGTACCACCCGGCGCACGTCAGCCGCCTGCTGCGAAGGTATTGTCCCGGTTGACGAGGCGAGAGAGAAATAGATCTGTCAGATTGAGGAGGGAACCAGTAAGCTACCCCATAGCTAAAGCAAGGGGCTTTTGCAATCGAACCTTTATCTGGCTTCCCACTGAAGCCGTACAGAGGTTCTCGCAAATACGGCCAGCTTACATTGGCCCTGTTAGCCGCAGAGAAGCTAAGAGCGAGTCACTAACGACACAAAGGAGTCACTTTGAAATGTGCAAAGATAGAGATAAGCATAAGGACTGTTGAAAACCACCTTTACCATATTTTCGATAAGTTAGGGGTGTCTTCCAGGACAGAGGCCGCGCTGCACGCCTTGCGCATGGGACTGCTGCCGAACCCCGAAATGAGTGGAATTTCTCACGACAGAAGCGATAACGCCCGCTAAGGTAAGGATACAAGGTAAGGATACATGGTATCGACATAAGATCGATATGAGTGTTGTTTTACGAGGGAATGGGATGCTCTCCCATTTGGGGCCTTTTCGCAACCAGGAGAAGTACACAATGGGTAAAACTACCCCTTCGGTAATCTGTTTTTCAAGATGAGCATAGGCGGTAAATGCCATGACGCCCGCGGCAATAAGAAAAGACCACTCAAATAAGACTACTAGTCTGTCAAGCCTAATCTGATAGGTACCAGCAACGGCAGCTCAGTCGTAACGCACCTACCAAATGCCGCTTGACAGACTACTAGATGGCGAGGCAGAGAAATGACAACAAAAATCCAACTAGAACCCGAGGCCATGGCATTCGCTGAAGCAACCGCCAATCCACCATTTTTGTTCGATCTTGGTCCCGAAAAGGGGCGCGCCGCAGTTGATGAGGTGCAGTCGGGCCCGGTGGATGAGTTGCCGGTTGATATCGAGGATACCGTCGTAGAAGGCGGCCCGAGCTGGAAGGTGTCGGTTCGCATTATGCGGCCGCAGAACGCCCCGGCAATACTTCCAGTTATAGTGCATATTCACGGTGCAGGATGGGTGTTCGGCAACAAGCATACTCACAACCGCCTTATTAGGGAATTGGCGGTTGGAGCCGAGGCAGCAGTGGTGTTCCCGAATTACAGCCTTTCCCCCGAAGCCAAGTACCCCACCGCCATCGAGGAATGTTACGCGGTGGCGAAGTGGGCCAGCGGGCAAGGGGTCGAATATGGGTTGGACCCTGAGCGCCTGGTGGTGGCTGGGGACAGTGTAGGAGGCAACATGGCGGCAGCGGTCACCTTGCTTGCCAAAGAGCGCGGGGAGCCGGTCATCCAGCGCCAACTCCTTTTTTATCCTGTGACCGACGCCAACTTCGATACAGAGTCATATCACCAATTCGCCGAAGGGTACTTCCTGCGTCGCGACGGGATGATGTGGTTCTGGGACCAGTATACTACCGACCCCGGCGAGCGCAACGAGATCACCGCCTCACCCTTGCGGGCCAGCATTGAGCAATTGAAAGGGCTTCCCACGGCGCTCGTGATAACGGGTGAGGCGGATGTGCTGCGCGACGAGGGCGAAGCCTACGCAAGCAAGCTCAGAGAGGCCGGGGTTTGTGTGACTGCTGCCCGGTTCGAGGGAATCATCCACGACTTCGTCATGCTGAATGCGCTGGCGAACACCGCAGCGGCTCGCGGCGCGATGGCCCTGGCTATTTCCTGGCTGCGCGAGGGATTCGCGACCCGCCCATGATATCCATGTTGGCCGCAGGTTTGTTATACCCCTCACATGCCTGCGGCCACTGTTTAGCCTGTAGTTAACTTCGAATGTGCTCAATTAGAAAGGAGGTATCTTGTGTTAGCTTCACTGCAACGTAACTGGTGGTTGGTAGCATTGCGTGGCGTGTTGGCAATCATATTCGGCGTGCTGGCATTCATATGGCCGGGCGAGACTGTTGCCGTGCTGGTGCTCTTCTTCGGAGCTTATGTGCTGGTGGATGGAGTGTTCGCGCTGGGATCTGCCATCATGGGGAATACCGGAGGTACCCCACGCTGGTACTTAATACTTGAAGGTGCCGCAGGCGTGATATTCGGCGTTCTCACCTTCCTGTGGCCCGACGTGACCGAGCTGGCTCTTCTCTATCTGATAGCAGCCTGGGGACTGGTCACCGGAGTGTTTGAGATACTGGCAGCCATAGAGATGCGGCAAGTGATAAAGAACGAGTGGCTGCTGGTGCTGAGCGGCATAGCTTCAATACTGTTCGGCCTGCTGCTGGTGATATTCCCCGGCGCCGGCATACTGAGCCTGATATGGCTGCTCGCCTCTTATGCGATAGTGTTTGGCATCGTGCTGGTAGTGCTGGCATTCCGTTTGCGCGGGATGATGGCAGCACAGCAAGATCTGAACAATGCGAGGGCATGAAACAACCACGAGCATAGGAGCGACAACGGCGCGAGCGCCCGCTGAAAGAGGGGCAGATGTGGCGCTCGCAATCAGGCTCAGAGGACAGCTTGGGCAGCCGGCTCAGGACAATACACAGGCGTAGGGCACACCCTATGTATAACCAACTTAGCGAAGTATGAAATAACAACAAAAAGGAGTAAAAGCGGTGACTAAGAATATTGTGTTCATTCACGGGGCATGGCTGACCTCGCTGTCATGGGAGAACTACACCGAGTACTTCGGGAAAAAGGGCTACACCTTTATCTCGCCGGAGTGGCCCCTGAGAGACAAACCTATAGAGGAGTTGAGGGCCAACCCACCGGCAGAACTAGCCGAGGTAGGCGTCAAAGAGTTGGTAGACCATTACGAGGCGATCATCCGCGAATTGCCTGAGCCTCCGATCTTGATAGGGCACTCCTTCGGCGGTTTGATCGTCCAGCAGTTGCTGGATCGTGGGATGGGGAGCGCAGGGGTCGGCATCGATCCGGTCGCGCCTGAGGGGGTGCTGGCAGTGGACTGGAACGTGCTGAAAGCTAACGCGAAGGTGTTATTCGGGTGGATGAACTGGGATCATGTGGTGCGGATGACTTTCCCCGAATTCCAGTACGCCTTTACCAACACATTCCCCGAAGAGGAGCAGAAGTATTACTACGAGAGGTATGTTGTGCCTGAGACCGGGCGCATCTTCTTCCAGGCCGCCTTCGCGGCGTTGGACCCGCACAAGGCTCTCTACGTAAACTTCAACAATCCCGATCGCGCACCCTTGCTCCTGATCACGGGTGAAAAGGACCACCTGGTACCGGCTCACGTGACTGAAGCTACCTACAAGCATTACCAGCACAATAAAGCGGCGCGCACCGACTTCAAGGAGTTTGAAGGCCGCTCTCACCTCATCACCGCCGGAAAGGGCTGGAAAGAAGTGGCTGACTACATCGCGGACTGGCTGGATCAGATTCAGAACGAAATGGTGAGTGACCAGCCTGCGATAGCCCAAACCGCAGGATAGGACGAAGACGGCACAAGAGCCACACCCTATACCAACCGGAGCGCGGACAACTCTTTCAAGAGGCCGCGCTCCGGTTGGCAATCTTCCAGTCTGGATTTCCTTTTCATCAAAGAGCACCGGTATAGAACGCGTACAGACTAGAATCGAGGCATGGTTTCGTGAACTACATAGATACAATCAAGGAGATAGACCGAGCCACGGTATGGCCGAGCCTGCCGTATGAAGAATGGCGAGAGACATACGAAACGCTCCACATGTGGACGCAGATCGCAGGCAAGATCAGGTTGACCCTCAGCCCGATGTTGAACCATTGGTGGCAGGTGACCCTCTATGTGACTTCCAGGGGGCTTACTACGTCACCGATCCCTTATGGTAATACGACATTTGAGATAGTGTTCGACTTTATAGACCACAAGCTTGCGGTCATCACCAGCGACGGCAAGACGAGATATATGGGGTTGTATGCACGTTCGGTCGCCGATTTCTATCAGGAACTGATGTCCATGCTGCGCTCGCTTGGTATGGAAGTAAGGATATATACGAAACCGCAGGAGGTTCCGAACCCCATCTCGTGCGATGTAGACGATGTGCATGCCTCATATAATGAAGAGTATGCGAACAGACTGTGGCGCATCCTCGTTCAAACGGATAGCATATTCAAAGAGTTTCGGGGACGATTTCTTGGAAAGTGCAGCCCGGTACACTTCTTTTGGGGCAGTTTCGACCTGGCTGTGACACGTTTCTCGGGCCGTCGAGCGCCCGAACGACCGGAATTGGATCATGTGCAACGCGAAGCATACTCGCACGAATGCAGCAGCGCGGGCTTCTGGCCCGGAAGCGGGAGCGTGCTTCAACCTGCTTATTATGCCTACACAGCACCCGTGCCGAAGGGTCTTGCAGATGCGCAGGTCAGACCCGAAGGAGCGTACTTCGACACCGAGTTGGGAGAATTCATTTTGTCTTATGATATAGTGCGCAAAGCTGAAGATCCCAGAGAGACCCTGCTTAATTTCCTCCAAAGTACGTACGAGGCGGGTGCAAACCTGGCAGGTTGGGATCGATCTTTGCTTGAGCGGTAGGAGGTCGATTTTCCATTCCATCTGTAAAATAGGGATGCGAAAGACAACAGGAGGAAGGATGCGATGGGAACAGAGCAGTATCACGAGCCTGCCAATGAGCTATCGGAGAAGGTACGCACTTTTGCACGCATGATTACCTCACTGATCGAAGAGGCCGAAGCAATAGGTTGGTACGAGCAGAGGATATCACTGGAAAAGGATAGCGTAGCTCGCGCAATCATGAAGAACGCCCAACAGGAGGAGTTCAAGCACTTCGGGATGGACCTGGAGTACTTGCTACGCAACAAGCCGAGGTGGCGGGTGGCAATGCAAGATATCCTCTTCAAAGACGGCGATATAGTCGAGCATGGCGAGGAAGCCGAGGAAGATGAGGACAGCGTGTCCGAACTCGTAGGGGGCACGAATCGAGGAGGGAGAAATCGGATGTACGGGAGGACCGCCAGATTCTGTGGGGCGGTAGGGATAGGGGTGCTCATTATTCCGCTACTGGTCGCCTGCGGAGATACCGCCACGCCAACCCCTACAGGTACGCCCACGCCACTCAAAGTGAGCTTTGACTTCCGCGATGGCGCACAGGGCTGGGGAGCGGGTTTCGCGGACTATCCGCCCGGCTCAGAGCAGGGTTACGAGCTGGATTCGGGCATCCGCGCACTGCCCGCCGGGATCGAGCCTGCGGGAACCGGCTTCTATATCACAGGCAATAACCACTCAGACGACCTGTATATGTTCTTGAAACGCGAGCTAGGCACGGCTGAAGGTGTGCAACCGAACACAACCTACCAACTGACGTTCAAGATCGTGTTTGCGTCAGATGCTCCAAGCGGCTGCCTGGGGATCGGTGGCGCACCGGGCGAAGGGGTAACACTCAAGACCGGGGCCAGCGACATCGAGCCGATGGCAGTGGAGCAAAATGGACTGTACAAGATGAATGTTGATAAGGGGGAGCAGACCACAGGCGGGCCAGCCGGGGCGGTGGTTGGCGATATTGGCAATGGCCTGCCGTGCGATCAGACGCAGGGTGAAGCGGCAACGTATGCATCGGTAACGAAGGAGCATACTAGCGAGTTCCCGGTCGAGAGCAGCGCAAGCGGTGATTTGTGGTTGCTGGTGGGCACCGACTCGGGCTTCGAGGGACCAACCTCTATGTACTACCAGCAGATCGAAGTTGAATTGGACGCGGTGCAGTAATCTATGAACGAAGTCGAACTGGTGCTCCTGTTGCTGGTGGTGGTGGCGGCGCTCACCCCTATCGCGAGGAAATTGCATATACCATACCCTATCCTGCTGGTAATCGGCGGGCTGGTACTGACTTTGATCCCGATCGTGCCCGATTTCCCGCTCGATCCTGATCTGGTATTCCTCGTCTTCCTGCCGCCGCTTGTGTTCAGAGCCGCCTTTACAACATCGGTCCGAGACTTCAGGGTATTGCTCCGGCCGATTCTGTCTCTATCGGTGGGGCTGGTGCTGGCAACTACCGTCGTGGTGGCGGTGATACTTGGGACCATGATGCCCGAACTGGGTTGGCCCGCAGCATTCGCCTTCGGGGCAATTGTGTCTCCCCCAGACGCAGTGGCCGCAGCCGCCGTGTTCCGTGGCCTGGGCGTACCCCGCAAAATAGTGACCCTCCTAGAAGGTGAAAGCCTGATCAACGACGGTACGGCCCTGGTCGCCTACCGGGCGGCGCTAGGAGCGGTGGCGGTTGCTTTCTCGCCGGATGAAGCCGCCTTGCGCGTGGTCATTGTCGGCCTTGGCGGTGTTGCTATCGGGCTTGTGCTGGCGGTGCTGGCGGCCTGGCTGCTCCGCCAATTCAACGACCCACCTGTCGAAATCACTCTTTCGCTACTCACCCCGTTTGCAACTTACCTCTCGGCGGAAGCTCTTGGGGTGTCAGGAGTGCTGGCTACCGTGGCGGCCGGCCTCTACCTGGGATGGCGGTCGCCGTACATCTGGCGGCCTGAGGCGCGCCTGAGAAGCCGCGCCGTGTGGGATATGGTCGATTTCATCTTGAATGGGCTGGTCTTCATTCTGATCGGGCTGCAACTATCGACTATTCTCCCGACGCTTATCGGGCGTTCTATAGGGTCTCTCATTGGCCTCGGGTTTGTGCTGAGTGCAGGCATTATTCTGGTACGAATGGCCTGGGTTTTTGCAGAGACATACAGTCAGAAGCAGTTAGCGCGTATCAAGCAGCCTACTCGTTCGGGCCACCAGTTGCGACGAACCGGAAAGCCTCCAACCTGGAAGGAAACATTCGTCGTGAGTTGGGCCGGTATGCGCGGGGTCATATCGCTTGCGGCTGCCCTTGCCCTGCCCCAAACGACGCCGGAGCGAAATGTGCTGATCTTCTTGACGTTCTTCGTGATCCTGGCAACGCTCGTCGGACAGGGACTCTCGCTCCCGTTGCTGGTACGCGCGCTGGGCCTTGGGTCCGATCACGATGCTATCGCACAACAGGAACAGCACGCGAGAAGGATAGCGACCGAGGCAGCCCTATCACGTGTCGAGCATTTGAGAGACGAGTGGCCCACACATATTCCGCTGATCGACACCCTGAAGGCGCAATACGAGCACCGCGCCAGCCACTATATCAGCAGAAATGGGGAAGGGAATAACGGAAATCACCCTGGAGACCCATCCAGTGAGGAGGAAGTGAACCAGGAGCTTCTTGAGCATCACTTGATCAAGAGGGCAGTGCTGGATGCCGAACGTGCCGCTGTGTTGGACCTGCGAGAGCGTGGAGAAATCGACGACGAGGTGTGGCGGTTGCTCGAACGAGACCTGGACCTGGAAGAATTGAGGATGGACGCGTGAAATCTACTGCACCAACACGGTATATCGCGCTGTTGCGCGCCATCAATGTGGGCGGGCACACGGTCAAGATGGGCGAGTTAGGCAAGCTCTTTGAGCAGATTGGGTTTGAAGATGTGGAGACTTTCATCGCGAGTGGTAATGTGATCTTTTCGTCGCCGGAGGTAGATGCGGGCGCGCTTGAGAAGAAGATCGAGCGACATCTCAAAGCAGAGCTTGGATACGAGGTTGCCACCTTGATCCGCTCAACAATTGATATAGGGCAGGTCGCGGAGTACGAGCCTTTCCCTGGTGAAGATGTAGATGGAGTCACGCTCTATGTCGCGTTCCTGCCGTCCGAGCTATCTGCCGAGGCACGCGATAAGATCGAGGCGCTGGGCACACCTACGGACGAGTTTCACGTTTATGGGCGGGAGCTATACTGGCTATGCCGCACCAGGATCAGCGATTCAAAGATATCCGGCGCGATGCTGGAGAAGGTAACTGGCGCTCCGATGACGATGCGGAATGTCACCACGGTAAGGAAGCTGGCCGCGAGATATCCCCAACAGCAGGCTAGGGGGCAAAGGTCGCCACCACCGGATTGTGGTCGCTGAGGGCGCACCACTCCTCGTCCTCCAGCACCTCACAACTCTGGAGTGCGGGTGCCCATGCGGCGGGCACGAAGATGCCATCGCAGTGATAGGGCAGCGAGTCGCTCCGACGCATCCAGCGGAGGGTGCGGGCCAGCGGCTCGCCGGGGTGGGCCATCTGCCAGCATGGAATCAGGTCGAACTCATCGCGCAACCGCTCAAGTAGCGCCTGCTCGCCGCGACTGACCGAGGGGCGCTGCTCAGGACGGCGCATCCCCACTACCACGTTGAAATCGCCCGCCAGGAACAAGTGGCGGCCTGATGCGAGTTCGCCCGCCAGGTCCAGGATGCGCCCAACTTCTTTTCTGTAGGTGCTGCCCCTGGGCGCGGGCGCGTGGATGCTGAGCGCCGCTACGGGTGCGATGCCCACTCCCGGCCACTCTCGGCCCTCTATGAGGGCCGCCACCACGCGCCCCGTATATTCTTCGGGCACCGCCAGCGGCGTCATGCGCCCATCGCTCAACCAGAGGCCGCTTCCCCAGCGACGACCAGATATTTTCGCCCAGAGCACGGAGCTTTCGCTGTCCTGGAAGGCCGCCAGCCACGAACGCGCCGGGTCGCGGGACTCTTGTGCGAAGAAGAGGTCGGGCTTCAGGCTTTGTAAGAGGCGGGCCCACAGGGCGGGGTTACGGGACCAGCCCTGCCCCATGTTATAGGCGACCAGGCGCACGCCTTTTCTCGAACTGCCGCGACTATCCACCGGAAACAGCCTGGAGGATCTCCAGGCGGTCGCCCGGCTGGAGCGGAATGTCCAGCCGCTCCAGCCAGCGGGTGCTCTCGTCGTTGTAGAAGATCAGCACGTGAGGCCGCAGCTTCGCCGTCTCGTCGTAGAGGTGGAAGCGCAACAGAGGGTAGGTTGTGCAAAGGCGGTCCAATGCATCGGCCAGAGTGGTCGCCTCGATTCTGACCTGGGTGCTACCGCCGACGCAATCGCGCAAAATCGTCGGAACATTGACCTCGATGCCCGTATTGCTCATATCAGGAACCCTCTTTTCAGTCTCGCACCCAGGCTTTGATCATGGTGATGCGCGGGAACTGGCCCGGTAGGCGATCCCAGGTCTCCCCGGCATCGGGCGAATAGAATACCTCGCCCATGCTGGTGCCGAAGTAGATCCCTGCGGGGTCCATGCTATCCACGGCGAGCGCGTCGCGAAGCACGCCGACATAGTGCGGCTGCTCAGGCAGACCAGAGCCGGAGGGTGCCCAACTCTCTCCTTTATCCTGCGACCTGTAGACCTTTAGCTGCCCGTTCTTCACATGGCGCTGCATATCGCTCTCCAGGGGGATCACGAAGAGGTCGCCGCCATTGGTTACGCCCATCGGGAAGCCGAAGTTACTTGGCAGGCCGCTTTCGATTGGCTGCCACGAATTGGCGGCATCGGTCGATTTGAACACCCCACCGTGGAACTGGCAGTAGAGAGTATCGGGATTGTCGGGGTCGAGCACTATCTTGTGCACGCAACGCCCTACTTCCTGTGTGGGGACACCTGTGGGCACTCCCGGCAAGCCGTTGTTGCACACCTTCCAGTTCTGGCCGCCATCGTCGGTGCGAAAGACACCCACCGCCGAAATGCCGATCCACATGCGCTTTGGATTGGTAGGGTCAACCAGAATGGTGTGAAGACAAAGCCCGCCGTTGCCCGGTCCCCACTCGCCTCGTGTGGAATGCCGGCTCAGGCCGGTCACTTCCTCCCAGGTAGTGCCACCGTCGTGGCTGGCAAATAGCCCGGCTTCGTCCACGCCAGCGTACATGGTGCCCGGTTGCGCCGGGTGGCCTGGCACGATCTGCCATATCCTGTTCATCTTGAACCCGCTATCTTCGGAGTAGCGGGGGCTAGCCTCCACCTGCGTCCAGGTCTCGCCCATATCATCGCTGACGCGAATCGTGGTGCCATATACGAAGTGCGATGTGCCGGCGAAAATGCGGCCGTTACTTTGGTTGCCGTTCCCGTTGCTATCGTTTAGCCCACACAGGCTATAGATTTCCCAGCCGTCGAGATGCGGCCCGGTCATCTCCCAGTTCTTCCGATCGGCGTCCGAGTGATAAAAGAACGCCCCTCTTGTGGTGCCCACCAGCACGGTCACCTTGCCCGCCTTGCCTGACATAGCTATTTGCCTCCTGTCTAGAGATGTGCAGCGCTTTGCTTTGAGTATAGCACCTATGTTCTACCTGTGCAAGGATGTGTAACCAATGTGCAAAGTGCTACTTCGGCCTGCACAAAGTTGATGGAGTGGCTAGAATGAGCTATGATCATTAGCTCGCCAACGAAGGAATAGACGCCTGTGCAACTCTCGGTTACTTGGTAACTCCCGCCAATATCAGGAGGCGTGGCCGTAGCGGCGGCGGAGGAGGAACAGGAAGGGGAACAGGGCAACCCAGCAGAGTTCGGCGATGAACCAGTTGAAGAGGGCTATGGGTATCGATAGCAGGAATACAAACGTGGCACCAGAGGTCCTCAGGAGGTTGTAGCGGATGAAACGTGGATCCAGGTCAGGGTCCACGAGGCGGTAGGCTGAGGTCGCGTAGTTCCAGAGCCATGTGACGAGCAAGCCGGTCACCGCCCCGGACGCCGCATAGAGGATAACAGCTTCCGCATGGTCGCCGTACCCACCGAGGACCGAGGTTGGAAAAGGCAAGAAGGCGATGCTCATCAGGAAGAAGAGATTGCGCCAGATAAGGCCGGGGTCATATCGCTTGATAAAGCCGAACAGCCTGTGATGGAGCATCCAGTAGTTGCCTAGCACCATAAAACTGATTACAAAGCTGCGGAACTCTCCGTTGAACACTTCCTGTATCGCGTTGCCTAACTGCCTGGAGATTTCATCGTAGGATAGGTCCGCGAGGTTCGGAGGCAAGCGCAGATCTATAACCAGCAGAGTGATGGCTATGGCAAATACCGCATCGCTGAAGAAGATAATCCGCTCCAGCCCCACCCCGCCTTCTCCCTTGTCCTCGACCTCTATAGGCGCCATCAACTGACCTCACAGTGCGCTCAAGATCCGCAGTAGTACGTTACCCCAGGCCCGCACCGCCTGTCAAGGGGAGAAGAATCGGGAACAGAGTTCCAAGATTACGGCCCGGCCAGGGCTCGGACGGAAGGCTGAAGAAGCCTCTACGCCTGGAGCAGGTAGCGTATATACTAGGCCAGGCGAGTAATCTGCTTAACTGCGAAAAGAGGGTTAAATGCAGGCCAAAAAGCGAGTAGTTGTCGTAGGAGCGGGCCACAACGCCCTGGTGTGCGCCTGCTATCTAGCCAGGGCAGGCCACGATGTAAGTGTGCTCGAGCGTCGCTCTCGCGTGGGAGGCGCGGTCAACACCGAGGAGCTTTGGCCCGGCTACCATATCGATACCTGCTCGGTGATGCACATCCTGATCCACAAGACGCCGGTGATACAGGAGTTGGAGCTGCGTAAATATGGCCTCGAGTATATGCAGATGGACCCATGGGGTTTCGCGCCCTTCCCCGACGGCACGTACATCACCTTCTGGCGCGACCTCGACCGCACATGCCAATCGATAGCGCGGATATCCGAGCGGGACGCCGAGGCTTACCGGCAATTCGTAGAGAAATGGCACGACTTCAACCGGGCGGTGTTCGAGATATTCGCGCAGGCCCCCGCGCCCGGCGCGGCCATCGGCAAGATCGCACGGCAGACCGCCATCGGGCAGATCAGATCGGGGGGCAAAGCCGATCCCTCGATGTCGGGCCTCCCCCTGCTGAGCAGGGTATTAGGCAGCTATGGCAGGATGCTCGATGAGACTTTTGTCTCGCCGCAGGTGAAGGCTGCCGTCGCCTGGATTGCCGCCCAATCAGGCCCTCCCCCTTCGGAGGTCGGCGCGGGGGCGCTGGCCGGCGCGCACAGCCTCTACCACGACGTGAGGGCGACCCACCCTCGCGGGGGGTCGGGCATGCTGGCGACGGCCCTGGCCTCTTGCCTCCGGGCGCACGGCGGCGAGGTGCGGTGCGACGCACCTGTGGAGCGCATCCTTACGGCCACCGGCAAGGTATCAGGGGTTCAAGTCGCGGGAGGCGAGCGGGTCAGCGCGGATATTGTTGTATCGGGCGCGCACATCCAGACTACGCTCTTGCGACTGCTCGACCCTGAAAGCCTCCCCTCTGACCTGCGCGCCAGGGTGAGATCGCTGCGAGTGGGCAACGGCATCGGCATGACGGTGCGCTGCGCGGTGGATGAGCTGCCACGTTACAAGACGATGAACAGTGGTGATTCGGACAAAGGTCGAGTATCACATATCACATATCCTGAACACTCCGCGATGCAATTGATCTGCCCAGGCGTGGACTATTTGCAGCGCGCTTACGACGATGCGCAATTGGGCTACCCCGCTCGCAAGCCCGCCCTGGTGGCTATGACACCTTCGGCTGTTGATCCGACTATTGTGCCTCCCGGCAAGCACTCGCTTTACATCTGGGCGCAGTATCACCCCTATGCGCTGGCGAACGGCGAGAGTTGGGACAGCATACGCGAGCGCGAGGCAAACCGCTTGATCGAGACGCTGGCCGAGTACGCGCCCAACGTGGCGGGCAGCATCACCCACCGGCACATCCAGTCACCGCTCGACCTGGAGCGCAACGTGGGCCTGCTGCGCGGCAACATCATGCATATCGATATGTCGCTTGACCAGATGTTTATGTTCCGCCCCCTGCCTGAGCTATCGCTGTACAGGGCGCACATACCCGGTCTCTATATCACGGGGGCCAGCACTCACCCAGGCGGCGGCGTATCGGGCGCATCTGGGCGCAGCGCCGCCGGTGCCGTGCTGGCCGACCTTCGGCCAAAGCAGCGCAACTGGCGAGGGTGGAGTCTGGCAGGAGTGGCCATGGCTGCCGCGCTGGCCCTGCTCCGCAAACGCGAGTAGAGGCGCGCCTCTTGCGCCTGCACAGCATGCCTGCTATACTTCCGTAACAAGGCATCACCTTACCTCCCCGCCCACCTTTAGAAAGGGGCCTAATTCACTTAATGTTCCCTCCTACAGAAAGCATTTCGCCTGCGCAGCCCCGCCATATTTCGGAGCCTGTCGAACCTACAGATTACCCGGCAATTGCACGCATTACAATGCCCAATACAGCCCGCATGGCCTTCGACGCCACCGCGCCTAGCGGGCATCTGCTCAGAATAGACGCCGACCCATTGGTGGGCGGCGACAGCACAGGCCCTGAACCGAAAGGTCTGCTCCTTATATCGCTGGCGACCTGTACCGGCATGGACGTGATCTCGATCCTCAGAAAGAAGCGCCAGATCGTTACGGGCTACGAGATCAATGTGTACGCCACCGAGGCCACCGAACACCCCAAAATCTACACGAGCATAGTGGTCGAGCATATGGTGTCCGGCCCGAAGGTGGATGCGCCGGCGGTAGCCCGTGCTATAGAACTCTCAATCACGAAATATTGCCCTGTTCACGCGCTCCTCTCACGCGTGGTTCCGATAGAACATCTCTATCGTATCCTCTCCTAAGCAAGGGGGCCGCCAATGTCCAGGCAAGCGCGCAAAAGGCTGGCAGGATTCTCGCTGGTTATCCTGGCCGTCTTATCATACTGCCTGTCGGGCAGTGCATTCCGCACATCACCGAACGGCGCCGCAACTCAGAGCCTCACCACATCCCATCTCGGCCTCCTTTTCGAGCCGAACGTGGGCCAGACCGGAGAGGCGGTACGCTACCTCGCACACGCGCCCGGCGCTAACCTCTATTTCACCCCCTCCGAAGTCACATTGACATTCGGCGCGCAACCCGACGAAGATATGCAGGGAGGCGAGCGCGCACGCGGCCCCGGTCTTGCTGCCCCTCAAGCGCCGACATCACAAACCACAAGCGTAGTAAGGGTCCGCTTCCTTGGCGCTGACCCTGCACGTACAATCGAGCACGGCGCAGTCGCTCCCGGCAAGGTCAACTACTTTATTGGCAACGATCCTTCGGCCTGGCACACGGATGTACCGCTATACGGCGATATCTTCTACAAAGGACTGTACGCCGGGATAGACCTTGCCTACTCAGGCGACCGGCAGGGGCAACTGAAGGGCACCTACGCAATAGCGCCGGGAGCCAACCCCTTGATCATTAGCTGGCGTTATGACGGTGCCGGAACGCCCACCGTAGACGAAAGCGGCAATCTCACGATCGCGCTAAGCTCAGGGCAGGACTCGCAATTGGTGGAGGCCGCGCCGGTAGCATGGCAGGAGATAGATGGGCAGAAGGTGAGCGTGCCTGCGAGTTACAGCATCCGCGCGGACGGCAGCATCGGCTTCAAGGTTGGCTCCTACGATTCGGCGCGGCCACTTGTGATAGACCCCACTCTCACATATTCCACTTATCTGGGCGGCACGGGAAGCGATGGCGCATACGCGCTCGCCGTGGATCCCTCGCGGAACATGTATATCGTGGGAGTTACAGGCTCAGATGACTACCCAGTGCACGACCCCATACAGCCCAACCACACCAAGTCCGCTGACGTAATTATCACCAAAATGAACGCCTCCGGCGATGCGCTGGTCTACTCGACCTACCTGGGCGGCAACGATGTAGACTGGGCCAGAGGTATCAAGGTGGATAGCGACGGTAACGCGGTGGTCACCGGACAAACCACCTCAACCGATTTCCCGACTGTCAACCCTAAACAACCCTCGAATGGAGGCTGGATCGATGCGTTCGTCCTGAAGGTAAACCCGGAGGGGTCGGCTTTGGTCTTTTCGACCTACCTGGGGGGGAGCACTATGGACCAGGGATCTGGAGTGGATGTTGACCAGGCGGGCAACATCTACGTATGTGGGTCCACCATTTCGGCTAACTTCCCAACATTCAACGCCATCCAGGGCACTATGTCCGGTGCAGGCGATGCCTTCATCACCAAATACACATCCGACGGCCAATCCTATGTCTATTCGACATTCCTGGGCGGGTCTGTGCAGTTCGACGGCGAGGACGCTTATGGTATCGCCGCAGATAGCACGGGCAACGCCTACGCAACGGGTGTAACCAGCTCGCAGGATTTCCCTACGTTTAACGCGTTCTTCCCAACATACCAGGGAGGCGAGTCGGATGCCTTCATAACCAAGCTGAACCCGGATGGCAGCGCATTTGTCTTTTCAACCTACTTCGGTGGAGGTCACACGATAGGCGGCTCAGGCGCGGATACGGGCTTTGCTATCACCCTAGATAGCGAAAACAACATCTATGTAACGGGCGACACCGATTCGGATGATTTTCCGGTCGTGAACCCCATCCAACCCACCCTGGTCGGTTTCTATGACGTGTTCGTCAGCAAGATGAACGCCGCGGGCACAGCCTTGATCTACTCGACCTATGTCGGTGGTCATGGCCCGGGGAACGAGCGCGGGCAAGGGATCGCGGTCAATGCGGCCGGCGAGGTCGCTGTGGTAGGCATCGTCGACAGTGCCGACTTCCCTTTGGTCAACCCGATTCAGCCCACCTACGGGGGCGCATTAGATGCTTTCGCACTCAAAATGACCCCTGCGGGTAATCCTGCTTCGTTCATTACGTACCTGGGTGGTTCCGGCAGCGACTACGGCCAGGGAGCGGCTATCGACGATGACGGAGCGGTATACGCCTCGGGATTTACGGCTTCTACTAACTTCCCAACAGCCAACCCATTCCAGGACCACAACGCCGCGCCCTTCGACGTGTTCATCAGCAAGATCAGCGACCCGGCAGGCGGCACGCCCACGCCCGGTCCTAGCTCCACCTCTACCTCTACCTCTACCTCCACACCATCCGCCATCCCCACTTCCACGTCTACCTCAACGGCGACGCGCACACCTAGCGCCCTCAATACTGCCACGGGGACCGCGCCAGCAGCCACCAACACGCCCACAACCGCACCCACTTCTACCTCGATCCCGACATCCACTCCCACCTCCACCTCCACGTCCGCCGCTACATCGACCGGAACAGTCCCCGCCATCGCCACGGCCACCAGCACATCTGTAAGCACAGCCACAGCCACCACCGTTCCCACAGGCACATCTACGGCTACGCCTGCCGCCTGCACGATTCCCTTCTCCGACGTTCCTGTGGGGAGCACCTTCTACACGTTTATAAAGTGCCTGGCGTGCATGGGCATACTCAACGGGTATCCCGATGGCACGTTCCGCCCGAACAACAACGTTACACGTGGGCAGATCGCCAAGATTGTGTCGAACGCAGCCGGGTTCTCGGAAGCGGGAGGACCACAGCAATTCGAGGATGTGGTACCTGGCTCCACTTTCTACGATTTCGTGTGGCGGCTGGCCTCCAGAGAAATCATATCAGGCTATGCATGTGGAGGACAGGGTGAGCCTTGTGGAGACGGAAACCTGCCATATTTCCGCCCGAACGGCAACGCCACCAGGGGGCAGATAAGCAAGATAGTGTCCGAGGCGGCGGGCCCCACCGATCCCCCTGGCTCACAGCAATTCGAGGACGTAGACCCAGGCT
Organism: uncultured Chloroflexia bacterium; assembly: GCA_963797095.1. Taxonomy (GTDB): domain Bacteria; phylum Chloroflexota; class Chloroflexia; order QHBQ01; family JADMIH01; genus JADMIH01. The sequence continues at coordinate 1,140,419 of CAWCNY010000002.1, read as the reverse complement.
CCACTTTCTACGACTTTATTTACAGGTTGGCATTGCGCGGTATAATGAATGGCTATCCCTGTGGAGGGCCAGGTGAGCCGTGCGGTGTGGGAAACCTGCCGTATTTCCGCCCGAGTAACGACGCTACCAGGGGCCAATTATCCAAGATCGTCAGTAACACATTTCTTCCTGGTTGCACTCCGCAGCGAAGATAGTAGCCCGGCCACTGCCTGGGCTTTTTTGTACCACAATCTATATCATTCATGGAGGAGGGGCATCCGTTGGCGAAGCGCTATGCTATACTGCCTTTTTTCAGACTGAGCGTGATCTTAACCCTGGCCTGCCTGGTAGTGGTAGCCTTCAGCGGCAGCGCTGGCCCCGCCCGCGCCCAAGCTCCGACCCCCTCGGTGCTATCGACGCAGGGAGATATGCTTGTGCTGCGTATATATTACCGGAGCCAGATCGAATACGCAGACGTGACAAGCGAGTTCGGCCTCGAACAGCAATACGCCCAGGGCGGATACCTCTCGTTGCAAGCCGACCGCGATACTTACAACGAATTGGCGGCGCGCGGCCTCAATGTGCAAGTTGACGTGGATGCCACTAACTACGCGAGGGAGAACCCGCCCGTTTTCGGCCACAATGCCGACAACTTCTACAACGGCTACTACACCGTCGAGGAGATGCAAGCCTTCCTCGACCAGAAGGTGGCGCAGTACCCCACCCTCGCGCAGAAAGTGGACATCGGCGACTCCTGGTGCAAGGTCAACCCCGACCAGTGCACCCAGCCGAACAATTACAACGGCTACGACCTGTACGCTTTGCGCATCACCAACCAGAACATCACCGGCACCAAGCCTGTGTTCTGGTTCAACGCGGGCCTACACTCGCGGGAGATCGTGCCGCCTGAGCTTGCCATTAATTACATCAACTGGCTGCTGGACGGCTACAACACCAACGCCGATGCACGCTGGCTCGTAGACTGGGACGAAATTTGGATCGTGCCTATGTCCAACCCTGACGGCCACCACATTGTGGAGAACGGCACCGCCACCCCCAGGACGCAGCGCAAGAACGCCGACAAGGCCAATGGTTGCAGTACATGGCCTCCTAACGGCAGCAGCCAGTTCGGCACCGACCTCAACCGCAACTTCGCCTTCATGTGGGGGTGCTGCGGAGGATCCAGCGGCGCACCCTGCAACCTCACCTATCGCGGTCCCTCGCCCGCCTCCGAGCCTGAGACCCAGTTCATCACCGCCAAGCGCAACGAACTGATCCCCGACCAGCGCGGCCCCAACCTGGCCGACGCCGCACCCATCACCACCACGGGCGCATTCCTCGATATGCATTCAGACGCCCGCCTTACCCTCTATCCGTGGGGACAGACCTTCGACCACGCGCCCAACAACGACGACCTGCGTAACCTTGCCAAGCACATGGCAGCCACCGGCGTGGGAGGCAATGGCTATCTCATGGAGCAATCGGTGGGCCTCTACCCCACAGACGGCGCAATCGACGACGCCGAGTACGGCGACCTGGGTGCCCCCGGCTTCACCATCGAGCTTGATAGCGGCGGCAGCTTTACCCCTCCCTACAGCCAGGTAGCCGTCGACTGGAACGCCAACAGAGGCCCGCTGATCTATCTCAGCAAGCTGGCGCGCCAGCCCTACCTGATGACGCGCGGCCCTGATACAAATTCGGTGGTATCCACCCCGATGACTGTCACCCAGGGCACCTCCGCGAACCTGACGGCCAGTATCAATTACAACTGGTCGAGCAACAATCCAAACGAGTTGAACACCTACTACCAGAATGTAGCCGCCGCCGAATACTACATTGACAACCCACCCTGGGCGGGAGGCACAGGCATAGCGATGCAACCCATCGACGGAAGCTTCAACTCGGCTACCGAGGGGGTGCAGGCCACCGTCGATACATCGGGCCTCACGCCCGGCAGGCACCTTCTGATGGTACGCGGGCGGGGTGTGAACAGCTATGAAGGCTTCCAGAGCTGGGGGGCCATCAGCGCAATCTTCCTGGATGTGCTGCCGGGCGGTGGCGGCACACCAACCCGCACCCCCACGCCTGCCGGTGCCAGCCCCACAGCCACAGGAACCCCTTCTATCGTCCCCACACAAACCTCGACACCAACGAGCACTCCTACTTCAACTGCGTCGCGCACTCCAACCGCGCCATCCACTTCCACACCCACAAGTTCACCCACACCCTTCACAGGCGATACGTTCTGCAACACTGACGAGATCACATGGCCTCAGTGGGGCACCGCCACTCCCTACCCATCGCATATTGAGGTGAGCGGCCTTAGCGGCACCATCACGGGCATGAGCGTCACACTGAGCAACGTGCAGACGCAATGGACGGGCGATCTCGACATACTGCTGGTTGGGCCTCAGGGCCAGAGCGTGGTGCTCCTGTCCGACGCCGGGGATGCTTGCCACTCCAATGACGTCGATATACAGTTTGTGGACGGAGCGCCGCAGTTCCCACAGGTAGGGTGCCCGCCTTCAAGCCCGTTCATAGTAAGCCCCACCAACTACGAAAGCCCGCCTTACGACGACAACTACCCGCCACCCGCCCCTCCTGCACCCTGGGGATCTACGCTGTCGGCCTTTAACGGTACCGACCCCAACGGCACCTGGAGCCTCTATATTGTTGATGATTACCCAGGCTTCGACGGCTATATTGAAGACGGGTGGTGCCTCACGATCGATACGACCACAGGCACTCCTGTTACGCCGCCACCCACTTACACTCCCACCACCATCCCCACCCTATGCCCAACCCAGAACTATACTACAGGGACCAACACGGACCCAATAGTGCCGGGCACTACCTTTGTTCCGGGCTCGAACTGCGACGATTGTAGCGTAGAGATCAGCCTGCCCTTCTCGTACAAGCTCTACGACCAGTATTTCTCAACGTTGCACGTTTACGCGAACGGCATAGCCACATTCGGGAGCAGCCCTGGCCTCGCGGCCACTTGCATGCCCGTAACCAGCGCCACATACACAATCTTCGCCAACGGGGACGACCTGCTGCTCACTAGCGCAGGCGACGGTATCTATACGTCGATATCGGGCACTGCTCCTTTCCGCACTTTCAATGTAGAGTGGAGGGGTTGCTACTTCGCAGGCGGAGTATGCGGCGACCGGGTCAACTTCGAGCTAAGGTTGAGTGAGGGGTTGGCGCGTTTTGAATTGAGATACGGTTCCACATCTCAAAACGTGGCTCTTGTGGGCGTTCAAAAAGACGGCGTCTTTTACACGCAATACCGGTGCGGAGGGTCGATCAGCGATTCGGTGTACTTCAATCTCGGTAGCTGCGCCACCCCTACCCCAGGCACCCCCACTACTACTACCACAGCCACAGCTACAGCCACAGCTACCAGCACCCCGACCGCGAGCGGCACTACTAACCCCACTGACACGCCCCCCACTGACACGCCGGAACCGACCCAGACGCCGGGCGGTCCCAGTGCCACTCCCAACCCAACCGGCACCCCCTCTAACACGCTCCTGCCTAGCCAGACACCCGCCAATCCCTCGTCTACGCCCATCCTGACGGGCATACCTCAAGCGACATCCACCAGTGCTGTCGTCACCGCTACCGCCACCCTATGCACCCTTGCATTCATGGATGTGCCGAACGACAGCACTTTCTACCCATTCATCCACTGCCTGGCCTGTCTCGGCATAATCAACGGATACGCGGAGGGGTGCGAGACGGGTAGCCCATGCTTCAAGCCGGGCAACGACGTTACCAGGGGGCAGATAGCCAAGATCGTATCCAATTCGGCGGGCTTCAACGACGACCCCGGCGTGCAGATATTCGAAGATGTGCCGCTCGGCTCAACCTTCTACGATTTCATCGGCAGGCTTGCATCGAGGGGGGTCATGCAGGGCTACCCCTGCGGCGGGCCGGGCGAGCCATGTGGCACCGCCAACCGCCCCTACTTCCGGCCCAATGGCACCGCCACCCGCGGCCAGCTTGCCAAGATCGTCTCCAACGCGGCAGGCTACAACGATACCACCGCCGAGCAGACCTTCGAGGACGTGCCACCCGGCTCCACCTTCTATGACTTCATCGAAAGGTTAGCTTCGAGGGGGGTGATGAGCGGCTATCCCTGCGGCAACCCTGAACCATGCATGCCGGGCAACCGTCCATACTTCCGCCCCGCCAACAGCGTTACGAGAGGTCAAACATCCAAGATAGTAGCCAACACCTTCTTCCCGGCGTGTACAGCAACGATCCGCTGAAGGACGAAAGACGACGAACCAACGAATAATCTAGGCGAACCCTCATGAAATCCACTTGTAGGGGCTAGGCATGCCTCGCGCTCTACGAGATCTAAACTGCCATACTGGTGCATCTACATCCGGAAACCACCCGAAAGTACACCCCAAAACCTGTCCAGATTTGTGCTATCAATGCCATTTAGTATATGACGGCGAATCCGACTACCTCGCAAATTTACCAAAATGCTTGTGCCAAAAGGCTAGCGCGGGCGTGGTTATGGATGTACAATTGGCAGGTCCTGGTCCCCGGCAGGGGAAAGAATATATTTGCCGATATTTCAAGGGACCAAAGACGATAGCCATTTGTCACGTTTCACATATCAGGTGAGGAAGGAAGGAGCCAAGTATGAGAAACAGGCCAACCCGTATAGTCGTCACTCTTTTCATGCTGCTTGCCATCGTCACGGGCCTCAGCGCGCTCAACTCGATTGTATCGACCAGCGCGGGCACACGTGTCAAGGTGATGACAACCGACGAGACCACCATCGACTGGCAGGGTGATGCCCGCAAGCTGGCCGCAGGCGAGCCTATCATCCGCTACCCGGCCAGGAGCGATATCTCGCTCCCTATACGCGAATACCCGATCAAGCTCACACCCAAGACGCGCCCCGACGAAAACTGGCATGAACGGCGCAACGTCACCGGCGGCGATACCCTAAAGGGAGATGACCCCACCCGGCAGCAACTGGCTGGTCCTCTTACAATGCCAACCCCCGAAGCCAACTTCGAGGGCCAGTACAACCTCGATGGCTACATACCGCCCGACACCAACGGCGACATCGGGCGCAACCAGTACGTACAGACGGTCAACTCCACATTCGAGGTGTTCGCCAGGAACGGCACGTCTATCTACGGCCCCACCAACATGAACACCATCTGGACCGGCTTCGGCGGCCAGTGCGAAAGCAATAATGATGGCGATGTCATCGGCCTGTACGACTCGATGGCGGGCAGGTGGCTCATCAGCCAGTTTACTACCAATACCCCTAGCCACCAGTGCATCGCAATCTCGGCCAGCGAGGACGCGGCGGGCACCTATTATCGCTACGACTTCGTATCCGGCCCCACCCCCGGTGCATTCGAGGACTACCCGCACTTTGGCGTGTGGCCCGATGCGTACTACATGACCTCCAACGAGTTTGGTGGTCCCTACAACGGCGGCAACTTCGCTTTCGAGCGGGCCCGCATGCTTGAGGGCGACCCGACGGCTCGCATGGTCTTCTTCGGCTCCTCCGACGGCGGCCTTCTTCCATCCGACCTGGATGGCGCTCTACCTCCGGCCGGCAGCCCGAACTACTTCGTAACCTACCCCGACCTCTCGCACCTGGCCCTCTACAAATTCCATGTAGACTGGACCACCCCCTCCAACTCGACCTTTACAGGCCCCACCTCCCTGGCGGTCACGCCCTTCACCATCAACCGGGGCGGGATACCACAATTGGGCACATCGGTGCAGGTCGATCCCCTTAATGACAGGTTGATGTACAGGCTGGCCTACCGCAACTTCGGAGACCACGAGGCCCTTGCGCTCAATTACACCATCGATACGGGATCGACCGTAGGCCCGCGCTGGTATGAATTGCGCGACCCTAACGGCACGCCTACCGTCTACCAGGAGGGGACATACTCGCCTGCCGACGGCATATTCCGGTGGATGGGCAGTATCACCTTCGACCATGTGGGGGATATGGCAATCGGCTTCAGTGCGTCAAGCTCATCGATCTACCCAGAGATAAGGTACGCAGGTAGATTGGCGGGCGACCCGCTGGGGCAGATGTCGCAGGGAGAAGAAACGCTCATAGCGGGCGGTGGGTCCGAGACCAATGCCGCCGCACCGCGCTGGGGCGACTATAGCAGCATCTCCATCGACCCGCTGGACGACTGCACCTTCTGGTACACCACCGAGTACTTCGCCCAGACCGGCCCGCGCAACTGGCGAACACGCATCGGCTCATTCAAGTTCCCCGGCTGCACAGGCGGTACATCAACCCCTGTACCGACCGCTACCGGAGTTTACCCGACCCCTACCACGCCACCACCAAGCCCTACACCGTGCACAGGTTACGTCTCATACACGGGCGTGATCACCAACAGCGACCCAACCCAGACAGGCCGTGTGAACAGGGGCCACCCGCCTAGCTCGTGCGCTTCACCAAACAGCGGCTCAGTCACCGCCGACGGTTTCGTGCGGCACTACGACACCTACGTCTATACCAACACTACAGCAGTGTCACAATGCGTCACAATACGAGTGACAAATGCCTGTAGCGATAACACCACAGGTAGCGCCGCCTACCTCGATACGTTCAACCCGGCCAGCCTGGCTCAGAACTACCTGGGCGACTATGGAGACATAGGAGGCCCACAATACAGCTACTCAGTCAATGTGCCGGCGGGGCACGCCGTGGTCGTGGTGGTACACGAGCTTTCGCCTAACCTCGGCTGCGAGTCTTATACCGTGGAGATCAACCCTTGCACAGGAGGAGGCGGGACGCCTACTACCACTCCCACGCCGGGGACACCCACGCCTACGCCCGCCTGCGCTATGGACTACACGGTCGCCACAGGCACGGCCACTATCGTGCCGGGCACAAACGATATCGGCAACCATACCGACGACGGCATGACCTTTGTCAGCCTGCCGTTCCCCGTGCAACTTTATGACCAGCAGTTCTCAGGGGTCAATGTAAGCTCTAACGGCAACCTGCAATTCGTCTCTACTAACGACGAATACGATAATGACTGCCTGGCGAGCGCTGCAATCACCGACTACGCCATCTTCCCCTTCTGGGATGACCAACTCACTACGCCTTCCGGCAAGGGTGTCTTTACATCCATATCCGGCGTAGAACCTAACCGCATCTACAATATGGAGTTCAGAACGTGCGGGTACAACACATCTACCACATGCGAGCCCGGCACCGACACCAACTACGAAATACGCCTGTACGAAGGGCAGAACAAGTTCGACGTAATCTACGGCACAATGGGCCTGACAGGCGATGATGCCACGCTGGGTGTGCAGAGGAACCCCACTCAATTCACACAGTACTCGTGCTTTACTGCCATCAGCGATGGCCTGCTACTTTCCTATTCAGCGCCACCGTGCGGCACGCCTACGATAACACCTATACCCGCCACATCGACAGCTACCACACCGCCCGCCACATCTACGTCACCACCTGCCACTTCAACATCTACCTCACCACCCGCTACCGCCACATCTACCTCACCGCCTGGTGCAACGTCTACCTCGCCTCCTGGTGCAACATCTACGTCTACATCTGTGGCCCCCACGAATACGCCGGGAGAGGTGACAGCTACCCCCACAGCATGTACCCTTGAGTTCACCGATGTGCTGCCTGGCTCAACGTTCTACGACAACATCAAGTGCCTGGCTTGTAGAGGCATTATCAACGGCTACTCGTCAGGCTGTGATACAGGTAACCCTTGCTTCAAGCCTGCTAACCTGGTCACCAGGGGACAACTCGCAAAGATAGCCTCCAATGCTGCTGGCTTCAACGACCCAACAGGTCCTCAGCAGTATGAAGATGTGCCTCTTGGCTCTACCTTCTTTGAGTACATCTGGCAGCTGACCATCAGAGGGTATGTCAACGGCTACCCTTGTGGTGGAGCAGGAGAACCGTGTGGTGCAGGCAACCTGCCGTACTTCAGACCTAATGCGAACATCACGAGAGGGCAAATCTCGAAGATAATCTCGAATGCAGCAGGGCTGACAGCACCGGCAGGCTCTCAGCAGTTCCAGGACGTGCTGCCAGGGTCAACATTCTACGAGTACATCTGGAGGCTGACAGCATTGGGAGTGATGAACGGGTACGCATGTGGAGGAGTGGGAGAGCCATGTGTAGGCCCTGCCAACCTGCCATACTTCAGGCCAGGCTCCAATGCCACCAGAGGACAGGCGAGTAAGATAGTGGCTAACACATTCTTACCCGGTTGCCAGACACCATCGAGGTAGCATGAGGTAAGATGGGGTAGCATCTTGTAGCTACTTCTACTAGGGACAAAGAGGAAGGACGAAGGCATCAGCACCTTCGTCCTTCCTCTTTGTCATCTTTCCATACTTCTAGAGATTGACATCCCATCATAAATGGGCAAGAGGAGGGAAGTGAGCGAGCAGTGCGCTACTTGGACAGGCACGGTCAGGACCAGTGGCAGAGTGGTTCTATCGGCAGAGTGGTTCTATCGGCAGAGTGGTTCTATCGGCAGAGTGGTTCTATCGAGCAAGCCCAATCACAGGTACGAAAGCTGGCAACGGCAAACACCGAGTTGGAGATACGCTTGCAAGGACAACGAATGACCAAGCGCCAGCGTGTGCAGGCACTACTCAGTGCTTACCCATTGGAGTTGGACTACCGCACCAATGTCCGTCGCCGTGGGCCAGGCAAGGCCAGGCAAGGCCAGGCAAGAGTGTAACCAAACAAATGTGGTTGGTGGAGGTGCGGATAGTGGACAGCAATTGGGAGCCGTGGCTGCTGCTAACCGATTGGCCCATAGAAGATGCGGCAGGGGCAGTGCGTATCTTCCAGATGTATCGCCAGCGGTGGGCTGTGGGGGACAGCTTCAAATTCACCAAAGAATGCGTGGATTGGGAACAGGTGCAGGTGCTTGATTTGGAGGGAGTACGCACGTTGGTGGCCTTAGCATGGATAGCGGCGGGCTTTCTGTACGAATTGGGAGTGACTTGGGAGTGGGAGGAAGTGCAACTGCTCGCCAGATTAGGAGGCTTTGAGCCGCACAAAGATCGTAAGCCAGGCAAGGTGGTGCTGACACGTGGGTTGCAACGGTTGATGGAGAGGATGGTGACTGAGGCGGTTTTGCAAGCCTACTACCAAGAACATGCCAAGTTCCCACTCAGAATTGCACAGTTCCTCGGCGACTGGCAACCAAAGCCTCCCGAAGAGTTATGATGGGATGTCAAACCAGGGCTGATGCAAAGTCTATCATGAGAGGGACCTCGTCCAAAGGGCACGCTCCAAGCGGTAGTGGAAGGCGCGTTGAGCAGCAGGCAGATTTGCTTGCTCATGATGAGCTGCTAACCCTACCACAATGTTGTTGAGAGTCGCCAGTACACGCGGTGCATGTCCTACCCTTACCTGGGAATAGTCCTCGTCCAGGCTTACATCTCGGCGATAGTGCAACCCGTTCTCTATTCCCCAATGCTCTCTTACCACCGCCAAGAGCCTGCGGGGCGACCCTGCTGCACTTGGCAGAGAGGTTACTCCGTAATGCACCATCTCCTTTATCTGACCCAATCCGTCTACCACCCGGCACTTGAGCTTGAACACCTGCTCCAAATGCGGCCAATCTGAGTACCCACACAGAGCCGAACTCACCCATATTGTGCGCTCTTCTATTCGTCCATGCCCTTTGCTCACACTGCTTGCCCACTCTAGATCGGAGGGCAAGGCGAAGTTTGGAGCCTCAGTCCTGGTCGGTTGGAGGGCAGGTGGAGGATCAAACAGCGTGCGGATATCGGCGAGCAACTCCGGTTGGTTCTCCTTCACCTTCCACAGGTAATCTCCTCCCCCTCTAACGATCTGAGCAGATAGATTGCGCTGGGCAAACATAGCATCTCCTGTTACCACTACACCTTCAAGGTCAAGTTGGGCAAGGAGAGTGGGAGCCACTGTCAACTCGTTAGCCTTGTGTTTTACCTCTACTTGAGCCAGCACCACTCCCACCTGTGGTAAGTAGGCACACACCAGATGCACTCCTTGTGTGTTGCCCAACGGGATCGTACCCCTCAGCGTCTTGCCGTCAATGGTGAGCACCAACCCTCCTCGACGATTGCGCTTCCTGTGTATAGAAGGCTGACACAACTCCTTGAAGTACTCCCCTACCACCTGGTCCAGAGCACAAGGGTCGAGAGCTGTGCCAAAGATGCGCCCCCAGGTGGTAGGGTGTGGCAGAGTAGTTCTGCCAAAACCCAGCAGCGAGCAGAGTTGTTCTGAGCGCAAGGAGGCCCACTCAGCCACAGCCCTCAACTGGCTGTGACCCGCCAGCTTGGCGAGCACGGCCACTGTCAGCACCACACTCAATGGGTAGCGCACTCCTCTTGGATCTCGCAGATCTTGTACTGAGTGTAGTTTCTCTACAAGAGCTTGCAGACTGAAGGCGAATGGCTCTTGGGGCAGTTGCACGTCAAGGGGGAGCATGGTACATTTCATCTCACATAGCACCTTTCTTGGGTTTGATGGTTGTTGCAACTCGCATCTTATCCCAAGCGGGTGCTATTTGCTTGTCTATCCTCTTTTCCTCTATTTCGACTTTGCATCAGCCCTGGATGTCAAACTAGAGACCCTTGACATAAGCCCATATCCATCGTATGATACAGGTTATACAAATTAGCTTCATTGCTAAGCTGTTTGCCTAACTACGCCTGCGCTTGCAGGTTATGAGGCTGCCGAACCCAGGCAGGAACACATATCCAAACGCACGCAGGTGTCCCGTAGGTCCTAAACCGGCCCACGGAACAACGATCTATTACTACGTTGTAGACAACGTACCTTAACAAGAGAATAGGGAGGTGTTTTATGCCAGAACTGCTAACGTGGCTAGCTGCTGGCGCTGCTATTGTGTTCCTTTTGGTGGCAGTGGCCGTAGTAGTCGCGTGGAACCATTCGAGGGCAGACGTTGGCCGTGTACAAAAGCTGGCCGACGATCAGGTGAAGACCGCCGAGGAGCGCGCCCAAGTGGCTCTCCGGGAGGTCGAAGCCCAGCGGAAAGAGATGATCCTCCAGGCGAAAGACCAATCGCACCAGGTACGTGCGGAGGTCGAGAACGAGTACCGCGAAAGGCGAGCCGAAGTGCAGCGCCAGGAGCGAAGACTCCAGCAGAAAGAGGAGACCCTTGACCGCAAGATAGACAGCACCGAGAAACGGGAACGCGCCCTTCAGACCAAGGAGCGCGAGCTTGAGGCTATGGAGGCGCGTATCAGCGATCTACAAGCAGAGCGCCGCAAAGAGCTTGAGCGAGTAGCAGGCATGACCGTAGACCAGGCCAAGGACGCACTCCTCCAGGAAATCGAAGAGGAAGTGCGGATAGATGCCAACCGGCGGTACCGCGAAATAGAGGCCGAAGTTAAAGAAGAGGCCGATATGCGCATCAAAAAGGTACTCTCGGTGGCCGCTTCCAGGGCCGCTTCAGAATATGTACCTGAAATCACCGTTTCGATAGTGCCTCTGCCCAACGAAGAAATGAAAGGCCGGATTATAGGCCGCGAAGGACGAAACATCCGCGCAATCGAGCAGGCCACGGGGGTTGACCTCATCATAGATGAGACCCCGGAAGCCATCACTCTGTCGGCGTTTGACCCGGTTCGCCGTGAGGTGGCCCGGAGGGCTTTGACCAAGTTGATCGCTGATGGCCGCATCCACCCCGCACGTATCGAGGAGGTGGTGAGCAAGGCTAAGGCAGAGGTCGAGAATCAAATGCGCGAAGAGGGGGAGAAAGCCGCCTACGCCGCTAACGTGCAGGGTTTGCACCCTGACCTGATCAAGCTGCTGGGCAGGCTGATGTATCGCACCAGCTACGGGCAAAACCAGCTCCATCACGTGGTGGAGGCCGCGCGCATAGCCGCTGCCATCGCCGCCGAGATCGGAGCCGACGTGAACGTAGCGAAGACTGCTACCCTCCTGCACGATATCGGCAAGGCCGTAGACCACGAGGTCGAAGGGCCACATGCCATTATCGGAGCAGAGCTAGCCAAGCGGCTTGGCCGGTCGCAGAAGATAGTACACGCTATCGCGGCACACCACAACGAGGAAGAACCCGAAACTGTTGAGGCCTGGATAGTACAGGCCGCCGATGCTCTTTCGGGCGGACGCCCCGGCGCGCGCCGAGACAGCGTGGAAAATTATATCAAGCGCCTGGAAGCACTCGAGGCGGTTGCCAACTCATTCGAGGGAGTTGAAAAGAGCTTCGCGATCCAGGCAGGTAGAGAGGTACGAATGCTCGTCAAGCCCGAAAGTATCGACGATCTGGGGGCGATGAGACTGGCACGGGATGTCGCCAAGAAGATCGAGGAAAGCCTGGAATATCCGGGCCAGATCAAGGTCACTGTTGTGCGAGAGACCCGCGCCATAGAGTACGCTAAGTAAGGCTAATTACGAATTATGACCCTATGGCTTTATAAGTATAGGTACTCATGGCTCGTAACTCCTGAAGAGATTGAGAAGGGCGCTGTGGAGGGTTATAGCAGCGTCCTTCTCACGCATACGCGAAAAGACCAGGGCCCATGGCACTAGACTAGAGGTATGTGGGTATTGAGGTAATAACAGAGCAACGACCTATATAATCTCCGCCCCCTCATACACACCCAATGCACCAAACTATACACCCAGCACTCCGCTATCCTGAGGCCCCGCACAAACCATACGTCATACAAACTTCTCCATTGGAGGCAAGCATGGACACTGCACACACCACAAATCTTACAGCTACTCGCGACGGTCGCGAAGGGGGCGAAAGTGATATGAGTGACACGGTCGACGTCAACACTACTTCGGACTATAGAGGCGATGGAACCGAGGTACTCAAAGTATCCGCTCATTCAAGGCCGAGTGCGGTAGCCGGCGCTATCGCAGCCGTCATCCGCAACCATGGGCGAGCCGACGTTCAGGCCATAGGCGCAGGCGCAACCAACCAGGCTGTGAAAGCCATTGCTATCGCGCGCGATTATTTGCAGCCTAATGGGATAGATATAGTGGTCGTGCCCGCCTTCATCGACGTGGTGATCGCTGACGAGGAGCGCACCGCTATCCGATTGGTAGTGGAGGCCCGTTCCTGAGTATAATTGAATACAAACAAAAACCCGCGCCCACAAGCGCGGGTTTTTGTTTGTATAGCGCTTTTCTTGCGCACCAAGCATCTATCTCACCCCGAAATAGAGGGCCAGGATCAGCATCTGGTAGATGAACACACCGATTGCCGCAGGCACAGCATGTAGCAGTGGCATGTAGTAGAGCTTTTGTACATAGCGTGTCGTCAGCAGAGTGGTCAGGGCGATGCCCGCCAACCAAAGCGCGTGCGCGAAACCTATGGGTAATCCTACGCCAAGAAGTGCCAGCCCCAGCAAGATCGCTATTGCGCGGGGCAATTGCAGTTCCGCATAGGCCCACACCGATCGCTTGAATTTTCCGCCACCTACCATCAGCTCGCCTACAGCCTGGATCAAGTAGGCTACGAAGGGTAGCTCGGCCAGCCCTAGCAAAAGGAGAAATACGGCCCACGCAGCATGTAATCCCAGGAAGGGCTTGTCGCCCACACTAACCGTTACCTCTGTGAACAACATAAGCGCAGGGAGTAAAGCGATAGGCACCTGGCGGAGCAGCATCCGCGTCCAGTTCACGGGCGGATCTATGTCGATCTCTGTTACCCCGTAAGGGTCCGGTGTCACGGTAGCGATGGTATACCGCGACAACCTCTCCAGCGCCGCCTCCGGGTCTAGCATGAGTTGGGCAGTGTTCATCGTAACTTCTTCGTCTACATAAGACTCGATCACCACGCCCCCACCGCTCGTGCCCGAAGCCTTCGCCATATATGAAACAATAAGCTGGAGCAGGCGCTCAAAACTCTTAATGTCCGAGGTGATCATCACGCCGCGCTCGCCCTCACGAGAAGCGCCGAACAGAGCAGGTATCCAGCGGAGCATAGGGGCAGGAGTGCGCGGAGTTGTCTTGCCCGTGAACGGGACCATCACCAGGTAGCGTCCCTTGCCCAGCCAGCCGCCAAGCTCCATTACGCGGATCACTTCTACTTGTTTCCAGGGGATCATGCGCCAGCCTGTTAGCTCAGGCACGCCTAGCCCCTGTGGGTTGATCCTGATGGCGGGAAATAGATTGACAAGCACGGCTGCTACGAATCCCGCAACCGCGATTTCCAGGGCCAGCCCAAGAGCGGACCAACTAAGAAATGTGTGAGTCCAATTGCCGACCACTCCCCTCATGGGGATAAGGGTGAGACCTGCGTGAGCGAAGGATAACATCAACAACAGGGCCGCCACTGTCTTTGTGATCAAAGTCCTGTTCTTGGGATAGTCAAATGTGCTCTGGAGTGCAGCCTGTTGCAACTCCGAGCCAAGCGAGCGCAGATTTGTACCCATGGCTACAGTCGAGTTGGTGTTTGTAAGCGAGGTGCCTTCGCCCGCACCCGCCATTGCTGTTGCTGCTACTGCTGTCTCCCCCTGTTCGCCAGATTGACTGCGTTTGCCAAAGCGTCCACCCAATAGTTTAGATTGTATCTTCATAGTGACACTGCCTCCGATGATATCCTACCAACAGCGTCATGTTGGAACAATAGCCTATTGGGGGGTCATAATCATGGGACTTTCGGAAATGTGGTAGGTAGTCAGAGGACGAGTGACGAGTGGCGAGTGGCGAGTGGCGAGTGGCGAGTGGCGAGTGGCGAGTGACGAGTTGCCGGTTCTGACTACCGACTTGTGCGCCCTGGCGTTATAATGCAACAGGGGACCCAATATGAACGACAATGCGTCTACTGACATCCAGGCCGAAGCTAATCGCTACAACACTATGGGGATTGCCCAGGCAACGCAGAATATGGCAGGGCAGGCTATTGCGTCTTTCTCGAAGGCGATAGAATTGGACCCCGACAACCCCGGCTACTGGTACAATCGGGGCATCCTCTACGCCAACGACGGGGCGCTTCCTCTCGCCATCCAGGACTTTTCTCACGCTCTTGAGCTTAGGGGAGATGACGCCGACATACTGAACAATCGCGGCAGCGTCTATGCTATGCTCGGCGAGTGGGACGCGGCATACGCCGACCTCACGCGCTGCATCGAGCTAAACCCCAACCAGCCTGAGCCTTACAACACCCGCGCGGCAGTGCTCGCCCAGAAAGGCGACTATATTGCCGCCATAGTCGATTTCAGCCGCGCCATCGACATCAAGCCTCAGTATGCCGAGGCTCACTTCAATATGGCTCGCGTCAATGCCCTGATGGGGCGTTGCGACCTGGCTTCTGCGCACCTGAAAGAAGCTATGACGCTCCAACTGGCATACAGGCAGGTAGCACGGGCCACGGGCGATTTCTCGGCCTGCATAGGCAAGCCTGAATTCACCGCACTGTGATCCTCTTTGACCCCACCAACGGGCAGGGATATCTTTCGTGCGCTACTCTTCCGACGCGAGAAGTGCCTGAATCTCTCCGATTAGTTGGGCATTGTCCCTGTACAGTACGCCGTGGATGCCGAGGTCGCAAGCACCATCGGTGCATTCGATGTGGTCGTCAACGAAGATAACTTCGTGTGGTTCTAGTCCCACGCTGAGAAGACGCCCAAGCATCCGACAGGAACGGCAGTCACCCCGAATTTTAGGTTCATGTATAGAGCAATTCGGTAGTACCCAAAGACCCCACCCCAACCCCTCCCCAAGTTTTGGGGAGGGGCGTTCTTAGAAACAGATTCTGTGTTCGCAAACCTGCATCTAATAATAGGGGTGATTGGTATGCGATTTGCCTCTTACCCCTCTCAGACCGCCTGCCCTATCTCCAAAGCGACTCGGGCAGCCGTAGAGACAGCAGACGCGATTGTTGGGCGTTGCGGTTGGAATAGATGAGCCAGGGGCCCGCCAGCGCACTTGTGTAGTACTCAGTTCCCGATTCATGCCTGGGCACCAGGGTAAGAGTGTTCCCAGGGTCTTTGAGGTCGATCCCGTAGATGCCCACGCCTGTGATGCCGCCGTAGGGGCCGGGGTCTGTTGGCGCGCTTGCGTATACCAATGCATCCTCTCTTAGTTGCATCCACACTGTGAAACTGCTTCCGTCCAGGTTCGTGTCGGTATCGTTCAACAGGTCGCGCACGAAGAAGGTATCGGCATACTTCACGGCCAGGCGGGTGCCATCTAGCGCGATACGTAAGGACCTGATCGTGAACTCGTTCCAGTCGTAGGAGTAGGCTCTAGACAGATCACCTGTGCCTCGGTTGTAGACCTGGATATGCGATTTCTTACCATCCAGGTGTTCGGTGTCCTGCTCATTCCACGCGAGGTACTGGTCGGTGATCTGGAGGTTGGAGATAGTGGGTGGGGTCGTACTAAGCTCTCTGTAGTTCTTGTACTCGCCTGTGTCAAGGTTCTTGCCCATCACCCGCACCGAGTTCGCGTCCTCCTCTATCCATACAACGGTGTTGCCGTAAGCGGCCACATTGTATCTATTCACTGGACCGCTGACTACTGTGTATGACTTCCCACTATCGAGGTCGACAGCATAGATACCGATATCTGGGCAGCCGGAGCATATCGAGTTGGTGCGCCATACCAACAGGCCACCCGACAATACCACCTCAACAGCCGTTTCCGGGTTCAGGTCCGGTAGGGTCGTGAATTCCGTATTGAGACCAAGATTGAAGCCGCGCAACCTGCACACAGGCTGGCCCTCGGTTCGCCCATTGACGGCACAATCCCACCAGACCACAGCGTGGTCGGAAGCGGCTACCAGATTCTGCTCCCTGTATTTATCGGGCGGTGGCAGCGGGGGCAACAACTCGCTCGATGGCCCAGCAGGAGTCAGGTCCAGCATTTTCTTAGATAGTCTTGGTTGGGGGGCGGTGGCCTCGCTCCATACCAGCCAGTCACCCGCTATCGTGGCCGTATATCTTGGCATCCGTTGGGCAGGCGTGCCCGCGGGAGGTTGCAGTAAAGGCACAGGCTCGTGTTCAGGCTTGGATAGGTCAAGGCCCCAGATGTCGGTAGACTCAAAGGTTGTGTTGATCAGGAGCTTATCACCGTACAGGTGCAGGTCGAATACATCCTGAGCGATGGGCATATCAACCTGCGTGCGCGTTACGAGGTCTATGAGGATGATATTGCCTTCTTTGTCCGCCACCGCCAGTGTGTTGCCGCTCAAAGAGAACGCCGGAATATCATAGGTAATTGCGCCCGGCGTGTCGTTTTGCATCACGACAAACTGGCGATCTGTAGCAATATCGTAGACATGGATGCTGAACGGATAGAGAGGGTTACTGTTGCCGGGATCGGATGGCAAAGCAATGCCGGACCTCTCACTCCACACTACGAACCGGCCACTGCCCTGCACATTACCTATATCCGTCTGCACATCCGGTGTGCCCTCAAGTAGAGATCGTAGCTCAAAGTTAGCGCCTGTATCGACATTTTCCATAAGGAGGCGTTGTCTATTGTTGTTGCCGATCTCTCGCCAGATCACGTATCTTCCTGCCACAGCGGGGTCGCGCATAGTTAACGGGTTGCCGCTTACGTCGTCCAGTGCGATCACGTATTCCTGCCCGGTCGCAAGGTCGGTGGCGTACAGACCGTTGGGTGGGCAGTTGTCGCAGCCATAGTTCTCGTTTTCCCATGCTACTAACGAGCCATCCAGCGCGAACTCAATTTGATTTCCCGGTGCGGTTGTGACGGTTATTGGCTTGTTGGTCGCGAGGTCCAAGGCTCGAATATCGAATTCGATTGGGATTTGCCCATAAGAGCCGGATACGTTGCCTTCATTCCAGACCATATAGCGTCCCGAAGCCTGAGGGGAATATTGGTTCTTGGTGGGGTCGAGCGGCTCAGGGAGTTGTGGCTCCAGTAAGGGGGGCGGGGCGGGCTGCTCGTATTTCGCCTTATAGGCGAATGTGCCCAACTGCGCGAGCAACACATTGTATGGAGGCGTGTTGTCGGGGTTCCACTCGAACACGGCGCGCTCGAAGTACTGGACGGTGCGCACCTTGCCGTCAAGCTCCGACCTCTCCTGGAACTCATCTGAGATGGGCAGGCCCTGTTGGGGCACTCCACCAAACTCGTTGAAGTAGACCAGGAAGGAGCCGCCCACGCGCTTGCCCGTATCCTTGAAGTAGACCGAGCCTGCTTCGTCGTTCGGGCGCTGGTTAGGCGCGCCGTCCGGGTACTTCGACTTATATTTCTGCACGCCCAGCAGGCTCAAAAGCACATCAAATGGGTATGCGTTCTCAGGGTGCTTCTCGAACACCGCCCGCTCGAAGTATTGGACTGTGTATATCTTGCCGTCCGTATCCGAGCGTTCCTGCATCTCGGTAGAGATCGGGTAGCCCTGCTGCATCAGACCACCGTTGTCGTTCCAATATTGAAGAAAGCGTCCCTGGACCGTCCGCCCTGTCTCAGGGAAGTATCGCGTGTCGCTCTGAGCATGTACCTGAGGCGCATGGAAGAGCGATATGAAGAGTGCGATCAGCGCGATAAGCTGCGCCCCTCTCCGAAACCTTGCCATCATAATCTCCTCGACAATTATTGGGTGCCCATCCATTGGACGAACAAATGATCGCAAGGTTGCGCATTTTTGTGACTTATTCTCCCACCGTTATTCGACTTCGCACTCGGCCAGTTTACTCTGCAAGAACCGATGTTCAGGAGCGGTGGTTACCAGGTCGAGCGCGCTACGATAGGCCACTGCCGCACCCGCCCTGTCACCCGTTTCTTTGAGGAACTCGCCTAAAGTCGCATAGAAGAGATAATACCCCTCCATCCCGGCCATACCCATTACGCGATCCAACTCTTGCAATCCCACCTGCGGGCCTTTCACCATCGCCAGCGCCACCGCCCGGTTGAGCGCCACCACGGGTGAGGGGGCGATCTGCATAAGGGCGTTGTACTGCATCAAGATTCGCCACCACTCTGTTTCCTCGTAGGTGGTCGCGAGGGCATGGATGGATGCGATGCCTGCTTGCAGGTGGTACTCGCTGACCGTATCGCCGGTAGCGGATTGCGCCAACTCGGTCAAGCCCATGTTAATCAAGGCGCGATCCCACAAGGAGCGATCTTGCTCGCGCAGCAAGAGGATATTGCCATGGTCGTCCGTACGCGCTGGCAACCTCGACGCCTGGAGCAGCATCAGCGCAAGAAGGGCATGCACCCTGGGCAGATCGCCAACGGGGTGTTGGGCCAGCATGGATGTCAGCCTGATCGCCTCGGCGCAGAGGTCCTGCCGCACCAGTTCCGCTCCGCTGTGGGCGCTGTACCCCTCATTGAAGAGGAGGTAGAGGACATCGAGCACCGAATCGAGGCGGGCGGGCAGGTGCTGGCGCTCAGGCATCTCGAAGGGTACGCGCATTTCTCGCAGGGTGCGCTTGGCCCGCACCAACCGTTGAGCAATCGTGGCTTCTTCGGCCAGGAAGGCCCGTGCTATCTCGGGCACGCCGAAGCCGCCCAGCGTCTTGAGGGTGAGGGCCACCCTGGCGGGGCGCGACAGGGCAGGGTGGCAGCACATGAACATCATGCCAAGTTGATCATCCCATAACTCACGGTCGCCATCTATGTCGACCTCGTCGGTGTGGACCGAGCTATGTTCGGGCAAGCGAGCGATATCGTCCACCTTGTCGCGTAGACTTCGTTCGCGCCTGAGCACGTCGAGTGCGCCGTTCTTGGCGACCCGCATGATCCACGCAGCCGGGTTCTCCGGGATGCCCTGGTAGGGCCACACTTTGAGGGCTTTGATCAGAGTGTCTTGAACCACGTCCTCGGCCAGGTCCAGATGCTCCGGGCCGAAGATGCGCGTGAGAGTGGAAACCGCCTGCCCAGCTTGATGACGGAACAGATGGGCAACTGCCAGGGAAACGTTGGCGTTATCCATAACAAGCCTACGCGACGGGGACGGCGCTCGCAACGTGCTTTGCAAGATGGCTGAAGGCCAGCTCCCAGGCTTCGACAAACCACTGTCGCGCCTCCTCCCATTCGGGCGAGCTACCCCACCCTGTATGGATGAGATGCACTTCGGTGCTGGACTCTCCTGAAGGTATGAAGAAGACGACCAGATGCGTTAGGGGATCGGCCTCGTTCATGGTGTGTTGGAACTGCGGCGGACCTTTCCACTCGAATGGGATGAACTTGCCCAGCTCGATTCCCGTCACCTTGCAGCCCGCCGTACCCGCTGTGTAATGCTCATAGTCCCACAACACATCGTACTTGCCACCAACTCGCGGCTCGATCTCGGCCCGGTCGACCAGCCACGAGCCTACCAAACTGCTTTCGACGAACAGTTCAAAGGCTCGCCCAGGCTCACGTTCAACGGTAGCTTGTGTGTGAATAATATTGGACATGGTTGCCTCCTGTTCGGTCCCATATTTCGTACGATCAATCGTTATGGTTTTTGATATGTGGTAGATGGATGGTTATTCTTGCCCTCATATACTATATGGTAAAGGTGGGTACTATATGGTAAAGGTGGGGCAAAACGGGACAGGTTTTGGGGTGTACTTTGGTACAGTTTTTTAGTGGGAAGTTCGGAGTTCGGAATGTGGAATGGATTGTTGGGGTGTAGGGGCGAGTTATGCCTCGCCCCTGGTGTGCTAGCGACGCTAAACTTCCTGCACTTCGCGGACTTCTACGATACCGCCGTGAAGCAGGGCAGGGCAGCCCTTCGCGATTTCTACGGCGCTGTCGTAGTCGCCGGCTTTGATGATGTAGTACCCGGCGATACTCTCTTTGGTCTCGGTGTACGGGCCGTCTACCACAGCACCATCCCGCACCGCGAGCACGCGGCCACCCTCGGTCAGGGGGTCGCCCGCCAGGGAGATGCCCTTCTCGGCTATCTCACGCGACCAATCGTAATACTTCTGCATCATTCCCTGGGCCTGCTCAGGCGTATAGCTTGCCCAGTCGTCTCCGCTATCCTTCAGGATCAACATGTAACGCGGCATTTTCTTGGTCCTCCTAACTCTGGTCCATATCTGTTGGATTATACATCTCGGACGAGAGTGTCAGCCTGTGCCCTCGTCTGATATATAGACGAATAGATGTGCTATGGATCGACATGAGTTTGGGATGGGTTTTGCGTTGGAACCCATAGGTGAGTGCGGGCTAGCACCCTTCTCCTTGCATGAAGCGAGGAGAGGGGAGAGAGGGGAGTAAATAGTGAGTGAAGAGTTGCGAGACGCCCCAGTCGCCAAAGGGCACCCGCCCGGCAGGGGAGCGCCCATGCACCCCCTTTTCCAGCAACCTGCCCTTAGCTTTCTAAGGGACTCTCGATGAATAAACTAGCCTCTTCTGGTGTTATACTCCAGTGATCACACTCTGGAGGTATGTTGATGGAACTAACCAACTCTCTCAAGACAATGCTAATCGAGACCGCTAAGTCCCTCAAAGGCAGTGACCGCCGCTTGTTTATGGCCCGTACCGTCAAAGAACTCGGTCCTGGTGGTCAAGCTCTCGCAGCCCGTGAACTGCACTGGGGCCGCATGACTATTCGCAAAGGTATCCATGAACTTGACACTGGCATCAGATGTGTCGATGCTTTCGCTGCGCGTGGCCGCAAGCGGTCAGAAGTTCATCTGCCCAACCTATTACCGGATCTGCAAGCTATAGTCGATAGCCAGAGCCAGGCTGATCCTCAGTTTCGTACTAACCGCCTCTATACCCGCCTCTCTGCCGCCGAAGTGCGCCGTCAGTTGATCGCGCAAAAGGGCTACACCGACCCGCAGTTGCCTACCCCAGAAACCATCGGGGGCAAGTTGAATGACCTGGGCTACTACCCCAAGAAGGTTGCCAAGTCGCAACCCCAAAAAAAGTCCCCCAAACTGATGCCATCTTCGAGCAAGTAAATGCGGTCAATCGCGCAGCCGATGCTAATGAGAGGGAATTGCGCATTTCTATGGACGCCAAAGCGGCTGTTTTAGTCGGGCCATTCTCCCGTGGTGGTAAGTCTCGTGTGCCGACCGCAGCCGCTGACCACGACTTTGAAGCGCTGGCAAAGGTGACGCCAGTGGGGATTATGCTACCCCAGTCGAACGAATTGTTTCTATATGGCATTACTTCCAAAGTGACGAGTGACTGCCTGGTCGATTGTCTGGAGCAGTGGTGGCAGAGCGTGCGCAGTCGCTTCGCCACAATCAGGACGCTGGTGATCAATCTGGATAATGGACCGGAGAACCACAGTCGGCGCACCCAATTCGTGCAGCGACTGCTGAATTTCGCATCGGACTACGGGATAAAGGTGCGGCTGGCTTACTACCCACCGTACCACAGCAAGTACAATGCGGTTGAGCGCTGTTGGGGCATCCTGGAAAACCATTGGAACGGTGCATTACTCGACTCCATAGAGGCAGTAATTGCGTATGCGGGGACGATGACCTGGAAGGGGCGCCGACCGGCAGTGGAACTGGTGACAACAAGGTATGCCAGTGGGGTGAAACTGAGCAAAGAGGCGATGAAGGCAGTAGAAGGGCAACTCATACGCCATAAAACGTTGGGCAAATGGTTTCTCGACATCACTCCTGCTCCACTCTACTCCCAGGCTTGTTAATTTCTTGAGAGTCCCTAAAAAGGCAAAAATGGTGGCTGCGCCACCATTTTTGCCTTTTTAGAACCAGATTATGTGAGACTCATTCCGCGTCGCCAACCCGTGGTTCATAGTCGGCGTCGAGGGAGGTAGCGCCCGGTAGGCCGCTTGCGGCGAACTCCTGGCCTGCTTCGGCCAGTTCGCCTTCGAGGGTTGGACGATACCCGTTGCCGGAAGTCCGGTTGCCGCTGCTCGCAGCGGGCACACGCCCATTGGCTCCCGGCTGGCCTTCCTCCGGTGAGACGTGACCACCTTCAGCCATCGCCGCGACCGGCATATTGCTCTTGCGCAACGGGATTTCGCGGAGGAAGATCGTGGCGACCAGGCCGAGCGCCAGCATTATCGCGCCGATGAGGAAGGCGGTCTGGATGCCGCCGAAGAGGGCGGGCTTCATAGCCTTGAAAATCAGGTCGACGAGAGTGCCTACGAACGTTGATGGCACCCCACTCTGGGTAAGTTGGGAGGTCAGCGCATCCACGCCACCATCGCTCAACAGCGCCTGTGGGTTGATGTTGCCAAGATGGGCCACAAGTTGATCTACAGGTATGTTAGAGGCCACATCCGGCGGGAGTTGCTTGACCTGGTTAGCCAACTCCACTGGGAAGCGGTCGTGGAACTGGGTGTTCACCAGCGTACCGAGCACCGCTGTGCCCACCGTGCTACCGATCGAGCGGAAGAATTGGAGAGCCGCCGTTACCACGCCGACGCGCTGGAAGGGGAATGCATTCTGCACCACCAATGTATAGAGCGGGAAGGCCACACCCAACCCCAGACCCATAATGATCATGTAGATGATAGTGGTCAGTCGGGGTGTATCCACATTCATGGTCCAGAGCAGGGTCATGCCGAGCGTCACCATCGCCATGCCCACGATACCTATGATCCGATACTTACCCAGGCGCGACACGATCTGGCCTGTGATCACGCTGGAAACCACGATTGACAGGGTCATGGGGGTAACAGCGTTGCCGCTGCTGGTGGCGCTACCACCCTGGATGGCCTGGATAAAGAGGGGTATGTAGATCACAGCCCCGAACAGCCCCAGGCCGGTCATAAAGACCGTAATTGAGGACACGGTGAAGATGTCGTTCTTGAATATATCGAGCGGGATGATAGGCTCTTTGGCTCGACTCTCGGCGAAGAGGAAGACGGCCAGGAAGATCGCGGCCATCGCGAACGAGCCGATGATCTGCCATGAGTCCCAGGCCCAATCTTTGCCACCGAACGACAGTGCCAACAGGAGCGGCGTGATAGAAGCAACCAGCGCCCCAGCGCCGATCCAGTCGATTGACTTCTGAACGTGCGCTCTATCCTCTCTTGGGAAGGAGAATAGCAGCACAGCGATAGCCAGCACACCTACGGGCACATTTACGTAGAAAACCCAGCGCCAGCTCAGGTTATCGGTGAGGAAACCGCCAATGGTGGGACCAACTACCGAAGCCAGGCCGAACACCGACCCAAACACACCCTGCCACTTGCCTCGATCCGCCGGAGGAATAACATCGGCTATGATGGCGAACGCGATACCGAACAGCATACCGGCTCCAAGACCCTGGAAGCCCCTGAAGATGATTAGCTGGAGCATATCAGCGCTCAAGCCCGACAAAGCCGAGCCGATCACAAATGTAACGATGCCTGCTACGTAGAACCACTTGCGCCCATACATGTCGGACAACTTGCCGATGATAGGCACGCTGATTGTGGAGGTGAGCAGATAGATGGTCACCACCCATGAATACTGGTCGAAGCCTTGCAACTCGCCGATAATCTTGGGGAGCGCCGGGCCTACAATAGTCTGGTCAAGGGCAGCCAACAGGATGCCGAGCAACACGCTCGCCATCACCGCCAGCACCTGCCCGCGTGAATAAACCTTTGGCTGTGCGCCTGCCGCCGGTGCTGCTGTTGAGGCCTGGGTCGCCACGACTCCTTGCGCCGCCGACCGGCCTCTGTCAGTCCTATTTTCCATTATGGTACGTTCTCCTCGAATGTCTTGATTAGTGCAGCCCTATTTGAACCAATTCGCTTATGCAATCGCGCCCGAAGCGTTCTTCTCGTCCCTGGAAAGCTCATCAGGGCGGACAGGGCAAACCCCTTCGTAATCGTACAAGCCTTCGGGCAGCAGCGCACCGAGATGCTTGCAAGCGAGTACGACGTCGCGAAGTTGGCTATCACCGAGGGGGGATAGGTAGCGCGATACAGCGGAGCGAAACTGTGCGTGAGCATAGTCGCTTATCAGCGCCCCGGCCTCGGTAAGCTGGAGATAAATGCGCCGCCTATCTTCGTCGTCAGGCTGGCGCTCGACATACCCCTTCTCCACAAGGGTATCTACTGCGCGTGTGATGGTTGGCATGGTTACATTGAAGGCACGAGCAAGCTCACTGGTCAATTGCCTGCCTCGGGACAGGTTGTACAGCACCCAGATTTGCTGCTCGCCCAGGTCGCGAAATGGCCCATCACCGTCTGTGTAACGTAGACCATGCTTGATGTTCCTGAACATCCTGGGCATGGTGCCGATCAGATGGGTAACAGCCAATTCTAACACTTCGTCGTGAAGACGCTCGGCCTCCATTATTGCCTCCGCTTCTTTGCTATCTGGCATGATCCTTATCGCGTGTGCCATCTCTCTAAACTCCAATTCTATGTGCCATATATATTAGGGTGATAAATAGTTAGCTTCACTAAGTATAACATGGGCGATGCGTGAGGTGTCAATCAGTCTTAAGTCGTAAATAGGGTAAGTCGTGCGACCAAGTTGCAGCACGCACGTTAGGCTATTAGGCGGCAGTTATGCGGAGTATCCACAATCTTTTGACTTGCGCATCCTCACCCTCTATAATCGGCGCAGGATGTTATGACAACTAAGCAGGAGATACCATGAAAAGACCGCGTATCGTGAGAGTGGCCGCTTTGCCGGTTGCGCTGCTCGCTGTCCTTACTGTGGTCGTTGCGACGGTCACCATACGGGATGTAAGCGCGGCCACCGGCGGCGTTGGCATACGTTGGGGCTTCTATATAACTTACAACCCTAATTCGCTGGAATCGCTGAGGGCAAACGTGCAGAAGCTCACACACGTTTCGCCCTGGTTCTACAACCTGAACCCCGATGGGCGCATTTCGGGTAGCGACCAGGCCGAGGTGTCATCTCTGATCCATTCGGCGGGCGCGAAGAACCTGCCTATGCTCAAGAACACCAGCGCCGAGTACAACGATTTCTCCGGGTTGGTTAATAACCCGGATAAGATGAATTACATAGTCGACCAGATAGATGCGCTGGTCACTAACAACAACTACGACGGCATCACGCTCGACTTCGAGGCGCTCAACGCCACGGACAAGACCCAGCTTACTATCCTTTTCAGCCGTATATACGACAGGTTGCACCCGAAAGGAAAGCTCACAGTGGCGGTGGTGGCTGCCAAGACTCGCGATGTGAGCACAGGCTGGGCCGCGCCTTATGACTACCCGGCCATCGGCAAAGTGGTGGATTATGCGATGGTGATGGCTTACGACTACTCGTACACAACGGGTGACCCCGGCCCTATCGCACCCATGAGCAAGCTGCGCGATACTGCCACGTATGCAGTAGCACACATCCCGGCCAACCAGATCATCTGGGGAGTGGGGGTCTACGGGTATGATTGGCCCGTTGGCTCCGATGGCAAGGCTATCGGGAGGGCGGACCCGCGCACCTGGGCAGAGGCCGACGCCATCACCCATCAAACGGGCGCTCAGAGCGGCTACGACACGGCGGCCCAGGCCCCGTGGGCGCGCTACACCCTCACGGGCGTTTCTCGCCAGGTGTGGTATGAGGATCAGCGCAGTTTTGATGCCAAGATGGAGTTGGTGAGTGGGCGGGGCATGGCGGGCTTTGCGCTCTGGCGGCTAGGGCAGGAGGACCCGCTCATCTGGAATAGCATCGCGGCGCTCCCAACACCTGTGCCAACTACCCCCACACCTCCGGGCTTCCCTACAAACCCGCCCGGCACGCCATACACACCTCCCACGGCTACCAATCCACAACCTACCGCCACAGCCACTATCCCACCGCCCACTCCAACCGCCACACCCACCCCTAAGCCTGTAGCGTGTAATCCTATTGCTCCTGCAACCTCCACGACAGATAGAATCTACTTTCCTGAGACGGGGCACACGCTGGGCGGGGCATTCTTGAAATACTGGCAGGAATACGGAGGCTTGCCTGTCTACGGCTACCCCATCACCGAGGAATTTATCGAGAAAAGCCCTACCGACGGCAAGCCGTATGCCGTGCAATATTTCGAGCGCAATCGCTTCGAGTACCACCCGGAGAACCCAGCGCCAAACAACGTGCAGTTGGGGTTGCTGGGCGTGCAAGTAGCAGGCAGCCGCACTTTCCCACCGGCAGCCGACCCACCTATTGGGTTGAACACCATCTATTTCCCGCAGGTGGGCCACAGCCTGAGCGACTCGTTCCTCGCTTACTGGCAGGAGAACGGCGCGCTCCGCCAGTTCGGTTATCCTATCTCGGAGCCGGTGCTGGAAAATAGCGCGATCGATGGCAAGACTTACTCGGTCCAATATTTCGAGCGCGCTCGTTTCGAGCTCCACCCTGAGAATAGCGGCACTCAATACGAAGTGTTGCTCGGTTTGCTTGGGCTGAATGTCTCGCCCTGTAAGTAGGCCAATCCGCTTGTGGTATAATCAGAGGATAGACACTGCAAGCCAGGGTGGCCGAAAAGGCGCGGTGCCCTGATTCTCTGGCTCAATGAGGAGACAGACATGGCGGATAATGACTACATGGAT
The DNA here is from genome assembly GCA_963797095.1 of uncultured Chloroflexia bacterium. Taxonomy (GTDB): domain Bacteria; phylum Chloroflexota; class Chloroflexia; order QHBQ01; family JADMIH01; genus JADMIH01. Next base: position 1,113,039 of record CAWCNY010000002.1, on the reverse strand, counting down.
GACGAACCTACTCTCGATATGGGGGCGCTTAAGGAGCAGTTGCTGACTCTCAAAGCCCGCTTGCACCACGATATAGAAACGAAGGAGCGCGAGATCGCCGAGGACGGCGACGACCTGGTGCCTGAGCGCGGCGGGGTCGGCAACCACATGGCCGACGATGCGAACGACACCGCTGAACAAGAAACGATGATCACCCTCCAGAACAAAGCACAGCACGAATTGGAGCAGGTGAATGAAGCCCTTGCGCGCATGGAAGCGGGCACCTATGGGATCTGCGCGAACTGCGGCAAGCCGATCAGCCCAGCCCGCCTGAAGGCCCGCCCCTTCTCTATTTACTGTATTGATTGCCAGCAGTTGGCCGACCGAGGGCGCCTGTGAAATATAGAGTGCTGGCAATCACCGCATTGGTGGTGCTCGTCCTCGATCAACTCGTAAAATGGTGGATCGTTTCTACCCTGAAGCTAGGCGACACAATCTCGATTATTGATGGCTTCGCCCGTCTTCGCTATGTCCAGAACACAGGGGCAGCCTTCGGTTTTCTTCGAGACGCCACGGGACTCCTGAGCATACTTTCGCCGTTGGTGATAGCGGGCATCCTGGTGGCGTTTGTGCGAATGGGCAATCCTTCGCGTCTCACAACGGTGGCGGCGGGGCTGATTGTGGGCGGGGCGCTTGGCAATCTGGTTGACCGCATTCGTCTAGGCTACGTTGTCGACTTCATTGAAGTGTACGGCCCCCACCTGAATATAAACAATACGGTCTACACATTTCCTGTGTTCAACGTGGGCGACAGCGGGATTACAATCGGCGTCATTCTCGTCCTGGCAAGCCTGATCTTCGCGAAGGACGAGAACAAAGCGCCGCAGGCACAACCGACAGCGGATGACCAACCCACAACTCCCCCAAACACCTCAACCTCCAACAATACACACGTGGCCGGTTGACCCCTCTCAGGCGGGCGACCGCCTCGACCGTGCCCTCGCGACTTTCCTGCCCGATCTTTCGCGCTCCTATGCCGCGCAGTTGATCGAAGGCGGACACGTTTCGATTAACGGCGCTGCTGTCACCAAACCTGCCCGTAAGGTGAAGGCAGGCGATTCTATCTCGGTAGAGATCCCCGCGCCGCAGCCTAGCGGCCTGCAAGCTGAAGCAATCCCCCTCAAGATAGTTTATGAAGATGCCGACCTGCTGGTGATCGACAAGCCCGCAGGCATGGTAGTACACCCCGCGCCTGGCCATTCGGGAGGCACGCTTGTCAATGCCCTGCTGGCCCATGTGCCAGGGATCGAGCTTGATATGGGCGATGATGCAAGGCCGGGTATAGTCCATCGACTGGATAAGGACACCAGCGGGCTGATCGTAGTCGCCAAGCGGCGAGCGGCCCACGACGCGCTGGCACGGCAGATGGCATCGCGAGCCGTGCTCAAGGAGTACATAGCCGTTGTGTTGGGCCACCCGAAACCTTCGACCGGCATTATCGACGCGCCAATTGCACGCGACCCACGCGACCGCCAGCGGATGGCCGTTGTGCAAGGGGGCCGGGCGGCCCGCACACGCTACACTGTCGAGCGCGACCTCGGTCCCTACTCGCTTCTGAAGGTCCGATTGGAAACAGGACGCACACACCAGATCAGGGTGCATATGGCTTCAATTGGCCACCCGGTCCTTGGCGATCCTGTATACGGCAAGCGTACTCTTAAGGAAGCAGTTGCGCTCGGCATCACCCGCCAGTTCTTGCACGCCCACAAGCTAGGGTTTACACTACCATCGACGGGTGAATGGAGGGAGTTCGTTAGTGAGTTGCCATCAGAACTACAGGCGGTATTGGACGAAATAGAAGGTAAACGGATATGAACACAGCTTATGATATTCGAAGCAAACGACGGGATATATTGCGAATTGCGTCGGAACATGGCGCCAAAGATGTGCGCGTCTTTGGCTCGGTGGCACGTGGCGAAGCTGGGCCTGAAAGTGACCTTGACCTACTTGTCCGTCTTGAACCAGGTTACAGCCTGCTTGATCTGACAGCAATCAAGCAGGACCTCGAGGATCTGCTCAAATGCGAGGTAGATGTGGTAACGGAAGCAGCCCTAAGCCCATATATACGTGAGCAAGTGCTTCAAGAAGCAACAAATTTGTGATAGGCGACGCGCTCTATCTGCAACATATCCGAGATGCGATTGAAAAGATCGAGCTATATGCAGCCGTCGGAAAAGAAGCTTTCATGGAGCAATCGCATTGGCAAGATGCTATAATCCGACAACTTGAGATCATTGGTGAAGCAACCAAGCGATTATCAGAAGACTTGCGATCTGAATATATAGCTGTGCCCTGGCGACGGATTGCCGGCTTAGGCGATGTGCTGGTACACGACTATATGGGCGTCGATCTAAATGCTGTCTGGGAAATCACGCACAAGGATCTGCCACCACTCAAGCAATCCATTTCAGTTATCTTAGAGGAATTGGGAACCAACGACTAAGAAATCGATCTTGACTCGGCACACCAAGCACCAATGCGTATCCTAATCACCGGCTCCTCAGGCCAGATCGGCACCAACCTTGCCCTCCGCCTACTTGACGAAGGCCACTTCGTGTTCGGCGTGGACAAGCGGATCAACACCTGGACCGACCGCTTCCCCTATCTCTTGCAGGATCTCTCCAGCTTTTACCCTGCAGATGAGCGGGGGATAGGGGGCGTTGAGTACCCGCAGGTCGATCTGGTGGTGCACCTGGCCGCTCACGCTAAGGTGCATGAGCTGGTGCGGCAGCCCCACCGCGCCATGCAGAATATCACCATCACTTATAACGTGCTCGAATTCTGCCGGTTGGCCCACCTCCCCATCATCTTTTCCAGCAGTCGTGAGGTGTACGGCGACATCCACCGCTATATCGAGGACGAAGGTGCCCGCCCTGAAACGATGGGTGAGAGCACGGCCCACTTTGCCTATACGGAGTCACCTTACTCTGCCTCCAAGATCGCGGGCGAAGCTCTCATCTACTCTTACGCCCGCTGCTACGGTTTGAAATACATCGTGTTCCGCTTCTCCAATGTCTACGGTCGTTACGACAACGATATAGAGCGGATGGAGCGCGTTATTCCTCTCTTTATCCGACGCATCGCCAACGACCAGCCTATCACTATTTATGGAGAGAACAAGGTCCTCGATTTCACATACGTAGACGATTGCATCTCCGGCATCATCGCAGGCATCCACGCCCTACACGAAGGACTAGTGGAGAACCAGACGATCAACCTGGCCTACGGCAAAGGCAACTCCCTGGTCAAGATGGCCCACCTCGTAGCCCAATCGCTCGATAAGCAACCCCAGGTCACCATTGCCCCCACGCAAATAGGCGAAGTGACCCGCTATATAGCCGACATCACCAGGGCCAACCAACTCCTCGGCTACGAACCTAAAGTGCCGCTGGAAGAGGGTATTCCCCGAGCAGTTCAGTGGAATAAGGATTGGGGGTCAGGATAGCGTCGCCCTGCAACCACGCCATCACAAGCTCGTTTTAATATCAGACACCGGATGTGCAACCAACAGGCGAAAGCGCACACCTATGGTATGCTAGGGCGGACAGGGGTCCGCCCTTCTTTTTGGCGAAAAGTATAGAAGGTCGAGGCTAAACACGATTTGAAAACCGGCAGTAAACACCGCACAATCTCTCTGGTCGCTTTCGGCGCGGCGCTTCTTCTTATGTTTGCGCCCCTCTCATCATCCCAACAAATCACCCTGGCCCAGGCGGGTCGCTTCTACCCTGAGACCGGGAAAACGCTGGCCCCCGAATTCATTACCTTCTTCGACTCGCACGGCGGCCTCGCCCTTTTCGGCTACCCACTGACCGACCCTGAAACCGAGGGTGGATTCAAGGTGCAGTATCTGGAGCGCGCCCGCATCGAATACCACCCAGAGAACGCGGGCACAGGTTATGAGGTGCAGCTTGGCCTGCTCGGCTCTATCGAGACGGCGGGCAGGCAGTTCCCGACCGCCTCCACCGATATCGCATCAAACACGCCCACACGTATCTACTTCCCCGAAACGAGCCATACCCTCTCCGGCAAGTTCCTTGACTACTGGAACCGTAATGGCGGCCTCGCCCTTTTCGGCTACCCGATCTCCGAGCCGTTCACCGAGGGTGGCTTCACCGTGCAGTATTTTCAGCGCAACCGCTTCGAGCTACACCCCGAAGACAGCGGCACCGACTATGAGGTGCAACTTGGCCTCCTGGGGCGCGATATGCTGAACCAGCGTGTGAAGGTGACGGAAACCGCCATCACACTCCCGGTCTATGCCTACGAGCAGGCATTTTATACGCCTGGGGAAGATCCTGTAGCTCCCTACCCACTTGTTGACCCCGACAAGGTGGGTCCGCCCGCGCTGCGCACCTACCGCTTGATCGCCCTGGAAAATCGCTTTATCAAGCTGACGATCCTGCCACAGTTAGGAGGCAGATTGTACGAAGCGATCTACAAGCCGACAGGCCATGACGAGCTATATCGAAACTCGGTGATCAAGCCAGCGCCCTTCTCGGAGAAAGGTTGGTGGCTTGGCGCTGGGGGCACCGAGTGGGCCGCGCCGACCGAGGAACATGGGTTGATGGAATATCTGCCGTGGGACGCACAAATAACCCGCAACAGCGACGCAGGGGCAACCGTTACCCTGTCGGCGATGGACAAGCTCACGGGGATGAAGGTCACTACCGCCGTCACTCTCAGCCCGGAAGAGGCAGCTTACACCATCTCAGCCCGTATGGAAAACTTCACAGGCACACAGCAGAATGGACAGCTATGGACGAACGCCATGGTGGCCCCCGGCGGCACAAACACTGTTGCATCCAATCTGCGCTGGGTACTGCCAACTAACCAGATGGTGGTGCATAGCACCCACGATCCAGGTCTTCCGGCAGAGCATGGCGTTATCTCGTGGCCGAAGTACAGCGGGCGCAACCTGGCCGATAGCTCGACCTGGGGCGGCTGGCTGGGGGGATTCGCGCTGCCGGATGCCAATCGAGGCGAGTTCGCAGCTGTGTACGACCCCAACAGCGACGAGGGGTTGGTCAAGACCTTCTCCAATAAGGAGATGCTCGGCCTCAAGTTCTTCGGGTGGGGGCCTGACGTCAACCCGAGCGTCTACACCGACGACGGGTCGTCATACGCCGAATTGTGGGGCGGGATTACGCCTACCTTCTGGGACTACGCCACGTTTCCGCCCAACAGCGCGCTGGGGTGGACCGAACGCTGGCAGCCCGTAGCCCGCACAGGGGGCGTGAGCCTCGCCAACGCCTGGGGGACGGTGAGCGTGGAGGGCGATACTGTGCACATACTTCCCGTGCGCCGGATCGAGAGAGCATCGCTGGTGGTGCGGGGCCCATCAGGCTCTACAACGTATCCCTTCGATGCTTATCCCGACAAGCCCGCCTCAGTTCATATCAGCGGGCAGGTGTTGGAGATAGAAGTGCTTGGTGCGGATGGCAAGAGCTTGATGAAGGGCGTGCCCGCCCAATATTGACACCATACGATTTTACAGCACCTGGTAATTCCAGTCGTCCTTGAAGAGTGCTACTTCTGCGCTCCACTGATGCAATGCTCTTACGTCCCTACGGGACTTCTGCTTAGGGGCACGCGATCCGCAGGGCTTACGCCCTGGGCTACTCTCTTGCGTCCCTACGGGACTTTGATGCAACCGGCGCTGCTGGCAAGTGACCTATCTTTTAGAGTTGGCGCTGTTCCATTCGGTGGCGTATTTCTTCACCGCGTCGTATGACGGCCTCTCGCTACCATCCCTCCTGATTATGCCCCAGGCGATCCGCTCGTCGCCGGGGTCGGTTGAAATGTTAGGGGTTGCCATGTTGAGTTGGAATAGAAGCATCGGCCCCATCCAGGGATAGTTATCGCGGCCCATCCGGAACGCCTGCCCTATGTACTGCGCTTGCTCCTCTTCCGAGTTCTGGGCGGCGTATTCGTAGCCTGGCGCTGGGTTGTCGCTGCTGGCCCATCCGAACTCGGTGAGCCACATCTGTTTTTGTCCATCGCCGTTCTCAAGCATCACACCTCTTAGCTGCTCTATCCTGCGGAAGTAGAAGCTAGGGTGATCGGTCCAGCCCGGCCCAGGCCCCGGATCATCGGGATACATCTTGTCGGGTGGGTTGGCGTTGGAGCCTGGGTGCGCGCCCAGCACATCGAAGTAACCCTTCAGTTCGCCACCGTTATAAGCGTACAGCCTGCGCAGGAATGTCACATCGTCCACCGCGACCTCCGGGTTGTTCACACCAGTAGGGGTAAGGGCAGCCGAGATCACAACGGCGTGCGGATCGGCGGCTTTTACGCCTCTGTAGCCCGCTTTCAAGATCTCGGCGTAGCGGGCTGAGATCACATAGGTACCTACTTCGCGGGCAAGGTTGGCCTCATTCCATATCTGATAGCCTATCACCTTGCCTTTATAGCGCTCGGCGACGATTTTCATGAACTTCTCGAACTCCGAGGGGTCACGCATCTGACCTTGCGAGTCGAGCAGCCAGGGAGGGGTGTGCACCGGATGCAGAATCACCTTGATGCCTGCCTTCGCCAACGCATTGACCGCCCCATCGAGTATGTCCCACTTGTACTCGCCCTTCTTGTTCTCGATCTGGTACCACGACAGCTGGTGCACCGCGTACTTCACGCCCAGGTCTTGCAGCCAGCCGACCACAGGCTTAGGGTCGTTCTCGTAGATCCATACGTTGAGGCCGGGCGCGGCATGCGGCCCCGCAAGCAGGGGGTAGTGGTCGGGCCCCGACGACATGCCGATCACCTGTATACCATTGGCGTCGGGCGGCGTGAGTTGGAACACCTTGTCGTACCTGAACTTGCCTAACTGCGAGAGGAGCACATCATAGGGCGGCTTGTTCTCAGGGTGCATCTCAAACACCGCTCGCTCGAAGTATTGAACGTGATATGTCTTGCCATCCAGGTCGCTCTTCTCCATAAATTCATCGGAGATAGGGAAGCCCTGCTGTGCCAGGCCACCATTCTGCTGCCAGTATTCCAGGAATCGCCCGCCCACGCGCTTGCCTGTCTCATTGAACAGGATCGAGCCTGCGGAGGTGTTAGACTGCTGGCCCGGCGCGCCGTCCGGGTACTTCTGCTTGTAGAGGAAGTTGCCAAGCAGGCTCAAGAGCACGTCATTGGGAGGTGCGTTCTCAGGGTGCATCTCGAACACGGCCCGCTCGAAGTACTGAACGGTGTAAATCTTGCCATCGGTCTCCGACTTCTCTTGCATCTCCTCAGAAATCGGGAAGCCCTGCTGAGGCAACCCGCCGTGCGCGTTCCAGTACTGGAGGAAATTGCCGCGTACTGTTTTGCCCGTTTCGGCGAAGGTCTGGAATTCCCTGTTGGCAGGTTCGGTGGACTCGGAGTCGCCCACGATCACGTCGCCCACCATAGCCGGGTGGAACTCACAGTAGTAGTGGTATTTGCCGGGTTCGGTGAAGGTCATGCTCCATGTTTGCCCCGGCTTGATCTCAGGCGATACGTTCAACTCAGGCCCTTCAAGGATCGCTACATCATGCGATTCTTGGTCCTGATTGGTCCATTTCACTGTATCGCCAACCGCGATCCTGATGGTAGTGCCGTCAGTGCCGTGGAACATGTAGTCCTTGATAAGCACCGAATTGCCGGCGGCTTTTATGACACTGGTATTACCCCCGAAAAGCCCGAACGCCACCACAGGCGCGATCAGCATGAGCAGCACTTTGATACCCAGTGGTAGAAAGGTCTTCCTTTTCTTCAAGCCTCTTTTCACGACACTTTCCTTTCCGCCGGGGTCGAGATTACGGGACCGGCGATAGACATAAGCCACCATCCGCTCACAAGAGAGGTCTCCAGGGAAATACGCTGCAAGGATAGGGCACAAAGCGCGCCACCTTCATGGCCACCTTCATGGTCCCCATCATACCAGATCACTGCGGTGAGGTACATCTTGAGTTACGGGATTAAATTGTGGGAGGACTGCCCTGGAATTAGAAATCGACGCCGATACGCGTGCGCGCCAGGTGGTCGAGCACGATCCGCACTCCTTCTTGTAGCACACCTGCGTAGAACCACATGGTGCGCTCCTGCTTCAGGATGCGTATCTTGCCGCCGGTGATCGCTTCCTGGCCGGGTTGGAGGGTCTGCCCGAATCCCCACCGAAAAGGATAGCGATAGGGTGCACCTCCGCCACTGTTGCCGTCCCAGTCGACGCCCACGCGCCACAGCCCCGCCCTGTCGATCCACTTACCATACTCGATAGAGGAATAGCTATCGTTTGTGGTGTACACATAGCCGGGGTCCGGCCCCTGCGTCCTGAGAGGCACGTTGCCCGTGTTCTTCACCCTGATCGTGACGCTGATCTCGCCACCCACGATTATTTGCTGGGGCGTGATGTCCACGCTCACCACCTCGATGGATGGCGCGCCCCCAGCCTCGATGGTGAGGGGTTTGTTAGCCTCTATCCTGTTCCCCAGATTGTCCTCGGCGCGAATGGTGGCAGTGTATACCCCATCGGGCAGCGGATCGCCCACGCTGTCCATGCCGTCGATTACCACGCGCTGCTCCCCCGGCCCCTTTTTGGTGGGTGGAAGTACCAATGCGCTATCTCCCTGTGCATTGTCCAGGCTCGCGGAGAGGGTGGTGGTCATATCAGTCCGAAATGTCAACTCGGCCACGTCCTCTATGGCGTCCTGGTTGGGAGAGATCGTCTGCGGATAGAGGGTCATGTTCGCCAGAGTGGGGACGGCTGAATTTACCGCCTCCACAGAGAAGCGCACGGTCTCGCTGGCCGCGCCCGCTGCGATCGTAATGCTGTAAGCGCCAGGAGGCACCACGGACCGCACCACACGGTACTCGCCCTGGTCGTCGCTTGTGGCTGTGGTGCCGTTGAAACGCAAAATGTGATCGCCGGCCTTTTGACCGCGCTGCAAGAGCACAGCACTTTGAGGCCCCTCAAGAGTGGCGGTAACATAGGCATCGCTCCCCAGCCTGTAGCTCACCTGCACCACGCCGGGAGGCTTCCCGATGCCCACCGACCCAGGCACGATCTTGTCAGCAGAAGCGGTCACATTTGACAGGGACGCACCCGACGCAGAGCATCCCGCCAGCAAAATAGCGACAGTGGATAGGAGCGCAATGAGAAGAACTCCCTGTAGATAAGTATGCGGGCGTTTTGCTTGCGGAGTGCTTGCCCCACGCACGACGCGGCTAGCTCCATCAAAACCCATAGATGCTCTCTGCGAACCTTCGCACTCTCTACCCCTATGTGGTGAATTAATGGGTCTCACTCGTGCAAAGCCGCCCGCAACTCGTCCGGCTTCAAAACCGCGTTGCCCCACTTGCGGACCACTACCCCCGCGCCGTAGTTGGCGAGCCGAGCGGCGTCGAAAAGGTCAGCACCGGCGGCTACAGCCAGCGTGACCAGCGCGATCACTGTATCACCCGCACCGGTCACGTCGAATACCTCGGAGGTATTCGTGACGGGGATATGGCAGTAACCACCGTCGCGTGATACGACCGACATCCCTTCGGCGCTCCGCGTGACGATTACGGCCCGCGCATCCAGCTGCTCAAGCAATTCGATCATCCCCTGCCGAAAGTCCTCTTCACTCTTGAGCGGCCTGCGCAAAGCCTCTTCCGCCTCAGGCTGGTTGCATTTGACTATCCCGAAACCCTTGAAGTATTGCAGGTCACCCTGGGAGTCAACGGTCGAGAGCTTGCCGAGTTGCGCTGCCAGGCTCCCGGCGCGCTCAACCACACCCGGAGTGAGCGTGCCACTCTTGTAATTGCTGAGAAGCACGGCGTCGCACTCCGGCAGCAGCTTTTCGATGGATGAGATCAGGTCGCGCTCCACCTCGCCATCGACCGGCTTGCGGTCGATCTGATCCACCCGCGCTACCTGCTGGAGCATGGTGGTGGTGACCCGCGCCACGATCCGCCGCTTGGCAATAGTAGGCCGCGACGCATCTACCACGATCCCTTCGGTATCCACCCCGTATTGCTCAAGCTCGCGCCTCAGTTCCACCCCCGCATCATCATTGCCGATCACGCCTGCCAGGTGAGCCTTTCCGCCCAGGGATGCCACGGTGCAGGCCGGGTTGGTGCCACCCCCAGGCACTGCATACTCGCTCAGGTACTCGAGAACGGGAATTGGCGCTTCCCGCGATAGGCGCGTGGGCTTGCCGACAGTGTATTTATCGAGGATCAGGTCCCCCACCACCAGCACGCGCACGCCGTCAAAACGCTCGATCACGCTTTCCAGCAACCGGCGAGCCGCTATGCTTGTTCCATGCCTCAATGTTGTCATCATTTAGTAGCGCAGCACACAACTGACATCGTTCGCTGTTGCCACCGGCGCTATCTCTCCAGGTAAGGCTTACTTTAGTCGCTGGTAAGCCAGGAGTATAGCCATCAGAGACCACAATATGGTGTACTGGTTGATGAAGAACGGGATATCTTCGAGGAACGAGATGCCTCCATGTAGCGGGATATTTACTCCACCAAGCGGTAGGTACGCCCACCATTGCCAGCGCAACACCACTCTACTCAAAATGAACCCGAAGGCGATAGAAAAGATCGCGACCGCCCGCAAGCCAGGCCCGCGCTTCTGGTTTGCCGCCGCCGCCACCACCTCCGGCACCCCAATCCCCATCGCCAGCGCGAACCAGAACTCGAACGCCGGGAAGACACCCATGAGCACGCCCGTGATAGCCGCCGCTAGCAAACCCGCTATGGAGCTTTTGACATAGTAGTCGGTGCTTACCGCGTAGGTTGGCAACACCTGTAGGTTGGCGCACTGGTAGCACCGGAAGCCCACAGGCGTACTGACGCGGCACCGGGCGCAGATCGGCTTGCCGCATTTGCCGCATCGCAGATAGGTCTGCACGTCAGGGTGGTTCGCGCAGTACATAGGTACTTCGGGGTCGTAATTGCTGAAATCTGTCGCTGCCATATTTTTTCCGTTGCTAGTGGTTCGCTACCTGATACGCTTTCGTTAGCCGATACTATGCGCTCCATATTCTACTGAGTCTTGTCCATAAAACCAATAGCGCGAACTCAAACACGCGCAAAATACGCCGCCAGCGCCAGGGCTGCATCACCAGCCTGAAGAGCCACTCCAGCCCCACGCGCCTCATCCACCACGGGGCGAGCTTGACCCGCCCCGAAAGGTAGTCGAACACACCGCCGACACCCATCGCCAACTTTATGCTGTCCGGCAGGTCGTGCCTGTGCTCGGCAATCCACAGGTCCTGCTTCGGCGCGCCATAGGCTACAAGGAGCACATCGGGCCGGGTGGCCCACAACCTCTCCCTGATGGCAGGCCAATCACCGTCGCCTGGCGAGCCTGCGAACGTGCCTGCTACCCTCGCACCTGGGTGCTTCGCCTGGATGGCGGCAGCCGCTTCTTCAGCGACATTGGGGCCAGCGCCCAACAGGTACAGCGTGTAACCTTCCCGCGCCGATAGTGCCGCCACATGATGGACCAGGCCAACTCCGGTAGCGCGTCCCCTGAACGGCCTGCGAAGGAGCTTGCCCGCCAGGATGATGCCGACCCCATCAGGTGTGCAGAGGTCCGCGCTGCTGAGCACGCTCTTGAAGGTGGGGTTGGCCCGCGCCTCCATCACAAACTCAGGATTCACGGTGCATACGTGGTGTAGGTGTGCTGGCTGTTCGCGCAGGAAAGCGGCGACCGCACGGGCGGCCCGCTCTCCGTCACAGTCGTCTATCCACACTCCGAGTATGTTTCGGCGGCGCACTCCTCTTCCTCTCACCATACAAACCCTGATCAAAGTATAAAGCCTTTACGGGGGGTGGGCAACCTAACGCACCTCCCGCCAGACCCTTATGTTATAATTTCAGCACCTGAAGGAGGAGGTTTACACATGGCGGATAGCGGTTCGAGCCGGAAAAGAGGGCTTTTCATTGTGCTGGAAGGGCCGGACGGTGCGGGTATCAGCACGCAAACCGGCCTGCTCCATTCCGGCCTCACCCAGCGCGATATCCGCTCTAACGCCACCAAAGAGCCGACCTCCGGGCCTATTGGCTCGCTTATCCGGCAGGTACTTACCCACCGACTGGTCTACCCTCCAAGCCAACCATTGAGCGATGATGTGGTAGCCCTCCTGTTCGCCGCCGACCGTCTCGACCACCTCAACGCCGATATACTCCCCAGGTTGGAAGCAGGCACCCACGTGATTTGCGACCGCTATCGCCTCTCGTCTTACGCGTACCAGGGGGCCACTTTGGGCCAGGATTGGGTGCGCGCCATCAACCAGAGGTCCGTGGCTCCCGATGTAACATTCTTCATCGACGTGACACCTGAGATATGCCGCCAGCGCATAGCGTCGCGTGGGAACTACGTGGAATTGTATGAGACCGAGGAGCGCCTGAACACTGTGTACGCCAACTACCTGCAACTGATCGAGGAAGCACGCAAAGCGGGCGAGCGCATCATTACAATAGATGGCAGGCTTCCGATAGGCGTGGTGGCGGCTACTATCCTCCAGAAGACGCTGGAGCTTATCGGTTGACGACGTAGCTATGGCCCGGTGAACCGGAACCTCTGCAACCAGATCCCACGCACCTCCACCAACCCATTCACAGGCTCCAAGCTCGGCACGCTGCTACGCCATGCTCCCTCGAATACCGAGGGCCGGTCGCTCATCAAGGCGAATTCAGCCACTCCGCGCTGCTGCATGCCGCCTGCCCACTGCGCCAACCGGTCGTCGCTTGCCAGCATAATAGGCCGCGAATAGAAGACCGCCGCCAGGTTGAGCGGAAGCCACCAATCGTCCGTTACCAGCGGCTCACGGTCGGGCAGCGCGCTTGCCAGGTCCTGCCACGCCTTCACCTGCGTCTTCTCGTAATAGAGCACGCCATAGCCTCTTATGGTGAAGGCCAATCCCACCCCCACGAGCGCCAGTGTCACGGTTGCGAACGCTATCTTGAAGCGCCTGCGGGTTTCCGCGTTCGCAGCGAGCTTCCCAAGCTCCGTATTCCACAACCGCACTGCCGCCGCCATAGCGAGCGCCACCAACCCAGGATAAGCCGCTAGCAAATAGCGCTGGCCCCATTCGGCCCGGCTGATCGGCCCCAGACCGCTCAATGCGCTGATTATTAGCGCGTGCAGGACGATGTACGCGAGGGTTATCACGTAAACCAAGCCGTGCGCGCTTATTCCGTCCTGAGTGACGATCTTATCAGGCGGCCACAGAGCTAGAGCGACGAACGGGCTTGCCAGCACGAACCCATGCAGGTTGTGATAAGATTGAGGCAAGAGGGCCACTGCTAGAGAGGCCACACACACAGACGCCATACCAATCAGAAAGGCCCATGCCTGCCACCAATCTCCAAGTCTGGCCCACCTGCGGGCCAGTCCTCGCCCAAACGCCGCCAGTGCACACAAGATCATGCCACCTACGCCCAGCACGCCTACCCACACCGGGAAGATGGGCGACGAAGGAAAAGTCTGCGGACCAAACAGGAAATCGGGGACGACCCGCCAGCCCGCCGTCACTATATAGCGCAAAGCCGGAAGCTCAAGCCCGCCCGATTGCCCAGGCGCGGCCTCTCCCACGCCGGAGCTTCCGGCGAAGTACCACGTCGCGTGCAGAGGCAAGAGAGTGCCTTCGGTGATGGCGTAGAAAGCCCACAGAGGCACCAGCGCCAGGGCAAAGGCCCCAACCCACACCAGCAGGCACGCCCGCCAGTCGCGCCAGCGCAAAGCCAGCAGCGCGTATACAAGCCCCATTACCGCCGCCAGCACATACAACTCCGACCGGAAATAGACCGCAACCGCCAGAGCTACCGCGCTCAAAGCCATAGCGTGGCGACCGCCCCCGGTCACGCTCCTGGCCGCGAAAAGGAGGCTCAGAGCGACCAACATGGCCGCCAGGGTGTGCTCGAAAAAGAGTAGGGAGTAGATCGCGAGAGGGGTCGCGAGACCCACCAGTGGCGCGGCTACCCACCCTACGAGCCTGGGCACGCCCAATGCCAGAGCCAGCCGGAAAGTCGCCCAGCAAACGCCTATGCCCCCCAGAAAAGGCACAACATACAGGCCCCAGAACCCCAGCACTTTCCAGGGTATGCGCGTTAGCAGACCGAGAAAGATAGGCCACTGTAAGTAGATAAGCCCGTGATCCTGCCCCTCGCGGTAGTCTATGTAGTATTGCTTCTCCTGAAACGGCACCCATTGCAAAGTAGGGTCGAGGTTGCGCGCCGGATAGTTGATCGAGTAATCGAGGCCGCTCATGGTGATGCGCAAGTTGCGCACCTGCAAGTATTTGGCCCCGGTGTCGTGGTGGGTCAGACCCTCCGGAGGCATGACAGCCAGGCCCACCAGATACAGAAGCGCAATCGCCAGGAGGGCGGTCTTTATGGAAGTGGGGGTTGTCACGGACCGGAGAAAAGACGCGATGCGCGTCTCCGCGGTGTCTTGTTGACCTGGGCTATCGCGCCTCACTCTTCCCCTGAACGCAGGACAAACTCTTCCAGTTGCTCAAAGGCTCGGCGGGCGCTGGGCCACCTGACGGTGTACTTGCTCTCACGTCCCTTGCCCGCGACCTCGATCCTGATCAGGCCCGCGATCCTCAGCTCGCGCATGTGGTGCGATACGGTGGGCAGGCTTAACTTCAATTCGATTGCCAGCGATTGCGGCGACCTCGGCTCGGCGCTCAACAGGCGCAGCAGGCGCAGGCGCGTCGGGTCGCCCAGGGCGCGAAGTACCAGCAGCGCATCGTCCGGCACCGACTCGCCGGGAACCAGCCGGTAGCCTGGTGGGTGCGCGCCCCAGGCCACGAAGTATTCTCTGTCAGCAGGCTCGAACCTGATCACAAAGGGGTGCGCCCACACGGAAGGGATGAGCACCAGCCTTTGCAGATCGAAATCCTGGCTCAGGGTGAAGCCGTTGGAAAGCCGCTCTATCAGGTCGGGCACTGTGGTCTTCTTCGCCAGTTTCTGGGCATCGGCCACCATCTTCTCAAGCACCGGTCCCACACGCTTCTCTTCCTCGGCAAAATAGACCGCCTGGTACTCGCGCAGTAGAGAGAGCCAGCGCTGCTTGGTGCCAGCCGAGTCGCCCATCTCCGAGAAGAGCCTGCGTATCTCGGTCGCGCTGGGAGCACTTCGCCCTGCCGACATGGCGACGATCCGGCGATATTCCTCCACATCGACCTCGCTCATTCGCTTGCCTTCGGCGGCCTTGTCCATAAGGCGCTTAAGGCTTTCATCGCCCACGATGGGCAAGTGCACCCTGTTCGAGAACTCGTCATCCGGTATGCCGCTCACCAGGTCGAGAAACCGCTTGACGTTCTTGGGCTTGTTCATCCCCAGGATAAGATGCATAGGGGAATAAGCCAGGTAGCCGAAGGGCATGCTGAAAAAGAGCTTGAGGTCGGACTGTGACTGGGGAGAGAGCCGCTTGCGCACGCCCGCCGCCCAGGGGGCCGGGATGCCGTGCTCTTTGGGCCGCAGGATAGTATGGAGGCTGAAAAGCATCTCGTAGGCCGTGCCCCAATCCCACTCCAGCACCTTCGCCAACGGATCCTCACGGCCAACCAGTCCGCCTCCCGCTGTGGCTTTACCATTGGGCTTGGTGCTCTCTCTTGTGTAGTCGAGACGGCTTGTGTCTGTGATGTCGGCCATTATGACCTCTCTTTCGCGCCGTGAGATTTACTTACCGTCCTACCGGTAGTCGCTCGGCAGTGCTAAACTGAGCCACCGCGCTCTTTGTCTGCATAACGGCCTGCATGTAGGCCGTAATCAATGGGTGGCGCTCGCCAGCCAGCGCCGACCGTTCAGGCTGGTAGAGGGTTGCTATGAAGAAGGGGTGGCGCTCGGCGGACAATTCGAGCACTCGCGCATCTCCCTCGATGTCCCGGCCTGTGATCTCGGCCGCGCTCTCTTCGATCATCGCTCGATAGGTGGGGTTGAGGCCGAACCCGCAATTATACTCTTCTAATGTCTCCTCAACACCGTAGATGCGGCTGATCCTAGACCCTGGCCTGAGATAGATCGGGCCTTTGACGTCGCGCAAGGCGCACACTAATGGGGTGACGAAAAGCACCGAAGCATCGGGGTTCGATTCGGCATGTTCCGCATCGAGGATGCCAAGCACATCGCGTGCGTACTCTATGAGGACGTGCTGGAAGCCGCCGCATGTGCCCATGAAGGGTTTGTGCTCTTCTCGCGCCATCCTGATCACGCCGAGAGCGCCCTCCAGGCTTGCGTAAGGGCTGTTCGGCGTTACCCAGATACCGTCGAGCCGCCTGGCATGGTCAAGGTCTTCGGCAAGTTGAGGAGTGGTAAGCCACACGGTCTCTACGTCGCAGCCAACCTGCTCGGCTGCCATAGCAAGCGCGATTGGCAAAGCTTTATGCGCCTTCACGTTCGCGTTGTATTCACCAACCAGGCCAATGCGTACCAATTCCCCCATGAGACCGCTCCTTTCCAATCGAATGAGGATCGCACTCCCACCTAGCATGCGATTATAGTCTGCTGCTCACTATACTGCAAGGAGATGTAGCGAGTTCCTGGTTCCTAGTTCCTACTTCCTGATTGCGACTTCTGATCACCGGATGTGGACCTTTGGTTGCTGGTGCTTTTCTGCTTGATGCTCGATCCTGGTGTTGGATTCGGCCTCACTTACTAAATGGCATTGGTGGGACAAATCTGGACAGGTTTTGGGGTGTACTTTGGTATAGTTTTCGGGATTGCTCTTGCGGATGCTTCGTCCTCACGTCTCACTTCTTGCTTCGGCCAGCTTTACTCTTTCGGCTACGGGCGGGTGGCTGTAGAACATTATGCGCACCCAGGCGGGTGGGTTGGCGTCCGAGAGGTTCTGGTTTGCTAACTTGAGCATCATCGAGCGGAACGCCTGCACGTTGCCTGTGGTCTTCAGGGCGTATAGGTCAGCGGCGCGCTCTCTGCCCCTCGATAGGAAGTTGACAAGAGGGGCTGTCACAAGTCCGAAGACGCTCATTGTCAGCACGAATAACGGCAAGGCCGCTATGTCGGCAACACTGCTGAACCCAAAGGCTCCAACACCCCAGGCAAGCAGCACAGAGGCAACCCACATGCCCACAGTGATAATGACGGCCTGGGCGGCCAACCCTAGCAGCAGGTCGTTGTGCACGTGGTGAGCCAACTCGTGGGCCAGCACCGTTTCTATTTCGTCGTAAGTATAATTAGCCAGCAAGGTATCGCCCAGGATGATACGGCGGGTGCTGCCCATACCCGCCAGCATGGCATTGGCGGCGGTAGTCCTGCTGCTCATATCCATCACATAGACGCCCTCTACCCGCGTCCCGGCCTGTTCTGCCAGCCTGGTAAGTCGGGCCACCAACTCAGGATCGTCGAGAGGCTTGAACTTGTAGAAGAGAGGCATGAGCAGTAAAGGCGCAAGCCACGCAGCCGCCACCGAGAAGAGCCACAGCAGAGCCGCCATCGCGACCCACCACCACTGAGGCCAGGCATCGAGCAAGATGTATAACGCCTCAAGCCCCAGCAGCCCCAGCACACCCGTTAGGACCAGGCTTTTGACCGAATTGAGCGCCCACCCGCCCAGGCTCTGAGTCAGCAAACCGTAGCGCTTCGGGAGCACATAATCACTGTAGAAGTCGAGGGGCAATGAGAGGATGATAAACACCGCACTCACCACAATTCCGTACAAAGCGACGCTCAGCAGGCGCGGCCCGCCCATGCCCTCGACCCAGTCACGAAGACCAATGGACAGGTTAGTGACCAGGAGCAGCACGAGCACAACTGCTACGATAGCGAGGTCAACGAACGAAAATATACGCTGAATACGTGCGTAGCGGCGCGCCTTCTCCTGCCGCTCAGGGTCCAGTTCTTCCTTTAGTCCTGCGCTTGCCTGTGCATCTACCATCGGGTTCACCATAGTAACAGAAAACCCGCCAGGCGGCGGGTCTCTCAGTGTCTATAGAGTGGCAGGCGCTCCCACTTCCCAATCAGGCGCGTCACCCGCTTTCCAATCCGCCACCCATGCCCTCTGCACTATACACAAATCATCTGATTCCTCGGTTGCATCCTGGGCACGTAGCGCTACCGCTTCCCTGGAATACCAGATGGGCACGCCTCCGACCTCCTCACCGCCTTCCAGCCGGAGGCTCACCGTTCGCTCGTCGCGAATATAGTCCTCCAGGAACGAGATCATCCGCTTGCGGTATGCCTCGCGCCTGCCCGCAAGCTCAGCTATGGGCACTCCGAAGTAGTCGGCCAGTTTCTGAAGGACGGAGTCATCTTCGCCCATGCGCCTGTGCTTCACCTCGATGAGGTGCACCTCGCGCGATGGCACTCCACTTCCCTCCGCGATCTCCCAGGGCGTCAGGCCGCCCTTCAAAGCCCTCTGGTACTTTATGTAGTCGCTCAGGCTCATGGCTACAGCCCCCGATCTTCGTCCATATTGTCGACTTCGGGCGCTCCCGGCTCATCGGGGCGGTCGGAATCTATGCCTGTAGCGAGAGGTTGGTGCTGATCGTCGCGCTCGTGGTTATGCGTGGGGGCGTGCGCTTTGGATGCGCGGGTGCGCTTTGGGGCTGCCTGGGAAGTGGCATCCGCAGACGCAGGCTCCTCTCCGGCAGCGGGCTGGTCGCTACGCCGGTAGTAGGCGATGGCAAGCTTGCGCAGCACAACGTCATCACCGCTTCCGTTCGAGCTGATCGTGATCGTGTAGGGGGTGAAATCGGTGATTGTGCCGCCGATCTCTTCTCCGTTGAACAATTTGAACCGGAAATAGGCACCTGCCTCTTTCTGTGAAGCGAGGTACGACGCTTCCTGATCGACGTGGCCGCCGGGCCATTGGCCGTAAGCCGCTTTCTTGCTGGGTGCAAGTTCCTCCGCCATGCCGCGCACTCGCTTGATCCAATCTTTGGCTTCGGGCCTGCTCAACTCCGGCACCTTCTTGCCGATTCGCTCTTCCAATTGCTCAAGTGTAATCTCTAACTTGACAGCTAATCGTTCAAGCTCCTGGACCTGGCCCTCGCTAATAGCGCTGGGCGGCGGAGGTGCAGGGCGCGGGCTGCGCACCTGACGGCCACCACCCGCGCTATCTCCCGCTCCTCTATGCTGCCCATGACCACCCTCTCGGCCTTCATAACCAGCGGGCCGTTGGGGACGTGGGGTATCCACACGTGTGCTCTGGCCTCCGGGATAATCGTGCCTGTCCTGCCTGTAACCCTGCCCTTGCGCTTGCCCGTAGGTCTGGCTCCGCCCGTAGGTCTGGCTCTGCCCGCCACCGGTGCCCGGATCGGGCGCTTGCCTCGGAGGGGGCGGCGCCGGACGCTGGGCCGTCTGTGGAGGGGAAGGGGCCTGCCTCTGCACAGGTGGTGCGGACTGCACAGGCGGCGATTGCGATGGCGAGGGAGGTATAGCCCCGGCTGGGGGCATCAGGTCCTCGATCCCTACCCACAAGGCTTTGGCAAGCAATCTGGCATGGGTGAGGGTGATCGAGGTCTTGCCCTCTTCATAATCGGCGATAAGCCTGGAAGGGATGCTGGCTTTTGCCGCCAACTGCGATACTGTAAATCCTTTTCTCTCCCGCAAACTGCGAAGCGTGCTCATTTACCCTGGCTCCTGAAACGATATGTTGCGTCCGGCCCTTCCCCTTTAGAAGCTGGATGGCAGGGGGTTCTTTATAGCCACACGCACTATACACAAGTGATCCGTTTCCGCTAGTTCAATACACCTTAGTTATAGCATTTTTGTGCCACATTTGGAAACATCACTTCAGCGCTTTTGCTCTGTATTGGGGAGGATCATTGGCGCAGGCTACTGGCTTCGTAGTGCCATTTGTACCGCCTGCGCCTCTTCGTCGGAAAGCGACAGTTGGGATGCTCCCCCCTTGATAGGCTTGGCGTAGAAGCGTGTCACGGCCCGGCTGTGCAGGCTGCTGATCACTATGCCATCACCGCGACCATCGAGCAGAGCCAGCGCGAAACTCTGATCTCCACCCGTCTCCTGAAAGGGGTTGAAGCGCACAAGGCCGACGTGCTGTACGCTCCCCTGCACCGATTTCTCCATCGTTTTCACGGTATCGGTCAGCCCGGAGAGGTCTTTGGCGGTCTTATCGAGCTTTTGCCCCTGCCCCACAACCAGCTCACCGAGCGTAGGCGCGCCCCCCGACCCTTCCCCACCGGTCAGCGCCTTATATCGCCGTTCTATATTGCCTAAGCGCACCGTTTGCCAGGCAAACAGCACCAGAAGCACCAGCGACAACCCAAGCGCGACCCAGGCCGCGATCTCACTCAACGCCATAATCGCCCGCCTCTATTACAGGTTAGAGTTGTGCCGATTCTAAACGAGCATGACCGCTTTGTCAATTTTGTCATAATGTGTGTGCGCATTGCCATCCCCGGCTCTATACGGTAAAATAGCTTGGCGCAATGTTGCCATTAATATTTGTAAATGGATCGAACCAAGGAGAAGGAGCTAAATTGCCAGGTAAAGAAATCACAATTTCCATGCGTGACATGGAGCGCCTTATTGACTGGATGCGGCGCACGGGCAAGCCTCAGACTATCGAGTCGCTGGTCCGGCGCTACATTGAATTGTTGCGGGAGGAGCGCGGTATAAGATAGACCCGCATTAATTGCTGATATACCACCCAAACCAGATCAGGACAATTCGATTCGACCCCGACAACTGGAGTAAGCATGACAGGAGCAGTACAGGTAGCGTTTCACGGTACAAAAGAAGAACAGGAGATGGCGGCCCGCGCGTTTGATGTAGTCAAGCGTAAATATCCTCTGTATGCCGTCAATGCGCCCATGAAAATGTCGCTCGCAGCCATAGCCGAGATGCTCACCAAAGCAGGTGGGCCATACGCGGGCACCAAGCCGGCGGACCTCGCAACGAGGTTGGAGGCCGCCCTGCAAGCCAACCCCGATGTGTTCGCCGATATGGGCGACGGAGAATTCGCAACCACCAAGGCAGGTCACGCACCAAACACAGGCGGAGCCGACAGCACCCATACCTTCAGGGAAAGACTCAACCAGGAAGCAACAGTGCTCGCTCCCGAGGAGGCGGAGGAATATAAGACGCACCTGCAAAGCCAGTCGAGTAGCCGCGCCGAGAAGAGCGCCATGCTTGAGGAAGTGGAAATAGAAGAGATGCCATCTCGCAGCGTTGTCGGCCCGGCATATCCGCCACTACCTACCACGCCATATAGCCGTAGCACCGAGAAGCCAACCCTCATCCCGCAAGCGCAAGTCGTCCGTGAGCGACCGCCGGAGCCGACTGTCCAGGCTCCCGCTACGCCTGCCGCCGCATCCGCTGCCACGCCTACAACACAACCTCCAGCAATTGCCCCTACCGCACGTCCTGCCGAAGCTGCCAACGCAACATCTCAAGCCCAGGGCGTGGCCGAACCTGCCGTGAGCGTACCCACGACTCCAGCAACCGCTCCGACCACTCCAACGACCCCCACCACGGCGGCCCGGACTACAACAAAACCGGAAGAAGAGGCAGCAGCGCGCCGAGCAGAAACACCAGTCGCCACACCCGCCGAAGAGGCAACCCCACCTGCCACAACCACAGTTACTGATACAACCACAGAAGCCCCGGTTGAAGCCCAGGCTGCCGGTAAACCCGCGACCCCGGCGGCACCGGTCACGCCTACATCACCCGCCACGCCCGCCACACGCCCGGCAACCGCCGCACCGCCAACCCCGGCCGCCCCCGTCGTAACGGGGCCTGTAGAGGTTACGCTGGCGACCGAGCAAGGGCCTGTTACAATTGACCTCAACCAGTCTGTCGATGAAATTTTGCTGGATGATAACGTGGCAGCCGCGCTTGGCGGTATGATGGCAGCAGCGGTCGAAAACGACACACGGCTTATTACTTTCGGCTCCGACATATTCCCCGAAGAGGCGACGGAACGCTTCAGTAAAGGCGATTACCGCAGGATCAAAGAATACCTGGACGAGCCTGAGACCGGAGGTGTGGCATCCGATCGCGATATTATGGCCGATGTCCTGGGACGCCGACTCGATGACCCGGCATATGATCGCGTGCGCTTCTCACTCGATTTCCGCCTCCTCAAGGAGAAGAAAGATTTCGAGTTCGTCGGCATCGACGGCGACCGCCTCTGGGTGAACGCAGGCTCGTCGCCTGTATTGCCCCCAGCCACCCGCAAACCGGCAGAGATCGGGCAGGACTATCGCTTCCTGGAAGACCCCACCGTTTTGGAAACCGAAGAGGAAGACGAAGCTATACGTGCCTACAGCGGCGGGCCGATGGAATACTCGCTGACCTACTACGAGTACGAGCATGGCGTCCTGCCCTACGACCTACGCTTCAAACGCGTCTTCCCAGGGGGTGTCTTCGAGGACCAGCGCGCATCGCTTCTCCGCTTCGAGGTGCCACAACTCTACGGCTCCCTCCTTGCCGAGCTACGATACCCAACCGGCAACCGGGGCGGCTTCATTATGGGCCTGAGCGAGCTTTTCACCGACCATATGGTGCCGGGCGCAAAGTTCACCATCACCCCCACCGACCGTGGCGAGGACGTATTTGAGATACACTTCGTGCGCACCGAAGAGGAAGAAGCCAACCTTATTCAGCTTGACGAGCGCAAGGGGAGATGGGTGTTCCGGCCCGTGCAGTTCGTGGTCGGCACCGACCCCAACATGCTTTTGACCCAGGAGAAGTTCGGTAAGTTGCACAACCAGAAGAAACTGGACGATGCCGACCGCAGGAAGCCGGAAGTAATCATAGCCAACGCTTTCGAGGCGGTTGGTGAGAGCAATGACGGCAAACTGTGGGCGATCCTGGATGACCTCTTCCCCGTGGTCAACCTGGAGCGGCCAATGTCGCGAAGCTGGCTGCGCAGCTTGCTGTCGGGGGCTTATCCATTCTTCTACCCGGACGAGACCACCGAAGGGGCGTACTTCTACGATAGCTCACAACGCACCTCTTAGCCAACACAAATGGCAAAGAAAATGGGCCGCGTCATGCGGCCCATTTTCTTTGCTTGATTCTTCTCTATAGATCACAATCCGGGAAGAAAGTGATAGATACGATCTTGGCTATCTGCCCGCGTGTAGCGTTCTCGTTGGGCCTGAAGTAGGGCCTGTTGCCTGGACCGCACGGCTCTCCCGGCCCGCCGCAGTCATAACCGCTCACTATTCCGCGCATGGCGAGTTGCTGTGCGTAGTCGAAGAAGGCGGAGCCTAGCGGCACATCCTCGAAGATCTGTACGCCAGGGTCGCCGCCAAAGCCCGCCGTACTGCTGACGATTTTGGCTATCTGCCCACGCGCGGCGTTATTGTTCGGCCTGAAGTATGGCAGGTTGCCTGCTCCACAAGGCTCACCGGATCCGCCACATGCATAACCGCCTATAAACCCGCGAGAGGCGAGACGCTGAACGAAATCGAAGAAGGTGGAGCCCGGTGCTATGTCTGCGAACATCTGCGCGCCCGGCACATCATCGAACCCTGCCGAGTTGGACACGATCTTGGCAAGCTGACCCCTGGTCACATTGTTATCCGGGCGGAACGTTCCATCAGGATAGCCGGTTACTATGCCGTGGCAGGCAAGGCAGATAACATATGGGTAGAACGTGCTGCCGGACGGA
Organism: uncultured Chloroflexia bacterium; assembly: GCA_963797095.1. Classification (GTDB taxonomy): domain Bacteria; phylum Chloroflexota; class Chloroflexia; order QHBQ01; family JADMIH01; genus JADMIH01. The sequence goes on along the minus strand of CAWCNY010000002.1, from coordinate 1,089,434 downwards.
ACATCTGAGAAGCTCAAGGTACAGGTAGTAGGTGTCGAAAGCACTGGAGTGTCAGTCGGGGGCACGGCAGTGTCTGTCGGCACAGGCGTATCACTTGGAGGCACGGGCGTGTCTGTGCTGGCGGGAGTACTTGGCGGTACAGGAGTGTCGGTTGGGGTGTCGGTTGGGGTGTCGGTTGGGGTGTCTATGGGTGTGTTCGTGCTCGTTGGGGTATTGGTAGGTACGGGAGTGTTCGTATTGGTAGGGGTATTGGTCGCAACCGCCGTGTTCGTAGATGGCACCGTTGTGTTGGTGGCAGTTTGCGGCACCGGAGTGTTGGTATTGGTAGGCGTGTTGGTGGGCATATTGGTAGGCGTATTAGTGGGGGGATCCGTTGGAGTGTTAGTTGGGGTGTTGGTAGGCGTGTTGGTAGGCGTGTTGGTAGGCGTGTTGGTAGGCGGCACAGGCGTATTCGTGCGCGTGGAGGTGCTTGTTGGAGGTAGCGGTGTGTTACTTGGCGTGTTAGTGCGCGTTGGTGAATTGGTAGGCGTACCGGTGGGCAACACAGGCGTGTTGGTGGGCGTGGTACCCCCGGCAGTGGCGTCATAGACCATGCTGTCGTTGGCACCATAGTAGCTGTCTGTTACATTGTACCCTCCAAATGCGTACAGCTTCCCGTCTAACTCTGTGTGCCCTACGTCCCTCCTCGCCCTTAGCAGTGATGCAAAGGTGCTCCAACTGTCTGTTGTGGGGTCGTAGATGTAGGCACTCGTGTCCGGTACCGGCCACCCCCCTCCCCCTATCACTAGCTTCCCACCTATCTCATACCCGCTTGTACTGTCGTATGCCCATATTCCTACATCTCCCCTCGCTACCGGTAAACTCGCTACCGCCTGCCATGTGGGACTGCCTGCTCCTGGGTCCATCCTCTCCACCACTGTCTGCGGGGTCACGGTGGTGGTTACTACTCCTGTTATGACGTTGCCTCCCACTGCGTACAGCCACCCATCGAGTGATGCCCCTCCTATGAACCCTCTGGCTACACTCAGGTTGGCACTTGCTATCTGGGACCACTTTGAGCCTGCTGAGGCTGTCGGGTCGAATACCCATGTGTCTGAGTACACCACTGATGAGGGTTGGGATACGTACCCTCCGAAGATGTACAGTTTGTTGTTGTACACTGCATACCCACCTGGTATCCTGGTTGGACTGGCCGGCCACGGGTCGCTGGTGAGGGTAGTGACTGTATCCGCAACCGGGTCGTACACACGCACCATGTTGGTGGCGACGCTATCTACGTTGGAGCCACCAACGGCATAGATGTAGGTGCCTGTACCATCGTTGAGGACACCACCAGCCATGTTGGAGGTGAAGCGGAGGCTGTAGCGGCAGTTATCAAGCCTGGCGTTCTTGAGGACGTAGGAGCTATCGCCAGGAGTGTACTCATAGATCCACTCGGAGTCGATGTCATCACCATCGGCTCTATGTCTCCCACCGAGGATATAGACTTTGCCGTTGGGAGGGTAGGCTACAGCCAATGACCTCTTGAGTTGGAGAGGGGAGGTGCCGCTTGTGCCAACACACCCTGAGGAGCTTCCTCCAAAGTTCAGTGTTACTGTCGGGAATACAGGAAGGTTGCTCCAGGTTCCGGAGGGCAATAGCCCCTGCCCGCTCGCTACGGTGGCAAGCCGTACCCCACCAGCATTCTGAGAGACTAAGTAGGCCGACAGCAGAGCTACCAGCACGACAGGAATCAGGAACACGATAACCAGGCTAGTAAGCCGTTTAGACATCATCTTCCCCTTTGGGTAATGGGTTATGAGATTCCGCGAAGAACTAACATACGCGAAACCGGATCAATGTGGGCTTGGGTTGCCGCCCGGGTTGAACTGAGCGCAGCCGCAGGTAGCGTTGTTACTACACCGGCAGTCACAGCAGGTCCAGTATCCGCCACTTACCGCACTGGTCCAACACCCTGTCGCGTAGAATGTGTAATACACCTGGCAAGTAACTGTATTGGGAGCGGTCTGGTGCTGATAGCAATGACCTCCCCGGCAGCCGCTGGTGTCGCCCCCGCCCGTGTTGCAGTACGGTCCCGGAGGGGCACAACTGATGGTGGGCGATGCAAGGGCCTGAGAAGCAGCACTTGCTCCCGCGTTGGCGAGAGCAGGACCCATCACCAGCGCCGATACTCCGGCTACCATAGTGCCGCCCATTCGTCGCAGGAATGTTCGCCTGTCTACTACGCGCGCCAGCGCCTCGCTGAATACCCGTATGGTTTGTTCAAACATTTTCTCGCTCCCTCTGGAAACACAGACTCACATGGACGCCGGTAAAGTGCTCGAGCGTCTCTACTATGTTGAAAGCACCCTTCAAATCCAGGCGGTAAGGGCCGGTCTCAAATCCGCTCCTAAATTGGATACGATAATCGGACACCAACTTATCAGTCAGCAATGGTTTTGAAAGGCTTATCAAGCTACGCGGCCCTGATCAGTTATGAAAGAAAGTTATGAAGCCGCAAGCGAGAAATATGGGGTTACTATAGCATCGGCGCACTTTGGAGTCAATAGTCAGGAGAGTTATCTTTTCATACAACAAGAAACCCGCGCTGAGCGCGGGTTTCTTGCAGGTTGAAGCGATCTTACTTCGTCGTGCCACAGCTTGGGAAGAAAGCTAAAGAGACGATCTTGGCTATCTGGCCGCGTGTGGCATTGTTGTTGGGCCTGAAGTACGGCCTGTTATACGCATCACACGGCTCTCCCGGCCCGCCGCAGTCGTAACCGTTTACTATGCCAAGCATGGCAAGCCGTTGGATGTATTCGTAGAAGGTGGAGCCTAACGCCACGTCCTCGAAGATCCGGACACCCGGATCGCCGCCGAAGCCGGCGGACTCGGATACGATCTTGGCTATCTGGCCGCGAGTAGCGGACGCATCAGGCCTGAAGTAGGGCAGATTGCCAGCACCGCAAGGCTCACCTGGCCCACCGCACGCGTAGCCCGACATTACGCCATGCGCAGCCATGCGCTCGGCGAACTCGTAGAAGGTGGACCCCTCCGGCACATCCTGGAAGGTCTGGCCCGAAACAGGCTCATTCCAGCCCGCTGAGTTGGACACGATCTTGGCAAGCTGGCCCCTGGTTACCAGATTAGCAGGCCGGAACGTACCATCAGGATAACCATTGAGGATGCCATCGCATGCCAGGCACATAATGTAGCTGTAGAAGGTGTTGCTCGAATCTACGTCCGAGAACGAGATCGCGCAGGTGGTAGGAGTTGGCAGCACTTCCGTAGGCACCGGCGTATCGGTTGGCACCACTACGGGCGTATCCGTAGGCGGCACCGGTGTATCAGTATCAGTTGGCACTATTACAGGGGTGTCTGTGGGTGGTACAGGTGTATCTGTAGGTGGCACAGCCGTGTCTGTCGGAACGGGCGTGTCGGTAGGTACCGGTGTATCTGTATCTGTCGGAACCGGCGTGTCGGTAGGAGGCACAGATGTGGCGGTTGGAGGTACAGGTGTATTTGTAGGGGTGTTCGTCGGCGGTACAGGCGTGTTAGTCGCTGTAGATGTGGATGTACTGGTAGGTGGAACGGTATTGGTAGGAGTTGGGCCTGGGCCTGTGGCGTCATAGACCATGCTGTCGTTGGCACCATAGTAGCTGTCTGTTACATTGTACCCTCCAAATGCGTACAGCTTCCCGTCTAACTCTGTGTGCCCTACGTCCCTCCTCGCCCTTAGCAGTGATGCAAAGGTGCTCCAACTGTCTGTTGTGGGGTCGTAGATGTAGGCACTCGTGTCCGGTACCGGCCACCCCCCTCCCCCTATCACTAGCCTCCCACCTATCTCATACCCGCTTGTACTGTCGTATGCCCATATTCCTACATCTCCCCTCGCTACCGGTAAACTCGCTACCGCCTGCCATGTGGGACTGCCTGCTCCTGGGTCCATCCTCTCCACCACTGTCTGCGGGGTCACGGTGGTGGTTACTACTCCTGTTATGACGTTGCCTCCCACTGCGTACAGCCACCCATCGAGTGATGCCCCTCCTATGAACCCTCTGGCTACACTCAGGTTGGCACTTGCTATCTGGGACCACTTTGAGCCTGCTGAGGCTGTCGGGTCGAATACCCATGTGTCTGAGTACACCACTGATGAGGGTTGGGATACGTACCCTCCGAAGATGTACAGTTTGTTGTTGTACACTGCATACCCACCTGGTATCCTGGTTGGACTGGCCGGCCACGGGTCGCTGGTGAGGGTAGTGACTGTATCCGCAACCGGGTCGTACACACGCACCATGTTGGTGGCGACGCTATCTACGTTGGAGCCACCAACGGCATAGATGTAGGTGCCTGTACCATCGTTGAGGACACCACCAGCCATGTTGGAGGTGAAGCGGAGGCTGTAGCGGCAGTTATCAAGCCTGGCGTTCTTGAGGACGTAGGAGCTATCGCCAGGAGTGTACTCATAGATCCACTCGGAGTTGATGTCATCACCATCGGCTCTATGTCTCCCACCGAGGATATAGACTTTGCCGTTGGGAGGGTAGGCTACAGCCAATGACCTCTTGAGTTGGAGAGGGGAGGTGCCGCTTGTGCCAACACACCCTGAGGAGCTTCCTCCAAAGTTCAGTGTTACGTCTGGAAATACAGGAAGATCGGACCACGTGCCTGCTGGCAGGAAAGTCTGCCCGTTGGCAGCCGTAGCCATCTTTGCTTGCCCTGCACCCTGGTTGGCAGCATAAGCTGTGAGCAACGCCACCAGCACCATAGGGATCAGGAACAGAATGAATAATTTAGATAATCGCTTAGTCATTATTTCTGTCTCCCCTTATTAGTGCGGGCTTGGGTTGCCGCCCGGGTTGAACTGAGCGCAGCCGCAGGTAGCGTTGTTACTACACCGGCAGTCACAGCAGGTCCAGTATCCGCCACTTACCGCACTGGTCCAACACCCTGTCGCATAGTACGTGTAATACACCTGGCAAGTAACTGTATTGGGAGCGGTCTGGTGCTGATAGCAATGACCTCCCCGGCAGCCGCTGGTGTCGCCCCCGCCCGTGTTGCAGTACGGTCCCGGAGGAGAGCAGCTAATAGTAGGGGATGCAAGCGCCTTACTGGCGGCGCCTGCCCCGGCGCTAGCAAGAGCAGGACCCATCACCATTGCCGATACTCCGGCTACCATAGTGCCGCCCATTCGTCGCAGGAATGTTCGCCTGTCTACTACGCGCGCCAGCGCCTCGCTGAATACCTTGATTTTCTGTTCCAGCATAAAATAGCCTCCCTTGCCACAACTAAAACCCGGCCAAAAGCATGGCCGGACCATGCCATACAAACCCCCAAAAGGTCGCCTGGTAAATATATCAGTCTTGGGGTGAATTAGTCAATAGGAATCGAGCAAAATGGCAGGGCGATTGCATCTAAAGTGGATTCGACTGAAAATGGCTCAAACGGGCCCACCACAGTCGGTAGTACGGCCACAGAAGGCTCTGATAGTGGCTCGCGAGCCAGTCACAATAGCATCCTGGGGTGTCTTGGGACTGGCTTTTCGACCTTGAGGCGCCTCCATAAGGTCGAGATGCCCATGGAATCTGACCTTTTGGCCCAAAACGAATTTAGATGCAATCGCCCTGAGCAAAATGGATGGATGCAAAGTCTTTGCGCGTATACGGGCCGGATTGCTCGCGTGATTTCAGATGCATGACCCACGATTCATGATTTTTCCTTGCGGTTCATGGGAAGATAATAGCTTAGAACGAGCAGCAGTGCGCCCACGCCAAGGAATAGGAGAATACGCCACACGGCGTCGAGCACCACCAGATCAACAAGAATCAGCTTGCCCACCACCAGGAACAGAGTAGCGATACCGATGTTCATGATCGGTAGACGGTTGGTGCCTTTCAACCAGGAGCCCACACCCAGGATCGCCAGGGCATATATGCTCCATGCCACGGTCACGAGCGCGTTACCACTTGGGAGACGCTCCAATTCGCGCCACAACCACCAGAGAAAGCCTATGTGGGCACCGATCCGGTAGAGCCATACGACTTGCTGTGTTCGCACAACCCACGACATTCCTCCGAGCAAGAGGATAATCGCAAGATTGCTAAGACTGTAGGCATTGAAGACAGCGAGCTCGGTTGCGTAAGGGTAGGCCAGTCGCGCGGCCAGCCAAATCACAAGGAGCAGCCAACCTGTGTTGGCGATCCACTCGATGCGTATATCTTGCCTGCGCCGAGCCGTCGCTTGCAGCAGAGCAGCCTCCAGAGCCAGCGCCACAAAGAGGACATCGCCCTCCAGGATTAGAGAAATACCCAGCGTAAAGAGCGCGACAGCGGTTAGAGCGTGCGTGTAGGCTAACTGCTTTTGGCGATTATTGAGCGACCATGCGAGTACCCCGAAGACAGCCGCCCCGGCTAGAGATATGAACCCCCACACATCGCCATTCGAACCCGGCCAATCTAGCCCTACCGAATAGCCGATGACGGCAAAGGGAGTGAGAAAGGTGAGCAGATGCACGCTCAGGTCCATGGAATCGCGCCAGTCTGGGCTGACGACGCTTTCGAAGATGTCTAATTCAGGCCTGGGCCAGCGAGCAGGATTCTCCATGCTCAACAGGTCTCGGAGCACGGGGAGGATCCAGAAAGCCAATAGCATGAAGATAGCCCCGGCCTCCAGGGTCCACCGCTCGGATTGCGACAACGCCAGGACAGCAGGGATCAGGAGCACCGCCCACCCGCCCACGAAAGCCGACCAGAGGAGGGAGCGCCACCCCTTGAACATGAAGATAGCCGTTGCTCCCGCCAGAAGCAGAAGGGTATACCCCACCAGAGCAGTAATGTTTCTTTCGCCTGTATTCAGGACTAAGGGAGTGGCAAGCCCGCCTATGACCGCGATGAGCGCCAGGGGCACGGCATCGAAGCCTATGGAGAGGAAGAACGCGAATATAGTGGTTGCCGCCATGAAGGCGAAAGCGACCGGATAAGGCACCAGGTTCAGAAGCTGGAACGAGGCAAAGCCGGTGATGTAGTAGGCCGCGATGCCTCCGCCGAGTAGCACCTGGCCGAAGTGCCGATGATTACCGATCAGACGCAATCCGAACGCCAGCAGGATGGTACCGAACGCCAGCCCTATGATGACGCGCACCCACGGGCCAAGCCAACCCTGGTCGATGGAGTATTTGAAGAAGAATGCCAGCCCCAACAGGAACAGACCGATACCGATCTTGTTGAGCCAGAACGCACTCTGCCGCGCCGCATCGAGTGGCTTCGCGGGTATCGCTAAAGTGGACTCAGAGAGGCCGGGCGTGGGTGCTGCGGCGGGCAACGGCCTACCGCACCACATACAAACCTGCGCTGTTGGGGGGTTGCCGCCGTGACAGTTTGGGCAAAACACTTGCTCAAGCGGCGCAGGCGGAGGTGGAATTGGGACGGCCCGATGGGTGGCGGACAGGGGAACTGTAGCCTGCGGCGCCCTGGGGCCAGCAGAGACAGAAGCCGCCTCCAGGCGAGCGAGCGTCGCCCTGATCTCCTCTACGGCTCCTTCGACCCGCTGTAGACGCACTTCCAGTGTGTCCTCGTAGTCAGCGTGCATGGCAAGCCTCCAATATTGCGCACTCGGTAGCGCAAGCGAGGAGCAGCGTTCATGCAGATAGAAGTAACGGTGTATTATGCCATCTGCTTCCAGCGATTATAGATCGGTAGAGTTCTCGTGGCAATGGGGCCAAGTTTGAAGATCACCTTGACACTTTTGGCATAATAGGATCATACGGCTACCAATATTAAGTCATTAAGCCGTTACAAAGACACTAACGATAACTGGAAACTGGAAATAAAAGATGACTACATTCAAAGAACAAATCGAAAACCTGGGCAACGGCGACAAACTTAACGTCGCCTCCCTTAAATTCCTCTCCGACCTGAACAGCGAGGACCGCGATACGCTACGTGTTGTCTGGCCTTCGCTTCCTCCCCAGCGGCGGGCGCAAATCGTGTCGGCCCTAGCGATTATAGCGGAAGATAATATTGACTATCACTTCAGGCGAGTGTTCCTGAACGCCCTCGATGATACCAGCGCGGATGTGCGTAGGAAGGCTATAGAGGGCCTGAGCGAGGACAACAGCACCCTCCTGCTCGGCAGGCTCCTTACGCTGTTGCGCAACGACCCCGACGAGGATGTGCGCGAGGCCAGCGCTACCGCCCTGGGGCGCTTCACCTACCTGGCGCAGTGCAACAAGCTTGGCATACAATCGGAGGAAAGCCATCTACGCAGTACGCTCATCGCGAGCGCCCGCGACCGCGCCGAGGACGAGGATGTGCGGAGACGCGCCGTGGAAAGCCTGGGCTACTTCAACCAGGATAAAGAAGTGCAGGAGCTGATCGCCGATCAGTATAAGCAGGGCGAGAAGCACGCAGAGAGCGCGGTGTTCGCGATGGGACGCACCACAGACAAGGAGTGGACGCCCATTATCATGCATGAGCTAAATAACACGCGACCCGCTATGCGCTATGAAGCGGCCCACGCCGCCGGGGAGATCGTCATCGAGGACGCTGTCCCTAGGCTTATCGAGCTAATTAGCGACCCCGATCTTGAAGTACGGCTGGCGGCGATCTGGGGGCTGGGGCAGATCGGGGGCAAAGCGGCATCCGATGCCCTGCGCAACGCAGTCAGCAGCACCGAGCAAGCGGTACATGATGCCGCGCAGGAGGCACTTCAGGAGATCGCGTTCTCGGCCAACCCGTTGGACGTGGTATAGCAGGCAGGAGACAGGAATCGACGATCACAGGCCTATGATCCATAACTCGGCCCGCTTCATCCCGCACTGGTCGCGCAAGGTGGCGCGTGGGGGCACGGCCTGGTACGTCGCGGGGGTGAGCGCGCCCTTCTCGCTTGCTTACGGAAATCCTGACCCCGCCCTTTTTCCGGCTGAGGGGATCGAGGACGCGGTTGGCCGCGTGCTTGCCGACCCGGAGTTGGCGGGGATCGGCCTACAATACGGCTCGGTGCAGGGCCAGCCTGCTTTTATGGATATGGTGGCGGGCAAGCTTTTGGCCGGAGAAGGGATCGCGATTGGCCGCGATAACATCGTGATCACCAATGGCGCTTCGGCTGCTATCGGACTGGCCGCCCGCGCCCTGCTGGATGAGGGCGATATTGTCTTTGTGGAAGCGCCCTCTTTCCCCGGCGCGTTGAGCGTCTTCCAGAGGGCGGGTGCCGACCTTCGCAACATGCCTACTGGAGCCGACGGTATCGATGTTGATCGCCTGGAGCAGATGATCCACTCGCTGTTGTCGGAGGGGGCACGTCCGCGCATCATCTACACGATCCCCACGTTCCAGAACCCATCGGGGCTTACGCTACCCCGGAGTTCCCGCATGGCGTTAGTCGAGGTGGCCCGGCGGTACAACCTCACTATCATTGAGGACGACGCTTATCGCGAGCTTTACTACGATCCCGATGAAGGGCCATTGCCGACCTCGCTCTATGCCCTCGATCCCAACGCGCACGTGATACGCACAGGCACATTCTCCAAGATCCTGGCCCCAGGTATGCAACTCGGGTGGGCTGTGGCTCACCCTGAGATAATACGCCGTATGCTGCTGCTGAAAGACGAAGGGGGCACATCTGCCTTCGTCCAATCGGTTTCGCTGGAATACAACCGCGAGGGGGCACTAGCCTCGCACATCCGCGACCTTATCACCGCTTATTGCGTCAAACGCGACGCAATGCTGGCGGCCCTCGACCGGTACTTTCCCGCAGAAGCGCGATGGACGCGCCCCGCCGGGGGATTCTTCGTGTGGATGTGGCTCCCACCCACCATAGAACCCTCTAATCTGGCCGCGCGGGCACGGGAGCAGGGGGTCGAATATCTCCCTGGCGAACCTTGCTTCGCCCAGCAGCCCGAAACGCCCGGCACCTACCTCCGCCTCTCCTACAGCCTCCTTCCACCCGCTGATATAGAAGAAGCGGTCAAGAGATTGGCAGCGGTGGTGCGCGAGCTTCTGTAGGTTTGTGTCGTTGGGGTGAAGTAGCGGATTGTAAGGGCATCCATTGTGGGCAATGTTGTTGCACAAAGAGCCGATTGTAGCGGTGTCCGTGGTGGGTGCCCCGATGGAATGCCACCCAAGCCAAGTCCCGAAGGGACTACAGGGCTCGCATATTGGCAGGACACCCATGAGAAGTGCCCGCACCTGGGACACCTTGGGGGTTCTATGCGACAGCGCTGTCCATGGGGTGCCCCAGCGGTGCTTTTGCGGCGATAGAGGAGGAGAGGTATTCCTTATTATGGGTCCGACACTACGCCCCAGGACCACTTTCAGCGGACAATTTAGGGGCAATCTTCGACCATCCCCTAAATATTAAGGTATAATACAGGTATAATGGTCCCTTATAAAGCACGTATCACGTATCAGAAGGTCCGAATATCATACAACTATCGAAGGGGATAGGAAATGTCTCATAACGTTGGCGTCTTTGTAGACGTATCTAATCTTTTTTACTCGGCCAAGTCTGCCGGGGTAGAAGTCAACTATTGCCGCTTGCTCGATTGTGCGGTGGCCGGGCGCGACCTCATCCGCGCCAGCGCCTACACGGGTGTCGATCCCGACAATCCTAACCAGCGCAAATTCATCGATTTCCTGCGCGCCAACGGCTACAAGGTAATCTGCAAAGACATTCATAAGTACGAAGGAGGGCGCATCAAGGCTAACCTCGACATCGAGATGGCCGTAGATATCATGCTCCTCTCCGAAAACCTGGATGTGGTGGTCCTCATCAGCGGCGACGGCGACTTTGTGCGCCTGCTGGAAGCGGTCCAGCACAGGGGAGTGCGCTGCGAAGTGATCTCATTCGGCATCAGTACCTCAAATGAACTTATCGAGGCCGCCGACCAGTTCACCGAGATCACATCGCTACCAGGCATTTTCCGCAACTCACCGTCCGGCCCAAGCATCCACCTGCGCGCCGTCCAGCAGACCACCAGCGAGGTGCGCGGCGTGTACACCTATGGAGCAGTAAGCAACAACTCCACCTATGGTGATCGCACCCATCCCACCGCCGAACGCGAGCGCACAGGTGCTCAGCAGGGCCACCACCCGGCCAGTTATGACCACGCCGATAACAGCGAGTTCATGCTTCCAGACGGCGAACCTTGCATAGACACTCACTCTGTCCCGCTGCCGCTCCCAGCACAAATCAGGCTGAAGACCCATCACGGTGCCGATGAGTAGATTGCTCTCTGAGCAGAGCGTACAAGACGACATACTCAAGGTGGAAGGCCGCAATTCGCCTGCCTTCCCGTTCGTCACCAGAACTCATGTCCCTCAACGCGATTGGGACCGCTGCATTGAGGTTCAGCAAGCGTCACTCCTTCAGTCGTGGGAATGGGGCGAGTTCAAGCGCTCGTCCGGCTGGTCGCCCTACCGGCTGGCCCTCCACAAGATAGGCGAGCGCAAGGTAGGCTATTCCCCCTACCATACCAACTCCACCAACCCCCTCGTCTACGGGCAGGTGCTCTACCGCTCCTTGCCGCGTCTTCCCTTCCGTGTATCTATCGCCTACGTGCCCAGGGGTCCCGTCTTTTTCCCGGAGGCGGCTCAAGAAGTCAATGCCGAAAGGGCCTTCTGGCGCACCGTCCACGCACAAAGCAAGCGGCGAGGTGCGATATTCCTGAAGGTCGAGCCTGATGTCGCCCTGGAGGGCGCTATCACCAGGGCAGTTGTAGACCGCAAAATGATCGCCCCGGGCTTCCACCCTTCGGGACGCCTGCAACCCGCACGCACCTGGGTGCTCGACATCGCTGGAAGCGAAGACGATATCCTCAAGGGGATGAAGCCCAAGACGCGCTACAACCTGCGATTGGCCGGGCGGCGGGGGGTCGTTGTGCGCCGCGCCGAATCGTATTCAGATCTCCAGGCTTTCTACGCCCTGCTCCAGACCACAGGGGCGCGCGACGAATTCGGCATACATACGTTACCTTATTATGCGAGCCTGTGGCGCACCTTCGGCCCCGGCGGCAGCAACTCTATAGCGATCCTGCTGGCCGATCACCCCGACGAGGCCGAGCGGGCGCAGGGGCCAATCGGGGGCCTGCTGGCCTTCAGGTTCGGCCAAGAAGCTATCTATATGTATGGTGCATCGGACAACCGGGGGCGCGAGCATATGCCCAACTACTTACTCCAATGGGAAGCGATCAGGTGGGCCAGGGCGCATGGCTGCACGCTCTACGATTTCTGGGGCATCCCCGACCCTCCCGCCGAGGGCGACGAGGAAGGGGCCGACGTTTCCCCAATAAATACACGCTCAGGTTTGCGTGGTGTATACTGGTTCAAGAGGGGCTTCGGCGGCAGAGAGGTAGAATATCCAGGCGCATACGATTACGTGTACAACCGCCTCCTCTACAAGATCTGGATGCGCTGGCGAGGGAATAATCTTGGCTAAGAAGATCGCTGTACTATTCGTCCTGGGGCTAATGCTACTGGTGGCGGCTACCTCGTGGGGCCGCTCGAACAACAATCCGGCGGAAGCGCTCGCAGGCCCCAACCTCGGAGGCAAAATCGCTTTCGCGCGCAGTGGGGCTATCTGGCTCTATACGGGCGGTGAATTGAAGCAACTCACCGCCGGCCCTAAAGATAAGCTCGACAAGCGAGACGCCTACCCATCCTTCTCGCCCGATGGCACACAACTGGTCTATACGCGCATAGATGAGGGTTTCTCCGACCTCTACACGCTCAGGATAAGCAATCCATCCAACCCCGTCGCCCTCACAGATTATCGCCCAAATGTTGCCGTGGGCCAGGTAGAGATACCAGGCGTAAGCGAAGGCTATAACACGCTTGCGCTATGGGCCAATTACCCGGCGTGGTCGCCCGACGGCGAACAGATCGCCTTTACCTCCGACGTGGGCACCGAGTACCCCAATCTGCGGGTGATCTCTCCTAGCCACAAGCCCGGCAGCAGCACAGCAGCCCTGGCTCCCGCCCCCGGCCTAGATTGGAGCAGGCAGACAGTCGAGCACCCTGCATGGTCACCCACCGGTGAAAAGATCGTGGTCGCGACCTACCTGACCGATGGAGCTACGGGCCAGATCTGGGTGTACAACACCACAACCGGACGCTGGCTTGCTCTTACCGATGCCAAAGAGGGGGCATACGACCCTACGTGGTCGCCTGACGGCCAGTGGATCGCCTTCGCCATGCGCGAGGGGGGCAAAACCGACATCTATGTGGTTGATACAGACCAGCAAACCTGGACCGGAGAGTATCCAACCCCCATTCAGATCACTATCAATGGCGCTGCCCGCTCTCCTGCCTGGTCTCCCGACGGCACCAAGCTGGCGTATCTGAACCTGCAAAGTACGTCGTTCGACCTCTACGGAGGCGGATTCAGATTGGATGCGGACGGCGTGCCCGGTCTCAACTCCACACAAAAGCTGACCGATAACGCCAATATCGACGCGCCCTCCGGCTTAACGTGGGGCCGCTAGCTCGATAGAATAAACAAAAGGGGGGACCGTGGCCCGGTCCCCCCTTTTGTTATTATGCCGATATGCTAGTTGAAAAGCTTTGACAAGGGAACCTCCGATGTGATAGGTAAGCGGTTATCAAGACCAAATACCAAACATCGGAGGGTAGCCCAATGATAACCGACTTTGAGGATTTCTGCTTGTATATGTACTGCACGGTTGATGACCTTTGGAAACAGGTGAAGCATCTGTTTGAGCGTCCTGGTCCCCAACCGGAGTGCTCTGATAGCGAGTTGATCACGATGGTGCTGGTCGGTGAGTGCAAAGGGTGGGACGTAGAGACCGAACTGCTCAGCAACTGGGCCTCCTACCGCCACCTCAACCTCTTCTCTCACATACCCTCTCAAAGCCGCCTCAACAGAAGAAGGTGTAATCTGGCGCAGGCTTTCAACATGATCAGGCGCATCGCTCTTACCCGCCTCGACATCGCCCAAGACCGTCAGTGTGCCCTTGACGCTCTGCCAGTAGAGGTGATTGGCTTTCACCTGGTGCCTAGCTCTGGCCGACGAGGGGATTGGCTCGGAAGTGGAGCGGCTTTTGGGAGAGTTTGCACCAAGAAGAAGACCATCTTCGGCTACAAACTGCATCTGCTCATCACGTTGGGTGGGGCCATCTTGGACTTCGAGTTGGTTGGAGCCAACATCTCCGACCAAGAAGCGGGGGCTTCCCTGCTGAGTGGGCACTCCCATTTGGATGCTGTGGCTGACAAAGGCTTCATTGACACTTACCAGGCTGAGCAGTTGCGCCTTCACAATGACATCAACCTCATAACACTGCCTCGCCGCAACCAGAAGCGTCACCCTATCAGCCAAATGCCTGTGTTCGTGCAGCAACTGGTCAGCAGCTTGATCAACAGTGCCCGCCAGATTGTGGAGACTGTGAATGGTCAACTCACCGAGCAGTTCAACATCGAAATCACTCACGCTTACACTTTCTCAGGATTGTGTGCTCGCCTGCACTCCAAGTTGGCTGCGCACACTCTGTGCATCTTTATTAATCGTCTCATGGGTAAGGCAGACTTCTTGCACCTCAAGCAGCTTGCTTTCCCTATCTAGCATATCGGCATATTACGAATAATTATCCGAGGAACACATCTCCCACGAGGGTGCCCACCAAGCTCACCGTGAGCACAATTGAGGCTACCAGTGCGTTCTGGCGGTAGCCTGCCGGTGGCTCGCCTGCCTTTTCGCGCCTCCGCTCGGCCTGGATAGCCGTGCGTGCCGAGGCGTGGTAATAGAGATATGCGCCCGCCAGGCAGATGCCAAGCTCTATGGCGGCGCTCACCCAGGGCCACTGCCACAAACCAAATCCCAGTCTAGGCAGATCGCCCGCGTTGCCCGGCAATATCGCCATATCCCCCCGGTGCACCAGCAGGTCGAGTACCCAGTGCGAAAAGACCATCGCGCCTATTATGATACCGTTGCGCCTGCCCCAGAATATCCAGGTAACTATGGCGGCCAGCACGCTCAAAATGAGCGATCCGGCAAGTGAATGCGTGTAGTCGGCGATGATGATCAGATTGCCGTAACCGCCCGACGTGCCCGGCACAGGAGCATAGGTCTCTATACCGAGTGCGTATGTACCCAGAAAGAGGACATCTATCAACTGGCTCGCCAGCATAAGCGACCACAAAGGTAGTTGGGGCTGGCGTGACTTGACCGCAGCGGCCAGCCCGAAATGTCCGGCTAACATATCGTTAGTCTCTCCTCAGAGTCTTGCTTCGCTCGCTGAGCGACACGTAACGAGTGGACTTATCGGTGGGCTTGGGCCAACCAATGCGAGAGTCGAGGTAGCCCATTATCCCTATGAAAAGCACCAGTGCCACTATAAATACCATCTCTCCCTCACGTCTTCCACAATACCGGAATTTTACGCCCATTCGGACGGCGGCAGGATCACAATCCGCCCACCTGCTACGTCGATCTTCTTCACGATCCCCTTGACGGCAGGGACCAATAGCTCTCCGGTCGGGTCGGTGACGCCTTCGCCGCGCACTACGTACACATCGTTGGCCGCCATGCTGAGGACTTCAGCGATCTTGCCCACCAGGTCGCCGCCTGTAGTATACACTTCCAGCCCCTCGATCTGGTAGAGATAATACGCGCCGCGAGGCAGTTTGCGCGCCTGCTCCAGAGGTATCATCATCCAGTATCCGCGCAAAGTCGCCGCGCTGTTGGCATCGTCTACCCCTACCAGCTTGACCAACGCCTGCCCCTTGTGTGCCCGCACCGACTCGATCTCGAACCAGGCGGGTTCTCTGGGTGGGCGAAACCTGATAGGTTGCTCGCCAGATGGCCTCTCGACAGGTTGGGGACTGCCTACGGCGGGCACACGTCCTTCGTCGGTGGGCGCAAGAATGACCGCTTCAAGCTTATTGAAGCGGTCGGGAAATTCGGTCAGTATATTGACCTTGACCTCACCCTTGATGCCGAACGGTGCAACTATCTGCCCGATGATGAGAGTGTCAGGCTGGTTTGTCATGCCTGGGGAGAATATTGCGTATTGCGTACTTGTATTGCGTGTCAGGTGGTGGTAAGCAATACACAATACGCAAATACTTTATTCGATCTCCAGGACGCCGCGCTTGCCTTCGCGGGCGGCGGCAGCATTCACTACTGCACGCAGAGCGCGGGCGATCTTGCCTTCGCGTCCGATCACTTTGCCCTTGTCCTCGGCGTCAACCCTCAGTTCAATACGGACGACGTAATCAGTGCGGTGCTCGCGCACGCGCACAGCGTCCGGCTTATCAACCAGGTTCCTGGCAAGGTACTCAACGAGGTCTTTCATCACTCTATCCGTAAGGACGTAAAACGCAAGTGCGCCACCCGACATTCGGGGGCGCTCACCCCACGTACTACGCGTTCTCCTCAGCTTCCTGGGCGGGAGCCTCGGCTTCTTCAACAACCGGAGCGGCCTCCGCCTCTTCTGCGGCTGCCGGTGCGGCTTCCTCAGGAGCAACCGCCTCCATGGTAGTGGTAGCGGCCACGGGAGCGGGAGCAGCTTCGGCGCGCTTACCCGACGCGGTGCGGGTGCGGCGGTCGACAGCAGGCACGCCTTCGGTGGCGACATTTGCCCTGTTGAACTGTTTGACAAGGCTGGCAACAGCGTTGGTAGGCTGTGCGCCTTTGCGCTTCCACTCCTCATACTTGGCAACATCCACCTGTATAGTGGCGGGATTGGTGAGGGGATTATAGTGCCCAAGCGTCTCAATGAAAGCGCCGTCGCGCGGAGCGCGGGCATCAGCTACCACGATGCGGTAGTGAGGCTGTCTGATGGCGCCCATGCGGCGCAGTCGAATCTTCAGCATTGTATGTTTCTTCTACTCCTCTAAAACATAAAGACCACAACCGGCCTCTGCAATATAAGCCTGTAATTAAGCCTGCCTAACATTATACGGCATAGGCGCATAGCCGTCAAACAAGATCATGTGTACAATACCGGGCCTATGCGCTATAATCTGACTACGAACGCTACGATCCCTAATAAAAGCGTGATCCGGCTGTGCAATCATCACTGTCATCAATCCAATCGATAATGCCTCTACGACCTTCAACTCTGAAAGGCACACTCTGGCGCGAGAGAACCCACCCTCCGGCACCTGGGGACAATCTCCCCACCCCGCCAACGCCTCTCATAGGTCGCGATAGCGAGTGCGTTCGTGCAGCAGACCTTTTGCTCGAGCCCGACATTCGCTTGCTCACCCTCCATGGGCCGGGCGGCGTGGGCAAAACCCGCCTTGCCCTGGCTATCGCTGCCGACCTTATGGAAAGCTTCCCCGACGGAGTCTTCTTCGTCCCGTTGCAAGATATCACGGATGCCGGGCTGCTCCTCTCGGCCATCTCGCAATCTCTTGAGCTATACACCCTCCCCGACGAAACGATCCTTCCAACCCTGATCGGCTACATGAAGGATATGGGCGCGCTCCTTGTGCTCGATAATTTCGAGCAGCTAACAGCTGCGGCTCCTATACTAGCCGAGTTGATGGCCGCGTGCCCACACTTGAAGCTGCTGGTGACAAGTCGTGCGATTCTGAACCTGCGCGGCGAGCATGAGATGGAAGTAGAGCCGTTGCCCCTACCCCAGGCCGGCGGCAAACGGAAGGATGGACCAGACCTTGAACCGATAGAGAGCAGCCCTGCGGTCCAGCTATTCATGCAGCGCGCCCGCTCGGTCAAGCCCGACTTCGCTATTGACAGTGACAACGCCCAGATCATTGCCGACATATGCGCCCGCCTCGATGGCCTGCCTCTGGCGCTGGAGCTTGCGGCGGCGCGCATCAAGTTTCTCTCGCCCAGGGCCTTGCTTGCCCGGCTGCAAAAGCGCCTGCAAGTCCTGACCGGGGGAGCGCAGGACCTGCCTCCCCGCCAGCAAACCCTCCACAACGCCATCAATTGGAGCTACGATCTGCTCACAAACACGGAGCAACGTATCTTCCGGCTCCTGTCCGTCTTTTCAGGAGGCTGTACCCTGGAAGCCGCCGAAGCGGTTTGTGCGGGTATGGCCGAAAGCCTCCCCCCTGAGTTACGAGATGTTCACCTGGAGCCTGATCTCCTCAATCCCGTCACCTCGCTTGCCAACAAGAGCCTCTTGAAGGTCGTAGAGAATGACGAGGACGAAGAGGAGCTTCGCATAGCCATGCTGGAGACGCTACGCGAGTACGCGTATGAGCAATTGCAGGCAAAAGGTGAGGAAGCCCCGGCTCTTGCGTCGCTTGCTCGCTATATCACAAAGTTGGCCGAAGAAGCGGGCGCAGAACTTTTCGGACGGGATCAACCACTCTGGCTCGACAGGCTTGAGCGGGAAATCGCCAATATACGGGTGGTTCTCGGCTGGTGCCTTTCGGAACCGGCTGACGTGGACACATCCGAACGGCTTGGCATGGGCCTCGTCATCACGGGGCACCTGGCGCGCTTCTGGCATTCGCGGAGCCACTTGCATGAAGGTAGCGAATGGCTGGAAGCATTTCTCAACCATACCACCTCTATACGCACTGAAGAGCGTGCGCAGGCATTGCGCGCGGCCGCCAGAATAGCAACGTATATGACCCGCATCGAGCAGGCACGTGTCTACTACCAGGAGGCGCTTGATATAGCGCGTGAGCGCAACGACCTGATGGGCACCACCACGGCCCTGCTGGGCCTGGGCAACAATCTGCGCGATTTCGGTGACGATGAGGGCGCACTGAACGCCTATCGTGAATGCCTCCAGATATGGAGTGGCATCAATTACAAGCCCGGTATTGCGGGTGCGCTCAACAACATCGGCCTGGTGATGATGAATGCAAGAGATCCCTCCGCGATAGGCTATCTGGAACAAAGCGTGCGAATTTACCGCGATCTGGGAGACCAAACACGCTTATCGCTTTCGCTCGACAGCCTGGGACGCGCCCATTTACACAGGGGCGATTTAGGCATCGCTGAAGAATACGCACTCCAGGCCCTCGATATGAACCTCAGGCTTGGCGACCAGTGGAATATAGCCTATGGCCTGATCTCGCTGGCCGAAATTGCGTGCGCACACAGTGACCCCAGGCGCGCCACCCTCTTGCTGGCTACCGCCAACGCTATCTACGACGACCTGACCGACCGCCTGGACCGATTCGACCAAACCACCTATGTCTCATGCCTGGAGACCAGCCGCCAGGTATTGGGTGTCGCGCAGTTCGATACGACCTGGGCCGAAGGCCTGAGACTCACCCCGACCGAAGCGATCTCGCGCAAGGATACGCCCAGCCAGGCAGAGAGGGCAGCCGCACCCGGCCCCGCAAGCGGTATCGGCACAGCGCGCCCGCAAGCCCAGGAAGACCCTGGCCTTTCTGCTCGCGAAGTTGAGGTGCTTGCGCTACTCGCCCATGGCCTGTCAAACGCAGAACTGGCCGAGCGCCTCTTTCTCAGTCTCTATACGATAAATGCCCATCTCCGTACCATCTACAGAAAATTGAACGTTTCGTCGCGTGCTGCCGCCACGCGCTACGCTATCGAGCACGGCATGGCGTAGCCTCTCAGGCGATGGGCCATCTCTTTTGCTAAACATAAGCACACCAACTTTTTCTGTCGTTCTGCGTAGATATTGACAGAGGTGATAATATAGGGCCAACACCTCATATAGAAAGGGGCGTATCTATATGTTCGCTACATTCTCAAGAAGCTGGGAATTGGTCAAACAAAGTTTCAACGTGCTCAAGTCGGACCGTGAGTTGCTGCTTTTCCCGTTCATTTCGATGATCGGGGTGTTTATTGTGACGGTGGTGTTCAGCATACCGCTCTTTTTCAGCGGGCTACTGGGGAACACCGCCGATAACACCACATCAGCGGGTGGCGCGGCGGTGGGGTTGATCACCCTCTTCTTGTTCTATCTCGTCATGTACACCGTGGTGATCTACTCGAACGTGGCGCTGGTGGGTGCGGCCATGATCCGCCTGCGCGGGGGCGACCCCACTATCAGCGATGGCTTGAAGGTCGCCAACAGCAAGATAGGCAATATCATCGGCTACGCGGCCATCTCGGCCACGGTGGGCGTGCTCCTGAGCACGCTTCGCAACCGCAACAACCTCCTCACTAGCATCCTGGCGGGTGTCCTGAACTTCGCCTGGAACGTGATTACCTTCCTTGTGGTGCCGGTGCTGGTGGTCGAGGATGTGGGCCCAATTGACGCCATCAAGCGGTCGGGCGCGCTCCTCAAAAGGACCTGGGGCGAGCAGATCGTAGCCAACGGGGGCATAGGGGTGGTGTTTGGACTTCTCGCGTTCTTGGCAATCGTTGTGATCGGCGGCCCGCTCCTGTGGCTCGGCATCGCAAGCGGCTCGGTGGCGCTCATGCTGACGGCGATAGTGATAGCGATCCTGATCGCCGCGTTGGTCGGCGTATTTAGCTCGGCGCTCAACGGCGTATTCCAGGCAGCCCTGTACAACTACGCCAACACGGGGCAGGCGGGCCAGTTCTTCGACCCCTCGCTGTTGCAGACCGCTTTCAAGCCGAAGAGGTAAGGAGCTAATAAGAGGCAACTAATCGCACTATCCGATATCAAGCTATCTGCCCTTTACGAGCTGATCCCAAGTCAAGTGATATTCATTACTTGTCCTTCTTGTAAGTTCCCATTCAATGGGCTGCAATGAACTGTTACTTGTCCAGTACGAACCACAACATACTATCTGTCCATTCAGGGTCCCCAAACTTCATTCCAAATCCATTCGCATCTCTCCGCACCTTATACACTAAGTTGCCACTGGCACTGCCGCCCGGAGGCATCCCATCAGTGGGCCAATCAAAATCGAATAATGTTCCCTCATCTCGTAAAGATTTATCAGGCTGATAGTCCAACTCAAGATTGTAATCCTGCCACGACGCTGGCTCTCCATCTTGAAGCAATGTCAGTTGAGACAGTGGAGAGAGAAGGCGTGTTCTGGTCACTGGCATTTTGAACCGTCATACTGACGACCATATATGCCCACTCCCTTTCCTCGCGTGTGGCCCCATAAGCATCACCTGGGAAGTAATGGCGTACATCATTCACCCTTACTTGCCAACCAATCAGGTTGCCTGTTTCTCCAACTTGTAACCATGTAATCGGTGTGGGGGTTACCGAAGGAGTTGGGATTGGTGCTGGGAACACATCTGGTCTAACTCCAAGCGTTACTTGTATCTCTATCCACTTGCCATCACGGGAGATGCCGAGCGTGACACTATCATTGGGTCTAAAATTGTCCGGCACCGCAGCGATTGGTAAGCCTTCATCTGGCGCGAGTCGCCCGGCATCAGAATTGCCAATTGTAAGTATCGCATCTCCTATTTGCACACCTGCCCACTCTGCCGGGCTATCCTCCCCAACCTGTGTCACTAGTAGGCCAAAGACTGTCAACCCGCCGGCCTCATCCTTGACGTTGTATTGTTTGGCTAAGTCTTCGGTCAACGGTACCGTAACTACGCCGAGATACGCTCGTTGTGCTTGCCGCACTAAGTCATTTTGCCATGCAGCCAGTGTTTGATTGAACTCTTCCTGGGAAGTCGCTTTCATATCCCTCCTTCCAACAAGGCCATTCGTGGAAGGGTAGGAGAGTGTCAGAAAGCCAGCCCCCTTGCGAAGTGTGAACACGCGATTTGCAGAGGGGTCATTGAGTGTGACAACATCATTATCAGCAGAACCACTTAGACGAACAGTGGTTGATTTTGTACTCTGTTTGTCGTCTGGTGTAACGACGATCAGATAACCAGCCACCTCAACACCGCTCTGTGCTAAGCTCAGGAAGTCAATATATGTAGGGCGTTCATCCGAATGAATGTGCCTGTGAAAGTGCTGGGGCCAATCACAGGAGTAGGAAAAGGCGTTGGGAGAGGTGTGAAGGTAGGAGCAATTGTAGGAGCAATTGTAGGGAAGCGAGGAATGGTGTCAACGATGCTCGGTTCAGGGGTAAGATTGGCGGGGACGTTAGCTGCATCACATCCGCCAAGAACTAAGGCCACGAGAATGGCCCCGAAAGGAACGAGCATACGCCAATACCGTAGTAGCACGTAACCCTCCTGGCGGGATGATAGTGCTATTATACATGGCATGGACGCGAATGTATACTTGAGGTATAGTCCAACAAAGAAAAGGCCCGTCGATCGATTCGCGAGCCTTGCATTATCCAGCTTTCGCCTATTTCGCTAATTCACACAAAACTATATACTATCCCCCCTCGTCCAACCCTAGCTGCTCAGCCAATGCAGCATCGATAGTTCGGGTTAGCACCTTGCCGCCCGACGCGGTCAGCGTGGCCTCAACCTGGGGCACCCACATGCCGGTAGTGATCGCTACCACCATACCCGCGCCCGGCGGCAGCGACTCTCCCAGTTCTCGCAGCCAATCGTCCTCGATGTCGGCGTCCCTGGCCTGGGCCGCGGCCCCTCCGACCAGCGCGCCGAGCGCACCCCCCAGCACCAGACCAAGCGGCCCGGCGATCATGCCCAGTACGGCACCTATCGTGCCGCCATAGAGCGCCCCTTCGGGAGCGGCCATATCTTCCGTCTCTTTCAGGTGCAGGGTGTTGTCGGCGTCGCGCACCACCAGCGCCACATCCTTCAGCCACACCGCCTCCGCCTTTTGCGCGTCCCTGAGCGCCCCGAAACCCGATTTTGCGGATGCTTCGTCAGGGTAGGTGGCCGTGATCAATTCCGGCTGCTCGGCCTCTTCAATACTATCCGGTACTTCAGTTTCACCGTTGGACATTCTATCTTCTCCTGTGAATAAATGTTTTGCCCCCAATTCTACACTACCACCCCATGCTTGATCACGGTCGCCACCTTCCCCAGCGCGTTCACATCGTCCAGGGGGTCCGCGCCCTTTTCCAGGATCAGCAGGTCGGCCCACATCCCCTTCTGGACAGTGCCCACCTCCTCCGACAACCCCATGGCGCGCGCCGAGCCATAGGTGGCGGCCCGGATGGCGGCAAGCGCGCTCAGGCCATGCTCCACCATCAGCCACACCTCGGTCACAAGGTCCTCCGATGGGTTGAAGGGCGTGCCACCGTCGTTGCCTGCAGCGATAGTAACTCCCGCTTGCGCCGCCCACTCGAATGACTTGAAGTGCGAGTCCATCACGGCCAGAGACTTCCTGAGCGCGTAGTCGGGTATCCCCTTCGCTTCGCCCGCCTCCACTATCCTGAAGGGCGCGGCGAGCGTCGGCACGAACACGGTGCCCTGCTTCACCATCAACTCGATGCACTCCTCGTCCAGGAAGATCCCGTGCTCTATCGTGTCGATGCCCGCCCTCAACGCGTTCTTGATGCCGCCTGTGCCCTGAGCGTGGCTGGCAGTGTGCTTGCCAACGTTGTGTGCCTCCTCTATCCCCGCCCGCATCTCAGCCTCCGAAAGTTGGGCCGCGCCCGGCTCTACCCCCGGCGTCAGCACGCCGCCCGTAGCCATGAACTTCAGACAATCGGCCCCTTTCTTCAAATTCAGGCGAGCCGACTTGCGCACTTCGTCAGGCCCATCGCTCTCTAACCCGATGGGCCAACCGTGCCCGCCTGTCATCGTGATGATCTTGCCTGCACACACCAGGCGCGGCCCCTTCAAATCTCCCGAAGCAATCGCATCACGCAAAGCCAACTCTCCCCACTCGTAACCGCCGAGGTCACGGGCCGTGGTGATGCCGGCCCTCAGCATCGCCTCACACCGCTTAACGGCTTCGAGGAGCACATGCGCCAGGCTAGTGCTTGCCGTTCTTCCAATCGGGTCCGGGCCTGCGTCCATCATCACGTGGCAGTGAGCGTTGATCAACCCTGGCATAAGAGTTGCTCCTTGCAGGTCCATGACGTGCGCGCCCTTCTCGGCAGGCTCAGGTTCCGGTGTGTCCTCCCCATGCCTCCTGAGCTTGCGCAATATACGCGCTTCGGCCTTGCGGAGCTTGTCCGGATCCATTCCAATCTCTTTAGCCAGTTCCTGCTTGCTGCGGGTGCGCTCCCCTTCCAGCCCGTACCGCTTCCTCACTATCTCTTGCTCGCGAGCCTCCAGCTTCTCGAATATGGCACGGTCGAACTCTTCAGGAAACCGCTCGTATTGCACATCGGTTATCTTGCCGCCCTCCACCACTACGGTGGCCCCTTCACGCGGGGCAGCGCCCGTGCCGTCGATCAACCGGGCATTCTGTATAATCAATCTGTCCATATAACCTCCATGCGTAGTATCATTGGATACCGGCTCGCGGCCCACAGGCATACGAAAATACAAGAACCTGATATAATCGCCCATAAACAGGTTGGTGAAGAGGATAATATTATGCACATACCAGGCCTAACACGCAAACCATTTGGGCCGCGCCGTCTACCGCGCGCCGTCCTCCTCATCCTGGCCCTCGTTATCGCGGGCCTCCCGCAGTGGCTCTCGCTCGCAGCCGGCAGCGCCGCTGCCCTCCAATCTCCAAGCTACGTCACCCCGGCCCCTACCTCCATCAGCGAAGGGAGGGTACGCTACTTCACTCAGACCGCCCACTTCCTGCGCGGGGCCTTCCTCAACTACTGGGAAACCCACGGGGCAACCTCCATCCTAGGCCTCCCCCTCACCGAGCCTTTGGTGGAAGATGGCCTCACCGTGCAGTACCTGGAACGCGCCCGCCTCGAATTCCACCCCGAACTTTCCCCCAACATCAACAATGACATCCTGCTGACCCGTCTCGGCGCTATTATGTCCCAGGCTCGCGGCCTCATCTTCCAATCTCCGTCCACGGGCCAGAACACCCCCACCTCATTCTTTTTCACACAGACAGGCCATAATCTAGCCAACGCCTTCCTGACATACTGGCAGAACAACGGCGGGCTGGCCGTCTTCGGCTATCCCATCTCGGAGGAGTTTGTGGAGGTCAGCCCCACCGACGGCAAGCCCTATACCGTACAGTACTTCGAGCGCAATCGCTTCGAGTGGCACCCCGAACGCGAACCGCAGCATAACGTGCAGCTTGGTTTGCTGGGCGTGGAATACGCCCGCTACATCAACCTCGATCCTCTTGCCAGGGTGATCCTGCCCACACCCATTCCAGCCGCCGAATCGGACCTTAGCGACGATCCTCGCCTCGATGCGCTTGTGGACGACGCCTTGTTGCCCGCGGTGCAGGCTCTTGGCAGGACACCTGAGTTCCAGTGGATACCTGCCGTCATTATCGAAAATCGCGTGCTCGTCAGCTTTGAGGACGTGAGCGAAGAAGGGGTAGCGGGCGCGTTCTACTCGTCGGGCACCCGGACACAGCAATATTACATAGTCATATCAAGAAGCTTTCGCGATGCCGACGTAGCATCCATAGCCAGCATTCTGGCGCACGAAGCCACCCACGCTTACGACCTGACAGGCGGGGTGCAGCCCATACCCAGGGGCTGCACGGTTGAGGAAGAGCTACGCGCCTACATGAACGGGCTTGCCGCCTACCTGGTCATAGGCGGCCTGGATGCCCTGGAGCGCACGTATGACGCGGGCAGCAACGAATCCCGCCTCAATCACTCGCTGGAATCGTTCAACAACGGCAAGACCTCTCTCGACTTCGACATGGACGTGCAGGCAGGCCGCGATTTCCTTAGAGATCTTTATGGGCCGGATTGCAGGTAAAAGGACGAAGGACGAGTGTATACTGCGTACTGCGTACTGCATATTGCTTATTTCGTCCTTCGTCCCTCGTCTTTCGTGCGCCTATCGCACCGGCGTTTCACAGCCGGGCAAGAAGGTATTAGCCACGATCTTTGATGCTTGGCCTCTCGTAGCGTTGGCTCTTGGCCTGAAGTATGGCAGGTCGGCAGGGTCTACACAGGGCTCTCCTACCCCTCCGCACGGGTAGCCTGACATGATGCTGCGGTCGGTCAAGCGCCAGATGTAGTCGTAGAAGGTGCTGCCGGGCAGCACATCCTCGAATTGCTGATCTCCAGATGCTTCGTTGAAGCCGGCAGCTTCCGATACGATCTTGCTTAGCTGTCCCCTGGTGACGTTGGTGTTGGGCCTGAAGTAAGGCAGGTTCCCCGCTCCACAAGGCTCGCCAGGCCCGCCGCACGGATAGCCGTTCAGGTACCCTCTGATAGTCAAGCGCCAGATGTAATCGTAGAAGGTCGAGCCGAGAGGCACGTCCTCGTACTGCTGCGGGCCGGTCTCCCCATTGAAGCCAGCCGAGTTGGACACTATCTTGGATATCTGCCCCCTGGTAACGAGGTTCCCCGGTCTGAAGCAAGGGTTCCCGGTCTCGCACCCCGACGAATAGCCGTTGATGATGCCCCTGCAAGCAAGACACCTGATATTGTCGTAGAAGGTATCGCCGGGCAGCACATCGGTGAATTGCAGCACGCACGAGGTTGGCGTGACCGTCGGGGCAACCACAGTATCGGTCGGCAGGGCCGTGGACGTAGATGTCGCGGACGGCACCACACTCGTTGAGGTGTCTGTGGGTGCCGGGGTTACTGTATCGGTGGGCGCAGCCGTGCTTGTTGGCTCAGATGTGCCAGTCGCACCCGGCGTATCGGTCGGGACAGCCGTATCTGTTGGCCCTGTCGTGCTTGTTGGCACGCTGGTATTGGTACGCGTGCTTGTGGGTGTGGCCGTATTTGTTTGCGTGCTCGTAGATGTAGATGTGGACGTTGAAGTCGAAGTGCGCGTGGCTGTGCTGGTGGGCGGTGTGCCCGTAGGTGTGGGAGTTGGCGTGCCCCCGCCCATGATCCCGCGCACCACATAGATATCTTCGCCGTTGCCTGCCCGCGTGTCGGTCCATGTCGCATAAACATTCCCATCCGCCGCGGTCACGTTAATATAGTCGCCCGCGGCCAGCGCGTAGCTGCTTGGTATCCCTATGCGCAGGTCGCTGGTGGCGGTGCTGATCCTCTCAGCGGTGCTCCAGGTCTGGCCGTCGTCGGTGGATTGGCTGTAATAGATGTCGAATATACTTGTATTGGGGTTCGAGCGATCGTCATACCAGACAGCATGGAAGGTGCCGTTTTCGTCGGCTTCTACCCACGGCTCTACCTGGTAGGTGTTGGCGACACCAGGCGCGGCAAGCACCGCCGGCGCAGACCACACCGTTCCGTTGGATGCCCCACGCGAGAACTTGATGGTACTGGTGTTGTTGGGGCTGCCTCCATCGGCCCAGGCCACAACCGCGTTGCCGTTGTTGGGGTTCACCGCGATCACGGGGATCGAATTGAGACGCCAGATGCCGCAGCCCGAATTGTCGGGCGGGCAATTCGCGTATGAATAATTCGCAATCGACTGTTGTGAAGCCCAGCTAGTGCCGCCATTGGTAGATCGCACGTACGCGAAGTTAGACGGGTTGGCGAAGATCGCCACCACATCCCCGTTCGGGTAGACAATCGGCATCGGGAACTGGTACGCGCTCTGCCCCAGCGGGCTTTGAGCCCACGTCTGCCCCCGGTCGGTAGAGATATTCACGCGGAAACCGGGCGAGAAGTCCATCCAGGCCACGTACATCCTGTGGTAATAGGGGCTGGACGGGTAGTTATCGACCCACATCCACTCTTTATCCGAGTTGCCGTTGGTGGTCACCCGCGTGCCTGTGGCGAATGTAACGCCTCCATCGGTTGAGGTAGCGACCTGCACGCCCACGGTGCCACTCCCGTATGGAAGCGATACCACGTAGCAGATGCCATCGTCGCTGAACTTCACGACCGGGTCGCTGGAATAGCTCGGCGCTGGAGTTGCATGAGGAAACGGCTGGTTGAGCCAGGTCTGCCCGCCATCCGTCGACGTATAGATCCACACCTGCTTGGTGTTGACCCCTCCCCGCTCGTCCTTGGCGGCAGCCACCACGTTCAGCGGGTTGGTCGGGTTGATCGCTATACTTGGCTCTTGCTGGGCGCGATTAGGCGACTGTGTGTCGGTATTCGCCCGCACGTTATCCCCCCACACCGGTGTATCCAACGCCCTGAACGGAGACGGCAAACCGACCAGCGGAGCCGGACCATCGGAGGGAGGCCCCGACTCTCGGCGAGGTGGATTGATCTGATGAAGCGGCACCGCCGCCAACCAGGTGGGTGTGGAAGCATTGGCCGCCTGGGTCTGCGGCTCAGAGAGAGTGGTTAGCACCATCAATGAAAATAACACCAACACAAACACGATGACCCACTTCATATTCGAGTTGCGGATTGATGACATAAACGATTCCTTCCTTTTGCATGCTACAAAATAGACTACCAGGCTAATAATGTCCTGTTCCAAGATCCCGATCAGGAGAGTATCACGCCCAAGAGTATAAGCGAAGAACAAGATCCCTCGCGCACTAACCAGGAATCAGGAACCAACGATCTCGATCTCTACATAGGCGATCACCTGTCCGGGGTAGAGCAGGCTGGGAAGAAGGTGTTTGCCACGATCTTGCTCGCCTGCCCCCTGGTAGCATTGTTGGATGGGCGGAAGTAAGGCAGGCTTCCCCCTCCACAAGGCTCTCCTACCCCTCCGCACTGGTAGCCCGACATTATGCCGCGGTCGGCCAACCTCCAGATATAGTCATAGAAAGTGGAGCCGGGCAACACGTCCTCGAACTGCTGCGCACCCGGCGGGTCACTATATGCTACCGCGTTCGACACGATCTTCGATAGCTGACCCCTCGTCACATTGGCGTTCGGCCTGAAGTAGAGCAGGCTCCCACTCCCGCATGGCTCGCCGGGCCCACCGCACGGATAGCCATTGATGATCCCACGGTTCGCCAGCCTTTGTATGAAGTCGAAGAAGGTCGAGTCTGGTGGTACATCCTCGAACCATTGTCTGCCGGGGTCGTCATGGAAGCCAGCCGCGTTCGACACGATCTTCGATAGCTGACCCCTCGTCACGTTGGCATTAGGCCTGAAACACGGGTTACCCGTCTCACAGCCGGTTGTATAGCCGTTGATGATCCCTTTACAGGCCATGCACTGCACATAATCGTAGAAGGTGCTCCCCGCAGGCACATCGGTGAAGCTGATCGCGCACAAAGTCGGCGTTGCGGTTCCCGCCACAACGGTATATGTGCTGGACGGCGTATCGGAAGGAATAACCGTCGAGGTGCTTGTGCTGGTACTCATACTGGTGCTCGTACTGGTGCTCGTTGCAGTCGGCATCTCGGTGGAGGTAGGCACAACCGTTGGGCTGCTTGTAGCCGTGGCAGTTGCGGGTCCTGGCGTCACCGTCGGCCCACCGACAGGGCCGGCAGGCAGGGGCCACACGAACGCCCCACGGCTGCGCGTCCACACCGACAGCACCGTGAAGCCCCTGTCGATCTGCATATCGTATATGAAGGCGTGCGGCAGCCCCGCGTCGAACCGCTGCCAGACAGGCACCCCTGCGGTGATGTCGTCCGAGTAATACAGACCCCAATCGGTGCCCACGAATATCTGCTGTGGGTAGAGGGGGTTCGCCACTATCGCCTCCACAGGTACATCGGGCAGGTTGCCGCTCTTGTCCTCCCACGCAAATGAGGCACAATCCGCCGTGCAGGTCACGCGGAACACGTGCCCCTCGTGGCCGGGAGTGTTCTCTCCGAACCCTCCTACCCCCGCGTACCCGATCAAGGGGTTCACAGGGTCTGTAGCCACGTCCAGTATGGGCCTGTTGGGCAACACCGCGTTCCCGCCCGTCACGTCCACCCAGTTCGCCATCACGCCCTGCCCCAGCCCGAAGCCGTACACCACCTGCCCCTGGCTGGTGCCGAATATGGCGGTGGTGGAGAGGCTCACAGAATAGTGCAGTTTCTCGATGTAGCCTGGGAAGTCGGGGCTGACTTTGATCCACGGCGCAACGCCGGTCACGGTCTCGCTGACCGCGTTTGAACCGACTATCACGTGGGTGCAGCCAGTGTCCGGGCAATCGTACTTGTACAGGTCATAAGGCAAGAGGTAGTTGTGCGGTGCCGAGCGCCACCCGCCCGTGATCTCGTTGTAGCCGCCAAACCCGCCGCTTTCAGACGCGAAGAGGCGCGCCCCGTTCACCTCGGCATAGTAACGCTGACCCAGCACAGGCTCAATCCGCGACCAGATCCCATCACCGCCCAGCACGGCAGACCACGCCGAGGGGCCGGGCGTGCCAAACCACTCGGTTACGGCGGTGCCGTTGTCCTGCATACCGCCTGCCGCCGCCGGGTGGTCGGAATTGGCGAAATCAGCTGTTATATCCCCTGAGTAAAACTCAAGCGTACTTAAGGTGTCGTTCAATTCCTGCCAGAAGGTGCCGCCGTCGCTTGTGTTATACACACCACCGTCCGTGCCCGCCAGCAGATCATTTGTCGAGCCCGGTCTGAATGTTATAGCGTGGTGGTCGGGGTGCGCCTGCGCCGTCGACGAGTACCCACATGTGATATCGGTGAACGTAACCCCCCCATCGGTCGAACGCCACAGGTCGAAGGTGTCCATATAGACGTTCTTGAGGTCTGTCGGGTCGACGGCCAATCCCTGGTCGAACCAGTTCTGCGGGAAATCGCCATAGGGCGAGCCGGGGCACGGCACAAGCGCGCTGCTGCTCGACCGCTGGCTCCAGGTTGTGCCACCATCGGTGGTGCGCCACACGCCCAACTGGCCGCCTACATTGCCCTGAGTAGATTGCACCTGCGCGTAGATAGTTACATTGCTGCTCCCCGGCCCAATAGTGCCAGGCGCGAACGCGAGATCTATACGCCCTAATTTGTCACCACCCAGGTGTCCAGGCGTGCCGGTCCCCGTGCCTGAGGGCCAGCCGTTGTCCTGGCGCGTGATCAGCGACCATCCGGCGGGGCACCCACTGCTCCCAAGCTCTGCCTTGTATATGCCGTTCGCCCCGTTCTCGGCCATGCTTGGCTGGATGGTCAGGCTGAAGCCGCGCGTGCCCTGCGCCACATATAACTCGGTGAAGCTGCCCGTATCCCTCATCAGCAGGCCCGTCACGTCCTGCCTCTGCGTCGAATAGGGATTGGTGTAGCACGGCCCGGCCCAGTTGGCCCCTCCATCGTAGGAGACGAACAGCCCGCTCTTGGTGCCGGCCACGATCTTGTTGCTGTCGCGGGGGTCCACTTTCACCTTGCCGATGGCCTGCGTTTCGGGAGGCGCGCCCCCTGGCACCGGATAGGCGGCATTGAACACATCAAGCCCAAGCGCGCTCCAACTAGCACCCGCATCGGTGCTCTTGAGCACGCCGCCCACGATATACTCAGGCAGGGTATAGTTCAGGTCGCCCGTGCCCGCGTATATCACGTTGTGATCGTTCGGGTCGATGGTCAGGTCGTCAACGCCGATGCTTGGCACCGAGGATACATCCGTAACGGGCAACCACACGGTCGAAGGCGAGCAGCAGTTGGTGCTTTTCCAGACACCCCCGCCCGCCACCCCCAGATAGGCGGTGGTTGTGACCACAGGGTCCACCACGATCGCATTGACCCGTCCCCCTGTGTTCCCGATGAACCACTGCAAAGGCTTAGGCCCAAGCGATAGAAAGCTGTTAGGATCGAGGTCCAGGGGCGATTGGCTTTCGGCGCGGTTATACACCACCCGGCCAGCGGGCACGCCGCTCTGCACCTGTTGATCCTGTTTGGTGGCCTGCAAGATCCACTCAGGGTTGAGCACGCCTGTGGGATAGGTCAGCCTCTGGTACCAGTAGTCGGCCATCTCCTGTAGCTCCGAGCCTTCATGCTCGGCCCCCGGCCACGGGCTTGTCAGGCCCATCGCGCTGCTACGTGCGGAGTTTGTGACTGTTGGAGGAGAGGTTTGTGACGATTGGGCCGTATAGTGCGCAAGGAGTGCGATCCCGATCACAGCTAACAGCAGCAGGGATGCCGACGCCAACCATAGCCCACGGCCAGGCGATCTGTTCATGACTGAGCCTTTCTATTCTATCTGCTGGGAGTATCGCAACTTGGATAGAAGGTATTGGCTACTATCTTCGATGTCTGCCCCCTGGTGGCGCTGGCTCCCGGCCTGAAATAAGGCAGGTTGTCGGGGCTTACACATGGCTCACCCGCTCCTCCGCACGGGTAGCCCGACATGATGTTTCTTATCACCAACCTGTATATGAAGTCATAGAAAGTGGAACCAGGGGCCACGTCCTGGAACTGCTGCCCAGTGGCTGTTTCGTTGTACTGCGCGGCATTCGACACGATCTTGGTGATCTGCCCCCTCGTCACGTCGGCGTTGGGCCTGAAATAAGGCAACCCGCCGCCCCCGCAAGGCTCCCCTGGCCCGCCGCATGGATAGCCGTTGACGTAGCCCCGCACGGTCAAGCGCCAGATGAAGTCGAAGAAGGTAGAGCCAACGGGCACATCCTCGTACTGCTGGCTGGTCGCAGGCTCGTTGAATCCAGCCGCGTTCGACACGATCTTGGCTACCTGCCCCCTCGTGACATTATCGTTCGGCTTGAAGCAGGGGCTTCCCGTCACGCATCCCGTCGTATAGCCGTTGATGATCCCCCGGCACGCCAGGCACCTGATGAACGAGTAGAAGGTGCTACCCTCAGGCACATCGGTGAACTGGATGGGGCACATGGTAGAGGTGGGTGTAGGGACAATTATGGGGGTATTGGTTGGCGTGCCAGTAGGCGGAACGACCGCAGTATTTGTTGGCGTATTTGACGGAGGCGTAACGGGAGTGTTGGTGCTGGTGGCAGTAGCGGTGCTGACAAGCGTTGGCGACGAGGTAGGCGTATCGGTGGCCGTCGGAGTGGCCGTGTTCGTGGGCGCTTCGGTTGGTGTGGGGGTCAGCGTTGGCCCTACCGTATATACACCCCGCGCCACGTAGGCGTTCTGATTCGTACCAGTCCTTATGTCAGTCCAGATTGGAATCACCACCCCGGTGGTCGCTCCTATCCCCGAATAGTCCCCGATGAACGTAGACGTACCGGGATTAGAGGCGGCGCTGCTAACTGCCACGTTTGGCTCCCACGTCGCGCCGTGGTCATAAGAGACCGTATAGTACTCTTTATAGTTGCGGTTTGCCGCGTCCTCGCGCCTATCGAACCACCCTATATGGATGCTTCCATCCGCAGATGCGGTGATCCAGGGGAAGAATTGGTCTTTGCCGTTCGCTACCGGGTCGTCGTTTACGCGCTGTGGTGCGCTCCACGAATTTCCGTCGTCGGTCGAGCGCGAAAGCAAAATATCGGCATCGCCGTTGCGATAGTCGGCCCACACCGCGTACAGATACCCATAAATCTGCTTGTCCGCTGCCATCGCCCCGAACGGATTGTTGCGGAAGTTGGTGGGCGGCAGCGGGCTTGGGAGGTCGGTCAGGTCCGATATGCGCGTGAAGAACGGGAATGTTTGCCCGCCGTCGGTCGAGCGCGAGAAGAGCACCGAGTTGTAATTGATCTGGCTCTGAGTGGCCGCGCCCACGTAGTAGAGATAGACCTCGCCGTTGGTGCCGATCACAGGTAGCGACCCCTGGTTGTTGTTGGAGATAGGCGGGCTTGCCGTGATAGGCACCGACCATGACAGCCCGTGATCTGTCGACCGCGAGAAGACGATGGGCGCGCCCAACTGGCTGTTGACGCCACCGCACCCTGTGCCCGACTGGAACATGAACTTGGTCCACCCCAGGTACACGGTGCCGGAGTAGGGGCTGGACGGGTTGTCGTCTACCGCCACGTACTCTTTGTCGTGGAAGATCGCCAACCCGCCACCCACGAAGTTGGTCGCCACCGTGATCGGCTCCGAGAACGACGCCCCAAAATCGGTCGAATTGCTGACGTACATCCCACCGGAGGGGTCGCACACATTGATGTAGCCCAAATTGCTGAAGTAGGCGTAGCCTCCACGGTCGAACGCCATCGCGGGGTCGCCGTAATAGATCGAGTGAGTGCCCGGCACCGCGTAATTGACCCATGTATCGCCGCCATCGGTGGAGTAATAGATATACGGCTTAAGGTTGGCCCTGTAGTCGTTGGCCCCGGCGATCACGCGCTGGTCGCTGGTTGGATCGATGCCTATGGTCGTTTCGTTCTGGGTCGCCGAGTTATTGAGCGTGGCATCCACGTTCGGGCCAAACACAGGTGGGGCAAGGAGGCTCCCAAACACCGATTGTGGGTTGCGCACAAAGTTCGACGCAAACGAAGCGGGGTGCATTCCGCCATCAGCCATCCCCAGGCCGTCACCCCCGGTCAATCGCATCGCTACCACGCCCGATAGATGATGGTAGGGGTCGGTGCCTGCAGGTGCGCTCCCGGCCGGGTAGGAAGCTCCTGCTTCACCCGCCATCCCCGCCACCATCAGGCAGAGTACAAACAGGCACAGGGCTAATAGAATCTCCCTGATTCGGTACATGGTGTTACCCCCTTCATAGTGGCATATTTGCCGGGTGCGCCCCTGGGAGGAATATTAGATAAATGTTTGGCTTCGGATAAGAGTGTAGATAAGAGTGTAAAGGCAGAGTAATTACTTGTCAATAGCAGAATAAAAGGTACGTGCTCAGATTTGCGGTCAAATTATCTGTAGGGGCACTCCTAGTGGGCGCCCCGTTGGGAAGAGATCGTGGCAAGAACACAGGGCACCCACGAGGGGTGCCCTTACTTAACAGCATCTATTGGCGCTGGACTACGGCACACACTCCGGGAAGAAGGTATTGGTGACGATCTTGGCGGTCTGCCCCCGCGTAAGGGTGTTGCCTGGGCGGAAGTAGGGCCTCCCAGCACTGTCGCACGGCTCTTCCGTGCCGCCGCAAGGATACCCCGACATAGCACCCGGCCTGTGCATCAGCATCCGCTCGATATATGGGTGGAACGCACTCCCCACCGGCACATCCGCGAAGGTATACTGCCCCGCCGGGATCGAATCGGCCCACTCTATAGCGTTCGATGCGATCTTTGCCAGTTGCCCACGCGTAGCGCCAGCGCCGGGCCGGAAGTAGGGGAGGCTGCCTGTGCCGCACGGCTCTCCCGCGCCACCGCATGGATAGCCCTGCATAACGCCTCTACTTGCCAGCCTCTCCACGTACACATAGAAGGTCGAGCCTGGGGGCACATCCTCGAATGCCTGCCCCGAAACAGCCTCATCGAACCCTGCCGCTTCCGACACGATCTTGGCGATCTGCCCACGTGTCACCCCATTATTGGGGCGGAAATAGGGGTCGTTGTTGCCGTCACAAGGCTCTCCCACTCCCCCGCAAGCGTACCCTGTCAGAATACCCCTGCAAGCCAGGCAGCGCACAAAGGAGTAGAAAGTATGCCCATCCGGCACGTCTGCGAACTGCACCGGACAGGCGCTAGCGGTAGCCGTAGCTGTTGCCGTAGACGTCGATTTAGCCGTGGTGGTGATTATGGCCGTAGAAGTAGCCGAAGGTGTTTGAGTGCGCGTGCCGGTGGGGGATTGAGTGGGAATTACGCTGGTGTCCGTCGGAGCGGCTGTTGATGTCGATATCTCGGTCGATGTTCCGGTCGATATGACGGGCGTAGTCGTGTCCGTGTGGGTTACAGAAGCAAGAGGGGTTGGTGTTCCGGTTGAAGTTGCAATAGTAGTTTCACTGGCGGATACTGTCGCGGTGCCCATAGGCGTGGCAGTAGCGGAAGCTGTTGGGGTAGAAGTTGCGGAAACGCAGGAAAGATAATGCTGCGCAAGCGTTACGTGCGTATCCAATGACGCACCATCTTGCTCACCCACCGCCCAGGCGTCCCCATTGGGAAGGCCACTCACTTTCCATAGCGCGCTTACTCCTCCACCATGAGGGTTGTCCACCACCGCCAGCGACGTGCCATCCCAGTGCAACGTCAGGCTCACATTCGAATCTGCTCCCACGAACCATACGTTGTCGCTTGCGATTGCAGCCACACCCGATAGCGCGGACGAAATATTGCCCTCAGGCTCCACTCTGGCCCATTGTGTGCCGTTCCAGTGCAATATATAGGATGGCTCAGGAGCGTACGCCCACGATCCGACTGCCCACAGATCATCAGGCGATACGCCATCTATATCGTACAACTCCGCATAGGGCTGCGTGGGTGCCGTCACCTCAGTCCATTGCACGCCATTCCAGTGCAAGATCAGGCTACCATCGGCACCAATCTTTGAGCCAACCGCCCACACATCATTGTGAGCTACCACCTTCACCGCGTTCAGGGTGCTATCGACCGGCAGGCTCGGTTGAGTCCAGTTCGCGCCATCCCAGTGCGCCGCCACAGGCGAGTTACCTGAGCCGGGGTTGTGGCCTCCAACCACCCACAGGTCGTTGCTTGCCAGGCCATCTACGCCTTCCAGGTGAGTGTAGCCTTCGAGCGTTGGACCCTCTACCGGTGTCCAGTGCTCCCCATCCCAGCGCATAATAATGTTGGTGCTACCCGATCCAACAGCCCACACGTCATCTGACGCAAATGCTTTAACTGCCGTAATGGCCCCGCTCGTGATCACGCCCGTGGACGATAACCCCCACTGAGCGCCGTCCCAGTGCTCCGCCAACGGGTAGGTATAGCCAGCCACTCTGTAGAACCCCGCCGCCCACACATCGTCACCCGCCACCGCGGCTACATCGAGCAGTTGGTTCTCCTCGAAACTCAAATCGACGCTGGCCGAATTCGCCCACCCCGTGCTGCACACCGTGGGCGTCGGCGTTGGCAGAGGCGTCTCGCAGCTACCGACGTACCGCTCGATAAGCGAATCCTCATCATACAATCCGTCCGTATACCCTACACTCCATACCTCGTTACTCGAAGACGCGAATACGCCTATCAATTCGCTTGTGTCAGGCTCTGGAGTGTTCTCACGGCTCCACGCGCTCCCGTCCCAATGCAATACCAGCGGCAATAGCTCACTCATGCTATAGTCCGTCCCAACTGCCCATACCGCATTGGACGAAACTGCCGATACATCTCGCAACTCTCCTGCACCAGCTGGCGCTTGCACGATACCCCATTGGCTGCCGGTCCAGTGCAGAATAAGAGGCTGCTGATTACCATAGTGCGGTTGCCAAGTACCTACAGCCCAAATATCATTGGCCGATACCGCGCTGATTCCTTCAAGAACAGCCCCATCCGGCGTCGGCCCTGGACCAGGCACAACACTCCACTGTGTGCCATCCCAGTGCAGGATCAACGTCGAGCCATTCTCTACCCTTGTACTCCCCACTGCCCATACATCGTTCGCTGATATGGCACTCACCCCGTACAGCAGTCCCATCGTATCTACCCAGTCTTGCGTCCAGGCAGAGCCATCCCAGTGCAAAATAAGAACCTCATCGTTGAGGTTGGGGACCCGGCCTCCCACTGCCCACACGTCAGTTGATGAAGTTCCATCTACTCCAAGCAACCACTTAGGGTCTCCATTTGGTGCAATTGGATTGGGAATCTCACTCCATGCTGAGCCATCCCAATGTATTGTAGAGAGCCAATTCGATACACTGGTCGAGGCAGAGGCTGTACTTAATTTCAGAGGCGACAGGCTCTCTCCAACGCTTTCTCCATAATACTGGGCTCCATACCCCACCGCCCATACATCGTTGGACGAAATCGCCTTAACACTTCTTAGAAGCGTAGGCGCAGTCAGGGGTGGCGTCGATTCGACGCTCCAATAGTTGCCATTCCAGTGCTGTATCTGACCTCCTTCATCGGTCCACCCCACCGACCAAACATTATCAGCGCCCGCCCCATCGATCCCGAACAGCGTGTTTACGTTCAGGCCAGGGCTAGCATGGTCGATTAGATTCCATCCTGTTTCACACTCTATGGGCGTTGGGCACCAAGTGCCGCAATGAATTGCCATAGCCTGGTCATTTGGCTCGAAGTTCTGGCTGCCTAATAGCCATTCGTCACTGGCGGACAATGCAACAATGCTAGCAATTGTTCCCCTATAAGGATACGGTGAGGGATATGGAATATCTTCCCAGGATTACCCATCCCACTGCTTGATATATGTATCCTCTGCCGCCACCAACACATTATCAGGCGCAAAGGCTTTCACGTCCCGATAACTCCCGCTATCGCTCACCGAAACGTTCCAAGAGGTGCCGTCCCAGTGCAATATCAGTCCTGTGCCTGAAGTATCGCCATGGCCCACCGCCCACGCGTCGTTCTCATCCAGCGCGCTCACGCCATAGAGAGTGGCATTCAGTACCGTCGGCATAATCGTCCATGCAGTGCCATCCCAGTGCATCAGCAGCGTCTGGTTGTAATTCTGCGCTCCAACAGCCCATACATCGTCAGGAGCTAATGCGTCTACTGCAAATAACAGGCTGCCGGAGTTAAGCAGCACAGGAGTGGGTACATTGCTCCATGACGTGCCATCCCAGCGAAGGACAATTACTGTATTATCCGTGAACCAGCGCGCACCTACCGCCCAAATATCATTTGCGGAGAGGGCGTCAATACCGAACAAACCCGAGTCATCGACCGCGCCAGGGTTCGGAACCTCGCTCCATGTGCTCCCATCCCAATGAGTGATATACGACTTGTAAGGTCCATCGCCGTCGTAGTGCCCGACTGCCCACACATCGTTAGGTGCGATAGCCACCACATCATTTAGAATGGTACGAGTCAGCACCTGTGAATCGCTTAATATGCTCCAATCAGTTCCATCCCAGTGCTCAATCAGTCCACTATAGACGTCAAAACCTACCGCCCAGATATCGTTCGCCGCCAGAGCATCACCACCATACAAAATACTCTCTTCCGTAGACGGGATATGCGTATCGGTCAAATCCCAGAAACGAGAGCAGCCTGCGGGCGTAGGAGACGCAAGGGCCTCCGCCCCGGAAGGCGAGCCTACCTTCGGCGACATACTCGCCACCGCCACTCCGGCAAACACCAACAAGCCAAACAAAAGCGCGGCAAAAGCCAGCGCCTTACCCTTGGTCACCGCCCAGGACGTTTCCACCATGACAATCTCCCCGCAATCTTGCCACTACGCATACCAGTACGCCTAATGTCTACGGTTGCAGTATAGCAAGGTTAGCCATGGTGATATATAGATAATATGTGTGGGTTACCGTTAGTACATAGGTATTAGCACAGCCCGCGCTCCCGCGCCATCCCCGCCTTGCACCTTCAGTGGCAGGCACACAAGGTTGTACTCTCCCTCAGGCACGGCGCGCAGGTCCAACCCCTCCAATATCACCACGCCCGCTCCCAGCAGCGTAACGTGCGTTTGAAATGCGGTGGGCGCATCGGCCCGCTCTATTGAGAGATAATCTATCCCTAGCAGCTTGATGCCCCGCCGTATGCACCACTGCGCCCCCGATAGGCTCAGCCCCGTATAATCAAACGAGAAGTCATCCCGCTCCCACAACTCCGACCCCGGCGTAGCCAGCAACAAACGCTCCGTACCCTCAGGGATACCAGCCGCCTCCAACTGCTCCGCCGTGATCTCATACCTCTCGTCAAACCTCCGCACCACGCAAGGCCCGATCATCGCCTCCAACGGCATCTCGTCAACCCCGGCCCCGCCTTCGATAAAATGCTTCGGAGGGTCCACATGCGTGCCGGTGTGCGACCCCCAGCAAAACCGCGACACAGCCGCCACATCAGGAGGAATTGTAGAGATCGGCTCGATCTCCACAGGCATTTCATTATCCCAAACCGGCATCCCAGGCCGGATCGCAACGCTTATGTCATACATAGTAAGTTCCTGTTGCTGGTAGTCGGTAGTCGGTAGTCGGATTTATAGTTCCTGGTTCCTGGTTCCTTATCACTCTTCACTCGTCACGCGTCCTCCGACTACCGACTACCCTCCTTGAACCAACCCAACCCCGATGTTATAATGCGGTCGGGTAGGCAAGCACCCTTGCATACGCCGCCCTCGGCCCGAACAATGCGGTCCGGAGCCGATTTTCAACCAAACAGGAGAACAAAATGGAAACAGACCTGCCCCTACTTTGCTACTTCCAGGGCAAGATTGTACCACTGGCCGAAGCCAAAATAGGCATCCTCACCCATGCTATGAGCTACGGTACGGGCTGCTTTGAAGGCATACGAGCCTATTATAACCCCGATCACAGCCAACTGTATATCTTCCGCGCGCATGAGCACTTCGAACGCTTCCATCAATCGGCTCATATCATGATGATCGATCTGAAGCTCAGCGCAGACGAGTTGGTGCAGCTTACGATCGACCTCCTCACACAGAGCGGCCTCCACACTGACTCCTACATCCGCCCTATGGCCTACAAAGCCGACGAGACAATAGGCGTCCGCCTCCATAACCTCCGCGACGATATGTACATGGCCGTCCTCCCGTTCGGCAACTACATTGATATCGACCGCGCACTCAACGTAGGCGTCTCCTCCTGGAAGCGCGTAGATGACAACATGATCCCCGCTCGTAGCAAAATTACCGGCGCTTATGTCAACTCGGCCTTCGCCAAGACCGAAGCACTCACCAACGGCTTCGATGAAGGGATCATGCTCGACAACGACGGTCACGTTTCCGAAGGCTCCGCCGAAAATCTATTCATGTTCCGCAACGGCACAGCCTACACACCACCTGTAACCTCCAATATTCTCGAGGGGATAACCCGCCAGACCATAATGACCCTCCTCAGCGAAGACCTCGGCATCCCCGTGGTCGAGCGCGTTATCGATCGCACAGAGCTATATATATGTGACGAGCTAATTCTATGCGGCACGGGCGCCCAGATCGCGCCGATAGGCTCGGTAGACCACCGGCCCGTCGGCACGGGTGGAGTGGGCGAAGTGGGTCGCGCCCTCCAGAAACTCTACTTCGATGTAGTAAGGGGCAATGTCTCCAAGTACTCCAACTGGTGCACCCCTGTCCACGTCGAAGCTCGCCAACCCGTCACCGCATAATCCCAACACTTGAGGTTTGAATTTTAAACCTTGAACTCACACAATGCTCTGGCGTCCAGCGTCCTCCCCCTTTAGATTCATACTTATCCTGCTGCCACTGCTAACGATAGCGGTGGCGGTCTGGTTATGGAATATGCTCGCCGAAAGCGCCTCTATGGAAGGTTATGGCCCCTTCACCTTCCTATATGGGCTGGCTCTATTCCTTAGCCTGATCCTCGTCGGGCTTCTGGCCTACCTTGCCTGGTGCGCCAACACCATCACCTACAGGCTGGGTGGAGGCAACCTTACTCTCAGCTACGGGGCAACACGCCATCTCATTCCCCTCTCCTCAGTAATAGTTGTCTATGCCCCCGGCGAAAAAGTAGGAGGCACAGAGCATCGCGAAGGCGCTCCTATACAGGTGCGCTGGCGCGGGGTGGCCGACACCATACCCGGCTACCTGGTAGGCTCCGGCCGCAGCCCGCAACTGGGTCGCGTAGAGGTGGTTTCGGTTGCCACTCGCCCTGCCAGCGACCAGGTGTTCGTCTCCACACCCGACATAGCCTTCGGTATCTCTCCACAACGCACACTCGCTTTCATGGAGGAATTGAGGTCACGCGTCAAAGCCTCCAAAGACGCCGAAAACGAGGAACGCACACTCAACGGGCACGCCGAGCCTCTCCCAAACACCACTACCGGCCGCTGGCTGGCCTGGGGCGCTGGCCTCTGGGGCGACCCCCTCACGCGATGGCTCCTCCTGGCTGGCCTCCTCCTCTGCATGCTCTTTTTCGGCTGGTTGAGTATGATGTACAATGCCCTTCCCCTAATCCTCCCCCTCCACTGGAGTGCGCAAGCCCAGATCGACCGCGTGGGCGACCTCCAGGAAATTCTAAGGCTCCCGGCCATCGCCCTCGGCATCTGGTTCGTGAACGCCCTGCTCGCAGGTCTTGTGCGCCGCCGTGAGCGCGCCGCCACCATTTTTCTCCTGGCAAGCGCCGTAGCCGTCCCCATAGTCTTCGCCGCAGGCGCCCTCTCCATAATCCTCCGCTCCACCTGATAGAAACCATACTTAAGCACACCCCGAAACCTGTTCCGTTTTGCCTCATCAATGCCTTTAAGTTAACGAGGGCAGATTTAACCATCCTCCTATCAACCTCCTGAAATCCGGATCACCGACTGTACTGGAGTACACATTCCGATGTCAGTAGCCGGATAAAAGAGCTCGTTCCACAAGATCAAGAGGCAAACGCAGTTATCCCCACAGGAACTTTTGTGGTACAGTACAACCGCAAACCCCAAGACAGGAAAAGGCACCAATGGCTACCGAAAGCGCCACTGCCCAACTGAGCCAGGCACAAGTCACCGAATCAAAACTGGCGCAAACGCGCGTGCTGGGAGCGCGTCTGCTCCCGCACATCACCGTGCTGGCTGCTATGGCCCTCATCACCATCGCTGCCACCTGGCCCATGTTCCCCAACCTGGGCGGCTATCTCGTCGACAAAGACGACTCTCTACTCGTCACCTGGGAACTGGCCTGGCAGGGACATGCCCTCGCCACCAACCCCCTCGGCTTGATGGAAGCCAACATCAACTACCCGTACTCAGGCACTCTCGGCTTCAACGAAATCTCGTTTACCGAATCGGTGATCTCAGCGCCCGTTTACCTGGCAACGGGCAACCCTGTGCTTGGCCTCAACTTCGTGGTCTTTGTGGCCTTCATCCTGGGAGGTTACGGCACGTGGCTGCTGGTCCGGGAGCTTACAGGCAGCAGGTGGGCAGGATTGGCGGCGGGCACAGCCTACGCGTTCAGCTTCTACATGCTGAACAACCTCATCCACCCCACCATCCTCAGCGCCGAATGGCTCCCCTTCATCCTCCTGTCTGCCTACAAGCTGCTCTGGACGCACAAATGGCGCTGGGCAGGTGCTCTCTGTATATTCTTCGCCCTCCAGGCCCTCTCCACTCACTACCTCGCCTACTACTCGGCTATCTTGCTTGGCCTGTTCATAATCTACTACTTCATTGTCCAACGCCCGCTCTTCTCCCGCACATTCTGGATCAGGTTCCTGGCCGGGATGGTTATGTCTGCCCTCCTGATCCTTCCTATCGCGCTTGCCTACCGGGAAGTGCAGGCAGGGTACGGCTTCAGCCGCGATATTTACCAGACCGAGCGCTACTCCTATGCTATCGTCAGCTTCCTATCGGTGTACAAAGCCAACCCTCTCTACAAAACCCTGCTCGCCCCATTCGCCGACCAGGGACCCTGGCCCCTTGAGCACGCAGCATTCCCCGGCCTGGGCGTGCTGATCCTGACCATTATCGGCCTCGTTTGGCTGTGGCGGCGCAGGCGCGCAAGCCAACCCACGACGGCGACTATGCAAGCGGACGATAAAGCCAACGAGCGCCCACCGCTAAGCCTGGGCAAGCACGCCATATTCTATGTGATTGTGGCCCTGGTATCCGTAGTGCTCTCTCTGGGGCCAACCCTCCAACTTACCTATCCCGACAACTATTACGACCCCAACGCGATCAATGGCGTGATGCCCCTTCCCTACTTGCTCCTATTCAACCTTGTGCCAGGCTTCACCAGTATGCGCACCGTCTCGCGCATTGAGGTATTGATCGCGCTCTCCCTGGCGGTCCTCGCCGGTATCGGCACGCTGGCTCTATTGCGCTGGCTGGGCGAGAGACGAACGCGCCAGACCGAGAACCAACAACGCTCCACCCGCCGTTGGGTTCCCGCGCTAGCCATATTGCTTGCGCTTATCCCCGTGGCCGAGAGTTGGAGCGCCCCCCTCAACATGGAACCGATCCCTACCCGCAGCGCGGTGCCCCAGGTCTACCGCTGGCTGGCCGCCCAACCTCCTGCGGCTATCGTCGAGTATCCTATGGTTTACTACAAGACCGGCGACCTCAATGTGGTTATGGGCAACACCTACCAGTACTTCAGCACATATCACTGGGATCGCACCGTTAACGGCAGCGTCACGATCAGGCCCTTCGCCTATTCGGCCCTTATCCACGAAACAGACGACTGTTTCCCCTGCGCCCGAAGCGTAGACGCCCTGTGGGCGCTCGGCGTGAAGTATGTGGTTGTGCACCTGGAGAACCTCAGCGGCCCGCAATTGGACGATTTCAAATGGCGGACCACCCACGCCGAAGGCGGAGTGCTCGACACCTTCACGCTGGTGCAAGAGTTCGGCAACGACCAGGTATATACACTCAAAACCCCTGGGCACCTGGATCAACTGCCCGCTCTGATCCCTTCGGGTGCGTCACTCCTTTTAGGAAGTCCAGCGGACGATCCGATACTAGATGG
Source organism: uncultured Chloroflexia bacterium (assembly GCA_963797095.1). Lineage (GTDB taxonomy): Bacteria > Chloroflexota > Chloroflexia > QHBQ01 > JADMIH01 > JADMIH01. The sequence goes on along the minus strand of CAWCNY010000002.1, from coordinate 1,045,471 downwards.
GAAGATCGGCGGCGGCTACACCGCTGCCCTCGGCTATTATCTACGAGAGGGGCGCACCGAGTACGGCGATCCATCGCTCACCTTCGGCCAACCCATACTCCCCGCAGACCCCAATAACCTGCCGGACTACGCCCTCTTATGGTCGAAACAAGATCCTACAACCGCCGGATACTCCCCCCAGAACAACGCCTGGACCAACGGGATAGTGACCCTCTACAAGCGCTAACCAATACTCAGGAACTCCGAACTCCCCTACTTCAAAGGCGGCATCAATACCCCCCACACCCCATCCGATGTTGTCGCTATCAGCGCCTCCGTCATATCGGGCACGGCGGTCGTATCATGAGGGGCCAGCGCCAATCCCTGCACCGACCGCTTGCCGATATCATCACCGACCATCTGCCAGGTCGCGCCCAGGTTGATAGATCTGAACACACCGATCCCTTCCAGTGCCTGGTCTCCCAGCTTGGCGCGTGCCGTGTACAACACAGGCCCTGGCTTCACGTAATCATCACTGTAAGCCGTATCTGCGTACAGCGCCGTCAAGTAGTACTCTGCATTATCTACCGCGTTAGCCGTGTCGATATGCACCTGCCACTCGTCGCTCTCAATCGGCAGGAAGAAAGTACCCTGGCCGTTCGCCATATATAGCCCGCCATCGTCCGGCCTCCCGACCGATCCTGGCACGAACATCATCTGCACGGTGGCATGCAGCAGCCCATCCGGCGGCACGTTCCTGGGGGTCACATCGGTCCAGCTACCACCGCCGTCAGTGCTGCGCTTGACCGTACCCGTGCCACCCTCGCTGGCATACGCCACGTATACCGACTGGGCGTCGGGGCTTCCTGTAACCGCATACGGATCGCCATTATCCACGGGCGACCCAGGCAGCACATCCGACCATGTAGCTCCCGAATTTGTGCTCTTCAATACGCCTCCACAAACGGTTCCGTATGCTAGAGTGGCATTGGGCGCGTACATATCCAACAACTGCACAGACATCTTCTCCCAGGTCTGGCCTCCATCTGTCGAGCGGAAACTATTGATCGGCAGACCGCTGGCGCATGCGGTGTGCGCCGTTACATAAAACACATCCGCGCTGCCTATAGCCACCTCTACATTGCCTGGACGTGGGTTGCTCGGTATCGGCACATCCAATTTCTGCCAGTTCGAATAATCGTACTCGCTCCGCCACACGCCCGATGCCGACCCTACCAGCACTATATTCTTCCCTCCGGGTAGCAAAGCGATATCGCGCAGGTTCGTACCCTCCGGAACACCAAGCGGCTGCCACGTATACGTAGGCAAAGGCACTTCAGTGGGACTTGGCGAGGGCGTAGGCGACGGCATAATCGTGGGCGTCGCGCTCGGCGGCAAAGGCGTGGCCGTTGCTGTAGGCGCACCGGTCGGCGTAGAAGTAGGCCCCTCAGCAGTCGCCGTAGCCACAGGCGTCGAGGTTGGTCCGGTAATGGGTGTAGGTGTCGGACTGAAATCGCAAGCTGAAAGTGCCAGCGCCAGAGCAAGCAGAACAACGCAAGCAGCCCAGGAGGCGTGGAGAAAACCTCGCGCCCGTCTCTTGAATTCAGTAGTCTTGTGTAAAGTAGTGAGCATGTGTATCTTCCCTCCTGGTCGTCATTGCGTCCATGTTTATATTACTATGACGGAGAGCCGGGTGGAAAAGTTGCGCGGCTCTCCCTTACTACATATCATCAAGATTGATGCCCGCCAATGGCGGGCATCGTTAGCAACTTGCGTATCTTCTACTAAGCCTTACTTCTTCCGGCGGTTCTTGCTGCCCCGCTTCTGGGCAACCGGTGAGCTTGGCCCGGTCGTGCTACGCACAGGGCCTTTCGTCCCCGACGGCATATACTGCTTGGCTTTCTGTGTCTTCTGGAACTTCGCTATCTCCTGCGGGTATGAGTTGCGATACCAGTAGAAGAACCACACGATCAGCCCCAGCAGCGCCCCTCCATCCAGGTAGAGCCACAGCCGTTTGTTGAAGAAGTCCAGCTCTACTAATCTGAAGAAAAGGAACACCAGCCCCAGCACGCCGATCCAGAGAGCAGGTTGCCCAAACCTGGCAACCGCCTTATACCACACCGTATTCGTATTCTTCCACCTGGGCCGCAACACTCTGTAGCCGTAAATACCGCCCCCTACCAGCACCAACATAAGCACCAGGAAAATCCATGCGAAAGGACCAAGTTTGGGAGTCGGGTCCGTTGGCGCGCTTGTCAGGAAGTTCCAGTCAAAGGGGTTGATCTGCAAGCTCGGCTGTATCTGCTGGGGCACAGCCGTCGGCAGCGGTATAACTGTCGGGGCCTCTACGGTCGGAGTAAGGGTCCCCCCACTCGTGATCGTGCCGGTAACGCTGATCGTCCCGGTGGGAGTTATCGTGCTGGCCGCCGTGCCCGTGATCTCAAGAGTAGCGGTGGGCGTAATCGTTGTCGTTCCCGTCTCAACTGTTGGCGTCTCGGCCTGAGCGACAATCGAATAAAGGGCGATGCTATTCGCACCAACCGTATTGCCTGCGATATTTGCGTTGTGGCCGGGCGCAGTGCCCAGCAGCCCCCAGGCAAGGGCAAGTAGAATTCCCGGCAAAGAGCCAAGGTGCATTCTGTGTAAGCCTCCTCCAAAATGGAATACGGGATATAAATGCGCGCGAATTGAGGGTGCCTAACCGCACTTTTTACGCAAGGTCGCGGGCAAAGTACGTTCAATTATATCAGAGTTAGCGTGCGTTCAACAAAAAGCAAAGAATGGCAGTCTGTGGCGGGCCAACACCCGCCAGCCGATTATACATCCTACTGTAGATGTATTCATGCCGATCTTAATGACTTCTCCTTGACAATCAGATCTACGCTCTGTTATAGTTGAATCAGTGAGGCCACCTCTAAACAAATTTATCGTCCCGGCCCCACATTAAGAACAAGGAGGTGATGCGTATGAGTAGTAGCACACTTATGAGCATCACCGGCGAGGACAATGCCTAGGCATTAGCCGGTGATGCTCGGAAACGAGAACTTGCCCCTGCTTCCTAGGAAGCAGGGGCTTTTTTCAGTCCCACCAAAACCAACACAAACATTCCGCCCCCAAAACGGATATTAATCACAGCGGCTACTCGCCCAACCCAAAAGGAACCATCATTGTCAAGCGACCCGCCTGACAACCCAATACCTCGCGTCAACCCCGAATCGCTGGTAGACCAGACGCCTCTCAAGCTGACCATCGAGGAGAGAACACCCTGGGCATCCTGGATCTTCGTCTCAGTTTTGACGCTCGCCACAGTCGCTGCTCTCGCCTGGGCAATCAACGCTGGCAACCCCAAAATCACCGCCACCGACCTCATGGAAACCCTTACAAACATCAATACAAGCGCAAATGCCCAAACGCCCATCCCTATCCCCACCTCGACCCCCAAACCAGGCGAATACACCGCTACCCTCGAAATCAGCCCCACCAACCCTACCACGCCAGATGGCATCATCACCCTCACAAGTACCCTCACCCTGGATAACAAACCTGTGGAAGGGGCAAAAGTACACTTCACCTTTAGCTACTGGGGAACGTTTCGCGACGCCGACGGCACTGTTACAGATTCTGACGGCGTTAGCGTTACTCAGTACAATATCCACAAAGCCCTGGCCCAATGGACCGTAAGGACTGTTGCCGCCTTCTTTGTGGATGATAAGCTGGTTGTTCGTACCACAGACTACTTCACACCCGTACCCTAGAGGAGATACCGTGAAATGAGAAAGCAACCAGGAACCGTAATCCAACCGCCGTCTACCGGCTACCGCCTACGGCGACCCCTGCTTCGCTGCACTTGCCTGCGCCTCCAGGCGTCTCCGCCTCCGCCGCTCGCGCCAGCGCAACACCATCCACCCCGCCACCGCCAGCAACACCAGCATAATCAGCGCCGCCACGATGGGGGCCACCAGCGCCAGCACAGCCGTCACAGCCGCGATAATATCCTCAACCATGCTCACAATAGGGTTAAATAGCCCTCCGGTAAACGCCGTCACCAGCGGCCTCCCGGTCGCCTTCACCGTGTGTACCGCCCCCGCCGACAGCAGCCCCAAAATAAACCCTACCGTTGGGTCCAATCCCCCGATAGCCCCTGCCTGCGCCGCGAACAGGATACCCCCCGCCACCGGGCGGATGAACGTGTGAATGATATCGTTGATCGTATCAATCGCCGGTATCTTGTCCACGAAAAGCTCGATCGTGACAAGTGCCAACAGCACAAGCAACACCCACGTCTCCCCAAGCACGTTGAATGGGGCGTTGAGCTTTAGCCACCCGATCTTGGCAGCCAACGAAGCTACCAGCAGAGGTATCCACGCATTGAGGCCCGCCGGAGCCGACAGCCCGAACCCTGCGATTATGGTAGAAAACGCATCCATACTTCTACTTCTATCTCAAACCCGCCAGCCTCTTATAGAGGAGAGCGCCCAGCCAGCCGGCCGTAACACACCACGCATTAACCACAACCACGGACACCGCCCCTGCCACAGCCACCGCAGGCACAACGGCATCCCTCACTTCGCCTGCGATCTGCACCCCTACCTGCGCCTCGTAAACAGTCCAATCGATATCGAGCGCCCCCAGGATGAGCGCCACTACCAGCAGCGCCGAAGCAAAGTGCGCGGTAATCAAACCCGCCAGTGCTCCCTCCCTCTCGACCTCCTCCAGTTGCCCATACCGTTGCGCCAACCACGCGGCCAACATCCCCGGAGCCGCCAACACCAACAGTCCTACCAGGGGCATTCCATCCCCACCTGATCCCTTCAACAAGCTATCAGCCAGGTAGAGCGCCGTCACCAGACCAACGCCCAACGCTCCGCCCACCAGGCGCGGCCTGATCCGCCCCCTCACCTAAGTTGCTCTCATACATCGCAACGCATCAGGGAGACGGTATTAAATCCGGCTTGGCATCCACTATCTGGAAAGCATCATTGCCGGATGAAATAGTGCCCATATAAAGGTCCACGTGATATTGTTTCCCCTGTGCATTCGTTATCGTCCACGGTATTATCACCCTGTCGCCGTCAACCTTTGGCGAACCGATATCTGTAGAAAGGCTGGACGTGCTGTCGCCCGACAACGCGGTCCACTTATCTTCCAGGGTGGTAGCGCTGTACCTGGTGCCCAGGCTGCCGCCAAGCAGATCGTGGGCATTCTCAAATTGGCCGGTTGCCATCTCCAGGCTGAACGTAGATGCAACTCCGGTCGCGCCAAGCGTATCCAGGGCATGTCCCGCGCTGCTGACGAATGCGCTGACAGCCACCCATATACCCACCACGCAAAGTATCAGGAACAGGAAAATCCCACCCAACACCCACACAACAGCGGGCACCCCGCCCTTCTTCGGGGCGACTGCTGCCGCCGGTGCCGCTCCATAAGGCTGTTGCGCATAGGGCTGCTGGGGATAAGGCTGCTGCCCGTAGGGAGCCTGCCCATATCCCTGTGCCCCTGGCTGCTGCTGGTACTGCGGGTACTGTGGAGGAGGATAACCCGGCTGCTGCCCCATAGGCTGGGTCGGCTGCGGCTGCGGATAGCCGCCCGGCGGCGGTGCGCCCTGTGGCGGCATATAGCCTCCCGGCGGTGGAGCACCTTGCGGCGGCGCTTGCCCGTAGTTGTATTGCGGCTGAGAGGGGGGCTGAGGTTGCTGCATCTGCGGGGGTGGAGCATAGCCTGCGGGAGGAGTAACCGGCGCGCTGGGGCCGGGAGTCATGGCAGGAGGGGTCTCCGGAGCCGGAAGTTCCACACGCGCCGGGGCCGCTGGCAGTTCAGGTGGTTGAGTCTTCTTGATCCTCTCCACAAGATCGCTCGACAGCCACAGCGTTCCCACCTCATCGGCCAATTGCTGAGGTGAAGTAACAGTCTCAAGCTTGGCCAACACAGGGTCAGGTAGGTTTGCCTGTCGGATCTCCTGAATAATGTCTGACGGGATACCAATCCTGCTCAGGTTATTGGCCTGAGCCTGCGTCATCCCGCCCGAAGGTGTAGGCCCAGTACTGGAATTAGCGTCCATGAGTACGACCTCCTTTGCTAGTCCACATAAGTCGGCTAACGTCCGAACGCCTACAGTGTATCACACGCGGTTCAAACTTGGAAGTTGCGAGAGGGCGACGCAGGACGAACGTTCCGACTACCGACCACCAGGAACTTGGAACTTGGAACTTGAAATTTGGGACGTTCGTCCTTCGTTCCTCCTACGGCAATCCCGGCAGCACCGGCACTCCCAGCGGATTCCCCGCCATAAAGGGCGCGAGCGAAGCCCTACCCCACGCCAGCAGCGTCAGCATAACCAGGCTCAAGGCCAGCCCCCACAGCACAAATGTCAATACATCGTGAGGCGTGCGAGCCTGCTCGTCCTTGCGAGTGACCAGCAAAATCACCAACGTATTTGCCATAGTAAGCAGCGTCAGCAGCCCGCTGATACTCAACACCGACAGCGGATAATAGAGCCAACCCGCACCCACCAGCACCAGCGCGAGCAGCACCCCCGCCAGCGCCAGGTAGGGCAATAACTCAACCCCACGCGCAAGCACGCTCCGCCGCTGCCTTACTTCCCGGTGCCACACGCTCAGATTGAACACCGGGTAGAAAACGAAGGCCACCGCCAAGCCCGACATCGCCCCCGTGATCAACCTCACCAGGTTCGTGCTATCCCAGAGCCCGCCGCCGAACGTCTGAAAGGTGGAGTTAAGCCCGTCCAGCACCATCGCCCCGAAAAAGAGACCAAGCAAGCCCAACATCCCCGCAGCAGGCAAACGATCAGACCGCCTCCTCAATCGCGACATAATAAACACAGCCGAAAGCGCGCCCAGGTAGATACCCGTACATCGGGCGCACAGAGGCAATTGGTGCCCACCTATAGTGAAGGAATGAGTGTGTATCTGGTGACACACCCCGAAGCCCATGGCATCCAGCTTGAACTTAACATCCCCCGGCATGGCAAAGCCATAAACAACAATCCCCGAAGCCAGCACCAGTTGGGGAAACGACACCTCCAACCCGCCCAAACGCATGCGCATTCGCCACACAGAAAAGCGCGAACCGCGCTCCGCCGAAGGCACCCCACTCCCCTCAGCCAAACCATCCTCCAAAGCTTTCAACTCAACCCCATCACTCATGCCAACACCAATCTCTCAACACACACCTCTTCTCGTCAACCAACCCACAATCTCTACCCGACAGAACAATGCCTACCTGTAGGCAACTATCATCCCAAAAGCCAACCCACCTCCCACCAGGTCATCTTGAGTACTTCGCTAAAGAAAATGTGGCAAGAAACGAACCAAGAAGAAGGTTGTCATCCTGAACGAAGTGAAGAATCTCGCTCCCCAAGATCACCCACGGGAAAGTACCAACCCCAACACTCCCACTCCGCACTCACCACTACAAAAACTACCCAAAAGTCTACTTGCATAACTAGAACGCTTGTGCTAAGATCAATTCAAAGGACGTTCACAACCCTAAGCCCGACAGCAAAGGCGCTACAAAGGCAAACGCAAGTAACAGTCCAGCACCTTAACAAACCAATACAAAACCCTGGCTAAAAAAGCCCTCTCCAAGCGAAATAAGCACTACGCAGTACACAGTACGCAATACGCTCTACCTGTACCGCCTCCGCAACCGCGAGGCTAGCGCGCACCACATCAAAGACACCACAAACGCCCCGGTAGCCGCCGTCACAAGCGGCACATGATCGAAAATCGGCTCGGTGGGCAATGTGAACGGCACGCGCGGGCGCACGATCTCAATCGCGAACCAGGCCCCAACCAACCCGAACAAGATAGCTCCGAAGAAACCAAGGGGCACCCGCCCCCCGGCGATCAGATCGGTCAGCCACCCAACCACCGCCGCGATCACCAGCAGCACCAGCAGGTGCGGCAGATAGTCAACTGTCCAGGGTAGCGTCATACGTACTTCACACCTAACAATTCCACTAACTTTCCCACAATAACCCGCGCGTTCTCGCCCTTGGGCGCGGGCGGCAGCTGCTCCATCCCGCCATCCCTCGTAATCAGCGTGATCGCGCTCTCATCGGCCCCAATGCTTGCCACCGCATCGTTAGCCACGATCATATCGAGCTTCTTCTTCCGCAGTTTCTCCCGCGCATTCTCGACAAGGTCCTGCGTCTCGGCTGCAAACCCGACACGCACCAGCCCCGGCAGATCCATCCCCGCCAGGTTGCCCAGTATATCAGGATTGCGCGTCATTGTCAGCGACAGCGTGTCGCCCGTCTTCTTGATCTTTTGCTCTGCCACCTCGGCAGGCGCGTAATCGGCCACCGCCGCAGCCATCACCAGGGCATCGGCCCGACCATCTACCACCGCCTCACGCACCGCCCCCTCCATCTCCCGCGCGCCGGTGACACGCACAACCTTCACTCCGTAGGGAGCTTGCAAAGCCACAGGCCCACTGATCAGCGTCACCTCGGCCCCTCCATACAACGCTTCTTCGGCGATAGCATACCCCATCTTCCCCGACGACCCGTTGCCAACAAACCTCACCGGATCTATCGCTTCGTGCGTGCCCCCCGCCGTCACCACCACCCGCCTCCCCTTCAGAGTCCCCTCTCTACCCAGCACGATCCGTATCTCCGCCAGGATCTCGGCAGGCTCAGGCATCCTCCCGACCCCCGACGCCCCCGAAGCCAGGTGCCCCTCCGCCGGAGTCATCACGACCGCACCCCTCTGCTTGAGTGTCTCCAAATGCTGTTGTGTGGCCGGGTGCGTATACATCCCGCTCTCCATAGCAGGCACGATCAGCACAGGAGCACGCGTCGACAAATAGACCGCTCCAAGCAAGTCGTCCGACAACCCAAGCGCCAGCCTGGCAATCGTGTGGGCCGTGGCGGGCGCGACCACCAGCACATCAGCCCCATGAGCCAGCCCCACGTGCCCCGTATCCTCACCCAACCAATCCTCGAATATGTCGGTACGCACGGGCCTGTGCGTGAGGGCAGCAAACGTCAACGGAGTCACAAACTTGCGGGCACCTTCGGTCATGATCACATCAACCAGCGCCCCCGCCTGCGACAGCTTCGAGGCAAGGTCCGCCGCCTTATAAGCGGCTATCCCACCCGATACCCCCAGTACAACCCGCTTGCAGTCCAAACCCATCACACAACTCCCTATGAATCCATGCCTTCCAGCACTTCGAGCTTCTTCACCCGAAGCGTGCCCACTTCCAACTCAGCGATCTTCACCTTGCCCGCGCTCACCTGGCCCACCGCCAGTTTCCCAAGCGCGATACGCCCTACCACTACCGTCCCAATAGCAAATGCTCCAACCGCCAGCGCGCCCAGCGCCGCCGCCCCGATTGGCCGCCACACAGAAGGATTCAATACCGCGGCATTCACAACAGAAGACTTCACAACAGATCGACCCATCTCAACACCTCCATTCAATCAACCAACAACACAAAGCCCCACCACTCGACCTTCAAACTACGCAGTAAGCAATACGCAGTAAGCAATACGCAGTACGCAATACGCAGTAAGCAATACGCAGTAAGCAATACGCAGTACGCAATACGCAGTACGCAATACGCAGTACGCAATACGCAGTACGCACTACCTCACGTATCACGATTCAACTCATATATCAACCTCAACCCATCCAATGTGAGGTCTTTGTCGATGATATCCACGCAATCCGTGTGCTCCGCAATCAAGCGTGCCAGCCCGCCTGTAGAGATCACCTTGGCGCTACGGCCCATCTCCCCCATATCGGCCTTGATCCTGTTCACCATACCTTCCACCAGGCCCACATACCCCCACACCACGCCCGATTGCATGGCATGGGGCGTGTTCTTCCCGATGCTCGACTTCGGCGCGACAAGCTCTATTCGCCGCAACTGCGCGGTCAGCCTGAACAGTGCGTCAGACGATACCACCAGCCCCGGCGAGATAGCCCCGCCCAAATATTCCCCATCCGGCGACACCACATCGAAGGTAGTAGCCGTCCCGAAATCGATCACGATTGCAGGCCCGCCATACCGGGCGTGCGCCGCCATCGTATTAACGATCCGGTCGGCCCCCACCTCTCGCGGATTATCCACCGTCACCTTCACGCCCGTCTTGATCCCCGGCTCCACGACCATCAGCTTCGTATGCAGGTAATCCTCAGCCATCTCCCGCATAGCAGTGGTCACAGGCGGCACCACGCTCGCCAGGATGGCAGCGTCGATATCCGCCAGCTTATACTCCCGGTGCCCCATCAAGGTGATCAGGCTGGCGGCCCACTCATCCGGCATGCGGGTATGCACAGTAGCCATCCGCCAATCGGCCACCAGCTCCTCACCCTGGTAAAGACCCATCACTGTATTCGTATTCCCAACATCAATCGCCAGCAGCATAGCCCTCACCTTACCTGCTTAATCAACCACAGAGTCACAGAGATTATAAAGGATCTTACAATAACCCTCATAACCTCTGTGACTCTGTGTCTCTGTGGTTCCAACTAACCGTTTTACAGGATGAAGTTATCGATCAGCCGCGTCTTCCCGATCCGCACCGCCAGCGAAGCCAGCGCTTCCCGCGCATCGCCGCTATCGTCCAACTCCTCCAACGTCACCGGGTCGGCTACACTCACATAATCTGGCCGCGCCATCGGCTCCCCGGCCAGCACACCCTCCATAGCCCCACGCAACACACCGCCCCGGCGCTCCCCACTCTCCCATAGCGCCCTGGCCGCGCTCAAAGCTTTGTAAAGGCACAGCGCCGCCACCCGCTCCTCGGCATTCAAATAGACGTTGCGCGACGACAACGCCAGCCCGTCCGCCTCTCGCATAGTCGGCCCCACCACGATCTCAAGCGGGAAAGCCAGGTCGCGCACCATCTTCCGTAGCACCGCCACCTGCTGCGCGTCCTTCTGCCCGAAATACGCCCGCGTAGGCTGCACAATGTGGAACAGCTTGGCAACCACCGTCGCCACCCCCAGGAAGTGCCCCGGCCTCATCTCCCCCTCAAGGCGCTGCGTGACCTCTCGCACCTCCACATAGGTCGAAAACCCATCAGGGTACATCTCCTCCACGCTCGGCATAAACACCCAATCGACCCCGGCCTCTCTCAACAACTCAAGATCGTGGTCGGTATCCCTCGGATAGCTCGAAAAGTCCTCGTTCGGCCCGAACTGCGTGGGGTTTACGAAGATGCTCACCACAACCAGGCTGTTCTCGCGCCGCGCCAACTCTACAAGCGAGATATGCCCCCGGTGCAAATAGCCCATAGTAGGCACAAACCCCACACTCTCATCACCGCCGACCCCGGCATGAGCAGAGCGAATCTCCGCGATACTACTGAGTACTTTCATAAGCCTCCCTAACTCTTAAGTCGAGCGCAGCATCGGGTAGCAAGCAGAGAGACCGGCGGTCAACAACCTCGGCGTACAACACATCCTGAAGCGGGAGATTACTCCCCAGCCGTAAACGGCGGGGCTTCTACGGATTGATTACCGATGCGTTGTAATCCCAACGCAAGAATGTTCAAAGAGGCATTGAGGTCTCTGTCGATATGCAAAGCACAACACGGACAATCGAATATCCTGTCGGAGAGACCGAGCCTCTTATCGGTAGCCAATCTATGCCCGCAACCACTACACGTCTGGCTGCTATAAGCAGGATTTACAGCAACGTACTTGCGGCCAGCCCATTCTGCCTTGCACGCAATCATGCTGCGAAACCCGCTCCACGCCACATCACTGATACTTTTGCTCAGACAGTGGTTGTGCTTCATCCGGTTGACTCCCAAATCCTCAAGTGCTATCAACCCGAAACGGTTGACTATCCTGCGAGAATGCTGGTGAGCGAAGTTATCTCTACGCCAGCCTATACGCTCATGCACTCTCGCTACTACCTTCCTTCGTTTAGCTCGCTCAGGAGTACCTTTCTCTTGCCTGGAAAGCAGGCGTTGCGCTTTAGCAAGCGCCTTTTCCTCAAGGCGAAAGAAGCGCGGGTTTTCAATCTCCTCTCCGGTAGAGAGGGTAGCGAACGTCTTGAGGCCAACATCTATACCTACCCGCTCAGGGCTTTCAGGCAGTCTGGTAGGCTCCCACTCACAGGAGAAGGATGCATACCATTTGCCAGTGCCGCTTCGCTTGACGCAAACAGTCTTAGGCGTACCCTCAAGCGGGCGATGAAGCACTACCTCTACAGGCCCGACTTTGGACAGGTGAAGCTTATTGCCCACCAGGTTACATCCCGAAGGCGCTTGCGGGTAGCACATACTGTTATATCTACCATAGCCGCGAAATCTGGGATAGCCGGGCTTTTCACCGCCTTTTACTCTACGAAAAAAGTGCTGAAAAGCAAGGTCTATGCGTTGGGAGACATTCTGCAAGACCTGACTGTGTACCTGAGAGAGTGTAGGACGTTCCTTCTTCAAGAAAGGGATGTATTGATGCTGGGCGTACATGCTCATAGACAGGCCGCCTTCTTCCCAAGATATCTTGCGCTGTTCGAGCAAGGTATTGTACAGCCAGCGACACTCTTCAAGCATGGCACTCAATCGAGTGGCTTGTATCTTAGTAGGCCGTATCCTGTACAGAAACGTCTTTCGTATAAGTACATTATACCCCAACTTTATGCATTCTATCCTATGATGATTTATTTGTTAATGTTCATAAGGCGAGGGTCTTAGCCGCTTTCGGAACGATAAATACCGCCACCCACAGCGATATCATCCTGACTCAACCAAATGCTTCTCTGTGTGTTGCTTGCCACCTGAGCCATACCGCTGCCCGCCTCTCTGCTTGCTACACATTCATATACGCAGCGTGGGCTCCCCGGTTGCCACTTGCGATGCTCCCGTCAGATCGGTATGTCAGCAGTGCACTAGCAGAAGGGGAGCCATTCGCAGGCTCCCCCATCAATAACCTTCGCGTTACCGCTTCTCCAGCGGCACGTAATCCCTTATGTCCGAGCCTGTATACTCCACGCTTGGGCGTATGATCCTGTTGTCGCTCAACTGCTCCAGCACGTGCGCCGACCACCCTGCTACCCTGCTGCAACCGAACAGCGCGGGCATCATATCGGGCGCGAAGCCCAACGTGTACAACAGCGGTGCGCTGTAGAACTCCACGTTCGGGTAGATCTTGCGCGAAGAAAAGTATTCGTGCGTGCGCGAGATCTCGTCGATCCTCTTGGCGATCTCGTACCATCGCGTGTTGCCGCTGCGCTCGGCCACTATGCGGGCGTGCTCGTTCAATTGCGCGGCGCGTGGGTCATACGTCTTGTAGATCCTGTGCCCCATGCCCATCAATCTGCGCTTGGTCGCCAGTGCATTGTCAATGAACGGCTCCACATTATCCAGCGACCCGATCTCGATCATCATCTCCATAGCCTTCTGGTTGGCCCCGCCGTGGGAGACGCCCTTTAGTGAGCAAAGCGCCGCCGTGATAGCCGACATATAGTCCGAAAGCGTGGAGATAACCACTTTCGCCGTGAATGTGGAGGCGTTGAAGCTGTGCTCTGCCGCCAGCACCAGGTAGGTGTTGAGCGCTGCGGCATCCTCCTTGGTAGGCTCGGTGCCTTTAAGCATATAGAGAAGATTGGCGGCATGCCCAAGCGTCTTGCTCGGCGCGACCGGCTCCTTGCTGTTGCGCAAGCGATCATAAGCCGCCGCAATAGTGGGCATCCTGGCGACCAGCGTCAGGGTCTTGTCAATAACCGCTTCATCGGAGGTGTTGTTCACATCGGCGTCCATCAAGGCCAGCGCTGATACGATCGTGCGTAGAACGTCGATCGGCTCCCCCGTCGTCGGCAGGGCACGCAATACCGTCATCGCCTGCTCAGGAAGCTCTCGATGTGACTTCAGCATGCTGTCCAACTCCTCCAACTGAGCCTTGTTCGGCAGCTCCCCGTTCAGCAACAGGTAAAGCACCTCCTCATAGGAGGAGTGCTCGGCCAGGTCCCCGATCAGATAGCCACGATAGCTAAGGCGACCGATCTCGCCCTCCACATTGCTTATCGTGCTGCTCCCGATTACTACGCCCTCCAAACCTTTTGTACGTTGAGCATTTGCCATTGCTTTATTCCCTTTCTCCTTTGAAAGTTGTTCGGGCCAAACACGCATCGTAGCGAGTCCAGCAATTTATCATGTTTCGCTTTACAGTATACGCATATCCGATCTTTTTTCCAGTCTATCGCTTTCCTGGAACACGTCAGGTCTTCTACAAACCCTCCAACAACAACTCGTCCATTGGGAACGAGTTCTCATCAGTGGGGAACGTCCCAGCCCGCACATCATTCATGTAATCGCCGAAGGCCGTGGTCAAAGCCGAGGCCATATCCACGTACTTACGGGCATGCTTGGGGGTGAAATCGGGGTACCAGCCCAACAAATCGTGTACCACCTGTACCTGCCCATCGCACAGAGGCCCGGCGCCGATCCCGATTGTGGGTATGCTCAGCCGCCGGCTGATGAGGCCCGCCAGGGGCGTGGGCACAAGCTCAAGCACCAGGGCGAAGCACCCGGCTCTTTCCAGCGCGAGGGAGTCCTCGATCAGTTTCGCGGCGGCCTCGCGCGTCTTACCCTGTATCTTATGCCCGCCGATCACGTTGATCGATTGGGGCGTCAACCCCAGGTGCCCCATCACAGGGATGCCTGATGCCACCACTCGCTCAATCGTCTGTGCAACAGCCGCTCCCTCCATCTTGACCGCGCGAGCACCGCCCTCCTGCAAGAAGCGGCCCGCGTTCCGCAACGTCTCTTCGGGGCTGACCGAATAGCTCATGAAAGGCATATCGCCCACCACCAGCGCCCGCGATACCCCGCGAGTCACCGCTTTGGTGTGGTGCAGCATATCCTCCATTGTCACCCGCACCTCCGAGTCGTACCCAAGCATCACACGCCCAAGCGAGTCGCCCACCAACAGCAAAGGGATCCCCGCCATATCGGCCAGCTTTGCGGTCGAGTAGTCGTAAGCCGTAAGCATCACGATCTTCTCGCCCTTCTCCTTCATAGTGCGCAGCCGGGTCACACTCACCCGCCCTGCCCCCGGCCTGCTCTGGGTTTCCGTCCCTGTATGTTGCTCAGTCACTGACATCGGTATCTCCTTTGCGAAGTCTCTTGAACACGAAGGGTCGAAGGAGACCGAAGATCACGAAGGTTCATATTTGAATATTCCTTCATAACTTCGCGTGCTTCGTTTCCCTTCGTTTCTTCGTGTTCCAAAATAAACCACCAAATACAAATCAAAAGTCGTTCTCCATGCCCAGCGCCTCGCGCAGCCTGCCCACTTGTGCCTCGTCCAACCCGCCCTTCTCCTGGGCCATCGGCAGCGTCAGCCGCGCCAGGTGGCGATACAGGTCGGCGGTGTCGGGCGCGATCTCCTCCAGGGCCTTCAGATGGCGCTGCACCGTTCCTGCGTCGCCGCGAACCAGCGGTCCGGTCAGCGCCCAGGGCAATCCAACCGCTTGCAGATTCTCCAACGTGCCCCTGAGCAGAGGCACCAGGTGACGCACCGCCGTGGTCGCATCCGGCGACACGCCTTCGCGCACCAGCAGATCAGACGCCAGCGCGGCCAGCGTCACCAGGTAGTTCGAGGAGATCACAGCAGCCGCGTGGTACAGCGTCTTGTCCTCAGGGCGCATACGGAGTGACGTCCCGCCCAGCGCTTCGGCCAACTGCTCAAGCTGGGCGACCAGCGTCTCGTCTCCCTCCAACGCGAAGGTCGAGCCTGGCATATTCTTCAGGGCGGCTTGCAGGCTGGCGAACGCCTGCAACGGGTGGAACGACGCCACGAGCGCGCCCTGCTCGCCGGCTGCGCTCAATATGGTGCTAGGCAGCGCGCCGCTACAATGCACCACCCCCTGCCCGGCGCGCCATCCCTCGTTGGCTGCGATCTCTTCGCAAAGAGGCTTGATAGCATCGTCAGTTACCGTCAGGAATACGATAGATGCGCTTGCCAGCACTCCCGCCCGGTCTTTCGCCACCGATGCGCTCAATCCCGCACCCAGAGCCATCTCAAAACTCGACCCGGACGTGCGCCCCGCTACGGCGGCCACGTGCGCACCACGCTGGTGCAACAGGGCCGCCAGCGCGGTCCCTACTTTGCCTGCCCCAATGAAGCCTATCGGCCCCGGCAGCGATTGCCCGTATACCTGTCTCCGGCGCTGGAGGGTCACACGTTGTCTGCTGTTCGATGTCATAGCCACAAAAAAAGCTCCCCTGTGCGCTGGGAGCTGTTGAGGCGGTACGCGACAAGACCCGAATCGGGCCTTCGCGTTATTTCAATTCTGTCCGCCATCTCAGTCCCCCAACGTGGATCCAAGTGGTCACTCTCATTATATCCCCAACACCACCATCGTTCAATATTCCAATTGGAGCCATCGGTCAAGATCGAGTAATATGGCTCTTGATGAGCAAATTAGCCAATCTTATCGCCATCCTGCTCGATCTTGTAGGCCACGAAGCAGCAGGCACTTTCGTCAACAACAGAGTCCTCATAGGCGCGCCCGAACGCCTCCCCAAAATACCGCTCATCCTGAGCCACCTGGCTCTTTGGCCCTTGATCGGCCTCGCCAATATCCTGACCCTGGGCTGGCGCGGCTTCCTCCGGTCGATTCTGCTCCCCAATACTCCTGGCCGAATCTGGGCGCTTTTCTTCACCCTACTTGGAGCGCGCTGGCTTGCACAGGAAGCCTATCGTAAATCTTACCCAACCCCACCTCCCGCCGAACTCCTCTCCACTTCCATACGAAGCTACAAGCTGCGTGATGCCCTGCGCACGCACGACAATCTCCCCACAGGCGGTCTCAAAGGGCTGGTCAACAGGGTCAACGAGATCCACGATCTTGAGGTCGCCACCCACACGCTGATGCTGCCCAATCTCCCAAAGGAGTTCGACAGCTTCACCATAGTGCAGATCAGCGACGTGCACTACGCCCACTTTGCATCTGCCGAGTTCATCAGTCGCTACGTGGAGATTGTGTTGCGGATGTCGCCCGACATGATCGCGCTCACCGGCGACTACCAAACCTACCCGCAGGACATAGCAGGCGCGGCTCGATTGCTGTCACCCCTCGGCACGTGGTCGCAACAACAGCGCGGAGGCAAAGGCACGCTGGCGGTCCTGGGCAACCATGACCACGTAGCGGGTGCGGAGCGCGTAACCGACGCCCTGCGTAGGGTGGGTATTCCGGTTTTGTCCAACAGCCACGTAGAGTTGAAGCGGGACGATGCCAGCCTCTATATAGCGGGCGTTGAGGACCCCTGGTCGGGCAGGGCCGACCTGGATATCGCCCTGCACGGCATACCGGATGGCGCTTGCACCGTCCTGCTGGCGCACGTTCCCGACTATCTGATGGAGGCTGCGGGGCGTGTAGACCTGCAATTGTCGGGTCACAATCACGGAGGCCAGATAAAACTTCCTTTAGTGGGCGCTATGCTTGTATCGTCTCGATATGGACGCCGCTATGTTGAAGGGTTCTTCCGGCGTTCCGGCACACTCATGTATGTCAGCCGGGGTATCGGCGGCAAGCCCCCAATCCGCTTCGGCAGCAGGCCTGAGATCACGCGGTTTATTTTGCGATCACCCGAGTAGCCTTACGTTCGCCGCCCTAACCTGGCGAACAGCCTTCCCCAGTAGCGGATGGCGAACTTGAAGTCGTCCAGCTTGATGCTCTCGTTCGGCGAATGGACACGCGACTGGGCGTTAGCCACGCCTCCCGTCACCACAGTGGGGATGCCAAGCTCCTCTGTGATCAGCGACAGCGGCCCGCTACCACCCGTCATCGGCGCTATCAGGACGGGGTCTTCGCCCAGGTCCCGCCACACCGCAGCGCCTTCCTGCACAAGCGGGTGATCTACGGGCGTCTTGGCGGGATAGAGCTCCCCAAGCACTACGATCTCGATATCGTTGTACCCGCGCTTATCAAGATGAGCACGCAACAGTTCCAGCATCTTTTCGGGTGTCTGGTGAGGCACCAACCTGAAATCCATCTTGACCATACCCTTGCTCGGCACGATAGTCTTTGGCCCATCTCCACCATACCCGCTGTGGAAGCCCGCTATATTGGCCGTCGGGTCGAACATCTCGGCAGCCAGCGCATCCCGCCCCTTGAGGCCCCGCTGCCAGTGGTCCAACCCGTATATGGCAAGCGACGCTTCCTCATCGAATGGTATAGCCTTCAAGGCTCCCAGGTCCAACTCTGTTGGTGTATCCACAATCTCGTCCAGCCCATCCATGACGAAATTGCCTTTGTCGTCCCGGAGAGTAGAGAGCGCCATCACCAGCCGCCAGGCCGGGTTGGGCAGCACACCGCCCATGCCAGAGTGCGCATCGTGGTTCGGGCCTTTGGCGTGTAGCTCGACATAGAGCATCCCCTTCACGCCGCAGATGATCTGTACGTTGCCTTGAACGTTGCGCCACGAGCCTTCCCACACGCACCAATCCGCCCGCAAATCGTCCGCGTGCTGCTCCACAATAGGAGCGAGGTGCGGGCTACCTACCTCCTCCTCACCCTCCACCAGCCATCGCAATCTCAACGGTAACTCCCCTACCGTGGCCTGGTAGGCGCGCACCGCCAGCACCCGCGACAGGAAGTCGGCCCGGTCGTCGGCTACCCCACGCGCATAGAAGCTGCCATCGCGCACGTCGCCCGCATAGGGGGGCGACTCCCAGAGGTCTAGCGGCTCAGGGGGTTGCACATCGTAGTGGTTGTAGATAAGCAACGTCTTGTCGCCAGAGCCTTGCTCGGCCAGCACTACGGGAGGCGAGCCGTCATCTATAGGTACCGCATTGACCGTCGCGCCCACGCCCTCCAATAGGGCACGCACCGCCGCCACGCCTTCTTCCAGACCGATCCGCTGTCCGGCAAGAGTGGGTGTGGCGCAGAAAGCGCGCAACTCCTTCACCATATCGTCAAAATGCCCCTCGATATATGCGTCGTAAGCTGCGAAATCCGTTGAATTGCCGGCGTTCATTATTATGCCTCCTGACCCTCACGTTCACGCTTGAATATCTCTCTGTATAGCCTTCGTTCCACCGCTCCATCCAATAGTCTATAAACTTAATGTGGAGCCTGCGTCAACCTATCACCTCGAAGGGCGGGCTTTTCGCATGGGTATGCCGGATTATGCGAGCAGTTCCAGATATGGATGCGTACTTTAGTACAGTGATGTTTCGGATTCCGGTAGTTTGATTGGAAGGTGGTTGGATCTCCCCTTCACTTGCTAAATGACATTGGATGGACAAAACGGACAGGTTTGGGGGTCTACTTAAGTACAGTTTCAGGGGATCTGGGATAGGGACACCCGTGGTGGGCAATGTTGTCATATATAAATCCCAAGCCAAGTCCCGTAGGGACGCTAGATAATAGCCCGGAGCGCAAGCCCTGTGGTAAGCCAAGGAAAATGCCATAGCCCCGTAGGGGCGCAAGAACAATCGCCCGGTCCTATATGATGCAATGCTAATCTTCTTACGTCCCTACGGGACTACTTGCTTTGGGTAGTCTTGCTAACCGCAGGGCTTACGCCCTGGGCTACTTTCTGCCGTCCCTTCGGGACTTCTGCTTGGGTGGCATACAATCCATAGGGCTTATACCCTGGGCTATGTTCTAGCGTCCTTTCGGGACTTGGCTTGGGTGGCAATTCATCGGGCAGCCACAACGGTGTCCATTGTGATACTGCGTGTTGCTTGGGGCAAGTCTCCCGCTCGGGGTGGTTTTGGGGAATGAGTGGACGAAGGGAAGGGGCTGGGGTGGTGGACCGACATTGTCATGACCTGCGATAATAGAATCAGACAAAATAACCCAGGACAACACACTTGAGAGACAAGAGCACAAGCCGAGTGCTCCTGATAGCGAGCAATCTATTCCTCTGCCTGGGAATGATCGCCGCCGTTGGTCCCGCCCTACCGGAGCTGGCGCGTAACAACTCCAGCAGCCTCTCGGCCACAGGCGCAATTTTCACCGCTATCTTCCTCGGATCGGTGCCCGCCGAGCTAATCAGCGGCTGGCTCAACGACAAATATGGCCCGCGTCCGGTGCTGGCAGCCGGTATGCTCATATTGAGCATAGGTCTTGCGGGCGGCCTCCTCAGCCACAATCTCCCACTCACCCTTGCCTTCATGACCTTCGGGGGCTTCGGTGATGGTGCTCTGGTAGTAGGCGCGAACGTGATGGTAGCGCAGACCTTCGCGAAACGAAGCGCCAGCGCCCTCAACCTATTGAACGTCTTCTACGGAGTGGGGGCCATCGTGGGTCCTGCTCTGGTCGGGGCCTCGCTAGGTCTCTGGCACACCGCCCTCCCTCCCCTGTGGCTGATCTCGGTCCTTCTTCTACTGCTTATCCTGGCCGTGCCCAGCCTGGGCGCGAGAAAAGCGCCGGACGCACAGGCCGAACCGAAGCAAACCCCTTCCACAATACAAAGCACATTCTACCTCTCACCTTTTCTGTGGCTTCTGGGTATCCTCTTGCTCCTCTACGTGGGCGTCGAAGTAGGAACTGGCGGGTGGGTCGCTACCTACATGCAGCGCACCACCAACATCCCTGCCGAAAGCGCGGCATTTACGGCCTCGGCCTTCTACCTGTCACTAACCACCGGGCGACTGGTAGCGGCAGGCCTGGGCACAAAAGTGCGCTCCGGATACCTGCTCCTGGCAAGCTTGTTGATCGCCTTGCTTGGCGGGCTTGGCATGTTGCTCACCGTCAGCAACCCGGTCTTCACAATTGCCTCTATCGTGATCCTGGGAGCCTCATTCGGTCCCATCTACCCAACTATAGTCTCCGTAGTGGCCGGGCGCTTCCCGCAGGCGGCAGGCAGGGCATCGAGCCTGATAATGGCGATAGGCAGTGTGGGCGGAACGATCATTCCATGGCTTCAAGGCAACTTGATCGAGGGCTTTGGAGCGCCAAGTCTGGCCCTATCAACAGCGGCAATCGCCCTGGGCATGCTGGCTCTCTTCGCCGCCTCATACCTTGTAACAAGGCCGCGCTCGCCCGTACCAACTGCCCCCGCGACCTCTTACACCATCTGAACCGGATAAGAGCAAGCGCACAGTCAGATCACAGGCCGCTTATGGGGCAGGTCGCGCCTGCTGCATGGTGAGCGCAAGCATCTTGCTCAACTGAGCGCGCGTTAGCGAATTACTCGGCCCGAAGGTGCCATCCCCATACCCGCCTATGATCCCTCTCTCAAGGGCCGTCTCCACATACCCGTAAGACCATGTATCGACCGGCACATCCGAGAAGTCCGGATCGGAAGGCGTAACTATCGGCCAGCCTTTCGCCAGCACCAGCATCTTGGCGGCCTGCGCTCTCAGCACCACGTTGTCAGGCCCGAACGTGCCATCTCCGTAACCAACTATGATCCCGCGCAGCTTGGCCGTCTCGATGTACTCGTAATATGGGTGCGTGGGTGGCACATCGGTGAAGGAGGGGAAGTATGGATTGTACAGGTTCCAGCCGAACCCAAGCGAAATCCACTTGGTAAACTCGGCCCTCGAAGTCTCGGTATTCGGCCTGAACGTGCCGTCCGAGAACCCGGTAACTATGTTGCGACAATACAGGTAGTTAACGTAGTCGTAGGCCCAGTGGCCGGGCGGCAGGTCGGAGAACTGCATCCCGCATGGGCCTGGGCCAACCGTGGGCGTGGCGACAGGAGGCGCGGGCGTCGGCGTAGGCCCGCCGGGGAACGGCCCCGCGCTTACCCATGTGACCGGATCTGGCTGGCCGTAGGTCAATTGCTGGCCTACGTAATAATTATGGCTCGCTGAGATTGCGCTGTACCGCATAGCGGTGCTATATGACACAGGCACATTGCTGACCCTGACTTCCCAATCGAGGTGAGTGCCGGGATCGGGAGGGCACGACCCGAAGGCGTTGCCATCGTTCCCTTGATATCCGAGCAACTGCCCCGCGTGCACATACTGCCCCGGCGACACCACAATATACCTGTCGCCCGTCACCCGGTTGCCCATGTGCCCGTAGAAGGTGTAGGTATAGCGACCGTTGCCGCCGACGTTCCAGCCGTGGTCTATCACTACCTGCGTGCCATACCCGTCATTGATATACTGCGCCAGCGCCACTACGCCGTCAGCCGCCGCGTACACCGGGTAAGTCCCCGCGTAACACCCGCCCGAAACGTCAATGCCATGATGGAAAATATAGCTTGAATACTGTAGCTGGTTGTTCTGGTCGTAGTAGTAGTCGGCGTTCTCGTAAGTGATCGGCTCCAAAAAGAGGGTTGTTATCCACCCGGAGGTGGCGATGCCCAATCCACCGCTCGCTGGCAAGGATGCCTGCGTGAGGCTCGTCCCGCTCCAGAAGAGAACTGCCAACCCCGCAACCAGGACGAGCAGCTTTGCCAGACGGCGGGCGACGAGCAGCAGCCAGTACACAGTAGGCAATTCGTCTCTACCTCCCAGCAGTCAAAGTTGCCGCAATCTTGTCGAGCGTAGCCGTGATGTTGTTCTGGGTAGCCTGGTCCGTACCTGGGCCAACTGATGTCGAAAAACCCACGAGAGGCGCACCCGTAGCGTCATAAATCATGACGGTGTAAATGAGCGAGGCCATGCCATTACGTGGCTTGCTGTCTACCTGCCGCATAGCCTGCTTATTGTCTATGGTCAGGTTGGTCATATTCCCACCTCTCAGAGTGCCCACGTCGAGGGCTTTCTGCCCCACCAGAATATCTGTAGCCGCGCACCGGGCGGGCAGTTCGTTGCCAATCGCATTGCGACCCGCTCCCGGCACGCAGTACGTCAGCTCGGGGGTCCAACCCGCCGGATATTTGTAAGAATAGGTGACATCACCCGCCGTGCGCTGCTCGGTATTCCAGGAAGCCGTGTCTTCGGTTGTGCTTCCATCCGAAGACGCTTTCGACTCGACTGTGGGCACTGCCGATCCCGCGTCCACCACTGCGGGCGCGTTAGCCTGCGATCCGCCCATGCCGCCATCTGCAGGCGGCACCGACCCGCACCCCGCCAATACCAGCAGCCCGATCACTCCACTCAAGACAATTCGCCAGCTATGCCTCATGCCACCTCCCCTGTCGGAACCTCAAATTACAAGCTACAAAGTTCCGCATTTCGCATGCCTGCAGACCGCCATCTTTCAGCCTTGTATGTCGTTGATATAGATATGACGGATGTTACGTCAAGTGGTTTCGCCCAGTCTAGCATGTATCGTGGTACAAAAGTCAAGTTTTCGACTAATCCTTTAGTACTTTTCTGTGTATAATGTATTGAAGAGACGATAAACCGGCACGAGATGATTTATGTAGTCGTCTCTCTTTGTGTTATTACTGCATGCCCGATTTTGCATGATGGGCCGTGTTCACTGTCCGAAAGGCTGATGGGTGTGGCACCGTTTGTGCTACTCCCCACTTTATAGCCAACTTTACGAGCCATCGTATGGCTCAGAGGTATTAAAGATGCTCACCGATAATCAACCGCGTAGAAGCGAGAAGCAAAGATCAGATGAAAGTAGCAGGCACGCAAAGACTGAAGAATTCGAGACTCAAGTGAGGGGAAGTGAAGCGCGCGCATCCGAATCGACAAAGAGTGCCAGGCAAACCAAAAACAAGGAAGACGCCAGGCTACCACAAATAAGCGCGGACAGGCCGATTTTCACGCTCAGCGTAGCAGCCGACCTGCTTGGCCTCCACCCTCGCACCCTGCGTATCTACGAAGAGAAGCAGTTGGTGGTCCCGGCCCGCACCGAGGGCAATCGCCGCCGCTATTCCCAGAACGATATCAATCGTTTTCAGTCGATACGCCACCTCACAAGCGGTGGAGTCAACCTCGAAGGAGTGCGTATTATCCTCGATATGGCCGATGAGATGGCGCGCATGGGCGGCGATCCCGACATTATTATCGAACGGAATTTGCCGAAAAGTGACGAGCGACGAGTGACGAGTGCAAGTGATGAGTGATGAATGACCCGCAGAGAGTTCCTTACAATCGCGAGAGCCACATGGCGTGAGTTCGGGCGAGACGACGTCGGCAATATGGCCGCCGCCCTGACGTATTACGCGTTCTTTAGCCTGTTCCCCCTCCTGATCCTCGCCGTAACAATCTTCAGCTTTATTGTTGGAGAGGATCAGGCACGCCAACTTATCTACGACAACATTACCAGGGTGATACCCGGTTCCAGCGAATTGCTATCAAATGCAATTGAAGCTGCCTTGAGCAACCGGTCGAATGCCGGCATATTTGCACTCATCGGCTTGCTTACCCTCTTCTGGTCCGCGTCCGGGGCCTTCGATGCGCTCGATAAAGCCATCAATCGCGCCTGGGACACCGAGAAATATCCTACCTTCTTTGTAAGCAAGCTGATAGGCTTCGGCATGATGGCGGTGCTGGCAGCAGTGGTGGTTGCATCGCTCGTGATTACCTCTATCCTGGCTGCGGGCAGGGCAGTCGCCGCCCAACTTATCGGGCATGTGCCCGGCGAAAACATCCTGTGGCAGTTGATCAACTTCGGCAGTACCCTGGCGATCATCTTTGTGGTGTTCGTCTTGATGTATCGCCTCCTGCCGCGAATGGACGTGACCTACCGTGACGTATGGCTGGGGGCGTTACTGGCGGCAATTGCCTGGGGCCTGGTAAAAGAGGGTTTCGCCTATTACCTGGGTTCCAACTTCGCCAACTACGACGCCGTATATGGCACTCTGGGCGCAGTAGTGGCCCTTCTTACATGGATCTACCTCTCATCGCTTATAATATTGGCCGGAGCCGAATTCACAGCCGAAACCGCCGAGGTGCGGCGATTGCGCGTTCTGGCGGCGGTCGAGCACGCAGGAGCAAGCGATCAGAAGAAACAAAGAACCAGTCCCTGGCTCCCGGAGCACTAGACCACAGGCCAATCGCAACACAACGAGAGGAGGCTTACACGCCAATGGATGAAGATGTTACACGAAGACTGGTCAAAGGCATTTTGACCCTGGTACTCACCACAATAGCTACCTGGCTGGCAGGCTACCTGACAAACAGGCTGCTCGGCCCCGAAGAGGAGATGGAAGAACTGGAGGAGGCATAAAGCCTCCTCTCTTCATATGCCCTCTGTCTTTGCCGGTTATCGCAGCCCTATAAGCAATAACTCAGGTTGTATATTCGGGGAAAAACCAGTACCGCGCCCTACCGTGTGGGTGCTCCAGATAATCGCGCAACGGGCCGCTTAGCGAGGGTGTGGTGACAAATTGATCCAGTTCCTCAAGGGAAACCCAGCGCAACTCCTCCACTGCCGGATCGCCATCGCATTGGAGCGTGCCGCCCAACCGCCGCACCGAGAACGCACAAACCAAATAAGTCTTCCTCTGGACCACGCTCCTCGATTCGGCCACGTATGCCAGGTCGCCCACCTCTACATCCAGGCCTGTCTCTTCCCTGAACTCGCGCACAAGAGCCTCTGCGACCCCTTCCCCATCCTCGGCGCGCCCTCCCGGCAAAGTCCACACAAGAGGCTTACCGGAGAACCACCTGTTTCCGCAAAGAAGCACGCGCTCCCCATCGAGCAAGACCCCTTGCCCAACTCGAAACGCAGCCCATTCGTCCTGGGGGGATGAAACGTCGTAAGTCACAGAGATAGTACCGAGTGCCGAGTACTGAGTGCCGTCTACCGACAACTCGGTACTCGGTACTCGGTACTCGGTACTACTTGATCTGATCCAACGGGATATTCTGCATGTGCCATTGAGCAGCCAGTTGGAAGCGAGGAGCGTCCATTGCCTGGGCAGGCAGAGTTTGAATTTCGTAGATGCAGTGATTGATCTTCACCTGCGTTTGTGGGTCGAACTCCAGCTTGCGAGACATCAGCAGTTTATTGTTTTCGTCCACAAAGATCAAGTAAGTGTGGTCCTGCCTTGACAGTTGCGACACCAAGTTCTGCCCCAACTGGCAGGCATCATAAGTTGGATAGCCCGGATCGTGGGGGTTCAAGAACGTCTCACCCTTGTACGGGTCGTCCGCCCTATCTTCCACTATCAAGTAGAACGCGATGATCGGGCCATGCGGGGTGCGCGACAGCATCATGTCGATATGCGCAGGCAATTCAGGTGTGAGAGGCTTGGCCCAGGTAGAGCGCGGCGTCCTGGTAAGTATCGACACCACTTTCGCGACGCCGTCGCGCAACAACGCCAATCGTGTCACCGGGTCGTTGCCCGGTGGCAGCAGCGCCAGCAAAGACCCCGGCAACTCGCTCCCCACATCAACACCTGTAGGCGATTCCCAGGGCGTATAAGCGAACGCATCGTGCCATCTTGGGCCGTAGGCCACCTGCTGCCGGGCTTCGTAGTAGTTCGGGTCCAGTTCCAGCACCCGCCTGAACTCGCCAATCGCCAGCTCAAAACCCTCCGAATATCGCAGCGCAACACCATAGAAATACCTGTAGAGCACCGAGGTGGGCACAAGTTCCACAGCCCCCTTGAACGCAAGCGCCGCCAAGCGCGCCGCGCCCGACTCGATCTTGTAGCCGCGAGCGCTCGGCTGCACACCGCTCGACAGGTGCTCGATCCCCTGGCGGTATAGCTCACGTGCCCTATCGACCATGTAGCCGCCCTGCCTGCGCCTCTGTGGGCCTGCCAGTGAACCTGTCAATGAGGAGGTTGTATCGGGCACGCCCTCCAACTGACCCGACAAGGCCGACTCTGTGTCGAATGGGATCGTTGGGCGCACAACAGACGTGTCATCGGGGATATCGGGCAGCATCATCACCGTCTGAAGCCCCCTATCGTCCCCGTACAGCCCGCGAAAATCGCTGAGCGTACCTGTGCTCGCCGTTTCAAAAGCGCCCGGCGCGATCTCTACAAACTCGTATGCCTGGCTCCCAGCTACCGTTGCCGCCGCCACTGCCTGCCTCGGTAGTTGCCCTTGCTGCCTGGGCGGCAATCCAATACCCGCCACAGGAGTAGCGTAGCCGGGCAGTCCTCTCGGCACCGCAGCGCCGGGTGTATCCGGTACCACATAGGTTTCGGCCAGCTTATCGTGCAAACCTTGCCTGCGCGGGTCGAAGGCTATCATCAGGAAGCCCCCGAAGAAAGAGAAGAAGTAGCCCAACATCCTGACCAGCGATCTACTCAGGCCAGGTTTATCTCCGTTGGCCGCGACCACCTTTATCCCCATCAGGTACTTGCCAAGCGTGCGCCCCCATATTGCCCACTGCACAATATGGTAGAGCGCGAATATGATGAGTGCAGTAGCGGCGGGCGGGCCATATGCGGCCACCCACGACCCGAAATCGGTGATAGTTACATTCCCCCTTACAACAAGCACGATGTAAACGCCCGCAATTACCAGCAGCCCCGCGAAAAAGAAATCGATCAGCCCAGCCAGCAACCTCGGCGCGAAGCCCGCATAGTAAGGTGCGTAGCTATCCGGCAGCAGGTCGCCCCCCGTCACTGCCGGAACCTGCCCGCCCAGCGCTCTGGTGTAAATCGGGGGATATGCACTCCCTCCGGGCTGGCCTGTCCGCCCAGCGCTGGCTCGTCCCGCCTGCCCCGATTCTTGTTGCGCCGCCTCAGGCGGCTGCTCGACCGCTTGCGCAGGCCGCGCTCCTCTCTCCCCTTGTACTTCTTCCGTTCCTGCGCCCTGGGCCTGAAAAGGCATAGCCATCGACGATGCCGTATCGCCTGGCGGCCACTGGAGCGGGCCTGTGGGGTGCTGGGGATAATAGGGGACTTGCGGCACGGGCGGAGTCGCGGAGTGCGACGGAGCGGGCATAGGTGCTACCTGGAACGCCTCGGTCGCCCCGTTAGCCTTTCTATATGCGGTAACTATGAAAAGATGCTCCCCTGTGCGCTGATCGGTGCCCTGCCACCCCGCAAGATCGTACTTGGTAATATCGGTCCACTCGTTGCCTTCCGGATTGGGGGTTGAGCGCATATCGTACAGGGCATACGCCCACGGATCTTCAGGCCACTGGCCGTAGAGCGTGAAAAAGCGCAGGGGCGGATCGTCCTCATCGAGGACTCGTAGTGCGTTAGGATTAACTACACTCAGCACGTGGCGCGCGTACTCTATGTCGTGTGCGCCAGTCTGCTTCCATATGAAAATGTGCGCCAGGCGGTCACTTTCGTTCGCCATCGGGCCTACGCTCGCTTGCGATCCCTTTCTTGCTTCAAACTCAATAAGAGCCTCATCCAACGCCCACGCTGGAGCCGTCCCTACTAAGTGGATAGCACAAAGAGATACTATATCTAGTAAGAGTACGGAAATTGTAGCATATGGCTATTCTTTGCAACAATGCTCATTGGTGTTATATAAGGGTTATTGTTTACGAGACATTGGTACTAACAAAATGCATGTCAGGCGTACATTTGAGCGTGCCAAACGATGGGATTAAGAGGCTGGATCCGCCTCAAGTCCCTTTTACCATCTACCCAAATCTGCCCGTACTGTATAATACGGTATGCCACACAACGCCCGGCGCGCGCTGAGCGTGCCGCATTTTCTTCCACTTCTGTTGGCTCTCGTCGCCTTGCTGCCGTCCCTGGCAGGGTGCGACATAAATCCCACCCCTCAGCCCACCCCCGCACCTCCCCCACCCCCCACACCAACCGTCCCCGACAAGCCGCGCTCAGGCACCCTCAATATCCGGCTGGCTAACGACGCACGCTCCGATGGCACCTATTGGTCCCTCAACCCCTGGTTCGTGGGCTATGACGAGAACGCCCAGGAGGTCATGGGCCTGATCTTCTCCGGCCTGACCAAAATAGATAACCACCTCCAGCCCCAACCCGACCTCGCCGAACGCTGGGAGGCCGGCCCCGATGGCACCACCCTCACCTTCCATCTTCGCCGGGATGTTACATGGCAGGACGGCGCTCCTTTCACCGCCCAGGACGTGATCTGGTCGTACGATACACTCAGACAGGTGCCTGCCCAGAACACGGCTATGGTCCACCTTCAGGAGTGGGTGCAGAAAGTAGAGGCCATAGACCCGGTTACCTCCACCGTCCGATTCACGCTCAAAGGCCCATATTCCCCCATCCTGGCCGATATGGCCCTCCCCGTACTGCCAAGCCACATACTATCGGGCACAACTCCCACCGACCTCGCTACCAGCCCCTTCAATGATAAACCGGTGGGAACAGGGCCATTCAAACTTGATGAGCGCAGGCAGGGCCAATCTATCTCTCTCGCGGCCAACGAACACTACTATGGCGGCGGCCCGCTGATCGAGCGCGTGGTGTTCGTTGTGGCACCCGATAATGGCATCGCCGAAGATGCCATCCGCAACAACACTCTACAGCTGGCTCAGCTATCTCCCGCCTCCGCCGAACGTCTGGTCGGCGAGGGCAAGGGCATCAAAGGCGGGTCGTACAACGAGTTGGGTTACGACTTCATAGCATTTAACCTGCGCGAAACCCATGTTTTCAGCGACACCCGCTTACGCCAGGCGTTCGCACTCGCTCTCGACAAGCAAAAGCTCGTCTTCGATGCCACAGGTGGGGCCGACGACCCGGTCTGGACCGATGTCAACAAAGCCTCCTGGGCCTACAACCCCGATGCTCCTCAACTAAACGGCAACCCCGACCAGGCTCGCAAATTGCTGGCGGATGCCGGTTGGTCCGACACCAACGGCGATGGCGTGGTCGATAGAGATGGCAAACCGCTCGCCGTCTCCCTCTATGTGCGTAACGACAGCGACGTGCGCCTCAAGGCCGCGCAGGAAATGGTAGACCCTCTAGCACAGGTGGGCATCAGCCTCACCGTCCAGCCCGCCGACTTCCAGACATCCATCCTGGCCCGCATCAGCCCCACCACCAACCCGCCTTTCAACTTCGACCTGGTGATGCTCGGCTGGACCCGCACAGGCTTCGACCCCGACTTGTTCGCTCTTTTCCACTCCACCCAGATACCCACCGTGGTCGCCCCCGCCCTCCTCAATATCCCCGGCTTCCAGGCTCCCGAATACGACGCCCTTGCCTTCAGCGCCCGTGCCACCTACGATTTCAACCAGCGCAAGAGTATGTACGACCGCATGCAGGCTATCGTAGCCGACCAGCTTCCCTATTATTTCCTGTGGGCGCAGAAATTCGGCGTGGTAGCAGCACCATCCCTGCACGGAGATATAGATTTCTCTTCGCCCCGCTACCTGTGGAACGTCAACGTCTGGTGGATCGAGTAAATCAAGGCTGCCACGGCACTACCTTCACCGTCTGCCCCAATGTGATCGTATTCCCATCCTCACCCACCAGCTTGAGCGGGCTGTCCGGCTCTCCCCTCGGATATACCTGCACCGTCACCCGGTAATCCCCCGGCATAAGCCCCCCCGGTAGACGAATATCCCGGTAGTCCATCACCGTCACGTCCGGGTGTAGCTGCGTCGCGGGGAAGTACCCGTTCTCCAGCCCAAGCGCCTCGTCTTTCACTACCTCGCCCGATGGCGAGATCACCTGGATGCGAAACTCGTAGTCCCCTGTCAGTTGCTTGTCGGTGCGCCAGAACAACGTGAGAGGCAAATACGACGCGTCAGGCTGCACAGGCTGCTGGCTCTGGTCGCGCAGTTCGTAAATATAGCCCAGGAACCTCAGCCCGTTCTCAAATTGATGAGGCTCGCTGTAATCAGGGTTCGGCGACCAGCAATCGTATACGCTGTTGAACGCGATCCCGTACACTGTTACCCCATTGAACACCTGCGTATCAAATGTCATGAAGTTGTACTGGAACCACTGTAGCACCTTCTGCTCAGGGTCTTCCCCATCCGCTCTCACAGGCGACACCACCAGCCACGCCCGCTCGTTGCACTGCGCTATGCTGCGTAAATCCTCCTCCATCTCGCGGGTGCCGTAGTTCTCGGTGCCCAGGCTCTTGACCGTGCTTACCGGGCGGTCCGGGACCAGTGCCGTCCCTCCGGGTTTGTAGTAGAGGTTCACCGCCGTTTGCAGATAGCCGGGGAACGGCACGATCACGTCGCGCAGCCGCAGGTGGTCCTGCACGTACTGCATAGCCCCCCGCCAATCCTCCTTCTGCGGCTGCGCCGAGTAATTGATACTGGCAAGAGCGGCCCCCGTCGAAACCGCCAATAGACCCAGCAGCACCACCAGTCCAAGCATGTTTATCCGTCTGAACGCCACGATCCCGGCTGACGCCATGATCAGATATGCCAGCAGCGCCATAATCAGATAGCGAGGGTGAAACAACGGCAGAGCCAGCGTAAGCACCCAGAACACCAGCACGGGCACCAACCACAGCGCAAGCACAATCGCGGATCGAGCATGATACTGGTACCTGTTGTGCAACACCCGGTCTTCCTGTATCGTTTCACCTGAGCTTGCAGTTGCAGGTCGGCGCACAACGATACGGGGCCGCCTGACAAGCGCCACCACCCCTGTCACCGCGAGTACGCCCATGGCAAGCGCTCCAACCCCCTCCCACGAGAGCGAAAGACCGTCCGCGATCTCCCAGGGCACCGCCTGGTTTACCGCGAACTTCACGAAAATGGTGAGCAGTATATCCGGGAGAGTGGTGCTTGTATACCAGTTGCCCGAATCGACCGTGCCCGTCAGCACGGCGGCGGCCCGCAGCCACACGATAGGCAGCACCGGCAGCACGATAAGCAAGAACGCCCATATCCAGTTCGGGTTACGCTTCCCGGGTTGCCCGTCTGCCTCATTGGTGGACCTCGACGCCACTTGCCATCTGCGCGCCCGCAACAGGAACGGCAGCGCGGCCACCTGGGCCAGCAGCACCAGACCCGACAGGCTGTGCGACGTGAGCATCACCCATGTGGCGACCACATACGCTACCCACAATCCCACTGTATTGCGCTCGACAGCCAGCATAACGAGCCATGTGGTGAGCAGGGTCATCAGCACAAGCAAGGTGTACATCTTGGCGTCCTGTGAGTACCACAGGTCGAACGGGTTGATAGCCAGCAACGCCGCCGAAATCAAGCCCAGAGCAGTACCGCCTATCTTGCGTGCCAGCGCGTACATCGCCGGTATGCCCGCCGTCCCGAACAGCATCGAGAGGCCGCGTATCGGCGCTTCGTAGCTCGACCCGAACAGGAGGTGCATAGCGCGCGCAACCCCCGGCACGCCATCATAGAGTGCCATCCAGAAATGAAGCATCAGCGTGTAGAGAGGGCCGTTCTCGCCCGCTCTGGCGAATCCATCGAGCAAGTTGCCAAGCGGCTGGCGGGCCTGCGCCACGATATCCGCCTCATCGAACCATAGCGACTCCGCGCCCAGGTGAAATCGCCGCAACGCAAAAGCAAGCAAGGTCAACCCGCCCACCCACAGCCACGGCTGCAAGGCGATTGACCGCAGTTGCACCCTCGCGATGCCCTCGCGACGTGCAGGCTCGATCTCTTGTGTCTGGGGATGCGTCGTAGTGTGCGTGCTCACAGTGTAATTAACCATCGAAGGAGGTAAGGGTTGCAATCGTAAAAACAATTATAGCATCCGCCCCACCCACAACACGCATCACTCTTAACCCCACCCAGGGCTGACCTGAAAGTAGGCGCTGTAACCAACAACTGCACCAGGCGCTTGGCCAATTTTCATCCTTGGGGGTGTGCCACAGGCTCATGTACGGCTGATGCAAAGTCGGTATCGGACACACCAGGTTTGGTTATGTCATTCTTCACTTCGTTCAGAATGACAAGGCCTGGATGGGCGGCCTTTCCCACCGCCTTATCTGACTTTGCATTAGCCCTGTAACCCCACCTTATACCCTCCGCGCACAATACTCCGACCTACTAAAAACTGTACTTAAGTACACCCCAAAACCTGTCCCGTTTTGTCCGACTTATGACATTAAGTTAATGAGGGCAAGTCCAACCCAAAATCGCAAACCTGCCCGAAGAAAGGCGGAAGAAGATGCAACAATCACCCATTTGGCCTACAACATCTGACAAACCACCTCAGGAAGCAAAGCGAAGCGCCAGCCTAACTATCAGAGGCCCCAACCCCACCGGAAAGTTGTGCCACCTGCCGTGCAAGCAAAGCGCACTTCTCGTCAAGCAAGGCAGGTGTGGTCGCGCCCAGGTCGAGGGTCAAAATATGCAGGTGCTTGGGCGTCCCGCGCAGCTTCATACGCGCACCCTCCTCACCCTCGAAGCGTGGGTACACCAGCCCCCCCTCTCTCAATCCATAGCGGTCGAGATAAGCGCTCACCTGGTACAGGTCGCGGTTGGGGTCGGCATCAGGGCCTTCCGACCGGCGATACTTGGCATCGAGCACAAGCCTCGGAGCGGCCTCTCGACGCGCGAAAACAAGCACATCGGGCCTGATCCCAACCGTCCGCGCTTCGTCCAGATAATCGTGCCGTTGCGCGACCACTCGCAGCCCATACCTCGGCAGCAGCCTTGCAAGCCGCTTGGTCAGAAAACTCTCGAAAAGCCTGGGCATCTGCACCAGGAAGGAAGCGTAGGGGTGCGCCCCCGCTTGCTCGTTCAGCGTCAGGCCGCGCAAAGCCAGCCCGCAAAGGGCAAGAGCGGGCCCATAAGCCGCATTGAGCCGGTGTATTTGCAGCCGAGGCAGCAGAGCTACCGCCTCTCCGCGCCGGATCGCCGCCACCTCACCGAAATGCCGGAGCAGGCTTCGTGCTCGCGCCGCCAACCCATCCTCCGCTTCGCGCCTCCTGAGCAGAGCCGGAAGCAAGCGAAGGGTAGCCGCCAGCACCCTGTTTTCAGGTGTGTCGAAGCTATGATCGGCATAAGCGCAGGTATGCAAGTGCTGAAGCCAACCATGCCGCACCTGCTCGCCGAGCAGAATGCGGCCCCGCACATAAGGTATGCGGTCCTCGCGCCTGTTATAGTCGCGATACAGCCCACTTGCCACCGCCGTCTCGATGGCGTTAAGCAGCGCAGCCAGGATGAACGGGAATATCTCGTCGTCCTCATGCAAGCCCATAGGTGGAGGGTGAAAGTCGGCCAAACCCGCATCGGCGCACAGCATATAGAACAGGTTGCCCACGCTAACCTTCGGCCTGATCACCAGCATCCCGCCCGGCAGGCTGATCCGCCCAACATAATCGCGGGCCGCGACCCTGTAGACGCCCTCACGCCCGGTATGAGCTACCTCTATTTGCTTCGAATACCGCGAGCGCAGCAGGCTATAAACCTCGATGGGTAACGCAACCTCAACCGAGCCATACTCGCTCAGCGAGATAGAGAACCTCTCGCCTGAAACATTTGGGAAGCTACTGTCAGTTACCTTCATAATCTCCGTGTTCTTTGCCAGAGCGGAGAAGAGGGTGCAAGGGGCGAAGTCCCCTGACAGGGGTCTGGGGGTGTCCCCCAACTCTTCCCCACTAACTTCTAACTCCCATCTCCCCGTTCATGGGGAAGGAGCCGGGGTGAGACGCTGAAGTAACCCTCACAGCCGCTGGCGCGCCTCCGCGAACAGCGATGCATACTCATCAAGCTCGCCTGCAGGAGGCGTAAAGTACTCAGATATCAACGGGCGGATAGCACTCCGCCACAGGAGGTCAAGCGTATGCGCGTCAAGTGGATCAAGCATAAAGTAGCTGTGTCCGAGCCGGTGATCGGGGTCGAGATGCTCGGAAAGCCGGCTATTGACGCTCTCGAACAGGTCAAGGAGGACGCTGCGTGCCGCTTCGGGCGTCCCATGCGCCGCAAGCCAGCCGTCCAGTATATCCGTGTTCGGCTCAAGCTCGATGAACCGGAAGCGACGCCTGAGAGCGTAGTCTACCAGCGCTATACTCCGATCTGCCGAGTTCATCGTACCGATAATCAGCAGGTTCTCCGGCACATAGAATGGAGCGCCGCCCTGTCCCGACCCGGCGGACGCAGCCAGCTCCACCGCACCCGATGGCCCCCTGTATTCCAGGGCGTAAAGCAATTCCCCAAATACTCGGGAAAGCGGGGCGCGGTTGATCTCGTCAATGAGCAGCACATAATGGTGGTCGGTATCGCGCCTCGCCTCCTCGCACATACGTACGAAGATACCGGGCATGATCGCATAAGTGATGTGGCCGAGGGCGTCCACACGAGGCTTCAACCCCTCGATGAAATCCTCGTAGGCTGTGGAAGGGTGAAACTGCACCACCTGTATCCTGCTGTGGCCGGCAGCCACCAGCGACGCCAGCCCGCGAGCAAGCCAAGTCTTGCCTGTGCCGGGCGGCCCGCTCAGGATTATCTGGCCCGTATCTTCCAGCAGGTCGCGTGCCTCCTCCAGGGTCTCCATTGGCAGACCCGTCAGGGCCGCGAGATCGGCCGGGTTCCGGATCGTGGGTAGAGCGCCGTATGGTGTATAGGGCAAGGCAGGTGCAGCATAAGAGGCGATCTCTTCTCTGAGCCAGGTAGGTGCGCCAGGGGTGAGGCCGTTCCCTCCCCCGGCCCCCGCAGGGGGGCTGCCCGGCATAACAGCAAACTCGTCATCTTCTTCCCTATCCCCATCGTCGTGCTGCACATCGCCCGCGTCTACGGCGGCGAACGCACCGGCCAATTCGGGGTTGCGGATGATCATCAAAGCCTGTAACGCCCTATATTCGTCCTGTGTGAGACCGAAGAGGGTGCCACTACTTCGCTGCCGCACCGGCTCCGCGCTCGCGAGAGCGGGCACCTCGAGGATATCGCGCCACGCCAGTGGGCCGGGCAGCTCAAAGGCCAGCTGAACATCGATCGATTTTGGGTTTTGCGTTGCGGTACCGGCATCGTCCCCATCCTCGCTCGATGGCCGCCCGTTATCGGTCGGGCCAAGGACCACTCCGACCGCACGAATAGCATGGTCGGGCTTGGACACATAGAGGAGCACCGGATCGCCCGGCTGCGCCGCGACGAAGTGCCTGCGCGGCTGGCCCGTAAACGTGGCCGTGCCCGTGGCTATGAGAGTTTGCCACTCGGAGCGTCGCTTGCGCGTGGACATCCACCAGGCCGCGAACCTGGTCGGGGGCGCGTCCGCCTGTTCTGGTGTTTTCTGTTGTGTGCTGGAGTTGGCCACTTAGGCATATTATACAGAACCATACGCACTGAAGGTAGGTTATGCGACCTCAGGGCCTGCGCTACGTATATACAAATGGGTGTGGGAAAGTAAGCAGTCGCTCACACACTAGGAAGGAACAAGAGATGAATAACGGTGTTTGTCCGAAATGCGGTTCGCATGATGTGTACACCAACCAGGAAATCGGCCCGGTGAACAGTGTATACGGAGTGCAGGCCATCCCGGTACGGGGGGCAGTACGCACCGAGTTCGCTCGTCTCGTCAGCTATGTGTGCGCGGCATGTGGTTACGCCGAGACCTACGTGAAAGGCTCACAAAGCATCTCTCAGATCGTCAAGCACTGGAAGAAGGTAGCATCCTAGCGGACGAAAGACTAAGGACGACGCTAATCGAGCTATCGTCCTTAGTCTTTCGTCCTTAGTCTTTCGTCCTTCGTCATTTAGAAGGATCAATGCGCGCCGTATCTGGCTGGCCGTACAACTCCGGGTGCAGGTACTTGCCTTGCTCGTCGGCGGGCTTCTCGACCTCTACTTGGATGCGGTTTTGATCCGCGTAAGGATCGTGCCGGATGCCGGTCACCTGCCAGCTTACCTTAGAGTTGGGAGCGCCACCCGCGATCTCGAACGTATTGTCCGTGATCTCCTGCGCTATATAGAGATTGGGACCGGGCGCGCCGATGGGGGTTAGCTGGTAACGGAAGTCTTCATTGAGCGCCTCGAAGTAATCGGGCATCTGGACGGTGGCCTCCCCCTTCGCATCGAGGGTGACGTTGCCGTTGTAGACGTTCATCATGTCGGGCGATTCGACGAACGAGTGGTAAAGGAGCTTGTGCCCAGGGTCCAGTGGGTCATCGATCTCGAATGCGCCTGCCGCCTTACTGAGGGTGCCTTGCACGCGCACATTGCCGTTGAAGTAGCCTGCCCAGCCGTTAGCGGATACGTTGTCACCATATATGGCACTGCCCGCACCGCTGCTGCGCCCGGCCACGCCGAAGCCTCCTGACACATTCTCGCCGTACACGCCGCTCGCCGCCGATCCGGCTGATACGCCATGTACGCCGTTGCCGAGCACGCTATCGCCCTGCACGCCGCGCCCATTGGCAACCGAGGTGCGCACATAGAAAGGCTGGGGGTCGGTGCTGGTATCGATAAAGAAGCCCGGTGTCTTGCGTACTTCGTCCGCAAACTTCGCCATCTGTCCCCTTGAAACAGAGGCACCGGGACGGTAGTAAGGCAAGTTGCCGGGGCCACAAGGCTCACCCGGCCCGCCGCATGGGTATCCGCTGACGATGCCTGAGAAGTAGAGATTGCGGATGTAAGGGAAGAAGGTACTATCGGGGGACACATCCTCGAAATCGCGTGTTGCCTGGGGGTTCTCAGCGGAGGTTTGGGCGCTCTGCGACTGCGAGAGGGTGTCTGACGGAACCTGGGCCTGGGCAGAGATACCCGCTCCTAATGATGCGACTAGAAGGGCAATCATGAGAGTTTGCGCTAGAACGAGAAGCTTATATCTGGTAGTCATGTTGATTTCTCCTTCCGCTTGATAAAACAACAAGTGCAAATCGGAGACGCACGGCGTCCATCCCATCATTATAACGGGTGGCCCGTGAAGGGGGTTCCGGTTATTTACTACTGGAGAGAAACCGTGACGCGGGTGCCCTGGCCCGGTTGGCTGCTGATGCTGATGCGCCCACCATGAGCCTCGATCAGCTTGCTGGCAATCGATAGGCCGAGGCCGCTGCTGCCGCCGTTGCGGCTGTTATCGGCGCTGTAGAACGGCTCGAAAATGTGCGGCAGGTGTTCAGGGGCGATCCCACTCCCGGTGTCAATTACCTCAATAAGGATACGCCGGTCCTGACGGGTGGTAGATAGCGTAATGCTGCCGCCTGAGGGCGTGTGGCGCAACGCGTTATCCAGCAGAATAAGCAGCACCTGCCTGAGGCGCGTGCGGTCGGCCTTCACCGGGCCACTTGCATTCGCTACCGTCACCTGCACACCGCGTTCCTCGGCTACACGACCTACCTGCCTTTGCACATCGGTCATCAACTCGGCAAGGTCGACAGGCTCGGTCTGTAGCTCAAGCCGTCCAGCATCCAGGCGTGAGATCAGCAGCAGGTCCTCGACCAATCGCCCCATGTGGTCGCATTCGTCCAGCACATCCTGAAGGGTCTCTTTCTGCTCTATGTTACCGGGAGGGGTATGGCGCATGGCAACCTCCGCACCGGCACGCACCAGCGTAAGGGGTGCTCTCAGTTCATGGCTCGCATTGGCAATGAAGGCTTTTTGCTTCTCCCAGGCCTCATGGGCGGGCCTGATCGAGCGTCCTGCCAGCGCCCAGCTTGCCGCTCCTAGCAGAACCGCGCTCACCCCGCCCAACCCCAACAGTATAAGCAGCAGTTGGTTCAACGTGCGGTCCTGGTCGCCCAGGGTGCGCCCCAATTGCAGGGCTGCGGGCAATCCGGCCTGGGCGGAGGAGATCTTATAAGTGAGTAGGCGCACACGCGTGCCGTCGCTCATGTCCACAGTCCGCAGGTCGCTGCCACCGGTGAGGGCGGCCTGAAATGCATCACTATCCGGGGTGATGTTTGCAATATTCGCGCCATTGGGGCTGGCCTGCCCACCTGTAGCTGTGAGCAGAGCGCCATCCGAAGCTAACGGTAGCACGAAGATGGAGGCAAGCTCGCTGTTGTAGGCATATTCGTCTTGCTCGTGCTGGTTATGCTCCGCGTTGTGGTCGTCACCATCCTGGCTCGGTGGTACCCTGGCCGGAGGTGGTGGAGAATTGCGCGTGGCAATCCACTCACTCCTGGCATCCGCGATCTCGGAGGGCAACGGCACACCAAGCGCCGCCATCTCGAGCGCCATCCTCTCGCGCAAGGCGAGGTCGGTGCCGCTCTGGAAGTATTGGTCCACAAGCCCGTAGGTACCAATGCCCACCAGAGCTATCAGGGCCAGGGCCGCCACCAGATACAGGATGGTCAGCGTGAGGCGCAATCGCCCGAACATGGGGTTAAGCCTGGTCACCTGGTGCCTCCAACCGGTAGCCAACACCGCGCACAGTGCGTATAGGGTCGGGGTGCGGGCCAAAGGCGAGTTTGCGGCGCAGATAGGAGACGTAGACGTCCACCATGGTTTGCTGCACGTCGCTGGTGAAATCCCACACGTAATCGAGTATCTGGCGGCGAGTGAGGGTCTGGCCCGGATGGCGCATGAAGTATTCGAGTAACTTCCATTCGGTGTGCGTAAGATCAAGTGGATTGCCCGCTTTACGGGCGGTGTGGGAGCGCGTATCAAGCACCATGTCGCCGGAACGCAACTCGTCCGGGTCACCGCTAACTTGCAGGTAGCGCCGCCCCAGGGCGCGCACGCGGGCGAGCAACTCTTCGAACGCGAAGGGCTTGGTCAGATAATCGTCAGCGCCACTGTCGAGACCTGCCACGCGGTCCTCGACCTGGCTGCGGGCTGTAAGCATCAGGATAGGTAAAGGCACCCGGGACGCGCGTATGCCGCGAGCTATGGATGGACCATCGCGACCAGGCAGCATCCAATCAATGATAGCAACATCATATACGCCACGCAGAGCCAGATCCAATCCATCGTTGCCTTCATGTGCAACATCTACTTCATGCCGCTCCTCGCGCAGTACGCTTGCCATAAGGCGTGCCAGCTTTTGATCATCTTCAATCAGCAACACTTTCATGCCATCTTCCTACTGTATATGAGCATACACCAGAAACATTGGAAGAAGATTGGAAACACAGGTGGCGTTTTCCAATGTTGTTTTAATCATACCCGGTTAGGATATAGATACAAAGATGGACAAGATTGGAGAGAGATGGAGATGGGTCGGAAGATAATGTTGATGTTGGCCGCCGGCCTGACAGGCTTTTTGCTGGTACTGGCGGCAGGCGCGGTAACCTATGTAATGATGGGTGGCGCGACACGGGCGCAAGCCGGGCAGCCCAACCAGGCGCAGGGGAACGCAGGGGAGCAACTGACATCGACTGGCAACGGATTGCAACAGTCGAACCTGGAGAATGCACAACCAACCGAGATGCCTGCGGCCCAGGACCCACCTGCATCCGCGCCAACGCCGGAACCTGCCCCATCTTATGCTGTAACACCGGATGATGCGGCAGCAATAGCGCTGTCGGTTGCCCCCAGGGCATCTCTGCTGGCCGCTCCTCAATTAGTCGATTTCGCCGGGACGGTCGCATACGAAGTGCAAACAGACCGTGGAACGCTTTACGTGGATGCTAGCACCGGATCGGTACTGTACAACGGCGTCCCTAACGACAATCCATTCCAGAGGGGGAGACATTTCGGACGCCAGGACCCGGGAGAACAGCACGAACCAAATGATGGCAATGATTGATCGCAATGGACAAGGAGACAGGAAAGGAAATGTCAGAGAATAGGACCAGGAAGCGCGCTTCGAGGAAGACAATCGAAGCAAAGCTGCTGATCACGGCAGTATCACTCACCGCCACGTTGGGCGGGATGGCGATGTTCGCCGTCAAAGATGCATCTACGGCTGCTCAGGCACAGGATGATGTGATAGTGGCGGCGCAGACAGCACCCGACGCAGGCGGAACGGGATACCTGTTGCCGTCGCTTCCCCCCGGAGAGGCGTCGCCCACACCCATTACCCAACCGCAAGACCAATCGCAATCTCAAGCGCCCGCAGCCACACCCACACCCGCATTGAGGCGTGTACAGGCTCCGAGCAACCAGCCTGCGCCAATGGGTAGGACACACTCATCTCGCTAAGGGGTAAAAGTTATGCAGAAGCTGGAATTCAGGGCCATGGGATCCGGGATGATGGCGATAATCGAGGCAGATTCATCGCAGGCAGGCGAGCGCCTGGCGCGTATACCCTCTATGTTTGAGGAATGGGAAGCTGCACTGAGCCGCTTCCGCCCGGAAAGCGAGCTTAGCAAGCATAACAGACAGAGCGGGAGCACGGTCAAGGTGGGGCCGATTATGTGGGAAGTGTTGAACGAAGCACTGGCGGCAGCCCAGCTGACAGACGGGTTGGTGACGCCTACAATGCTTACCGCCCTGGAGCGTGCAGGCTACGACGCCAGCTTTGAGACCATAAAGGAGAGGTCGGCGGTCGCAGTTATGCCGGAGAGGAGCGCCACCCTGGTTGCTGAGGAGGACTGGCGTGCTATCAAACTGCACCAGGGGA
Source organism: uncultured Chloroflexia bacterium (assembly GCA_963797095.1). Classification (GTDB taxonomy): domain Bacteria; phylum Chloroflexota; class Chloroflexia; order QHBQ01; family JADMIH01; genus JADMIH01. Next base: position 1,004,412 of record CAWCNY010000002.1, on the reverse strand, counting down.
AGCACACAATCACCACTCCGGCGGGCATGAGACTTGACCTGGGAGGTATCGTGAAGGGTTGGGCCGCCGACAAAGCTGCGCGATGGCTCGGCGAGATCGCGCCCGCCATGGTTGATGCAGGGGGAGACATAGCATTCAGTGGAGCGCGCGCCGATGGCTCGGCCTGGCCCATTGGTGTAGACGACCCGCTAACTCGTGGCAAACAACTCGAATTGCTCGCTTTGAGGGGCGGTGGGGTTGCCACCTCGGGGCGCGATTACAGGCGCTGGCGGGTAGGCGATAGGTGGCATCACCACATTCTTGATCCACGCACCGCACAACCTGCCGACACCGACGTTCTAAGCGCCACCGTGATCGCGCCCAGCACCATGCAGGCAGAGGTGGCGGCTAAAGCGACCTTGATCCTGGGGAGCCGGCAAGGCATCGAATGGATAGAAGCACGCCCGCCCCTGTCGGCTCTACTTACCCTGGAGGATGGGCAGGTGCTTTACAGCAAGAGGATGACACACCACACTTGGGAGTAAGTGGAATGCAAGCGGTGAATAATGCAAATACGAATAGAGCAGGTGATGAACAGTCCGATGACGGGTTGACGACCACCACGCTCCTACTGATGGGCGTGCTGGTCGGGGCTATCGCGGCGGTGGTGGTATTGCCGCTGTGGGTTCCGGGCATGGGCGCATCGGCCACGGGGGATGAGCCGACCATATTCTGGCATCTATCGAGGGCGAGCGCTTTCACCGCATTTGGCCTGATCTGGATGTCGATGGCGTTTGGGCTCATTATCACCAACAAGATGGCGAGGGTATGGCCCGGAGGACCCAAGGCCTTTGATTTACATGAGTATACAAGCCTTTTAGGTCTTGGCTTCGGGTTGTTCCACGGGCTGATCCTGATGTGGAACCTCTATATATCGTATGACCTGGTCAGTGTGCTCGTGCCGTTTGCCAGCGCCAATTACCAGCCGTTCTGGGTCGGATTGGGGCAACTTGCACTGTATGGGTTAGCCATAGTCAGCTTCACATTCTACATACGCAAGCGCATCGGGAACCGCACATGGCAAGTCATACACTACGCTAGCTATGGGTTGTTCGCCCTCATGATGCTGCACAGCATCTTCAGCGGCAGTGACACAGGATCATCCTGGACGGGGCTGATCTACTGGTTCTCCGGCTTGAGTTTGGCCGTGCTTACTATTTATCGTGTGCTGGTAGTGAAGTTACCCAGGCAGAGGCGCGAGGTCGCTTAGAGATCCTTACGTGTGATCTTGTAGTGCAAGGTCAAAAACCGCCTGCCCCAGAAGTTGAACAAGTGGTCAGTGCGAAGCACATCATTGTCGTCAACATAAACGTGAATCGTTTCCTCGATAGGGATATATTTGACCCGTATGCTTCGATTGCTCAACCTGTGGATACGGTAATATCCAGGACCGCCGAACCTCCGCCCCTCAGAAACTAATTTGAAGGAGCCTTTGGTACTGTTCACAGGCTTCAGGATGACGGTGGCGGAGCCTTGTGGGAGCGGAAAAACCACCTTCACACAACGGCCATCGTATCCTGGAGGCTGGCAGGTTGAGTAGAAGCCTGCATACACGATCTCGCCGGTAGAGATGGCGGTTCGCAGCCAGCCTGAATACTCAACAGCGCCAGTTTCTTCATTGACCATGCTGATGATCCGGCTACTCATGCCGTGACTGGTTGTCAGCGGAGTTAGAGGCAGGATCAACTGCTCGATGTTCCGGCTGATCGAGGAGATCATGATCCTGGCGAACGGGCTTATCCCTCCGCTCCATTGCACCCAGGCGTCGAGGGCGTAGTGGGACGTCTTCTCGTAGAAGTCCACGATCTCCGGGCGCACCTTTTCAGGGCTGAAATGGGTGCTTTTCAGGCTGCTAAAGCTCTCAAGCAGACCCGCGTCGGGGCTGGGACGGATCGTGAGGCCCGCACTCCTGGCATAGCTCTCGTAGAAACCCGGCCCTATCTTCTTTCCGCCGGTCGGCCCTGCGAGCCAGGGCACATTGGGGGTGTCTAACTTCCTGCCGGTATATCTCACCCATCCCTGGATGAGCAGTTCCCACAGATATCCGAGGCTCGATAGGAAGCCGCCTCCCGGTTTCATGGTCTCTAAAACAAAATCTCTCGCGCAATTGCTTTAGGCGAGAGATTTCGCTTCGGAACTAGAGAATATCCTTGGTGAGGGTCGCAAGGAACTCGTTGTTATCTTTCGTTTTGGACAGGCGGGCAAGCAGTAGCTCCAGACCCTCGGTACCGCCCAGTACGCTTACCATTCGGCGCATTGTGAGCACCTGCCTGTAGGTATTCTCGTCGAAAAGCATCTCTTCGCGGCGTGTGCCCGATTTGGGTATCTCTATGGCCGGGAAGACGCGCTTCTCGGATAATTTGCGATCGAGGTGCAATTCCATATTGCCTGTACCCTTGAACTCCTCGTACACTACATCGTCCATTCGCGAGCCGGTGTCTACCAGGCAGGTGGCGATGATGGTGAGCGAGCCGCCCTCCTCGATGTTGCGGGCTGCGCCAAAGAAGCGCTTAGGCGGGTAGAGGGCGATAGGGTCCATGCCGCCTGTGAGGGTGCGGCCCGATGGCGGCATCAGCGTGTTGTAGGCTCGCGACAGGCGCGTGATCGAGTCCAGCAGGATAACAACATCCTGCCCCCCTTCCACCAATCTCTTGGCGCGCTCCAGCGTCAACTCAGCTACTTTGGCATGGTCCTCCACAGGCTCGTCGAAGGTAGAGGCCATCACCTCACCCTTTACCGAGCGCACCATATCAGTCACTTCCTCCGGTCTCTCACCGATCAGGCACACCATAAGATGCACCTCGTTGCCATAGTTGGCGACGATGCCGTTGGCGATGGCCTTCAGGAGCAGCGTCTTCCCCGCTTTAGGAGGCGACACTATCAGCCCGCGTTGGCCGCGACCGATCGGGGCCACCAGGTTCAGCAGGCGTGTCGAGATTTGCTGCTGGCCCGTCTCAAGGTTATACATCTGGGTCGGGAAGATAGGGGTGAGGTCGCCGAAGTGCGGGCGCTTCTTCGCGGTCTCCGCGTCCATATCATTCACCACTTCCACGCGCAACAGGCTGTAATACTTCTCGCCCTCTTTGGGGGCGCGCACCTGCCCCACCACCACATCGCCCGGCCTCAGGCCGAAGCGCCTGATCTGGCTCTGGCTCACGTACACGTCGCTGGGGCTGGGGAGATAGCTGGTCACGCGCATGAAGCCAAAACCATCATCCATGATATCGAGGATACCCTTTTTGAAGATGTTGCCCTGCTGCTCGGTCTGAGCCTGAAGGATGCGGAAGGCAAGGTCTTGCTTCTTGAGGCGGCTGTAGCCGGAGATGTCCAGTTCTTTGGCCATCTCCTGGAGGTCGTCCATGTTGCGGGCTTCCAGCTCAGCCAGGGTGTGCATTACCTTTGAGGGGCCCGCGGCTACCTGGCTATCGGGCAGCACAAGCATACCTGGGCTAGCGCCGTTGCCACCATCCGCAAGAGTTGTGGCTACGTTCCCATTCATCATGTTCCCATCGTCCATACCCTGGTCGAACTGCTGCTCCCTGCCTCTGCTCTTCTTGGTGCCACCGCGATGCCGGTTGTAACGCGCGTAGCCGTTTCTACTGTTTTGTTGTTTTTGATCTCTATCCATTGTTTTCTCCAGGAGTTAGGGACGGGAGGTAGGGGATCAGGATCGACTTCTCGCTAATCCTTATCCTCGGTCTCATTCTCAATAATTCACGATGTTTGACAGTTTGTCTCCATGATGCACAGCATGCATATAGCGGATGGTGCCCGACTTGGCGCGCATGACCACCGAGTCGGTGGTAGCTGTGCCTGTTCCGTAACGAACGCCTCGAAGTAACTCGCCGTCTGTGATGCCGGTGGCGGCGAAGAAGACATCGTCGCTTGTCACCAGGTCATCGATTGTGTAGACGATATCCTGGCTCATGCTTGCTGACGCGGCAGCCTGGCGCTCAGCATCACTTCGGAAATAGAGCCTGCACTGCATATCGCCGCCCAGCGCTTTCAGGGCGCAGGCTGCTACTACAGCTTCAGGGGCACCACCTATACCCATGAGCATATCAACGCTGGTGGTTTCGTCGGCGGCAGCGATAGCGCCTGCTACATCGCCGTCGGGTATGAAGCGCACACGCGCCCCTGTAGCCCTGATGTCTTTCACCAGTTGTTCGTGGCGAGGCCGGTCGAGCACCATAACGGTGACGTTGCCTTCTTCGCGCCCCAACACCTTTGTGACAGCGGCAATGTTGTCGGCTACCGATTTGCGGATGTCGATAACCCCGCGAGCCTCTCGGCCAACCGCGATCTTCTCCATGTAATAGACACCGGGCGGGGCTGAGAACATCGTACCTCTGGCGGCGAGAGCCACCACCGCGATAGCTCCAGGCATACCAAGTGCCAGGAGGCGAGTGCCGTCAACAGGGTCGACGGCTATATCTACTTTGGGGGGGCGGCCGTTGCCAATCTCCTCACCCAGGTAGAGCATAGGGGCTTCATCTTTTTCACCTTCACCGATCACTACCACACCATCCATATCAATGCGTGCCAGGGTGTGCCTCATTGCGTTTACCGCCGCCGCATCTGCGCCTATCTTATCGCCGCGCCCCAGCCAAAGCCCGGCCGCGAGCGCTGCTGCTTCTGTTACTCTGACCAGTTCAAGCGCAAGATTTCGTTGCATCTCTTCCATTATGTTTTCCTCTCTTCATTGAGCGGATTATGCTGGTTCTATTCGATTGCATTACCTGGCTATAGGTATTGTGCCGGGTGCGTATGACGCTTGCCATTTTCCATACACGATTGTCAGTTCCTGATCCTTGGTTTCTGGTTCCTGGTTCCTACTTTATGGAACGCTACCGGTTGCCGGATCAGTTTTGCGCACACGATAAGACTTTGAGTAGATAGGAGGAAAGCAGCGAGTCGCATTCGTTGCGCGGCACGGTTGTGCGAAAACTGGTCCTGAAGACCACCGCCTACATCCGATCAAGAAGAGATAGGATTCGCAGGTTCGGCAATGGCTCGCTGGATCAGAAAGCACGAGGGGTTAGGTGATAACAAAGGGTGGAGTGCGAACTTGGTTGATGTGGGTAATGTAAGTGGAAACTGGCTGGGAAGGGTCAGGGGTATTGGAAGTTACAAGCTAGGGACATAAAGGAAAGGGGCGGGGAGATAGGGATTCGAACCCTAGAAGCAACTTAAACGTCGCTTAACCGCTTAGCAGGCGGCCCCATTCGACCTCTCTGGCATCTCCCCACACACAAATGGGTTGAGCGCACCTGCTATGCACGCTCATGCACGGTAATTATAGCATAGCGCAATGCGCATTGCAAGTGGAAAAGTCTGCGCGGGTGCGCGCCATCGTTTAGGCGACTTTTCTGAGAGGGCGAGTTTTGGGCCAGCATTGCTCCCACCTCTCACTGAGCAGTTCGGCTCTCAGTGTCAGCACCCCTTGTGCTCCTGGTTTGCTCCAACACATGCCTGCTCCCTTGAGACGGGCACCAATCAGCCGCTTGCATGCACTCTCCACCGTGCCTGAACCAACTGGGAAGCCCAATGCCCGGTACTCGGAGTAGCGCATCCTCTCTTTGTTCGTCTGGAAGTAATGAATCTGCTCTCGTGCCGCTTCTCCCGCCTCCCCTTCACGTTTGCTCTCTCTGTGTAGAGCCACAATGACTGCTTCTACCCTTCCCTCCCATAATTCCTTCTCCCAACGCTTCACCCATCTTGCGGCGTCTGGTGTGCCCTGCCCGAAGATACCATTACCTGCTTGCCACAGGTGCTCCATGGCGTGATACCAGTCGAGTACCTCTACCCTGTTGGCAAAGTGCTCATCGAACTGTATCCAGTTGGTGGGTGCCCCATCTCCCAGACATACAACCTGCTCCTCAGGGCCTATCCCTCTCCTCCATGCTTCAGCACTCAACCGCTTTCCTGCCCGCTCCATCGAGCCGACCTCCGCCACATAGCTCTGATGGGTGGCTCTTGCCCCCTCTATCTCTCCTGCTTCGTTGTATGCAGGCTCGGCCCAAAACACCACTCCCGCTTTAGCGTCATGCCACCCATCTTCGTAGCGCACCTTGCCAGCGTCCAGCGTCGCCGCCCATGTGCCCAAGCCCAATGCTCCATCTGCAACCTTTGAACCTTTCTGAGAGGTGGGACTTGCCCCTAGCGTTTGATCTTCTGCTTGCAAGCTCTCCTCTCCTCTTGCAAGCTCTCCTCTTGCAAGCTCTCCTCTTGCAAGCTCTCCTCTTGCAAGCTCTCCTCTAATGTAAGCCCCCTCTGTTCAGTCATGCGCTCGGCTTCTCTTGGAGAGACCGACATGCCAGTGAGTACCTCCACTGCATGTGCAGCCTGCTCGAAAGGCATCTGCACACCCAGCAGGCACACTCCTTGTTGCACTCCGTCCGAGAAGTGTTCCCGTGCGGGTATGCCTAGAGCCTCATCCAGCGGGTAGCGTCCGGTGCCACACCCTTTACAGTAGAAGTAACCTCTCTCCAATGTGACCGTGCCTACCCATGTTTGCACAGTGCGCCGCTGCTTACCCTTGTACTGGGGTGTCTGCCCGCAGTCACACTGCTTGTGCCCAAGCAGCCATTCTTCCTCTATCATGGCACGATGCAGTTGGGCTGCGGCTTCTAAGGCTGAGGCGAAACAGTCCGAGCGCAGTTGACGTGCTCTTTCTTCGAGACTGCTCAAAGTAGCATCCGGGTTGCGTTGAGCATATATCCAAAGCTGTTTGACAAGCCCCTCAAATTCCTTCACAATACTAGTGAGGGCAGGTGACAGGTCGCAAACGGCCTGAAACTCGCTACTCTGCATGATACCCTCCAGGATTTCGGCCTTAGCCGGGATGTTTTCACCTAGAGGGTATCATTTTTCTTTCCTTCCTAAAAGATGGCGCGCACCCAGTCTGCGCTCTGATCCCTTCAAAGCCAGGGCGATCAGCCTCAGTTTTGTCGAACCAACACCGCTCACCTCCTTCTGCCATTCTCTTTTCAAGGGTTGGACTTGCCCTCACTTACTATATGGCATTGGCGGGACAAATCTGGACAGATTTTGGGGTGTACTTTGGTACAGTTTTTTGCGAGGGGTGCTTCAGCCAGCTTCGCCAGGCGCGGTTAGTCACCCACGGATGCGGATGCCAGGCACGGGTAGTACATAATTGCTGTACATATGTCGCGAGGGGTAGGACTGTTTGCCTATTGTTGTATATAGAGCACGCTACTAGAATGCAAGAGAAGGGGTGGTTTTCGCCTGGGTGAAGTTTCGGCTCTACTGCCAAGCAATTCAAGGTCCGATGTTTGGGATGCTTCCGGGCCAGGATGATATTTTCTGAGGATGATTAGTGCTGTGAGGCTTGCACAACGACATCCCCACTCGTTACACGCAGTATTTGTACATTATCAAGGAAGGACGAAGAGCAATGTCAGATAGCAAGAGAACGCCGGCATATTTGCGTTATGCGATCCCTGTGGTGGTAATCCTACTGGTGCTGGGTGCAATGGCGCAGAATTCGCAGGCCGCTCGCCCTACAAGTGGGGTGGTGGATTCTTCGGGGCAAGCAACTTCGGGTATTGAGAGCATCTTCCACGCGATTGGGAGGAGTGCAAACGCATTTCATACGGCGAGAACGGCAGCCGAGCAATATTCGGCGTTCGCGGAAAGGCCCGCTATGTCGACTACAGCCAGCTACTGGTGTGTGGACGATAACATGACATCTCAACCTACTGCGCCTCCTTGTACTAACGGGAGTACCTTCACGTCTATAGAGTTGGCTCTGCTGTCAGCAGCGCCTGACGACTATGTTTTGCTGGCGGGAGGGACCTACCTGGGCACTGGGAACGCAGTGGCAGAGATCTCGATCCCACTGACAATGATAGGTGGCTATGCGGGCGGTACATGCGGCACTTGCTGGACGCAATATGGGGTATCAACACTAAGCACGCTGGATGGGCAGGGTTTGCGGCGTGGTGTGAAGATCGATGGACCGATTACGGTTGGGCTGGACAATTTGACCGTCGCGAACGGCGGCATCTTGAATGATTTAGGTACGGTTAGCCTAACCACAGCCCCTGTTTCTCCTAATACTTGCACCTTGAATATGACCAACGGCGGTACGAGTAACGGCCTGTTCGATATTTCATCAGTATCGGCGGCGTGTTTCCCAACCGGGCAGCAGATACTTGACAACAACACCTCATTTATCGGCTCAGGGGTGATGCGTATAAACGGCGGCACGGTCAGTATTGGCACGGTAAACACGCAATCGGCCAACGCAGATCATGTCGAGTTCACCTCCGGAACGCTGACCGGAGTGGGAACGTTCACCGTTAACAGCACGTTGACCTGGAACGGCGGGACGATGGATGGGCCGTTTAGCAATGACACCGGAACGACCGAGATCCCGGTTGGCGCAGCCGTGACGATGGCGGGCACGGGAACGACCAAAACCCTCAACCAGCGCACATTCAACAATCACGGCACATTTACCTTGAACGGCACAGGCACAGGCACATATGCGATGGGCAACCTGGCTGTGTTCAATAATTACGGCAGTTTCGTCATTCTGAACAATGACTCCGTTGTGTATGGTACGGGTGAGCACCCGACCTTCAATAATTATGGGACGATAAGTAAGTCGGGAGGCGCGGGGATCTCGACATTCGGGTCGAACTTCTTCTTCTTGAACAGCAGCGGCCCAATAGATGTATTGACCGGAACCCTCAGCATTGATGGAGGAGCCGCAGGCGGTTTCAACGATACAATAGTAAGTGCGATCTCTGTGTTGCCGAACACAACCCTCCGGTTTGGCGGAGTATCCGGGAGCACGCATAACCTCGGCCCGGCATCCTCGATCACAGGCGAGGGAAATGTGACGTTCAGCAATGGGCTGACCACAATCGGAGGGGACTACAACATCACGGGGGTTACATATATAACCGGTGGAACGGTCAAATTCAATTCGATCGCAGTGTCAGCAAGCACAAGCATGAGCGGTGGCACGCTGGCGGGCGATGGCGAGTACGATACCGATGTGCTGCTGTGGACCGGCGGCACGATGAACAAGGGCGATACGCTGGCGGGCGAGACGAATATTTCGGCAACAGGCGTGATGACGGTGGCGGGTGTTAGCGCTACCAAGAGCCTGCGCGGGCGCGTGTTCAATAATAACGGGCACGCTGTTGTGAACGGCACAGGCACCGGTACGATAGCTATCGGCGACCAGGGAATCTTCAACAACACTTCGACCGGGGTGTTCGACCTTCAGAACAATGACTCGGTGCTGTTCATAAACGGCACCACGGCTGCCATCTTCATCAATACAGGCACGATAGTCAAGTCGGGCGGCGCGCTGGTTTCCACTATTGGGAGCGGCAGCTTGTCGTTCGAGAACGATGGAAGCGTGCAAGTTATGACGGGCACCTTGAGCCTGGATGGCGGCGGGACCGATAGCGGGTCGTTCGAGATTGACCCGCGCTCTGAGTTGCGCTTCAATGGGGGCACACATTTGCTTGGGAGTAGCTCGTCTATCACGGGCGATGGGAACGTGGAGTTCAAGTCGGGGACGGCGAACGTAGCAGGGACATACGACATAATGGGCACCAGCAGCGTGACCGGCGGCACGGCCAGGTTCGATTCGGACGCGGATACGACCACCGCGTTTATGAGCAGCGGCACGCTTACGGGAACGGGCACGGTGAATATGACCTATTTGGCGTGGCAAGGTGGGATACAAGACGGGCCTGGGACCACGAATATAGACGCATCAGGTATCCTCACGTTTACAGGGGTCTCGACATCGAAGTACTTGTACCAGAGGACGCTGAACAACAACGGCCTGGCGCTGATGAACAGCACGGGCACGGGCTACCTGTACATGGGAAATCACTCCACGTTCAATAACAACCTGGGGGCTGTGTTCGACATTGAGAATAACGACTCTATCCTGTACGCGAACGGCACGAACCAGGCAAACTTCAATAATGTCGGGACGGTCAAGAAGTCGGGGGGAGCGGGTACGTCAACGCTCAGCAGCGGCTCCCTGTTGTTCAACAACGACGGGGCGGTGCAGGTGCTGACGGGCACGTTGAGCCTGGACGGGGGTGGAGCGAGCGAGGGGACATTCACGATGTCATCGCAGGCTACGCTGCGGTTCAACGGCGGCAACCACACGTTACAGCCAGGCTCATCGCTGACGGGATCGGGCAACCTGACTTTCAACGCGGGGGCGGTGAATATCGCGGGCGTGTGTAACATGGCAGGTATCACGAACGTTACAGGCGGAACGGTCAATTTCAATTCGAATGCCACGAGCGCATCTACCAATCTGATAAATGGGACGATAGGGGGGAGTGGGATATATACGGTAACGGATACGTTGAACTGGTCGGGCGGGTATATGGTCGACGCCGGGATCACGAGCGTACCGGTGGGGGCGGTGCTGAACCTGAACGGTGTTTCGACACAGAAGCGCCTGCGGGAGCGAACGTTTGACCTGGGCGGGATAGCTTATATGAATGGGACAGGCACCGGCACATTGTATCTGGGGACGGGCGCGATATTCCACGTGCTGACGGGTGGTACGTTCAATATCCAGAATAACGATTCGATAAGTTATGAGAATGGAGCAGCGCCTATCTTCAGCAATGACGGGACTTTCCGGAAGGCGGCGGGGACGGGCACATCGAACGTGGGGCTGAGCACGCTGGTGTTCAACAACAGCGGTACGGTGGATGTGTTGAGCGGGGTGATCAATTTCGGGCCGAACTTCAACCAGTATGCGGGGACAACGAGCCTGAGCGGTGGCAATATGAGCAGCACCGGGACGCTGAACTTCCTGGACGGGTTATTGACGGGAGGTGGTGTGATCACGGGGACGGTAGCCAACTCGGGAGAGATCAGGCCTGGGTCTGCGATTGGTGTGCTGACTGTGAACGGGGCGTACCGGCAGGGAGTAGCGGGGGCCGTTACTATCCAGATAGGCGGACCGAACCCCGGGACGGATTTCGACCAGTTGCATGTGCTTGGAACGGCCACGCTGAGCGGCACGCTCAATATACAGATGGTAGGTGGGTATGTGCCGAGCGTGGGGAATACAATTCAGATCATGCCTTACAACAGCCACGGTGGAACGTTTACTTCGTATACGGGGTTGGTGCTGAGCGGGCGGTCGCTGCTGCCAACTTACAATTCGACCAACCTGTCGCTGGTGGTGGTAGCGGGGGCGATTACGCCGACGCCGATCCCGACGGCAAGCACCACACCGGTAGGCGGCACACCGGGCACGCCTACTCCTACGCCAACGGGGTGCGTGGTGAATTTTGTGGATGTGAGCCCGGCGGACTATTACTATGAGCCGGTGCAGTACCTGGCGTGCCACGCGGTGATAAACGGGTACAACACGAACCCGCCATGTGACTCGGGGACGCCCTGCTTCAAGCCGGTGAACAATACGACGAGGGGGCAGCTGACGAAGATCGTGGTGCTGGGCGAGGGGATGGCAATCAACACGTCCGGTGGGCCGCACTTCGAGGATGTGGTGGCGGGGAGCACGTTCTACGATTACGTTGAGACGTCGTACAACGCGGGGCTGATCAACGGCTATCCATGCGGTGGGGTTGGGGAGCCGTGCGTTGGGCCGGGTAACCGACCGTACTTCCGCCCGAACGCGCTTGTAACGAGGGGGCAGCTGACGAAGATCGTGGTGCTGGCGGAGGGGTGGACGCTGCAATGCCCGGCAAGCGGGCACTTCAGCGACGTGCCGCACGATAGCTCGTTCTACTGCTATATAGAGACTGCGGTGAGCTACGCTATATTGAACGGGTATTCGGACGGTACGTTCCGGCCCGGGAACCCGGCGTTGAGGGGGCAGATATCGAAGATTGTGTATCTTGCGATAACTCACCCGTAGGGCATAATCGCGTGAGGTCTTGTGAATAGAAACATACATCATCTCGAATATTCGATTTGTATGTAAAGTAGATTGGGAACGGGCAAAGGCCCCACCCCAACACCTCCCCAAGATTTGGGGAGGTGCTTTCTAAAAAGAGCACTATTGGCGGAAAAGCCGCCAATAGTGCTCTTTTTAGAAACAGATTGTATACCTGGGAAGTTGGAGGCGTAGGAGGGTTCGTGCTGTCCAACTTTGTTGCTATCTGAAGTAGTAGGAAGATTAGCCAACAGTTGCCCGGACTTAAGTAGGCTTACGAGGTCAGATGAACTGGGCTATATTTACTATGCGGGTTATAGCATACCCCTACCGGATCGGCGTGCCTGAGGGTGTCAGGTCGAATCATGGCAACTTTATTCATAATTCCAAAGCTATCCCTGGCCCATAAAGTAGTGGCCGGCTTTGCTGCCGCATTTTTCATGGTGCTCGCCCTGGGCATCATGGCCGATGCCGCCAATCAAAGGGAGCTAACTATACGCCGTCAAATGGCGCAGGCTCAGAGCGTAATCGATGAACTTGGAACCACCCTCTCTCTGATAACCGATAATGAGACCGGCACTCGCGGGTATGTCATTACCGGCGATGATTCATACCTTGAGCCATACTACACCGCCATAAGCACCGTAGATAGCCATCTGAAGCACCTTCGCTCCTTGATCAGCGATGATCCAACCCAGCTAGCCAACCTTATACAGCTTGAGCCCAAGATCGAACAGAAACTCGATTTCAGCCGCGATGTAGTTGCTCTGCGACGCAAGGTGAGCTTCGAGGCCGCGCAGGAAAAGATCGTACAGGGGACGGGCAAGGCGCTGATGGACGATATACGCTCGGCGGTTGCCCACATGCAATCGGTGGAGCACTCCAGGCTGGACGCTATGTCCGACGAGTTGGTCACGAGCGCCACAGGGACGGGTTGGCTGCTGGCTACCGTGCCCTTCTGCCTGGCCTTCATAGCCCTCATCTACACCATCATCGGTCGCGAAATGCGGGGCAAGCAGCGCAGCGAGCAAGCGCTCATCGCCAGTGAAAACAGGTTCAAAGCCATAATCGAGAACACGGCTGACCCTATATTCATAAAGGATCTGCAGGGCCGCTATACCATGATCAACAGCTCCGGGGCCAACATATTTGGTCTATCAAGCCAGGATATCGTTGGCATGGATGATATAGACCTGTTCGGCGAGGAGAAGGGTCGAGCGGTCATAGAGAAAGACAGGCAGGCGATTGAAGTGGGGTTGCTGACCTATGAAAGCCCCGTATCCATCCACGGGAAGACCCTTATCTACAATACGGCCAAGTTTCCCTATCTATCGACCGATGGCGAGTTGCTTGGGGTGATCGGTATCAGCCGCGATGTGACAGAGGCGCGGGGGGTGGAGGCCCAACTGCGAAAGCAAAAGGCAGAGCTTTCGGCGCTAAACGACACCACACTTGGCCTGGTCAACGGTTTGGATACGCAATCGCTGCTGGAAGCCATAGTGATCAATGCGGCCTCTCTGCTTGGCATACCGGATACGTTTCTGTATGTGCTGGAGCCGGACGAGCAGACGATGATGATAAGGGCAGCCAACGGCCGCTTCCTGGGGAGTATCGGCGATGTGCGGGTGAAGTATGGCGAAGGGTTAGCCGGGCGGGTGTGGGAGTATAACAAAACCATGGTGATTGAGGATTACACCAGGTGGGAGCACCGCTTGCCGGAACTGGATGTTGTGGAGATGCGGGCCATAGTAGAGGTGCCTCTGAGAGCGGGTGGGGAGGTGATGGGGGTGCTGGGGATGGCCCACACGGGAGGGAATTCAGAGCAGATACATTCCGAAGAAGTAGAGCTGCTGAGCCGATTTGCGCAGATGGCCTCGGTGGCGCTGCAGAACGCGCAGCTGTATGAGGTAGCGCAACAGGAGATAAGGGAGCGCAAGCGCGCCGAGGAAGCATTGCATGAGCTTGCGATTCGGGATGAATTGACCGAGTTGTATAACAGGCGTGAGTTTATGCGGCTTTTGAGTAATGAAGTGGCCCGGTGCAAGCGCTATGGAGGATCGATGTCGCTGATACTGCTCGACCTGGACCACTTCAAGCACGTGAATGACACTTACGGCCACCAGATAGGTGATACAGTGTTGGCGTGGCTGTCGGGCATTTTGAGTAAAACGATACGCTCGGTGGACTGTGTGGCACGCTATGGGGGTGAGGAGTTCGCGGTTATAGTGCCCGAATTGAGCGCGCACGATGCATGGGAGTTTGCCGAGCGGCTGCGCTTGCTGGTAGCCTCTACGGCGTGCGAAGTATGGGTGGATGAGGAAATACCATTGAGCCTGTGGGTGACGGTCAGCGCAGGAGTGTCATCGCTGCCGGCCGACGGGGAGTCGCAGGAAGCCCTGATAGCTGCCGCAGACCGGGCGCTTTATGTGGCGAAGGGGAAGGGACGCAACAGAACCATAATGCACTCGGACGAACTGGCGACCCGCACGCTGGGCGTTTGAGGGGTGTAGCAGCGCGGAGTGCTCCCTGCGTAGCAGCGCGGAGTGCTCCCTGCGTAGCAGCGGGTTTGGTGCGATGCTTGCCCGTATTTTAGACCTCACTGTATAATGACCGGGCAGGGCAACATGCGCGGCTTGCCCTGTATCGTTATACAGGAGCAAAGGGTTGGCGACTAGCACTGACAATCGTCCGCAGGCGGGGATGGGAACAACGGGAGCGGCAGAGGCGCATGCAGGGGAGCAAGTTGGGGCCCAGCAGCGCGGGGTGCTCCCTGCGCAGCAGCGCGGAGTGCTCCCTGCGGAGCAGTTGGCGCATTCGCGGGTAACGGGGACCGTGCTCTTGTTGCTCGTCTTCTTCGGCGGGGCATCGGTGATGACCGTCGAGATGAGCGCTTCGCGGCTGCTCGCGCCCTATTTTGGGACTTCGCTCTTTATCTGGGCCAACCTTATCGGGCTGGTGATGATCTATCTGACGCTGGGCTACTGGCTCGGCGGGAGGCTGGCCGACCGCTTTCCCAGGCACTCGTTCCTGTACGGGCTTACTGCCGTGGCGGGATTCGCGGTCGGGCTGATCCCGGTGCTCTCGCGGCCCATCCTGTCGTGGTCGCTGGAGGGGTTCTCGGACTATTCGGTGGGCGTCTTCTATAGCTCGCTTGTGGGAGTGATCCTACTTTTCTCGGTGCCGTTGATCTTGCTGGGGTTCGTATCGCCATTCGCTATCAGGCTGCGCTCGGTAGGCGTGGCTCATGCCGGTATGACGGCTGGCGGGGTGTCGGCGCTCTCGACGCTAGGGAGCATCCTTGGAACGTTCATCCCGGTGTTCTTTCTTATACCGTATATCGGGACGGCGGCCACGCTATACACTGCCGGCGTGGTGCTGCTTGTGTTTTCGATATTGGGGTTGGTGGTGACGGGGGCTATGCGCCCTGCCGCAGTTTACGCTGGTATGTTGTTGGTAGTGCTTGGATTGGCGCTCTTTGTGCAAGGCGGGCTTATCAAGCCGCCTCAGCGAGGGCAGTTGATTTACGAAAAAGAGTCGGCTTACAACTACATCCAGGTGGTGCAGGAAGGCACGCGCACTATGCTGATGCTGAACGAGGGGCACGCCGTGCATTCTATTTACGATACGGCCAACTTGCTGACGGGCGGGCCGTGGGACTACTGGCTGATCGCGCCCTACTTCAACAAGAACTTCTCGCCGTCTGATATGAAGGGAATGGCGATGATCGGGTCGGCGGCGGGTACGGCTATGAGGCAGTACGATACCGTATATCCTGGCGTGCCTGTGGATGGAGTGGAGATCGACCCTGAGATCGTGGCAATCGGGGAGCAGTATTTCGGCATGGATAAGCTGAAGAACGCAACCACGCACGAGGAGGACGGGCGAACCTATCTGCAGACCGATGGGAAGAACAAGAGATGGACTGTGGTGGGGATCGATGCGTACAGGCAGCCCTATATACCCTTTCACCTGACGACCAAGGAGTTCTTTCAGGAGGTGAGCGGACACCTGACGCCTGATGGAGTGGCGATGATCAACGCGGGGAGAACTGCGGACGATACACGGTTGGTGGATGCACTGGCGAATACGATGTTGCAGGTATTTTCGAACGTGTATGTGATCGATGTGCCGACCCTGGCAAACAGCATGGTGATCGGAACCAAGCAGCCAACCAGGCTTGAGAACTTCGCGGAGAACGCGGCAAGAATAAGCGATCCGACCTTGCAGCAGGTGTTCAAGGCCAGCCTCGAACAAGGCAACATGCGTGAGGTAAAGCCTGACCCAAATGGATACGTATTTACGGATGATAGAGCACCTGTGGAAGAGGTGATCGACCAGATCATACTGGGCGTGGTTAGCGATGTGGGGAAATAGAGGATACGATACGGAATAAGCAGTCGATCTGAGGGGAAGGAGAGCTATGAACCTCAAGTTGAAGCGAGTGGTGAGGACCGCCCAATCTGAGGAGATTGCCATATTCGATGGCGAGACCCTGGACGAGAACGACGCTGCCGTGAGCATGGGCAAGCTGGAAGTGCACTATCTGAGCGACCAGATCGTGGGCACATTGTTGATATGGGCGGAGTATGCCAAGGGGTACAACACCACGCATGCCGCCGGTTCGGAGGAGACGTTGGACGATGTGATCGACGCCATACTGAGCGAAGTGTCCGAAGCGTTAGGGGTGCCCAGCGAGTACGGGATAGAGGTGTATTACCCGTCGGTTACTAACCAGGCTTTCTACAGCAATTACGCGGATGATGAAGAGGATGAAGCGGGAGAATACGACGGGAGTGGGTATGAAGACGGTGTTGAAGAGCAAGCCGACTCTGAAGACTAAGAGGCCGGAGGTCCTGGCAAAGACGATGATTACTACCGCAAGCTTACCGGCAGGGAATAGCGATCCAGAGGTGGGGGCGGGTTTGAAACCCGCCCCTACGGCGGATGCGATAGGAAAGACCACCCGTAGTGGCTGTGCAATAACAGGAGAAGGGCACCACGACCTTCACGCCCACAGGGGCGTTTTGAAAGCGGGAGCGCTTGATCTCTACCCTGAATTGTTGCACGCCATCACTACTCGGACCGCACCTGACGGGGGGGATTGGAACCTGAGTGCGAAGCGTGGGAGCCGTGAGCACCCGGCTAACCCGGAGGTGGCCCTGCGAAACCGTCAGAAGCTGGCCGAGCTATTGGGCATCTCGCTTGATAGGATAGTTGGGTGCCAGCAAATGCATACCTCGGTGGTGGTACGAGTGGGAAACGAGGATGCCGGAAGTGGAATGCGTCCGGGGCTGCCCAGTATAGAAGGCGCGGATGCGATGGTAACCGATGTGCGAGGGTTATACCTGATGGCGCTGTCGGCTGACTGCCCGCCCGTGTTCTTCTACGATCCCGCGCGTTGGGTGGTCGGGTTGGCACATTCGGGTTGGAAGGGAACTGTGGGACGGATCGCGGGGAACGTGGTTGAGATGATGGTTGGTGAATTCGGATGCGATCCGCACGAGATTGTGTCCGTGGTCGGGCCGGGGATCGGGCCCTGTTGCTATGCTGTCGGGGAGAACGTGATCGAGGCGGCTGAGGAGGCTTTCGCCAGGGCATGGGACGGGCCAAAGCCTTTGCTTGAGAAGCGAGATGGGACCACATACTTCAACCTTTGGGAGGGCGTACGCCGGGCTATCGTGGAGGCCGGTATCCCGGGAGCTAATGTGACGGTGGAGGAGGTGTGCACAGGGCACAACCTGCACCTGTTCTATTCGCACCGGGTCGAGAGAGGGGATTGTGGGCTGTTTGGGGTAGTGATGGGGATCCGGGACAATGGACAAATGACGGCTTGAACCACAGAGACACAGAGGCACGGAGATTTGTAATAGGTATGGCTAGCGTTGCGGATAACCTGGAGGACATACGGGATAGGATAGCTCGCGCTGCTGAAACAGCGGGTCGTGAGCCTCAGGATGTGACGCTGGTGGCGGTGACCAAGACTGTGCCTGTGGAGCGTATTCGGCCGGCGGTGGAGGCGGGCGTAACGCATCTGGGGGAGAATCGGGTGCAGGAAGCGGAGTTGAAGTTTGCTGCGCGGGGCCTGAAAGATGCGAGTATGGTGTCTCGGAAGGGCATCATTTTGCATATGATCGGGGCGTTGCAGCGGAACAAGGCCCGGCGTGCGGTCGAGTTGTTCGACTGGGTGCAGTCTGTTGATAGGGTTGAGCTGATGGCGGCTCTGGATAGGGATGCTTGCGAGCGAGGGGGCGACGTATTGCCGGTACTGCTTGAGGTGAACATGACGGGGGAGGAAGCCAAGTCGGGGGTGGCTCCGGAGGAATTGCCGAGGCTGGCCGATGCACTGGCGGATCATGGGTGCCTGAGAGCGATGGGCTTGATGACGGTGGCACGTTTGGGCGCGGACGAAGAGGAATTGCGCCGGACGTTCGGTGGATTGAGGCGGATGCTGGAAGGCTTAAGGAAGACGCACGCCGGGGTTGGCGAGTGGAAGCACCTGAGTATGGGAATGACCGACGATTATGAGATAGCGATAGAGGAAGGATCGACGATGGTGCGCCTCGGTCGAGCGGTGTTCGGCGAGCGGAAGTGATTCAGCATATTCTATGGATAGGTTTCTCGACAGATTGGTGAAGAACGCAGAAGGGGCCGGGTACAGGATGTACCTGGTGGGCGGGAGCGTGCGCGACCAACTGATGGGGCGCGAGATACACGACTATGACCTGACTACCAACGCGCCCGTGCCTGTGATAAGGAGCATACTTGAGGCGTCTCGGCCTGACGTGATGTTCGCGCTGGGCGAGAAGTTCGGGACGGTTAGCGCTATCGTGGACGATTTTACGGTCGAAGTGACCACCTTTCGGGCGCAGGAGGAGGTTAGGGAGGGGCATTCGAAGAAGTCTGCACTTCGGGGCTTGTATGTGGACCTGGCGCACCGCGACTTCACGGTGAACGCTATCGCACGCGACATGCATACAGGCGAGTTGCACGACCCATTCAACGGGCAGCTGGATATCGAGCACAGGCTCATCCAGGCGGTGGGGGACGCCGAGGAACGATTTCAAGAAGACCCTTTGAGGATGCTGAGGGCTGTAAGGCTGGCGGTGGGCCTGGAGTTCTTCGTTGAGCGAGAGACCAAGAAGGCTATCAGGCGAGTGGGGCACCTGCTGAAGGAGGTAGCCTGGGAGCGGATCGGGGACGAGCTGGACAAGATGCTGCTCGCGCCCGTGCCCAGCGAGGGAATCGAGGGGTTGGACAGCCTGGGGTTGCTGGCTTACACGATCCCGGAGTTGCTGGAGATGCACGAGATGGAGCGCGGGGCGTACCATTACAAGGAGGTATACCCGCACACGCTCAAGGTGCTGGACCGGACGCCGCCCGACCTTGTGCTGAGGTGGGCTGGATTGCTGCACGATATCGCCAAGCCTGCTACCTACAGTGTGACCGATGGGGAAGTGCACTTCTTCGGGCACGACAGGGTGGGGGCGAAGATAGCGCGGAGCATCCTGAACAGGTTGAGGCGGCCTGCCGAGGTGATAGAGCCTGTGGTGCAACTGGTGGCCGAGCACCTGCGGATCGGGGTATACGATGAAAGCTGGACGGACGGGGCGGTGCGCCGCTTCATGAGGGAGACCGCGCCGATCACGGAGAGGTTGTTCTTGTTATCGAGGGCTGATATTACTTCGCAACGGGCGCAGCGGGTGGCGGCTGCCCTGGCTAAGGTGGACGCGCTGTACCAGAGGTGCGAGGAGATAAGGGCGCAAGAGGATGTAGAGAAGTTGCATAGCCCGCTGGACGGTAACGAATTGATGGAGATGTTCGGGGGCAAGCCAGGGCGGTGGATCGGGGAGATCAAGGATTATCTGCTGGGGCTTGTGCTGGATGGGGCGCTGTCGCAGGACGATAAGGTGGAAGGCGAGCGATTGGCGCGGGAGTATGTGGCGGGGCATCCTGAGTTGCGAGTAGCGAGTAGCGAGTAGCGAGTGTGGGGTTCCTAGTTCCTAGTTCCTAGTTGCTGGTAGTCGGTAGTCGGTAATCGGTAGTCGGTAGGTTTGGAGAGGAGAGGTATGAGTAGCTTGGAGACTAATGTGGTGGCTCGGGCGGCCATTCTGGGGGTTATGTCGGGGATGAGGTCTGTGGCCGGACCTGCTGCGATTACCCGGCGGGCGGCAGGGCACCCTAAGGGCTTTGAGAAGTCGATCTTCTGGTTGCTGGCAAATCCCCAGATGGCGATGCTGGCCACATTGGGGCAGTTAGTCGAGATAGTGCTGGATAAGCTGCCGATCCTGCCTGCCCGGATTGCTCCGCTGCCGTTGCTGGGGCGAGCAGTAGCGGGGGCCACGGCGGGGGCTGCTGCGTTTGCCGAGGCGGATAAGCCTGCGGTGGCGGGAGCGGCGGTAGGAGTTGTGGCAGCAGTAGCGTCTTCGTACCTGTTCTACAGGGTGCGCATAGGGGTGGAGAAGGCGCTGCATGTACCCGATCTGGTGGTGGCAGTGGCCGAGGATAGCGGAGTGTTCGCGCTGGATCGGGCGGCTAAGCGGACCTATGAGTGAGGGGACGTGCCGGGGTGTTTGTAGTGGACTTTGGGTAGGGTGGTGAGGTCGAACTGGGATAGTCGGTCGGGGCCTAGCTCGATAGCTTTGTCTCGGACCTGGGTGGCCTCATGGGTCAGGCGGGCGAGGTCTACGCCCAGGCATTCATCGCCGAAGGGTTGCAGGTAGGCGATACCCCCGTTGATATGGTTGACGATGCCCCTGTAGTTGCACAGGCGAAGCTTATAGAAGCCCACGCCTATGCGGAGGATGCCCTGGTAGACGTAGCGGATGGGGCGTGGCTCCAAGATCCAGATCTCTTCGAGGGATTCGTGCTGCTCAAAGTACTCGCCCCGGTTGAATTGCTCGAGGCCGGTGTAGAAGAGAGGGGGCGGAGTTTCGTCGCAGGACCAGGGGAGGTCGGCGCCGGTGGCGGAAGGCCCCAGGAGCTTGCGGGTTTCTATCATTTTGCGGACTTTATCCAGGATTTCGGGTTTCATGGCCTGGCCTGTTTCTTGCTTTTATGATTGAGCGCAATTTTGGGCGAAACCGGAGGTTTGTGGGACCGAACAGTTGATTTACACATATGCACATCCGCGCTTATGCATCCTGGCCGTATGCTATATTCTACTCCACATCACTGACGGAAGCAGGTGAGGTGGTAATAAGAATCGCGAGTGGACGCAGGAGCGGATGAATCGCAAGCTAGAGAGGTAGAAAGGACAAGGACAAGGCCCAGGTGGGCATAGCAAGGCGGCTGTGGGCGGTTATGTTTTCGTGACGAGCGATAGAGCAGACCATGGCGCTACACAGAGGAGACTGAGGGAGATGGCAAGGATCAAGAAAGGCTCTAGGCGTGCTGTGCTGATTGCGGCATTTGTGTTGGTGATGTCTATGGCAGGCGGATTGTTGGGGGCGGTAACAGGGGCGGTCATTGTATTGCTCCTGCGGTCTATGTTCAATATGAGTGCGGGAATTACCGAGTTTGTGACGATTACTGTATTGCTTGGGGCGCTGTTGGCGTCCATATTGGGCCTGATGCTGACGGTCGAATGGCCGCAGCGGGAGGCGTCGCGTGCGGGTACGAATGTGGCCGGGGTAGCCCCGGTGAGTGTTGTGCCTGCCGGGCAGAGTGTGGACGGTCAGTAGGGTTCTTTTTGTTTTTTGTACACGAAGAGGCGAAAAAGTACGAAGGGCACGAAGATTCTTTTGGGTTTTTAGTTTGAAGTTCGAGGTTCTGGTGGATGGGTATGGAGAAGAGGGTGTATTGGGATCTTTTGGGATCTCATGCACCCTTTTCATTTTTCTGTTTGGTTGTTGGTTGTGCGCTGCTAAGGATTACCTTGCTGGAAACGCAGCCTGATCTTTTGCTTTGTGGGGACCTTGCTCGTTGTGGGCACTCTCTGGCCTGGTTTGTTGCCGAAGGGTGATCTCTGAGAGCGAGATCCTTCACTTCGTTCAGGATGACAAGGCCTTTGTTGGTTCGTTTCTTGCCATATTTTCGTTAGCGAAGTGCTCAGGATGACAGGGTGTTTCCTGGTTCGTTTGCTTGTAGGTCATCGTTAGTAGAGCGGTGGATGGTTGGCTTTTGGGATGGTGTCCCTGTGGCGCACTGGTTGGTGTCGGACGGTGCTCTTTTGGCCTTTAGAGGGTGTGACACGAATGCACACTTGAGCACTGTTCCGTGCTATTTCCCTTGCGGGATCCGGTGTTGGGAGACCGGAGCGCTTTTTGAGATTGTGGTCGTGGTGCAGTTGTGATGCAACACGGGTGCGGCCTGCGGCTTTGGCTGCTCTCTCCTTTTTGTTTGTGCCTCTGGTAAGGTGCTAAACGCATGTAACACAGGGACACCAGTCTTGTCTCTATGTCCTCCTTGCTGCGCGGCTCGGAGGTGAATTAGCTATTTCACTATTGACCTTAGCATACTTGTTCTATGTTTGCAAGTGGCCAAAGGTATGATTTTTGGTGACGAGTGACGAGTGGGGAGTGGGGAGTGGGGAGTGGGATTTAGGGGGTGGGGTGGGTTTGGTAGTGGGAGGCGTAGTCGAGGTAGTGTTGGACGGATTCCAGGATGGAGTGGCGTTCGTGGTCGGTGAGGGGGCGTTTGGGGCGGGCGGGCATGCCTACGGCTAAGACGCCTGAGGGGATCTCTACGTCTTCGGTGACTAGAGCGCGTGCGCCTATTATGGTGTCGGAGTTGATGCGGCAGCGGCTCAGGAGGACGGAGCCCATGCCGACGAGGACGCGGTCGGAGACGGTGGCGGCGTGGACGATGGCGCTGTGGCCTACGGTTACATCGTCGCCGATGGTGGTGGGGGAGCCATCGTCGCCGTGGATTACTGTGTTGTCCTGGATGTTGGTGCGCTTGCCGATGTGTATGGGAGCAACGTCGCCTCGGAGGACGCAGCCGAACCATACGCTTGCCCCGTCCTCTATGGTGACATCGCCTATCAGGACGGCGGTGGGGGCTATGTAGCAGTTCTGGCCGATGGTGGGGGTTTTGCCTTGATAGGGGAGGAGGGGCATTGCGAGATTGTCCTTTTCGATGGGGTGGAGTGTTGTTAGAAGCCGAGGCGCTTGAAGAGCCTGGTTAAGATCCAGACTATTACCGGAAGGAATAGGATTGGGGCTACGCCTTGCATGGCTGCGGTTGGTGGTTGGGGAGAGGGGACCTGTAGTTTATAAGCCCCCTCAGCGGTAGTTTGGGCGTGGGTTGAGAGGTGATTACTTGATAATACTCAAACTTTTCACATCGATAGTGTAGTCGGCGTCGGCGATTACACCGGAGCCTGTGGTGGGATTGGGGACGCTGCGGGCTGAGAAGTGGGTGGGGTAGCCTTTGTCGGGGTCGAACTGGACTTTGTATTGGAAGGCGTAGGTTTGCTCGGACTGGGCGGTGTCGG
This sequence comes from uncultured Chloroflexia bacterium, assembly GCA_963797095.1. GTDB lineage: Bacteria > Chloroflexota > Chloroflexia > QHBQ01 > JADMIH01 > JADMIH01. Next base: position 981,016 of record CAWCNY010000002.1, on the reverse strand, counting down.
TGAGGACGCGGTCGATGTTGTTGAAGATGCCGTCAACTGTGAGAAGGTAGAGGTCCTGACCGGGGGTGGGGGTGGTGGGGGTGCCGCTTCGGGAGAAGCTTGTCGGCTCGATGGCGTCTTTGGTCACGTGTAGCTCCCAGGAACCCGCCAGCGTGGAGAAGGCGCTGTAGTCTTCGGAGATGTTATATTCCTGTACGTTGAGGACCTGCCATTTGGCGAGGGCGGAATTGTAGTCGGAGCGGGTGATGTTGATGCCGGGGGTGTCGTCCTGGGTGACGGTGGGGGTGGCGGGGGTACCGGAATCGCAGGCGGCGAAGATGAAGGCTGATAGTAGTAGTAGAAGAATTGTCAGAAAGGAAAGGCGTTTGTTCACGAGTTGGTCTCCTTTGCGGTTTAAGGCTTGAAGCAGATGAGTTGCCGGTGGCTATTATGCGGTCGGGCGCGGCAAGATACATCGTGCCAAGGACTGGAAGGAGATGGGACGAAGGTTGGTGTGGGAAGTAGTTCTTTTGATGTTGGGGAGTGTGGGGGGAGGTTTAGCGGCCTGCGGCTATAGCTTTGAGGGATTCTATCAGGCGGTCGATCTCGTTGAGGGTGTTGTAGTGGACTGCTCCTACGCGGAGAGCACCACCTTTGCCTTCCAGGCCCAGTTGCTGCATGATAGCCAGGGCGTAGTAGTTGCCTGACCAGGAGAATATGCCGCGCTCGCCGAGGAGGAGCTGGAGTTCGGGGCTTGGCATGTCACCGAGGGTGAAGGCGAAGGTTGGCACGCGGCGGTCGAGGCGGGCGGGGTCGGAGATGCCGTAGAGGCGAAGGTTGGGTATGGAGAGGAGGCCATCAAGGAGGGTGGCGCTGAGGGTGGTTTCGTAGGCACGAATGGAGGTCATGGCTGAAACGAGGGAGGGGCGAAGATTGCCTTCGGACTCGGTGAGGCCCGCGGAGCGCCTGCCGAGGTCGGCCAGGTAATTGATAGTGGCGGCCAGGCCCGCCAGGCATTCGTGGTTTTTGGTGCCGGTCTCGAACTTTTCGGGGACGGTGTGGGGGGCAGGACGCAACTGGTAGGCGGGGATGCGGTCGAGGAGGGTGTGACGGCCCCAGAGGATACCGATGTGGGGGCCGAAGAACTTGTAAGAGGAGCAGACCAGGAAGTCGATGTCGAGGGCCTGCACGTCGATGGGGCCGTGGGGTCCGAAGTGGACGGCATCTACCCACACCCACGCGCCCACTGCGTGCGCCATCTCTACGACGCGGGCCAGGTCGGTGATGGTGCCGACGGCGTTGGAGGCGTAGGTGACGGCTATGAGGCGGGTTCTGGGGGAGATGATAGCGGCCAGCGCATCGAGGTCGAGGGTGCAGTCTTCGTGGTTGATCCCGGTGCGGAGCACGTTCATGCCGCGCTCCTGGAGGGAGGTCCAGGGGCTGATGTTGGCGTCGTGATCGAGGTCTGTGACGATTATTTCGTCGTGTGGGGAGAGGTAGCGGCCTATGGCGCGGCTGAGGGAATAGGTGAGGGTGGTCATGTTGGGGCCGAAGACGATCTCATGGGGGGAGGAAGCGCCGAGGAAAGAGGCCATAGCCTGACGGGCGGCGGAGATGACGGCGTCGGTGCGGCGGCTGGTGAGGAAGGGGCCGTGGGTGTTGGCGTTGGCGCTGGCGAAGTAGTTGGCGATGGCGTCGATGGTGCGTTGTGGGACCTGGGTGCCCGCAGGGTTGTCAAGGTAGAGGACGGGGGTGCCGTCCTGCTCCACGGAGAGGGATGGGAACTGGGGGCGCACCCAGTCGGAGTCGATGAGTGGTGTGGGTTGGGTGTTTGTAGTCATTCTTTTGGCTCCTGGAGCGTGATGGGTGATTACGAGTGATGAGTGGCGAGTGGCGAGTGATTATTGCGTATCGTCTGTCTTTTGTCTTTCGTCTGCCGTCGTCTGTTTGGTCCGGATACGATATGTTATCCTATGTGGGCGATTCGCGCCAGGGGTGTTAATGCCATATTCAGATTTCGGGAATTAGAGAATGAGGAGTAAAGAAAATGGCACGTATACAATTCGGTTGGACCATGCCTAATGGGATGCCTGATAAGTCGCTTCGTGGGGAGCACCTGGCGGTAATTGATAGAGGGTTGAACCTGGTCAAGGACCGGTTCGATTCGGCCTGGCTTGTGGACCACTTGCAGGCCGATAACCGGGATGTGCTGGAAGCCTGGACTACGGTGGCTTATGTGGCGGCGCTGCACCAGCAGTTCCAGGTTGGGCAGGCGGTAGTCTGCCAATCGTACCGAAACCCGGCATTGGTGGCAAAGATGGGTGCCACGATGCAGTTCTTGACCGGCGGAAGGTTTATTTTGGGGCTAGGGTCGGGGTGGAAAGAGGATGAGTATGAGGCGTATGGGTATGATTTCCCGCCCGCAGGCGTGAGGGTGGACCAGTTGGAAGAGTATATACACATTATCAAGGCGATGTGGCACGACGAGCCGGCGACTTATGAGGGAGAGTATTACAGGGTGAAGGAGGCGTGGTGCGAGCCGAAGCCCGATCCTGTACCTCCGATCATGATCGGGGCTATGAAGCCCAGGATGATCGGCGTAGCGGCGCTGCACGCAGACTGGTGGAATGTATCGTGGACGAGCATCGAGGACTACCGTGGGATGGTGGAAGTGTACGAGCAGGCGTGCGAGAAGCTTGGCAAAGACCCCAGGAGCCAGCGGCGGTCGTGGTTTGGTGGGTGTGCTTGCGCGCCAAATGAGGCGGCGCTGCGGGCGCTTATGGGAGAGCGTCACCTCCCGGCGGGCGGGATCAAGGGGACCACGCAGGAGGTCATAGATAAGATAAACGAGCTCATAGAGATGGGAGTGGACTACTTCATGTTCGGGACACCGGGCGTGCCCAACCTGATTACGCTTGAGACGCTGATGGGGGAGGTAATTCCGGCGATTGACGCACGAGGATGAGAAGTAACCGATGATGGCTTGAGGGTGGAAGCAGATGGATATCATGATTCGAGAAGCGGTGGAGGATGACTACGAAGAGCTAATGGAGCTTTTCGCGGCGGGCACGGATATACACCACGCGGGGGAGCCGGGGATCATCGCGCCGTCGTCGGAGCGGGTCATGCCGAAAGAGTACATATCGAGGGTGATCTCAGGGCTGAACAGCGGTTTGCTTGTCGCAGAGCGTGTAGAGGCGGACGGGACGGGCGGCGGGGTGGTGGGCTTTGTTCAGTTGATGCTGCATAGCATGGAGGATCAGCAGGGGATTGTGCTGAGGCATTATGCGCTGCTAACGGATATCGAGGTTGGAGAGGAGTATAGAGGGCATGGGATCGGACATAAGCTGATGGCGGCTGCTGAGGCGTGGGCAGTCGAGCATGGTGCGAGCCAGGTCGAGTTGACAGTGTGGGAGTTCAACGTGAGGGCGCGAGCGCTTTATGAGGAGCTTGGATACCGGGTTATTTACCGGCAGATGTTGAAGGTGCTCTCTCCTGAATCTTTAGGCCAAGGGGACCGGGTTATCCCTTGATATAATCGATATTGTCGGAAAAGGAGGGTTGCAGATATGGCAAGCGGGCCGGAGCGGGTACAGGCGGCGCTGCACGAGCAGGGGATAGATGTGCAGGTGGTGAGGCTGTCGGAGAGCACGCGCACAGCGCCGGAGGCCGCAGCGGCGGTGGGGTGCGAGGTGGGAGCCATCGCTAAGTCGCTGCTGTTCATGGCGGATGGGGAGCCTGTGCTGGTGATTTGCGGAGGTGATAGGAAAGTGGACGCGGCGAAGGTGGCGGCGCTGGTGGGGGCCGAAAGTGTGAAGATGGCACCGGTGGGGGATGTGCGCCGCTATACGGGATATGCTATCGGGGGAGTGCCTCCGCTGGGGCATGCGATGGAGATCAGGAAGCTGATGGACGAGAGGATGCTGCGGTGGCCGATGATCTACGCGGCGGCGGGGGCGCATGATGCGCTGTTCCTTATCGAACCTGCCGTCCTCGCCGACAAGAGCGGAGCGCTCCTGGCCGACGTAGTGGTCACCGGTCCCTGAAACCGTCCTATCTTTCGTTATGCACTTTGCAAACCGCTCATGTCTGAAGCAGATCCTTATCTACATCGTCTACTAATGTCAATCCATGACGCTTTGCTGGCCTATTACGGGTCGCAAAGCTGGTGGCCTACGCGCACCGGGAGCGCATGGGAGATCATGCTGGGGGCGATCCTTACCCAGCACACGTCGTGGAGGAACGTTGAAGTGGCTCTGGGCAATATTGAGACGAGGTGGGGGGCGGATGGGTTAAGGCGGCCTGAGGTACTGATAGATGCGCCCCTGGAGGAAGTAACGGCGGCTGTGCGCACGGCGGGGTTTTACACCCAGAAGCCGGAGCGGATTCGCACGCTGGCCGGTTTTGTGGTGGAGAATGGGGGGCCGGAGGCCCTGGCGGCTTCGGGCGATGGAGTGGAGGAGTTGAGGGGGAAATTGCTTGCCCTGAAAGGGATCGGGCCTGAGACGGCAGACGCGATTCTGTTGTATGCGCTGGGGCGGGCGGTATTTGTGGCGGACGCCTATGCACTGCGACTTTGTATAAGGTGGGGATTGGTGCGGCCCAATGCTTCGTACCATGATGTGCAGAGAGTGTTTATGGATAACCTGCCGCACGATGCGGGATTGTTCAACGAGTATCACGCGCTGATCGTGCTGCATGCTAAGCGGATTTGCAAGCCGAGGCCGGTGTGCGAGATTTGTCCATTGAACCTTTCGTTACCTGTTGACGTATCAATGGATGCGGCCTGGATATGCCCTAAGCTATACATATAAGAAGCATAAAGAAGTGGGGTACAAGATGAAGAACGCAGTAATGATAATCGGGATACTGTTGTTGTTGACAGGGGCGACTTTCTTCTTTCAGGGGATAGGGGTGCTTCCCGGCAGCTATATGACCGGGCAGATGTTGTGGGCATGGGTAGGGTTCTTCCTGCTGCTGGTCGGTGGAGGAGCGGTCTTCTTCGGGTGGCGCGGGCGGCACATTTCCTGATCAAGACTGCTCATTATTTTCACCTCTTGTAGATACTTTTATACAAAGACTGTAACCTTTCTGTGCGAGACTTAACGTGGCAGAATCCGCCCGCGCGCTTCCCGGTTTAGAGTCCAGGAATCTGGATTGTAGCCGGTAGGGTGTAATAGAGGCCGTGGGCCTTGAGGGATCAACCATCGAGCTGCGATTGGGCGGGCCTCTGACAGTAGCGGTTGGAGGAGAGGTACACGCCTTGAGATAGGAGGAGCACAGAGATGGAAACACGAAATTTGCGTAGTGGAACTGTGCAGGCCGCACTGTTCCTGATTTTGTTCGGCATGGTTTTCCTGGCTGCAACCATGGAAATCGGAGGGCTTAACTGGGGTAATATCTGGCCGGCATTCGTGATGATCGTGGGGTTGGCCCCGATGGCGCAAGTGTTGATTACGCGAGATGTGGGGCAGATTCGGAGAGGATGGGCGGTGCTGGTTGGCAGTTTCACGTTGCTGCTTGGAGCCTTCTTCTTCGTATTCACGCTTGGGCTGGCATCGTGGTCAGACCAGGAGCGATTGTGGCCGTTCTATTTGCTGATCCTGGGCGCGGCAGCGCTGGTTAGCTATGTTGCCTCGGGTTTGCAACGGAACGGCCTGCTGGTAGTTGGCGTGCTGTTTGTGCTGCTGGGTGTGAGCTTCCTGGTAGCCACGTTGTCAGGCATCCTGTACGATTGGGATTGGTGGCAGCGGTACGGGATAGACACATGGTTCGGGGGTGAATGGGCGCGCACGTGGTGGCCTGTATATCCGATGGCAGTGGGCCTGGCTCTGCTGGTTGTAGCTGCGCTGGTAGGCGACCTGCGCGTGCGGAGCGGCCTGGTGCTTGCCGGTTCCATCCCATTCCTGGTGGGGGTGTTCTTCCTGGCGACCACGCTTGGCGTCATCTCGTGGGAGGACCAGGGGAGGTTGTGGCCGATCTACCCGTTGATCGTGGGAGTGGGTGCGTTGGCCGCGTACCTGCTATCGAACGGCACGCAGAGAGGCTACCTGGTGCCTGCGGCTATATTCGGAGTGATAGGGTTGGTTTTTCTGCCGGTGGTGTTGATCAACAACAGCTTGATAGGGCAGATATGGCCCGTGTTCCTGATCGTTGCCGGGGCGCTGCTGTTGGTACCGTGGGTGCGCGGGCAGGGGCAGGGCACACTACATCACAGGTAGAGAGTGCTTACGCGCTTTAGGTGTAGAGCCGCACGATTTTCTCCTCGCAGCTGCGTTCGTGAGGAGAAAATCGTGCGACGTGGCAGCGTGGGCGTTCCTTGACACAAGGGGGGCTATCTGGTAATATAATGAAGCCTAAATGTGTTTCGCTTCGGTGAAGCCAGGGCAATGGAGGCGTGGTGTAGTGGCCTAACATGCGGCCCTGTCAAGGCCGAGACCGCGGGTTCGAATCCCGTCGCTTCCGCCGAAAAGCTCTACCTTTTGGTAGAGCTTTTTTCACATTTGCAAGTGCAACTCACGCACGAATTTGGCTGTAATTGGTGGATAAAGTGCGACCTTGCAGAGGTCGTAATCGTCGGTTCGTCATCTTTTCGCTTCCGCGACTATTGACGAGACATGCACGGCTGGCACCGGTTACCGGTTAATAGCAAGCTGCATATTGCGATCTGTCTCAAAAACGTTGGGTATATCGGACTGCAAATGTGAGTGCCAAAAGTCTCGAACTTGGTATAATAGCGGAGGAAGCCCATCTATTTTGCTGCTCGATTGTTCGCGCCTGCATTCTCTTATTCTCGTTGTTGCGTTCCGGTTCCTCTCTAAAGACTTCTGCACGCGCTTTTGTGCACACATGGGTATTCAATCTCTCGCACCACAATCATGCGGGGATAGCATTCAGCCCTCAGAGAGGGCGTAAGATACTGCGTCCTCTATCTGCAGAGCCCGCCCCATCCTCCATTCTGCGGCTATGGCATCTCCTTCCGAACGTGACTTCAGCGAGGAAATAGCTCGACTATGCAGTCCGAAGTCCGTGGGCGGAATGGGCGCACCGATCGCCTCCCGTAGCGCCTCGGCAGCGCCGTAGAGCCGGGCGGCTCTTTCAACGTAGTCAAGCCTTTCCGCTACGGCAGCCAGCCCCTCCAATGGGGCTGCCATGCCCTCTCTGTCGCCCAGTTCATGCCGCAGCGTGAGACTCTGGGTGTAGAAGCCTGACGCCCCAGTGATGTCCCCGCGAGCGAGGGCCGCGTTTCCAAGGAGATTGAGAGTGTGGGCCATGCCCCCCTTGTCCTTCAGCTTGACCCGAATTGCCAGGCTCTCCTCAAAGAGAGCTAGGGCTTTCTCTATGTCCCCTTGCTGCAGGAGCGCCCGGCCCTGGTTGGCTAGCGAGGCAGCCACGGAGAAACTGTCCCCAATGCCTAGCGACAGATTCAGGCTCTCCCCGGCCAGGGTCGAAGCGCGCGTACTGTCCCCCAGGCATAGGATCGCGTCGCTCAGACTATTCAGCGCCAGGGCCGTGCCACGTGTGTGCCCTAGCCGCCTGAAGATTTGCAGTGCCTCCTCGAACTGCAACATCGAGCGATCGTACTCGCCCCGGTAGTACATGCTAATCCCAAGCCCGGCGAGGGAATTGGCTATCTGTAAGTCATCGCCGATCGAGCGGGCGACGCCGAGCGATTGGGCGATCAACTCGCCGGCGCGGGCATAATCCGCCTGGTGAGTCGCCAGCACACCCGCCCCGAATAACGCTTTCGCGCGCCCGGCCCTGTCTGGACCGAGCGCTGCATCTTCTGATCTCGGCACCTCCGCTATGGCCTGTTCAAGCCATCGCCTCCCCTCCGTGAGGTACCCATGCGCCAGCCAGTAGTGCCAGAGCGCGCCGCCAAACCTGATCGCCACCTCTAGGTCGCTCCGGATCGCCCAGACCAGTGCTGCCTGGAAGTTGTACTGCTCTTGATCAAACCTCTCCAGCCAGTAGTGCTGCTCGGCAGTGAACCAGTTATCTTCGCCCGCCTCGGCGATCGACAGGTAATATCGGGCGTGGCGCGCCTGCGTTCCGGCCAACTCTCCGCTCTCGGTCAGTCTCTCCGAAGCGTATTCGCGGATCGTCTCGAGCATTTTGAACCGCGACTCAGGGTATCCGTTTGCGAGTGATCCGGTTCCCGCCCCGACAGCCCCCGGTTTCTGGATCTCCGATTCCGACCGCAGGAGGCTCTTATCTACAAGCAGCGAGAGGTCGTCCAGGGCACCAAGGTCGCCTACGCTCTCCAGGTCGTAGCAGACCGCAGCAGCAGCCTCCTCCGTGCACCCCTCGACAAACACCGACAAGCGAGCAAAAATCGACTTTTCCCTTGTGCTCAAGAGACCGTAACTCCAATCGATAGCCTTGTAGATGGTCTGCTGGCGCTCGGGCAGATCGCGGGCCCCGCCGGTGAGCAGGCGCAGGCGGTTGCTCAGCCGCGCCAGCAGGGCTTGGGGCGCTAGGAGACGCACCCGCGCCGCGGCAAGCTCGATAGCGAGAGGTAGCCCGTCCAACCGGCTGCAAATCTCGGCCACAGCCACAGCATTATCAGATGTGAGTGCAAACCCAGGCTTCACAGCGGCGGCTCTGGTTAAGAACAGGCAAATAGATGTATAGTCGCCCAGGTCCTGTGGCGGCGGAAGGTGGTTCAGGTCCGGCAACGACAGGGGTTGAACCGGAAAATCGTGCTCCAGCGTGAGGCGTAGCAGTTCCCGGCTGGTAACGAGCAACTTGAGGCCGGGGCAAGCGGACAGGACCTGGGCGAGAGCGGAGGCCGCCTGGATCACATGCTCGAAGTTGTCCAGCACAATCAGAAGTTGTCGATGGCGCAGGAAAGCCTGAAGGCTCTCCGGCAAAGGGCGGTCCCCGTCCTCTTTCAGCCCAAGTGCCTGCGCGATGGCCGGGAACACTTGAATGGCGTCCTGGGCATGGGCCAGGGGCACAAAGAGCGTACCATCCCGAAAGTCCTCGATCAGGGCGTGCGCTACTTCAACAGCGAGGCGGGTCTTTCCGATGCCCGCCGTGCCGGTCATCGTGAGCAGTCTCACCTCGCGGCGGCGCAGATGGCGGCATGCTTCTGCTACCTCACGTTCGCGTCCTATCAAGGGCGTGCCAATGTCCGGCAGATTATTCAAAGACTCAGTCGTCCCGGGGAGTTGTGGCCGAGCAGCTGCATGCCCGGCTGGCACACCAGGCACCGCAGGGGTGAAGCGTCTGCCCATATCGCCCCTTGCGATGCTATCATACAGGCCGGTGGTTTCCGCCTCAGGCTCCACGTTCAGTTCTGATTGCAGCACCTTACAGCACTGCTCGTACTGGCGCAGTGCATCCTGGCGGCGTCCGGAGAGCGCAAACGTGCGCATCAGTTCACGGTGGGCCTGCTCGTCGGTGCGATCCAGAGAGAGAACGCGCTGCAGGGCGGCGATAGCCGGTTCATAGGCCACCTCTTCCCGCCGCGCTTCGGCTATCTGCAACAATGCCTTGATCGCTGCCCTCGATAGGAGATCCCTACGCGAGATAGTCCATTCTTCATAGGTGTCTTCCGACAGAAGATCGCCCGTATAGAGACTCAGCGCTTCCTCAAGCAACGGGAGCGGCTGCCCCGTAGTACGGGCCTGAGCGATAAGGCTCTCGAAGGCGTCCACGTCTATCCAAACCTCATCCGGTGGGCCAAGCTTTACTATCTCCGCCTGCAGATTCACAAAGTGGGAATCAGCCGGGCGCTCGAGCTCAGGTTCTAGCGTATGGCGGAGGAACGAAAGGTTTCGATAGAAGTTGTCGCGAGCAGCAATCGGATCGAGGTCGGGCCACAGCAATTCGGTGACCTGCTCTCGGTGCAGCCGGTGTCCTGGCTGGAGCGCCAGCAGCTTGAGAAGCGACCTGGTTTTACGGCGCGCCCAGTCGGCGGCGGGTATGGGGATGCCGTCGCGGTGTACTGAGAAATCGCCTAGCAGGTAGATCTTGAGCATGTTGGCCTTCTTGTAGCAACGCGCTTCTTTAGCTGAATTATACGCCCAATTCTGCCCAAAGCAAACCGACCTGAGGCCTGAGAGATGGTTTGAGAGGTTTTTGGGAGATTTGCGGGAGGACGACCCAGTATAGTCAGAACAGTAAGCGCGACCGGAATTGGAAAGACCGGTGACCGCTATGAAGAAAATAACCGGTTTCAATAAGGAGTTGAAGATGATAACGACTGGATACAAGGTCCTTGCCGAAGCTGAGGGTTTGATCCTCCAATCGGGTCCGGGCAGAGATCTCATTTTCAAGGTTACCGGCGACGATACCGGCGGAGCATTGGACTATTTTGTAGTCCAGGTGGCACCGAAAAACGGACCTCCATTACATGTTCACCATATACAGGAGGAGACCATTCATGTGCTGAAAGGCCGGTTCAAGGTTCGAATCGGTGACGACATCTTCCACCTCAACGAAGGAGGCTTTGCATACCTTCCATCAAAGGTGCCGCATGCCTTTGTAAACTTGACCGATGAGACAGCCGAGATCATCGTGGTGTACACACCGGGCGGTGGACACAGGTTTTACGAAGAGCTTGGGCCTCTTACGCGCAACGGCAAGCCCGACCCGAAGGACGTTGCAGCGGTTTTCGATAGACATGATATGTCCCTGCTTGGACCGCCCCTAAGCCCTGATTGAGAGAAGAGGTATGCTCACCGTACTCTAACCCAGCCAGTCCTGAGGAACTATCTCTGTCAGGACTGGCTATTTTCCGGACTATTTCAGAATTATCGACGTTCCTAAGTCTCACTACTCCTCAATAGTGGAGTTATCTCTTGACAACCTGCCGCACAGCTTCATGCGAGACTCCGTAGCTCTTCGCTAACAGGCGCAGGCTCTCGCCGTTCACGTGGCGTTGAGCCACTTCTTCCCATTGCTCCTCCGGAATGTGTGTGAGGGGCATGGAATACCGACCTTGACTTTTCTTGCGTGGTGAGAATAAGATAGGATCAAGGATTTCTTGTCGCTCGTGCAGGTTTAGAGACGAAAAGTCGTAATTGACGGTGCAATCCCCGTCGCTTCCGCAAGTTATGTCAAGTAAGCCAGTGGTATGCCACTGGCTTACTTGTATTCTGAAGAGGGTAGGGGAACACCTGTTTGTACCCGTGCCAAAGTCGGACGTTTTTGCTATTATGCGTTCACCATGTTGCAACTACCAACTGGAACTCTGACGTTCCTGTACACTGATATCGAGAGCAGCACCGTGCGCTGGGAGCAGCATCCGGGCGCCATGAAGGCGGCCGTCGAGAGACATGATGCCATACTGCAGGAAGCCATCGAAGCATTCAGAGGCGTAGTCTTCAGAAGGATGGGCGATGCGTTCTGCGCTTGCTTCGTATTAGCGCCCCAGGCCCTGGGCGCGGTGCTCGCCGCGCAGCGCGCTTTGCATCAAGAGAGATGGGACCCCCGCGTAGCTCCAATCAAGGTGAGAATGGCTTTGCATACCGGTCCCGGTGAGGTAAGGGAAGGTGATTACGTTAGACCACATCTGAATCGCATAGCGCGCTTGCTCGCTGTCGGGTATGGGGGACAGATCTTGCTTACTGGTGCGACCTATCAGTTGGTTTTCGATAATCTGCCGGAGGGGGTCGGATTGCGCGACCTGGGAGATCACAAGTTGAAGGACTTGCAACGTCCGGAACATGTCTTCCAGATGGTTGTTGACGATCTGCCTTCTGATTTCCCTCCCATCAAGACGCTGGATACACGCCCAAACAATCTGCCGGTTCAGCGAACCGACTTCATTGGTAGGAAGAAGGAAGTCGAGCTAACGCAGGAGATACTTGCCAGACCGCAAGTGCGTCTTGTAACCCTCACAGGCCCAGGTGGCACGGGTAAGACTCGCCTCTCACTTCAAGTGGGCGAAATGTTGCTCGACCGCTTTCGTGATGGGGTCTTCTTTGTGCCCCTAGCTGCTTTGACCGATCCCGCCCTCGTGCCGGTAGCTATTGCTAAGACACTTGGCCTCATGGGAGATGGGAATCGGCCTATCATAGAAAGCTTGAAAGCCTATCTGGGTCAGAAAGAGCTATTGCTCTTATTGGACAACTTCGAGCAGGTGTCCAGCGCGGGGCAGGTAGTGAGCGAACTATTGTCTGACGCTTCTCAATTGAAGGTGCTAGTCACGAGCCGCGAGGTGCTCCATATATACGGTGAGAAAGAGTTCCCGGCACCTCCTTTGCAACTGCCAGACCTACGCCATTCTCCCACGTTGGAGAACCTGACCGATTTTGAAAGTGTTCGCCTGTTCATCGAGCGCGCCAGAGATGTAAAACCGGACTTCGATCTGACGAACGAAAATGCCCCGATAATAGCCGAGATCTGTGTTCGTCTTGATGGGCTGCCGCTGGCAATCGAGTTGGCGGCGGCCCGAGTTAAGCTCCTTACTCCACAGGCTATCCTATCCAGGTTGGAGAGCAGCCTGAAAGTGTTGACTGGTGGAGGGCGTGACCTGCCTGCTCGTCAGCAGACATTGCGATGCGCGATCGGTTGGAGCTACGATCTGTTATCGTCCGACGAACGCACCTTATTTCGCCGAATGGGCGTTTTCATGGGCGGTTGCACTTTCGAGGCGGCTGAGGCTGTTGCTGCAGGCCGTTCGTTGCCCACCCATACTGGTTCTACGCCGGACGAACTGGCCCCCTTCGAAATGAATATATTCGACGGAGTAGCCTCACTTAATGATAAGAGCCTGCTACGCCAGGTTGATGGCACACATGTTGAATCTCGCTTTATGATGCTGGAGACAATACGCGAGTACGCGCTGGAGCGCCTGGAAGAGCGGGGCGAGATAAGCATCATGCGACGAGCACATGCTTACTACTTTCTGCAGGTGGCCGAAGAATGCGCACCGCTTATTCAGACCCTAAGGCAGAAGGAAGCCGCGCAAAGGCTGGAGACCGAACACGACAATATGCGGGCAGCCCTCCAATGGAGCCTCAGCAGCGTAGGTGATAAAGAGGTAGGTTTGGGCATCGCCACCGCGCTCCATCTTTTCTGGCAGATGCGAGGCCACCTGAGTGAAGGGCGGCGGTGGATGGAGGCGCTATTGCCGGGTGTGCCGGAGCCTACCCAATTACGAGCAAGGGCCTTGTACGCCGCAGGCTACATGACCTTTTTGCAGGGCGACCCCTCGGCGGGGCAGGTTCTGCTTGAGGAAAGCACAGCTATCTCACGAGAGTTGGGAGATAAGCTAGGGTTGGCATATGCACGTTCTAGTTTGGGAGTCACTATGGCGTTTGGAGGAGACCAGGAAGGACGCACGATAAATTCAGAAGGGGTGAAACTGTTCCGCCAGCTAGGAGACGAAGGCAAGCCAGGGCTGGTACTTGGGCTGATGTCGTCGGGAATGTTGTCTTTCATGCATGGAGATTACTCAGTAGCCAGGTCCACTTGGGAGGAATGTAGGGCGCTGTCCAGAGAAGTGGGAGATCCTTACGGGATGGCTCAGGCGTCCGCCTTGCTGGCCGATATAGCGCGTATCGAGGGCAATTACCCGCGAGCAGGCTCATTCTATGAGGAAAGTCTGCTTTTGTTCCAGGATCAAGGGGGGACGAGCGATATCCCGGGTGTGCTACACAACCTGGGCTATGTAGCACTTGCTAAAGGGGATTACCCAAAAGCAGGGGCATTATTCAAGGAGAGCCTGACGCTCCATCAAGAGATCGGCAACAAACAGGGCATCTCCGAGTGCCTGACCGGGTTCGCGGCGTTGGCGGGCGCGCAAGGCGATCCAACGCGAGCGGCACGCCTCTTTGGAGCTTCCGAAGGATTGCGCTCGGCAATAGGGGCTTACATGTGGCCAGCAGAGCAGATTGAGCGGGACAGGCATCTGGCAAGCGCCAGGGCACAGCTAGACGAGGCCGCGTGGGATCGGGCATGGCGAGCGGGGTTGGCAATGTCCATGGAAGCCGCTGTAGCTTATGCAGTGATTGTGCGTACTCAGCCAGACAAGATGCTGAATTAACGGCCTATACCTTTATCCTCAAATGGACGTATTCCTGATACCCAGGGAAGCCTTACAACTCGTGACTGCCATATCGCATCAGAACTTGCCGAATAGCTTCGTGTGAAACTCCATATTCCTTTGCCGGTTGCCGCAAGCTCTCGCCTTTCCTATGGCGCTGGACCGCGTCTTCCCATTGCTCTTTAGGTATTTGGGTAAGTGGTACAGCATGGGTGCGCGCCATCTTTTAGGAAGGAAAGAAAAATGATACCCTCTAGGTGAAGACATCCCGGCTAAGGCCGAAATCCTGGAGGGTATCATGCAGAGTAGCGAGTTTCAGGCCGTTTGCGACCTGTCACCTGCCCTCACTAGTATTGTGAAGGAATTTGAGGGGCTCGTCAAACAACTTTGGATATATGCTCAACGCAACCCGGATGCTACTTTGAGCAGTCTCGAAGAAAGAGCACGTCAACTGCGCTCGGACTGTTTCGCCTCAGCCTTAGAAGCCGCAGCCCAACTGCATCGTGCCATGATAGAGGAAGAATGGCTGCTTGGGCACAAGCAGTGTGACTGCGGGCAGACACCCCAGTACAAGGGTAAGCAGCGGCGCACTGTGCAAACATGGGTAGGCACGGTCACATTGGAGAGAGGTTACTTCTACTGTAAAGGGTGTGGCACCGGACGCTACCCGCTGGATGAGGCTCTAGGCATACCCGCACGGGAACACTTCTCGGACGGAGTGCAACAAGGAGTGTGCCTGCTGGGTGTGCAGATGCCTTTCGAGCAGGCTGCACATGCAGTGGAGGTACTCACTGGCATGTCGGTCTCTCCAAGAGAAGCCGAGCGCATGACTGAACAGAGGGGGCTTACATTAGAGGAGAGCTTGCAAGAGGAGAGCTTGCAAGAGGAGAGGAGAGCTTGCAAGAGGAGAGGAGAGCTTGCAAGAGGAGAGGAGAGCTTGCAAGAGGAGAGGAGAGCTTGCAAGAGGAGAGGAGAGCTTGCAAGCAGAAGATCAAACGCTAGGGGCAAGTCCCACCTCTCAGAAAGGTTCAAAGGTTGCAGATGGAGCATTGGGCTTGGGCACATGGGCGGCGACGCTGGACGCTGGCAAGGTGCGCTACGAAGATGGGTGGCATGACGCTAAAGCGGGAGTGGTGTTTTGGGCCGAGCCTGCATACAACGAAGCAGGAGAGATAGAGGGGGCAAGAGCCACCCATCAGAGCTATGTGGCGGAGGTCGGCTCGATGGAGCGGGCAGGAAAGCGGTTGAGTGCTGAAGCATGGAGGAGAGGGATAGGCCCTGAGGAGCAGGTTGTATGTCTGGGAGATGGGGCACCCACCAACTGGATACAGTTCGATGAGCACTTTGCCAACAGGGTAGAGGTACTCGACTGGTATCACGCCATGGAGCACCTGTGGCAAGCAGGTAATGGTATCTTCGGGCAGGGCACACCAGACGCCGCAAGATGGGTGAAGCGTTGGGAGAAGGAATTATGGGAGGGAAGGGTAGAAGCAGTCATTGTGGCTCTACACAGAGAGAGCAAACGTGAAGGGGAGGCGGGAGAAGCGGCACGAGAGCAGATTTATTACTTTCAGACGAACAAAGAGAGGATGCGCTACTCCGAGTACCGGGCATTGGGCTTCCCAGTTGGTTCAGGCACGGTGGAGAGTGCATGCAAGCGGCTGATTGGTGCCCGTCTCAAGGGAGCAGGCATGTGTTGGAGCAAACCAGGAGCACAAGGGGTGCTGACACTGAGAGCCGAACTGCTCAGTGAGAGGTGGGAGCAATGCTGGCCCAAAACTCGCCCTCTCAGAAAAGTCGCCTAAACGATGGCGCGCACCCGTACAGCATACCGACCTTGACTTTTCGGATGAGGCAAGAGTAGAATAGGTTCAACGATTTCTTGCTGCTGATGCAACTTGAGGCTGGAAAGATCGTAAGTGACGGTGCAATCTCCGTCACTTCCGCCCAAAAGCTCTACCGTTTTGGTAGGGCTTCTTCTTTGTTTGTAATAAACATCTGAGCACGAATGTAGGTCTTTTCGAGATCTATAACCTTGGCTGGTCAACTTGCTATCATGCAGGTGCGCGAATTCACCGCTTCCGCGATGCCTCTTGCCGTCTACTAGAAAAAACTGGCTCTTGACTTAGAGCGCTCTAACTTGCATATAATGACCTTATGCTCGAATATCTGCTCCGATGTAATGGAGGGAAACAACCATGAATGCGACTATTTATGGCGGCCCCTACTCGATAGAAGTCGGTGAGCGGCCTGATCCCGTGATTGTTGAGCCAACTGACGCCGTAGTTCGGGTGGTGCTAGGCTGCATCTGCGGCTCAGATCTGTGGTACTACCGTGGGGAGTCGCCACACGCTCTTGGTCCAATCGGCCACGAGTTCATCGGTGTGGTAGAGGATGTCGGGGCGGAGGTGCAGGGGATCTCTAAAGGCGATCTCGTAATAGCCCCGTTCACCTACTGCGATGGCACGTGCGTAAACTGCCGCGCTGGATGGCCGTCGAACTGCGTTGCAGGTGGCTCGTTTGGGAACCACGGCATGGACGGAGGCCAGGGGGAGGCTGTGCGCGTGCCTTTCGCCGACGCCACGCTCGTCCGGGTTCCTGGCTCCGGCCATTCGGACGAAACAATGCGCTCTCTTGTCGCGCTCTCCGACGTGATGTGCACCGGCCATCATGCTGCTGTGAGTGCTGGGGTCAGGCAAGGCAGTGTAGTGGGTGTTGTAGGGGATGGCGCCGTAGGTCTATGCGCTATCATTGCTTCGCGACGGCTGGGCGCCGCTCGGATCATCGCCCTTAGCCGTAACCCGGCCCGCCAGGCGCTGGCCCGGTCTTTTGGTGCGACGGACATTGTGGCCGAGCGAGGCGACGCAGCGATCGAGGCAGTTCTTCAACTGACGGATGGGGTTGGCGTCGATGCTCGTCTTGAATGTGTCGGTTCCGGCCAGTCCATGGCGACGGCGTTCGGCATTGCGCGACCTGGCTCAATTGTCGGCGTTGTGGGGGTCCCTCACGGTGTCGAGGTGCCTATCCAGACCGTGATTTTCCGGAACATCGGGTTGCGCGGCGGCGTAGCACCGGTGCGCCGCTATATCCCTTAACTCCTCGGCGATGTTCTGGAGGGTCGCATCAACCCTGGGCGTGTATTCGACTTGGAGTTACCACTGGAGCGAGTGGCCGAAGGATACGCCGCTATGAACGAGCGCCGAGCTATCAAGGTAATGATTCGCCCCTAACATTGCTAGCATCCTCGACGCTGAGGCGCCACCAAAAGGGGTAATAAACATGAATCAAGAACCCTCTAAAGCTCAGAAGATGGTCGGCGATTTCGCGCCTAAGCTGGTCGAATTGACAGACAATGTCCTCTTTGGCGATATCTGGGAGCGACCAGGCCTGGCAAAGCGTGACCGCAGCCTGGTAACGGTGAGTGCCCTGATTGCTCTAAACCGCACTGAACAGCCGCGAGGCCACATCGAAAGAGCATTGGACAATGGCGTTACAAAGGATGAATTGGTGGAGGCGATCACCCATCTGGCCTGCTATTCGGGCTGGCCGACCGCAATGAGCGCCGCCACGATTGCAAAAGAGATAGTCTTGAAAAGGGGAGACAGTGAGGCAAGGTAGACGGTTGATCTACCAGACTAGATGTTTTCCGTTTAGGGTGCTACGGGGTACGGTTATCGCACCGGTCGCCAGGCTATTTGCCGCTCAGGCGGGCGACGACCGGTGCGAAGTTCTCCATATCATCGTAGGGAATGGCTATGTATGAGATGAGGTAACGCTCGCGCCTCATCTCAAGAGTCTCTATAATGCTGCCGACCGTGCCGATGAGGGCGTTGGGGGTTTCTGCCAGCAATTCGGGCGTGAGGCCGGGGCGGTTGGCCCTGGAGGCCATCTCATCTGCTGCTTGCCTGGGATTGTCGCTAATGGCGATGCGGGGAACCAGCACGTTGAATTCCAACTGGTCAAAGCGGTCGCCCGCGGCCTGGCGAACCCAATCAAGTTTTTCGAGGGTAGCATCGGCTGAGGTGCTTGTAACATCGCCTCCACTGCCATCGGCATAGGTCCTGAGGTGCAGGCCCACAATATCGGCCTCTCTCGCGGCCAGGGAGAGGACGCGTTTGCCCCCACCCGCTATGAAAATGGGCGGGTGGGGGCGCTGCACGGTCCTGGGGAGTCCTAGCAGGGCATTGATGGTGTAGTATTTGCCTGAGAAAGTAACCGGCTCTTCTCCGAATAAGGCTTTGACTATGGCAACGGCTTCCTCCAACCTGCCGACGCGCACACCCGGCGGGTCGAATGGTATACCTGTCTGCTCATAGTCAGGGCCGTGCCAGCCTGCGCCTATGCCTAGCTCAAAGCGCCCATCCGAGAGGAGGTCGAGGGTGGCAGCCTCTTTCGCGAGCATGGCCGGGTGCCTGAAATCATTGTCGAATACATAGCTACCTACGCGCAAGGTGCGGGTGGCTTCGGCGGCTGTTGAAAGGGCCGGGACGGGGGTGAGGTCGTTTACGAAGTGATCGGGAAAGAGAAATGTTGAGTATCCCAGGTCCTCGGCTTTGCGTGCCTGCTCGACCCAGTCTTTGCGCGATTGCGCGCTCCCAGGGCACACGCCGAAACGAAATAGCCGCTTATTTGCCATTTGCTCCTCCCCGGTGAAAATAATCCCCCTTGAGAGTGTACAACGCGGAGGCGGAAGCGGTTTCAAGAATTGTGGTTTTCGCCATCAATTGATGGCCGTTAGTCCCAGAGTGAGCACTGGCAGACGCTTCATACGGATGATTACGTAGGAAATCTTAGTGCAGATGGTTACGCGATTTGCACTAGAATTCCTATTGCGGCTGCCTGTTGCCGTTTGGTAGAGTTTACAGGCTAGACAAGCAACCGAGTATTCCACAGGATTTTCAGGGCGTCTAGCGCTATCGATGCAAGTGCCCATCGACAGGCGCTTGCCTTTCCCAGGCGCAAAAATAGGCTCGCGGATTCATGCACAGGGCTGTTCGCCGGACCTGGCATGCCTGCTGCTTTAACTTGTATGTTCATCGCCGCTCCAAGCATACACGGCGCATAACCACCCCCCCTGGTAAGGCTCTCCATACAAACTACGTCTTACACGGCTTTGCGGGTGAAAGGAGTTAAATTGAACAAGCGCATTCGAATATTACTGGCTATTGCCGTTCTTCTCGTTGCAGGTGCAGCCGGGTTGAGCGGGCAGATATTGCCAACCGTTAAGGCGGCCAGCCCCACGCTGGCCCCGATTCCAGGAGGTTTTCCTAGCCATTTCGGCTATGGTCTCTTCAATGGCAACCTTTCAGATATGCATTCCGGCGTTCCGTATGACTATCGCTACCAGTACCTGGCAGGCGGGGTGAATACGGGCGGTGGGTGGCAGACATGGGGGAGCAGCTACGCGAGAAACTATGTAACGCAATCCCGCTCGGCGGGCTACCTGCCCGGGTTTGTGTACTACATGATCTTGCAATCGGCCCCTCACTACGATGAGTACGGCAATCTGAACGATGCATCCACGATGCTGGCTTACTATAACGACTTCAAGGTCCTGATGCAGCAGATGAACGACGGGCAAGCGGCATTCGTGAATATCGAGCCTGACCTGGATGGCGTGATGATGCAGGAACTCATCTAACACCAGCGACAACTCGGCCCTTCAACCAACCAAGGTTGGTGGATCAGGGATGCCAGAACTGGCGGGCATGGCGGATAACTTCCGCAACTTCTGGCAGGCGCTGGCGCACCTACGCGACCTTTACGCGCCTAACGTGGTACTCGGCCAAGACCTGTCAATATGGGGTCCTGGCGCCGATTTGACTATCTCTTTGCGTAATGACCCAAACTTCAACTGGCAGGCTCATGCGGATCGCCTAGCGACTTACCACAATAGCTTCGGACCCGGCTATGCACTCAACTTCTTCTCGCCGTTGGACCGCGACGCGGCTTACTACGAACTGGTGCAAGGCTCGAACCGCTGGTGGCACGATAGCTCGCAGCAGCCCAGTTTCGATACTATAGCCGCCTGGCTTGGCCGTATCGATTCGGCTACCAACAAGCGAGCACTTATGTGGCAGGTGCCTAACGGCAACCAACAATATCGCTCGGAAAACAACACAGACGGGCACTACCAGGACAATCGTCCTGAATACTTCCTGAACGCTTCGACCGGGCGCTCTCATATGAGCCTGTGGGCCAATTATGGGGTGATAGGCGTGATGTTCGGGGCCGGAGTTGGCAGCCAATCACACTACTTCGATTCTAAGGGCGACGGTATCACCAACCCGCCACCGATCAACGGGAATAACCTGGTGGCGACGGTGGCGGACGATGACGGTGGATACATCCGCGCCAACGCGGCTGCATACTACAGCGGTGGCACTTTGCCTCTGCCGGGCGGAACCCCAGGCACACCTGTGCCTACATCTACCTCAGCGCCTGCGACGGCCACCCGAACATCGACCGCAGTAGCTACGAGTACTCGTACAGCGACGCGCACGTCTACTCCGGGTGCCAGTACAACGCCTGCCAATTCGGCGACGGCTACCCGAACAGCCACGCGCACGGCTACTAGCGCGCCAACTGCTACACCCGCTAGTGGCGTTAGCTCAACAGTGTATGATGATGTGTTGCAGAATGGGTGGCAGAATTGGTCGTGGAGGTCGAACATCAACTTCGCGAGCACTGCCTATGTGCATGCTGGGAGCAGGTCTACCAGCGTCCAGTTCACTGGTTCGTGGGCAGGGTTGCAGCTTGGCAGCAGTGGGTTCAACACCACAGGGTATGACCGCCTCACCTTCTGGGTGAATGGTGGGTCCAGCTCAGGCCAGCAGATGGAGGTGTATGTGGCCGATGCCAACGGTAATTACCTTACATCGAGGCCGCTGGACAGCTACATCAGTGGTGGGAGCATAGGCCAGAACAGTTGGAGGCAGGTAAGCATACCTCTATCTGACCTGGGTGCTACCAGCCGGGTGATAACAGCCATTGTGCTACAGGACACGACAGGAGGCCCACAACCTACCTTCTACCTTGATGATGTGCTGTTTGCCGGCGGGCAGGCTGCAACAGCGACCACCGCGGCGACGGCTACTCGGACTAACACAAGCGTGCCTGCAACGGCCACCAGAACCTCAGCACCTCCAACAAACACACCTGCCAATACGGCAACACGCACACCGACAAGCCCCGTATCCACCGCTACACGCACATCCACTCGCACACCTACAGGAGCAATACCCACAGCTACGCGCACTTCCACTAGAACAGCCACAAGCGCCGCACCTACGGCTACCAGAACACCCACCCTCACTGATACTCCTGTGAACACTCCCACACGCACTAACACAGTAGCAGCCGCAACTCCCACCTCACAGGCTGGGGGGGCCTTGCCATGGCTGAAGACACAGGGCGGTAGAGTGGTGCGTGCCGATAACTCCTCCCCTGTTGAACTGAGAGGGGTGAATCTCCTTCGTAACGAGTGGGTCTATCCCTCCATGTCCTTCGAAGAACAGGCTGTACCACAGCTTGCCAATGTCTGGCATTCTAACCTTATTGTGCATGGCTTCGCCTCCGGCCCTGTGGTGGCAGGTGATGCTACCTACCTCTCTGTCCTCGATGAGTACCAACAACTCGCTGAACAGAATGGTATGTACATTATCTACTGCTACTACTACCCCTCTATCAATGGCGACCAGCCTCCCACAGCCTCGGTCGACCCTAACGCTCAACAGGCTCTCGTTGACCTCGTTCAGCGTTACAAGAACAAGTCCAATGTCCTCTTTATGCTCCAGGCTGAGCCTCACTCAGGCGATTGGAATGGTACTTACTACTCTGTGAGTTGGGCCACTCTGCGTCCTGTGTACGACCAGATGGTGAGTGCCATGCGGGCTGTCGATAACCCCTCTCCTCAGAAGCACCTTATCCTTGCCTCAGGGAGCAACTGGGGGAGGGACATCAGTGGAGCTGTGAGCAATCCCATCACCGCAGACGGTGGGCAGAATATCGTCTACTCCTCCCACCCATACGACCCACCCTCAGAGTGGAGCTACTTCCTGTCGGTGGCAGATGCAGGTTACCCCGTGATGGTAACCGAGTTTGGGACAGGGTCACAGATGAGCCAGTCAGACACCGAAACTCTAATGAACACGATGAACAGTGGAGGGAGGCACATAGGGTGGACAGCATGGCTATTCGACAACGAGGGATGTCCATGTCTTCTGACAGGTGACCGGATGGATTTCACACCGAGCAACCCATATGGGATATCGGTGAGGGACCGCATCATATCCGAGGCCACCCGCTTCGGTGGTGGGGGTCCTGCACCCAGTCCGACACCGACAAACCAAGGTGCAACTGCTACCCCTACGCATATGTCAGGTGGTTCTCCTACCGTTACACCTACCCGTACAGCCACACGCACTTCAGTGCCCGCTACGAGTACACCTACCTCTGTTGCGGGTACGCACAGTACGGTGTATGACGATGCACTAGACAACGGGTGGCAGAATTGGTCGTGGAGGTCGAACATCAACTTCGCGAGCACTGCCTATGTGCATGCTGGGAGCAGGTCTACCAGCGTCCAGTTCACTGGTTCGTGGGCAGGGTTGCAGCTTGGCAGCAGTGGGTTCAACACCACAGGGTATGACCGCCTCACCTTCTGGGTGAATGGTGGGTCCAGCTCAGGCCAGCAGATGGAGGTGTATGTGGCCGATGCCAACGGTAATTACCTTACATCGAGGCCGCTGGACAGCTACATCAGTGGTGGGAGCATAGGCCAGAACAGTTGGAGGCAGGTAAGCATACCTCTATCTGACCTGGGTGCTACCAGCCGGGTGATAACAGCCATTGTGCTACAGGACACGACAGGAGGCCCACAACCTACCTTCTACCTTGATGATGTGCTGTTTGCCGGGGGCAGTTAATGATCGTGCCGGCTGAATGCTAAACCGGATCATGGGTCATCCAGAATTTTGAAATCGTGCGTAGGAGAGCATCAAGATGCCCCAAGACCCCACCCTAACCCCTCTCCATAATTTCTTTCAAGGGTAGGTTTTCCATGAAGATCCGCCGGTGAGTACAGGCTAAAACCCCTCACCCCCGGCCCCTCTCCCCATAAAATGGGGAGAGGGGAGAGTAAATAGTGGGGAAAGAGTTGGGGGACACCCCACTGCCCCCATCACTCCCCCTGTCAGGGGAGTACCCCTGCACCCCCTTTTGCAGAAACCTACCCTTGAAAGCCCCATAATTTGGGGAGGGGCTTTCTAGAATAGGCGAAAATGGAGGTTTCGCCCCCATTTTTGCCTATTCTAGAGGTAGATTGCACGCATGCGAAGCTGCATCTAAGATTTGGGATGTTTTATGTTTATAGGGTGTGCAGTTCCAGATGGGAAACGCCCAGCCGTGTTATACTCCCGGTGAGGATGCATTGGACCGCCCGTATTCGCTACGTTGCTTTGCCAGGAAAGGTTGAGTGCAAAATGCCGAGATTACGACCGGGTGTATTAGGGACACGGCAACTGGCCGTTCAATACAGCCTACGCGGCAAGCCAGGGCATGGAAGCGTTTGTGACTCGATTTGAGAGTATGTCCCAGGCGGAAAAATGGATAGAGGCAGGCGTGCCCGTGATCATGAGCATTAGCTGGGGGAGGGGGCAACTGAGCGGCGCTCCTATCGCGGCGAGCAATGGGCACCTGATAGTGCTGGTTGGGTTCGATGCACAGGGCAACCCGATTGTGAACGACCCGGCTGCGCCCGCCAACGAGACTGTGCAGCGCACCTATAAGCGGGCAGAACTTGAGAAGCTGTGGCTGCAAGCTTCGGGTGGGACGGCGTATTTGATTTATCCGGCTGGAAGAAGCGTGCCCGATCTCTAAGCGTTCTCAGTTGTCGCCAAGCATATTGGCGATTTCAGCCATCCGCGCCAGTAGCTCGTCCAGGTCGAATTGCTTGGACAGATAGCTCTGAGGTTGATATCTGCTGCTCGCGCGGAAGCATCCTGGGCGGCGGTGAGGACCATGATCGGGCGCATCGGTCGTATGTCCGGTGGTAGACCCTGGCGAACTCCCAGCCATCCATACCGGGCATTTTCATGTCGAGGAGGATGATGTCGGGGTGCTGCCCGGCAACTAGATCGAGCGCCGCCTGACTGTCGGATGCCTGAAAATAGCGCCGGGGAGGGGCGGAAGGGTTATGACAAGGCGCGTGCCTCGGTGTTGCGGTTCCTCAATGCGTATAGAACCACCGTGTAATTTGACAATCTCGCGGGTTATAGGTGCGTTTTTCATGCCTGGAGCGGCTCTGTTTGCGCGGCAGGCATCTTGAGCGGAGGTAAGGCCGCCTCGATCTCACCTCGATAGGGTTCGAGCCAGGGCGCGAGCACCAGGTGCTCACCTAGGCTGGACATGTCCTCGTCTATGCCGAAGCCGGGGCCTTCGGTGGCGAACTCGAAGAGCACTCCGCCCGGCTCTCGAAAGTAGACCGACTTGAACCAGAAGCGATCTATAAGGTCGGTCGGGTGGCCTCCCGCTGCGATCACATCGACGCGTAGAGCCATCTCTCGCTCTACGTCGGGCAAACGCCACGCGATGTGGTGCACAGTGCCGACGCCCCACTCGCCCAGGCGCTCGCCGGGCACCTCGTGGATGTCTATGAACTTGCCGGAGCCGCCACCCTGCACGCCGAAACGGGTCCAGCCGTTTTCTTCGCCGATCTGCTCGAAGCCGAGCACCGAAGTGAGGAAGCGGCCCGTGGTATCGAGGCTACGCTCCCAGAGGCGGGCCGCATGCAGACCGCGCACCTGGTATTCGGGCGGCACCGGCCCATTATCCCATTGAGTGAAGAGGCGGTCGCCGGCGGTTTCCACGAGAGCAAGGTCCATTCCGTGAGGATCGCGGAAAGGGATGGCGCGCTCGCCGAAGCGGGTCTCCACAGGTGAGGTGTCAACGTTGTATTGGGCCAGCCTTGAGGTCCAATAATCGAGGCTGCCCGCAGGAATAGCCAACTGCACTTCGACAGAAAGGCCCGCGCCCTTGCGCCCGCGAGGCATATTAGCCCAGGGGAAGAAGGTGAGGTCGGTGCCAGGATGGCCTTCGGCGTCTGCATAAAAGAGGTGGTATGTGCCGGGGTCGTCCTGGTTTACGCTTCGCTTCACCAGGCGCATCCCAAGCACGCCTGAATAGAAGTCGAGGTTCTGCTGGGCATCGCCTGAAATAGCGGTAATATGATGTATGCCCTTGATTGTTTTAGTGGTTGTTTGGTTGTCCATGTTATATGTCTCCTTACTTCTTTCGAAGCCTGAATATGCTGAAAGAGAATATGCGCTTATTTTACCCGATCCGGCATAATTGTCTAAGATATCGTCTTGCGCAAGCTCGTGAATGGGTTGAAAGTTGGGTGGTGAAGATTCGTATGGAATTGGGTATTGACAACTGCACAAAACTGATGTATAGTAAGCATAAAGATATATCTTTATATATCAAAGACACACCTAAAACAAGAATTCAAGGAGAATGACAATGGCAGACAATACGAATGAACACGAGCACGAAAGTACTCACGAACCGTGGGGACACGATTTCTGGAGTAATGCTCACAGGCATGCCGAGCGCATGCACAGGCACGCCGAGCGCGACATCAGACACCAGCAGCAGCAGCGGGAGCGCTGGCAGGGGCACGGTCGCGGGCGCGGAGGCGGCAGAGGGCGTCAGGACTGGTTTGGTGCGGAAGGCGGTTGGCCCTGGGGCGGCCCAGGAGGTCCAGGAGGGTTCAGCGGTTTTGGGGGATTTGGCCCCTTCGGCCCGGGGCGCGAGCGGTTGGAGCGCGGTTTGCTCAAGTACGTGATCTTGAGCGTGCTCAAAGACGGCCCCAAGCATGGCTACGACATCATCAAGTACCTCGAGGAGAAAACAGGCGGGCACTACACTCCCAGCCCCGGCACCCTCTATCCGACGCTGCAACTGCTGGAAGACCAGGGATTGGTGCGCTCCGAGCAGGAGGGCGAGAAGCGCGTCTACAGCCTGACAGAAGCGGGACACGCTGAGCTTGACAAACAGCACAACGCTGTGGAGGGTTTCTGGACGCGCTTCCGCGAGCGCATACCCTCAGGAGCGAATATGTACGAGCTTAAATTCGCGGGCGACGCTTTCAAAGACCTTCTGCGTACAGTGGGCGGTGGTCTCAGGAGCGGCGCGTTCGCACAGAACCCCGAGACAGTCCGCAAGATCAGGCAGGCGCTTGAGAGGTGCCAGAACGAGATTCGTGAGATATTGACAGGCAGCGCCGCCGGCAAAGAGGCGGATAGCACCGAAACCTCCGAAACCAACACCGAAGAATACGTCTGAATCTAACTTAGTCGCATAACAAACAAAAATGGCGGCCTGGCCGCCATTTTTGTTTGTTAGAAAGCCTATATGTGCTGCAATTTATCGGGGTTGGCGATAGCTCGTATGTGTTTGATGTATTCGCCATCCGATTCAATGAAGAGCGCCACGATGACCTGTTCGGCTGTGCGCAAGACGATAGCAGGCTCGCCGTTGATCTCCTCGACTTCGGTAGTGTAGCTTTCCTGGGGCAGGCGCGTGGAGGCCATCAGGAAGCGGGTCACAGCGTTGCGCCCATACACAGGGCGGGTGGCAGCGCCTCGCGCCTTGCCTCCGCCGTCTGCCCACAGTATTACATCGGTGTGCAGCAGTTGCATCAACCCCTCCATATCGCCGAAGCTAACAGCCTTGAGGAACCTGTCGAGCAGGCGGCGATGAGCCTCGCGGCTCGGTTTGAAGCGTGGGCGGTTGGCCGCGATATGCTTCTTCGCCCGGCTCAACAACTGGCGACACGTGCCCTCTTCCTTGCCGACTATTTCCGCAATCTCCGCATATTCGTACTCGAATACTTCCCGAAGGAGAAAGACGGCACGTTCCAGTGGTGTGAGCTCTTCGAGCAGCACCAGGAACGCCATCGAAAGAGATTCGTGCAAGAGTGGTCCTTCAGCTACAGAGATATAAGGATCGGCTTCGGTCGTCACAGGCTCCGGCAGCCACGGCCCTATGTAGGTTTCGCGCTGCGCGCGTGCTGTGTTGAGGTAGTTGAGGCAGAGGCGTGTGACTATGGTGCTGAGCAAGGCTTTGTGAGAAGTAATCGTGTCGGGCGGCACCGCGCGATAACGCAGGTAGGTCTCTTGCACCATGTCTTCAGCCTCTGCGATGCTGCCCAGCATGCGGTATGCGATGGACAGCATCAAGGGCCGGTAGGTTTCAAATTGGTCAACGGGATTCAGCATGGGTGATGGTCGGGACGTGCCGTTTTGCATTCGTTTGATATTGTTCATTTTAGCCTATATATTGATTCTCAGGTATCGAGCTGGGCTTTTTGCTGTGCGTGGCGCTTGGAGGCCACATACCGACCTTTGCCCAGCCAGAAGAAGAAGCCAGGCCATCGCGTCTCGAATGGTACGACGCTGGCAAGATAGCGGACGAAGAACTCGCGTACTTCGTAGCCTGCGCGCCCGGTAAAGTAGGGGTGACGCGGCCTATCGTCCGGGTAGTTGAGGAAGCCGATGGCCTTGTGCGGGCCTAGAGCAATACCCTGCCCAACAAAAGCGTAGCTGAGAGGCTTTGGCGTTTTGCCCTGCAAAATGGCGCTCAGGCAATCGGCTCCGTGAGCGCCCGTGACGACCGCCATGAACGCGCTCATCCGGAACGGTGCGCCGGGTTCTTCGACCGGCTGGGCAGAGTCACCAACGACAAAGATGTCGGGGTGCGAGATCGAGCGCAAGAATGGATCGATGAGAGCCTGGCCGCGCATATTCACCGTCAGTCCTGCCTCTCGCGCCAGGGACGGTACGACAAACCCGCCCGTCCACAGGGTGATATCGCTCGCCAGCACGCCCGCATCTGTGCAAACCTCGTTGGCGCGCACCTCGGTCACGTTGGCGCGGTCGTGGATGGTCACGCCCCACTCTTCGAGCGTGTGCCGGATGTACTCGGTGACTGTCTCGCCACCCGCTTTCCACATCGCCCCGACCGTGCCCCGCGTGACAAGGTGCACCTGGATGTTGGGGAATGTGCCTGCGAACTCGGCTGCTGCTTCGATGCCTGTGGCACCACCCCCGCACACCACCATGTTGCCACCAGTGCTATTGAGGGCAAGGAGGCGCTCGCGTAACTTCTCGGCGGATAGCGGGCCGGTAGCCGCGAGGGTGTAGGCGTAGTCGCGCACACCAGGCACAGGGTCTGTGTCGGCCTTACTGCCGAGGGCGTACAGCAAGTAATCGTAGCTTACCGTGTGAGTGCCGCCCTCTGTTTGCACGGTCAAGGTGTGATTTGACGGGTCGATCCTGGTTACATAGCCTTGCAAGAATTCGACCCCTGTGCGTTGCAGGATTTTGGGTAGGGAAATCTGCTTGAGCGCCCTACCTGCCACGAACTGATGAAGTCGCACCCGCTCAACGAATGTGTTGGAGGCGTTGATCAGCGTGATCTTTATGGGGCGGTGGCGCAGCTTGCCCGCGAGGCGCACCGTAGCGAGCAGCCCGGCGTAGCCCGCGCCAGTCACTACTAGGTTTACGTTTGTTTGTTGTGTTTGTTGTGTTTCCATTGTCTCACCTCATAAGAGTTGTTTCTATGGATGAGACAGGTAAACAAGTGGTTTTGTGACAGGTATCCCGATCCGATCTTCAAGGGCCGGGCTTATCGAGCTTATTTCTTTGCTGTTGTGGGGGCTTGCTTTGTCCTGGTTGCCGATCGGGGGGCCGGGACAAATCGCGGATGCGAATGGCGTGAATTACCGAGACTATAAGAATACCCCACAACAGCACCCATGCAAGCGCATACGACCACCAGGCAACAAAAGCTGCAATCGCAAAGCTGATCGGAGTAGAAAGAATTTCACCGAGATTCCTGCGGGCCTGGTGCCCATCAGGCCCAATTCTCATCAACAGGTCGTTGCGACCGGCGTACAACCAGATCAGTATTGATACTATGCTCGTAGCGGTCAGTTCAAGCGCATAGACAACCAGCACGATCCGGCTGCTGCTGTAGTCGCTGAGCAGACTGGAGGTGAAGGGCATGAACCCGATGAACATCAGCAGCAGCAGGTTCAGGAATATCAGGGAATTGTCGTACCACTTGATGTACTTGAACGTCCTGTTATGTCCGATCCAGAAGAGGCCTATTGCCGCGAAACTTATGAAGTAGGCGAGGTATTTGGGGCCTGTTTCCAGCAGGCTGTTGAGCATGGAGGCGTCCGAGGTGTCTGGGGGCGGCCCCGGCAGCCGGATATCGAGGGCAAGGAGGGTCATGGCGATTGCGAAGACAGCATCGCTGAAAAAGACCAGCCGCTCCAGGCCTTTGTCGTCTTCAGGTTCGGGTTTTGTAGGGGTTGCGGCTGTTGTTTTGTCCTGCTCTTTGCTCATATTACTAGAGCTTTTGCCCTGATCGGGCGCACTATTACGGGTACAGGACCAGCACAATCAAGCGTATGAATGTCGCCAGGGGCAAGTATACCAAATGTCGGCACACCATGCTCCCGTGAGATAGGCAGGCTGTTGAACGCGGTGCGTGTTCCGCAAATCGGAATGGAGGAGAGCGCGTTTTGTTGAAAAAGGTTTACTTAAGCTGGGATAATTTCACTACAATGCTAGCAGGACGAGGATCATTCCGGCCAGGCTTGATGCTCGTAGATGCACGCCGCGACTATGGTTACCAGCACGATCATTATCATAAGAAAGGGCAAACCGATCATGAATCAAGCAAAGTCTCCCAGCAATATTCGGGCTATAGTAGCCCTCTTTCTGACGGGCCTGGCTGCCCTGGCGCTACTGGCGGCAAGCAGCGCAAGCGCTCAATCGAAGGGCGACCAGCTCATCAAGCCCCAACCTGACAAGCAGTCATCTCCGGAGAGCAGCCAGATCGTTTACGGGTTCCCCCTCACCATCACCGTAGAAGATAACTCTCGGATGGATATCCGCTACCGCAACCCAAGCGAATACCAATTCTACGGGCAGGATGCGGAGGGCGTGTATCTGTGGGTAAACGTGGGAGGCACAACCAAGGTATATGGGCCGGGGCATGTGCCGGCAGGCCGCGATACCAACCCTTACACTAACGTGAGCAACACGAAGAGCGGGGCGGGTTCGCCCTCCAACCCCTGGAAGATCACCACCGTGGTGTCGGTGCCCAGCACTGATTTGCGCCTCACACAGGTCGCCACCTATGTGAACGGTGCCGAGTTCGTGCATCTCGACTTCCAGTTGGCCCAGGTGGGCGGAAGTTCCCCCGTAACCGCCACCCTGTTCCATGCTGCCGACCTCTATACCGCCGGTAGCGACACCGGCTTCGGCTACTACGATTCATCGACAGGCGGTGTGGGCGATTATTTCACGCGCACCGATAGCACGGTGCTTTACCAGCAATTCGTGCCCAATGTGCCCGCTGCCGCTCATGAAGAGTCTTACTACAACGTCATCTGGGCTGCCATCGGTGATACTACCGCTCCGGGCGCAGGCTTCAACAATACGATCATTACTACCGACCATGATTCGGGAGCGGGACTACAATGGAACCTGACCGTGCCCGCCAACGGCAGTGTTACGGTAGGAGATACCGACCTCTTCAGCCCTCATGCCTCGCTCTGCGGCTCGTTCAGCGATGTGCCGTACGGCAGTTACAACTACGAGTTCATCTACTACCTGGCGTGTCACGGTATCGTGAACGGGTATGGCGATACCACCTTCCGGCCTGGAAATCCGATCACAAGAGGGCAATTGGCGAAAATGGTGTCCAACTCGGCGGGCTGGAATGACACGCCCGGCAACCAGCTTTTCCAGGATGTGCAGCCCGGCAGCACCTTCTACAGCTTTACCCAGAGGATGGCATCACGCGGCTACATCAATGGCTATCCATGTGGTGGGAGGGGAGAGCCTTGTGTGTCGCCCGGCAATCTACCATACTTCCGGCCTAATGATAACGCCTCGCGTGGGCAGATCTCCAAGATCGTGGCAAACGCGAAGGGCTGGACCGAAAACCATACCACCCAATCGTACCAGGATGTTCCGATAGGCAGCACGTTCTACCAGTTCATCGAGAGACTATCGAGCCGGAGCATCGTGAACGGCTATCCGTGCGGCGGGGCGGGAGAGCCTTGTGTGTCGCCCGGCAACCTACCATACTTCCGCTCGGCGGATAATGCCACGCGCGGGCAGGTGAGCAAGATAGTGGCTAATGCCTTCTTCCCTGGCTGTTGTGACGCGGCCCAGCGCTAGCAGGTTCGGCTGTCGCAGTCACAGTCACCTACAGGGTGTATCTAAGCAAAAATGGCGGCGGGGCCGCCATTTTTGCTTGTTCTAAACCGGGTGACTACTCGCTAAGCTCTTTCTGCGTGTACAGATACCCCAGCTTAAGGAAGTCGTAATCGAACAACTCGCTGTCGCTGAAGAAGCGCGGTACTTCGGCTTGCGCCGTCTCCACCGAATCGGACGCGTGTACGAGGTTGGCCTGGATGCTCATCCCATAGTCGCCCCTGATCGTGCCGGGCGCGGCCTCCCACGACTTGGTTGGCCCGCACATCAGCCTCACCACGTTCACGCAATTCACACCCTCAAGGCAAAGGGCCACCACAGGCGTGCGCATCATGAACGCCTTGATCTCCCCGAAGAAGGGCAGATGTGACAGGTGCGCGTAATGCTCGTTCCAGGTCTCGTCAGGGATCGCGGCCATCTTCAACCCTACTATCTTCAAACCCTTGCGCTCGAAGCGAGCGATTATCTCTCCAAGCAGCCCGCGCTGCACGCTGTCCGGCTTCAGCAATACCAGAGTTCGTTCCATCAAACAACCTCTCCTCAGATAGTGATTATCAGCTTCCAAACAGCCAGTATAACACACTTTACAAAGGAAGTATTTATACTCATTCTTCGAACCCCGAGAGTTGAAGGCACTTCCAGTTCTTCTTCCTTTGAACAGAACCGTCCACACGTAGTGGCTCTTGGGACCATATTCAAAAAATGCCAACGAAATCTCTAACGATTATGCAAGCCTTTTTCTGTAAATTGGTCAGGGTGTTCCTCTAAATTGGTCAATCAGTAGTCAAAAGTCATGTAAGCTCGGCCTGTCTCCCATTCGTCGCTGATCTCCATCAGCACTGCCGTCACCAAGCGCAGGCAACTCGCCTCGTTGGGGAAGATCCCCACCACTCTGGTCCGCCGGCGTACCTCCTGGTTGATGCGTTCCAGCCCGTTGGTGGTGCGAAGGGATCGCCACTGTGATTGTGGGAGGGCAAAGACGGTCAACCCTTCCAAGATGTTGTTTTGCAGCCAGTGCGATAGGCGAGCAGCGCTCTTCTCATACTTCGCAACCGCTTTGTCCAGCATCTGTTTGGCCTGCTCCAATGATGATGCCGAGAAGATGGCTCTAATGTCCTGGGCTACCTCAGCTTTCATCTCCTGCCGGGGAACATAAGCCTGGGCATTCTGCTGCAGATGAAACTGGCACCGCTGCCAGGGCACTCCTCCGAATACCGCCTTGCGTGCTGCCCCCAGCCCCTCATGAGCGTCGGATGTTATCATCCTCACTCCTGATAGCCCCCTCGATACCAGGCTCTGCAGGAAGGTGCGCCAATGCACCTCATACTCGCTCAAAGATACCGATACTCCCAGCAGTTGCCGTCGCCCTGCACGGGTGATGCCAATACCAATCAGCACTGCAGCGTCTCTCACCTGCCCGTCCTGCCTCACCTTCTCATAACGGGCATCCAGGATAAGGTAGGGACACTCCCCCAGCGGTCGGTTGCGCCACCCTTCCAGCACCTCGTCCAACTGGGAGGCAGCTCGGCTCACTGCAGCACTGGATACCTGGGTACCGCATAGCTTCTCGGTGATGGCTGCCACTCTGCGCGTCGAGACCCCTTGCACGTACATCTCTGCCAACGCCAGTGTGAGAGCACGCTCCGAGCGCAGTCCCTTCTCCAGGGCTCCAGGGTAGAAGTCGCCCTGTCGCACCTGGGGCACAGAGAAGGTAATCTCACCCACTCTGGTCTTGAGCGTCTTTGGCTTGTAACCGTTGGACTGGTCCTGCCGCTCCGCAGAGCGCTCGTAAGGAGCACCAACACCCAACTATTTGAGCCGCTCAGCTTGCATAGCTGAGTTAATGACGATTCGAATCATCTCTGGTAAAGCGTCTAATCCTTCTTCGTTGAGACGTTCCAACAGTTCCTGCGATAACGTATAATCTGGCTGGTAGGTCATGGGTGCCCTCCTTTTGGTGTTTCGCAACTCAAAGGATACACCCTGACCTGCTGTCTATCTCAGCCGGTCCACATTTCCCAATTTACAGAAAAGATAATACACCAACTCTCTAACGCCGAGTAATGATTGAAAGCAATTCCAACATGGTCAGTTTGATAGTAGGCAAGAGGAGTCAACCTGCAGTATAATTTCGTTGTTTTGCTGACGCCATCTTAGTTGGCGGCATTTGCAGCGCTAAGCACAGCCTCAATTTCCTGCTTGTTTTCGCATCAAGAAGCGCCCACTTTATGTTCTATGATGCTTACGCATGTGTGATAATGGAAGGCCGCAAATGGCTAGATCAGAAATGCGCCCCAAAGTATTATTAGCATTCGTACTCATCTCCTTGCTTCTTTTTGGCATCACCCACTTTATCGTCGTAATCGGTCAGGGTTATGCGCGAACAGCGACACCCGCATTACGATTCAAGGACTCCAGTGAGCTAACTGTTTCCCTATCTGCGACAGCACAGACATCGTATCAAGGGTCCGCAGGTGTAATTGTGGAAAACACCAGTGCTTCGGACGTATCCGGAATACGGTTCACGCTTGTCATGACGGATGAGAAAGGGATCGTTACAACTTCACTTTCCCTGGCAGATCCAGAAGATACAATGATAAGTTCATATTCAGAAAAACCATTTGTGCTGACGTTGACCCTCACAGCTAAACCATCAGCTAAGAAAGGTTTTCTGCTGGTTGAAGGGAAGACTGATGATGGGACGAAGCTGGGGGCGGGGTCGCGCGCTGTAAGCCTCTCAACCCCGAAAACTGATCCCCCACAGATCTCTTCCCTATCGGACTTCATAGTGGCGGTTGTTACGCTTGTTGTCAGCTTCATTGTTATTGTGCCGGTGTCTTTGGCATCTAAAGAGAAGAGAGAGGCACTTGATAGCACGAAACTCCCTGGACCGCTCACTTTGGATTTTGGAAAGAGTTGGGCAACCAATATGGCGATAGCAACCACCATTACCACTCAGCTTAGCAGTGCTTTCCTGTCGGACAATTCACGCATCATATCCAAAGCTGGAATTACAGGTCTGGGGATCTTCTTCGCGTTGCTGATTGTGTTTGCGCCTATTATCTATAATTCAACTCTTAAGGTTCCCCCAGAGAAGAAAGAACCAGAGACTACCGCTACTGTCTTTGTATGGACGGCATTCCTCACATTGTGGGGTGCGTTAGGTGAACTAGCGCTAGCTGTTATCTTGCTGTATGATGCATGGACCCAAAAAGCGTTTTCAAACCTAATGGCTATTCTCTTCCTGATATTACTGGTTGTGGTCATAATCTTTCTATTGATCTACACATGCAAGTCTATAAAGCAAGCAATCGAGAG
This sequence comes from uncultured Chloroflexia bacterium, assembly GCA_963797095.1. Classification (GTDB taxonomy): domain Bacteria; phylum Chloroflexota; class Chloroflexia; order QHBQ01; family JADMIH01; genus JADMIH01. The sequence goes on along the minus strand of CAWCNY010000002.1, from coordinate 946,423 downwards.
GAAGAGGAGCCAAGTGAGGGCTCGGCGGATATTGCTTGAGACAATTGAGAACGCTGAGGGTGTTGCACCCTTGAGAGGATTTGTAGAACAGGTGGAAATTGGTCAGGCCATGTTATGAGGACTAAGCTATTGGCAACGCGCTTTGGAGGCGCTAATGGTAAGTAGGATTTCATACTTTGGTTGCGCTGATGATATGCGCGGGCGAACTGAACGCGACCTTGCCCTCCTCATTAGCAAAAGGCCGCAACTCGCGTCTGGCCTCGCGAAGCAGCGTCTCGTACTGCTCAGCATCGATCATATCCGCCAGCGTCCATCCCCTGATATCCGTATATACCCATGACTCGATAGAAGGAAACCGGGCAGTACCCTCATAAGTCGCGAACTCGACATCAGGCAACTCGGAATTGGCAAACAAAGACTGTACCACCTCTATATCGCCCAACACATAGGGGAACCGCAATGCATCCGCCGCCTGCTCACCAAACAGCCGTCTCAACAACTTCGCCATAGCCGCGTATCCTGGGCTGTTCTCGATAAAGTCCCAGACAGCCACCGCCAGATGACCGCCTGGCCGCAACACACGTACCATCTCCTTTATCGCTGCCTGCCTATCCCGGAAGAACATCAGCGCGAACTGGCTGACCACAGCATCAAAAGTATTGCCAGCAAATGGGAGTTGCTCGGCCTCGCCATGCCTCCACTCGATCTCAGGCGCGATTCGCCTCGCCACGGCCAGCATACCATCGTTGATATCGACGCCAATCACCGACCCATCAGGTCCAACCTGGCCTGCAACATAGCGGGCAAGCACCCCGGTCCCGCACGCCACATCGAGCACTCTCTGGCCCGGCCCAATGTGTGCCGCATCTGCAACGCGAGGCGGCCACTCCTCAAATAACGCCGGAATAAAGAAATCCTCATACACCTCGGCGGCGCTGGCTACAACCTGTCCGGTCTTGCTTTCACTCATCTTCGCTACTCCTTTCTCAACTCTCAGGACGCACCCTCACATAGCCGATCTGGACACAATATAGCGCACAGGACTCCACTCCGATAGTTCAAAAAATGGACTATGCGGCGGCCACGCCTGTGTTATACTGCACCCATGAACGGATATGGACAGTACTGCCCAGGTGCGCGTGCGGTGGAGATACTGGGCGACCGGTGGACGCTGCTGATCATTCGCGATATGCTCTATGGCTCCCAGCACTTCAACGAGTTGGAGCGTGGACTGCCGGGCATCTCAAAATCGCTTCTGGCCGAGCGATTGCGGCGCTTGCAACAGGTAGGCGTGATCGAGAGGCACGTTTCGCCCAACGGGAGGGACACCAGCTACCACCTTACCCAGGCAGGCAAAGAGTTGAAGCCTGTAGTCGATACCCTTATCGAATGGGGAGCAAGGTGGGCTTTTGGCGAGCCGCGATCCACAGAGCTTGATCCGATCCTCCTCCTCTGGTGGATGCGGGCGGGTATTTACACCGAGCGCCTGCCGCACCACCGCGTAGTTGTGGAGTTCAACTTTCGGGGCGCGTGCGAAGGCAATTACTGGATGCTACTGGCGAGGGACGATGTGTCGGTGTGCCTCACGCACCCCGGCTTCGATACCGATGTGCTGGTGACCGCCGACCTCGCTGCCTGCTATGAAGTATGGTTGGGGCGTATCGCATTCGCGGATGCTGTGCGCAACCAACTCATCGAGCTGGACGCCACCCCTAGCCTTGCCAGGGCGTTCCCAAAATGGCTTGCGCTAAGCCCCGTGTCGGGCGTGGTGCGGTCCGCAAGGAAGCAAACCGCCTGATCTCTCTCAACTCAAGGGCTTCTCAAGCGGCGGCTGCACGGCGTGGAAATCGGCGTAGAAGCGCGGCACATACAACTCGATCAGCGCATTCACGCGCTCGTAGTCGGGCGACGCCACCACCAGGCCCGCGTGGTGGTCTTTTTCTAACCGCCACACGATCTCAGGATCGTTGTACTGGCTCATATCGGGCCACTCCTGCCGCGCCAGCGAGATAATGATCCCGCCGTAATCTCGCCTGTGATCCGGCAACTCATAGGGGCGCTCCCCACCCGCGATCTCTATCTTCGCCCACTCTGCCCACAGGTCAAGCCCGGTGCTGGCCTTGATTAGCTCCATCAAGTTCGCGCCGCCAACGCGCGCCGCCGTCTCCAGGAAGTAAAAGCGGCCATCCTCGTTGCTCTTGATGAACTCGGTGTGGGTCACTCCTCGTACAAAGTTGAGAGCGCGCAATACCTCGCCGTGCAGCGATAGAAGCGTCTGTACATCAGCCGAATCCCTCGAAAGCGTCATACTGGTGAAAATGCCCCCATCATGGGCCACGTTGAGGGGCGGCGACCCGTAACGGTGCGGCTCCGCGAACAGGATTTCGCGCTCATAAGTCACCGCGTCCACGTGGTACACGTCGCCCGGCACGTATTTTTCGAGGATGAAGTGCGATTGTCTATCGCCAAGCGCGTCCAGTTGCGGCCACAGGTCGTCCGCGTTGTAAATCCGCCTGATCCCGGCAGCAGAAGCCTCCGAACGAGGCTTCAACACCCAGGGCGGCGGTGTGCTCTCCATGAACTCGGCTATACGACTGTGGCTCAGTACCGGCACGAAGGGCGGCACCAGGATGTAGCGGTCACGAGCCTGCACGCGCATAGCAAGCTTATCGCGAAAGTAACGTGCCGTCGTGTCGCCCATGCCGGGCACGCGCAGGTGCTCGCGTACCCCGGCCGCCATCTCCACGTCGTAATCGTCCATCGGCACGATGCGGTCGATCTCATGGGTGCGGGCAATCCAGCTAACCGTATTGGTCACAGACTGCCGGTTCAAGAGATCGGGAACGTGGAAGAACTCGTCAATGCTTTCCCAGTCCCACGGAGACCCTTCCAGATTGTCTACTGTCAGCAAGAGAGTAGAGCAGCCCTGGCGCTTGCATTCCCGCAGGAAAGCGTTGCCCTTGAAATAGCTCGCCAAGCAAAGGATAGTGAGCGGGCGCGTGTCGGCCATAGTTAGCCTCCTGAAACAGAGTACGGCGCGTCTCCACGGCTCCATTGGCGAGGTACATATTGAGCGTACCACAAACGCGCCGGATTGCAAACCCTGTTACGAAACTTACTCTTGAAAATCCTTGCCGGAAGCACGTGCTACTTGCCGGTAAAGCTGCAATGTCTCCCGCGCGGCCCTCTCCCACGAGAAGTGCGCAGCCCGAATAGGCCCTGCCTCGCGCAACCTGTTTGATAATGTATCGTCCAACAGCACACTTTCCAGCGCGCCGGCCCATCCTTCTACATCGTGAGGGTCCATTAATAGCCCGGCATCACCCACTACCTCGCGCAATGACCCTGCATTTGAGGACACGACAGGCGTACCCGAGGCCATAGCTTCCAGAGCGGGCAGGCCAAACCCTTCGTACAACGATGGGAACGCGAACAAACGCGCCCCGGCATAAAACACCGGCAGCGCGCTATCCTCCACACCATGCAGGAAATAGACCTGCTTCTCCAGACCCAACGCTTCTATCCGCTCATATAGCCGTTCGGAAAGCCACCCCTTTGCGCCCACGAGCGCCAGTACAGGCATTGGCTCTACCTTGCCGCGTGATTTCAACACACTATAGGCTTCCACCAGCGTTGCCAGGTTCTTGCGCGGCTCAATCGTGCCGACGAAAAGAATGTAGCCACCTTCGTTCGGACCCAGCCCGAAACGACGGTCCGCAACCTCTCTGGCTTTCGCCGGATCATCGGGTGGGTGGAATCGTGCGCCGGCGGCAGCCGGGATCACGGTCACCTTGCGCTCCTTCACTCCGAGAAGTTGTACTATATCAGCGCGCGTCGACTCCGAGAGCGCGATCAGGGCCTCGGCATTGCGCGCCGACCATTGGACCTGCCCGTAATATCGCTTGCTCTCGTCCGTCAGCAACGTAAGCTCAGGAAACTTAAGGAAGGCCAGGTCCTGTATGTTCACTACGGCAGGGAAGGCACGCACGCGAGGCGGCACGAAGTCGGGGCAGTGCATCACCTGCGGCCTGGGCCTGATCTTCAATAATTCGACAGGGAGAGCAGCCTGCTCGAATCGATTGTGGGGCGGTGTAGCAGCGGGCACGCGCCTGAAACGCGGATCGTAAACGATAGGACGCGTATCGGCGCGCATCTGCAACATATCGACTGACATCGGATCAGGCAATTGAGCCAGCGCGCGCAACAGGCTGATCGCGTACTGCCCGATGCCCGCCCTCCGGTAGTGCACCATGCGCGCGTCAAAGAGAATACGAAGCGCCTCGGTCATGGCCTATATCCTACACTATCCCTGCCATCTGATCACGCTCGCTCCATGTAATCGCTCCACGCGCCATCGAACTCGCGCAGTCTGCCGTCTTTCAACTCCCAGATGCGGTCAACCACCCGGTCGAGGAAGTAGCGATCGTGGGAGATCACGATTACACTGCCCGCGTAGTCGGCGAGGGCACGCTCCAACACCTCGGCGCTCTCTATATCAAGGTTGTTGGTAGGCTCGTCCAGGAGGAGGCAGTTGGCCCCGGTCAGCATCAGGCAAGCCAGTTGCAGACGGGCTTTCTCGCCACCGCTAAGGGTGTTGATAGGTCGGCGAGACTTGTCGTAGCTGAACATGAACCTTCCCAGAAAGCCGTAAGCCTGCTCCTCGTACATCGGCTTGACGCGCCGCACGGTGTCGACAGGCGTGCTACCCATTTCGAGCGATTGGTGCTCCTGGGTGTATAGCCCAAGCTGGATGCTTGGCCCAACCCACACTTCGCCCGACGTTGGCAGCGCCTGACCGGCAATAAGCCGGAAGAGCACCGATTTGCCCGCGCCGTTAGGCCCAACCAGCCCCACGCGGTCGCCATGCCGCACCAGTCCGTTCAACCTGCGCAGTACCTCTACGGGGCCATGACCGTTGTCGGAGAAACTTTTGCTCATATTGCGTAGCTCTACCACCTTCTGGCCGCCACGCTGATGCGGGTGCAGTTGCAGGCCGATCTTGCGCCGCTCCAGCACCGGCCTGTCGATCTTCTCCATCCGGTCGATCTGGCGTTGCTTGTTGCGCGCCTGCTTGATATGCCTCTCGTCCACTACACGATTGGCCCAATCTTTGAAGCGGGCTACCGCCTCCTCCAGCCGTTGTATCTCTTTCTGTTGCGCCACGTAATCGGATTGCTGCTTCGCCAGAGCAAGCTCTTTTTGCACCGCGTAGGACGAGTAGTTGCCTGTGTAGGGTTTCAAGCGCCCGCTATCAAGCTCGGCGATCCTGGTGACGGTTCCGTCCAGCAGATAGCGGTCATGCGATATGATCACCACAGATCCCGCGAAGTCGCACACGATGGCTTCCAGTCGCGTCTTTCCTTCGAGATCGAGGTGGTTGTCCGGCTCATCGAGCAGAAGCAGGTCAGGTTCAAGGAGGAGACACCCAGCCAGGTAGGCCAGCTTCTTCTGGCCGCCGCTCATGTTGGCGAGTGGTTCCTCCAGCTCCTCTGCGCTGAAACCCATCAAGTTGAGCAGCCCCGTTGCCTGGCTGCGTAACCGCCCACCGCCAGCCTCCTCGTATGCCTCCAACAAGCGTGCGTGCTCCTCGCTCAACGTAGTAAGGCGATCCAGGTCCTCGTAAATTTCGGGGTCGGAAAAAGCTGCTTCGGCGCGCTCGATAGCGGCCAGCAAGGAACGCATGTCGGCGCTGCCGCTCATGGCAACGGAGAGGGGCGTGCTTCCTGGCTCAGTGGGCACTTCTTGCGGCAGCAAGGCAACCTTGAGGCCGCGTCTCGCCGCCACCTGACCGCCATCCGCCACATCGGTGCCCGCCAGCAACCTCAGCAGGGTCGACTTGCCTGCACCGTTCGGCCCCACCAACCCGATCTTCTCATGCTCGTCGATTTGCCACGAGAGGTTATCAAAGATCAGATGGGTTCCGTAGTATTTGGCTACGCTATCAAGGTTCACCAGTATCATTGTAGTCTCCCTTTCCGGGGAGCGAACCGTGGGCGCAACAGCAAGCGGGGCCGTGTGCGGCATGTGCGAGAAAGCAAGCCGTACAAACAAAAACGCCGCGGGCTATTGGCCCCGGCGCGGTCCCCAACCTACGTTGGAATATTATGTCAACCACCAGCAGGGCGCAAATCTCCCGTGGCGGCCAGATCTCCTGTTTTCCTTCGACAAAGGCTAAGTATGCTCATCACCGGTCGGTTTCCTTTCGAGCCTCAACGGCTTCTGCCATGATAGCGGATGCCGGGTGCGCCGTCAATACATCAAAAGACCTAAACAAGGCGGATCATTCTTCATATAGTTGGAGTGTAGCATGTAGCAGGCGCGCCTATTTGCGCAGGAGGATAGCGAGGTCGGGCGGCAAAGGGTGCCTGGCCTGGGGCTGGAGCCGGAGGACGGGCGGAGCACCAGGCATGGTCAGGCGAATGGCGCTGAGCCTGCCGTAGTGCTTGTGAAAGTCGCGCACACCGAGGAAGCCGCGCCGGATGAAGAACTCGTCGTCTTTGTGTTCGGCTCGCTCTTGCAACAATATAACTGCGCTTCGCAGCGCGCTCTCCAGGTCCTCCCGATTGTAGGGCGCATCGTCCGCGACCAGAACAAGGATATTGATCATGCTCGGCGGGAGTTGTACCAACTTGGCACAGAGCGCATTGGCTAGCTTGCCCGGCTCTGGAGCTATCCCTGCCTGCCCCCCACGCAGCCGTGTGACCTCTACATCGAAGCGGATATGCGTCTTGTAGGTGACGGAGAAATCCGGACCGCGCTGCTTGCCAAGGCCGTACTTCTCATATTCAACCAGGAACCGCCGTTCCTGCACCAGGAAGTAGGCCGTTGCCAGTTCAGCCTGCAGATCGCCATAGCCCTCGGCCTCGGTAATCCCGCGCACCTTTTTGCGGATTTTGTCGCGGTAAGTCTCGGCAAACACGCGAAAGCGGGGCGACGCCTGAACCCAGTGAGCGAATTGCACCGCGAGTGGTAGACGTGTATTGGTAAAGATATAAGGGAGCAGATCGCTGGAGGGCATTGGCAATTGATCCGGCTTTGAGTTCAACAGTTTGTAGCCGATTGTTCCAAGTGTAGCGCATTTCGCCGCAGGATAGATCGGTCGGGAGGCGGAATGCGGTCACCAGGATGAATATCCGGTGTTATGGGCGTTCGTAACGTCATCATTGGAGAAACATTGGAGAGATGCCCACCCATTCCCATCAAATCTCAAGAATACAAAGCTAAAATGAAACCAACGAAGAGAAAAGAGGACCTGGGCCAACTACATAACTTTCACAACTTGCATGCCGATCATAGAAAACCCCAGGATAAATAGAACAATGAACTCAAGATACGCAAACAAACCGGACCCGACTATAAAGAAAAACGTCCTTCAGGCAAGATCATCGGCACGCAAGGCAAAGGCCGCTCACGCTTCCATGGTCGCCACCTCTATGGTTGCTACCCTGCTTGCATGGGCGGCCTTCACGGGGCAGGACGCGCAAATGGCGCAGGTCACCCAGGCCGATAGCTCAAACCAGGCTTCTGTCGTTATCGCAGCCGCCACCGAAGTACCTACCGAAGCGGCCACCCAGGTCGCGACCGCTACAACCGTCGTTGCTGCGGAAGCCACCACAGTGAGCGCGACATCCACGCCTGTGGACGCTGCGGAAGTCACTACAGTAAGTGCAACCGCAACACCCGTGGTCGAAGCCCAGGCACCGGCGGCGCTCACCAGCACACGCTCATCCAGGTAGCCGCATAGCTTCCCTATAGAAAGAAAGCCACTGGAGGCACATGAAATGTTCCAGCCTATAACATCAAAACAGACCGGTCAACAAAGCACCACCAGGAAACGGTTCAATACACCCGTCTGGGTGATACTGTCCATAATCTTAGGAGCGGTAATGGCGTTGGTGGTAGCTCCGATCATGATCCCGGCTATTATGGAAACGCTCTCAGGGCCTACGCCCCAGGCCTACTGGTATGTTTCGAGGGCAAGCGCATTCGTCGCCTATTTCCTCCTCTGGATGTCGATGCTCGCAGGGCTGGGTATCACCGGCAAGTTGGGGCGCAGATGGCCGGGGATGCCGTCCAGCTTTGAAATACACAAGTTCACAAGCCTTTTGGGCCTGGGATTCGGCACCTTGCACGCGCTTATCTTACTGGGCGACCAGTACATGAGCTACACATTGGGCCAGCTGCTTGTGCCCTTCATGGCCGACAGCTACAGGCCACAGTGGGTTGGACTTGGGCAGGTCGCGATCTATTCGCTGTCGGTAGTCGCTTTCAGCTACTACTTCCGCTCCAGGCTTGGCGTGCGCACCTGGCGGCTGATCCACTCGCTCAGTTTCGCGCTCTTTTTGATGGTGCTCATTCACGGCCTGCAAAGCGGCACAGACAGCGGCAACTGGTGGGCAAGCGCCCTCTACTGGGGCAGCGCAGCAAGCGTGCTTGTTGGCTCTATCTACAGGGTAATCTCGGCCCGAGCCGGGCACTCGAAGGACAAGGCAGTAGCGACCGGCCTGGTGGCGATGGCAGGCAAAGCTCAGACCACACCTGCCATGCCGATGCTATACCCAACCAGGATGCAACCTGTTCCTGAGCGCGCACCGGCCCGAAAGTAGAATATATCCCCTGCTCCTCCTGTTTGGCTTATGGAGAGCATTCGGGGAAGAAGGTGTTAGATACGATCTTGGAGATCTGGCCCCTGGTGGCGTCGTTGTTAGGTCGGAAATAAGGACGGTCGCCGGGGGGTACGCATGGCTCAGGGTTGCCGCATGGGTAGCCCGATATTACTCCCAGGTTGGCTAGCTGCTGAGTAAATGTATAGAAGGTGGAGCCGGGAGGCATGTCTTCAAATAGTTGCGTGCCGGGAGGATCGTTGAGAGCAGCGGCTTTGGCTACGATCTTGGAGATCTGGCCCCTGGTGGCGTCGTTGTTAGGTCGGAAGTAAGGACGGTCGCCGGGGGGTACGCATGGCTCAGGGTTGCCGCATGGGTAGCCTGACATAACACCCCTTGAAACCAGGCGCTCAATATATTCGTAGAAGGTGGAGCCGGGAGGCACGTCTTCGAAGGTCTGGCCGCTGACCGGGTCGTTGAAACCGGCGGCGTTGGATACTACCTTCGATAGCTGACCCCTGGTGATGTTGGCACCGGGGCGAAAATAGGGGTTATTGTCGGGAGGTTGGCAAGGCTCGCCCGGCCCACCGCAAGGGTAACCTGAGAGGATGCCCTGGCATGCCAGGCAGCGCACAAATGTGTAGAAGGTGCTGCCTGGGGGCACATCCGCGAACTGGATGGTGCAGGCGGTGGGGGCAATTGTGGCGGTCGCCGTAGCGATGGCTGTAGAGGTAGCTGTAGAGGTAGCTGTCGATGTGGGTGGAGCAGTGTAGGTTGGCGATGCGCTTACAGGAGTAGACGAGCTTTCAGCAGTGGGGGTAACGGTAGTTGTTGGAGTATGAGTTGGGGTCGAAACTGGAGTGCCGGGGGTTAGTGTGGGTGTAGGAGTTGTGGGCGTGCCTTCAATAATGCCCCGGTCGATGAAGAATTCGCCCTGTTGGGAGCCGAGCCTGGTGTCTACCCAGGACGCAATTGCGTAGTCAGGGCCAAAGACCAGGGCTTTGCGCATCCCTATATCGTCTATGCTCTTGAGGTCAACCAGCCTGTTGGGGTCGCTTGAAACATCACTCACACGCTGGTTGGCGCTCCAGGTGGCTCCGCCGTCGGTCGACTCGGAATAGGAGAGATCATAGTTGAGGTGGTTGGGGTCGTAGCGTCGGTCGTAAAAAGCGATGCCAACAGTGCCGTCAGAGGCAACCCCTATTGTGGGCATAAACTGATCTACGCCGTTACCGAGGGTATCGTCGTTGACGCGTATGGGCGCTGACCATGTAGCGCCGCCATCGGTGGTCTTGCTGAAAGCTATGTCGGAGTGCCTGCCTGTGCCGGTGGCGCAGCCAGGGAATGAGGTTTCCCAGCGACCGTCGTTCCAGGTCGCATAGACAGTGTTGGGATCGGTCGGCGATACGGCAATGGTTGGGTAGTGGTTGATGCGTATCATATTGCAGCTATCGCTCTGGTCTACGGTGAGGGTCAGCTCAAGCTCTTTCCAGTCGGGCGCACCCATATCCTGAATTGGCGCGCCCGAGATGAGGCTATCGGGACCCCAGGTAACACCCCCATCGGTGCTGCGGTCGAGATAAAGCTCCGACGCATTGTATATCCGGTTCGACGGCCTGAACTCGTAAGCGACGTAGACTGTGCCATCCGATGCTACCTGGGAGATGGGGCCGTGAGCATAATAGTGAGTGGGACCCGACACCTGAAATTCGTCGCTCCAGGTTAGGCCGCCATCGCGCGAGTATCTGCCCCAGATACCGAGGAAGTAGGGATCGTAGCTGCCGTAGTTTTCGTAGAAGATGTAAGCGCTGCCGGCGTCCGTGCCCGATGTGCGTTTGTCGATGGCGATGGTAGGGAGGTAGCGGTATTCGCTGTGCGAGTAAATGTCTACTGGCACCGGCTGGCTCCATGAGGTGCCGGATGTGGAGGTGTACACAAAGAGCGCATCGAGAGTGTCGGAGATGGCGAGGGACGAATAGTAGCCCACACCGTGAGCATCGTAGGCAAAGCTCACGCTACCACCTGAGCTAAAGCCGTTGGGGTAGGCGAGCCTGCCCCTTGACCAGGTGAGGCCGCCGTTGGTGCTGTTCGCATAGTATGATTCGAAACCGATGTCAACTTGAACAAATGCCGCCGTGACATGGTTCGGGTTAGCCGGATCGATGCCCATAACGTGATCTTTGCGACGGCTGTTCGCTTCCGGAATAGAGGGGTCTAATGCAGGTAGTCCAATCCCCAGACCTACGTTGATATCGGTGCCCCAGATAATGGAGGAGAAAGAGTTGGGTGAGATGGGTTGGACAGGGATGGTCATACCTGCCGTGGAATGAGCGCCTGATATTACTAGTGCCAGGGCCAGGAGAGTAAAAAGAAGGCAAGCGTATAGAACGCGGGAAAAGAAGTTGGAAGATCGAGGCATGAGTACATACCTTTCGTTTGGAGCACCCTATTATACCAGTTATACGTGCGCCTGGATGGGCGCTTTAAGAATGAGACGGCTTCGCTTACGCGAAGCCGTCTCGAAGCCGTTCCTCTGCCCTGATAGCTCCGATGTTGCAGGAGAGCCAGCGGCCTGGACCTCCCGCGAACCCTGAAATCCTAAAGGGCTAAGTTAGTTGTTAGAGGTAGGGACAGGAGCGAGGTAGATGTCCTCGTTGGCATTCCGAGTGTCTGTCCATACCACGTACACTCCTCCATCTCCCGCTCCTAGTGCGAAGTAGTCCCCGATTAGCTGCCCTTGCATCCTCGGGTCGTTGTTCGGGTTCGATGATACCGCACTTACCCTGCTGTTTGCCCCACTCCAGCTTGCTCCATCTTCTGAGCGGGCCATGTACACGTCGTAGTTCACTCTTGACGGGTCATTCCGAGTGTCTAACCATGCTATCGATACTGCCCCGTCTCTCCCTACACTTAGCGCCGGCATCAACTGGTCTGCATACCCTGCGTCTGTGTTCACTCTCTCGGCTCCACTCCAACTCGTCCCGTTGGTTGACCGTGAGACCATGATGTCGTTGCCTGTGCTGATGTTCCTACCATCTGCCCATGCTACGTACAGCACTCCATGCCCGTCTACTCCCGCTGTCGGGTATACTCCCGCTCGGTACTGCACCGGCCTCGATTGCAGCGCTACTGCGTCCGACACGGTCACTATCCTTCCCATTCCTGGGCGGGCTACCCTGATGGCGGTGGGGGTGTTGTAGAAGACATATACGTTGCCGTGGCTGTCCACTACTGGGGCTGCGTTCTTCCCTCCTGCCTCTATCGTGGAGGCTGCTGACCAGCTTGCTCCTCCGTTTGAGGATACTGTGCTCATCAGGGAGGTGTTCTGGTAGAAGACGTACAGCTTGCCCGCTGCCTCTGCTATGGCCGGCTTGTCCGCCTGGGTGGTGAAGGGGGTGGCCCAACTTTGGGAGGACCAACTCAGCCCTCCATCATGGGAGGTGGACACTGCCACTGCTCCTGGGGCTGGGGTCATGGCTACGAACCCGAAGTACACCGTTCCGTCCTGCCCGAATGATACTGTGGGGTCTGCGGCGTTGAGGCGACCTGCGTTCCTATCGATGTATGGGTGGGAGGTGGCCCAACTCACTCCTCCGTCAAAGGAGACGTAGGCTGTGACTTCGAAGCGGCCATTGCCTGCTTCCCAGTTGTTGGCTCCTACCACGATGTGGCGGGCATTGGACGGATTGACAGCTATGAAAGGCTCATTTTGAGCTTCTATTCCCTGGTCCTGGTTGACCCGAATATTGGCGAAGGGGAGGGAGGCTGTGCTCCCTTTGCCTGTGGCTGGCGATGCCTGGAAGTTGGCTGCCATTCCCATGTTTGCTCTCGGTACCGTTAGCTCCGTGCCGCTCGAAGCTACAGTACTTCCCTGATTACCTAGTGCGAAGGCTCCAAGAATGGCTATAGCACCAAGTAAGGCAACTACGGCCAAAATGAGTAAAGGTCTGACCTTTGGCATCCTGCTCTCCTCTCTTGACTTGACATGTGGATATTGGATTGATGGCCTCACCGGCGCTACAGCGTGGGCCGCCAGCCGTAGCAATAGTGACGCTCGACAGCGTCATTGATAACGTGAAGGGTAGCCTTCGCGCCGTTTTGATGGGCCTATATTATCACAATTGTTCCAGGAATGGAAGTAGTAAGAAACATTAATCTTGGCATATTTAGAACTTTTTTCGGGGTTGTATCTGGAGGATCAGCACGCCCAGGATGATAAGAAGACCTCCGGGAGCCTGGGGCCAACCGACGCTTTCGCCCACCACAAAATAGGCAGAGGTGGCAGCAACCACCGACTCGAAGGTGGCAAGGATGCTGGCGACCCCCGCCTCGAGGTGGCGCAGAGCCGCTGTGTAGGCGTAGAGGCCGCCGATGGTGGCGAAAAGGGCGAGGGTCAGCAGGAGGAGCCACGCACCCGGATCGGGGGCGACCACCAGGGTGATATCTGATATACCTGGGGAGATGCTCGCGGCAAGGAGGGCCACCAGGAGGAGACCGAGAGCGCCAATCGAGTAGATGTAGAGAGACATGGTGGCGATGCCGTAGCCGCGCCTGAGAGAGAATTTGCCGAGGATGCTGTAGAGGGCGTAGGTGAAGCCGGCACCGAGGCCGCACAGGATGCCGGGGCATTGACGCTGAGAAGGGCAGGGTCGTAGGCGCGAGCCACCAGCGCGCAGCCTGTGAGGGCGAGGAGGAGGGCAAGGGTCTTGCGGTGGGTGAATGGCTCGCCCAGGAAGCGCCAGGACATGAGGGAGACGAAGACGGGGGCAGTATAGAGGAGGACGACCGCCACAGCCACGCCAGCAAGCACCACTGCGTAGATATAGAGGATGTAGAAGGCGGTCACGCCGAGGAGACCGAAGGCGGCGAAGAGGGGAAGATCGCGCTTCTCAACGCGCACGGAACGCCAACCGCCACCCACCAGGGGAGTGACTATACCGAAGGCCAGCCAGAGGATGATGGCGGCCAGCGCGGCCCGCCAGAAGACTATGGAGAGGGGAGTGAGGCCGTATTGCTGGGTGCCGATCTTATAGAGGGTGCCGAGAGTGCCCCAGAGAGCGGCTGCAAGCAAAACAAGCCCCACGCCGGTAGCGCGTGGGGTGAGGGTAGAGAAAGTTCAATGGGTTGATAAACGCGAATTGCGCATTGTATAGTGGCACGGTTCGAGGAAAAGGAGAGCAGAGCATCAGCATGTGATGAGAATATACTCTAAACAGGAGGCAAAGGCGATGGCAGCAGCAAAGTTGAAAGCAAAGTTGAATGTGAGGCAGCGCGGCGAGGGGAAAGGGAATGGAGCGCCGCTTGTGCTGGTGCATGGGTTCCCGTTCGACGGGAGCCTGTGGGAGAAGCAACTGGAGGGGCCTGGGGGTGGGATGTGGGTGGTTGCACCCGATATGCCTGGAATGGGCGAGTCAGAGCCGCTGGAGTTAAACAGGGAAGCAGGAATGGACGATTACGCGGATGCTATCGCGGGTTGGGCGAAATCGGCGGGAGTGGAGAAGATCGTGCTGGCCGGGCACTCGATGGGCGGGTATATCGCGTTTGCGTTTGTGCGGAAGTTCCCTGAGATGCTGGAGAAGTTGATACTGGTGGCGACCAGGCCGGGGGCCGACACAGAAGCAGCGCGGGAGGGGCGATATAAGACAGCGCAGAGCGTTGAGGAGAAGGGGGCGGTGGCAGCGGCAGAAGGGATGTTCCCCAGGGTGTTCGCGCCTTCGACCTACGAGCAGGACAAAGAGATCGCCGAGTGGGTGCACGCGATGATGCTGAGGCAGGGCAAGCGAGGGGTGATCGATTCGCTGCACGCGATGGTGGGGAGGCCCGACTCAACCCCGGATATGGCGCGGATCAAGGTGCCGACGCTGATCATCAGTGGAGGGGAAGACCAGATCATCCCGGCGGTAGAGGCCGAGAAGATGCACGCAGGGATCGAGGGATCGGTGCACGTGGTGATCGAGAATACGGGGCACCTGCCTATGGTCGAGGAGCCGGAGGCGTTCAATACAGCTTTGCGAGAATTCCTTACTTGAACAGGAGCACCCGCCCGTCGGACCAGACGTTGGAGTAAGCACCGGGGATGGTGGCCGCCAGTTCGAAGCCGAAGCCGCCGGTCCATTCCCAGAGTGTGAGCTTGCCGGGGGCGCGCTCTACGGTGGGGTCGCTGCTTTCGAGGGTCGCGAGGAGGGGCTTGCCGTCTTTGCCTATGGGGGCTGTCACCACACCCAGCAAGGGGGCAGGGCGAGGGGAGCCGTGCCAGAGGGGTTTCATGTCGCCATCGCGATAGGTGTTGATGTAGATGTGAGGGAGGAGGTCGCCGCCCTCCATGTTCACGTCGAGGCCGCCACCTTCAGGGCGCTCGGAGGTGAGGCTGTGCTTCCAGGGGGTGTAGATCAGGTCGGGTGTGCCGTCGGCGTTGGCATCGCCGACCGAGTAGCCGGTGACGCGCCACCCTGCTTCGGTGGTCCAGACGGTTTGCCATTGGGATTGCTTGTCGAGGCTTGAGACTGAGAGGGTGCCGTCTTTGAGATCAACGCGGGTGGGCACACCGAGACCGAGGTCTTCCAGGGAGGATAAATCAGACGTAGCGGGGCGCTTGTAGACGAGGGCTTTGCCGGTCGGCTGGGTGGCCGACCACTGTACCTGCCATTGGAGGTCGGGAGAGGTGCTTTGAGAGGCGCGTTCGATAGGCAGGCTACAAGTGGGATTGTCGCACAGGTTCATGGTGTAGCCCGTCGCGCCTGTGACAATCTGTAGAGGGACAAGGCGGGCTGTGCGCACGCCATCGCGGTCTACTGTGGCTTCGAGGGCGAGGCCCTGGCGCAGTTCGGGGCGGCTTTCCTGGTCGAAAAGGGCGTTGCCGAGGGAGTAGGCCACGAGGGTGGTGTGGCCCGCGCTGGAGAGGGTTTCCGTACCCTGGGCAACGTGCGGGTGAGCGCCCACTACGAGGTCAGCGCCCGCATCTGCCAGGGTTTTCGCCAGGGTCTTCTGGTCGCTGTTGGGCTGTATGGCGTATTCGGTGCCGCTGTGCATCATCACGATCACGAGATCGGCTGACTGCCTGGCGGCTTTGACCTCGCGAGTGACCCGGTCGAGATCGGCCTTCACATAAGGGCGAACGAAGGCTACGCCGCCGGTGCCTGGGATGTTCATGACGGTGGTGTAGCCGAGGAAGGCGATCCTGAGGCCATGTACGGTGCGGATTACGGGCTTCTGGCCGCCGTTGGCCGGGCCTGGGTCGATGCCGAAGGGGGCCATGCCTGCACGCCTGACGTAGGTGATGGTGTAGTTGAGGCCGGGAGTGCCTGCGTCGAGGGCGTGGTTGTTCGCTACCGACAGAAGATCGAAGCCTGCCCTGGAGAGGGCATAGGCGGAACGGGCATCGCCTGTGAGGTTAAGCTCGTTGGGGGCGGGTGGAGGGATGGCGATTGTACCCCTGGGCACTATGGGGCCTTCGAGGTTGCCGATGGCGAGGTCCGCTGAGGAGAGGTAGGATTTGATGGGGGCGAAGGGGGGGTCGTAGTTGTTGGTTCGGAGAAGGGTGCTACCCACATAGCGACCCATCATCAGATCGCCGACAAAGATCAGTTTGGCTTCACCGACGCCTTCATAGGGTCGGGTAGCGGTGGGGCAGGCAGCGGCTACTCCCGCGCTTGCCAGCATGAATACAAGGGCAAGGAAGAACGCTCTAGGGATATGTCGTCCCTTGACTGGGTGGTTCATATATTCATTTTACCATGCCTACTTCTTTAGCCGCCCACGAAGATCTCCCTGGCAAGAGAGGCATTCCAGGATAGGGGAAATTGGCAACCAAACCTGCAATTTTCCCTACCTTATAAACAGATTATTAGCCTGAACGAGAATAATTGGGGAATACCTATTGCATCTGCGCCTGAGAGGTAGTAGAATGAGCGTCGCATGAGATGTGACCGGGCATGGTTCGAGGCATGTTCGGCGAATCTCACCGGTTATGTTGCGTCTTACATTTCGCGCCCAGGATCCCCTACCGGCCATTGGCCTAGAAAGGCCGCAAATCCGCTTTGCGGACATATATCGCGCTGGACCTCGAGGCTACCGGTATGCACCCCGACCGGGACGAGGTCATTGAGATCGGGGCAGTAAAGTTCCGTGACGGTCAGATCGTGGACCGTTGGGAGAGCTTTGTGCGCCCTAATCAACCTATACCTTATAAGGTCACGCAGCTCACCGGTATTAGAGCAAGCGATGTGGCGCGCGCCCCTTCGATACAAAGCATCACGCGTGATTTCCTAAAATTTGTGGGGGATAGCCCGGTGATCGGGCAATCGGTAGAGTTGGACCTTGCCATGCTGGCGCGAGGGGGTATCCATGTGCGGAATGTATCGTGGGATACGTTCGAGCTTGCTACTTTGCTGGTGCCCGAAGCGGCTGTCTATAATTTGCGGGCGGTGGCCGAGAAGCTGGGGGTGAAAGAGGGTGAAGGTCGAGCGCACCGGGCCGTGACCGACGCCGAGCTTACGATGAACGTGTTCCTGGCGCTGCGCGAGCGGATCGAGGATATACCGCTGGAGGTGCTGGCCGAGATCGGCAAGGCCACCGAGAGAAGCGATTGGCCCCTGCGGCACCTGTTCCGCGAGGTTGAGTACGAGAAGTCGCGCAACGCTTTCTCGTCCGGCTCGTCCATACGTTCGCAGTTGTCGGCTAAAGGGCTGTCGGATGCCGAGCTTGATGTGGGATTCCTTCACCCCTTCGATGAGCCGTATTACGAGCCTGAGAGCGACGAGGATGCGAAGGAGTATTCGCAGGACAAGCCCCCACTGGACCCGGCTGAGATCGAGCGTATATTAGCGCCGGGCGGGCCGATGTCGCGGGTGTTCGCGGGTTACGAGCATCGCCCGCAGCAGATCGAGATGGCGCAGGCGGTGGCCAATGCGCTCAATAGGGGCCACCATCTGATCCTGGAGGCGGGCACGGGCACGGGTAAGAGCATCGGGTATCTGCTGCCGTCGATCCTCTACTCGCTTCGCACAGGCGAGCGGGTGGTCGTATCGACCAACACGATCAATTTGCAGGACCAATTGTTCCATAAGGATCTGCCGATACTGGATAGGCTGCTGAGGGAATATGGAGAGGACGAAGGACGAAGTACAAAAGACGAAGGTCGGTTCGGAGACGAAAGACGAAGGACGAAGGACGACGGCAATGGACGTTCGTCATCCGGCTTTCGCGCTTCGTCCTCAGGGCAATTCAAATCGGCTTTGCTGAAGGGGAAGGCAAACTATATCTGCTTGCGGCGATGGTACTCGTTCCGCAGGGGGTCGCCGTCCTCGATAGAGCAGTTGCGGGTGATGGTCAAGCTTATGATCTGGCTGCCGGAGACCGAAACAGGCGACCGAAACGAATTGCTTTTGCTGAACGACGAGAACGAAGTGTGGAAGCACGTTTGCGTGAGCGAGGAAGGGTGCCCGCTGTATGAGTGCCAGGTAAGGCAAAAGGGACTGTGCTTCTTCGACCGGGCGCGACGGCGAGCAAAGAGCGCCAATATACTGGTGGTCAACCACGCGCTGCTGCTGGCCGACCTGGCTATGGGCGGTGGCGTGCTGCCCGAATACGACCATCTGATCATCGATGAGGCCCACAACCTGGAAGACGAAGCGACGGATGCGCTCGGCTTCACGGTGGACCGACCATCAACGATGAAGTTGCTGACGGAGTTGAACGCCCCGCCTAATTCGCTGGGTGTGTCGGACGACTTTCTGAGCAAACTGCATGCGGCGCTCGCCAGGGAGATGTCAGGGGTGAAGGGCAAGGATGGAGGGCGAGGCAAAGACAATGGCGGAGGACGGGAAGGCCCATCGTCTATGGCCAATCGGGTGTCATCAATGCGAAACTTGCTGGTGTCGGTGGACGAGGTATCGGCGGGCTTGCGCACGGCCATAGAGCGGGCCAAAGGTTCGGCCTCGGAGATGTTCGCCACCCTTATCACGCTACTGGACGTGTACCACGACGAGCAAAACGTGTATGACCTGCGGCAGAGGATCACGGAGGAGGTGCGCAAGCACCCAACGTGGGGGCATCTTGAATTGGTGTGGGACAACCTGGGGCTGCAACTGGCCGATATAGAGAAGGGATTGACCAGGATCAATAATCTGCTGGGGGATGTAGATTGGAACTCAATGCCGAGGAGTGTGGACGGCGACGAGGTGGCCTCATATTCTGACGTGGCAATTGAGCTACGCAACCACATCACGCGGCTGCACGACCTGCGGGCCAACGCTAACTCGGCGGTCACCAACCCGGAGGATGGGGCGGTGTACTGGCTGGAGGCGAAAGCGCGAGGCGGGGATGTTGCCCTGAAGTGCGCACCCCTGCACGTTGGCCCGCTGCTTGACGAGCACCTTTTCTCGCAGAAGAAGACGGTGGTGCTTACCTCGGCCACACTGTCAACCGACAACGATTTCTCGTACGTACGCGAGCGTTTGGGCCTACGCACAGGGGTAGACCTGCAATTGTCGTCACCATTCGATTACGGGCAGGCCGCACTTGTGTACGTGCCCGCAGATATGCCGGAGCCTGGCATGGCGGGCTACCAGAGAGCCCTAGAGCAAACGCTTATCGCACTGTGCAAGGCATCGGCTGGACGCGCGCTCATTTTGTTTACGTCACACAGCGCGGTGAGGGCCACCTACAGGGGGATCCAGAGGTCGCTGGAAGACGGCGGGATCATGGTGCTGGGGCACAATATCGACGGCTCACGCAAGCAGTTGCTGGAGCGGTTCAAGAGCAATCCACGCACGGTGCTGCTGGGTACGTCCTCTTTCTGGGAGGGGATCGATGTGGTGGGGGATGCGCTGTCGGTGCTGGTGATCGCGAAGCTACCTTTTTCGGTGCCGAGCGATCCGGTGTTCGCGGCTCGGTCTGAGTTGTTCGACAACGCGTTCGCGCAGTATTCGGTGCCGCAGGCGATCTTGAAGTTCAAGCAAGGCTTTGGCAGGTTGATCCGCAGCAAGAACGACCGGGGAGTGGTGGCCGTGCTGGACCGGCGGGTGCTCTCGAAATACTACGGGCAGGCATTCCTCAACTCGCTGCCCGATTGCACAATAAAGAGGGGACCCAGCGTCAATCTGCCCACTGCTGTGACCGATTGGCTGGGGAATTAAGCGTTGAATGGGCACGCCACGAACGCACCCATTCAACGCTTGAAGGAAGGAGGATATGCTAGTTGGCGCGGCTCTTTGAGACGATTGAGCTTCTGAAGCGAAGGCCCAGACCGGCCACTACCGCGAGGCCTGCTGCCAGTGCTGTCCAGATGGCGAGGTTATCGCCGGCGGGAGCGCCCGTGTGAGGCATACCGACCACCACCACGGGGCCTGTGTTGCCTGTGACCGCATCGTCAGTGCGGATGACGGGGCAATTGACTGTCAGACCGGGGTTAATCATATCGTAGCCTGAATCAAGCACCTGCTGGCGAGTGGTGATCGAGTTTGCCTGGTAGCCATCGGGGACCATTACGAGGGTCACATCCCAGAATGCGCTGTAGCCATCCAGGCCGGGCAGCACGTCGATGATGTTGTGCTGGCCGTCAACAAACTGGGGCATCCCCGAGGAGTCGAAGCCGGTGATGAAGGCATAGATGGGAGCTGTTGAGTTGGGGTTTGGGCCGAAGTCGAAGTAGTCGACTTCCTGTCCTTTGTACCAACCCTTGGTGGGAGTGGTGCTGCCGGAGGCGGGACTAGGCTCGGATAGAGTGGAGTTTAGGGGGACGACCGGGCAGTTCACAAGCAGACCTGGTACGATCGTCTGGTAACCTGAGTTCTTCACGTCGTCGGCTGACTTGAAGGTGTTTGCAACGTAATCAGAGGGAACGACCACGAGATTGACCTGCCAAAGGTCGGAATAGCCTGCGTCGCCGGGCACCACGTCTATTATGTTGCGCTGGTCGGGGACCATAATGGGGTTGCCATCAGCGTCCATGCCTGTTATGAGGACATAAATGGGGGCGGGTATTACCTTGCCGCTGCTCTTGTCAACGGGGGAATTCATACCGAAGTCGTAGTAAAAAGTGGCACGCCCCTGATACCAGCCGGTGGTAAGCGTGTACGACTTGGGGGGATCTGTAAATACGCTGCCTGTCTGTGCCAGAGCAGGAGTTACAAGCGCGAGAACGGCCAGAACAGGTGCGAAAGCGAGCGCGAACTTCCTGATTGTTTTGAACATCACTGTTGCTTCCTTTCGTGATAAGTGTGGATAGGTGTGAATCTGGAACACCTGGCCCGGCTCGAGTTCGCCGGAGGTAGGGCGCACAGGTCTCGCACCTATCGTACTTGCGCTTGCTTACCTATGGGTAAAACTGCTTACGAAAGTGTTACAACAGTATTACAAATAATAGATCGCGCTCGCTTGCACTCCTCCCCTTACTGCCCTCCATGCTGGTCCCACGCCAGTAGGCCCAACGCACCCAGCAGCACATTGTAGGGTGGAGGGTTCTCAGGGTGGAACTCGAAGCGGGCACGCTCGAAGTACTGCACCACGTAGGTATTACCGTCGGAGAGTTGCTCCTGGAATTCGTCTGTGATCGGGTAGCCGTTGACGAAGAGGCCGCCGTTGTTCTCCCAGCGCTGGAGGAACCCACCTCCTACCCACTTGCCCGTTTCTGGGAAGAGCCTGCCGCCTTCCTGGTTCTGATGCTGGTTGGGAGCGCCATCGGGATAGGTCTGGCGATATGCGAGGGTGCCTAATTGGGAGAGCAGTACGTCATAGGGCGGCGCATTTTCGGGGTGTAGCTCGAAAACTGCGCGCTCAAAATACTGGACGGTGTAGGCCTTGCCATCGAGGGCGCTTTTTTCGCTGAAAGAGTTGGAGATGGGGTAGCCGAATTGCTGCAAGCCGCCGTTGGCACGCCAGTAGCTCTCCATCGCTTTGCAGATGACAAGCTGGGTTTCGGGGAATAGAGTGCCGCCCGCGCATGAATCGCCTGCGCCGGGGTTGGAGACGGGTGCAGGCGCAGGTGCAGGCGTGGGTGGAGCAGAAGCAACGCCTTTCCAGGATTGGATGTTTTGCTTTGTCAGGTCGAGGTAGCGCGTGCCATAAGAGGAGGCAGGCTCGATCTGCGTGCCTTCGTACCATTCGTTGTAGCTGGTGATAGTGATCCATACAGGATTGCTGGCGATTGCGCCCTTCCACATGTCGTTGTAGAGCGCGCCGTCGTTCCTGGGAAAGACTTTAGCGTCGGGGCGTGGCGGCAGCACTCTGCTTTCATCCCAGCCGGGGATCACACCCGCCACCCAGAGACGGTTGGTGCCGTGCTGTTTGTTGTAGTTGTCGATAGTTGTACGCCACTGAGCATCAACTTTGCCAGCATCGGTGGTGCCAGTCCACTTGCCCGCGCTGAAGAAATGTATTGTGTCGAACGCGTCGAGGTAGGAGGTATCGGTGGTATCGACAGACCATAGCTGCCCATTGGACGGATCAACGGCGGTACGTACCGCCTGCCACTGTGCCGCACCGCCCACCGCCTGCGGCCACCAGAAGAAGATCACAGGCTTGCCGTTCCAATGGAGAAAGGCGGGGTGACTGGCGTATTTGGCAAGGAGGCCCTGTAGCTGGCTTGTTACGTCGCCGTGCTGCACGACCGAGTCTGTCTCGAAATAGATGGTGGCTTTGAAGTTGTTCTTGGCTGCTGTATCGAGGAGCTTTCCGAAGTTGGCATCGCTTTGCGTATCGAGGCCAGACCAGGATGCGATAAAACCATCTATGCCGGCCCCGGCAGCCTCGCGCACCTGCCTCTCGATTGTTTCAGGCTGATTGGAGTCGTAGGGGCTGGAGGGGGTATCGAGCATCTGGCCCTTGGCGAAGTCGGCGGGGCTGTACCAGGCGTAGTAAAAGGCCAGCACCAGCCTGTCGCCTGATTGGGCAACGGGGGCGGCAACTGCACGGGACGAGCCTTGCCAGGGCAAAAGGGAGAGCAAAAGAACAACAACCCCCAGAATAGGGAGGCGAGAGCGCAACGGGTGAGTAAGCATAAGGTACCCTTTCGGCCGTATTGCAAGCAACGGCAGATATTCAACAGGGCTCTACGAACAACACCTGGATTGTAACGAGCATTGCGTTTCTACGCAAGAGCCAAAGACAGCGAAGTTCTGGACCGAAGGTCAGGTAGGAAACATAAGGCATCCCCAATTTTGGGAGGGGCTTTCTAAAATAGGCAAAATGGCGGCTTCGCCGCCATTTTGCCTATTTTAGAAGCAGATTATACACCTGGGAAGCTGAATCTAAAATTCGGGATGACCCATGTTTTTCAGATTCCGCGAAGGGATCAAGCGCTCTCTTCGAGGTCTTTGGTGCTGCCCCGTTCGATAGTGCGACCACGGTCGTTGCGGGTAACAAGGAGGGGAGGGCGCGTGCCCTCTATTACCTCGCGATTGATCACACACTGACGCACGCTCTCTTGTGATGGGATGTCGAACATCACGTCGAGCAGAATCTCCTCGATGATCGTGCGCAGACCGCGAGCGCCGGTTTTCTGCTTGAGGGCTTTGTCGGCCACGGCTTCGAGGGCATCCTGGGTGAAAATCAACTCGACTTTGTCTTGCTGAAGCAGTTTCTCATACTGCTTGACAATGGCGTTCTTTGGCTCTACAAGGATGCGCACCAGGGCCGTCTGCTCTAATGGGTCGAGGGCCACGATTATGGGGAGGCGACCTACGAATTCGGGGATCAGGCCATACTTGAGAAGGTCCTCAGGGATCACTTTGGAGAGGAGATTGGCTGATTGGCGCATCCGCTCCTCACCGGTCAGGTGCTTGCCGAACCCGATGGTATCGCCCCCACCCACGCGCCTGGCTATGATCTCCTCCAGGCCTTCAAACGCTCCGCCACAGACGAAAAGGATGTTGGAGGTATCTACCTGGATGAAGTCCTGGTGGGGGTGCTTTCTGCCCGACTGAGGAGGCACATTCGCGACGGTGCCTTCGATGATCTTGAGGAGCGCCTGTTGCACACCCTCACCCGATACGTCGCGGGTAATTGAAGGGTTGTCGCTCTTGCGGGCAATCTTATCGATCTCGTCTATGTAGACGATGCCTTTTTCGGCGCGCTGTATGTCGAGGTCAGACGATTGGAGGAGTCTCAGGAGGATATTCTCCACGTCTTCACCCACGTAGCCTGCTTCGGTGAGGGCGGTGGCGTCGGCTATGGAGAAGGGCACATCGAGTATCTTGGCGAGGGTCTGGGCGAGCAAAGTTTTGCCGCAACCTGTAGGCCCAAGCAAGAGGATATTGCTCTTCTGAAGCTCTATCTCATCGCCTTTGATGCCGGAAACAATGCGCTTGTAGTGATTGTAGACGGCCACGGAGAGCACCTTTTTGGCTCGGTCCTGGCCTATTACATAGCTATCAAGCATCTCGGATATACGGCGAGGCTTGGGGATATCGCGGTCCAGTCTGAAGCCTGGTTTGTGGGATGCTGTGAGATCGTCTTCATCAATGATCTCTCGGCAAAGCTCCACGCACTCGTCGCAGATATAGACAGCTCCCGGCCCTGCTATAAGGCGGCGCACATCTTCCTGGCTTTTACCACAGAACGAGCAACGGTATTGGGGCTTCCCACCTCTCGTGCTAGCCATGCTGGTCAACTCCTCGGATTGGTATGTGATATGTGATATGTGGTACGTGAGTGAGAATTCACGTACCACATATCACATATCACTTTAGAGCTTGAGTCCGCCCGCTATCAGTGAATCGGCGGAGTTCTTTTCGTTGCCTGGTATTGCATGAGCAGTTGGCATGATCTCATCGATGATACCATACTCTTTGGCCTGCTGGGTGTCCATGTACATATCGCGGTCAAAGTCGCGGGATATACGCTCGATAGACTGGCCGGTGTGGTCAGCCATGATCTGGCGGACCCTCGACTGCTGGCGGATAAGCTCGCGGGCCTGGATCTCGATATCGGGGGCGTAGCCGCCGATGCCGCCAACGCCCGCAGGATGCTGGTGGATCGTGGAATTAGGGAGAGCATAGCGCTTGCCCTTCGCGCCCGCGCACAGGAGGACGGTAGCCATCGATGCAGAGAGACCCACACAAAGAGTGCTCACGTCGGGGCGAACGAACTGCATGGTATCGTAGACCGCGAGACCGGCAGTTACGGAGCCGCCCGGCGAGTGGATATATAGCTGGATGTCGCGCTCAGGGTCCTCATGGTCAAGGAAGAGTAGCTGAGCGACTACGGCATTGGCGACCTGATCATCGATCGGGGTGCCGAGGAAGATGATGCGGTCGCGCAACAGGCGCGAGTAGATATCGTATACGCGCTCACCTCTGTTGCTGCTCTCCACTACATAAGGGATCACAGACTGGGGCGCAACAGGCTGAGTCTGGGACGATGGGGTCCACAGGGGTGAAATTTGATTCATGTTTCTTACTCCTGCCCTCTTGGGCTCATTATACTGCATGACATAACGGAGTACAATTGGTTTTCCCCAGCCAATTTCGGGGATTATTGGATGTTATGTCATTAACTTTTGCTGATTTTGGGGATTTGGGGCTATAAGGTAAGGCGATCTGTATAGACGGTCAGCCTTCTTCTATTATACCATACCATGCGGATCACTCTCTATTGTCGTTATCTCTCACACAGGGCTGCCAAGAAAATAGGCGCTGTAACCAACAACTGTACCAGGCGCTTGGCCAATTTTCATCCTTGGGGGTGTGCCACAGGCTCATGAACGGCTGATGCAAAGTCGGATCGGACACACCAGGTTTGGTAATGTCATTCTTCACTTCGTTCAGAATGACAAGGCCTGGATGGGCGGTGGGAAACACCGCTTTATCTGACTTTGCATCAGCCGTGATCTCTCACATAGAGATAAGCTTGATACTCATCCTGCATTAGAGCCAGGAAGGAACGATATCGCCTGGCACCAGGGAGCCAATTAGCATGGAACCACGCCTCCCACTCTCCGTCATCGAAAACTACCTGTGGATTTAGCAGGAGGATGGCGGAATCACCCCAATCGCTGATCTCCAGAGCAGTGTGCAAATACTCGGAACGCAGGTAGGCGGGGTCTTGATCTGCGCCGTAGATGAAATACTTTTCATCGGGCACGCTAGGACGTGTGGTTGGGGCAGAACTGTAGTAGTTCTCGCCCAGTTGCCAGGCATCGATGGCCCACTGGTTGCGCACCCTGAACCAATCTACTTTTTCGATGGGCCAGATATTGTTGATGAAATGACCAAGAGTTAGCCAGCCGTTGGTAGTGCCAAGGAATTGCCGGTAGGAAGGGGGTAACCTGGTGCCGAGCCGTGCCTCCGCATCTGCTAGCTGCGCCTCAGAGGCTCCGGGAAAGCCAAGCCAGCCTGACGCTATGGCTTCGATGGGGGAAGCCGCACGAAACTGAGGGTCGGCCAGTAACTCTTTGCTGAACTGGGAAAGAAACGATCTCCAATCGTGGGTTGGCATGACGGCGCTCCGGATCGCAAGATACTTCATTGTGATTATACAGGTCAGACCGCAGACCGATTGCAGGCTACACGCCAATCTGGTAAGGTAGGATCATACAGGAAAAGCTACGACGGAGAAGAGTAGCAGGCGTAATCGGAGCACAGAGAGCCGTCGAGGGTGGGAGGGCGGCATCCGGTACCTGCGGAGACACTCCTGAGCGCGAGGAAGAAAGAGAAATCGAGTAAGCCTTGACGGTTCGCCCCCGTTAGCGGGCATGAGGCGATTGCTAGAGTTCCCAAGGGATGGGAACGCAATCGCGAAGTGCGGTGGTACCACGGAAGCCTCCTTCGTCCGCATGGCGAAGGGGGCTTCTTGATTCTGCTATGGAGGTACTACTGTGCAAGAGAGAAGAAGAATATGGACCACGCAACTGGCCGAACACGAAGGCCAGCGGGTGCGCCTGATGGGGTGGCTACACCACTACCGGCGCTTGAGCGAGGTGAGCTTTATCATCCTTCGGGACAAGGAGGGATTGGCGCAGATCGTTTCCGGTGAGCATTCGATGGCCGGGGAGAATCTGCGTGTGCCCCATGAGTCGGTGATCGCCGTGGAGGGAGTGGTTGTGGCAGAAGCGCAAGCGCTGAGAGGATACGAGATACACGAGCCTCAGATCGAGGTGATTTCGCCCGCCGTAGAAACGCCGATGTTCGACATGTTTCGCCCGCAGATCAAGGCGCTCCTGCCCACGATCCTGGACCATGCCGCGCTATCGCTCAGGCACCCCAGGGCGCGTGCTATGTGGCGCATGGCAACAGCGTCGATGGCAGGCTTCCGGGCAGCACTCAATAGCAGAGGATTTACGGAGATCCAGACCCCCAAGATCGTGGCGAGCGCCACTGAGAGCGGGGCGAATGTGTTCAAGATCGATTATTTCGGAGAGCCTGCTTACCTGGCACAAAGCCCACAATTCTATAAGCAGACGATGGTTGGGGTGTTCGAGCGGGTGTATGAGGTTGGCCCGGTGTTTCGCGCCGAGCCGCACAGCACGCCGCGCCATCTGAACGAATTTGTATCGCTGGACATGGAAATGGGGTTCATCGAGGATCACAAGGATGTGATGGCGATGCTGACCGAAGTATTACGGGAGATGGTGGCAGCAGTGGCATTAGAGCCGGAGGCGGTTGCGCTGGCCGGTGCGAAGTTGCCCGAGGTCCCGGAGACGATACCGGGCATACATTTCACCGAGGCCAAGAAGCTGTATGTAGAGGCGACGAGCGAGGATGTGAGCGCGGAACCCGACCTAAGCCCGTCGGAGGAGGCGTGGCTGGGAGAATGGGCTATGCGTGAATACGGGTCCGAGTTCCTGTATGTGGTCGGGTATCCTATGGCGAAGCGGCCATTCTACACACACCCCGACCCGGAGAGGCCGGGCTACTCGAATGGCTTCGACCTGCTGTTTCGAGGGCTTGAGCTTGTAACGGGAGGCCAGCGCCTGCATCGCTATAAGGACTATTTGAACGCGCTGGAGGAGCGAGGGTTGCAAACTGAGCCGTTCGAGAGCTACCTGGAAGCGTTCAAGTACGGGATGCCGCCGCATGGAGGGTTCGCTATTGGCCTGGAAAGGTGGGTAGCGCGATTGACCGGCACATCCAACGTCAGGGAGGTGACCATCTTTCCGCGAGACTCAGGTCGAGTGTCGCCGTGACGAGTGATACATGAAACGTGATATGTGACTATTGCTTACTACTTACCTCGTATTCCTGTTCTCGTCTTCACGTATTGCGTATCACGTATCACGCTTGCGCCAGCAGGATCGTTTCCATTTCGTGGCGGGTCAGGCCCCCGTGATGGCCGTAGAAGGGTTGCTCGAAGCGGCCTTGCTCGTACCAGAAAATAGATTCGCCAGCGTATGGGAGGGCAACGAGATTGCTGAGACGATCCAGAAGGCGTTGGGACGGCTCGCCCGAACCGAAGATGTGATCGGCAATAAGGTCGCGTACATGGTAGACTTCGGCACGACCATTGAGGCGGTCTCGAAGGATAGAATAGGCTTCCTCTTCGTGCTCTTCCGTTATATAGAGGAAGAGGTCGCGGGCCGACCCACCGGGCACCATGAGCTGGCCTTTGCGGTTGGTCTTGACGAAACGGTCGAAGCCTGGAATCTCGCGATTTACATAGAAGGTGGTTTTGGGGTTGGTCTCGGTCTGGCCGTGGTCGGCGGTCATTAGAAAAAGGGTGCGACCACGACTGCCTCGGAGCGCATCTGACAGGAACTTCTCGATCTGCTTCATTGCATAGCCAACAGAAGCATCGAATTCGCTGGAGTTGGGGCCACTTTCGTGCCCGATTGAGTCTATGCCATCGAAGTAGAGGAAATAGTAGCGAGGACCGGCTTCGCTATGCACCCGGTCGGCAAGTATGGTGAGGGCCACATCAAATTTGGCGAAGGGGACAACCTCAGCGCCCTGGAACGCGATAGCCCCATGCGGCGATGGCGTGTAAGCCGCAGACTGGTATACCGCCGAGCGTACACCTGCCTCGGCGAGCTTTGTGTAGACAGTTTCAATAGGGTAAGGGAAGACATCGGTCGGCTTGACCCCCGCCTGTAGGAGTGTGCCAGGCTGCCTGTCACCCGCAAACGAAAAGAGGAGAGGCGCGATCATGGCGTCGATGTTCGGCTCGTAGTAGAACCACTCGAAAACGCCGCTCTGGTCAACGGGCAAGCCTGTGTGGATGGCGGTTACGTGGGCCGCTGTGGTGGAGGGGAACTGCGAAGTGAGCTTGGTAGCATAACCCTCGTCCAGGATGCGACGCAACACCGGATAGCCATCGGCATAGCGCTCGAAGAAGCGCCAGCCGAACGCGTCTACGAAGAAAAGGATGACCTTATCATATCGCCCGGCTAATGGGCCAAGCAGCCTTTGCTGGATTTCGGTATCTTCGCCGGTAAAGAGCGATTGCAGGAGGCGCGGGATCTGTGAGAAGCAATACGAGTCGTAAAGGGGCCGGATGAAATGCTCGTTCCATTGCGCGCCGGCTACCGCTTTGATTGAGGCTTCGTTTATCATCCTTCTTCTCCCATTGTAAATAGATCTCTATCTTTGCAGATTTTAGAACTGGCCCGTCAAGCGGCGAATAGGTCATACAGATGCTCCTGAGCAACACCCGCCACAAACTGCTTATGCAGCCAATCCAGCAAGTGCCGCCGATGCACTCGCTGCATTTCTCGGCGCGCATCCCCGATGGTCACACGAACATGTTCAGTCTCGGTCGTGGTGGCCTGCAAACGGGCACGCTCCTCGTCCAAGAGCAGGTACGCCGCCAACACCAACGTCCAGAACCGCTCGATAGCCGGGGCGCTCATCACTTGGTAGTGGTCAAGCCCCATCAACTCCTTGCAGTCGGCAAACAGCACCTCGATGTCCCAGCGTGCCGCTACATATTGCAGCAACTGCTCCACACTTGCCCCCAAGTCACTCGATGCCCAGTATCTGGTCTCGGACACAGGAGCACCCAGGCTGTGCCTCACTACCAGCACCTGGCACTTGTACAGCTTACGCACCATTGTGGTAATCGCATGCGCGTACACAGTGCTCACCTCCCCTTTGGCATCGGCATCGCGACCGCAACCGAGTTCGCTTCTGGGCCAGCGTACCAGCACGTAATCGGCCTCGCTCAAGCCCGCCACATATTCCGGCAGAGGCTGCCAACACCAGTCTGCAGCACTGGCGGCACTGGCGGCACTGGCGGCACTGGCGGCACTGGCGGCACTGGCGGCACTGGCGGCACTGGCGGCACTGGCGGCACTGGCGGCACTGGCGGCACTGGCGGCACTGGCGGCACTGGCGGCACTGGCGGCACTCGTACCGCCGACAAGCTGCTCTACTCGGATGGAGCGATTGGCTTTCAGCCCACTGGTAATATGGAAGGCTCGCTGCCGAGCCGCCTTCCATACCGCCTTGCACCCAAACCAACTGTCCACCAGCACATGGGTGTCGGTCCCTTCCACCGGCTCGAAACTCTCAATCTGCTCCACCAGCAGGTCAACCTTGCTCTTGAAGGGCACACCCTCTCGCTCACAGACCTCTCGCTGCCGATACAGACAAGGAGCCTGGGGACAGCACCTATCCAACGTAGGCAACACATACAGGGTGGTCAACATGTTGTGCCCTTGCACCGGGTGCCCCACCGTCGAGGAGAAGTGGCGGCCTATCCCAGCCATCTTGCGGCCTTTGGGCTTGTGCATGGTGGAGTCGTCTCCAATCAAGAACCGGTCACAGAGGTTACACGAGCAGGAAGGCGACCCTTACGACCCCGACCGGTGTAGCGTCGGTGGTGACTACGCAAGGTGGCACGCTCTTGGGCTACCTGGGGGGCAAGTTGTGCTCGGAAACGGGCACACCAGGCAGCCACAACAGCCTGCCCTTCCCAAGGAGCGCGGCTCAAGAAGCGGCTCAGGCCACAGTAAGCGCGAGCGCGGGTGCGTACTCCGCCTCCGCACACAGCACGGTGCAGTCCACACAGGGTACGAGCTTCCATGCACAACAGCAAGGCCAGCAGTACGGTAACAAAGTACTGGAATTGAGGCTTGCTGAAGCAGTGACGGAAGGTCTGGGCGAAGTAGCGCACGCTCCCATCGGCGCATATAATGGGGGTAGGCATAGTGGTCCTCCTCGGGTAAGGATTGGTGTTCGCAACCCTCTTATACCCGATAGGCCCTATGCCTTCAATCTTTCACTTTGAAATGTGCAAAGATAGAGATAGATGTTGCCTGACGCTCTATGTTATCTCAGAATAAAGCGCCAGGCAACGTCTGTTTTGTATGCAATTGAGATAGCAGGCAGGGCTAACTTTCGGTCTCGTCCAGGCCGGGCGCTGTGGTGGGCGTGCCACCGCCTGGGGCGTCGCCTGTTTCGTTCTCGGACTGTAGGTCTACGTCCCCTGTACCGAGCACCTCGGCAGCGCCGCCCGCTTCAGCCAGGCCATCTGCTGTGCCTGCTTCGCCAGAGCTTTCCCCGGTCTCATCTTCTGCCGCTTCAGTTTCGTCAGGCTTGGCCGCCTCGATTTTACCTTCGGCAATCCCCACAAGGCGCTCAACGATCTTTTGCTGGAAGAGCCTGTCCTCGAGGTCGTGGCGGGCTTCGTGCTCGCCTAGCACCTTCTGGGCAGCATCGCGCTCTTCGCCCTCAAACCGCTCCAGGATCGTATTGATCTCTCCATCCACATCATCTTCGTCCACCGAGATACCTTCGCGGCGGGCGAATTCGGAGAGGACCTGCGTTCTGATCACGCGCTCCCTGGCGCGTTCCCGGTTGGCTTCACGCCACTCGGCCTCGGTAATGCCGTTATAGGTGAAGTACTGGCGAATGTTTATACGAGATTCCTTGAGGCGTGCTTCGAGGTTCTGGAGCATGCCGTCAAGTTCCTCATTGACGAGGACATCCGGCACTTCCACCTGGGAACTCGCTACCAGTTGGTCAATAATCGCGTCCAGTTGATTGGACGAAGCGTTTTCCTCGGCGCGGTTTTTCAGATTGCCCTCCACGGCTTCGCGCAACTCCGAAATGGTATCGTACCCGACCTTCTTGGCGAATTCGTCGTCTACCTCCGGCAGTTCCTGCTCTTTCATTGAGAGCACCGTCACATGGTAGGTTGCATCGAGGCCGCGAAGCTCCTCTATTGGATAATCATCGGGGAGAGTGTCGGTAACATCCTTTTCATCGCCCACGTTCATACCAACCAGGGCCTGATTCACCACCTCAGGCACGCCTGCACGAGAGACTCCCACAATCGTGGGAAAGTTCTCGCGGGTGGCGGCTTCTAATGGGCCTTGAGTGGTAAACCCTTCCAGGTTGAGGTAGACCATATCGCCTTCTTTGATGGGGCGAGGCTCGGCAGGCTCGTTCCAGGGCGCACCTTCGCGGCGCAACTCAAGCATAACCTCTTCAACGTCAGCATCGGTGATCTCTTTCAATTCTTTTTCGACGCGTATGTTGCTGTAGTCTCCAAGCTCAACCTTCGGCGGCTGAACTATGATCACCTTGATCTGAACAGGGTCCATACTGACGATCTCGTAATCGCTTACGTCCATCGCAGTGATATCCTGGTCTTTGATGGCATCCTGCACCTTATCTGGCAGGATGTTGCGAACCGCACGCTCGGTTAATGTATCTTTGCCAACATAGCTTTCAAGTATGTAGCGGGGTGCGCGCCCGCGCCTGAATCCCGGCACGTTCACCTGGTTCACCAACTGCCTGTAGGCTCGGTCTAATGCCGAGTTCACGGTATCGGCATCAAGTTCGATTGTGAGGGCAACTTGCCTGCCCGGCAAGTCTTCACGTGTAACGTTCAATTCTATGACTCCCTTTTTATAAGGCTAACCATGATTATACCAGAAAGCCGCCGGGGCGTCAGGCTGCACAGTCACCAAGCAGGCAATGGGTGGGGTGAGGTTGTGGGAGCGCTGAGGCGTAGTCGAAAAGTCACACGGAGATTACCCGAAAGTACCGGCCAAAACCTATCCAATTGTGGCCCCCGGTAGCATATAGTATGATCGCCGGCAAAGAGAAATTACTTTGCATTTTTACTTTGCTGTGCATTCTCTTCCGCATGGTGCCAGTCCATGCTATCATACGCGCGATCAGGCTATATTCCATCACTTGTTTCACTCACTTGTTTCACTACGCTTGCTGATCGGCATTCTCATATGATCGGGTCAGGTTTCATTATGGGCTTTGACAGGAAAAGGAAGGGGTAAAGATGAACACGAGGAAAGAGAGCCACAGGAACTGGAAGTATCTTCTTGCGCTCCCGTTTTTGCTTGCCGCGATCTTGCTTACAGCTAATGCGGCCCGCGCCGGGGTAAAGGTACCGTCGGGCCTGATCGAGGGCCACTCGTACCACAATGACGAAACGCCACCCTTGCGTGACATGCCGAATATACAGGTCAACCCCGGTAAAGAGGTGGAGGCGAACCCGAACCCGTACACGATGGTCCAGTACGCCGACCAACCCGACACCGTTGTGCAAAAGGTGATGGGGCCGCTCGCAATGCCCACACCGATCCTCAACTTCGACGGCATACCGTTCCCAGGGGTCATCTGTAATTGCGCGCCACCCGACACCGATGGCGAAGTGGGTGCGACCCAATACGTGCAGATGGTGAATGAAGGCTTCCAGGTGTTCAATAAGACTACCGGCGCATCCGTGCTTGGCCCTCTTTCGATTATCAGCCTCTGGAACGGCTTCGGAGGGGTGTGCGAAACGGCAGGGCACGGGGACCCTATTGTGCTATACGATCAACTGGCGAATCGCTGGCTGGTCAGCCAGTTCGCCGGTAGCTCGGTTCCCACCGACGAGTGCATCGCTATCTCGACAACAAGCGACGCAACAGGGACTTATTACCGGTACGGGTTCCACCTCGGTTCCAACTTCTTCGACTACCCACATATCGGCGTGTGGCCCGATGCCTATTATATGGGCGACAATGTGTTCAACACTGCTGGCACCACTTACCTGGGGCCTCAGCCGTTCGCTTTTGATCGCTCTGCTATGCTGACGGGCGGGGCAGCCACCTTCTTATCTACAGCCAGCCCACTTTCCACGGCAATAGGTTTCATGCTACCGGCTGACATCGACGGCTCGATACTACCGCCTGCCGGCGCTCCCGCGCCTTTCATGGGTGCTTCGGGGTCCACATGGCCCGTTTACCGGTACCATGTGGACTTCGCAACTCCGGCCAACAGCACATTTACCCTGGCGACCAACCTCTCACCGGCGGGCTACACTACCCTGTGTTCGGCCACCCGCAACTGCGTGCCGCAGTCGGGCACCGCCAGCGGATTGGACGGGATAGGCGACAGGCCGATGTTCCGCCTGGCGTACAGGCGCTTCACCGATGGACATGAAGCCCTGGTCGGCAACAAGAGCGTTAGCTCAGGCGGGGTAGCAGGCGTGCGCTGGTGGGAGGTAACCAACGCCACATCGGGCACGCCCAGTTTCGTTCAGCAGAGCACTTACCAGCCGGATACCACCTGGAGATGGCTGGGCAGTGCGGCGATGGACCAGCAGGGCAACCTGGCTGTCGGCTTCAGCGCGTCGTCGTCTTCCATATTCCCTCAGTTGCGCTACGCGGGGCGTCTCTCCACCGACCCAATCAATAACCTGTCTCAAGGCGAAGTCACTCTCTTTGCGGGCACAGGTTCGCAAACAGGCACCGGCAATCGTTGGGGTGACTATAGCGACCTGACCGTAGATCCGGTGGACGACTGCACATTCTGGTACACCAACGAGTATTACGCCTCCACAGGCCAATTCAACTGGCGCACACGCATAGGGAACTTCAAATTCCCGGGCTGCACGGGAGCTACGCCAACTCCTACAGCAACGGGCACGCCTCCTACCTCTACCGCCACACCTTCACCTACTCCTACCGCTTGTGTGGTGTTCAGCGAAGGATTTGAGTCGGGGACGCTTGGGGCATTCACCTCGGTGGTTCCCACCTGTGTGCCTGGTGGGTGTGGGTGGGCTGCCCAGGCTGCCAGTCCACATTCAGGCAGCTTCTCAGCATTCGCCCCCGATGTAAGTAATATATCGGACCAACAACTTACCCTAGTCTCTGCTGTGGTGCCCGTGGCAGGCTCACAACTCACCTTTTGGCATGACTACGCCTTCGAGTTCAACGGCTCCAATTACTACGATGGAGGAGTGCTTGAGGCTTCTACCAATGGTGGGAGCACCTGGGCTGATATGGGAGCTAACATCATCTCAGGAGGGTATGGAGGCACGGTATCCACATGCTGCAATAACCCGCTGGCAAGCAGGCAGGCATGGGTAGCCTCGAGCAGTGGGTATGTACAGAGTGTGGTGGACCTCAGCCCATATGCAGGGCAGAACCTGCTGGTAAGGTTCAGGGAAGGCACAGACAGCAGTGTATCAGCCACAGGGTGGCGCATTGATGACATCATAATCACGGGAGCTTGCAGCACCGGCACAGCTACCTCCACCAGTACGTCAACTCGTACACCAACCAGCGTACCGACTAATACGCCAACCGGAACAAATACGGCCACTAACACGTCAACGGCGACCAACACGACCAGCAGCACCCCCACACGAACGAACACTTCGACCAGTACTTCCACTGTAACGAGTACGCCGAGTAACACGTCAACGGCGACCAGTACCGCGTCCAATACACCATCCGCAACCGGTACAGCGAGCAATACGCCTACGGCCACTTCAACCCACACAAATACGCCTACGGCAACATCTACGAATGTGCCGACCAGTACGCCTACAGCCACATTCACCCCTGTTCCGACGAATACTCCTACCGCCACGTTACCGCCCACCAACACTCCTACGCGGACAAATACGACAACCAATACCCCAAGCAGTACGCTTGTGCCAACCAACACTTCAACCGACATACCCACCAGTACTCCGACAGGCACTACACCGCCAACTAGTACTCCGACAGGCACTACACCGCCAACTAGTACTCCAACCAGGACCCCAACCAACTTACCCACCAATACCCCTAGTAGTACAAATGCACCGACCAACACCCCAACCAACATTCCCACCAACACTCCAACGGGCACCCCACCACCAACCAGTACGCCAACCAGGACCTCAACTAACACAAACACAGTTACGAGCACCGCGACCGGCACGCCTGTCAATACCGCTACCAATACCCCATCCAATACTACTACGACCGGCACTCCGTCGAACACAACTACCAGCACACCGTCCAATACTGCAACTCTGACGCCTATCAATACTGCTACCAACACGCCATCCAGTACTACAACCAGGACCCCAACCGGCGCTCCTCCCAACACTGCTACGAATACACCTTCAAGAACCGCTACCAACCCGCCCGGAAACACGACAACTAACACGCCGACCAGGACAGGCACGCCCACCAACATGCCCACCGCTACGGCCACCCTCTGTCCGATGAGCTTCGAGGATGTGGTTCCTGGCAACTGGTATTACGATTACGTGCATTACCTGTACTGTCATGGGGTGGTGAATGGATATAGCACCTCGCCTCCGTGCAGCGCACCTGGCGTCAATTGCTTCAAGCCGGGCAACAACACCACTCGCGGGCAGATGGCGAAGATCGTGGTGTTGGCGTTCGACTTCCCGATCAACACCAGCGGCGGGCCACACTTCAGCGATGTGAGGGTGGGAAGCACTTTCTACCCTTATGTAGAGACCGGCTTCAATCTTGGTATCTTCTCAGGCTACCCGGACAACACCTACAGGCCGGACGCGTACATCACGAGGGGCCAGCTATCGAAGATCGTGGTAAATGCGGCCATAATCGCAGACCCCACGAACTGGACTCTGCTTGATCCAGCAACTAACACATTCCAGGACGTGGCTAAGGGAAGTACCTTCTACCAGTTCATAGAGACGGCTGTTGCACATGGCGTGGTGGAAGGGTATCCATGCGGGACACCACCCGCAGGCCCATGTGTAGCGCCGGGGAATAAGCCTTACTTCCTGCCGGGAGACAACGCAACTCGCGCCCAGATCAGCAAGATCGTCTATCTGGCCGTGACCTATTCACCGTAAAGGGAAGGGAGTAATAAGCAAAGGGAGATGGATGGTCCAGCCGTCCACCTCCCTTTGCTTATTATCTGGAGTATCACATTGCCCAGCAAGACCAGGCGGCTTATGTCGAATAAGCGTAGGGTGCATTTCAGATAGGGGGCAAGGTTTGAGATAATAGGAGGATCTTGCGCGTAGCATGGAGGCTCCTGATGAAACGTACCCGAGAACAGATGAAGGCGGACCTGATGGCACAGGCAGAGCAAGCAATTGAACAACTGATTGGCTGGTCAGCCGACACCCCCCAACCCACACTAGCTCAGATCGAGGAGGCGGTAGTGAAGCTGCGCACTCAACTGAGTGAGCAGATGGCACAAGCGGTGCTGGCACAGCAAGAGGTCTCCACTCAGAATGTACCTGGCCCACCTTGTCCTGAGTGCAACCGGGAGATGCGCTACAAGGGAGAGAAGGCTCACCCTGTGGAAAGCAGGATAGGCACCATCAAAGTACAACGCTCCTACTACTATTGCTCCTACTGCCGTAAGGGGCTTTTCCCCCCTGGATGAGCAGTTGCACTTGTGGGACGTGCATTGGAGCGAATGGATATTCAAGCAGTCAGTATGGCTGGGAGGATTGGTGGACTTCGAGAGAGGGGCACAAGTACTTGAGCAGATAGGAGGTGTGTCCATCTCCGACAGCACTGTTTGGAGGCTGTGCCAGGAGTGGGGTAGTAGCTTTGGAGAGGTGGAGGCTGCACGGTGGAGAGCAGCCAACTCCGCCAACGATGTACATATACAGGTCGAGAGGGAAGGTTCTAAGGCAGAAGGTTCCAACGCATTTGCGCCCGGGGTGCCTGGGGTGCCTGGGGTGCCTGGGGTGCCTTGGGCAATTCACAAAGATGGGTGCGAGTATGGATGGCGCTATGATCCACATTCGTGGGGAAGGTTGGAAAGAGTTGAAGGTGGGGTGCGTCTTCGACATTGAAGCTATGGAGATGGAGGCTGATAAAACGGAGCCTGCATTGGCCACTGAGTTTGAGGAGGAAGGAAGCGAAGATAGTCGTGCCCGTGCTACTAACCAAAGCTATGTAGCCCATCTAGGCGGACCCACCGTGTTCGGACAGATGCTATGGGGAGAGGCACACCACAGAGGGTGGGAGAGGGCTGATCACACGCTGGTAGTAGCAGATGGTGCTGGGTGGATTTGGAACCTGGCCACCGAGCACTTGTATGACAGTGCTCAACTGGTAGACTGGTATCATGGAGCGCAGCACCTGGCCCAAGCATCTTTAGCATCACACGAAGGCGACGCGAGCGCCTCCAAACAATGGCTAGAGGCACAGAAAAAGCTGCTATTTGAGGGTGGAGCAGGCTACTTGGCACAGGTGCTAGCTGACTTGGCAGAGCGGCAACCAAAACAAGCTGAACAGCTAAACATTGAGGCTGGTTACTTCAGCAATAACGCACATCGTATGAACTACTCCCAGATGCGCGAAGCAGGTTACCCTATTGGCTCAGGCACGGTGGAGAGCGCAGGCAAGCAGTTCAAGGCTCGCTTCGCCGGAGCAGGTATGCGTTGGAGCCGCCTGGGTGCCGAAAAGCTGTTGCCAGTGCGGACGGCAATCCTCAGTTCACGCTTCGATCAGTGCTGGCACCTGGTCTACAACTCGCCCCCTATCTGAGCCACCCATCAGAGCTATGTGGCGGAGGTCGGCTCGATGGAGCGGGCAGGAAAGCGGTTGAGTGCTGAAGCATGGAGGAGAGGGATAGGCCCTGAGGAGCAGGTTGTATGTCTGGGAGATGGGGCACCCACCAACTGGATACAGTTCGATGAGCACTTTGCCAACAGGGTAGAGGTACTCGACTGGTATCACGCCATGGAGCACCTGTGGCAAGCAGGTAATGGTATCTTCGGGCAGGGCACACCAGACGCCGCAAGATGGGTGAAGCGTTGGGAGAAGGAATTATGGGAGGGAAGGGTAGAAGCAGTCATTGTGGCTCTACACAGAGAGAGCAAACGTGAAGGGGAGGCGGGAGAAGCGGCACGAGAGCAGATTCATTACTTCCAGACGAACAAAGAGAGGATGCGCTACTCCGAGTACCGGGCATTGGGCTTCCCAGTTGGTTCAGGCACGGTGGAGAGTGCATGCAAGCGGCTGATTGGTGCCCGTCTCAAGGGAGCAGGCATGTGTTGGAGCAAACCAGGAGCACAAGGGGTGCTGACACTGAGAGCCGAACTGCTCAGTGAGAGGTGGGAGCAATGCTGGCCCAAAACTCGCCCTCTCAGAAAAGTCGCCTAAACGATGGCGCGCACCCCCAAGCGGATCGGTGATTGACAAGCGAGAAGAATAGGTGCTACAATCTACAATCTAGTCGCTAGAATATTCTTGAGGCCCCTCAACACAGTGCGTTCTCATCCGAACTCAAGGGGACAACGATCCTACTGCTCCAATGTTACCCATCTATATGTCCCTGCTTCATCTTTGTGCGCACGATTCGCTATGATTATCCGGTTATTTGCAGGTAGTTATTCTCAGCAAGGAAGGAAGGTTCTATATGCGGCGCATATACTGGTCAACAATCACTGTTGCAATCCTGGTTCTATTGGCATTCCTGGTGGTGAGCAGCGCACCGGCGACCGCTGGGCCGCAAGAAGCAGCGCTCTCCGGGGCAATTATCCAGGGGGGAACCAAGGTCGATGTACAGGATGGTACGCTCAAGGTTCCACCCCCGGCAGATAGACCGGGAACAACACCGCCCGATACGAGCTACCAACCGCAAGCGTGCGTGGAACCTGTGGTCAATGTCAGCGTAGAAAGCGGTAACCAATCCGAGAGCGCTATACTCATCAACCCGACCAATACGCAAAACCTGGTAGCGTTTTCCAATGAGGCATCGGTCAACAACATATTCCGGGCGTATTCATTCGATGGCGGCACTACGTGGACACGCGGCTCGGTCGCGACAGGCGTGGCTTGCTGCGATGGGCAGGCAGTGTTCGATACATACGGCAATCTCTTCCTGGTGTATATCAACGGCTCGGTCAACCAGATCAATGTGATCTCAAGCACCGATGGCGGAGTGACTTTCACCGCGCCCCTTACAGTAGGTTCAGGCAGCATCGACCAGCCTTCAATTGCCGTTGGCGCTGGAAGCGTGTGGGTAGACTGGAACCAGAGCGGAAGCATGAGGGCGCGTGGTGCGCCGGTCACAGGACTTGGCGTTTACGGACCGTTCGCCGCCACACAAACACCGCCAAGCGCCTCCGGTAGCTTTGGAGGCATCGCGGTAGGCCCCGGCGGCAAGGTCATGATCGTGTACCAGAACCCAACAGGAGGGCAAGGCCCAGCCACTATCTATGCCAATGTGGACCCGGACGGTCTTGGCCCATCGAACTTCGGGTCGCAGATCACGGTAACGACCACTAACGTGGGCGGATTCGACTATATCCCGGCACAGTCGGGCCGCTCGGTCGATGCTGAGTCCGGGCTTGTGTGGGATTCGACCGGCGGGCCGTACAATGGACGCGTATACATGGTTTATACGGAAGAGATTGTCAACGAAAGCAACGACATGGATATATATGTGCGCACGTCGGACAATGACGGCACGACATGGTCTGCGCCTGTGCGTGTGAACGATGATCCATCAGGTCCAATTCGCAGCCAGTTCCTGCCGTACATCGCGCTCGACCGGACAAGCGGAACTGTAGCAGTGAGCTTCCACGATGCGCGCAACGACGACGGCGTGCCCGGCTCAGGAGGCACGAACAATACGCCCAACGACGACTCCGAGTATTATGCGACTTATACCACCGATGGTGGGGCCACCTGGGCACCCAACCAGCGCCTGAGCGGCGGCTTCTCGAATGCTGATGATGCCGGCAACGGCATTGACTATGGCGACTACGTGGCTAATGACGCTTATGCAGGCAGGTTCGTCGGGATGTGGGCGGATAACGCCAACTGCGATGGCACCAACGCCAACGGCACTCTGCATCAATTCGATCTCTATATGGGAAGCATGAGCCTGCAAGGCGGAGGTACGGCAACCCCCACGCCAACGGGCACTCCTCCTACTTCCACGCCCACAAACACCAGTACACTCACAAGCACGAGCACGCGCACACCTTCACCCAGCCCTACAGTTTGTGGGGTGGTACTGGCCGAAGGATTTGAGTCGGGGACGCTTGGGGCATTCACCTCGGTGGTTCCCACCTGTGTGCCTGGTGGGTGTGGGTGGGCTGCCCAGGCTGCCAGTCCACATTCAGGCAGCTTCTCAGCATTCGCCCCCGATGTAAGTAATATATCGGACCAACAACTTACCCTAGTCTCTGCTGTGGTGCCCGTGGCAGGCTCACAACTCACCTTTTGGCATGACTACGCCTTCGAGTTCAACGGCTCCAATTACTACGATGGAGGAGTGCTTGAGGCTTCTACCAATGGTGGGAGCACCTGGGCTGATATGGGAGCTAACATCATCTCAGGAGGGTATGGAGGCACGGTATCCACATGCTGCAATAACCCGCTGGCAAGCAGGCAGGCATGGGTAGCCTCGAGCAGTGGGTATGTACAGAGTGTGGTGGACCTCAGCCCATATGCAGGGCAGAACCTGCTGGTAAGGTTCAGGGAAGGCACAGACAGCAGTGTATCAGCCACAGGGTGGCGCATTGATGACATCATAATCACGGGAGCTTGCAGCACCGGCACGGTCACCGTTACACCTACAGACACGAACACACCTACGAGCGTACCCACCAATACGCCCACCAATGCCCCGACAAATACGCCTACTATTACCGGCACACCTACTAACAGCCCCACGGGAACGGTACCTACCAGTACGAACACCACCATACCAACGAGCACTGACACGCCCGGCACACCCACTAGCACTCCAACCGGTACGCTTGCAACGAGCACCTCAACAAGCTTAGCTACCAACACACCCGTATTGCCAACCGAAACAGATACACCAGTGGTGCCTCCAACTGACACGGGTACACCAGTGGTGCCTCCAACCGATACGGCAGTAGTGCCACCGACTGACACAGCACTAGTGCCACCCACCTCCACCGACACACCAGGGGTACCAACAGCCACACCAACCTCGTGTCCAATGCAGTTCACAGATGTGCTGCCAGACAACACCTTCTACACCTACATCAGGTGCCTGGCATGCAGAGGCATCATCAACGGCTATTCGACAGGGTGTGAGACTGGCAATCCATGCTTCCGCCCTGGTAACCTGGTCACAAGAGGTCAGCTATCCAAGATAGTGTCCAACTCGGCTGGCTTCAACGACGACCCAGGACTGCAGATGTTCCAGGATGTACCGGCAGGCTCAACGTTCTACGCGTTCATCAACAGGCTGGCAATCCGCAACATCGTGACAGGGTACCCATGTGGCTCCCCAGGAGAGCCGTGTGTAGGGCCGGATAACCTGCCGTACTTCAGACCGAACGCCAACATCACGAGAGGACAACTGTCGAAGATAGTGTCAGAGGCAGCAGGGTACAACACGACACCTGGAGCACAGCAGTTCGAGGACGTACTGCCAGGCTCGACGTTCTACGACTACATCTGGAGGCTGACAGACCTTGGCATCATGAACGGATACCCATGCGGCAGCCCGGGAGAGCCGTGTGTAGGCCCAGACAACCTGCCATACTTCAGGCCAGGCTCCAACGCGACGAGAGGACAAGCATCGAAGATAGTAGCGAACACCTTCTATCCCAACTGCTACACTCCCAGCGATAACAAACAGTAGAGACAAGCGAAGTAGACATAAAGTAACAAAAAGGGCGGCTTCTCACCGCCCTTTTTGTTGTGCTTGATACTGCTTTAGTCTTAATTCTTTGGTCTTTGATCGCTTAGCCCCTTAGCCCCTTAACTTTAGTGGCATTGATAGTGGTATACTTGGTAGGTTTCGCGATAACTTCAACTCAGCCAATAAATAGGAGGATAGGAGTTTATGTTCAGATTTACCAGGATCAAGAACGGTAGATGGCTCGCGGTTATAGGTGCCATCCTGATGGCATTGCCGTTGGCGAGCGGTGTTACTCCGGCCAGCGCACAAGGAGATAGCCGCACCTTCCCCGAAACGGGCAAAACGGTCAATGGGCAGTTCCTTCAATACTGGAACAATAATGGGGGATTGGCCCAACAGGGCTATCCGATCTCCGAAGAGATACAGGAGAGGTCGGATACCGATGGTAAGACTTATACTGTCCAGTACTTCGAGCGGGCAGTGTTTGAGATGCACCCTGAACTGACCACAGCTAACAAGGTGCTGCTCCAACTGCTGGGTGTATTCCTACAGCAGCAGAAGTATGCGAGCGGAGCGCCTGGACAGCAGCCCAATACATCGGCAGGCTCGGTGCTCTACCAGCAAACCGGCAAGAGGCTCGGCGGAAAGTTCAAGACTTACTGGGACACCCACGGGGGTCTCGCGCAGCAGGGCTATCCGATCTCTGACGAATTCATGGAGAAG
Organism: uncultured Chloroflexia bacterium; assembly: GCA_963797095.1. GTDB lineage: Bacteria > Chloroflexota > Chloroflexia > QHBQ01 > JADMIH01 > JADMIH01. The sequence continues at coordinate 903,348 of CAWCNY010000002.1, read as the reverse complement.
AGCGACCTGGACGGGAATACATACCTTGTGCAGTATTTCGAGCGCGCCGTGTTCGAGTATCACCCTGAGAACGCGGGCACACCTTATGAAGTGCTGTTGAGCCAGCTAGGGACATACAGGTACAAGGCCAAGTACCAGAACCAGGGCGGCTCACCCGCACCTTCGGGCCACACAAATGTCGATGCCAGGGTCGAGCCGGGCTGCGGCACGCCGGGCACTACCTTCCGCTACTACGGCTCCGGCTTCACGCCTGGGGAGGCTCTGTCGGCCTGGTTCACCGCTCCTGATGGTAGTGTAGTGGGCACCTCGCACCCCTCCTTCCTTACACCTTCAGACGGCCAGTTCTACTTCGATATAACGACCGATTTCAACTGGGCGCAGGGTTGGTGGGCTATGACCTGGCAGGGCGATTACAGCAGCCACCAGTCAATAGGCTACTTCCAGGTCGTTGCCAATACGGATCAGTGCGGCGGCGGCGGCCCCAACCCAAATCCTAATCCGAACCCCACACCTAACCCTGGCGGTGGGGGCTGCGATGTAAGCGCATCGGTTGACGGAATGGCCAATCCCACGAGCGCCAAACCCGGCCAGACGATCCGTGTAACGGCCTGGAACTTCACTCCACAGGAGCCTCTTTCGCTGTGGTTCACCGCTCCTGATGGTAGCGTGGTGGGCACTTCTCACCCCTCCTTCCAGGTTCCCGACAGCGGCAGTTTCTACCTGGATGTGCCTATCGACTTCAACTTCGTACCGGGCAGGTGGGCAATTACATTCCAGGGTGATTACAGTAAGCACCAGTCAGTGATCTACTTCTGCGTGACGACGTAGCGGATGGACTATAGTCGCCGGTAGCCGGTAGCCGGTAGCCGGAGCGCTATGGAATAGGCAGCACTCAGTACTCAATGCGTACCGGTTGCTTGTCGGGGCGAAGGACGGAGGTATCATGCTTCCGTCCTTCGCCTTTTTGTATTTGGCCCGGTGGAGTAAAAACCCTCTACCCACAGATTCGTTGATCTAAGATAGGGCAGTGGTGAGGTCCACCGAAGATATCGGTCTCAGGCCAGGCGATCTCCCGGATGCTCACTTCTACCCTGGTAAATATGTAACATGGGGGATGCCCCAGGCATACGTCGCGCTCGGCCTGCGGCTATGCAGTAGAACAAGCAGTAGAGGGCCGGAAAAGGAGAACGAGGATGAAGCGACAGTTGCACCTGACATACCTTCGCTTTGGGATAGCTGCACTGGCGGTATTGATGTCCCTGGCAATCGTGACAGGCGGTGGTAGCGCCGCTTATAGTGCTTCCGCAGAGCAAACAAACCTGGCGACCGTAGTGCAGACTATGGGCAGTGCCGCACAAAATGGTGGAGGGAACACTCTCCCCGGCATGGAGAAAAGCCCCACGAATAGCGGTCTATATAACACGTCTGGAGGTGACAATCCAGGCCAGGCGGAAGCGCCTGATGCGGGTTGCCCGATCCTGCCATGCTTCTCGGACGTTCCGGCAGGCGACCCGTTCTATACCTTCACCAACAAAATCTACATGCAAGACCTCGTATCGGGTTATCCGTGCGGCGGCCCCGGCGAGCCTTGCAACTCGGAGCACCGTCCATATTACCGACCAGGGGCCACCGTGAGCAGGGCGCAAATGTCCAAATTCATCGACAACGCACGACACCTTGAAGGGATAGACATAGCGTCCGGGAATGTTCCTATCTCAGTAGTAACCAACGCAAACAACGGTGCTGGAGTCGTGGGCTTCGGATCATACGCCGACAGTGCAGGATTGGCAGGCTACGGCACCGGTACCGGAATAGGTAGAACGATCGGCGACCTCAACTCCGGTGTCTTTTCTTATGGCAGAGGTTCCAGCAACAGCGTAGGCATGGTGGCAGTGTCGGATAACGACAACGGGGCATGGATCGGCAGCATGGCCGCTTCCGGCAATAACTACGGCCTGTATGTAATGCAACAACAGGGCGGCTTCTCTGTTGGAACCAGCGGCGACGATCCGTTGAACGACTCGTATATAGGCGGCGACCTTGAGGTGGCGGGCAATTGCACCGGCTGCACACTGGTAGTTATCATGCAGAACACAGGCACGACTGACCTGCACCAGGGCGAAATAGCGGCGATGACCTCAGCACCTAGCGGCCCGGCGGAGATTGGGAATACGCCGCTAGTAGGCGCAGGACGTGCCGAGGGAGCATACAGCACGGCAGTAGCAGGGGTAGTTTATGATCGCTATATAACAGCCGACCCCAGCGCGCGCGAAGGCACCAGAGAGCGCACCGGTTACTACGACCATGCGGCCACGGCGATCAAGCCGGGGGAATACTTTGGGGTGGTCACATCGGGTGCTTACAAGAACGTGAAGGTCAGCGCGGCGAACGGGCCGATCCACGTGGGCGACCTGCTGGTAGCGAGCGACACAGCGGGTGTGGCGATGAAGGCCGATCCCAAAGAGACCGTGTTTGGGTCGGTCATCGGCAAGGCCATGGCGAACCTGGAATCAGGGGACGGCACTATGGCCGTGATGATCACCTTGAAGTAGGGGATACATGGATCATCCCGACTTTTAGTTTCGTGCGTACAACAGATTGGGAACGACCAAAGACCCCTCCCAATCATCTCCAAGATCTGGGGATGGGCCTTCTAAAAAGAGCGAAATTGGCGGCTAGCCGCCAATTTCGCTCTTTTTAGAACCAGATTGCACGCCTGCGAAGCTGAATCTAAATTTGGGGATGTTTCACGTTTCGTCTTTTGTCTACTACGGGAAGATGCCGCGCAGGCGGGTTACTTCAGCTACACGCGAAATAGCCAGCATATAGGCACCGGTCCTCATATCTACCGAGTTGTTGTCGGAGATCTGGTGTACATCGAGGAAGGCACGCTTCATCACGCGCTCCAGCTTCTCGTTGACCTCGTCCTCTGCCCAGTAGTAGCCCTGGATATTCTGAGCCCACTCGAAATACGAGACGGTCACGCCACCGGCGTTCGCCAGGATATCAGGTAGGACCATAATCCCCTTGTCATACAGGATGCGATCAGCTTCCGGGGTGGTGGGGCCGTTGGCGGCCTCGGCGATCATCCTGGCATTGATGCGAGAGGCGTTGCTCTCTGTGATCACGCTTTCGAGAGCGGCGGGCACCAGGATGTCGCAATCGACCTCCAGGATAGCCTCGTTGGAGATATCGTCCGAGCCTGCGAAGCCGGAGAGGGTGCCGTGCTCCTGCTTGTAGCGGAGGGCGCTCACAGGATCGATACCCTTTGTGTTGTAGATGCCACCTTTGCTGTCTGAGACGGCGATAACAGTAGCCCCATCCTCGGAGAGGAGGCGGGCAGCAATCGCGCCTGCGTTGCCATAGCCCTGCACCACAACACGAGCACCCTTGAGGTCCATCCCCTGCTCTTTGACGGCTTCACGCACCACGTACTGGAGACCGCGCGCGGTCGCTTCGTTGCGCCCAAGCGAGCCTTCGACGGCGATAGGTTTGCCGGTAATGAGGCCGGGGATCGGATAGCCGCGCATCATGGAAATGGTGTCCATTATCCAGGCCATCGTCTGAGAGTTGGTGTTCACATCGGGAGCGGGGATGTCCACCTCGGGGCCGATGATAGGGGCTATCTCGGCGGCGAAGCGGCGAGTGAGGCGCTCGGTCTCGGCGAGGCTCAGTTGCTTGGGGTCAACAATAACGCCGCCCTTGCCTCCACCGTAGGGAATACCGACGGTGGCGCACTTCCAGGTCATCCACATGGCGAGGGCTTTCACCTCGTCAAGGGAAACATCCTGGTGATAGCGGATACCGCCTTTTGCGGGGCCGCGAGTGAGGGAATGCTGCACCCGGAAACCGGTAAAGACGCGCAGGGAACCGTCGTCCATGCGGACGGGGAAGTTCACGATCAACTCGCGCTTGGGTTTGGAAAGTACCTGCTTCATCCCCTCTTCCAGGTTCAGCTTCTCGGCGGCAATCATAAATTGCTCGACGGCTACCTGATATGGGTTAGGCTTGTGTAGTTTTGGTTCTGCCGACATTGGTTTGGTTCTCCTCATTGAGTGTAATAATGGCCGATTTGATTTCAGGGCGGGCAAGTGGTAAGTGACGAGTGCTTATGCTGTAACTCGTTACTCGTGACTCTCCCGCATTCCTTCCAATTTCCGCTTGAGCATCTCGCGAACCGTATTGGCGTCTGCCTGGCCCCGGGTTGCCCGCATGATGGGGCCGAGGAACGCGGCGATTGCGCTCTCTTTGCCCCCCAGATAGTCCGCAACGGCCTTCGGATTGGCGGAGATGGCGTCATCCACCGCTTTTTCGAGGGCCAACTCGTCGCGCAGGATCGCCAACCCACGCTCGATTACAATGGATTTCGGCGAGCCGCCATCCCTGAAAAGATCAGGAAGGAGACCCTTGGCTATTGTATGGTTGATAGTGCCTTCCGCTACCAGATCTACAAGTTCACGCAGGGTGGAAGGCTCAAGAGTGCTCTCTTCTATGGAGCCGCCCTCTTCGCTAAGGAGGCGGGCAAGGTCGTTCACAATGAAACTTGCCGCGATGCGGGCGCGCTCGTCGTTTGAGCCTATCCCTTCGACCACGCGCTCGTAGTAGTCGGCGGTGGCTCGGCTCGACAACAATTGGTTGGCGTCGTAGGCCGAAACGCCGTACTGGCTCATGAAACGGTCGCGGCGGGCGGTGGGTAGCTCAGGCAACTGAGCTTGCAAGGCTTCAACCTGCTCAGGCGAGAAGGTGAGAGGGGGCAGGTCTGGTTCGGGGAAGTAGCGGTAGTCGTGGGCCTCTTCCTTGGTGCGCTGAGAAACGGTGATGTTGCGCACGTCGTCCCAACCGCGCGTTTCCTGCACAATGCGCTCGCCACGTTGGAGCATTTCGACCTGGCGATTGACCTCGTACTTGAGCGCGGCGACCACGGCCTTGAACGAGTTCATGTTCTTGATCTCGACCTTGGTACCATACTCTTGTTGCCCGGCTGGGCGCACCGAAACGTTGGCATCGCACCTGAAAGCGCCTTCTTCCATATTGCCCGTCGATACGGCTAGCCAGCGGAGCAGGTGGCGCAATTGCATCAAATAAAGCTCGGCCTCTTCGGGGGAGTTGATGTCGGGGGCCGATACTACTTCCATGAGGGGCACGCCTGCCCGGTTCACATCCATCAGGCTGTAGGGGGTACCATCAGGGTCGGTGCGGTGCATGAGGCGGGCGGTGTCTTCCTCAAGGTGCGCGCGGATGATGCCCACCCGAAAGGTGCGCGTGATGTTGCCCCTGGGATCGGTCTCCTCAACATCGATGTAACCATCCTTGCAGAAGGGAAGGTCATACTGGGAGATCTGGTAACCCTTCATCAGGTCGGGATAGGGGTAATTCTTGCGGTCGAACTTGGAAAGAGGAGGGACTGTGCAGTGCAGTGCCAGGCCGGTAAGAAGCGTCTTGCGCACAGCTTCGGAGTTGATCACGGGGAGAGTGCCGGGCATACCCATGCAGACAGGACAGACGTGAGAGTTAGGCGGAGCATAGGCAATGCTCGCGCCGCAACCGCAAAACATCTTGCTCTCCGTGAGGAGTTGGGCGTGCACTTCCAGGCCGATTGTAGTCAGAAAGCCGGAACCCGCTGCCTCTTGCAAGTCATCACGGAGCGTAGATATCCCGTCTGACGCTTCGGCTGTATTTGCCATTTTATAACGCACTCCTCATAGGGCCAATCTTAATTATAGCACTACATTTACAGGCGTGCAACCGTTGTTCCGGCATGAACGCCGGATCATACGCAAAATAGACGTTTTCACCTTCATATTAATGCTTATTAGTTGCAGAATGGGTCTAAATCGGTAAAGAATCGGTGGAATGATCAGCACAGCATGTGGAAATTGCCACACCGTACAAATACAGAAGTCCGGGTACAATTCAGCGGAGAATCGTCAGTTATGCCTGCCGCAGGCACAGTTGCCGCCGCAACCACAGCCGCCTCCACCGCTGTACGATTGGCCGGCCTCAGAGCTACGGCTGATAGCGGCCACTACAGAGAGCATTCGCCGCACTTTGGAGCCACATTTGGGGCACTCAATATCGCTGTCGCTCGAGGCGATAGGGCGCAGCTTCTCGAAGGCTGTCTTGCAATGTGGGCAGAAGTATTCGTAAATGGGCATAGCCTGAGGCTTTCCTTTCTTCAGTTTGGAGTGGTTTCTATACTGTAGTATAACGCGCACTCATCGGGCTTGCATAGTCCTATCTTTGCAGCTTGCCTATGTGCTTTGGTAACACCCATGAGTATTGGTAACACCCATGAGTAAGGGAAGGGTCATATGATCATATAATATGTTTCACCGATGCATCGAGCCTGGAGGCATACCATAGCAGGGCGAGTGCAAAGTCGGTACGTTGTTGGAAGGATGAATTGGTTGTAGGGGCCAGGCATGCCTCGCCCCTACAACACTTTGCGTCGGCCATGTATAACATAGAGGGTCCGCGATTTGGCGAGAATGAGTAGGGGAGAGTGTTATGGAAGATGCCTTAGCAAAGCGAAAGGAAGCATGGGCCAGTGGCGATGCCTACGAGCCTTATGTGGGGCGCTGGAGCAGGCTGGTGGCGCGAGAGTTTGTGGCGTGGCTCGAACTGCCGGACGGAGCAAAGTGGCTGGATGTGGGGTGCGGAACGGGCGCGCTCACAAGGACCATCCTGGAAGCGGCGCATCCTGAGTCTGTGACCGGGATAGACCCTTCGGAGGGCTTTATCGGTTTCGCACGCGCCAACGTGCAGGGGACGGCGGTACGGTTCGATGTAGGTGATGCGCAGGCTTTACCATACGAAGCAGGTATGTACGGCGCTGTTGTGTCTGGGCTGATGCTCAACTTTGTGCCCGATCCCCCGAAAGCAGCGAGTGAGATGGCGCGAGTTGCCGCGGCGGGGGGAACGGTGGCGGTTTACGTGTGGGACTACGCCGAGAAGATGGAGTTGATGAAGTACTTCTGGGATGCGGCAGCGGACCTTAATCCAGGAGCACTGGAACTGGACGAGGGAAGGCGATTCCTTATTTGCAGGCCGGAACCTCTCAAGGAGTTATGGAAACAAGCAGGTCTGAGAGATGTGGCAGCGAGACCTATTGATGCACCCACGCACTTCCGTGACTTTGACGACTACTGGTCGCCCTTTCTCGGTGGGCAAGGCCCAGCGCCAAACTACGCTATGTCGCTTGGCGCTGAGGAACGCTCAGAATTGCGTGAGTTGATAAGATCGAGGTTGCCTGTTGAGGCGGATGGCTCGATCCGGTTGGTGGGCAGGGCCTGGGCAGTGCGGGGCAAGAAGATGAGCTAGGCCGAGCGGGCGAGGCGACGCCACACGAGCAGACTTGCTCCAAGCAATAGGAGCGACACACCGAAGATCACGGAAGGTGTGATATCGGCGACGCCGAGGCCGGTCTGAGGCATCCCAATCGTTGTACCGCCGGTCGTGCCGGTTGTGCCGGGAACCGGGGTCGGCTCGAAGGTTAGCACGCTGTTGCCGCCGTTATAGAACAACTGTAGGGTGTCATTATTCAGGTTGTAGGATGTGACATTCTGGAGGGCCGCGAAGTATTCGTTTTCCAGGCCCATAAGACGGGTATCGACGCAGGCGCGGAAGGTCTGGAGGAAGTCGCTAAAGGTCAGCGAGTTGTCAGCGCCTTGCTGGTAGGAAGCACCGTAGCTGTTGCAGGTGCTGTGGCCTGAAGCTTGCCACTGGTCGTCGAAGTTGATGGTGATGGTTACGTCCGAGGTGTCGGTTGAATTGCCTGCAGAGCGCTGTATCTGGGTGAGATGCCATCCCTCACCGGCGATACCGAGGGAAGGGCCGGTCTGGGCGTGGGCCAGACTTACCACTGAAAAAAGGCCGATGGCCAGCAGGGAAAACGCTGCTATGTATCTGAGCAATCGTTGCATAGTGTGAAGCCTCCTGTCTGTAGCTCAGTTCGTTGATTGTCAACAGTTATCTGACGATGATCAAGCAAGGATTGTTCCAGTTGAGGGTTATTCCGGGACGAGATATTGTATTTTGATCGATCTAGGCTGCCTTGCAGGAATTGCCGTGTATATCTCCCTCATATACTAAATGACAATGGTGGGGTAAATGACAATGGTGGGGCAAAACGGGACAGGTTTTGGAGTGTACTTTCGGGTGAATTATTGGGGTAGGTCGTCTCTATAGAGAGATAGCAGGCGCTTGCGGCGGTGGGTATCTTCGCGCAGATCTGTGCTGTCGCTGAACTGGTCGAGGCTGCCGATGAGGGTTGAGGAGGCTATTAGCTTGACGGCGGGGTCGGTGAGTTGCGACAGGATGATGTCGACGCATTTTTCGCCGTAGATCACGTTGAAGGGGCGTCCGAAGAAGTGCGACACGGTGGTGGGGAGAGGTGGCGTGATCCCCAGCGCGTTGTGGGCGCGGGTGATGTATTCGTAGGCTTCGCTCAGGCCAGTTTCGCGCTCCTGCCAGGTGGGAGCGATCTGGGAACACCAGAGGGCGGGGGTGAGGGCGGGGGCGCACTTTAGCTGCTTGAAGGCGGTGCCGAACCACTTGGGGTAGGGGGCGTAGCGGCGCTCCATGAGGAAGCAGAGGGTCATGAGATCGCGCACAAGGCGGGAGCCTATGAGGGCTGAACCCAGTTCGTCGCCGACATAGCCTGCACGCGGCATGAGGTGTTCTTCCTGGGAGATGCGCTTCCAACCGGCGGCCAGCAGGTAGAGCCAAACGTCATGAGGATACCAGGCGAGGCGCTGGCGAAGGGCCGTCAGGTCGCCGGTATCGTCGCGATAGACCGCACCGGCAGTGAGGGTGCGTAGCTTTTGCGAGGGGAAGGTGAGCCAGTCGGCGGGCGTAAGGGGATCGTCGAGGTCGTAGGCTAGGTCGTCCTGGATGAAAGCGCGGAGAGTGCCTGTGTAGACCATGTGGTTGATCGGGCCTTCGGACTTGATTTCCTGGTGTACGGTGCCTTTGCCCGGTTCGAGAGTTGAGTTGATGAAGTGGGTTGCATAGCCGTAGAAGACGTAGGGGAGATTGTGGCTCAGCACCTCGGTGATCTGGGGAGCGAGCGCGGCATCTTGATCGCGCAGGAAGATCTGCAAGGAGGGTCCCCAGTTGTGATCGGTGGACATTGGGGTGTCGAAGCCGAGCACCTCGCTGCCGTGGCCTACGCGGGCAGCAGCGTAGGGAAGGTTGGGGAAGTGCTCATTGAGTATGGGGAAAACCGCTTCTTGGTAGAAGCGTTTGCTGAGTTCCAGACCTGGGATGAATTGGGGCGCGGGCATTGGTTGTTGCTCCAATTATGAACATGCTCCAACGTGCGAAATGGGGAGTGCGAAATGGGGAGTGCGGAGTGCGGAGTGCGGAGTGCGGAATGATGCCTGGGGCTAAAGAGGGCTAGCTATGCTTCACCCTACGATGGGATTGGGATCAGGAGTCCAGGGGGTTGAAGGGGGAGCATACAGAGAGGAAACGCTTTACGAATAGAGATCATCCTCACTCCTTGTTTCTTCGAGTCGCGCAACAAGACGTTTGGGAGCTACCGCGCGATAGCTTTCCTCCACCCATTCCAACAGGAGATCCATTGGCAGATCATCGTCGGGGCCCAGCTGGATGTTGACCCACCCGTGCTTGCCGAGGCCATAGCCGCTCGGCTTGACGAAGGGCATATCGAGGGCGTATTCGCCCGTGCGCGGCAGCTTTACGACCAAAAGGAGCCGTTCGTCCAGGCTCTCAGGAAGACCGAAGAAGACGAAGACCTTCTTATTGACTTTGACCACGTTCTCGCCCCAGGGGTGATCTTCAAACGCTTCGGGCAGCCCAAGCGCGAAGTCGCGCAGTTTCTCGTAAGAGTCTCGACACTTGCTGCTCATATCAGCCCACCAGGGCCTCGAACTTGTCTATATCCTGGCGGATGATATCGAGGCTTGCACGCCAGAAGTCGGGGGTGTGGATGTCTATGCCGAAGCGCGAGGCCAGGCCCGCCGCGTCGTCGAGGCCGGTGGAGGATAGGAGGTCGTCGTAGTTGCGCTGGAAGGTTTCGGGGTCCTGGCGATACTGCGCGTAGAGGCCGAGACCGAAGAGAAGACCGAACATGTAGGGGAAGTTGTAGAAGGATAGGCCGACGCGGTAGTAGTGGGGTTTGACGGCCCACATGTAGCGGTGCAAAGCGTCGGGGTCGAGGCCATCGCCGTAGGTCTCTTTCTGGGCTTCGAGCATGAGGGCGCAAAACTCGTCGGCGGTAAGCTCTCGCTCTTTGCGCTTGTCGAACACACGACTCTCGAAGAGGAACCTGCTTGTTATGTCAACTACTACCTGGCAGGAGTCCTGTAAGGAGGCTTCGAGGATGGTCAGTTGCTCCTGGGAAGTGGCAACCTGGAGGGCAGCGTTGCGAACGATGGTTTCGCAGAAGATCGAAGCGGTCTCGGCGAGGGTCATTGGGGTGTTCTTCTGGAGGGTGGTGCGTTCGGCTTTGTTGAGGTTGTGGTAGGCGTGCCCCAGCTCGTGTGCGAGGGTGCTCATGCCGCCGTAGGAGGGCTTGAAGTTGGCGAAGACACGCAATTCGTCGCGGCGAAGGGGAATGCAGAAAGCGCCGTCGCGCTTGCCGACGCGAGGCTCGGCATCGATCCAGTTTTCGTTGAAGGCGCGCTCGGCGAATGAGCCGAGGCGGAGAGAATAGGAGCCGAATTGCTCGACTATGAAGCGCATAGCGTCGGAGTATTCCCACACACCGGTGCTCTCGCCAACGGGGGCGAAGATGTCGTACCAGGCGAGACGTTCGAGGCCGAGGGCGCGAGCCTTAGCACGCAAGTAGCGGCGGAAGTGAGGAAACGACTCGCGGGCCGCACCGAGCATCGCGTCGAGGGTGGGGCGGTCGATGTTGCTGTCGAAGATGGCTTCATCGAGAGGCGAGGCCCAACCGCGCTTGCGCGATAGAGTTGCGACCTCGCCCTTCACGCTGTTGAGAGCGGCGGCAACAGGCACCTCGGCGCGCTCCCAGGCGGCAAGCTCGGCTTTGTAGGCACTGCGGCGCACATCGCGGTCGCGGTCGAAGGCAAGGTTGCGGATGGCACTTATAGGGAGGGCCTGGGGTTCGCCATCGTTGTCGATAGTCACGCTCAGTTGCGAAGTGAAGCTGATGTGCAGTTTCTCCCATGCGCCCCCGCCGCTAGGGTAAAGCTCGGCTGCCAGGGTTTCTTCGGCGGGCGACATTAGGTGACGGGCACGCTCGGAAGTTTTGCGCAGGTTAAAGGCATGGTCCCGCGCCTGCCGGGAACGAGAGATCAGGGCGTCGATGTCGAGAGAGCCAACCCAGGCGGTCCAGCGAGCGCCAAGCAAGTTTATGCGCACAGCCTGGCCTTGCATCTCGCTGTAGCGATTCTGCGCGAGACTATCGCGGGTGTTGGTGGCAAGATGGCAGTGGATGTAGGCGCTCAAGGTGCGGTAATTCTCCAAGAGGGTGTTCCATTGCGTGATTACCGCATCGAAGTGGGACACGGTGGCATCATCGAGGGGGGCAGGCTCCTGCCTGCTCACGCTGTAGCGATCAAAGAGGGCAGTGAGATCATCGATCTGGCCGATGAGCGATTTGAAGGCGGTATCGAACTCAGACGAGTCGAGCGCGGGGAAAATGGGGGTCATGTCCCAATGAGGCAGGGTTTGAGTAGAGGTGGTCATGTAAAGAATCCTTCCTGGAGGTTGTTATTTGTGCACGAAGATGCGAAGGTGAACGAGGAGCGCGAAGGTAATGTTCAATTATAATAGGAGATCGACTTCGCGACCTCGAGCCAGCTTTGCATCTACCTGTGCTGTTCTCAGAGAGGTTGGTCGATGGCCGCGCGCAAGCGAGACATGGCGGCAGCCACGCCTTCGAGGGCGCTGTAGACGGCGGAGCCTGCGACAAGGAGATTGGCCCCAGCATGGACGGCATCGGCGATGGTGGTTTCGTGAATGCCCCCGTCTACCTCTATATCGCAATCGGGGTTATGCTCGTCGAGCATGGCGCGCAAGCGGCGTATCTTGGGCAACATCGACTCGATGAACTCCTGCCCGCCGAAGCCGGGGTTGACCGTCATTACAAGCACCATATCGACGTAGATGAGGATTTCTTCGAGGGCAACAAGGGGGGTGGCCGGGTTCAGAACAACGCCCGCGCCTTTGCCTTCGTCGCGTATCTGCTGGATGGTGCGGTGCAGGTGGGGCGAGGTTTCGACGTGAACGAGAATGTAATCGGCCCCGGCCTTCGCGAACTGTGGGATATATAGCTCAGGGTGCTCGATCATCAGGTGCGCTTCGATTGGGATAGTGCAATGTGGGCGGATCGCCTCGATGATGAGAGGGCCAACGGTGATGTTGGGCACGAAGTGGCCGTCCATTACGTCCACCTGGATGCGCCCGGCACCGGCAGCCTCGGCCTCGCGCACCTGGTCGCCCAGGCGAGCAAAGTCGGCGGAGAGAATGGAGGGAACTATGTGTATTGGGCGTGTGGTGTAATGCATTATACTCCCGGGTAGTCGCCTTCTAATGAGGAAGCGGCGGCTTTGTCTACCAGCCAGGTCACCTGCCCCAGCGAGTTCCGCAGGAGTTGGGCTGGGTATTCATCGGGGTTGTACTCGCCCTCTAACACCTGGTGGAGAGCTTCGGCTTTACCCGCGCCGCCTACCATGAGGATAGTCTGGTGGGCTGCATTGAGGGTAAGAGGGGTGAGAGTGATCCGGTTTGCATCCAGTTTGGGCACGAAGGTGGCAGACACCAGCCTATCGTTCTCATGGAGCACGTTGGTGTGAGGGAAAAGAGAGGCGGTGTGCCCCTCATCGCCCATGCCGAGGAATATCAGGTCGAAGCGCGGCACTTCGCCTTTGTTGAGGTCTAAGGCCGAGCGGAGGGTAGTCTCGTAATGAGAGGCTGCACTGTCGGGGTCGCCACTGGTTGGCACCGGGTATACGTTTGTGTGCGAGATGTTGAGGGGCTTAAAGAGATAGTCGTTTGCGAGCTTGAAGTTGCTCTGGGGGTCGGTGTGAGGCACCCAACGTTCGTCGCCGAAGAAGAAGCGCAGGTGTTGCCAGGGTACATCGTCGCGGAACTCGGTGGAGGTAAGGAGATCGTAGAGCAATTTGGGAGTGGAGCCACCCGAAAGGGCCACGCTGAATTCGTTGCCGCCGGCGGTGGAAGAATTGGCGAGCAGCACAAATCGCTCGGCTGCGGCACGCGCTATGTCAGCAGGGGAGTCTATGATTTGGACGGTTGTAGTTGGCATTAGGTTTCGGTTGATCCATTCTCGACCAGTTGTTTGATGCGGTGCAAGGCCGTAGTCCAGTAGAATCTGGCGTGACCGTAGCCTGATTCCTGGGCGAAGTGGCTCAGGGTTACCGTTAGCAACGTGCCATTGTCTTGTGGGGTCAACTCAAGCTCGGTTACGGAGTAGCTTTCGGGAGCATCAGGCAGCCGGGATAGTTTGCTGTAATAGCTGTATTGAAGCGTCTTTTCCGGCTGGAACTGCAAGACCGTCCCTTTGTCTCGAAGCCTGATCTTGTGCCACATCCCTTCAAATAGGATCGGACTGCCCACCTCCCAGGTGGTGTTTATGTACGCTGTACCTTCGGGGGAGTGCCACTGCTTGACCAGATCCAGGTCTGTAAGCACCGCCCACACCTGAGACGCGGGCGCATTTATGAGGATCGAGCGCGTGGCGGTTTTTTCCAACATAGGACGGGTATCTTCTATCATAATCTGGAGGTATGCCGCAAGATTTCGCCTTACGCGGTAAGTTTTGCGTCCAACATTTTGAATTGCCCGTTCATCCACCGGGACGATGGGGCCTCTGAGGTCGCGAGCCGCGCTGCTGTTGAGCCTGGGCGGCGCTGATCGGTTCGCCGCTCGGCACTTTGTGGCTCATCACCGTTGACCTGGTGGAATGGCGAGTGCCCCTGATGAACGCTCCTACCATCGCCAGGCTCTCTTCGTAGACTGTATCGCGGCTGTAAATCTCCAGTTCATCATCCAGCAGGTCGGTCACTTCGAGGGGCCTCAGCTGAATGATGCGGCTGGTGGGTTCGGAATCGGGTAGCTCGACAGTGGATACGGCGCACGACTCCTGCTGGTCGCTCAGTTTCAGCGTGAAGGTGGCAGCAGGTGGATCGCCGGGGTGATCACCCGCGATCTCAAGGGTGATGGAGAAAAGTTCGCCTGGGCAGGTGCCTTTCCAGTCCACGGCATGCAGATCCATGGTGACCGTGCGCTTCCCGGCCTTCAGGGTAAGAGCAGCCTTTGGTATATGGCTGATCTCGCTATGGCTCAGCTTATAGGCATTCTCCATCGACTCCCAATCGAGCCTGCTCGCAAGCCATCCAGCCATCATGAGCGCCTGGGAGCGATTCACATGGGAGTGCCGGTCAATAGGCTGAGCATACTCGATCCTCACATGAGAGATGTGGTCGAGGTAGGGACGAATAGCAGGCGGGTCGAAGAAAGAAGCCACCATCTCACGCCAGGGAGTGAGACGGCCCCAGTTCATATCGCTGACTGCGATCTTGGGCCACTGGCTTCTGCCTTGCGACGCCAGCTTGGCGAGGGCACCCTCCGGGTTCTCGAACGCGGATGTATCGATAATGAGGCGTGTGGTCGAGTCGGCCAGGTTGCGGAAGATATAGTCGTCAAACGGGTCGCCTTCGGGCCACCAGAGGAAGACGGGCAGGTCGGGCAGGAGGAGCGGTATAACGGCGGCGGGCAAGCGGCGCGTCGAGTCGCCACCGGCGGCCACCGTCACCTGTTCAGAACAGACCTGCCGCCCACCGGTGGGGGGCAACTGGCAGTGGATAGAAACCCAAGCCTGCACCGGCAAATCGGGCTCGTCGGGGTCGGTGGTCACAGCGATCACGCGGCAAGGGTGGCGGCCTGTGATCTGCTCGACGGCGTCAACGTACTGGTTAGCGGATTTATAGGAGTTGGCACGTATGGCAAGGTTGAGCACTTGCGCGGTAGTCACGGCCTGTGTGCCGCCCTTAGCTTGCGCTGCCTCGGCCACATCGCGCCACAACTCGGTTAGTTGAGAATCAACGTACTCAACCGCCACGGGGATCGGCGCGCCCGAATCTATTGTTGAGGAGCTTTCCTCGAAGGTAATTGGGTCTTTATCTATTACCTGGTCTGCATCGGCAGGCTCTTTGGGTTCGGCAACGTGGGTTGCTTTAGAGTCAGACATTACACACGCCTCCACTGCCTTCCATCGCGGGCTATCAGATCATCGGCTACGCTTGGGCCCCAACTGCCCGCTCTATAGTTGGGGAAAGTGGGCGGTGGGATGCGCTTCCATCCTTCGAGGATAGAGGTGGCAAGCGTCCACATCAGTTCGACCTCGTCGCGCCTGGTAAAGAGCGTCGAGTCGCCGATCATCGCATCCCATAATAGCCGTTCATACGCGTCGGGTGTTTCTATACCGAATGAGGTACCATAATTGAAGTTCATATCAACGGAACGCAGGCGGATATCCTGGCCTGGCAGCTTCGACTCGAACTTGATCGAGATGCCTTCGTCCGGCTGGATATGGAGCACAAGCACGTTCGGCTGCAACTCGTCGGCGGCGGTGTGCTGGAAGAGGGCAAGGGGCGCGGGCCTGAACTGGATCGCGATCTCGGTGGCACGCTTGGGCAGGCGCTTACCGTGGCGCAGATAGAACGGCACGCCCGACCAACGCCAATTATCTACGAAGAAGCGCGCAGCCACGAAAGTTTCGGTGTCCGAATCGGGCGGGATGTTGGCCTCCTGGCGGTAGCCGGGCACAGGCTTGCCGAAGATCGACCCCGGCCCATACTGCCCGCGCACCGTATTATGAGCTACTTCTGCGGGGGTGAATGGCTTGATAGACCGCAATACTTTGGCTTTTTCGTCGCGCACCGACTGGGCATCGAACGAAGCTGGAGGCTCCATCGCGACCAGGGTTAGCAACTGCATCATGTGGTTCTGAAGCATATCGCGCAGAGCGCCCGCGGTCTCATAGTAGGAGGCTCGATCCTCAACGCCCAGGTTCTCGGCCACTGTTATTTGCACGCTGTCTATATAGCGCCGGCTCCAGATAGGCTCCCAGATGCCGTTGGCGAAGCGGAACACCAGGATATTCTGAACCGTCTCTTTGCCCAGGTAGTGGTCGATACGGTAGATTTGCTCCTCGTGGAAGACCTCGCTGATCTGGCGATTTAGCTGGTGGGCGCTTGGCAGGTCGTGGCCGAAAGGCTTTTCTACCACGATGCGCCGCCAGGATCCCTCGGTCTCCAGGGGCATAAAGAGGCCGCCCGCACCGTTGCTTGTGCCATCGGCAATGGAGACCGGGCGAGTGTTGGAAAGGCCCGCCGCCCCCAATTGCTGCACGATTGTGGGATAGAAGTCGGGCGGCGTGGAAAGGTAGTAGAGGCGGTTGCCAAGCGTGCCGCGCTGTTTGTCGATCTCTGAGAGGCGACGCTCAAGCTTCTTGTAGCCCTCCAGGTCATCGAAGTTCGATTGAACATAGAATATGCCTTCTGCGAACGAGTTCCACACTCCCGGGCGCTCGGAAGGCTTATTGCGCGCATACTTCTGGACCGAAGCCTTCAGTTCTTTGCGTATCTCTTCGTCGGTATACGCGCGGCGCGCGAAGCCCACGATGGTGAAGTTGGGCGGCAGCCTCCGCTCCACCGACAGGTTATAGAGGGCGGGAAGGAGCTTGCGATGTGCTAGGTCGCCGGTGATGCCGAACAGCACAAAGATGCAGGGGTTGGGGGTGCGCCGCATGCGCAGTCCCTCGCGCAGGGGGTTCTCAACTATAGGAGGTGCTAGAAGCGATACCATGGTATTTCCTTCACTTTGGACAGTGGACGATTGTTCCTGGTAGTCGGAGTTGGACTCTAGTTCCTAGTTCCTAGTTCCTTGTTCCTTGTTCCTGGTCACTCGTCACTCGTCACTCGTCACTCGTCACTCGTCACCTATCGTCCATCTCTATATCATGATCCCTAAAATAGTGCCTCCAGGGGCCTGAGCCTGGAATGAAGGCTTGCATCAGGGCGCGCTCGGCCTGGACGGTGTGGTTGAGGTCGTGTGCGACCCACTCATTGAGCATTTCTTCAAGAGTGACCATACCCAGTTCGGAGTGGCGGGCTTCCTGCAACAGGTGCTGGGGTTGTACCTGCCCAAGGAGTTGCAGGTTCTCGCGCCTGTAGCGTGCGAACTCCTGCGCTACCTGTGGGGCTGACATTTGCGAGTAATCCGTGCCTTCCTCGTCCGGATCGAAAGCAGCAAAAGAGTCGCCTCCGGAGAGGAAGACACGCACACGTGCCGGGAACACCATCCGTTCGGTATCGAGCAGGTGGCTGAGGCATTGTAAGGCCGACCACTCGCCCTCGGCAGCAGGGCGCCGGATGAGATCATCAGGCACACTTTCGGCGAGAAAGATCCAGTATGCGGGCAACGGCGCCAGCATCGACCTGAAAGTCTCGATAGTATGCGACATCTTAGTTCCTTACACTGAAGATGATTAAGGGAGATGAGGCTTGCCCGCTATTTATCGGAGGGGTTCGTCCCCTTCTCTGTGTTGCTCCGGTAGATATCTTGCGCCGTGCCCTGAAGAGCCTCCACAACCTTGCCGGCATCAGGCATTTTCTCGGCGGCATCTTCGGCTGCCTGAGTCTTCTGCATCACGGCCTCGCCAGCCTCTTCACGCGAGGAATCGCCGGTTGAAGCAGAAACGCCCGGTGTAGATGGGGCGATTGATTTCATCGCCTCGGCTGCCACCTGCAACTCGATGGCTTCGGCTATACGTACAGCGTGCCCGCCGAACTGATTGCGGAGAGCGGCGGCCACCTGAGCGCTGAACGACTCCTCCTGGCGCGAGATAAAGCGCGCCATCAGGGAGAGAGTGATCACGGGGGCTGGCACAGACTGGTTGATCGCTTCGAGGACAGTCCAGCGACCCTCGCCTGAGTCCTCGACATAGCCCCTGATCTCTGCGAGATCGTTTCCTTCCTGCTCGAAGGCGCGCTCGGCCAGCTCAAGGAGCCACGAACGGATCACGCTACCGTTGTTCCATATACGCGACAGGCGGGCAAGGTCCACATTATAATCGCTGTTTTTGATGATCTCGAAGCCCTCGCCGTAGGCCTGCATCATGCCGTACTCGATGCCGTTGTGCACCATCTTGGTGAAATGGCCTGCGCCGTGCATGCCGAAATAGTCGTAACCGTCTTCGTTGGGAGCGAGGGTCGAGAATAGGGGGCGCAGGTGCTCGAAGATAGCGCGCTCGCCTCCGATCATCATGCAGTAGCCGATTTTCAATCCCCAGATGCCGCCTGAGGTGCCCACATCTACAAAGTGCATGTCGTGCTCGGCAAGCATCTTGGAGCGCGCTATAGAATCGCGAAAGTTGGAGTTGCCGCCGTCAATGATGATATCGCCTGCCTTCATCAGTGGGATGAGGTGCTGTATCTGCTGGGTGGTGGCGTCACCCGCAGGAACCATGATCCACACTGCCTTGGGCGTCTCTTGCAGGTTGTCTATCAGCTCTTCAACCGAAAAGGTCGCCACAGCCCCCAGTTCGGCGGCTTCCCTGGTCTTGTCGGGCGAGCGATTGTAAGCTACCACGCGATGGCCGCCAAGAAGGAGGCGGTGCACCATGTTCGCACCCATTTTGCCCAGTCCAATAAAACCTAGTTCCATATGTTTGCTCCTCAAGAAGATTTTTCGCGGTTTTGACCGCGGGGCGATATAAATTATTCGAACAATTCAGCCACCTTACATGAAGACCCTGGCAACAGATCGGCCAATTCAAGGAGGTCCTCCTGACCGTAGGTTCTCGCCAGGCAATCCGAAGTATGAGCTACAACTTCGTGAGTGCGAAGATAAACTACCCACACGAGAGGTGTTCCTGCTGTCGGGAGGTCACGCACTTCCTCCCGAATCTCATCTGCTGTCTCGCTGGGGAGACAACCTCGACGGCCAGATCGGGCGCAATAGTCCAGAAGGCATTGGTTTTACTATCTGAAGTCACTCGGCTGGGGCTTCCATAGTATACATCCGGCCCACGCACAGTATCGGGATCGCGAGCCAGGATAAAGCCTGATTCGACACCTACCTTGCCACCTACGCCCTGCCTGGCCCATAGGCGTAGCAAAGTGCCTATGGCAAGAGCAATCGTGCCATGATCTTTGCCTGGGGGCACAGTTTCAACCACCTCCCCGCGTATAAGCTCTTTATGCTCGCTTCCGGATAGATGCCGGAAATCTTCGGCTGTGAGTAATCGATGGGCTACAGAACTCATGAGTATCCTTGCTTTATATTCCCAAACCCGCCAGGGAGTCCTTGATCGCCTCCCTTATGCGCTCTACACCCTCGCCGTGATCGCCTGTAATATGGAGGCGGATGGCGCGCCGCCCATGCTTCTCCAAAGATTGGAAGTCGCCCATCGCCTGGGCCTTGATGAGCGTGCCGAACGAGAAAGGCCGGCCTGGAATGGGAAGGTCGCGGCGCGGCTCGCATGTCACCTGGATGTATGCACCTTTGTTTGGCCCACCCTTATGCAACTGGCCTGTAGAGTGAAGATAACGCGGGCCGTAACCGAAGGTGGTAGCTACTCGCAACGTATCTCGAATGCTCACACGCGTATCCTGGAACAACTCTTCATGCTCGCCCGTGGTGGGCATATACGCCAGGATCGACACATAATCGCCTGCCCTGACGGTGCTGAAAAAGGCGTGAAGCGCGCTCTCCAGCGTGCCCTCAGACCCGGCACGCGCCAGGGCCTCGCCATCACCGTAGAGCGAAATACCATCGGACACCAGAGGCCATACCTGGGGCAATTTGCCTTCTTTCTCATAAGTTGCGAGGAGGTTCCCTGTATTGTCCTTGCTCTCCTGCACGTTCGGCTCGTCAAACGGGTCGATCCCGATGAAATGACCGGCCACCGCCGTCGCAAGCTGCCACCTGAAGAACTCAGCTCCCAGGTCGCCTTTGCTTGCCATCAAGAGTTGTACCACCGGGTGGCCCGCCGCCTCCAATTTGTGTATGTCGTGCTCCTGGTGCACATCGACCACCCCATCCAGCGCCAGGTAGACAAAGAGACGGTCACGCCCGTAGGCCGATGGCCTACCAACAGGCTCACCGGCCACAGGCACCAGGCCGCGACCCTCTTTGCCTGTACTTTCAGCGATCAACTGCTCGGCCCATAATCCATAGCTGTCCAGGTCGGGCGATGTGAAGATAGTGAGCTTGTCACGCCCAACCTGACAGGCCACACCCATGACCACGCCAAGCCATACGCCGCAGTTGTCGCCCGGCGTAGGTTCGGCGCAGCTTTCAGCCATGACAGAAGCCGAGGCCAAGATAGCTTCTATATCGTGTCCCATCAACGCGGCGGGCACAATGCCGAAATAGGAAAGCGCGGAGTAACGCCCGCCGATGTCGGGCATGTTGAGGAAGGTACGGCGGAACCCGGCGTCCTTCGCCAGCTTCTCAAGAGAGGTGCCGGGGTCGGTAATGGCGACGAAGTTCTCCCCGGCACGCGCGCCCTTCGTGGATTCGACCTTCTCGCGGAAGTAGTGATAGAAGCTGAGCGTCTCTATCGTGCCGCCCGACTTGGTCGAAACGAGAAAGAGCGTTTTGGCTGGGTCGATCCGTCTCTCGATAGCCTCTATGGTGCCTGGGTTGGTAGAATCGAGCATGAAGAAGCGGGGCCAGCCTTCTTCAGGGCCGAACACCCGATTGATCACCTCAGGCGCGAGAGACGAACCGCCCATGCCGAGCAACACCACCGAGGTGAAACCCGCATCGTGTACCTCTTGGGCAAATGCCTTCACTTCGCGGGCATTAGCCTGCATTATAGAGATCACTCTGAGCCAGCCGAGGCGGTTGCTGATTATCTTCCATGATGCCTCGTCCTGTTTCCAGAGCGAGGCATCATGCTCCCAGATACGGGTCGTCAAGTTCTCAGTTTGGGCGCGCCGCAGGCCCTCGCGGACCTGCGGCTCAAGCCCCCCCAGGCTGGACTGACCTCCAGCGGCAGCACCGGACATCAATTGCTCGCGTTTGCTCTCGATCCCCGCTTCCAGGGTATCAAAGCTCTTGCTGAACGACTCCACGCCCTCAACGGTCAATTCGTCGGTCACTCGCTTCATCGAAATGCCCAGGCGCTCAAGCTGCTCAAGCTGCTCGCGGGCCTTGTCGAGGTCGCGATCGATCGTGCGCTCGACCTTGCCGTGATCCAGAAAGGAGGCGATGGTCTGGTCGGGCATAGTGTTGACCGTGTCCGGGCCGATCAAATCCTCCACATACATCACATCGTTGTATGCCGGGTTCTTGGTGGATGTGGACGCCCAGAGAGGACGCTGCACGCGCGCGCCGTGATCTTTCAGGCGCTCGAACCGCTCGGTCCCAAACATCTTGAGGAACTCCTGGTACGCCATCTTGCTGTTGTTGACGGCTGCGGTGCCCATCAGTGAGGAGATGGTCTGCCGCCAGGAGGGGTCGCTCTCATTGTCGAGGAGGATCTGAAGCATTTTGTCGACTTTCGTATCGACGCGGCTCACGAAGAACGAAGCGACCGACGCGATCTTGTCCACAGGCTTGCCCTCCTCAACCCGGCGCTCAAGCGCGCTCAGATAGGCCTCCATCACCTGCTTGTGCACTTCGACCGAGAAGATGAGAGTGATATTGATATTCACGCCCTGGTAGAGCAGTTCCTCGATAGCCGGCAACCCTTCAGGTGTGGCGGGCACCTTCACGAAGATATTGGGACGGTTGACCGTCGCAAAGAACTCAAGTGCCTGTTTGATGGTGGTCGCGGTGTCGGCGGCGATATCGGGGTCCACCTCGATGGAGATGAAGCCGTCCAGGCCGTTGGTCCTGTCATATACAGGCCGGAAGAGGTTGGCGGCGGCGCTCACATCCCCTATCAGAAGGGAATGATAGATGTCGCGGGCCGATTTGTTCTGGCGAAACAGGTCGCTTATGGCCATATCGTAGTCGCTTGAGCCTGCCAGAGCTTTCTCGAAAATCGTGGGGTTGGCCGTCACCCCTACGATTCCTTTGTTGATAAACTCCTGCAAAGCCCCTGACTTGATCATCCCGCGCGTGATGTTATCAAGCCAGGGGCTTTGCCCCAACTCGAACAACTTATGTAGTGTGGTTTTTCCCATAATTATCTCCTTTGGCGCTAACTCTGCTTCTCCGCAGGCGTCTCCATCTCCGTCTGTGTCTTGCCTTTCCTCTCCAGATCACGCTCGTGGGAGGCCGATTTGCCTGATTGGGCGGGGCGCTCTCCTGTGCTTCCTTTGCCGAACAGAGCCAGCGCGTGCTCTACCACGTTTTCGACGGAGAACCCGTATTTCTGGAATATGATCTCGGCGGGGGCGGACGCGCCATAGGTTTCAACGCCTATGATATCGCCCTCATCCCCTACCCATTTATGCCATCCCATCGGCGACGCTGCCTCGAGAGCGATCCGTTTCTTCACGTCAGGCGGCAACACCTCCTCCCGGTATGATTTGTCCTGTTCCTCGAATAATTCCCAGCAAGGCATGGAGACCACACGTGTCTTGATCCCCTGCCCCTCCAATACAGGCTGAGCGCCAATGGCCCACTGCACCTCGGTGCCCGTGCCGATCAATATCAGGTCGGGCTTGCCGCCCTTAGCCTCCGACAGCACATACGCGCCGCGCATGACGCCCTCGGCACCGGCATACCTGGCCCGGTCGAAGATGGGCACCTTCTGGCGGGACATGACCAGGCAGGTAGGGCCATCGCGCCGCATTAGGGCTGCCCGCCAGGAGTAGACGCTTTCGTTGGCGTCGGCGGGGCGGATCATCCACATGTTGGGCACCGACCGCAGGCCCGAAAGCTGCTCTACAGGCTGGTGGGTGGGTCCATCCTCCCCTAACCCTATACTGTCGTGTGTGTAGACCATGAGCAACGGATTCTTCATGATGCCTGCCAACCGCAGGGGAGGGCGCATATAGTCGTAGAAGATGAGGAAGGTCGAGCCGAAAGCTATCATGCCCTTATGCAGCGCGATTCCCTGGAGGATAGCCCCCATGCCATGCTCGCGGATGCCATAGTGGGCATTGCGGGCCATGAAATTATCGCCTCTCAGGTCGCCTCCTTCCTTTATATATACATCCGTTGAGGGATAGAGGTCTGCTGCCCCGGCCACAAGATTGAGCACCTTCTTAGCCACAACGTTCACCGTCTGCCCCGACGAGGTGCGGGTAGCCATTGGACCCTTCTCAGGGCCGAAAGTGGGAAGGTCATCGTCCCAGCCGTCGGGCAGGCCACCCGACATAAATAGCTTGTACTCGCGGGCTGCCTCCGGGAACTCGGCCTTGTAGCGCTTCATCAGGTCTTCCCACGATTCCTGCTCCTGCTCGCCGCGCAGGATCGCCTGTCTGCAATATTGCAGCGCCTCGTCGGGCACATAGAAAGGCTCCTCCCAGGGCCAGCCGAGGTTCTGCTTGGTCAGGATGACCTCGTCCTTGCCGAGCGGCGAGCCGTGCGCCTCCGAGGTGTTGGCTTTGTTGGGCGAGCCGTAGGCGATGATCGATTTGACGATGACAAGCGAGGGTTGGTCATCCACGCCCTGCGCCACCTTGATCGACTTGCGGAGAGCATTCAGGTCGTTGGCATCGTCTACGTGCTGCACATGCCAGCCATATGCCTCGAAGCGCTTACCCACGTCCTCACTGAAGGCTAGATCGGTGTGGCCGTCGATGGTGATGGTGTTATCGTCGTAGAAATAGATCAGCTTGCCCAGCTTGAGGAAGCCCGCGATGGACGCGGCTTCGGAGGCCACGCCCTCCATGAGGTCGCCGTCGGAGCAGAGGGCGTAGGTGTAGTGGTCCACGATGGGGAAGCCATCCTTGTTGAAACGCTCGCGCAGCCAGCGCTCGGCGAGGGCCATGCCTACTCCGTTGCCGAAGCCCTGACCGAGAGGCCCGGTGGTGGTCTCCACTCCGGGCGTGTCGTGGTATTCGGGGTGGCCTGGCGTTTTGCTGCCCCACTGGCGGAAGTTCTTTAGCTCCTCCAGGCTCAAATCGTAGCCCGTCAAATATAGGATGGAGTAGAGGAGCATTGAGGCGTGCCCTGCCGACAAAATAAAGCGGTCGCGGTTCTGCCAGTGAGGGTCGCGGGGGTTATGGCGCATCGTCTCGGTATAGAGTAGGTAGGCCAGAGGCGCGTTCGCCATCGGTGTGCCGGGGTGGCCCGAATTGGCTTTCTGCACAGCGTCCATTGAGAGGGTTCTGATTGTGTTGATCGATAGCTGTGCGATGTCCATGCCGTAATATGTTGCTTCTTCTTTGGTCTGGGTTGCCACGTGCGTTCTCCTGAGTAAATAGACTTGAATAACAGCGCTATGGCTGCAATAAGGCGGGAGTTACAAATGATTCTTGCGACGAAAAAGTGAATGGGGAAGATATCCCCACCATTTTACACGCTTTTGCAACATGCGCAATACCAAATTTTAAGCAAGGATCAGGCCGCCAGGTCGCGAATAGCGCCTGCAAATGCCTCAATACTCCTTCTGTGCATGGTACGACAGTTGCTATATCAAGGGAGTGGGCGCGAAAGTCTAGATTGCGAAAGGCGGGATTATATGGGCGAGCAAGTAAATAGATGGAAGGGATTGGTGTTGGGTGCGGTCGGTGGGGCGGCGGGCATCCAGGCGATGAAAGGTTACTGGCAGGCGATAAACGCTATCACAGGCAAGGACCCGCGCCAGGAAAGCAACAAGGAGCCTGGCCCGCTGGACGATATCTCGCTTGTAGGACAACAGCACAAGGAGGGCGAAGGCTCGACCGAGGCTGCGGGCCGTATCATATACAAGGGTGTGACAGGCAAAGAGCCTAAAACGAAGGAAACCAAAACGACGCTGAGCACAGAAGTACATTGGGCGTTCGGCCTGTCGATGGCCGCCCTTTATGGCGCGGTGCGCGGCTCGGCTCGTATACCCGATCTGCTCGGTGGCCTCGCGCTGGCGGTGGGGTTGTGGGGCCTCGGTGATGAACTGGCGGTGCCTCTGCTCGGCCTCGCGGAAGGGCCGACCTCTTCCCCGCCTGAGCTTCACGCGCATACACTGGGTGCGCATGTAGCCTATGGGCTGGCGACGGCAGCGGTGGCACAAACGCTGGACAAGATCCTCTAGTGCACTACGCAATTTTCCGTACTGCCCCGTTTGACAACCCACCTGCGCTGCCTTACAATTAATCGCCAGGCGTCACTGTCCCCGACGATGTGGATAATTCACTTTTGCCTGCGTTTATGATTACGATAGAGTCCTGAGGAGCAGCAAACACGGGGACGGGCGCATCGCCCCAGCATTCCGGGACAAAAGGCAATCTCTTGGTATCTGCAAATAACGGCGCAAGCGGTCTATCCGGCGACAGGCAACCGGCAAA
The DNA here is from genome assembly GCA_963797095.1 of uncultured Chloroflexia bacterium. Taxonomy (GTDB): domain Bacteria; phylum Chloroflexota; class Chloroflexia; order QHBQ01; family JADMIH01; genus JADMIH01. Next base: position 877,945 of record CAWCNY010000002.1, on the reverse strand, counting down.
AGGTGGAAACGGTCGCGTCCTCAACGGGCGCTATTCCCTCATAGCCCCGGTGGGCGGTGGCGGGATGGCTACCGTCTACAAAGCCCGCGATAACATCCTGGGCCGGATCGTGGCCGTCAAGATCCTGCGCGAGCAGTATGCTGAAGACGCGCCATTCGTGGCCCGTTTCCGCCGCGAAGCCCAGGCCGCCGCCAACCTCACCCACCCCAACATCGTCTCCGTATATGACGTGGGCCAGGATGGCGACACCCATTACATCGTGATGGAGTTCGTGGCCGGGCAAAGCCTCAAAGAGTTGCTCAATAAGACCCCAGGCGCACCCCTCCCCCTTGAGCGGGCGGTAAATATCGCGGCCCAGATTCTCGCCGGCCTCGAATACGCCCACCGCAGCGGCCTGATCCACCGCGATATCAAGCCCCAGAACATCCTCATCACGGGCGATGGCACCGTCAAGGTGACCGACTTCGGCATCGCCAAGAGCGTGTCCGACCTCAGCCTCACCGACGCGGGCACGGCCCTGGGAACCGCCAACTATTTCTCGCCCGAACAGGCCAAAGGCGAGCGGGTCACGCCGCAATCGGATATTTACGCGCTGGGCGTCACCCTCTTCGAGATGATCACTGGCAGGCTCCCGTTCGAGAGCGAAAACGCGGTGGGGCTGGCCTACAAGCACATCAGTGAGCCGCCACCCTCACCCCGCACTCTCAACCCCAACGTGCCCTTACGCCTGGAAGCGATAGTGCTCAAAGCCCTCGCCAAAGATCCGATCCAGCGCTACGGCAGCGCCGCCGAGATGGAGCGCTCGCTTCGCAGCCTCCAGCTATCCGGCCAGCAAACCACCCAGGAGATCGGCCTCAGCGTCCCGCAAGCCCGCCCCAACATTACGGGCGCAGGCACACATGTGGTCAGAGGCCAATTGGCGGGCCAGGGAGCCGCCACCAACAGCCTCAGAGGCTCGACGGGTTCACTCAGGGGCAACACAGGCTCGCTTAGGACCGGCAGCCTGTCGAGAGGCGCTTACCCGATCCCGTTAGGCGCTGGCAACGGTGGAGCAAGCGCGGCTGCCCGCAACATGAGCGCCCTGGGCGGCCCCACTTCGATGGCGATCCGCCCAAGCGCTGTGCGCGTGCAGGGCGCGGGCATTGGTTGCAGTCCAGCCGCCATCGCGCTCTTCCTCCTCTTCGGGCTGGCCCTCCTGGGAGGGGGTATCGCCATCTTTTTCCCGCAGATCGTGAACCTGGTCACGCCTAGCGAAGTGGTGATCCCAAGCCCAACCCCCACACCCACCGTGCCCACCGCCACACCCACTAACACCGCCACGCCCACGGCTACCGCCACGCCCACATCGACCCCCACGGCCACCAACACGCCTATCTCGGTGGCTGTACCCAGGCTGCTCGGACTCAATGTGAAGGATGCGGCAGTGCTTGCCAAGCAAAAGGGCTTTGTGCTGCTTGAGATCGGGCGCATCGAGAGCATTGAGTACCCCGCCGATATAGTGGCCCAGCAGGACCCTCCACCCGACGCGGTTTACCAGCAAACCAGGATTATCACCGTGCGCGTGAGCAGCGGTCCGCCCGGCTTCGCTCTGCCCGACCTCGCCAATACAGACGCCAACGAGGCGCGAGCCTTGCTCGAAAGCACAGGCCTGATCGTGAAGGTCAGCCAGAAAGGGAGCGACACTATCGCTGAAGGTGCGGTAATCAAGACCGATCCCGCGGCGGGCGAAGTGGTTTATCCCGGAGGCAATGTGACCATGGTGGTCAGCATGGGCGTGACCGCCACAGTTCCGAACCTGATCGGTATTGTAGATATGGATCTCGCGATCCAGCGCCTGGAGTTGGCGGGTCTCAAAGTAGGCTCGATCACCGAGGAGGACGATCCCACCGAGAGCGTTCCGCCGGGTGCAGTGCTCCGCCAGAACCCCCTTCCGGATACGGTTGTCAAGAAGTACAGCACGGTAGATATTGTCACCAGGCGAAAGCAATAAATGAATGCGGAGTACAAAGCATCCCATTCCGAACTTCGCACTCCGCACTCCACACTTTCATGATCCAGAGCACCGAACTCGCACCCGGCCTATGGGCGTTACACAACAGCGATAACGAGCGTAATATCGCTGTGCTTCTCGATGTCGAGGGCGATGGACCTTTGGTGGTAGTTGATCCCGGCGACCTGACCATTGAAATTGATGCACTTGGCAAGTTTGCCGGGGATATGGAGCGCGGAATCGGCGCGCTCCTCTTCACTGAGGAGCCGGGCGACCACCCTGCGCGCCTGCGTTGGCCCAATGCCATCGTCATTACGCCAGTCTCAAGCGCAAGCGCGCCTCTGCTGCCACCACCTGTGTCGGGCTGGGAAACCGCATCTCTCTCGCCCAACCGGATCGGGGTATACCACAAAAAGGCGCGCATCCTTCTTTGCGGGGGCCTGCTCTCTGCCGGTTATATACCACTCCTCGATGGAGGCGCGGATAGCTACCTGCAAGCTCTGGAAACAATAGAAACGTTCGATACCAGGCTTGAGCTCCCTCAACGGGGATCACCGGCCCAGGGCAAGCGGGAGATACGCTCGCGCATAGCCGCCGACCGCGAGTACACCCAGAATCTCGTCCGCCACGTCCTAACGTCGCTGGCCGCCCGCCTACCACTCGACCGTGTTCTGTCTGTAGCCCGCGATGTTTATGAAGACTACCCCTTTGTAGAAGACCACTTGCGAAACATAGAGTTCGCCTGGCAGGAGTTCACTGGTAGTCGGTAGTCGGTAGTCGGACTATAGTTCCAAGTTCCAAGTTCCTGGTTCCAAGTTCCTGTCACTCGTCACTTGTCGCTCGTCACTCGTCACTCGTCAGTTATCCTCTGACTACCGACTACCGACTACCAACCTTGATCTTTGTGGTATCATATGGTGCGAATAAGCCCGCCCTTTTGGGGCGCGCTTCAGCGTTTCGCTTTGCTATGGAGGCGCTATGATCAAGATCGAAAATCTCAGCAAGACCTACGACGATGGCACCAGGGCGCTGCACAATATCAACCTCGACATTCCGGACGGCCAATTCCTCGTGATCATAGGTCTGTCCGGCTCAGGCAAATCCACCCTTTTGCGCTGTATCAACGGCCTCATCAAGCCGACCTCCGGGCGCGTCATGATCGATGGCGAAAACGTTACCGGGGCCAATGCCGCGCAGATCCGCAAGATACGCCTCAAGATAGGGATGATTTTCCAGCAGTTCAATCTGGTCAGGCGATCTTCGGTTATAACCAACGTGCTGTCGGGCAGGCTTGGCTACAAACAGACCCTCCCTTCGCTCTTTCATCGCTTCTCACAGGAAGACTACACGATGGCGATGCATAACCTCACGCGTGTGGGCATTCCGCAGAAAGCCTGGAACCGCGCCGACCAGCTATCGGGCGGCCAGCAGCAGCGTGTAGGCATCGCCCGCGCCCTCATGCAGAACCCCCGCTATATGCTCGCCGATGAGCCGGTGGCCTCGCTTGACCCTGCTACCTCGCACTCGGTGATGAAGTACCTTGAGCAGATCAACAAGGAGGATGGTATCACGGTCCTCTGCAATCTCCACTTCCTGTCGCTTGCCCGCCGCTACGCCGACCGCGTGATCGCCCTCCGCAACGATGGCGAAGGCGGGCATATCGTGTTCGATGGCCCCGCCCTCGAAATCGATGAAAAGAAGTTCCGCGATATCTACGGAGAAGATGCGGTGGAAGTGGAGATCGGCCCAGGCGACGGCAAAGTCGCACCCGATAGGAGCATGGCAAGCACTATTCGCTGACGAAGGTTGCAGATGAGAGGCTTATTCATACTTCGTCAAACCGGAGGTTGAAGCATGGCAACAGTGGACAAACCGCTAACCAGGCAGAGCAACATGCCCGATACCACACAGCCTGTGGTCAAACCTCCCAGGCCCTTCTTCCTGCGTTCATGGTTTGCCTTGATACTCGTGATCGTGATCGTAGCAGCTCATGTGGTAGGCTGGAAGGTCGCCCAGATAGATCCTCCTACCCTTATAGCCAAGTGGCCTGAGTTGACGCGCAGGTTGGGTGAACTAGTACAGCCTGACGTGATCGCACAAGATCAGAAGCAGCTACAGGTATCACTACCGATTGTAGGTGTCGAAACCCCACCCGCGCAGGTAAACCAGGGTAACGTCGAGACCTCAGTAAGCCCCATAATCCAGAGGGCAGGCGATGCGAACAGCCAGGCAACGGATATCAATGATGAGGAGACCTACAGCGTAACACTTACCACATCCACGGACCAGGTGATGCCGGGTCAGACCCTGACCATTACGGGCAAAGGGTTCCGGCCCAACACCGAGGGCAAAATACTCTGGCAAAGCACAGGCACCAACGCATTCACACAAAGCATTGGAACATTCACAGCGGACGCTAGTGGCAACTTCAGCACTGAAGTACAGGTCCCAAGCGAGAGCGACCGCGTTGTGAACTCATTCAGTTTCCCTAATACGCTCGCTGTTACTCAGAATTGGAGCTTCGGCAACATCTACCTTAGCGACACTTTTAATCTGGTAGTTCAGAAGATCATCGAAACGATCTTCCTGGCGCTGATGGCAACCAGTTTTGCTATTGTCATAAGCTTGCCTTTGAGCTTCCTGGCCGCCCGCAACCTGATGCCACATACTTTCTGGGGAACAGCCATTTATACCATTGCTCGCACGATATTCAACATCCTGCGTTCAATCGAGTCGCTGATCCTGGGAGTAATCTTTGCGGCCACAGTGGGTCTAGGCCCCTTCGCGGGCGTGCTGGCGCTTATGGTCTACGCCATAGCATCTCTGGGTAAATTCTACTCGGAAGCAATCGAGGCAATCGATCCCGGCCCACTGGAAGCAATCACGGCTACCGGTGCGAATCGCATACAGGTGATTCAGTACGCGGTCATCCCGCAGTTTATCCCGCAGTTCATAGCGTTCACACTATATATGTGGGACAGAAATGTGCGCGCCTCCACGATCATAGGTTTCGTGGGAGGCGGCGGGGTTGGTTTCCTGCTGATCCAATATATCAACATTAGCGACTACCACAAAGCGGCTACCGTAGTTTGGGCTATCGCCATAGTAGTTATCGCGATGGACTGGGCCTCAGCAAGAATACGAGCAAGAGTGATTTAGGGCGAGGTCGGTGGTCGGTAGTCAATAGTTGGAACTTGGAACTATCGTCCATCGTCACAGGTTGAAAACCATACCTTCGCGCCCCGGCGTGATATCGGCGTCTAGTTCCTTCGCCAGCGCCCCCAGTTCCGGCACAACATCCGGCTCCTGGTGCGGGTTGATGTGCACGCACACGGTTTTCGGGTAATATCCCTCTTGCTCCTTGAAGGCCCGCAACTCACGTCCCAGCGATAGCGGCGTCATGTGCCCGGCGGCATATGCGATCATTTCGTTCGCGCTCGCCATCGTCGTCTCAGAGATCAGCAGATCGGGCCTTATGCCCGCCCACGATGGATCGCCATCACCACGCGTATCCGCCGTGTAGAAGAAACTGCTGCCGCCCCGTTCTACAAAATACCCCACCGTCGGCACCGTATGCGACATCTCTATGGCGGTCACCTTATAGCCCACCACCTCGAACGGCACACCAATCTCCACTCTGTGCCATGTAAGTGGATACAGAGGTCCCATCTGCACGCTCATGGTGGGCCACAACACATCATTGAAAATATGCGCCCGCAAAGCTGAGCGCACATCGTCTATACAATAAATGTTCAGGCTTCGTACCTGCCAGTTGTTATGAGCCAACCCCACCAGATCCTTGATGTGGTCGAAGTGCCGGTGCGTGACCAGCATAGCCTCGATACCCTCTTGCTCCTCCAATGTAAGGGCAGTGGTCAGCCCCCCGGCGTCTATCGCCAGCTTCCCATCCACCAGGATCGACATAAACCCGATCTCACGGCTTTGCCCCTGGTGAGCGCCGAGCAATCTCACTTCCATGTAACACCCTCCCGGAAGCATTGTAACCTATACAGGCATTCCACCCCAACCGCTACCTGCAAGCCGCTAGAATGAGGCCATCATGATGATAGCTCTTTGTTTTCAGGATCGTTCGACCCGCCATCCTCCCTGGCAGGCGCGTTCATTGACGCTTCGATAAGGTCTAAGCGTCGCAGAATAAGATCTAGTTTTAGCTCCATATCTTTGTTGGCATGTTCGTCATCAGCCCCCACAAAGAAGGCTGCGATATTTGCGGTAAGAATACTATAGAAGGCAATACCTGCCAGCATAAGGAAGATCGCGATGCCCCTGCCCTCAGGAGTGTGTGGCACAGCATCGCCATACCCGACCGTGGTTACAGTAGCAAGCGCCCACCAGAGAGCATCACCGAAACTTTGAATAGTGCCCTCTTCCGAACGCTCGAAAGCATAGACCAGCGCGGCACACAGGACCACAACCACCATAGTAATACCCAGAACGGTACTAAAACCCCTGCGTGCCAGGATCGACTTCAATTTGCTGGTTCCTTCGGCGGCGAAGACTACAAGACGCATGGCCCGCAACAAACGTAACAACCTGGCGCTCTGTAATAACCTGAGCGGTCGGAGTAAGGGTAAGGCAACGATTACAACATCGAGCCAGTTATCGCGCAGGTGCTCGCGGATTGAGGGCGCAAGATAGATCTTTATGACAAAATCAGTTGCGAAACAGGCATAGATGAACCAATCGAGGTCATCTATGAAGTTGAGTTGATTGGTAGTGAGTTCAAACAATTCGGGGGCGAGCAATAGAGGGATCATCAACAAGGCCAATACCATGAGAGGTAATTGGCTTGCTTTGCTGTATTTCAAGTAGAGTTGTGTGCGTACCTGGCGATCTATCATACAAGCCTCCAACGATAAATATCGCTGGGAGTAGGTATGGGAAACAAGGCCGTTGTCAATGACCGGCGCTGGACCCGAAGAAACGAAGAAACCCCGCCTGAGCGGGGCTTTCTGGTAGCGCATAGGGGATTCGAACCCCTGGTCTCCTCCTTGAGAGGGAGGTGTCCTAGGCCTCTAGACGAATGCGCCCCGGTACACGTCCGTCTCATAGTGTAACAGATAGCGCTCAGCAGTGTCAAGCGATTGACATAGCATCCCCCCATACGCTATAATTGGTGGGCCACGCGGGGATAACTCAATTGGCAGAGTGCTAGCCTTCCAAGCTGGATGTTGAGGGTTCGAGCCCCTTTCCCCGCTCCCACAGCCGGTTGTTAATGCTGAGATGCGTTACAAACGGCTTTTTTGTTGCAAACCATAAACGCTGCCCACAAGATGATAACCCATGCTCACCCATTGCGTATATACTGACAGCGCAAAGATCAATGCGAGCAAAGGATACATCAACATAAGCGGAATCAAAGGAACACACGAATGAAGATCGAGAATCATCTGGAACAGTTGGGGCTGGTCCTACCGGAGGCGTTCACTCCTCCCGCCGGGCTACAACTCCCCTTCCGTTGGGTGCGCGTGCGCGGCAACCGGGTGTACATCGCCGGACACGGCCCCCAGGCCCAGGACGGCTCCATCGCCGGGCCATTCGGTAAAGTCGGGGCCGACATCACAATCGAGCAAGCTTACAATGCCGCCAGGCTCACTGCCCTTGCCATCCTCGGCAGTCTCAAGCGCGAATTGGGCGACCTGGATCGCGTAAGCGCCTGGCTGCGCGTGTTCGGGATGGTCAACGCCGCCCCCGGCTTCAATCGCACTACAGCGGTTATCAACGGCTTTTCCGACCTTATCGTGGAGCTTTATGGTCCCTACGTTGGACAGCATGCCCGCGCTGCAATCGGCGTAGCCGAGCTACCCTTCGATATGCCCGTCGAGATAGAAGCCGAGGTGGAGATCGACGCCGGGCGGGCTACCCTCGTCTAGAGGCTTGCTCGTGATGGGTCGCAGCATAACCGCCCCATCCGAACTGCTCCCCATTGACAATAGCCGTATACTAATAGCACAAATACCTAAAATGCAATGACGATCAGGCACAGGCCTGTTGTATGCCGCACGGTATCGATCCTGTCTTTTTTACGTTCCTGGATGCAGAGGCATCACGATATCATCAGATCGCTGCACAATCGCGACACATGCTTCACGACCTCTTGATGTAGAAGGAACATAATGAGCCTAACTTCCCGTGCAATTTGGCTGCGTTTTGGCAATTTGAACCCAGCCTTGGGTTATGGCCTGGCGGGTGCGTCCGTAGCGATTGCACTGATCTTCCATCTCTCGATTGGCGATCTCGCCTACAAGATCCCTTTTCTACCCTTCTTCGCGGCGGTTGCCCTCAGCGCCTGGCTTGGCGGGCTTGGCCCTGGATTGTTCTCCACCGCCCTCTGTGCTGTAGTTGCTGAGTACTTCTTCCTGCCACCCTACAACTCTTTCGTGCTGGGCAATCCCGATGCAAACTTGCAGTTGTTCCTGTTTGTGCTGGTTACCCTAATTATCAACGGGTTGAGCTATGCTCGCAGGCAAGCTGATAACAGAGTCTACGAGGAACGTGCAACACTTGAGGCCACTCTATCGAGTATCGGCGACGCAGCCCTCGCCACGGACATCGAAGGGCGAATCACCTTCATAAACGGCATAGCGGAAACTCTTACAGGCTGGAGCCGACAGGATGCCGTGGGCAGGCAGGTGGGCGAAGTTCTCAACATCATCAACGAAAACACCCGAACACCAGCCGAGAACCCGGTCAAACATGTGCTCAGGGAACATAAGGTAATGGGCCTTGCCAACCACACAATCCTGGTCTCCAGGGAGGGCACCGAGCGGCCCATCGATGACAGCGCCGCGCCTATTTACGACCTCAAAGGCCGTATCACAGGGGTGATCATGGTCTTTCGCGATATAACTCAACGTAGGGAAGCGGAGCAAGCCAACGCGACACTCCTGGTCCAGGTGGAACGCGAACGTAGACGCCTGAACGACCTCATGGCAAGCGTACCGGGCGTTGTGTGGGAGGCATGGGGCAAACCCGATGAGGCTACCCAGAGGATCGACTTCGTAAGCCCGTATGTTGAGAGATTGCTTGGCTACACCAGCGAAGAGTGGCACGCGACGCCCAATTTCTGGCTCACAATCGTCCACCCCGATGATAAAGAAGAGGCAGCCAGGAACGCCGCCGATAATTACAAAACAGGCGGGGGCACCAACAGATTCCGGTGGGTCACAAAGGATGGCCGCACATTGTGGGTCGAAGCGACCGACGTCGTAATAAAAGACGAGCAGGGCAACCCAATAGGTATGCGCGGTGTCACGATGGATGTGAGCCAGCGCAAGCAACTTGAAGACGAGGTGCGCGAACAAACGGAGTCGCAGCGCGCTATCCTGGAAACAATGGTCGAAGGTATGCCGATTGGGCTGGCTCTTCTCGACAAAGAGACCCGGGTCCTCAGCCTGAACACCGAATGGGCGCGTATGACCAATGTGGATATTGGGGCCCAGGGCAAAGTGCTTTATGATCTGGCCCCCGCATTTGCCGAGCGGCGTGTCTATTACGATAAAGCGCTGGCAGGCGAAGCGGTTGACCTGAGCGATATCCCGTACTCTATCCCAGGTGACGAAACCACCTATTATCGCGATATTTACCTCAGGCCGGTGCTTGATGCCTCAGGAGCGGTGGTGGGCATGCTCAACGCTGTGATCGACGTTACCGAGCGGCACGAATTGGATAAGCAAAAAGATGCCCTCCTCGCGCTGGCCTCGCATGAGCTAAAGACACCTACAACCACCATCAAAGGCTATTCGCAGCTCGCCCTCCGCATGGCAGGCTCACAAAGCGACGAAAGGCTTCGCCGCATACTGGGCACTATTGACGAGCAAGCCAACAGGCTTACCAGGCTTATCAACGAGATGCTTGAGGTTTCCCGGATACAAAGCGATACTCTTCCGCTTCATTACGAACACTTCGACCTGCGAGAGCTAGTCCAGGGCACTGTCGAAGACCTTGCGCCTACCGCCCCCGACTTCACTATAGTGCTCGATACCCCTTTGAGAAATGCGCCGGTATTCGGTGACCGGATCCGCATCGAGCAGGTAATCACGAACCTGATCCAGAACGCCATCAAATACTCAGGCGAGAGTCGCCGGATAGAAGTAAGCGTAGTACCCGAAGATGGCGGCAACAGGGCCAAAGTCTCGGTACGCGATTACGGTTTGGGCATCCCTGCCGACCAACAAAGCCAGGTGTTTATGCGCTTCTTCCGGGCGCGCAACGTCGCAACAACAGCCTTCAGCGGGCTTGGTCTCGGCCTCTATATTTCACATGAAATAGTGAGCCGCCACGGGGGCCGGATCTGGGTTGAGTCGGAGGAGGGCAAAGGGAGCGGATTCTATTTCATGCTGCCCCTGGAGCCATTGGAGGCACCGCAGCAAAGTGATTGAAATAGAGAGTGATGGAAAAGGAAGAAAGCGGGCGCGCAGGCGGCCCGCTTTCTTATTAGTTGCTAGCTCTGTGCGGATTACGGAACGGAGACAGTAGGCACAAGGTTACCAGGATCCATTACATTGTCCGGCTTCTCGATTGGAGGATCTATGGTCTCATTGAACTTCGAGTACATTACAGTGGTCGTAGACGATACCCCAGCGGCGCTGGATGAGACTTTATACTGGTGGATGTATCCTGTCGACTTCTCAATCCACGCATCTACATCGCCCGTAGCGCCACTTGTGCCGGTCGGATCGTTGGCGCTGTACTTGACATGTGTGGTGTCTACGCCATCCAGCGTCTCATCTCCTACCACCGTGGCATTCTGAGCCACATCGGCAATATCGGATGTATTAGCCGCGTCCAGAAGTGAGGAGTTGAACGGAGACGCTACGTACTGGTCTGTACCCGGCATTTTGGTATAGCTGGAGCCTCCTACAATGATGGTCTCGGTACTCACGCCGCCGCCCGCATCGATATTTAGCCGGTACTTGTCAGGTAGCTCCACATCGCCTTCGATAGAGGTGGTTGTGCCAGCGCTTTCAAGCTGCATCGACATATGGTAGCTCTTGAGGTTCTTCATGGCATCAGCCGATCTGGTGAGCAGGTCCATAGCCTCTCCACCACCTGTGCCAGACGTACCTGTTGTAGCGGTTGGCTCTTCCGTCATGCTGGTATCAGTGGTAGCAGTAGGCTCTTCCATAACGCCGGTCGTGGCTGTAGCTGCTACATCTCCCGTAGAGCTAGCAGTAGTGGCCGTGGGAGCGATCGGCGTGGCGGTGGGGGTGTCGCCACACCCGGCGAGGCCGAGCACGCCAACTCCTACCAGCAGCGCCGCCAGAACGCCCTTTTTTGCTTTCTGCATGTAGATCATAGATTTCCCTCCTTTAGAATCTGTGCCCAATTACGCCCAACAAGCACAATATTATAACACAGAGATATGCGCGCTTACTTTGCAACTTTCGGGCCAGTAGCCGGTAGTCGATAGCTCCTCGTCACTCGTTACTCGTCATATGATCACGTCAACGTATACAGCCATCTCAGTCCCTCGCGCCCCATCCCCATCAACTCGCGCAGCTTGGGCCGGATCAACTGGTCCAGCCCGAGGAACCTCCCAGCCCCCGTAAACATAAAGACGAATCCGAATGCGGCTAACATTACATAGGACCATGTCCACTGCCCAGGCACCTGCCCTACCCCCAGGTAGAGGATCGCACCATGGATCAGGCTGAGGAACCCTCCAACTCTGCTGAGCAAGCCCAGGATTAAAGAGACCACGATTGCGCCCTCCCAGAAGAAGCTGATCCACCCGAAGAGCCGCCAGTTGGGCAGCACCACATTCTTGATCGCATCTCCAAACCCCGGCACCGGCCCATTGTTGCCATATTGCGCCATCAGCGTCAGCCAGTGATAAAGGCCATTGCCGTTATCCACGAATGGCCCCGGCTGCTTATCGGTTTGCACTGTGTTTACTTCCGCTCCGTTCACCTGCTCGCCAGGCGTCACAAAATCGTTCCAGGGCAGCCGCCAGCCCATGTTGGTCAGCCAGAGAATACCAATCAATATACTTGCCAGCCTCAGAGGCCACGTCGCAACCCGCCGGTCATATACGCGGCGTTGTTCCGAATCTATCTCATAGGGCAGCAAAGCCTTATGCGAACCTGTGTCTCTAGGGGCCTGGCTAATCATGCTTCTCTCCTTCTTGCATAGGAAATCCGGCAAACATCGTATGCCATCGCGCCTATATTACACTACTCTAGCCCTCTACGCGACCCGAGCCGCCTCCTTGTCCGAAAGACCCTAAAACTGTACCAAAGTACACCCCAAAACCTGTCCAGTTTTGTCCCACCAATGCCATTTAGTAAGTGAGGGCAAGTCTAGAGCAAATCCAAAGCAAGTCCCGTTGGGCAGCTTGTGGCTCATAAGTTCTCCTTGAGGTATTTTCTCGGCCCATCGAGCAGACGCCTGTTAGCCCAATTGTGGTATTCACAAATGTGACGTAATCAAATGTCATAGGCCCCCGTGCATGAATTTAGAATATTTGTACTAATAATGCGGGCGGAATTGATGCTTTACAAGGGCCATTCGGGTGGTTTCTTCATGAGGTCCAAGTTCCAAATTCCTGGTTCCTGGTTCCTGGCTGAGAAAAGGGCTGAAATTGGTGCTTTGAACCTCTTGACAGGTGATACGATTTGGTATATAGTTACGATACAGTGTCGTTTCGTTTCATGATCGTCAATGAAATTACTCGCAGGAGGTTCACAAATGTCCGCTCTTCGTATGCTCTTTGCCCAGCGCGAGGCGAAGCTCGCTATCGCTGTCTGGGTAATAATACCGACCCTGTTTCTTTTCTTCGCGCTAACCCTGGCCGTCGATCCATCGACGCAGATCGATAAGGTGAGCATTGGTATCACTGTTCTTGATGCAGGCGTCCAGACTCCCCAGGGCACAGTGTCAGTTGGCGGGCAACTGGCGGGGGGCCTGCACAATCAGATCCCCGTCCAGGCCGTTCAATATACCACGGAGGCCGACCTGAGAAACGCCGTGCTCTCGCGCCATGTATCGGGCGGCATAATCTTCCCTGAGAACATGACCCGCGACTTGCAAGCCCACCAGCCTGTGCAGATAACGATAGTCAAGTCGGACGCCAGCGATCAATTCACTGGCCTGTTCATGACCAATATCGCCAGCCAGCTATCCGCAAATCTGGATGCTTCCCTGCCTGGGATGCTGGGCGGGCAGCCCTCGCAGCCGCTGGTAACGACGGTGGTTGCCACGGTAGCTACAGCCGCAGATTTCCGATTCTCGGTGATCCCTGCCGTGCTGGTGCTGCCTATCTGGATCGCTACACTTGCCTTCTCTGTTTTGCTATCTCGGGCGGGCGCTAGTTTGCGCCGCACGCAGGGGGTCAGCGCGATGCAAGGAGGGTTGGTTGAGCTGGGCGTGAGCGCGATTGGCGCGCTTATCGTGGCAGTGGTTATTACCCTTGATATCGCGCTCTTCATGTGGCGCTGGGACATCGACTTCGTGGGATTGGCCGCCTTCCTCTGGATCGGATTGCTGGCTTCGGCATGGCTTGTCCAGGGAATGATAAGGCTGTTCGGACTGGAGCTTGGAGCAGCGCTCGGCCTGATCGGGCTTTTCGTACAGCAGCCCGTGTCAGGCGCTTCGTACCCGCCGTCGTTCGCTCCAGATGTTGTACGCTGGCTGGCCGATTTCTCGCCGTTGCGCTACATGGTGGAAGGCATCCGCAACATCCTGATCGGTGGGAGCACCACACCCGATATGACGCTTGGGCTGGCTCTCCTGGCGGGGGCAGGATTGCTCATCTTCGCTGGAGGAATTGCACGCCTCTCGTTCATACCTAGCCGCCAGCGACCACCCCAGCCTGTACATTCTGTATGATTAGCAGATCGGAAGTTGATATACTACAACATGACCACGATCACCCAGAAAACAGCGGGTCGGCCTCGGAGCTCCGAGGCCGACCAGGCCATCCTCCAAACCACCCTCCAGTTGCTCGTTGAGCAGGGGTATGATGCTATGTCTATGGAAGGGGTGGCCGCAGCCGCAGGGGTGGGCAAAACCACCATCTACAGGCGCTACCCCGGCAAGCGTGAACTTGTGGTGGCTGCCGTGTCGTCGCTTGCTAACACTTTGGAGACCTATGCAGATTCGGGCGATGTGCGTGCCGACCTCTACAAGTTTGTGGGCCAATTTCATAGGATACTGAAAGCGCGTAATCTCTATTCAATGCTCGGCACTGTGTTGGTCAAAGAGCGCGAAGATCCAGAACTGATTGAGCTTTTCCGGAGCCTGGTCATCTACCCACGCATGGAAGCGATGTCAGACATACTTCGCAGGGGGATCGAGCGCGGAGATGTACGATCCGATATACAGGTTGAAGTTATTACCCAGATGATTGCGGGCTCAATCTTCGCACGCCATATCGCGGGGCAGGCTGAAGACGATCAATGGCTCCAATCCGTGATCGACGCGATCTGGTTGGGGATCGCCGCGCACTAACTCCTGGATGTAATCTTACGATTCGTTGCTTGTGGCACCGGGAAAGATGATCTCCACAACCGATGGAGGAGATAGTGTACCATCGCTGTTGATCACCGATACCAGCACACGGTGGTTGTTGGTATCAGCGATGTACAGTCGTGCGCTGTCCTGACCATCCCAGATCGATAGGCCGCCAGGCTCGTACAACTGATCAGGTTTCCCAGAACCCAGGAGAGTTATTATTTCCTTTGCACTCAGGTCAAGTCTCTTGATCTTGTTGTTGTATGTGTCAGCGATAAGTATGCCGCCCTCGTAATAGGCTACGCCAAGACAGTGTTGCAACTTAGCTTCGAGGGTCTTGCCTTCCTTGTCGCCGAAGTCGAACAGGCCGCTCCCTACCAGAGTTTGTGTGTAGCCATCGGGCGAGAAATCGGCTGCCCGCACCGCACTCAACTCGCTGTCGGCGAAGAAGAGGCGCTGTTCGTCCGTGGTAAGCCCGCTGGGTTGGGCAAGGGTGGCGCTCCTGTTCAGGTTGTCGTCTATGTTCTCGCGTCCGCTCCCAACAAACGGGTCCACACGCCCCGTGCTGAGCACCATCCTCCATATCTGGTGCCTGCCCGCCATGGCTATGTAGAGATAGTTGTCGCTTTCAAGCAAGTCCCAGGGCGAGTTCAGGGCCACATCGCGGCCCATCCCGCCTTCCCTGCTATAGCCGATCTGCCCGGTCCCGGCGATAGTTTCGAGTGTGCCTTGCGCCAGGTTAGCCGCCCGGATCGAATGATTCTCCTTATCGGCGACGTACAGCGTATCCTCCTGCAAAGCGAGGCCTTCGGGGTGGTTCAGTTGAGCCTCGGCAAGGGCTCCGTCCTGAAATCCTGATACCCCGTCCCCTATCACGCTCACAATGGTGGCAACTCCGCCAGGTTCACTAACAGCTGCTACCAGCACACGGTTGTTGGCGGTATCTGAGATAAATAGCCGCCCGCCTACCGCATCGGCGAGCACCTTGCCCGGAAACCGCAATAGAGAAGATGGGGTGGGATCAGGGTCCACAAGAAAGTGTAGAGGCCCATCGATCAACAGGCCCTCCTGTCGATAAGCCTGGGCCAGACCGCCGATGATCTGGTCGAACTGCTCGAAGGTAAACTCGCCTGAATGCTGGCCGATATATTGCCCATCGGGGCTGACTAAGACTACAGTGGGCCATGCTTGCACGCCATAGGATCGCCACGTTCTGAAATGCCTGTCGTTCACTACCGGGTGAGCGACCCCAAGCCGCCGCGTGGCCGTTCTGATGTTCTCGGTCACCCTCTCGGCGATAAACTTACCGGCATGCACCCCCACTACTGTGAGATCATTTGCGTACTTTTCTTCAAGCCGGTGCACCACCGGCAATATATGCATGCAGTTGATTCAACCGTAGGTCCAGAAATCGAGCAACAGCAGCTTCCCGCGCAAATCCTCTAAGGTCAGCGCCTTTCCACCCGTATTGATCCAATCCAACCCCGGCTGGAACGGCGGGGCCGGATACGTTTCCATTACTCTATTTACCATCTTTGTCCCTCCCATTCACCCCACAAGTCGGGCATGAGTACTATCCAGGGCTCATTGTACAACCAAGCCGCCGATTGCGCATGTAATACTCAGCGTATATAATTACGTTATATATAGGGCCTGGCCCGTTCCATGCTATATAATGGAAAGCAAATTCCTCGCGGCACAAAAAGAGATCAAGATGCGAATAGAAAGTGACAATGATACGTGGTGGCATTCCGAACAACGCCTACCTTACGTTCCCGACTTTGACAGCGATAGTGTATCCGAAGACCTGGCTTATCCCGGTAGAGGAATGGGCAAGAGCGCCGTCCGCGATATTATCGAGACGGTTCTCATTACCCTGCTTATTTTCTTCATGGTGCGCTCGGTCGTCCAGAACTTCAAGGTCGAGGGCGACAGTATGCTCCCTACGCTCCACACCGAGGAGCGCCTGCTTGTAAACAGCGGCCTTTATTATCGCTACGACGCCAATTTCCTGGCGCGGATCTTGAACAAAGACATCCAGCCTGATATGCGCTATCTCTTCCATGGGCCTCAGCGCGGCGATATCATCGTCTTTCAAGCGCCTATAGAGGATAAGGATTTCATCAAGCGGGTGATAGCGGTCGAGGGCGAAACGGTCGAGATCAAGGCCGACCCCGACCCCATTGGCAACCCTGAGCGCGATTGCGGCGCCTGCGGGGTGTACATCAATGGGGTCAAACTGGACGAGCCGTATATAAAGCAGACGCCCGACTACAACTTCGGGCCATTCACAGTCCAGAAAGACCGTGTGTTCGTGCTGGGAGATAACAGGCGCAACTCCAGCGACTCGCACGTCTTCCCTGAGCACGCTATTACTATTGAAAGTATAGTAGGCACAGCGTTTGTTTCTTACTGGCCCCAGGACCATTGGGGTTTCCTCCCTCACCCAACATACGCCGAAATAAAGAAGTAACTACAAGCTAAAGAAGCATCAAGAGCCATATCGGCAAATTCGATATGGCTCATTCCTTGCGCAGGATTAAGCATATCTTAATTCTTCTCACACCCTCCTTTAATCTAATGAAGCTAAGCTAAACAGAGCATGGCACAGAACGTGATACGTGAGGCGTGACTGTTGCATATTGCACATTTACCATCGGAGGGAAGTGCCAACAACGATGTTTACTAAAGCACGCATACCGATCACCGCATTAACCATCACCCTCATTCTGGGAGCGATCATCTTGATGGTATGGATCATCCCGTTGCGATTCGGCACAAGCACTGCGCGTGTGGTATCGACAGGCAACAGCTTGCTGGACCGGGCGCGATTGGGAACCTGGTATTTGCCGGCGCGCGCCATTCCACCCATCATTGGGCATGGATACGACCCAAGCGGGCCTAATAACGCAAACGGCTACCAGGAAAGCGACTTTATCTATTCCAACGGCAAGTATTATCTATTCGCAACGGGTAGCGAAGAACCCGCACGGATAGATGTGTATGTTGGCGACACGCCTGAAGACCTGGTGAAGGGGCCACCGGCGTTCAGCCAGGTAGCGCCGATACGCTACCCCACTGTCGTGAAAGATGGAGACACCTGGCATATGTGGGGGGTGAACCCAACTAAGAAATGGACCGAGCACTGGGTGAGCACCAATGCAGATCCAACAGGCTTCGTCTTCGCGGATGCGGCTTTCCCTGGTTCTTCTGACGCTCCGATGGTAGACTTCGCGGTTCGCAAACACCCCACCAATGGTTACTGGTACGCAGTGGGCTTTGAGACGTGGAACAACTCGCCGCTGCTGCTGGCACGGGCATCCAGCCCCTCCGGGCCGTGGGAGAAGCTCAATTACAAGCCGGGCAGCTATCATGATTGCGGATGTGGGGTGTTCGGCGATACGGGCGCGCCCCCCTGGGCCAATGCGTCGCGACCCGACCCCAACCTTGCGTTCACCCCGGACGGGAGGTCATGGATATTCTTTACCGGGAAATCTACTACGCTTGAGCCTCCTGAGGTTACCTGGAGAGGTGGCATAGTGGAGGTGGATATTAACACGGGCAAAGCTATAGGGAATCCTGTTGTGCTCTTTGACCCTGAGGCCCATCGTGACCTGGCAATTACGGGCGCATCCGACCTGAATCTTGTATCTGTTCCGGGGCAGCATGACCGCATTTTCGCACAGACAGATAGCGCCGTTTACCCCTTAGCCATCCTTGACCTGCCGGACCGCGTCACGCCAACGGACGGGAGGACTTCCACAGACCTTGTGCGTCTCGACATGACGCGGGGATTCGGGGTGGCGCTTGGCATAACGCCTGTTATCCTGCAAACGCCTTATGAATGGGAGTCAGGGGGATTGGTGGTGGGTGCCAATGATGGCGGGGTAGCGAGCTATCTGGCAGGTGCTTACCTCACCGACCTGACCTTCAAGGTGGACTTCACACCGGCAGAGATCAACCAGGGAGCTATCAATGCGGTAGCGCACATCGGCGGTCCGAACTACAATATGGGGCCTGGTATCACTGTTCAGATAGATGCAACCGGCGATAATCCATCCATAAAGGCCAGGATTATGGGAAGCGATGGTGCAACCGCTACGCTAAACAGTGGAGTGATCGCGAAACCGGGTACTCGCTATTCGGTGGTTCTGCAGCGAGTGGGTTCTACGGTTACATTGATGGTGAATGGAGCAACTAAGGCGAAAGCCGACCAGGGGTCGGTGCTCAGTGGATTGTACGAGTGGTCGCTAGCCAATGAGAGGACGATGATGCAACCGGCCCGCTACCCGTTCGAGGGCACGATCCATTCGTTCGTGGTGACCGGAGGCGGAAGCTAGGGATATTAGCCTCCGAACAATATACCCAGGCCCATCGGCACTAGCAGCCACTCCCCAGCCGGGTGAAAACCCAATTTATCGTAGACTCGCCCGGCAGGGTCATTATCCTTCAAGTAGAACAGCCCTATTTTTTCAATACCGGCGTCGAATAGCCCCTGGCACAATGCTCCCACGCACCAGGTAGACAACCCCATCCCCCGGTAAGTATCCAGGGTCGCCACCCCGCCCAGCATAGCCGCACCGCCACCTTCCGCGCTGGAGAGAGCAGCCGAAGCCACAACGCCCTCGGTGTTCTCGATCAAGTATAGTGTGCGGAGGGCCAGTTGCTCGGAGAGTCTGGTTCGCCAGGCTTCTCGCGAGGGGAGCCGCGCCAGGGAATAAAACCCGTGCAGATAGAAATCGATCAGCCGCTCCATATCGCCCATACCGGCGCGCCTCGGAGGTCTGAACAAGCCAGGCACGAACCAGGCTCCTTCGTCCTCCTGGCCTGCCAGCGTCAGGTCATCCGGTTCCAGGGTTTTGAAATAGCACCTATCGGGCCTTCCATTCACCGAACGGTTGACCAATGTCAATAAGGGATCAAGTTGCGAAGCATGGCCGCTCAGCAGGGCGAGCTTTCCGTTTAGCACACGGTCATAGATGATATTCGCCAGTTCCTGCAAGACCTCTTCATCACCGGGGGTGTGGTAGACTCCGCCAGTGCCCCGCAAGGCCATTACCGTGCCCGCCAGGTCGGACCCCCGAAACACGCCCACTGCCCACGATCCGCCGCTGAGTCCGACCTCATGCAAGGCGCTCAAATGAAATACGTTATGCTTAGGCTCTTGCACGAGCAAGCCTCTAAGCATTTCCAGGTCATCGTTCCCCAGTGGCCGCACAGTCAGCATAGAGAAAATGTAACATAAAAACGTAAGTCATGGGGCGAGTGGCGAGTGGCGAGTGGCGAGTAAATACGCAGTACGCAGTTGGTCACGTATCACGTTTACCCACGCCTCGACCTCATAGCGTAATAGCCGAGGCCGCCCAGGCCCGCCAGCACCAGTAGGCCGCCAATTACCAGCAGTAGGATGTTAGAGCCCTCGCCGGTTGCGCTTGCCACCTCTGTTGGGGATGGGTGAGGTGTGCTTGTGGGAGAGGCCGCTCTCGTGGCGGTGGGAGAGATTACCACGGTGCTTGTGATGGTAGGTGTAACCTGGGTTGCCGTCGGCTGTAGGGGAGCGGTGGTAGAGGTAGGGGGCACGGGTGCAGGGGTGGAGGTCGGAGGCGCTGGGGTTTCTAATGGCACAAGGGTGGGTGTAGGTGTAACACCCGGAGATACGGGGCCGGGGTATTTCATGGCGTCGGCCTTGACCGCGTCGTAGACAGGCACGGTCGTGAAATCTGGGTTCACCATTCGGAAGTAGTATTCGGCCTTGTCGGGCGACACATCGCCCACTTGCCGGAAATACCATATCGAAATCACCCCAACCCAGGGCCAATACTCGCGCGCGTAGTTCACGCCCTGTATGGTCCATTGGGCCTGCGTGTCCTCGCTGACATGCCGCCAGTAGTTCTTCTCTTCCTCGGAGAGCGACTCAGGCGAGGCATTCCAGGCGTATTCGTTCAACCATATGCCCCTGTCGCCATCGCCGTTGTTGACCATGATATCGCGCAGCAATTCCACGCGCCGGAAGTTGAGCACTTTGGGGGCAGGCTCGGCCTCAGGTGGTTGGTCGAGACCGTAAGCGTTCGCCGAAGCTACGTCAAAGTTGCCCTTGATTCCGGCAGCGTACAAGGCGTTCCAGTAGTCCAGGTCGTCCATATTCCCGCGCAGCTCAGGCCCTTCCAGGGTGATAGCCAGTGGCGCGCTCAGGATCGTAACATCGGGGTGCTGGGCTTTCACCGCCGGATAGACGCTCTTCATCATCTGGGCGTAGCCTGCGGGGTCAACTGCCTTGCCGGGAACCCACTCCGCCGACAGATTTGGCTCGTTCCAGACCTGCACGTATTCGATACGGCCCTGGTAATGGTCCAGAAGCGCGTTGATGAAATCAACCAGGTCATTGTTGTCCTTCAGAGGTCCGCTGCCGTCCGTGGCCTGCGCCCATGCCGGCGGGTGGCTTATGCGCGCTATTATTTTCAAGCCGTAATTATCGGCTAAATCGACGATGCGGTCGAACTTCTCCCAGGACGATTTGTTCCACTTGTCGTCGAAGAAGTAACCCTTCTGGAACTCGATCTCCTGCCAGGGGAATTCCTGCTTGATCCAGGGGATGTTGGCCTCCTGCACCATACGCAGGGTCTCATCTATCTTCCATTCCTCAACTTCTTTGTCCAGGAACACGTTCACCCCGTAAGGGTTATCGGGCACGATTGGGGCCGCTTGCGAGCGTGCTATTGCGGACGAGGATGCCGCAAAGAGAGAGATCAACACTGCAATTATTGATATGTGATACGTGATACGTGATATGTGTAAACGGCCCGGTTGGGCTGCTTTGTTCCGCGTCCTATTCTGACTTAAGACCAATGTACCTTTCCTCCTGAAACCATGCATAAAGGCTTGTGGCGAACAAGCATCTCAATAGTATAACGTTTGGGAGTGGGTGTGGTCGCCGGGCCAGGAGTTCCAAGTTTCTGGTTCCAAGTTCCTGGTTCCAAGTTCCTGGTTCCAAGTTCCTGGTTCTTTGTTTCTCCGTCGTCTTAGTCGTTCGTCTTTCGTCCTCTATAGGACAAACCCCATATCGGTCAGGAAAGTTCCGAAGGTGGCTATATCGCTCTCGCTTTGGGGGTCGTAATCGACCTGGACGCTCATGCTTTTGTCGTCGTAGTCCTGTACTAACCGGATGTGTGCGTTGATGCCTCCCACAAATAGAGTCGCGACCTTCTGATCTGCTTTACCTGTGACCTGCTTCCCGAACTGGGTCCAGAAATCGGCAAAATAGGGGGCAAGGTCGCTTATCGCAAACATATCTTTTGGCGCGAAGTAGTCACGGTGCTTCTTGCCTGCCAGCTTGCGCTGAAGCTGCTCGCTCGTTAGCTCGCGGAGGGCGTCCGAGGCTACCCACCTGCCACCGCCGCGCTTGCCCTGGACCTCGGCATCTGAGAGGATGTCGTTGGCCGTTTCGATAGCCGCCTCATTGAGCACGCTATCGCGCTTGCCGATCTGGCGCAACGCCCAATTCACAGCTTTCCTCACAAAGTTGCGATTATCTCCCGCCTCGCGCCTGATGATCGGGAGCAGTTGCAGGAAGCGCTCGTCAGGCACACGTTTGGCGTGTACAGCCAGGTAGGCCATCAGCGAGAACCCGGCACGCTTTTCGAAGTCACGTTCGCGCTCGCTCCACTCAACCGCTTTATCCCAGGCAAATGGCGTCTTCCAGAAGAGGTTGCCGCAGCACTGGTCGCACACATCCCACAGAGTCAAAGCCAACCACCCATCGCTCCATCTGCTCAGATGTGACCGCGTTTGGGTCCTCGACAATAGAGGCAAGTATGCGCGCCTCGTGTATGCCGGTATCCCACAGTTGAGCGGCAAGGGCGTGGTCCTTCCCCCGCACATTGCGTCCTATCTGCCGCAGGTCGCTCACCGCAATACCGAGGGCATGGGCAGGGTTGATCCCGAAGCGGGCCATCCCCTGGCGGTTGTGCTTGCTCTCCAGGCTGTGTAATTCAGCCATGATCTCGTCGAATGTCATAAGCAGCTAGCCCTCCGGACGAGTATTCTTCAGGCCGCAATCTCAGGATCGGGCGTTTGCGGATCGCCGCGCCCACAGAAGCATGCCGATATCAACGCACAACACCAGGTCGTAAGCGACAGCCGCGAAAGGAGCAGCCGCCAGGCTGTGCAGCCACGAAGGTAGAGGACCGTTGGTGGCGATCACGATCATGGTCAGCAGCGCAAGCAGGTCCACGACCTGCGCGCGGCGCACTATGGTTGGCTTGCCCGCCGCAATCAGCTTTCCCCTGAGCATGAACGATATCGAATGGAGGATCGGCATCGGTACGAAGAGACGGGCCACCACCTCGGCCACCTGGGCCGTCCGTTCGGGGGCCATCAGGAGGCTGGTAAATATCCAGTGGGTCACGGGCGTAAAGGAGGCGACGGCGATCAACAGGGCCAGGCCGAACCCCACACTCACCACCACGCGAGGCCCGCGCTCTCTTACGCTCCGGTCGTTGCTCTTGCTCCACGCTATGGAAGCCTGGGTCATGCTGAGGGTGGGGCCGAATACCAGGAAAGCCATGCTCCAGGCGATAGAATAGGCCGCCACGTCAACTACCTGCCCATCGGGCGAGGCCCACACCAGGGCCGCGGTGGCGATCCCGGAGGTCAGGATGGGGTTCGATAGGGTGTTCATGATGGCTGTACCCGCGAGAGGGAAGAAGAAGCGCCATATCTCGGCGAAGGTAGGCGCTTCCGTGCCAGGGGTTTCGGCGGGCATGGTGTTTATGATCCTGTTGGTCCAACCTTGCACCGCCACCGCTTCCGCCGTCACGCTCACCAGCATGGCGAGCACCGCGATAGCCGCAGGCTCAAGCTGCCACACCTGCGTGCCGAGCCACCCGAAAAGCGTCAGCCCAATGGCGAGCGAGCCAAGACGCACCAGACCACCAGCCCCCACCGGCTTGGGGTGGCCGTGGCGGATCAGCGCCCCCTGGCACAATCGCCGCCAGCCGATAGGTATGGGCCACAGCAGAAAGACCCAGAAAGCGGGCCGCGCCGCCTCGGCAACGCCAGCGTCTATGTTCATCAGGCCGCGCACGACCAGGTCATACAGGGGCGAGAAAGCGATGATTGAGACCACCACCAGCAATACAAGAGCGACCAGCCCATAGAAGCGACGCAGCATATCGAACATACGCCGATCAGCCGACAGCGCCGTTGAGATGTCAATCATAGAAATATGCGACGCCTCATAGACAAGGGCTATAGAGAAGGCGACCCGCAAGGCCGCCACCGACGTGTCGGGGTCGGGCATCCGGTTGAGAACGGCGTTTACCACCGGCAGGTCGAGCGTCATCATGAGGCCGCTGAAGCCAAGCGGCAGATAGAAGAGCAGTAACGAAAGGTAGGATACGTGACGAGTGGCGAGCGCCGATTCTGTGCTGCTTACTGCGTACTGCTTGCTCAAGTGATTGTCCCTGGTAGTCGGTGGTAGTGGCCGGTAGCCGGTAGTCAGGGGACGATTTTAGTTCCTGGTCCCTGGTTCTGGCAACCAACTGCCGACTTCGAGATTATACACGCAGGCGGTGTTAGTACCAAAGTCCATCCGTGGGCATTACGAATTGGTATCCCCTGCCTATTCCCCTCGGCCTTATATTGCGATAGCATTGTTACGTATGGCCGGACTATACTTGCCGCTCCGAATACTCTAGCTATGGTGTAGGAGCGGGCATCATCCTGTCGTTTGGTTGTTGCTCTTACCGGGGCCTCACGCGCATGAACCCGCAGTAGCGCCGGTGCAATGGCAACATGCCGACAAATCTTCAACGAGGAGTAAGGTCAGCTACCGATGCAAGGCAACAGAGCGCATCCTGGCAATATGACTCACCAGGGCAGCGCCGGCACCACACAAACTCAGGACGAAAACAGGACAACCAAGAGGCTGCTAACCACCTCACATCTCCAGGAGGGTTCGCCCAGGACTGGAAGGTTGGCCCGGTGGTGGGGCACCGGCCTCACCATGCGCACCAAAACCTTCCTCATCATCCTCACGGCCCTGCTCGGTTTCCTGCTTACCCTGGTACTCCCTGTGCGCTCCTTCCTGCTCGACAACTTCGCACGTCTTGAGACAGAGCAGGCGATCACCGATTTCGACCGCGCCAGGAACGCGTTCGACAACCAGATTGACGCCATAGCAAGGGTAGCGCACGACTATGCTTTCTCTGACCAGACCTACAACTTCGCCGTCAGCCACGATACCGATTTCATGGATGCTAACATCACCGAACAGTTGATGCAGAACTTCCGACTGAACGTGGTGATAATCTATGACCAGCAAGGCGCTATCGTAGCCGACAAGTCATACGATTACACGAATTTTGCACAGCAATCACTACCTGGCTCTTTCGCTCGTCCTGAGATGGCCCAGGACCCCCTCCTCAAGTATTCAGACCTGCTGACGGCCAACAGAGGGATCGTGATGCTCCCAGATGGGCCTTTGCTGCTTGTCACATATCCTATCCTGACCGACGATGAGCAGGGACCATCTCATGGTACGCTCCTCATGGGACGCTTCTTGCGGGCCGACACAATAGATCGCCTGGCCGATACCACCCGCCTCACGCTGACTTTCGACCCTGCTTCCGCAATCGATGGCAACCTTAAAGATATGCTGGTGGGCAACGGTGGGCCCATCATCACGCCAATCGATGAAGAATCGATAACGGCAAGAGGGATGTTGAATAGCTTCTACGGTGAGCCTGCTCTTATGATGACGGTCACGGAGCCTCGCAGCATATATGCGCATGGGCGCGATGCCGTTTCCTATTTGATAGCCACCCTGGTAGCGATCATAGTGGCGATTGTGGTGCTGGCTCTGTTGTTGATCGAGCGCGTGATATTGTCGCGCATGGCGCGGCTCAACATGCAGGTAACGCAGATCGGAGTGCGAGGCAACCCACTGGCCCGCCTGACCATAGACGGTAAAGACGAGATCGCCCGGATGGGACGAGCGATCAACGGTATGCTGGAAGCGCTCGAGCACGCCAGCCAGGGACGTAAGGAAACCGAGGCGGGCTACCGGGCGGTGGTAGAGCAAACGGCAGAAAGCGTGTTCCTGGTTGACCCCGCTACAGGCTATTTCATCGAAACGAACGTCGCATTCCGCGAGTTGCTCGGCTACACCGATGCCGAGATTGCGCACCTCACGATTTATGACGTGCTGGCGGAGGATGGTCTTCAAATTGACGAATACATCCGCGAAGTGCTGAACGAAGGGCGCTCGCGGCAGGTCGAGCGCAAGTACCTGCGCAAGAACGGCACGCCTGTAGATGTCGAGGAAAGCTCGGCTACCATTCGCAGGAACGGCAGCCACGTACTCTGTTTCCTCGCCCACGACCTCACCGAGCGCAGGCAAGCCGAGGAGGAACGAGCACGCCGCAAGAGCGAGGAGCGATTCCGCGCTATGGTACAGAACGCCGCGGATGTTATCACTATCATCAACTCGGATGGCTCGATACGCTATCAAAGTCCTTCTATAGAGCCTATGCTCGGTTTCAAGACAGGCAATCTGGTGGGATTGAGCATATTCGACAACCTCCACCCTGCGGATGCCGACATGGTCAGGCAGATGCTGGCCGAGCTTGTGGAGAACCCAGGCCACGCGCGACGGGCTATCCTGCGCACGCGACATATGGACCAGTCGTGGCGCTTTGTGGAGATCGTAGCCACCAATCACCTGCGCGACTCGAATGTCGGTGGTATCATCTTGAACATGCGCGACATTACCGAGCGCAAAGCCCTGGAAGAGCGGCTGATCCACCAGGCATCACACGACCCTCTCACAAGCCTGCCCAATCGCGCCTTGTTCTCCGAGCGCCTGGGGCATGCGCTGGACGAAGCCAGGATAACTAACTCGATGCTGGCGGTGATGTTCGTTGACCTGGACAACTTCAAACTGATCAATGACAGCCTCGGCCACCAGGCAGGCGATGTGTTGCTGATAGAGATAGCGGGAAGGCTGCGCGAGTCGGTCCGACCTTTCGATATAGTATCGAGGTTCGGTGGCGACGAGTTCACGCTGCTCCTGGAAGACCTGCAAGACCCGGATGTAGCTATGGCCGTGGCCGAGCGAATTCAGAAGAACCTCCAGGAACCCTTCATTGTTGAGCAGCACGAGATCAGCATAGCCTGTTGCGTGGGTATAGCCTTCAACGAGGGCGAAGACCTCCAACCCGATGAGTTGATCAGGAACGCAGACATAGCGGTGTACAGGGCGAAAGCCAACGGCAAGGCGCGTGTCACCGTGTTCGACAAGGACATGAACCAGTATGCGCTCAAACGACTTGAGCTTGAAATAGCGCTACGACGCGCTATTGACCGCAACGAGTTGATCGTCTATTACCAGCCTGTGGTTGACCTGTTGACTGGCGACGTGGCAGCTATCGAAGCACTTGTCCGGTGGCAAGACCCGCAGCGCGGGCTAGTATCGCCGCTTGAGTTCATTTCGCTGGCTGAAGAGACCGCATTGATCATGCCTTTGGGCAGGTGGGTGCTCAGCGAGGCTTGCACGCAGACGCAGATATGGAAGCAGATGTACCACAGCGCTACGGAGTTGACTGTGTGCGTGAACGTGTCGGCACGGCAGTTCAGGCACACGGGCCTGGTGGCGGACGTGGCGCGAGCGCTGGATATCAGCGGATTGCCGCCGCACAACCTGAAGCTTGAGATCACCGAGACGGTGGGCATCGAGGACCCCGACCAGACGTTGGAGACGCTGCGGGAGCTGAAGGCGCTGGGCGTGAAGCTTGCCCTAGATGACTTTGGCGTAGGCTACTCCTCGCTCAGCTATCTGAAGCGATTCCCGGTGGATACGATCAAGCTCGACAGGAGCTTTGTGTCGGGGCTGGGCAAGAACCGCCAGGATACGGCGGTTGTGTATGCCGCGATCAGTTTTGCCAAGGCGCTGAGATTGAGTATCACCGCCGAAGGGATCGAGACGAAGGCGCAGGTGGAGCAGTTGCGCGCCCTGGGCTGCGAGCAGGGTCAGGGGTATTTCTTCGCTACGCCGCTACCGCCGACGGAGATGGCTCAGTACCTCAAGTCGCACGATCCGTCCGTCCAGACTCTGCCTTTGTTGAACGCTACCCGTACCGCCATCTAGGTCGAATGAGGCGTACTTATGTACTCACCTTACGCAGCCGAAGTGTTGAATGGTAGACTAAAGGGATGACGAACAAAGAACTGCTTGATCTGTACACTGACTACCTGATAAGCTCTTTCGGTCTGACCACCGGCACGGGCTTGAGCGCATTGCTGAGTGGAAGCGTGAGCCATGACCCCATTCAACGCTTCCTCTCCAAGGGAGAGTTCACCTCTGCTGACCTGTGGCATTTTGTCAAGCCTCATGTGCGAGCCGTTGAGCAGGAAGATGGGTGCATCATCGTGGACGACTCCATCTCGGAGAAGCCGTACACAGATGAGAACGACATCATCGCCTGGCACTATGACCACTCCAAAGGCACAACGGTCAAGGGGATAAACTTCCTCTCGGCCTTGTACCATGTGCCTGAGTTGGAGGTGTCGCTGCCCGTGGGTTTTCGGTTGGTAAGAAAGACCGAGCAGTATGTGGACCCTAAAGACGGCAAAACCAAGCGGCGTGATCCGGTCAGTAAGAACGAGCACTATCAGGCGTTGTTGCGGCAAGCCAAGCACAACCAAGTGTTGTTCCGCTTCGTACTCAACTTCGTGCTCAATGACGTGTGGTATGCCTCGGCGGACAATATGCGCTTCGTCAAAGTCGAATTGGAGGGGGATTTCATCATGCCTCTCAAGACCAACCGCAAGGTGGCCTTTACCGAGGGAGACAAACGACAGGGTTGGTACATGCGTGTGGACAGTGTGCCGCTGGAGACGGGTGAGGTGCGGACGGTCTATCTTGAAGGGATAGACTTCCCCTTGATATTGGTCAAGCAACTCTTCGCAAACGAAGATGGTGGTCAAATCACCCAGTATCTGGTGTGCTCGGATGTGACATGCACCTTCGACCAAATCACCACAATCTACCAGAGACGGTGGAACGTGGAAGAGTATCACAAGTCGCTGAAGCAGAATGCTTCTTTGGAACGCTCGCCAACTCACACAGTGTGCACCCAGACCAACCATTTGTTTGCCTCTTTGTGTGGGTACGTCAAGCTCGAATTGTTGAAGCTGTCCAATCATCTCAACCACTTTGCTCTAAAGAGCACTATCTACTTGCGTGCCATGCAGGTTGCCTTTGATACCTTCCGCCAACTTCAACCTGTTCGCCTGGCTGCGTAAGGTGAGTTAAGTACATCCTTCATTCGGATTTCGGATGGTGTGGTTGGTGGGTGGTTGGACTTCCCCTCATTAAGTTGATGCTTTTGGTGGGGCAAAACGGGACAGGTTTTGGGGTGTACTTTAAGGACGGTTTTGGGGACAAGGACCCCACTCCAACCTCTCCTCATGAATCTTACAATAAGAAGAAGTAGAGTTGGGGGGACACCCCCAATCCCCCTGTCAGGGGAGTACCCCTGCACCCCTTGTGCAATCGGGCTAGAGCGTGCTGTTGCCTGTGGGATCAGTCGCCTTTGCGGATGATATGCTCAGGCGAGGCAGGTAGGTTACGCAGGTGATCTTGGAGGAAGCGCGGGTAGAGGTTGAGGTCGTGCAGATGGTAGCGGTTGTACCACTGGAAGATCAATTCCAGATGGTTGACTTCAGCGCGAAGGTGTTCGGGCACAAAAATGTCTTCCACGAAGTCTTCCGAACCTGACCAGACGTCCTGGTCGTAGAAGGGGCAGTCGGAGGGGAGGCGCGCCAGGTAGTAGAAAGCGATGCCGTGCCATTGGATGTTTACATACTCGAAGAATTCTTCGGATACCCATAGAAGGCGCTCAACTTGTACTTCGACGCCCAGTTCTTCGCGCATTTCTCGCACAAGGGCTTCGGCGGATGTTTCGCCTATTTCTAATCTGCCGCCAGGCAGCGCCCAAAAGTCATCGATCTCGGCCCTGTGGATCAGAACGCGCTGCTCGGCGCGGTCGAGGATGACGGCTACGGCGCGACAGTTGAAGCGAGTGTTGCCTATGTCAACTGAGACCATGTTTCCCGAGTTGGTCATGGGTTCCTCCCGGTGTATTGTAACGCAGGGCTGAAGTTATGTCCTTCGCGCACAAAGACTCATCCCATTTTGCTCTTTTTAGAACCAGATTATATATTTGCGAGCATTCGGCGAAAATTCTGGATGTCTCATGTTTGGAGCCGGATGCCCGTCTTCGAATATGCAATAATTGCGTATGCGGGATAACTCACGTTGAACAAGATCAGCGTTCGTAGGAATTAGGGGTCGCCCGTCTGTTTTGGAAGAAGACTATCGCCTGGACGCGTGAGGCTTGACACCCATTTTGGGGTGCGTTATACCGCTTAGGTGGGTGGTGACTTTGTGCGAGGGGCGGTTGGTGATTATGGATGTTCCGCTGAAATCGTATAAGAAGGAGCTCGGGCACTCGTATACGTTTGGGGTGTTTCCTACGGTGGAGTTGGTGCAACACAGGCCGGATGTTGTGATCAGGGTGCTGGTGAGCGAGGCGGGACTGCGGAACAAGGGCGTGGCGAAGCTGGACGACCTGTGTAGTAAGCGTGGAATAGCTTTTGAGATCAATACAAGGGCCGTGGAGCGGTTGGCTCCTAAAGAGAATGCTTATGTGGTGGGGGTGTTCCGCAAGTATGAGAGCAGGCTGAAGGACGAGGCCGACCATGTGCTGCTGGTGAACCCTTCGGATATGGGCAACCTGGGCACGATCATTCGCACTATGGTGGGGTTTGGGGTTACTAACCTGGGGTTGGTGCGACCTGCCGCCGATATTTTTGACCCGCGAGTGGTGAGGGCCTCGATGGGAGCGCTGTTTGATATTGACTTCCAGTACTTTGAGGATTTTGAGGGTTATAGAGCCGTGTATGGGATTGCTTCGCGGAGGCTTTATCCCTTTATGACGGGAGAGAGTGTGAGATTGAGTACAGCACGGCTTGAGCGGCCATTCACGCTTATTTTCGGCAACGAGTCAGCAGGGTTGCCTGAGACGTACAGGGAGATCGGTACACCTGTCACCATCCCACACAGCACGAAGATCGATTCGCTGAACCTCCCGGTGGCGGTAGCTGTAGGATTGTATGAGGCGAGTAAGTAGTGCCTGGTTCCTGGTTTCTATTGCGGGTTGAAGGGAGTAACAAATGTCGAGCTATCCTTACCATTTAGTAGATGTGTTTACCGAGCGGGCGTTTGGAGGCAACCAACTTGCGGTGTTTACGGAAGGGGTGCAGGTGCCTTCGGAGTTGAGACCACGGCTGGCGAAAGAGCTAAACCTGTCGGAGACAACCTTTGTGCTGCCGCCCTCGAACGCGGCTAACGATTTTCGGGTGCAGATATTCACGCCTGACAAGGAACTGCCGATGGCGGGGCACCCCACTGTCGGCACGACCTATGTGCTGTCACGAGTGGGGCTTATTGCGAAGACAGGCAATCCAACTTTGGCGGTGCTTGAGGAAGTGGTGGGTGACATCCCGGTCAGGATAAATTACGACGGTGAAGGGGACGAGCCATCTATGATATGGATGACGCAGCCGAAGCCTCAGTTCGGGACCATTATCGAGGACCATGTGTTGGTGCGGGAGGCGTTATCGCTGCCGGAAGAGGCTATTTCGGATCGGTATCCTGTGCAGGTCGTTTCGACGGGCGTGCCGTTCCTGTATGTGCCGTTAAACAGGTTGGCCGATACCAAAGGAATAAGTCTGAACTCAGGGGCTTGCAGGCAATTGGTGCAGCAGTACGAGGCGGATGGGCTATTCGCGTTCACGCAAGAGGTGGAAACGGCTGGATCGACGGTGCACAGCCGGATGTTCGCGCCGGGGCTGGGCATCACGGAGGACCCGGCGACGGGGGCGGCAAGCGGCCCGCTGGGTGCGTACCTTGTCCATTACGGGATAGCAGCGCCTGACGCACATATTGTTAGCGAGCAGGGACTGGAGATAGGTCGCCCCAGCTATATTCATATAGAGGTAGATAGCGAGGGTGGTGAGTACACGGCGGCACGCGTCGGCGGGCAGTGCCATTACATGGGGCGGGGTGAATTCATCCTTTGAGCGGTCGATTTAGGGACGCAGCCAGGTGCGGTAGAGAACGCCTCTACACACGGTTTTTGAATGCGTGCGAAAGTGTAATAATGCCCCAATGTACGCAATAGATGCGTAATGATTAAGGTATACAATAACTATGAGGACTATAACGTCCGAATTATGGAGGCAATTATATGGAGAAGAGTAAGATAGTAAAGAGTGACCGCGAATGGAGAGTGTTGCTCACGCCGGAGCAGTACCGGATCGCCCGCCAGAAGGGCACAGAACGCGCCTTTACGGGCGAATATGCCTTCACGCATGACAAGGGAGTTTACAGGTGTGTATGCTGCGGCGCGGAGTTGTTTAGCTCGGATGCGAAGTTCGAGTTGGGGACCGGGTGGCCCAGCTTCTACAAGCCTATTAATGAGGAGAACGTGGAAACGGAATCGGACAACAGCTTCTGGATGCGGCGCACCGAAGTGCTGTGCAGCACATGCGATGCGCACCTGGGGCATGTATTCGACGATGGCCCGCGACCGACAGGGTTGCGGTATTGCATCAATTCGGCGGCGTTGAAGTTGGATAGGGATGGTAGTCGGTAGTCAGTAGTCAGTAGTCGGTAGTCGGTAGTCGGTAGTCGGTAGTCGGTAGTCGGTAGTCGGTTGAGAGGCATTTGAGTTCCGACTACCGACTACCGACTACCGGGTAAGATAGGAGATTTAGAAGATGGAGAATACAATAAACGGTACATTGCAGAAGGCTACATTTGGAGCAGGGTGCTTCTGGGGTGTTGAGGCGTCTTTTCGGCAGATCAAGGGTGTAGTGGCTACTGCTGTCGGATATAGCGGGGGCAACTACCCTAATGCCACTTATAAGGATGTTTGCTCCGGTCGGACCGGGCACGCCGAGGTGGTGGAGGTCACTTACGACCCCGCAAGAGTGTCTTACGAAGACCTGTTGCGGGTGTTCTGGGACAACCATAACCCTACCACTCTGAACCGCCAGGGTTGGGACATCGGAACGCAGTACAGGTCGGCTATCTTCTTCCATTCGCCTGAGCAGGAGGAGGAGGCACGAGCATCGAAGGCGGCGCTTGAGGCTAGCGGTAAGTGGCGCAAGCCGATTGTGACTGAGATCGTGGCGGTCGGGCCGTTCTACCGCGCCGAGGATTACCACCAGCAGTACCTTGAGAAGCGCGGGCTGTCGTCCTGCCATATGTAGACGGGTAGGTTGGTGGAATACAACTGAATAGAGAATGAGCAGAATATGACCTTGCGGGTGGACACCTGATAGGATCAAAATGCCTTTGTTGAGAATGGCGGTAGTGAATGCCGGCGGCTCACAGAGGCGTTTTGTTTTTAGCTCAGATATCTTCAAGGAGAACAGAAGTCATGATTTACGTGGAAGCAAGTGTCGCCATCAACAGGCCGATAGAGGAAGTGTTTGATGCCATCAGCAGGGTCTATAAGACGAAACAGTGGGTATCCGGCGTAATTGACAGCAGAATGCTGACGAGCGAGCCTGTGCAGGCAGGCAGCAGATTCCACCAGGCAACGCGATTCCTGGGGCGGACAGTGGAATCAGATTCGGTGATCAGCGAATATGATGCGCCCATGAGATTTTCGCTCAAGTCGGAGGGGGGACCGTTCCCGTTCGAGTTCCACTATTCGTTTGAGACGAAGGGCGAGGGAACGAAGGTGACCATGATAGTGGAAGGGGAGACAGGAGGCTTCTTCAAGCTGACTGCGCCGATCTTCCAGAAGGCAGCAAAGAGGCAGTTCCAGACCGACCTGGAGAACTTGAAGGTCCTGATGGAAGCAAGGTTGCTTGAAGGAGATCGCACGGGGGCTGCTGTTTAGCAGACGCTAACAGTGATAGGAGGATATCAAGATGGTAGCTACGACAGATGTGAACCCGGTAGTGCGGTTCATTGATGCTATGAATAGCGGGGATATCGATGCGCTAGACGATATTATCGCGGCACACTATATTCAGCACAGCCCGGGCGTGCCACCGGGGCGTGAAGGGGCGAAGCAGTTCTTCACCATGCTTTTGAACGCTTTCCCGGATGCGCACTTTACTCTTGAGGACTTGATCACGTCGGGGGATAAGAGCGTAGCGCGCTGGTCTTTCGCGGCCACGCACAAAGGTGAGCTACTTGGGATACCACCGACGGGCAACAAGGTGTCGGTGACGGGGATCGACATTGTGCGCATGGAGAACGGGAAGTACGCAGAGCACTGGGATAACTGGGATCAACTGGGGATGCTGAGGCAGCTTGGGGCGATCCCGCAAGCGGGATCATGAAAAGTAGTATTAGGAGGCGGGCGCGGCTTTCATGCGCTCATCGAGGGCTTCGAGGGCGTCTACTACTTCCTTGATTACATAGTCGGGGGTGGAGGCTCCGGCTGTTACACCCACTGTTTTGACGCCGTGGAACCACTCTTCATGTAGCTGCTCAGGGCGCTCAATGTGGTAGGCGGGGCAGAACTCGGCTGAGATATCGCGAAGATGGCGGGTGTTGGCCGACTCGTAGCCACCGACCACGATCATTATGTCTACTTCTTTGGCGAGATCGACGGCGGCGGGCTGGCGTTTGGCGGTGGGCAGGCAGATGGTATTGTGGGCGTGGACCTCGCAGCCGAATTCGAGGAAACGCGAGACCACATCGCGCACGAAGGCCTTGAACCACTCGGTGTTCTGGGTGGTCTGCGATACGATGGCGATCTTGCGTATCTTGGCGGCGGGGGTGCCGTCGGCGGCCAGGGCGGCCTCGATCTCTTCAATGCTCTTGGCGCAGATGGCGCGGCGGGCGTTCCAGCTACGCACTTTGCTTGTGTCTTTCTTGTCACCGTCTTCGCTTGTTGCGCCTTCCTCGGGTAGCTCGTCGAAGATAGAGTTGGCCCAGCCGAGGATGCCTTTGACTTCGGGGTGGGGAGCGTCGCCGTAGACGATCACCCAATCTCCTTCCTGCATGAGCTTTTTGGCAAGCTGCTGCACGCGGGTGACGAGGGGGCAGGTGGTGTCGAGCAGTTCAAGGCCCTGGGCCTGCACGCGGCGGTATACTTCGGGGGCCGCGCCGTGGGCGGTGACCGCCACGGTCTTGTTACGGGCGTCTTCAAGGCCGTTCACCACTTCTATGTGCTGGCCGCTCAGTTTGTCCACAAGCTGAGGGTTGTGGACGAGCGTGCCGAGCGTATCGATCCCTTCGCGGGTTTTGATGGCATCATCGATCTGGTCGAGGGTCATCTTGACCCCGAAGCACATGCCCATTTCTTTTGCTAGCTTTATTTCCATTGGTGATCCTGTTGGCGCTGGTTTTACTGCTTACTGCGTACTTCGTATTGCGTACTTCGTGGTACTCGGCACTCGGTACTCGTTATGACTTTCTATAGACGCTGCCATCGCGGGTGCGGTTGAGGTAGCCGTAGTCTACCAGATAGCGGCGGATTGTTACGTAGTCTTCGTGGACGTCTTCTAATATTACGTTTACTTCGCGCTCCGAGTATTGTCTTTCGGGGTCGAACTTCTGGGCTATCTCTTCGAGGATGGTGACTATCTGAGGTTGCTTCAAGGGCATAGCAGTCAACTTGCCGTTAGGCATAAATGTTTCCAGGATCATTAACCTGGTATCGGAGGGGCGCTTGCGTACGCCCTTGAACTTGCCCATGGCTTGACGGGCTTGCCTGAAGGTCTCGGCGTTTAGCTCGTAGCGGCTGTAGGGATCGGGCTCGCGGGGGGCGGGCTCCTGAAGCTTGACTATGCCGAAGCTCTGGAGGGTATCGAGGTGATGCAGTAGCTCTTTGTGGGAGAGGCCGGTTGCCTGGGCCAGTTCCATGCGATTGGCATGGGCCCCGGCCAGTAGGCCCACGATCCGAAGGCGATCAGTATCCAGCAAGGCGGTCGCGAGCACCAGCAGTGGCTGGAGAGTGTCGAGATCATCTTCTGTATGTTCGTCCGGCTCCGTTTCGGAGTTGTTTTG
Organism: uncultured Chloroflexia bacterium; assembly: GCA_963797095.1. Lineage (GTDB taxonomy): Bacteria > Chloroflexota > Chloroflexia > QHBQ01 > JADMIH01 > JADMIH01. Next base: position 842,384 of record CAWCNY010000002.1, on the reverse strand, counting down.
TTCGTCATTGGTAATCACAAGGCAATCCCTCCCTACTATAGATCATACCAGCAGGGGTGTAAGGTGTCAATGATTTGAGTGTGTTGACCAGGGGGGATGCAAAGTCAGTTAAGGCGGTGGGAAACGCCGCCCATCTACACCTTGTCATTCTGAACGACGTGAAGAATCTGGGATCTTGGACTGGTACTGTGCCTGGCATTTTAGATTCTTCACGTCGTTCAGAATGACACATCCGATCTTGGTGTGTCGAGTACCGACTTTGCATCCTCCAGGGCTGATGCAAAGTCAGAATAGTGAGGAAAGAGCAGCAAATAGCACCTTCATAGGATAGGATGCGAGTTACCGAACAACCATCAAACCTAAGAGAGGTGCTATGTGCCATGAAATGTACCATGCTGCCCTTGAACGTGCAACTACCCGATGAGCCGTTTGCCTTCAGCTTGCAGGCTCTAGCTGAACGGTTCCAGACCATAAAGGACCTGCGCCGTCCCAGAGGCGTGCGTTACCCACTGCCTGTGGTGCTCACAGTGGCAGTGCTCGCCAAGCTGGCTGGTCACAGCAAGCTTAGAGCAGTGGCAGAGTGGGCGCGGCTGCGCTCCGGCCAACTGTGCGATCTGCTTGGCTTTGGAAGATGCACCCTGCCACACCCCACCACATGGAGCCGCATCTTCGCCACGGCTGTCGACCCTTGCGAGTTGGACAAGGCAGTAAATGGGTTCTTCAAGGAGTTGTGCTTGTGCTCTGCACGTATACAGAAGAAGCGCCGACGCAGAGGTGGTCTTGTAATAGCCATAGACGGCAAGACCTTGCGAGATACCATCCCACTTGGGCAGACGCAAGGTGTGCATCTGGTGTGCGCTTACCTACCACAAGCAGGGGTGGTGCTGGCCCAGGTAGAGGTACAAGAGAAGGCTAACGAGCTAACCGTAGCTCCTACTTTGCTGGACTGGCTCAACTCGACCTGCATGGTGCTGTGATCACAGGAGACGCCATGTTGGCAGAGCCAATGTTTGCCCAGCGCAACCTGTCTGTTGAGGTGGTAGAAGGTGGGGGAGACTACCTGTGGAAGGTAAAGGATAACCAGCCCCAGTTGCTCGAAGATATCCGTCTGCTGTTCGACCCGCCACCCGCAAGCAAGACTGAAGCCTCTCTCTTTCCTGTGCCAGCCGACCTGCAGTGGGCAAGCAGCACCAACAAAGGACATGGACGAGTGGAGGAGAGGCAGATATGGGTGAGCAGTCTGCTCAAAGGCTACTCGGATTGGCCTTATCTGGAGCAAGTGTTCAAGCTCAAGTGCCGAGTGGAGGACAGGCTGGGACAGATACGTGAGACAGTGCATTATGGAGTAACCAGCCTGCCATGCACGACAGCCTCTCCACACAGGCTCCTACAGGTAGTGAGAGAGCATTGGGGAATAGAGAATGGTCTACATCACCGAAGGGACGTGAGCCTGGATGAAGACCATTCTCAGGTGAGATTGGGTGGTGCCCCACGTGTGATGGCTACACTCAATAGCGTTGTGGTGGGGCTGGTTGTTCACCACGCACGCTGTGCAACAGACAGCGCTGCCAATCTACCTGCTGCACAGCGTGCCTTCCACTATCGCCTTGATCGCGCTCTATGGTCTTATCAATACCGCCATGGCCACCCGCACACCCACAGCCGCCACCGGCCACACTACTTGCGTCTGGTACCCACTCAATCTATTGCTGGGGCTGCCTAGATGACTTTGCATCAGCCCTGTTGCATCCTCCCTTATGTGTTGACTGGGTAGGCGGCTTTTGATAGAATTGGTGTGGAGAGATGGCAGAGTGGACGAATGCGTCCGTCTTGAAAACGGATGACCGATGAGGTCCGTGGGTTCGAATCCCACTCTCTCCGCAGGGAAAAGGGTGCTCGAGTGGTTTTGTGGGGCACCCTTTTGTGATTCTTGGAACTGATTGACATTTTTGGGAGTATGTAAGATAAATATCTCAACATTCCTAATGATGGGAGGCTAAATATATGGCGATTGCATTGCCTAAACGCAGCGAGGTTCCACAGGAGCACACCTGGAATCTTGCCAGTATATTTGCTAGTGCTGATGATTGGCGCGCTGCGCTTGACGAGGTGTTGGAGAGTTTGCCTACGCTTACAGCGTATAAGGGGCGGCTGGGCGAATCGGCTGAGACGCTTATGGAGTGGTTCGCCGACTACCAGGAGAAGTTCATCAGGGCTAGCCAGGTGTTCGTCTATTCCACGATGCAGAGCGACACCGACACGGCCAACCAGGATTGGCTTGCTATGCGGGACCAGGCGCGCGGGATGATGGCGCGCTTTGGGGCCGCCACGGCTTTTGCGGAGCCGGAATTGCTCGACATTCCGCAGGAGAAGATCCAGGAGTTCATGCAGGAGAAACCGGAGCTAAAGGAGTACGAGCACTATTTCGAGGTGCTGCGAAAGCGGGAAGGGCACGTGCGGTCGCCTGAGATCGAGGCTTTGCTGGCGATGGCGGGCGACCCGCTCGACCTGTTCCGGGCTACACATGCTATTCTGGCCGACGCCGAGATCGATTACGGCAAGGTGCAGACGAGCGAGGGCGAGGTGCAGGTAGCGGCTGGCACTATGGAGACGCTGCTGCACGACGCGGATATCAAGGTGCGTAAAGCTGCATGGGAGCAGTACGCAGATGGGTATCTCAGGTATAAGAACACATTCGCGAGCCTGATTACCGGTGGGGTTAAGAAGGACGTGTTCAACGCTCGCGCTCATAACTACCAGACGGCGGTGGAGGCGGCTCTGCACAGGGCCAATATTCCCAGGGCTGTGTATGACAATATGCTGGAGACGGCTAAGCGGAAGCTGCCTATCTGGAACCGCTACTGGAGCGTGCGCCGCCGCATCCTGGGGTTGGATATGCTGCATGCTTATGATGTGTTCGCGCCGCTGACAAAGGGCGATCCTTATATGCCATACAGTGAAGCGGTTGAGATCATCTGCAAGGGGATGTCGCCCCTTGGGGAGGAGTACACCGCTCCGATGCGGCAGGGTCTTGTGAAGGACAGGTGGGTGGATATCTACCCGAACCAGGGGAAGCGCACAGGCGCATATTCAAGCGGCGCTTTCGGGACGAACCCGTTCATATTTATGAGCTACAGCGACAAGCTTACTTCGGTTAGCACGCTGGCCCACGAGTTGGGGCACTCGATGCACTCCTATCTCACGCGGAAGAACCAGCCTCCTATCTATTCGTGGTATGGGCTGTTCGTGGCCGAGGTGGCGTCAAACTTCAACCAGGCGATGGTGCGCGATTACCTGCTGAAGAGCAATCCCGACCCGCAGTTCCAGATCGTGGTAATAGAGGAGGCGATGTATAACTTCCATCGCTACTTCTTTATTATGCCGATCCTGGCGCGATTCGAGCTTGAGATACACACGCGCATCGAGCAGGGAAAGCCGCTGACGGCGGACGGGATGATCAAGCTGCTGGCGGACATGTTCCGCGAGGGGTATGGCCCGGAGGTGGAAGTGGATGAGGAGCGCGTAGGTATCACCTGGGCGCAGTTCTCGATCCACATGTACCTAAACTACTACGTGTACCAGTACGCCACAGGGATCTCGGCTGCTAATGCGCTTGCCCAGCGCGTGCTGACGCAGGGGCCGCAAGCGGCGGAGGATTACAAGAACTTCCTGAAGGCAGGTGGGTCGGTGTTCCCGCTGGATGCGTTGAAGCTGGCAGGGGTGGATATGACTTCGCCTGAGCCTGTGGAGAAGGCTTTTGAGGTGTTTGAGGGGTTCGTGGATAGGTTGGAGAAGCTGGCGCTTTAGCTGCAATCACCTAGATTTCAGGATATCTCATGTTGGGCATCCTAACCGGATCGTGGGATGCATTCTAAGCTACCTGCTCTGGTAAACAAGTGTGCCAAGCTGCGCGATCTGCACCTCATAAGGGGTGCCTGCCAACTCCGGGTGAAGCTCGAACTTGGCGCGCTCGAAATACTGCACAACGTACTCGTTGCCGTCCTGAGGGCTGGTTTCGGTGAGCTCCTCGCTGATGGGGTAGCCAAAGATTGCCAGACCGCCTCGCGTCTGCCAGAACTCAAGGAATTGGCCGGAGAGGTTATGCCCCGTCTCTGTGAAGTAGTTCGCGTCAGGGTTGGCGGTGGCCGGTGGGTCCGGCATATGAACTTTTAGGCCCAACCTGCCGAGCAGCACGGTATTACCGAGCGATGGGTGCAACTCGAAGCGAGCACGCTCGAAATACTGCGCTGTGTATACCTCGCCTGTGTCCGGATCGGTTTCGCTCACTCGGTCGGAGATTGGGTAGCCGAAGATATCCAGTCCGCCATTCGCTGTCCAGAAATCATAGAAAGCGCCGGAGACAAACAAGCCGGTTTGCTCAAAGTAGGCATTCTGGTCGTCGGGCACGATAGCCTGAAACGTCCAATCGGTGGCATACACGATGCCTCCATTCCCTGCGATATTGGCGCGGATTGTGTGGCTTCCCACCGTAAGGTTGGCAGTTGAGGCAGTCACTCTGTATTGATTGCCTGTGCCGGCAACCGGCTCGAGGGCGGCAGGTGTTTCGATCCCATCAATGAGCAATTGCACCCCGCTTATTGGCTCTTCCCATGAGATAACGAACCCTATTCTGCTCTCCGCCGGACTCTGGGCTAATACAAGCCCACCCGGCGCGGGTTGGCGCCCTCCTATTTCGAGCGTAGAGACACTTGCTGCGGTCGTTGGCGTAGGTGTACCAATCGCCCCCTCCCAGAACTGCCATTCGGTGCGCCCTAGCCTGCCAATTCGATCGGCTACCACCAGCACAAGCGTATGAATCCCGTCGCCGGGGCTAAGGGCCTGTGCGCTTATGACCTGTTGGTACGGGTTTGCCCCGGCCAGGCTCACAGGCAGCGGGGTCCCATCCAGCGTGAGGCTAGCCGTGGTGATCGTTTGCGCGCTGATCGCAATGGCGTTAATGCTGATCACGTCACCGGATACGAGCGCCCCAGGTGACGGAAGCATATCCGCGAACGCAATCGGTGCCGCCGCCTCGGCCCTACTTATATTGCGCAAGCTGTAGGGATCAGAGCTGATCGCGACATTGCCCAGGATCGCAAGCGCGATCAGTACAGTCAAAGCAGGCAGTACACCCTTGATCCTGGCAAAGAACCCAGCGCCGTCTCCGTCCGGGAGAGGCGCTTCGACTGCTCCCAGCTCGAATTCCGCCTGTTCAAATGCCGCCAACCTGGCAGGGTCAATGCTGCCCAGCAACTCCCCACCTGCGATAACGGGCACCGCGGCCTGTTCGTCCGCGTTCGTACCTCGTTTCTCTATGAGCTCAATCACCTCGGCGAGAGGTGTACCCGGTGCGAGTGATGTTACTTCCGTGGGCGAAGACATCAAAGATGTCACAGGCGTAGTAGGCCAATCCCCTTGCAATAAGTCCTCGGCCTGTGCCAGAGTCACCACACCCACCATCTTTTCGCTTCCTCCACCCTCATCACCGCGCTTCATCACCGGCAGTGGTTTGTCGGTAGCATAATATTGGTGGGAATACATCATCTGCGCTACCGATGCGTTGGCGGGGATTCGGTCTTGAGGTGCGGCCTCCTCCATTATGTCCCCCGCCTTTATCTCAGATAGCCCGGTGCGCAAAATGCTCAGTTGCTTCCCCTTCTCCTCGGCCTCTCTTGCGCCCCAGCCAAGCACGACGAGGGCAAGCGCCACTATCCAGTTCTGCGAAGTGAGTCCGATCCAGGCCCCAAGCAGTACCAGTCCCAGCGATGTGATCTCGCCCACGGTCCTTGTAAAGCCCAATCCCTGTTCGCGTTGCCCCGAAAACCAGAACAATGTATTGGTCAGCACCCGGCCTCCATCGAAAGGTATGCCGGGGATTAGATTGATAACCCCCACCCACAGGTTGAGCCACGCAAGCGGAACCAACATAGCCCATGTAAGCTCGCCCAGACCGCTTGCGCCTTCCAGGGTTCCTGCCAACACCAACAGCGTTATGCCCGCCACCAGATTGAACAGGGGAGCCACGACCATCGACACCAACGCCCGCCCCGTTCCGATCTCATCCAGCCGGTAGGGAGTGGCAGCGCCAAATGGGTACAGTGTTATGCCGCGCCTGTCGAACCCCGCGATGGCGGCGCGCACCAGTTCGCGCAAGATCAAGCTGAGCAGGAACAGGCCCATTACAGCTATTGCCACCAACCAGTAGAGGCCCGACGACCATTGTGGGAAGTTGTCGGGGAGCCACACGAGCGCCAGTCCCCACAGGCCAAGCACTGAGATAAACAGCCATGTATAGTTCAAACTCACCGACAGCGGCCCGAACCGCCCGATTAGTAAGGATGATCGCATATTGTGCCTCCTTTTTATGGGTGCAGGAGCGAAAGTGGATCCCTCCACTGTGAGTGTAGCAGACCGAGGTAACAGCGCAGGTAAACATAGGAAAAAAATCAGTGAGATTCGCACCCGCCGATCTCCACCGCAATTTTCACCGGCCTGTAACCCGCCGTTACCTTCGGTTCCACCTTCGGGCGCTATAGTGTACACGGTGGAATGACTCTACCGCTTTCAGAAGGAGGCATGACAATGAAGTGCAAAGATAGATTAGAGACGTATCTGCGCGATAATCTGGTGCCTTACGAGGTGCAACACCACCCCAGCGCATTTACTGCCCAGGACGTGGCTGCCAGCGAGCACCTGCCTGGCCGCCTGGTTGCCAAGGTGGTAATGTTGGTTGCCAATGGAAAGATGGTGATGCTGGTTCTACCCGCTCCGGGGCGAGTGCACTTGCCGGAGATTGGCCGCATACTTAGCTCAAGAGACATAAGGCTGGCCGAGGAAGTCGAGTTTGCTGCCCTCTTCCCCGATTGCGAAGTGGGTGCGATGCCCCCCTTCGGCAACATCTACAATGTGCCGGTATATGTCGACAAAGACCTGGCCCGGCAAAAGACGATCTACTTCCAGGTAGGCACCCATACCGATACCATGAGCGTACGCTTCGCCGATTATGAATGGCTTGTCAAACCGATCGTAGCGACCTTCTCCATGGAGGAAGCCCTCCACTTTGCAGGCTAAAGCGCGGCCTCGCCCTCGCTTTTACTAACCTGCAACCTGCATTTACCTGTTACTTCACCTAAATGCGCTACGATAAGATTGGCGTCATCTCATTATGTGGTGCGGTTAGTAGATTTCTGATAGCTTGCTCTGCCTGTATTCCTTCGAAACCCTGCGCGGGCATGCCATCAGGAAAGGAGCATGAAATGAAGATCGTGCTGGGAGTTATGGCGTTCGCACTTGTGACAGTGGTGGCTGTGTTCTTTGTCAGAAATCTGCGCGGAGAGCATCACCCAGCCGCATAGGTTTCGGACAGCTTTCAAGACCCATCAACAGGTTGCGCTTCCCCGGTCGCCGAACAGTAATTCCTTCCTGTTAATGATCGCGGCTGGAGCTTGCCTGGATCATATCGCGCTATGTATGAGCTATGAGCGGTGCTAAGTCAACAGCGCATTGTTCAGTAATATTGGGAGGAGATGATTAAGATGAATAAGATGTATTGGATCACCGGTCTTTTGGGACTGGCACTGGGAGTAGCGCCCTGGGTATTCAACTATACCAATAACGACGGTGCTCTGTGGGCCAGCATAATCATCGGGGCGGTCATACTGGTGCTCTCTGCCTGGAAGGTCATAAGCCAGGATGAAGATCAATATTGGGAGTACTGGCTGGTCGGCCTGGCAGGATTGGCAGCAATTGCTGCGCCCTTCATTTTCGGCTTCACCGCCTTGACCGAGGCTTTGTGGATGAGCATCGCTGTTGGTGTGCTGGTAGCCCTGGCATCGGCCTATGAGGTTTTCCTGGTCGAACCAAACGCCAGCTAACCCGACTTTGATGCGCTCTAGATAAGAGCCAACATACAGGCAGGCCCGACGATGTGCCTGCCTGTATGTTATTCCCCAATCATGCACTGATAAGCAGGTTGATCTCTCCACTGACCTCCTCGATTGCCCTCCCCGCGTGCGGTTGCTTGACAACGGTCATACTACCTAGTATTACATACGTATGTTCCCGCTGTTCGTGTTCGGGTCACTAGCTCTCACAGTTGGGCTTGCCTGGGCCACCTATCAAAGCGGCAGGCTCCTGCGTTCGATCCCGATCACCGAAAACCTGCTCCTTGCCCCGGTCGAAAACGTCGTCAAGGGTGTGCTTGTCCTGGCCTGTATAGGACTTGGCCTCCTTAGCGGTGTGCCGCTCAAAAGCCTCGGCTGGACCTTCGACAACGGCTGGCAAGACATCGGGCTGGGCATAATAATCGGCCTCCTGACGCAGCTTATAGCCAACCAGGTGACCGTCTTTGCTATCGATAAGTGGGGCAAACAGATCTACTCGCCCGTCGTGATGAAGAACATCATGCCGCGCAACCGCATCGAATGGCTGCTGGTCCCCGCCGCCCTTTTCCTCGCCGTCATCCTCGAAGAGCTACTTTTCAGGTCGCTACTGATCGGTGCGCTCGGCCAGGCCGCTCCCGTGCCCCTCTTGCTGATCCTATTCTCGGCTGTGTTCGGCCTCATGCACTCACCCCAGGGCAACCTCGGCATCCTCATCACCGGGTTGCTCGGCCTCTGGCTCGGCCTCCTATTTGTCTGGTCCGGCGGCCTCCTCCTACCCCTGGTTGCCCACTACACGATCAACTTCCTCCAACTCCTCAAAGCCCAGGACAAGCGCCTCTGGCTAGAAGAATACGAAAACTGACCCCGGATTTACGCTGCGGGTTGCCAACGAACAAATCCAAAATCCGCAATCTAAGATCCAAAATCCCCCATGCCTCCCCGCAAATCCTTTCTGATCCGCCACGTGCGCATCGCGCCGCCCGACGATGCCACCGCCTCTAGATACCTGCGCGCCTGGAACTCCGGCGACCTCTGGCACTACACTAACACCTTCCCCCGCCTAACCTCCCCCCAACTCTTCGGCAACGACCACCCTCTCGAATTGGAGATAGGGTGTAGCACAGGCGAATACCTCTGCTCGCTCGCCCAGCGCAACCCCAGCCACAACTTCCTCGGGGTCGAGATCAACCTCAAATCGCTCTGGGTGGCGGTCGCTCACGCCAGGTCCCTCGCCCTTGACAACATCCTTTTCATCAAAGCCCCCATCCAGAGCCTCTACCCTCTCATGCCTCCCGACTCCCTTCATACAGTTTACATGCATTTCCCCGACCCCTACCTCCACCCCAAGTACCGCACTCGCCGCCTCTTCACCCCTGAATTTCTGGATATCATGCACATCGCCCTCGTCTCTGGTGGTAAAATGAGCATAGTCACCGACAAGGAAGAGCTTTTCCAGGATATGCTCTCCTTGATCGAAAAGGACACTCGGTTCGAGAAGACACATCCCGAACGCTACCTGACAGGCTTCGAGCCTGAGGTAAGATCGCGCTACCAATCCTACTGGGAGCGTCACGGCCTGCAAGTCTACAGGTTCGAGGTTCGCAACCTGAAACAGGCCGGGGCGAAACCGTAATACTTTCGTAACATCCTTCTCTTATTTTGTTAACCCCATGCTGGTAAGATATTAGCATGGAACTTTTGCTCCTTTTCGCCTTCCTGGCAGGCGTGGTGACTATCATCTCGCCTTGCGTCCTCCCCGTCCTTCCCATCCTTCTCTCCACCTCCACCGGTGGCGGTAAGATGCGCCCGGTTGGCATAGTGCTCGGCCTCGCCCTCACCTTCACCGTCGTGACGTTGGCCGTCACCGCAGCCGCCGAAGTGCTCGCCGTACCCGCCACCTGGCTGCGAATAGCCTCTATCGTCCTCCTCGGCTTGTTCGGCCTCACCCTCCTTATACCCGCCCTAGGCGACCGCGTCGACCGCCTTCTCTCACCCCTCACACGGCTGGCCCCCGGCACTCGCAATCGCGGCGGCTTCAACGGCGGCCTCCTGATCGGCGGTGGGCTTGGCCTCCTGTGGGCGCCCTGCGTTGGCCCCATCATGGCCTCCGTGATCGGCCTCACCGCCACCGTCGGCCTCACACCCCAGGCGATCTTGATCACCCTGGCCTACTCTCTCGGCACCGCCCTCCCCATGCTCTTGCTTGCTTACGGCGGGCGCGGTTTGGCGATACGTGCCCGCAAGCTAGGCCCGCGTACCAACCTCATCAAGCAGGCGTTCGGAGCCTTCACCATAGTGGCATGCGTGGCCCTCTTCCTCGGAGCCGACACTGCCCTCCAAACCCTCACCTTGCAAGGTCTCCCGCCCGAATACAGCACCTTCCTCCAATCGTTCGAGCGCAGCGACGCTGTCGAGGCGCAACTGGATCAATTGCAGAGAGATGCCGAGGGCACTCAAGAAACCGTCGCGACCGCTCCCGGAGCCGAGGTAACCGAGCCTCTGGTCACGCCCACACCCGCCGTTCCCCTCGAAGACCTGGGCCAGGCCCCCGAACTGACAGGCATCACCCAGTGGTGGAACTCCGAACCACTGACTATGGCTGACCTGCGCGGCAAAGTGGTCCTCATAGACTTCTGGACCTACGCCTGCTACAACTGCGCGAACACCCGCCCCTATGTGCAGGCTCTCTACGAGAAGTATCACGACCAGGGCCTCGAAATCATAGGCGTTCATACACCTGAGCTATCTTTCGAGTACGTCCCCGCCAACGTAGAGAACGCGATTCAGGCGCAGGATATCGATTGGCCCGTCGCATTCGACCCCGACTACAAGACCTGGCGCTCCTACGATAACCACTGGTGGCCCGCCTTCTACTTCGTAGACGCCACGGGCCGTATCAGGTACAAGCACATCGGCGAAGGCAACTACGATAACAACGATCTCGTTGTCCAGGAGCTACTGGCCGAAGCAAAGAACACCGCCAACGTAAACATGGGTGGTATGGTCGCCGCACCCGCCGCACCCGCCGCACCCGCCGCACCCGCAGCCACTTCCACCCCCAGGCCGCAGCCCACCGCTACGGCCACCTCTACACCGGAACCAACCATGACAATGACCCCAACCCCCAGACCCGGCATCGCCCTCAAAGACCTCGGCGTTGCCCCTGAGATTACCGGCACCACCGACTGGATCAACTCCGATCCGCTGACCCTCGCAAGCCTGCGCGGTAAAGTAGTGATAGTAGACTTCTGGACCTTCGGCTGCTATAACTGCATCAACACCATCCCCTACGTGCGAGACCTCTACAGCAAATACCACGACCAGGGCCTCGAAATCATAGGCGTTCACACCCCCGAATTCGCCTACGAGCGCGTACTAAGCAACGTCCAGGAGAACTCCAAGAAGCTAGGTGTAGTGTGGCCCGTAGTGCTCGACCCCGACTACAAAACCTGGCGAGCCTACAGCAACCACTACTGGCCCGCCTTCTACTTCATAGACGCAAACGGTCACCTGCGCTACACCCACTACGGCGAAGGCAACTACGACAAGAACGAAAAAGTAGTCCAACAACTACTGGCCGAAGCCAAATCAATGCAATAAAAGCGAGGCAGGCGGCATCTGCAAATACGCTGGGTAGCTGTATGTTCTCCTCCCCAATTGAGGGAGTTGAGGATGCTCTCCGGGTGCTCCCGATCTGCTTTACCCAAGAACCAGAAAGTTGCGGCATCTCATTATTTGGTATGAGTTGTTTGTGCGCGACAGCGTAGAGTGAGATTGTTACAATTCTGTCACGCAGCTATACCTGATTTTCCACTTCAGGGCTTTATCATATATGCAGGCGGACTCTATCTTGCGAGTCTTGCCGAGAACAGAAGCACCCGCCGGGAAGCTCCTGGGAGATCCCGCTTTTATTGACCTCCGGCATCAATCGGCTGATTTTGATGAAGGCCGTCTAGCGCACGGACCGTGATCTTGTCGGAAGCCACTTCTGTGGCGGTCCCCCGGAGATGGGAGGAGGAGGTACTATGAAGCCTGCCTTGCTTGTCCTGGACCCTCAGAACGACTTCTTTGAAGGCGACAACAGCGAACTCGCCGAGTTTCGGAGGGTTGTGCCGCATATTAACGAGGCTATCTCCCTTTTCAGAGACCGCAATTGGCTCATAGTGTTCATTCAAGACTTCTCGGCCAGCAACGTGCCAGGTTCATTTGAGAGGGAATTGTACGGAGGGATCGATTATCGGCCAGGAGACATCATGATTCGTAAGATGCATCAGGATGCCTTTCTGGGAACAAGATTAGATTTGCTGCTAAGCTCGTATGGTGTGGATATGGTTGTTGTCTGCGGCTTCGTTCTGGAATATGGCGTGCTTGAGACTTACAGAGCGGCGTTGGCAAATGACTACCAGTCTGCTCTATTCATGGAGGGGACAGCAAGCTGGAGTAGAGAGGTCTGCGAACAAGCAGAACATACCTGCGCGGTGATCTCGCTTGAGGACCTGCAACGAGCAGCAGAACAGCACGAACACGGGAGGTGGCACTATGCTAACGCTCGATGAAGATCTCTTACATGACAGCCACAATGAGCATGACCTGCACGATATGCAGCCTGAGATTGTCCAACTGCCAGGCCAGAAGATGGCTGTAATTCACACTATTGGCGACCCCGACCAGTGTATGCACCTTGTACTCCCGCCGCTTTATAGCTCGGTCTACAGATTGAAGTACGAGCGAAGGAAAGAGGGCAAGGATTTCAAGCTGGACCACTTCCGAGCGCGCTGGCTCAATGCCGAATTCGCGCCAATGGAGGAGTTGCATAGTATCTGGGGCCTGCCTATCCCTGAGGATACAAGTTCATTGCCCCAGAGGTTCCCGCACGTCGAAGTAGAAATCGAGATGTGGGAGTACGGCACGATAGCTCAGCTTACATATAGAGGGCCCGGCTTGAGCATAGGTCGGGCGCGCAGACTGCAAGCCATGGAGTGCCTGAAAGATTTCGTATCCAGAAATGGATATGAGAGCACAGGCCTGTTTGAAGAGGAGTACCTGATGGGGCCGGAGCCGGAGATCCAGAGAACGCGCCTGCAATTCCTGGTGAAGATGCAGCCGATTATCATGCCCCACAGTAGGGTGCCAGGCCACATTTCGATAATCTATTAGGTCCCTTTTCGAGCGCTCGGAAGCAATTTCGTCGATAATATGATTGGGAGAAAAGAATCGAAAGGACTCGGGATGAAAGCATGGCAACTGAGCGCACCTAAGCCCGTTGAAGAGGGTCCACTCTCGCAGGTTGATATACCTGTGGCGAAACTGCACCAGGGCGAGTTGTTGATCAAGGTGCATACGTGCGGGGTGTGCCACACAGACCTGCATATCGTCGAGGGAGAGATTGAGCTGCCTAAACTGCCCGTGGTGCCAGGGCACCAGATCGTGGGGACCGTGGAGCAGCCTGGGCCGGGCGCGAAACGCTACAAGGTTGGGGATAGGGTAGGGGTGGCCTGGCTGAACTGGGCGTGCGGGAAGTGCTACTATTGCAGGCATGGGCAGGAGAACCTTTGCGATTTTGCGAAGTTTACGGGTTATCATGTTGATGGTGGGTACGCGGCATACCAGGTGACTGACGAGCGTTTTGTGTATCCGATCCCCGAACGGTATTCCGATGCAGAGGCAGCGCCGCTTCTATGCGCGGGTGTTATTGGATACAGGGCATCGCGATTGGCGAACGCTAAGGAAACGCGACGGTTGGGGTTGTACGGGTTCGGGGCTTCGGCCCATATCGCTGTACAGATCGCAAGCCACTGGGGCGTCGAGGCGTATGTGTTCACCAGGAACCCGGAGCATCGCAGATTGGCCGAGACGCTCGGTGCCGTGTGGACCGGTGGTGCAGAGGACTACCCCGGCGTGGAGTTGGACGCCTCGATCATCTTCGCCCCGGCGGGTGAACTGGTGCCGCAAGCGTTGAAGCGGCTCCGGAAAGGTGGCGTGCTGACCCTAGCTGGGATATACATGAGTCCAATTCCTCAGTTTGATTATTCGCTCATCTGGGGTGAGCGGGTAATACGCAGCGTGGCGAATGCAACACGCCAGGACGCGGAAGAACTGCTTGCAATTGCGTCTGAAGTGCCCCTGCACCTGGAAGTGGAGACTTACCCGTTGGACGAGGCGAACAGCGTGTTGCTCAAGTTGAAGCAAAGCAAGATTCGCGGGGCAGCGGTGCTTGCGGTTGCTCCAGGCTCCGGCAGTAGCTGAAGCTACATGGGCTAGCCAACGGCGTAAGGCCCGTAATCATTATCTTCGGAGGCTTGGTCCCTGTCGCCTGGTTTGTGCATTATCTCGGTCCAGAGCACAGCGAGGTCGGTGCGGGTGCGTTTGCCGCATATATGGAGCAGCCTGGTGATGTGAGATTTGACGGTGCTGGGGGTCACGGAGAGGGCCTGGGCGATCTCTTTGTTGCTTTTGCCGAGGGCAATGAGGCTCAGGACCTCGATCTGCCGCAGGGTCAGCATCCCGATGTCGATCTCTGTTGGCGGCGATATAGATTTGATGCGTTTGATTCTTCGCCTTCCCATGGCAAATTCTCTCTTTTGTGATGGCAGCACTACGCTTGTACACAGAGTATATAGAACCTATGTTCGTATTTCAAGTACCCAAATGGGTGAATTTTTACGCAATATTGTTTTGCTATAAGAGGCTTGAGGGCAAGAAGTGGACTTCTCAATACTTGGAGAATGATGCCGTTGGCGAATTGTCGCCCAGAAGGTTTGTCCTCCCAAAGAGCAGTCCGGGAACTCGCCTTTTCACAGCGTCCTTGCATCTGTACAATTGTGGTCACACCTATTCACCCGTTCCTTGTACGCTGTGTCCACTTGTCCCGTCCGCTGAGAGAGTGCGAGAGGAGGAACTTGCCATGTGCCTGCACCCGTTGATCGTATACCAGATCCCCGAAGAGACTGAACGTGTGGCGCGGGCTGCTTTTCCAAAAGGCAACCTGTACATGCGCATCTATGAGCAGCTCGGTCCATCTTCTCCGACCCCCTGTTTGCTCAACTCTTCCCCCAACGTGGCCAGCCTGCCCATTGCCCTACCCGACTGGCTCTTGTGCTGATCATGCAGTTCATAGAGAACCTCACCGACCGCCAGGCTGCCGACGCTGTTCGCAGCCGGATTGACTGGGTGCGACGTAGCTAAGCTAGATGTAAGGAGGTAACTCCATCGAGTGGAGAGTTAGCCCTCTCCCAGTGGATTCTGTCCCACTGTCCCCACGTAAAAGGGTCTCTGACCCCGGCCACTCCAGTAGTAAGCAATGAACCTGGTGGAATGCAGGCCACGCAAGCGCCGCTGACTGGTAGCCTAAACCTGGTCATGCGCAAGGGGAAGTCAGATAGGTCAACGCAAGTGAACTGCCATCTAAAGCTTCGTGATTCGGCAAGAGTGCAATAAGGCTGAGACACTCTCACCAAAATGGTAAGTGGGTGGTCGAGCAAATCCAGTCGCTGCTCGACGACAGGACACACTCCCACCGGAGCATAGGCAGGACCTTCCCTGGACGCATCTCAACATCTGGAACTACGGTAAGCCCGTTGAGTTCTCCACTTGGCATGCGGAGTAAGCCGACCGTAAGGAAGGCAGAATTACTCATCGGGTAAAAGACGCTGGAGCAAGCGAAGGCCCGCAGTAATGCGCGGGATAGGGGTTCTTTTCAAGATTTGCCCCACGCCGAAAGGCGGCTGACTTCCAGCTAGCTTCTGACGATAGAACTAATGTGAAGGAACCAAACTGACGTGCAAGATAGAGTCACTTCTGACATCGGAACGCCAGGATCTGCTTTCAGCGAGATACCCAAACAAGGCACTCCCATTGATTGGGACGCTATTGACTGGGCTATTGTTAACAATCGGGTCAGGAACCTGAGACAAAGGATTTATCGTGCGACCGCAGCGGGTCAGTGGAATCAGGTGCGCAGCCTGAAGAAGCTGATGATGCGCAGCTACGCAAACCTGCTACTGTCAACGCGAAGAGTGACCATGGACAATCACGGCAAGAAAACGGCTGGCATTGATGGTCAGACTGCTCTTACCGCCAAAACCAGGACGCAAGTGATCCGCGAGATGCCGGAGTACAAACCACGACAGGTCAAACCAGCCCGGCGGATATATATACCTAAGGCCAATGGCAAACAAAGGCCGATCGGCATCCAAACTCTCAAAGACCGCATCGCGCAGGCAGTTATCAAGAACGCACTGGAACCAAGTTGGGAGGCCCAATTCGAGCCGAACAGCTATGGCTTTCGTCCGGGCCGCAATTGTCATGATGCCATCGTGCAATGCTGGAACTGGTTTAAGGGCGCAAACGGACACAGCTTTGTGCTCGACGCCGATATCCGGGGTGCGTTCGACAATATCAGTCAGGAATATATCCTCGACGCCATTGGCCAAACGCCGGGACGCGAGTGGATAGAAGCATGGCTGAAGGCAGGCTATGTAGAGGCCGAGATCTTCCACGCCACTGAGAGTGGTACCTCACAAGGCTCTGTCGTCTCACCATTACTCGCCAACATTGCCTTGGACGGTATGGAACGCTGGCTTGGTCAATGGACTAACCAGCGAACTTACACCAACAAGCGCGGCAAACAGGTGGGATGTGTACATAAACAGGCTAATCCACGCTACGGTTACATCCGTTTTGCGGACGACGTGCGCCACATAACCAAGATAATGGATTCCTTTCGCAGAAAGGGGAGGTACGGAAGACAAGACCTCCGGGTCAACAGCTTACCTGGAAGCGAAAGCTGAAGGGAACAGTAGCATGCTGCTGAAGCGGAAGATACTTGAAGATGCTTAGGGTATCGTTCTGCAAGACCCGCGTGATATGGTGAGAGCCAAACTGCCCAAACCTTAGTCTCCAGCGATGCAAGCGAATATTCTCCGACCATAGCATCTATTGGCGGAGCCATTGTGATAGGGCGGTTAAGTCGTCGCCGCCTGAACCTTTCGCACAATGGGCGGTCAGGAACGACCTGACTCAAGGAGACGGAACAGGCACCTACGTCACGCTCGATACGTCCATAACCTTGGGAATGTGGGATCGCCTACAGGGCGCGAGCCCCATGGCGACGGAGCCACCATATTACTCCGAGGACGGGAAAGCCGTCTACATGGCAACATAGCAACATAGCAACATAGCAACATGGCAATGCCTTGCAAAGAAGATAAGTTGCCAATGGGGAAGGGTGGCAGGTGTTGTGAGACCCAATCAGGGAGGTACGCGAGATGCGAAACGCCGAAACTGTGCTGGGGATCATCCATGAACGCGGCAAGAAGGGCTTGCCATTGGAGGACGTGTACCGGCAACTGTTCAACCCAGACTTGTATCTACTCGCTTATGGGCATATCTACCGCAATAACGGGGCTATGACACCTGGCGTAACAGACGAAACTGTGGATGGGATGTCGCTGGCCAAGATCGAAGCCATCATCGGTGCACTACGACAGGAACGATATCGATGGACGCCAGTACGACGCGTGTACATCGCCAAGAGAAACTCGACCAAAAGGCGTGGGCTAGGAATCCCTTCTTGGTCGGATAAGCTGTTGCAAGAAGTGATACGCCTTATCCTACAGGCATATTACGAACCGCAATTCAGCCCGGCCTCACACGGCTTTCGCCCTCAACGTGGGTGTCACACCGCGCTAAGCGAGATCCAACATAAGTGGGTAGGCACAAAATGGTGGGTGGAAGGCGATATCAGAGCGTGCTTCGACACTCTGGACCACACAGTCCTGATATCAATCCTACGCGAGAAGATCTTCGACAATCGCTTCTTACGCTTGATCGAACGCCTCCTGCAAGCCGGATACCTGGAAGAATGGCGTTATCACTGCACCCTGAGTGGAAGCCCACAAGGTGCCGTGCTCAGCCCCGTTCTTTCGAACATCTACATGGACAAGTTGGACCAGTTTGTCGAGAAGACACTGCTTCCCAGGTACACGTGCGGAAACCGTCGTAGACTCAATCCTGAATGGCAACGGCGACAACAGCTTGCTCGGCAATTGAAGGAACATGGTGACAAGAAAGAGGCCTGCAAAATGCGTCGTCTGATGCAGCAGGTCCCCTCCTTGGACACACACGACCCCAACTACCGACGCCTGCGTTACTGTCGTTACGCCGATGATTGGCTACTCGGTTTCAGCGGCCCACGAGAAGAAGCCCAGGAAATCAAGTCTGCAATCCGGGACTTCTTACGAGAGGATCTCAAGTTGGAACTCTCTGAGGAAAAGACGCTGATTACCCATGCGCGGACCAAAGCTGCGCATTTCCTGGGCTATGATATCGTGGTGCTCAATAACGACCACAAGCTGGATCGCCGAGGTCACCGCAGCATCAACGGCGGGATCGGACTGAAAGTACCAGCAGAGGTTGTGAAAGTGAAATGCAAACGCTATCTGCGCCACGCCAAACCGATCCACCGACCGGAACTTGAACACGATGCTGTCTTCAGTATCGTGGCACAATACCAGCAGGAGTACCGGGGTCTCGTGGAATACTATCGACTGGCCTTCAACCTTCACAAACTCAACCAACTGAAATGGCTAATGGAACGCTCCCTGGCACAGACACTGGCCTCAAAACTCAAGATCAGTGTCCGATCTATCTACAAGCGATACCACACCTTAGTACGGACAGATCAGGGAACACGTGCAATCCTCGAAGTCAGGGTAGAGCGTGATGAGGGCGATCGTGATAAGGGCGATAAAGGAAGAAAACCGTTGATAGCGCGGTGGGGCGGTATTTCACTCGCACGCAACTCCAAGGCAATACTGAACGACGCGCCCCTACAAATCAGCGGACCGAGAGCGGAACTCGAACGACGCCTCTTGGCACAAGCTTGTGAGCTTTGTGGTTCACGAGAAAACATCGAGGTGCATCATGTACGAGCACTCAAAGATCTACGGACCAAAGGACGCGCAGAACCGCCTTTCTGGATGCAGGTGATGGCAGCTCGCAAGCGCAAGACGCTGGTGGTCTGTCGCGAGTGCCACGATAGCATTCATGCTGGTCGCAACACTCAAACTGCTGCCGTGAAAGCCGCGAGAAGGAAAACACTGGAGAGCCGGGTACTCCGAAAGGCGTAAGCCCGGTTCGGGGAGAGGCGGACAGAAAAGAGCTGCGCAAGCAGCACCTCGCTGGCCGCCCACTCCACTTCATCATAACAGCAGCCACGAGGGAGGAAATCGAGGCTATTCAACCTCATGTGGTAGCCTGGCTGGCCGAGCGCGGACTCGAACTCAACACCGAGAAAACCCATATCCGCAACATTGCAGATGGTTTCGACTTCTTGGGTTTCAACATCCGTCGCTACGGCACGAAATGCCTAATCAAGCCCCAGAAGGAAAAGGTGCAGACCAAACTGCGTGAAATCAAGCAGTGGCTGGTCACGCATCCGAACGTTGGTCCCGACGACGTGATTGACGTGCTAAACCCGATTCTGAGGGGTTGGGCGAACTACTACAAGCATGGGGTGAGCAAGAAGATGTTCGCCACCTTCAGCCACCGGTTAGTGTTACTACTTATCCGATGGGCGAGACGGCGACACCCGGGTAAGGGTCCACGGTGGGTACTTCCGCGTTACTTCACGAGAGTAGGCGGGAACAACTGGGTCTTCTACGCCAAGACAAAGAACCGGCACGGTAAGATGACGAAGACCTATCTGTATCGGATAGGGCAGACGCCAATTACTCGCCACATCAAAGTCAAAGGCGCAGCATCCCCAGACGACCCAACGCTGGGCGAATACTGGGCGGCACGGCAGACAAGATATGGCAAAAGCTATTTTGCTGTGGGGTCAAAGCTATACCGGGTAGCCGCAAAGCAGCACTGGCGATGTCCCCTGTGCCGAATGCACTTGTTCAATGAAGAGCGTATTCATATTCACCATGAGCAATCGGTAGCAGACGGTGGAACAGATGAGGAGGAAAACCTCAGCATCTTACACGAAGTCTGCCACCGCGCAACATTTGGTAGAAGACCCGCAGTAAAGTCGGTGGAAGCCTGAGCCGGATGATCGGCGACGGTCTTGTCCGGTTCTGTGAGGAGGGAGGCGGGGCGACCCGCTCTCCCTTACTCGATAAGTATCTCCTTGGCCTCCAACTCACCGACCCGGGCTTCGATTTCTCCGTACTCTCCGAGTTCCGCGACCGCCTGCTCGCCAACCACGCTGAACACCTGTTGCTTGATACTCTGCTTGAGCACTTACAGGAGCGTGGCCTACTCAAGACAAGAGGTCGCCAGCGCACCGACTCCACTCACATTCTAGCGGCAGTGCGTAGCCTCAACCGGGTCGAACTGGTGGGACGCACCCTCCAATATGCCCTCAATGCCCTGGCCAAAGAGGCACCCGGTTGGCTGCGTGTCAACACTCCACCCGAATGGTTTGACCGCTACAGCCGCCTCATTGATGAATATCGCCTGCCCAAGGAGGAGGCCAAGCGCACTGTGTTGGCCGAGCAGATAGGAGCGAATGGGTTACACCTGCTTGCCTTAGTTGAGCACCCTGCTGCTGATGCTCCACCCCACCTGCGTGACTTGGAGGCCGTGAAGGTTCTGCGGCAGGTGTGGCAACAGCAGTATATCGTCACCGATGGGCAGGCACATTTGCGAACGATTACGACCACAGGCGCAGGCGCAGGCACAAGAACGGATACGAGCAGCGTAGTTACAGCAACAGATACGGGCACGGCCAAGGCCAAGCCCAAGACCAGGACCAAGTTAGGCGAGGAACCGGGTACTTCTGATAGCCAGAATAGCCAGAATAGCCAGAATAGCCAGAATAGCCAGGATACACTGACCCCAATGGCAGCGGAGCGGATCACTTCCCCGTATGATACAGAGGCACGCTACAGCAGCAAGCGCAGCGTATCATGGGTGGGCTACAAAGCGCATCTTACCGAAACATGCGAGCCAGATATGCCGCACTTGATAACCCATGTGCACACTTGCCCAGCCACCGAGGATGACAGCATGGCACTGTCCCTTATTCACCGGGACCTGGCTGCAGCCGCAGATGGAGATGAGGATGGGAGGTTGCCAGGGGAGCATCTGGTGGATACGACCTATGCGTCCGCCGAAGTGCTGGTAAGCAGTAAGCAGGAATATGGGGTGAATGTGGTGGGGCCGGTACGCCCCGATGTAAGCTGGCAAGCTCTAGACCCGGAGGCCTTCGACATCACGACCTTCACAATCGATTGGGCGGGCAAGCGAGCGATTTGCCCGCAAGGGCGCATCAGCCGCCACTGGCACGAGGAGATAGGGTCGAGGGGCAAACCAACCATCCAAGTGCAGTTCAACGCAGCAGAGTGCAGGGTGTGTGAGGTGCGGAAGCGGTGTACCAGACGCAAGAGTTGGGCTCGGGAGTTGACGCTGCACCGGCAAGCGGAGCATGAGGCTCTGGAGCGAGCGCGCATGAGGCAGCAGACGCAAGAGTTCAAAGCGGTGTATGCTGGGCGAGCAGATATCGAAGGAACGCTATCAGAGGCAGTGGTGGGGCATGAGATGCGGCGGGCGAGGTACATGGGTGAGCGAAAGACACATCTACAGCATGTACTGACAGCGGTAGCGATAAATGTGGGGCGACTATCGGCGTGGTGGAGTGAGAAACCGAGGGCGACTACCCGCATATCACCCTTCGCCGCCCTGGCTGCTGCCTAACCCAATTCGCCAACGGCATCGAGAATGGTGTGAAAACAAACGTAGCTGCACCAGATTATGAGTTTGCAATTACGAATGCAAATTCCGGATATTGCATGCTTTGCGGCTTGACAGGTGTGTAATAATGTGCGTAAGATTACCCTTGCACATCAATTTGGGCTGTAACAGAATAAGGATAACAACAAGAAAGAATGGCAACCACCAGAAAAACCAGCGGCACGACAGGTGCCACAACAACAAGTAAAAGCAGAAGCACAGCAGCTTCTAAAGGCAAAAGCACGACCACGCGCTCGACCACGGCGAGGTCCACACGGGCGTCGGGGAATGGGCCTGTTACACGGGGGAGCACCAACCTCGTGATCGTGGAGTCACCCGCCAAGGCCAGGACGATCAAGAAGTATTTAGGGCGCAACTTCGTTGTAGAAGCGAGCATGGGGCACGTGCGCGACCTCCCCAAGTCGACTCTGGGGGTGGATGTTGAGCACGGATTCGCGCCTCAATACGTGGTACCCCGAGACAAGAGCAAGACGGTCAAGGACCTCAAGGGGAGGGTGCAAACGGCGCGGGCAGTATACCTGGCGACGGACCCCGACCGCGAGGGCGAGGCTATCGCGTGGCACGTGCGCGAGGTGACGGGCGCGGGCAACGGCGGGCAGCCGGTGTACAGGGTGGAGTTCCACGAAATCACGCCGGGCGCGGTGCAGGCCGCTGTATCCAGCCCGCGAGAGATCGATATGCGGATGGTAGACGCACAACAGGCACGGAGAGTGCTCGACAGGCTGGTCGGCTACAAACTGTCGCCGCTGCTGTGGAAGAAGGTACGGCGGGGGCTATCGGCCGGCAGGGTGCAGAGCGTGGCTGTGCGCCTCGTGGTCGAGCGCGAGCGCGAGATCGATGCGTTTATACCGGAAGAGTACTGGAGCATAGAGGCCGACCTGAGCAAGCGCCCATCGGGCAAGAAGAAGGATTTATTCCATTCGCTACTGGCGCTGATCAGGGGCAAGAAGCCCGAACTGAAGAACGCTGAGGACGCGGATGGGGTGATGACCGCGCTCAAGAGCGCAGAATATGTAGTGGAGAGCGTCAAGAAACGCGAGGCGCAACGGAGACCTTCGCCGCCTTTCACGACATCTACTCTCCAACAAGAGGCATCACGCAAGTTTAACTTCGCGGCGCGCAAGACGATGTTGATCGCGCAGCAGTTGTACGAAGGGATAGAGATCGGAGTAGAAGGGTCCACGGGACTCATCACGTATATGAGGACCGACTCGACCAACGTGGCGAGCGTTGCACAGGCAGAGGCACGCGAGGTAATCGCCGAGCGCTTTGGAAAAGAGTTCGTGCCTGGGTCGCCGCCGGTGTATGCACGCAAGAACCCCCGCGCACAGGAGGCGCACGAGGCGGTCCGCCCCACGCTGGCGAGACGAGACCCGGATGGGATCAAGCAGTATCTTTCGTCGGACCAGTATCGCCTGTACAAGCTGATCTGGCAGAGGTTCATCGCATCGCAGATGGCTAACGCCATATTCGACCAGACAACGGTGGATGTGGGGGCAGGCAAGGCAGACGATGAACTGTGGGCATCGGGCGATGGGCGGCAAGCCAAGGGCCAGAATGGAAAATCTGAGGGACGAAGGCCCTATACGTTCAGGGCAACCGGATCGGTTATCAAGTTTGCCGGGTTCATATCCGTGTACAGAGAGGGGCACGACGCCGGAGACGCCGAGGACGAGATGGACCAGGCAGCCCTACCGCCTCTGACCGAAGGGGAGTTGCTCGATCTGCTCAAGCTGTGGCCTGAGCAGCACTTCACCCAACCGCCACCCCGGTATACGGAGGCCACGCTGGTCAAGACGCTGGAGGAGCAAGGGATCGGCAGACCATCTACATACGCGCCTATCCTATCGACCATACAGGACCGGGGCTACGTGGTGAAGGAGGAGAAGAAATTCCTGCCGACAGACCTGGGGATCGCGGTGAACGATCTGCTGGTAGAGTACTTCCCTGACATAGTGGATATCGGCTTCACCTCTAATATGGAAGAGGAGTTGGACGACGTGGCATCGGGCGACCGCCGCTGGCAGCCTGTGATATCGGAGTTCTACGGGCCGCTCGAACGGGCGCTGGCAGCAGCCGAAACGAGCGTTGGCCGGATCGAGGTCGCCAGGCCGGAGCCTGAGAAGATAGGGGAGTTATGTCCCCTGTCGGGGCACGAGCTTGTGATACGGGAGAGCAGGTTCGGGCCGTTCATAGCGTGCTCAGGCTTCCCCAAGTGTAGATACACGCGCCCCATCGTGGTGAGCACAGGGGTGGAATGTCCGCAGTGCGGGGAAGGGCAGTTGATCGAAAAGAAAAGCAAGAAGGGACGTATCTTTTACTCGTGCAGCCGCTACCCCGACTGTGAATTCTCTACGTGGGATAGGCCCGTGCCTCTACCCTGCCCGCAATGCGGCGGCCTCATGACGGTGGTAGGGCGCACGCAGAAGCAGGAAGGCCCACAGAAGGTGAAGTGCATCCGTTGCGGGCACATCACCGAGTGGGATGGCAAGGAGCCTGTGGAACAGGAATACGTGGCGCGGGGCGCATGAAAAGTAGAGTACAAAGAGAAAGCAGTAGGCGCGATGCCTACTGCTTTCTCTTTGTACCTGGGTTTTTACGGCTTCCAGTCCTTGCGGATCGTGTCGCGGATGGCCGTGTAGCTTTTGCCCTGGGCCAGGGCGTCTTCTATGGCGGGGGCGAACACGGTGTTGTAGAACTGACGGCCCATGCGCCCAACGACTTCGCGCTCGAATAGGGCGTCGGTCTGCGGCTCACCTCCGAGGTCGTGCCATTTGGGTTTGGGCTGCTGCTCGTGTTCCTGTTCGGTCTCGCCTTTGTGGCCGCCGCCTTTACGAGGAGGCTGGGCAGGTGGCCCGCCACCGTAACGGCGCGAGGCAACTACTTTGGCGACCCACAGGCCGTAGCCCTCAGCTTCGTCTTCGGGCATTCCGTCCTGCATAGCCTTCTGCTTGGTGTACTCCGCGAACACGTCGAAGCGGCGAATTGGGGCTTTTGGGTTGGTGGCGTTCACTTTGGACCTCCTGTGCGGTGCTTACATAGAGGAAGCATATTTTGTTCCAGATCACTTATGTCCTAACAAATTTGACACTCGCGGATGGAGGGCCATATAATGACAGGCAGAAACCAGCAGACACCGGGCACAGATTATTGGCATACCGCATACTATCGATAGCACCTACCTCATTTTTCTCCGACTACGGCGCGCACGTCCGAATCCTGGAGGAGATCACCCACCTCCAGCGCCGCGGTCACTCTGTCCTCCTCTGCACATATCATACGGGCAATAATCTTGACGGCATAGATATACGCCGCTCTATAGATGTGCCCTGGAAGCGGGGTGTGATGGTCGGTTCATCGCGCCACAAATTGTATTTCGACCTGGCGCTGCTTGCTACCGTGCAAAGGGAGGCAGCCCGGTTCCGGCCCGATATTGTGCACGCCCATATACATGAGGGCGCGTTGCTGGGGTGGACGGTGAGGCAGATCCGCCATGTGCCGCTGGTGTTCGATTACCAGGGGAGCATGACGGCGGAGATGCTGGATCATCATTTCATAGGCGAAAACTCCTCATTCCTTAAGCCTCTTACATGGCTTGAGCGCAGGATCGACGGGGCGGCAGATGCCGTGATCACCTCTTCACATAACGCGGAGAGCGCATTGCGGGCGGCTACAGGCGATTATTCGGATAGGATCGCGACGGTGGCGGACGCGGTAAACACTGCCAGTTTCGCGCCTCCTGCAAGTGATATGGAACGGGCGGCGTGCAGGGCATTGAGGCAGTCGCTGGGCATCCCACTCGACCACAAAGTAGTGGCGTACCTGGGTTTGCTCGCGCCGTACCAGGGCACCGACCTGCTGCTGGAAGCAGCCGCCATTATCATCAATGAGTGGGGACGGCGAGACATCCATTTTCTGATCATGGGGTTCCCTGGCGTCGATACGTACAGGAGCCAGGCCGATCAGCTTGGCCTGAACGGGTGGGTGAGCTTTCCAGGGAGGATACCGTACGGAGACGCGCCGCGCTACCTCGCGTTGGGAGATGTGGCGGTCGCACCCAAATTGTCGGCCACCGAGGGTGCAGGGAAGATCGGCAACTATATGGCTATGGGGCTGCCCGTGGTGGCGTTCGAGATGCCGATCAGCCACGAATACCTGGGCGACCTGGGGGTGTATGCTGAAAGGGGCAACTCGCGCGCGCTGGCAGAGAAGTTGTGCGCGGTAGTGGACAACCCGGTGGAGGCCAGGGAGATCGGGCGGAGGCTAAGGGAGAAGGCAATACGCGAGCTATCATGGGAAGAGGCTACAGGCAGGATAGAAAGCGTGTATGAACGCGCTACGGCCCACAGGTCAGTAAAGAGCCGGAAGGAACGCCTGGAAGAACATGGCACCGGGGATAAGTTAAGCTGGAAAACCTACCATGACCGGTGAGGTGCAAACGGCGGCTATGGAAAAGACGGCTATGCCGGTCTACAGGGTAGGGTTGTGAAGAGGCTGTAGCCCCTATATCCACTTAGCCAGGAAAATAGCACCCCAGATATTGACCGCCACGCTAATGAGGATCAAGACGCGGGACCATGCGGTCAGCGGCTTCGGTAGACCAAGGGCAACCAGCAACAGCAAGAATGGGATGAAGTCTAGGGCGTAGCGGTAGCCGAACTGCACGAACCCCGTCCAGTAGTAAGGTAGGAGAGTGGCACCAATCGCGATTGTGGTTACCCAGCAAGCACGTACCAGAGGCTCTTTCCATTTAGCCCGAAACGCGTAGAGAATAGCAGGTGAGGTCAGCAGGATACTCATACCCCAGGGTGAGGGTTGCATATAGGGGAATTGTAAGGTAGCTGCATCTTCCGCAGGGTAAGGGAGCGGGCCTTGGAGCAGGAGTGCAAAGAGGTTTTTAGGAAGGTGCGCCAAGCTAAAGAATCCGCCCTCGTAGGCCGCCGCCAGCATGGGGCTTGTTACCGCTGCCAAGCCATAACCATTCTCAAATGGGCTGCCGAAACGACCATAGTTGTAACCCAAAACCAACAAGAGAGGCACTGTCAAACCTCCAAGAAGGGCAGCATAACGAATCAAAGAATAACTGGAAAGATAATCATGCCAGTTCACATGGGCTTGGGTATTATCCTGGGTGACGTTTCGGCCTTGCCAGATGGCCCACACGAAGAAAGGTAGCGCGAACAAGAGGTCGAAGCGGGTCGCCTCGGCCAGCCCCAGGCATAGCCCGACCAGGAGCATACGCTTCTTGCCCAGCGCCTCGGTAATCGCAAGCAACAGGCAAGTGGTGGCAACTATATGCGCGAAGTACCACGTAGCAGCTACCACTGCCATAGAGAAGTAGACTGTACCCCCAAACATTAGCAGAAGCGCCCATTTTCGCTGCTCGTCGCTGATGCCGATTTGCTTGAGGATGCGGGCGAGGAGCAAGACGTTGAGCAGGGTGAGCAAGTAGGCCGCCAGGGAAGACTCGCGTGTACCGAGCAGGTGCATTAGCGGGAGGAACGGAACGAGCAACACGGCAGGCAACGGGCCGAAGGGGAGATATTTATCGCCCTGCCAGGTGATAACGTCGGAGTAACCGGCGGGGATGTCGTTTACCGACAATTCGCCATGGACCAGGTGCTCGGCCAGGTAGACATAATGGTCGCCGTTGATTACGGGCATATAGAACGGCCTGAGCACCATGAGCATGACCATCGCAAACACAGCCAGCACAAAGAGCCGCTGCCAGATGCGCGACGAAGCCCCCTCTATAGGAAGGCTTTGCGATGAGATATCAGCCGGCTGGGTGGCGGCCTTTGGGCTGCTTGTTTCAGCCGTTGCCTGTGGGAAGGAGATTTCCATAAGACGCTGAGTTGGATTCGGCGTATTGTATACGTTGCAGTTTCAATTATAGCAACGAGGCGGCCCGTGGGCCGCCCTACTATTCTCCTAGATTTCGTACGCGATGGTCCTAGTAATATAATGGTCACGGCTTCAGGACAGCCTCCACCAGATCGATGAATTTTCTGACGTCGAAAGGCTTGGTCAGATAGGCGTAAGCGCCTTCGGTGCGCAACAGATCCATCTCGCGCTTTGTGGCATCGGCGCTGATTATGATCACGGGGATCGAATCAGTGAGAGGGTCTGTCTTCATCATACGCAACACTTCTTCACCATGTATATCCGGCAGATGCAGATCGAGGAGTATGAGATCGGGCTTCTCTTGCCGGGCCAGGTCTATCCCAAGCCTGCCTTGCATCGCTGAAAGTAAAGTAAGGTTCGGGTAACGAGCGAGGAGACGCTCTACCAGTTTTAGATTCGCAAGGTTATCCTCAATATAGAGAATGATGCTTGTCTTCATAGCCGCTATATCCTGCGGGAAGATCCGCATCTCTTCCCGCTCCAATCGCTCAAGCTGGCTTTCAGCTATGGGAAGCTCCACCCAGAAAGTGCTTCCTTTATTGCTCACACTTTCTGCTCCGATATCCCCGTGCATAGCCTCGATGAGCTTCTTGGAGAGCGCCAGCCCCAGGCCGGTCCCTTCAACTCCACTGGTTTCCGCTCCCAGGCGGTCGAAGGGGGTAAAGAGCCTGGGCATCTTCTCCTTTGGGATGCCATAGCCGGTATCGCTGACATTGATGCGGAGGGTCTTTGCGGCGTTCACCGTGCAGGATACACTTACGCTACCACCCGTGCGGTTGTATTTAATGGCATTGGCGAACAGATTGAGTATTACCTGGGTAAGGCGCTGACGGTCGGCCAGCACATATACGTTGGTCGTGCCCGGGGCAGGTGAGGACATAATAATTTGACGCTCGTCGGCGATGACACGAGACAATTGGAGGCATTCATTGAGCAGGGTTGAAGCCAGCACCGGCTCAGGAGAGAGGGAGAGGCGTCCTGTCTCGACCCGCGAAATGTCCAACACCTCATTTATCAAGTCGAGCAGATGCCAACCACCTTTCAGGATCTGACTGACGTTCTCGGCCTGGGACGGAGTTATATTGTCGAGGGTAAGGAGTTGCCCGAACCCCAGGATAGAGTTGAGGGGTGTGCGTAGCTCATGGCTCATGCGAGACAGGAAATCGCTTTTGGCCCTATTGGCTTCTTCGGCGACTTCCTTCGCCTTGCGCAATTCCTCCGATCTCTTACGCTCGGTAATATCACGCACTATTGATTGTACAGTACCATCGACAAGCTTCTTGATGGTACTCTCAACAGGGATCGGGGCGCCGTCTTTTCGCCTCAGGTTACGCTCCTGTAACATCGTTTCACCGGTGGCCAGGGTCTTATGGCCCAGAGGTTGCGCGGCAAGGTCTGCCGCAGGTATCAAGTCGGCAAGGTTCAGGCCGAGGAGTTCTTCTCGTGTGTAGCCAAGCATTTCGCAAGCCCTTCTGTTCACTTCGATCAGGTTTGCGTCGCGATCAGAGAGTATGATGCCGTCGGCGGCTTGCTCAATAAGATCGCGGTACCTGGCTTCGGAAGCACGCAGGGCTTCTTCGGCGTGTATACGCTCGGTGATATCACGGAGGATAACGGTGAAGAGCTTTTGCTTGCCCGATACAAGCTGGGAAATGGACGCCTCTATGTAAAACTCTTCCCCGGTAGAGCGTAGACCCATTAGCTGGCCGAGGGAACCCATCCTGCGGTTGGTGATATTCGTTAGCGCGAAATTCTTTATGTGTTTGGCATGAGCCTTTCTGAAGCGCTTAGGGATAAGAGTTTCAAGGGGGTGGCCTATCACATCATTCGCGCTATAACTGAACATGCGCTCGGCTGCGGAGTTGAAGATGAGAATGCGTTGCTCCTCATCGATGGTGATAACGGCATCCATCGCAGAGCCGATGATGCCCGCCAGATGCGCACGACTGGTCTTTAGCGCCTCTTCAATATTCTCGTGATCGCCATGCGCGCTGTGCCGCTCTGTATCGCTGACGGATTGCTCATCTGAGCCGACTATCGGGACCATATCACTGGGTGCGCACCTGTTGTCCTCATATATAGACCCGGCGGCCAATATGGGACGGAAAGCTGATACACGCTTGTTCAAGAGGAGACCCAGGAGCACAACAGCGAAAGAGGTAAGATAGATGTATGCGCTTGCACTCCACCAGGCATCATCAATGCCTGCATTGGCGGGGGCTAATAAAAGACGAACCGTGAGAGACAAGGTCGATAGCACCAGGCTTATCACGACCACAGAGATAGGCATATATTGAGGATATCGTGTTCGCCAGACGCTTACCGACGTATGAGCGCGAGCTATCTTGCACCAGAAAGTTCTCTGATGCCACATGATCGAACCCTCCTTCATCTGACAAGCAGTTGAACGCTTAACAAGAATGTCGGATGCACCGCCAGGAGAGTGCAGCCAAGTCCTGGTTGTATATGGTAAACTCACAGCCGGTGAAGTAATGAATCTTCACCGACTACGCCCATCTGTAGCAGACGTGCAAGACCCGGCACTACAATTCAATGCATACATATCATTCAGTTGTGGGTTAATTATACCATATTCCGAATAGAGGAGAAGATATTAAACGGGCGGGTCAGACTGCGCAATCGCTTCCCCATAACAAGCAAGAGACATAATGGATAAGAAAAATCCCGTCTGTTGAAAGACGGGATCCTTTAGCGCAAGGGTGACGGGCAAATATCAACCGCGAAGCTTTCTTATTAGGGCATCTGCAACCTCGGATGTACTCTTGGCGGTGGGGTCGTCACGGCGCTGCTTGAGGTCGTAAGTGACATCGACGCCTTCGGCTATGGTCTCATCGAGGGCGCGCTCGAGGCGGTCAGCGGCTGCGCGCTCATCGATCCAGTTGAGCATCATCACGCCTGAGTACATCATCGCCATCGGGTTGACCTTGTTCTGGCCCGCGTATTTGGGCGCGCTGCCGTGGATCGGCTCAAAGAGGGCTACTCCACCGCCGATGTTGGCACCAGGGGCCACCCCTAACCCTCCGACGAGGCCCGCGCAAAGGTCGGATATGATGTCGCCATAGAGGTTGGGTAGCACCAGCACATCATACAGGTCGGGCTTCTGTACCAGCTGCATGCACATGTTGTCTACGATCACGTTCTCGAAGGCGATCGAGGGGTGACTGGCTGCCACTTCCTCGGCCACACGCAAATAGAGGCCGTCGGTGGCCTTCATAATGTTGGCCTTGTGGACGGCGCTCACCTTTCTTCGCCCGTTTTCCTCGGCATACTTGAAGGCGAACTCCGCGATACGCCTGCTGCCACTTATAGAGATCGGTTTGATGGAGATGGCAGAGTCGGGGCGGATAGCGGCACCGCTCTTCTGGCCGATCCACTGTATAAGCTCGGCTACTTCGGGCGTGCCCTCGGCAAACTCTATGCCCGCATATAGGTCTTCGGTGTTTTCGCGCACCACCACCAGATCTATCCCTTCGTAGCGCGAGCGGACACCCTTGCGGGTCTTGCAGGGGCGTATATTGGCGTAGAGGTCGAGCGACTTACGAAGGCCGACGTTTACCGACCTGAAGCCTTTGCCTACGGGGGTAGTGATCGGCCCTTTGATGGCTACCTTGTTGCGGCGCACCGATTCGACCACCTCCGGCGGAAGAGGTTGGCCCGTGCGCGCAATGGCCGCCTCGCCCGCGTCCATCACGTCCCACTCAATGCCAGCACCAAGCGCATCGATCACGCGCTGGGTGGCCTGCGAAATCTCCGGCCCGATGCCGTCACCTGGAATAAGGGTAACTCTGTGAGTCATTGAACGTTCTCCCCTGTTATGGGGACGAAGGACGAAAGTTCCTGGTCGTCGGTAGTCGGTAGTCGGTAATCAGAACCAAGAATTACTTTAATCCATCGTCCTTCATCAATCGTCCTTCGTCTGGGTGTAGTCCGGAATAGTACGCAATACGCATTAGGAGTATGCCTATTGTACCATAAGTCAGGGTTGACACCCCTGAATCACGGGTGCTATACTCCGAATTGAGCGGGGGTACTACGCCTTTTTGCGTACCTTTTGGCTTGATATTATGTTAAGGTAAATGACCGGCAAGTAGCGAGCACAAGTAACAAGCGTTCAATGATCGCCACGAAGTAGATATGCTACGCATCTTACATTTAGCTGATATACACCTGGGTATGGAGAACTATGGCAGGGTGGACCCTGTCAAGGGTCTGTCGACGCGCCTTGGTGACTTCCTCAAGACGCTTAATATGGCGCTCGATTGGGCGCTGGATAACGACGTTGATATGGTATTGATCGCGGGAGATATTTTCAAGAACCGCGATCCCACCCCCACAGTGCAGCGCGAATTCGCCAAGTGCATTCACAAGCTATCGTCGGCAAACATGCCTACATTTATATTGGTAGGCAACCACGATGTGCCCAACGCTTTGCAGCGTGCCAACACAGTGGAGATCTATTCGACTCTGGCCGTACCAAATGTGACCGTAGCCCAGAAGCCGGGCATTCATACTATTGATACGAAAGCAGGCAAGGTGCAGATCGTGGCCTTGCCGTGGCTGTCGCGCTCGTATTTGCTCAGCCAAATCGATATGCGCAACCTTACGCCGGACGAGTTGAACAGTGAATTGCTCACAATGGTGGAAGGTTTCATAGATACTTCGGCGGAGGAGCTCGACCCATCGATGCCCGCGATCCTGGCGGCTCATGCTTCGGTGCAGGGAGCGGTCTTCTCCAGCGAGCGGGATATCATGCTTGGGCAGGACATAATATTGCCCAAGTCGGTGGTAGCCAACCCGCGATTCGACTACGTGGCTATGGGCCACATCCACAAGTATCAAGTGCTCTCCGAAGGCAAGCCACCTATCGTATATCCCGGCTCGCTGGAGAGGATAGACTTCGGCGAACAGAACGACAAAAAGGGCTTTGTCTCTGTGGAGATAGGAGAGCCTGGGCCTGATGGGGTGCGCACCGTCAGGCACGAATTCCACGAAGTACCCGCCCGCCGCTTCCTTACTATTAAAGTAAACGCGGCAGGGGACTTCCCCACAGAGGAAGCGCTCAGAAGGATAGAAGAGCACGAAGACGAGATCAAAGATTCGGTGGTGCGTCTTGTAATAGAGACCACACCCGAATACCTACGAGACCTGCGCCAGGACGAGATCAGACGCGCCTTGAACGCGAAAGAACCGTCGTTCGGCTCGGTGGTGACCAACTCGGCACGTTCACATAGAATGAGGCTGGGAGACCACGTGGTCGAGCAGATGAACCCACGCCAGGTGTTAGAGATATACCTGGAAGACAAGAACACCACACCGGAGCGGATAGCAACGCTCCTCAAATATTACGACAGACTAAATGCATCACTCGGCGAAACCCAGGCCGGAGTGGGAGACTCGTGATTTTGGATTGCGGATGTCAGATTAATAACGCAATCCAAAATGGATAAGGGGGTACTCATGGCGAAACAGAGAAGCAAAGGCTCAGGTAGCAAGGAGGCGCGGGCAAACCGCGTAAAAGACGAAGAGGTGGAAGTCGCGCCTTTCATGTTCGACTCCGAGCGACCGGAGGCTGGCAATAAAGAGAAAGGGACAACCTCGGATTCGGGCCTTCCCAACATGCCTTTGGGCCAGTTTGGCGATGCTGAAATGGAGTTCGAGCCGTTCATGTTTGACCAGGGCGCAGTAGAACAACTGCCCGCTAATGGTGCAAGCACGGATGCCACCCCGGCAGGATTCAGCTTCGAACCATTCTCCATTCCAGGCGGGAAGCCTGGTGCAAACGCCACAGAAGGACGAGCACCCAGCAATACCCGGACAGAAGACGCTGATATCATAGGCGATGACGTACCTCTACCCTTCTACCTGGCCGACAGCCAGTCTGAATCCACCGAGTCACTTGAGCCTTCCCACTGGGTCAATGAGGATCAGCCTACAACATACACAGGCGGCGACGCAACGACCTCCGGTCTTGTGCTGCCTACAGGGCCGATTTAACCACTCGCCGCAAACGATCCTTCCATGGCGTTGGACAGCAGCGAGCAAATGACGGGACGCACACCCACCGGTCCCCTTTCGGTAGCGGTGTCTCCTAGCGTGCCCACCGCGCTTCCCGCCACCTCTCCCGTGACAAGCCTGGGCCGCACGAGAGGAAATACCGGGCCGTTGGGGCCACTACCTCCTGACAGGGTGGCCGCGCCCAATTCCTCCTGGAGCGATAGCTCGCTGGCTTCCATCGAAGATTTCAGCTCGATCCTGATCGCAATGCAAGCGGGGAAGAAGCTGAGACAATCAACCCCCTTGAACGAGACTATGCTCTCGCAAACTGCTGCCATCGCTACGCTGGAAGCACCTGCCCATGTTGAGACCGAGCAGTCACATGATATTGCACCATCAACTGAGCCGCAGATCGCGTCTATCTCTTCGACCGCCGATATGTCAGATGTAATGGATATGCCTGAGTGGGCAATGCACGCAGCGCAAGCGACGGCCAATGCTACTGATACCACGATGCAGGATGTAGCCGAGCATGCAGAGGCCCACACCCCTGAAATGACCGTCGATGGCGGAACAATGGGGTCAGGCGATAACGCGCCGCATATGGCGCAGGAGAGCGCTCCTCCGGCTGTTGAACAGGAAACCGCAGTTGAGCAGGGGCCAGATTTCTCATGGGTCACCGGGCAATTCGCGGGACAGTGGGAGCCGGAC
The DNA here is from genome assembly GCA_963797095.1 of uncultured Chloroflexia bacterium. Taxonomy (GTDB): domain Bacteria; phylum Chloroflexota; class Chloroflexia; order QHBQ01; family JADMIH01; genus JADMIH01. The sequence continues at coordinate 808,113 of CAWCNY010000002.1, read as the reverse complement.
CTGCCTGCCAGTCCTGCCCGAGCACATGAGGTCCAGGAACCTGTAGTAAATGTAAATGAGGCGACCGGGGCCGAAGCCCCAACTGCGGAGGAAACTCCCGTGATGGCTGCTTCCACGAGCGAAGCGCCACAGGCTACCGACACCACGGCCACCACAACCACCGCGACGGCGGGCGCAGCTATCGCTGAATTGGAAGCAACCAGGCAAAAGACGACTCAAGACGAACCGAGCAACCTCGATCCGGAGGTAGTCGAAGCTCTGAAGAGTGTGAACCCGGTGATCGTGGGCGGCAATCTGACGGGCGATGAAATAGAGTTCGAGGGCTTCATGTTCAACCAGGGTGCGGCCACGCCATTGTCGGCGCTACCCGCTCCGAACCCCGAAGAGATCGCCCAACTCCAGAATGATATGGGACCTGCTTTCGATCCTACGCCTTATGTCGAGGCAGCCGTGGCCGGGAGCGAGGAAATGGGCGATTACGAGGACCTGGATGCGTCAATTATCGCCGAGATGAGGGACCCGATTGGGATGCAGGCGACCGATCCGACCGATCAAAACGTTGCCAACAACACAGGAGATTTGCCGTTCTGGCTACAAGGAGCGGCAAACGAAGCGCCAACCGGGATGCTTATACAGGATATAGCGCAGAGAGGTTGGGGCACAAAGGAGTTCTTGAATGAGCCGCGTCCCATGCCCTCTGAGTATGCAGGCGCAGCCTCTGGGCAGGCGTCCAACGAGAATGCGGATGAAGACTTCGGCCAGTTGCCGCCAATCGAACCGTTCGATTTCTCTTTGCTACCAGCCAATGAAGTCGAGGAATCGCTGGGCTTCAATACCGATGAGTTGATCGGTCTGATGCCAGACGATCACGACCCGATGACGATCACGATGAACCTGGCTGCTGTAGCCGACCTGCTGGGCGGCCAGCCTGAGCCTGAGCCGGAATCCGGGCCGAATATGATCTACGACGAGCCGGTAATGGGCGATATGGAGACAGAGGTTGTCATGTCGTCCGGTATTCTATCTCACGAGGATGTAGAAGATGCAGCCGTTGTCCAGGCCGAGGAAGAGCAGCCACAGGAGTGGGAAGTAGCTTCCCATGGGGCTGATCTGGAGATGGAGACTGTGACAGGTATGGATATGCTGAGTATTGAGCCTGAGCCTGCTATGCCTGTGGAAATGCCTGCCATGGAGCCTGAGCCTGCTATGCCTGTGGAAATGCCTGCCATGGAGCCTGAGCCTGTTGATGCCGTTGAGGTTTCCGAGGTTTCCGAGGTTTCCGAGAGCGACTATGGCATGGAGGAAGTAGCACAACAGAGTGAAGAAGCCGGTTACGCTGATGAGATCGAGCCCGCCGTTATGGAAGCGGTAGCCCCGGTCATGGAGGTTGAGCCTGCTGTGATGGAGGCAGAAACCCCGGTTATGGAGGTTGAGCCTGCTGTGCGGGAGGCAGCATCGCCGGAAGTGAAAGAGACCAGGCATACCGCTCCAATCAAGGATACACACGTAACACGCGGTTGGATGGCGAGCGCTACTACCAATCTGACTGATACCAGTTTGGACGATATGGTCGACGAGGTTAGCAGCCCGGCGACCGAGATAGACCTGGCAATCGACGGTATGGACGTTGCACCCTTCGACTATGCCCAGCTTGACCTGGAAACAGAGGAGCCTCACACAGGGCACCTGGAAGCAGATCAGATGCAGAGGAGTTACGGCACAGGCAAGCTGGCGGTGCCCGACGAAAACGATATTATGCTGCGTTCCAGGCCGCTGAATGACGTTTGGAGCGAAGCCGATGGGGATACCTCACTCTTTGTGAGCGTATCTACACCTAAGGCACCTGAGGCACCTAAGGAAAATGCAGAAGCTATGATGGCGGACACTCCTGCTTCTGACGAGGCAGTGGAGTCGTTAGCAGAAGCCGTGCTGGAAGAGGACAACAGGCCAACAGGCTACCTTATCTATGAGCACGAAGCTGAGATTGAAGCCATGCAACCCGATCAGGAGTACGCACCAATGGCTATGGCAGAGCAGGCAGAGATACCTCTGGAGATATGGGAAATGGCTGCGCCGGCACCGGTAGAAAGTGAACCTGAGCAGCCCGTGGAACAGCCGGAAGTGAAAGCGCGAGTGGCGCGCAGCCTCTGGGCGGCCTTTGCCGAGGAGCAAGAGGGGAAGCCAAGCGCCGAACAACCCAAAGCTCAACCTGTGCCCGAAGCAGTTCCACAGGAGGTGGAAACGCCTGCCGTATTCGATATGAGGGAATACGACTACGACACCGCAAACGCCAAAGCTGATCAAGTGCAAGGGGGTGAGGATATGCAAGGTAGCACCATCGGAAGGGGGAACGAAGGCCGGGTAACGCAGACGCCTGTTCCGGTTGCGAGTCATGTGCCACATTCTGAAGGGGCTGCGAAGGTTCCTTCACATGGAGGGTTGATGACCAGCGGCCCTCTACCTTCGCTCGAAGGCTTTGAGGATATGGGCGAGTGGGGTGGGCAGGATATGGATAACATAGGCGCCCAGATGGCGATGGCTTCTGCCTATGTGCAGGCGGAGGACTTCGATACAGCCCTACGCATATACCGCAGAATCATAAGGAAGCGCACCACCTCACAAACTATGCTCAGCATTATCGGCGATGACCTGGCCGACTTTGAAGAGGTGGCAAAGCACCTGCCGCGGTACTACCAGGTAGTAGGGGATCTTCTCCTGAAGATGGGCAGGCACAAAGAGGCTATCGAGGCTTTCAATAAGATACGCTAGTTAGTGTCGGTTGTGTTGTCATTTAGTGAAGAGGTCTGCGTCAATCGCGGGCCTCTTCCTTTGTATAATAGGTTATACAGGATGACTTCGAGGGCCTTTGCGCCAGATTGTGAGATATCGCGATGAGACTACCAACTATTCAAGGTGTCATCAGGCGCCGTGTACTGGTGAATTTCCGGGCCGATCCGAAGGTAGTGCAAGATCAGCTACCAGCACGGTTCAGGCCAAAATTGCAGAATGGACATGCAGTAGTAGGTATTTGCTTGATCAGGCTTGAGCACTTGCGGCCCAAAATGACACCGGAGTTTATCGGGCTCAGTAGCGAAAACGCGGCACACAGGATCGCGATGCTATGGGACGATGAGGACGGTAAAACACATGAAGGAGTCTTCATCCCACGTAGGGATACCAATTCTCCTGTGAATTTGCTACTGGGTGGTCGTGCTTTTCCAGGTGAGCATCACCGGGCTGCCTTCCGAGTGCGCGAATGGGGAGATGGAATATCTCTAGCAATGCGCTCAATTGATAGAGAGGTGGCGGTGGAAGTAGATAGCGAGGTCGCACGCACTCTACCTATTACTTCTATCTTCCCATCTTTGGAGGCATCATCAGCTTTCTTCGAATGCGGCTCGCTCGGTTATTCGCTGACGAGAGACAGGGGCAGGCTGGATGGCCTGCGCCTGAAAACGACGGAATGGAAGGTGGAACCACTCCAAGTGAGCCACGTGCGATCGAGCTATTTCCTAGATAAGAGCAAGTTCCCGCGAGGGAGCGTGCAATTCGACCACGCATTGATTATGCGGAATATCAGGCACGAGTGGCATAACGCGGACGACCTGTTGATATAAGAGCTAAAGGTCGCGCTGCTCAATAGTGCGTGCGCCTGTGTGGCGGATAACCTGCCGAGCTACGGCCAGTTGCTCGCCGTTCATCGTATGTTTGATCAGCGCGGATAGCGTTCAGATTTAGGGTGTGAGGGGCTGGGGTTGGGGTTGAGAGAGAAGGGTGAAACACTCAAAGAAGGGGTTGAGACCCTTAGCTCGCCAGGTGCCGAACAATGTAGCCAGCCTCATGCGTGTGGCACTCCCCCTTGCTGATTGCGACCCTCCCGACACCTTGCGCATCACCACCACCGCCCGCACACTCCTCTCCGCCAGGTTGTTGTCCGCCGAGAGGCCACTTTGTAGTACGAAGCGGAATAGCTCGTCCTGGTGGCGAAGCAACCTCTTGCACAGAGCATGACATGGGTGCTCCTTGTGAGGCTTGGCTGAGGCGTACTTGCCTCCCAACTCTCTCACACCCTCCATTAGCTCAATGTACAACACTTCTCTCTCTACCGCAGAAGGTGGACCGTGTTCACCCTGTTCGCACTGTTCAGCTCGCAGGCACTCTTGGGCTGTGTCATACAGAACCCGCACCCCTTTGGCCCACTCCACCACTTCTTCATTCCCTTTGTGCTCTTCCTTCAACTCGTGTAAGTCCCTCAGCAGATGCACCCAGCATCGTTGGTGTTCTCCTGGGAATTCATTGTGTGCCGCGTAGAAGTCGGTGACCAGTGTACCCTTGAACTGTGAGCCGAGGATACGCCTGGCCACTGCTCCTCCCCGGCTCTTGTCGTACTCGTAGTATCGCTCACCATGGGGCGTGCAGAAGCACCAGATATAGCCATTCTGCCCACCTTCTCGCCACCCTGTCTCGTCCCCATGCACCACACTGCTCTGTCTTACCTCCTCTTTGATATCTTGTGCTGCTTTTCTCACCTTCTCTGCCTCGGCCACTCGGTGCAGCAGGTCCGCAACCTCACCTGTAGAGATGAGCAAGTTGTGCACGATGTGCAGGTATTCTCTAATCAGACGCACCGGCATTCTCAGGGTGGTGCGTAAGTAAGCTATCAGGGAGGCGATGCGTATCCCCATTCTGCTTTGTCCAATCACCTCCCCCTGAGCGCTCAAATCGAGTGGAGGATAATGCCATTTGGAGCATCGGGCGCACCAACTCTTGAACAACTGGTGCTCGGTGACTTCTACAGGAAGGGGAGGAGGGAGTTCTATCACCTGGCGTCTGGAGCCGGAGGCCAGTTGGGGCTGGCTTAGTCCATATCCACAGTCAGGGCACATCTCTATGTGGTGCTGCACCGTTTGGGTAGGCGTTTGCTCTCTACGCCTGGCACCATTTTGGTCTTTGGCTCGTTTGCGGCGTGGTTTCTTCTCGGAGTTAGCCTGGTCTTTGGACTTGGCAGTGTTGGGCTTGACGAAAGAGGGTGGTTCGCTTCGGTACTTGTCTAGTTGTGCCTGCAACTGGCTGTTCGCAGCCAATGCTTGGGCAAGCTGCTCTTTGAGGATGACTACTTCAGCCCGCAAAGCCATTACTTCTTCTTCCCAGCTCATGCCTCATACAATATCGTGGAAATTGCCCCACCGCAACTCTGGACATTTACTCAGCGCGGCAGTTTCGACAAGGCTATGCCCCTGTGCTATAATCGGATGATTGGCCCTCAGGAAGTAATGATCGGAAAATGTGATTATGAGGGCGAGCATCCTACCAATGACCTCAATGAGGAGGCTTTCGCTGCATGGATTTTGAGCTTTCCCAGGAACACAGACTATTCCGCGACACGGTGCGCGATTTCGCCGACAAAGAAGTAGCTCCGGGCGCGCTGGAGCGCGACAAGACACACGAATTCCCTTATGACCTGATCAAGAAGATGGCGGCATTGGGCCTGATGGGAGTGCCTTTCTCTGAGGAATACGGCGGCGCGGGAGGAGATACTATCTCTTACGCGATTGCCGTCGAGGAGATATCGAGGGCCGATGGCTCGCTTGGGCTGACGCTGGCGGCCCACACCTCGCTGGGAGGCGCACCGTTTCAATTGTTCGGCACCGAAGAGCAGAAGCGAAAGTACCTGATGCCGCTGGCGCAGGGAGATATGGTCGGAGCCTTCGGGCTGACCGAGCCACACGCCGGGTCGGACGCGGGCGGGACAAAGACCGTAGGCGTGAAGCAAGACGGCGAATGGGTGATCAATGGCTCCAAGCTCTATATGACCTCAGGGCGCATCGCTGGTGTGATGGTGATCACGGCCAAGACCGACCCCCACGCTTCGGGATCGAAGGGGATCACAAGCTTCATTGTAGAGAATCCCACCGAGGGGCTGTCGTTCGGCAAGGACGAGGACAAGATGGGGTTGCGCTCTTCGATCACATCACCTGTGTTCTTCGAGAACGTGCGAGTGGGCGACGACGCGATCCTGGGAACGCCTGGGCTGGGGTTCCGGCAGTTCCTTGAGATATTGGACGGCGGGCGCATCTCGATTGGTGCGATGGCGGTGGGGCTTGGGCAGGCCGCGTTCGAGGCTGCGTTGCGCTACTCGAACGAGAGGCAGCAGTTCAACCAGCCTATCTCCAACTTCCAGGCGGTGCAGTTCATGCTGGCTGACATGGCGACCAAGCTGGAAGCGGCGAGGCTGATGGTGCTCCAGGCTGCATGGCTTAAGGACCACAAGAAGCCGTTCACCAAGGAAGCCGCGATGGCGAAGCTGTTCGCGTCCGAGGTGGGCGAGGAGTGCTGCCACAAAGCGATCCAGGTGCACGGTGGTTTCGGGTACATCACCGAAGCACACGTCGAGCGATACTACAGAGATGTACGCCTCACCGAGATCGGCGAGGGCACGTCGGAGATCCAGCGGTTAGTGATCGCACGCGAGGTATTGAAGGCGGCCAGGAAGTCGGTCGCCCACGCACACGCGTAAGGTTTCACCATAGAGACGCAGAGAGCACAGAGAAAGAACAAGCATCACGGTTCGGAAGCGGTGACAGGCCCCTCAGAAGACACTACCCAGGTTGCTGACTGCATGATCGCCCGCCATATCGAGGCGCGGGGAGGTATGGAGAAGATCATGGCGATCCGCACTCTCGCGCAGAGCGGGCGGGTAGAGACACCGGCTTTCGTGGTGCTCATTTCAGGCGAGCGGATGCGGCCTAACCTCCTTCGGATCAAGTACACGGTAAATGGTGTGACAGGTGAAGAAGGCTGGGATGGTTCGCGGGCCTGGGAGTTCAACCCCTCGAAGGGTATGAAGCAGGCCGAGTATGTCACGGGCGCGCCTGCATTGGCCCTACAGCGCGGGGCGGAGTTCGATGGGCCTTTAGTGGGCTACCGGGACAAGGGGCACATGGCAACCTACAAAGGCGCGGAGGATATCGAAGGGCGCATGCAGCACGTGATCACGGTGATCCTCACGGACGGTAACGTGATGGAATACTACCTCGACGCAGAAACCCTGCTGGTCACAAGAACACGCGCTGTGCGCCCCGTCCATGGCGGCGATGAGTTGATGACCGAAACTGTTTATGGAGATTATAGAGAAGTCGAAGGGGTGCTTTTCCCGTTCCAATCGCAAGAGCTGGCAAAGGACGGCGCTCACAACGAGGTCTTTACCTGGGAGAGGATGGAGGCAAATGTCGTGTTGGAGGATGCGCACTTCAACAAACCTTAGAGTACGGATCTTTCTATTGCGGTTACGAATTACACAAACACACCGTCAGGGCATGTTAGTATTAAGGTAGCAAATGCAACGCCTGTGGAGGAAATTTATGGCAACTGCTAAGCAAATAACACCGCATGCTCTAGTAGAGGCTGCTAAGCAACTTAGCGATGCGGAACTGGACAAACTAATAAACACTCTGCACAGTGTGCAAGCATATCGCAAGACCCACATCCTCGATGTAGATGAGACTGCATTGTTAGCCACAATCAATGGAGGGTTAGCGCCGGATGTACGTCGGCGATATCGCGAACTGATCAAAAGGAGAAGACAAAACTCCCTCACAGAAGATGAACACACAGAGTTACTGAAGTTGACGGAATTGGCAGAACAGTATCAGGTCGAGAGGTTGGAAGCTCTCATAGAGTTGGCGCAAATCCGCAATATGTCGTTGGATGAGGTAATGGCTTCCCTGGGGATAGTACCACCTCCCGTTGAATGAACGCGTTACGGCTCGGCAGAAAAGGGTGGTCGTAGCCAGGGCACAGGGGCTGTGTGAATACTGCCTAAGCTCCATGAGCGTTTCGCCTGACCCTTTTTCGGCTGAACACATAATACCGAAGAACCTTGAAGGTGAAACCATTCTGGACAATCTTGCACTCTCCTGCCAGGGGTGTAACAATGCCAAATACAACAAGATAGCAGCAAATGGCCCAATTACCGATGTGCTAACGCCTCTGTATAATCCCAGAACGCATGCATGGATGGAACACTTTGCGTGGAGTGCAGGCCTTACACAAATAGTGGGCTTGACGGCTATTGGCCGTGTAACCGCAGAGACCCTGCAACTCAATCGACAGGGTATGGTGAATCTGAGAGCGCTCCTGGTGATAGCAGGTAAGCACCCGGCAACAAAATGATGTGGGATAGGCATTCTTTATGAACTTGGAATTGAACCCCGAACAACAACTGATCCGAGACACCGCCCACGACTTTGCGCTGCGCGAGCTTGAGCCGCACGCCCAGGAGTGGGACGAGCGCGATATTTTCCCGCGAGATGTGTTCAACAAGATGGGCGAGTTGGGCTTTGCCGGGATGCTTGTGCCTGAGGAGTACGGTGGTGTGGGCGCCGACACATTGTCGTACATCCTGATGCTGGAGGAAATCAACCGGTCGGTGCCCGCTATCGGCACTGTTGTGTCGGTGCATAATTCGCTGGCCTGTATGGCGCTGATGATGTTCGGCAACGACGAGCAGAAGGCGAAATACCTCCCCAGTCTTGCGAGCGGCGAGTGGTTAGGGGCATACGCGCTGTCGGAAGCCCACGCGGGGTCCAACCCTGCCGCCATGAGGGCCACCGGCGTGCGACGCGGGGACGTATATGTGGTGAACGGCACGAAGACCTGGATCACATCAGGCCAATCTTGCGACGTGGCGATCCTGTTCGCGGTGACAGGGAACACGGACAGGCCATCGCGTAACATATCGGCGTTCATTTGCCCGAAAGACGTACCGGGGCTGACCGTGGGCAAGCTGGAAAACAAGATGGGTATCAGGGCCTCGGAGACCACACAGCTTATCTTCGAGGACGCTGAGATTCCGGAGGAATGCTTGCTGGGCTACGAGGGACAGGGATTTAAGATCGCTATGTCGTTGCTGGATGGTGGACGTATCGGGATCGCTGCACAAGCGGTGGGCATCGCCCAGCGTGCATTCGATGAAGCCACCTCATACAGCATACAGAGAGAGCAGTTCGGCGGGCCGATCTCCAACCACCAGGCGATCCAGTTCATGCTGGCCGATATGGCGACCGGGCTGAGCGCGGCACGCCTGCTCCTCTACAGAGCGGCGACGATGCGCGATAAGGGCCAGCGGGTGAGCAAAGAGGCCAGCATGGCAAAGCTGTTCGCCAGCGAATTGGCTATGAGGAGCGCGTGGTCTGCCGTACAGATACATGGCGGCTATGGCTATGTGAAAGAATACCCGGTCGAGCGCTTCTTCCGCGACGCCAAGATCACCGAGATATACGAGGGGACCTCGCAGATTCAGCGAATAGTAATCGCATCGAATTTGCTTAAGGGAAACAGGGACTGAGGTAGTGCGGCGTGTGGAGTGCGAAGTTCGGAACGATAGATAGCGCCCTACCCCACACTCCGCGCTCCGCATTCCGCATTTGTATGAACCTTGCCACGCTGGACCTACATGGATACACCGTTGCTGCAGGCATGAGGCGATTTGTGATGGAATACAATCGCCTGCTGACTAGCGACAGGTATGACGGACTGAACGTGATCCACGGTAGAGGCCACGGAGGCGAAGGTGTGCTCAGGGAGGCGGTACGTGCCTGCCTGCAAGCGCAGGGTACGCGGATCAAGGGGTTCGACGCGCAACTCCTTATGCGTGGCGCGGAATATTTGCTGGATGTGCCGGGCAGGTGCGCCTATGCACATGGCGAGGATGCAATGCGAAATGGCGGCTGCACCATAGTAGTGCCAAGGCAGAGGCTCCAGTTGCCGCCCGAATGGTCGCGGTACTGAGCGCGACCTGATCTCTTCTACGCCACAAATCCGGGGATTTCCTGCGTAATCGCCCTCTTATGGTGGTGCTCTCTGTGCTTACCTGCTGCAACGGAAAATGCCCCTTGCAAGAAAGTGCCAAACGCAAACCGAGAAACCTTCTGCTGGCATGAGTAATGCTCTTTAGTAACTTCGTGGGCGATATACCTGGCACAAAGCGAGCTACTATGTCAGCAATAGATACAGCGAAGGAAGGCGGCAGAGAGGCCGCAAGTAAGGTTGAACACAGTACATGGATCGAGGGATTGGCGAGGTTTGGCTACCTCGTACGCGGCGTGCTCTATGTGCTTGTGGGTATACTCGCTGCGCAGGTAGCGGTTGGAGCGCGAAGTGATGTCGAGGGCAAGGCAGGCGCGATAGCCACTATCGCCCAACAACCCTTTGGCAAGGTGCTGCTGGTGGGCGTAGCGATTGGGCTTGCAGGCTATGCACTCTGGGGCCTTGTACGGGCTGTGCTCGATCCCTTGCGCAAGGGCACATCTCCCAAGGGGCTGGCACAGCGTGGAGGCTACGTTGTGAGCGCCCTTTCCTATGGAAGCTTAATCGTCCCAACAATTAACTTTATTCGGGGCGCAGGCACCAACGCCAATCAGGACCAGAGCAGTGGCGCAAGCAAAGAGACTGCTTTTCTACTGTCGCAACCGCTTGGGCACTGGCTTGTGCTGGTGGCGGGGCTGGTCGCAATAGGCGGGGCCTTAGGCCAGGGCTTCATGGGAGTAACTGCCAAGTTCACCTATCAGTTCAAGAAATCGGAAATGTCCGAGGAAGAGTTGAAGGTCGCCACCTGGGTCGGCAGAATAGGTTATATAGCACGCGGGGTGGTATTCTTACTGGGCGGAATCTTCCTGGTGCGCGCCGCGTTGCAGAACGACCCCGGTCAGGCGCAGAGCCTGGACGGCGTGCTGGCAACCATCGCCGGAGGACCGTTCGGCACAATTGCGCTTCTTGTGGTGGCACTTGGCCTGGCGGCGTTCGGAGTGTATTCCATAATGTGCACCCGATGGATACAGATTGTAAAGTAGAAGGCAATTGGTGCGTGATAACGATATCAGCCGAAGCCCATAGCAACCTTGAGCTTATCCCAACCTTCCTGTGAAATGACCCCGCCCGATGCCTGATCGTGGCCATAGCCGTATTCAAGCTCGCCGGGCACGGCATCGCGGAACCTCTGTAGAAATTCGAGCACGTTCGCACCTGAGGAGGTGCGGGCGCTGAAGGCCACCTTGCCAGGGAGCCACCCGCTGTTGGCGGCGATAACGATAAATTTCATCAAGCGACCATGCCAGCTTTGAGCCAGGAGGGGTTGGATGCGGTTGGGGTCGCTGAACTCGAATAGGGCCACATGCTCGGTCTTGCTGAATCTGGGTGCCAGTTTCTTCACCTCGTCCAGCGCCGATCTTACCTCTGAACGGCATATTCTCAAAAGAGCAAGGTCGAGTGTGCCGCCTTCTGCGACCTCCTGGGCGCTCTCCGCATCTCTGAGAGCGCGAAAAGCCGCATCAATGGGATAGCGGCTGCTGCGCTTGGCGGCGTTGAGGAGGGTGGTGGCCTCTCGCATCCATTTGAGCTTTTGCGCTTTGGCTGCCTGGGTCAGCGCCGGGTGTTCAGGTCCAAGATCGCCTATGTTGCCGATGGCTGCTACCCACGCTTTATCGTTCAGGGTGCTATCGGCGTTGCACAAAAGATAAGTGAGCAGGCTGGACGTAGGCACAGGGTCCCAGCCATAGCTCGTGAGCACCGTCGAGTTGGGTGGCTCTCCGGTGGGGCGATGGTGGTCGATAAACAGGGTCGGGATCGAGTGGATGATCTGCTTGCCCGCCACGCCGAGGTCGAGCACAAAGAGGGCTTTGGGATGGGTTCGAGCCACATAGCCGCGCGTGGTGGGAGTGAAAGCGTTTTCTCCCTTGTCGGGGTGGAGCACCGTGATCGCATTGGGAGGAGTGTCAAGCCTGGTGAGAAAGTACCAGAGGGTGACGCCCGCGCCCAGGCCGTCCACATCGCCATCGCACAGAATGGTGAGGGGACGCTCAATATTGCCAGCCTCGATGAACGCGTTGAATTGCTCACGAGCGGCGGCCAGCTCGTCGCCGTAAAGCGGATCGGGCACGCTCATTTGCTCACCTGCAACTGATCGAAGTGTACCCACTCAGGTCCATTGCCTTTATCCTGAATCTGATAAATCGATACCCAATTATTGGTCGTATCTCCATTGGCGTCAAAGCTGGTCGTACCAAGTATGCCTTTATAGTCATGGGTGGCGGCAATAGCTGCGCGCATTGCTTCGCGGTCTGGCGTGCCTGCGCGCTTCATCGCGTCGATTATTATGTTTGTGGCCTCATAGGCTTGGCGCTATAAGCGCCTATCTCCTCGTTAAACCTGGCCCTGTAGTCGCTGATGAATTGTTGGGCTTCCGGCAATTTTGTCGCATCTACTCCTGCGGCCACGCAATAAGCACCTATACCATCACTTCCAACCTCGTCTACGAAAGCTTGATCCAGAATACCATCGTCCCCCATAAAGAGAACGTTAGACCCTACCTCTCTCAATTGCTGTAGGGCGAGATTGGGACCATCATAGAGGCCTCCATAGAAGATCCCATCAGGCTGAAGCGAAACTATATCCGATATTATTGAACTGAAATCAATAGTGCCTAGCGGCACGCTCTGAACGAGCGTTAGCGGACCTCCTTTAGCCACAAACTCTTGCTGGAGCCCATCCGCAATCGCCTTGGCGTAAGTCTCCGTATCTTCAAAGAGAGCAAGCTTCCTTACATTGAGTTTGTCGAACATGAAGTCGGCGGCGGCAGGTCCTTCAAGGTCACTTGCCGCATTCACACGGAAGTAAGTAAGGTTATCTGTGGGCCTTAGGTCTTTTGTCTCGCCATACTCCGGATCGGTTAGCGACGGGGCTGAAGTGAAAGGGCTAATATGGGCAAGGACCGCCCTGTTGAGGATTGGCATCTGGGCTCGAGCTACGTTCGAGTTAATAGGGCCGACCATGGCTAACACAGATGAGTTGGAGACGAAAGTTTCCGCATTCTTAAAACCCTGTGCAGGGTCATGCATGCCATCAACAGCATCATCGAGAGCGTACATCTCAAGCGTGTATGTCATATCGCCTAGCTTTATACCTCTTTGGCGTTAGTTTGCTCGATGGCGAGTTGCACCCCGTTACGTGTTGGAATGCCATTTTTTGCATCTGCACCAGAAATGGGCGAATCCACACCTATCTGGATTATGCCCTCTTTGAGACCACGCATAGCGGTAGGTGTAGGCACCGGAGTTGGGGTAGGGAGGAAGATAAGGGCACGGCTGCTCGGCACCGGAGTTGGAGCGCCGCCGTTGGCTCCAGCAGTAGCAACCGGCCCCGGACCCGTGGTGGCGGACTTGTCGGATGGATTGAAAGATAAAATGCCAAGAATGGCAAGTATTCCGACCACTAAAACGCCCGATATCAGCAGAGCAGGCCGGCTTGCGATTCGACGGGCCAATTCCATTGTTACACTCCTTTGAGGCTCTCACACATATACAATTATGAGAAAGACAATCAACAACGGATCGCCTGATTCTATACCATATTATAGAGCGAGCACAGTAATAGTAAAACTAATAGCTCATTCGTGTTCGTTTTGCAGCCCCGAAAAGCACTTTGTCCCTTCCTACTTTGCCAAATTGTGGAATACATGCTCCGGTTATCTATTCACCTTAACACGGTATTGATAAGATCATGTTACGATTGACATGGTTATGTCAATGAGGAGATGCATTGCGAAATCATAGGGCCGATAATGTACGACTGATAGAGAAACCTTGATGCGAATTGCGCTGGTCACCGAGACCTATCTGCCTCGCGTCGACGGCATCGTGAGGATGCTGATCGAGTTCCTTGACTACCTCCAAACACGCGGTCACAGCGCGATTCTCTTTGCGCCGGGTGACGGCCCCACCCAATACGGCAACGTCGAGGTCGTGCGGGTGCGCGGAGTGGGGTTCCCGCTCTATCCCGGCCTTGTTGTCGCCCCTCATTCCAGGCGCATGCGCCCCATCCTCCGAGCATGGCAGCCCGACATAGTACATCTCGCAGGCCCCTTTGTGCTGGGCGCGTATGGGCTGCGCCTAGCACGCGATCTGGGCTTCCCGGTCGCCTCCCATTATCAAACAGACCTCGTGCGCTTCGCACGCCACTATGGCCTGAGCCTATTTGCCGGGCTGACGTGGCGGCGGCTGCTTGCAATCCATAACGACAGCTCTATCAACTTTGCCCCCACCGAAACCATAGCCGCCGAGCTACGCGGCGATGGAATGCGCAACGTTCACGTTCTGGGGCGCGGTGTTGACACGCAGATGTTCCACCCTGGGCGACGCGATCCGGCCCTGCGAGCAACCATAACGGGCGCTCAAGATAGGCCCGTGCTCGCTTACGTCGGCAGGGTTGCTCCTGAGAAGGGCTTGAGCACCTTGATCGCTGTGGCAAAGGCTTTACCCGACGCGGCACTGCTGGTGGTCGGTGATGGCCATACCGTGCGACGCTTGCCCAGGCCATCGCCGATCGTAACGTGTATTTTACCGGCTGGCTGCATGGCGAAGAACTTGCAACCGCCTATGCTACAGCAGATCTCTTTGTGTTCCCATCCGAGCTCGAAACCTTCGGACAGGTGGTGCGCGAGGCTATGGCCTCCGGATTGCCTGCGGTGGGAGTGCGCGCGGGTGGAGTTAAAGATCTCGTACAGCCTGGGGTGACCGGACTTCTGGCCCCCCAGGCGATCAAGAAGCCTTAGTCGCTGCGACACGTAGTTTGGTCGCCAATGCCGACCTACGCCGCACGATAGGGCTGGCAGCCAGGCAACAGGCAGAGAAATACACCTGGGAAGCAATCTTTGATGAGTTGATGGGGTGGCATGAGGCGTTTATGCGCCCACAAGATGAGGTGGTAGCAGAGAGATCAAGTATGCGGAAGCAGAAAAGGAGGGTGCCTGTATGAGCAACCGGGTAGGCGGGGCCGACTTGCACATGCACACGCGCCATTCGGACGGTGCGCCAACCGTGAGGGCGCTGCTGGAGCATGTGGCACGCAACACTCGGCTCGATGTAACCGCAATAACAGATCACGACACTATCAGAGGCGCTTTGGAGGCGCAAGAGATAGTTGCGCACACCCAGTATCCTATCCGTTCGAGGTCATAGTAGGGGAGGAGGTCTCAACCCGGCAGGGACACCTGGTCGGGCTGTTCCTAAAGGAGTGCATTCCACCCGGCATGAGCGCGGCTGACACCGTGGCCGCAATTCACGAAGGGGGTGGGGTCGCGTTTGCGCCACACCCCTTTTTTCGTGCCGAACAGATCGAGGGGCGTCCCATCACGATGGAGGGCCTCGGCAAATACGTAGACCGGCTGGACATCGACGCGCTGGAAACGATAAACGGCACGCCGACCCTCGGCCCCGCGAACAGGCGCGCCGCCAGGTACAACGCCAGCGTGCGCAGGCTATCGGCCCTCGGCAACTCGGATGCTCATATCCTGTTGGCGATAGGCAAGGGGTACACTTCATTCCCTGGCAGTAGTGCCTCTGAACTGCGCGCCGCCATTCGCAAGGGAGCCACTCGCGCACGGTCGAAGCCTTATCAGGTAAGGGAGCTGCTGGCCTATCTCTACTTCTGGTTGCGCAGGCCGCAGGGGCTTGCGCCCCAGGGCAGCACCGCCTAACAAACAGACCCAAACCCGCCCTGAACATGGGGCAACCCGAATTTGAGATTCGGGTTCGCAGGCGCACAAACTGGTTCTAAAACAGCCAAAAATGGCGGCGGAGTCGCCATTTTTGGCTGTTTTAGAAGGCCCCTCCCCAAGATTTTGGGATAACTCACGTTTCGTGACGCCTGTCAGGGGGGCAGGCTATAATAGCTTGCACGATCCGCGGCAAGCGCGGGCTATCTGGCGCATGACGATCTTTATGGGAGGGCAGTGATGCCATCGTATGAGTGGAACGCTTTTATGGAATCTTTCTTTGGTGACCCCTACATGGCGTGGCATGACGGGCTGGACACCCGATCTCTTGAGGCGCTGGAAGGGGATCAGCGCAAGGAGGCCGAACGGTTGTTGCTGGAAGCCCTCGGTACGAGCGATTACAGGCCCTCGGTAGGGTTGAGGGTACTTGGGTCAAAAAGCGCAGTTGATAAGCTGAAGATGAAGCTGGGGGATGCTGTAGGCAAAGAGAGGGTGGAGACGGCGCTGGCCCTCTGGGAGATAGCCGAGTGGCCCCCCGCTGTCAACGTGCTTATCAACGAATTGCAGGGGGACCCCGATTGGGGAGCGCGCATAGACGCGGCCCGCGCACTACGCGATATCAACAAACCGGAAGTGATCAAGGCTCTGCTTGGCGCGCTGGAGGACGGAGAAGATCTCGTGCGCAGCCACGCCGCCGACTCGCTGATCGAGATGCTTGAGCTGCCTCTAAAGAGGAACAATATGGGGAGCTACGACCTGGCAATTGAGGTGATGATGGAGGAGGCAGGACGGAGAAAGAAGGCGGTGGAGGAGTTGAAACGGATGGTCGCAGCGAAGCAAAGCCCACAGACGAGCTAGCGCAGGCGGTTGAGTAATATCCGGCTCATAAGGCAGAGTTGGCTGGACCTTGGGGTTATTCTACATCAGAAACTACCCATTTGGGGCTACCTTTGTAGCGCGGATAGTGTGTATAATGAGTTTTATAGGCATTATTGATACGAGTAACAGACATCACGAAGGAGTGATTCGCAATGGTAGATATGATCTCCAAACCCACCAGTTCCAACAAGCACGCCCAGTATCGCAACGGAGTGGGACGCAGGCTGCACAATACGCAGCTTACCGAGAGCCAGCAGAAGATCGCCGCCGAGCGGAGGCGGTGGGAGGAGAACACAGTCGCTTCGTCGATGAAGCGATTGCCTGAGCGCGGGGGACCGGAGACTTTCACCACCATTTCGGGCGAGCCAATTCAGCGTATCTACACCCCCGCCGATGTGCAGGGTTTCGATTATGAGCAGGATCTTGGCTTTCCTGGGGAATATCCGTTCACGCGTGGCATCCACCCCACCATGTACCGCTCGCGCTTCTGGACGATGCGGATGTTCGCGGGGTTCGGGTCGGCTGACGAGACCAACGCAAGGTTCCGCTATTTGCTCGATCATGGGGAAACGGGGCTTTCCACAGCCTTCGACTTCCCCACGTTGTACGGGATCGACTCGGACGACCCGCTGGCGTATGGGGAGTTCGGCAAGGTGGGCGTGGGCGTGGCCTCGCTGGCCGATATGGAGACCCTGTTCGCGGGCATCCCCATCGACCAGGTAACAACCTCCATGACGATCAACGGCCCGGCAGCCATAGTGTGGGCATTCTACATAGCGGCAGCCGAGAACCGGGGCATACCGAGGGCGGCGCTGGGCGGCACCACGCAGAACGACATCCTGAAGGAGTACATAGCACAAAACACCTTCATCTTCCCGCCGGAACCGTCGATGAGGCTGGTGGTCGATACGATAGAGTTTGCAGCGCAGGAACTGCCCAAGTGGAACCCGGTATCTATCTCCGGCTATCACATACGGGAAGCGGGGTCCACGGCGGCGCAGGAATTGGCCTTCACCCTGGCCGATGGGCTGACCTATGTGCAGTGGTGCGTCGATCGCGGGTTGGACGTGGACGACTTCGCGCCGCGCCTGTCGTATTTCTTCAACGCGCACAACGACTTCTTCGAGGAGATCGCCAAGTACAGGGCGGCGCGCAGGATCTGGGCACGCGAGCTAAGAGAGCGCTTCGGCGCGAAGAAGGACAGGTCGCTGTGGCTCAGGTTCCACACACAGACGGCTGGGTGCTCATTGACGGCCCAGCAACCTGAGATCAATATCGTGAGGACCACGATCCAGGCGTTGGCGGGCGTGCTGGGCGGCACTCAATCCCTCCACACCAACTCGATGGACGAGGCACTGGCCCTGCCCTCGGATAAGGCGGTGAGGATCGCGCTCAGGACGCAGCAGATCATCGCCGAGGAATCGGGCGTGACGAATACGGTGGACCCGCTCGGCGGCTCGTACTTCGTGGAGGCGCTGACCAACGAGATGGAGCGTCAGTGCTATGATTACTTCGACAGGATCGAGGAATACGGTGGCGTGATCCCCGCGATCAAGGCCCACTTCTTCCAGAACGAGATCGCCCGCGCCTCCTACGAATACCAGCACGAGGTAGACGAAGGTCGCAAGACCATGATCGGCGTGAACAAGTACATCATCGAGGAGCCAGTCGAGATCCCGATCCTGGAGATGGACCCCAGGGGCGAGGAGAAGCAGCGCGAGAAGCTGGCCCGTCTGCGCGCCGAGCGCGACCAGGAGCGGTGGTCGGCGGCCCTTGAGAGGGTGCGCCAGACGGCAATGCGCGACGAGAATATCATGCCCGCGCTGATCGAAGCGGCCCACGCTTACGCAACGTTAGGAGAAATAGCCAACGTGCTGAAATCGGTGTTCGGGGTGCAGGAGTTCAGCAACGTAGTATAATTTCACAGACCAATATTAGTATGTGGTAGAATCAGGAGCGTAGAATATTTGTCTACGCTCCTGATTCTATCCTAGCAAAACTTAGCATGGATATTAACCGATTTAAGCCGATAAGCGGTAGATTGACGGAAATATGGTATGAGGATAAGAGATGTCTCGCCTTTATATCCAGGCCGTTACCACCTGATGTGCCACTAAATAGTAGCGAGATCATGCTATCGCTGTCCGATGCTGACCGCGCCTTAGGTGAATTGGCCGGTCTAGGTCATACCATGCCCAATCCCCGGTTGCTTATTAGTCTATTCATCAGACGAGAAGCCGTAGCGTCCTCACGTATGGAAGGAACCCAAACAGGAATTGAAGAGTTATATGCTTATGAGGCGAGGCAGTTACCGCTACCTGGAGTAGTATCAGCACTAAACGCTGATGCCCAAGAGGTACGCAACTATGTTCTAGCACTGGAATATGGTATAGGTGAGCAAAAGCGAGCACCTGTTGAGGATTATGCAAGCCTTTTTCTGTAAATTGGTCAGGGTGTTCCTCTAAATTGGTCAATCAGTAGTCAAAAGTCATGTAAGCTCGGCCTGTCTCCCATTCGTCGCTGATCTCCATCAGCACTGCCGTCACCAAGCGCAGGCAACTCGCCTCGTTGGGGAAGATCCCCACCACTCTGGTCCGCCGGCGTACCTCCTGGTTGATGCGTTCCAGCCCGTTGGTGGTGCGAAGGGATCGCCACTGTGATTGTGGGAGGGCAAAGACGGTCAACCCTTCCAAGATGTTGTTTTGCAGCCAGTGCGATAGGCGAGCAGCGCTCTTCTCATACTTCGCAACCGCTTTGTCCAGCATCTGTTTGGCCTGCTCCAATGATGATGCCGAGAAGATGGCTCTAATGTCCTGGGCTACCTCAGCTTTCATCTCCTGCCGGGGAACATAAGCCTGGGCATTCTGCTGCAGATGAAACTGGCACCGCTGCCAGGGCACTCCTCCGAATACCGCCTTGCGTGCTGCCCCCAGCCCCTCATGAGCGTCGGATGTTATCATCCTCACTCCTGATAGCCCCCTCGATACCAGGCTCTGCAGGAAGGTGCGCCAATGCACCTCATGCTCGCTCAAAGATACCGATACTCCCAGCAGTTGCCGTCGCCCTGCACGGGTGATGCCAATACCAATCAGCACTGCAGCGTCTCTCACCTGCCCGTCCTGCCTCACCTTCTCATAACGGGCATCCAGGATAAGGTAGGGACACTCCCCCAGCGGTCGGTTGCGCCACCCTTCCAGCACCTCGTCCAACTGGGAGGCAGCTCGGCTCACTGCAGCACTGGATACCTGGGTACCGCATAGCTTCTCGGTGATGGCTGCCACTCTGCGCGTCGAGACCCCTTGCACGTACATCTCTGCCAACGCCAGTGTGAGAGCACGCTCCGAGCGCAGTCCCTTCTCCAGGGCTCCAGGGTAGAAGTCGCCCTGTCGCACCTGGGGCACAGAGAAGGTAATCTCACCCACTCTGGTCTTGAGCGTCTTTGGCTTGTAACCGTTGGACTGGTCCTGCCGCTCCGCAGAGCGCTCGTAAGGAGCACCAACACCCAACTATTTGAGCCGCTCAGCTTGCATAGCTGAGTTAATGACGATTCGAATCATCTCTGGTAAAGCGTCTAATCCTTCTTCGTTGAGACGTTCCAACAGTTCCTGCGATAACGTATAATCTGGCTGGTAGGTCATGGGTGCCCTCCTTTTGGTGTTTCGCAACTCAAAGGATACACCCTGACCTGCTGTCTATCTCAGCCGGTCCACATTTCCCAATTTACAGAAAAGATAATACACCAACCCTGTTGATCTGATGTTAGTACGTGAAATGCATAAGCTTCTCATGTCAGGAGTGCGTGGTGAGTACTCCCATCCAGGTGAATTTCGCACAAGCCAAAACTGGATAGGAAGTGATCGCATACGAAACGCCCGATATGTGCCACCACCTGCAAGTGAATTATCTGAACTTCTTGGTTCCTTTGAAAGATACCTTACAGCAGATCATGACTTGCCACGTTTGGTGAGTTTAGCATTACTCCACTATCATTTTGAGGCGATTCATCCTTTTGCCGATGGGAATGGGCGCACAGGCCGTTTGCTAATCTCACTATCGTTAATTCACTGGGGTTTATTGACTTTCACAGCGGCTAAGACCCTCGCCTTCAGGCGTAGGGATACAGCCGCCACTACCAAGTAGCGCGTAGGGCTCCCTACCAAGTAGCGCGTAGGGCTCCCTACCAAGTAGGGTGGTTGTAAGTCTGTGCATAAAGTCCTCCAAAGTGGCATGATATCTGTGACGGAGAAGGAGAATAGCCTCCCGTTGTACCCCTTCCCCTGGTTCGTACTTTGGCAGTAGGATACGTATGGGGTTGTAGTCTCAAAGTCTCAGACTACGTAAAATGTATCGAGCGTCAGCTTGTACAAACCTAATGACTGTAGGGCGGTACAGTATCAGTGAAAAACTGTAGAAGCCCCTGAGTTCACACTCATGGGGAGCCGTCACTACCTTTGCCCCTTCTTTATCTAAGTTCATATTTTGAGAAGCACAGATCTCTGTACTTTGATCTGTTATTGGCTGTCAGCGAGCAAGGCAGATGGCAAGAATGGATTATGTTCTTCTTGTACAGTTGGCATTATAGACTTACGCACGCCAGAGCCGCCGCCATCACTTTGATTTTAGCCGACAAACTCTTTGAGGCACCTATAGTTACTATTCCCGACGCACAACGACGATTGGGGCTTAATAGTTATAATACTGCTCAACGCCATATTCAGAAGCTTCTAGATGCAGGAATATTATCCCAACTTAATGAGGCTGATTACGGGAGAGTCTATATAGCAAACGAGATATTGGATGCGTTAGTAGGCTAAGCCAAGAATTGCCGTTTTGATAGGAAAACGGCAATTCTTGGCTTGGCAATTGTCGACGTTGACAATACTTTTAGAACATGAGTGCCTTAACCTGCTCAAAGCTGAGAAAAGGGTCAAGGTGGGCATCAAAGGCAAGCGGCTCAAGTGTGGTTGGGACAACGATTATCTGCTCACGGTGCTGCTTGGCCCATCTCCAATTTAGATGCGTTTGCCCTGCATATGTGCCTTGGTTACCTTTACGAGCGCGGCTCGATTAGGGTAATATGGGTTGGTATCTTGTTCGTTAGGAGGCACAGATGATGGCAAAGTCGCCATCCCATACGCAGGAGAAAAGAGAAGCAGCGACCGATATAGGCCGTAAGATTCGGGTGCTGATCGCCAAGCCCGGCCTGGATGGGCACGACCGGGGAGCCAAGATCATCGCGCGTGCCTTGCGCGACGCGGGTATGGAAGTGATCTACACCGGGTTGCACCAGACGCCGGAGATGATCGCTGAAGCAGCGTTGCAGGAAGACGTTGACGCGATTGGACTGTCTATCCTGTCGGGGGCGCATATGGCGCTTTTCCCGCGTGTCATGGAGGAATTGCGCAAGCGCGGGCTGGATGATGTGCTGGTGTACGCAGGTGGGATCATTCCAGACGACGACATCCCGGCGATCAAGGAAATGGGCATCGCAGGTGTGTTCGGACCTGGCACTCCTATGGAAGAAGCGGTAAAGTTTGTGCGCGACAACGTCACACCGCGCATAGCTGGCGAGGAAGAATAGGGGCATGGCAGGCAAAAGCGCACCGCAAGCCCAGGACGCAAAGGCAGGTCTGAGGCCCGTCACCGCAACCGGTACAGTAGCTGATTTTGTCGAGAGACTGCTTGGTGGGAATAGGGCGGCGGCGTCGCGCCTGATGACCCTCGTGGAAAACAGGCAAAGAGGCTATCGAGAGGCGTTGCGCCTGGTTGCTCCGCACACCGGGCGCGCGCACATAATAGGCGTGACAGGGCCACCGGGAGCCGGCAAATCCACGCTTGTCAACGAATTGATCAAGTACTATCGCGGCCACGACAATACTGTGGGTGTAGTGGCTGTGGACCCAACATCGGCGATGAGTGGGGGCGCCATCCTGGGCGACCGGGTGAGGATGCTCGGCTTTACCAGCGATCCGGGGGTATTCATACGCTCGATGGCGTCACGCGGGCAGCTTGGCGGGCTTGCGGCAGCCACCGTGGATGTGGTAAGGGTACTGGACGCTTTTGGGCGTGATATAATCATCATCGAGACTGTGGGAGTGGGGCAAGACGAGATCTCTATCGCGGGGCTTGCCGACACCACGCTGCTGATCGAAGTGCCAGGCATGGGCGATGATATACAGGCGCTGAAGGCAGGAGTGCTGGAGGTGGCCGATGTGATAGTGATCAATAAGGCCGACCGCGAAGGCGCTGACCGGCTTGCCAATCACATCAAAACTACCATGCGGTTGCTGCCCCACCCCGAAGGCGCGTGGATACCGCCTATTGTGAAGACGGTAGCATCTGAGGGCAAAGGCATCGAAGAACTGGCAGGGACGATCAAGCGACACAAAGCGTATATGGTCGAGCATGGGCTATACGAACAGGAACGCAGAGAGAGATTGCGAGTTGAAGTGTTGGATAGAGCGCGCGAGCTTATTCTCCGGCGGCTGAGGCAAGACTTCGAGGGCAATGGCAAGTTGGACCAGGCGCTAAATGAGCTTATGGCACGAAATACCGACCCTGCCACTGTAGCATATGAATTGATTGAAGCGTTGGGGCAAGATACGTGAGACGTGATGGCGAGTGACGAGTGACGAGTGACGAGTAGTGGGATAAGTACTACGCAGTACGGAATATGCAATAGGCAAGCATCACGTTTCAAAGAAGGGGCATCTTATGTCTTCAGATAAGAGCGGTATCTGGTTTTCCCGCGTGGCTAATTCGCCATACGGACGGTTGCGGCCCGCAAGCGGGAAGATCACGCTCTTAATTGTAGACGACCATGCCCTGTATAGAAAGGGTCTTCGCTCGATGTTTGAGTTGGAGCCTGATGTGGAGGTGGTGGGCGAGGCCGCGGATGGGGGAGAGGCCCTGGATAAAGTGGAGACGCTCCACCCCGACATTGTGCTGATGGATATCAATATGCCTGGCATGGATGGCATGCAGGCGACCCGCAAACTCGCCGATGCATATCCGGGCATATTAGTAATTACGCTCACCATGTTCAAGGGAGACGAGCACCTGCGCGAAGCCAGGCGAGCAGGGGCAAGCGCCTACGTGTTGAAAGACGCCGGGAGCGAGGCATTGCTCGATACCATCCGGGACGTAATGGCAGGCGAGACCCCATTGTTGCAAAGCGAAGGGCATCCCATTACCGGCAGCTACATCACTGGAATCCTTTCGAGCGGTGAGCTTGGGAGCGATGCCAGGGACGACGATATGCACCCAGGAACCAATTCGCTCATCACTGAAGCGCTGCTTACATCGAATGAAAGGGCCATCCTCCGGCTGCTCGCAAATGGGTTGAGCAACGATGAGGTTGCCCGGCGCACCGGGTTATCCGAGGGAATGGTGCGCACATATTTGTCCGAAGTCTATCGCAAACTAAGCCTATCAGGGCGCGAGGCTGCCGCGCAATACGCCCGCGAGCACGGAATGCTGGAAGATTAGCAGGTATCCAGCCAACAATAGGGCGATCTGAGATCGCCCTGACCAACGCCACACATCCTGGCATTGATTGTGCTTGTCCGGCATCGAGACCCAACATTTGAAGAGTGCCCTAAGATATGAACACTACAGATCGGCAATACACAATGAGCCCCGAAGCCGCGAACTTCACGAACGCCACCTTCGCGCGCATCTTCTCGGAGATCGCCTCGATAATGGAGTTGAAGGGTGAATCGCCGTTCAAAGTACGGGCATACCGCACCGCCTCGGATACCTTCGCCAACCTGCACGAAGATTTGAAGCAGGTATGGCGGGAAGGGCGAGTGGACGAACTGCCGGGGGTGGGCAAGGCGATCACCGACAAGGTACATGAGCTTTTTACGACCGGGCATCTGCGCTTCTACGAGCGCCTTCTGAATGAGGTGCCTCCTTCGCTGATAGCGGTGACGGAGATACCGCACGTCGGTGCGAAAAAGGCGATGCACATGTACCAGACGCTGGGAATACAGGGAATCGCCGACCTGGAAAAGGCTATCGAGGACGGAAGGCTTGCGACCGTGCCCGGCTTCGGGCCGAAAACTGTGGAGATCATCAAGGAAGGGTTGGTGGCGATCCAAAAGCGGAGCGCCGAGAAGCGCGACCTGCTAGGGACGGCGCTGCCCCTCGCCCGCCAGATGATGCAATTGATGAGAGCGCAGTGCAAGACGCTCGACAGGCTGGAGGTGGCGGGGTCGGTGCGAAGGTGGAAAGCGACGGTGGGCGATATGGACTTCCTTGCCACGGCCACCGATGTGAACGAGGTGCTTGATTGCTTCGTGGGGCTGCCGATGGTGGATGTGGTGGACCTGCGAGGGGCGAATAAGGCGACGGTGCGGCTCAACAACGGAATCCAGGTAGACCTGTATGTGATGGACCCCGGGTATTACCCATCGCTGTTGCAGCATTTCACCGGGTCGCGGGAACACAATATCGCCTTACGGGACCGTGCCATAAAGATGGGGCTGAAATTGAATGAATATGGTCTACAGCGCAGCGACGGCACACCCATTCCAATTAAGAATGAAGCCGATATTTACCGGACTTTAGGCATGGATTGGATGCCGCCTGAGTTGCGGGAAAACCGGGGAGAGATCGAGGCGGCGGAGAGGGGTACACTTCCCACGCTGGTCGAGGTAGCGGACATAAAGGGGGATCTGCACTGCCATTCGACCTGGAGCGACGGCTCGGAGAGCATATTGACCATGGCGCGGGCCGCGAAGGAGCGCGGATACCAGTATATGGCGATCACCGACCACAGCCAGAGCCTTACGATAGCGAGGGGGCTGACGGTTGAGAGACTGAGAGCGCAAAGGCGGGAGATCGAGGCGGCGGAGAAGAGCATCGGCGGAGGTTTCCGCATCTTCCACGGGATCGAGCTTGAGATCAAGACCGATGGCACGCTCGATTTCCCCGATGAGGTGCTTGAGTGGCTCGATGTAGTGGTGGCATCTATTCATAATGGGCTCAGGCAGCCAGGGGAAGAGGTAACGAGGCGAGCGCTGAACGCAGTGCGCAACCCGCACGTTGACATCCTGGGCCACCCGACCGGAAGGCTGATCAACCAGCGCGAGCCGTCGGCTATGAACGTGGGAGCGGTAATAAGGGAGGCGGCGAAAACGGGTACCGCACTTGAAGTGAACTCGGCTCCCGACAGGCTTGACCTGGACGATGTTTACATACAGGAAGCGATGAAGGCAGGGTGCTTGCTGGCCGTGGATACCGACGCGCATTATCCCAGCAACTACGATTTCATAGAATATGGAGTGCACACAGCCAGGCGCGGGTGGGCCACCGCCGACAGGATCATTACAACATGGCCGCTCGATAAGTTAGAGAAGTGGCTGAAGAATAGAGGGAAGTAACAAACAAATCCCCGCGAGTGGCGGGGATTTGTTTGTTACTCACTTGATCTAGCGGATGCGGATTTTGTACTCGCTGAGGCGAGCACGTATCTCATCGTGGCTGGGGACGCTACGCGGGGTGGCAAGAGCCGCCGAGGATGTGTTGCTGTAGCCGTTGTAGCCCCGGTTGGTGGGGAGAACGCGAGAAATGAGACCTTCCTGGACCGCGTAGGCCGCAGCCTGCTGGCGGTTACGCAACTGCAATTTATCCAGGATATTGCGCAGGTGCACTTTCACGGTGTTCTCGGTGATTACCAGTTCGTCCGCGATGTCGCGGTTGGTGGAGCCTTTGGCAACCAGGCGAAGCACGTCCTTCTCACGCTCGGTAAGGGCGTCTATCCCCTTGGCTTCCTGGAGGTCGCGTCTGCGGGCCAGGTGGGTGAACTCCTGGAGCACTTTGGTGAACATGCTGCTGGAGAAGTAAGCGCCGCCCGATGAGAGCGCCTGGACCGCCTGGACAAGCTCGTCCAGGCTGCTGTTTTTGAGTATATAACCCTTCACACCCATTTTGACGGCGGTTAGCACATCATTGTCGTCTTCGGAAGATGTAAGTATGGCGACTGTGGTGTCGGGATATTCGGCCATGATATCGTAAACGGTTTGCAGACCATCCACGCCTCTCATATAGATTTCCATGAGGAGGACCTGAGGCTCCAGATCGTGCATCATGCTAATTAGCTCAGCACCATCTTTGGCCTCACCCACGATCTGAATATCGGACTGACGAGCGAGCAGACTGGAGAGACCCTGGCGGAATAGATCGTGGCTATCGGCGATGACAACTTTTATCGGTGTTTTGTCCATATTTCTCCATCCTGAGTTCGCGCCCCACGAGTTTAGCGTAGAACATGGCAGCAGCAGTGCGCGACTGACCAGGAGCGTGTCATATTGACTATAACAAAGCGCAGAGAAAGGAGTCAATAAAAGGGATTATGACATAGGTACTACTCATGCATGGGAGATAGTACGTCCTAGGCATATAGGACTATCTAATAGTGCGCATTAAAGCGGAATCCGGGCCGGGGGGAGATTAGGAGTACTCGCTAGTGTTGGCTAGGACTGCTAGTACTGGTTTCGGCCCAATGACGAGTGACAACTAACAACTCGTCACTCGTCACTCGTCACTCGTCACTCGTTATTGGCAGGCTCAGCCCCCGGCCCAAACGTGGGAGTCTTTCCTGGGGAAGAGGATAGGCATGAGGGCACGACCGGTGTCGGTGTTCGCGGAGCAATCGGGGAAAGCATACCTCAGTTCTTCCAGCGACCTGTAGCCAAAAAGGAGTTGCAGGAAAATTAGGTCGGGGAAGGCTGCATCTCCCTCCTCGACGCGGTCTGGCTTCCAGGCTTCCACCGATAGACTTCCCTCCTGGAACTTGAGGAGAAGTCCTGTGCGAAACAAGTTGATCTTCAGCTCGCCTGCGTAGCCTGCCTGCGCCGATTCGGCAAGACGCTTTTCGAGAGCAGGAGCGATGCGGTTCACGAAGGCTGGCAGGTCGAGCACGCGAATATACCAGGCGTAGGGTTTATTGACACGGGGCAATCTGTTTGGAATCGTGTCATATACGGGGTGTTGAGCGCCCAGGCCAAAAGAAATGATCCCGAAGTCCTTCGGCTCATCTTCAGTGCTGGGGCGCTTGGCATACTCTACTCCCGTGGCATCCAGGTAACGCAGGACAGTGGGGGTGGTTGCCAGGAGAGGCATACCGGGTATGGTCTCATAGAGGTGGGTGTTCAAGCTCGGCCCCCACAAGCGCCATGAATGCGCCAGCACGCCCACAGGCTTGCCTTCGAGAGTCTCAATTATGCGTAACTCGATGCTAAAGCCACTCTCCCGTGTGCGCTTTTCAAGGTCGTAGCGCCAGATAGCCTCATCGCGAACAGAAGCTATGAGGGAGCGCGAGGCCGCCTGCCTGTACATGTCCATGATGAGGGGTATGTCATCGGTGGTGGCTTTGCGAACGTTGTACGGCTCCTGCTCGCCTTCTTTGAGCCTGGGAACATTGGGCCTGTAACCCTGGCGACTGCCGCCGAGGTTCACGGCCATTTCGTAGCCGAACTGCCGGTAATACCAGGGTATGCCTGTGATGCCTTGCACCAACTCACCTCGTTCCGCGCTCCACCGGTGAATCTCGTTGAATTGGGCGCGCACAAGGCCTCGTCTGCGGTAAGCAGGGTCAGTGCTGACTATTTCGGGCTGCCCAAACTTGAAAGGGATACCATCGTAGGTCCAGGTCTGCGAGATCAGGCACATAGAGGAGACAACCTTGCCTGTGGTTGTGTCTTCTACAATGATGAAGTCGGTGGCCCTGAGAGTGGGATGCTCGCCACTCATCATGTCGAGCATCCAGCGGCGCATAGGCTCATCGGGGCCTTTTTGCCCTATGTCGAGGAGGGTATTGGCGTGGAAATCGGCGACCCTCTCACGGTCTTCGAGGGTGGCCCTACGCATCACTAATCCGTCACCCAGGTTCTTAGGTAGGTCTTGCTCCGAGGATGTGTCTTTCGCCAATGCATTCTCCTTGTGTGGTGTCGGATTAGGATAACATGGAGCAAAAAGGCAAGCATCGGCCTGAGGTCCTATCTTTGGCGCTGCAAGGAAACAAAGCCGTGAACCCGCGATTGAGGGCAGGGGCTGCCTTGTAGAGAAAGCAGAGGTTGCCGGTATCTTCGGAATGCGCCGGTGGAGATCAGCTTGCCAATTGGATCACGGCTATAGCGTCATCGCCTAGGAGGCGGCGGATGCGCGATTCGAGCTGGTGGCTGTAGCCGACACCCCAGGAGAGGCTTGCGGAAGTCCATCTGCCCCGGATATAGGGAACCCTGATGGTGACGGTGTCGGGGCCGGGGTACTCTTCGAGGAGGCGTTTGAGACTTATTACGCTGTCGATCACGGGCTGGTCTTCATCGGCATCGGGGATGCTGATTATGAGGCTGAAATTGGGCGTACCCGAAGGCGCGGCGGGCTGTGGCTCTCGCCTCGGTTCGGGAGGTGGGGCGGCTACGATCTTGAGGTCGGGGCGAGCAGATGAGGCGGGTTTGGGAGTTTGCGAGGCTTCCTTGTTGGCGGCTGCGCCCCTGGCAGCCCTGGTCTTGATTGTGATACTGAAGCTTTCGTCGGTGGCCCCTGCGGTGAACAGGGCAAGGTGCTCGCACAGGAGATAGAGACTGCCATCCTGGTGAGCCTGAACGCGAGCGGTAACGGCAACAAGGGTGTTTTCGACCCACAAAGAGGTGTGGCGTTTGTAGTTAGGCGGGAAAGTGACCAGTTCCAGGGTGCCATAAGGGTCCTGTAGGCTGCATACTGCCAACGTATCGCCATCTTGGCCTTCGAGAAAGGCTATTTCACAGAGAATACCCACTATATGGATGCTCGCGCCTATCTGTTTGGCATTGATGCTTTCGGTCGAAGTGAGACGGGAGCGTAAAGCCCCGGAGTCTTCGAGAACGGCGATAAGGGCGTGCATCTCGTCTGCTTCTGTGAATGTGACGCCCAGTTTGTCGCGCTCCCAGCGATTGCGAAGATACCGCTCGTAGGGAGAGTAAGCAGTAGGGACTGCATCAAACGAGGTCTGGGCGTTATCTTCGCGCAGGTCTTCCTCAAGTGGAGGTGGAGTGGCAGGAGCGCTGAAGAGGTCGAGCTGGTTGGCCCCGCCAGGGCCGCCCCGGGTTGCCTGGGATGTGGCCCACTCGAAGAGAGAGGGGAGCGCAGACAGCAAGGCATGGCGGTCGCGTGGGCGTTCGCCGAGAGTATCACAGGCGCCCGCGAGGATGAGGGTGCGCAGGTGGGAAATATCAAGGCCGGACGATAGGGCCGCTTCAACCACTGCGGAGAGGGACGGAAAACCGCCTGGCGGGCGAGCACCAATGAAGCTTTGGGTAGCGGCAGGACTCCAGCCCGGAAGCGCGGCCAATCCCCACAGTATAGACCAGGAGTTGCCGTCGCGCTGTAACGTATGATGCTCAAGGCTGAAATTGACGTGAGGCGGCTCAATCTTGATGCCCAGTTTGTGGGCTTCGGCAGCCAGAGGGGCTACAGAAACGGCCTCGCCGTGCCGCCATGCGGTATCAAGAGCGCCCGCGAAGTAGGCGGAAGGATGCTGGGAGTGGAGAGCCGCCGAGAGCGCATCGGGGCCGGCATCGGCAGGGGGAAGCGCGAGGCCGGGCACAGGATAGCGGAGTGCGAGTCGCAGGGCGGCGTGCAGAGCGTCGAGTTGCTGGGAGGTAGGGAGGTGGATAGCGGGGTAACCAAGCGAAGCAAGAGATTCGGCGGACCAGGGCGACCACGAGGGCAACGGGGAGGACGCACCAACTGGAGGTTGCAAGAGCGGCAACCAGGAGGCTAGCGTCGAACCTGCATAGATAGCACGTGGGGAAACCAGGGCGGTATCCCGGTCCGGCACGGAGCTGATGGGCGCGCCTTTGAGGGCGATGGCGAGGTCTGCCAGGGTAGGGATGATCGGGTCGCTTCCGGTGGCGTTCGCAAGGGCTTGCCAGCCACCGTCTATAGCAGCGAGAATGATGCTTCGCACCGTGTTACTGTCCACAGCGAGGACGGCTGCCGAGGCGGCCAGCGCCTGTACAGGCATAATGTCGAGGGCGCAGGCGGCATAGGCCACTCTATCCGGCCCATATTCTTCAGCTAGGCGGTTGAGCAGCAAAGAACGCCCGGCTGAGGGTAAGGTGACGCCTGGGAAGGGTGGGGACTCGATTTGGACTGAAGTGGGAGGATCGGCAGGCGTGGTTGTGGATACACCCAGCGTATAGGCAAGAGAGGAGTTGATAGCGTGACCCACAGGCGAGCCGGTTGGCACAGGCTCTCGCGCATCCTGGGCATGCGTTGCCAAAGCTGCAAGGGCCGACCACGCACCTGCGACACCCCAACGGCTCGACCTATCAAGCTCGCTCTCGATACGAGTGAGCAACTCAGTAGGTGCAACGAATTCGGGCAATTGAGAAAGGCGTTGCTCAACGATCTCTAGAAGGGAAGCGCGGGCGTGGTTGGTATCTGGGGTCTCAAAAGGCCACGTATCAATTCGGGCGACCTCGGTCGATATGTGTGCAGCGCTCTCGATAGCGGCAGGCCATCGGCTGTAGAGCGCAAGTGCCTCGTCGGGGGAGCGTAGGTAGTCGTAACCAGCACGGTCAGAAGCGATTGAGCCGGTAGAGGCGGGGAGATTGGCGATTTCGCGGGGCCAGCCTGCACGGAACCTGGCTACTTTGAGAGCCTCATAAGCGGGTGCGTCGCCGGACAGGAGGTAGCGGGCGGGGGGCAGGGCCACAAGGGGCAGGTCCAGGCTCTGGGCGCGAGACGCTATTGCCTCGGCGAGAGCGGTATCGCCGGGCCTGCCTGAGTGGGGCAGACCAATATAGAGAGAGTTGCCAAAGGCGGATTTGAGCGCGGCTGCCCAGGCTTCTGCTTTGCGGGCGTCCTGGCCTGCGATAGGCTGAGGAGCGCCTGCTTCGTCGCCGCCGGGGAGTATGAGAAAGAGGCCGTCATGATGGGCGGCAAGGGCATCCCAGGGTATGGGGGTTTCGTGGGAAGGCCAGTGGGCGTAGGCGCTGGAAGCCATGTGAGCCAGGTTACGAGCACCTTCGGGGGAGCGTGCCAGCAAGAGGGTACCCTGGGCAGCGGGTTCGATAGGCGCTTTAGTCTTGGGGCTGTTAATCGGAGGGAGGACAATATCGACCTCCACGCCATAAACAAGGCCGAGACCGGATTGGCGGGCGGCGCGGTGCATGGCGGGCCAGCCGGAAAGGGGCGAGCGGTCGGCCATGCCGATGGAGGTGTATCCTAGTTCCAGCGCGCGCTTGCACCATTCAGAGGGTGAAGCGGGACCGCCCGCACGGCTGAAATGCGTGTGGACAAAGAGATAAGTGAAATCGCTCATACAAGGCGATTATATGATGGGGGAAGCGGACTGTGGATCGTGTGGATTCGGTGTGGAATTGAGGGCGATATCCTATCCTTATCCTATTCTACGGCCACTCCGCAACGCTCCAGAAGGTTCCTTCTGAGGGATGCCGGGTATTTTATCGGTAGAGGGTCAGGTGGGCCGTGCGAGTCGGAGCCGGTGCTTACCAGTAGATTGTGCTGTTGAGCATAGTGACGGTATAGCTCTGCGAATTCGGGTGTGTGCCACCCAAGCCAAAGTCCCAAAGGGACGTAAGAAAGTAGCCCAGGGCGCAAGCCCTGTGGATCATACGCCACCCCCATATAGTCCCGAAGGGACGTAAGAGCATTGCATCAATAGTATAGCAGAGTGCTGGTTCTTACGCCCCTACGGGGCTATGGCATCATCTTGGGCTTACCACAGGGCTTACGCTCTGGGTTACTCTCTGCCGTCCCTTCGGGACTATATGGGGGTGGCGTATGGCTGATGGCGTATGGGCAGGACGCCTGCGAGTAGCGCCCGCACTTGAGCAATGTCCGTGGTATGCGACAGCAACCAAACCTGGTGTGTCCGATACCGACTTTGCATCAGCCTTGCATGTCTATCACCGTGGTGGTGTGGTTAGGATATAATTAAGGGGAGTCCAGGCTTATAGAGTTGGGGAGGAAGATGAGCGATGTCCAATAACGAACAAGAGAAACCTAAGCGTATCGAGGCCCAGAGATTGAAGGGGTTTCGGGATCACCTGCCC
Source organism: uncultured Chloroflexia bacterium (assembly GCA_963797095.1). Lineage (GTDB taxonomy): Bacteria > Chloroflexota > Chloroflexia > QHBQ01 > JADMIH01 > JADMIH01. Next base: position 775,620 of record CAWCNY010000002.1, on the reverse strand, counting down.
ACCGGCATGTTTGTGCGGCAGCATGTTATGGACACTTTGCGGTCGGTGTTCGAGTTGCACGGGTTCGCGGCGCTGGAAACGCCTTCGCTTGAGTACGCAGCCACGCTTGAAGGGAAGTACGGCGAGGACGAGCGCCTGATGTACAGGTTCGAGGACCAGGGCAAGCGGAAGGTGGGGCTGAGGTTCGACCTGACGGTGCCTCTGGCGCGCGTGGTGGGGATGCACCTAAACGAGTTGCAGTTACCCTGGAAACGCTACCAGATCAGCCCGGTGTGGCGGGGCGAGAACCCCCAGTTCGGGCGATACCGCGAGTTCTACCAGTGCGATATCGATATCGTTGGCACAGCTTCGCCGCTGGCCGATGCCGAGGTGCTGTCGATCTATGGGAAGGTGATGGACAGGCTGGGGTTCAAGGAATACAGGGTGCTGATCAACCACCGGGCGCTGCTCGCGGGCTTGGCCCGAAGCGCGGGTGTAGAAGCAGCACAGGCAGGCAGCATCTACAGGGCGGTGGATAAGCTGGACAAGATCGGTCCTGAGGGCGTGCTTGAGGAAATGGTCAAGAACGGGGTGTCGAGGGTGACTGCAGGCCGTGCGCTTGAGATGTTCACCAGTGGCGGTAAGGTGGGTGGGTTCGCGGACAACGCGGCCTTGCTAGCCGAGCTGGCAGGCCCGCTGGCGAATGATGCAGAAGCAACGCGGGGATTGGAGAATCTGCGCGAGATCCTGTCGGCTCTGGAGGGGATGGGGGTGCAGTTGGACCGCTACCAAGTGGATGTTACGCTGGCGCGAGGGCTGGATTACTATACGGGTGCGGTGTTTGAGATCGTGGTAGATGAGCCGAAGATCGGGTCGCTGGGTGGCGGTGGAAGATACGACAACCTGATCGGGATGTTCGCGGGGCGCAATTTGCCAACCACAGGCGGGTCGTTCGGGGTCGAGAGGATCATTGACGTGATGACCACGCTGGGCATGATCACTCCGCAGGCATCGCCGAGCCGTGCGCTCGTGACGGTGTTCGATAGTACGCATGAGAGCGTGCTGGACGCCACGCGGCTTGTCACCGAGTTGAGAGAGCAGGGTATACCTTCAGAGGTGTACCTCAATGTCGGAGATAAGCTGGGCAAGCAGTTCGGGTATGCCGATAAGCTGGGGATACCGTTCGCGCTGGTGATGGGGCCGGACGAGCGTGCAGCGGGCACGGTGACGGTGAAGAATTTGAAGGTGCCACCGCCCAACCAGCAGACAGTGGAGCGCGGGATGCTTGCGAGTATGTTGCAGGGTAGTTAATAACGAAAATATGGCAGAAGGCTGCCCTGTCCGGTCTGTCATCCTTCGCTTCGCTCAGGATGACAATCTCTTTGTTGGTTCGTTTTCTGGAGGAGTGGGAAAGCATAGAGTGGTTGAATGGGGTTGATGTGCTATAATTAACAAGCAATTAATAATTAGTACGGGCGGCTGACTAGCCGCCCTAAAAAATGGGCCAGTTATTAGATATAAGTCTATTTGGGCTAAGGATATAAGGATGAGTTCGACTGTCAAAAGAGAAGTTGAAAAGGAGATGCCTGCGCCACAAAGTGTGCAGGGCGGGAGCGTGCTCAACTCGGTGGTCGCGGAAGAGGCGGCACTGGAAGTGGCAGAAGTTGCAGATATGTTTGCGCCGGGGGTGTTGGGGCTAGAGGTAGCGGCGCAGGCCGAAACGATTGCGGATGGGCTTGTGGTCACGGAGCCTCAGGTAGGTGAGCATGAGGACGAACTGACAGCAGACGAGCGGCGCGCGGTGGGGCGAACGGTGTTCAGGCTGGCGTGGCCCGCCATCGCCGAGAACGCGTTGCAGACGCTACTGGGGATCGTGGACACTGCTGTGGTGGCGCGGCTTGGAACGGCGGCTCTGTCGGGCGTGGGGGCGGCCCAGCAGTTGATCTGGATATTGACCACGGCTCTCATCGCCATCAGCATGGGCACCACGGTGCTGGTGGCGCGCTATATCGGCGCGCAACAGAGGAGTAACGCCAATGCAGTGCTGAAGCAATCGCTGTTGCTGTCGGTGGCGGCAAGCCTGGTGTTGATACCGGTTGGGTTTCTGGCGCAGCCGCTTATGACGCTGGTTGGCCTGGATAGCGAGGCGGCGGGCGAGGGAGCTACCTACCTGGGGATAACGCTCTTTTCGGCGCTGCCGCTGGTGATGATGTTCGTGGCAGGGGCGGCGTTGCGAGGGGCGGGCGACACGCGCACGCCTATGATGGTGACCGCCGGGATCAACGTAGTCAATGCAGTGCTGGCAGTGGAGCTGGTGTTTGGTGGCAATAAGGCCAGCGATATCCTGGGCGGCTGGATCACGGGGATATTTCACGCAGTTGGCGGCTCAGGACAGGTGATCGTTCCCGGCCTCGATTGGATACCTGAGCTAGGCGTCGCGGGGTCGGCATGGGCGGCGGTGATCGCACGAACGATTGGCACGTTGGTGCTGCTTGGCGTCTTCCTGATGCCAAGATCGACGCTCAGGGTGCTGGGTGTGGGATCGTGGCGGCCCAACTTCGATACCATCGGGCGGGTGATGAAGATCGGACTGCCATCGGCGCTGGAGCAGTTATTCATGTCGCTGGGGATCCTGATCTACAGCTTGCTGGTGATCGGGCTGGGCGAGGTGGTGTTCGCTACTTCGAGACTGGCGCTTAACGCCGTGTTCCTGTCGCAGATGCCGGGGTTCGGGTTCGCGGTAGCGGCTACCACGCTGGTTGGGCAAAGCCTGGGAGCGAAGAGTCCCAGGCGGGCTACGTTGGGCGCGCAACTGGCTACCCGCTCGGCGGTGATATGGATGGGATTGATGGGGGTGGTGTTCTTCTTCTTCGGGGATACGCTGATAAGGCTGTTCACCGACGACCCCCGCCTTATCTCGCTGGGAGCAGACAGCCTGAAGGTGATCGCGCTGTACCAGCCCATGCTGGCGATAGCGTTCGTGCTGGGCGGGGCTTTGAGGGGTGCAGGCGATGTGCGCTACCCTATGTGGGTCACCAGTTGCGCGGTGTGGCTGATACGCCTGCCGGTGGGGGCGTTCCTGGGCCTGCCTGCCGTGTGCGTTCCATTCACCAGCACCTGTGTGCCGGGGTTGGGCCTGGGGTTGGTAGGTATTTACATGGCGCTGATCGTGGAGGCGTCGGTGCGAGCGATATTGCTCTATCTGCGGTTCCGTGGGGGGAAGTGGCAGGGGATGAGAGTATGAGGGGATAAAGGATACTTCCCGCGACCCTGTTGGCGGAGAGGGGTCTGTATATATAATGTAGGGTAAGCTTGACACTGGAAAGGAACTACAAACACAAATGCCTAATTTCACAGCACGACGACTGGCTCCTCGAAGGTTCGTGCCTGAGGAGCTTGACCCTATGGATACGGAGGCTTTGAACCGCATTTACGATGAGCTTGAGCTGCGATCTGTCGGTACGAAGGCGAAACTGGAGGATTTCATTCTGGATTGGGAGGAGTTGAGCGCGGTCCTCTACGAGTGCTATTCGGTAGCGTACATCGATATGACCGTGGACACTACCAACCAGGATTACGAAGCGCGCTATTTGCAGATCGTGGACGACGTGCTGCCTATCAAGGAGCAGAGAGATTTCGCGCTCAAGAGGAAGATCCTGGAGTCTCCGGCGGTAGATAAGCTGGGAGATGATTACCTTGTGTACCTGCGCAACATCAGGTCGGAGGTGGAGCTATTCCGCGAGGAGAATGTGCCTCTGATGCAGGAGGACCGCAGGCTTGAGCAGGAGTTCAACAAAATCGTGGGCGCGCAGGAGGCGGAGTTCAGGGGGAAGAAATACACGTTACCGCAGTTGCTCCCTTTCCTTGAGGAGCAAGACAGAGAAACCAGGGAAGAGGCGTGGCGGGCGCGGTGGAACGCCAAGCTGGCAGACGCTCCGGCATTGGACGAATTGTACGACAGGATGTACGAGGTGCGGCAGAAGATCGCGCACAACGCAGGGTTCCCGAACTTCCGCGACTATAAGTTCCAGGAGATGAAGCGGTTCGATTATACGCCTGAGGAGTGCCTGGCATTCCACGACGCCATAGCACGCAATATCACACCGGTGGTAGCAACAGATTGGGAGAGGCGAGCAGATCAGTTGGGCCTGGACGCGCCGCGGCCATGGGATACCGAAGTGGACCCAAGGGGCGCGCCTCCTATGAAGCCGTTCAGGACGGTCGAGGAATTGGAGGAGGGGTGCTACCGGATCGTCAGCAGGCTCGACCCCGAATTGGCCCAGTACTTCAGGGAGATGATCGACCAGAAGCTGCTTGACCTCGATAACAGACCGGGCAAAGCGCCGGGCGGCTACATGGATATGCTATCGGACACGCGCGTGCCCTTCATATTCATGAACGCGGTGGGCACCAAGGACGATGTCGATACACTGCTGCACGAGGGAGGCCATTCGTTCCACTACTATCTGGCCAGAAAACTCCCCATCCCCAGCTACCACAGCACCACTCACGAGTTCTCGGAAGTGGCCTCGATGAGCATGGAATTGCTTTCGCGGCCCTATCTCGATGAGTTCTATAGCGAAGAGGAACGAGGACGGCTGCTGAAAGACCAATTGCGCGAAAAGCTGCGCTTCTTCCCGTTCATGGCGATGATCAACTCATTCCAGCATTGGGTATACACGGCAGACGACCACAGCGCATCCGCGAGACGCAAAAAGTGGGTTGAGCTTGAGGAGAGGTTCAGGCAGGGGCTAGATTGGACGGGCCTTGAGCAGTACCGCGAGATCGGGTGGCAGTATCCGCATGTGTTCGATGTGCCGTTCTACTACGTGGAATACGGGATCGCCCAATTGGCGGCGCTGAGGATCTGGCTCAATTCGCTGGAGAACGAACGCAAGGCGATCGAGGAATACAAGAGAGGATTGGCCCTTGGCGGATCGAAGCCATTGCCTCTACTATTCGAGGCGGCGGGCGCGAAGTTCGCCCTGAACGACGAAACGGTGAAAGCGATAGTCGAGGGGACGATGGCGCAGTTGGCCGATTAGGGAAGGACGTTCAACCGGAGGTTGATGGTGTATGTGATGGGAGAGTAGGCGGGCGCAGGGAGATTGGAGCGGATGTTCTAGCGAGTATTGCTAATATTACGGGTAGGATGGATGCACAGAATCGTTATGGGGATTTCGCCAAAATAACGTGGAAAAGTCTTGACTCCTGGGTGTGGATAGCGTATCTTAACGGGGCTTCGGGAAAGCCCCCTCAACAGGCCCCAAAACTCAGCGAAGTGTAACAGGTCCTAATTAGACCCTATACTTCGTTTGGCTTGCTATAACCTTAGTTCTCCTGGTAGTAATCTATAGAGCGGCGTACGCGCCACATCGACCTCATTTACTGAGGAAAATGTGTGGGAATCTTATGTCTAGGGACTAGACAAGAGCCCACTAGATGTGGTATTGTATTACTCATGGCGGCACAAGATGTAGACGGCTGCGGTTTGGGATCGGAGGGTCGAGGAGGGAATGCACAGGGGGCGTGGAAATGTGGATAAGTTTATACACTAGCCATGTGGAAAAGTCCCTGTAGAGGCTCCTGGAATTTGTATGATATAACTCCTTCTTATGGAAATCGCTTAGAGAGATTATTGAAATTGCTGGTAAGCGCTGATATGATGGGTGGAACGCGACGAGTGATGAGTGGTAGTTGGTAGAGTGTTTTGTTTTGCGGTGTTAGCGAGGTGATTAGCCGGTAGAGACATTTGGATAGAGGTGGCGCGTACCGGGTGTCGAGGGAGCGAGGTTCCTTATGGGAGGATCTGAACATTCTAAACACGCAGGAGCGGGAGGAGAGGGCCGGATGAATGCCAAGCAATTGTGGCAAGCGGCGTTGGGCGATTTGCAGGTAAAGGTGCCTGGGCCGAGCTTCCAGACGTGGTTGAAGAATACCTCTATTGCACAGTTTGATGAGGGTAAGCTGGTGGCGATCGCTGTGCCTAGCAACTTCGCTAAGGAGTGGCTTGAGAAGAGGTACAGCAAGGAGATCGCTGAGACGCTGAAGAGTATTTTGGGATACGAGGTAGAGGTAAGGTTCGAGGTGAAGACGCCCGCACGAGGGGAGAGCCAGAGGGCCTTGCATGCGCTGGATGGGGTCGGCGAGAAGCAGGAAGTGGAGATGCCTATAGCGGTCGGCCAGCAGGTAGGCGGGTCTATAGGGCAGAAGCCGGTGACGACGCAGCCGCAGGGGCATGGGACTCACGGGGAACCTACACCTATCAATATATACGGTCAGCTTGGGACGCAGAGCCAGCCGAACGGACAGGTGGCGGCCGGCGGTGGGGCGGCGAATGTTATCAGGCCGGTAGCTCCTGGGAGCACCGGGATGCCACGGGGTGGGACGAGCACAGCGCCCGGGCAGGCTCCCGCTTATATTCGGGGCGGGGGCGGACCGGGAGGGCGGCCTGCCGTGCAGCTTGAGATGAGCATGGAAGAGAACACTATGCTCAACTCGAAGTATACATTCGATAAGTTCATCGTGGGCAAGAGCAACCAGCTTGCGCACGCGGCCAGCCGCTCGGTGGCCGAGAAGCCCGCGCTTGGGTATAACCCGCTGTTCCTTTACGGGGGGGCGGGGCTTGGGAAGACGCACCTTTTGCACGCTATCGGGCATGAGGCTATGAGGCGGCACCCAGGCATCCGGGTGCTGTATGTGACGAGCGAGAAGTTTACGAACGACCTGATCAATGCGATCAGGGAGGGGCGGAACGAGACGTTCAGGAGTATGTACAGGAATACGGATATTTTGCTGGTGGACGATATCCAGTTCATCGCGGGTAAGGAGAGCACTCAGGAGGAGTTCTTCCATACTTTCAATGCGCTGCACGGGGCTAACAAGCAGGTTGTGATGACGAGCGATAGGCCGCCGAAGGCGATTTTGACGCTGGAGGAGAGGCTGAGGTCGAGGTTTGAGTGGGGGCTTGCGGCGGATATTCAGCCTCCGGATTTGGAGACGAGGATCGCGATCCTGCGGGCTAAGGCGGAGAGTATGGAGGTGCGGGTTCCGAGCGAGGTGGTGGATTATATCGCCCGCAAGGTGCAGAGCAATATCAGGGAGCTTGAGGGCGCTCTGAACAGGATCGTGGCTTACGCGAGTTTGAACGGGACAGGCGTGACGGTGGACCTGGCCGCGACTACGCTGACGGACCTGGGGGCGAGCCAGAGGCGAAGGCCGATTACGCACGAGAGGATCGTGGAGACGGTCTCGAGCTTCTTTAATTTGGAGCCGGAGGACCTGAAGACGGGGTCGCGGAGCCGGGAGGTTCTGGTTCCGAGGCAGGTGGCGATGTATTTGATGAGGGAGGAGTTGGAGACTCCGTTTATCCAGATCGCGGCTTATTTTGGGAAGAGGGACCATACTACTGCTATGCACTCGTTCGAGAAGATCGAGGGCCTGGTGGAGACGGATAACCAGATGAGGCAGGACGTGCTTGTTATTCGGCAGATGTTGTACGGAGAACACGAACGGTAATTCGGAAGACGAGTAACGAGTGACGAGTAGCGACTGATTGGTGGAGGGGATGCCTTAGGGTGTCCCCTCTTGTTGTTGGTTGGAGGGTATAGTGGCGTCTCTGGCGGCTCGGATGCGGGCCATTGTGGATTTGAACTCTTCGTCGGCTTCGATGGAGCGTTGGAGGTTTAGTAGGGCGATGAGGGCTGTGGTGGCGCGTGCTATGAGGCGGCCTGCTTTGACGGGATCGATATCGTTGCGGCGCATGGCGCGGTTGGTGCGGCGGATGGTGTGGCGCAGGCTGGCTATTTCTTCGTCGAGGTTGGTGTAGGTTGGTATGGTGAGGGTCCTTTGATTTTGGATTTTGGATTTTGGATTGGGTAGTTGGGTTTTCTTGTACACGAAGATACGAAGAGTTGGCGAAGGGCACGAATGGTCTTTTGGGGTTTTGGAAGATGGAGGGATGGGTGAAGCGGGTGTTGACACCCGACACACCTTATATTAAGCTGGGGTTTACATTGTGCCTTGTAATGGGCGACTTTATTGCATGAAAGGGAGAATGCACCTATGGGAGCGCCGCAGACAGTCCTTGATCTAGGGCAAGAGTTCAGCGAGCGCGAGGGCGAGTTCACGCGTGCCGGTATGCGTGGCATGAACGAGCTTACCACGCGTGAGCAGTTCATCAACAAGCTCTTTGAGGCGCTTGGGTGGGAGGTCACGGCTGGCAGACGGGCCGGGGAATTGCACGACGAGGTGGTGCTGGAAGACACACTCAGGGAGGATGATAACCTGAGCGATCTAAGGCTGAAAGGCAAAAGGCCCGATTACTCGTTCAGGCTCGGCGGCAAGCGCCAGTTCTTCGTAGAGGCCAAAAGCCTGCCGAGCCGATGGAATTGAGCGGCGCGCACGCCTATCAGGTCAGGTCTTACGGCTGGTCGGCAGGGCTGGCGGTGAGCGTCCTCACCGATTTTCAAGAGTTTGCCATCTACGATTGCACAGTGCAACCCTCTGATGGCGACCCCATAGCCAAAGCCCGCTTGCACTACTACAAATACGACCAGTATGACGAAGAGTGGGAGAGATCGCGGGGCTGCTGAGCAGAGATGCCGTTGAAGCCGGCTCGCTGGCGCGCCTGGCCGAAACAAAGCCCAGGGGCGGGTCGCAAACCGTTGATGCTGTATTCCTGAAGGAGATTTCGGGCTGGAGAGCGGAGCTTGCGAAGGATATCAACAGGCGCAACGGCGGCCTGAGCCAGAGAGAGCTTAACTACGCTGTGCAAATGACCATCAACCGGTCATCTTCTTGAGGATTTGCGAGGACCCGGGGATCGAGCGGTGGGAGTCGCTGCTTGGCACAACAGTCAGGGGCCGGACGGGCGACGGCGGCCAGGTGCCGGATGGCTATGTCTACCGCGCCCTGGTCGAGATGGTCAAGAAGGCCGACAAAAAGTACAACTCAGGGTTGTTCCATTTCAGCCGGGAAAGGGGCAGGCACGAAGACGAAGATACCTTTACGCCTGGCTTATCTGTTGATGATGATTTGTTGGCGAGGATCATCAAGGCCCTCTACCCTCCTTTCCCTTACAGGTTCGATGTGATCCCGGTGGAGATTTTAGGACAGGTTTACGAGCAATTCCTCGGCAAGGTGATCGTCAAGGAGGCCAGTGGCGGCATAACGGTGCAGGATAAGACAGACTGCTGATCATGTTATTGCGACGATTGACTATAGAGGGGTATGGTTTGGGAGAAGCATCATTGCTATCTTACCGACCTCTGCTTCTAACTACAGACTCGAGTATCTTCTCGGCCTGCTTAATTCAGCTTATGTGAAGTGGTTCTCCACAACTTGGTGCAAGAAGCAGGACGGGTCTTTGCTCAAGTCAAACTTGCCAGACTTTATCAGTTGCCAATCCGCACGATAGACTTCAACGACCCAAAGGACAAAGAGAAGCACGACAGGATGGTAAGGCTAGTTGAGCGGATGTTGGAGTTGCACAGGCGGCTTGGAGAGGTAAGGATACCGCAGGACAAGCGGTTTTTGGAGGCGCAGATAGCCGCGACGGACAGAGAGATAGATCAGCTTGTGTACCAGTTGTGCGGGTTGACGGAGGAGGAGATAGCGATTGTGGAGGGTACAGGCAACTTACGCAGGAGTTGGTCGGTGCTGCGTACTATGCGCATTCCGCGCTGGATTGCGGGCGCAGAGGGGCTTTAGCGAGCGCGGCGGGCGGTCAATTGCTCGTACAGGACTATGGCGAGGAGAACAAAAGGCAGGATTATGCTGAGTGTCAAAATGATTGTCTCGCGCATCATATCGGGGTGTTCACGCTTGAGACGGTCCCTTGCCTCGCGGGACATAAGGCTCTTAAGCCCGCTACCTGCCTGGTTGGACCGCCAGGCACTTACGCCAAAGGCGACCACAGTAAGGCAGTTGAACACAATTCCGGCTGCAATCAGGCCATAGACTAGCTGCGCATTGAGGAGGTAATAGACACCAAATGGGCCTATCACCAGCGCGATTAGAGCGAACTCGGCCACGCTGAACTTAATGCCATTCAGTTCGTTGTGCGACTTGATGATCCTGGTCATCATAGATAGTCTCCTGCAGGCTGCTGTGCTTCGCTCCATACCGGACTGTCACATAACAGGTGCCGGTTATGCATAGCGCACGATACCTATTCTGACATCCTTCATCCTTTGTGCTCACATATCAAGTTTCAAGGAGAGATAAGGGCGGGATTGCGCCCTCACAGGCGTGTAAAGATAGGGCTGAGAAGCGGCGGTTTTGGCCGTTGACAGGGCGGGGGTGCGGTGCTATAGTGAGATCCTCTATAGGGGTGACACAGGCCCTTTTTGATATGCCTTCGGTTGGATAAGCCTGCGCGTAAGCAGGCTCTCTTTATTGGAGGCGGGGGTATTGGCATCTCCGGGAGAAGGCGCATGAGATGGAACGTAATACGCGTGGGCTATAGATTATAGGAGGTAAGAAAATGATTACATCTGTAAGTTTGATCAACTGGACGGAGCAAGGGGTCAAGAACGTAAAGGATACGGTGAAGCGGGCGGAAGCAGCGGGCAGCTTGGCGGAGCGGATGGGAGGGCGCATGACGAGCATCATGTGGACGCAAGGAGCTTATGACCTGGTGGTTACCACAGAGTTCCCGGATGAGGAGAGCTTGACAGCGTACTTGCTGGCCCTGGCGATGGACGGCAATATCCGAAGCCAGACGCTGCGTGCGTTCTCGGCGGATGAGATGACGGCTATTCTTGGGAAGATAGGTTGATGTAGAGAGCGGGATGTGGAGGAATCAGGTTCCGCATCCCGCTCTCTAACTCTACTCTGGGGAGGAAGTGCTTACTGCGTATTGCGTATTATTTTTGTTGTCGCGGTGCGCGTTGGGGATTGGAGGGTTGGATGGGTGTGATAATACGGGAAGCGGGGGTTGGGGATGTTGAGGGGATTTACTATTACATGAAGCGGCTGGTGGACGAGCCGGGGCTGTATATCGGGTTTGACCCTGGGGAGTTCGACCCGCCTATCGAGTCGGAGGTGGATTGGGTGGAGAAGCACGCCAGGTCGGATAACTCGGTGATCTTATTGGCGGTGAACGAGGACGTGGGGGAGGGGGAGAGGGATCTGGACGATGGGGAGATGGTGGGGCTGTTGAATTGTACGGGTGGAGGGAGAAGGGGGTCGAGGCACGAGACTTCGCTGGGGGTCAGTATTAAGGAGGGGTGGAGGGGGCAGGGGATCGGGCGAAGGATGATGGAGGCGGCGCTTGAGTGGGCGCGCGCAAGTGGGGTGGTGAAAAGGGTGCAGTTGGAGGTATTGGGGGAGAATGTGAGGGCGCAGAAGTTGTACGAGGAGCTGGGGTTTGAGGTGGAGGGGGTGAGGAGGCAGTCGTGGTGGAAGTTTGGGAGGTGGATGGATTCGGTGATTATGGGGAAGCTGATCTGATTTTGGATTTTGGATTGCGGATTTTGGAATATTGAGTGCTGCGTGGTGCTTACCTGTTGGTGGTCAGGGTTGTTCAGGGGATTGGGGAGGTGGGTTGGGGTTCTTCGGGGGCTTCCGTGGGGAAAGGGTTAGAACGCAGGGATTCAAGCTCGGCTTCGAGCTTGCGGTTCTGGCTGCGGAGGTGGCGGATTTCGCTGAGAAGAGAGGGGACATCGTCGCGAACGAGGGTGCTCACTTTTTCGAGGACGGTGCGCAGGTTCTTTAGCTCGGTCGGGACCTCTTTTTGAAGGTATGGGGAGTTGAGGAGCTGGTTGCAGTTGCTTTCGATTTTACTGAGGGACAATTCGTTGGACATAAAAGCCTCCGAGATGATGCCGGTGCGGGATGCTAGATGGGACGAGGGAATAGGAATATGAATAGGAATAGGAATAGGGGTACGGATGCTGTGAAACGAGAGGTAAGTTGAGGGCTTACCTCTCGTTTTGCGGCGAGGTAGGGTTATGAGCGCCAGGGTTGGCGCGTAGGTGTGCGTGGTGTGGTGTGGTGTTGGTGATTAATAGCGTCCGCGGCCACCGCCACCGCCACCGCCGCCACGGTCATTATCGCGGCGACCGTAGCCACCACGTCCGCCACCACCTGAGCGCTCCTCGCGTGGGCGTGCCTCGTTGACTACGATCTGGCGAGTGCCGATAGTGTAGCCGTTGAGGCGAGAGATAGCGTCGTCGGCTGCTTCATCGGAAGGCATTTCGACGAAGCCGAAGCCTTTGGACTGGCCGGTATAGCGGTCGGTGATTACAGCGATGTCCGAGATCTCACCGATGGGTGAGAAGAGGTCGCGCAAGTCGTCTTCCGAGGTGTTATAGGGTAGGTTCCCGACGTAAAGTTTCTTGGCCATTTTGTGGTCATCCTCCTGCGGTCAATCGTCTGCGAGCTAATCAAGTCTAGGCATGGAATGTGGCCGAAACGGCAAACTCGCGAGTGGAGGATGAAGCAGACGAATCCAAACTCAGGCGCGGGCGAGGTCCATACACTACTTAACTACTATAACATACGTGTCCAGGAGAAACCCCAGACCCCCGGCCCCTCTCTCCGTATTCGGGGAAAGGGGAGAGTAAAAAGAGGAAGTAGAGTTGGGGGGACACCCCACTGCCCCCTGTCAGGAGAGTACCCCTGCACCCCCTTTAGCTTGGGTGGCGGAAGTAGAACTCCTCACCCCCGGCAGGCTGTTCCGCCTGCACCCCTTAGCAATCGTGCCTGAGAGGTGGGGCACATTCACATTCCCCGGCAGGGGAGTACCCTTGCATCCCGTTTATGTGGTGGGGGTGTAGGTTGAGATGAAGTTGAGGATGCGGGTCCAGGCGTCGTTTGAGGCTTCGGCGAAGTCTGTGGCTTTGCGGTCGAAGAAGGAGTGTGGGGCGTCGGGGTAGACGTGGATTTCGTGGGGGGTGTTGGAGGCGGTGAGGTTGTCTTCGAGTTGCTGGAGTTGTTCGGGGGTGATGCTCTGGTCGGCCCCGCCGTAGAGGCCGAGGACGGGGATGCGGATGTCGGCTGTGCGGTCGAGGGTGGTTTTTTCGGAGCCGGTGAAGTGGCGGCCAAAGCCGGAGTAGAGGGCTATCGCGCCGGTGAGGGGGAGGGGTTCGGCGGCGGTGAGGAGGGAAAGAGCGCCACCCATGCAGAAGCCGATGGTGAAGATAGAGGGGGAGGCAGCGCCGGAGGAGGTGGCGTGGTCCTGGAGGTAGGCGACGGCGGAGCGGACATCTGAGAGGAAGGTGGGGAATTGGATCTGCTGGACGTGGGGCATGTAGTCGAACGATTCGTCACGAGGGGTGTGGAGGCCGGCTGTGCGCCCGAAGTAGTCGATGGCGAGGGCGTGGATGCCCTGTTCGGCGAAGCGGAGGGCGAGTTGTTTGTAGAAGTTGTGGAGGCCGCGCACGTCGGGGTAGATGATAATATGGGCGCGGGGGTCTGGGGTGGCGGGTTGGAGGGCGGGGTGGGCGAAGTAGCCCAGGAAGTGAGTACCGTCGGAGGCGACCAGCTCAAGGTCGTAGCCGGTGGCCTGTCCGTAGGCGGGATTGGGTGGGTTGGGGGGTAGGTCGGTGGGGTTGTAGCACATGGTTGGGGCTCCTTCGATTGCGGATTTCGAATTTGGGACTGTGGATTTATTGTTCGGGTTATGGATTATGGGCTTTGTGTTAGGTTAGGTCATGCTTTGTGGGTGTTTGATATGGGTTGGTTGTGATAGGACCGGGTGGGGTTGATGCAGGACATTATACCCGCGCTGGAGGATCGTGACCAGGTTATGGCACCCGGCCAGGCGGCAAGACCGGACGCCTATGAAGAGAGTAGGGAATGAAGATGGAGGTTGTGAAGCAGGCGAGGTTGAGGGTGGACGATAGAGGGTAGAGGTCGTCAGGTAGGCATTAGCGGGGGCGGAGGGAGCGGCCTTCGTGGCGCTCTATGAGCTCTATTATGTGCTGGGGGAGGGGCTTGGATTGAAGGGTTTCGTGGTCGTAGTGGACTATGACGGTGGAGGCGGTGGCTACGATCTGGTTGGATTGGGCATCGCGTAGCTGGTGTTCGAGGGTCCAGGATTTGGTGCCGATGCGGGTGGTGCGGGTGTAGATGTGGATGGTGGCGGGGAAGAAGATGGGGACGAGGAAGTCGATGTCGACGTGGGCGAGCGTCATGTCGAAGTCGCGGGGGTCGGGGATGCCGGAGATATGGGTGTAGTAGGCTACGCGGGCGGATTCGATGTAGGTAAGGTAGGCGGCGTTGTTGACGTGGTCGAACATGTCGATGTCGCGGAAGCGCACAGGGGTGGTGTGGCAGTAGTTCCAGCCGGGGTTGTCGGGTGGGGTGGGTAGGATGTCTGCTTGCATGGTGGGAATATAGCTTGTGGGGGAAGGGATGTCAAGATGACGAGTGGCGAGTGGCGAGCGGAGGTTATTTCAGGTTTTGGTACACAGAGAGGCGTAGGAGAGCAGAGGTTATTGGGATGGGGTTGGGCGATTGAGGGAATTGTCACTTGATTGCAAGGGTTTGATACCAGGGTTTTCACCTATGTAGGGCATAATACAATCGGTGGAATCCGGCCTGCGCTGGCGGGACGCGCGTGCTGCCGTAAAATGGAGGCATCGAGATGGGAACCAGGAGTTTTATGCATACCGGTAGATTGGGGATGGGACTGGTGGCGAGGTTGGTGGTCGGGGTGATGGTATTGCAGGCGGTGGCGGTGGGGTGCGGAACGGAGAGTACGCCTGTGCCTACGGCTACGGCAGTGCCGGTGCCGACGGCTACCGCTACTGTAGCGGCAGTTGGGCGGGATTACTGGCCGACTAATGGATGGAGGGTATCTACGCCGGAGGAGCAGGGGATCGATTCTGCGGGGCTGCTGGCGGCGATGATGCAGGTGGAGGAGCAGGGGATCAATTTGAGGAGCATGACGGTTATTCGGAACGGGTATGTGGTGCTGGATGCGTTCCGGCAGCCTTTCGCGCCCGACCAGAAGGTGCAGGTGTACTCGGTTACGAAGAGTGTGATCGGGGCGCTCACGGGGATCGCGTTGGAGGAGGGGTATATCAAGAGCCTGGACGAGCCTGTGCTGGGGTATTTCCCGCGAGTGGCGGTGGCGAACCTGGACGAGCGGAAGGAAGCGATCACTATCAGGGATCTGATCAGTATGCAGCCTGGGTTGAATTGCGCTGACGATATTATAGGGTTTGGAATGGAGCAGAGCGCGGATTGGGTGCAGTATGTACTTGATTTGCCGATGGACGCCACGCCGGGGACGAAGATGATTTATTGCACGGCGGGAGTGCATTTGATGTCGGCGATATTGACCAAGGCTACGGGGATGAGCACAGCTGAGTACGCAAGAACGAGGTTGTTCGAGCCGCTTGGCATAAAGGAGGATGATATTGTGTGGCCCGCAGATCCGCAGGGGATTACGCTTGGGGGCTATGGGATAGAGATAAGGCCGCTGGATATGGCGAAGCTGGGGTTGCTGTATCTGAACGATGGAAGGTGGGATGGGAAGCAGGTAGTGCCAGAGGAATGGGTGAAGGAGTTGAGGAGCGTGCAGGCGATAGGAGAGAACGATAAGAATTACGGGTATTTGTGGTGGGTGTACCCGAATTACTATGCGGCAGAGGGGTATGGAGAGCAAAAGATCATGGTGGTAGGCGAGAGGAATATGGTAGTGGTGATGACGGCGGCTATTGACTGGCACAAGTGGCAGCCGCTGGAAGGTATATTGAAGGATTATCTGATCCCGGCGGCGAAGTCGGAAGGGATGCTGGCGGATAATCCGAAGGTCAATGAGGAGTTACGGGCCAGGGTGGAAGACTGGGCGAATCCTGGGAGGCCGGTGGCGGCGTTGAGCGAGACGGCAAAAGGGGTGACGGGAAAGACGTATGTGATCGAGGATAGCCCGGTGGGGTGGAGGGAGATTACGATGAGCTTCGTGGAAGGAAGTGTGACGGCGACGGCGAAGCTTTTGACGGATGAGGGGGTACAGGAGGTGATAGTAGGGCTGGACAACGTATACAGGGTCAATGGACCTATGGATGGGAACTGGACGGCATTGAAGGGTGAATGGGTGAACGAGAATACGTTTGCGGGAAGGGAGTTGCAGGCGTCGCCGTCTGTGAACGAAGAAGAGTTCAGGTTTGAGTTTGTGGGAGACCAGGTGAGAATACATGTAGAGGAGACGGTATTTGGGTCGTATAGCGTGGACATGGTGGGGGCGATGAAGGAATAGTCGGGTGGGGGTATACTGCGTACTGCGTATTGGGAGGCGGTGGGACTTATGACGATAAAGGAGTGTGAGGAGCGCCTTGCTTACCTGGCGGGTAGGCAAGGCGCTATGTTGTGCTCGCGGGCTACGGTTGGGCTGGCGGTGGTGTTGAGGGCGCTGGGGTTGCCTAAGGGGAGCGGAGTGGTTGTGCCGGTGATGGTGTGCGCGAACGTCGTGCATGCAGTGAGGGGAGCAGGGTTGAGGCCGGTGTTCGCGGATGTGGAGGCGCAGAGGGGTGGGATAGGGATGGATATGGGGTCGGGTGAGAGGGTGGTTGGCGAGGGGTGCCAGGTGTTGCTGGCGGTGCCGCTGTTTGGCGGGGAGGTGGATGGAGAGGCGTTGAAGGAGTTTGCGGAGAGGCATGGGTTGGTGGTGGTGGAGGACGCAGCGCAGGGGGGAGTTCGAAGTTCGGAGTTCGGAGTTCGGAATGAGATGGTTGGCCTTGGAGCGTCAAAGGGCGCGGAGGGGCAGGGGGGTGGACTGGGGGTTTGCTCGGTGGTTAGTTTTGGGAGGGGAAAGGTTGGGGATGCCGGAGGTGGTGGGGCGGTGTTTGGGGATGATTTGGAGTTGTTGGAGAGGGTGAGGGAGGATTACAGACTACGCACTGCGTATTCCGTAGGGGCGGATTGTGAGAGGATTGTTCGGGTGGTGGAGGGGTTGGGGGAGGAGATTGAGGGGAGGTTGAGAGTGGCGCGGGGATATCGGGAGAGGCTGTGGATGGAAGGGGTGGAGCATGTGGGGGAGGTGCTGCCTGTGTGGAAGTATGGCGTGCTGGCGAGGGATAAGGAGGTGAGGGATCGGGTGACGCGGAGGTTGGTGGAGAGGAGGGTGGAGGCGACGAATTTGTACCCGCCGTTGAGCGCGTGGTTTGATGGAGCGGAAGGGGAGAAGTACGAGGGGGCCTGGAAGATTTGGAGGAGGATCGTGAATTTGCCGTTGCGGTGGGATGGGGATGGAGAGGGGGAGAAAAGAAGATTGGAAGTTGTGGAAGAGGTGTTTGTGGAGGTGGTTTAGAAGTGCGATCTTCTGCGGGATGAGGCCGTTTGAGGTCTTGACAAGCGAGATGGACTTTGCTATATATTAATTAGCACTCTCTTATGTCGAGTGCTAAAAGTACGGGTGAGACTCTCTGAGACCCATCACGGATATTTTGATGAAAGGAGGATTTGAGACATGAATACGAAGGATATTGTACGTCAGAACGGTGAGACTACAAGCCCTATCATCAAGAATACAGCAGACTATACGGACACATTTCCGTCCATGCCGAGCCTGTATCGAGAGATGACAAACTGGATGCAGGAGTGGGACAACCTGCTGGCCGGGTTCTTTGGACCGCGATGGAACTGGACAACGGGACCGAGCACGAGGACAAATGGCATCCGATTTACTCCGGCGATTGATATTCGCGAAGGCGACAACGGGTACGTCGTAACAGCCGAACTGCCGGGCATAGCCCCTAAGGAGGTCGAGATCACGGTGCAGGAGAATACGCTTCTGATCAAGGGCGAGAAGAAGTCGGAGAGTGAAAGCAAGGGTGAAGGGTACCACAGGATGGAGCGATCTTATGGGTCGTTCCGCCGGGCCATTACCCTACCAAAGGGGATCGATGTCGAGCATATAGATGCCAGGTTTGACAACGGTGTGCTTACGCTCACGCTCCCAAAGCTGCCGGAAGCTAAGGCCCAGGCTCGCAAGATCGAGATCAAATCTCCGACACCAGCGGGCGAATCGACAGAGCAGAAGTAGGCTCTGGAAAAGTTGGTTGATCTAGGAAAGCCAAGAATGGTGGACGCGCCGCCATTCTTGGCTCTTTTGATATAGCACAGGCGCAATATTATCGGCAGTAATGGATTGGCTGAGCTATTGAGGAATCGGATTGGGTGGCTGTTGACAGGGGATGATAGGTGGTTTACAATGGCCGACAATCAGCAATTGATGTGTATCGAACGGTGAATTGTGGTGGATGTGAGCGGTTGATTGAGAATAGTAGGCAGTGAACGGAGAGCGGAAGGCTTATTGCTTTTCGCGTGGCGGCTGTGCAAGGGGATGGGTGGATTTGGGGAGAGAGAGCTAGATGAGGCGAACGGCGGTGAGAGACGAGGGCAGGAAGAACCCGTGGTCGGTGGGCACTCGGGAGCTGCTGGCTATGGCAGTGGGGGCTGTGCTGTACGGGTTGTTCGGCTGGGCCACTTCGGGGCTGAAGATACCGGGGCCGTTCAACAGCACGATCAGGCCGGGGGTGGCGATACCGCTCTTTTTTGGGGCGGCATTCGGACCGGTGGTGGGGTTTGTAGTGGGGTTCGCGGGGAACTTGATCGGGGATTTGTTGTCGGGGTATGGGTTTATTTGGAATTGGGATGTGGGTAATGGGTTGATGGGGTTGGTGGCGGGGCTGACGGTTTATTATGTCAACCGCCTGGATAAGGGTGGGAACCTGGCGATAGCGACCGGGTTCGCGCTATTGGGGATAGTGGTTGGGATGGGGTTCGCATCGGTGACGGATATCTGGGTAGACCCGAATGTGGGGAATCTGGAGGAGGCGTGGAGCGAGTTCTACCCGGTTACTATTTCGAATGCGATCTCGGCGATTGTGCTGGTGCCGCTGCTGGGGGCTTCATATGAGAGCCTGGTGGTTAGGCCGGATGAGGTGGAGGAGTGACGAGTGGCGAGTGACGAGTGACGAGTAGGTGTGCTCATTGTCTGGGGGCTGGGATATTTCGGAGATTGGTTTCCGGTACGGGAAGAGGCGGTGGAAAGAGAAGGGTACAACGGGCTGTTACGGATAGAGATCAGATAGTCTGTTGCGTAGTCGCCCTTATGGGCGGAGGTTTTAGCGTGGAGACTTTCAGTTATCTGGCGATACTGACCTCGATTGTGCTGGGGCTTGGGATTACGCGATTGTTGACGGGGATCGGGAAGCTTTTGCACGCCCACGGGCGAATAAGTGTGTACTGGGTACACCTGGTGTGGTCGTTGAATTTATTCTTGTTTATTGTGCTGAACTGGTGGATCCTTTTCAGATGGCACACGCAGACTGAATGGACATTCTTCATATTTCTGTTTGTGCTGCTCAGCCCGACGGTATCGTTCCTGCTGGCGGTGCTATTGTTTCCAGAGCCTCTGGAGGATGGGACGGACTTGAAGAAGCATTTCTATGCGAATCACAGGCCGTTCTTTGCGCTGGCCACCCTGCTTGTGCCGCTGGATGCGATGGATACGCTGCTTAAGGGGTGGGATCACTTTGTGGCGCAGGGTTGGATTTATGTGATCTTCCTGTCGATAATGCTCGTGCTGAACCTGGTGGCGGCTTATACCAGGAGTGAAAAGTACCACACGTTCTTCAGTGTGTTCTTTCTGGCGTACTTGATGCTGTTTATCTCAATCAATTTGAGGGTGCTAGAGTAGAGTGGCGATTCGATAGGGAAAGGGGTTAGGGAGGGGCACGAAGGATTTTGTGGGGGTGGGAACAAGCCAGTTATTTGTGGTTGGGCTTGTTATTTCCTTTTAGCGTAGATGGGTGGTCATATTTTCCCAGGCGATTCCTGAGTGCTTGGGGCCATGCAGGGCTAAGCAGAGG
Source organism: uncultured Chloroflexia bacterium (assembly GCA_963797095.1). Classification (GTDB taxonomy): domain Bacteria; phylum Chloroflexota; class Chloroflexia; order QHBQ01; family JADMIH01; genus JADMIH01. The sequence continues at coordinate 755,812 of CAWCNY010000002.1, read as the reverse complement.
GTGGAGTGCGTCATCCACAGGGCTTTGGCATTGGGCTACGTTCTTTCATCCCTCCGGGACTTGTCTCTAATTGGGTTCTTCCGGTTGTATTGTGGGCACTTACGTCTGGTTTGGGCGATATTGTAAGATAGGCATTGAGGCTGCGAGATTGGGAGAGGTGGTTTGTTATGGAGATTACGAAGACGCTGTATGTTACGGATAGGGAGGAGTGGCGGGCGTGGTTGGAGGAGAATCACGATCGGGAGCCGGACGTGTGGCTGGTTTATTATCGGAAGGGAAGCGGCAAGGGGCGGATCGCTTATAACGATGCGGTGGAGGAGGCGCTTTGTTTTGGGTGGATAGATAGCACTAATAAGGATATCGACGGGGAGAGGTTTGCGCAGAGATTTACGCCGAGAGGAGCCAGGAGTGGGTGGTCGCCGATGAATAAGGAGAGGGCGAGGCGGTTGATTGAGGCGGGGAAGATGACGAAGACGGGGTTGGAGGCGCTGGGGGATGCATTGGAGGAGGAGTTTGTGGTGGCGGAGGATATTTTGGAGGTTTTGCGGGAGGACCCTGAGGTTTGGGAGAATTATGAGCGGTTTCCGGAGAGTTATAGGAGGATCAGGGTGGGGTGGATAGAGGGGGCGCGGGGGAGGCCGGAGGAGTTTGAGAAAAGGTTGAGGTATTTTGTGAGGATGACGAAGAAGGGGAAGAGGTTCGGGATGGTGCAGTAGGAATTTTGGATTTTGGGATTTTGGTACACGAAGAGGCGAAGAGTGGACGAAGGCCACGAAGGTTCTTTGGGAGTGTGGAATGAGGAGTGTGGAGTTTGAGGTTTGAGGTTGGGAGGGGAGGTATTGAGATGGGTAGTTTGCTGGTGAACAATGCTGTGTTGGTGGCTACGTTTGATGATGATGGTCGGGAGTGGGCTGATGGTGGGGTGTATGTTGAGGGGAATGTGATAAAGGGGGTGGGACCTTCGGAGAGGCTCCCAAAGGAGGCGGACCGGGTAATTGATGCGCGGGGGATGGTGGTTATGCCGGGGTTGGTGAATACGCACCATCACTTTGTGCAGACTTTGACTCGGTGTTTGCCGGGGGCGCAGAACGCGGTGCTGTTCGACTGGTTGAGGACGTTGTACCCGGTGTGGGCTAATTTGACGCCTGAGGCGGTGTATGTGAGCGCGAAGACGGCCATCGCGGAGTTGATGCTGTCGGGGTGTACGACGACGAACGACCACGGGTATATCTGGCCGAACGGGTCGAGGGTGGACGACCAGATCATGGCGGCACAGGAGATGGGGGTGAGGTTTCACGCGGCGCGGGGGTCGATGTCGGTGGGGGAAAGCAAGGGGGGATTGCCGCCGGATAGGGTGGTGGAGAACGAGGCGGTGATTTTGAGCGATTCGATGCGGGTGATCGAGACTTATCACGATAGGGGTTGGGGGTCGATGTTGAGGGTGGTGGTCGCGCCATGCTCGCCTTTTACGGTGTCAGCGGATTTGATGAGGGAGAGCATCAAGATGGCGCGGGCTTATGGAGTGCACGCGCATACGCATCTGGCGGAGACGCGGGATGAGGACGACTATTGCAGGGCGAAGTTCGGGAAGTCGCCGGTGGAGTTCGCGGAGGAGTTGGGATGGGTGGGGAAGGACGTGTGGCACGCGCATATGGTGCACCCATCGTCGGAGGAGATAGAGAGGTTGGGCGGGACGTGGACGGGGGTGGCACATTGTCCTACGTCGAATATGCGATTGGGGTCGGGGATCGCGCCGGTGAGAGAGTTATTGAGGGCGGGGGCGCGAGTGGGGTTGGGAGTAGATGGGTCGGCATCGAACGATGGGTCGCATTTGCTAGCGGAAGCGAGGCAGGCGTTGCTGGTACACAGGCTGGTTGGGGAGTGGACCGGGGAGGGAGGAAGGTGGACGATGGTGGGAAGTCCCGGAGCGACCACGGCGCGAGGGGTGTTGAGGATGGCGACCAGGGGAGGGGCAGAGGTGCTTGGGAGGGAAGATGTGGGGTACCTGGCCGAGGGGATGGCGGCGGACCTGGTTGGGTACAGGGTGGATACGCTGGGGATGGCGGGCGGGGCGGTGCACGATGCGCTGGCGGCGCTGGTGTTTTGCCATCCGCCTAATGTGGAGTTCAGTGTGATCAATGGGGAGGTGAGGGTGTGGGAGGGGCAGTTGGTGGGGGTGGAGATGAGATGGTTGTTGGAGGAGCATAATCGGGCTGTGCGGAGGCTGATGAGGTGAATTTTGGATTTTGGATTTTGGAACACGAAGAGGCGAAGAGTTGGCGAAGGATTCTTTAGTGCGGAGTGCGGAGTTTGGAATAGGGGTTCGAAATTCGAGGATCGCATTTTAGGGTTGGCCTTGCGGGGCTATAGGGGTATATTGTTATGGGCACACGGCTAGGCCCAATTGCATTATTTTTGGGGGGTTTGCATGGATACTTTGCAGAGGATTGTTTGTGAGTGGTGCCGGAGTCAGAATTACCCTAACGCGCTTAGCTGTTGGGCTTGCGGGGCACCGCTCGATATTAAGAATTTGGTAAGCGAGTCGGGGTGGAGGGAAGCCCCGCGTATCCGGGATATGACGGAGATACATTTCGGGAACAGCACGTGCCAGGTGGAGGGAGAGATCGTGCCGGTGGCTGAGATGAATATAGCGCAGGGGGACGCGGTGTTTTTTGAGCACCACGTGTTGCTATGGAAGGAAGACCGGGTGCCGGTGTCGGTGATGCCGCTGGCGGGGGGATTGGGTAAGAGGGCGCTGGCAGGGATGCCGTTCGTTATCAGCCTGGCACATGGGCCGGGACGGGTGGCGTTTTCGCGGGATGCGACGGGAGAGCTGGTGGTGATGCCCCTGCACCCTGGGATTGAGTTGGATGTGAGAGAGCACGCTTTTGTGCTGGCCTCACACCATATCAATTATTCGTATGTGCGGATACAGGGGTTGCGGAATATTTTGTTTGGCGGGCAAGGGGCTTTTATGGACCGGTTCGTGACCGGGAATGAGCCGGGGTTGTTGCTGCTGCATGGGTATGGGAATGTGTTTGAGAAGATGTTACAGCCGGGGGAGAGTATTCAGATCGAGCCTGGGGCGTTTTTGTATAAGGACGCTTCGGTGCAGATGAATGTGGAGGCGATCCCTATCAGCCAGGGATTGTTCGGGGCGCATAAGATCAATCTTGTGAGGATGACGGGGCCGGGGAGGCTTGGGATACAGTCTATGTATGTGCACCATAATACGGAGTAGCGAGTGACGAGTGACGAGTGACGAGTGACGAGTGACGAGTGACCAGTTGCTGATGGTTGGTAGTTGGGAGGTTGTTATGGGTGATGTTGGAATGGCCGGGCAGCAGCCTGTGCGTAGTTACCGGTGTCCTTATTGTGCGGCTGTTAGTAGTGGTACTACGGATAGCTGTCCTTCTTGCGGTGCGCCTGTGGATATTAAGGTGATCGTTTCGCAGAGTGGGTGGCTGGAGATGCCTGGGATCAAGGATATGGCGCGGCTGCAATTCGGGCAGTCGCACTGCCAGATCGAGGGTAAGTATGTGCCGGTGGCGGATATGAACCTGGCGGCAGGGGACAGCGTGTATTTTACGCACCATGTGCTGCTGTGGAAGGAGCCACAGGTTACGATCAGGTCGATGTCGATGAAGGGAGGGTGGAAGAGGTTGTTCGCGGGGCTGCCGCTTATTATGACTGAGGCGGTTGGGCCGGGGCATATCGCGTTCTCGCATGATGCGCCGGGCGAGGTGATAGCGCTGCCTTTGCAGGCGGGGCAGGCCGTAGACACGCGGGAGCATGTGTTTATGGTGGCTACCAGCCAGGTTACTTATGATTGGTTCAACTCGAATATCTGGTTTACTACGCGAAACGGGGATGAGACGGAAACGCATTATCCGCTGGGGATGTTTATGGATAGGTTTTACGCGCCACAGGCTCCGGGGTTGGTGCTGATACAGGCGAAGGGGAATGTGTTCACGCGGGTGCTGGCGCAGGGAGAGACAATCCTTGTGAAGCCAACCGCGCTGCTGTTCAAAGATTATACGGTGCAGATGCACCTGCACTTTGAGAAGCCTGCCGGGACGTGGAGGTCGTGGCGTAGCTGGGGCGAGCGGTATATCTGGCTGCGGATGTACGGGCCGGGCCGGATCGCTATCGAGTTGGCGTTCGCGCACCTGGAGGATAAGGGGAACAGGTTGGTTAAGAGCTCGCAGGCTACCTGGAGTAATTGGTAGTCGGTAGTCGGAGGACGAGTGACTAGCGACGAGTGACGAGTGACGAGCGGTGGGTGGTGGGTGGTGGGTGGTGGGTGGTGGGTGGTGGGTGGTGAGTGGTGGAGCGGATTTCGGATTGTTTGTCGGTAGGCAGTGGGGGTTGAGGAGGGTATAGTTGGGAACGAGGGACTTTGCAAGGGGTCCTGTTGTCTTGTTAGAGATTTGAAAGAAAGGGAGATTTCTTGTGAATATTGAAAATAGTAATGGTGCCAATAGTTATGTCAATACGAATGCCAGGCCCGGAAGGGATGGAGCCTGGGGGGCGGCGGCGCGCGATTGGGCCGAGGCGCAGGAAGGGACCAATCGCCCGATTTTTGAGACGGTACTTGAGAAGGCCGAGGTAGGGCCCGGAAAGAGTGTGCTGGACGTGGGGTGTGGAACAGGGCTGTTCCTGGTGCTGGCGAAGGAGCGCGGGGCCTCGGTGGCGGGGTTGGACGCTTCGACGGGCCAATTGGAGGTGGCGCGGGAGCGGCTGCCTGGGGGCGATTTACGGCTGGGGGAGATGGAGCAACTGCCGTTTGGGGATGGAATGTACGACCTGGTGAGTTGCTGCAGTGCCTTGCAATATTCGATGGACCCGGCGGGGACGCTGGCGGAGATGAAGCGGGTTAGCAAGCCGGGTGGGATGGTAGCGATTTTGACAGGAGCAAGGAGCAGCGGGCCGGGCGGGATGGGGGCGTTTTATTCGAAGTTGATGGAGATGAGGGAGAAGACATCGGGGCTGGGGTCGAAGGCACCGAGGGTGATCTTTTCGGACCCTGAGGCTATAGCGCGGTTTATGGGGGAGGTTGGGATCGAGGTAGTCGACGAGAAGGAGGTGGAGTGCGATTGGGTGTATCCCGACCTGGAGACGGCGTTTCGAGGGGGGATGTCGTTCGCGCCGGGGGTGAGGATTTTGAAGGCTTACGGGAGGGACATGGTGTTTCCTCTGGTGAAAGAGGCGCTTGAGCCTTATAAGACGGAGAGCGGCGGATATCGCATTCCCAGTAGGGCGAGATATGTGCTGGGTAGAGCATAGCAACCAAAGACCCACCACCTAAGGGGAGGGGCTTCCTAAAAAGGCAAAGATGGCAACTTCGCCGCCATTATTGCCTTTTTAGAATCAGGTTGTACCTATGCGAAGCTGCATCTAAAATCCGGGATGTTTCATGTTCGTATGCGGCTTACGATTCTATAGGGGCATCGAGGGGGTCGCCCCAGTGGAGATCGGAGGCGGCTTTGTAGCGTGGGCGGTCGCGTTTGGAGATGTGGGGGTGATGGATAGTGGTGTCGACGGCGGAGACTGTGAGGTCTACGCCGATTTTTGTTTGTTGGGGTTGGTGGAGGAGGCGGCCCCAGATGGGGGATTCGGCTGGGAAGCGGGCGAGGGCACTGTAGGAGAACTTGGATTCTTCCCAGCCTGCGGTGGCTTCTTTGGCGATGCGCTGGAACTGGGGACGTTGGAGGCGCTGGGGGAAGTGGCACCAATCATTGGGATCGGCTGAGGGAAGGGGACAGGGGAGGTTGTGGGCGCATGGAGCGATCACATGGGCGGAGTGAGAGAGTAGGAGGTCGCGGGCCTGGAGGATGATAGGGAAGGCAGCGGTGGTGCCGGGTTCGACTATGAGAAGGAGGCCGGAACACTGCTCCCAGGCGGAGAGGAGGAGGGCTTCGCGGATGGAGGGGTCCATCTCGTTGAGGGCGTGGGCGATGATGATCAGGTCGTACTGCGTATTGCTTACTGCGTACTGCTTATTGGGTGGGGGAAGGGGCAGGGTGTGGGTGTGGGTGAAGGTGAGTTGGCGCCAGTGGGCTTGGCGGAGGGCGGGGTGGGGGGAGGATTGGGCGAGGGTTTTGCCGAGGGAGATGAAGGCAGGCTCGCGCTCGTAGGCATGGAGGGTGGTGAGAGAGGGGAAGTGTTCGACGGCGGCCCAGAGGGCGGTGCCGGGGCCGGAGCCGAGGTCGAGTAGGGTGGTGGGGTGGAAGGAGGGGATGCGGAGGGCGGTGGCGCGCAAGGCTCCCCAGAGTTGGGCGTAGGCGGCGGGGAGGACGAAGGCTGCGTAGCCCAGAGCCTCTTCATTTTGGATTTTAGATCTTGGATTTTGGATTGAGGAAGGAGGCGTGCCGTGGCGGATGGTGGTTTCGCGGTCGCGGTAGTGTCGGCTGAGGCGGCGGGCGGCGGCTTGCCATTGGGATCTGGGGAGAGAGCGAAGGGATTGGGCGATGGCGGATTCCAGGTCGGGGGGGAGGGAGAGCATTTGGGTGGTAGTCGGTAGTCGGTAGTCGGTAGTCGGTAGTCGGTAGTCGGTAGTCGGTAGTCGGTAGTCGGTAGTCGGTAGTCGGTAGTCGGTAGTCGGTAGTCGGTAGTCGGTAGTCGGAGGACGAGTGGCGAGTGGCGAGTGGCGAGTGGCGAGTGACTGTTGTGTGTGAGTGAGTGGAGGGTTGGTTAGGCTACACAGCGATGTACTACTGAGATTAGCTGGTTGAGGTCGAAGGGTTTGCGAAGGAAGGCGGAGTAGTGGATACCGGGTTCTGTGGGGGCTGAACCGTCTGCGCTCATCAGGATGAGGGGGATGGTGCGATAGGCAGGGTCGGAGGACATGGCGCGGGCAACGGCTTTGCCGTCGGCTACGGGCATCATGAGATCACACAGCACGAGGTCAGGCTTGATTTCCTCAAGGTGGTCAAGGCCCTGCTTGCCGTTGTCGGCAATGTGGACCTGATATCCTTCGTCTTCCAGCACAGCGCTAATAACTTCAGCGATGACGCGCTCATCTTCGATTATGAGGATCGTTTTCAGTAGCTTAATCCTGATGAGCATTCCACTTCCGGGCATGGCCGGCGGCTAATTTCGCCTGGGCCGACCGGTCCTGCAATTGTGTAGGCAAGGGTCGTGCCATCCTTACAAGAATGGCCTCCGGGTATGGTAACATTTGTGCCAGCACCTGTAGCTGTGGAGAAAATGTAGATATTCAAGGGAGGAGCTATGATTCATATGATACTCCCCGGAGTATTGGCAGGTAGGCGGGGAGGATGTTGAAGAGGCGCAGCCCTACGGCTAATATACAGCAATAATACAACACAGAGGAAAGCGTTTCTAACAAGGTGCACATTGTACCGGGAGGTTTGGCTATGTTTACTTTGATCAGAGGCGGAGAGGTTTTCGGACCTGAGGCCATAGGGCGGGTGGACTTGCTGTTGGCTGGCGGGAAAATTGTGAAGGTGGGGAAGGTGGACCGGAGGGCATTGGAGGCTACGGGGTTGGGGTTGGAGGTGGTGGAGGCGGGAGGGTGCTGGGTGCTGCCGGGGTTTATCGATCCGCACCAGCATATCCTGGGGGCGGGTGGAGAGGCAGGGCCGCAGACGCGGATGGGGGAGATCGAGTTGGGGGATATTGTGAGGGCGGGGATCACTACGGTGGTGGGGCTGTTGGGGACGGACGCGACCACCCGGCATTTGACTTCACTGCTGGCTAAGGCACGGGCATTGGAGATCGGGGACCGGGGGCCGTTCGCGAGCGAGTTGGGGGTGGGGATGAAGGGTTGGAAGCCGAACGGGGAGGATGAGGGCGAAGGTGAGGATAGGGGAGGGATCACTACGTGGATCTACACAGGGAACTTCCAGGTGCCGACTGTGACGTTTACGGGATCGGTAAGGGATGATGTGGTGGTGATCGACAAGGTGATCGGGGTGGGGGAGATCGCGATCGCGGATTACAGGTCGTCGAAGCCGAGCGTGGGAGAGCTGGCACGGATCGTGTCGGAGGCGATGGTGGGCGGGACTATGTCGGGGAAGGCAGGGGTGACGCATTTTCATACGGGAGCGGGGAAGGAGAAGCTGGGGATATTGCACAGGGTGCTGGACGAGTACGAGGAGATCCCGGCTCGGGTGGTTTATGCCACGCATATTACGCGGAGCAAGGAGTTGATCGAGGACGCAATCAGGCTGGCTAAGAGGGGGGCTTACGTGGATATGGATACGATTGACGATGATTTCGGGGAGTTGTATCTGCATTACAGGGATAATGGGGGGCCGTTGGATAAGCTGACGGTATCGTCGGATGGCGGGGCGGGGACCAGCAAGGGGGTGCATACCGTGTGGGATGCGTTTGTGCGGGGTGTGCGGGATTTCGGGTTGGGGGTGGAGGAGATATTGCCTTGCTGGACGAGCAACACGGCGGCGGTATTGAAGCTGGGGACGAAGGGGAGGATTGGGGAAGGGATGGACGGGGATGTGGTGGTTGTGGGGAAGGAGGATATGGAGATCAGGGGAGTGCGGGCAATGGGGAGGAAGGTGGGGTGAGTGCGGAGTGCGGAATGCGGAGTGCGGATTGGACAGGATGAGTTACTGCTGTAGGCTGATGACTTGAACGTTTGTTCGTGCTAAAGTGGTGATCTACAGGTTTTGTTTCACAAGCAGGAGGTGTATCAATGGGTGAGCATGGTACAGGGACTTTTGAGATGAAGACGTGGGATGAGAGCGCTTATTATGAGGGGGAGGGGCAGAAGCTGACTAAGGCCAGCGTGACGTTTGAGCTTAAGGGGGATATCGAGGGGAAGTCGTGGGTGGAGTATTTGATGGCTTACCCTGACGCGGAGAATGCGACCTATGTGGGGTTGCAGAGGGTGGAGGGCAAGGTCGGTGGGAGAGAGGGGAGCTTTGTACTGGAATTGAGGGGGAAGTTTGAGAACGGCAAGGCGGGTGGGGTGTGGTCGGTGGTGCCGGGGTCGGGCACTGGAGAGTTGACGGGTTTGAGGGGCGAAGGGGAAATCCCTCCGTTCAGCGGGAGCACGGCCTCTTATACGCTCGATTATTCATTTGAAGGAGAGGTAAATAGATGAAGGTAGCGGGACAGATTTCGGTGGAGCAATTCACCAAGAACCTCAACGAGTTTCTGGACGAGACTTTCGAGAAGGTGTACGGGATATACCTGGATGGAGGAACGTCGCTGTTTGAGACTTTGGAGACGGTGACGGCGGAGGAGGCTTCGAAGCGCGTGGGTGGAAAGTGCGCGAGCATAGCGGGACAGGTGGAGCACGTGTGGTTTTACCTGGATGTGCTGTCGAAGTACATGCCTGGGGAGGACCCCGGCAAGGTGGATTGGGCAGGAAGCTGGTGGCTAACCGAAGTGACGGATGGGGAGTGGGAGGCGCTGAAGGGGAAGTTGAGGGATAAGTACAGTAATGTGCGGGAGATCATCAATGGGGTTGAAGATTGGGATGGGGATGCGATGAGCAACGCATGGGCTATCGTGGTGCATACGGCGTATCATCTGGGAGAGATACGGCAGGCTACGTGTACGGTGGTTGGAGACGGTAGCCGGTAGTTGGGGGAGATACACATTGATCAGGTCGTGGGATGTGGCATAGTCCGGCTCGGGAGAGGTGTGTTATATTAAGGGCATCCTGAGTAGAACGGAAGGGCTATTTCGTGGCTGAAACACCCTTGAGACGACAGTATCTTAAGATCAAGAGCCAGTACCCCGATACGATCGTGTTTTTCCGGTTGGGGGATTTTTATGAGACGTTTGACGATGATGCGGCTATTGTGGCGCGGGTTTGTGATGTGGTACTCACTTCGCGGCCTACTTCGAAGGACGAGAGGATCCCGATGGCAGGGGTTCCGTATCACTCAGCGGAGGGGTATATTTCGCGGCTGGTCCAGGCGGGGTATAAGGTGGCGGTGGCCGAGCAGTTGAGCGCGCCCAGCGTGGACGAGGAGACGGCGGCGCGGAGGATCAGGCTGGGGAAGAAGGAGTTGAGCATCACGACGAACAGGCTTGAGGCAGGAGTGCCGAATTACCAGGTGGGTGGGAAGAAGGAGCTTGTGGAGAGAGATGTGGTGCGGGTGATCACGCCTGGGACGGTGACAGAGCCGGGGATGCTGGACGCGAAGAAGAACAACTATTTGGTGGCGGTGGTAGTAGAGAGTGAGGGAGCGGGGGTCGCTTATGCAGATATCACTACGGGCGAGTTTGCCACCACGGAGATACGGAAGAATGGGGCGGAGTTGGAGACGGCGGTAGGGGAGGAGATCGATAGGCTGAGGCCAGCGGAGTTGCTGATGCCGGAGGAGGAAGACGAAGGAGGGTATTCGGTAGTCGGTAGTCGGAAGTCGGAGAATGGGCATGTATCACGTATTGCGTATCAGGATCACTCGGCGATAACGAGGACCGAGGCGGGGGATTGGGTGCTGGACCGGGCGCGGGGGAGATTGTTGAGGCATTTTGGGGCTACGTCGTTGGAGGCGTATGGGTGCGCGCGGCTGCCGCTGGCTATTCGGGCGGCGGGGGCGTTGCTTGGGTATATCGGGGAGAATAACAAGGCGGCGCTGAGCCAGTTGACGCGGCTGGTTACTTATTCGACCGAGCAGTACATGACACTGGACCCGCATACCAGGAGGAATCTGGAGATCGCGGAGGGACCGGGGGGAGATGGGGGGAGGCGGAATTCGCTGGTGTGGGTGATAGACGAGACACGCACGCCCATGGGATCGAGGTTGTTGGGGAGGTGGCTTGGGCAGCCTTTATTGGACCTGGGGAGGTTGAACGCGCGGCTGGATGCGCTAGAGGCGTTCGTGTTGGATGCGGTGATGCGGGCCGAGTTGCGGGCGGCGCTTAAGGATTTGCCCGATATGGAGAGGTTAGTGACGCGGGCGGTGCAGGGGACGGCAGGGCCGAAGGAGATGGTGGCGCTGAAGCTGGCTGTGGATAGGTTGCCCACGATAAGGAAGCTATTGCCCAGTGCGGAGCGCGGAGTTCGGAGTTCGGAATTGAGAAAGGGAACGGGGAGTGCAGAGCATGACCCGAGGAGGGTGCTGGGCGCGCTGGTGAACCGGATACAGGAGTGCGATGACGTTAGCGAGTTGATCGGGAGCGCTATCGCGGATGACCCGCCAGCGCTGCTTGGGACGGGGGACGCTATCAGGGCGGGGTTCAGCCCGGAATTGGATACTTTGAGGTCGGCTTCGAGGGATGCGAAAGGGTGGATCGCGGGATTGGAGGCGGCGGAGAAGGAGAAGACGGGGATCAAGGGGTTGAAGGTTGGGTATAACAAGGTGTTCGGGTATTACATCGAGGTGTCGAACGCCAATAAGGAGGCGGTGCCGAGGGATTATATAAGGAAGCAGACGCTGGTGGGGGCTGAGAGGTATGTGACGCCTGAGTTGAAGGAGTATGAGAACCTGATCTTGAACGCGCAGGGGAGGCTGGTGGAGTTGGAGCGAGAGGCGTTCGGGAGGGTGCTGAGGGAGGTGGCGGCGTGCGCGCCGAAGCTGATGCAGGTGTCGGAGTCGCTGGCGCTGCTGGACGTGTTCGGGGGGCTGGCGGAGGTGGCGGTGCGGAACGGGTATGTGAGGCCGAGGCTGGACGATGGGACGGTGATCGAGATCAGGGAGGGGCGGCACCCAGTGGTGGAGCGGACGTTGCGGGACGAGCAGTTCGTGCCGAACGATGCGCATTTGGATAGCGGGGCGGGAGGGCCCGCTATTGTGTTGCTGACGGGGCCGAATATGGCGGGGAAGAGTGTGTATATCAAGCAGGTGGCGCTGATCGTGTTGATGGCGCAGGTGGGGTCGTTTGTGCCCGCCGAGGAAGCGTCGATTGGGTTGGTGGACAGGATCTTTACGAGGGTGGGGGCGCAGGACGATATCGCGACCGGAAGAAGCACGTTTATGGTGGAGATGGAGGAGACGGCGAATATTTTGAATCATGCAACGCACAGGTCGCTGGTGATTTTGGACGAGATCGGGCGGGGGACATCTACGTATGACGGGCTGGCGATCGCGCGGGCGGTTGTAGAGTATATACACAATTCGCCGCGGCTGGGGGCTAAGACACTGTTTGCGACGCACTACCATGAGCTGACGGAGATGGAGAAGATCCTGCCGAGGGTGAAGAACTATAACGTGGCGGTGGCGGAGGATGGGGAGCGGGTGGTGTTTTTGCACAAGATCGTGCCGGGCGGGGCGGATAGGTCGTATGGGATACACGTGGCGCGGCTGGCAGGGCTGCCGAGGGCGATTTTGAGGCGGGCGGAGGATATCCTGGGGGATCTGGAGAAGGGCGGGGGGAAAGAAGTCAGGAGGAAGGCGATGCAGGCCCCGGCAGATGGCGGGGGGCAGTTGCAGATGAGCTTTGGGACTGTGATGGGACCTGACCCGTTGCGGGAGGAGCTAAGGGGGTTGAGGCCGGAGGAGATGTCGCCTTTGGAGGCTTTGGGAGTGTTGTACGAGTTGAATAAGAGGGCTAAGGAGGAGAGGTAGGGCTAATCGGAGTTGTATAATATGGATCAAGGAGGCTAGATTATGGAGCAATCCACAATAACAGAGATAGAAGAACGGCTCAGGCAATTACCGCCTGACAAGTTGGCTACAGTACTTGATTTTGTAGATTATCTCATATGGAAGCAAGAAAGTTCCGAAGCATACCAAACGATGCTTGCTTCGGAGCGAGTGTTAGCCAAAGACTGGGATACGCCTGAGGAAGATGAGGCATGGGCGCATTTGTAAAGGGAGATATAGTCGTTCTTCCTTTTCCGTTCTCAGATCTGAGTTCAGCAAAACGCCGTCCCGCAGTGATCGTAGCCGAGTTGATCGGTGATGACCTAATCGTTTGCCAGATAACAAGCCAATCCAGATCTGATGGTTATTCGATATCTATCGGAGCTGCCGACTTTAGCGTGGGCGGATTGAAGCAAGAAAGTTATGCACGACCAAATCGCTTATTCACTGCAAACTCGAGCATCGTTTTGTATAAGGCTGCGACACTGACAGCCGACAGGATGGACGAGATTACTGCTAAGATCATTGAAATAGTGAGGGGTACAACTTAGGTTGAGTAGTCTTCGAGGTGGAAGACGCACTGCCATTCGTCGGGGTGGGAGGTTAGCCAGTCGGCGATCTCGTCGGGGTCAGCGCATTCGGGTGGGACGCCGAACTGGTAGTGGATGGCGCGGTCGTAGGAGAACGAGGTGATCCAGGAGCAGATTGGGTAGCGCTGGTCGTGGTTGAGACGGCGAAAGAAGAAGACTTCCTTGCCCATGAGTTTGTCGATCAGGCCGTCGAGGAAGTGGGTAACGAATTTGGCCCAGCCGAACCAAGCACCGACATAGATGAGCGCTTTGTCGGTGACGGCCTGGCGCTGCTCGTCGTCGAGGGATGTAGAGCGCCATACCTCGAAGCCCCTGCGCTTCCATATGTCGTGGGATTGGTGCGCTTTGAGGATTTGTTCGGTGGGCTTTATTTTCCCGACTAGGTCTAGCTCGATGTATCTGCCTGCGTCGAGGAATTGGGCTGTGTGGACGGCATAGGTAGGGCCTTCGCCGCGCGTGCGCATTATCCAGCGACCGACAATGCCGTAGAGGTCGCCCCGAGCGGCGAAGAGGACGACGTCACCCGCCATGAATTGGGGGAGTTGTGTGCTTTTCTCGATGGGCGGCTGCTCGGTGCTTTGTTGTTGGGGAGGTGAAAGAAGAGTGTCGGTTGGCATTACATTTACCCTCATTGGCGATAGGGCGTACAAAGGGGACGCTTATGCGTCGCTTTCGTTTATAGGCTAGCACAGCGGGGTAAATATGATAATGGTTTTGGGTGGATAGAGGGTGAAAATCCTGGCGTTTCGTGGGGATAAGAGCCTTCGGCGGCTTAGGTCGTGCGTCGAACTGAGGGGGAATGCCCTTGGAGGCCCCACCCCAACCCCTCCCCAATGGGCTTACAAGGGTAGGTCTTCGGTGGAATCCTTCGGGGTGCGTGCGAACACCCCTCACCCCCAATTCCCCTGTCAGGGGAGGACCCCTGCACCCCTTTTCAGAAACCTACCCTTGTAAGCCCCAATGGGAGGGGCCTACTAAAATAAGCAAAAATGGCGGCTCCGCCGCCATTTTTGCTTATTTTAGAAACAGATTGTGGATTTGTGAACTTGAATCTGTTGCTCCGAATGTTTCTCTTGCACTTAGCGATCCGTCACGGCTTAGCGGAAGGCCGGAACTACTTCTTCGGCGAAGGCCTGGAGGGTTTCGAGATGGACTATGTTGGATAGGTAGGCGATGATGTATTCCGCGCCCGCGTCGATGATCTTGCCGTAGGTGTCGATGATTTGCTGGGGTGAGCCTGTAATGCCCTGGGGGTAGCCACGGTAGCTGTTGTCGCGGAACTCTTCGAATGATACATCGTGGCCGACGAGACGGGCGAGGTCGCGGCGGGGTTTGGCGGTGGCGGTTTCGGGGGTCTGGCCGGGGAGGACTACGTGGGTGAAGACTTCGGCGGATTTGATGATGGAGTTGTAGTCGCGGCCCAGGTTTTCGCAGTGCTGGCGAACCACGTCGAATTTATGGCGGTAGACTTCGGGGTTGATGCCGCCGATGTTGCAGGCATCGCCGTATTTGGCTACGAGGCGAAGGGTGACTTTCTCGCCACCGCCGCCGATCCAGATGGGCGGGTGGGGCTTCTGGACGCCCTTAGGCTCGTTGATCGCGCCGTTGATGGTATAGTATTTGCCTTCGAAGGTGGCGTATGGTTCGCTCCACATGGCGTGGATGATCTGGAGGGCTTCGCCTAACATGCGAAGGCGCTCAGGGCCGTCGGGGTAAGGGTAGCCGTAGGCGTTGTATTCATGGTCGTACCAACCCGCGCCAATGCCGAAGTCGAGGCGACCGTAACTCATGACCTCCATTGTAGAGGCCATTTTGGCTAGGAGGGCGGGATTGCGGTAGCTGTTGCAGGTGACAAGCTGGCCGATGCGGACGGTAGAGGTCTCGCGAGCGAGGGCAGAGGTGCACATCCAGCATTCGAAGTTGGTCTCCAATTCGGGGGCAGGGACGGTGTGGAAGTGGTCGTAGAGCCAGATTAAGTCGACGCCGAGGCGTTCGGCCTCTTTGCCTACGCGGATCATGGCCTCGAACTGCTCTTCGGGGCCTTCTATGTCTGCGAGGTCGAAATGCCAGCCCTGGGGAACGAGTACGCCGAATTTGACTGCCATTGTGGGGATCCTCCTGTTGGTGGTGAGGGTTCCAGGTGGAATAATCAAATAATCAGTAGTAGCATACCACTATGGGAGAAATGGTGCGAGTTCGCGGCACGCTCGTACGCCACCCAAGCAAGTAGTCCCGTAGGGACGTAAGAGCATAGCCCAGGGCGTAAGCCCTGTGTTAAGCCCGAGATAATGCCATAGCCTCGCAGGGGCGTAAGAACAAGCACTCCGGTCCTGTATGATGCAATGCTAATTCTCCGACGTCCCTACGGGACTACTTGCTTGGGTGGCGTACGATCCACAGGGCTTACGCCCTGGGCTATGTTCTTGCGTCTCTTTGGGACTATATGGGGTGGCATTGTGGCAGGGCATCTACCAGGATGTCCTTACAAACGGCATCTTTATGGATAGGATTGCCACAATGGGTGTATCAATGTCTACGCCTGTGTGACTTTTATGCGACGGATCGCCCACAAAGGGATCCGACATCTCTTCTTGCATTTATGGGGGCTGCTAGTTGGAGCCGAGTTGCTTGAGAGCGTCGTTTACGTCTTTTTGGAGGTCGGGATCGTCGGTAATGGTGAGAACTTTGTTGAGGTCGGCGATGGCGCTGGCTTTATCGCCCTGGAGCGCGTAGACGTTAGCCCGGTTGTAGAGTATATCAGCGTCGTTGGGCGCGAGGTCCAGGGCCGCGTTGAAGTCGGCCATGGCGAGGCCAAAGGAGCCCAGCCCGGTGTAGATAAGGCCGCGCACATAGTAGGCTTCTACGTTGCCGGGGTCGAGATCGACTGCTTGTTGAGCGTCAGCGAGGGCAAAGTCGCCGTCGCCGACGAAGTAATAGGCCCAGGCACGGCTGAGGTAGGCTTTGGGTTTGTCGGGTGCCAGCTGAATGGAGTTTGTGAAGTCAGGGATAGCAAGGTTGTAGTTTTCCTTGTCGAGGTAAATCTGGCCGCGATTCCAGTAGGCCGCGGCGGATTTAGGGTCCAGCTGGAGGGACTTGTTGAGGTCGAGAAGGGCCTGCTGGTAGTCGCCTTTGCCGTAGTAGGCGAGGGCACGGCTGTTGTAAGCAGAGGCATTCTGGGAGTCCTGGTCTATGGCTTCGTTGCAGTTGGCGATTATCTGGTCGAATTGGCCGAGGCCGAACTGGGCATCGGTGGCGCAGTCGGGCTTGGGGCCGACAGAAAAGCCGAAAAGCCCCCGGTTCATGTATACGAGAGCGGCGAGAATGAGAATGGCAATTATGCGTAGGAAGGGCGCGAGGGTAGGAAGGGTGAACTTGTGGGAAGAGTTGTGGACCGCGCGGGGACGCTTATAGGTGCCGGGATCGGTTTTGTCCATGATGTGCATGGTTTGATCTTAGCCCCGGCAACAGTTGTAACACAATAAGACGTTGGTCCTTTATGGGGGTGGAGTTTGTACTAAATATAGTTCCGAGTTCCGAGTTATTGGTTGTTGGTTGCTAACGCCTGGTTCTTGGGTTGGGGGTTTCGGTGGCCCTGGTTGCGCGTTCGGGGGCTTCGAGGAAGTAGGGTTGGGCTATGAGGAAGATGATAATGATGGGGAGGGTGACGATCACGGAGCCTGCAAGGAGGATAGGGAGATTGGTGGGGTCGAGCTGCTCGAGGTAGGCGAGGCCGACCGAGACTGTGTATTTGGCGGTGTCCTGGATGTAGAGGAGAGGCTCGCGGAACTCGCGCCAATAGTAGACGAACGAGAGCACGCCTATGGCGGCGAAGGCGGCACGCCCGAGCGGAACACCGATAGACCACCAGGTTCTGAAAGCGCCAGCGCCGTCGATGCGGGCGGCCTCCCAAGTTTCGGAGGGGACGCGCCTGAAGGTCCAGTAGAAGACGAGCATATAGAGGGGGCTGGTGCCGAGGAGGCTGGGGGCCACGAGGGCGAATGGGGTGTCGATGATGTGGGCGAGCTTGTAGAGGATGAAGCGGCTGACCCAGAGGGCGGTTTCGGGGAGAAGGAGGATCAGGAGGGAGGCCACTATGATGCGGCGGGCAAATCGCTGGGGGAGTTGGGCGAGGGCAAAGCCTGCCCAGGAGGCTATCAGGAGGGTGATAGGGACGGCCATTAGCTCTACGACGAGGCTATTCAGCAAGTAGCGGCCCATTTCGACCAGGTTGAAGACATCGGCGTAGTTGCTCCAGGAAAGGGGGTTGGGGAGCCATTCGATGCCACGGGGCGGGGGGAGGCCGGGCTTGCGGAGGGAGCCTACAAACATGGTCGCCAGGGGGATGAGGAATATGGCGCTAATAAGGAGGGCGAGAATGTGCCAGCCGAAAGCCCTGATGCGCTCGAGGAGGCTGGTCGGGTGCGGCCCGTAGGGGCCTGTGTGGATTGTGGACCTGTTACTCATAGGCGGCGACGCTCCAGCGGCGGGTGGTCAGGTATTGAACAAGGACGATCAGGGCGGTGGCGACATACATGAATAGGACCATAGCAGCGCCATAGCTGAACCTGAAGTTCTGGAAGGCATCCACGTAAATTTTGTAGGGGAGGTAATAGGTGGCGTAGTAGGGGTTGCCCTTGGTGACTATGAAGGCAGGAGAAAAGTTGTCCTGTAGGGTGACGACGGTGGTGCGAAATGTGAGGAGGAGGAAGGTGGGGGCGATGATGGGGAGGATGAGGGAGCGAAGGCGCGCCCACCAGCCTGCGCCATCGACCAGGGCGGTATCGTAGAGGTCGCGGGGGATGTCGCGCAGAGCGGCGAGCATGATGACGATGCCCTCACCGATCTGGAACGCGCCCATGGTGATCACTATGGAGCGCGCGCCCGTGGGATCGAGGAGCCATGCCTGGTTGCCCTGGCCGAAGGAACGCAATATCTGGCTCATCGGGCCGAAAAGGGGATTGAAAATCCAGAGCCAGGTGAGGCCATAGGCTACGTCGGGGATGATGGTTGGGAGGTAGGCGGCAGAGCGATAGGCACCTATGCCGCGCCGCCTGCGCTCAAGGAAGAGGGCAAGGCCGAGCGCGCCGACCATGCGCAAGGGGACCGATATAAGGGTGTATGTGAGGGAATTGCCGAGCGCAGTCCAGAAGAGGGGGTCTGAGCCTAGAGCGAGGAATTGCTTGAAGCCGACAGGGGGGAATTCGGTAGGGCGGAGTGGAGAGTAGTCGAAGAAGGAAACGGCAAGACTGCCGATGGCCGGGATTGCCACCAGCACAATTAGCCCGATCACGAAAGGGGCGAGCATCAGATAGAGCTGGGCTTTGAAGCTCATTGACCGATATTATACAGCACGCCAGGCGCTCTTGAGGGTGCAAAGTGTTGGAAAACTCCAGTAGGATCAGAGTATTGAATTACTCACGAAATGAAACCAATTGGGCATTTCGGGAGTTAAGGTTAAGTAGAGAATGCTACGCGAAAGGCTAATACGCAACCGCCCGGCGGCAAGATAAGGTCGCCTCGCCTAGAAAGAAGACTTTCCGTAAGGGTCCTTGAGCAGTTGGCGGGTGAGATCGGAGTCGGGCGGTGGCAACACAGAGGCGAAGTTGTCGAGGGCTTTGCCCTGGCGGCTGTACAGGCCGGTTTCCACTTGATGCATGAGCACGGCCCGGCTCCAGCCGTTCTCGATAGTCTTGCGAATATACCAATCCCGCTCGGTGCGATCCTTGATTGCGTCGAGCAGATAGACGTTATGGCGCCATGGTATTTGTGCACCAGCTTGGTGCACAATTTGCTCGTCCGGGTAGGCATCGGCGAAGGCGCGCATATATTGCAGGTTGCGCTTTGAAAAGCCGCTCACCTCGGGGAAAGCCCGCCGCAGATCGGCTGCCAGCCGGTCAATCACCTTACCACCCCAACCCTGTTCTTCCTGTCGGCGCAGAATATCACGCCCGATCTGCCAGTAGAGGAGCACCAGCTCGCGGTTGACGGCGAGTACCGCCCGCACCTGAGCCTCTTGAATGCGTTGCTTGACCTCGACCAGGAACTCCTGATAGCCAGTTGGCACCAACTTTTCCTCTGCTACTATCTCTGTCTCCGCAGATGCTCCAGATCGATCATTTTCTTTGTGCTCTCTGTGGGTGTTCATTGCCTCAGATTTGGCGTTCTGGTCGGGGTTGGGATCGGGCACTACTATCTTCCTTTATTGTCTCTCTATCTCGGCAGGATTATAGCAGATCGAATATGGTCAGCAGTCCATTGCACACGGCCAAAGGCCATGGCAGGGCTTTGCGCATCCCTCACGGTCCGTACGCATCTGAACGTGGACGACTGTCCGAGCCTACAGAGAAGATCAGCCTCCCCCCATCGGGCAGCCTTGCCTCCCTCTTGGCTAACCTCGTACAAAGTGCTCCCAGATCCCGGTTCATCTGCACGTCGTTGAACGGTCTCAACTCCACCTGCACCCACTCCTTCTCCCAACGTACCCGCCCCCTCAACGCGAAGAATGGTGCCAAACGACCCCAGGTTGCTGTTGCATAGCTCTCGGGGAACCACCGGTCCCTCACATACATCCCCAGCGTTGTCACCGCCACCTTACACACCGTCATGATCTGGTCTCTGTCATTCCCCACCTCGTACATCCTCCGCTCTCGTGCTGTCAGGTCCTCCAACTGCCTCAGCACCTTCCTCTGTTCCTGGCAGGGCCCCTCCAGCTTGCGCCATTCCTTTCTCTGCTCCCCCTCTGCTGCCCACCAACGCTCATTCAACTCCCCCAGTTCCCTGTCAATCACCCCTTTGCGCTCGCGGACGTCCGCTTCACTTCCCAACAAGCCATACCTTGCGCGTCCAACTCGTCTTGCAACCGGTTCAGTTCCCGGTACAGTTCTTCTCCCCGTGAGCGGCGCTCCCCTCCCAGCTTCTCCACTTTCCGATCCAATTGGCCATAGCGCTTGCGTGCCCTCGCAGCCCACCTCTCCAATCGGTCTCGCCTCCCTTCCAGAGCAGTCCGCGCCTTGCCCACTTCCGAGTTGGCTACCTCCCTTTTGGTGTAGCCGTGATTGCTATCGAACCCCAACGGCAATAGCCAATCCTTTATCACGTTTTCCTGCACGGGCCAGCGCTTGGTATACAGTTGAGCCAGGCCCACGGCATCGCGTGTCTCCGCGTCGCCGGCGGTGCTGACAATGGGGATCAGGTGGGGCTGGGTTGGTCCTGGCGGGGCGGGTGGAGCCTTCCAGTCAGCTTCCCACCAGCACTGTGCCTCCCATGCCAGATCTGCCGTCCAACGCACCCGTTCCGAGTCGGTGGATTGGGTCACTGGTTCCCGCCAACGGTGGTCGCGGATCAAGGCCACGCTCAGGGGAAGGGGTGGAGGCGCTTGGGCGGCCCCTCCTGGTTGGCCTGGTGAGGAGGGTGAGGAGGGTGAGGAGGGTGAGGAGGGTGAGGAGGGTGAGGAGGGTGAGGAGGGTGAGGAGGGTACATCTAATAGGAAGAGTGCTGGGGCTACCTCACGCACTACCCGGCCACTGGCGTCCATCTCCAGAGGCTTGAAATCTCCAATATCGGTGAAGGACTCGGGGCCCTTGTATTGGTCACGACGTAACACGGTGATTACCGTGCGTCCTTCATGTACCCGCTGTGCCAGCCAACTGGCACTCATCCCCTCTCGGTCCACTACGATCTGGGCGAGACGCAGATGGGGATTGGCCTGTTCGTAGGTCGTGAGGATAGAGGGAGCACCCACGGTCAGGTGCTGGTCTCCTCGGTGGGTAGTGGCGAGCAGCACATGACCCCATTCATCGTGCAGCAATGTCAGCGCCCGACAGCCCAGGATTTTGCCGGTACGCCCGATCAGGCCTCTGGGTATGCAGGCGTCGGTGTACAGTGGTTTGCGGTGGCCGTCAATGTACACGACCATGGGAGTTACAGACGTCTCAGGAACCAAAGGACCAGTGGGGTTCGGAGTTATGTCAGGCGTCCACACAGTAGCGGTCCAGCGAGCCAAGGCCGTGGTCAATCGTACAGCAGCACCCAAGCGAGCGAGTGCTAACAGGAAATCCTCGACGATGCGATAGCCATAGGCACGAGAGCGCCCGGTGAGCAGACCGAGAGCATCACCTGTGTATGAGCGTAGATCCCAGGGGCGGCGTAAGCCAACGGCAGTCAGGAAGAGAAGAGTGAGTAACAGCGCCCGGAAGGTAGCCCCCAGCAAACGGGGAATCCTCGGAAACCAGCGCGTACCCGGCAGGGCACCCTGCGTCGGCCCACAGACCCTTGAGCCTGGGTTCCCTGGAGCAGCGGCAGCGGCGGTAGTCAGAGTGGTGACCAGACCCGTAGAATGCACGGCAGCCAACAGCAACAATCCCCCAGCACCGTCCACCCACCCCTCCTTGGTCTGGGGCTCTTGGTTCAGCGACTTTTTTTGGGTTTTGATTTTGGAGGCTGACGCTGATATCGCACGCCAAGGGAGACCCGCACACGATTAATCTGGCTTGTGCTGACACTCAGGTCGAACTGGGAGGCCAGTTCTTGTTGGATCCGCCCACTGGGATACTCAGGGTGAGCACGGCAGATGGCTTCTAACCAGGTGCGAACGTCTTCTCGGAACTTGGAGGGGTGACCATGGCGATGGTCGACCAGAGCCTCCTCACCTTGCACTCTCACCCGATGCTCCAGGGCATAGGCAGTGGAGCGGCCTATGGGCAGGCCAGCGGTAAGCAGGGCGTCGTGCCAGGATTGACCGGCCTGCCGAGCTTGGAGAAATCGCAGGCGAGAGGCGCGCAATTCATCGCCGTTCATGGGGCCCTTCATGAGCCAACCTCCAAGAGGAAACAGATGGAGCGAAGATGTCGAAGATGTCAAGGAAGGTGCCAAGTCGACAAGTTCAGTCAGATCTCTCGTCGGAGTCGGACCTCGACGATCCGATCACACCACTGACCCGAACGCGCCCAGTATAGCAGACGGTGCTGTCTCTGTCTACTTGCGCCCTCCCACGTGGGATGCGCAAAACCCTGGCTAGGTAGCTGAGGATGCTCTTCCACTCAGTTTCCCATCAACCCCTGGCGCCAGGCAAAGATGGCGGCCTTCGTGCGGTCGGCGAGGTGCAACTTGCTGAGAATATTGCGCACATGGCTTTTCACAGTCTTTTCGCTGAGAACGAGCCGCGCGGCGATGTCGGCGTTGCTCAGCCCCTCGGCGATCAGGTGCAGTACTTCCCGTTCGCGCTCACTCAGTTGGGCGAAGCTGGCCATGTCATGATGCGACGCGCCATCCAGCTCTTGCACGACACGGGCAGCGATGCCAGGATGCATCACGACCTCGCCGCGCGCCGCTTTGCGGATGGCGTCGGCTAGATCGGGCAGGCTGATATCTTTGAGGAGATAAGAAAACGCGCCGGCACGGATGGCCGGAAAGATATGCTCGTCCTCATGATACGAGGTCAGCACTATAACCTGTGAGCAGGGGCTCTTCTGTTTTAGCCGCCGCGTCGCCTCCACGCCGCCCATGCCCGGCATCACCAGATCCATCAGCACGACGTCGGGGGCCAGGTCGGCCGCCAGTAACACTGCTTCGCCGCCAGAGCTGACATCACCTACGACGGCGAAATCAGGCTGGGCTTCGAGGAATGCCCGCGCTCCGCGCCGCACGACGGCATGATCATCGACGATCAAGATGGTGATCGGATCGCTCATTGTTTCCCTCGCACCGCCAACTGGGCCGGGTTCTCAGCAGGCTGCAGCGGGACGATCGCCTCCACTGTCGTCGCTCCCGCCGTGCCGGCGATGTGCAGCGAGCCGTTGTGTGCGACCACGCGCTCACGCATGCTGGCCAATCCCACGCCGCGCCCGTTGGCATGCGCCACGTCGAAGCCGGTACCATCGTCGGCGATGGTCAGGTGCACCTGCGCGTCGTCCAACGCGAGATGGATGGTGACATGTGCGGCTCCGCTGTGATGAGCGATGTTGGCAAGCGCTTCCTGCGCCACGCGAAATAGCGCCTCCTCAATGTCGAGCGCGATGCCTCGCTCGCCCTGAACCTGTATGGCGACGGCGATGCCCATGCGGCGTGACCAGTTACCGGCGTAGTCGCGCAGGACGACGGCCAGCCCTCTATCTTCGAGGCGGGGCGGGCGCATTTCGCGGATGAGAGCGGTCAATTCCTGGCGCGTCTGCTCGGCCAGCGCCTCGGCCTCGGCGAGATACGTCTGCGCCGGCAGCACATCCGGCGGCAGATGGGTGCGCGCCGCACCCACCAACAGGGCAGTGGCGAACACGTTTTGCTTAATTGAGTCGTGTAGATCGCGTGCCAGCCGGTTGCGTTCCTCGATTGCCGCAAGCTCCTCGCGGGTCGCCAGCAGGGTGTGGAGTTGTTCGGCCATGCCGTTGAGATCCTGCCCAAGCTGGCCGATTTCATCACGGGTGGGATCGCGCACCTCGACCCCAAACTCGCCTTTGCTCCAGGATTCCGCCGCCTGGGTGATGCGTCGCAGCCGGCGGGTGACGTTGCGAGTGATCACCAGGCCGGTCAGTGTGCCGACCACGCTGGCGAGCAGGATGAAATAGGGGCCATTGACCTGGAAGTTGTTCCAAAAGATGCTGAGAAACTGGGAGAACTCGAATGGTGTGGGTGAACCGGTGACAGTCACAGATTGGTAATCGTGAATGCTCATAGGGTGGACAGACACGTTTTGGTAATCTTGGAGGCTGGAGCGAAGGGTGACGGCGATCTCGACGATGACGGCTGCCAGCAAGGTGACCGCAAAATAGGAGGCGGTCAGCCGCCAATAGAGTCCGCCAAAGCGTGTGCGTATGCTGTGCATGTCACCCTTCCTCGCGTTACCAGTTGTCAGTTGTCAGTATACCAGGGGCTACGGGCCACGGACCAGGGGTTAGTAAGCAGGGGGCAGTTCGGTGTCGACATTCTGCCCACTGGTCTACTGACAACTGACAACTGACAACTGGTCTTCTATTCATAGCGCAGCATATCGGCGATGCGCACGTGCGAAGCTTGCAGCGCCGGAATGATGCTCGCCAGTGTCGAGATGATGAGCACGGCGACCAGCATCACCACAAAGGCCGAAGGGGCGATGATGAAGTCCACCCGAAACACCAGCTTGCTCATCACCTGGATGAACCCATAGGCCAGCGGAAGCCCCAACAGCAGCGCCAAAAGCCAGGCGATGCCGCCCAGCGCCAGACCTTCGACCCAGAAGACGCGCGCCACTCGCCAGTCGCTTGCCCCCATCGCGCGCAGCAGGCCGATCTCTCGCCGTCGTTCCAGCACCGAGGCAGCCAGCGCGTCTGCCAGCCCCAGGATGCCTACCGCCCCCACTATCAGCGCCACGCTGTAGAGCAGGACATAGAAGATCACCCAACTTTGCTGGCGATATTGGACCACTTGCTGTATGGTCTCAACCTGTCCTCCACTAATCATCAACTGTCCTCCATTTGCATTACCTCCATTGACCAGTTGATCGACCTGCCTGGTGAGGGCATCTACGGCACCTGGCGAGCGGTCCTGCGCCTCTACCAGCAGCTCAGGCGTCAAATCGGCGGGGTCGCCGAAAAATTGATTGGCGTTCTCCACTGAGGTTATCACTGTGCCAATTGTCCCAAGATCATACATTGGCTGATGTATGATGCCGATAATGGTCCAGGGGGCCTGATTACCCTGTGTAGTCTGACAGTTGCTGTTAAAACACTGATTCCTCGAAAGGGTCAGGGTATCACCGACGTGCAAGCCCGTAGCCGCGGTGGCCTCCTCGTTCAGCACGACAGCATCTGTGTCGCTGGGGGAAAGCCAGCGCCCGCTGATGATCTGTGGGGTGTAGAGCTTCGTATCCGGCTGAAAGCCCAGCAGGCGCAGTTGCCCCCATTGGCTCTCTGCTCCCTCGTCCTCTCGGTAGCGTTCCACCCTTCCCACGTTGGGGAGCGCGCTGATCTGCGCCACCAGCGGCGCGTCTTGCGCATATATCTCAGCAAGGACATCGTAATGATAGGGAGCGAACGCGTTGGCTGTGGTCTGATTGGTGGCGGCGGTGGCCGTCTGCACCACCAGGAAGGTGGCCCCTGCCAGGGTCAGCGTCAGCAGGGTCAGCGCCGCCCGCCAGCGTTTGCGGAAGACACCGCGCAGCCCCAGCCAGGTCGTCTGCGAGACCCCGGTCAGGCGCTGTGCCAGCCTGGCGAGGCGATTCCCAGCGTGCCCGGCACCGGCGCTGATACCATAGGCAGAAAGCGCCTCGCGCACTGTGATGCGCGTGCCGATCCAGAGCGGCAAGAGGGCTGAAAGCAGTGGCACGCCAAAGCCTACCGCCAGGCCAAGGATGATGATCCATGGGAAGACGGTAAATGGCCCCACAGCGAGCGAACTTGCGCTGGCAAGAGCGGACGCCAGCGGATACCCCAGAAGCAGTCCCAAAGCGATGGCGGGTAAGGTTGCAACCGTGCTGTAGATCACCACTGAGAGCAGGTAGCCACGCACAATGGTGCCGCGAGTCCCGCCTATGGCTTTTAGCGTGCCGATGATCGGCGTTTGCTCGGCAATGAGCGTGATGACGGTGTTGAGAATGAGAAGTGCGCTCAAAATCACCGCCAGGACGGATAACATCAGCAGTAGCGTAAAAACGCCGTTGGCGGTGTTGATTTCTTCCTGGTTAATTGGTTGGTTGATGGTCATGTTCAGGACGGTCAGGCCTTTCGCCCGAAGCGCTTGAGCCAGCGCGTCCTGCGTTGTTATCATCTGGCTGATGTTCTGGACCTTGACCTCGACTTCTTGCAGTAACTGCGGCCCCGGGCTGCCCGGCGCAGCTGCAAAGGACCCAAACGCCTGATTCATGGCGGCTTCACTCATATACCCGCGCGCAGTACCGCTGCCCGCCGGACTTGGCAACCCCTGGGTGCGCGCAAAGCCTACGACGCGCAAAGTGGTGGTCTTCTGATTGATGTCCAGGGTGATCGTATCGCCAATGGAGACCGGCTGTAAGTCCTGGTCCCCATGCTCCAGTACGATCTCGCCCCCCACCAGCGGTTCGCGCCCGCTCGTCAGCTGAAACGGCGTGATGGGCACGTGTTGCAAGTCAGGATAGCTGACAAGAGTGATGGGCACGTGTCCAGGCGTGGCGCTGACGTGCCATTGTGTCGCGAAGACCGATCGCATTTGCACCGCTTGCACGTTTGCAAGGGCGGAAAGCTGCGGTATCAGCTCGGGATCAAGCCGATTAACCTGGAGCGTAAGATCCGGGGAGTTTGCGGTGGTGCCCGTGCTGTAGGTAAAGGCGGATAAGATGGTCTGCTGAATGAACGTGACGCCCGTCAGGCCCAGCACGCCGGTGAAGATGCCCAGCACGACCATCAGCGTGCGCCCCTTGCGCCGCGCCACATCGGCGAACGACTTTTTCAGGCTGGCGCTCATACGGGGTCCCCTCCGGGGCGGCGCACCCCCGGCGAAGATGCCATCAGCGCGTTCGCGCTATGCTGTCCAACTATGCGCCCATCAAGCAGATCAATACGCGCCTCAGCGCGGGCGGCTAATTCGCGGTCATGGGTTACATACACGACGGTTTTGCCGCGTTGGGTCAGGCCGGCGAGCGTGTCAAAGACGGCGTGCGCCGTGTGGGAGTCGAGATTGCCGGTCGGCTCATCGGCCACCATGACCGGCGGATCATTCGACAGCGCCCGTGCAATCGCGACCCGCTGCTGCTGCCCGCCGGAAAGCTCGCTGGGCAGCCGGTTGCCGAACGCGCCCATGCCCACGATCTCAAGGCAGTCCTGCGCACGCTCACGCCAGGCATGGCGGGGGAGCCCGCCACCTTTGCCCAGTTCCAACGCAAGCAAGACATTCTCCATAGCGGTGAGCGTGGGGACTAATTGGAAGAACTGGAAGATGATCCCGACATGTTCTCCGCGCCAGCGCGCCAGGGCGTTCTCACTGTTGGCGCTCAGTTCCTCAGCGCCGAAGATGATGCGCCCGCTGCTTGGACGGTCGATGCCGGTCAGCATATTGAGCAGCGTCGATTTGCCGCTGCCCGACGGCCCGTTGATGGCGAACAAACCTTGCGCTGGAATAGTGAAGGTCACGTCATCGAGGATAACCGTCCGTTGCGTGCGGGTGGCGATGGTGCGCGTCAGGTGTTCCACGCTGATCAACGGGCTGCCCTGTGGGAATGTCGCGGAGTGTCTCGTTGCGGTCGTTTGTACCATATATGATCTCCTTCGGGGTGGGGCATGGCCTGGATTTGCCCAACTTGAGCGAACCGTTCGGTCTCGTCACTCAGAGCATGCCCGATGTCAGGAGATCCGTCATCAACCCCAGGGCGGTATCCGATCAGCCTGAGGACTGAAAAAGGCAGCTTTCCACGATATTTGGGAGGCGACGAGTTGATCGAGCAACAATGTGCCGCCAAACATACGTACTGAACGCGCCAAACTTGGTAACACTAAGCAGGGGTCTTGTATATTGCATTTGTGGGCTTCTTGGTCGAAACCTATCTTAGCAGAGGAACGCTCGTTTGTCCTTCTCTTTCATCCCCTCCTTTTAGCACGCATAAACCCTTTTGGAGCACGAAGATCCCCTAGAACATCGGTCAAGTAATCGGGCGAAGGCTTGACAAGGCGGACAGGGCATGGTTTGCTAGAGTTGGCAAACCAACTATAGGCCAACAGAAAGGAATAATGCCATGCGCCCCGCTGTCTGGGAGCCTCCTATTGAACTCTCTACCCTTGAACAACAGGTCGTCAAGCGTATTCGTCGCGCCAAGCTCTTTGTCTTCTTGCGCCTGCACCGCCACCGCCTCTTTTCCATCGATTTCCAAGCTGAGCTGGCTACCCTCTATGAGGATAGCTCTCGTGGTCAACCTCCTATTCCGCCCGCTCAACTCGCCTTGGCTACGCTGCTGCAAGCCTACAGCGGGGTTTCCGACGACGAGGTCATCGAGGCTAGCCTGATGGACCGCCGCTGGCAACTGGTTCTCGATTGTCTCGACAGCGACACCGCCCCCTTCAGCAAGGGTACCCTGGTCGCCTTTCGTGCCGCTCTCATCAAACACAACCTCGACCGTCGCTTGATTGAGCGTACCGTTGAGTTGGCTGAACAAAGTGGCGACTTCGGTTCGCGCCAGTTGCGGGTGGCCCTTGACAGCAGTCCCCTGTGGGGTGCCGCACGGGTGGAAGATACCTTCAATCTGTTGGGTCACGCCCTGCGTAAGGCTTTGGGCGTGTTGGCCGCGCAGCAGGGGCGGGAGCTGGCGGAGGTGGCAAGTGCGGCTGGGGCGGAGTTGGTCTCGGGCTCCAGCCTCAAGGCGGCACTCGATCTGGATTGGGACGACCCGGCGCAGCAACAACAAGCCTTGCAGTTGGTGCTGGCGGCACTTGCTGCCGGTGAAGCTTATCTGCGCGAACAAGATGCGGTTGAGCAGCCCCAGGTCAAGGCTAGCCTGGCTGCTGCCGCGCAAGTACAAGAGCAAGACGTGACCACGGATGCTGCGGGTGGGGCGATCTTGCGGCAAGGGGTCGCGCCAGAGCGACGCATCAGCATCGAGGACGCCCAGATGCGTCATGGTCGCAAGAGCAAGAGCCGCTTGATCGATGGTTACAAGCGCCATGTGCTGCGTGACTTGGATAGTGAGTTGCTGGTGGCAGTCGGCATCACGCCAGCCAATGCGCCGGAGGCTAGCGTGACTGAGAGCATGGCCGCGGACCTGTTGCACCTGGGCATCAGTTGGCGCGAGTTGCACATCGATCGTGCCTACCTGAGTAGCAGTTGGGTGCGCCAGCGCCAGGGTGGCCAGCAAGTCTATTGTAAGACTTGGCCGGTGCGCAACGGGGTTTACTTCGACAAGACGGCGTTCACCCTCGATTGGGAGAAGCAGACGATCCGTTGCCCCAACGGCATCGAGTTGAACTTCGAGCTGGGAGCTCTGGTGCATTTTCCGGTCGAGCAGTGCGACGCCTGTGGATTGCGGGAGCGCTGCACGAGTAGTAAAGCAGGGCGCAGCGTGAGTATCCACCCGGATGAGGCGTTGCTGGCGGAGTTGCGGGAGCGGCAGCAGACAGCCAGCGGACGAGCCAAGCTGCGGGAACGGGTGGGGGTAGAGCACAGCTTGGCGCACGTCGGGCACTGGCAGGGCGAGGACGCCCGCTACATTGGCGTACGCAAGAACCTGTTTGATCTGCGGCGCTGTGCTGTGGTGAACAATCTGCATGTATTGGCTCGTTCCCCGCAGTTCTTGGCTGCGGCTGCCTGATTACTTGACCGATGCTCTAGACGCGCTCAATTGACCTGGAGTATGATCTGCCCCGTGCTGCTAGGCTGCTAGCATCAGGTATTGCCCGCCCAAATCAGACTGCAACGTTCCCCCTCGCAAGCTGCCGTGCTACTTGCTACCGGGTGTGAGTACCAACGGAATAGGAAGCCGGAATAAGGATCCTGAGCTTCTTAGTGGAGATGCTGTAGCTTGTCGGGGTTGGCGATGGCGCGGATGATCTTGATGTAACCATCTTCTTCTTCAATGAACAGGGCCACCAGGATCTTCCCGTCTATGCGCAAGATAGCAGCCGGTTCACCATTGACGTCCATTATCTCAAAAAGATAGCTCTCGCTCTCCTGCAGGTAGCGGATGACCGACATCGCGAAGCTAGCAACGGCGTTGCGGCCATACAGCGGACGAGTGGCTGCCCCGCGCACTTTCCCCCCGCCGTCCGACCACACCTGTACATCGTCCCGCAGCATGGCGGTCAGACCATCCATATCTCCGATGGTCGTGGCTCGTAAGAAGCTTTCCAACAGTCTCTTGTGGGCCTGGCGGCTGGGCTTGAAGCGGGGGCGATGGTCCGATATATGCTTTCTGGCGCGGCTCAATAGCTGCCGGCAGGTGGCTTCTTCCTTACCGACGATCTCGGCTATTTCGGAGTATTCGTATTCGAAGACTTCTCGCAGCAAGAAAACGGCCCGCTCCACAGGGGTCAGCTGCTCCAGCAAAACTAGAAAAGCCATCGAAATCGATTCGTGCAGGATCGGGCGATCTTCAGGACTCTCGCGATTGGCCTGCATGTCGCTCTCCGTTGGCAGGGGCTCAGGGAGCCAGGGACCCACGTATACCTCGCGCTTGGTGCGAGCCAGCTCCAGGTAATTGATGCTGAGCCGGGTGACGACCGTGCTGAGGAAAGCCTTGGGCGAGCCGATGGTCTTAGGGGGCACCTTGCGATAGCGAAGGTAGGCTTCTTGAACGACATCCTCGGCCTCAGAGGCGCTCCCCAACATCCGATAGGCTATAGAGAACATAAGTGGGCGGTATTGCTCGAACTGTTCTGCGGCATCAACCATCAGCAGCCCTTCTTGTCTGTTTATACCTGATTATAGGCGTCTGCCCTTGTATGCTCCAACTTTTGCTTTTCACGTAGCGACCGCGCATAGCGACTTTTGCCGAACCAGAAGTAGGACCCAGGCCAGCGGCGTTCCATGAGCGGCAGGAAGACAAGGTAGCCGAGCACTAGTTCTCGCACCCAGTAACCTAAGCGGCCGGTCCAAAACGGGCGGTTAGGTGTGTCGTTGGGGAAGTTGTTGAAGCCTATAGCATTGCGAGGGCCGAGGGCTATACACTGGCCCTGATAGGCAAAGCTAAGAGGTTTTGGCGTGCGGCCTTGCAGTTGCGCAGCCATGCAGTCGGCACCATGAGCGCCCATAACGACTGCGGTGGCGGCGCACATCCGTACATGCACACCCGGCTCTTCGATCGGATAAGCAGCGTCACCCACTGCCGTGATGTCAGGATGTGAAATCGAACGCAGGAAAATATCAACGAGAATCTGGCCCTGCTCGTTCACCGCGAGACCTCCCTGGCGGGCGAGCGCCGGTGCGATGAAACCTCCCGTCCACAGGCAAAGATCGCATGCGATTGCACCCTTATCGGTCTGAATCTCCCTCGTTCTGACTTCGGTAACTGTAGTTTGCTCCTGGATGCTCACTCCCAGCTTCTCGAGCGACTTACGCATATATTCGGCGGCTGCGCGTGCTGCAGCAGGGGTGTCGCTGCCCCAGAGCTGTCCGAAAGTACCCGCCGTGACAAGGTGGACGCGAACGTTGGGGTATGCCGCGGCAAACTCCGCTGCCGACTCGATGCCTGTCGGCCCCGCTCCACACACCACAAGAGTGCCGCCCGAAGTATTGAGCGCGAGCAATTTCTCACGCAAATACGATACTGATAGGTGCCCCTCGGTTGAAAGGGTGTACGCGTAGTCACGCACACCAGGCACGGTATCGCGGTCCGTCACGCTGCCGAGGGCGTAAACGAGGCGGTCGTACTGGAGTTGAAGCGGCCCTGCCTCAGTTTGCACGCGCACCGAGCGCCCGGATGGATCGAGGCCAGTAACGTGGCCTTGTATGAAACTCACCCCGGTTCCGCTCAATAAATGCGTGATGGAGCGCGATTTGACCGGCCTGTTCGTCGCCAACTGGTGGAGACGAAGCCGCTCGACGTATGTGTCCGAAGCGCTTACCAACGTTATCTGCACGGAAGTCTTGCCAATATGCTTACGCAATCTACCTGCCAGCCTAACTGTTGCCAGTAGCCCGGCATAACCCGCGCCGATTACAATGATCCTGGCCTGTTTTGTTTCCATCTGTATCACCTCATGAAAGTGGTTTGAGTTGCCCTTCATGAATAGAGACAGATGGAGAGGTGATTCTGTGACACTTTGACCGAGGTTATGCTAACTGTTTGCCTTTTCTCAACACCAGACACACATTCAAAGCCTCGCCCAGGGCTTCCAGGCAGTGTTCCCCTGTAGTATGTAATAACTGGTAGTGTTGCAACAATTTTGCTCGCCGTATCCGTTTCACAATCTGTTCCTCTTGTAGTGAACGCTCGATCGGTGGGCGCCAACGTGGTGGTTGCATGTTTCCTCGCCTTAGATTCCTTGCAGTCTCCTTTTGCCGCGGCTCAGCTTCAGAGCCACGAGGATCGAGTCAAAGATCCTCGTGGCTCTCCCGCGCTATCAAGCGCCGAGGAGCGTGGCGCAGCAGCCAGTCGCAGATATCCTCGATAGCGGCTGCACCCGCATCGGCCTGGTCATGGCTCGAGCAGGCGCAGCAGTCCCGCCTTGCGGAAGAGAAGGACGCCTGACCGAAGCCACGTGCTCCCTATGACTGGAGTGGAGGGACAGCGTCTGGAGGACGCTGGAGATGGATCCGGATCATCACCACGTGCGGCGCGACCTTCCCAACGTCGACAGGATCGGGATGATGGTCCAGGCCTATCCGGATCTTAAAGAAGCGCGCATCCCCCGGGTTGCCCTCGAGATACCTCATCAATTCCTCGGTCACCGTCTCGAGATCCGTGACTGGCTCGGCGATGCCACGGATCTCGTGCCGGCGGATGTCGAGGGTGACCTCCCTCCCACCACGCAAGCTTCTCCACCAGCCGAACGGAGTGAACGATGTGATTACATCACCTTCCTGCCGGTAGCCAATGGGGATCGTGACTTGCCGGCCGGATATGGGACCGATATAGGTGAGGAGCATCAGTTCTGAGCTCCCAAACCATCTTAGCAGCGGAGTCATAACGGGATTCACCATGTAGCGTTGGATGAACATCAGAAACGGGTTCACATCGAACGGCTCAATGCGTCTCACATCATTATCCTCCTCGATCTAGTGGCGTCCACGATCGTGTCGGTCGGGAACTGGAACAACCATTAAGCAGCGTGGGCAGAGTGGCGCTCGTCCAGGAGCGCCTGATAAAAGAGAAGGAGGCACACGGCCACCCGGCAGCGACGACATGGACAGCGACGACATGGACAGCGATGCCAGGCGCACCTCCCACAGCCCTCGTCACCTATCGTCACCTATCGTCACCCATCGTTCACCTACATGGCGACACCCATCACGACCTTACAGGCGAGCACGAGGCCGAAGCAGGTCATCTCGAAGATGGTGCCCAGACGCAAACGACCCACCGCACCTGATCTGAGACGATCCTCCTCCCACACGAGACCGATCGCTCGATCATGCCAACCGGCTCCCCAGGCAATCAACAGGCACGAGACAAGCAGTGCGATCAACCAGGTGATGCCATAGGCTGAGGTGAACAGAAAGCTGAGCGATTGAATAGGGCCGAGCACGATTCCCCTGATGATGCCCAACAGGACGACCAACGTGCCACTTGCTGCCATCACTGGCCCGGCAAACCTGGTAATCAAGGCGCTCGTGCTCTTGGCCTGTGGGATGGGCAGCCGCAACAATGTGGGCCAGAGGACGAAGTCAAGTAAGACGTAGCCCCCAAACCAGACGATCCCAGTGAAAATATGAAGCCATTGAACGACAATGAGCAGAGCAAGGAACATACAACACTCCAGGTGTTTCAACAAATCAAATAAGGAGAACGTCTGGACATTCGCTCAGGCGTCAGGTGGCGACACTTCATAGTGGATTGCCTGCCATCCGCGCAGGTGATAGATCCACTGCCACAGGCGATCCCAGAGGCCAGGTTTGAAGAGGGCGGAGAGCTGTTCTACCTCCACCTCCTCAAGACGGCGAGTAACCCCCTCGACCGTGGCGCCGATCACTTTCCTCCTCATCTTCGTAAAGGGAGCCAGGGTCACCCGTGGATTGCGGGCGAGCCGTTTGACCTTGCCGGTGGTGGACCAGGTGGTGAAGTATGCTTTCCCTTCTGCAAGCTTGATCCCAACCGGGGTCCCTACCCCTGACCGTTGCGGCGAAAGGTCGTGAGCAGTGCGACGTTGGTGGTTCGCAGAGCTGCGAATGTATCCGGTTCTGTCTCTGGTTGCTGTGGCTGCTGTGGTTGCTGTGTATTCTTCATCACTTTCTAGTCCTTTCGGGAAGCCTCTGCTGCTCCATCCTCCCAACCCTCCCAACAAAGTTTGATAAGCGGGCAGAACCGCCGAGTCATTCCGCCTTGTGATAAAATAGAATAGATGAGACGAAACTAATATCTAGTCAAAGCTAGATATTAGTTTTCCCTAAGTATATACGAGGAGAAGAATGATGTCAAGTCACCAGTCGCTCCGAGAGCGTCTCATTGAAGCGGTGCTTCAGGCCAGTCGCGACAGTAGCACGCTGGCCATCTTTTTCCACACCAGGATGGCTGAGCGCGTCGGGCTAGGAGCGACCGAAGAGAAGACACTCTCTCTGCTTAGTCAGCGAGGCCCTCTGACGGCTGGTGAGATCGCGTCTCACACCGGCTTGACTACCCCTTCGGTGACCGGCTTGCTTGATCGACTCGAAAGCAAAGGCATGGCGCAGCGCGTACGTGACCCTCATGACCGTCGCCGGGTCATTGTGGAACCAAACCAGGAACGGCTTGCGGAGCTTGAACAGATGTTTCACCCCTTGAATGAGACCTTTCGGGAATTGCTCGAGAGGTACAGCGATGAGCAATTAGCGACCCTCGCAGATTTTCTCACGCGAGCAGTCCAACGCTCCCAGGAGTTCATTGCTTCCAAGCCGGGGAAGCAGGACGAGAGGGAAATCGGCACCACTAGGTCCTCAATCAGGGCTTGATACGCGGCGGATCTGCAAGCCTTCTTCCGTTCTTTGCGCTGATGGGCACGCGGCATGTGGCAGCCGATCAGCAGATTAGCACAAAAGCAAGGGCCAGCATGCTGGCCCCTCATCAGATCAATCCTCCTAGAGCGTTCTCAAACGAGAACAAGAATCGCACCAAACGAACGATTTTGAGACCGTCCTCCCTCCCTTTTACGCTTGCCCAAGCACCAGACTCTCCCGTGCGGTCTCCACCACCTCTTTGGTCACGGTCCGCAAGCTGTTGATTTGCAGAGCGATGGTATCCAGGCATAAGCATGAGGGTGGAGTGTCAGGCGGTAGAGGAGCAGCGGGCAGCGTGATGGTCGGATCAAGGCCGCCCCCGAAAATGAATGGGCTTGTTTGCCAAGCATCGGCGCAATATTCGGGATAACTCATGCCTGAGTCTCACGTATCACTCCAGCCACCGGCTATCGACTGAGCGTGCGATATTTGTTCGCTGAAAGAGGCAGGAATATGACGATGATAAGTAGAGGTATCACAATCGCCATCCCCACCGCGTTTTCGGCGATCCACGAGTCTTGGCCCCAGCCTGGGTTGGCGAACAACTCTCGTGTCGCCGAGGCCGTTACCGATAGAGGGTTCCACCGGGCGATTGCTCCCAGCCAGGCGGGCATTGTCGCCGGGTCTACAAAGACGTTTGAGAGGAAGCCGAAGGGCCAGATAAGGATTTGCACTGACGTTGACGCTTCCGGCCCCTTCGCGGTCAGCCCCAGGTATATGCCCACCCACAGTAGCGCGAAACGCAGGAGCAACAGCAGCCCGAACGCCGTCAGCGCATCTCCCCACCGGCCGTGCCACCGCCACCCCAGGATGAGACCCGTCACGACCAGCACCGCCAGCCCTACAACTGAATTGAGCATATCTGCTATGCACCGCCCCATGACCACCGCCGACTGGCTCATCGGCATTGAGCGGAAGCGGTCAGTCACGCCTTTAGCGGCGTCGGTCGTGACGGCAAGCATCGTCGCCTCAAAGCCAAAGAGCATCGCCAGCGCGAACATTCCAGGCATCAGGAAATCGAAATACGCCCCATTGTCGGGCACGCGTATCGCTCCGCCAAACAGAAACCCAAACATCAGCACGATCATGACAGGGAAGGCCCAGCCGACTATCACGCTTCCCGGCTGCCGCCGCCAATGCAGGATGTCCCTCCTGGCTACTACCCACGCGTCCGAGAGCACCCACCTTAGCCTCGTCAGTGGAGTGTCTGTGTGAGTTGTGCGCGTTGCAGCGAGCGCCGTACTCATGCTAGTACCTCCTTATCGGTCGCATGGGATGCAGAAGTGCCCGCGAGATGGATAAAGACCTCGTCGAGGGTCGGCCTGCGTAATGAGATGTCCTTCGGCTCGATCCGCGCCTCGGAGAGGGCAGTGGCGACAGCGATCAAGGCGCGCGTCGTGTCATTGACGGGCACGCTGACTCGCATGCTATCCCTGTCCACTGCTGCCCCGCCCGACGCAACCCCCAGCACGATACGCGTCACGGCGTCCAGGTCGCTGTCAGGGGCCAGGGCAATGTCAAGCCAGTCGCCGCCCAGCGCCGATTTCAGCGCATCCGGTGTCCCTTCGGCGATGACCCTTCCATCTTTGAGCATAGCTATCCGGTCGGCCAACTGGTCTGCTTCTTCCAGATACTGCGTTGTGAGCAGCACCGTCGCGCCACCCGCGACCAGTGATCGGATCGAAGCCCATACCTCGCGCCGCCCCACCGGGTCAAGCCCCGTCGTCGGCTCGTCGACAAAAAGGACCGGTGGCGAAACAATCAAGCTTGCCGCCAGGTCGAGGCGGCGACGCATCCCGCCCGAATATTTGCTCACTGCGCGATCTTTCGCGTCGAGCAAAGCGAACTGCTCGAGCAAAGCATCGGCGCGCTTGTGCGCCTCCCTGTGAGAGAGATGGTTGAGCTGCCCGAACATGGCCAGGTTCTGCCGCCCGGTCAATATCTCGTCGACCGCTGCGTATTGACCCACAAGGCCGATATTCTGCCGGACCTGCCTCCCCTCCGTTCTGACATCGTACCCGGCCACCCACGCTTTCCCGGCGTCCGCCTGCAAGAGCGTGGCCAGTATCTTGATGACGGTTGTCTTCCCGGCACCGTTCGGCCCCAGCAGCCCGCACACCGTACCGGACCGCACCTGGAGATCAAACCCATCGAGAGCCACCACGCCCTTAGTCCCGGCGTAACGCTTGCGGATTGCTTGCGCTGCGATGGCATAGTCGGGTTTACGAGTGTTCATACCTCTGCCTCTCCCTTTCCGTAGCATGTACCGTACAGCGTACGCTAGCAAGATAGTGTACACTGTACGGTAAAGGATGTCAAGGGAGCAAGGGAGCACCGAATGAACAAGAAGAACGCCTCGTTATCCAATCCCGCCAGCAGGCTGTCCTTACTTTGGGGCTCGCATACCAACCCCGGGCGCTCAGGCCTCACAACTCGGGCAATTGTCGAGAGCGCCACCCGTCTCACCGACGAGGAAGGGATCGAGGCCCTTTCGATGCGGAATGTTGCTGAGAGGCTAGGGGTAGGCACAATGTCCTTATACACGCACATCCCAAGCAAGGCCGACTTGATTGACCTTATGCTCGACGCGGCATATGGCGAGTTGTACACGAGCGTCGAGGAGCCTTCGCAGCAACCCGGCGATTGGCGCGAGGCGTTACGCTTCATAGCGCGCCGCAACTGGGATCTTTACCTGAAGCACCCCTGGATTTTGCAAATCACGGTAGGGTGGCCCATCCTCGGCCCACATACCACCCTTAAGTACGAGGCCGAGCTACGTCCCCTCGACGGGCTGGGCCTGAGCGATGTCGAGATGGACTCTACCCTCACGCTTGTCCTTGCCCACGTTGAAGGCTGCGCCCGCGCCCACGTAATCCGAGATCGTACCCAACGCGAAAGCGGCATGACCGACGCCGAATGGTGGGTCCTACAGGAGCCTGTTCTGGCAAGACTAATTGACGGTAGCCTCTTTCCAGTTGCCGAACGCGTCGGCACAGCCTCGAGCCAGCAGTATGAAGGCGCGTCCAATCCCAATTTCGCCCTGACGTTTGGGCTGGAGCGCATTTTGGACGGCGTGTCCATGCTAATTCGGGATGGGCAACGAGGGTGATGGATCGTCATGTATGGTGAATGGTGAGAGGGTAAGGCCAGCACGAAGATATGTAACGAGAATCCCTAATTCTCTGAACTAATGCTTGGGCAGCGAGACCCTCACTGCACCGTTGTTTGAAATAACTCCGTTCATATCTTTCCTCCATTCTTCCCTTCTTCCCTTCTTCCCTTCTCTACGTCCTTTTCCGCTTCACTCGTGCGCGCTACGGCCCACAAGGCGCATCGGTCTACCATGGTCCGTTCATCCCTTCCCGCGGCGAGCAGGATCATCACCTGCTATCCATTCGCTGCGTGACGTGGAGGGCTGCCAATCGTGCAATTATGTCCTCCGGCAGGGGCTGGCTCAGCGGGAAATGCACCGCACTCTTAGCCGCCCTGTAGGGCGCGAATTCCTGCGCGAATGCCCCTTCCAGGGCCGGTAGCGGGTAGAGACCGATATGGTGCTTCCATGCTGCGAAGGACATCAGGTCTCGGCCCTTGAAGGTGATGGTTGGCATCCCATAGCTGATGGTCTCGCCGGCAGCGGGCACGGCCTTGCGGATCGCCTGGCGCACTTGCTCCAGTATGGGCTGGACATCTGCGGGGCATGAGTTGATGTACTCGTCGATGGTTGTGCATGGGTTTGTCATTGTCTGCGTCATTGTCCGTCTCCTTTCACTCCCTGTTCTGTGGGGCACCTCGGTTGTGCCTCTCACTAGAGACGTCGGAGCCAGCGGCCCTTTCCGGACATACACTCACTCTGAATTTTCGTGAGTTTTCTTGTGAGTCTTCTTGTGAGTTTTCGTGAATGTTTGAATGTTTAGCCTCGTCGTCGTGGCCGTCCCGGTTGTGGTCGCGCTCCTGACACTGAGGGCGAGGGCGGTGCAAGGCAGGATTCAGGGGTCGTCAGTCGTCGGTGAGGCGGGCGGCTCGGGCGTGGAGGTAGCGCTGCTCTGCGAGGTTGGTAGCGCGGCGGGCTGCTTCGTGGTAGGCGTCAAGCGCCGCTGCGCGCTCCCCCACCATCTCCAGCAGGTGCGCGCGGACCGCACAGAGCCTGTGGTCTTCGGCGATTCGTTTGTCGGCCCGGAGTTCGTCGAGGAGGACGAGCCCTGCCTGCGGGCCGCGGGCCATGGCGACCGCGACAGCGTGGTTCAACGCCACCACGGGGTTGTCGGAGAGGCGCATCAGCAGTTCATACAGCAGCATGATCTGTGGCCAGTCGGTCGCCTCGGCGCTGGGCGCTTCGTCGTGGATCGCCGCGATCGCCGCCTGCAGCTGGTACGGGCCGGTTGCTCCCCTGGGAAGGGCATCGGTGACGAGGGCCACGCCCTCGGCGATGTGAGCGGCGTTCCACAGGCTTCGATCTTGTTCAGCCAGTGGGATCAGTTGGCCACCCGGCCCGACACGCGCGGGACGGCGAGCATCGGTGAGCAGCATGAGCGCGAGCAGCCCCGTCACCTCACTGTCCTCTGGCAACAGGTGGTGGACCATGCGCGCCAGCCGGATCGCCTCGGCGGCCAGTTCACTGCGGTGCAGGCTCGGCCCCGCCGTGCTGACATAGCCCTCGGTGAAGATCAAGTAGAGCACGTGGAGAACCGCGCCTAGCCGTTGCGAACGCTCTGCGCCTGTGGGCAGGCGGAAGGGCAGGCCGCTCTCCTTGATACTCTGCTTCGCCCGGCTGATGCGCCGGGTCATAGTCTCTTCGGGCACGAGAAATGCACGAGCGATCTCGGCGGTGCTGAGACCGCCGACCGCCCGCAAGGTAAGTGCGATCTGCGAGGCCACCGACAGCGAGGGGTGGCAACACATGAACAGCAGTATGAGGGTGTCATCAGCCTCCGCAGACTCCGCTGCCGTCAGGTCGGCGGCGGGCGCGAGCCAGTGGTCAGACGGTGTCCACTGGACGACGGTGTCCTCACGGCGTTGACGCGCTTGCTCGCTACGCAGGAGGTCGGTCAACCGGCGTGAGGACACCATGATCAGCCAGGCACGCGGTTTCTCCGGGATGCCGTCCTGCGGCCACTGCAGGGCCGCCGAGATCAGAGCCTCTTGCACAGCGTCTTCGGCGGTATCGAAATGCCCGTACCGCCGGACCACCGCGCCGAGGACCTGGGGCGCCAGTCTGCGCAGCAGGTCCTCAATCTCGCTCGCGGGCATGGTCAGAGTTCCAGCTCGGCCAGGGACTCGGCTATCGGCCGGACGTCCGCCACGGCAGTCTGTGCAGCGCCAACGGGAGCGGGGCAGTTAGCCAGCCGGGCGGCGATCTCGGTCGCCCGATCGAAGCTGTCGCACTCCACAATCCAGTAGCCGGCGAGGACCTCGTAGGTCTCGGCGTACGGCCCATCTGTCACGACCGGCACACCCTCTTGCAGCCGGACGCGCCTGGCGTGGACCGGGGCGCTCAGACCGCGCGTGTCCACGAGCTCGCCGGACGCGATCAGATCCTTGTTGAACGCCTCCATGAATGCGCCCATCGCCGCAACGTCCTCCGCGGACCAGGCCGACTTGTCAGTGGCTGTGCCAGTGGCTGCCCCCGCCAGGGTGTCATAGTCCTCCTGCGAGGCGTAGGTCAAGATCATGTACTTCATGTGGTCTCTCCTTGTCTCTCGTTTCATCTCATCCTCTCTGCGGGTCCGCGGGCACGTGTGTGGTGCGTCTCACTGGAGACGTCGGAGCCAGTGGTCCGTTCCGGACATTCACCCAATTCAACTGTGAACCAACTGTCCGGCTTACCGGGATTACCCGGAATAGGCGTTGAGGGAGAGTCTTTCTACACGAGCTGCCAACTGGGATACGGCAGGCTGGCTGTAGAGGCGGGTCGTATCGAGGGAGCTGTGCCCCAGTAGCGTTGCCAGTCCGACCACATCTCCTGGGTATGTAGATAGGTAGCTTCGCGCAAAAGTGTGGCGCAGGGAGTGGGCACTGGTTTCTTGTGGCACCAACTTGCCCGCCGCCTTCACAAGCTCGCCCATCATCTGACCTATCGCTGAGCTTGTGAGTGCTCCACCCTTGCGGCTCAGCCATAGCGGCTCAAGGGCTTGCGCAGTTCCTGGCTTTGGCCACCTTGTAGCTATTGACTTGAGAAGCACCTTCAACGAGGTCTTCTCTTCCTCTTTCCCTTCCTCTTCCCCTTCCTCTCCCAGCTCGTGTCGGCGTGGTACCCGTCTTGGGGGAGTGACTTGCGGGGACGGCGCCTGGCGCCCTCGCATTGCTCATTCATAGTGTTTGACCGACGGCCACAGCCGAATGGGATTCGACTCCGTTGGGCCGGATACCACGGTGATCGGAAGGTTATCCTCGTAGGAGATGCAGTAGTCGCATCGTTCGGTGGCGGCAAGAGTGATGTGAGCGTAGTGGGTGGGCGGGGCCTGGAAGTCGGCGGGGGAATACCCGACCGCGATGAGCACCTGACCCGTGCACGCGCCAGGTCCCCAGAGGAAGTAGTTGTTGTGGCCGCTGATGACCGGTGGGAGGCGCCCGGGCGCGGCCAGTTGTTGGAGTGCGCCGGCCTCCCCATAGTTGCTGGTCAGCACACACGCCTGCGCACGTTGCTGAGGCGGCAAAGCGTCATAAACCTGCTCCACTGTTCGCGTGAGGCTGTCCCAGCCAAGCCGGTCTGAGAGTGGCTGCGATAAGGGTCCATAGGCGGCCACGACAGCGGCCGGTGACAGGATAGGCATGATAGCGGGCGCAAGCAAGGCGCCGACGATGGCCAACAGGGCGACGTAGGCGGGCCTAATCCAGCCCAGCCACCGCCGCAGGCGAAGTCGCTCGAACACTATTCCTCCTGCCGCGAACAGGATGGGATAGGCAGGGGCGAGGAAGTACGCCTTCGTGCCCAGGAGGGTGAGTATCAGATAAGCAAAAACGAACACCCACCCTAGCAGGCGATACCGCGCGCCTGCACTCCGAAAGTAGAACACCAGGCCCGCCACTGCCAGGGGAAGGGCGATAGGATTCATCTGGAGGATCTGAGCCGAGAAGAAATCGAGCGGGCCGCTTCTGACTCCATAGTTGTGCCAGAACTCCAATGTGGGCCACCCGTTGAGGGCGTTCCAGATCAGGTAGGGGAGCAGACCCACGAAGGCAATGCCACCCGCCAACCACGGCCAGGGTGTGCGTAGATAGCGACGTTCGGGCGTGACGAGTAGCGCCAGGGCCAGCGCCGCCCCGAAGTAGAGTACGGTCAGCTTGGTCAACAAGGCGATACCCATGACCAGCCCCATGAGCAGCCACAGGCGTGATGCATTCATGTTCCGCTCCCGCTCCCGCTCCCGCTCCTGCCGCAGCAAGCGGATCAGTATGAGACTGGCGAGCGCCCACCAGAGCTGATCGAGCACGTCCATGGAGAAAAGAGACCCGGTGGCCATGAAATCCACAGTGAATAGAGCTGTCACGCCAGCCACCAACTGCGCCACCCGGCCACCGCCCAGTTCGCGCACCATGAGGCCGGTGATGATGATAATCAGGGCACAGGCCAGTGCCGGGATGACATGGATCGCCACCAGGTTATCGTCGGCAATCACACGCATAAGGGCGGCGAGCCAGCCCATCAACAGCGGCTGATCCACGTAGCCTGCCTGCAGGTGCTGACCGTCGGCGATATAGTACAACTCGTCGCGAAAGTATCCGTAGTTGCCAGCGACCAGCATATGGGCAACGAACGACACCCCGGCGAGGATCACCAGCAGTCCGAAGGACGAAGACGCCGAAGGCGGGAGATCAGACCTCTCAATACTGGGCACACGCTCCGAGGCTAGCGCTGTCTCCACGTGCTGTGAACCATTTGTTCCTGTCTGCCCCATTCGTCGTGTCTCCCGAGACTGTACCTGGTTTGCGCACGTGGATCCGGCCGGGCCGAGGACTGAGGGCTGGAAAGGGATCACAGGGTGCCGCACCTGCCCTTGCTAACGAGCCTGGCGGGTCGCCGGGGTTTCGAACGCTGCCCTCGGGGCCCGTGGGTATGTGGGTATGTGGGTGAAGTTTATGCCCGGAATAATAGTCGTCGCAGCAATTGGTAAAGCGAATATCACCAGTGTACTGTAGGACGCGTTTACTTGCCAGTATGTTCACCTCAGCCGCTAGAGGACGCCAGGCTAATTCTCCGCGCTCGCGTGGTCATTGATCTGTCTGCCCACAATTATCTCTCCGTGCATGGGACAGATGGTTCATATATGAACCAGCGACAACGAAAGTCGCAAATCAGTCGGGTAGGCGGACCACATCACTGCGCCCCGCCCCCCTCAGAACCGTGCGTGCCAGTCACCCGGCACACGGCTCAAGCAAACCACTAGGCATCTCAGTTCTCAGCCTACAGTACCAATGCATCAGGGATATTCAGCTTCAGTACCGTGTATCTGTTGGTGGCAGTAGAGGTGGACGAGTGTCGTGTTCTCTCGCACATCCTTGCCTCCCTTGCTTCGCGGTTGCAGGTGATGGGTGTGTAGCTCCTCTCCGTTGAACAGCGTCATCCCACACCTTCGGCAGACATAGTTCTGGTCTTTGGCGAGTTGCCGTTCTTTGGGCGGCAACTCTCTGGCTTTCGTCTTCTGCCGCTTCGCCCAATATTCCCGAAGATTGGGATCATCGGGTGAGGCTGTGCCTCGTACCAGCACATGTCGTTCGATTGGGAACCAACTGAACTTCAGCATGTATGATCCTGAAGGTTTGTCACCAAACACCCAGTGGTCATTGCGTGCTGAGTTCAGCCTGCCCCAGTACCGCTTGCTTATCCATTTCCAGGACTTGGTCGGGTGGGTGTACCTGGCATACCGGACTGCTCGTTGGAACATCCAATTGTCCAGGTTTGCGAACGTGCGTTTTGCAACGACTGCACGGAAGTAGTTGGCCCACCCTCTGATGATGGGGTTGAGCCTTCTCAGTACTGCTCCCACGTTGGCACCCCGCATGGAGCGCCACTCGTTTCGCAGTTTCTCCCGCACCTTTTGTACCGATTGCTTGCTCGGCTTTGATTAGCAGCTTGTACCCTGACCTTGCGGTCTTGGGTGTTTTGTACTGCCTGATGTTGAAGCCCAGAAAGTCAAACCCTTCCGTTATGTGGACGATGCGGGTTTTCTCCTCGGAGAGGGTAAGACCCCGTTTCTTCAGCCACTCGGCTAGGGTAACGATTGCTTGTTCAGCATCTTCCCGGCTCTCACAAAAGACGACTTCGTCATCTGCATATCTCACTACTGCACGGCTGCTGCGGATTATGCCCTGTTTGCGGAACACGCCGAGGGCTTCTTCCATGCCGTGCAGAGCAATGTTTGCCAACAGCGGACTGACCACGCCACCCTGCGGAGTTCCCGCTTCGGTTTCGTGGAATACTCCACCTTCCATGTAGCCTGCTTTCAGCCACTGCTTGATTAGCTCCCTGGCCGGGAACCCACCAACGGTTTGGAGCAAGTGTTCATGGCTGATGTTGTCGAACGCCCCCTTGATGTCTGCATCAACCACCCACTTCTTCCGTCTGTCAGGACAGGCCAAGCAGAAGATTTGAGCAATGGCATCATGGCAGCCCCTTCCTATCCGGAAACCATAGCTAGTAGCTTCAAAGCGAGCTTCCCAGTACGGCTCTAGCGCGTTCTTGACCTTTGCCTGTAGGCAGCGGTCAATGATGGTCGGGATGCCAAGGGGACGTAGTTTGCCGTTGGTTTTCGGTATGTACACTCGTCGCACAGGTTGGGCGCGCCATGGCTGGTACGTGGACAGTTGGTCCACGAGCTGCCCT
The DNA here is from genome assembly GCA_963797095.1 of uncultured Chloroflexia bacterium. Taxonomy (GTDB): domain Bacteria; phylum Chloroflexota; class Chloroflexia; order QHBQ01; family JADMIH01; genus JADMIH01. Next base: position 711,320 of record CAWCNY010000002.1, on the reverse strand, counting down.
CTGGCCTGTGGTGTTTTCACAACCACCTTGTCTACGCCCGCTGTGCGCTTACCGGCGTTTACCTGTGTTACCTGGCGCACGCTCATGAGCGTGTTGGAGTAACTACGCAGCATGAGCTTCTGTAGCGAGCGGACCTTTTTGAGGTCACCCGCCTGAGATGCCCTAAAGATACGTTGTCTCAGATTGCGAACCTGCCGGTTGGCTTTGCGCCAGTTGACGCTGTTCCAGTCGGTATGTCTTTCGGCATTCCCTTCGGCTGGTCTGTCGGTTCCGTTTGCAGTGAGCAAAGCTTCCTCACGCATCTAACATTTCCCTCGATTAGCAATCATCACGCGGTTCTTTAGGAGGTTCACCCGGTCTACGTCAGCACCCTTTCAGGTTGGGTATTCCCGCTCCTGTGTCTCAGTGCAGTGAGCGGCCCTATCCAGCGGGTTATGAATTTCCCTTGCCTTTCGGCTGCTGGCATTCGCTTCTTAGACCATCCTTATCCCACTGAAGCATTGGGCCTTCCTTGCGGTTGGCTTACTGGTCCGGTTTGCAACTTGGTAGTTGCACACCAGGCCAGACTTCATTGGGGTTACTACGTTCCGCATCGATGAGATACACCTGGGTTGGATGCCCTCTTTACTCCGGGGTCTGGTGTCCCAGTCAGAGAATTGCACGCTTCCCTGACCTTTAGCAGACATGTCCCGACGCCTGCCTCTTGACCCAGCATCGCCGTCTTTGTTAGCCAACATCCGGCGACTATTTGTAACGAAGCCTCATCAAGGGTTCACTCGCGTTCATCCGTCCAGGTTTTCCCTAGCCCGCTCTGTACCGTTGGCTGGCCGTCGGCTTAGGCGTTATCCCCAGCTTCGCACCTCATGTTATCATGACGCACGTGAGGATTGGGAACAGGCTTTGGACACTAGCCTGGGTTGATTGGTTTTGACATTCAACCACTCATACGAAGCGACCTCGTATCGCACGGGACACTCAAAATTCAAAGTGACACTTCGTTCCTGGACGAGACGACCAACGGCACACTGGGCCTCTTTATGCTTGGCTGGCAGCAAGACTTCAGCGACCCGCATAACTGGGTGCAGCCGTATATGTCGAGCAGTGGAGCGTACTCGTCTGCGCAAAACTTCCCTGCCGACCTGCAAAAGCAGATTGACGACCTGATCGTGAAGGCAGTTTCGAGCACGGACGATAACGAGCGTACTGACCTGTACAAGCAGGTGCAGAACATCGCTTATGAGAATGCACTCGATATCTTCCTGACGCAGCCTCAGGGCCGCCACTACGAGCAGTCCTGGGTGAAGGGTTATTACTACAATCCCGGTTATTCGGGTATATACCTCTACTCTCTGTCAAAGAGCCAGTAGTAAGACGATAGATGATGGACGATGGCCGACAACGCCATCGTCCACCGTCCATAGCGTAAAAATGGGGGCCCAAAAGGGGAAGTTCTATGGGAATGTATATCTTGCGCCGCCTGTCGATATTACCGATCAGGCTGTTCGGGCTGAGCGTGCTTGTGTTCTCCATGTTGCAATCGCTCGACCCGGTGGAGCGGGCCGCGCTGTACGTGAGCAGCCCGCCGCGCACGCCTGGGGCTTGGGCCGGGGGCGGGCTATGCCGACTGGGGGCAGTTGGTCAGTTTTGCGCGCAACTGGATACCTAATCTATCTACATACTGGTATATAGTAGTATTTCCTGGCACGGCTTTGCTATTGTTCGTGCTTGGGTGGAACCTGATAGGAGATGCGTTCCGGGACGCACTCGATCCGAGGATGCGCAATCAATAGCCAATACAGGTAAAGTGCTCTCTAAGATAGACAAAGTGTTCGGCTGCACCGGGCACTTTGTCTATTTCAGAATCAGATTTTAGGCTCATAGGCATCCCGCCTGAATAGGGGACGCCTCGGGGACGCCCTATGTATGATATACTGCCCATGAGTGCGTAAAGTTCGTCTGCCGGAGAGGTCAGCGGGTAGCCCAGGGCCATGAGATGAGCGGAATGATCGATTGCGGTAGATGGCGTAGATGACAGATAGTAATTCGCAACATGGACGGCGAGACCCCCACCCAGGACGCAAGCAACACCCCTGCCGAAACGCTTGACGCCACACCTGCGCCACCCACTTTGCGCTTGCCCACGCCGCCAACCCCATTTATCGGGCGGGAAAGGGAGGTGGCGGAGGTGTGCGCGCTGCTTGGGCGGGCGGGGGTGCGCCTGCTAACGCTTACCGGGCCCGGAGGAATAGGGAAGACCAGGCTGGCGCTGGCGGTGGCCGATGCGGTGCGCAACGAATTTCCGGAAGGGGTGTGTTGCGTATCGCTGGCAGGGCTAAGCGATGCGAGCCTGGTATTGCCTGCAATCGGCCAGGCGATGGGGCTGCGCGAGGCGAGTAAACTTGGCGGGCAGCCTGCTATGCTGGATCGCCTGCAAGATTTGATCGACCACCGGAAGGTATTGCTGGTGCTGGACAATTTCGAGCAGGTGATTGACGCGGCTGCGGGTGTGGCGGCACTATTGAGCGCGTGCGTCAGGCTCAAGGTGTTGGTAACGAGTCGCGAGGTGCTTCGTCTGTCGGGGGAGCAGGGTTATCCGGTTCCACCCATGACGCTGCCTGATCTGCAACATCTCCCACCGCTCGAATTTCTGGCGCGGGTAGAGGCGGTGCGCCTGTTTGTAACCAGGGCACAGGCAGCACAGCCCGATTTCATGCTAACCCAGGCAAACGCTGCAGAAGTGGCCGCTATTTGCCATCACCTGGACGGGCTGCCGCTCGCTATTGAGTTGGCGGCATCGCGCATTCGCTTGCTTTCGCCGGTAGCGATGCTGGCACGGTTAGAGCGCAGGTTGCCGTGGCTGACAAGCGGCACGAGAGATGCGCCCGCCCGGCACCAGACATTGCGCGACGCCATAGGGTGGAGCTACGATTTGCTTGAGCGGGACGAGCAGCAATTGTTCCGGCGGCTGTCCGTTTTCATCGGGGGTTGCACTCTCGAGGGTGTAGCTGCGGTATGTAACCCGGTGGGTGAGGCGGGAGCGGACGAAACAGGTCTGCTGGAAGCACTGGCTTCGCTGGTGGACAAGAGTTTGTTGAGGCAAGAGGATACGAAGGTTGTACAAAGCAGGCTCTATATGCTGGAGACGATCAGGGAGTACGCCGTGGAGCAGTTGGCCGCGAGCGGCGAGGTGGGGAACACGCGGCGGGCGCACGCGCGGTATTATATGGCCCTGGCGGAGGAAGCAGAGAGGGGGATGGCAGGCCCCGACCAGCAGATATGGCTGACACGATTGGAGGAGGAGCACGATAATCTGCGGGCAGCGCTGGCGTGGACTGTGGAGAGTGAACCTGAGATCGGGGCGCGGATGGCCGTGGCGCTGTGGAGATTCTGGCTATTGCGCGGCCACCTGGGCGAAGGCCAACATTGGCTGGATGCCATACTGGCAAACAAAGACACTTTACCGGCAGCATTGAGGGCGGAAGCATTGAACGGGGCTGGGAGGCTTGCCCTGCGGCAGGGCGATTACGCACATGCAGAAGCCATATTGGAGGAGAGTCTTGCGCTATGGGGCACGCTGGGGGATATAAGGGGTGAGATGTACGCTCTCAACAGCCTGGGGTTGGTGGCGATATACAGGAGCGATTTTGTGCTGGCACAAGGTTATTTTGAGAGAAACCTGGCCGAGTGGAGGGTGATGGAGGATAAGCGAGGTACCGCACAGGCGCTTAACAACCTGGGCCTGGCGTTGCGATACCAGGGGGATTTTGAACGAGCAGCCAGGGCGTATGAGGAGTGCCTGGATATCGGGCGCGAGTTGCAGGACAAGTATTACCTGACGGCAGCGCTGCACAATCTCGGCCAAATGAAGCACCATCAAGGGGACGATGCGGGCGCGCACAAGCTGCTGACCGAAAGCCTTATTTTGACAGGGGAGTTGGGCGATAAGCCGGGGGTTTCGGTGGACCTGGCTGACCTGGCGGGGGTGTGGGCGGCTGTGGGGCAGCCTGAGAGGGCAGCGCGGTTGTTCGGGGCAGCCGAGGCACTACGCGAGCAGACCGGGGCTACCATGTACGAGAGCCAGCGCCTGGCTTACGAGCGGGATTTGGAGCGTGGGGCGGCACAAATGGATGCGGACGGATGGAAGGCGGCCTGGGCAGAGGGCAGGGCAATGTCGCTCGACAGCGCATACGCCCTGGCGGTGGAAGAGCTTCCACAGGTCGCAGGAGCGGAGGCGCAAATCTCTACGCAGAATCCCTATGATCTGACGGACAGGGAGCTTGAGGTGTTGCGGCTGCTAGTCGCCGGGCTAACATATGCGGAGATAGCGGAGCACCTTACGCTCAGTTTCCACACTGTGCATGCGCATTTGCGGTCTATTTACAGCAAGCTAGGAGTTACCTCGCGCAACCAGGCAACTCGGTTTGCGGGAGTGCACCAGATTTTGTGAGTGTTTGGCTCACCAGTTAGGAAAAGAGGTAGTAAATAAGTCATAAGACATCTCGAATTTTCGATTCGTGCGCAAAATAGATTGGAAACGCCCAACGACCCCACCCCAACCCCTCCCCGAAATTTCGGGGAGGGGCATTCTAAAATAGCCAAAATGGCGGCTTCGCCGCCATTTTGGCTATTTTAGAACCAGATTGCACGTTTGCGAAGCTGAATCTAAAATTCTGGATGTTTCATGTTCTTGTTGGGAATCTGATATGTCATGCAGACATATCAGGTTGCTTACTTCCAGGCGTCTTCGCCGCCGGTCTTGTAGTCGGTGTAGGCTTTCTTGAGGCCGATAAGTACTTCGGCTGTGGTCTCGAAGAGGGCCTGTGCTTTGGGTTCGCGGACGTTGGCGATCTGGCTGCGAACCTGGTGGATCAACTGATCAAGCTGCTGCGCGGTGTTGGCGAGTGCCTGGCCGGTGGTATCGGTGAGAGTTGCGTTCATTTTATATGCCTCCTATGTAGGCTGTGAGCAATATAGTCAGGTTTGCCCGTGGTACGTCAAGCTTAAGTGTAGCAGTAACTGTGCCCAAAGGTAAGGTCATTCTGTAGGAAAAATATTCTTTTGATGAAAGTAATTTCTATGAAGGAGTGTTAGGGGGCCTGGGGATTGCAATCGGAGAAGAAGGTGTTGGACACGATCTTGGAGACCTGACCCCTGGTGGCCCCCGCGTTGGGGCGGAAATAGGGTAGGTTGGAGGGAGGGACGCATGGCTCAGGGTTGCCGCATGGGTAACCGCTCATCACATCATGGTTAGCCAGGCGCTGGATGTAGTCGTAGAAGGTTGAGCCTGGGGGCACATCCTGGAAGAGTTGGGAACCGGGAGGATCAAACAGGTTGGCGGCGTTGGCTACTATTTTGGTGATCTGGCCGCGCGAAACAGGGGTAGCGGGGTGGAAGTAAGGGAGGTTGGCAGGGGATACGCACGGCTCAGGGTTGCCGCATGGGTAGCCTGAGATGTAACCCTGGTTAGCCAGGCGCTGGATATAGTCGTAGAAGGTTGAGCCTGGGGGCACATCCTGGAAGAGTTGGGAACCGGGAGGATCAAACAGGTTGGCGGCGTTAGCTACTATTTTGGCAAGCTGGCCCCTGGTGACGGCGTTGGCTGGGCGGAAGGTGCCGTCGGGATAGCCGTTGATTATGCCCTGGCAGGCCAGGCAGTGGATGTAGGGATAAAAGGTGTTGCCCTCGGCCACGTCTGAGAACTGGATGGAGCATATAGTGGGAGTGACGGTAGAGGTGGAGGTGGAGGTGGGGATGGATAGGGGAGTGGATGTGAGAGTTGGTATGGATGTGCTTGTATTAGTGGGCACAACAGTGGCGGTGGGTGTTGGGGTGTCAGTGGGGATCGAGATGGGACTCGGCGTGATGAGTGGGAATGTGCCTCTATCAAGGAAGAGATCGCCCTGGTGCTGGCCGAGCCTGGTGTCGAGCCAGGTGGCTATAACGTAGTCGGGGCCGAACACAAGGGATTTGCGAGAGCCCAGTTCGTCTATTGATTTGACATCCTGGACATTGTCCGGATCGCTGGTGGTATCACTCACCCGCCGGTTGGGGCTCCAGGTAAGGCCGCCATCGGTAGATTGAGAGTACATCAGGTCGTACATTGCGTTACTGTTGTGCGGGTCGTCGCGCCTATCGTACCAGGTAGCGCCGATAGTGCCATCAGCGGATACGGCCAGGGTTGGTAGAAATTGATCGATACCGTTTGCGATTGGGTCATCGTTTATGCGGATTGGCGCAGACCATGTGAGGCCGCCGTCGGTGGTCTTGCTGAAGGCTACATCGGAATGCCTGAAATCTCGGTCGCAGACGAAATCGGTGGTATCCCAACGGCCATCGGTCCAGGCGACGTAAACGGTATTGGAATCGAATGGGGAGAGGGCAATAGATGGGCGATGGTAAAGGCGCAGCAGGGATATGCCTGTGCAAGCGGTTTTCACAGTAAGGGCCAGTTCTCTCTGCTCGAAGTCACGCCCGCCTGCATTTTGAATGGGTGCGCCGGTGATGAGGCGATCCACACCCCACGTCTGGCCGCCGTCGGTGCTACGATCCAGATAAAGCTCATGCGGGTTGAAGACGTAGCCATCGGGGAGGAACTCCCAGGCGGCGTAGACGGTGCCGTCGGGAGCGACCGCCGAAGTTGGGAAGGTGGATGAGTAGTGGCCGGTATCGGAGACCTGAACGTCTGCGCCGTTCCAGGTCTTAGCACTATCACGCGAATAGCGCAGCCAGATGCCGCGCCAATAAGGCTCCAGTGCCACATTGCTGTAGAAGTAGAAGAGATAGACGCTGCCCGCGTATGGACCGGTGGTACGCTGATCTACGGACAGGTCTGTATAGGAGCGATACTCTGTGTAGAAGGAGGTTGCCGCTATGCTGGGCTGACTCCACGACATGCCGTTGGTGGAGGTAACTACGGCCAGCAGGGAGGTGGTAGTAGAAAGGGCGAGGGTGGAGAGATAGGAGGTACCGTATGCATCGAAGGCCACGTTGACATCGCCGAATGGACCGTAGTCGGGCAAGCCCCAGGAGTTGGTGAGAGCGCCTGTGCGCCAGGTACGCCCGGCATCGGTGCTCCAGGCATGATCGGTTTCCAGGACAACGTAGCTGGAGTTTTCGAAAGCGGCTACCAGGTTGTTGGGATCGGTGGGGTTGATTGCTACGTCGGAGTTGCGCATGCCGGATGGAGTTTGCCGTGGGGTTGGGTTGACGACAATATCGGCACCCCAGGTGGGAACGCCCACGATGGCGGGAGTGTGAGGGGAGGCCCCGACGCTTGATTCTGCACCGGAGGTAATAGCCAACGCGGCAACCGCCAGGGTGGCGAGGATCAGTGCGAAGGCCAGGGGACGGGCTGCTTTGCTTGTGCGGTGATTGCTTTTCTCCATGCCGATGCGTAGCGCCTTTCGGGTCTATATTAACAAAGTAAGAGCGATCCCGCCAAGCAGGACCGCTCTCATGGCCGGCAATCCCAATGTGCCGGTAGGTGGGTGTGTGCTCAAGTCGCTTGCTTACCGCTCACTCGAACACACGACCTTCCACCGTGAACGCTTGGGTCGCTGGGTGTCTAGTTGTTAGAGGTAGGGACAGGAGCGAGGTAGATGTCCTCGTTGGCATTCCGAGTGTCTGTCCATACCACGTACACTCCTCCATCTCCCGCTCCTAGTGCGAAGTAGTCCCCGATTAGCTGCCCTTGCATCCTCGGGTCGTTGTTCGGGTTCGATGACACCGCACTTACCCTGCTGTTTGCCCCACTCCAGCTTGCTCCATCTTCTGAGCGGGCCATGTACACGTCGTAGTTCACTCTTGACGGGTCATTCCGAGTGTCTAACCATGCTATCGATACTGCCCCGTCTCTCCCTACACTTAGCGCCGGCATCAACTGGTCTGCATACCCTGCGTCTGTGTTCACTCTCTCGGCTCCACTCCAACTCGTCCCGTTGGTTGACCGTGAGACCATGATGTCGTTGCCTGTGCTGATGTTCCTACCATCTGCCCATGCTACGTACAGCACTCCATGCCCGTCTACTCCCGCTGTCGGGTATACTCCCGCTCGGTACTGCACCGGCCTCGATTGCAGCGCTACTGCGTCCGACACGGTCACTATCCTTCCCATTCCTGGGCGGGCTACCCTGATGGCGGTGGGGGTGTTGTAGAAGACATATACGTTGCCGTGGCTGTCCACTACTGGGGCTGCGTTCTTCCCTCCTGCCTCTATCGTGGAGGCTGCTGACCAGCTTGCTCCTCCGTTTGAGGATACTGTGCTCATCAGGGAGGTGTTCTGGTAGAAGACGTACAGCTTGCCCGCTGCCTCTGCTATGGCCGGCTTGTCCGCCTGGGTGGTGAAGGGGGTGGCCCAACTTTGGGAGGACCAACTCAGCCCTCCATCATGGGAGGTGGACACTGCCACTGCTCCTGGGGCTGGGGTCATGGCTACGAACCCGAAGTACACCGTTCCGTCCTGCCCGAATGATACTGTGGGGTCTGCGGCGTTGAGGCGACCTGCGTTCCTATCGATGTATGGGTGGGAGGTGGCCCAACTCACTCCTCCGTCAAAGGAGACGTAGGCTGTGACTTCGAAGCGGCCATTGCCTGCTTCCCAGTTGTTGGCTCCTACCACGATGTGGCGGGCATTGGACGGATTGACAGCTATGAAAGGCTCATTTTGAGCTTCTATTCCCTGGTCCTGGTTGACCCGAATATTGGCGAAGGGGAGGGAGGCTGTGCTCCCTTTGCCTGTGGCTGGCGATGCCTGGAAGTTGGCTGCCATTCCCATGTTTGCTCTCGGTACCGTTAGCTCCGAGTCAGATAATGCAACGGTGCGCGGGCCGGCGCCTGCGGCGAAAGCGCCGAATAGTGCAACGGCACCTAGTAGAGCCATTACAGCCACCGCAATAGAGGGACGAATCCTGTGCATCTGCGTGCTCCTTTCACAATAAGACCTAGCTGAGTATCCGGTGTATCACGAGCCTCCCACGGGGAAGCGAACCAGTAGACTATCAACTCGTGGCGGCTGCGTTAAGGCACAGTGAACAGTCGCAGGACGCGCTGTTCGGAGCCTAATTATAACAAATTCTATTCTGAATTGATAGATCATCTACAAGAAATGTTTTGAGGAAATCACTTTGAGCTTCTAACATTCTCTACGAGTAGCACACTAACCCAGAGCGCCAGGCGCACATAAGGGTCGGAGAGGTCGAGGGAAGTGAGGGTTGTGATGCGGCCAAGCCTGTGAAGAAGGGTGCTACGATGGAGGTAGAGGGCCTTCGCGGCGCGGGTGACGTTGCCTGCATGGTAGAGGTACTGGGAGAGAGTGCCGAGGAGGTCGCTGGAGTGGGCGCGGTCGTGCTCCTGGAGGAGTCTGACGAGATCCAGGTAGTAGGTTGCGGCCTCAGGCCGGGCAGCAACGGCTTGCAGTAAAGGCGCTATGTATTGTGGAGCGTCATCCATGTGTGTTTTGTGACTCTCTTTGGGGGACGAGTGACGAGTGACGAGTGACGAGTGGGGCTAACTCAGGTCCCCAGCCTGTGCTGCCTGCTTCCAGGGCCTGGCAATAGGCGTAGAGGGCATCGTAGACGGGCATCATGCGGTCGGTGAAGGCGGCATCGTCGCCACCGGCTAGTTTGCTCATGCCGTTGGCGATTGCCCACAAGCCGTATTGCTCGCTGCCGTCGCTGTTGCGACCACTGCGCTCGGCTTTGCGGACAAGCCCACCAAAGCTGACGAGGGCGGGGTCTTTGTCGAGACCGTAAAGCTCAAGGAGGCGAGGAAAGTTGATGCGATCTGCTGGAACGTCGACGCGGTTGCCGGTCCAGGCGTAGTTGTGGAAGGCTTTCGCACCCGATTCGATGGCGGCGGGCATTTCCTCGGCGGTGAGGAAGCCAAACTCGGCGCCAGGGTCTATATAGCGCCTGATGATCCAGGCACAGGCGGTGCGGTCGAATCTGGCTCCTTTGCGGGTTACCAATTGCATTGTTGTTGGCTCCTTGTGATAATTGGTTGCCGGTTGCCGGTAGCCGGTTCATGGTTTGTTGATGGGTTGCTCTTGTTCCTGAGTTACTACTGCGTAAGGGAGGCAGACCGGCTTGCCTGTTTCGGGGTCGGGAATTATGTGGGCGTGTACTCCGAATAGATCGGTGAGGAGGGTGGATGTCAGCACTTCCGAAGGCGAGCCATCGGCGACTATGCGCCCCTCTTTGAGGGCTACCATCCTGCCGGCGTAGCGGGCTGCATGGTTCAGGTCGTGCAGTACGAGCACTACCGTCATGCCCTTGTTCCGGTTGAGTTGTTCTACCAGTTCCAGCACTTCAAGCTGGTGGCCTATGTCGAGGAAGGTGGTAGGCTCGTCGAGCAGGAGGACCGGGGTCTCCTGGGCCAGAGCGAGGGCTATCCAGGCGCGTTGCTTCTCGCCTCCCGACAGGCTGTCGAGAGAGCGGTGGGCGAAGTCTTCCATGCCGGTGAGGCGCATGGCTTCGCCGATAGCGGAATAGTCTTGCTTGCGAAGCATTCGTAGAGGCCCGGCGTGCGGGTAGCGGCCCTGCTCTACCAACTCGGCAACCGTAAGGCCTGCGGGGGCGACGGGACCCTGAGGAAGTACAGCGATCTCCTGGGCTACTGCAGAAGTGGGCATACGCGAGATGGCCTTGCCGTTCAGGTAGACCGCGCCTGAGCTTGGCTGGAGCAATCGGGCCAGAGTTTTCAGCAGGGTTGATTTGCCCGAACCGTTCGGGCCTACGAGCGCGGTAACGCCGCCCTTCAGCAGGTCGAGAGACAGGCCCTCAACCACAATGTGCTGGCCGTAACCGATATTGAGTGTGTCGGCCCTGAGAACCGGTTTATGGCCGTTCGCGGATGGGTTCCCGGGTAGCGAACCGTTCTTACTTACCGGATTATCATTCATTCTAGCCCCTTTTTATTCCCCTGCGTAATAAGTAGATCAAGAAAGGCGTGCCCACCAGCGCCAGGACCGCCCCGACCGGGAGAGGCACGGTTTCGGTCAGGCTCCTGGCAAAAATATCTGCCAGGATTAGTATAGTCGCCCCTATGATGGCGCTCAGAGGGAAGACGCGCCTGGAATCATTTCCTACCAGCCGGCGGGCGATATGTGGAGCAATCAGACCGAGAAAGCCCAACGCGCCTACCACCGATACGGAGGCAGCGGTGAGAAGTACCGCCACGAACAAGAGGAGGAGGCGCGAACGCTCGACCCGCGAGCCGAGGCCGGAGGCTATGTCGTCGCCGAGGTGGAGAACATTGGCGACGCCCGCACAGCCTATGCCTATAGGTATGGTGGAAGCAGCCCAGGGCCAGATGGTATCCCAGTGTTCCCAGGTGACGCCATTGAGCGAGCCTATGATCCAGGTGAGGATTCCGCTGGTAGCGTTCTGGTTTATCAGCAAGATGAGGGAGGTTAGCGAGCGGAAGATCGCGCTTATCATCACGCCGGTCAATACCATACGGATGGTGTTGGATTGGCGGTCGCGGCCCCGGCTCAAGAAGTAGACAAATCCTCCGGTGAGCACGCTGCCTACCATCGCGATGGCGGGTACGCTGATATCGGGTGGAGCGACGTTGCGATAGAACAACTGGCGAGAGAGCCACAACACCGCGAAGAAGACCGCGCCCGAAGTCGCCCCGGTGAGGTCGGGGTCGGCCAGCGGGTTGCGGGTAACGGTCTGCATGATCGCACCAGCGAGGGCGAGCATCGCGCCCGCCAGCACCGCTACGAGAGCGCGAGGCAAGCGCAGTTCGTGGACGATTGTGTAGGTTACATCGTCAACCTTCTGGCCGGTGAGCACTTTAATTATGTCCTGGACGGAAATGTCAGCCGTGCCGATATTGATGTGGGCCAGGATGAGGATGCCGAGCAAGAGCACGCCCGCCACCAGGACGATAGGGAAGTTGCGCACGAGGAAAGGCTGACCGACGGCGGCAGGCAGGCGATATTTGGCAGCGGCAGCCCGGTACTCGCTGCCTGGTACCTGGTACTCGCTGGAAGGGCTGGTCATCTCATCGCCTTTGCACCAGCTAACTGCCGTCGCATCATCACCACAAGGAGAGGCCCGCCGATGAGGGTAGTCCAGAGGCCAACGGGTAATTCTAGTGGGGAGAAGAGGTTCTTCGCCAGGAGGTCGGCCCCGACGAGAAGTATAGAGCCCAACAGCATAGCCACCGGCAATACCACACGCGCATCGGTGGTTCTCATAAGCCGCCGCGCAATATGAGGGCACACCAGGGCAACGTAGCCTATTGGGCCTGCCACGGCGACAACAGAAGCCACCATCATAGCGCCAATGGTCATAATGAGGATGCGCCACCTGACCACGTGCAGGCCCAATCCCTCGGCCATCTCATCGCCCAATTGAAGGAGGTTGAGGGGGCGCGCCATCATGAGGGAGAGGGGGATGCAGACAACCGCCCAGGGCCACACCAGATTTACATAGTCCCAGGTGCGGTTCGCCAGGCTGCCGAGGAGATAGAGGTAGAGCAATCCCACGTCATTTTGCTCGCCCAGGCTGATGATGGCAATGATACCGGCGTGCAGGAGGGCGCTAACCGATACGCCCATGAGGACGAGACGAACAGGGTCGCCCAGGCGACGCATGGAAAAGAGGGCGATGCTCCCCGCGAACATACCCCCGGCGAGAGCCGCGACGGGGTATAACTCCCAGGGAACAGGAAGATGGAATATGACGATGGCTGCCATTACGAAGGACGCACCGCTGGAAACACCGATAAGCTCAGGGCCTGCCAGGGGGTTGCGCATCGAGTCCTGGAACATGGTGCCCGCGAGGGCAAGCATAGCGCCAGCCATAGCGCCCAATACTTCGCGGGGGAGTCTCAATTGTGGCACGACGATGCCGGCAAGACGGCTGCCTCCACCCTGGGCGACCACGATCAGGTCGGAGAGGGTTAGCTGAGGGATGCCAAGCATCAAGCCGAGCAGCATGAGTGCAAGCAAAGCCAGGACGAGTACGATGAGCACCAGAATCAGGCGGCTAACCCGGGAAGTGCGATATAGGGGTTGAGCTTGGGTAATTGTGGACATGATTGAACAAGGACAGGGATTGGGATCAGGTTTTACGCCTGATCCCCAGTCTATTTGCCGGTTATACCATTACGGTAGTGGTTTAGTGAAGGTGTCGGGATAGATCTTCATCATTGCGTCATCGAGGGCCAGGCCCAGGGAGATGAGACCGCGCCCGGTGACGTAGTTGGAGAAGTTTACCTCGTATACGCGACCGTTCTTCACGGCCTTGAGCTGGCTCCAGATCGGGTTCTTGGCAAGTATCTCCGAGAGCTTGCCGTTAGCGCCGGAACCCTGGGTGATCGAGAGGATCACGTCGGGGTCTTTGTCCAGCAGCTTCTCAAGGGAATACTGGAGGGAACCCGGTTCCTGGTCGGGGGAGAGCGGACCACCTTCCGCGGGCCACGGATAGTAGGTAGCGGCGGTGAGGATGCTACCCGGCATGGAGGGCTGGGTGAAGATGCTGAAGTTGACGCTATTGCCAAAGAGAAGCACAGGCACCTGATTGTTGGGCGACTTGGCGCGGTAGGCGTTTAGCTTGGCGTAGAACGCCTTGATGGCCTGCTCGCCCTTGTAGGAAGTGCCGGTCAGGCGGGCGAGGATGCGCAGATTGTCGATTGTATCCTCGAACTTGCCGGGGTTGATGATAAAGAGAGGCGCGATCTTCTCGATGGCTGCGCGCTGCGGGATGAGGTTCTGGAAGCCAATAACGAGGTCGGGGGTCGCCTTGGCGATGTCTTCCAGATTGGGAGCACCGAAACCGCCGCCGATAGCGGGGAAGTCCTTATCGGGACCCCAGAGGTATGGCTGCTTGTAGAGCGTGTCGCTGACGGCCACAGGCTCGATACCAAGCTGGAAGAGGGCATCCTCGCAGAAGCCCGTGAGGCAGACGATCCTGGTTGGGCGCTTGGGGAGGGTGTGGGTGGTGCCGGTCCAGTCCGTGAAGGAGAGGTCGGTCACATTCTGATACTGGAACGTGCCCAACTGAGACAGAAGCACGTCGTTGGGAGCGGTGTTCTCAGGGTGAAGCTCAAAGACGGCGCGCTCGAAGTACTGGACTGTATAGGTTTTGCCGTCGAGGGGGCTTACTTCATCGAACTCGTTAGAGATGGGGTAGCCCTGCTGGGCAAGGCCGCCGTGGCTCTCCCAGTAGTCGCGGAACTTGCCACCGATGGTCATACCGGTCTCGCTGAATGTGGCGGGATTGTCGGTGCTGGCCTTGGCATCAGCGACGCCCTGAGGGTGAAGCTTGGTGAACTGGAAGACACCCAGGAGCGATAGCAGTACGTCGTTGGGAGCCTGGTTTTCAGGGTGCATCTCGAAGACCGCTCGCTCGAAGTATTGCATCGTGTAGGTCTTGCCGTCGAGAGGCGATTGGTCCTGCATTTCGTCGCTGATCGGGAGGCCCTGCTGAGCCAGGCCACCGTGATCGTTCCAATATGCCAGGAATTTACCGCTGACGGTCTTGCCTGTTTCCGTGAAGGTACGCGAGTCCCCTTGAGCGAGTGCGGGCCTCATCCCTGCAGGAAGGAGAGAAAGGGCCAGTGCTGCCAGGGCCAATATCGCCCACTTCCGGTTTTTCCGTTCTGATATTCCGATCCTTTCCATAGTTCCTCCTGATGTTTTTGAGAATATTTCTTTCAGCCAGCCATGTGTTTGATAAATATCTAATGTTTCTTTCTTACTTGCTTAATCGATATCAAACACAAGGGGTTTCGAGGTTCGGGGCCGTCCTACTTAGTAGGCGGCGTCCCCGCGCAGGGATTCTTAGGCATCTCTGCGCGGGGGAAAGCGTTGTGCGCTCTAGTGCAAGCGGTAGGAGACGCGCCTGGCGGCAACACCTAGCGCCATGAGCAGCAACGCGAGAGCAACGCCGGTGAGGCTGAGGGTAGACGAATTGCCATTGCCCGTCGTGGGGAGAGGCGCGTTGCCGCCACCCATAACTACGTCCTCGGCCTCCTGGATGGTGGTCTGAAGCTCTTTGGCAGCTTGATTGGCTTTATCGAAGTCGCCAGCCTGGATGGCGTCACGTACTTCGCGCATTCCGTCTTCCAGAGATTGCCATGCACTCTCGTTCTTGGCCTTGATGGCGTCCTCGTTGGCGGCGAAGGTGGCATGGTAATCGTCATACGCAGCCTGAGAGCCTGTCGCATCCCCGTTGCCGGTCTCGCGCACGATGTCGGCAGCCTGGTCGCTGAGGGTCTCGAAGACCGCATCGAGCGACATAGTGCCACCGGTGCTACTGCTGTTATCGGAAGTGCCACTGGAAGTGCCGCTGATGGCTTCCTTGGCTTCGTTGATACGCGTTACCAGTTCTTTGGCGGCCTCGTTGGCTTTTTCAAAGTCGCCAGCCTGGATGGCATCGTTCACCTCGTGCATTCCGTCTTCCAACTCTTGCCAGGAGTCTTCGCTCTTGGCCTTGATGGCGGCCTCGTTAGCGGCAAAGGTCTCGTGGTAGGCATCATAGGCGGCTTTGGAGCCTGGGTCGTCTTTGTTACCGGTTTCACGGACAAGGTCGTTGGCTTGCTCACCCAATTTATCGAGGGCCTCGTCCACGGACATAGAGGCTGCTGCCGAGCCGCCCAGTTCCTCCTGGGCATCCTCTATGGTCTGCACAAGTTTCTCGGCATTTTCGGCTGCCTCGTCCCAGTTGCCTTCATTGATGGCATTCTGGACCTCGTGCATGGCGTCCTCAAGTTCTTGCCAGACATCTTCGTTCTTGGCCTTGATGGCGTCCTCATGAGCCGCGAAGATGACGTGATAGGCATCGTAAGCGTTGAGCGAGGCGTCGTTCTCTTGCTTCTTGACCTGGCCTTCAATCTCTTCGGCCTGATCGTGGAGAGCGGTGAGCACCTGATCCAGGGTCATTTCGCCGCCTGAGGAGCTTGTGTTGGTGGGAAGGTTGCCGCAGGAGATGATTGTTTTGTCGGAGTCAGACCTGTAGACGGTGATCGCGTGCTTTTCCGCCGTGAGATCGGCGAGAGAGGAGTTGACGATTGTGGTCGATCTGCTCTCTTTGACGCTTTCGAGGGCATAGACCTCGTCGGCATCAAGGTTGGCGCAAGAGCCTTCGTGGACGGCAGCGGGCTGCACGTCGCCTTCGGGCATGTTGAGCATAATAAGCTCAAACTTAGTGGTACCATCACCCTGGTCGGTTAGCTGGGCCGAGCCGTCTTCGCCTGAGCCGTTCTCATCTATAAGAGTGAGACGCACCACTTTGCTCTGGGCGAATGCGTGCCGGGCGGGACCAAAACCGAACACCAGTAGGCCTATCACCGCCAGGATCAATACCTTTTTCATTCACATCCCTCCTTGCTTGTGTGTTATTACCGCAGTCGTGTCATGTATCACGCGTGAAATGTGATACGCGATACGTGATGGGAAGTTCAGAGCGCAATGTCTGGACGATACTCCTGGCAGCTAGTCGTCCTCTCCATGCCTGCCGGGGACAGGGGTGGGGATGATGATTGTGCTGGGGAAGTGTTCCGAGTTGAAATCGTCGGCAGTGACCTCCTCAATCTGTTCAATCGCTTCGTCCACAGTAATATGGCCGTAGAACGCTTCGGTGATGAGGGCGTTGGCCTTTAGCTCAATATCGGGCCAGGTGGCGATTTGAGATGTCGCACGCAGATAGGGGCCCATGTCGAGGAAGACATCGCTGCTCTTGGGGGGCTTGTCCGACTGTAGGTAGACAGGCGATTCGGCTACGCTTATGAGGGAGGGGACCGTGCGCCCGGTCCTGGCAGCTATGACCTGGCCCTCAGGGCCGTTGGCATACTCGATGAACTTCCAGGCCAGATCTTTGTTCGGTGA
The DNA here is from genome assembly GCA_963797095.1 of uncultured Chloroflexia bacterium. Lineage (GTDB taxonomy): Bacteria > Chloroflexota > Chloroflexia > QHBQ01 > JADMIH01 > JADMIH01. Next base: position 694,483 of record CAWCNY010000002.1, on the reverse strand, counting down.
GGCTTTTGACATACAATAAGCATCTGTATGGAGGATGCTGACCTTCTCTTTGCCAACGGGCAGGGGGGCCACGTCCCAATCGAAGCCGGAGGCGGTGCGGAGGGCGGGAACAACGCGCCTGCTAAGGAGGAACATACCGAGAGTGTTGAAGAGGAAGCGGGTCTCGTCAAGCTCGGAGATATTCTCTTCCTGGGTGGCTACGACGTGGTATTTCACGGAGAGGTCTACGAACCACTGGAAAGCCTCTTTGGCCGCAGGGGTGTCAAGGGTGAAGCGGGTTGGGTGGTCCACGTTATCAACGATGTCGCCGCCGTTCTGCCAGATGAAGGGGGCAAGACGGATCAACTGGGGATCGATACCGAGGCCCCAGATCTTTTCGTCGGGGGTGCTGAGGGCGGAGATAGCCTTGGCATCGTTGACGAAGTCGTCCCAGGTCCAGCCATCCTTGGGATAGGGGACGCCCGCCTTATCGAAGAGGTCTTTGTTATAGTAGACCTCCAGGCTGGACATATTCATGGGTAGGCACTGTAGCACGCCATTATAGGTGAAGGGCTTAAGAGGTTGCGTGTAGAAATCGCTGGCCTGGATGATGGTGCTCTTATCGAGGTAGGGGCCGACAGGCTCGGTGACGCCGGCGTTTTGAAGGAGGCCGTAGCGGCGGTAGTCAATCACCCACACGTCGGGCGGGTCGCCAGCAGCAAAGGAGGTGGCAAGCTTCTGTAAATGGTCAGGTTGCGAAGGGACCTCGGTTGTGTTTATCTTTACGTTGGGGTTGGCTTCCATAAACCCAGCGGCCACATCAACGAAGGCCTTAGCCTCGGCAGGCTCGCCGAACACGAGGAAGCTCAGCTCACCGCTAAGTTGCTCCGCGCCCGCCTGGGTAGGCTCAGGAGCAGTGGTAGAGGTGGCATCTGGAGAACTTGAGCTTGAGGTGGTAGCAGTGGATTCGGTAGAGGCAGAGGTGCCGGTGGTGGCCGAAGGAGCGGGCGTGGCCGTGGGGGATGTGCTATCGCAAGCCGAAAGGAGGGAAGAAAGGAGGATAACCGAGATTGCAACGGTGCTTAGCCGTCGCCTGGTCTTGAAGGAGAGACTTGTAGGCAAGGTAATATCCTTTCCAGAGGCGCTGTGAGCCCATTAACGCGCCTATTATATCAGCACATGAAAGAGGTGTCAATGAATATTTACTTTTTTGGCAATAGTATGGTATAATCTTAAGGTAAGCATTTATCTTCTTAAGATTAGTATATATTTCTCTGCCTCTTTGATGTGCTATTAACATCATTTGGAGGGGAGTATATACTGAGATATATACAGGAGGAGGTTCTCGTATGAAGTGGGTAACGAGGAGAGGGGTGCGCATGGACCGCGTGGCCTGCGCATGGCTGATAAAACGCCACCTGGACCCGCGTGCAGAGCTCATTTACGCGGAAGCAAGCGAGATGGCGGAGGTGGTTGAGGCCGGGGCGCTGCCATTTCACAACACGGTAGCCGAAACACCCGACACCCGTGAACGCACTTCGTTTCAGGAGTTGCTGGCCGAGTACAAGCTGGACGAGAGCAACGATGCGCTGGCTCTTATGGGCGAAATCGTGCGTGGAGCGGAAACCAAAGAGCCTGGATCGGTGGAAGAGGGCGAGGGGCTGCGCGCTATCGCCAAGGGGATGAACGCGCTGTGCAGCAGCGATGATGAGATGGTAGAGCGGATGCTGCTGGTATTCGACGCGCTGTATGCCTATTGCCAGCGGCGCGTGGCGGGTAATAGAGATTGGGCCAACTCGGAGGCAAGCTGGTGGGAAAAGGGCGCGAACGGTACGCAAGCGACAACGGCTAATTCGGGGGCAAAGGCGGCGAGGTGATCACTAAAGAGAGGGTTAAATTCAACGAGCCGGGCGGCCCCGGCTCGTTGTGACAAGAAAGGAAAGGAGCTTTTCTTTTCTCTGTTATCGAGACCACCATAGCATACTCGGCAACGCTTGTCAATAGATAGTCGTAGCGAATTCTAGAATAATCCTAAGGGCAATATACTGACTGTACAATAATGATATACTTTTCGAGTTACTTTCCCCTGAATATGAAATGGTAGATTTGGAGCGTAATTGAGTAAGAACATGTGGAGTGTTCTTTGATGGGAGAGGCGGAAAATCTCTTTGATGGAGGAACGCGCTTAATGGAAGGTGAGTGGAAGCGAGAGGACGATTGGTTCTGGGAAGGGAACGTGCAGGCACGTGTCATAGAATATATGAAGGTGGAAGAGGGATTCAGCATTCTCAGCCCCGGCCATCCTGTGCCTGCGGAGCAGGGCCTGGAAATAGTAGCCGAGCGTACAAACGACGGCGTTAGCATTCAACGCCTGGTTGTGGTGCGCGGCTGGCCGAGTCCCCTCTACACTCGCGGCTCGCTGGCTGGGCAACCGCGCAACTCTCGCCCGGAAGTGGTGGCCAGGGGCTGGATCGCGCAGGCTGTACTAGATATTGCACTGGGGAGGGGGGCGGACCCGGACCTTGAGCTTGGGCTGGCGATCCCGGCAATGGCGAGTTATGTGCGCTATCTACAGCGTCTGCGGTGGTTCATGGCGGCATCACGCGCGTGTGTATATATGGTGTCGCAGGAAGGGAACGTGTCGGTCACGCCTCCTGGGGCTGCTCCGATGAACTATTCAGCCCAGTCAGCGATACCAGGAGGGGTACAGGGACAGCGCCGGAAACTGGGATTGCCGGGAGCATCGCGCCTGCATTTGCCGTTGCTGCACGCCCTGGTGATGGCGGGTGGCGAGTTGAGCCGCGCTGATGCTATCGTGTCGGTGGCGCGATGGTTCCCCGAAGTGCCTACGCCGCCGCCGGCGGAGTTCGGGCAGCGCGTGTCGGTGGCCCAGAGCGCCTTGCAAGCCGAGGGGCTGACGGAGATAGCGGGGCGTGGGGTATGGAGTGTCACCGGTAAGGGGCGCACCCTGCACGACGGCGAGTGGGAAGCGTGGCAGGGGCGAGAAGAACGCTGATATTTGGGTGGGGTATTGGGGTAGGTAGAGAGGTGAGGAAGGTCGCCTGGCGGTCCTTTTGATGGAAGCGCCGGATAGTGTATACTTGCCAATGAAAGAATGTTATGACTTCCTCACTGACCGGCGAAACACCTAACAGCGAGATAAGCACAGGCGAAACCGCTGCCGTCGTAACACCCATGGAGGGGAATATCAACGTCGAGGCACCCGCAGGGGAGGGCCGCGATCTATTGATCCCGACGATCTTCCTGACGGGGGCGGCGTGGATCCTTGCCTGGCTCGACCCTGTGTATTTCCATTTTGAAGCCTATCACGCGGAAACGCTGGTGGCTGTGGGCCTGGAACTGGCGGTGGTATGGGTTGCCGTCCTGATCCGAAATATGCGCCTGTTCTATGTGGGCGTGGGTTTGGTGTTTGTTACGGTGGCGGTGCAAGCAACTACCCAACCCAGCCCGTTGAGCGTGCCTATATTGGCGATCTGGCCGCTGCGTATCGTGCTGATCCTGCTTGTGATGGGGTCATGGGCGTTTTTGATGCGGCCTCCTTCCTGGCTGGGGCGCGCGGTTGGAGCGTTCCTGATCTCGACGGTGGCGGCGGTACTGTTCTGGGGCGGGCCTGCGACCGGCTCGGCTCTGTTTGGATGGAACATACCTCTGCCTGTGGTCAATTTTTCGCCGTACTGGCTGGCGGTGGATAGCCACAACACGATATATGCCTCGGACGGTTACGCGGGGGTTATTTGGGTTTTCGATGAGAGCGGCGCGCCGAAAGGGACCATTCGCCCGGCACTAGCGCCTGTGCCTCCAACGCCGGGACCTGGCATACTGCCGGTAGGGATCGAGGAGGAATTGCGGCTGGCTAACATCAACCTGGCACCATCGCCGACACCTATCGGCGGGGCGGGGAGTGTGAGCCTGGGGGCGGGTCTGCCGGGTGCGTTCGATTTCTGCGGGTTGGCTGTGGATCGCAACGACAACCTGTATACGGTGGATACGCTGGACCCAACCGGGTATAAGGTCTTGAGGTTCGACAGAGACGGAAATATCACGGCTCGCTGGACCACTCCCGATGGTTATGGGCCAACGCGCGGGTGCGTGGCGACCGATGACGAGCGGATTTATCTGGCGTCGCGCTTCGGCAAGATCTATATCTACGATTACGATGGCAAATTGCAAAGGGAGGTGGACGTGGCTTACCAGCCTTTCGGGATATACCCGGATAGCAACGGTAAGCTCCTTGCGCTTGGGCCGAATATATTTAACAGGATAGACCCTACCAGTGGAACGGTGATGACGAGCACGCTGCCGCTGCCGGAACAGGGATTACAGATTCCATACCAGGCGATGCTGGTGCTGAAGAACGGGGATGTGCTTGTGTCGGACCTGGGAAATAACCGGGTGTTCAGGATCAATCCGCAGTTGAACGCGATTATGGGCAAAATAGGAGAGCCGGGGATATGGCCCGGCCAGTTCCAGGGGTTGGGCGGGCTGGCGCAGGACGCCCAGGGGCGAATATATGTGGCCGACTGGCAGAGCCGCGTTATCCAGCGTTTCGAGCCTGACGGGGAATTAGATGGAATATGGTGGGCGGCGCGGTCATTCCCTGAGAACAATGCGCCTCAGGGGGAGATTGATTGAGTGATGAGTGACGAGTACCGGGTGACGAGTGGTTGGTGAATGGTTATTGGGTGTTTGGGTGAGAATTTTGTAGATGGCTACGGTTACTGGAACTACACAAGAGAATGTGGACGCGGAGGCTACGCCTGATGCCGCAGGACAGCAGCCACAGGGGCTTTTTGGGCGGCTGAAGGCGGGGATTTCGCGCAATGTGATCGTGCTTGGCATGGTGAGTTTTTTCACCGATGTCAGCAGTGAGATGATCGTGCCGATCCGCATATTGTTCCTGGTGCTGATCCTGCGCACGCCATTGCCTATCGCTGGTCTGATCGAAGGAGTAGCGGAGAGCACCGCCAGCCTGTTGAAGATAGGGGCGGGGCGGATGGCCGACCGTGCGAGCCGCCGCAGGCCGCTGATTATTTTTGGGTATGGCCTTTCCAATAGCGTCAAGCCACTGCTGTCACTCGTATCGAGTTGGCCCGCTGCCCTGGGGTTGATTTTCCTGGATAGGGTGGGGAAAGGGGTGAGGGGTAGCCCGCGAGATGCGATGATGGCCGACTCGACGCCCAAGCAGTATATGGGCAAGGCGTTCGGGTTCCACCGTAGCATGGACACGCTGGGCGCGGCAGTGGGACCTATTCTCACCTATTTGATCTTGCTTGCTACTTCGGGGAACCTCCAGTCGGTGTTTGCGTGGACGGCTGTGCCGGGCGCGCTGGCGGTGCTGGTTATACTGCTGTTCCTCAGAGAGAGAAAGCGACCGGCGACAGGACCGGAGGCCGAAAAAGAAGCAGAGAAGGCAAAGGAGAAGGCAGAGGACAAACCGAAAGTCCAGATAAGAGCTTCGCAACTTGGCACGCGCTTCTGGATGTTCACGGCCATTTCGACGATATTCGCGGTTGGCAACTCGTCGGACGCTTTTATTTTCTTGCGGAGCGCCGACCTGGATAGCTCGGTGGTGGTGGTGCCGCTGCTCTATTTCGGGTACAACATCGTGTACGCGCTGCTGGCTACTCCGCTTGGTGTGTTGAGTGACAGGTTCGGACGCATCCCGGTATTGCTGACGGGATATGGAGCCTTTTCGTTGGTGTACGCAGGGTGGGCAATAGCAACGCAAACATGGCAGACCTGGGTGCTGTTCCTGGTATATGGCATCTACGCAGCGGCCACCGAGGGGGTAGCCAAAGCGTTTGTAACCGACATGATACCGAGGAGCGCCAGGGGCACGGCTATGGGGTGGTTCAACGGATTGACCGGGTTCTCGGCTTTGCCCGCCAACTTGCTTGGGGGGTGGCTGTGGAGCGTGGCGGGCGCACCCGCTACCTTCGTCTTCGGGGCATGGATGTCGGTATTTGCGCTGGTGCTCATGGTGCTGTGGCTGCCGTGGCTGCGGAAGAAAGAGGCCTCAGCGTAAGGATATTCAGCAAAAGCATAATTGAATGAGATGCTAATTCAGCCCGGTAGTAAACTTCTGTTCATAGGTGATTCTATTACCGACTGCGGTCGAGAGCGCCCGGTGGCGGAGGCGACCGACGACTCGCTTGGAACGGGTTATGTGAGCCTGGTGAACGGGTTGATCGGGGCAACTTACCCGGAAATGCGGATACGGATCGTCAATATGGGGGTCAGTGGGAACACCGTGCGCGACCTGAAGACTCGATGGCAAAGCGATGTGCTTGACCTGAAGCCCGATTGGCTGTCGATCATGATCGGGATCAACGATGTGTGGAGGCATTTCGACCGGTGGTTGCAGCCTGAACAGCAGGTGCCGCATGACGAGTATGCGCGTACGCTGGAGGGGTTGGTGCGCACGACTACGCCCGAACTGAAGGGGCTGGTGTTGATGACGCCCTATTTTGTCGAGCTAAACCGGGCGGACCCGATGCGCGAGATGATGGGCCGTTATGGGGAGACGGTGCGCGCCCTGGCGGATAAGTATGGAGCGGTATTTGTGGACACGCAGGCGGCGTTTGACGAGGTATTGAAGAGTGCCCACCCTTATGCGCTGGCAGGCGACCGCGTACACCCGAACCTGACGGGGCATTTTGTGCTGGCAAGGGCCTTCCTAACGGCGATTGGCTATAGCTGGTAGGGATACCGACTACCATCTAGCACAAAACGGCAAAGTAAGTTGCACCCTTGTAAGATGGAATACCACCCAAGGCAAGTCCCGAAGGGACGTAAGAGGGTTGCGTCATTATATCATACAGGACTGTAGAGATCCTGTTCTTACGCCCCTACGGGGCTATGGCATTATCTTGGGCTTACCACAGGGCTTGGCCTGTGAGTATCATTGGAACGAAAGTGGGTTCTGAGGCAAAGTTGGTGGTCAGGTAACGAGTTCCAACCCTTTCCGTAGATTGAGTAGCCTCTCTTCGTCGCTGAAGACCAGGCAAGTACTCAGCAAGGAGGAACCCGTTGCTCAAATGGACATGGACTTCCTGTTACCTCACTGCTCGGGTCTGAAACTAATCCAACTTGTACAGCCTGAGAGTGAATATGAGAATGGTCTTCGTGCTCAACTGCTTCTTCTCACCGTTATTAGTACTGCCCCCACAGCCCGCTGCCCACTCTTCCAGATGCCCTCATCCCGAATTCACTGCTATTACCCTCGCACTGTGCAAGACCTCTCCTGGGGAGGATTGAGTGTACAGTTGCAAATACGAGCACGCCGCTTCGTCTGCTCCAACACCGCATGCCCTCGCCGTACCTTTGCAGAGCGGCTGGGTGAGCAGATCGTCGCCTATGCTCACCGCACCAAACAGTGCAAGAATTGGCTGCAAGCAATTGGGCTGGCCCTGGGAGGGAAGGCGGGAACGCGATTGGCAAAGCTTATGAGGATACCTGCCACCCCAGGTAGTATCCTGAGGCTCGTACGAGCAGTCAGCGCAGTCAGCGCAGTCAGCGCAGTCAGCGCAGTCAGCGCAGTCAGCGCTTCCGAGCCTGACCAGAGGGCACCATTACCTGGAGGGTAACGGTATCGGTAGTGGGACAGCAATAGCTCGGGACTAAAGATTGTCAGCAGGGATCGGGGTGGTGCGTATGCAGAAGCGGTTCGAGAAGTGGCTCCGCAGGCAGTTCAGGTAGCCCGCACCAATGTTGTGTATCAAACGGTCCGCGCCCAATTGGTCCTTTAGTTCCTGTCCGCCCCACTAGCAAGAAGGAAGCACTTACTCAACTGGGCACGCTCATCAGGAGAACTCAGGAATAGAACGTCCAGCTCCGACGGTAGTAAGAATCGCCTCTTTAGACTACAATGGGTTATGCCTCCATCGAGATTCGATGCGAAATGAAGACAGACCTCACTGCTGACTGGCGCCGCCATTCCAAACAACCGCACCCCTTAGCTGACCCCCAAGACCAAATACGCGGTGAGCTTTTCAGCCTTGAGCGGCTTGAAGAGTACGCGCATGATCTAGCTTCCGAGCATGAGACGGTAACGCGTCGTGTCTCTGCAAAGCCGCTTCTCGCAAAGGCTGAGAAGAGCGGGCGCGCACTTGAGGAGACATACGCTCAGCTTGACGCTTCTGCGAGTCAGAAGCAGCCTCTGATGCCCGGCGACGAGTGGCTGCTGGACAACTATCACATCGTGCGTGACACGGTGGACGAAATAGGTGTCGACTTACCACGCCGCTATTACCTCCAACTTCCTCGGCTGGGAGATACAGAGTATGCGGGCTATCCGCGCGTCTATGCCGCCGCGCGCGAACTAATACTCCACACCGATGGCATTGTTGATATCCTCAACATCGATGCATTTATCCGAGGCTACCAGTCTGCCCTTCCTCTTAACATAGGCGAGTTGTGGGCGATTCCGGCCATGATCCGTCTTGCGTTGGTCGAAAACCTGGCCCGCCTGGCTCAATTAGTAACCAACACGAGACGCCAGTTGGATGCAGCAAACGCTTGGGCAGACCGACTCTTGTCCGTAGGACTAACGCAGGCACCACCATACTCGCTCGGCGCTCCAATCACGCTGCCTGCGGAGCTTGAGCGCGACACGGAGCAACTTACCCAGACATTCGTCGTGCGCCTATTTCAGCGACTGCGCGAGACAGGCCCTGCCGTGTCTCCCATACTGGAGTGGCTGGAAAGGGAACTGGCAAGCGCGGGATCGAGTACGGAAGAGGCAGTGCGGGCGGAGTTCGGCCAGCACTCGGCGGTCCAGGCTTCCGTAGGTAATACGATCAGCAGCATGCGATGGGTGTCGGCAACCAATTGGTCAGATTTCGTGGAGAGCCAGAGCGCGATGGAAGCGCTGCTACGTGCCGATCCCGCGGGGATCTACTCAAGTATGGATTTTGCCACCCGTGACCGCTACCGGCACGTGGTTGAGCGAATAGCACGGCGATCTGGTAAGTCCGAGAGAGCGGTGGCCCAACAGGCTCTTCAGTCCGCCCATGCTTCAAAGGAGGATAATCCCGGTGATTCTCGACGCTCGCACATAGGCTATTACCTGGTAGCAAGGGGTGTGCACCAGCTACGGGCCGCTACAGGGTATAAATCACGCCTGGGCGAGACCCTGTCGCGCTTCTTACGTGCCCACCCTACGAGGGTATATGTAGGCTCCATAATATCTCTCACCGCCTTGGGTTTGGTGGCGGGGCTCTTTTTCGGTTTTGCCTCTAACGATACGCTAGAGTCTTATCCTTTGTGGGTCGCCCTGGCCCTTCTGATAGCTGTCCTCCCCGCGAGCGAGCTTGCTGCGCACCTGGTAAACCTCGTCGTAACCCTATTGCTGCCACCCAGAGTCCTGCCCAAGCTTGATTTGTCGGGTGGGATCCCGGCAGAGCATACCACCTTTGTCGTTATACCTACCCTCTTCAAGAATAGCTCGGACGTGCAGTCCCTCATAGAGCATATCGAAGTACTCTATCTTGCCAACCAGGACCCCAACCTGCGATTTGCCATCCTCAGTGATTTCGCTGATGCTCCCCACGAGGAAATGCCCGGCGATGCCGATCTGGTCCGGGCGGCATCCGACGCAGTACAGAACCTGAACTCAGTGCACGGCGAAGACCGTTTCTATCTCTTTCACCGCAAGCGGCAGTGGAACCCCAGAGAGGGGGTATGGATGGGGTGGGAGAGGAAGCGCGGCAAACTTGTCGATTTCAACGCCCTCCTGCGAGTTCGCGGCCCAGGGGGCACCCCGCTTATGCAATATGGTCCGAATGTGCAGGAGAACCCGTTCACCACGCAAGTTGGCGACCTCGCTCTCCTCCCCGCCACCCGGTATGTGATCACTCTCGACACCGACACCGATCTGCCAAGGGACGCAGCTCACAGGTTGGTGGGCACCCTGGCCCACCCACTTAACCGGGCCGAGCTGGATCCCCGCACCGGAATGGTCAATGTAGGGTACGGGATACTCCAGCCAAGTGTTGAGACTACCTGGGAAAGCGCAGGTAAGACTCCCTTCTCACACCTCTTTTCGGGGCACACAGGCGTGGATCCCTATACCACGGCGGTCTCAAACGCCTACCAAGACCTCTTCGGAGAAGGGATTTTCATTGGCAAGGGGATCTATGACGTAGATGCCTTCGAGCAAGCCACAAGAGGGAGCTTTCCGAAAAACGCAATCCTGAGCCATGACCTGCTGGAAGGCACCTATGCGCGCGTGGGGCTTGTCAGCGATATAGCCCTGTACGACGATATCCCTTCACGCTATGATGCGTACGCTGCACGCTCCCACCGTTGGGTACGAGGCGATTGGCAGATATCTCCCTGGATATTCCCCACAGTCCCTTCGGACACGGACCGTGTGCGCAATACGATCACGCCTATAAACCGGTGGAAGATAGCGGATAACCTTCGCCGTTCGTTGGTCGCACCCGCTTCGGTTTTGCTGCTCGTCATGGGTTGGTTCATCGCTCCACTTTCCCCGTTCTTTTGGACGCTCTTTGTCCTGCTCTGCTTCGCCTTCCCGCTCTATTCGCACCTACTGACGGCTGTACCGCGCAAGCCGGTGATTACATCCTGGTCGCGCCATCTCTCCGCTGTATTCGCCGACGCTCTCACCAACTTGATGCACCTGCTACTGACGCTCACTTTCCTGGCGCACATGGCATATCTGATGCTGGATGCTGTGGTGAGTACGTTGGTGCGGATGCATATTACCCATCGCCACCTTCTTGAATGGGTGACAGCGAGTGAGGCGCAACGCACGTCAGGGAGCACGCCGCTCGATTTTCTCAAGAGAATGTGGCAGATCTCCGCCTTCTCGGCCATCATTGCCGTGGCTCTAGGCATCTGGATTCCCACATCCATTATCGTCGCGATGCCGTTCCTTCTCGCCTGGATGCTCTCGCCTGTCGTTGCCTACCTGGTGAGCAAGCCTCCAGTACCTGAAACATATGCCCTCACTCGGAGCGATCGAGTTTATCTACGCCGCATGGCGCGGAAAAGCTGGCGCTACTTTGAAGAGTTTGTGGGTGCCCACGATGCCGGAGAGGACCTCTGGCTGGCCCCCGATAACTTCCAGGAGGAACCGAAAGGAGACCTGGCGCACCGCACATCGCCCACCGATCTGGGGCTCCTGCTGCTCTCTACCCTCTCGGCTCATGACCTGGGGTATATCACAGTGTCGGAACTGGCGCAGAGAATTGACAGCACCTTGTCGAGCATGGAGAGGCTTGAGCGGTATAAAGGCCATTTCTATAACTGGTACGATACTTTGTCAGGCAAGCCTCTACCCCCGGAATATGTCTCCACAGTGGACAGCGGTAACCTCGCAGGGCACCTGCTGGCTCTGAAGTGGGGCTGCTCCGAACTGCTTGATGCTCCCCTCCTCCCACCTCAGTTGCTACAGAACATGGGTGACATTTGCGGGCTTATCAAATCTGACTTGGAGGCCCTGGGCGCTGACCGAAGGGGGCCATTGCACGACGCACAACATTCGACGCTCGATGCCCTCATGGAGAGGGTTGAGACAATCAAGAATGAAGTGGGCTACGCACAAGAAGAGGTCAAATCCACCCCCCGGACAGTACCGGAATGGGTCACGCTCACAACCTCGCTGGTGCAACTCACAGGCGATCTGGCAACAGAAGCTCGACGCCTTGTCGGCGGCAGAGGCTGGGAGAGCCCGATTCTTGGGCGTGGCGCAATTCAGGCTCCCGCCGGGCAAAAGTACTCAAAGAGGAATGTTGATACGGTCTTGGAGCTTGCCTTCTGGACCGACTCCCTGGCGCGCGCCGTCCGGTCGCTGGAGGTGGAGATAAACAGCCTGGTGCCATGGGCCAGCATGATCGAATCTCCGCCTCTTTTACTCAAAGAGGAGCGTTCAAACGATCCAGGACGATCTGAAATAGCCGCGCTGTGGGCAAATCTGAAGGAACTGCCTGGTCCTATACCCTCCATCAGCGAGGCCCCGCAATGGTGTACCGATTGCATATCTGATATCAAGCGCTTACAGGTGCTCATCCAGGCCGCCGACCTGGGCGAGGAGGCGCTGGAGCGTAGCAACTCTATTCGCTGGCTGGACCGGTTGAGCGCGAGCGTATCCGAGTCGCACGCCGCGCTCGATGCCCTGTCGAACAGGCTCGGCAATCTGGGAGCCCGCGCCGGCAACATGGCCCGTGAAATGGGATTTGGCTTCCTGTATGACGAGGAGCGCAAGCTTTTTGCCATCGGCTACAACGTAACCGAGTTGCAGCGCGACCGCTCATATTACGACTTACTCGCCTCGGAAGCGCGCCTGGCGAGCTACGTGGCTATCGCCCGGGGGGATGTGCCGCAGGCGCACTGGTTCCGCCTGGGCCGCTCCGTCACCGGTCGGGGTCGCGACCAGACCCTCATTTCCTGGACAGGCACGATGTTCGAATACTTGATGCCCAACCTCGTGATGCCTGCATATAGCGGAAGTCTCCTTGACCAGACCTGCGCCGCAGCGGTGCGCTACCAGGAACGGTATGGGCGAGAGAGGAGACTGCCATGGGGGATCTCCGAGTCGGCGTACAACGCCCTTGACAGCAGCCAGAGCTACAGGTACAGGGCCTTCGGCCTGCCTGAGCTTGGTCTCAAGCGCGGGCTATCCGAGGACCTGGTGGTGGCTCCCTATGCCACGCAGCTTGCGCTCGGGATTGACCCGCAAAGCGCCCTCGACAACCTGCGCCGCCTGTCATCCCTCGGCATGGAGGGGCGCTATGGCTTCTACGACGCCATAGACTTTACACGCTCTCGCCTCGCTCCTGGGCAGAGTGGGGCTATCGTCAGCACATACATGGTGCATCACCTGGGCATGGGCCTGACCGCCATAAACAACTTTCTCAACGGCAACCCAATGGTCAGGCGCTTCGAGGCGGAGCCGGAAGTGCGTGCGACACTGCTGCTGTTGCAAGAGCGCGTCCCACGCCAGGCACCGGCCATCCCGCCACACTCAAGTGCGGAGGCGCGAGCTCAGGCGTATCGCGAGGAAGTGCCACCTGTTGTGCGTGGCTACAACACCCCCAATACGGACGTGCCCAGAGGCCACCTCATCTCCAACGGGCGCTACACGGTGATGATGACTAACTCGGGTGCGGGCTACAGCAGGTGGAGTAGCGCCAGCGAGACCCTCGCGGTCACTCGCTGGCGCGACGACTGGGTACGCGATCCATGCGGTACTTTTATATATTTGCGTGACATGCAGAGCGGCGCGACCTGGTCTGCTGCCGCCGCTCCGTTCGGTGGGTTGCCCTCCGGGTACCACGCCCGCTTCGCGCCGGATAAGGTGGAGTACTTCAGGAGGGACGGAGACATCGAGACTCAAATGGAGGTGGTGGTAAGCCCCGAGGACGATGCCGAGATCAGGCGTGTGACCCTCACCAATCGCAGCAATCGGCCGCGCCAGATTGAATTGACCAGCTACGCGGAGATTGCCCTGGCCACTCAATCCGCCGATGAAGCGCACCCGGCTTTCAGCAAGCTCTTCGTTGAAACCGAATACTTCCCCGATTATGGCGCGCTGCTCGCCAGCCGGCGGCCAAGATCCGCAGGCGACCTGCGCAACTGGCTGGTGCATGTAGTGGCTGTTGCGCGGCATGACGAGACTACCGGCGCGCTCGGCTCTCCCTTCCCCGACGAGTACGAGACCGACCGGATGGCTTTCCTTGGGAGGGGCGGCACGCCCGCCGCCCCTCGCGCCATGATGGCAGGGCAACTCCTGGGCAATACCGCCGGTGCCGTACTGGACCCTATCTTCAGCCTGCGCCAGAAAGTGCGCGTCGCACCGGGTGCGAAGGTGCAGGTGTCGTTTGTGACGGCGGCCGCCGGGACGAAGGAAGAGGCTTACGCTCTCTGTGACAAGTACCACGATGCCGCCTGGGCCGAGCGCGCGGTCGCCATGTCCCTCAGCCAGGCGCAGCTCGAATTGAGGATGCTGGACATCTCGGTGGATGAGGCGATGCAGTACCAGCGCTTGTTCTCCCGCATGATCTACCCGCGCCGGGGCACGCGCCCGCCCGACGCAACGCTCGCCAGGAACACCAAGGGCCAGCAGGGGCTCTGGGCTTACAGCATCAGCGGAGATCTTCCCATCCTGCTTGTTCGAATTGCCGACCTGCCGGAAACGCCGTTGGTACGCCAGGCACTTCGTGCCCATGAGTTCTGGAAGCGAAAGGGCTTTGACGCTGACCTCGTCATCCTGAACGAATACCCCGGCGGCTATATACAACCCGTGCAGGACGAACTGGAGCGATTGGTGGCGTCGAGCCATGCCCACCAGATGCTCAACAAACCCGGCGGCGTTTACGTCAAGCGTGCAGATGTCATGACTGAAGCGGACCACATTCTCCTTAACAGCGTCGCCCGCGTCGTCCTGGTAGGCAATCTCGGCACCCTGGATGTCCAACTCAACAGAGAAGTGCCCGACATACGCCTCCCTCTGCCAAAAGAATTCCCCCGCCAGGAGCATGCCCAGCCAGCAGCTTCCTGGACTAAAGCACAATCTATTAGCCCGCAACCCACAGCCGTGCCCCTGAGCGGGGAGAAGGGTCAAAACCAGAATGGGTTTGGCGATTTCACCCCTGATGGCCGCGAATACGTGATAACGCTGGCGGGTGGGCGGTGGGCGCCCCAGCCCTGGAGCAACGTAATAACCAATTACCATTTCGGCTGCCTGCTGACCGAGAGCGGTATGGCCTCGACATGGTCTGAGAACAGCCGGGAGAACCGTCTCACTCCCTGGTCGAACGACCCGGTTTCGGATCCTCCTTCTGAGGCGATCTACATCAGGGATGATGAAAGCGGTGCTGTGATGTCGCCGACACCGCTTCCAGTGCGCCACCTGGAGCCTTACACTATCCGGCATGGTCAAGGCTACACGGTATACAACCACAATAGTAACGGCATCGAGCAGACCTTACTGGTCTCGGTGCCTGCTGACGACCCGGTGAAAGTGTGCAAGCTGACGGTGCGCAACAGCTCAACAACCCCACGAAAGTTATCTGTGACCTATTATGCCGAGTTGGTGCTGGGTGTGAGTCGCGAAGCCGTATCGCGGTTCATAATCACCGAAGCGGACCGAGAGCACAGTGCGATCCTTGCGCGCAACCCGTACAACCCGGAGTTCGCTGAGCGGGTAGCCTTCGCAGCAACGAGCGCCTCAGACTTTACGTTCACCGCGGATCGGGCAGAGTTCCTGGGCCGCAACGGCTCTCTACAGGCTCCGGCCGCCCTGGAGCGCCGCGGGCTCTCGGGTCGGGTAGGAGCGGGACTCAACTCCTGTGTGGCTCTCCAATGTGCCCTGAACCTGCAGCCCGGTGAGGAGCGTACAGTGGTCTTCACGCTGGGCGAGGGAGACAACGCCGACCATGCGCGCTTCCTCGCAGCGAAGTATCGCGATCATGGTCAGGTCGAAACGGAATTCCAGGGCACACTCAGGATGTGGGACTGGCTCCTATCGGCTGTGGTGGCGGAGACGCCCGACACGGCCATGAATATGTTGCTCAACCGCTGGCTCCTCTACCAGAGCATCAGTTGCCGCCTCTGGGGGCGAACGGCTTTTTACCAGAGCGGCGGAGCTTATGGCTTCCGTGACCAGCTTCAGGATGTCATGGCCCTGGTCTATGCAGCGCCGAATATAGCTCGTGAGCAAATACTAAGGTGCGCCGGCCGGCAATTCAGGGAAGGAGATGTACAGCACTGGTGGCACCCGCCGACCGGGCGTGGCGTGCGAACTCGCTTCTCCGATGACCTGCTCTGGCTCCCATTTGTTACCGCTTACTACGTAGGGGCCACAGGCGACGTCGGGGTACTTGATGAGAAGGTTCCATTCCTGCAAGCTCCGCTTCTTGCCCCCGACCAGGAAGATATGTACGGTACCCCCACCGTATCGGAAGAGGTAGGCACTCTATATGACCATTGCCTCCGAGCGATTGCGCGTGGCAACACAGCGGGCGCGCATGGCCTTCCCCTTATGGGCGCCGGCGACTGGAACGACGGCATGAACCGCGTCGGCATCGAAGGCAAGGGGGAGAGCGTCTGGCTGGGGTGGTTCTTGTATGCCGTCCTGGACAGCTTCGCGCCCGTGTGCGAGCAGCGCGGGGATGGGGTGCGGGCGGGCCAGTTCCGGGACGAGATGGAGAGACTCAAGGGCGCGCTGGAGAGCCAGGCGTGGGATGGTGAGTGGTACTTGCGCGCCTTCTACGACAGCGGCGTGCCGCTGGGTTCCTCGGAGAGCGAGGAGTGCCGGATCAACTCTATCGCGCAGAGTTGGGCGGTTATTTCGAGAGCCGCCGAGAAATCGCGAACGAAGAAGGCTATGCAATCGGTGGAGGAGCGGTTGGTGCTGGAGCGGGAGCGATTGATCCTGCTTCTCACTCCCGCCTTTGATAAGACGGCTCAGGACCCCGGCTACATTAAGGGCTACTTGCCGGGGGTGCGGGAGAACGGCGGACAATATACGCACGCTGCGGTCTGGACGGCGGTCGCCCACGTGCTGATGGGGGACGGCGAGGGAGCTTACCGTCTGTTCCAGATGCTCAACCCCACTAACCATGCGCGCACGCCGGAAGAGACTGGTCGCTACAAGGCTGAGCCTTACGTGGTAGCTGCCGATATCTATTCGCACCCACAGCATATCGGCCGGGGCGGGTGGACCTGGTACACAGGCTCGGCAAGTTGGCTCTATCGTCTGGGGGTTGAGTATATACTCGGCCTGAAGCTGCACGCCGATCACTTTACAGTCGAGCCATGCATTCCTTCACACTGGCCCGGCTATAGCATGAACTTCAGATATAGAGACAGCAGCTACCATATCAGCGTGGAGGCCGGGTTGGGCACATCAGGCGAGGTGATTGCGGTGCAACTGGATGGTTCATCTCTGCTTGATTGCAAAGTACCTCTTGTGAACGATGGGAAGACGCACGAGGTACGCGTACTTTTGAAAACGAGCAAGGTCACGACATCGACGACAGATGGTTCCGCAACCTCTTCTACTGCTTCATAGGCACGGTTGGCAAGGCTAGTGCAGGATCAGAGAAGGTAATAGGAATGGGTTATACTTGTAGGCATGAGAACGCCTATTTTCGTTCGGCCATTCACAGAGGGAGAGCGCCAGGCTGTGGAAGCACGCTTGCGCTCCTCGGATGCCTTCACGCCTAGAAGGTGCCAGATACTGCTCGCCTCCTCCACGGGTGAACGAGCTACCCACGTAGCGCGTAGCCTGAGTTGTGACGACCAGACTGTACGTAACGCTATCAAGGCTTTCAACCTCAAAGGAGTTGAGAGCCTCAAGGAGGGTTCCTCCCGACCTCGCACTATACGGGCTGCTTTCACACCGGAGGGCGTGCAGGCTCTACGCACATTACTGCATCGCAGCCCTCGTGAACTGGGTAAGGACACCTCGGTATGGACGTTGGAAACTGGCTGCCGAGGTGAGCCTTGAGACGGGACTGACAAGAGAGAGGGTATCGGCTGAGACGGTGCACACCACGCTGGAGCGGCTGGGAGTGCGCTGGCTGCGAGCCAAGGAGTGGATTACCTTTCCCGACCCGCAGTATGCGCGTAAAAAAAGCGTAGAGACTGGCTGATAGGGTTGGCTGCCACTCACCCGGAATGGGCACTCGGCTTTCAAGATGAGGTATGGTGGAGCAGGATAGCCCCCCTCATATGCATAATTGGGCCGAGGCTGACAGGCCATTGCGTCTGATTGAGAGCAACTTCTTCCACACCCCTGCTGCTTGCCAATCTCTGAGCCGCCAGCAGGTCATGCCACAGCCGCAACCCATCTCCTGTGGTAACATCTCCCACTGCAAACCCGACTTGAGCACGAAGATGATACCGGTGAGTGCTGCTCGGTCCGGCACACGGCTGCATCAATGCTTATGTTTTCGATTTCGCGGCTGCCTGCTATGATAACTCTCATTGCTACTCCTTTAATTGTCTGAGACCTCAGTCCTGGCAGCTAAGTGCTGCTGTAATACTAAGAGCCACACGCACCTGAGAGTAGACACTTCATGAACTGCGTTCACGATAGAGTAGCTATCGTAACAGGCGGCTCACTCGGCATCGGGCGGGCCTGCGCCAGCAGGCTCGCAGAGGAAGGCGCTAGAGTGGTCGTAACCGATATCAAACAAGAAGAGGGCTACAGGGTAGTCGAAGAAATCAAATCGGCCGGAGGTGACGCCATCTTAATCAGGCACGATGTTGCCAACGAGAACGATTAGCAACAGAACATCAGCCCTGCTATAGCGCACCTACGACAAGCTCGACGTGCTCGTGAACAATGCCGGCCTGAGAAAGACCACCAACGTCGAGGAAGCCACATTGGAGGACTGGCGCTTTCTCACGAGCATTAACCTTGACGGGGTACATATAGCTTTGCTAAGCGACGGTCTGCACGAACACTTTCAATCCATGCCGGAGAGCGGCATCGCGCAGACTGCGGATTCCTGTGGATTTTCCGTTCCAGATCAAAACCAGGGCATCGGCGTATTCAACCATCTGCTCGTTGCGCCTGGCATCGGCGCTCTTTCCGAAGCGCGCCCAGTCGGTGGCAAACACCTTCACCGGAATATGCGCCAGGGCGGCCCAATCCTGCCCGGCTCTGTTCACGCCCACTGCTCCACCCGAGACTACTTCGTCAATTGCATCTCTGAAACCGGAGGCAGTCACGGCTGCATCAATGCTTATGTTTTCGATTTCGCGGCTGCCTGCTATGATAACTCTCATTGCTACTCCTTTAATTGTCCCCTAGAAACAAAAAGAGCCTGGAGATTCCCAGGCTCGCTTAGAGAACAAATCGCAACGGGTACTACACTTTAGTCAAGCATCTTCAGCATACCATTCGTTCTAGAATATGTCAAGTTGACCGGGCACACCGACCAGGGCTTGTGTCAAAGTCAGGATCCAACCACCAAAGGCAATAGAATCCTTCCAAACTCTCTCAAAGCAGAGGAAGGAGGCCAAAGTGGATGGACTCGCCCCAGGAGTATAGCACTTTGTTGGAAGCTGTGAGCACGGTATCAGACCCTCGTAAAGCACGCGGCAAACAGCACGAGTGGAGAGTGTTGCTCACATTGATATGTGCAGCTATGGCCTCTGGCCAGAAGAGTGTGCGAGCTATGGCAACTCACCACTTCATTCTTTACGCCGACTTTGACACAGCCCTGGCACACCGACAGAGCAAACCCATCTCAATTTTTCCTACGTGGCTTGTCGCTTGCGTCAGTACTCCTTGCTCTCCACGATCTCGACAATATGAGCTTGTGGGTTGCACATTATCGTGCCCTCCACTCGGCCCCACACTCTTGGTTCTGACATTTCCCCTCTATTTTCGGTTGGTCCGGAGGGGTAAGGCCAGCTTACTGGTCTTGATGAGCCTGACGGCCCCTTACCTGCTCAACCAGTTCTCGTATGGCATCGGTGACCACCTGCGGCCGACCGACCTGTATGAAATGCCCGCTATCTTCCACTGCGACGAACTTGCTGTTTGACGACAGACGGGCGAGGTCTTTCTGTAGCTCCTGCCACACATTATGCATATGCAACCCAAGCCGGGGTTCCGGAGTCTCCTTAAGGAAAGTGCCCGACGCCAGCACGACGATCGGCAGGTCACCAAGTGACGTGACAGAGCGCATCTGCTCGTGGCTCGTTAGCTGATCGAAACCTTCAGGGTTCTTGGTAGGGTCTTTGTAAGCCCGCGTGAAGGATTGCCTGAACCACTTCAGGCCTTCCGGGTCCTGCGGCGTCTCCGGTGGCAGAGCCTGCTCGAAGCGGGCGAATTGGCCGGGGTGCATCGAATCAACGAACACAAGCCCTACAACGTCACCGGGATATTTATGTGCATATAGACGCGCATTGAAGCCGCCGAGCGAGTTGCCAACCAGTACGTGGGGCCCGGGCACGTGCACGCTCGCCAGAAGGGTATTCAGATCGGCCACCATATCCTCGCTTGTACGGGGCTTGGGTGCGGGATCGCTCTTCCTCCTACTGGCCCGGTCGAAGGCACACACGCGGGTAAACTGAGCAACAGCCTGCTGTACCTGGGCCCAGCTGTCGCTCTCGGTGGCCATGCCATGCTCCAGTATCACAGAGGGGCTGCCTTCACCCATACATGTGATATGGAGGCGGCCGGCTCCTTCTCCGCGCCGGGTGCGTAATTCGGGAATCAGAGAGGCCACTGCAGCCAGCCACAGAGATTCGATATCGAGAGCCGCGAGCAGAGGCAACGCGGATCGGAGGGCTTCGACCAGGGCCTGATAAGGGAGGGGCTCGGCAAAAGTGGTATTGCCGACCAAGATACGTGCGCCTTCCCTCTCCGCGTGGTTGGCAAGGTGGGCTGCCAGGCGCGTTTTACCTATCCCGGCTTCTCCTCCCACCAGCGCAAGTCCACCTTTGCCGCGTGCCGCGCGACTCCACCAGCCACGCAGTTGATCGAACTCGGTTTCGCGGCCAACGAATGGCAAGAGCAAAGCACCCGCAAGCGGATACCCGGCTTTGTTTGCCGAGGTTCCCGAGGCATAAGATGACCCCTCATCCTCAGACCCTGCCCCTCCAGGCAGGCGCGCTTCATTGATAACAGCTTCGCGAAGAGCAGCGGTTTCCGGCGGCCAGGAAGTGGGGATGGCCAAGCAAATGAATTCGGAGCATATACTTATACGGCCCCGGGTGCGGCGGAATGGTGCCATAGGACGCCCCTTGGCAGTTGCCCAAGTGCCTGAAGCACCTCGCAATCACAGTGCGCGCCTAAGTCAACGAGAGCCTCGATTGCCTGCTCAATCTGCTCTGGCCTCGCGCTGCTACTCAGGATATCTCGCGTGAACTGGAAGTCGCGATAACAGCCGATAGTGAGCACAAGACGTAGCCGTCCAGCCAGACTATTGGGCGGATGCCAAGCCTCGCAAGGCGGGCCACTTCTTCCTCTCTCACAATCGCCTCTTTCATACGCTCGCCAAACGTCTCACTACGCACAAAGTTGATCTCTATTCTTTAGTGCCGCCCGCCAAACGTTGCGGCGGCGCCTCTGAGCCTCGATTCTCTACTATGCGCTTGATCCAAACGTGCCTTCGTCTGGTCGGCGGTTTCTGTTCGAGCGGTCTCTTGTTCGACCTGAGCTAGCCACTGCCTGATTCCCTCTTCACTTATCCGCCAGCACTCGCCCAGGTGCCTGGTCCAGGCCGCTACCACTTCGTTCTTGAAGAGGCAGCATATTCTCCACTCCGGCTCAGTGCCGGTGGTCATCCACAACAAAGCACGAGCCAGGTCTGTGCTGGCGGGTCCGCCACCGCCCCACCGGAAGCCGGCATCCAGTCCATGTACCTTGTGAGTGAGGCTGTAATGCTTGCCACCATCTTCAACATGTACATCATACACGCCCGGATCCTTGTAGCCAGTGCCTACAAAGTCTCTGCTGTTCATCCTGCTTCTCCTTTATGCTGTTTATGCAAGCGGGGCATCGAGGTGTCTGCTGCTTTGACCGGCGCTATCAAAGCCGAGCAGGATCCTAGGTAGCGTGTCTACCTCGGTATGGGTCCCTGAGGCGGGCGATCAGGTCGGCAACTTGCACCTGGTCGTCTCGACTTAGGTGGAGTAAGCCTCCAACGAAAGCTCGAGCCATTTCCGGGTCGGTATTGGGGGCCATCCTTACCAGCTCATCGATAATCCCTGCGTGCTGTTCTATGCGCTGTGCAGGTGAGTATTCGGCCTCGCTTATGATGCGTTCCAACGGCGTGTCCAGCGCAGTGGCAATTCTCGAAAGCCTGTCCACGGTTGGTGCCGGAATCTTGCCGGCCTCCAGGAGACTTACATAAGCCAGGCTCATGCCCGCATGCTTCGCCAGAGCGCTCATGCTAAGTCCGGCCTTCGTGCGTGCCTCCCTTATCCGCACCCCTATTTCGGGACCTTTGTTCATTGCGAATACGTTAGCGCTTTGCTGCCTTATTGACAGCGGCAAAGTGAGCCTTCATCTCGACCCGGATTTCTTCCGGTAATTTGAGTGTCGGGGTTGGCATGGTATTACTTTCCTTTGTGTCGTAGTTCCAATAGCCGGTGTCGTAACCGCTTGCGCCCCGGCTACGGCGGATAGTGGATAGGCCGTAGTGGGTTTACCTCTACGAAGGCTCCTCGGCTGTTCCACGACCGTGCGAGTCCCCGGTGCGTCCTTGCTCGCTCTCCTTCGGGCGGTTCATCCTACTGCCGTTCGCAGCTATGGCCTCAACCATCTCGTGAGTATAGAACTGCTCGGGATTCAATTGACGCGCCGTTATACGCGCCCCACGATCAAGGCGTTACTCAGGAAGTAGGCCTGGTGCACCCCAGACTCCTTGATATATCATCTTTTAGGACTTCAAGCTCTTTGACTAGCAGGAAGTCCAACCCCACATGCATACGATCCGTTTGAGATTTGTCAGTGAGACTCAAGGGCTGCCCCTTCCATGGTAACCTGCCCCACATCTCCGTACGCCGTCCAGCAAACCGAGGCAGCGTCTTCCTGTGCTAGGGCTATCCGCATCCCGATCTCTCCCTGGTACTCAGCCCGTTGCAGTCAGCCGCCCGGCTCGGAGGACACAATATACATCTGTCCGTCGGTGCCCTTTATTACCCATTCGGTCTGCTCAAGTTGCGAACGCCTGACATCAGAGCAGTAAACCCTGTATAGTAGGGGCACTATCTCCTCCGGTGCCGGCACCGGAGGAGATAGTGCCCCTCCGTCAGTTCCCATCATTGTGGTCACCTTCCTCTCCATAGATAGCCATTGGCCACCCCGTGAGTTGGTCACGCTAAGCTCACCACTAGCGTGACTCGCGCTCCGTCTCATAGTCAGCTTCACTCTTGTCCTCTATGGGCGGAGGCCCTGCGGCATTTCGCTCTTTAGCCAGCGCGTTGTCTCGGCGGGCTTGCTCACGTCCAGCCTCCAGGTGAGCGTTGCGCACCTCTCCACGTGCCTTTCGCTCGCTTCGTAACTGGCATGATCTTCTTGTTGTTGCTGTAGTTGCTGTTGCTGTTGCTCGTCTCGTAGGTATTCATCATTATCATTCATAACATTTCTCCCTTCCCACAGAACTG
Source organism: uncultured Chloroflexia bacterium (assembly GCA_963797095.1). Classification (GTDB taxonomy): domain Bacteria; phylum Chloroflexota; class Chloroflexia; order QHBQ01; family JADMIH01; genus JADMIH01. The sequence continues at coordinate 671,386 of CAWCNY010000002.1, read as the reverse complement.
GGATCAATCTTGCTGCAGTCAGCAGCTACTTTGCCTATCAGCATCATTGAAACGGCCGCGGTTCTGGGTTCCAATCTAGACATTTATTACGGGCCTGACCCGCCAGGGTTTCTCTGATTGACGTGGGCACTTGTATGGTGGGCTGGCGCTTGCGTCACCTCGGTCTGGTCAGGCTTTCTTGACGCCGTTGGTGTCTGCGGCGATGGCATTATCGCGGGCAATGCCGTCTTTTCTGGATTTTGCAGCCACCTTTTCGTAGCGATCTCGGATTTTATCCAGCTCACTCTCATCCATCTCTTCGAGGTCGAGCAAGGAGTTGTTGGCCTTGGCTATCACGAAGATCAATTCATCGAGCTTGAGTTGCAGGGCTTTGGTATCGCGGTTCTGGGTATTTTGGATGAGAAAGACCATGAGAAAGGTAATAATGGTTGTGCCTGTATTGATAACCAGCTGCCAGGTATCTGAGAAGCGAAAGATAGGACCGGAGAGGATCCACACGAGAATCACGCCGGCAGCAAGGAGAAAGGCGATTGGCTGGCCTGTCCAATGCGATGCCCACCTAGCAAACCTCGTAAACACTTGTTGCATACTATCCCTTCTTATTGGTTATGTGCCTGGCATAGTCATGCCGGCGATACCATGGAGAGCCTGGAGTGCCAGGCCCTCTGCAGCTTCTGTGGCAAAAAGTGCGCGTGGTTATGCGCTAGCGGCTAAACCTAGATCGGCTACCCGACACGGCGCGTAAGACAAATATCAGGATGAGGGCGCCCACAAAAGCTAGAGCAAGGCTCCCCCAGCTAATGGGGTCGCTGGGGTTCAATCCGCTGCCGATGTGCAGGAGGGAAGCCACAAAGCCTCCAAGCACGGCGCCGACCAGGCCGATTATGATGTCACCTATGAGGCCATAGCCGCCTTTACCCATTACCCTGCCGGCAAGCCAGCCGGCGATCAGTCCTATGATAATCCAACCGATGATGTTTCCCATCCCTGTTACCTCCTGGTTGTTATAGATACTGAGCATTCGTCCAATGTAAGCCGGGCATGCCCTGTCCGACTATATCAGAGCAGTTTTCCATGGCTGGGTGCCACCACCCCGGAATGAAAATGATTGAGCTGTCCGCGAACTATGTGCTATGCTACTTGCTAGACAGTCTGAGCGCAACAAGGTCGGTACTCGTCTGGTGCTGCGAGCCCGTAGCAGCAGTTTGACCTGGGTGAACGTAGTTGCTGAAGTCAACCGGGTGTAGAAGACGTTGGAAGGGGCCAACATCAAGCTGGCTAGTGTGGCTACCGACATCATGGGAGTATCGGGGGGCAGATATTGCAGGCTCTGATCGGCGGCTCCACTGATGAGGGGTCTATGACTGAGTTGGCTAAGGGACGTATGAGGGAGAAGATACCCCAACTGCAAGCGGCCCTCAAGGGAAGCTTTGGTGCGCATCAACGCTTCATGCTGGCTCACCAATTGGCTCTGATCGAGGTGCTGGATACATCGATTGAGGGATTGAGCACAGAGATCGAGGAGAGGATGCTCCCTTTTGCGTGGGCGCTGGCCCCTGGGAGTTGCTGACGACGATACGAGGAGTGGGCCAACGCACAGCTGAAGTGAAGTGATAATCGCGGAGATCGGGGTTGACATGGAGCGCTTTCCTACGTCCCGCCACTTTGCCTCTTGGGCAGGGATGTGTCCTGGCAACAACGAGAGTGCGGGTAAACGCAAGAGTGGCCGCACACGTAAAGCCAACCCGTGGCTGCGAACGGCTTTGGTGGAGGCCGCTCAAGCTGCGGGGCGGTGCAAAGAGAGCTACCTGGGTGCTCAGTATCACCGGATAGCCAGACATCGAGGCTCCCACAAGGCTGCGGTGGCGGTAGGCCATTCCATATAGGTTATCTCCTACAAGATGCTTGTGCATAGAGTCACTTACCAGGAGTTAGGTGCCAACTACTTTGATGAACGTGATCGGCAGGCAAGGGAGCGAAGGCTGGTTCAGAGTTTAGAGCGGTTGGGTTACAAAGTTTCCCTCGAACCCGTACCTGCAGCTGCCTGATCCTGAGTTATTTTCACAGCAGCCAGGCGGTTCGTGTGCACAGCAGTTCGTGGCTGATGCGCCGGCAGCTAGACTTTTGTCGGGTACGTGGTGTGGTATGGTGGCGCGGGATCAGCCGCCCAGCGAGTCGTTCTCGCCCATTCCATCAAAATCATCACGATCAACGTCGCCGTTACTGATACGCCTGCGCGGGCGATCATAGGCTTTTGCCTCTTTTACATCGCCTAAGTCACGTCGGAGCTGATTCCTCTCCTCTGCTGCCGCGTTGACTGCATCAAAGCGGCGCTTCATTTCAACTCTAATCTTCTCAGGTGACATTTCTGACATTTGTGTTGACATGGTGTTATGCCTCTCGCATTTATGAAAGCGTATCTCTACGCACCTGTTAGTTGGGGTGGTTCAGGAGTTGGGCCGGTATGGTGATCAGTTTGTTCCCATAATGCACGTCCGGTGTATCCCCAAACTCCTGAGCTTTGCCGAACATGCTGCCATCGTGCACCTCATAGCCCGTTATCGTCAGGTCAACCCAGTCAACCATGACATCGCGAAGCTCGCCAACCATCGTACCTGCATCTGTCACCACCTTGTTGCCCAGAATGCTGGTTATCTCAATAAGGGGCTGGGAACCCATGGAACCTACGGAGCCTACGGGGCTCGTGACAGTTGTAGTACCCCCGGCACTGCCGTTCTGCGACGCTGCCATATGCTGTGCGGCGTTGGATTCAGTCATGCCGGTCATATTGGCCACGCCTGAGCCGGTGGAGATCGTAACGGCATCGCCGCCGACATTCTTGACGTCGGCCACAGGTATTACCTGCGCCGCGTGAAACATGCCCGTTCTCACCTTAACGCTCGCTATGTGGTGGCTTTCGGGTTCAACCATCAAGTCCTCGACTTCACCAATCTTCCTGGCATCTTCGAGGTTGACAACAGCTCGGCCCTTCAGTTCTGAGAATTTCATTGAAGCCCTCCCTGGTTTCTTTCTTGGGTTACTTCCTACTACCGCGGTTCTTAGTTGCTCCGACCATAAATGGCAGGTACCTTCTACCAGAGCGTGGGACGAAAGCCTCTAGTACTCATCTTATCCGGGTCAGGGTAGCCCGGCAGGTCACTCAAGATATCAACATACCCACGAGCGGCGGAGGCGGCCTCCTCAATGGTCGGGTACGTTGGGTGACCCGAATCTGCGCCCAGGGTGGGGTCTTCGATAGGCCACGGCGCGCCTCCGGATGCTGCGTCTCCGTAAGGGTGCAGGACGGTTGCATAGTACGTGTTGGTTCTCGGGATGCTCCTAACGTCGTAGGTCCAACCGTCCTTTAGCTTACCCGTAGCAACCCGGGTATCGTTGGAATTACTCATGTTCAAGCCAGGCATAGGATTTATCTCCTTTGGGTTTGCTTTGATAGCATGTTCCGCAAGCGAGCGAGTCGCGCCCACTCATCTCGTCAGGACGCCCTCGCACTCTCCGCCCACCGCCAACCGGATAGCCTCAACTAAAGTGTCGCCCGAGCAATCCTTCAGCAGAAACCGGCAGGCCCCGGCGGTGAGCGCATGGTCGCGCATGGTCGAGTAGACGCCCAGGACGATAACCCTCGTCGCCGGGAAGCGTTGGGATAGGCTCCGCGTTACCTCCATACCGTCCAATCGGCCGGTTCGGTGCGTGCCGGCATCCACCAGGGCTACGCCAGGGTGGAACTGACCGGCAAGTTCCAGAACTTGGTCTCGATCAACCGAGGTGGCAATAACTTCCACGCCTGAGCGATTGCGGAGCAAGCGTGCGAGAGCTCGGCAGACCAGAGGATCGCCGTCCGCAATCAACACGCGAATAGGTGCACTTTTCATTGTGCTACCTAACGCATGCTGTGGTTGTATTCGCCTACCAGGACAGGCACAGCTTGCGCAAACGCGGCCTGAATTTGCCCACGCCCGGCATTGCGGCGGATAACCTTCTGATAGACGTCTTCGATAATGGGACCGGTGGCCGCATAGATAGCCCTGGGTATGCTGCCACCTATCGGGGGCTGGCGCGTCTCTGGAGACGGTAAAGAGGCAATGTCAGCGACAAACTCGGCAGTGAAGAAGCGTAAGCCCGACATGAGCGTGCGCGTAGCGTGCTCGGCGTCGTGGAACCGCATGAAGCTCTCCGTGAAGGCCACCAGCCACTCGTCAGCCGAGGGCGTTGCGTCCTGGGCGAAGTCGAGCATATCTGCTCTGGGGACGAAGCTGGCGGTGAGTTGATTCCAAATATTCATGATGTCCCTCCTTGAGGTCGTGAATCTTAGTTCTGTACATCTACAATTATGGCTCCGTTGCACCCGCCGCACCCCGGTAATCCCGCTAGTCTGCAGACACACAAATACCCTGGTCTCGGACCAGGGTATTCTATCTACCGGCAATACACGCCACCCGGCGCTGGCATCATCGAGCATTATCGGGCAACATTGGTCATTCCATTACGCTCGGCTCAGTAATCCCCTCTCCGTTGCCACAGCCACTGCCTCGCCACGGCTAGCGACTTGGAGTTTCTGCAGGATGTTCCTTACGTGGTACTGCACCGTCTTGGTCGTGATGTTCAGTTGCGCGCCTATCTGCTTGTAGGGCATACCTTGAGCCATGCAACCCAGGATATCCATCTCGCGCTTGGTCAGCGCGTCAGGATCCACTTCCCGCCGAGCCAGCACGGCAAAGCGGTCCATCACCCTGGTCGCCAGCGCGGGAGCGAGCGAAGACTTTCCACTGCCTGCGGCGCGCACAGCGGCTATAACGGTCGCAGGTGTTGCGTCCTTGAGCAAGTAGCCCCGCGCCCCCGCCTTGAGGCCGGCGAAGACCTCCTCATCCTGGTCGAACACGGTCAATATGACCACTTCAACCGCCGGGTGCGCCGCTCGCAACCGGGGTAGTGCTTCGATGCCCGACAGCCCGGGCATCTGCAAATCCAGGAGGACGACGTCAGGATGCAGGCGGGTCACCTGCTGGATTGCCGCCAGGCCATTTTCCGCCTCCCCTACGATCTCTATGTCCGGTTGCCCCTCGAGGATGTGGCGGATGCCTTGCCTCACAATAGAGTGGTCGTCCACGATCAGGACGCGGATGTGGCGAGCGTCCGAATGAGGAAGACTTACCAGATCAACAGGGGGAGGCCAAGCGGAAGGCTCGCGTAGAGCCTCAAGCAGGGTATCCTGCACGGGTAGCATAACAGCGGCCATAGTGGTACCCGAGCGGATGTAGGGAATGGTGGCGCGTACAGCAGTGCCATGTCCAGGGTGGCTGGTGACAAGCAGATCCCCGCCCAGGATACGCGCCCGCGCCGCCATGCTCAGCAGGCCGAAGCCGCCTTCATCTCTCGGTGCGGTAGCCCTCGTTGTACCTTTATTACTTGTAGTGCCCGGAGCTCCGGGCACAAAGCCGACCCCGTCGTCTTCGACCGTGAGGACGACGGCTCCCTCCTCGAACGCCAACCCCAGGATGACGTGGCGGGCGGCGGCATGCTTGTATATATTCTGAAAGGCTTCCTGGGCTACTCGGAATAGCGCTGTTGCCAGGTCAGGGGCCAGCAGACGTTCGACCCCATTGACGTAGAACTGGGTTGTGATGCCAGCCCGTTTCGCAAGTCCTGATAGCTCCACTGCCAGGGCGTCATGTAGCGACTGGTGCTGCAGAGGCGTTGGGTGCAGCCCCAGAACGGAGCGCCGAGCCTCCTCCAAAGCGCCACGTGCCAGTGCCTCAGTTTCGGCTAGGACATCGGCGTCCGCTCGCCTTCGCCTCGCTTTGTAGGGTTTGAGGGATTCGAGGTTGATTATAATGCCGGCGAGCGACTGAGCCAGTGTGTCATGGATTTCTCGCGCAATGCGATTGCGCTCCTCAACGACGGCCAGGGCGCGGGCACGTTCATCCAGGCGGCGATGTTCCAGCGCCACAGCGAGCAGGTTGGCGATGGGCTCCACCAGAAGCACATCCTCAGGGCCATGGATGCCTGGCGTATTGCTGATGACAACAAGCCCGCCCAGTACGTGAGGAGCCGCTGCAATAGGCACAATCACTCCGGCGTGTCCAATATGCTCCAAAAGGAGCATATCACCTGCGTGCTGGTTCGCGGTGGCTGCGAAGTCTGTGACGACGACCGGCTGATTGGCGAGCAGAGCGGGGCCAAATGAGAAGTCGCTGAACGGCCAGGACCGGCCTACCTCCACGACCGGGGGATTGCAGAAGGCGACGGCGAGCTCATGGGCATCGTCTGTGTTCCTGGCGTCCTCGGCCTCCCATGCAACCATCGCATCCGGACGCAACAGCACGGCAAGGGCGTTATACGCCAGCACATGCTCAGCCTGTTGGGCCACGATGTCAAAGATTCGTGGGACGTCCAGCCCGGCGGCGATTGCCTGCATGATCGCCGTCAAGGGCGTAGCGGGGACAGAGGGGAGATGTGCGCTCGGCTGTGAGGAGGCTTTATTCGTATCTATTGCCTTGGTTGTTTAATTCCATATTCCGCTTTCACATTCTACATTTTCCATTATACTGGTCGACCGAAATGCGTAAAGAAGGGCCCCGCCTGCTGAACCGAAAGTGGAGCACAATGGCTGCAAATTGCATCCAAAGCTACTGCAATGCATTACCTGGCTTGGGCGGCATTCCATCCACAGGGCTTACGCCCTGGGCTACTCTCTTGCGTCCCTACGGGACTATGTTGGGATGGTGTATGGACAGGGCACCCGTTAGCAACGCCTGCGCTTGGGCCACGTTCGTGGGTTTATGCGACAACATTGCCCCTTGTGGGTACCCTGTTTGTACACCTCGATCTTCCCTACCAGGGCGCCCACAAGGGGTGTCCCTACAGGAACTAACGCGTGGAGCAGCCAGGGAAGAAGGTGTTGGCAACTATTTTGCTGGCCTGGCCGCGAGTGGCGTTGGCTCCCGGTCGGAAGTAGGGGAGATTGCCCGATCCGCACGGCTCGCCGGGGCCGCCGCATGGGTAACCATTCATGATGTCGCGGTCGGCCAACCGCCAGATGTAGCCGTAGAAAGTGGAGCCGGGAAGCACATCCTCGAATTGTTGCGCGCCAGGGGTGTCGTGGAAACCCGCCGCTTCCGAGACTATTTTGCTTATCTGCCCTCTAGTGATGTTGGCATTGGGGCGGAAATAGGGGAGACCGCCTAACCCGCACGGCTCACCGGGACCGCCGCATGGGTAGCCGCTGACTATGTTCCTGACGGCCAGCCGCCAGACAAAGTCGTAAAAGGTTGAGCCGGGAGGCACATCCTCGAATTGTTGCGGACCTGGGGTGTCGGAGAAGTCCGCAGAGTTGGACACTATTTTGGCAAGCTGTCCCCTTGTGACGTTGTTTTCGGGTTTGAAGGTGCCATCAGAGTAGCCGTTGATTATGCCACGGCAGGCGAGGCATTGTATGTAAGAATAGAACGTGCTTCCTTCCGGCATGTCTGTAAATTGGATAGTGCAGGTTGTGGGTGTGCCTGTTACGGTGGGCAAGATGGGTGTAGGTGTGGCCTCAGGCGTGTTGGTTGAGGTCGGTGGTACAGATGGTGTGGACGTAGCGGTTTCGGTGGAGAGGACAGGGGTGCTTGTTGTGGTATCGGCCGGCGTACCGGTGGCGGTGAGTGCGAGGGGAGTGCCTGTTGGCGTGCCGGTTGGGACCGCGACTGTGGTCGTAGAGGATGAGGTTGGGGTAGATGTTGGGGTTGTGGTAGCAGTAGAGGGGAGAGGTGTGGATGTCGATGTGCTTGTGGAGGTAGAGACAGGGGTGGGAGTAGTGCTGCAAGAGGCGGGGGTCCATCTTACCAGTAGGTCCTGGTAGATACCATTGTCTGTATAACAGGCAAAGCTAATGTAGGAACTGGAGCCATCCTGTATGCCAACAACGCTGAAATGGCCCGAAGGAGGGGGACGCAATATGCCGTAGACGAAGTCAAAGACATTGGTAGTCTCGTAGAGGTGTAATTCGAAATTGTCGATGTAGGTGCTGGACCCGGCTCGGCGGGCAAGCCATTCGATGTTGAAGATGCGATTGGGGGCTGTGCCTGAAACGGAGGTGTAGATGCCGCACGGCCTCCCTACGAGATTCTGGCAGATGATCGTCTGGCCCATATCGAGGGCATCGTCCCAGTCGGGGAGGATGGCCGGGCCAAGTTGCGGGTAGGGGAAGGGGCAGCTACTGGTCGATGTATCGGTTGTGGTGAATTGGAGTTGGCCGTATGAGGACACATTGGCGGTGCTGTATGTCTGCCCATAGTAGGTGAACGAGAAGGGAAGATTGACGGGTGCTAGGCAGTGGCCGCATTGGGAACCAGCAAGGAGGGTAGTTCCCGATACGATAGCGCCTGATGATATTTCATACGAATATCCCGTTGTGCACTCGGTCGGGCTGGCAGTGGGAGTAAATATTGGCGTGTAGGTGGGGCAAGACGGTGGGTAGGAAGGGGACCACTGTATAACGGTGTTCTGCAAGTTGGTTGATGTATTGCAGAGGTAGGAGGTGTACTGAGAGCTTCCGTCTTGCACGCCTATCGTGGTGCCATAGCCGAACATCACCCCGGTGCCGTAGGCGAAATCGATCAGGTTGGAGGTTTCGTAGAGGCGGATCTCGAAGTTGAAGGGTTCGTGATTACTGCCTTGCTGGCGGCCAAACCATTGGATGTTGTAGATACGGTTGGGAGCCGTGCCGGATGTAGAGGTGTAGACGCCGCACGGCAGCCCGTAGTAGTAATCCACGCAAAAATCGGTCCAGGTTGTATCGATGCAGTCGCACCAGTAGGGCATGATTGAGGGGCCAAGCTGAGGATAAGGAAAAGGACAGCTTTCCAGGGAGGTGCTTGCAGTGGTGAATTGCAAGTTGCCTTCAGGGGAGACATTTGCGGAGGTGTAGGTCTGGCCGTAGAACGTGAAGGGGAAGGGGAGAGTTATGGGGGCGGTGCAACCAAAGCACTGAGTACCGGGCACCGGGTTGTTGGCGGGTACGGGTGTGCCAGCCGAGACGGTGTAGGTATAGGTGAGGGCACACTCGGTAGGAGTGGGCGTGCCACCGAGGGGCGCGGGCGCTGATGGGGCTGCGAGATTAGGGCCTGGAGCTTCCGCTTCGGTGACGCGCGCTATGAGGAGGCCAAGCGCCACGAGGGCAAAAAGGGAGATTGTCAGGGCAGCAAACTTCTTCATCACACCCTCCACAGGTTCCTATACTCCAACCGGCGATGTTATCGCAGAAATATTATGCCACTTAATCGGAACGCATGAGTCGGACAGTTTCTCATACAGGAGTAGCCCGGTAATGGCTTTTTGCCGTGCTTTCCAACGATAGATATGAGTTATGGCGAATTCTGAGAGTGATAGAGCCACAATAAGATAGTCCCGTAAGGCGTAATAGCTTGTGATCCACCAATGCAATGCTATTACGTCCCTATGGGACTATCGTATTTATTGTCTTGGGCTTACCACAGGGCTTACGCCCTGGGCTATGTTCTGCCGTCCCTCCGGGACTATATGGGGGGTGGCATACTATCCACAAGGTGTAAGCTCTAGGCTACTCTCTTGCGTCCCTACGGGACTTGACATCCAGGAATTCCGTTAGCATCACAACCTTCAGGCTGTTCCATTAACATAGGACGCTCCCAAAATACGGGATGTCTCAGGTTTGTTTTTGGAACCAGATAGCCCTGTTATCTGTCTGCCAGGATGCAAGACTGTAGCTGTGTCTCCTGAGAAGTTTGGTTCTGAGCAAGGTCATCGAAGTTGACATATATGCCTAGACTGGCACAAGAGCCCTGGCTTGGAAGAGGCACAGAAGTCGAATTACCGGCGGAGTCTCGCATGGTTAGAGATCCTGTAACACCGTACTGGGACTGAGGGCAGCCATCGGCCTCAATAATACCCTGCGTATCCGTAGTCTGCTGGGTCACAACTTGTGCTGTAGGATGACAACTGGTGGAAACGCGTAGCGTGATGGTGTAAGGCGGGCAGCCTCCTGAAATGTACCATCTAGCTGAGATGGTACAACCTATGTCGTAACCTTCGTCCGTTGACCACGAAGTGCACGAAGGTATAGAGGTATCTGTGGGGAGCGGGATGGAGGTATCGGTTGGGGCAGGAGTAGGCGTATAGGTATTCGTCGGCACGGGACTGTATGTATTGGTTGGTATGGGGGTATCGGTTGGCACCGGCGGCTTGGTGGGTGGCAGAGTAGGCGGAGGCGGAGGTGGGGGAGGCGGTGCGGTTGGTATGAGTCGTGGTGTGGGAGTCCTGGTTGGCCGGTTAGGCGGCTCCGGCGTATCGGTGGGTTGCGAGACGGGCACCTGAGGGGTATCCGTCGCACCAGGCTCAGGCGTGGTATTCGAAGAGTTGCCGGAGATGGGGGTGGGTGTATTGGAGGCGGTGGCGGTGGGCGGAACGCCACCAGGAGTATCAGTAGGCGGCACTTCGCCAGGGATTTCTGTGGGCACGCTCGCAGGGGTATCGGTCGGCACAGGCGTGGTTGTGACGGTGGGGGTGGGCGTGGGGGTAGCGCAACCGGGCTTCACGAGGATGGTACCGGTGGCGTTGGAGCCGATGGTCGCATGGTATTTGTAGGTCTGGGGTCTATCGAACGTGAACTGGAAGATCTGGTTGGGGGGGATGGGACCGCTGGTCCACGCTCCTTTGGTGTCGTTGGTGTTATGGGGCACAGTGCCACTGTTGAACCAACGGATGGTGGTGCCCGCGTTTATTGTCACATCAGACGGCAAGAAGTTGGAGTCACCGATAAGAATGCTGGTGGTGCCCGTAAGGCAGTCAACGGGGTCCTGGTAGGGCGTGCCAAGAACGCCCATTATGCCGCCACGTATTACGACCACTTTGGCCGATTTGCAGACGGAGCCTGCCTGGTTGGAGGCGCACAGGATGTAGCGATGCGTTTCGGGTGGGATGGTTAGCCAGTGGCCGGGTCCGGCAGGGCTAAGGTCTACGGGGGTCGTGTCGATCTGACCCGCGTTTGCTCCCAGGACATTCCAGGTAAAGGTGACGACGGTGCCCGCGCTGACGGTGATCACGCTGCCGGAGGTGATCCCGTCTGTCACGGTGAATCGCCCGATGGCCGGAGGGCGCACCAGGAGCACGCTCAATGTGCTGGAAGCCACCTGCTCAGCGCCTGCCGCATCGAGATGGTAGTCGAGCAGGTTGGTGGTGGGCCTGTCGGGCAAGGGGGCCCGCTTTCCGGCCAGTTGGACCTGAACGTTGTCAGCGCCCGTGACGTTCCACTCCAGGTTGATCTTGCCAGAGGGAAGGTTGTTTGGGGGTATGGCCAGCCCGAACCAGTTGACCACCGGGGGCAGTTTTTCGGCCAGGGCAACGGTAGGCGTCTCTACCTGGGAGGTGACGGAAGTAGTTGAGGGCTGGGCCGCTTGAGCCACCCTGGTCTCTTCGATGGCTGCCTGGGCTGTTTGAGTGGCTGACCTGTTAGCGTTGTCGGCGAAGGCAGTTTGGGAAGCTATGGCAGCTACGGCTGTCTGGGTTTGGGCCGCTACTGCCGTGCCCGTGGCGTTGGCATTGGCGGTTGCATTGGCGTTGGCCTGCTGGTCACTCTGGTTCTTGATGAGGACAAACGCCACGATGGCTAGCACCAGCAAGGGGAGGCCAATGGCAAGGGCGCGGCGCAACACGATAGGCAAGCCCGCCCAGGCGGCGAAAAGAGGCCGGTAGGTCAATTCGCCCTGCGCCATGCGTGCCTCGCCGGGTTCCCATTCAACTCCGGGGGGGTGGGAACTGATGGTGAAGGCGAAGGAACGCTCTTTGCCCGTCCAGATGCGCTTTTGGGTGGTCACATGTATTGGGACCACGGCTGAGCCACCTGGGGGTAGTTCTAGATCGTGCTCTACGTGGCCCGCGCCCTGCGCTACCGTTTCACCAAGTACGGTAGCTTTGGAGAGGGGTGCATCCGGTGCGGTTTGGAGGATGGGCTTGCCTATAGCATAACGGAGCGATTCGTCGGGATCAGTGGCGTCGAGGGCCAGGGTAAGGGGAGCATTGCCCTGGTTGGCGATGATGGCCGTATAGAGGCCCTGGCGGCCACGGATGCGCTGGGGTTCCAGGCCAAGCGCCACGTCGCCCGAAACTGTCGCGATGGATAAGGTCAAGTCACTGGTGGAGTGCACAAGCGGGTTATCTCGCGAGGCGGCTGTCAGGGTGAAGGGATAGGTGCCTGCCGGTGCGCTGCCCTGAGTGGGCAGCGGCAATCGCACTTGCAGTACAACCTCTGATGACTGGTCGGGGAAGAGCCTGACTTCTTCTGTAGAGAGGGAGTACCAGGCGGGATCAAGGCCGGAAACCGACAGGGAGAACGCATCGACAACATCTCCCAGGTTGGTCGCGGTGATCTTGACCTGGCCAGTATCACCGGGCGCGAGATTGAGGCTTGTGGAATCGAATTGTAAGCCGATACGGTTTGTCATGGCGTTTTCTTTGGGTGCTCAGGGCTTGGGTTTGGGCGTGGGGCTTGGGACCACTCCAACTCTGACGATACTCTCTACCTGGCCTGCGTCGTTGATGGCGAGCAACCAGTACTCGGTGGTTTCGAGGGGGTTTCTGAGGGCTGTGCCATTGTTGAGGGCGTCGTCGGGAATGGGCGTGCCATCCAGCCATGCCTGGGCCGCCCCAGCAATGTCCCAGGTAAGGATCACCTGGCAGCCTCTACAGATATTGCCCGCGGCATCAGAGGTGAAGGTGTTTATCTTGGGTGGGGAAGGTGTGAGCTTGCCGAGGTCGCGATTGACGGTGCCATACTGGTTGGTGGCTACCAGGTGCAGGTCCTCGACAGGGTCGGCGCTCTGGGGCTGTGAGCCTTTAGCTTCCACGTCCTTATCGTTGATCTTGACCGAATCGGCACCAACTACCTCCCAGACCGCGCTCCAGGAGCCGTCGGGCTGTGGAGCCCAGGCAAAGCTTACGATCTCAGGTGGGATGGCTACTGCCGTACCCGTGGCGTTGGTTATGGCCTGGGCTGTGCCCGTAGCATCGGCATCGACGTTGGCATTGGCTTGAGCGAGGGCGGTCTGCGTGGCATTGGCATTGGCCTGGGCCTGGGCCTCAGCTGTACGAGTGGCGTTGGCGTTGGCCTGGGCGGTCTGCGTCGCATTGGCATTGGCCTGAGCGAGCGCGGTTTGGGTGGCGTTGGCCCCGGCATCGGGCGTGGGGGTGGTAGAAGTGGGCGCACCGCCTACAGCGTTGGGGAGGAGCAGCGCCAGCGCGACCAGGGGAATGAGGATAAGCGCGCCCAGGAGCGCCCAGCGCAAGGCGGGCGGCAGGAATGCGAGGGCAGCCAGATAGGGCTTGTAGACCAACTCACCCGATGTGTAGCGGGCCTCGCCCGGCTCCCATTCGACACCTGGGGGCGTGGCGGCAACCTGGAATCTGAAGGGGATCTCACGCTTGCCGAACCAGATACGCTTCTTCGTGCGGATAAGCAGAGGTAACTCTACTTTGTAGGCCGGGGGCAGGGTCAGTTCGAGATAGCCCTGGCCGGAGTCTTTGCCCGGAAGCGTCCAGGCCATGTCGAGGGAGGGCGGCAGCGATCCGCCATCACCGACAGGACGGCCCACCGCCACGTCGCCGACGTCGGGCGATGGTGGAGATGGAGCGGCTGCCGGGTCGGTTGTAGTGGTGGATGGCTGGGTAGCGGGATCGGGAGCATTGTCGGTTTTCTTGCCGATTGGCGCATCTGAGATGGAGCTTACCTGCGCCTGGCCGAAGCTGAACAGCAGGAATTCATCGGTATCGCTGGGGTGCAACACCACAGGGCGCGAAACGTTGCCGGGGTTCTTGAGGAGCAAAGTGTAAGTGCCATGGTGGGCCACGATTTTCTGCGGAACAAGGTCAACCGAGACATCGCTGATCGCCGCCAATTGGAAGCCTATGGAGAGGGAGGTCGAAGCGTCGGGGTTATCACGCGAGATGGCTTCAACATCGAAGGAAAACTGGCCGGAGCGCATGGAGGCAGAGGCCGGTGGGTGGAGCAAGAGTGTAATCGGGGCCTTGTCGCCGGGGAAGAGCGATACCTCGGCCGGCTTGAAAGTGTACCAACCGGGGTCCAGGTTACGAATCAGAAGATCGAAAGCGTCCACGACCTGTCCCAGGTTGGACAGAGTAAGTTGCACAACTGCCGTTTCACCTGGGGAGAGGCTGATGTCCGCAACGTCTGCTTCTAAGCCAATCTGAGCTACCAATTCCTGGTTCCTTTCGGGGCGATTCGTGATACGTGACTATTGCGTACTGCGTACTGCGTATTCACCCGTCACTTGTCACTTGTCGTCATGTATCACGTATCACGTACGACCATAGATAGGTGGAGATATCACCAGCCTGGCATGTGGGAACAATATATCATAAAAGCCGGGCTAGTGAATAGAGACACAAACAGGGTAAAAGGTGCTTGTGACGATCTTGGTTGTTTGCCCGCGAGTTACGCTGTTGGTTGGCCGGAAGTAGGGCAGGTTGCCGGTGCCGCATGGCTCGCCGGGACCACCGCAGTCGTAGCCGCCTATCGCTCCTATCATATGCAGCCTCTCGACGTAATCGTAGAAGGTGGAGCCTGGCTCTACGTCCTCAAACGATTGATCGGTCGGGAGGCTGTTTAAGCCCGCCGCGTTGGAGACGATCTTGGCAAGCTGGCCCCTGGTCGCACCAGCGTTAGGGCGGAAGTAGGGGAGGCTGTCCGAACCGCATGGCTCGCCTGGGCCACCACAGGGATAGCCGCCAATGTAGCCGCGAGATGCCAGCCGTTGCACGTAATCGTAGAAGGTGGAGCCTGGGGCCACATCCTCGAAGCTCGGATCGCCGGGGTCATCGTCGAAGCCCGCCGAGATCGACACGATCTTGGAAAGCTGTCCGCGCGTTACATTATCGCCCGGCTTGAAGCAGGGACTGCCGGTCTCGCAGCCGGTGGTGTAGCCATTGACGATGCCCCGGCACACCAGGCATGCCACATAGGAATAGAATGTGCTGCCAGGCTCCACATCGGTGAACGATATCGTACAGCCGCCGGGAGTGGCGGTAGCGGTCGGAGGTCCGCCCGGTGTAGGCGAGGGCGTGGAGCCGCAGCCTGCTGTGTTGCCTGTGTGGGCTTGCAGGACAGCCATCTGCGGCTGGTCGGTCACAGCGGGCCAAGTGCCGGTAGGTTCTACGGATAGCCTATAGTCCGCGTCCCACCAGGGGCCAGCCGACCAGTCGGCACCGCCAACGATCACGTCGTTGTTGGCCTCAAGGTAGGCGAGAGCGTTGCCCAGCATCGTCAGCCAGCGCGGATCGTCGTCGGGCACGCCATACTCGCCCAGGAAACCTTTGAGGTTGTTGGTATGCAGCCAGTTCACGAACTCTGTCAGGCGGTCAACGCCGAGGTTGGGGTAGGCACCCTGCGCGTCGTAGGAGAGCGTATAGGCTCCTCCGCCATCCTCATCGAAGTACTGGTGCGCCTCAAAGATCAGGTTATGCGACGGGTCGTTGAGCGTTTTGAGGGCGTCGTTGCCCGAATCGAGCCACGTCCAGGCACCCGACCAACCATCACCCGGCACGATGATGGGGGTCACGGTGTCGGACATACGTATGCCGTTAATGCCCGCCTGCGCGCCGCCGGTGACCCATAGACCACCCGTATCATGCGGCTCGTTGTCGAGGGCATATCCGTAGAGGCCGGGATGCCCCGCGAAGTGCTGGGCCATGCGATGCCAGAAGTCGGTGAAGGCGGAGTAGGGCACCTGGGCGGAGCCGATCACGTAGTCAACGCCGCCGATGGTGCGGCGTGCGAAGTTGTGGGGGCCGATCACTACTTTCATGCCGTGGGCGGCTGCATTATCGAGCACCTGGTCGATCAGGTTTATGTCAAAGTCGCTGAGTGGGCCGTTGAGGTCGTGCTGAAGGCGCTCCCATTGGAGAGGGAGGCGGATCATATCAAGGCCCTTGCTGTGGAAGTAGTCCATTTCCCAGGCGTTGTCATAACCCTCGGCGTCGATACCGGGATAGAGGTAGTCCACCCCGTAGATGCCCGGCAGGTTACTTCCGAACTCCCCGGCGCTCAGGTTGACGCCGAACTGCTGGCAGAGGGCGGTAGAAGGGGCGGAGGAAGAGACAGCAGCACCCGCCTCGGCGGAACTAGACGAGCCGATGGAGGCGATGGCAAGAACAGCAACAATGCTGAGACAGACGATAACCAACCCGGCAATGCGCCCGGTGGCAGACTGGAGCGTACGACTGCGCATGAATTAAGGCCCTCCCTGGCTCTACGGTGGCGTCCACGTGTTGGTGGCTCGCATCCTTTGCATTACGTTCCCACGGAATAGGGAACGCTGCTATTATCACCGATCGGAGGGGGAATTAATTCATACAAATTCAACAAAAGTTGTAGCTGAAATATGCTACGGGACAAGCGGGAGATCGCGCAGGCGCTGTCGGGTGGCGTCGAATATGGCGTTGGCGACGGCGGGGGCAAGCCCCACGATGGGGGTTTCGCCAGCGCCCGCCGAAGGCAGGTCTTTGCGGTCGAGCAGCACGACCTCTATGCGCGGCACATCGGCGAAGCGCGGCACCCGGTAGCGCGAGAAGCGAGCGGTGAGCACTTTGTTATTGGCGAACTCGATCCGCTCCATCAGCGCGCCGCCCAGCGCCTGCACGATAGCGCCCTCCACCTGGTTCGCCAGCCCTTCAGGGTTGACTATGGCCCCACACTCGAACGCCTCGACCACGCGCAGCACGCGCACTTGGTGGTTGGCGCTATCGACCTCCACCTCGGCGCAGGTGGCGACATAACTCCCCTTCTCGGTGCCACACGATAGACCGTAGCCGCGATCTTCCGCCTGGGTGCGCTCGGTTGCCCAGCCGAAACGCTCGGTGGCGGCCAGCAGCACCGCGCGCAGACGGCTCTGCACAGGATCGCTTTCGTCGGGGAGGTTGCGCAGGCGGAAATCGAGCGGGTCGAGGCCCAGGAGATGGGCCAGTTCGTCCATGTGGCTTTCGCGGGCAAAATGATTGGCGGTGGCAGCCAGCGCCCTGTACGAACCCTGGTGCAGGGGGGATTGAGTGGTGTGGAAGGCCACTAGCTGGTTGGGCACAGGGTAGGGGGTGCGTATGCCCGCCGAGCCTGAATTGTAGTTATGGTACTCCCAGGCGGTGACCCGGCCATCGCCTGTGGTAGCGCTGCTGATCTCGATCAGCCCGGCCGGGCGGGCGTAGGCGAAGGTGAACTCCTCCTCGCGGGACCAGAGGAGCTTTACAGGTCGCCTTGCACCCCTCGCCAACCGGGCTGCCTCGACAGCGGCCTCGCCTGAGTGCTTGCCGCCATAGGCCGATCCGGTGTCGGGCACAATGACGCGCACATTGTCTTCGGGGATGTCGAAGGTGGTGGCAAGCTCGCCGCGCACGCCGAAGGGGCGCTGAGTGCCTGTCCACAAGGTGAGGTGGTCGCCCTGCCACTCGGCAAGGGCTGCCCGCGTCTCAAGAGGGGCGTGCGCAATGTAGGGTAGGGTGTAATTCGCAGAAAGGATATGGGCAGTATTGGCCCGCCCCTCCGCGAGAGAGCCAACCTCGAAAACGTCGGGACCGCCCCAGTGCTGGTGCGCAGGCGGCTCGTATGGGTGGGTCTTGATGTAGTCGAAGACGCTTTGCCAGGAGGTCTGGTCGTTGCTGTCGGGCGTGGACCACTCCGCATGAATGGCGGCAACGGCCTGGCGGGCGGCGCGCCGGGTGGGGGCGGCCACTCCGACGAAATCGCCATCGCGCACAACGATCACGCCCGGCATCGCTTCGGCTTCCCGCGTGTTGGCAGAAACCAGGGTCGCATTGAGCGTGGGAGGACGGAGCACAGCCCCATGGAGCATACCGGGCAGCACCTGATCCGAGGTGTAGCGATGGCTTCCGGTGACGAAGTCGCGCCCATCTACGCGGAAAGCGGGTTTGCCCGCGATGGTCCATTGGTCGGGCGGGGTGACGGGGGCATCCTCGCTCCACAGGTCGTTGAGATCGCCTTCAGGGTTATCTACCAGATCGAAATAGGCCAGGGAGCTCCCGCTTGGCGAGTGGATGATCTTGCCTTCGGAAGCGGTTAGCTCGGAGCGGGGCACGCCGAGCATGGTAGTAGCGCGGTCGAGGAGTAGCTCGCGGGCGGAGGCGGCTACTTTGTGCAGGATGGGAGAGGTGTAGGGCGTGGTGCGGCTGCCGAAGGTGCCCATGTCGAAGGGGGTGAGGGCGGTATCGCCCAGGATGGTGCGCACCCGGTCGAGGGGGAGGCGCAGTTCTTCGGCCACGGCGAGGGCCAGCGATGTGCGGATGCCCTGCCCCACCTCGGCCTTGCCCGCCAGCACCTGCACCGTACCATCGGGCAGGAAGCGGAGCCAATCGCCTATGGCGGGGGAAGACTGCTCGCCCACAGGCTGCCGGGATGGGCGTCCCCTACCGGCGGTCATCGGGTGGCCTCCTCGATCTGTGGGACGGTGGGGGTGGAGAGAGGGGTGGCGGCCTGCCGGATGGCGCGAACGATGCGGAGGTAGGTGCCGCAGCGGCAGATATTGCCCTGCATGCCCGCCACGACCTCTTCCTCGGTGGGGTCGGGGCAGCTATTGAGCAGGGCCACGCCCGACATGATCATTCCTGGCGTGCAGTAGCCGCACTGGAAAGCCCCGTTGTCGAGAAAGGCCTCTTGCAGAGGGTGGAGCGCGCCATCCTGTACCAATCCCTCGATGGTGAGCACATCCTTGCCAACGGCGTCGCCTGCGGGGGTGATGCAGGAACGGATCGCTTTGCCGTCGAGGAGGACGGTACACGCGCCGCATTCGCCCTCGCCGCAGCTGTACTTGGCACCCGTCAGGCCCAGTTGCTCGCGCAGGACGGCGAGGAGAGACTCCTTTTCGTCTACATCAACCTCTACAGAAGCCCCATTCACACGTAGTTCCAACATCATGCAAGACCGCCTTTCTACCGGGATTTGCCGTGAGTCCGGGATGGAATTATACCACCGCACCTTGACGGCTGCCACGCCTTCCCTTATGCTACAGCGTCCATTCAATAACGTCCCAGCCCTACCTCCCCGCACGTATCCACGGGGAGGAGAGAGGTCGGTTAGCAAGGAAAGGCCAGGGGACAACCCCTGGTACTCCGGCAGGCGGTTCCCTGCATTACCTCCAGAGAAAGGTGCACTTATCATGGCCGATATTGCAGAGCAGATAGATACATTCATCGATTCAAATCTCGACAAATACATAGACGAAACGGCAGAGCTTTGCCGAGTGCCGAGCGTGTCGGCAAAGGCCGACCGCCCGGTTATGGCGGAATGCGCGCGGCTGGTGGCTACTATATTGGAGCGCCACGGCTTTGAGACGCAGATGTTCGACACGCCCGGCAACCCGATCGTGGTGGGGCGCGCAAAGGGCAAGTCGGAGCGCACGATGCTCTTCTACAACCATTACGATGTGCAGCCTCCCGAACCTCTGGAACTGTGGGTAGCGCCCCCGTTCGAGCCGGAGGTGCGAGATGGCGCCCTCTACGCGCGTGGAGCCAAGGACGACAAGGGCGAGTTCATAGCCCGGTTGGCGGCGGTCGACGCGGCGCGCGCGGCCAACGGCGGCGAATTGCCTTGCGGCGTGACCTTCATCCTTGAGGGGGAGGAGGAGATATCCAGCCCTCATATCGCCCAGTTCGTGCAGGAGCACCTCGATCTGCTCAAGTCGCACGGCTCGATCTGGGAGGAGGGCGGGATCAATGACGAGGGTAGGCCGGGCAACACCCTTGGCCGCAGGGG
This sequence comes from uncultured Chloroflexia bacterium, assembly GCA_963797095.1. Lineage (GTDB taxonomy): Bacteria > Chloroflexota > Chloroflexia > QHBQ01 > JADMIH01 > JADMIH01. The sequence continues at coordinate 651,582 of CAWCNY010000002.1, read as the reverse complement.
CATACTGGCGGTGGAGTTACAGGCGCAGACCCTCAAGCGCGATGCCCACTCGGGTGGGGCGCACATGCTGCCCAACGCGGCATGGAGGCTGATCCGGGCGCTTACGACGCTCAAAGATCCCGATGAGCGCATCCTTGTGCCAGGCTTCTACGACAGGGCGCTCCCTCCTTCGGAGCTTGACGAGCAGCTTTTCGCCGCTTCTCCGTCGGACGAGGAGGGCGCTCGCGCCGAGTTCGGCATTGACGAGCTTGGGGAGCGGAGGTTCGTGCGCGGGGCCACAGGCGACAGCTACAAGCGGGGGGTGTTCCAACCGACCTGCAATATCGCGGGCATTTGGGGCGGGTACCAGGGACCGGGGATGAAGACGGTGATCCCGGCCATCGCCACGGCAAAAGTCGATTTCCGGTTGGTGCCCGACCAGGACCCGAAGGAGATATTCGATAACCTGCGCCGCTATTTGGACGACCAGGGGTTCAGCGATATAAAGCTGACATGGTTGGGGGCAATGTGGCCGTCGAAGGGGGAGGCAGACGACCCGCTTGTGGTGCTGACGGCCCAGACCGGGGAGGAAGTGTACGGGAAGAAGTCGGTGCTGACACCCCTGACAGGAGGGAGCAGCCCGGTATACGCATTCGCCCGCCCCCTCGGTATAACGGTGGTAAGCCCCGGCGTGGGTTATCCCGGTGCGCGCACCCACGCGCCCAACGAGCACGTCCGCATAGAGGACTTCCGCAACGGTGCCCGTCATATAGCGCGCATACTCGACCATTTCGCGGAGATCCAGGGCACCAAGTAACGTGCACACCAAGTAAGGTGCAATAGTAAGGGCTAGGGGCACCACCAGAGGTTGCCCCGATGGAACGACGCCCCATATAGTCCCGAAGGGACGTAAGAGCATTGTATCAAACAGATCGGAGTGCTGTTCTTACGCCCCTACGGGGCTTTGGCATTTTCTTGGGCTTACCACAGGGCTTACGCCCTGGGCTACTCTCTTACGTCCCTTCGGGACTATTAGCTGGGGGGCTTACGCTTCCGCAGGGCTTGCGCCCTGGGCTATGCTCTTACGTCCCTTCGGGACTTGGCTTGGGTGGTAATGCGGGGGCGGGCTGCAGTGATGTGGTCCGCCTACCCGGCAGGTTCGACGCTAAACCATCTGTCAGTGGTTCTCCGGTCGTTCTCCTCTCATTCCCCCAACCGAGGTTGGGGGAACCAGCACGACCGACAACTTTAGCACTTTGATGCTATTATTATCGCAACCACGAGCGATAGCAAAGATCTGAGCTGCTACCTAGTCGCATGGAATCTATCGAATCCGCAGCTTCTCACCCAGACGCCGACAATTAGCATCTACACTGTCACCCACGAGAACGAGACGGTTGTCCTTAAACTGCTCTCTTCGTCGGAGACGAAGGAGCAGACCGGCGCATTGGCGCTGCGCTACTTTGATGGTCGTGGGGCGGTCCGCCTACTGCGTTACGACGAAGGCGCGCACCTACTGGAGTACGCTGCAGGTGACGAACTCGTGACGCTAGTCGCGCGCGGTGAAGACGAAAACGCTACGCGTATCATCGCGCAAGTGATCAAGCAACTTCACAGCGTTCCGCAGGAACCCCCAGCTGATGCCCCACGCAACGGCCTCTTCAGGCTCGAACGCTGGTTTGGGGAGTTGTTCGACAAAGCGCAGGCGGACAGGCAAGCAGGCAGGGAGTCTATCTATGTGCGAGGCGCCGCCGTGGCCGAGCGGTTGCTCACTGACCAGCGCGAGGTCCGAGTGCTGCACGGTGATATCCACCACCGCAACATCCGCTACTCATCGCGCGGCTGGCTGGCCTTCGACCCGAAGGGCTTGATTGGCGAGCGCACCTACGACTGCGCCAACACACTCTGCAACCCGGTGATGCCCGAACTGGTGCACAACGAAGCCCGGCTGCTGACCAACGCTGTAATCCTGGCAGACACGCTGGCAATCGACCTACAGCGCGTGCTAGCGTACACCTATGCTTACGCCTGCCTGAACGCGAGTTGGTGGTCAGTGCTCATCGACGCGGAACATGCGGAAGATATAGTACAGTGGTCACTCAAGGTCGCGATGATTGTAGAGCCGCATATCAAGCCCTTGAACCGCCCTGGTTGAGCACTCGCAAGTTCAGCGATTGATCAGATGAGGGCATGGGTGGGGCAGCCAGGGGCGAAGGGTGTCACGTTGGGGATGTGCTAAGGCTTGGCGTGACGGGGTAAAGGGCAGGCATGCCTCGCCCCTACAGACTTCTTGCGAACGGCTAGGCCAGCGGCGAGGCCAACGCGGGTTTATCGCCTCGTGCGGCGGCGAGAAGGTTGTCTATACGGTAGGCGGATTCTGACTGCGCCTGTTGCAGGGCGCTGATAATCGCCTGGAGGTCCTTAATCTCCCTGGCAAGATCCGCTGGCTTCTGATCGGGTTGACGGGCCTGGTCGATGAGGGATACCAGCAGCATCAGACCGAGCAACTGGTCGAAGGCCTCCTTGTTGTACCAGAGCACGTTCTGGTAGCGGTTCACCTGGATGAAGCCACGCACATCGTCGTCCCTGAGCCACGCTTCGAGAGCGCAGTAGGCAGGCTTTGATTCTCCTTTCAGGGTGGTGAGGCTTTGCTGCTGGCTGATCAGGGCGTTGACCAGCAAGATGCCACGCGCGGCGGTTGCTTCGTCGGCACCCAGGTTCTTGAGGGTTTCGGTGATGATCTTGCGCAGCAACCACTCGTCCACCCAGCTTCGGCTTTGACCCGCGAAATCGGTCTCGGTGACGAGTTTACCCAGCGAGTGGGTGAATAACCAGGCAAGGAGCGCGCCCCAGGTCCAATCATCGCTGCCGAGGCCCGCACGGATGCTTTCGACGGCGGATGCATAGGTTGATGCACTTGCCTTGCCAGCGCCCACAGGCAGGTTGTCGAAGTCAAGGAGTGTTTCCAGTTGGGCGCGAACCTCTTTCGCGAGGGCTTCCGCATCGCCGCTGCCCTGGGTGTACGACTTGACCTCTTGCGCGAGGCGGAGCATCTTCTGCTCTACTTCGTCCAGCAGGGCCTCTCGGTCGTTGGTTTCGCTTACCTGCTTATCGTCCTTATCGTCAGCGGGTGTTCGTTGCGCGATTATGCGCCTGAAGAGGTCGGCGTTGACCAGTTCGCGATAAGGGGCATAGATCGGCTGCAGGAACGTTTCGCGCAGGGCTTCGTCTATGCTGGGCACGCCCTGCCCGTTCAGATAATCAACGAGGTTGCGGTAGTGGTTCCATTCGTTGTCTTGCACCTCGTGGAAATCGAGGAAAACGTGCGTTTTATACGCACCAAGCTCAAGGTAAAGACCCCGGTCACGCAGCTCGGTATTGGACCTGATATATTCGAGGCCGGTCGCCTGATCGCGGAAGATCGTGAAGAGGTTGGCGCCGGGGTTGATAGCCAAACCCTCGCCAAGGCTGCGATGTTGTATGGTGCGCTCGTCGCCGTTGCCGGTCTTGACCGAGAAAGGCACAGATGAACGGGCCCACCCGCGAGCCGTGGCGAACTTGTTATGGATCACGACAAGAGAACGCTCGTCGTTGGCGCGGTTAGAATAGGCGAACACATCCTCGTTGACCGAGCCGTCGGTAGCAAAGAAATCGTAGAGGAGATAGTTCTCGACGCCCGCGAAGAGGTAGCGCTTGTGCAGCAGAGGCACGATCTCGCGCTCGTGGCGCTCGACGAGCCAGGGGTCGGGGCTTTCGTCCCAGTAGGCGCGGCGGTACTCCATGCCGTACTTCTCGGCGAAGCCCTCTATCTGGCCGTGGCCGATCATGGGGAGGCCGGGCAGGGTGACCATGAGGGTGCAGACGCCGAAGTACTTATCGCCCTTGCCGAACTGGTCAACGGCGGTACGCTCGTCGGGGTTGTTCATGAAGTTGACGTAGCGCTTGAGGATCTCAGGGTCGAACTCAAGGGTGTTTTTAATCAGGGTGCGGTACTTGGCGTTCTCCTCGTCGCGGATCATGTTCATGAAGGCGCTGTTGTAGACGCGGTGCATACCAAGAGTGCGCACGAAGTAGCCTTCGAGCATCCAGAATGCCTCGGCCAGCAGGAGGGTGTCGGGCGCTTCGACGGCGGCACGGTCGACTACCTCGCGCCAGAACTCCTGGGGCATTAGCTCGTCGAACTGCTGCTTGGTCATGGCGAAATCAGAGCGCGAAGCGATCGCGCCGCCTGTGCCTGGCTCAGGGAACCAGAGGCGCTGGACGTGCCGCTTGGCGAGAGTCATGGCCGCGTCGAACCGGATTACCGGGAACTGGCGAGCCACATTGAGGATGGTCTGGATGACGGCCTCGCGCACCTCCGGCATGAGATAGTTAAGCTGGGCGGTGTCGTTCCAGGGCATGCTCGTACCGTCGTTGCCGTGATAGATATAGCGCGTTTCGCCCGTGTTGTGATCGACGCGCTTGAAGACCACAGCCGCATCGGTGCGGTCGAAGTAGTGATCTTCCAGGTAGATGCCGACTCGGCCATCAGGGGAGAGGTTTGGCCCGTTGAAGTTGTAGGAAGGGAAGGGGCTGTAGGGCGCCTGGACGAACCAATCAGGGTGCTCCATAACCCAGGTCGAGTCGATGCCCATGTGGTTGGGCACCATATCGCTGGCGAGGCGGATGCCCCTGGCCCAGGCGCGCCGGCGCAGGTTGTTCACGGCTTCCTCGCCGCCGAGGTCGTCCGCGATCCGGTAGTCGAGCAGGGAGTAGGCAGAAGCGACAGCATCAGCGTTGCCCATGAGCTGCTTGATTGTCTTGGAAGCATGGCTGCGCTCCCAGAGGCCTATCAGCCAGAGGCCGGTGAAACCGTAGCGAGCCAGACGGTCCAGTTCTTCATCGGGCACCTGGTCGAGGGTGGTAATTGGCCGCCCGTAAAAGCGGGAAAGCTGGTCGAGCCATACATAGGCGTTCTTGGCGATGAGCACAAGACGAGGCATCCATTCGCGGTCCATGGTGTAACGCTCCGGGTCGGCCTCCAGGCCCGCGAACTCGTACACCTCGGAAGGGCCGGGACCGCCACCCGCGAAGATCGCCTTTTCCTCCTCCTGGATCAGGTCGAGGCTGCCAAGCAGGCGATAGAGAGCTTTGCTGAGCATGAACCCCCAGCTCTGGCGGATGTACTCAAGTTGGGCTGTCAATGAGTGAGGAGCGGCAAGGGCGGGGGCACGCAACGCATCGAGCAGGTTTTCACCCCCTGGGCCGAAGCCGGGCTGCCCAGCAAAGTATTCGCGAAGGGCAGGGAAGAGCTGGGGGTAAATAGTACGCTTCTCCAGACTCTGATCGTCGAACAGCTCCATGTAAGGTGAAAAGGCGGGGTTCATGTTGGAGAGCCAGAGCATTAAAGTCTCTTCGAGGGCGATTTCGCGGTTAGAAAAGCCGTCAGTTTCGCCCTGAAGCCAGTCGATCAGGCTTTGCTCGCGCCTGTAAACGGCCAGCGCGGGGAACTCATCAGCGAAACGCTCTATCACGCGGTCAACCGCGTCCGGACCAAACCTGGAGTCAAGGGCCTCCAACGCATCGCTAATGATATTGGGGTTGACCTGCTGCCGGTAGTATTCGACCAGCAAGTGCGAGATTTCGTCGATCAGGCCCATGGCGTTGACCTGGCCGGCGCGGACGGCCTGCTCAGGATAGTTGGCGAGATCTCGTTTTTCGTTCATGCGCTGGGCAAAAACACGGGCAGCATGAAAATTAGCGAAGATAACATTCCCGGTCAATTGATAAAAGAACTGGTCGAACTGGTAGTGGTCGCGTGACTGGCGCGATACGTGAAATTCAAAGTGGCGCACGCCCATCTTTTTCACCATAGTGGCCTCCTAATCAACAAGCGTCCTCCTGGAGCAAATCTCCAAATAAAAGCGTAGGGTTGAGCATGGGAAAATGAAGGACGCAACCTAACTAATATGACGACAGAGTATCAGAAGTATAAGTAGCTTGCAAGGAAAGTGCCAGCGCCAAAGCCAGTTCATCATGGAGCTATCGAGTTCGAGCGGCGGGCGAGGCACCGTAAACTGACACCTTTATTAACCCCTCGGCAACCCTGGCGTTTACCTCCCCGAGTCATAGTGAGTTTGTGATACATGCTGATATATGTTGATATATCAAGCCCGGCGGAAAGGTCACGAATGGAAGAGCTACTCACGGTCAAAGAGGTACAAGACCTGCTCAAGGTAGACCGGCTTACTGTCTACCGGATGCTCAAGGATGGCAGGCTTGCGGGGGTGAAGATAGGTCACCAGTGGCGCTTCTCGCGCACTGAGGTGACTTCTTTTCTTTTCGGCTCGCGCCCTTCTCAGACCGCATCGGGAGGCAACGGCCACAGCGACGCCACCCAGGCGCTCCCAATTCATTGCGTCCAGATGATCCAGAATGTGTTCGGTGAAATCACCGAGGTAGGGGCCGTAACGACAGACCTCGGCGGCGAGCCATTGACCGAGATCAGCAACTCGTGCCGCTTCTGTGAGATCATCCGCTCCACCGAGAAGGGACGGCAAGCGTGTGCCGTTTCGTGGCGCAGGCTAGCGAACAGGATAGACCCCGAGCCTAGAGTCGCAACTTGCCACGCCGGGTTGCAGTACGCCGGCGCACCCATCGAGTTGAAAGGCACGCCGGCGGCCACGATTGTGGCGGGGCAATTCTACACGCAAACGCCCGATCCGGAGGAAGAAGCGGGGCGGTGCACCCGGCTGGCCCGGGAATACGGGCTTGACCCTGAGGAACTGAACGAAGCTGCCTGCTCGATACAGACATTGGACGAGCACAAGCAGGCGCAGCTTGGAAGCTGGCTCAAAAGCATGGCTCATACTCTTGAAGAGGTCTCGCGCGAGCGTGCCGACCTCATGGAGAGGCTACACACTATCGCGGCTATGAGCATAATCGAAGGCTAAGAGGCTGATATTACCGGCGCTGCCGGAAAGGAGTACGAACGATGTCAACGATAACTACGGTTCCGGATCAGGTGCTCGATTGCACCGGCCTGGCCTGCCCGATGCCGATCCTCAAAACGAAGAAGGCTATCGACGGGTTGCAGGCGGGGCAGGTGCTCAAGTTGATCGCCACCGATCCCGGCTCAGTGAGCGACGTGGCGGCTTTCACTCGAAAGACCGGCCATACCCTCATCGGGTCGGAGCAGGAAGGCGGCAAGTATATATTCTTCATTCAGAAGGCGCAGTAACGATAGGAGGCTGCAAATGATTACCCAAGAAGCACCCACAACCACCAAGCCTATTGAGTCCGAGTTGGTCGCGGAATTGAGAGGCGAGCCGGAGATTCGGCCCTACCCGCAGCCACAGCCTGTAAAACCACAAACCGCCAACAGGCTCGCGATCATCGCGCTGCACGGCACGCTGGACTTGGCGTACCCGCCATTGATCCTCGCCACGGCGGCAGCGGCCATGGACATGGAAGTTACCATCTTCTTCACGTTCTACGGACTGGACATCGTGAAGAAGGGCAAGGCAGACCACCTCCAGGTGGCCCCCATCGCCAACCCCGCTATGCCGGTGCCGGTGCCCAATATAGTCGGTATGCTGCCGGGTATGACGCACATGGCGACCGCGATGATGAACAACTGGATGAAGAAAGCCAACGTCGCCAAGCTGAGCGAGCTGTTGGAGATGGCCCAGGAGATGGGCGTAAAGTTGATAGCCTGCCAGATGACGATGGACGTGATGGGAGTCAAGAAGGAAGATTTGATCGATAGTGTGGAGATCGGCGGGGCGGCCACATTCCTGGAGTTCGCAGCCGAGAACGCTATCTCCCTGACGTTCTAGACACGACAGACAATGGGAAATTGAGACTATACCGCAGAATACCGGCGGTGTGAGTAACTATGGCCTGCCGCCGGGCGCAAGACTTAGAAAGGACCCAAAGAAGTGGAAGACAAAGAGAAGTTCTCGATAGTGCTCTTTTCCGGCACTGTTGACAAGTTGGTGGCGGCGGCGACGCTGGTGAGCGGGGCCGCGGCGATGGACAAAGAAGTAACGCTGTTCCTCACCTTCTGGGGCGTGGTGGCCTTCCGCAAAGACGACTGGAAGACCAATAAGCGCTTCAGCAAGGATTTCGAGGATTATGCAGGGCCTGCCATGGAAATGATGAAGGCCAAGAATGTACCGCCCTGGATGGAGACCTTGCAGACGGCTATGGAGATTGGCAACGTCACTATCAAGGCGTGCAGCGCCACCATGGAGTTGTTCAACATTAAGCTGGAAGACCTGGAGCCGGTGGTCAGCGAAGTGACCGGCGTCGCGACATTCGTGGAGGATGCCGAAGGCGGCACTACGCTGTTCATCTAGCCTGAGACACAATTGGCATAGCATTTTATGAGGAGAATTCAATGGAAGTAATCAGAATCACAAAAGAGATAGATGCTCGCGGCAGCTTCTGCCCTGGGCCTTTGATGGAGCTTATCCGCAACATAAGGATGGCTCACGTGGGTGAGGTGCTGGCGGTCATATCTGGCGACGAAGGAAGCAAGAAAGATATACCGGCATGGGTGCAGAAAGCCGGGCAAGAATACATTGGCTCGGAGCCTACCGAGGGCGGCACACGCTTCATCGTGCGCAAGATCAAGTAGATCGGAGTAACAAGCCATGAAACGAATAGTGATAGTCGGCGGGGGCACGGGCGGAACGCTGGCGGCGAACCTGCTCGCGAAGAAGCTGAAGGGCTCAGAAGCGCGCATCAGCGTGATTAGCTCAAGCAACCGCCACCTGTACCAGCCCGGATGGCTCTACGTGCCGTTCGGGAGACAGGACCCCCGCAAGCTGAGCAGATCGGAGCGACACCTGCTGAACAAGAAGGTGCAGCTACTGCACGGCAACGTCACGGGCCTCGACACCGAGAAGCAGACGGTGAGGCTGGACGACACACGCGACATCGACTACGACTACCTGGTCATCGCGACCGGGTCGACACCCACACCAACCGATATTCCGGGACTGGCGGAAGGCGGGCACCATTTCTACACGGAAGAGGCCGCCTGGGAGTTGCATGCCGCTCTTGAGGAGTTTTCAGGCGGGCGGGTGGTAGTCGGTGTGGGCGGGCTACCGTATAAGTGCCCCGTGGCTCCACTGGAGTTCACGTTCCTGCTGGAAGAGTATCTGACCAAGCGCGGCATTCGGAACCGCTCGGAGATCACATACACATTCCCGCTCAACCGTGTGTTCACCATCGAGTCGGTGGCCGAGGTTGCCCAGCCTATGCTTGAGAAGCGTGGGGTGCAGATCGAAACCTTCTTCAACCTGGACGAGGTGCTGCCCGAGGAGAAGATAGCGCGCAGCATGGAGGGCACAGACCTGCATTATGACCTGCTGGTGATGGTGCCCCCGCACAGGGGAGCCGCCTTCCTGCAAGGGCACCCGATCGCCGATGCACAGGGGTGGATCAAGACGGACAGGTCGAGCTTGCGGGTAAAGGACCACCCCAACATGTGGGCTTTGGGCGATGCCACCGACCTACCGATCAGCAAGGCGGGTAGCACGGCGCACTTCGAAGCACCCGTGGTGGTGGAGCAGATCGTGGCGGAAGTGCGGGGCACAGAGGTCGACCCCAAGCATGCGGAGTACGAAGGACACGTTATGTGCTTCCTGGAGGCTGGCTACGACAAGGCCAGCATGCTCGACTTTGACTATAACAGAGCACCCCAGGTGCACGAGCCGACCACTATCGTTCACTGGCAGAAGATGGCTTTCAACAAAGCATACTGGTATCTCGTGCCCACCGGGGTCATATAGAGTGCATGACGAGTGACGAGTGACGAGTGACGAGTGACGAGTGACGAGTGACGAGTGACGAGTGACGAGTGACGAGTGACGAGTAGCGAGCAAACCTGGCATTTCCTGAAAGCGAACCCTGTGCCCTTCGTGGCCTTACTTGGACTGGCAGGCGGTTCAATCCTGACATGGTTGTTGAGTTTGCCGGAGGCCGGGAATTGGGTGTGGACAGGCACGCTCATCCTGGGAGGCGCTCCGCTGGTGTGGCGCACAGTGCGCGGGATGCTGCGAGGAGAGTTCGCATCCGATGTTGTGGCTATGCTTGCAATAGTCACCGCAGTCGTGATGGTCGAGCCATTCGCGGGGTTGCTGGTCACGCTGATGCAGTCGGGCGGAGAAGCCCTGGAGAATTACGGCTTCCGGCGGGCATCATCATCGCTTGAGATACTGATCGCCCGCGCCCCGCGCAGAGCCAGGCGCAAAATAGATGATCACCTTGAGGAGATCGCCGTTGAGGAAGTGCGAATCGACGATCTCCTTGTGGTGCGCCTCGGCGAGCTGATCCCGGTAGACGGCACCTTGCTGAGTGAGGAAGCTGAGATAGACGAATCGGCGGTGACAGGCGAGCCACTTGCGCGCCCCAGGAAGATGGGCGACAGGTTGCTGAGCGGAAGCGTAAACGGCGGCGGCGCGTTTGAGATGCGCGCCACGGCGGTGAGCGAGGAGAGCCAGTATGCCAGGATAGTGGCGCTGGTGCGGCAAGCCCAGGAGGATAAAGCGCCTATCGTGCGGCTGGCCGACCGGTTCGCCGTGTGGTTCACACCCCTTACACTGATCATATGCGGGTTCGGGTGGGCGGTTACAGGAGACCCGAGGACAATACTGGCTGTGCTGGTGGTCGCCACCCCATGCCCACTGATCCTGGCCGCGCCCATCGCTATTATTAGCGGGATCAACCGGGCCGCGCATGCAGGGATCATCGTCAAGGGGGGTAAGGCCATAGAGCAGATAGGGAGAGCGCAGGCGATAGTGTTCGACAAGACGGGCACGCTTACGCTTGGCAGCCCGGTTATGTCGGAGGTAGTCGCGCTGAATAGCATTGGCCCTAACCAGGTGCTGCTGGCGGCAGCAAGCGTGGAGCAGCTATCGTCGCATGTACTGGGGCAGGCCATCACCAATGGGGCGAAATCGCGGGGCTTGGCGCTATCTATGCCCAGGCAAGTCACCGAAGTTTCAGGCAAAGGCGTAGTGGGCCATCTCGACGGTCATGAGGTGGTGGTTGGCTCGCCGCGATTTCTGAGCGAGTTCCTGAAAGATGGCGATCCCAAAGCAACCGGCTGCGTTCCGTGCAACAACGAGCTTAGCGCGATGGTGGCTGTGGACCATAAGCTGGTAGGCGTGGTGACGTTCGATGATCAATTGAGGCCGGGCGTGCCGCAACTTATGGAGCGGCTTGACAGGTTGGGTGTGCGGCATACGGTGATGCTGACGGGTGATAGGCTTGACAACGCGCAGAGGGTGGCGAAGATGGCCGGTGTGCAAGAGATCGAGGCGGAATTGCTGCCCGAAGAGAAGGTGGCGGCGCTCCGGAGGTTGCAGGCCAGGTATGAGCCGCTGGTGATGGTGGGCGACGGTATCAATGACGCGCCCGCGCTGGCCTCGGCGACTGTGGGGGTGGCAATGGGGGCGCATGGTACGGGCATATCGGCAGAAGCGGCGGATATTGTGCTGCTTGTGGACGATGTGAGTAAAGTGGGGGAGATCGTGGCTATCGGGCAGCATACGCGCAAGATCGTGCTACAAAGCATCGGGGTGGGGATAGGTGTGAGCCTGGTGCTGATGCTTATCGCAAGCTTCGGCTTGATACCCGCGCCTGTTGGCGCGCTGTGCCAGGAGGCACTTGATGTGGTGGTGATATTGAATGCGCTACGCGCCAGGTAAGGTAGAGGCACCTATTGAACAAACATGAAGCATCCCGAATTCCAAATTCGGGTGTACTAAAGCAGCGGGGTACTCCAAGGCCCCACCCCAACCCCCAATTTTTGGGGAGGGGCGTTCTAAAAAGAGCGGAAATGGCGGCTTCGCCGCCATTTCCGCTCTTTTTAGAACCAGAATGCATGTTTGCGAACCTGCATCTAAAGCTCGGGGTGTCTCACGTTTGTTCCTGAGTTATCTGTGTACAGGACGCCTGAAGTCCTGGAGGGCGCGCACGTACTGGGCGCGCTCGAAGGCTGCGGGGTCGGGGCTGTTGCGCTGGCTCATGCTGGCGTGCATCTCTCGTAGCGACTCGTATTCGTACTGCTCCATCCAATCGAGCATTTCGCGCTCGATCACTCCGATCTGTTCGATGCCACGCTTCAAGAGGACCGAGCATAGCATGGTGATATTGGCCCCGGCCATGATCATCTTGATGGCGTCGAGGCCGGTGTGGATACCACCCGAAGCTGCCAGGTCTGCCCGCACGCGCCCGTACAGCATAGCGACCCATCGCAGGGGGAGGCGCAAAGCCTGGGGAGTGCTCAGGAGGATGTGAGGGCGCACCTCAAGGTGCTTGAGGTCTATATCAGGCTGGTAGAAGCGATTGAAAAGCACCAGCGCATCGGCTCCGGCGGTGTCCAGTCGCCGAGCCATGTGAGCCAGATTACTGAAGTACGGTCCCAGCTTTACGGCAACAGGGATGCGCACTCGCTCTTTGACGACCTCGAGTATGTCGATGTAGGTCTGCTCTACTTGTGCCGAGATCATGTCGATGTCGGTAGGAACGTAGAAAATGTTCAACTCAAGCGCATCGGCGCCTGCCTGCTCGATGTCTATGGCATAGTCGATCCACCCGCCGAGAGAAGATCCGTTCAGGCTGGCGATTACGGGGATGTCAACGGACTCTTTTGCCTTGCGGATGTGGTCAAGGTACTCCTCAGGCCCTACATGGAAGTGGGAAGGCTCAGGGAAGAAGGTGAGGGCTTCGGGGAAGCTGTAGGTGTTGGCGGTCATGTGGAAGTTCAGATCGTGGCGCTCCTGCTCGATTTGCTCCTCGAATAGCGAATGCAACACTACTGCGGCAGCGCCCGCGTCCTCCATACTTTTGATGTTGTCCACGTCCTCGGAAAGGGGGGAGGCGGAGGGCACAAGGGGTGTGCGCAATTTCATGCCCATATATTCGGTGGTGAGTTCCATATGTTGTCTCCTGGAGCGTGACGTACTGCGTATTGCGTACTGCGTATTGCGTACTGCGTATTGCGTACTGCTTACTCGTCACTCGTTACTCGTTACTCGTTACTCGTCACTCGTCACGTTTGATGTTGCGCCTGTTGCGTAGGCGGTTGGTGTTGGGGCTTTGCCGTTGGTTGTGGGTGGCGGTGGCGGTTGCTGGACCTGCCTGTTTGCCAGGTATTCGTAGTACTTGCGCCTGCGGGCCACGTCGCTTTCGGCCTGGGCTAGCAGTTGGCGGGCGTGAGCCGGGTGGCTCTTGTAGAGCATCTTGAAGCGGTTCTCCATGTTCATGTAGAGGTCAAGGGGCATGGTTGGCGGGCGCGAGTCGATGGTGAGTGGGTTCTGCCCTCGGCTTTCCATGTCGGGGTTGTAGCGGTAGAGGAGCCACTGGCCGCTGTCTACTGCGGCTTTCTGGTCCTGCATACCTTTGGTCATGTCGATACCGTGTGCTATGCAGTGGCTGTAAGCGATGATCAGGGCGGGGCCGTCGTAGGCTTCGGCTTCCAGGAAAGCCTTGAGGGTGTGCTCGTCCTTGGCTCCCATCGCCACGCTTGCCACGTAGATATTGCCGTAGGTCATGGCTATCAGGCCGAGGTCCTTCTTGCAGGCAGGCTTGCCTGCTGCCGCGAACTTGGCAACCGCACCCCTGGGCGTGGACTTGGACATCTGGCCGCCGGTGTTGGAATAAACCTCGGTGTCGAGCACCAGCACCTTGACATTGCGGCCACTGGAGAGCACATGATCGAGTCCGCCGAAACCGATGTCGTAGGCCCAACCGTCGCCGCCGATGATCCATACACTCTTGCGCACCAGCATGTCGGCAAGTTGGAGGAGGCGGCGGGCGTCTGAAGAAGAAGATTGGAAGGCTGTGAGCCGGTCTTTCAGTTCGGCCACGCGCTCGCGCTGGGCCTGGAGGCCGGTTTCGTCATGCTGATCTGCTTCAAGGATGGAGGCTGCCAGGTCTTCGCCTACCTGCGGGGCCAGCTTTTTGACCAGCTCGCATGCGAAATCGCGCTGCTTGTCGAGCGACACCCGGAAGCCGAGGCCAAACTCGGCGTTGTCTTCGAAAAGGGAATTGCTCCAGGCAGGGCCGCGTCCCTCGCGATTGTGCGCCCAGGGAGTGGTGGGTAGGTTGCCGCCATAAATCGAGGAGCAACCTGTGGCGTTAGCGACCACCAGGCGATCACCGAAAAGCTGGGTTAGAAGCTTGACGTAGGGGGTTTCGCCGCAGCCGGAGCATGCGCCGGAGAACTCAAAGAGGGGCTGCTGGACCTGCTGCTGGCGTATGCTGTTCTCTTTGATGCGTAGGCGGTCCATCTCCGGCAAGTCGAGGAAGAATTGCCAGTTTTCGCTCTCCTCCTCGCGCAAGGGAGTTTGTGGCTGCATGTTGATGGCCTTGAGGCGCGTCTCGGACTTGTTCTTGGCCGGGCAGATATCGACGCAGATGCCGCAGGATGTGCAATCTTCGGGGGAGACCTGAATGGTGTACTGGAGACCCTGCCACTCGCGGTCACGTGCGCCGGTGTGCTTGAAGGTGGCGGGTGCACCCTCCAGTTCAGCTTCGTCGTACACTTTGATGCGCAACACGCCGTGCGGGCAGACCATCGCGCACTTGCCACACTGAATACATACATCGGGGTCCCACACCGGGATTTCGTTGGCGAGGTTGCGCTTCTCGTACTGGGAGGTGCCGGTCGGGTAGGTGCCGTCAACGGGAATGGCGCTTACAGGAAGTGTATCGCCCTCGCCGATGATGATCTTGCCAAGCACCTCTCGGACGAAGGTCGGGGCGGAAGCGAGGGTTCGCGACTCGCCGGGCGCATGTGAATTGCCATTGGATTTGCGCAAAGTGGCGGGCACCTGCACTTTGTGGAGGTGTTCAAGGGTGTTGCTCACGGCCTGGAGGTTCATCTTTACGATGTCGTCGCCCTTCTTGCCGTAGGTCTTGCGGATGGAATGCTCGATGGCGGCCAGCGCTTCGTCCCTGGGCAGGACACCTGATATGGCGAAGAAGCATGCCTGCATGATGGTGTTGATCTGGCGCATCCCGCTGTCACGGCCCACCTGGTGTGCATCTATCACGTAGAAACTGAGGTGCTTTTCGACGATCTGCTGCTGCACCAGGGGCGGCAGGTGGTCCCATACCTCGTTGGGCCAATAATGGGTGTTCAGGAGGAAGACGCCACCCGGAGTGATGTCCTTGAGCATATCGTAGCGGTCAAGGAATACCGGTTGGTGGCAGGCCACGAAGTTAGGGTGCTGGATCAGATAGGTGGAATGGATAGGGGCTGGGCCAAAGCGCAGGTGCGAGACGGTCATCGCGCCTGACTTCTTCGAGTCGTACACGAAGTAGCCCTGGGCGTAGTTAGGAGTTTCCTCGCCTATGATCTTGATTGAGCTTTTGTTAGCGCCAACAGTGCCATCGGAGCCGAGGCCATAGAAGAGGCCGCGAAATACATTGTCCGGCTCGGTTATGAAATTGGGGTCGTAGGGCAGGCTGGTGTGTGTAACATCGTCGTTGATGCCTACGGTGAAGTGGTTCTTTGGCTGTGACTCGTTCAGGTTGTCGAATACCGCCTTGATCATGGCGGGGGTAAACTCTTTGGAGGAAAGGCCGTAGCGTCCGCCGACTATCACAGGGTAGGAAGCCAACCCCCCGCTCGCGCTCATGTTCCAACTGCTGCTCAGGCTTTCGTGGATGGCCCCCAGGCAGTCCATGTAGAGAGGCTCGCCCATGCTGCCCGGCTCTTTGGTGCGGTCCATGATCGATATTGCTTTGACGGTGGGGGGCAGGGCCTCGACGAAGCGCCTTGCGTCGAATGGCCTGTAGAGGCGTACTTTGAGCACGCCAACGCGGCCTTCGTCCTTATGCTCACCCTGAGCGTTGAGATAATCGACCGTTTCGTGCGCGGCTTCTGCTCCCGAACCCATGACCACGATCACGCGGCGAGCATCGGGCGCGCCGTAGTACTCGTAAAGTTTGTACTGCCTTCCAGTGAGCTGGGCGAACCTGTCCATGGCATCCTGCATGATGGACGGGCAGTCCAGATAGAATTGATTGGAGGACTCGCGGCCCTGGAAATATACGTCCGGGTTCTGGGCTGTGCCTCTGATCACGGGGTGGTCGGGTGAGAGGGCGCGAGCGCGATGCTGCATGACCAGGTCGTCATCGATCATGGCGCAGAGGTCGCTTTCGTCCAGAAGCTCGATCTTGGCGACCTCATGGGAGGTGCGGAAGCCGTCGAAGAAATGGATGAAGGGCACGCGTGCTTTGAGGCTGGCGGCCTGGGCGATGAGGGCGAAATCGTGGGCCTCCTGGACCGAGGCGGAACAGAGCATCCCGAAGCCGGTGGGGCGCGCCGCCATCACGTCGCTGTGGTCGCCGAAAATAGAGAGGGCCTGAGCAGCGAGGGAGCGTGCGGCCACATGGAAGACGGCGGGGGTAAGTTCGCCAGCGATCTTGTACATGTTGGGCAGCATGAGCATCAAGCCTTGCGAGGCGGTGAATGTGGTGGCAAGGGAGCCGGTCTGGAGCGCACCGTGTACAGCACCCGCCGCGCCTCCTTCGCTCTGCATCTCGACCACGGTGGGCACGGTGCCCCAGATGTTGGGGATACCTTCGGATGCCCATTGGTCGGCCCATTCGCCCATTACTGATGAAGGGGTGATTGGATAAATTGCTATTACTTCGTTGAGCCGGTAGGCCACGCGGGCAACGGCTTCGTTTCCGTCAAGGGTTGCTAATACTCGCTTCATAGTGGTTCCTGTCGTTTCTTGGGTCGGTAGTCGGTAGTCGGTAGTCGGTAGTCGGTAGTCGGTAGTCGGAATGTTCTTGGTTCCTGGTTCCTGGTTGATAATGGCTGACTTCTGGCGACTGACTCTCTTCTTCTCATGGCATAGACATGGCTAAATTGCCCTACAATGCTAACTTTAGCACCGTAGGGTGGAGGAGACCGTGAAATCCGGTAAATAGCTGGTGAAAATCAGACCACATCAAATCCAAAAGCGGGCTTAGAGGTGAACAAATCGAGGCCTAGCCCGCTTTTGAAGCCTGTGCAGAGGATAATCAGGGTATCGCCAGGCTATATTCCATTGTGGGAGCTGCCAATTCTGCCTTCAGCACATCTCCCAGCCTGGCGATCCCGGCCCGGATGGCGTCGGGGGAGGCGTTGGAGAAGTTGAGGCGCATGGTGTTATGCCCACCTCCACAGGGGAAGAAAGGAGCGCCAGGCACGAAAGCCACCCTCTGCTTTATGGCTTTCTTGAGTAATTCGGCGGCATCGAGCGATTCAGGAAGGGTGACCCAGAGGAAGAGGCCGCCATCCGGGTGCGTCCAACGCACGCCTTCGGGGAAGTGGGCCTGCATGGCCTCAAGCATGATATCACGGCGCTCGCTGTAGACCTTGCGGATCAGTTGCACATGATGGTCGATGAAGCCGTTCTTGGCGACCTCATAGGCCACCATCTGGGTGAAGGTGGATGTGTGAAGGTCAGCACCTTGCTTGGCCTGGGCCATTTTGGCGATCACCTCAGGAGCGGCCACCACCCAACCTAACCGGAGGCCAGGGGCCAATGTCTTTGAGAAGGTACTCAGATAGATCACGTTGCCGGAATAAGAGTATTCGCCACGATGCCAGCTCTGTTCATCAAGAACCGCGACGGGAGGGAGGTGCTTGCCTTCATAGCGTAGCTGCCCATAGGGGTCGTCTTCGATGATGGGGACGCCGTAGTGGTCGGCCAGCGCAACGAGTTTGCGGCGGCGCTCCAGGCTTAGAGTGACACCAGTGGGGTTCTGGAAGTTGGGCAAGACATAGATGAACTTAGGTCCGACGCGCAAGGCCGCTTCAAGCCCGCCGGTGTTCATGCCATCCTCATCTGCAGGCACAGGCACATACTCGGCTCCGTAGGAGTTCCAGGCCTGCAAGGCTCCTAGATAGGTGGGGGCCTCCACCAATATTCGATCTCCTCGGTTGATGAAGACTTTGCCGAGGAGGTCGAGTGCCTGCTGCGAGCCTGATGTAATGAGGACGTTTTCGGCGGTGATGTGGATGCCATAGCGGGCGGTGTGGCTAGCAAGCAGGTCGCGCAGGGGATGGTAGCCTTCGGTAGTGCTGTATTGCAGAGCCTGGGGTCCGTGGTCTGTCAAGACCCTTGTGACGGCAGCTTCCACCTCGTCTACCGGAAATACTTCGGGGGCAGGAAGTCCACCCGCGAACGAGATTATGCCATCCTGTTCGGTCAATTTGAGAAGCTCACGTATGATCGAGCCGGACATCCTTTGAGTGCGCTGCGCGAAGCGCTGATTCCATAGTGTATGCATGATGGTTGTCCCTTCTGGAGAGTGGAGAGTGGAGAGTGGAGAGTGGAGAGTGGAGAGTGGCTATTGCGTATTGCGTATTGCGTATTGCGTATTGCGTATTGCGTATTGCGTTGTTACTCGTCACTCGTCACTCGTCACTTTTTACGCCGGTACCGGGGCTTCGTGGGCGCTTACCACGCCGCAGCGTAGGGCGTGCTTGTTAGCTTCGAGGGTGTCGGCGTGGCGCTTGCCCAGTTTTTGCTGGAGAACACCTTCGATTGTCTCTATGTGGATTATGCCTGTGACGGCGGCGAGGGCGCCCACCATGATCATGTTGGCGGCCTGGGGCAGGCCGAGGCTGGCCGCGATCTCTTTGGCAGGGATGGCGATCTCGCGGATGTCGTGGCGGGTTGTGCGACGTGAGATAAGGGATGAATCGAGGAGGAGCACGCCGCCTGGCTTGATCATCGGCTCGTATTTTTCCATCGAGGGTGTATTGAGCACAATTGCAGCAGTTGGGTGGTCGGTGAGAGGTGAGCCTATCTCCTCGGAGGAGATCACTACCTCGCAGTGGGCGGTACCACCGCGCATCTCAGGGCCGTAGGAGGGTATCCAGGTGACGTGCAAGCCATCGGCCACCCCTGAGTAGGCAAGTAATTGTCCGGCAAATAGCACGCCCTGGCCGCCAAAGCCGGAGATGATGATCTCTTCGTGCATGGTTCTCTCCTTCTTCAAAGTCCCATGTTCTTGACTGTATCCGCTACTTTGTAGTCGCCCAGAGGATAGTAGGGGACCATCTTTTCCTCAACGTAGCGCACGGCCTCGATCGGGGTGAGGTTCCAGTTTACCGGGCAGGCCGAGAGGATCTCTACCATCGAGAAGCCGAGGCCGTTGAGCTGGGCCTGAAAGGCAGTCTTGATGGCCTTTCGGGCTTTGTTGATATTGCCGGGGTCGTGGGCAGAGCGACGCACCACGTAGGCGGCACCATCGAGGAGGGCGAGCATCTCGGACATCCTGATGGGAAAGCCCATCGTGTGCACGTCACGCCCGAAGGGGGAGGATGTAGTCTTCATATCGGGCAGAGAGGTAGGAGCCATCTGGCCGCCGGTCATGCCGTAGACGGCATTGTTGACGAAGATTACGGTGATGTTTTCACCACGCGCTGCGGCGTGAACGATCTCGGTAGTGCCGATGGAGGCGAGGTCGCCGTCGCCCTGGTAGGTGAAGACTACACGGTCGGGGTGGGTGCGCTTTACGCCGGTCGCCATCGCGGGGGCGCGACCGTGGGCGGCCTCGGCGAAATCGCAATCAAAATAGTTGTAGGCGAAGACCGAGCAACCGACGGAGGCCACGCCAATGGTCTTCTCGCGTATGCCGAGCTCTTCGATCACCTCGGCAACGAGGCGATGGATCACGCCGTGGGAGCAGCCCGGGCAATAGTGGGTGATGGCGGGCGTGAAGGTAGATGGCCTGGCATAGACGATGGGTAAAGTGTCTTTAAGCATAGTTATATCTCCTTTGATCTCCCTCTAGCTCAGGGCGGGCGTAAGCTCCAGTTGTTCGATCTTATGGAAAATCTCCTCCGGCATGGGCACGAAACCGCCCAGTTTGCCCAGGAAGGAAACATCAGAGCCGGAGCCTACTGCAAGCCGCACGTCTTCGACCATCTGGCCCGCGTTCATTTCGACTACGAGGAAGCGCCGGGCGGTCCTGGCGAGGCGCGCCAGCGGCTCAGTTGGGAAGGGCCACAGGCTGATCGGCCTGAAGAGGCCGACATGGAGGCCGCGCTCTCGCGCCTCGCGCACGGCGGATTGCGCCACCCGCGCGGCGGTGCCGAACGCCACTACCACCAGGTCGGCGTCGTCGGTCCAGCGCTCTTCGTAGCGCACTTCATGGGCCTCCGCCTGCTGCTGGCGGGCCTGCACCTGGAAGTTGAGTTGCTCCAGCTCGGCGGGTTGGAGGCCGATGGAGGTGATCAGGCGGCGCTCGCGGCCTATCGCGCCTGTCAGTTCCCAACCCTGATCCTGCTTAGTGATATCGCGAGTGGGGGGCATCTCTACAGGCTCCATCATCTGGCCGATAGCTCCATCGGCGGCGATGACCACTACAAGGCGGTATTTCATGGCAAGATCAAACGCCTCATAGGTGAGATCGGCGGCTTCCTGAACCGAGGCGGGAGCGAATACGATGAGGTGGTAGTCGCCGTGGCCGCCGCCCTTGACAAGCTGGAAATAGTCAGCCTGGGCCGGGGCGATGTTGCCGAGGCCAGGGCCGCCGCGCATCATATCGACCAGCACGCAGGGAACGCCTGAGGCGGTGATGTAGGAGAGGCCCTCCTGCATGAGGGAGATGCCGGGGCTTGAGGACGAGGTCATTACCCGCGCCCCGGTGCAGCCCGCGCCGTACACCATATTGATGGCGGCCAATTCGCTTTCAGCCTGCAAGAAGACGCGCCCAAGCTCTACCATGCGACGCGCCAGATATTCGAGCAATTCGGTCTGGGGGGTGATGGGATAGCCAAAGTAGGCTTCCACTCCTGCGCGCACGGCGGCCTCTGCGATTGCTTCGTTGCCTTTCCAGAGTTCTTTAGTCATAGTGACACTCCTCGTAAAAACACAAAACGTAAGGGGTGAGACGTAGACGCCGGTATTGCCCGGTGGATTCTACGTGTTACACCTTACGTTTAATTCCCCCTTCACGATAGACGGTAATGGCCGCGTCGGGGCAAATGGTTGAGCAGAGCAGGCAGCCTGTGCAGACGAAATTGGGGTCTACTAAAATGGCAGGCTTGTAGCCTCGCGGGGTAAACCGGTCTGCTATGTGGATAATGCCTTTAGGGCAGACGGTGGTACAAAGCTCGCACCCTTTACACCTGTTCTCGTCAATGGTGATCGTTCCTCGCATAAGCTACCTCCTTGTAGCGCCTCCCACGGTCGATTCTGACTGGGATCAGGCTCAATAGGGGATGATCTCTGTAGTAACTGTAGCAAGCTAAGGTAGAGGTAACGGTATAGATAGGTCAAAGAACAGTGACAAAGGGTTGCGATGTTTATCACGAAAGACTGCAACCCGTTGTCACCAGGCATACACCAGGGTATTCACCTTCATAAGATAGAGTAGAGTCGTGAGACTCTGCCTTAGCGGCGGAGGATGGTTTGCAACTCGAAATAGGAGGGACAGGATGGAGAATAACAACAATAGACCTGTTGGCGGCACGGGTGTTGAGGTGCCCGAACCACCTGAAGAAGCCGCAAGGGTAAAGCCGGAACCGCAGCCCGCACCTAGCGGTCAGCTACCATTAAGCACACCTACTTACCCGCTGTATCCGCCGCCGGAGACCACGCATACCCCATACACACAGCAACAACTACCAAGCCAGCCCATCGCCGCACAACAGGGTATCAGCCCGGTGACCGCGGTCCTATCCATACTGGGAGCAGTAGTTGTGCTCGGCTTGATCTTCGTGATCGCCGTGATGCTCGTAGTCTCGAACATAGTCGGGCAGGTGACCAACCCGACAGTTGGCGACTTGAGGACCGAGACACAGTCGATTGCGCTGGGCGAAGCACAGTCGGTTGTAGTCGATATCGATATGGGTGTAGGTAAGTTGAACGTGGCGGGCAACGCGAACGAACTTATGGACGCCACCTTCACTTACAATATCGAGTCGTGGAAGCCGGTGCTGTCATACGATGTGAAGGGCACCGAGGGTACGCTACTTGTGCGGCAGCCCAACCAGGGCACGATCAGCACCAGCCCAGGTACCCGATATGAGTGGAACCTGTACTTCAAGAATGACGTGCCTATGACCATGAGAGTGAATGTGGGCGTAGGGGATGGAGATTTGAAGTTCGGCGGATTGGACCTGAGCAGGCTGGAGGTGAACAGCGGCGTTGGAAATACCACGATCGATCTTACCGGGCAGTGGACGCAGGACCTGGATGTACTGGTTAAGGGTGGTGTCGGCCAGGTAACCATAATTCTGCCTCAGGATACAGGCGTGCGTGTAACGGCGGAGGGCGGCCTGGGGCATGTGACCTCAAGCGGCCTGACGGTCAATGGCAAGACGTATACAAACGCAGCCTATGGCGTTTCGGCGGCTACTATTAATATCGATGTGTCAACGGGTGTTGGGAATATCCAACTGGTTCAAGGAAGATAATTGGTGCCAATCACAGGCAGGGGAGGGGCGGTGTAGAACGGGACAGCGTAGTTCTGTTCCATGCCGTCCCTCCTCTGCCTACGGTAGATAGGAGCGCAGGCAGACCTGCGCTCCTACAGTGTGGGTGTCAATTTTCTATGAAAGCTAACCGGCGTTTCCGGGCGTGAGGCGTGAGTAGTTTTGCAGGGTGCGTATGTAGTGGGCGCGCTCGAAGCTTTCAGGATCGGGGCAGCTTAGCTGGCTCATTTTGCCGCGCATATCCTGAACCGATTCGAAGTTGTGGCCTTCCATCCAGCGGATAAGGTCTCTCTCTAGCATTTGCAAGTAGTCTATGCCACGACGCAGGAGGGCAGAGCAGAGCATGGTGACGTTGGCCCCGGCCAGCAGCATCTTGGCTACATCGTACGACTCGTGGATGCCCCCGGTGGCGGCGATGTCGGTATGCACCCGACCGTAGAGGATGGCGATCCAGCGCAACGGGAGGCGCATGGACTGGGGCGTACTGAGGAGAATACGGGGAGTGATCGCCATGCTTTCCAGGTTGATATCGGGCTGGTAGAAGCGGTTGAAGAGCACCAGTGCATCGGCCCCGGCCTTCTCAAGCCGCCAGGCCATATTGGCGGGATTGCTGTAGTACGGGCCGATCTTGACCGCCAGAGGGATCTGTATCTCTGAGCGGACATCCTCTACGATCTGGATGGTGCTGCGCTCGATCTGCGCACCGGACTCGTACAGGTCGGTGGGCACATGGTAGATGTTTAGCTCAAGGGCATCGGCCCCGGCCTGCTGCAGCTGCTTGGCGTATTCGACCCAACTGCCGAGTGAGGTGCAATTCAGGCTGGCGATGACCGGTATTTTGACGGCTTCTTTGGCCTTGCGGATGTGGTTGAGATAGCCTTCGGGAGTCAAGGGGTAGCGAGACTGCCTGGGGAACGGGTCTTCGATGCCGGGAGCGCCGGTCTGTTTGTTGCGGGTGCGCTCTCTTCGGATGTGGGTCAACTGCTCCTCGAAGAGGGAGTAGAGGACAATAGCGGCAGCGCCTGCGTCTTCCATGCGCTTGATCTTGCCAAGGTCTTCGGAGAGGGGGGAAGCCGAAGGCACAAGGGGCGAGCGCAGATTTATGCCAAGATATGTTGTCGATAGGTCTGTCATTGTAGTCCTCCTTGAGTTGGGGGCAAGCGCCTGTGCCCTGCTTTTCATATACATCTGCCGATCCTGGCTGTTGGATGTGGACTTTTGGGTGGCGGCTGGTCGTTATTGTGGTGGTTGTATGTTTAGAGGGTTGGATCTCCCCTCATATACTAAATGACAATTGTGGGATAAAACGGGACAGGTTTTGAGGTGTACTTTGGTACAGTTTTGTGGAGGTGAGCAGTTGTCCTGGAGAGAGTGAGCAGGGGTTTCTTTAATCTCCTTCCAGACTGTGATTAAGGTAGTCGAGTACCTTACGGGGGAGGGTTTCGATGGAGGCGGCTACTTCGTCGGTTAGGCCCTGGCCCTGGGCGAAGTTAAGACCCTCTATGCCGAATACTACGAGATGAGGTGGCAGCTTTCCGAGCATACGCGAAAGCTCTATGGTGTCAGCGACGCTGAAGTCGTGGGTCGAGTAGTGAAACAGGTATGACGGTATAGGTTGCTTGTGGACTTCGATGCAGTAGATCGTGCCGGGGTCCGCGCCTGAAGAAACAGCGTCGATAAGGAGGACGAGGTCAGCGTCGGACCACAGGTCGATAAGTTCGAGACCGCTACCTGTACATTCATAGACATGTACCTCGCCAGGGACGAGTTTTCTCAGCGCCCGCGCCACCAGCAGACCGGCTGCATCGTCACGCCGGTAGTCATTACCGATGCCGATGATTACGGCTGTGGAGGCTTTCGCCGGATGCTGTGATTCGTGTTCTGTGTATTCTGCTACCATTGCGGTTTCTCGCCAGGCGCTTTTCGGTGTGTGACCGGAGAAGGGCGAGGCGTGCCTCGCCCCTACAGTGGTGGGTAGTTAGATGGGCAGGTCGTCCAGCCAGTCGAACAGGGTGGTATGCATGAGACTGAGGTTGTTAACCTGGCAGTGGGCTTGCGCACCCTCGTCGGCTGTGAAGACGCGCATCTGCTTGGGAGCGCTGAGCTTGTTGTAGAACTCGCGGGCCTGCGTACTCTGCTCGGCAGATTCGCCCTCGCTGACCAGGCAGAGTGTAGGGCATTCTATATCGTCCACCAGATCGCCCAGTTGAAATAGTTTAGCGAGTTCCAGGGCCTGGGGAATTGAGGTGACACCAAATTGCCAACAGATTCTATCGAGAAGCACATCGATGATCGCCGGGTTGCTGCTTATGGCCCACCCAGGAGCGGTATCCGAGCGCCCAGGCACCCGCAAGCTCTGCATGATACCGGATAACGAGGCATTAAGCAGGCGATACATATCGGTGATAGGAGCATTGAGAATGCAAGCCTTGATGCGTTTGTCGTGGGCTGCGGCCCTCGCTGCCATGTAGCCACCACCGCTAACACCGCATATGTAGAGGCGATCGGGATCAACCCCAGGCAGGGTGAGTGCGTAGTTCACGACAGCTTCGAGGGGCTTTTCAGCATCAGCGCGGTAGAAGAGACCGCTGAAGGGAGTGCTGCCCTGGCCTGGAAGCTCGACAAAGAGGGTGTTGTAGCCCCTGGCCGCACCGGGAGCAGCAGCCCAGAAGTACAGTTCCTCAGCGAAAGTATCTCCGCTACCGATCATGATGAGAGTGGGATGGGGGATGGGGAGGGCATCCGCACGCATAAAGTAACCTGGCAACACTTTGTCTTTGAAGGGTACCTTTACATGGGTGATGGGCGGCTGGAAGAGCGCTGCCGCCATCCTGAAGCAGGAGCGCATATCCTCCCAGGCGTCGAGGAAACGGCGACTATTTGGGTGCATGAGGGCCAGGGCAGCGCGATAGTAGATAAACGCGCGCAGGTATTCCTCACGGGCAGTTACCAGATGCCCATTGTCCAGGGTGGACATAGCGACGGCTTCGACGTGCTGCGCCATGCGCCGCCATTCTGTTGCCCAACTTTGTGGATTGCCGTCTTCGATCCTGGACACGACCTGCATACACTCGCCGTACTCTGCACCGCCGAAGTTGGCGTAGCCGAGGAACCAGGTTAGATAGAAATCCATGTTCTTGTCATCAAAGTAGGGCCTATGCCTGGCCTGGTGCTGGACTTGATCTTCAAGGAGGTTCATTTCAGTCTCCTCTCTCAATAGAGAGTGTCAAGAAGTGGGTGGCACATGAGATACAAGGGTCGTAGTTGCGGATGGCCTGCTCGCACTGCCAGGTCAACTCATCTTTGGGCATATCGATGCGCTCAGAGACGAAGGCTCGGAGGTCTTCTTCAATGGCCTTCTGATTCTGAGAGGTGGGAGGGACGATCTTGGCGTCGAGGATCAGGTCGCCGTCGTCGAGGTCGTACCTGTGGTAGAGAATGCCGCGTGGGGCTTCGCTGCAACCGTAGCCGGTGCGAACGGCGTTGACGGTGTTTTGTAGAGCGAAGTCGGTGCCATCGCGCACGACGGGTTTCCAGTCGGCAGGGGAGGGATGGGGGGAGTCGGAGGAGCCTACGGTGAGATAGGATTGCTCAGGCACGGTGTAGTTTTCGATGATGCGGAGAGCCTCTTCGCAGGCGTAGAGTAGCTCGACGCTGCGGATGATGATGCTCTTGAAGGGGTTATTGCAGGTGGGGCCGAGACCGGCTTCGCGGGCGGCTTCACGGGCTATGGCAGGGAGCTTGTCGTAGTTGAGGTTGTAGCGGGCCATAGGGCCTACGAAGTAGGAATGGCCGTGAAGGGTGGATTGGAGGGCGTTGGAGTAGGGGACATGTATCTCATGAAAATGCTGCTCGTATTCGGAGATAGGGATGTTGAAACCTTTGTTCGATACGAGACGGCCTTCGTTCATGGCGTATTCGTTTTCGTGGCGCAAAGCCACAAACTCGTAGTCGCGCTCCATCTTCGGGAAGTCGAGGGTTGCTACCCAGCGGACGGTATCGAGGGAGGCCTGGCGCGCCCACACAAGCTTTTCCTCGAACTGAAGAAGCTCGTTGATGTGGGGGACACGATAGAAGCCACCTACCCGCACGTTGATGGGGTGGATCTCGCGACCGCCGAGCAAGCGCATTATCTCGTTGCCGATCTTCTTGAGCTTAAGGCCGCGATTGACGATATCGGGGTAGTCGGCGGCCATACGGATGGCGTCGGGATAGCCGAGGAAGTCGGGGGCGTGGAGCATGTAGACGTGGAGGGCATGGCTTTCGATCCACTCACCGCAGTAGAGAAGGCGTCGCAAGGCGCGCAGTTGGCCGCCCACTGTGACGTTGTAGGCGTCTTCCATGGCGTGAACGGAGCTCATCTGGTAGGCAACGGGGCAGATACCGCAGATACGAGCGGTGATGTCGGGCACCTCGGTGAAGTGGCGACCGCGCAGGAGCGCCTCGAAGAAGCGGGGCGGCTCGAAAATAGCGAGGCGAACGTCGGTGACCTGATCACCTTTGATTTTGATATGAAGGCCACCCTCGCCCTCTACACGAGCCAGGTAATCGACATGAATGGTTTTGGTAGTGGGGGCAGCGTGGGTTTCAGGGTTGCTCATATTTCTCACTCTCCTCTTTGAAGGGCTGGGCGTATGCATTGATGCCTCGGAAGGCTCGGAGGACGCCGTCGCGGGGGACGGCCAGGGGGAGGCTCCACCAGTGGGCGAGCGAGGCGGTGTTGGGGGTCTCTTTGGGGCCGTAGCAACCAAAGCAACCGCGGTTGTAGGAAGGGCAGAGAGCGCCACACCCGGCGTGGGTGACAGGGCCGAGGCAGGGGATAGCGCGGGAAACCATCACGCAGGGGATGCCCGATTGTTTGCACTCGATACAGACGCTGTGAGGAGGGGTGTTGGGTTTGCGCCCGTTGAGGAAAGCGCTGATCACCTCAAGCAGCTGGAATTTGTTGATGGGGCAGCCCCGCAATTCGAAATCCACCTGTACGTGGTCGGATATAGCAGTAGACTTTTCGAGGGTGTCTATATACTGGGGAGTGGCGTAGACTATGGAAGTGAACTCGCGCACATCCTTGAAGTTGCGGAGAGCCTGGATGCCGCCCGCGGTGGCACACGCGCCTATTGTTATGAGGAACTTGGATTGCTCACGCACCTCCTTGATGCGCTCAAGGTCGTGGGGGGTGGCGACTGAGCCCTCTACCAGGGATAGATCGTAGGGGCCTTTGAGTACGGTCCGCGTGGCCTCAGGGAAATAGGCTATCTCGACAGCCCCCGCGACGGCAAGGAGTTCATCCTCGCAATCAAGCAGGCTCAACTGGCATCCGTCGCAGGACGAAAACTTCCATACAGCCAGTTTGGGCTTCCGTTGTAGTTGTGTGTTCATGTCAACGCCTCTTGATGCAGATAGATAGATAGTGAAGCCATCTACGGCTATAGTTCTCGCTTTCCGAAAATACCTTCGAGTTGATCAAATCTGAATACCGGGCCGTCTTTGCAGATGAAGTCGGGGCCAAGCTGGCAGTGGCCGCAGAGGCCGACCGCGCATTTCATGTTGCGCTCCATTGAGATGTAGATGCTTTCGGAAGGGACGTCGCGCTTTTGCAACTCCATAATGGTGAAGCGCATCATGATCTCAGGACCAACGATGAGGGCGATGGTGTTGGCTGGATCGAACTGGATTTTGGAGAATAGGGTGGTAACCACACCCACATTCCCGAACCAGCCACGCTCGGCGGTATCTACAGTGACGGCGAGGGAGAAATCGGGCCTCTCGCGCCAGCGGGAAAGCTCGTCAACGTAAAGGAGGTCGCGGGGGGTGCGCGCTCCATAGAGGAGGGATACCCTACCGTATTTGCTTCTGTTAGCCAGGATGGTGTAGATGCTGGGGCGGAGTGGGGGGAGGCCGATGCCGCCCGCCACGATCACTACGTCTTTGCTCTCAAGCTCTTTGTCGGGCCAGGAGGTGCCGAAAGGGCCACGCACGCCAATGAGGTCGCCCGATTGGAGGTTGCACAGGGCTTTAGTGCCTGTGCCAACGGCGCGTACAGTGTGGGTGAAGGTACCGCGCCAGGAGGGGTCGCCGCAGATGGAGATCGCCATCTCGCCCACGCCAAAGACGTAGAGCATGTTGAACTGGCCGGGGAGGAAGCGAGGGCAACGCTCGCCACCGGCAGGCTCGATCTCAAGGGTCCATGTATCGGCGGTTTCAGGGAGTATGCTGTGGATCGTATAGAGCCTGGGCAACATGGGGTTTTCGTAGAGGTCGGTCTCAGGCGACGATATGGTGGTTGGAGCAGCCATAGAATTACCTCTTGATGGCGGGGGCGGTTTGCGAGGCGCTGTAGACATCCAGCAGGGCCATCCTGGTGGCTTGCAAGCGTCCCATGATCACTTGCGAGAAGCGTTTTACCAACTCATACCCGAGGTCGTGGTTGGTGTCGCATTTGCCACGCAGGCAAAGGGCGTCGAAGGCCACGGCGGTAACATCGGTCTGAGCGATGGCATCGAGGTGCCACCTGTAAGGCTCGAAGAGCCAGGACCAGCCGAGCACGCCACCGTCTTCAATTGTTTCGACGATGACGGGGCCGCGACCTGGCGCGAATATTTCGAGGCCCACTTTGCCGCTGCTGATGATGTAGAAGCGGCGGGCGTATTCTCCCTCTCGACAGAGGAACTGGCCCTTCTGGAAGCGCACATAGGAGGCACAATCCGCTATGGCTTCCAGATGCTCTTCCTCCATACCTTTGAGGAAGTGCTGCTCGGCTAGAAGTGATTCATATCCGTCCATTTTGTTACCTCCGTTCGTGACGAGTGAGCTATCGCGTACTGCGTACTGCGTATTGTGTGTTGTGTATTGTGTGTTGCTTACTTCCTTCGTCATTCGTCGTTCGTCTTCACGTTTCACTTTCATTTTGGCGCATTTTTGCTGCTTCTTCTGTTATGTCGATGCCTACCGGGCACCAGGTTATGCAGCGACCGCAGCCTACACAGCCTGATGTGCCGAACTGGTCTTGCCAGGAGGCTAGCTTGTGGGTCATCCACTGGCGGTAGCGGGACTTGGGCGATACTCTTATGCTGCCACCGTGTATGTAGGAGAAATCTACTGTGAAGCAGGAGTCCCACTTGCGTACGCGCTCGGCTTGCTGGCCTGAGAGGTCGGTCACGTCTTCTACGGTGGTGCAGAAGCAGGTCGGGCAGACCATGGTGCAGTTGCCGCAGCTAAGGCAGCGCTGGGCTATTTCATCCCATTGAGAGCTATCCACGTTGGAGTATAGAAGTTCTTTGAGGCCGTTGGTTTCGAGGGTGCGCCCCATTTGCATCTCTGCGGCGGTTATGACGCGCTCGGCACTATCGATCTCGTCGGCTGAGGCGACGTGGTGGGGGATGTCGGCGAGGAGCTCGGTGCCTGTGGGGCTGCCTGTTTCCAATATGAAGTAGTGCCTGCCGGCTTCGAGGATTTCGGTGAGGCTGAGGTCGAAGCCTTTGTCGGCCCTGGGGCCGGTGCCCATCGAGGCGCAGAAGCAGGTAGCGCCCGCCTGCCCGCAATTGACGGCGACGATGAAGAGGCTCTCGCGCCGGGCGGCGTACTGGGGGTCTACGTAGGCATCGCCAAGAAAGACGCGATCCTGGATGGCGATGGCGCTCAATTCGCAGGCGCGAACGCCGATGAAGGCGCGCCTGGTAGGTTGGGGGGTGTCGTCGTGGAGGTCTATGCCTTCGCCGGTGCGGGTGGCGTGCCAGAGGCGCAGGATGGGAGGGTGCAGATATTTCTTCCAGGAGTGGGGGCCGAGGTTGTAGCCGAAGTAGGAGCGGTCGTCGCGCGGTTTGAGGCGGTAGGTGCCGCCTGCTTGCTCGTCGGTCCAGCCGATGGGCAGGTCGGATGGCGCGTGGATTTCGTCATAGATGATGGCACCATCGCGCACACAGGGGCCCAGTAATCGGTAGCCCCGATCCTTTAGCGCCTGGAACAGCCGGTCGAGGTGGGCGGCTTGCATGGTGTAGCGAGTGGTTTGGTTTTTTCGCCTGGGGCGTTTTGATGTGGATGAGACCATAGGAACCTCCCGTGATGGATTCGACATGTAGATTGGGAGTGCCGGGATCACTCCTATATCAGTGTAGCGCCGGGAGATGAAAGGGACGGTGAATGCAGGTGAAGAAATAGTGAAAGTGCCGGGGATGTTGGCCCACGGGGGCAATTATTACCTGATAGATACCGACTGTTACCGGGTTTGTAACCGGGGACTGGTACAGTGAGGGGTGGCGGAACGCAAGCGCCATTGGTGACGGCGTTGTAGACGCATACCCTCTAAAGGAGATCTAAAATGATTGATGAGATGACAACTACGAAAGAGGAGAGCACGCAGCAAGAGGAGTTCAAGGTAAAGGGTGATATGCTGCTGGCGAAGATCAAGGAGCTAATCCACCAGGGGAATGTGCGCAAGATCGTTGTGAAGAACGACGCAGGCCACATCATCGCGGAGTTCCCGCTGACGGCGGGGGTGGTCGGCGCGATCTTGCTGCCGGTGTGGGCAGCGCTGGGCGCAATCGCGGCGCTGGCGGCGGATTTGACTATTATTGTGGAGAGACGGGAAGCGTAAGGACGAAGGGCGCGTGACGAGTGGCGAGTGGCGAGTGGCGAGTGACACGACGTTGCTACTTACTGATTATTCGTCTTTCGTTCTTCGTCTTTCGTCCTTCATCACTTTTCCCTGGCGCAGTACTGCTACTTGATCTGCTATTTCCAGGCCTATCAGGCGGTGGGTTATCAGGAGAGTTGTGCGGTGCTGCGCCAGGTCTTTTAGAGTGGAAAAGATCGCTTGTTCGGTGGTGGGGTCGAGGTTGGCGGTTGGCTCGTCCAGGATGAGGATGGGGGCGTCTTTGAGGAAGGCGCGGGCTATCGAGAGACGCTGACGCTCGCCGCCCGATAGCTTGACGCCGTTCTCTCCTACCGGAGTGTCGAGGCCGAGGGGGAGAGATTGCACGAAATCATATAGCTGGGCCTTTTGGATGGCCTGGGCGATCTGATCGTCGGAGGCGTCTGGTCTTGCGATCAGCAGGTTGCCCAGGATGGTGGTGTTGAAGAGGTGGGTGGTTTGGGCCACCACGCCTATCATCTTGCGGATGTCCTCGCCTTGATAGAGGCGCAGTTCGCGGTCGCCAAGGGTTATCTCGCCGTGGGTATAGTCCCAGAAGCGCAGGAGGAGGTTGGCGACGGTCGATTTGCCCGCGCCGCTGGGGCCGATGAGTGCGAGGCAGGTGCCCTGCGGGATGGTGAGGCTTACGCTATCGAGGGCTGGCTGTTCGCCTTCGGCGTAGGTGAAGGTGAGGGCGCGGATTGTGATGCCGTAGTGTAGGGGCCCGGGGGACGCGCCTTCGGGGTCGTGGGAAGCGGGAGGGGATGGCGGTCATCTCGAAGAGCCTGCGAGCAGCTTGCAGGCTCGCGCCAAGGTTGCGGGCCGCGCCGGGGAGGGGGAGGATTGCCTCGAAGCCGGCGAGAGCGGCAAGCGCCAGGGTAGCCAGATAGACGGGGTCGAGGCGGCCATCACGCACCAGGGGGATGGCGACTACGAGCATGGTCCACATGGCTAGATTGGTGAGGAGGCTGCCGAGGGAGGTTTCGAGGCCGCTTACCCAGGCCATGCGAGTCTGGAGGGATGCGAGGCGGCGGTTGAGCGATTCGATGCGCTCGACGTGGGGTTGCTGCTGGCCGAAGGCTATGATGTCGGCCATCCCTTTGATGCCGTCGGCGAGATGAGCGTTGAGGTCGGCGCGAACGGTAACGATCTCGCTGCCCGTACTGCGACCGAGCAGGTGGGCCAGGAGGGGTGCGGCGATGCCCGCCAGCAGGTAGAAGGCCAGGAAGGTGAGGGCAAAGAGAGGGTCGAATGCGCCGAGAAATAGCCAGAGAGCAAGAGCCACCAGGGCCGCCACAAGAGGTGGATAGACGGCACGCACATAGAAGTCCTGGAGGGTTTCGATATCGGCGATGGCGCGGCTGAGGAGGTCGCCGCCGCGATAGGTAATCAGGCGGGCGGGGGCCAACGGCTCGACGGCGGAATAGAACCAGACGCGCAGGCGAGAGGTTATGCCGAGAGCGACATAGTGGGAAGCGTAGCGCTCAAGGTAGCGAAAGAGGCCGCGCGCTATGCCGAAGAAGCGGACGCCCACGATCGCTACGCCGAGGGCCGCCACGGACGGGTGGAGGGCTGCCTCGGAGATAAGGTAGGCCGAGGTGGACATGAGGCCGACACCGCTCAGGACGGTAAGGAGGCCGAGGAGCGCGGAGAGGGCTAGCCACCACTTCAGGGGGGCCGCCAGGGAGAGGAGGCGGAGGAGAGGGTGGCTAGCGACGAGTGGCGAGTGACGAGTGGCTGGTTGGGAGGTGGCGGCTGTCATGGGTGGGCGGTTCCGATCCGGGTACTGAGGAGACGACTGTATGCTCCGTTTTGGGCCGCCAGGGAGCGGGGGCTTCCCGATTCGATTATGCGGCCACCGTCCAGCACGACTACTTTGCAGGCTTGCTCAACGGTGGCGAGGCGGTGGGCGATTATTAGGGTGGTGCGGCCCTGCATGAGGCGATCTATCGATTGCACTACCAGGCGCTCGTGCTCAGAGTCGAGGTTGGAGGTGGCTTCGTCGAGGATGAGGATTGGGGCGTCTTTGAGGAAGGCGCGGGCTATGCCGATGCGCTGGGCCTGGCCGCCGCTTAGCCTGGCACCTTGCTCTCCTATCACGGTTTGGTAGCCCTGAGGTAAGGATATGATGAAGTCGTGGGCGTGGGCGGCGCGGGCTGCTGCTTCGAGATCGGATGGGGTCGCGTTGGGCCTACCCATGAGGATATTGTCGGCCACGGTGGCGTGGAAGAGATAGGGTCGCTGGGGGACCCAGGCAACCAACTTGCGCCACTCGTCGGGAGGGTAGGCATCGAAGGGAGTGTCGCCCAGGTAGATTGCACCGGCGGATGGCTCGGAGAAGCGCAAGAGAAGATGGGCAATGGTGGATTTGCCGCCACCGCTGGGACCTATGAAAGCAGTTTTGCTACCAGACTCGATGGTGAATGATATGCCGCGCAGGGCTGCGGGGCGATTATCGACGGCTGAGGTGGGTTGGGCGTTTGAGGTGTCGTCAAGCGTGTCGCTTGCGGGGAGATCGTAGGAGTAAAAGACGTTTTCGAAGCGGATTGGTTGCCTGGCCGGGTCGGGCATGGGCGGCGGGGAGGCCACATGTGTAGTGCCGGGGGCAGGGAGGCGCTGATCGGCATCGGACATGATCTGGAGGATGCGGTTGGCTGCTTCGCCACCCGACATGGCCGAGTGGAAGCGGGCACCCAGGGCGCGGAAAGGCATGTAGAACTCAGGGGCGAGAAGGAGGACGAAGAATGCCTGAACGAAGGGTATGCCGCCGTAGAGGAGGCGCAGTCCGATCTCCACGGCGATGATGGCGGTGCTGAGGGTGGCGGCCAATTCGAGCACGAGGGCAGAGAGGAAGGCGACGCGCAACACGCTCATGGTGGCGTTGCGGTGCTGCTCGCTGATCTGAGCGATCTTCTCCTTCTGGATGGTACTGCGTCCGAAGAGCTTGAGGGTGGTGAGGCCGGAGAGGACATCGAGGAAGTGGGCGCTCATCAGGCTGAGGGTGCGCCACTGCTTGCGGGCGAGGGAGTCGGCCAGCTTGCCCACCAGGATCATGAAGATGGGGAGGACGGGGGCGGTGAGGAGGAGCACCACGCCTGAAAGCAGGTCGGTGCTGAAGACGGCCACGGCAACGATTGCGGGCACCAGAATGGTGTTGAATAGCTGTGGTAGATACTGGCTGAAATAGGCATCGAGAGATTCGACGCCATCGGTGGCGACGCTGACAAGCTCGCCTGTGCGCTCACTGCGTGAGTAGTCGGGACCGAAGGCCAGCAGACGGCTGAAGAAGGGGGCGCGCAGACGCAGCTTGGCCTGGCGGGCGGACCTGTTGGCGGCGACCTCACCCACGAGGAGTAAGAGGGAGCGGGCCACGATCACGCCAAGGAGGAGCCACAACCATGGGCTTACATGGGGAAATGCGGCACCGCCGAGGAAAACGCCGCCAACGACCTGGCTGACACAGAGAGCCTGCGCCACTGCCGCTAAGCCAACCAGCGCGCCCAACGTGGAGGTAGCGAGGAGGTAGGCGCGTAAATTACCAGTAAGGTGGAGAAGTCTTTTGTCGGGTTTCATGGCAATCACCGCTTGCCGAGGGCAGGTTGCCGGTCACGGGGACATTGTGACCGGCAATAGCACCTCTCAGATGTGGCCCTCAGGGGAAGCGCCTATACGCTTGCGGAAGACCCAGTAGTTCCAGGCCTGGTAGGCGAGGACAACGGGCACGAAGCCTATGGCGATCCAACTCATCACGCCGAGGGTGTAGGGGCTGGAGGAGGCGTTGTAGACGGTGAGGTCGAAGGCGTGGTCGAGGCTGGAGATCATCACACGCGGGTAGAGGCCCTGGAAGATTGTGAGAGTGGCGAGTGCGATTGTGAGGCCGGTCATGCCGAAGGCCCAGCCGCTTCGATGGTTCCTGAGGAACCACCGGGCGGCGAGGAGGGCGGCAGCCGCGCCAACGGGGGCGACACCGGGGTTCACGCCGAGGCGGGTGAAGATATCGGTGAAGAAGTAGCCACCAGCCACGAAGAGGAGCACCAGGACCACAGTGGGGAGCCAGAGGCGATTGGCCGTGTTCTTGGCGCGCTCAAGCATGGGGCCTTCGGTGCGAAGGGTCATGAAGACCGCGCCGTGGAAGGCGAAGAGAACTACGAAGGTGAGGCCGCCAAGGAGGGCATAGGGGTTGAGCAGGTTGAAGAAACCGCCAACGTACTGCATCTTGGCGTCGATTGGCACGCCTTCCATGATGTTGGTGATGGCGACGCCCCACAGGAGGGCGGGCAATATGCTCCCGCCGAAGATCATCCAGGTCCAGAAGGAGCGCCAGCTTGCGCGCTCCTCGCGATTGCGGAACTCGAAGCCGACAGCGCGCAGGATAAGGGCAATGAGCACCAGCAAGAGCGGCAGGTAGAAGCCGCTGAAGAGGGTGGCATACCAGTTGGGGAAGGCCGCGAAGATTGCGCCGCCCGCGGTCAGGAGCCACACTTCGTTGCCGTCCCAGAAAGGGCCGATGGTTGAGATGACCTGCCTTTGCTCGGCGTCGTTCTTCCCCAGGAAGGGGAGGAGGATACCCACCCCGTAGTCGAAGCCTTCGAGGAAGAAGAAGCCTATGAATAACACTGTGACCAGGATGAACCAGAAAGTGTTCAGATCCATTGCGTTAACTCCTTTGGTCTATTACCAATCCCTTCCGAAAGGGCTGTAATCAGGAGGAGGAAAGTCGGGCGACACTCCGCACCCCTTAGCAGCCCTTTGTTGATATCAATAAGCTCCAACCAGCTCAGGCTCGGCGCCTGCTTCGGTTGTTGGCGCGCTCTGGGCACCTCCGGCCCCGGCATTCTTCACCAGCAGGTAAACATCGACCACCGCGAGCGCCCCGTAGATGACCGTGAAGAGGATCAGCGACAGGAGCACGGAGCCTGCCCCGATGGGCGACACGCCATCGGCGGTTCTCAGCAGGCCGTTTACTATCCAGGGCTGGCGGCCAACCTCGGTCATGATCCAGCCGCCGGTGTTGGCGATGTAGGGGAGGGCGATGGCGAAGGGGAGGAGCCACAGGAGCCAGCGCCGCTTCTCCAGCGTGCCTCGCAGCAAGAATATGAGGGCGAGAATGGCTAGCAGGATCATCAGCACGCCAGCACCGACCATCGCACGGAAGCTCCAATAGATGAGCCAGATCGGCTGGGGCACGTAGTCGCCGGGGCCATACTTTTGCTGGTATTCGGCCTGTAGAGTGTCGATGCCCTGGACCAGTCCCTCAGGGCGGTTGTAGGCCAGGATCGAGAGGAGGTTGGGTATGCGGATCGAGAAGACATCGGTACGGTCTTGCTCGTTGCCGATGGTGAAGATAGACATGCTTGCGGGCGACTCGTCGGTGAAGAGAGCCTCAGCAGCGGCCATTTTCATCGGCTGCGTTTCAACCATGTGCTGGCCCTGGGTGTGGCCTACCATAGCCACCAGGATGCTACCAGTGACGGCGGCGACGATGCCGACAACGGCTGAGCGGCGGAAGAAATCGGTGTCGGTGCCGGGGCGGTTGCGCAGGAGGTGATAGGCGCTGATGCCGAGGACGAAGAAGGCAGCGGTGGCGATGCCGCCCATCACGACATGGGGGAACTGCACCCACAGGTTGGGGTTGCCCAGGAGGGCGAAGAAATCGGTCATTTCAGCGCGGCTATTGCGGATCGTGTAGCCCACAGGCTCCTGCATGAAGGAGTTGGCCGCGAGGATCCAGAACGCGGAGATGTTGCTGCCGAGCCACACCAACCAGATAGAGGCGAGGTGCAGGCGCTTGCCGAGTTTGTCCCAACCGAACACCCAGATGCCGATGAAGGTGGACTCGAGGAAGAAAGCGAGTAGAGCTTCGATCGCCAGGGGAGCGCCGAAGATGTCGCCAACGAAGCGGGAGTACTCAGACCAGTTCATGCCAAACTGGAACTCCTGCACGATGCCCGTGGCAACACCCAGGATGAAGTT
Source organism: uncultured Chloroflexia bacterium (assembly GCA_963797095.1). Classification (GTDB taxonomy): domain Bacteria; phylum Chloroflexota; class Chloroflexia; order QHBQ01; family JADMIH01; genus JADMIH01. The sequence goes on along the minus strand of CAWCNY010000002.1, from coordinate 614,554 downwards.
GATTATGAAGAGCCGTCCCCAGAAGCGAGCCATACGCTTATAGGTATCGTTGCCGGTGCGGAAGTAGAGGGTCTGAATGATTGCAACGAGCAGAGACAGGCCCAGGGTAAGCGGCACGAAGAAGAAGTGGTAAATGGTGGTAATGGCAAACTGCCACCGGGACAAATCCAACGCACTCACGTTGCGCCTCCTTAGAAGAATTAAGCGAGGCATGGTCATAATTCATTTTTCACGCGTGGCGACGGATCAGATAGTGAGCCGAACCGCGTATTTTGGCTCTATTCAGACCACATCGTGAGCGTCAAATTGTGCGTAATTGGTATTTATGACCATGCCTCAATTAAGCAGCCTGCTCAAGCCAGGCGAGCAGGCCACATTCAGTATGAAGATTTAAGGTAGAAGAATTGGTGAAAATAGGTAGAAATTGCGTTAATGGAGGCGATATATTTCGTTGAGAATTAGCGAGACGCCGGACCCGACATGAGCTTGACGCCCGCCTCGATCCCTTTCCAGGGGACATTGGCGTAGAAGGGGTTGTCTGCCTTGAAACGCCAGGGTAGATAGAGGCCCAGGGCCATCTTGCCAAGCCGCCAGATCGGCGACGAGCCTACCTTGTACAGATGGTTGACATCAGGGCGCATTGTTCCGAGTTCATTGTTCCGAGTTCCAGGTTCCGAGTTGCCTGTAGCCGGTAGCCGGTAGTCGTCGGACTCATCTGAGATGCAGAGATTGGAAGGCTCGAACGCCACAGCGGGCGCGGTGCCAAGTATCTCGGCGCTCAGGTGGTCGGCGGCGGCATCGGCTTGCAGGAAGGCGAGGAACGCCTGTTTTACGGGGAAGTCGGAGGCATCGCCCACGGCATAGACGCCGGGATAGCCGACCACCTGCCTTGATTCGAGGTTGGTGGCTATGAAACCGCGCTCGTCAATGGGGAGATGGAGGAAGCGCGATGAGGCTTCGTAAGGTGGGAAGGAGACCAGCAGGTCGAAGGGGAGGCTCTGGTCGTTTTTGTATACGACCTGGCCTTTTTCTACTCTGTCGACCACATAGCTGTTGTACCCGGTGATGTTGCGCTGTTGGAACTCGCGGGTTACTACTTCGTGCAGGCGGGGGCCAAAAGCCTGGAGGTAGCTCTCCTCGTATGTGGACCAGGTTATGTCTATTTGATGGCGCGCTCTCTTGCGCTTGAGCCAGGTATCGAGCATGATCGCCATTTCGTAGAGGGGGCCGGAGCACTTGTTGTTGGGCGGGACGAGGAATAGCACTTTTCGTGTGCGCGCTCTGCCTGGGTCGTCGAGGAGGTGGTGGAAGGCCTCGCGCAGTTGGAGCATGTCGGCGGTGGTGCTGATAGTGTGGGAGTATTGGCTCATGCCGGGGATGGCACCAGGACGCATCTCCGCGCCTGTGGCGACTACGAGATAGTCGTACGAGAGGTCGGGGAGGTCGGTGTGGCTATCGAAATAGACGCGCCTGGAGATGGGGTCTATTTCGCGGGCGCTGGCGTTGATGAGATTTATGTTTCTGCGCTGGACAGGCTTCGATAGATGAACGAGGAGCTTGCGAGGGTCGAGGCCGAAAGGTATGTAGATGGTGTTGGGCTTGAAGAGGAAGTAGTCTTTGTCGGAAACAATGGTGATGTCGGCCTGATCGGGCATGCGTGCTCGCAGATAGAGAGCGGCCTCTAGACCACCAAAGCCTCCGCCTAATATTATGATCCTGGGCTTTCCTTTAAGTCAGATTCTTCATGACATATATCTGATTGCGAGAAGGAAGCGAGTGACGGGTGACGGGTGACGGGTGACGAGTATTTAGCCCGAAGATCCGACTACCGACTACCGACTGCCAACTACCACGTGTGGGCCTCCAGTATCAAATCTAAAGGATGAAGGTGGAACGGGTGGTAAACGGAGGTGAACGCCCGGTGGCAATAATAGGACCGCTTAGGGAAGCGGGAGGTTGTACCAAAAACTCGCAACTCGCAACTCGGTTTATCAGCTCTAATTTATCGTTTCACCAACATGTGCGAGAAGGCTGCTCGCCCGGCATAATGTGCTGCGCCTAACTCCTCCTCGATGCGCATAAGCTGGTTGTACTTCGCGACACGCTCGCCACGAGCGGGCGCGCCTGTCTTGATCTGCATGGTGTTGAGGCCAACCGCCAGGTCTGCTATGGTGGTGTCTTCCGTCTCGCCTGAGCGGTGAGATACGACGGCCGTCCAGCCGACGTTATGAGCGAGCTTGATAGCTTCCAGCGTTTCGGTGAGCGTGCCGATCTGGTTAAGCTTGATGAGCACCGAATTGGCAACCCTCTCCTCGATGCCCCGGCGGATGATCGCTGGGTTGGTGACGAAAATGTCGTCGCCCATTACCTGTATCGTGTCGCCCAACCTCTTATAGAGGACCTTCCAACCGGCCCAGTCACCCTCGGCCAGACCATCCTCAAGGGAGATAATCGGGTAACGCTCCACCCAACCGGCGTAGAACTCCACCATCTCCTCGCTTGACAAGGTGCGATCCTCTATTGCTAGCCGGTAGCCCTCGCCTTCGGTATAGAACTCGGAGGCAGCGGGGTCGAGCGCGATGGCGACCTGCTCGCCCGGCCTGTAACCTGCCTGCTCAATGGCACGCAGGATGACCTCCACGGCTTCGTTGTTGCTCCCCAGGCTTGGAGCATAGCCGCCTTCGTCGCCCACATGGGTGCTCAGGCCGCGCTCCTTCAGCACTTTACCGAGAGAGTGGTAAATCTCGGACGCCCAACGCAAGGCTTCGGTGAAACTACCGGCTCCAAGGGGCGCTATCATGAACTCCTGCAAATCGGTGGAGCGGGCAGCATGCTTGCCTCCGTTCATGATGTTGAGCAAAGGCACGGGCAGGGTGAGATCATCGTCTGGGGTGCCTGACATGTGCGCCAGGTAGCGGTAGAGAGGCACGCCCTGGGCGGCTGCGGACGCACGGGCTACGGCCACCGAGACCCCCAGTATAGCGTTGGCTCCCAACTTCGACTTGTTGGGCGTGCTATCAAGCTCTATCAGGTCCCGGTCGAGGGATGCCTGCTCGGTAGCCTCCTTGCCAAGCACCGCCGGGGCTATGATCTCGTTCACTGCGGACACGGCATGAAGCACGCCCTTACCGCCGAAGCGACCCTTGTCGCCATCGCGCAATTCAAGCGCCTCCTGGCTGCCGGTGGACGCGCCGGAAGGAACGGCGGTACGAGCGAAAGCTCCATTATCAAGGCGCACATCAACTTCAACGGTGGGATTGCCCCTGGAGTCGAGTATCTCGCGGGCATGTACATAATCAATTCTAGGCATGGTATTGTGTTCTCCTGATCTAAGAATGAGGTTGAGCCGCAAGCGGAGGCCTGGCCGGTGGGGAAGTCAGGGCAGAGGTGCAGTGTGCAACCGAAAATATCTTACAGGCAGCGGGTGACAAATCGGGTGTAATCAGGTGAACAACGCGCAGCAATCGCCTTGACGGGGGCACGTTTCTTGCCGTAGACTATTGCCAGGGGAGATTTGTATGCGGTAAGCGCACACAACTTGACCGGGTGATGAGGCCCGCCGTAGTTGCTCCTGTGGCAACTGCTCGGACAAGGTCCTGATGGCTTCTATACTGCCTGCGGCAGTGGTAGAGGCTTTTTTGTTTGTTGCGAATGCAGGAAGTGCAGTATGGAAGAGTCCGGCTCCGCCATCTTATCTCCATATCAGGCTCAAGGGGTAAGCGTCACGCTTCGTATGCTTGAGCGGATATTATTCAGCGTGGAGCAGCTTTGCACAGAACCAGAGGGGACAAGGGAAGGGATCATGGTTTCGGTCGTCAATCCCCTGACCCCGGAAGAACGTGCCCACCTGGCGGGCCTGGTGCTGAGGGCACGCGCAGCTATAGAGCGACTTGCCGGCAGGTTCGGCTTCGAACCTGAAACGGCTGACCTGGCGAAAGAGGCGCACGGCAGGTTGGTTGAGATGTGGGCTAACCTGGAAGATACCAGATCGCATAAGCTACGGCGGTACGGCAGCGTAAATCCTGCTCTTTCACCGGCGCTTGACCCTGAGATTGAGGAGCTTATATACCTTGTACTCGTGATGGATAAGGTGCTGTTCCATCACGGGCAACATCGCCCTGTAGCACAGGCAGATGGGAAGCAGGTAGGTGGTAACTATGACAGCAAGCCGTGATAACGCAAGCCGGAATAGAGATGGGGAATTATCTACCGGTGCGGATGGCTCTATGAACCAAACCGAATCCAACCTCTTGCGGGCTTTGCAACAACGGGGCGCGCACTGCCCCATCTGCCACCTTGTGCACAAAGGAGTGGTCAACTACCTGGATAGCATCTCATACGAGAGCGTAAATGACCTGGATATCAGGGCCGGGTTACGCAAGGCATTAGGCTACTGCGCGGTACATGGGCAGGAATGGCTGCGTCTGCAAGATACGCTCGGCACGGCCATAATCTGGCGCGATGTGCTGAGCCATGTGCTGGATGTCTTGCAAGTGTATGTTGCTCCATCGGGTAAAGCAGGCAGCCGGAAGAATGATGATGAGGTGATTGCGGGTACGGGCGACGAGAGCTTTATGGACAAGTTGCAGAAGTTTCTCAGCAATAGCGGCAATGGCCGCAGAGATTTGGATGTTGGCCCCACACTGGCGGCAGCATTGGAGCCTCAAGCGCCTTGCCCGGCGTGCGAATACACCGTCAAGCGAGAGAAGGACCTGGCCGATGCGTTTGCCAGGGGGCTTACACATGGCGAATTCAGGGAAGCGTACCGGAAGCACGAGGTGGGACTCTGCCTGCCGCACTTTCGTAGGGTGCTGCGTCTGCTTGCCTCTGATGCACTCGTGAGGGTGCTTGTGCAAGCCCAGCGAGCCAGGATGGAAAGGACCGTAGCAGAACTGGCCGAAGTAGTGCGTAAATATGACTACAGGTACTCGGACGAGCCGCGCGGGGATGAATTTAAAGCGCCTGCACGCAGCGTAGAGCAAGCGGCGGGAAGCCTGCCGACGCTGCTCAATTTGCGGTAAAGCCGTGTGGCACAACTCGTTACTTCAGTGAGTTGCCTGCAAAACAAAGGTTACACAACCCCACAATTAAGGGTTTCGCTTTGCATCGTTGCGGTGTTATATTTACACTGCTAATAACGAATGCTTTGTGGACGGCATCAGGTAGGATCGTAGGTGCTATGATCCTGGGCGCACGGCGTTCTTCAGGCATGGTCCGCAGGAAGTTATGAGGCACATAGAACGATGATCGATGATTTTAAAAAGCCGGATCAAGAAGAAGGCTCCGGTCAAACGAGCTCACAACAAAAGCCTGGATATGGCTACGAGCGGATGCAGCAATTGACGATCTTTATCAGCGAGACCGACCACTACGAGCGCAAGCCCCTCTACCTGAAGATCCTCGAATTAGCCAGAGAGCATAACTCGGCGGGAGCTACAGTTCTCAAAGGGCTGGCCGGGTACAGCGCTTCCAGCCACACGATACAGACCTCCGGTTTCGCCGATCTACAGCAGAAATTGCCCCTGGTAATTATCATCGTGGATGCCGCCTGGCGGGTGGAACCGATGCTCCCGCTACTGGAGGCTATGGTGCGCGTAAATGGCGGGCTGATCACCGTCCAGGACCTTGAGGCCCATCGCTACCTGCACCCCAGCTTGCCCGGAGGTAAGCGCCAGACAGGCAGCTTGCTTGGCTCGCCCGGTGCACCGAGCACCCCGCCACCGTCAGTGGCGGATCTCATGGAGAGGCATGTTGTATACGTACACCCAGCTACTTCGGCGGCAGATGTAGTCCGGATGCTGCTCGGCAAGTACTACAAGACCCTGCCGGTGGTGGACCGAGATAATCGAGTGGTCGGGATGATAACCGATGGGGACCTCATGGAAAAGGGCCGGTTGCCGTACAGATTGAGCATACTTGAGGCCCTTGAGGCGAGCGGGGAGAGCGGTTTCCAGGAGATCCTGGGTGACCTGCGTTCCTCTCATCTGCTGGCCCGCGACCTCATGAGCACGGGCCCTCTGGTCACTATCTCGCCACAAACGACAGCCCTGGAGGCCGCTCAATTGATGGCGGAAAAGGGAATAAAACGTGTCCCGGTGGTAGACTCTTTTGACCGGATGGTCGGCATAATCGGGAGATTGGATATACTGAAAGCAGCAAGTAGCATCTTCCCACAGGCAGGTATAGATGGCGAAGATCTGACCAACGAGCAACCCCAGCGCCTCATTCGCCTCGGCGACATACTCGACAGGAACGTTCCTGTGGTGACAGCCGGTACAATCCACCACGAAGTGGTGGAGATGCTGATCACCCCACCCTGCCCGCGACGCCTGGTTGTGGTAGACAGCAGGGAGCACATGCATGTGGTCGGCATAGTGGCCGACCGGGACCTGGTCATGAGGGAGCACGCACAGACCAGGCCCGGTCTGCTGCGTATGCTGAGGGAGAGTATTCCGTTCGGGCGGCTCACCCCACAACAGCAGCGCGAAGTGCTTCCTGCGCAGCAAGATAGTTACCGTATGCAGATACGCACAGCCGCTGACATCATGAGCCAAAACGTGGTGACAGCCCTCGACAGCACCCCGATAGGCGAAGCTGTGCGCTTGCTGGTGCAGCGCGAGATTAAGCTATTACCAGTAGTTGATGCATCCGGCAGGCTGCTTGGGGCAGTGGGCAGAGGCGCGGTTCTGCGCGCCCTGGTTAGAAACTACTCATCACCCTGATCCGGAGTCAGACGGGGCGGGTGTTGCGACCCTGCCGCCCAGCAACGCGCCTTTGTGCCAGGGTGTGCCGAGGGCAGGCAGCAGCCACCTATCTAACCCGATCCATCCTGCGACCTTCCATGCCAGGATCAGCAAGATACCGAGCAACAGTAGAATAGGGTTGCTGCTGGTCGAGCCTGACAGCAGGAAGCTGGTGTTCAGCATGATACCGAAGAATGAAGCTATTCCAACCAGCGCCCCGAAGATCAGGCCCAGTCCCACCAATGTTTCGCCTACTGCGATCACTGGTCCGAACCAGGTATAAGCCTGGCTATCGAGCAGGCTCTGCAGGAAATTGCGCCACCAGTCATAGGTGATAGCTGCGTGTGCGGGGGGATCGGGGACCGCTACGGCATTCTGCCAGAATCCCTTGAGGGCGTCACCACCGTTCATCCAACTGGACGATCCTAATTTGTGCAGGCCGGCAGTCACCCAATCGAGGCCCACAAAGACACGCACGGGCAGCCATAGAACGCCTGAGCGCGGGTCCTTGAACAGGAAATGGCTCAAGCCATTCTCCTCAACTGTCACCTCGGTGCGGTCGGTGCGCGTGCTGACCAGGTAGGCCAGGGCTGCCGACACCACCGCGAAGACAAGCCCCCAAAGCACGTTACCGGTAATCACCACGCTGCCTATTTCGGCATCTATAGCGGTGCCGAAGAAGAAGCCAACAAGGGCCGCTACCACTATAAGAATAATGGTCGCGGTGCTCATTCTGTTTCCGTTCATCGACATACCTCCTCTTTGACCTATACAGGAGGGTTGAGGCTGCCGGTTAGCGGCTTTGCCGGCAACAGCAATCCAGCCTAATCGACCATTAGAGGGCAGCAAGACTTATGCCCTCATAATGCCTGGAGACTTTACAGGCGGCGGAGACCGAGCCTTGCACATCTATTAGATAGATCACCTCCTCAAACGGCTTGAAGATGTTTTTATCTTATCGCCGCTAGACTCTGTCTGTAAGCTTCGGTTCCTACACCTTCTTACCCTGCTCAACCAGGGTGCGATAGAGCGCAAGTGTCTGCTCGGCGATTGCCGCCCAGCTAAAGTGCTCCTCCACCCTCTGTCTGCCGTTATGACCGTATTCGGCTCGGAGTTTGTCATCCAGCGCCACGCGGTTGATCGCTTCGGCCAGGTCGCGGGCGAATTGTGTTGGGTCTTCAGGGTCGAATGTACCCTCTCGCAAGTGCGGGTCAACCAGCACACCTGTCTCGCCGGGCACAACCACCTCTTTAATGCCGCCGACCGCCGAGGCCACTACCGCCGTTTCGCAGGCCATCGCTTCGAGATTGATAATGCCGAAAGGCTCGTACACCGATGGGCAGCAGAAAACAGCCGAGCGCGAATACATCTGGATCACGTCGGGACGGGCTAGCATCTCCTGTATCCAGATCACGCCCCGGCGATCCGCGCTTACAGCCTGCACCCGTTCGGCCATCTCCCGCCCTATCTCCGGCGTGTCGGGGGCACCCGCGCACAACACCACCTGCAAAGAGGGGTCCAGGTAAGGCACCGCATTGACCAGATGGATGATTCCCTTCTGGCGAGTGATGCGCCCCACGAAGAGCACGAAAGGTTTGTCTGGATCGACGCCGTAGCGGACCAGCGCGTCCGTCTTGTCGGTCTTGCGGTACTCGTCGGGGTCGATGCCGTTGTAGATGACGTGCACTTTCTCCTGCTTGACGTTGAAGAGCCGCAGCACATCCTCGCGCGTTTCGCTGGAAACCGCGATCACACCGTCTGCCTGCTCGATGGCCGTCCGTTCCATCCAGGCGCTGAGGTGGTAGGCGTTGCCGAGCTGCTCCACCTTCCAGGGGCGCAACGGCTCCAGAGAGTGTATGGTCAGCACGTAGGGTACGCCCCACAGCGTGCCCGCCAATAGGCCGCCCATATCGGCGTACCATGTGTGGCAGTGCACGATTCCGGCATCGAGGTTGTCCTTAGCCATGGCAAGGTCGCGCGCGAAGGCGTCCACCGCGCCAGCGAAGCGCGGATCGGTGTTTTGTTTGGCCTCACCCCACTCCCTGTAGCCCCTAACCGTGAGGTTGCCTTCGTGAATATCCTGGTCGCCAAAGCAGCGTACTTCAACGGGCACCAGGCGCGATAGCTCGCGGCAAAGGTACTCCACATGCACCCCAGCGCCGCCATATACATAGGGCGGATACTCTTTGGTAAAGATCGCAACTTTGTTCAACTCTGCCAATTGTGCACCCCTTTGCCTGTGATACGAGATCATCTCGTACTGCGTGCTTCGTATTGCTTACTGCTTATTTACTCGCTACTCGCAGCCAACTCGCGCTCCCAGTTGTGGGCAAACGAGCGGTTCTCTACCGTATCGCCGCTCGCCAGGGTGCCGCCGGGGAAATCCTCAGGGTGCACCCCCGCCCCTATCTTGCAGTTGCGCCCCACCGTCAATCCATCAGGCAGGTGCGAGCGCTTGCCGATCACAGTCACGCCCGTATCCAGTTTATCCGGCTCCTGCTTGTTGGGGGCCATGTCGTCGCCGTACCCAACCCTGCAATTTCGGCCAACGATCACTTCCTTGTCGAGGATCGCCCGGTCCACGACGCTCCCCGCACCAATCACCGTATCGAACATGACAATGGAATTGCGCACCACCGCCCCCTCCTCAACAACCACACCTGGAGACAACACGCTCTGCTCCACACGTCCTTTAATAATGCACCCGTGCGAGATCAGGCTCTCAGTTACCAGGTCGCCATCGTGTATGTAGGCGGGGGGCTGTTCCTCTGACAGGGTGTGGATCACCCAGCCGGGGTCGTACAGGTCGAATGCGGGCTGTTCCTCAAGCAAGCCCATGTGCGCCTCCCAGTAGGCCTTTATAGTGCCTACGTCCTGCCAGTAGCCCGTGAACGGGTATGCATACGCCTTATCGCCCCTCGCTAGCATGCCGGGGATGATATTCCGCCCGAAGTCGTGCCTGCTTGACTCGTCGTCCGCATCCTCCACCACCACCCGGGCAAGCAGTTCCCGGTTGAACACGTATATACCCATCGAGCCAAGCGACCCTCTTGGTTGTCCCGGCTTCTCCTCGAACGACACCACCCGCCCCCCGGCATCGGTCTCAAGTATGCCAAAGCGGTACCCTTCCTCAGGGCGCACCACCACCGCACCAACCGTAACATCCGCTCCCCGCTGCTGGTGGAAAGAGATCATGGGCCTGTAGTCCATACGATAGATATGGTCGCCCGCCAGTATCAACACGTAGTCGGCCCTGCTCTCCATGATGAAGTCGAGGTTCTGGTACACCGCGTCCGCTGTGCCCTTCTGCCACCCCAACTCCTGGCGACCGATGTAGGGCTGGAGTAGATGTACACCCCCCTGCCGCCTGTCGAGGTCCCACGGCTTGCCGATGCCGATGTGGTCTCGCAACGATTGCGGCTGGTACTGCGTGAGCACAGCCACATCGTAAATATCGGAGTTGACACAGTTGCTCAGGGCGAAGTCGATGATGCGGTACTTGCCAGCGAACGGCACCGCCGCCTCCGAGCGCCTTTCCGTGAGGGCAGACAGCCCCTCACCCCGGCCACCGGCCAGAATTACCGCCAGTACTTTACTCATGGCGCGACCCGTCCTTTCTGCCTGCTCTTGCTGCTATCTACCTACCTTATGCTCCTCTACCTGGCTGCTCTACGGTCGAGTACGCAAAACCCGGCGGGCCATTTCCCGCTCCCAACCATGCGCAAACCTTCTATCTTCTACCGTTTCGCCACTCGCCAGCGCGCCGCCGGGGAAGTCCTCCGGCGTAAGGTCGGTGCCTATCTTGCAGTTGCGTCCCACAGTCAAATCGTTGGGCAGGCGCGAACGCTTGCCCACCAGCGTAATACCGGTGTTCAGCCTGTCCGGCTCCTGCTTGTTGGGGGCCATGTCGTCGCCATACCCAACCCGGCAGTTGCGCCCGATCACCACTTCCTTATCGAGGATCGAGCGGTCAACCACGCTGCCCGCGCCTATAACCGTCCCTGAGAAGACGATAGAGCCGCGCACCACCGCCCCCTCCTCGACCACCACACCGGGAGACAACACACTCTGCTCTACCTGTCCCTTGATGATGCACCCATGAGAGATCAGACTTCTGCTCACCCGCGACCCACGCTCCACATGGGCGGCAGGCCGCTCTTCGGAGCGGGTATGAACCACCCACGAACGGTCGTACAGGTCGAACGCGGGCTTCTCCTCCAGCAGATCCATGTGGGTCTCCCAGTAAGATTGGACCGTGCCCACGTCCTGCCAGTAGCCGCTGAACGGGAAGGCAAACACCCGCTCGCGGCGCTCCAGCATACCAGGGATGATGTTGCGCCCGAAGTCGTGCTTGCTCTGGGTCCTGGCGTCCTCCATCAGCACCCTCGCCAGTACATCCCGGTTGAACACGTATATGCCCATCGAGCCAAGCGTGCCTTTAGGTTCCGGCGGTTTCTCCTCGAACGACACTACCTGCCCCTGAGAGTCTGTCTCCAAGATCCCAAAGCGATAGCCCTCCTCTATAGGTATCACCGCAGCCCCCATGGTCACATCAGCCGAGTGCACCTGGTGGAAAGAGATCATGGGCCTGTAGTCCATGCGATAGATATGGTCGCCCGCCAGTATCAGCACATAGTCGGCCTTGCTCTCCATGATGAAGTCGAGGTTCTGGTATACCGCATCCGCCGTACCCTGGTACCAGTCCGCCTCCTGGAGGCCAACGTATGGCTGAAGTAGATGCACCCCTCCCCGCCGCCTATCGAGGTCCCATGGCTTGCCTATGCCGATGTGATCGTTGAGGGAATGGGGCCGGTACTGGGTGAGGATAGCCACGTCGTAAATATCGGAGTTGACGCAATTGCTCAGGGCGAAGTCGATGATGCGGTACTTACCAGCGAACGGCACCGCAGGCTTGGCACGCTTCTCGGACAAAAGGCTCAGGCGCTCACCCTGGCCGCCCGCCAAAATAACCGCCAGCACTTTGCTCATAGCGCATACCGTCCTTTCATCCGCTGAGTGGTGGGCTATCCGTCTTTGCTATCCTGCGCCAATTATAGATCAAGATGCCGCTCGTGACCTCCCTCCGAGGACAATCTTTGAATTGGACAAACGAAAACATGGGCCATCCCGAATTTTAAATTCGTGCGTAAAACAGATTGGGAACGACCAAAGACCCCACCCCACCCCCTCCCCAAGATCTCGGGGAGGGGCCTTCTAAAAAGAGCAAAATTGGCGGCAAAGCCGCCAATTTTGCTCTTTTTAGAACCAGATTGCACGCCCGCGAAGCTGAATCTGAATTTGGGGATGACTCATATTTAGAACCAGATTGTGCGCCTGAGAATTTGCATCAGAAATCCGGGAAGAGGCGTGTACGATATTGAGGGTGTGAACTTCGGACTCTGGCCCTATCTGCTCTCGCCCGAATTGGGGTCTATCATCAGGCTCAATTCGTCCACCGCCTCGAAGTCCCGCCCTGTAATGACATCCATCGTGTGCAACAGGTCGTTGTCCCAGCGTTCGTCAGGCGCGCCGCTGATGTACCAGGGCGATCCGTTGTCGGTGACAAACATCCCGTAATCCTTCATCGCTTGAAGTATCACGCGGATCTGCGGGGCGAAGTGGCTGATATCGTAGCTGGCCTTAAGGCGCACGCGGAGGCCCATCGGCGGCAAGTTGGGATTGTCGTCGTCACTCGCGAAGTGGCGGGCGGGCCATATATAGGCCATCTGCGTATCAGGCACGGTGAAGCGTATGGCGTGCCTGATCACCCCGCTTGCAACCTCGTCATACGTCACAAGCCCCGGATAGATCGGCATCCCAGCCGCATCGGCGGATGTCCACCCCGCGTGCCTGAGCGCGTTCGAGTTCAAATCGAACACAGCGCCGCTACCGGCATCCCACGACCCATCGCTGTTCGGGTACGAGCTGAACATCTCGTACAGGGTGCAATTTCCCTGGTCGATCACAAGCACATGGCGGTCGCCATCGCTGTCCGGCCCGCCCTCTACCGGGGCGTTTGTGGGCACAGGGTAAGGTCCGGCATCGCTCTGGTTGCCGTACTCGGTGAAGTGGATCGGCACGAAAGGCTGCGAGCCTGGCACAAATACATAGGGTATGCCTATAGGACCGCCATCCCACAGCCCTGAGCCGAAGTCTGCGTGCACATTGTCATCAAGCCCGATGCTGTTCATATAGGCGTTCGACATAGTGAGCGTGGGTAATGCCGATATATTGCGGTTCCAGATGTTGTTCGCCGGGAACACCTGGCAAGGCCCACCACCCGGCGATGTAGGTGCCGCCGTGGGCGTATTGGTTCGGGTGGGCGTGCGCGTAGGCGTCCTTGTGGGCGTGCGCGTTCGGGTGTTGCTCGGCATGGGCGTGGCGGTTGGGCCGCCTGGGGTCTGCGTTGGCAGTGCCGTGCGGGTGGGTGTTGGCGTAGCGTGCCTGCGGCGGGCAGTATCTACCATCTTGGAAGCCTGGGCGCGGGTAGCAGTGCCGTTGGGTCGGAAGTAGCGGCCGGGGCAAGGCTCTCCTATCCCTCCGCAATCATAGCCGTCAATAGCGCCCTCGGCGGCTGCCCTCTCAACGTAGCCATAAAAGGTGCTGCCGGCAGGCACATCTCTAAACGTGGGAGACGTCGAGTTGAGGGGTTGCCACCCGGCGGCTATCGTGATCATCTTAGCCAGTTGCGCCCGGCTCACGTTGCTACCGGGCCGGAAATACGGGCGATTGTGCGAATCGCACGGTTCGGAGCCGCCGCACGGATAACCCGAAGCCAGATTGTTGGCGTAACCCACCTCTACAAAGGAATAGAAGGTGCTATTGGGACGCACATCTGCAAATGTATATCCATCGGGCAAATAAGAATCGAGACCCAGAGCGAGCACGATCACCTTCATGACCTGCCCGCGAGTAATGAGGTTCCCAGGTCGGAACGTGCCATCCGAGTAGCCATTCACCGCGCCCATGTCGTTCAGGCTCATTACAGGATCGTAGAACCACGCGCCGGGGCAAACATCTATAAAGACATCGTCGCAACCGGCAGGTGTCGCCGATGTAGGTTGCTTATCGCCGGACGAGCCTTGATTGGGTGCGGCAATAGTGGTGGCGCAAATAACGGCTGCAAAGAGGACGAAGATCGCACCCAGGAGGTAGCGGAAACGGACCATTCTGGACATAGCAATACCCCTTGAAGAACGGGCAGGGGGAAACATAGGGAGACGTATCTTAGAACGATTCTAGGCGGACAATCATTACAGGGTCAATGGGTAATCAGTCCTATTGAGGTCATAGTCAAGCATCAAGGCTTTTTCGCCCGCTCTATCGCCTCCACCCACGCAGTCTTAACCAGATTCTCAATCGCTTCCCCTCACCCACCGGTATACTATCCCGGTCGGGCAAGATGCCGCCGTAAGAGAATCCCAGACGCACAGAGTCCTTCAATGGGCAAATATAGACGATCTCACCCACCGCAGCGGCCACGGCCATCGCATCCCTCCAAAATGGGAGCGTAACGTGGGGGCGGGCACAGGTGCCCGCCCCCTTTGACTGCCAACACGATTATGATTCGTTAACTCTTGTCCTTCGCGGGCGGAGCGGCGTTATCGCCCTCTATAAAGCGAGCATGCGCCTCCCTCTGTTGCTTAGCCACCCCTTCTTCATTCAGTTCGTGGAGCGTGCTGGCGCGAGGGCGCGCCATCTCAGCTTCCGCCTCCGAGCCAGCCACCGGCTCAGGCAGGCTACCGGGAGCAGCCGCCGTGGGAAGTGTATCCGCACCGGCGGGGGGTGTAAGGTCTTCGATCCCGTCGCCCGATCCGTTGTGCGATCCGCCCATGATATGCGGGATCATGCTCAACAGTTCGATTGGCACAGGGAAGATAATCGTAGAGTTGCGCTCTGAAGCGATCTCGGTGAGGGTTTGCAGATAGCGCAGTTGGATAGTTGCAGGCTCCGAGCCGATCACCTTCGCGGCCGCGGTAAGCATCTTGGAAGCCTCAAACTCGCCTGAGGCGTGGATGATCTTGGCGCGCTTCTCGCGTTCGGCCTCTGCCTGCCGGGCCATAGCCCTCTGCATACTCTGGGGCAGTTCCACGTCCTTCACTTCCACGATGCCGACCTTGATGCCCCACGGCTCGGTCTGCTCGTCGATGATCTGTTGCAGGCGCAGGTTGATCTCCTCCCGCTGAGAGAGGAGTTCGTCCAGGTCCGATTGACCAAGCACGCTCCGCAGGGTGGTTTGCGCGATCTGGTGCGTGGCACGCACATAATCGGTGACGGCCACCACCGCCTTCTCCGGGTCGAACACCCGGAAATAGAGCACCGCGTTCACCCTTACCGTTACGTTGTCGCGGGTAATCACTTCCTGGGCGGGCACATCGAGCGTGACCACACGCAGGTCAACCTTCACCATGCGGTCCACGAACGGGATTATGAGGAAGAGGCCGGGACCGCGCGCCCCCACCAACCGCCCGAGCCGGAAGATAACGCCGCGCTCGTACTCCTGCACCACCTTGACGGCTGAGCCTGCAATACTGAACAGCACCACCAGGAACGGCACCAGGAACGCTAATAGACCTAAAAAGGCATCCATTTATCGGTTTCCTCCTTTGGAATTGAACCACAAAACACAGGTCACAGAGAAAGAAAGCAGAACGAAAGTGAATGTAGGAGTAGGCCCGAAGCCACCCTACAGTTTATGAGTATCAAGCCCGGCAGGTTCGGCCTCAGGTTGAGGGGCGGTTTCGGGCCGCACCCGAAGCCGCAGGCCATTCGTCGCTACCACCCGCACCCGCTGGCCGGAGGGGATCGCGCCGTTGTCGCTGGTGGCGTGCCACAATTCTCCCTCTACAAACACCATACCATCGGGCGAAAGGTCGCTGCGGGTGATGGCTGTGCGTCCCACCAAACCCTCCCTACCCGTAGTGGGGCGGTATCGACGCGCCTGCAACACTTTGTACACGGCGAAGAAGAAGAATCCACCCAAGCCGGCAGCCGTGCCGAGCACGACAGAGGGCGAAACCGAAGGCAGCCCAGGCGAATCAGATGTATTGATCAGGAGCAGGCCACCGAGGATCAGCGAGGCGATACCCCCCGCCGTCAATATGCCGTGCGAGGTCATGAACACATCAGCGATGAACAGCACGAACGCCAGCACCAAGAACACCGCCCCCGACCAGTTGATCGGCAGCGTGCCAAGCCCCAGGAAGCCGATCAGGAGGCAGATAGCGCCGACCACGCCGGGGAACACTGAGCCTGGGTTGATAAATTCCCAGGTAACGCCAAGCGTGCCTATACTGATAAGGAGGAACGCCACGTTCGGATCGGTGATCAGCAGCAGGAGGTTTTCGCCCAATGTAGGCTCAAGGCTTCGGAGCGCGGCCCCCTTTGTATGGAGCGTCACGTCCTCGTTATCGTTCCCCACCTTCACCACACGACCGTCGGCCTGAGCCAGCACGTCATCCACGTTGGTAGCCACTATATCGACCACCTTCTGCTGCAAGGCCGCTGTCGCGCCTATGTTCTCGCTCTCGGTGACCGCTTTCACGCCAAAATCGACGTCCCGGCCCCGTTGCTCCGCCAGGTTGGTGATCTGCGATATGAGGAGGTTGGTCACCTTGCGCCGCTCGGCAGCCGCATCGCCGCTTTCGGGCGTGGCGCTACCGGTGTCGTCGCCTGCGTTCAGGATCACCTCAGCCGAGCCAATGGTGGTATTGGGAGCCATCGCCGCCACGTGCGAAGCATACACGATAAATATCCCCGCCGACGCCGACATAGCTCCCTGAGGCGATACGTACACAATCACAGGCACACTGCTTGCGAGGGTGCGCTGCACCATCGTCTGCATCGAGTCGACAAGGCCGCCCGGCGTATCAAGCTCTACGACAAGAGCAGTGGCCCCATCGCGCTCGGCGGTCGAAATGGCGCGGTCGTAGTATTCGGCGCTTACCGGGGTAATGGCAAGGTCGAAACGCGCTACATACACGAAGCCTGGGCTTTGCGCTGTTCGTGCAGCCTTTACAGATGGCGCTAGCAAGCCGCCAATCAGGAGCATCACAAGCCCCAACACGAACGAGCCTAAATAAGTGGCCCGCAGCAACGCAACGAATCGTGACACTTTGCCCATAACAATCCTCCTATCTGGATCTACGCATGGGCGTACAGTTAGGTCACAGCCATTATATCACGACTCGCGAAAACGGGGGGCAGGCAGTTCCGCCTGCACTGGTTCCAGGCATGTTCCCTGGCTCTCCACAGAAGTAGTTGGGGCTACTTCAAGCCCGCCACCACCCGCTCAAGCGCGGGTCTGTTAGTGGACGCCACAAAAATAACCTTCTTCCCATCACGCTTCATCCAGAAGGTGCGCGCCGGGTCGGTCCAGAACTCGCCGTCCTTCGTCATCCTGGCGAACAACTCCTGCATCGCTCCCTCAAACTCCTGCGCGTCGGTTTCGGTGTCCCACACCGTGCCCGCGTACACCAACCCCTCCTGCTCAAGCTTGTAATACTCAAACTTCGCGCCTCCCCAGCCATCCGCACCCCGGTCGGGGTCGCTGGCTCCGTTCAAGCGCAGCATCGTATTGAACTCGAATTCGCCCAGCGTGTTGCTCTCCTTAAGCTCCCACGGCGTGCCGAGCGCAGGCATCAGGTCGGGCAGAGTAACCGCCTTCGGCTGGTCGATGGGCGTCTGGAGGAACTTCTCCGGGTGCATGATCTGCTCCGTCGAACGAGGTGGGTCTTGCAGCGACAGGTTCACCGTCGAAAAATACCCGACCTGCATAATCTGCGACACGAATGCCGTGCCCGCCGCATAGGGGAATATTGTGCTAAGTCCCAGGTAAGGCGGAGTCTTGTTCTCCACTGCGGGCGACAACTCCCTGGTATCGAACAAACTCCTGAAATCCCTCCCGCTCATATACGATGCCGCCCAGGCATATCCTGAGAGAGTGGCGTCTCCCTCTACCAGCGAGCGCGCGGCCATACTGCGGTCCCAGTCGGTCGATTCGGTTGGCCAAATCTTCTTGAGCTTGTAATGCTGGTCCTGAAGGCTGTGCACAAACTCGTGAGCCAACGTGACCTGCGCCTCCGGGGCGAGGGTCAGCTTATCCGTGATTACGAAAAGCTCCTTTGAGCGATGGTCGTAGAAGCCCAGGATATTGTCACTGTAGATATCGGTGCTAACATCGTAAAAATCGATCGAAGGGCTATCAACCAGGCGCAGAAGCCAAAGCTCCTGCAAATACTCGCGGGATTCCTCCTCCGACACATCGCCCATCATCTCCTGCTTGAAATAGTCGCGGAACTGCTGGCGAGTCATGAAGATTTCCGGTACATCTTCCAACGGGCGCAAGCCCCGCAAATTCGAGGCTTCGGCCTCGATCCGGTCGATCTGAGCCTGTAGCTCCGGGGGGATGGGCTGGCGCGTGGCCGTCGGCTCTGCGGTTGGGCCTTCGGTAGGCGTAGGCTGCGCCTCTACGGGCATATCTGCTACGTCTGCGGGCACATCTGTCGATAGCGACTGAACAGCCGCCTTCGTGCTTGAGGCATCTTCCGGGCTGGACGTAACATTCCGCTGGCTAATGGCAAAAGCAACGGTGATTATGAGTCCTATAATTACGAGAGGGATAAAGGGATTGCGGCGCATGTCATCCTCCTGTGCTGAAGCCTTCCTCAAGCAAGCCTCGGCAAGCGAGAACGCGCATATGCAACTACGCCCGCCGTAGCTTATTAGTATAGTATGCTACCGCGAACCCAAATCCTATAGTCAAGAAGTCTTATGACAGACGGATAATTGTCCTATGCGGCCTACTATACCTGATAAGATACTCGTATTTGTGTGATGGGAATGAGGCTCAATGCTGTCGCATTAACCTCGGAAGGACGGATCTTGTGCCAGCCCATTTTAGTTGGCCCAATCTTACGATATACTTCTCTATCTTTGCAGATTTTAGATTCGGCCACTTAAGCGGCGAATAGGTCATACAAATGCTCCTGAGGAACACCCGCCACAAACTGCTTATGCAGCCAATCCAGCAAGTGCCGCCGATGCACTCGCTGCATTTCTCTGCGCGCATCCCCTATGGTCACACGAACGTGCTCGCTCGTGCTGGCCTGCAAACTGGCACGCTGCTCATCCAGAAGGGTGTACGCCGCCAACACCAACGTCCAGAACCGCTCGATTGCTGTGGCGCTCATCAGTTGGTACTGGTCCAGCCCCAGCAACTCCCTGCAGTCGGCGAACAGCACCTCGATGTCCCAGCGTGCTGCTACGTGCCCCACCAACTGCTCCACGCTTGCCTCCAAGTCACTCGACGCCCAATACCTCGCCTGAGCCAATACCTCGCCTGAGAGAGAGGGGCACAAAGGCTCTGCCGCACCACCAGCACCTGGCACTTGTACAGCTTGCGCACTCTGGTGGTGATCGCATGTGCGTACACAGTGCCCTTCTTGCATTCTTTCTCTCCTTCGGAGCCGGAGCCGAGTTCGTCCCTGGGCCAGCGTACCACCTTGTAATCCGCTTCAGTCAAGCCCGCTGCGTACTCCGGCAACGTCTGCCAGCGCCACCCATGTGCAGCTTGTGCAGCTTGTGCAGGGTCTGCTACCCGGATCGAGCGGTTAGCCTTCAGTCCACTGGTAATATGGAAGGCTCGCCTCCTTGCCGCCTTCCACACCTCCTTGCACCCAAACCAACTGTCCACCAGCACATGGGTGTTGGTCCCTCCCACTGGCTCAAAGCTTTGGATCTGCTCCACCATCAGGTCGATCTTGCTCTTGAAGGGCACACCCTCTCGAATGCAGACCTCTCGCTGGCGGTAAAGACCAGGCGTCTGGGGACAGCGCCGACCCAACAACACATACAGGGTGGTCAACATGCTGTGCCCTTGCACTGGGTGTCCCACTGTCGAGGAGAAGTGGCGGCCTATTGCCGCCATCTTGCGGCCTTTGGGCTTATGCATGGTGGAGTCGTCCCCAATCAAGTAACCGGTCACTCGGGTTACACAAGCAGGAGGACGCCCTCGACCACCATAGAGTGGGCGCTGCGCACGCAAGCGGGCACGCTCGGCGGCTACTTGGGGAGCCAGTTGTCCTCGGAAACGAGCACACCAGGCCTCTACCAGCGCCGAGTGGTCCCATGGAGCACGGCTCAAGAAGCGGCTCAGACCACAGTAAGCGCGAGTGCGTACTCCGCACACAGTACGGTGCAGCCCACACAGGGTGCGAGCTTCCAAGCACAACAGCAGAGCCAGCAGTACGGTAACAAAGTACTGGAATTGAGGCTTGCTGAAGCAGTGGCGGAAGGTCTGGGCGAAGTAGCGCACTAGATTATGCAAGCCTTTTTCTGTAAATTGGTCAGGGTGTTCCTCTAAATTGGTCAATCAGTAGTCAAAAGTCATGTAAGCTCGGCCTGTCTCCCATTCGTCGCTGATCTCCATCAGCACTGCCGTCACCAAGCGCAGGCAACTCGCCTCGTTGGGGAAGATCCCCACCACTCTGGTCCGCCGGCGTACCTCCTGGTTGATGCGTTCCAGCCCGTTGGTGG
Organism: uncultured Chloroflexia bacterium; assembly: GCA_963797095.1. GTDB lineage: Bacteria > Chloroflexota > Chloroflexia > QHBQ01 > JADMIH01 > JADMIH01. The sequence continues at coordinate 594,275 of CAWCNY010000002.1, read as the reverse complement.
TGCGAAGGGATCGCCACTGTGATTGTGGGAGGGCAAAGACGGTCAACCCTTCCAAGATGTTGTTTTGCAGCCAGTGCGATAGGCGAGCAGCGCTCTTCTCATACTTCGCAACCGCTTTGTCCAGCATCTGTTTGGCCTGCTCCAATGATGATGCCGAGAAGATGGCTCTAATGTCCTGGGCTACCTCAGCTTTCATCTCCTGCCGGGGAACATAAGCCTGGGCATTCTGCTGCAGATGAAACTGGCACCGCTGCCAGGGCACTCCTCCGAATACCGCCTTGCGTGCTGCCCCCAGCCCCTCATGAGCGTCGGATGTTGTCATCCTCACTCCTGATAGCCCCCTCGATACCAGGCTCTGCAGGAAGGTGCGCCAATGCACCTCATACTCGCTCAAAGATACCGATACTCCCAGCAGTTGCCGTCGCCCTGCACGGGTGATGCCAATACCAATCAGCACTGCAGCGTCTCTCACCTGCCCGTCCTGCCTCACCTTCTCATAACGGGCATCCAGGATAAGGTAGGGACACTCCCCCAGCGGTCGGTTGCGCCACCCTTCCAGCACCTCGTCCAACTGGGAGGCAGCTCGGCTCACTGCAGCACTGGATACCTGGGTACCGCATAGCTTCTCGGTGATGGCTGCCACTCTGCGCGTCGAGACCCCTTGCACGTACATCTCTGCCAACGCCAGTGTGAGAGCACGCTCCGAGCGCAGTCCCTTCTCCAGGGCTCCAGGGTAGAAGTCGCCCTGTCGCACCTGGGGCACAGAGAAGGTAATCTCACCCACTCTGGTCTTGAGCGTCTTTGGCTTGTAACCGTTGGACTGGTCCTGCCGCTCCGCAGAGCGCTCGTAAGGAGCACCAACACCCAACTATTTGAGCCGCTCAGCTTGCATAGCTGAGTTAATGACGATTCGAATCATCTCTGGTAAAGCGTCTAATCCTTCTTCGTTGAGACGTTCCAACAGTTCCTGCGATAACGTATAATCTGGCTGGTAGGTCATGGGTGCCCTCCTTTTGGTGTTTCGCAACTCAAAGGATACACCCTGACCTGCTGTCTATCTCAGCCGGTCCACATTTCCCAATTTACAGAAAAGATAATACACCAACCGGGCTTATTTGCCTCCACAGAAGGGAAGTACAATGAAGCACGTTCGCTTTATCAAGAGAGTCTTTCCATAGCGACCGAATTAGGAGTGAAATCAGGTATTGCGTATGGACTACAAAACTTAGGTCTGATAGCTTCCGCCCAGGGTGACTTTCGGGAGGCCGACCTTCTACTTCAGCAGAGTCTCCTCATAAGGAGGCAAATTGGTAATGAGCTGGGGATCGCTCAAATTCTGACTAATCTGGGCGAACTGGCGCAGGCCCAGAATGAATACGAGCAAGCACAATCTTATTATTCTGAAAGTATTGTACTGAAAAGGGAGCTGGGTGATAAGTCAGGAGTTGCTCATTCACTAAATAATCTAGGAGAAATCGCCTATCTTCAAGGTGACTACGATAAGGCAAACTCGTACTTTGAAGAAAGTCTTGCCAATTGGAGAAAACTGGGCGATAGTTGGGGTATTGCTTACACTTTGAGCAATCTAGGGGACATAGCTTACGCCCGAGGCGATTATCAAAAGGCAGGTTCCTTGTATGAGCAGAGCCTAGCACTGTCGAGGGAGTTAGGGATCAAATTGGATATAAGCCGTACCTTGAGTAGTCTAGGTGACATAGCGTACATCGAGAATGAGCACGATAAAGCGAGTTCTCTTTATCAACAGAGCTTGGCTATTTTGACGGAATTGGAAGCTAAACGAGAAATGATTAAGGTCCTTGGAAAACTGGAACGGGCAGCAACCAAGAGGAGCGATTACTCCTTAGTAGACCAGTTCAAGAAGCAACGGGAGAGCATAATGCAGGAATTGAAGAGATCTGACTAAAAGTTAGGAGCCTCAAGCTCATACGAATATAGAACCGCCACCCCAATCCTGACACGAGATGTCAGTTGGGGTGGTATAATATAAGGATAGATAATTAAGTTCCCACACTTAGAAGAGAGATAGTAGAGCATGCCCGATTTCAAGATAGTATCCGATTTTAGACCGATGGGCGACCAGCCCCAGGCCATCGCCAGGTTGCTCGATGGGCTCAACGATGGAATGAGAAAGCAGACCCTCCTGGGAGCTACAGGCACAGGCAAGAGCCTAGGCTACAGCGACCCCGTGTTTGTGGTCGAAAAGCGCGATGGCAAAGAAACACCTCGTATCACCGAGATAGGTTCCCTCATCGACACGCTGATGGAGAGCCATGCGCCGCATCTACGACACGAAAATCACACTACCATACTCGATACTAAAAGCTTATCGGCTGAGTATTACACACAATCATTCAACCCATCCACTTGCGTGGTCGAGCTTTACAAAATTTCAGCCTTTACCCGCCACACACCCACCAAGAAGATGTATAACCTGACCACAGCTTGTGGCCGTAGCGTTACTCTTACCGCGGATCACAACTTGTGGGTGCTTCGAGAGGGTCGCCTGCAACTCATTGAAACCGGGGACGCCCGGCAAACCGACTATATACCCGTACCGGAGATGCTCTTGGCAGAAGGTAACTTAGCATCCTTTGATACTTTAGCAGCCCTCTCTGGTAGACGACTTTTCGTGGAAGCTCAAGATGCTATAACGTCATATACCAGAGAGCATGGAGCCGAAACTTTCATCCAGGCAATCAGTAAACACGGTATTTCTGGCTACAACAAGCTATATTCTATCCAGCATGGCGGACATGGCCGCGGCATAGAAGTCTCGGTATTTGAGGATGTTCTCAAAGCCACTGGTAACCTTGGTGGATACTGGAAGCCGGAAGCAGCCCAGGTTGGTGGCAAACGAACACGCCAGGCTCTCCCCGGCAGACTGACGCTCTCTACGGAGTTACTACGCCTTGTGGGCTACTATATCGCCGAAGGCAACTGTCAGGCGAAATCTGGCTTCTTCATAATAGCCAACCAAAATGAAGGAGTGCGAGACAGGGTCGAACAAGCCTTGGTTCAACTCGGCGTAGCCTTCTCTGTCCAGCCCTCCTCGGATTATCAAGTCTCATCATTGCCTCTTTCAACAATACTTGGCGATCTCTGCGGCAAAGATGCATGCAGTAAGAAGCTGCCGGACTTCTGGCCTCAATTGAGCAACCAATCACTTGGTCATTTACTTCAGGCTTATTTCGACGGTGACGGAACCGTTGACAGGGCAGACTCTCTAACAGCCATTACTGCCAGCAGACAACTGGCTTCCGACCTGGCTTATGCTCTGTTACGCTTCGGCATCTGGGCGCGCATCGCAAAGACTTGGAAACGAGCATCCAACTCTAGCCATCCAGGGAATTGGTACTACAAAGTCACTATCTCCGGTCAAATTAATCTGCGACGCTTCAACGAAAGCATCGGCTTCTCAATTGATTATAAGCAGGCGAAGTTGGAAGGTCACCTTCATAGCCACCAAAACTCAAATGTGGACCTTGTACCCATTGATGGCTCACGCCTGCGCTGGTTGCGCCTGCAACTTTGCCTGCCCGCGAAGGTGGTGGGTGAACGTTCAGGCGTGGTACGAACTACTGTGCAGCTAATTGAAACCAACAAAAGAAGGCCGCAACGCTCTACACTACTAGCTATTCTCAATACATTACAACTAGAAGCACGTTCTGACCAGATAGGCGAACAGTGGTGGGAGATCTGGTCATCTCTTCGTACTTTGTGCGAGATGCGCTGGACACCAATAGCATCAGTCGAGCAAATTGAATATCATCATCCCCATGTTTACGATTTTAGCGTACCTGGAGCTGAAACATTTCTGGCAGGGCAAGGCGGATTCTTTGTACACAATACCTACGTGATGGCGTCTGTCATAGAGCAGACCCAGCGCCCCACTCTGGTCCTCGCCCACAACAAGACACTGGCCGCCCAGCTTTACCAGGAGTTCAAAGACTTCTTCCCCAACAACGCTGTTGAGTACTTCGTTTCGTATTATGACTACTATCAGCCCGAGGCCTACGTTCCCAAGCACGACCTCTACATAGAAAAAGACGCCGACATAAACGAGGAGATCGATAAGTTGCGCCACGCAGCCACCCGCTCGCTGTTCGAGCGGCGCGACGTGATCATTGTGGCCTCCGTGTCCTGCATCTTCGGCCTCGGCTCGCCTGAGGAGTACGGCAAGACCGTGCTCTCCCTCAAGAAGGGCGAAAGCACCCGCAGGCAGCGCATCCTGCGCCACCTGATCGACATCCACTACTCCCGCAACGATCAATCTCTCGTCCGCGGCTCCTTCCGCGTGCGTGGCGATACCCTTGAGGTCGTGCCCGCCTACGAGGAGATGGGCCTGCGCTTCGAGTTCTGGGGCGATGAGATCGAGCGCATCCTTGAGTTCGATCCCCTCACCGGCGAGGTGCTGATCGAGCGCACCGAGGCCAATATCTACCCGGCCAAGCACTTCATCACCAATGAAGAGAAGTTGGCAGCCGCCATCCAGGACATAGAAGAAGAGTTGGTCGTGCGCGTGGGCGAACTACAGTCAGAGGGTAAGATCGTGGAGGCCCAACGCCTTCAGCAGCGCACCAAGTACGACCTCGAAATGCTTCAGGAGACAGGTTACTGCTCAGGCGTGGAGAACTACTCACGCCACCTGGGCCGACGCCAGCCCGGTGAGCAACCCTGGACCCTCCTCGACTACTTCCCCAATGACTCTCTCCTCATGGTAGATGAGTCCCACATCACCCTGCCACAGGTGCGCGGCATGTCGGGCGGCGACCGCTCGCGCAAAGTAACCCTCATCGAGTACGGCTTCCGCCTCCCGTCTGCCGCCGACAACCGCCCCCTCACCTTCAACGAGTTCGAGGGCCACATCAATCAGGCCGTCTTTGTGAGCGCCACCCCCGGCCCATACGAGCACGAACACTCAGAGCAGTTAGTGGAGCTTATCATCCGCCCCACAGGGCTTGTCGATCCCTCGATAGAGGTGAAGCCGACCGTCAACCAGGTGGACGACCTTGTGGAGCAGATCAAAGAGCGAATAGCCAAAGGCCAACGCGTCCTGGTCACTACCCTGCGCACCAAGTTCGCCGAGCAGATCGCCGACTACCTCAGAGAGGTGGGCATCAAAGCCCATTACATCCACCATGAGGTCGAGGTAATAGAGCGCGTCGAGATCCTGCGTGACCTGCGCCTCGGCATCTATGATGTAGTGGTGGGCATCAACCTCCTGCGCGAGGGCCTCGATCTCCCCGAAGTGTCTATGGTCGCCATCCTCGACGCCGACAAAGAGGGCTTCCTGCGCTCCCGCGACTCTCTTATCCAGCAGATAGGGCGCGCAGCACGCCACGTCGAAGGCCACGTGATCATGTACGCCGACGTGGTAACCCGCTCGATGCAGGCCGCTATCGAGGAGACCTACCGCCGCCGCGAGATCCAGGTCGCATACAACAAAGAGCACGGCATCGAACCCGCCTCTATCCAGAAAGAGGTGCGCGACATCACCGAGCGAGTGCGCCAGATAGCTGAGGCCAAGGCCGAATACACGGTCGAGTTTACAGGCGAAATCGTGCTCAACAGAGACGAGATCGGCAGGATGGTCAAAGACCTCGAAAGCCAGATGAAGGCCGCCGCTCGCCTCCTTGAGTTCGAGAAGGCAGCAGCCATACGCGATAAGATCGTTGAGCTACGGCGAATGATGGAGGTAGAGGTCTAAGGACCAACATATCTGGATGCAGGGACGGGTTTGAAGCTCGCCCTTTCTATTTCCGCGAACTACCGTGTATACCCCACATAACTCGCTGCGTATTTGAGGAGAAGCACCATGAACAGCAAAACCGAGCTTATCGCTGCTCTCACCGAGGTATACAACGCCTGGGATGCGTTGCTTTCAAGTCTGCCTGAAAGCCTGGTCACCAAACCCGACTTCCACGATGGCATGTCGATCAAGGACGAGGTGAGTCACCTGTGGGCGTGGCAGCAGGTGTCGATTGCCCGCTTAGAGGCGGCGCGCAACGACACCGACCCGCAATACCCCGACTGGTCGGGTGGCATCGACCCCGACACCGAGGGCACCCTCGACAAGAATAACGCCGAAATATACAACGCCAACCGCGACCGCACCTGGGACGACGTTTACAGTAGCTGGCAGTCGGGCTTCCAGAAATTCATCGAGCTTGCAGAAGCCACGCCCGAGTCCGACCTGTTGACCGAAGGCGCATACTCTTGGCGACCCGATTACCCGCTATCCGGCGTCCTGGAAGGCTCATGTGACCACCATCGCGAGCACCTTGAGCAGCTACAGGAATGGCTCAATCACCATGATAACCGGAAGGACACTCAAACACGAGCAACCACCTGAGCAACCCCAACTCTCACGACTAAGCTAAAGCTTGCGTCGAAAGCGTACCTTAGAACTGACGAAAAACCTCGGCAGCAGGCTTAAGCGTATCATCTTCCCTCACCAGTCCATAATGCCCTTCCGAGCCGTTGGCGTGCGAGGGAAAATCGTATAGCGTCCACACAAGCACGCCGCTAGCATTGGCCGCGCGTGCGCCCTGCAACGCCTCATCGAGGAAGCGCGCCTGGACATCTTCATCCCCGCTCATATCCTCGCCGCCGGGAAGGGTGGCCTGACCTATCTCTTCCACCACAATCGGCTTGTTCGTGAGTTGCTTTGTAGCCTGAAGCACATTATACAGGCTGGTGCCGGGGTAGTTGCGCGTGTAATAATGCACCGACACGAAATCGACCAGGTCGTTCACCGTCGTCCCGCCCAACCCAGGTAGGAAATTGGACTCTGACAGAGCCACCCCGATGGTGAGCAGGTGGTTGTGGTCCAGGCGGCGTACCTCGCTCGCCATACGCGCCAGCCACCCCATGCGATTAAGCCTGTGCTCGTCCCACCTGAACTCCTTGTCGCCCACATAATCAGGCTCGTTGTACAGGTCCCACGCCGCTATATCCGGCTCATCCTTCCACTTCCCCACCACCGCCGACAAATACGCTTTGTCCTGCGCATCCTCCGGCGTGCCGAAAGCGGGCCAATCGTCCCAACCATCATCCGGCCACTTCCTGTAGCTATCAAACAGGCTAACTACCAGGAACAGGCCGCGCGCCTTTGCCATCTCCACGAAGCGCTCGAACCCCTCCTGCTCGCTCCACCCGGCGTCCGGCCCCCCAAACGCGTCCATCCTTATAAACACCCGCAGCGCATTTGCTCTCAGGCTCTTCGCTACATCAAGCTCAGCCGCCACGCGCTCCGCAGGCCAGCTCCCGAAATCTCTCCAGGCAAAGTCGCGCGGGAAGTAGTTGAACCCCTTGAGCTTGAGGGTCGCCAGGTCGCGCCCGTACACAAGATTGCTGCCTTGCGTGGTAACAAACGCCGAAGCCTTATCGCGCAGGGTAAGCATCTGCTTGCCGATCTGCCCCAGCAGCACATCATAGGGAGAGTCATTCTCTGGGTGCAATTCCATACGGGCACGCTCGAAGTACTGAACCGTGTATGTGCGGCCATCCTGCTTATTGACCTCGTCCAACTCCTCGCTTATGGGGTAGCCAAAGCGGGCAAGCCCCCCATAACTCTCCCAGTAATCGAGAAACTTGCCTTGCAGCGTGTGGCTCGTCTCAGGGAAATAGGTACCGTCGCCCGCGTCCGCAGGTTGCCCGAACGAGAATTCACGCCCCTGCGTAAGCTCGATACCGAGTGGTGATAGGAGTACCTCGTATGGAGTGCCTTCGTTCTCCGGGTGTAGCTCGAAGCGGGCGCGCTCGAAATACTGCACCAGCAACCCATCTTCATTCAGGGTCGTGCTGATCGGGTAGCCATAGGAAAAGAGGCCGCCACGCTCCTGCCAGTAGGTCAGAAAGGGGTCGCTGACCGTGAAGCCTGTCTCAGGGAAATCAATGGGGGTTTGTGCGTGCGCCGGGACCGCTCCCTGAAGGGACGACCAGAGGCCCAGGTTTCCTAAGAGAACCAGGGCTGCGATGAGCAGCTTCAGCTTTGGCGTGCGAGTGGTGAGCGCGTTGCCCGCGCGGCTCTTGCCCTGCATGATCCCCCGCCATTGCGAGATTGGAGCGTAAGTATAGAACGTATAGCTCAAGGCGTAATACGTGGCACGAAATATAGGCACTTGAGCAGAGGCGCTTAAGTCTGTTTGTTGATGGGATTGTAAGCGACAGTCAAACGGATTGTCAAGCGTGCCGGGCTATCGGTCCAGGGGCTTGGTGCCCGTAACCACACGTACCGGCGGGAACATGCTGTATATGGTCCCTGAACGGGTCACATCCTGCCAGCCTAACCCCTCAAGGGTGGCAGCGTATTCTTCCGTCTTCTGGAAATCGAGCAAGGCCGCCCGCCCACCCGGTTTCAGCACCAGGGCGACCTCGCCCACCGCCTGCTCCCTGCCCTCTTTGTCGGCGATATTGTGGATAGCAAGACTGGAAACGACCACATCGAAGGTGTTGCCGGGAAACGGCATCCGGCGCATGTCGCCGGTCCTTATCTCAACGCGGTCGGCCACGCCCTCGGCTCGTGCGTTGGCAAGCGTGGCTTCCGGGCTGTTACCCGATTGGTCCGCCTTCTGCCACAGGTCAAGGCCGACCACTTTGCCGCTGGGGAGGTGCTTCGCGACCTTGTTCATGAGAATGCCCCGCCCACAGCCCATATCGAGCACGTTTTCATCGCCGCGCAAGTTGAGCGAGTTGACCAACCGGTCCAGGGTATGTGACTTACCTGACAGGCTGCTCCGAAGCATAAGGCCCGCTGTCAGTAGATAGCTGACGCCTGTAGCCAGCCCAAAAATGAGAAGAATAGTGCCGAGCCAGGTCAGGCCATCTGATAAGAGACGGAATAGAACCCCTCCCAGCACCATACATGCCACACCACCCAACGCCAGGTTGCGAATCACAGCCGGCGCATCTACCCCATATCTGGCCGTGCCTTGTGGTTGTTGTGACATGCCCCCTCCTTAGGTCCATGCTATCTTAATTTTCGATTACCGTCTTGTGGAACTTATCCGGATATCCCGGCGTTTGAGAAATAGAGGCGGCAACAATTCCCAAAGACGTATCACATTCAACCATAGGAACGGAGGAAGATCAAGTGAAAGCGGGTAACAGTAAGACAATCATTATCGCAAGCGCGGCCCTTTCGGTGCTGCTCGTTCTGGGTTCCCTTTTCGGAGCCTGGATGCTGGCTCGCGGTGCTCAACCCGCATCTGCCCAGAGCGAGAACCAATCGGGAAGCACAGGCACTCCGCAACAGATTACGGTGGTGGGCACAGGCAGCATCAGCGTCAAGCCCGACGTGTTGAAGATAACCATAGGCGTGTCGGCACAGGAAGACACCGTAGCGGCTGCCCAGGCGTCGGTCGACAGCGTGACTACCGCCATGATCCAGAAGCTGCAGGAGATGGGCATCGACGAGAAGGACTACGCCACCTCCCAGTATAATGTCGAGCCTGTGATGGATTACAACAACTCCAAGGTCTCGACCGGCACGCTCGTTGGGTTCCGCGTCACCTACCTCTATGACATCACCTTCCGCGACCCCTCGCAGGCCCCGGCTGTGATCGACGCGCTGACGAGCGCGGGCGCGAATACCATCTACAGCACCTATTACACAGTATCCAGCTTCAACGACGCGAGCAAGCAGGCATATGATGGCGCGATAAAGGACGCCCAGGACCGCGCCGATAAGATCGCCGCTCTCTCCAACCTCACACTCGGCAAGATCGTAAGCGTAAGCGAGGTCTCCAGCACCCCCTACTACCCTGTAGCCACCAAGGAAGGCATGGGCGGCGGTGGAAGCACCATAGCCCCCGGCCAGCAGACCATCACCACCAGCCTGGTAGTGACCTACGAAGCAGCAAGCAAGTAACCAGATAAACGCAAACAACATGAGGGAGGCCCGTCGCGGGCCTCCCTCTTCGCGTTCCATAGATGCATCGTTCATATAGATGAGAAAGAACGACCTTCCAGGTTGAGCGTTGTCATCCTTCACTTTGTTCAGGATGACAAACCGCATGGGGGCTTCCTACCATACTGTCGTGAACATGGGTTTTGAGTTATACAACATACGACAGGGTCCGTTGCGAAACAGGATGCGTATCGTATATACTGTATGTGAAGTATATACAACCATTCCGGAGGAACAATGCAGATACAAAAAGTGCGTAAGGTCGGCAACAGCTACGTGGTCACGATCCCACGCGAAGTGATAGAAAGCCAATCCATTCAGGAGGGCGATGCTGTGGCCCTGGAGGTGCGTAAGGTCACCTACAAAGTACAAATGGATCCCGAGGTACGCGCGGCATTCGAGCGTTCGATGGAGCTCTACCCCGAAGACTATGATTACCTGGCGAAGAACTAGGGGCGACCAGAATTATGCCTGAGCCAACGATACGTTACTTGAGCAAACTGGACGTGCTAGCCATGTACGAAGAGATAATGGAGCGTTTCGGGCAGGAATCTCTACTAAGAGACAGAGGCGAAGAACTGCTGGAGAGTGCCATGATACGCCCACAGATGGCGGCGCACTATGATCAGGCAAGCCTCTCCAAACAGGCAGCGCTCCTGATTTTGGGCATCGCCCAGGCCCACCCATTTGTCGATGGCAATAAAAGGATCGCTTTCGCCGCCGGTATTGTCTTTCTGCAACTGAATGGCTATCTCGTCAAGAGCCAAGCCGGAGAGTTCGGTAAACGCCTTGTTGCTGTGCTCTCACAAAATGACCGCGAAAGCGATGTAGTGGAAGCCTTCGCGGGCTGGATAGGGGCCAATCTACAAGCACTCTAGACTAGACTCAGAACCTCACCAATTCCTCCAACGCTTTCTGAATCCTCTCGACGGTGGGCATCACAGCATCGAACAGGTGGTGATGTGTGGGTGAGGGCACATCCGCGCAGGCCACGCGCTTGACGGGCGCATCGAGATAAGCGAAGGCTTCATCGGCTACCTGGGCGGCGATCTCGGCCCCAAAGCCACATGTCATCATGTCTTCGTGCACTACCATCACTCTGCCTATCTCTTTCACGGCACTCATTACCGCCTCTCTGTCCCACGGCACCACTGTGCGTAGATCGAGGATGCGAGTCTCGGCTCCCGTGCTCTGCGCAACCGCGTTCGCCGCCTCTATCGAGCGGTAAACCGTGTCGCCCCAGGTGACTATCAAAGCATCATCGCCATCGCGCACTTTGGCGGCCTTGCCGAATGGCAGCATATAGTCGGGGCCAGGGTAGGGCGCGTTCGCCTCCCTGTATCTATAGAGCAACCTGTGCTCCAGGAACATCACCGGGTTGTCGCCGCGCAAAGCAGTCCTGAGCAAACCAACCGTATCTGTCACAGACGATGGATAAGCGATCTGCCAGCCGGGAAGGTGCGCGAACACCGCCTCGCCGCACACCGCATGCCACGGGTCGCCTCCCATAAGCTGGTAGCCAACCGGGATGCGCAGCACAATTGGCCCTCCAAAGCGCCCATGCGTGCGCCACCTGATGCTCCCTGCGTCGGTGATCTGCTCGTGCGCGGGGTCGGCATATTTACGGAACTGGATTTCAGGCACAGGCCGCAGCCCACACGCCGACATCCCGACCGACCTGCCGACGATCCCTTCTTCGTTCAGACTGGTATCGAAGCAGCGGTCCTCGCCGTACTTGGCCTGCAAACCATCGGTCACGCGATGCACACCGCCGAACGCGCCCACATCCTCCCCGAACACCAGCATTTTGGGATCGTGCGCCATCTCATCATCGAGGGTCTTGAGGATCGCCTGCTGCATGGTAAGGCGTGGCCCCTCCTTCACAGGCTCTATCTCCGGAATAGCACGGGCCGGAGCAAACACGTAATTTAGAGCGTCCGATCCCTCCGGGTCGTGCCCCTCCGTCCAGGCTGCGTCGGCCTGCTCGCGTGCGAAGGTGGTGGCGCGCTCCTGCATCTCCTCGATCTGAGCGGCAGATATGCCCCGTTCCTCTTGCAGCCAGGCGATCAACCGGGCCAGCGGATCGCGGCGTGCATCTTCTGCTTTTTCCTCGGCGCTCTTGTAGGCCGCCGGGTCCTGCCAGTTGTGGCCCGTAAGCCGGGGCACCTTCACATGTACCATCTGCGGACCTTCGCCACCTCGCGCTCCTGCTACCGCGCTTCGGATCGCTTCATACAGGGCAGGTATATCGCCGCCTTCAATAGATTGAATGTGCACTCCCTTGAAGTTAGCCAGGTTTTCCACCACCGAGGGCGCGGCGGTCTGGTAGCGCCACGGCACCGATAGCGCGTACTGGTTGTCCTCGATCAGCATAATATAGGGGAGGCCGTGCTGGGCGGCTATATTGAGGGCGCTCCAGAACCCGTTGGTGGCCGTCGCGCCGTCGCCCGCGTGGACAAGAGCCACCGCACCCCGGTACTCATCCTCGCCCATGCTCTCGGCGCGATATTGCACGCCCTGCGCCCACCCAATGGCCGGAGTGAACTGCGCGCCAACATCGCCCGAAGCGGGCAGCACCGTCACTCCGTCCGGCTGCTTGTGGTTGAACACCACCCCGATATCGCGCCCGCCCGACACGCCCTCCAGCTTGTGCATATTGCTGGCGAACGCCTCGAAAGGCGACAGCCCCACGCCCAGCATCAGGGGACGCGAGCGGTAATAGACGGTCGCGCCATCGTGTCGGTGATCCAGAAGTGAGGCAGCTATAAGCTGCGGTATTTCGTGACCCTTCGCGCCGAACTGGAACTTCAGGCGGCCTTCGAGCGGCTTGTCAGGGTTGGGGCGGAACTCTTTGGTGACTTCCAGGTCGTCCATAGCGCGTGAAATGAGGGCGCGCTCCAGGATCGAGAGCCACCATTCGGTGGTGGGTTGGGCTTTGTCGGCAGGGGCAGAGAGAGGCCGCCACCCGGCGGCAACTGATTTGCTTGTGAGCATTCGAGACTGACTCCTCGTTGAGTTCTTACACGAACATATCGCGTACTGGCCGGTTCTTGAGCACAGGCAGAAAACCCACGCTTTAACCCCTACTATACCAGAAAAGAGCTAACAAGGACCCAAAAACTGTGCTTAAGTACACCCCAAAAACTGTCCCGTTTTGTCCCACCAATGCCTTTAAGTTAATGAGGGCAAATCTAAACGCCTCACAAAAGCAGACTCAAAATAGGAGAGGAAAATAGCCAAAGATCCACATTTACGAACGACGAACGGTCAGCGGGTGAGCAATTTGAAGGCATGATCGCGCCCGATGCTCCTGGAAAGTTGTATCCAGAGCCTGGAGAGCGAATCGAGCATGAACGCGGAGGAGAGAGGCCCCCCATCGACCACATCCATCCCGATCTCCTGGGCGAGCTTTGTAACTACTTCTTTGGCCTCGGCATCGTCGCCGCAAATGAAGGTATCGGCGCGCATATCGCCAAACTCAGGGTCTTCAAGTATCTCGAACCCTGCCGTGTTGAACGCCTTCACCAGGCGGGCACCCTCCGCCCAATTGCTTATCTCCTCGGTCAGCGATAGCGTAGGAGGGTTGAAGCGGTTCGTAGCGTCGATCACGAGTTTGCCCGCCCAATCGCGCCCCTCCCGTATCACCTCGCGCACGGCGGCGGCAGGCACAGCAATCAGCACCACCTCGCCGAACGCCACGGCCTCCGACACGCTGCCTGCGTGTGCCTGGCCTCCAACCGCCTGGATCAGTTGTTGGATTTCCTCGCTGTCGGGGGCGCGCACTCCAAACATAACCCGGTGCCCTGCCTGCGCCCACTTCCGGCCAAGCGTACCGCCTATGTTGCCAGCGCCAAGTATGCCTATCCTCATGTCCGTTGCTCCTTTGCCCAGGCTACGCTCTGCCTGGACAGTCTATACATACAACAAGGTAATGACCTTTGCAAGCCTGCTGATGAAAGAAAGATAGTGCTAAAAGGAGATAGCACTGTGAACCTGAGTTGATTAGATATTGTTCTTATTTATAGAACCCTGTGGCCTGCCAACAATGCACCCAGGCTGGCGTATCCGTGCGCGGGGCGATCATTGTGTGGAGGATGGACATGATTACCAGTGAAGAAAGAGCACAGACCGAAACGAACAGTGTTACAGTTGAAAGGACTATTAGCGCCCCACCTGCCGACGTATATCGAGCGTTTGTCACACCCCAGGCTTTGCGAGACTGGTTCTGCAATAGCTCACAGGTAGATCCCAGAGTGGGAGGGCGCATCTACCTGGCCTGGAATAGCGGCTACCATACAGCGGGCAAGTTCACCAGGGTGGAGAAGAATGTGCTGCTCGCTTTCACCTGGCGAGCCGAAGTTGAGCAGAACACCTCGGTGGTGACGGTGGAGATAGAGGGAAACGAGCAGGGTAGATCGACCGTGCGGGTGACGCACAGCGCACCCGGTGCGAGCCGGGATTGGCTTGACGAAGCGAAGCGCGACTGGACCGAGGGCCTGGAGAATCTCGAAGGAATGCTCGCGACAGGCATCGACCAGCGCATAGCGCGCCGCCCGATGTTCGGCATGAACGGGGCCGAGATCGTGGATGATGATCTTGCCGCCAAGCATAACCTGCCCGTCCGCGAGGGCATACGCCTGACCGGCCTCGTAGAAGGGATGGGAGCGGAGAAAGCGGGGATACAGGAGGGCGATGTTCTGGTGAGGTTGGCGGGCATGCCTTTGGTCACATTCCCCGATGTCGGCCAGGCGCTGGGCAAACACAGGGCAGGCGACACAATCGAAGCCGAGTTGTACCGAGACGGTGAGAAGGTCGTCCTGCCGGTGCAGCTTACAGCGAGAGCCAACCCTGAGCTACCCGAAACAGCATGGGCATTGGCTGACCATGCCCGTGAACTCTACGCAGAGACCAACGAAGAACTGGATCAACTCTTCATGGGAGCAACCGAGAAGCAAGCAGACTACAGACCGGCCCCCGAGGAGTGGAACTCAAAGGAGATCCTGGCGCACCTGGTGGCCTCCGAGCGCGACGTACATACGTGGATAGCCTCTATTGCAGAGGATAGCGACGTTCAGCAGGTGTTCCACTCGAACGACAATGTGCGCGTCCAATCGATAGTGGCGGCCCACCCGACTATCAACGATATGGTACAGGAGCTAAAGAACGCCCAGGCTGAAGTGGTCGCGGCCATAGAGCAACTACGCCCGGACGCCGTGGCGCGAAAGCACATGTTCTACCAGGTAGCCGTCTGGATAACGACTTTCCAGGCACACCATCGGGGACACTTCGCGCTGGTCAAAACGATGCTCGAAGAGGCAAACTGATCTACGCTTCACAAGCTCTTTGAAATGGAAACAGTGGGCAGCGCTGCCCACTGTTTCCATTCCTCGTTGACCCGGTTGCGGCTGAAGCCGCACCCATGCACGTGCCGCTACGGCTTCTAGTTGTGAAGAGGGAAGGGAGTGGTCGGTTAGTCGTACCTGATCCGCGGATCGACTACCGTATAGAGCAGGTCGGCTATCAGGTTGGAGAAAGCCACCACCACAATAAGGATGAAGGTGAGGGTGAGGGTAAGAGGGTAATCAATCGCGTAACCGGTGGGTGGGCAGGGTTGCGTCTCGACCACGCAACCGCCCAGGGCACGGAAATAAAGCTGGCCCATACCGCTGTAACTGAAGACAGTCTCGATGAGAATCGCACCACCGGCCAGCCCGGGTACCAGGACACCTATCATGGTAATGAGGGGAATAAGGGCATTGCGAAGAGCGTGTTTGAGCACCACTCGCCGCGCTTTCAGACCCTTGGCCCAGGCAGTCCTTATATAGTCTTGCTTCAGCACTTCCAGCATCGAGGAACGCACATAGCGAGAAAGGTAGGCAATCTGCGGCAGGGCAAGCGTAAGGGCAGGCAGCACCAGATGATAGAGCCTGTTGGGGAGGTTGCCGTCCTGGTCGGCATCGGTCGCATAACCGGCTGGCAGGTAGGGGAGCCAGGACCAATTGTATTGTTGGTGCCATAGGTAAGGAAGGACCGCGAAGCCGATCACGAGGAACACGCCCAGCATATAAGGCGGGATGGAGAAGCCCACAAAGGAGAAGAAGGTAAGAGCATGGTCGAGCCGCGACCTTTGCCGGAGAGCACCCAGGATGCCAAGCACGAGCGCGGTTGGGATTGCTAAAAACAACGAACCGATCAGGAGCCAGGCGGTATTGCCCCACCGAGTGCCAAGCATCTCACTGACAGGGCCATCGCGGCCAAGCGAGTCGGTGTAGCCCAGATCGCCGGTCAGAAAACCGGAGCCTTTGATGCGAAGGCTCCCTAGCTGGATGTCAATCCCCTTGGGGACCTGGTAGGTGTTGCCGTAGTCGTCGTTGACAAACTGAACCGTGTCGTTCGAGTCGAACAGCCAGAGGAGGTAGTTGAGCGGCCAGGGTCTATCGACTTTGTACCTGAAAGCCAGGTAGGTATCTTCGCCCCGGAACCTGGGGACGACGCTGCCATCGCCTTTGATGATGCCGGAGTAGTTTTGCCCAGGCCCGCCCGGCATGAGCAACACCAGGCCGGTGTAAACGACCAGCCATGCGATCAGTATAAAGCCTAGACTTTGTGCCACCCGGCGGACGAGGTAAAGGGTCATTGTTGGTCACCGAAATGATAGAAGCCGGTAGTCGGTAGTCGGAGATTGGATCCAGCAACTGCAATCGTCGTCTATCGGCCTCATTGCCGATCAATCGTGTGTCTCAGGGCGTCGCCTATGTAGTTCAGGGAGAGGACGCTGCCCAGGATCATCAGAGTTGGCAGGAAGATCAGGTAGCCGCGTATTTCCTGGAAGGGGTTGAGGTTCGCCACGTACCAGACGTAGTTCTGCACGCCCGCCAACATGTTGCCCCAGGATGGGGCCGAATATTCGTAGACACCGAGGCCGAAGTAGGATAGGACCGCCTCCAGGATGATGAAGTCGCCAGCCGCGAAAGTAGCAGCCACCAGTACAGGTCCCGCAGCATTGGGCAAGAGATGGCGGAAGACGATACGCTGACCACCCGCACCGAGCGCGCGGGCGGCTTCCACATAATCTAGCGTGCGAATCGATAGGATAGAGCCACGCACTAAACGTGCTAAACCCATCCAACCGAACAGCACGAACACACCGGCTATGCTGCCCAGGGTCCAGAGGATCTCGTGCTCCTGGGAAAATCGCACCAGGGCCGGGAGCGACCGCACTAACTTGAGGGCGAAGATATACATAGGGAGGAGGGGAAGAGCCAGCATGAAATCGGTGAGGCGCATGAGAAAGGCGTCTACCCAACCGCCTAAATAGCCCGCCGCAGAGCCAATCAGCAGACCTACAACGAGGATGGCGAATGTAGCCAACAGAGCCATGAGGAGAGACACACGCCCGGCATTGAAGAGGCGGGTAAAGGTATCCCTGCCCAGATAATCAGTGCCAAGCCAGTGGATATGTCCATTTAGAGAGTTGGCCGAACCGGCGGGCGCGAAAGCACCGGCCGGATTAACCGCGTTCTGGTCGAAGGGTGAGAGGAGAGGCATGAGGAGACTGGCAGCCAGGATGATAGATAGGATCGCCAGTCCGATTAGCCCGGCCTTGTGCCGTCGGAAACGCCGCCAGAGGATAGCAAACTCACCTGGATAATCAAGAGTGCCGGGCGCGGTTGTGTCGGTAAGAACATAGGTGGACATTGCATAGAGTCATACACCATGTCTGCATGCAAAGTTCCTCAAGTTCGAGGGCTATTTATGCTATAATCAGGCTGGTATCATCCCCACAATCTCTTACAAGAGGACATACTACGCTATGAGTAATGGTACATTCCGGTGCGTTGTATGTGGCTCCGAGTTGCAGCCACAGTTCAGGTTCTGCCCAACCTGCGGCGCACCCACACAGCCCCAGCCGTCTACAGCCCCAGCCACTGCGACCGGGCCGGAGCCTGTTGTCAATGAAGCACAGGTAATAGAAACGTCGCAGCCGGACGCAGTAAGTGAGCAACAGTTCTCATGGAATGTGACGCCAGCTGATGAAAGCCCGCAATCCGGGCAGGCTCCAACACAAGCGGAAACTCAGGGTGATAGCCAGGGCGGTGACGGGGGCTATGTCGATTTTGCCTCCCTCTTCGGCTACGGCAACACCCAGGGAACACCTGTGCAGAGCGTAGCGCAGGTGGAAGAACCTGCTATGCCGCAAGATATGCCTGTAGCACCGATGGAGGAGCAGCAGGCAACACTGGAGGAACCTGCAATTGAAGAAGCTATAACGACAGCGCCCAATGAGACGCCGGAAATGCTGGTTACACCGGTACCCCCTGTAGATCGGCAAGCTCCAATCACAGGGCCACTCCCTCAAATGCCTGACCTGCCGGACCAGAGTGAGGAAACTGAGGATGCCGTAAGTTCAGCACCAGATGAGAACGATACGGACGCGCAAGCGGCAGAAGACACCTCCGAAGCGCCCAGGGAAGATTTGCTAACACAGGAAGATGCTGTAGCTGTAGTGGAGGATGATAGCGAAGTATCTGATACGCCCATCCCGATAATTGCATTACAAGGAGAAACTGGAGTAGAGGAGCAAAGTGGCTCGCCGGATGATGGGGCTGGACAGGCTATGGCAGCAATGGGTGTAGATGAACCGTATAAGGCAACGGGAGCAGAATTGGAGGCAGCCGAGCCGCCATCTGCCGAAGCAGAAGCCGTTCAGATGCGGGTTCAGCCGGAACCTAGTGGAATGCAATCACAGCCGGAGGTGATCTCTTTCAGCGAGCTTTTCTCCTGGCAGGGCACGAGCGATGGGGGCGATAACAGCCCAAGCTTTACCCCAACGTTTGAGAGCGTACAGGAGCAGCCAGCGTCCGAAGAAGGACAGAGTGATACTTATACTGCGCCGACCTGGGGGCAAGCTGATACGGCCCCTGGCAGCGAGTCAGCCACAACGGATGCGCAGGAGCCGGATAACGAGGAGTTTGCTACCACAGTCTATACGTTTGACAATTCCACGTCACACGAAGACGAGCAACACGCAGGTGAAGTCCCATCGTGGAAGCCAGGCGACGACACACCTGCGGTTGCGACACAAGGCTCGTCAGCAAGCCAGGGAAACAGGCTGGAGCCACCATCCAACCCGGTATTCCAATCATACACACAAAGCTCGTCTGCGGGGGCGACTGCGCCTACGACGCAACCGGGGCCTGTAATGCCACCTCCCGGTCAGCGGCCCAAACCGGGGACGCCAGAATACGAAGAGATGGCTCGGCGGGTTATGGAGCAGAGCATGGGGCAGGCAGCGACTGCAAGCCAGCCTGCTACATCGCCTCTGAGCACTCCGTCGTATTCCAATCCGACCCCGCCTTATGGCTATGGTGCTGAACCTGTGCCGAAGCCTGGCCCGCCTCCTCCTGTGCAACCTGCGATACCGCCCCCGGGGCAGAGACCGCAACCGGGGACTCCAGAGTACGAGGAGATGGCAAGACGCGCCATAGAACAGCGCAGGGGACCCAGTAGTGGGACCGCACCTTTGGATACCTCGCCATTTGGAACGGCGCAAACCTCATCCGGACCGCTTTACTCACCGGAGACTTCGGCCCAGAGCACTCCTTCTGACCAACCGGCAACGCCACCTTCGGGGCAAAAGCCCAAGCCGGGAACGCCAGAGTATGAGGAGATGGCTAAGCGCGCCCTGGAAGAGAGGCTGAAGCAGCAGGGCAAATAAGGGGCCGATCTTGTTTGTGATGGGGCAGGATAATCTGCCCTATCATTGCTTCCAACGTGGATTACTTTGCAGCGGCGGGAGCTTCGTTGCGCGCAGATCGAGTTTCAGGTGCAACTGAGAAGTAGTAATAGGCAAAGGCAACCCCGAAGAGGGAGAGGGCGATAGATACGATTAGCTGCACAGGTGGGAAGGGTTCTGCCAGCCCAAAGATTGAGGGGAAGAAGAAGGCGATCATGCCTCCTATGCCCCCGAAAAGGTTGTTGAACGTGACCATGATGGTAAGGATGCGAATTTGCTCCCAGGAGGAGGCCCTGTAGGCCAACCATGAGCCGATGGCGAGGGCCAGCGAAACGACACCCAGCATGGAGTTTACATCTGCATCGCGCACCTGGTGCCCGGCAACATCACCGACCAACTTAGCAGCGAATGTACCCGCCAGCCCGAATATCAATGTGAAGATAGAGTAGGACAGAAAAGCGATCCGCAAACCCTGCGGGATTTGTCTTTGAGCTATCATAGTTATCCCCTCTTATGGTGTATTGCACTCCATTTGTGTGCTGCTTATCAGGAGAAGCCACTTCTCACCGGTAAGAGGATACGGGAGGGGATTGCTCATGATCCATGCCGGATTCTGCTCAGTTTCTACTCATTTTGGGTGGGGTTTCATGCCAAGGAGGCTCATCTCGTATTCAAGGGTTTCGGGAAGGCCTTCGTCCAGCGAGCGCGGGTTGTAACCCAGTTCTCGCCGCGCTTTCTCATTAGAGCCAAGATACGTAACACCCGAACTAATGCGTAGATACTCAGCGCTCAAATTGGGTGGTAAAGGAGCTATTTTACCTACCGCACCCATAACACCCGCCAATGTACGCATGGAACCGGGCGATGGATGAAGACGCGGCGCGGGCACTCCTGTGATCCGCTGGGCGCGGGCCAATATATCGATCAGGGTGTGGCATGGCCCGGCTATGATATAGCTCTCGCCTACCTTGCCGCGCTCCATCGCCAGGATATGGCCGTGGGCTATATCTTCCACGTAAGCCGGGCAGTAAGTTACACGTTTGGGCGAAGCCGGGAGGCGACGCTTCAGATATTGAACCCACATATCGTGGAATGAGCTTGTATCGCCCGGACCATAGACCAGACCGGGCTGCACAATGACAAGGGGCAGGCCATCATTGATCATTGGCAAGGCCACCTTGTAATGCGCCATCCATTTTGTACGGTCGTATTCGCTGAGCCAGGGGCCGCCGTCATAATATGACTTCATCCGCCATCTTGCCGTGCGTATCGCCGAAGACCGCGAGGGTGCTTGTGTACACGCCTTTGGGTATATTCAGGTCGCGCATCAACTCAAGGACGTTGCGCGTACCGTCCACGTTCAGGTGTTCGGCCATGCTGCTATCGCGCAGGCCGATCTTGTACCAGGCGGCAATATGGAAAACACCATCTGCACCATTCATGGGTGCGCGCATGCTTTCCTTGTCCGTGATGTCGCCTGGGTGGAGTTCGGCTCCCAGTTTGGCTAGCTCAGTCGATTTGGAAGGGGTACGGACGAGGGCTATTACCTGGTGGCCCGCCTCTATAAGTTGCCGAGCGATAGTGCCACCAATGAAGCCGGTGGCCCCTGTGATGAAATATCTCATACTGCTCTCCGGAGGGGTATTCTAGCCCGATAGTTGCCAGAACGGTCCCGTCATGCCGATGTCTTCGAAGACGGCTGTAGCTTCTTCGAGGGTCTTCCGACGCCAATCCTCGTCCCTGCGATCCTGACCATACCAGGCAACGGCGAGTTGCCAGACCTGATCGAGGCTGAGTGTGCCGCCGCGAGGCTGACCCCAGGCCGCGCACCACCGGTCGATGTGCTCTTCCGACCTGAAGAGCAACATTGTTTTTCAGGTGAACTTGATATTGTCCCACCAACGCCGGGCAGGGACGGAGAAGTGTATTATGCCGTCGCCATTCTCCAGTCGCAACGAGCCATCCTGAACGAGAAGGGCCATAGAATCGTTGCAATCGCCACAGCCGGTGGTGATGCGGGCATCCCGCTTGATCATAGCGGCGATACCAAGAGAATCCCAGATGCAGTTGCCCCACCACGAGCTAGAGCCGGATTCCACCAGGAAGGGTGTCGGCACAGCCGAGAAGGGATTAGCCATCAGTATTTCTTGATCGCCTTCCTGGAGCACAAGGATGTGGGCATCTTTCAAGCGCCGGAAAGAGGAGTGCAGACGGTCTAAATCTATGGCGAGATGCCGGGCCACATCGGCAGCCAAAGGCATCTTGCCACCTGATAAGAGTATGTCGTAAATGTGAGTCCGAACCTGGCGATCCAGGGTAGTATCATCAGATATGCCGGTCAAAGCTACACCTCCAGTGATCCAACCGCTGATCTGGCTATTAATGGTCAGAGAGAACGAACACGCATAGGCACACCGCCTGGTATGAACGAGTTGAAAAACCCGGCAAGCACCGGCCTGGTGGATGTTACAGGCTCAAGGAGGTAGTTGCGCAGGACATGGGCGACGAGAGCTTTCGTTTCTATCAGGGCAAAATGCTGGCCTATGCAGACTCGGGGACCGCCACCGAATGTGACGAGGGAATAAGGGGTGCTTTTATCTTCCTCGCGGGGCGGGGCCAATCGGTCGGGGTCAAAAGTCTGTGGGTCGGTCCAGACAGAAGGGAGATAGTGGCAAGCGCCGAGACTCAGGCGCACAACCGTGCCCCTGGGGATGGTATAGCCCGCGAACTCGACGTCATCAACGACACCACGCGGGACATTGATGACAGGCGGGTACATCCTGCCTGTCTCGCGCACAAAGTTGTCCAGGTGCTTGAGGCTCCTGATGGCTTCGATGGATGGCTCATCATTGCCATTCATTGAAGCCGAAAGCTCGGCCAGGATGCGGTCGCGATGTTCGGGCATAGTGGAGAGGAGGTAGAGCGCCCAGGTACTGAGAGTGGTGGTAGTCTCGTGGCCGGCTACCAGGAGGATATTGAGGTGGCCGAGCACCTGCATATCGGTGAGGGGTTGCCCCTGGTCATCGCGAGCGTGGACGATCAGGCTAAGGACATCGCGTGGCCTTTCTTCGGGCGCGGCGGCGCGGCGCTCTGCGATCATATCTGTGAGTATGTGGAATAGTTTGTCGCGGGATGCATAGAAGCCCGCCACATACTCCTCAAACGGTACGCTCTCGTCGAAGCCATGGAGGAGGCCATAGAAGAGGGTGCGAAGGTTGTCCACCTGCTCACCTCTATCAAAGCCCGCAAGGGCCGCCGCCGCGATATCGAATGTGATCTCGCGCGCTTCGGAATAGAGGTCGATCTCACCTAACTGGGGCCATCGAGCGGTGCGCTCTTCAACCACTCTTTGCATAATTGGGAGGTAGGTGCCCATATATGAGGCGGCGAAGGCGGGATTCCACATCTTGCGATGGATAGCGTGTTCGGGGTCGTCCATGGTTAGGAGGCCACGACCCATGGTTTCATTGATGAGGGGCGACCAGCCGATCTCATGGCTGAAGTGCTGGCGATGGGAGTTCATAACGAAGCGATTGGCTTCGGGGCCGACCATAGAGAGGCGCATTTGCCCGGCCTCTTCGGGTGAAGTTGGGATCCAGCGGAATACGGGGCCATATTCGTGCGCGGCCTGGGCCATAGTGGCGCACAGGTCGCCTCGCCAAAAGGCTTCATCAAATGGTGTGACATCTACAAGCGGGATTTCGGAGAATGGTTTAGCCATTTGCTGCCATCTACTTTCTTCTATACAGACTGCTAACCAACTTTGCGGCTGACCGGGTGGTAGGAGTTTGAGTTTATGCCCCACACAGCGATGCGGGTGGGTATCAGGCGGATAAAAGCGGTGCCAACGTTCTTCATCAGGGACTCGCCGCCGGTTGGGTGGATTTCGGCCCTACCGCGAATCTCGATGCCGCGGGGTTTGCCGTCGGCGATATCATCTACAACGAAGGCGATGCGCCCCGTGGCCTGGGCATCACGGTATTTCTTGCTACTACTGAGGTCGCTACCAAGCAGGTCGATTGCATCCTCTTGCGGGTTGTACTTGAAGCGGAGGGGCACCACATGAGGATCACCGTTGGGGCTGACGGTGGCGACCCGTCCTATACGGAGGCTTTGCAGATAGTCGATTTCTGCCGGGTTGAATATGCTCATAGAATAGCCTTTCTCAGTAGTTGTAGCATGTCGATTCGCCAAGTTCGGGACTATATACGGCGAAGGAGCGATTCGGGTTTCTTGGTTAATGACCCACAAACCATAAACTCCGGATATAACGGATAGCTAGCCAAACTTGCCTGTGTGTGCTGCGATGTCGCGCTAATTCTCCTGTAGAGCGTAATCGACGGCCTGATCCAGGGTCAATGACTGGCCTTTTGCCCAGGCAGCCTGCCAGGCAGCATCGTCCATGAGGGCATGCAACTGAGCCAGGCTGCGCTCATGCT
Organism: uncultured Chloroflexia bacterium; assembly: GCA_963797095.1. GTDB lineage: Bacteria > Chloroflexota > Chloroflexia > QHBQ01 > JADMIH01 > JADMIH01. The sequence goes on along the minus strand of CAWCNY010000002.1, from coordinate 570,169 downwards.
CGGCGCGTTCGGCGGGCCAAACCTGGGCCCTTTGCTCATCCTGCAACCTGGTCGCGGCTACAAAAAGGCGGGTTGCCCGCTCGATCTGTTGCGCAGCCAGAGCGGTACCTGCGAAGCCAAAAAGACACTCGATCACGCCGAGCCGGTTGCCTCTATCAAGCTGTAAGTCTATGCTTTCCTTGAACAACAGTGTAGCGCGTTCAAGGTCATTTTGGTGGAGGGCAACATAGGCCAGGTTATGAAGGGAGGCAGGCACATCGGCTTTGTTACCCAATTTACGGTAGAGAGCCAGGCTCTCTTCGTAGAGGCGCTGCGCCTCAGCGTAATCGCCTCGTATACGGGCCAGGTCGCCCAGTATGTTTACAGCTTGAGAAACACCCCACAGGTCGCCGAGTTTGCGGTACAGGATGAGTGCCTCTTCGCAAAGGGCGCGCCCCTCATCGAAATCGCCAAGCCCATTGTGAGCGAGCCCAAGGATCATTATGGAAAAGGCACCATACCAGGTGTTTCCAAGCTGGCGATCCAACACCAGCACTTTTTGTAAGGTGGAGAGTATAGCAGCACGATCAGATATGTGATCGTTGCTGAGTATGCGTAGCGTATGAAGCACTGAGAGTCCCCAGGCCTCATACTCGCGTGCCCCGATCCTGCGTGCGATTGCTACTGCACGCTCCATGGTATTATCGGTAGCGTAGATATCGCCCTGGTTCCACTTGATGAAACGATGGGCCATCAAAACCTTGACCCAGACAAGGGAGTTGGTGGGTGTGCCGGCAGCGTTGATGCTTTCTTCCACCCACCCGATCACCTCTCTCATGTAACCGTGGGCCTGCCAGAAGTGCCAGAGAGAGCCGATCAGGCGTAACCCCCAATCGCCATCTTCGCGTCCGACTGCCCATTCGAGCACGGATTGGAAGTTGTCGTGTTCGGCTTCAAGACGATCCAACCACTCTACGATCTGAGGGCCGACAATGCCCTTCTCGCCCTCTTCGGCAAGCGCCACAAAATAGTCGGCATGCCTACGGCGCAGGTTATCTAGCTCACCGCTCGCCGCAAGCTGCTCAAGGCCATATTCGCGGATGGTTTCGAGCATCCAGAAACGAGGCTCGCCACTGCTGGTTTCCGACTGTCGCACAAGGCTCTTGGAGACGAGGGACTCGAGCCCATTGAGAAGATCGACCGCAAGGTGGGTGACATCGCAGACCGCCTCGGCTGCTTCGAGGGTGCATCCACCCATGAAGATGGAGAGCATGTTGAAGAGCTTCTGTTCGTCGGCGGTGAGGAGGTCGTAGCTCCACTCGATAGCGCCACGCAAGGTCTGCTGGCGAGCGGGGAGGTCTCTTGCCCCACCTGTGAGAAGTTGCAGACGCGCCTGCAATTTACCTTGCAGGCGGGGGAGCATGGCCTGGGGTGGGAGAAGGCGGATGCGGGCGGCAGCAAGCTCGATGGCGAGGGGGAGGCCATCGAGCCGGAAGCAAATCTCGGCCACGGCAGGTGCGTTGTCATCGTTGATGCTGAAATCGGGCTTGATGGCTTTGGCGCGCTCGATGAAGAGACGCACCGCTTCGTACTGGCTGAGCTGCTGAGGTGGGAGATGGGTATCTTCAAGGTCGGGGACAGTAAGGGGGGAGACCGGATATTCGTACTCTCCGTAGAGGTGCAACGCCTCGCGGCTGGTCACCAGCACTTTCAGACGGGGGGCGGCAGCGAGTAGCTCAGTTACGACCGGGCCTGCGGGAAGGACTTGCTCGAAGTTGTCGAGGAAGAGGAGGAAGTGTTTGGGGCGCAGGTAATCTTTGAGGGCATCGAGTTGAGTGCGTCCGCCCGTGTCAGGGATCTCCAGGGTGCGGGCTATAGTAGAAACCACAAGGGAAGGATCGTCGATGGGGGCCAGGGCGACCATGAAGGCCCCGGCGTCGAATTGATCGGCAAGCTCGGCGGATACTTGCAGGCCGAGGCGAGTCTTGCCGGTGCCACCGGGGCCGGTGAGGGTGAGCAGCCCGGTGCGGTCGCGCAGGAGTATCTCGCTGATGGCTTCGACCTCTTTCTCGCGCCCGATTATGGGGGTGCGCTGTATGGGCAGGTTGTGAGGTCGCCTGTCGAGTGTGTTGAGGGGAGGGAAATCAGCCGGGAGGTCGGGGATCACCAGTTGGAAGATATGCTCAGGACGTTCCAGGTCTTTGAGGCGGTGCTCGCCCAGGTCGAGGAAACTGAGGGTTGGGGCGAGGGCATCGCTGACCAGGTTGAAGGTGGCCTGAGAAATGAGGGTTTGCCCGCCATGAGCGGCGGAGCGAAGGCGGGCGCAGCGGTTGACGGCACTACCGTAATAGTCGCCGTCGCGCAGCTCGGCCTCGCCGGTATGGAGGGCCATGCGCACCCGGAGGGGGCGGGGCGTGGGCCACGGTTCGGCGTAGAGCGCTTTCTGGATGGAGGCGGCGGCGGTGACGGCGTCGGTGGCGCGGGGGAAAACGGCGAACCTGCTGTCGCCTTCGCCACGCGGGCGCACTACTATGCCCAGGTGCTCGACCACAAGATTCTCTATGATGGCATCGTGGCGCACGAGGGCAGCATTGGCTGCCTCAGGGTGTTGCTCCCAGAGGAGGGTGCTCCCTTCTATGTCGGTGAACAGGAAGGTAACTGTACCGGTAGTGAAGTCAGCCATAGATAATGTAGTTCCTCAGCATATGCTGTAAACTGTGGGATATCATTATACCACTTGGGGGGTGGGTAGTCGGTAGTCGGTAGTCGGTAGTTTCTGGCTCCTGGTTCCTGGTTCCTGGTTCCCGGCTCCTGGTTCCTGGTTCCCGGCTCCTGGCTCCTGGTTCCTGGTTCCTGGTTCCTGATTGGTTCGTGTCGTGAGGTGCTTGACTGTTGGTTGTGGAATGGAGAGGAGGACGGCATGGGATTGACGGTTTCGATTGGGCAGAAGGCTCGCCGCAACCTTACTTTGACGGCGGAGCATGTGCGGGCTTACGCTGAGATGACCGGGGATTACAATCCATTGCATTTCGATGAGGAGTTCGCGGCGGGGACACAGTTCGGGCGGCTGGTGGTGCAGGGCGGGCTGACGACCGGGGTGTTGCATGCGCTGGTGGCGATGGATATGCCGGGTCCTGGGACTGTGTTCTTGAGCCAGGACTGGAAGTTTACGGCTCCTGTGTTCATTGGGGATACGATTACAGGGGAAGCGGAGGTGCTGTCGATGCATGCCAGCAAGCCGGTTACGCAGTTGAAGATGACCGTGAGGCGGCAGGATGGGGAGGTGGTGCTGGAAGGGGAGGCATGGTGCTACACCTTCAGGCGTGCGGGTGAAGGCTCTTAAGGATTGGCCTTTTGTTGGAACCCTCAGGGTAGTGAATGCGAACACCCCTCACCCCCTGCCCCTCTCCCCTGATAGGGAGAGGGGAGTTTAATTAAAGAAGAAGTAGAGTTAGGGGACACCCCACTGCCCCCCATCACTCCCTCTGTCAGGGGAGTACCACTGCGCCCCCTTTTAGTCGGGTAAGCAGGGGAAGTGCTGGGGGACACTCCCCAAACTCCCTGCCGGGGGAGTAGCCCCGCACGCCCCTTTTGGGTTTCAGGAGGTCTGTAGCTGGGCTGTGCTTTGCCGGTTGAAAGCGTAGCGGAAGTAGGTGTAGAAGGCCAGAATGCCGCTTACTGCGTAGATGGCTACGAATACCCAACTGGTGAGAGGCTTGTCGAAGAGGCTCCAGTGCATGAAGGTTGCCAGGAGAGCGAGGATGATGAAGATGCCTGCGCTGGGGTAGAAGAGGTCGTAGCCGTACCAGCTAGGTTGCGAGACGGTGAGGGTGGAGCTTATGGCAGCGGAGAGGAAGATGGCTCCCAGGAGCTGCACGTTAGTGGGGTTGCTGAGGTCCCAGGGCCAGCGCTCTCTGCCGAAGTCAGGGAAGAGGAACATTACGCCGCCGACGATGACGGTGAGCACGAGGATGAAGTAGGCTACGAAGCGAGCGGTGGAAGGTGTCGGAGGGAGGGGAGGGACTGTGAGAACGGCCTTCGGGCGCGAGCGCAGAAGGAGGAGTAGAGAGCAGACGAAGCCGACGAGGAGGGCGATAAGCCAGGCGTAAGCGAGGGGCTTGGACCAATCGAGGCTGCCGAGGTTGAGGAGGAGATGGAGGAGAAGCATGATGGTGAAGCCGGTGGCGATGGAGGAGAAGGCGGTGAGGGTCGGGTAATCGGGGCGGCGGCTTACGAGGTAGAAGGTAAAGCCCGCGGCGACGAAGAAGGAGGCCACGAAGCGTAGGGCGAGGGGACCGATTGCCCAGGGCCAGATGTTGCCTGAGCGGAGGTTGGCCGGGAGGGTGGCGACGGAGTTGGCGAAGACGAAGAGGGCGAGGCCGATAAGGATCAACAGAGCGGCTACTACCAGGAAAGCGTTCGCTAGCCTTGAGATGTTCGTATCCATTTGGTTCCTCCTTCTGTTCAGTCGCTTGTGGTTATTTTATGATAACAATCCTTTCTGAAAAGGGTATGAAGATTGGGGAAGATGGGGAGTAGTCTAGTAGCTCTTATTTAGCGTCGGGTTGCTGGTCGGGTGGTTGGAGGATGTTGGCCGGAGATTCCATTTCGGCGAGGGGATAGACATCGTAGTGGGCGAAGTTGTAGACGGGGGCCATGGCTAGCAGGCGCTCCAACTCTTCGTTGGAGGCGACATCGTAGACCCAGGCCCCGCCGTGCTTGCCGACTATGTGCCAGCGCTTTTCGAGTTTACCCTGGGCGGTGAGCTTGTCGGCATAGGCGGGCATGCGCATTACTGAGTGAACTACATCCATGGATAGGCGGGCAACGTCTAATTCCCACATGATAAGGAACTTCATGGTGTTTCTCCTGGTTGGTGTGTGGTGCCAGATGCGCCTGTGGATGGGCGCTGAAGTGGTGACTATTATAACGCATGTTTGGGTTGTTAGTGTTGTGTATGGCTTCTTGATTGGATTCTTGTACACGAAGATACGAAGGAGAGCGAAGGGCACGAAGGATTGTTGGTACTGCGTACTGCGTATTTCGTATTGGTGGTAGTGGGTATGGGGAAAAGGGTGCATGAGGGTTGGTTTTGTTTTGGTTGGGTCTTCATGCACCCTTATCCTGTTCTATTTGGTTGTTGGTTATTGTGCTCTGCTAACGGTTGGGATCTTGCTGGAAACGCATCTTGATCTTTTGCGTTGTGGGGATCTTGCTCGTTGTGGGCACTCTGTGGGTTGGTTGGTTGCCAAAGTGTGATCTTGGAGAGCGAGATCCTTCGCTTCGCTCAGGATGACAAGGACCTTGTTGGTTCGTTTGCTTGTGGATCATCGCTAGTTGAGCGGTGGATGGTTGGCTTACGGGATGGTGTCCCTGTGGCGCAACTGGTCCGTGTTCCGCGTGGGCAGCAGGGGACTATTCCGGTTGCTAGTTCCAAGTTCCAAGTTCCTGGTTCCAAGTTCCTGGTTCCTGGTTTGGGGTGGGGAGTGGGGAGTGGGGGTAGTGGTTATTGCTTCCTGCTCAGGTGTAGGTTGGAAGGGGGAAGGTGCTACCCTTATTGCTTTCTGGGTAGGGCAAGCCGGGGTGGTCGTGACACGTGGCATGTAGTTTGGCCTGTGCTTATCACGCTCGTGTTATTTTGTCTAGCCCCTATGTGAAAGTGCTTTGGTCAGTACTGTGGTCAGTACCGAGTACTGAGTGCCGAGTACTGAGTGTGTTTGGTTGTGAGGCTAGAACGCAGGATGGCAACCGGCGATTTTTGGTTGCCAGGTACATAGGGACACCAGCCGGTTCTCTATGTCCTCCTTGCTGCGCGGCTCGGAGGTGAATTAGCTATTTCACTCTTGATCTTAGCACATTTGTTTGTATTTGGATACGGCCAAATGGGTAGTTTTTTGGCGATTTTGGGGTTATTTTGATGTGTTAGGAGGCGAAACAGCACTATAGACAGGGTAAAGCTGAGGTGGGCTGTCGCTGGGTGTTTGCTTTCCGGGTAGATGTTGGGGTGAGTTATGCCTTCTTGCGTGTTTTGCCTCGGCTTTGTTGAGATTCTCGGTAACTCTAAATTGAACAATTCTGCTTATCAGGTCCAGCGGCAGGGGCTGATTGATGGGGAACTTTACCGAGCCTTTTGTGCTCTTATAGCCGGATAATTCGTCCTTAAATGCCTCAATCCCGCTTCCTGTTGGATAAAGCCCGATGTGGTTCTTGAGGGCGGCAAAATAGACGAGATTCCCGTGGAGCGCGAATGCCGGCATCTGATAGCTTATGCGCTCTTCTGCGCCGGGTGCTGAGGCTTTGATGGTGGCGCGCACTGTTTCAAGAAGGGCCTGTATATCCGGTGGGAAGGTGGTGATATACTCGTCAATTGAATGGGGGCTATTGGTGGGGCGTTGCATTGGTGTTGTCTCTCCTGCGATTTATTCTGAAGATAGCGATCCGATACACGCGGATCGAGACGCAGCCGGTTCACGTTGCGAACTATTGTTCGCATTGCGATTGTATATCCGACCAGGCTATATGGTCAAGCGGCTTTGGGGGTACGAAGGAGGGAGATGAGGAAGGATTGGCCTGCGGGTACTACGGTGGTGGTGCCGTTGTTGATTATGGTGGCAGTGCCCGCGCCCATTACCCGGATTGAGGCGGCGTCGTGCTCGAATATGCAGGCGGTGTGCTCGTCGATGCCGAGGATGGAGGTGGGAATGGGGAGCATTTCTACCAGGCTGCTGAAGCGGTGCCGGCCCATGTAGCAGCGGGAGGTGTCGAGGTCGGCTCCGCCCTCGGTGTTGTTCCAGTGGGTGACGATTACCGGGTCTATGCCGAGGCCGAGGGAGGGGAGGAGGTGGAGGCCGTTGTCCCAACCGAGGTCGGCCCCAGCCTTGAAGATCTCGTAGACGCGGATTACGGAGCTTCCCGCGGCTATGGCGGCGGCGCTGGATAGGACGAGGGTGGCACCGTGTTTGTGGGCTTCGGTGAGGAGGTCGAGGGTACGGGTGGATTGGAGGTTGCGGGCGGCATAGGTGGGGCTGCCCGGCCCGGAGAAGATGTAGTGGGCATCGAGCAGGAGGCGGTCGGAGGCGGTGGTTGTGGGGATGGATTTACGGTGGGCCTGGACGTATTCGATCTCAGGGCGGAAGTTTTGGAGGCTTTTCTGCATGAAATCGCCGATCTTGCGGTAGACGGTGTGGGCGTTGGGCTGGAACCCGGCGGGGGTTTCGAGCAGGGTGACGCGGACGGGGACTGTGCCAACGCGGGACATTAGGTAGTCGTGGATTTTACGGCCCTGGGAAGAGGTTTCGCCCGAACCGAGGAGGGCGAGAGTACCGGAAGTCACGAAGGTTCTCCTGTGGGGAATATGGGGTCATGGAGTGGTTGCAGCCTTGCCCGCGAAGAAGTCGAGTATTTCGCGGGCCAGTTGTTCGGGTCTTTGGAGTGGGATGTCGTGGATGGTGTCTTGCATCCAGACGACCTTTGCACCTGGGAGCAGGGTTTGTACGCGTTCGGCCCCTTGCTGCTTCATGCGCAGGAATTGGGCTGCGCGCTCGTTGGTGGGGTCGCCATCTACGGCCTGGACTATGAGTAGAGGGCATTTGATGCGGGGCAGGAGGTCGGGGGTATGCATGTCGTACATAATACGCAAGATGGTTAGGTGATGGTTCAGGGTGAGGCGAGCACGAATGGTGCCATCGGGTTGGACGTTCATTATGGAGGAGGCGTAGTCTTCGATGAAGGATGGGGGGAGATTGGAGAGGACGCCGCCGCGCATACGGGCGGTGAGGTCGGAGAGGGTGTAGCGGCTGAGGTCGGGGGGCGTGAGGTCGCGCTTGATGGTTTCCCAGGTGGTGCCTGGGATGTCCTGGAAGTCGGAGATGCCGCCATCGATGAGGGCGAGGCCGGAGCACCTGTGGGGGTGGCCGGCGGCGAAGGCGAGGGCGAGGTTAGCGCCCCAGGAGTGGCCGACGATGATGAGCTTATCTAAGTGGAGGGAGTTGAGGAAGCCGAGGAGATCGGAGAGCATGGTGGGGAGGTCGTAGCCGTCGTCGGGCTTGTCGCTGAGGGCGTGGCCGCGCTGGTCGTAGGCGGCTACGAAGTAGCGCTCGGCGAGGATGGGGGCTACGAAGTCCCAGATGCGGAGGGTGGAGGCGAGGCCGTGAATGAGGAGTAATGGGGGAGAGGAGGGGTCGCCCCAGGTGCGGTGGTTGAGGTGGATGTTAGTGTTGGGGGTGGTCAGGAATTCAGAAGGGGTAGAAGGATCACTCATGGTACAAGTTTCGCGATTTCTGACATGGGCATGAAGAGTCTGAGCGGAGCATTAACGAGGGGAATGAATCCGTAGTGCTGATAGAAGGTAGCAGCTTGGTCATTTTTTGCATCAACCTGGACTGCTATTGCCCCTACATCTTCAGAGAGCTTCAGGCAGCGTTTGAGCGCGGAGGCGATAAGTAACTTGCCAATTCCCTGACCCTGGTATTTCTCGTCAGTTGCAAGTCTGCCGATTAGAAAGGTAGGCATAGCTTGATAGCGTGGTAGCCGACTTCGCATTTCTTCGGGTAGTTGGGTGATCTCTATCGACGCCGTGCTGAGGGAATAGTAGCCGAGAATTGTGCCTGAATCCTCTGGACAGAGGACATAGACCACCGCAATTCCTCTCTTTGCTTCCTGATTTGCTCTTGTTTTGAGATAAGCATCGAGCGGGAGCACGCCACAGGAGACGGCCGTCCGATTATGCTTGTTGGTATCGAGCCGCTCGACTATGTAGGCGCTAATCTCTTTCTATGACCTCCGCATCATGCTGCGCAAACGCATCGCGTAGGGCTGCACTGGGTTCGCGAGGGTTGAGCAGCGCTGTGGCGAAAAGTACGCTATCTCGTGCTGTCAAAGTTATAACGTTATGCTCGCGAATAACATCTTCGGCTTTGTTCTGTGCGCTTGTAACAAGGAAGTCGGTTACGGACAGACCTGATAGTTGCGCTGCACGCTGTATGATACTCTTCTGTTGTGAGGTAACACGAGCTTCCAAACGTTCTATCTTCGAAGTAACCGAAGCCTCTTTTCGCTTTCTTAGAGCCATTGAAAACCTCCTGATGTTGAAGATATTCAATATATGTCGATCAGTATCTCTCTTATTGTACGGCAATATGCCGTACAAATCAAGTCGGTGTTTTGTGCTTGCCAAGAAATCGAAACCTGTGTACACGTAACTAAGCTGATTGTCGTGGTCTGTACTGCAACCGCCTCTGCAAGGTGGGCGGCTTCTATGCGGTCGCTGGAGGCGAGGTCGGCTATGGTGCTGGAGAGTTTTAGTATGCGATGGTAGGCGCGGGCTGAGAGGTGTAGCTGGCGCGTGGTGTCATTGTCATTATACTCGTAGGTTTCGATGGGCGGGGAAGGTATGTGAGCAGGTGTTGAGCAAGGTCAGGATTTTTTGTAGAAGATATGCCCCCAGTTTGAGCCGACTTGAAATTGTAGGCGGTTGTTTTGTACATGGGGCTGCCAGTCGCTGAGAAGGTCTTTCCAAGGGCCGTTTTCGGCGAACTGGACTTCGACGGGCTGGGAGAAGTCGGAGAAATTCAGCACAATGTAATAACGCTCTGTGTTGCCATCATCTGCGGTTTGCCAGCGGTGGTAGACCACTACCTGCTTAGAAACGTCGAGACCGAAGCCATTGCCATCAAGCGTCTGATTTTGCTCGTCCCAATCGGGCGGATAGAAGTTAGGAGAGCGCAGGGCGGGGTGATCTTTGCGCAGATGAATTAGCTGCTTATAGAGGGCATGTAGTCGTTGGCCCGGCTCATCATCCAGATTCTCCCAATGGAGGGGGCGGGGTTGCACGCGCTGATCAGCATCGGCAGCACCCGGTTCCGGCATCGGGTAGTTTTCACCGAACTCTTGCCCGTTGTAGATCAGTACAGCACCCGGACAGGTGAAGAGTGCGATCATGTAGGGTTGGGTTCTCCACCAGGCCTGGCGGCCTCCTGCGTTCTGGATGAGCGGTTCATGATCGTGGTTCTGGATGCAAATGGTGGGAGTGCTGTCCTTGCCGAAATCTCTGCTGGAATTGAGCATCCGCATGATTTTGGTGTCGATCTGATGGTCTTGCATATAGCGCCTGGATAGAGAGCGGAACATATCGTACCAACAACTGGTAGCGCCGACCTGATTGGTTACGGCAATGGCACCATAGTCCCAGCTATGCTCCAGTATGGTCGCGAAGTCAGAGCTTCCGGTATCTGCCAGGTGGGAGCGCAACTCGGTCAGGAGCTTGGGCAGGCCATGAGCGCGGTCGTCGGCTTTGTAGTAGCCGAGCGTGTTGTCGAAGCGGATGCCGTCGATCTTGTAAATATCCATCCAGTAGAGGCAAACATCGCGCATCAATTCGAAGGTGCACTGGTTGGCGTAATCCAGATCGCGGAAGAAGGCATGATCGGCGAAGTTTCCGACATAGGGAGAGTCGGAGGGGGTGTCGTAGAGCCAGTAGTAGCCGAAGCCTCTATGGGGAGGCTCGGACTTTACGTGGTTGAAGACGCCGTCCATGATTACGTTGATATTTCTTTGGTGGCAAAGCCCGATCAATCGCTTCAGGTAGTAGATTTTATCGGCGGGATTCTGGGGGTCAAGAGTGTAGGGGTGGGCTACGGAGAAGTACTGAAAGGGGTTGTAGCCCCAGCTAAAATCATCACTGGGCCATGCTGTCCAGGGCATGAATTCGATGGCATTGACGCCGAGGTCAACGAGATAGTCGAGTTTATCCTTGAGGGCGTCGAGGGGTGCGCGACCGTTGAGGAACTGGTGGGTGAAGTCGTCGATCATCAACTCGTAGACGATCAGGTCCTTGTATGGGGTGCGGTCAGCATGTGCTCGCACATGCTTGATCTTATGCCCGCCGATCACGAACCCCGAGTTTTGGTCTGAACGGCCCCCGTAGCGCGAGCAGGGGTCGCCAACGTAGCGCGGGGCTTCAGTTTGGTCTTCGAAGAGGACGTAGTATTTGTACTGGTAGAAGCCTTTGTCCAATTTAGGAGTGCGCAGGGTATAGAGCCAACCTTTGACGGAGCCATCAGTATCCTGAAACTGAGATTTGGACATGAGAGTTGCAGGTACGGGGGTCCAATTCGGATCGCCCATGAAAGACTGAAAGTCGCCAACTACATAGATTTCGCGGATGTGGGGCAGGCCGCCGCCATCATATTGAGATGAAGCAAGGGTGTCGTCGGGCAGGAATAGTTTGAAGTCTACCTGGCCGGTATCATCGATTTCTACGGGAACGAATTGTTCGTACATGAACTGCCTCCTAGCCCATGAGTTAGGCACAGGCCAAGCGCGGCGGGTCCGTGGGATGGTCCGGCAACCTCAAACTGGGTAATACCAGCATATCCGGTTCCGGGGCGGGGGGCATGTCCCTTGATTATGGGACTACTCTTCTCCCCTTCAGGAAACGCCAGCCAAAAACTCCAGAATTGCGCCAACGAACTGCCTGGGATGGAAAAACAGAAATAAATGGCCGCCGTCAACCGTAATCATCTGCGAGCCCTTTATCGGGGCATGCATCTCTTCCGCCACGCTGTAAGGGGCAATCCTATCTTCCCTTCCGTGCAGAATCAGGGTTGGCACCTGTATCTCGGGCAGCAAGTCCATACAGTCATAATTCCTTGCCGCTTCACGTTGCCGAGCAAGCGCGTAATATGGTTGTGCATACCTGCTTCCTGTTCCTCTCCAGATAGGTACTCTGAGCGCGACGTTGAGTAGGCGATTAGACCAGTTACGTTGACCTTGCCGCTTAACAACAGTCGAGACCAAAATCAGACTCCTGACATGTTCAGGGTGTCGCAGAGTGAGATCCGCGGCAATGCGCCCACCCAGAGAAACGCCCAGAACATGCACGCTACTTATGCCAAGGGCTGTCAGAAGCCCCGCTGTATCATCGGACATCATCTCGATTGAATATGGTATTTCAGGCTTATCCGTGCGCCCTGCGCCTCGGTTATCGGCCGCCACGACCTTATATCTGCTGGAAAGCCCGGCAATAACACCCTTGTATTCTGAAATATCGTTTGAAAGGCCAGGGATAAGGACGAGCGTATCCCCATCACCCTGCGTTTCGTAATAGATATTTATGTTGTTGACCTTCAAAGTGGGCATTGCAATCCATCCTCCGTCCGACCTGAAACCTGAGATGTGCGGTACGCTACACCGCCTGTACTGCACAGCCTCGGCCAGGTGGGCGGCCTCGATCCTGTCGCTTCCTGCAAGGTCGGCTATGGTGCGGGAGAGTTTTAGTATGCGATGGTAGGCACGGGCTGAGAGGTGTAGCTGGCGCATGGCGGCTTTGATGAGGGATTGGCCCGCGGCATCCAGGTCGCAGTATTGGCGGATTTCGGCGGGGCGCATTTCGGCGTTGGTAGAGATACTCTGGGCGTCTTTGAAGCGGTCGCGCTGGCGGGGGCGAGGTTGACGACGATGCGGGAGGGCTGGGGGAGGGTGCCGCCGGAGTTGCGGATGGCGGAACGAACGCGCTCTTTGGACTCGTTGACGGCGGCGTCCGGGAGGCCGACGATCGCCATGGAAGGCATACCTGCGCGGCTTACGTCTACTTCGACTTCGATGAGGGAGCCTTCAAGGCCGACGACGGCGCAACTTAGGACGCGGGCCAGGGCCATCAGAGTCCTCCTGTACAAATGGTCATCAATTTAGCAGGCAAAGAGACCAACCTTGAAGGCTGGCATGCGCGATTATAGCAGGTCGAGGGATAAGGGTCAATTAGTAGATTGGCCTGGGGAAACGATGTGCAGTTCTAATGTTCTTCATGCAAGGGATCTACTTGCAGTTCCAGGGTACAGATGCCGGTGGTGTGGCTTGCACCGGCTGAGCTTGACACTCGCATCAGCAGGTAGTCCACGTTTTGGAGCGAGAGTGGAACCTCAAACCGGTCGGGATCATTCTCGTCGGGCGCTAAGTCTGCAGTGGCGAGGTTTGTGAGAGCGCCCGATGGAGAGGTGGTTGAGAATGTGACCGTCCAATCTTCACATGTGCTCTCCTCGAAGGTGGCGATACCGGTGATGGTTGCCTTTTGGGGCAGGGGAGAGAGATAAGCCAGGGTGACGGCAGAGTTGTACGAGGCCGAGAGAGTGCCGGGGCGGCTCACCTGGAAGCCTATGCCGCTGGGCCTGCCGTCCCGATAGGAAAGGAAGTCGTAGTCCGATGGGATTTCCGCGCCTATCCACTCCGGCTGATTGCCGGGGCGGGCCGGCACGTACCGGCGGATCAAGTCGAGCGTGCTCAGGGCGACTTGCAGGCTCGTGGGCCGGGTGCGCCGATATGTGAGGGCGGTTGCGCCATCTTCCAGTTGGAAGTATGGTTCAAGGAGCGTGAAGTCGTTGGCGAAAGCGGTTTCTCCCTGGAAGAGATCGTGCATGACAGCAACCACACCCTGTTCTTCCACCCTCAAGTGGTATTGGAAGGGATCGACCACAACGATGTATTGGGCCTGGATCAGGTTCTCCAGGGGATAGTAACCTCTGGAGTCAACGTCGGGGTTGGGTAGCACGTTCAGGATGGAGCCATCTACGCCGTATAACTGTTGCTCCGCAACGCGGACGAGGTCGGCGTTGATCACCAGGGAGGCAGCGGCGATTTCTATTGGCTCCCGATTGGGAGCGATTGTGCGCAGGTAGGCAATCAGGTTAGCCATCTGGCCGTAATCGGCGCGGCGCAGAGGCCCCCAGCTGGTAATCGGCAGGGGACCGTTGGCGACAGTCGTCCTGCCCAGTCCCGCAGCGATATAGCAGATGAGATAGAGGAGCATGGCAGCGACAAAGAGCAAACGGGTGCTGCGAACAAGGCGGGGGACGGCGGTCCATGCGAGCGAGGTCAGCCCCACCACAACAACAGGGGTGAAATGGAGAGTATAGTGCCAGTCTACCTGACGCACCACTATCGACCAAAGCAGCAGAAACAAAACCCCATAAATGCCGAGGAAGATACCCTGTTGCTGAAGTCTGTGCGTTGCGAGGGCTAAAAGATAGCCTATTGTCGCCGCGAGCATCACCACCCAACTGTAGGCGTCGATATAGGAAGTCAGGACCACGAAGGGGTTGAACTCGAACGAGCTATAGAGTGAAGAGTAATCATGGGTGAGAACAAGCTGCACAAAGGCAAAGCCGAAAACGATCAACGCTATTAGCGTGGCAACTCCGAGCAAGGTTAGACGTGGAATGGAGGACCGCAATTCTTGCAGGGCCGCAGTCCGTCCCTGTCTGATGCGCCCTGCGGCCTGTATCAAAAGTACCAAACCTGCGGCCAGGAAGAAGGCAACAACGGCATAGGCAAAGTGGCGGCGAAAGAGTATGGAAGCAGTGAGGAGAAGGGCGATCCCAATCATGGTGTAGACACGCTTCAGTTGCGGGTCACGCGTATAGAGCCAGAGGGCCAGGGAGAGGAGCAGCGCGCCGCCGACGTCGGGTAGCCCACGAAGCATAGGTACCCATGCCATCGGGATGAGCAAGGTCAAGCCTACAGCCGACCAGAATACGGCGCGTGAGTGGGGTGGCACGACGTTGGCCGCTATGCCGCCAATCGCCAGTGAGAAAGGAAAGAAGTAGATGAGAGCAAGGGCCAGTTCATAGGTCAAGCGCGAGCGATCAAGAAGGAGGGCAGGCAAAATGGGTAATGTGAAAGCCAGATTGTAGTCGTCCGACATGGAATGGGCTACGGCGCGTAAAGCCTGTAGAGGTGATTCGTGGAAGTAGTCTACAGTGCCGTATGCTGATTCTTCGTAGAAGGCGTAGTCCCACGAATAGAAGGCGTGCTCGCTGGAAACATACGCGGTAGTGCCCGCTATGATAACAAGGAGTAGTAAAAGGAGCAGAAGACCGTTCGCCAGGAGGCCAGAGCGGACGCCGTCGTGTGCCTGTGATAATAGAGGATTCGAGGTCGATTGCTTGACTTTGACGAATTGTAACATTCGATCTTCTTTCGACATGTTCACTTGCAGGCGTGATATTCATGCAGTCACCATCTTACAGGAATTGATCATAAGGAGCAACATAGTTGACTTCTTACAGTCCTTACAGAATTGTTCAGCACTACACAAATCTCCTGGCAAGAATACTAATCTAGAATAAGACGAACGTAACTCTAGGATCTCAGCACGGGGTTGCATTCCACGCCACGCACCGGTACATGTCTCTAGCAGATATTGGTAGTCGACTGCTGCCACTATCAGCCTGGTATCCGGTGGGTTTTGAAGGACCCGCGCAATGGTTTCCGATTATTTAGGTCTGCTCAATATTGAGGGCGCCGAGCGACTATATTCCGGCGAAAAAAGTGGAAGGGCTATTTGGCTGCTTGGCATGATAGCATGTCTCGCGCTGCCCTGCTACCTGGCGGTTAAGCTTCTCATACCACTCAGCGACCCGTACATGGCAGCTCCCCAGGCGGAGTTGATCAAGCAGGTACCTTTCTGGTCATGGATTGCTGCTCTTCCTCTACCGATCCCACAAACATCCGAGGCAGCTATTTTGACGTGCTCGGCTATCGCCCTGGTGCTGATCATATGTTACACGCTGGCACTGGTGATCAGCCGATGGGTCGGAGTGAGCAGGGTCAGTGTGGCAGTGGTAGGTGGAGGCGCGCTCCTCTTGTTGCTCAGTTCTCTGATCGCACTGCCGAATGTTGCTAACACGGACCTTTTCCTGTACGCAGCGCAAGGGCGGGTGTTCACGGTCTATCATGCAAATCCACTGACCGTGGCACCGGCCACTTTCATTGGTGATCCGCTGTTGAAGTACACATACGCAGACTGGACGTATGTACCATCGCTATATGGGCCGGCGTGGACGGCCATGAGTATCATCATGACAGCAGTGGCAGGGGATGGGGTGGTGGCCAACCTGTTCGCCTTCCGCCTGTTGCTGCTGGCATTGAACCTGGGCAACGCCGCGCTGATCTGGAAGATCCTGGGACGACTGAACCCGGATTACCGGCTGACCGGGCTGGTTTTCTATTGCTGGAACCCGATCGTAGTGCTGGTGGGCCTGGGGCACGTTGACCCAATGATAGTCTTCTTCCTACTGGGAGGGGTCTACCTTTATTTGCTGGGGCATAAGTGGGTTGCTTTGGTGGCGATTGCCGTAGCGAGCACAACCAAGTTCGTTACAGCGCCTCTGTTAGTGATGTATTTGTTTCTTGTTTCACCTCGTAAGGTGCCGGTGATCGCACTCTTTGTCAGTGGTTTGGTGGGGGGGATCGTGCTGCTTTTGCTGCCCGACAACCTCTTCACTTTGCGCCGTATGGTCTTCGTTCCAGCCTTCGGGCTGGCGATCCTGTGGGCTATATGGCAAGCCCAGGGAAGGGTCGAGAAGATGCTCAGGGGTTGGGCCGTGGTGATGGTGGCATTCACGCTCTTGTTTATGCCAATCGATCGCACCTGGTATCTGATAACGCTGCTGGGCGCGGTGAGCCTGGTAAGCACGCGCAAAATCACTGTGTTGGCGCTCGTCCTCAGCGCTTCCGCTTTACTGATTTATTTGCTGGTGGAAGTTGCCGGGCCATTTGTATGGCTGCCGACTGAGGTGAGCGTAGTAATCTGGTACGCGCCTGCGTGCCTGCTGTTACTCTGGATGAGCGTTCCTTATATCAAGGAGCTAATCGTCGCTCGTCCGTCTATCCTGCACTGGGGCAAGGGGATACTTGCCACGACCAAAATGTAGAATGGGGCGTATATTATGAAGATAGAGATTGGTAGACAGACCGGGATAAAGCCTGCTATCGCCAGCAAGGAGAGGGCGGAAGAACGGAGCGAGCAGGCAGGTATATGGGCCATCAGGATACTGGTGACGCTTGGTCTATTTGCACTCATTTACTATTTTAGCTGGTGGCAAGTTGGTGGACGTATTACTTCTCCCTGGCTGGCTCTGGCGCTGATGGTTGCGGCGGTATACAACCTGGCTCAACTGGTCGGCAACTGGGTACTGTACCTGGGGGCTAAGCGGCGCACAGGACCACCGAGGTTGAGAAAAGCCCCAACGGTGGATGTTTTTGTGACAGCGTATAAGGAGGAACATAGTCTGATCGAGCGCGCACTGGCGGCGGCCTGTGCGATGCGAGGCGAGCACCGGACCTGGCTGCTGGACGATGGGGAAGACGCTGCACTGGAAGTAATGGCGAGGCGGTTGGGGGCCGGGTATTTGACGCGCACAGATCGCAAGGACGCTAAAGCCGGGAACGTGAACGCGGCCCTCGCGCGGACAGATGGAGAGATCGTGGTGATCTTTGATATAGATCACGCACCGGTGCCTGAATTCCTGGAGCGCACACTCGGTTATTTTGCCGACCCGAAGGTGGGGTTTGTGCAGGTGATGCTTACTTTCTGCAACCGGGATGAGAGTTGGGTGGCACGGGCCGCAGGGGAAAGCACACTCGATTATTATAACCCGACATCGATGGGAATGGATGGGATAGGGAGCGCCACACTTGTGGGAAGCAACGCCCTCATCAGGCGAAGCGCCCTGGAATTGATCGGAGGATATAGACCGGGGCTGGCCGAAGACCTCGCGACATCTATTAGATTACACGCGGCCGGGTGGAAATCGGTGTATGTGGCCGAGCCTCTCGCGCCTGGACTGGCCCCGGCGACGATGCTTGCGTGGTTCACACAGCAGCTAAAATGGGCACGAGGGGTGTTCGAGGTGTTGATAAAGGCTTACCCTCGCCTGTTCCGGAAGCTCACATGGGGGCAGCGACTTTCGTATATGGTACGCTCCACTTTCTACTGGGTCGGTCCGGTGGCAGCACTACACCTGTTTTTCACGGTCGCTGTGCTGGTCGGGGGGAATCGTGTAGTACACATAGCGTGGGAGAACTACCTGCTGCATGCCATCCCTTTGGCGATTTCGGTGTTGCTGGTCAGGCAAGCGGCATTCCTAACATGGAGACACCGAGCAGCGGAGGCAAGCTTGTTATGGAGAGCTATGGTGCTGATGTATGCTACATGGCCTATATATTTGCTCGCGTGGATAATGGCGATGCTGAGAGTGCCACTGGCTTTCCGTCCGACTCCCAAGAGCCATGATGGGACGCTGAATCCGTTGTGGCTGATGCCACAGGTTCTATCGCCCTTAGTACTCACCGGTGGGATATTGTATTTGTTCCTGAGCCAGCGCGAGAATTCAGGGTTGATCCTGATTGCAATTGCTGCGCTTCAAGGTGTTCTTCCGATTATCTTCCTGTTGAATAGCAGAACTGCCGGTGACAAGAAGGCGAAGGTTCTACCACAGGTATTGGCAGAGCCGATAGGGGTAATATCGGACGATATGATCTAAGCGTGTAAATAGGATCATTCATGGGCCGGGTGTGATCTGAGCACCCGGCCCTAAGCTTATGATTTAACCAGGAGGGTGGCAATTGGCAGGTAAGGTGGTCATTTTGCGAGAGAGGGAGCGTACTGGATTCGCTATGGAATCCAACGCTCTGTACTCTCTTGATGCTTTGGCTACATTTCGCGCTTCCCTCTATGCTTGTTTTTCCAAACGAGCCGATGCTCTGTTTGAGCTTACCGATGCTATCATAACGGGCGGGCCTCTGCCATCTCCGGTGCAACTGAGCCTTGAGCCAGTGCATCGGCGGGGCTGGGGTAGCCTGTACGCGGCCCTCTCCGAAGGTCAAATCGATGTTGATCGCCTCAGAACCCTGCTTGCTGAGCACCCACTGCACCCTTTGGACATGGATAACTCAAACTCTAGAACAGTCTACGCAGTAGATGTCAGCGTATGGCCGCGGTGTGATGCCGAAGCAAGCCCAGATCGAGGCTTCTACTACCACCCCTCTCGCCACTCGGCCGGTCAGCCCATCGTGGCTGGTTGGGCTTATCAATGGATCGCTCAGCTCGGTTTTACCCGCGATAGCTGGACTGCGCCTCTCGATGTGCGTCGTGTTCACCCCAATGAGAACCTCCACGTGGTTGCTGTACAGCAGATCGGGCAAATGCTTGCTTCGCTCGGTCCGGAGCTGGACACAGATCAACAAGCTGCCTCTCCAACCGCTCTAACACCTCTATTCGCATTTGATGCCGGGTACGATCCGGTGCAACTGGCTGAAGAGCTTGCCAACTCTGATAACCCTGACTTGGCGGCTTCTGTTTCTATCCTGGTTAGGTTGCGCTGTGGTCGTTGCTTCTATGCAGACCCCCTTTCCCCTGCTGAGTGTGGCACTGGACGGGGCACTTTGGGTGGTCGCCCACGTCGGCATGGTCGCAAGTTCGAGTGCTACAACCCGGCCACCTGGCCCACTCCCACCCTTGAGCATTGATGCGAGGATAGTCAATACGGAAGTGTGAGGGTGCGAGCGTGGTGTGGCTTGCACCCCAAGACCCAAAACCACCCCACTCATGGCACCCGCCAACCCCGCCAACCCCGCCAACCCCGACCTATATCTAAGGGCATGTTGGTGCTGGTTGAAGTCTCTCGGCTGCCCAGAAAGACGCGAGAGCCACAGGTGCTTTGGTTGTGGTACTCAGGCCCTGACGCAAATGAGCCAGGCTTGGATCTGTTAGATATGCTCTGGCGTTCCTATGTCAGACGCTTCGTCTTGGAACACACCTTCGCTTCATCTTCATCTTGGAACACACCTTCCGCTTCATCTTCATCTTGGAACACACCTTCCGCTTCATCTTCATCTTGGAACACACCTTCCGCTTCATCAAACAAACCCTCAACTGGACGGTGCCTCGCGTTCGACTACCTCAGCAAGCCGACCGTTGGAGCTGGCTTATTATCGCCGCTTACACTCAACTGCGTCTTGCCAGAAGCTGCGTGACTGACCAACGTCTGCCCTGGGAGAGACCACTTGAGGCAGGCAAGCTGACTCCTTACCGAGTGAGGCGGAGGTTTTGGACACTTCTGCTAGAGGTGGGTACTCCGGCGAAGTTGCCAAAACCGTGTGGACGCTCGCCTGGCAGACCCAAGGGACGACGTTCAGGGCCCGCTCGACGCTATCCAGCCATCAAAAAGGCTGCATGAGCGTACATGAGCGGGCCATCGGTGGCAATTTGAGCGTTTGGTAGTTGGTTGTTAAGGTATCGGCAAAAGTCGATCAAGCTCTTGCCGGTTTCGTGACGGTTAAATCATAAGCTAAAACATCCGTCAAATACCAGGCAATAATCTAGGGAGTGTTCGTGGGGTTGTAGGTTAGCTCCCAATGGCCCTGGGTGGTTATGGTCACGTTGGCGTTGGGGAAGAAGGAGGCTATTTTCTCTTTGATTATGTTGAGGGCGGGGTCGGAGAGTAGCTGGCTGCCTGTTATTTTGTTCTCTGATATGGTTTCAATCTGGACATCGAGGGGGGCGACGGAGAAGCCCGTAAGGTCCTGGGTTTGGGGTGCGGAGAGGGAGCTTTTGCAGACGGTAGCGCCCTGACGCCAGGTCCCGCCGGTTATGAGGAGGTGCAGACCGGAGGGCTGGACAACCACGCGGCCCATGAAATCGGCTATGGGGGGAGTAGTCATCGAGCAGGTGAGCACCTGCACGCTTGCCAGGTGGGCCTGGGCGTTGTATTTTGTGGCGGTGGCGGTGCCTGTGAAGGTGCCGTCGCAGGCTATGTCAAGGGAGAGATCGGCGCTAAGAGAGCCGTTGCCCGTCAACCCGTTATCGGAGGTGAGGGTGAAACTCCAGTCATACGGGCCGGCCCACGTGCCGGGGGCCAGATGGGAGGAACAGCCCGCTACGGGCGTGGGGATGATGGGGGAAGGCCCGGCAGGGTAGAGCGCGCGATAGCGGAAGGTGCCGAGTTGAGATAGGAGGACGTTGAAGGGCTGGGCGTTTTCGGGGTGCTTTTCGAAAACGGCGCGCTCGAAGTATTGGACTGTGTAGGTCTTGCCATCGAGGTCCGAGACCTCGGTGAATTCTTCGGAGATGGGGTAGCCTTGCTGGGCTAGACCGCCGTGGGTTTGCCAGTATTGGAGGAAATCGCCGCCAACGTGCTTGCCTGTTTCATTGAATAGCTGGGAGCCTGAGGTAGTGTTGGCCTGCTGGTTGGGGGCGCCACCGGGGTATTTCTGGGTATAGAGGAAGACGCCGAGCAGGGATAGGAGCAGATCGTTGGGGATGGGGTTCTCAGGGTGATACTCGAAGACGGCGCGCTCGAAATACTGGACTGTGTAGGTCTTGCCGTCGGTGTCGGATTTTTCCTGTAGCTCTTCGGAGATGGGATAGCCCTGCTGGGCGAGGCCGCCGTGGGTGTCCCAATACTGGAGGAAGCGTCCCTGCACGGTTTTGCCTGTTTCGGGGAAGGTACGCGCGTCGGATTGTGCTTTGGTGGAAGATGACGAAATGAAGGATACCAGCACGGGGAGAAGTAGCAGGCAAGTGAGAACACGGGCGAACACTCTGCGCATAGGACAGATTCCTTTCAGCTAGATTAACAGCAGTATAGCACGCTTTTGAGGGCCAACACAATCAAGACGGATAGCGTGATCGACATCCTTGATTCAGGGTGAGTTGCATGAGATGGTTCATGACCAAAGAGGGCGTTAAGCCTGCCTCGCCTCTACAGCCGGTCTTCAGGGGCATGGTTAGGGATGGTAGCGAACCAGATGGCCAGCAGTGCTATGGCTACCAGGGAGATGGGGATCAGGATGTCCCAGATGGGGGGCATACCTACTGAGGCGAGGGATGGGCGGTAGACAGCGGCGGTGAGGCCATCGAGGAGGTAGCGCGGCTCGACCAGGAGGGGGGAGTTGGCGGGGTCATAGAGGGTGATGGCTTCGCCGGGGTCGCCCGCTAAGAGGAGGCCGTAGTTGCGGAAGTAGACTTGAAAGTCTACCATCGCGCCTGGAATGTTGACTATTGCACCCAGGATGCCTAGGAGGAGCCAGGGGAGGGTTACTGGTAGCCGGTAGCCGGTAGCTGGTAGTCGGAGGTTAGTGGAAGGCTGTTGGTGGTTGGTGGGTGATAGGGTGGTAGTGGTTTGGGGTTGTTTGGAGTGAGGTGCAGGTATAAGGGAGGCGAGAGGCCATATCAGGAGGGGGAGGATGGGCATTACCAGGCGTGGGCCCCAGGCGAAGTTGCCCGTCCAGGCCCACCAGAGGGCATTGAATATGAAGCCTAGAGCTACTTCGGAAATTATGAGAAGGGAGATTAGCCTGCCGGGGCTACCTGAGCGCCGAAACATCAGCCAGAGGCCGATGGGGGCCAGCAGGACTACCGGGGCGTAGAGGAAGATGCTTTTGCCGGGACTGAACAGAAGACCGCCAAGACCTTCCAGGATGGGGGTGCTGAAGCCCGCCTCTTTCTCGTAGCCGGTACGAAAGAGGGCGTCGGGGAGAGGAGAATAGCGGAGATAGTTGTACCAGCCCTGGACTATGAGGGCGAGTAGAGGACCGGCGGCGAAGGAGGATAGAGTTAGGACGAAAGACGAACGACGAGGGATGGACGATGGTTTATTGCGTACTGCGTACTGCGTATTGCTTATGTCATTATTCGTCGTTCGTCTTTCGTCGTTCGTCTTTCGTAGGGAGAGCCAGAGGACTGCCACACCGACGGGAAGCCAGTAGATGGCGAAGGCGGGTTTGAAGAGGATCATTGCGCCAAGGCAGAGTCCGGCCAGCAGGGCGCGTTTGGGTTGTAGTGGGGTGGTGCGGAGTTCGTCGCTGGTTGTTCGCCTTTCCGGCAGGATTAGCCTTTCCGGCAGGATTAGCCTTTCCGGCAGGATTAGTAGGATGGCGGCTAGAAGGAGGAGGCCACCCGCAGGCTCGGAGAAGAAGGTGCGGCCATAGTTGAGAGCAGGAGCTGCCAGAAGATAGGTAGCAGAAACGGCCAGAGACATATTCACTGAGGCGAGGCGGCGGGCGGCTTTGTATAGGAGGATGAGGGTCAGGGCGGTGACGATGAGGTTGGTAAAGGAGACGGTGAGGCGGGTGATAGGCTCGTAGTCTGCGCCGAACGGGACGAAGAGCTTGCCGAGGAAGTAGAAAGGGACGGCGATCAAGGGCTGGCCGAAGCCGTACTTGGTCCAGGTGTCGAAGCCTGGGTAGCGGGTAGGGCGGGCGTACTCGGCTAGACCTGCTGTTACCTGGTACATGCGGTCGGAGTCGAATGCGTTCATGTAGCCGAGATAAAGGAGGAGGAGGGCAGCGGATAGGGAGAGAAGAACCAATGGGGATTTTAGATTTCGGATTTTAGATTTCGGATTTGGGGATGCTCGGTTGTCTGTCGGCGCTTTGAAACGGTGGGCGGCAAACAGGGCAAGGAGGAGGATGGGGGGTGCGGCCCAGGCTGTTACTTCTATCCAGGGGTCACGGAAGGCGGCGAGGGGGCCATAAAGGGCGGGGAGCGATGCGGCTACGAGGGCAGAAAAGAGAGTGCGGCCCGTGCGCAGCGAGAGGAAGAAGTAGAGCAGGATGCCCACCAGGCCGAGGAGGGCTATGGCGATCCAGGCGCGGAGGCGGGCATCAGGGGCGTAGATTTCCATCCGTCGCACTAATAAGCCGAGGTCGCGCCCTTCGCCTGGGGGATTGTAGGGGGGAGATTCGAGAAAGACTGCGGGGGTGCGGTCGTTGGTGTCGCCCCAACCCTGTAGCTGCCAGGGCTGGCCTTGCCGGGTATCGGCTTCAGCGAGGGTGGCGGAGCCTAGCTTGAGAGCGATGTGACCAGCGGCACCGGAAACGCCCTCAACGATGATGTGTATGCGGCCTGGGCCCCAGTTGGGAAGGTGGAGTTGGGCTAGAGGCTCGGTCCACATGTAGGTGCCGAGTTGCGCGCTCTGTTCGGGGGCGTAAAAGCCATCGGTGATGTAGATTGTGTCGGCTTCGGTGCCGAATGGGATAGTTTCGTCGGCGGAGGCACGCCAGGCCAGCAGACCCATGAGGAGGGTTACGAGCAGAACCGGGAGCACAGGTAAGGAGCGCAGAAGGTATGGGGAGGACCAGAAGGGAAGGAATGTGCGCCTGTTATCAACTGCCAACCGTAGCGACTCCTGTGTGACTGGATGGGTACAGAGAGCAATTATAACACCTTGAATAAGTGGGAGGCGGTTGTGTGACCTGTCGGCATGGATTCTGCATCCAACTTAATCGGGGCAGGTTCGAGATCGTTGCGTTATGAAGTGAAGGAAACTTTCTATATTCGAGCAACGTTGTTAATATTGAAAGGTCCAAATTGGGCATGTTTATGGCCTTAAGGCTAGATGTGGAAAAGATTGTACGATATAATAGTAAACGTAGTCCTCTCAAGGTTTACATCAGATAGCGCATACCCTGGGAATGGTTCGGGGTGGCATATAAAGGAGAATAGGGTGAATTCGGGCAGGAATGGAATATCCGACATCGGGCATAAAGTAAAGAGCGCAATGTGGGCAATGGCAACGGTATCGATGCTGGCTATGGCGACACTGGGGATGTGGGGAGGCACAGCCAGCGCACAAGATGTACCGCGATTTGCATTGGGTAGCATAGTAGCGGCAACGGTTGATACAAACCTGATAGATCAGCCGTTGGCAAGCGGAGCAGTGATCACTGCGCTGCCGGCTAATTCAAAGGCAACTGTGTTGGGCGGGCCGTTCAACGATGGCGGTTATTACTGGCTCGATTACAAGGGCACTTCCGGTTATGTGAGCGGCAAAGAATTGACGGTGGTAGACGGTAATTGGAAGCCGGTGCCTGAGGGAACACCCACCGAGCCATCTGTGCCCACAGCGCCACCCGATGCGACGGCCACACCTGTGCCGACGGGTGTAATTCCCACGCCCAGCAAGCCTGGAGATTATACTGGCCTTTGGCTGGGTGAGATGGCGTACAGCGGAAATGTACGCAGTGGGCCTGGGCGCGACCAGAAGGTGATTAAGGGTTGGGGAGTAGGCAGGCGCGTGCTATTGTACGAGTCGGCTTATGATGCGAACGGAGAGCTCTGGTACAGGGTGTCAGAGCCGCCTGAAGCGCCCCAGTGGGTACACTCAAGCCTGGTCAGGAAGGTGGCCCCGGTAGTGTTCGACGGGCCGAAGTATAAGGGGAAATGGATCGCGGTGAATATTACCCAGCAGATCATGACTGCTTATGAGGATGGCACGCCCGTGAAGGTGACGCTGGCCTCGACAGGCACGGTCAAGACACTGCCCAACGGTACGAAAGAGGACAACAGGACGGAGATCGGGGTCTGGAAGATCTATTACAGGTTGCCGTCGCAGGAGATGAAGGGCGGAAGCATTGAAAACGGGGATTATTACGACTTGAAGGACGTGCCTTTCCCCCAGTACTTCCACACTTCGGGCGAAGCATTGCACGGTACGTACTGGCATGATGACTTTGGCAGGCCGCACAGCCACGGCTGTGTGAACCTGAGCACACCGATGGCCGAATGGCTCTATGGGTGGGACAAGATCGGCACGATTGTGTGGGTGCACTATTAAAAGCCCTGGCGAGGCATAGAAGAGTCCAACAATAAAGAGAATTGGCGGCTTAGCCGCCAATTCTCTTTATTGTTGGTCAGGGAATGGGTGTGGAAGTTGAGGTTGGTACGGGTGTGGCAGTGGGAGGTGGGTAGACGCCTATTACTTCGAGGGCGTTGCGCGGGGTGATGCGCTTCCAGGGGTAGAGGACGTCTTGGCCATCGTTGGTGCCGTAGCCTGGGGCGAATTTGTTGCCGTAGGGATCGTTCACTATGAGGTTGCCATCGCTGGTATAGCCGACGACTAGGATGATATGGCCCTCGGAAGTGAGTTTGTTGCCCAGGAGGACGGGGTGGCCGCGCTTGAGGGCGGCTACTATGGCATCCCAGGTGATGGAGATGTGCTGGCTGTTGAGGCCATGCCAGGCCAGAACATCGGCCATGACAGGCCAACTGGCATTGCCTGTGGGGCAGATGGTGCCGTAGAGACCGGCAAGCTGATTGCCGCTAGGGTCGCGGGCGGTGGCGTTGTAGGTGTGACCGTTGTAGGTATATTCGGTGGTGATGTAGGGGGCGTAATCGGCCCCGGTGGGTGTGGGTGTAGGGGCAGGTGGGCTTGCCAATCGTGCTACGCGCTCGTTCTGGTTGACGGACCAGGGTTCGATCTTGCCGTAGTAGGCGAGGGCCATTGCTATGGAGGTGGGACCGCAGGCCCAATTACCGTCGGCGCTGCCCGCAGTGTCGTTTACCTGTTGGATATAGGGGACATTCATCTGGAGGGTGGCCGCCGTGGGCTTGGGGGTGACACCGACATAGCGGGTGGCGCTTACTTTGCCGGTGGAGTAGTCGAGGGTGACGAGGCGGGTGGTGGGGTTGTCGGTCATGACCACGAAAGTGCCGTCGCGGGAGATGGCGGCAGGACGGAGGGCGGCCACCGAGGTGCCGAGCGCGACGCGATTGCCCGAAAGGTCGATACGCCAGGAATTGCGCGTACTGCCCACTAGGAGAGCGCTGCCGTCAGAGGTCCATGAAAGGTGGGCGTAATCTTCGGCGTCGCGGCGCAGGAGGGTTGGGTCAAGGCCAAGGATATCGGAGGTGACAAGGCCGAAGCCGGAGGGGGAAGTCAGGCTGCCGCTGCCCTTTGCATTGGGAGAGATAGAGAGTGTGGTCGTGATGCCGGATGTTGCTTGCCCACCGTTGGAGTTTTGCGCGGCGAGAGATAGATCGCCTTCGGCCAGGAAGGCTACCCTGGGGGTTGTGTTCGGGAGCGCCAGGAGAGTGTAGCCGGTGTAGCGCAGATCGGGTGTACTCGTGATCATGGCAGCGGCTGAGTTGCCCGTGAGTGGCAGGTAGACCAGGTGCTCCAGGGTGAAGTTGCCGGCGGTCTCGCGGCGGGAGACGTACACGCCGAGGCCGTCGCTGGCGAAGCCGAGTAGGTGGTCGTTGCCGTTGGAGGATTTCAGTTTGACTGCCTGGAATCCAACTGAATAGATGTAGATAGTGCCGTAGGCATCGTCCATGAGGGCTGGGTCGAGGGCGGGGGCGGCACGCACGAAAGCCATAGTGTTGCCTGCGGGAGACCAGGCGTAAGTACCTATGCCCTCGGAGGCGGTTTTGGCGGAGGCCACCTGGACGAACTTGCCGGTAGCTACTGACACATTGTAGAGGCTGGAGCCGCCATAGCGGTCGCCTGTGACGCGGAAGATCGCCTGGGTGCCATCGGTGGAGAGTTTGGCGGTAACGTCGGTGAAGTAGATACTATCCACCTTCACACGGGCTATGCGCCTGTCTTTGTTCACGCCATCACCGACCATGAGGTCATAGCCGGTGGCGGAGTTGGCGATGGCGTAAGCGTAGGGTTGTAGGGGAATGGTGGGGGCGACTGAAGATGGCGAGGCAAGGACAGACTGGGCCAGACCCAACGGTAAAGAGAGGGAGAAGGCCAGTATGAAGAGATAGTGCAGAAGTGTAAGAAATCTGCGCCGCCTGAATAAGGCAGCCTTTGGGATGGTATTGAAGCGCGGCATCTTACCTGGGAAGATTGGGAATGGTGGGTGCGGGCGCCTGCGTTGTGTAAATATTACCAGAGGCTGGGTGGGAGGTCAAGAGGTCGCCCAAAGGTATCGTGTGGGGCGGTACAAATGGTCTATTCCAATGGCTAATACTACCCGCCTATAATCGAGGTAGTACCAGAATTCTATCGGGAGAACCACGCCATGCTCATTAAACGTTTGCAAGGGGTACAGCAGGCAGCCCAAGGTGCCACGGACCCCACAGTTCAGCCTCAAACCCCAACAATCGATCCAGCGCCTATACAGTCGGAGAAGGGGGCACTAGATACAGAGGTTATGCCTGGAACGGCACCCCTGCCCCGCAATACTATTCTGCAAGGGCGATATGACATCGAGAGTGTGCTGGGTATAGGCGGCATGAGCACGGTGTATAAGGCTCGTGACCTGCGCTTCAATTCGGTGGCGCGGTACTGCGCCATCAAGGAGATGCCCGATACATCGCCCGATCCACGCACAGGCCAGTTGAGATTGGCGGTGTTCGAGCGCGAGGCGGCGCTGCTGGCAACGCTTTCGCACCCAGGGATACCGAAGATATACGACTTCTTCCCGTCGAACGGTAGGGTGTACCTTGTGCTTGAGTATATCGAGGGCAAGGACCTGGAATCGCAACTTGATATACGCAAGGCTGCCATGCAGGAAGATGAGGTAGTCAAGTGGGCGGTGCAGATTTGCGATGTGCTCGAGTATTTGCACGGGCACCAGCCGCAGCCGATCATTTTCCGCGACATGAAGCCATCAAATATTATCGTGGCGGGAGATGGCAAGGTGACGCTGATCGACTTCGGCATAGCGAAGATGTTCCAGTCGGACAAGCGGGGCACGATGATCGGGACAGAAGGGTATGCGCCACCGGAGCAGTACCGGGGGTTGGCAGAGCCGCGCGGTGATATTTACGCGCTGGGCGCGACCATGCACCACCTGCTGACAAACTTCGATCCGCGCACGCAAACGCCGTTCACATTCCACGAGCGCCCCATCCGGAAGTTCAATTCGCGTGTTTCGGAGTATATCGAGTCGATCATTCTGAGGGCGACCGAGTACGACTTAGACAGGCGGTGGCCGAGCGCTATGGCCTTCAGGCAGGCGCTGGTGCAGAGCAGCATATTTGACCCCAAACTTAGGAAGCGGCAGTCGGGGCCGATAGACGAGAACGACGATACAAGCTCGCTGCTGCCGTCGTCACAGGTGCCCAAGCTGTCAAGCTCACTATCGGACCTGCAATCTGACCCGAACCTGGGTTCATCAAGGATGAGCGTCGCGCCGAGCGGGATGCTGGTTGCCCCGGCCGATATGCGGGGGACCGCAGTGGCACCAATTGCCCGATCGTCGACGATACCCGCAGCGCAAAGCACAGGCGCGCAGCTTTTGTGGACCTTTGCCTGCGACGATGAGGTCAGGTCGTCGCCTTTGTGCGAGCGGGGAGTGGTGTTCTTTGGGGCGTATGATACCAACATGTATGCGCTGAATGCCAAGAGCGGGGACTTCCTGTGGAAAGCGCCTACGAAGGCGGGTATTTGCTCTTCGCCTGTGCTGTATGGCGAGCTGCTGCTGGTGGGGTCGGAAGACAACTATATGTATGCTTACGATGCGCGACGCGGCACACAGGTGTGGTCATACAGGAGCGGCGGCCCGGTGCGCTCGTCGCCGAAGGTGCACAAGGACGTGGTGTACATCGGGTCGGACGACCAGTATATCTACGCGATTCAGGCCGATACCGGGCAGGTGGCGTGGAAGTACAGGACATGGAACTTCGTGCGGTCGTCAGCGGCTTTCGCGAGGGGACTGGCGTTCATCGGATCGTCGGACGGCAACCTGTACGCGCTGGACGTGGTGAACGGGACATTGAGGTGGAAGTTGCACACGCTGGGAGCGATCATCAGCACGCCGCTGGTGGTGCGTAACAATGTGATCGTTGGGTCGATGGATAACTATGTGTACGCAGTGGACGTGGACACGGGCTTTACTTCGTGGCGCTACGAGTGCCAAAGGTCGGTATCGTCATCGCCCGCGATGGCAGGAGAGCGCGTGATCTTCGGATCGTCGGACGGCTTTTTGTACTGTCTTGATGGGCATAGCGGGCGCGTGATCTGGAACTTCGATACAAGCAGCCAGGTAACGTCATCGCCGCGAGTGTCGCTGGCAAACGATTCTGTGTACTTCGGGGCAGGGAATAACTATGTATATTGCCTGGACATCAGCACCGGAGAGGAAAGATGGAAGTATAAGACGCGAGGCCCTGTGGTGTCGTCGCCTGTGATCGATGATGGGATTGTGTATGTGGGATCGTTGGACAGGAAGCTGTATGCGCTGGCGGTATAGTGAGAGTTGGCCGGTTGAAGGACGGGGTCAGGAAGAAGCGGTTGAGGACCGTTTGCTGATTGCGGAGGAATTATGGCGAAGCTGGTAATCATCCATGTGATGAACGAAGATCCGATCCTGGCGGAGGTGGAGGAGTTGCCGAAGCCTACGGATCAGTTCCTTGAGTTCACGAACCCCAAACGGCGGGATGGGAAACCGATCCCTTATGTAACGATCGGCGCAAAGTCGTTTATGTTCCCGTGGCACAGGCTGTCGTTCGTGGAGGTAATGACGACGGAAGCGGAACGCAGCGAGGCTATTGAGTTCTTCCGCGAAGAACGGTGAGATTAGTCCAGAGTTCGGACTACAGACACACAGGTTGTTTTGCATTTGAACAGGGGTCATGTATGATAGGAGCAAATGCGCATCTTGCTGCTTTTGCTCCTTCCTATTGGGGACACATTATTTGCCACGCCTGCAATACGTGCGCTTCGGGGGCGCTACCCACACGCCGAGATAACGGCGCTGGTGTATCCTACGAACGCGGGTATTTTGCGCTCTAACTCCGATATAGATAATCTGATGTACTGGCCTACCCGCCAGACATGGCCGGGGTTGAGGCAGGTGCTAAAGCTCTTCTGGACACTACGCAGGGCACGGTTCGACCTGGCTGTGGAGTTCTGCAATTACGCGTGGTGGGTTACATGGGTGAGCGGCATCCGGCGCAGGTCGGAGATGAATCTGCCGCGCATGTGGTGGCTGATTCCTGGGGCGGGGAGGGAATGGCGAAAGAAGCACGCGGTCGAGCATTACAACGACGCGGTGCGCCGCCTGGGGGTGGAGATCGGGGAGGGAGAGATGGGGCTGCGCATTTGCCCGACGGAAGAAGAGGAGATGCGCGCCCAAAGCTGGCTGGATAGGTACAGAGTTGAGCCTGGGGAGATGCTGGTGGGGATACACCCAGGAGGCGAGGGGCTGTGGGGGCACAAGCAGTGGGGGCCAGAGCGATTCGCGAAGGTAGCCAGCGGGCTACATGAGAGGATGGGGGGCGCGGTCAGGATATTGCTGATGGGCGGAAAAGAGGATGCGCCCCTGGCAGCCCAGATCTCGGCACGAACGCAGGCCCACGTGATCAATGCTACGGGGCAGACGACGTTGGGGGAGACGGCGGCACTTATCAGGAAGTGCGCGCTATTTGTGGGAAACGATTCAAGCCCGCTGCATATAGCGGCTGCTACGGGCACCAGGGTGGTAGGGATCTATGGGCCTACAGACCCACGCAGCTATCACCCATGGGTGCCAGGTGGGAAAGAGGGTGTGGATTATGCGGTGGTGGGGTCGCCGCTGGTGTGTGCCTGCCGGTTCCCCCTGGTGGGGGGGATCACGCTGGCCGAGTGGATCATGTGCCTGATGTGTCCAGCGCTAGCGGCTATCAGGCCGGAGCGGGTGCTGGAGGCATGTTTGGGGATGATGGGGAAGGACGAAGTTCCTAGTTCTTAGTTCCTGGTTTGGTAGGTGAAACTGGGAGCACTGTCACCCGTCACTCGTTACTTGTGATTGTTAGGGCTGTTTGGTTTGTTCCTGGGTGGTAGGGGGCGTGCTTGTGACGGTGGGGGCTGGAGGTGGGGAGGCGGGTGTTTCGGGTGTATCTTTGCCCTCGGATGCCTCGCGGAACTCGCGGACACCTTTGCCCAGGGAGCTGAACACCTGTGGGAGCCTACCGGCTCCGAATACGATCAATACAATTACTAGAATTACGATTAGTTCTGTAGGCCCAAGATTCATGGCCTTTTCTCCTTTCACGGCGTAGCGCGACTATGGCACATTATACCACGTAATAATTAGCGGCTGCCGATAATTCAGGAAAACGTTCGCAAATCTTAACCGTTTGTTCATAATTGCCACTGCCCGGTGTATTCCATGCGGCGGGCGGTGTTGGCGGCCACTTCGTCGCCCAGGAGACGGGCTATTATGTGGAGGGACATGTCGATGCCCGCCGATACGCCTGCCGAGGTCAGGATATGGCCGTTGTCCACGTAGCGAACATTGTCAAAGACGGTGGTGGAGCGGTGGGTTTCGCGCAGGCGATCTACGCTGCCCCAGTGGGTGGTGGCAGGAAGGTCATCGAGGAGGCCGCGAGCAGCAAGCATGAATGCGCCAGTGCAGACCGAGGTAGTTAGCTCGGTAGAGCGATCTTGCTCGGCAATCCAATCGAGGAGGCGCGGGTTGTTGACTTCGCGACGGGTGCCTTGCCCGCCTGGGACGAGGAGGATGTCGAGGGGCGGGTGGTCTTCGATTGTGCCGTTGGGCTGGACGAGAAGGCCGCCCCAGCAGGTGACGATGTTGGAGCGCTCGGCTATGGTGAGGACGCGGAAGGGCTTGTCGTCACTGTCGGGCAAAGTTGTGGTGGCAAAGACCTCAAACGGGCCACAAAAGTCCAGCACTTCAACGTCATCGAATATGAGGATACCTACTGTGCGCTGGCGCATGGTTGCTCCTATTGAAGTGAGTTATATTCCGGCGGCGTAACCATCGGCGCGTTTGTCGCTGCCCGCCGCGTAGGCCCCTGAGGGGAGACGCCAGATGATCTGGCCTCTGCCGAAGCCGCCACTCGGCTCCTGCACCTGGATATCGTGGCCCATAGCGCGTAAGCTGGATATGACCTGGGGATCTGCGTCGGACTCGACCTGGACCGTTTTGCCGGAGGCCCACTGCCAACGGGGAGCATCGAGGCTGGCCTGGGGGTTCATGGCATAGTCGATGATGTTGACGACCATCTGGAGATGGCCCTGGGGCTGCATGAAGCCGCCCATGACGCCGAAGGGGCCGACGGGTTGGCCTTCGCGGGTGAGGAACGAGGGGATGATGGTGTGGTAGGGGCGCTTGCCAGGGTGGAGGCGGTTGGGGTGGTCCGGGTCGAGGCTGAAGTTGGCACCCCGGTTCTGGAGGGAGATGCCGGTATTGGGGACTACGACGCCTGATCCGAAACCCATGTAGTTGGATTGGATAAAGGAGACCATCATGCCGTCGCCGTCGGCTGTGCAAAGGTAGACGGTGCCTCCTGAGTTGGGGTCGCCTGGGGCGGGGGTGAGGGCGCGGTCGCCGATGAGGGCGCGGCGTCGGGCAGCGTAGGATTTGTCGAGGAGGCGAGAGACAGGCACATCTTCGTGGTCGGGATCGGCGACATAGAGTTGGGCGTCGGCGAAGGCGAGCTTGATGGCCTCGATGCCGAGGTGGAAGGATCGGGCGCTATCGCGCTTGAGGGTGGAGATGTCGAAGCCTTCAAGGATGTTGAGCGCGATGAGGGCGGTGATGCCCTGGCCGTTGGGCGGTATCTCCCATACATCATAGCCCCTGTAATTCGTGGAGATGGGGTCTACCCAGGTGCTGGTGTGGTTGGAGAGATCATCTGCTACAAGGAGGCCGCCTGTGGCTTCGGAGAATCGCAGGACGGCGGTGGCGGTATCGCCCCGGTAGAAGTCTTCGGAGTTAGTTTGGGCGATGCGTCGGAGAGTGGCGGCATGGCCGGGGCTGGACCAGATTTCGCCTGCGCGGGGGGCGTGGCCACCGGGGGCGAAGGTGGGCATCCAGCCCGCGAACTCAGGGCCGTCCATTTGGGAGTAGCGGCTGGCGGCCACTGCCCAGGAAGCGGCGAGTACAGGGGATAGAGGGTAGCCGCGCTCGGCGTAGTCGATGGCAGGCTCGAAGAGGGTCGCGAACGGGAGCTTGCCGAGGCGGGCGTGGAGGTCGCGCCAGGCAGCGGGTGCGCCCGGAACGGTGACGGGAAGCCAACCGAAGGCGGGCATTTCGCTGTGCCCGGCGTCGAGGAGGCGCGAGAGGGAATGGGCCAGGGGAGCGCGACCGGAGCCGTTGAGACCGTGGAGGTGCTTGCCGTCCCATACGAGGGCGAAGGCATCAGAACCAATGCCATTGGAGGTAGGCTCGACGACTGTAAGGGCCGCCGCGGTGGCGATAGCGGCATCGACCGCGTTGCCACCCCGCCGCAGCATTTCGATCCCGGCCTGGACGGCGAGCGGTTGGCTGGTGGCAACAACGCCACGGCGAGCCATCAGGACGCTTCGGCGGGTGTTGTAGGGGTTGGCGGAGAAGTCGATTGAGGGGAGTAAATCGGGGTATGGAGGGGGTGTGTTGTCCATGCTCAGTCCTTGCCTTCGAGATGAGAGTGGCGATCTTCAGTATAAACGAAAAGCCGCCGAGGTGATGGAGGATGACAAACATGGGTCATCCCGAATTTTAGATTCGTGCGTACAACAGATTGGGAACGACCAAAGACTCCTCCCCGAAATTTGGGGAGAGGCTTTCTAAAACAAGCAAAATGGCGGCTTCGCCGCCATTTTGCTTGTTTTAGAACCAGATTGCACGCCTGCAAAGCTGAATCTAAAATTCGGGATGACCCATGTTTGTTACCCGAAGGCCAGAGTCGCTAGCACCTGTTAGCGTGTGATGGAACAGGTTCTCCGGTCGAAGGTGAGACGGTCTCCTTGCTGCACAGAGGCAGTGTTGCAAGACCACGACACCGAACGGAACCCTACTCCCGTAAACTCCTGTGCTCCGATGCTCTCGTTGATACCCTGGTCCGATACGTTCCCGTAGATGTAGTCGAACCTCGGTATCCCTTCGTATAGCACTACCTCGAACTCACTGGTTGTCAGCCTCGAGTCTGCACTCCTCTTTAGCTTCCAATCGATTACGAAGGTGCGGTTTGGTGAGGTACCTGTTACTGTGGTGTACACTCCCATCGCCGGGGTGAGGTTGGATACGAAGCTACCCCAGTATGGTGCTATCAAGTAGCTGGCTGAGGTGGTTGGGATACATGCTCCTGTAGCAGAGTTGCTGCTCCCAAACTGCAGGTTGCCCTGGTTGGAGACGTTGACGCTTGTGTAGTTTTGGTCGTAGAAGTTGTAGGTGAAGGGGAGGTTGACCGTGACCACGCAAGCCGAGCACTGAGAACCGGCTACCAGCGTTGCAGCAGGAATGATAGTGGCTCCTGTAGTGCGTACCGCGCTGTAGTTGGGGTTCACAACACATGTGGCCGTGGGGCTAGGTGTGGCTGTGGCTGTGGACGTGCTTGTGCGGGTATTAGTAGGAGTGAGGGTGCGGGTATTAGTAGGAGTGAAGGTGTTGGTGGGAACGGCCGTGTTGGTGGTGGTAGGTGTGCTGGTCGGGCACAGATAGCCGTTCACCCTGTAGAGGTTTTCTGCAAGGGCAGTGAACGTGGTCGCGTCCACACCGCCTACACTCCAGATCTCGCCGCCGCCCCTACCGGTCGTGTAGAAGCCAGCAGAGTTGGCTTGCCTGGCCGAAGGCAGGATAGGTGCAGAGGAAGCCCAGGAGCCGGCAGGCCAGCTTGCCAGGGATAGCTCGTCTACCGAGTTGGTAGAGTCGAAGTAGGTGCCGCCCGGTGCGTCGCCGCCGATGGCGTACAGTTTGTTCACCGCCGGGTCATAGGCAAGGGCGAAGTCGGCTCTGCCTGGGACCCAGGCAGGGCCTGTGCTCCAGGTGCCGGTGGACAGGTCGAGCCTGAGAGTGTCGGTGCTGTTGGCATTGGGCGCGATTGTGCGGGACTTGACAGCAGCGTTTCTCACCAGGGTGTCCTGCATACCTGAAGGGGAAGCCCCGAAGGAGCCAACCGCGTACAGGTATTGACCAACCTGGGTGAAGCCACCCAACTCGTAAGCGGAAGGGGCCGCCGTGCCTGTTGACCATATGCCTGTGGCTGTGTCGTACACCTGCACAGTGTTGCTTGGGCCTGCGGTGCCGCCACCCACGATGTAGACCTTGCCATTGTAGGCACCGGCAGCAGCGCCGTAGTGGTCGCCGCCCGGAACGGCAGGGCCTGAGGTCCAGGTGTTGTTAGCGGTGTTGTAGATTGCAAAGCCGGTGCCGGTAGCGCCTTGAGCGCAGTAGATCCTGAGATCGCTTGCCATGTAGGCGCAGGCGGGAGCTTCGGATGTGAACGGCATGGCAGCCACTGAGGTCCATGTGTTGGCAACGGAGTTGTAGCGACGCACGTTGCTAACGTTGACGCCGCCAGACACACCACCGATCACATAGAAGACTGTTCCTACCCGTGCGAAGCCATAGCGCTCAATATCGGTTGGATAGACGGTAGCCGCAAGCCAGTTGGCGGGGCTGGATACGCAGGTGGGCGAAGCGGTAGGAGTGAGGGTTGAGGTGGGAGTGGGGGAGGGGCCTGAGCAGACGCCACCGGCAATCGCTACCTCGGTTGTGTTGGTGGTGGTAACGCCATCGAAGCCGCCCGCAGCGACAATGTAGCTAAGCACACTGCCGCTTGCCATAAAGGAGCGGCCAACATTGAGGGATGGGCCCACCGACCAGGTGTTGGTTTCGGAGTCCCAGATACGGGTGGTGGTGAAGGCATCGGGAGCCTTTGGATCCCGAGCCTTGCCTACCATTGATTTGACACTGCTGGACTGGGCGGAGAACGGCGTGCCGCCGCCGAAGATCCAGAGTTTGGTGCCCGCGACGGCGCTGCCGGGGGCATTGGTGCCCGCCGGGACCGCTGCGCGAGTGGCCCAGGTGTTGGTAGCGATGTTGTACTCGTAGTTGGTTGTGCGACCATTGCTACTCGCATCGCGCCCGCCGGTCACAGAGAGCCTACCGTTGATCACGCCGCCGCCCGCGCCACCGAGAGCCTGGGTGACGGGAGCGCCCGCCGACCAGGAGTCGGTCATGAGGTCGTAGATGTAGAGGGTATTGGTGGGGGTAACAGCACAGGAGGTGAAGCCACCTGCAAGGTATACCTTACCGTCATAGTAGCCAGCGTCCATACCGTGCAGGGCCGTTGGCATGGGAGCGCCGGTGGTCCAGGTGTTGGTAGCGATATCGTAGATGCGTGTGGTGGCGTAGACGGTGCTGGTATCGCAGTTGGCCCCGCCGAAGGCGTAGATCTTGTTGTTGAGAGGTGAGTAGACGAAGGAGAGACCCTCGCCCGTGTTGGGTACGTTAGCCAGCGCGGTCCAGGTGTCGGCGGTGGGGTTGTAGCTTCCGAACTGATTGGTGTAGCTAAAAGAAGATAGGCTGTAGCCGCCGCCCATGTAGAAGTTGCTGGCGCTGCCTGCTCCGCCTGCGCCGAGCACATCAGCGGGAGCGGGTGCGACAACGGCCCACGGCACAGGAGTGCTGTAGCCGCCGATACAGGTGGGGGTGGCAGTAGCAGTGTTGGTAGCTGTTTGAGTAGCTGTGCTGGTTGGAGGCGTGCCCGTGGCGGTGTTAGTGCTGGTACGGGTGAGGGTAGGGGTGCGAGTGGAAGTGGAGGTAGGGGTATTGGTGGGTGTTGGGGTATTAGTTGGGCAATCCGCTATTGTGAAGTCCAGTTTGAGGCGGGGCGTCACGAATGCGACATTGCAGGAGTACTGCGTGTAGTACAGCATATTGCGCTGGACACCGATCGTGGCGCTACGCGTTAGGCCAGCGGTGCTAGCTGTGTATAGAAGCTCGAAGTTGGCCGAGTTTTCGTGCATCATGATAGCGAAGTCGACCGATGCGTTAGGCGATATGCCTATGGACCTGCCGCGCCATTCGAGCAGGAAGCTGCGGTTGGGGGCAGTTCCTGAGGTGGAACTGTACACACCCTCACCGGGGTTGGTAAAGATCAGGTCGTCCCAGAAGACGGCTATGGCATGATCGTAGATGCTGGCAGGGAGACAGGCGTTGCCGAAGGCATAGTCGCCGCTGCCGAACTCCAGCACACCGTTAGAGCTTACCACAGCCGAATTGTAGGTCTGGTCATAGAGTTTGACCGGGAAGGGGAGGTTGATGGGGGCCGCACAGTCGTCGCACTGCAAGCCAACGAGGGTGGTGGCCGAGACCCATGTGCCACTGTCAATGGCGACATTGTAGTTGGCGCAACTGGCAGGCACTGTGGTGGCCGTAGGAACAGGAGTAGGGGTGTCGGTGGCGGTGGGAGGAGTGCCGGTGTCGGTGGGGGTGGGGGTGGTCGAGCCACAGCCGGGGAACTTGAAGGAGCCGATGCGGGTCCTCCAGGAAGCGCTCGACGTGGTCTGCAGGTATTCGTTAGTGTACCAGAAGGTGCAGTCGTCCGAGGGGTCGACGTTCATGGCGCTGTAGTCGCCCCAGCGCCCGGAGGTGCTGGTCTCAGAGCCGGTGCCCTGGAACATCATGGTCTCACCCTGCCCAAGCACTCCGAGAGGGTCGGTTGAGAGACGCCCGGCGTAGCTAATGGAGGGGGTGATGGTGGTTGAGGAGACGGAATAGCCGATGGCTATGTCGCCATCGCCGTCCATAGCGGCGCTGCCCATCCAGCGATGGGTAGCGTCAGGCGCGTAGGTGCCCTGCTGGTAGACAGATGGGGTGCCGTTGGGGTCACGCAATTCGTACCAGCGGATACCGGCGTGGTCGGTGCCATCAACATCGACGCTTTGGTTGAATACGAGGGTCTCGTGGTCGCCGAAGTTACGATATTGCAGCCTGAACATAGCATGGTCGCCGAGGGTATCGAGGCGACGAACGGTGCCAGGCTGCGGAATACAGAGGGCACCGCCGCAGAGGTCGGGGTCCCATGGGGCTGTAGGTATATCGACGGGGCCAGCGAGCACGGAGTTGGCGGGGGTGGTCCAGTCAACATGGAAGCGCCACAGGTGAATGGTGTTGATGTTGCCCGTGGTGCTGACGAAGGGGTTGGGAGCACCGGCCGGCGGGAGGTTAGAGCCGTCGAGGTCGGCGGGCAGGAGGGTGGCGTAGAAGTTGCCCGGGTTGAATATCTGGACGGTGGCCGGGAGGCCCGCGAGCATGCTGGCACGGTCAAATACCATGGCCGCCGGCCTCTGGAAGCTCTGGCTGAGGAAGACGTTGGCGGTCATGTAGTAGCCGTCGGGCCATACACCGAACTTGGGATAGTCATAAAGCTCGGTTGTGCCGAACTGGAAGAAGTAGCGGTTGTATGAGCCGGTGGGGTCGGGAGAAGTGGAGATGGCTATACACTGCCCGAAGGGGTTGGAAGATGTGAACTGGCTGATGAGCCAGCGGTCAGCTATAGGGTCATAGAGGTCGATGGGGTCGCCCGCGTTGGTAGTCTGGCAGGGCGCGCCAAAACCGGCGAAGAGGGTGTTGATGGGGCGAGGAGAGAGCACGATGTTGCCGCTCTTGTCCCACACGCCAAAGGACGAGTTGACGGTTTGTACGTAATGGTTGGGGCCAACATCGCCGTTGGTATCGGGAGGGAGACAGCTACCGCAGCCCTGAGCCTGGGTGATGCCTTCGAAGGTGATGATGGGGGTTGGCATCGAGAGAGGGCCGAAGAAGTTCTGGACCACGGGGTCCTTGATCTTCGTGTGGGGTACAGGGAACGGAGATTCGTTTTCATTCTCCGCCTGTACGTCTACGACGGCTGAAGGCGGGATGTCGCGCAACGGAGGTGATACGTCGTGCTTGACATCGGTTATCACGCGTGCTCCGTTGGGATAGGTTTTCTCTTGAGGCTGCGCGCCGGTGGGAGGGATGGCTATATTTGGCCCGGCGTTAGGGGCAGCGGGCTTTACGTTTTGTACGGAGGCAGCGCCGCTGCTTTTGCCAGCATTGTTGTTCGCGGGGTTAAGGCCATCGCGCACAAAGAGTGCAATGGCCACGATCAGCAAGGTAGCCGCGAACGCCAGGCCTAGCTGAACGAATCTATTCTTCATAAAATCGGCTCCTTTTCCTTTTCCGGTAATTCAAATGGGAACGGTTAGTAGAGCGTAAGCGACAACGCAATCAACCGGTTAGAAGTACATAGGCAAGATCCTCCCTACCAAGCAGAAAAGAACTACGCCAAAAGCGGCGAAGCATCTCCAAGAGTTTTGTGAACTGGCGATCTTCCAGAAGAGCTGTTGATATTGCTCTTCTGGAAGATCTCAAAGAATAAGAATTGTTGAGGGTAACAGACGGAGCTAGCTTATGGGCAGCTAGGGCCGATCTGTCAGGATGGAGCAGGCCCTCCGGTCGAAGGTGAGACGGTCTCCTTGCTGCACAGAGGCAGTGTTGCAAGACCACGACACCGAACGGAACCCTACTCCCGTAAACTCCTGTGCTCCGATGCTCTCGTTGATACCCTGGTCCGATACGTTCCCGTAGATGTAGTCGAACCTCGGTATCCCTTCGTATAGCACTACCTCGAACTCACTGGTTGTCAGCCTCGAGTCTGCACTCCTCTTTAGCTTCCAATCGATTACGAAGGTGCGGTTTGGTGAGGTACCTGTTACTGTGGTGTACACTCCCATCGCCGGGGTGAGGTTGGATACGAAGCTACCCCAGTATGGTGCTATCAAGTAGCTGGCTGAGGTGGTTGGGATACATGCTCCTGTAGCAGAGTTGTTGCTCCCAAACTGCAGGTTGCCCTGGTTGGAGACGTTGACGCTTGTGTAGTTTTGGTCGTAGAAGTTGTAGGTGAAGGGGAGGTTGACCGTGACCACGCAAGCCGAGCACTGAGAACCGGCTACCAGCGTTGCAGCAGGAATGATAGTGGCTCCTGTAGTGCGTACCGCGCTGTAGTTGGGGTTTACTACGCAGGTAGGGCTGGGTGTGACGGTGGCGGTATTGGTGCGGGTGCTGGTCGGTGTGTTGGTTGGTGTGTTGGTGACGGTGGGGGTGTTAGTCGGGCATGGATAGCCATGCGGGCGATAGAGGTTGTCGTTCAGGAATGTGAACGTGCTTCCATCGACACCGCCTACACTCCAGACCTCGCCGGAGACGCGCCCTGTAGTGTATGTACCGGCAGGGTTGCCCTGCCTGACTGAAGGCAAGACAGGTGCAGAGGAAGCCCAGGAGCCGGCAGGCCAGCTTGCCAGGGATAGCTCGTCTACCGAGTTGGTAGAGTCGAAGTAGGTGCCGCCCGGTGCGTCGCCGCCTATTGCGTACAGCTTATTGAAGGCTGCATCGTAAGCGAGGGCGAAGTCGGCTCTGCCGGGGGTCCAGGCAGGGCCTGTGCTCCAGGTGCCGGTGGACAGGTCGAGCCTGAGAGTGCTGGTGCTGTTGGCGTTAGGCGCGAGTGCGCGAGATGTTGTCGAAGCGTTCCTCGTCAAGCTATCCTGCATACCTGAGGGGGAAGCCCCGAAGGAGCCAACCGCATAGAGGTATTGACCAACCTGGGTGAAGCCACCCAACTCGTAAGCGGAAGGGGCCGCTGTGCCTGTTGACCATGTGTTCGTGCCGATGTCATAGACACGAACGGTGGTGCTTGGGCCTGCGGTGCCGCCACCCACGATATAGACCTTACCGCTGAAGGCACCGGCAGCAGCGCCGTAGTGGTCGCCGCCCGGAACGGCAGGACCGAGGCTCCAGGTGTCGGTAGTGACATCGTAGATGCCGAAGCCCGAACCTGTGTCACCCTGGGCGCAGTAAACCTTGTTGTTGCTTGCCATATAGGCGCAAGCAGCACCCTCGGAGGCGAACGGCATGTTGGCGCGGATTGTCCAGGAGTTGGTAACCGAGTCGTAGCTGTCTACGTTAACAATCGGGCTGCCGCTGGTCGCGCCGCCGAAGATATAGAAGGAGTTGCCTACCTGTGCATAGCCGTAGCGTGCGACACTGTTGGGCGACACCGCTGCGGCAGTCCAGTTGCCCGCGCCTGCACTACAGGTGGGGGTAGATGTAACCGTGGAGGTGTTGGTGGGGGCCACGGTGTTGGTAGGGGTGCGGGTGATTGTGAAGGTACGCGTGGCGGTACGTGTGGGGGTGTTGGTTGGAGAGTTGGTGGACGCAGGTGTGTTGGTAATGGTAGGTGTGAGGGTCGCATCGAAGCAGACGGAGCCTATGGTAGCCGTTTCGGTGGTGGCAACGGTAGTAACTCCATCGAAGCCACCGACAGCGACGACAACCGCGCCGATATTACCGGCAGCCAGGAAGGAGCGACCAACGTTGAGGCTGGGGCCTGCGGACCATGTGTTGGTAGTGAAGTCCCATACCTGGGTTGAGTTGGCGGTCTCAGGGGCCGTAGTCTTGTCTCTTAGTGGCCCGGAATTGGCACCCAGGAAGGGATTGCCGCCGCCGATGACCCACAGCTTGGTGCCGACAGCCGCAGCGCCCGCCGCATTTACGCCGGTAGGCATGGCAGCGCGGGTAGCCCAGGCGTTGGTGACCGGGTTGTATTCGTAGAGGGTGGTGCGATTGGATAGATTAGCGTCGCGCCCGCCCGCTACGTAGAACCTGTTCTGCATTACGGAGCCTGCCGCGCCGCCTTCGGTAGCGGGCAGGTTGGCACCGGTGGTCCAGGTGTCGGTGGCAACATCGTAGATGTAGAGGGTATTGAAGACATCGGTGTTGTTGATAATGCAGCTATCGAAGCCGCCTGCCACGTAGATCTTGCCGTTGAGGTAGCCGACCGCTGCCTGCTGCCTGGAGGCGGGCATGGGAGCGCCGCTAGACCAGGTGTTGGTAGTGATGTCGTAGATGCGGGTATCGCTGTAGACGGTATTGGTGCCGCAAGTAGCGCCGCCGAAGGCGTAGATCTTGTTATTGAGAGGCGAGTAGACGAAGCCTATGCCCTCGCCTGTGTTGGGCACGCCCGCGAGAGCGGTCCACGAATTGGCGGTGGGGTTGTAGCGAGCGAATTGAGTGGTGTAGTTGGACGTGCTGAAGCTGTAGCCCGCGCCAGCATAGAAGTCGGTGGAACTACCCGCGCCTCCGAGGCCGTAGGAGTCAACAGCTATCGGGCTGACGACCGCCCAGGGCACGGGGTTCGAGTAGCCTGACTGGCAGGTGGGAGTGGCGGTGGGGGTGTTGGTGGAAGTCGGGCTGTTGGTAGGAGTACGAGTGTTGGTAGGAGTAGGGGTATTGGTAGGAGTATTGGTAGGAGTATTGGTAGGAGTGGGGGTATCGGTCGGGCTGATGTTGGTGCCAGGCAGAGGCCATACGTAGGCACCCCGACCGCGTGTGAAGGCGGCAATAGTAGTAGCGCCACGGTCGATTGACATGTCCCAGATCATGACATGAGGTATGCCGTTGTCGAAGCGGTGCCATGTGGGGGAAGCGGCGTTGATGTTATCGGT
Source organism: uncultured Chloroflexia bacterium (assembly GCA_963797095.1). Classification (GTDB taxonomy): domain Bacteria; phylum Chloroflexota; class Chloroflexia; order QHBQ01; family JADMIH01; genus JADMIH01. Next base: position 527,426 of record CAWCNY010000002.1, on the reverse strand, counting down.
GTAGTAGAAGCCCCAGTCGGTGCCGAGGAAGACCTGCTGCGGGAAGTTGGGGTTGGCGATGATCGAATCTACAGGGATGTTAGGCAGGTTGCCGCTCTTGTTCTCCCAGTAGAAGGAGCCGCAGTTGGCCGAGCAGGTCACGCGGAAGACGTGGCCGGGGGTAGAGGGGGTGTTCTGATCGAAGCCACCCAACGCCGCATAGCCAACAAGAGGATTGGAGGGGTCGATTGCCACGTCGAGGACCGGCCTGTTAGGCAACAGGTTATTGTTGTCGGTGACGTCGACCCAGGTAGCGGAGTTGGCGACACCCTGCCCGAGGTTGAAGCCGTACTGTACGTTACCGTCGTTGGTGCCGACGATGGCCGTAGTTGAGATGCTGGGCGAATATGCAAGCTGATTGATTATGGAGCGGTCGGCCAGCGTGTTCTTGGTCAGGTCTGGGCTGTTGATATACCAGCTTGAGGTTGGAATAGCGCCCTGGATGGTCTCCCACACGCGATAAGTGCCGCCGATCATGTGGGTGCAGCCTGTGGGAGGACAGTCCTGAGAAGCAGGGCCGTTGGGATCGCCCTTGAAGATTTCATACGGGAATACGAAGCTGAGGCGGTCGCCACCCCAGGAGCCGGGGGCTGCGGCGTTGCTGAGGCTGCCATAGGGGCCGGTCTGGCTGACGCGAAGCGCGCCGTTCTGGCTCTCCTGGTACCATCGCTGGCCGAGCACAGGCTCGATACGGGCGAACATACCGTCGCCACCGTTGCGAAGCTGCCACTGGGTGGCGGCGGGGACTACTGTAGCACCTGGAGAGGAGGCCGTCCAGACGTTCACAGGGGAGCCGTTGTCCTGCGAACCACCATTGATGCCCGGGCTGCTGGAGTTGGCGAAGTTGGCGGTGATGTCGCCTGCGTAGAACTCGATGGTGTTGAGAGTTCTCGTTCATCTGCTGCCAGGTTGGGCTGGCGCTATCGGCGTTGGCGGTTACGTAGACGCCGCCGTCGCTACCTGCCAGGAGCATGCTGGACTGGCCTGGAACGTATTCAAGGGCGTGTTGGTCTACGTGCTCGGTGGTACCGCCCGTGTAACCGCAGGTGACGTTACTGAAGGTGTCAGCCCCGTCGGTCGATTTGAAGATGTCAATGGTATCGGCGTAGACCGTGTTCGGATCGTTGGGGTCCACCGCGATATGCTGGTTGTACCAGCTTTGAGTGCCCGCACGGTCGCAACCCTGCCACTCTGCCGCGCTCGAGCCGACGCCTGCCTGTTGGGTCCATGTAGTACCGGCATCGGTTGTGCGCCAGACGCCTAGGACACCGCCACGGTTTGCGGTGGGGTTGATAGCCTGGACGATTGCATAGAGGTAGTTGGGGTCACTAGGGGCAATAGCCATATCGATGCGGCCTAGCTGGTCGCCACCGGCCTGGTACTGCGGAATGCCGGAGCCGGTGCCTGCGGGCCAGCCGTTGTCGGCGCGGCTGATGAGGTTCCAGCCTGTCGGGCAACCGGCGGTGGGGACCTGCGCCTTGTAGATGCCGTTAGCGCCGTTTTCCGAGAGGTTGTACTGGACGGTGGTGCTGTAACCGCGCGTACCAACCGCTACATACATATCGGTGAACGCACCCGCATCGCTGAGGATCAGGCCGGTAACATCCTGGCGCTGGCTTGCCGTATAGACATTGGTAAAGCAGGGACCGGTCCAGTCATCACCGCCGTTATATGAGAGGTAGATACCGGTTTTGGTGCCCGCAATCACGGTATTGGAGTTGTTAGGGTCGGCTTCTACCTTGCCGATGGATTGATACTGAGGGAACTGGCCCGCAGGCTCAGGGAAGTAAGGGGTGAAGACATCAGCGCCTTTGACGGCCCAGGTCTCGCCCCTATCGGTGCTCTTAAGCACGCCGATGCTGCCCATCGAGAAGGAGCCATAGTTGAGGTCGCCTGTGCCCGCGTAGATAATAGCGGGGTTATTGGGGTCGATAGACAGATCATCGATGGACGAAGTTGAGATAAGGGGATCGTCGGTCTTGACCGTCCAAACGGTGTCGATGGAGCAGCAATTGGTGGTCTTCCAGACGCCGCCACCAACGGCGGCGATGTATGCCGTGTTGGTAAATACGGGGTCAACCTCGATGTCGTTCACGCGACCCGAGGACTTGCCGTAGTTGTAACAGCCTGAGCAGCCATTCATCTGCAGAGGCTGAGGACCAAGAGCGGTCCAGGCGGTAGGGTTGAGGGTGAGAGCCAACTCGGCGGTATTCGCATAGGTAATACGACCGGCAGGCAGCTTACTGGTAACAACCTTGTCTTGTTGGGCAGCCTGGAGGAGCCAACTTCCATTGAACTGCATAGTGGGGTAGCCGACACGGGTATACCAATAGTCCTCCAGGCTCATAAGCTGGCCGGACTCGCCTTTGGGTAACCCTTGTATGGAGGCTGAGAACTGCTCTTGCTCCTCGTTCACTCTGACGCCGCTCACACCGGGTGGGGAACTGAGGTTGGTGGCAGTGGGCTTTGAAAAAGGCGACCAGGTTATCAGGGTCGCCAACCCTCCGATCACCAACATCAATAATGCGAGCACGACAAAACGCTTCCGGCCAATAGAGCCGGAACCGGAGGTTCCTTGATCCATCCTAAGCTCCTTTCCTGATCTCGTTCTAATATTGAGATATTGAGTTGAAGGCAAGCGCCAACGAAGCTGCCGTATAGTTAAATGGATACACTCAGCCCTATATATGGCCCTGGAAGGCTATGAAGATGCACGGAGAGCCGGGTTGGTATATGAAGAGTACACCCGACAGAATGCTGCCCCAGCAGACGACGTTGGCGTTGGGTCAACTTTGATATATATCTTAAAGGTAAGTTAGAATAAAGTCAAGATCATTCCGTAGTAATTCCTTTTCCTTAATTGAATCTTAACCCGTTTGAGGTATACGACAGTGTGTGAGGTCTATAGATGGCTTCGGCTCAGTGGAAGGGAACGGGTTTTAGACAAGCAGAATGGGCGGCGAGCCGCCCATTCTGCTTGTCTATGCCTGATGGCTTACGATATTCTTCTATTCGTCCGCTGGCCTGGAAGGAGTGTAGCAGTTGGGATAGAAGGTGTTCGCTACTATCTTCGATGCTTGTCCTCTCGTCGCGTTGGAGCCTGGCCTGAAGTATGGCAGGTTGTCTGGGCCTACACACGGCTCTCCCGGGCTGCCGCATGGGTATCCGTTCATGATGCCAAGGTCTGTCAGCCTCCAGATGTAGTCGTAGAACGTCGAGCCTGGCAGTACGTCCTCGAACTGCTGTGCTCCAGGTGTCGTGTTGTACCCTGCTGCCTCTGACACTATCTTCGACAGTTGTCCTCTCGTGATGTTGGCGTTCGGTCTGAAGTACGGCAGGTTATCCGGCCCTACACACGGCTCTCCTGGGGAGCCACATGGGTACCCTGTCACGATGTTGCGGATTGCCAGCCTGTTGATGAACGCGTAGAACGTTGAGCCTGCCGGTACATCCTGGAACATCTGCAGTCCTGGGTCGTCGTTGAAGCCAGCCGAGTTGGACACTATCTTGGATAGCTGACCTCTTGTGACCAGGTTACCAGGGCGGAAGCATGGATTGCCAGTCTCACACCCTGTCGAATAGCCGTTGATGATGCCTCTGCATGCCAGGCACCTGATGTAGGTGTAGAAGGTGTTGTCTGGCAGCACATCTGTGAACTGCATTGGACACGAGGTTGGTGTGGCTGTTGGTACCCCTGGTGTGTCGGTGGAGGTGGGTGGCACTACTGCTGTGTCAGTCGGTGGCACTACTGCCGTATCGGTTGGAGGCACCACTGGTGTATCCGTATCAGTTGGTGGCACTACCGGTGTGTCGGTAGCTGTATCGGTTGGTGGCACTACCGGTGTGTCTGTGGCGGTGGGAGCTACCGGTGTGTCTGTTGGGGTGTTGGTGGGTGGGGCTGTGGTCGGGGTCTCGGTCGGGGTGACACACCCTCCTCCACTCGTGTAGATCTCCATGTTGTCAATTGGTGAGCTAGGAGCATATCCGCCGACTAAGTAGATATGTCCCGCGCCGTCTGCGTCTGCCGCGAAGTTACGGCGGGCCGTCACGAACGGGTCGCCTAAACTCCAACTGTCCGTGCCTGGGTCGTAGATATCTACCTCATTCGATGGGTTGGGGGCATCTCGGCCACCGCCTAATACCCACATCTCCCCTCCCATATTCACTGCCCTGGTTTCCGCTGTCAATCTTGGGATTGAGGTGATGGTGGTAATAGTATCGGTTGTGGGGTCGTACTTGTACGAGTAGTCGGTGTCGAAGATGGTGGTGCCATCCCACCCAGACCCTCCTGCTGTGTAGATCATCCCTCCTATGGCTGCTGTCGGTATGTAGCCGAGGGCCTGAGGAAGGACGGTTGATTTGAGGGTCCATCGTGAGCCTGCCGAGGCATTGGGGTCGAACTCCCAGATCTCGTCTGACATACCTATGCCCACCACAAACCCACCAAAAATGTACAGCTTATTGCTGACTACTGCCGCTCCTCCGGGCACCGTAGTGAGACCAGGAGGCCACGGGTCTGTGAGGAGGGTTGTGAGGGTATCGGCGGCAGGATCATACACCCTGGTTTCATTGGTAGCACCCGAGCCGCCACCGGCGCTGCCTCCAACTACTAATATGACCGGCGTGCCGGACATTGTGACCACGCCACCCTGGACGTTTGATGTTTGCTGGTCGGAGAAGACAGCGGTCTTTGTGATCCAGGTATCGGTCGTGGGGGAATACTCAAGCGGGTTGAGCTGAGCGAAACCTGCGGTATCGGAACTACGCCCACCCATAGCGTAGAATTTGCCATTGGGCGGGAAGTAGGCTCCGTAGGCCCTGACATTAAGTACTGGAAGAGTAGCGCCCGGCCCCCATCCTGCTCCTCCCGCTATACAGGTGGGCGTAGGCGATGCGCCTGCGGGGGTGGGGGTAAGGCACGGAGGGATGGTATAGGTGAACATGGAGCCTGCACTCACTGGTTGCCCTGACCCATTGCAGAATGCTTGCAGGAACAACGAACCTGTGTCCTTCTGCACTCCTCCTGTTGCCGAGCTGTTCCCGTTCCCTACCGTCGCGTAGATGACGTCTATCTGTCCTGTCCCTTCATACAGCCTCGCCTCGAAGCTAACCCTCGTCCCACACACTCCTCCTGAGTAGTAGCACCCTCTCCACTCTACGTTGAAGATGCGGTTTGGTGCACTCCCCGAGACCGAGGTGTAGATGCCGTCTCCTGCCGTCGTCAGCAGCAGGTCGTCCCAGTATGCGTGTATCACGTAGTTGTGCGAGGCGTACGGCTCGCATGCGTTGGTGAAGGTGGAGGTGGACGACACGAACTGCAGCGTCCCATTGGAGTCGAGGTTCACTGATGAGTAGGAGTTACCGTAGAAGGAGAAGGGGAATGGGATGGCTGCCGGATTGACGCAGTCATCGCAGTTGGACCCCGATACCATGGTGGTACCTGGTACTATGGTGGCTCCCGCTGAGGTTGATAGAGTGTAGTTGTTGGAGCAAATCGGAGTATTAGTAGGAGGAACTGTGTTGGTAGCAGTGGGGGTGTTGGTTGGGATGGGGGTGTTAGTAGGAGTAGGCGGTGTGCCCGTTGCCGTGGGGGTGGGAGTGCCGCCGCAACCGGGGAACTTGAAGGCACCAATCGTGCCTCTCCACCCTACTGAACTGGTCGTTGGGATGTATTCGTTCACATACCAGAATGTGCAGTCGTCCGATGGGTCGATGTGCATCGCTGTGTAGTCTCCCCACCTCTGGCTCCCCGTCTGTGACCCTGTCCCTACTTTGATGTACGCCTCCCCTTGCGTCATCTGCCCTAACGGGTCTCCTGCCAGCCTCCCTGTGTATGCACTCCCTGGGAAGGTTGAACTGCCATCTGATACGCTGTATCCCAATGCGATGTTCCCACTCCCGTCCATCGCCAGACTGCCCATCCACCTGTGGATCCCGTCTACTGTCCCTGGCACATATGTCCCTTGCTGGTAGATTGTGGGAGTGCTGCTCAGGTTGCGGATCTCGTACCACCTCATGCCAGCTATGTTGGGTGCTCCTTCAACCGAGGAGCCTCCTAGCAGCATCTCGTATGCTCCCATGTTGCGGTATGACAGTCGCTGTGTTAGCCGCTGCCTGTACGACAAGATGTCTATCTTGTTCGCTGTCCCTGGCTGTGGTATGCATGCCCTCCCTCCTCCACATGGGTCGAATATCGAGTTGAATGGGTCCACAGGGATTACGGTTGGTCCTGTGAGGGTGGAGTTGGCTGGCACTGCGAAGTCTACATGGAACTTCCACATGTTGATGGCGTCCGATGGCGCTCCATACCCCCCACCATTGTCCTGTAATCCCAGCACGTAGGCATCGGGATTAGCCCCTGGTGGGAGGGTAGTGCCATCGATGTCGGCAACCAGCAGGCCATCTCCTGGGAGGTAAGGTGTGGTGAAAGGCACTCTGATGAGGATATCCTGGGCAGTGCCTCCTACCAGCATCTGGGCTCGCTCAAGGGCGTGCACACCCTGCCCGTTCTGGGTAGCACCGTTGGTGAAGTCACGCTCGCTGAGGTAGTAGGCGGTGGGCCAGACGGCGTACTTGGGATAGTCACCGAACTGGTTGCCCATGTTGAAGCCGTAGCGGTAGTAGGAGCCTGTGGGGTCAGATGTCTGGGAGACGGCGGCACACTGGTAGTAGGTTGGTCCTGAGGAGGTGAATTGAGTAATCAACCAGCGGTCAGCCAACTGGTCGTGCAGCACAATACCGTCGCCTGAGTTCTGGGTCTGGCAAGGACCACCGAAGCCGGCCCACAGGCTGTTGGTGGGGTGAGGGCCATCGATGAGGGTGCCGCTCTTATCGTAGACGGCGAAGGAAGAGTTGACTATGTGGACGTAGTTATTGGGACCAACATCGCCGTCGGGGTCTGGGGGTGAACAGGCACCACAACCCTGGGCCACAGTCAGGCCGTCGAAGGTGATAAGTGGGGTGGGGATCACCAGAGGTCCAAGCAGGGTCTGGGCAGCGGGGTCGCCTGTGAAGCCGTTGGGTTTGCCTGTGATGCCGCCCAGGGGACCACCTTCAGGTATGACGCTAATCTGAGTATCAGGATATTGGCCGTCTTTGACGATGGGGAGGGAGCGGACGGGAGGGGAGATATCGTGGTGGTAGTCGGTGGTTACCTTCTCCACATGCAGCACCCTCGAGTTGTCCATGCTGGTTTTGCCGCCGGTGTTGCCGTTGGAGTTAGCCTGTTGAGGAGGAACGGCGGCGGGGGCAGATATTGGAGGGCTGGCCTGGGTTGTCTGCCCTCCCCCCACCAATAGACATATTGCTAAGATTGTTAGCAATATGGCAAACGATAGGACGTATAGTTTGCGTCTGTACATTCTTCTCCTTCCTTTCTCTTACTCGTGCTGACACGAATATGACCCGGCGATCTTCTTGTCGCGGTGGCAAAAACGTGATCGCGCGAGTACGGCCACATAGCGCGGCTGACCGCAATAGCTTGCATTATACCTGCTACCCAGGTGTTTAGCAACGGGGAAAAACATACTTTTGTAGTTTCCTCACTGGAGGAAATCAGGTGTTATGAACAGCAAAAGACCCGGCTCCGAATGGGACCGGGTCTTTTGTGTTGGAGGGAGGAGGAAGAGTTGAGAGTTCAACTCCGCCTCCTTACCTCTATACTACCTTTATTACTGGTTGAGCAGGCTTGCTGGCCTGGAAGGAGTGTAGCAGTTGGGATAGAAGGTGTTCGCTACTATCTTCGATGCTTGTCCTCTCGTCGCGTTGGAGCCTGGCCTGAAGTATGGCAGGTTGTCTGGGCCTACACACGGCTCTCCCGGGCTGCCGCATGGGTATCCGTTCATGATGCCAAGGTCTGTCAGCCTCCAGATGTAGTCGTAGAACGTCGAGCCTGGCAGTACGTCCTCGAACTGCTGTGCTCCAGGTGTCGTGTTGTACCCTGCTGCCTCTGACACTATCTTCGACAGTTGTCCTCTCGTGATGTTGGCGTTCGGTCTGAAGTACGGCAGGTTATCCGGCCCTACACACGGCTCTCCTGGGGAGCCACATGGGTACCCTGTCACGATGTTGCGGATTGCCAGCCTGTTGATGAACGCGTAGAACGTTGAGCCTGCCGGTACATCCTGGAACATCTGCAGTCCTGGGTCGTCGTTGAAGCCAGCCGAGTTGGACACTATCTTGGATAGCTGACCTCTTGTGACCAGGTTACCAGGGCGGAAGCATGGATTGCCAGTCTCACACCCTGTCGAATAGCCGTTGATGATGCCTCTGCATGCCAGGCACCTGATGTAGGTGTAGAAGGTGTTGTCTGGCAGCACATCTGTGAACTGCATTGGACACGAGGTTGGTGTGGCTGTTGGTACCCCTGGTGTGTCGGTGGAGGTGGGTGGCACTACTGCTGTGTCAGTCGGTGGCACTACTGCCGTATCGGTTGGGGGTACGATTGGTGTATCGGTGTCTGTGGGCGGCACTACCGGCGTGTCTGTATCGGTTGGAGGTACCACTGGTGTGTCGGTGGCTGTTCCTGGTACTTGTGTGTTGGTTGCACTGGGAGCTACTGGTGTGTCGGTTGGGGTGTTGGTTGAAGGTGGAGTGGTCGGGGTCTCGGTCGGGGTGACACACCCTCCTCCACTCGTGTAGATCTCCATGTTCGCCGTCGCTGTGCTCGGTGCATACCCTCCTACCAACCAGATCGTGCCTCCCCCGTCTGTGTCTACCGCGAAGTTACGGCGGGCCGTCACGAACGGTGTGCCCACGCTCCAACTGTCTGTGCCTGGGTCGTACACGTCTACCTCATTCGATGGGTTAGGCGCGTCTCTCCCTCCTCCCATTACCCACATCTCCCCTCCCATCGTCAGCGCTCTTGTCTCCGCTGTCAATCTTGGGATTGAGGTGATGGTGGTCAAGGTGTTGGTTGTGGGGTCGTACTTGTACGAGTAGTCGGTGTCGAAGATGGTGGTGCCATCCCACCCAGACCCTCCTGCTGTGTAGATCATCCCTCCTATGGCTGCTGTCGGTATGTACCCAAGGGGCTGAGGTAGTAACGTTGAGCCTTTGAGGGTCCATCGTGAGCCTGCTGTGCCGTTGGGGTCGAACTCCCACACTTCCTGGGTCATCCCGATGTTGATGGTGAACCCTCCAAGTATGTACAGCTTGTTGTTCACCACTGCATACCCTCCTGGGAGGGTGTCTGTGGGGGCAGGCCAGGCATCTGTGGAACTTATGTCGGTCCATGTGTCGGTTGAGGGGTTGTAGTATCTGACAGCACTGGTGCCTGTGGTAGCACCGGCGGCACTCCCACCGACCACCACTATCATGGGTGTGCCACTCACTGTGACCACCCCACCACCCATGTTGTTGACCTGGTTGTCAGGCACAACAGTGGAGGAGGCGGTGGACCATGAGTTGGCTACAGGGTCATAGATGTGAGGGTTGATGGAGTCTGAGCCTGCGCTGTCAGAGTCTCGACCACCGATGACATAGAACTTACCGGTGGGGGGGAAGTAGACCCCAAGCCCTCTGATGTTACCAAGGGGGTCATTGAAGTCAGGCCCAGCACCCCAGCTTGCTCCTCCTGCTATGCACGTAGGGGTGGGGGAAGGAGTACCAGGGGTTGGACACCCACCGCCGGCATCGAGGGTAACATCGTCAACAGAGGCATTGAAGACCGCTGCTCCTGCATCGTTGTGCTCCTCTATCCTTACTACTCTGCTTCCTCCCGACTGTGCACTCACGTCGATGCTCACTAACGTGTATCCACTGTCGTATCCTGTGTCGGCGTCGGTGGCTCTGAATACTTCAGTCCCACCTACCAGCACTCTCATGTAGTCGGCTGTGCCGTTCCCTGAGTGTGATCCTATCCACAGGTAGAACTGTAGGGTGGCACTCCCTGATGGGATGGTCACAGTCTGCTGGACTGCCCCTTCCTCCACAGATGTTGTGCCTCCGAACCAGGCCCACCAATCGCCAGTCCTGGGTCCTGTGGTGCCTCCTCCGTTGCCGCACGATGCTACATCGCACAGTGGTGTGCCGAAGTTGAGGCTCTCCTCTTCCCAGAACGGGTTGGGGCTGCCTGCTTCAAACGAGGTATCCTGCAGCAGTTGTCCTCCTCCTGCCGCACACGTTGGTGTCGGGGATGCCGCACCCGATGTGGGGGTAGGGGTGGAGGTGTCGCACGAACCCCCTGATACACTCGATACTTCAACCTGGTTGGTGGTGCTTGAACCGTTGTACCCTCCAACCACGATGACCTTGTTCCCTACCTGCGTCCCTGTCGGGAACGACAGCACCGACAGCAGCGTTGGGCCACTGCTCCATGTATCTGTCGCTGCATCGTAGATCTGCGTTATGTTTGTCGTGTTGGGCGACTGCCTCCCCACGCCTACTGATTTGCTAATAGCAGGAAGGGAGGGGTTGGAACTGGCGGCAGAACCGTTGAAGGGGTTGCCTCCACCGGATGCCATCAGCTTGCCTGAGAATACTGCGCTCGCCGGTACGTTCACTCCAGTCGGTAGACTCGCTTTGGTCGTCCACGTGTCTGTAGCGATGTTGTAATCGTACACTGTGGTGCGTGCTACATTGACTGCGTCTCGCCCACCCGCGATTATCAGGTGGCCGTTGATGATGCCGAATGCAGCACCTCCCAATGCCTCCGGGATAGTTGCCTTGGTTGCGTAGGTGTTGGCTACAGGGTCGTACTCCCACACTGTGTTCTGTGGGGTTACTCCTGAGGTGTCATACCCACCTACCAGGTAGATCTTGCCGTTGTAGTATCCTCCCGACAACTGCGAGCGTACTCCTGGCATCGCAAGCCCCGAACCCCATGTGTTGGAGGCCAGGTCGTAGTACCTGTTGAGGTCGAGGATAGTGGTGAGGGAAGCACCTTGAGCGCCACCGAACATATAGAAGCGGTTGACGTTAGGTGCGTACACACCCAGAGCCACGGCAGCCTCCTGGCCTGTGGGGACGGGTGTGAGGGAGGTCCAGGCGCCCGTAGCAGGATCGAAGCGGGCGAACTGGTTGACAGTGTTGGCAGCGGAGAAGGAGTACCCACCGGCAGCGTAGGCATAGGTGCCGTTGTTGTCGATGGCAGCTCCGTACAGGTCAATCGAGATGGGGGAAGCGGTGGCGAATGGACCTGGGGTGCCTCCTCCCGCTACGCATGTAGGTGTGGCTGTACTTGCTCCTGTGGTTGGTGTCGAGGTGGCGGTGGCCGGTGTGCCTGTGGCACAGGTAGGCTGGGTATAGGTGAACATGGAGCCTGCACTCACTGGTTGCCCTGACCCATTGCAGAATGCTTGCAGGAACAACGAACCTGTGTCCTTCTGCACTCCTCCTGTTGCCGAGCTGTTCCCGTTCCCTACCGTCGCGTAGATGACGTCTATCTGTCCTGTCCCTTCATACAGCCTCGCCTCGAAGCTAACCCTCGTCCCACACACTCCTCCTGAGTAGTAGCACCCTCTCCACTCTACGTTGAAGATGCGGTTTGGTGCACTCCCCGAGACCGAGGTGTAGATGCCGTCTCCTGCCGTCGTCAGCAGCAGGTCGTCCCAGTATGCGTGTATCACGTAGTTGTGCGAGGCGTACGGCTCGCATGCGTTGGTGAAGGTGGAGGTGGACGACACGAACTGCAGCGTCCCATTGGAGTCCACGTTCACTGATGAGTAGGAGTTACCGTAGAAGGAGAAGGGGAATGGGATGGCTGCCGGATTGACGCAGTCATCGCAGTTGGACCCCGATACCATGGTGGTACCTGGTACTATGGTGGCTCCTGTGGAGGTTGTCAGGGTGTAGTTAGCGGTGGATCCGCACACGGTTGGCGTGACGGTTGGGGTCACAGTAGATGTGGGGGTCCTGGTAGCGGTTGGAGGTGTACCTGTCACCGTGGGGGTAGGAGAGCCACCGCAACCGGCGAATGTGCCCATGCGAGCGTAGTGATGCTCGCCGGACCTATTGTCGGTCCAAGCCGCGATTATGGTTGTGTTGGTGCAGTTGGCCTGGTTACCTATGTGGACGGCCTGATAGTCGCCGTGGAAGGATGCACCGTTATAGGTTGCGCCGCTCAACTGGAACGGCGTGCTCCAGGTTACGCCCCGGTCGGTCGATTGCACATAGTAGTGTGCAAGAGGGTTATTACCATTGTTGACCGAGCTTGTGTATGTCACATGGACTGTGTGGTCCGGAGAGACCGCTATCCACGGCATATACTGGGTATCGTTAGCGTTGGGGTCGTTGTAGACGATGGACGGGGCTGACCATGTGGCACCGCCGTCGGACGAGCGGGTGATATTGACAGCCACGCCGACGTTGTTGTTGTCTACACGGCGAGCAAGCCAGATCATGTAGACATAGTTATCGGTGGGGTCGGCACCGATGGTGGCCTGGGGGCTCCAGCGGAAGCCGGAAGGGCCGTTGCTGTTGAAGCTGACCGAGCGAGCTGCCGTATCGGTAGCGGCGGTCCCAGAGATGGGGAACGATACGCCGCCATCGGTGGACTTGGCATAGTAATACTTGTTGTGGTCGCCGTAGGAGGGCGGGTCGCCGCAGCAGCGCACGTCCATCCAGCCGTGATAGACGGTGTTGCCGGGGCCGAAGGCCATCGAACTGAACTGCGCGTTACCGTGAACAGCGCCGAGAGCGCCCGCGTCTTCTGTCTGAGGGGCGGACCAGGTTAGGCCCTGGTCATCGGAGTACCTGTTCCAGGTAGCGTTGAAGGTGCCCGAACCGGCTGTATCGAAGAATGTGCCGGATACAAAGACGCGACCGTAGTTGGGGCTGGTGGAATCCTGGTTGGCCCACAGATACTCGCGGTCGACGAAATAGGATGTGACGTCGATATTGGAGGGGTAGTTAGCCCATGTGACGCCGAAGTCGGTAGAGCGGCCGGAGGTCATACCCGCGCCGTGCATGGGGTTGAGGGCCGCATCGTAGGCGTAGGCCTGGCCTGGCGAAGTAGGGAGCCAGGAGACGACGACATCGCCGTAACCATTGGGGTTAGGCGGTGTGCGGCTCTGCCAGGAGGTGCCGCCGTTGGAGGTATTATCAATGGGGACGTTACCGCTGACGAGGGCGTAGTTGGGGTTGGAGGGGTGGGCCACTGTAGATGGCTCGTTGGCGCTGGTTGCGCCAGACGTGTTGGCCTCGGCTCCCCATGTGATGGTGACATCAGGATTAGAAGTGAAGTTGTGCTGATCGGGCACGGGCGCTGGGAGGTCAGGAAGGTCCTGAGGGTGGACGAGGCCCATGCTAATAAGTGTGTTCATGGAAACGGCCTTGAGACCTGCAGGCAGAGCGCTCAAGCCGTCGTTGTCCTGGGCGTGTTGGAGATCGATGTTATCTGCGCCTTTGGTTTGGTTTGCTGCCTCGCTTGGGTAGGAGGCGTTTGCCACGCTACCCGCACCTATTATGGCTATGGCGAGGAAGGCCATGGCCATGAGTAGCCATATACGCCTGTTCATGTTTCTCTCGTTCCTTTCTTGTGTGAGAAATCAGGGCCACTGGGGAGTGACGAGTGACGAGTGACGAGTAGCGAGTGGTTAGTAGTCGGTAGTCGGTAGTCGGACGGGTGGGTTGTCCTGATTTCTGAAGTCTGGGACCTGACGTCTGAGACTGGGTCTGCGAGGAGTAGCGCAGAGGGAAGGGATCGCGGGTGGTGGGGCGAGTAGTAGTTGGTAGTTGCTGGTTCGTGTTCGTACAGGTGAGAGGTGGAGTGTTGATTTGCGATCCGGAAATGGGGAGTTGGCTCCGGCACGCCTCCTTTCATGTTGGTCTGAGAGCAACTCTAGACATGACAAGAAGCGACCACTTGTGAATTCCGATTTGGGAGCGCGATGGTGGAAGGACGGGGAGGATGAGAGGCCAGTGGGTAGGGGTAGGGTGGTTGGGTAATGGTAGGGGTGAAACACTGGTAATCGAAGGCTCGAAATCGAAAGGTACCCGAGTAGGGTGAGTGGTGCGCATGTGAATTGGAGCGGTAAGCCTGCCCATTATAGTGGGGGGCAGAGTGGTTTGTCAATATATTCCGGGGGTGGAAAGTGAGAAATTAGAAATGTCTTTTTGCAGTGATGAGTGACGAGTGACGAGTGGCGAGTGGCGAGTGGCGAGTGACGAGTGACGAGTAGCGAGCAACCGGAACCGCTACCGACGACCGACTGGCGAAAACTCGGAACTCGCTACTCGTCACTGTTGGGTGAGGGCGTTGTAGAGCATTTTGGAGAGCTGGCCTCGGAGGGTGGGGTCGGAGGGGTGGAAGGTGGAGTCGCCCTAGCCTGGGATGATGCCATGCCAGAGGGCGGTTTCTATATAGATTCTATATAGATATAGAAGGTGGAGTGGGTAGGGACATCGAGGAATGAGGGGGAGGGAGGATTGAGGAGGGGCCATTGGAGGGCGAGGGTGAGGATTTTGATGGCCTGGGCGCTGGTGCTTACCCTCGCATAGATGGGTGCTGGCTTCATGATGGTTGCTCCTGTTCTGCCTTAGGTTTCCTGCCGCGTTTCTTGTGCGGGCGACTTGCTGCAAAAGCACCATGCACTTCGGGCCCTAAGACCTCGTATAACTTCGTGAGAGCCTCAAAGGAGGGTAACACAGTACCCATCTCCCAAAAGATGATGATGCGTTCGCTGACACCTACACGCATCGCCAGCTCTTTCTGTGTCAGTTTCGCGCCGGTCCTCAACCCTTTGAGAGTAGCCATGTTTTCTTCCTCCTCACGACCAATATACCATGAAATATTTTTCATGTCAATGAGCTTACTTAGCTCTTGTCTGAGCGCTAAATTGTCTCATATCCGTCGGAGCTGATGTGGCGCAATCAGCACCATTTACCTTTACCCTCACTAAAGAAGTCGTAGGTTATCGGGCGAAGACCAACCGCAGACAGGTCGCCAGATATTGTGACATGTGCGATGCTGCATTTACAGGACCCAGCGATAAGAAGCAATGCTCCGGCCGTTGTGGCACTAGAGCGTATCGCCAACGCAGCCTGCAGGAGAATCGTGTCTAAGTTACGATGTCATACGAGTAACCACACGGGCACCCGTGCAGTTCACGACTGCAGTATTGTGCGTGTTTATGATATGTAGCAGGCTCCTCTACAATCTCAGATTATATTACCGCCTTGGTCAGATCCCAGCATGGAGTTGGGATCTGACCAGGGCTGATGCAAAGTCGGAAATAGAGGATAGAGAAGCAAATAGCACCCACTTGGGATAAGATGCGAGTTGCAACAACCATCAACCCAAGAGAGGTGCTATGTGAGATGAAATGTACCATGCTCCCCCTGGACGTGCAACTGCCCAACGAGCCATTCGCCTTCAGTCTGCAAGCTCTTGTAGAGAAACTGCACACAATAGAAGATCTGCGAGACCCACGAGGAGTACGCTACCCATTGAGTGTGGTCCTGACGGTGGCGGTGCTTGCTAAGCTGGCAGGTCACGGTCAGTTACGAGCGCTAGCAGAGTGGGCAGGGTTGCGCTCAGAGCAACTCTGCTCCTTGCTGGGTTTTGGCAGAACTACTCTGCCACACCCTACCACCTGGGGGCGCATCTTCGGCAAGGCACTCGACCCTTATGCTTTGGACCAAGTGGTAGGCGAGTTCTTCAAGGAGTTGTGCTCCCCACTCATACACAAGAAACGCAGACGTAGAGGAGGTCTTGTGCTCACGATTGACGGCAAGACGCTGAGAGGCACCATCCCTTTGGGGTATACGAAGGGGGTGCATCTGGTGTGTGCGTACCTGCCACAGGTAGGGGTCGTGCTGGCCCAACTGGAAGTTGAAGAGAAGGCCAACGAACTAACGGTAGCGCCCACTTTGCTGGCTCAACTTGACCTGAGAGGCGTAGTGGTAACAGGAGATGCTATGTTTGCCCAACGTAACCTATCTGCTCAGATCGTCAGGGGTGGTGGAGATTACCTGTGGAAGGTAAAGGAGAACCAGCCGGAGTTGTTGGCCGACATCCGCACATTGTTTGAGCCACCGCCTCAGACCAAAAGCGAGGCCCCAAACTTCGCTATGCCTCCCGATTTGGAGTGGGCAAGGCGGATAAACAAAGGGCACGGACGAGTGGAGGAGCGCACTATAAGCGCACTATATGGGTAAGTTCGGCTCTGTGCGGCTACTCAAAGTGGCCGCATCTGAGGCAGGTATTCAAGCTCAAGTGCCGAGTGGTAGACGGATTGGGACAGGTAAAGGAGATGGTGCATTATGGAGTGACCTCTCTACCAAGGGCAGCAGCATCACCGCGGGCAGCAGCATCACCGCATATGCTCCTGCGGGTGGTAAGAGACCACTGGGGAATAGAAAACGGACTGCACTATCGGCGTGATGTGAGCCTCGACGAAGACTCCTCCCAGGTAAGGGTGGGTCACGCACCTCGCGTGCTGGCTACCCTCAACAACATCGTAGTAGGGCTAGCCGCCCATCATGCGCAAGCTAATCTACCTGCTGCTCAACGCGCCTTCCACTACCGCTTGGAGCGTACTCTATGGACAACACCCCTTTCATGACCGACTTTGCATCAGCCGTGGGGATCTGACGAAGATTACCAGAGGGGTTGCCAAGGGTCTGCGAAGTCATCTTGGGGAGCTGCCATCTAGACGCCTAATAGGCCACGCAACGCGTTCTTTTCTACCCTCCATGTCCACGGATCGCGTCATACCTTTCACCGCATATCTTGAATACGTCGCAGCATCCGCAAGTGGTGGCGCTGGGTCGAGGGGGCAAGTTCCTCTGGGATATCTCTCGTATAGCGGCGTTCAAGTCACGGAGCAGGCTGGCGAGGGTCTGTTCCTCGATGTTCACATTCCAGGCTACAACCTTACCAGCTCGGGAGGACGCCGTGACATCCACAATTTCCGCCCTTGAAACTTGGTGACCGTGCTGTCGCAATCCCTGAGTATAGAACTGTACCTGGCGCTCATAGCGGGCCACATATCGAGGGTCTATTTGTGTCTTCCAGTCTGTGACCTGGAGAGTACCGTCGTCCCCTATCTGCACGCGGTCGACGACGGTATGCACTATGCCATGTTCCAGCATTACTTCTATGTCCACTTCCGGCTGGGACCGCCGGGCGGCGCCTGCCCTCTGCAAGCTTTGGACGTAGCCCTCTATCACAGCTTTGGCCTCACCTTCTTTCTGTTCGGACATGAATGGTAGTACGACGTGCTCCTCGACATGCGCACGCAATTCGACAGGTGTCCAGTCACGGCCAGCTTCAATCCGGCGCTGTATGAGCTCGTGCAACCCTTTCCCAAAATTGAGCTCCACTCCCACGTCTGGTTGCACTGCTACGATTCTGCGCAGCCCGTACTGGTAAGGGCACTCAAGATAGAGCAGTATATCGGACAACCCCACCCGCAAAGGCTCGACGCCCGAGTCCCGTAAGTCAGCCGCTTCGATTCGCCAGACCGCAGGTGCGATATCGGCCAGGTTCTCAACCGTGATAGCGCCCAACTCCGCCAACTCGTGCAGGAAGATCGAGCGCTTTGCCTCAAATCGGCGGGTACCGTCCAAGAGGAAGAGCCTCTCTTTTGCGCGGGTGGCGGCCACATAGAATAGACGCCGCTCGTCCTCTATGTCGGTTGCATATCGATTCGCTATCTCAGGTGGGAAGTGGCTGTCGGAAGGGCGCTCAGCTACCGGGAAGAGGCCGTCCATGAGCATGGGTAAGATCACAACGGGCCATTCCAACCCTTTGGCCTGGTGCACAGTGTTGACGAAGACGCCCTCCCCGCCAATTGAGATTGGCGCACTCTCCCCGAACTTCTGCCAGTTACGCTGTATCGCCCGATAGATGTCGGCCATAACCGTGCGCGAACCCCGCCGCTTATGGTCCTTTAGGCGACGACGGTGTATCTCCTCCATACTACGGATGATCTGTGAAACCACACCCATAGCAGCCATGAGGCTGCGATCCTCGGCTCTCATGCGTACACCAGACCCGTTCAGGAAGTCATAAAGCCTGCCGCGCACATTGTATGCGGCATTCTTCTCCCCGGCAATAACTGCATCCCACCGCGCCAAGGCGTCCCGGAATGCTTGCTCCGAAGAGCGCACCCATGGACCTGCCTCCTTCCAAAGTTCCCGAGTTGCCCACTCCCACGGTGCGCCGGTAGGTCTTTGCCGGGAGAGGAACTCGAACACCGGGAGAATGAACTCTGTCATGAAACTCCCGCCTCGATCGAGCACAGGGCACTGCACAGGCACACCCGCGGCCGTGAGGGCGTCAACAAAAGACTTGCCCGACTTCACGACAGAGCGGAGAAGTATGGCCATCTTGTTGTAAGGAACACCTTCTGACGCGAAGCGTTGCACGATTTCGGTGACAGCGCGAGCCTGCTCCTCCAGGCTATTCAGGCTTAGCCAGTGAACGGGTCTGCCCTCAGCACGCTCGCGCCCGGGCCTCATCACTTTGATGCGATCTCGCAATTCGATGCTGCTGGCAATCTGGTTGGCAAGGTTGACTATCGGCGGGCGCGAGCGATAGTTTGTGGAGAGGCGAAATATGCTGGAGTTGGTGAACTCGTCAGGGAACCGCAGGTCCCGAGTTACATCGCTGCCGCGCCAGGTATAGATGCACTGCACACTGCAGGTCGTCGCCCACTACAACCACACGTCCGTCTGCGGGCAGCATCGCCTTGATGAGTTCGGACTGGTCTGTCGAGGTATATGTAAATGCCGTTTCTAAGATTAGGCGTGGGTCCGCTGCGTGCACTCTTCAAAGGTTCAAATAGATCCGCTGATTGACTGAGCGCAGTCACTCTGTACTTACCAGAAAGTTTTCTATGCAAGTAGGCCCATTGGCGTTCAAATATGAGGAGATTATCAATCATGAGCCGAATAGAGGCTTCAAGGGGTACGGATGCATTGCTGCACGCAACACCGGATGGTGCCCCATGACCTCGCGTCTTGTTGCGTAAGTACGCAAACCATGAAAACCATTTTTGGGCATTGACTTTGCCTTGTAACTTGTCATGTGGCAAGCTAAGGGCATCCAGACAATGGTAGAGTTTTTCTACCGCTTGATATTGCCACGACACGGCATCTAAGTTCTGCGTTAGCACCTTTTGCTCTTTGCGTACCTCACTATTGAGATAGAATGAAGCTGATCCTGATAATACTTCGTTGAGAACATCTGTCCATTCGCCAAGACCATCGGCACGTACTAACCTATAATACTGAGCATATCTTGTTCGATCTCGGTTATCATCTATAGCAGCAACAAAAGCGAGTGTGGTTAGCTTGACCACCATCTCGCCCAGATACAAAAGGTCAAAGAAAAGTGCAATGTCAGAATCTTGTCGGGTCGTGTTGACTCGTTCCCACATCTTTTCAATAGGTCTGAGCAGCATAATGCGAAATCTCCAATCTTAGATCCTCGAATGAGATCAACTTAGGCAACAGCAAATCGCGAGTGCGGCGAAGGTTGGCGAACGGGCAATAGCAGTTGAGGTACTCCCAACCAGGGGGTTGGAAGAGGGCTATGGCGGTCTGTTCGATTAGAGCGTCTTCGGTGTAGGTGTTCATTCTCCCTCCGGTCTATACCTGGAAGCAGATTTACAAGGGTTAGGCCAGTGATCCGATCATGGTCCACCATCTGCCAATTGATCTATCCGGAAGCCCCAGTCGTTGTAGTCACTCCCCTCAATTCGCACTTTGACAACACGTCCAGGGATGTCATCGCTCCAGAAGTCTCTTTTGTGCCCGTTGATCTGTTGGACTGGATTATCATTGCCGTCGAGCAGCACCAGTTGCCCGTAATAGAAGTCCAGCCGCGAGATGTGCACTTTGCTGAATGCGGCACTTGGGTCAGAATTCACCAGGGTCCAGTTCTGGGTTTCGTTGGTGTAAGGGTGCTTCGACTCCGCGAGGGATTTCTTCGTAGAGCCGCTTGCTAATTGGTCTACTCGGAAGCCCCAGTCGTTGTAGTCACTCCCCTCAATTCGCACTTTGACAACACGTCCAGGGATGTCATCGCTCCAGAAGTCTCTTTTGTGCCCGTTGATCTGTTGAACTGGATTATCATTGCCGTCGAGCAGCACCAGTTGCCCGTAATAGAAGTCCAGCCGCGAGATGTGCACTTTGCTGAATGCGGCACTTGGGTCAGGATTGGTCAGGACCGTCGTGTCTGTCTTGTTAGTATAAGGGTGGGGCGATTCCGCCAGTGCCTTGTCGGGTTGGGGGCGTGGCTGGGCAGCGTCAGGCGGTGCGGTTTCGAGCTGGTCTGCGTTGAAGCCCCAATCGCCCACTGTGGCATCGCTCACCAACTGCACATTGATTACGCCCCCAGAGACGGCGAGCGTCCACATACCCTCAGGGTGGTGGCCGGTGATCCATTGGTAAGGCGTGCCATCCACGCCCGATACCACGAGCCAGTCAACGCCATCTTCTAGGTCAACCCGGGAAAAGTGAATCCGAGTGCCACTGGCGTTCGGGTCGCTGTTGCTGAATAGCCACTTTTGCTGCGACTGAGGCAAATAGGGGTGAGGACTATAAGAGAGTGTCGTGAAGCGAACCGCACCCACTTCGTCCGCACTGAATCCTGACATCTGCACCGACTTATCAGTTAGCAGTCGTACTTTGACGAAGCTACCCGGTACTGGGTCGGTCCATACTCCATCAGGGTAAGTACCTGTGAATCGCTGCATCTCATTGTCAGATACATCCATGATGATCACCCAATCTACATCTTTTTCCACGTCAATGCGAGAAAAGTGGAGGCGCACAGCCCCAGCTTCGCTGTCAGCCGCAGGTATGAGCCAGGTTTTGTCCGTGCTCGCCTCGTAGGGGTGCGCGCTGTCGACCGTGGAGGCCAAGGACGATGTGCTGATTAAGTCGGGTGGCGTATCGGCTTGTTGTGGGGCACTGGGTGGTAGGGTCTGGGTCGGAGCAGGGGCCGTCGACGTGGGATTTAGCGCAACTGTCTCGGTTGGGAGGGGAATGGTATCGGTGGGCACCGGCGGCACA
This sequence comes from uncultured Chloroflexia bacterium, assembly GCA_963797095.1. GTDB lineage: Bacteria > Chloroflexota > Chloroflexia > QHBQ01 > JADMIH01 > JADMIH01. Next base: position 506,423 of record CAWCNY010000002.1, on the reverse strand, counting down.
GCTGTATCTGTGGGTAGCTCCGGTGGCTGTGGCGAAGACGCAAGAGCCGTGGAGGTGGGAAGCGCCGACGTTGCTTCGTGGGTCGGTTGAGGCACAGGAGTATCAACAAGGGCGGCAACGGCGGTTGGCGTTCCCACCTGAGACTTCGCGGAGTTATTTGAATTCATCAAGATGAGGGCCACAACGATTACTATAATGACCACTCCGAACAAACTCACCAGGCCCAGGATAATGGGTCCAGTTCCCACAGCTCTCTTGGGCGGAGGGACATCGGCAGCAGATGCATCTACCTGGGCATCTCGGCTCGCCTGTGTGAGTGCATTCAGCCCTAATGCAGCTTTATCAAGGTTTCTATTGTCCGCGTCCGAAAGTGCTATTTCCGCCATGGCGGTTCGAGCCTGTTTAGCTGCTGCGGTTAAGCTATCGACTCTTTGGGTTTGTGCACTCAATTTGCCAGCTATACTACTCTGCTCAACGGCGAGCTTTACGACGCCTGCCACTCTATAGGTTATCCGATAGAGGGTGATCAGCGCGACCTCGGCTTCTTGAACGAAACTATCAATGATCGAGGCGGGGGCTCCACTCTGTCGGATTACGGGGACGCCCCGGAAGAGCCGCTCTAGCTCGGTAGAGCATCTGTCAATCGATTGATATATGGGCCAGTCGCGGGGGATCTTAGCCAGCAGCTTCCTCGTGGCGTTCAGGGTATCTTGCCAGCGGGACGAACTCAGCTTTTTTGGATTTTGCATGAATCAACTCCAGTCGTATATTGGACATATGTGCGGTGCAAGTACTATCCCAGATCCATTGCTTCTGTCGCGATACCACCGTCAGCTGGCTTGAGGCTGTACGTCTCAGTCATACCCGATCCACTCTCAACTTAGTCTGCAAGTTTACAGGATCTCCCGCCTGAAATCTGCCCAGGCAACAGCAAGTCGCGAGTGCGGCAAGCAGTTGAGGTACTGCCAGCCGAGGGATTGGAAGAGGGCTATGGCGGGCTGTTCGATTAGGTCATCTTCGGTGTAGGTGTTCATAAGTACAGTCGTTATGATGTTTTATCTGATTTCTTCGGAACTGTATAGCTTTCTGTACATTGCTCCAGGATGCTTCCAGTTTCTCGCAGTTTCTCGCAGTTTCTCGCAGTTTCTCGCAGTTTCTTCCAGCACTAGGCTAGTTCCTAGCATAATCAGGATTGAGTTGAACCTTCGTTATGGGCTGATGCTGTCAATTCTCCAAGCACAACATTGAGAGTACCAGTAATACGTGCTGGAACAAATCGCGTGGAGCGACCCCGACCCATACGTAACAACACGCCTTGTTTCGTAAGCTTGTTCAAATCTGTGAGGGCCTGCCTGCGGGAAACACCGAAAAGTTGGCTATAGTCAACGCTTGTGATCTCACCCTTTTCCCTTGCATACTCCAAGGCGCGCGCTTGCCTAGGTTCAAGCTCCGGAAGCGTGGGCTCAATCTGCGCCTCGGCTTTCCTGAAACTGACTATGAATTCACCCATTTCTGAGCGGAATTCCGGACGGGGCAGACCGCGCTCCAAGCATACCTGCACAATACGAAGCGTACCCGTACAATGTATTCTTCAAGCAACACTGATTGGGCGGCTGCTGCGGTCATGCAGTCCTCCTATTTCGTTGGTGCTTGATTCTACCTCATCCCTACCCCTCCTATTTATGACCGGATGTCAGGTAGAGCGGGTATATCTAGGGCTTATGCGTGCTAATTCGCTGCCCCTCGCTAGTGAAGTAGCCATGCACGAAGGGTTGCCCGCCCGAGCTACAGCTACAGCCCGGCTACGCATGCGAACCTGATCTCGTTGGCCGTTCTGATTTAGCATGCATAAGCCCTACGGGTATATCCGCAAGATTTAGCGGCAGTGGCCGTTTGTTCCGTTATCAGGTTGTGACTCATTGCCGATTATGCGAAATGGGAGAGGAGGGCGTCAGGTCGGCGAGAAGGGCGGAAGAGAGGGAGCCGGAGAGGACGAGGGAAAGGGCGCTGGAGATGAGGGGGCGCATGTCCTGGTCTTTTTGGAGGAAGGGGATGTGGGCGCGGATGGTTTCGTAGGCGGCGCGGGTGCCCACGCCCAGGTGGGCGTGAGGGTCGGCTTTGAGGCGGAAGTCGATGGCCTGGGCGGCCATGATGGCTTCGAGGGCGAGGACGGTGGCGGTGTTGGCGGCGATGGAGCGGGCGTGGCGGGCGGCGATGGGGCCCATGCTGACATGGTCTTCGGAGTTGGCGGAGGTGGGGATGGAGTCGACGCTGGCAGGGTGGGCAAGGCTTTTGTTTTCGGAGGCGAGAGCGGCGGAGGTGTACTGGACCATCATGAAGCCGCTGTTGAGGCCGCCGTGAGGGGTGAGGAAGGCGGGGAGGAGGCCACCGTGGGCGGCTGTATCGACGAGGCGGGCCTGGCGGCGCTCGCTGATGTTGGCAAGGGAGGAGAGGGCGGTGGCGAGGAAGTCGGAGGCGAGGGAGAGGGGAGCGCCGTGGAAGTTGCCGCCTGAAAGTACCGAGTACTGAGTACCGAGTGCCGAGTGGGAATCGTCCTTATTCAACTCGGTACTCGGTACTTGGTACTCGGTATTTGCGTCGAAGATGAGAGGGTTGTCGTTGGCGCTATTTAGCTCGATGTTGAGGACGTTTTGAACGTAGGCGGCGGCGTCGCGGGCGGGACCGTGGACCTGGGGCATGCAGCGGAGGGAATAGGCGTCCTGGACTTTGCCCTGGCGAACGGTATCCAGTGTGGAGTGGGGAGTGCGGAGTGCGGAATCGCTGGTGCCGGATGCTGAATCCGCATTCCAGAGGAGGGTGCTGTGGCGGGTGAGGTTGCGGATGTTGGCGGCAGATTGGAGTTGGCCGGTGTGGGGGCGGGCGGCGTGGATGCGTGGGTCGAAGGCGGCGGGAACGCCCTGGAGGGCTTCGAGGGTCATAGCGCCCACTACATCGGCGGTATCGCAGAGGGTGAGGGCGTCAACGAGGGCGAGGGCGAGGAGAGCGGACATGAGGCTTGTGCCGTTGGTGAGGGCGACGCCCTCTTTGGGGCCGAGGGTGGCGGGGCTGAGGCCGGAGGCGGCGAAGGCTTCGGAGGCGGGGAGGAGTTGGCCGCGCCACTCGACGTCGCCGAGGCCGAGCAGGGCGAGGGCCATGTGGGAGAGAGGGGCGAGGTCGCCGCTAGCGCCCACAGAGCCTTGTTCGGGGACGCGGGGGTGGATGCCGGCGTTGAGCATGTCGTAGATGAGTTGGAGGGTTTGGAGGCTGATGCCGGAGTAGCCGAGGGAGAGGGTATGGGCGCGGCAGAGGAGCATGGCGCGAACCACTTCGGTGGGGAGGGGCGCGCCGACGCCTACGCAGTGGCTGAGGACGAGGTTGACCTGTAGCTGGGCAAGGTCTTCGGACGGTATGACTCGGTCTTTGAAGGCGCCGAAGCCGGTGGTGATGCCGTAGACGAGGTCGCCGCGTGCTACGATGTCGTCGACGATGGCGCGGGAGGCACGCACGCGCCCGATGGCGTCGTCCGAAAGGCCGGCGCGGAGGGTGGGTTGGAGGGTGACGGGGTCGAATGGGGCGCGGGCAATCCGCACCAGGTCATAGGGCGTGAGGTTGAAGCCGTCTGAGATGAATTCTGCTGGGTACATGCTACCTACTTCATTGTGGGTGAGGCTTGGATATTGCGTACTGCGTATTGCTTATTCTATCGCTTGCTACTCGTCACTCGTCACTCGTCACTCGTCACGTTTACTCAGGAATGTCAGCACTCTTGAGGCTATATCGTGGGGGGAGAGGCCGTCGGTTGGGATGTAGAGGTCGGAGTGGTGGCGGGCGTGCCCTAGCCTGCGATGTTCTTCATCGAGTAGGGATTGAGACCAGCGCCGCCTGCCGCGATTTCTGATAGTGCGGAGAGATGCATCGAGGTAGATAAGTACGTCGGGGTTGGACCGCTGCCAGAGGCTGGATACATAGGAGTGCTCTTGCGAGACGGCGGCGGCATTGTAACCGCGCTCGCGGAGGGCACTCACGAGGGTGGACTTGCCCGAAGAACAGACGCCCACTACAACCAGGCGCGGGCTTGATGTAGAAGAAGGCGGGTGCGGTTGGACGGGCGTGAGGGTACGCTGCGACTTGAAATCAGCGAACCGGGCGTGAGCATCGCGAAAGCGGGCGTGCCTGTAGTCGGTGTTGGAGGGTGGAGGGGGAGGAGCGAAATTGTCGGACTGGTAAGACGCAGGAAGGGGCAGACCACGGTAAGGGTGGTCAGGGTCTCCTGAGTTGGATGTAGTGTTGTCCGACATGTGTACACTCCGGAAGTTGCTGGTAGTCGGTAGATGATGGTAGGAATCGAAACTCGCTACTCGTCACTCGTCACTCCAACTTCATAGTAGCAAGGCCGCGAGTGGGTTGTCAAGAGAGGGGGCAATTGCTACAATTTTGGTTATGGGGAGAGCGCCTGGACAGCCTGACCGGATGCTACCGCTGCATATTGCGCGGGCTTTGCAGGCGGTGGAGGGCGCTTTTTCGGGGGCGGGAGATGGGGCCGAACGGCACAAGGGAACGCTGGCGCTGGCCGATACGCTGACATACTACCTGGGAGCGGTGGCTGTGGCGCAGTATACACAGGCGCTGCTGACTGGAGAGGCAGAGGCCAACCCCACGCTCAACCGGAGCCTGAGAAGCCTGCGGAGGGTGCTGCCCGGCCAATGGCTCGGCTGGACCGCTATGGCCTTGGAAGCGGTGCCAGGTGGCCCGGTGGCCGGGATGGGCGAGTGGTATTTGCGCGGGTATTTCAGCGAGGTAGGGGCGGCTTATGAGGCTTTGAGGCGGATCATGGAGTTGCACCTGGCGTATACGGGCGATTACGGTTCGCGCCAGTTCGTGCCGCCGAGGATATTGCTGGAAATGGTAGACCAGTACCGCATCCGGCGCGGCAAGATGCCACCCCAGGTGCTGATCGACGACCTGGACTCGCAGGTGGCTACCGCGCTGTATCCGGGTCTGCTTACGCTGATCGATACGGCAGGGTTCCTGGGCGAATACCTGCTTTATGCCCCTGAGACACGGCAGTTGCTGATGGGCACCAAACCTACAACCCCTATGCCCCCCCTGACGGTGCCGCCGGACCTGGTGGGTGCCGCGACGCTGCTGCTTTACCCATCGGGGGCGGCCCCTGATTACACAAAGCGCCCGACAATGGAGGACACGCGCTTACCACTCTTTCCTCTCGACCCGCTGATGGTGTATATTCAATGTGGCGAATGCGACCGCTATCGCGTGGCGGCTCTCATCGAAGTTGTCAATGGTACACCCACCTACCGGGGCCTCGATCCTCAATGTGGGCATGAAGTTATCTTTACTCAAAAGGAGAATTAGCTATGGGCAATATTTTCAATTCGATGGCCGAATTCTTCAAGGTAGATGATTGGCCTGCATCGCAGCTTGAGGGGCAAACCGCGATGAGCATGAACTTCCAGGGCCAGAACGGTAGATGGGGCTGTTTGGCACGCGCGGATGAGGACAAGGAACTTGTGCTTTTCTATTCTTATTGCCCGATCAAAGCTCCGGAGGACAAGCGCCCCATACTGGCCGATTTCCTGACCAGGGCCAATTATGGGCTGTATATAGGTAATTTCGAGATGGACTATAACGACGGTGAGATCCGGTACAAGACGAGCGTGGATGTAGAGGGCAACAAGTCAATTCACGAGCTACCAACCCCGGCACCGGCAGCCGCAGACGCACCGAAGGACGGCAAACCCGCCGAAACACCTGAAACACCTGAAACGCCCGAAACACCCAAAGCGGATGCTTCGGAACCTGTTCAATTGAGCTTCGCCTTGATGAAGAGGTTGGTGTACGACAACGTGGGCGTGATGGATAAGTACATGCCCGGCATCATGTCCGTGGTATACGGCGGAGCATCGCCAACTGAGGCAATCGCCAAGGTCGAAGGGTAGAAGGCTAAGTAGAGACTTTCAATAAAGGAAAGATTTCAGGCGTTTGATGCGCCTGTACGACTCGTCTATGCGGTTGTAGGTGATCTCGCCGCGCTCCAGGAGGTCGCGGATCACTGAGATGGCATGGGTTACGGTGCTAGACCCATAGAGGAGATTATTGCCGATTGTGATTATGTCAACTCCTGCTTTGATAGCAAGCTCAAGGGCTTTGTCGAAAGAGTAATAGGCGGTGATAGCGCCCATCTGCATATCATCGGTCATCACCACGCCGTCGTAGCCTAGTTGCTCGCGCAGTAGGCGGGTTACGGTCGGGTAAGAGAGGGTGGCGGGGAAATCGGGGTCGAGGTGAGCATTGAAGATGTGAGCGATCATGATGGCGTTGCACATGCCCCACTCCATGATCTGCTTGTAAGGGTCCAGTTCCAGTTCGGACCAGGTGTTGGTTACATCCACGAACCCAACATGGGAGTCGGCGGTGGAGCTGCCGTGGCCTGGGAAATGCTTGAGGGCGCAGTATACGCGCCGCTCCATGTGCGCTGCCAGCACCTCGAACGATTGGGTTGACACCACGCCAGCGTCGGCAGAGAAGCTACGGCCCAGGCTGCCGATCACGGGGTTGGAGGGGTTGGTATTGAGGTCCACCACAGGCGCGAGATTAAGGTTGATGCCGTGATCTTTGAGGATCGAGGCGGTTCTCTCGGCGTATTTGCGAGTGACCGGCGGGTCGTTCAAGGTGCCCAGGTACTGCTCGGATGGCGAGTCGGGGAAGCCATTGCGGGGCTTGAGGCGGGCAACTGCACCACCTTCCTGGTCGACGGCTATCAGGAGGGGCACAGGGGTGAGGGCCTGCAAGGAGGAGGTAAGGGTCTTCAGTTGCTCAGGCGATTCTATGTTGCCGATTGAGGGGTCGGGGTTATCAAAGAGGATGACGCCACCGATGCGCCAATCGCGGACCGCCTCCCAGATTTCGCTCCCTTCAGCGAGCACCGTGCCGCGAAAACCCACCAGGATCATCTGGGCGATCTTGAAACCTATCGTTTCGGGGATGGGCGGGGCGGTGGTCAGCAAGGCAGGGTGGATATCAGGCGTGTCAGCCGAGGCATGATAGGGGTTGGCGAGTATACCGCCCACGCCCAGCGCTGCCGCACCCGCTGCACCGGCGCCCATCGCGAGGAACTTCCGCCGGGTGTAGCGTCTCTTCAAATCGGCACCCTCATATCAAGCCGCCTGACCTGGGGCACGATGCTACGGGGCGCTTGCTCCTCTCGTGGGCGGATCGCCAGCGCGAGCACTGCCATATCGTCGGCAGGGCGATTGGCGTCGGCTTCCAGGGCCTGGGCGAGCAAAAAGCCCGCGATCCGGTCGGCTTCGTGGAGGCCATCCGCCAGCGCCTGGCGGAAGAGCGCGACCAGATCAACGGGGCGGTTGTCGCGCTTGCCTGCTTCCATCAGGCCATCTGAGTAGGTGACGGCGTAGGTGTCTACCCGGAGGGGTAGCTCGGTTATCACGGGTTTAGTCATGGCGTATATGCCGATGGGGTTGGAGGCATCCTCAAGCACGGTAAGGTCCTGCTCGCCAGGGAGAGACAGAAGTATCGGGCAGTGGCTGTTGCGGGAGAAAACGAGGGTATTAGTTGCAAGGTCTATGGATACGATCACAAGGGTAGCTGAGACTTTGCCGCCCCTGTAGGCGTAGAGATAATCGTGCGCTGCGCGGGCTACAGCGCCATCACGCGCACCATCTTTGATCATACTGACGGCTTTGGTGGTGACCATATGTGAGAGGTTCTTGGCCGAGCGCCCGCTGCCCTGCCCATCGGCCAGCACTACGGAAAAGCCACCGTGCGGGCGCTCGATAACCTCGACGGTGTCGCCGCTTTCACGGCTTGCATATTTGTTTGTCTTGGCGACGGCGAGTTGTACGTCCATCAGTATTAGGGATCGATAAAAGGAGTATGTGAGAAGTAATATGCGCAACCTTCGGAGTTATCCACAGGGTAACCTGATCAACCCCGAAAACGGCCCGGAAGATAAGCACTCGATACGCCCAAAATAGCTATTTGTGTGCTTGTGAGGATGTGCTTCCTGGCTGTATTGTAGTTTATGGTTGGGCGGTGAGCAACCGGGTTCTTACACCATACGTTGTAACATTATCTACGGCCCGGACGTTTACCGGTAAAGAAGACAATTATTGATGCAGTTATCAGGTACAAGAAGATCGTTTCGCCGGCTGGTTTTTGCAGCTGCCTCTATTTACCCCCTTTTCCTGTTAGTCCTTTCGGTGATGAACACCGTGCAGCCACGCCGCACGGGTTTGTTGGGCCTTAGCGAAGTATTCGCACCGTATCTGTTCCTACCGCTGGTAATGCTGCTGCCCTTCGCCTTCATGAGAGGGGCGGCTGTGCTGCGCGTTATGCTGGTCGTTTGCGCCTTAGTTTACGGGGTGCGCTTCCCACCGAAGCTTATCTCTGCCGCACCTGTGGAGACCCCAGGCGCTATCAACCTGAGCGTGATGAGTTGGAACGTGATGGTGGGTGACGATTACGACGAGGTGGCGAGGGTGCTGGATACCAGGCCAGCCGCCATCGTGGGGCTTGTGGAGGCTGATTGGAAAAAGCTGTCAACCGATCCTGAGGTGGCGAAGACTTATCCTAACAGGTGGGGCGTGCAAGCTGGTACTCCCTCTACGGGAGAGGCACTATTGAGTATCTACCCCATTATCGAGCAAGGGATCGTCGATGAGTTGTCAGAAGTGTGGGCGGGCACGCCAAGGGCCGCGTGGGCGCGCCTGGATGTGGGGTTAGGGCAGAGCGTGGTTGTAGTAGTGGCGCATCCACCTACCGGGCAGCTTTGCACCAGGCAGATGTTCCCCAGCAACTGCTACGATACATCGAGAAGGGACGCGCAGATCGCTCTGATAAATGGTTTTGTGTCGACCTATCTGAAGACAGGGGAAGCCGTTCTACTGATGGGCGATTTCAACGTAACGGAGCGCGAACCGGCGTACAACGACCTGTCGGCAGGTCTTATTGACGCGCAGAAGGCGGTTGGCACGGGCATAGGCGCTACGTGGAGGCCAAGCCAGATAATGAACCAGCCCTTCGGCTTGCTGCGGATCGACTATATTCTCTCAAGCCCCAATGTGACCCCGCTCTCGACAAGCATTGATTGCTCACCTCACGGCAGCGACCATTGTATGCTGCATGGAACGGTTGAGATGAAATAGGGGAAGCTGACGAGTGACGAGTGACGAATAGTTCCTGGTTCCTGCTCACTCGTCACTCGACTTTCGTCACTCGTCACTCGCCACTCGACTTTCGCCACTCGTCCCCCGAATAGTAATCCGGCACTATCAGATGGCTTTCGCGTGGTGGGCGGGTATATTGCGTGTCCGCAGGTGGGCGGGGAGGCAACTCAATCGGTGGGGGAGTGACATCCTCGTAAGGGATCATGGTGAGCAGATGGCGAATACATGAGAGGCGGGCGCGACGTTTGTCGTCCGACTCTACCTGATACCAGCGCGCTTCCGGGATGTCGGTATGGCTGAACATGATGTCCTTCGCCTTGGAGAACTCCACCCACTTATCGCGCGACTCTATGTCTATAGGGCTTAGCTTCCAGCGCCGGGTGGGGTCCTGTGCTCGTCCATGAAAGCGCCGCTCTTGTTCCTCATCGCTGACCGACAGCCAGTACTTCAAAAGAAGGATGCCGGAGCGCACCAGCATTCGCTCGAACAAGGGACATGCATCGAGGAAATACCAGTACTCGGCATCGGTGCAGAAACCCATCACTCGCTCTACACCGGCGCGGTTGTACCAGCTTCTGTCGAATATCACTAGCTCGCCCGCTGCCGGTAGATGCTCGACATAGCGCTGGAAATACCACTGGGTGCGCTCGACATCTGAGGGCTTGTTTAGCGCCACCAACCGCACGCCACGGGGGTTCAAGGGAGCGATAATGCGCTGGATAAGGCCGCCTTTACCGGCGGCATCGCGTCCCTCGAAGATGAGCACGACGCGGGTGCCCGTCTCTTTGAGCCAGTACTGCATCTTCACCAGCTCATATTGCAGGCGCGCAAGCTCTGCCTCATAGAATTCCCTGTTGAGCCACTTGCGGCCCGGCTCGTCCGTTTCTTCAACTACAGATGCAGGCGGACGGGCTTTTGCGCTCTGTTTGCCGGGCTTGTGAGTCTTTTCGGTTTTCTTTTCGCTCTTCATCACAGCACCTTGTATGGAAGTCAGACGCGAGAAGCCGGTTGCCGAGTGGGATTGAGTGGCTCTATCATCGCACTTTTCAGGGCAAAAAATCAAGCAGGAGGGTTGTCAGTTTCGGGTTGTGAGTTGTCTTTTGTCTCTTCCTGGGGTTCTCCTTCTTGATCGTCATCGTGCTTCTTGAGGACGGTGCGCTGCTCGTACATGCGGGCGTAGTATTCGGCGAATTCGCCCGACTTGATCTTCTTCCACCACCAGTCGTTCTCGCGATACCAATCTACAGTGCCTGCCAGTCCATCCTCGAAAGGAACATGAGGCTCCCAACCCAAAGCGCGGATCTTGGTGGTATCTACCGAGTAACGGCGGTCATGGCCTGGGCGGTCCTGAACGAAGTTGATCAGGGAGCGCGGCTTGCCGAGCCTTTCGAGAACTTTGTAGGTCACTTCAATGTTGGGGTGCTCGTTGCCGCCACCCACATTGTATGTTTCGCCTAACTTACCTTCATGCAGGACGAGGTCGATCCCCGCGCAATGATCAAGCACATGCATCCAGTCGCGCACGTAGAGGCCATCGCCGTACATCGGTATAGGCTTGTCTTCGATTGCGTTGGTGATGAACAGGGGGAGCATCTTTTCGGGATACTGGTAAGGCCCATAGGTGTTGGAGCCACGCGTGACAAGGGTTGGCGTCTCGTAGGTCACGTAATACGCATGGGCCAGTAGCTCACCACCCGCCTTGGATGCTGAGTAGGGAGAGCGCGGCTGGAGCAGGTCGGTCTCTTTGGAGGAGCCTTCGAGCACCGCGCCGTACACTTCGTCGGTGGACACCTGTAGAAAGCGCTCAAGTCCAAACTTACGAGTGGCTTCGAGGAGGACGTAGACGCCGTATACATCGGTCTGGATAAAGCCACCCGGCTCCTCGATTGAGCGGTCAACGTGCGACTCGGCTGCGAAGTTGACGATAGTGTCGATACCGTAGGTCTTGATTGTGTCGTTGACCTTTTCGGCGTCGGCGATATCGCCTTTGATGACGTTGAAACGTGAGACATCGTGCAGGTCTTGAAGGTTATCGGGATTGCCCGCGTAGGTGAACTTGTCGTACACCATCACATGGTAATCGGGGTATTTATTGAGGATCATACGGGCGAAGTTGCTGCCGATGAACCCGGCTCCACCCGTGACCAGTAGCTTCTGCAAGTTAGGTTGCTCCTTCTGATACATGACGAGTGACGAGTGATAACTGCGTACTTCGTATTTCGTACTGCGTATTCAGTCCCCCCATTACTCGTCACTCGTTACTCGTCACTTTTCACTTCTTCCTCTTCTCCCAATCCTTTCTCAGTTGCCAGAGTTGGGCTATGTGTTCCTTATAGTGCTCGGTTAGCCAATCGAGTAGGTCGGCGGCGCTGGTGGGGTATGGCTCCTCGGATGATGGGTAATAGACGGGCGCTTTCCTGGAGTAATCTTCATGGGCCAACTCGCGCAATTTGGAGGCTAATTGATCGTGTGCTTTCTCCAGTTCGTCGGTGATGGCATCGCGGCCTCCGCCCCCAGTATAGATAGCCTGCATCTCGGCGGCGTGGTCCTGCATTGCCTGGCGGGGCACGCCCTCATAGGGGCGGCTCAAAGCCCAACCTAGATTGGTCATCGTGTCAAGAACGACTGTGTACATGTTGATCGAGCCGATGACGTGCGGGACAAGATCGCCGATTGAATATTCATCGCCATCGGGTTTATATGAAAGGGCCTTGTCGGGCATCTGAGAGAAAGCCCGTATGAAATCGTCTCGCGCATGATCGAAGTTCGCCAATGCCGTCTCGCGTTCGATGATGTTTTCGGAAAGTTCGTCCACGGCGGGTCCTTTTCCGGTAGCCGGTAGTCAGTAGCCGGTAGTCGGGGCTTGTTGGTTCCTGAGTAACCGGTGTGGTTCGTAACAGCCAGTTTCCGACTACTGAATACCAACTACAATACGCCTACGTTGCTGTTATCACCCAACAGCATTTTGTATGCCTTTGGTTTGATCGGTGAGCGGGCTATCTCTACATTTCTGCCTATAAGGCTGTCGGCGAGCCTGCCTGGGATGTCTATCACCCGGCTGTTTTCCAGGATGATGGAGTGCTCCACTTCGCTGTCGGTGACCGTGCAGCCATAGTTGATTGCTGTGTATGGCCCGACGTAGGAGTTGACGATGCGGGTGTTGGCCCCGATGACTACGGGTCCTCTGATCCTGGAGTTGATGATCTCGGCCCCTTTTTCGATCACCACCTTGCCCTGGACCGCGCTGTCGGCATCCACGAACCCGTCGATACGTGGGGCCAGCTTATCGAGAACGAGGTGGTTGACCTGGAGCATATCTTCCAACTTGCCTGTATCGATCCACCAACCTTCGAGCACGTGGGGATGGACGTGATAGCCGTGGTCCAGCAGATACTGGATGGCGTCGGTGATCTCGTATTCGTTGCGCCAGGAGGGCTTGATGTTGTGTACAGCCTCGAAGATGTGGCTGTCGAACATGTAGATGCCTACGAGGGCCAGGTCGCTGACGTAGGTCTGGGGTTTTTCGACCAGTCTTTTGACACGACCATCATCGGATAGCTCGGCCACGCCTAGCTGCTGCCAGTTGGTGACCTTCTTGAGCAAGACCTGGCAATCCCACCCGCCTTCGCGAAACTCGTCAACGAAGGGAGCGATGCGGTCTTCGAGCATATTGTCGCCCAGGTACATTACAAAGGGGTCGTCGCCAAGATAATCCTCGGCAACCATCACCGCATGGGCAAGGCCAAGAGGCTCCGGCTGCTCGATGAATGTTATGTTGGCTCCCCAGCGATCGCCTGAGCCTACGGCGGCTTTGATCTCGGCGCGAGTGTCGCCGACTATGATGCCGATGTCGGTGATACCGGAGTTCACCAGGTCTTCGATAGTATAGAAGAGGACCGGCTTGTTCGCCACGGGCACGAGTTGCTTGGCGCTGGTATACGTGATCGGGCGGAGCCGCGTGCCCTTGCCACCACTCAGAATGAGTCCTTTCACAAACCCTCCCACCTCAAGGTTTTTCCACGAAAGGATAGCACAAGGGTGGGGGAGTGTCAAAGAAGGTAGTCGGTAATCGGTAATCGGTAGTCGGTAATCGGAACCAACAATTATCGTCTTCCGACTACCGATTACCGATTACCGATTACCAATCTACGCCGCTTCTACATACACCGGAACAGGCTCGTCTTGTTCCTGGGCGGGAGCGTGGATGCGCCCTGGTAGGAAGATGGAGATCAGCACGCTCAGGGCCAGGAAGGCTGAGCCTGCGAGCAGGGACGCGTGGAACCCATCGACAAAACCCGCCAGCGTATTGGTTGCGTAACCCTGGAAGATCGTGCCCAGGATCGCTACGCCGAATACACCGCCCAGCTCGCGCACTGTGTTGTATACACCGGACGCCTGGCCCTGCTGAGTGCCACGAGCGGCTCCCATGACCGTAGCCGAGAGCGGTGCGAACGTGAGACCCATCCCAAGACCCGCCAGGATGAACGCAGGTAGCAAGCTTGTGTAGGGCGTAGCGCGCTCGGCGACCGTACCCATCCAGAATAGGGCGGCGGTCATAGCAATCATTCCCGTGACCACTATCGGACGCGCTCCGAGCCTGCTTGTAAGGAGACCCGCCAGCGGCGCGACCAGCATAATAGTGGCCGTCCAGGGCATGGTGCGGAGACCGGCGTCAAGCGGGGTCGCGCTCTGAATCTCCTGCACAAAGAGGGTAATCAGGAAGATTGAGCCGAACATCCCGAAGCTCATCAAAAAGCCGACCGAGTTGGCTATGGAAAAGGTGCGTTTCCTGAACAGGTTCAGGTCAATCATGGGCGAGGCGGCGGTGCGCTCACGCACTATGAACGCGGCTAACAGCACCACGCCCGCTGCCAGCGAAACGATGATCTGAGCGTTGCCCCAACCCATGCTGTTGCTGTGAATCAGCCCGTAGACCAACCCAAAGAGGCCAGCGCTCACTATCCCGATGCCCGGCAGATCCAGCGCCCGGCTCTCGCCGCGTGATTCGCCCAGGCGCACATAACCCAGTATCAACAGTAATATGCCCGTGGGCACGTTCACCCAGAATACGGCGTTCCAGGTCAGCCCTTCCACGATAGCACCGCCCAAGAGCGGGCCAGCAGCCAGGCCCAACCCCGATACACCCGACCTGAGTCCGATCGCGGCAGCACGTTGCGATATGGGAAAGGCTTGCGTGAGCAAGGTCAGTGTGAGCGGTGTCATGAAGCCCGCGCCCGTGCCCTGTATCGCACGGGCCACACTCAGCATACCCGCACCTGCCGACATTGCTGCGAGTGTCGACCCCAGTGTGAAGAGCATCACGCCTGCCAGGAAGAAGCGCTTGCGGCCCCACCTGTCGCCCAGGGCGGTGGCAGGCAACATCATTATGGTGAAGGCCAGCGTGTAGGCATCCACTGTCCATTGAAGGTCAGACACATTAGCATCAAGCGCCTTCCTGATAGAAGGCAGGGCCGTGGTAACAACGAGGTTATCCAGCATAGCCATAAACAGGGCCAGCGATACTATCCCGAATGTCCACCAGCGGCTTCTTGTACTTGTTTCCATCTCAATACTCCTCTTATATAGTGAATAGTCACTAATTTCCATCTGCAAAAAAACTAGAACGGCAAAGCTGGCTTGAGCGAGGGCACGAGTGATGCTGGCAAGGAGGTTGAGATCTTCAGTTGGGAGGCTACCCATGACAAGAAGACAATGCCGACCAGCAGCTGCCTCGCACCTGACATTGCAGCCTCTGAGTGATATCTGTTGGGCTTGCGGTGGCTCCCTTTGGATGGGCTACCACAATTTCCGCACTGTGGTAACACTGCATGGTCTGTGTAGAGTGACACTCAAGATACGCCGCTGCCATAACCCGAACTGCCCACTTTACCACCGACCTTATCGACCAGAAGAGGAAGGAGCACTGGCTCTGCCTCAAGGGGAGTTCGGACTGGACATCATTACCCTAATCGGCACCTTGCGCTACTCCCAGCATCGCTCAGTGCCCGAGATCCACAAGGAACTGCTGGGGAGAGGAGTGAGCATAGCTGAGCGCACCGTTACCTATCTGATAGAGAGGTACGAGGAACTCGTGGCTCTGCACCTGGCCGACCATGACCGGCTCAAGGTGCGGCTAAGGGAACAAGGCAGAGTAGTGCTGGCCATTGACGGCCTGCAGCCGGACATGGGACACGAAGTGCTGTGGGTGATACGCGATTGCCTGTCTGGTGAGATCCTGTTGGCTCGCCCCTTGTTGAGTGCTGCTCATCCTGATCTGATGGCCCTGCTTTTCGAGGTGCAACAAGCACTTGCCTCGTTTGAGGAGCCAGGAGAAGGGGAAGGAGAACAACCCATATCCATCTGTGGGGTAATCTCGGACGGTGAGCGGTCAATCCGGCTGGCTGTACAAGGGGCTCTGCCCAAAGTGCCCCACCAGTTGTGCCAGTTCCATTATCTGCGGGAAGCTACTCGACCCATATATGAGGCCGACCGGCACGCCAAGAAAGAACTGAAGAAGCAAGTGCGCGGGGTACGAGCCATAGAGCGCAGTGTCGAGGACAAACTGAAGGGTCAAGCGCATCTCGACAACTCCTCACACGCTGTGCAACGGCAAAAAGACAAAGACCATGAGGCCCAGGACTTGGGAAAGGCGATCCTTGGTTACTGTCTGGCGGTACGCAGTGCCCTTACAGAGGATGGGCCGCCACCTCTGTGCGCTCCGGGTCTGAAACTGTATGAGCGTCTGCAAGCTATCCACACCTCGCTTGAGCGGGTAGCCATAAAAAGGGGGAGCTTGGACTACCAACGCCGCCTCAACTGAAGCGATTGGCAGCCATAATCGAGCGGGGTTTGCACGGGACCGCTTCAATGTGGCCCACCATCCAGCGGACTTACGAGTGGGTGCATCGAGCAGGGCACCTGCTGGCTAATCGAGAGGGGCACAGTGGGGAACAAGTAAGGACGCAGTACGAGCAGTTGCTGGGAGAGATGAGAGTCAACAAGCGCGAGGTTGGTCCCTTAGGATCGGCGATCGACCATTTTCTGAAAGTGACCGATAGCTACTGGAGTGGGCTGTTCCACTGCTATGATGTGCCCGACCTGCCTCAGACCAACAACGACCTGGAGCATTGTTTTGGGGTGGCTCGGCATCACGAGAGGCGAGCCACGGGACGTAAGCAGGGGAGTGCTACTTTGGTGGTGAGAGGCAGGGTGCGTTTGCTGACAGCAGTTGCTGTAGCCGTAGCTACCGCTACACAACCTCAGGGTTACCAGGTGGAGGACTTGCGACCCGTACCCGTACCAGGACCAATGAGGCCAAACTCAGCACCTGAACCAGACCCGTGGAAGGAGTGGAGGCAATTGCGAACTGAGCTTGAGTACCGGCATGCCACCAGGCGCGCACAGTTCCGGTTCCGCAAGGATCCCCAATTGTACCTGTCACACTTGGAAGAGTTGCTACTCAAGCCAGCTTTGCCGTTCTAGAAAAAAAGAGAGCGCTTGACCTGAGCTATAGATGCTGCTTCATCACCTGCATTATATCCATGAGATCGAGCACCGATCCGACCGTCAGGAGCATACCGAGCGCGAAGAACTCCATAACCTCTTTGTCGCCGGTACCCGAGTTTTGCTTCACGAAATCGATCAGTTCGACATAGCTCTTGCGCACGGCGCTCTGCACTTCGTGGTCTTCTGATGCCGCGAACGCCTGGAGCAGCACCAACAGCTCGTTCTTCTGCGAGAGCAGTTTCTTGTAGGAGTGACCCATAGCGAAAAGCGCATCGTGGGGATTGGATGCGACGGCTTCTTCGAACGTCGCACGAATACGCTTGCACACCCGTCCTGTGGCGGCTATGAAGAGTTCCTTCTTGGTCCCGAACAGGCGGAAGATGTAGGGCTGAGAAATGCCCGCATCTACCGCGATGCGCTCGGTAGATGCGCCGTGCAGGCCATACCTGGCGAACTCGACAATCGCGACATCCAGCACCTCGTCACGCCGCTCTTCGGCAGACATCCTGCCGGTTTTCTCTATGGTTGTAGTTTTGGTCGCGCTCATTGTTAGTGAGCATACACTAACTTAATGGATCTGTCAATAGGCATTTAGGGTCGGGCTAAGCGTTTGTTACCGGATGTCTACCTTGCTATACCCTCTTTTTCACCGGGAGAAACTATCCTGTATTTGGCGGAGTTTTACTCCGCCGAGTATTACTGGTAGGAGGGCATGGAAATGTTGCGATGGATCGTGGGAATAGTGCTGATAGCGCATGGCATCGGGCATTCGATGGGCATGCTCGCTGCCTGGACAACTGTACCGAGCGGGCTTACACCGGGCCATTGGCTCCTATCAAACGATGTGACGATGGAGAGCGCACTGGGCAAGGCATTCGGTGTTTTGTGGCTGGTGGCGCTCATCGCATTTATCGGAGCAGGGCTGGGGGTAATCTTCCAACAAGAGTGGTGGCAGTCGCTGGCGGTCGTATCGGCAGTGCTGTCGCTGGTGGCTATCGTACCCTGGCTGAACATCATGCCGATATTCTCGGCAATAGGCGCAGTAGTGGTGGATCTGGCGGTACTGATCGTTCTGCTCACACCGTGGGGCGACCAGGTCGCGGAGCAACTGAGGTAAAGGAGAATTGCTATGAACACATTGGTTATTTACGATTCGCTGTACGGGAACACCTGGGAGATAACTGAGGCCATCGCCAACACCCTGCGACAATACGGGCATGTAAGGACGGTGCCCGCCGGGACCCTGGCGGTCGAAGACCTGGCTGGGATAAATCTGTTGGTGATGGGCGGACCCACGCAAAGGCACGGGCTATCGCCCAAGATAGAAGACCTGCTCGACAGAATACCGGCCGATGCCGTGAAGGGCACACCGGCTATAGTGTTCGACACGCGAGTGCATATGGCCGAGTGGGTTTCAGGCTCTGCCGCCGACAAGATAGCCAAGAAGCTGCAACACCTGGGCTGCAAACTGATCATGCCCGCCGAAAGCTTCTTTGTGAGCGGCAAAGAAGGGCCACTAGAGCAGGGTGAGCTTGACAGGGCCGCGTCGTGGGCACGTGCAGCGCTTGAGAAGGTGGGCACGCCGGTCCTGCATGCTACTTAGTGGGTAAATGAAATAGATGAAACTGTAAGCAATAATCAGGCGGTGGCGCTTCAGGATGCGCCACCGCTCAGCTTCACATATAGGAGAACCGGCGAGCAGCATAATGGGAGGTCCAGAAATGAGATCGAAAACCAGGAGAGGGGCACCGGCATCCAGGAGAATCGTGCGTATTGCAAGCAAGATCGCGCTGGTGGGAGCCGCAGTAAGTACGGTATACCGGCGCGCGATCAAGCCGTGGCAGCACAGGTGGGGCGCGACCGACGAAGAAGTCAAGATGATAATGCCGGGCGATGAGCTGGTGGAGAAGCCGAAATTCAACACAACGCGTGCGGTGACTATAAATGCGCCCCCTGAGGATGTGTGGCCGTGGCTTGCGCAAATGGGTCAGGGTAGGGGTGGTCTGTACACATATGACTGGCTGGAGAATCTGGCAGGGCTTGATATCCACAGCATCGATTGGGTTGTGCCTGAGATGCAGGACCTGAAGGTAGGCGATGTAATTCCGCTGTCGCCCGATGGTATGGGGCCTGTGGTGAAGGCGGTTGAGCCGAACAAACTGCTGGTGACAGCAGCCAACCAGGACGAAATGTCTCTGTCCTGGGTGTGGCATTTGCGCGACCTGAAAGATGGGCGCACTCGTCTTGTGGCGAGGTGGCGAGCGCACTTCGATTTCGGGATGATGCTGAATAAAGAGACCCTGAACAACCTCAAGAAATCGCCGTGGCCCACGCTCGCATCCCTGCTCGTGACGGGTTTGCTCGACATAGGCGAGTTCATCATGGAGCGCGGAATGCTTATAGGGATCAAGAAGCGCGCCGAGCACCTGGCTGCGGGATAGTTGCCGGTAGCCTGTAATTATCGTAGGCTGTCGAGGGCCAGAGCTACCGCGCCCATAAGTGTGGATTCGTCGCCTAGCCGGGCGGGCATAATATGGACGTCCAGGGACGATAGGGGCATCGCTGACCGGAGAGCAAAGTCTGAGATGCGCGGGATGAGGTCGCCAGCGTGGCGCGCCACGCTACCCCCTATGACCACCAGGTTAGGATTGATCTGCGTGATAAGATTGGCGACAGTCACACCCAGTAGAGAAACTGCTTCATCCAGCAGGCCATGAATCGGCAGGTGAAACTCGGCCTGTGCGAATAGTGAGGCGATATCGTCAGGGGCATCAGGCTCGCCAAGCAAGGCGCGCGCCCTTGCGAGGAGCGCCGTACCGCGCACGTAAGCTTCGAGGTGGCCTTTGCCTCCACACCTGCACGGGAGGGCATCATCGCCTGTATGAACCACTGTGTGGCCGATCTCGCCCGCGATGGTCGATGCGCCGCGCAGGAGCTTGCCATCGATAACGATCCCGCCGCCTACGCCTGTGCTCCAATGGACGTACACCATATCGCAATCGGAGGTGCCACGGCCCGCACCGAACCATACTTCGCCCAAAGCGGCCAAACGGGCATCATTTTCGAGATAGGTGGGCACATCGAGGACGGTTTCCACGCTCTCAGCTAGCGCGAAACCCTCCCAACCGGGCGCGTCATGGTGCATACGCACCTGGCCGAGCAAAGCGTCTACCGGCCCGCCGAAACCAACAGCCGCCCGCAGAACCTCGCGAGGCTTGATACGGTGCTCTTTCAGGAGAGCGCGCATCATGCCGGAAACCCGATCAACCACTTCGGCGGGGGATATACCCGCAATGCCGCCGTCGGCATCGGCAGCCCTGCCATGAGCCTGCTCCGAGCGACCCACCACGCTGCCGCGCAGGTCGGCCAGCACCACACGCTCACCGTCGCCGCTTATGTCTGCGCCCAGCACATAACCTTTCTGGGCGAGGACGCCGGACCACTCAAGAGGCTGCGGAGTTGAACGGTTGAGCACATCAGGCACGGCCTCGGCTACGTCAGGCTCGGCCAATATGACATTTCCGGTGGCTACTCTGTTCATAATGCTCCCCCTCACGAATGTGGTCTGATGCGTTGTTAGCGTAACATAGCATAGTACAATTGCTCATTGGTAGTGGAAGATGGTGGCCTTATTATAGGTCTTAGAGGATCATGCGGGCAATATGTCTACCTGGGAAGACGAATAAGGGATCGTGATTCTTGCATCAAATCGCATATTGCTTCGTTTAACGGTGTGGGTGAAGGCAAAGAGGGCGCTTCGGGTATAGATTATGCTATACTCATATTAGCGCGGAGAAGCAGGTCTTACATCCCTAACTACTAGATGATTTGATCAGACTGGGTAATTATGGCTGACACAAAGAACGAACGGCAGGTGGCTGACGAAGCAGGGGGCAAGGGAACACCGAAGCCCAGGCGGAACGGCCACACCAACGGCAAGAGCAAAGACATCGAGAACAACTCGATACAGGGCGATCAGAGCACTCAAGAGATAACCGAGGTTGCAAGCCCGACCAACGACGATTCGAGCAACGATAACGGTAGTGGCAATGGGTATGGTAGCACCGTCGATCTTCAACGGGCCGGTGGCGTGCGTCCTGTTCGGGTGCGCATCGGCAGCACGAGCCAACTGAGCATTGGCTATGCCAACGGCAATCCTAATGGGAACGGCAACGGCCACGGTGTGGGTGCGCGCAATAGCACCGGCAAACTCAATTTAGATGCAACCAACGGCAACGGGCAGAAAGCCCGGATCAATTTCGACACCAAAGATATAGTCACCAATGGGATGGGAACCATCGCTCCGACCGCGCCCCTGCGCGAGTCGGACCTGGCGGGGCTGAGGCTCAGGCTGAAAACGCAAGAATGGCCCTTACTACCATCCACCGCAGGAAGAGGCAGACGCAGGCAGTCGGGCAAGCGCCCGCTCCCGGCCTTTTTGATGCGCCACCGGCAATTGCGCGCCCGTTCCAGGGTGGGTAACGTGCGAGCGCTCGCCGCCGCGCACCGCCACGGCAAAGGTGGGGCGATGGGCGTGACAGCCCGTATTGTGATCGTGCTTTTTGTGTTCCTCTTCCTGTTGACAAGCACGGGTATGGGGGCCGGGTTCGCAGGCGCAGGTTACTACCTGAGCCAACTGCCACCGGTTGACCCCGATCACCTGGCACAAGGCATCGCCGATAACGGCATCATGGCCCAGACCACCAAGATATACGACCGCAATGGTGTGCCACTATATGACTTCGTGGACGAAGAAACCGGCTTGCACGAAGAGCTCAGCCTTGACGAGATTTCGCCGCTGGTGATCAGCGCGACCGTGGCGGCTGAAGATGCCAGTTTCTGGACCAACGCCGGCATCGACCCGTATGCCATAGCTCGCGCCGTCGTGATCAACCTGAGGCAGGACGATGGCTCCTCGGGCGCATCGACTATTACGCAGCAGCTTGCGCGCAATATCTTTATGTCGCTGGACGAGCGAACTGAAACGTCGCTTACGCGCAAGATCAAAGAAGCCGCACTCGCAGTTGAGATGACGCGCACGTACTCCAAAGAGTACATAATGGAGCTTTATCTCAACCAGACGTATTACGGCCACCGTGCATACGGGGTGGGGGCCGCTGCTCGCACCTACTTTGGCAAGAGCGCCCAAGACCTCAATCTGGCCGAAGCCGCATTGATCGCGGGGTTAGCACAATCACCGGACGCCGACGATCCGCTCAAGAATTACGACGGAGCGCGCGAGCGTGAGCTTTACACACTCGACCAGATGGAAAAACAGGGGATGATCACGTCTGAGCAGGAAACCGAAGCTGTAAACTACCAGATCGTGCTCAATCGCGAAGAGCCGAGTATTAAAGCCCCTCACTTCGTATATTATGTGAAGGAATATCTTGAGCAAAAGTACGGCCCTGCCGCCGCCAACGCGGGCCTCAAGGTGTATACCACGCTGGACCTGAACGTGCAAGACACGGCACAGCAGGTAGCCCACGACAGGATAGCCGACCTGCGCGCGCAGAAGGCGACCAACGCCGCCATGGTGGTGATGAAGCCCAACACGGGAGAGATCCTGGCGATGGTCGGTTCAGTAGATTACAACGACCAATCGATAGATGGGCAGGTGAATGTGGCAACGCGCCCGCGCCAGCCTGGGTCGTCGTTCAAGCCGATAACCTACGCCAATGCTTTCCGGAAGGGATGGTCGCCCGGCACGGTCTTACTGGACACGCTTACGGCCTTCCCCAACCCCGGCCAGAAAGACTACACACCCCATAACTACGATGGGCAAGATCACGGCTGGGTGACAGTCCGTGAAGCCCTCGCCAATTCGTTCAATATACCCGCCGTGAAGGCGATTCAGTTTGCGGGCGTGCAGGACACAATCGACTTTGCCCGCGAGATGGGATTGAAGAGCAAGGATAGCCTGATCTACGACTCCAGCTTCTACGGCTTGTCGCTGACGCTTGGCGGTGGAGAGGTGACATTGCTCGACATGACCAACGTTTACTCGACCTTTGCCAACGGGGGGCGCGAGATCGATGCCAACCCTATCTTGAGAATAGAGGACGCTCAAGGGCGCACGATCTACCAGTTGGACGACAATCCGTCAGGCGATCAGGTGCTGGACCCCCGCATTTCTTACATGATTACCTCGATCCTATCCGATAACAAGGCACGCACCCCCGAATTCGGCTCGAACAGCGCGCTAAAGGTGAGTTTCCCGGCGGCGGCCAAGACCGGCACCACCGACGACAACCGCGACAGCTGGACGCTGGGATATACACCCA
The DNA here is from genome assembly GCA_963797095.1 of uncultured Chloroflexia bacterium. GTDB lineage: Bacteria > Chloroflexota > Chloroflexia > QHBQ01 > JADMIH01 > JADMIH01. The sequence continues at coordinate 483,430 of CAWCNY010000002.1, read as the reverse complement.
ACCTGACGGTAGGCGTGTGGGTTGGTAACAACAACAACGCGGAGATGGCGAAGGTGACGGGCGCTATAGGTGCGGCCACTATCTGGCACAACTTCATGGAAGCGTTCTATAAGAACCCCGGCTTTGTGGACCTGGTGGAGGGTCCGAACGGGAAACTCCAACGCGACTTCATTGAGCCTGACGGCCTTATCAAGGCGTGGGCCTGCTCGGAGAAGGGCGACATCAACGACTACTTCCTGGAAGAGAACCCGCCGAAGGGCTGCACTACCTACAGGGATAAGAACAAGCAATTGCATGCGGCCCCGACGAAAGACCAGCCCAACGTCAAGCCGACTCCGATGCCGGGGATCGTCTATCCAACACCCATACCGTGAGATAATTCATAGAAAAATGAAAGAGGGGCAAATCGGCTAACCATCGATTTGCCCCTCTCTAGATCTTACTGAGGCCCAATACTATGCTCGGCTTTCAGTGAGGACATCTCCGCCTGAAACTGCCCAAGCATGGCCTCTTTGCGGTCGGGAGCGAGGCAGGCGTAGCGCATCCCGTTCAGAATTATCTCGTCTATGCTATTCAGGTCGAAGCCAAAGCCATTATGAAGCAAGGCCACCTCGTCATTGAGGGTTGTGTTAAATAGGGGCGGATCGTCGGAGTTGATGGTGACCACCACGCCTGCATCGTGGAGGCGGCGCATCGGGTGGGTGGCGACGCCGCTGTAGAGGCCCAGACGCATGTTACTGGTGGGGCAAACCTCAAGCGGGATGCCGCTTTCGGCCAGGTATTGGACCAAAGCGGGGTCTTCGATGGAGCGCACGCCGTGGCCCAGCCGTTCGGCATGTAGCTTGCGGATTGAGCTCCAAACACTGTCGGGGCCGCCGGTTTCGCCCGCGTGAGGAATGGTATGTAGGCCCGCCTGCCGTGCGCGCTCGAACCAGGGGGCGAAGCTATCCGGCGGATGGGGAGCTTCATAGCCGCCAAGTCCGAGGGCGATCACACCATCCTGCATACCTTCGATTGCTGCCCAGAGAGTGTATTCCGGGTGCTTGGGGTCGGGGTTGTCGCGCACAATGTCGAAAATCCACGTAATTTCCACGCCGAAGTCGGCGCGTGCGCGCTCGCGGCCTCGCGTAAGGCCGGCAAAATAAACATCAAACGGCACACCGAGCGCGTGGTGGGTGCCGGGGGTAAAGGTCGCCTCAGCGTAGCGCACGTTCTGGCGGGCCATCTCGGCCCCGAACTCGTGAACTACCAGCTCGTAATCGGCGGCTGTGCGCAGGCAGCGGGTAATGGCAACGTAGATCTCGACAAAATGAGGGAAGTCGCGAAAACGGAACCATTCACGCAGTCCTTCGACGGTGTTGGCAGGCAAAGCCACGTTGTTGTTCCGCGCCAGGGTAAGGAGGGTGCCGGGGAGGATTGAGCCTTCGAGGTGAACGTGTAGTTCGGCTTTGGGTATGGCTTGCAAATAGGTTTCAATAGACAAGGTTTTCCTCGCAAGTATTCACGGCTCAAGATTCAAGGTTCCAAAGTATACACCAAACGAGAAGCTATCGCTCCCTCCGCGTGGACATCATCATCCTTTCAAAGCGGGCGCGCTGTGTGCGAAATATGGCTCTTACCAGGGAGGGAGACATCCTATAGAGGAGGGAGAAAGCGCGGTCGCCGACGAAGATTAGCTCTTTGCGTCCCTCCACAAGGGCGCGCACTATTTGCTCGCCAACTAACGCAGGGTTGCGCTTGGGGAAGCGCGGCAGGCCGGAAACGCGATCCATACCCCTGATCATGGCCGTATCGGTGGGTGGAGGGTAGGCCACCAGCACGCGCACGCGCGCAGGCTCAAGCTCATAGCGGATGCTATCCGCGAAAGCCCTGATGCCTGCCTTGGTAGCGGAGTAGATGGAGGCTGAGGGCATGGGCACGATGCTCATGGTGCTAGCGATGAAGATTACCGCGCCCCGGCGCTCGCGCAAATCGGGAAGCGCCTGGCGGGTTAGCTCGATAGGGGCGGTGAGATTGGTCGCGACCGCTCTGGATACCTCTTCGTAGGTAAGCGAAGCAAGGTTGCCGCCCACCATGGTGCCCGCGTTGTTCACAAGCAGGTCAAGAGGGCCAAGAGCCAGGCGCACACGCTCTAAAAGGCCACCAAGTTCAGCGGGATTCGACAGGTCGGCGGGAAGAGCTACAGCGCGCCCCACGACCCTCCAACAGGCGGGCCACCTCATTCAGGGGATCGGCGCGCCGACCGGCCAGTGCCACGCCGTACCCACGACGGGCCAATGCAAGCGCAATCCCGCCTCCGATACCGGTTCCTCCGCCTGTTACTAAGGCTGTTTTCAAAGTTCCTGGTTCCTGGTTCCTGGTTCCTGGTTTGCACTCCCCCAACTTGGAACTTGGAACCAGGAACTCCTAAAATGTCAGCGCCATCGCCCCAAGTGTGAAACCTGCGCCACTGCCCACCAGCAACACGTTATCGCCTCGGTTGACGCGGCCACTCTGGACAGCCTCGGAGAGGGCCAGGGGGATCGAGGCGGCGATGCAGTTGCCCCTGGTGGCAAGGTTCATGACAATCTGCTCGCGGTTGATACCTTGCTTTATGAGCATCTCTATAGCGTGTCTGCTGGCCTGGTGCGGAACCACCGCATCGAAACCGGTGCGGTCAAGCTCTATGGAGCGAAAGAAATCGTCGAGGAAAGGGCCAAGGAAGCGCGCACCCATCTTGAAGATGGCGGGGCCTTGCATGCTGAAAAGGTTCATTTCGGGGGTAGTAGATGGGTCGTTGGGGTGGTGAGCGGTGCCGCCGCCCACTATGCGGGTGAGTTCCGCTCCGCTGGTGTAGGTGACGAAATGAGAGCGCCACAAACTGCTTGCCTCGCTCTGGGCGCTGCGCGTAACCAGCACGGCAGCGGCGGCATCGCCAAACAGCACGGCGCTTTCCCGTTCTTTGGGATTGAGTGAGAGAGATGTAAGCTCGCTGCTGAAAAGGAGGACGTTGCGGTAGACGCCCGCCGATACCATGTGAGCTACGGATTGCAGAGCAAACATGAAGCTGAGGCAGGTGGCATTCACATCCCAGCAGGCGCTCTTGCCGTCGGGTGCGCCCAACGCTCTCCCAACCAGGGCTGCGGTGCAGGGGATCGCCTGGTGGGGAGCAGTAGATGCGCCAACGATTGCGTCCACATCATCCAGGCGCACCCCCGAAGCTTCGAGGGCCGCACGGCAGGAAGCAACCGCCATATCCACGCCTGTATCCCCCGACGAATAGCGGCGCTCGCGCACGCCCGTGACGCGCTCCACCCACCCGGCAGGTATGCCAAGGCGCTCCTCCAACTCGGCGCTGGTCACGCGCCGCTCCGGCAGATAGTGTCCTATACCCGCGATCCTTATCGGTAGCATTCGTTGTCTCTTTTCTCTTAGCAGGTCATGGTCTGAAGTTTGAAGGTGGTGGTTCTTGCGGGCTAATGGGGTGGTGCTTTGTCCCAACCCAGTGCCTGTAGGGCGTTCTCGACGCCGCGCTCTTGGCTGATGCGCTTACCTAACAGTGCTGCTCGTTCGCGCATACTTGTATCATTAAGCACCTGCTCGATTGCCGATACGAGGCGATCCTCCGACAGGTCGCGGCGCGGTACAGGCTCAGGGCCGAGGCCCAGGCGCGACACTCGCTCCGACCAGAAAAGTTGGTCGCCAAAGAACGGTACAGCTATGGGAGGCACGCCCGCTCTCAGCGCGGCGGCAAGCGTCCCTGCCCCGCTGTGGGTAACTACCGCCTTCACCCGTGGGAGAAGCCAGCTATGCGGCACGCTCTCCACCTTATATACGGTATCGGGCAGGTCGATGTTCCCCAGGTCGCCCCAGCCGCTCAGGATGATGCCGCGCTGCCCGGTGCGCTCCAGGGCACTCAACACCAGGAGGGTGATCCGGTCGGGATCGCGCCCCACAAGGTTGCTGCCGAAACCGACGTATATCGGCGGCGCACCTTCACCCAGGAAGTCCGCGAGGCCGGGGTCGGGCGTCCAGCTCGGCGGCTCATCGAGGAACCAGTAGCCGGTAATGTGAACGTCACGACCCCAATCGGGAGGCGTACGAGTGAGCAGGGGAGAGTAGGCATGCAACATAGGCCTGAGCGGGTTTCCGATGCGCTCTATTATATCAGCCGGCAGCAAAGGAGGTAGACCCAGCACCTCACGTCTCGCCTGGTTCAGCGGCCCCAGGATGAAGGTCCAGTAGGCGGCTTCCGTCAGCTTATGGGTAAGACGGTTGTACAAGCCACGCAGGATGGTCGGGACCCAGGGAGCGAGATGCGGCAGGAAAACGTGCGGGTGGGCCCGCGTCGGCACGTTGGGGTGAAGATGTGTCACATAGAGGGGGATGTCGAGGGCCTGAGCCACGTCATAGCCGCCATAGTAGCCCAGGGTGGAGGCGATCACCGCGTCTGCCCCGCGACAGGCAGAGTAGATATCGCCCACCAGGCGCACGATCAAAGGGCGCACACTGTCCATCATGCCCGTAATGAAGCGCAAAGGGTTGTCAGGCTCGTCCAGCATGGCATAGATCATCTGGCGGTCCATGAAATCGCGTATGCTGCCAACCAGGGGAGCGAAGGCAACCTCGTACGATTCGACCAGGTCGCGGTAATCTTCGGCAGCGGCCACACGCACGCCAAAGCCCTTCGCTATTAATCCAAGCCCCAGCGCGATAAAGGGCTGCACATCCCCTCGCGAGCCGAGAGCCAGGAGGGTGATGTTGGACGGCTCCATAGTCATTGCTGCAAGCTCATGCAGACTACACGGCGGCGCTTCACGCTCGCAGGGAGGGTGGGCAAGCCCTGCTCTACCTGGAGGTCGGCGGGGAAGCAGCTATAATAGGCTATGGTCTCCTGCGCATTAGCGGCAACTTCGTCCGCGATATGGGTAAAAGACGCACCGGGGGCAACGGTCAGGCGGATGCGCAGATGGCCTGGGCGCTCCTGGACGGCATAATAGTCTTCGATGCCCGAACCTGCCAGCAGAACCATTCGGCGGATGGTGTCTGGGAAGAATGGACGCTCTCCGCCCCCTTGCGAGTGGAAATAGAGGATATCATCGCAACGCCCTTCGATGGCCTCGATCACGCGGAACGGTGAGCCACATGCACAGCGCGTATCGGACACACGCAACACATCGTTCAGGCGATACCGAATGATAGGCTGCGTGGTGCGCCACAGGTCGGTGACGATGGGCGAAACCGGACGATGGGTTGGTGTGGCTCCCATCGACTTCTGACCGCTGACCTCCGATTGCTGAGATTCGTCGTCCAAAGGTTGCAGTTGCATAACTACAAGGTCTTCCTGTATATGGAGGGAGCCTTCGCGGCAAGAGATCGCGAGTAAACCCTCAGTGCACTGGTAGATTTGGTGCACTGGTGCGTCGAAGACGCAGGTCAAACGCTCGGCGTCCTGGGGTTCGAGCACCTCGGCCACGGATACCAGGCGTTCAGGCTCTATTGAGAGGGTGCCGCGCTCCTGTGCACCGGCCAGGAAACTGAGCAGGGAGGGCGGGCCTACCACGATGTGAGGCTTGAATTCGTTGAGTTGCTCGACAGCTTGCTCAACCGGAAGCATCAGGTCGAAGAAGCGGAAGCGAATAAGGATCCCGCCCACCTTCTCGTATAGGTTGCTGTTGGAGCGCAGAAAGAAGGCCACGCGCAGCTTGCGGGGGCGCAGGGTGTGCAGCGTGCGCGACAAGATGCAGCCCGCCCACGTGGCCTGCTCCCATGCGCTCGCCAGGAAGATGCCCCGGTGGCCCGACGTGCCGGACGATAACCCGACCGTGTAACCGCGCAAGGTGGGGGCGAAATCGCGGCTTCGCTCGGCGTGCAAAGCTACCGCCATTGCATCATCGCGCTTCAGCCCGGCTGTGTTGAAGTCGTCAAAGTTGTCCATCATCAGCCGTTTGTCTACCGCGGGCAGCGAACGCCAGTGGCCAAGATCGTGCCCTGCCCAGTGACGCCTGTAAAAGGGCGATCGGGCCTGGGCGTAGCGGACGATGCGCCGGGCACGGCGCTCCTGATACTGGCGAAGGCGCTTGCCACGCAAAGTGCGCCACCGCCAGCGAGCCGCCACGAAGTGGAAGATGGTCAGAATGAGGGTTTGCAGGCGGTTCACGCCTGTTCCACCTCGCGGGCGAAGGCCTCCGGGCAGTGGCAGGGCACAACGCGTACATCGGGGCACGCCTGGGTGAAAGTGTGCAGGTTCTCGATGGTCGAGCGTACCGCCCGCATATCGTCGGCCAGGATGGCGGTGATGGCGTGGGGAGGGGCTTGATCGCGCACCTGCCGGAGCATCCAGCAGCCATCGGCGGCAAGGAGAACACGGCCCTTGTCCGTTACAGCCAACAAGCCTATCTGTCCGTGCGCATGACCCGGCAAAGCCACCAATAGGAGGAAGCCATCATCGAACAGGGCATGGGTAGGCCCCAGGCCGGGAAGTGCATCACCAGTGAACTCGGGCAGCAATAGAGCACGGGGGGCGAAGTCGGGGGGCATCAGCGTTGGCAGGAACGCCTTTTGGAGAGCGCGCCACCCACGCCTGGGAACGACATCCTCATAAGCGGAGCGGCTTGCGACGATCCGGGCCTGTGGGAAATCGCGCAGGCCCGCGATGTGATCGGCATGGAAGTGGGAGAGTATGACGTAACGAATATCGTCAGGAGTGAGGCCGAAGCGAGAAAGTTGCGATACGACCGCCTCTTCAGGCTTCACATGGAGGGGCGTGATCCAGCGATAGAGCCTGTATGGGGAGCGCCGGGTGGCTGCCATGATGCGGGGGGCATACCCGGTATCGAACAGGATCGGGCCACGCTCAGGGTGAAGCAGAAGGCCCACAAGGGAGTGGCAAACCACCTTGCGAAAGCCCCCACCCCGTATTAGGATGCGCTCGATTGCTACTGTGTAGCCTGTGTCAAGAATATGAAGTTTCACCTTGGCTTGCATCTTTTCCGACAGGGTAGTCAGCCCAATTGTATTTACGGAGGCAGTTGTCGATAATGACCCCATAGCAAGAACTTACTGGTTCCATTTGTCCCTGAAGTGGGACGACTGGTAGAGTAGATTGCCGACGAAGGAGAATGAGAGATGCCTCTTGAGCACCAATCAGTGACCAGCCCGGCTATGCCTCAAGCACTTGGCCCCTATTCTCAGGTGGTGAAAGCCGGGGACTTCCTTTTCGTCTCAGGTCAGCCCGGACTGGATCCAGCAACAGGCAGCCTCGCAGGCGACGGTTTCGAGCAACAAGCCCGGCAAGCCTTCGCGAATCTTTCGACAGTACTTCAGGCCGCAGGTAGTAGTCTAGCACATGTCGTAAAAACCACCATATTTTGCGCCGATGCCACAGCCTTTGCGACCCTCAACCAGCTCTATGCTGAGTTCTTCCCCGAGAACCCACCCGCGAGATCCGTCCCGATTGTTCAATTACCGCGTGGTCTTTTGATCTCTATCGAGTGCATCGCCGTACAAAATGGGGAGATGTAACGCCCCTCTCAAGCCAGGTCCAGATCATCAAGTGTGCGTTCCATTCCTTCCGCGAACGGAACAACAGGCGTGTAGCCCAGGTCGCGTTTGGCGGCTGATATGTCGTAGGTCTGGGTGCGTGCAAGGATGGCTGCCGAGTAGCGGGTCAACGTCGGCTCTCGACCTGTCACAGCGGCAAGCGCCTCCATAGCACCCGCCATGGCAAGCGCCACGGGTATAGGAATACTCCGCAGTTTCGTCGGGAGGCCCAGCCGCTTGAGGGTGTGGCGGATCACCTGCCAGAGGGCCGGGTGTTCGTCGTTGGTGATTGTGTAGGTCTTCCCTACAGCCTTTGAAGAGTGCATCGAGAGGCGTAGTGCGTGCACCACGTTGTCCACGTAGGTGAGGTCAACCCGGTTGCGCCCGTCGCCTATCTGGGGCAGGCGACCTCGACGTGCAGCCGTGATCAGGCGCGGGAGAAGGGCCACATCGCCTGGCCCGAACATAGCCTTGGGCCGCAGTATGACGGTCTCAACCCTTCCACTTGCCGCGTTCACTGCATCCTCTCCCAGTTTCTTCGTGAGGGAGTAAACCGAGGTGAAACTCTTCGGATAGGGAGCATCGTTGGGCAGGTTGATGTGATCGTGCCCATCGAACAGGACGCTTGGGGATGACACGTAAATGAGACGCTTTGCCCCATGCTTCAGGCATCCCTCGACGATAGAGCGCGTGCCGCCCACATTGGTAGCGAAGAACTCCGAGCGTTTGCCCCACGGAGCCGAAAGCGCCCCCACATGGAACACTACTTCAGCGCCTTTGCACGACTCGCTAGTGGCGACACGGTCGCGCAGGTCGGTACGCACCGGCACTGCACCATCTCGAAGGAGCGCTTGCACACCCTCATCGTCCATGTTGCGCCCCGTAAGGCGCACTATATGGCCGTCGTTAAGGAGCGCCCGCACAAGATGGCGGCCAAGGAAACCCGTACCGCCTGTGACCAGGATGTCCATGGGAGATTATAGCATGGAGGGCGAGTGGCGAGTGGCGAGTGACGAGTATTAGGGAGGATTGCGGTGGTATAATCTCCATAAGTCTATTCAATAGGAGGTAATCGAAATGAAGCGGGTTGTGGGGATATCTGAGATCGTGCTGTGGACGGCTGACAAAGAGAAGGCGCTGGCTTTCTACAGAGACCTGCTGGGGATGGAGGTGATATCGCCTCCCCATCTACCTAATGCGTTTCTCAAAGTGGGCGAGGGGAACGCGGGCATCCCCGTGATGATTGTGCTTGTACCCAAGAGCGAGGAGGTCAAGCAACAGCCTTCCGGTTACCAATTGCACCACATGGCGTTGGAGCTACCCGAAGATGAATTCGACGCGCAACACGCCGCACTGGTAGAGGCAGGATACGCGCCACGCCCCGGCAAACACCCGGTGCTAGCCAGCAGGACCATGTACATAGACGACCCGGACGGCAACGAGGTAGAGTTCATCTGCCGGGCACCAGCAGAGTAGGGGTATTGCGTATTGCGTATTGCGTATTCCATCGCTCGTCACTCGTCACTCGTCCTCCGACTACCGACTACCGACTACCGACTACCGACTACCACAAGATAATTTGCCCACCATTCTTGCATCAAAGAGTGGAACAATTTTAGCGAAGACGGCGTTCTCCTAGTGTCGGGTTGGTCCTATGCCTGTTATTAGGAGGTACAAGATGAGACGCCGTCTGTTCAAATGGGCGAGCTTTGGCCTACTGGTTGTATTGGTAGCGGGGGCTGGATTCGGATTCTTCAAGCCCCTATGGGTTAGTAACAGCGTGCCGGGCGTTGGGCTTTCCCCTATCGAGCCGGACCTTGAATTCGTGCCGGTTGACACAGGTGGATCGCCAATGGCAGCGCCCACGTCTACCACAGGCATGGAAGCGCCTGAGTTCGACTATAGTGCCGGAACTATAAAAGCGCCAGATGAAAGTACGGGTGGCGCCGATACACCTGCATTGACAACAGGCAGCAGCGAAACCGTCCGAGGCGGCACCATTTACCAGCCGCAATACCAATCGCCGCTCACCGCCGGGCAGGTTGACGACAACGCCAAATACCAGGAGTACCTGAATTATCTCCAGGGCTACTACGGCGGCATGATCCCAATTGACGTATCGCAGAGGCTCTTCATCAGGGTGCTCGATAGCGCACAATCGCCCGTAGCGGGGGCGCGTGTACAGCTATTCGACGGCGATAGGCAGGTATTCGATGGGCAGACGGTAAGCGACGGGCGCGCTCTCTTCCTTCCGAAAGCGGCTGGCATAACACAGGCCCAGGAGCTACGCGCCGTGATCAGCCGGGGCCAGTCCACCGTAGAGGCAACGGTGAAAATAGGCGGGCCGGAGCGGGTAGTGACACTGGCGGGCATGACGGATAACACCGGCCCAGTAGGCATCGATATGGTCTTTCTTCTCGATGCAACGGGCAGTATGGGCGATGAGATAGATAAGATCAAGGAGACTGTTGGCAGTATCGCAGGCAGGATCGAGCAGTTGCCCGGCAGCAGCGCACCGCGCTTCGGTTTGGTGGCCTTCCGCGACAGGGGTGACGACTATGTCACGCGCCAGTGGGACTTCACCTCCGACATCTCGCAGTTCTCGGCAAACCTGGCGAACGTAGAGGCAGCAGGTGGCGGCGATACACCGGAATCGGTGGACGCGGGCCTGGATGAGGCGATCCACCTCCAGGGATGGGCCGACAACAGCACAGGGCGAAGGCTCCGCTTGATCGTGCTGGTGGGCGATGCGCCCCCGCATCTCGACTACGCCAACGACCCAAGCTATCCCACGCTGCTGAATGAAGCGGTTGCCAGAGGGATCAAGATATTCCCGGTGGGCGCAAGCAGCCTCGACACGGATGGCGAGTATGTGTTCCGCCAGTTCGCCCAGGTCACGCAGGGGCAGTTCGTCTTCCTGACCTACGCCAATGGCGTATCGGGCGCGCCCGGTGTCTACACCGATAAGCACGTAGACAACTTCACGGTGCAGAACCTCGACAGCCTGATCGTGGGCCTGGTGGCAGGCGAGGTCGCCAACCAGACAGGGGAGAAGATAGACAGCGCGGGCGACCAGCCTGTGCCGGTGAGAGAGCCGGTAGTTGCTCCTGTGCGCCAGCAAAATCTGCTCGACACGCTTGGCGGCCTGTTCGATGGCGACCGCGCTATCTACCTGGGGCTGATCGTATCAATAGTGCTGGCGGTCGTCTACTCCACACGGCGGGAGAAAGCGCGAGTGGAAGTTTCAACCCAGGAAGCCGAGATATACGTGCCCGAAAACTCTGCGCTTGGCGAGAGCACATCAGGGCCTTCGACAGCGCCACTAACCTACTTCCGGCGAGCCGAAGAAAGGGACGAAAGCGACCTGGCGGCGGCGCATATCCAACCCAACACGACAGAGGTGTCTCTCCACGTGGAAGTGCAACCCGCAGCAAGCGGCAGAACCATCCCTTTGCCCTGAGAATCAATGAGAATATAGAAAATGGGGGCTTCGCCGCCCATTTTCTATATTAAGCCTGCTCAGGCGGTTGCAGGATGAAGGCTAACGCCCTGGCGATGCGGGGCGCGAAGTCCTGGGGATATTCGTGGCGGATGCGCGGCACATCCTCCAGTTCGCACGGGATGCCGTTCTCATTCAGCAGAACGACCAGCTTCCTGATAGCATCAGGCAGAACCGCATCGTCATTCTCACCCAGGAAGACGTACCCGCGCAAAGAGCGTCCCGCAGAGCGTGCTTCCTGTAATAACCACAGCCAGAGATCAGGCTCATCGATTGTGGGGCCGCCCGGTCCCAGCAGTATGAAACCTGCAACCGGGATCGTGCCCAGGAGTGCAGCACGCACGGCGGTTTCCCCACCCATCGAGAAACCCGCCAGCACCACCCGATCTATGTCTATGTCGTACTTGCCTGTAAGTTCGGCGTAGTGATCAGCTATCTCACCCAGAACAACCTCCTGATCGTCCCAAATGAAGGAATCGGGTGCCATCACCAGCGACGATTGGATCGAAGCCTGCAACCACCCCAGGCCAGCGACCTCGCTCCACCCCTCCAATGAGAGGCGCGCGTTCTGCCCGTTGCCGTGGAGCGTTATGAGGGCCGGGCATGGCCTCTCTCCTGTGCAACCTCCACCGGGTTCGGCCACAAGCATGAGCGGGCCAACATAGGCATCTTTCTCATCCGCCTTGAATAGGGCCACCATCTCCTCGAACGCGGGCATGCCCTGGAGATGCTGCCAGGATGGGGTGGCGCGCATCATCTGCTCGCCGTACCAGATGCCCCTATTATGCGCATCGCGAAGCAAATCGATAGCTTGATTGTTCTGGCCCAGGCGAGCAGCCATGCACGACCGCAAATAGAGCACCGTGAATGCTTGATCGGGGAAGCGCTCGCCCTCACGGGTGAGCAGGTCGTAAACCGCGCCGTATTCCTGATCGCCGTACAGGCGCATAGCCTCGGCGTTCAGGTCGTTGTATGTGGCAAACGCCATAAGTACTCAATCTTCCTGGGTGCTGAGTTGCTGAATTCCTGTTCAGTTGTGCGCAAAGGGAACCTACAAATAACACAAGAAGCACAGGGAGGATGTTCACTCGCCCCAGGTCTTGCGAAGCACGCGCAACCAGTTCTGGTGCGTCAGTTTGCCGAGAGCTTCGTCATCGTAACCGTGCTCCTGCAGGGCCGACACCAGGCCAGGGAGGCCGGCAGCATCGCCGATATGGCTGGAAATGAGCGCGCCATCAAAGTCCGAGCCAAAGCCCACGCGGTCTATTCCGATGCGCTCAACAAGATAGTCAACCTGGCGCACGTAGTCCGACAGGGGAGTATCAACGTTCTCCTTACCATCGGCGCGTACATCGCGCACGTTGAAGTTGAGGCCAACCATGCCGTCGCTCTCCTTGATGGCGTCCAGTTGCCTGCCGGTGATGTTGCGTGTGGAGGGGCTGATGGCGTGGGCGGCGGTGTGCGTAACGACCAGCGGGGCGGTCGAAAGGCGAGCCACGTCCCAGAAACCTTTCTCATTGAGATGGGCCATATCGATCAGTATGCCGAGACGGTTGCAGGCCCGCACCAACTCTTCTCCGGCGGCTGTCAGGCCGTGGCCTGTATCGGGACTGTGGGGGAAACGGAAGGGTACGCCGTGGCCGAAGGCGTTGGGCCTGCTCCAGACAATACCAAGCGAGCGCAATCCTTTATCGTAGTAGGAAGGTAGCAGTTCAAGCTGGGGGTCGATAGGCTCGGCACCCTCGAAATGGAGGATAACGGCCAGCGTGCCATCCTCTATGCACTGCTCTATTTCGGCGGTGGTGCGCACCACTTTTACTTTACCCTTGGCCTCACTCTCAAGTTCATAGAGGGTGGAGATTAGCGCCTGGGCCTCGCGGCGCGCATATTCGTGCCCGATTTCGCGGGCCATAGGGGTCTCATACCCGGTTGCGGTATGGACGGTATCGGATTTGCCATAGGGCTTGCGGTATGGCGGCTCGGCAGGCACATAAACGGCGAAGAAACCGCCCGCCAGGCCGCCTGCCTGCGCCCGTGGCAAATCTATATGGCCCGTAGCATTGCGCTTGAAGAAATCGCGGCCACCCGTTACGCTCGGGTAGTGCACCATAAAGAGCAGGTCGTTATGTCCGTCGAAAATGGGGTATTTCACCAGTATCTATCCTCCAATGGATCGGATTCGGCCCGTGGGGGCTTGAGGGTATTGAGGTAGCTTTGCAGTATCACGGCGGCGGCCACAGCATCGATCTGCTGGCGCATCTTGCGCGGCTGCACTCCTGAGTCCTGAAGTATTCTCTGGGCCTCAACTGTGGTCAGCCGCTCATCGCAGTAGACAACGGGAAGCCCGGACACCTGCGCCAGCAGCTCGCCGAACTTGCGGGCGCGGCCCGACATGGGGCTGGGGTCGCCGCTCATGTGGATAGGGTCGCCCACCACGATAGTCTCGGCGGCCAGGCTTTTGGCAAGGTCGGTGATATAGGCTACATCTTTATTGAGGGAAACGCTTTGCAAAGTCTCGACCGGGCGCGCCACCAGGCCGAGAGGGTCGCTGACCGCCACACCGATGCGGCGTTTGCCTATGTCAAGGGCAAGGGTACGCATAAAGAAATATCACCGCAGAGTAACTTTAGGCGGGGAGGCCCGCCAATGAAAGAAGAAGTTGGAGAGTGGAGGACACCACCCAGCCCCGGCAGGGGTCTTCCTGCACCCCTTTTATATCAGAGTGGATTGTAACCTATCCACTCGATGCCGTCCACGTTCGCGAAGCGGTGCGACATGACTTCCAGGGCCTGGGGATTGTCGTCTACGAGGATGAAGCGCCTGTTAAGCTCAAGGCAGGCCGCGCCCGTGGTGCCGCTGCCGGCGAAGAAATCGAGCACTAAATCGCCTTGATTGGACGATGCCGTAATCATTCGGCGGAGGATGGCGAGGGGCTTCTGTGTGGGGTATCCCGTCTTTTCGCGGCTGTTGGTGGGCACTATGGTATTGAACCAGGTGTCAGTAGGGGTCTTCCCCCTGGCTGCTTTCTCTGGACCGACCAGGCCGGGGGCCATATAGGGGATGCGGTCAAGCGCATCGGCATTGAAGGTGTAGCTGCCGGGGTCTTTGACATACACCAGGATGTTATCGTGCTTGGGAGGCCACTTGCGGCGGGTGCGCGCCCCGTAGTCGTAGGCCCAGATTACCTCGTTCAGGAAAGACGAACGCCCGAAGATCGTATCCAGCAGCACCTTGCAGTAATGCACCTCGCGGTAGTCGATATGGAAATAAAGCGTGCCGTGGGGGGCAAGAAGGCGGTAGGCTTCGCGAAGGCGAGGCTCCAGGAAAGCGAGGTAGTCGTCAAACGCGTCGGTATAGGCGCGGGTGGCTACTTCGGTGGTGGCGTACCTGCGACCCGCGAATCCTGTGCGGTCGCCATTGTCAGAGCGCACGGTGGTAAGCTGCGTGCGCGCCCGCGATTTGCCGGTATTGAATGGAGGGTCAATGTAAATGAGGTCGGCCAGGGTATCGGGCAGCGATTGCATGATGGGCAGATTATCGCCGAAGTAGATGTGGTGGGGCATCATGGCTGCTGAGTACCCGGTGCTATGCGCATGATTATCGCTGGTCGCTGCCGGGTTGCGCGCCCGATAGGGGCAGCGTCGCCGTATTATTCGAAGCCGCCCCCGACTGCTGTATCTCTATGCGGGTGGCATCATCGGGAAGTTTGTCTATATTGAACCACAACACCCTCGACTGGATATTCCCCACCGCCACATAACTTCCGTACTGCCGCGAAACAATGCCTGGCACCTCGCGCACATTCTTCCCTTTCACAAGCGTGCGTATCTGCCCCGCGAGCACAGGGGTAAGAGTGTACTTGACGTGAGCCGAGGCAGTAACAGCATAGAGGACAAGGCCCTGCGCGCCCCCTCCGGAGGGTTGCAACACAGGATCAGAAAGGGTAATGCTGTTGAGGTCTGTCACCGGGCCGTAGTTGGCGGGCTCGTTGGACTGAACGTAATCATACACGGCCTGCCGAACCTGGTCGGCCATCTCCGCCTCGTCGTATGTATAAGCGACGGCCACGCCTGTCACCTTCACCGTCACAGAGTCGCCGTCCTCACCGGCCTGGTGGTTGACTTCAACCGTGGGGTTCTCAAGGTGGGTGCTCCCCGCGATCAACTTCTGGCCCGGCATTGCTAGAGCAGCCTCCGAGATCGCGCCGTTCACGCGCGCCTCCACTCGCGACATCAGGTCGGCTCTCAGGTTGTCGATATCCTCCTGGGTAACCACGTTCACCGTTTGGAGGGAGCCGCCATTGATGGGCGTGTTGTTTATATAGCGCACATTCCCGTAGTAGCCCGAAAGGTCCCCTACCGACAGATTGCCGTCCGGGCCTTCCACCGACGCGACAACGGGCAGATCGAGCAAGCCAAACACCTGCGCCAGCACATTCGCCGCCGGAACTGTGCCCGCCTGGGTGGTCTTGAACACCACCCCATTAGCGGCTGTGAACTCCGTCCCTTCGGGCACAAACTTGGTCTGCTCGGCGTTATTGATGAAGTGAAGGACGCCCTGCGCCTGCCCGGTCGGTATCTGGCGTGTGCCGGTTGATGGTGCGGTCGATTCTTCCGTGAGGGTCTGTGTGATGGTGAGGGCCGCCAGCGATTGCGCGCTGATGACATTCGACCCCGGTTCCGATGGCTCAATCGATGAAGAACCATCAGGCGTGCCAAGGGGGTTGGGCTGGCCCGTAGCCACCGTTATTCGAACGGTCAGGTCGGTGATGGTCTTGCTCTGAGGAACAACGGAGATCACACCCTCAGGAAGATACACGTAAGCATAGCTGGAGGCCGCCACCAGAGAAAGCACCAGCACAACAGCGACCGCCACAAGCACGCGCCCTAATCGCCCTTGCCTGAGACTGCCCCCGTACCGCCAACCCCGCCCACTCCGGTACGCTTTGCTATCGAGCACCGCCAGGCGGGCTTTAGCCTCGTCCCCTGTTTCAGGCTGGGCGTCTCCATAATCCTGATCAAGTGCGGGGTCGGGAGCCAGGTCGGGCAGTTGTGTGGGAAGGAGATGGCCCGTCTGGCGCGGTCTGCGCCGTGGAGGGGGCTGGCCTGAGCGTGCTGCGGGCTTAAAGGCGTCAGCCGCCAACGAGGGCGAAGCGCCCATCCCATCCCCCGGCATATTGAGCCACGTAGAAGTGGTCAGGTTGCCCGATGTAGATACCTTCGGCGTGTATGTCGAACCGGGGATGGTGGGTGAGATCACCCATTCGGGCATACCGGGCAGGCCGCCCAGGGGAAGCGGCGATGTGGGCTTCTCAATCGTGCCGCCTTCATCTTCGGAGCCTGTGCCGTTATCAAGGCCGGGGTCGCCAGCCAGCGCTGGGTGATCTGCCGGAGGCTCAACTATATGGAAGCCAAGCACGCGAGCAAGGCCCGCGATGGTGGGGTCGGGGGTGGCCACGGCCACGCGCACTTCGCGCCGCCACTGGATCTTGCCCAACGCGAGGAAATCCTGGGTTGTGTGGAAGGCCGTCGTTCCGCGCGGAATGACGAGGATTACGTTCGGCGTGCGGGCGAGAGCGTCCTCTACTTTGTCGCGGATCTGGGCGAACGATTCATCGTGCTCGATCGCTACATACTCGGCGGTGTGGATCGTTGGATCGAAATCTTTTGCTTCCGGTGTGTCCATGCAGCCCTGATTTCCAGCGATAGGCGACAGCAACAAAACCCCTCCGGCCCTTCGGGGGTCTACGACCATTATATAACGGTAAAGGGGATGTGCAAATCGCGTTGATAAGGCTGGGCAACAAGGGACGAACGCCAAACGATGGTTTATACTAATTCTATGGTCCACCGGCTCAGATACGAGGCGCAGGCTCTCGTAGGATTGTTGGCGCAACCTGCCCTCCTCATCTTGCTTGCGATTGCGGTGGTGGGGGGCGTGGCTGCTTACCAGGTGCGGCACGCCTACACTATTGATGTAGGCGGGGCAGGCGACACCGCCTACGCGCTCAATTTCCACGACGCCCTGGTCGAAGATGGCACCGGGCGCACATTCCGTTGGTCCGACGCCTACGGCTATATCGACCTGCCGGGCACGGGTGGGGGTGTGCCCTTCACCGTAACCCTCACACTCAACGCGGGGCGAGCAAGCGTCCCCACCACTATCATCGTAAACGGCGAGACCTTCCTGGACGAGACAATCTCGGAGGGTTGGCGCACCATCACGCTCAGCGTCGACCAATCATACGCGCACGCTGTAGCCTCCCGCGACCTCGTAATCGAGATGCGCACACCAGGCTACCCGCGCCCCGACCTCCCCAGCCAGATCTACGGTATCATGCTCGACCAGGTGGAAGTCTCGCCGCAAGGCCCAGGCTTCGTAGTGCCGTCGCTGATACAACTGGTATACATAGCGCTAACGGTGCTGCTGGTCTATATCCTGGTAGGCAGAGCATTCTATCCAATCGAAGCACCGGCTAAATACCCAGTACCACCCAAACCAAAATCACGCGTCACGTATTATGTATCGCACTATTTTTCACGCAAACAACTATTAGCACCCCTCCTGACCGCGCTGATCGCCGCCGTATTGCTCGATGGCGCGCTGGCATGGGTTCATCTGCCCGTGACGGCAGCGGTGGGGCGATTCTCGCTGGCAGGCAGTTTTGTCGCTACCTATCTCCTCTTAATCGTGACGGAGGTTATTGCCCGCCGTCTGGTGCCGAACGCGCGCCTGGGTGCGCGTGTGATCGCCGGTCTGGTAGCGGCGGCGTTCCTGGTGCGCTTCGGGGCGGTGAATCTGCCGGGCGTGGCGATCATCGATCTGCCCTGGCACATGAAGTGGATACGTGAGCTTCTGCACGGCAACTGGCAGGCGCTCTACTTCCCCGGCCAGTTGAGCAGCGTGCCGCGCGAATGGGGTCTGGCGGTGCTTATCCCTAAATCGCCTCTATTCTATTTCGTGGCAGCCCCTCTCGCGCTCCTGCCCTGGGACCTCGAAACATCGGTGAAGGCGTTTGCCTGCCTGCTCGACGTGAGCCTCATGCTCTTTTGCTATGGCCTGCTGGCGCGCTATGCCCCCACGCTAGGCGGCTGGCGGGCCGGGCTGTGGGCAGCGGCCATCTATGCTATCACTCCTCTTAGCTATCGCTCGCTGGCTTACGGCATACTGCCCACCTTGCTGGCGCAGTGGCTCACGGTGGCGGGCATGACAGTATTGCTGGCGGCTGCATCGCGCATGCTGTCCCCAGCCCAGGAAGCAGGACAAGCGCCCCGACGGGCCACCGGATTGCTGGTACTGTTCGCATTTCTGCTGGCGGCTTCCCTGGTGGCGTTCCCCACAATCGCCGTGTTCAACACGATGGTGGTAGGACTGCTGGTACTCTATCTCCTGTGGCGAAAGCTGCCGCGCCCCAGGCGGTTGGGCTGGACGCTGGCCGGGGTGACGGCGGGCGCGTGGGCGCTGGCGCTTGTGTCGTATTACGGGCAGTATGTATCCATCCTGATAAACACCACCCTCCCCGCGTTGCTCGACCCCCAATCGGCATCCGCGCAGGGCACCGCCTCGGCGACAGGGGATGCGGCTTCTGCCCCGGCAACTGTACATTGGACAGGGCCGTTCGATCTGCTCGGTTGGACGGCAGGCTACCTTGTGAGCCTGATCCCCCTGCTGGCCGGGCTATTGGGGCTTGCTATCCTCTGGTGGGCGCACTCGAAGAAGGCGACAGGGCCGGGCATTTTCGGCCCTCTGCTTGCCGCCTGGATGAGCATCCTGCCTGTATTCCTGGTCGCCAACTACAAGATCGATATGATCGGCAAGCACCTTTTCTATACGGTGTTTCCGCTATCGCTGGGAGCAGGCATATTCCTGTGGAGCCTGGCGCGTCGGGGTGGAGCCGCCCGCTGGTTCGCGATACTGGCGACAGGGGCGCTTGCCGTAACCGCCCTTGCCTTCTGGGTGCAGCGCCTGGTGCAAGCCAGCGTCTAGCATCTTGCATTCTTACGAGCCTGCACCCGTGTTCTGGTACAGCAGGTCCAGCACCCACCGCTCGATCCCTGGCACATAATCGTGGTCAAGCGCCCACAGGAGGCGTAGTGCCGTGTGCCACTGGCGCAAGAGACGTACCTTATAGATAACCAGATGGGGGGCATCTACCTCATAGTGCTTGAACAACAAGGCGCAGAAATCCGCACCATAAGCTCCCCACAAATAGGTAAAATCGAGCAAGGGGCTTGTGATAATGGCATCACTGAAATCTATCACCCCGGTGATACGCCGGGCCTCCGTATCAAACAGGATGTGCTCACCGGATAGATCGCCATGAACGAGCGCGGCGGGCATTTCACCCAGTTGCGGCTCGTTGAGGAGGCCCTTCACAAGCACTTGAACGTACATCCTAAGCGCGCCCACGACCTGCTCCTCCAGGTACTTCTCCAATAAGGGGTGGTTGGTCAAGCGATCACTTTCGCGCTTGTAAATCTCTTCTGCGCTCCCCTCAATGATGCCATCCTCGGTGCGGCAGAAAGGATAATCGCATTGAGGCACGCCCAGCGCCCTCGCACCCGCGACGCTGAACGAGTGCAAACCTCGCAGGAACAAGGCCAACTCACGAGCGATGCCCTCCTGCTCATCAAGCGTTAGGGGTTGTAGAAGATCAGGCGAAAGGGGCGCGCCCTCTATCTTGCGGTATCCCACGAACAGGAAATCGTTGTCGCGTTGACGCCCTGAATACGCGACATCAGGTACAGGCAAGCCAAGTGTAGGCGCAAGCCTCGGCAGCAGAGCAATTTCGCGCTCAAGGGCGCGCGAGCCTTCCGCGTTATAAGCGAAGCGAAATATCCAGTCCCGGTTGACCGTGAAGGCGCGGCAAAAATCGCCTTTCCCCTCGAACACCGCGCTTTCGACGGGAAAAGGGAGAGGTGCATCAGGCAGGTCACTCACCGGGCGAAACATCCTCAAGCGGGAAGGTGACTTTCGCCAGCCCCGCCTCGGTCATGCGCCCCTCCGCGATGAGCTTCTTAGCGCGGTGCTTGTTGTATTCCGACCAGTTGCTTTTCGGCTTGCGGGGCGTGAAGCGCAGCATATAGCGCTCACCATCAATTGATCTCATGACGCTGTCCACCCAACCAAAGCAAAGGCCCTCTTCAATCGCTTCCTCAATAGTGACGCTAGGCTTGCCTGTGTGCTTCTTGTAGAAGATAAGCCAAATGTCCGGCTCGGAGGCGTGGTTAACTTGCAGCCAGGCCCGCCACTCCTCACGGTTGGCAGCGTAGATCGTGTTCACTTCCAAATTTCAGTTACCTAGCTTGCTCGCTACAAACTCAGGCACCATTTCGAGGGCGCGGTCCAACCCTGACGCGTCTTTGCCACCGCCCAGGGCCATATTGGGCCTGCCGCCGCCTTTGCCGCCAATTTCGGGGGCTATCTTACCGATGATCTCTCCCGCACTCACACCCCTGGCGACCACATCCTGTGTGACCATCGCCACCAGTTTCGGCTCGCCTTCCAGCACAGCCCCCAGCACCACCACGCCCGAACCAAGCTTGTCGCGCAGGTGGTCGCCCGCCTCGCGCAGGGTCTCCACGCTGCCCACGTTAGCCTTGCCCGTCAGCACCTGGATGCCGTCAACGTTGCGCACCTGCTGGGCCATGCTGCCCGTCTCGCCCCTGGCGATCTGGCGCTCAAGAGCCTCGATGCGCTTCTGGGCTTCCTTCAACTGGTCTTGCAGGCTGGCTACCCCATCGGGGGTGTGGTCGGGCGTTGTATGGAGGCGACCCGCCGCCTCGCCAAGCAAATCGCGCCGCTCCTGGGCGTAGGCGATAGCACCCGGCCCGGTGACGGCCTCGATACGCCTGATACCTGAGCCGATAGACCCCTCATACGTAATGAAGAACGCGCCGATCTGCCCCGTGCGCTCGACGTGGGTGCCGCCGCACAACTCGCGGCTCTCGAAGCCGGGGATGCGCACGCGCCGCACCACAGCGCCGTACTTCTCGCCGAACAGAGCCATCGCGCCCTCGGCCACGGCCTGCTGGTAGTCCATCTCATTGGTCTCTACAGGGTAATCGCCGGTGATCTGCTCGTTCACTATCCGCTCCACCCGGATCAGTTCGTCGTGGCTGACGGGCTGGCCGTGGTGGAAGTCGAACCTGAGCCTGCCCGGCTCCACAACCGACCCGGCCTGGTGGACGTGCTCGCCCAGCACATCGCGCAACGCCTTGTGTACAAGGTGGGTGGCCGTGTGGTTGCGCATAGTGTCCCAGCGCGTTGAGCCTGGAACGATAGCCTCTACTTCCTGCCCGCTACTGAGCGTGCCCTCGACCACAACGCCCCGGTGGACGATGATCCCGCCCACGGGCCGCCGAGTATCCTGCACCTCAAAACGCCCACCACCCCACACAAGAAAGCCTTTGTCGCCAACCTGCCCGCCGCTCTCGGCATAGAAAGGCGTGCGGTCAAGCACGACCTCCGCCTCCTGGCCTTCGGTGATGCTCTGAACAACCTCCTTATTGGCTATTATCCCAAGCACCTTCCCATGCGGGACATCCCCTTCGTCCTTTGTCCTTAGTCCTTCATCGTCTGTCAAATAACTGTAATCGTACCCCAGGAACTCGGTCGGCTGCGGCGACACGCTCTGGTAAATATCGAGGTTTTCGCGGTCACCCGCTTTGAGGATGCTGCTCGACTTGCTGCGCGTGCGCTGCTCCTCCAGGGCCTGCTCGAAGCCTTGTTCATCTACATCAAGCTCACGAGCCACCGCCATATCCTTGATGATCTCCCTCGAAAGCCCGAACGTATCGTAGAGGGTGAACATCTCCTTGCCGGGCAGTACATCTCCCGGTTTCAGACCCAGGTCGCTCACGATCTGGTCGAAGCGATTGGACCCCACCACCAGCGTATCACCGAACATCTTCTCTTCGCGCAGGATGTTGGACAGGATGAACTCGCGCTTCTGCACGATCTCAGGGTAAACATCCCCCATCATATCGATCACGACCCTGGCGATCTCGCCCAGGAAGGGCTTGTCGAGGCCGAGCTTGCGCCCATGCACCATAGCGCGCCGCATGACGCGGCGCAGCACATACTCGCGCCAGGTATTGCCGGGAGTTACGCCATCGCCAATAAGAAATGTGGTGGCGCGGGCATGGTCGGCAACCACCCGATAAGAGACTATCTGCCTCTCCATCTCCTCTTTCGAGTGCCCGGTCAATTCGCGGGCGCGCTCCAGCAGCGGCACAAAGAGGTCGGTGTCGTAGTTGCTGTGTACGCCCTGCATCACCACCGACATACGCTCAAGCCCCATGCCCGTATCGACGCCCGGCTTCTCCAGCGGCACAAGCGAGCCATCGCCCGGCTGGTCGAATTGCATAAAGACCAGGTTCCAGATCTCGAAGAAGCGAGCTTCGTCGTTACCGGGGTTAGTCCCGTCGTCGCCGCGCTCAGGATAGAAATCCCAGTAGATCTCGCTGTTGGGACCGCACGGCCCCGTATCGCCCATAGCCCAGAAATTGTCCTCTTTGCCCAACCGCGTGATCCTGTTAGCAGGCACGCCCGCCACCTCCTGCCATAGCTCAAACGACTGGTCGTCGTCCAGGTAAATAGTGGGCCACAATCGGTTGGGGTCGAGGCCGAACCCCTTGATCAGAAGCTCCCAGGCAAACGCGATGGCCTCGCGCTTAAAATAATCTCCGAACGAGAAGTTGCCAAGCATCTCAAAAAAGGTATGGTGACGGATGGAGGGGCCGACGTTCTCAAGATCGTTGTGCTTGCCACCGGCGCGCATCACCCGCTGGGCGGTGGTGGCCCGCTTGTAGTCCCGCGTCTCGGTGCCCAGGAACACATCTTTGAACTGCACCATCCCCGCAGTGGTAAACAGGAGGGTGGGGTCATTGGCGGGCACAAGTGACGACGAAGGCACGATCTTGTGACCGCGCTCGGCAAAGAACTCTAGATAACGCCTGCGTATATCGCGGCTCGACATGTACTCCATCTCGGATGGCCTCCTGGGACGCGGAACGTGATACGTAACGACGAATGACGAGTGACAAGTGACAAGTAACGGGTGATTACGCAGTACGCAATACCAAGTACGCAGTAGCTCACGTTTCACGCATTTCTGACAACGGGATTACAGGTTATTGTACAAATCTGCACAATGCAGCGTCAAGGGACCGGGGTCGTAAAGGCGGGTCGGTCAGGAGGCGGGCGATGGCTACATCTGCCGCTTATTGACGGGTCCATCGTGTGGCACATATAATGGCGTCGCCTGGGCATTACTATGGGTATGTCTGGTATATTCTGTTTTATTGTGTTGTGTAGCGCCCCAAGGAGAGGATATGCGACGAAGATTATTCTACCTGGCTTTCGTATGGATAGGCTTTATCGTGGTGACAGCGTTCGGGTATGTCAACGCCAGCGCGGGATTGCCCACCAACTATACAACCTCGTCCTCGGCGGGCGCAAACACACAGTCATGGCCGGTGGATTGTAGCAGTATCGACGCGCAAAGCCTCTCCGGGCAAACAAACATGTACGCGGCCTGGGCGATGATCTATTGCGGCTACGAACCTGGTGGCTCGCCCGATGCCGCCTCTCCCGCACAGGTTCCCATCAACCGGGGCGCGCCGACCATAGGCGGCACCGACGCCAATGTAGTCCTGCCCGACGGCAGCTACCCCAAAGTAACACAAAGCGAAAGCATGGTGTGGGCCAACGGCAGCACAATCGTAGTCACTTTCAACGATTCTCGATCCACGCCCGGCTGCGCGGGCAACCTTGCCTATTCAACCGACAGCGGCGCAACCTGGCACACCAACTCAGCAGTCTGTTCCGGTCACGGCAGCGTCTACGGCGACCCTATAGTCGTATACAACGCCCATCTGTCAACATGGTTCGCGGGCTTCATAGTGAATGCATGCGGCAGCCAGGGCCTCGGCCTCTGGACCTCACCCGACGGTGTAAACTGGTCCACCGGGGCCTGCATCCACGTTGGCAGCGGCGACGACCGCGAATCGATGTGGGTGGACAACAGCCCCACCAGCCCCTACTACGGGCGCATGTACGTCTCATGGAATAACTACGGCATGAGCGGACTGGTCACACTAACCTACTCCGACGACGGCACACTCTGGAGCGCGCCGGTGGCGGTGGGAATAAGCAGCCCGTTCATACGCAACGGCCAGTTGACTGGCAGCCCCAACGGCGACGGTACCGTCTTCAACAGCGGCCATACCGAGGGCGGCAGCGACACCACCTACATGTTCCGCTCGACCGACGGCGGCGCTAATTGGAGCCAGATCACCGTCAATACCTACACCCCCGCCGGTACAAATGTGAGCGGATGCGGCTTCCTCGCCATACCCCCGATCTGGCGCGTGCCCGAATGGGGCCAGCCCGCCGTGAGCGGTCAGGTGGGGGGCCAAAACGTAGTTAGCTATGTCTACGCCGCGCACGGAGCGGGCGGCGACCTCGGTGACGCATATTACGTGCGCTCCACCGACAATGGCAGCACATGGTCGTCCCCGTTCAAGCTGAACAGCGACAGCACCACCCAGCCACAGTGGCAGCCCGCGCTCTCCGCCGCTCCCAATGGGGGAATAGTAGCCACCTGGTACGACAGGCGCAACACCACCGATGGCACCAATTACGAGTATTACGGGAGAATCTCGACCGACAACGGGGCCAGCTGGCAGACCGACGAGGCCGTTAGCGATGTGCTGATACCTCAGCCCGCTCAGCCCGATTCAGGGTTCCAGGCGTGCTATGCGGGAGACTACAACTATCACTCCACTTTCGGCAACACCCACTTCCTGACGTGGACCGACGGCCGCAACCAGATCAACGGCACCAACCAGCAGGATGTCTACTTCAACTCTGTAGTCGTGGGGGGAGGCGGTGGCACGCCTACACCAACCATCCCTACAGCCACTCCAACAGCGACAAACACGGTGCCAACGGCCACATCAACGCCCACACGCACGAACACGGCCACTAATACTCCAACCAACACGCCAACCGCCGCTAATACAGCTACCAAAACACCAACATCAACAGCCACATCAAGCGCAACTTCAACGGCCACAGCAACCGGCACGAACACGGCACTGCCTACTGACACACCCACCGATACGCCCACCAACATACCCATCGACACACCAACAGCCACCGCTACCGACACTCCAATAGCAACCGATACACCTACCGACACTCCCACATCTACCTCGACCAACACGCCCACAAGCACGATCACCGGCACGCCGACGGCCACGCCTACCGTGTGCATAATACCCTTCACTGATGTACCGCCCGATGCGTGGTTCTACGATTATGTATCGTGGATGTACTGTCACGGCGTGATAAACGGCTACAGCACGAACCCGCCATGCGATACCGGCACCCCGTGCTTCAAGCCCGGCAACAACACCACCAGGGGCCAGACGGCCAAGATCGTGGTGCTGGCGTTCGACTTCCCCATAACTACCAGCGGTGGGCCGCACTTCACCGACGTGCCGGTAGGCTCTACCTTCTACGATTACATAGAGACAGCCTACAACCTCGGCCTGATCCAGGGATACGGAGACGGCACGTATGGCCCGAACGACAACGTATCGAGAGGCCAGATAGCCAAGATCGTGGTAAACGCCGCTATATTCGCCGACCCATCCAACTGGACCCTCGCCAACCCGTCGACCAACACCTTCGAGGACGTGCCCGTAGGCTCCACCTTTTTCCAGTACATCGAGACGGCAGTGGCGCACGGTGTAATCAATGGCTATCCATGCGGCACCCTGCCCGCAGGTGCATGCGTCGCCCCCGAAAACAAGCCCTATTTCGTGCCGTCAGATAACGCCACCAGGGCCCAGATCAGCAAGATCGTATACCTGGCGGCCACGTATGAGCCGGTAGTCGGTAGTCGGTAGTCGGTAGTCGGAACCTCTTCTCGTCACTCGTCACTCGTCACCAAATACACTGCAAACGAAGCGAGCCAGTGCTCACCCATGTAGTCGCCGCTGGCGATATGGGGGAGGCTGGCTTCTGCGTGCCTTTGGGCCGATTCAAGCAAGATGGGGCGTGCAGGGTCATCATCGGGTAGCGCGGCGGCAATACCTCGCATACACCGCGCCCGCGTCAAATTGAGTCCATCCAGGTGCACGATCTGAGGGTCGGTTCGGTCCGACACATGGGCCGGGGTGAGCAGGTTGGACGGCTCACCTTGCGCCACATCAGGCAAAAAGCCGTGGAACCACCCGGCGAAATCGTCATGAGAGAGCACGCGACGCATCAGGTCGGCCTCGATCAGCGAAGGCGAGAAGAAGTCGTTGCCGTTCGGCTCCCAGCGAGCCGGGTAATCGCGGTCACCCGAAAAGTAATGCAACGCCCTCTCCATAAGAAGCGTTTCAAGAGCCTCATAGGACATTGTGCGAGCGTAATCGAGCGCGAACGCTATGCCGAACGCGGTGTTGGGGTGAGTGCCAACCCGTATGGGGTAGGTCTGCTTGGGCAAGAAGCTAAGATACAGGTCGGCGAAGGCATCGGCCAAAGGCTGTATATACCTCGCCCATTCCTGTCCCTGTGGGTCGTCCCAGGTGTGGAGTTCCTCGGCCAGCTTGAGCAGCCATGCCCATCCATACGTCCTCTCGAACGACCGCCTGTTCTCGCCCCGGAGATAAGCTAACTCCGCCTGCAAGTTGCTCTCCGTCAGGTTCTCGGCAAGGGAGGCACGCACGCCCTGTGCATCCGGCCAATCAGGCAGCGTTCGCAGCAACCGCACCAGCATCCAATGCCCATGTACCGACGAATGCCAGTCAAAACACCCATAGAAGGCAGGATGGAGTGTGCGCGGGCTTTGCAGGTCACGCTCCCCGTTGATTACATGGTCCAGCTTGTTCGGATACTCGCGGTGGATGCCGTGCAAGGCCAGGGCGGCGAAGTAGCTGGCCTGTTCGTGCGAGATAGACATTGGGACTCGATTCCTCGGTGGTCAGTCCAGGCAGCGCCGAAGCGAGGCCAGCGCGGGCGCGAGCAAGGTCGTTTGCATGTAGGAGCGGCGGGCCAGGAGATAGACCCTGTATTGCAGGATAGCATGAGACCAGAAAGTGGCGAAGCGCCAGGCGCGGGCAGCATCGAGCGAAAGGTCAAAGAGAGCGCGGTCTATGCGAACGTCGAGCAAATCGTTGAGGCGAGACAGGTAGTGGCGGCGCATCTCGGCCAAAGAAAGAGGGAGGTTGCCAAACCACCACCGCGATGTCGAGTGGAAGCAAGCAAGGTCGTAGGCGGAGGGGCCAACGCCCGCGAACTGCCAGTCGAACACAGCGGGAGCGCCGCCTTCAGGATCGTGATGCAAGCCTGGCTGCAGTGCAATATTGCCGGGCCAATAGTCGCCATGAATAAGCGTGTGCGGCATGGCGTTCAGAATACCGAGCAGAGGCGAAGGGTCGGACGTTATATCCAACCACGCCCGCAACTCCTCACGCGAGAAGAACTCGTTGGCCCATGCTGCACCCTCAATCTCCAGAAAAGCCTCGTGTGCGTCCCGCGCCAGCGAACACGAGTGCCCACCTGTAGGCGTCCATATCCACGGGTGTGTAACAGGGTCGGGAGGGCGGTCCCACCATTGGGCATGTAGATCGGCCAGGGCAGTAAGGGCTTCGCGATAATGCCGCTCCGTCCAGGTAGCCTGCGGCCACACGGCCTCGGTCGGCAGGGCCTCCAATAGAAACCAATCCGGGCCGGAGAAATCGGGCAGGGGGGCGGCTCGTGTGCCGAGGCCTGTAGATATCCCCTCAGGCGACCCACCCGCACCGGCGGGCGTATCGTGTGCAGTAAGGAGGATCCGGGGCGTGCGCACGGGAAGGTAAGGAGCAAGTGTCCGGTAGAAGTGGACCTCGCGGCGCGCCGCCTCGGCGGTGAGAGCGCCCGCCCACTGTGTGCCCTCCTTGTACACCAAATTTAGCTCGCCAACATCCCCGTTTCCTCCATAATAGCTCACCTTGAGCCGGTAAACTGGGCTTCCTGAGAAGCCCCCGCCCAGCCGTCGCGGCACGATGTCGCCCAACTCGGCGGATGGTTGCGAGAGATACCTACGAACAGCGGTCTGCAAAACGCCAAGACTAAAAGGCAAAGTAAGTGTAAGCATGGGCGGGTTTCCTGACTAGAGTGAAGAGCCGGGAGCATGTACTGCCACCACGCCGAATGTACAAGACCCCGGCGTTGGAGGCCCATTTTAGCACAAACCCAACCCATGTTCAACACGCCCTCCGCTTACCAAAGTAGGGGCTGCTAAATCCAGAGATATCACGAATCTACAAGTAGGTTCGCAGGCGTGCAATCTGGTTCTAAAGGGAGCGAAAATGGCGGCTGCGCCGCCATTTTCGCTCCCTTTAGAACGCCCCTCCCCGAGATTCGGGGAGGGGTTGGAGTGGGGTCTTGGGAGGTCAGCAAAGCATTGTCCTGGCGATCTTCCCACGATAACCACATCCTCAAAAATGTACCCGAAAGTACACCCGAAAAAGCGTCCCGTTTTACCCCTCTATTGCCATTTAGTTACCTAGATTTCGCCCAAAGTAACGACCACATGCTGTTGTTGGAGTAAACTTTGCAGAGCAAGCACAAGATGACGCGCCAAAGCGTTGGCCTCATTCAGTATGATGCGGTGGATCGCTCCACTCGCGTCCACTTCGACTGCACCGCTGATCTGCCACACATCGCGTACCAAGCGTTTCAACCCATACTGCCGCAGCCGTGGCGCTCCTGGACTCAACCAGTTGCGCACCCAGACCAACACGTTGTGCGCCAACGTCGTCAGGTAGCCGGCCATCTGCTGCGCTTCGAACCGCTTCTTGCTCCGCTGTCTGTGCCCCAACCCCTGGTTATCTTCCTTGAACGTCGTCTCTGCTGCGCCGCCGCGTTCGTCGTACAGGTAGACGTAGGCCCTCAGCACGCTGTGCTCGTCTCCCTCACACACCCTCGCCAACTTCCGCGCCGCCACCACCTCTGCCTCCGACAGCGTCGTGATCAGCACACCCACAGCCCACTGCCCGTTGGCCTTCTTGCAGCGCACCGCGATGCGTACCACGGGCCGCACGTACTCGCTCGGGGGGCACCGTGACCCAACCCATCTCCCGCCCTGGGTGGTGGGGGTCCACCACCCATTCGCTCACGCTCCCAGCCAGTTTACGAGCACGCTTGGTCGAGTACTCCTTACCCAGCACTTGATAGCCTCGCGCCATCAACCAGTTGAGGTCCGCCTGGCTGCCACCGCCAGCATCTACCCGCACCAGCGTCCGATTGCGACGTGCCTCGTCCAGTTCAAGACTTGCTTCGGCCCCTTGCAGCAGGCCACTCAAGGCGGTGTTCAGTTGGGTGGTGCCAGGGAAGAGGCGGTCCACGACAATCTCATTGTAGCGGCTGGCTACCACCCGACCGAGTTGGCGGCCACGACGGTTGCGCTGGCGAGCAAAGTAGCCCTTGGTGGCAAAGGCAGCCTTGGGGCCGCAGGGCTGGCCGCTCAGATCGACATCCAATACCTGCAAGCTGTGGTCGTTCAGAATGACAAGGGCCTAGATGGGTGGCCTTTCCTACCTCTTTATCTGACTCTGCATCCCCCTGGAATAACCAAAAGAGGATTAGACATGTCACAATACCAACTTGTATAATGAAAAGCTGTGGAGAAAAAACTCACCCAAACCAATACGCCATATTTGATCGTGGGGCTGGGCAACCCCGGGCCTCGCTATGCCGCCACGCGCCACAACATCGGGTTCATGGTGGTCGATGAACTTGCCCGCAAGCACGGCCTCCGCTTCTCAAGCAAGCAAGGCAACGCCGAAATAGCCAGGGGCGATATCGCTGGCGAGAAAGTGATCCTCGCCAAGCCGCAGACATTCATGAACAACAGCGGTACATCGGTCCGCGCTCTCGCCTCCTACTACAAGGTGCCGAACGAAAAAGTCCTGATCATCTATGACGATATCGCGCTCCCCGTAGGCACCATACGCATCCGCGAGAAAGGCTCGTCGGCGGGCCACAACGGCGTAAAAAGCGTGATCTCGCACATGGGCACCGAGGCCATCCCGCGAATAAGGGTGGGTGTGGACCGCCCGGCTGACCCTCGCCACAGCCAGATCGACTGGGTACTTGGGCGCTTCATGAAGGAAGAACAGCCTCTGGTCGAAGAGACGATCAAGCGCGCGACGGAGGCGGTCGAGGCCGTCTTCAAGATAGGCATCGAAAGAGCGATGAACACCTACAACACTGGCCCAGCGACCAACGGAAAGGACGACAAGCCCACGAAGGGCGAGTCAAGGCGAGAGTTTGGGTCAGTGAAGGGGCGGGTACACGGAGCAAAGGAACCATCCGGTGAAACTCCTACAGGCCCTTCGGACAGCACCAAAGAGGAAATTTCGATAGATTCGATACGAGAGCGTATAGCCCGTATCATCCGAGGGGAATAGCAAGGCATCTCTCATCAGTAATAAGCTATGTCGCTTTCGGGATTGCTTCCACTTCTATATGACCAGCCGGGTTACGGGGCTTTAGCGCGCGCCGTTGCCTCAGGAGAGAATGTACGGAGCAGTGCGCCTCTTGACGCCGCGCGGCCCTACTTGCTCGCGGCCTTGCACGCAGACGTAACAGGCACGCAGGGCAGGCCCGTGATCCTGGTGACGCCCAGGCCCGACCGGGCGCGGCAGCTTTACGAGGGATTGCTGGCCTATTCACCGCCGGGTACGCCTCTCTACCTCTTTCCCGCGCCCGACCTGCTCCCCTACGAGCGTATTGCGCCCGACCCAACCATAGTGGGAGAGCGATTGCGCGTGCTCGCTTCGCTGGGGGCAAACAGAGGGGAACTGGCAGATATACGGCCAGCAGCGCCCGTGATCGTGACCTCGGTGTTGGCCCTCATGCAGCCCACGATGGCCCCCGACGACCTGGCCTATGCGGTGAGGAGGTTGCGGCGCGGCGAAAGGGTGAACCTGCACGACCTCCTGGGCCACCTGGTAGACCTGGGATACGAACCGGTGGCGATGGTAGATGCGCCTGGACAGTTCAGCAGGCGCGGCGGCATCGTCGATATTTACGCTCCCACCTCCACGCTGCCCATCAGGATCGAGTTCTTCGGCGATGAGGTCGACTCAATACGGGTGTTCAACCCGCTCACTCAACGATCCGAGCGACAGGCAGAGGGAGCGATCATTACCCCGGCCTGCGAAATACCGCTCTGGAGACGAGAAAGCGCCGTAGAGAAGCTGCGCGAGATCGGTTCTTCTAGCCTCCGGGAAGAAGTGCGCGAAGAATGGGAGGCGCAGCTACAGCGGATCGAAATGGGGGAGAGCTTCGAGGGTATGGAGTTGTTCGCGCCCTACTACACCTGGCCTCCCGCCAGCCTGGCCGACTACCTGGCTATCTGGACCAACAACGACCCAGCCGATGGCGGTGGGAGTCCGCTGTTAGTGCTGGACGACCCCGACCTGATTGCGTTGGAAGTAGGCGAGATCGAGAGGCAAGCGGCAGACCTGTACAGAGGGTTTGTCGATAATGGCGAGTTGCCGCCCGGCCTCTTGAGGCCCTATCTCGAATGGAACGAGGTGGCGACACACGGACGCGGGTTGCCTATCCTGTACGTGGGTGGGGCAGGAGAGGATCCAGGGAACACGCTGGAGGCCCCACGGTTCGAGATGCCGTCCCTCTACGCGGGCAGGATCGACTCGGCCATCGAAGATATCGCGGACCTGTTGGCCGGTAAGGCGCGAATAGTAATCGTGTCGCAGCAATCAGCGCGCCTGCGGGAGCTATTGGAGGAAGCCGATATCTATCCTACGATCCGCAAAGGGTCAGCATTTGCGGACGAACGACGAACGACGAACGACGACACTCTTCGTGGACCGCGTACCTCTACCGGTCTGCTGCCCAAAACGCAAGCTCCAAGAGCGGAAATAGTAGGTGTGGAACAGGTGGCCTTATCCGCCGGGGGCAAGGGGATCGTGGAGAGCCTTACTACGCCACCATCGCTTGGGTCGGTACACCTGTTGCAGGGCACGCTGGCTGGGGGGTGGCGGCTACCCCAGTTCGGCCAGTCCGAGGTGGTCATGCTGACCGACGCCGAGTTGTTCGGCAGGAGCAGCGCCCTCCGCAGGCAGGCACAGGGCACGCCCGCGCGCAGGGCCAACGCCGCTGACGCCGCAGCCATCCTGCGCGAGAAGATGCTGCTCGAATTGCAGGTCGGCGATTACGTGGTTCACGTAGAGCACGGCATAGCCAAATACGGCGGGCTGGTCAGGATGGACCGCGATGGCGTCGAGCGTGAGTATATGCTCCTCCTCTACGCCGAGAACGACAGGCTCTACGTGCCAGCCGACCAGACCGACAGGGTAGCGCCCTACATCGGGGCAGGGCCACCACCTCATTTGCACAGGCTTGGCACGCAGGAATGGTCGCGCACCAAGCGCAAGGTGAGGGAGAGCGCGGAACTGCTGGCGAAGGAGCTTTTGAACCTCTACGCTGCCCGCGAGACCGCACCGGGCCACGCCTACCCGCAGGATACGCCCTGGCAGATCGAGCTTGAGGATAGCTTCCCCTATGTGGAGACGCCCGACCAGTTGAGAGCCATCGAAGAAGTCAAAACCGATATGGAGGTCGCGCGCCCTATGGACCGCCTCATCTGCGGGGACGTTGGCTACGGCAAGACCGAGGTGGCGCTGAGGGCAGCGTTCAAGGCGGTTATGGACGGTCGGCAGGTGGGTGTGCTGGTGCCCACAACGGTGCTCGCCCAACAACATTACAACACCTTCTCCGAGCGGCTGGCGGCCTTCCCCGTAAAGGTGGGTATGCTGTCGCGCTTCAGGTCCAGGAAAGAGCAGGAGCAGATCATAAAAGACCTCGAAGCTGGGCAGATCGACATCCTGGTAGGCACGCACATGCTGCTATCGAAGAACGTCCACTTCAAGAACCTGGGGCTAGTCGTTATAGACGAAGAGCAAAGGTTCGGGGTGCGCCACAAAGAGCGCCTCAAGCAGCTTCGCTCAGAGGTGGACGTGATCACCCTCTCGGCCACGCCGATCCCCCGCACCCTTTATATGGCGGTCTCAGGTGTGCGCGATCTCTCGCTGATCGAGACTCCCCCGGAATCAAGGCTACCGATCAAGACATACGTCACGGCATTCAGGCCGCAGCTTGTAAGAGAAGTGATCCTGAGGGAGTTGGAGCGCGGAGGGCAGGTATTCTTCGTGCACAACCGGGTCGAAACGATAGATAAGCTGCTGCTGGAGATGGAGGCGCTGGTGCCGGAGGCCCGCTTCATCGTGGGACACGGCCAGATGCCCGAACACCATCTTGAGAAGGTAATGCAGAGGTTCGTGGGGGGCGATGCGGACGTGCTCCTTTGCACAACGATCATCGAGTCGGGGCTGGACATCCCGAACGCTAACACGCTGGTAGTGGACCACGCGGACAAGCTGGGCCTTGCTCAACTCTACCAGTTGAGGGGCCGGGTGGGGCGCGGGGCCAACAGAGCCTACGCCTATTTCCTCTATCACGCTGGCCGAAAAGTAACCGACACCGCCCGCGAAAGGCTTTCCGTAATCGAGCAGGCCACGGAATTGGGTGCGGGCTTCAGGATCGCTCTGAAAGACCTGGAGATCAGAGGCGCGGGCAACCTGCTGGGGCCTGAGCAAAGCGGGCACGTGGCCGCAATCGGCCTCGACCTCTACACCCGGCTCCTCGCCACCGCTGTAGAGAAGGCGCGTGCCGAGCGCGGGCGCAAGGCGAAAGAGGACAGGCGCAGAGCAGCAGGCGAAGACGAGCAGTGGACGGCAGAAGACGAGGTCGCGGTGATGCCCGTAATCCCGCAAGGCACGCTCCACAACCCCGATCTGGAGGAGCCGCCAACTGTGTCACTCGACCTGCCACTGACTGCCTATCT
This sequence comes from uncultured Chloroflexia bacterium, assembly GCA_963797095.1. Lineage (GTDB taxonomy): Bacteria > Chloroflexota > Chloroflexia > QHBQ01 > JADMIH01 > JADMIH01. The sequence goes on along the minus strand of CAWCNY010000002.1, from coordinate 449,495 downwards.
GCCGGAGGAGTACGTGCCGGACGACGCGGTCAGGCTGCGCATGTACCAGCGCATGGCCGCCAGCATGAGCGAATCGCAGATCAAGGATTTGCGGAGAGAACTGGAAGATAGGTTCGGGGCGCTGCCGGAGCCTGCGTCCAACTTGCTTGAAGTGCTGAGATTGAAAGGGCTTGCGGTATCGGCGGGCGTGGAGAGCATCAGGGCGCTGGCCCAGGAGATAACGGTGCAAACCCCACAGGAAGAGCCTATTCCTCAGGGGTTAAGGCTGGTCTTGCAGCGCAAGTTCCGCAACTTCGTGAAGGTCAGCCCGCATCAAGTAAGGATAGACAGGGCGAAGGCGGGCGAACGGTGGGGCGAGATCCTAACCGGCGTGCTGGAGACGATGGGCGAGAGGTAGTGTGCTATAATTCTAGGAACACTGCTACCGGATCACGATGAGAAACACCGCCCAACCAGTCGAGATACACGCCGCCGAAGAGAGCGATCTTGAAGCATGCCTGCAAATAGACGACAGCTACGCCTCCACGCATACATGGCAGGTAGAGCCGGCGCGCGGCGAACCGGGTGCTGCCCCCTACACCCTATCGAGCAGCGTCACTCTCGGTGATAGCCCCCTCAGTGTGACTTTCCGGCCCGTACGCTTGCCCAGGGCAAGGCGAGTGACGGGGCCTGTAGCCACATTGGTGAAGGACGGCAACGAAGCAGCTTTACAACAACGGTTGCGCCAGTGGAAGACCGCCGACCTCGCGCAGGTGGCCGTCCTGGATGGACGAGTCTGTGGCTACAACATCGTGTCGGTAGTTAGGGGGTCGGGTATAGGGTGGGTAAGCGCCCTGGTTGTAGACAACTCCGTCCGAGGCAGGGGCATAGGCTCGATGCTGCTCGCTGCCGCTCGCCGCTGGGCCCGCTACAACCAGGGCCTCAATGTCCGCTCCTTCATGCTGGAGCTACACACAAGGAACCACCCAGCCGTATCGTTCTGCAAGAGCCAGGGCTTCAATTTCTGCGGCTACACCGACTATTCCTTCTCAGGCGGCGACATAGTGCTGCTCTTTGCAAGCCCGGTGGTAATTTAATTGCTGGTTCCAAGTTCCTAGTTCCTGGTTGTCGTCTTCACACAATGCGACTAACTACGAACAAGAAACTAGGAACTTGGAACCAGCAACTTGGAACCTCGAACTCCTCACGGCGTAAACCCGTAGAACTCCTTGAATTGCTCCACCCCCAGCAGGCCCAATTCGAACTCGTATTTTGTGCCCTCGTTCTCCGGGTGGTATTCGATGCGGTTGCGCTCAAAGTACTGCACAAGATAAGTCTTGCCGTTGGCCTGGTTTGGCTCTTCAAACGCTTCCGAGCGCGGGTAGCCGAAAGTCAGCAGCCCGCCATTGCTCTCCCAGTAGCTGAGGAACGGGTTGCCAAGCGTGTGCTGGGTCACGTCGAACCAGCGGGCGTTGGCAAGGGTGATAGGAGGCACGGGCTGGAATGGAGGCTCGTTCAGCCTGGGGTCAACCAGCGAGTCGCCCAGCAGGCCAAGCAGCACTTCGTACGGCGTGCCCCTGAGATCGGCGTGCCATTCCAGGCGGGCACGTTGCGTATACTGCACGACCGTCTCGACCGGATCACCGCCGTGGATTACAGGCTCAAAGATTTCGGGGGTGATGGGATAACCCAAGCTATCCACGCCTCCGTGCGTCTCCCAGAACCTGGCGAAGATGCCACGCAAGCAGAACTGTGTCTCGTTGAAGCAGATGCCCGCGCCCGGTAATGGGTCGGCCTGGTTTGGGTTGTCGTGCAGCCACGCTTCCTGCAAAGCGACCAGTTTCATGAACTTGCTATCGCCGGTTGAGACCGCAAGCCACGCGTGCGCCCCATCCGGGCTGATCGCGATCGGTCCGGCGTAAGGAGGGTCGGAGGGCTGTGGAGTAGCGGGCACGGCGTCGAACGGCACTTCGGTAATGCGGTCGCCATCAAGCCAGAACAGCTGCGGCTGGTTCGTCGGGGCCGCGCCGGTAAGCGGATTGCCCTGCTTCTTGTAAGTGGCGGTGGCGTAGCCTCTACCCGTGCCATTGACCGCCACCGACTGTATAACCAGCCCAGGGTACAGGCTCGGAGTATCCTTCCGAGGGTCGGGCAGGAGGGGTTGTGCGCCATCCGGGGTAAGGCGAATCAAAGCGCTGGAGACAGGAGGGGCAATCGCCCAACCATTGCCGAGATTGTCGGCGATAACCCCTATCGAGTTGAACGGAAGATCGAGCGCATCGCCCACCCATCCGTTCGCATCGAGGCGAACCGCGATATTCCTGGCCTTTTCCTGGCCGGGACCAATGCCCCAGCCGTGCATACCGTCGGGCGACAGGCTGATGAAGCGCATCTCGCCCGACGGTGGATTGTCGGCGCGCACCCACCGGCCGTTATTGAGCCGCGCCAGCAAGTAATGGAGCGATTTATCGCTTGCTACCAGCCAGCCCTGACTGCCATCGGACGATAGAGTAAGGTCACTCCATACAACATCGCTATTGCTCGCAAACGGGTTGGGCGTGTCCTCCCAAACGCCTTCCTTCAGGTGCCAGAGGCGTGCCCCACCACCCGTGCCGACAGCCCAACCGGATGCACCATCACCTGTAAGTGCGATCTTGTATATTGCTGCTGCCGTCGCAAGCGCGGAGGCGGCCGCGTCGTTGCGTGATACTTGGGTCCACGCGCCATCTTTGAGGCGAATCAGATGGCCGTTGTCATCGGGACCGGTGGGGCCGGTCCAACCCCAGCCCCCTCCTACGTTGTCAATAGCCAGTGCTGACACCGGGCCGACATGCAGTTGATCCGAAGTCTGTGCCAGAGCGGGAACCGCCCGCCAAGGAAGCGCGAGCAGGCCCAGGACGAGAAAAGCCGCCAGGGAAAACGGCCAGCCGCGTTTTGATTTTCCAGTTCTTGTCATTGTCTATCCTCCTGGCGGAATCTACTCCGCTCATTAGGTATAACGCTCCATATTGCGCGAAGTTCCTTCAACAGGAAGTGGGGTGGCACGTTTTATGCTTTTCTAGGAGATAACTGCACAGGCGTGGTGCAATTACGACTTGAACTATTAGTGTAGTGGATCCTTACCGGCACTAAAGTAACCATCATTCAAGCTGGTAGGAAAGGAGGAACAGAATGGGCGATAACCAGAGACAGGTTATACGCAATGAAGAGACAATGGTTGAAGGTGAACCTCAGGAAAGCGTAGTTAGCCAGACGACCGTCGGCACGCCGGGAGTGGTCGGAACGACCCCTGTCGCGCCAACGCCCGTTGGGAGCGCCACCACCGTGCAAACATCCAGCACAGCCCCCAGCGACAGGGTGATGCAGCGCAATGTGGCCGAGCAAGTGATCGACCCCGCAAGCGAGAAGTTAGCTGCGGTGGATTGGTTCAGCCGGATCGTGTGGTTCCTCGTCGGGATCATGTCTATTTTGCTCCTGCTCCGGTTCGTGCTGCTGGCAGCAGGCGCGAATGAGAGCGCAGGCTTCGCACAACTGGTCTATAACCTCACAGGCTGGATGGTAGCTCCGTTTGCCGGGTTATTCGGCAACTCAATCACCTATCCGGGAGCGGCGGGCGCAGGCGTCATCGAATTCGAGTTGCTTGTAGCTATAGTTGTGTATCTGCTGCTCGCGTGGGGCATCACCAAGCTGGCCGAACTGGCCCTTGGCACCAACCGCACAACTTCCAGCGTTTACAGCAACACACAGCGACAGACGAAATTGTAAGTCAATCCGGCGGGAATACGAAAGGCGAAGGACGAAGGCTAACTACCTTCGTCCTTCGTCATCCTCCAATTCATAGGGCACTACGCTCTCTTGCTCGTTGGGATCGTTGCGGGCCACGAGGGCCATAGCAGGCTCGGTCTGGCTCAGGTTGACGGGCTGGTGGGGCACATCAGGCCCTATAAAGATGAAATCGCCAGTTTCGCAGATTACGGACTCGCGCAGATTGAGACCGTAGCGCGTATTTACCCTCCCTTTTAGAAGGTAAATGGCGGTTTCGTAGCCTTTATGGAGATGGGGTTCCGCAGCACCACCCGCCGGGATGATTATCAAGTTCATGGAGATGCCTTTTGCCCCTGCTGTAGCTCCCGAAATACCAACAAAGTAGGGTAGCTTTTGCTTTGACATCGACTCCGCAGGCGGGCGAACAACGACTACTCCTTCAGCCATAGCATGTCCTTTCGGAATAGAGATTATGCGTCCCATTATAGTATAATAAGGAAAGCATGCTGGCCGAACTCAACATTTCTAACTTCGCCATCATAGACAGGCTCTATTTGCGCCTGGGGCCCGGTTTCAACGCGCTGACCGGGGAAACGGGCGCTGGCAAGTCGATCATCATTGACGCGCTGGGCGCGCTGCTCGGCTCTAAGGTAGGGCCGGAGTTTGTGCGGCACGGCGCTCCGTCGGCGCGAGTTGAGGGCCAGTTCGACCTGGCAGCGCTACTGCCTCCTTCGCGACAGGCTCTCCTCTCTCTGCTGAGCGATGCCGGGCTACTCGACACAGACGATAACTCCGATGAATCGGTAATAATCTCGCGCGAGATCAACAGCAGTGGGCGAACGGTGGCCCGCGTAAACGGGCGTATGGTGAATTTGCCCGTGCTCCAAGCAATAGGCGAGGTGCTGGTCGATATTCACGGGCAGAGCGAACATGTGTCGCTGTTGCGCTCGACCACCCACATCGATTTGCTGGATGAATTTTCGGGCCTGCGCAACGAGCGCAAAGAGATGGCCGAAATGGTAGCGAGATTGCGCGCCACCCAGAAGGAGCTACGCGACCTCCAACGCGATGAGCGCGAGCTTGCCAGGCGTGCTGATTTGCTGACCTTCCAGGTGGAAGAGATTGACAAAGCCGGCCTGCAAGGAGGCGAAGATATAGAGCTGGCGAACGAGAGGTCGCGCCTGTCCAATGCAGAGCGCCTTTCTTCATTATGCGATTCGATTTACGCCCTGCTGATCGAGGGTAAAGACGAGGATGGCGGCTATGAAAGGCGCGCCGCAAGGGGGAGCGTCGGAACATCAGTGCGCGACTCGGTAGCCGAGGCGTCAGGGATGCTTGCCGAATTGGCGCGGCTTGATCCCTCGATGGGAGAGCACGAAGTAGCGCTGGCGGCGATCTACGACAGCGTGGAAGAGATGGGGCGCACCCTGCGGCAGTATCGCGAGACCGTGGAGCACGACCCTGAGCGCCTCCTTGAGATCGAAGAGCGGTTATCCCTCATACATGAGCTTAAGCGCAAATACGGCCCGAGCATCGAAGAGGTCATTGCGTTTGGGGGGCAGGCCGCCGAGGAATTGGACACTATCACCCACAGCGAGGAGAGGATCGCGAGGCTCCAGGAGCAAAGCGAGCGGTTAGCCGAGGAGATTGGCGCGCTGGGAGCAAGAATGTCGCAACGCAGGCAAGAGGCCGGGGAAAAGCTGGCCCGTGCGGTTGAAGCAGCTATGAAGGACCTGCTGATGGGCTCGGCGCGTTTCGAGGTGGAGATTACGCAGGCGCGGGCGCAAGACGGAGTGCCACAGCCCGGAATGGATGGGCGGTGGGCATATTCGGACAAAGGCGTAGATAGAGTGGAGTTCCTGATTTCGCCCAATCCCGGCGAGCCATTGAAGCCGATGGCTAAGATCGCGTCCGGGGGGGAGACTTCGCGTATCATGCTGGCGCTGAAATCTATATTGAGCGAGGCCGACCTCACGCCCACACTTGTATTCGACGAAGTGGATGTGGGTGTGGGCGGGCGCAGCGGCGGCGTGGTGGGCGAGAAACTTTGGGCGCTCACTTCCAGCCACCAGGTAGTGTGCATCACGCACCTACCGCAGATCGCGGCCTTCGCCGATGACCATTTCAAGATCACCAAACAGGTGGTGGACGACCGCACCCGCACACGGGTCGACAGGTTGGACACCGAGGAGCAGGAGCAAGAGATCGCGGCGATGATAGGCGGAGTGCCCGTATCCCCCGCGTCGTTGGAGAACGCGCGTGAAATGCTTCGCGAGACTATGCGGCTGAAAAATGGAGCCAGGTCTTTGATCGCATAGTGGCCCGATGTTCATCATGTGGTATAGTCTATAGGCACATGATCCGTGGGGATCGGTTCGATACCATCCCCGCCTCCAATACTTGGTGCTATTCAGGGTATTAACAGGCAGCTTGCGCTGTCAGGTAGAACAAAGGAGATGGATTTGTCGACAAGGTTAGGTCAATACGCGGACAAGGCAATAGAGATCGGCTGGCTGGCAGCGGCCATTTTCGCGCCATTGTACTTCAATGTCTATTCTAGCCGGGTATTCGAGCCGGACAAGATCTCTACTGTGCGGACGTTCGTGCTGCTTATGGTGGTGGCGTGGATCATCAAATTGGGTGAGGCAGGCTGGCGCGGCTGGCGCGAATCTTCTCAAGCGACTACCTCGGCACCCCAGGCCGGGCGCGGAAGCAAGGCCGGTGGGGCCGTCGCAAGCGTTGTAGAGACTGCCAGCCCATCGTGGTTGCCCTCATGGCTCGGTTTCCTGCGCATACCGATGGTGCTCGCCATCGTGCTGTACGCGCTGGCTTATTTCATAAGCTCGATCTTCACCGTCACCCCTGATGCCACATGGTGGGGTTCTTACCAGCGTTTACAGGGGACGTATTCGCAGTACAGCTACATGATGCTGGGGATACTGGTGCTAGCCAACCTGCGAACGCTCGCACAACTGAACCGGCTGGCCAACTTTATGGTGCTCACCTCGCTGCCGGTAGCCCTCTACGGGGTTATCCAGGCAATGCACCTCGATCCGCTCCCCTGGGCAGGCGATACGTCTACCCGCGTGGCGTCCTCGATGGGCAATGCGATCTTCGTGGCGGCGTGGCTGATTATGGTGGTGCCTTTCACCATCTACCGGTTGATCACGGGCATAAGCGGCGCTCTAACATCACACAGGGCCGCGATGGCGCAAGAAGAAGTCGAGCTTGATGGGGCACGCGCCAGGAGCAGCAAGCGCACGCGCTACGCCGAACTGCCCAGCTATGGGTGGGCGGTGATCGCCAACGGCGCGGGGGCGATCCTGGCAAGCCTCATGTTCTTCTACATGATCCTGAATATGATGGCCGGGTTGCCCTACCCGGATGGGCGCACCTGGTGGCTGATGCCGCTAGGCTTGATCGTTTTCGGGCTGGTAGTCTGGATGTTGGAGTGGCTTGGAACCAAGCGGGACGATCCCTCTCAGGTCAGCCTGGTAATGCCAATCGTGGGGGCGGCGGTATTCCTTACGTCATTCCTGGCCCTCCCCATAAAATGGAAACTGGCCGACCAATCAATGGCTTTCCAACTGGACTTTGACGGTGCGGGACTCTTGTGGGCGGTCTTCTTCTTCCTGCTGTGGGCATCACTGTCGGCGGGCCTCTACGCGCTGGCGGCTCGTGAGCGTGAGGAAGGCTACGCCGACCAGCACAGGGGTATCGTGCGCTCGTCTCTCAACGTGGCTTATGGCGTGCTGCTGGCTATCCAGTTGCTCTGTATTTACCTCACTCAGAGCCGTGGTCCCTGGCTCGGGCTGGGCACAGGCATAGTCACCTTCATGGTGGCGCTGTGGCTTATCGGCAGAACCCGCAACGTCTTCTGGATGCGTCGCATAGGCGGCGTGGCCTCGGCTGGCGTGCTGGTGCTCGCACTCTTCGTGGGAGCGCTGAACATCCCCGATTCACCGTTAGCGAAACTGGATGGCCTCCCCATTATTGGCAGGGGCATCGAGCGCCTGAGCACCCTCACACGCACAGAGGATGGTACGGGCAAGGTACGTAGCCTGATCTGGCAGGGCGCAACCCAATTGATATTATCCGATGCGCCTCGCGCTATCATCGGCTGGGGGCCGGAAGCGATGTACGTGGCATACAACAGGTTCTACCCGGCTGAATTGTCGCAGGTGGAATTGAGGAACGCCACCCCCGACCGCTCGCACAACGTGGAGTTCGATCATCTTGTGACGATGGGCGCGATGGGCCTGTTAGCCTATTATTTCCTGGTGGGTTCGTTCTTCTTCTTCGCTCTCCGTCTGATCAAGCGAGCGAAGAATACGACAGACCAGTTATTCGGGGTCACGCTGCTTGCCGCTATAGCCTCGCACTTCATCGAGATACAAACAGGCATCCAGATAGCCTCTACGTGGACCTATTTCTACCTGATCATAGGCATGATGGTAGCCTTCGGCTACTACATGAACAATTACCTGCGCCCGGTTGAAGAAAGCGCTGAGATCGTAGCCGCGCAGCCCGCAACTAACGGCGCTGCGAACGGGGACGGTGCCGTGGTGGCCGAGGAGATCGCGGCAGAGGCACGCCCCGTGGCGGCAGTTGCAGGCGCAAGAGGAGGGGGGCGCACCCAGGCCACAATGCAGGCCACCGGCAACGGCAGATCGCAAGGCGCGGGGCAGACAACAGGTCAGGGCGCGCGGCGCAGCAGGCAGGGTGGCTCGCAACCGGTAGGCTCGGCCCAGGGACGTGGAACTCAGAGGCCCGAGGGGCGCGGCGGGCAAGGCCCCTCCGTGGCGGGCGCTACGCGCCCCTCCGATGGGAGGAGGCCGCGCGCTTCCGTGCCGTACAACCCTAACCGGGGCGGCTCCTCTTCGGGCCAGTGGGTACGAAATCCTATCATGCTGGTTCTGTACGGGGTGGCGGCGCTTATCGCGCTGGTAATGATCTTCACAGTGAACGTGGCAACGGTGAAGGCCGACACACTGTTCAAGCAGGCGCAGGCGTATGATAGCGCGGGTAGATACCTTGAGGAGACCGACCACAGCACCAATCCGCCGACGGACTATCCCGGCAGCATCACCTATTACGACGAAGCGTTGAGTTTGCAGCCTAACCAGGACTATTACTACCTGTTCGAGGGGCGAGCTTACCTGGAAGCGGCCAAGGCCGTGGACCAGGAGCCATATAACCGCCGCGTAGGCACGGCCTGGGCAGACGATGCGCTGACGGCACAACAGCAAAAAGCCGCCGAGAAGCTTTATCGCCTGCGCCAAAGCGAAGTAATACTGAAGAAAGCCAACGCGCTCAGCCCGCTCAATACGGACCACTATGCTAACCTGGGCAGGCTCTACCTGTACTGGGCCGACCCGTCGGGAGGCAACGACCCTTCATACGCGCCGCTGGCTATGCAGTGGATGGAGGAGGCGACAGAACATACTCCCCAGAACGCTCAACTGTGGGACGAACTATCGGTGGCTTACACACGCAATAACCGGTTCAACGATGCCGTTGCGGCCCTTGACCACTCGCGACAGCTCGATCCGCTCTATGCCCGCACGCCGCTCATCCTCGGCCAGTTGTACCAGGAGCGCGCTGCTAACGTTCAGAATCTCCTGATCGCGGGAGGCACATTGCCTACAGACGGAGAAAACGACTTCGGCAAACTGGTGCTGGAGGCAGGCAAGGCGTACTCCGAGACCGTTGAGAAAGACCCGACGCAGATGGTGGACGACCAGTACCAATCGCGTGTACAGTTCTTCGTGGATGCGGCCAAGCCCTTCACCAACACCAATAGCTCGCTGACCGAGGCTCAGTTGACCAATGTGCTGACGGACACTCTTGCACAGGGGTTCAAGAACGACATAGCGAAGCAGGAAACCGCCCTCGCGGATGCCGTGAGAGGGCACGGGGTATCGGTCACCGGCGATCAGGTGGACGACACGACCCTCCAAAATCTGTGGACAAACAGCCAGTGGGCTACTGTAAACGGGGATGGCACGGGCGATTGGCTCTCTGACGATGTGAAGATTCCAGCCGACCGCGCCGCTGTGGACTACTACGGGTTAGGGGTTATCTATACGACGCTGGGCGAGGATAGCGCGGCCATCACAGCCTATAACCGCGCCCTGACACTTCAACCGACGAATAGCAATGCCTTGAGTGCGCTACAAGCGCTTCAACCAAGCAGCCCGTAACCGCCTCGGAGGTCCAATAAAGACCTCCTGCCTCACGCAAATGACCCTACAAACCCTGCCTATTGAACCTAACGCTTCTCTCGGCCCCTTGCTGCTGATCTTCCTGGCGGCCATAGTCTTCTCGGCGGTGGCGGTGCCTGTAGTGCAGAGGCTGGCGCGGCGCTTCGACGTGCTTGATGCCCCATCGGCTCGCAAGATACACGCTAACCCCGTGCCCCTGCTAGGCGGAGCGGCGATCTACCTGGCTGTGATCCTGGCCCTGCTGGTTTCAGGGCACCTCGATTATGTACAGCAAGCGGCCTCCATCCTGATCGGTGGCACCGTCATGTCGATGCTAGGGGTATGGGACGATAAGTGGGGGCTGAGGCCAGTCGCCAAGCTGGCAGGGCAGGTGGGGGCAGCGTCGCTGCTCTATTTCACCGGGGTTCAGATTCAATTCCTGCACAGTGGGGCGCTGAACTATATAACCACCGTTCTATGGGTGGTTACGATCACCAACGCGCTCAACCTCATGGACAACATGGACGGGCTGGCGGGTGGTGTGGCGGCGGTTGCCTCGGTGTTCTTCTTCCTGATCGCTACCCTGACCAACCAGTACCTCGTTGCACCGCTGTCGGCGGTGTTGCTGGGCGGGTGCATAGGGTTCTTATATTACAACTTCAAGCCCGGCGAGATCTTCATGGGCGATACCGGGTCGCTGCTGCTGGGGTTCATACTGGCGGCGGTCGGTATCAAGCTGCGCTTCCCCGACAGCATAGCAGGCGATCGCGTGACCTGGATGGTGCCGTTGCTGGTGCTTGGGGTGCCGCTGTTCGATACCACTCTGGTGACGCTATCGCGCATCAGGCGGGGCATCCCTATCAGCAGGGGAGGGAAGGATCACTTCTCGCACAGGCTGGTGGCGATGGGCCTGACAAAGCGCGAAGCAGTGCTGGTGCTCTATCTGGTGCAGGCAGCGCTGGGGGTGGCCGCCCTGGTGGTGATGCAGGCCGACCTGCTGGTGGGCTACATCACGGGCGCGGTGGTGCTTATCTGCGCCGGGGTGGCCGTATATCGCCTGGAGCAAGTAGACCTCACGGAGACCAATCCCGCCCCGGCGGGTGCGCGGCCCGCCGTACCGCTAAGGCAGAGATTTGCGCGAAACGCGAAGCGCGACGCTTGAGCGTGATACGTGATACACGATATTGGCGGTCAGGTGGCTCTTTCTACCAGGAAGAGGCCCCTGGAAGATTTATACAGGTTCAGGGACCGCTATCCGGCCCGCACCGTACGAATACGCGGGGTCGATTGGGAGTACGTGGCGTGCGGGCGGGGTGCGCAGACATTGCTGTTGCTGCCGGGAGCGCCAGGGCGGGCGGAATCAACTTTCCGATATATTTTGGGGCTTGAAGACAATTACAGGATCATCGCGCCCACTTATCCTGGGCAATCGTCCACTCTAGGGGAGACGTTGCTTGGCCTGGCGGGCCTGATGAAGGCCGAGGGGGTCGGAAAGGCATGCCTGATTGGCGGGTCTTATGGCGGGTTGATCGCACAAAGCTTTGTGCGCCGTTTTCCTGATATGGTCAGCAACCTTGTGCTATCAAATACAGGCGCACCGAGACCTGGGAGAGCCGGTCAGTATGCGCGCTACTTGCATGTACTTGAAGTGCTGCCTCTCTCTGCGATACGAGCAATGTGGAGGGTGGGGGCCTATCTTTTTGTACGTGAGATCGCCGTGGACCGGGCGTTTTGGAGTGCGTATTTCCGCGAGATGATCTCGACGATCAGCAAGGAAGAGTGCATCGGGCGTGGAAAGGTGTGGGTAGAATTCGACAGGCGCAGCCGTTTTACGCCGCATGACCTGGATGAATGGCCGGGCAGAGTGCTTATCCTGGAAGCCGAGAGCGATTTGGTATTCCCGGCGCAGGAGCGGGCCGCGTTGCGCAGGCTTTATCCGCAAGCAACAGTCGTAACCTTCAAAGAGGGGGGTCACGCAGCCTCCGTCACCAGGCGCGGAGAATATATCGCGGTAATGGTGCGCTTCCTGGAGATGCATGCCGAGCCTTGATCGAGTAGCGAACGCGCTATCATGGGCCTACGTGCTGGAGCGAGGAGCCAGGATGGCAGCAGTCATCCATTTCTTTGGGAGAGAGAAGCCGCGCGCTCCTGAAGAATGGCCCACGGTCACCCTATTGCAGCCCGTCACGCGGGGAGCAACCGATCTATTTGCAGCATTGGAGGCGCGGGCCAAACTGGACTATTCCGCACACCTACAGCACCTGTTGGTCTGCGATGCGGGAGATGACGAATTGCTCAGGGCGTGCGAGAGTTGGGTAGCGCGACATTCCAGCCTCGATACAACTATTGTTGAGGTGGCATGGGAGGGCAGGGTTGCTGCCAAAACGGAGAAGTTGCAGGCCGGATTAGCTCACGCAACGGGCAAGGTCGTGTGTTGCGTGGACGACGACATTATTTTGCGGTCCGATTCGTTGCGAACGATGATACCTTACCTATGCGAAAGAGGAGTTGGCGCGACCTTCGGGCTGGCTTGCTACACCGATTGGAGCAATCTGCCGTCCAGCCTTATGAGCGGGTTTGTAAACGCCAACGCGCTGCTCACCTACGTGCCGGGCACTTATCTGGCCGAGCCTTTCACGATCACAGGGCATATTTTCGCGGTGAGAAGGGACGTGCTTCAGGCGGTAGACGGGTTTGCGGGCCTCGAAAAGAACATAGCCGATGATCACCTGTTGGCCGCGAAGTTGCGAAAGATAGGGTTGCTGGTAGTGCAAACACCGATGATCTACGATGTGAAGAACCATCTCGCCACGCTTGGAGAGCGCTCTGCACAAATGAAGAGGTGGTTCGTCTTTCCCAGGCAGGCGCTTATCCCTATCATGTCGCCGGGTGAGCAGTTGGCAACCCTGGCGCTAGGCGTAGGAAATATCATCCCCGGCGTGCTTGGCGTGCTCGCACTTCTGGCGAGGAGGCGCGGCACTGTAACGGCGCTGGCGCGCAGTGTGGCGGCTTTCAATATTGTCTATTCTGCGTGTGAAGTGCTCTACTTGAAGCGGGTCACGCCCGTGTGGTGGCGAGGCATAGTGGCTCTAGAAGCTATCGTGTCTCCATTACAGATCGTGTGGGCGCTCCTGTCGGACGATAAGGTGGAGTGGCGTGGGCGGAAACTGCGCATCCTGCGCGGAGGCGACTTCGAGGAAACCCTATGAGATGGTTGAGGCCGGGGGCTTTGATTGCTGCCGTGATGCTGGGCGAGAAGGTATGGCGACACCGGACGGTAACACGGTTCTTCGAGAGGCAGAGGCCAAAGGCGAAAAGACCCGCGCGGCTGGTAAGCATATTACAGCCAATCTTGAGCGGCGACCCCACCATGCCCGCGTGCCTTGAGGGCAACCTGGCGATGAAGACCGGCCAACAAGTCGAATTCATTTGGCTAATAGACAGGAACGACAGGGCAGCGCACCGCATCTGCCTGGACTTGATGGAGAAGTACCCTCACAGAAGGGTGAGCATGCGCTCGATGCCGCCACCGGGAGAGCGCGAGAACCCCAAGATGGTCAAGCTGATAGAGGGATTGGGATTGGCACAAGGAGACGTGATCTGCGTGCTGGACGATGATACGGTGCTCCCTGACGGTGGGTTGGACGAGTGCTTACCATACCTTGACGAGCCGGGTGTGGGGCTGGCGTTCGGGCTGCCCTATTACACCAACTTCTCTAACCTGTGGTCGTCTCTCATATCCTATTTCGTAGATAGCCACAGCCTGCTAACTTACATCCCCTACACGGCGCTTACCGAGCCGTTTACTATCAACGGCATGTTCTATTGCGTGAGGCGCGATACCCTTGATGCCTTAGGGGACTTTGCGAAACTTGAAGGCACGCTGGCCGACGATTTCGCGGTGGCGCAACTCTTCAAGCAGCACGGATTGAAGCTTGCCCAGACCCCGTTGCTGCACGGCATCAGCACGCAGGTGACAGGCCCGCGCCATTATTTGAGCCTGATACAGAGATGGTTTATCTTCCCTCGCGAGTCGCTGATGCGGCACCTTGGGCTGGGCGAGCAAGCGGTGCTGTACGGGACGGGCTTGCTGCCCGCGCTCTACCCGCTGTTGTTGGTGCTGTGGGCTGCCCGCAAGCCATCCCTCGGCAAGTCTGTTTACGCGTTCGTGTATTTCGCGTACAGTTTCGCATTGTTCGCATGGATCAACAGGAAGTACTTGCGCGGTGCCGCGCCTATGGGCAAGGCGTGGATGGTCCCGTTGATCGAGGTGTTTTTCCCGGTGCAGTTACTGGCGGCGCTCCTATCTCCGAAGCGCATAGTGTGGCGCGGCCACGTTATGCAGGTGGAGAAGGGAGGGGGGTTCCGGTTTGTGCGCAGAAGGTGAAGCGGCGGCGCTGTCACTTCACCCTCTGCGCATCGTGCTATCAGCGAAGGGCTTCGGCTATCTTTACGGCCTGGTCGAGGGAGAGCGAGGTTTCCAGCCTGTAGTAGAGGCCATCTTCCTGCCAGATCAGGGCGTGGCCGTTGGTGATCAGGCGGCGGTCGGCCAGGGTTGGCGTGCCGTCCGGCCCATCCACGTACACTTTCTGCGGTGTCTGGACCCATTTCGCCGGGTTGCCATGCACTGCAGTTGTCACAGCGCCGGTGGTGGTATCGTAATCGTAGGATACATCCCACATGCCTTGCGTTAGCAGCATGCGGAGCGCATCCGGGCGGTCTGGCACGAACCAGGCCATGACTACCATCTGGGCGGAATCGGGCAGGCTGGGGTTGCCCTGCAAATAGACTTTGTCGGGCTGGATCAATTCCGGCATTTCAACCAGGGCCGGGATCTTGACCCGGAAGCCTGTATGCTGAGTGAGACCATAAAGGCCCGTTTCACCCGTTAGATCGAGCCGGGAGGCAGGCGAGATGGGCGTGGCGGTGGGCCGGGGTGTTGGCGGAGCAGAAAGAGGCTCCATCGAAGTGGCTATGCGGATGGCCTCGTCTTGTGTCAGATCGCCCACAAGCTTGTAAGTGTAGCCGTTATCCATGTCCTTCCAGAGGAGGGTGTTGCCATCGAGCAGTTGGTCTGCGCTCCATATCTTACTGCCATTGGCATCGTAGTATTGGAGTTGGAGGGTTGTTGGACCGTCAATCCATTCCCCATATGAGGTGCCGACCATCACATCGGTCATCCTCGTGCCTGACGGGATTATCTTGGAAGCCGCCGTGGTCATCGGAACCTGGTAGAGAGTCAGCCGTGGCCTGGCAGGGTTGGTAGGGTCGAGCCAGACGTAGAGGAAAAGGTCGTAGTTCACGCTCTGATAGTAGATGTGGTCAGGCAGACCGAGGTCGGATGGGTAGGTCGGGAGCTTGAGAGCGCCGGGCCAGTTGCCGGCGATGGAGGCAAGGTTGGTCTCACCTGCCAGGCCGGGATTCCAGGAAGCGCCTGGTATTACGGGCGTGGAGGCGGATATATCGCGCTGGGGTTGGTCCGGCCCGCCGAGGATCAGGTGCACCGCGCCAACGTAGAGGTCGCCTACGAAAGCACGCGCTCCTGGCACCACAAACATGGAGCCAAGCAACACAGCCACTGTGAGGGCCATTGCCAGCCCGGCCTGCGCGGGCCTGTGGCGTCTGCCCCTGGGTCGCCCGTTATCGCGGTACGAGCCTTCGACCAACCTGTTGCGCACCGCCGAGGCTATGTCGGGGGTGGGCGGGTAGCGAAAGGCGCTTGCTTTGTTGGTCAGGTATCTGTCCATATTGCTTTCGGTAGGGTTAGTGTGGAAGCCTTGCGGGCTTCTTATCCCACGTCCTTCATCCTTTGTGTTGGGGTGCTCGTCCAAGTTGCTCATACAAACCGCTCCTCTCGTAGAGCGGGGAACTCCTCGTCCACGACCATGCGCAGGCGGCGCAGGGCGCGATGTAAACGTGATTTGACAGTGCCGGGCGGAACGTCGAGGGCCGCAGCCATCTCGGCTTCCGACAGGTCGAGGAAGTAACGCAGGTAGACCACTTCCTGCTCGTGCTGGCTGAGGCGGCGCACCGCCTCCCAGAGGGTCTGGGCTTCCCACTGCTGGGCGCTTCTCTCTCCCAGGGTGGTAACAGGCTCAGGTGAGGCGATGATGGCGCGCTTGACCATGGCGAAATAGCGGCCAACCGACCTGCGGTAGTTGTGGGCCAGATTGGTGGTGATTTTCAGGAGCCAGGGGCGCAAGGGACGCATCACGTCGAAGGTATTGAGGGCGCGGAAGGCCCGCACGAACACTTCCTGGGCCACGTCCTCCGCGTCGTGGGCATCGCCTAGCAGCAGGTAAGCGAGTTTAAAGATCGCTTCCTGGTGGTCGCGTACCAACGTTTCCCAGGCTGCATCGTCACCTCGACGCGCCCGGCTTATGAGGTCGTTGCTATCCAATTAGCCGCATCCTCTCCGGAGAGGTTGTTCTTCAGTATGGTATACACCTTTCTGGGCAGATCGGTTCCCGGTAGTCGGTAGTCGGAGGTTCCAAGTTCCTGGTTCCTATTCCGACTACTGACTACCGACTACTGACTACCAAATATGACCCTTCGGATAGTGGTTGCTCGGCATTTTGGTGTTCCTTTGGTGAGGTGGCTATTCTTCCCCCATATACTTAATGGCATTGGTGGGACAAAACTGGGCAGGTTTTAGGGTGTACTTTCGGGTGGTTTTTCTGTGAAGGTGTATTCGGGAGTATCTACTTCTTAGGTCGGATAGAAGATGGGTCTGTGGGTTCTGTTGGAGGGCTGGAAGGGTTCATATAATGGGCGGGGATATAGCCGTATTTAGAGGAGGTCTTGGTGGCCGTACTTGTTGGCCGCACACGTAAGTTGCTTTGCGGTAGGAGAAGAACAATGTCATTAGACACACAAACGGACGAATTGGTAGAGGTGCCGGGCGCACCTGATATTCCGGGGCTACGCTTCCGCAGGTTTCGGGGCGTGGAGGATATCCCGGAGATGGTTCGAGTTCTAAATGTCGTCGATCCGTATGACGGTAACGAGCGCGTCGCCACGGAGGAGTCGCTGAGCAGCGCCTACTCCAATCTGAGGAATAGCGATGCCGCCAACGATATGGTGATGGTGGAAATGGACGACGAGCTAATCGGGTACAAGCGTGTCACATGGTGGCAGGAGCTGGACGGCACGCGAGTATACCAGCACTTCGGTTTCTTGCTTCCGGAATGGCGCGGCAAAGGGATCGGCAGGGCATTGATCAGACACAGCGAGGCACGCAGCCGCGAAATGGCAGCCGAGCACCCAGATACTGGTCCCAGGTGGTTTGATACTTTTACTACCGACAGGCTGGTAGGCTTGAAAGCTCTGCTGGAAGACGAAGGGTACAAGCCGGTACGCGCAGGCTACGATATGGTGCGGCCCAACCTGGACGATATACCGGACGTGCCGATGCCGGAGGGGCTTGAGGCACGCAAGGTCGAGCCGGATAATTTGCACGCTGTATGGGAGGCCGAGGCTGAGGCGTTCCGCGATCACTGGGGCGCAGACGAGCCTCAGGAAGGCGACTTCGAGCGATGGAAGAGCGAAACACCCTTCCAGCCTGAGTACTGGCAGGTGGCCTGGGACACAGCTACAGGCGAGGTGGCAGGGATGGTGCGCACGTTCATCAATGACATCGAAAACCGCGAGCACGGTCGCCAGCGCGGCTATACCGAGAATATCAGCGTGCGCCGCCCCTGGCGAAGGCGCGGCCTGGCGCGAGCTTTGATGGCTCGCAGCATGAATCTCCAAAAAGAGCTGGGGATGACCGAGACCGCCCTGAGCGTGGACGCGCAGAACCCCAACGGCGCGCTTGAACTGTACAAGAAAATGGGCTTTGAGGTGACACGGACTGAAACAGTCTACCGCAAGCCTCTCTAAACCCCATCCCTCCTCAGAATACTGGAAAAGGACGCTCTAAACATGGGTCATCCCGAATTTTGATTCAGCTTCGCAGGCGTGCAATCTACTTCCAAAAAGAGCGAAAATGGCGGCGAAGCCGCCATTTTCGCTCTTTTTGGAAAGCCCCCCCAAATTTCGGGGGGGGTCTCTGGTCGTCCCCAATCTGTTGTACGATAGTTTTCGACAGAAGCGGTAAAGGCTCAGGCTTGCTTCCCTTTGTAGGCGAGCAAAGTCATTCCGTTGAGGGTGACAAGTAGAGAGACGCCCATATCGGCCAGGATCGCGGCCCAGAGGGGAAGAGTGCCGATAATTGCCAGCAGGAGGGCCAGCAGCTTGATCCCAAGAGAGATCGTTATGTTCTGGCGGATAACCGACACAGCTTTGCGCGAAAGAAGGATGGCGTAGTCGAGTTGCGACAGATTGTCGCTCATCAAGGCCACATCGGCCACTTCGAGGGCAGCGTCGGTGCCCGCCATGCCCATAGCGATACCCACATCGGCCACGGCCAGCGCGGGCGCGTCGTTCACACCATCGCCAAGCATGGCTATCGGCCCGTACTCCCGGCGCAAATCGCGCACAGCATCCACCTTCTCGGCGGGCAGTAGCTCGGCGCGGAAAGTGTCGAGGCCCACACTTTTCGAGATCGATTGGGCGGTGCTGGCGTTGTCCCCTGTGAGCATGGCGACGTGGCGCACGCCCGCCTCGCGCAGTTGCCGTATGGCAGGGGCGGCTTCGGGGCGTGGCGTATCGGCGAGAGCAATCACCCCAAGCATGGACGTGGGAGTACCGGCCAGCACGGCGGTCTTGCCCTCGGATTCCAGCTTGTCCAGGGTCGATGTGACACCGTGGAGGGGAATATTGCGCTCGCGGAAGAGGCGCGTGTTCCCCACGTACACCTCCTGGCCGTCCACGCGGGCGCGAGCGCCCAGGCCCGGCAAGGAGGCGAAGTCCTCAGCCTTTAAATGATTATTTGATTTGAGGTCGCGGGCGGCATGGAGAATGGCACGGGCCAGCGGGTGCTCGGATCGCGCCTCTACCGTAGCGGCGAGAGCCAGCAGGTGGTCAGGGTCGCCATCGAGCGAGTACACCCCCACCACGTGCGGCCTGCCCCAGGTGAGCGTGCCCGTCTTGTCGAAAGCGACAATGCCGGTCTTTCCCAGGGCTTCGAGGGCGGCCCCGCCCTTGATCAGGACGCCCCGGCGGGTGGCAGCCCCTATTGCCGACACGATGCTGACAGGAGTAGAGATAACAAGCGCGCAGGGGCAGGCCACCACCAGCAACACCAGCGCCCTGTAGAACCACTCGGCGAACGGCTGGGCAAAGAGGAGCGGAGGCACTATCGCAATCAGAAACGCTCCAATGATCACGACCGGCGTGTATATGGCCGAGAAGCGGTCCACCAGTTGCTGCGAAGGGGCGCGGTTGGCCTGGGCTTCCTCCACAAGGCCGATAATGCGAGCAAGCGCGGTATCGCCCGATGGACGGGTGACGCGCACATCCAGCACGCCGGAGCCGTTGATTGTGCCCGCGAACACTTCGGCACCCTGGGTGACATCCACCGGCACACTTTCGCCAGTGATTGGCGATTGGTCAATCGAGGATGTGCCGCCTGTCACGACGCCATCCAGGGGAAGGCGCTCGCCGGGGCCTACGACCACGATCTCGCCTACGGCTACATCTTCGACAGGGAGACGCATTTCGCGGAGGATGGGCAAGCCGCCCGATTTGTCCGGGCGACGCACCAGCGCCGTTGGGGGAGAGAGGTCCATGAGGCCGCGAATGCTGGATCGCGTGCGCTCAAGAGTATATGACTGGAGAGTGCCGCCGAATGCGAAAAGGAGGACCACGGTCGCGGCCTCGCCCCAATCGCCGATGGCGGCGGCTCCCATAACCGCGATGGTCATCAGCAGGTTCATATCGGCCCGCAACGACCGGACCGCAAGTAGGCCGGCCCTGGCGAAGCCAAATCCCGCCACCACAATGGCGATCCCGAAAAGCGTGTTCGAAACCCACGCGGGAAGGCCGATAAAGGAGAGCACGAAGGCGGCGAGAGCGAACACCGCGCCTGCGGCAGTGGTGAGCACACGCCGCTCGCGACGCCAGAACGGGATTTGAGCCAGGGCCGCGCGCTCAGCAAGGGGAGTAGCGCGATACCCGGCTTCGCTCACCTTCCGCTCAACGAGCGGAGGGAGACGCCCGGCATCCGCACCGGCAGGCACAACCGAAAGGCGCGCCGAACCGAAGTTGACGGTCGCGGAACCGACCCCCGGCAGGGCGGATACGGCTTTTTCGATGGTTAGAGCGCAATCGGCGCAATCCATCCCTTCGACTGTGAAATCAAGCGTCCTGGGCATTTTTTATTACCCGTTTCGGGCTTCGGATTTACCTTTCGCCTGGGCGGTCTCCGGCATATCGCGGCTATCTCGAATGTGTTCGAGACACACCTGGAGAAGGGCGTCAATGTGCGGGTCATCGAGAGCGTAGTAGACTACTTTGCCTGCACGCCGGTTCTTTACGAGGCGAAGGCGGCGCAGCACGGCCAGGTGCTGAGACACAGCCGATTCACTGATGCCCGTGATGGCGGCGAGGTCGCAAGTGCAAAGCTCCTGGTGCAGGATGCTATAGACGATTTTGGCACGCGTAGGGTCGGCGAGAGCCGCGAATATGCCCGCCAGCGACGAGTATTCGGCGTCAGGGAGGAGCAAGGCGCGCCCCATAATCACCCGGTCGGGGTGGACGCAACGCACGTCACACAGGGCATCCTCATCTTCCTGGGTGATGGTCGCGGACGCTACTGAACTGTTATCTTGATCTTTGTCCATAAGTTTCACCACTTCGATTAAGTAGTTGCTAAATCGTTATCAGTATAGCACAATTTGGAGTGGTAAGTAAAGGCCCTGGCCCGCACACCATTCTTAGCACCCGCTTGACTCCTGCATGGGCACGGTGTAAGATCCACGCACCTCAACGATTGCGGACGCGCCAATAGACTGAGATAGATTGGGCGTTGCGGCAGCGGATAAATAGAGGAAGCAATAGATAGCAAACACCAACCTATATATTCAACAGATTGAGGAAAATCTTGAGCGACAATAGCAAATCAGGCTCTGTAGGACTGATGGACGCCGATGGAATGAGGCGCGCCCTCACCCGAATCGCACACGAGATCCTGGAGCGTAACGGCGGCGCGCAGGGACTGTTATTCCTGGGGATTCGCACGCGAGGCGGGCCGATAGCACGCAGGATCGCCGAGTTGATCAAGCAATTTGAGGGGACAGAGGTGCCCATAGCTGAGTTGGATGTGACACCTTACCGGGACGACCGGCGCGAATTGAGGGAAGGAAGACAACAGACAAGATACGAGGTCACATTCCCGGATATAGCAGGCAAATCTCCCCTATCGATCGAGCGCGCACAGGTGGTGTTGGTGGACGACGTATTTTACACGGGGCGCACGGTGCGGGCGGCGATTGACGCGATCATGGATGTTGGCCGTCCGGATAGCATCCAACTGGCGGTGCTGGTGGACAGGGGCCACCGCGAGCTACCGATCCGCGCCGATTACGTAGGGAAGAACGTGCCCACGTCCCGGACGGAGAGGATACAGGTACGCCTGCTGGAAACCGATGGCGTAGACGAGGTAGTGCTGGTGAGAAAGGAGAGCTAGATTCTTCTGAAAAATAAGTATACGTTACAAATCTCCTAACAGGGGTTCTTACTTTTTACCCATTTACCGGTGGGTAATCCTGCACTAAACTGGGTTAAGGTAATCCAGGTGCCGGCAGGCCTAAGAGCGATGATGCTCGGTGTGTAGCATGAGCGGGCCATCGCAGCGGGAGTAAGAAAACCTATGGATAGGAGCTATTTGCAGGAGCCGGAAGGTTGGGAGCGCAACGCACACGACCCCGGCTCTTTCTATGTTTGCAGTTGCCATCACGCTCGTTGCATCTGCTATTGTGGCCTATCTCGCCGCAGGAGCAACCGCCGCGAAGGGCGAAGCGGCGCTGGCAGCCAACTCCGCAACGCCATCGCCAACACCTGAAGGGTGTTTGCAGACGTGGAACGCGGTCAACAGCCCTGTATTGCCCAGGGAATTGCATGGCGTTAGCGCCCTAGCCACCGACGATGTTTGGATCGTAGGGCAACAAACCATAGAGCACTGGGACGGCGCTGTATGGATGACAATAACGAATACCGCCGTGGTATCTGACGTAACCTATGAAGACGTCGCAGCGATCACTTCAGACAATGTGTGGGCCGTGGGCAGCAAGACGTATGGCGGCGCTGCTATCGCGCACTGGGACGGCAGCGATTGGAACACAGTGCCTAACCCGGCCCAACAAGGAAACTACTATCTGCGTGCCATTGCCACGATCTCATCCGACGACATTTGGGCTGTAGGCTCAGCCGGTTATTTTTTATCTGATACTGCAATGATCATACACTGGGATGGTACCGGTTGGAGCATTGTAGATGTGGGTGGTTCACCACCTGAGGTATACGGCCTGTACGGTATCACAGCCTTAGCACAGGATGATGTATGGGCGGTAGGCTACGAAGCCGGTGCTAACCTGGCTGATGCACTGATCGTCCATTGGGATGGCACCGGTTGGACAGTTATGCCCCAGACCATCGAAAACGTGATGCTCTACGATGTAAGCGCGATTTCTTCCGACGATATTTGGGCTGCGGGCACCTTCTGGGATGGCGAGGGCACATTACGCGGGGTTATTTGCCATTGGGATGGCTCAACCTGGACTGAGCAGTGGGGCGTGGATAATGTCCAGTTTTACGGTGTTGAAGCATTGGCCCCGGATGATGCGTGGGTGATTGGAGAAAATCATTACGGGAACACACGCGTCGAACACTGGGACGGTACGCAGTGGAGCATGGTAGACAGCCCTAATCCCTCACTCGAAGAGGGGGCACTATGGGATATTGCCGCTGTCTCATCTCAGGATATATGGGCGGTGGGTAATAGCACGGATGGGGACCCATATACACTGGTGGTTCATTACAGCCAATGGTGCCCGCCTCCCGTAGTGTGTGAGCCGGGCCTCCATATCATAGGCAGCCCCAACCCCGCAGCCAGCATGAATTCTCTGGCGGGTGTGGATGCGCTCTCATCTGATGATATATGGGCCGTAGGCCGGTTTCTTTACAATTGGTCGATCACAGGAACAGTAGCGGAGCATTGGAATGGAAGCTCCTGGCAAGTTGTTCCGATGCCTTACGAGCAGCAGGACTCCTATCCTTATCTCTACGATGTAGCAATTATCTCGCAGGACGATGTATGGGCTGTAGGCCAGACAATCCCACTATATCAGACTATCACCATGCATTGGGATGGCACAAGTTGGACACGCATACCCACCCCGAGCCCTGACATAAGGAATGCGGGTCTCTATGCAGTAGATGGTGTATCTGCCAACGATGTGTGGACTGTGGGAGATTATCAGGATAGTTCTAACACCTACAGGGGCCTCATCTTACATTGGGATGGAAGCTCCTGGACCCAGACAGCGGGTCCGCCGGGGGGCCTGGGCGGAGTGCTTGCGATTTCAAGCGACAATGTGTGGGCTGTTGGTGGAACCACCGCCGGTCTCAACAGCCAGACTCTGGTCATGCATTGGAACGGCACGACATGGAACACAGTAACAAGCCCAAGCCCGGGAGACGGCGAAAACCATCTCAATAGCATATCGGCGGTGTCGGACAACGATATATGGGCTGTCGGTAATTCCTATGATGCAGTGGCAGGCAGAAGACCCATCGCACTCCACTGGGACGGCTCCTCCTGGATGCTTCAAGACATTCCATTCCCCGGCAGAATAGAATTGCTGGGGATAGCGGCCGTAGGAAGCAACGATGTATGGGCAGTAGGCAACGACGACTATGTTGATGGCGTGGTCTTGCATTGGGATGGTTCCTCCTGGACCTCGCTCCCCGATCCTATTACCGATCCTACGGCGGTCGATATCCTGAATGACGTGGTGGCGATCTCTCCTAATGAGATTTGGGCAGTAGGGGAGCAATATTACGGTTACTGGGTAGACCAAACGCTTGTTGAGAGATATATCGGGTCGTGCTCTCCCTCTCCTACCATGACGGCCACCCCTTCAAGCACCGACACTCCCACGAATACCGCCATCCCGGCCACAAATACAAGCACGTCTACTCCTACACCAACCCAAACCATCGCTGCCAGCACAAGCACAAGCACGCCACTCCCTTCGGCTACTGCCACAAATACGGCGATGCCGAGTGACACTCCTATGCCGGCCACGGAAACGAGCACAGCTACGAGCACGGCAACCGTGCCTGTGAGTACAAGCACAGCCACGAGCACGAATACAAATATCCCTACAAAGAGCTCTACTGCGATCGCGACATCGACTTTGACCGCTACGACGGTTCCCAGCAGCACGCCCACTGCCTGTGCCATATACTTCCAGGACGTGCCCCCAGGCCACACTTTCTATGATCAGGTGCTTTGCCTGGCGTGTCGCGGGATCGTGTCGGGGTACCCTTGCGGTGGGCCGGGCGAGCCTTGCGGCACAAGTAGCGACCCGTATTTCAGGCCGGGGAGTGGCATCACTCGCGGGCAGATCGCCAAGATAGTGGCCGGGGCCGCAGGTTTCAATGAAGCCGTCAGCGGGCAGAGTTTCGAGGACATCCCGCCCGGGTCGCCCTTCTACGAAGCAATAGAGAGGCTTGTAGCGCATGGCGTTGTGGCGGGCTACCCATGTGGGGGGCCGGGCGAGCCTTGTGGCGCGAGCAGCTTGCCTTATTTCCGCCCCAATACGGGGGCGACACGAGGGCAAATCGCCAAGCTGGTATCGGAATCGGCGGGCTTCAATGAGACTGTTACGGGGCAGGCATTCGAGGACATATCTCCCGGCTCTACCTTCTACGATTACATCGGGCGGTTGGCGACACGCGATGTGATGAACGGCTATCCGTGTGGTGGGCCGGGCGAGCCTTGCGGCGCGAGCAGCTTGCCTTATTTCCGCCCCAACGACTTTGCTACGCGCGGCCAAGCCGGCAAGATAGTGGCGAACACCTTCCTACCGGCTTGCACGCCGTAGATACATTACAAACGCAATAATGCCTGGCGGCATCGCATACAACGCCCCAGGCATTATTCAATCGACCACGCGCTTGATCTTTGCGCCCAGGGCTTCCAGCCTTTTCTCAATCGCCTCATAGCCCCGGTCGATCTGCCCGATATTGTAGATGGTGCTCTGCCCGGAGGCGCACAGGGCGGCCATCAATAGGGCCATGCCTGCGCGGATGTCGGGGCTTGTGATCTCGTCACCTCTCAGCGCGGACTTACCCACCACCACCGCACGGTGCGGATCGCATAGCACTATGCGCGCTCCCATGCTGATCAGCCAGTCTACGAAGAAAAGGCGGCTCTCAAACATCTTCTCGAATATCAGCACAGTTCCCTCGGACTGTGTGGCCGTGACCAGCGCGATACTCATCAGATCGCTTGGGAAGGCAGGCCAGATGCCATCGTCGATCTTGGGCACGGCCCCGTGCACATCGTAGTCAACCTTAAGGGTCTGGTTGCCCGGCACTACAATATCCTCACCTTCTATGTGTACCTCCACACCCAGGCGCTTGTAAACAAGGCAGGTCATCCGCATGTGGTCGGGCACAGCGTTGCGGATGCGTAACTCACCACCCGTGACAGCTGCCAGCGCGATGAAGCTGCCCACCTCTATGTGATCGGACATAATAGCGTGGTCGCCGCCATGCAGGGAAGGCACACCTTTTATGATCAGGGTATTTGTGCCCATCCCCTCGATATACGCTCCGAGGGTGTTGAGCATATTGCAGAGGTCTTGCACGTGCGGCTCGGAGGCCGCGTTGAAGACCAGGGTTTCGCCCTCGGCAAGCACCGCTGCCAGGATCGCCTGCTCCGTGCCCGTTACGCTGGCCTCATCAAGGAATATCTCTGTGCCACGCAAGCGACCCGCTTTCATCTCATAACGGTCGTTGTGGATCGCAATATCGGCCCCCAGCGCCCGCAATGCAAGCAGATGTGTATCCGAGCGCCTGCGACCGATCGCGTCGCCGCCCGGCTGGCCGACCGAGGCATGCCCGGTGCGAGCCAGCATTGGCCCCGCGAAGAGGAGCGAGCCGCGCACCAGCGAGCCGAGCGCCTGGTCGGGCTGCTCGTGGACTTTGCTTGCCTGCAGCGTTACCGAGTGCGACCCCGCCAGGTCAGTATCGTCCACCGTAACGCCCATACCACGCAGTATCTTGAGGATGGTGCGTACATCTCCGATATTGGGGAGATTGCGAAGAGTGACCGGTTGATCGGTCAGGAGAGAGGCCGCCAGCATAGGCAGCGCCGAGTTTTTGTTGCCTGCGGGCATGACCTCCCCATGCAGGGGGTACCCGCCTTCGACGTAGAAGCGTTCCATTTTACCTCGTTGCAATTAGAGTCAGGCTGTAATAGAGAGGCTCGCCCGAGGCCGGGGAGCGCAGTTTGAGCCAGTTGGTGCCGGCTTTCAATTCATCGCCCGGCAGCAGCACCGATAGCTCGCCCGGTATGCCACCGGAAAGGTTGGGCTGGATCGGGCGGTCGCCCAGGAAGAGCGCGGGGGAGTCCGAGCGTGGATGCTCTCCCTCCATCGCCGCATAGAGCGACAATGCCCACATAGCATCGGCTGTCATCAGGGGCGTATGCCAGCCCGCGCCCTCACGCGCCTCCATGAGGGCGGTCACATAAAGGGAGTTGCGGATTCCCGATTGCGAGTTGTGAATCGCCGAGTAGGAAGATGAGAAAGGCTGACTGTTTGCGCCGCTGGAAGCGTCGGCTTCCGACTGCAACAGCGCCATGAGCATGGGGGCCGACACAGGTACGCTCCCGGCAGACTGCAGGCGAAGGGCGGTATCAAGGAGCGCGAGCGCATCTGCCATCCTATCCGACTGCATGAGCGCGAGCGCCAGGTAAGCCTGCCCATCCACCGTCAGCGAAGCGGGTGCGCCGGATGGCCCCGGCAAGGCATACGCAAGCAGAGGGCGCATCCAGTCGTTGGGCACAGAGCGGTAGAGCGAGAATGCATACAGAGCGTAAGCACGCTCATCGAGAGCATTGGACGAGGCACCGACCCGCAAAGGCCGCGCCAGCTCGGACGATAGGTATTGCAAAGCGCGCTCGATCACGCCCTGGTCGGGCTGTAGCTGGCCATCACCGTATGGATAATATGAGGAGCGATAGAAGGCAAGCAGGACGGCAGCAGTTTGAGACACGCTGCCTACTCCATCGCCATCCAGGGTGCCGCCCCAGCTTCCATCCTGGTGTTGCGCAGCGTAGAGTTGCTGGAGAAGCCTGGAACGTTCGACACCCGACAGCAACAGGTCGTCAGGCACACCCTCTCCTGAGCGGGCAAACGCCGACGCAACCGGTGCGCCCGCGCTCAGGCGTGCCGCCGCCATCGATACGCCATCGGAGGACGCTACCCAACCGCCGTACAGGTCGCGGGTGATGCCTGCCAGCGACGACAGCAACGAGGTCGAGGCGCGTATCTCCAGGGTGAGGTCGCTGCTATCGAGGCCCCAGGGCACCGCTACACCCACATTCCGCTCGCCTGTCAGCGAACCCGATGTGTAGGTAACATCGCTGTCCTGGTGCGGCTTGCTGCTGACAGATAAAGGCCACTCGCCTGTAGTTTGGAAGCCGAGGTCCTGGGCCGCGAGCGAGAAGGTCAATATAGTGTCGCCCGATCTGGTCGCTGAGAGTCGCCACTGCTCGTCGGCCAGCCCATTCGCCTGGACCTGCACGCTCTTCGACACATCGGCATCTACAACCGAAGCGTTATTGAGGGCCTCCACATCGGCTGTAAGTGGCTCATCGCCGGGGTTGAACACGCGCACTGCAAATGACGAACCTTCGCCCGCTTCGGATTGAATGGATGGGGGAAGTTGCATCCATGCGTCGGGGACGACGCGCACCGCCGCCCATCCCCACCCCTCACCCGCAGCCGAAGTAGCCTCAGACATCAGGTACCACAGGCCGGGAGAGGTAGGAGCCTGGATAGTAAGGGTGACAACTCCGGAAGCCGTGATGGCGACAGTTGGCTGCCAGCCTACGGGTAGGTCCGATGGCGCGCCCGATACGCGCCGCCACACCAGGGTAGCGCTGCCCGCCAGGCTCGCGCCGTCCCGGTCGCTCAGGTTGAGCCTTACGTCTATATTTGAAGAAGCGGTGGCAGTTACCGGAGAGAGCACGCGCAGGTCGGCTGAACCGTCGCCCGCCGGGATCAGTCTGAAGGTGCGAGGCGAGGTCGCCTGGAACGAGAAGATAGTGACTATGCCCCCGGCGAAGCGCAACGGCAGGGGGAAAGTGGCGTCGCCATCAGGCTTGGATGCCAGGTCAATCGAATAGCTCAGGCGCTCACCCGTGGGTGATTGAGCCGACAGGAGGAGATCGCCTGATTGAGCGGTAGGGTCGAGCAGCACCGCACGCACACTGAATTGGGCTTCGGAGTCCGGGGGTTGGGCAGGCACCAGTCGCGCCACAACGGCCACATTCTGGAGCGGGTCCACCGCCTGCGTCTGGCCTGCGGCAGCCATCCGTTGCGAGGTGAAGTCGAGATACTGAGTATCCACGCCCGCAAGATCTCCGGAAGAGGCCTCGGCACGGAAGAAAAGCCCAGGCTCGTTGAAGCGAGCGAACCAATCGGGCAGGGGCATGACAAAGGTAGCCAGGCCATCGCCGTTTGTGGTAGCTATCACCAGATTAGAGGACCAGGCGTCGCCCAGTATGCCGAGCGTGCCCGTGACGACCGCTCCCGCCTGTGGCCTGCCCATAGGCCCTAGCACGCTCACCGTGCGGGTGATGGTTGCACCTTCTTCCTCCCCGGAAGGGAGCACCGCCACGCTCAGGGTATCAAGGTCTGTAGATAGAACTAAGATCGGGAAGTCGTGCAAGGCGTTGCCCCAGCGCACCCGGATCGTATAAGTGCCCGGCAGGGTCGTAGGGTCGAGCGTAAAGACGCCGCTGATGCCGCCTACGGAGTCGGGCTTGAGGTTCAAGTTTGATACTACATAGCCCTGAGGGGTGAGCAGTTGAGCGTTCGCGCTCCCGTCCGTAGGCTCGTCAAGACGGGTGGCGCTGGCCGGACCAAGGGTGGCGGCTTCGAGCATTGCATGGAAGTTGACTATTTCGCCGGGGTGATATGCCCGGCGGTCGGTGATAAGATTGGCAGGGAGAGTGTCGGCAGTATCGCCGCCATTCGGGTCGAAGCCGGAATTGAGCACGAGAGAAGCAATGTGACCTGAGGGATCACGCGCGACAGCGAGCGATGCGCCCCGTGCTGCCGGAGATGGAGAATAGAGGCCATTGTCGCCGGTTATCCCTTTTTCAAGAAGCTCACCCGCGGGCGAATAGAGCGAGATTTCCGCGCCGCCCCATGAGTGGCCCGCTCCTGTGAGCGCCCACATGGGCATATCTCCACCCGCTGACAGCAGCTTGCTATCTCCCACGATCAGCAGTTGCCAATCGGTGAGACCGGCTGCGGTGCTGGCCTCGCCACTCGCCAGGACGCCGTGAGCCACCACTAGGTAAATACCTGGAGAAAGAGGCGGTAGGAAGGCATCGCCCGAAATAGAGGCCCCCACCGGCTGCGAGTGGGACGTGGAGGCCAGGTCCAGTCCGGAAGGGAACCCGGCGGGGAGGGCCTGGGGCCATGCCGAGGCTTGCGCGCCCAAGGCCGATAGCTTTTCGGCAGGGAAAGCATAAACGTCGAAAACGACATTATCCAGGGCTTCGTCGGGCGAGGCACCGCTCACGGCCTCGTAGGCAAGCCGGGCTAGCCCATCGGACGACGCCACCGACAAACGGCCATCGAGTATATGCACCCTGGGCGTGGGAAGATCGGCCCGGTATTTGAACTCGTAAGAGCGGCCAAGTGTATCGCCTGAGGCGGTGGGGGCGGTCGCATCGACCACAACTGAGACATAGCCCGCCGCCAGGGGGTGAAGCGGGGTGAGGGTGAGGCGCTTGCCTTCGGAGTCCCAGGAGTAAGAGGCCGGGATATCCTTGTGGGTGTCGGCCTCGCGCAGCGAAACCGCTCCCTGTGCGCCGTCCACTCGCATGGCAGTGTCGAACGTGAGCGAGAGCGAGGCCGCAGGCCCTATGTACGAGCCGTCGGCGGGCGAAGGCGAGACCGAGTAAGGATCGCTCGTCCGAAACGACCAGGAGCACATACCGCGAAGGGGCGTGCCCGCCAGCGAGAGGGCAGTGCCTGATAAGTTGACTGTGTAGGTAACGCCGCGCAACAGGCCCGGTGCCGTGGGCGTCCAGCGTAGCTGGTTATCGGCGTCCCATGAGAGGCTTCCGGCAGCCGGAGGTGTGATCAAAAAGGCATCTTCCACCGAGCCTCTATCCATCGGCATATCGAACCGCATCACCACCGGCGAATTGAGCAGGGAAATTTGCGAGCCATCGCCAGGCTGGGCGAGCACCAGGCTGGGGGCGTTGGCCGTACCGGTGCCTGTGTTGGAGGATATGGCCTGGATCGGTATGGGAGTGGAGGCTATCCCTGCGGAATCGGGCTGGACCTCGAAGCCAAGCTTGTTGCTCCAGAACTGCGGCAGCACATTCAGCCAGAATAGCAGGCCGAACGAAGCGCACGCAAACGCCAGCAACCCAAGCGCGATCCTGCGCGGCGAGGGGTCGAAGCGGAGCAAGAGAGAGGAGAGAAGAACGCGAAACGCCGATCGATGAATATGAACGGACTGCTGTCGCCCGAATGCCGGGTCTGTGGTTGCTGAGGGTAGCTGGCTGATGGCCCCTGCATGTTTGTCATCGTTGCGAAGCTGCGCGATGATGGCATTTCGGACGCTATCGGAGGGGTGAGTATCGCCCACCGATTTCAACAGCACATCGGTCTGGCGTGCGCGGGCCAACCAGGCCGCACAGTCACGGCAAACCTCGACATGAGCGAGGAGCTCGCGGCGCTGGCGGGGCGTGACCTCATCGTCAACGTATCTGGATATTAATTGCCGGTAACGAGTGCAGTTCAACTATTAGAGCTCAAATCTCAGACCTGACACTTTTCTGCGCTATCGCCTGGTTGCCTGTGCATCATTGGTCGGCGGTGGGACGGCGGTTATAGAGCGAGATAAACATTTCGCGGGCGCGTGCCAGGCGGCTGAAGACCGTGCCTTTCGGTATCTTGAGGATCTCGGCTATCTCCTCACATGAAAAGCCCTCCACCGAGCGCAAAACGAGGCAGACTGCCAGGGCAGGGGGCATCTCAACAAGGGCGCGTCGGACCAATTGCGACTCGATCACCTGGGGTGAGAAGTCTTCGGCGGTAAATTCGGATGATTTCTCGTTATCCTCAAGGATCGGCATCCAGGTAATCAACTTGCGGCGGCGCAGTATGTCAAAACAGGCATTGGATGCGATGCGATAGAGCCATGCACCAAGGTTGGAATCGTCCGCTATGCCCGCGATGTTCTGGAAGGCTTTCAGGAAAGTCTCCTGGGTAACGTCGTCCGCCAATTCCTGGCTGCCCAGCAGGCGGTAGACATAGCGATGGATCTGCGGGCTGAAATGCTCATAGATGGCGACAAATGCCGATTCGTCGCCTGCTCGTGCGCGTTCGATGATGGCTATGTCCATAGGGAGGCTCCTGGGCGGGACGTGCTGTGATGGCCGGTGGGTGGCAGAAGTTGGACGGGAAAGAAGAAAGCAGATGCCTTACGATTATAGGTCGGATGCGGGGGGTAGTCAAGAGGATAACTGGAAATCGAGCGTCTTGACGAGTTGACCTTCATAGCGTATGTATGTATAATGTATATACATTAGTCCGCGCATGAGGCTAGCCTTGACCTTCTATTTCACGAGCATTATTTGGCCTGAGTGGGTTATTGATAAGATAGATAGTAGAGAAGCACAATATCGAACCAGAGGAAGTGGAGGAATGCCTTGGTAGCGAACGGTACAAAGTCGGCAGAACCAAAGACAACAAACTACTATTCTATGGACGTACATAGAGTGGTAGATATCTATTGATAGTGTTTGTTGATAGTGTTTGTTCGAGAAGGCCAAGGGCCGTGTGTCAAGTTGTGTGTAAAATCGGGGAGCCCATCTATCCTACTCTCCTACCTGTCCTGGGCAGCAGGCGTGGCGGGCATAGTCAAGCGTTGGAACTTGATTCCTCGGACCACGGCATAGAACATCAGCAGGCAGCTACTCTCGTTGCGGAAGGCAGCTCCCATCTTGTGTGAGCGTCGTTTCACCTCCTCATTCACCCGCTCGATGGCGTTGGTCGTGCGGATTGCCTTCCAGTGCTGGGGCGGGAAACTGTAGAAAGTCAGACACGCCTCGTAGTCTCGCCACAAGCACTCTACTGCCGTTGGGTACTCTTTGCGGTACTTTTGGCACCAGGCGTGTGCCATCTCCTCGGCTTTCTCCCTGTTCTCCTGGTAGAAGATGGCTTTCAACTCCTCGCCCACCACTTCTCGCTGCTTCTTGGGTATGTACGAGAGCACGTTCTCCATCTTGTGCTTGACACACCGTTGGCGCTGCACTCCTGGGAACTTGGAGGAGAGAGCATTGAGCATGGCCTTGCCTCCATCGGTTATCAGCAGCCCAACCTCCTTCAACCCTCGCTCCTTGAGGTTGTCAAACAACTGCTCCCACGCCCCCTGGTTCTCTCGATCCCCAACCGAGAAGCCAAGCACCTCCCTCACCCCGTCTGGCTTGATGCCAATTACCAACAGGATTGGCATTTTGCACCCTTCTCCTTCGTATATGACTGTGAAGTAGGTGCCATCAGCGAATATGTATTCGTATCGAGGAGCAAGGGGGCGGCTCTTCCAAGCCTGATATTCGTCCTCTAGCGTGTGAAACACCCTCGATACAGTGGAAGCGGACGGTGCCGAGCCGGTCAAGGTCTCCATTACCTCTCCCACCGCTCTGGTGCTCACTCCCTTGATGAACATATCAGAGATGGCCGTATCCATCTCTGGACGCCGCCGTGCATATCGCTCGAACAACTGCGTCTGGTATCCGCCACGTGTGCGGGGCACGGCCAGGTCTTCGATGAGACCCACTGTCGTGTTCAGGTCTCTCGTGTAGTGGCCGTTGCGTCGATCGGTTCGTGAAATCGAGCGCTCATAGGGCAACGCACCCACCAAGGCTGTGATCTCTGCTTCCAAGATAGTGCTGAGAGCGAAGCGTACTGCGTCTTTCATCTGTGTCGTCAGCATCTGAGTGAACTCATCTTGACTCATAGCTATGGGTCGGGTATCTTCACTTTTGGGAGCCATTGGTTTTCTCCTTTCGGTAGTTTGTCAGACTTACCATAAGGATAGCCAGGCTCCCTAAATTACACAAGACTCAGTATACGGCCAGGCCAAGCCATAAAGATCATTTCTGCGCGGGACATGAACCCCAAGGAGAAGCAATATTTCAGGAGAAAATAGGGAGACTTATGGCAGAGATACCCAAATTCCATAATGAACAAGAAGAGTCAGATTTCTGGGATACGCACAGCACTACCGATTTCTTTGACGAAACTGAGAAGATACCGTTACGTGTCGTTGATGCAAGACCAAAGACCCTGATCTCACTCAGATTAGAGCAGGATACGATAGAACGACTTAAGATGATAGCAAGAAGCAAAGGTCTTGGCTATCAAACGTTAATTCGTATGTGGCTTATGGAAAGATTAACTACCGAAGCTATGTCGGAAACAACCGAGTAAGGTGTACTCTTTGTCAAGACAACTAGGAGGCCAAAGATAAGGTGGAACTTACTCCTTTCTCAGTGTTGATTTGATGATAGATATTGGCCGGTGTTTGGTAGCCAAGTGCTTGGTGCAGCCGCTCTTGGTTGTAGAATTCGATATAGCTGCTCAGGCTCTGCCTCGCTTCTCTTGGGCTTGAGTGTGGATATCGGATGTGGATATCGGATTAAGGGATTACAGTATTAAGCATTTGTGACAGCTCGCCCGAGGCGCGAAGCCGCTCGATGGTGGCATTTACGCAGTCGGCCAGGGCATCTGCCCCAACCGGCATAGCTACCACATAAGGCTCGTCGGTAAGAGGCGGTTGTATCACATCAAGCGTGCCTGGGTGGGCGGCAATATAGGTCTGAACCGACAGGTTATCTACAATGGCTGCGTCCGCCATCCCATTGGCGAGAGCGTCCAATGCCTCATCGGGCGAGCGATACGTGGAGTGCAGATCGCTTGTTGGTGTGATCTCGCGAGCAAGCAAGCGGGCTTCCGTATCGCCGTTCGAGCCAAGCTCTACCGCCACGATCCTGCCTCCCAGGTCCTGCATCGACCGGATCGACGTATCACCGGAGCGGATTGCCAGCACCTCTCCTGATTGGTAATAAGGAACCGAGTAGCGCACCTCCTTCTGGCGCTCGTACACGAAGGGGAGCGCCGAGACCAGAATATCCACCTGCTTGGAAGCGAGGGCATCGTAAAGTATGTCAATGGAAAGGGTGTGGTACTCGACGCGCACCCCCAGGTCGGCGGCGAGAGCGTTCGCCAGCGAAACATCGTACCCCACCGGCTTCGCATCCTGGAGAGCATCGAAAGGCGGGTACGTCGGATCAAGCCCCACCCGCAAAACACCCCGCGCCTCTATATCCTGAAGATAAGGATCGGCGGGATGCTGTTGCCCGGCCCAGGTAAGCAAGGCCACAATCCCAAGCCCCATTACGATAAAAAGATTGATCACCAACTGTCGCATAAATCCCAATCCGTCTCTTTCAGCACTGTCATACGCCACTCGTCACTCGTTACTCGCCCGAAAAAGCATATTTCTGCACCTCCAGGTAGATCGCCTTCGGAATGAAATCGGGCGTCAGGAAGGTGTAGTTGTCGAAGTAAGTATGTGCGGCGGTAGGTAGGCGGGACATCCAGAGCGTGACCGCCTTGCACCAGGGCCACGTTTCGGCCAACTTATATGCTCCTATCGTGTATTCCACCCGCTCATAGGGCTTGACGGCGTATGACCAGCGCGGGCTGTCATTCCAACCGCCTTCGGTGATGAAGATCGGCTTCGCGCCGTCCCCGCGCCTGACCATACCCTCATGGGTCTGTGCGGCGCGGGCGAAGTTGAGGCGGTCCGGGGCCGAAGGGGCGTCAGGTGGGGCTCGCAGGCCATAAGCGTGCACCGCCACGCCGTCGAAGTAAGATGCAGCACCAGCATCGTAAAGGCGGTCTAAATACACCAGGTCGTTGAGGGCAAGGGTGCTGTTCTCACCCTCAAGGTTGGGGGCCAGCCCGGCCAGCAGGATTGTGGCCGTGGGGTCGGCCTCTTTGGCACGTGTATACGCGCGCTTCAGGAGCTCGGTGTATGCTGTGGGATCGGGCTTGCGGCCTCCCCACTCGGCGGCGGTGTTTGGCTCGTTCCAGATCACGAAGTAATGTACGCAGTCTTTGTACCTCTGGACGAATGCGTAGACAAAATCAGCATAGGCATCGTAATAGTCAGGATCAATGTACTTCCAGGTGGTATTGGCCGGACGCGCCCACTCAGGAACACCATCCAGGCGAGCTATCAGCGTGATCCCATTGGCAGCAGCCGCATTTACCACAAGGTCGGTGTGCGACCAGTCGAACCGGTTGCGGTCCGATGGCTGGATGTAGAGCCAGGGAAAGAACTCGGTGGCCCAGGTCGTCCCCATTGCGTGCAAGAGTTGAAACTCGCGGCTGATATTGGCTGGGTCAGGTTCGTCAGACAGGCGAGTGTGAAGCCCGATCTTGGTGTTTATGACCTGGGCCTGGGGCGGAACGGTGGGGGTTGGAGTGGCTACGGAAGTTTGTGGTGAAGCAGGCAGCGCCGGCATAAAGCCTGCGGCCAGCAAGAGCAACAGGGCAACACCGAGCAGAATGGTGAGGAGGCGTGACATGAATCGTCTGAGATTAGCATAGCGCACCCACGCAGGCGCGGCAAGCAAGCACCTTACAGCGATGCGAGGAGCGCACGCGCTTCGTCCGCAAGATCAAGAAGATATGTGAGAAAGATGGCCTGGTTCTCCATAAATTCGCGCATCGAGTGGCGCGAGTGAAGCTCCCACACAGCGTACTTGCTTTCGTCGGCCACACCTGTCAGCCAATGCGCCCGCAGCGCGTATTTGAGGGCGGTGAATGCACAAAATCTGAAACGTATCTGGCGGTCGTCGCCTTCCAACCCGGCCTCTCGCAGTCCTGCCATGTAACCCCAAATATCGTGCTATCAAGGGCACGGATGTCGGCGGGCTGAACGCGAAACAGAAAAAAGCTGGCAAGCAGATCGCCCGCATCGACGCCAGGAGCCGCTCGCCCGACCGATGCCCAGTCGATTGCAGTGATACTATGATGTTCATCGTTTGACGGAGGAAAGAAGAGATTGCCCTGCCAGCCATCCAGGTGGCAAAGCGTCTGTGGGAAGCGTGCCATAGTGTCAAACAGAGTGTCGTGGGCATCCCACAGGTCGAGGAGACGCGAGGCGGTATCCGTTGGAAAAGTAGAGCGGAGCAGGGGATGCTGCCATGTGCGAGGGTCTGCAACGAGATAGCGCAGCCAGTCATTATGTGCGATTGCGCCCCGTTGCGCTGCAGTAGCTTCGGTTACAAGCCATATATCGGATGGAATAGTTCGCCCGGTGAGATAAGCGCCGTTGAATGCACCCAATATGTGCGCGGCTGGCCCGTAGAGATCGAGCGGCCACACCAGGCCATACATGTTCGTAACGTCCTCCATCCACAGATGGTAAGAGCCATCGGGCTGCTCGGCAACCTCAAAACAACGCGGTGCCTTAAGCCCTCCAGGTAGAGCATCGAGAAGGCCCGACTGGTATGCGAGGATTTCTCGTTTCCAGTAGAGAGGCTGGTCCGGCTCGGTAAAGAATGGCTCGGCGTTCGGCGGGAGCGCCACCACTTTCAGCACAAACCTCCACTGTTCCATAATGCCCGCGCTCCGCGCCGTAGCGGAAAGGCGATACAAACCCCCCGTCGATTGGCCGGGCACCACATTGATCGGGTCCAGTCGCCAATCGATAAGTTCAACCTCAGTAGCATAGAGTAATCGCACCAGTCGGGCTACCACCTGGATGGTGATCGACAGGTCTTCAGTGTGCGACATTCAAATAGCTGCGAACGAGGGAGGGCATAATCATGTGCCTACAGACCAGGCTCAATATGCCCTGGCGAAGATCGCCTGCTGCGTGGTGCTAACCGCGCTGGTGATGCACTGACCTGCAACATCAGGCTGGTCGAGCGGAATACACCGGACCGTGGCCCCGGTCTCCTGCTTTATGCGCTCCTCGCCCACCGGGTCACCCGACCAGTAGGCACGCGCGAACTTGCTCGACGTTACCGCTTCGGTAAGCTCTACCACCGTTCGCACATCAACCGTGTTCGCATCACGAAACTCTGCGCCTCGCCGGAAGAGCGATCGCTGAATGTCGTCCAGCAACTCGGAAGCGCGAGCCGCCAACGCATCAGTCTGCACAAACTCCTTGCCCCCCCTGCCAGGGCGGTCGCGGCGAGCCAGCACAACGGAGTTGTTCTCGACGTCGCGCGGGCCGATCTCAACCCGCAAAGGCACTCCTTTCAACTCCCACTCGTTGAACTTCCACCCTGCGGAGCGCGCATCCGAAGCGTCAACTTTCAACCGCACGCCGGCACCTTTCAGTATCGCGGCGGCCCGATCAACCGCTTCGAGCACGGGCCCCTTCTGGTCGTCGGTGCGGTAGATCGGCACGATCACAGCCTGGTGGGGAGCCACGCGAGGCGGCAGAATAAGGCCCTGCTGGTCGCCGTGCACCATGATCGTGGCCCCGATGATGCGCGTGGACATCCCCCATGATGTGGTCCAGGCGTACTGGCGCTGGTTCGACTCGTCCAGGTACTGGATGTCGTAGGCGCGGGCGAAGTGGTCGCCCAGGTTGTGCGATGTGCCCGACTGGAGAGCCTTGCCATCGCCCATCATCGCCTCCACCGTATAGGTTCGGAGCGCGCCGGGGAACTTCTGCGCTTCCGACTTGAGGCCCGGTATTACCGGTATCGCCATATCTTCTTCGAGGAAAGCCCTGTAGACCTCCAGCATCTGTCGCGTGCGCTCCTCGGCCTCCGCCTCGCTGGCGTGGCAGGTGTGACCCTCCTGCCACCAGAATTCGGACGTCCTGAGGAACAATCGGGGCCGCTTCTCCCAGCGCATGACGGAACACCACTGGTTGATCAAGATCGGCAGGTCGCGATACGACTGCACCCACTTCGCGTAAATGGGGCCGATGATCGCCTCGGATGTGGGCCGGATCGCATACGGCTCGGCAAGTTCTTCCTGGCCTGAGCCTACCTGTGTTACCCAGGCCACCTCCGGCACAAAGCCCTCCACATGGTCGGCCTCCTGCACCAGGTACGACCGAGGAATGAGCAGAGGGAAGGCGGCATTCACCACGCCTGTGTCTTTGAAGCGGCGGTCAAGGATGGCCTGCGCGTTCTCCCACAGCGTCCAGCCGTAGGGCCGCACAACCATGCAGCCACGCACCGGGGCCTCCTCGGCCAGTTCGGCACGCATTACAACATCGTGGTACCAGCCGGGGAAATCGGTTGTACGGTTTGGTAGAGCCTGTTCGTTGGTTTTTTCCTGGGGCATATTGGTCTCTTGGTCTTGAAATAGTTATTGACTTATATTCGCGGGACGTCTATTTATTGTAGCAGAGCACTCCTGATCGCGCCAGCCACCTGTGACATGCGCTCAATCACCACGTCGGCTTCGTTGCCCTGGCGCTCCAATTCCTCCCAATCGGCGTTGTGCAGCAGGGCTGTACGCCTTGCGTGAGCATTGAACCACACCGTATGCAGTCCCGCCTTACGGGCGGTCTGAACATCATACTTAGCGTGATCACCAACGTGCACGGTTTCTTCGGGCTTCGAGCCGAGGCGGTCGCAGGCCCCCCGAAATATCTGAGGGTCCGACTTGTAAATCCCTTCGCCCGCGCTAGTGATCACGGCGCTGAAGAACGAGCGCATCCCCTCCTGTTCGAGGGCCATCTCCACGAATGGCGGCCAGCCCGCGCTCGATACGACACCAAGCGTATAGCCGTCATCGCGTAACTGTTGCAGCGCGACAAGCGCCCCCTCGATTGCCTCTACCTGCAATAGGCAATGCTTTTCAAGCACTGCTACGGCCTCCTCGATTGCCTCGAAAGTGGGGCGATAGCCCATATCGGCCAGCACCAGATGCACACCCTCAACTGCACTCACCTCAACGCCCGATTCTCGCGCACGTTGCCGCACCACTTTGAAACGCTGCCTGGCCTCGGCGCCATCATGCTGTGGTGTGTGGCCCAGGTCCCCGTTGGCCCGCAACAGGTCAAGCGCAAGCGATGGCAGCGTATTGATCTCAAGGTCAAGCCAATCGTCGCAAGTAACCAGGGTGTTATGGAAATCGAATAGAACAACTTTCACAGTTTTCGGTTGTCGGTTGACAATATTTGACGCCAGAACCCAGGAACCATGAACCCAGGAACTAGGAACTCGTACCCAAAGCGCTCCAAATATGTGGAAAACCCTATTGACTTGAACACTTGTTCTAATATATCATCCGGCTATAAGATATTAGAACAGTTGTGCTGATTAACACTGGAACGGAGACTCAGCGATGCAACGATACCACAAAGAGGGCTCGGAGTTCAACCGGGAAAGGCCTGAGGGTGCGGAGCTAGCCCCCCTTTGGGCCGAAGCCTCTGCGCCAAGCAACGTCTTCAAGCGCATGACCCCTGCCCTTCTACTCATAGAGATGCCCGACAAGCGTGGCGAGTGGCAGGTAGCCACAGCTGGCGAAACCGACGCGGTCGCCAACCCCAACTCCTACCTCGGCAGGCTCCTGCGCCCATACTGCGCGCTCATGTCGATACCTTACCTGTCCGATAACTGATATCAACTCGGTAATTCCGCAACTACTCATCTCATCAATTTGGAGGGAAGACAATGGCTACCAACGCTCGATCAAATGGAGCTAATGCGCGCCAGGTAGACTGGGATAACGAAAGCGATAGGCAAAAGACTGGGGCCTGGATGCCCCTCGATGGGCTGGACGACGAGCTATTTACTGCTGTGCCGCAGCTCAGGGCCGTTGCTCAGGTGCAGGCACCGCCAGCCCCACGCCCCAAGGAGATTTCCCTTCCCTGGCGGCGCGAGAAAGCTGCGGAGCGACTTACGCCCACCAGACCTCAACCCAATGCCCAGCGGCAGGTGGCTCAAGGTCAAGCCAGGACAGTTACCGGCGCTGAAAAGGTGGTCGAAGCACGATCGGTTATGTTGATAGCCGGGTCTGTGGCCCTTCTTGCCGTCCTTTATATAGTGATCAGCGCCGCCGTCGAGTGGACCCAGGTCAAGCTGGACGATCTGCAATACGGCAGACCCCGCACCATGCAGATGGATGCCTACGTGGGCCACAGCGAGACCGATGGTGTGCCGTCTCACTTCGTCGCCATGAACCTCAACAGGCGCGTGACTATCCTTGAGATGCCCGGCGGCGACAGCACCAAAGTTAGCACAATCGTCGGGCCTTACCTGTTCGGGCAGGGCGAGGACCTCACCGCCGTGACCCTGGCTTCGACCGATCTCAATGCGGATGGCCTTGCTGACCTGATAGTGTCGGTCAAGAACGAGCAATTGCTCTATCTCAACGACGGCAGTTCGTTCAGGCTTGCCACCACTGAAGAGAGGTTAGCCATTGAAAAGGCTCAGCGCCAGACACCCTCTGCCCCCAACGGCAGCACCGCCACCAACCCTGGCGAGGTGAGCAAGTGAGCCGCCAGGGTTCGGCTTACGGGTCCGCCGCACCGGTTTCAGCCTATGCGAGAACCGCAGTAAGCGATCCTCGTATT
Source organism: uncultured Chloroflexia bacterium (assembly GCA_963797095.1). GTDB lineage: Bacteria > Chloroflexota > Chloroflexia > QHBQ01 > JADMIH01 > JADMIH01. The sequence continues at coordinate 408,777 of CAWCNY010000002.1, read as the reverse complement.
GCACAGACGGGTCGGGCGAGCAAACACGATAGTGGCCTGATAAGGGTATTCGACACGGCACGGGCCGGAACATGGGCGGTCAACGCAGGCGCTCTCGCTGGTGGCGACCTCGGCCAGCTTCCGGCTCAGTCCTCGTACTCGCCGACCCGTCGTCCCTCCCAGTTCGTGCTTCGACCCACGTCCCCCGATGTCGACCCCTATGATGAATGGGACGTGGACGAAGCAGCATCGAGGAAGGTATTCGGCAATCTTGTAACGCCCGGGGCCTGGGCTGTGGTGGCGGTCGTGGTGCTGGCGGTGCTCGCGTTCGTCTTCGTCACCCCCGCCTTCGCCGTCTCACCCGGCGCAATCAGCCGCTACAGCGAGCAGAGCCAGGGCGCGATCTCCGGTCCTGAGGTCGCCGCTCCTGTGATCGACGTGGGCACTACTCCAGGGGAGGGAGTTTCACAGGTAGTACCCCACTCCAGCGCGAGCGATGGCAACTACAGCCTGATCGGCGCGCCAAGCATAAGTGTGGCGCAAATCGAGTTTGTCTTGCAGAAGTACGGTTCTCCAGCCACCGGCCTCGGCCAGCAACTCTACGACCTGGGCGTCAGCTACGACATCAACCCTGCCTATGCCCTTGCCTTCTTCGTGCACGAGAGCGCATGCGGCACTAAGGGTGTGGCGCGCTTCACAAAGTCGCTCGGCAACGTCCGCTGGTCGCCAGGCTGGGACAACTACAGCGGCTATCGTATGTACCCTTCATGGGTAGCAGGCATGGAGGACTGGTACAAACTGATCACAGACCTCTATATCAACCAGTGGGGCCTCCGCACCGTAGATGATATTGTGCCCGTGTATGCTCCCGCCGACGATGGCAATAGTCCGTCAAGTTATGCCGCATCTGTGAAGTGGATGGTGGACGACTGGCGCGGTAAATAGGCAGTTACAGCGCCAAACATGAAACATCCCGAATTTTAGATGCAGCTTCGCAGTCGTGCAATCTACTTCTAAAATAGGCAAAAATGGCGGCTGTGCTGCCATTTTTGCCTATTTTAGAAAGCCCCTCCCGAAGTTTCGGGAGGGGGGGTCCTGGGGCATCCCGGTGCTCTCCTGCGGACGATTTCAAAATTCGGGATAACCCATGATTATTTGCCGGGTGAATTCCGGGTGCAACTGTTGACATTGCCGCCTGGAAGTAATAGACTTTACACAGTCGTACCGGGCTTCAGGGGAGGGTAACCTATGTTCGCGGCCAGGTTTACACGCATGGGCGTCCTTTATGCGCTCGTCTTTGCTGCTGCCTTCATCATGCTCATTCCGCTGGCGGCTTGCGATGCCACCGGGGGCGTCGATCAGCCGGTCGCTACGCCAGGGCGGCCCACGGCAACAGTCGAAGCGGTCAGGCCACGGGCTACAAATCCTCCTGCCACTGCCACCAGCGAAGTGGTTCCTGAGGAAGCTACTTCCACGCCTGAAGAAGTGGAACCTGCCACCGCTACGCCTAGACCACGCCCCACCGCCACCCGCAGGCCGACCGCTACCGAAATTCCCACGGAAGAGCCGACCGAAGAACCAACCGCCACCGAAGTTGAAGAGTTTCCCACGAGTGAAGCGGGATACCTGAATTATGTGGCACCTGAGGGTGACTGGAGCATCGACTATCCGGACAACTGGGTGGTGAACGAGGAACCACCAAATTACCAGTTCTTAGAGCCGAGCGGTGAAGCATTTACACAGGTTACTTACTCCTCCGGAGCCGCGGGCAGCACGTCCAATGAGGAACTGGCCCAGCTAGCCAGCACGCAATTTGAGTCGAGTTTCGACAATTACGAAGAGAGCGGCCAGACCGAGCAGAACGACGGCAGCTACCGCATCGACTTCAAGTTCTATGCCGGGGATATTCAGTGGGACGCGCAGGCTTTTGTCGAAGGCCGCCAGGGCAGCCTCTATATGCTAATGCTCGCCACCACCGAGAGAGCATTCGAGGATGGCACTTACGACGACATTATCGACCACGTGATCTCCAGCTATGTCGTGCCTCACTAGTCCGTTAATTAGCGCCTAAGTCTCGCGTACCGCGAATTCAAGCGAGCGCCTGATTATCTCTCGCGAGCGGTCATCGTCGTTAAGTACGTCGAACCCGTGGCGGCCATGCTCGTGCTCCAATAGCGTCACCGGCGCGCCTAGTTCAGCGGCGCGTTCCACAAAGCGGTCGATGGTAGCATTGAGCCGTGGGCTATCCTGCCCCGCCTTGGCGATCAACATGGGAGCTATCTTCCCCTCGTATTTGTCCAGGTAATGCAGTGCGGAGTAATCAGCAATGTCGTCTTCCGTGACCTCTTCAGGCAGAATGTCGCGCGCCTGTTGCAGGTCCATCACTCCGTAGTAGGCCACTATTGACCGCACATACTCCGGGGCGTCGCAGAGCGCGGCCCACATCCCCACCGGCATGCCGGCAGAGAATGTCCAGATACAGAGTCGGTCGCCGATTATGTCCAGGCTCTCCGCGAAGTACCTGATGTAGCCGAGCAATTGTGCGACATCGCTGGCGGCTTCGCGAACCCGCGTTAGGCGCTCGGTTGCTCTGTGGTTGAAGTTGACGGTTACCAGCCCCGAAGCCGCTATCAATTGGCCCCAGGAGATATACACCCCCAGGTCCTTGGAGTGCTGGATAATGTGCGGGGGCCAATCCCCATGCACCAGTATGACGGCGGGCAGGGGAATGCCGGGCACATATGTTGAGGGGTAATATATGTCCAGCTTCAAGTCGGTGCCGTCTTCCAGGCTTCGGTAGACAAGGTCCTCGCGCACTCTCGCCTGGTCCATATCCGGAATCTCGTAGACCACGCGCTCTTCGTACAAGCGGTTAAGGTCTAGCATCGTGCCTATTCCTTTCTTTCTGTGTTGCAAGTGCCAGGATCGACACGGCCTGTAGGCCCGCCACGGCGCGATGACTGAGGCGGTTCTTCTCGTCGGGCGGAAGCTCCGACATTCGCCGTCCATCGGCTAGCACGAACAGCGGGTCGTAACCGAAACCCCCTGTGCCCCTCGATTCGTGCGCGATCCGGCCTTCGACCGTGCCCTCAAGTATGTGCTCTTTGCCATCCGGTTCTATGAACGCGATCACGCACACGAATCGGGCCGTTCGCCTCTCGTAGGGCACGCCCTCCAACCGCTTCAAGAGTGCCGCGTTGCGCTGGGCTGCGGTGGTGTTTGGCCCAGCCCACCTGTTGCTATGAAGGCCGGGGATGCCTCCTAAAGCGTCCACTTCCAGCCCGCTGTCATCCCCTAGCACCCACACGCCATCGCCCCGGCGCATCTCGGCGGGGAGAGCGTTATGCAGGGCACGCGCCTTTAGAAGTGCGTTCTCCTCGTAGGAAGACCCGGTTTCGGCCACCTCGACCCACACCTCAATATCGTTGGGAGACACCACGCGCGCCGGTGGAACCGAGGCAAACATCTCCCGAAATTCCCGTAGCTTGCCGGGGTTGGTGGTAGCGATAAGGACCGTTGGCATATAATCTCCTGAGATAATTAGGTATTATCACGCAGTATGCAGCAACAAGGAGTCCTCATGCAAGAAGACCCCGCCCGCAAATTGATAGAGATCGCGGACGAGCTAAGGTCGGCAGCCCAGAACGGTTTGTACTGGGCGAAACGCAGGGAAGACGAATACGACCTGGCCCGCTACGAGAAGGTGATGGCGCTTGCCGCGCAGGCGCTAGCCCTCGCTGACAGCCGGGGCGTGGACGAAATCGAGCGTATATTCCGGGGAGAACTGGGGATACGCTCACCCCTGGTGGGAGTAGCTGCGGCCATATTCGACGGCGAGGGTCGTATTCTCCTCACCCAAAGAAAGGACAACAGCAAGTGGTGCATGCCGGGCGGGCTGGCCGACGTGGGCGAAACGCCCTCGGAGGTTGCTGTGCGTGAAGTGTGGGAGGAGACAGGTCTACGGGTGCAGGCGATGAAGCTCATAGGTGTGTTCGACTCGCGCAAGTCGGGGTCGCTCGTGCCCGTGCACCTGTATCACATCGATTTTCTGTGCGAGCGGCAAGGTGGAGAACTCACCCTTACCAACGAGACCATAGCTTACGGCTATTTCAGCCAGGATGAATTGCAAGCTTTGGATATGCACGGCAGCCATGCGTTTCGCGTTCCCCATGCCTTCAGCGCCCACCGAAGCGAAACCTGGGAAGCGCTATGCCAGTGATCAGAGAGCACACGCCGATAACCCGCTATCATTACTCAAGGAGAGCATAATGGAAGATTGGACCGATCCTGATATTGCGCGCCAATGGGATGCCGATAACACAAGCCATAACCCCACCCGGCTTGAACAACTGGACATCATGCTCACCATCTTGCGGGACGAATACCTGCCCGGCACGGTCGTGCTCGATATCGGCATGGGCTCGGGACAGGTGGAGGAGATGCTATTCAAGCGCATACCGGAAGTGTACGTCGTTGGGACCGATTTTTCCGAAGCTATGCTTGATCTGGCGCGGGCACGGCTGGCCCCTTATGCCAACCGTTACGAGATAGTGCGGCAGGACCTTACACATCCCGGCGATGCCCGGCTACCCACTTACGAGTACTCGGTCGCTTTTAGCGTGCAAGTCGTCCACAATGTGGCCCACCCATACAAGAAAGAGGTTTTCGCCTTTATTTACCAGGCGCTCATGCCCGGCGGGCTTTTCCTGTTGCAGGACCGAATAAGGGTCAGCACCCCCGGCCTGTTCAGCACCTACAGAAGCGTATGGGATAGACTGGAGCGGCTATCGAGTGGACGCCCCCACGAAGGGCGCTCCTTCGAAGAGCACGAACGCTCGGTAAGCACGCGCGGCGACCAGCCCGCCACCCTGGAGGAGCATTTCGCTTGGCTCAGAGATGCCGGGTTCGCCGAGGTCGCGTGCCTGCACCTGCACGGCAACAGGGCGCTGATCGCCGCCAGGAAGTAAGAACAATTACCCTGTCCGGCATCGCCCCACAAGATAGACAGGAACCGGGCCTACACTCGGTGCTGCCTCCATCCAACCCGGGGTGGGCGGCGGTTCGGCGCTCTCTACAAGCGCGAGGCCGTTGCGGGCGAGTGTGTTCAAATAGGTAGAGAGCATCCTGTGGTTCGCGCCAACTATCGGCCTCAAACCTCCCGGCGGGCCGTCAGCAACCCACCACCCCTCTTCAAAATAGCCATAGCCGCGCCCGGGTGCCCAACTGGGGTTTGCACCCCTGGCCTCCCATCCCGGAAAGCAAGGGTGGAGGATCGAGAAAACGAAGAAACCGCCCCTTTTGAGAACGCGAGCAATGGTCGAGATAGCCCCGCCCAGATCATCGATATCCGACAGGCCGAAGTTGCACACCACGCCATCAAAGCTCTCTCCCGCGAGCGCATCAGGCGAAGATGCATCGCAGTGAACATAGGTGATGCCAAGCGGTTCCGCCTGCTCGCGAGCGTGAGCCTTATCGAGCAAGGCCGTAGAGAGATCGACACCCACGACCGTAGCGCCACGCCGCGCCAGCTCGCGGGTGATCCTGCCGTTACCACAAGCCACATCCAGCACCCTCAGGCCAGAGACATCGCCAACCAGCCTCAGCAAGTCAGGAGTAGGTGGACCGTCGTAATCGTCGGGCGCGAACGCCTCGTAAAAGTCCGCGATCTCGTCATACCGGGCGAGTGCTTTAGTCATGAAGATAACCCTTCCTGTGCGACGCTCCGATATGCATCCTGTGCGACGCTCCGATATGCATCCTGTGCGACGCTCCGATATGCATCACGAAGTCTGGCACGCAAAACATCAATTGGCAGCAAGTCGCCTGTAGCGGGATCGCGGTAATACCAGTGCTCCCATCCATTGAGCGAAGGCACGGAAAGCAAGCGCGCCCCCACCGAGTGTATCGAACCGGTTACGTCATCCGAACAGAGCATTCCATCAGCCGTAACCTGGGCGGTCACTGCCGTCTTATTCAAATAGAGCACATCCCCCGGATTGAGAAGGCCCGCTTCCACCAGCCTACCGAATGGGATTCGTACCGCCGAGCGTTTGCTTGGTGTCGTATACACACCATCTTCAAATGCAGAAGGCACAACCGCCTCGATACGCTCTTGAGCCACTTTCACATATTCTGCATCACGTTCGATCCCGATCCAGTGGCGGTGCAGTTTCTTGGCGACCGCCCCGGTTGTGCCCGTGCCGAAGAAAGGATCAAGTACTACATCACCCGGATTGGATGACGAGAGGATCACTCGATAGAGGAGGGCTTCGGGCTTCTGCGCGGTGTGGGCCTTCTCCCCGTCCACCTTGATCCGCTCCGCACCTGTGCAGAGCGGTAGCTCCCAGTCGGAGCGCATCTGCTTTTCGTCGTTCAAGTTGCGCATCGCGGCGTAGTTGAAGGTGTAGCGCTTCTGCCTTCGCGATTTCTTTGCCCATATCAAAGTTTCGTGAGCGTTGGCGAATCGCACGCCACGGAAGTTCGGCATGGGGTTGCTCTTCACCCAGATAACATCGTTGAGCATCCAGTAACCCAGGTCCATCATAATCTTGCCGACCCGGAAAATATTGTGATAGGAACCGATCACCCAGATGGTACCCGTGTCTTTGAGAACCCGGCGGCATTCGCGCAGCCAGGCTTCCGTATATCGGTCGTATTCCTCGAAGCTGGCGAATTGGTCCCATTCGTCGTCTACAGCATCAACAAGGGTGTTATTCGGCCTGCGAAGCGTATTTTGTAGCTGGAGATTATAAGGCGGGTCGGCGAAAACAAGGTCCACACACCGCTCAGGGAGGGATGTGAGCAGAGAGAGATTGTCACCATGAAGAATTGTGTCGAGTGGAGGCATGGGAATTGCTGTCACAACAGTGTATGTTTATGGCTTGAGTATAATACAGCCTCAGAATTGCTTGCAATTACGGTGCGCTTTACGTATAATACAAACCGGATCGCTAGATTGAGTTTTGTGCAGAAATCTCCCCATTACACCACATATTATTCTTCGCTAAAGGCGGTTGCGGTCCAATCGCCCATGTGGTGTTTCCCCACTCTATTTTTCGAGATTTGCCCCTGCAACACCAACAAGCTCATATAGCCCCACTTTATCAACCCTTAAGGACGGTGCTGATGAACAACGACGAGCAGGATATGCAGCCACGAGTGGCGCAGGCCGACGACATGGACGACACGGCAGGCGACACCGTGAACAATGTAACAGATATGGCCGATGCCGTAGCCGGTGACGAGACCGCGCTCCAGGCGACCGCTGACAGCGACGATATGGTGGCCGCTGACGCAGGCGATACCGCCTCTACGGACGACCTGGGCATGGGCGCGGCAAGCGATGCCAGCATGGAAACAGACGCTGTGGACGACGCAAGTGCTATGACCGATACTGGTGTCGCAAGCGATGCGGGCGATGCGGGCGATGCGGGCGATGCGGGCGATGCAGTCACTATGGACGATGCTGACATCGTGAGTGATACAGGCGCTGGCGCGGGCATTGCGGACGATGCCGGCTCTGTGAGCGATACAATCGCTGCCGACGACCTGGGCATGGACGCATCAGGCGATGCTGACATAGAAACCGGCGTTGCAACTGATACAGTGGCTGATACAGTGGCTGATACAGTGGCTGATACAGTGGCTGATACAGTGGCTGATACAAGTGATGCCGAATCCGCGAGCGACGCGGAATCGGAGGAAAGCCCGGCAGTCATCATCGCCGAGGAAGCGCGCGACCAGCAGGACGCACAGATGCCCGGCGCTGTCGAAATGCCCGCCCAGGACGAGGCGGCACCTCAGGTTGCACAGGCCAGCGAGACAAGCCAGGCTGAAGGCGAGCCGGAGGCTATAAGCGAACCTGCCGTGCAGGTCGAAGCACCTGCCCCTGCTCCTGCCACCCAGGCCGACGTCTTGAGCGCGGATATGGGCGCCGATACGAGTGCTGACACGAGCGCCACCATGGCCATGAGCACCGGTGAGGCCACCGCAACGACTGACGATGCGGGCGAGACTAGCCCCACAGCCGAAACCGCAACCATGCAGGCTGCGGAGGGCGAGGCAACCACACAAGAAACCACACAAGAAACCACACAAGAAACTACAGAAGAAGGCGAAAGCGCAGGCGGATACGAAGAGCCGGTAGTGCGCAGCACGCGCCTGCAAGATGTGGCACCCAATGCCTCGATGGAAGACCTGCTGCGTGCCTCCGAGCAGCAGTACCGCACCCTTAAGCATGGCGATGTGGTTGAAGGCACCGTCATGAAGGCTGGCCGGGACGAAATCCTGGTCGATATCGGAGCTAAAACCGAGGGGATAATACCGAACTCGGAATTGCAGAGCCTTACCAGTGAGGAACGCGAAGCTTTGCAGATAGGCGATACGCTTCTAGTTTCGGTAGTACAGCCTGAGAACAACGAAGGGCATGCCGTCCTTTCGCTAGACCGCGCACGCCAGGAGCGCTCGTGGCGCGACCTCCAGCGCAGGTTCGAGGCAGGCGAGATAATCCAGGCCAGGGTGACGGGCTACAACAAAGGCGGCCTGCTTGTGAACCTGGAAGGAGTGCGCGGCTTCGTGCCCTCTTCTCAGATATCCTCGCTCACCGGCGGCAGCGAAGCTAACAAGCAGTCTGAGATGGCGAGATTGCAGAACCAGACCATCCCGATGAAGATCATCGAGATCAACAGGAGCCGCAACCGCCTCATTCTCTCCGAGCGCCAGGCTATGCAGGAGCAAAGAGAGAGCGTGCGCACCCGCCTGCTGCGCGAGCTTGAGCCTGGGCAGGTACGCCAGGGGCGCGTTTCTTCCATCTGCGACTTCGGGGCCTTCGTTGACATCGGCGGAGCCGACGGTCTGATCCACCTTTCCGAGATCTCCTGGAAGAGAGTTGCGCACCCCAGCGATGTGCTCAAGGTGGGCGACATCGTGAATGTGTACGTGCTGTCGGTCGACCCCAACGAGCGCAAGATAGCGTTATCGCTGAAGCGCACACAACCGGAGCCGTGGTCCACCATCACCGAGAACTATAAGCTGGGCCAGATCGTGCGAGGCACGATCACCCAGTTGACCACCTTCGGGGCGTTTGCCCGCCTTGAAGACGGGATTGAGGGCCTGATACACGTATCCGAGTTGGCCGAGGGCCGGGTCGCACACCCCAAGAACGTGGTAAACGTGGGCGATGTGCTTGAGCTAAAGGTGATCAGGATAGACCCTGCCAAGAGGCGGATCGGCCTCTCCCTCAAGCGAGTGCACGAAGACGAGAATCCACCGGCTGCCCCCACTGAGGATGCAGAGGAGGGCGCGCCAAGTACAGCACCAACAATGGGCGCTACCGGCGAGATGGACATAGCCCCTGAAAGCCAGGTGCAGGCAGCCGAGGCTAGCTCTGCGGAAGCCCAGGAAGCCGTGGCTGAGGTGAGTGCGGAAGCGCAGCCGGAGGCCCAGGCTCCCCAGGCTCCCCAGGCTACCGAGCAGCGTGCCGAACGTCCTGAGCGCCAGGAACGCCCTGAGCGCAACGAACGCGGCGGACGCGACCAGTCACGAGGCCAGGGCCAGAGAGGCCAGGGCAGGCAGCACTCCGGCGGCCAGGGCGAAGGCGAAGGCGACGAACCTAGAGGCGCGCTGGCGCAGGCGCTGGGAGCCTTCATCAACCGCGAAAACGACGACGAAGAAGGGTAATCGCAACACGCAAATCCGAAACACCGGGCAAGGATGCAAGGGGTGTGAGATATGTCTCCACCCCTTGCTCGTTCCTTAATTGATATACTGTCGAAATGGAAACAATCAAGACAACAAAAAGATCCCATAACATCCACACCATCCGTCGGTTGGTAAATAGGCCTAAAGTAGGACCGAATTTACTTGACACATACGCATTACGTGCGTATGCTTAAGGCACGGGCGCAGCTTTTATGCCCGGTGGATAAAGCAACCGCTACGCAACCCCATCGCGTATCATTAACCAGCCAGTATTCGATCCCCACATACTTACTGGAAGAGAGCTTTTCATAAACGGAAACGGACCACCGATAGAGCCGTACATCCAAGCCAAAGTCCGATACAGCACTACTACCTGACAATATCCTACGAAATCTAACCTGATTTTCCGCGATAGAGTGCAAGGCGCTGGAGAAGAGAGCTATGACAGACCGATTTGATAAATTTACAGAACGAGCACGCAAGACCCTGCAACTCGCCCAGGAAGAAGCACAACGCTTCAACCATAACTACATAGGCACCGAACATATACTGCTCGGGTTGGTGCGCGAGGGGGATGGAGTGGCCGCCCGCGTGCTGAACAACCTCGGTATAGAATTGACCAAAGTGCGCTCGGCGGTGGAGTTCATTATTGGCCGGGGCGACCGCATGGTGATGGGGGAGATAGGGCTTACTCCCCGCGCCAAGCGAGTAATCGAGCTTGCTGTGGACGAGGCACGCCGTCTGAACCACCACTACATCGGCACCGAGCACCTGTTGTTGGGGCTGGTACGTGAAGGTGAGGGCATAGCAGCGGGAGTGCTGGAGAGCCTGGGCGTATCCCTTGAGAAGGTGCGCGCACAGGTTATAGACGTGCTCAAGTCGTCCAGCGGCTACTCTTCGCAGAGCGGCAAGACCTCAAGCAAGACCCCCTATGTGGACGCCCTCGGCACCGACCTGACCGCCCTGGCCGCCGCTGGCAAGCTCGGCCCATTGATCGGACGCCAGAAAGAGGTCGAGCGCGTAATCCAGATTCTCTCCCGCCGCACCAAGAACAACCCCGCCCTCATCGGCGAGCCTGGTGTTGGCAAGACCGCCATCGTAGAGGGTCTGGCCCAGCGCATAATCACCAATGACGTGCCCGAAACGTTGCAGGGCAAGCGCGTGCTGGCCCTCGATATGGGCGCTCTCGTCGCCGGCACCAAGTACAGGGGCGAGTTCGAGGAGAGACTGAAGAAGGTCGTTGCCGAGATCAAGGACACCGGAGCTATCCTCTTTATCGACGAATTACACACCCTGGTGGGCGCTGGCGCTGCCGAGGGCGCGGTCGATGCCGCCAATATTCTCAAGCCTGCCCTCTCCAGGGGCGAGTTACAGACTATCGGCGCGACCACCCTCGACGAGTACCGCAAATATATCGAGCGTGACGCCGCCCTTGAGCGCAGGTTCCAGCCTGTGCATGTGGACGAGCCGAACGTCGAAGAGACAATCGCCATCCTCGAAGGCGTCAAGCACCTCTATGAGGAGCACCACCGCCTGAAGATCACCGACGAGGCTCTGAAGGCTGCCGCCAATCTCGCGGCGCGCTATGTCACCGACCGCTTTATGCCCGACAAGGCAATAGACCTCGTGGACGAAGCGTCAAGCCGCGTCAGGCTCTATCGCTCGGCCCAACCTACCGGCCTGCGCGAAGCGATGCAGGAGCTAGAGGCTATCTCCAAAGAGAAAGAGAGCCTGGTAGCCTCCGAAGACTACGAAAGAGCAGCCGACCTCCGCGAGCGCGAATCTGCTCTGCGCTCCCGCATCTCCCAGATGGAGGGCGATTTCCAGGCTGAGAAGAGCGCCGACGTACCTTACGTGACCGAAGAGGACATCGCCCAGGTCGTTTCTATGTGGACCGGCATACCCCTTACCAGGATCGCGGGCGAAGAGTCGGAACGCCTCCTCCAAATGGAATCCGACCTGCACAGCCGCGTTATCGGCCAGGACGAGGCGGTCACCAACCTGTCGAAAGCAGTCAGGCGCGCCAGGGCCGGCCTCAAAGACCCCAAGCGCCCAATCGGCTCCTTCATCTTCCTCGGCCCCACCGGCGTCGGCAAAACCGAGCTTGCGAAGGCCCTCGCCGAGTTCATGTTCGGCTCCGAAGAGGCCCTCATCAAGATCGATATGTCCGAGTTCATGGAGCGCCACAACGTGTCGCGCCTGGTCGGCTCGCCTCCGGGCTACGTCGGCTACGAAGAGGGCGGCCAGCTTACTGAGGCCGTGCGCCGCAAGAGCTACTCGGTGATCCTCCTCGATGAGATCGAGAAGGCTCACCCCGAAGCCTTCAACATGCTCCTCCAGATCATGGAGGACGGCAACCTCTCGGACGCCAAGGGCCGCAAGGTGGACTTCCGCAACACCATCATCATCATGACCTCCAACGTGGGCGCTGACGTGATCAACCGCGACGTGTCGCTCGGCTTCACAGTTCGCAGCGACGAGTCCAAGACCGCCCAGCGCGAATACGACGCCATGAAGGACAAAGTGCTGCAAGAGCTAAAGAAGACCTTCCGCCCTGAGTTCCTGAACAGGCTCGATGCCGTGATCGTCTTCCACTCTCTCACCACCACCCACATCAGGAAGATAGCCGACCTTATGCTCAAGAGAGTGCGGACACAGCTGGGCGAGCAGAACATCAAACTGGAAGTAACCGACGATGCGATGGAGTTGCTGGCCAATCGCGGCTACGACCACAACTTTGGAGCGCGCCCCCTGCGCCGCATCATCCAGAACCTGATCGAAGACCCGCTGGCCGAGGGTATGCTGGAGCAGCGCTTCCAGCCCGATACCTCTGTATACGTAACCGTGGACGATGGCTTGCTCAAGCTAAGCTCGCAGGACGAATACGAGGAAGCTAACGCCCCCGTGAAGAAGGGACGCAAGAAGAAGGAAGAAGACCGTGAGCCCGAAGCTCTGGCCGCAAGTGCCGGGCCGGGCAACGAGAGCGAAAAGTAACACAGTAACGCATTTGATGAAGGAGGGCGAGCTTGTGGCTCGCCCTCCTTCATTGATCCACCCCACTACAATCTCATTTGATTTGATGCCCTTATCACCCCATTCGGAACGCTTTGGGAACGCTCGCCAATATATAATCCCTTTAATTACCGGGCGGTGTTGTCGACCGCTTAGCAAAGCTGCACTAGCCCGGCAATCTTCAGGAGGGATTGAGCAATGGAACCGAGCTTTCAGAAAAGAACGATGCCGAGGCATACAAATATATGGCTGGCGGTCATCGGAGCAATAGCGACACTTGTGACCCTTACACTTACCGGCAGCGCTCAGGCCCAGCCACCTATGGCCACTGAAAAGACTATTACCAATACATCTACATCTACATCTACATCTACATCATCTACATCAGCGACAGGAGGGCGCATTGCGTTCGCGAGTAGAAGAAACGGTCAACCAATATCGGTAATAGATATTTATACGATGCTACCCGATGGAAGCGATGTTAGGCGCGTAACCACTGGTAACGGTGTCCAGGTCCGGCCCTCCATTTCGCCTGATGGCACGAGAATCGCATATCTCAACGGAGGCAATAGTATTTGCTTGATAAATAGTGATGGTACGCACTTCGTCCAGCTCCAAGACCGCTCAGAGTTTCCTCCCGCCTGGTCTCCTGACGGCCAAACTATCGCATACGGCAATCTTCAGGATAGCGAAATACACGTAATAAATGCGGACGGCACCAACGATATAGCTCGCACCTCAGACCACACAAATAGCCGCTCACCCACGTGGTCACCCGATGGCACCAGGATCGCCTTCTCCAATACCATGAGAGACGGCGACGACAATGTCGAAATCTACATCATGAACGCAGACGGAAGCAACCCTCACAAAATCAGTGACCCTGGCCCCGATTCCGGACTATACGACCTCTTGCCCGACTGGTCTCCCGATGGAGCACATATAGCTTTTCTCAGAGGTAGCGGTAGCGATGGCCGGGTTTACACAATGGATCAGAACGGCGGTAATATAACACCCGTCACCGGTGGCGGCGATCTCTTCCCCACATGGTCACCCGATGGTGAGAAGATTGCCTATCAACATGAAAGCTTCAACCCATTTGTCGCACAAATACACATCGTCAATGCTGACGGAAGCAATGACGCCGTAGTCCCCAATAGCTCTCAGTTTGATCTCAGCCCAAATTGGCAGAGGCATGCAGACCCTGTGGTGCTGGTGCTGAACGCGCAGGGCACACCCGTGCCCAATGCACAGGTGTGGCGCAACTCTCAGGGCGCGGGCAATCCATCTACTTTCGTAGGCACTACTAATATGAACGGCACAGTATCCTTGCCTAGCCCGCAGTTGAACGAATACCTCATTGCCCGCTCCCTGGTCTACACAGGCACCACCCAGAAGGCCGCCCACGACGATTGGGCATATCACGTATGGGCCACCAACATTACCCAGGACAATATCGGCTCGCAGAGCGCTTTCATAATAACCAACACCAACCAGTTGACTCAAACCCTGGTTGTCACCACCACAAGCCCCTTGATCGGCTTCAATATCGTTGCCAGCGTCGAGTTTAACGCCACCCCCGACGAGTTGGCCCTCATTGCCCAGGGCTTCAGCGGCAAGCCCCTCCCGACTGGGTACTACTTGCAAGGTGCATCCGATTACCTGCTGGATGTAACGGACGGCCAGATGTTTTTCGAGCAGGTGACCATCTATGAAGACGATCAGCATTGGAACGATGCTGATTACCAGTTCTTCGCCGACTATCTCAGAGCAGATACCAGCCATGTTGGCATCCCTACAAATAGTCTATCGCACATTCATATTCAAGCCTCCGGCGACTATGGAACGCCCTGGGACCAACTTTCAGCATATAGCACCTTGATACATGAATTCGGGCACTACGCCATAGGCGCCTATGATGAATACTTCTACCATCAAGATGGCGATGCTGCCATGTGCAACCTCACACCTGATCCCGATTATGATTTACGCGCAAGTATCATGTGGAATCAGCGCAACTCAAGCGAGTTTTGTACAATTGACAACCATAATGAGGCTACCCACCAACAAATCATGCTCGGTGAGGCTGTGTGGCAAACACTTCAGCATAGATGGACCGATCCTGCGGGTAGATGGACTATCCTCACTCCCAACAACAGAGGTTTCTTTGACCCGGGGCCTCTAATTTACATCAGCAACGAAGCACAAAGAGCAGAACCAACAATAGTGCCTGTAAGCGCAGCATCCTGCGCGCCTATTATGGTGACGGTGCTGGGTATCACAGGAAGCCCGGTTCAAACTGCCACTCTTAGCTTGCAACATAATGGCTATGTAATAGATGAGGGTACAACCGACATAAATGGACAGCGTCTCGTCTATGGAGCGGTATCGGGCCACGACAAAGTGACAGTGTTGGGACCAGGATTCTCCTCCCACCTGTTGAGCGGTAGCGCCGATATCACAAGTTGCGGAGCTATTACGATACCCCTTAGCATCTTCCTCGATACAGAAAGCAGCCAGGCCGATACCCAATGGCCTACCAATTGGCTGACCGCAACCGCCAACTACAGCCTCGACCAGGTCAATACTTCCCTTCACTTCACAGCAGACCCACCCGCTCAGCCCATCCTCTATGCCAGCCAGGGCGGCATAAACAGGCAGCAGATTCCTCTGGCCTACAATTCGGCGCAGCACAACTACACAGGTACCTACGCACTCAATCCCGACGTCATCACCGACTTCCAGTTCGAGGTTGGCCTCACGGGCACCAACGGCCTCGAACTCTTCCCCTACAGGTTCAATGCTAGCCAGTTCCACTCCAGCGGACCGGCCGAGAAAAGCAAGAACGACCCGCCGTTCGTGCCGGAGATACCAACCGATTGGGATATCCTGGGGCCTGAAAGCCCGACCAATCTCAGTGTAAAACCCGGTAGCATGACCGATGGCACAGGCGTAATGGCGGGTGAGGTGCGCCCTCCTGCTGACCCACCGAATAACCTGCTATTGGTAGGAGGTCCAATGAGTGTGCAGGGACAAAACCCTATTGTCGGCGCGGTGCGCTTGAGCATGGCTTATCAAGCGGAGAGCTATTGCGGCCTGCAACCCGGCAGCATACAAATCTACAGATACAACGGCACAGGTTGGGACGCCCTCACCACCCTAATCAATGAGGATTGGCACGGGGCAGCAGCCGATATCACGCAATGGGGTATCTACGGTGTGTTCGCCCAACCCAACTCTCAGACTGTATTCTCCGATGTGCCTTCCGGCTCAACTTTCTACACCTATATCAACTGGATCACCTGCCACGGTATAGCCTCAGGCTACTCCGAAGGCACCTTCCGCCCCTCCAATAACGCTTCAAGAGGCCAAATCTCCAAAATGATGGCCCTCACTTACGAGTGGCACCTCGACCCTCCTTCCGGGCAAGCGGGCCAGGCCGATCCACAAAAGGAGATGGAATTGATCAAGTGGCAGTGGAACATAGCATCAGACCCCTACACCTTTGCCGATGTGCCATCGGGCAGCACCTTCTTCCTCTATGTGGAAGCGGCATACCGTGAAGGTGTAGTCTCAGGCTACCCATGTGGTGGGCCGGGTGAGCCGTGCGACAGCGCGAGCAGGCCCTATTTCCGCCCCTCCGCCAACGTGACCAGGGGCCAGATAGCCAAGATCATCTCCAACGGCTCTCGCTTTACCGACACTATAAGCGGGCAGACGTTCGAGGATGTGGCTCCAGGCTCAACCTTCTACGACTTCATAGGGAGGATGGCCTCCAGGGAGATAATCAATGGCTACCCATGTGGTGGCCCCGGTGAGCCGTGCGGCACAGGCAACCGTCCCTACTTCCGCCCATCCAACAACGCTACCCGTGGACAGCTATCCAAGATGATCTACCTCGCAGACCAACCTCGATAAAGCTAGAGAAGCAACAAAGAGGGGAATGGGCTATTAGTCGGCCCATTCCCCTCTTTGTTGCCCGGTTTTACCCTATCATGGCGTCTGGCAACTTGGGAAGAAGACATTACCCACAATCTTGGTGGTCTGCCCTCTCGATACATTGGCTCCCGGCCTGAAGTACGGCTTGCTCCCTGCCCCGCACGGCTCACCAACTCCTCCGCACGCGTACCCGTTGATAGCACCCAATGCGTACAACTGCTCTATCTCCGTGTAGAACGTGTGGTTGGTGGGCACATCCTCGAACGTCTGCCCGCTCGGCGCACCTGAGCAGTTGAACGCCTTGCATACTATTTTGGCTAACTGCCCCCTGGTCGCGTTGTTGTTCGATCGGAAGTAGGGCAGGCTCCCTGCCCCGCACGGCTCGCCAACTCCTCCGCAGGCATACCCCGCTATGATGTTGCGAGATGCCAGCCTCTCTATAAACTGGTAGAAGGTGTGATTGGTAGGAATATCCGTGAACGTCTGGGTGGAATGGGTCTCAGTGAATCCTGCCGCGTTAGACACGATCTTGGCTATCTGGCCCCTGGTCACATCGTTGCCCGGACGAAAGGTGCCATCAGCATATCCCGACACAATTCCGCGGCAAGCCAAACACTCGATAAAAGAGTAGAAAGTGGAGGCGGCAGGCACATCACTGAACTGGAGAGGGCAAGCGGTAGCGGTGGCTGTTGCGGTGGGAGTAGAAGTTGGCGGATTGGTAGGCGTCGGTGAGGGTGTGAGTGGCACGCAAGGCACTTCGCTGTAACGCCTTGTCGCGCTAACAGAGTTATTCCCCTCGTCGTAACCGCCCACAACATAGAATGCCTGGTTGATCGCCCCCCCTCCCGAGGCGTACGACATCTGTGGCATATCAGGCAGCGAGGTCCAGGCATTGCTGGAAGGCTCCCATGCAATGACTGTGGTCTTCAGGCTTGGGGGGTAGCCGCCTGCTACCAGTATGCGCCCGTTCAACAAAGCAGAAGTAGCAGAACTACGGGCATCGGGCAGGTCTGCGATAGCCGCATCGTCCCATGTATCGTTGTTCGGATTGTACCTGTAGGTCTTGTTCTCCGGCTCGCTGACACCTACTGTCTGGTGATAGCCGCCCGCCGTATAGATATACAAGCCGTCAACTGTTGCCGTCAACATGCCAACTGAAATCGGATAGTCAGGCCCTGCCGACCATGTATTTGAGCTGATGTTATAGATATCGACAGTACTGACGCTGTGGTTCTGGTCGTCAAACCCTCCAAAGCGGAACATTCTGCCGCCGTAGAGCGCCGCTGCGTGCAACGCTATAGCATGTGGAGAGTCGGCGAGAGCTGTATAGGTGTTGAGAGCCGGATCGTAGCGCCAAAGGTTGGCGGTTGTATATCCGGAGTAATCATAGCCGCCAACGAGATAGATGTATCTACCATCGGTCACCGCGGTAAACCCATAGCGCCCCTCAGGCATAGATGCATTCGCGTACCACTGGTTGTAAACCGGGTTGTACCTGTACGATTCGGTTGCCGGTATCCCACTACTGTTCCTTCCGCCAAACAGATAGAGCAGACCGTTATAAACGACGGAAGCGGGTGCGGATGAAGCAAGCGTATAAGGTGTGCGTATGTCCCAGGCCGGGCTGGAGCAGGGCGTGGGGGTATTGACTGTCAACTCGATATCATCAACCGACCAGCCAATAGAGGCATTGCTGGTATCGGTCCCCTCGCGGAAGCGTATCAGAACAGTATGACCGGCATATGACAGCAGATTGGCTTTTGTCTGCACATATGTCGAGCTATCGCCGCCCCACGCCGAGCGCCCCGCCAACGGGTTCGACCCCGCGTGAAGGGTAACATTATAGCCTCCACTGGTGAATTGCACGCCACTATCCGACCAGGTGCTCCCACTGTCGGTGCTGACTTCGAGCACGCCACCGTCATAGTAGTTCGAACCAGTCGCTTCGAAATTGTAATAATGGTGGAAAGCAAGGGTGGCCGTTACAGCGTCGGAGGGGATCACGACACCTGTGTTCAATATTAACTGCTGGTCCGATACCCCCGCCGGGCCAACCGCCATCGCCGAACGCGCAGGGGAAAACCAGTAATTGCCGACCGCGTTCCAGCCGCAACCTCCCGGAACGCAGGTAGCCACTTGCGAGTAGAACACGCTGCTTGCCAGGTTGTCGCCCAGGAACTTCTCGTTGATAAGGTAAGGGACATCGTCAGGGCTTGAGCCTTTCGCGCTATCCAGTTGCTGCTGGTCTTTGCCCTGGGTCTGGCCCAGGGTAGCGGCATGTGCGCTCCACCCACCTGACACAAACACCAGTGCCAATGCCAGCACGATGAATACAAACATACTGATCACCCAGATATCAAGGTGCCGCTTCTCCTCACCGCTGCCGCTTTCAGAGTACATTTTCATGTTCCGTATCCTTCTCCTCTTTTTATGGGTTTCAATCCGGTCTCTTCCAGGGGTTGTTTGGCAAGCGCCAATTCTCACCTGTACTCATTCTAGGGCGCACGAAGCCACAGGTCATCGTTAGGACTAACTAATCTAATGCCGTCGACTAACTATTCTTTTTGACATACTGAGATGTTGCGGCAGAAAAGGCGCTGTCCAAAATAGAGCAAGGGGCGACTAAGCCGCCCCTTGCTCTATTTTGGACTCAGGTTATGCGCCAGCGAGAGGTATCCGCCCCACCGGATCTGGCCTATTTCTTCGAGCCTGCCCGCCCCAGGTCCACCACCAGAAACAATCGCGCCGACTTCTTCTCGCTATTCACCAGCGTGGCTTCCGTGCTCGGATAAAATTGCGCCGAGTCGCCTTCGTCCAGGGTAAAATTATCGTTGCCCAGGCGCACGCCCACAGGCCCTCTTATCGAGGTAAGGTGCACCTCCGCGCCCGCAGGGTAGGGTTGGAGAGTGGTGCGGCTGTTGGGCGGGATCGATAGGAAGGCAACCTCGATACCCCGCCGCATGAACGAAGGTGCTAACAAATGTCGTTCGGCATCGGTGCGCGGCTCGACCGTTACCTGCCTTTCCTTGCGCCGCACTACGGTATAAGGCGGCTGCTGCGCGCCCTGAGGCTGCTCCCCTAATAATTGAGACACAGGGTATTCCAGCGCGGTAGCGATCCCTGCAAGCACCCGTACCGTGGGGCTTTTCGCGCCGCGCTCGATGTCCGACAGCATAGCGCGACTCACACCCGATTTCTCGGCCAGTGCCTCCAGCGTAAGGCCCTGTTCGGAGCGTATGGCGCGTATGGACGCGCCCAATTCAGCTAGTTCCATACTATTCCTCTAGCCTCCTGCCGCTTATTGTAGCATAATTCTTTTGGAATAAGATCATCCGCCCGACAAATAGAGGGGTTGCATGGATATCAACGGTATCTGGGGCTATGAACAACTGCTCGGCCCATCGCTACACGGCGAGCTAGAGATCACGACGGATGGGAATGTGTGGCATGCTCGCATCGCCGCGAGGCACGCCACTGCCACGCCAACCAATGATCGCATAGCCTTCGCGTTCGAGGATGGCAGCGAATACAGAGGCAAAGTCGCGGACGAAGAAATCGCCGGGCACTGGATACAGCCACCTAATATCACCAGTGGCACCGCCTATGCCACACCGCTCACTCTGCGCTCCACAGGTAACAGCGCCTGGAAAGGCGAAGTTGTGCCTCTCGACGACAGGCTGGAGCTATACCTGGTCATCAATCAGGAGCGCGATGGCACCCTTTCCGCATTCATAAAAGATCCTGAAAGGAATGCCGGGCTGTGGTGGCATCCTGGCCCCATATCAGCCGGCAGCCTGGCGAGAGGTGAAAGCATCCGGTACGACAGCACCACCGGCACGATCTCGATCGAACTGCCCGACCATCCACAACCGCTCGCCTTCACCCGGCGTGACAGCGCCAGCGCACCCGGTTTCTACCCACGCACATCCGACACTCAGCAATATGCCTACCGCCCACCCGTGGCACAGAACGATGGCTGGAGCACCGGTACACTCGTAGAGGCTGGCATATACCCTGAGCCGATCAAGGCTCTCATTGAGCACATACTACAAACCAAAACAAACAGCATAAGGACACCCTACATCCAGGGCTTGCTGATCGCCAGGCACAGCAGATTGGTCCTTGAGGAATACTTCTATGGTTTCGACAGCGAGCGCCCTCATGATATGCGCTCAGCGAGCAAGAGCCTCATCTCACCAATAATAGGTATAGCCCTCGACCGCCGAGCACGATTCACCCTCAATACACCCGCCTGCTCCCTCTTCACATCCTATGCGAGCTTCGCCAACAACGACCCCCGAAAAGAAAGGATTACCGTCGAGCATCTACTGACCATGGCCTCCGGGCTTGATTGTGATGACAATGACGACGATTCGCCGGGCAACGAGGACACCATGCAAAACCAGCGCGCCCAGCTCGATTGGTACAAGTATGCCCTGGACCTCCCTATGGCCCATGAACCGGGCGAGCAGGGTGCATACTGCAGCGCAGGAATCAACCTGCTGGGCGGAATCATTGCCAACGCCACCGGCACATGGCTGCCCGAATTCGTGCATGAGTACATAGCCGGCCCCCTCAACTTCGGACGCTACCACCTGAACCTGACACCCCTCAAAGACGTCTATTTGGGAGGTGGCGCATACATGCGGCCGCGCGATTTCATGAAACTTGGAGAGCTTTTCTTGCGAGGAGGCAAATGGAACGGCAAGCAGATCGTCAGCAAACAGTGGACTGAAGCAAGCTGGCAGCCCCACTCAACGCTTGAGAACCACAACTACGGCTATGGTTGGCACCTTGGTGAGTACAGCGTAGCCGGACGCACCTATCGAAGGGTAGAGGCGGGCGGCAATGGCGGCCAGTTCGTGATAGTCGTGCCCGACCTTGATCTGGTGGTGATGTTCACGGCTGCCAATTACGGTGATTACAGGACATGGAGCAAATACCGAGATGAACTCGTACCCCAGTACATTATCCCCGCTGTGTTATACTTAGATCGAAGGCAAAATACGAACTAATGAGCTAGAAAATCGGAGAGATATGCCTGCTAAACCAAGGTCCCGCACAATGTTTGTCTGCCAGCAGTGCGGCTCAGAACAACCGAAATGGACGGGGAGATGCCCCGATTGTGGGGAGTGGAACACCTTCGTGGAAACGGTGACCACCACTTCCACGGCGACTGCATCGGCGCTATCCTCGACCCGCAACGAAGGCACAGGCAACAGGCCCACGCCCATCACACAGGTCAGAAGCGAGGACTTCGGGCGCATAAAGATACCGGGCGAGGAGTTCAACCGGGTGCTGGGCGGGGGCATCGTCCAGGGTTCGCTGGTGCTGATCGGGGGCGAACCAGGCATCGGAAAATGTGTCGTAGGCGATACCCGTGTACTCGATCCTACAACCGGAGCCTATTTACCCATCACTGAATGGGAAAGTACCAACAGATCAATCCTTGCCCTGGATCGGCAAACGATGAAGCTTAAATCGAGCAAGGTAACTATGTTCCACCACCAGGGGATCAAGCCTATAGTTGAGGTCAGAACGAGGCTGGGGCGAACGCTGCGCTGCACCCCCGCGCACCCATTGCTTACCAATGAAGGTTGGAAATGTGTGGACGATCTCAAGAATGGGGATTACATAGCAACACCGCGCGCACTCCCCTACTTCGGCAACCAAGCTTTGACTGAAGCTACCGTCAAACTCATCGCATATGTGCTCTCCGATGGCTCAGCACAAGATACCATAGCCGTTACAACAGCATTGCCGGAAGTGGCAGCTGACCTGGAGGCCATCGCCTCAGAATTTGGCATGAAACTTGTTCAATGGGAGAAGAAAGGGAACAGTGCTGCCCAATATCGCTTCTGTACTGACCAGAAAAGGCGGGTTGCTAACAGAGCGCTTGTGTCGAAAGCATTAGTCGAAGTCAAGCAAGAATCGGGCATTAATTGGCTGAAATGGGCGCGAGACGCTCAAGTTAGCTACAGCATCTTGCGCGCATGGCGAAAGGGAGAGTGCGTTCCCAGCCTCGCTGAATTGGAAAAGCTGGCGGGTGCGGTAAATCTACCCGTCGAGCGGTTGCTGCCCGATGCCCGTAATGCGGCAGCAATGAAGACACCTATCGCACAAATATTGGAGGAGATCGGCCTGCGTTACAAGAGAGCGCGAGACAAGGCTATCCCTCCCTGTATTTTCACACTCCCCAGGGAGCAGTTGGCGATTTTTCTCAAAGTCTTATTTACCTGCGACGGCTCTGTCTATGTGAATAAGTATGGCATGCCCGGTATATCTTACAGCACCATCAGCAAACAGCTAGCGGAAGATGTGCAACACCTTTTGTTGAGATTCGGACTGGTGGCAAAACTGCGAACCGAAAATCTGCGCGTCAATTGGCAGCCTTATGTGGCCTATGAGGTGACCCTGCTTGGAATAGCAATGATCAAGCAATTCCTGGCCGAGATTGGGATCATGGGGCGCGCGGAGGCTGTAGTGCGCATACGGGCAATGCGTCAGCCCCAACTGCCATCTACCCACTGTGACGTAGTGCCGACAGGACCACGATTCTGGGAAGAATTCAGTCAAGCCAGGGGCAAAAGAACGATGGCTGACGTTTCCAGGTCGTTGGGCACCAGGATAATGAATAGGCGGCACGAGAGACCTCTCACAAGAAGTACAGTACAGAGGCTTGCTGGTGTGTTGGATAGCCCCGAACTAACTACACTTGCTCATAGTAACGTTTACTGGGATCAGGTCGAAAGTATCAAGCCCGCAGGAGAGGCGCAAGTTTACGATATAACCGTACCTGAGCTATCTAACTTCGTAGCCAACGATCTTATCGTTCATAACTCAACAGTGCTCTTGCAGCTAGCCTCTGAACTTGCGCTCTGGAGCGACAAGCCCATACTCTACATTTCAGGTGAGGAAAGCCCGCAGCAGATCAAGCTGCGCGCCAACCGCCTCGACCTCAACCCCGAAAAGCTGCTCCTCCTGTCGGAGACAGACCTCGAATTGATACTTGCCCAGATCGACGCTTTGCGGCCGGGGCTGGTGATCGTCGACTCGATCCAGACCATGTTCCTGGCCGAAATGTCGTCGGCTGCCGGCTCGGTCAGCCAGGTGCGCGAGTGTACAGCCCGCCTGCTGCGGCTGGCGAAAATGCGCAATATCCCGATCTTCCTGGTGGGCCACGTCACCAAAGAGGGCGCAATCGCCGGACCGCGCGTCCTCGAACATATGGTGGACGTAGTGCTCTACCTTGAGGGCGACAGGTTCCACCAGTACCGCCTGCTCAGGGGCGTAAAGAACCGCTTCGGCTCCACCAATGAGGTGGGAGTGTTCGAGATGGGCAACGAGGGGATGATAGAGATCACTAACCCCTCAGCCGCGTTTCTGGCCGAACGATCTGACGGCTCACCCGGTGCGTCCATAGCGGTGACATTGGAAGGCACGCGCCCCATCCTGGTGGAAGTGCAGGCCCTCACCTCCTCTACCAGCTTCGGCCTCCCCCGGCGTACAGCCAACGGCATAGACCTCAACCGCCTACTCTTGCTAACCGCCGTGCTCACCAAGCGCGTAGGCCTCAGCCTGTCCGACCAGGACATCTACGTCAATATAGTGGGCGGTCTGAAAGTAAACGAGCCTGCCGTAGACCTCGCCGTAGCGGTGGCCGTGGCATCATCGTTCAGAGATGCCCAGGTGGCCCCTGAACTGGCTCTGGTAGGCGAGATAGGATTATCAGGAGAACTGAGGAGCGTGGGACAACTCGAAAGACGTCTACAGGAGGCCGCCAAGCTGGGATTCACCCGCGCCATATACCCACCAACCAGTAAGAAGCCGTATCTTCCAAGCGGCATGAAGGGTTTGGCCGTAGCCACGCTACAGGAAGCAATAGAAGCCTCGTTCACGAAGTAAAATATGAGAAGTGAAAAGCAAACCCATGACAGACACTACCCGGCCTGGAGAGCGCACGCTGTATACATCAAAAGATGGTCAGGTGATCGTGACCGACCGGCGGCTGGTGCTGGGCGCTGAGCGGTGGGAGATTGAGACTATCGCCGGCGCAAGCCTGGTTACACGCAAGCAGATCAAGCTTGGTAACTGGCTAAAACTCAACCAACGCACCATCCCACTCATTGTACTTGCCGCGGTGTGCTTTCTGCTGGGGTTTCTTCTTATGTGGCTCGCAAGCGGCGCAACAGGTGTGCTTTACGGGGTGGTGCTCGCGGGAGTTCTATTGCTCTATCTCATAGCGTTCATCTTCATCTGGCAGGTTTGGCTGGCAAGTCTGCCCAACCTCTATAATCTGAAACTGGCACTACAAGACCCAACCGGAACGCGAAGCGAGCACAAAGCCTCTTACACCTGGCATGACCAGATGGAGGCTCGCGAAGTGGAGCAAGCCATATTGCAGGCAATTGCCGGAAAATGACCCAGATCATCACACCTACCCCACTACCCATCGCTATCCCCACTCCACCGCCCGCAGCGACCGCTATCCTCGGCATCTTCGCACCCGACGACCCCTTGCAACCCATCCTGTTCAATATCGTCAGGGCGCTGGTGATCTTGCTGGTGGCGCTTGTGCTGGCAAGCGCCACCAAGCGATGGATCGTGCGCCTCCTGCTGCGCGGCAAACGGCTCAATGCGAACGTAGCCAGTCTTGTGGGCAACCTGGCGCAGATCGGGATCGTGCTACTTGGTATCATCAATGTGCTGGCCGCCATCGGCGTCGAACTCGCCAGCCTGGTAGCGGTGTTGAGCGTGGCGGGGCTTGCTATCTCCCTGTCGTTGCAGGACCTGTTGCGCAATGTAGTAGCGGGCATATTCATCTTGCTGGAGCAGCCTTTCAGTATTGGAGATCGCATCACCGTGAAAGATGTAACCGGAGCGGTGCAGGGGATCGAGCTAAGGACCACTCACCTGAGAACAGACGAGGGTTTGCAGGTTGTCGTGCCCAACAACACCATGCTGACCGAGATCGTAACCAATCGCTCGGCATCTCCCCAGCAACGAGCAGGCATAAAAGTGAGCCTGGAGACAACCGACCTGGAAGGTCTCCAGGAGATGGCAAAAGATATCAATCAGGCGCTCACAGGAATAAAGGAGGTTGCGCAGAGTCCCGCACCCACGGTGATTGTGGAGGGTGTGGCAGAGGGGACGGCCCGTTTGCGGGCCGAGTTCTGGTTCCTCACAGGCCAGCGGGCAGAGGTCGTATCGAGAGCGGTGGCGGCTTTGCGCGCTAAATGGCCGGACGCTGATATAGCGGTCGAATGAAAGGAACGCCTGGCACCAGAATAGGGGTGATGGGCGGGTCGTTTGACCCTATCCACATAGCCCACCTCATCATGGCGGAGACGGCGCGCGAAGCCCTGTCGCTGGACATCGTGCTCTTTTTGCCCGCCGGTCTACAGCCGTTAAAGCAAAGCAAGCCCGTCACGCCAGCCGAGGAGCGCGTGCAAATGATTGGGCTGGCTATCGAGGGCAATCCCCGGTTCAGGTTATCGCGGGTGGATGTGGACCGTGTAGGGCCATCCTATACCGCCGATAGCATGGAGCAGTTGCGGCGCGAGTGGGGCAGCGCGGGCGAGGTCGCCATGTGGTTCATCATCGGCAGCGACTCGCTCATGAACCTCCCACGCTGGCGCGAGCCTGTGCGAATAGTGGCGCAGGCACGGCTGGCGGTAGTGCGCAGGCCCACCTTCGCGGCGGATACATCGGGCCTGGAAGCGCAGATTCCCGGCATCACGGCCGCCATCGATTGGGTAGACGTACCCCTGCTCGAAATATCCGCCACCGATATACGGAGGCGGGTGCGCGAAGGGCGCTCCATCAGGTACAGGGTTCCGGAGCCTGTAAGAGAGTATATCGAGGCAAAAGGCCTCTACAAAGATCAAGATGTGGCCGAATAGGGCGCAACTTTCGGCAGGTATATGCGTACATTAGAATAGACAGAGAGATATACTCTACAAAAAGCAGGTCTGGAGGAGATAATATGGACTCTTATACCAATGGGGGCGCACAAACACAACAGCCTCCTACAAACGACCCCAACCCGACGCGCTATTTCCCTCCTCAGGAAACGCCAAAGCCGGAAGTTCCAGGCTCGGGCCAGTCGTACAACCCTGGGCAGCCTTACGGCGGCTACACCGGCCCCGAGCTGCCGGGAGCAAACCCACAGGCTAACGTGAACGCGCCCGGCGGCTACGCGCAGCCTCAATACGGCACCTATGGGCAGGTGCAGACCACCACTCAACCTTACTACGCCTCCACAGCCAGGCGCGACCGCGACCGCACTATCCTCGCGATGGTATTGATCGGCGGCGGGCTGCTCTTCTTGCTTGACCAGTTCAGATTCTTCCCCAGCTTTGGGGATATGGTTCTGCTGTTGATCGGCGGCATCTTTATGTACGCCTACTTCACCACCAGGCCCGGTTACCGGATCGGCTTCCTGATCCCCGGCTCCATCCTGCTCGGCATCGGTGCGGGACAGTTCCTGGAGGGATTTGCACCCGTAGATTGGCTCTTTGGTGGCAGCATCTCGGCGATTACCCTGGGTCTCGGCTTCTGCATGATCTGGTTCTTTGAGCGCAAGCACTGGTGGGCGCTGATCCCCGGCGGGGTGATCTTGCTGGGCGGCCTATCCAGTATATTCCGGTTGTTCGCCCTGTGGCCCATCGTCCTGATCGCTCTCGGCGCTTACCTGCTGTACGATCAGTCGCGCCGAAGGCCAAGATAATCCTGAAGTTCAAGAGTTGATAAGTGATTAGTCAGCTCGAATTTTAGATGCGGGTTTGCAGGAATACAATCTCATTCTAAAAAAGGCAAAATGGCGGCTCCACCGCCATTTTGCCTTTTTTAGAATACTACTCAACATTATCTCAGACCGATACAGCCTCGACACTCTGAAGCGCAACAGGTGTCATCGCCCTCAGTGTATTCTGGATCTCTGCTACCGTGTCGGTCAACAGCATCAGCGCTTTGATATCGTCCTCAGGCGCGTTCGCGACTACTTTGGCATGATAAGTGACGTTGGTGGCAGGCCCTCCTTCCGCCTCAAAATCCCCATCGACCGTCACCTCCACTTGCTGTACGGAGATATTCCTCCTGGCAGCCTCGCGGTAAATATCGTTGCAATAACAGGTCGCCAGCGCCAGGAACAGCAACTCACCCCCGTTCGCGCTTGAACCAAACCCTGAAGACCTGGGAGGTATCGTGATCGAATGTATATTGTCATTCGTGCTCAGAGTAATCTGGTGGCTCCCCTGGCTATTTTGAACTTGAGCGCTGATCTTCATATCGAATACCCTCCTGTAAACTTGCAGTATGTGATTATACCAAAGCGCCGATCCTGGCCCCTTACCAACCGCCGGTTGGCATATCACTTGCTCCCGGATCGATAATTATACGTAGAACTACCGGATCCAAGGAGGATAAAAGTGAACAATAATGCCGGCGACTACAACGAGGGTATTCCTAAGATAGAAGATTACGGCAGTCCCGCCACCGACGATGTGCAAGAAACAAACGGCGAAAACCAGGCTCAAGCCGATGCGGAAGCGCCCGGTGACAACAACAGCGGGGAGGGCGAGCAGTTCGGTGAGTTCGACGACACCGGCACAGGAATTGACCTGACTCTGGAGATGGATAGCAACGACGCCGATCCGGGCTCAGGGCTGGCCTAAGTTAGGCGCAGAGGAGATCCCGTGGCCGGACCGGCGCAATATGGCGGCGAAGCAGGACACTTGGCGGGATAGCTAATCGTTTATTCCGCCTGCCGGCGCGTAAAGAGCCGGTAATCTATGTCGGGGAAGAGATTATCGCGTTGGTTGTATTCGCGTGCCAATTGAAGGAGCGAGTTGTTGTCGGCCTGCGATTCCAGTGCGCCCGCGAGAGTATTGAAGCGCTCTACATGCTCGGAGAATTGGTCGGTGGAATACTGGCGGGCCTGGCCCGTCGTGTAGAGGAATTCCCAGTCGCTGGCCTCCAACAAGACCAATTCGCGCGCTGCCTGGTTGAGCGCTTCCCAGGTGCCATCATACGCCGATGGATAACGGTCAACCAGGCCCTCCATCCTGCGCTCGGCTGCGTACACCGCCGACCACATCCAGGTCGTTTCAGGGTTGATCCAGGTGATGTGGGTACCTGTATGTCCCCATGAGCTTTCAGGCAGGTCGATTACCTTATCGGGAGGGTGGGCCTCCAGCCATTCCGAGGCGGTAGTCAACTCGATCTCCTCGTGCTCGGCAAGGAGAGTGAGCACCCGCTTGAGCCAATCAACACCCTCGAACCACCAGTGACCGAAAAGCTCAGTGTCGTATGCCGACGCGATAAAGCCCTGCTTTCCGTGCTTGCCCTCGAAGTCGCGTAATTCCTGTTCTAGCAGCCAGACGAAGTGTTTGGCGTGTTCCTCCACCCGTTGGCCCGCGTGGTACGGCTCATACGGCTCTTTGTAGGCAATATCGGTATGTGTGTCTGTCACTCGCCAGTACTGCAAGCCGTGGGCGGCATCTTTCTTATGGAATTCGCGGTAATTACCGTCGCCCGGATAACCGACGGCAGCGGCCCACACCTGCTCGCCAACCACGCGGTTGCGGCCTATCACAGCCACATCCGAGTCGCGCACTAAATATGGCTCGAACGTGCCCCCGTTAGCTCCCGCGGCATGCCCGCCACCGTCAAATGGAACCACATGCTTTCTTGTGACGAAGCCCGCGCTCTCATAACCCTTCTCGTCGATGGCGCGTTCCACCTGCCCGTAAATATCAAGCGTATCCTGGCTGTTAGGAGCGGAACGTATAATCTCGTGTGTCTCACGCCGGGCTTCACCGACAACACGACTTCCCTCAATCGAGGCGCTTTCGCTGAAAAAGAGCCTCAGGCCCTGGGCATCCAAAAAGGCTTCGAGACCAGGCCGTTCATAGCGTGTGCCATCGGGGCCTTTGGCATAGTATCCGGGACGGTAGGCACATTCCGGCAGCCAGATAGCGCGAGGCGCTTTGCCGAAGTGGCGGGCTGTAGTGCGCTTGCCAATAGCAAGCTGGGCATGGATCGTGGAGTCGCGCTGCATTAAAGGCAAGTAGGGGTGAGTGGCGGCGGAGGTAAGGACCTCAACCATGCCTGCATCCTGGAGGCGGCGGAAACCTCCTATGATATCGCGCCCGAAGCGCTCCTGAAATGTATTCAGAATGTTGCGGTACCAATCGAGATAGAAGTGGGCCAGGTACAGGAAATGCAAGTCGTTGGAACGTTCGAAGCGTTCGATGTCGTCGGTTGCGCCCTCTATCTCTTGATTGAGATATTCCTCGAAGCGCTCCTTGATCTGCTCATCTGCCAGTTGCTCGGCAAGCACAGGCGTAATGCCCAAAGTAACCCTGGCTCGAACGCCTGCTTCCCGTAAGTCAGTGAGGGCCGCGAGCAGAGGCACATAAGTTTCGGCCATCACTTCATGCAAATTCTCCTCGCCGTGAGGCCAGCGCCCTGCTCCCCTGTAAAAAGGCATATGCGAATGTAGCACAAACGTAAAACCGCCTAGTCTCATTGGATGCTCCTAGTCGTTAGTTGTCGGTCGTCGATTGTCGCTTGTCGGTATTAGAACACAAACACCGCTATTATATCATTTACGTTTGTGCCTGTGGGCCCTGTTACCAGGGCATCATGTATTTGCGAGAGATAAGTGTAGCTGTCATTGTCGGCCAGGCTGGCCTGGGCGTCAAGACCTGCCTTGGTCCCTCGATCTATCGTGGTACCATCCACGATAGCGCCCGCGCCGGGCGAGGGGCCATCGCCGCCGTCGGTTGCCACCGACGCCACGATCACGCGAGCACCGAGACCCCGTATATGCAAGGCTGCGCTGAGGGCAAGCTCGCTGTTGCGCCCCCCAATCCCCTTACCTCGCACCGTAACGGTCGTTTCGCCCCCGAACACGAGACACGCCGGACGCTGTATGGGCCTGCCATACTGCGCTATTTCACGCGCCATGCCCGCCAGCACTCGCCCAACTTCGCGCGCTTCACCCTCCAAATATGTCGAGACGATCACCGTATTCAGACCGTGCCCGCGAGCCAACTCCGCGGCAGCCTCCACAGCCTGCACATTGCTGGCTACAAGCACGTTCGTCACCGCACCGAAGATCGAATCGCCGGGCTTCGGTGTTTCCGGAAGCAATTGGGCCAGCCCGGCACGCAGTCGAGACACTACCATGGGAGGAACATGACCCAGCAGGTCGTAGCGTTCCAGCGTAGCAAGCGCATACGAGTAAGAGGTAGGGTCGGGCACTGTGGGGCCTGAAGCGATCACATCCAGCGGCGAGCCTACTACGTCGCTGAGGATAAGAGAGAGCACCGAGGCCGGGGAGGCAATACGAGCCAATTGCCCGCCCGACACGCCACTGAGATGCTTGCGGACTCCATTCAACTCGTTGATCGACGCACCCGATTTGAGCATTTCGTCCGTGACCGCCTGCACATCCTCCAGGGTAATACCCTCCGTCGGCTGTGTGAGCAGCGCAGAGCCGCCTCCTGAGATCAGGCAGATCACAAGGTCGCCCTCGCCAGCGCTCTGCACAATCCTCAAAAGCTCGGCGGTAGCCGCTACGCCACGGGCATCCGGTAGAGGGTGCGCAGCCTCGCGCACGGAAATATACCGGAGAGGCGCGCCACCTGTGGATGCATGCCCATCTTTGACAATAATCAGCCCCGACGTAATGCGATAGCGCAAAGTATCTTCGACCGCATGGGCCATAGTCGCGCCGGCCTTACCCGCCCCCACTACATATATCCTGCCGTTGGCAGGAAGCGACTTAAGAACTTTTTGAACGCGCGGATCTCCCGTCAAAGCCGCGAGCGTCGCGGCGTAAGGGTCTGCGCTGAACGCGGCATGCAAAATATCAAGAACTGTGTCTCTGTAGGTCGCTGGCATAGCATGGATTAATAGCATAGTAGTAGCAGAGGAGTCAAGGTTGCAATCAAGGGGGCCATCTGATATAATTGGGGTGCTGCAAAGCGAGCGGGTGCCTGTAGCTCAGTGGATAGAGCGTTGGGTTGCGGACCCAAAGGACGGGGGTTCGAGCCCCTCCAGGCACGCCAACTGCACCCAGACGTAGTGCAGCGAGAGGGTCAGCCCCACAAAGGTTGGCCCTTTTTCACCGGGAGAGGTGTCCGAGCGGTTGATGGAGCTCGTCTCGAAAACGAGTGAGGGTTTGAAAAGCTCTCCGTGGGTTCGAATCCCACCCTCTCCGCCCGCTCTATTTCGGATTTTAGACGTAGGATTGGGGATTAAGCCCCGAAACCGAACGCTAAATCCGAAATCTAAAATCGCAATCCGAGTTGTGGAGAGGTCGCCTAGTGGCCTAGGGCGCTCGCCTGGAAAGCGGGTACGGGTAAAATCCGTCGTGGGTTCGAATCCCACCCTCTCCGCCACAAAACAACCGCCCCTTATGGAGGCGGTTGTTTGTCATTGAACCCGGCTTCGTTTCAGCGTCCCCAAACCCCTATTCTTCCATCGTGAGAACATGCCTGGCCCATATATCCGCCGCCAGCCGTTCGGGGGCCTCCCTGATACCATATCGCTCGAAGTACTGGCAAACCCGCGCCACGTCGCGCACGAATATGCCATAAGCGTAAGGGTTCACGTTCGGATCGATCGCCTGCGGAAAGTCGATCAGCTTGATCTCGCCCTGCCAGTAGAGAATGTTGTGCGCCGACAAATCGCCATGAATCAGACCGCTCGCCAGCATCAAGTCGATGTTGTACACGACGCGATCAAACAGGGGGCGAGCCTCTTTCCCGCGCAAAGTGACATTGATCAGAGTGGGCGCGGCCAGGTCGGCCACGCCGTAGTAATCCATCAGGATGGCGTGGTCGGTATAGGCATAGACGCGGGGTACGTCGGCTCCCGCCTCGCTGAGGCGTTCGAGGGCCGCCACCTCCTGCCCGGCCCAGGCAAGCTGGCGCAGGTCGCGCCCAAAACGCGTGCCCTTAGCCAGCGCCAGCGCTTCGCGACGCTTAAACGAGGTCTTCCCCTGCTCATCGACCATATCCCGGCCCATCCTGTAAAGCGAGTTGTTGCGCAGGTTGCGGAAGATGCGTGGGCGATAAAGCTTGGCGGCCACAAACTCTGCACCCACTGACGGCCCGGCCAGGCAGCAGTAGACGGTGGCCTCCTTGCCGCCTTTGACCGGCTTGACCACGTCGATTATCTGGTGGTCTTCGTAGAACCCGCTGAGATATTCGATTATCCATGCGCGCTCGTGACGCGATACATTGTGCTTCTCGGCTGATCTAGAGCCGAAAGACGGGTCGAAGCCCTGCCTGGTGTCGTCGCCGCGCTCGACCAGGGTGGCTACGATCTCTTCGCGGGCGTGCCTGCGATGCGGCCTCGGCTTCGCGAGCTTTTGCGGCCTATCGTCCAGGTATTCTTCCAGTTCGTCCTGGTAATTCCATTTGTAACGCAAGGTGGTGTTTCTCCTGTGTGCTGAATCCTGTAATCAAACAAAAGAGGCCCTGGCGTTCCATCGCCACAGCCCCTCTCGCAGGCGTCGCCCGGTGCGCGCTCAGGAGAAACAAAAAGCCGTGTGCCGGAGAGCGCACACAGCCGCAATAATCACAAGCGAAGATATAATACTATGCAGAGGCGCGACTCCCATCAAATGGAAGGCCACTATTCAAGGCGGTGTTAGTATTCACATTTCTCATCTGCCATCGCCTCCTGCGGGTTGGTTTGCCTCTTGCGCCACAACTATATCCCATTGGCACAACACAGTCAATCGGTCTGGAGATGTATCAGAGACCGGAATCCCACAAGGGGCGTAAGAGCAACGAGGAGACTACTCTGCTCTTACACCCCTTGTGGGGTTGCTTAGGGAAGGAAGGATTATCAGGTTATCATGGTTCCCAGGTATCGCTGGACCAGTTCACCGAGGACCAATTGACAGTGCTCCAATTGACAGACGACCAGTTCACAGTGCTCCAATTGACGGACGACCAGTTCACCGTACCCCATGTTATCGGGTCCTGGCCGCTCCATAGGAGTTGGCTGGCTCGAATACCGGTATTGGCCGTCTGGGTGGTGTTGCCTGTGACGGCGGCATATATATCGAGGTAGCCTGCGCCTGCCTTGGTGGCGTTGTATGCCAGCCAGCCTGTAAGGTTGGTCCTGGCGGTAGCCTTCAGGCGGTATTTCACCTGGTCGGGGTTGAGGTTCGGCTCATCTTTCAACAGGAGGGCCACCGCACCGCTCACTATTGGTGCGGCCATAGATGTGCCCGACATGCGGAAGTAGTTGGCGTTGACGCGATTGTTCGGGTGGTCTTCCGAGATGGTTGTGCGGCTGTTGCTGGGCAGCAGCGCTATGATGTTTCTGCCCGGTGCTACCAGGTCGGGCTTCGCGACGCCATCCACAGTACCGTAGGCCGAGAAACTCGCCATTGTATCGTCGAGAAGCGAGGTTGTGCCATGATCGTCTACCGCGCCCACGGTGATTACGAATGGGTCGTTGGCGGGCGGGTAGAGATTGGCCGAGCCGTTATTGCCCGCCGACACCACCACCACAATGCCGTTGAACCAGAGTATCTCGGCGGCGGCGCACATTGGGCTGGTGTGATACGACTGCGCCACCGAAGAGTTGAGCGATATATTGACTACCTTGATGTTGTAGCGGTTCTTGTTCCTGTATATCCACTGCAAGCCCGCCACCACATCCGATTCCGTGGACATACCCTGGTCGTCGCTCACGCGCACGCTTATCAGGCCTGCCTTGGGTGCCACACCCATATACTTACCGCGCGATTGCTTGCCGGTGCCTGCTATGATGTCCGCCACGAACGTGCCATGCCCGTAGGCATCAACCGAGGAGTGCTGGCCTGAATTGAAATTGACCGATCCTATGATATTTCCCTTGAGGTCTTTATGCTTGATGATACCGCTATCCACCACCGCTATGTTCACGCCCTGGCCCAGGTCGCCGTGGGTCATATTCCACACATCAGTAGCCCGGATCGACTGGTTATAGACGTTGGTGAGGTTGCTGATGTCAACGGGAGCGGTTGTGCCATCAGTGGAATTAATAACCGCGCTGTCATCGCTCCCTGTGCTGTAAGTGACCCGCAGACCAACCGCATCGTAATAGACGGTGGAGTCGGAATTCAGCGAGCTTTGGTCTATTTTGATCTGCACCGATTTGTCGAAATCAGCCCACTGCCAGGAGCGCGCAGAGGTGATGTCAACGTAGTAGGTGTAAGCGTTCGATTGCCCAACATGAGCGTTGAATACCGACCGGCTGGCGGTAAAAGTGCTGCCTGCGCTGTTGTCCACTATAGGCGTCACGCGTACATCGGCGCTGATGGACGACGGCACGTAGAAGCGCAACGCGGCCTCAACTTTGGTGATGGTCGTATCTGGCGTCCGCTCGCCTGAGAAGCCGGTGAAATAGCCCATCGTTGACCCGGCGGACCCGTAGGTGCCGTTGGGGCCTTCGGGCGCGTCAATCGTGTTGTTCAGGTTCTTGAACAGCACTACAGGAGCAAGCGATTGGGCGCTGCTGAACGAGCCTGTATAGTTCGTGCCGCCTGTGCCGCGAGCGCCCGAAACAACCGTGTACTTATACCCTTCAGGTGTGCCCGCCGCGTCGGTATTATGGTAGCTGCTGCTGCACCAGTTGTCGGTACATGGCTTCACGCCCAGCGCATTGTAGTCGCTGGGGAGCACAGGGTATGTGGCAGCAGACCACTTCCAATAACTGATGCTAACTCCGGGTGTATCGGTGGTGAAGCGCCCTGCCCAGGTAACGTTATTGATTGAGCCTGGGAAGTTGACCGGCACCTTATAAGCCAGGCCGGTCAGGAAAGTTTCTTCAGAGTCGTAATCCTCCGGAACCGTGGTTAGCCATTGGCCGTTCACGTCGTCGTATGTGGTCGAACCTTCCCAGGAGTGGAGGCTGGGGTCGAAGGTAAGTACGGAGCTGGGCATATTGAGCGTATAGTCGGTGCCGCTGAACGAGAACTGCACAGTAACATCGTCATAATAGACCGTGGTAGGGACCGAATAACTGATACCGGTCACCTTGATCATGCTGTTGAACCAGATATAGCGCCCCGACGATATGGATGTGCTGTTGAAGCTGGAGTTGCTTTGATTGGCAGGTATGCTGCCCATTTCCGTGGCCCAGGTAGTCGTATTATAAGTCTGCTGCGAGCCTGCCGACTGCGCTACGGGAGCATCGGGAGATATCCAGCGCACCCCATCTTGCATGGCAAGAGCGGGCACTGACCTGGCGGGCAATTGGGCCGAGAAGGCATTGATGATGCTCAGGTCTTTGGTGACGAATCCACCTAGCGCCGGGAGAGCGCTCTCCACGTCCGCATTTGATGAGGTCTTCTGCACGATCACCTTCACCTGCGCGTCGGGCTGAGTTGCAGCCATATCGAGCAACGTCGGGTGAGCATAGGCCGTTGCCTCGCGCAGATTCGGTTGTAGAGCCAGGAGAGGGAGGATCAGACAGGTCGCCAGCAGTAAGTGGAATGTCCAGTTTACTGACCGCGTCTTCTTCAACAATCGAAAGATCATCTTGTTCCTTCTCAGCTATTTCAGAAACCGTGAAGAAGACGATACCGGTAAAACTCAGAGCACGTAAAGGAGCCGGTATGCGGTCGGGCAGCGGTGATCTCATAAGATCAAGGTTGTCTGAAACGCGCAAACTATTTTGGTTTTTCGCGGAGAAGCCCCGTAAGATGGCCTCTCGATAGAAAATCATAAGGGCAATATGAGGAAAGCACATTACCAATAGGTGTTAATTGCCTTAGTACCTGCTTCCTAATACCATTGCATTAGCAACGGCGTAGTACCTTTTGTGTTGCACACCGGAAGATCCCCGCAACGACTACGCGTACTAACCCTGCGTGCAGTGCAGCAAGCATTCACATAGCAAAGATTTCCTATGCCAATCCTCCCATCCCCCACCCTCCGACTACCCACTACCGACTACCCACCACTCGCCACCAGGGTCTATTCAAAGTCGGGAAGATGCTGATTGCAAGAGAGCCAACTACGCCTTGTCATTCTTCGCTGCGCTCAGAATGACATACTCCAACTTGGCACTGCATTCACCGACTTTGAATAGACCCTGACTCGCCACTCGTCACCTTGACAGTAATGCACCCAATTCGGTAAGATCAATTACACCGTGCTAGACGGGGAACTGGCGATGCCCTGTAACCCGCAACTCGCCTCAGCGGGGTTGAAATCCCTTTCGAGGTACGGCATTGTGGGACTGCGCCTGTTAAGCAGCGTTGACAACCGGGTCCTACGCGGCGTGAGCCTATGAATCCCGTCAGGTCCGGAAGGAAGCAGCGGTAAATAGTTCCTCTCGGGTGTCGTGGGGTAGCCTGGTTCGAGCAGGCTGGCAGGTTGCAAGCCGGAGTGCTGTTATCGGAAAAGGGTGCACGGCGCACTCTTTCCTCCCCTTCCTGGGAGGCAACCAAGGACGAAAGACAAAGGACCAACGTCCCAAAGCTTTCGTCCTTCGCTTTTCGCCAACAACCGAAACCACGAACAACTATCATACTCGCCACTCGTCACTCGTCACCGGTCCGTCATAATGCCACCAATGAGCCACCTGAACAAAAGCGATACAAACAAGCGATTAGGCTTTCCCGACGATGCCCGCCTGCTAATCATCAACGCCGATGATTTCGGAATGTGCCATGCCATCAATGCGGCCGTTTCCGGCACCCTCCTTGGGGGTATAGCACAGTCCACGACCTTAATGGTCCCGTGCCCCTGGGCTTTGCACGCTATGAATTTCCTCGCGCAAAACCCCGGCATCGCCTTTGGCGTTCACCTTACAGTCCTCTCTGATGCATTCAACTATGCCTGGCGCCCGCTAACCCCCCGGCACATAGTGCCCTCCCTTATCAACGAAGCAGGCTATTTCTACAACTTCGAGCGCATGCACGAGTTTCTGGCTCACGTCAAACTGGATGAGCTTGAAATGGAATTCAGGGCGCAGATCGAAGCAGTGCTGGCAGCCAATCTCAAGCCCACCCATCTCGATTGGCACTCCCTACGCATGGGGCAGAGGACTGACATTTTCGATATAATGCTCGGATTGGCGAAAGAATACGGCCTTGCGCTCCGAGTCTTCAGTCGCCCCTGGATTGAAAAAGTGCAAGGCCAGGGCTTGCCATGCAACGATTACGATTTCCTGGACAGCTCAAGCCTGGACCCCAGGGACCAACCCGCCATCTATGCTCAACTGCTGCGTGATTTGCCCGCAGGGTTAAACGAATGGGCAGTCCATCCCGGCCTTCAAAATGCCGAGTTACAAGCGATAGAGCCAACAGGCAACGGGTTTCGCCAGGCAGATTACGATTTTCTTACCTCCGCCGAAGCCGCCCAGCTAATCCGGCGGGAGGGATTAATCCTACTCAGCTACGCACCCCTTCAAGCGGTATGGCAGAGCACTCTGAAGAACCATGCAAAGTGACCGGGATAAGCTAAAAGCGGTGCTGTTCGACCTCGACGGCACCCTCATAAACTCGGTTGACCACATTGTAGACTGCTGGCAGCACACGGTTCGCACATGTCTTGGCCGCGAGTTGACACGAGAGGAAATCCTGCCTACATTGGGGCGAACATTGTATGATGCATTCGAGGAGATCGCCCCCGGCAGAAGCGAGGAGCTATATCAGGTATACCGGGCACACCAGCGCGAGACGCACGACATCATGGTGACGATGGTGGCGGGCACAAAAGAAACCCTCTCGGCTCTCAAAGCAGCAGGGCTGATGCTGGGCGTGGTCACCGCCAAGCGATTGCGGACGGCGCTGGAAGGGCTGAATCTGTTCGACCTGGCACCCTACTTCGATACACTGGTGACGTTGGAGGACTCCGACAGACACAAGCCCTCGCCCGACCCTCTGCTGGTAGCCGCTCAACGCCTGGCAATCAAGCCAAGCGAAGCCATATACGTAGGCGATGCACGCGTCGACATTGAAGCCGGGCACGCGGCGGGCATGAAAACGGCCTGGGTCACCTGGGGCGCGGGCACGCTGGGCAACCTGAACGGGCTGGCTCCGGACCACGTGTGGACACAAATGAGCGAAGTGCTTATGCTTCTAGAAGACCACACTAGCAAGACAACATGAAAAGACCTGAGACGAAAGATGAATACAGCTCAGGCGGCGTCGTCTTCCGCCCCAATCCCTGTGGCACAGGCTGGCAAATCGTGGCCGTCCAGCGAGCACGTCACGACGATTGGTCCCTCCCCAAAGGCCACATCGAGGCCGGGGAAACCAGAGAGCAGACAGCCATACGCGAAATCAAGGAGGAAACCGGCCTGGATGCCCGCATCCTCCATCCATTGGGCAAAGTCGAATACTACTTCCGCAAACCCAGCGGCAACCTGATACACAAAACCGTCTACCATTACCTGATAGAAGCCACCAGCAACGAACTAGGCAAACCCAACTGGGAAGTCTCAGAAGCACGCTGGGTTCCCCTAGATGAGGTCCAGAACTTGCTCACCTACGAAAAAGACAAACAGATAGTAACGAAAGCCCAGGCAGAGCTCAAAGCCAAATTCCCGGAGCCCAACGAATAACAAGTGACAAGTGACGAGTGACGAGTGACAAGTGACAAGTGACAAGTGACAAGTGACGAGTGACAAGTGACGAGTAACCAGGAACCAGGAACCAGGAACTATCGTCCTCCGACTACCGACTACCGACTACCGACTACCATGTTCTACGATCGAGCAAAAATCAACGTAAAAGCCGGAAATGGCGGCAATGGCAGCGCCTCCTTCCGGCGAGAGAAATACATCCCTAAGGGCGGCCCCGACGGCGGCGACGGCGGGCGCGGCGGCAGCGTCTACCTGCGCGTCAATCCCGACCTCAACACCCTCCTGCCGTTCCACTACAAGCAGCACTTCAAAGCGTCTCATGGCGGCAATGGTGGGGGCAACCAGAAGCACGGCAAGGCCGCCCAGGACCTCTACATAGACGTGCCACCAGGCACCTTCGTAGAAGTCATCGACGAGAAGCCCATATCGGGGGCAGCCGCCGAAGCGGTGCAGGCCGACCTCCTCGTACCCGGCGAAACCCTCCTTGTAGCCCGTGGCGGGCGTGGCGGCCTCGGCAATACCCACTTCGCCACCTCCACCCACCAGGCCCCACGCTTCGCCGAGAAAGGCGAGCCTGGACAAGAGCGGCTGGTCACAATGGAGCTTAAAGTGATAGCCGACGTGGGCTTGGTAGGCTATCCAAACGTGGGCAAGTCCACCCTCCTTTCGGTGGTCACAGCCGCGCAACCCAAGATCGCTGACTACCCCTTCACAACCCTCCAACCAATGCTAGGCGTTGTGAGCATTGACGACGATTCCTTCGTTATGGCCGACATACCCGGCCTCATCGAGGGCGCAAGCGGCGGCGCCGGGCTTGGCCTCGAATTTCTCCGCCATGTCGAGCGCACCCGCCTTCTTGTGCATGTCGTTGATGGCTCTGCCGGCCTGTGGGGCGACATCACCACCGAGGGCGCGCACGTCGCCCAGACCACCAACCCTATCGAGGACTTCAACCGCATCAACGAGGAGCTTAAGCAGTACGACCCAGAACTGGCCTCCAAACCTCAGATAGTAGCCATCAACAAGATCGACTTGCAGGAAGTGCGCGACAGGCTCCCCACCCTTCAGCAACAATTCGCCGAATTAGGTTACGGAACCTTCCCCATCTCTGCGGCCACAGGCGAAGGCGTGCAAGACCTCTTGCGGGCGGTAGCGGCCAAACTCAGAGAACTGCCCAAACCTGAATGGGAGATCGAACCCACCCCGGAAGGCGACGACGAAGAAGCCGAGGTAAGAGTCAGGCCTCGCTATGTAGCAGGAGAATCCGCCCAGTTCGAAGTCAAGCGCGAGACCAAACATCGCTGGCGAGTGAGCGGCGAGCGCATCGAGCGCCTCGTTTCGATGACCGACATGGGCAATCCCTTCGCCCTCGAACGCCTCCAGCGAGAGCTTGAGAGGATGAAAATCACCCAGGCCCTGCGCGACGAAGGCATAGAGTCCGAAGACACCGTAATGATAGGCCAGACCGAGCTAGAGTGGAGCAACGACCCCTGGGCCGCCTTCAAGCAAGACCAACCCCGCAGACAGCGCCAGGGCCTGGGCAAAAAGCACAGCTAGATTTCCAAAATAGACATTTCCCGCGTCCATAGTGTATAGTTGCCTCGTACGCTTTCTCCCCATCCAGGGTCCGTTTTGTGCGTGCGAAACCGGGGCAGAACGCGTGCGTATATACGAGTAGCTCTGATACGCTATCCTGAGGGACGACCCCCTTGATTGACCATCCTTTTGGAGGTGAGTAAGCATGATCGGCTCTGGACGTACCATTGGCATGATTTTGATCGGCATAGGCGTGCTCGTTGCCGTACTTGGTATAGCCTATTTCGCCACCAACACAGCCACCGACTCCGCTGCCAAGACCCTCGGAATCGCTTTCTGTGTTGTACCCGCCGCTGTAATAGCAGGCTTTGGTGTATGGTTCACAATGCAAGGCAGGACCGAAGCCGGCCAATTCGCTGAAGTAGAGAAGCAGAAGAAGATACTTAACATGGTCGCCACCCAGGGCACCGTGCAGCTCGGCAACGTCGCCCTTGAAACCGGCATGACCCTGGACCAGGTGAAGAACGCCCTGTACGACCTCGTCGGCAAAGGTCTCTTTACCGGATATGTAGACTGGAAGGGCGGCAAGCTCGTCTCGGCTGACGCTGCCGTTATCAACCAGGCGGTGATCACGGGCAAATGCCCCAACTGCGGCGCTCCACAGGTCGTGGGCGGCAAAGGAGTGATCCGGTGCGAGTATTGCGGTGCTGAGTTCTTCATCCCCAAGTCGGCCCAAACCGCCACCCCGGCCCCACCCACGCAGCCGGTCCCTTCCCCATCGCAACCGCCTCCCCCACCCACGCCGCCCGCAGCACCGCCGTCGCAGCCCACCCCACCCGCCCAGAGCTAACGCTAACGCGTTCGCGATGCGGTGATCCCGATCCCTGGGGCGTTTCTCAGGTATTTCACTTACATTCGTTTCAATAGAGAGGGTGTGTAATGTTTAGTTTCAGGAAGCGATTTTCAATTCCCCTCTTACTTCTCCTGCTGGGAGCCATCGTCCTGCCCGCGTTGGCGGTGCTCGGCGCTCCTGCACGCGCTTATGCCCAGGAGAAGCAGTATCACATGGACCGCTACGACTCAGACATCACCGTCAACGATGATGGCTCCCTCGACGTGCAAGAGTTCCTCACCTACGTCTTCGAGAGCGGTACATTCAAGCGGGGACTGCGAGAAATAGACCTCGACAAAGTAGATGGCATAAGCGGTGTAAAAGTAGACGAGGTTAAAGGCAACACCTACATCCCTTACAAGCAAACGGCGTTCAACGGCGATGACGACGCCGACTCTGCTGCATCTCAAACCTACGGCACCGAAAACACCGGCTCCCTCCTGAGGATACGCTGGATATTCGGCGACACCTCGCATGCCACCCGCACTTTCCGCGTCTCCTACCACGCCTCAGGCGCGATCCGCGTCTATGACGACCGCGACGAGTTCGACTGGTACGCCGTGCCTCCCGGCTGGCAAGCACCTGTCTACGCCAGCAGGGCCGAAGTAACCTTCCCAAGCGCCACCAGCACCGCGGGCTGGAAGACCAACCAATCCCCCAACAGCGCCGAGGTGCGCCAGGTCGACAACAAGATCATATGGACCGCCAACAACAGCCTGAGCGCCGGTTTCGAGATCGGCGCGCAAATACCCAAGGGCATACTCTCCCCTGTCAAGCCTTCCTGGCAGGAAAGAGTGGACCAGCAAGAGAAAGACGCCGAGGCTGCCCGCCAGAGGCAGGCCCAATATGACAGCACCATACGCCCCTTCGTTGAGTTGGGCGTCCTTTTGCTCGGCCTACTCATAACCATAGGCGGCATCCTGTTGACCATCAGGCACTGGTACACTGCCGGTCGCGATAAGCCCGTCAAGCTCCCCATCGATTACCTGGCCGACCCCCCCAGCGACCTGCCACCCGGCCTGGTGGGCACCCTCCTCGACGAGTCCGCCGACGTGCGCGATGTGATTGCCACTATCGTAGATATGGGCAAGAAGGGCAATCTGACAATTGCTGAAACCCAGTCTGCCGGGTTCCTCGGCTTCGGCGGCAACAAAGACTTCACATACACCCAGACAGGCAACAACACCCAGTACGACTTCGAGCGCCTGGTCCTCAACGCCCTCTTCAAGAAAGGCCAGTCTATCAACCTCTCCGACCTCAAGAACAGCTTCTATTCCAGCCTCCCGCCTATATACAGCAGCATGTACAGAGAGATGGTAAGGCTGAAGTACTTCCCCGAAAACCCTGAGACCGTGCGAGCGCGCCACAGGGGCATTGGCGTCGGCATCATCATTCTTGGCATAATAGTGGGCGTCCTGTGGCTCACCTTCGGCGATGCCTACAGCCAGATGCTGGCCGTGCCTGCCTTCGGTCTTGGCCTGGTGGGCGTGGTGCGAATAATGATGGCGAGGGTCATGCCCCGCAAGACTGACTTCGGCTCCGAAGAAGCCGAGAAGTGGAGGGCATTCCAGCGCTATCTGCAAAGCATCCAGCAGTACACGCAAGGTAACGTGCAAGTAGCAGCCCAGAAGTTCCAACAATACCTACCCTACGCTGTGGCCCTCGGCGTTGACCGCCAGTACATCAGCCAGTTCAACAGCGTGCCAGCCAACGCTATGCCCATGCCCACCTACTACATTCCCTACGGTTGGGTCCCGTACTACGGCGGTGCGAACCAGGGTTCAACGGGAGGCGGCACGCCAACCGCACCTGTCGGAGGTGGAGGTGGCTTAGATGTCGGCGGGGCAATGCAGGGGATGAGCAACTCCATAGGAGGCGCGATCCAGGGCCTCTCCGATAGCTTCACCTCCATGATCAACTCTGCCTCCAACGTGCTCACCAGCACGCCCAGCAGCAGCGGCTCCGGTGGCGGAGGCGGCTGGGGCGGTGGTGGCGGCGGCTTCGGCGGCGGAGGCGGTGGTGGCGGCGGCGGTGGAGCCGACTGAGGGAGCATTCAACTTCGCTTGTAAGGGCGAGTCATGACTCGCCCCACCGCAGATGCTCGCAATGCCTTCAATTGCAGCCTAACCCCTTACCAAAGGTGGTGTTCCCCACTGCT
Source organism: uncultured Chloroflexia bacterium (assembly GCA_963797095.1). Lineage (GTDB taxonomy): Bacteria > Chloroflexota > Chloroflexia > QHBQ01 > JADMIH01 > JADMIH01. The sequence goes on along the minus strand of CAWCNY010000002.1, from coordinate 364,954 downwards.
CAACTAAAAGGGGTGCAGGGGTACTCCCCTGCCGGGGGTTTGGGGGTGTCCCCCCAACTCTCTCCTTTCCATTAATTAACTCACCTTACGCAGCCGAAGTGTTGAATGGTAGACTAAAGGGATGACGAACAAAGAACTGCTTGATCTGTACACTGACTACCTGATAAGCTCTTTCGGTCTGACCACCGGCACGGGCTTGAGCGCATTGCTGAGTGGAAGCGTGAGCCATGACCCCATTCAACGCTTCCTCTCCAAGGGAGAGTTCACCTCTGCTGACCTGTGGCATTTTGTCAAGCCTCATGTGCGAGCCGTTGAGCAAGAAGATGGGTGCATCATCGTGGACGACTCCATCTCGGAGAAGCCGTACACAGATGAGAACGACATCATCGCCTGGCACTATGACCACTCCAAAGGCACAACGGTCAAGGGGATAAACTTCCTCTCGGCCTTGTACCATGTGCCTGAGTTGGAGGTGTCGCTGCCCGTGGGTTTTCGGTTGGTAAGAAAGACCGAGCAGTATGTGGACCCTAAAGACGGCAAAACCAAGCGGCGTGATCCGGTCAGTAAGAACGAGCACTATCAGGCGTTGTTGCGGCAAGCCAAGCACAACCAAGTGTTGTTCCGCTTCGTACTCAACTTCGTGCTCAATGACGTGTGGTATGCCTCGGCGGACAATATGCGCTTCGTCAAAGTCGAATTGGAGGGGGATTTCATCATGCCTCTCAAGACCAACCGCAAGGTGGCCTTTACCGAGGGAGACAAACGACAGGGTCGGTACATGCGTGTGGACAGTGTGCCGCTGGAGACGGGTGAGGTGCGGACGGTCTATCTTGAAGGGATAGACTTCCCCTTGATATTGGTCAAGCAACTCTTCGCAAACGAAGATGGTGGTCAAATCACCCAGTATCTGGTGTGCTCGGATGTGACATGCACCTTCGACCAAATCACCACAATCTACCAGAGACGGTGGAACGTGGAAGAGTATCACAAGTCGCTGAAGCAGAATGCTTCTTTGGAACGCTCGCCAACTCACACAGTGTGCACCCAGACCAACCATTTGTTTGCCTCTTTGTGTGGGTACGTCAAGCTCGAATTGTTGAAGCTGTCCAATCATCTCAACCACTTTGCTCTAAAGAGCACTATCTACTTGCGTGCCATGCAGGTTGCCTTTGATACCTTCCGCCAACTTCAACCTGTTCGCCTGGCTGCGTAAGGTGAGTGATTAACTCCCCTCTCCCCGAACGCGGGGTGCCGATGAAGGAGGCGGGGCAGGGGGTGAGGGGTTCTACTTCTGCTACCCAACTCAGAAGGGGGTGCAGGGGTACTCCCCTCACAGGGGGTTTGGGGTGTCCCCCTAACTCTACTTCTTCTTTTTAGACCCCTCTCCCCATTTTATGGGGAGAGGGGCCGGGGGCGAGGGGTGTTAGCCTGCACTCACCAGTGGGTCCTAATGAAAAACCTGCCGTTGAAAGCCTTAGGGTGGCGGGAGTTGCCCCTTATTCCCCCCTCCACACGGTAGCAAAGCCGGTCAAAATGCAACCAATTGCATTTCCGTTTCGTAAAGGATTATGGATGTAGCTATCACGGGGGCATATATGTATAATTGCTATCGGACTGCGCCCTCCGCGTAGATTAACTAACATATCGAGCTTAACGCGGAGTGCGAAATGCGTTTACGAGCTACAGTAACGCATAATGTACTACGCAAAGCACGTTGCGCGGCACTGGAAACTCGAACAGGAGGTCATGATGGATATTCGCAACAGGGTGATGGGTGACAAGCCCAACGATTTTCTCCACAAGATCGCGGGCATCATACCCGGCTTCAACGGGTATATGGAGCGCGAGCGGCGGAGAGACGCGGACAAATTGCTCCGCACATACCTGGCGCACCAGTACTCAGAGGGGCGCGCCCGCCTCACCCGCGTGCAGCAGGGGATGGTTCGCGGCAAGAACCTTGAATATATTGCTGAAGTGGACAGGATCGCGGGAGTGCTCCAGCGATTTATCGACAAACTCAACACCGCCACCTACGGCTACACCGGCCTTTTCGACCCCGTAAAGGTCGAAGAACAAGACCTGGATCAACTCTATGCATTCGATATGGCCCTTACAGCGGGCGTCGATCAAGTTTCGTCGGCCATAAGCGCGCTCGAATCTGCTGTGATGGACACCGACAAGGGCGACGTGCCTGCGGCGCTCAACCGCCTCTCCGGCGAGGTCGATGAGCTAAACCTGCGCCTCAACCAGCGCCAGGACTTCATCAGCACAGGGCGCGGCCTGCCCCAGGACGAATACAACAGTATGATGAGCGATCTCAACCAGAGTATGGCCCCGCCCCCTCCTCCTATGGCCCCGCCGTCAGCCGAAACACCCTCCACAGGCGCGCCCTACATGGCTCCGCCTGCCCCTCCCTCCACAATCGGCACATCACCCACAGGCACGCCCACCATGCCTATGCCACCGCAGACAGGCGGCGATATGGCACGAGTCCAGGGCACGGGCGCAGGTGATATGAGCGGCGGTGCAACCGGCATGGGCACGGCGCAGGACAAGCCTGAGACACCGCGAGCCGAAGCCTCAAGCCAGGTGGGACGCATGGACGAGGTGCCACCCATCGACCAGTGGCCCTCAGCGCCCTCACCCTGGTCCAATCAGGAAGGCGCGCAATCAGGAGGAATGACCGCCCCTCCACCGGCCCCGGATATGCCTAAGCCATCTTCTGGCAGAGCAGGCATGCCACCGGCCGCCTCAGGCTCAGGCACAACAGACGCGGGCGCTAGCCCTACACCACCAATGAGCGACCGGGCAGACGATTTCGCCACAGGCGGAGGCATGGTCTCCGGTGGTGCGTATAACAGCACCAGCATGGGCAGCGCAGACGACAACACCGGCATCGAATCGGCCTCCTCGCCCTCCCTACCGGGCGAAGACCTGGCCGACACTCCGAAACTATCCAACGACGCCGACGACCTCGATGCCCAAGCAATAGACGACAACAGCAGGCAAGACGGCAACGTGTGATACGCGAACTACAGCGTACTGCTTACTTCGTACTATGCATTCCGTCACTCGTCACTCGTCACTCGTAATCATGCATCAACAAAAAGGGGGAACACCAAGATGGGAATACTAGAAAGGCTGTCCACGCTGATCCGAGCAAACATCAACGACATGCTCGATTCGGCGGAAGACCCGGAGATAATGCTCAACCAGATTTTGCGCGATATGGAGAGCGAGATCAGCAAAGCGCGCAACCAGGTGGCCGATATGATGGCCCAGCAGAAACTTTATCAAGACGACCTGAAAGCCGAGCAGGACAAAGCCAAGCACATGGAAGAGCGCGCCATGCACTACGTCCGTATGGAGAACGACGCCATGGCGAAAGAGGCCCTCAAGCGCAAGGCCGACTCGGACGCCAACATTACCGTGCTTCAGCAGCAGCTTCAAGCCCAGACCGAGATGGTAACTCGCCTGCGTGGGCAACTTGATGCTCTGGAGGACAAGTACAAGGATGCGGTCAATAACCGCGACTCCCTCCTTGCCCGCCACCGCCGTGTAAAAGTACAGCAACAGATCGACCAGACCAGCCGCAACCTCGACGTGACCGATTACAGCAGCGATCTGTCGCGTATGGAGCAGCGCATACGAATGGAAGAGGCACGCCAGGGAGCCGAAGCCGAGCTAAACAGCGACGAAGGCGATGATGTGGCTGGCAGATTCGACACCGACGAGCGCAACACCCAGATCGACCAGCAATTAGCCGACCTCAAAACCAAGATGGGCATGAGCGGCGGACAGTAAAGTTCTTGGTTCCTGGTTATTGACATGCGACAAGCAAAACCTGGAACGAGAAACTAGGAACTTGGAACTTGCAACCCAATAAAGGAGCAATCACATGGCAATTCTGGATGTAGTAGAGTTCTTAGACCCAACAGGCCGTCAGATAGTTCACCGTGTGCCTGAGGGCGGGTCAGGCGAATTCCGGCTTGGCTCCCAACTGGTTGTGCGCGAGAGCCAGGCTGCCGTCTTCTTCCGCGACGGCAAAGCCCTCGACGTGTTCGGGCCGGGGAGGCACACCCTCTCCACCATGAACATCCCCCTCCTCGCCAACCTCATCAGCCTCCCCTTCGGCGGCAAGTCGCCCTTCCGGGCCGAGGTGATCTTTGTCAACCTCGCCGACCTCCTTGATATGAAGTGGGGCACTATGGAACCCGTGACCTTCCGCGACAGCGAGTTCGGCATGGTCCGCCTGCGCGCCTTTGGCACCTACGCGATGGCCGTCAACGATCCGCAACTCTTCGTCAACAAGGTCGTAGGCACCCAGGGCCTCTATGAGACCGGCCAGATCGAGGACTACCTGCGCAGCATCATAGTCTCGCGCTTCAACGATATCATGGGCGAGACCATGACCACCCTCCTCGACCTTCCCGCCAAGTACAACGAGGTGGGCGCGGGCCTCAAGGCCTCCGTCAACGACGACTTCGCTAACCTCGGCCTCATCCTCAAGGCCCTCTACGTCACCACCATCTCGCCCCCCGAAGAGGTCTCCAAGCGGATCGACGAGCGCACAGGCATGGGCGTGGTCGGCAACATGAACCAGTACCTCCAGTACCAGACGGCGCAGGCTATTGGCGGCGTCGGCCAGGGCGCGGCCCAGGGCGGCGACGCAGGCGGCGCGGCTGGCCTCGGTGTCGGCCTCGGTGCAGGCATGGGCGTAGGCGCTGGCATGGCCCAGATCATCGGCCAGAACATGGCCCAGGCGCAGAGCCAGCAGCCGCAGCAGCAACCGCAAACACCTGCCGCTCCCGATCCTTCCACCGTCCTCAAGCAGCTAAAGCAAATGCTAACCGACGGCCTGATCTCCCAGGAGCAGTACGACGCCAAAGTGAAAGAAGTCCTCGACCGGATGTAATTAGCTTCTACCACGAAGATACGCAGAAGTACGAAGTCGTACTTCTGCGTATCTTCGTGTTCTAATTCGTTCTCCCTATGCCCGCAAACCACATTCCGGACGACCAATACACCCAAGCCCTCGAAGGCGAAGGCGAGTACTGGGACAGCTTCGTTGCCCAGAGGCTAATGCGCGGCGAGATCCCCGGCTCCATCGACTGGCGGCTCACCTTTACCCAGTTCAGGTACAACCATCAGTGGCGGCCATTCTGCCTCGGCCCCAGCGGCATCAACTTCCGCATGAGCGAGATCGCCTACGTCCTGCGCACCGCCGTCCCTCGCCCCGGCCTGCGCGTGCTCGACCTCGGCTGCGGTGCTGGGTGGCTCTCCCTCGAAATGGCCCGCCTCGGGGCCAACGTGCTCGCCCTCGACATCTCCCCCGCCAACCTCGCCCTGGCCCGCTACATGGCCGACACCAACACCCGCAACTCCCCCTACCTCTACAGAAACTTCGCAGGGCTTGACTACGACCCCACCATCTTCGGCAGCGTCCAGTATGAATATGCCGACCTCAACAACGCCCAGCTCCCCGCGGGCGAGTTCGACGCCGTGGTCGTCTGGGACTCCCTCCACCATATCGCAAACCTTGAAGGACTGCTGGAACAGGTGCGCCATTCCCTCAAGCCCGGCGGCACCTTCGTCGGCGTAGACCATGCAGTAGCCACCATGGACACCTGGGCCTTCCACGACATCGTGATGGCCCAACTGGACCCGTTCCTGGCCTGGGTCCAGGACAACGACCCGGCATGGCTCTACAAAACGGTGACCGGTACAGCAGCAAAGCTGGATTGGGGCGCGTTGGCGATTGATTTCGACGATACCCCCGTCCTCGGCTGGGAAACCTTCCAGGAGATCCTCTGCGCCGAGATGCTGGACGTAGTACGAGCAGGTATGCGCGCCGAGGCTCTTGAGCAAGTGCAGCACAAATCCTCGAACCCCCAAACACACGATGAAGAAGAATTGCCCTTCGAGGACGTGTCCAGCGAACGCCTTATTGAAACCCTCCTCGACAACTTCAGCACCAAACGCTTCACCACCCTCTGCCCTCTGGTCCAACCTGAAACCCACTTCCAGCCCTACAGAAGCGAGGAAGAGCGCATCTTCCAACACTACATCTCTGCAACCCTCGTAGGAACGGGTGAGCGCGCCATCATGCAAGGCCAGACCGATGGCCAATGGTTCCTCTTCCACATGACCCCCGAACGCCCCACCAGAGGTGCCGCACTTCCCGAATCTCTTGAAAGAGCAACAAAAAGAGTAAGCGCAACCAGGGCATCCCTCTACACCCAGCACCTGGAAGCCGAGATCGAGCGCAAGAATGCCGCCATCATAGCCCTCGAAGAACGTGTGCGCCTCCTCGAAGAGATGGCGCGCAACCGCATCCGCCTACCCTGGAAGCGCGGCTAAAACCTCTCACTAAAGCACAGCGATCCAGTGGCAGATAACAAGAAAGCACCCACAACTCCCCCACCAGGGAGGTCGTCATCCTGAGCGAAGCGAAGGATCTCGCTCTCCAAGATCACGATTCGCAGGCGTTCCAAGCCAAATAGCGCCCACCCTGAACAAGATCATCCCCTTTGCCAGGCGCAACGCCAACAAAGAGCAGCCATGCAGGATCTGGAGACACCTGGCCCCTACACTCCCTTCCTGAAACGCGGCCACACAACCAATCCCCCCAGCCCCACCAAACCCAACAGGCTCAACAACGCCCCGTTCCGGAACGAATCCGGCTCATACTTCATCTCAACCGTATGCTTACCTGCGGGCACAACCACTCCCTGCGACAAATAATTGGCGCGCAATATCTCCACGTCTTGCCCATCGATCACAGCGTGCCACCCCGGATAATAGCTCTCCGACACCACCAACACCGACGCACGCGCTGCGTCCACCTCCACGCGAATATGCCCAGGCGTATACTCCACCACCGACGCCGACCCCGGCGAGCTACCATCTGCCGCAGGCTGCACGCCCGCCAACCTCTCCACAGGTGCCTCCACCATCGCCGCATACAAGCGCACTTGCTCCCAGGTAATCTTGTCCATCCACTCTCGTGCGGCAGCCTCGTCCGGCACAGCCGTCACATCATCGCTCAGGTAAGCGAACCCCGGCACCCCATCAGCCTCCCATAACCCCAATCCCTCCGTAAACGCCAGTCGCTTAAAAGTCGGCCTGTCCGGATCCGCCGGGCCTGGGTGGTTGGGGTCAATATCTGTCGGAAACACAAAATACCGGATACCGAACATCGGCGCGACCGGCAGCCGGATGTCATGCAGGCTCATGTTGTAGCGATCCCACGTATTATTGCGATAATCGGGGTCAAGCAGCGTCGAAGCCACCATAGCACGCTCGGTAAACATCGGGTCCTGCGCCCTCCAATCACGATACCCGTAAACCAGCCCCGTGTTGGCAAGCAGCGCATCCCCCTCCGCGATCACCCGCTCTGTAGCCGGCACATTCGTCACCAGCTGCTCAATAAAACTCGTCTCCGGGTAATACCAGTCGGCTGGCGCGGTTGGGTTAAATGTAAAAAGTAACTGCCACAGATCGGCCACCAGAAAGGCCCCGATCGCCAGGGGAGCCACCACCGCAAAGCGCCCCAACATCATCCCCCCGCTAGCTCCACCCCGCGAGGCTCCCCACCACACCATCCCCGCCCCCACGATCCCAACCAGTATCCCAACCTCCCAGGAGGTCCAGTAAAGCCGATAATCCGCATTGGGCGCAAAGAGCGCCCCAAGAAGCGGCCTGTCCAGACTCATACCCACGTCAGGGTGAGGCACCAACCCCAGCCAATGCACAAGCAAAAAAACCGTGCTCACCATAACAAGGCCCACCCCAAGCCACACAACCCACAAACCGCGCTCACTCTCTATCGATCCGGTCTTCGCCGCCCGCCACCCCTCCAGCACTCGCGCAAACCAGTCCCACCCCAGTGCCCCCAGCACAAGCAAGCCAAACGCCAGCCCCAGCAAGAACCTGTCGTTCACCATCTGGCTGAATCCGGGCAGACGCCGCACCCACACCCCCAACTCATCATCGTACACCAATACCCAGCAAAACAGAACAAGCGCAACCCACGGCAGCATGAGCCGCAAGTCGATCTTGCGCCTGACCGCCCCTATCGCCAGCAAAGGCAGTCCAAGGAGCGCCACCTGCCCCACATACCCGTTCGACTCGTTAGGCAAATAACTGTTCCCAAGCACCCCATCATACACCTGTCCCCACCATCGTGGCTCGACCCAGTTGATGATCATATCCGCACTCAGGTGCAGCCGCGCCCGCTCGACGGCAGCCTCCACATCCACGGGGCGTATGGTAGCGATGTGGCTCAACCCAAGCGCTTCCAGGAACGGCAAAAGCTGGATCGCCCCCATCAGCGTGCCCACCGCCACCGCCACCGCCAACCCACCCACCTGCCATCCCCACTTCTGCGGCCTGCTCGACACAATCAAACCAAGCACCCAGAATCCTGCACACACCGCCACTATAAAGAAGAACTCCGGACTCCCCCCCAGCAGTGCGCAAGCCCACAAAAAAGCAAATCCCGCCAGCGCCCCCTTCTTCCTGTTGTCGCACCATTCGTAGGCGGCCCAGCACAGCCAGGGCAGCAGTATATACGCATTCGTGTGGCTCCACGGAAGCCACACCACAAGATCCGTAGAGAACATGAACCCCAGCGCCCCCAAAAGTGATGCGCTCTTGCGCAGGTTGAGTGCGCGCAGAAGAAGCCACATCCCAAGCCCCGCGATCCACACCTTGAGCGCCAGAATAGGCCCAAAGCTCGCCCCCGTAGGGAACAGCGCCCACAACAGGTTCAGCGGGAAAAGCACTCCCACCTGGTAGTAAGCAAACAGCGGATACCCGCCCAGCGGCCCCGACACCCACAGCGGGAAGCGCCACGCCTTAAGCTCGTCCTGCATCCAGTGGTGCCACGGCAACTGCTGGAACAGCACATCGCTGCCCAGCAATCGTGCCTCCACATCGGGGAATACCGCGTGCCACGGAGGGAAAATAAGCAGTTGGTCCATGGGCGCGGCCACCCGAAAAGGCGGCATACCCGGCGACATGAACACAAATGCCAGCAGAAGCAGAAGTAGCGGAACCCCCAATTGCAGGTTCTTGATCTTGGACCCTAGATCGCGGACCGTAGACCCCGGAGCGCCATTCATGCCCGGCGTGCTCCCCGACGCCACCAGACGATCAACCCACCCAATCCCAGCAGTCCGGCAACGCTCAACAAGGCACCGTTTCTGAATGAATCCGGCTCATACTTCATCTCAACGGTGTGCTTACCTGCGGGCACAACTACTCCCTGCGAAATATAGTTGGCGCGTAGCGTCTCTACCGGCTGCCCATCCAGCGTGGCGTGCCACCCTGGATAATAGCTCTCGGCCACCACCAGCAGAGCGGGACGCTGTGCGTCAGTCTCTATCACGATATGGCCGGGCGTATACGCAACCACATCGGTGCTGCCGGGCGATGTACCGTCAGTCGAACGCGCTATATTCGCCAACGCGCTCGCGGGAGCCTCAACCACCGCCGGATAAGCCCGCACCTTCTCCCAGGTCAGGTTCTGCACCCACTTGCGCGCTTCCGCCTCCCCCGGCACCGCCTCCACGTAATCGCTCAAATAAGTGAACCCTGGCACACCCTCTATCTCCCACAGACCAACCCCTCCGGTAAATGCCAGCCTCTTTAGCGGAGCCATCTCTGGGTCCGGCTCCCGGTAGTCCGGGTTCGCGCCCCCCGGAAACACGACATAGCGGATGCCGAAGATCGGGGCTACCTCCAGCCTTATCCCCGAAAAGTACATGTTGTACCGCGTCCACAACTCGTTCTTAAAACCTGGGCTTAGCAGCTCCGCCGCCTGAAAAGATCGCTCGCTGATCATCGGGTCCTGGTATCGCCAGTCGCGTATGTCATAGACAAGCCCCGTGTTCGTCACCATTACCTCACCCTGCGCAACCAACCTCTCCGGCGAGGGAACCAGCGACTTCGTCTGGCCGATGAAGTCGGTGACCGGATAATACCAGTTGGCGGGCGCGCCGGGATTGAACGTAAAAAGCAACATCCAGAGGTCTGCCGTCAGCAACCCTCCCATAACCAGCCCCATAACAGGCGCGGTGCGCCTCCCCAACCATCCCAGCCACCACAATAAGATAGCTCCCGCCATGCTCAAAGCCACGCCACCCACCCAGATACCCCAGTAGAACCTGTAACTCGCGGTAGCTAGATTGCCGCGAGGCGTGCCCAGGTCAGGCTGCTGAAACAACCCCACCCAATGCTCGATAAGAATCACCACCCCCACCACCAGCAGCACTATCCCAACTACAACAGGGTACGTGATACGTGATACGCGACTATTGCCTACCGCATTCTCCGGCCCCCTATTTCCAGCATCCGTCGTCCTTCGTCTTTCGTCCACGAAGCGCGCAAACCAATCCCATCCAAAAGCTCCCAGCACAAGCACTGAAAACTCCACCGAGAAGACCCAGCGCATATTGAGACTGTGGCTGAACGCCGGCAGTTGCCGGATCAAATTGCCGAAATTATCGTCGTATGTGATGATCCAGGCGAAGACCAACATCGCCAACAACGGCAGCACAAGCCTCAGATTCAACCTTCTCCGAACTAGAGCCACCACCCCAAAACCGAGTCCCACCAGTGCAGGCAGGCCAACATACCCGGTATCGTAGAAACCCAGCGGCCCATCCACCACTCCATCGAAAATCTGCCCCCACCAACGCGGCATGATCCAGTCCATCATCATACTGGCGTCCTGGTGTATTTGCCATGCGACGGCCCTACCCGGGTCCAGCGCAATATGAGACAAGTTGTAGGCTTCCAGGAAAGGTAGTACCTGCACCGCTCCGATAGCCAGCCCCACAATGCCCCCCACCAGCAAGCCTCCCACCTGGCGAGGCCAGCGTTGCGGGGCGCTCCCCGCTATCAGTCCCAGCGCCCAGATCCCAGCTGTAATGGTCACGATGGAGAGGTTCTCAGGGTGACCTCCCAGCACAGCGCAACCCAGCGTTATAGCCAATGCTACCGGCGCCCAGCGCTTCTCCTCCACGCACCAGGCGTATATACTCCAGGCCAGCCAGGGCATAAGTAGAAACACATTGGTGTGCGCCCACGGCAACCATACAACCATACTCGTGCAGAACATGAACCCCAACGCCCCAAGCAGCGAAGCCGTCCAGTGCAATTTCAGAGCGCGCAGGAACACCCACATCCCAAGCCCCGCCAGCCACAGCTTGAGCGCCATCACAATCCCCGCCCCGATCCATATAGGCACAAGCACCCACAGCAGATTGAGCGGATAGAGCACCGCCGACTGGTAGTACGCGAATATGGGCGCTCCACCGAGCGGTCCGCTGGCCCACAGCGGGAATCTCCCTGCCGCCAGTTCGTCCTGCGCCCAGTGCCGCCACGGCAGTTGCTGCTGGATCGGGTCCCCACCTCGAATAGTGGAGGTAACGTCCGGATAGACCGCCTGCCACGGTGGGAAGACCAGCAGTTGGTGCATGGATGCTGCCACTTTGAGAGGTGGCAGCCCTGGCGACATGAAAACGAACGCCAGCACAAACAGGAGTATCGGAACCCCGATATTCGGGTCTCGCACGATGCGCCTCAGGCCGGAATACCGAGAAACCGGCCCCGTACTTTTGCCCGAAGCGAGATGATAATCGCCGGTTGTGGACTCTGGCGCTTCCTGCGTCTCTTGAGATGCGATCATAGGACAGGAACTAAAGATTTAGAAGTAGGATACCATAATCAGCGGCCACGAAACAGGATTCCAACAGCCAGACATGCCCCTCCACCTCCTTACGTACACTCCTTCGTCCTTCGTCCGCCATCCTCTCATGCCTCGTTTATTCGTCACATGTCTACCCATTGGTCTATAATAATCCAATGGCTAGAGCATCACTATGATGCAAATCTTCACTCCCGATAGCCCACGGAGCGCGGATGTGCAGCCGCCGCAGGCTCAAGAACAACCACAAACAGAATACCCAACAGATTTGCCATTGAGCGGAGGAGCCTCCAGCGCGCTTCCAAGCCGCCCGCGGCGGCTGCGCGAACCCTGGCTTGCCCTGTCGGCGCTGGTCGCCCTGGGCGGTGTGTCCGGCATCTCTTACTTCCTCGGTTTCGTAGAGCCGTACCAACTGCTCGTCTACTATACGACACCCCTGCTGGACCTTGCCAAAATCAACGGGCACACGGGGCTTTCAGCCAACGAGTGGGCCTTCACCTGGATCGTCCTTTTCGCCTGCTACTACGCCGCCTTTCGCATCTGCCCACCCGCCGAGGGCATCACGCCACTTTTCAGGCGCTTCGCGCTGGTAATGATCTGCGGCTGGGCCGTCTTCTTCGCTGTCAACCTCCTCTTCATGTACCCTGTAGGCGCTGCCGACCTGTTCGACCAGATATTCAGGGCGCGCCTCACCGCTCACTATGGCTACAACCCGTTCACCACCCTGCCCAGCAGCATTGTCGGCGACCCCTTGCAGCAGTACGTGGCCTGGAAGGGCGACCCATCGCCCTACGGCCCGGTATGGGAATCGCTGGCCGCAGGCGTAAGCTGGCTGGCTGGCAGAGACCTGTTAGGCAACCTGATCGGCTTCAAGCTCCTTGTGATGGCTGCCTATGGCATAAGCATCGGCCTCACCTACGGCATCCTGCGCACGATAAAGCCCGAATGGGCCTTGCGCGGCACGCTCCTCTTCGCCTGGAACCCTCTGGTGCTCTTTGAGGTGGCGGGCAACGGCCACAACGACGCCATCATGGCGATGTTCCTCCTCGCCGCCATCTACTTCCTGGTGAAAGCATGGCGTGTGGCCGTTCTACCCGCGTTGATGGCGGGCATCCTCACCAAGTTCGTGCCCCTTTTACTGCTACCCGTCGCCCTTTGCTCTCTCTGGCGCGACCGCTCCCGCCCCAAAGCCTTATCTACCCTGGCCGTGGGCGCGGTGCTTGCGGTCGGGCTGGCTACGATCTTCTACGCCCCCTTCTGGACCGGCCCCGATAGCCTTCTGCCGCGCAATCGCGACACCCTCTTCACAGCCTCCATATCAAAAGTCGCCCTCGATACCCTGACGATGGATTTCGGGTGGGGCCAGGCGATAGCGGAGTGGTGGGTGCGCAATATCGCCTACGGGATAGTAGCTCTGGTGGCAGCAGGCTTGGCCGTGTGGGTGCTCCAAACACCCAACACCAACACCCCCAAGGGACGCGCCCAACTCCTCCAGCGGACGCTGATCGCGTTCTATGAGATAATATTCGCATACTTGCTCCTGGCATCGCTCTGGTTCCAGCCCTGGTACCTCCTCTGGCTGGTGGCCCTCACAGCCCCTGTAGCCCGCATAGAGAACGTAAATCGCATGCTCCTCTTCTGCATCGGCGGCGTTCTCAACTACTTCGTATGGGATTTCGTGTGGCTCTGGAGCCGAACCGAGTTCCGGACAATACAGATCACATCGGCTATCGCGGTTTACACATTGCCGGTGTTGTATACTCTCTACGTCTGGACTATAGGAAGAAGAACAACCCCGATCAGCAGCCGGTAGGCACCACCCTCCAACCAGGAACTTGGAACTTGGAACTTGGAACTTGGAACTTGGAACTACCGACTACCACCCAACAACCAACCCCGCATGCCCCTAAAAACACTAATAATCCTCCCAACCTATAACGAGATCGAGAACCTACAGCCGCTGGTCGAAGAGATACTGGCGCGTGGGCCTTACGACATTCTGGTAGTAGACGACAATTCGCCTGACGGCACAGGCGACCTGGCCGGCAGGCTCGCGAAGAAGCACCGGGGCAGAGTGCACGTGCTGCACCGGGCAGGCAAGGAAGGGCTTGGGCGCGCCTACCTAGCCGGCTTCAAGTGGGGCTTAGAGCGCGCCTATGACGTGATCTTCGAGATGGACGCCGACTTTTCCCATAACCCTGCCCATCTTTCGCAATTCATGCGCGAAGTCGAGGGTGGGGCCGACCTGGTGCTTGGCTCGCGCAATATCAAGGGTGGCGGCACCCGCAACTGGTCCATCCTCCGGCAGATCATCAGTAAGGGAGGCTCCCTCTACGCCCAACTTATCCTCCTCTCTCCCTACAGAGACCTCACAAGTGGATTCAAGGCGTTCCGGCGTGAGGTGCTGGAGGCCCTCGACCTCGAGAAAGTCCACTCCAACGGCTACTCGTTCCAGATCGAGTTGACCCACCGTGCCCACCAGATGGGCTTCAAAATCAAGGAGACCCCCATCATCTTCTACGACCGCAAAGTAGGGACCAGCAAGATGACGGGCAGGATCGTGCTGGAGGCGATGGGCGTAGTATGGCGCATCCGCCTCAGCAAGCGCGCCAAACGCCCCACCAGGCGCTCAGGCTAGCACCCCGGTAGGGAAGCAAGCTCCACTTGCGGCACGGCCGTTTGCTCAGGTTCCGAGGCATAAGAGCAATCAGGCATTCCCGGTATAACGAGCCCTGAACCATCCGCGCTATCCAGCACAACAGGCAGCAAAGCTTTCCCACCCGTCAATATATTGTTCGCCTTAAAGAAGCCCTGGTTAGCTTCAAGCGCGTAATAATACGTCCCTGCGGCGTTCGTGATGCTTGTATCCAGCGGCTGCATATCCTCTATGTTGAGGATATTGCCATTCTGCTCGATAAAGGCGATGCTGAGAGGCAGCAAAGTATTCTGCATCCAGAAACCGCCTGTGCTCGGCCCGCCGAAATCGAACAGCATACCCTCGTCCGGGGCCATGCTTGTGCGGAACATCAGGCCAAGCTCTCGCGAAGGCTCGGCATCGGCGATCTCAACATGCATATTCACGTCCTGACCATCCGCGTTGATGATAGTGAGAGTGCCCGCCTTCAATTTCGGGGCCGCCGTCAGCGTGGCCTCGGCCCCAGGTCTTGGAGTGCCCGCAAGCGCGGTAGGTGGTATCCAGGTCGGCTGAGGGGTCGGATTTTCGAACGGCGCGATAGTTGGCGTATCAACGGGCGTCGTGGGCTCAGCAACCAGGACGGTCGAAGTGACTGAAGTAGCATCAACAGTAGGATCAGTCGATGAAACTGAGGTAGGCGTCCCACCGGATGAAACTGAGGTAGGGCTCGTACCCGCCATAGCGGTAGGTTGGCTAATAGGCGTGTCGGTGGCAGGCTCCGTGCCGCAGCCATAAACCGTAAGGCCCAAAATTACCAGCATAAGCGCCGGGATGATACGAATGCGTGCGCCAAGTAGCGAAGAATGTTCCGGTAGGGCGTTGGTGCTTGTCATTAGTCCTGTATCTTTCATAGTTTGAGTTTTATGCCCAGGTTGCCTTATCTCACGGCTCATTGAGCACGAACCTGTAAACTTTCTCTTCCCCACGTGAGACCGCGTACAGGCGGTCCTCCGTGTCGAACGCCATACCCGTCACCCACGACGAAAACGGCATCCGAATTATCCCTATATACTTGCCACCCTGGTCGTACACTTTCACGCCGTCACTGTCGCTCACATAGATACGCTGTTTGCTATCGATTGCTATCGCGCGTGGGTTATCGAGTTGTCCTTCTCCAGCACCTCGCACGCCGAAGTGAATGATGTGCCTACCCTCCGGGCTGAACACAAACACCGGGGTGCCGCTCAACGACGTATTGAGAAGGTATATTTGCCCCTCACCGTCCGCGGCGATACGCACCTGCCAGGGGACCGTATCGGCGGTAGGCTCTATCTCGGTGAATGGGCGCTCGTACCGCGCCACCTCTATCCCCGTAGGATCGAACCGCACGATCTGATCGACAGAGCCGCCCAGGAACGACAGGATGCTGCCATCCGGGGCCAATGCCACGTCGCTCGCGCCGAATATCTCGGAAACGCTTATCACATTTTGCTCCGAGCCGGTCGCACCATCATACTTACGTATCGCGCCGTCAACTACAATGTAAGCGTTGCCCGCGCCATCCACCTCTATGGCATCCGGGTGAACGTCTTTGCCCTCTATCTTCCACGAGCTTAGTAACGCACCGTCAGAGGCGAAGCGAACCACCTGGCCGTTATAGGTAACCACGTAGACGTTACCTTCCTTATCCAGGGCAACATCCATGCCATCCGTCACCGCACCGATCCCCTGGGCGTTGGGCGTGCCACTATCGTTACTATCACTGCCGTAGGTCTGTTCAAGACGTGCGAACCCTCCGGCAAAAAGATTGTCGAAGAAGAAGGGTGTGCTCAGTACCACGAACGAGACCACGCCCCCGCTGACCACAAGCAGCAGAATAACAAACAGCAGCAAGGGCGCGCACGAAGAGCGCCTGCGCGGAACAGTTGTAACTGGAGGGGCCGTGTAGGTAGGTTGATTTTGCGGAGTGTATGTGCCTTCCGAGCCAATGATAATCTGGACCTGAGGGTACTGGTAAGTAGGAGGCTGTGGCTGCGGAGGTGGCGGAGGCGGGCGCAACTCAGGAGGAACAATAACTGTATTGCCACAGTATTCGCACTTGACCGTGGTTTGCCCGTACTGAAACGGCACAGGCGCGGCGCAGTGAGGACAACTAAACGATCCGGCTGTTTGCAAAGGGATATCTCCTGGTGACGTGGTACATAATACGCAATACGAAATTGGGGCGTATTACGTGCTGCGTGCTGCGCTCTCTCTTATTTCATAACCTATAGAACCCGATTACGCAAGCAGTCAGCAAATGTTATGGCGCTCAGCCAAAGCCAGCAAGGTGCGGGCGGCTCCTTCCCCTTCATGAGCGCGGTAGCGCGTGCAGGGGTACTCCTCTGCCGGGGTGATGGGCAAAAGGGGGCGCGGATGGAACTGCCTGCCGGACGGGTACCCTCTGGGCGGCGGGGGGCGTCCCCCCAACTCTTCCCCCACTATTTACTTCTCCCCTCCTATACGTGGGAGGGGCCGGGGGTGGGTCTTGGTTTACTCTTAGACGGGATCCCTCCACCCCAGGTCTGAACGCCTACCGTGTGGAAACTCAAGCAATTGACAAACAGGGTATACTAAGAGCAGGTCGTGAGAGATTGTAGTAGGACCTGCTAAAGTAGAAAGCGAGCGCAGTATGAACACTGCCGGGAGTTTGCCCCTTCGAAACCTCACCTATGCAGTAGTAGATGTTGAGACAACGGGTTTGTCAGCGCGCCTGGGAGACCGGATTTGCGAGGTGGCCGTGGTGGTCGGGCGCAACGGCCAGATTGTAGACCAGGTGCAAGCATTGATCAACCCCGGTCGCCCCATTTCCTATGGCGCAACCGCCGTGAACGGCATCACCGACAGCATGGTCCGCAACGCACCCCCCTTTCGTACAGTAGCATCTACCCTGGCCGAGATATTGGCCCCCGAAAACACCGCGCTGGTAGCTCACAACTCCTCGTTCGATCTCTCCTTCATTTCTGCCGAAATGCGCCAGGCCGGATACGCGCCCCCCTCCAACCCTGTGATTGACACGCTGGCCCTGGCCCGCAGGTGCTACACATTCGCATCGAACAAGCTTGGGCAGGTCGCCAGGTCGCTCGGCATACAGACCTATGGCCTGCACCGCGCGCTGGCCGACGCCACCATAACCTGGCACGTTCTCAAACGCTTCCTTTGGGACCTTGAGGCAAAGGGCATAACCACCCTGGACGAACTAACCAGCGTGCAAGGCTCTCTCACAACCATGAGCGGCTGGCACGGAGGCTGGCAGGCACGCACGCCGCTCATGGAATGGGACGGCACCCAGCCCTACTGCCCGATCCAGGGTCTGCCACCCCTTGTAGAGCAGGCCATGCGCACCCGCACGCCCGTCAAGATACGCTACGCGGGGAGCGATGGCAAAGTAACCACCCGCATAGTCCAGCCCCTGAAAGTAACCCTCCACGAGCAGGCGACCTATCTGGTCGGCTATTGCCAGTTGCGCAAAGAAGAGCGCGCGTTCCGCCTCGACCGCATAGTCGAATTGAGGATCGAGGGACTGGTTAGCTGACGGGCCTCCTAAAGCGATGCTATAGGTACTCGTGCAGATCCTCGCAGAACTTCTCGATAGTGTCAGCCCGTAACTCGTACATGACACGATTATCCTGACTTATCTCATTGATAAGGCCCGCATCGCGCAACACGCGCATATGGCGCGAAATGGACGATGGAGTAATGCCGCACTTGGCGGCCAGGCGCGAACCGTAGTACTCCTTATCCTTCGCTATAGCGCGCAGGATAGTCATCCGTGTAGGGTCTTCCAGGGCGCGGGCCACCGCCACAATTCGCCTCTGAACATGCGCCATCGCGCTCCGGTGCTCGTCGGAGGTAAGCGCATCATAGATCACGATCATCTGCCCGTAACCGTACATGATCATAGACGACACTTTGAGAAATAGTGAAGGCACCAGGCTGACCTTCTCAAGCGCATACCCCTCCGGGAACTCGCGAGGGATTGGCCGGTTCGCCAGGAATCGCTCCTGGACCGCTGTCAGGCGGTCGGGGCCGAGCGACTGCGTGCGTTCGCGCACGCTCTCTTCCCAGCGCGGCTTCAGCTTGGGCATCTGATGGCGATACACGTTCTGCCAGTAGGTCCTCAGCAGCCGCAACAACCTCGTGCGAGTGGTATCCGCCTCCGTCGAAAGCAATTGGAGCGCCTGCCTCCACCCCTCGTCGTGTATCTTATGCTCGCCCCCGTACAGCTTGAGCAAGGCCGCCAGCAGCCTGAGAGGATGGGTAGCCATGCTCGCGATCTCGCCCGGCGACATCACCCGCCCGGTCGCATAGAAGATAAAGTCCTCCGGAGCCATAGTCTCCAGATACCGGAAAAACCCCTCAATATCATGATGATCCGGGTAATCGACCGCCAGCTCCACCAGCCGGGTCTCGAAAAGCGAGTAGAAGTAGTCGGCCTCCTCGCGCATCTGAGGAGAGAGGTCGCGTTTCACCTCGGCCACCCACCCCTCATGCCGCTCCCCCGGATGGACCAGGGTGGCAAGCGAAATGAACATATCGTACAGGGGCGATATGAGGAAATTCACCGTAGGGGCCGAGGACGGCGTATCGGGGGCAACTAGTACGGGCATGGGAGGCTCTCCTTGCGTATCAGGGACCGGGAAGACCTGACTCTATTAGCCAATAGAGCAATATAATACAACTAGCCTCCGTTCCCGTCAAGACATCCCGAACATTGGATCTACGCCGATGAGCGAGCGCGGGATATCCCGCCCCGGCACTGACACAACGGGCACGCCCATTTCGCTCAGGGCCTCTACATCCCGATAGATAGTGCGCTTGCGCACCTCAAAGGTAGCCGCCAGGTCTTCGGCGCGCTTGGTGCGGCGGGCCTGCAATTCGAGGACGATTGCCATCAGGCGGTCTGTGCGGTTCAGCTATTACTCAATCTTCGATCAAGATAGCATCCGCCTCGATCTCGACCAGCATAGCAGGATCGATCAGGCGCGTGACCTGCACCATAGTGGCCGCTGGGCGGATGTCGCGGAAGAACTCGCCATGCGCCCGGCCTATCTCCTCCCAGGCCGAAATGTCCGTGACAAACATGCGCGTGCGCACGACATCCTTGAGGCTTGCCCCCGTGCGTTCGAGGGCAGATTGGATGTTCCTGAGAGCCTGGATAGTCTGGGCATAAGGGTCGCCTTCACCCACGATTGAGCCATCGGGAGCGGTGGCGGTGGTCCCCGCCACATGAATATAGGGACCTACTCGCACCGCCCGCGAATAGCCCACTACCGGTTCCCAGGGCGCGCCGCTTGATATGTTGCTTCTTTTCATGACGCCTTCCGAAAGGGGGTCAGGCGGAACTGCGTGCCGGGCGGGTGCCCTCTGGGCGGCGGAGGTGTCCCCCAACTCTTCCTCCACTTACCCGGCTGAAAGGGGGTACAGGGGACAAGTCCCCTGACAGGGGATTGGTGGTGCCTCCCAATTCTACTTCTTCTTTTTATTCTCCCTCTCCCCGTTCGTACGGGGTGCCGACGAAGAAGGCACAGACCAGGGCCCGCTGGCCCGTTGGTCAGTCAGCTTACTGTAGAGCGTCGGTAAACACCACCAGGCGTTGGTCGTAGTTTTGCTGGCTGCGATTGAACGTACCCGCGCAGGTGATCAGATTGAGGCGGGTGGCGCTGGTAGCGCCAAACACGTCTTGCAAAGGGCACTTGTTGTAGATGCAAACCACCTGCTTGGTGACGGCGAAGGCGTGGTCTACCCCCCTGTCGTCGCGCACATACACACGGTCGCCAACTTTCAATTTGTCCAGGTAGTAGAAAATAGCCTCTTTGATCCCGTACCAATCGAGATGCCCATCCATAACGGCGTTGCCTTGCTTGCCGGGGATCGTCCCGAACTTGTACCAGGCAGCGTTAAAGGGGTCCTCCGGTATGTCCATATTGTTGTTCGCGTCCACTCCAACATGCTCGACTTTAGCCAGCACGCCGAGCGTGGGGATGTTGAGATAGGCTGGCTGGCTGGGAGTCGACTTTGTCACCTTCTGAGGGCCTGCGCCATCCGTGCCGTAGCGCCATTCCAGGTAATGCTGGCCGATATTGCCCATTTGCACCTGCCATTCCTTAGGCTGTTGCGGGGCATAAGTAAGCACACGCCTCTCGAACGCCTGGATCAGCACCGGCTGAGACTTACCGCCAATCCTGACCGTGGCCCAGTAAGCATCCGAGATCGGGAGGCCCATAGCAAACACCCACGGATCGAGCAGCAGTTTGTTGGCATTGCTCACGCCGCTTCGGACAGGTTCCGAAGAGTTGAGGAAGTCCCAGAAGACCTTGGGCACATTGTGGCCTGTTGCCTTCTCGAAGTAGATGATCTTGCTCTCGGGCGATTGCATGGTTGGGTTATTCGTGACCTGCCCCTGCCTGTTGATCTCTTCGGAGGCGTAACCGCCTGTCTTGTCCGGTTGGCGGTGCTCCCCAGCCGAAGTATTGGACACCGTGCCGAACGAGGAATAGGTGGGCGCGTCGGCATCATCCGGGTCGGAGGCGATATTGATCGTGGCGGGCTTGGTGGTCTGGAACTTATCGTTCCCAAGCTGGATGCGGCCTGAGATCAATTCCACTGTCAGCAGGCCGTTGGTGACATACCACTTGTCGGTAGGAGCAAGGGTAGTATCGTTGATCTCCATGCGAGCCTTGTCAAAATACTGGACAAGGCGCTTGCCTGAGCCATCGGGCGCGTCGGCGTAAGGCTCGTAACCCGACGCGAGTGGGACTGGACCCCAGGTCCAGGAGCGTCCCACAGCCTTGGCCGCTACCGGCAAATCGTTGCGCGTCCAGACGCTCTCGAAAGCCCCATCGGCGAAAGGAGAGGTAGCCGCCAGAGCCGGACGTGCGGGAGCGGCAAGTGAGGCGGGGAGGAGGGTGAATAAGAGTACAACTATCGCTACCAGGGAGAAGCGGGAGCGCACGGCGTTCTTTCTTGGTGTCATACTGAATAACCTACCTGCTAATAGGGGCGCTATCAAGTTAACGGTTTCATCTCCGCATCAGATGCGTGTAGCTTTTCATAAGTGTATATTACGAGCAGGGTTGCGCGCAAGATCCCCACGCCACCTCCAGGGAGAGTGCGACGTAGTACGAAGCGTACCAAGATTAGACTTGTCATTCTGAACGAAGCGAAGAATTTGAAATGCCAGGCAAAGTATCAAGTCAAGATCCCAGATTTGTCACTTCGTTCAGTAGCATGCTAACAAAGAAACGTCCCAAAGCCATACAATCAAAGCCAAGCCACCAACCAGGGCAGCCACGGAGTGGCGAAAGAGAGTAGCCCCACGCTTACGCGTGGGGATAGCCACCCACCTTAGCCCAGATAGCCCTGGAAGAGCGTAAGAACACCCCCACATCCCATCCTGTCGTTTCTTCATTAGCATTGTATTCAGAATGACAAGGCTTAGATTGGCGGCATTTTCTACCGCTTTATCTGACTTTGCATCCGCCCTGCTCCACCCTCCTCGATCTGTAAGCCTAAACTCCCAAAAATCCCCCAAGAAACTACCCGTTTGGCCGTACCCAAATCCAAACAAATGTGCTAAGATCCAATACAAGAAGTACTTTCACCCTCCCTGCCGCGCAGCATGGAGGACATTGAGACAAGACTGGTGTCCCTATGCAGCTTTGCGTTTGTACCTTACAAACCACATAAACAACCACCACAACTACCAGCACTTTACAAACCAAAAGAATGGTCAGCCAAAAGCCGGTGGCTGTCTCAACACCACCAACCGCTCCGGTCTCCCACCACCGGCCCCTAAGGGGACCAACACGGAGCGGTAATCCAGTGTGCATTCGTGTCACACCCTCTATAGGCACGAGGAACCCTGCGCCACACGTACCAGTTGCGCCACAGGGACACCATCCCATAAGCCAACCCACCATGCCCAGCACCAACCACCAACCAGAGTGGTTGCCATCCTGAGCAAACAATCAACAAATCAACCACCTGTAGGGGCGAGGCATGCCTCAATGTTGTCACATAAAGATACAGGTTGTGGGGCGCAACCACCAGGGGGTGCCCAGATGGATTGCCACCCAAGCCAAGTCCCATAGGGACGTAAGAGAGTAGCCCAGGGCTTACGCCCTGTGGATTGTACAACCGCCCAAGCAAGTAGCCCCGTAGGGACGTAAGAGCACTAGCATTGCATCATAAAGGACCGTGGAGATCTTGTTCTTACGCCCCTACGGGGCTATGGCATTATCCTGGGCTTACCACAGGGCTTACCACAGGGCTTACCACAGGGCTTACCACAGGGCGTAAGCCCTGGGCTACCCTATGCCGTCCCTACGGGACTATTCGCGAGGGCGGCATGGAGTATGTCGCCAACGGGGAGCGCTCGTACTCGGACCATCTTCGGGGTCTTTATGCGACAACATTGAGGCATGCCTCGCCCTCTACGAGGTTGCATCCACCAGGAGGTGACTACCCACAACACAAAAAGGAAGAATAGTATACGAGGACCCAAACAACCCCATGCACCCTCCTTCCCCATACCCCCAATCAAGACTCCGCACTCCCCACCACAAAAACCTTCGTGCCCTTCGTACTCCTTCGCCCCTTCGTGTACAAAGAAAGATCCAAAGTGCACCTGGTCATCAGGTGAGTGCCCGATAATCCTCAGGCGTGTCAATATCCTTTGGCCGTTGGTTCTCATCAAAGCGAACGCGTGTCACCTTATCAGGGAAGCGTGCAAGCAGTTGCCTGCCACCCGTATCCCTTTCGAGTTGCGATAGATCGGGAAAAGCATAACGAGAAAAGAGCGTGGGCGGGCCGGGCTGCTCGCCATAAACAGGTATCGTAACGTAGGAATAGTCAGCCAGATAGGCCCGCACCAGGCGGTCCACCACACCACGGGATATCTCAGGCTCATCGCCCAACAGCACCAGGCACGCTTCGACATCGGCTGACAAAGAGGAAACACCAATCGCTAATGAGGTTCCCATCCCCTCCTCATAGCGTGGGTTAGGCACATAGTTGAATGATGGATGCAGGCTCTCAATCTGGGGCAGGAGGTCGGGGCGCACCACCACCACCATCTCTAAAGGCTCAAGCGAAAGGGCGTTCTCGATAGAATGAGAGATGAGAGGTTTGCCGTCCTTCAAGGGCAAAAGAAGCTTGGAAGTGGGGCCGCCCATGCGTTTGCTGCTGCCGGCGGCAAGCAAAACCACCGCAATATTGTGCGTGGAAAGCGGAAAAGTATTGACAGAGGATGAACACATCGGCTACAATCCGGTCTAGTTTATCATTAACAAGCTACAAATACTCTCTAAAGCGCGCACGTGCCGGGCGCAACCATTTCCCTCCTGGGAGAAGGCACGAGCGTGCGGGTTCTTTTGCAAGGAGGTAACATTGAGAAAAGCGGGCGCACGTTTGCGGCTCATGGCCGCCACTGCGGGTATAACGCTCGCTCTCGCCCTGGCTCTCTCCACATCCCCACTCGCAGTTACGGCGCTATCAGGGAGCCGCTCGGTGGCAGAGGCGGCACCCACCAACACCAACTCCTTTAACTCCATCTATTATCGCCAGACCGGGCACTATGTAAAGGATGCCTTCCTCAACTACTGGCTGATGGACGGCGGCCTGAACCTATACGGCTACCCTATCACCGAAGAGACTGTCATCAATGGTGTGCCGGTGCAATACTTCCAGCGCGCGCGGTTCGAGTATCACCCCGACAGCACGCGCCCGTGGAAGGTAGAGCTAACTCAGGTTGGAAGGCTGGTGACGCAGGATCGCGATTTCCCGCCGGTAGACCCGGCGACCGTGGGCGATCGAACCTACTTCCCGGAAACGGGGCACACGCTCAACGGGGCGTTCAAGCAGTTCTGGCAGAGCAGAGGCAGCCTGGGCATATTCGGCTACCCAATCTCCGAGGAGATAGAGGACGGCGGGACCACTGTTCAGTACTTCGAGCGTGCCCGCTTCGAAATGACCGCGCAAGGACGCGTGCAGTTGGGCCACCTCGGTACCGAGCTGACTTAATAAGGAATTGGCGGAAGGGATGGAAGGACTCAACCCCTCTGTCGCGGAGGCACAGCCTCGCCCCGGTTTCCAGATGAGCTTCAGCGGCGAGGCCACATGGTACAGCGCGGCGGCCTTCGGCACCAGTTGGGACCGGATCATCGACCTCAACAAGCACTGGGGCAATCTACCGTCTGATTTCGTGGGCCGGGGCCTTTATGCTTCGGCACCCGCCGACCTCAACCTCTACGGGAGGATGGCCCGCGTAACCAGGGGCAATCGCTCGGTGATGGTGCAGTTCATAGACGTGATAGCCAACGGCGACATCCCTTATGTGCGCTCGAAGGGGATCGTGATCGACCTGGCAGAGGAAGTATACAGAGCGCTCGGAACATCCAGCGCAAGCCGCTACGATGTGAAGTTCGACGTGTTCTGGCCGGGCGAGGAGCCATAGAACTCGCACGAATCTTAAATTCGTACACGAAGCAGATCGAGGATGCCTTCGAAGCTCAACCCAAGCCCCCATAAGTCTGTTCCGCCTGCACGCCCTTGTGATTAGCTGGTAAAGAGAGGCGTTCTAAACATAAGGCATCCCGCGTTTTGGATCCAGGTTCGCATGCGTAAGATCTGTTTCTAAAACAGCCAAAATGGGGCTTACAAAGGTAGGTTTCTGCAAAAGGGGTGCAGGGGTACTCCCCTGCCGGGGGTTTGGGGGTGTCCCTCACACTTCCCCCACTATTTACTCTCCCCTCTCCCCGAATTCGGAGTGCCGACGAAGGAGGCGGGGGGCAGGGGGTGAGGGGTGTTAGCCTGTACTCACCGAAGGATTCCACCGAAAACCTACCCCTGAAAGAATTTGGGGAGGGGTTAGGGTGGAGTCTTTGGTCGCTCCCAATCTGTTTAGCACGAACCAAGTATTCGGGTGACTGATTACCTCTGCGGGGCGTTTGAATGTAGACTGTGGTAGAATAGAGGACCGACCCTTTGGAGGATGCATGCATGGATAACAGCAACGCGGCCAGGCATGACGACACTAGAGACGCGCGCACGCAGGCTAGCGCCGAAGCGAGACCGGTCGAGCACAGGTCGCTTTCCGGCGAGGATGAGACAGAAGCCCCACCCGACGACCCGGTAACGGCTGCCGACCCCACGGCTAGCCCATCGAGCTACACCTGGAAAGATATCGAAGAGGGCGATACGCCACTGGACGATGATATGGAGCGGCTTGTCGATCCAAGTATCGGTCGAGAGCGCATCAGCGCGAATCCCGATGTGCTAGACCTTGACGATGAATGGAGGACGGAAGGAGAGGAACCTGATTTCATGGACGATCCCGGCACCGAAGATATCATTGAAGCAGTAGAAGAGGGTGAGCCTTATTTCCCGCCCACCGATCCACCCCTTACCACGCGACCGCTGACAAACGCCGGGGTTATGGGCGGATTTGCAACAGACTCGGACGAAGAGCCTGAAGAATCCGAAGGCGAGCCTTCGAGATTCCAGGGAGGCGACGACGAAATCGCGGCGCGAGTGATACGCGCCCTCCGCCTGGATGCCTACACATCGGACCTTAACATCGACGTGGAAGTGGAAGATGGGGTGGTCTATTTGAAGGGCCAGGTTAGTTCGCTTGAAGATGCCGAGCAAGCCGAACAGGTAGCCGGGAGCGTAGACGGCGTGGAGGAGGTCGAGGAGGACCTGGATATAATCTGATGGATACGGATACAGGACGCCTCTCAGGGGTTACAGTGCCCCACGACGCAAATATCGATCTCCACATGCACACAACAGCCTCGGATGGGCGATATACACCGGCCACACTGGCGAAGGCCGCTCACGAGTTGGGGCTGGCCGTAATCGCGCTAGCGGACCACGACCGCGTCGATAATGTGATCCCCCTCAAGCAAGAGGCCGCGCAGTATGGCATACACGTGGTGCCTGCGGTGGAGGTATCGTGCATGTGGGGCGAGACGCAGTACCATATGCTGGTGTACAATGTCGACCTGACCGATAGCAGGTTCGTGGGACCGTTGGATGAGGCGAAGCGCAAGTACGCCGAGATTTGCGCCAATGGGATAGAGGAACTGGCGCGCAAAGGGATGCCGCTGGACGAAGCCGTATTGAGGCTATGCCACCAGGGGCAGCCCATCGCACCCTACCACGTGTTTCAGGCGATCATCAAGCACGAATACGCGCACAACATGAAGGACGCGCATGAATTGGCTAAGACTGTGGGGGTGGACTTTCTGCCTCTACCTGAGATGCGGGACGTGATAGAGAGAGCACGAACCACAGGCGCTATACCGATCCTGGCGCACCCTGGGCGGGCCGAGCCGGGGTTCAAACCGCCGGATGAGGCCACGTTGTACGCGATGATAGAGGGTGGGCTGATGGGCTTCGAGGTATGGCACCCGTACCATTCGTCATATGACGTGGCATATTATCTCAAGATATGCGTGGACAATGACCTTTTGAGCTCGTGCGGCTCTGATACACACGCACCCGGCGACCCACGCAGGAAGCTTACCAGATGGCCGATCAGGTACGCCGCGAAGCTATTGGAGAGGTGCGGCGTGTCGATCGAATAGAGAGCGTAATTACATTTCTTCCAGTATTTGCTTCTTCTTGTTCTCGTAGTCTTCCTGAGTAATCAGTCCGGCTTCAACAAGGTTCTTCAGCTTTTGGAGACGGATCACAAACACATCGGTCTCATCCAGGGAGGAGGCAGGCTTGGCCTGTGGGGCTGGCTGGGGCGATTGGGCAGGCTGAGGAGGGTTAGGCTGTTGTGAAGGCTGTAAGTAGGGCATCCCTTGCGCCACAGGCTCGGTTTGCAAGGAGTTGCCAAGCGGCCCTGACATGGAGGCAGGATCGTAAGAAGGGCGGAGGATAGGGCCTGTTGTAAATTCAACGCCGTAGGGAAGCCGCCCCGTGAGGCTTTCCATGCCCTCCGGCAAGCCACCGGATGTAGTATCGGCGGCATTCTGCTGGGTAGGATGGACATTGGAGTCGCTGGGAGGCACAGGGGATGGTTGGGATGAATTGGGATCCGAGAGGTTGGGGCTGGTGACATTGATTGTGGGCATAATCCCTTCGGTGGGACCTTCTGACGCCTGAACCGAGCGCATTATAGTGTCCAGGAGAGAGCCTGTGCTTCCTCTCGGTCTGGAGGATTGCGAGGGCTGAGCCTGATTCCCGCTATAGCCGGGGTTGAAAATGCCGACAGCCCTACCTATTGTAGGGCGTCCCATCTTGCCTTCATCAAGAGGCTCACTTATGTAGGGAACGCCTGCTTGATTTGCTATATGCTGCTCTACCCGGTTGCGCAACACGCGCTCGCTATGGTCTACACCGTAGATGTAAAGTCTCCTGGCCTGTGGTGGGTAGAGGTCTTTCAATTCCACATGCCACCCGCTGATAGCAATGAACCTGAGCGAAATCTCGGGGTCTTCTTCGAAATAGATCTCGTCCATATCCTGCCAGAGGCAGACGTCGGGGTGCGCGAGGTCTAACTCGCCTGTTGCAACCCTGTTATAAATGACGATGCGTTTGTTGGTGGCGACGCTGCAAACATAATTGCCGCCTTTTTCGTCATATTGAATGGTCTGGTCTACGGTAGCGATGTACTCGATTTCTTCCTTGTCGTCCAGCAGGCCGGTGGTATGCTCGTAGCACTGGCGGGCAATGATTGGGTCCTGCTTCTCGCTCAGAAGCTTAACAGAGAAACTTGAGCTTGAAGGCTGCGGAGTCTCGGTCTCGGTGTTAGGGTTCTGGAACAGCCAGCTATTTACCGAGGTATCGAGGCCACCCGTATCGGCATTCGATCCGATCTCCGAAGTGCGTTCTGGGTTTGTATCTCCGGTGTTCATAATGTCCAGTTTAGCCTCCGTCGATTCGATGTCAACAAGTTTAGAAGCGGTAAGGTTGGGTGCTGTGGTAAGTGGGGCAAGCGCAACACGTGGTTTACCGGGCAGGTTTGCACCGCAGTCGGCGCAGCGAGTAGCACCGGGCTTGTTGACCCGGTTGCATCTGGGGCAACTTACCTGTACAACTGTGGGTGTTTTCACGCTTGTCATATTGCCTTCCAATCCTCCGATTCTCACAACTTGAAGAAAAGTACATGACTATTGCTCCGCCTGTTCGGGCTACCTTACCGAGTAGTTGATACCCACGCGAATTGTTGTTGCTGCTGAAGGGTACGCAGTTCAGTAACATCTTGCATAACAAACAAACCCGTTTTAGTGTCTTCTACAGGCACAAAAGTGATTACGAACGAGATGAGACGGCTGTTGATGGCGACGTCAACCGCGAAGCGCTGGCCAGGAGCAACCCAGGCAGCGCGCATCGTTTCTTGCAGACGAGCATCCTGCACATAAGCCAGGATAGGCTGAGAGATAGCTGTGTCGTAGTGGGTGTTGAGGATCCTGGTAGCCGTACCGTTGAGGACTTTGATCATGCCCCTATCGTCGGTGATCACCACACCGTCGTGCATGTAAGCGAGCAGGTAAGAAAGCTCCGTTAGCTCGCTGGTACGTTGAAGCATAGCGCTATTAAGCTGGGTGGTAACATTAGCCATTTTGTTGATGGCGGCGGCAGCGGTCTGGCTTATCTCATCTCTGGCGCTCATGCTGACGGCGCTGTCCAGATTGCCGCTGGCGAGCATGTTGGCTGTTTGCTCAAGGCTGGAGACCGAGTGCATGACCGCCCTGGAGAAGCCGACCCACATATAGGTCACGATGAACAGGGCAATGAGGGTTATGACGAGGGCGATGGTCCTGTTACTCTCAAAACCGGCAATACGGTTATTGAGAAGGAGGTCCATCTGGGCCACTTGCACATCCCATTGATTGTAGCTGGCCTGGAGAGCGTTACGAGCCTGTTCCATCCAGGAGGTTGAGGAGAGGGTGATTGTGGGAGCCTGGAATATTTTGGTGTCGAGGATAGTCAGAAAGTCGTTGAGAGCGATCCTGGCCTGGTTCCTGGGGCCATCGACCGCAGATTCGAGGTTGCCCATGGGGTTGTTGGCAAAAGCCACATCCGCGCCTTTTGTGAGGTTGTCGTTGTACTTGAGGATCTGGCCCTGAAGAAGCGTAAGCTCGGTGCGCTGGTTGGCCGTCAGAGTAGCATCGGCCAGGATGGGGTCTACTCGCACCGCGAGGTCCGCTATTGTGTTCTGGAGGGCAGGGAGTTGGATCAGGAGAGCGTCTTTAGTGTAGTAGGTGTCGAGGTCTGGATCGAGGACGAGGTTGGACCTATCGCCTACTGTAGAGATGAGGTTCAAGATACCGGCAATGGTAGTGGCGTACTTTGATTGGCGGCTGGTGTTCTGTGGGAGCGACGTCACATCGGCCCAGTCGGATTTGAGAGCTGATAGGGCGGGACTTGTGCCGAATTGTGAGCCATAGAGGCTATCTACGGAGGCCAGTGCATCAAAGTCCCGGTCGATTTTGACCTGGTTCTGTTGGAGGGCATCGTTATTAGTGGTGAGGCCGCGCAGGGCAGACTGGCTAAGGAGCCAATCCTCGGTCATGTCTCTGTAAAGGGTGTGTAGGGGGCGCAAGTAGGCATCGCCCCATGTCTCCTTTCGCGAGAGGTTAATCTGGTAGTTGACCGTGCTGATAAAGGCCCACAAGGCATAGCCGAGAGGTAGGAGAAAGAGGAAGGTTATAAGGGCGAATCTCTGTGGGAACTTAAGGCGCGTCATCAGAGCTGTGGCCGGTCCAAATATTAACCTCATTTACCTCATCACCTCCAAACGACCTGGGCTGGAGCATATGATCACGTGCCCTTAGCAATAAAAACAGGGACGCAGTTCACCGTTTTTGAACGCGCCAAAGTTGTAAGCCGCTATACTAATAGGGTAGCGTCTCAAGTGGTCCTACGGCAATACTCATTACTAGTACCTATAGCCTAACACACCATAGCATAGGGGTACTACCACCCTACAAGATGGGGATTTAAAGAGGATCAAGGGCTATCTGACAGGTACTGTGCGGTGCGATTGTTGGAGATGCTGGAGGGTTCGCAGCTCGGTTACATCCTCCAGAATTAGCATGCCTTCATATGTGTCCTGGGAGACGGGTGCGAAAACAGCGGAGATAGATACAATGCGGTTGTCCAGCGCAACATCGACGTGGTGGCGCTGGCGTGGGGCAGCCAGAGCAGCGGCCATGGTGGTGTGGAAGCGAGGGTCGAGGATGAGGGTAGAGAGAGGACGGTTGACGGCCTCTCCAAATCCGACACCCAGCATTTTGGTAGCAGCAGGGTTTAGCACTTTGACCGTGCCATCGGAATCGGTAATGATCACGCCGTTGTGCATGTAGGCGAGGAGGGTTGATACCTCTGTTAGCTCGGTAGTGCGGATATTGATCGTATCTGCCATCCTGTTGGTGGCGCTGGCTACCTGGCTAAGCGTAGATGCAACACGACTGCTCAATTCGTCCTTATTATCGAGATCAATGGCGGCGGTTGCCACGCGCCCGGTAGCGAGTATGACACCAGCCTGTTCCAGGCCGGCAGCGGTCTTCATAACGGCCATGTAGAAACCGATCCACATATAGACTACGAGCAGAAGCACGGCGGCTGTGAGAGCAATAGCTAGACTGCGGCTCCCTTCAGCGGAGGAAACGCGGGCTGC
Source organism: uncultured Chloroflexia bacterium (assembly GCA_963797095.1). Taxonomy (GTDB): domain Bacteria; phylum Chloroflexota; class Chloroflexia; order QHBQ01; family JADMIH01; genus JADMIH01. The sequence continues at coordinate 333,931 of CAWCNY010000002.1, read as the reverse complement.
CAGCAGCACGTCCAACTGGGCGACCTGGGCGTCCCACTGAGTGTAGCTAGCCTGTAGCGCCTGGTTTGCCTGGTCCATCCAGGAGTCGGTGGTGAGAAGGATCAGCGGGGCCGAGAGCACATCGCGAATGAGCCTGTCTACCAGAGCACTGGCCGAAGAAGTTGCCGCAGACACCGGCTGTTCGATGTTGGGGCGAAGGTTGCCCAGGGAATTGCTGGAGTAGGCTACCTGAGCATCGCGGCCCATGGTATCGAAAAGGTCAATCAACTGGGTCGCGAGCGCGTTCAGGGCGGCTTTCTCATCCTCGGTCAGATTTCGCCTGCCGACCACGCCATCACCTAATACAGCGAGGTTTGCTATGGTGGTTTGCGCTTTGGGCAGGTCGATCAAGACGGCCTGCATGGTGTAATGGGTATCGAGGTCAGCGTCAAGGATCAGGCCGGAACGGTCGCCTATAGTGGCGATCAAAGTGCTAATATCCTGAATGAAGGGACGATATAGAACCTGGCGGTCTATAGTTTGAGGAAGGGCGCTCATTGTCTGCCAGTCATCCTGGAGGGTGTGGAGGTCGTCGGTGGTGCCGAAGGCCGCGCCATACTTGCTGTCGAGGTTAGCCAGAACCTTGAGATCGGCGTTGATTACAGAGGCGTTCTGGGTAAGCGCCTGGTCATTGACATTGAGTCCGCGCATAGCGTTCTGGCTGAGGAACCAGTCGTTTATAGTATCGCGCAGGAGAAGGTGAGCAGAACGCAGATAGGTGGTGCCTTTCAACTCGCCCTGGGCAAAGGTAATATCGCCGCTGATACGCGATAGGAGCATGAGAAGCGCGATGCAGAGAGGGAGGAGAAAGAGGATGGTAATGAGGCTGAATCTCTGAGGGAATTTGAGCCGTGACATCAGCGCTGCTGCCGGTGCGAATATCAGCTTCATAATTCTCTCCTGATAGCGGGTTGTTAGTTCCTGGTTGCTTAGGAGTTTGGGATTTGAGGCGGTGCTGGGAGATTGCCTTGTACGAGGTGGGGAGGAGGAGTTGGAGGACGACACTCCGAACACAACGGTGGAGGGTGAGAGTGCTCCACCCTAGTCATACCGCCGGAAGGCAGGTGAGGGCAATAGGAGACGATAGTACCAAGCGCACGCTATGGTGCGTCTAGAAGTACTAGCGACGGGATGGGAAATCGGGAGTGACGAGTGACGAGTGACGAGTGACGAGTGACGATAAACAACTCGTCACTCGTCATGCTTCGTGCAGGGCAGGTTGTGGTTCGGGGCGGTGGCGGAGGTCCTGGTCGAGGAGCATCATAGGAAAGCCGTGCTCAATAGGATAAATGCGGCCACAGCGCTGGCATTTGACGGAGTCACGCAGGACTTTTACATCGCCCAGGCAAGCAGGGCAGGCCAGGATGGCTTCGAGATTAACTCTTCTGGCAGGGGTACGCTTCTGGCGGCGCATTTTCGTGAGGAGTTTCTTAGTAGCGCCGGGCAGGAATTCATCAGCGAAAGTGGTGGTGCTGCGCTTGAGAGAGGTGACAGGGGATTCTCTGGGGATCACCATGCGCTTGAGGATTTGGGGGTCATCCAGCACCAGAGGGGAGTGGTCGCGAATCTCGATGTTGATATGACTGTCCCATTCATATTCCATCCAGAACATATCGGGGAGGGAGCGGTGAAAACGGGCGTACCAGGGGTTGTATTCGTAGAGATAATGAAAGAGGTCGCCGAAGATGTTAGGTACGTTTATTTTAGGGTGGAGGATAAGCTTATTGCCTAATTTGTTGACGTACCACTTATGGAACGACCAGTAAAACATATGCTCGGCCAATTCGGTGGGAGAGGCGATGAAGCCCCGGCGGGCCACGCGCTGCAGTTCTGAACAGAACTTCTCAGGATCGTCCATATGCTCGATGATATGAGAGGCTATCACGTAGTCGAAGGCGTGATCTTTGAAAGGGAGATTGTGTGCGTCGGCCACGATCAAAGGGCGATCAACACGAATAGAGCCACCGCGCTCGGTATCGTCCTCGATGTAGCGGTCGCAAAGGATATCGCTACGAGGGTTCGGATTGTGCCCACTCCCGACATCCAACACAAGATCATCGGCCCCTATCTTCATGCTCATTTGCTCCTCAAGAAAAAAGGTGTAACCTGAGGATCATAGCACGCTGGCGGGAGAGGTGTCAACCAAAATGTCACTCACCAACGGTGTGAAAGGACCCCAAATAAGGGAATTGGCGGCTGCGCCGCCAATTCCCTTATTTACAAGCTAGATTACTCACCCACACCGAGTGAGTGGAAGCAGTTGAGATGACTAGGCACCATGCTTTACGGAACGTCCTCAGGGCCTTTGTCCACCCAGGCATTATAGAAGGTTTGTATTTCGTCAAAGTTGTAGTCGTTGAGGAGGAGGAGGCGATCCCAGGCAGCGATGGCGAGAGGTGTGGACATCTTAGTATAGGGAACTATCACCAGTTTGACCTTGCCGTACTTGCCGGCGGGGAGTTTGTTGTAGGTGTCTTTCAACTCCTGCTTAATGGTGTCGGAGACATCAGGTTTGTAATAGAGGACGATGGCCCCATGCTCCAGGCTGTGCACGAAATAGCCCTCCGCGATCTCGGCATCGGAGAAGCCGTAGTCGGCGGTGGTGCTATAGTGGGTGCCTGTGGCGGGTGGATAGGTCTGGTAAGATATAGCTTCTCCATCGGCCACGTGGGCGTTGCCTTCATCAGGCACAGCGGTACCGATGCCCTCGGCGGGTCGCTTGGCCGCGAGGGTCTCGCTTACCGAAGCGCTATTATTTGAAGACTGAGCCATTGTAGGAGCGGCGGACGTGGTATTGTTGTTAACGGCGGCAGCGGTCGGCACTGTACCGTTCTTCTGACTAAGCAACAGGTAGACCACAATGAGCAGGCCGACGACCATCATACCAACCAGGGCGCCCATGACGATGGGGAAGGCATCGCGGCGCGGGGCTACATAGCGCGGTGGGGGCGGGCGGCGGGTGGGCGCAGGGGCACCAGGACGCGTACTGCTCTGGGGCGGGCGGCGCGAACGAGGAGGTGGTGGATAACGGTCGTAGCGGTCATCGTACCGATCGTCATGATATTGGTCATCGTATTCGTATGTACGTGCCTGCCGGGAGGAGGTGGGAGAGGCACTTTTAGTCTTTGGGGGCGTTGCGGATGACGCAGTACGTCGTGCTCCGCCAGGTGCAGGAGGCTTTTCGCCGCGCCTGGGCGGGGTTTTGCTCATGAAGTCGCTCCTTGGAATATCGCGAGAATAGGCGGTAAATGTGTATAGAAGAGCTACGCCAGCTCCATTAGGGCATTGTGTATAGAAGAGCTACGCCAGCTCCATTAGGGCATATGGAGTGCCGTATCTTATAAGGAAGATTAACGTATTCGGCTGCGCAATGTCAAGACGTAAGGTTATCTTGAAAGTTAGACAGTAACCCCTATGTTATAATATCATGCACGACGGGGGAGGTGCTCACGAAGGATTCAGGGGGAGGAGAGGGGAGAGTAAGAGTGGCCGTACAGCCGATGGACATTAGAATTGGTGACGTATACACGTTGCGCAAGCCCCACCCATGCGGAAGCTATGATTGGCGAGTGGTGCGCGTAGGGGCCGATATAGGAATGAAATGTGCAAAGTGCGATCACCGGGTATTGCTACCGCGCTCAGAATTCGAGCGCAGGGTAAAGAAGCTGGTTAGCCGGGAAGGTGGAGGGGCTCAGGAAGGCCTGCAAGGATGATAAAGGAGAGTATGGCGGCCACCATCGAGCCGGAAGCCCAGGGACCTCAGACCACCCCCGGTATCAAAGATGTACTGCGGAACCCCAATTTCGTAAAGCTGTGGACAGCGCAGATACTGTCGCAAACGGCGCAGCAGATCGTGAATTTCGCGTTGGTGCTGCAGGTGACTGCAATCACCGGTTCGAGCACGGCGACTGCAGGTATTGTGGTCTGCTTCACGATCCCGGCTGTGCTGTTCGCGGCCATCGCGGGTGTTTTTGTCGAGCGCAACTCGAAGAAGACGGTGCTGGTGCTGACCAACCTGCTGCGCGGCGTGATGGTGCTCGGCTATTTCTTCACAGACCCATCGTGGGGGGTTGGGGCGGTGCTGCCGATATTCTATGTGATCACGCTGCTCTTTTCGGCGGTGAGCCAGTTTTTCAACCCGGCCGAAGCATCTATGATCCCATTGGTGGTGCGGCGTGACGAACTGGTGGCGGCGAACTCGTTATTCAACCTGACATTGCCCGCTACGCAACTGCTGGGGTTCGTGGTGTTGGGGCCGCTGCTGCTGAGTACGGTGTTTCACAACAACTACAGCGGGCTGTACATAGTTATCTTTATCCTCTGCTTCCTGGCGGCGGCGAGCACTTATTTCCTGCCTGAGGACCGGCCCGAAGAGACGCTGGCGGAGCGGCGCAAGAAGGGGGAGAAGGTAGGAGTCAGCGGGGTGGCGGGCGGGGCCGCCGATATAGCGCGGAGCGGGTACAGGGCCGCGGGAGCGGAGCTTAAGGAGGGGTGGGATTATATCAGGAAGCGCCCGGTTATCATAAACGCGATCATCTACTGGTCAATCGCAATCGCGGTGTTCTTGATGCTGGGGACGATTGGCCCGAACTTTCTTGAGAAGGCTGTGCATATCGAGTCGAGCAAGCTCTTCTATATATTGCTACCTGGAGGGGTCGGGCTTGTGATAGGGGTGTTGATCATCGGGAAGATAGCGACGCCGCAGAACCGCGAGAGCATGATCAATATCAGCCTGCTGCTGGCGGGGGCGGCGCTGATCGTATTTTCTATATTGCACCCGATACTGGTGTGGATATTCGAGGCAGTGTCGGGGGAAGGGCCGCCTGAGCCGGTGGTGCTGACTTTCCTGGGTGTGCTGACGTTGCTGCTGGGGTTGTTCAACAGCTTCATTTCGGTGCCTGCGCAAACGGCGTTGCAGGAGCAATCACACGAGGATATAAGGGCGCGGGTGTTTTCGGCGTTCTTTACGATCTCGAACGCGATACTGCTGGTGCCGGTGATAGTGGCGGGGGCATTAGCCGACTGGATCGGATATTCGCAAACGATATTTGTGATAGGGGTAATCGTGCTGTTGATAGCGGGTCTGGGCCTTTACAGGAACCGCGAGCGGTGGGCAGCAGAGCGGGAGCGTGAACGTGGTAGGGTGGAAGAGAGGAGGCGGAGTACGCTAACGGCAGAGGAGGCAGAGGCAGCGCTTACGGCGGCGACGCCAGCGCCAAGGCCGATAATGGCAAAGGAGCACCAGGAGGCGGCAGCACGGGAAGAGGCTGAGCGAGCCAAGCGCGGCACCTGAGATCATCTCATAGAGCACCCGGACCGTTGTAGCAGTAAGCTATTCTGTAGCCATGGGCTTGATAAAGCGGCTATGGGCTTCAGGGTGTGTTGTGCTCGTCCTTGTACCCTCGTAGGGCACTTTCGATCACTCCAGTTCGCTTCATCCGAACACATTCGGCCACGACTTCACAGGGCTAACGGCCTTGCGACTGCAAGCGCTTACTACGCTGCCGCTTATCTGTCTCGGCGGAGTAATCGTTCTGGCTGTGCCTTTCATGCTGGATCTGCGGCAAATATCAGTGCATACACTTGCTCCTGCAAATGCTAGCCCTTACGCTGTGGGCATAAGGACATGGGATCAGCAAGGAGCGACAAGCTTGATAGAGAAGTGTAGTGCGCCTCTGATCCTGGTTCTTCGTCACGTTTGGTGAAGCGTGCCGGACAACGTGGATGTGTTGCTGGTGAGGGCCCATATTGTGGCGACCCCGCCTGCATCTGCGGCACCATACCGGCTGTAGCATGTTATGAAGGCTCCTGGGCTGCCGATTTGAGCGATTTGTCGCAGTACAAAGATTGGCGCAATCCGGCAATCATCGTTGCCGGATTTGTCATTGTGATCTTGCTCATCTCTCCGGCCCGCGCGTATCCTGTGTTTGATGATTGGGCGTATGCCCAGGCAACCAGGAATCTTACCCACGGTCTTTTTGTTCACCACTTCCAGTCTAACACCATTTGTGTTTGATCGATATGTGCTACCCGTCCTTCCAGTTGTAATCGTGGCATTGCTTCATGTTCCTAAATATCAGTCAAGCGAGCGAGAAGCTGAGCATGAGCAGCAGCGAATTAAGAGTAGAGCGCATTGGGTAGCAATAGGAGCAATTTCCTTATTTTCCCTTGTTGCGTTGCGAGACTACAAAGAACACGCAAGCGCACGCTGGGCGGCTGGAGAAAGCCTGGTTGCCAGTGGAGTAGACACACGGCAGATATATGCAGGTATTGAGTGGATGAACTGGTTTCTCTACGAGGAAGGAGCCAACAAGGTAAGAGCCACAGGCGACTATACATACGCAGGTTCCCCTGCAAGCCCTTTAATGGACGCTGTCTACGTATTGAGCGATCTGCCCGTTGCGGGGTATAGTCAGGTATCCTCTGTCGAATATTCGTCATGGCTTGGAGGCGGAGGTATGCGCAAAGTGCTGGTGCTCAGGCGCGATAACTAGATAGTATGACACTACGGGTTAGCATCCAACGATATTGTAATGTTTGAGATACACACTATAAGGCCGACGAGTGATTTAAGATCAATATCTAAATAGAGACACATATGCAGTCTACCTATCGCCCGCCCCAGCCCAACCAAACCCAACAGCTAGCCCCTGCCATGCAAATCGCCGATAAGAGCACCGAGAGGGCACTTTCGGCGCTGGCACATGGGGCAATCGCTTTCGGCTTTTTCGGGATCGGGCTTTTGATGTCGCTGGCGATTGCGGGGGTGATCTGGCTCTACTCCAAGCGATCTCCGGAGGTGCGGTTTCATTCGGAGCAGGCTGGGTGCTACCAATGCCTGGTGCTGCTGATCAATATTGTGGGGGTAACTGTACTGGGAGTGGGTGGAGGGTTTGCAATTGTTCAGATAGCGCGTGGAGAAGGAGGCAGCCTGGCAGGGTGGGTGATTATCGGGCTGGGAGTGTTCGCAGTGTGGTTCTTCGCCAGCATCATCTACGGTCTGGTAGGAGCCGTAATGGTATTGATGGGCAAGCGGTTCAAGTATCTGATCATAGGCGGTAAATTCGAGAGGCGGGCGTTGTAGAGTAGGGAGGATGAGTGGCGAGTGACAAGTGTATATTGGGCTGCGTATCACGTTACTCCTGTTATTACATTCAGGGCTGAGGGGACCAGTTCTATGAGGGCGGGGGTGTGGCCTCTTGGGATGGAGTCGGCGTGGACGGGCCAGGGGCCTCGGCGGCCGTGGGTTAGCACCTGCACGCGTTTTGCTTTGTAGAGGCGAAGCTTGGGGTGGTGGGTGAAAGCTAGCTCAGCGCCCCGGCGATCGCGGGTTTGGCCCCGGTGGAAGAGAGCGACGAGTACGTGACGTATGAAGTCGGTCTTACTGAAGTTGCGGAAGACCACTACGTCGAAGCGGCGGTCGTCTACCCTGGCGTTGGGCGCTAGAGGGAGAGAGTATCCCCAGTAGGGCCCGTTGGCGACGAGAACCACCAGGGCCTTGAGGCGCACGGCTCGTTTGTCCAGTACCAGTGTAACGCTGCGCTGGCGGAACCTGAAGAGGGTTGTAAGGGCGTCCCAGAGGTGGATGTATTCGCCCCTATCTACCTTGTTCAGGATGGGGAAGAGGGCGGCATCCAGGCCGATGCCGGCGGTTTCCAGGAAATACTCGCCGTTGCATTTGCCGACATCTATGGCCTTGATTGCACCTGTGCGTAGGTTGCGAGCAGCATCTGCCAGCGCGAAAGGCACACCGGTCATGCGGGCCACGTTGTTGGCGCTGCCCACCGGCAAGATGCCCAGGGTAGCATGCTTTTTGCCGATCAGTCCCTTGGCAACCTCAGCCACAGTGCCATCGCCTCCACAGGCCACAACGATTCGATAGCCATCGCGTAAGGCCTCTTCCGCAAGCAGAGTGGCATGGCCTTCGTACTCGGTCTCGCAGATTTCAGCCTCAATACCGGCTGCTTCGAGGGCCACCCGCACCTCCTGTGCGCCTGCCGCGTTGACCGTAAAACCACCTTTCTTGCCTGAGGTGGGATTGACTATGACGTGTACAGGAGTACCGGGAGGGATGTTATCGAGTGAGGAGTGGGTAGTGCTGGGTATATAGTGAGCATCCGATGAGGTATTTGGGTGATGGGCTTGCATATCCAGCCGCTCAATTGTCTGGGCCATCTCTGGCGACTCCATTCAGCATTTCTGTGTAACAGCAGCATTGGGCAGAAAGATAACGATGCGCCGAGAGGTTATGCAAGAATCAGGCCAGGCAAAGACACTGGCATACGACAATGCTATTCTGAAACTATCGCTCTATTCAGGAATTGATGATTGAAGCCCCTGACGACTGCGAGATTGCATTGTGGAATAGAGAATGATGTTGCCGATCAGAATAAGTGAAAGAGCTCCCAGAAAAAGCCAGGTCGCAGGACTTTCGAGTTTATAGTCTGACCAGGTGCGCACCGCACCGAGCAGCATCAAAGTCAATGCGACAAACTGACCCTCCAGCAGTATCTTCCATGCGCTCCATCGCAACTCGCGACCGAGTACGATACCTGAGCTAGCCGTAAGCGCGCTCCAGCCTGCCAACACTTGCAGAGTAAGCGGTGAGACTTTCCAAGCCCACACGTCAAGCACACCCGACCCAAAGAAGGGTAGTATAAAGAAGATTACTGAGGCAACAAGCAACACTATGCCTAGTGTGCTCGCGATTGTACGTGCCACCACAGGCACAATCAGGTCCCCGGTCGATATTATGTGGGGATCAGTCACACTGTTGCGGATCCAGAGGAATGGGATCAAAATGGGAGTGATGACTCCGCATGGCGTAAACGCCAGCAGCTTCTACGGTTTTGCACCGATGCATACTCATCCATATGCCATTAAGGTTGCACTATAGGAGACACCTAAGATGCTTTTACGCTGCACAAGGGTTTCGTGCAACAACCCGCTAACATCTTGCATTATCAAAGTGCGGACTACTACCCGAAGGCAATAGTGGCGTGTAGCATTGGTTAGCTTCCACGTTACTTCAATTATGCGACAAAGGAGAGACTATGAGCAACCTTTTATCAGCCGAACCACAGCCCATAAATGGGCATGGCTTTCAAGGTTTTCTGTAATAATATAGAGTATCAGCCATAAATAGAAGGCTGGATGGTTGGGTGTGAACTTGTCAAGGTGGAGAAGAGTGGCAAAGAGCATAAACCATGTGAAGACGGTGATTGGCAGGAAGCCTGCGCTAATGGTGTGCCAATGCTTCGCAAACACCACTCGCACCAAAAAATAAGCACCACCAATATAGCCGGCGCCCATCAGGAGAGGGGTCATCTGCGGCGTTATGTTCCAGGCAAACAGATCGCCCGTGCGATCTGTAAATAGGTAGAGAATTACAAATGCCGCAACCAGAACGGGTACGATCACCGCACCGATCCACTTGACCTCAGGAAAGATATGGTCGTCAGGGACAGATAGACGATCCGCTGTATGGACTTCAGGGGAAACGTTTGAGGACAAGTCACTCTGCATAAGGATGCCTCGATTGATAATCAAGAGAACTGCTAATGTCCATCGACTAAAGCACCGCTCCAGATGGGTGTCAACGAATCGCTAGATGCGAATTGCTCAGATGGTGTTGCCGAGGGGAGACCTTATTCCAGCCGCTTCATATGGGGGAAGAGTATTACGTCCCTAATAGAATACTTGTCGGTGAGGAGCATGACGAGACGGTCAAAGCCGACGCCCATACCGCCCGTTGGGGGCATACCCACCATAAGAGCGTACACAAAGTCGAGGTCCATCTGGTGGGCTTCTTCATCGCCGCCCCGGCCTGCTTCCGCCTGCTCCTTGAATCGCTCGTACTGGTCGAGGGGGTCGTTTAGCTCGGAGAAAGCGTTGGCGATCTCAAAGGAATAGACGAAAGCCTCGAAGCGCTCGACCACGGCAGGGTCGCCCGGCTTCTTCTTGGCGAGTGGGGAGACTTCGGTAGGATAATCGAGCAGGAAAGAGGGCTGGACGAGCAGTGGCTCGATAAAGTGGGCCTGTAGCTCGTCGAGGATCTTGGCTCGGCTGGCACTAGCTTCTATGTCAACACCCTTTTCGCGAGCTATATTGAGAAGGGATTGGGTATTGGGATAATCTTCGAGACGGATGCCCGATTGGTTGTAGAGGGTGGCGCGCCAGTCGAAGCGAGGCCAGGGCGGGGTGAAATCAAGCTCCTGGCCCTGGTAGGTGATCATGTAGGTGCCGTAGATCTCCAGCAGCATGCCCGATACCATCGCCTCCAGAATGTCCATCATGGTGTGGTAGTCGGCGTAGGCCTGATACAGCTCAAGCATGGTGAACTCGGGGTTGTGCTTGATATCGATCCCCTCGTTGCGGAAGTCGTGTCCGATCTCGTATACACGCTCGAAGCCGCCAACGATAAGGCGCTTGAGGTATAGCTCGTCGGCGATGCGCAGGTATAGGTCTTGATCGAGGGCATTGTGATGGGTGGTGAAGGGACGGGCGGTCGCGCCGCCATAGAGCGATTGGAGGACAGGCGTTTCGACCTCCATGAAGCCGCGCGCGTCGAGGAAGGTGCGCATGTAGGCGGTCATGCGCGTACGTGTGCGGAATACTTCACGCGATTCTTCGTTGGCGATCAGGTCGAGGTAGCGCTGGCGGTAGCGGGTCTCGGTGTCGGTGAGGCCGTGGTACTTATCGGGCAGGGGGTGGAGGGCCTTCGAGAGGAGGGTGTAGTGTTCGACATGCAGGGTGACTTCGCCGGTGCGGGTGCGAAACATGAAGCCATCGGCCTGGATGAAATCGCCCAGGTCAAGCAGATCGTTGACCACCTCGTAGTCCCAGGGCTTTTCCTGAAGGTCGTTGATGCGAAAGAAAAGCTGGACGCGGCCCGATTCATCCTCAAGATGGGCGAAAGTGACCTTGCCACCCGTACGACGCAGGCGGAGCCTACCGACGACGGTGACCTGCGGTCCCACAGGGGAGGGCTGCCCGTCGACCTGTTCGGTGTTCTCAGATTGCTTCTGGGACGCTTCCCACTGCTCGTAAGCAACGATAGCGTCCTGGGCGGTATGGGTGCGGGTGGAACGAGGCGCGTAGGGATCGACACCCATCTCGCGCAGGCGGTTAAGCTTGGCGAGGCGGCTCTGCTCCTGGTCGCCGAAATCTAGCTCCGGTGGAAAGTCCATGTGGGTGTCCTCATGAAAAGAACCGGCCAACGGGCCGGTTCTTTTATATAGTCCGCTGGCAAGAAGAGTTTAGCCGACTTTGAGGATCGTGAACTGCTCGGTGCCGCCGGGCGCGTCCACGCTCACTTTGTCGCCTTTCTTTTTACCCATGAGAGCCTTACCCACAGGGAACTCATTGGAGATGCGGTTTTGGCGCGGATTAGCCTCGGCTGAGCCAACGATGGTCCATTCGTACTCGTCGCCTTCACCATCGCGGATCTTGACGCGAGTGCCAAGCGCGACCACATCGCTCTTCTTCTCTTCGATGATCTGGGCGTTGGTGAGCATATGCTCAAGGGTACGAATGCGCCCCTCGACCATGGCCTGTTCATTCTTGGCGTCTTCGTATTCGCCGCTCTCGCTTACGTCGCCATCCATCTTGGCCTGCTGGATGCGGTCGGCAACTTCGGGCCTGCGCACCATCTTCAGGTGATTCAATTCTTCTTCTAGCTGTGCCTTACCCTCGGCGGTGAGGTAGACAGGCTTATCTGTAACCATAGCAATACCCTCTTACGGCGCTCCATAGCGTCACTTTACGATGAAAAAAGACTGAGATGTCCGTCTCACGGTCACTCTCAGCCAGGGAGGTGTGAAGTTCGGATAATTATAATGGATAGTTTTGAAATGTGCAAGCCTTTTCCACAATTGTTGGTGAATAATACATCTGAAGACGGATAAATCATGCTATTTGGGCTAAGACCGAAGTCGTTAGCGAGGCTTTGATTGCCGGTAAAATCGCCTGAGGGTCTTTTCGAATTGGGCGGGGGTGAGGCGAACCGAGGCCATGACGCGCTTGCGGGCCGGAAGGACACGAGGCCAGGTGAAGAGGCCTACAAGGAGTCCACGCAGACGGGCGCGAGCAGCTTTTCCCCTTATGGCACGTAATGCTTCCAGCAAGATACGGGCCTGTGCTTTGATGATCAGCAAAAGGTTGTGCCGGATGACGGAAGCTGGGAGGTCTTTGGCAATGAGGTATATGAGATTGCGGCCCACATAGTAGGAGGCGAGGGCGCCACCTCCGGTAGCACTGAGGCGGTGGCGCACGCGGGCGGTTGGAACGTAGACGGTGCGGTGGCCCAGCAGGCGGGCGCGCAAATTGAGGTCCACATCCTCGCCGTACATCCAGAGTTGGGGGTCAAGGATGTTGCCTGGGGGTGTGGTGCCGCCCGCTAAGGCGACGGCAGTCAGCACTTCGCGGCGGTAGGCGGCTGCGGCGGCGCAAGGCCCGAACACATCTTCTTCACGGTCATATTGCCCACGGTCGGGCTGCCACACGCCCCGGCTGTTGGGCATACCATCGAGACCGTAGTAGTCGCCGGTGGAGTGGAAATGGTCGGGTTGGTCGTAGAGCATGAGACAGCTGGCGGCCATGCCCGCCCAGGGGTGGCGGTCTAGAGCACTTATCAGGTTGCTGAGCCAATCGGGATCGGGTACGGCGTCGTTGTTGAGCAGGACCACGATCTCACCTTCGACTTCGTCCAGCCCGGCGTTGACGGCGGCGACGAAGCCGTGTCCATGCCCGCCCCTGAGACGAACCAGTTTCTTTACTTCAGGGTAGCCAAGAAGGAGATCGTAGGTGTTGTCGGCGGAGGCATCATCGACCACTATTAGCTCGAAGTCGCGGTAATGTTGGTTCCAGAGGGCTTCGAGACACTCAGGGAGAAGGTGCGCGCCATTGTGCGTCGGTACTATAACGGAGACTCTTGGGAGCATAGCTAACCGGGCGTACCTACGCTCTCAATTGAGGCAAGATAGTCAGCCAATGCATCTTGCCAGGGACGAAGTACGATCCCGGCGTGGGCAGCGATGTTATTCTTGAGAGTGGAGTAGGGGGCGGTGGGGGCCGGGCGCTTGTAGTCGGCCAGCTTTGTTGGTTCTATAGGGATATGTGCCCTGTTCGTGAGGTGCATGATCTCCTGGGCGTATTCGTAGCGCGAGCATTCGCCCTCGTTGGGCAGGTGGTACCAACCGTAGAGGCCGGTGTCCATCAGTTGGAGGAGGGCCACAGCCAGGTCTTCGGCGTAGGTTGGGGTGGCGATTTCGTCGGCCACCACGCCGAGGGAGCCGCGAGCGTCGGCGGCGCGCACGATCTTGTGGACGAAGCTATCACCCTGCTTGCCGTAGAGCCAGGAGACGCGGGCGATGTAGAAGCGCTGCATCAGGTGTTCTACATATTGCTCTCCGGCGTACTTGGAGGTAGCGTAAGCACCCCTGGGCGTGCGGGGGTCCCATTCGTTGAAGGGCGGGCGAGGCTCGTCGGCCCAGAAGACCATGTTGGTGCTGACATAGATCATCTGCGCGCCCGTTGCCACGCAGGCCAGGGCCAGGTTGCGCGTGCCGAGGGCGTTGACGGCGAAGGCTTCGGTGGGGTTGCTTTCAGCGCCGTCTACATTAGTGTAGGCGGCAGGATGTATAAGAGTATGGGGTGAGAAGTCGAGCACCTGGCGCAACACCGCGTCGTGGTCTGTGATGTCGCACTGTGGGCGATTGAGATGGAGGATAGTATGCCCGGCGGCTGTAGACTGTCTGACCAGGGCCTGACCCAGGGTGCCTCTTGTGCCTGTGATGGCGAGTTTCATTATTGCTTAGTTCGTACTGCTTATTGCGTATCAGAGTTCGATTCTATTCTACTGTATCAGGGAGAGAACAAGGGCCAGGGCGGCCACAGGGAGGGTGGCCGCCCAAACGAGGTTGGCGGCATCTGCTGTGCGGCGGGTGGGCCACCACCTATCGCCTATCAAGCGCATAGCAACAAGGGCGAAGAGCGCACCGGCGACCAGAATGACCAAGGACCAGGAGATATCGTCGGTAGTAGGCAGGACGAGGATGGACCAGAGTACGGACAGGGCGGCGCTCTGGAAGAGCCCGCCAGCCAGCATACCCACGCCCATCCCGCTATTAGTATGGTGGGAAGGTCTGCGACCTAGCCACCAGGGAAGGGCCACCAGCAAACCCATCCCTGCCAGTAGGCGAACGAAAGTCTGTTCCGGCGTCTGAGGGGCAGCGAGGAGGCCGTCTAAATTGAGACTGGGTGCGCTTGCTACTTGCACCAGAGCCGCTACTAGGATGAGGGTGGGGATAAGGCCGGTAATGAGGGCTCCAGCTGCTTGCGCACCGTCAAAGGCGGAAAGGCTTGCACCGCGCGCCTGGGCCGCAGCCGATGCGAGCGGATAGGCGGCAAGAAGTGCAAGTACAAGGAAGAGGTCGCCATGCACGCCCAGTACCTGGATCACCGGGTTGCCGGTTACAGGCATGAGCGTAAGGGCGAGGAGAGGGGCTATCGCGCCCACAAGCGTGAGCATACTCTCGGCGGGGTGTGGTGACAGGGATGTATCGCCGCTTGTACTTGAGGTAGGGGCCTGCCAGCGCACAGCATCCTTGCGGGCGAGGAGCTTGAGGAGGGTCAAAAGGGGGTCGAGCAAACCACCTACACGCGCGCGGCCTCTATAAAGCCTGGGGGTGAACAAGGGGTGGAGGACGCCCGCCAGCCATACGCCTACCAGCGCAAGGGCTAGCGCGAAGAGGAAGCCCGGGTAGACAAACAGTGCGAACGCCCAGGCGGTGAGATTAGTTGTGAGGTCGGATTGCATCGTAGTTGGTAGTCGGAGGATGTTAGGTTTGGACGTTTATTCCTGGTTCCTGGTTGGTGTTGTAAGCCCTGGTGAGTTTATCATATATGGAGTTGGGGGAGCAAGGTGCTGAACGTTCGCGTGCTCGCAACCACCGACTGCCAAAAGATTTGACACGTGGGCTGCATTCACCTAATATGTCCCATATATAGTCTCCCATGCCCTGGTAGAGTTGGACGAACGTTGGATGATAGACGATATTGGTCTATCACGCGTGTGCCCGGAACCCACGGGCCATCGTCCCAAGCCAATAATTCCTCACGATAAAAGCCTTGCGCGAAGCCGCATAGCGCGATAGTTGCGTCCCTATATCACGACCGGATGAGGCCCGCCATGATCACCCACCCACATTCTCTGCCAATACGCGTTGCCATTTTCCTCTTGATGATCTTTGCTGTAGCAGTTGGGGCTACCTCGCATAATGCTGTGGCTGTAAGTGCTAGCTCACCCCAGGTTGGAGACTGGCCGATGTACGGCCACGACCCGCAGCGCACCAGCTACGCCCCCGATGAGAAGGCCATCAGCGCAGACAACATAGACCAGCTAGAGCAGGCATGGCAGGTCAATGTCGGCATGGGCGACAGGGGCAAACCTGCATTCAGCGCACCTGTAGTTGTTGGGAACACCGTATATGTCGCCAGCAGCGTTTCCAACGCCAACAACCTCTTTGCACTGGACGCTGAGAGCGGCACCGCAAAATGGAGCGCGTTCATAGGATATAACGCGGAAGAGTGTTTCGGCGTGGGGATCGGCTCAACGCCTGCCTTCTCAGACAACGAATTGATCATGGGCGGGGGAGACTCGGCCTATTATGGGATCAACGCGAGCGATGGGTCGATATTGTGGCGCAACCCTCTCGACGCCGGGCCAAGCGGGTTCGCATGGGTCTCGCCCCTGATCGCCAACGGGCGCACTTACGTGGGTGTAGCCTCCGATTGCGACAACCCCGCCACGCGCGGCGAGGTGCGCGAGTTGAATGCTGTCACAGGCGAGCACGTAACCAGCGGGTTCATAGTGCCGGAAGGGGAGACAGGCGGGGATGTCTGGAACTCCCCGGCTCTCAGCGAAGACGGCAGCACTCTGTACGTAGCGACAGGTGAGGACAATGGGGGCTTCGACGGCCCCTATACACGCGCCCTGCTGGCTATGGACGCCAATACACTGGAAATACGAGACGCTGACCGGCAGGGGGTACCCAACGAAGACCTGGATTGGGCAACAACCCCCATTCTATTCCGTGACAGCAGCAGGCGCTCGATGGTGGGAGCGGGTCAGAAGAACGGCACGTTTTATGCTTACGATGCCCATGATCTATCGGCAGGGCCACTGTGGAGTTGGACCCCTGGCCCGAATGTGGGGATGCTGGCTGCCTATGACCCTGAATATGGAGATGGAGGCATTCTGGTAATAGGCACGAGACAGGGTACGTTCGGCCTGAACCCTACTGACGGTAGCGGAATCTGGGTGCAGCCTCCATTTGGCGAATTGCACGGCAGTTTCGCCATCGCGAACGGCCTTATCTTTGCCAACACCGACAACTACCTTGTCATCCTGGACGCATCTACAGGCGAAATGGTTCGCACGATCACTCCCCCCAACAGTGGAGTCACGTTCAGCGGACCTGCCATATCAGCCGGAACAGTCTATTGGATGTCAGGGGCATTCCTCAACGCCTGGAAACTACCCGCTTCGGCTCTCCCAAGCCCTGAGCCTGCGCCCGATCCTACTCTCACCAACCCTTACTATGAATGTGGGGATAGCCACGAATGTATGGGAGTGATCTAGAACCTCGGCTATCTCAAGCCTGAACGATCGATTGGCGAAAGAGCGCATGAAATGATGGATGCGGTGCAAGGGTCGCGCCTACTTGCGGAAGAGAAGGACAACGGCTAAACTATTGTTGCCATTTTCACTTTATGTCGCATAGAGAAGCCATTTGCAGATCGGCGAGCAGCATGAGCCTGAGATCCACCAAACTCACAGGCTACCGGTCGAGGAGGAAGGAGTCCCGTTCATGACACGCAAATCTATGTTGAAGATACCCGCCATTATCGCCGTGCTGGCGATGGTAGCATTGGCGGGTATGGTGGCTCTATCGACCCAGCCATCGAGCGCCGCGCCTTCAGGCGCGATGGCAATACAAATCAACAGCAACAGGCCGGCGGACGGCACTGAGCCTTTGCCGACGGGGGCAAGTATCGAAACAGTGTTGCCTGGGCTGACCGGCGGTCCCGTGTCGATGGCCTTCGATCCGTCGGGCAGGCTATTCTTCACCGAGAAGTACACGGGTTATGTGCGCATGTATGCCAACGGAGTGCTCCAGGCCGCGCCGGTGATTACGTATGATGTGGACTCGTGCTCCGAGCGCGGTTTGTTGGGGATAGCTATAGACCCCAACTTCAACAGCAACCACTACATCTACGTCTACTACACAGCTAATCCAGGCTCTGCTTGCGGCTCAACGACAAATAGGGTAGCCCGCTTCGTGGAGAACAGTGGGGTGGGGTCCGGTTCCGTGGACATATTCACATCGCCACAGACGGCGGGCAACCACAACGGCGGCAATATCCACTTTGGCCCCGACGGCAAGCTCTACATCACCATAGGGGATAACGCGAACGCCGCCAATGCGCAGGACGTGACCGTCAAGAACGGCAAGATACACCGCCTCAACCCTGACGGCAGCATCCCATCGGACAACCCCGTGTTCACCCAGACCGGGGCGCTGCCATCCCTCTATGTGATGGGAGTGCGCAATAGCTTCGACTTTGTTGTGGACCCGCTGACGGCGTCCAGCCCCTACCCGCGCATATTCGCCAGTGAGAACGGACCTAGCTGCGATGATGAGATGAACCGCATCGAGGCGGGCTACAATTACGGCTGGCGAGCCAGCTACCCGTGCGACGATCCCAGCCCAAGCCCCGTGTACAACACGATCCCGCCACTGTGGTACGTGCCGAACGGCCAGTGCTGCGTAGCGCCTACAGGCATCGAGGTATATACAGGAACCCAGATACCTCAGTGGACCAATGAGTTGTTCATGGCTGCGGCCAACACCGGGCAGCTTCGCCACTTCTACCTGAATGCGCAGCGCACGCTGGTGACGCAAACCAACGTGGTACAGGGGGTGACAACGGAGGATGATCTGCAAACGGGGCCGGATGGGGCATTGTGGTACATTGAGCACAGCCCATACAGTTCGTCAACCGATCTGAAGCGTATCGTTGGGTCTGGCGGGGCCACCGCCACGCCATCGTCCACTAACACACCTGCGCCGCCAACCAACACGCGAACTAACACACCGCCACCAACCAACACACCCACACATACCAACACGCCAACGATTACTCCTACACCCACAAACTCGAATACGCCGCTGCCTACTCAGACGCCGGGAGGGCCTACCGCCACGCCTGAGCCAAGCAATACAAGCACGGCCACGGCCACCGATACTGCGTCACCCACAGAGGTAGTACCAACCGGTACTGACACGCCAGCGCCACCGACAAGCACGGATACCCCTGTGCCATTGCCACCTACCCATACTGACACTCCTGTGCCCTCTACTCCTACACTCTTGCCTACTCAAACCGCCTGCACTATACAGTTCACCGATGTACCGCCGGAGAGCACCTTCTACCCATACATCCAGTGCCTGGCCTGCCAGGGGATCATCAACGGGTACGAGTGCGGTGGACCGGGCGAGCCTTGCGATGACAACCACGATCCGTATTTCCGCCCAGGCAACCTGGTATCGAGGGGGCAGATCGCCAAGATCGTGGCTAACGCCGCCAACTTCGACGACTTCGTGTCGCCCGACGCGCAGACCTATGAGGACGTGCCACCCGATTCGACCTTCTGGGTGTATATCGAGCGTCTGACCCTGTACCAGGTGATGCAGGGCTATCCATGCGGCGGGCCGGGCGAGCCTTGCAACAGTGACAACGACCCTTACTTCCGCCCGTCGTCCAACGCTACCAGGGGACAGATCGCCAAGATCGTATCAAACGCGGCAGGCTTCGACGACGATATACAGACAGGCACGCAAACCTTCGAGGACGTGCAGGAGGGTAGCACCTTCCATATCTTCGTGGAGAGGCTGCTGCTCAACAGGCCGGATGTCATGCAGGGATATCCGTGTGGAGGGCCAGGCGAGCCGTGCGTCGAGCCGAACAACCGCCCTTACTTCAGGCCAGCCGCCAACGCCACCAGGGGGCAACTGTCCAAGATCGTATCGAACACCTTTTACCCCGGTTGCGTGCTACCGGTAAAGGTGATGATAAGCGAGTTCTCATACCACCCGGACGCTATCACAATAGCACCGGGCACGACGGTGAGGTTCATCAACCGCGACCTGGACTACCACACAGCCACAGTAGATGACGGCAGTTTCGATACAGGCAGGATATACCAGAACCAGTTTGTGGATGTGTACTTTGATAGGGTGGGGAGTTACGCCTATCACTGTATACCTCACCCCTATATGCAGGGCACTATCAATGTGGTAGAGCCTGATGACAAGTAGCGATTCTTCGATGTGTGTGGGGTTGCCCGTTGGGCAGCCCCACGCTTCCTAAGCTATGAAACGCTATTCTATCGCGATATTCCTGTTTGGGGCCACTTTGCTGCTTGGCGCTATAGCCATAGCCGGTTCGCCGCAGTTAGCTCGGAACGCGAAGGCGGCACCACGGACGCAACGGGGCGGAACGGTCGCGGAGGCTGACGAGGCCCTGCCGCCAGGGGTAGTTCCGGAGCAGGTGACAACGGCAATCAGCCAGCCGGTGGCGATGGCGTTCGACCCGGCGGGACGGCTGTTCCTTGCCAAGCGTGGGGGTGCGGTGCGCCTGATCGAAGGTGGGGCACTTCAGGCCGCGCCAGTTATCACGTTCAGCGTGGATACTTGCTACGAGCGTGGGCTGGTGGGGCTGGCAGTTGATCCCGATTTCGCCGAGAACCACTACCTGTACGTGCAGTATACCGCCTTCTCCAATTGCGACCTTACGCTGAGTACGGTGGCGCGGTTTGTCGAGCACGACGGGGTGGGCAGCGACCCGGTTACGATCTTCACGACCCCGTTCAGGGGAACGTACCATAGCGGCAACAACATTCACTTCGGCCCAGACGGCAAGCTGTATGTCTCGACTGGAGATAACTCGGACGCGAGCAACGGGCAGAACGTGACGGTGCCACTGGGGAAGATGCACCGTATCAACCCGGACGGGAGCATACCGGCGGATAACCCGGTGTTCACCCAGACCGGGGCGCTCTCATCGCTCTACGCGTTTGGCCTTCGCAACAGCTTTGATTTCACTTTCGATAAGGTGGTGACGGGGAGGATATTCGCCACCGAGAACGGGCCTAGCTGCGACGACGAACTGAACAGGGTGGAGGCAGGTTGGGACTACGGCTGGCGCGGCTCTTATCCATGCGACGATCCCGATCCCGGCGGGCCCGACCCTGCATATAACACGATTGCACCGCTGTGGTACGTACCGTTAGGGCTATGCTGTCTCGCGCCGACCGGCGTGGAAGTATACAGTGGCACGATGATACCGGAGTGGCAGAATGAGCTATTTATGTGCACGTATGCCGATGGGGTATTCCACCACATGTACTTGAGCGAGGATCGTCTGACGCTGGCCGGCAGCGCGAGGGTTGATGGTGTCGAGTGCAATATGGATATTGAGACCGCACCCGACGGCTCTCTCTACTACATACAGGGTGGAGGGGTTTACTACGGCTTGGTGATGAGGCTCGCGAGGGATGGGGGGCTGCCCACCGCCACCGCGACGATCATTCCGACAACAGAAACGCCCACGACAGGCCCCACCAACACGCCGACATCAAGCGCCACGCGGACTGTAACCTCTACGCCGACCGCCTGCACACTGGAGTTCGAGGATGTGCCTCCGGGTTCTACGTTCTATTCATATGTCAGGTTGTTGGCGTGCAAGCAGATCGTGTCCGGGTATCCGTGCGGAGGGGAAGGGGAGCCTTGCAACGGGAACAGCGACCCGTATTTCCGCCCAGGCGAGAACGTGAGCAGAGGGCAGCTTGCCAAGATAGTGAGCAATGCAGTAAGGTTCAATGACCCGACGGGATTCGCGATCTTCCAGGATGTACCTGAGGCCACAAGCCCATTCTTCATCTGGGTACAGAGGCTGGCGAACCGGGGCGTAATGTCGGGGTATCCGTGCGGTGGGGAGGGGGAGCCATGCGTGCCACCGGGGAACAAGCCCTATTTCCGCCCTGGGGCACAGGCCACGCGAGGTCAGATAGCGAAGATCGTTGCCAACGCAGCGGGCTATGGCGATCCACCTGGCGATCAGCGATTTGAGGATGTACTGCCAGGCTCTACCTTCTACGATTTTGTTCAGAGGCTGGCAAGTAGAGGGGCAATCGGCGGCTACCAATGCGGGGGGCCGGGCGAGCCATGTGTGTCGCCCGATGACAGACCTTACTTCCGAGCGGCTAATAACGCTACCAGGGGACAGGTGAGCAAGATCGTGTCTGAGGTAGCTGGTAGTCGGTAGTCGGTAGTCGGATCTTATGGCTAAATACTCGTCACTCGCCATTCGTCACTCGTCGCCAGTATCCCCTCCGACTACCGACTACCGACTACCGACTACCGACTACTCCCGAATACTATGTCCATCAGCTTCAGGGCGTTGGTGGAGGTGGCTATGCCTGGGCGGAGCTTGTAGTCGAAGTGCATCTGAGGAGTGATTGCGCCGTTGCCGCTGTGGACCTGCTCTGTGAAGTGGACCATGCGGGCGGTCTGGGCAAGGTCTGGGGAGTCGGCCAGGGTGAGGTCGTGAGTGGAGACAGCCCCCAAAGCTCCCATTTCCACGAGATAGAGGATTACACGGCGGGCGGCTATCTGGCGCTCGGCTGTGTTGGTGCCTTGAAGGATTCTCATCCAGGAGGTAGAAGAGGGGGGCGTCGCCCGCTTCATGGGCCTGGCGGGCGGCCTCTACCACCTGCTTGAGACGCTGTAGCTCGGCCATGAAGTAGGAGACGCCACGCAGCAAGGAGTCCTCGACGCGCATGGTAGTCCAGAGCACTACAGGGGGCATGGAGAGGCTCGCTGCACAGACGGGGGCACCCGCCTGGGCAAGGATGATGTTAGTGCCGATGGCGCGCAAAAGGGTGCTTTTGCCCGACATATTGGAGCCTGTGACCATGAGGAAGGTACCGCGTGGGCCTACCGTCACATCGTTGTCAACGCGCACGTCGGCGGGGAGAAGGGGGTGACCGAGGGAGGCGGCATCGAGGCGGTCGAGGGAGGGGTCTACCGTGGGGAAGGCCCAGGCAGGGTTAGCATGGCAAAGAGAGGCGAGGGAAGATAGCGCCTCAGCCTCGCCGAGGGTATCGATCCAGGAAGAAGCGTTCTTGCCGTAGCGGGCTTTCCAGTGTTCAAGCGCAGCAAGGAGATGGACATCCCAGAGGGTGATCGCCTGGAGGGGGAAGTAGAGTTGGGCGCCGGGTGGGATGGTGAAGTTGACCAGGCGTTGCAGGCGGCGGATGGCTTCGTGGGCGGGAGTGCCGCCACCGGAAAGGATGGTCTGCAAGCGGCGAAGGGCAGGCGACTCGAAGTGGGCGGAAGAGATGATATGGAAAGCCTCGGCGTATTGTTTGAAGCCGCGCTCACCCGTATTTACCTGGGCGATTATGCGGTAGATCTCGCGGCCCGTAGTGAGTGAGAGAAGGAAGTTGACGGCGGCTACGAGGAACCAGTAGGGGTAGGCTACGAGGCCGAAGGCATGAGCAAAGGCGAGAACCCAGAATAGGGCGACGCTGAAGTAGGAGAGGGGAAGCAGCCAGCGGCGGGAGGGCAGCCAGGGTGGGGAGGTGGTCCAGCGCAGGAAAGGGGCGGGATCGGGCTTCTCGTCGTTGAGGCTCATGAGCCTGCCGCGCAGGTAAAGCTCATCGCGCAGGTCGATCATGGGGGCTAGCTCGCGTACTGCGGCCTGGCGCTCGCGTAGCACGTCGGGGGCGGCGCGGGAGGAGAGCCAGTGGGCAAGGGTGCGCTCGCCCGTGAGGGTGCCTGCGATGTCGAGTAGCTGGAAGAGGGAGGCGTGGCCGAAGACGTTGAGGTCGTGGGCGTAGGGGTCGTCGGGAGGAATGTGGACGGTATGGTGGAGGGGGAGATTGTCCCAGCGCTTTTCGGAGCGCATGATGGCTTCGTTGTTGATACGGTAGAGTTCTTCGGCGCGGCGGCGGGCGGCTCCAATGCGGTTGTGATACCAGACGAGAGCGAAGAAGGCGGCGAGGAGGACGAGGCCCAGGATCCACATGGGTGGTATGTTGGCCCAGAAGCCCCAGATGAGGGCTACGGCGGCCAGGAGGAAAGTGAAGAGGCGGATGTTGCCGATGAGGTTCCAACGGGCGTCGAGGGTGTCGCGCTCGGATTGAAAGCGTTGGGCGCGTTGGGTGTAGGTTTGCTTGGGTGCCGGTTCGGGTGCAGGGGTAGACATGGTATCAAGTATAGCATCTCCTGGGATGATCGTCTGGTGGGGGGTTTGGTATTTCGTACTGCGTACTGCTTATTTGGGGTTTTTGTACACGAAGGGACGAAGAGTTGGCGAAGGGCACGAAGGTTTTTGTAGTGGGGAGTGGGGAGTGGGGAGTGCGGAGTGCGGAGTGCGGAGTGTCGATTGGTGGGTATGGGGAAGAGGGTGCATAGGGGTTTTGGGCCCTTATGCACCCTCTTCCTTTTCTGTCTGGTTGTTGGTTATTGTGCTTCGCTAAGGATGGCCTTGCTGGAAACTCATCTTGACTTTTGCGGTGGGGGGATCTTGCTTGGTGTGGGCACTCTGTGGGTTGGTTGGTTGCCAAAGTGCGATCTTTTAGAGCGAGATCCTTCGCTCAGGATGGCAGGGCGTTTCCTGGTTCGTTTGCTTGTGGGTCATCGTTAGTTGGGCACGGTTGGGTTGGCTTTTGGGATGGTGTCCCTGTGGCGCAACTGGTACTTGTGGCGCAGGGTTCCTCTTGCCTTTAGAGGGTGTGACACGAATGCACACTGGATTACTGCTCCGTGTTGGTCCCGTTAGGGGCCGGAGGTGGGAGACCGGAGCGGTGGGATGGCGTTGAGAGAGCCATCGACTTCTGGCTGACCATTCTCTTGGTTTGTAAAGTGCTGGTAGTAGCGATGGTTTATGTGGTTTGTAAAGGTACAAAACGCAAAGCTGCATAGGGACACCAGTCTTGTCTCTATGTCCTCCATGCTGCGCGGCTCGGAGGTTGAAAGTACTTCTTACTCTGGATCTTAGCACACTTGTTCTGCGATTACAAGTAGCCATTGGTATGGTCTTTTGGCGAGTGACGAGTGCGGGGTTCGGAGTTCGGGGTGGGAATGGGGGGCCTGGTGTCCGTTATAATGTCGGTATGAGGATTGCTTTGCTTGCGCCGTTTGGGGTGCGGCCTAAGGGGACTGTACAGGCGCGTATTTTGCCTATGGCGCATGCTTTGGCGGAGCGCGGGCATTTGGTGCGGGTGATTGTTCCGCCGTGGGATGATCCTTCGGTGGGGAGGGGGGAGGGCCGATCCGGTAGCGCGTGGGCTGCTTCGCAGGGAGCGCTTCGCGCTGCTTCGCAGGGAGCGCTTCGCGCTGCTTCGCGGGAGGGGGGTGGAGTTGCGGGCGTGCATACGGTTACGCTGAGTTTGCCCAGGAGGGTGCCGGACAGTGTTGCTTTGACGATGGGGCTGGTGGGGGAGGCGTTGTGGCCCGGAAGAGTGGGGTCGGGAGCGCGGGGTGGCGCGGAGCGGGAGTTGGAGAGCTTTCGCGCCGAGGTGGTGCATGCGTTCAAGCCGGTAGGGTATACGGGGCTGGCGGGGCTGGCGCTTGCGGGTTTGCGGGTGCCGTGGGTGCTGGACGTGGACGACTGGGAGGGGCCGGGGGGTTGGGCCGATGTGAACCGGTATTCGGGGACTGAGCGGTTGAGCATCATGGCGATGGAAGCGTTGTTGCCACGTTTGGCGGGGGCGGTTACGGCGGCGAGCAAGACGCTGGAGGCCAGGGCGTGGAATATGGGTATTGGGAGGGCGCGGGTTAGCTACGTGCCGAATGGGGTATGGCAGGATAAGTATGCATCGTGGGGGGAAAGGCGGTGGGAGAGTGAACAGGGGGCGCTTCGGGCCGAGTTGGGAGTGGGGGATGGGCCGGTGGTGTTGCTCTATACGCGGTTCGATGTTTTTCCGGTCAGGTGGCCGCTGGCAGTTATGAAGCTGGTGCTTGCAGAGCACCCGGCGGCAAAGTTGCTGGTGATCGGGAAGGGCTTCGCGGGGGAGGAGGAGGCATTTCGGGAGCAGGCGGGGCGCATGGGGATCGGGGATAGTGTGGTAATAGCGGGGTATGTTTGGGGGGAGAAGTTGCCCGCTTATTTGTCGCTGGCGGATGTGTGTATCTACCCTATGCGGGATACTTTGTTGAACAGGGCGAAAAGCCCCATGAAGGTGCTGGAGCCGATGGTGATGGGATTGCCTGTGGTGGCGCACAGGGTAGGAGAAGCAGCACAGTTCGTGGGGGACGCGGGAGTGCTGGTGACGCCTGGCGACCTGGGGGGTATGGCCTCAGCGGTGTCGTGGCTGCTGGCCGACGCCGAGAGACGGGGGAGGTTGGGGGAGAGGGCCAGAAGGAGGGTGTGGGAGGAGTTTAATTGGGAGAGGTTGAGCGAGAGGGTTGAGGGGGCGTATTTGACCGCGCTGGGCAGGTGATCGAGATGTGGGAGTTGTTCCGTGTGGGTGCTCGCGTTGGGAGAGATCGGGCAAGTGATGAAGGCACCAAACAAATGGGGCAGTCAGGTCTGCATCTGGACAGGGGTATGGCTCGTTGGTATTCTTGAAGGGTAGAGATTCAGCCTAGAAAGCGGTTATTTGATGCGTATTCGTGGTGTCGCGCTGGCAGGTGTTGTTCTGCTGGCTTGCGCGTGCTTCTTCCTTTCCACGCGATTAGCCCCCGCGCAAAGTGCAGGCGATTTTGTTACTGTGCAGGACGATCAGCTTGTGTTTGACGGGCAGCCGATCAAGCTGAAGGGAGTGAACTTTTATCCCAAAGATCAACCGTGGGCCTATATGTGGAGCCAGTGGGATGGGGCAGCGGCCAGGAGTGATCTTGCTAGGGCCAAAGAGATCGGGGTGAACTCGGTGCGGGTGCTGGTGCCCTATAGTCCTGCGACGGGGTGGACCGATAAGGATACGGGGGAAGTGGTGCCGGTCTACCTCAACGAGTTGCGCCAGATGGTGCAGATCGCGGGCGAGATGGACATGAAGGTGATCATGGCGCTGTTCGACTTCTATGATCCCGGCAAAGAGACGCTGCCGCAGGCAGAGGCCGAGCGGCGCAATAAGCTGTATGTTGATGCAATAGTGAGTGCGTTCGCGACGGACGATAGGGTGCTGGCGTGGGACCTGCACAACGAGCCGGACCAGTACGAAAGCTGGCGCGACAACGATAAGCAGCGCGAGTTTATCGCGTGGATGGCTACGGTGGAGGGGGAGATCAGGCGATTGGATGCTAACCACCCGATCACGGTGGGGATGTCGCAGTACGATGGGCTGTTTACGGCGGATGACACGGGGCCTCCGTACCCTGACGAGGCGGCGAGGGGGCTTGCGCCCGCCGATCTGAGCGACTTTCTGAGCTTCCACAGCTACAACGCGGGGAATATAGACTGGCAGATCAAATACATCAAGCTCCATTCGGACAAGCCGATTGTGCTGCAAGAGACGGGTTGGCCGACAGGCCCAGCGTGTACCGGCCCTGTTTACACGGAGAGCCAGCAGGAATTGCTCTACAAGCTTATGGTGGAGGGGGCGAACGGGGAAGATATAGCTGGGGTGATGAACTGGCAGTTATGGGATCTGCCGCCAGGGATCTCGCTGGGGTCGGGCAAGGAGTTGTTCGAGGATTACTATGGGCTACTGAGGCGAGACGGTAGCTGGAAGCCTGCCATGCTGCTGTTCCGCGACGGGTGGCCGGGAGCAGGGACGAGCGCGGGAGCACCCTCGCTGCCGAGCAGGACGGAGAGCAATTTGCCGCTAACCAGGCAGTCGCCCACGCCCACGCCGACCGACCCAAATTGGATACCGCCGCTTTATGTGCCTGAGACCGGGCACTATTTAAACGGGCTGTTCCAGAGCTACTGGAAAAGCTTCGGCGGGGTGGAGATATTCGGGTATCCATTGACCGAGCAGAGGCTTGAGGGGAATTACTGGGTGCAGTATTTCGAGCGGGCGCGATTTGAGTATCACCCTGAGTACGCTAAGACGATACCCGATTGGGATAAGCTGGACAACCAGACGAAGTTGAAGTTCCAGATACAGCTTACGCGGCTGGGGGCTGACCGTATTGATGCGCGTACCGGTGGGGAGGGGTATTCTCCGGTGGATCCACAAACTCTTCCGAAGGATGCGGTCTATTTCCCTGAGACAGGGCAAGCGATATCGGGCCCGATCGGCGAGTACTGGCAGGCGCACAACGGGCTGATCAACTTCGGGTACCCGTTGTCGGGGCAGGTGGTGGAGATAAGCCAGGCCGATGGCAAGCCGTACACGGTGCAGTATTTCGAGCGCACGCGATTTGAGTTGCACCCTGAGAACGCGGGCACCCCGTATGAGGTGGAATTGGGGTTGATGGGGAAGGAGTTGCTGGCGAGCAAGGGCTGCTCGTAATGGGTGGGAATAGATAACACATGCACCTGTAGAGGCTGTATACTCTACAGCAGCCATGACTACCGCTATACGGAGTAAATGGATAGAGAAGATGCCCGGGCCGGGGTGGGGGCCGGGGTTGTTGATGTTTATGCTGGGCATTTACCTGCTCACCATGTCGGGGCACACTTACTCACCCGACGAGGAGACTATGCTGGCGGCATCGCGGTCGCTGGTAGAGCAGGGGACGTGGGCGATGCCCGCCAGCGGGTCGCTGGTGCAGGTAAAGGGCGCTGACGGGCGGATGTACAGCCAGTACGGGCCGGGGCAGTCGCTGGCGGCGGTGCCGTGGGTGGCTGTGGGGGATCTGGTGGGAGGGCTGTTCCCTAAGGACCAGGCGGGGTACCCGTTGCGGCTGGTATTGGGGTCGTATAACGCGCTGATCGGGGCGGGGATCGTGGCATTGTTCGGGGTGTTGGGGCTGGCGCTTGGGTATTCACGCAGGGCTAGCCTGGTGGGGGCGCTGGCGCTTGGGTTCTGCACGTTTTTGTGGCCGCACAGCAGGACGTTCTTTTCGGAGCCGCTGACGACGCTGGCTCTGCTTGGGGCGTTCTATTTGCTGGTGAAGGACGGGGATGGAGGCAAGCCGTGGCGTGGGGTGGTGGCGGGGGCGCTGGTGGCGCTGGCTATCGCGACGAATGTGCAGTATGTGGTGATGGTGCCCGCGTTCTTTGTTTATCTAGGGTGGCGGAGCTGGGAAGGGTCGAGGGCGGATGCACGGGGTGGTTTCCTTCGATTGGCGGTGAGGCGAGGGGCGTGGTGGGCGCCGGGGCTTGTAATTTGCCTGGTGCCATTGCTGATATACAACCGACTCGTTTTTGGGTCGCCGTTCACTACGGGGTACGGGCTTGACCCCACGAACACGCTCACTTATCCGTGGTTCGATGGGGCGTTCGGGCTGTTGCTGTCGCCGGGCAAAGGGTTGGTGTGGTTCGCGCTGCCTGTGGTGCTGACGCTGTGGTGGTGGCCTCGGTTCGCTGCCGCGCACCGGGCTGAGACCGCTTTCATTGTTACGGCAACGGTGCCGGTGATCTGGCTGTTCAGCATCTATTCGTTCTGGCACGGGGACGACTCGTGGGGGCCGCGCTATTTGATCCCTGTGCTGCCTTTGGTGTTGCTGCCGGTGATGGAGGTGTTCGACGGAGGACGAAGGACGGTGGACGAAGGTAGCTTATCGGTTAATATCACGGGGCGTCCTTCGTCTCGCGTAGCGATTGCTAGCGTGCTGGCGTTGGGGTTGCTGGTGAACTTTCTGGGGGCGGTGGTCAATTTTGATACTTACATCAACGTGGTGAACGACGATGGGGCGCGGCATTGGGTGCCTTCTTCGTCGCCCATCCTGGGGCACTTGACTTTGCTTACGCAGAGGGTGGAGGAATGGGCGGAGAGGATTTAGCCTGGGGCTGGGGTGACACTTTTTGAAAGGGGTTTTTCGTATAGCGAGGGGGATAAGGTGCGGGGGGAGGCGCTGCCCCGGTGGACGACGGGCATGGGAGTGATGCAGATACGGCCTGAGATAGACGTTATTCCGGTGTTCAATGTTACACTGAGGTTGTCGGACCACAGGCCGCCTGAGATGCAGCGCGCTACTGTCACTATACTGGTGGACGGCGCGCCCGTGCGGGTGAACACAGCGCCCGTACCGAACCAGCCGGTGAGCACCGATTACACCTTTTCAATCCAGGATCGCCCGACCAGCGTAACAATACAGTCGGACACCTGGAACCCTTCGACGGTGCAAGATGGGGGACGTGACGAGGACCTGGGTGTGAAACCGGAGAGCGTAACCGTGGAGTGGGCGGGGCATGTCTTCAGGAACGATCTTGTCGAGGCGATGCCCGCACCGCCCTACTACCCGCAGCCGCGATGGTACTACGATCCGGGCACGCACCATTTCGCCGACCTATGGATGGTGTATATGCCTGAGACGGGAATGGGGCGCAAGAGTATGCTGGCGCTGGGATTGCCAATCGTGGTGCTGGGGGCGCTGCTGGTGTGGCTGGGGTGGCGAGGATTGGTTATCAAGGATTGAGTGAGAGGTAAAGAGATGTTATTGATAATCGGCGGCACAGGCTTCGTGGGTGGGTACATCCTTGAAGCGCTGGACGGGAAGATGCCGCGCAACGAGATAAGGGTAATGTCCCGCGATAGGGAGAGCCTGGATAGGTTGAAGGCACTGGGGTACGACACGGCGGAAGGGAATGTGACGGACCTGGACGAGGTGCGGCGCGCTATGGAGGGGGTGGACAAGGTGGTCCACCTGACGGCGATCATCCGGGAGGTACGCAGCAAGGGGCAGACTTTCGACCGGGTGATGGGCGAGGGCGCGGAGAATATGGTGAAGGCCGCCCAGGAAGCGGGGGTGAAGCGCATCCTGTTTATGAGCGCGCTTGGCGCGAGCAGTATACCGACGGGGTATTTTGAGAATAAGGTACGGGGCGAGAAGGCGGTCAAGGAGAGCGAGATCCCGTATGTGATATTTCGCCCGTCGTTCCTGATCGGGCCTGGGGGAGAGTTCGTGGGCCTGCTCAAGCAGTTGACGATGCTGCCTGTGGTGCCTGTGCTCGGATCGGGCAATTACCCGGTGCAGCCGCTGTACGTGCGCGATATGGCACGGTATTATGCGCAGGCGCTTGATGACGACCGGTACACCAACCAGACATTCGAGATCGGGGGGCCTGAGACTTTCGAGTTCAACGAGATGCTAAGAAGGACTGTGGAGGCGCGGGGCAAGAAGGGGTGGCTGTTTCACGCGCCGCTGGCGCTGGTGCGGCCCGTGGTGCCGCTTATCGAGGCGGTGATGCCTAAGTTGATCACCAGGGACCAGGTTGATATGCTTATCGGGGGCAGCAGCACTAAGGACGAGCGGCTGGCGGAGATCGGTGGGTTTGAGCGGACGCCGTTTCGCAAGGCGATCTCGATCGCGCTCAAAGGGAGGCCACCTGTGATGTACGCCAAGGCGAAGGGGAAGGCTAAACCTGCTACGGATTAGCGGGAGCAACGTGGAAAACAAGAAGGGACCGCCTGGCGGTCCCTTCTTGTTTTCCACTTTTGGGATAAGGGCTAGGCAGACAGTGAGCGGTCGATTTGCCGCCTTAGCTGGTCTTTGGGGGCGAAGCCCACGAGGCGGTTCACTTCGAGACCATCCTTGAAGATGATAAGGGTGGGGATGCTGGTGATACCGTATTCGATCATGGTGTTTTCGTTCTCGTCGGTGTTCATTTTGGTGAAGCGCACTGAATCGCCATACTCATGACTCAGTTCTTCCACTATAGGGCTGACCATGCGGCACGGCCCGCACCAGGGTGCCCAGAAATCGACGACTACAGGTGTCTCGGATGCGAGCACCACGCTCTCAAAGTTGCTCTCTATTACGCTCTCTACTGTACTTGTTTCGGCCATCTTATATAGCCTCCTCTTATTATATGAATGAAGCGCCCTCGCTTCTCGCCGACCTAGACGGCAGCGGTGTGGCTAACTGCTTGGTCGTCACGATAATTATAACTTAGGGGAAAAGGGCAGTCAAGCGGATGTGGATGGATTGGGTGTGGAAAATTGCAAGAGAAAAGACGAACTCGGCAGACGTCCTACACAGTCCTCCCAGCGTGTACGAGCGCCAACCGAGCCTACAGCTAGATACGGATGTGGGTTACAGGCTCAGGAGTTTTGGCAGGAAAATCAGAATACCCACAATGGCTGCGCTTATGGCAGTCAGGAGCACCACGCCCGCCGATACGTCTTTGGCTATCTTGGCAAGGGGGTGGTACTGTTGAGTTACGAGATCCACCAGGGCTTCTACCATTGTGTTGACCATCTCGGCGACCAGTACGAGCGCGATTACAGTGGCGATAAGCGCCCATTCGACCCATGAAAGGCCCAGGTAGATACCGAGGAAAATGGCAAGCAGGGCGATTGCCAGGTGGATGCGGAAGTTGAGTTGAGTACGGAAGCAGTAGCGCACCCCCGCGAAGGCGTAGACAAAGCTCTGGATTATTTTGGATTTCGGGTTTTCGATTTTGGACTTGGATTGTTGCACAGTTGGGCAGTTATGTCCGAGAGCTAAAAGGTGGGACCGGCCTGGGATAGAAGCTCATCCTGGCGGGCGTGCATGCGGGCGCGGGACTCCTCGCCGGTATCGTCCCAGCCGAGGAGATGGAGGATGCCGTGAATGAGGAGGGTGGCGACCTCCTGGGCGGTGGTGTGGCCGTAATCGGGAGCCTGGTCGGCTGCGCGGTCGTAGGAGATAACTACGTCGCCCAGGTAAGGGGGGCGCTCGGCGGGGGTGAGGAAGCCGGGGCCGGTGTCCTCGTCCTCCATGCTGAAGGAGATCACATCGGTTTTGTAGTCGTGGCCGAGGTACTGGCGATTGAGGGCCAGCACTTCGTCGTCGGTGGTGACTACCACGCCCAGTTCGAGGGGACCGACCTTTTTCTCGGCGCGCAACACGGAGATGGCGAGGGTGTGAAGGGCACCGGCGTCTACTTTGTCTTCAAATTGGTCGTCTACCTGCACTGTAATGAGGTAGTCGGAACCAGGGTCGGCGCTTACTGTGCCGCCCTGTTCAGGTGCTATTTGTGAGTCGTGTTCCATTGAAGATTTTTCGCCCATATCACACGATCAGGGTTCGCGGGTTGTGGGCTGTGCGGGCGCTTGCTGCTGTTCGCCAGCGGTGTTCGTGCCATTGAGAGCCGCAGTGTGCCCATTGCTGTAGCCGTTTGCGGGCTGGGAAACATGCCCATTGGAGACCATTCCATCGGCGAGGGGAGATGTGGTGTGGCCTTTGGCTTCGGCGGGACGTGCGCCATCGGGAGATGGGGTTGGCTGCTCTTCTTCCTTCTGAGTGCTGCTGGGGTATTGCACTCTGGGGTGATAGATGCCTTTGAGCATGCTGACGAACGCCTCCTGGATGCGGGCAATATCGCGCACTGTCAGGTCGCATTCGTCCAGTTGGCCGTCCTCTATGCGCTCGCTGATGATGCGGTGTACGGTGTTGATCAGGGTATCGTTAGGGAGGGAGGCGGTGTTGTTGTAGAGGCCGGGGCTTTCGCTGGCGTCGCTGTTGGGGGTGGGGGGCTTATCGAGAGCGCCTGCCTGGGCCATAGCGCGTACAGTGGCTTCCACACCGTCGGCCAGCATGAGGATGGCGTTCTCTTTGGTCTGGGGCTTGGGGCCGGGATACCTGAAATCGTCGGGGTTGGTGTTGGGATCTTCCTTCAATGCTTTGTAGTAGAAGTACTGGATCAGCATGGTGCCGTGGTGCTGAGGGATAGCGTCGAGCACGCGCCTGGGCAGGCGGCTCTTGCGCCCAAGCTCAACGCCATCGCGCACATGACCCGCGATGATGGCCGCGCTCTCGCGCGGGTCGAGCTTGTCATGGATATTCTTCATTCCGCTCTGGTTGTCGATGAAGTAGTAGGGGTGCATGACCTTGCCTATATCGTGGTAGTAGGCACAGACGCGGGTGAGGAGAGCGTCGGCCCCGATCATTTCGGCGGCGCGCTCGGCAAGATTGCTGACCACAAGGGAGTGATGGTATGTGCCGGGGGCCTCCTGCATCAGCCGGCGCAGCACAGGCTGGTCGGGATGGGCAAGCTCCATCAATTGGACGGGAGTGGTGATGCCGAAGAGGGTGCCGAGGAGAGAGAAGGCAGCATAGGTGATAGAGGCGGATACAACGCCGTTGAAGACCGCAGCAAGGACGAAGCTCTGGATGGAGTTCCAATCAATGGGGGCGGCAGTGATCACATTCAGTGTAAAGACGGCAAGGAAGCAGGAGAGGGCTATGAAAGCGCCCGCCCGCGCGAAGGTACTGACCCGCTCAACATGGGTGAGGCTGAAGATACCCGCAAGGCCGCTCACAAAGTAGTAGAGGGTGAGTTCCATCGACAGGTTGGTGCCGTTGGCGACAAGCACGGTGAGCACCGACAGGACAAGTGTGACAAGCACGGCCACATCTGTGTTGATCAGGACGGCGATCAGCATCGAGACGGCGGCAAGAGGGAGAAGGTAGGGGAGGAACGCGTGACCCGGCAGGAAGACGCGGGCCACACCCACCGTGCCCAGGATCAGGAGGCCGATGAGGACAACCTGGCGCTGGCGCTGCCATACCTGGGGAGTATATCTGAAGATGTAAAGGTGCAGAAGGAGCATGAAGAGGCCGACCAGCGCGCCGGTACTTGCCAAACCGGCGAAGGTCAGGTCTCGCCTGAGGAGGCCCGCTTCCTGCATCTTTTCTATGGCTTCGGGGGTGACAAGCTCTCCCTGACGCAGGATGGCCTCGCCTTTTTGTACCACCTGGATCACTGGTACGACATTGGCGGCAGCCTGCTCGCGGCGCGCGTTGGTCTGGTCTTCATCGAGGCGCATATTGACGACGATCATGGGGGAGACGAAGGCAACAGCGGCCTCTTTTTCATCGGTTGAGAAGGAAGAGGGGAGCCTATCGAAGAGGGCGGCGCGGGCAACGGCAACATCGGCCTCGCTGGCAAGACGCCTGCCGCGCATATTGGAATCGTAGGAGGCGAACACCCCGTTATCCCGCCACGACTGGTATTCGGACTGGGGGAGAAGGATGAGGACGTTGAGAAGCTCTTCGGTGAGGGTGATGCCCTGGAAAGCAGGCTCGCGATGCGAAGATGGTGGCGAGTCCATGCTCGCATCCAGGCGAATCATGTCCAGCACGGAGAGATTGTTCTGGATAATTGAGCGATTCTGCTGGATGAGGTTGGTGTCTTGAACCCACACCTCGTTCGACGGGTCCTCGCGGGCTTTTTCGCGGGCCTGGTCGGTCAGCACCTGCGACTCGAAGCGCTGATAGGCGGGGGAATAGATGTCCTGGGGGGCCGGGGTGCCAGGCTCAAGTTCGACCTGTCCGGGCAGGAGTGGGATGCTCATCAGGAGGGTGATGAGAACTGTGAGGAGGATGGCCGAAACGATGAGATGGACAGGCTTGCCCTTGTACGGAACGCTCTCGGCCTGCTGCCGCGCATAGAGCGAGCGGAAGGTGGGGAAAGCACGTCTGAGCGCGCGCAGTCCACCGGTGCTGGGGCCACTCGCCTGTGTGGAGCGAGAGCTCGCATTGTCGGGGGTGGGGTTTGCTTGTGTGGATTCCGCAGGCTGGATGGGTGATGCAGGATTGGCCTGGTTCAAATCGCCAGCCGTGGGGTTCTTATCGCTCATGTATGTGACCTGCCGTCCTGGAAAGAGGCGGAACGGTCACTCTGCCCAGTGTCCGACCACGCTACGCGAGATGCAGTGCTTCAAAGGAATTGATATTCCCGTCGTCGTTCCACTCCTGGAAACCGGTCTTAGACAGGCGCATCGTTATTCGACCGGTGTCGCGTGTCCGCTCGTCGTAAGTATAACATAAAGCGGGAGCTGTCAAAGGGGATAGGGTTAGGGAGGGGTTAAACGTCCTTGTGGTAGCTGATACGAGTGGCTACTTTCTCAAAGCCTGCACGCTCGTAAAGGCCAGCTGCACCGGTGGGGTTCTCGGCGTCGACGCCCAGTCTGGCTATGTCGGCGCCCGACTCTTTGAGATGTTGCAGGCCAGCCATTAGCATAGCCCGACCAAGCCCAAGCCCGCGATGTCCCCGGCGAGTGCCAAGCAGGCCTATTATGCCCACCCTTCCAGCCTGTGCATCACTAGCGGGGTCGTCCATGTACCACAAGCAAAAGGCGGCGAAAGTGCCATCAGGCGCTACGGCCACAAGGTCTTGCTCAGGGTGGTAGCCTGGGCGCTGGAGGTGGTGCTTGCGTTCCTCCACGGTGTCGGGGTGGAAGCCCCAGTGGTCGATGAAGGAGTGGTTGTAGCAATCGACCCAGGGCGCGATATCTTCCTCACCTTCGGCGTGGCGCAGTGTGTAGCCATCGGGAAAGACCGGAGCGGGCACGGGGTCGCGCAGGGGGCGCTCCATGCGAAGGCCGAAGCGCACTATTTGGAAGCCTTGCTGCTCGAACAGGCCACGCGAATAGGCGTCGTGGTCGAACACCCGGCCCATCAGCACGGATTTCAAGCCGCGCGGCTGCCCTGCTTCGTGTGAGCGATGGACGGCCCAGTCGATTATCTCGCGGTCTATGGCGGTACCGCGCATATCGGGGTGTACGCGGAAATAGAAGTAGCAATCTAGTGTGGAATTGGAGGGGTGGCTCCAGACCTGGGCGAAGGCGCCCAAACGACCCTGCGCGTCCTCCCAGACGTGCTGATCGTTGAAGCGGTCGAGGGTGGAGGACGCGTAGCGCTGCTTTAGCTGCTCGACGGAGTAGTGGTCGTCTTGCCGGTCGATAACATCGCACAGGTTGAGGAGGTCGCAAACCGCCTCGATGTCCCGGTCTTCATAGGGCCGCGAGGTGAGCTCTGCGTGCGAATCCATATTGCCCTCCTGCAAGCCGGGGGAAATGGGGATCAGCCTTCGGCGAGGAGACGGGTGACCACGCGGTTGACGAGGCGACCGTCGGCTTTGCCTCTCATGCGGCTCATGGCGACGGGCATGACCTTGCTCATTTCGCGAGCGCCGGTCTCGGTGAGGATGGCGCGTACCTCGGCCTCGATCTCGTCTTCGGTCATTTGCTGGGGGAGGTAGGCTTCGAGGATGGCGGCCTCGGCGCGCTCTTTGTCTGCGAGGTCCATACGCCTGGCGCGCTCATATTCCTCGGCGGATTCGCGGCGCTGCTTGATCTCTTTGCGGAGGATATCCTGCACGCCCGCGTCGTCAAGTTCAGCGATGCGGTCGATCTCGGCGTTGCGGACGGCGGAGCGGGCCATGCGGAGGGTCTCTTTGCGAAGTAGATCACCGCTACGCATGGAGTTGTGGAGGTCTTTTAGTAGCTGGTCTTTGAGGGTCATTGGTTCACCTTTGGGGGTGGGGGATGGAGGAGGATAGTTCCTAGTTCCTGGTTCCTGGTTCCGAGTAGTTGGTAGTCGATAGTCGGAACTTGCTACTCGTCACTCGTCGTTGGGTGTGAAATGGCGAAGGACGAGGGACGATGCTTCTTGTTCGTCCTTCGTCCTTCGACTTTGGTCCTGATTATCCGGGCTTACCGGGAGGATTTCAACATTGCCTTGCGGCGGCGAGCGGCTTCTTTGCGTTTGCGTAGCACGCTCGGTTTCTCGTAGAACTCGCGGCGGCGCGCTTCGGCCAGGATGCCGTCCTGCTGCACCTTCTTGTTGAAGCGGCGCAGTGCGCTTTCGAAGCTTTCGTTGTCGCCGACTGTTACTTCAGACACTAATATCCCCCCCTTCGGTGATAGCCCATAAATGTGATCGTACCTCTTATTATAGGCGACGTAAGGGGTAGTGTCAAGAAGTATGACCGCTGGTGATTACCCACATGTCAGGAACTCCTGATGAGGGAATGGACAGACAATGAGCCAGGTGAGAGCAGCCACCGCCTGCCAGACGGCGCCCAACCCTCTCAGCACGATGTACGGCCCGTCCCTGTCCGCGCTCAGACCTAACTTGCCACCCAACTTACGCAGCCACCGCACAGCAGAGGCAGGCCAACTCCGCATCAAGTAGAAGACGAACTGAGCAGCCAACAGCACCAGCACAAACAGCCGCCGCATCCTCTCAATGGTGCGTACTCTCATGTCTTCCACGTCTAAACCTTGCTCTTGGTCGAAACGGTAGCCTGCCTCGATACGCCCTCTCAAGCGCCAATCCGAGTATACCTGCTGGGCATCTTCCATCGAGTGTATCGGCACGTTTGTGAGCAACACTAATGTGCGCTCTTTGCCTTTGTCATCTTGGTCTTCGGCCACCAACACCCATATATGCTCTTCAGTTTCAGGCAGTCTGATGAGCAGCCACCCCATTTTGACTGTGGTGAACCAACTGTAGCCTGCATGGTTGAAGCTGGCCTCAAACTTCCCTTCATGCGGCATAGTGCCTACCAAGTCTTGTAAGCTCTGCGTCTCCCATCTGTCCAAGCGAGGATTGTACACTTGCACTATCCGCTCTAGGTGACAGGCTCGGATTATGAACTTGGCTTGCACTCTCTCAACCTGTGCAAACACCTTCTGGTCATCAAGCCCACTGTCCCCTACAAAGCGCACCTGATAGCCAGGTGAGGGGAAGAGTTGGCGGGTAGTGTTGATGGCTCGCTCCACCTCTCGGTTCTGGCTGAGAAAGTCCTCAGTGGTGTAGGAGAACCACTGAGCATAGGTGGTGGCGGGCACCTGGGTATTGACCATGGTAGCCGTAATGGCTGGGTATCCATGCGTTAGGCGTGCTTTGCCGTGCAAATCGGGTGGGGTGCTCTTATGCACAATACTCACCCCCTCTAACTGCTGTGTGTAGGGTTTCTCAAAGTTCACCGGATCAACTGCTACCACCAGATATGGAGGTTTCTCTCTTTGCGCGTTGTGCTGGGCCACTCGGTACAACCCGTCCAGCAATTGAGTGTGGTTGAAATGAGTGTTGTTGAGCAAGCGATACACTCGCTTGGCTTGTGCCCAAGGGTCTGCTTCCTGACGGGACACGCTTTGAGCCATAGCCGTCACCACTGGGCTTTGCCCTGCCAAGATGCCCTGCACCGCTACTGGCACTATTCGTCTGAGCCTCTGATCTGGTAACAATTCGGTCAGTGGAGCCACAAACTCCCTCAAACTCTGTTCCAACTCGGCTTGCGGCAACTTGGCAAGCACCTGTGCGATAGGTAGAATACGGTTACACAAAGCTCTGCCTCCTCTCTGTGGCTTGTGAAGGTTGTTCGACACTCCCTTCTTACCACATGGAGCAGAGCTTTGCTATTCCCTTACGAGATGTGGGTAATCACCAGGTATGACCGCGATAAACAGGGCAAACGCATCTAAATTGGTTTACGCATGGGATTGATGCGGCCAAGGTCCGGATTCGCCCGAATTATGAGACGTAGTAGGT
This sequence comes from uncultured Chloroflexia bacterium, assembly GCA_963797095.1. Taxonomy (GTDB): domain Bacteria; phylum Chloroflexota; class Chloroflexia; order QHBQ01; family JADMIH01; genus JADMIH01. The sequence goes on along the minus strand of CAWCNY010000002.1, from coordinate 295,445 downwards.
GAATTTGTCAGACTGATGACTTCATGCTAGGCACAAGATTGTCCGGTTGAACCGCCCGAGCATTATTTAGATGCGTTTGCCCGTAGATCTGGCGCTGTCGCCTTGACACTCACGCGCGGATCTGATATACTCGCCACCGGATATATGGTAACGAGTATATCGAATGTCAAAGCAAAAGATCTCCAATCCATTGGCTCTGGCCGTGCTGGTTCTCCTCTTCGAGCGTCCGATGCACCCGTACGAGATGGCGGCGCTCCTGCGCGAGCGGAACAAGGAAGAGAGCATCAAGCTCCCCTATGGCTCCCTTTACACCATTATCGGGCTTCTCCAGCGCGAAAGCTTCATCGTCCAGCGCGACACAACCCGCGAGGGACGCCGCCCCGAACGCACGACATACGCGCTCACCCCGGCCGGTCGGGACGAGATGCACCGGTGGCTGCGCGAGTTGATTAGCACCCCTATCAAAGAGTACCCGCACTTTCAAGCCGGGCTTGCACTGCTGCCTGCCCTTCCGCCCGCCGAGGTGAATGCACTCCTGCACGAAAGGCTGAGCCACCTCGACCGCGAGATCGGTCGCCTGCGCGCGAACCTCGCATCCTACCGCGAGCAAGGCATAGACCCCCTAGTGCTGGTGGAGGTCGATTATCAGTTCGCCATGTTGCAAGCCGAGCGAGAATGGGTAGCAGCCCTCCCATGGCGCATCGAACAGGAATCGTGGGGCACTCTCATAGACTGGCACAGTCGCCACGCCGGAATGGCACAGCCTGAATCGCCACCCAACGCAAACTCGCAGACAGGAACCACAGATGACCAGCAAGAATAGACTCCCTCGGTGGCTCAAGCCCGCCAACCTCATCGTCACCTTCTTCAACCGCCTAGGCCTGGCCCTTGGCACGCAGCACATCCTCTCAATACCCGGCAGGAAGAGCGGCAACATTCACAGCACCCCCGTCTCGCTCGTTACAGTTGACGGCAAGCGCTACATAGTCACCGGGTACGATACCGAGTGGGTCAAGAACGCCCGCGCCTCCGGTTGGGGCTACCTCACCAGGGGTCGCAACCGCGAGCAGGTAGCCATGGTCGAGCTACCTGTCGAACAGCGCCCGCCTATCCTGCGGCAGTTTCCAGTGCAGGTCCCTCACGGCCTCCCCTTCTTTGAGCGCATCCTCGGCCTCCCCGCCAACCCCGACACCCTCGCCCAGGCCGCTCCCCGCTGCCCCGTCTTCCGCCTCGACCCCATGACGGCAGACGGGAGGCAGTAGGTAACGGTATATGTTCGCACAAGGCAAACGCATCTAAACTCGTTTTGGGCCAAAAGGCCAGAATCGAAGGGCTGAACAACCCATCAGCGGTGGTTCAAGGCCAAGAAACGGTTGCAAGGTGCCGCTTCACTACCATGGAGACCGGCTTGTGGGGCGAAATGTGAGCCTCGGATAGGTTTACTGGCTATCGTAGAAGGCTGATTTGAACCGTTTTCGACTGATACCAATTTAGATGCGTTTGCCCTGAAGCGATAAATGCTCAGAGTTCAGGTGGTGGAGTATAGTTGTAGGGGCACCCCTTGTGGGCAATATTGTCGTATGAACCCACAAACGTGGCACAAGTGCGGACTCTGCTAACGGGTGCCCTGTTTGTACACCATCCCAACATAGTCCCGAAAGGATGACAGAACATAGCCCAGGGCGTAAGCCCTGTGGATCTTATGCCACCCAAGCAAGTAGTCCCGCAGGGACGTAAGAGCATTGCATCATACAGGACTGTAGAGATCTTGTTCTTACGCCCCTACGGGGCTATAGCATTTTCCTGGGCTTACCACAGGGCTTACGCCCTGGGCTACGCTTTTGCGTCCCTTCGGGACTTGGCTTGGGGCATTCCATCGGGTACTTACAAGGGTACATCTTACAATTGGTATTTCTATTGGTATTTCTATGCTGGTGTTTTTATGCGACAACATTGCCCACTAGGGGTGCCCTGGTGGGGAGAGATCGTGGCAGGCGTACAGGGCACCCATAAAGGGTGCCCCTACAAAGTCTTTGACCACAAGTCTGAACGCTTACTGAACGCGCTTTAGTCGTTCTTCTGAGGATCGGACGGCACTTCTGCTAGCCTGCCAGTCTCTACGTCGTAGATGAAGCCGCGCACCGAGACGGAGTCGGGGATCCAGGGGTGCGATTGCACCTTTTGGACCTGGCGGCGCACGTTGGACTCCAGGTCGTCGAAGGTGTGGAAGGTCACGGGGGATACAGTGGATACGCCTGTCTCGCTCTCCAACTTTTCGCGGAGGTCTTCGTCTTTGAAGGCGAGCAGTCCGCAGTCGGTGTGGTTGATGATGATGAACTCCTGCGCGCCGAGAAGGTGATGGGAGATCACCAGGGAGCGCAGGGCATCTTCGGTCACGATCCCGCCCGCGTTGCGGATGATGTGGGCATCGCCTATGCCCAGGCCGAGGATTTGATCGGGCATGAGGCGTGCGTCCATGCAGGTCACTATTGCGAGCTTGCGGGCAGGGGGCGCGTGCAAGTCGCTTGAGGTGAAGTTCTTTGCATATTGTTCGTTGGATTCTAGGGCCTGGTCTGTAGCAGTCATTAATATAGCTCCGTTCTGTTGTGAATGAGGCGAACGCGGGTACTATTCTATAGGATCTGGGGTGTTGGGTCGAGCTATGCAGGTTATGTTGTCTGCGAATGGCTAAAAGTTGGCACTCAAGTGCTGGACATAAAGGGAGATCAGGTGTTAGGATGAAGGAGGATATTTTGAGATTTGTGTATCCTTGTTGACTTGTGGTACGTATAACATAAAAGAGATAACAACGCGGCTCCCACACAGGAAAGAGAAGGGGTGATAGTATGAAACGAACACGGCTATTCGCGCCGGTCGCGCTGGCACTGGCACTCTCGCCACTGCTGGCATCCTGCACAGGCGCAGGCCTGGGCGCGCAGAACGTTACCGCCGATCAGGTCGTGCAGAACGTGCGCGACGCTATGAAGAATGTTACCAGCGTGCAGGGCACGGTTGACCTGGCGCTCACTATCAATAAGGACGGGATCAGGACGCTGCTGGCTGGGATTATGCCCACCTCGCAATCGTCGCAGAGCAACAGCAAGGACCCGCTTGCCAAGCTGCCTGATTCGGTCAATGTGACGCTGAAGTACTGGCGAGAGACGCCCGACAAGGCGCGCGTGGAGGTGGACAGCGCCAGCATACCGGGCGCTAAGGGCGCGATCCTCGTTTACGACGGGCAGAAGGTGTACGCGCTGGATGCGGCCAACAACACTGTTTATACAGCCACGCCGAGCAAGTTCGCGGACAAGGTTCCCGACGAGATCAAGACCATGATGGCCGGGATCGACATGGAGAGCGAGATCGACAAGGTGATCTCGGCTTCGGACATCAAGCTGTCGGGCAGCGAGAAGGTGTCGGATGTCGATACATACAAGCTGGATGTGACGCCCAAGCCGGACGCCGCCACGCTGCTTGGCATTCCGCAGACATATGCGATGGAGGCGGGGGTGCTGATCAAGGACCTGCACGCGACGCTGTGGGTCGACCAGAACAACTGGATACCGGTCAAGATGACGCTGGAACACCCGAACATCGGCAGCTTTACTTACACGGCCAGTGGGGTGGAGTTGAACAAGACATTTGACCAGGGGACCTTCGTGTTGCAGGTGCCCGCAGGAGCCAAGACGGTGGACCTGGATGAGAAGGCAGACCAGGCGCAGCCCAAGCAGACCACTCTGCCGGACGCCCGCGACTACGCCAAGGGCCAGGGGTGGACGCTGCTTGAGCCTTCGTATGTGCCCGATGGCGCGACCCTGGTTGGCGTGACCCAGATGCAGAAGGCGATGGGCGGGGGTGTGCAGTTGAGCTATTCCTCGAAGGACCTTGACTTCACTATCATGGAAGCGCACCTGGGAAGGGCAGCGGGCATGATGGGCAGCAACCAGGACATGATGAGCCAGATGATGGGCCTGGGCGATGGGTTCAGCGGGGTGAACGCGCCTGACGCGCTCAAGGACGTGACTATACGGGGCGTGCCGGGCAAGGCATTCTCGCCCGATGGCGGAGGGTGGACATCGCTGATGTGGCAGGAGAAGGACAGCGGCGTGTACGTGGTGCTCCACGGCAAGCTGACGCTCGACGAAGCCACCAAGATCGCGGAAGGACTGAAATAGATCGCGGATTTTAGATTTTAGATTTCGGATTGCTACCAAGCCCAAATAAATCCGTAATCCAAAATCTAAAATCTAAAATTGAAATGATGGTTGAGCAACCGATAATCAAGCTTGTGGGCCTCACCCGAAACTACAGGGTGGGGCCTACTTCTGTGGCGGCTGTGGCCGGGGTTGACCTGGAGATCGCACGCGGGGAAGCTATATCGCTGGTGGGGCCTTCGGGGTCGGGAAAGTCTACTCTGCTCAATTTGCTCGGCGGGTTGGACAGGCCGACCAGTGGCGAGATCTGGGTGGACGGCGAGGATATCGCGAAGGCGTCGGCCAAGAGGTTAGTGGCGCACAGGCGCGAGCGGATCGGGTTTGTGTTCCAGAGCTTCAATCTGCTGCCCCACAGGACCGCCCTCGAGAACGTGGAAGTGCCGCTGATGGTGTCGGAGATGGCGCGAAGCGAGCGGCGCGAACAGGCGCGCGAGCTATTGAAGCAGGTGGGGTTGGGTGCGCGCACCGATCACAGGCCCAACCAGCTTTCGGGCGGCGAGCAGCAGAGGGTGGCAATAGCGCGGTCGCTGGCGAACCACCCCTCGATCTTGCTGGCCGACGAGCCGACCGGGAACCTCGACAGCGTCACGGGCACTGAAGTGATGGGACTGTTGCGCGAGTTGAACGCGGGCGGCCTCACGTTGATTATAGTGACGCACGATATGATGGTGGCGGAATACGGCGACCGGCTGGTGCGGCTGCGCGATGGGAAGATAGTGGCGATAGAAGAACATGAAACTGTCTGATACACTTTTGACGGCCACGCAGAACCTGGGGCGGCGCAAGGTGCGAACCGTGCTGACATCCATCGGGGTGTTCGTGGGGATCATCACGATTATAACGATGGTGTCGCTCGGCATCGGCATACAGAAGCAGGTGACCGACACCATCAAGCAGCTCGGCCTGCAAACGGTATTCGTCACGCCCAACTATCAATCCCAGCCGGCGGGCGCGTACAACCCATACGCCCGGCAGCGGCCCGAAAAGCCGCTCAACAACGAGGCCGTAGACCAGATGGCGAAACTGTCGGGGGTGATCTCGGTCGAGGTGCAACTGACGCTGCCGGCGGTGCCTGAGATGACCCTGACCGTTGGGGATAAGACCTTTCCTGTAGCGATACGCGAAACCAACCCACAGGCCCGGCTGTTCAACAATGCCACCGTCGTGCTGGCGGGCAAGGAGCTTGAGGATACGCCCGATGCGCATGGGATCGTGCTCAACAGGAGGCTTTTGCAGGGCGCGGGCTACAGCCAGGACCAGTTCGCGGGGCTGGTGGGGCAGGCGGCCACCCTCACCGTGACGGCACCGAGGGGGGACAAGCAGACCTTCCCCACCACGATAGCGGGGGTGCTGGATGGGTCGGGGTCGGTGGACCTGGGCAACGCCGATAAACTGGCGGTGAAAGAGTGGTGGTACAACGACCCCACGATCCTGGAGTCGGATGGTTATTCGGCGGCGGTGGTACACACAGATTCGCTGAATTCTGCCACGCAGGTATCGCACCAGATCGAGGATACGATGGGGTTTAGCTCGGCCACCCTGCAAACCTTCCTCGACCAGGTAAACCGCATCTTTTCGATCCTGGAAGTGATGTTGTCGTCAATAGGGTTGCTTGCGCTGCTGGTGGCATCGATCGGGATCGTGAATACGATGATCATGGCGATCTACGAGCGGACGCGGGAGATCGGCATATTGAAGGCGCTGGGGTCGTCAAATGGCGACGTGCTGAGGATGTTCATGATGGAGGCGGGGATGATCGGCCTGCTGGGCGGGATCGTGGGCGTGGTGCTGGGGTGGATACTGGGGCTTGTGCTGAACGTGCTCATCGACAACTATCTCAAGAGCCAGTCAGTGCCCATTGACGCGCCTTTCTTCGTGGTGACGCCTGAGTTGGTACTGGCGGCGCTGGCGTTCGCGACGCTGGTGGGTATACTCGCGGGGCTGTACCCGGCGTTCAGGGCGGCGCGGCTTGATCCTTTGGCGGCGTTGAGGCATGAGTAGCCGGTAGCCGGTAGCCGGTAGCCGGTAGTCGGTAGCTGGTAGCCGGTAGCCGGAAGTTCCAACAGATCGTTCGCTCATTTTTGGGCTAATTGGAGAAATTGCACGCTTAGCATAAGCCTCTCGGTTTGATAAGTGGCCGAATTGGGCTCCAAAGACCGGTTTAGGCCCTTGCCACAAGGGTTGGGGCCTCGAGGTCTGAGAAACACATTCGATGGCTGACCTCCATTTAGTGAGTTGATGATGTCGAACACTAGATGTAGTGCTTCGGCAATTCTCAGAACCACCTGGAAAATGAGCGAACGATCTGTTCCAAGTTCCAAGTTCCTGGTTCCTGACTACCGACTACCGACTACCGACTACTCGCAAGATTAACATTCGCTCAAAAATGCTCCTGACACCTTGACTGTGGGCGGGTCTTTGATAATCATTAAGCCGTCCGATGTTTAGAGCATACGCTATTCGGCGCTTCCTGCCTCTGATATTGATTTTGCCTGTGATCGCGGCCTTGCTTGCGGCTTGCGATTTATTGCCCGCGCCACCTCCTCCGCCTGCTTCTCAGGCGACCCCGAGTAATTCCAGTCTTCAGGCTACTCCTACGGCTGCTGCTGTCAATAGCGGGACGGGTACGGGCACGACCGATAGCGCGGACCCTGGACGGGATGCGCGGCAGTTTCGCTCGACGCTGGCTTTGATACCTGAGCAATATGAGAAGAGTATCAGCAGCGGCATCGGAGGGCAGAGGCTTCGTGTTATACGCCCTGCCGAGATGGAGAAGGCGCGGAGTCTGTACCAGGAGGCTGTAGCGGCCTTCGACAGGTTGAGGTCGGGCCTGCAAGCCGCCAACCCTGATGGCGCAGCCGAGCTTGATCAAATGCTGGCGGGCCTGGATAGCCAATTGGCCGATGCCGCCTCGCAAAAGGAAGTGGTGGCGGTCGGCACTATCAAAGCGCGTACCAACGGGATCGTGGCGCGATTCGACCAGGTTGCGCCTGCGGCATGGCTACAGTCCAACCAACCTTCGGGCTTCGACGAGATAAGGTCGCTGCTCGACCAGTTGGAGGAGGCGGTGGCGGCGGGGCAGTACGACAAGGCCGAATTGCTCAGGCTGTCGGCGTACTCGGCGCTGGAGTTCGGGCCTGAGGCCAACATGGCGGCATTTGCCGGGCACCTGATAATCCCGCTGGAGAGCCTATTCTGGTACGGGCAGGGGGAGCCCAGGGGGCTGGCATATTTGATCCAGACGCATGCGCCGCTATCGGAGGTGCAGGCCACGCGCACCGAGCTACGGCAGAAGCTCGATGAGGCGGAGGAGGCACTCCAGGGGAGCAGCGCGGCGGCGGCGGTGGCGACCAACGCGGGCATCATCGTCTTTCGGGAGGGGTTGGAGGCAGTGCTGATCCTGGCATCGCTGCTTGGCAGCCTGAAGAACGGTCCTAACAGGCGATTCAGGGGACCGCTTTCGTGGGGCGCGGCTGGGGCCTTCGGGGCATCGGCGATCACGTGGGTGCTGGCGCAGGGGATATTGGGCGCGTTCGCCTTCCTGGGCGTGACCCTGGAAGCTGTAGTGTCGCTGATCGCTATCGGGGTGCTGCTGCTGATCACCAACTGGTTCTTCCACAACGCCTACTGGACGGGCTGGATCGCCAACTTCCACAGTAGGAAGAAGCGGCTCATGGGCGCGGGGATCAGCGGGGACGCGGCGCAGGTGATCGGATTCGCGCTGCTCGGCTTCACAAGCATCTATCGCGAGGGGTTCGAGTCGGTGCTATTTTTGCAGGCGCTGGTGCTTGAGGCGGGGGTGGGCGCGGTGCTGGTGGGGCTTTCGGTGGGGCTGGCGGGCACGCTCGCGATAGGCGTGGTGGTGCTGGCGCTACAGGCCAAGCTGCCTTATAAGAAGATGTTGGTGGCTACGGGGATAATGATCGGGGGGGTCCTGCTGATCATGGTTGGGAATACTGTGCACGTGCTCCAGATCGTAGGGTGGCTGCCGACCCACCCGATCCAGGCGCTGGCCGAGATGCCCTACTGGGCGGGGCTGTGGTTCGGCCTGTACCCCACGTGGGAAGGGATTGTGTTGCAGGCGCTGGCAGGCACCTTCGTGATAGGCAGCTACTTCCTGGCTGAGCAAAGGCGCGGCCACAGGGCAGAAGCCCCGCAGGCTGAGGTTGCTTCGTAAGGCGGGGGTTCCTGGTTGCCTGTTACGAACGCTATATACCTGTGCCATCCTGAGCGAAGGATGACAAAGCCCTGGTTAGTGCTCTGGCGCTGACCTTTGGCTCTCTTAAGGAACAGTCGATCGTTAGATTGTCGGGCGTAGAGGGAGAATTGTTCCCTTTGCGGTTATCCTTTGTGCTGGCGGTAGCGGCGGATCAGGGCGTTGGTGGAGCTATCGTGCTGCAGGGAGGGGTCGTCGGGGGCGGTCAGTTCTGGGATGATGCGCCTGGCAAGCACCTTGCCTAGCTCTACGCCCCACTGGTCGAACGAGTTGATCTGCCAGATAGCGCCTTGAGTGAACACGCTGTGCTCGTAGAGGGCAATTAGCGCGCCCAGGGTCTGCGGCGTCAGGCGGTCGGCCAGGATCGTGCTTGATGGGCGGTTGCCTGGGAAGGTGCGGGCCGACACCAACTCTTCCGCGACGCCTTCCGCCCGTACCTCCGCCGCCAACTTGCCAAAAGCCAGCGCCTCGGATTGGGCGAACAGGTTAGCCATCAACATCTCGTGCTGGCTGTCGAGCGGGTTGAGAGGCTGGCAGAAGCCGATGAAGTCGCATGGGATCAGCTTGGTGCCCTGGTGGATCAGCTGGTAAAACGAGTGCTGGCCGTTGGTGCCAGGCTCGCCCCAGTAGATCGGCCCGGTCTCGTACGTCACGGGGCGCCCGTCGCGAGTGACCGATTTGCCGTTGCTCTCCATCGTCAGTTGTTGCAGGTACGCCGGGAATTGCTTGAGGTACTGGTCGTAGGGGAGAACGGCCACTGTCTGCGCGCCGAAGAAGTCGTTGTACCAGATGCTGAGCAGGCCCATCAGCACGGGCAGGTTGCTTTCGAGCGCCGTTGTGCGGAAGTGCTCGTCCATGGCGTGGAAGCCCGTGAGGAGATCGCGCCAGTTGTCCGGCCCGATGGCTATCACGGTCGAGAGGCCGATAGCCGCGTCCATTGAGTAGCGGCCACCCACCCAGTCCCAGAACTCGAACATGTTGGCGGTATCTATGCCGAATTTGGTTACTTCCTCGGCGTTGGTGGAGACCGCCACGAAATGGTGCGCTATCGCGCTTTCGTCGTGCAGCTTCTCCAGAGTCCAGGCGCGGGCGGCCTGCGCATTGGTCATGGTTTCCAGGGTGGTGAAGGTCTTGGAGGCGATGATGAAAAGGGTCTCTTCAGGGTCGAGGTCGCGGGTGGCCTCCACGAAGTCGGTCGGGTCGATGTTGGACACGAAGCGGAAGGTCATATCGCGCCGGCTATAGTAGCGAAGGGCCTCGTAGGCCATGACGGGGCCGAGGTCCGACCCTCCTATGCCGATGTTAATCACGTTGCGAATGGGCTTGTCTGTGTGGCCTTTCCAACTACCGTCGCGCACCGAGTTGGCGAAGGCATCCATGCGGTCGAGCACGGCATGCACTTCGGGCACTACGTTCTCACCGTCCACCATGGTAGTGGCGTCGCGGGGTGCGCGCAAGGCGGTGTGCAGCACGGCGCGGTCCTCGGTGGTGTTGACCTTGTCGCCCCGGAACATGGCCGCGATCTGCTCCTGTAGACCCGACTCTTCGGCCAGTTGCAACAGCAGGCGCAAAGTCTCATCGGTGACGCGGTGCTTGGAGTAATCGAGGTAGAGACCCGCAGCCTCAGCAGTCAGGTGCTCGCCGCGGTGCGGGTCCTCGGAGAACAGGTATCTTAGTGTCACATCTTTGATAGCGTCGTAGTGCGATGCAAGAGCCTGCCAGGCGGGCAGTTGGGTGGGATCGGGTGTGGTTGTGGGTGTTGGCATTGAATTACCTCCAAATCAGAAGAGAACAAATCCGGAAGGGCTAAACTATAAAATCATAGCTAAGAATTCTCTCCAATTTCTGTGCCAGTGTACAACATTAACCCAAGCTTACGCATCCAAAAGTCGAGAGTACCCCAGATGTGCATCATCCCACATTCCCCGCTATACTGGACAGACTAACATCGAGGTGGAGGAATCCCCGGCATGGCAATCGAGACTCCCGATTGGGTAAAGAACGCGGTATTCTACCAGATATTTCCGGATCGCTTCGCTCGCAGCCCGCGCACCAAACACCCACGTGGCATCCAGTTCAAGGCATGGGGCAGCCCTCCCGAGGAGCAGGGCTACCAGGGCGGCGACCTGTACGGCGTGGCCGATCACCTCGACTACCTGAAAGACCTGGGCATCACCGCCATCTACCTCAACCCGATCTTCGCCTCGGCCTCCAACCACCGCTACCACACCTTCGACTACTTCCAGGTGGACCCCCTGCTGGGCGGCAACGACGCCCTGCGCGACCTGCTTGACAAAGCGCATGCCCTCGACATCAGGGTGGTGCTCGATGGGGTGTTCAACCACGCCAGCCGGGGCTTCTGGCAGTTCCACCACATCCTTGAGAACGGGGGCAACTCGCCCTACATAGATTGGTTTATCATCCACGGTTGGCCCTTGCGCCCTTACCGCGAAACCGCCGAGCACCCGCTGAACTACGAGGCGTGGATCGATCTGCCCGCTCTCCCCAAGTTCAACACCAACAACCCCGGCGTGCGCGACTTCATTATGTCGGTGGCGAAATACTGGCTGGAGTTCGGCATAGACGGCTGGCGGCTCGATGTGCCTTTCGAGATAGACGACGACAGCTTCTGGCAGGAGTTCAGGCGCGTGGTCAAGGGCACCCGCTCCGACGCCTACATAGTGGGCGAAGTGTGGAGGCCCGCCCAGCGCTGGCTGCAAGGCGACCAATTCGACGGCGTGATGAATTATATATTCGCGCGGCTGGCGATGGGGTTCTGCGGCGCGGAAACGATCAACACCAGAGTCATATTGGATGACGCGCCCCACCTGCCCCTCACCGCCGAGCAGGTACGCGAAGGCATCGACAGGCTGCTCGCCATGTACGACTGGCAGATCAACCTGGCCCAGTTGAACATGATCGACAGCCACGACACTCCCCGCGCCCTCTGGCACATGGGCGGAGACATAAGTGCGCTGAAGCTCTGCACGCTATTGCAAATGACCATGCCCGGCGCGCCCAACGTTTATTACGGCAGCGAGATCGGCATGAGCGGCGGCCCCGATCCTGGGTGCAGAGGTGCCTTCCCCTGGGACAACGAGGGCGAGTGGGACACCGACCTGCTGGGCTACTTCCGGCGCGCCATCGACCTGCGGCACCAGTACCCCGCCCTGCGAACGGGCAGCTTTACGTCGCTCTACGGGCAGGATGGTGTGTACGCTTTCTTGCGAGTGCTGGGTGGGCAGACCATGATAGCTGCATTCAACACCAACAAAGAGCCTGTGAGCGTGGACCTGCCCCTGCCGGTGAGCGTCGCGAACGGCATCAGCTTGGGCGCGGCCTGGACAACGAGCGAAATAGGAGGTGAATACACAACAAACGAAAGCAAACTATCCAATGTAGCTATCCCGGCTCGCGAAGGTCTGGTGCTGGTTGGGGGATCTCAAGCTGTGTAACAGAAAGATAAATCGAAACACGAAAACAAAAGCACATAAGAAGAAGCAACACAGGAGTACAACAGTGAAAATAGGTGCAGTCTTTCCACAAACCGAAATAGGAGCCGACCCTGCGGGGGTGCGCGACTACGCGCAGGCCGTCGAGGAGATGGGCTTTACGCATATCCTGGCCTACGACCACGTACTGGGCGCGGACACGAAGCACCGGCCCGATTGGAGGGGGCCGTACAACAGCGAGAGCATGTTTCATGAGGTGCTGGTGCTGTTCGGCTACCTGGCAGCTATCACTCAGAAAGTAGAGCTTGTGACGGGAGTGCTGATCCTGCCCCAGCGGCAGACCGCCCTTGTCGCCAAGCAAGCCGCCGAGATCGACGTATTGAGCGGCGGGCGTCTGCGCCTGGGGGTTGGCATAGGCTGGAACGAGGTGGAGTACGAGGCGCTTGGCGAGAACTTCCACAACCGGGGCAAGCGCATCGAGGAGCAGATCGAGGTTATGCGCAAGCTGTGGACCGAGCAGGCGGTGGACTTCAAAGGGCGCTGGCACACAGTGCCGGAGGCGGGGATCAGCCCGCTACCCGTGCAGAGGCCGATCCCGGTGTGGATAGGGGGCACGGCGGAGGCGGTGCTGGAGCGTATAGGGCGGATAGGTGATGGGTGGTTCCCGCAGATGCAGCCCACAGACAGGGCCAGGGAAACGCTGGATAAGCTGCGAGAGTACACGGTGCAGGCCGGGCGCGACCCCGGCTCGGTGGGCATTGAGGCCCGCTTCGGCCTGCGCGACCAGACGCCCGACGAGTGGCACGCGCAAGTCGAGGGCTGGCGCAAGCTGGGAGCCACCCACGCGGCGGTCAATACTATGGGCCTCGGCCTGCGAGGCGCGACAGCCCACATAGATATGCTGCGCCAGTTTCGCGAGGTCCTCGCGTAAGGGGGGCGCTTTACTGGTTATCCCGGATGTTAGATTCCTGCGCAGAATGGGTTGGGAACGCCCAACGGCCCTCCCCAAATCTTGTTGAGGGGCTCTTTTAGAGTTGGATTGCACGCCCGCGAAGCTGGATCTAAAATTTGGAATGCTTCATGTTTAGAAACAGGTTACATGTTCACGAACATTCATCTAGAGTTCGGGATGACTCGTGGTTGGGGTCGAGTTGACAAAGAGGAACATTTGTACTATCGTTAGTTCATGGAAACGCGGCCATGGGTGCGGGTTAGTGCGCTTGCCAGCGGCAGCTCCGGCAACGCCTTTTTGTTGGAAGCGGAGGGAGTTGAGATACTTTTCGACGCCGGGTTGAACGCCGGGGTGCTTGAGTATTACATGCGGCAGCGCGGCATATCGCCCGTCCGGCTGGCCGCCATCTTCGTCAGCCACGAGCATACCGACCACCTGCGCGGGGCGGGCACGCTTGCCCGGCGATACAAGCTCCCCATCGTGGCGACCCAGGGCACCTTCTCCGCCGGGATCTGGCAGTTCGGCTCCATACCGGAGAAGATCGTGCAAGCGCCCGGCAGCGAAGTGCGTGTCGGGGCACGCGATGGCGCGCCCGATGTGCCCGATGTGGTAGTGCGCACCTTCACGGTCTCGCACGATGCCACCGAGCCAACGGGGTTCTGGATCGAGGCCGCAGGTCGTCACATCGCCATCTGCACCGATCTCGGTTGCGAAACCGACTCGATACACGAGGCGCTAAAGGCATCCGATCTGCTGGTGCTGGAAGCCAACCACGACATGCAGAAGCTATGGCGAGGCCACTATCCATATTCCCTCAAGAAGCGGGTGGCTGGCCCGCACGGCCACCTTGCCAACGCCGATACTGCTCGCCTGGTCGCTGGGCTGGCTCAAGACGGCAAGCCGCGCACCGTGTGGCTCGCCCACCTCTCCGCCGCTAATAATACCCCCGCCCTCGCCTTCGACACGGTCATCGAGCCTCTGGACCGCGAAGAGTGTACTCATCTCAATATCGCGGTGCTTGCCAGGGATAAACCTAGCCATGTCTGGGAGGTTGGTCTGCCGGCAGGCGACGTCGAGGCTGACCTCTCCGGCGTCAGGGCACTATAAGAGCCTTCACCACCCTCTGCGCCTCCACGTCTTCGAGGGCTTCCTGCGCCCGGTCGAGTGAATAGTGCCCGCTGACGAACTCGCTCCACGGGAAGCGAGTGTGATAGCGGGCGAGCACCTGCACAGCCCGGTAGACATGGCTCACATCGCTACCCCAGCATCCGCGCACATCCAGGTGCTTCTTGTTCAGGTCGAGGTGCGGGTTGAACTCGACAGGTCCGGCGTCCGTGTACTGCCCAACCACTACGTAGCGCCCTGAGTCACGGGTCATCCTCATCCCTTCGGGCACGGCGGCAGCCACCCCGGTCGCCTCAATCGTCACATCGGCACCGCGCCCGCCCGACATCTCTCGCACCGCTTCGAGGCGCGCAGGGGCATCCATAGTGCCAACGTCCAGCACCTCGTCTGCCCCTGCGCGGGTAGCCATATCAAGGCGCAGCGGCGGCCCGCCCACCACGATTACTTTGCCAGCGCCGCGTAGCTGCGCCAGGATCGCCGCGCTCAATCCTACCGGACCGCTCCCCTGCACAACCACCGTATCGCCGAAATGCACCTCGGCGCGCTCGACGGCGTGGAGCGCGGTGGGCAACCCACACCCGGCCGCGAGGAATGTCTGCCAGGGCAGACCCGCAGGAAGGGATACTATATGCACCCCTGGCCGCAGGTAGATGTATTCGCCCCACCCGCCCAGAAGGCCCTCATCAGCCGACAGGGTGATGCCGTACACCCGCCTGTGCGGGCAGCGGGTGGTGGCGTGGGCCACAGTGCAATACCAGCAGCGCCCGCACGAGCCGTACACATCGAGGAACGTCACGAAGTCACCGACAGCAAGAGGACGACCATCCACATCCGATGCACTACCACCAATACCTGCCACCTCACCAACGCTCACGTGGCCGGGGATGATCGGGTAGGGCACGCCCGCCAACCGCCCGTGCCACAGGTGTACATCAGTGCCGCATACTTCGCTGCCGAGGGTGCGCAGTAGCACCGAGCCGGGTTCTAGCTCAGGCTCGTCATACGAGCGAGATTGCAGGGGCGCATAAGGCGCGGGCATCACAACCGCATTGATCATATATGTGTCACCTCTCTATTCTGAGATAGATTCTAACAGCCGGACAGTCAACGGGCAACCTTCCACGGATGTAGCTTCATGGTACCACCGAATAGGACTATTTATAGGAAGAATGGGCTACTACCCGACGGGATCAATGGCTGGTAGTAATGCGCAGATTCGATGGTATAATTCGTGTAAACGGCGGCGCATCAGACGCGGGCGCGAGAACGGGGGTTTAGGCATGAGCCGTATACTTTGGAGCCAAATCGACGGACACTACAGAGGCCAATCAAACGCAGGTGTTATTCTGACGGTTGACCAGGACGCCATGAACATGGCTATAAAGAATGCGGGCAACGCCGTGTTCGACACAGAATGGTGGGTAGAGACGCTTTCGGTCGTGCTTGAGCACTGGGGCTTGAAGAGCAAAAGGACCCTTGACCACACGACACAAATGCCCCACGTTCATTACAGGCTGACCACCGATGGCATCCCTGCAGGGAACACCGATTTCCTGAACGGAGCAAACGGCGCAGGTCCTCTTAAAGGGACGGGCCCATTGACCACACGCCTCCTCATTTCAGGCAAGCTCAACAGCAGCAACCTGGACTCTGGAAAGCTCAATTCAGGCAGGCTCACTTCGGATAAGCTCAATTCGGGGAAATTGCCTGAACACGACAGATAATCGTGAAAGAAGGAAAGGGGCAGGCACGTGGGAGCCTGCCCCTTTCTTCTAGTCCTTTATTCCTTCTCGAAGGTATGCCGGTCGCGCTTGAGGCTGTTCTTGTACATGTCGCGCATCTGCTGGCGGGTGAGGCGCTTGCCACTCTCGAAGTATTCGATGGCGACCTGGCCGATAGCCCAGGTGCCCACGGCGGCGATACCGGCGGCCACAGCCCAACCACCCGCGGGAACCAATTTGGCTCCTTGCTGGGCCAGATAGCGGAATGCAAGCCCACCGGCGATAGTACCGATCAGCTCTTTGGCGTGGCGGGCGGTGAAAGGTTCGCCGTAGATGGCGGCGATCTTGAGCACCATGCGGCCCTGGGTGGTGAGCAAGACGGGGATATCGATGAAGGGGATAGGCTCGGCTCCCGCTGCTGTGTTGAGGATGGCCGATTGTCGAATCACTTTATTCGCCATCGAGCGGCGCAACGGCGGAAGCTCGCGGCCCAGGGCAACCGCCAGATCGGGCAGCACATCGACCAGGGCAGGTACCAGTTTCTCGGCCACGTTGGTGCCTTTCTTGGCCGAAATGGGGATCACAGGCAGGCCCAGGCGGGTCGATGCGTCGTCTACAACCTGGTCGTAGTTACGCCCCAGCAGATCGATCTTGTTGAGGACCACCACAACGGGCCTGCGCAAACTTTGCAGGTATTGAAGGAGGTCGGCATCGCCCTGGCGAAGGCCGGCGCCCGCGTCCAGCAGGAGCAGGATGGCGTCGGCCTGGGAGGCGCTCTTGGCGGCGATACCGGCGCGGTCAACCCCGCCAACCTCTCCGAAACCGGGAGTGTCAATGAGAGTAAAGGGGCCGAACTCGCGATGTTGAGATGCTTTAGTGGTGCCGGGGAGTGGGCTAACCTGGGCGATATCTTTGCCTTCGAGCGTGTTGAACAGGGTCGATTTGCCCGCATTGACGGGGCCGACAATAGCAAGGCGAGCGGCGGCCTCGCGGCGCACGTCATCACGAAGACCTTCCCAGTTCAACTGGCGCATAATGGCGCGAAGGTCGTCGAGAACAATAGGGAGTCTGGCCGATGTGGGCGGTGCCTGCCCGCCCTTTGGTGGATTACGCATTAGGTACCCTCTAATCTGGTGGTATTATTGTACAGCCCTTGTCCATTTGGTATATTCGTTTCATAGGAGCGAAAAGTTGCGTATGTGCAGCCCGGTTATCTGTATCGGGCGCGATCGGACTAATAGGAGGGACAAACCGTGAGTAGTGGCAGCCCCGAAAAGTCTCAGTGGAAGTTCGACCCAAACACAGGAGAGCCTATCGCCTACGATCAGCAGGCGGATGAGCCTTCGGAGCAGCCTTTCAGGCAATTCTCGCAGGCGCGTGCGCCTATTACCGGGCCGCTTGGGCCTGCCCCCGACCTGCCTGTGGAGGATGTGGACACTTTTCGCGCTCCTTTCCAGGCCCAGGAGCCTACCCCACCTCATCATTCTGCTGAACAGCCTCAGCAAGCCACGTACCAGCCGCCCACCGCCTCCTTCGCCGGCACCCCACCGCAGGGCTATACAGCGCCTGCGCCGCCTGCACCACCTTTTGAATATGGGGCCTCGCAGGCTCCTACACAACCATACAGCTATTCTGCCCAACCGCCCACCCAGCCCACGCCTGCCTACCCGCCACAATATAACCAGGCAGGCGACTACGGGCAGTCGGCGGCACAGGTGCCTGCAATAACAACCCAGACTGAACCATCCAGGCCACCCAGGCCGCGCAGCCGCGCCCCTCTCATAGCGGGCATCCTGGCCGTGATCTTACTGATCGTGATCGCAGGTGTGGCGCTTTACCTGTGGCAGAATGTCTTTGGCCGCCCGGCGGTGGCAGTAGAGAGGCTGCTGCCCGCCAATACGCTAGGCTATTTCTCGTTCGACCCGGTGCTGGAAGGTCAGCAAAAGGCCGCGATGGACAGGATAGGCGAGGCGTTCCAGTCTCAGCCCGGCTTCAAAGAGGCCTGGGATAAGATCACAGGCCAGGTCACTTCCGCGCTCGGCGACAACGGTAGCGGCAACAACAGCGGCAACAACAGCCAGTATGGAGCCACGCCAACGGCAGGTAGCCTCGACACCCTGGCTACTTACCTGGGAAACAGCGTAACACTTGCCGTGCTCGCGCCAAGCAGCGATGACCTCCAGCGGATCCAGGACGCAGCTAACAACGGCGACATGGAGAGCGTAGCGGGTGACGTGATCAGTAAGAACGTGGTAGGGATCGTAGACCTGGACTTCAACCCGCTCAACAAGAAGGGCCCTATCTCGGACCTCAAGCAGCAAGCGGATAATATCGGCAAGGCTGAGCTTGTGGAGACATACCGGGATGTTGATATCCATAAGTTCATTACGAACACCAACGAGATATTTTTCGCGCTCCTCGATGGCTCGTCCACCGCCATAGTAGGTGCGAAGGTTGACCCGTTGAAGGTATTGATAGACGACTTCCGCGACAACAAGACATTGAAGGACGATGAAACGTTCAAGGCGCTGTCGGGGCAGGTGCCGCAGGATCGGATCGCTGCGCTTTATATGAACCTGACGGAGATTTACAAGCAGGCACAGCTTGCCGACCCCGAAGTGATGGAACAGCAGACTGTGCAGAACGTCAGCGGCTCTATGTTGTTCACGTTGAGCGCAACGGATGATGGGTTACAACTGGATGTCGCATCTGAGACCGACCTGAGCCTGATGGGCACCTCGTTGCAGGTGAACCCGGATGCCCGGCCTGACGAGTCGATCTTAAACGATGTGCCGTCCGGCGCGCTGGCGTTCTTCGCGGGCACAGACCTCAAAACAATCCTGGAAGGGGTGCTCAAGAACCTGCGCGACAATAATGATGTAGGCAACGAGATAGACGAGCAGATCAAGTCTATAGAGGATGCCACCAAGGTGAATATTGAGCAAGACTTGCTGCCGCTGCTGGGTGGGGATTACGCGTTGAGCGTGTCGCTCAATGGGCAAGGAGAGCAGGCTTCGCCCTCAGTGATCTTCGAGTTGAAACTGAGCGAACCCGACAAGATGAAGAGCATGCTAGACAAAGCGCTATCGCCGCAAAGCAACCCAGATGCGAACGCTACTGAAGTGCAGTTGGCGGGCGAAACGTTTTATGGCGACCCGAACAGTGGAGTGCTGCTCGGTGTGGCCCAGGACCGCTTCTGGTTCATTTTCGATACGAACGGTCAGGCAGCCCACGCAGACTTGCAAGCGACGATAGACAACGTGGGCAAGGGTTTCGGCACATCAAGCCAATGGAACAGCGCAAAAGCGCACCTGGCGAGAGACAGCAACGCGATAGCCTACGTGGACCTCACCGGTTTGCGCGAGTACCTGGAAAGCGATTTCCTCGACACCATGGGGGACGAAACTAAGTCGGATTACGATCAAACGGTGGCCCCGTTTGTGCGCCCGCTCAAATATCTGCTGGTGGGATCGGCCACACAATCGGCCAAGAGCGGCCAGCTAAGCCGCAACCACACGGTGCTGTTCCTTGGAATAAGTAAATGACGAGTGAAGGAATATGCAATAGCTATTCGTCACTCGTCACTCGTCAAGCCATGTCCCTTTGCGTGTCCCTTAGCAGGAACACCAGAAGCAACCCCGTTATGAAGCCGCCCACGTGCGCCCAGTAGGCCACGCCTCCGCCTGCCGTTTGCTCCTCAAGCACGAAGATGCTTAGAAGTTGTATGCCTATCCAGATAAGTATCATGACAATCGCGGGGACCGAGCCTACGGTAAAGAAATATCCTAGCGGAATCAGGACGCGGATGCGGGCCTGCCGGAACAGCACCAGGTAAGCCGCGAGCACTCCCGCAATAGCCCCTGATGCTCCCAGGTTGGGTATGACTAAGTCGGGGCCGCCCAGGTAAATCTGGGCAAAGCTGGCCCCAAAGCCGCATGCGAGGTAGAAAAGGAGATACTTGAAAGAGCCGAAGTTATCCTCGACGTTATCACCGAAGATGAACAGGAAGAGCATGTTCGACCCTATATGTAAAAGCCCGCCGTGCATGAACATGGAGGTAAGTAGTGTCAGGTAGACTATGCCCAGTGGAGCGGCGGTAAGGGTTATCTGGTCGTCGAAGCCTGGTACGGGAAAAGTGCCTATCAGGTCATGGCCTGTGGTGATCTCTTGCGGCACCAGGCTCCAACCGTTTGTGAAAGAATCGCCCAACACTACCTGAACAAGATACATAACGATATTGAGCGCGATGATAGTGAGGTTTACCACAGGCAAACCGCGTTGAGGAGGAGTACCTTCATCACCAAGTGGGATCATAGTGCCCCCTGTTCAGTATATGGCTCGGTTATTGGGTTGGCCAAAGTGAAGGCAGGCCGGAGGCTGCGTCTATCGAGGTCAGGAGACAGGCTTAGAGCGCGAGGAGAGATAGGAGACCGTTCGTATTATCCTCGGGAGGCTTTGGCTCAAACACACCTGCGAGCCATAAGACAAGCAGCACCAGCACAAGTAGCACCACCACAACCAACACGATAGCCGCCGCGCTGCCCCCGCTGTCGTCCATGTTGACCTGCCCCATGCTGTGCTCTCCTTAATTTAGTTCCTGGTTCCTGGTTCCTGGTTCCTATCGCGGCGTATTAGAACCAGGGACTTCAAACTAGCGCGCCGTCTGCTTGGCTGTGGCTCTTGCCAGGCCGAGGGCTATGGTTGCGCCAATCGCGGCGACGATCAGGGTGAGCCATGTGAAGTTATCGCCTGCGGCATGGCCTCCCACTCCTAGAAGACGGGCGAATATACCGCCCAGGAGCGCCCCCAAGAGCGCGAAGCCGAAATCGCCCTGCGGGCCGCGACCTGTATAACTCGACTGCTCGACAAGCCTGGGCGCGTTCCAACCGATGAGGACGCCGATGATCACCCAGCAAACAACATCAACAACCACAGCCTTACTCCTCGCCGGCCCGGCGGGCGCTCTCGGTGATGTTGAGGTTTTCCTGCGCGTACTCCTTACCCCGACCGATCAGGAGCTTGAAGGTATCGCTCCCTTTGCGAGGCGCAAACACCAGACCGGCGAGCAGGCCCAGCGTGAAGTATTTTATACCTGTGCGTAATCCCCTAAGCATGGCTCTCTACCTTTCACGTTCTACGGTTCGCGTTTTACGGCACCTTCGACCTTGTGTTGAATATCGTCCAGGCGATGGTGTGCCCACAAATTGAGGGCGCGGCGGTTTTGGGCGCCTGTGCCACGCGAATAAACCAGAGCGACAGAGGCTCCAATAGCTGCGCCCAGGAGCATACCTATGATGGTGAGAGAGTTACCATCGGTTTGCTTCCTGGGGGTAATTGGTTCTGTTTCCATAATTAGTACCAGTCGATAGTATATCATGAATCGAGGGGCAAGTTGCAACGCCAACTCGCCCCACCAAGCAATTCCGGTTATGTTGTTAGTAGCGCCGGTTGTTGGCCGACATACCCATTACGAAGCGGACTACTATCGCGAGCACTATGCCGCCCAGCAAGCCTGGGATGAAGTAGAAGCGTATGCTGCCGATCTGCGCCCACCAGCCGAAGCTGAGAAACTCGAAAAGGAAGCCGCCAACCAGACCACCTGCTATGGCGGCGACGATACCGCCCACTATGCCGTAAGGCATCTTACCCGGAATGATCAGATCCATCACCCAGCCTATCACGGCCAGCATCAGGAACAGAACTATGATCCCTAAACAATCTCCCATGCGAAAGCCTCCTGTTTGTGTTTATGTGATCGTACCTTGTGTGAGATGAAGGAATGTGCTAGGCAACAATAAGCAAAGCTGCCAGCGCGAACATGGGTAGAGCAAGCAGACCTGTGAACCACAAGCCGCAACAGCCGCACCCTCTACGCCCTCCCGGCGCTCTCTGGAAGTCGAGTCCGCCTCCCGATAGTTCGGAGCTATCCATGATTACCTCCCTGTCATAAGCTCTGGTTTCGTAAATAGCAGGAATTGGGCCAGGTAGACGCCCACACAGAGGCGCGGAAAGCGATGGGAGATGTAAGATATGTTATTGAAGCGTTACCGGCTACTCCTTAATACACTATTACGCATTTTGCAGGCAATAGTTTCCATAAAGAAACGTGCAAATCCCGAACCCAGGCTAGATACTGAGCTCAAATTATTGCTCTAAAATAGAGAGAATGGGCAGTTTGGCCGCCCATTCTCTATTTTAGAACCTGATCCCGTGCTTATGATTTGTTTGACAGTTACTGTTGTTGGACTAACAGGCTCTCCAGCAAGGGGACCGCGCCTTTCTCCTGTATCTGGGGGGGAAGCATGGGCTTGAGGGTCTGGAGGAAGAATGGGGCCCCCTTCACAAAGTAGGGAGAGAGCACTGACTTCTCATAGCCCTGATTGAAAAGCTGGACCACGGGCATATCGGAGGCGGGGTTCAACTTCTGCTTGTTTGCCTCGTAGGGTACGCGCAACAGGGTGATCAAAATGCCCACCACCAGCACACCGGCGAACAGGCCCACCAGCGAGCCGAATATCTTATCGAAGACTGCCATCCGGTTCTTGACCTCAATATGACCGAACAGGCTGAACAGGAGAGCGATCATCAGCACCGTTACCAGCACATCCAGGACGAGGAACGAAATAAGCTCGGCTGTGAAGATCGACTTGAGCTTGAAGAAATTGGCAAGCGTGACGGCGAAAAGGTGGTAGTAAACCGCCGCCAGCAGGAATCCGGTGTAAACCGACCCGATAACCATCAGAAGGCGCGGTGTGCCATGCACCCAACCCAGGTACACGAAGAACAGGACCAGCACAACAATGGTCAGATCGAGGTATGGAATAATATCAAGTAGCTCACGCATGGCAAAACCTCCCAGGGGCAGTTAGTAGCCCTGTAATAATTGTAAAGGTGCGGGTGCGAGCATGGAATAGGATATAGGTAACGGTCAGCAGGGTACTCTGTACTATGTGAGTGCCAGTAAAGGCGAAGATATAGAACGAGCCCTGTTTTATTGAGACGTTGGCGATGCAGGTGTGGGAGCAGGCTCTGCGCTCCTGGTAGCCTCGAAGATCACAATATCGGTGCCGTCCTCGGTGTCTATCTGCACGCCGTAGCAGCCTGGGCCGGGCACCCACATCAGCGAGCGCCAGAGAGGCCAGAGCGTTGAGCTTGGTCCACCATACCCCGTGAGCAGTAGCTCGTCAGCCGGGGTTTCTTCTTGATTCGAGAAGCTGGGCCTCTGCTCGTTCGTCCCGTCCAGCTGCCCGCCTCTTATCCTTATTGGTCCCGAATAATCGGGGTCGCTGGTCCACGGCGTCTTTGCTCGATAAGCGTTCTCCGAGTACGGAACCCCATCCAGGCTGAACGTGGCCTCCGCGCTCTCGTTGTTATAGGTCATCGCGAAATAGACCGGACCGCTTCCGAACCAGAAGCACTCTGCACAAAAGACTTCCGATTCCGGGGGAATAGCTTTCTTGCTGCCTGTGCTGATCGGGCAGGACTCTCCCGCAGAGAGTACAGGGAGGGCCAGCGGCCTCTCACCCGGAGATGTGGAAGCATCCGGCGTGGCGATAGCAGTTGGGCTAGCGAAACCGGCAACCGCCGTCGGCGACGATGTCTCTGAAGCAGGTGCGGTAGGCGTTGCAGAAGTTGATCCCAGGTCTACCGGCTCGCGGTTAGCCAGGAGAATGGCCCAAAGGGCGAGCGCCACGACGACCACCAACAAAGCGGAGCCGAGCAGCACGGGCAAGCGAAATTGTCTGGTCATAAGTGTACCTTCGCTCTAAACAAAAGCATGATACCATCCCGTCCCGACAAAGGTCCACCTCCCCAACTATCCCTTTTTTCCTCGCCAAAACCGTCCCTTAGTACACAATTAGTGTGTGAATTTGGAACATTAGTGCAAAAACCTATTGACACGAACCTATGTTCTATGATATAGTCGCCTTAAGGCATATTGGCGGTCAAGCAGGCAAAGTGCCTAGCTGCTATGGTGAGCCAATAGGCCACTAGAGAGGAACCTAAAAAGGAAAACGCAATGAGAAAAAAGAAACTATCCGACCGCCAACGTTTTATCCTCGCTTTCATAAGGCAGTACAGCCAGGATCACGGCTATGCGCCGTCGATCCGCGAGATCAAGAGCGAGGTAGAGCGTGCCGGGCTGGTGCGAACCGCGTCGGGCAACACCTCCACATCGGTGATCGACTACAACCTGAAGGCGCTGGAAGAGGCTGGGTACATCAGGCGCGACCGCAATAAGTCGCGAGCTATCGAGATGGTAGACAGCATGGGCCGGAGCAAGAACCGCCAACCGTCCTACATGATCCCTGTTGCGCCAACTCCCATCGCCGCCGGTTTGCCAATCCCGGTGCTGGAGGATATCCGCATGGGCGCGACCACCGACGACCAGGTTGAGGTAACCGGCGATCTGCTCGGCAGGCATTCCAGCCACATTGAGCGCCTGTACGCCTTGAGGGTCAAGGGGCAGTCGATGATCGACGCCCTGATCAACGATGGCGACATGGTGATCATCGAGTCGCAGGAGACCGCCGAGAACGGGCAGACAGTAGCGGCATGGCTCAAGGCCGAGCAGGAAGCAACCCTCAAGCGCTTCTACCTGGAAGACGGTAGGGTGAGGCTCCAACCGGCCAACAGCACCATGCAGCCGATCTACACAGCCCCCGACAACATCGAGATCAAGGGCCGCGTGATTGGCGTCATTCGCCGCCTCGACTAGGAGTCCGGCATAGAGGGCGCAGGTTGCCGCCCACAATACAACACCTTTCTATATTACGGTACGTTCCCGTTTCATACGAGCGCTCCGGCCCTGGAACACTCCATGGCCGGTTCGCCATCCATGCGTGTGCCCGCAGCACCATAAAATAGAGTTTCAAGGTTCATTCAAAGTATTGCTGTTTCAAAATGAGATTATCTGTAGATGTTAGAGCTTGAGAGGACCGAGACGAGAGACGACACGCTAGGTGGGGTGATACGCAATACGCAAGTCGAACTACAGGAGGATCTGCAAATGGTCATACGTTTTTCGGAGCAGGGGTCTTCTCAAAGGAATGTAGTGGTCGGGCCGCAGCCGGGGCCTGACCCGGCGTGGGCGCGTTTTATTAGGCAGGAGCCGGGGCGGGTCGCCCTCCAGGCGTTAAAGACCGACGTCAAGGCGTATCGGGTGCTAGGCAGAGAGCGCAAGCGCGCCGCCACTGAGGCCCAAACGATAGACCGGGGCCGCAACAGGCACAATAGCAGCGTGTATGTCACCACGCTTGAGCGCGCGGGCGCGACGAAGGGCGCGTCCAGCGCGGCACGCCTCCCCGTTATCGGAGAGATCGCGGCAGGCCAGTACGATGTGACGGTAGCCTTCCAGGATTACGATTGCCTCGACCGGGGAGTGGCCGTCGATAAGGCGCTTGCCAGGGGCGGTGCATACGCCCTGCGAGTGCGAGGCACCTCAATGACCCATGTAGGGATCGAGCCGGGCGATATAGTCGTGGTGAGGCCGCAGGATTGGGCCGACGACGGCGATTTCGTGATCGCCAACTATATCGAAGGCGAAGCGGGCGGCACGGAAGGTCTCGCCACCCTCAAGCGCTACTATAAGCGCCAAGACCATGTGTTCTTGCAGTCGGCCACAGCCTCAACCGATCCGATCCGCCTCTTCGCAGGCAAACACGAAAGCAACCGCGACCCGGTAAGAATTCAAGGAGTAGTAACAGTAGTGCTGAAAGGGTGAAACGTGACCTACTGCGTACTGCGTATTGACTCATCACTCGTCACTCGTCCGACAAGGCAAACCATGAACAGAGCAGAGTTTCTAGAAGCGTTATACAAACGGCGGGCCGAATGGGATGACTTGCTTGCAGGGATACCGCAAGAATGGATGACCGAGCCTGGGGTAGATGGCGGCGAGTGGACCGTGAAGGACGTAATCACACACAACACCTGGAACGAGCTTGAAATGGTCAAGATGCTGAGAGCACGCGATTTTAACACAGGCTCCGAGGACCTCTGGCTGATGAGCAACGACCAACGAAACAGGGTGCTTTTCGAGCGAGATCGAGATTTGCCCCTGGACAGGGTGCTTGCCGAGGCTGGCGAGGTGCGCGATACCCTCTTCCAGGAAGTAGAAAAAATCGAAGACGCGGACCTGAACGACCCGGGCCGCTATACCAACATGCCGGAGGACTGGGTTCCCTGGAAGATAATCGCAGGATGCACGTTCAGGCACTATCCGGAGCACATAGAAACGATCAGGACCTGGCTGAAAACCAACCACCAACCAATAACAAGGAACCAGGAACCCTGATCCGACTATCGGCTACCGTCTACCGACTACCAAAAACAAACTGAGGTTAAAAGAATGGCACTGAGAGACATTCTAGATAAGCAAGCAACAACCATCGAATACGTAATGCACACACACGGATTGCGCGCAAACGTGGACGGTGGGAGGCTTTCGCCCAGGCTGGCACACTTCCATATTGTGCTGCCGACGGGCGTGCGAGCATCCATACTGTCGCCGCTTGTGGAGGAGATGGCCGAGGCGTTGGGGGTAGTGGCGTGCAGGCTGGCGGTAGACGGAGATGAGACCGGGGTGTATCTCGAAGTGCCGCGCCCCGACCCGATCCCTGTGCGGTTGCTTCCCCTAATCCAGCGAGTGGCAGACGTGGTGCCCCCTAGTACCGCCACGCTGGGGATGGACAACGAGGGTACGGGCACTCCCCTGCTGTTGAGGCTCAACGCACCCGATGTGAACCCTGTGCTGATCAGCGGCGAGCATGGGGCCGGCAAGAGCAGGCTATTGCGCGCTATGGCGATGTCGCTGGCGCTCCACAACTCGCCCGACAAGTTGAGGTTGCTGCTGATGGACGCCAGCGGCGACAGGGTGGCTTTCCGTGGCATGGAGTTGCTGCCGCACCTTGCCTGCCCGATAGCGAACGGGCCTATCGAGTCGCTGGTGAGCTTGAGATGGGCGTTGAGGACGCTTGCCCGTCGAGATGCGGCCAGGATAGACGACGATGATAGCGACGAACTTTTCTTTGACGAGGAGACGCAGCAGGCGCGCAGGCGCGCAGGCACGAACGTAGCGGAAACGGACGAACCTGAGTTGGTCATCCTGGTGGATGGGATCGATGCGTTGCTGTGGGGAGCGAATCAGCGGATGGAGGCCAACTCAGAGGTGATAAACGCCCTGGCCCGACTCTTGGAGGCAGGAGACAAGGCGGGCATCTATATAGTCGTGGCATCGGAGCGGTTCGACCTGGGGTTGAACGCGGAATGGGGCGCACGGATCACCGGCCCGGTGGCAAGCGCAGAGTCTGCCCGCATGGCTACCGGGATGAAGGGGTCGGGCGCGCAAAGCCTGCTTGGGCAGGGCGATTTCCTGATCTCGCTCAACACAGAGTTGATCCGGTTCCAGGCTGCCCATATTTCAAGCGCCGAGGTTGAAAAAGGCGTCAAGTTGATCACCAGTTGGACAAGCATCGCGCCTGGCAGCGTGGAGGAAGTGGAAGACGAAGAGAGGCATGTAACCGCATCCGCGGGGGCTATGCCCCGCCAGAGGGAGCGAGCGCAGGAAGAGCCTGTGCCATTGCGCAGGGCGTGGATAGGCGAATAGCCGGAATGTTCATTTGCGGGCCGGACATAGAAATAATGACGCCCAAGAACCGGCCAACAATGTAGAGAGTGTTAGAGTCATTTTAGAGATAGATTGTGAGGTGTTAGAGCTATGAACGTGAGCATGCCATCCAGCCGTGGTTGGGCAGATGCCCTCCGGCAAACCCTGAAGAGAGTGTACGATCCCACCACCCGCACACCTGTCCCCTGGTTACTGGCGGGTGACGCCGCGCTTTTCTTGCAAGGGGTAAGCGCGATTGAGCCTGAGACATTGGAATTCAGGGCGATTTCGCCATTCGCCACCGCCTATTTCGCGCAATTGATGAAGATATATGAAGCGCCCGATACAGCCGCCACAATCGTATACAGGCTGGGAGGCAACACCGCGCCATCGGACCTGTGGCGCTCTAACGTGCACCAGCGTGTAGTGGCCTGGAGCGCGGGCGGGCGCGCTACCTGGCTTGGCCGCTGGCCCGTAGGCAACACGAATGTGCAGGTGTCCTATATTCGGAGCGTACACGCCGACCCGGTAGGGCTGTGCCTCAAGGCGGCGGCCCGCAAAGTCAGGTGGGAGGATATGGATGTAGCAGTGGTGCCCTTGACCTATGCTCTCGCCGATGCCGCCCAGCGCGCAGACACCGAAAAGATGCACAGGATCATGCATACCCTGCGCACGACAGGGTATGACGCTGAGGAACTGAGGCGAGCGCTGTCGCCCCTTCCACTGGAAAGGGGCGCGCGGATCATGCGCTCGCTGGAATTCAGCATTTTGTAGTCGCCTTTCGAAACGCACAGGACCGCACTTCTGTTGAGGCAAGAAATCGCTTGCCTCAAGGACTGGCTGCGCGTTACAGCCTTTTTCCTACCCTCCGTGGTTTATAATGATTATGGAAGCTAGATCCAGGAGGGGCAGACCCGTGCCAGAGAGACGCACCGGGGCGAACGCACGCCCCACACCAAGCCCGCCCGTAAAATCGAACGGCAGAGACGGCAATGCCACCTACGAAGTGGCCGAGCCTGTAGTCTCTGTGCCTGCCGCACAGGATGCGCGCACACGTCCAAGGGGAATAGCACCCGTACCCGCAGGCCCGCGCACCTTGAATATCCAGACGGTGACCCACAATGGAATCACCTGGGTGAATATCATGCACCCAGGCGAGGAAGAGAAGGAGTGGCTGCGCAAGACCTATGGCTTCCACCCATTGCACATGGACGATATGCTGTCAAAGATACAGCGCCCCAAGATCGACGACGAGGACGATTACGCTTTCATCGTCATGCACTTCCCCGTGTACTCCAAGCTTGTGCGAATCACCACACCGAGCGAAGTAGATATGTTCGTGGGCGCGAGCTTCTTGATTACAGCGCACGCGGGCAACCTCAAGCCTCTGAACAGGCTCTTCAAGCAGTGCGCCGAGGAACAGGAGGTGCGAGACCAGGTGATGGGGAGGTCCACCGGATATTTGCTTTATAGTATCGTCGATAGGCTGGTGGACTATTGCTTCCCCATTTTGAACAAAATAGACCTGAATATCGAGCAAGTAGAGGACGATATCTTCGAGGAGAAGGTGCGCCAGACTGTGCTGGAGATATCGATCATTCGGCGGGACATAATCGCCTTCCGGCGTATCATCAAGCCGCTGATCCCGGTGATCGGGAGCCTGGAGCGCAAGAACAGGCCCTACCTGAACGAGGACACCGAGGACTATTTTGGAGATATAGCCGACCACCTGAGCAAGATATGGGATACGTTGGAGGACTATAAAGAGGTTATCGAGGGATTGAGCGACACGATCACATCGCTAACCAACAACCGGATCAACGACATCATCAAGGTGCTGACAATCATCTCGGTGATCCTCCTACCGCTCACCCTGATCACCGGCATCTATGGCATGAACATCAACCTGCCTGCCGAAGATCACCCATTCGCATTCGAGATCGTGGTGGGTTGCATGATACTGGTGGCGCTCAGTATGCTGGCGTTCTTCAGGTGGCGCAAGTGGATTTAGCAGACCGAGCCATCGAGGTAGCGACGCTGGCGCATCGCAGGCAGTTGCGCAAAGGAACCGACATACCGTATATCGTGCACCCCTACTCTGTGGGGATTATGCTGGCGCACGCCGGGTTCGAGGCTGAGGTGGTGGCAGCAGGTATTCTGCACGATACTGTAGAGGACACCTATGTGACGCTGGGTGAGATAAGAGAGGTGTTCGGGGAGAGGGTGGCAGATATCGTGCAGGGGTGCTCGGAGCCTGATAAAGCGGCGTCGTGGGAGGAGCGCAAAGAGCACACGGTACGCTATTTACGAACAGCACCATATGAGGTGCGCGTGGTGTCCTGTGCCGATAAGTTACACAATCTCAGAACGATAGCCGATGGGTACGCCAGGATGGGAGATGCAATCTGGGGAGTATTCAAGAGAGGGCGCAAGGAACAGGAGTGGTATTACCGCGCCCTGGTAGAAAGCCTATGCGAGTATGTGCCGCCTGGACAGCAGGCGGTACCTTTTTGCGCGGAATTTCAAGAGCTGGTTGAGCAGGTATTTGGGTAATGGCTAATTGATTACATCAAACTGGGCTGCGACGCAGCCCAGTTTGATGTTTTTACTTCGGACAAGCGATCTAGCGCCTGGTCGGGTTACACTCCGGGTAGAAGACGTTGGATACGATCTTGGAAATCTGACCCCTGGTGGCGAGATTGTTTGGACGGAAGGTGTTATCCGGGTAGCCCTGGATCGCGCCCGCGGTGTAGAGTGTCTCTATGTAGTCGTAGAAGGTAGAGCCATCGGCCACATCGGTGAAGTGCGGGCCTCCGGTGGTGTCAACCGGCATCTCCGCCGAGATCACGACGACTTTGCTTATCTGTCCACGGGTGGCAGGGTTATCAGGTCGGAAATAGGGCAGGCTACCGGAACCGCACGGCTCGCCCGGCCCGCCGCACGGATAGCCCTGGATCGCGCCATGCGATACCATACGCTCTATGAACTCCCAGAAGGTACCGGCGGGCAGGACATCCTGGAAGGACTGTTGGGTAGGTGGGATGATATCGCTCCAGCCTGCTGAATTGGACACTATCTTGGCAAGTTGTCCTCTTGTGACGTTATTGTCAGGGCGGAAGCATGGGTTGCCGCTTTCACAGCCACTGGTGTAGCCGTTGATGATGCCCCTACATGCCATGCAGGTGATGTAGTCATAGAAGGTAGAGCCTGGGGATACATCGGTGAAGTTGATCGTGCAGACGGTGGGGGTTTCGGTGGGGATGGCTACAGTGGTATCTGTAGGCACGGGTAGAGAGGTGTCAGTGGGTACAGGCAGGGAGGTATCTGTGGGTGCTGGCACAGAAGTATTCGTAGACGTAGGGAGTGCCGTATCAGTTGGCAGAGGCAGAGGTGTATCTGTGGAGACAGGTGTATCAGTGGCAGTAGTCGTAGCGGTGTCGGTAGAGGGAGGCCCGGTAGTGGTAGGTACAGGTGACGATGTAGATGTGCTGGTAGGTACTTGAGTAAATGTTGATGTTGGGGGCACGCTGGTGCTGGTGCTGGTGCTGGTGCTGGTGCTGGTGCTGGTGCTCGTGGAGATCGAGGTGGAAGTAGATGTAGATGTAGATGTAGATGTAGATGTAGATGTAGATGTAGATGTAGATGTAGGTGGTAAAGGTGTTGAAGTATTTGTGGGTGCAGCGGGCGTGGGCGTGACGGTGCCACATGGCGCGCCGAATGTAAGCATCAACCCGCCGGTGATACCTCCGGAGTTGCATTCGTATTCGGTGAAGTTGCTGCTATCGTTGGTTCTCTGTATTCCGACCGTGGCACTCATACCTTGATCGTCCACCTGGCCATAGATAATGTCGCCACGCATCGAGCCTTCGTATAGCCTCACCTCGAAGTTGACTACCCCTCCTCCACTGAAGTAGTGAGCACGCCACTCAATGTTGAAGATACGGTTGGGTGCCGAGCCTGTTATCGAGGTGAAAACGCCATCGCCAGCGCCGTTGGTCAGCAGGTCGTCCCAGTAGGCAAAAATAGCATAAGTGGGGTTAACGTCGGGGAGACAGCTATTGAGGAAGCCAGAATCGCCCAAGCCGAAGTCTAGCTGACCGTTGGAACTTACCTGAACCGAGGTAAATGACTGATCGTAGACCTGGAACGGGAATGGTAGGGCGGTGGTGGTCAGGCAATCATCGCAGTGATTTCCTATATCTGTTGCGCCCAGCACTATGGTTGCGCCTGTGGTGGCACAGAAGGTGTAGGTTCCAAAAATGGAAGTGGGGGTCGCGGTTGGGGTGTTGGTGATCGTAGGTGTGCGCGTGCTTGTGGGTGGAGTGCCTGTAACCGTGGATGTTGGAGTGCCACATGGCTCAGAGGTCCAGTTATATCTGGTGCCCGATGCGGGTTGCGTGACGTTATAGCCCACCTGAGTGTAGTAGGTCATGTCCTTCTGCACGCCTATTGTGCCGCTGCCGCCCGTGCCTGAGCCATAGATGAACTCAAAATTGGTGGCATTCTCGAATAGGCGCACTTCAAAATCGTTGGTCGCGCCTCTCCACTCCACATTGAATATGCGGTTAGGGGAGGCACCGACAGTGGAGGTGTAGATACCATGCCCACTGCCCAACAGGTTCAGATCATCCCAGAACGGGAAGAGCGAGTAGCTAAGCCCGTTCCATGGGAGCGGCCTGTTGATCCAGAACGAATTGTCGCTATCGAATTGCATATTGCCGGTCGAACCTATCTCAGCGGTGTTGAAAGTGCGCCCGTAAAGCTCCACAGGGAAAGGCAAAGGTATGTTGACCAGGCAGGTCTGGCAAGTTGTGCCGGGGATGAGCGTAGTGCCAGGGTCCATACCCACCCCGGTAGACACCGTATAGGTATAGTTGGCGGTGGCCATGCAGCTAATGGGTTCGGGCGTGGGAGTGGCCGAAGGAGTAATGCCTGGGGGTGGAGGTGGCCCCGACGCATTGTAGGCCATGCTCGAATTAGAGCCGTTATATAGATTGCCATGCACGTCATAGCCACCCCAGGCATAAAGCATACCATTCAACTGGGCGGCGGCGTAGTTGCGCCTAGGACGAAGCATACTGGGGAAGGTGGCCCAGGAGTTTGTACCGGGGTTGTATATAAGTGCGCTTGTGTCGGGCACCGGATAGCCACCACCCGCGATCACGATCTTACCCGCGATCTCGTAGGGAGAGCCTGTGTCGTAGGCCCAGGCGCCTATATCACCTTTGGGCCAGGGCAGGCTCGCCACTTGCTGCCAGCTGGGGCTGGGCTGGCCGGGGTCCATCCGCTCCACGATGGAGAGAGGGGTGGCGGTGTTGCTGATCACCTGGTCTCCGCCAATGGCGTAGATATAGCCATCAAGCTCCGCACCCCCGATATACGCGCGAGGCACAGCCAGGCCAGCGCCGGTGAGCTGCGCCCAACGCTGGCCTTGAGGCATAGTCGGGTCGAACACCCAGGTATCGTTGAAAAGCTGGCTGGTAGGTTCGATCTGATGCCCGCCGAAGATGTAGAGTTTGTTGTCGTATACGGCGTATCCCCCCGGCACGCGGGGCGGATCGGCGGGCCAGGTGTCCGAAGATGTGAGAGTGTCGGTGTTGGGATCGTACACTCTCACAGCGCCGGTTACGTTGCCATTGATTGTGGAGCCTCCTACGATGTAGATGCGCGAGCCGTTTGTGTCGGTCAGCACGCCCACGGCCATGTTAGCGGTGTACCTGCTGCCGTTTTGATCTACGTCAAGCATTGCGTTCTTCTGAGTAAGCGTATTATTGGAAGGGTTATATTCCCATATCCAGCGAACGCCAATATCGGCTCCGTCTGGGCGGTGTTTGCCGCCCAGGATGTAGACCTTGCCATTGGAGGGGTATCCAACCGCCACAGCGCGTTTCAGCATCAAAGGGCCTGTAGTAGGTTCGGAGCCGTGGAACCCAAGATCGACAGTTGGGAAGGATACCACGTCGCCCCAGGTGCCAAGCGGCATGTTCGGCTTGACCCCTGCCTCCATGCTGCCGGGAGGTTTGCTCTGGCTGCTGTTAGCGAAGGCCCAGACCAGCATAGCAAGCGCCAACGGAAGCATTATGCTGATCGCCAACGAATAGAAAACACGTTTGGACATGGGACCCTCTCAGTCGGGGAACACACCGGGTGCGAACGTATACTGCGCGCAACCGCAGCTTGAGCCGCCGGAGCAATTGCAGTCGCAACAGGTCCAGTAGCCATTGCCTGACAGGGTAGTCCAGCAACCTGTTGTCGCGTAACCGTACTGGGGCGTGCATTGCCGGACCTGGCCGTTGGAATAGTGCTGGAAGCAGCTCGCGCCCTTACAGCCGTTCGGCTCGTTCACCCCATCAAGGTTGCAGTAGGGGCCGGGAGGAGCGCAGTTCGCGACGGTTGGGATAAGAGGGGCTGCGATGGCGCGGGAGTTGGTGGCAAGCATTGGCCCCATAACGAGGGCTGCTAACCCTGAAGCGATAGTTCCAGCAGTGCGCTTGAGGAAAGTGCGCCGGTCAAGGGCACGCGCCAACCCCTCGCTGAAGACACGGATCGTCTGATCGAGCATAGTCATCCCTCCCTGCATTTGAGGATTAAACGATGACAGATTAGCCCGTAGATGGGCCTAAGAATATTGAGTGACGCTAATATAGCACCTTGAGTGTTCGACAGTCAAGGTATGGATCTTGAGATCCACTCATAAATCGGCTCGGTGCGTGGTGGGAGCATCCAGAAGGTCGAGTGGGCGCGTTACACTGCCCAAGACCACCTGCCGGCAAACTTGAACACGCACAGCATGAGGGTTGGCATGGTGGGCCATTGCTGCCGTCGGCACCTCAACTGACCACTTGGAAGATGCGTCGCACGCGTGATTCGTGCCTGTGGGCAGTTATGAGGTGGATCTCAGATGGATCATGAGTAACTCTATCTTTGCACATTTCAAAGTGAAAGATTGAAGGCATAGGGCCTATCGGGTATAAGAGGGTTGCGAACACCAATCCTTACCCGAGGAGGACCACTATGCCTACCCCCATTATATGCGCCGATGGGAGCGTGCGCTACTTCGCCCAGACCTTCCGTCACTGCTTCAGCAAGCCTCAATTCCAGTACTTTGTTACCGTACTGCTGGCCTTGCTGTTGTGCATGGAAGCTCGTACCCTGTGTGGACTGCACCGTGCTGTGTGCGGAGGCGGAGTACGCACCCGCGCTCGCGCTTACTGTGGCCTGAGCCGCTTCTTGAGCCGCGCTCCTTGGGAAGGGCAGGCTGTTGTGGCTGCCTGGTGTGCCCGTTTCCGAGCACAACTTGCCCCCCAGGTAGCCCAAGAGCGTGCCACCTTGCGTAGTCACCACCGACGCTACACCGGTCGGGGTCGTAAGGGTCGCCTTCCTGCTCGTGTAACCTCTGTGACCGGTTCTTGATTGGAGACGACTCCACCATGCACAAGCCCAAAGGCCGCAAGATGGCTGGGATAGGCCGCCACTTCTCCTCGACGGTGGGGCACCCGGTGCAAGGGCACAACATGTTGACCACCCTGTATGTGTTGCCTACGTTGGATAGGTGCTGTCCCCAGGCTCCTTGTCTGTATCGGCAGCGAGAGGTCTGTGAGCGAGAGGGTGTGCCCTTCAAGAGCAAGGTTGACCTGCTGGTGGAGCAGATTGAGAGTTTCGAGCCGGTGGAAGGGACCGACACCCATGTGCTGGTGGACAGTTGGTTTGGGTGCAAGGCGGTATGGAAGGCGGCTCGGCAGCGAGCCTTCCATATTACCAGTGGGCTGAAAGCCAATCGCTCCATCCGAGTAGAGCAGCTTGTCGGCGGTACGAGTGCCGCCAGTGCCGCCAGTGCCGCCAGTGCCGCCAGTGCCGCCAGTGCCGCCAGTGCCGCCAGTGCCGCCAGTGCCGCCAGTGCCGCCAGTGCCGCCAGTGCCGCCAGTGCCGCCAGTGCCGCCAGTGCCGCCAGTGCTGCAGACTGGTGTTGGCAGCCTCTGCCGGAATATGTGGCGGGCTTGAGCGAGGCCGATTACGTGCTGGTACGCTGGCCCAGAAGCGAACTCGGTTGCGGTCGCGATGCCGATGCCAAAGGGGAGGTGAGCACTGTGTACGCGCATGCGATTACCACAATGGTGCGTAAGCTGTACAAGTGCCAGGTGCTGGTAGTGAGGCACAGCCTGGGTGCTCCTGTGTCCGAGACCAGATACTGGGCATCGAGTGACTTGGGGGCAAGTGTGGAGCAGTTGCTGCAATATGTAGCGGCACGCTGGGACATCGAGGTGCTGTTTGCCGACTGCAAGGAGTTGATGGGGCTTGACCACTACCAAGTGATGAGCGCCCCGGCTATCGAGCGGTTCTGGACGTTGGTGTTGGCGGCGTACCTGCTCTTGGACGAGGAGCGTGCCCGTTTGCAGGCCACCACGACCGAGACTGAACATGTTCGTGTGACCATCGGGGATGCGCGCCGAGAAATGCAGCGAGTGCATCGGCGGCACTTGCTGGATTGGCTGCATAAGCAGTTTGTGGCGGGTGTTGCTCAGGAGCATCTGTATGACCTATTCGCCGCTTGACGGGCCAGTTCTAAAATCTGCAAAGATAGAGATGAGTAAATTCATATATTCAAGGCAAAGGAAAATGGCGGGCCGCCTCACACGACCCGCCATTCTTAGGCTATTGCGCCAGGCCCTAAGCTCGACTTTGTACATTACCAACTCAATAGCAAACCGCGTAGGCCAGTCTCTCCACGTGTGAGCGTGGGACTAAACAGACATCAGGGTCTGTGGGGGCTGTCTGAAAAGTGAAGTTGCCCCACAAGTGCCGTCTGACTTGTGCCAGCACGTCCGAGAAGGTAGCCTCCCTCTTTTGGTACCAGGCAGTGCGCTGCACAGGCACTTTTCCGTCTGGGTGTAGAGCCTTTCCAAACAGAGCCACCAGGCTGAACATGCCAAGCAAGCAGGGTGTGCTACGCTCAATCGCCAGGTCTGACCATTGTCGCTGGGTTTCCACTCCCAGGTGTGCTCGGCTCTCCTCAAACGTCACCTCGATAGTCCACCGCTTGATGAACCGGCTCACCACCTCCACTGCCTGCAAGCTCTGGTCAGTGCACAAGTAGGCTCGCGGTTCTCTGTTGCCTTGAGGGTCACGGGTGAGCACCCACCTGATTGGCAACACCGCAGAGCCAATCCGATACCATACGCACGTGCCGCTTGCCACTTCAAGTTCTTGCTCCGATCCGTCATACCACCTTACCTTTATCTTCACCCACTCCGTGTTGGGGTCTGAGAGTACCTGGCTCAGTTTGGGCAAGGCTGCTCCTTTCACTCTCGGCCTGCCCATTGTGCCCGGTTTGCGAGGTGGCGCAGGTTCATACAAGGCGCATTCCCAACGCATTGGCGCTACAAGCGTGATCTGGTGCTTGACACAGCACAACCCCAATTCCAAGATCGAATAGGCAGTGTCGCCAACCAACGAAACAGATATGTCTGGTAGCCAGCGCCTTACCATCATCACCATCTGCTGGGCTATCTCTCCTACCGTCTTGTGCGCCTTACCCAATTGCTCACTTACTTTAGGTGTGGTGGCCAGCACTGAGAAGAAAGGAAGCGCCCATGCCCTGCTTGACCAGGGTACTTGCACTACCAGCATCATTACCACCCAACGCAACCCACTTGTACTGACCGACTGCTCTTTGCTCGATTGCACCGAGTCTCGGTAATGGCCGCGCTTGGAGATTTTGCGGCCCCATCTTCTTTCCAGCGTCTCGTCAATAGCAATCTCGACGGTTGCACCTGCCGCAACAAACGTATTGACCAGCAATTGGAGAAGGAGCCGGCTCAACATTAGGCAAGACCAGCTTGCACGGTTGAGCACCTGATGAAACAGGGTAAAGTCCTCACCATGTTGCAAGCCCATCTGCTTGAGGGCTGCCGTCACGGTCCGACGGCCTCTTGCCAGGATTGTGCCAACCACCAGCACGAGCGCTTTGTCCCAGGTTGGACGGGTGAAAGCTGGCCTGAAATGGAGCAGCACCTGTATAATCGGGTTGGGTAGGGACATCGCTTCTCTCCTTGTCGCAGATGGTGTTGTGGTAGACTTCCATCTTACAACAAAGGGTCTGCGGGTCCCTTTACCCGTTTTCACCTCCTTTCATTTTGTACAAAGTCGAGCTAAGGCCGATCAGATTATCTGGCCGAAGCGAAGCAGTCGGGCAAGAAAGTGTTGGCCACTATCTTGGAGGCTTGCCCTCTCGTCGCGTTTGCTCCTGGTCTGAAGTATGGCAGGTTGGCTGGTCCTGCACATGGCTCTCCTGGGGAGCCGCATGCATACCCGTTCATGATGCCCCGGTCTGTCAGCCTCCATATCCAGTTGTAGAAGGTAGAGCCTGGCAGTACGTCCTGGAACTGCTGGTCTCCTGCCGGGTCTGTGTAACCCGCTGCCTCTGATACTATCTTCGAGGCCTGCCCTCTTGTGATGTTGGCATTGGGTCTGAAGTATGGCAGGTTCCCTGGGCCTACACATGGCTCACCAGGACCACCACATGGGTAGCCTGCGATGATGTTTCTGCTGGCAAGTATCCCTATGAAGTCGTAGAAGGTTGAGCCAAGGGGCACATCCTCGAAGCGCTGTGGTCCCGGGTCCTCGTTGAACCCTGCTGAATTGGACACTATCTTGGCAAGTTGTCCTCTTGTGACGTTATTGTCAGGGCGGAAGCATGGGTTGCCGCTTTCACAGCCACTGGTGTAGCCGTTGATGATGCCCCTACATGCCATGCAGGTGATGTAGTCGTAGAAGGTAGAGCCTGGGGATACATCGGTGAAGTTGATCGTGCAGACGGTGGGGGTTTCGGTGGGGATGGCTACAGTGGTATCTGTAGGCACGGGTAGAGAGGTGTCAGTGGGTACAGGCAGGGAGGTATCTGTGGGTGCTGGCACAGAAGTATTCGTAGACACAGGAGGCGCGGTATCGGTTGGCTCAGGTTGAGGCGTATCTGTCGAGACAGGCTCCGTGTTGGTAGGCTCAGCTGTCGAGGTATCGGTTGGCAGGGCGGTAGAGGTTGAAGTGGAGGGCACCGCAGTATTTGTGTTGGTGCTGACAGCCGTAGATGTCGGCGGCACAGGAGTGTTCGTGTTGGTGCTGACAGGTGTGTTAGTGTTCGTAGGCATATTCGTAGGCGTGTTGATGGAAGTGTTGGTAGGGGATGCACCAGGGGTGGCGGTCCCACATGTTGCCATAGTGTAAGTTATTATAGTGCCTGGGACGATAGGCGGTCCTGAGCCGTCACAGAACACTTGAGTGTAGAATGTCTGGTCTTTCTGCACCCCTCCTGTGGCCGAGCCATTGCCGTTCTCGACTGTGCCGAAGATCACGTCTATGCGTTGGTCAAACTCGTATAATCTCACTTCGAAGTCTATGCGGCCACCACATATGCCACCTGAGTAGTAACATCCTCTCCATTCTATGTTGAAGATGCGGTTAGGTGCGCTCCCCGATACTGAGGTATAGACGCCATCGCCTGAAGTGGTAAGGAGCAAGTCGTCCCAATAGGCGAAGAGTGTGTAAGTGAAACCCGTGACCGGTATACAGGCGTTGGTAAAGGCGGTGTTGGACCCGGTAAATTGCAGACTGCCGTTAGAGATTACATTGACCGAGTTGAAGTTCTGGTCGTAGAAGTGGGCAAAGAAAGGCAGGTCAACAGGCGCTGAGCAGTCATCGCAGTTGGAGCCTGCGACAAAGCTGGTGCCGGGCACGAGGGTTGCGCCCGTGCCGATGAGGTATCCATAATTGCCGTTGCACACGGTGGGCGTAATGGTAGGGGTCTGGGTGCGGGTGGGAGTTTGGGTAATGGTCGGCGTAAGGGTAGCGGTGGGGGGAGTGCCGGTAACGGTGGGGGTGGGGGTGCCGCAGGCGGGCAGGCTGAAGGTGATCTTGGTGCCGCTGCTGATGCCCACGGTGTTGCACGACACCTGGGTGAAGTGGGTCATGTCCTTCTGGATGCCGATGGTGGCGCTGCCGGAGCTGGTCAGCGTGCCGTAGATAAACTCGATATTGGGGGAGTCTTCGTACAGGCGGATCTCGAAGTCGAGGTTGGTGCCACGCCACTCCACGTTGAAGATGCGGTCAGGAGCCGAGCCTGAGACGGAGGTGAAGATCCCGCTTCCACCGCCGGTGAGCACCAGATCATCCCAGAGGGGCATGAGGGTGTAGGTGAAATTATTGTAGGGCAGACAGCGGTTGATCCAGAAGGGGCTGTTGCTTTGAAGCTGCATATTGCCGGTCGAGCCTACCATCGCCGAATTGAATGTCTGACCATAGAGTTGAACAGGGAAGGGAAGGTCGATGAGGTGTATGCAGGTCGAGCAATTGCTGCCTGGGACCATAGTGGTTCCAGGTACAACAGTTGCGGCTCCGGTCATGAGGTACTCGTAATCCTGATCGGAGTAGCAAGAGGTGGGCGAGGGAATGGGCGTATTGGTAGGCGTGATGACAGGCGGCGGAGGCGGGCCGGAAGCGTCGTACTTCATGCTATCATTGGAGCCGTCCTGCACGCCGCGAGTTACATTGTAGCCTCCCCACGCATAGAGGATGCCGTTGAGCTGTGTGTAGGCGTAGTTGCGCCTGGGCCGAAGCATGTCGGCGAAAAAGCCCCAACTATTGGTGACAGGGTTGTAGATATAGGAGTGGGTATCGGGCGAAGGATAGCCGCCGCCCGCGACCAGTATTCTGCCTGAGATTTCGTAACCTGTGCCGGTGTCGTATGCCCACGCGCCCATATCGCCCCGAGCATAAGGCAATGGCGCGACCGGTTGCCAGCCCGCGCCGGGATTGGCCGGGTTGAAGCGCTCGACGGTGTTCACCGAGGTTACGGTAGTTGAGACGACTATGTCGCCGCCAATTGCGTAAATATAGCCATCGAGAGTAGCGCCCGCTATGTAGGCACGGGCGGTGGAGAGGTCGGCACCGGCTATCTGGGTCCATTTGTTGCCGATAGTGCCCAACGGGTCGAACACCCAGGTATCGCTGAATA
The DNA here is from genome assembly GCA_963797095.1 of uncultured Chloroflexia bacterium. Classification (GTDB taxonomy): domain Bacteria; phylum Chloroflexota; class Chloroflexia; order QHBQ01; family JADMIH01; genus JADMIH01. Next base: position 255,151 of record CAWCNY010000002.1, on the reverse strand, counting down.
GCTGGCTGGTAGGCTTGGCCGTGTGGCCGCCGAAGATATAAAGCTTGTTGTTATAGACGGCATAGCCGCCAGGCACACGCTCCGGGCTGGCAGGCCAGTAGTCGGCGGGGCTAAGAGTGGTCAAGGTATCGCCGGTTGGGTCATAGACTCGGACTATTGGCGTCACAATGCTATCCTGGCTGATGCCGCCAATCATATAGATGCGAGGGCCGTTAGTGTCGGTGATGACAGCCGCAGCCATCGAGGAATCGTAGCGTTCGCCATAATTGTTGGCGTCGATCAGAGCGGCCTTTTGTGTGAGAGCGTTGGTGATAGGGTCGTATTCCCAGATCCACCTGCTGCCTATGTCTTCGCCGTCGGGACGGTGACGGCCACCGAGCACATAGACTTTGCCATTAGGCGGGTAGGCAACGGCAGCGGCACGCTTGAGCTTGAGCGGGCCGACCGGGGAGGTGCCACTGCCCGAAAAGCCGAGATCGACTATGGGGAAGTTGGGCAGATCGGACCAGACGCCGAGAGGCGAGCCTTTCTGATCCTGTGTGACCGCGTTGCTCTCCGCAGGGCTATCTGAAGGGAGGTTAGATAATGTGACCGCTACGATAATAAGGGCCACCGGCACGAGAAGTATGGCAAGGACCGGGAGGAGCCGCTTGAGGGAGTTGTTATTCATTACTTGCTCCCTCCACCATCGGGTAAGTCAGGCACAGCCCCACCCGCACCGGAATATTGAGCGCAACCGCAACTGGCATTGGTTGTGCCGTTGGTGCAGGTACAGTCGCAGCAGGTCCAGTAGCCGCCACCGGAAGAGGTTGTCCAGCAGCCGGTGATCGCGTAGATGTAGTAGACGCGGCATTGAAGAAGCTGCCCGCTCGACACATGCTGGAAGCAGCTTGCGCCACGACAGCCGTTCGGCTCGTTCTGGCCGTCGAGGTTGCAGTAGGGACCGGGAGGAGCGCAGTTCGCGACGGTTGGGATAAGAGGGGCTGCGATGGCGCGAGAGTTGGCGGCAAGCATTGGCCCCATAACAAGAGCTGCTATCCCTGAAGCGATGGTTCCAGCAGTGCGCTTGAGGAAAGTGCGCCGGTCAAGGGCACGCGCCAACCCCTCGCTGAAGACACGGATCGTCTGATCGAGCATAGTCGTCCCTCCTTGCATTTGAGGATGTGTCGATGGTGGATTCGGCCCTAGATGGACCTAAGAAAGGTGAGTGACGCTAATATAGCATCACGGGTGTTCAGTAGTCAAGCTATGGATGACTGAGATCCACTCATAACTGCCCACAGGCACGAATCACGCGTGCGACGCATCTTCCAAGTGGTCAGTTGAGGTGCCGACGGCAGCAATGGCCCACCATGCCAACCCTCATGCTGTGCGTGTTCAAGTTTGCCGGCAGGTGGTCTTGGGCAGTGTAACGCGCCCACTCGACCTTCTGGATGCTCCCACCACGCACCGAGCCGATTTATGAGTGGATCTCAAATGGATGACGCAAAAGAAGGTGCTGCTTGTAGACACGGTAGGGCGAGGGGATGATGTCGCGGGTTCGGGTGTGGGCGCTAGAAGATTCGCGTGCATCCTGCCACAAAGCCCCATTCTGCAAAGGGGCTAATGCGCTATCATAACAATACCCAAGCTCAATGTGGTATAGTCACGCCGATGAAGGAGATGGTCGAAGCCAGGAAGGTGCCTATATGGACACTTATTGTGCCTGTGGTGGCTCTGATCGTGCTGGTTGTAGTGGCGACACAGAAGCCGGATGGGAGACTGCACTTGTGGGCGCTCGATGTGGGGCAGGGCAACGCTTTGCTCGTGCGTACTTCGCGTGGACATACGACTTTGATAGACGGCGGGCCGGAGGCCACCCTACTCAACGAAGGGGTGGGGCGGCACTTGCCGTTCTGGCAGAGCAACTTGGATATGGTAGCGCTGACCAACGCAAAAGCGGAGGATGTGACGGGCCTGGTCGACTTGCTGGGTAGACGGAGGGTGAGCCAGGTGTTACAAACCCAGTTCGAGACGACCACGAGCGTGCAGGGTGCATGGAAAGAAGCGGTCGGGCAGTCGGGCGCGAGTGTGCACTTCGCGCAACGCGGCGATACCGTAAGCTTCGACGGCGAGCCGGACGTAGTCCTGAGAGTGCTCTACCCACCCGAAGGCGACAAAAGCGAGCATACTCCCATTGTAATGAAAGTAGAATATGACGGTATCAGCATCTTGCTGGCCGAGAGCCTGGGCAAAACAGATGAGGCAAGGTTGCTGGGTACGGCGGGGAAAGCGAACTGGCGAGCGATGTGCTGATCGTGCCGGATCACGGGAGCGATACCGCCCTATCGGCCGGCTTCCTTGGGGCTGTAGGACCGGAGGTGGCGGTCATTTCGGTAGGTATAGGAAACAGGAGCAGCGACCCGTCAGTTGAACTACTGGAGAGGCTGGAAGGAGCCGGGATCAAGGTCTGCAGGACGGATATGGATGGAACTGTAGAGATAATTGTTGACGACGGAAAGCTATGGGTGGGCAGCGAGAAGTAGTGCGGAGTGCGAGTTTCTGGTTCCTGGTTCCGACTATCGCATTAGCAGAAGGAGACCCCGTTATGAATAACCTAACACAAAAGTATTGCAGAGCCTGCGAGGCCGGGACACTGCCGATGAGCAGTGAGGAAGCCGAAGCGCTCATGGAGCAGGTGGCGGGGTGGGAACTGGGCGAGAACAAGCTAACGCGCAAGTTCAAGTTCAGGAACTTCAGGGACGCGATGGTGTTTGTGAATCGTGTAGCCGACCTGGCCGAGCAGGAGGGCCACCATCCTGACATTTATATATCGTGGAATCGCGTGCGCCTTGATCTGACAACTCACGCGATCAAAGGGCTGTCGGAGAACGATTTTATTATGGCGGCTAAGACGAACGAGATCACGATTTAGCACGATCTCTCAAACCTTGCTGCCCGCATTGAGCGTTCGACTGACGAACGTGCTCACCACAGGCCACGTGGAGAAGCGCGTGAAAAGGTCGCGAAGCACCAGTTGCAAGCGACTGTCTGGCACAAACCAACCCGCAATTTTGCGGCCAGATGCCTGCCGCTTCAATATGTCGGGCTTGACTTGCTGCTCGTAGCGTGCGAGCGCGGATGCAACTGTGCTACCCGCCATGGATAGCTCCTCGGCCAGCACATAGGCGCCGGTCATTGCCATTGAAGCGCCCTGCCCGGCGAGTAGTGAAGGGCACTGGCAAGCATCTCCCACCAGCACCACCCGGCCCGCGCTCCAGGCAGGCATCTCAACCTGACTCACACTATCGAAGTAGATATCATCGACATGGCGGCTGTACTGGAGCAGTTGGGGCACTGCCCAACCCAGATCGCCGAATACTCGCTGCAACTCGGCGCGCGCTGCCTCGGTGCTGTACGAGGGAAGTGGCTCGCGACCCGCTTTGTAAACGAAGAAAGTAGCTACTCTGTCACCTCGTATCGGATATACGGCCATCTGGCGGCGAGGTTCGGTCAAAGTCTGAAATGCATCTCGGCGAACAGTAATATGGAGCGGTTCATCGATAACAAAGGCCCCGGTATTGTATCCCAGATAGCGGAGGAAGCGGCTTTCAGGGTCAAATGCCTTCGAGCGCACCCAGGAATGAATACCATCGGCACCTACCAGCAGGTCAAATGACTCGGCGGTGCCATCCGAAAGCGTAATATGTACTTGCTTATCATCCTGCTCAAACGAGCTAATCTTCGTGCCGAATCGCACCTCTATATCGCCAACGATCTGCTCATATAAGAGCTTTTCAAGGTCGCCGCGCATGAAATTGAAGTGGTGATTATTGAGGAGTTTGCGTAAGTCTGTGTAGCGGAGAGCATAACGCTCTTTGCCGTCCGGAGCAACAAAACTGAGATAAGCAATCGGGTAGTGAATTTCCTCCAGTTGCGGCAGCAAACCCAGCTTTTCTGCGGTATCGTAGCCCGGCCCGAAGAAATCGATCATGTAGCCCTCGCTGCGCAATCGAGGAGACTTCTCGACGATGAGAGGCATGTGGCCGTTCCTGTGCAAACAGAGGGCGAGTGTTAGACCTGCGATCCCACCTCCCGAAATAAGCACTTTCATACAGGTTTTCTCCTTCCCATGACAAAGTCAGGTAGCACGTTCCTACTTTTTCCGCAAACCATCCAACAGCAGCCGCATCGAGGATTCAGCACGCTCGACCACAGGCACGGCAGCGGGATTGACGAACCACAATAGAACTAGCCCTTCATGCAAGGCCGAAATGGTGGTGGCGGTAGCCTGCGGGTCCACATCCCGAAACTCACCACTGTCGATGCCCTGCCGGACCAATAAGCTAAAGGCTTCCTGGAAACTGAGCAGATATTGGTTGAGCACCGACCTTACTTCATCGTTGCGCCCGGCAATTCCGTAGAATTCGAAGGCAATAGGCGCGAAAAGAGTCATATCTGCCAGTTCGGAAGCCATCTGGCGGGTGTAACCCACAAGCTTCTCTGAGACTGAGATATCGGTGGACAAGAGGTCCTGGAGGCCCTGGAAATCTCGCCGGAAGATGCGATCCAGCAGAGCGGCGATAATATCGTCCTTGCTCTTGAAGTACCAGTAGAGCGCCCCTTTGCTCAGGCGCGCCTCCTGGGCAATATCATCCATGCGGGCAGTATGGAAGCCCAATCGGGCAAACACGACGAGGGCGGCATCCAGGATCTGATCTCTTCGTACTTCGCTCAAGTCAGGGCGAGTCGCCATTCATGGCTCCTGATCCATTACTGACTGACCAGCCGGTCAGTAATCCCAGAATAGATCAAGGATCCGCAAATGTCAAGGATGTAAGTGTTGATTCGCGCTGTGTTGCATGGGGTTTGTGCGGGTGATATACTACGATTGGCAGAATTCGTGACTTTGATCCAAGGTCTACAGCGGCGTAGGCCGACTCAATGAGGAGAGTATTAGATATGCCTGAAACTATGCGCGCCCTGTGCAAGACACGACCTGAAGCGGGCGCGGAATTGATCGATGCTCCCATACCTCAGATTGGCCCCGATGATGTATTGATCAAGATACGGGCGGCTTCGATATGCGGTACGGATCTTCATATTTACAACTGGGACCCCTGGGCGCAATCACGCATCAAGACACCGCTGGTATTCGGGCACGAATGTTCCGGTGATGTAGTCGAGGTGGGTAAGAACGTGCACGATGTGCAGACCGGGGATTTCGTGTCACTGGAAACACATATCACCAGCAATGTATCCTTCCAGACAAGGATTTGCCAGGCAAATGTCGACCCTTTGATCAAGATACTGGGCATTGATAGACCAGGAAGCTACGCGGAGTACGTGGCGGTGCCCTCCAAGGTAGCCTGGAAAAACCCGCCCGACATGGCCCCTGAGATCGCGTCTATACAGGAGCCGTTCGGGAACGCCGTCTATACCGTGCTGAGCGCGCCCGTCACCGCCAAGACGGTGCTTGTGACCGGGTGCGGGCCGATAGGACTGTGGGCTGTGGGCATCGCGAAGGCCGCAGGCGCAAAGGCCGTGTACGCAACCGACATCAACCCCTTGCGCCTCAAGATAGCCGAGGAGATGGGCGCGACGCTCGCCATCAACAGCGCCGAGGTGGACCCCGTCGAAATGCTCCTGAAAGAGACCAACGGCATAGGCGTGGACGTGCTGTGCGAGATGTCGGGCAACTGGCGGGCGATCAAGCAGGGCTTCGCGGCCCTCCGAAACGGCGGGCGCGTATCGATGCTCGGCATACCACCCAGGCCCATCGAGCTTGACCTCGCAAATGATGTGGTTTTCAAAGGGGCAACTATCTACGGCATTTCAGGCCGCCTGATCTGGGAAACGTGGTACCAGACGCAGGCCCTCATAACCAGCGGCATGGTAGACCCCACCCCCGTGATCACGCACAGATTCAAGCTGGAGGAGTTCGAGGAAGCCTTCCAACTGATGAACGATGGCAAGGCAGCCAAGGTGGCGCTGTTTCCGTGACGAGTGACGAGTGACGAGTGGCGAGTGAAACATGAAGCGTGAGAAGTGCTGGCCCACATACTGCCTTCTCACGTTTCTTTATGATCCACCTAACTCGCTACTCGCTATCCGTCACTCGCTACTCGCTACTCGCCACTCGCTACTCGCCACTCGTCACTCGTCACTCGACCTCACGTATCATTTTCCACTGTATAATGACAATTACGGAAATAAGCGTAGAACCCTCTACTGCACAGCACGTTATAATAGGGAGATGCGCCTGAATATAGCGCAGTGTCGGAATGCTGCCTCGCGGCATCTGATTAGTTTGCATTTCGTGATTTAGCGGAAGAGCGAAGAGCACAGGAGGTTATTATCTTGAACAGACAGAGGTTTCTCAAGATTGGAGGTACAGCAGCTATCCTGGTGACCATGCTGCCATCGATGGGCGGCATAGGCTCGACCGGCGCGGTGGCAGCTCCTATTGGACAGTTTCCCGATAAGCCACCCGACACGTCGGCCTTCCAGGCGCTGTGGGACCGCACCGACTCGCTGGTGGCCTCCGGTGACGTTAGCCGCTCGTGGTTCTGGGGACCCGCCCCTTTCTGGACCACTCGCGAATCGTACGTTGACGACCCGCAGGGCACAGGCACTCGCCTGGTGCAGTACTGGGACAAGAGCCGCATGGAGATCAACGATCCCAACGGCGATAAGCGCAACCCCTTCTATATCACCAACGGCCTGCTTACCGTCGAGCTTATTTCGGGCCAGATGCAGACCGGCAACGCTACGTTCGAGACGCGCAAGCCCGCCAACATACCGATCGCGGGCGATACGAACGACCCCAACGCGCCTACATACGCTTCGTTTGCACAGCACGCCAATGCGGGCACCGATCACCCTGACCCCGACAAGACAGGGCAGAAGGCCACAGCCACCATCGCAAAAGACGGCACGGTCGGGGATGACCCCAGCAAGGCAACCGTGGCGGATGTAGATTATGTCTACTACGACGATGTGACCCATCACAACGTACCTAAGGCAATGTGGGACTTCCTGAACCAGCAGGGGCCTGTAGTCGAGAACGGGGAGACGGTCACAGAGGCGCTAACCGATCCCTGGTTCTATGCCACCGGGCGGCCTATCTCCGACGCATACTGGGCCACCATCTTGATCGCGGGCAAGCCTGCCGTAACCCTTGTGCAGGCTTACGAGCGCAGAGTATTGACCTACACCCCCTCCAACCCGGAAGGCTTCCTGGTGGAGATGGGCAATATAGGCGCGCACTATCGAGACTGGCGATACCTCAGCCCAGGCAGGGTTAGCACCACCAGCGAGGCATTCCCCCTCACAGGCCCACACCCCGGCTACGGCTTCAACGTGCAGCTTTTCTACACCGACAAAGACAAGGTCCTTCAGAAAGTGAAGGAGGCAGGCTTCACATACGCCCGGCAGCAGGTGGCATGGACCGACGAGCAAGGTCAGAACCTTTACTTCGCCTGGGGCGAGCTTGACAACGTGGTTGAAGCCGCCAACAGAAACGGCGTGAAACTGATCCTGTCGATTGCCAAATCTCCCAAGTGGGCTTCACCCAACACGAACGGAGGTATGCCTGATAATCCGCTCGACCTGGGCAACTTCATGTACATGATGGCCCAGCACTACAAAGGCAAGGTGGCAGCCTACGAGATTTGGAACGAAACTAACCTGCAAGGTGAGAGTGGAGGGCCGGTGAACGCCGGGCAATACGTAGAGCTGCTGAAGTATGGGTACAGCGGCGTCAAGTTCGCCGACCCTGATGCGGTGGTGATCTTCGGCGCGCCAACTCCCACCGAGGTGAACGACCCGAACCTGGCGGTAGACGATGTAAAGTATCTCCAGGACGTGTATGACTATGCAGGCGGCGTGGTGAAGAACTACTACGACGTGATGGGATCGCACCCCGGCTCGAACAGCAACTCGCCCGATGAGCTATGGCCCGACAACCCAGGTAGCGGCCATTGCCCGCCTATCTACGCCAGCCAGGAAGGTACTTGCTGGAGGAACAAAGCCAGCTTCTACTTCCGGCGTATCGAGCAGCAATATGCTGTGATGCAGGCCAACGGCGAAGGCAACAAGCAGATGTGGCTCACCGAGTTCGGCTGGAGCACCTACAACGTGGCTCCGGGCTACGAATACGGACAGTTGATCAGCCCTGAGTTGCAGGCGCAGTACCTGGTACGCGCCTTCGAGAAAGGTAAGAACGACTACCCGTGGATGGGCGTGATGCTGGTGTGGAACCTCAACTTCTCTACACTGGGATTGTCATCTAACGATGAAAAGGTGCCCTGGTCGGTGCTGAACCCGGACTTCTCACCGAGGCCCGCCTTTACCGCCCTGCAGAATATGCCCAAGTAAGCCGGGTAGGCTGGGTAGTTCCGAGCAAAGAAGATCGAGCGCCTGAGGCGCTCGATCTTCTTTGCTCAAATATACTCTTATTCGTGGGTAACAACCATAGTGCCGATTGGTGCCCAGTCAAACATCCACTTGGCTACATCCACCGGCAGGTTCACGCAACCGTGGCTCATAGGGTGGCCGAAGTTATTGTGCCAGTATGCGCCATGCAGAGCATACCCGCCGTAGAAGTACATTGTATAGGGAACGTCGGGGATATAGTAATATTCCGAAGTGCCCTGCCCGCCTTCCATTTTGGCCGTGACATACTTGGCATATACCCTGTATGTGCCTACGACTGTGGGATGATCGTAGGTGCCTGAGCTAACGCGAGATGTGTACACAGGCGTATCGCCTTCGTAGGCGGTCATGGTCTGGTCGGAGAGATCGACATCAACCCACTTGGGGCCGTACTTACCCATAGGTGGGGTCGGTTCCGGCCTGGCCGTAGGCGCTGCGGTGGCGGTACCAGCCGGCCCGGTATCCTGGTCGTTGCCCGCCACGATAATGAGCACTTGGCCCACGTAGATGTAGTTCGTATTGCCCAGGTTGTTCAGGCTCTGGAGGTTATTGACTGTGGTATGGAACTGCACGGCGATCTTGCTGAGGGTGTCGCCGGACTGAACAGTGTACTTGACCGGCTTGCCTTTGTCGGCATCGGAGGGGGCCTGCACCGGCTCAGCGGTGGTGGTCGGCACGGCTGTCGGCGGTATAGATGTAGCTGTGGGCGGGGGTTGCGGCGTATTGGTGGGCTGTGTCTTGGGCGGATCGGGTTGCGTTTGCGCAGCGCCCGGAATAGTCAGCACCTGACCTACATACAGATAGCTGGATGCGGAAATGCCGTTGGCGGCGGCAAGGGTTTGCCTGGTAATTCCGAACCTGGCCGCCACGGAAGTGAGGCTATCGCCCGACTGGACCGTGTATTTACCGCCTGTGGTCTGTGTGGTCCCTTGCGACTGCGACGCACCTGCCGAAGGGATTATGAGAGATTGGCCCGCATAAATTACTGAGCGGCTGGGGAGGTTGTTGGCTACTACGATAGCATCAACCGTAACACCGTAGCGCAGGGCAATTCCCGAAAGGGTGTCGCCCGGTTGGACTGTATAGCGAGTGTCGGCGTGGGCAATGCCGAGAGTACCGGCCAACAGGCTGATAGAGACAGCCAGGATAGCAAGCCAGCGGCCCAGGTGTTGAGCAAAGGGCTTATTGGCCGTGTTGAATTTCATTTCGAGTGACCTCCGGGATAGGGCGGACCGGTCGTTTTCGCGTGGTGCTTATAACTTCTCGCCGGTGCGTTATAGCGTTATATTGCTGCCAATAGTTTCGCTTATTGTGGGTGTGGATATCAGGAAATGCACAATTCGGGTAAGGGCAAGGCACAGATTCATCACAGGCATCACGCCTGCTACTATACATAACGAATAATAGCGCCATAGGATGCGCCGAGTCAATAGGATGTTATGTCTAGCTTGAGATGGGACGAATGGGTCTGGCCGAAGTTCTCTCGATAGGGGTGATCTTTCCACATTCAAGCGAAGGCGACGAAAGCGGGTGGCCTTCCCTCAACACATACATGGTCGAGCCGTCAGCCAGTCGCACGCAATCCAATAAGCCACCGGTGCCAGGCCGCTCTGCCGTAAGCGCATCGAGGGCTATGACAGTCGTAGTGCTTGCCGGGAGATCGACCAGATCGCGGCCTGCGGGCATCGGGAGGGAATAATCAGACTCTCCGCCATTAGCTGAGTAGAGCCATTTGAGCGCCCCATCCTCATTCACGTCGATCCCATACAAGCGACATTGCGGGAGCAAATACCCGGCCTCCCGAAATGGACTATCCCGGGTGATGTCGGTCACCAGCACGGTGGATACAGGATCGAACTTGCGCAAACCGATTTGCAAAGCTCGCCAGTGGGTATCGTTTTGCTCAATAGACGAAGCGGTTACAGGCCCTTGCGCGACCGCAAAATAGGCCAATGAGAAAAGGGCGACCGCTATGCAGGCAACCATCCCCATGTTTGCTCCACGCACGCGCAAATCAAGGTTTGAATGCCATGCCGCCATATGCAGCCCCAGCACCCACGCAGCCACGGCAGCAAGGATGGCAAGCGGCGGCAGCACCACCAGAAAATACCCATATTGCCCAACGTGGCTGACGGCATAAAAGAGCAGCGCGGGAGCGGTCCACAGCGCGAGGAATGCGCGCACAAGGCCGGCCAGGCTGAAATGTACCAGCCTCAGCGCCCACAATCCAAGCGGCACAAACCCCAACCCCAGGCCCGTCACGAGACCCAGAATCGCGAAGATGACATTGTGCATCAGCCCAGGCAAGCCCACTTCGAACACCGAAGTGCATGCCATTACAGCGCTCGCCAGGAGGAATTCTCACGCAAATACGCAAAGATGCCGCCTGAGAGCGCCAGCAGCGGCACCGCCCACAGCAGACAAGCCCCGACCAGTGTGCCACCGAACACTACCCATGTTCCGCGCCCACTTCCCCGTAAAGCCCATACGCACAGTGGCTTCGCTTCCACGAACAATGGATCAGGATCAAGAACCAAATATGGCAATTTTGCCACAAATAATGTTACAGAACCACTACGACGCCTAAACCGGCTTCCACTTCTCCGATCTCCCAGCAGCCAACCCCCTGTTCTTCCAGGGCAACACGCACATCCTCTGCCCGGTCGGGCGGAACGGCTGCGAGCAATCCGCCCGAGGTCTGCGGATCGAACAGCAGCGTCATCAAATCCGGGCGGATATCGCCTCCGGTGCGCACGCGCACGAAGGTTTGCGAACCGGTGGGGTGGGCGGCTTCATGCTCGCCCGCGTCAGCGTCATAGCTGGAAAGGAGGTAGGTGCGGTTGCGGCCTGTGCCACCGGGAACCTGCTTATCTTTCACGTAGCCGAGCGCGCCATCAAGCAAAGGTACGGCAGAGGCGTGAATTCGGAACTGCACGCCGCCTGATTGTGCCATTTCGGACGCATGGCCGAGGAGGCTGAAACCTGTTACATCGGTGCAAGCGCGCACGCCCGCCCACCGGAACACGCGGGAGGCAGGTCCGTTGAGTTGAAGCATAGAGGCGATCGTGCCATCGAGGTGCTGCTGCTGCACGCGCTCGTTCTTGGCGGCGGTGGTGATCACGCCTGTGCCTATGCGCTTGGTAAGCAGCAGGCGGTCGCCTGGATGCGCGCCTTCCTTGCGCATGATATGGTTGAGGCCGACAAAGCCGGTAACGGTAAGGCCATACTTGGGTTCGGGGTCGCTGACGGTGTGGCCGCCCACTATCACAGCGCCTGCCTCAATCACCTTGTCCATGCCTCCCCTCAAAATATCGGTGAGGATGGACTTGTCCAGATCCTGCGGGAAGCCAACGATATTGAGTGCGAAGGCAGGCTCACCGCCCATGGCATACACGTCGCTCATGGCGTTGGCGGCGGCAATCGCGCCGAACAGGTAGGGGTCATCCACGATGGGCGGGAAGAAGTCGAGGGTCTGGACCAGGGCGCGCGGGTTCGGGCCGTTCCGGTCTATGACGTAAACGACACCGTCATCGCCAGGCGCGAGGCCGACGATCAGGTCAGGGTGTGAATGTTGTACGAGGGGGCGCAGCACCTGCGCCAGGTCACCAGGACCCATCTTGCCGGCTCAACCGGCGCATTGGGCCAGGGTGGTCAGGCGCACTTCCGCGCGCTTGTCCATATCTTCCCTGTCGGCCATCTTGGATCACCACCTTTCTGCTCTTATTGTACAGTGTGGGCAGTGGATCGCCCACTTCTTTCCTTGTGCCCTGGAATATTGGATGGGCTTTCTAAAATAGCCAAAATGGCTATTTTAGAACCAGATCGTATATTTGCGGGCATTCATCTAGTATTCGAGATGTTGCACATTCCTTGGTGCAGTAGTCAGGGTGCGGATGTTGATAGAGTAACCCAATCCAGCCCCACGCCCAGCTTCCGTGTGTCGTTAGAGCCGGGTTGGAGTATGGAGAGATCGCGGGTGGGGCTTTGTAGGGTGATATTGATCATCGAGCCGGGCGAAGGGGTAGCAGGCAAGGGAACGGTGTAATCAGTCCACCCCACAGGAACAGTGAACTCACTGGAAACGCCATCAACGTTGATCGTGACGAGCATTGGCTCTGATGGGCCGACGGCGGGGGCGCTCATGCGTAGCGTAACCGCTTTTGGAGGAGTGCTATTGTCCTGATGGACAGGTATGCGTATGTGCGAGCGGCCCATGCTCCACCTGTAGTCTATGGCCGGCTCTCGGTCGGGACGGTAGAAGCCGAGGATGTAGGGGATATCGCGACCCGTGCCCACATCTATTTCGCTTGTGGGACTGGGATCAAAGCTATTCCAGGGATTGCCCCTCCACTCCGACTCGTCACGGGCGACCCAGGCATGTTCGGTGCCTGTCAACTCCCATTCAGGGTGGCGCGCCACCAGGTCGGCGAACCCAAGTATGGCGTAAGGATCGTCGGGGTTGAGGTCTCGTGCCTTCCCGTAAAGAGCGCGTGCCATAACATCGTCGTGGAAAGCACGCAGAGCGTCTGCCTCGTGACGGTAGGCCCAGTAGAAGGTGGGGTCAGCTTGCTCGGCAAGTTGGTAGCGCCCTATGGCCTCCGCCTGCGACGACGCCGTATCTCCGCGCCACGCCTGGTACAGACTACGCAACAGAGGCGGGATGCTGGGATTGTATGCGCCGATCAGCACCCACAAGCAAAGCAAAAGAGTGGAGAACGCCACCACCGGGTGGCGTCGAAGCAAACCCCAGGCGAGGCGCGGGCGGAACACCGAGCGCCAATCTGCGGACACCAGCAGGCCCGCCGCCAGCACGATCAGCGAGGGGGCAGCAGGCAGGCGGTAGCGAGCATCATAAGGGACGACGATGCCCAGGAGTAGCATAGCGAGCAGCCACAGGTTGTTGGCAAGAAGCGTGCGGCCGGCAGTATCCGCAGGCCGGCGCAAGCCAACCCCCACCAGCCCAGCCAGCCCTACTAGGCCCAGCACGATGAAGGCGGCATCGGCGTGCAGCAGGTCGGGCACATCGGGGTCGCGCTGGGTGAAGTCCCATGTATTGATAAGGACCGCCGAGTTAAGCTCAAGGTGCCACGTGTAGAAGAAGGCGAAGATAGATGTACCGATAGCCTGGTCAGGGTACTCAAGAATGTTGGTCGTGCCACGGCTCACGATGACCGACAGGCGGTCGGCTGGATTGGGATACTGGCGGAGGATCGCGTCCTCGTTCTCGCGCCGGAAGTTGTGGTAGTGCCAGTAAGCGGTAGTGTTGGCTGTCTCCAACAGCAGAAAGCTCTTGTACTGAGTGTAGTTGTAGTAAGTCCAGGGAGCGATAGCCGCGAAGCAGACGACGAGCGCGAGGACGGCGGAAGACGAAGGACGACGAAAGACGAAGGAGGAAGGACGGACGTTGCCAGGTTGCCTTGGCCTTGCCTCCTGGGGCTCTTCTTCGTCCTTCGTCTTTCGTCCTTCGTCGTTTCTCCACACTCTGTGCACCCACAAGAAATAAAGGCAAGCGAACGGGAGATATGCCACCGCTACCGAGCGCACCAGCGCCCCCACACCCAACAATAGCCCAATCAGAGCAGCGAGAGCCAGCCTGCGCTTCCAGGAACTTGCAGGAGACCAATAGTTGAGCGCAAGAATGGCGGCGAAAATGACCGCTATCGAAAGCGGCTCCGAGAGGGCGCGCTGCGCCGGGCTTGAAGCAAGGGGTGGGTAAAGGGCCGATATGTAGCCCGCGACCAGCGCGGCCCCACGCGCCTTGCGAGGGAAGGCCCGATAGGCAAGGGCCATAGTGACCACCACGGTAACAAGGCTGATGATGATCTGCGCGATATTGAGTGCGTCGTAGCGCGGCTCCATGAGGGCGGCGTCATCACCCTCGGCGGTGGCGGCTGCCTGGTCGGGCACAAAGAGGAAGGACGCCGAGAAGAAGATGGACGTGAGTGGAACACGGGTCCAGATGCGGTCACGCGAGATATAGGTGTCTACATACCGGCCTTCGCGTGCGAACTGCTGAGCCGGAACAACATAATCGGGCTCGTCAGCGCCGACAGCGTACATACGTGCATCGGCCCAGTAAGCCCACCGAACCGCAATCGCCAGTACGAAAATGACGGCAACATTAGCCCAGAACAGGGCATTTTGCTTTTTCAACACGGAGATCGCATACAATTCAAAATACAAGAAAACTATGGGAAAGAAGGCTATGGGCGCGTGCCAAGCGTAACGTCCATCACAAGACGCTTACCATTTCGCACAATCTGGAGGGTAATGGTATCGCCCGGCTGGAAGTTCGTAAGAACGTTCACCAGCGGGTGATCTTCGTCCAGGGTGTAGTCATCCACCTTCATTATCACGTCGAGCGGCTTGATGCCTGCTTGCTCGGCTGCACTACCAGGGGTTACAGCATCCACCAGTGCGCCTGAAGTGAGCACATCGCCGTTTTCGTCCTTCAGGTCGTAGTAGGAAGCTATGGCCCGGTTTATAGGGGCGGAGCGCACGCCCAGGAACGGGCGAACCACCTTGCCAGCGCTGATCAACTGCGCCGAGACCGTCTTGACTGTATCGACAGGGATCGCGAAACCAAGGCCCTCGGCCACGTCGCCGCTGCTGTCACCACCACGCACCACGGCGGCATTGATGCCGATCACCTGGCCGGAAAGATTGAGGAGCGGGCCGCCTGAATTGCCGTGGTTGATCGCGGCGTCGGTCTGGATCATGTTCTCCATGTTGGTGCCATCGTCGCGTTGGAGGGTGCGGTTGAGGCCGCTCACCACGCCCACCGTGACGGTGTTCTGGAAGTCGCCCAGCGCCGAGCCGATAGCGATCACCGTTTCGCCTACTTTGAGGGTGGACGAGTCGCCCAGGTCGGCCACAGCATCTACACCGTGATCCACCTTCAGAACGGCTATATCGCTCAGCGAGTCGGTGCCCAGAAGGGTAGCGGGCGCGGTGTCGCCGTCGTAGAAGATCACCTGTAGTCCGCCGGCAGTAGCACCTTCTACTACGTGGTTATTGGTGATGATGCGTCCATCTGTATCAATAATCACTCCGGAGCCACGCGATTCGCCTATAAGTCCACCCTGCGGCGCGAGTTGGTTGACTACCGTCACAACTGCTGGTGCTACCTTCTCAACCACCTTGACCGTAGCTTGCTGCTCGGCGGGCACCTGCCAGGCCGCACCCGCAGAAGAAACGGGGGTAGGAATGGAGGTAGGAATAGCTTGAGTACTGCCCACAGGAGTTGCGGCCACTGAACCGTGGGTGGCATTAGCCCCAGGCTGAGGAAGATCGGTAAGGCTACAGCCCGCAACACTGATAGCGAGTGCCATCGCCGGCAAGAGGGCAGTAAATACACGCAGTTTTCGGGAGAAAATGGTCTTCATTGATAGGGAACTCACCTGGCTCGTGTACCTATTATACGACGGATGGCGGGTGAGGGTTACCACGATTCCCGTACGAACAGCATTCTTGCCAAGTCAATGCCTGCCGACCGAGAGCTAATATGCAGCCCTGAATGTTATGCAAGCGAAAATGTATGAGGATACCCCGCCCTGGCTTGTCATCCTGAACGAAGTGAAGGATGACAAGCCAGGGCGGGCGGCTTTCCTTGTAACGAGTCAGATGGCGACCATCTGCCAAACGTCCAGGGATTTGAGGTTGGCGATACCGTCACGCGCCAGCAACTCTACGACAAGGCTGTCCCGCCGGGTAGGGTAAATGCGGTCCGTGAGGCATACACGATCATTGCCGAAGACTTCTATTGCGGAGAGGTCGAGGAAGACCCGCAGATGGAGAGTCTCTCCTGATGCAAGCGAGAGGGGGCTGCTATGTTGAGAGCCATGAGTAGAAGGGTCCAGGCTTGAATTTGTGCTGTCCAAATAGAGTCGCTCTTGAGCGCAGTTGTAATAGATGCGCGTTTGTTCAGCACGATCGGGCGAGCAACGAACTGTAAGACCAACCTCAATGGCGTCACCAGGCTCAAACTCGGCGGAGATTTCAAGGGTATCGCCATGGGCATCCGAGGATAGAGGTGTATGCTCCTGGGTAAGGTAAAGGTCGCTCAAACGGTAATGGCGACCGCGCAAGGTTTCAAGTTCGGGCGCGGGCCGTATATCAAGCATACCATCGAAGCGCAGAGAGAGGACGCGGGGAAGGGACATGACACCCGACCACCCGGCGGCGACCTGCGCCGCATCATCTCGCATTTCACGCAACCAGCCAAACATGATGCGGCGACCATTCTGATCGGTGAAAGACTGAGGCGCATAGAAGCTGCGGCCGCAGTCGAGCTTGTGGAGATCTATGGGCGTGAACTTATGGCCTGCGTACGTGCCGACGAAATAGATGGCAAAGTGTAGCCGGTCGCCATCCAGGACAGAGACCGACAGAACATGCTTGTCACCAAGTGGGAAGAAATCAGGGCATTCCCACATCGAGCCTGTAAAGATGTGCGTTGTCGGATCAAGATCGCCTATGTAGAGGGGATGAAGATATTCCCAGTTGATCAGATCGGGAGAGCGATAGAGAAGGGCGGTGCCGCCGGTATTCCTTAGCCCGGAACCGATCAGCTGATACCAGCCATCATCTTCTTTCCAGATCGAGTGATCGCGAAAGGCCACCAGGTCAAGGTCGGGGGGTGGGGAGGCGATTAAGGGGTTGCCAGGGTATTTGTGGAGGCTGCGTAGGTTGATGTCCCCTGTGGCAAGGCATGGGAGCTGGTCGCCGTCGCGAACACCTGTAAAGATGATGGTCGGGACGCCGTCATGGTCCACCGCACAGCCTGAGAAGCAACCATCCTGGTCGGGGGAGTCCGGGGTAGGAGCGAGCGCAACGGGAAGGTGTGTCCAGTGAACGAGGTCGGGGCTAACAGCGTGGCCCCAATGGATAAGCTCATGCCAGGGGTTGTATGGATTGTACTGATAAAAGAGGTGGTATTCGCCCTTCCAATGGATGAGACCGTTGGGATCGTTCAGCCAATTGGCTGGCGGCAGGAAATGATAGCGTGGGCGGTGGGCATCCTGCGACAAAGAAGCAAGATCGGTCATACAAACGAGGCTAGAAAGTAAACCAGCCCTCAGGAGAAGTCCTGGTCTCGACAGGGGAGAAGTCGGCGGTCTTTTTATCCTGCACGTAGTGCCCCCGCCACTTGCCCTGGCTGATCTGTGTGAGTGCCTCTACCGCAGCGTCCACATCCTCGCGCGTATTGTAGAAACCGAAGGATATGCGCACCGCGCCGGGGAAGTTGCGCTTGTCTCCCTGGCCTATCTCATCGCTCAACCTGTGGATAACGTCCTGCGAAACGTGGAACAGGTGGATAAGATAGGGGTGGGCGCAGAAGCAGCCCACACGCGTGCCTATGCCGTACTCGTGGCTCAGAACGGCGGCCACCAGGTAATGGTTCACGTTGGCGACGTTGAACGCGATCACGCCCAGGCGATCTTCCGGAAGGGAAGGGTCATTCGGGCCGACTATGCTAACACCGGGGATCTCGCCCATTTTGGCGAGGGCGTAGGAGGTCAGGTCGCGTTCGTGCTGGATCAGCCAGTCCCATCCCAGGTCGTCCTGCAAGAAACGAGCAGCGGCGGCCATCGCGATAGATCCGGGCACGTTGGGGCTTCCCGCCTCCTCGCTGTCAGGAGGCTCAGTCCACATGACGCTCTCTTCCGAAACGAAGATGACCGTGCCACCGCCCACCAGGTCGGGCGTGCCCCCCGTGAAGGCTTCGGTTGGGCCGATCAGCACCCCACTACCGAGAGGGGCATACATTTTGTGGGCCGACATCGCCAGGAAATCGATACTGTCGGGCGTGCCCGCCTTGCCCATGTTGATCGGGCGATGCGGTGCCAGTTGCGCAGCATCAACCAGGAAGAGCGCGCCTGCTTCGTGCACGATACGTGCGATAGCGTGAATATCCGGGATGACCCCTGTCACGTTGGAGCCGCCCGAAACCGCCACCAGCCTGACATGCCCCTTGTTGGCTTCCAGCCTGGCGATCAAATCGGAGATAACGGGTGCGCCATGCTCGTCTATGTCGATATACTGGACGTTGGACAGGCGTTTGCGCCACACGAGCATATTTGAGTGGTGCTCCATGAGGGTGGTGAGCACCACATCCCCCGACCCAAAGCTGAGGCGGTTGGCGCACCTGTTGATCGCCTCGGTTGCGTTGCGCAAGAAAATGCAGGTGCGGTCGCCGTGGCCCGCGCCCACAAAATCGAGGATGATATCGCGGGCGTGCTCGTAGGCAAGTGAAGAAACTTGAGACTTGAAGCCCGCGCCTCGGTGTACTGCTGAATACCATTCGAGCGATTCGTCTACTTTAGCTTTGATCGGGCGGGCGATGGGGGTGGAGGCGGCGTTGTCGAGGTTGATATAAGGGCGAAGGCTACCGTCGAGAGTCGGGACAAGAGTATGTCCCCCTACTATCAGGTCGCGCAGGTCGCGGTCGCGAAAATCGGGATTGCGAAGTTGGGCGGTAGGGTGGGCAGGGGTGGCGACGGTGTCAGTACACTCAATCTCCTCGGCTTTCATTTGTAGATACCTCCGGGCCGTTATCAACGCCGATAGACGGTCATACAATGCCCTGTTAGGGCGCAATCTCTTGAGATACTATATCACCTGGGGAATGTGCACGCAAGGCAGGCGTAATGCCAAACCGCACGCTTTGCGCACACCATCTGCATTAGCAGTAGAAGGCTTTTGCCAGTTGTGCGGGCGTGTCCTGGGAGGCTTGAACATCGCGCAGGCGTTCAGCAGTGGCCTCGTATAGCAAATAACCTGCTTCGCGGGCCTGAACTGCGACCTGCTCGAACAGTGCCGTGGCGGCACCGGGATCGCCGGAGAGATGAGCTAGCATGCCATCAATCAGATCATGCATCAGAGCGACCTCCATACCCGCTTCGGGCGAAGGCGTTTGGGGCGCGATCATACGCGCAGCCTCAAGGCCGCCCGCCGCCAACAGCGCCAGCGCCTTGTGATTTTGAAGGTCAACCAACCATTTAAGATCGGTTTCGGCACCCGCCAGATGCTCGGCCTGCTCCAACGTGGCGCGCGCCCCGTGCAGGTCCCCGGAGGCGATCTGGGTATCACACAGCATAATAAGCACATAGCCCTGCACACGCGTTGCCTCCAGGCCCTCCAAAGCGCGCAAAGCATCCTCTACTCGAGTTCGGGCCTGCGCCACATGCCCTTGAGCCAGCAACGCCATCCCCTGCATAGCAAGCGAGATCGCATGTCCAGGGCGGTCGCCCATTCGCTCCTTGATCTCGGCTGCCTGGCCCAGCGTCTTGATGGCATCATCCAGGCTGTGGCGCATATACTGGGCGTTGCCAAGAGTGTGCATAAAACGCACCGCCCCGTAATCGTCGCCTATCGATTGCAACACCAAAACCGCCTCCGCGCAATACTGGGTTGCTCTCTCCAGGTCGCCTTTCTCGTAGAAGACGTTGCCCATATTGCCCCGGCATCTGTACTCCAATTGTACATACTGCACTTGCCGCGCCGCCTCGATGGCGCTCGACCAGTGGCGTAAGGCATCGTCGTGGCGCTGGCGGATGGCGCTTACCATACCAAGTACATTGTAGACGCGTGCGCGGATGCCAAGCACCACGTCGGGCAGGGTAGGCATCAACCCATCGCTCAGCTCAAGTGCGCGCTTACCGCTGGTCTCCGCCTCCTCGAAGTGGCCCATAATCGCCAGCACACCCGATTGCACGGTTGTCAATTGCGCGGCCAGCAGAGTATCACCGGGGCCAAGCATCTCAAGGCCCTGGCGGCAAAGCTCGAACGCTTCAGGGGCGTGGCTGCGCTGTGTCAGGCAAGACGCAAGGCGCATCATAACCTGGGCGCGCACAGGCGGGGCGCTTCCCTCCTGCAACGCGAGTGCCAGCGCCTCCCTGTAATTCGCTTCGGCCTCGCCCGCGCGCAAGCTGCTGGCGAGAAGGTCGCCCCGCACTGTAAGGAGCCGCCTCAAAAGGCCGGCCGGTGCGGTACGCTTCCTGCGCGCCTGGGCGATCCCATCGTCGAGCACCTCCAGGGCTGCCTGGCCTTTGCCCTGGTTGAACAGAGCCGTGCCCTGGTCGGCCAGCGCGCCCGCCATCTCCTCAAGCTTGCTCGCCCGGCAATAGTGATATGCGGCCTCAACTATATCACCGAGGCCCTGCTCAGAATACCGGGCAGCGAGCAGGTGCATCTTCTTCCATTGGTCGGGGTCCGTAGCCAGGATTGCGGCCATGTAATCGCGTAGTAGAGGGTGCAAAGCGGCCTGGCCTGGGCTATCGAGTATATGGCGGTGCTGCAATTCCGCCATCGCACCGGGCAGACCCTCACCTTCTACGCCCGCACCAACTATTTTGCCCTCCCGCATCAGATCAACCAACGTGGGGTCGTACAGATTGACCGGCCTGCGAAGAACCGCCACCAGCGAAGCGAGTCGCCTGCTGGACGTTGAAAGCCCGCTTATGATGGTGCCAAGCAAATACGAATCGATCTGGGGCTGGGTGGCGATTTGCTCGATGAACCTGGCCGCATCCAGGTGTCGATCCATCATCTGTCCCAGGCTAAGGCGCAGCAGCATGGGGCTACCCGCCGTTCGCTCGTAGAGACGATCAAATAAGTTGCGGTGCTGCAAGGCTTCCGGCTCTACCCGATTGGTAGCGCCCGCAGGGCCTACAAGATGCTGCATAAACTCAGCCGCTTCATCTCGTTGCAGGCCATCCAGTTGCAGATGGGCCAGGCCAGGCACAGGCAGGTCTTCGCGGCTGACAAAGAGGAAAGATGCGGGCGATGTAGCCATCAGGCGGGTAAGCAGGTTGAGCATAGGCTGATCCGCCAGGATCAGGTGGGTATTGTCAAAACAGAGCAGAGCAGGAGCGGCAGTCTGCTGGCTCAACACGCTGCCAAGAAGCAGCACCTGCCTGTCCAGAGACAACGGTTGGGGATCGGTGCCGCGCCCGATCAATTGCGACACCTGAGCAGCAGGAGCAAGAGAGTAAGCGATAGCAAAGAGCGCAAGCTGCCGCACCAGCGCATCCGGCGAGGTATTGACGCCCTCTGTGAAGGTGAGCCACAACACAGGATTAGCACTCGCATATTCACGAGCAAGGGTTGCTGCCAACGATGTCTTGCCCATACCCGGTAGACCCGACAGGACCAGAAATCGCTCAACCGATAACCGCTCTCTGAGGCGGGCCAGTGCCGCCGGACGCTGCACGGCCATCGGTGGGATAGGAGGCGGGTCCTCCAGAGTACCGATCTCCTCGGTGGTTTCGATGCGCACCACTTCCCTCTGCACACCTACAGTGTGAGTGGTACGCCCGTGCCTGCCCGATCTCGCTAGCGCACGGGCATCATTGGCTAATTCAACGAGCCGAGTTGCGATATCGGCGTGCGATTCCAGGCGCAGGGCAGGCACAAATAACGCCGCAACCGTGGTAGGATCGGGCAGCCGCTGGCCGCTCTCAAGCAAGTGAATGTGCTGGGTGCTGTAGCCAACGGCTATCCCCAGGTCGGTCTGGGTAAGACGCTGCCCACGACGCAAATAGCGCAGGAATTCTCCAAATGTGGAAAATAGCTCGCCTGTGGACTTCGTGGCGATTGTATAGTCGTCGGGGCTACTGAATGTGTGACGCCCCATAGCTCGTTCCGATTTGTAGAAAAAGATTAACTATTGCCTGCCTCTATTCTACTACAATTCAGCCATGAAACGAGTCATCAGACGCGTCGTGACGGTAATAACAACCGAGACGTGGTCGATCGCGGAGCACGAAGACGGCGAGGAGAGGCCGGAGCAGGAGATTCACCATACCGCCCGGATCTATACCACCGAAAGCGTCATCAGCGATGACGATCACATCGCGCTTGATGAGTTGGGGGAGGCTACCAGGATAGAGCGAACCACCCCGGCGGAGAAGATAGAGGAAAAGGAGGTAAACCTGCAATGAAGCGTATTCTCAATTATGCGGTCATGGTGCTGGCCGTGATGTTGATGTCTGCCGTCGCAGCCGCTCAGAACACAAGCGCCAATTCGGCGGCCCAGGCAGAGGATCACTTTTTCCCGGAAACGGGGCATACCGTACCGGCTATCTTCTACCAGTACTGGCAGACGCATGGCGGATTGAAACAGCAGGGCTACCCGATCACCGACGCCGCTATGCAAAAGAACGCGGCGGACGGCAAAGAGTATCTGACCCGGTACTTCGAGCGTGCGAGATTCGAATACCACCCCGAATACAAAGGTACCGAGAATGAGGTGCTGTTGGGCCTGCTTGGCGTAGAAGTGTTGAAGTGCAGTCCCATAGGAAGCACAGGCGGCGCTAACCCCAAAGACGCCCCCGGCACGAGCGACCTAAAGTTCCTGGCCCGCCCTTCCGATACCTACATCGCCGCATGGTGCGTGCAAGACTTCTGCCCTGACGCCACCAACCTTACAGGGGTCACACCTGACGAGGAATTCGCCGCCGCCACCATCCTCTACCATCACAACGACGAAAGCTCCTTCGATCCCCAACAGATACTCAATTTCTACACCAACAAGCTAACGAGCGACGGCTGGACGGCCCTCACGGCTCGCAGCCCCAACCCCAGTACAGGCGACTTCCGCTCCAGCATCTTCGCCCCACCTCCCAGCCTCCAGGATAAGGTCAAGCGCTTCGCCCTCACCGTACTCGGTTTCCACAATGAGATAGTGGAGTTCGCAGTAGTGCGCACCACCAACTCGCCTCCGCCCCCCGCGCAGCCCGACCTCAGCCTCTTTGTAGGGCACTGACCTTTAGCGGTAAAACCAACATCCAATTCGATTACCCTTTCGACAGCACAACATCAAACAGCAGCAAAGCCCGCCTGAGTGGGCTTTGCTGCCCTAATGCCCGCCACGCTCTCTCTTCGGGGAACAAACAAACGTGAAGATCAAAGGCACACTTCAGAAGGGCCACAGGCCGGTATCCGTGGAAGCCATAACCCTACCGGAGTTGGGCGACACTGCAATCCTCACCCTCTACGAATACGGCACAGGTGAGGAGCCACTGGGCGGCGTGTCTATCTACTTCCCGACCGGCGCGCAATCGGGCAATTTCCTGATAGCCGACGATGCCGCCTGCATCAAAGCCGACTACGTGCTGATCGATCCTATAGCGCCAGCGCCGCGCCTCCGCACCTACCAATGCCGAGAGGGCACCCTCACCCTCACCCTGGCTGGCAAGACGCTCAGCGGCTCATTCGAGTTCAAGGGCGTGGAGGTCGAGTTCGAGCGAGGAGATCACAGTCAGCGGGGCATTTGACAGTGTACCGCTTTACGAAATGCAATAAAGCGTGCACAACCAGGCTACGTGTTTATGTCGTCAGGCACAGAGATCATGGTCGCAAGCATGGTTGCTACGTGCTTCTCCACGCCCCCTGCCAACCCGAAAACATCGGCTGTACACACTGTAATTGTGCGCCCGGCGCGTACGACACGTCCCCTCGCCTGTAAGCGCTCACCGGTGGCAGGCGAGAGAAGATTTACCTTGAACTCAACCGAGAGTATATCCACTCCGGCAGGCGCGAGGCTGAGCGCGGCATAGCCACAGGCGCTGTCGGCGATGGTAGTCACCACGCCCGCATGAACATATCCGTTTTGCTGTCCCAACCCACCAACGACGGGAAGCTCGATCGCTACCTCGCCGGGACGCACGTACAGCAGCGACGCTCCGATAGTCGACATGATGCTCTGCCGGGCGAAGCTATCTAGCACGCGCCATTCGTAGTTGGGATCAGGTGGAGCAATCATCTCAGCGTATGTATGCTTGCAGGCATGAAATCGGGCGCAAAAACAGAGGAAACCGGCAGGGTCGCCGCCAATTTTCTCTGTTTTGCATGTTCCTACCCGAAATCTCTATAACCTACCGGCATCAAGCCTCAGGGAGTTATCGGCGTGGTGGCCGTAACCGGGACCGTGGGTGCAATACCGCTTGCAGAAGAGTTCGTGTCTGTGGAAGTGACGGTGCCCGTAACGGTGCCCGTAACGGTGCTTGTTGTGGTAATAGTAGAAGTCTCTGTTATCGTCGCCGTGCCGCTGATCGGTACAGTCGCCGAGGCAAGAGCCTGGGCGGTAGCGTTGGCGGCAGCTCCGTACTGGTTGATAAGCGACTGAGCTTCAGATACGAATGAGCCACTGGGGTTGATGTTCAGGGCACGCTGAAGTTGATCAAGCCCGGCCAGATAGTCGGGGTTGGGATTGACGGGGTCGAGATAGGCCTTCCCCAGCTTGAAGTGAACATCGGCGTCTTCGGGGTACTGCGCCAGGTACGCCGTGTAGAGGGGGATAGCCTGAGTGAAATCACCGTCAGCGACGTATGTATCAGCCTGGGTCACAAGCTGGGCAAGGGCGTTGTCCGGCGTAGGCGTAGGTGTGGCGGTAGCTGTGGAAGTCCCAAGCTGGGCAACAAGAACAGTAGAGATCGTGCCGAGTACCAGGAGTGCAATGACGAAATAAGCGAACAGATAGCGGCCTATTTCGCGGTTACGCTTGCGGGCGGCGGCACGACGCTTCGCAGCGTATTTAGTATCACGCTTTGTTGACATGGCTCTGATTCTACCAAATCGTTAGGTTCGTAACAAGGTGGATACTAGGCTTTAAGGGATGTAAAGGCCGGATGCCGTTTGCTTGCCGTGCTCTACAGGAGTGCTGTTGCTGGGTGGAGGCGGGGCGGCCTGGGCATTTGGATCGCGCACAAGGTCTGATGATGCATCATCAACCTGCCCGTCCCCTTGCTGTGGCCCATCGCCTGCGGTCGCGCCGATGGATGCTAGGTTCTTGGTAGCTGCTGCAATGGCATCGGCAGCTTCGGCGCTGAGTTGTTGCTCGTACTGGCGAATGGCGGCGAGGGTTTGGTACAGCCATTGCTGGAACGAGGAGGCCGGCAGCGCGCCTTCCGCCACGTTGACAAGTTGGCCCTTATAGAACATGAGAGTGGTGGGGAGGGCCTGCACGCCCAACCCACTGGCAAGGGCAGGCTCTGCTTCTGTATCCAGCTTGGCGAACTTCACGATCCCAACGTACTGCTTGGCGGTAGCCTCGAAGATGGGCGAGAACTGCTTGCAGGGAACACACCAATCGGCCCAGCAGTCTATCGCCACCGGCACCTGAGAGCGCAATACTTCGCGCTCGAAGTTCTGGCGTGTGAGGGCGATCACACCTTCAGCATCGGCAGCGCGTTTGGCGGCTTCGGCTTTGGCAGCTTCCTCCGCCCGCTTCTTCTTGTGCGTGAGGCGGGCTTCGGCCACAGCATCGGGCTTCATGGTGCCTTCGATACCGGCACGTACCAACCTCAGGTCTTCCAGGTCATCGCCCCAATGCAAAGCATCCTTGTCGCAGAAGTTGAGGCATGGACCCGGGCAATCGCCGCACAGTTGGGCGTCCACTTCCCACGTTTTCTTTAGGGTATTGTGTATGAAAGCATCATTAGGGCAAGCGCCCGCCGCGAAGCAATTGTCACGGTTTACGCAAGCTTTAGGGTCAACAAATACGGGCATCTGGGTTTCTCTCCTCCATCCCTCATTATACCAGATGCGGGTCGGCGGAGACGAGTGACGAGTGACGAGTGACGAGTGACGAGTGACGAGTGACGAGTGACGAGTGACGAGTGACGAGTGACTAAGTAAGCACTACGAAGTACGCAGTCACTTTTCGTCACGCAACCACCTAAGCAATCTCAAAAATCATATCCATCTTGCCCAGTGTGATCCTATCGCCTGAGCGAAGGGGGTGAAGAGTATAGGGGGGGATGCGCTGGCCGTTCACTATACTGCCATTGAGAGCATTGAGGTCTTCCAGGTAGAAGTGGTCGCCGTTGCGAGTAAGGCGAAAATGGCGGCGCGAAACTCCCAGGTCCAGGCCCCCGTATGGGCCGAGGTCAACATCGGGATAGCTGTTGCTCTGAGGGTCCGAGCGGCCCACGATTAGCTCGCTGCGATTGGGTATCTGGATGGTAGCCGGGGGCGGTGGCTGCGTAATAACGAGCGAAGCCGAGAGGGCACGTGCGGGCGCATAATCATAGCTGGCACCGGTGCCGCCCATCGGTGCCTGCGAATAAGAAGGAGGAGCGCCCACCGGCTGCTGGACCGAGGCTCCAACCGGAGGTGCTGGAGTATATGTCGTGGGCGACAGAAGCGCGGCACCGCAGTTATCGCAGAACGCTTCGCCTGGAAGGGTAGCCGCCCCGCACACCGGGCAGGAGGTAGCGCCGATGCCGTTGGGGCTGGCTGCTACTCCCCCACCCACGTTCGAAGCCGCAGAAGCGTTAGCCCCAGCGTTCTGCCCGCGCACAGGCGTCCCGCAAGCATCGCAGAAAGCCACGCCATCGGGTAATTCCATTCCGCAATTAGCACAGTAAATTGCCATTAGGTTCCCTCATTATTTCAACCGAACAGTCTTCCCACTTTCAAACCTTATCGTCTTACGCCCTTCCGAAGTCATCATACGCCCCTTCTCCAGATTGGCGATCTCAGTCTCAACTGTAGCGGCCAACTCGGTATCGCCCTGGTTCAACAGGTGGGTCAAAGCGCCGCGCAACTTCTGGGTGGCTGCCTGCACATTGCCGCGCTCAAGGTCCTCAAGTGCGCGGGTTTGCAGCTTGAATGCGCTAACCTTCTCCACCAGGTTCATTACGCGCCCATCAGGGGGTGACACAGTTGCCGGGTCGTGCGAGTAGTTGAGCAGCACATCGAGGGCCGCACGCTGCCCTATCAGGCCCGCCTGCGGCACGTCATACTCGATCTCCATCTGCGCGATCCGGTAGCTACCGGCCGGGCGCGCAGGCACCACAAACTCTACCAGTACGCTCTGGCCGTACCCGCGCTCAAGCTCACCCAGGAACACGTTCTGTGCCCGGTCGGTCGCTCCAGGATTCGAGCCGGGCTGGAGCCGGGCAATCAAGGGGAACACGCGGAAGATGTTGCGTATTTCGATGCCAAGCGCCGGGCGCACGTTGAGCGAAACGCGTTGGAGGGCCACCGCCTGCATTTGCTGGACGGTGCGCGCGAAGTGCTGGCGTATCTTCTCAGGGGTAGAGATGTAATCTGCCTCGCCTCCGCTGCGCTGGCCTACTGACTCCATCAGCTTATCGTTCCAGTCCTTGCCGATCCCCAGTGCCGTGATCGGCACGCCAATGCGGGCGGCCTGCTCGGCTTGCTCCAGGCACTTCTTTTCCTTTTCGGTAATGCCGTCTGTCAGGAGCACCAGCCTGTTCACCTGCGGCGCGCCGGCGGTTGAGGTTCCGGAAATAGACATTTGCTTGCGCAGCTCAACCAGACCCGCTTCCATAGCCGGGGCCATATTGGTGCCCCCATCGGCCCGCAAGCGGTTTATCTTCTCTTTTAGCTCAGACCTGCGCGCCTCGTCCGTGATCCTCTGCGAGGGGAATACCACCTCGTTGCGGCTGTTGAACACAATGACCGAGATATAATCCTGCGGCTGAAGCATATCAAGCACAAGAGAGGTGGCATCGCGCAGGCTCTCGATCTTAGAGCCATGCATAGACCCGCTTCTATCAAGCACCAGGCAAAGGTTGAGGGGTAGCTGGTT
This sequence comes from uncultured Chloroflexia bacterium, assembly GCA_963797095.1. GTDB lineage: Bacteria > Chloroflexota > Chloroflexia > QHBQ01 > JADMIH01 > JADMIH01. Next base: position 227,175 of record CAWCNY010000002.1, on the reverse strand, counting down.
GCCGGTCGCCACAGCCTCACCGGGCCGCATCTCAAGCAGGCAATACACAAGTTGCTCTACATTCATAACGGGCACGGTAACGCGTGAGAGCGTGGCTTGCAAGTTCAATTCGCCTGGCATGGCTCGATTCTCCTCTTATCTACTTCTCTTGCTCATTATAGAGATACGATTACGGCTCGTCAAAGTTTCACCAGCGGGTAAACGTTCAGATATCGGGTCAAGAGAAGATCTGAACGTTAGCACCCCAATCCCTCCTACTAATCATGAATCCTCCAAGAATCTCCTCGAATCTCTACCTTCCAGAGTGGAACTAAACCCGACAACATTGCGTATAGAATCCATCAGGCAATTCGCGCCGGATGTCCATCATGAAAGGAGTGGGTTGACATGGAAAACACACAGCAGGAGAGCAGCGACCAGGTGCGGAACGAGCAGATCGGTGGGGCCGCCGGGTTGGGCGCCGGCATATTGACCGGCATGAGGGTTGGAAGCGTGCTGATTCCCATCCCGGTGGTCGGAACCTTTCTCGGAGGGGTAGCGGGTGGCGTACTTGGCAGCGCGGTAGGCAAGAAGCTTGTACCAGCCGTCCTCAACGCAGCAGGTAGCTTCATGCAGACCCTAACCGAGTCTCCCCAGGCCCAGCCGCAGGACAAAGTGGAAACCGAAGGCACTACCGAGGCCTAAGAACAGGCTATCAACAAAACCAAAACAGCCTGCGGGGGCGGGGCATGCCACGCGCTACTCTCATCTTTACCGGATTAACCGATCCTGGAGGGAAGGAGAGTAGGGGCGCAGCATGCTGCGCCCCTACTCTCTTTTCTTCGTTGATGTTGATGGTGTCCTAAGGCGTATCGCAACCTGGGAAGAAGGTATTGGCCGTGATCTTCGACGCCTGTCCCCTCGTTGCGGTGGCCGATGGTCTGAAGTAAGGCAGATCGCCAGGATCAACGCACGGCTCTCCTACACCCCCACAAGGATATCCTTGCATAATACCCCTATCGGTCAGCCGCCAGATGTAGTCGTAGAAGGTTGACCCCGGCTCAACATCCTCGAACTGCTGGTCTCCTACCGCGTCCGAATACCCCGCTGCCTCCGACACGATCTTCGATATCTGCCCCCTGGTGATGTTGGCCGATGGTCTGAAGTAAGGCAAACTGCCTGTCCCGCAAGGCTCTCCCGGCCCGCCGCATGGGTAGCCGTTGATTATCCCTCTGAGACCCAATCTCCCTATAAAGTCGTAGAAGGTCGAGCCAGGCGGCACATCCTCGAACGCCTGTGGCCCTGGGTCGTCATCGAATCCCGCCGAGTTAGACACGATCTTGGCTAGCTGCCCGCGTGTGACAAAGTTGCCCGGCCTGAAACACGGATTACCCGTGTCACAACCCGAGTCGTAGCCGTTGATGATCCCCCTGCAAGCCAGGCACATAATATCCGCGTAGAAGGTGTCGTCAGGCCCAACATCGGTAAACTCAATCGTGCAAGCTGTAGGTGTCTCGGTAGGCAAAACGGCGGTGGAGGTTTCTGTGCTGATCGCCGTCTCTGTGGCCACGACCGTTTCAGTCGCAATCTCCGTCTCAGTGCTCACCGGCGTGTCTGTGCTCACTGCCGTCTCAGTGCTGATCGCCGTCTGCGTGTCCACGGGCGTGCTCGTGGCCGTGTCCGTTGCCTCCGATGTTGGCGTAGATGTCGCAGTAAGAGTTGAGGTTACAATGGGACTGGGCGTTAGAGTGGGGCAACCAACCTGCGTCCACGTAATCAGCAGGTCGGGCGTGATCGCACCCCCAGTTCCGTCGCAGGCGTATTGCGCGTAGACGCTGCTGCTCTTTTGCATGCCAATCGTGCTGCTACTGTTGCCTTCCGACACAGTTCCATAAATGAACTCTAGATGGTTGGTCACATTCTCGTGCAACACAACTTCAAAGTTGGCCGTACCGCCGCCATCGTAATACTCAGTTCTCCATTCGATATACAATGTGCGGTTGGGTGCGCTACCCGTTACCGCAGTGAAGATACCTTCGCCTGACCCATCGGTGCGCAGGTCGTCCCAGTAAGGCGAAACCGAGTAATCGTTCAACACCGGGCTGTAAAGGCACTCATTCTGATAAGAGTTGTCTGCCCCCACGAACTGCGCGTTGCCGTTGGACGATACAATCACGCTATTGTATGAGTGACCATAGAAGATAACCGGGAAAGGCAGCGAGACAGAGGTAATTTCGTCATCCCCGTGATTCCCTGTATCGGTCGTGCCCGGCATGATCGTGGCCGTGCCGGTGACCCAGGCATAATTGGCGCTACACAATGTGGGTGTAACCGTCGGCGTGTTGGTGCGGGTTGATGTACGCGTAGCCGTCGGAAGGGTGCCCGTGGGTGTGACGGTGGGTGTGCCGGGTGGCTGGCTGCCATCGTACCTTTGAACAAAGTTAGCGCCATTAGGCACGCCGTCGCTATAGTCGTAACCCCCTATGGCATAAAGATACCCGTTCAACTGGGCCGCCGCGTAGTTGCGCGTGGCGTGCACCATATCAGGTGCGGAGCTCCATGAGTTGGTGGTTGGGTCATAAAGATATGCGCTTGCATCCGGCACCGGGTACGGCCCGCCCGCCACCATTACCTTCCCTGAAATCTCATAGTTAGTGCCGGTATCATAAGCCCAGGCTTTCAGGTCGCCGCGTGCCGACGGTAGCGATTCCACGGGCACCCACGTGGGGCTTGGCTGTGTCAGGTCCATCATCTCGACGGTATCTGTGGGCACCAGCAGGCGATTAGCGGTATCCCACGTATCTCCGCCGATGGCGTACAACTTCCCATCGACCACCGCCCCCGCGATATAGCCGCGAGGCACATTCAGGTCATCAAGTTGCGTCCAACGCGAACCGGACGGAGCCATAGGGTCGAACTGCCATGTGCTGGTGAAAACCGCCCCTGCTCCCAGCGACGAGAACCCACCGAACAGATACATCTTATTATTGTAGACCGCCGAGCCGCCGGGAATGTGCACGGGGCTGGCAGGCCAGTTGTCAGTGCTTGTCAGGTCGGTGATGCTGTCGGCCACCGGATCGTACACGCGCACGACCGGGGTTGGCACCGAATCTATGCTGCTTCCCCCTATCACGTATATCCGCACGCCATTCGTATCCGTGAGCACCCCAGCCGCCATGTTCGCGACGTATCGCTCTCGGGTATCCGAGCCGTCCAGCAGAGCGCTCTTCTGGGTCCAGGTGTCGGCCACCGGGTCATACTCGAATATCCAACGTAAAGGGAAGTCCTCGCTGCCGTCGAGGCCATGCCTGCCGCCGAACAGGTATACCTTACCGTTGGGCGGGTAAGCGGCCCCCGCGCCACGCTTTATACGGGCCGGAACATTAAGACCTTGAGGAGTGCAGGGGGTAGGGCTACATGGATAGAATTCGTCAACTGAGATCGTAGGCAGGGGCGCGATGTCTGACCACGTGCCATAGGGCTGTTTGGCGCTGCCCTGTTTGCCCTCTGTCTGAGCAATATTACCTGTTGTGGGCTGTGTCCCCGCCGTCGCGCCGCCAGCGAACAGGGCCGTTGCGCCAAGTAACAGCGCAGTAAGCACACTCGCCAGGATCGCAGAGATAAAGAAGCGCTTTGTCATAAGGCCGTCCTTCCATGCATATTAGGGTTGGCATTGCAAAGGCGCGCGCTCCTGGCACTTAATACTTATGCCAACAACGCGCGCCCCAAAATATGACTAGGATTTCGCGCCGACGGGCCCATCCGGGTCGGGAACAGGTGTAAGCGACCAACCCGCACAGCCGCAATGTGCAACCACCGGATTGCCACATTCGCAGTCACAACAGGTCCAATATCCCGTGCCGGTTGCTCGTGTCCAGCACCCCGAGGGGTAATAATCGTAATAGACGCGACACTGAATAATCTCCGAACCGTTCTTGAACTGGAAACAGCGGGCGCTGTAAGGGCCGCCGGGGTGGGCGTTGAGGCAGCCGTTAGGCTCGTTCACCCCGTTGATATTGCAATAAGGACCGGGAGGGCTGCACTGTGGTACCAAAGGAAGCCGTCCCGGCTCACCCCTCCCGTCGGCTGCCGCCTGACCCCTGAACAGATGCCCCGTCGCGAGGGCAACCATACCCGCGAAGGCGGTAGTGCCTGCTCTCTGTAAGAAACCGCGCCTGTCCGTAGTGCGGGCGAAAGTCTCGCTAACCAACTTGACTCTATCTTCCAGCATGGCAAATACCTCCTTGTATGTTATCTACAGCACTAAAGCCACCAACCAGAAACCAGGAACCAGGAACTCATCAATGACTGCTGGTAGCTTCCTGAAGCGTGGCTTCCTCTTCTGCCGCTCCTTCCTCCTCCGGCGTGGCTTCGAACTTGCCCGTTTTCAACTCCCTGTAATAGAGATCAAGCCCACCCTTGTTGTTCACCAAGCCCTTGGCGCGGATCACTCCTACTTCATCCACCATGAAGATGAACGGAGTAACGCGCACCTTGTACTTGTCCAGCAGTTTCGTGTCGGGCGAGTACGGGGCCACCGGCAGGCTCGCGCCCACATCTGAAACGAACCGCAAGCTCTCTTCAGGCGTAGCCGCGTTGAGCCACAGCACCGCCATATCCTGGTGCTTTTTGGCCCATTCGTGCAACTGCGGGATTAGCAGGCGGCATGGGCCGCAGCTAGGCGACCCGAAAATCACAGCCGTGGGCTGGCCGCGATAGTCCGACAATCGCTGCGTCTGCCCGTATTGATCGGTAAGCGCGAAATCGGGCGCGACCGAGCCACGAGCCAGCCCGTCGCGAGATACACCCTCGGCTGTGCCGAGGTACATAATTCCAAGCTGGCGGTAGAGGAGAAGCACCAGCACAATGAGGGCTACCACTACGAGCCAGAGTACGATATAGCTGATAAGCCAGATGCCTTCCATATAGCTCCTTCTATTTTATCTATTGGCAGACGGCGCACAGCTATCACTTGCCGCACACCGACGGTTGCCTTATATGGGGTAATTGTTATTTTACCCGAAAAACCACCCTTAAGTACACCCCAAAACCTGTCCCGTTTTGTCTCACTAATGTCATTTAGTAAGTGAGGGGAAGTAAACCTTGCCACCAACAAAGGCCGCCAAAACCAACGCTGACACAGCCAAAGGTATACATTTCAAGCCCATCACAGGCGAATCAAGTTGGAACCCACGCTCTACCTGTGGGGTAATACTGAGCAATAGCGAGCCGGTTGCGCCCAGGCTACGCACCGCATGTCGAGGAGGTAGGAACAATGCAACGCAAAGCCGGAAAATCAACAGCATTGGCCGCATTGATAATCATACTGGGCTTCGGGTCGGGATCGCGAATAGGAGAACCGGCAAGCATACAGGCCCAGGCTACTCCGGTGCCGGTCCCAGGCGACGGCACACGCACCTTCCCCGAAACGGGCAAGACCGTCAATGGGCTTTTCCTCGACTACTGGAACAACAATGGCGGCCTACCCCAGCAAGGCTATCCCATCTCCGACGAAATGCAAGAGACAAGCGATCTGAATGGCAAAACCTACACAGTCCAGTATTTCGAGCGCGCCGTTTTCGAATACCACCCTGAGAACCGGGCCCCGTACAACGTACTTCTTACACAGTTGGGCACGTTACTCTTCAAGGCCAAATACCCCGACGGCGAGCCGGGAGGCGCATCGCTAACCCTCCCGGCGAGCGCAGCACAGACTCCATGCACAGCCACCACCGATGACCCGCCTGGCCCATATGAGCCGAACCCTCCAATCAAGAACTCGGTGGGCAAAGGCCATATCGTCCGGGGCTTTGTCCTGTCCACCGATGGCTGCCTGCCAATCGCCGGGGCAAAAGTGGAAATGTGGCCCGAAATAGCAGGCATAGGTCACGATCCAAACGACCGGGCTGCCGTGCTGACCGATGCCACGGGCGCTTACCGGTTCGAGAGCAGGCCCCCCGAACACATCCATATGCACATCTCGGCCCCCGGCTACAAGACCATCTACTCCAACGCCTACCACCCCGCGCCGGGGCAGGCCGAAGGCACATTCAACATCGTGCTGGTGCCTGACCCCAACTGCCTCGTCTTCCAGGAGAGCGGGCAGGCGGTATGCGGGGCCTTCCTTGATTACTGGAAACGACACGGCGGCCTCGCCCAGCAGGGCTACCCGATCAGCCGCGAATTTGCCGAGAAGTCTGACCTCGACGGCAAAACCTACACAGTCCAATACTTCGAGCGCGCCGTCTTCGAGAAGCACCCCGAAAACCAACCCCCATACGATGTGCTACTCTCGCAGCTAGGCACCTTCCGCTATAAGGCTAAGTACGAGGCGGGGCAACTGCCCGCTAATCTCAACCTGAACGACTTCTACGAGCAGGTATTCCGAAACCTCCTACTGAGAGACCCCGAAACCTTTACAGGCGTGGGCCTCCCCGACAGCTACGCGCCGGATTTTCACAACGACAAATTGACCAACGTACACGACGCCTATCTGCAACAGACCTACGCACTTGCGAAGCAATACCTTCAACAGTTGAAGACCTACGATCCCAAATTGCAAACCCCGCAACAACTGGTCTCAACTGCCATCATGGAATGGCACCTCGATGACGTGCTGCATGGGCAGGAGTTCATGTACGACGACTATATCGTCAACCCGGTCACGGGGGTGCAAAACAACCTCGAAGACCTGATGGTGAACCTCCAGCCCCTGGACAACAAGCAGGACGCCCAGGACTACGTGGCACGGCTTGGAGAGTATGGGACCAAATTTGATGGGGTAATGGAGCAGTTGCGCCTGCGGGAGCAGAAAGGGATCGTCCCGCCACAATGGATGGTCCAGAGCACCCTTAACCAGATGCGCTTCTTCGTGAACCAGGACCCCACGCAAAACGAGCTATACACCTACTTCAAAACCCGCCTCGATGAGATAAACAACCTCAGTGCGGCGGATAGGCAAAGCCTGCTTGCATCGGCTGAGAAGGCGGTCCGCGAAACCGTCTACCCGGCCTACCAGCTCGTGATCGACTACCTCACGGACCTGCTACCGAAGGGGCGCATCACAGACGGAGTATGGGATTTGCCCAACGGCGATGCCTATTACCAGTACGCCATCCACCACTACACAACCACGGATATGACCCCTGAGGAGATCTACAACCTCGGTCTGAGCGAGGTCGCCAGGGTAAGAGGCGAAATGCAGACTATACTCGATGGCCTGGGTTACAAGGGTTTGGGCTTCGCAGACGCCATGAATAAAGTGGCCGAAGACAGTGGCTCATACCAGACCCGCACCCAGGCCCAAAAAGAGCAGGTGCTCGATGCTTTCCAAGCGCTGATCATCGATGCCAATAACAGGATCGCGAGCCAGTTCGACATCAAGCCAACAATAGGTGTGGAGGTGCGAGCCGTGCCCACTGAAAAAGAAGCCGGGTCGCCCGGCGGCTACTACTTCGCGCCCGCGCTCGATGGGTCGAGGCCCGGCATATTCTACGTCAACTTGGGGAGGCCCACCTTCCCCAAGTACCAGATGCCCACCCTGGCCTACCATGAAGCCATCCCCGGCCATCACTTCCAGCTTGGCATCCAGACCGAACTGACAAACGTGCCAACCTTCCAGCGCTCCGGCATCTTCCCTACCTCCACAGGCTACACGGAAGGGTGGGGTCTCTACGCCGAGCAACTGGCCTACGAGGCGGGCTTTTACAAAGACGATCCCTACGGCAACCTGGGACGCTTGCAGGCCGAGTTGTTCAGGTCCGCCCGCCTGGTAGTTGATACAGGTATCCACTGGAAGCGCTGGACGCGTGCTCAGGCCAACAAGTATATGGAAGACACCCTCGGCACGCCGCCAGGCTCCTACGCCAGCGAAGTTGACCGGTATATTGCATGGCCCGGCCAAGCTCTGGGCTACAAGATTGGGGAGCTTAAGATAGTTGAGCTAAGAGAGAAGGCCAAGAAAGCATTAGGCTCCAAGTTCGATATCAAGGAGTTCCACGATGTGGTGCTCCAGAACGGAACAGTGCCACTGGAGGTGCTCGAAACGCTTGTAGACAATTACATAGCCTCGAAGAAGTAAGACTCGCACCGACGCGGATGAGAAGGATGCGTCGTGACCCATCCTTCTCGTCCCGGAGTGAGAACTACTTGCTGGAAAGCTTGCGCAAAATGGACCCACTAGCTATGAGCGCCATCGCCAGCAAGGCCGCCAGCGAGAAAACCTCCAATGGGTCTGTACCGGCCCCGGTGGTTGGCACCGTATCGGGTGGCGACGAAGAAGCACCACCGGGCCCACCCGTCGCCGGTAGAGCCTCGGCGACCTGTACCTTGTCAGATAGCACCACAGGAGCCAAGCCCGGCGCGCCGCTCGACGTACCCACTACTACTACCGTGTAAACAGTGCCCGCCACCAACTCCACGTTGGGCACCGTCAAAGCAACTGTCGTGCTGCCCGCCGGCCGCAACTCCACGGTGATGGTAGCTGCATCCACCGTCAGGTAATCGCTAAATTCCGCGAAGCCCAGGTTGGGCACCAGAATCTTGCCGTTTTGTAAAGCTACATCTATGGCTGGCGTATCGGGCGAGGTATGCATGAGGCGCACCCGCACTTTGCCCGCGTCAAGCTTGCTCAGATCGTCCTCAAGCAGCTTTGCGCTGACATTAGCCAGCTTGCCCACGACCACCAGGGTGTAGTTCTTACCGGCTTCCAGGTTCAACTCGGTACTGAAAATGCTGTCGCTCTCACCTGTGCGTGTAATCTTGACGGTGTATGTACCTGCGTCGAGAGATGTACGTGGAGTTACGCCCTTATACTCCAGGTCGGTGATTGCCTTGCTGCCGTTCAAGTAAATATCGATACCGGGCGCATCGAAAACGGTATGTAGCACGCGAAACTGGGCGCTTGATGCCTGTTTGGCTGCTGCGGGGACGGGAGCAGCCAAACAGGCAATTGCCAGCAATGCTGCGGCGAATACGGCAAGGAAAGTCCTACAGCTCTGATTGCCTAACATGTCATACCTCCTCCGGGGGTGATAGGTTGGTGCATGGGACCATGCACCGAGCCGGCATACTCTCAACCCGAATACTACAAGTACCGGGCCACCTGTGCAGGTAGAACCCTGACTGCTCGACCCGCGGTAGCGCCTGTTACCACGAGATCGAAGCGTAGTCGAACACGACGAAGGGTTGTGTTGAGCCCCTAACGCTCGCTGATAGATTGGTAATGGTGAGAGTATTAGCACCTTGCCGGAACGCACTGCCGGGCACTCGCCAGGTGTGCGTGGTCCAGTTAGCAGAGTCTGCCGGGGTGTTAAGCAATTCGTTTGCCAGGGGGTCCGCCCCTTCGAAGACAACTACATTATTGAGGGTAATCCTTACAGACGCCTTAACAGCATCCGCAGAGTCCATCCCAGTTAGCACCAGATCGGCGCCATCTATAGGCCCGCCCGCCTGGAGGTTCAGGTTGAACTTGACCGTGATCGTGCTCTCCTGGGTGCGCGTTGCATAAAGAAGGCGTGCCGTTCGCCCCCGGTAGAGATCGCCGCTCGGCCTGTACCCACCCGTAAAATCTCCCTCCTCAAACCGAAACTCGTGCGATCCCGTCACCACTGTCGGTACAAAAGGCGTTCCCGGTGTTGCCGTCGCACTGGGGGGCACTGCTGTAGCGGTTGCAGTAGCGCGGATCGAAGTGGGAGAGGGTGTAGCAGACGGAGTACCCGTTATAGCTGTCTCCAGCACACCTGTCGATTGGGGCATACCACCCGGCAGCACTCCGACCGCAGTTGGCGCAGTTGGGACGTCTGATTGACTAAGGGGCGTAATAGTCGGCCCACTTGACTCGGCAGGCAAGCCGGAAGAACCCCCTGACGCGATATTCATCACCAGCGCAACGAGCAGAACCAGAGCCAGGCAGGCAAGCGCCACTTTCCAGATCAGGCTGATCGTCACGCGCGAAGGAGCAGGCCCGACCTCCTCAGCAGCGACCCACCTGGCCGGGCCGGGCATACGCTGTGTGGTCAACGGCAGGGCCACCGTAGGCGACCCGTATTGGGTTTCTTGCTCCGGCCGGTTATCTCTATACTCAGGTGGGGATTCGGTCCCTATGGGTTCCCGTCCAGGTTCACTGTCTAAAGGAGCATTGGCACCAGGTTCACTGTCTAAAGGAGCATTGGCACCAGGTTCACTGTCTAAAGGAGCATTGGCATTAGTATCGGCAACCGGAAGTGTCGAAGTTTGCGCTGAGGTATCTTCCGGCTCTGCCGGATCGGGTGCGGCAGAACAGCCTACCAGAGTATCGAGCCACTCCGTGGCGTTCTTCACCTCACTATGCCACGGAATAATATCGCTACTTCCCTTACTTTTCGCTCGCCTCCCTTTCCTCTGACCTTCGTCGGAGACAACTTCATAGAAGCCACCCACCGGCTCCCACCCGTCATCATAAACGCTGTAGAAAGCTCCTTCGTTGGTGAGGGGATTTACCAGCAGCAGCAAGTTGGCCTGAAAGCCGATCGCCTGGGTCAGATCGTCGAAACTCACAATCGGGCTAAGCATGCCGACGCCTGGGGCCGCGTAAAACCAACCCACCACCTGTAATGTGTCGTAGCCCTCGTTATACGAGTTGCTCAGCCTGTTATAGAGGCCCTGCCACGCGGCTCTGTCCACACCGAGGCCATGTGGCGTACTGACAAGAGTAAGGGGTACCGCATCACGAATTGTGATCCAGTTCTGATTACCACCCTCAGTATCAAGCAAAAGAGTCTCGCCAATTAATACGCCGATTGTCTCCGAAGGCAATCTATCAACGGCCAGCTTGAACAAGGAGGTGTAAGCCTGCGACGGCAATACCACCCTAACATTGCCGCCTGGCTCGCCCTTGCGAACCAAACCGTTGAGATCTTGCACTGACATTGGGACTCCACCTTATCTGCCGGTTGGTTGGGACGCTTGCGCTGTTGCCGGAGGAACCGCGCGCCTGATCGGGTGGTAAACATACGATCCGGCAAGCCGATTGGCTTCATAATAGATGCATTTTCCCTTACATTCCTTGCCCTTAAGCCAGTATACCGAATACCCAGGCTTTTTCGCCGCCCCGAATACCTGAGCAAATCACATGCCCGGCTTCATATCCATGGCAACTGTAGGCCCCGCCCCACGACGCCGGTGCTCGATTTGATATAATCGTAGCCATTGCAGTTTGCTGATCCCTGCGTACATTATTCTCCAGATCCATTTCTATGATCCTCGTAGACCCTATCCGTGAATACAAGACCGGGCCGCGCGGCTGGCGCTACTGGTGCCATATGGCAACCGACGATCTCTCCGAAGAGGGGTTCGAGCAGTTGCACGAAATGGCGCGGCGATTGGGCATCCCAAGACGAGGATTTCAGGACCACCCGCGCCACCCTCACTACGACTTGCACCCCGACCTGCGCGCCCTGGCTATCGAGTGGGGTGCGCAGGAGGTGAGCAGTAAGGAACTGGTAAGGCGATGTTCGCTAGACGAGAAGTTCAGAGGAGAAACGATGAAGAACTATATTTGCGTAACATGCGGCACACAATATGCCGAGTCGGAAGATCCGCCCAATAGCTGCCCTATTTGCGAGGACGAAAGGCAGTACATCGGTTGGGGCGGCCAGAAGTGGACCACCCTGGATGAGATGAGGACTGACCACAAGAATGCGCTCTCGGAGGATGAGCCTGGGCTTATCGGTATCACCACCGAGCCGCAATTCGCAATCGGCCAGAGGGCACGCCTCATCCTTTCGCCGGGCGGCAACGTGCTGTGGGAGTGCATCAGTCTGCTGGATGACGCAACGGTGCAAGCGGTCCGAGAGCTTGGGGGCATATCGGCCATAGCCATTTCCCACCCGCATTTCTATTCATCGGTCGTAGAGTGGAGCAAAGCCTTCGACAACGCTCCTATATATCTGCACGAGGACGACCGCCGGTGGGCGATGCGCCCTCACCCCAATATCGTATTCTGGTCGGGCGAACACCGTGACCTGGGAAACGGGTTGACCCTGGCGCGCTGTGGGGGGCACTTTCCCGGCTCGTCGGTATTACACTGGGCAGGCGGGGTCGAAGGCAAAGGCGTGCTGCTCACAGGCGATACAATCTACGTGGTGCAAGACAGGCGCTGGGTGAGCTTCATGTACAGCTATCCCAACCTGATCCCACTGAACGCGGGCGAAGTGCGCCACATAGCCAATGCGGTCGAACCATTCCAATACGACCGCCTGTATAGCAGTTGGAAAGAAAAAGTAGTTATGCCGGACGCGAAGAACGCCGTGCGACGGTCGGTGGAGCGATATTTGCGCGCGACCGAGGGGTAAAGAATAACATCAGTGCGCGCCATAGCTCGCGCACTCCGGGAAGAAGGTGCTTGACACGATCTTGGCCGACTGTCCCCTCGTCACCGAGGCATTGACCCTGAAGTAGGAGCGATTCCCCGGCCCACATGGTTCGCCCGTCCCGCCGCACGGATAGCCGTTTATCGCCCCCGAAGTTGCAAGCGCCTCCACCCATGCCCAGAAGGTGCTCCCCACAGGCACATCCTGGAATGTATGCTGTCCTGATGGTGGATCTGGCAGTTGGGCCGCGCTTGCTACTATCTTCGAGGTCTGTCCCCTCGTCACCGATGCGCCCGGTCTGAAATATGGCAGGTTGCCCGACCCGCAAGGCTCTCCCGGCCCGCCACACGCATAGCCTGATAAGTACCCACGGCTTGCAAGCCTATTCACCCACTGGAAGAAAGTGCTGCCCGACGGCACGTCCTGGAACATCTGGCCTCCGGGCGGATCGGTGAACCCCGCCGAGTTGGACACTATCTTCGCCAGTTGCCCACGCGTCACAGGGTTGTTGGGGCGGAATGTGCCATCCCCGTAACCGGATAAGATGTTACGGCAAGCCAGGCAGTGCACATAATCATAGAAGGTCGAGCCGGGCACAACATCGCTGAACTGCACCAGGCATTCGCCCGTGCCCCCATATTCGTCTGCCCCTACGTCTGGCACTCCGTTCACGGGCCTAGTAGTGCCATCGTAATCGTCTGGCACGTCGGCCAGGGTCGCCGCATGGTCTATAGCCTGGGTAGCGCCCGCTACGAGGTGCAGGTCGCCCGCGCCTGCGTTGGCGAACCAGCCGGGTTGGGCGTTCGTGAGATTGCCAACCACTGTTGCCGATGCGCCGTCGCGCTGCTGAATGGGACCATCCGACAGGTTGTACCGGATGTCGCCACTGCTCACATCGAATCTGTACTCTATGGCCCATGGAAATGTATCGTTCAGCACCACTGTATTGTTGTACACCTTGAAGTGGCGCGCGTAATTCACAGTGATCCCAACATCGCCTGTGAGGCTTCCGGCAGCGCGGTCCACGAAGTTGTTGCGAATGATCCCGCCCTGGTGGTCGTAAGTGGTTTCACCACCACGCGAGTTGGCGTCAGGTGCGCTGAGGCCCAGGGCAATCGCCCGGTCGCACTCGATGAACTGGTTGCGCTCCACCAATGTGTTGAGCGAGTTGCGCCACATCAGCACCGCAGGCCCGGCCAGCGAGCCTTCGGGGGCGCGGATGTTGCGGAACACGTTGTCCCGGATCACCCAACCTGACACGGCCAGCGCGTCCACGCCGTTCGTATAGTCACTGCGCGCCCGGTCTGTGTACTCGATCACCGAGCAAGCCACTTCACCGTTGTCCGCATAAGGGCCGCCAGGCCCGGTCGATACCTTCACGAACTGCTCGCCACTATCTAAAAGGTGCACATTGTATATGTGGGGACTCTGCGCGTTCTGCTCGCCCTGTATCTGTATGTCGTGGTAATCGACATCCTTGATAGTCAGGTTGGCGATCAGGACGTTGGAGGATGTCTGCACCAGCACGCCGTGAGGCACATTCCCATAGTCGGGGTTGCTCATGCCATGCCCCCGAATAACCACCGCATCACGGTTGCTGCTCGCGCCACGCAAAGCGACGTTCTGCACACCATTGCGTATGACCAGCGTGTTCTCAAGCGGGTAATCGCCGTCCGCGATCAAGATGGTGGTGTTCGATTGCAGGTTGGCAACGGCATCCTGCAACTGCGCCACGGTAGACACATGGACAATTGTCCCAGAAGGCGCTGACAGGACAGCACAACCGGACAGGGCTTCGGGCGACGAAGCAGCGCCTGATTTGTCGATCACTGCACCGACCAGTAGAAGGCAAAGGATAAGAGCCAAACAAGGTCTCACGACACACACTTCCACAATTCACACTGCAACCAACACTTCGCGTTGCGTTACTTGGTCATGGAAAGAGTATACTGTCTGCTGGGTTTGCCTGTGTATAGGCTCTTAGTCCTAGCTTACATTTGCCGACAGCTTCTTGAACGCCCGCTCGACGAACAACCTGTGCCTTTCGCGCATCATCTTCTCTTCGTCAGCATCGACGGCCCAATCTGCAAGTTTACCGGCGGGGCGCAAGGCGGCGTACAGGTCCCAGTAGGGGAGCTTTGTGGTATCTATCTCCACCAAGGACAGGTAATAACGGGTGAAATCAAGCGTAGCGTCCATCCCGAACGCCCACAGGATTTCAAGCCTGCTGTTGGCGAGGTCAGCGAGCGGGTCCCCTACGGCCGCGTCTTCCCAATCGAGGACGGCAACCAACGTCCCATCCCGCCATAGGATGTTACCCGGCCAGTAATCGCCATGCAGCAGGGCCAAGCGGTTGTGCTGATGCAGAGGCCACACCGCCCCCAGCGCATCGCGGATTCGGCCCTCAGCCAGCGATTCGTCAAGCTGCGTGGGCCTGTTGGCAAGCATGCCTGCGATTACTTCTTCCTGGCGAGGCAGGAAGTCCAGATTGAAGACCAAAGGGTCTATCCTATTGATGCTTGCTAGTTGCGTAGCTAGCCGGGGGATTATGTCCGGCACCTCTGAGGGTGCGAATACCGTGTCACCTTCGACGTATTCCATCACCAGAAACGGCGTGGAAAAAATCACGCCCGATTGGTCGCAGTAATAAGGTGCGGGTGCCGGTATTCCTGCTGAGAGGGCGGCTTGCATGAGCCTGAACTCGTTTGCCATTGTGGGCGAGTCGCGCCCTGAATCGGTCTCGCCGTAGCGCCGTACTACCAATTTCCTGGTCGTGCCATCTGGCAACTCGATCTCAACCGCCGTGACCTGCGCGGACACACCGCCCGTCAAAGGCCAATGTCGAAGTAGCCTACTTGTAGGTTCGATCGTGTGGGCTAAACGCGCCAATTGCTGACTTTCTTCTGATATAGGCATTTTATTACAGCGAAGAGAGATACCACGAGTGTGGTATCTCTCTTCCCAACATCTCGGACTCAGATGCGTCTTAGCCGATAGAGCCTTCCATTTGCAACTCGATCAGCCTGTTCAACTCGACTGCGTATTCCAGCGGGATCTCCTTCGTGATAGGCTCTACGAACCCGTTCACCACCATCGCGGTAGCCTCGTTCTCAGAGATACCACGCGACATCAGGTAGAACAACTGGTCCTCGCCAACCTTCGACACGGTCGCCTCGTGCTGGATCGTGGTGGAGTTGTTGGCCACATTGATCGTCGGGTAGGTATCAGAGCGGGCGTCCTCGCCGATAAGGAGTGCGTCGCACTTCACGTTGGCCTTGCAGCCGCTGGCGTCGTCGGCCACTTCGAGCAGACCACGATAAGTGGCCCGGCCCGTGCCCTTGCTGATCGACTTCGACACTACGTTCGAGGTCGTGTGCGGGGCCTTGTGTACCATCTTCGCACCCGCATCCTGGTGCTGGCCGTTGCCCGCGAACGCAATCGAAAGTACATCGCCTCTCGCGCCCGGCTCCATCAGCCATACCGCAGGGTACTTCATCGTCAGCTTGGAGCCAAGGTTGCCGTCCACCCACTCCATCGTCGCATCCCTGTAAGCGGCGGCCCTCTTGGTCACCAGGTTATAAACGTTGTGCGACCAGTTCTGGATCGTCGTGTAGCGCACTCGAGCGCCTTCCTTCACGATGATCTCGACCACAGCCGAGTGCAGCGAGTTGGTGGAATACGTGGGCGCGGTGCATCCCTCGATATAGTGTACGTAAGACCCAGGCTCGGCGATAATCAGCGTCCGCTCGAATTGCCCCATGTTCTGGGCGTTGATGCGGAAGTAAGCCTGCAACGGTATGTCGACGTGCACCCCCTCAGGTATGTACACGAACGAGCCGCCCGACCACACCGCCGAATTGAGCGAAGCGAACTTATTGTCGCCTGCCGGTATAATTGTACTGAAATACTGGCGCACAATGTCGGGGTAGTCACGCACCGCCGTGTCCATATCCGCGAAGATCACGCCCTGCTTTTGCAGGTCCTCACGAAGCGAGTGGTAAACCACTTCCGACTCGTATTGAGCGCCCACGCCCGCGAGGTACTTCTTCTCGGCCTCCGGGATGCCCAACCTGTCGAAGGTATCCTTTACCTCAGAGGGCACATCCTCCCAGGTCGAACCCTGGCGGTCGGTAGCGCGCACGAAGTAGAAGATGTCGTTGAAGTCGATATCGTTCAGCCAACCGCCCCACTGCGGGATCGGCTTGGCCTCGAACAGCTTGAGGGCGCGCACGCGGAAGTTAGTCATCCAGGCAGGTTCATTCTTGAGCGCCGAAATCTCGCGTACCACCCTCTCATCAAGTCCTTTGCGCGACTTGAAGGTATAGTTCTCCGGCATGGAGAACCCGAAGCGGTACTCGTCTGCGCCTGTAGCTGTCTGGATTGTGCTTGTATCTGCCATTATGATTTTTCCTCCATCCTGGTGCGGCTGTTGGGTTAGCTCTGTCACCTCGCGCCTTTTGTAGTACAATGTGTGTTATAGGAGCAATCTCTATGTCCTGGAGACTCTTCCTCTATGATAATTATAGCGCATAACTCACTTATTTTCAATACTTTAGACAGCTAAAACTGTTTTATGCCACCCCTAGCAGTGGCAAACTAACCGGGAAGGACGAAATACATCGAGCAATTATGATCAATCCGCAAACCGCAAGCTCCTGGGCATCGCCCGAAATGGGCGATCCACAATCAAACGTGGCGCTGGTCCATGATTATTTAAACCAGTACGGCGGGGCCGAACGCGTGCTGGAAGCGCTGCACGATATTTACCCATCCGCTCCTGTCTACACCTCAGTTTACGCGCCACAAAAGATGCCTGAGCAGTACCAAAACTGGAAGATACGCACCTCTTTCATGCAAAGGCTGCCAAAGGTCGAGGAGTTGCACCAGATATACTTGCCGCTCTACCCTGTAGCGTTCGAGAAGTTCGATCTATCTCAATACAGGGTAATCCTGAGCAGCAGCAGCGCCTTCGCCAAGGGAGTCATCACTGAACCCAACGCTCTGCACGTTTGCTACTGCCATACACCGATGCGCTTCGCGTGGAACTACCATGATTATGTGCAGCGTGAGAGTTGGGTCCGGAGGGTGAGATTTGTTTTGCCCTTTATGATGACCTTCATCAGGATGTGGGACGAAGTTTCATCTCGGCGCGTGGATGCATTTCTGGCGAATTCACGAATGGTGGCGCGCAGAATACGCAAGAGGTACGGGCGACAGGCCACCGTCATCAACCCTCCTGTCAATACGAAGCTCTACAGGCCACACGAGGATGGCAGTCACGCCGACTACTTCCTGGTAGTATCACGAATGATCCCGTACAAGCGGCTCGATATAGTGATCGATGCCTTCACTCGCCTCAAGCTGCCGCTGAAAGTGGTTGGAAAGGGGAGGCAGGAGGCCCAGTTGAGGGCCAGGGCAGGCTCGAACATCGAGTTCCTCGGATCGGTAAACGATGGTAAACTAAAGGAGTTATACGCCAACTGCCGGGCGTTCATCTTCCCCGGCGTTGAGGACTTCGGGATCACCCCTCTAGAGGCCCACGCTTCCGGGCGTCCAGTGATCGCTTACGAGGCAGGCGGCGCGCTCGAAACAATAGTGCCCGGCGTCACAGGCGAGTTCTTCAAAACTCAGTCTGTTGAGTGCCTGGCCGAAACCGTTAGCAAATTCGACGACAGCAGGTACAACCCACGTGCCATCAGGCAGCATGCCAAGGGATTCGATACCGAGGTGTTCAAGGGCAAGGTGGTCGCGTTCATAGATGCATGCCTGTCCCAGATGGAGAACCAGGACAGCAGGTAAAGGCAGGCCTGAAACTTGCCTCTCTAAGACCAACTATGGCCGAAGATCAAGAGAAAACAACCAACCCTCTGCTTATACCGTTTTTTGAGGAGTTGCGCGGCGAGAGGGTGATTGTTCGCCCATATCGGGAGGAGGACGCGCCTGCTCTGTATGAGTCGGTGGCCGAGTCACGCGAGCATATCCGCCCGTGGCTCCCCTTCGCCGACTTCCACCAGACGGTGGAAGAGAGCCTTATCTGGATCATTGAGCAGCGCGCAAAATGGATATTGCGCCAGAGCATGAACTGCGCGATACTTGACGCGGCAACAGGGCGCTATCTCGGCGGCACAGGGCTGCACCCACGCGAGTGGAGCATACCCTCGTTCGAGATAGGTTACTGGCTGCGCGCATCCGCCGAGGGACACGGCTATATGATGGAAGCTGTGCAGCTCCTGACGAACTTCGCGTTCAACAAGCTGGGCGCGAAACGAGTTGAGATACAATGTGACGAGCGAAACATCCGTAGCGCGAACGTCGCCCGCAGGCTCGGATACAAACAAGAAGGTCTCCTTCGCAACGAATTCCTGGCTCCGGATGGAACCGCAAGAAATACGCTGGTATTCTCGCTGATACCGGAGAACAAAGAGTGAAATGCGATAGGTGACGTAGTGCGTAGTGCGTAGTGCGTAGTGCGTACTGCTTATCTAATCTCTCTCCCACTCGTCACTCGTTCAAAGTTATCACGTTTCAGGATCCAAGGAGAAACATGGAACTGCGACAGTATTGGAACGTTATATGGAAAAGGCGCTGGCTGGTGCTTGCAATCATCGTTATTGCAGCAGCGTTCAGCAGTTACCTGCTGCTGACCACCAAAAAGAGCTTTGACACGCAGGTCAGGTTCATCACTCGCCAGGAGCCTACACCCGACAATACCAGCACACCTGGATTATACGGCGAGCCGGGCGACCTCGTATTTACGTTCAACAGATACTACAATTGGTTCGGCTCAGAGTTCCTGGTAGACGATTACACACAGATCACCACCAGCGACGCTTTTGCCAATAGCGTGCTCGCCACGATGAATGAGCCGTTCTTTGCCCAGAAGGAAATTGAGGATCTGAACAACCAGATCAAAGCTGCCGCCAAGCCGGGCGAAACACCTACCTTGAGGGGATCGGAAGCAACAGAGCAGCTAGAAGACAACATCAGCAAGCTAACGGCGCAGGATATCAAGCAGGGGATCGGATCGGATAGACGCCACCGAGAGCTTAGGCTGCTAATCACGGCGAACGATCCCGACGTCGCCAAGGCAATCGCGGATGCTTCGGGAACTGTATTGGCCGATGCCAAAATGAAGCCGATACAGGGCACAATGGTCGATGATGAGGGCGTTTTCACTCAGATAGACACTGTAGGCATCTTCAATATCGAATCGAGTCGAAGCAAAGATATTCTCAATGCGGCGATCCGCGTGATCATAGGAGTGGCGATAGCGCTTGCGGTGGCCTTCTTGCTGGAATACCTGGATAGCAGCGTACGCGATGAGCACGATGCAACCAGAGTGCTGGACTTGCCGGTGCTGGGAGCCATACCACGCACGTAGTAGTAGACGAAGGACTAATGTAAACGAACCGTCCTTCGTCACTCGTCCTTTGTCTTTCGTTATAAAAATGCAGCTTGACTTTCAACAAATCCTGAATGGGCTGAGGAAGCGGTGGTGGCTGGTAGTGATCGTGACGATTGCCGCAGCCGCAGCCGCCTATATCGCCAGCGATATGCAGCCGCGTATCTACCAGGCGCAGGTTACTATTGCAGCCGAGTTTGTGCCGCCCGACAACGGCACCATTGAGGCGATCCAGAAGCAGTTGGCGACCAACGCGAGCCAGATGGCAAGCTCTACGTTCATCGCTTCGGTGATAGACGGCAGATACGGAGATCCGATTGCCGATGTCGATCCCAACACGCTGGTGCTCAAAACGCAGGCGCTCCCCAACAACCAATCTATAGTGATGACCGTGGACCATGCCGACGGACTGGTGGCCGCCCAGGTGGCCGAGGCGGTATCAAACGCGTTTATTGAGGTGCAGGCATCGCAGAACCAGCAGGCCAACGCCACAGGCCAGCGCGTGGAGTGGGTGGTAACCCAACCCGCTTCTGTGCCCCAGGAGCCATACCAGCCCCGCCCCAAACTGTACGGAATAGCAGCGGGGCTATTCGGCCTTATGCTTGGCCTGTTGTTGGCGATCGGGTTGGAATTGTTGGATACAACCCTGAAAACAGCGTCGGACGTTCAGAAGTATGTCGGGGTCAACACGGTTGGTATTATTCCGAAGGGCAAAGTTTGAGCGCCGTCAGTACACGCAGTATCAACCAAGAGCAAGTAGAACAAGCCTACAGGGAAAAGGGAGACACAATTGGCTAAAGTGAGAGCAACAAAAGAGAGCGAGGCGGGCCTGGTGGCTTACTCCGAGCCGAAATCGGCGGCAGCCGAGGCGTATCGGACCCTGCGGACGAACATTACCTTTGCAAGTCCCGATAAGCCTGTGCATACAATGTTGGTGACCTCCACCAGTCCGGACGACGGCAAATCCACCACGATCGCCAACCTCGCGATCACATTCGCGGCGGCAGGGTCGCCCACGGTGCTGGTAGATGCCGACCTGCGCAGACCACACCTGCACACCATATTCGGCCTATCGAACGAGACAGGGCTAACCACCCTGGTAGCCGAGATGGCTCGCATCAAGGCGGGCGAGGTGCCAAAGCTGCCCCTCCAGGCGACACAGGTCGAAAACCTCCAGGTGCTGACCGGCGGCCCGGTGCCACCCAACCCGGCGGAGATACTCGCCTCGCAAAGGATGGCGGAGGTGCTGGCTCTAATCAGGGGAGGAGCCGAGTACGTTTTGATTGACACTCCACCTATTATTGCCGTCACAGATGCAGCGGTGCTAGCGTCCAGAGTGGATGGCGTGCTGATCGTGATCAACGCGGGCAAGACAAAACGCGACCTGGCAGTAAAGGCCCGCGATATGCTCCGCCAGGTAAACGCAAACATCCTGGGTGTGGTGCTGAACAACGCCCAAATAGACAAAAGCGCCTACGCATACTATGGATAAATGTGATACGTGATTTACTGCCTATTGTGTATTGCGTACTGCTTATTCACTCGTCATTGGTCACTCGTCATTCGTCATTGGTCACTGGTCACTCGTCCTCCGACTACCGACTACCGACTACTTTCGTCCTTCATCCTTCATCCTTCGTCCCTCGTCTATGATTGATATTCACACCCACATAATTCCGGCACTGGACGATGGTCCGACCGATATGGAAACATCCGTAGGCATGGGACTTCTTATGGCGGAAGAGGGGATCGGGGTAGTTATCTCCACCTCACACAGCGCAGAGGCGTCTCAGGTTGGGCACACAGGTATGAAGGCCCGGTTGGAGCAGGTCAGAGCCGCCTGGTACGAGGCAGGTGCAGAGGTCAGGCTGGAATTAGGGGTCGAGATTTTCCTGCGGCCCGATACCGTTGACGACTTGAAAGCAGGGTGGCTATGGACCCTGGCGGGCAGCAAGTACGTGCTGGTGGAGGTGCCATACCAGCCGTGGCCCACATACGCCGATGATGCTCTGTTCGCATTACAGCTTGCGGGATATGTCCCCATACTGGCGCACCCGGAGCGATATACCGCCATCCAATCCGATCTGCACAAGATGTACGAGCTTGCCGAGAGAGGTGTCCTGGCTCAGGTAACGGCGGCAGCTTTGTTGGGCGAGCACGGCGGGCCAACCGAGAAGTGCGCCGAGGCGTTGCTCAGGCATAATCTGGTGCAGTTTATCGCCACCGATTCGCATAGCGTAAGATGGCGCAGCCCAAGGGTGCGCGAAGCGTTGCGAACGGCTGAAGATATGGTGGGTAGAGAGTTGGTCGGCCTCATGGTCCAGACGAACCCAGAGTTGCTGCTTGCAAACCGGGAGATCGTACCTGAGCCGATAGAGCCTGCACGGCGCAGGGGGCTTTTCGGTAGCCTGTTCGGACGCTAAAAGCGCATCTATGAGCATCGGACCTTATCCGAGCAAGATACAAATATTATCTGGCGGAAGCTATGCGCCTGTTGATGAAAGGCGAGAAATGCCCCTGGTAACGCTCTTGCAACTCAGGTAACCGCCAGTCATTGCCCGTAATGATACCTCGGCACAGTGGAGACCCGCATCGACACATGACTTCAAGTAACGGTACCGGCTGCGCCGTTTGCAGAGCGTAATCTAGCGTCAACTCCTCACCGGGGGCGATGTCGCGGCGAGCCACCACCTTTATCTCGTCGGCCATCCAGAGGTTAGGCTCGCAGGAGTGGTTGAAGGGCACATCCAGCGTATCGTCCAGGTCGGCCAGGTGCAGGTCTTCATCTAGCTGCACGCAATTCAGATAGCGTCCTGTAGCGTCGCGCTCCTTGAAGGCGTCCAACAACTGCTGCGTGGTCAGCAGAGTGCCGCCTATCACCTGTACTATCTCACCGGCCTTGATAGGCGCTGCCGCGAAGCCACCCGTGCCGCCCAGAGGTGACGGACACGGGATGACTCGCGGGCTGGTCCAGAATCTCGATGGACAAACGTCACGTGACATCCGGACATTACTGCTCAGGTGTGGGCGTAGGCAGAGGAGCGGATGGTACAGGCTGCTTCTCCATGATCTTGCCCGTGCTGCCGTGATCTATATCGATGCTCACCGGCTGGGTCTTCCAGTTGCCGAAGTTGAATTGGTGTGTATCGTTCGTATTTAGGCTCACATTCTTCTGGCTGAACGCTTGTGTGCCGTTCTCAGCCGCCCTGATGATATCCAGGTCATATCTGCTTCCGCTGGATGAGCCTCCTGTAGCCTTGACATCCAACTCGCCCGTCGGCTTACTCAGCGAAAAGTCCAGTTGCTGGCCCTTCGTGAGGTCAACATTACCCAACTGGAACTGGTAGCTGGTGGTGCCTCCCAGCAGCGCGCCCGCCCCTGACTTCACTGTAGTAGAAATACGGAAGGTGGGCTTGAGCGCTGCCGAACTATTGTTGCCCGACACAAAGCTGAGCGTCTGAGAATCCGCCGAGATGCTGAGTTTGTGCTGGTCGCCCCGGTTCAACTGGATATCCTGCACTGTGACGGCCATCCCCTGCCCGAACAGCGACAGGCTGCTGGTGCCCGTAGCTCCCGCCTGAACCGCCTGCCCATTCAGCGTAATATTGTAAGCATCTCCCCTGGGAACGAAGTAAACCGGCTGGACCGCCACTCCCGGCCCCGCCCTGGGGATGATTACCCGGCCTCCCGGTATATCTTTGACCAGCTTTGTACCGTCATACCCAAGCTTCTGGCCTTTGCTGTTCTCAATAAGCAGGCTGCCATCTCCTTGCAGGATTACTTGCATATCTGAGCTCCCTTGTGCCGTGCTTCCCTGGCCGCTCCATACAGTTGAATTGACCAGCGATAGATTGGGGGCCAAAGTCTTAAGCGCCGATCCGAACACTTCTGTCGAACTGCTGGAAGTGCCGGGCAAACCACCCCCCGAGCTATCATCGCACCAGGGGCAAATCAGAGTGCCGGTGCGGTCGGAGAGCGGAAGGGCCGCCAGCGTCTTGGTGTCTGCATCGCCCTCCCACACCTCAGGCTTATAGTCAGGGTTCTTGGCGCTCAGGTCGTACGCCCAGGTCTCGTTATTGCGATTTATTTCCATGTAAGCAGTTGCGAGATTAGGCCAGTTATTGTCATAAACATGTATCCAGTAGATGCCATTGCCCCTATCCTCTACTGAATAAGGTGTAATCGAGTGCCCTGCTTGATAGCCGTCCTTATCGAGCGGTCCACCATAAAACCCCAGATTGACAGGGTCAGGATCGCCGTTCTGCATTGAAGCTATAACTTTGTCCAGGACCTCTGACGGCTTGATCTGCTGCTCATTAAAGTAGTCAGTTGCTACGGGATCGACGTATTGCAAGTAATAATAGTAGCTTATGACCCTTTTTATCGGGTCGGCGAACTGTAGGTCGTAGGTAGTTTCTGCCGCATCACCGTAATTAGAGGGCGTATCCAGGTCCTTGAAAAAGAGCAAGCTCGACACCGCCATACCTTCGCAGTGCCCGCCGGGAACCTGAGAGTTCACCATGGCAAGCCAATCGAGCGCTTCTTGCCTGGGGGTACATATGCCGTTCTCGACCTTGACGCACACTTCAGCATCACCGAACATCTTCTGGAGGTCGTCAACAAATAGCTCCGGTACGGGCTTGCCGTTCTTCTTCTTGCCTGCGTAGTTCTCAAAGCTATAGCCGTCCGGATTGGGGCGGAAATCTATATCGGCCATGATCTGCCCCAGCACCTCAGTAGTAGGCGTCGTCCTGGCGATGGCCGTCAGGATACCACCGGGTATCCCTATGGTGGTGGGAGTGGCGGACTCTCTATCTATTGGGATCGGCACATCCGTCTTTGTGGCAAATGGTGGGAAAGTGGAATCGACCCCAAGTCCTGCTTGTGCGGGCGTGATGGTAGGTTGCACAGGAGTGGAAGTCGCTTGTTCGTCGCCGCAGGCGCTCAATAGTAAGACGCCCATGAACAAAGCAGCGGCAATAAGAAACAAATAGCTCTTCTCGATTTTCTCCATCATAACGTAGAACTCCCTTTAGTTATCACGCCTAATTATCACGCCCTGACAGGTACTATCACCCTTCCACGCAGGGGCACGCAGCCACGCGAGGGGACCATAAAGGACCGGACCCGACCATCGCCACACAAAATTATACCAGGATGAGCAGCACAATTGCTGCATAAGTTGTTCAATTGTTGAAAGAATTGATAGATATCCGCCCTTCTTTCTCTTGCGATCACAAGATCGATTCACGTAGAATTATTATGCTAACCGGAGAGAGACTGGCAAACATGCCTGTGAGCAGGCCAAGTATGGTCAGCCCAGGTTGTTACGCCGGGTAAGGGTTAGCCTTCAGCGTCATCTGAAGAAGCCTATCCAGGTAGGTAGAACAAGGCTGTGCCACTGGCAGACGGGTATGACGTTGCTATGCACGTACTAACGGCATTGTCGGGCCTACCAGGTGTTAAGTAAAAGAGGAAGGTCAACCAATGAGAGGAGTACTACACGCGCGTAAATCCGTATTGCTGGTGTTGATCATGGTGTCGATGCTGTTGATTTCGGCGTGCGACAGCGATAATACGCCCACCGTGCCCGTACCAACAGCCACCACCGCCCAAAGCGTGCCAGCCACCGCGACCACAGTCCAGAGTGTGGCACCAACGGCTACGACCCCCACGCAGGCCAACACTAACCCAACGGCCACCACTGCCGCAAACAACCAGCCTACTCCCGCACCAAAAGGCTCGCTAGGTGGGGCCAAGGCAGGCACGATCAGCCAGATCACCAGGCCTGCACCCAAGGGCGACCTCGCCAAACATGACCTTAGTGTAGCAAAGCACGATACCCCACTCGAAGAGTTGGAAGCTCGCAAGACGCCAACCACCACGCCTGAGCCTACGCCCACCGAGGAAGTGTCCACCCAGAACGGCAATGTGCCGGACGGCTGGACGGTCGTGCTGGATGACGACTTCAGCCAGGGCGACTCGGGCACATGGATTGTCGGTGATGCCGGTAACTTCTCCACAGACCTCGAAGATGGCAAGCTCGTTATGACCGCTCAGGGCGGCTATGGCTTCTTCAACTGGGCCGACGAGACCGATAACTGGGACAATGGCTACATCAGCGCCACCGTTGAGATCGACGGGTCAGGTGTTGTAGGCCTGGCGGCGCGGGCAAGCAAGATCGACGGCAATTGGAACGATGTCCTCTGCCTGATTTCCGCAAGCGGCAACTATTCCATCTACGTGGAATTGGATGGTGGAAGCCAGAGAGTGGCAAGTGGCCGCAACACAGCCATCAAGAAGAACGATGTCAACGAGCTAGCTGTGCTTGGCGACGGGCAGGATTTCACATTCTTTGTCAACGGTAAAGCTATCAAGACCTTCAGCGGAGGCGATGTTGAAGAAGGCGCATGGGGCACCTACGTAGAATCGCCTACCGGTGATACCACCACCGGAGCGTTCAGCCGCATCCTCTTTATGGCGCCGGGCGAGGAGCCAAGCGAGCCTACAGCTACAGCCACCACCGAAGAAGGAGAGGCTACAGCCACCGCCACCGTTGAAGAGGAGGAAGCTACCGCCACACCCACCGCCGGTACGAGCGAGAATGCTATCGTAAGCACCGACTTCAGCCAGGATGAAGGCACCTGGTATACAGGCTCAGGCATTGGATACTCCGTCAGCGTAGAAGATGGTGAGCTTGCCGTAGAGTCGGACAGCCCTAATGGCGTGGTAGCAACCAGCGCCGATGAAGCGTTGGATATCACCGATGGCCGTATCGAAGCCACTCTCCGAATCGAAGATGGCTCCGAGGACAATCCCGGCTTCGTAGGAGTGTCTGCCCGCAGCCAGGAGTTTGCAAGCGATTTCGAAGACTGGTCTCAGATATTCTGTGGGATCAGCGTCGCGGGCGTTTATAGCTGCGACAGGCTATCTATGGCGGCCAGCGGCATCATCAACTTCAAGGAGTTGCTGCACGGCGAAACCGACAGTATTGATCCGAGTGGTCAGAACACTATTACCCTTACGGGTAAGGGAAGCAGGTGGACGTTCGAGATCAATGGGGTAAAGGTAGGCAGCTTCACAGACAACAGCGTCAAGGAAGGAGCGTGGGGCGTGCTGGTCCTATCGGGTGATGACATCACCACAGGCTTCTTCTCCGAGATATCGATCTTCGAGGATTAAGGGCTTTCGCCCAGAAGATTTGAGAAGGAAGAACGCGAAAAGGCGGGTCGCTTCGGCAATCCGCCTTTTCTATTCCTCTATTCCTTGTTGGCGCGCCGTTTAGCGAGTCTCTACATCGAGCGTATAGTCTGCTTTCTGAATGCTGTAAGGTGTGGTGCCCGCGACCACAAGTATCGCCGAATTGAAAGGCTCAGTGACGCTGATTGAAGCATGGCCGTCACTTTCCACCTCCACTGGCTCAACCTTGAACGTGCCATCAGCCGCAAACGTCACCAGGGCCAGGTAGTAGGTCTGTGGAAGTCGATTTGCCACGCGCACCCAGCCTGAGGCTTCCCAGCCGCCTGTGTCGCTCTCAGCGTCGTCATGCCAGCCCAGGGCATCAACTGACAGGTCATCCACGGCGATCCCACCCGCGTTGTAACCGTCGTCCGTGATGTATTCGAAGCGAACGAGGGTTTCCTTGCCCGCATACTTACCCAGGCCAATCGTCTCGTGCAGCCAGCCGTCGGCATCGGCTCCCGGCACATCCGTGCTCTGGCCCGTATAGCCGTTGCCGAAATTCGTACCGTTGGGATTGGTATCGGTGGTGTACTGTCCTTTCAGCGTATCCCATGTTGCGCCACCGTCGGTTGAGGCTTCGGCATAGCCATAGTCGAGGTCGCGCTCGGCATCGAACCAGATATAGAAGTCGAGTGCAGCCGATTGCACGGAACGCAGGTCGAGTTCGTGGGTAAGGGTTGAATTGGCCAGGTCTCCCCGGTTACTCCAATAGATGCCATCCCCGCTGTGGGCCCGCGACGCGATCACAGACGATTCGGAAGCGCCAGCGAAATCAACCTGAAGGGCTGAGCCATCGGGCGGGGGCGCAAGCTCTACATAGTCGGTGCCGAATTGCGACACCGATCCGGTCTCATGGGCCGGGTAGCTGGATAGCTGGTCGCTGACCGACATATTTACCGAACGATCCGGATATTCGAGATGGACAGCATCCGCGCCGGGGTCGTCATCGAGGAGGTTGGCGAGGGTCCATTTATCGAATATGTCGGTAAAGCGCTCTTTGACCCCCACCGATTCCAGCGCCGCGTCGATGGCCGATGAGCCTTCTCCAGGCGCGGCAACCACGGCCCGGATGATGTCATCTCCGCCGTAATAGTTACGCAGGAAATCGAGGAAGAGGAAGGCAGCCCCATAATTAGCGCGGGCAAGGTTCGGGCTGGCCTGCCAGGCGTTCAACTGGGTGTCAGGATCGCGCATGAAATCTTCGTCCACTCCCCCTAGCGTATAACCGTTGAGGGCCTGGGCAAGCATCGAAGCACCCTCGTTGAGCCACACATCATGGTGGGGGTTCTGGTTCCAGTGGATCATATGCTGGTACTCGTGCGCCAGAGTGCTTTCCAGGCCGCCCCAACCACCATCTGTGTTGATATAGATGATCTCGCGCTGGTTGCTGTACGGGTTGACGGCGCGGGTATACTCGTCAGCCGAAGAGAAATAGCCTCCAGCGCCCGGTATGCTAGCAAACAGGACGGTGATGCGCGGGTCGTTATCTACACCAAGGGTCCACTCGGAGCCGAAGATACGCTGATTGGTTGGGTAGATAGAGCTTTCGAAGGTGTTGGCCGCACGCTTGATAGCGTTGAGGTCCACAGAACGGCCATCCTGCGCGTACCAGTAGGCATGCTCGGTGACATTCCTGATGGTGGCGGTGATGGTGTAATACCGCTTGGCCGGTAGGTCGGCTATATAGAAGGGATCGCTATGGCCTATCGGATAGTTGCCGGGCGGCTGATCGGTTGTGCGCGGGATGGGGTCCGTGGTCTTGAGGCGCAACCGGGCCGCGATGGAATAAAGGTCGCGAACGGGCACCTCGGCGCGTGTAAGGGTCAGGAGGGTCTGCCCGGCGGGGGTGGAAGGCGTCGGCGTGAGATCAATGGTGGACGTGGGGAGAGCGGTGAATGACGGCTGTAGTGTAGGGGTGGGGGTCGGCGGAGCTGTGGTGCTGGTAGGAACGGATTGGGAAGTGAAGGTCGGCAACGGTTGCGGGCCATCAAGACCGTTGGAGCCGCCGGTTGCAGTAGAGGTAGCGGGAAGCGGCGTTGCCTCCTCGATAGGAGGGGTGGATGTAGAGGTGGGCGGCACGTAGACCTGCGTCACCCCCTCGTCCGGCGAATAATCTATCCTGGTAATACGCAGATAGTTGACGGTAGCCAGAACGAGGATGACAATCGCGAGAAGAAAGGTGATGGCAGAAACGAGAAAACGGCGGGGTGGGGGAGATTGCATGGACTGCTACTGTTCAGGCTCCATGAAGAGGAACCAGGCCATGGTGGAACCCAATATGGCGAGAAGGGTGATAAGAATAGCCTCGATCAAGAGTGGCGTTACGTCAAGGCCGAAGGCTGAGGGCAAATTCGGGAATATGGCGAGTATGGTGATGAGGGCATAGAGGGCGATTGCCACTCCCTGAGTAAAGAGTTCGTATTGCGGGCCTTTCTCGGACCCGGAGCTAGAGCCTACCGCGGCGAAACCGGTAGCTATGACACCACACAACCCGGAGAGGGCAAAGGCTACATTCCATATCAGTTGAGCCTGTTCGGAGAGAAGAGAAACCACAGACATGACACCAGGCAAGAGGAAGTGGAGCGATACGACGAAGGACATACGCCGGAGGATGGGGTCACGCGACCACCGGTAGTGTTTGAACTGCACAACCACCCACCAGAAACCGAGGAGGGCAAAGAAAAGCTGTGCGGCTGTAGCGTAGAAATCTGATAAAGGCATTGTGTCAATCGAGGAAAAAGTAGAGAAGTAGATAGGTGAGGGTAGGTTGGACCCTAGCAGATGCGGAGACGGGAACTATCCTATTATGAGATAAATGGGGGCCATGATGCAAAGGTATGCACCATGCACCTCAACGCTCACTCATAAGAGTGCGCCCACTCACCCATACACTGGGAGGCGCACCTTTCAGGCATAGAGGCGCGTTACCACCCACCAGTCCAGTTCCCCACCTATATAGTTACAGCTCGGATTGGGGGTAAGAAGAAGAGTAGGGGCACCCCTGGTGGCATTGACTCCAACTAATTCAAAGAAGAGCATTTTGGTATAGTTTGGGGGTGAAGACAAACAGAGAAAACAATCAGCCTGATAAGCAAAACCAACAAAACCAACAAGTAATAGGCCAAATTGAGGCGTTCTTGGAGCAAATGATACGCCAAATGCCTCCTGACGAGGCAGAGATGGCACATGATGGTCCAGGCCGTCCACGAGTGCTCCCTTCGATGTGCTTGTGGGCTGGATTGCTGACATGTGTGGCCAGGGGCTTGAGCAGTCAACTCGATCTGTGGCGTCGATCTGTGGCGTCGATCTGTGGCGTCGATCTGTGGCGTCGATCTGTGGCGTCGATCTGTGGCGGCTCCTCTCTGCGGGCAATTTCTGGTTCTACCCCAGGTTTGCACTTTCTGACCAGGCTGTATACAAACGACTGGAGCAGGAGGGTACTGAGCCGTTGCAACGCCTCTTTACTCAGGTACACTCGGTATTGGCTCACCGCCTGGCTCCCTACCAGGAGCTGGCTCCCTACCAGGAGAAAGGCTTGGCCCCCTTTGCCAGTGCGGTGCTGTGGCTCGATGAGACTACCCTTGACAAAGTAGCCCGCCTGCTCCCTGCCTTGCGAACCCAGCCCAATACAAGCAAGGAGTTGTTGGGGGTAAAGTGGCTGCTTTGTTCAACCTGCGTCATCAACAGTGGGAGCGGATACAACACATTGAGGACCCGCAGAGGACCCGCACCAGAACAGCAAAGTGGCAGCACGCGACATGTTGGAAGAGCTTCCAAGAGAGAGCCTGGTGTTGATGGACTTGGGCTGCCTTGGCTTTGAACTGTTCGACTGGTTGACCCAACGCAAGGTGTGGTAGATTAGCCGCAGTGGATTAGCCGCAGTGGATTAGCCGCATGCGAGAGCGCACCTCTAGAGCGCACTTCTTATGAGGTAGTGCATACCTTCTTTGAGAGCACAGACCGAGCAGGCAATATCGAGGTGTTGGATGGAGTAGTGTGGCTTGGGGCATACAGAGCGGATTGAGCGGCACATGCTGTGCGGCCGGTGCGCTTTGTAGTGGGCAACACCGAGTATCGCTACATCACCTCGGTGCTGGACCCCACCAAGTTGACCATAGGGCAGATAGCTGGCTTGTACGCAAGGAGGTGGGACATCGAGTTGGCCTTCAAGTTGGTGAAGCGCCATTTGGGATTGCACATGCTGTGGGGAGCAAAACCGATAGTGGTACAGCAGCAGGTGTTGGCAGTACTGATTATCTCTCAGGTGCTGCAAGGCTTGAGGTTGGAGATGGCAGGCCGAGCGGAAGTAGACCCATACGAAGTGAGCATGGAGTTGTTGGTGCGCTACCTGCCGCAGTATGCATACACGGGAGAGGACCCTGTGCGTGTGTTCGTAGAGCATGGACGAGAGTTGGGCTTCATCCGTGCCTCTACTCGCACCAAAGTAAGTGCTCCTACCGTTGATCCCAAGCAATTGGTGCCAATGCCCACCGATTTGGTGCTCCTGCGGCCCCCTCGTTATGCCCACCGTAATTGTGCTCCTCGCCCTGTCCTCAGGAATTAGTTGGAGTCAATGCCATAAAGGGTGCCCCTACTCCGGTACGCTCTATCCTAACTCTGAACTGTTACCTACATTGCCTGTATTGCGGACGGTCATGGATGTCATATATCATGTTAGAGATGTCACAATCATTGGACATTGATATCCAAAGCGCATAAGAAATCTCACATAAAACATAGAAATCAGGAACCAGGAACCAGGAACTCGCAGATGACAAACTCCGACATAACTCACCGGCGGCTGCATAACCATCAACTCACCCTGCAAGCGTTCGATAAGCCGCACCAAGTGGTGGAATGGCTGGGGGCTGTCCAATCCCAGGACTACGCAGCGGCAAAATGGGCGGTCGGCCAGCGCTTGCCGGAGAGCCTGGGCATCACCGACCACGATCTCGAGCAGGCATTTACCCGTGGTGATATACTGCGCACGCACGTCATGCGTCCCACCTGGCACTTTGTCACCCCCTCCGATATACGCTGGCTGCTCGCCCTAACCGGCCCGCGTGTTCACGCCGCTACCGCCTACTATTACAGGCAGTTTGGATTGGATGATGCCCTGTTCATGCGAAGCAACGAGGTGCTGGCGAAGGCTCTACAGGGCGGTAAACAGTTCACCCGCCCCGAATTGATTGCAGCACTCAAGCAAGCAGGGATCGATTCGGAGGGCATGCGCGCTGTTCACATGCTGGTACGCGCCGAAGTGGATGGGATCATTTGCAGTGGTGCCAGGCGGGGCAAAGATTTCACATACGCGTTGCTCGAGGAGCGAGCGCCCAACGCCAGAACCCTGGAGCGCGAGGAAGCGTTATCCGAACTCACCAGGAGGTATTTCATTAGCCATGGACCCGCCACGTTGCAGGACTTCGTCTGGTGGTCGGGGCTGACTATGGCCGATGCGAAGGCCGGGGTCCGGATACTGGAGCCTGAACTTGTGAGCGAGGACATAGATGAACAGACCTACTGGTTTTCACGGCATGCGCCAGCCCCGCCTGCGAGGGCAAAGGGTGCATCTCCGGTTGCGTACTTATTGCCCAACTATGACGAATACGGGGTTGCTTATAAGGACCGCAGCGCGTTTTTCGATGCGCAGCAGGCCGAAAGGGTGGCTACCTCGCGCGAGCATGTGCCTTTCGGCAATTTGATCGTGGTCGACGGCCAGGGCGTGGGCTTCTGGAAGCGTACCTTGAATAGGAGCCAGGTTAGTATCGAAACGAAGATGTACGCACCGTTGAACGAGGCCGAAACCCAGGCCCTGGCCGTCGCGGCAGAGCGTTACGGCAAATTTATCGGCTTACCTGTCGTGTTGCGGTAGCTCCCGCACTATTCTATGGTCCCGCCGGGAGTGGTCGTGAGCACCTCGCACGCGTAATTCCTGGCCTGAAGTTGCTCGCGGAGTTTGTCGGGCGTGCCGGTGAGGACAGGAAAAGTGCCGTAGTGGCTAGGGATCACCTGCCGGATGCCCAGCATCTCACAGGCATAGGCGGCCTGTCGCGGGTCCATTGTGAAGAAATCCCCTATTGGGAGGACCGCTATATCGGGGCGGAAATACTCGCCGTACAGGCGCATATCGCCGAAAAGCATCGTATCGCCCGACTGGTAGACCTTGAGGCCGTTTTCCAACTCCAGGAGGTATCCTACAGGCTCACCGCCGTAGATAATGGAGCCATCATCGTCGGTGATGCCGCACGAGTGATCGGCGTGCACCATAGTAACTTTCACTCCAACTACGTCAACGGTTCCGCCCTTGTTGAAGCCGACAACGTTCTTGACGCCTTTCTTTTCCAGCCACGGGTTCATATCGAATATACAGGCCACCGTGTCAGGCTCGGAGGTGCGTGCAACTTCGGGGAGGTCTTGTATGTGGTCGAAGTGACCGTGAGTAATAAGTATGGCGTCGAGGTTTTCGACATGCTTAAGGTCATCGGGACAAGAAGGGTTGCCCCGCACCCAGGGATCGATCATGATGCGCTTGCCGCCGGGAGTTTCATATACGAAGGTAGCGTGACCATACCAGGTGATCTTGAGATCTCTGCCAATACCTGCCATGATTTGAATCTCCTTTCAGATTCTTCTTCTTTGGTTTTTAAGGGCAGGAGTATTATAATCTAGTATGGACATAATTCGCTCTGGTAAAGCGATATATTAGAAGCCTGTATAAAAGAAAGGAAGTATATAGAAAATGGAAACCAATAATACCGATTTTGCTCCAACGAGCACCGCCGACGGCAAGATCCATATCGTAACAGACGAAGACTTCATACCGGAGGTGCTGGAAACAGGTACTCCGGTGCTGGTCGATTTCTGGGCGCAGTGGTGTGGGCCATGTAAAATCATGGGTCCTATCTTCGCTGAAGTAGCCCCCGACTATGAGGGCAAGGTCAAGTTCGCCAAGCTTGATGTAGATGAAAGCCCAGGCGTCGCCGGGGCCTTGCGTATAGAGAGCATCCCGACCTTCATGCTCATCTCCGGGCGAACGGTGTACGCACAGGGCGTTGGATCCATGCCCGCCGACCACTTACGCCAATGGATCGATGAGGGCCTTGCGCACATGAGCAGCGTACTGGCAGAGTCGGAAACCGAAGCAGAGGTTGAGGAAGAGGCCCAGGCATAAGACAAAGTACGAGAAAGGATAAAAAGAGGAAGGACGAAGGTGCTGATGCCTTCGTCCTTCCTCTTTGTCCCTAGTAGAAGTAGCTACAAGATGCTACCCCATCTTACCTCATGCTACCTCGATGGTGTCTGGCAACCGGGTAAGAATGTGTTAGCCACTATCTTACTCGCCTGTCCTCTGGTGGCATTGGAGCCTGGCCTGAAGTATGGCAGGTTGGCAGGGCCTACACATGGCTCTCCCACTCCTCCACATGCGTACCCGTTCATCACTCCCAATGCTGTCAGCCTCCAGATGTACTCGTAGAATGTTGACCCTGGCAGCACGTCCTGGAACTGCTGAGAGCCTGCCGGTGCTGTCAGCCCTGCTGCATTCGAGATTATCTTCGAGATTTGCCCTCTCGTGATGTTCGCATTAGGTCTGAAGTACGGCAGGTTGCCTGCACCACACGGTTCTCCTGCTCCACCACAAGGGTAGCCGTTGACATACCCTCTGATGGTTAGCTGCCAGATGTACTCAAAGAAGGTAGAGCCAAGAGGCACATCTTCATACTGCTGAGGACCTGTTGGGTCGTTGAAGCCAGCAGCATTGGAGGCTATCTTTGCGAGTTGTCCCCTGGTGACCAGGTTAGCAGGCTTGAAGCAAGGGTTACCTGTATCACAGCCTGACGAGTAGCCGTTGATAATGCCTCTACAAGCCAGGCACTTGATGTTGTCGTAGAACGTTGAGCCAGGCAGCACATCGGTGAACTCAAGGGTACATGCTGTGGGGGTAGCTGTCACCTCTCCCGGCGTATTCGTGGGGGCTGCTGTGTTGGTCGCACCGGGCGTGCTGGACGCCACAGGCGTATTCGTAGAGGTGTTGGACGGTTCAGGAGTGGCCGTTGGGCCGCCTGGAGTTTGCGTAGGCAGCGGTGTATCAGTATTGCTCGGTGTGTTAGTTGAGGTACTGGTTGCTCCAACCGGAGTATTGGTGGGCGTATCGGTTGCGACGCCGGTAGGCACCGGGGTGTTTGTGCGCGTGCTGGTGGGCGCAATAGTGTTGGTGGGTGTATTGGTGCGGGTAGAGGTTGGTGTAGCCGCGCCGGGGGTGGGGGTCGCGCCGAACGGGCCTGTGGGCAGAGGCCATACGTAAGCACCGCGACCGCGTGTGAAGATGGCAAGGGTGGTAGCACCACGGTCGATTGACATGTCCCAGATCATGGTGTTAGGCAGATTGCTATTGAACTTGTACCACACAGGCGAACCTACCGTGATATCGTCCGTGAAGTAGAAGCCCCAGTCGGTACCGGCAAACACCTGCTGTGGATAGTTGGGATTGGCGATGATCGAATCTACAGGGATGTTGGGCAGGTTGCCGCTCTTATTCTCCCACGTGAAAGAGCCACAGTTTGCCGAGCAGGTCACCTTGTAGACATGGCCGGGGGTTGCTGGTGTGTTCTCATCGAAACCGCCAACCGCAGCGTAGCCGATTAGAGGATTGGAAGGGTCGATGGCTACGTCGAGCATGGGCCTGTTGGGGAGGACGGAGTTACTGCCCGTCACATTGACCCAGGTAGCGGAGTTGGCGACACCCTGGCCGAGGTTGAAACCGTACTGCACATTACCGTCGTTGGTGCCGACGATGGCTGTGGTTGAGATGCTCGGCGAGTAGGCCAACTGGTTGATTATGGAGCGGTCGGCCAATGTGTTCTTGGTCAGGTCGGGGCTGTTGATCAGCCAGCTTGAAGTCGGCTGGGCTCCCTGAATAGTCTCCCATACACGGTAGCTGCCCGCGATCATGTGGGTGCAGCCTGTGGGAGCGCAGTCCTGAGAAGCAGGGCCGCTAGGATTCCCTTTGAAGATCTCATAAGGGAATACGAAGCTGAGGCGGTCGCCGCCCCAGCCGCCGGTAGCGTTCACCTGTGAACTATACGCGCCCGCCGTGGTAACCGCCAGAGAACCGTTCTGGCTCTCCTGGTACCATCGCTGGCCTAGCACAGGCTCGATGCGGGCGAACATACCGTCACCGCCTTTACGCAACTGCCACACGGCGGGACCTACATTGTTGCTCGGCCACACGTAGACGGACGAACCGTTGTCCTGAGCGCCCGCGTTAGCACCAGGGGTGCTGGAGTTGGCGAAGTTGGCAGTAATGTCGCCTGAGTAGAACTCGATCGTATTGAGCGAGTCGTTTACCTGAGTGTAGCTGGGACTGCCCGTGTTCATGCCGGTCCAGACATAGACCCCACCGTCACTACCGGACAGCAGCACGCTGGACTGGCCTGGAACGTATTCAAGGGCATGTTGGTCTACGTGGACGCGCCCTCCATTGTAGCCGCAACTGAGGTTGGTGAATGTGTCGGCCCCGTTTGTGGATTTGAATATGTCTATCGTATCCGCGAGCACCGTATTGGGGTCGAGTGGATCAACCGCTATGTGCTGGTTGTACCAGTTCTGGGTGCCCGCAGTTGCACAACCTTGCCACTCGGAGGAGGAGTTGCCCGCGCCTGCCTGCTGGTTCCAGGTGGTTCCAGCATCGGTAGTGCGCCACACGCCGAGCACGCCACCGCGGTTATTGGTGGGGTTGATAGCCTGCACGATAGCGTACAGGTAGTTGGGATCGCTGGGGGCTATGGCCATATCGATACGGCCAAGAGTGTCGCCGCCTGACTGGTAAACTGGGATGCCTGATCCTGTGCCGGTGGGCCAGCCGTTGTCAGAGCGGGTAATGAGGTTCCAGCCGCTCGGGCAACCGCTCGTCGGGACCTGCGCCTTGTAGATACCGTTAGCGCCGTTTTCGGCCAGGTTGTACTGGACGGTGGTGCTGAAGCCACGCGTGCCAACCGCCACATACATATCTGTAAACGCACCCGAATCGCTGAGGATCAGGCCAGTAACGTCCTGGCGCTGGGTGGTATATGCGTTCGTAACGCAGGGCCCTGTCCAGGTATCTCCGCCGTTATACGACATGAAGACGCCGGTCTTGGTGCCCGCAATCACGGTATTGGAGTTGTTGGGATCGGCCTCTACCTTGCCCACTGCCTGGTATTGTGGGAACTGGCCAGCGGGCTCAGGGAAGTAGGGGGTGAAAACATCAGCGCCCTTGATAGCCCAGGTCGCGCCAGCGTCGGTGCTCTTGAGGATACCGGCGCTGCCCATCGAGAAGGAGCCATAGTTGAGGTCGCCCGTGCCGACATAGATGGTGTTGTGGTCGTTGGGGTCGATAGAAAGGTCGTCAACGGTGACCACCGAGATAAGGGGGTCATCGGTGACAGGGGCCCAGGTGGTGGAAGAAGAACAGCAGTTTGTCGTCTTCCAGACGCCTCCACCAACAGGGATGAGATAGGCCACGTTGGTGTTGACCGGGTCAATCCTGATGTCGTTCACGCGGCCTGAAACGTGCCCATAAGCATAACAGTTGATACATCCATCACTCTGCTCAGGCTGAGGGCCGAGCGAGATCCAGGCGTTGGGGTCGAGCGCCAGGGGCGACTCGCCGCGCTGGTAGACAACCTGGCCTGCGGGCACGCGTGCCTGTATGTTCTTGTCCTGCTCGGAGGCCTGGACCACCCACCGGGTGTCGAACTTGCCGGTCGGGTAGCTGATACGAGTTAGCCAGTAGTCCTCGATATTATGGAGGGATGCGCTTTCATCACCGCCGACGGGCACTTGCCCCGGGTTGGCAGAGTAGGCATTATCTCCATCTTCGTCCTTCGGCACGTCGCCTGCGACGCGCGGAGGCTGGGAAACTTGCACGCCGGCCTGGGAGGTGGTCATGCGGATCGCTATGGCTATGCCGCCGATGGCGAGCAACAACGCGGCCAGCAGGTAGAAAGCACGCCGGGTGCCCTTCTCTGCCGGTCGCTCAATGCCCTGCCCGTCGCCAGGGGCGGTGGTTCTGGGTTTGTATGCCATTACCGTATTCTCTCCTATCCTTTCCTACATGTGCAACGAACAAACAGACATGCCGCGTGAGGTAACACATAATAAGTGAAGTAACAGGTAACGAAATGCAAGCAATGCATGCTGATGCATATCAAGCAGGCTTAAGACAATGGGAGGATCTTCAGCCTGCCCAAAATAGGAACATCCGCGTCCGCATACCTGTCAGCGGCAAAGTATGTCTATTGTAGCAACCGCTGCTAGTAGATGTCAACGATAAAACGAGTAGTTTTCTTGATTCGTTTGATAAATATCTTCACGGTGAGTAGGGTGTCTGGCAACCGGGTAAGAATGTGTTAGCCACTATCTTACTCGCCTGTCCTCTGGTGGCATTGGAGCCTGGCCTGAAGTATGGCAGGTTGGCAGGGCCTACACATGGCTCTCCCACTCCTCCACATGCGTACCCGTTCATCACTCCCAATGCTGTCAGCCTCCAGATGTACTCGTAGAATGTTGACCCTGGCAGCACGTCCTGGAACTGCTGAGAGCCTGCCGGTGCTGTCAGCCCTGCTGCATTCGAGATTATCTTCGAGATTTGCCCTCTCGTGATGTTCGCATTAGGTCTGAAGTACGGCAGGTTGCCTGCACCACACGGTTCTCCTGCTCCACCACAAGGGTAGCCGTTGACATACCCTCTGATGGTCAGCTGCCAGATGTACTCAAAGAAGGTAGAGCCAAGAGGCACATCTTCATACTGCTGAGGACCTGTTGGGTCGTTGAAGCCAGCAGCATTGGAGGCTATCTTTGCGAGTTGTCCCCTGGTGACCAGGTTAGCAGGCTTGAAGCAAGGGTTACCTGTATCACAGCCTGACGAGTAGCCGTTGATAATGCCTCTACAAGCCAGGCACTTGATGTTGTCGTAGAACGTTGAGCCAGGCAGCACATCGGTGAACTCAAGGGTACATGCTGTGGGGGTAGCTGTCACCTCTCCCGGCGTATTCGTGGGGGCTGCTGTGTTGGTCGCACCGGGCGTGGAGGTATTCTGCGCGGTGGGGGTGGCAGATGACGTAGAGGAGGGGGTAGCCTCAGAAGTAGAGACCGCAGTAGCAGTAGCAGTGGCCTCATTGGTGGGGGTGGCACTTGCGGCCATAGTGGTTGCAGTAGATGTTGGCGTGTTGCCTGTGGCTGTGGCTGTGGCTGTAGCTGGAGGTGCGGTTGAAGATGGTGAAGGCGTATTTGTGCTTGTAGGAGGAGCTGAGGTGCCGGTGGGGGTATTTGTATTTGTTGCTATCGTAGTGGGCGTAGGCGTATTGGTAGCTGTCAAGGTTGATGTGGGAGTATTGGTAGCGGGCGCGCCTGTGGGGGTGGGCGTTGGCGTGCCACCCCCGAACACATCCCCCATGTAGAGCTTGACGCCCGGCGATTCTCCGACCGCCCAACCCCGGCCGTCGGGGAACACATACACGTCGCGCAGGTTGTTGCGCGTCGGGCTATCTACCACCGACCATGTGCCCCCTGAATAGTGGAGGATGGCCGACGTGCCGCCGGCAGCCGATGCACCTACAGCCCATCCTTCGTTGGCGTCCAGCATATCAATGCCTAGCAGGTTGGTGGTTACAGGGCTTGATACGGGCGACCACGTGCCTCCCGTGTAGTGGAGGATCTCGCCGTTGTAGCCAACCGCCCACCCTTCGTTGGCATCCAGCATCTGGATCGCCTCGATTGTGGTGGTACCGGGATTAGGGGCAACCTGACTCCAGGTGCCGCTTTGGTAGTGAAGCATGAGGCCAAGCGTGCCGCCTGCCCACCCCTCATCGGCGTTCACCATATCGAGGGACCACAGGTTGGTGGTGGTGGGGCTGGTGTAGTTGGTCCATGAGGTGCCGTCGAAATGCACTATTTTGCCCGACGAGCCGACGGCCCACCCATCGGTAGGTGACACCATCGAGAGCGCGTCCATGAAGTTGCCGGTGGCGCTCTGCTGGGTCCAGGTCGAGCCGTGCCAGTAGAAGACAGCTTGCGAGCCGACGGCCCACACCTGGTCGCTGGCGAGCATATCAACATCTTTCATGGGTCCTGGTGTGTACGAAGGGGGCTGGTATTCGGTCCAGGCAGAACCGTTCCAGTGCTGGAGGCCCCAGGCGGGAGGGGTGCTCTGGTTGAGCACGCCCACGGCCCAACCATCGTCTGGGGAGACGAAATCGAGCGCGTAGAGGCCGTTGGTGAGCCATTGTGTAGTTGCTACCGACCATGAGGTGCCATCCCAGTGGTAAATCGTGCCTCGGTCTGCCACCGACCACCCATTGTTCGGTGCAAGCATAACTACGCTGTGGAGGGGCGCGCCGGTAGGAGCGTTGATCTCGGTCCACACCAAGCCATCCCAGTGCCAGGTGTTGGATGTCCAGCCATTGGTAGAACCTACAGCCCACGCGTCGTTGGCGTTTATAGAGTAGATCGCGCTGAGGTTGACGGCTCCGCATGAAAGCTGGCAAGAGCCGGGAGGGGGCACGAGGGTCCAGTTTGTGCCGTTCCAGTGCTCGGTAGTGCCGCCCACGCCAACCACCCACCCTTCCGTGGGCGAGGAGAAATCGACGCCGTAGAAGATGCGATTGGTGACGGGCGAGGGGAAGGCATCCCAGGATGTGCCGTTCCAGCGGGCGATCTTGCCCTGCATGCCAACGTTGGGGATGACGGTGCCGCCCACGGCCCAGCCATCTGTGGATGAGAGCATAGATATAGAGTACATCGTCTCAGTGACTGACGGGCTGGCGGTGATCTCGGACCAATTGGAGCCATCCCAGTGGCCGAAGTGGGCATCGGTGCCGGAGGTCCAACCGTCGGTGGAGGAGAGCATAGATATAGAGTACATAGTCGAACTGACGCTATCAGGGACGGTCGTCCAGGCTGAGCCATCGTAGAGGATAAAGAGGCCACCCGCGTATGCCCACACACTATTGGAGGCAAGCATATCGAGGGTACTGACTTGATTAGCTTCGATCGTCTTGCTGGCATCGACCGCCTGCCAGGAGGAGCCATCCCAGTGGGCCAGGATGCCGTCGTTGCCTCCCGCCCATGCATCGGTAGCGGAGATGGCGTCTATGTCGTTGATTGTGCCGCCCGAAAGCTGATAGCGGGTCCAGGGGCTGCCCGTATCGGGAGATGCCGAGACGGTGAAGCGCCCGGCCAACACAGGGGCCAGAGCCGATAGCAAGGCCATAGTGACAAGCACTATGGTGAGTTTTCTAATTCGCATGATTATTCCTCTCCTGCTGCGTAGGTATGCCAGGACGTACCAATAGGTTCGCCCTGTTGTACCAGATCAACATGAGTGAGTCAAAATATGGTCATTCTTGGCCTCCATTAACTCAATGACATTGGTGGGGCAAAACTGGACAGGTTTTGGGTGTGCTTTGGTACAGTTTTTCCTGGTTCGGAGTGCGAAGTGTGGAATGCGGAATGGGACTCAGGGAGTAGGGAGCATATTTCAGGGGCTTCATGCGACAGCGTTATCGCTTGTGGCTGGAGAATACGCACGCGATGAGAACACCCGATAAGAACACCCATAGTGTGGATAACCTTTGCTCTTTTTCGGTCATTTGTGCTACACTTACCACAATGGCGAGCAACACCGCTCGTCACTCGTCACTCGTTATTTCCGATCCCTGACCGATGGACCTTCGAGAACGGCTAAAAGCTATGGGTGTGCGCCCTCGTGTACCGGGCGCGACCCCCTTGCCACCTGATGGCGTGGCCGAGTACGAGCCTGGGCTGGAGGACGAAGGCCGAAAGACGAAAGACGACGTTACTTCGCCTTTCGTCGGTCCACGCTTCACACCAGAATTGTCGTCGTCCGTCCTTCGGCCCTCGTCCTTCGTCCGCTCTGCAAGCACGATCGACAAAGCTTTACCCGGACAATGGCACGAAACTGACGATGGGCCTTGCTACTACGTGGAGCGCAAATTCGCGGTCACGCTGACTCGCGGACCTGTGTATCTCGGGGCTCTCCTGCACGCTCGCCCCACCATGTTGTGGGAGGTAGGCAAAGCCCCCTCCCTACGCGATATCCACCCGCGCAAGCTCCTTTTCCTCGATACGGAGACAACAGGGCTATCGGGGGGCACAGGCACCTATGTGTTCCTGGTGGGGGTGGCCTTCTTCTCAGACACGGGTGATGAACTGGTAGTACGCCAGTATTTCCTGAGCGATGTATCCGCCGAAAGAGCCCTCTTACGCGCTCTCAACGACCTTTTTACGCGGTTCGAGGCGGTGGTCACGTTCAATGGCAAGACGTTCGACTGGCCTCTGCTTGAGACGCGCTATATTTACACGCGCTTGAAATGCGTGCTGCGCGACCCACCACACCTCGATATGCTACACCCATCGCGCAGGCTGTGGCGCGACAGGTTCGAGTCGTGCTCTCTGGAAACGCTGGAGAGCAACGTGCTTGGCTTCCGGCGCGGGTTTGATGTGCCGGGGTGGCGCATACCATCCCTCTATTTCCAGTACCTACGGGCGAACCACGTAGGGCATGTGCTGCCAGTGTTTGAGCACAATGAGCATGACTTGCTGACGCTGGTGGCGCTGACCGGGCACGTGTCGCGCATACTGGACAGGCCGGACGAGGCCGACCTGGAGGCCAGCGAGCTATTCGGGCTGGGCAAGCTGTACGAGGACATGGGCAAGTACACCGATAGCCTGCGAGCCTTCGAGCGGGCCTTGTCGCTGCGTCCCTCACCTGAGATACGCAACGCGATACTGCGCCGCCTCAGTTACCTGTATAAGCACCTCCAACAGCGCGACGAAGCCGTGGCGATCTGGGCG
This sequence comes from uncultured Chloroflexia bacterium, assembly GCA_963797095.1. Lineage (GTDB taxonomy): Bacteria > Chloroflexota > Chloroflexia > QHBQ01 > JADMIH01 > JADMIH01. The sequence continues at coordinate 184,350 of CAWCNY010000002.1, read as the reverse complement.
CGGCTGGCCTCCGAGGGCACGCACCTGATGTTCCCCTACCTGGAGCTTGCCAAGCACTACGAGCATCGCGCCCGCAACTATATGACCGCCATCGAGTACACCCTGATGGCCCAGACACGAGCCACCAACGCGGTTGAGCGGGCAGAGTTGGAGCACAGGCTCCTGCGTGTGCAGGCGAAAGCCAGGCGGATGGAGGGTAGCCGGTAGCCGGAAGTCCCAAGTTCCTGGTTCCTGACTACCGACTACCGACTACCGACAAACTTCCCACCATGAAGATCGGCTTACAACTCGTACAATTCGCCTGGGATGGCGGCCCAGCACGAATCGGCCCCATAACAGGGGCAATCGCCAAGCGTGCAGAAGAAGCGGGTTTCGATAGCATCTGGGTCATGGACCACTTTTTCCAGACGCTCGGCAACCTGAGAGACCCCATGCCCGAAGCCTACACCACGCTCGGCTTCATCGCTGGGCAGACATCGCGCATCGAATTGGGTGTCATGGTGTCGGGCGTCACCTACCGCCACCCCGGCATATTGATCAAGATCGTCACGACGCTGGATGTCCTTTCAGGCGGGAGGGCGTGGCTCGGCCTCGGCGCGGGTTGGTTCGAGCGTGAGCACCTGGGCCTCGGCGTGCCTTTCCCCCCCGTCAAAGACCGCCTCGAACGCCTCGAAGAAACGCTGCAAATCGCACATCTCATGTGGTCAGGTCGCGCCGTCGGCTTTGAAGGCAAGCACTACACCCTCACCGAAACCCTCTGCTCACCCCAGCCCATCACCGGGCCCCACCCTCCAATCCTGGTGGGCGGACACGGCGAAACCAAAACCCTTCGCTATGTAGCGAAGTACGCCAACGCCTGCAACTTCTTCGCCAACCACGGCAGCGAATGGCTCACTCACAAGCTTGATGTGTTGCGCGGCCATTGCGAGGCCGAAGGCCGCCCCTACTCCGCCATCAGCAAAACAGTGATCGCCGACCAGAAAGCGATGCGGGACGATTCGGGCAAACTCTCCTCCGAGTTGGTAATCGAACACGCCCGCCAGTTGGCCGCGCTCGGCTTCGACTACTTCCACCTCAGCGTGCCCAACATCGATGATCCCGCCACGCTCGACCCGTTCCGGCAGGAGATCATCCCCGCCATCCACGAACTATGACAGCAGGCAAGAACCCCAAACCCGCAATCACGCTGGCGCTCGCCGCCAACGACCTCCTGCTCTTCCCGCCCGAAGGTATCACGCCCGAAGAGTTGCACGCGGAATTGAGCGAAATGGGCTGGCGCGGTCGCATCGTGCATGACACGCGGCGTAAGTGCCTGCGCGCCCTACCTATTGATTATCTAGCCATCTGCGCAGCCTTGCGCGCCCATTACGCGCTCAAGAAGAGCTTCGATTTACGCCCGCCCCTACCCCACGCCGTAGAAGTAGACATGCAGCCGAGGCCATACCAGGCGGAGGCGTTGGAGGCGTGGAAGGCAGCCGCCTATAAGGGCGTGGTCGTGCTACCAACGGGCGCGGGCAAGACACTGGTGGCGTTCACGGCTCTGGCGGCGCTCAATACCACCACCCTAATTTGCGTGCCCACCCTCGATCTGCTGGCGCAGTGGCGCGCATCTCTGCTGTCGAACACTAATCTCACTGAAGAAGAGGTCGGCGTGTGGGGAGGCGGCGATAAAGAGTTGCGCCCCGTGACGGTGGTCACATACGACTCGGCGGCCATACACATGCGCTCATTGCAAGGGTTCGGGCTGCTCGTGTTCGACGAGGTACACCACCTGCCGGCGGACACCTATCGCACAGTGGCTGAAGGCTCAATCGCCACCGCCCGCCTCGGCCTGAGCGCCACCCCTGAGCGAAGCGACCTGCGTCACGCCGACCTGGATCGCCTCGTGGGGCCTGTAGTGTACGAGCGCCTCCCCGCCCACCTGCGCGAGGGACGCCACATCGCGGATTACCGCACCGAGCGCATCCCGGTGGCCCTGAGCGACGAGGAGCGCGCACGCTACGAGCAGGCCGCCGGGATATACAGGAACTTTCTGCGAAGGCATCATATCAGCATGAGGTCCGGCAGCGATTACGAGCGCCACCTGATCCTGAGGAGCGGCAACGACCCCGCCGCCCGCGAAGCACTGCTGGCGCACCAGGCAGCGCGCAAGATCGCCCTCAGCGCTAGCGGCAAGCTCAACATAGTGGGCGAACTGCTGGAAAGGCACAGCGACGACCGGGTGCTTGTCTTCTCAGAGTACAATGCGCTGGTCGACACGGTATCCGACCGCTACTGCGTGCCCTCGGTGACGCATAAGACACCGCCAGCCGAGCGCAAAGCGATCCTCGACGGCTTCAGGTCGGGACGCTTCACCAAGCTGGCGACGGGCCGTGTGCTGAACGAGGGGGTCGATATACCCGACGCCAATGTAGCGATCATATTGAGCGGCAGCGCCACCAAGCGCGAGTTCATACAGAGGCTGGGCCGCATCCTCCGCCCCAAGCAATCGCAAGCGGTCCTCTATGAGGTAGTGACAGAGGAAACTACCGAGGAAAACATCGCCAGCAGGCGCAAGTCGTAATGCTCTTTTCACTCACCAACCTCAAGCGCCGCACAGTGCGCGACCCCTATGGCGAATTCGCGGTTGTGCCGAAGCTGTTGCACGGGCGCGCGGCCCTGCGAGAGCTAGAGCAGGCGACCAACCTGTGCGAAGATTCTGTTGGCAAGATGCGTAGCGAGTACGATACAGGCGCGCTGGAAGCCGTGATGGGCGACTACAGGCTGGGGCGTTGCGTGGAAGCATGCCTTTTCACGCGCTACTCTTTCGTCCAGCCCACCTTCGCGGATGTGCTCACCGCGGCGCAGATAGCGGCGCTCAAAGGGCAGGGGATCGAAAGCGCCTCTGATGTGCGGTTCGCGATCTGGGACGAGGCGAATACCACCTATGGAGGGTTCGCTTCACCCGGTAAGCGCGACCTCTTGCTGGCGACGCTGGCGGGCAAGTGGGGCCTTCCCCCCGACCCAAATCTGGTAGACGCGCTGGCGAACCTCGATTCGGAAGGCGTGGCGGTGCTCACGCGCACAGGCGAGCGTCCCGAACCGCGCGATGTGCTCACCCAGTACAATCGGGGTGCGGTCAAGACCCTGCTGGCACACGCCACCCGTGTTGAGGTAGCCATGAGCAGGCTGCCGGGCGCGGCGCTGAAGCGGGTCTACTTCCTGGCGAAGCGGCGTGGAGTGCTTGTCGATATCGAGCAGTCGGCGGGCGGGTTCCTGCTCACCCTCTACGGACCTGAGCAGGCGTTCGGCACAGCCGACAAATACGGCAGACGCCTGGCAGACGTGGCGCTCGACCTGGTGCGCACCCTCCTGACTATGCCTGACGGCGCGGAAGTGACGGCTACTGCCTACCTGATCCTGTATGACCGTAACTATCGCTTCCACGTCACGCCCGAAATGCTTGCCAGGCTAGGCTACGCGCCCCAGGATGCCGAGATGAATAAAGGTCGTGTGGCCGAAACTACGGCGGCATATTCAGTCGGAACAGCTATAACCCACGACGAGGTGAGCGCAGCGGAAGAGCCGACATTCGACAGCCTTGTAGAAGCCCGGCTCTATAAGGAATATATATCGCTTCAGAAGGGCGGCTACACGCATGGTTGGATGCTACAGCGCGAGCCTGAGCCGCTGCTCGCGCCGGGTGTGGTGCTTATACCCGATTTCGGTTTCAGGCGAGGCGACACGCATGTTTTCATGGAGATAGCGGGGTTCTGGTCGCCCGGCTACCGCGAGCGCAAGGTCGCCAAGTTGAAGTCGCTGGCCGCTCACGAAGGATACGAGCCGATGATCCTTGCTGTGCCCCAGGAGGCGCTTGCCATATTCGAGGGGCTGCCTTTCCCCGTGGTGCCCTATAAGAACAAAGTGGTGGCGACCGATCTGCTCAATTTGCTTGACCGCGATTACGGCACTGTTGAGGCCCGCCAGCAAGCAGCGCATGGTCAGCTGGAAGCGATTCGCACCGAGGCCAGGGCGAGCGGCTTCGTGCCTGAAACAGAAGTAGCGGAGCGATTGCAAGCCTATTCGCGCACCGAACTCCTAAATCTGGCACAGAAACTGGACGTAGACGACTGTACCTACGTCCCCGGCGTGGGCCTCCTATCCAAAGCGGCAATCGAAATCGTACGCGCCACACTCGCTCGGGCGCTGGAGGCAGCCCCCGAAAAGAGAATAGACCTGCGCGAAGCCGAACAACTGGCAGCATCAGCCCTCGGCACTGGCCGAGTAGACGTAAAGTCCCTCCTGCCCGTGCTCGAAGGCTACGTCCTGGAACGGCCCTCCCTGTTCGAGGCATACCTCACGCAATTGTAGGGGTACACCTATCGGTGCGGTCCACTCTTACAAAGCGACCAAAAGAACCCTTCGTGTCCTTCGCCTACCTTCATACCTTCGTGTTCCCAACAAAACCTCTATGCCTCTGTGATTCAACAGATAAATGCGCAAGAAGCAACGTAACTGTCCCAGGAGCGGTGGAAGTGTAAGGAAAGAGGCAGAAAAGCGAGAAAAGAAAGGGTAGAGAAACGAGCAGGAGCCTTGTAATATGGAGGTGACCAAACCAAACCAGTACAAGGAGCACCTGCTCATGGCAATTGTCCGCATTCAGCTACCCTGTGTCAATCTCAATCCGGCCTCTTGTGGTCGTCCTCGTCAGTGTCCCAAGTGCTCATGTGAGATATTGCAAAAGTGGGGCATCGCCTCCAAACCACTAAGAGACACCGAATGGGAAGAGCTACAGGTGTATCGCTAATCGCTACAGGTGTACCAATGCACAGTGTAAGCACACCTTCCGCTGGTATCCACAAGGTGTAGATAAAGCGGACATGAGCCAAAGGCTGAGATGCCTGGCAGCAATGGCTTGGGCGATGGGGTTGAGTTTGCGGGGAGTAGGCGTCATCTTCTCAGCTTTTGGCGAGGGCATGAGGATAGGTAGGATGAGTGGTTGGCGAGTAGTGCAGGAGAAAGGGAAGGAGAAAGGGAAGGAGAAAGGGAAGGAGAAAGGGAAGGAGAAAGGGAAGAAGCTACGCCACAGAGCCAAAGCCCAGCAACAAAAGCACAAGGTGCGAGTACTTGGAGTAGATGGGGCATGGATACGCCTGAATGGGGAGACCACAGGGGTAATGGTGGCTGTGGACATGGGCAACGGGCAGATGGTCTCTAACGGGCAGATGGTCTCTAACGGGCAGATGGTCTCTATGGAAGTAGTAGATGAGAATGACCCACAGGCAGTGTGCCGCTGGCTCCGCCCGCTGGTCTCAGAGTTAGGGGTAGAGGTGATTGTCACCGATGATCTGACCACCTACAACACTGTAGAAGAAGAACTGCAGGTGGGCAGGCAGTTGTGCCGTTTCCATATGCTGAGGTGGGTAGGCAAGGCACTGCTTGACCTGGAGAAGAAACTATCTGTGGAGGAGGATTGGCCCGTGTGGCCGGGAGTGCTAGCTGAAGTGAGATGGTTAGTGGAGGAGATGCCCCAGAAGGGGGATGAGCGGCTGTTGGAGTTGTGGCAAACAGTCCAAAAGGAGTGCGGACACCGCAAGCGTCGGGAACAAGACACACCGTTACAGAGCTTGGCCAGGCTGATCGTGCAACTGATGGAGAATTGGCGCAAGTATCGCCTCTATCTGACCGAGAAGGGAGTACAATTGGGAGTGCCTGCCACCAACAACCTGACTGAGCAGATGATAGGCAACGGCAAAGTGCGCTCTCATACAGTACGGGGCTACAAGAGCGAAGGGGGAGTGCTTGCTGCCTTCATAGTGTGTGGTGCTGCATCTTCTGCAAAACTCATCAACCGCTTCTGGGACAGTAACCTCCGCCTTTTGCAGTACCATAATCCGTTCCTAAACACTATAATGGAACACGCCCGGGAGTCAGCCCTTCCGGTGATTATGGGGGTTATTTCATTGGCGGAAAGGGGCTTTACTCCAGCAGCACCGATGCAGCACGCTCCGCTCTAAAGGGCTCTGCTTCCGGCGACAGCTCATATGGCGTTGAAGCGACTAGCGGTAACTACCGAGGCGGTTACATCAAGTCGAATAATGCTGGCACATATTCACTTTTCGTCGATACTGCGTTGGGCCCAACGCAACCCACATCGGGCCTTGAGGTAAACGGCTCTGTAAGGATGGAAGGTAATCTCTATGTGGCGGGTTCCAAAGCCGGTTACGTTGTCGACGTTATGCAAAACGCCGGTACGGATACCCTGGAAGCCGGGGATATAGTTACAATCGTAGGCAACGGCCCACCGGTGCTGGGCTCAATCCCTGTGGTAACTGTGAAGAAAGCCAGCACCAACCCCGGCTACGCGATCAAAGGTAACGACCGCGTACTGGCATCAGGAGCTACAATCGGTAAGGCCCTTGGCGCACTCGACAGCGGCACAGGCACTATCCCTGTGATGGTTACACTGAAATAAAGAGTATCGCCCGAAATCAACAAGAGAGGGACCGCCAACTGCGGTCCCTCTCTTGTTGAACGATCTTCAGTGCACGCTTGCGTCTGCTTACTTCAGCTTCAACTTCACTTAGCTTTGCGGAAATCAGGCATCCCAGCTAAAATCTCCATCAAGACGGGGCCTTTGATGTTGGCCCTTGCCGACGATGAGGTGTTCAAGCATTTCTCCCTTAGTTTTGTGGTCTTGCAACCTTATTCTAAAGGAGAACGCCCTCCTGCTCCGACTTTGAATAGACCCTGCGAAGCAACGAAGCAACGGGTGCGCGCCATCTTTTAGGAAGGAAAGAAAAATGATACCCTCTAGGTGAAGACATCCCGGCTAAGGCCGAAATCCTGGAGGGTATCATGCAGAGTAGCGAGTTTCAGGCCGTTTGCGACCTGTCACCTGCCCTCACTAGTACCTCCCTCACTAGTATTGTGAAGGAATTTGAGGGGCTCGTCAAACAACTTTGGATATATGCTCAACGCAACCCGGATGCTACTTTGAGCAGTCTCGAAGAAAGAGCACGTCAACTGCGCTCGGACTGTTTCGCCTCAGCCTTAGAAGCCGCAGCCCAACTGCATCGTGCCATGATAGAGGAAGAATGGCTGCTTGGGCACAAGCAGTGTGACTGCGGGCAGACACCCCAGTACAAGGGTAAGCAGCGGCGCACTGTGCAAACATGGGTAGGCACGGTCACATTGGAGAGAGGTTACTTCTACTGTAAAGGGTGTGGCACCGGACGCTACCCGCTGGATGAGGCTCTAGGCATACCCGCACGGGAACACTTCTCGGACGGAGTGCAACAAGGAGTGTGCCTGCTGGGTGTGCAGATGCCTTTCGAGCAGGCTGCACATGCAGTGGAGGTACTCACTGGCATGTCGGTCTCTCCAAGAGAAGCCGAGCGCATGACTGAACAGAGGGGGCTTACATTAGAGGAGGGGGCTTACATTAGAGGAGAGCTTGCAAGAGGAGAGAAGAGGAGAGCTTGCAAGAGGAGAGGAGAGCTTGCAAGAGGAGAGGAGAGCTTGCAAGAGGAGAGGAGAGCTTGCAAGAGGAGAGCTTGCAAGAGGAGAGCTTGCAAGAGGAGAGCTTGCAAGAGGAGAGGAGAGCTTGCAAGCAGAAGATCAAACGCTAGGGGCAAGTCCCACCTCTCAGAAAGGTTCAAAGGTTGCAGATGGAGCATTGGGCTTGGGCACATGGGCGGCGACGCTGGACGCTGGCAAGGTGCGCTACGAAGATGGGTGGCATGACGCTAAAGCGGGAGTGGTGTTTTGGGCCGAGCCTGCATACAACGAAGCAGGAGAGATAGAGGGGGCAAGAGCCACCCATCAGAGCTATGTGGCGGAGGTCGGCTCGATGGAGCGGGCAGGAAAGCGGTTGAGTGCTGAAGCATGGAGGAGAGGGATAGGCCCTGAGGAGCAGGTTGTATGTCTGGGAGATGGGGCACCCACCAACTGGATACAGTTCGATGAGCACTTTGCCAACAGGGTAGAGGTACTCGACTGGTATCACGCCATGGAGCACCTGTGGCAAGCAGGTAATGGTATCTTCGGGCAGGGCACACCAGACGCCGCAAGATGGGTGAAGCGTTGGGAGAAGGAATTATGGGAGGGAAGGGTAGAAGCAGTCATTGTGGCTCTACACAGAGAGAGCAAACGTGAAGGGGAGGCGGGAGAAGCGGCACGAGAGCAGATTCATTACTTCCAGACGAACAAAGAGAGGATGCGCTACTCCGAGTACCGGGCATTGGGCTTCCCAGTTGGTTCAGGCACGGTGGAGAGTGCATGCAAGCGGCTGATTGGTGCCCGTCTCAAGGGAGCAGGCATGTGTTGGAGCAAACCAGGAGCACAAGGGGTGCTGACACTGAGAGCCGAACTGCTCAGTGAGAGGTGGGAGCAATGCTGGCCCAAAACTCGCCCTCTCAGAAAAGTCGCCTAAACGATGGCGCGCACCCCGAAGCAACCTGTTGACAGGGCACTTGCCATCTGGTATATATTCTCGGTATACTTAGAGTGGAGTATCCTCAGCGTTGAGAGTATTGTTCAGCCGTGAGGGTGCTTTTTTTGTCGAAAGATATGAAAGAAACGATGGTAGACGCTAAAGAGATAATGCGGTCGCCAATGGGCGGCTGTCTCGCGTCAAACGGAGGCGAGATTGCCAATCACGCTTGACCTTATGGGAAAAGTAGCGCTGGTCACAGGAGCTGGGCGTGGTATTGGGCGGGCTACCGCCCTCAAGCTGGGTGAGGCGGGTGCGAAAGTAGCCGTCAACTACAACTCAAGCGAAGCGGCTGCCCAGGAGGTTGTCGAGGCAATCACCGGGGCGGGCGGCGAGGCAATCGCGATCAAAGCCGATGTGAGCAAGGCCGACGAAGTAGACGCTATGGTAAGCGGCCTTGTCAAAGACTGGGGCAAGATCGATATCCTGGTCAATAACGCGGGTATCACACGCGACAACCTGATGATGCGCATGTCGCAGGCAGAATGGGACGCGGTGATGGACACCAATCTGCGCTCAGCATACTTCTGCACGCGAGCCGTGCTGCGGCCTATGCTCAGGAACAGGTGGGGGCGTATAATTAGTATAGCCAGCGTAGTGGGCCTTACCGGAAATGCCGGGCAAGCCAACTATGCGGCGGCTAAGGCGGGCATTATCGGATTCACAAAGTCGATAGCGCGTGAAGTTGGCGGGCGTAATATAACTGCTAATGCCATCGCGCCCGGCTTCATCGAAACAGATATAACAGCGAGCCTTCCCGACACCCTCAAAGCGGAGATGCTGAAAACCATTCCCGCCGAGCGTTACGGCCAACCCAACGATGTGGCAAACACAATCGTTTTCCTAGCCTCTGACATGGCTTCCTATGTCAATGGTCAGGTCGTTAATGTAGATGGTGGAATGGTGATGTTTTAGACATATTGCGTACTGCGTATTTCGTACTTCGTTGTTTGCATGATCGCGCAGTACGCAATACACAATACGCGGTACGTAGTACGTAGTGCGTAGCACGCAGCAGGGACTATGAAAACAAGCTTCGTTTTTCCAGGGCAGGGTTCGCAGTTCGTCGGCATGGGCCGCGAAGCGTATATCAGTTCGCCTGCCGCGCGGGCGGTGTTCGATGAGGCCGATAGCGTGCTTGGGTATTCTCTGAGCAAGATATGCTTCGAGGGGCCTGAGGATATGCTCAACGACACTCAGTACGCGCAGCCTGCCATCCTGACCGTAAGCATCGCCTACCTTGAGGCGTTGCGCGAACGGTTGCGTATATCGGGGCAGGAGATCGAGCCTGCCTTCGTGGCGGGGCACTCGCTGGGCGAGTATACGGCGCTGGTGGCGGCAGGCTCGCTCTCTTTCGCCGACGGCTTGCGCCTTGTGCAAGAGCGTGGCCGCCTCATGAAGGAAGAAGGGGATAAGAAGCCGGGCGGCATGGCCGCCGTGATCGGCCTCGCGCTCGAACGATTGCAGCGCGTGGTAGAAGAAGCAGGCTCCGTGGGCATAGTGGTGATCGCCAACTCCAACTCGCCTATTCAAACAGTGATTTCGGGCGAGGTTGATGCGCTCCTGAAGGCTATGGACCTTGCGCGCAAAGATGGCGCGGCCCGCGTGGCACGCCTCGCCATCAGCATCGCCTCCCATTCGCCGCTCATGCAGCAGGCAGGCGAGCATCTCAACCAGCTTATCAGCAACATCCACCTGACCGATCCGCTGGTGCCTCTTGTCGCTAATGTGACCGGCACCGTGCTCAGGACCGCCGAGGACGTGAAGACCGAGCTTGCGGACCATCTTTGCAAGCCGGTCGCATGGGTCGCTTCGGTGCGCCAGATGGTGGAAGAAGGCGTTGGCACATTTATCGAAGTCGGTCCCGGCCAGGTGCTTTCGGGCTTGATCAGGCGCATCTCAGACGAAGTACAGGTGCTCAAGCTGGATGATGTCATGCGCGGCGCGGATGCGTAAGCCGTGAGATGAGCGTAAATTTCCGCCGGGGCACGCCCGACGATACGTACTCCCTATTTCTGGTCTTCCAGGAGACTATAATCGACCTGGGCAGGCGCATGGGCACCATGGCGATCACGGGCGGCAACGACCCTGCCGTGATGCAGAAGTTGTGGGAGGAGCGCCGCCCCCTTTTCGAGCACCTGGAGCGCACGTCGTACCAGCTGTGGGTGGCCGAGCAGGATGGCAGTATAATCGGCTATGCCCAATCGATCCTGCGCGAAGACGTTCGGCAACTGACCGAGTTCTTTGTGTTGCCGGGCCGCCAATCGGCGGGGGTCGGGCGCGAATTGCTGTCACGCGCATTTCCGGCGGAAGGGGCCAGGCACCGGGTAGTCGTCGCCACCACCGACACGCGAGCCATCGCCCGCTACCTCAAGCAAAAAGTCTACCCCCGCACTCCCATCTACTACTTTTCGCGCACACCGGAGGACGTGAGCCTGGAATCCGACCTCACATTTGAGCCGGTGTCACCTATAGCCAACAACCTGGCGGCGATCCGCGCGGTTGACCGTTTTGTGCTAGGATATGGTCGTGATGTTGGCCATGTATGGCTGGCTGCGACGAGGCAAGGGTATCTCTACAAGCGCGGAGAGCAAATCGCGGGCTACGGTTATACGGGGCGCAGCAACGGGCCATTCGCCCTGCTAAATGCGGAGGATTATCCCGCTGTGCTGGCCCACGCGGAAAAGCTGGCAGCCGCAGCAGGGCATAATTTCGGCGTCGAAGTGCCTCTCATCAACACCCATGCGGTCGATCACTTGCTTGGGCGGGGCTGCCAGATCGATGCCTTCCTCGCCTTCTTCATGAGCGATGAGCCGTGCGGGTCATATCAGAATTACATATTCACCAGTCCGCCGTTCTTTTCGTAAAATAGACTATAGAGAGCTAACATTCAGTGTTTAGAAAGTTGAGGGCTATGAAAACATGCGCAGGGTAGTGATAACAGGTGTGGGCGGGCTGTCGCCGGTGGGGAATAACCCGACGGAGATGTGGGCCAACCTGATCGCGGGTAAGTCGGGCATTTCGGAGATCACCCTTTTCGACACCACTGACTTCGCCATCAAGACCGCCGGGGAGGTCAAAGGCTTCGTCCCTGAGGACTGGATCGACCCCAAAGAAGCGCGCCACATGGACCGCTCGGTCCAGTTCGCCATCGCCGCCACCGAGCAAGCCCTCAAGGATGCCCACCTTCACATGGGGCAGGAGGACCCCGACCGTGTCGGGATCATCTTCGGCACCGCTGCGGCGGGTGTCGGTACGCTGATCTCCCAGCAAAAAGTGCTCGAAGAGCGCGGCCCCCGGCGTGTCTCGCCCCACTTCCTGCCCAACTTCCTGGCCGACTCCGCTTCGGGGCAGGTCGCCATCGCCACAGGCGCTAAAGGCCCCAACATGGCGGTTGTCTCGGCCTGCGCCACCGGAGGGCACGCTATTGGCGAGTTGATGGAGACGATCCTGAGGGGAGATGCCGATGTAATGATCGCTGGAGGCACCGACACGGTGATAGTGCCCGTGATCATCGCGGGATTTATCAATATGCGCGCCCTGGCGACCGACCCTGACCCATTGACGGCAAGCAAACCGTTCGACAAGAATCGCTCAGGGTTCGTGCTGTCTGAGGGTGCGGCTGTGCTTGTGCTGGAGGAATATGAGCGCGCCGTGCACAGGGGCGCGCCGATTTATGCAGAGGTCATCGGATACGGCTCGACCAACGATGCATTCCACATGGCTGCCCAGTTGGAAACGGGCGCAGGCGCGGCACGTACTATGGAGCGTGCGCTGCACAAGGCGGGTATCACACCCTTCAAGATCGACTATATTAACGCTCACGGCACGTCCACGCCTATCAACGACCGGGTGGAGACGATGGCAATCAAGAAGGTGTTCGGAGATTATGCCTACAAGCTGGCTATTTCGTCCACCAAGAGCATGACGGGCCACATGATGGGCGCGGCAGGAGCCACAGAAGCAATAGCGTGTGCGCTCGCCATCCGCGATGGGACAATACCCCCAACTATCAACTACCGAGATCCCGACCCCGAATGCGACCTTGACTATACTCCCAATGAGGCCCGCAAGTTGAATGTAGAGTATGCGCTGTCCAACTCTATAGGGCTTGGTGGGCATAATTCATCGATCATCTTGAAGAAAGTCTGAAGGGATTTACCGCAGAGACGCAGAGGTGTGGAGATTAGTCAGTAGAGTACTAACGAAAATGCCCCAGGAAACGAACCAACAAGGAGGTTGTCATCCTGGACGAAGTGAAGGATCTCGATCCTTTCGAAATACCTTTTGGCTTGGTACTCTCCTGTAGATGATCCTGGAGAGCGAGATCCTTCACTTCGTCCAGGATGACAGGAGGAACAGGGAGATTTTCCCGCCACATTTTCATCAGCGGATCGTGTGAAGTCATACTTCTGACTGTTACCTTATCCCTGTACCCCTGAAATAAATAAGCAAGAGGAGATAGAATTGGCTTATAGCAATAGAAGAGTGGTGATCACCGGGCTTGGCGCCGTGACGCCTATTGGCAACACGACAGAGGAGTTCTGGCGCAACCTGATAGCTGGGAAATCGGGTATTTCGTATATCACGCGATTCGATATCACCAACTCGCCTGTAAAGATCGCAGGCGAGGTGAAGGGCTTCAACGCCGACGAATACATCGAGCCGAAGGCCGCGCGCCGGATGGCTCGCTTCGCGCATTACGCTGTGGCCGTGGCAAAGCAGGCACTTGACGACTCGGGCTATGTGATAACCGAGGAGAACTCTGACGATGTGGCGGTGGTGATGGCGACGGGCGGGGGCGGCCTCGACGTGATGCAAGAGGCAAGCCTGATCGTGCGCGACAAGGGGATGCGCTCGGTCACGCCGATGGTGCTGCCTGCAATGATCTCCAACATGGCCTCGTGCCAGGTGTCGCTGCAATTGGGCACACATGGCCCCGCCACCACCAGCGTGGCAGCCTGTGCCAGCGGCATCTTCTCCTTCGTGGATGCCTACCATTTCATCATGCGAGGCGAGGCCGAGATGGCTATCACCGGCGGCACCGAGTTGTTCATCACCGACCTGGCGATAGCCTCTCTAGCCAACATGCAGGCTCTATCGAAGAACAGTGAATTACCACCCGAACAGGTAAGCCGCCCGTTCGACTTGAAGCGCGACGGCTTTGTCTACAGCGAAGGGGCAGCCTGCGCCATCCTAGAAAGCGCCGAGAGCGCCATCGCACGCGGCGCGAAGATCTACGCCGAAGTGCTTGGGGGCGCATTGACGGCCGATGCTTACCATGTGACGGCCCCGGCACCGGGCGGCGTAGGCGCAGCCAAGGCGATCACCCGCGCCCTCAAATACACAGGACTTACTCCCGACGATATTGACTATATAGCGGCGCACGGCACGTCCACACCACTCAACGATGTGGCGGAAACGGCGGCCATCAAGAAGGCCCTCGGCGACCTGGCCTACAAAGTGCCTGTGTCCTCCAACAAAAGCATGGTAGGGCACGCGCTGGGCGCAGCAGGGGCGTTCTCGGCGGTGGCGGCAACCCTCGCCATCAAAGAGGGGATCGCCCCGCCAACGATCAATTACCAGTACCCCGACCCCGAATGCGACCTCGACTATGTGCCGAACGAAGCCCGCGCCATGAAGATACGCGCAGCCCTCGTAAACGGCTTCGGCTTCGGCGGCCAGAACGGAGTGCTGGTGCTGCGCGAATGGCAAGAGTGAGACTTGTTTTGAACCACTATCGCTGCCGCCCGCCGTGCGTATCCAACGGTGTCTCGTTTAGCGCGGTGTATACAGGCGGTTGGCCTTCGGATTGGACCAGGCGCACGCGGTCAATGCGCACCCCACCCTTCGTGCCCGCGCCCGCCGGGTCGAGCCTGAGCCGGACGAGAGTGCCTTTCCAGTTGGGGTTGCCGCCGAAGAAGAAGCTGTAGCGGTGTAGCTCGCCATCCGCAAGCCCGCGCACCGTGACCGAGTTGGCTTCGGTGAATTCGGACTGCGCATCCGTCGCGAAATAGACCTGCATCGTAGGATCGCTAACCGGTATGCCCTGGGCGATATCCACTTCGATAGTGTTGTAGTAATCGAGCGGTATCTCAAGGTCGGGGCTAACCAGATTGGGGTCGGCACCCGCCAGAGGATAATACCACCCTGGCCCTCCCAGGTTGCCCGCATCGACGTCGCTCGCCGTCCAACCAGACTGCCCGCTCTGGAATCCCCAGGTTGTGCGCGTGTCCTTCTGGTAGTGGATAAAGCTGGTGCCCGGGGCAAGCTCGTAATCTCTCCGGTCAATGCGCCCGCACGCGCTGCACTCTGTGTCGTCCATCAAACTGACCGTGAACTTGCCATCGGCCAGCACCTGCTCCACGAAAGCCACCTGCCCCCGTGTTACATCGACACCAAGCACCCCCGGCTCGAACACCGCCACGTCGCCCCTGCGCGGGTACTCGCTCACGGGCCAGCCAAGCCTGCCCGCGTTGTCGTCCCAGGTGTAAGGCTCACCCAGGTTGCCCGGAAGATCCGGTCTGTTCTGCCACGCCCAGTATTGCTCTGTACCATAGGGATAAGGGTTGGTGTGCCCGCCGGGTGTGGTGCTCTCTGCATGCGCCGAGCCAACTCCCAGCGCGATGAATGTAATGCTTATTGTCGCCAGTGCCAACTTCCTCGCTACTATGCTCTTGAACATCTCTCTAACTCCTGAAACTTCTCTAAATACAGCTTCAATTACCTATCAGAACTTATGTTCTATTACCTTATATCCGCAGCCTGGATGATATGTCAAGTGGGTTTTCCACAATCTTATGTTTATTGTTCGAAACATGCGCATGTTTGCACTATTCCACATGACCTGTGGAAAAGATGTTGTTAACACTGGTTAAAGGCCAAATAACAACCCCCTAACATCCGGCTGCTAGTAGTCTGTCAAGCGGCATTTGGTAGGTGCGTTACGACTGAGCTGCCGTTGCTGGTACCTTATACCAGGAGGAGGATCTTCTACATTGAAAACAACAAGTCGCAAATTAACGGGAATGGCTATGGCTTTGCTGCTTGGGGGCAGCGCCCTGCTGTCGGCCTGCGGCGATACGCCCACCGCCACGCCGGTCGCGCCGACGGCCACCACCGCAAGTAGCTCGTCATCAGGCACAGACTCCTCGATGTCAGCCGATATGGATAAGCTGGTATCAGACGCCAAGGCGGAAGGCACTCTGACCACCATCGCGCTACCGCACGATTGGTGCGGCTACGGCGCGGTGATCGATGGCCTCAAGGCCAAGTACGGCCTTTCGGTCAATGAGCTAACCCCCGACGCCGGATCGGGCGATGAGGTCGAGGCAATCAAGGCAAACAAGGACAACAAAGGCCCACAAGCCCCCGACGTGATCGACGTTGGCCTATCGTTCGGCCCTTCGGCCAAGACCGACCAGTTGATCCAGCCTTACAAGGTATCTACGTGGGACACCATCCCCGACAGCGCCAAAGACGCCGACGGCTACTGGTACGGCGACTACTATGGTGTTATGGCTCTTGAAGTGAACGCCGATGTGGTGACGAACGTCCCCCAGGAGTGGTCCGACCTGAACAAGCCTGAGTACAAGGGCCAGGTGGCCCTCGCGGGCGACCCTCGTACATCCAGCCACGCGATCAACGGCGTGACCGCTGTTGCCCTCGGCACCGGTGGCTCACTCGACAACGTGCAGCCGGGCCTCAACTTCTTCGCTACCCTGAACAAGGGCGGCATCTTCGTGCCCGTGATCGCCAAGCAAGGAACGGTCGCCAAGGGCGAGACCCTCATCGTGCTGCGCTGGGACTACAACGCGCTGGCCGACAAGGATGCCCTCAAGGACAATCCCAAGGTTGATGTGATCGTGCCGTCCAATGGCGTGCCGGCGGGAGTGTACGTGCAGGCGATCGGCGCCTATGCGCCTCACCCAACGCCGCTCAGCTCTGGATGGAGTACCTCTACTCGGACGAAGGCCAGCTAGCATGGCTGAACGGCTACTGCCACCCGATCCACTATAACGACCTGGCGAGCAGGAACGCGATCCCCGCAGACCTGGCAGCCAAGCTCCCTCCCGCCGATGTATATGCCAAGGCCCAGTTCCCCACCCTCGGCCAACTCAGCAAGGCCAACGAAACGATCACCAAGAACTGGGACAGCTTGGTCGGTGCTGACGTAGAGTAAAGCATACATCTCGGTTCCTTTCCTCCAATCCTTATTGTCGCCGGTCTTCCCCGCGAGGGGAGGGCCGGCGCAGGGGCGGGAGATTTAGCATTTGGCACAGGCTTTAGATAGACCTATCGCGACCGCCGAAGCGCCACAGGCCCGCAGGCTGGTGCGCACAGGCACATGGGCATGGCTGGGTGTCATGCCTTTCATAGCGTTTGCCTTCCTCTTTCTCATCTTGCCCAGCGCCTACCTCTTGATCGGCAGCTTTCAGGACGATGCGGGCAACGTCACCCTCGCCAACATAGGCGATCTGTTCCAGCCGTTTATCCTCAATTCGTATATTCTGAGCGTCGAAGTTAGCGCCGTTACCGCTCTTGGCGGCGGCATATTCGGCTTCCTGCTGGCGTATGCCGTGGTGATAGGTGGACTACCGCAATGGGTGCGCTCGGCGCTGATGACCTTTTCGGGGTGGCCTCCAACTTCGCGGGCGTGCCCCTCGCCTTCGCCTTCATAGCCACCCTGGAGCGTACAGGGTTCCTCACTGTACTGTTGAAGAACATCGGCCTGGACGTCTACAACGGCGGGTTCAGCCTCTATACGTTCTGGGGCCTGAGCCTCACCTACCTCTATTTCCAGTTCCCCATATGGTGCTGATCATCGCCCCCGCGCTCGACGGCCTCAAAAGGGAGTGGCGCGAGGCATCGGAGAACCTGAGGGCCACTCCCTCGCAGTACTGGCGACACATTGCCCTCCCCATCCTCATGCCTTCGCTGCTCGGCACGATGATCCTCCTCTTTGGGAACGCATTCGGGGCGTATGCCACCGCCTTCGCCCTCACGGGCGGCTCGCTCAACCTCATAACCATCCAGATCGGGGCACAAATTCGCGGCGATGTGCTGCATAACCCTAACCTGGGCTACGCGCTCGCCCTCGGTATGGTGGTGATCATGGCGATCTCCATAGGCGCATACTCGTGGCTTCAGCGCTGGAGCGCGAGGTGGCTGCGGGGAAGCTGAGCGGCAAGTTCTGGGTGCCCTTCTGGTCGTGGCGCATTATCATTGTGGGCGCGCTCTATTTTCTGGTGCCTCTGTACGGCACGTTCGAGTTCTCGCTGCGGGCGGCTGGACGCGATAAGTACGGCTTTGACGCCTATGCCAACGTGCTCGCCGACACGCAGTTCCGCGACACCTTCCTCTTTTCGACGTTGATGGCCGTATCCACAATAGTGGTAAGCCTGGTGCTGATCGTGCCGACGGCCTACTGGGTGCATCTCAAGCTGCCGCGACTGCGCCCGCTGATCGAGTTCATCACGCTGTTGCCTTTCGTGGTGCCCGCCATCGTGCCGGTGTTCGGGCTGATCCGGAATTATAGCGGAGGCCCGCTCCCTCTTGTCTCCAGCCCGGCGCTCCTCGTAGCGGGCTACGTGGTGCTCGCCCTCCCTTATATGTATCGCGCGGTCGATACAGGATTGCGGGCAATGGACGTGCGGGCGCTCACCGAGGCGCCCAGAGCCTGGGGGCAAACTGGGTCACTATACTATTTCGGGTGACCTTCCCCAACTTGCGAGTAGCACTCCTCAGCGGAGCGTTCCTGACGTTCGCCATCGTGATCGGCGAGTTCACCCTCGCCACCATGCTCAACTGGCACGCGTTCGGACCTTACCTGGCGCTTATCGGCCTCAACCGCTATCCCTCGTACCGGTTACAGGGTCATCACTTGGATTGAGTTGATAGAGGTCGACATTGATCTCTCCTTGTGGATGGGAGGTCTCTGTGGGCGTCCAAGCGTGATAACCGAAGTACTGTGGTGAGTAAGACTGTAGACTACTGGGCGCATCTGTAATAATTCTATATTCCGAGGTCGAAAATGAACAACCTCCATTTTTCACCAAACCTCGAACTGGACGCGGCAAATTCGTCACGAAATTACTACCCGCCCAGTTACCATCCTGACAATGCCCTGTACCTTCTGGACTATCAAAGGCATGAAACAGACTTGCAGGTTTGTAGCATAGTCTTCTGTGTCAGGTGAATTGAACCTGATTCGTATAATAGGAGGTTATTGCCAAGAGGCCTTCCATTTTTGCACTTTTCCACATTTGCGTGCAAAACGGTCATTTTGGTACAATTACATGGTATTTTTGCGGAAGGCCGAAGCCGAAATGGCCGGCCTTCTGCCTATGAAAGAAGGTAAATCTATTGGCAGAAATCACATGGCTGGGACACGCCTGCTTCCGCATCAAGAGCCGCGACGCCACCGTTATCACCGACCCCTACGATAAAAGCCTCGGTCTGGGCACGCTAAACCAGAAGGCCGAAATCGTCACCATTTCTCACGAACACCCACACCACAGCGCGACACCAGGCGTGAAGGGCGAACCCTTCGTGGTAAGAGGCCCCGGCGAATACGAAGTCCGGGGTGTATTTGTTACAGGCGTCTGGTCCTTCGCAGACAGCAAAGAGGGTAAGGAGCTAGGTAGAAACAATATCTTCATCTTTCACCTGGACGACGCGGTAGTGTGCCATCTTGGCGCGCTGGGCCACACACTCAACTCGCACCAGCTCGAGGCCCTGGGCGATGTCGATGTGCTGATGGTACCGGTAGGCGGCCACAACGCACTCAGCGCGAACAAGGCCAGCGAAGTCATAAGCCAGATCGAACCGCACATCGTTATACCCATGCACTATTCAACAGGCAAAGAATTGGTCGAACTGGATGCGCTGGACAGGTTTATGAAGGAGATAGGCATAAAAGAGTGGACCCCTCAGGAGAAGCTCACGGTCAAAGGCTCCGATGATGAAGGCCCTATGCAGGTGGTAGTGCTCGAAGCAAGGACCTAGGCACGGAAGTTCCAAGTTGCTAGTTCCTGGTTCCTAGTTATTAGCTATCCAACCAGGAACTTGGAACCAGAAACCAGGAACTTCGTACAGGCACAGGAGGCCCGAAATGGAACCGGTAGGAGCAGGCATCGAAGTAGGAGCGGTAGCGGAGTTTGACCTTTCGGAGGTCGGAGAGCCGACCCCCATCAACACCAAGCCCATCATCAACGAGCAGTTAGTGTATATCGACTTGCGTGACGAGCGGGTGCAGGACGCCATCGGGCGCATTACCCGCGCCGTACGCGAGGTCTTTCCTGAGGCAGAGTTCGTCAGCTACATAGGCACGAACCCGCTCGGCGTGTATACTGAGGTGTACACGGCAACCAATGAGTTCAAGCGCATACTCGATATAGTAGATACCAAGCTGGGGGACCTGCACGTTTCTGCGGGCGTAAGCATAATACTGGCCCCCAAGCAGAAGGTACAGGCGATAGCAGCGTAGGAGATCGTAGACGAACGACGAAGAAGACGAAAGACGAACGTGTACCAACCTTCGTCCTTCGTCTTTCGTTATTGGTCAGCCGAGAAGGAGGGTGACATGGTCAAATATATCTTCGTGACGGGCGGGGTGGCCTCCAGTGTGGGGAAGGGGATCACCGTCGCTTCCGTAGGGCGCGTGCTCAAAAGCCGGGGCATCACCGTCTCGGTCCAGAAGCTCGACCCCTATATCAACGTAGATCCCGGCACAATGTCCCCCTACCAGCACGGTGAGGTGTTCGTCACCGACGATGGGGCCGAAACCGACCTCGACCTCGGCCACTACGAGCGCTTCATCGACGAAAACCTCACCCAGGCGTCCAATGTCACCACAGGGCGTATCTACAAGTCGGTGATCGAGCGCGAGCGCCGGGGCGATTTTCTTGGCGGCACGGTGCAGGTCATCCCCCACATCACCAACGAGATCAAGTCGCGCATAGCTGCAGTAGCCCGCACAGGCGCGCCCGACGTGGTGATCGTGGAGGTTGGTGGCACCGTAGGCGACATCGAGGGCCTCCCCTTCCTTGAGTTGATCCGGCAGATGCGCCGCGACGCCGGCCGCGAGAACGTCCTCTACATGCATCTCACCCTCCTACCTAAGATCGGTCCCACAGGCGAGCTAAAGACCAAGCCAACCCAGCACTCGGTCAAAGAGCTACGCTCCATCGGCATCAACCCCGATGTGATCCTCTGCCGCGCCGACGAGCCTTTCGGCGACGACATCATAAGCAAGATCGCCCTCTTCTGCGATGTCGAGCCGAAGGCCGTGATCCCCCTGCCCACCCTCTCCAATATCTACCATGTGCCTCTCTGGTTGGAAGAGTGCGGCCTCGGTGATTACATCGTGGAGAAACTGAATTTGGGCGGGCACGCCCCCGACCTCTCCGGCTGGCGGGCCACCGTCAATCGCATGGACGAAGCACGCGAGACCGTAACCGTCGCCCTCTGCGGCAAATACACCGAGCTACACGACGCCTACATGAGCGTGGCCGAGGCCCTGCGCCATGCGGGCGCGTACAACGATGTGAAGGTAGAGATCAGGTGGGTGAACACCGAGACCCTTGAGCAAGCGAAAGACCCCTCCGAGTACCTGGAGGGCGCGGACGGCATCCTGGTGCCGGGAGGCTTCGGCGACCGTGGCGTGATGGGCAAGATATCCGCCGCCCAGTACGCCCGCGAGCACAACATCCCCTACCTCGGCCTCTGCTACGGCCTCCAGATGGCCGTGATCGAGTTCGCCCGCAACGTGTTGGGCCTGCCCGGAGCGTTCACCACAGAGATAGATGGACGCTGCACCGACCCCGTGATCGATATCATGCCCGACCAGCGCGACATCGCCGACATGGGTGGCACCATGCGCCTCGGTCTCTACCCGTGCAATCTCGTGCCTGGCACCAAAGCCGCCCGCGCCTACGGCGAGCAGGTAGTCTACGAGCGCCACCGCCACCGCTTCGAGTTCAACAACGCCTACCGAGAAAGAATGAACGAAGCAGGGTTGATCCTTAGCGGCCTCTCGCCCGACGGCAGGCTGGTCGAGATCATCGAATTGAGGGATCACCCCTGGTTCGTGGCCTCCCAGTTCCACCCTGAGCTAAAGAGCCGCCCAACCCGCCCTCACCCTCTCTTCCGTGACTTCGTCAAGGCGGTGAAGTCACACGCCCACCACGAGCAAGATACAATAACGGCTCCCGCGCACCACAACGGTGTGGCGGGCAGCGAGATAGTGAGCAGCCAGCACTTTGAGTAGACACGACTACAAATCGATCCTCCTCCCCGCCAGCCTGAGACCTCGGCTGGCGGGCTTGTTAGCTCTCGTGCTAATGGCGATGCTCGCAGGCTGCGACTCCGGTACAGACATCAAGACATCCAGTGGCACACCTCTGAGCGGCCTGGGGCAAACCATCACCATCACCGGTACAGCCTTCAGCGACGGCCAACCCATCCCCAGAACCTACACCTGCGACGGTGATAACATCTCACCGCCCCTGCAATGGACCGACCCGCCCGCCGACACCAAAAGCCTCGCCCTCATCATGGACGACCCCGACGCCCCCGGCACCTTCGTCCACTGGGTGCTCTACGGTCTCCCACCTTCCGCCCGCTCTCTCCCCGAAAACGTGCCCACTACCGCCCAGCTTGACGATGGCAGCAGTCAGGGCAACAACGGCTCAGGCAATCCGGGCTACACCGGCTCATGCCCCCCAGGCGGCACCCATCACTACCACTTCAAGCTCTACGCCCTCGACACCACGCTAGACCTGCAACCGGGCGCGGACAAGAACGCGCTAGAGCAGGCGATGGACGGCCACGTGCTGGCCTACGGAGAGTTGGTCGGCACATACAGCAGATAACCATATCAGGTATGAAGAGGAGAGGTGGCTTACGTGCCACCTCTCCTCTTCATACCGTTTCCAGATTCCTAAGGGTTACAGCTAGGGAAGAAAGTGTTGGCCACTATCTTGGAAGTCTGCCCCCTCGTGGCATTGTTAGCTGGCCTGAAGTATGGCCTGTTCCCAGGCCCGACACATGGCTCTCCAGCACCTCCACACGCATACCCCGACATGATCCCTCGCGAGGCAAGGTTCTCTATCCATAGATGGAACGTGGAGCCTCCAGGCACGTCCTCGAACGTCTGGCTGCTGGTGGGGTCTTGATACCCGGCAGCTATCGCCACTATCTTCGATATCTGCCCCCGCGTAGAGTTGGCGTTCGGCCTGAAGTATGGCCTGTTCCCAGGCCCAACGCAAGGCTCCCCCGCCCCTCCGCATGGGTATCCGCCTATGATGCCCCGTGCAAACAGTCTCTCGATAAAGTCATGGTATGTAGAACCAACGGGTATGTCCTCGAACGTCTGGCCGGTCTCCGGCTCCTGGAAGTTCGCGGCATTGGACACCACCTTTGCCAGTTGCCCCCGCGTAACATTGTTACCTGGACGGAACGTGCAATCAGAATAACCTGATATAACATTCCGGTTCACCAGGCAGGTGATGAAGGGGTAGAAGGTGCTGCCCGATGGCACATCGGAGAACTGGCCGGGAGTACAGGCTATAGGTGTAGCAGTAGCAGTAGGAAGAGCAGGCGTAGGCGTAGCCCCGACCGGAGTCGATGTAGGGCCGCCGGGCGTGGGCGTAGGTTCTGGCTCGCCGCACGACGTATCGTAACTCAGCACCCCCACCCGACTTAATCCGCTGGTGCTATCAATGTAATTACCCGCTCCATACAGTTGCGTCGCATCTCCCGGCATGCCTTTTGGGCTACCATTCCCGTACCAGCTTAATGCCACGAACGCAACAAGGAAACTGTTGGCAGGGTCTGGCAATGTGTTCCACTCGTCCCGAAGTCTTTCCCATGCTGTTGTTTTGTCAACGGCACCATCAGTGGTCCCACCTGCTGCAAAGCACTGAGAGGGTGATGGGCAGTTTATGGTGTTAGCCTGCGTATCCCCATTCGTGCTAGGCTGGCTGCTCACACCTGCTCCGGTGGGGATCGGCATAGACACAACAGTCCATGTGGCGGTGTCGAGATTCCCATGAAGGGAGTAGGGCACGCGGTTATTGCTCGCATTGATGTAATACCCTACTGCCCACACGTCGGTCGGGCCGCTTGCATCCACCGCTGTGAGCTGGGCGAAACTACCTGGAAGCTGGGCAGACACCTCACTCCATACCCCACTCGTGCTTCGGCTCAACACCAATTGATAGGTTTCGGGGGAGTTCACTTGACCAACGGCTACAGCCCTCCCATCCGGGAACGCCACCACCCCGGTTAGTGAGCTAACCTCGCTATTAGGCGGTGGCACCGACGTCCAATCGCTGCCATCCCACTCCTCGATAAGTGGTTTCTCCGGCCCGTACAGTTCCCTGCCCACCGCGATAGCAAAGTCAGGGCTGGCGGCGTCAACATCCTTCAGGAAACTTAACGGGTGAACGTCGGGATTTTGTACGTGTGTCAGGCTGGTGCCGTCGAATCTCTCGATCAGCGGCAGGGTGGCTGTCGTTACGAAGCTATTACCGACCAGCCAAAACTCGTTGTCCGTGGATGGGATAGACCCAACCCCATTGATAACGCTCTGCGTGCCGATATCTGCCGGGTTAGGCACAATTTGGAAGCTACTCCCGCTTTGGTACTCTACCAGTTGAGCACCTTCACCGATCCCTGTACCGGTGTAGTAACCTCCGGCGAGGATGTTACCCGTCTCAGGGTCGCTGTCCATGCCCATCACGTAGTTGCCTCCTGTTAGGACATTCTGGACATCGATTTCCGTCCAACAATCACCTCCATTGGGCACTTGAGCACCCGGCTCAGGTCCGGCAAGTGTGCCGTCGGCGCGCAGGGCAGCAGAGCTTGTGCCCACAGCGCCAACAGCCACACCTGCGCAGAGCAGCGCCAGCAGCATCGCCCACAATAAATCACGTCTGAGAATATGATTAGTGCTTCTGGTTCTCATCACGTCTCTCCTTTGTGTTCTTGGGAATCCGGGTCCGACTGGAGCGCGATCACGGACATACAAATAAGATAAGACCGGTGCATCAACCTGACGTGAGGCGGCCAACAGCAACCCGCTGCAAAAGAATAAAATCAGCAGCTTCTCACCATTGGCACATTGCAACCCTGGCGCTATTATGCCCGCGGGCGCATGGATACACATCACCAGAAATAGGGAATACTATCCAGATGGGCTGGTTAACCAGTGTGACTATGAACTGGTTAACTCTATGAGTTGCGGAGCCGCCATCTCATGCCAATGCGGTATTACCCTATCCACAAAGGCGAAATACCCTAAGGCGCGAGCACATATATATAGAATAAATGCCGCCCGGTTCTGCTCCGCACTTCTCCATCCTCTCCCCCCGGATATAACCGCCGTACAAGATCGCGATATTGCTCGCTCCCAGGCAAAAGCAGGAATGCAAGCCCTTTGCCCGGAATGCGCGTCATCGGCAACTGAGACTGAGGGTCGGCTATAGACCCGTAATCCTGCCCTTGCGCAAAATATGGCACGTCGGGATTCTGAAGATAAATCCCGTCTCCCAGAAACCGTACAACATAATTCCCACCAAGCTCACCCTGGTAGCGAGCCTGCGCGCTTCGCGTTTCCAGGAGCATCGCCGCGTTCCTGTACACGTCCTGCTTCACGATACCGGAGTCCGCATAGTAGTCGCGGAAATAGAAGTTGATGTTCCAAAGCCCCAGCGCAACGAGGCCCACGCCAACAGCGGCAAACGCAGCCACCTTCACCCTACCGGCAATGCGAGAAGGCAAACTCGCCAGATCGGTGAGCCAGGCACCGATAGGGGCCGAGGTCGCGACGTAGAAAAGTGGCAGCGCTGGAATCCAGTGAGCGAAGATGGGCGGCAGCCCGTACACGACCAGCGTCCCACCCACGAAAAAGACCCCCACAAGAGCAAGCAACGCCAGGAACGAAGCCGGGTGCTTCCATCGACACGACAACAATACCACGCCCAGCGCAAGTAGAGCCGCCTCGGCAGGAAAGAGAAAAGGCGCGTAATATATCACTTCCTGCGAAGGATGTGTGCTTACACCCAGCAGGTTCTCCGCCAGTACCGGCCAGATAGCGTCAAGCATATTCTGGAAGTCTGCCCAGCTTGTAGGAAAGTGATCCCAGATCATCATGCCCTGCGACCTGCCTGTATACAGCCCCGGATTGAGCACATAGCGGGCAGCGAGAGGCCCAAATGCCACCAGATAGCCCAGCGCGACCAACCCGAAATGCCCCAGGTATGCAAGCGCGACCCTTCTGTGGACGATCAGCAGATACGCGAAGAAGATGAGCAGTATGAAAGGCAGCAATCGGGTGCCGTAATAGCCATATTCGCTCAAACCCCCGGCAAGCCCTGCCAGCGCCCAATCAATCGGGCGGCGGGACCGCAATCCGCGTATGAGAAACAGAAAGCATACCGTCCAGAAGAAGGGGGTCACAATGTTATTGAGCGTAACACGGCTGTAGTGGACCGCGACCGCGCTGAAAGCAAACATCGCCGTGCCCGCTATCGCGGCCCCACGCCCCCAACCCGAACGAACAAACCCGTAGAAAGGCACCGCGATTGCAGTCCCGAACAGCGCAGCAGGCAAGCGCAGCGACCACAGGGTGAAGCCGCCAATCCGCACAGATTGAGCCACCGTGAGAAACCACAGTCCAGGCAAGTCAATAGTCGGCCATAGGAGGCTGAATATCGAAGGCCCTGGTTGACCCGCAGGCTGGTGTAAATAAGACTCGGTGGCGAACCGGCCCGTTTCTATCTCATCGCCGTAAATCTGGAACGGAAACTGATTCAAGTTCCACAGCCGCAGGATCGCCGCCAGCACCACCAACCCCGCGAATACGGCCTTCTCCCACGCAGGCCACCGGCCTGGTATATCGGTGGCGTCCGGCACAACAGGACTGGGCCAAAACAAGCACGAAATGAGCAGCGCGCCAATGCTCACAACCCACAGCCACCCGGCCAGCCCGAATGTATCGTTCGGATTGGCAAGAAAGGCGGCGCTGGCGAAGAACGACAGAAGGGCCGACACACCAAACCCCACAAGCGAAGGCGCATAGCCCCGAAAGCGAAGTTGGAAGCGATCAGACGCGCGCTCAAGGCTCGAAGGGGCATCGAATGGGGAGGGCACCGGCACATTCCGCCACGCCACCAGCGTCACCCCACACCCCAACAGGATAAGCGCCACCCCCCACCACCGTGCAGCCTCGTCAGGCAACAGGAGGGTGCCTGCCAGGGCAAGCAGCCACGCACACGGGCCTAGCCACAAGCCGCGTGCGTGCCACGCTCCCTGTATCACGACCTTCACGACAACACATGCCTCCGGTCGTACCTGACATTGCCCTCAAAGAGCAAATGCAGAGGCGATCCCTGCCTATCCCCCTTTGTCCATCATACCACGCTCCTCACCCCTAACCCCACACAAAAAACTGCCCGAAAGTACACCCCAAAACCTGTCCCGTTTTGCTCCACCAATGCCTTATAGTACATGAGGGCAAGAATAAGCATCTACCGATCGACTTCCCAAAATCCGAATCACTAGCTGTACTAAGGTACACATCCTTATCCCGAACTTACCGGCGGAACATCAGGGCCGCGCCACCGAAAGCGAGCATCGCCACGACACTGACCGCCACCAGTAAGAGGCTGCGAATCATCCTGGACTCCTTCTTGCAATTTAGAGCACAGTAGCATAAGTCCATCCAGGCTGTCAACAAACTATCCCTGCGGTCGGTCGCTGGGCAGCGGAAATGGTACAATGTAGCTATGAATCAACCGCCAGACGGCGCGACACAGCGTATTGATGAAAACTTACTCGCGGGTCGCTACCGTTTACTTGACAAGGTAGGCGAAGGCGGAGCCGCCGAGGTGTTCCGCGCCCGCGACCAGCGCCTCGACCGCATAGTCGCAATTAAGATACTGCGCCGACAGTTCGTACACGACCAGGCATCCCGCGCCCGTTTCCTCAACGAGGCGCGTGCTGCCGCAGGGCTTGCCCACCCCAACATCGTGGACGTTTACGATTTCGGTGAGGCTCCCGATGGCTCCATGTTCATCGCGATGCAGTTCGTCGAGGGGCAAAACCTGAAAGACATCCTCATGCGGCGAGGCCGAATGACCGCCGCCGAAACGGTCTCGATAGCCACGCAGGTATGCGCCGCCCTCTCAGCCGCACACGCACGCGGTCTCATCCACCGCGATGTCAAACCTCAGAACATCCTCGTCGACCGCAAGGGTCACGCCCGCCTCGGCGATTTTGGAATCGTCAAGGCGCTTTCAGGCCCTGAGCTAACCCAGACCGGGATGACCTTCGGTACAGCCGCCTACCTGTCCCCCGAACAGGCCACGGGCGAGCCTGTCGGCCCACCCTCCGACGTGTACGCCCTTGGCTGCGTCATGTACGAGATGCTTGCAGGCACCCCGCCCTTCACGGGAGACAATCCGGCGGTGGTGGCCTACAAACAGGTGTGGGAGCAGCCGCGCCCCCTGCACGCCCTGGCACCCGAAGTGCCCCCATCACTGGAAAATGTGGTGATGCGCTGCCTTCTGAAGGACCCACGTGCACGCTATCCTAATACCGATGCACTGGCTGCCGATCTGCTGGGTATAGGCTCGTCTTTCAACCAGCCGACGATGGCGGTGCCTGTGGCACCCCCCGTACCCGCTAACCCGCAGGGAGCGAGCAGGCCGCCGCGCCGCACGCAGGCCGAGATAAGCCAGCAGATCCCTATGGCAGCCCAAACCGCTCCTGGAGTGGTGCCCCTCGTACGCGCGCAGACCACCAACAGCGCAGGTCCAACGCCTGTGAGCGTGCCGCAGGTAACGAAGCGGGTCACGCAAGCCCAACCTGGAGTATACACGCCTCGTGCGCAAACCACCGTAACTGTGCAGGGCACGGGCGGGCGTAGAGCTATGGTGTGGGGATTTCTGGGCGGGCTGGTGGTGTTCGGCCTGGGGCTATGCGCCCTCGGTATCTGGGGGAACAACGCTTTCCTCGGCATATTTGCCAGCGCCACACCCACGCCCACAACCCCAAGCGTGCTCCCATCACCTACCCCATCCCCCACATCACCGCCCATAGTGCCTACGGCAACATTGAGGCCGCCAACCAGCACGCCCCTACCGTTCACGGAAACGCCCACTGAAGCGCCAACCGAACCCCCAACCGAAACTGCCACCGAAGTACCTACAGAAATACCCACCGAGGCTCCAACCGACACACCTGAAGCTATACCGACAGATACACCGGAGCAAGTAGCACCCACCAACACGCCGGAGCAAGGCAATCCCACAGGGTCTGTTCCGACTGACACCCCGATAGTTATGCCTACTATTGCAATTCCAACTGCAACCCCGGAGCAAATCCTGCCGGGCCTCTTTACACCCACACCCATTGACACGCAAGGAAATGGCGTTGTATTGGACGATAATAGTTTTACGGGAGGGTACACGCGCGAGGACGGCTATCACGGCCACTCAGCCCAATGGGTCTATGGGCAGGGGACTCAATACAGTACCATGACTGCCCGCTTCGTCATCGAGAAGCAGCCTAAAGGCCCCGGCAGGCTGAGATTGCTCGGCCTCAACTCAGAGGACACGCACAAGACACCCATGCGCATTACCATCAACAATTCGGTGCTATATGAAGGCCCTGACCCCTTGCCCAACGACCATAAAAGCGGTCCAGATGGCGAAGGCAATTGGGGGTGGGCCGAATGGCGGGTCGCCAACAAGGTGCTTCAAGAGGGCGAAAATAGCCTCACTATTACCAACCTGGACCCCAGCGACAAGATAAACTATCCGATCTTCATTATGATCGACCAGGCCGTACTCGAGTGGTAAATTCGCCTTCAAAACAAAATTGAAGGCGTCTCCTACCCACCCATCTGTCCTGCCCTTCTCCTTACATCCATCAATTTCTGTGCTATATGACGTGAGCTAATCTGCATGTATTGTACGGCTAAATGGCTCGCGATATTGCCCCTGGCCGAAGAGGTCCTTTTTGTTTTGCCAATTCCTCACTTAGACATTTATAATATATAGAATATCCGTCTTCAGACCGATTTACAGAATAGCACTTTCTGCTATGCTATTATTTCCCCCTGAACACTATTAGGAGAAGAAGCTTTGCGCGACCTGAAAACCCTGCTCCCCTACATGAGACGCCACTGGCCCAGCCTCCTTTTGGGCGCAGTCATGGTGATCGCCACAGCTTTGCTGGCGCTGGCCCAGCCGTACCTGCTAGGACAAGCCATCGACGAACTGACCAACAAGGCACCCCAGGACGAAGTAGTGCAACTGGCGATCTGGATTGCGGGGCTGGCTTTGCTGGGCAGCATAGGCGAGTTCTTTTCGCGCTACACGCTCAACGCCGTGTCGCGAAAGGTGGAATACGAACTACGCAACGATTTCTTCACCCACCTCCAGAAGATGCACCAGGGCTGGTTCCAGACCATGCACACCGGTGACATCATGGCGCGTGCCACCAACGATATGTCAGCCGTCCGTATGGCCCTCGGTCCCGGCCTCTCCAACGGAGTGCGCACGGTCATGATGTTCGTGTTTGCCGCCGTTCTGATGATCTCGATCAATCTCAAGCTGGCGCTGGTCCTCATCTTCTTCATGCCCCTCGTGAGCGTGGCCTTCGTAATAATTGGGAGGCGTATGCACACCCACTTCGAAAGTGTGCAGGCACAGTTCAGCAATCTATCCACCTACTCGCAAGAGAATTTCGCGGGCATCCGCGTGGTGAAGGCCTACGCTCAGGAAGAGTATGAGATCGAGCACTTCGCGGAAGAGAGCAGCGATTATCGGCGTCGCAGCCTCAAATACCAGATTTTCAATCAGCTAATGTGGCCGATGATGGCTTTTGTGTTGGGGCTGGCGGGGGTCGCCATCCTGTTCGTTGGCGGCAATGAAGTAATTAGCGGCAACCTGACGCTGGGCCAGTTTGTGCAGTTCAACGGCTATTTGTTGCTGCTTGCCTGGCCGATGATCGCCCTCGGTTGGGTGGTCAGCCTCTACCAGCAGGGCGCGGCTTCCATGGGGCGCATCCGCGAGATGATGGGCCAGCGCACCAAAATCGCCGACAGCAAAGAAACGCTCCCCATCGAAAGTATCCAGGGCGATATCAGGTTCGACCATGTTTCGCTGAGCTACGATGGCGGCAAGCACAAGGTTCTGGACGATATTTCCTTCCACGCACCGAAGGGCACCACCCTGGCTATCGTGGGAGCCACCGGCGCTGGCAAGACATCCATCGTGAACCTGATTGCACGGGTGTACGAAGCGCAATCGGGCAAAGTGCTGGTTGATGATGTAGACGTGCGGCGAATACCTCTGGCAGTCCTGCGGCGCAACATTGGTTACGTGCCCCAGGACACGTTCCTCTTCTCGACTTCCCTCGAAGAGAATGTGGCGTTCGGCGTGGACGAGCTGGATCCTGAGCGCGTGGAGCAAGCGGTGACGGTAGCGCGCCTCAGCAACGACCTCGACCAGTTTCCAGAAGGGATCAAGACGGTCATAGGCGAGCGCGGTGTAACCCTCTCGGGCGGCCAGAAGCAGCGCACAGCCCTCTCACGGGCGGTCATGCGCGACCCCGCGATCCTGGTGCTGGACGACTCGCTTTCCAGCATTGATACTCAGACCCAATCAGAGATCCTGGCTGGCCTGCGCACCGTCCTCAAAGATCGCACAAGTATTATCATCAGCCAGCGCATTTCCACCGTCAAAGAAGCCGACCAGATCATAGTGATCGATGATGGCAAGATCATCGAGCGCGGTACCCATTCCGAGTTGGTAGCACAGCGCGGCAGCTACGCCAGTATGTACCGCCGCGAGTTGCTTTCACACGAGTTGGGCATTGATTAACGACGGAAAACGAAGGTCTTTCATTCGTCCTTCGTCTTTCGTGCTTCGTCCTATATAATTAAAGCGCAGGGTACCGGGTTGGACCGTCAGGCGTGGCACCCAATCACTACCGGACTCCAACCCGACACCCTCACATAAAGGAGATACATGGCTGGAGCGAATTTGGTTCAAGAAGACGAGATATTGGGCAAAGCTTACGATGCGCACCTCATGCGCCGGCTGCTTACTTACCTCCGTCCTTACAAGAAGCAGGTCGCTATTGCGTTCGTTCTGATATTCGCCACCACCCTTGCCGAGTTGGTTACCCCATACCTGAGCAAGGTCGCGATCGACAATGCTATCGTGCCGGGCAAGCCTGAGCTTCTATGGACAATAGGGCTGGCATATATAGCTGCCCTGGCTATCTCCTTCGTGTTCCGTTATGCCCAGAACTACCTGATGCAGATCATCGGCCAGAACGTTATGTACGACCTGCGAAACGGCATATTCTCCCATCTCCAGCACCAATCTCTCCACTACTTCGACCGCAACCCCGTGGGCCGGCTGATCAGCCGCCTCACTAACGATGTAGACGCGCTCAACGAGTTCATAGGCTCCGGCGTGGTGACCATAGCGGGGGATGTGGTGATTCTGGCGGGTGTGGTCGGCACCATGTTTGTGGTTGATTGGCGGCTGGCGCTCGTTAGCCTCGCCGTCCTCCCTTTTATCGCGCTGGCAAGCTGGCTTTTCCAGGGCTGGATGCGCACCACCTACCGCCAGCAACGCGTTAGGCTGGCCCGTCTCAACGCCTTCCTCCAGGAAAATCTGTCAGGTATGCTGGTGGTCCAGCTATTCAACCGCGAGAAGCGTAAGCACAAAGAGTTCGACGGACTCAACAAACACTACCTGGTGGCAAACCTGGATGCCTTGCGCGTATTCGCCTATTTCTTCCCGGTGGTCAGTTTCCTCTCCACTCTGGCTATGGCGCTCCTCCTCTGGTATGGCTCAGGCGAAGTATTGGCGGGTACGTTGACCTTCGGCACGCTGGTGCTCTTCTTCCAGTACACCGACCGCGCCTTCATGCCGATCCGCGACCTGGCCGAGAAGTACAACATCATGCAGGGAGCGATGGCCGCCGCCGAGCGCGTCTTCATGCTCCTCGACGAGCAGCCCATTGTGGTTGACCCAGAGCATCCCAAGCTACTTGGCAAAGTGGTGGGTGACATCGAGTTCCGCGATGTTCATTTCGCCTACAACCCCGACGAGCCAGTGCTCAAGGGCGTCAGTTTCAAGATACCGGCGGGCACAAGCGTGGCGATAGTGGGTGCGACCGGCGCTGGCAAGACCAGCATGATCAGCATCCTTAGCCGCTTCTACGATGTGCAGAAGGGAGCGATCCTGATCGATGGAGTGGATGTACGTGATGTGCGCCAGGCGCAATTGAGGCGGCATATAGGTGTGGTGCTACAGGATCCGGTCCTCTTCTCAGGCACAATCGAGCGCAATATCCGCCTGCTGGACAAAGAGATCACCGACGAGGAGGTGCGCCGCGCTGCTGAATACGTCAATGCCTCCCACTTTATAGACCGCTTCGAGGACGGCTACCAGCACGAGGTGAAGGAGCGAGGGGCCAACCTGTCGGTAGGCCAGCGGCAACTCCTGACATTCGCCCGCGCTATCGCTTTCAATCCGGCAGTGCTCCTCGTAATGGACGAGGCCACTTCCAGCGTAGACACCGAGACAGAAGCCCTTATCCAGGATGCCCTCTATAAGCTGATGCGCGGCAGGACCAGCATTATCATCGCCCACCGCCTCTCCACCATCAAGCACGTAGACCGTATCATCGTTCTCCACAAGGGCAGCATAGTAGAAGAAGGCACGCACGAAGAGCTCCTCGCCCGCAACGGCTACTATTACCGCCTCTACCAGCTTCAGTACCAGGAGCAAGAAGCTGCCCAGACCTCGGATGAAGATGTGGTGTTGGAAAAGAGCGCGTAGCGTAGTCAAAAATGCCAGCAACTGAGCTGACCACCAACACCGCCCCGCGCCCCTTCACCCGCTTGCGCCGCAGCACACAGAGCGCCGGCTTGCGCGCCTATGCCGCCCTCGCCCTCGGCGTTATCTGTATCGGCTTCTCGGCCATCTTCACCAAGTGGGCCAACCCCGTTGGCGCGCCACACATATCGGGCGCGGTCACGGCCTTCTACCGCGTCGCCATCGCCACCATCGCACTCTCCCTACCCTATGGCTTTTACCTCGCACGTCTGCGGAAAGTGCGTGGTAGGGAGCTCGGAACTCGAAATAAGAATGCCTCAGTCACCCAACCGATATCGAACCCGAACACCACCAGCCCACAATCCGCTCTCCGCTCTCCGCGCTCAAAACTTCTCTGGGGCACTCTCCTGGCGGGCCTCTTTTTCGCACTCGACCTCGGCTTCTGGAACACTTCTCTGCTCTTTACATCCGCCGCCAACTCCACTCTCCTGGGCAACCTCTCAACCCTCTGGGTGAGCCTGGGCGCGCTCCTCATCTTCCACGAAAGCCTCAAGCGCCGATTCTGGTTTGGCATGGTGATCGCTCTCGCAGGCGTGGCTGTCGTGGTCGGACGTGATGCGCTCGAACATCTCCAACCGTCCTGGGGCGACCTGCTCGCTATCCTCTCCAGCACCTTCTACGCTGCCTACATCCTCTCCACCAACCGGGTGCGCCGCAGTCTGGGCACCATGCATTTCATGTGGATCAACTCGGCTGCCGCCACCGTGCTGCTTCTGGCTTACGTCCTGGTGATGCGCGAGCAGATCTGGGGCTTCGAGGCGAGGCAGTGGTGGGCGCTCGTTGCCCTCGGCCTGGTATCCCACGCACTAGGGTGGATATCAATCAACTATTCGTTGGGCCACCTGCCCGCGCCTCTCACCTCTGTTTCTCTCCTCTCTCAGCCCGTTATCACCGCTCTGTTTGCCGTGCCTCTGCTGGGAGAAGACCTGGCGCTCAATCAGATCGGCGGCGGTCTGCTTGTACTCACCGGCATCTTTATAGTCAACAGTCGCAGGGTAAAAGATTGAGGACGAAGGCGATAGGCCCTCGTCCTCAGATCACCTCAATCAACGGTAACGCTAGCGGCTGGGCCTATCTTCCGTAGGCTGGCACTCAGGAAAGAAAGTGTTCGACACTATCTTGCTGGCCTGGCCTCTCGTCGCATTGGCTCCGGGCCTGAAGTAAGGCAGGTCGCCAGGGTCCACACAAGGCTCTCCAACCCCTCCACATGGGTATCCTGACATGATGCCACGGTCCGTCAGCCGCCAGATGTAATCATAGAATGTTGAGCCTGGCACTACATCCTGGAACTGCTGTGGTCCCGCTGTCTCACTATAAGCTGCCGCCTCTGCCACAATCTTAGACATCTGTCCTCTTGTGACATTGGAGTTGGGCCTGAAGTACGGCAGATTGTCCGGCCCCACGCAAGGCTCGCCAGGACCACCGCATGGATATCCGGAAACTATACCTCGGTTTGCCAGCCTTTGTATGAAGTCGAAGAAGGTAGAACCCAAAGGCACATCTTCAAACTGCTGTACACCGGGGTCCTCGTTGAACCCTGCTGAGTTAGACACTATCTTAGCCAACTGACCACGTGTGACCAGGTTACCGGGCCTGAAGCATGGATTGCCTGTCTCACACCCGGTGTCATAGCCGTTGATGATCCCACGGCAGGCCAGGCACTCGATGTACGCGTAGAAGGTGCTGTCGGGAGACACATCCGTAAACTCTATTACGCATGTTGTGGGTGTAGCGGTAGCTGTGATCTCAGGAGGGGTAGTAGCAGTGGCTGTCGAAGCGGGAGGAGTTGAGGTCTCTTCTACAGGAGTATCCGTAGCCTCAGGCGTGGAAGAAGCACCAGGAGTGTCGGTAGGACCAATCACGGGAGTATCAGTAGGGGCGACTGGTGTATCGGTGCTGGTATCGGTAGGCACAGGCGTAGCGGTGGACCCACCCGGCGTTTGAGTCGGTGCCGTAGTAGCAGTATTGGTAGAAGTGGCGGTACTGGTAGAAGTTGCAGTATTGGTAGAAGTTGCAGTATTCGTGGGAACACTGGTAGGTGTATTGGTAGGTGGCACTGTGTTCGTGGGTATAGGCGTGACGGTGGGAGTGCCAGGAGTGGGCGTAGGCCCACCCGGCAGAATATCGATAAACAGGCCTGTGACCGCGCCCCAGCTCTGGAAGCCTTCGTAATCGTTCACACCACGTCCCCTTATGAACAACAGGTGCCGTCCAGGTGTCAGCGACGTGGTATCGACCGCGCCCATCACGTTCTCAGTGGGTGAATCGAAATTGCCATCACTGGGCGAGAGCGGTATAGCAGTGCCGCCGGCCCAGGGAGGGGTGTCGATGTAGTACTCGGCTGCTGCTATGTTCTGCAGGTAGAGATTGGGGCGCGTACTTGGATAACTGACATCATCTACGCCGGACCAGTTGTAATTCATACGCCCGGTGACCTGGATTGGGGTGCCCTGGGTGGCGGTCATAGGCGTGGCGACCAGCGTATCGGCATCGGGCCCTCTCGTGGTCAGGTAAGGAGTGCGCGCTAGCTTGGCCTGGTAAAGCAGGGCACCCTTGTTCAGATTCCACATGCCGTCAATCGTGCTATAGGATGGGAAGAAGCCGCTACCGCCTACCTCGGTGGTGAAGGACGCGATACCGCGCTCGCCATATCCCCAGTCCAGCGAATCTCCATCTACGGCGTAAAGGATATCGGGAGCCTCGCCGGTAACGTAACCGTTGCCGGTTGGAGAGGCGTTTGACGAATTCATATGCAGCCCCATATTCCTGAGATCCGTATCGTTAGGGGCATTAGTCGTAGTCCAACCCCAGGGGAATATGTTCAGCGCAGCATTGGAGTGCATACTCTGGTACACACCTGTGGCCGTGATCGGGGCTGGATCACCGTTATTGGGACCACGCTGATCGGGGATCAACTCGCTGATCTTGTTCGTTATCGCCTGCGTCTCATCTTCAGACCCCATCGACGGTCCACGATAAGTGAGGTTGCAGGGCGAGCCGCTCGACCCACCACAGCACCCCCACAGGAAGGGGAAGTTGCGGTTGTCATCGGTGCCCAACTGGCTACTATCCGATGGAGGATAAGCTGTGCAGCCATCGTCTCTGTCGGCGTTCTTGCGCTGGGTGCGCGGCTGAGAAGCTCCGTTCTCTACCATGTGATGGCCGTCGGGGTTGACGTTGGGCACGATCCAGATGTCATGCCAGTCCACCAGCCAATGAGAGTCTGGATTGGTGTTGTACTGGTCGAGCAGCAGGCTCATGAAGCGGGTTGTCATCTCCGGTACTGCTATCTCGCGTGAGTGAATGCCTGACTCGAGCCAGAATACAGGCTTTGGCCCCGGTATGGCTTGGTTGGTGATGTGGATGGCGTACATATCGTACCCATTCCACGAGTTGGGTTGAGTACACTGGCCCAGGTGGGTCTTGCACCACGAATTGCCGATATCTACCGTCTCGGCCAGGTTGGGGTATTCGGCCACCAACGTGTCCATATAGGCATAGTTCTCTTCGACGGTCCTATAACCACCGAAGAAGGTATCGGGATTGCCATCCCAGTTACCCGGGAAGAAGGCATCCACATGATTAGCAAAATAGGTTTCGTCCTGGTCAACCTCCCAGTGGATCCCTCTTGTGGTAAGGGATGAGGTGGTGGTCGCGTAGGAGTCACGATCCAGGTAGACTGTGAGGTAACCATTGAGGGTGGAGATCTCATCGGCAGAAAGCTCGGCAGCCAGGGCATCTCTCTGCTGAGGAGAAGTGAAATAAACCCTTATCACCACCGTTTGATCCGTTGCCGCAGGGCTAGCTGCGCCGAGGCTCTTTCCAGGTAGCGGCGGTGATGCTACCGCAGAACTGCCCGTACCCAGCGCCAGCAGTGGGAGCAAAGCCAGTAGCGCAGGCACGAAAAACCGCCAGAATGCTGCCCGTCTATTCTTAAGCAGTATAATCAAGATATGATACCTCCCTCTCCAGATTTCTTTAGAAGACAATAAAGACCCACCAGCCAGCCATATGGAAACGCCCAACCCTGGGCCGGTGGCAGTAGATAATGATCACTTATATACTCGATCGCGTGTTTTATGACAAGAGCAATTCGATGGAGGGATCCTGAAAGGTTCTGCAGAACAGGCGAAGAGCCTCGGATCATAGCCCATTCTCAGATATATAGCGTAACGTTCTCATAAGGGAGAAGCCTCCCCGAGCATGGGGAGGCTTCTCGTATCCAGTACCGTCTGGGGGCTGGTCCAGTTGATTCCGGTGTTATTTGAGAGGGGTATAGCAGCCAGGCAAGAAGGTGTTAGCCACTATCTTGGAGGCTTGCCCTCTCGTCGCATTGGCTCCTGGCCTGAAGTATGGCAGGTTGGCAGGGCCTACACATGGCTCTCCCACTCCTCCACATGCGTACCCGTTCATGATGCCCCGGTCTGTCAGCCTCCATATCCAGTCGTAGAAGGTTGACCCTGGCAGTACGTCCTGGAACTGCTGGTCTCCTACCGGGTCCGAGTACCCCGCTGCCTCTGACACTATCTTGGAGATCTGTCCTCTCGTCACGTTGGCATTCGGTCTGAAGTACGGCAGGTTCCCTGGGCCTACACATGGCTCTCCTGGTCCTCCACATGGGTACCCTGCGATGATGTCGCGGCTGGCCAGCCTCCCTATGAAGTCGTAGAAGGTTGAACCGAGTGGCACATCCTCGAAGCGCTGGGGACCTGGGTCATCGTCAAAGCCAGCTGAGTTGGACACTATCTTGGATAGCTGGCCCCGTGTGACGTTGTTATTGGGCTTGAAGCAAGGGTTGCCGCTCTCGCACCCTGAGGTGTAGCCGTTGATGATGCCCCTACATGCCATGCACCTGATGTAGTCGTAGAAGGTAGAGCCTGGGGGCACGTCAGTGAAGGAGATGAGGCAGGCAGTGGGGGTAGCAGTAGCACCACCAGGAGGAGGAGTGTCAGTGGCTACCGGGGTTGAGGTGTTGGTCACTTCCGGCGGTGTGGTCGGTGTATCTGTCACCCCAGGGATTGGAGTATTCGTGTCTGTGGGCATGGAGGTTGTGGTGACAAGCGGTGTATTAGTGGGAGTAGAGGTGGGTGTACTGGTAGGCGCGACAGGAGTATCTGTAGCCGTGGGGGTAGGTGTGGCTGCCCCGCAACCGGGGAACTTGAACGAGCCAATGCGCGTCTGCCAGTTGGCGCTGGAAGTTGTAATCAGATACTCGGTGGTGTACCAGAAGGTACAATCATCTACCGGGTCCAGCACAAGCGCGCTATAGTCGCCCCACCGGCCCGCCGAATGAGTTTGCGATCCGGTACCGTTTATGATGGTGGCCTCGCCTTGCGGCAAAGTGCCCAGTGGGTCACCTGGCATACGACCTGTATACCGTATGGATGGGAAGGTCGAGGTGCTGGAGACACTATAACCCAGGGCTATATCGCCCGATTGGTCCATAGCCATGCTTCCCATCCAGTGTTGGTCGGTGGTTGGGTCGTATGTCCCTTGCTGGAATATGCTCGGTGTGCCGCTGATGCCGCGTATTTCGTACCAGCGGATGGCCGATTTGTTGGTGGCAACATCTACTGTATGGTTGAACACGATCAACTC
Source organism: uncultured Chloroflexia bacterium (assembly GCA_963797095.1). Classification (GTDB taxonomy): domain Bacteria; phylum Chloroflexota; class Chloroflexia; order QHBQ01; family JADMIH01; genus JADMIH01. Next base: position 145,350 of record CAWCNY010000002.1, on the reverse strand, counting down.
GTGATCTCCGAAGTTGCGGTACGCGACCCTGTACATCAGGCGGTCGGACAGGGTATCGAGCAGTTGTGAGGTGCCCGGTTGCGGCACGCACGAGGCGAAGTCGCACAGAAGTCCATCAAAGGGGGCGAGATCGGGCGGCACGATCGGGGCCAAAGGTGTGAAAGTTGAATTCGCAGGGGTGGCGAAGTCCACGTGGAAGCGCCACATCTGTATCTGGTCGGTTGGGATGTTGGGCGGGTCCCAGGCCGAGTCGTCTACTTCCATGAACATGTTGGGAGCGCCCGCAGGCGGCGGTGTGGATCCATCCCAGTCGGAGGGTTGTTGTCCGCCCCAATCTTCCGGTGGCAGGCCGAAGTAGACATAGGTAGCAGTGCTGCCCAGGAGCATTTGCGTGCGGTCGAAAGCATAGTTGCCTGCGCCCAGCCACTGTGTGCCGGAAGTGTTGAACTCGTTGTCCGACATATAGTAAGCATCCGGCCACACCCCTATCTTGGGGTAGTCACCGAAGCGGGAAGCGCTCTCATGAAGAGCAAATGCGTAGCGGTTGTAACTGCCGAGCGGATCGCCTGAGGTCGAAACGGCGATACACTCGTTAAATGGTGGGGCAGTGGTAAACTGGCTGACCACCCAGCGGTCGGCAAGCTCGTCATACTTGAGGACGGGGTCGCCGTCGTTGCGCGTCTGGCAGGGCCCTCCGAAGCCCGACCACAGCGTATTGATTGCCGTGACGGGGCCAAGAGGTGCCCCTGTAGACTTGCTGTACACCCGGAAGGCTGTGTTCACAATCTGCACATAATGATTGGGTCCCGCCTCTCCGTTGGTATCAGGGGGAAGACAACCGCACGGCGATTCCGTGGAGTTAATACCGGCGAAGGTTATTATAGGTGTCGGCATAGCCAACGGCCCCCAGGCCCACTGCACTACGGGATCGCTATACTCGTTGGCAGGGTTGGGGGGTGCATGGCGTCTAATCTCCCGCTCGCCGGACATGGGCTGGGCGGCTACTGGAGGAATGTCGCGCAGGGGTGGTGAAACATCGTGCTTCAAATCTCGCTCGACAACAGGCCCTACATTGGCCGCAGTCGACATTCGCTCTTTGCCCTGCGCTGCGGAGGATGTGCCCGTTGGGACGCCAGCACTGGCAACGCTCACCGATAGCAGCACGATTGCGGATAAGGCAAGAAGGGCGATAAGTCCCCTTCGCCAGTTGCCTGGAACGCGTTTCTCTAAACGTAACATGTTTGCTCCTTCCTTTATTGTCAGGCCATTACCTCAGATAATGCTCCGAAACTATGACCACCGAAACGTAACGACTAAACGACCTCTATTTCCCATATTCGATTGTAACAGGATAAGTTGCTCTACGCATGATATCCTACCAGGTCAGCACAGTAAAGCGACCTGCAAAATATCCACAAGGTATGTTTGCAATGCCATTATAGGCAAAGAACATTATTGGAGCAGAGAAGAGGGTCTGCGAGTGTCTGGCGACAATGCCTATCACAGACTCTCTTCTCTCTAGGAACTATCAGTTAACCGTCATGTTCCACGTTCAGAACCGGCGCGATTTTACTTGAGAGGGGTATAGCAGGCAGGCAAGAAGGTGTTAGCCACTATCTTGGAGGCTTGCCCTCTCGTCGCGTTGGCTCCAGGTCTGAAGTATGGCAGGTTGGCAGGGCCTACACACGGTTCACCAGGACCTCCGCATGGGTAGCCATTCATGATGCCCCGGTCTGTCAGCCTCCATATCCAGTCGTAGAAGGTTGACCCTGGCAGTACGTCCTGGAACTGCTGGTCTCCTACCGGGTCCGAGTACCCCGCTGCCTCTGACACTATCTTGGAGATCTGTCCCCTTGTGATGTTGGCATTGGGTCTGAAGTACGGCAGGTTCCCTGGGCCCACGCACGGTTCACCAGGTCCTCCGCATGGGTACCCTGCGATGATGTTTCTACTGGCCAGCCTCCCTATGAAGTCGTAGAAGGTTGAGCCAAGAGGCACATCCTCAAAGCGCTGGGGACCTGGGTCATCATTGTAGCCTGCTGAGTTGGACACTATCTTGGATAGCTGGCCCCTTGTGACGTTGTTGTTGGGGCGGAAGCATGGGTTGCCGCTCTCGCACCCTGAGGTGTAGCCGTTGATGATGCCCCTACATGCCATGCACCTGATGTAGTCGTAGAAGGTAGAGCCTGGGGGCACGTCAGTGAAGGAGATGAGGCAGGCAGTGGGGGTAGCAGTAGCACCACCAGGAGGAGGAGTGTCAGTGGCTACCGGGGTTGAGGTATTGGTCGCTCCAGGTGGCGAGGTTGGTGTGTCAGTCGGCACAGAGGTGTCGGTAGGCACGGGGGTATCGGTAGGCACGGGGGTATCTGTAACAGTGGGGGTGGAAGTGGCAGGGCAGGCTGCAAGGGTGAAGTTGAGCCTCATGCCCTCAGCAATGCCCGTTGTGTTGCACGATACCTCCGTATAGGCGCCGGAAGCATAGGTGGCCTGGGAACCAATGGTTGCGTAGATCGAGTCAGTGGTGATTGGCCCATAGACGATCTCGAAGTTGCTTGTATCTTCATGCAAACGCACTTCTACATCTACAAGCCCGCCATCACTTAGCGATTCCAGCTTAAGCTCTACGTGGTAGACACGGCTCGGCGTTACGCCTGTAACCGAGGTGAATATGCCTTCGCCCGCTCCATCAGTTACCATATCATCCCACCACGGGAAGATACCGTAGTCAACCACAGGCACGGGCAAGCAGTCGTTCCCGAAAGAGTAGTCACTGGAACCGAACTGAACCGCACCATTAGAGCTAAAGGCGATGTTGTCGAACGTCTGGTTGTAGAACTGGATCGGGAATGGCAGCGCCGCATAGATGCCGCAGTCATCGCAATGTATACCTACATCATTGGTAATGTCTGCCGTGATGGTGTCGGTGGCGGTAGCATAGTCGTAGTTGCGGCACTCAGTGGGCACGGGGGTGGCTGTGGGGATCTGGGTAGGGGTGTTGGTAGCGGTTGGAGGTGTGCCCGTAACGGTCGGCGTGGGGGTGGTAGAACCACAACCGGGGAACTTGAAGGAGCCGATGCGGGTCGCCCAGCCAGCACCACTGGTAGTCACGTAGTATTCGTTGGCGGCCCAGAAGGTGCAGTCGTCGGACGGATCAAGCATGAGAGATGAATAGTCACCCCACCGCCCGCTTGTGCTTGTCTGCGAGCCGGTGCCCGCAAAGAGGGTAGTCTCACCCTGGGTCAACTCGCCCAGAGGATCGGTCGCGAGACGACCGGCATACCGGATCGCCGGGTTGATACTGGAGCTAGACGCGCTGTACTCGACGGCGATGTTGCCATCGCGGTCCATAGCGATGCTGGGCATCCAGCGGGTTGTGCTATCAGGCGCGTATGTCCCCTGCTGGTATACATACGGGGTGCCGAGAGGGTCGCGCACCTCATACCAGCGGATACCTCCCAAGTCGGAGCCGTTGGCGTCTACGGTACCGGACGAGAGGATCACTTCATGATCACCCATGTTGCGGTACGACAGGCGGTGCATGATGCGGCCCGCGATGGCATCGAGGCGTGCAGATGTACCTGCCTGAGGGACACAGTTTCGAGAGCCTCCGCACATATCGCCATCGAACGGAGCTATAGAAATATTGATGGGTCCGGTGAGCGTGGTGTTGGCTGGAGTAACCCAGTCAACATGCATGAGCCACTCTCTCATGGTGGCAACTGTACCGCTCACCGAGGCGAATATGCCTGGAGCGCCAGCCGGTGGGAGAGTAGTGCCATCTATATCGGCTGGAAGGATTGCATAGAAGAAGTTGCCGGGGTTGATCTCTTGCAAAGTAGCGCTGGGATCGCCAACCAACATCTTGGCGCGATCAAAGGCGGCAACGACTGGGCTGTCAAAAGATACACCGTTCAGGAAGCGGTTGGCCGTGAAGTAATAGCCATCAGGCCACACACCGTACTTGGGATAGTCGTTCAGGAGGTTGCCCTGGGCGAAGAAGTAGCGGTAGTAATTGCCAGTGGGGTCGGACGTAGTTGAAAGAGCAAGGCACTGGCCGTAGGGAGACGACGATGTGAACTGGGTGATCAGCCAGCGGTCGGCAAGCTGATCATAAAGCACCACCGGGTCGCCGTCGTTGTGGGTCTGGCACGCTGTACCGGTACCCGAGAAGAGGGTATTGATGGGTACAGGACCTAGCAGAGAGGTGCCGGTCTTATCCCATACTTCAAAATGCGAGTTGACCGTCTCAACCACATAGTCAGCGCTAACGTCGGCGTTTGTGTCGGGCGGTAAGCAACCGCACATATTGGGGATGCCCGCCCAGGTAATGATAGGCGTGGGCATTGCGAGGGGGCCGAAGAAGTTCTGCACCACAGGGTCTGTAACGGGTTGGCTCGGCTTGTTGTAAGGCAGAGGGTTCTCGTTCTCCTCAGCATGTACCACGTCTTTCGCGGGAGGTATGTCACGCAGAGGAGGGGAAACGTCGGCGTAGGTGGCGTTGATAACCGTTACCTGGCCCGCCTGAGTAACCGGGATGTCACTCTGGGGCTTGACGGCAGCATTTACGTCAGCGCTCATATTGCTGACGTTGCCGGGGGCCGCAGGCTGGAGAGCAACCTTGCTTGCCGTCTGCGTAGCGCTTGTCGTTCCGAACACGCCTGAGCTGAGCAGGCCTGCCGTCAATGCAACGACGAGCAGGGCCGCCAGCATAAGGATGACGGAACCGGCGCGCTTCCGATTCTTTGTCTCTGTTTGCATGGGCTTCCTTTCCTTTCCTTGTCCTATAAGTAGCGAATTGGAGATTGATGGATTGCCAACCGGGACAGGACCTCACCGTTTCAGTATAGGTTTCGAAGACCTACCGCTCCGACACGCAGCTACAGACAGCCCTCATGGTAGCAGGTGATATCTTAGAGGCGGCAGGAAGGATATGCCGCAATTGGATGTGGTGAGGAAGTCGGGTGCCTGAGTAATACCTTCCGTGATGAAGAGCTTGTGCCTGGACAAATCCTGGACGCAGTCCATTGCGGAAGGCAGAACTCCGCTAAGTACTATTCTTATCAAAATTAGTAGGTATATGTCAAGGGAAGTGTGTACGAAAAATGAACTAATATTGACAATTGCGTGGGAAGAATATTTTCTGAGAGCCGGGTAGGCAAGCAGTCCGCCTTCCTGAAGATGCCGTAAGTTGGATGGACCCGCATGACCGATGCCTTGCCCATTATGCTTCTTGCTTACATTAGCAATTGCTCTGCCTCAAGCCTGAACTCTTCTAACAACTGACCCTCTTGCGCGTCCATCCAACTTACGGCATAATACGAAAATCATGTGAGGGTGTGCCGGTAAGGCCGAGGCTTGAGATCATGCGATATCTAGGCAACAAAGAGAGTCTGCTCAACTTCATTGACGATGTATTGCATATGCACCGGGCGGTTAGCACATCCGACCAGCCTCTTTGTGTGTGCGACCCATTTACGGGCACTACGTCAGTGGCCCGGCATCTCAAGCGGCAGGATTGGCGGGTCATCAGCGGAGACCTGATGACATACTCTTATGCGTTCCAGCACGCCTATATCGGCCTGAACGAAGCGCCGTCGTTTGCCGGGGTCGTGGAAGCGGGGGTCCTGGACCCCAACATCGTGCTGCCTATGCCATTACAACGAGTGATCTCGCACCTGAACAACCTGCGCGGAGTGGAAGGCTATTACTATTGGCACTACTCACCCGATGGCCCCGAGGGGAGACGCTATTTCACAGCCGCCAATGCTCTGCGCATCGACGCTATTAGAGGGGCCATACGCGAGTGGTGGGATATGGGCTGGCTCACCGAGAGCGAGCGATATCTGCTTGTGGCGGCACTGATCGAGGCGGTATCCCGCGTGGCAAACGTGGCCGGCACATACGCCGCATATTTGAAGGGGTGGGACGGGCGAGCACACAAACCGCTGGTGCTCCGCATACCGGGCATCGTACATAGCGCGCAGTCGCATAGCGTGAACCTGGGGGATGCGAACGAAATAGTTCTAGGCCAGGAGTGCGACCTGCTTTATATAGATCCTCCTTACAACTCTCGCCAATACAGCACTAATTATCACCTGCTTGAGACCCTGGCGAGGGGCGATGAGCCTGAGCTGCGCGGAGTGGCGGGCCTGCGCGCCGACAACGGGCAGCGCTCGGCTTATTGCAAGAGCGGTGTGGCGGAAGAGCAGTTGTCGGAACTGGTCACGTCGGCGCAGTCTCGCTGGATGCTGATGAGTTATAACAGCGAGGGGCTGATTCCGCATGACAGGATCGTTGAGATCCTTTCGCAGCGTGGCAATGTCGAGGTGTACGCGTGTGAGTACCCACGTTACCGCTCTGACGCGGACGGAGATAACCGGCGGTATAAGACAAACGGGACGGTACACGAGATGCTGTACTGGGTGACGATTTGAGTACTGCATTCTGCATACTCCTTATTCTTGACGAGTGAAGAGTGACCTGGCACCTGGAGAAATTCGATCCGAGATCTGAAATCTGAAATCCGAAATCTACCTGATCCACGCAATAGACTGAACGATCTGTCGGGAAGTGAGTGGGTCCATTTTCTGTCGTCGGTGGAGGCCACGGCTTATCCGACTTCGGGACCGCAGTCCTACGGTCACCGGTTGCGGCGCATACACCCCTCGCCGAAGCCTCCACAGTTGATGGCACGCATCGTAGAGTTTTTCACCAGGCGTGGGGAGTGGGTGCTCGATCCGTTCATGGGGGTAGGTGGGACGCTACTCGGGTGCTCACTTGCCGAACGGAACGCAGTTGGCATAGATCTGGCAGCAGAATACGTTGATATTTACAAGCAGGTGGCCTTACTTGAGGAGCTGCCGCAACAAATATCGTTAGTGGGTGACGCACGCGATATGTTGCGAAGCCCCGAGGTAGCAAACAGGCGATTCGATCTGGTGTTGACCGACCCTCCCTATGGCGATATGATGCGACGCCCTCAAAGCGGAGAGAAGAAGAAGCGTACAGGCTCAGCCGAGGCTACGCCATTTACCATGAGTAAACGAGACCTGGGCAATCTGCCCTACGATCTCTTCCTGATCGAGTTACGCAGTATCCTGACCCTGGCATTAGGCTTGCTAAAACCGGCAGGATACATGGTGGTATTTGCTAAGGATCTCCAACCTACCGCGCAGCATCACAACATGCTCCATGCCGACCTGGTGGTGGTCATGTCCAGGGTACCTGGCCTGGCATATCGCGGGTGTAAAATATGGTATGATCGAACGCCGCGCCTATACCCATTCGGTTACCCATACAGGTTCGTAGCAAATCAATTACACCAGTATATCCTGATATTTCAGAAGACTGAGGGCTGATTCAGCCTCAGTTTCGTATATATTTATTACCCTGTGTGCCTGGCACGAATACCATCACCGGACTTATGAAGGCGCGCGGTTCGGGGTTTGTAATACAATATAAACACACACTCCTCTGAACCCTGGAAAAGCAGGTCATGGCAATCGAAGACATATCAAAAGAGAGCCGGAGCGCGACAGAAGACAGGTACCGCATGCTGGTCGAGCAGTCGCCCGATGGCATCGCTATCTACGATATCCAGGGGCGCTTTCACGATGTGAACACGCGTGCCTGCGAGATGCTCGGCTATACTCGCGATGAGCTACTGAGTCTCACGGTATCCGAAGTGGTAGCACCCGAAGACCTGGAGCGCCAACCTCTTCGTTATGAAATACTTAAGAGCGGCGCGCCCTTAATTGACGAGCGGTTGCTGTTATGCAAAGACGGTTCACGCCTGCCGGTGGAATTGAGCGCGAGGATGCTCAGTGACGGGCTGATACAGGTGATTGTACGAGACATCACGCAGCGCAAACTTGCGGAGGAGGAGATAAGACGCCTGAACATCCAGCTTGAGGGGAGAGTGCTGGAGCGCACGCAGCAGTTAGAGGACACGAACCGAGAGCTACGCGCTGAGATAGCAGAGAGGCAGCGCGCCGAGGAAGCCCTGCGTATTACACAAGCCCAATTGCAACGCCTGGTCGAGTCGAACATTATTGGCATCCTGGTGGGCGATTTCACAGGGCATATTTTGTACGCCAATGACGCGCTGCTCGATATGCTTGGTTATTCGCGAGAGGATGTAAAAACAGGCAAGATGAGTTGGGCAGACCTGACCCCCAGCGAAATGCTGCACCTGGACAATGCTGCGCTCAAGGAGCTACAGGAAACCGCGGTCTATAAGCCCCATGAGAGAGTGTATATACACAAAGACGGCACGCGCGTGCCGGTGTTGATAGGGGCGGCACGTCTGGAAGGCTCGATTAATATCGCGGTGGCTTACATTGTGAACATAAGCGAGCGCAAGAAGTTGGAAGAGCGCCTGCGAATGCGGGAGCGCGAATTCGGCACTTTGGTAGAGAACGCGCCCGACATAATATTCAGGCTGGACACCGACCTGCGGCATACCTACATCAACAGTGCGGTGCAGGAGGTGTCAGGGATTGCGCCGGAGGAGTACCTGGGTAAGACTTGGAAAGATCTCGGCTTGCCCTCGAACATCAGAAAGCCGTTGGGGAAAGCGTGTAAGGAGGCAATAAAGACGGGGCAAGAGACAGCACTGGAGTTCAGCTACCAGGGCAGGTGGTTCCGCACGCGTATAGTGCCGGAAATGGCGAGCGACGGAACGGTAGAGTCGCTGATTGGCATCATGGAAGATATAACAGGCCGTAGAAGAGCCGAAGAAGACCTGGCCCGGAGCGAAGAGCGCTATCGCAGCCTGGTAGAAGCCACCTCGGATGTCGTATGGACAAGCGTAGGCAATGGCGACTTCGTGGAACCGCAATTATCGTGGGAAGCATACACGGGACAGCCCTGGGATGAACACAAGGGAGAAGGTTGGATCAAAATGGTCCATCCTGAAGATCGGGCGCACCTGTTGGAGGTGTGGGGTAAGGCGGTTGCGCACAAGATGATCTACAGAGGTGTGGGGAGACTCTGGAACGCCGCCACCGATGAATACAGGTACTTTACTGTGCGCGCTGTGCCTTTGCTCAGTTCAGATGGCAGCGTCCGGGAGTGGATAGGGGCGGTAACGGACATACACGAGCGTAGAAAGGCTACACAGGAGCGCGAGCAATTGCTGGCAAGCGAACAGGAGGCGAGGCGAGATGCCGAGGGTGCAGTGCACGCTCGCGATGAGCTATTGGCTATAGTATCGCATGACTTGAAGAATCCCTTGACGGCAATCAAGGGGTACTCGCAGTTATTGCGGCGAAGGCTGTCACTGCTGGATGCCCGCAATTGGGATCGGCTGGAACAGGTGATCGGGCGGATCGACGAGTCGTCAAATAAGATGAACCAGCTCCTGAACGACCTTCTCGATTTCGGGAGGTTGCAGGCAGGCCAGCCTCTTACTCTGCAACGAAGGCCCCTCAATCTGGTGGACCTGGCGCGCACAGCAGCGGTCGAGTTCCGGCGCACCACCACCGACCATCGTATCGTGGTGGAAGCGGAAACCGAACCTGTGATCGGGCGTTGGGATGCCACTCGGCTGGAGCAGGTGGTTGCCAACCTCTTATCCAATGCCATCAAGTACAGCCCGGATGGCGGTGTGGTCACATTACGCGTATGGCGGGAAGCCGGCAGTAAGGCTGGCTACGAGGATGGAGGGGACGCAAATATTCCGCATAGTCATGGTGATTGGGCTATGCTGGCAATCGAGGACCAGGGAATAGGAATAGCCGACACCGAACTACCCCATATTTTTGAGTGGTACCGGCGCGCCAAGAACGTGTCGGGCAGGATCAGCGGCGCGGGGATCGGCCTCGCGAGCGCGAAGTACATAATCACCCAACATGGTGGTGATATTACCGTGACCAGCCAGCGTGGAGTGGGTTCAACCTTTATTATTCGGTTGCCTTTGTGACGTGGGTTGATTCGGTTGCCTTTGTGACGTGGGTTGTCGGTTGTCGCGTGATTAGTCGGGGATGACTATATTCTCTATACCTTCCTCAGGCGGCGGGTATTGAGGGTCCATCGCTTCCAGCGTGTCGGCTATGGTACGGGCGATCACCAGGTTGCGGTACCACTTATGGTTAGCGGGAATGACATACCAGGGCGCGTGCTCTGTTGAGCATTTATTGATCGCGTCTTCATAAGCCGCCATATACGTATCCCAGAGGGCACGCTCAGCCAGGTCACCTGTACTGAATTTCCAGGCCTTATCAGGAGTATCGCGCCGGGCTTCGAGACGTTCCTTCTGCTCGTCCTTGGAGATGTGCAGATAGAACTTAAGGATGGTGGTCCTGTCTTCATAGAGAAGCTCTTCCCATTGGTTGATCCTATCGTAACGTTTTGACCAGACCTCCTCGGGTACCAGGCTGTGCACGCGAACGATGAGCACGTCTTCATAGTGAGAGCGGTTGAATATAGTGATATAGCCGCGCCCAGGGGTCTTTCGGTGGACGCGCCATAGGAAATCATGGGCAAGTTCCTCGGGAGTGGGCACTTTGAAGCTGACAACCTGGCAACCTTGCGGATTCACGCCCTCGAAGACACCACGGATCGTGCCGTCCTTGCCGCCTGTATCCATAGCCTGTAGCACTATGAGAAGGCTCTGCTTTCCTTCCGCATAAAGACGCTCCTGTAGGCTTTCAATCCTGGCAAGCTGCTTGCGCAATGGACCTTCTGCATCCTCTTTGTCGTCGTAGTGCTCGGTCTCGTTGGGGTCTACATCCTTCAGCCGGATGTGCTCGCCAGGGTTGACTCGGTAGCGTGGATAGTTAGGGTTAGGAGTGCCGTCGCCAACAAGCTTCTCAGGCTCGGAGATTGAGGCTGTGGATTCGCGACCTTTGGCTTTCTTGTGCTTGCTCTTATCATCTCGCTGCTTGCTTCTTCCTTTCTTGGACGTGCCGTTGTCGCTGGGCATAGTGGCCCTCCTCGTTTTAGTTAGCTATTATAACATCCGGGGTTGGGGTGTCTTCCAACTCTTTCCTCACTATTTACTTTCCTCCATCCCCACAATAATGGGCCGCAGACGAAGTAGGCGTGGGCTGGATGCAGTCTATGCATAAGCTGCTTGTCTCTACCGGGGAGATAGTGGAGTTGCTGCATCGAGTGAGCCTGTGGGCCGGTTGTATGTTGACGATTCTGCTTCGGAAGTGTAAACTGGCGCGGGGGTCTATAACCCCAATTGATAGGAGCGGTTTTACACATGATGAATTTGAACATAGACGTTCACCTCAATATGGAACGTGGCATGTACGAGCGCCTTGTGGAGAGAGCGCAGGAATTGGGAGTGCCCTTGAGCGCGGTGGTACGCGATGCGGTGGCTATGTACTTCGCGACGGTGCCGGCCCCTCCCGAACGCAACCCGATCGTACCCATCCCCGATGATCCTATATGGTCTCTTCCGGCCCTTAGCGCCAGCTATGGCGATCTGAGTGTACCTGCTGTGCCCGAAGGAAGCGAGCGAGCAAAAAGGGAGAGTGAGAGTGGCGAAGGGGGAGTAGGATGATGCAGAAGCGCACCATCTTCGTCAACTCAAGCGGCTGGCTGGCCCTCTACAACACTAGGGACCCGAACCACACTGCGGCGGTGCAATTGTGGGAGCATCTGCGCAACCAGCCCGTGCGATTTGTTATTACAGATTACGTGCTCGACCAGGTGTATAGCGCGCTGAAAGTATTCGGGTCATTGCAGGCGGCGCAGGCGGTGCAGGAGCTGATACGCAATTCGCAGCTTGTACGCTTCTTTATGACCGATACTGTGATTTTTGAGCGCGCATGGCGCGTGTTCGTCGAGGACGATCACCCTCAATGGACTTTCACCGATTGCGTGAACTACTCGGTGATACAGTATCTAGGTATCTCGGAGGTCTTTACGTTCGACCCCACCTTTAGCCATCCGGGGTTAGCGATTATTCCTGGGAGCAGCGAATGAACATTAGGAAGTACTAATTCCAAGTTCCTGGTTCCTAGTTTCAATACCTGGAGCAATCAGCAACCAGCACCTTATCCCGCGCCCTGTCCTACCCAGACCTCGCCGTCTTCGAAGTGTTCTTTCTTCCAGACCGGTACGGTGGCTTTTAGTAGATCAAGAGCTTCACTACAGGCGGCGAATGCTTCGCCCCGATGAGGGGCCGACACAGCGATTATCACGCTGATCTCGCCAATCGACAGCTTACCTGTACGGTGGCGCATAGCTATGCCATGCAGGCCATACTTGGCTATCATCTGGAGTCCGATTTGGCGCATCTCCGATTCGGCCATAGCAGGGTACGCCTCATATTCAAGGGCCAGCACGTGCTTACCCAGGTGATTGTCGCGTACTGTGCCTGCGAACGTCACGACCGCGCCATCGCCGCCCGTCAGCACGACCGCCGCCAGTTCGTCCACGGACAGTGGGTCGGAAGTGATTTCGAATAAGGAGCACGAAAGATCAATCTCGGTTTGGGACTTCATTGTGGTCAACCGCCACTTACGGGGGGGAGGAAGGCTATTTCATCGCCCTCGCTCACCTGTTCATTGGGTTTTGCATAAGTGCCATTGATAGCGAAGGCAGCCGTGCCTGTGTGGGGGAGGAGGCCTGGATACAGGTCGGCCATGCCAGCCCATACATCACCCACACGCGCTCCAGGCTCGACCTCAAGGGCGCTCTGGGACACACCTACGGCTTCGCGCAAGGTCGCAAAGAGTAACACTTTAACTTTCATTTACTGGACACCTGCTTCCAAGTATTTCGCCAGGGGCTACTGGTATTGTACGTATTTCCTGCTATGAATACAAAGAAGAATGAGCCTGAGTGCGGCTCATTCTTCTTCTTTGTCTCAGATTACGGGCGTGATAGGTTAGCGCACAGGAGTATAGCAGGCAGGCAAGAAGGTGTTAGCCACTATCTTGGAGGCTTGCCCTCTCGTCGCGTTGGCTCCAGGTCTGAAGTATGGCAGGTTGGCAGGGCCTACACACGGTTCACCAGGACCTCCGCATGGGTAGCCATTCATGATGCCCCGGTCTGTCAGCCTCCATATCCAGTCGTAGAAGGTTGACCCTGGCAGTACGTCCTGGAACTGCTGGTCTCCTACCGGGTCCGAGTACCCCGCTGCCTCTGACACTATCTTGGAGATCTGTCCCCTTGTGATGTTGGCATTGGGTCTGAAGTACGGCAGGTTCCCTGGGCCCACGCACGGTTCACCAGGTCCTCCGCATGGGTACCCTGCGATGATGTTTCTACTGGCCAGCCTCCCTATGAAGTCGTAGAAGGTTGAACCGAGTGGCACATCCTCAAAGCGCTGGGGACCTGGGTCATCATTGTAGCCTGCTGAGTTGGACACTATCTTGGATAGCTGGCCCCTTGTGACGTTGTTGTTGGGGCGGAAGCATGGGTTGCCGCTCTCGCACCCTGAGGTGTAGCCGTTGATGATGCCCCTACATGCCATGCACCTGATGTAGTCGTAGAAGGTAGAGCCTGGGGGCACGTCAGTGAAGGAGATGAGGCAGGCAGTGGGGGTAGCAGTAGCACCACCAGGAGGAGGAGTGTCAGTGGCTACCGGGGTTGAGGTGTTGGTCGCTCCAGGTGGTGGAGTATTTGTATCTGTAGGCACAGGAGTATCCGTGAACGTGGGAAGAGGAGTATCTGTGGAGGTAGGCGTGTCAGTCGGCACGGGGGTGTCGGTAGGCACAGGAGTATCTGTAGCCGTGGGGGTAGGTGTGGCTGCCCCGCAACCGGGGAACTTGAAGGCACCAATCGTGCCTCTCCACCCTACTGAACTGGTCGTTGGGATGTATTCGTTCACATACCAGAATGTGCAGTCGTCCGATGGGTCGATGTGCATCGCTGTGTAGTCTCCCCACCTCTGGCTCCCCGTCTGTGACCCTGTCCCTACTTTGATGTACGCCTCCCCTTGCGTCATCTGCCCTAACGGGTCTCCTGCCAGCCTCCCTGTGTATGCACTCCCTGGGAAGGTTGAACTGCCATCTGATACGCTGTATCCCAATGCGATGTTCCCACTCCCGTCCATCGCCAGACTGCCCATCCACCTGTGGATCCCGTCTACTGTCCCTGGCACATATGTCCCTTGCTGGTAGATTGTGGGAGTGCTGCTCAGGTTGCGGATCTCGTACCACCTCATGCCAGCTATGTTGGGTGCTCCTTCAACCGAGGAGCCTCCTAGCAGCATCTCGTATGCTCCCATGTTGCGGTATGACAGTCGCTGTGTTAGCCGCTGCCTGTACGACAAGATGTCTATCTTGTTCGCTGTCCCTGGCTGTGGTATGCATGCCCTCCCTCCTCCACATGGGTCGAATATCGAGTTGAATGGGTCCACAGGGATTACGGTTGGTCCTGTGAGGGTGGAGTTGGCTGGCACTGCGAAGTCTACATGGAACTTCCACATGTTGATGGCGTCCGATGGCGCTCCATACCCCCCACCATTGTCCTGTAATCCCAGCACGTAGGCATCGGGATTAGCCCCTGGTGGGAGGGTAGTGCCATCGATGTCGGCAACCAGCAGGCCATCTCCTGGGAGGTAAGGTGTGGTGAAAGGCACTCTGATGAGGATATCCTGGGCAGTGCCTCCTACCAGCATCTGGGCTCGCTCAAGGGCGTGCACACCCTGCCCGTTCTGGGTAGCACCGTTGGTGAAGTCACGCTCGCTGAGGTAGTAGGCGGTGGGCCAGACGGCGTACTTGGGATAGTCACCGAACTGGTTGCCCATGTTGAAGCCGTAGCGGTAGTAGGAGCCTGTGGGGTCAGATGTCTGGGAGACGGCGGCACACTGGTAGTAGGTTGGTCCTGAGGAGGTGAATTGAGTAATCAACCAGCGGTCAGCCAACTGGTCGTGCAGCACAATACCGTCGCCTGAGTTCTGGGTCTGGCAAGGACCACCGAAGCCGGCCCACAGGCTGTTGGTGGGGTGAGGGCCATCGATGAGGGTGCCGCTCTTATCGTAGACGGCGAAGGAAGAGTTGACTATGTGGACGTAGTTATTGGGACCAACATCGCCGTCGGGGTCTGGGGGTGAACAGGCACCACAACCCTGGGCCACAGTCAGGCCGTCGAAGGTGATAAGTGGGGTGGGGATCACCAGAGGTCCAAGCAGGGTCTGGGCAGCGGGGTCGCCTGTGAAGCCGTTGGGTTTGCCTGTGATGCCGCCCAGGGGACCACCTTCAGGTATGACGCTAATCTGAGTATCAGGATATTGGCCGTCTTTGACGATGGGGAGGGAGCGGACGGGAGGGGAGATATCGTGGTGGTAGTCGGTGGTTACCTTCTCCACATGCAGCACCCTCGAGTTGTCCATGCTCGCGCTGCCGGTGTTGGCTTGCTGAGATGTGACTGATATGGGAGCACTGGCGTGGGAAGTTTGTCCTCCGCCCACCAGCAGGCCGTAGGTTATCAAGCCGCCCAGCAGTAATGCAACCATAAGAAATAAGCGCCTTCTTTGCATCCTTTTCTCCTTCCTTTCAGGTCAAGAGCCTACTTCCAGTCAAGAAAGGCCCCCTGTATGCTCTCATGAAGTTGGGTACGGTATGGGAGGGCCGTACAGAGAACCGCGCGCATTCGATGTTCAGAGAGCGGGCTAGATACGCACGACCGCACCTTAAGACTCTGGACATGGGTGCAAAGGTACGGGCGGCGTAATATACTGGTTGAAGTTATTATATTCATCCATGCTCTTGTGTACAATACCCCCTTGCACACCTGCCGGTTCAACCTGAAGATGGATATGAGAAGGGCCTTTTCTGGGGCAGGTTTGCAGGATTGCCCATCTATTGAGTATTAAATATGTATGAGTATTAAATATGTAATAGAAACAAAAAGCCCATTTTGAAAAAGGGGAAATATCATAATGCAAACAAGCGAGGAAACACAGGCATCCACCGCAGATGAGGGGACAGCAGAGGTGCTTACCGTCTATATCAGCGACCTTGGCAAGCATGAAGGTGAGCGTGTGACGGTCAAGGGTTGGCTCATGCACCATCGCGACCAAAAGAAGCTCCAATTCCTCAACCTGCGCGATGGAACGGGCACGGTGCAGGCCGTGGCGTTCAAAGGCGACCTCTCATCTGCGGCGTGGGAGGTCTTCTCCGGGCTTACGCAAGAGTTGTCGATGATAGTGACCGGCACAGTGCGGAAGGACGACCGCGCGCCGGGCGGCTACGAGCTTTCGATCAATGATATTAAGGTGTTCCAGGCCGCCGACGCCGATTTCCCGGTGCAGCCTAAGGAGCATGGTGTAGGCTTCTTAATGGAGCACCGCCACCTGTGGCTTCGCTCCAACCGCCAACGCGCCATCCTCCGCATCCGCGCTGAGGTGATCAAAGCCGCGCGTGACTACCTCGACAACAATGGCTTTGTGCTGGTTGACACTCCAATCCTCACCCCTGCGGCCTGCGAAGGGACATCCACCCTTTTCGAGACCGATTATTTCGGCACTCCCGCCTATCTTGCCCAGAGCGGACAGCTGTACAACGAGGCAGACATTGCAGCGTTCGGCAAAGTGTACTGCTTCGGCCCCACTTTCCGCGCCGAGAAGAGCAAGACCCGCCGCCACCTGATGGAGTTCTGGATGATCGAGCCGGAGGCCGCCTGGATGGAGCTTCCTGGCCTGCTGGAGCTTGAGGAAGCATTCATCTCATATATTGTACAAACCGTCATCGAGAAGCGCGGCGAAGAACTGGCCGCCCTGGAGCGCGACGTTTCCAAGCTGGAGAATATCAAGGCCCCTTTCCCACGCATCACCTATGATGAGGCCATCGAGATCCTGAAGAAGAACAACCCCGACGTGCAGTGGGGGGACGACTTCGGTGGCGACGAGGAGACTATCCTGGCTTCTCAGTATGACAGGCCGCTCTTTATCACCCACTATCCGGCCCATATCAAGGCGTTCTATATGCAGCCCGATCCCAACCGTCCGGAGGTAGTGCTTGCCGCCGACCTGATAGCCCCCGAAGGCTACGGCGAGATTTGCGGCGGATCACAGCGCATCCACGACGGCGATCTCATGCGCAAGAGGATCGAGGAGCACAATCTCCCATTGGAAGCCTTTCAATGGTATCTGGACCTGCGCAAGTACGGGTCGGTGCCGCACTCCGGCTTCGGCATGGGCATAGAGCGCCTGGTCGCCTGGATTTGCGGGGTGCCGCATTTGCGCGAGACGATACCGTTCCCCAGGATGTTAGATCGGATATATCCATAAGCTGGGTGAAGTTCCAGGGTTAGCCAAGTTTAGGGGACTTGCAATCCACCAGGCACATATGTGCGCGCACGCAGATTGTATCGCGCCATGTCAGTTTGACTATAAACCGAACTGTGTACCCCAAAGAGGGGGCTTGCCCAGCGAAACTATTAGGTGTTTGCTTACGTTAATCAAGTGTAAGCAAATCAGTGTTTCTGGCATGGCGTTTGCTTATTGCGAAGATAAGAAGATCCACGAACCCCAGGAGCGATACTAACGTACCAGATACATACCGGACCAATGTGCAATTCACGACTTACCCCACTTTGGTATAATTATTATAAGAATAGACAGCGCCCCCGCCATCGATCCGGAAACCATAATCACAATGTCTCGCCTTCCCAAAGGAACAGGAAAGGATAACACAATGGCCGAGACCACAAAAAACAAGAACAGCAAATACAAAGCGCAGGACACCAGCTCCAAGAATAAGACAAGCTCCGAGCGCCGCACAGAGGTCGAAAGTGTCGGAACTCTGCTTGAGGGTTTCACGCCTACAGAGACTTCTGCGCTCGCCCGCGTCAAGAAGGCGGTAGCCAGAGGAGAGTATTCCGATCTGACACCGGAGTTCAAGAAGCTTTTGTTCGTCAAATGGCTGGTAGAGCACGACCGCATAGGTAGCTAAACTTGTTTGGAGACACGGTGCTAATAGGATAATATTCACGCATATAGAAAACGGAATCAACAATGAATCCGCGCCGCTTGGCGCGGATTCTGTTTTGCTGCCAGCTTGGGGAGATATAAGAGGCAACTCTACGCAACCCAATAGTGGGGCGTGTTCTTAACGACCGCAACGCTTTCTGTTATAGTAGCGTCTGCATTTCTCTCAATTACCTGTTTCTATGGGCAAGCAAATTAGATGGAGTTACATACAATGACCGCAAGCAGCCATATCTCACTCGGCATGGTATTTCACAATCATCAACCCGTCGGCCAGTCGCATCAGGTATTCGAGGAGATTCATGCACGCTGCTACGATCTCCTGCTGGCAGCGCTGGAGCGACACCCAGGCGTCAGTTGCGGTCTCCACCATACAGGCTCCCTGCTCGACTGGTTGATGGCGAACAAGCCCGACTATATTCGCCGCATCCGCGCCCTGGTGCAGCGAGGGCAGGTCGAGATCCTTTCAGGTGGGTATTACGAACCGATCCTGCCAAGCATACCGGACGACGATAAGCGCGCCCAAATACTGAAGCTGTCTGAGATCGTGCGTCGTGAATTCGACCATGACCCAGCCGGGATGTGGCTTGCAGAGCGCGTGTGGGAGCCAACTTTGCCAACGCACCTTGCGGGTGCTGGTATCGCCTGGACCATCGTGGACGACAACCACTTCAAGATGATCGGTATGGACGATTCCGACCTTACAGGTTATTTCGTGACGGAGGACAATGGGCACATCACCAACATCTTCGCCACGTCACAGCAGATGCGCTACATAATCCCGTGGCGACCGGTAGAAGAAGCAATCGAGTACCTCAAAGAGCAAGTGTCCACCCAACCCGGTAAGATACTGGCGGTAGGGGACGATGGCGAGAAGTTCGGTGCATGGCCCGGCACTTACGATTATTGCTGGGGTTCGGATGGCAAAAGCGGCTGGGTGGATGATTTCTTTGAAGCCCTAGAAGTCAACAAAAGCTGGCTGCACACTATCAAACTGACGGACCACGTCAAACAATATCCCGCAGTGGGGCGCGTATACCTGCCCACCGCTTCATATTCCGAGATGATGGAATGGGCGCTTCCTGCCGAAGAGTCGCACAACTACTCCCTTCTGCTACACAAGCTCGAGTCGGAAGGCAACCCGGCCTACAAATTCATGCACGCTGGGTTCTGGCGCAATTTCCTGGCGAAGTATCCTGAGGCAAACACACAGCATAAGAAGATGCTGCGAGTGCACGATCTGATAGGGCAAACACAGGCAGAGGATGACGAAGGCAAAGATGATTTGGCCGGTGCTCGCGAGGACCTGTGGCGCGGGCAGAGCAACGATACATATTGGCATGGGCTATTTGGTGGCGTATATCTCAACGATTTACGGGTACGGGTGCAGGGGCATTTGCTGCGCGCCCAGGCTCTAGCGGAGCGCGCCCTGTATGGCGATGAGAACTGGCTCAAGCCCGACATCACCGACTTCGACCGCGACTCGATGCATGAGTTGTTGATCGAAGGGAACGCTCTCAATCTCTATATAGATCTGGCGGAAGGCGGCTCAATATTCGAGTGGGACCTTCGCCCGCACAATTACAACCTGGCGTCGACCGTCAGCCGCCGCCCTGAGGCATATCACACCAGGCTGCGCGATTCGGAGGAGCGCAAGCGCCAGGCGGCAAAAGCCCAGAAGGGCAAACGAAGATCGAAGACCAAAGACGCGAAATCGGGCGGGATCGACGCGCCTCTCGATGCGGTCACGGTCAAAGAGGAAAACCTCGACCTGCTGCTGCACTACGATACCTACAGGCGAAGCTGCATGATAGAGCACTTCCTCGGCCCCGGCACCACGCTCGAAAACTTCCGCGATATGGCCTACAACGAAGAGGGAGATTTTATTAACGAGCCATACATGGCAGAGATGGAGAGCAACGGCAATGTGTTCAATGTGGTGCTGGTGCGGGACGGCCACATCAAGACAGAGATCGGCGAGCGTCCGGTGCGCGTGAGCAAGCGCCTTACCCTCAAGCCAGGCTCGCCCAACTTCCGCGTCTGCTACACTCTCCAGAACACAGGCTACAACGAATTGACCGCCGTGTTCGCGTCGGAGTGGAATATCAATCTGCTGGGAGGCGGACATAACCCCACCGCCTATTACCGGGTGGAGGGGGTCGAACTAGACAACCCGTTGCTGGACTCCACAGGGGAGGTGAAGAACGTGACTGAACTGGCCGTGGGCAACTCCTGGCTGGAGATCGAGATGGGGCTACGACTCAACCACGAAGCTACATTCTGGCGTTACCCTATCGAGACTGTGTCAGGTTCAGAGGGCGGGTTCGAGCGCGTATACCAGGGGAGCTGCCTCCTGCTGCAATGGCTGCTGAAGCTCCCTGCGGGCGATTCTGTGGATATAGAATTGCAGTGGCGCAACCAGGGGAGCACGCAGGGTCAGCACGATGATTGGCTGGAGTTGTAGTCGGTAGCCAGTAGTCGGATGACAATATAGAAAAAGGAACCAGTACTACAGCCGCAGTTAGATGAGGCATGGTCATAATTCATTTTCCGTGCGTAGAAGGAGAGCAACTTCATCTGGAAACAGCCCATTTTGGCGGCATTTTGTGACATTAAGGCCACATCCCAAGCGTGGGGTAATAGACAGATTTGGATTTATGACCATGCCTCAGTTAGATATGTTAGAGTAGATCTTCAAAGAAGGAGGAATTTGAAGATCTATGACAGATATTGCAGGAGTAGAGGTTGGAGAGGTAGGGAACTGGGCCTTGCAGCATTATGACCCACCTCTCGAAGTGTGCACAATGTGCACAAGCCAGGGAGAGCAAGCAAATGAAAGCAATTCATATCCATGGCCGTGGCGGTCCAGATCACTTGGTCTATGAAGACGCGCCGCAACCAAGTCCAGGTCCCGGAGAAGTGCTTGTGCGTGTCTACGCGGCAGGGATCATTGCCAACGAGCTAAAATGGGACGAGACCTACCAGACCAAAGGGGGAAGCCCACTCACACTGCCGATTCCCGGGCGCGATCTCTCAGGAGTTGTTGCCGAGGTCGGTCCTGGCGTGCCCGAAATCCCTGGGATGTCCGGGGTCACGACGCTCATCAAAGGCTCAGAGGTCTATGCCATGCTCGACTATGGTCGCGACGGCGCCCAGGCCGACTATACCGTCGCCCTCCCCAACGAGCTGGTTCCCAAGCCAAGCACGCTCGACCACGTGCAGGCTGCAGCCGTACCGCTCTCAGCGTTGACAGCCTGGCAGGCCCTCTTTGACCACGCGCACCTCGCTGCGGGGCAAACAGTCCTGATCCATGGAGGGGCAGGGGGCGTTGGCGTCTTTGCTGTCCAACTTGCTCATTGGGCGGGGGCGCAGGTCATCACGACCGCCTCGGCCCGCAATCGCGACTTCCTGCGCGAACTGGGGGTGGGGGCCAACGAGATCATCGACTACACAACCACGCGCTTCGAGGAGGTGGTCCACAGTGTTGATGTGGTCTTCGATACGGTTGGCGGCGACACCTTGCAGCGCTCCTGGCAGGTGATCAAACCCGGAGGAGTACTTGTTTCCATCGTCAGTCCCTCGCCTCCCGCCGCTGCGCAAGCTGCTATGTCAAAGGCAAAGGGAGGCGGGGGACGTGAGGGAGGTGGGGGACACGACGTGCGCTTTGTCTATTTTATAGTCGGACCCAACCGCGATGAACTGATCCAAATTGGCGAATTGATTGATGCGGGACACCTCCGGCCCATCATCGACACGGTGTTCCCCCTTGCCCAGGCGCGCCAGGCCTATGAGCAAGCAGCAAAAGGACACACGCGAGGCAAGATTGTCTTGAGGGTGACGGATTCGTGACCGTTATCCTTGTTCAAGGGTGATATCGCTGGCGAATGACCGAGTCCAAGTGACTGAAGGTAAACAAGGCAAACAGTGCTGCAGCCAGGATTTGACCAGCCAGACAATGTCAGGGTAATCAGGGGTTATCGGACAGGCAAGTCAAGATCGGACATTGCTCTTTGCAAGATCGAGTTCAGACTATTACAACTGATTAACTGCGGCTGTAGTACTAGTTTGTGGTGCGAAATGCGGTCGCAAGGCCCGGAGCAGCACGTGACACTGCCATCAAGACTGATATTTCGCACCATCGTGTTTCTGGGTGTCGTAGGTTGGCACTTGGCACATCGCCACCTAATCTGGTTCACGCCGCTTGCTTCCTCACCGCTATCCCAGCCCTGGTCCTGGCTCCGACCCTGGCTCCAGCCCTGCGTTGTGCTGCCCGTGCTATCTGTGTATCAGCGATCTTCCCCAGGTTCGCTGTCACAATACCCCACCCTACCCTTCGCCACATCCCCTCCTCCTCGTGATCCCGACCTGTCTCCAGCCCGTAATCCCTCTTCAGCACCCGAATCCGCCCTTCGATCCCCGCTCGGAACCGGAACCCGCATCTGAACCAGCGCTGATGTTCCAGTGCCTGTCTCTCCTTGCTCACTCGCCCAGTGTGTGGCAACACAATCCGCTTCACCCCCAGTTGGCGTGCCAACGCCTCGTTCGCCCTCGAATAGGTGCCACGATCTCCAGCCAGCATGTCCGGTGGGTGCCCGAAACGCTCTTGATGTGTGGCTAAGCTTCTCGGCAGTTCCATCAGGTCCAAGCCCCCGCCCTCGTCCATCAATCGATACTCGCTGATGATCCCTCCCTCAACTTCCCCCAACCACACTTTGCGTCCGAATTCGGTTGGCTTGCCTGCCTTGTGACGCTGGATGACCTGGGTGTGCGGTTCAAACAGAGAGCGCAACTTCTCGCCACTTCGAACCGCTATTAAGGATAACCCTGATACGGCTTATGATAGTTCAAACAGAGAGAGCAACTTCTCGCCACTTCGAACAGGTTCGCCCTGCAGCACTCGGCGTCGAGCCTGCTCTATCGCCTGCCCACCAGAGGCAGAAAGTGCTCCAACTGCTCGATGATGCGCCTTACCTGCCCCTGCCGTGCCCGGGTTGCAGAGTGCTCGGTAAGCTTGGCCCTGGAGAAGGTGTCGGCGAGGGTGGCGAGAGCATCGTGCACTTGATTCGCCTGCTTGGCAGTGGCCTGGGCGATACCCAGCAGCCTGGCATAGGCTGCCTTGAGTTGCTCGGCAGCCTCTTCCCCTTTGCGGCGGGCCACCCGATGAAGTTGTTGAGCGATACGCCGGACCGAGCGGGTACGGCTGCGAAATGCCCCTTTCAGGCCGCCCTTCAGGATGGTCGTCCCTATGGTCGTCCCTTCTCCCACTTCTCCCAGCTTTTCTCCCAGCACGGTTTTGGCTTTGTGCAACAGCCGACTGAGCACACGAACTCCATCACCAACAATGGCGCTGTCTGTTGGATAATGGATATTGGTCTGCACAACGGTGCTGTCCACGCGCAGTTTGCGCCCCCTAGTCACCTTGAGTTGAGTGGCCAACTCCACTACTCGATCGTTGACCCTGGCAAGAGTATCCGGACCGACAAGGTTGGCCCATCGGATGAGAGTGGTATCGTCGGGGACGGGCTGGAGATAGAGGCGGCAGAACTGGCGTAAGACCAGGCTATCCGAGACGAAGTGTTCGGTTTGTTCGTAGCTCCAATCGTACAGGCGGCGAACGATGAGCATACGCAGGATCACCTCAACTGGGGTGGAGTGACGCCCCCTAACCAGGGTGTGAGGATAACGCTTAGCCAGGTCAGCCTTGACCTGCTCGAAGATCTCATCGTCTTTTAGCAACTGGTCCAACTCAGCTAGCTCCGGTTCCATCTCCAATTGCAACTTGGGCACCAGTTCAAAGAGGTTTACAGGGTCATATCGTTCGATTATCACGTTATTGAGCCTCCGGTTGAGTTTTGGATCATGGGCAACTTAATCCTAACTCACCAAGGCTCATCTTGTCATTTCGCACCCCAAACCAGTACTAGGAACTAGGAACTTCTGGACTACCGACTACCGACTACCGACTACCGACTACCGACTACCGACTACCGACGGCGACTCCTCGGCCAGGCGGCCCAGTAGAGACAATACATCGCCCGGCCCCGGAAGGTCGAAGCGGGCCTGCAACTCCGCAAGGCCCACCCTCACCGTATATGCGCTCTTAGGCAGAGCAGCAAAGAGGTATTCGTCGGTCCAGTCGTCGCCTACAGCCAGCACGAAATCGTACTCGTCGCGCGCCAACCAGAGAAGCCCCGACGTGCCCTTGTTCACCCCGCCCGTTTTCACCTCGATCACCTTGTGGCCCTGCAACACTTGCACATCTATATTGGCCGTGAAATTCACCAGGTGGTCCAGCAATTCTTGCGACCTCAGTAACCCAAGTTCCGGGTCAGCGGCCCTGTAGTGCCAAACGAGCGAATAATCTTTCTCCTCCACGAACGCGCCGGGCAACCTATCCGCAGATAGCTCTAGGACTGGGAGGATATTCATCTTCCAATCGCTGCTGAGAGGCTGTGTCATCGCCCAATCATCGTCCATATATCGCACCCACACCCCATGCTCGGCGATCAAGCCGACCGGCAAGGCCCCCAACCACGAGTCGAGGGTGGACCGGTCGCGCCCACTGATGATTACCACATCGTTCAACGGGTCGGCACACAACCTCACAAGCAAATCGATCACCTGCTGTGATGGGCGTACCTCCTGTGGGTCGGGCGAGAAAGCCATCAACGTGCCGTCGTAATCAAGCAACAGCAGACGCCTCTTTGCCATCCTGTAATCGGAGACCAATTGCGCGCTTTCGTGCTCGTCCAGCAATTTCGATTTAAGTAGATCACGCTCTGCGCAGGTATTCTCAAGCTCGCGCACGAAGTCGGCAGCCCAGGAAACGACGTTGTAACGTCGCAGGCGCTTCTGCATCGCCAGGTTTCGACGCCTCTGCTCTTCCAGTGGCATTTCCAGGGCTTGCAGCAGGGCGGCTGCTATCTCCTCTCTACTATTGGGATTGATCTGTATTGCCTCGCCCAACTCTTTGGCGGCCCCGGCCATCTCGCTCAATATGAGCACGCCGTTATTTCTCCCACTGGCCGCGATATACTCCTTGGCGATGAGGTTCATCCCGTCGCGCAGTGGCGTCACCATCCCCACGTGACTGGTGTTGTACAGGGCCACGAGTTGCTCGAATGGCAGCGAGGTGTACTGGTATCGAACAGGCACCCAATCGAGGGTGGCATACTGGCCGTTGATGTGGCCCACCAGTTCTTCTATCCCTTCACGGGTCTCTCTGTACTCACCCACGCCTACTCGCGACGGGATCACCACCAGGGTCAGCACTGCTTTGCGGTGCCACTGAGGGTTCTGCCTCAGGAAAAGCTCATAACCGCGCAGGCGGTTGATTATCCCTTTCGTGTAGTCCAGGCGGTCGATTGAGAGAATTATCTTGCTGTCGGGCAGCACCTCACGCAGCCTGGCGATCTCTATCTGCACCTCAGGTGTGCTGGGAGCATTGTGGAACTTCTCGAAATCTATACCCATAGGGAACGTATCGGCCTTCATAAAGCGGTCGCCCACCACGATAGTGCCCATAGTATGCTCGTAACCAAGCATACGCAGCACCGAGCGCAGGAAGTATTGCGTGTAGTCATGCGTATGGAAACCGACCAGGTCAGCCCCCAGCAACCCTTCAAGTATCTCCTGGCACCACTGCCTGGGCATCAACCGGAAGATCTCGTAGCCTGGGAAGGGTATATGCAGGAAGAACCCGATCTCGGCATCAGGTATGCGGCTGCGTATCAAGGCAGGAAGAAGCATGAGGTGGTAATCGTGTACCCACACGATATCGCCGGGCTGTATTACCTCCAGCACGGCATCGGCAAAGCGCGCGTTGACCTGCTTGTAGACCTGCCACTCAGCCTCTTCATAGTGCGTGAACATCGGGAAATAGTGGAACAGCGGCCAGATTGTGCTGTTGCAGAACCCATAATAGAACTTGTCCATCTCCTCCTCGGAGATAAAGACCGGGTGGCAGTTGAGGCGAGCTATGTCGTCCGTCAACCACGCTTGATTGCGCTCGGCCACTGTAGAGCCGGGCCATCCGACCCACAGATACGAATCGGGGTGGCGGGTGGCGAGTGGCGAGTGATTATTGTGTACCGCCCTTCGCCCTTCGCCCTTCGCCCTTCGCCCTTCATCTCCAGTGCCTGGTTCGCGGCCCAGGTAGGCTGTCAACCCTGACACAAGTCCGCCCGAACTGGCGAAGAATTCCAGGCCGCCATCCTTCTCTACAACCGTTACCGGCAGCCTGTTCGATACAATGAGCATTCTCTGCGCTCTGGGGAGCTGCTCAGACATAATAAGCCTCGATTCTAGCCGTCCTCTAACCCGCCCATGTTTGAAACGCAAGACGCGAAGGCGATGGACAGCGGGTGATGGACGATGTGTAACGAGTGACGAGTGACGAGTGAATAAGAAGTGCGTAGTACGCAACAATCACGCAGCACGCATCACATTTCACTCCCTATCCTCTTCTGATTACGCTTCAGGAGCGGCAAGTTCTATGCCAGCGCAACCTGTGGGGTATGGCACCGCACCAGCCCATCTGACAACGTTGTAGGGCGGGATTAGTTTCTGCGGAGAAGCAGTGGAAAACGCGGCAGAGGCCTACGTATCACCACACGAATGCTGTAAGTTACCAGCCTCTCTCCAGGCGAAACCAGTAGAAACCGTGAGGCGCCAGGGTCGCGAAATAAGGCAGTTCGCCTATCCTTGGGAAAGGTGTATTCCCCAGCAACTCCACCGGCACAGTACCATTATACGCAGAAAGGTCCATTTCACAAGGCTGCACGAACCGAGATAGGTTGTTCACGCACAGGATGCTCATGCCATCGTAGGAGCGAATGTAGGCCAGCACCTTGGGGTTGGTGGGGTTGAGGAAGGTGATATCGCCCCTGCTGAAGGCGGGATACTGCTTCCGAACCCTGATCATGCGCTTCATCCAGTTGAGCAGGCTGGTCTGCGTCCGAAGCTGCGCCTCCACGTTGACAGCCCCGTAGCCGTACACCGGGTCGGTGATGGGGGCGCTGTAAAGACGGGCCGCATCGACCCGCGAGAACCCGGCGTTCCTGTCGCTTGTCCACTGCATGGGTGTGCGCACGCCATCGCGGTCGCCCAGGTAAATATTGTCGCCCATACCGATCTCGTCGCCATAGTAGAGGATGGGGGTGCCGGGTAGGCTGAACAGCAGAGCGTTCAAAAGCTCCATCTGCCTGCGCCCATTATCAATAAGGGGAGCGAGGCGACGCCTGATGCCGACGTTGATCTTCATGCGCGAATCCTTGGCGTATTCGCCGTACATATAGTCGCGCTCTTCATCGGTCACCATCTCCAGGGTCAATTCATCGTGGTTGCGCAGGAAAATACCCCACTGGCACGATTCGGGTATTTTGGGCAGGCGGTCGATTATGTCGATGATCGGGCGGCGATCCTCCCGCCTCATAGCCATAAAGATCCGTGGCATCAGAGGGAAGTTGAAGGCCATGTGGAACTCGTCGCCGTTGCCGAAATAGGGAAGCAGGTCTTCGGGCCACTGGTTGGCCTCGGCCAGCAGCACTTTGTCCCCGTAACGCTCATCCACGACGCGCCTGATCTCCTTCAGGTACTGGTGGGTCTCCGGCAGGTTCTCGCAGTTAGTGCCTTCGCGCTCAAAGAGATAGGGCACAGCATCGCACCTGAAGCCATCGAGGCCCATATCGAGCCAGAACCGCATCACGCGTAACATCTCACGCCGCACTGCGGGATTGTCGAAATTGAGGTCGGGCTGGTGGCTGAAGAAGCGGTGCCAGTAATAGTGCCTGGCGGTGTCGTCCCACGTCCAGTTCGAGTGCTCGGTGTCGGTGAAGATGATGCGCGTGCCGCTGTACTTATTGGGGTCGTCGCTCCACACATAGAAGTTGCGCAGCTTGGGGTCGGTAGAAGCCCTGGCCGTTTGAAACCACGAATGCCTGTCGGAGGTATGGTTGAGCACAAGGTCGGCCAGCACGCGTATGCCCCTCTTATGGGCAGCCTTCATGAACGACTTGAAGTCGGCCACGGTGCCGTAGTTCGGGTGGACTTTGTAGTAGTCGGATATGTCGTAGCCATCGTCACGCAGGGGCAACTCGTAGAAGGGTAGCAACCAGATGCAATCCACGCCGAGATCTTGCAAATAATCGAGCTTCTGGGTAAGCCCCACGAAATCTCCGTACCCGTCATTGTTTCCGTCGAAGAACGCTTTGATATGCAGCTCGTAGATGATCGCATCTTTGTACCAATCGCTACCGCCCATACATAGCCTCCTACAAAATGAACTCATACATGAAACGTGAAGTAGTGCGTATTGCGTATTGCGTACTGCGTACTGCGTACTGCGTACTGCGTACTGCGTACTGCTTATTTTCTTGGCACTCGTCACGTCCCTTCATTTGGGATGGTTGCCCGTCCCCTTTGCCCCAGCAAAGCACATACCGGGCCGTATTAGTATAGCCGCACGGTCCTACTCAGGCAACCGGTAACCGGTAGCGAGTGAATACGCAATACGCAGTACGCACTACCTCACGTCCCCCTCTCTTCACCATTTCCTCATTTTTCTATAGGCGCTTCTTAAGGCTGGCGCACTACACTGTTAGTGGGAGGCAACTCCTACAGATCAATCAAAAAGCAATATTAGAAGGCTCATAAAGACATGGCGCTTCTGTTACAAAAGCGCAGCACAGAAACAAAACAGAAACGAGGGAGACATTACGATGATAGCAACCAGAGAATCGATAAGGCCGGTGGTCCGCGTCGGCGGGCTGACGTGGCACAAAGTCAGCACCTGGCTTAGCCTGGCGTGCCCGCTTGTGCTTTCGGCACTTCTGAACTTCTGGAACCTTTCGCAAAACGGCTACAGCAACATCTACTACTCCGTAGCTGTACAGAGCATGCTCCAAAACTGGCATAACTTCTTCTTCGGCTCCTATGATGCGGGCGGGTTCATTACGGTGGACAAGCCGCCCGTGGCCCTCTGGATGCAGGCCATAAGCGCCAAGATATTCGGCTTCAGCAGCCTCAGCATCCTCCTGCCGGAAGCGCTGGTAGGAGTAGCGTGCGTGGGGTTGGTCTATTTCCTTGTGAAGCGTATATTCGGCACCCTTGCCGCCTTCGTGGCGGCCCTGGCGATGGCGATCACACCCGTCGCGGTGGCGGTCGAGCGCGGGAACAACACCGATACATGGCTTATGTTCTTCCTGCTGCTGGCAGCCTGGGCTATCACCCTCGCCACCGAAAAGGCACGCCTCCCGATGCTCTTGCTCAGCATAGCACTGGTGGGGGTGGCCTTCAACACCAAGATGCTGGCTGCCTTCATAGTGCTTCCCACATTCTACCTGCTCTACATGGTTGCCGCACCTGCCCGGTGGTGGAAGCGGCTTATCCACCTGGGGTTGGCAACCATAGTGCTCCTGTTCGTATCGCTCTCGTGGGCGGTGGCGGTAGACCTCACGCCCGCCGACCAGAGGCCCTGGATCGGCGGCAGCCAGGCCAACAGCGTGCTTGATCTCGCCCTCAACTACAACGGTCTGGGCCGCGTCACAGGTGACGAAGGCAACGGCATGGGCGGAGGTGGCGGCGCGCCCCAGGGGCAAGGTACCTTCCAGCCTCGCGACGACGGCACACGCGCACAGGGCGGTTTTACTCCTCCCACCGGTGGGACACAAGCGCAGGGCGATTTCACCTTCCCAGGCGACGGCAGCAATAGCAGCGGGGTGCCTTCCGGCACACAGCCTTCTTCGGGCAACCAGGGCGGCCTCGGCGGCAACTTCGGTGGGGGTAACAGCGGCAGCGGAATGTTCGGGGCGGGCGTAGCAGGCCCACTCAGGCTCTTCGGCAGCGAGCTTGCCTCGCAATGGAGCTGGCTCTTCCCCGTGGCCCTGCTGGGCGGGCTTGCGACTCTGTTCACACTGAGGCGGCGATTGACGCTGGAGCCTAAGGCGCAGGCGCTCTTGCTGTGGGGTGGCTGGCTGGCGACCTACGGGGTGGTATTCAGCATAGCCGAGGGTATCTTCCACACATATTACTTGATAATGCTCGCCCCTGCTGTGGCCGCCCTCGCAGGCATAGGGATAGCATCCCTCTGGAAGCTATACCGCAACGGCAGATGGACGGCATGGCTCCTCCCGCTGACCCTGGTAGCAACGGCGGTCTGGCAGGTGAAGGTGCTGAACGACTATGGATACGAGCAGTGGAACGCATGGCTCGTGCCCGTGATAGTGGCGGCCACTGTAGTCGTGGTAGTACCTCTGCTGGCGACCAGGCTCTTCACGGTACGGATATGGAGGCGGGTCTCGCCCGCCCTGGTGACGGTGGCCTTGCTCGCCCTGCTTATCACCCCCTTCGCGTGGTCAGCCACCACCACGCAGGCCGCCGGCAACGGCACCATGCCGACCGCAGGCCCAAGCAACCTGGGCAGCGGCTTCGGCGGTAACGGTGGCGCGCAGATGGGGCAGACCGGGATGGGCGGCGAATCGGCCAACAGCAGCCTGATCTCTTACCTTGAGGAAAACAACGACGGCTACTTCTATCTCGTGGCGGTATCAAGCGCCAACCAGGCGTCCTCTATAGCCCTCGAAACCGGCGAACCGGTGCTGGCGATGGGCGGCTTCACAGGAAGCGATCCCGCCATGACGGTCGAGAAGTTGCAATCGCTGATAGCAAACAAGCAGGTGAAGTACATCATGTTAGGAGATATGCTGGGCGGCAGCACATCGTCGGTAAGTAGCTGGGTACAGTCCAGCTGCACCGCCGTGGACTCCAGCCAAGCAGGCACCTCCCAACTCTATAGCTGCGCGGCCAACTAACTCAAATCAACTGCGGGGGCGAGGGGTGTCTCGCCCCCACAGGCCATTCATTCACATTCCGCACTCCGCACTAAAAAGACTGTACCAAAGTACACCCCAAAACCTGTCCAGTTTTGTCCCACCAATGCCATTTAGTTGAGGCATGGTCATAATTCATTTTCCGTGCGTAGAAGGAGAGCAACTTCATCTGGAAACAGCCCATTTTGGCGGCATTTTGTGACATTAAGGCCACATCCCAAGCGTGGGGTAATAGACAGATTGGTATTTATGACCATGCCTCATTTAGTTGAGGCATGGTCATAAATACCAATTACGCACAATTTGACGCTCACGATGTGGTCTGAATAGAGCCAAAATACGCGGTTCGGCTCACTATTTGATCCGTCACCACGCGTGAAAAATGAATTATGACCATGCCTCATTTAGTTAATGAGGGCCAGTAAAACCACCCGCACAACAACATACCGAAATCCCGATCAACCGCTGCGCGCAGCTTCACCCTGTAGCCACGAGCCTCTAACAAAGCAGCAGTGGGGCGGGGATTAGCCCGCCCCACCAGGCCCCCTACAGACAAGGCTAACGGTGAACTCTAAAGGACATTCGAGATGATCATCCCTTCGACCAACTCACGAGCTAATACAACCGTCAAGATGGCGGCAAGCAACAACATGCTTCGCGCTCGCCCTGCGCTTCCAGGCGCAGCCCCACGCACAGGCGATGTGCAGATCGGGAGGCGCTTGCGCGACTGGAAGACCCTCCTGGGCTTCGGGATAAGCGCGGCAATAATCCTCTTATTCATCCTGACCACTCATCTCGACCTGGGATCTAACTGGGCCAACGTGCAGGCCGCCGACCTGCGCTACCTGGGGCTTGCGCTTGGCGTCTACCTGGGGGCGTTCGTGTTCCGTGGTCTGCGCTGGCGGCTCCTCTTGCGCCACGCCGACCTGGGCCAGGATCTCAAACTGCCTCCACTGGCCGGGCTGGTTGAGATATATTACTTGACGTGGTTCGTCAATTGCCTGGTGCCCGCCAAGTTGGGCGACGCCTATCGCGCGTATCTGCTCAACAAGCACTCTGGGGCGAACCTGGAGCGCACGCTCGGCACAGTAGTGGGCGAGCGCATGGCCGATGTGCTGGCGCTGGGGGTGTTATTGCTCGCAAGCGGTCTCCTGATAGTGGGCCAGTTGGCGGGAGAGGCCAGCAACCTGCAATTCATCCTGACGGTAAGCCTGGTGCTGATCGTCGCGATTGGCGCGGGCGTGATGCTCCTCAGGCTGGCATCCACTCGTCTACTGCGAGTTGTGCCCGCCCGCTGGCGCGATAGAGCCGCCCGGTTCCTCGAAGGCACGCTCCGCACGTTCAGACGAGATGTGCAACTGCCCCTCTATGCGCTCACGTGCCTTATCTGGGCGGGCGAGGTACTGCGTATCTGGTTGGTGATGCAAGCCCTCCACGTGACGGGCCTGACGGTGGGCGTCATAGTGTTCACCGCGCTGGCAGGCTCGCTGCTGAGCACCATACCGTTCACTCCCGGCGGCCTGGGGGCAGTAGAGGGGGCGTCGGTGGCGATCCTCGGGGCGTTTGGGGTAGCAGCCGCACTTGCGGGCGCGGTAGCGATAGTGGACCGCGCCATCAACTACTGGAGCAACATCCCCCTGGGCGCGCTCGTCTATGCGTTCAGCAAGAGCAAGTAGGCGCCGCCTCCTCTCTCAAAGGAGGGCTATTGGTCACGTTGCATATATGCAGGTACACTGAAAATGGGTGGCCGCTCGGCGTCGCGCACGCGCCGTACTTCCAGGGAGAGGTGGTCCTTCTCAAACCGGATCAGCTTCATGCTGCGGTTCACCTCTTCCAGGAGGGTAATACGGGCGCGGTCTTCCAGGCGGGTCAATATCACCTGCACGATGGCGAACGCAGTGAGGGAGAGGTCTTGCAACGGCCTGTTGCGATGCACGCGCTTTTCCAGGTTGACCTGCCCTATCGAGTTCAGCCCATACCGCTCCAGCAGGTCAATCAGCAGCCCCGTTTCTACACCGTAGCCTGAGAAGAACGGCAGTTGCTCCAACACCTCACGCCGACCCGCGTACTCACCCGCGAGGGGCTGCACCACCCCCGACAGCAACGGGAAAAAGAGGTTGAGCAAGGGACGCACCGTTAGCTCCGTCACCCGCCCTCCCCCCTCCTCCTCCATCCGACCCTCCGTCCGGATCGGCCTGTGGTAATACCCCTTCACGTAGCCAAGCCCAGGCTCCCGCAACAGGGGACCGATCAGCCCATACACGAACTGCGGGTGCATATTCGTCACATCCGTGTCCACCCAGGCGATGATGTCCCCCTTCAGCACGTGCAGCGACTTCCAGAGCGCCTCCCCCTTCCCCGCCAGCGGCTCGCCCGCCTCCGGTAGCACCCGCTGGTGGATATGCACGGGCACCCCAAGCCTCTCCGCGATCTCCCTCGTCCTGTCGCTCGAGTTCGAATCGATCACCACGATCTCATCCACCAGCGGCACCTCCTCCATCAGGCTCTCCTTCAGCACGCTGATAACCCCGCCGATAGTCTCCTCCTCGTTCAGAGCGGGCAGGCCGACCGAAATAGTCACCCCACGCCTGCGCTTGATCTCCAGCAAGCGACCGAGATCCGAGAACTCGTTGGCATGAAACGTATTCTCGGCGAACCACTTGTCCACGATCAAAGAAAGCGCTTCGGGGTGCAAAGCGTGGGGCCTGGCGCGCTTGCGGGCGGCGCGAATGGCGGGGCCCACTGGCAGGCGAGTTTTTACAAGCACAAGGGCGGGCGTGCTGGTATCCGCCACATCGTAGGTGAAAGGCCCGATATCCGCGCCCTCTCCACCACCCGCGCCCATGATCACCAGATCATAGTTGGAGGCGGTCTTCCCGATGGTCGCTATAGGGTTATCGCTGGTCGCGTAGATGTGGCGCAACGGCAGCACAGGCGCGCCCGCCTCGATACCGGCACGCGCACCGCGCATGTGAGCAAGAAGCTCGTTGAACGGCGCTTCTTCGGAGGCACGCTCTCGTTCGGGCATACCCCCCTGCAAGATGTGAAGCACAGCCGCCTGAGACCGCATCGCCTCGGCCAGAGCATCGGATAGGTGCACGGCCAGTTCTGCCTGTGGACCACCACGCACGGGAAGGAGCACACGCATCCCGGTCTGGAAGGGAGCGGTGGGTGCATCACCTTCGTAGCCAACTTGAGGCATGCGCACCCAGGCAAGATCGCAGGGGAGGGGCTTTCGCAGTGCCCGCCCCATCCAGTCGCAGCCGGGAGGCAGGTGCAGCCCGCGCCTTGTAGCACGCGGCGACATCGGCATCAGCAGTAGCGCGCCCGGCTCTGAGTTCGAGGAAGGCCCGCACCTCCTGGCCGATCCTGCTTTCACGCGCCACGCGCACCACCGGCGAGATAAATCCGAAGGCCTGCTCTTTGGAGCCTGCCAGGGCTTCAAGCGTCTCGCGCTCCAGCTTCTGGCGTAGGGCCTGGGTGCGAGTTGAATAGGCGCTTATCGACTCGCCTTCGGGTACGGCCACCACTTTGAGCACAAGCACACGCCCGGCCCAGCCGCTCGCCAGCAGAGCAGCCAGCCTCAGCAGGAATTGACCTTCAGTGCCCTCGCCAAAGGTAGATCCGTCGCCGGTGCTCAGGCAATCGACTAAAAGCACCAGCGATCGCTTGCTTTGGGCAGGCTCATTTGCACTGATAGTTGGTTGATCAGACATAGTCCCAATAAGTAGAACGAACGACAGGGCGAATCTTTACGATTTAGTCACCCTGCCCATCAACGAGCATACCCGCGAGGGGCCGTGCTTCGGTTGCGGTTACGTGCACCTGATCCGCCACCAGCACTGCTTCCAGCGCGGCGATACCTACTTCTATCATGCTCAAATCGGGTGGGCGGGTGGTCATCTTTTGGAGGGCGAGACCGGGGGCGAGTATGGCGCGCACGACCGGGTTGCCGTACAGGTTCGCCATCAGGCGGATCAATTCGTAAGCGAAGGCGGCCACTACTGGCACGAGCACGATCCTCGATAGGAGGGTGAAGGCGAAGGGTAGTTTGCCGATAAGGACGAACAGGACGGTCGCCAGCAATAGCACAATGAGGAGGAAGGTGGTGCCGCAGCGCGGGTTCAGAAGGGTGAAGGTTTGCACATTCTGTGGGGTGAGGTCTACGCCGGCCTCGTAGGCGTTGATCGTTTTGTGCTCGGCCCCGTGGTAACCGAACACGCGCTTGATGTCGGGCATGAAGCCGATCACCCAGATGTAGCCGATGAAGAGGGCGATCCGCACAACTCCTTCCACGAGATTGTTCGCAAGGGTGGAGTTGTTGCCCGTGACGACACCAAAGAGGCCCGCCACCAGCACAGGCAGCACGAAGAATATGCCTACCATCATCGCCAGCGCGATGACTATGCTCACCCACCCGACTGTGCCGAACGATTGCGCATCGCTCGAACTGGGGCGGCTAGCGACCTCCGGCCTGGGTTGTTCTTCGGCGGAGCCGGATTCTTCCTCCATGGCTATGTTGGCGGAGAACATGAGAGACTTCATGCCCAGGCCGAGGGCATCCCATAGGGCGACCAGGCCGCGCAAGAATGGGAGCTTCATGACAGGGTTGGTGTAGATGGCCGCATTTAGAGGCTCCTGGTGTACGACGATGTTGCCGCCGGGAGCGCGCACGGCCACGGCCATGTTGCGCTGCCCGCGCATCATGACACCTTCGATGACAGCCTGACCACCATAGTAGAATTTAGCCAACGCAGCCTCCTATTTGATGTTAAGCCAATACAGTTCTCATTGTACCAGTATGGGAGGTTTATTTCACGTCTGATGGTAATCGGTAGTCGGAGGATTATAGTTCCTGAGTTCTGACTAACGACTACCGATTACCATCCTCCCCTTCCCACCTGTGGTATAATACGTGAGTCTTTAACAAAATACATACAGGAGCCAGGCGTGAAGGACATATTTCGGCGCCCGCGCTACTTTTCCATCGGACAAGACAAAGAGAAAAGCGAACGCCAGGACACGAGGGACGCGACGGGCGGCCAGGGTCGTAAGGAACGCGACTTCCCTGACGACCTTTGGATCAAGTGCCCCAAGTGCAACGAGCTTCTCTACAGCAGGCAGCTTGAGAACAACCTTAGGGTATGCCCCAAGTGTG
The DNA here is from genome assembly GCA_963797095.1 of uncultured Chloroflexia bacterium. Taxonomy (GTDB): domain Bacteria; phylum Chloroflexota; class Chloroflexia; order QHBQ01; family JADMIH01; genus JADMIH01. The sequence goes on along the minus strand of CAWCNY010000002.1, from coordinate 109,472 downwards.
AGCACCACTTCCGCCTGTCCTCGGACGAGCGCATCGCTTACCTGGTGGACGGAGGCAAAGCGGACGAAGGGCAGATCGACACCGGCTCGTTCCAGGAGCATGGCACCGACATCATGCCTGAGGACGCCATCGGGTTCGAGTTGCTTGGGCAGAAGTACTCGGCCAAGCTACAGGATACGCAGCGAAAGACCGGCCTGAGCGACGCCCTGCGCTATGGCACCGCCACTATCGAGGAAACGCCTTGCGTGCTGGCGGTGGTCGATTTCCGGTTCCTCGGCGGGAGCATGGGGTCGGTGTACGGCGAAAAGCTAGCCCGCGCAGCCGAGTTGGCTATGGAGCGCGGAATCGGCCTGGTGAGCGTGTCGTCTTCGGGCGGAGCGCGTATGCAAGAGGGGATCTTCTCGCTGATGCAGATGGCAAAGACTACGGCTGTGATGGCTGACCTTGCAGAGGCAAGTCTGCCCCACATCTCGATCCTGGCCGATCCCTGTACGGGTGGGGTTACGGCATCGTATGCTTCGTCCGCAGATATTGTTATAGCCGAGCCTGGCGCATTGATTGGGTTCGCGGGGCCGCGCGTGATCGAGCAGACTATCAAGCAAAAGCTGCCCCCCGATTTCCAGACCGCCGAGTTCCTGTTGAAGCACGGCATGGTCGATATGGTGACCCCTCGCCGAGAGCTACGCTCCATAATAGCCCGCCTATTGAGGCTGTACGCGGGCGGAGAGGGCGGGCAAGCAAGGGAACGAGAGAGACAGCACGCGACCCGCGAAGCCTGACGTAGAAGGTAGAGCGCGGGGCGGGATTTGCCGGTTATGCTTAGTCTCCGCACGTGCCGCCGTTTGCAATGCGCGAGAGTACGATGAGTACGATGAGTACGATGGAGCACCCCAACAATAACAACCGAAATCACACCCCTGTAGGCTCGCTGCGCGAGTATATGCCCGCCGGTATTAGCCACAGGGATGGGGCTGATGTGGCCTCTGAGTTGCCTCAGGTGCCGCCCTGGCAGCGCGTGCAGATCGCCCGCCACCCGGATCGACCGCATATGCTCGATTACGTGGGCAGGCTCTGCACCGATTTCGTGGAGTTGCACGGCGACAAGCTCTTTGGGGAGGATGCCGCTATCGTGGGTGGGCTGGCTTCGTTCGAGGGGCAGACGGTGATGGTGATAGGCCAGCAGAAGGGGCGCAACACGAAGGAGAACATCACTCGCAACTTCGCCATGCCCCAGCCGGAGGGATACCGGAAGGCCGAGCGTTTGATGAAGCACGCCGCACGCTTCGGGTTCCCTATTATTACGTTTATAGATACGCCCGGCGCTAACCCTGGGGTGGCGGCGGAGGAGCGCGGCATCGGACAGGCAATAGCGCAAAACATACTGGTTATGCTTGAGATCGCGGTGCCTCTTATCGTGGTGGTGATAGGTGAAGGCGGCTCTGGAGGGGCGCTTGCTATCGGGGTGGGAGACCGCATCCTGATGCTTGAGAACGCCACCTATTCGGTCGCCAGCCCTGAGGCCGCCGCCGCTATTTTGTGGAGGGATGCCGCACAGGCGTCTTCGGCTGCGGAGGCGATGCGGATTACAGCGCCCGACCTGTTGCAGTTCGGGATCATTGACGAGATCGTGCCTGAACCGGAGGGTGGGGCACACCTTGACCCTGCCGCCGCGTTTGAGGCGGTGCGAGAGGCGATTTTGCATAATCTGGGTGAGCTTCAATCCAGGTATGACCTTTCCAGTGCCGAAGGCTCGCGGGCGCTGCTTGAGGCGCGACGGGAGAAGTTCCGGGAGATGGGGCGGTACACTATCGCTGAGTAGTCGGGTTTTGGAACACGAAGAGGCGAAGTTGGGCGAAGGGCGCGAAGGATTTTAGGTTTTTGGGTTTGACGTTTGATGAGGTGTGCGGGACTGTTGGGTCTTGCGCACCTTTTTGTTTGTTCCTCCTTTGATTGGGCATTGTTCGCATTATTTGTGTAGCCATTTGGGTAGGGACGTGAGATTTTCTTCGGATTCTGGGGAGGTGGTTGGATTAGTGCGTGGATCATCCCTCATATACTAAATGGCATTGGTGGGACAAAACTGGACAGGTTTTGGGGTGTACTTTGGTACAGTTTTTAGTGCGGAGTGCGGAATGGGGTGGGGAAGGGAGAGGGCGGGGGATGGAGGGTGCTTTGTAACGCTTGTGGAGTTGGGAAACATTCGGTAGGTGTTGGGCGTTACATCTATAAGGAGGGTGTTTGGTTATGAGAAGATCTGTGGTTTTTTTGGCGGCTTCGTTCGCGGGGCTGCTGGCGCTTGTGGGTTGTGGGGCGGGCGATCCCACGGCAACGCCGCAGCCTGTGGGCACGCCTACGGCGGGGCTGCTTGAGGGACAGGTACCTGTCGATAGTATTGAGATAAAGGTACTGGAAACTAAGCCTGTGCAGGTGCAGGTTGATGTGAAGGGGAATCTGCCCGATCCGTGTACCAAGATCAACTCGATCAGCCAGTCGCGGGATAGGAACACGTTCAATGTGACTATCGCGACAATCCGCGAGGCGGGGGCGGCTTGTATACAGGTTATCACGCCTTTCGAGCAGCCGGTTACGCTGGATGTCGCTGGGCTTCCGGCGGGGGTATATACTGTCGTAGTGAATGGGGTGAGCGATACGTTTGAACTGACAGCGGACAATGTAGCTCGGTAAACATGCAGATGCAGGGCTGATTGATCGCCGCGGTATTTTGTCGCACATTATACTTGACGATATACTGAGCAAACTGACCTGCTTGCACCCTTACTAACGTTCAACAATGTTTGTGTTATTTGGTTCTGAAATATTGTGCGTTATAATAGGGTATAAGCTCCGAAAGTAAAGGAGGTATATTATGGCTGACATACAAGATGCAACGCCAATACAAGAAACTACATCTGCGCCTGCACACACTAATGGCGCTACGGGCACCAGTTATGACGATGTGCGCGAGACCCTTCGGAACGAGGTGTACGACCCTGAGTTGGGCCTGAATATTGTGGACCTGGGTCTTGTGTATGATGTCACCGTGGCGGATAACAAAGCTGATATTACAATGACGCTAACCAGCCCAGGCTGCCCGATCGGGCCGGAGTTGATCACTAACGTGCGGCGATCACTTTCGCGGTTTGACGACCTGGAAGAAGTGGATGTGCACCTGGTGTTCTCGCCACCCTGGCACCCTTCGATGATGAGCGAGGAAGCTAAAGACGAGTTGGGCTATTTCGGATAGTAGCGTTATTGAACCGTGATCTCCTCGCCTGTGGCCGCGTCAATGTAGCGGCCCGGTGCAGTTTCCTTTAGAGCGCCTTTTTCGACAAGGGTAGCGACAAGGTCGCGCACCTGGAAGGATGCCGGGTAGGGAGGGGCATGCGCGCCTGGTGCGATGGGACGCGCAGGTAAGCCGATTGCCAGGCATCCCGGCGGGATATCACGCAGGACCAGGGCGTTTGCGCCTATTTGGGCACCATCTCCAATGTGTACAGGGCCGTATACGCGCGCTCCGCTATAAACGGTCACGTAGTCACCTATCACCGGAGCTGATATTTCGCCACCTTCGCCCACGATACTGGCATCCTGGAAAAGGGTGAATGTGTGGCCGATCTTGACTCCACTCCCGATACCGCAAGAGCCGGTGTGAGCGAGCAGCAGGCCGGGGCCGATCTCGGCAAGGCCGCTGAGGCGTGCCCCGCTCAGGGCTTCGAGCAAGCGGCCTACCATGTAACAAAAGCGCAGAAGTACGCCCTGCTGCATAACCAATAAATACTGCAAAATGTGGTGGCGTCCCAGGTAGGGGATGCGGCGTGAATTTACCCAATACGAGAGCCGATAACCGGCAACGGCCCACCACTCCCAACAGAAAGCGGCATTGAATAGCAGGCTGATCTTAGTAGCCTGGCCCAAATTTTGGCATGTGCGCTGCCAGTCCACACCCAGGCACCAGAGTACACGCTCGCTTAGGTCGGCATTATGCAGACATGCTGACTTGACGTGTATCCAAGTACCGCCATGTAATGTCTCGGCTTCCTCAACAATTGCCTCGACAGCCGGTTTAGTATGTGATGCCTGTTCCGCTCCCATCCGATAGCTCCGGGAGTGAGATCGGGGAACATGGGTCACATATAGGTCAACCCTGATCTCCTGTACCCAAACCCTGGTCTTTATTAGCCAGCGCAAACATGAACGACCCACGGCAGGCTAATTGCCCGTCAACTGTGGCTTCTCCCGTGCCCTGCCCGATAGGGCCGCGCACTCTCGTGAGGGTGACTTCCAGGCGAAGGGTGTCACCCGGCACTACCTGGCGCTTGAAGCGCACCTCGTCTATACCGGCGAAGAAGGCCAGTTTATCTTTGTTCTCAGGCATCCCAAGCACTGCCACAGCCCCCACCTGGGCGAGAGCTTCGATCATGAGGACACCGGGCATAACCGGGAAGCCGGGGAAGTGGCCCTGGAAGAAAGGCTCGTTGACCGTGACATTCTTGATTCCGATGGCCCGCTTGCCCCACTCGATCTCGATAATCTTATCCACCAGCAAAAATGGGTAGCGATGCGGGATGATCTTCTGAATGTCGACGTTCGTGAGGATCGCCGGTACTTCGTCTGACATGGTTGCTCCTTATGGGACGAAAGAGGAAGGACGCCGGATGGTTACCGGAGGGCGATGAATGGCGGGTGACGAGTGGCGTCACCTGGCAGGGTAGGCCAAAGCGTTTCTATTCTATCACGAATAGCTCCAGGTTGCTTGATTCGTTCGGCATATTGCGTCTTTCGTTCTTAACTAAGATGTTGCTCCGCCGTTCTGGATGTTCAGAAGCATGGTAATCAGGTCGCTCAGGGCTTGAGGGGTGATGTCCTTGCCACCTACTCCTGCGACTTTGACTGTCTTGGACTGTGAGCCTTGCTTTACTGTGAGCGAGTAATATATGTCGTCGGACACTGTGCCTGAATCGTAGCTGTCCTGGAGGTTGAAGAAGTCGGCTTTGGATACCTGGGTCACCAGGTCGGCATATTGCTGATCGGGGACGGTGATCTTAGTCTCCGGGTTGGAGCCGTCCTTGAAGGTGGCGGTGCGCGACTCGCCTATGGTCAGGGTCTGGTGGATACCGGCGATAGTGCCGGTAGTATCGAGGATGAAGGTAGTGGGAGTGAGGGAGGTAGTGGGTGTGGCGGGCGTCACGGGCGTGGCCGTGGGCGAGGTACTATCGCAGGCAGCAAGGGCAACAAGCAACCCTACGGCGATTACTAATCTGGCGAATCTTATCAGCATGCTTTCCTCCTGAGAGCAATTAGACTGCACAGTGTAGACGCTATGATACCTCTTTTTGTTCCTGAGTGCATCGTGTATAATCCACTAGATCGGGCGCAAAGGCGCGCCTGCACCCGCCTCAAGCACGCAGGCAGCGGTGAGGGTGAAAGACGACGGGCCTGGGAGAATGAGCCAAGATCATGGCCGAGTAGCCCTGAATTTAATTTCATCCATCGCTTTTCGCCCCTCGTCCTAGTATTGGAGGCAAACCCGTGAAAGCAGTAATCATGGCAGGAGGCGAAGGCTCGCGTCTGCGCCCGTTGACGATCCGGCGTCCCAAGCCGATGGTCCCCGTGGTAGATCGTCCTGTTATCACCCACATTTTAGAGTTGTTGAAGCGGCACGGGATCACCGAGGTGGTGATTACGCTGCAATATCTCGCTGCCGTAATTCAGGAGAACCTGGGGGATGGCTCTACCTTCGGGATGAAGATCAGCTATACGGTGGAGGAGTCGCCCCTGGGCACTGCCGGTTCTGTGCGCCAGGCAGGCGAGTGGCTGGATGAGACCTTCATTGTGATCTCAGGCGATGCGCTGACCGATTTCGACCTGTCAGCAGCTATCGAGTATCACAAAGAGCGGAAGGCAGTGGCTACGCTGGTGCTCAAGCGTATGCCCAATCCACTCGAATACGGGGTGGTGATTATTGATGATGATGGTAAGGTACGCCAGTTCCAGGAGAAGCCCAGTTGGGGCGAGGTTTTTTCGGACACGGTCAACACCGGCATTTATGTTCTTGAGCCTGAGGTGTTCGATTACTATGATGAGGGGCAGGTGTTTGATTTCAGCAATCAATTGTTCCCACTCCTTCTTGAAAAAGGACGCCCGATGTTCGGCTATGTGGCCGAGGGCTACTGGTGCGATATTGGATCTATTCCTGATTATATGATCGCGACAGCCGATTATTTGAGCGGACAATTGAATCTGCCACGCGAAGGGAGGGAGCTTGAGCCGGGGTCCGGTATCTGGGTAGAAGAAGAGGTAGAGATCGACCGAGACGCGCAGGTCATAGGCCCTGTGTACCTGGGCGCGGGCGTGAGGGTAAAAGATGGAGCGGTGATTCGCGGGCCAGCGGTCATACGCGACTCTACGATCATTGAGTCACGCGCTACGATAGACCGGGCTATTATCTGGCGCAACTGTTATGTCGGAGAGAGGGCAGAGGTGCGTGGGGCCATCCTCCAGACGCAGGTAAACGTGAAGCCACATGCAATGGTGTTCGAGGGGGCGGTGATAGGCGATACGACGATCATAGGCGAGAACGCGGTGGTGCGCCCCAACGTAAAGATATGGCCCGCCAAAGAGATAGAGAGCGGGGCCACTATTGCATCGTCGCTGATCTGGGGTGCGCAGGGCCGCCGCAACCTGTTTGGGCGCTTCGGGGTCACGGGACTGGTGAACGTCGACCTTACGCCTGAGTTCGCAGCCAAGCTGGGCGCGGCCTACGGGGGAATCTTTCCGAAGGGGAGCACGGTTACGGTCAACCGCGACAGCCATTACACACCGCGTATGATCAAGCGCGCTATCATATCAGGGTTACCGTCAGCAGGGATCAATGTGCTCGACTTACGCAACGTGCCGATCCCGGTGGCACGCTTTTACACACGAGCCATCAATGCGGCGGGTGGGGTGCACGTACGCCTGTCGCCATTTGACGCTCGCGTGGTGGATATCAAGTTCTTCGACAAGCGCGGCCTGGATCTGGACAAGGCGGCAGAGCGCAAGATAGAGGGTTATTTCTTCCGCGAAGACTTCCGACGCGTGTACCTGGAGGATGTGGGGCGGATCGACTACGCCAATGATGTGGAGCATCGCTACGGAGTAGCGTATTTGCGGCAACTGGACGTGGATGCGATCAAGAACGCGCCTGACAAGTACAATCGCATCGCGGTGGACTATGCCAATTCATCACCTAGCCTGGTGCTGCCTGATTTGCTCGGCAGGCTCAATGCCGACGTGGTGGCCCTCAATGCCGTAGTACACGAAGCATCGTTGTACCAGACCGACGAGCAATTCGACGAGGCTATATCGAGGTTGGGGGCGATCACGTGCACGCTGGATGCGGGGTTCGGCGTGCGTATAGACCCAGGAGGAGAGCGCGTGGTGTTTGTGGATGCACGCGGTAAGCGCATCCCTGAGATGACTTCAATGGCCGCGGTGGTGGACATGGCGCTCGCGCAGCACAAAGAGAAGACGGGTACGGGGGGCCTGGCGGTTGTGCCGGTGTATGCCCCTTCGATCTTCGAGAAGATCGCCGCCAAGTATGGAGCCGAGATCGTACGCGCCCGGTTCAATTCGTACGCGCTGATGTCGGCGGCGTTGCGCGCGGGTGTGGTGGTGGCGGGCGACGCTCGCGGTGGGTTGGTGGGGTTTATCTTCCCGCAATTCCACCCGGCAGCCGATGGCCTGTTCGCCGTCGCGAAGGTGCTGGAACTTACTTCGTCCCAAGGGATAACATTTACGCAGGCAGTAGATAACCTGCCTCACTATGCCACCTGGAGCGCCCGTGTGCCCTGCCCCTGGGAGAATAAGGGGCGGGTGATGCGCATACTTAATGAGCAATACCACGATACCGCTACCCGGCAGGTAGATGGGGTCAAGATAGACCTGGGTAAGGGCGAGTGGGCTTTGATCCTGCCGGACGCAGACCGCCCTCTGTTCCATGTGATCGCGGAAGCGGATACGGAGTCGGAGGCGCGCAAGCTGGTAGACAAATATGCGGGGCTGGTCCAAGGGCTGCAATAACGGGCGCGCCTGAGTATCGAGTATTCATAGCAAAGCTAAGGAAAGACAGGAGGGGAAAAGTGTTCAAGGATACCAAAGCATTCAGCGGTTTTTCGGTAAACGACCTGGGCTCGGCAAGGGAGTTTTACGGGCAGACTTTGGGGCTTGATGTGGAAGAGGAGGCCGCAAATCTGATGCTTAAGATCGAGGGCGGAAACGGCATCTTTGTTTACCCTAAGGACGACCATGTTCCTGCGACTTACACGATTCTAAATTTCCCCGTTGACGACATCGATGAAGCGGTAGATGAATTGACCGGCAAGGGGGTCGAGTTCGAGCACTACGAGAATATTACTGATGAGAAGGGTATTCTTCGAGGGCTATCCTCAGGTCGAGGCCCGGACATAGCCTGGTTCAAGGACCCGGCGGGTAACATACTTTCTGTGCTAAAAGTAGGATAATCAGCGCCTTGTTTGTGCTCATATTCTCAGCATGACTCGCATGTAAGCAAGCTATTGCTATTCAAGAATAAGTGTGTTACAATTGGTAGTGGTTGGAACTGGCAAAGGTCATAGGTAAGCAGGATTTCTCGCGCTTTCCTCCCCGGTATATGCGTGAACACCCTCTACTCTACACTTCTGTGCCAGACACCGGAGTAAATTTAGGTTTCCTACACGCACAAAGGGGAAGAAAGAGCAAATATGGCAGATAAGATACTTACGTGCCGCGAGTGCGGTGCGACTTTCACCTTCACTGAAGGTGAGCAGGCTTTCTATGCGCAGAAGGGTTTCAGCGAGCCTACTCGCTGCCCGTCTTGCCGAGCGGCCAAGAAGGCAAACCGCAATAGTGGCTATGGCGACAACTATGGCGGCTACGGCGGGGGCGGCGGCTACAGCAGCGGTGGCTATGGCGGCGGTGGTGGTGGCTACAACCGCGAGCGCACGATGACCACGGTCACATGCGCGAACTGCGGCCAAGAGACACAGGTTCCGTTCGTACCACGCGGCGACAAGCCCGTCTATTGCTCCGACTGCTATAACACGGTCGGCGCAGGCGCGAACAGAAACCGCAACCGCTACTAAAGCGTAAAGCGGCCCAATCTAACGACTTATCCGGGGAGGGCGTTAGACAAGAAAGAATTGGCGGTATAACCGCCGATTTTGCATTTAAGCCAGCGGCCTTTTGCTGTCGAGTTGAAGGGTGAGCCACTCGCTGAGGTCGTAGAGGCTTTCTTCGCTGATCGAATGGCCTATGGGGTACTCCTGATAGATTACGTCGGCACCGACCTCTTGTAAGTATTCATAGGAGTCGCGGGCGAAAGCTACGGGCAGCGTGTCGTCATACTTGCCGTGGGCGACAAAGAAAGGCTTGCCCGCCAGGCCATCGGGTTTGATATCAAGCTCGATGTTGCCAAGAGCCTGGGGCACGTACCCGCTATGCATGACTATGCCACGCACTGTAGTTGGCGTGATCATGGTCAGCACGGAGCCTATGATCGCGCCCTGGCTGAACCCTAATATATAGAGCCTGTTGGGATCTATCCCATAAGCGGCAGGCAGATCAGCTACGAAGTCGCGCAGGTCAGAAAGGCTGGCGAGAAACGATTCGGGGTCCGGCCTGCCGATCTCCGGCATACCATACCAGGCCCAGCCTGGGCCGAGGCGGTAGGGAGCACGCGGGCTGACAATGGTGAAGCGCGGATCGAGTGCACCTTCTAACCCCAGCAGGTCGCCTTCGTCGGCTCCACGGCCATGCAGAAGGAGGAGTCCTGGTACAGGCGCGCCATCGGTGGGGCGCTCGGATGCGGGGCGGACTATGTGCATGAGGTTCAGGTCTGGGTCGTCATTCATGGTATTTATTGTACCTTAATGGCAGGTAGCCAAAGTAGAGAAAAGATGGAGGACAGAGCCATTTTGCGTTTTGTGTTACAGGCGGTACAATGCTAGTATGCCGCAGATTATTCGCCTGCCTGGACTTATCGACCCCCACGTACACTTGCGCGACCCTGGCGCTACCGATAAGGAAGATTTCCTTACGGGCACTCGTGCGGCCGTTGCAGGGGGGATCACTCTGGTCCTCGATATGCCTAATAATCCGGGCGCGCCCGTTGTGTCACCGGAGGCGTTGCAACGCAAGCGGGAGGCAGCGGAAGGCAAGATCGTGTGCGATGTTGGCCTGTTTTACGGGGCATCACCCGATAACATCACTACTTTCGAGCAAGTCGCCCCGCAGGTTGTGGGCCTGAAGCTGTATCTCGACCATACAACGGGCGATTTGAAGATCGAGGACCTAGAGACGATCCGCGACATTATGGTTGCATGGCCGCACAACAGGCCATTGTGCGTGCACGCGGAAGATCGCACGCTGGCGGCGGTGCTTGGGCTGGTTCCGGCCACAGGGCGAGGGGTCCATTTCTGCCACGTGAGCGAGGCCATCGAGATCGAGCTTATTCGTGACGCTAAAGAGAGGGGACTACCAGTCACCTGCGAGGTAGCGCCTCACCACCTGTATTTGACGGAAGAAGATGTACCACGGCTTGAGGGGATGGGGATCATGCGCCCACCGCTCAAACGCGTCCGCGACCGCGACGCGCTATGGGCCAACATCGACGTGATAGATATGATCGCGACAGACCATGCCCCCCACACGATCGAGGAGAAGAGAAGCGCCAAGCCACCTTTCGGCGTGCCCGGCCTGGAGACATCCTTGCCGCTGATGCTGACCGCAGTCAGCGAGGGTCGGCTGACGATAGACCGGCTGGTCGAGATGATGTACAATGCACCGGCACGTATCTTTCGAACAAAACCGCAGCCTGAAACGTATATTGAAGTAGATACGACGCAAAAGTGGATCATTGACGATACCCGCCTTCAAACGAAGTGCGGTTGGACACCGTTCGACGGTATGTCTGTCACCGGTAGCGTGCACACTGTGGTGCTGAGGGGCCAAACGGTGGTGCAGGACGGCCAGGTCATAGCCGAGCCGGGTGTAGGCATGATAATTGCTCCCATATGAGGGGCTGGTATAAAAGGAGCCAGCGATGCCGAGGCAGTCACATAAGGATGAGGTAATTAGCAGCGATACAGCAGACAGCGATCCTGTGAATAGCACGCGAATCCGACAGAAGGGTGGCGGCGCGCACACCAACGGATCGCGACTGAGCCAGGAGGAGATCGCTTTGGTCGAAAAGTACACATATGTGCCGATGGACGAACCTAGCGCCACCGAGGTCGCACGCGAAGAAAGCCCTGAAGGAGAGCAACTCTACCAGGAATTGAAGGAGATGGAGCAGGAAGCGCTTGAAAGCCCAGACCCCGAAGATGCCAGGCTTGGCGCGGCGGTCAATGCCAGCGCTTCAAAGAAGAACGGGGCAAGGGACGGGGATGCACGATTGATGGCGGAAGATCATGATCTTGAAAACAGCACCGACGATAATATGCTCACAGATATAGACAGGCTAGCGAACGTCGATCCGGGGTTCGTAACCGACCCTGTGCGCCTGTATCTGCGCGAGATAAGCCAGGCACCGCTCCTCAAGAGCGACCAGGAGCTTGAGCTTGCCCACAAGATAGCAGATGGAGATGTAGAGGCGACGCAGAAGTTTGTGCTCGCCAATTTGCGGCTAGTAGTGAGCATCGCCAAGAAGTACGTGGGGAGGGGGCTTACGTTGCTGGACTTGATCCAGGAAGGAAATATGGGCTTGTTGCGGGCCGTTCACAAGTTCGATCCGTCGCGCGGGTTTAAGTTTTCTACTTACGCCACGTGGTGGATAAGGCAGGCAATATTGCGTGCCATCGCCGAGCAGTCGCGCCCGATACGGCTTCCGGCACATATTGGGGAGGCGATGGGCAAGATCACACAGGTCAGCCAGGAGATTTCGCAGAAGATGGGACGGCAGGCCAAGCCTGAGGAGATCGGGGAGGCGCTGGGGATGACTGGCGACAGGATACGGGAGATACTGCGGGCCGCCGAAGCCCCGATGTCGCTTGACGCGCCGTTGGGAGAGGATAGTGACGAGAACCAGTTGAGCGATTTCATCAGCGATAACGAGTTGGCCACACCAGACGAGGAAGCCGGGCTTGAGCTGTTGAAGGACGAGTTGCAGACGACGCTTGAACAGGTGTTGACGCCGAGGGAGAAGCTGGTGCTACAGATGCGTTTCGGGCTGGGCGATGGACACCAGTATCCGTTGGAGAAGGTGGGTGAGCACATGGGATTGACCCGCGAGCGCGTGCGCCAGATCGAAGCACAAGCGCTACGGAAGTTGCGGTCGCCACAGCTTACCGAGCGGTTCAAGGACTACCTGTAATATTGAGCGTATGGTGGGGAGAGCATTCTAAAATAGCCAAAATCGCGGCAAAACCGCGATTTTGGCTATTTTAGAACAAGATTGTACGTCTGCAAATCTGAATCTTATATTCGGGATGCTTCATGTTTAGAACCCTCGCGCATCACGTATAATGTGGAGCGGTCGCCAAACGCTATCACTTCTGCCATAGACGAGAGTGGCTTTGGGCATGCCGATTTGGGCTAACAGAGCCAGGAAGGTTCCGAGCAGGTGCAGCAATCGCCGAAAAGTATAGAGACAGCTAAGGCAACGGCAAGCCCGGCCAGGCCAATGCCTAATAGCGCTATTGCCTTGTTGCCAGCAGTGGCGGCATTTGTTCTCTACTTGATCACCTGCTCGCCTACGCTCAACTTCACCGACAGCGGGGAGTTGACCACGGTTGCCTGGACCGCCGGGATAGCACACCCGCCGGGGTATCCGCTCTACACTTTGATCGCAATAGTGTTCGTTCATTTGCCTTTCGGCGACCCGGCATGGCGTCTGAACTTGGTGTCGGCGCTTTTTGGGGCGGTGGCGGTGGGCCTTTTCTATGTGCTTGTGGTTGATACGCTGGTGGGAATGGAGGCTTTCCGGCGTGTTGTGGTAGCACGTGGCGCGCGAACACGTACTTCTGCCTCGGCACGAGCAGGCACATCCGGCAAATCTGCGCGAGTAGCCTCCGGCACAGGCAACAAGAAGCGCGCCGCACCACCCGCGCCTGGGCTGGCGCCGGATAGGGCGATTGAAGAAGATGGATCAGCAATTGAGTGGGCAGCTGTGGCAGGCGGGTTGGCTGCTTCGGGGTTGCTTGCTGTATCGCTTACTTTCTGGAATTGGGCGACTCAGGGGAAGTTCTACACGCTTCACTTTGCTTTTGTAATGGCTATCCTGTGGCTGGCGTTGCGCGCTCGGAGGGCGCTGGTTGCCGATATCGCAGGCGGTGCGGCGGGTGCTTCGCGCCGCCCATCGAGGGAGTGGCCTTCCTCTGTGCGGGTACCGCATCTGCTGGTGTTTACTATTGGCCTCTCTTTGACCAATCACTACCTGACTTTTTTGTTGCTGCCCGGTGTGGTCGTGCTGCTCTTATCCCCTCTGCGCTATGCAGGTGAGATAGTGCGCCGAATCTTCCGGCACTTGGGGAGGCTGATCAGCGCCGGGCTTGTGCCGCTGTTGCTATTCCTTTACCTGCCGATTTGTTCGAGCATGGACCCATTGATCGATTGGGGATCGCCCGATAGCTGGAACAACTTCTGGAGGCTTGTGACGGCCCAGAACTACCAGGGTCTCTTTGGAAGCGGCGATTTCGGCAACCATGTGACCGATGCCTTCATTTTCATCGCAAATCAGTTCGGTATATGGCTGGGTATTATTCTGCTGGTGCCGATTGGAGCCGGGGTGCTTTACCTGTGGCGGAAGGATCGAGGGTTGCTGGCCGCCACAGGAGCGATAGCCCTTGTAGATTTGCTGGCCGCACTCAACTACAGCATCAGAGAGATCGCGACCTACTATGTGCCGTTCTATATCATAGCCCTGTGGTTGGCTGGGCTGGGTATAGCCCAGGGAGCGCTCTGGATACGCGACCGGGTGCAGGATAGGGGAGTGCTGACGCGTAAGGTCGCGGGCGCATTGGTTGGCGGGGCGATCTTGCCTGTGGTTGCCCTGCTTATCAACTGGGGAGCAGCAGGGCATCGCGATAACTACACCGCGGAGCTATTCATCCGCAACGCATTCAAGAATTATCGCCCGAATGCGGTGGTGCTTACCGACTACTGGGATATCACATCGGCAAGTTTCTACTTGCAGCACGTGCTGAATGAACGTCCTGACGTGGTGGTAATAGATAAGGAGATGCTGCGCCAGCCTTTCTATATAGATTACCTGGAGCGCAACTACCCTGACGTGGTGAGCAAGAATGCAGGGCCGCTCGCGGAATACAAGGTGCTGCTCCAGCAGTGGATCAATACGGGGATAGTCCCGCAGCGCTTGCAGGCCTCCTACATGGATACGCTCAACGGGTTTATAGACAGCAATCTTGGGGAGCGGCCTGTGTATGCCGACTTTGTGGTCGCCACCGGCGATCTGCAAGGGCAGCAGGAGGCGCAGATACTGCTTGAGAACCACAAGGACCGGCTTGTACCCGACGGGTTTGGCTACCGCATAGCTACGGGAGGAGGCGATATGGCGGCGCAGGACCCGCAGTTCGACCTCCGAGGGATCACCAGCGAGAAGGTTCCGCTCGACGAGATCGAGTCTGCGATAATCGCTCTTTACCCGCCATCTTTGCAACTGATCAGCAGCTATATGCAGAATAGCTCCGCACCAGCGGATCAAGAGGTGGGTACGCGGCTACTGGCTCAGGCGGAGGAGTTGCAGCCACTGGCGGCACTTGAGGATGCGCGCCCGCGCTTACGCTGATCTATCACCCCGGAACAAGCGAGTGACGAGTGATGAGTGGCGAGTGGCGAGTGACGAGTGGCGAGTGGCGAGTGACGAGTGGCGAGTGGCGAGTGACGAGTGGCCGGTTCGGACTGCTGATTAGCGGATGTGGACCTTTGGGCAGTGGTTGATCGGGATTCTGGTGTTTGTGGGGTTACATGGTTGGTCTTGCCCTCGTTAACAATAAGGCATTGGTGGGGCAAATCTGGACAGGTTTTGGGGTGTACTTTCGGGTGGTTTTGGGCAGATTGCGTTGGCGGAAACTTGACGGAACCTATGCCAGCACGTTATGTTAAGGGGTGAAACACTCGGAACGGGCACTCATTGCTTGAACCTATAAGAACGAGTTACAGATACATATCACCCGCCACTCAATATGCATCACGTACCATGGGAGAAGATGTTTGGCATCATTAGGAGAGGTGCTGCGCACGGCACGAGAGGCAAGGGGCCTGTCGCTAGCCGACGCAGAGATCGGCACTAGAATACGTCAGAAGTACCTGCTCGCGCTGGAGGACGACAATACGGCAGCGCTGCCCGGGCCGGTGTACGCGCGGGGTTTCGTTCGCAACTATGCATCCTACCTGGAGATCGACGCCGACCAGGCGCTGGCTCTTTACGACGCGCAAAGCCAGCCGACACGCGAGCGGATCAAAGCCGCGCGGGGAGAGCCGCCCAGTAAGACAGCAATACGGCCGGACCAGGATAAGATCAGCATCCAACCGCTGAGCAATGAGCGGATCGATACGCGAGTAAGGTATGGTAGCCAGTACATCGCGCTCTCGCTGCTGGCGATCCCATTGCTGATAGTGTTCTACTTCATATACAGTGCTTACGCAGGGCCGCAAAGCCAACCACCACCCACCCCGCCTATATCGGCGCGCCCTCCTACGATAACGGCGGCTCCCGTTGGAAGTGTGACTGCCATAGCCAGTAATCCCAATGGAGGAGCGTTCAACACGCCCACCGTGCTGGTGCCGCCGACGCCGTCCAGCAGCTCGCCCGTGGCGACTATCCCAGGCACAGGGGTGGCGGGGACTATCACGGGTACGAATCCTTCTACCGCTACGGTGTCTATTCCGGCAGCAGCGTCTATTACGCTCAAGGTGGTGATAAGCGGGCACGAGTCGTGGATCAGCGTTCGCATAGACGGCGTGCAGCAATTCGCGGGCACGCTTGCTATAGGCACATCTCGCCAATGGACGGGCAAGAATACAATTCAATTGAGGGTAGGGCGTGCGGACTCGGTGCGCGTGTATGTGAATGGCGCGGACCGGGGGATTATGGGCACGCCTGACAATCTGATTGTGGAGAAGAAGTGGGATAAGGCGGGGAATGAGCAGGTGATTCAGCCTTAGTTGCTCGTTCCAAGTTCCTGGTTGCTGGTAGTCGGTAGTCGGTAGTCGGTAGTCGGTAGTTGGTAGTCGGTAGTCGGTAGTCGGTAGTCGGTAGTCGGTAGTCGGTAGTCGGTAGTCGGTAGTCGGTAGTCGGTAGTCGGTAGTCGGTAGTCGGTAGTCGGTAGTCGGTAGTCGGAATTGGTGAGGAGAGTTTATGCCAGATACATTTTCATTTGATGTGGTTAGCGATTTCGAGCGGCAGGAGATGGTCAATACTGTTGACCAGACGCTGCGCGAGGTGCGCACGCGGTACGATCTGAAGGATAGCAAGACTGAGATCGACCTTGAGGGGAATAAGATCACGATCAATACGGATAGCGAGTTCCACCTGGCGGCTATCAAGGATATTTTGCAGAGCAAGGCGATCAAGCGCGGGCTGTCGCTCAAGATATTCAAGTTTGGGAACGTGGAGCCTGCTTCGGGCGGCCGATACCGGCAAGTGGTTGATTTGCAACGCGGGCTGAACGAGGAGCTTGCCAAGTCGCTCAGCAAAGATATCAGGAGCAGTTTCCCGAAGGTGCAGCCACAGATACAGGGCGAGTCGCTGCGAATTATGTCGAAGAGCAAGGACGAGTTGCAACGTGTAATTCAGCACCTGCGCGGCAAGGCGGACGATCTGCCTGTGGCCTTGCAATTCATCAATTACAGATAATATTAGAAGATATATGCCTAAATTCAATATAGTAACGCTCGGGTGTGAGAAGAATAACGTGGACAGCGAGGGGATGAGCGCCCTTCTGACTGAGGCCGGGTACGAGCAGAGCGCCACGCCGCAAGATTCGGACGTGCTTATTGTGAACACCTGCGCGTTCCTGCAAGCTGCGGTGGACGAGTCGGTTGGGGAATTGCGCACGCTGGCCGAGAGCAAGCGCGACGGGCAATTGCTGATATCGGCAGGGTGCATGAGCCAGCGTTACGCGGCTGATGTGCCTGAGTGGGTGGCGGGCGTGGACGGCGTACTGTCGACACGCACGTGGCCTGAGATCGTGCCTTTCGTTGAGAACCTGCGCGGATTGCGGGAGCGAGGGGTTGTGGGTGAAGACCCTGGATTGCTGACAATCGCGCCATTGAGGAAAGAGACCGAGATCGGTGGGCCTCAGTCGGTGGCCTGGGCCCCTATCGCACCTGTGCAGCCGACAGCGCAACTGAAGCGCTTCCGGCGCAAGGCGAAGGGGCCCAGCGCGTATGTGAAGATCAGCGAGGGGTGCGACCACAAGTGCGGCTTCTGTATTATCCCGGCGATCAGGGGGAAGCATGTGTCGCGTCCGATAGATGAGATCGCGGGCGAAGTGGCCGAGCTTGCCGAGCAGGGCGTGCGCGAGGTGGTGTTGATCGCGCAGGACAGCACTTATTACGGTATTGACCTGGGGCTGCGCGATGGGCTGGCGCACCTGTTTGACCGGATAGCGGAGACAGCGCCCGATATTATGTGGGTGCGGTTGATGTACGCTTATCCAACTCAGCTAACGCCACTGATGATCGAGACTATGGCGCGGCACCCACAGGTGGCCCGCTATATAGACATACCGCTTCAGCATGGGCACCCGGAGATGCTCAGGAGGATGAAGCGACCTAACGACGTGGAGCGCAACAGGCGGTTGATCGGGCAGTTGAGAGAGGCCATGCCCGATATAGCGATCCGCACCACGTTTATTGTGGGGTTCCCCGGCGAGACCGACGAGGAGTTCAAGGGACTGCTGGACTTCATTGACGAAATGAAGTTCGACAACGTGGGGATGTTCACTTATTCGCCGGAGAAGGGGACGCCGGCGGCGGATATGCCGAACCAGGTGCCTGAGAAGCTGAAGATGAAGCGCTACCGTGAGGCGATGCTGCGCCAGCAGAAGATCAGCGCGGCCAAGAACCGCCGATTGGTGGGGAAGACTATGCAGGTACTGATAGACGGCACAGGCACCCTGGAAGATGGGAAAGGGCGCACTGTGCCGATCTATGCTGGGCGGACTTACAGGCAGGCCCCGGAAGTGGACGGGATGGTGTTCTTGAAAGCGCCGAAGGGTGTGGAGCTACAGCAGGGGAACGTGGTGCAGGCGCTGATTACCGAGAGCACAGAGTATGACCTGTGGGGCAAGGTCAGGTAGCACTACATACCTTCCGGTAGGACGCCTAGCTGGCGCATGAGGCCCAGGTCGTCGTTGCTGCCCCAGTGCTCGGCTACCTTGCCGTCGGCGATGCGGAGGATATGCACGCCTTCGACGTAGACTTGCTTGCCGGTGGCGGGGATGCCGAAGAAGTCGCCGAGATGGGTGGCCTTGAAGGGCATGCGCACAACCACTTTGTCGCCCTCAGCGACCATATCCTCGATGATGAATTCCAGGTCTGGGAAGGCCAAGCGGAAGATCCGTACGATCCCTTTGTGACCATCCAGCCCATATTTGAGATGGGGCGGGTTGGTGTGGTCAACGAAATCCTCACTCACCAACTCGTCGGCGACATCGCGATTGTCAGTATTCAAGTCTTCTGTTACGAACCTGCGTATGAGGGCCTTGTTCTGTTCAAGGGTGGTCATTGTCGCCTCCATAGTATGGGTTGGCATTTCAGTTTCCTCCATTATGGTGAAAAGGGTTGCATTCTTGCCTGGTCTGGGTTAGAATGAGTTAGTAAGTTATTCTGACCATAATAGTAAGAGATTTTGACTAATTTGTCAATAGGTTTTCGTCAGATTCTCTGATCAATTTTCCTGGGGGTAGCCCATGGATCAAAGCGGCAGCAATAACGGCCACGATCAGTCGCACAGGCTCATTGGAGCGCTGTTGCGCGTGCCCTTTCTGAAGGTTGTGGATAGCATATATAAGGGGGTGCTGGAGGCGGGGTTCGAGGATATACGGATAGCGCACCTGGCGGTGTGGCGGCATATAGACCAGGAGCGCGGTTCGAGGCTCACCGACCTGGCCGAAGAAGCTCAGATGACCAAGCAATCGATGGGCTACCTGGTGGATTACCTGGAAGAACATGGGTATGTGGGGCGCGTGCCGGACCCGGCCGATGGACGCGCCATACTGGTGCGCTTGACGGGGCGCGGGAACGAGGTGATGGAGGTCGCCCGGCGCGTGGTGCTGGGGCTTGAGGAGGAGTGGGGCAAGCTGATCGGCAAGAAGCAGATGCAGCAGATGATGGCCGCGCTCAGGCAACTGGTGGGGATATTGGAGGCGCGAAGGTAGGGGTTAGTTGCGGCGGTGCGCTAATTGCTTCTCTTTGTCTTTTTTCTGAACCTGGTGGATGGCCTCTGCGCCAATCCACATATCGGCGATTTTGCCCTTCTCAAGCCTGTAGACGCTCAAGCCGGTGATGGCTCGCTCTTTGCCCGGCGTGGCGGCATCGGGGCAGGCCACGGAGCCCTCGTGAGCGCCTGTGCCCACCCAGCTTGCTATCACGAGATCGCCCTGGCAGAGGAGAGAGAGGAGGGTGAAATGGATGTTGGGGAAGGCGTTCCTGTAGCTTGAAACGTATAGCCGGGCCGCATCGGGGCCTGACATCCCGCCGTCCTGCCCGGCAAAACCGGGCGCGAGGATCTCATCGGCGACTTCGAGATTGCCCTTGTTCCACAACTCTTTGAAATAGCGCCGTACAACGGCCATCTTTTCCGCTTCGGTCATGTATCAGCCCTCTGTTACCTGCTCCCATCGCATTGTGTGAATAGGTGGCGTCCACGACGGGGTAGCCATCGCGGACGCCCCACGACAGTATTATGCAGGCTCGCCCTGCTCATTCGCGAGGCCATTTACTGCTCAGTTGTTGCTCATTCCGGGCTGAAGAGCATATCTGACCTGAGTTGACGAGGAAGTGGGAGTGGAGAGTCAGGTAGCACATCAAGGCGCATATGGCGAGTGCTGGAATAACTCCGGCTGCATAGAATCAAGAATGGGAGAGCTTTATAAGAGCTTCCGGCCTGTCAGTCACCATACCATCAACTCCGGCCATTGTCAAGCGGCGTACATCGTCTGCATCGTCGACTGTATAGACAAAGACGAGTTTGCCAAGCTCATGGGCGCGCTGGACCTGATCGGGATGGGCGAGGGCGGTGCGGTAGTAGGGGCAGTAGGCTTGAACAGTGTCGTCGGGATGGACGAACTGCTGCTCGTGCGGCTCGTACAGGTAGCCGAGGGGGATAGTCTGATCGAGGGCACGCAGTTGGCGGATCGCGTAATGATCGAACGAGATACACCAGAGGTTTTCGGCGCCCCGTAGCCACATCTCGCCCAGGAGAGCGGCGACCTTCTCCACCATACCGGGGTAAAGGGGCGGTGATTTCAGCTCGATGACCACGCCCACATCAGCATCAAGGCAGAGGTCGAGTACCTCGCGGAGGGTGGGAATGCGCTCCCCGGCGTATTCGGGTGCGAAATGCGAGCCTGCATCGAGTTGCCTTAGCTCCTCGAACGTGCGGTCACCTACGGGGCCGCTGCCGGTGGTTGTGCGATCCAGGGTGTCGTCGTGGATAATCACCAGGGCACCATCGCTGGACATTTGTACGTCAAGCTCTACATATTTCGCGCCGACGGAGACCGCGTGGCGGAAAGCGGCCAGGGTGTTTTCCGGGGCCTCCAGTGAGCCGCCCCGGTGGGCTATGAGCATTGGCCTTGTAGCACGCTCCATTATCTGAACTCCTTGACCGTCCAGCCTTCGCGCCTGGCGATCTCTTGCATTTTGGATTTGGGGTTCACCACAACGGGCGTGCCGAAGAGCCGAAGTAGCTCATGGTCGGTGTGGTGGTCGGCGTAAGCGTAGGATTGGGAGAAGTCCAGGCCGTGTTCGGTGGCGAAGTGCTGGATTAGCATGGCCTTATAGCTTCCGAAAGGGTAGTTGCCTACGATGCGTCCGGTTAGATTGCCGTCGACGACCTCCATGTGGGTGGCGATCAGGTGGTCGGCCTGCACGTATTCTGCGAGCGGGCGCAGGAGGAAATCGAGGGAGCCGGATAGGAGGACTATAGTGTGACCTTGCGCTTTGTGATCGCGTATGGCGGCGAGGCCAGCCTCGGACAGCCGGGGCTTGATGTCGGTTTCAAAGCAGTCGCGGGCCACTCTTTCCATTTTGGAGTAGGGTTGGCCCTGCAGATAGGCCCGTTGGCGGCGAATGGCCTCGAAGGGCGAGGCATGCCGGAGCTGCTTCAGAAGAAAGATGGCGGTGCGGGCGGCGACGCCCAGGCCGATCACGTGCTTGCGAAGGAGGTAGCGTATGAAAATGCGCTCAGTGGTGGTGACAGGGACCAGGGTGCGGTCTACGTCGAAGACTGCGGCAACGAGTGTTGGTTCAGGTTGCGAATTGTTGGTCATTTGAGGAAGTAGCGGCGGCTGTCCCACACTACGACTGCACCACGCAATAGAGAGTAGAGGATGGTGAAGACTGCCAGGATTATGCCGACGGTCCGCATAAAGCTCAGGAGGTTTCCGTAGTTCTGGGCCCAGTCGGGGTAGCGGGTAACCTGCACGGTGAGGGCCATTTGCAGCAGCAGCCAGAGGAAAGTCACGACTTTGGCGGAGCCGTATAGACCGCGATGGAAGCGTGAGGCAGCGAGCCACAAGCCGAACTTAGACTGCATCATGGTCTTTTCGCCGAAAGCGGTCTTACCTTCGGCGAGGGCGAGGGAGCGCACGGCGTCGACGGTGAACGAGCGGGCCATCTGCAAGAGAGGGAACCAGACCGAAATCAGGCCCAGGTGCGCGAAGACGATCCAGTAGGCGTTCTCCACTATGCGGTCGCCGGCAATGTCGACGACAGCGCCGAAGTTGCCGACTTCTCCGCGTGCGCGGGCAATTACGCCGTCGAAGGCATCTCCTAGAAAGACTATGAGGGTGAGAAAAGTAGCGATCAGCAGGATCAGGGCATCGCCGGGCAGGCCGTTGCCCGGCCATCCCAGGTAGATAAAGCCTATGGTAATGAATAGCAGCACTACCCGCGCCAGCGTTATCAGATTAGCCATTAGATCCTTCTTGATACGTGATAGCGACGGAAGATGACGAGTGACCAGTGACGAGTGTTCAGTATGGGATGGTCAGGCATCACGCATCACGCATCACGTATCACGCTTCTCGTTCCGGCCATACACATTGCAGGAGCACCCACTGCTCGGGGTTTTGAGATATGTGGTATTCCAGGCGGGAGAATACCTGAGTGAGCAAGGCTCGGACGTCTTCTTCGTTGGAGGCTGAGCCTACAGGTTCGATAGGTTCCTCGAAAGTTAGGGTGAACCGGTAGTTGTTGAGCCTGCGAGCGATCCCCAGCACGACCGGGGTGCGCGTCCTGAGCGCCATCTTGGCGACGCCTGCGGCTACCACCGTATCGTGGCCGAAGAACTTGATCTTAACGCCACGCTGCTCCATGTTGCGATCAACCACAGCGCCGACGAGGCCGTTGTTCTTCAGTATAGTGATGCAGCGCTTGAGGGCGCTCAGATTGACGCCGCTACCCTCTTCCTCATCGACGAGGAGGAGGTCAAGTCCGCGCACGGCGCGCATATCGGTTATGAAATCGGAGAGCCAGGCGGGCTTGAATTGGGCTACCAGGGCGGTCACCGGTAGACCGTGGCGCGCCAGCACCTGAGTTACCATATCAAAGGAGCCATAATGAGCGCTGACCATCAGGACACCGCGCCCGCTGTTGTGGATGTCTACAATTCGCTGCCAGCCCTTCTCATCGAAGTCTATCATGCGGTCAATGTCGGCGTCGGTCATATTGGGAGCGCGACATAGCTCGTAGTAGTTGCGCATGAGGTTATGAAATACATGCCGGACTGACTTCTTGAGGGTGCGTTTTGGGATGGGGCCGAGAGCATGACCGAGATTGCTTATGACTGCCCGGCGGGAACGGCGAGCGAAGCGGTAAACCAATTCCCCCAGCACTGCGGCTATTAGTTGGCCGAGGGGTGGGGGAAGGCGAGCGATAAAGACGCGGGCCAGCTTCATCATACGTGTTCTCATACCTCGCGGGCGCGAAGTAGCGTCGTACTTGTTCTGACCTTCTATGTTTGTCATGGATGGGGCATCTTGCTAGCTCGCTTCATATCGCGCAACATGCTGGGCAGCAGGTTATGCATTGCCCCCGGACATCATGGAGCGTGCCTGTTCCTTCCAGTCGTCGACCTGGCTTGCACCGCCTATCACGCCCACCTGTTCGGCTATGTGATGGGAATCGGCGTTGAGCAGATCGTTCATATTGTTGATGCCGATGGCTCGGAGCCGCGTTTCATAATTTGGCCCTATGCCCTTTATATCAATGAGCCTGGACCCGGCTGCGGAGCCATTTGTGCTGGCGTTCATCGAGCTTGATGTGTCTTCGTTGTCGAGAAGGCGATCATCTAGGGCAATCGTGTCCGCGCTTGGATGGGATGAAGGGGGTGCGCTTTCTTCGGCGTTTTCCGCAGGTCCCATTTCTGCGTCTGTTTCTGCCGGCATTTCACTCGACATTTCGCCTGGCATCGCGGCCTGGGCCTCGCTGGTGGTGGCCGGTCCTGAAACGTCTATCTCAACGGGAGTTTCGTTGAATTCAAAGCTAGCTTCGAGGTCTTCGAAGTCATCGAAGTCCTCATCTTCACCTCCCATCAAGCGGGTAATTACAAATCCCACCGCACCGACGATTAGAGCGAAGAAGAATAAGCGCACGAGCCAGCGCACTAGATTGCGGATCATAGAACTCCTCCTACGGTAGTGTGTCGCAGGCACGCACGCAGTTAGCCTTCGGGTCTGCGGCTCAATGTATTCACATTATAGCCGAAGGCTTTGCGTGTAACAAGAGATGCATTGGTGGAGCTGGATGGTGTTGTTGAATGTTTCACGTGAAACGTCAATACGAAGGGGATGTTTCACGTGAAACATCCCCTTCGTGAAGATCGGGCAACTGCACAGTTATCTGTTTGGCAGATACATGGGCATGATCACGTGCAAGAATTCGTCCTCGCCTACGGGCTTGAGAACCGCAGGAGACTGGTATGTCTTAGTTTCAATAGCAACCTGCGAAGTCTTGACTACGCCAAGCACATCGATCAGGAACTTGCCGTTCAGAGCCACTTGCCCACCCTCACCGTCCACCATGCAATCAAGCTGGCTGATATTATCGCCAACCTCGGCGGCGTTGGCGGAAACGGTGATCACGCCGGGAAGCATATCGCCACCGGCGTCTACCTGAACGCGCACGATGTTGGCCGAATCCTTGGCAAAGATAGAGGCCATGCGCACAGCCTTCAACAGATCGGCGGTTGACACCACAGTGCGCGAAGCCCAATCGGCGGGGATTACGCGATTGATATCGACGTAATTGCCTTCGACAAGGCGCGACGTGACCTCCAGGCTATCGTGCCGGAAGAGCACCTGATTCCGGCCGGGAGTAAGCACCAAACTCACAGGCTCGGCATCCTCGCCATCGGCATCGGGAAGCACACGCGCCAGCTCGGCCATCGAACGCGCAGGAATGATCAGCTTTATGGCTGTATCGGCGGGCGCGTCGAGGCTGGTTATGCGCTTGGAAAGACGGAAGCCATCGGCAGCAGCCATGATCATCTCGCGCCCCTCGATATGGACGTAGACACCGGCAAGTTGCGGTCGGCTTTCGTCGCCCGAAGCCGCGAAGGCAACCTGGCCTATCATCTCCTTAAGGAGGGGGGCGGGTATGCGCGCGGCAGGCTTCTCGGTTACTTCCGGGATAATAGGGAACTCTTCGGCGGAAATGCCCTTGATATTGGCCTCGAAGCGGGCGCACTTGAGGTGGAGGGTGCGCGTCTTCTCATCCAAAGACATTCGGATCGTGTCGTTCGGCAAAGAGGAGACAAAGTCTATCAGGAGCTTGGCAGGAACCGTGATAGCGCCTTCATCCTCTACCTGGCAGCCGATCCAGTTGGTGATCCCTACCTCCAGGTTGGTGGCAGTTAGTTTGAGCCGCCCACCATCGGTGGAGATAAGAATGTTATTCAAAACAGGCAGTGTAGTTTTGCTGGCCACCGCCTTGCCGACCGTTTGTAATCCCCGGTGCAGGTTTTCCTGCAAGCATGATACCTTCATTCGACCGTCTCTCCTGGCATCTGCCGGCCATAGCCGTTTGCAACGTAGTTTCGCTGAGTTATGGGCATTATATCATGGCTGCCCCACGCAGAACAGCAGATACACAATCCTGTGGATAAGGTTGATAACCCCTGGGTATTGCTACTGGCGAAATGTCATATGGAGGTTGGGAAGCGACCAGGAGGCGAATGTTTGTGCCCACTTTAAACTCTATTCGATCCAACACAATTTTCGCCGGGAAGATTTCTCCACACTGTGAGCCTTAATCGGGTCAGAGGTTCCCTTAATTTCATAATAGATATAGAGGGATGAGTAGCCGTATTTAGTAGGGGATGTGGAATCGTGGATACCGGTGTTATTTGTGCGCGGATCGACCGTTTTGAGCATGTAAGGCCAGTGTAAAATAGGGCAGGGTTTTCCTCAACGGCGGTGAACTATGCACATCATACGAATTGTGGATGTGCAAAGCCGCCACTTTTTACACGATTCCGTCCACACGCTCCTGCACATCCAAGGATGTGAAGCAAGGGCACGTTCACATCCTGCGCACATCCATTATCCACACTCTCCGCACTTTATCCCCGAAAAACATCCACTTTTACACACCTGGGGTTACGAAACAGGTCCTTCGCGGAGTAATTCCACGAATCCACACTATTGCACAACTCGTGGATAGAGCCTGGCGGCGAGCCATACGAGAGCCACATCGACCACGAGCAGCACGACCATGTCAATAACGATTCCATAATGGGTGATGCCGCCTTCGATCATGAGGGAGCGGAGGGCGTCTACCATGTAACTTAGCGGGTTGAGTGTTGATAGGACTGCCACGTAGGGTGGCATTAGTGTTATAGGGTAAAGAGCATTAGATGCGAAGAATAACGGCATCAAGATCAATTGCCCCAGGCCCTGCACGCGCTCTCTGTTGCGCACAAGGGCCGCGATCACGAGCGAGATAGTGGCGAAGCATACAGCACCCAACATAACGAACACGAGCGCGCCCAGCCAGGAGAGCGGGTTCCACTGGAGATGCACGCCCAATAACAGCGACAGCACAGAGATAGTGAGCGCCTGGACGATGCCACGCACCCCTGACCCCAATCCCTTGCCCAGCACCAGAGCCGACCGGGGCATGGGACTCACAAGGTATTTTTGGAGCGTGCCCTGATCTCGCTCCCAGATAGCGGTGATCCCTTGAAAGATTGCGATAGTAAGCACCGATTGGGCCAGTATGCCAGGCGCTACGAAATCAAGATAGCTGCCCATACCTTCGGGTAGCACACGGAGCTTGCCGAATACGCCACCGAAGAGCAGAAGCCATAATACGGGCTGCGCGGATCGGGTGACTATGTCCCACTGGTCGTGCAAGAGCTTCTGCACTTCCATTTGTGAGATGGCAACTACTTTCTTTGCATACTGCACAACTCGCCCAGGGTTGAACCCAGGCTTCATTGCGGTCCGTCTTCCGACCTCTCCTGTCCTGTCGGCGAGCATTGTCATAAGTTATGTGCCTTTCTTGACGAGTAGCGAGTAGCGAGTGGCGAGTGGCGAGTAGCGAGTGGCGAGTGGCGAGTGGCGAGTGGCGAGTAGCGAGTGGCGAGTGGCGAGTGGCGAGTGGCGAGTGATGGTGGGCTACCGAAGCCTGTTCGCTGTTCTGCGCACTCTGCGGGCCTCGCGCCAACCGCCCCCCGTTTCAGAATCCAGATAGGAGCCGGTGAAGTGTGCGAAGGCATCTTCCAAGGTGGCGTCTTCCTTGCCGACCTGGGCTATAAGGCCCACCGGTGTATCGAGCGCGGCCACCTTGCCCCGATTCATGATAGCGATTCGGTTGCAAAGAGCCTCCGCTTCTTCCATATAATGGGTCGTCACAAAGAGGGTCGTTCCGTATTGCTCTCGCATATCTTCGAGGTGGTTCCACACGGTACGCCTGGCCACGGGGTCCAGGCCGATAGTCGGCTCATCGAGAAAGAGCACGCGCGGCCTGTGGATGAGAAGTCTGGGCGATCTCAAGCCTGCGGATCATGCCCCCTGAGTAGGTGTAGACCATACGGCCTGCCGCGTCGGTTAGTCCCATAAACTCAAGGGCTTCGTTCACGCGATGCCTTTGTTCGTTGCGAGGTACGTCGTACAGCTTGGCGAAGACCATGAGATTTTCTATACCGGTCAGGCTACCGTCCGCCGAGAGCGCCTGCGGAACGTATCCTATTGAGCGTCGAACATCGTGTGCCTCGCGCACCACATCGTACCCGTCGACGGTAGCCCGCCCCTCGCTTGGCGTCAGGAGCGTCACAAGCATTTTGATGGTGGTGGTTTTGCCTGCGCCGTTCGGTCCAAGCAGTCCAAACACCTCTCCGGGCTGCACCCTCAAATCGATCCCGTCTACTGCTGCAAAGTCGCCAAAAAGCTTTCTCAGCGCGTAAGTTGCAACTACAGGCGCGCTACCAGTTTCTGCCGCGGTCTGGAGCCTGCTGTTTTGATCAATATCTAACATAGCTAAATTATACATCTCCCGGCTTTTATATAGCAAAGAGAGTGCCAGTCATGCAAGATTCTCGCCTTCTTGCGCGGTCGTTCGCACTCATTGTACAATCCTCTAGTATCTCCATGTAGAGAAACGCGCAATGGATTCCGTCATTTTCGTACTTTTGTAAGCCGAATTCTGTAATGGACATTGTTTCGGTTGTAATAATTGCTGCCATCCTCGCGCTTGTGCCTACGCTGATCTATGCGTTGTTGGTGTGGTGGCTGGACCGGCATGAGAAAGAGCCACTGCCACTATTGTTGGTGGCTTTCATATGGGGCGCTATTCCCGCTGTGATTCTCGCGCTCGTCCTGGAGATAGCGGTCGGCTTCCCTATCGACTTGATCCTTGCTACAGACCAGGCACGCGAAATCACCACCGCCAGTCTCGTTGCTCCTATTGTGGAAGAATGTGTGAAGGCGATCATCCTGGTTATCCTTTTTCTTGCGTATAAGCGTGAGTTCGATAACGTACTGGATGGGGTGGTCTATGGGGCCATGGTCGGACTGGGATTTGCGTGCGTGGAGAACGTGCTATATCTGGTCAGCGCTGCGTATGATGGCGTGCCCAATGGTAGCGCTCCGCAAATCGGGGGTATGTTCAGCCTGTGGATTTTGCGAGCTGGGCTGTTCGGCCTCAATCATAGCATGTTTACGGCGTTTACGGGTGCGGCCCTGGGATACGCGCGGTCACTCAAGAGCGGCTGGCAGCGAGGATTCATCCCGGCTCTCGGGCTTGGGGCTGCCATGATATTCCATGGGGTTCACAATTTCCTTACTACCACGCTTGGTACCCTTGATCCCGACCAGCAGACCCCCGACCGTATTATCGGCACCTGTTTCATCATTCTCGCAAGCGACTACGGTGGGATACTATTCATTATAGTAGTCGCCTTTGTATCAGGCATCAGGGAGACGCAGGTTATACGTGAAACGCTTATCGAGGATGTATCGCTGGGACGCTTCACCAAGGATGAGTACGATACACTTATATCGGGCTTCCGGCGCTGGACTCTACGGTGGTCGGTGCTTTTCTCGTTGGGTGTCAGGCGTTGGCGGCAATTAGGGCGTTTCTTCGACCTCGCCACCGAACTGGCGTTCCGCAAGCACCGTATGTACGAAGGGGACCAGATCCAACAGAACATCTCGGCCCGCGATATTGCGCAGCTTCGACAGAGAATCGATGAGGTGAAGGTCGCAATCCTTGCTTAACAGATAGATGTGTATGCCGATATATGGATGATAAGCCGCCAATAGAGATAATACGCTCGCCAAACCGCACCAAAACAGCGTCAGCCCGCATGGTAGATGGTACACTTGTTGTGCGAGTTCCCGAAGGGTTGAGCGCCTCTGAGGAGCACAGGCTGGTCGATAGCCTGGCCCAGAGGGTGCTGCACAAGGTACGGAGCGCCGAGGGAAAGCTGCCCGATCTCTGGAAGCGTGCCGCCGCCCTCAATCGCATCCATTTTGGAGACAAGCTGAGGTTCAATGAGATCAAGTGGGTGACGAACCAGCGCCACCGCTACGGTTCCTGCACGCCCTCCACCGCTACTATCCGCGTTTCCGACCGCGTGGCGGCAATGCCGCTATGGGTGCTTGACTATGTGCTTGTCCACGAACTAGCCCATCTTATTGAGCCTAATCATTCGCCTGCCTTCTGGAAGCTGGTGGCCCGCTACCCGTTGACCGAGCGTGCGCGAGGCTACTTGATCGCCGTAGGGTTGGAAGGCGAAGCAGGCCCGGCGGAAAACGACACAGATGGGCACTAAGCGCATAGTCGTGCTAAAGGCTCAAGGTTGTCCCAGGAGCAAATTGCACCGATAAGCGAGTTTGTAACGGCGTGGGCTGTAGGATCGTTCCAATTGCTGTGCCCCAGGTGGTGCTTATTGTCTCGTGTAGCATGGGTTGTATTTTGTTCGCGTACTGGCACCTCGATCCATTATGCTGTTTAATACTGATAGATATTGTTGCAGGAGAGATAAGATGGCAGAGGAAGTAACTGTGTGCAAGGTCGGCACGCCCGCAGGTGAATTCGGGGCGGTCTTCACTGATGGGGGATTGTCCTTGCTTCTTTTCCCGAAAGATGATCATAGGGAATGCCTGTTGTGGGCGCGCAAATGGGAACCGCAGGCGCATATTTCGTCCGGCGAAGGCGACCCACGCGTGGCGCGGTTGGAGCAGGAGCTTTCGGGTTATTTCGCGGGGGAGGTGCAGGAGTTCGATGTGCCATTAGATATGCGGGGTACGCCTTTTCAGCTGAGGGTGTGGAACGAGGTGTATGGGGTTGGTTATGCCCAGGTGCGTAGCTACCGCGATATAGCCAACGCGATCGGGCAGCCGAGTGCGGTCCGGGCGGTGGGCGCGGCCAATGGCGCGAACCCTGTGCCGATTATCGTGCCATGCCACAGGATAATCGGCAGCGACGGCAGTTTGACGGGCTACGGCGGTGGGTTGGATATGAAGCGCCGCCTGCTGGAGCTTGAAGGGGCGATGTTCTCTATTAGCTGAGCGGGACTATCCCACCGTCGCAGTTCGCAGCGAATCCACGACATTGCCGAGGGCGGACAGAACCTCTTGCATATCTTCTTCGCGGGCGAAGCCCATGTGTCCTATGCGGATGATTTTGCTTTCGTAAGCGCCCTGTCCGCCCGTGATTATGATATCGCGCTCTTTCAACGAGCGCACTATTTCTTTGGCCGCTACTCCGTCGGGGGGTAGTAGCGCGGTCACAGTGCGAGAGGCTACTTCGTCTGCGGCAAATGTGTCGAATCCAAGCCGGCGCGCGCCATCCCTGACTATGTCGCGCAATCGCTTGTGCCTGGCGAAGACGTTTTGCAGGCCCTCCTTCATGATGAGGTGTAGGGAGGCTTGCAGGCCGTACAGGAGCGATACGGCGGGAGTGTAGGGTGTCTCCCACTTTGCCAGAAAGCGTTTCGCTTCGCCAAAGTCCCAGTAGAAACGTGGTAGTTTCGCTATCTTGTTGGCTTGCCAGGCCCTTTCGCTTGCCGACAGCATTGTGAGGCCAGGAGGAGCCATCCACGCCTTTTGTGAGGCAGTGACTATTACGTCTATTTCCCACTTATCGACAGGGATATCCACCGCGCCAAGCGAGGAAATCGCGTCCACCACCAGCAGGGGTCGCGATCCTTTATTCGCCCCATGTTCCCTTATTATTTGTGATACGCTTTCCACGTCGTTTTGTACGCCTGTGGAGGTCTCATTGTGGGTCATGAGCACGCCCGCCACATTTCCACTCGCCTCGAGGGCTTTCCGCAGGCCTGGCAGGTCGGCTGGCTTACCCCACTGGGACTCCACTTTTATGACTTCAAGCCCGAATCTCTCCGCGACCTCGGCGAATCGCTCACCGAACGCGCCTACTGTGACGGAGAGCACTTTGTCTCCAGGCGAAAAGAGGTTGGCAATCGCAGCTTCAAGCCCGCCTGTGCCTGCCCCAGGGAAGATGAGCACATCGCCCTTAGTGCCGAAGCAGTATTGGAGGCGCTCGGTAACGTCTCTCATCAAA
This sequence comes from uncultured Chloroflexia bacterium, assembly GCA_963797095.1. Classification (GTDB taxonomy): domain Bacteria; phylum Chloroflexota; class Chloroflexia; order QHBQ01; family JADMIH01; genus JADMIH01. Next base: position 78,218 of record CAWCNY010000002.1, on the reverse strand, counting down.
TCGTGGAATTCGGCCCCACGGTGCGAAATCATGGGCCTGTGCATGGCGTCCAGCACTTCGTCAGGCAGCGGTGTGGGGCCGGGTATTCTTAGTTGCATGCTTTACCTCTCTTTGGTGGCGAGTGACGAGTAGCGAGTAGCGAGTAGCGAGTAGCGAGTAGCGAGTGACGAGTAGCGAGTGACGAGTAGCGAGTAGCGATTTGTTGGCTTCTTATCACTCGTCACTCGTCACTTGTTATTACACTCCTTCCAGGCAAAACTTCCTTATCCTGTCGAAGAAGGGCCTGTATTCTGGGCGATAGTCGGTTTCACCTTCGCGCATCAGGATGGATAAGCCCTTTACCGCCAGCGGCCTGTAATGGTGGTCAGAGAGCAGGGTGCAAGTGCCCTCCATGCCTGCGGCCATCACAAGGAGAGGGGCCAGGCTCTCGCCATTCAGGTATACGGGGGCTACGTTGCGCACGGCATCCCTTTTTTCTACGCCTCCGAAACCCACGAATAGTTCGACGTGCGCCCCTACCTCCGCGTCCGAGGCTCCATCCCCGATCAGCATTGTGCGTGGCTCTCTCGGCAAGCGCTTAATTATCTCTGCTTTCCCACCCGATTTGCACAGGGGGTTCTCCTGGTCAAAACCGGTGTACTCGCCCCTTTCATTGAAGTAGAGATCGTTGGCGTGCACTCTTTCCTGGGGAACCTTCAGTTTTTCTGCAACAGGCAGCAGGGCATCTCTGTAGCCGCCCGATACTATGTGCACTTCGATGCCGAGCGCTTCGAGCGCCTCGGTTACAGCGCCCGCATCAGCCACCAGCGTCGATACGTAAAACTTGCCTATGCCGGATAGCTGCCTGCGCGTGGGTTTGATGATATCGAGCCTGCGGGCGAATATCTCCTCGAAGGCGATCTCGCCGTCCATTGCGCGGCGCGTCATCTCGGCTATCTCGTGGGGCACGTCGTTCATGGCCGCCAATTCGTCTATCCCCTCGATGCGGGTGAGGGTCGAGTTGCAGTCGAATACCACGCGGCGGAAGCTTTCCCACACATTCAGCGTGGAAGGCATAATAGGCGCGACAGGCAGCAACACCTCGGGGTTCAGGATGTGGGCCGGGTACTCGCCGAGCAGCACGGCGCGCACCTGCCCGGCGACCTCCAGGGCCGAGGCCCTCATCGCTTCCTGGGTTGTGCCTCCCAGGTGAGGCGTCGTGATCACATTTTCCAGCTCAAGAAGGGGGCTTGCCTTCAGCGGCTCCGAAGCGAACACATCAAGGGCCGCGCCCTTGATGTCGCCCGACTTACAAGCCTCGTATACGGCCTTTTCGTCCACGGCCTTGCCGCGGGCGCAATTGATGAGGAATGCCGTCCGCTTCATCAAGCCAAGTTCTCTTTCGCCAATCATGTTGGTGGTGAGAGGGGTGAGAGGTACATGGAGGGTTACGTAGTCGGCCTGGCGGAGCAGATCATCGAAGGCTACCAGTTCCACGCCCTCCATCCCCTGCGTCACGAAGGGGTCGTAAGCCAGCACGCGCATATCGAGGGCAAGACCCCGTCGGGCTACCTGAGTGCCCACCTTGCCAAGCCCGAAGATGCCGAGCGTCTTGTCGGCCACCTCGGTCCCCATGAAATGGTTCTTGCCCCAAACGCCTTCGTGCAGGAGGTTGTGTGCCTGGGGTATGTTGCGGGAAAGGGCGAACATGAGCGCGATGGTGTGCTCGGCAGCAGCCCGCACGTTGCCCATCGGAGCGTTTACGACGGCCACGCTTCGGGCGGTGGCTGCCTGGATTTCGATATTGTCCACGCCGATGCCTGCCCTACCAACCACGCGCAGCCGCCCGCCGTCGCGCACCCCTGCTTCCAGGAGATCGGCTCGCACAGCCGTGCCCGACCGCGTGATTACACCGTCATAGCCCCCGATGATCTGGGCAAGTGCGTCCTGGGACAGCCCCATCTTGATCTCGACCGCGAACTCACGCTCCAGGGCTTTCACGCCCGCTTCGTGTAAAGGCTCGGTTATCAGTATCTTGTGCATAGTTTATCTCCGTGACGAAGGGCGAAAGTTATTTCGTACTGCGTATTTCGTACTGCGTATTTCGTACTGCGTATTGCTTATTCAATCGCTTACTACTTGTCTTCTTTCGTCGGGTTAACAAAAACGCCCGCCCTCTATGTGAGGACGAGCAAAATACTCGTGGTGCCACCCCAGTTCGCCGCGCAGTTGCCATCGCGGCCTCGTCGGGTACTCCTGCCTGGCTTCGTCGCCTGTGCTGACATACCCCAGTCCTGTAACGGGAACTCCCGGCGCAACTTAGTCGTGCCTACCGCCTGCGTCTTTGCGTCTGCGGTTACACGTTTCCGAAGCGCGGCTCCTCCGAGGGAATGTTCGGAGTAAACGCCTCTTGTTTATCCGGCTGATGTGTTTATGATAGCGGAAGGGAGGGGGGTTGTCAAGATGCTGGATGTCGAATCTCGGCAGTCAGAGCCAGTTGTCAGAACCGGGAACCACTATAGCGCGTTGACCTCCTACTAACGTCCCTTCACCCTGCGCACATTGGGCGTGCCGAGGTGGATCGCCAGCCCTACCACCACCATCAGCATAAGCGTGCCTATGCCTATGCCGTAGGCGAAATGCCCATATATCTTGGGGTCGAGAAGGAGCAGAGTGGTGCCCCACAGGGCCGGCCCCAGCACCGCCGAGAACTTGCCCGTGAGGTTGTAGATGCCCATGAACTCGCCCAGCTTGTCTCGCGGGCTTAGCTCCACCATCATGGTGCGGGCAGCGGTCCAGGTGCCGCCGAGCGCCACCCCGGCCAGGGTAGCGATGCCCCACTGGAAGATCACCTGATCGGTGATGAATATCGCCGCTATCAGCACTACTATCCATAATGCCAGCGCGATGATCAGGCTTTGCTTCGACGTGATGCGGTCGGTGACCAGCCCGAACAACCACGACCCGATCACCGCCGTCACGATGGCCGGGGCCAGCACGGTAAATGCGCTCTTGAAGCCGATTACCTGAGTTGCATAGACACCCATCGCTATGATCACGGTGTTGAGCGCGTCCGAATAGAAGAAGTTAGCCACCAGGAAGCGAATAAGGCCCGGCACCTGCCTGGCGTCCTGGATGGTGTGCCATATCTGGGTGGTGGCGTTGCGCCACGAAATCGGCTCGGAAGGCTCCTGGTGCGTGATACGCGATACGTGAGCTTCTGTTCCTTGTGTGCTTTCCTCTATTACTGTTACCGTCCTTCGTCCTTCGTCCTTCGTCTTTCGCCGTTCCTTGACAAAGAAGAAGCAGGGGAGGGCGAACACCAGGAAGAGAAGCGCCGATGGGATGAAGCCATCGTGGTTCTTGCCGTCCGAACCGATCAGCAGGGTCACGGCCAGACCACCGAAGAGCGCTCCTACATAGCCAAGCCCCACGCCCAGTCCCGATACCTTTCCCCAGTTGAGGGTGGTGCTTACCGACGGCAGGAGCGCATCGTAGAAGACCAGGGCGGTCTGGTAGCCTATGCTTGCCACCACGTAGCCCGCGATGACGATCCACACGTTGTCCGTCAGGCCCATTACGAGGTTCATGGCGATGCAGAGGAAGGTAAAGCCCGCCAACCAGGGGATGCGACGCCCTGCCCTATCGGAGAGCGCGCCCAACAAGGGCATGATCAGCGCAACCAGCAGAAGCGCGAACGATTGCGGGTAGGCATATACCGCGTCGTTCAGCTTCTTATCGTCCACGATATATTGCGGGAAATAAGTGCTGATGATGTTGAGCGAAAAGATCGTGTTCGCGAAGTCGTACAACGCCCATGACCCCACCGCCAGGAACGGTATGCGCTCCTGCGTGTCGCGTGCCTCGATAACCACCGTCTGCGGTGCAACCACCTGAGCGGCAGCCGGAGATGCAGCCATATTTAGTCCTCCCGATGGCCCGGTGTATGGCGGGTGAAGCACATTATAGCATAGATGACATTGGTGGTCTGCCTCCAAGATCGGGATAAAGATGCGTGCTTTGCGTACTTTGGTATAGCCGGTGATCGGGATTTTGGTGGGTTGATGGGAAGGTGTTTAGTCTTGCCCTCGTTAACTTAATGGCATTGGTGGGGCAAAACGGGACAGGTTTTGGGGTGTACTTTCGGGTGGTTTTTGGGATGTGACATAGAGGCACCCCTTGTGGGCGATGCTGGCGCATAGAACCCACGAAGGTAGCCCCTGTGTGGGCACCACTGGCAGGTGTCCTGCTCGTACGCCATTCCTGGTAGTCCCGAAGGGACGGTAGAGAGTAGCCCAGGGCGTAAGCGCTATGCTATACTCATACGTCCCTACGGGACTTGGCATGGGGGCACGTCATCCACAGGGCTTACTACGCTCTTACATCCCTTCGAGACTTGGCCTGGGTGGCAATCCATCGAGGCACCTACTAGAGACACCCCTACAATCTGCATCTTTATTCGACGACATTGCCTTGTGGGTACCCCACTTTACATTCTTCTTGAGCGACAGTATTTGGAATGCCTCGCCAAGTCTGGGTCTGGCGTTGCCCGTTGGACTATTAACGGGACTAACCTGATCATACGTATTTTTTCGCCCTATGAAATTCAACCGATGAATCCTGAGAACCGGAAGTAGCCACGCTTCAGTGCTTCGCCAGTCACCACGTAGAGCACGAGGATCGCCCCCATGCAGAGTAGCATAGGCCACGGTAGGGGGATGAACCCGATCAGCGTTCCTAGTGGCGTGTATGGGAGCACCAGCGCTACCACGGAGGCTACCAGGCTGCCCATCAGCAGGTATCTGCCGGGGCGGCTCTTTAGAAAGACCCTTTGTGTTCTGATTACGAGCAGGATAAGCACCTCCGATACGGCGGAGACCACGAACCAACCTGTGCGGAACTGGTCTACCGAGGCGTGCAAGAGGAGGAGCAGCGTGCCGAAAGTGATGAAATCGAAGATGGAGCTGTGGAGACCGAACACCACCATGAAGTTCCGTATTAGCTTGACGTTCCAGCGTCTCGGCTTCTCCACCATTTCGGGGTCTACGCTGTCGGTGGCGATGCCGATGGTGGGGAAATCGGTCAGGAAGTTGTTGAACAGGATTTGCTTGGGCAGCAGAGGCAGGAAGGGAAGGAAGAGCGAGATGCTCGCCATGCTGATCATGTTGCCGAAGTTGGCGCTGGTAGTGATGAACACGTACTTGAGCGTGTTAGCGAAGGTCTTGCGCCCCTCTGCCACGCCCGTGGCGAGCACGCCCAGGTCCCTATCGAGGAGCACGATATCGGCGGCCTCCTTCGCCACGTCCACCGCGCTGTCCACCGATATACCTACGTCGGCGGCGTGCAGGGCGGTGGCGTCGTTGATGCCGTCGCCCAGGTAGCCGACCACCCTTCCCGCCTTCCTCAATGCAAGGAGGATGCGCTCCTTCTGGTTAGGCTCCACCTCCGCGAACACGCTCACCTCGGTCACCTGCTTGATGAGGGCTTCGTCGCTCATGGTGCGCAGGTCGTCACCCGACAGCACGCGAGACACGTCGAGGCCTACCTGCTGCGCGACGTGAGCCGCCACCATGTGGTTGTCGCCTGTGATTATTTTGAGCGTGACGCCCAACGCTTTAAGGTGCGCTATGGTCGCCTCGACCCCCTCCTTGGGCGGATCGTTCAACGCCAGCAGGCCCAGGAAAGTCATCCCGACTTCATCTTGCTTGGAGATACTCGGGTTGGATCCAGGCTGGAAGTCCCGGTAGGCAATAGCGATGGTGCGGTAGCCCTCGTTGCTTATCTCCTGGCATTGCTTGAGGATGCCCTCCTTAGCCCCATCTATACCAATCGTGCGGCCCGGCCCCACCTCCACCGAGGCGCACACAGCCAGCACCTCGGCTATAGCACCCTTGGTCACCATGAAGCAAGAGCCATCGCTCGCCTGGACCAGCACGCTGAGCCGTTTGCGTATGAAGTCGTACGGCACCTCGTCCAGCTTCTTATAGGTTGAAAGGTCGATTTTCGTGTGCGCGCAAATTGCCTGGTCGATAGGGTTGGTGAACCCGCTCTCGAACGAGGCGTTGATATATGCGTATTTAAGCACGCGCTCGCTCCTTTGCCCGTTCGCGTCGAGGGCGCTATGAATACGCACTATCCCCTCGGTGATCGTGCCCGTCTTGTCCGAGCAGAGCACATCCATGCTGCCGAAGTTCTCGATGGACGCCAGCCTCTTGACGATCACCTTCTCGGCGGCCATCCGCTTGGCCCCATGCGACAGGTTGATAGCGACGATGGCGGGCAGAAGCTGTGGTGTCAACCCGACAGCCAGGGCCAGCGCGAAAAGGAGAGAGTTGATCACAGGGCGGGCGAAATAGACGTTGATCGCGAAGATAGCGAGCACCAGGATCAGGGTAACTTCTACAAGCAGGTAGCCGAAGCGCCTGAGGCCGCGCTCGAACTCGGTCTCAGGCGACCTCAGTTTAAGCCGCTCTGAGATCGCTCCGAACTCCGTGTCCTTGCCCGTATGCGCCACAGTTGCCCTGGCGGTGCCGCTGACCACGTGCGTGCCCATAAACAGGGCGTTGGTGCGCTGCGCCAGTGGTGCATCTTCGCTCACGCTTCCCGGTGCTTTAGCCACCGGATAGGTCTCGCCCGTTAGCGTGGCTTCGTCCACGTAGAGATCTTTTGCCTCGATTATCGAGCAGTCGGCGGGCACAACATCCCCCGCATCCAGCAGCACGATGTCGCCCGGCACGACCTGCTCTACAGGCAGGTCAACAGGCTTGCCATCGCGGAGCACCGTGGCCTTGACCTGCACGGCGGCAAGGAGCTTATCGACGGCGTTGGCCGCCCCGCGTTCCTCCCAGAAGCTGAGGAATCCACTCAACAGCACGATCACAAGGATGATCGAGGCATCGACCGACTCGCCCAAAAAGAAGGACAACCCAGCTGAAAAGAGGAGCAGGAGGACTATGGGGCTGTTGAACTGGCTCAGCAGCAGGGTGAGGGTGCTGGAGCGCCGCTTGCGGGCCGGCAGATTCGGGCCGAACTGCGACAGGCGGGCGTCAGCCTCTGCGGTTGTCAGGCCAACTGAAGATGAATCAATAGTCGTGTTGAGCATTTTCCATCCAGGTGGTCCTGTCGCCGTTGGTCGCCTGATAAATGATCCGACTGTGGGCCGTGAGGGCAACGGCGTTGCTCAAGTATATCACGCACGCGCAGGTGCAGGTGCATGTGCGGATATTACTTTGCGCTTCTTCTTGCGCTTTGCACGAAGTGTAGCTACGATGCGGGCGATAGAGAGCACCCCCAGCCCGCCCACAGTCGCCCAGTAGAAGGCCGCCAGCGTTGGGATCGAGCTATCGGTGGTTGCGCCCACCGAGTGCGCGAGCGCGGTCAAATAGAGCGCGAATGTGGCGGCGTGTATCAGCCGCCATGCCTGCTTGCCTATCCACTTGCGCACGTAGAAGCTGCCCACCACTATAGCCATCGCGTAGAGCGATAGCTGGCCCAGCCATGCCCAGGGAGCTTTCGCTGCCAGCATCCCGAATGCCAGCAGAGGCACGGGATCGCTACCCAGGCGCGGATCGCCTATGAGTATCAAAATGTGCAGCAGGGTCGCGCCAAGCGCCAGCAGCGAGCAGAAGCGGTGTAGCTCGAACGCTTCGAGGGCTCCAGGCCAGAGGCGTGAAATCTTGCCGCTGATCAGGATGCCGAAGGCCATCGAAAGCCACAGCAGCCCATAGGCGGCCAGCCCGGAGGCGCGCGATATATCGCGGTAGACCTGCGGCGTCGCGCCGAACTGTCTGTCAAGGATAGGGCCAAGCGAATCGAGCCACGGCTTGAGCAGCCATGCCAGACCGCCACCCACTCCCACGCATAGGATGACCCAGAAGATTGCCAGCAGCACTTCGGCCTTCTTGCGGTACTGACGTACCTGGGCTTCTACGCTTGCTACCTGATATACGCTGTATCTGCGAGGGTTATAGCCCTGTCTGTTGTGATTGTGGCTGTACGAGTAGCTACTCATGACCCTTGTATGCTCCGTCCGGTCGTTTTCCCTTCAAGCTCAACGCTCGAAACTTACAGGTTCTTGTGGGATGGGCATTGGAGTGCTCGTCGATTTAACGCTAGCAGGTGGGTTAGCGGGCGTGGAGCTATCGGTGAAGGGCTGTGCAGCCGCGAATGCCAGCCATCCACCTACAGTGACGACCAGGGCTGCCGACGCGATTGCGCGCTTGAAGCGGCCTATATCGCGCTTGGGCACGCGTGGCTCAGACCTGCGCTCAGGCCCGGTCCACTTGCTTTCCTGCTTCTTGCTAGTTGCGCCCTTTTCCCTGGTCATGCTTGTTTCCTGGTGGGTGGTGGGTATTGCGTACTGCGTACTGCGTATTGCGTATTCACTCGTCACGCGTCACTCGTCGCTAGCCAACACTAAGACGATACAGCACAGATTCTGTCCGGTAAATGCGTAATAGGTCCTAATTCGGGGTGGGTGCATAGTCCCCCCTGCCTTTGTGCCGGTCGAAACTTGGGCCGGTGCCGGAGGTGCGTACCGGTGTTATAATATTGAAATAGCAAGCTGTTATAATATTGAAATAGCAAGCGCCCAACAGCTTGCTCAATGGCTTCTAATGGAATCCGCACCGATATCGCAACGCATAACGGCTGTCAATAGTACAGTCGCGCACATCTGGCGTTTCTTCACGCAGTCTTCCTGGGCAAAGAAGGTCGGCGACCCAACAGTAAGCGACTTCGCCTTCGGCAATCCTCAGGAGATGCCTCTACCAGGCTTCGTCGAGGCGCTGGAGCGCTGGAGTGTTCCGCAGAACAAAGATTGGTTTGCCTACAAGAACAACGAGCCGCATTCGCGCTCCGTGGTGGCCTCCGCTCTGCGCGACCTGCGTGGCCTGCCTTTCGAAGAGAGCGATATCTTCCTCACCAACGGGGCTTTCGCGGCCATTAGCGTAACCTTGAGCGCCCTGGTTGACCCAGGCGATGAGGTTATCTTTATCAGCCCGCCCTGGTTCTTCTATGAGGCGATGATCGTCTCCTACGGCGGCAAGCCTGTGCGCGTAAAGATGGACCCAGATACTTTCGACCTCGACCTTGACGCGATAGCCGCCACTATAACCGACCGCACCAGGGCGATCCTGGTAAATTCGCCCAACAACCCCACGGGCAAGATATACCCTGCTTCCACCCTTGCGCGGCTCGGCGAATTGCTGACAGAGGCTAGCAAGCGCAACGGGCGCACTATCTACCTGCTGTCGGACGAGGCTTACAGTCGTATTGTGTTCGATGGTCGCGACTACCCAAGCCCCGTGGCCTTCTACCCCGAGTCGTTCCTTCTTTACACTTAGGGACTCTCGATGAATAAACTAGCCTCTTCTGGTGTTATACTCCAGTGATCACACTCTGGAGGTATGTTGATGGAACTAACCAACTCTCTCAAGACAATGCTAATCGAGACCGCTAAGTCCCTCAAAGGCAGTGACCGCCGCTTGTTTATGGCCCGTACCGTCAAAGAACTCGGTCCTGGTGGTCAAGCTCTCGCAGCCCGTGAACTGCACTGGGGCCGCATGACTATTCGCAAAGGTATCCATGAACTTGACACTGGCATCAGATGTGTCGATGCTTTCGCTGCGCGTGGCCGCAAGCGGTCAGAAGTTCATCTGCCCAACCTATTACCGGATCTGCAAGCTATAGTCGATAGCCAGAGCCAGGCTGATCCTCAGTTTCGTACTAACCGCCTCTATACCCGCCTCTCTGCCGCCGAAGTGCGCCGTCAGTTGATCGCGCAAAAGGGCTACACCGACCCGCAGTTGCCTACCCCAGAAACCATCGGGGGCAAGTTGAATGACCTGGGCTACTACCCCAAGAAGGTTGCCAAGTCGCAACCCCAAAAAAAGTCCCCCAAACTGATGCCATCTTCGAGCAAGTAAATGCGGTCAATCGCGCAGCCGATGCTAATGAGAGGGAATTGCGCATTTCTATGGACGCCAAAGCGGCTGTTTTAGTCGGGCCATTCTCCCGTGGTGGTAAGTCTCGTGTGCCGACCGCAGCCGCTGACCACGACTTTGAAGCGCTGGCAAAGGTGACGCCAGTGGGGATTATGCTACCCCAGTCGAACGAATTGTTTCTATATGGCATTACTTCCAAAGTGACGAGTGACTGCCTGGTCGATTGTCTGGAGCAGTGGTGGCAGAGCGTGCGCAGTCGCTTCGCCACAATCAGGACGCTGGTGATCAATCTGGATAATGGACCGGAGAACCACAGTCGGCGCACCCAATTCGTGCAGCGACTGCTGAATTTCGCATCGGACTACGGGATAAAGGTGCGGCTGGCTTACTACCCACCGTACCACAGCAAGTACAATGCGGTTGAGCGCTGTTGGGGCATCCTGGAAAACCATTGGAACGGTGCATTACTCAACTCCATAGAGGCAGTAATTGCGTATGCGGGGACGATGACCTGGAAGGGGCGCCGACCGGCAGTGGAACTGGTGACAACAAGGTATGCCAGTGGGGTGAAACTGAGCAAAGAGGCGATGAAGGCAGTAGAAGGGCAACTCATACGCCATAAAACGTTGGGCAAATGGTTTCTCGACATCACTCCTGCTCCACTCTACTCCCAGGCTTGTTAATTTCTTGAGAGTCCCTTACGCCAAGACGCTTCTCACCCCCGGCCAGCGCATCGGCTACATCGCCCTGTCACCATCCATGTCTCAGCGCGATGTGATAGGCCAGGCCATCTTCTCGGCGCAGATGGTAACAGGCTATGCTTTCCCCAATGCACTCCTTCAGCACGCCTTGCCCGACCTGGAAAAGCTCTCGATAGATATAGTGCATTTGCAACACAAGCGCGACTGGCTGGTCGGAGCCTTGCGCGATATGGGCTACAGCCTGCACGTGCCGGAAGGCACCTTTTACCTGCTGGTGCGCTCGCCGTTGGAAGACGACAACGCTTTTATCGATCTGCTGGCTTCACACAATATACTCTGCTTGCCGGGTACTATCGTGGAAGCGCCGGGACACTTCCGCATCTCGCTTACCGCCAACGATGACATGATCGAGCGCGCGCTGCCCGGCTTTGCCGCTGCCTTGCGGGAGGCTAAACAGCGTTAGCATGTAAGTGCACCAACCTGTGCTTATACCAGTTGTCGCAGGAAGCGCCGTACAAGACATGTCTTGTACGGCGCTTGTTCACTCGATGGCTATGCCCTGCGCTCTCAGCGACACTATATAGCTATGTGCTGCAGGGCATTCCATTCGATGCCTGTTGCTCACCTCTTCATTATCGCTTCCCCTGGTTGCAGAATGGGTAACAAGAGGTGAATATCGGGTGACGAGTGACGAGTGACGAGTGACGAGTGACGAGTGACGAGTTTTGGAGTATGTAGTAGGCCAGTATCACTTCGCGTTGGCGGCAAGCTCCGCAACCGTTATGGCTTCGGCCTGGTCATCGTCGAGTTGGTAGCCTTCTGACAGCAAGGTGTGTATGGGATTTACTTCCCGGAACAAAGGATTCCAATCGAAGGTCCAAGTAGCACCGTCGGGGCGCACGGTGCGGATGATGTTCTTGGGACGCCACTCAACGACCCAGTTGTAGCGAAGCCCCGCTCCCTTGACCACGCGATGGCGCACACGCTCGCCTCTGCCGAGCTTGTCGAAAACACGCACGGTCAATAGCCGGGCAGTATCACCGAGCAGGAGTAAATCCTCTTGCCTGGCCCACGAATTGAGGTCGGCTCCTGCCCAGTGGACACGGACTGATCCGTCTGGCCCTACTTCTTGCACTACTCCTGGGCCAAGGGCCTCGGCGGCTACAATCTGCCCATCAAGCATCTGGATCTCCGCAAGGCTGCTTTCTACCCGAACCACCGCTCCAATCTTAATGGGGGTGGTGTTGGCAGCGCTTGCCGGTGCTGTGCCGTTCATAAGATGCACCTCCCACTGAGTCGTGAATATCGGGGACCGGGTTACCAGGTGCTGAATACGGGCTACAAGGTTTGAAGGGCGAAGTTCGAATAGAACACTCGGTACTTGACATCTGATGCCCGGTACTTCGTCTTATGCTAAACTGATAGTGTCTCTACTCACTATGATACAGAATTCACGTTTGCAGGACAATACTCTCTTCCGGCAACTCGCGCTGGCGCTTCTTGCTATAGGCCTGGGCATTGCGGGTGGGTTAGCGATTGTCGCGGGCAACCCGCTCATCCCGTTTGTGGTCGTGCTGGCTCTTGTCGCGTTGCCCTGGCTTGCTACCCGTCCTCAAGCCGATATTCTTCTGGTGGCAGGAACTGTAACACTCTTGCCCTATGCCGCTCTTCCGGTACGCCTGGCGGTATTCACCCCCACTCTCCTGGAAGTTGCCCTTCTGCTGCTCTACATGGCGTGGCTCCTGCGCGCCCTTTCCGGCACACAGGCAGAAGAGGGTACGGGCATGGTGCGCACCCCGCTCGATCTATTGCTCATCCTCTTTTTGGGAGCCACTGCCTTCGCCTTTGTGCTGGGCCTGGAGCGCGATGCCGGTACGGATGTGGTTCATAACTACGTCAAGCTGCTGCTTGCCATAGGGATCTTCTTTGCTGCCACCAATCTATTGCGCGATACCGGCTCAATCACCCTGGTCTTGCGCGCCCTCATCCTATCAGGAGGGTTGCAGGCCGCGATGGGTGTTGTGCTGTGGCGGCTCCCCGATGCCCTCGCTACCTCCCTGCTATCTCGCTTGAGCGTGATCGGCTACCCCACCGACCGAGTGGTGCGTTACATAGAAGACAACCCCGCCCTTGGCGAGCGGGCCGTTGGAACCCAGGTTGACCCCAACTCATTTGGGGGTCTGTTGGTGGTGATCACCGTCTTGACGGGCGTGGCTCTCCTCTCACGCAAGCCCCCTCTACCCAGGTGGCTGCTGGGCGGACTCCTGTTGGTTGACATAATCGCGCTGGTCCTTACCAATTCCCGCTCGGCTCTCATAGGCGTGGTGGCAGCCGGAATGCTGGTCGCTACTCTGCGCTATCGACGGTTGTGGGGCTGGGGTATTGCCTTTGGCGCGGCCCTCCTCATCTTTGGCCTGGGCAGCGGCTATTTCGCCCGCCTGTTGCTGGGCTTACAATTCGAAGACCAGGCAAGCCTTATGCGCCTGGCCGAATACCGCAACGCGCTCGATATCATCGGGCGCTACCCTGCCTTCGGGGTGGGTTTCGGCACTGCGGGCGAGCTTGATCTGACCACGGGCGTTTCAAGCATTTACCTCACTATAGCCGAGCGCGCAGGTCTCCTCGCCCTGGCCCTGTTCATCGCGGTCATTATTGCTTTCTTCCTGGCTACCATTCCCGCAATAAGCCACTCTGCTGCAAAAGGGCGTCGCATCGCTACCGGACCACAGGACGCACCGGAAGACGGCAGCCCTGGCAGAGTAGATACCCCACAGACGACACATCGACTAACGGATTGGTCCATTCTCGATATGGCCCTGCTGGGCGGCACTGCTGCGATCCTGGGGGCACTGGTCGTTGGCCTGGTAGACCACTACTACTTCAATATAGAATTCCCCCACATGGCCGCTCTACTCTGGCTGACCGCAGGCATGACACTGGCCGCCCGCCGCCTACTGATTGAACCGCAACCGCTGACGGTGGGTACTTAACACTAGATAAGATACTTGAATAGCGACCGCATTGATTGCGCAGTCGGCGTTGCCTTGCACGCCCCGACGCAGGCATGGTACAATGGTCCGATTGTACTCGCTACCGAACTGCCTGGAATATCACCTGATTGGAGCAGAGCGACTCTAATATGTCACATACTAAAAAGGCGCACGGAACCCGCCCTCTATGGCTCCTGATGACGCTGTGCGCTTTACTGTTTGCCTTGCCTCTTGTGATTGCGGCCTGTTCGCCGCAATCTGCCCCGGCTTCGATGCAGGCCCAGGTTGAGCCTACATCTACCACTTCAACCGATGCTCAACCCACCACTACCGCCACGGCAATTATCGGCACTCCCATCATGACTGCCACCGTGAGCGGCGAGGAGCCGGTCAGCGCCACCGAGGTTACCACGGGAACGACCGTTCCCACGGAAACACCTGGGACGCCCACACCCCGTCCCACGCCTACAGGCCCGCCGCCTGCCGACCCATATGCCAACCTGACCATCTTTGGCTTCGTCACAGCGGGCAACCTTGTAGCCAAGAGCGATAAACTACCCCTGGATGGCGCGGCGGTTGACAATGTCCTGCTCACCATCACAGAGTCGCGCCTGGGAGTGACTCACCCATTAACGGAAGAAGTCACCAGCGCCCTGGGTGTTGGCTCCTGGGACCCTGTTTATCGGGAGTGGAACCTTGCCTGGCAATCGGTGCCAATCTCAGGTGTAGCGCGCCTGATTCCATCGGCCAACCAACCCGGAGGGTGGAACGGCAACACGCTTCTTGGCACCTCTGACCGTGTTCTAGCGCTTCGCACTACCACCCTCGATGGAGCGGCCCATCTCCAACTATTCAAGTGGAACAAAGATACCCACGCAGGTGAGCCACTTCGCATGGTTCCCGCAGGTGGCGGCCCTGAGCAGGACGCGGTCTTCGATGCCGACCTGGATGTGAATATGGCCGACCTTGACGAGGACGGCAAGTGGGAGGTCATTGCTGATAATGTGGCAGGTGTACAGACCTGGCGCTGGGACGGCTCTAAATACATTCCGGTGGAGACTCCATAATGTCCAGACCTAATACTCAACGACGCCCCACCGCCGGACGAACAACATCCGCAGGCAAGCAGCCTGCGGACGGCAAGAAACAAGGGGCCAATATCACTGCCCAAAGCAGGACCTCTCAGACGGCCCGCGGTTCGAGGCTAGCGAAATCCTTCATCGAGTCGCATCGCATGGTGGCGTCGGGGGGTCTTGTGCTCCTGATACTGCTGACTCTCTTTGCTCCATTATCTACCCAGGCTTCCAACCCGACCCCTTTGCTCACCCCGCGAGTGGATGGCACCAACTCGGTTATCACAGGGGTTACGAGCAAAGACCTGGAGAGCATGATCTTTCCTTATAAGACGGTGATTGAGCGCAACCAGGAGAACCTCGAATTGGCATGGCCCGATGTGAGCGATGTGCTCAACTTCGAGCCTTCCAGCCAGGAAGCACGCCGTGCTATCGTCGGCCAGGTATTTGCCTCAAGCACGGGTAGCCTGGAAATCCGAGTGAAAAACTCGGGTCTTGAGGCCAACCCCGACCGTACCAAGCTAAATTCGCTGGCGATAACGTATCAGGATATGGATGACACCGATAAGGCCCAAAATGGCCTTGCTATGCTGAGCATGCTTGTATCGCTCACATCAAGCACGCTTGAGATCCGATACAATCGCGAGCGTGAGGCGGTCTTAGGCTTCCAGCAGGCCGCGAACGACAACCCGGATGTATGGCAGTACACCTATAACTGGGGTCTCGCCAACTTCCTTACGGGCAACTACCTGTCGGCTTACGAAGCTATGCGCACCGTGGTTGACAAGGATGAAACCAAGGATTTCGCGCTTATCCGGTTCTGGATGGGGCTCTCTGCCCTCAGGATGGGCGAGCCTGATGAGGCGATAACGCTTCTCAACCAGGTCGTTACGGCGCAGCTGGCACCCGATGCGGCTGAGAACGTGGCGAACTCCTTTTACGAAGCGCGAGACCTGGCACAGGAAGCTCTAGGCGACGCACAGTGGGCACGGCGCGACCCGGCCACCGCCTACAAGACCTACTACGACGCTCTCTTCTCCGGCAAGGCCACCTACAACCTTTATCGCAAATGGCTCCGCCTGGGCCTTGAGCAGCACGCCTACGAGCGCATGCTGAGCGATATGGCTGCCCTGGCTTCCTCCGGCGGGCTTGCCAAAGATTTTCAAGGGCGCATCCACCACGACCGCGGGCGCCTATTGAGTTTCCTGGGCCGCGAATCGGAAGCTCAGAGTGAGTACCAGACGGCCCTCTCGATCAACGGCCAGGACGACGCGCCTCTTCTCATTTCCTACTCGCAATCTCTCCTCGCCCGTGGCGATACAGATGGCGCGCTGGCCCAATCCGAGACCGCCCTTCGTATCCTGGCAAAAGACCTCTCTGCTGGTGATATGGTGAGCGTGGCAAACACCGTTCTCACCACCACTGCCTCTCTAGCGGCCCGCGATGCTGCCCAGGAAACCATGGACGCCCATCTTGTGCGCGCTATGGCATGGAGCAAGCAGAATAAGTCCGACCTGATCGATAGCCTCGTGACCAATATCACTGCCGGTGCTGACAGCCAACCCGCCGCAGTGGGCGGACTGCTCTACCTGTATGGCGGTTACGCATACGAGGCGGCTGCCCAGGCCGTTACGGGCGACGCTTCCGCTGCCCTTTATTCGAAAGCCGCCGATACTTACGGCAAGGCATGGGCTCTGCTGGACGGCCTGGGTGCCGGGCAACCCGGTCGTGCGGCCGCCCTGGCGGGCCAGGCACGCGCATCGGCGCTCGCATCCGGTAAGACCACCACTGACGGCATCAATGTCTTGAAGGCGGGAGGATATGACCCGGTAACCATCTCGCCCACCGTGTCGAACGACGTGGACGCCGGAGAACTGCTATACCAGGGCGCTCTCCTCCTTGAAGCGGGCGGCCAGGAGAAGGAAGCCGCCAATGCATACCGCGTGGCAGGCATAATCCTCAACCTGCAAGATGCCGAGAACTTCAGCGGTGTGGGACGCCCACTTTGGATGGGCAATGGCACGCCGGTTCCGGCTATTATAGCTCTCCGAACAGGCGATGCATTACGGCGCGCCCCCGGCGGCGACCTTTCGCAAGCTGTTTTCCGCTACAAGCAAGCTTATCTTCTCTCCCCGGCGCTGGCCCCGGCCTGGAACAACCTGGGTGTGCTCTATTCGCAGATGGGTAATCCGGCAGCCCAGGCTTATCTTGAGCTTGCGGGCAAAGCCAGCCCGGCTTACGTGCTGGGAGATCACAACCTGGCCGCGGCTGCTTACAAAGCAGGTATCGGCAACTTTTTTACGGCCGAAGATGCCCAGGCCTCTGCTATCAAGGCTATCGGCCCGGACAGCCTGCGCTGGGGCTACAACCTGCGTTACGACGAGCGCGACATTCTGCCCGCCTCCGACGCGCCTGCGCTCGATTTCTGGGTGAAGGCAGGAGCGCTTCCGATCCTGTTGTTACTTCTCCTCCACACCCTGGTCGGCAACGACCGTATGACCAATCGCATGGGGTTGATCCCGACAAGGGGGGTAATAGGCCGCCTGGCCGTGCTCCTGGATGTCAGGCTCAAGACTGTCTTCCCACGCCTTGTGTCGCCGGGCAGTGCGACAAGAAACGCCTTGCTGACTTCGATCCTGATACCCGCTGTGATAGGGATGTTAGGGTTGGCCTGGGCCGCCGGGCATGGTTCGTGGGAGGTAGCACTGGTGTTCCTTCCAGTAGCCTTCGTGATGGCTCTGCTGGCCTTCGGCGTGAATGAGGCTGCCCAGCGCTGGGTGGCAGGGAAGGCAGGTGCATCCACCCTCCACCATATCTGGCCTATGGGTATATTGCTCGGTATCGTGAGCATACCATTCGGCTTCATGTACGGCTGGCAGAACGTCACGCGCCTGACCACAGCAGACGGCGGCATGCAAGCAACTGAGGGCGGCGGCAATATCAGGAAAGCACGCACCGCCGAAGAGAGCGACCTTCTATATGAGGTGCAGACCGAAGCGGCAGCCGATACGGGCGATGCACCGGCGCTCGAAGCGGTTCCTGTTGGCTCCTCAAGCGTGGTTTCTGTGCGTGGGAGCGGTTGGTTCAACCTCAGCCCGGCGGCGCGCATCATGTTTGCGGGCACGCTGGCTAACCTGGCGCTGGCCGTGGTCTTTGGGGTTATCTATTGGCTTATGGGTTGGCCCAGCATGCGACTCGGCCTGTTCGCTACTATGCTGGTGCTGGCGTTCACATCGGTTTCCGAGCCACCGGCGGATGGATGGACCTTATACAGGAGGAATGCCCCGCTGTGGCTGGCGGTTTTCCTCTTTGCCGCGACCATCGTGACTCTGCTGGCCGTGGGTGCCATCTAAGATTCAGAAAATATAGGTTATCAGGGGTTAGGAGAGAGATTGCTAAGATTATTGCTGATTATGGTTCTCTAGTGCTTCTAACCTTGCTTCCAGCCGCTTGTTCTCCTGGCGCAGGTGCTTCACTTCCGTAATAAGGGCGGGCACATCCTCGCCCAACATAACGCGCACATCTTGTACGAATGCCTGCAAACGACGCAATTCTCCAGGCAGATTCCTGAACATGTAGGGCGATTGCATAATATTGCCTCGCCTTGTCTCCACCTGGTTCAGGGGGGTCTTACTAATCATACGGTGATCAGGATTCGTCACACTAGC
Source organism: uncultured Chloroflexia bacterium (assembly GCA_963797095.1). Taxonomy (GTDB): domain Bacteria; phylum Chloroflexota; class Chloroflexia; order QHBQ01; family JADMIH01; genus JADMIH01. The sequence continues at coordinate 59,863 of CAWCNY010000002.1, read as the reverse complement.
CAATTTCTGTCTCCTTTCATTTGCTCTAACACTCTTACATGACCCTGCTTGTGCACGCTCTCATGCTTCTATTCATCGTGCAGAATATGTCGCGCTTCTCTGAGTAATACGGTACGCGCCCAGGTGCTAAGAGACATACCTTCGGTCTCGGCTGCTCTTTTCAATCTGTCCAAGCTATCCCGCGATTGCATATAAAAATGCACCGGGAATTCTTTCATGCGGACTTCTTTGGGTGGGCGGCCGGGCCGTCTACGTGCAGGCATTTCTGCATCCATCCCATTGGTCATAGGCGCTCTCTCCAGACAATGATTCGGTATATTATCATACCACTACTAATTATACGCTGGTTACGGTGTTGTTGGCAAGGTCGATGGTCTATTGATGTATTCTTGGATTTCTTGATCTGAATGTTGTACAAGGCCAGCGCATCGCTTCTGTGCACCCATTATTTCAAGCTTTCTTGACACTAATAAGCTGTTGAAGTAAGCTAACTACGATAGTTTGCTTTATCTGGACGAGCCAGCGGTTCATGATATTTGCGCCCGTAGCTCAGCGAACTAGAGCATCTGACTTCGGATTGCGAGTTTGACCTTATTACACCTCGTTGCGGGCCTAGAACCTAGCCAGACAGCGATTTCAGGCGTGAATTGAGTAGCTGAGGGGTTATTGCTCTCCTATAATAGGAGACAACACCCATGTCAAACGAGCATCTAATTCGGAATCGCTACTCAAACCTCAAAGCGCCCGGCAGCGGCTTGTACCCCCAACAGTCTACTCAAGAATCGGCGGACGACTTCAACTTCTATGTTCAAGGGTTCCTGCTGAAGCATCGCTCGCAGCGACACAGCCCCCGAACAATCCAATTCTATCAGTGGAATCTGGAGCGCTTCCGATGGTTTCTAAAGGAAGAGGGGTATCCAACTAACCTCTCTAGTATTTCCCCCTTGTACATACGGGCCTTCCTGGTCTATTTGCAGGAGGACCCAGGCGACAGTGGCCGGTGGGGTGTGTGCCGCCCCAGCAGCCGCAAACCATTAACCCCTGCCAGCGTGCATGGCTTCGCCCGAAGCCTGCGCGCCTTTTTTCGTTGGGCGACGAAGGAAGCGGACCTCCCACGCAACCCATTCAGCCTGGTGGATATGCCGTCCCTGCCTAATCGCTGGCAGGTGACTGTGTTTACCGACGAAGAGATTGCCCAGTTATTCGCTGCCTGTGAGAACTTCGGCCTACCCTTCACCGTGCAGCGCAACCGCTGCATACTTGCTGTCTTGCTGGATAGCGGTATCCGGGCCGGAGAACTTCTAAGCCTCAAAGTGGGCGACATCAACCCAGGCGAGGGGCTATTTACAGTGCGTGGGAAGCGCAACAGGGAGAGGCAGGTAGTGGTGGGCAACTTCGCTAGGCGAGAGCTATGGGCATACCTCCACCGCTTCCGATTGAAGATGAGCACGCCCTTTCAGGAATTGTGGGTCAGCCATCAGGGTGCTCCCCTGACTTATGCAGGGTTGCGCTTGGTATTCACGCGACTGAGTAAGTTGTCGGGCATCACGCGGGTGCCTGTCCATCCCCACGTTTGCAGGCACACATTTGCAACCCAGGCTCACCGGAACGGCATGAGGGGCGCTACGCTGCAAGAAGCGCTGGGACATGAGCAGTTCGACACGACCCGCAGATACTACCTGAACATCAGCAAAGAGGACCTGCTGGCTGAACATGCCAAATACGGGCCCCTTGACCACCTGCGCCACGAGTTGCACCTGGAAGACGGCAGCGGCACCCGAAGCAAGAACGCAGTTCCCAAGGAGTTGCCTCCTGCTGAGGTACTTGCCAGGGAGGTAGCGCAGAGCAACTATCGTGCAGTAGCTCGTAAGTATCAGATGTCTGATATGGGTGTCAGAAAGAGGTTGAAGAAGGCCGGCCTGATTCCTTAGCTTGGCTCCCCGACCCTGCAAGCACGTTAACCATCGAGAACCGCCCTATAGGGGCGGCCCTTTTCATTTGTGGGCAAGCGAGAGCGTAAGGCAGCGCCAACAATTGCCTTACCCACTATCGCCTGTGCGTGTATCAGGGCGGCGCGTAGCCCGTACAAATACAGCGCGACAAGCGCAACGGGAATGGGTAGCGTGCTCAAAACAGGCCTCAACCGACTTCATTCGAAAGGCAATTCTTGCAGGAAATCTTGCATGAAGTTGCAGGAACTAGCGGCACTGACGCCACAACTTATCTAGCTCCGGAATGTCCGCCCGCAACTCACCCAAATCGCGCCTGCGCTTCCGTCCGGGGTCTGGGGTGGCAAGGAAGGCATAAGGCGTTTCTAGCAGTATTGGCTCTACTAGCTGCTTGTAACGACCAACTGTTGGCACGCTTCTGCCAAATAGCGCCGCTAATGCCTTTTGTGTGGGGCGGCAGCGTAGCCATATCATGCCCAGCAATATGACGTCTGCTGGCAAGAGCGGCTTCGAGCCGCCTCCAATTTCCCGGATGCGAGGGCGGCTACTGAGCCGCGCTTCACGTTCGTCTATGTAGTACTCTCCGATTCCCTTGGCGGTTGCACGGAAGTCAGCCGGCGATAGCCCGGTTAGCGGTTGACATAGTTCCGGGTGCGCGAAGATAAGTCGGGCAGAAAGCATATGTACAGTCTACCCGATAACTTTCAGAATAAGAAACCTGCCTGCTTGATTAAGTAGAAGGGGGAAACATAGGTATCCAGTTACGAATACGAACCTGCTTGATTAAGTAGAGGGGATAAATATAGGTATCCAGTTACAGAATTAGGAGGACGCAGTGAAGCAGACTAAGGAAAAGCAGTTGTTACTTACCGTTACACCCCGGACGGAAGAACTCCTTCGCTCTATGGCCAGAGCACGAGGACTTCTCCACAAACGCGGACCGGGAAGAATCACAGAGCGCGGCTGCATTAGCCGCCTCTTATACGCCTTAGCCCAAGAATGGGCAACAACTCAGAGCCAGGGAGGTGATACAAAGTGAAAGCTGGAACAAGGGTAAATCTGGTAGACGCATATCAGTATAAGGACTACACCATCGAAGTTCGCAGGGCCGCAGGTCGTCTGTATCGATACCGCGCAAGCATAACCCCTATCTATGGGGCGGGGCGTCGCGCTATTCCAGGGGTTTTCAACGACCCCACCGAAGCCGCGAAAGCTGCTGAAGCCTATATCGACCACAAGCGCTAAAGCGAAAAGTTCGCCGTACTGCAGATTTAAAGCACTGAAGGGCAGGCGCGTTTGGAGCACCTGCCCACAATAGGGGGCCAAATGACACTCGCAATTACTACACGACCAACCCGCCCAAGAGTTCGCCCTTATGCTCCGGTGAAGACAGGGGCGGCACCCAATATAACGCAGACGAAGCCAATTCCTTATCTCCCTACCCAGACCGAATCACCTGATATGCTAGAGTGGGCACTCGCATACGCCCAAGCCGGAATACCAGTATTCCCGGTGGACAGCGTCAACAAAAAGCCCCTTATCAAAGACTACCTGAAAAATGCCTCCACAAACCGTGAAGTCATAAGCAAATGGTGGACGCGATGGGCGCACGCCGGCATCGGGTGCGTACCTGCAAGGGCTAATCTTGTCGCAATAGACCTGGACGGAGAAGAAGGCATAGAGGCCTTGAACGACTGGATAGCGAAGCATGGCCCGGCCTTCACAGAGACCGTAAAGGCCCGCAGCGGTCGCGAAGGTTGGGGTGAGCATCTCTTCTTCTCGACTGGGGGGCGATACATTAGCGCTTCAAACGGCAAAGTGGCTCCCGGAGTAGATGTGCGCGGCGTTGGCGGCTATCTGGTACTGCCGCCTTCCCTTCACCAGTCCGGCAGGCGGTACACCTGGCTTGCAAGTTTCGGGCCTCACGAGCGCCCGCCCCTTTGTCTACCCGACTGGCTCGCTGAGAAGCTGATGCAGGCCGAAGGTAGGTCAAGAGTGCCAAGCACAGGCCGCAGCGATGCCAACAGGAGGCAGTCACAGAAGAGCCTCATCATGCCCAACTTGCTCCAGGAGCGCAAGGCTGCGCTACAGCGCATAGCAGAGTGCGCCCGAACTGAGGGGGGCCTAGTTGGTGAGTACCTCACAGATGCTAGCCGCGACCAGGACTTCATCCGGGCGGCATGTAGGCTTATGGGTATCCCTGATGTGCCCTTCGGAAAGACGTTCCTTTGTGTCTTGCCGGGCCACGAGGAGAATGGTCCATCCGCAAGCATCTATCCCGGCCAGAATGGCGTCTATGTCTATAGAGACTTCCATGTGCGGCCAGATGCAAGCCCGGCGCTTCTCATGTCGGAAGTCGCGTATGCCCTTGCATTGCGTCGCCCACGCTCACCTGAGGAGGTGCGTCCCAGCAAATCAGGGTCCGTCACATGGCATCTGCGCCTCATGGTCGAGACAGGGTATGTGCAACCGGCTCGCGTCCAACTTCCAGCCCTGCCATACGAGCTGGACGAGGCAGACACCCGCATAGTCTATGACAAGCTCAACCTTCTCTTCCAAGCGCGGTGGCTCCACACCTATGGTGACCCGGCCCCCCTTAGCTGGCAATTCCTAGAGGCCTGGTGCGCCCTTCCCCAGAAGCGTTGTCAAGAAGCTATGAAGAACCTGCTGCTCAAGCGGATAGTTGCCTACGCTCGTGATGCGAGTGGCAAGCAGCTTGATGTCGCTGCAGGCAGAGGGAGACGAACAAAGCTTTTCCTTCCCGGTAATTACAGGCAATATGCCCCGATGGATTCTCCTTATAGAGTATAGGGGCGGAAGCAAGTAATGAATACTAGAAGCAAGTAATGGATTCCGCTCGCTGGCTGCCCCTAGAACTACAACTAGGGGCTTAACTATGCCCCACATATCGAACTGAGGAACTAAGTATGATTGACACCGAATTACCCACGCTCCAAAGACAGTTACTGTATCAAGTTGCCGACGTTGACCGCCGCGTTGAGCAGTCTCGCGACGACATGCTACTTCCGGAAATCGGCGCGCTTGTCGGGCGGTACACTATCCAACGCGCGCCCCTTCATATTGACCGACACAAGAACACCGACGCAATCCTTCCCCACCGGAGAATCGCAGTTAGGCTACGCGCTTACGACTACCTGAGATATGTAGGTGAAATCACTCTGCGCGCCAGTGTGCCAAGCGGAAGGCGAACAGAGCTTGGCAAGATACTTGATGGCGAAGGTGATGTGATGTTCTACGGGTTCAAGTCGCCTGATGAGAGCGGCCTCGTAGCCTGGACGATAATAGACCTCAGGCTTTTCGCTGCCTGGCATGCAGACTATGTTCAGCGTTCAGGAACGGAGCCGGGGCGGCTACGCTTCAATCGGGGGGAGCAATCATCTTTCAGGGTATTTGCTCTTGACACGCTCCCCGATAACTGCATAATCGCCCGGCGTAAGTATGGCTACCCCGACCCGGTGCCCATTATCGCACAGGTCTGCGGGGCGCTGCGCTCAATCGTCAAGGTCCAATAGATAAATCTGCTGTCCCGATGCGCGTAACTCAGTCAGCACAGGGAGGCAGGGGCGCCCCATCTCGCTTTCCATCAGGTTGACCCGCCAACGCTCGACCTCCAAGCGCTCGTAAGCGCCCGAAACACCATCTTCACGAGCTAGATAGGCCAGCATTAGCCGGTTACGCGCATCGAATATGAGCGACTCACATACTTCAGGCGTTGCTTCCAAAGTTTCCAACAAACTACCTCCTCTTGACGACTGGATAAGCGCCAGGGGCACATCTCCGCACTAATAACCATTTCCCTCCGTGTTGTGCTTATGTTGGCCGCTTTGGGGTCGCGTCACACGCGTAGCGGCAAGTAGAGAACCGGGGGGCCACACAATTGCCGAAAGGCAAATGGAAAGTTACCGGGGGGTCTCTACAATATGCGGGGCGATTTGGGCAATTACTCGCCGCTCAAGATGCGCCGTGCCTCTCTTACCAGTACGGTCCGTGCCCAGGTGCTGAAGCTAAGCCCTTGTCGCTCTGCTGCTTCTTTGACCTGCTGCAGGCTCTCCTCGTCCATCATGTAGATGTAAAGGGGGAACTGCCTTGCATGTGTGTCCTTGCGAGGTCTGCCGCCCTTATTGGGGTTCTTTTCTACCACTTGTCATGCCTCCTCAAATATATCATGCAGGTATTATACAGGTAAGAAACTAAATTGTCAAGAGGCTCTTACATTTAGCTTTGCTCGTCATGCTGCCAAACTATGACCGACCAATTTCGAGCAATATTGCGCAAACCCCTTGACAAGTACGTTTTGTACTGGTATAATACAGGTACAAATGAGGAGGCGGCACGATGAATACCAAGAAATGTCGAAGTTGCGGAACCGATTTCTCACCGAAGAGCCATATTCACGCATATTGCTCCGACAAGTGTAGGCGTGCTGCACGAGGCCGCAATTGGCGCGCCATCCGCCGCTTGGCACTCCTGCGCGACCACTTCACTTGCAGGGATTGCAAGAAGCGCAACTGCCGCCTTGAGGTCCACCATCTTATCCCGTTGTGCTTGGGAGGCAACAATGAGCTTGACAACCTTCGTACTCTTTGTACAAAATGCCATAAGAAACGACACAAGACCTGGAGCCGACACAAGCAGCGTGCCTATACCTACAAAAACGCCCCGCGTTCTTCATCCTGCGCTAAAGCGGCTTAGTGAGCTATGCGACCTTGTTGCTTTCGCCGATGTTGTGGGGCGCAAGACGAAATACGGCGAAAAATCTGGCCCTTCTGATTGGCACTTTACGACCGCCTTCTTTCGAGAATACGGCCTATGCACGCCGGATGAGGCAATTGCCTTATTCAAGGAGGCGGGCGCTGACAATGACATTGAGGCAATGTTCCACGTCGTGAACTCACAACACCTCATACCATAGAGCTATATAGGCTGCGTTTGATTCTCTTGGGCTTTCGTTCTGGTGTTGATGGTCTTGGTCTCTGACCCCCGGCTATTTATCCGACTCAACAATTCGGATTTCCTCATCTGTCAGCCCATAAAGCTCGTACACAAGGGAGTTTATCTGCCCGTCGGCGGCGTCTATCTGGCGCTGGATTGCAGTCTTGTCGTGCGGTGTCTTGGCAACGGCTGATTGTCTGTAAAAGTCTACCATCCGTGCTACAAGTGATACCATGTGGTCGTGTCGGGCTTTGTCGGCCTGGTCAGCGAAATTGATAGCACGCATCGGCAATTGCTCAACGTACTGTGTGAAGTATCGGAAAAAGCCGCCGCGCATAGTCGTGCTGACACGCTTTAGGTAGAAGTCCAGGACTTTGCTGTTCAGTAGGCCCAAAACATAGTTGGGCGACAAGCTAACATCAGGTCTCAATGTAATGCCATAACCGCTTGTGAAGGCGTATTCGCCGGCTTCATCTAGTGCAAATGCTGCTCTATCGGCAATGTCCGGCACAAGAATCTTGGCCGACTTCATCAATTCGATGTTTTTTGGATAGACGAAGGCATACCAGGACGAGCCATGCATCCTGCCCCGTTCCCGTTCCTCTAGGTATGCCCTATTTGCAACAAGATAGGCCAAAGTGAGCGGGAAACGAGTCTTCATTTCATCCTCGGGAACGAGCTTTGCGCGGCCATTCGCCAGGTGATAAGGGATAATCACCACCTTACCGGAAGGAAGTACCCTATATGACTTGATTTCGCGGCCTTGAAGGAAGGGTGTCACCGCGGCCCGCTCGACCTCCACCTGCTTACCCAACGACTGTGAATGGACGATTAGTACATCGGTCGCTTGGTCCACGATGTTGAGCACGTACACCTCATTGGCGCTTGTACGAATCCCCTGCGAAATGCGTTCCGCGATAGCACCCAGTTTTGTTGGCACCTGTCTTAGCTTGCCAAACAAGTCAGCACCCTCTCCGACATAGAAATTCCAGTCAGAAGGTGCAATAGCTTCTGCTGGAACCGTTCCGTACACAGCCTGGGACTTCCTGCGCCACTGGTCCAGATTCTCAACCATGGCAATCTGCACTTCAGAGGAGCCGCGTTTTTCAAGGAAGAGCAAGCAGGTATAGGTCGTCGCGCCTGAAAACACCTGTTGGTCGCCAAAATGCACCACTTCAGCTAAGTGGTGCCCCTGTGCCAACAGGGCGCGCAGCGGCTCGCCATACTGAGCATTGAAAAACTTGTGGGGCAGGATGAAGCCAAGTTGTCCGCCCTTATTGAGCAGGTAAAGTCCCTTCTCCACAAACACAACATACACGTCGTAGTTGCCTTTGCTGGCCGAAACATATCGTCGCTTGTAGTGTGCGACTTCTACGGGAGCCCACTCCTGCATAGTCTGGATACGAATGTACGGCGGGTTGCCAATCACAGCATCAAATCCAGAGCTGTCGCGCTTGAACACCTGGGGAAAAGCCTCGTGCCAGTTGAACACGTTGATGCGGCTGTGTTCCTCCGGCGACAGAAAGCTGGCCTGTGTCGCGCTGTAGAAATCATAACCTATTAAGGAATTACCGCACTTAATATTGCTGCTCAGGTCCGGCAGCGCCCGCTCGTAGAACATCCGCAGCTGCGTTGCCAAGGTTTGTCCGGTTTCTCCCTCAAGCACTCTAAGCAGGAGTGAGAGCTTTGTGACCTCTACCGCCTGGGGGTCGATATCCACGCCATAAATGTTATTTAGTAGTATCCTTTTGCGCTCATTCGTAGTTAGTCGCCACTCGCCTCCTGAAGCCTCATAAAGCTCCTTCTTGTGCTTCTGTGTGCCGTCAGCCACATACCAGTCGCGATGCCAGTTGAGAAGGTATTGGTATGCGCCGATGAGAAATGAACCGGAGCCGCACGCGGGGTCCACAATACGAAAGTCGACGGCTTGCTTCGGCGTCTTGCCTTCCAGGAGTTTGCCGACAGTTTGTTTTACGATGTAATCCACGATGTATGTGGGCGTATAGTAGATGCCGCCCGCCTTGCGTACTTCTGGCTTCTCCTCAACCTCAACATTACGAGATTCGTCCAGGCGAATAACCTTGCCCAGGAACTGCTCGTAAACCTGCCCCAGAATTTCAATCGGCATGACTGAAAAGGCATAGGGCGAATCGGGGTAGTAAAGGCGGGTGATGATACGCCGGAGTGTGTCGTCGTGTATAGTCAGTGCCGGGGTTAGCTCATCGTGCGGCTCGTTGTGGCCCTTCTCGTCGCGGAAGTGGAACAGGCCCGAATTGTAGCGGTCGTCGGCAGCTTCGAAGAGCCGACACAGCCGCGCATACACTCTTTCTCCCTGTTGTGCTTCCAGCAATCTGCCATATGGCTCAATGCCCCGGTCTTCGCTAATACGCAGGAAAATAATACGGTCGATAGTCATCTGCACAGCATAATTGAGGTCGCGTTGAGTTAGGTGCGGATTCCGCGCTGCCAAGTCTTGTGCTAGCATCTCGCGCCAGACTGAAATCTCCTTTAGGAAATCAGCATCAACAGTGGACGAGCCTGTCTTGGCCTTAAGCAATTCGGTATATTTGTCAAGCGACCCGGCGAGCACGGCCTCGCGAGAGAAGAGCGCGGCAATGTCGTCCCACTTATCCGCATATTCCGTGTATTTGAGATACATGGCGCGGGCCACCCGCGCACCGTCGTAGGCGTCCGGCTTTATTCGACAATCATAAACCAGGAACTCCTCGAAATCGGTGAGGATGCTTAGGGGTAGGCTTGCAGACCAGGCATAGCGCCGCAGTTGGTAAGCTGGTCTAGGGTCCGTATCCAAGTTGACAGACGGCTTTTTGGCCTCAACAAAGAACTTTCGAGTGCCGCCTATGCGGAATGAGTAGTCCGGGGCTTTCGTAGTCTCACCGATTTTCAACGTGTCTTCATGAATTACGTCTCTGTAGGCAACCGCCGCACCACCTTCATTCTCTACATCCCAGCCTAGCTCCTTGAAGAAGGGGTCCAGGAACTCGCGCCGAACCTGCGCCTCATTATAGACGCCGGATTTGTAGGCTTGTCGGTCATTGTCGAAGCGCTCAATGTGGGAAAGGATGGATTGTGGCGCCGGCATAATCAGCCTTTCTGTCGTGTTAGAAGTTCAAAATCGTGCTGTGAAACATCGTGTGTAGCCTGAACAAACCATGCCCAAGGCCCGTTTGGGTCGCGCCCTTGGAACCTGTCAAGTTGACTCCTTAGTGCCCCGTCAATGACAACCGGGTTTTCCAAATAGAGGTGTGTATCCTTTATGCGAAACACCCACGGATACTTGTCCGGTTGCTTGACCCGCGGGTGTGGCCTCTTTATTGGGGGCGATGTTACTCTAGCATCTGCAATGACACCACGCCCCGCAGCATAGAAACAAATCACGTCGCCCGACTTTATCTTCCTACGACCGGGCGTTTTCTCTCCGAAAGCGTAAATATGCTCTTCGCCCACCAGCCTCTGAATGGTCTGTTCTGCAGTCTCCCCTTCATCGTCTCTAACCGGGGTAATCCAGAAGGTGATGGTGCCTGTATCGGGAATGACAAACTTGGAGGCTTGTAAAGTAGGTTCCGGCAGCCCCAGTTTTTCGACTGTTGTCCTTATTACCTTCTGCTCACTCGCCATCGTTGCTTCCGCTTCTCTTTCAGCCACCAGGCGGTCAATAAGCATTATGAGTGGGTCAATTCGTGGCCCTGAGGGCAGGAGGATGCTTAACACGTCATCATCATTGAGCCCATAGGCTTGTCGCATCTCAGCCAGCGACAGCAAGGATAGGGCCGACACAATTCGCAAATTCGGAATCGGCTTTTGCACCACAATTGCGTTTTCTAGTTGCTGTATCTCAGGGTCCGGATGGCCTACCACATACAGACCCAAGGCATCCTCTTGTTTGGGGATTTGCCCAGCAGCAACCAGTTCGTTGATGTAGTTTAGAAGTTTGCTCGTTTTGATTGGGTAGATTTCCGTGGTTTTGGTCTCAATGACTATATGGAGGCCGCCGGGAGCCTCCCAGCGTCCATCAAAGTTATGTTCGCCAGATATTCCTTGGTACCTACCATAGGTCACATGGAAACCAAAGAAGTTGCCTGCATAGTTCACTAAGTCTTGGAGAGCGCGTGCGTACTGCTCCCCTGAAGCCCTCAAGCAAGTTTCAACATAGTCGCGAAGCTGCCCTACTTCCACTATCTTCTGTAGGTGATTACGAAAACGCTCCCTGGGCGCGTCTAGGCCGGGCGTATCGTCTAGCTTGCCCACAAGAGCAAGAATGTCATCCAAGCTGATAATACTTTGGTGAGTCATGTGTACCTCGTAGAACAGCGCCCGCCACACGAACGCCGAAAAGTACCGGGAAATCCTTTGTCACTGCAACTTCGCCACAAGGATGTGCATCGCTACAATAATATACTACAAACCAACACTAGTTGTTGTATGCAGACCAAAGGGAGCAGGTGGCGGTCCTGCTCTCCCTAGTTCTGCCCACTGGCAATATCAACGACTCAGCGCACGTTTCGTCAACTCAACTACCTTCTCACAGCACCCCTCGATATGGAACCTCCCCCCAAGATATGTCACCTTGGGCGGCTTCCCATGCTCCGGGCACCTAATTCTTGCCTCACAGTTCCGGGCAATCCGTTCGGCTGCTTGCTTAGCATATGGTCCAACCATTCGCGTTGCGATACCTTGCGGCCCCCAATTCTGTACTCCGTCTCAAACCTTATTTTCATGCTTCTTCTCCGTTCAGCTAGCGGCGTCAGAACACGCAAGTGATGTCACAGGTTCGAGTTTTCCACCTTTTCCACATTGTTAGCTCATGTCTACTGTGTTATACTCCCCGTTGCAACACCTGTTGCCTGCGTGCTCCTCAGCCGCACGTATGTAAGAGAAGCGACGAAAGTCGCAACCCGCACTCAGAGCCAGGGCTTGCCCGCCAAAGCCCGTCCTGGCTCTTTGTGCTGGATGCATGTTACGACACTATGTCAAGCGCATCCGACTTTTCCACAGGGTCGGTGCAGACAGATTTGAGGGGCCCCAACCCCGGGGGGGGCCACATCCTATTACTTGCGGGCTGTAGGCCCGCATCGAAGTCCAGCCGACCGATTTTGGGAGATTGATAGCTGTACGGTCACTAAAGGCTGCCCGGAGGGATTCAAACCCCCGACCCCTAGCCAAGCGAGATACTTCGAGCTTGCCCTCAGACGATTCAGATGCTCCGGGCGTCTTGACACAAATGAGCTAGTTTAGTAAGCTAAATAGTGGTTTGACACAGCATCTAATCAGATTGAGCATGTCAAACCATCGGCTAATTTCGAGAGCAGTAGCACCTTCTTGACCCTCGTTTTACGCCTAGAAAAGCTAAAAGTCTGTGTAGTCCTGCGCCCGTAGCTCAGCGAACTAGAGCATCTGACTTCGGATCAGAGGGTCGGGGGTTTGAATCCCTCCGGGCGCGCCATTTTGGTAGCAGATTTACGCACGAAAAGCGACGCCGGAACGCTGTTCCGGCGTATTTTTGTAGCAATTCAGGTCCAGGTGTAGCAACAAGTGTAGCAACCGGATAAAAGTGCGGGGTTATGCGTGCTAGGCTCCAAGATAGACGATCGAGGTGGATAATGGGATTGCAGGAGCTCAGGTGAGAAAATAGTCGATGTTCGAGTAAATCGAAGTGTGGTACAATCGCCAGCGCTGTAATTCAACTCTCGGCGACGCCAGCCCGGCGATGTTCGAAATAGTCCATTTCGTATCAAGTCATGAATAATCTAAATCGGAGTAATCCCACCGGCGAGCAATCCAGGAATCTGGCTCAGGTCTCGTATGATATTGTGATATTGGGCAATGCAATCGATGAAGTGTAGAATAATCTGGTAACCGAGCACAGCGTGAAAGGGGGGCCGCCGGCCATGGCAAGAACTAAGCGGAAAGTTCTCAATCCAACCGGATTGCAAGCGATCATTGCGCAATTGGCGACCTTGCCGCGCCGTAGCGGTTTAGTGATCCAGGGTGGAAAGCGGCCATTGGGGGTATACATCTATGAAAATAAGCAGGCCGTTCAACCGCAGATAGCGTTGTGGGTGGAGGCGGATAGCGGCTTCGTCCGTGCTGTTCAGCTGATCAACCCCGCCGAAAGCAGCGATGACGGAATCACCGAATCGCTTCAACTACTTGTAGAGGCTCTTGCCAGGCCGGTGGCTACCCCTGTTGCAATTCCCTTCCCCTCACCCGAACCTGGCCTTCCCACGAGGATAATAATCAACGATCCAGTGCTGGCCGAGGCCGCGCGCCATTTGCTTGCTCCTCTCGGCATACCCATTGAATATGCAGAACACTTGCCGGACTATGAAGAAGCATTTCGCGACCTGTCCGCAGCACTGGGCGCCAATGGGGACGCCGGGAAGGATCCGCCTGAGCCTTTTGAGTGGATTATTGCTGAAGTACTACTACCACCTCTCTACAAGGCGGCGGCCAGCTATTGGCGTCGTGCCCCGTGGGAATACATGGGCAGTGATCTACCGATCGCCATTGAACTGGGTCGACACGGACCCCAACAGGATGTAGAAACCCTCTACGCTGTTGTTCTCGGCAACGCCGGTGAAGTATACGGCGTGGCTTTCTACTATTCCCTTGAGGCTTTCGAGCGCATCTTACAGCGCGGTGAGGCGCGCATGGAGCGCGAAGTGGCAGAAACAGCGGTAGATGCAGAAGCATCAATAGATAAGCCGATTGAGAAAGCGGATCAGAGAGTAGGCGAGTTGATAGAGTTGATGCGGCAGTTGGGTGCGCCGGTGGATGAAGTACCACCGGAGGCCCTGCGTGAGATGCTATCTACGATGATGGAGGCTCAAGGCATCGCTACAGACGACGAAGTAGGCGAAGAAGCGGACGAATCTATGGACAAAGAAGAATACCTGGAAGCCATTGAGGACAGCCTGCTGCTCTATTTCGACCCCGAAGAAGAGAGCGATCCGACCTATCTGAGCTGGCTGGCCGAGCGAAAGCTGAAATACCCATCGCGAGAAGCCGTGCCTTCATTCCACAGGCTGGTGGCGCATAGTGAACCGATAAGGCCAAGCGAGCGGGAGGTCAGGGCGTTAACGCTGGCAATCGAGGCTCTCAACCAGTTCTTCAGCGCCCACCGTACCCTGCTCGATTATCCGGAGATGGGGCTTTATCCGTTGATGTTGGCCGGTAGGCTCAGCTATACAGCCCACGTCGGTGAAGCCAAAGCCAGGGCCGACCGAGTGGCAGTCAATATAAGCCTGCCGCCGGAAGGCTACCGGTGGGGCAATGAGCCGTAATCAAACCTGGAGATTCCCGTGAATGGCTCATACAGTCCCGTTTCTGTAACACTTCTATTTCACGACTGAGAGAGGTCGAGGAATTGGCACGACGGCAGTATGTGATAGCGCACGAGATGGCGCATCTGCTGATGGGCCACCATAGGGGTGACCTGGAGTTGAAGAGGATGAGATGTGAGGGTGGGCGTTGCAGAGCACGTTCGCCGAGTTGGTGGAGAGGGTGCAGGATAGGCAGTGCGACTATGCGGCGGCGTATTTGCTGGTGCCGCTGAGGGCGCTGGGAGAGATGGAGGGGATGGAGGTGGGGTACGTGGCCAGGGTGCTGGACGTGCCCGAAGAGATGGTGAGGCTGAGGTGGGAGATCTGGCGAAATATAAGCTGATCAACGAGCAAATCGCTGAGGTCAGGTTATACTACGCATTTTCCCGCGAGGAGGAGCATCCGGAGGTTCTACGGGATATAGAAGAGGGAGTGTACGTCCCGGACTACCGCTACTACACTTTCCTGGTGACTATGAAGGATGGGCGAGGCTATGGGTTCGCGGCACGAACGCCGGAGTACATCAAGGAGCAGTTGGAGCGTGAAGGTGAAATCGCCTGGGTGGAGTTGGGGCTACTGGTGGTCAGCCACATATCGAGGGAGACGCTGCTGGACGCGCTAGAGAAGGTACTGGAAGAAGCGCGGGAGTACGGGTGGAGGCTTTTGGATACAGGCAGGTGGGCCTGGGCGACTTTGAGAAGTGGGTCCGGTTCGGGCTAGGGCGCAGGCTGATTGACATGCGGATAGCGTTCCTGAGGAAATGGAAAGGGTCTACGGGTAAGAGGAGGGGCAGATGGAAGCGAGGGGAGCGGGCATGAGGCGTAGCTCGAATGGTAGCGCTTGTAAGTACTACCTGGCGGACCTGGGAAGGCTGGTGAAAGAGCGGGCGCTCGACGCGAGAGCGGAGAAGGAGTTGGGTGGGGGTCCGGAAGACGCGGGGTGGAGGGAGTTCCACAGTATAAGGCTACTAGCGTATTTCGAGGTGATCGCGCTGATGCAGGAGCAGGCGCGGGCGTTCGGCATCCCGCTTGAGGACCTCCAGATGGAGGATATTGACCCCTATCGGGACCTGCTTTAGGGGAAAAGGCAGAGAAGCAGGACGAAGCAAGTAGTGTTATAATATGTAACGATACGTATGGATACGAACAGGATTGCGCAGGAAGGTGGTTACATGCGACAAGCGATAGTAAAAGCTTCGGAGGGTCACAGGTCGTTTGGCAAGCTGCTCAGGCGGGTGTTTCGGTCGGACGAGCACCTGATCGTGGAGCGCGACGGCTACCCGGTGGCCGTGATATTGTCTTACCAGGAGTACGAGAAATTGAGGCGTGAGCAAGCTGTCGCCGCGTTCGACAGGTTCAGCCGAGCCTTTGGTAAGGAACTTGAAGAAAGAGGCATAAGCGAAGAGGAGTTGATGGCGGACCTGGAAGAGGCTAAGCGCGAGGTCTTCGACAAGCAATATGGCAGTCGACGCTAACTCACCTGACTCACCTAACCCGCCTCCATCAGATAGGGAAGGACTGGGAGCGCGGGAAGATCGAGGAGAACCGGAGCAAGGAGAGGGAACAGGGCGGATCAGGGTAATGCTCGACACTACGGTGCTTGTGGCCGGCAGTGGCTGGTCGCGCTGGCCCCGCGAAGTGCTGTTAGCCAGATCGAGGGGAGAGATACAGATCGTGCTTAGCCCATATGTGCTCGCTCAGGCTCGCAGAATCCTAGCAAAGAGCTTTCCGGAACATCTTCAGCGGTTCGAGCAGTTTGTCGCCCGCACGGAGATCGAGATCGCTGCCGACCCAACGCCGGACGAAGTGTCTGCTCGCGCCGACCTTGTGCGGGATGTCACCAACGTGCCTGTAGCTTTGGTGGCCATCAACGCGAAGGTCGATTACCTGGTGAGCGAGGATAAGGACCTCACCGTCCAGGACGAGACCACCGAGGAGTTGCGCAAGCGCTTGAGGGTGCTGCTTTCAGGCACGTTCTTGCGCGAGGCATTGGGTTGGACCGGCGACGATCTGGAACAACTGAGGGGCAGAAACTGGCAAGACCTGGACGCAGCAGGGGAAGCAGGGAGTGTGTAGCAGGAGGGTAGTGACCACCCACCTGGAGAGGGCAGCGGTCCACGTTATTATACTAACAGACCGAAAAGCATAATAATGCCAACCGTAATGATACTTGAGTATGATGAGGAGTACTAATGGCTACCAATTTGCAGGCTCCCATGATGCAGATGCTGCTGGCTGGCGAACCCACAGAGATCGATCTCGACTCACTGCAAGGATTGTGGAGCGAGGAGCAGTATCTACGCCTGACCCAGCAAACAAAGCGCCTCATCGAGTTCACGGATGGAGTGATTGAGGTATTGCCGATGCCGACTCGCAAACATCAGGCGATCTCTCGGTTTCTTTTCCTGGCTTTGCTGGCCTTCGTGCAACCGCGCGGTGGCACAGTCTTCTATGCACCATTGCGGTTGCAGATCCGTCCTGGCAAATTCCGCGAACCGGATCTCCTCATCCTGTGCGACGTTCATGATCCCCGCAATCAGGAAGTCTATTGGCTCGGTGCCGATTTGGTAGTGGAGATCGTCAGTCCCGATGATCCGGCGCGAGACATTCGAGTAAAACGCGTCGACTACGCCGAGGCGCATATTAACGAATATTGGATCGTCGATCCTATGAATGGCACCGTCACTATCCTGAAGCTGAATGGCGCAAAGTATACGGAACACGGAGTGTTTCATCACGGTGAGCGTGCAACTTCCGCTCTCCTGGCTGATTTCTCAATGCGGGTCGATGATGTGCTCGATGCTGAATAACCTGCAAGAGGTAAACCCATCCGAACTGAACATATCACTTCACAGACGGGGATCAAGACAGTGACCCCGATAGTGGTCATTGAGAATGAGAGGCTGGTGCGATTTGAGCAATACAGGCGGTTGTACCTGTAAAAGGTGTGAGACATAATGTCATCTCCTGCCTGGGCTGTGATATAATCGGAACAGAATGGTGTACAAGCGTGGAGTGCAGACAACCGCCGAAACGCTACCAGGAGGCATTCCGATGGTATCGATCAGAGCAGTTTACGAGAATGGTGTTTTCCGCCCGCTCGGCCCGATTGAGTTGCCGGAAGGCGCGAGGGTGGAGATGATTGTTGTTCAACAAATCCCAGCTGCCGGTCAAGGGGCGACGACCAAGAGGGGAGTAAAGGGCACAAGCGGCAGAAACCTGCTGGTGGGCGAGGAATTGGCTGCGGTTCTGGATCAAATCGCAGCTCTTCCTTATATTCCGCATCCTGATGGGCGAACAGAAATATCAGCGCATCACGATGATATCCTCTACCCTAAGCACGAAATGAAACCATGATCTTTGTCGACACCGGCGCTTTATTCGCCTATGCTATTCCAGATGACGAGCACCACGAAGCAGCAAGGCAGTGGGTACGACAGAATCGAGTCCCTCAGATAAGTCCGCAGGTGTAGCAACAGGTGTAGCAACGGGAATTACATAGCCCTGTATAGCCCCATCCAGCCTGGTACAATCATTAGCTGAAACAGTCGGCTTGAAGCACAAAACTCCATGCAATTATACAATTCTGCATACTGCTATTAGCTGAAATGACCCATCTGGCGGACTTCGGATCAGAGGGTCGGGGGCTTGAATCCCTCCGGGCGCGCCAAAGCCAAGTTTTGTGCGTAAATACAGACGATAATTCCGATTCTCCCCGATTTTTCCTGACTATTCACGATTGCACCACGTTGATTCAGTTGATGACTTGGCGATTTTGCGATTTAAGGCAGCCAGGCAATATTCCACGAATCAAAGCCCCACCTATTGACTAGCACATATGTTCTATGATATGTATCTAGTTGAGAGTATTTACGCTCCCTCTGTCAACACTAATGAGCTACCTCAACAAGGTGTGTTGGAGAAGCCTGCATGGGGTTCGTCCATCTGCATTGCCATTCCGCATTCTCCCTACTGGAAGGCACTGCCACGCCCCCAAACCTGATAGGCTCAGCAAAGAAGCTACATATGCCCGCGCTGAGTCTCACCGACCGTAATAACCTCTATGGTGCGGTATCCTTCTACATACACGCCCAAAAAGCTGGCATAAAACCGATAATCGGCATGTCCGTTGACCTGGACGATGGCTCCAGCGTAGTCTTGTTGGCTCGCAATATGGACGGCTATCGCAACCTATGTCACCTCTCTACTGTCCTACGCCTCAACTCAGACCCCGAAGCTTTCACTCCTGCTGGCTTCGATGACGACGATGAGGATACTGAATATGGCGGCGAGATTCCGGCGTGGGAACCCGGCGTATGGGGGGTGCCTGTGCTCGGCTTCACACCTCGCCCCGGTAAACCGCCTCCCCAAAGCACACAGCTTGCTCACCGCCCTCTCAAAGCAGTGCGTCTGCCACGAGAGATGATCCTCTCAGGACGCCATGTCAGGGGATTGATTGCTTTGTCAGGTGGGAGGCGCGGTCTGGTCAACTCGCTGGTGATGCAAGGTAAGTCCCAAAGAGCGGCGAAGGTAGCCGGTATGTTCCTGTCGGCCTTCGGTGAGGGCAACTTCTTTATCGAGCTTACCGCTCTTGGTCGGGACGATACAGCAGCTATCCCAGCCTTGATTGCGCTTGCCAATAACCTGAGCATTCCAGTCGTCGCCACCAACGATGTGCTCTACCTGGCGCGGGAAGATGCCAATACCGCCCTGGCTCTTGCCTCTGCCAGGATAGGAGCCAGGGGTCGCGCCTCCCTGGATGCACCCGACATATTCGAGACCGCACATGGACAATACCAGGAAGGCAATTCCCTTACAGATGAGGTGGGCACCGAGCGCTACTTCAAATCGGCGGAGGAGATGGTAGAGCTATTCAGCGCCTACCCACAGGGTGCGCAGGCCATAGCCAACACCCAGTTCATAGCCGACCAGTGTAACCTCGAATTGCCTCTTCATAAACCCCTCTTTCCGTCGGTAGATCTTCAAGGTAGTGAAACTCCCTTTTCCAGGCTCTGGAAGCTCTGTTTTGCGGGGGCCACTCGTCGTTACCGTCCCCTTACCCAGGATGTGATAGCTCGCCTGAAATACGAGCTGGAAGTGATAGAGTCTCTCGGCTTCTCTCCCTACTTCCTTGTCGTGTATGACATCGTGCATTTCGCCCATTCCCGCGACATCCCGATCATGGCGCGTGGGTCTGCTGCCGATAGTCTGGTGGCCTATGTGCTTGGCATCACCCAGATAGACCCTCTCCAGCATGACCTCCTCTTCGAGCGGTTCCTGAGCCGAGAGCGTGCCGAGTTTGAGTTACCCGACATAGACCTCGACCTGTGCTGGCGCAGGCGGGACGAGGTGCTGCACTACGTCTACGAGCGGTACGGACGCGACCACGCCGCTATAGTAGGCACTCATATCACCTTCCGCCTGCGCTCGGCCTGGCGCGAGATGGCGAAGGCAATGGGTGTCACCCCTGGGCGAATAAGCTACATAGCAAACCGCCTGTCCCATATCTCCCAACAGGAGCGCGACGAGGAGGCCGAAGCAGAGACCGGGTTGGAAAGCATGGATGGTATAGATGGCATAGATGAACCCGGCACGGAAGCAGCAGATACCTACTCCGAAGAAGCTTCTGCCCCCAGACTAAGCGGTGAACACGAACAACGAGCTTTCGAACTTGCCCGCGCCATACAGGGCCTGCCCCGCCATGCCGGTATGCACTGCGCCGGGGTGGTGATAACCCCCTCTCACATCCCCCTGGCCGACCTCGTACCTCTCCAACGAGCCGCTCGCGATCCGAGCATGAGCATCACTCAGTACGAAAAGGACGCCATAGAGGCCCTGGGCCTTGTGAAGATGGACTTGCTGGGGAGCCGTGCCCTCACCACCCTCGTGGATGCGCTCAGGGCGTCAGGGCTGGCTAAAGGGAGCGATAGCGTGGGGCAGGCTCTGGAAGCTATCCCCTTTGACGATGAGCGCACCTACCGCATGATTGCTAACGGCGACACCCTTGGCTGCTTCCAACTGGAATCGCCAGGTATGCGCGGCCTCGTAAAGTGGCTCAGACCCCACAGTTTGGGCGAGCTTGCGATGGCAGTGTCCCTTTTCCGACCAGGCCCATTGGAGGGAGGCTTCCTCGAAACATTCATGCGCCGCCACCTGGGGCAAGCGCCGGTCACCTACCCGCACCCATCTATGGAACCTTTGCTCAAAGAGACGAACGGAGTGATCCTGTATCAAGAGCAATTCTTGAAGTTGGTGCATCAGCTTGCCGGGTTAGGGCTGGGGGAAGCCGAGCAGCTACGCAAAGCCCTGGGCAAAGCAGGCTCAGCCGAGGAGCGCGCCAGGCTGGGCAGCCGGTTCGTGGCAGGCGCAATCGAGCGCGGCATCGACCAGCTACGGGCCGAGAAGGTGTGGGAGATAGTGTCAGGCTACAGCGGGTTCGGCTTCTGCGCCGCCCATGCCCACACCTACGCCCTCACAGCCTACCGTTCGGCCTATGTGAAAGCTCACTATCCAGCCGAATATATTGCAGCCATGCTCAACAACCAGGGAGGCTACTACGGCCCATCGGTGTACGTGGAGGACGCGAGGCGATTGCGCGTTCGCCTGCTATTACCTCATATCAACGAGAGTGGCGCTTGGTGTGAAGTGCCACCCGCTACTCGAAGCATAAGGTTCGGCCTACAGTTCGTGAAAGGGGTGTCGGAGAAGACCATATCGGCCCTGCTCACGGAGCGGCGAAGTGGAGGGCATTTCCGCTCCGTGCTCGATTTGATGTCCAGGGTACAGATGAGCCCGACCGAGATCACAGCGTTGGTGAAGGTTGGCGCTTGTGACGACTTAGGCTCCTCTGTGCCGTTTCCACTTCCCTCTATCCCTTCTATCTCCTCTGTTGCTTCAATTGCTCCCTTGCCTGGTGAGATGGGCGAGCCAATAGGAGCTGTCTATTCGCCGCACTCGTTGTCCTCAATGAATCGGAGACAGATGATGGCCCTCCTCCCGCAACTCCTGTTTGCTCGTAAGCCAGCAAGGCAGGCCAATCGAAATAGCCTGACCCATCTGTCTGTAGCGACCGGCTCAGAGGGAGCCGTAGGTCTGGGAATGCAAGGTGTGATGGGGGATATCCTGCAAAGGCAGGACAGCGCCAGTCCAAGAATTCTAGGGGACGACACCTTGCGCATCGAAATGCCACATGTTGAAGAGTACACTGCGATTGAGAAGCTGAGGTTGGAACAGGAAGTGGTAGGCTTCTCGCTGACGTGCAACGAGATGGAGCTAATAGAAGTGCCTGAAGCTGTGCCCTCAAAGGAGCTACACAGGTATGCGGAACGCGAAGTAAAGGTGGCGGGGATAGCGGCGGCAGGTCACAGGCACACGTGCAAAGACGGTAGCGTGATGCTCTTCCTCACTCTGCAAGACCGCTACGGCCTGATAGAGACTGTGCTGTTCCCCGATGCTTACAAGGCTCATATTGAAGTGCTAGCCAAAGGAGGCAACGGCCCTTACTTGGTAAGTGGGCGAGCACAAATCACAGGGAAGGGCCGTGCAATAGGAGTACAACCGCCTTCCGACCTACAGCTGGCAGACGCGGTGGCGTTGAAGATGCACCCGGTAGTCGTAGTTGAGAAGATACGTCTTCTCAACTCGGAAGGCTAGTCTTCTTCTAGACATCATAACCGGACGGTTGATGCTCGTACACATATTAATGAATTCCTTGTTCTATCAGAGGCTCTAATTACACCCGATAACTCCGGCTAAAATGTGGCACAATTGACGTGTGAAGCCCAGCGTTTAGGCGTGGATAGCTTCGGAATCGGAGGGTCGGGGGTTTGAATCACTCCGGGCGCGCCATCGCCAAGTTCCGTGCATAAGGGGGAGTCATTTGACAACCCAATATTGCGACTTGCCGGAACTTTGACGAATCATCCGACTCCATTTAGATAAAAACAAGTGCCTCTGAGGACCTTGAATTTTACGCCCTGAATCTTTATACTTAGGCTAATAGAATATAGCAGACTTTCAGGGCAGGGTGAAATTCCCGATCGGCGGTAAGGCATAAAAGGCCAAGCCCGCGAGCCGCAAGGTAGGATCCGGTGGGAAGCCGGGGCCGACGGTATAGTCCGGATGGAAGAAAGTCCAGCAGAGCCGCGTGAGACCACGACACAGCACTCACTCCCCATTGAGGGATGGGCTACGCGTCAGGCTCTCCAAAGGCATTGAGGCATGGCCCCGCCACGTCTCCACTCTGCTACATCATCTGACCCCTGGAAGCCTCGTGCAACCGGGGTTTCTTGTTGGTTAAGGATATGAAAGTACACGCAAAGCGCGTTGCAAATGACGCGGACCTACAGTCGACAGATCAGAGAAGCCTGAGCCAGCAATCGCCCGCGAGTGAGGGTAAAGAGCGCTCAATAGTCCCTCATCGCACTGAGCGCATATTTCGTTCGGCGCTATGGGTGTTGCTTGAGCCGGTTGTGCGGCTTGGCAGGCAGGGCTTACGCAAGACGCTTGGAGTGTTGATCACGCTGGTGGTGCTGCTCGTAGTGTGGTGGCTGGTGGCGGTGATCGGCAATTATCCGACATATCTGCTGCCCACGCCCGCCGATGTGGCCTCGCTCGCCTGGACCATGCTCCTTAATGGCACGCTGCTGCTCCATTTCAGGACGACGGTGTTGGAGGCCGGGTTGGGCTTCCTGGTGGCGCTGGTGCTCGGCGTGGGCCTCGGCTACCCCATAGCGCATTCGCGCCTGCTTGAGCGTATCATCAGCCCTTACCTGGCGGTCAGCCAGGGCTTGCCCGTGGTCGCGCTTGCTCCGCTCCTTGTGCTGTGGATCTCGGACGATCTGGCGCGTAAGGTTGTGATCGTGGCCCTGATCGTCTTCTTCCCGATCCTGGTAAACACGATTGTGGGCTTGCGGAGTATCGATCGCTCTATGCTGGAGGTAGCGCGCATATCAGGAGCGAACCTCTTTCAGACGATCAGGTATGTTGAACTGCCCTTGTCATTGCGCGGGTTGCTGGGCGGCATCAAGCTAGGTCTTACGCTGTCGATTACAGGTGCGGTAGTGGGCGAGTTTGTGTCGTCGAATTCGGGATTGGGTTTCTTGCTCATGGAGGGGCGTGGCCTGTTCGATACATCGCGCACCTTCGTTGGGTTGGTGTCACTGGCTTTGCTCACTCTGGTTTCGTATCTCGGAGTGAGCCTGTTTGAGAGGATAGTTATTGATTGGGAGTAGGGCGTGTACGCAAGCTATGTGCTTCGTACTGCGTATTGCTTATTTTGGACACCATAGGAGGAGTTGGGATGAGAGGGAAGCTTTATAGGTTGCTGGGCCTGAGCGTTGTGGTTGCCATGCTGATAGCGGGGTGCGACAATGTGTCGCCTACTACGCCTACGCCTGTGGGTGGGGTGCCAACGCCAACCTCGCCCAGTGCGGAGTTGACCAAAGTTACGATTACGTTGGGGTATATACCTGACGTGCAATTCGCGCCTTTCTATCTTGCGCTCAACAAGGGGTATTACAAAGACGAAGGGCTAGACGTTACCCTGCAAAACGGCCTCGTGACCGACCTTATCACGCAGCTAGGGCAGGGCACGGACGGGGTGAATTTCGCTGTGGTGTCGGGGGACGAGATCATCCCGGCATGGCTGCAAGGCGTGCCCGTGAAGTATGTTATGACGTGGTACAGGCAGTACCCTGTAGCCGCTGCATCGATAGAGGGCAAAGGGCCGACCCTCACATCGCCCGCTGATTTGAAGGGGCATACTGTGGGTGTGCCTGGGCCTTATGGCTCAACATACACCGGATTGCTGGCGCTCTTAAAGGCCGGGGGCCTGAGTCAGACCGATATCCAGATGGACAGCATAGGCTTTACGCAGGTGGCAAGCCTTACGGCGGGGCAGGTTGATGTGGCGATGGTGTATGCGGCCAATGAGCCTGTGCAGTTGGCGAGCCAGGGAGTGAAGGTCAGCACACTGAAGGTGGCAGACTACGTGCAGTTGGCTTCGAACGGGCTTGCCACCAACAATAAGACCTTCTCAGAAAACCCTGCTCTGGTGGGGAAGGTTGTGCGCGCCACGCTGAGGGGCATCCAGGACACTATCGCGGACCCATCGGAAGCGTTCAAGGAGACTCTCAAGCAGGTGCCGGACGCAGGCGGCGCGAATGAAACGCTCCAGATGCAGATATTGCAGGAGACGATCAAGTTGTTCCAGGCGAACCCCAACGATCCCACGGCCAAAGCGCCTGTGCCTTACCCAGGTTGGACGGATGAAGGGGTGTGGAACTCCACACAGGACTTGCTGATGGAAGCCAATCTGATCACCAAGAAAGGCGACGTGACACAGATGTTTACTAATCAGTTCGTGCAGTTGCCGCCGAAGTAGGAAGTTCCGAGTTCCGAGTTCCGAGTTCCGAGTTCCGAGTTCCGAGTTCCCGGTAGTCGGTAGTTGATAATTGAAGTGGGGAATTCCAAACTTGGAACTTGGAACTATAGTTCAGCCAGATGTTCGCGCTCGTGTTCCAGGGCGCGGCGGATCGATTTGGTCAGGGTCCAGGGTTCATCGGGGCTACTTGTCCAGGTTGGGTAGATGACCTCGGCGCGCCTGTCGGGCCGGATCGAGCGCGCATAGCGCGTGAATATCTCGCGTATGGCCGACAGGCGCTCGCGCACGTCTGCGGGTTGGTCGTCGGTGACAGGTTCTTTGTCGTCCAACCAGCCTACTATCCTGATTATGTAGCCGAATTCGGCGTTGGCGACGTGCTGGAGGGTGCGCCAGAGTGTGCGGGCGGGGGCTATGCGCCTGCTTTTCAGGTCGTCCTCGCTCAGACCGGCGATCTTCGACAGGAGATCGGTGCGGCTGTAGTCGAGCCAGCGGAGGGTGCGCTCCAGCTTGTAATCGTCCCAGGGTTCCTGATCGAAAGAGAAGAGGGCGGCGCGGCTGCCCGCTGTCAGGGGCGCGCCTTCTTCGCGCACTTCGGCCACCGAGATGTCGAGCATAGAGGGGCGCAACACATACGCTTCAGGCACGATAGGCTCGCGGTGCGACTTGAGCCAAGTTAGAAAGCGGGTGATGGCGCCCGGCGCGGCGGCTGCGACCTGGGCTGCGGTCGAGCCTACGGAGAAGCAGCCCGGCAACTCGGCGATGTGGGCCATGGCCCCTCCGCTTCCGGCTTCAATATACAGATGGTATGGTCTACGCTGGTTGATTATGAGGGGCATGGGACGGGTACTGCGTACTGCTTACTTTGTATTTGTGCGCTTGCTGGAGGTCGTTATTAGTTGTGCGAGGTAGGCTGGGAGGTTGGCTGTTTGCAGGGCGGTGTGGAGGTCCCTGGCGTGGGTTTGCTGGGAGGCCGGGTAGAGGGTGTAGAGGGTGGGGCCGCTGCCTGAGAGGTGGACGTCGCGCCCGCCTGCTCGGATCATGGTCTGGCGGGTGGTGGCAAGGTTGTCGAAGATATCGTAGGCAACGCGCTCGAAGGCGTTATAGAGGAGAGTGGAGTCGGGAAAGGTCCCAGCCACCAGGGCGGCAAGTAGCCTGTGTGTGACTATTCCTTCGCTGAGGTCGGCGCGCGTGAGGGATGAGTAGAGGCGCTTGGTCTTGTCTTTGAGATCGTATTGGGGGCAAACGAGGACGGCCCAGCCGGGAGGAGGGGGAGGGATGCGGGTGACGCGCTCGCCTCGGCCCTCGACGAGGGCTGTTGGACCTTCGAGGAAGAAGGGCACATCGGAGCCAAGAGTGGAAGCCATGTCGAGGAGGTCGCGCTTGCCCATGCGGAGACCCCAGAGGTCGGACAGGCCGAGGAGTGTAGCCGCTGCGTCACTGCTGCCGCCACCTAGCCCGGCCGCCAGGGGTATGCACTTTTGGAGGGTGATATGCGCCCCCAGGGTTATGCCTGCGGCTTGTTGCAGAAGGCGGGCAGCTTTAAGCGCAAGGTTGGATTCGCCCTCAGATGCCAGGGCCGGGTCGTCGCAGTCAAGGGTGAGCACTCCGTCTTCGGCAGGCGCGAATGTGAGAGTGTCAGACAGATCTATTGCCTGTATTACGGAAGTGATCTCATGGTAATTGTCCTCGCGCCGCCCGATGATCTCCAAACAGAGATTGAGCTTGGCGAACGCCTGGCGGGTATGGGTTGTGGTGGGTGGAGTGGTCATGTGGGAAGTTTATAGTGCGTATTTCGTACTGCGTATTTCGTACTGCGTATTTCGTACTGCGTATTTCGTACTGCGTATTTCGTCTATCTTCCTTCGTCGTTCGTCGTTACTGCCTCCTCCAGTCTCGCCCATTCTTGCAGCGTTAGCGTTTCGGCGCGCCTGTCGGGGCTGATGTTGGCGGATAGGAGCATTTGCCTGGCGGTTTCCTTCGGTATTGAGAGGCCTGAGGAGATGGTATTCGCTAATTGCTTGCGCTTCTGGCTGAAACCTGCCTGGACCACCCGGAAGAAATGGCGCTCACCGGAGGGGTGTATTGGCCTCTGCTCCTGATTATAGACCTCTATATGGACCACTGCCGAATCGACTTTGGGAGGTGGACGAAATGCACCGGGTGGAACGCGAAATACGGTGCGCGGCTTGCCGTAGAACTGGACCGCTACGGCGAGGAGGCTCATATTGGGCGGTTGGGCGACCATGCGGTCGGCGACTTCGCGTTGCACCATGACGGTAAGTGAAATCGGCTTGTGTTCGGCATCGAGGAAGTGGCGCAAGATCGCCGATGTGATGTAGTAAGGTAGGTTGGCGACCACCTTGTAAGGTTGGCTCTCACTCAGATCGGTGGGTGAGGTTTCCAGCACGTCGGCCTGGACGAAGCTCACGTGCGGTTGGCCTGCAAAGCGCTCTCGCAGGGAGGGGAGGAGGTCCTGGTCCAGTTCGACCGCTACTAGCTTGCCTCGATCCGGGTCGAGTTTGCGGGCAAGCTCTTCGGTGAGGATGCCGAGGCCGGGACCGATCTCAATCACTTGGTCAGCAGGTTGAAGATTTGCTGCGTCTGCTATTCGCGGCGGTACAGAGCGGTCGCGCAGGAAGTGCTGTCCAAGGCGCTTCTTGGGGCCGAGGTTGGGGCCGCTTCCGCTCCGGTTGTGGTCTGCCATCTACGTTTATATCAGTCTAAATCCTCGTCCTTGCCGGTGGGCGGCTTGGCGTCGCGAACACTTTTGATCAAACCGGCAGGATTGTACACTGAGCCGGGAGGGGGTTCGGGTAGGGCCTTAGGGTTGAAGGTGGGTGCGCGGTCGGTTCGGCGTTTGCGAACATCGTCGAGCATAGCTTCGAGAGCCTGCAATTGCCGCACAACCAGCCATTCCTCTATCGTGTCGGCTTCGCTGCCCAGGACCTCGTCGCGCCTTTCGAGAGCTTCGAAGCGGCTGGGCATCTCGGCCAGGGTCTGCTCGATAGCTCGCAGGCGGTCGTCTGTGCTGTTGAAGCGCGACATGATGCGGTCCATACGCTGATCGTTGACGGAGCGCATTTCGCCAAGCTGAGCTTCCAATTGGACGCGCACTGTTTCAAGCCGCTCCTGTTGGAGAAGGTACTGCTCGTTAGACTGCTTCTCTACCCGGTCAACCTCGGACTGGAGCAACTCCTCGCCGGTGGTTACTACGCCCACGCGGTCCTCGATAGCCTCGATGCGCTCGGTAAGCTGGCGGCGCACATCGTCCACGCGCTGTGACTTGGCCGACACGTCACCAAACTGCTGGCGAAGGACCTCGAACATGCCCTGTAGCTCCATCCCCTGCCTGCGGAGTCTCTGCTCCTCGAGGCTCTGTAGCTCGGCCACGTGCACGGCTTCCTGGCGCACCTCGGCGAGGGCAAAGTCAAGCTCCTGGATCAGGTCGCGCAACTGGCGTTGTGAGTCGGTGACCTGGCCTATGTGGGAGTTTAGCTCGCGAATATGTGATTGCAATTCATCGATCTGGCGCTGGGCTGAGGTATCCACATCGCGATCAGTTTTGCGGGCCTCGGAAAGCTCATGCACCTGGGCGCGCAGGTCACGGATCTGCTTCTCAGGCGCTTCTACGCGTTGAGTAAGCTCGGCGACCTGCGTTTTCAGGCGGGCATCCTCGATCTGACGGGCGTGCATTGATTGCGAGACGTCGTGGGTGAGGCGGTCCTGGGCAACCTGCACCTGCGAGACTTTGCCTTCATTTTGCTTGTAGAGTTCCTCGAACCACTGCTGGCGGGCGAGGTTCTCTTTCAGTTGGCGGCGCAACTCATCAATTTGCTGCTGCATGCTGTAGATCTGTGCTTCGTCTCGCCGCCTGTTATCCTCGTCGCGCGAGGTTTTGAGCATGTCCATGTTGGCTCCGATCTGTCGTAATATGTGGTGCTTGATGAGTGACGGGTGACGGGTGACGGGTGATTGGTATGCTGTGATACTTCCGTATTGCCTGCTGTCTAATAATTGGCTGGATCTGTGGCTATAGATTGTGGGTCTGACGGACCTGTTGGATTATGTCTGTTATATCTGGGGAGCGGCTACCTGTGGAGGTTGGTCGCTCCTGAGTGTCATCTATGCTGGTAGGATTGGGCACACCCAACATGGCTATAGTTGCCAGCACCGATTCGGCCAGTGCTTCAGCATTATATCCCCCTTCGAGGATAGCTGCCACCCTGCCTTCACACTCGACGATCCGGTCGGCCAGCAGTCGCACTGTGAGGGCCATTTGGGCGAAGCCTGCGACGCTAACGGCTGTGTCGCCGAGGGGATCGGCTATGTGGGCATCGTAGCCCGCGGAAATGAGGGTTAGCTGAGGGCGGTAGCGGTTGGCGAGGGGGATAAGGATTTGCTCGAATATTTGGTTGTAGCCTGCATCGCCTACAGCGGCGGGCAAGGGCACGTTCATGGTGTAACCCCGGCCCTTGCCCGTGCCGGTTTCGTTGAGCGCGCCTGTACCCGGATAGAAGGGGTAGCGGTGGGTGCTGAAGAATAGCACATCGGCGCGGTCGTAGAAGTATTCCTGGGTTCCGTTGCCGTGGTGGATATCCCAGTCCACGATCAGGACGCGCTCCAGACCGTAGTTGCTGATGGCGTGCTGGGCGGCCAAAGCTATGTTGTTGAAGATGCAAAAACCCATGGCCGACAGGCGTCGAGCGTGGTGGCCTGGGGGTCTCATGATCGCGAAGGCTGAACGAGTGCCCAGCATGACGCTATCGACGGTGGCCACAGCTGCGCCCGCACCCATGATCGCGGCATCGTAGGAACCGGGCGAGATGTAGGTGTCAAAATCCCAGTAGCCGCCGCCTGACCGAGCCATCTGTTCAACTGTGGCTATATAGCGCGGGTCGTGGACCTGGGAAAGAAGGTCGAGCGAAACAGGGTCGGGCTGAATGAGCGTACTTTCGGGGCGTCCTGTGCGTTCGAGGGCCGCCAGGATTGCGCGTATACGGCCCGCGTTTTCCGGGTGATTGCCGGTGCTGTGCAGGAGAGACGCCGGATGGTAGAAGATGGGTACATCCTGCATGGCGGGGTGTGCGTTGGGCGACATAACGAAGTATAGCAAAAGAAAAGGATGGAGACGACCGATCATTGAAGGTGGGCGGGTTTACTGATATATTGAGGTAGGCTGCCGGGTTATTGAGGCGTTTATATCGAGGTGGGATGGGACGACAATGCAAAAGATGAGTGCAGAGGGAGATACAGAGCCTGAAAGGCTGAATGTTGGGCAGTTGATCTTGCTGGCGGTAGTGATGTTGGTGGCTATGTTCACCCTTACCCTGCCGGTAGCACAGCTGGACGGGTTCGTGGGGAGGCTGCTGCCGGAGGGCGGGGCCAACCTCGGCCTGGAGAATACGGCCAAGGGTCTGTTCACTACGTTTCACTTCGCGGCTTACATTCCGTTCGCGTTTGTATGGGGTGCGCTGTCGGACAGGCGCGGCAAGCGCAAGCCGTTTCTGCTGATGGGGGTGGTGGGGCAAGGTGTGATGTACTTCATCATCCCTTACGTGCCGAATATCTGGCTGCTTTACCTTGCGAGGTTTATAGAAGGCTCGTTCGCTATCGCTGTGGTGTCAATGCTGATGACGATGGCGCTCGATATGGCCCCAAGCTCGCGGCGCGGGATGACGCTTGGTGTGTTCACGCTGGGCATGTTGATAGGGAACGCCGGTGGTGCGCCGTTGGGGGGCGTGCTGGCTACCAATGTTGGCTATGATGCGCCGTTTCTTTTGGGCGGATCGCTCTTGCTGGCTATGGCGGCGGCTGTGGTGCTGTTGGTACGTGATACGCCGACCGTTACGCATGCCTTTTCGGTGCAGGATGCGCTGGCGACTGTGCGGCGCAACCCACGTTTGTATATCCCCTATGCCTTTTCGCTGCTTGATAGGCTGACGGTAGGTTTCTTCGTGGGGCAGTTTCCGGTGCTGGCGGCCCAGGTTTACGGGCTGAAGGCATCTCAAACGGGCATTTACCTGGCGGTGTTCCTGGCGGGCTTCGCGCTATTCTCGCCGCTGGGTGGAGTGCTGTCGGACAGGTTGGGGCGGGTGCGGCCTATGCTTGCGGGCACGGTCGTCTACGGGTTGATGTTGTTGCTGTTGGGGCGGGTATCACCTGAAATGCTGTATGTGGTGATGGCGATTGGCGGGCTTAGCGGGGCGGTGCTCTATCCACCTTCTATCGCGCTGGTGGGCGATTACGCGGGCAAGAGCGAGCGCGGGGTAGCGATGGGCGGCTTCAACCTGGCGGGGTCTATCGGGTTCGCGGCGGGCCCGCTGCTGTTCAGCCTGATCGCCGATGGCGCGGGACTGCTTACGCCTCCGCTGGTTGCCGGGGGTATTTGCCTGCTGGCCGCTGCTGTGTCCGCGCCTCTTCTATTGAGGCGAGAACGCGCCGGACTGAGGCTACAGCCGGGGGCTGAATAACGGCTTCCAGACAGAACCTGCAATTGTATCAGACGTCATAGTAATGGGGCGGAAAGAGATTCCGGTCAGTTGGTGGCGCTTTGGATTGCGCGCGGGAGGCCCACTATGAGTAATTTTCGTCTGATTAGCTCTTTGATTCTCGTTCTTATGGTGGCGACTTCGGGTATTGCCACTTCGCTGGTTGTTCCGTCTGCTGTGGCGCAGACCGGATCGGGTGTGTGGTCATACCCTTACAACCTGCGTCTGTGCGAAGCAGGCAATGTGTTTATGACGGACCAGAACACCGCCTGGGTATCGAGCGGGATCGACAACACTTCATGTGTTACGAAGGTGCATTGGGATGGTTCAAGCTGGCAGGTTGTGAAGCAGGATATCGTACATGATATGGAGATTGGCAAGCTGGCGGTGATTTCAGACGACAATATCTGGGCGGCAGGCCCCAAAGGGATCGTGCATTACGATGGGCAGGAATGGCGTCCCGTGAGTTTTCCGCCTGTGAACGCCTCTATCGCCACCATCCAGATGTTGGGCGATGGCGGTGAAGGTTGGGCGGCTGGAGGTATATGGCCCGGGCAGGCCAATCCTAACAGGCCCTGGCGGCCTATTATCCTCCATTACAGCGGAGGCCAATGGGAGCAAGTGCCGGGTATAGACGGAGAGGACCCGATCACAGGCTTGCACTTTACAGCAGATGGAGGCTTGGCAGTCAGTTTTTCGGGTATATGGCATTACCACGATGGCACGTGGTCAAGCGAGACTTTGCCGCCCTGGTGTCCGGACACAACCTGTATTGGCGGGTACATGGCGGTGCGCGCCATCAGTGCGGACGAGGGGTGGGCAGTTGGATGGAGGTCGCCTTGTGCCACCTGTGGCTCGGAGATATTTGCGGCACATAGAAGGGATGGTGTGTGGTCGGCAGTGCTGCCTGATCAGACTATTGTGGGTGCGCCCGGCGATCCTATCGTGCCTGCCATATTGAACAGCGTGACTTTCACCGACGCGAATAACGGCTGGGCCGTGGGCGGGTACAGAAGCATCACCGATGGGTCGATTGGGGGTCCGCTGATCATACACTATCACGATGGGGCCTGGCACAATGAGACGCTGCCTGACCTGGGGCATCAGCCGGGCAATCCGGTGCTTGTCTCTGTCAGCGCGTTCGATGAGAGCCACGTGCTGGCGGTCGGATCGGGGATTATGCTGGCTTATGGGTACGGAACGCAACTACCGCCTCCCGTGGCAACGGCTGTTCCAACGCTCCCGCCGCCTTCTACGCCGCCGCCGACCCAGCGTCTACCCGATCCCCATCATTCCGGCATAATGTATTTCCCGTTGGTGGGGCATACCCTGTTGGGTGGGTTTAAGGACTACTGGCTGGAGCACGGTGGGCTGGCGCAGTTCGGTTATCCAATTACCGAGCAGTATGAGGAAGTTTCGCTGACCGATGGGAAAGTGTATACGACTCAGTGGTTCGAGCGCGCGCGTATGGAGTGGCATCCTCAGAACAGCCCTCCTTATGACGTGTTGCTGGGATTGTTGGGTCGCGAGGTGACTAAAGGACGCGAGAGTGAAGCCGCGTTCCAACCTGTGCCAGCGCCCACGCAGGCCGGGGTAATCTACTTCAAGGAGACAGGGCATACGCTCGCGCCTGAGCTTGCGCAATACTGGCAAGAGCATGGCGGGTTGGCAGTGTACGGATATCCGATCTCGGAACCGTTCGTGGAGCCGAACAAAACCGACGGGAAGCCATACCTGGTGCAATATTTCGAGCGCAGTCGCCTGGAATACCACCCAGAGGTATCGCCAGAATCCCGCGTATTGCTGGGGTTGTTGGGTGTGGATCTATTACGAGTGCGTGGATGGCTCCCCTGAGAAAGGAAAGCAAACAAAAAGGGCCGTGCTAAGGCCCTTTTTGTTTGCTCCAAAGAAGGGGGCTAATCCTGTTTATTATTTCATGACCTGTTATAATGTTCCACGTCTTTATGAAACGCAGGACCAAGAAATTCCGTATGATTATCGTTGGTATATACGGGAATGAACACACCCGCTCTCAATTGCGCACGAGGGAAGGAGAATGCAACGCACATGAACATCGATGGTACGAACCCAGGCGCTCAGACTCTGCCTATGCCTATGCCCAATATGCCCCAGGCACCCCTGGATATCATTGTGGGAGCACGTGGGGTGCATAAGACATATGACACGGGGAGCGTGCAGGTACATGCCTTGCGTGGCATTGACCTCCAGATTGTGCGTGGCGAGATGGCCGCGATTATGGGCCCTTCCGGGTGCGGCAAGACCACCCTTCTGAACTGCCTGACCGGCCTGGATAGCATCGATTCGGGCGAGATCAAGATAGACGGCATCCCGCTCCAATCGATGAGCGACCGCCAGAAGACCGACCTGCGAGCGCGCAAGATGGGCTTTGTCTTCCAATTTTACAATCTGCTGCCCGTGCTTTCCGCTGTGGAGAACGTGGAATTGCCGATGCTGGTGTCAGGTAGGTCGGCTGCCGATGCGCGCAAGCGCGCCATGGATGCGTTGGAGATGGTGTCGTTAAGCGATAGGCTGAACCACCGCCCGGCAGAGTTATCGGGAGGGCAGCAGCAGCGCGTGACGATAGCGCGCGCGCTTGCCAACAACCCCTCTATCATCTGGGCGGACGAGCCGACGGGCGACCTTGACAGCGAGACCTCCGCCGAGATAATGGACCTGCTGGTCCGTCTCAACCGCGAAAACCGCCAGACCTTCGTGCTGGTTACACATGCGGCGGAGATAGGGGCGATGGCCAACCGCATCATTAGGATGCGCGACGGCCACATCGAGGATTATGGGCTTGGCGCACCAGAGTCGCTCGGCGAGCCCACTACTGCGGTTCGATAATTATCCGATTTTGTTTGTACACGAAGAAACGAAGGAGATAAGAAGAACACGAAGAATTGATCAGGGTACTTATTTAGCTTCGTGATCTTCGACACTCTTCGTTTCTTCGTGTACCGGGCCATGCTCCGACAGGTTCGGCAGGGGAGAGTCTATGGAAACCGTATTTGGCCTTTCGATGGACGTGATCATGATAGTCATGCTGGTGATCAGCATTATCGTGCTCGCGTTCCTGGCATTTTTCGCGTGGCGAAACCCATTAATTTTGCGGTTGGCGCTGCGGAACATACCACGACGGCGGGCGCAAACGGTGCTGATCGTGTTCGGGCTTATGCTTGCAACACTGCTGATTACGGCAGCCTTCGGTACGGGCGACACGATGACCTACTCGATGCGCCAGGCCTTCACGGCAGGGCTTGGTGGCACGGACATCACGATTGAGAAGGTCAACCCGATCATTGCCTTTAACGGCCCGCCCGACTTCAACCGACCTCAGCCTACCTTTGACGCAAGCTTCCTGGATCAGCTCAAGACCAAATGGGGCAATGACGACCTGATCGATGGTTGGTCTGCCGAGTTACAGCAGATTGGTCCCTTGATCGATACGGATTCGCAACAGGGATCGGGGCAAACCTTCGTCACGGGTATTACCGCCGATGCCCGCCAGACCACAGGAGACTTTACCACCCTGGCCGGGGGATCGTTCAACCCGGCTGATCTCCAGTCGGGCCAGGTCCTGCTTGACAAGTCTGCCGCCGACAAGCTCAATGCGCAGATAGGGCACAAGGTCAACATTGTGGTGAACGGGCAGACGATGACCTTCACCGTGCGCGACATCCTCGGTATTGCCTCACCTAGCAGCCAGTATCCGGTGTGCTTCATCACACTGAGCGATATGCAGCAACTGTATAACAGCCCAGGACAGATCAGCGTTATCAACATCTCGTTGAAGGGCGGTGAGTTGGATGGGCTAAAGTACAGCGATGAAGTGTCGGATAAGTTGAAAACCATCCTGGATACGAGCATCTACAGCATCTCGGAGGTGAAGCAGGACAACCTGGACACCGCCAACCTGATCGGCAATCTCTTTACCACCATCTTCCTGGGCACGGCGCTCTTCTCCATCGCCGCCGGGGTGCTTCTTATCTTCCTTATCTTTACAATGCTGGCCGCTGAGCGCAAGAGCGAAATGGGCATGGCCCGCGCTATCGGCACTCAGCGCGGCCAGCTTACTCAGATGTTTGTGTTCGAGGGAATGGCCTACGATCTGGCGGCTGCCGCCGTTGGTGCGGCCCTCGGTGTAGGCGTTGGCTTCGCGATGGTCGGCCTCATCTCCGGTGTGTTCGGCTCGTTCGGTTTCAATCTCACTCCACACATCGAGATTCGCTCGATCATCGTGGCCTACTGCCTGGGAATGCTCGTCACATTCCTGACGGTGGCGGTCTCGGCTGTGCGGGTGTCCCGGCTCAACATCGTGGCGGCTATTCGCGACATCCCGGACGCGCCCAAGCCTGAGAAGCGGCTTCTTGACCGGTTAATCGAGCCTTTTGATTTGTTGGGCGCGGGTCAGCCTATGGGATGTATAGGAGCGTTTATTGGTCTGCTGCTGGCGGTCTTTTTCAGCGGGCCGGTAGCGTGCACGCTGGGTGTCCTCCTTATGGCCCTTGGTTGGTGGACCGATGGTGGCTTCTTCTTCCATACAGGAGCCACGCTCTTCATCATTGGTTTCGGCTTCTCGATACGATGGTTCCTGGCGCGCCGCAGAGTGCGCCCGGCACGCCGAGACCGCATCGCTTATACGATCACAGGTCTGTTGCTGGTGATCTACTGGGCCTTGCCGGTCGATACCCTGCACGCTTGGTTCGGCATCCCGGCCTTCGGGCTTGGCATCGAGTATTTTTTCGTGGCGGGCCTCGCTATGGTTGCCGGGGCTGTGTGGGTGATCATCTACAACACCGATATCCTGCTGGGAGTGATGAGCATGCTCCTTGGGCGAGTTGGCCGCATGAGGCCGGTGCTCAAGACGGCGGTGGCTTACCCGGCGGCGGCTATTTTCCGCACGGGGATGGCGATTGCCATGTTCGCCCTGATCATGTTCGTGCTGATCCTGATGTCGGTACTGACGAATCTGAACCAGCAGGCAGACCCCAACAAGCCCAACATTACAGGCGGCTACCAGATACAGGCCGCAGCGTCTTACTCCAATCCCATCCCTGACATCAACGCCGCTATAGCTGCCAACCCCAACCTGAGCGGGAAGTTCGCGTCGGTGACGGGGCAGACGCTTGTGCCGATGGAGATGCTCCAGACAAACGGGATTACTACCACCAGCAACACTCGTAACCAGCAGCAACTGGCAAACAACCCCGACCTGGCGGCAGGGTGGCGGTACTATAACGCGCGGCTGGTGGACGATGAGTTTATCAACAACAACGAGTTTGAGCTAGGTATGCGAGCCGAGGGGTACAACTCGGACCGTGAGGTCTGGGAGGCGGTTGCCAAAGACCCCACACTGGTGGTGGTGGATAGTCTGCCTGTGATCATCGGACAGGCCACAGCCACTTTCGGCGGGGCCGGTGGTACGTTCGTGATCACGGGAGTCGACCCGAACAAGCCTGTGATGACAAAGGTTCCGGAGATCGAGATGAGAGTGCCCGGTTTGCCGAACGCGCCCACGGTCAAGGTGAAGGTGATCGGGGTGTTGAGCCGGGATGCTCAGTTCTACACCGGGATGTATGTGAACAGGGCGCTGGCTTCACAGGTGGCACCGCCGAGCGTGCCCGTAGCTCCCAGCACATATTTCTTCCGCATCAAGCCAGGAGAGGATGCCGGGCAGTTGCGCCGTGCTCTAGGCACAGCCTTCCTCAACAATGGGCTTGAGCCTACGGTGATTTCGGATACGATCCGGCAGCAGCAGGCAGCAGGCGATACACTAAACGGGCTGTTGCAGGGTTTTATGGCGCTTGGCCTGCTGGTTGGAGTGGCGGCGCTGGGTGTGATCAGTACGCGGGCCGTAGTGGAACGCCGCCAGCAGATAGGGGTATTGAGGGCGATCGGTTATCAGCGTGGCATGGTTGGCACATCCTTCCTGTTGGAGTCGTCGTTCATCGCTCTGCTGGGCATACTGGTCGGCACCGGGCTTGGCCTCATTACTTCGTGGAACTTTGTGCAGTTCCTCAAGAACGACTCGCCTACACTTACCTGGCAAGCGCCCTGGGGGCAACTTATCCTGATCATCGGGGTGGCTTACCTGGTGTCGCTTGTGACGACGGTGGCCCCGGCTCGTCAAGCGGCGAACATCTACCCGGCTGAGGCGTTGCGGTATGAGTGACGAGTGACGAGTGACGAGTGACGAGTGACGAGTGGCCGGTTCGGACTATTGGCTTAGAGTGTGTGGACCTTTGGGCAGTGGTTGATCGAGATTCTGGTGTTTGTGGGGTTATACAGCTGGTCTTGCCCTCATTAACTATTAGGCATTGGTGGGGAACTATAAGGCATTGGTGGGGGAAAACTGGACAGGTTTTGGGGTGTACTTTCGGGTGGTTTTTGGGGGTAGGGGATTTGTTGGGGATGGGGTTTGAGCGTCGCCTGCATGAGGTTGAGGTTGGGGCTTGCCTGGAGCGGACTTCGGGTACGCTGGGGTGGAGCCTGGCTTTGCCGCGCGGGAGCGGGCAGGAGACTTATGTGGCTTACGATGGAGAGAGGCGTTGGTTTATTAAGGTGGGGGCGGATGTTGGGCGGGTGCTTGCTATGTCGGAGGTGGGACTTTGTCCGCCTGTGGTGGGAGTTGAGGCGCTTGAGGATAGAAGTGTTGTGGTGGTACAAGAGTTTATCGATGGAAAGCATCCTGACCGCCTGGATTACAGGGAAAGATTGGAGAATGTGGCGCGTATCGTAGGTGAGATGCATCGCGCGCCGGGTGTGCTGGGCGTGCTGCTCCCTGTGGTGCCGGAGGGGTATGCAGAGGCGGGGATTCGGGCAGTAGGGCGGGTGCAGGCTCGCTGGGAGCAGGTTAGGGACGGGGCTGCGGCTGAGGTGGCCGATTTTGTTGAGGCTTCGCTTGACCGGCTTGAGCAGAAGATAGGACAATTCGAGGGCGATGGGTTGGTGGCCTCGCACGGAGATATTTGCTGGGACAACTGGATATTCGCGACGGATGGGCGCATTTACCTTGTAGACCTGGATGCAATGGGGCTTGATGACCCGGCGCTGGACCTGGGAGCGTTGCTCTGGTGGTATTATCCGCCGGAGTTGTGGGGGCGCTTTTTGGGGTGCGCGGGGTATCAGGATATCGAGCAATTGAGGGAGCGGATGTGGGTGCGCCTGGCTTTGCATTGCTTGAGTATTACTTTGCCCGGGCCGGGGAGCTTTGATATATTTGACCCCGCAACTTACCCGAGCAGATCGGGCGATTTTCGGGCCGCGCCAGGGAGAGAGGGCAATCCTGAGCTTTCATAGCGTATTGAGGGGTGCGAGCATTCAGATCCAGGTGGAGAAGATTCACCGCAGGTCTGAACATGCGCTGACGGGTTGTGTATGGCGGGGGAGTGGCAAGTACGGTAAAATGGTCGAGATGCTTCTGAGCAGGCTGGCCCAGCCCACAGGATACTACAGCGTCGTAGATTGCCATGAACGTGAGAATTACCTCCGAATACGGACGCCTCCGCGAGGCGATTATGCACCGGCCCGGACGGGAACTGGTGCGGATGACCCCTTCCACCCGCGATTATTTCCTCTTTGACGATCTCCTTTTCGACGAGCACGCCCAGCAGGAGCACGACTGGCTGGCCGATGTGCTGCAAAATCACCTGGGGGTGAAGATCCACAGGTTCGAGACGCTGCTGACCGAGGCGCTGGCAGCAGCTAGTGATGAAGAACGAGACAGGCTGATCTCGCAAGTGCGGCTATTGGAACAGGATATGCCGCCCGTGGAACAAAGGATCGGGCAGCTTGAGGTGATGGTAAGGTGGTTTCAAGGGCATGGGTGGCCTCAGTACATGCAAGACCCTGAAGGCGACCCTGAGGCAGCAGCGCCCGGCTCATTACCGGGATTGCTGGCGCAACTGCGGACCAGCGGGCCGGGAGGCAAGCGTACTATTACGAAGCCTCTTGCCGTTGAAGATGTAGATGAGCTTACATACCTGCAAAACCGGCTGGCTAGATGGTGCGAAGCGGGCGATTTCTCATCGCTGGCCGAGGAGTTGGTGGAGGGCATAGAATCGAGGGTGGGTGGCGTGTCTCCCTCTCAAAGGCCGGGGCCGCAGGACAACGGACATGATCGAAGACCCGGCAAGGGCCTGCCTATAGCCGAGGAAGACACCGACGCGCTGAGGCGGTTCATCGAGGGCAAGCTTTTCTATTTGACTCCCCTCCCCAACCTGATGTTCATACATGACGTTGGCACTGTAGTGGGCAATGGGCTGCTGATGGGCCGGATGGCAGGGCCGGGGCGCACGCGAGAGCCGCTCCTGCTCGACTTTGTGCACGAGAATCACCCACGATTTAGGGACGTGCCTCGCTGGACATGGGCCGATGCGCGGGTGAACGACCCGGCATGGCCTATAGCCACCTCTCCTTTGCTGTACATGGAGGGGGGTAACGTGGTGCAACTGCGCGATGACCTGACCGTGCTGGGAGTGGGAGAGCGCACCAGCATGGAATCGGTGCAGAGGCTTGCGGATATATGGCGCGCGCAGGCGATCAAGGATGGGCGGAAGGTCGTTCTGTATGTGTTACGCCTACCCGCCGGGTTCAACCACCTGGATAGCGTGCTGGGGGTGATCAGCCTGTCTGAGTGCGTGATCTACCCGCCCGTATTTGAGCCATACGGCCCGGCCTCGGTGGATGTGGTGCGGGTAGAGTTGGGGGAAGGCCCTGTGAGGCCAAGCAGATCGGCGGATTTCTTCGAAAGCCTGCGCAAGGACGGGATTGACCTGACACCCATCCTGTGTGGAGGGCAAGATCCCACCGACCAGCAGAGGGAACAGTGGTTCAGCGCGGTGAACTTGCTGACCGTCGCGCCGGGTAAGGTGATAATTTACAGGTCGGCGGATCGCACCATCGCCGAACTTGCGCAGAGAGGTTACAGGGTGATCGATATCAACGATGTGCAAACGGGGGATGTGACATTGAGCCTGGACGACGAGGAGAAATGGGTGTTGAAAGTAAAGGGGTCGGAATTGGCGCGGGGGCACGGTGGACCGCATTCGCTGGTGCTGCCACTGGTGAGGGAGTAATGCTGAACGTTACCTCAGAGATCGGTAAGCTCAAAAGGGTTGTGGTCCACACGCCGGGCCAGGAGATCAGGCGCATGACGCCCGCGCTACGTCACGATCTCTTATTCGACGACATCCTGTATGTGGACCTGGCGAAGCACGAGCACGAAGCTTTCAAGCGTATCATTTCGGTGATCGTGCCGCCTGAGGATGTGCTCGATTCGGCGGAGATGTTGCGGGAGGTGCTGGAGGACGACGGCGCGCGGCAGGCAATGGTTGAGAGCGTGTGCAAGCTGCAAGGCGGGACCGATACGCAGCGCGACAACCTGTGGCGAGAGTTGCGGGATGCCGAGCCGTACAAGCTGGCACACTGGTTTATCGAGGGGAAAATGGACCCAGGCAGGCGATCTGATTTGACCTCTTACCTGTCGGAGATGCCCTATCAGTTGCCGCCGATCCCGAACCTGATGTTTATGCGCGACCCATGCGCGGTGGTGAATGATGGCCTGCTGGTGGGGAACATGGCGTTCCCGGCAAGGCAGCGTGAGGCGCTGCTGGTGCGCTATCTGTATAGGGTGCATGCAAAAGCCGGTGGGGAGAACGGGTCGCGACCACCTATGTGGTTCGATAAGCTCTCGCCATATAACCTGTCAAGCCCACTGCCTGAGGATGAGAGGGCTACTATCGAGGGCGGGGATGTGCTGGTAATAAGGCCCGATCTGGTGCTTGTGGGGATCTCGGAGCGGACCAGCCCGGAGGCGGTGGACCAGTTAGCAAAGGGCCTGGCGAAAGGCGGACAAGTAAAGACAGTCTACGCTGT
This sequence comes from uncultured Chloroflexia bacterium, assembly GCA_963797095.1. Classification (GTDB taxonomy): domain Bacteria; phylum Chloroflexota; class Chloroflexia; order QHBQ01; family JADMIH01; genus JADMIH01. Next base: position 18,850 of record CAWCNY010000002.1, on the reverse strand, counting down.
GATCATGCCCAAACAGCGCTCGACCATGCACCTTGATACGATCTTCACTATGTTGTCGCAAGACGATATGCTGGTCTACCCGCCGTTGATCATGCCTGGCGGCGGCGAGCAGGTGGGCATCGTGCGAATCAGCATCAAGCCGGATGGCACAACCCATCTTGCCCCTGTTCGGAAATCGCTGGTGGCGTGCCTGGAAGAGGACTTGGGAAGGCCGCTCAACCCGATCTTTTGCGGAGGGAACAGCAGGCTATACCAGGAGCGCGAGCAATGGACCGACGGGGCCAACGCCTTTTGCCTGAGGCCAGGGCTAATTATAGGCTACGAACGCAATGAACAGACTTACAAGGCGCTTGAGGCAGCAGGATACAGGATTGTGCAGGAGGGGGATATCGTACGCTGGCAGGTAGAGGCAGGGAGCGAAAGGGATTGGGTGACAAACCAGCCATTGATCGAGGAGATCAGATCGCACCCAGAGAGAAAATACGCTATCAAGATCAGCGGCCTTGAACTGTCAAGGGCCAGGGGTGGGCCGAGGTGTATGACTATGCCGCTTGTTCGAGACGACGTTGATTGGTAATCGGTAGTCAAAATCAGCAACTAGAAACCAAGAACCGGGAACTACGCGCGGTCTGCCGCCCGCTAACTACCGACTACTGGCTACCAGGAGCAGACTATGGGCTTTTTTTCGGGGTTCAGTAGATTATTCAAGGCCACGCAATTGAATGCGATGGCCGAGCGGTTGTTTTCGGTAATGCCACCGGAAGCCGATTTCCGTATCAGCTACGGTGAGGACCCTTTGCAGTTCGGCGATTTGCGTTTGCCCAAGGGAGATGCAAAGGGTCCGTTCCCCATCGTGATTGTGATACATGGGGGCTTCTGGCGGGCGAAGTACAACCTGGACCATATTGGATATCTGTGCGCGGCGCTCACATCCAGCGGTGTGGCTACCTGGAGCATTGAATACAGGCGACTGGGTGACGAAGGGGGCGGCTGGCCCAATACTATGCTGGATGTGGGTATGGCTTGCGACTACCTGCGCGAAATTGCGGGGGAGCACAACCTGGACCTGGGGCGTGTGGTAGTGACGGGGCACTCGGCTGGCGGGCACCTGGCTGCGTGGCTGGCGGGCAGGCACAAGATCCCTGAGGGAGACCCACTCTGTATGGCCGACCCGCTGCCAGTGGAGGCGTGCGTGCCGCTGGCAGGTGTGGTTGACCTGCGGCTCTGCTGGCGGATGAAGCTGAGCCAGGGGGTGGTGGTTGACCTGATGGGGGGATCGCCTGAAGAGGTGTCTGAGCGATATGAAACCGCATCGCCTGGAGACTTATTGCCCATCGGAGTGAAGCAGAGACTGGTACACGGCACAAACGATCCCAATGTGCCCTACGAGATCAGCAAGCTTTTCGTGGAGCGTGCCAGGGCGCTCGGCGACGATGCGGAGTTGGTCACACTGAAGGGCACGGGACATTTCGAGGTCATAGACCCGATATCGAAAGAGTGGCCTGTTGTCCGGGACACGATTCTTGGAGTGATTCCAAGCGCTTAGTCGTTCACTCCCAATATGAGGCGCTACTATTGCCTCTGCGTTATTGTTCGTCCCCACGGCGACAAGCTATCTCCCGGTAATCGCTGTAGATCTACAGGATTCGCAGCGTAATTTTGGTATGTCCCCTCTTCGGGGGCACGGTTTTTGCTGGACCTGCCATGTACCAGGAACAACCCCTAATTAGAAGAGGTGAACTGAATATGACTGGACCACCGATAGGCCGCAAACGTTGGGCCATCGCGGAGGGCTATATCCCTGGGTGGAGCAATGGACCTTCCCCGGAGATGGTAAGCCATGAAGCGTTCTGCATCTTGAATGCGGGGGAGCAAGACGCTCATATTGAAGTAACCATTTTCTACAGCGACCGCGAACCGGCGGGACCATATAAGGTGACTGTACCCGCGAGACGTACAGGGCATTTTCGATTCAACAATCTGAACGACCCCGAGCCAATACCTGTCGGCACGAATTATGCAAGTAGTATTGAATCGGACGTACCGGTTGTGGTGCAGCACACCAGGCTCGACTCGCGCCAGGCCGAGAACGCCCTGTTGAGCACCATTGCCTATTCAAGCGACGATTAGGCAATAACAGGCACAACTTTTGTTTCCAGCTCCATAGAAGTTGTATTAACATTTCCGTCGAGCCTGAGGTCATAAAGGAGAAGTATAATGGCAAAGACGTCCGCCGACATACTCGTTGAGCGCTTAATAGAATGGGGCGTCGACACTATTTTCGGACTGCCCGGTGACGGCATCAACGGTATTTTCGAGGCCCTTCGCAACCGGCAAGACAAGATCAAGTTCATCCAGGTAAGGCACGAGGAAGGGGCAGCCTTCGCCGCCTGCGGCTATGCCAAGTATTCAGGGCGAATGGGTGTATGCCTGGCGACATCGGGGCCGGGCGGCATCCACTTGCTGAATGGACTGTACGACGCCAAGATGGACGGTCAGCCTGTGCTCGCCATCACAGGCAATACTTACCATGATCTGATGGGCACGCACTACCAGCAGGACGTGGATCTCGCCCGGCTCTTCTCGGATGTAGCAGCCTACAGCGAACGCGTCATGGGGCCGGACCATGTCACCTCTGTTGTGGACGAGGCCATGAAGACCGCGCTCTCAAAGCGCACGGTGGCCCACATTAATATACCGAAAGACATCCAGGATTGGACGCCATCCGACGACACGCGCTCGACAGCTAATATAGCCGAACATAGCGCGGACCTGTACGCCGTCCCCACAACAGTGCCATCTGAAGAGTTGCTCAGGCAGGCCGCCGGAATAATCAATAAGGGCAGCAAGGTGGCAATCCTGGTGGGGCGCGGGTGCATAGACGCTCGTGACGAGGTGCTGAGGGTGGCTGAGATCGTTGGCGCGCCAATCGCCAAAGCCTTGCTCGGCAAGGCGGTGGTGACCGACGATAGCCCTTACACTACCGGTGGCATTGGCCTGCTGGGAACCAGCGCCTCGATGGAGGCTATGAAGGATTGTGATACTCTGATCGTCGTGGGCAGTAGCTTCCCTTACCTGGAGTTCTACCCCGAGCCGGGCAAGGCGAAGACGGTGCAAATTGATATCGACCCATCGCGCATCGGTCTGCGCACGCCCGCCGATGTTGGATTGGTCGGCGATTGCAAGCGTGTACTGGCGGCGCTTATTCCGCTGCTGGAAAAGAAAGAGGATCGAAGCTACCTTAAGAAAGCCCAGGACGCCATGAAGGAGTGGCGCAACATGCTGGAAGAGCGTGGGACGCGCACGGACAGCCCGATGAAACCGCAAGTGGTCGCCTACCAGGTGAACAAACTGCTGGCAAACGACGCTATTCTTGTCACCGACACCGGCACTGTCACCACCTGGGCGGCGCGCTACCTGGATGTGAGGGGCGATATGATGTTCTCGGCATCGGGCACGCTGGCGACTATGGCAAATGGTCTCCCCTACGCGATAGGGGCGGCTGTAGCCAACCCCGGCAGGCAAGTCGTATGTTTAGCAGGGGATGGCGGTCTCAGCATGCTGATGGCCGAAATCGCCACCCTCGTCAAGTACAAGCTGCCGGTGAAACTGGTGGTGATCAAGAACAACACGCTCGGCATGATCAAGTGGGAGCAGATGGTGATGGAAGCCAACCCGGAGTTCGGGGTCGATCTGCAACCGATAGATTTCGCGGCCATCGCGCAGGCGTGCGGGGCGAATGGTTATTCGATCCAGGAGCCGGAGGAAGCAGGCTCTGTGCTGCGAAAGGCGTTTTCGGAACCCGGCCCGGTAGTGATTGAGGCCCTCGTTGACCCGCAGGAGCCGCCACTGCCAGGCAAGATCACGACCCGGCAGGCCCTACACTTCGCCCAGGCCATGCTCAAAGGCGAGCGCTACCGCATGGAGATAATAAAGACCCTTGTGGAAGATAAAGTGCGCGAGGTGGTCTAGGGGTGACGAGTGACGAGTGACGAGTGACGAGTGATTATTGCATCCTGCGTACTTACTCGTCACTCGTCACTCGCCATCCCGTATCACGTTTGTTGGAGTAGCAAAGTATGTCTATTACACTCTCACGGCCTCATGGGCTGGTGCGGACCTTGCTGCGGTTACCGATCTATCTCTATAAGCTAAAACTGGGGTGGTTGCTTGGACACCGCTTCATGCTGTTAACGCACAGGGGCCGCAAATCGGGGAAAGTGAGGCAGGCCGTACTGGAAGTGGTGGTGTACGACCCGGCCCGGCGTGAGAGCTTCGTTGCCTCAGGTTGGGGCACAACTACCGATTGGTACCGCAATATCGAGGCAAGTCCAGCCTTGCGAGTGCAGACGGGAACACAGCGATACAGACCGGTGCAGCACTTTCTCACACAGGACGAGAACCTCAAAGTGCTGATGGAGTTCAAGCGCGAGCACCCGCAGGAGATAAAGATAGCCCTCAAGCTATACGGCTTCGAAGGCAAAGGCACGCTTGATGAACGAGTCGCCAGGTTTGCGGAAGCGGTGCATATGGTGTCGTTTCGCCCGCCTGAGAATCGTTAGAAGAGAACAAAAGAGACGACATGGATCCTGAGAATCGTTAGAAGAGAACAAAAGAGACGACATGGATGATGAAGATCAGAAGTCACAAAATAGAAATTCCGATCACTCAAGTAGATGTATCGGCATACACAATACCGACCGACTATCCGGAGGCCGATGGCACATACGAGTGGGACAGCACCACGCTCGTGCTGGTGGAGATAAGCGCAGGGGGCGGAAACGGTCTCGGCTATACGTACGCCGATGTTGCCGCCGCCAAGTTAATCGAGCATACCCTATCCGGCGTGGTGCAGGGCATGGACGCAATGGCTGTGCCGGGCGCGTGGCACGCGATGGTGCACTCGGTACGCAACCTGGGCCTACCAGGGATCGCCTCGATGGCTATCGCCGCCGTGGATGTGGCACTGTGGGACCTGAAGGCCAGACTGCTTGGTTTGCCCCTGGTAACGCTCCTGGGGGCATCGCGAGAGGGCGTGGCTGTGTACGGCAGTGGCGGATTCACCTCTTATTCGATCAAGCAATTGCAGTCGCAACTCGGGGGCTGGGTCCAGCAAGGCATACCGCGTGTCAAGATGAAGATCGGCACGCACCCCGAAGACGACCTGGCAAGGGTGAAAGCGGCCAGGGACGCTATCGGGCCTGATGCGAAGCTCTTTGTTGACGCCAACGGCGCGTACAGCCGCAAGCAAGCTCTCTATTTTGCCGATGCGTTCGCCGAGCTTGGCGTCAACTGGTTCGAGGAACCGGTTTACCACCACGACTTTGAAGGGTTGCGACTGTTGCGAGACCGCGCGCCCGCCCTCATGGATGTGGCGGCAGGCGAGTACGGCTATGACCTCGATTATTTCCGGCGCATGATGCAGGCTGGGGCTGTGGACGTACAGCAAGCCGACGCCTCAAGATGCGCCGGGGTGACAGGCTTCATGAAGGTTGGCGCGCTTTGCGAGGCCAACTTCATACCCCTATCGGGGCATTGTGCCCCTTCGCTGCATGTACACCCGGCCTGTGCCCTTGGCGGGGTGCGCCATCTCGAATACTTCCATGATCATGTGCGTATAGAGCACATGCTGTTTGATGGAGCATTGATCCCCATAGATGGGGCGCTCCACCCCAATCTTTCGCGGCCTGGCATGGGGCTAGAGTTCAAGCGCCGGGATGCCGAGCGCTACGCCCTGACCTGAAATAATTCGCATCTGGAATTGCGAAACGCCTTTTGGAAGCAGCGCATTTTGCGCTACTTGAGCGTCGCAATTCCCTGGAGGAGACAAAATGGCTATTGCGACCTACCCTTCGACAATGCAACAAAACATAGATACCCACAAGAAGAGAGGCGCTCCCCCCGACCTGGATGCGCAGGCGCTCGCAGATGAATTGCAGAGCAAGATCACAGGGGAAGTGCGGTTCGATGCCGGCAGTCGCGCCCTGTATGCCACCGATGGCTCAAATTACAGGCAGGTGCCCATCGGAGTGGTCATACCGCGCAGTATCGAGGATGTTGTACAGACTGTGGAGGCGTGCCGCCAACACGGGGCGCCGGTGCTCTCTCGAGGAGGCGGCACCAGCCTGGCAGGCCAGTGTTGCAACGTAGCTGTCATAATCGACTTCTCCAAGTATTTGAACAATATTGTAGAGCTTGATCCACATAAGAAGATGGCGCGGGTCCAGCCCGGCATCATCCTGGATTCATTGAGGAACGAAGCCGAGAAGCACCACCTGACCTTTGGCCCAGACCCCGCCACGCACAACCATTGCACCCTAGGCGGCATGATCGGCAACAACTCTTGCGGCATCCACTCGGTGATGGCGGGGAAGACGGTGGACAACATCGAAGAGCTAGAGGTGTTGACCTACGACGGGCTGCGCCTGCGCGTCGGCAAGACTAACGACGAGGAGTTGGCCCGATTTATCCGCGAGGGCGGAAGGCGCGCAGCTATCTACGCGCGCATGAAGGCATTACGCGACAAATACGCCGACCTGATCCGCGAGCGCTACCCGAAGATACCCCGCCGTGTGTCCGGCTACAATCTCGATCAATTGCTGCCTGAGAACGGCTTCCACGTGGCACGCGCCCTGGTAGGCACTGAGGGCACATGCGTCACCATACTGGAAGCCACTACCAAGCTTGTTTACAGCCCTCCTGTGCGCTCGCTGCTGGTGCTCGGCTATCCCGACGTCTATACGGCGGGCGACCACGTCATGGAGATCATGAGCCACAAGCCTGTGGGCCTGGAGGGGCTTGACGACAGGCTCATAGACGACATGAAGAGGAAAGGGCTGCACCCACGGAATATCAAACTGCTGCCAGATGGCGGCGGCTGGCTGCTGGTGGAGTTCGGCGGTGAAAGCAAGCAGGAATCGGATGGCAAAGCGCGCGATCTTATGAACGACCTGCAGGGCAAAGATAACGCGCCAAGCATGAAGCTGTTCGACAACCCGCACGAAGAGCAACTGATCTGGGCGATCCGCGAATCGGGACTGGGAGCCACTGCGGACGTACCAGGCGAGCCAAATACGTGGCCCGGCTGGGAGGATTCGGCGGTAGATCCAGCAAGATTGGGTGGATACTTGCGAGATCTGCGCAAGCTCTTCAACCGTTACGATTATCTGTGCGACCTGTACGGACACTTCGGGCAGGGGTGTGTGCATGTGCGCATAGATTTCGATCTGGTGACGCACGAAGGCATCGATAAATACCGCTCCTTCATCGATGATGCCGCCGATCTGGTGGTCAAATATGGCGGCTCCCTTTCCGGCGAGCATGGTGATGGACAATCACGCGCGGCCCTGCTTCCCAAGATGTTCGGGGAGGAATTGGTGCAGGGGTTCGGTGAGTTCAAGGCGATCTGGGACCCCGACGGCCAGATGAACCCGGGCAAGGTGGTAGACCCATACACACCAACCCAGAACCTGCGCCTCGGCACCGACTATAACCCGCCCCAGCCCGCCACCCATTTCAAGTTCCCCGACGATGAAGGCAGTTTCGCCAACGCCGCCCTACGCTGCGTAGGAGTGGGCAAGTGTCGAAGGCTCGGCGGGGGAACGATGTGCCCCAGTTTCATGGCGACCAGGGAGGAAAAGCACTCGACCAGGGGGCGAGCGCGGCTCCTCTTCGAGATGATGCAAGGCGATCCTCTCGAAGGTGGCTGGCACAGTGAAGCCGTCAAGGACGCGCTTGACCTTTGCCTGGCCTGCAAGGGTTGCAAAGGCGATTGCCCTGTGAACGTGGATATGGCGACCTACAAGGCCGAGTTCCTATCGCATTACTACGCGGGCAAGTTGCGCCCGCGCACAGCCTACAGCATGGGCCTGATCTATTGGTGGGCCAGGCTGGCATCGCACTTTCCCTGGCTGGCGAACTTCGTCACGCAAATGCCGGTGATAAGCTCGGCGTTCAAGGCGCTGGGCGGCATAGCACCCAAGCGGCGCGTACCACGCTTTGCGCGACAGACCTTCAAGGCGTGGTTCCGGGGCAGGACCGCATCCGATGGTGGTTCCCTGAAGAAAGGTGAGCACGGGCGAGTGATCCTGTGGCCCGACACTTTCAACAACCACTTCTTCCCTTCAACCGCCAAATCGGCTGTGGAGGTGCTTGAAGCGGCGGGGTTCGAGGTGGTTGTGCCAACACAATCGCTCTGTTGCGGTCGCCCACTCTACGATTGGGGGATGCTGAACCTGGCAAAGCACTTGCTGAGGCAAGTACTGGAAGAACTTCGATCGGAAATAGAGGCTGGCACTCCTGTAGTTGGGCTGGAGCCTAGCTGTGTATCGGTCTTTCGTGATGAGCTTGTGAACCTCTTTCCGCACCACATGGGAGCGAAGCGGCTTAGCCAGCAAACATTCCTGTTAAGCGAGTTCCTTGAGCAGCATGCCAAGCACTTCGAGATACCGAAGCTCAAGCGAAAGGCGGTGGTGCATGGGCATTGCCATCACAAGTCTATCCTCAAGATGGACGATGAGATTTCCATCTTGAAGAAGTTGGGGGTGGATTTCCAGATGCCCGATTCCGGATGCTGCGGCATGGCCGGGGCGTTCGGCTTCGAAGAAGGCGAGCACTACGACGTTTCGATCAAGGCGGGCGAGCGTGTGCTACTCCCCGCCGTGCGCAAAGCCCCAGACGACGACCTGATCATCACCGACGGGTTCAGTTGCCGGGAACAGATCAGCCAGACAACGGGGCGGCGCGCCGTCCATCTCGCCGATGTGTTGTGGATGGCTTTGCGTAAGAGTTCCTAGTTCCTGGTTTCTGGTTACCGATTATTAACAACTAACAACCAAAAGAGAGGAAAAATGCCTGAGAAAGAACAACAAAGTGGCGATGGCGCAATTGCGGAAAGCGCCAACCACGCGCACCTGTCAGCAAAGCAGCAAAAGGAGCGCAAAGATCGCGTGCTCACCAAGGGTGCACCCTCGGTGGTGTCGAGCATTGCCGACGCGATCGTGCTGAAAGATAGCGACCTTTTCTTATTGACCAGTCCGGATAGCTCGCTGCCTTTAAAGGGCGGGCATGGATACGGTCTCTACTACCACGACTGCCGCTATCTTAGCGGGTACGAGTTGAAGGTGGCGGGCGTCAAGCCAGGGCAGCTGGTTGCCAGCGCCGAGCAGGGACGCGTCGCAGGGTACGAATTGACCAACCCAGATATCAGGATGGAAGACGGCACGCTTATCGAGAAAGAGCACATCGGTATAAAGCTGCGACGCCTGCTTGATGGGCGGAATCTGATGGTGGCCGATGCATTCTCCATTTGCAATTACGCCCTGGAGGAGTACAGGTTCCCGATCACGATCGGATTCAAGGCTCTATTCGAGGATGTGTTCGCAGTGCGCGGTCTTTTGCCGGAAAAACTGGGCAAATTGAGGCCCCCGCGTTGGGACGATGGGGAGCTTGAGCTTGCATACGATGGCGCGGACGGAATCTTCCGGAGCGTGAGGATCGCCTTCTCGGAGAAGCCTGAAGTTGTCGATGATACGGTGGTGCGCTTCCAAATATCGCTCGGCTCGCGAGCTGAGAAGCAGTTGAGTGTATCACTGGCCCTTTTGGAGACCGACGATACCGAGAAAGCAGAGGACACTAACCCCAGCCCCAATGTAAAGCTTGTGCACTCGGCCTTACGCGAAGAGACTGAGAAACTGCATCATAACGATCATCGAACTGAGATCAGGAGCGATAGCCTGTTGCTGAACGGAGTCATAGAGCGCTCTATGCGCGACCTGCATATGCTCCAGAGCATGCTTGACGATGAGCAATACTTCGCGGCGGGTCTTCCCTGGTTTGGCACGATCTTCGGCAGAGACAGCCTGATCACCTCTATGCAAATGCTAGCGTACGAACCGGCCATTACCGGACGAACCCTGCGCCTCCTCGCGGATTACCAGGGCGACAAAGTGGACGAGTGGCGCGACGCGCAACCGGGCAAAATTCTGCACGAATTACGCGTGGGAGAGATGGCGCATACAGGTCAGATACCTCATACGCCTTACTATGGCACGATTGATGCTACACCTCTTTTCCTGATTCTGATGGGCCTGTACAGCGATTGGACGGGAGACATCACTCTCTTCAAAGATCTGCGTAGCAACGTCGAGCGCGCTCTCGAATGGATCGATAAGTACGGCGATACGACAGGCGACGGCTATACCGACTACGAGAGCACATCGGAGAAGGGATTGATCAACCAGGGTTGGAAAGACTCAGGCGATGCCATTGTCAATGCAGATGGCAGTTTGGCGCGCCCGCCCATCGCGCTGGTAGAAGTGCAGGGCTATGTGTATTCGGCGAAGAAGACGATAGCCGGCCTCTACAGGTGTATAGGTGAGACAGAACGGGCAGACGCCCTGGAGAAACAAGCCCAGGAGTTGCGCAGCCGGTTCAATAACGACTTCTGGCTTGCAAAAAGAGGCTTCTTTGCGTTGGCTCTACAGAAAGATGGGGAACCATGCGTGGTACGCTCGTCCAACCCCGGGCAGGCGCTCTGGACAGGCATAGTTGATGAGGACAAGGCGAGGAGCACAGTCGATATGCTCATGTCGGGCGAGATGTACAACGGCTGGGGTATTCGCACGCTGTCGGTCAAGGCGATGCGTTATAACCCCATCGCATATCATCTCGGCACTGTATGGCCGCACGATAACTCTATTATCGCAGCCGGCTTTCGGCGCTATGGCTTCGATAAAGAGGCGCGGCAGGTAAGTATGGGGATCATGGAAGCCGCCATGCACTTCGACAATTACAGGCTGCCTGAGCTGTTCGCGGGTTTTGACCGGGCAAGCTATGGCGTGCCGGTGCACTACCCTGTGGCCTGCCACCCGCAGGCATGGGCGGCGGGGTCGGTACCTTTTATGCTGACAACCCTGCTCGGCCTGACGCCGGAGGGATTCGAGAACAGGCTGCGGATTGTGCGGCCAATCCTGCTCGACTTTATTGACCGGATAGATGTTTGTGGTTTGCGTGTTGGCAAGGGGGTCGCCGACCTGCGTTTCACTCGCAGGCCCGAAGGCGGTCCCAATGTGGAAGTTCTCAAGACTGACGGCGACCTTGAGGTGAAGGTTGAGCAATAGAACAATTAGTGGAAGGGTAGATTATGAAATCGAAGCTGATAAATGAGAAAGAAAGGGTATTCATGCTCGTGTTTGACACGGGCGATGAGGTAATTGAGGGATTGACCGCTTTCGCGGAGACCCATCAAATCAGGGCTGCCAGTTTCACAGCCATCGGCGCGTTCAAAGAGGTTACGCTTGGCTGGTTCGACCTTGAAAAGAAGGACTACAAGAAGAACCCCATAGATGAGCAGGTAGAGGTGGTATCGCTGGTGGGTAACGTCGCACTGAATAAAGGCACTCTGAATAAAGGCACTCTGAATAAAGGCAAGCCGAAAATACACGCCCATGTAGTAGTCGGCAAGTCAGACGGCACCGCCTATGGGGGCCATCTCCTATCGGCGCATGTGCGGCCAACTCTGGAAGTGGTTATGCAGGCGACGCCGGATTACCTCCGTAGAGAGATGGACCCGGAGACCGGCCTGCCATTACTCAACCCCGACCTGTGATGTGAGGCACATTACCGAGCACAGCAGAGACATTTCGCAAATAGAGACCGTGGCAGAAAGTGGAAGGGCAGATACAAATGGAAGAGGTAAAGAGACCGGAAGTTGTAGTAATTACGGGCGCATCGGCGGGCGTGGGGCGCGCAACCGTGCGAGCCTTCGCGAAGCGAGGGGCGCATATAGGATTGCTGGCACGCGGCAGCGATGGGTTGGAAGGCGCGCGCCAGGATGTTGAGAAAGCGGGGGGCATCCCGTTGGTGTTGCCTGCCGATGTATCCGACCCGGAGGCGGTAGAGGAGGCGGCCAGGGCGGTCGAAGAGGAATTCGGCCCAATAGATATTTGGGTGAACGACGCCATGACCTCGGTCTTTTCGCCGTTCAAGAAGATGACCCCGCAGGAGTACAAGCGCGTAACGGAAGTGACCTACCTGGGCTACGTGTACGGGACGATGTCGGCGCTCAAGCGGATGCTGCCACGCGATCGGGGGATCATTATACAGGTAGGATCGGCCCTGGCATACAGAGGCATCCCATTGCAGTCGGCCTACTGCGGGGCCAAGCACGCAATCCAGGGTTTCACCGAGTCGGTGCGCTGCGAATTGATCCACGACGGGAGCAACGTCAAGATAACGATGGTGCAAATGCCAGCCCTCAACACGCCGCAATTCGGGTGGGTAAAGAGCCGCCTGCCCCACAAGGCGCAACCTGTACCACCTATATACCAGCCTGAGGTGGCAGCCGAAGCGATCTACTGGGCCGCACACAACTCCATGAGAGAAGTAAACGTGGGACTCCCAACATCGATCATCCTGTGGGGAAACAAATTCGTGCCGGGTTTGGGAGATATTTACTTGGCGAAAACAGGTTACGAGTCTCAGCAGACTGACGAGCCTGCCGACCCGAATCGCCCGAACAACCTGTGGGCGCCGGTACCGGGCGATCATGGGGCGCATGGCGACTTTGACAAGCGGGCCCACGATGTGAGCCCTCAGCTATGGGCCACTTCGTGGGGGCGGTGGGTATGGCTGGCCGCTGGCGTAGCAGGCGCTTGTGCCGGCCTAGTTGTGGGGAAAAGAGGTGGTAATTAATACATGCTAAACCCCAACTCGCCGCAGGCGCTCTCCATCTCAAACTTGTTTCTGATTGCGCTTGCCTTTGGCGCTCTCATCTTTGTGATAGTAACGGGCCTGGTGATCTATATTGCGGTTCGGTTTCGGCGTCGGTCAGAAGGCGAGGAGCCCCGGCAGGACTTTGGGCGTACCCCGCTGGAGATTGGCTGGACCGTAGGCCCGGCGCTTATCTTGCTGGTGCTGTTCATCCTGACAGTAAAGGGTATGGAAGACGCCGAGCCTGCGGTCGGGAGTGGCACACAGCCCAACATCACGATTATTGCGCACCAGTGGTGGTGGGAGATCGGCTACCCCGGCACGAGCGTGATCACCAGCGCCAATGAGATTCACCTGCCCGCCGGTGAGAGGATGCTGGTTCACCTGGAGTTGGCGGATGTGATCCACGACCTGTGGATACCGCAACTCGGTCCCAAGAAGGATATGATCCCTGGCCAACCTACTGATGTGTGGTTGGAAGCCGATAAGCCGGGCGTCTACCTGGGGCAGTGCGCCGAGTATTGCGGCGTGGCGCACGGCCAGATGCTCATCCGGGCCATTGCCCAGCCGCGCGATGAGTTCGATGCGTGGTTGGCGAGTCAGAGCACACCCGCGCAAGCCTTCCCAAGTACAGGCTCAATAGGTCAGGGTGCGAGCCTGTTCCAACAGCGGACATGCATAAGCTGCCACGCTATAAATGGCACCCAGGCTAACGCGCAGGTTGGCCCTAACCTGACGCACCTGGCGAGCCGCCAGACTCTCGCAGCGGGCACCCTGGATAATACGCCCGACAACCTCGCCCACTGGCTCAAAGACCCGCAGGGGGTAAAACCGGGCAACCACATGCCCAACCTGCAATTGACAGAAGATCAAGTCAACGCGCTAGTGGCTTACCTCGAATCTTTGAAGTGACGAGTGACGAGTGGCGAGTGACAAGTGGCGAGTTCCTGGTTTCAATATTCGACTACCCATTATCAGGAACAGGGAACCGGCAATTAACGTCTTTCGTCTTTCGTCCTTTCATAGTGGGGGAACATTATGAGTGATATTGCTCTGGTGCCTGAGAACGAGAAGCCTTTACCTGCTCTTGGAGAGAACGAAGGTTTGCTTGCGTGGGTCGCTTCGGTTGACCACAAGCAGATAGGCATCATGTACCTGGGGGCATCTCTTGTTTTTTTCGTGGTGGGAGGCCTGGAAGCGTTGGTGTTACGGCTTCAACTGGCCGAGCCTAACAACAGCCTGATCTCGCCCGAAGCATACAACCAGATATTTACCATGCACGGCACTACCATGGTCTTCCTGGTGGTGGTGCCTATGCTGATCGGCTTCATGACCTATCTTTCGCCCCTCATGATCGGCACGCGAGATATGGCCTTCCCGCGTCTCAACGCGCTCAGCTTCTGGCTGCTGGTATTCGGTGGGCTGCTCCTCTACTACAGCTTCATCGCGGGGGGTGCGCCCAACGCGGGCTGGTTCAGTTATGCGCCTCTCACCGAGCACGCTTATGCCAGCACCAGCGGCCTCGACTACTGGGCGCTGGGCCTGCTGGCGGTGGGTATCGGTACTGTAGCAGCGGGGATCAACACTATTGTCACCATAATCACCTTGCGCGCACCTGGATTAACGATCCGCCGCCTGCCTCTGTTCGTCTGGATGTCGCTCATTAATTCGATCCTGATCGTGGGAGCATTGCCCGCCCTCAATGCTTCGCTGGTGATGCTGCTGGCCGACAGGCTGCTTGGAGCCGGTTTCTTCAATCCGGCAGGAGGAGGCTCGGCCATCCTGTGGCAGCACTATTTCTGGTCGTTCGGCCACCCCGAAGTGTATATCATGGTGCTGCCCGCCTTCGGCATCATCTCCGAAGTGATCCCGGTTTTCTCTCGCAAGACGATCTTCGGGTACACGTTCGTGGCAGCCTCGACTATAGCGATAGCGTTTCTGAGCTTCGCGGTGTGGGCGCACCATATGTTCGCGGTGAGCCTGGGCAAACCGTGGGACACGGTGTTCAGTGCGGCCTCAATGTTGATCGCCATACCCACGGGCATCAAGATATTCAACTGGATCGCTACTATGTGGGGTGGTGCCATCCGTTTCAGCACACCAATGCTCTTCGCGATGGCTTTCCTGGTGGTGTTTACCATAGGTGGCATCAGCGGGGTGATCTTCGCGGTAGTGCCGATCGATTGGCAGCTTACCGACAGCTATTTCGTGGTGGCCCACCTGCACTACGTACTTTTCGGGGGCACCATGTTCGCCATCTTCGCCGGGATCTACTACTGGTTCCCCAAGATGACCGGGCGGGTGCTCTCGGAGAAGTGGGGGCACTGGCACTTCTGGCTTACCTTCGTCGGTTTCAACCTGACATTCTTCGTGCAGCACTTCCTCGGCCTGATGGGCATGCCGCGCAGGGTCGCTACCTATCCCGACATGCCCGGCTGGGGCTTGCTGAACCTGATATCAACGATAGGGGCAGTCATACTTGCTATATCGGTGGTCTTTTTCTTCTGGAACATATGGCTCAGTTTACGACACGGCGAAGAAGCTGTGGACAACCCCTGGGACGCCTGGACACTGGAGTGGGCAACCTCCTCACCACCTCCTGTGCACAACTTCGATCAACTCCCGCCAGTGAGGAGCCGCCGCCCCCTGTGGGATGTGGAGCACCCGAACAACCCCGATTGGCAGCGGCCCAAGCCGCCGGAGGAGAAAGCGTAGATGAAAGCGACCACAACTACCATCGGCAAGCTCGATGCACTCGATAAGAACGTGCTGGGGATGGCCCTCTTTCTCGTAAGTGAGGCAGTCTTTTTCACTCTGCTCATCATCTCGTACATTACCTTCCATAGCTCAATAACCGGCCCAACAGCCTCCAGCAGCCTCGATCCCCTTGTAACCGGCTTCTACTCAATCGCGCTCTTTGCGAGCAGCGGAACGGTATGGCTCGCCGACAGGAGCTTGAGTAGGGGCAGCCGCGCAGGTTTGGTGGGCTGGCTGTCGGCGACCGTATTGCTTGGTGGCATATTCCTGGTGGGGCAGGGGATCGAGTACTTGCGCCTGCTGAACGAGAATATCACTATTAGCCGCAACCTCTTCGGCTCGACATTCTTTACACTTACAGGCTTTCACGGCCTGCACGTCCTTGTGGGACTGATAATGCTGGCGATCATAACCGGATTCGCGGTTACGGGCGATATCCGGCACGGCAAGTCGGGCGCTCTCGATGCCGTCACGCTCTACTGGCACTTTGTTGACCTGGTCTGGGTATTCATCTTCTCCATCGTGTATCTCTGGACACTTATCTCTTAGAGAGGGTTCGCCATGTTGCTTACTAAACCTCGCGTTCTGCAAATCGCGCACTTCCCCTGGCGCATATCGCTCAAATGGTACGCGCGATTGACCCTGGCGACGGCTATATCAGTGTGGGCGCTGATTGTGCTCGGAGGGAGCGTGCGCGTCACCGACTCCGGTACGGGCTGCGGCTCGACATGGCCCATGTGCGACGGCCATCTACTGCCTGCTCTTGAATACCACCAGTTAGTGGAGTGGAACCACCGCCTCTTTGCCACCCTGGTCGGCCTCCTGATGGCGGTGACGGTCGGGGTGACCCTGCTGTGGTATCGCAGGCCACGCCGGTTGATGTGGCTGGCTTTGTTGGCCGCTGCCACCTACATCGGGCAGGCCCTGTTGGGCGGCATCACCGTGCTGATGCACCTCGACCATACGTGGGTCGCCGCCCACATGGGCAACTCCATGCTGCTGCTAGGTTCGGTGGTGTTGCTCGCGCTTTATTCCAGAGTGCCTTCGGCACCAACAGATAATATGACCGGCGCTACTGGCGGCACACAGGCGCTCAAATCGACCCGCGCTATACATCTTCCTCAATCAAGGATAGCATGGCTTGCGCTTGGCACATTGCTCTGGACGTATATCGCACTCTTCACAGGCTCCGCCGTGGTGGGAGCCGGGGCCGATGTGGCCTGCCCGTCGTGGCCCCAGTGCGCGCCGACGCACCTGCTGCCCATCACTTACGAGGAGTGGATCAACTTTACGCACCGGCTGGCTGTTGGCTTATCCGATGTGCTGCTGCTATTGCTGGGGATAGCAATATGGCGCACCCGTCGCCACGACCGACGCCTGATGCGCACGGTGCATGTGCTTGCCCTGCTGTACGTGTCGCAGGTGTTCCTGGGCGCGTTTACAGTGTGGCTCGGCGCGCCCGAAGCCCTTAAAGGCGCGCACCTGGCCCTCGCGGCGGCTACATGGGCGGTGTTGGTGTTGATGGTAGCCTTTATCGTTGATAAACGATGGATTGGCGACGAAGGACGAAGGACGAAGGACGAAGGGCAGGCAAGCGATCAAGATTTCATTTCCGTACCACAAATCCCCGAACCAACGCTTCGCCCGCGCCAGGCTATCCATCCCTTCGCCTGGGTTGACCCGCGCATACAGGCGTACTTTGGATTGATCAAGCCCCGCGTTATACCTCTCCTCCTGGTGCCAACGGTGGCGGCGATGCTGATGGCCGCCGTGCAGCGCCCTACCGATCGTCCTTTGCTCCTTCTCATAGTGCTGACGATGCTCGGAGGTACCCTGGCCGCAGGGGGGGCGCATGCTATTAACCAATGGTGGGAGCGCGACATCGATGCTCGTATGAAGCGCACCAAGCGTAGAGCGGTAGTGACCGGGCAAATCGCGCCGCCGCGGGCCCTCCTGTTCGGCATCGGGTTGAGCGCGCTATCGTTCGGCTTGCTGTGGCTAACGGTCAATCTCGTGGCGGCCCTGCTGGCTATCGCCGGCAACCTTTTCTATGTGTTCGTCTACACGATGTGGCTGAAGCGAAGCAGCGTGCAAAACATAGTGATCGGAGGCGCGGCGGGGGCAGTGCCGCCCATGGTGGGGTGGGCCGCCGTGACGGGGCGAGTAGACCTGCCCGCCCTACTTTTCTTCGCAATCATCTTTTTCTGGACGCCCGCGCACTTCTGGGCTCTCTCGCTGGTGCGCCAGGAGGACTACAGAGCGGCAGGCATCCCGATGCTCCCCGTAGTGCGGGGCGAGGCATACACGCGCAAAAGCATACTGCTCTATGCCCTCCTGCTGGTGGTGGTATCTCTGCTTCCGGTGGCGACACAATCGCTGTCGTGGCTCTACCTTGCCGCCGCAGTGGGCCTGGGCACGCTCTTCGTGGTAAGAGCCCTTCAACTGGCCCGGAAGGCGACCACCGCCCGCGCCTGGGGCCTGTTCAAGTTCTCGAATGTCTATCTTGCTTTGCTTTACCTGGCAATGGTGCTGGACCGCCTGGCCGCGATCTGGTGGGGCCATGGGGTGTGACGGGTGAAGGACAAACGACGAAGGACGGTGGATGAAAGACGATGGTTCCGCCTGCCGGCAACCAGGAACTCGTAACCAGGAACTCGTAAGATGGGAATTATGCAATTGTGGGATTGGGAACCTTCGCTAGTGGTAGGCTGTGTGTGCCTGCTGGTGCTCTACCTGTGGGCTACGCGCTTCCGGCTGACCGTGCCCCTGGTATCTTTCGTGCTGGGGTTAGTGGTGTTGCTCTTTGCGCTTGTATCTCCGCTGGATGTATTGGGCGATACCTATCTCTTCAGCGCGCACATGCTTCAGCATATGCTCCTCATCCTGGTCGTGCCGCCGCTTCTGCTGCTGGGAACTCCTGCCACTATATTCCGGCAAGCCCTGGAGGTGCCGATCATAGCGCGTGTCGAGCGCGGTGTGCGAAAGCCGCTCGTGGCGTGGCTGCTGGCAACGGGCACGCTGTATCTATGGCACGCGCCAATCCTCTACAACGCGGCCCTCGCGAACCAGCAGTTGCATATATTGCAGCACCTCTCGTTCCTGGTGACCGCCACAATCTTCTGGTGGCCGATCCTTTCGCCCCTGGAAGATAAGAGGTTCTCACCGTTGGTCGCCAGCATCTACCTGTTCGGGGCCGCTCTCGCGGGGACCCTGCTTGGCATCTACTTTACTTTCGTGCCGCCCGGCCTCTACCCCATTTATCTCCAGCCACACGGCGACCCGGTAGTGATGGGGTTGATTCGCAACCAATGGGGCCTCACACCCGCCAACGACCAGCAACTTGGCGGCCTGGTGATGTGGGTGCCCGGTGGCCTGGTCTACC
>CAWCNY010000001.1:0-591923 GCA_963797095.1 uncultured Chloroflexia bacterium | reverse complement strand
CAGAGCACCCTCTCACCGGCGGCCTTCAGGAGAGGTGCGACCATTCCTGACTATGGTGGTCGACAGCGCCTCTCGCTTGGTGATGGCCGGACTGCTTAGCTGGCCCTAACCCAACATTCGTAACACCAGGGGCAAAGTAGCGAGGCCTAGCCAGGGTCGTGGAAGCGGCTTCTACCGCTGCTTGTCTGCTTTCACGTGCCGGTAGAGGGTGGACCTGGAGATGTTGAGAGTAGCCAATATGTCGGCAACCGAGTTGCTCTTGTCGGCATACAAGGCATGGAGCATCTTGAGCTTCTTCTCATCGAGCCTCCGAGGTCTGCCTCCATGCCTACCTCTAGCTCGGGCCGCCTGAAGCCCGGCGTTTGTTCTCTCGCGGATGAGGTCGCGCTCGAACTCGGCTAATGCCCCAAATACATGGAAGATTAGCTTACCGCCGGAACTGGTAGTGTCTATCTGCTCAGTCAAACTCTTGAAGGCAATGCCTCGCTCTTGAATAATGTTTACCGTTTCAATCAGGTGCTTTAGCGACCGTCCCAATCGGTCGAGCTTCCACACGACAAGCGTATCTCCGGAGCGCATAAACTCAATTGCCTCCGAGAGGCCTACCCGCTCCTGCGCGGTCCATTTCGCACCGCTTACTGTATCGGTGAAGATCCGATCGCACCCGGCCTTCTTCAAGGCATCCTGTTGGAGACCCAGGGTCTGCTCCTGGGTGGAGACGCGCGCATAGCCAACTAGCATGTCTAGAGAGTATCAAAACTCGCGGCAGAATGCAACAAATGAAACGTTGATTTTGGAACGGGTTTTGTGACATACACCGGCTGCTTTCCAAGCGCGAAGCGGGTGGGCAGAAGAGAGTTCCGGGGAGAGTCGCAGAATCGAGCGTTTTTGGTACTCAGATTTCGATACGCTGCTACAGGGCCCGTCCCCGCTGCCCCGGTTTTCCACATCCAACTGTGCATACAGCGCCTTTCTGTCTGCCCAGGTTACGACAGGAATATACTCTGTCTCACCTGTCATTTTCATTGATCACTGGAAGAGGCCAGGAGAGGCGAGACACAGCCATGAAGCGTAACTGGAGCACCGAGGACCTGATCGAAGACTGGACATTGCTGCCCAACGAGTTAGCCTTGCTCGAAAACAAGACCGGCCCCACCAGATTGGGCTTCGCTCTCATTCTCAAGTTCTTCCAACTGGAGGCTCGCTTTCCGTCTGCGAAGAACGAGATACCACGTGCAGCGGTCACGTACGTCGCCAAACAACTCGGCCTGGAACCTTCTCTTTACCTACAGTATGACTGGCGAGGGCGCGCAATCAAGTACCATCGCGCTCAGATCCGAGAGTTCCTTGGATTCCGAGAGCCCACTCTTGCCGATGAAGACCAACTCGTTGCATGGCTGTGCGCCGAGATCCTGGCCCAGGACCAGGACATCGAACACGTGCGAGTTGCCGCCATGGGGGGACTTCGCACATTGCACATCGAGCCTCCAACTCCTGAACGATTGGCCAAGCTCATTCGCACAGCCCTACACACCTATGAGGAGCGCCTGTTCGGAGACATCGCCGGGCGCTTGTCGGAAACCACGAAACTGAAACTTCAGCAACTGCTGCAGACGACCACATATGTTTCCTCATCAATGTCCATTAGCGTAGAAGCGGCAAACAAGGCGGCGAACAAGGCGGCGAACAAGAATAAGGGGAATAGAACTGATGCTGACGAGGCTAACTTCGCCGACGAGGCTAATGAAGCTGACGAGGCTGATGAGGTTGATGAACGGCCCTTCTGGCTGGAACTGCGCCACGATCCTGGCCGGCCAAGCCTCGAAAGCGCTCTGAATGAGGTCGCCAAACTCGCCCGGTTGCGCGAGTTGGATTTGCCCGCCGATTTGTTCGCCGGTTTGTCGCCAAGAGTGCTGACCGGTTACCGGCAGCGTGCGGTCGCTGAGGAACTGTACGAGCTACGCCGCCACCCCGACAACATCCGCTACACCCTGGTCGCAGCCTACTGCTACCTGCGCCGCCAGGAGATCACCGATAACCTGGTCGAACTGCTCATCGATATTGTGCATGCCATCGGAGCACGAGCTGAGAAGAAAGTCACACAGCGGTTCGTCGCTGAGTTGCGCAAGGTAGAGGGCAAGAATGCCCTTTTCGGCCAGTTGGCCGGCGCATTGGTCGAGCACCCGGATGGTATCGTCAAAGAGGTGGCCTTCCCTGTGGTGAGTGAAGAGACCCTGCGACAAGTGGCCGAGGAGTACAAGGCCAGCCACACCTATCATCAGGAAGTTCATTTGCGAATGCGCTCCTCGTACAGCCACCACTACCGCCGTATGGTACCCCTCATTCTGGAGGTTCTCGACTTCCACTCCAACAATGCGGCTCACAAGCCGGTGATTGAGGCTCTGCGCTTGCTCGAAAAGTACGCGGACAGCCCCGTGCAATACTACCCTGCGGGCGAGATCGTGCCCATACATGGGGTCATTCGTGCCCAGTGGCGGCCGATTGTGGTCGGGGAGGACAAGTATGGCCAGCCCCGCCTCAACCGCATAAACTACGAGCTATGCGTGCTGGAGACACTCCGCGAGAAGCTGCGCTGCAAGGAGATCTGGGTGCTCGGGGGCAGAATTTACCGCAACCCTGACGAGGACCTGCCCACCGACTTTGACAGCCAGAGGGTGGTGTACTACGAAGCGCTCCGAAAACCCCTCGACGTGGAGAGCTTTATCCAGGAACTGCAAGGGCAGATGAGGCGCGAATTGGAGGAACTGGACCGGACAATGCCCAGGAACCGGAAAGTGCGCATTCTGGACAGGGGAGGCGGTTGGATCTCCGTAACTCCCCTCGATAAGCAGCCGGAGCCTCGTAACCTGGGTCAGCTCAAAGCCGCCGTCTTCGCCCGTTGGCCCATGACCTCGCTGCTCGACATTCTCAAGGAGACGGACCTGCGCGTCGGGTTCACCCAGCATTTCAAGAGCGCGACCGCCTGGGAAGCAATGGACCGCGCCACTCTACAGAAGCGGCTGCTCCTTTGCCTGTATGCGTTGGGTACCAACGCCGGCCTCAAGCGAGTGTGCGCCGGAGATCACGGCGAGACGTACAAAGACCTGCAGTACGTGCGGCGGCGCTTCCTTGACCGGGAGCAGCTGCGGGCGGCAAACGCCGCGGTGGCCAACGCCATCTTCGCCAAACGAGTGCCGCAGATCTGGGGTGAAGGCACGACCACTTGCGCATCGGACTCCAAGAAGTTCGGAGCATGGGACCAGAACCTGCTGACGGAGTGGCACATCCGTTACCGAGGCCCCGGTGTACTCGTGTACTGGCACGTTGAGAAGAACTCGGTGTGCATCTACTCTCAACTGAAGAGCTGCTCCTCCTCGGAAGTGGCGGCGATGCTCGAAGGCTTGCTGCGACACTGCACCACAATGGAGGTGGAACGCAATCTGGTGGACTCTCACGGCCAGTCGGAGGTAGCATTCGGATTCTGCAAACTCCTCAACTTCGACCTGCTGCCTCGCCTCAAGGCTATCCACTCGCAGAAGCTCTACCGGCCGGACACTGGCAGGCCCGAGGCTTATCCCAATCTACAACCGGTGCTGACAAGGCCCATCAACTGGGACCTGATCCGCCAGCAATACGACGAGATGGTCAAGTACGCTACCGCGTTGCGGTTGGGAACAGCGGAAACCGAAGCCATCCTTCGTCGATTCACGCGCAACAACGTGCAGCACCCGACGTACCAAGCGCTGATCGAACTCGGTAAGGCGGTCAAGACTGTCTTTCTGTGTCGCTACCTGCGATCCGAAGCGCTCAGGCAGGAGATTCACGAAGGGTTGAACGTCATCGAGACGTGGAACTCAGCAAACGGCTTCATCTTCTACGGACGGAGCGGGGAGTTGGCCACCAACAACCGGGCTGACCAGGAGCTTGGCCTGCTCGCGCTGCATCTGGTGCAGAACTGCCTGGTGTACATCAACACGTTGATGCTGCAGGAGGTGTTGGTTGAGCCGGGGTGGCTGGAGCGAATGAAGCCAGAAGACATGCGGGCACTAACGCCCCTCATCTACAGCCACGTCAATCCGTACGGCCTGTTCCGCTTGAATATGGAAGAGCGCTTGCCCTTGCATTATGCAGCTTAGCTTGAACCACGAGGTTGGGCTACTTTGCCCCTGGTGTTACGAATGTTGGGTTTGGGCCTAGCTATGACGAGCCCAACCGCTTTACGGTGGCCGCTGCCATCCGGGAAGCCATGCTAGGAGGGCTGGCCAACGAGGCGAGTGAGCATAAGCCCATTGGGGGTATTCCCGACGAGATATGGATTGACAACGGCAAAGACCTGGTCGCTCGCCACGTCTATCAACTGGTGGAAGGGTTGGGCATCAAGCTGGTGCCTGGACCTCCACACGAGCCGGAGATACGGGGTATCGTCGAGCGGCTGCACAGGACCCTGGACACAAGGCTTTGGTCCACATTGCCGGGCTATGTGGGCTCCAATGTCGTGGAGCGCAACCCGAAGGCCAAAGCCGATCTTACCATTTCCCAACTCGACGAGCGCTTCCGAGCGTTCATTGACCGCTACCACAACGAGGTCCACAGCGAGACCGGTCAGACACCTCTTGAGTTCTGGCAGCTCAATGCCACCCCAATTCCTGTTGATGAACCCCTCCTGCGCTTGCTGGACATGTTGCTCAAGGAGCCGGCCACCAGGAAGGTGCATAAGGACGGGATCAAGTATGCCGCGGAGCGTTACTGGCACCCGGAGTTGTCAGTGCTTGTCGGTGAGGATGTATTGGTGCGGGCTGCTCCCCATTACACGGGGTAAACCCAACATTACTGCATTTTGACGCAATGTAGTGGGCCTGTCATTTTAGCGCCGTAGTGTCACGTTAGTCCTTAATTGTCCCCGCGCGAGCCTTTGGGCGTTACTGAGTGCAACTCTAGCTGTCCCCGGTTTGTGACTTTCATTGTCACTGCTTCACATCTGAACCGTTTCCTGCTCTGTACAGATAATTAGCATCCGTGGAGTTATTAACCCATTGATCTTATGATGCAACTCCACTCGTTGGAAGAATTAGATACTAGTACTGGTCCTAATACTTGTCCAAATGGTATTCTAAGTAATTGATGAGTAAACCGCGGTTTGGTATCTATTGCCTTTGCGGCCATTTTGAAGTACAATGGACATGAACGACGATCCGATATTGGCGATCAATCATAGTGTTCAGGGCCATTTATGCTCACTATGAGATCTCCCTCCAGAGGTGCCCTCTATGTCTCGCTTGCTCTCGCCTTCCACACATACACATGTAGGCACATTGAAGTCTGGCACCGCCAGTTGTGATGGTATTCCGAATACATCTTCCAAAATACAGACCCCACTTAGTCAGAGTCCTTTCACGACCCCATTGCGCCTTCATTTTCAACGATGGTCTATTTTCGTGCTTTTGTTAGGAGTTGCGATAATCGGCGTCTTATTACGCTACTATCCTGCTGCTAGTTCCGCAAGCGCCTTCCGCCGAGTTAGCCCGTTGTCTACATGGGTAACGGGAGATGTCTTCGTAGCCATAAGTGCTGGAACTTACGCCGTCTACGATCACTCAGGAGCTCTCAAGGATTCAGTTTTTTTGCCAACGGGTGGCGAAACTACTGGTTGTGCCTTCGATGTACAAGCGAACCTATATACAACAGCATGGGAGAACAGCATCGTCTTCAAAGTGGATGGCGCCGATCCCCACGATGTTCTCCAGACTATGGATCCAACCCTTCATGGCGGTTCCCACCCCGAATTGATTGCCTTCGCTCGTAATGGCGATTTCTATGTGGGAGTTACGTTCGGCAACGCAGACATACAGAAATATAACGCGGCTGGAGTTTGGCAACAGAATTATGATGTAGCTGGCGAAGGTGCTGGCTCAGATTGGATTGACCTGTCCAGCGACCAGCATACAATGTTCTATACGTCTGAAGGCAGGCATATCAAACGTTATGACTTGGCTACAAACCAGCAATTATCGGACTTTGCTACACTTCCCGGCACTGGTACTGCTTTTGCGTTCCGCCTATTGCCTCCAGGCGATGGAACAGGCGGTCTACTTGTCGCTGATGGAGATGACATCTTACGTCTGAACGGTAGCGGCCAAGTCGTGCAAACATACGATGTAAGCGGTGCGAACTTTTGGTTTGGCTTGAACATTGATCCTGTTAATAATGGTGCCTCGTTTTGGACAGGTGATTCTGAAAGCCGAAGTCTTTATCGGTTCAACATCGCAACTGGTGCTGTGGAGGTCAATGTCCCTGGTATTACGACTCTTATCATGGCGGGAATTTGTGTCAAGGGTGAGGTCACTGCCGGGCAACCCACAGCTACTCCCACACCTATCGCCACTCCCACCACAACCCCCGTACCGACTATCACATGTGTAGCAGGGTCGGCTTGGTGTACTCAGCTTGGTGTGAACGTTGGCACCGGCTCAAACGAATTAAGGGGTATCGTTGCCACAAGCAATGACGATGTGTGGGCCGTTGGAGGGTATGATATAACAGTTCAAGGTGGTCAACCGCTTGTGGAGCGTTGGAACGGCACTATGTGGTCCACATCGAGTCCTGTCCCCACTATCGGCATCTTGAATGGTGTGGCAGCGCTCGCCAGCAATGATGTGTGGGCTGTGAGTGATAATGGTGTTATCCATTGGAAGGGCACTAGCTGGGCGACGTCCCCAGCCCCCAACGGAGCTAAGGCAGTTGCTGTTTATGCAACAGTCTCACCTGCAGCATATGACGTCTGGGCCGTTGGCGCAACTAATGTAGAGCACTATGATGGCGTATCATGGTCCATAAGTACCCCCGTTCCAAGTGGAGGTGTACTTAACGGAGTAGCAGCCATAGATCATAACAATGTTTGGGCTGTTGGTAATATGGGAACAAACCCATTAGCCATGCACTACACTGGTAGTTGGACCACAGTAGCTATCCCAACCCCTACAGCTGCATCCGTCGTTACATTGAATAGCGTTGATGCTTACAGTTCGGACAGCGTGTGGGTTGTCGGTTCTTACTATGCCAATGATTACTATCACACTCTAGTCGAATACTGGGACGGCGCTACCTGGCGCATTGTCCCTAGCCCCAACCCAAGCCAAGAGGGGAATTACTTGTACAAGGTGTATGTAACGTTTCCGGGAGATGTATGGGCTGTGGGCGCTTATGATAATAGCCCATTGAAGGCACCGCAGGATTCGGTCACCCTGGGCCAGAAGACGCTTATCTTGCACTGGAATGGTCAATCGTGGGACCAGATAGACAGCATATCGCCTGGTGTGGGTAGCCAGCTTCTGGCGATTACGGGAGCAACGTCACTATCGAGTGCTGGCAAAATAATCAGCAGCAATTGGGCGGTGGGTAGCTACATAAATAGCGGTCTTAGCCCATCGCAAACCCTGATAGAGCACATCACGCCTCCTACAGCACCTGTCCGCACAAGGAGTTATTACGAGCAAACAACAAACAAGGCCATACATCACCAACAAGGGTGCGCAGCCGCCAATCAGGATCCTAGCAACAACCCCAACGGTTTGGTGATACTAGATTACGGTCAACCAAAGGATTGGCCAGCACCGACCTCACATGACTGGGGTACGTTTCTGATAACTGATCTCTGTCATCCACTACCTGTCTCAGCGCGTAAGGCCCGCATAACTGACATAATGGCGGCAGTAGAGAGCTTTATGGATGGATATGTTGAGTGCGAACTAACAGGTCTTACTCAACTTCACATAGCGGTCTCTATTAACAATGATAATATGGCTAATGTTAGCGGAAGTCCGGCACTCAATGCCGGCCACGCCGCTGCTTGGGCACAGATGGTGAGCAATCTCCAAGACTATGCAAAGGGTTATCCAGAAATATTTGTTTCAGCAGGAATCGATGCGGAACCTAACTTCGACCCAGGCAATTTTGGAACAGGATTATCGGACACAGAAATATGGATGCAAGCTTACAGTGACGCTAGCGTTAGTCCTGTATTCAATTTTGGCAGTCTTGATGGCTATCCTTGCAGACCTTCGGGTTATCCCGGTTTCCCACCGCCCCGTCCATGCCGCGGTGACTCTTGGGATCAAGATAGAGATTATAACGTTACGTGGGGTATAGAAGCAGCCCGACCCGCTCCTGAGATATATAACTCAGGCTGGGCTAGGGATTGGTATATCGTGAAACGTTGGGGTATGGAACGTTACCCAGACAAAGCACCTATGCAATTTAAAGGCGTGATGAGCGAATGTAACGCTGGTTTCCCCATCTGCCAATCTAATTTCCCTGATGGTGGTCGTGGACTAGAATATCGCCAAGCATGGTCTATTCTTTGGTTGGAACTCAATTCCGATCCCGTAACTGGCCTGTATCCTGATTGGCCAACCTATATCGACCTCAGTGCTCAACAATGACTTAGAATTTGATACTCTATAACCAATCGCCATGTTCATGAATAAGAGGATCACTATATGAGCCAGCACCAAAAGCAGCAAAGCAAATCTCGTGCATTTGTTCAAGTTCTTGCAACATCGTCCCTGATTATGCTCGGCCTCCTATTAGTGGCCTGCGGGACTATTAAGTCCACTGATGAAGGTTCAGTACCTCAGGTTGCGACTGCTATTGCTACTGTGACCACTATCGCCAGTTCGACAGCAGGTTCTTCAGCAACTGCCCAGCTAACGCCGCAAGTAACGGAAACAAGCCCGCCTGTGGCTACAATGGAACGTACTCTAATACCCGGAACTCAAGCTCCCACCTGGGTGCCAAGAACAAGAACCTTCGTACCTAAACCTACATATGTTCCCGGAGATAGCAAGTCTGCGTTTGATACACGTGTGGCACAGAACCAAGCTACCAGATGGGCTATTCTCGATTTGACACCTTCCAACACTCCCGGCTCTCCCACAGCAACTTCCACCCCAGCACCCACTGCTACAGAGATCATTGGCTGGACGCCATTTTGTGGTGGCGCGGCAAACTCATATGAAAACCAGTATGCAAGTTGCTGGCAATTGATAATGAACGGGCATCTTTACAGTATTTGGGCAGGACGATTTGGGTATCTATCTGATGAGGGACAAGGGTTGATTACAGTTTATGAAATGGGCACTGACAACAGGTTTGACTTGATCGGAACTTACCTGACACCATCAAGACAGGGGAGCGTGGAGATAGCCGCAGTTGATGGCACCAGAGTTTACCTAGTGCAATCCCAATCAGTTCAACCACCCGATATTGATGTAACCCCTATTCCCAACTTTGTGTTTGTGTTTGATCTAGCTACTCTACAATGGGTCTCGCCATAGCACTCAGAGCGGATAACTTCTAGTAGGTAACAAGGCTATTGACGTGGGGGAAAATCACACAACAGACTAGCAGGCTATACGGGTGAGTCTATAGTGCGGCGAGGAACCCTGTGCCTTTACAGGCCTCAAAATAACCAGTCAGCGCTAAGAATTATCAGATCGGAAATCTCCCGATCACCTCATTGTATTCCCGCTGTGCATCGCTCATTGCCAGTCGAGAATAGATTTCTAGTGACTGGCGGCTCGCATGCCCGGAGTATGGCTGGATTGCAGCATCATCGATCCCTTGTTTCTTCAACCAGGTCAGTAGGAAGTGGCGCAATTTGTGGGGTGATATCGCCTGGGCGAACCCTGCCGCCTGGCTGTAGCGTGCCAGGATCTTACGCACACCACGCTCACTGTAAGGCTTCTTCCAACTCAACTCAAAGAGGTAACTGGCATCTTTGTGGCGCATCGTCTGTATGTGCAACCCCAACGCCTCTTTGAACGTCGCCGGGAATGGCACCCGCCGGTCTTTGCCCCCCTTGCCACCGTTGATGCTGATTTGGCACTGCCCAAGGTCTATATCGGCAAGCTGAATCTTCACCAACTCGCCGACACGTACTCCTGTGACCAATAACAGCTTGATCAATATTACGTCCTGCAGATTCTTGCTCTCCCACACCACTCGGTAGTAGCGCTGTATTTCCTCCTCTGTTGGTACGTAGGGCAGTTTCTGCTGCTGACGAGGAACCTTAATCTCCAGTTCCGTTCGCAGATGTCGGAACAACTCCTTCATATATATGTAGTCAGGCCGCTCTCCCCGCAGATACTTTGCTAACTCCTTTGCCTTCTTGCGCGCCGGTGTTCGGGAGGTTCGTACCGATGTCTTCGTTGCTGTTCCTTCGGTTTCTTTGCTTGCTGTAAGTTCTTTGTTTACGTCATTCTCCAATCTGCTCATACAACAGCCTCCATCAAGGGCAATCGCTCCTCCATGTTCAAGCGGAACAGACCATATGGGTTGATATGGCTGTAGATCAGAGGAGTGAGTGCTCGCAGGTCTTCCGGCTTCATTCGCTCAAGCCAACCCTCCTCGCCAAGCACCTCCTGCAACATCAGTGTGTTAATGTAGACCAGGCAATTCTGCACCAGGTGCAGTGCAAGCAGACCGAGTTCCTGGTCGTCCCGGCTGTTGCTGGCTAACTCTCCACCTCGCCCATAAAAGATGAAGCCGTTTGCTGAATTCCAATTCTCGATAACGTTCAATCCCTCGTGGATTTCCCGCCGCAGTGCTTCTGAACGTAGGTAGCGACAAAGGAAGATAGTCTTTATGGCCTTTCCCAGTTCGGCTAGTGCTTGATAGGTCGGGTGTTGCAGGTTGTTGCGAGTGAAGCGTCGCAGAATTGCCTCCGTTTCGGCGGTTCCCAGACGCAAAGCAGTTGCGTACTTCATCATTTGATCGTACTGCTGACGGATCAGGTCCCACTGAATAGGTCTGGTGAGGATCAACTGCAGATTTGGGTATGCGTCAGGTTTTCCGATGTCTGGGCGGTAGAGTTTCTGCGCGTGAATAGCCTTGAGCCTGGGCAACAGGTCGAAATTCAAGAGCTTGCAGAAGGCAAACGCTACCTCCGACTTTATGTGGACAATTTTGGCCCCGCCGATCGGAAATCAAGCACTACGGGTAGATGAGTATCCCATGACGATCCCATCCGAGCTACCTCCGCCTCCGGCTCCTGCGACGTGGTAGTGGCAGCATCGCATAGGGATAGACATGGTCCTCCTTTTGGGGTCCCGTTCCACTATCGGTGTCAGCAGTCTCCTCGTCCAGGGACGATGTGACCCGCCCAAGGAAATAGATGACCAAACCAGTCGAGACTATGCCGATTAGGGTGCCTATCCCCATATCGATCTCCGGCACCAGCCAATGGAGGACAAAGCCGATGACCAGACCAACCGCGATCAAGAGAACATCAAGCAATAGGTAGATTATCACAACTCCAAGAAACCAGACCATTTCAATTACCTTTCCAATCGAGCGCTCGTAAAATGACTGTGGAGCGCCCACGATGTAGCCGCTATGTGGTATGTAGTAAAGAAAAGGACGAGCCCTCCTCACCCCTCACCCCACAGCATCTGGATCGTGTTTCAGTCCTGCGCTTCAGAACCCTCCACAAGTTCTCCCAAGTCATGCAGGTATTGCTCGATACGCCGGACCGTACATTGGTGGCGTTCCACTTCCCGCAGCCAACCCCGAGCTTGTGCATCTGCTACTAACTCCAACTCAAGGCGACGCCTACGACGTAGTCGGGGAGCGTATTCTCTCGTTGTGACGAACTTGGCACAGGTCAGATACAGCTCGCACTCGCAAGGCCCTTCCTGCGGCAGGCGCAGACAGTGTCCCAACTCCAACTCAGTCTTGAAGAAGTTCGTCTGTAACCAGTCGATATCGTCCGCTGATAGACCACCTTCTCGCAACGTCCTGGCAAAAGGTCCGACGATTGACGCCCCAGGGCCCAAAACCGCCTGGTAATCCTTGAGCACGGTTTGATCACTGATATGGGCATACACCAACGACATAGTCGCACTGCTGTGCCCAAGGATCTTCATGATCGTGTGGAGTTTGGCTCCCCGCTCAGCAAGTTGAGTACCCACTGTGTGCCGGAAGCGGTGCGGTGTGACTGTTCGCTTCCCATCAGGCGTTACCAGTCCTGCTGACTGGCAGGCTTTGGTCAAGGCTGCATCAAACAGGTAGTTACAGCCCAGCACCTTTCCATGCCGCATGAACAGGTAATGGGTCAGCTTCCCGGTCACATCATCAAGCAAACCCCTGTCCCCTTGCCGCTCTGCCTGAATCAGCCGAATTGCCGCAGCTGCTTCCTCGTTCAGCGGCACCAGGCGCTCCTGTTTGGTTTTACCAGCCGGGATATGCAAACGTGGCGTGCGATCAGAGTCGGGATATTGATCCAGACAATTCACCTCCAGGCGGCGGATCTCGTTGCGTCGTGCTCCACTCCAGCGAGCAATGAGCAAGGCTGCCCGTTGGTAAGGACAGTCCAGGGCTCTGATGGCCTCCATCAATCGCGCTAACTCATCTTCCGGGATATAGCGAGGCACCCGTTGCGGCACCTTGGGCAGATCACCAATACCCAGAAGTGGGCGCACCGGTACGTCTTCCCATTCCCACTTCGCCACCTCTCGGAAAAAGACGGAGAGGCAGGACATGCGCCGCAGTTTGCTGGATGGAGCCAAAGGTAGCCCTGTGCGGGGAGCGATACGCGCGTTCAGGACGTCCAAAAACTGCAGGATATGCGCTCTGGTCAGTTCTCCAAACGACTCGATCTGCGGGTAAGCTTGTACTACCCAGCCAATCAGTTCCCGCAGCGTCGAATCGATTCGCTCCAATGTCGTGGGCCGATCTGTCAGACGGCGCACTGCCAGGTAGCGCTGCGCTACTGCCTCCATGCGCGGCCTGTTGAAGGATCGTACCACGTATGGTGGCATGACACGACGAGGTTCGGTGTCGGCCAGCCCGTGGTGGTACAAAGCCACGTGTACCATGTGCAGGTGTGAGTGGTAGTTCTTGACTGCTGCTCGGTAACGTTTGTCGCTACCAAAATACAGGCCTACGTCTGCGCGTTGCCCGAAGCTGCGCATTGCTGTTTCCAACTCGGCCAGGGCTGTGCCGGTGATGCCGGCCTTTCCAGCACTGGGATTGTGCATGTACATCCGCCCAATCGTCCAGCGCAAGGCGTGCTGAGCATGAGCCTGACGGTAGCCTTGTCGTACCCCTTCTGAAACCAGTTCAGGTATGCCCAGGTCGAGCCTTCCATGCTCAAACAGGTTCCACGGATCCAGCCTGGGCACCGCAAGCAGCCATTCCCAATCGAAGCTCGCGTAGCCACGGAAGGCCAGAAAGTACAGATAGGGTCGGGCTTTGTAGTTGACCCGGCTGCTGGGCGTGTGAAAGCCCTCACCGTACAGGCGCCCTACCCGCTCGGGTAGGGGTGCGCTAAACCAGTTGTGCAGATTGGGGTAGGCTCGCACAAACCGGGCGCGCTCCAGCAGATAGTAGTGGCATGAGCGCAGCGTATAACGGTAGCTACCGATGAATTGGGCGTACTCTTCTTCTGAAGCATGATGTGGATGGTATACATGGGCGGCTGATGCGTCCCCTGATACGTCCCCTGGTCGCGGTTGATCGTCGAATTCAATCAGATGCAGCGCGTTCATTGCATTTCCTGCTCCGTCCTCGGCTCTTTCCCCGGTTCTTTCCCATGTGCCAGTTCCTGCTGCTCGGTAGGCTCAGTATGATTGGAACCGAGTGCCTTCAGATATTCCGCAGTCACTATCGGATCCGAAACTCGTGTGTAAAGGCGGGTGGAGTCCGCAGATGCATGACCCAGCCGCTTCTGCAACGCTAGCTCGCGCATCCCACCTTCCCACATGCGAGTTGCATGTGTATGCCGCAGCGCATGCGGGGTTAGCCAGGACTGCCGGATTTGCAGGCGGTCACAGTGCCGCTGGAACGCCTTGACTAGAGCCGAGTAGCTCAAGGGTGAGGTGCAGTTCTTGCCCTTGCCACCAACCAGGAATACCAGGGTGGTCTTGGCATCGGTTGGTCGTTCCTGCATGACGTAGTTGCTGAGTGCCTGGAGAGCTTCCGGCTCATGCAGGTCGACCAGGCGCTCCGTACGCGATTTGGTGCGCACTCCCCTTGGGTGATCGGTTCGGTAAGCAACAAGGATCCGGCGGCGGCCATACTGGATGTCTTCCAGATGGAGATTGAGCACTTCGCCCGGGCGCAAACCACCCTGCAGCATGAGCAGGAAGATGGCTTTGTCTCGCCAGCGATGGAATGAAGCCAAAAGAGCGGCAACTTGCTCATCGGACAATGGGCGGGGAACACGCAGTACGGTCTTGACACGTATGACCCGGCGGATGGGCCTTTGGCGGCTGGCATAACCCATGAAAGGCTGGTGTCGCTCAGAGGCAGATACCCGGGCTCGTTCCGGATCGGCTTGCTTCTGCATGGGATTCTCATCCTGGTCTAGCTGACCGGCCAGGATGAGATACTCATAAAAAGAGGAAACAGCGGCCAGTATGCGATTGACGGTCGCTGGGGAGAGGCGTCTTGCGGGCCGATTGTCTGCGTCCAGGCTACAAAGGGCGAGACCGAGACGTTGTGCCGGGCGGTGGCTGGTAATGGCGCGTAGATATTCGAGCAAGTCCAGCGCCTTGGTGGGGGTGAACTGCTGTGGTGCCAGCTTTTCGTGCTGGAGGAAGCGCATGAAGTGGAGAAGATCGTAAGCATAGGCTGCCAGGGTATTGGGCGAGTAGCCACGAGCCTGAAGATGGTGAAGGAAATGGCAAACAGAAGGTACAGGTTGGTCAGCATCGTCAAGAAGCTGGACACAAACCTCGCTGGATAGGATATCCGGGTTGCGTTGGACTCTCATAGGCCCCTCTGTAACTATTATGTAGAACACCTGTCCTGACCGATTGTAGCATCCTTTCCCCGTGACGGTCAGTTGTCCACATAACGCTCTGGCCATGGGAGTCGACGAAGTTGCGCTCAACCTCCATCGTGGTGCAATGCCGAAGCAAGCCTTCCAGCATGGCGGCCACCTCAGAGGACGAACAACTCTTGAGTTGCGAGTAGATACAAACCGTACTCTTCTCCACTGACCAATACACCATAACCCCGGGGCCGCGGTAGCGGATATGCCACTCGGTCAACAGGTTCTGGTCCCATGCTCCGAATTTCTTGGAGTCAGACACGCATGTCGTCGTGCCCTCGCCCCATATCTGGGGTAGACGCTGAGCGAAAATCGCGTTGGCCACTGTGGCATTGGCAGCGCGTAACTGCTCACGATCCAGGAAGCGGCGCCGCACATATTGTAGATCCTTGTACGCTTCTCCATGGTCACCGGCGCAGACCCGCTTGAGACCAGTATTGGTGCCCAGCGCATACAAGCACAAGAGCAAGCGCTTTTGCAGCGTTGAGCGGTCGAGCACTTCCCATGCGGTCGCGCTCTTGAAGTGATTGGTGAACCCAACACGTAGGTCCGTTTCCTTCAGGATATCCAACAGAGAGGTCATAGGCCAACGGGCGAAGACGGCAGCTTTTAGCTGGTTCAGGTTACGAGGCTCCGGCTGCGCATCGAGCGGGGTTAGAGATATCCAACCGCCACCACGGTTCAAAAGGCGCACCTTCTGATTCTTGGGTAACGTTCGGTCCAGTTCCCCTAACTCATGGGTCAATTGTTGCTGTAGGTCATGGATGAAGCTCTCCACATCTAATGGCTTCTCTAACGCTTCGTAGTAGGCAGCACGGTGTATATCGAAGTCGGGCGGCAAGTCCTCTTCAGGATTACGGTAGTGATCGGCGCCCAGCACCCATATTTCTTTACAACGCAGCCTCTCGCGTAACGTTTCCAGCACGCATAGCTCATAGTTGATGCGGTTCAGGCGAGGCTGACCGTACTTGTCTTCACCGATAACTATTGGCCTCCAGGGTGACCGGATGACCCCTTCAATCGGCACGGTTTCTCCTGGTGGATAGTATTGGATGCTGCTCTCAGCGTATTTCTTCAGCAATGCGAGGGCGGAGACCAGCGGTCGATGCACATTGTTATTGGAGTGGAACTCTAGCACCTCCAGGATACGAGGCACCATACGGCGGTAGTGGTGGCTGTATGAGGAGCGCATACGCAGATGGACCTCCTGTTGATAGGTGCGGCTCGCTTTGTACTCCTCAGATACATGGCGCAGGGTTTCCTCACTTACTACAGGGAAGGCGACTTCTTTGACCAAGCCGTCTGGATTGGCAACCAATGCACCGGCCAATTGGCCGAACATGGCGTTCTTACCCTCGACCTTACGCAACTCGGCCACAAACTGCTGGGTAACCTTCTTCTCAGCCCGCGCTCCAATAGCATGTACAATATCTATGAGCAGTTCCACCAGGTTGTCTGTGATCTCCTGTCGGCGCAGATAGCAGTAGGCGGCAACCAGCGTGTAGCGAATGTTGTCGGGGTGGCGGCGTAGTTCGTACAGTTCTTCGGCGACAGCACGCTGGCGATAGCCGGTCAGCACTTTCGGAGAAAGCCCGGCAAACAGGCTGGCCGGTAAATCCAATTCACGTAGTCGAGCTAGCTTACCTATCTCGGTCAGTGCGCTTTCGAGGCTTGGTCGGCCAGGGTCATGCCGCAACTCCAGCCAGAAGGGGCGGTCGTCAAGCTCGTTGTAATTGGAACTGTTTACGCTGTTTGCTGCTTCAACACTCACACTACTCATACTTGCTGACATAGACCTAGAGGTGGTCACATGCAACAACTTCTGGAGACTCTGCTTGGTAGTTACGGACAAGCGCCCGGAGATGTCTACGAACAGGCGCTCCTCATAGGTGTGGAAAGCCGAGCGGATTAGGCGCATAATGGGATCAGGCGCAGGAGGCTCGATGTGCAACTGCCGGAAGCGAGCATAGACCAGTTCCTTGAGGTGTTCAATATCCTGGTCCTGAGCGAGTACATAATTGCAAAGCCAATCACTCACCTCCTCTGTATCCGCTCGCAAGGCCTCACGAAAGCCAAAGAAGTCGCGGATTTGCACGCGGTGATTGCTAATCATGCGGCCACGCCAGTCGTAGCGCAGGTATTCGTCGGCTTCCACGCTCACCTGTTTGGCAACATAGCTAACGACCAGGCGAGGGATTTCGTTCTTGGCTTGGGGAAAGCGAGCTTCTAATTGGAAGAACTTGAGCAGAACGGCGAAGCCGAGGCGTGTGGGGCCGGTTTTGTTACCCATCAACTCCAGTTCCTTGGGCAACAGGGTCCAGTGCTCGACCAGTTCTTCGGTAGTCCAGTTGCGCTTCATCAGGTTTCACTCTCAGACTTGAGGTGCGGCAAGCAGTTTGCAGAGAAGTTCCCAGAAGACATGGTGACGGCACTTCCTGTTCGCTTCGCCGGTACCGCCGAGTATATCTTCTTGAGCGAGTGAGCACAAATCAGGCGTGAGCCAGCCGTTCCTCAGGCACGGGCACAGACTCGACAAAGTGAAAATGTGCATAAGTTCCAACTCCAAAACGGAGAAGGGAACCGAATACCTCTTTGGACATACCCGCTTTCGACCCGTTACATTGCGTCAAAATGCAGCATTGTTGGGTTTACCCCAGGTAGTCGGCGTAGTGCCCATCGAGGATCGCCTGCTGGGAAGGCGACAGGCCAAGCTCGGGCTGCAGACCGATGAGTACGTTGTGCGTCGCAGTGGCGATGGCAGCCTCCGCGGACGCACCCGGCGGCGCGCTAAGCGCGATCGCATATGGCTGGTAGCCGCCCTCGAATGCCAATGCGGCATCGTAGATTGCTACGTGGACGATCCCCATGTAGACGGCTGCCTCGGCGGGGGTTTTGTTCCCGTAGTTGTTCGGGCCGAATACGCCTCCGGGACCAGGCGGCACGATGGCGCGCCCGGCCTCGCGGCTCCAGTAGACGACCGGCGCCGCGGACAGGGAGGCGGCCTGCGCAACCGGCACCAGGCCCACGTCCGGTGTCGCGCTCGAGGGGGCGAATATCGGGAGCATCACGACCAGGCTAGCTATGAGTGGGGCATTCTTGAGGTGCCGGTTGGTTTTCATGTCTCTCCTCCTGTAAAGAATATGGACAGCGATCTCGTTACGGCGGCTTCGTTACCAGTGTTGCTTATCATTGTTCGACCTCCTTCACACACTGCTTATCTGCTCTTGCTCTCCTGCAGGGCGGGTGGCGGGATTGGTCAGGTGCGTGCGGACTCTGTGTTGGACTGCCGCCCTGCTATCTGGGTGGTCCGCCGGGTGTCAGGTGCGGAAGCCCCCAACGTCCGGCGAACCACCCGTGCAATGTATATAGAGCAAAACAGCCCGGCTGCCATGCGTGTATACACCCACATAGGCCCATGGATACACGTATTTTTGTGCTGCCGTTGCTGTAATTGGGTATGCGAAACACGCCACGCAGGTGGCGTGTAACTTCAGGACTCATGTTACGCAGCCAGGGCGGAGCCACCTAGAGCCACAGGTGACAGGGTTTGTAACTGATGAAAGACACTCTTCAGAGCCGACAAGTAGAGGCGGGTGCGCAATGCAAAATGGTTGAGATTAGTGTCCATCTTGAGCCACTCCAGCTTCACGAAGGCACACAGCGCACAGAAGAAGTGATTGGTCTGCGTCAGCACGGTGCGGGTTGGAGACTTCTCAAGAGAGGCGTTCTGCTTGAGCGACTTGTGGTACTCTTCGTTTGCCAACCCAGCCATAGAAAGCTAAGTAACGAGAATCCCTAATTCTCAGAACTAGCAAGCATATTCCACTCATGTCAGTTGCCCTGCCCACAACTTCCTGCGGTAATCACGGGACGCTCACTTCCACACCTAGTAGAGACCGTGCGCGACCTGAGCACCCGAAGGGTCGGCTTCAAGAGTTTGCAGGAGCAGATTGACACCACGACCTCAGCCGGCAACCTTATCTTCCACATCTTTGCTTCTCTGGCAGAGTTCGAACGCGATCTCATCCGCGAAAGAACGAATGCAGGCCTCCACGCGGCACGAGCTAGAGGCAGGAAAGGCGGGCGTCCGAAGGGAGTGTTTTTGTCAATAGAAAAGGGAGCCATTTGATAACCAAAAAGGGAGCCACTTCTCCTCCCCGACGAAAATATTGATAATTAAAAAGGGAGCCATTTGATAATCGAAAAGGGGGCCACACGGAAATCGCAAGTCTAGTGGGGACATCACGGACATGACTTCTAGTCGACATTTGGAACAACATGGACCGCAGCACGGTCGTGGCTTATCGAACGGTCTTTGACGCTTCGCAACAATCGTTTGCATGGTGGGTTGTAATAATCCCTCTGGCGGTTGCGTTCGTCGGTGTTGGAATATTGGTCAATCGCAGCCGCATACCCAAGGTACCTAGTGCCATAAGGATATCTGGATCTGTAACCCTGATCTGTGCTGGTTTGTGCGTTGCGATCTTCCTCTTTGCGTCGACGCTTTCCGCATATCATACTGGCAGCGATTTGCTCGCCACTAATCAGGCACAGGTTGCTGAGGGGCAAGTAATAGACCTAACCAGTACGGCCAGTGGCAAGGCCGAGAGCTTTAGGGTGCAAGGGGTCCAGTTTAGTTACTCCGAATACAGCGAGAGCCTTGGCTTTCACCATGTAAGTACACTTGGGGGGCCAATGAAAGAGGGGCTACAAGTCAAGATTTGGTATGCCCACATAGACGGCGATCCCTCGGATCCGGTGATATTGAAGCTAGAGATATCACAGTGAATGGTTATAGCCATTTGGCATCGGAAGAGTAGGCACAGGGACCATCCTGCTCATTTACCCAGACGCAATAAGGCTCGGTGTGCCAATTAGGATACGCTCAGTTCACCGATTCCAAGGCTTGCGAGGCCGTCCTACCCGTGGTCGCCATCCGTAGGGGCTAGTGTCTCGCTTGCGCTTCTCCCGCTGGCGCGCCGTGTTCATCGCCCTTTGGGCTTCCCTTCGGCAACCATCGCAGTAACGCGGAGCTGCCCCTGGATACTGCCACACCTCTCGCTCCTCGCTGCACCACTCGCAACGGAACGAAACGAGTTGAGCGTGGAGGGTTCGTGTGTAGCCCCGGCAGGTCGTTACCACCTTCGAGGGCGGTTCGACGGCAGGTTCGCTAGCTGGGAGTGCGCTTGGGTTAGAGCTGGAGTTAGAGGTCATGACTTAATTTCGGCCATTTTGAGGTCAATTTTGCGAAAAAACTAAGGCCGATCAGCGATGCTTGCCATTTGCGCCGGTTCTGCTTCCTCTGTCTCCCCGCTCTCCCCGATCTCCCCAATCTCCCCGCTCTCCCCGCTCTCCCCGATCTCCCCCGCTTCTGCCCCCTCGTCTTCCTCCCCTCCTTCCATCTCTCGGCTCTCCAGACTCTGAATAGAACCGTACCCGAAATTCCCGTTCGCACCATCACCTGTTCTTTCACTTCGCCCCTGCCCCTGCCCCTGCACCTGTTGCTGTTGAAGACGCTGGCGAAAA
Organism: uncultured Chloroflexia bacterium; assembly: GCA_963797095.1. Classification (GTDB taxonomy): domain Bacteria; phylum Chloroflexota; class Chloroflexia; order QHBQ01; family JADMIH01; genus JADMIH01. The sequence goes on along the minus strand of CAWCNY010000001.1, from coordinate 571,567 downwards.
CGAAACGACTCTCCAACAAACTCCAGAATGTGTGCTTTGTGCGTGAGCCGGTCCAAAAGTGCAGCCGTCATTCGCTCATCTCCTAACACACTGTTCCAATCTCCAAATCGCAGGTTCGTAGTTATGATGATTGCCACTCTCTCGTAAAGGGTCGAACAGAACTGGAAGAGCAACTGCGCACCCGCCGCTGTAAATGGTATGAAGCCTAGCTCGTCCAGCACAATCACCTGCTGCTTGCACATCTGTGTCATGAAACGGGACAATCGCAGCTCCTGTTGTGCCTGGATCATATCATTGATTAAGCCTGCTACGTTGTAGAAGCGCACATGATGGCCCTGACGGCAAGCCGCAAGGGCAAGACTTGTGGCAATATGGGTCTTGCCAAGCCCTGGATTGCCAACCAAAAGGATCGGCTCTGCCCTCTGAATGTACCCACCCTGAGCCAGTTCAAGTACCCTCGTCTTGGCTAAACCCTGCACGACACTGAAATCGAAGTCAGCAAGCTCTTTGAGCACCGGGAATTTGGCGGAGGCGATAGAGCGTTCCACTCGATGCACTTCTCGTTGGCCTACCTCTCCTTCAGCCAGAGCTAACAGAAAACGTTCATAGCTGAGGTTGGTCTGTGCGGCATCTTGAGCCAACTTCTGGTAGTGTTGCACGAAGCTGGGCAATCGTAACTGGCGTAGATAGCTTTCCAGCAACATGTGATGTTCTGTCGCCCTTGCTGCCCTTGCTGGCTTTACCGTGTTCGTATTCGCCGTGTTCACGGTCTGCGTCCTCTCCGTTCTCTCCCTCTCTTTCTCCAATTCATCCTCCTTGAAGCAGTTGCTCATAACGACGTAAGTCGATGGGCTGGCTGCCGATTTTGCCAATGGCTTGCAGGTGTGGGTGATCGGCCAGCCCTACCAGATCAAGACCTGCAAGCATGGTCAGCTCTGTTTCAGGCGTGGTGAGTTGCCTCAAACAATGGGTAACTCCATCAAAATGAACACACCCATACGAAAGAGCCTGCCCAACTGCTCGCTCCACAAGCACAGCGGGATAATCCTGATGAAGTTGCAAGATGCGGACAAACTCCTTCACTCCTCTGCCTTCCGGCCACTTCTCCCGTAACAGTTCCAACGCCTTCTCATATGTAGGTGGCCATTTGGCTCGCCACCGGCGCAATGGTTTGGCATAATCGAATGCCCCTGGCCGCTGAGCGAGCAAAGGCAGGTAATGCAGTGGCTCGAAGATATCCTGCTCTCGCTCGTAGCAGCGGGGATGACGGGCAAGCAATCCTGGTAGGCCGGAGCGGCCGGGCTGGTCATGCGATTGATTACGTGGCTGGCCATCGTTGGGATTGGGGTTGGGATTGGGGTCGAATATGTCCACATGGAAAGGGTAAGCCTTGACGATCACTTCTCGCCTTGCTCTCTCGACGGGCACCGAGTAGCGATTGGTCTCAAAGATCACCTGGCTGTATGGAGTGAGATGTGCCGTGCTCGTCACGCAACATTCATATTGGTAGGAAGGTAGAGGACGCAGATGAGGTAGCTCCTGCTCCCAGGCTTCTTTGATGGTGGTGGGTTGGCGCGCAACCCGGCGCTGATCATCTCGCAGGCACTCGCTCAGAAGAAAGATGTTCAATGCTTCAAATGAGGCCACATCTGGGATAGGTACCAGGAAGTTGCGGCGGCTAAACCCTACGCTGTGTTCAACACCTCCCTTCTCATGCCCTTGTCCAGGCGTGCAGAAGTGGCTCTCGAACAGGTAATGACTACGAAAGGCTACGAATGCTCTCTGCTCTCGTCGTACTCGTCCTTCGATCAGGAGGCGCACCGAGCTGAAAGAGGCAACCGGATCCACCGCCGAGGCCAGGTTGTCGTAGCTGATACGTTGGGGAACTCCACCAAAGTGCTGGAAAGCTGCCACATGACCGGCAAAGAAGGCTTCTTGTTTCTGCGAGGGGTAGGCCATCACGAAGGATCGCCTTGAGTAGTTCAGACGCATGATGAACAACTGCACGGTTTGGCGCTCGCCACCGATGACGGCAACAGCTTCACCCCAGTCAACCTGGGCGTCCTTCCCAGGCTCGAACTCTAGTGGTATGAACAGGGGTGGTGCGTGATGGGCTTTGCGATATCTGCTCACGTGCAATCGCACGCGAGACTCGCTACCCTGGTAGCCTTCCTTGACCAAAAGTTCAAAGATCTTGCGAGCGGTGTAGCGTTGTTTGCGTGGGAGACGGTCGTTTTGCTGTAGGAGTTCGTCGACACGGGTCTGGAAAGAGCCGAACACCGGAGCGGGTCTAGGTTTGGTGCGCCGGTAAGTTGGGTAAGGGTACGGTTGGTAGAATTGGGACTGGGATGGGTCCTGAGCCTGGGCTTGGGCTTGGGCAATGGCTTTGTCAACAGTCTTGCGGGAGTGCCTTTGTTCTCGTGCGATCTGCCTGACACTCTTGTGTTCGAGGTAGAAGGCGCGGCGGATGGCTTCGTGTTGTTCCACGGTAATCATCTCCACCTCTCTTTGCTATCGTATCGTTTGCGGTCTAACGGTCTAGCCGAGTAACCGAAAGGCAACATCTTTGCCTTGTCCCAACGATAGCAAAGAGAGAGCTAAGTGGCTCCCTTTTTGACTGTCAAGATTTCATCGAATGGCTCCCTTTTACATTAGCAGAAACAAGGGAGGAGACCAGAAGAAGCAGAAAGCCGCGCTTGCACTAAAGAAGGATGGGAGTTACAGCATCCGCGAGATTTGTGAGATCGTAGGCATCTCGCGCAATACGTATTACAAGTACACTCGTTCAGATAGCAGCACGCTACCGAAGCCCTGAGAACGTCTATCCTGACGTGATCCCCCGGCTTTTTACTGCTCTCCGACATATGGTATTTCGTACCGATCTGCAATAATTGATGCAGCACTGGTGCGTCGTATTACTTCAACCGGGCCGGACCGCTTTATACTATCCTCTGAAAGGCGACCGGTAGGTGATGCGACTGAGTACCGGTCTGGCCATATTCTGATTCTACAGCAATGACTCGGTTTTGAAAGACGCTCTTAGCCCGCTTGTGAGGCTGGACTATGAGCCACCTGTGCTTTCGAAGGCATTTCTCGGTGGACACAACGCAAGCACGAATTGCCCGAGTCTTTGCTTCGCGGACACCGCCCGCACTTTGGGCAAATGGGTGCCACCGCCCGGCCATCGAGACGAGATTCACAATATGCAGTGACAGCACTCTCCCCGGCGGCGGTTTCAAGCGCCTCAATAACACGTCCGTAAGCCGACTCCTCCAGTTGCATTTGTGGCGCTCGATACTGTCCTGTGCGCAACCAGGCGAATTCATGAGCACAATCGGGGGATGGACATCTAGTGACCCCCCACTCCGAGCCACACTCAAGGCACTTCTGCCACTTGGGCTCTTCCATGCGTAGTCGGTAGCCCTCGCATACGGGACACGCCTCCAAAAGGGAGCGGCGCTTAAGTCGTACTGCATTCTCGATATGCACCCTGAGCATGTGGGACTTTACGGTTCTGGTAAGACGTAGGAGGGAATTCAACTGCCAGGGCGAGATCGAGAGAAGACCAGCAACCCGGTTTCCCCATAACCTGGAGTCCTCTTCCGTGAAACAATCGCCCAGATTGCAGAGTCTTCGAGCCACATCCGCCGGTGTGGAGTCCGGTAACTCACGTGGGGCACTGGGGATCAGAATCAGAGTACTCGTCGCCCCGTAGGTCTGGTTACTGTGTGAGGCAGCGTTCAGCAGCATCTTGGTGTTGGCTCGTATATCCGCTACATCCACACCTAGTTCGCTGAACACAGGTACCAGCAAGATCCGCAGAGACGTCTTCTTCGGCAGACGTGCCACAACGCTGTCGACGAAGGAGGCCCAGACATTGTGGGTCCTCTGGAGGGCCCCCGCATTTACATACCCTTTCCGCTTGGCCGTCGCCGCATCTGAATGAAACAGCCTCGATAGGTGCAACTTTTCCGCATTCGTAGGCTTGTCCCGGAAAACGAGCTTTCGCCCAATTAGACCAACTATATGCTCAAGATCTGCGGGTATAGTCGGGGGCACGTCGATATCTGCGGGCAGGTCGAACTCTTCATCTAGTTGCTGGTCCAGTGTCAGCCGGATAACTTCCCTGGTGTGCCGCGCTTCGAGCATTGACAGGTTCGCCGACCAGTTGTCCCTAACGAACCGGCCGGTAATTTGAAAGCTGCCGTCATCATTCAGAACACCTACTTGCTCAAGATCTCCCGCCAGCGGTGCAAAGCGAGAGGACTTCAGCGCCTGAAGCAGCATGACCTGGCAGAAGGAGCGGTACGCTCCTTCTGTATCTGCTGGTAGTGATCCGTCCACAGCCTCTTCAATATGGTGATCATCCCTATCCAGCTCTAGCCAAAGGTGGAAGAGCCATTTATAGGCTGGGTCCATCGTAAGGATATTTGTGGGCCGTATAGGTGAGGAGACTGGCTCACAATGCCTAAGCGCCTGGTAGAAGCGCGATGCCACACAGGAAGTAAGAATGCGTTGTATCCTTACAATTCTATGCTTGGTCTCTTGGAAGACAGATTTCTGTGATTGTATGCTCGCGGAACCGAAAGTTGGGAAGAGTGTCGTGAGCATCTCGAGTCTACGGTAATCAGAGAACTGGCTTGCCAGATGGTCCCAATCGAGGGCGTTTTCCGCCTGGCCCAGTGCCCGTTCTACCTCACGGCGCGATCCCAGAACGTGCCTGACCAGCCGATCAATGAGGGTTTTGACAAACCGGTTCTCATAGAGGCTGAGATCATCCTCTGTAATCTGAGCCAGGAGACGAACGGGTCTCAGTCCACCGACGGTACGGGCTTCCCAATGCTCGCTATGAGAGGCCAAATGCCTGAGAGCAGCCGGACCGGATCTAGTCACAACCTCGATTGGACGCACGGCCTCCTCAGTTCGTAGGTGTGTACGGGGTTTGTCGCACGCGCGGAGTAAGAAAGGTATGGCTGCTTCGATCTCGTCAAGCAGCCAGTCCTCATCTGCTGCTGTAAAGGTTTCCTGAACAGCGAGCAGAGGCAGCGACATATTGGCTATCGCGCCATAGAGTTGGCCAGCCCTTATGACGTTCCCGTCAGAAATATCTCTCAGGCGGCGCCTGAAATCTTGAAGCTTTGCTTTGAGGCGAGTGTCGGGTTCCAGAGCCGCGTTCGCTACGAATTCATATCTCGGTCGGACACCGTCCTCATCAACAAGTGTAAGTACGCAAATGCCCTGATCATTCGGAACAAAGGGAACCACGCAGCTTTCCGCGCCGGGATCACACTCCACCGCGTGCCCGTTCAGTAGAACGACACCCCGATTGGAAGGTCCCGCCGCAGCACGAATCATCAGAAAAGCACCAACCGGCGAGATCACATGATGAGTTCCTGGGTCGACTTCGGCCCACTCACTCTTACCAAGTCCATCTCGGAAGAAGACAGACATTACCGCAGGACACTCGCATGTGCTACTTGGCGCTCTATAAGCTCTTGGCTAAGGTTCAGTGGCCCCCATCCGGAAGGCTTATCGTTGGTAAGCAAGTCTCTCAAGTCCTTTAGCGCAGTGCTGATCGCGGGATCATGCAGGTTTTCGACTTTTCTTAGAACCTTCTGTACAAGTTGGAAATCGACGGCCTCCGACTTCAGCCCCCCACACTCAACGAATACGGGCACAAACCTCTCCAATTGCGCTTTTATCCTGTTCCCGAAAGTTATACCGCAATGCTCCTGTAGGAAATTGTCTACTCTCTCGACAAACGCCCAGTCGTCGTCGATGAGCCGTCCTTTACCCTGTTCAACAGCTTTCTTGAAGCTGCGCTCAAGCGCATGGAGCGAGACCGGAGCGACCTCCAGCGGTTGATCAACCTGGAACTCCTCCTGCCTTCTCCTGAACGTGATCACCTGAGCCCGATCATATACCTTGTCAGTGATCTCGAATGTCGATTCATCCTGGTTTGCTGTTCCGACAAACCAGAGATTTTCGGGCACCCTTAGCTTGTAGCCATCCTGCAAATACTGAGGCCCACTGTCCGATCCATTCCTTGGGTCATAGCTCATAAGAGGGACGTACCAGTTCTCGTGCTTAGGCTCCTCCAGTACAGAAAGGAAATCGGCGAAGTAATATTCAATACGAGCCAAATTCATCTCATCGAGCACCAAGAACCATAAGGTCTCACGGTTCTCGGGAAGCCCCGCCTGGTAAACCGCTTTGGTGAACTCACTCTCGCTGAAGCGCTTACTGAAATCGTTGTTGTAGCCGAGCAGTTCGTGTCGATCCCTCCAACCAGACTGGACAGGGATCGATACATAGCGGCCAGCTATGGCGTCAGCAAACACTCGCGGGAGGCTGGTCTTGCCCGTCCCACTGAGTCCCTGCAGTATGCTCAAGCGTGACGACGCCAATCCTGCGATGAAAGCGCGTATTGCAGTCCGCGAGTAGTACAAAGCCGGAGTCCGGCTGGCGGCATAGTCACACACGTGGTCGGCAAGTGCTTGAAATCTTATCAGCTTATTCTGAAGCAGGGGTGCCTCGCTTTGTCTCTGTCGACTATCAATCCGTACAAGCTCCGGGAACCGCTCACCGGAGCGCCCCTCAAGCGTTTCTTTGAACTGCTGCAACTCTTTTCTAAGTTCGTTGTTCAGGGCGCGTAGAGCCTCGGCCTGAACTCTGGTCTGCTCAACCTCCCGATTTCCTATCTCCAACCGGGCCGCTCGTCCCTCCACCTCCGTGAGTTTGGACCTGAGCGTTGCGTACTCCTCACGAAGCTTTACGAGCGACTCTGCATCAGATCTCAGAACCTCAATAACCTCAAGGCGTGGGTAATTGGCTAACTGGTCCCGCAGGTATCTCGTCTGTTCTCGCTCAGACTCCAGTTCCCCGAGGAGATTGTCGGCGCTTCGACCACCACTTGCCCCGATTTGTGCCCGCAATTGCGCATTCTCCTCGCGGAGCTTGTCCGCGATCAGCGCATCGGCTTCTCGATACTGCGCCAGCAAGTTCAGTTCGTTCTCCAACTCGCGAACTCGCCCGGGTGAGCACTGCTCCCAACGCCCCTTTAGCCGTGCCTTTTCCCCTGTAATCTCTTCCAGCTCCAGTGCAATGTCTTCCTCCTGACGGCGTAGCGATTTCGATCGCTTCTGAAGTTCGATCTCCAGTGAGCGCAACTGGTGCTCTATCTCTTCAAGACCCTGCCGCTGCTTCGATAGTTCCTCGGACGCTTCCGTTCTGGCTGCATTCCGCACACTTTCAGCGTCAGCATGTGCGGAAGCTACAATGTCGTCTGCAGCACTCTGGGCCTCAGCCCTAATTGCTTCAGCATCTGCCTCCGCCTTTTCGATTTGGGCCAGTAGCTGGGCTTCCTCGCGCTGGCGGTAGTCAGCACGGATAGCGGTTTCATCTTTCTGAATCGCCTCTGTAAGTTCCCCGCGAATTTTCTCCTCGACCGCTCGCCTGATTTCGTCGGCACTTGAGACCGCATGCACAGCTTTTTCGGCAGCTGGAGTTGCTGGCATGGGCGGCGCTTGAGAAGGGCGCGTCTGCACCTGGGACGGACTTTGTCGGACCGCTGGTGAGGCATTCCGCTGAAGCGGTCCCCTGTTCTGTGCTCTACGATTCTTGGAAGCCACAGATCCTCCTAACTATAGTGCTTGGTGATTGCATGTATGATGCGGTGGGACGCATCGCGCACGGCGTTGAAGATATCTTCGGGTTCCTCCGAAGAGATTGAGTCGGAGAAGTGCGCCCCCTGGCGGTTACGCCGCTCGGCGACTTCATCAAGTAACACGAGCAAATCAGGCTGATCAATCAATACAGACCGGAAAGGTGAGCCGCTCTCGTAGTAGGCATGTCCCAGAAGGAATAGTGCACGATCCCGCAGAGCAGCCCCACCATAGCGGGCTACTGCTACCATTTTGTGGCCGTTCGAAGCGCGAGAGAACGATGCAGGCATATGAACAGAGAGGGCTTGTGCCATAACTTGGGCCTTGTTAGCAAAGTCCTGAGAGCCTATCTTTCGTGCCAGATCTTCCCTCGCTGGGACTGCTTCGATGCACAATGTCAACAGGGCCTCCAGGGCCTTCTGATATCGATTGAGGACGACGTCCAGGTTGTTGTTATCCACCCGGAAGAGGCTCTCAGATCGGAGGGCCCCAGCGAGCTCTCGATTCACATGATCAAAACGCGGGTTGCCGACCAAGGTGGGGAAGAGCGCCATTAGGATCCGACTTTCGTCCCCGGCGATAGGGAACTCAGGATATCGGGCCAGAATAGTATCCCTTGCCGATTTAAGCCAGCTCTCTATCTGGTACTCCAAGACAGGGCTATGTGCAATGCCCCATTCGAGTTTCTTCTTAAACCACCAGCCTCCGGCAGTACCGAAGGGGGATCGTATGTGCCAATCGTTGAAATCGTCGCCGGTAATGTAAAGTGGAGTTTCCAGATCGAGAGCCTCCGCTTTGGAGTTCAGGACCCGGACAAAATCCGGGCTCAGCGCCGACTCGGCGCTAACCGTCCCCCCAACATCTGCTACATTTCCCCACTCCATGAACCTCAATTGCTCAGGATCAAAGGAATTGGCGCTGAGCCCCGAACTATCTGTAGTTTCAGATTCAAACCTGGAGACTCGCCCATACAAACGGAGCCCAGTCAAAATTGAAAGGCTCGAAGGTCTTGTGCTGAACTCGTCCCCATATGGAAGCAAGTACACTTCTTTAGCCGCAGCAGCAGGGGCGAGGGGTAGAGAACCACGAACAAACATCGGCAGCACGTCACCGCTGAGTGCGTCTCGGAAGATCCAGCCTAGTTCTTCGGAGTTGGTGTCAACCTCATCTGGCTCGTTGCCAACCAGAATAGCTTTGCCTATTTCCTGGACCTCCAGTCTCTCATTCAGGTATTTACGGTCTATTAATGAGCGCTGAACCGTCCTGACAAGCGCTGCCGGTATACCGAGCAATATGCCCGCTTCACCTGGATTACTGCTGCCTATTGAGCACAGACGAAGAACTGCCCGTTCAATAGCGTTAGTATTCTCATCCGCGGGCCGTGGAGCTATTACCCGCCACCCGTAGACTGGCCAAGCCAGCCGCACAGAGAGTACCGAAGCGGCTGGGGCGCGCGTGGGGAAGCGTAGAAGATCCCAACTCTTTTGGCGCTCCAAGAGCAGATCTGCTCGCATCTGGTTAGTGCCGCTGCTCATGCCAACCCTCCGTGCTGAGGCACAACTCATAGAAAGCCTGCAGTTCCTTCACAACGGGGCTTTGCCTGGTACCTGCTACGGTCTCTGCATCTCCAACAACTATTAGAGCGCGCTTGGCTCTACTAAGCGCCACGCACATCCGGTTGGGAAGAGCAAGGAAGCCGACTCTTGACCTCAATGGACCATTCTGGTTGTTACTCCGAACGGTCGACAAGAAAGTGATGTCGAACTCACGTCCTTGAAAAGCATCGACAGTCCCAACCAGTACTCGGTTCTTCCAGTCCACCGGCAGTTTGTCGATTTCCAATTGGAGCAACTCAGCCTGCTTGCTATAGAAGGTAATCAGGCCAATTCTATAGGTGGGATGTAGCCGCAAGACCCGCTCAGCCTCTTCAGCAATGACCTTGACTTCCGCTGGGCGCATTTTGCTTTGCCCTGGTGCTTCCAGGCCAGATGAGCGAGGCACATCCAGCCAACAGACCGGGCGACCGCCATATATGTCAAGGCCATGAGATCGTTCAACAACGGAAGACCGAGGTTTTACTTGCCCGCCATAGAACGTGCTACTGACGAATTCACCGATCACTGGGTGCATACGAAAGTCATCAAGCAGCGTTACTGTTCTTCTCGGGCCGCCCTTTGAGTACGATGCATCCAACGTTCGGAAGAGCCGTTCGAACAGACTTTCGCTCAGGAAATTTCCAACCTGTTCGTCGAGATCACCCTGGAAAGCGTCAACAACGGTTTGTTCCAGTACATGAGGCAATTGCCTGTGATCTCCAACCAATACGATCTTCTGCCCCAGGGACATCGGTATCAGCAGGTCGAGCGGGTTGGCACGCGCCGCTTCATCAATGATAACGTAATCGTATCTCCGCTCCGGCTCCGACAGCCGGTACGACTGAGGCGCCACCTGTTGGCACGTGCCTGCTACCACAGCCGAATACCTATCGACTAGCTTCTTTACCTCACGAGGATCATCGAGTTCATCGCGGAACTCGGTTACTATGTCCGCAACCGAGTCCGCGGAATTCCGCCAGCGCGCATGTAGGGCATGGGAAACCTCCGACAAGCAGCGGTCCAGGCGAACTACGGTATCTGAGGATCCCTCTGGAGCGGAACCCTGACCCGGCAAATCACTGAGCATCTGACTAAGCGCTTGTGCATAGTCAGTTAGGAAAGCCACTAACTCCTCCTCTTCTGCATCTTCCAAGCTGCTGTGGGTAGCTCTTCGCACTTGTTCAGGTATGGCAACGTCTATGACGTCTGAGATGCGCTCAAGATATCGCAAGAGGCGCCGAGCCTGTAGTGTACCGTCGTCGAGAAAGGAACTTGCTTCTAGCCGCTGCGCTGAAAGGATGCTTCCCATCTCTGCTAGTTCAGATCGCTCGTCGTGGTTTCCGCTGCCAGGTCTGTGCATTACTTCACTCTCGATCTCGGACGTAAGCGCGCGCAATTCGACAAGCTGTTCAGCCCGTAAGAACGGTCCCACCAGATCGCATATCTCCTTTGTGAGAAGGGCTGCGCCTGAAGAGCCGCCACGTACCCGCCGCCATTGATCTATCAAGCGGTCGACACTCCGTGCCACTTCACGCATGGAACTGCTTGGCAACGACTCAAGAACTCTGTTGCACTCGAGTTGCCGGTCACGAACCCAATCCCAGAGACCCTGCTCACGCGCCTCCTGGCTGGAACCACGTCTACCTCCAACTCTATTCGGGGGCAATCCTCCTACATCTGCACCTGTGATGACGTTGTCAACAGCATCGTGCTGGTAGCTGCTAACCAGTATGGAGGCCTGCTCGCCTCTATGCTCGCCAAGCTCAAGAAGTCGAGTCATGAGAGCCCGAATGACTGTGGTCTTTCCCGTACCGGGAGGACCCTGGATCAGCGCAATGTCTGGAGTATTCAGCGCCACCTCCATTGCGGCAATTTGACTCTCCGTAGGGGGATGACCGAACGCCTTTCTGGTGGCAGCGGACATAGGCGCAATATGCGTATGCAGCTGAACAGGAGCATCGCCGCTTTCAAGTAGCAGTCCGAGGGTGCTACGCAGCGGGACCTCGCCATTCATTACCTTGTTGAGTGCTCGCTCTCGACGTCTGAGGCGTACTTTGTCGCCTTGAAGCGACGGGATCAGATATCCCTGGTTGGGCGGGGCAGGGCTATCCGGTTCAGCTCGTACCCGCGTGATAAGTTGCTTGGAGCCGGGTGTACTTGCATCCGCTTCTCCTACTGGCACTCTGGGGCTAGGAGGTTCTATTTGCTTGGTCTCTGGATTCTCCACAAGTGGCTTGCTTGCGGCCTCCAGGTCCATGCCGCCATACCGAAAAGCTGGGGTAACGCCTTCGGTGAGTTGAAAGATGTATTCAATCTGGTCGCCAAAACTGCCCACCCTAACGGAACGATAAGGCAACGAGCCAATCTCAAGTGCCTCCAGCTGGCGCTGACGCTCTTCCAGCTGGTTGTAAATCTCCCAGCCCTTAAGATAACTTCGAGGATTGGCCAACGTGTCGCGTAATTGACTCTCCATCACCGCTACTGAGCCATCATGGGTCGGGTCGAGTGTGAAGCCTATATCACCCCGCAATAACACGATGGGCTGATTACGAAGTTGTCTTCGCCGCTGCCGGAGCCGAACACATTCTGCCGTTCTACCCGCGATTATTTTCACCTCGCAGATCCATTTGGGTGATATGAGGTGGAAATCGCTCCTCTGGCCGGTCACATAGACCTGAGCCAAGGCCGCATCGCCAACCAAGAATTGGCCATCAAGAAACGCTTTGGGTTTTTCCCTTAGCAGCTTAGGAATATCCTCAAGAGTGGCGGCGGTAACAAGAATACGCAGAGGTGCATCCTGCGGGAACGCGATGTAGCTATCAAATATGTTCGCGTGCAAGACGATCTGCGATGGTCGGATCTTTGCTATATAGCACAACGCCGTCATGGCAGCAGACCGCAATTCTCTCAGTGCTCGTCGGCTATTGATGTCCGAGGGATAGATGGTGAGACTCCGTCGGTCTGGCAGCAGAAGCAGGGCTTCGTCATCGCTGCTATCCGACCCTATGGTGACTAGTGAGCCTTCATCCTTCCTTGACACGTTTTCGGCCCGATGTTCAAACGTGCCCACGAGTTGGATGTTCCCTTCTATTTCAGAGATGATCACATTACCTACCTCTGACCCAATCGCAATATAGCTAGCCGCACTGCGCATCCATCCTGAGCCTCTCCAAACCTTATTTGTGTGCCTGGTGCGATCGGGAAGAACCCTTCGGTCTTTACCGGTAGCCACCGCTCTTCCTTCGGCTTGCGCACGTGCAAGGGGTTGTCGGTCTTGTTCTGACCTATTACCGATCCTCTTTCTAAGTCGTGGCGAACGCGCATTACAACTCGATCACCTTCTTCACCATAGCAACCACAGTACGCGTTGCGAGCGGTAATGTTGGTTATCTCAGCATCGAGGAAGATCGGGCTATAAGGCTTTCCTCTAATGAATTGGCCTTCAACAAGTGCTAGGTCTTGGAAGATCAGCGAAGGAGGTATCGAGCGAGTAATGCCACACCAAGGGCACTGACATAGCCCGGATTGAGCGTCGAGCGATCGAGGAAAGAATGTCGCTTTACAGTTGGCGCATGTTACCGTTGCATCTACGGCCTGCAGGCAGGCGGACTCCCAATCGCCCGGGGTCGGGCGCTTTGATCTCGTCAGCAACCCGTCAACGAAGACCTGCGCGAACAACTCAGAAAGCTGTTTCGTGCAGACGGCCTCAGCAGGCAGAACTCTGCTAGAGCGGTTGGAGGTATCGGATGAATGATCTATATATGGCAGCCTGCCACTCAAGGCGACCTCCTCCTGTTCTGGAGGGGCATGCTCGACCGCATCGCCAATTAAGGGGTGGTTCAGCCGTAGAAGGTGAAACAAGAGAACCGCCAAGGAGTAATTGTCTGTAAGCGCATCAGGCTGGTGACTGCCGTCCAGTACTTCCGGGGCCATGAACCTCGGGGTGCCCATAACTAGAGATTGGGCTTTGCCAGAGACCGATAGGTTATCAGAGTCAACGATAGCGATCGACAGAACAGCCGGATCCTTGGCGACAAGTATGTTCGAGCCAGATAGATCACAGTACGATAGCCCGTCTATCTGTATGTAGTGGAAAGCGCGTGAAATCTGAGCCCCCAAGAGGAGACGACGGCGCAGACCTCCCGTGAGCTTGTTGTACCATTCACCAAGGGGCCGGTCGTTGGGAGGCCGGAAGAGATGTGAAAGAGGCTCATGCCCCTTTACGCGATCCATAACGTAGCCGGTGTGTGGCGGAGCTAGCAGGTATCTGGGTGTGACAAGCCGCGTGCCAGAATGCAGCGTTCTATTTCGCAACCACTCATAGCGCCGCTGCAGTTCTTCACGGTGCGCGGGGTCTTTGGTAGTTGCCAGCTTCACCATGAACGAACTATGGGCCACCTCATAAACGACACCCTGGCTGCCCCGGCCAGCAACCCGTGCAAGTTCGTAGGGATTCCCACTGCGGTCGCGCACTACTTTGCTTACGAAACTCTCAGCCATCTGTACCATCCTCAGCCCAGATCAGCATTGCCGCCAAGGACTTATCGTCCTGGTGACCTGCAGTTGGCCAGCTTAGTAGCCAGGTACGGAGTTCGTCCAATGTGGCAGCGAGACCGTTCATCTGTACCTTCCGAGCCAGAGTCGGGGCCAATTCCGCGAACCGGCTGGGCTCAAGATCGTCAGAAATGCCATCACTGGCGAGTAACACACAAATAGGTAGGTTTTCGGGGGTAATTCTGAATTCCTTTGTCCGAAATTCAGCTGACGCATTGCGGCTAGTTAGTGAATACGTGATATTGCTGAACGTTGGTCTTCCCGAGATGACGCTCGTTGTCATCGAACTACCTGCCCATACATGGGCTAAACCGTCCCCGATCCCGCCGACAATCAATCGATCCTCTGAATGTGCGGAAAATAGGAGAGTGGTGCTGAACTCGTCTACCTCGTTCGATGGCAATTGGCTGCACCACCTGTCAAGTATTGCCTTGACGAGCGTGGCTGATTTGCCGCGCTCGATGGGCCAATCGTTGAGATATTCGCCCAGTACTTCAAGAGCCACTCGAGTTCGCGAGCCGCGATCCGTCCGCTGACCTTGATCGAGAACCCAGACCATCCGCAACAGCAATGCCAGAGAAGCCATCCTTCGCTGCGATCAACACGCTATCCTGGCTCCTACCGAACATCCTATCCTTAATCGGCTTCGGCACAGAAAGTCCGACCAGGTCAACGCGCAAAGGGTGCTTCCGAGTGGTAAGGACCCGAGCGTAAAGTGTGTCGCGTGGCATCTAGAAGGCCAGTTCTTCCTCGTCGAACTCATCGAACGCCGGTATGACAGGCTGGTTAGGGTCTCGGCTAACTGATCTGGACGACACCGACATGGTTACCCAGCGGAAGAAGCGCTGAATGCTGCGGGCATCTTGAGCACGTATCACGGGTATGGTGTCCGAATTCACGAAGGCCTCGAGCATTGCGTCATTAGTATCGGCACCTATTCCTATAGCCAGCCTAATACATTTGCTACCTCTCTCTGACGCCAGGAGTGCGCGCAAAGGATCCCAATTCAGGAAGTCCCCGCTGGTTACCGCGCCATCTGCGTACTTCCGATACAGATCACCCGGGATGTCAGTGGGTATGCCATCACTCACGAGCACAATCGTAGGGCTAAAGGCACGCGGCGGGACAACTGTGGTATCTTCGATCAGCCCTGTCAGCAATTCGAATGCTGCACCCATGGGAGTTTTCCCTGCTGCAAGAAGCTCGGGCAAATTGACATCAGCTACTGAGCTAAGTGGATGTACAACGGTAGCCTCGTTACCAAACGTTATCAAGCAAACTTCGATCTGCCCACGGACGTCCTCAACGGAGCGCAGGGAAGACACCATTTCTCGAAGAGCAGAATTAAGGCTCTGTATCTTCTCACCCTTCATACTGCCGCTGGTGTCGGCAAGGATAAACACGGGTAAGGGTCTGGGCTTGGCTACGACAAACTCGTTAAGATTTCACGGACTGAGACTCCTTTTGTTGTGGTTGCATCGAGGCTGATTTGGGCATGGCGTGAGATACGCCCACCGATTGGCTTCGCTGTTTTGTAGTCGGCATAAAGTCCCAACTTGAACTGGCAAGGGCGTGGCTCATCTCCGGGGCAGATTGAAATCTCTCCCCCGGCTCAGTGGCTATTGCTTTCATGATAGCAGTAGCCAGAGCATGTCCAATGGAGGGATTGATCTCTCTGGGGTCTATCGCCTGGTCGTCGTCAAGGGGCTCGCCCTCTGGAAACGGCAACGTCCCTGTCAACATCTGGTAAATGACTATTCCCGCCGAGTAGAGATCGCACGTCCAATTCCATCCAGAAACATACACTTCTGGCGGGATATATAGCCTAGTGCCAACGATTGTCGAGGCGTGGCTTTCGACCCTCTTGCTGACGTTGAAGTCTATGATGAAGCAGTGTCGCCCGTCGACGAGCAGATTACTCGGCTTGATATCTCGATGCATGATCCTATTCAAGTGCAGATAACCGAGCGCATCCATCAGATCGAGCGTATATTGCTTTGCTTGGAGGGATGGTACGGCCCCTTCCCGGATGTCCTCGCTGAGTACGTGACCATTTATGTGCTGCAGCAACAGGAAGAACGTTCCGGGGGACCGCTCCTCGACATTAAGTACTCGAGCAATATGCGGGTGTTGAAGGGAAGCCAGTAGACGAAACTCGTGGACAAGTTGATCCAAAGTTCCCTCACCCTCGTTGAGCAACTTGAGGACGACTATTTCCCCAGTGATATTGTCGAGAGCCTTATAGACCTGAGCATAAGTGCCGTCTCCGAGGTGTCCCTCGACTAGGTAGCGGCTACGAAGTACGTCGCCTTTGTGAAGGTGGTCGGTCATGTGGGTAGCGCTTTCACTGCAGGTCCGGCACGTTGCCGGACAGCTACTCAAGAGATAATCTGCAAGTCCTCAAGAAGCTCCATTGAATCCGTATATCGATCCTCGGGCCGGAATGCACACATCTTGGATACTATGTGATCAATGTCGCTTGGAAGTTCGTGGTCCACCTCTGTCGGGATTATGGGTAACGCACCCTTGGCTAACACTTCTCGTATCTTCTCGTATGGCCGCCTTCCGGTGACGAGTTCGAAGAGAACAACGCCAGCAGAGTAGATATCGGAGGCTGGCGATGCGGCAGCGGGGTTCTTCCATACTTCGGGTGCAACATAACGCTCGTCTAGCTGACCCCTGAGCTGCGTTGCGATTGTCTTTACGTCGGGATCTGAGATTCGCGCGCAGTCGAAGTTCGCCAGTTTAGCTGGTCCCGTATCCGGGACTATTATGTTATCTGGCCGTACGTTCCGATGCACAATTCCATGGCTATGGGCGTAGCCAAGAGCCTGGCAAACGTCCAGTACTATCTGTAGTTTGCGCTCGAAGGCGATAGGTTGCTGGCTATCCAGTCGGCTGTGAAGAGAAAAACCATCCACCCATTCGGTTGGCACCACAATGTGGTTATCCTGCCATGCGAATGGGGGGTAAGAGCGAACCACGTTCGGATGCTCTCTCAGACGGACAAGGGCTTGCGCGTCACGCAGCAGCCGCTCCTTTTCTTCTTGCTGCATTTCCAGTCGAGCATACACGTTGAAAGTGTAGACTTTGAGAGCAACTCGGCCGTGCCCCCTGAGCAGCTTGTTCTCTGCCAGGTAGGAACTGTATAGATTATTCCTGTCTATCGGCTCGATTATGGCGTAGTCACCTATCTCATGTTGGCGCTGAAGTGGTCGGAAGCGTTCGTAAATAGCCTCTGAAATCTGTTCGTGCAAGTGGGCAATAATAGGCGGCTCGAAAATAATCGTGCGTGCTTCCAGGAGGTAATCGGCGGCGTCTGGCAAAGTCAACACGCGGCCCGCTTGATCATGGCTCAAGTTGATCCTAACGCGATCGTCCGTAAGCACTATCAAGGCCTCAACCCAGACATCTGAGAGAAGCGGACTAGATCTGGACAGCAAATCTTTTACGATCTTTGCCTTTTTGTTTGCCAGTGGTATGGGGCTCTTATGTATCGCCCCAGAGTGCAATCTCCACTCATCTGCGTTGCCATGAATATTGCCCTGATAGCCCTTGACCTCGATTACATACACAGCAGTGGGCCCAACGATTATCTGGTCGTATTCGTAGGGTAAGCCGGAGGGAGCAGGCAACTCAAGATTATGGAATAGAGTGTACCTTGCATCAGGCAGATTCCGGGCAAAGTACTCAATCGCCTTTCGTTCACTACCGTTCTCTGGAAGTCCTATTCGCCTTACAGTAGCCAAGACGTGAACCTTTCGCGTAGATTAGCATGCAACGATCACGGTGCGAGAGTTCGTGCCAAGTATAACCGCGGCCCTTCTAATAGGGTCGTTTCCCGAGGAAGTATCGGCGAGCCAACCGGTAGCGGTACGAACTGACGGGTTAGGAATATTACTGACGAGTCAGCGAGTTCACGGTTGCTGACTCGTCTATGCCTTTACAGCAATTATATCACAGGCTTACACCAGATACTACCCGCCTTAACAGCTGTACCTGATCTTGCTGTAGTCTCAGTTTTCGATTATGTTGTGCCTTGGGCTTCTCCAGAAAAGAGGGTAAGCCCAATCACGCATTCTGACCGTGACCTGAGAGTGGTCAAGAGTAGGGACATATAGACCACTCTCAGGAAGGTCACCTTATCAAGCGACGTCTCGCAGGGCGCCGGGACCGATATTAAACATGGTCGGCCTCGGCGGCTTGAGAGGCCGGTCGGATGGGCCTTTTACATACGGACACTCTTCGGTGGCTCTCATCCCACCTCCAAAACCTCTTATTTCAGGCGCCAATAGGCACCCTTGTTGCACGAGCGGATCGGAGGAAAGACTTCACCTCTCTGTAGCCAGATTACGCGCTCCTCTACCGTGGGGGCAGGCGTGCTCGTGCCATCAGTATAGCCCGCCCAATAGTATTGCCCCGATTCTGGAGCTTCCTGTCCAGTCTTGTACATCTCCTAATTCTCCTTTCCCTCAACCGACCCTAGGGTCAGTTGAGGCGTAACGCTAATTGTCCAGTATGGAATGCCGATGTCTGCCGCAGCCCTAGTGCTGGTTATCCCTCGGCGGGCAGGGGTCATTGCCATAGGAGTCCTTGTCCCGAATGCGCCCATCCGGACGGTGGATTACCACTTCAGCGTGGTCACGTATTGCACCCTGCTTGGTGCTATCGATAGCTGCCTGCTGGGTCGGGTGCGTGGAAGAAACGCGAGATGCGCCTTCTTTGCGAACCGCCCAGTCATTGCCATGGGGCACCACATGTCTGTTCTTGCTCATCATCTTGGCCCTCCTTTCATTAGATTTACCGCACCGCTCTGTACGATATTACGTACATAAGCATACTGCTATAACGACAGCGGCGTCAAGAGGTTTTTCCACAATACCGGAGAATATCGTACCGCTATATTGACGCCGCTTCCGTCGGCCTTTATAATGGCAACAGAGTAAAGGACAGAGGGAAGACCTGCATATGCCTGAACAAGTGCCTAATGAGAAGATTGGAGATCGGGTCCGCCAATTACGTGAGAAGAGAGGCTGGAGCCTCAGCGACCTTGCTGAGAAGTCAAAGATCTCACGCAGTTACCTGTACCAAATCGAGCGTAGTGAAAGCGCTCCAACCGAGGATAAGATCAAGAAGCTTGCAGATGCGCTCGATGCCAGGCCCAGTGAGTTACTGGGCGAGCGGTTCGACGCAGTAGAAATACCAGCTAGCCTTCAGGAATTTGCGGAGCAGTCAGGGTTGAGCACTCGTGAGCTCACTATGCTGGCCCAGATAGAGTACCGTGGGCGGAAGCCTACTACTCCGCGTGAGTGGCGGGCGATATACTCGGTGATTAAAGCAATGCTAGAAGAGGAAGAAGAGGCTCGATAGCCCTCAGAAGGAGGAACGAGGAAGCGTAGGTAATGATGAACTTAGCGAATGCCCTCAACCTACCTAATGCGCCGCAGGCTTTCCTCAGACAGACTGAGACTCGTGACACACGCATCCTCGTCCAGGAGTATGCCGAGTATATGCTCCGCTCCGCAGGTACTTGGCGCTTGCCCGTGGACATTGACCGTCTCATCGAGCACCACGGCTTCAGGCTCCGCGTTGAGTTGCTGTCCGACGGCGACAGTAAACAGCGTGGTTTCTTGATGGGCAATCGTATGGTCATCAACGGCGATGATCCCGCGGGAGTACAGAATTACAGCAAAGCACACGAGTTCGTAGAAGGGTTATTTGCCGCACTTCGTGCTGAGGTGCCGGGTCGCTACACTCGGGGGGAGATGGAGCAGCTTTGGAGGCACAAAGAATTCTGGTGCGACTGGGGCGCTGCAGAGATCATGTTACCCGGGGCTCTCTTCTTCCCTGTCGTGCGCAGCAGAAGAGTTAGGCTTTCCTATGGGTTCCAGTGGGCAAGGGATTGTAGGTTGTCGGTGACCCCAATCGTGCGGCGAATGGTGGAAGCTGATGTGTCGCCTTGCATCTTCGTCCTGGCTCAGGAGGGCACGCTACGCTGGTCGCAGCCCATGCTGTCTAATCAAGGCTCCTCGGTCTATCATGTGCCCCCATGGAGATCATCTGCTGATTTGCGCGTGTGGCGGCAGTGGAACTCACCTAGTGCTGGGAAGTGCTTCGCCCCGAGTGAGACAATTCCTCCGAGTACCTCGATATACCGGGCGTTGCAGAAGGGTCTACGAGGGAGCATCTTCGGTGAGATCGATGCGTGCAATGAAGTGCTTGACTTCCAACAAATCAAGGGCCGATTTCATGTAGAGACCACGCTGGTGAGGATGCGAAATACGCCTACTGTTATGGCGCTCATTCATCTCGGTCGGTGACATTCTACACCAATGAACAGCCGTCAACCAGGTGCTACCCTTACTTCTGACACTTCCAATGAGCTATCCGATTCCTAGAACATCTAGAAAAAGCGCAACGGCACAGAATAACTACTACATATTGTGCCTGGTAGCGATTTTATCCACATCCCGTCGACTGTGATACACTATAGGCAGGAGTTTAGATGCTCTACAAGGAGGGAACCCTTTGCTACCCGATACCCCGACGCTAATGACTAACTTTCTCGGTACACAAAGCGACAACCCTCTGTCCGGCGTGGCCATGTCATCGGTCGACACGGGCCGCTACAGCTTCAGTGGGCACGAGACGTTTCCACTACGCTATGCCTGGCTGCCAAAAGGCGTACAAGGATTGCAGAGCTACCCTAACCTCTTTACCCGTGACGACGCTATGGTCATCCTGGGCGTCGGTAAGAACATGGTCACTTCTATACGCTTCTGGTGCGAGACGCTAAGGCTGATACAGTCCGCCGACCGGGGGAAGGTAGTCCAAACTACTCCCTTGGGCCAGGCGCTCTTCAGCGATGGGGGCTGGGACCCATATTTAGAGGATCCAGGCACGCTATGGTTACTTCATTGGCTTCTAGTAAGTCGCCGGGATAGGGCCTCAACCTGGTATCTGACCTATACCCAGTTCCATGAGCCTACATTCACCCGTGACAGCCTGACTGAATGGCTAATGAAGCGGGTCCAGCAGACGCCGCTAGTGCGAGCGACTACGGCTTCCGTCCGTAGGGATGTCGAAGTGTTCATCCGCACCTACACCCCCGCACATGCGACCCGTGATCTGCCCTTGGAAGATACATTCGACTGTCCACTGGTCGAACTGGGGCTGATCCGGGAAGTCGAGCGTGGCGTTTACGAGTTCGTGCGCGGCCCAAAACCCGCATTGCCTCAGGCTATTTTTGTGTATGCTTTGTTAGAGTTTTGGGAGCGAATTGCACCCTCACAGCGCACACTCTCTTTCGAGTCGATCCAATACGGCGGCGGAAGCCCGGGTGCGGCTTTCAAGTTATCCGAGAATGCTCTGGCGGCATATTTAGAAGAGCTGCCCAGGTGGTGCCCATTGAGCTATGACGAAACGGCCGGACGCCGATTGGTCATGCGCCCAAGCTACGATGGCAACGACTACTCACGCCAAGACCTATCTGCTTTCTCGACATTAGCAAGGTACTTCAAGCAGGCTTTAGATAGCGAACATGCACAGGTGCGAACGGTATGACTGCAGTAGCATTCCACGAAGCAGTAACTGTCAGAGGGAGATTCTATCGTTCTGTGCAAATAGCCAAGGACTGGAAAAACCCGCGAAGTGTCCACGAGTATCTTCTGACACCGACCGCCCGTGATCTGGCGACTCAGATGCTAGCTGGTCTGCAGATACCTGGAGGCAGTCGGGCTTGGTCCATTACTGGGCCGTATGGGACTGGGAAATCCGCCTTCGCTCTCTTTTTGACGGATCTGCTGGCCCAAGCTACCCCGGAACACCCTCAAAGCTACCCTCTACGCCAAAGCGTAGGGTTTGACCTACCTCCCTTTTTGCCCATGCTGTGTGTAGGGCAGCGCGCCCCGCTCGTACCCACGATTATGTCCGCACTGCGTGAGGCGGTCGAGCCAGTGACCCTTGGACTTACCGAGGATTTTGATACCCTCTACCCAGCCACCGCCGACAGTGCTGGAGGGCAAGGAGACCACGTTTTAACTCTGGTCGAATCAGCGGCGCGGGCATCTAGAGCACGGGGTTATGGTGGGCTGCTACTGGTTATTGACGAGTTTGGCAAGCTCCTCGAGCATGCGTCCCAGCATCCGGAAAGCGAAGACCTGCTAGTCATGCAGCACTTGGCAGAGGCAGCGGCCAGAAGTACCATCCCCATCCTGCTGGTCACAATACTTCATGCGTCATTTGCTGACTATCTTGATACGCTCGACGACTTACGCCGCAGGGAGTGGCAGAAAGTTCAAGGTCGCTTCACTGATGTCGCTTTCCAAGAGCCACCAGAGCAGCTCCTACGCCTGGTAGGGGCTGCGATAGGCCGTGAGATGCCTACTGACTTGGAGACAAGCTATATCTACGCGACGGAGCAGGTTGTACAAGCACCACCTTTTGGTGAGGTGGGACAGCGCTTCCCGGCCTTAGGCGAATTGCTGGCGAATTGTGCGCCTTTGCACCCGGTGACTGCCCTGCTCCTGTGGCCCCTGTTCCGGAGTAAGCTAGCCCAGAATGAGCGGTCTTTATTCGCTTTTCTCACGGGGCGAGAGCCGTTCGGCTTCCAGCAGTTTCTAGCAGGTATCACCTGGAGCGAGGGTTTACCACCCTTCTACCGCAGCGACGATCTGTATGACTACGTTACTACTGCGTTAGGCGCTGCTATCTATCGCGGAGATCGAGCCAGGCGCTGGTCGGAGATAGAGAACGCCCTGGAGCGAGTTACCGTCGGTGCCCCACGCCTTGCGACTGCCGTTATTAAGACTGTTGGCTTACTCAACCTTTACGGGGCGGCCGTTGGCCTGAAGGCTTCGCAAGAGCTTATCGCGCTAGCATTGGGCAATCGCGAGGGCGTGAACGAAGCCATAGCTCACCTACAACGCGCCTCGATATTGGTCTACAGGCGCCACGAAGACGCCTACGCGCTGTGGGAAGGTTCGGACGTCGACCTCGACACCGCTATCCAGGAAGCCCTACAGATGGTTGGGCATGGTAGGCTGGCCGAGCGCCTTAAGGCGTCAATTGCTGTGCGCCCGTTGGTGGCGCGCTCTCACTACATCAAGCGTGGCACACTCCGCTATTTCTCGGTCGATCTAATTGATGGCGATCCATTGACCCTTCGCCAAACGTTCAACCAGCCTCTTACCCCAGCCGACGGCCAGATACTTTATGTCCTTACCCCGGCCGACGCCGAGCGCGAGGCTCTCATTAAATACGCGCAAGAGCTGACGTTCAGCCAACAGCCTGAGCATCGCCTCCGTATCTTGGCGTTCCCTAGGCCGATGACTGGTTTGGAAGAGGCTCTGCGGGAAGTCGAAAGCTGGGAGTGGGTGACCTCAAATGTCCCGGGGCTGCAGGGCGATCCTGTGGCAAGGCAAGAAGTGAAGGCGCGCCTGAGACAGGCGATAGAGCGGCTGGAGAGCCTAGCTGGCTCCGTACTTGGTCTCCGCGGCTACTCGCTAGATGTATCGGCCTGCGAATGGGTGCAAGGGGGCACACTGCACGAATTACATTCCGCGAGGAGCTTCTCGCAGTGGATCTCGAAGCTTTGCGATCAGGTATACAACCAGGCCCCAGTACTGCGTAACGAGCTGCTCAACCGCGATCATCTGTCATCTTCAGCTGCCAAAGCTCGACGCAACCTGCTCGAAGCTATGCTGAGTCGAGAAGGGGAGCCAACCCTCGGCTTCACAGGCAACCCTCCCGAAGTGAGCATGTATCGGTCGCTCCTACAAGATGGCGGCTTCCACGGCTTCCGGGGCGGGCGCCTGCAGCTAGGGGAACCGAACAGCACCTGGCTACCCGTGTGGCACACGCTAAACGAATTCTTGCAAGAGACACACAGCAACCGCCGACCAATCCTTGAGATAGCTTCCCGATTGAGACGCGCTCCGTTCGGCCTCCGCGAGGGGGTCGTTCCTCTCCTGACGTGCGCCCTACTGCTGGCGCATAAGGACGATGTGGCGCTCTACGACGGCGGGGTGTTCGTGCCGGAACTAAGGGTCGAAGTTATCGAGCGGTTACTCCGTGTACCGGAAGCCTTTGAAATTCAGCAGTTTGTGGTGTCGGATGAAGACCGGCAGGCGTTCGCCGATATTACTGACATACTCGAAACGGTGCAAGGGCCGCTCAAAGAAGACGATAGTGCTTCGCAACTGCTAGGGGTGGTAAAACCCCTCGTGCTGTTCGCGGCGCACCTGCCTCAATATGCTAAGAACACGAAGAAGCTAGAGCCGCCACAGGCTGTGGCGGTCCGCGATATTCTGTTGCGGTCCGCCGATCCGTACGCCTTACTGTTTGTGGACCTGCCACGAGCACTGGGGCTCCCCTCGCTGCGGTGGGACCCGGGCGGTTCTTTCGCCAGCCTGCTCAAAGACTGCTTGTTGGCTCTACAGCACGCCTATCACAAGCTTCTGGACCAGATAGAGGAGCAAGTGCGGATTGTGTTCGACCTGCAAGGATCGTCTGACAGCGTGCGTAGCCAGCTCCAACGAAGGGCTGCAGCCATCGAAGGAACGTCCGCCGAGCAGACCCTGACGTTGTTCATACGCGAGTCCAGCCGCCTGGAAGGTCGCGAGTGGCGAGAAGTGCTAGGACGTGTGGTTAACCAGGGCACGCCTCCCAATCAATGGCGAGACCCGGACGCTGTGGGCTTCGGTTTACGGCTGCGCCAGATAGCCAGCGACTTTGTCCGGTTGGAAGAGTTGGTGACAGAGCAACAGCTCACGGGCGCGACCCAGGTCCTGCGCATTGGGTTACTAAACGGCCACATTAAGGAAGCGCGTGCTATCGTTGCTTTGACGCCTGAGCGAGTTGCTTCTGTAGACGCCCTTACGGAACGTATAAGCACGCTGTTGAGCCAAGGCACGGACGGTAGTGAGGAGGCACGCAGGGTGCGTATAGCCGCCCTCGCCCAGGCTGCAATGCGCTATCTGGGAGACATGGGAGACATCGGTGGCCGAGACATCGGTGGCCAGGGAGGGCACGATAATGAGTGAGAAGCTGCGACGTAACATATTGCTGTTGTCCGGTGGCAAAGACAGCACAGGGCTCGCTATCTATATGCGGGACCATCACCCAGAAATAGATATGGAGTATCTCTTCTGTGATACCCAGAAGGAACTGCCCGAGACCTACGAATATCTGACTCGAGTTGAAGCTTATCTGGAAAAGCCTATCACACGGCTAGCTAGCGGCCTAGGAGATCGTGGTTTTGACCACTGGCTCGATATGTATGGAGGATTTCTGCCCTCTCCGAGCGTCCGCTGGTGTACGCGTAAGCTCAAGATAGAACCGTTTGAGCAGTATGTTGGCGACGACCCGGTGAATCTTTATGTCGCCATTCGAAGTGATGAGAACCGCGAAGGATATATCAGCACCAAACCCACAATAACCCCGGTATTCCCCTTCAAGGAAGATGGCATAACAAAAGACGACGTGTTCCGAATTCTAGATGATAGTGGGATAGGCATGCCTGAGTATTACGAGTGGCGCACCCGTTCGGGGTGCTATTTCTGCTTCTTTCAGCGGAAGAAGGAGTGGGTGGGTTTACTTGAGAAGCACCCTGAACTGTACGAGAGCGCGAAGGGCTATGAGAAGCCTGAGCAAGGATATACTTGGGCTCAGCACGAGAGCCTGCAAGAACTCGCTCGACCAGAACGTGTCGAGCAGATCCAGCGCGAGGAACAGAAGCGAAAGACGCAGGCGGCCGCCCGCAGAAGGCCGAAGACGCTGGCCGAGATGTTCACAGGCGAGCCAGACAGCTTAGACGACGATGGCGGCTGTCTGGTCTGTCAGCTATAATAGTGCGAGGCACTTAATGATTTATTTAGACTACCATGCCACGACTCCATGTGATCCGAGGGTTGTGGAACAAATGTTACCCTTCTTTGGACATACCTTTGGAAACGCCTCAAGTACACTCCATGCAGCTGGGCGCGAGGCATTGTCTGCGGTTGAAGCGGCGCGAGCGCATGTGGCTGATTTGCTAGGGGCTCAACCTGGTGAGATTGTCTTCACGTCAGGGGCCACTGAGAGCAACAACCTGGCAATATTAGGGCTGGCCCGGGGTATGGCGGGTATTGCAGAGTTGAGAGGCGGTCATGTCCGGCGGCGGATCGTTACGACTTCTATCGAACATAAGGCCGTGCTCGAACCCTGCCACCAACTCGAGAAAGAAGGGTTCGAGCTAGTCCTGCTACCGGTTGGCGCGGACGGGCGCGTTGAAATGATCGCTGTGAAGAGTGCGATTACAGATGATACGCTATTGGTTTCAGTACAGGCAGCAAACAACGAAATAGGGACAATTCAACCCCTGGCCGAGATCGCTGCTCTAGCCCACGACAAAGGGGCTCTTGTGCATAGTGACGCCGCGCAGGCGGTAGGTAAGATCCCGGTCAATGTCGATGCGTGCGATGTAGACCTCTTGTCCTTGAGCGCCCACAAGATATATGGACCGAAAGGAGTTGGTGCGCTCTACATCAGGGGCGGTGCATACTCACTCCCTATGCAGCCCCTGGTTTTTGGAGGAGGCCAGGAGCGGGATCTACGCCCTGGAACTCTGAATGTGCCAGGCATTGTCGGGCTGGGCGCCGCGTGCGCGCTATATATGGATTCGCTCCCAACCGAAGCAGCTCGTGTCAGCGAGCTGCGAGATAGGCTCGAAGGTGTTTTGATGAACGCTCTCACTGCTGCCCGGCGCAACGGAGCTGTTCACGCACGCCTACCTGGCAACAGCAGCCTTACATTCCCAGGACTGGACGCCGAAGCGCTGATAGCTAATACGCCTCAGGTAGCGCTAAGCACGGGCTCTGCCTGTACTAGCGGAGCCCCAGAACCCTCATACGTGCTGTTGGCGATAGGGCTGAGCAGAGAAGACGCATACAGCACCGTGCGCATTGGCGTGGGAAGATTCACTACCGATGACGAAGTCGCCCACGCTACTGACGCTATCATTCGGGCAGCAGAGCGCCTTCATACTGTTCAGTCCTCGGTACGGTAGCTCCTCATGTGAATCCAAAGTGGGCACGCTGTGTACTCCAAGTAAAAGCTGTGGGTGTTCTTAAATAGCTGATGAAGTTCGATGATCTACTATCCCGAGCCGATGACGCGACCCTCCAGGATTTACTTGGCGGGCCTACTATTCGACTGCTCGGGTTACTCGACTCACGTTCTGTGAATCCTGGCAATCTTAGTGAGATCATGCTCCAATTGCGCTCACGTGAGGATCTCCTCATTAGTCGTACAAGCCGCGAGCTTCTGCTAGACCTCTTGCGCACCCCTGAGGCAAACAGGCTAGCAAATGCCCTGGGTTTGAAGAACAGTGGGGATGTTTTCGCTGCTCTACGCTCCATCGAGATTCGAAGAGGCTCAGAGCGCGAACGTCTGTTATTTGAGTTCTTCGAGTTGGTCGTTCCTGCACCAAATGAAGTCGCTTATGTACCCTCAAGTGGTTCCGTCATAGGCGAGCTTTCACTATTTGAACACCAGCGTACCGCAGTGCGTGAGGTACGAACCGCACTGAGCCAGGAACCGCATCGGGTGCTCTTGCACATGCCCACAGGTGCTGGCAAGACCAGAATGGCCATGCAGGTAATTGCAGATCATCTCCGCACCCAAGAGCCGGCGTTGGCGGTTTGGTTAGCCTACAGCGAAGAGTTGTGCGAGCAGGCTGCATCGGAATTCGAATCAACCTGGGCCGTCTTGGGGGATCGTGAAGTCAATGTAAACCGATTCTGGGGTCCCCATTCATTGGAGCTTGAACGAGCATCGGATGGCATCGTCATTGCTGGGCTTGCGAAGCTGTTCATTGCAGGTCGCCAAGGATCGTCCCTATTGGGAACGCTAGCAGGCCGATGTACGCTAGTCATTATCGACGAGGCTCATCAGGCAATTGCTCCAGCTTACCGATTAGTGCTTGATATGCTGGTGACACAAGGTCGGGCGGCAGGCCTATTAGGGCTTACCGCCACACCGGGCCGGACCTGGAATGATCCTAGTGCTGACGCAGAGTTGTCCGACTACTTTGGTCGGCACAAAGTCGGACTCAGGATTGAGGGTTACACCAATCCTATTGCGTACCTCGTGGCCGAGGGCTACTTAGCCCGTGTCAATTACCGAACACTGCCAAGTGGTAGCGGCTTAGGCTTGAGCTCCGCAGACATGAAGGAGATAGGGCAGGAGCTAGATATCCCAGAAAGAATACTAAAGCGGCTTGCTGAGGACGATCAGCGCAATCTCGCGATCATAGTGGAGGTGGAGAAACTTATCAGGAGGCATAAACGGGTGCTGATCTTTGCGGCGTCAGTGGAGCACTCACATTTACTGGCAGCTGTACTTAGCGCGCGTGGGCACGATGCAGCCGCTGTGACAGGAACCACGTCATCCCTTGAGAGAAGTCGCCTGCTCGCGCGCTACAAAGGGGAAGGCGATGACCCTAGAATTATCTGCAACTATGGCGTGCTGACCACAGGTTTTAATGCACCTAAAACAAGCGCGGCCCTCATAGCACGACCCACGAAGTCGTTAGTGCTTTATAGTCAAATGGTGGGTCGAGCGACCAGGGGGCCGAAGGTAGGTGGAAACGTCGACGCGGAAGTCGTAACCGTTGTCGATACTGAGTTGCCAGGATTCGGCAGCATGGCTGAAGCCTTTGGCAACTGGGAAGATGTTTGGAGGGAAGAATGAGCGAAGAGATTGTGCCTGCTCATCTTGCAGTGCAGGCAATGCGTGACAACGGCTATAAGAACGCGGCCTATGCTATTGCTGAGTTGATGGATAATTCAATTCAGGCCAGAGCAACGGTTGTCGAATTGCTCTGTGCCGAGCGTACTTCAATTATTGAGCTTCGCCAGCGCTCCCGCATTCATCAGATTGCCGTACTTGACAATGGTTGTGGAATGGATGCTCATGTACTGAAGGTTGCTCTACAGTTTGGCAATGGTATGCACCTCGTCCCGGCCGAACAGCAGGGCATGGGCAAGTTCGGAATGGGCCTGCCTAGCGCATCAATCTCACAATGCACACGAGTAGAAGTATGGTCTTGGCAGGACGGTCCGGACTCGTCCCTATATACATACCTGGATGTCAATGAAATCCGCACCAAGAAGCAGACAGCTATTCCCGATCCCAGGCACGTAGAGATTCCTAATCTGTGGCGCCAGGTTGGTGCTACCTTTGAGAAGAGTGGTACATTGGTAGTCTGGTCGGATCTAGACCGTATCATGTGGCGTACGGCTCGCGCAATTATCGAGAACTCCGAATTCCTGATAGGCCGAATGTATAGACGCTTCCTAGATAATAAGCAGGTCAGAATTCGTATGCTTGCGTTTGACGCGGACAATCCCAGTTTCCAACAAAGTGAGGCGGACGCGCTGCCAAATGACCCAGGGTACTTAATGAAGCACACATCCTGTCCTCCACCTTTCCACGATATAGCCATGTTCAATCCATGGCCGAGTGATGAATATTATGAGATCTCGCATACAGTAAGCTTCCGTGGGCAGGAACACATTGTCAAGACGCGCTTCTCTCTTGCCAAGAAGGAAGCACGGGAAGGTCAGAATCCCGGGTCGCAACCACACGGGAAGCACGCAGCCAAGAACACTGGTGTCTCGATTGTGCGAGCAGCACGAGAGCTAGACCTCGATCAATCATGGATAATCCACTACGATCCAGTAGAGCGTTGGTGGGGCATCGAGGTGGAGTTTCCCCCTGCATTGGACGAGCTATTTGGTGTTACGAACAACAAGCAAGCGGCGCGGAACTTCGCCGAATTGAGCGAGTTGAGTCAGTTAGAGACAAGTGCAGCAGCCATAGCAGAGATGCGTGAAGATGAGGACCCCCGCGCTCCCCTTTTGGAGATTGCACAACGTATACGCACGAACCTCTCACAGATGCGTACATGGTTGAGGCAGCAGACGAAGGGAGTGCGAACTAAAGAGCAGCGCCATGCACCCACATCTCCTGAGGCTATAGCGACAAATGCTACTCGTGAGCGCCAACATGAGGGCTATAAAGGCGAAAGTGATAAGGACGAGAATCTGTCACCTCAGCAGCGTGAAGCCGATATTGAGCGCACACTACTTGATGAAGGTGTGCCGGAGGAGGCTGCCAAGCAGATGGCGGCAACAACGGTGGGTGATGGGCTGAAGTACCTATTCGCACAGGCAGATCTAGAGATGCCGGCCTTTTTCACTGTTAAGCCGAGAGGCGGTGCTATCGTTATCATATTAAACACAAATCATCCTGCTTACCAACACTTGGTAGAGGTACTTGAGAGGGAGGAAGACACCATAGACGCCGACAAACTGCAGGAGCGCCTGAACCTAGCCTCTGATGGACTTAAACTGTTGCTGTCGGCATGGGCGCGGTATGAAGATGAGCAACCTGATGGTCAGCCTAGGAGACGTGCACAGGATGCTCGTTCCGATTGGGGGAAGATGGCAAGGATGTTTCTGGAACGAGAGGATTGACAGCGCTAGGTATACAACTAGAGCAACTGTGCCGAGCGGGGCGACGAAACATACTGCTGGTCGCCCCATTCGTTAAGGCAGGAACATTAGCGCGTTTACTGGCACTGGTGGAGAATGATCTCCCGATAAAGTGCGTGACGCGGTGGCGAACGGATGAGATCGCCATTGGGGTTAGCGACTTGGAGGTTTGGCCATTACTTAGGGCTCGGTCCGGTGCATCATTGTGGCTTCGGTCCGATTTACATGCGAAATACTACAGGGCCGATGATAGTTGCCTAGTAGGATCAGCAAACCTCACGGCAACTGCATTAGGTTGGTCAAGTCAGCCAAACCTCGAACTGCTAGTGCCCTTGTCTGCAGGAGAGCTCCAGTCATTTGAAACCGAGTTGTTCATAGGCTGCATAAAGGTTGATGATGACCTCTACAACCACACGGTTGCTGCTGTCGAGTTAGTACGGCAATACATCCCTACTCCGCCTGCTCCTTCAGGCGAAACTGCTGTCACAGGCGAATCCCCTAATGAGCAGTTTCAACCAGTGTCTCAGGAGAGTTGGCTACCAAAGCTTCGTGATCCTGCCGACTTGTATGTCGCGTATTCAGGGCGCCTCCACGAGTTGACTGCGGCATCGCAGGCGGTGGCGGAAGTGGAACTTGTCGAGCTTCCCGTACAGTCAGGGCTGCCACGGGCTGCATTCGAGGCCTGCATAGGCGTGTTACTACTACAGAAGCCGATTGTCAGAGCGGTAGACGAGTTCCTCATTGAGTTGCAGCGGTTTGGGGCTGTCTGCAACTTTCTGCGGACGCTTCCATGTAGGAATCAGCCGGAGTTCAACGCAACTTACGCCTGGCAAACACTCATGCGTTGGATGTTCCATTTTCTTCCTACCCGCTATAAGCGTATCCCATCTCGGCATTCGGAGGTGGTAAGCCGAAGTTGATACTTATCCTATGTTGACGGCGCTCTGAGGCAAACTTCGGCGGTTCTATGCTTGCACTCCGGTTGCGTTGTACCCTTCAATAAAGGATCTATGCCTGCGAACCGCGGATCGTCGGGCGAACGATAGGCGAAGACGGCTAGGTCGTCTGCTAAATTTCAATACCCACCCGCAATCTTCAGGAATTGCTGCAAATATGTAAGCAGAATGGCTTCACAACCCGGTCCAGGCTCGATTGGCAAACGCCCGGTCCGGTAATCGTCTTCATGGTCGACTTCATTCGGATCCCCAGGGTAGACAACCCATGATGCGATTACAGGGCGGGCAGGCTTACCACTGGCCTCGACTGTGGTGAAGTCTCTAATGGTTTCGCGGTACAGAAACTTCTCAATATGCGTTTCAAGGCGGCTGCTCCAGGTCGCGTCCAGTACGATTATTCGAGGTACTTGCACACGCTGCTCATCATCCCATACCTCGATTGCAATGTCGGGTCTCCCTTTTGCTCCGGGCCAGCTACGCCGATCGACCCCATAACTCAACAGTCTTTCACGCCACAATAGATCGGTTTCTGACCGAATTGCCGGATATTCGGTATCGAAGCGCACGACCAGTCGCCGCCCGATCGGACTGAACAGCTCCGCCGATGAACCACGGTTGAGCAAGTAACTTGGCGGGCGGTCGCTCTTTCTGTCTATTGGTCTGCCACCTTTCCTTAGCAACTGGCACCCTAGTTCCTCTGTAAGCGTTCGCAACACGATAGCAGCTAGCCACACCTCGAAGATTTCGTTGATACTAGCAGTACCAGTCACTACTCGATCCATAAATAGCGCATTTTCTGCGGCCTGCAATTCGCGCTCCAGAGTTGCCCGAATTGTCCGTACGTGCCTGTAATAGGTGTTGTCCCGCCACACGAGGTCACTCGCCTTCGGTTGGGCGGGTGCTATGTCACCCAGAAAACTGGATACGATCCATTGGTGATTTGCGCGCTTGCGCAGGCTACGGGCCTTCGCAGCCAGACTTTCGTAATGTACAAGGGCATTGAGGAAGCGTGCCTTCCAACGTGGGTGCATCGCGATCGCGGATTCCTGCTGCAGTTGGGTCATACGCTTTGCGGCCTCGCGCTCAACTGCGCGCGCTTCGTCCACAAGCATGTCGACGGTGTCCCTTACGTATCGATTAGCCGAGACATCAAAACTGCGTACCGTGTTTCGCAGCACGAGGCGGCGTGGCAGCACCTTTACCTCGGCCTCGCCGCCACCTAACCCCGACGTAGAGGGCATTCGCATCCAGGTGGTGCCAGGTTCGGGTAACGCCCGTGAAAGGTCATGACGCCCAATCCACTCAGTCCATTCGACGACTCGGTCGGCACGCTTGAGCACCACGTTAGGGCTGGCAAGGATCGGTGGCAATGCAGCAGACAGATGCTCATGGGCCTTCCGCAGCGCGTCCCACTTGGCCTCAAGACGGCTGTACGTTGTCGGCAAAGATGCTTGGGCCAGGATAGCGATCACCTGATCTGTTACTGCCCTGCCCTCCTGCTGTTTCTCAAGCCACTGACGCATATACTCATACCGAGCCTGGTCAGAAGTGTCGAGGCGGTAAATGATCACGCAATCTGCCCCCGCTACGGCTTGTCCGGAAAGTGTGAGCGACACCACTGTTTCACCTGTGTAGCGCCGGTTGGCAAATTGCGCCTGCCACTGAGAAGTGACCGTGCGGTGATCCTCTCGAGCAGGATCCATTTGTATGGCGATCCCGGCAGCTCCCTGGGCGCGCCAGCCCGCCTCGGCCTCAGGATCAGGAGGCAGATGAAGTTGCAGCCCGAGCAGCGATCCTAAATGAGATGTAACGGCGGGCCAACGCAGTGTTAGGCTCAGAGGTGTTGTACTGTCGACCTCGTACTCACCGCCCCATTCAAGTGCGCGCGTACCGAGCGCCAGATGTACGGCAGCCCACCAATCAAGCGGCACTTCAGAGGCAGCAAAAGCTGTTTGTTCTAGATTACTGCTGTCCACTGACTGCCTCCGCAAGATTTAGCCGCTCACGTCTGCCATGCATCCACCGCAACGTTTCATCGAAGCCAGGCGTAATCCGCTCGAACTGCTCGAAATAGGCGAAGAGCTTTTCAAACATCGCCATATGCATGTCGCTATCTGGATCGATTTGCAGCCTGGGCAATATCTTCTGAGCGATTTCAGCGTCCAGGGCGGTTTCTATAGGCATCTTGTACGGCTCCTGTGTGGCCACGGCCACCCACTCCGCTATCTGACGGGCGACTCTGTAACCAAACTGCTGCGTGGGATCATCAGTCATACGCCGGTGTATCTCGCCAAGATGCAAGAAGACGAAGTCCAAAACTTCAGAGCTGATGCTTCCCTCGCTTCCCAACAGCGCCCTTAGAGCGGAGAGGTCCACCTGGTCGAGGCGGAGCATGTGAGCGCGGTCTAGGACTTTCGGGCTGAGACTGTAAGTAGTCTCATCCACGTTGATTGTTCCAACGAATCTTATGTTCGGAGTGAGTTGCAGTCGAGATGGAAACCCTCGTGCATCGTTGAGTGCCGGACTGTATAGGTCGATCCAGCGACTGCCAAGCGGCTGCTCCAAAGCAGAGAGCACATCCGCCAGGTAGTACTCGACCCGGGCCAGGTTCATCTCGTCCAGGCAAAGCACGAACTTTGTCGGCTCCCGCCCCTGCTGCCTGGCATCTTCCCACTCGTCGCCAGCTTTACGGACCATAGCAGCAAACTCCGTCGCGGCAAAGGCTCCTGCAAGATAGTCGTAAGCTCCCCACAAGTAGGATGGGCTTACCCAGTCAGGCTGTACCTTACCCAATCCGAAGCTTGCGCCTTCGGCTTCGGCGTAAATGCGGGCGAGTTGCGTTTTGCCGGTGCCAGAATGCCCACTCAGGACGACAATGGGGTGGGTTGCCATTGATATGTGGAAGCGTGTGAGTAGCGGGAGGGGGTAATGGAGCTGATTGCTGGCTGCGGTCTCTGAAAGCCGCTCGACTGGTGATTTGTGGTCTACAGTTGCTGGTGCTGGTGCATTTATAGTAGCTGGTGAAGTGGCTGCTGAGCCGGTAGCTATGGCCGCAGGCTTTGGCTCTCCCGGTGGAGTAACGGTAGTAACGGTAGTAACGGTAGTAGGCGCAGCAACCAGTGATGGGGCAACCGGCATATCCAGCACGCCTGCCTCGGCTAGCTTGGCATACATCGGCGAACTCTCGTCGGTATCGAATTGCTTGAGCAATGCGTCGAGTACGTCGATCTGCTCATCATAACTCTTCCGTCCCTGCATCTGACGAGCCTGGCTATCGAGGTCCTCGTGGATTAGGTTCAATGCCCAGCCGATGTCGTTCGAGCCAAGCTGCTTCACCCACGCATAAGGTCCAAGCGCTCGCCGGATTATCTGTTCCCCAGGCAGGGGAAAATCGATATAGGCATACTGATCTGATTTCGGGTAAAAGGTGTAAACCGGAGGTAGAAGGTTGTCGTCCACATCAATAACATCAACCAGGTAGACACCCGTAATTATCTGCTTGCTGAAACCTCTGTTGTGAGTTTGATAGGTCCAAAAGATGAGCAAGTCGCCGGTGTTTATGCTCTCCAGCAACTCGGCGCCATCGAAGTTAATGCGCCTCCTAAAATAGGGGTTCTGAGGAGCGAACTCATACATGTCATAGCATTCATCTCGGCCCCGGGCGCAGTACTGCGACCGGAAAGTATCCGACGCGCCGCACTGAACGTTCGCAGCGTTCCTGCAGATCGTGCCGTTGAACTGCTGTATGTGGTGATTTACTTTTATGAGAAAGCAATTTCCTCTGACCGAATCGCTATGCCTCGTGTAGTCTTTCGAAGAGACGGGAATACTAGAACCTGATTGGGCTATCATCTTTTAACTCCTTCAGCCATGATACCGGCGGTCATTGCGGTCCTACACTATATGCCATACTCTATATGCGATGCGCACAAGGTCAACGTAAAGGGAACCGAGGGAAACGAAAGTGCCATCTATTCAGGTCACTCATTGGCCGGCAGGGCACTCGCGAGCCTGGATAGAATATGGGAGGACAGATCAGAGGTCCATTTGCACCTGTGGCCCCTACAGACATATTCATGCAAATGCAACACCAGCTCCGCTCATGCTAATACGCGAGCCGTTTGGTGTCTTGCTGATCATGATCCGCGTCGAGAACTCCTCTTTCAACTCCTCAATGTGCGTGATAACCAGGATGGTCGCGAAATCGTCCTGTATAGACTGAATCGCCGACACCATCCGCTCTCGACCACTCGCGTCCTGCGACCCGAAGCCCTCGTCCACAACCAGCATCTGCAAGTGGGTCCCCGCTCGCCTGGCTAGAAGCTTGCTGAGCGCTACTCTCAACGCGAAGTTCACCCTGAACGACTCGCCGCCCGAGTAGAGGCCGTATGGTCGCGTACCTAACTCATCAGAGATGATAACTTCCAGGGTTTCGACCAGGCCCTCTCTTGTCTTCAGTTCCTTCTGCGTTATTAACTGTACGCTCATCCGGCCGTCGGTCATCCTCCCGAGCAATTCGTTCGCTTCGTCCTCCAATTCGGGTATCACGTTCTCGATTATGATCGCCGGGATCCCGTTGCGGCCGAACGCGGTGGCCAGATCGCTGTAGAGCTTTTGCCGGTGCGATACCCTTTCGTGCTCGCTTACTTTCTCCTTACGCGCCTCCTCTCTGGAGTCGCAATCCTTCAGCAGTTGCTGCAGCGTGCCTTGCCTCTGCAGTCCTAACCGCTCCTCGCTTTCCAGGAGCTCTATCTTCGCCTTGTGCGTGCTTATGCTCTCATTCAGCGCCTTTAGCTCTTCGGCTCTTGGTCGAAGGCTCTCCGTTTCTTTCTCCGCGTCCTCTTGTTCGCGCTGTATCTTCTCAACTCGCACCCGCGCATTGTTCAACGTCTGCTCTTGACGTGGTAGATCTTCGGTCGCACTCTGCAACTTATGGTACAGTTCCTCATACCCGCCCGCTTCTAATTTGCGCCGTCGCTCTGCAACTTCCTTGTGTTGCTCATCGCTGTACCCGAGTGTGGAGATGCCTTCGACGATCTTCGCCAACTCCGCTCGGCTCTCTACCGCGTACTCCCCTGAGGCGAGCGTTGTCTCAATCTTTTCTCTATTGGCCACCGCCTCGTCATACCGCCGCTGCCTGTCGACTAGCCCCTCCAGTTTCTGGCGCAGCTCTGCTTCGCTGCGGGTCAGCCTCCTTAGCTCCTGTACCTTGCCCACCAGTATTTCGGACGCTTTCCTGCACTCCGCAAGCTTCACATCCCTCGCCGCCGCTTCCTGAACTAGCTTGTCATACTGCGAGACCAGACCCTCGATTTCGCTTTGCCAGTTCTGCTCGACGATGAGCAGCGCCTCCTCGGTTAGTTCCGACCCGCATAATGGGCACTCTGCTTCACCTGTGTGCTCCACGTGCAGTGCCTTCAACTGTCGCAACTTGTCTTCTATCTTGCTGCGTTCCTGCAATTTCGAGTTCTGGTCGGAGCGGGCCCTCTTTGACTCGGTTTCCAACTCGCTTTGCCGCTGCTGCTCTTGCTTTAGCTCGTCCTCGACTGTGCCCAGGGCTGTAATCTCCTGAAGTATGACAGCGAGCTCGGTTTCCCAGCCCGACCGCTTCTCGAGTTCTGCTTTCTCGCTCTCGGCTAACTGCCTCTGGGTATTCGCCTCGCCCTCAAGCCGCGTCTTCTCCTTATCGATCATCCCAGCTATAAGTGCCTGGCGATTCTCCAACGTGCGCACGCGGCCCAGCGCCTCGGTTAGCGTCTGCTCCGTCTCCTTTGCCTTCTGCAACTCCATGTATTGCTGCTCGATATCCTCGCGGCTCCCAAGCAGAGTTCCCAACTCGGCTACTCGCTTCTCGCCATCGCTGATCTGCAGTCGCCACAATTCGCGTTCCGCGATGGACTTCTGAATCAGCTGCGTGAGCTCGGTTACCCTCTGCCCGCTCTCCTGAAGCTTGGCCTGATCCTTCTCCATCCCTGACAGTTCCGGCCTGAGCACCCCAAGCTGTTGCGCCTCTATTTGCAAGGCAGCCAGTACAACCCTCAAATCGGTTTCATACTCAGGTCTTCCCCTGAGGAATTCGTTGATACGGACGACTTCCTCCTCCAGTTGTCTCCCCTCGCTCTTCAGATCGTTCAGGGTCTGCTTGGCTCGCTTCTCGTACTCCTCGTAACTGTCGAGCCCCAGGATCTCGGAAAGGAGCTTCTTACGCATCCTCGGGTCTGCCACCGAGAACGAGTTAGCCTTCCCCTGCATGATGAACGCTGAGTTGACGAACGTGGCGTAGTTGATCTTCAGGAACTCGTCGATCCGCTTCTGGGTAAGCGTTATGTTGGCCTCGGTAAGGCTGTGCCAGGTTCCTTCCTCGCCAGTAGGGCTTGTGTGCAGATCAAGCATTGGTACTGCTGACTTGCCTTTCTTCTGGCGTTTGCGCATAACCAGGAAGTACTGCTCGTTCAGAACGAACTGGAACTCAACTTCCATCTCGAGAGTGCCCTTACACATCAGATCTTCGTCCGATGCATTGCCCCTGGCCTCTCCCCAGAGTGCCCAGGTCATCGCGTCAATGACGGCCGACTTGCCGGCTCCGTTCTCCCCGCTCAGGCACGCCAGGTGCACGTTTCTGAAATCGATCGGTGCCACCTCGCGGTAGCACATGAAGTTTCTCATCTGGAGGCTAATTGGTATCATGGCTCTCTCCCTTTCTCCTTTTTCCCTTGCCTACGCAACTATATGGGGCTGCGTCACGTCTGGAACGCACACATCCCGGCTGTCTACACAACTCGCTTCCGACTGCTCGTGCTTAGTACCTCGTGCCCCGATTCCCCAATGTCTACTAATGTCTACTATTGATGTGCCGGCGTCAGCGCCGCCCAGCTTCTTTCTTCATCGAGCACTCCTGACAGCACGTTGTACTCGGTAACTACCTCTTCGGCATATTGCTTCGACGCGCCCTTGGTGTCCAGATACCACCTCAGCAGATCCTCCCGGCTCATGTTTGACATGGCAACATTGCCAAGCCGAGTTCGAGACGTCCGCTCCACATCGAAATTCACAACCTGGTACGAGGCTCCGAGCTCTCGCATCGCCCGGTATACATCGTTGCGGCGGAGCGAGTAAGCAGCCTCACTGGGAACGGTTATGATCAGCCGCACTACCGCGTCCTTCAGGTCGGCTCCATGAGATTCCAGGTAGCGCAGGATCTGCTCGGTCGGCTCCTCTTTATCGACTGTTATCGCCAGTGTCACGAAGCGCCTTGCCTGTACCTCGTGGAACTCCAGTTCCACCTTCCGCTCGTCGCCGCTCCCCTGACCCACCTTATCGATCTCGACCGAGATGAATCCCTTCTTGTCTTTCTCTTCACCAAAGTCGATACGCTCCAGAGATCCCGGATAGGCCATCATCGGCCTGCCATGCCCTAAAACCTGGTACTTGTGCACGTGCCCCAGTGCAACATAATCGAATGCCTCGTTGAGCAGCACGGAGCGGGGTATTGACGGCTCATTGCCGAGCATCATTGATCTCTCGGTGGACGTGGTAGCTTCAGACACGGCGCAGTGCGCCACCATGATCGCCGGCAGCGACCTGTTGATCTGCGCCGACATCTTGGTGACGAAATCCTCGATCAGTAGCACGGCTAGGTGCGACAGTTCGTCCGGCGTCAGGTTTCTCGCTGCTCCGTCGAGCGTGAGTTGTGACCTCGCCACCCAGGGCAGAGCAACAACCTGCACAGGCCCAGCTTTAGTCTCGATGGTGTGTAATCCCGGCTTCCACGCAATCGTCACATACGGTACCTCGAGCATTGAGTAAATCTCCATGGGATTGGCTCGCTGCCAGGCATGCGGCACGTCATGGTTTCCGGTGATAATGAAGGTAGGTATCCCAACTCTGGAGAGTCTACGAATGCAGCGCGACAGTTCCCGCTGCACGGTAGGGTTCGGCTCGCGATTCTTGAAAAGGTCTCCCGCGATCACGAAGAGATGGACCTTTTTGTCGATAGCCCAGTCGATCGTCTCGTTGAACGTGCGAATGAAGTCGCTTAGACGCGTCGACAGGCCTGTATCAGGATCCATATGGCCGTAGTTCTCCACCCCGAAATGCAGGTCGGCCGTGTGTACTACCCGCAAAGTAGACATCCAATCCCCCCTTCTATCTCTTATTTATCGTGAGCCGAGAAACTCCCATCCGCTCGTGTGCTATATGGAGGTTTTTGCATATCCCCCCAAAACGGTGCATTTTAGGGTTCACGGGATCGCGGGATCCTGAAGGTAGCGGTAGACCGTCGCTTTTGAGACGCCATATTCTTTCATCAAGGTTCGTATGGTCGTTCCCTGCTGTCGTTTGGTCCGTATATCAGCAATCTGCTGGTCCGTCAGGCTCTTGTGCCTACCAAACGGCACGCCCTTCGCTTTGGCCTTCGCAATGCCATCCATTTGACGTTCAGCACGGATCTCCGTCTCGAATTGGCCAATTGCCCCCAACATATTAAATAGTAGCCGTCCGGTGGCGTCGTTGGTGTTGATTTGCTGATCCAGCACCTGCAACTGAACCCCCTTACGCGCAAGTTGCTCAGCGATCTGGCACAGGTGCAGCGTTGAACGCGCCAGGCGGTCCAGTCGGGTAACGACGAGTGTATCACCTTCGCGGACGTATTCCAGGCAGGCTACCAGGCGCGGACGTTTATCAGATGTGCCACTACCACTGCGCTTCTCTTCAAAGAGCTTGTCGCAGTGCTTCAGCGTATCTTGTTGGACCTCGAGACTCTGCCCCGCCGAGCTAACCCGCGCATAGCCAATCAGCGCCATCACATGCTCCCGTTCTCTGGGCTACTGTCTATTTTGTTGTTTCGATTCTCCTGTTGTCTATCCTATTGTCTGAGGGGGGTCGTCTCAGAAACCTTAAGAAGCTATGATAATCGGATTATGAGACATGTTATGAGACGCGTCAAGACGCTGGGATCTGGTAAGTGTTCAGACTTGAGGTGGAGCAATTTCCACTATATGCTATGGGCATGACTGTTGAAGAAGAAGTTGCCCAGCTGAGGGAAGAGAATAGGCAGCTACGTGAACAGCTTGAGCAAGCATTGGCTGTGATTGCTCAACTACGTGCAGAACTGGACAAGTACAGAGAGAACAAGAGCAAACCACCTTCCTTCGTCAAGCCCAACAGTGCCAAACCCAAAGACAAAGCCCAAAAGCAGCCCCGCCGCAAACGAGCCAAAGACCAAAACGGTGCTCGTCGTCGGGAGCAAAACCCCACCCAAACGATACAGCATACAGTGCAGCAGTGTCCCACCTGCGCCTACCCTCTGCAACACCCCCAAATCGCCCAGCGCCGTCAGGTGATAGAACTGCCTCCTCCCCTTCCTGTAGAAGTTACCGAGCACCAGTTGTACAAGAGTTGGTGCCCTCGTTGTGAGAAGTGGCATCAGGCGCACGTTGACCTGAGCACACAGGTAATCGGACAAAGCAGAATGGGAGTACGCATTGCCTCCCTCATAGCTTACCTACGTACCACATTGAGAATGCCGGTCCGCCTCATCAGGGAGTACCTGTTGAGCCTGCACAATCTGACCATCTCCACTGGAGAGATAGTGGAGTTGCTGCATCGAGTGGCAGGGGCTGAAAAGGTGCAAGCGGCTACCCAGTCAATCAAGGAACGGGTGAGAAAGAGTGCTATCGTGCATGGCGATGAAACAGGGTGGCGAGAAGGGGGACACAACGGCTACATCTGGTGCTTTTGTACACCCGATGGTGAGCGATACTACGAGTATGACCACTCACGAGCAGGGGCTGTAGTCAAACGGATACTCGGCTCAGAGTTCAAAGGCACCCTTGTGACCGACTTCTATGTAGCGTACAACGACTTGCCATGTGAGCACCAACGCTGCTGGGTGCATCTGCTGAGAGACTTACATAAGCTGAAAGAAGAGCACAAAGAGGGTCCGGATAACGAGGCAGTGCTGGGTTGGGCTGCTCAGTTACGCAAGCTGTACGACCAGGCTCAAAACGCCTTGAAAGGTAAGGGTCGTTGGGGACGATGGCCTCCCACCCAGCAACAACGAGAAGTGCTCTACATAGAACTGGTTGAAGGTGTGGCACAACTGGCAGGGCGGTACTCAAATGCCAAAGAACATGGTGCTCACCCATGCCACACATTGTCCAAACGATTGATGCTGCACCAGGACAGCCTGTTTCAGTTCGTGCTACAAGAGGGCTTGTCGGCTGACAACAACCTGGCCGAGCGCTCGGTACGTCCTGTGGTGGTGATGCGTAAGGTATCAGGCGGCTCTCAATCCGAGCGCGGCTCACGCACTCGCATGACGTTGGCCTCCTTGTTTGGCACCTGGCGTGCTAAGGGTCTCAATCCCTTCTCAGAATGTATGCTCCTCTTGGTTCAACCCTCTACACCATTAGTCTGAACACTTACGGGATCTGGACGGGATTTAATTGTATACTTTTTGAGACTTTGGGCGCTGACACGATTGTCCTCTCATAACGAAGGAGCAGTGTGACCAATCTTGTGACAAACCTGGAAGTGGGTGAGGCCAAGGCCAGCGAGCCCAGCAAGACACCAAAGCGGCTATACATCCTCGATGACCAGGAAATCGAGGCCCTCTACGCTAGACCGCTCTTCACTGAAGACGATAGAATCCAAGCTTTCATGCTCACCCAGTCCGAGAAGGACCTACTCGCTTCCTTTTCACCCATTCACGTCCAGCTATACTTCATCCTCCAACTGGGCTACTTCAAAGCCAAACAGCTTTTCTTCACCTTTACCTTTCATGACGTTGCTAACGATGTGACGCACCTCCTCCAACGCTATTTCCCTGGGGTGCCACTCGACCCACTTGGGCCAGATAGGCCAGGTGGGTCGAGTGGCACTGATGGCCAACATGAACCACAGCCAAAACTGCGCCCTCTCAATAAACGCACCATCCTCAAACAGCGGCAGCGTATCCTGGAACTGTTCCAGTATCGGCTCTGCACGCCTACGGACCGCAAGCGCTTGTTC
The DNA here is from genome assembly GCA_963797095.1 of uncultured Chloroflexia bacterium. Taxonomy (GTDB): domain Bacteria; phylum Chloroflexota; class Chloroflexia; order QHBQ01; family JADMIH01; genus JADMIH01. Next base: position 529,253 of record CAWCNY010000001.1, on the reverse strand, counting down.
CTTCGTGCCCAACAGGCCGCTCGCATCAGCAGCAAACCTGTCTATGTCTTTCGCGAGATACTTCACTATCTGACCGAACAGCGCATTGTCAGCCCCGGCTATACCGTACTCCAGGAGGAGATCGTCGGCAAGGCGCTAACTGCGGAAGCCAAGCGCTTGATGACCATGCTTCAGACAAAGTTGTCTCCCACTGTGTGTGTAGCGCTCGACCAACTCGTCGCTCTCGCCGAAACCGAGGGGCTCTATGCCATCACGCTGCTGAAACATCAGCCCAGAGACTTCAGCCTGGGAGAAATGCGCCGTGAAATAACCTGCGGCGAGCAACTCGCTCCGCTATACCATCTGGCCATGCAGATCGTGCCGCAGTTGGGCATCTCCAACGAAGCCATTACCTACTACTCTTCCTTGGTCTCGTACTATTCCGTCTTCCGGCTCAAGCAACTGGACCCATGGATGGTGTACTTGTATCTGCTCTGTTTTATCGTCCATCGATATCAGTGCTTCTCGGACAATCTGCTCACCTGCTTCATTCATCTGGTGAAGCAGTACAATGATGAAGCCAAAACTGCCGCCAAGGAAGCGGTCTATCAGCAAAGGGTGCTAAACAACCGGGACTTGCCCAGGGCCGGCCAGGTTCTCAAGCTCTTCACGACCGATTACGCGCCGGAAACCTCATTCAGGGATGTCCAAGCCACAGCCTTTACCATGCTTGACCGTATGCGCTTGGCTGCGGTTGCGGACTACATTGCAGGGGAGGCGAGCTTTGACGAAACCGACCTTCAATGGGCGCATCTTGACCTGATGGCTCGGCGCTTCAAGCAGCATTTACGTCCCATCCTACGAGCGGTCGATCTTGAGGCCACCCGTGCTAATGCCCCCATTCTGGAGGCAGGAGAGTTTCTCAAGATGGCCTTTCAAAAAGACCGCTCCCTCCGGCAGATAGATGCAGTGGACTTCCCTACCCACTTCATGCCGGTTCGAGACAAACGCTGCCTCTATCACCGTCATACCCGCGATCAGCGTGATCGCGACCGTAACGGCACCGGCGCTACTGGCCACAAACAACTCAACCCTGACCGCTACGAGTTTCTTGTCTATCGGCTACTACGCAATGGGTTGGAGGCCGGCGATCTCTATTGCCCCACCAGCGTGCGGTTCCGCAGTTTTGAGGATGATCTCATTGATGAACAGGAATGGCAACAAAACAAGGCCACCTTACTCACCGAAACGGGCTTGTCCTCTCTGTTACAACCCATCCAGGAGCATCTTGCTGACCTCGAATGTCAGTTGGAGGAGCGTATTGCCGCTGTCAACGCGCGCATCAGTGCCGGGGAGAACAGCCACTTTCAGATCAAGGGCAAGAGCAGGGATAAGGGAGGAGGCAGCCGCACGCCCCGGACGCGCTGGACCCTGCAGTATCCCAAAAGCACCGAGCCTATCAACCACCCTGTGTTCGACACGCTAGGCCAGGTCAATATTGCCAGTCTGCTCCATTTCGTTGACTGCCATTGCCACTTCATGGACTGCTTTGAGCATGTTCTCGGGCGTTATAGCAAACAAGAGGTTGATGATCGTATCACCCACGTGATCAGTGCCTGCCTTGTAGCATGGGGGACCAACATGGGCCTGGGGCGGATGGGCGAAATCTCCGACATTGGCTTCTACACGCTCGCACGCACCTCGGAGAACTTTCTACGCCTCGAAACTTTGAAAGCTGCCAACGATTGTGTGGCAAACGCCATCGCGGCCCTCCCTATCTTTCGGCAGTATGATCTGGGCGGTGTAGTCCATTCGAGTAGCGACGGGCAGAAGTTTGAGACAGCTGTGCCTACATTCAATGCCCGTCATTCGCCAAAGTACTTCGGCCTCAAAAAGGGGGTGGTTGCCTACACGCTGATTGCCAACCATGTGCCGGTGAATGCAGACATGATAGGCGCTCACGACCATGAGAGCCGTTATGTCTTCGATCTGCTCTTCAACAACACAACGGACATTCAGCCCGAAGTACATTCCACAGATACCCACGGGACCAACCAGGTGAATTTCGCTCTGCTCTCCATTTTCGGCTACCAGTTTGCTCCGCGCTATGCTGGAATCGAGGAAAAGGTGCGCACCTCATTGTATGGCTTTGCGCATCCCAGCCAATACAGCGACGTGATCCTCAAACCGGTCCGCAAGCTGAATACAGAGTTGATCCTGGCGGAATGGGACAACCTGCGGAGGATCTTCGTTTCATTGGCACTGAAAACGACTACGCAGAGTATCATCGTGGGCAAACTCAACGCGTACGCTCGGAGAAACAAAACTCGCCAGGCTCTGTGGGAATACGACAATATCATCAGCAGTCTGTATCTGCTCGACTTTGTGGACTCGCCGCTCATACGCAAGAACGTGCAGAAGGCACTGAACCGGGGCGAGAATTATCATCAGTTGCGCCGAGCGGTCTCCTACGCCAACTTTGGGAAGCTACGCTTTAGGACCACAGAAGATCAAGGGCTGTGGCACGAGTGCAGTCGATTGATAACCAACTGCATCATCTTCTACAACACAAGCATTCTATCGGGGTTGTGGACACACAAAGAAGCTGCTGGGAATATGGCGGGCGCCGAGTTGGTCGCTCAGATCTCCCCAGTGGCGTGGCAGCACATCAATTTCCATGGACGCTATGAGTTCACCACCAGCCCGCAATCCATTGACCTCGACGCGGTTGTGCAAGAACTTGCCGATCGCCCAATCATTGCAGTAGAGGAAGTGGAAGGGGAAGAGGAATAGCCGGAGCCAAATGCACCGTTTTGGGGGGATATGCAAAAACCCCCAGCTACGCATCATGGTGGATGAACGCTATCCAGACGCTGAGGTAATTGTGCTAGTGGTAGACAACCTCAACACGCATGGCCCTTGGGTGCTGTACGAAGCGTTTGCACCTGAAGAAGCAGAGCGTATCGCCACACGAATTGAGTGGCACTACACACCTGAGCATGGCTCCTGGCTGAATATGGCTGAGATAGAGCTATCGGTATTGCAGTTGCAGTGTCTCTCGCGGCGCATACCCGATAAGGAGACACTGGTCAGCGAAGCCCGAGCATGGGAGCAGTCGCGTAACGACGCCCACACCACCGTCAGGTGGCACTTCACTACTGCTGATGCTCGCATCAAGCTTAGGCGCTTGTATCCCCTTCAGTCAAAAACTGTTGATGTTTAGTTGGTAAGGTACTAGGAGCCATAATATCGTTATAGTTATGTAGTAAACGCACCGCTCACGCGCAAGGACCCAACTGGCCACTGCAGTAGTAAGGTTGAGAGTGATAAGGACCTTGACTGTACTACAAGTGATTTTGACAATATGACCGCTGATGAACGAATAGCTTGGCTTGAGGCGTTTGCGAAATATATGAAGCTTGGAGATATGTTCAACTCTATTCTAGGAGTTATAGAGTATTTCCGGGATTCAAGGGTTGTTGACCTAAATGGAACGCACGGTATTAGTTGGGCGTCACTGGCGGACGCTGGCGTTCTGTTTGCAATTCAAGCGGGCGACCTTACAAGCCATGGACAGCATGTCGCATTGGTTGGAGGCTCCAAGAGCGAACAGCAAATGCTAAATTCAGCGGCAAACGCATGGTCGTTAACTTTCAAGTTATACGACCAACTTGGAGGCAATTTTGACGCTCATGGTGGACTATTGTTGAAAGCTCACGGTGTAGCCGAACAATTGGGTGAAACCTTCGGTACGAATTATGCGGATGCCCGAAGAAGCTACATGAATGATCGAGAAGCATTGGTAATGACGTTCTTCCGAGGAGTTTCTGATCAAGTGAGGCTGCTGCAAATGAAGGGGATCAGAACCCCTTTAACAGATCCAACGATTAGGGAGGTTTCCATGCCTTGGCTTTGTCAGCAGAAGCACAGATAATGGAAGGTTATTGTACAGTGAACCCACTCGGATGCCTGGTCGATCCCTACGTGAATCCTAATCACTGAGCATCTGCCCACCCACAAACATGATTTGGACGAGAATGATTGGCGTTTCTGGCCCATGATTTTTACCACGTGAAGCTTGCAGTACATAGTCTTGAGTAACTCGCTCGGCTCGGTTCTGATTCCTTTGTGGCGGATAGTAAGAGAAGGGAACGCATCCTATGATAAGATTGAAGCCGGTCCAAATTGTGCTCCTTCAAGTAGCCCTTTGCCTAATGGCAGCAATTCTCTTGGTAGGCTGTGCGAGCATTTCTCCGGCAACGGTGCCCATAGTAACAACAGCAACAACCCTGCCCATGGCTACTCCCACCAGCCAAAAACTCATTGCTCGGATTGATGGCCAGAGTCCATCTCCAAATACCCTAGCATGGTCACCTGACAGCAGCGAAATTGCTGTAGCATCCAGCTTCGCCCCATTGCAGATCTGGGACGTTCGGGGACAACGCCTTGTGGCTAGTCTTCCACTCAAGGCGGACAAACATGGCGTCTCGTGGTCTCCTGATGGAAAATACCTGGCCGTTGCCGCCTTACAGCCAACGGACAAGCTGCAAATCTGGGACGTTAGGAATAAGAGCAAGGTATTTAGTGATAACCCTGGTAGCGGCGCAACAGAAGTGGCATGGTCACCGGATGGAAAACAGCTCGCAGTAGCCATGAGTGGACGTATCAAAGATCAGAACTTTGCAGTTGATGGCGGAGCAATATACCTATACGATCCTACCTCTTGGATACCGACCGCTACCATAACCTATACCAACTTTGTCGGTTCTATTTCTTGGGCACCAGATAGTAGCCGGCTGGCTTTTGCCTCAACTACTGGAGATCTAAAGGAGTCACGAGTAGTGACCTGGGACGTGGCGAACGACAAAGTGAACTCACTGGGCAACACACTTGCCGGAAGTGCTCCAGACGTAAGTTGGTCACCTGACGGTAAAGCAATTGCAGTGTCAACAGGCGAAGATAGCGTGGTAGTCATAGATCCGAACAGCGGTCAGATTTCCAGGAATATTACTCAGGTGGGGAATATAATCGCAGTTGGGTGGTCGCCCAATAGTAAGCGCTTGGCTGGCGCTGGGCAGGCTGGTGCTGTCGGAGAGGTCGGCACAATAAGTGTCTGGGAGGTTGGCAGCGGAGCACTGCTCCTATCCCTTGCTCACGACGCGCCCCTGACAAGCATGGCTTGGTCGCCCGATGGAAAGTACTTAGCATCGACGAGTACTGGCGATACCTTATGGGTTTGGGATGCGCGATGACGATCCCTTGATGACTACCTCTGAGGTACTGACTCAGCCTTTTGAAGTGCGTACCCTCCTTCGGGAAAACCCGGCTACCTATGATTGCGAGTACATCAACGTGCCAAGTTCATCGCTGTCACTTTGATAGGGCTTGGAATTCATTTCGGGATAGCCCGTGAACTATGTAGATAATGCCAGCAGATAAGATACGTTATCTGCACAGTTCCTCCCAAGTGTGGTAAAATCCTCTGCGTGAAGGCTGGCGTCAACCGACACCTATCGCCCGAAAAACTGTGTAGATAATTCTTCAGGGCTCGAAACGAGACGATGCCAACCCTTTAACCTGAGCGTAGGACGAGGGTGATGACTGCGAATATGAACCATAGGTTTGAAGGGTACGATGAGTATCGAGAGTATCTGCAAACTGCGGGCAAGAGCAACCACACTACCAGAGCCTATCTTCTAGACCTACAGAGTTTCGCTGCCTGGTTTCGCACGTCGAACGGCGAGGACATCTCTCCTCGGGCCGTAGATCCGCGAGACATTACCGAGTATCGAGGATACCTGCTGCGAACAGGTGTCAGCCCGGCGACCGTAAACCGCAGGCTGATCTCGCTGCGCCGCTTCTTCAAATGGGCTCACCACCAGAAGCTGGTTGACGAGAGCCCTTTCGAAATGCTGGAGCGGGTTTACGTCAGAGAACAAGGCCAGCAAGAGGTCGCCCCAAGATGGCTGGACGCTAATGAACAGCTTGCGTTGCTGCGCGCCGTGCGTAAGGGGAGTCAAACTGAGCAGATTGGCCAATCTGGCCAGGCTGGCAAGCATACCGGCGCCAATCAGGGTAGTGATAACGGCGGCGGGAGCGAGAGGGGCGATGACAATACTGGTAGTAATATCAGTAGCGCGATACGAGATCTGGCCGTCATTCAAACCCTGCTTGGCACAGGGCTTCGCATCTCTGAGCTTGCCAATCTCAGGATTGAAGATGTGGAGGTCACCGAGCGCAAGGGGCTAGTGCGGGTCAGGGAGGGCAAAGGCGGCAAGAGCAGGGTTGTGCCCCTGGATAACCGAACGCGATCCGCACTCCTTCGCTACATCGAGAAACGCAAAAAGCAACTCCGACTCCCTGAGCAAATGCCTGAGCAACAGTTGTCCGGACGTAAGCGACCTTCAGGTAATTCCAGTAAAGCCAGAAGCCAGCAGCCCAAAGGTCCACTCTTCGTAGGACAAAGAGGGCCGCTCAACGAGCGAGGCATAGACTACCTGGTGAGGAAGTACGCATATCAAGCTCGTCTGGAGAACTGCACCGCTCACACCCTTCGCCATACGTTCGCCAAGAACCTGGTTGATGCAGGCATCCCTCTCGACCAAGTGGCTACACTCCTTGGGCACGAGAGCCTGGACACCACCAGGATATACACCAGACCAAGCCTTCGAGACCTCGAGAAGGCAGTCAGAAAAGCAGCGGGTGAAATAACAAGATAAGGCGAAGTTAGGTAATGTACGACGATGGAGAAGACATAAGGGTCTGAGGTATCCGGCGAGATCTCTAGCTCGAAACGGCAAAGCTCTCCTGAAGCGCGCCTCCCACCCCACGAGTTCATGTGAGGTGGGTCTCCTTTCGCTCGCAGGTCTATCCTGGTATCCTGTGCGTTGGGTATTATGCCCTGGCTCTGTCCAAACCTGCGATATACTGTAATCCTGCCGAGATAGATAGACAGCAGAGAAAGAGGGAAGATAATGATGCCCGACGGCAACTCCAAGCCCGAACCCAATCCCAATCTCAGGCATGAGGCAAGGAGCAAGCGCAGAGAAGACAGGAAAGACAGAGAAAACAATCTGTCCCTGATGGCGGCGAATGTGCCAGAGATGGAGAGAAAGCTAGAGAAAGAGCTAGCGGCCAGCGGCTATCAGGAGTTCCTGGTCGAGATCAAGCAACGGATTCAGGAGGCGCAGATTCGGGCGGCGCTTTCCGTAAATCGTGAACTGGTGCTCCTTTACTGGCATATAGGGCGCGATGTTCTTCACCGGCAGCAGGAACGAGGTTGGGGCGGCAAGGTGATCGATCAGCTGGCCGCAGATCTACGCCGATCTTTCCCCGGAATGAGTGGCTTTTCGCGCCGCAACCTTCACTACATGCGCGCTCTGGCCGATGCCTACCCGGATGAGGCATTTGTGCAAGAGGCCGTTGCACAAATTCCCTGGGGCCACAATGTCTCCTTACTCGACGCCGTCAAAGACCCGGCCGAGCGAGCCTGGTACATCCGCAAGACTATCGAGAATGGTTGGAGCCGCAATATACTGATGCATCAAATAGAGAGCGGACTCTACCACCGCCAGGGCAAAGCCCTCGACAACTTCGCCTCTGTGTTGCCGCCGCCTGACTCCGATCTGACACGCCAGCTTCTCAAAGACCCCTACAACTTTGACTTCCTGACCCTGACCCAACGGGCGCAGGAGCGTGAATTGCACCGTGGACTGATCGCTCACATCCGCGAATTCTTGCTGGAACTGGGCAAGGGGTTCGCTTATGTGGGCAGCGAGTATCCGCTCGAGGTCCAGGGCCGTGAGTATAGGCTGGACATCCTTTTCTATCACCTGCACCTGCGCTGCTTTGTCGTAATAGAACTGAAGCCGGGGGAGTTCGAGCCTGAGTACGCCGGAAAGATGAACTTCTACCTGTCGGCGGTGGACGACCAACTCCGCAACCCAACCGATGGACCCAGCATCGGTATCATTCTGTGCAAGAGTCGCGATCGTCTCATCGTCGAATACGCACTGAGGGACATGACTAAACCCATTAGCGTGTCCGAGTACTTGCTCAATCTCCTACCCGAACTGCCCGCCCCACTGAGCAGTAGCCTCCCCACAGTGGCGGAACTGGAGGAGCTTGAGTCTGAGCTTGGAGGGGAAATGGAACGGGGAGAGGCAGACGGAGAGGGGGAAAGACCAGAGACACCTTCCGAGGACTAGAGCGAAAGCTGAACTCCACAAGGTAGGGGGGATAGGGGATTAATGCCTAAGAAGACACCCGAGCCAACGCACGAGCCAACGCCTGAAAGGACTACCATTCACCACCTGAAAGTGAGCCTGGATGGCATCTGTCCAACTATCTGGAACCCATTCAAAATCGGGGGCAGGTCGTGCAGGCGATCATGCGGCGCGCTGCTCCTCTACCACCTGGCTCGCCTCCCTCATGCTTGGATACCATCGCTCATAGCTTCGCCTCCATTCACCGTCCAGCACTCGCACCCGTACTTGCAACAGGTCGTGAGCTCCCCGCTTCGTCCACCTCATCGATTGCTTCTTCTCAAATCGTGTGCTTATCACCTCGTTGACCGTCGACTCTACGAAGGCTGATGAGATCCTCTCTCCATTTCGGTAGCGATCACCGTAATTCACAATGAATGCCCGGTTGGCACTGATGTAGCCCCAGAATTCACTCACTGCTTTCGCCAGCTTCTTCCCTGCTACCCTTGTTACACTCCTGTCCGCCAACACCTCGGCATCTTCTTCCAACTCTTCTATCAACTGCAATGCCATGAACACGTTCCCATGCCACAAGTACCATTTCACCCTTTCCAACTGCTCGGTCAATTCCTGTGGCGTCCGACCTGCACCTTCCTCTTCGTCTTCATCCTGAGCATCCCAGGCTGCCCTGTTGCATGGCTCCTTCTGCTTATAGGGTACGCCCTTGGAAATGTGCTTGGGAGGCTGTTCAGGAACGTGTTTAGGAATGCCCTTCGCCAACTGCCCGAGCACCGTTATGCGCATCGCGACATGAAACCAGTCAAGTAGGTGCTCAGAGTGTGGGTTCAGATACATCGGTAAGTCACGAACCGTGTCCCCTCCGTCCGAGATAAAGATCATTTGCTGGTTCTCTTGCATGCCTTGCGCCTTCAACAACTCATACAAACGCCGCTTCGGTTTCCTGTCTTCACCATTCACGTACCCAAAACGACGATTTGGCCCCTCTGCGTCCCCAGGCATGCTCTTGCCCACGATCACCTCGAAGCAACCGGCTTTGCGGTTCTTGCCTTCGCGTGCATGCACGTATCCGCCATCCAGTCCGACCGTGATCGGTGCATCTGGTTCCGGCAAGGCAGCCCACATGGCTGGGCACCCTTCGACGAACATCGGCTGCTCCTCGCCTAGCTCGCTCTCTGCCCTATCAGCTACCCGTGCTACCTGCGCAGACAACGTCGCTGTGCTCACCCTGTAGTGTGCGGTTTTGGCGTCCGGGCTCTGCAACCCGCTCAGATCCATAGCTGAAGGCTGCGTGGCTCAGAGGTCGACAGGACTTCTGTACTTCCTACAGTATGCTTTAGTATGATTTTCATGCTAATCGCTCAACTCGTTTCGATGTTCCTTGACCTGTTCACTGTCAGCCGCTGCTCTGAGCGCCACAAAGATCTCCAGATCCTGCTTCTGCGTCAACAATTGCGGATCCTTCAACGCCGTCAACCTGCCACCCCTCGTGGGGTGCGCGCCATCGTTTAGGCGACTTTTCTGAGAGGGCGAGTTTTGGGCCAGCATTGCTCCCACCTCTCACTGAGCAGTTCGGCTCTCAGTGTCAGCACCCCTTGTGCTCCTGGTTTGCTCCAACACATGCCTGCTCCCTTGAGACGGGCACCAATCAGCCGCTTGCATGCACTCTCCACCGTGCCTGAACCAACTGGGAAGCCCAATGCCCGGTACTCGGAGTAGCGCATCCTCTCTTTGTTCGTCTGGAAGTAATGAATCTGCTCTCGTGCCGCTTCTCCCGCCTCCCCTTCACGTTTGCTCTCTCTGTGTAGAGCCACAATGACTGCTTCTACCCTTCCCTCCCATAATTCCTTCTCCCAACGCTTCACCCATCTTGCGGCGTCTGGTGTGCCCTGCCCGAAGATACCATTACCTGCTTGCCACAGGTGCTCCATGGCGTGATACCAGTCGAGTACCTCTACCCTGTTGGCAAAGTGCTCATCGAACTGTATCCAGTTGGTGGGTGCCCCATCTCCCAGACATACAACCTGCTCCTCAGGGCCTATCCCTCTCCTCCATGCTTCAGCACTCAACCGCTTTCCTGCCCGCTCCATCGAGCCGACCTCCGCCACATAGCTCTGATGGGTGGCTCTTGCCTGTAGTGTGCGGGCAGGTCATCTGTGCTCAACTTGGGTCAGGCGGCCTCCCGATAATAGTTGTGGATGATACCACTCAGCACGTCACGGCATTTCACCGGGCCTTCTTTATGGGCTTGCTCCATTGGTATTGGAATAGGGCAGCGCTGCTCGATACCCTGGTGTGGACGCGCTTGGTTGTAATAGTCCACGTATTCCTTCATTACATGTCTCAGATGTGCTTCACTCACGATCAATAGGCGGTCGAGGCACTCCTCTCTTGCTGAGCGGATCCAGCGTTCAGCAAATGCGTTGGCTCGTGGTGCTCGATAGGGTGTCTGGATTATTTCTATCCCTTCAGCCTCAAACACAGCGTCGAAGCCCTCCGTGAATTTCGCATCGCGGTCATGGATCAGGAACCGGATGTGTAACGCCTGTAATAGCTCACCCCCCTCTTCCCTTTCGTCCTCAAGCTTCCAAGTCAATTGCCGTGCTTGTTGGGCCACCCACTTCCCTGTCGGATGAGGAGTGCAACCGGCAAAATGAACGCGCCGACTACCGAGTTCGATGAAGAATAGTACGTAGAGTGTCTTGAGCCAGGCTGTCTCAACCGTGAAGAAGTCGCACGCGACGAATTGCCCCCGATAATGGCTCAGGAACTGCCGCCAACTGCTCCCTTTCCTCGCTCGCTCAGGAGCAGGAGGCATATGCTGGCGTTTCAGAATGTCCCTGACAGTGGAGCGCCCAATCTGGTAGCCCAACTTGATCAGTTCGCCATGCAACTTGCTATAACCCCAACTCGGGTTTTCCCTAGCCAAGCGTAGGAGCAAGTTGACCAACTCTGGATCCGATGCGCGACGAGGGAGCAAGGATTGCCGTTTGAAAGTCCACTTGCGCCGGACCAACTGGCGGTGCCAACGGAGCAAGGTATCAGGCTTGAAAAGGAGGGACACCTTGCTCAAGCGGGCGCGGCCCTCATGTCCAATGGCGGTGAGCCTAGCAGCAAGGACTGCCAGACCAAGCTTCTCCCAACGGGAGATACGAGGGGGGGTGCGCGCCATCTTTTAGGAAGGAAAGAAAAATGATACCCTCTAGGTGAAGACATCCCGGCTAAGGCCGAAATCCTGGAGGGTATCATGCAGAGTAGCGAGTTTCAGGCCGTTTGCGACCTGTCACCTGCCCTCACTAGTATTGTGAAGGAATTTGAGGGGCTCGTCAAACAACTTTGGATATATGCTCAACGCAACCCGGATGCTACTTTGAGCAGTCTCGAAGAAAGAGCACGTCAACTGCGCTCGGACTGTTTCGCCTCAGCCTTAGAAGCCGCAGCCCAACTGCATCGTGCCATGATAGAGGAAGAATGGCTGCTTGGGCACAAGCAGTGTGACTGCGGGCAGACACCCCAGTACAAGGGTAAGCAGCGGCGCACTGTGCAAACATGGGTAGGCACGGTCACATTGGAGAGAGGTTACTTCTACTGTAAAGGGTGTGGCACCGGACGCTACCCGCTGGATGAGGCTCTAGGCATACCCGCACGGGAACACTTCTCGGACGGAGTGCAACAAGGAGTGTGCCTGCTGGGTGTGCAGATGCCTTTCGAGCAGGCTGCACATGCAGTGGAGGTACTCACTGGCATGTCGGTCTCTCCAAGAGAAGCCGAGCGCATGACTGAACAGAGGGGGCTTACATTAGAGGAGGGGGCTTACATTAGAGGAGAGCTTGCAAGAGGAGAGGAGAGCTTGCAAGAGGAGAGCTTGCAAGAGGAGAGCTTGCAAGAGGAGAGGAGAGCTTGCAAGAGGAGAGCTTGCAAGAGGAGAGCTTGCAAGAGGAGAGCTTGCAAGAGGAGAGGAGAGCTTGCAAGCAGAAGATCAAACGCTAGGGGCAAGTCCCACCTCTCAGAAAGGTTCAAAGGTTGCAGATGGAGCATTGGGCTTGGGCACATGGGCGGCGACGCTGGACGCTGGCAAGGTGCGCTACGAAGATGGGTGGCATGACGCTAAAGCGGGAGTGGTGTTTTGGGCCGAGCCTGCATACAACGAAGCAGGAGAGATAGAGGGGGCAAGAGCCACCCATCAGAGCTATGTGGCGGAGGTCGGCTCGATGGAGCGGGCAGGAAAGCGGTTGAGTGCTGAAGCATGGAGGAGAGGGATAGGTCCTGAGGAGCAGGTTGTATGTCTGGGAGATGGGGCACCCACCAACTGGATACAGTTCGATGAGCACTTTGCCAACAGGGTAGAGGTACTCGACTGGTATCACGCCATGGAGCACCTGTGGCAAGCAGGTAATGGTATCTTCGGGCAGGGCACACCAGACGCCGCAAGATGGGTGAAGCGTTGGGAGAAGGAATTATGGGAGGGAAGGGTAGAAGCAGTCATTGTGGCTCTACACAGAGAGAGCAAACGTGAAGGGGAGGCGGGAGAAGCGGCACGAGAGCAGATTCATTACTTCCAGACGAACAAAGAGAGGATGCGCTACTCCGAGTACCGGGCATTGGGCTTCCCAGTTGGTTCAGGCACGGTGGAGAGTGCATGCAAGCGGCTGATTGGTGCCCGTCTCAAGGGAGCAGGCATGTGTTGGAGCAAACCAGGAGCACAAGGGGTGCTGACACTGAGAGCCGAACTGCTCAGTGAGAGGTGGGAGCAATGCTGGCCCAAAACTCGCCCTCTCAGAAAAGTCGCCTAAACGATGGCGCGCACCCTGTTCTGGGTGTGTTCGGTTCTCATGGTTTCAACCTCCTTTTCGGTCATCAGGGGTGCATGTGCCTCTACTGCCTGCTCCCTGGTTCTCAACGCCCCACAGCTGTCAGCGAGCAAGCTCATAACAATCTCTAGAGGCTCCCGGTCACATGTCCCGATGTTACGTTACAATGTCACACCGGCCGGGTTTGGCACGTCAATATAATGACAGAACGCGCAGAGCAAATGTGACAGGGTAATGTGACAGGGTAATGTGACAGGGTAAGGTAAGAAGGAAAGGCAAGGATGTAACTGATGGGAGAGATTGTGGGCCGGACTGACCGGAGCGGCGGCCGGCAGGAATGGCTGGCGGCCCAATTTGAGGCCCACCGCAGCAGGCTGCGGGCGGTGGCCTACCGTACTAACCTTGTAAGAACGCGCGCATTCTCTCTTCGACGGCGGCGTTATGCTCGCTGAACCACAGCAGATGGCTCTCTGCCGGAGAGACAAAGAGTTTTGCACTGGGAATATGGTCTGCCGCATACATCGCATGAGATGCGCTCATCGACCCGTCGTATTTGCTCCTGATCACCAGGGTCGGAGCTGTGATGCGCCGAAGGTCGCCACAATGGTGGTGTAAGTCATGCAGAAATCCATTTCCTGGTCCTGACCGCGAAGCCACCACCAGAGCAAGTGCCGCCTGTCTCTGTTGTTGGCTCATTGCAGCGACCACTTGAGCAGGATCTAGCGAGGTAAGACTTCCCATCATCAGTTGCAACGCGTTCGCCGGTGCAACTCGTGCGAACGCACGAAATGCCGCCCAGGTCCATCGTTCTACCCACCGGTTGAATATGAGATAGGCGCCTAGCCGAACCATGGGAGCGGGAAATCGTCCGGCAGTAACGGCGTTTTGCAGGATGAGCTTATTTACCCGTTCGGGGTGACGACCCGCTAACTGCAAGGCGGTCGGCCCGGCTCCCGAAATCCCAACTACGATGACCTGCTCAAGGTGCAGGTGGTCCAGAAGACCGACGAGCGCATCAGCACATGCTTCAGCTGTTCTGCCTGTGCCAGACGGCGTCTTTCCGTAGCCAGGTCTTGAGGGAATGATAAGCCGATACCCCTCTTCCAGGAAGAACTGCTCATGTCCAAAGGGGGAGTTGCAATTGGTATGTCCTCCATTGAGCACGAGCGCAGCCGATCCCGCCGATCCTTTGCCGATGACGCGGTATTCGATCGTTCCCTTCTCCACCTGGGTGATGCTATTCATGTGCAGCATTGTATTGGCGTTTCCTTATCAAACACTGTCCCGAAACCGGTAGCCGACGCCTGGCCCGGTCACAATGTACGTTGGCCGCTCGGGGCGCTCCTCAACCCTGGCTCGGAGGTGGCCTGTGTTACACCCGCGGCGATTGGCTTTCGCTGACGTATTCCGGCCCCCAGACCTTGTGCAGGAGCGTGTGATGGGTTACCCATTTAATTCCCAACTTTACAAGTCTGGAAGTGCCAAGATGTAAGCTTCCTGTAATTATTCGGCCTGCTTTTGTCACTAAAGTGTGCTAAGTTGGCAACATCGATCGATATTTATCCTACCTGCTTTCATACCCGAAATGATGCGCCGAACGAGACTTCGAACTAATTCCATGCCCGAAAAGAGGGCTGCGCATCATCCATCGTTTTGCACCCAGCAAGAGAGGAGCGTCGTACCAGTATGGATAATACCAGACAACACCTCGGAGGGCAGGTTCCAGGCATTCTATCGGCATCTCTCCTTTTCTTTTTGATGGTTGCAGCCATCTTGACCGCCGGCGCGGTCCAGGCTGCTGTGCCACCATCGCTTCTCGCAGAAGCATCAGCGATTGGTGCTCCTAAACCACACGCCGATATACCCACCTGTAATCCCGATTGGATCCCGGTACCAAGCCCCGATCCAGGTACCGGCGTCGCCACTTTGAGTGGAGTAGCTGCGGTATCGGCTGATGATGCTTGGGCTGTGGGTTACTACGAGAATTCTTCCCTCGATCAAACGCTTGTTCTGCACTGGCACGGTAGCTCGTGGAGCGTGGTTCCCAGCCCCAATGTGGGGAGCGGCAACAACTATCTCAACGGGGTAGTAGCGGTATCTGCAGACGACGTGTGGGCGGTGGGTTACTATGGGGTCGGCACCAGCTCATCCGAGACCCTCATACTGCACTGGGACGGCAGCGCCTGGAGCATCGTCCCCAACCCCGGTGTGGGATCAAGCTTCAACTTCCTGAGCACAGTAGCGGCAGTGTCCACTGATGATGTGTGGGCGGTGGGTTACTATGTGCAGAATGGTCACGGCCAAACACTGACCATGCACTGGGACGGCAGCGCCTGGAGCATCATTCCAAGCCCCAATCCAGGCACAACTAACAGCCTTCTCAGAGGGGTAACAGCCATCTCCTCCGATGACGTGTGGGTAGTCGGGCTCGAAAGCAATTCCTCGACCGACGACCGAACACTGACCATGCACTGGGACGGCACGGCGTGGAGCATCGTGCCCAGCCCCAGCGTCGGCACCGAGACCAACCTCCTCTTCAGCGTAGACGCGGTTTCCACAGACGACATATGGGCGGTGGGATTCTACTACGCCGGTGCCCTCGGCCAGACGCTGATTCTGCACTGGAACGGTAGCGCCTGGAGTGTTATCCCCAGCCCCAATCCAGGCATATCTCACATACTCAGGGCGGTGGCAGTAGCATCAGCGAACGACGTGTGGGCCGTAGGGAATTATGAGGATAACTCTTCCAATAACCAGGCCCTCGTGCTGCACTGGAACGGCAGCGCCTGGAGCGCAAGCTCCAGTTCCGCGGTGGGGTCAACCGACAACGATCTGTACGGGGTAGCCGTGCTATCCGCAAGCGAGGCGTGGGCTGTGGGTGGTTACAGTAGTGGTGGGGACCAACAAACCCTCGTGGTACGATATGAGCCGTGTTCGGCTACAGATACTCCCACGCCCGGCACACCCTTGCCCACGAGAACCGCTACCGCGACCCCCACGACGGTAATCACTCCCACGCCAGTGCCCACCGAGTGCGTCCCGCGGTGGGCTGTGGTGGATAGCCCCAGCGTGGGTTCGTACGACAACGAACTGCGTGCCCTGGCTGCGATCTCCTCCGACGATATCTGGGCCGTGGGCTACTACGGCGATAACACGGTGGGGTTTCAGACGTTGACCGAACAGTGGGATGGCACTGCATGGAACGTGGTTCCCAGCCCTAACCTGACTACCTACCTCAACTTCCTGCAGGGCGCAGCAGCCATCTCCTCCGACGATGTGTGGGCCGTGGGCTACTACAAAGGTCCCGATTTGGACGATCCTTCAGAGACGATGACCATACATTGGGACGGTATCTCTTGGAGCGTGGTTCCCAGTGTCGACCCTGATCCGCAGAACAACCGGCTGCTGGGTGTGACCGCAATCTCACACAACGATGTGTGGGCTGTGGGGTTCCTCCAGGATTACGACGGGGTAAACGAGATCGATCATACGATAACCGAGCATTGGGACGGCACTGCATGGAGTGTGATTCCAAGCCCCAACCCGAGTGATTTTACGTACCTGTATGGCGTCACAGCCGCCTCCTCCGACGATGTATGGGCGGTAGGTCTCTACCACACCAGCAAAGATAACGCGCTAGCTATGCACTGGGACGGAGACGGGTGGGATGTGGTTGCCGTCCCCAACATGGGCACAGCCGACAACGATCTGTATGCCGTTACAGCCATAGCCTCCAATGATGTATGGGCTGTGGGCAAGTATGTCGAGTACAGTGGCGGCACTCGTTTGGAGCATACGCTGACCGAGCACTGGGACGGCGTTACGTGGAATGTAGTTCCCAGTCCTGATGTGGGTAGCGAGTCCAACACCCTGAATGGGGTAGCAGCCCTCTCGTCCAGCGATATTTGGGCCGGGGGGGAGTACCATGATGAGTTTGCGGAGGATCAAACGCTGACCGAGCATTGGGACGGCAGCGTATGGAGCGTGGTTTCCAGCCCGAGTACAGGGGGCCTCAACTGGCTGCTAGGGGTAGCAGCCATCTCCTACAACGATGTGTGGGCGGTGGGTCTCCACAATGATGTGTACCGCACGCTGACCGAACATTACAGTAGCCCTTGCTCTACTCCAACAGCGTTGGCGACCAATACTCCCACTATTACTCCTACCGGCACAGCCACAGGCACCCCTACAGGTACGCCTTTGGCAACCGCAACCAACAGCCCCGTATCCACCGGCACACCCACCGGAACGGTAACGGGCACACCTCCCACAGTCACCGACACCTCCACAGTCACCAATACCCCCACCGGCATAGCTGCCAACACCTCCACAGATACCCCTGTAGCCAGCGGCACGGCAACGGCCACCAGCAGTCCCATATCCACCGTTAGCCTCACCAGCACGGCAACGGCCACACCTACCATCCCCACCGGCACGCCCGCAGCCTGCACCATCGCCTTCGAGGATGTGCCCTCCGGCTCAACCTTCTACCCCTACATCCAGTGCATGGCCTGCCGGGGCATCATCAACGGCTACCCATGCGGTGGCGTGGGCGAGCCTTGCGATCCCAATAACGACCCTTACTTCAGGCTGGGCGATAATGTCACCAGAGGCCAACTATCGAAGATAGTCTCCCTATCGGCGGGCTACGACGACCCACCCGGCGGCCAACTATTCGAGGACGTGCCACCCGGTTCAACCTTCTACACATATATTCAGCAGTTGGCCTCCAGGGGGTACATAAGCGGCTATCCGTGCGGCAGTCCGGGCGAGCCATGTGTGCCGCCCGACAACGGCCCCTACTTCCGTCCCAACAATAACGCTACGAGGGGTCAGATCTCCAAAATAGTGAGCAACGCTGCCGGGTTCACAGACCCTCCAGGTGCACAGTTATTCGAGGACGTGCTGCCGGGGTCTACGTTCTACGAATTCGTGCAGAGGCTGGCAGGCCAAGCCACCATACAAGGCTATCCGTGCGGCAGTCCGGGCGAGCCATGCGTGCCGCCCGACAACCGTCCATACTTCCGCCCCAACAACACCACTACCCGCGGTCAGGCATCGAAAATCGTGGCGAACACCTTCTTCCCGGAGTGCTCGCCCGCCAGATAGCAAAATCGCCCTGAGAAGCAGGAGCGGCAGAGTTGCCTGCTTCTTTAAGTCCGTACCTTGTGGCTGGCCCGCGTCACTCTTATCCGTGTGGCTGGCCCGCGTCACTCTTATCCGTGTGGCTGGCCCGCGTCACTCTTATCCGTTTCATCTGCGGGTGGAGGCGGTGGCGGCGTCGGGTTCGCTGGAGGTGGTTGGCAGGCTGCATCGGACGTCTTGGTCTTATCCGGTTGTTCGCCACATGGAAAGACATTGCTACCTTCGCACAGGTCGGTGCTATTGGCTGCCCGCACTATGAAGAACCCGTGGAAATCCGAGGCAGAGTAATATTCATCAAAAATATCTCCCCACAGGAAATCCCGCTGCGCAATCGATTTGTTGCCCTCGCTAAGGGCAGCGGGGGCTCTATCTTGCAAAGCTTGACTCTTCGACATTGCTTTCCTCCTGATGATAATCGTCACGCTGGGTGGATTTCATTTCTCCCACAAATACTCGTCGCGCCACGTGGTTATGGGTGGTTGTATGTTCGCCATCCCAACGCTACACGCGGCGCACTAGAGATAACAGCACCAACAAGAATAGGCTCCAGGTTCTCATCATTATGAACCCGTCTGCTTCCGGTGTCAATACATAGGCTCGCTATAGAAGCTTATTTTTGATAGCGAAATGCGTGGCAGCCGCACGGGATGTGACATCTATCTTGGCGTAGATCGAGTATAGGTGTGCTCGCACTGTATTCGGGCTGAGCAGGAGGCGTTCGGCGATCTCTATGTTGCTCAGCCCTTGCGCGGTCAGTCGCAGCAGTTCAAGCTCTCGCTTGCTCAGGTCTGTATGCTGTATGCTCGAAGGCTCATTCGCCGCAGATACACGGCTCGGCCTCTTTGTCTGCTTCAGTGCAACATCGAATTTGAGGGCCATCGCCTTGATTTGCTCAAGATTCATGGCGTGCCCTTTCGCCCAGGCCACTCCGGAAGCTGTTTTTCCCAGGCGAGCCCGTGCTCTCGCCAGAAAACGGCTGTATTTGAGATATGCGTTTACCTGGGTTACATCCTTGAGGAAATCTTTGGACAACGTATCGGCTGCGGCAAAGAGCAGTACCGCCTGCTCCCATTGATTGTGTATGGACGCGATCCTGGCTAACCCCGCGCAGCACAACCCCACGGTTTTGTTGCCCTCGTATCTCCCGGGTAGAGTGATGGCTTCCTGGTATAAAGCAACCGCGCGCTGGTAGTGCCCTTGAATCTGAGCCAGGTTTCCCAGGCTCAGAAGGGCGGCAGCCATGTTCTTCCTATCGCCAATCTCTCTATAGGCGGCAAGGCTCTCCTCGTAGAGATTGATAGCCTTCGCGTACTCTCCTTGATGCTGGAGGATCATGCCCAGGCTGCGCAACAAGTGGGCAACATTCCACTTGTCCCGCTTGACACGCTCTATTGCCAGCGCTTCATTGATACAGTTTTGCGCTGCTTCATAATCCCCCGATCTCAAGGCCGCGTTGCCAAGCTGCCCCAATTCGGCTGCGATGCCCCACTTGTCCTTCAATTCGCGAAACAGCACCAGGCTTTCCGAGTACAACTCGTCGCCCCTTGTGGGGTTGCCCGACAAGTTCTCTACATCCCCTTGATAATCGAGGGCAAGCGCCAGCCCCCAGATGTCTCCTACCTGCCGGAACAGACTTACACTCTCGCTGCTAAAGGCGGTTGCCGATGGCTTGCGACTTATCGCTTCCGCCAACCCCAGCTCCGCAAGCGCGTAAGCCAGCACCCTCCTATCTGAGGTATTACGCCGGAGTGACACGCTTTCTTCAAGTAAAGAGATAGCGCCTTCCAGGTCGCCCAGGAAGCGTGTCATCCAACCTGCGGCGTACAGCGCTTTGGCTCGTATCTCGACCGCCGAAGGAGTGTCCGGGGGCGAAAGCAGCTCGGTGAGCCATTTGTGGCCTTCCCGCACGTGGTTGCTGAAATACCAGAACCAGTTTAGCGCCCCGGCAAGTCGCAGCCCGTATTCTCGGTCTCCGCTATCACTCAATGACCAGGCAAGGGCCGCGCGGAAGTTGTCCAACTCGGCGTCCAGGACCAGGAGCCACGGGTCGCGGTCGGCGGCGGTAAGGTGCGGCTCAGCTTGTTCGGCACGCTCGATCATATACGCGGTATGTATTCGCCTTACTGCCTGCTCATTCCCGGCCTCCTCAAGCTTTTCCAGCCCGTATTCCCGGATCGTTTCGAGTAGCACAAAGCGAGGCTCACCCTGCGGGCCGATCTCGTGCCTCAGCAGGCTCTTATCGAGCAGGGAAGTGATCAGGTCCAGTTGCTCGGATGGTGAGTATTGGAAGGCGGGATTTGCCTGTTGGCTCATTTCCCAAATACGCTCCACCGCCTCCATCGTGCAACCCCCCACGAATACCGACAGAAGCCGGAAGAGGGTTTTTTCTTTCTCGCTCAGTAAGTCGTAGCTCCAATCAAGCGCGCCCCGCAAGGTCTGTTGGCGTGGAGGAAGGTTGCGGGGTCCGGCCGTCAGCAGTTGAAGACGGTGGTCCAACCGCGCCAGGATGCCCGCCGGTGAGAGTACGTTGGTACGGGCTGCTGCAAGCTCGATAGCGAGAGGCAGGCCATCCAGCTTACGGCAAATAGCGGCTATCGCCGCCGCCGTCTCACCGTCCACCCTGAAGTCGGGTTGGGCCGACTGAGCGCGCTGCACGAAAAGTTGGGAAGCCTCTGAAACGGACAATGTATCGGCGGTCAGGTCCGGCCCGCTTTGCGGCAGTACGAGCGGCGGCAAGCGATATACATGCTCTCCATACAGGTGAAGGTCAAAGCGACTCGTCACCAGTACCTTGAGTAAAGGAGAGGCCACCAGAAGTTCTGTCACGAACGGCCCGGCCTCTACCACCTGCTCGAAGTTGTCCAGTACCAGGATCATCTGCTTCGGGCTTAGGAAATCCGTGACAAGTTCGGATGCAGAGCGGTTGGAGGTCTCTTTGATCCCCAGCGATTGGGCTATCGCTTCCGCCACATGCGTGTGATCGGTGACCGGGGCCAAAGGTATGAAGAAAACCCCGTCTTCAAAGTCGTCCAGGAGCCTGGTAGCCACCTGAATACTCAAACGAGTCTTGCCAATGCCGGGCGGCCCAAGCAGCGTGAGCAGGCGCACGTTCGGTCCGGCCAGGAGCGCGCTCAGGTTCTCAACGATCTCATCGCGCCCGACGAAGGTCGTAAGCTGTGCCGGAAGGTTGGTTGGGGGATGCACATGAGTGCGCCAGGGTAGCTCTCTATCTATGTCGGCAGACACTGCCCTGTGATCATAGCCCGCAGTTGGCGCGTCCAGGTCGGAGACGGCAAAGAGGATGAAGTTCGGGTGCTGGTCCTCCGGCACGTCGAAGATGCGTGCCAGTTTTTCGGCCAGCGCCCTATCAGGGTGTCCTGTGCCCGACTCGATAGCGTTCAGGAGATCGAGCGAGCAGTTCGCACTTTCTGCCAGGCTTTCATTTGAAAGCCCCAGTTTTTCGCTTTGGTCTCGCAGCCATATACTGAAGAGGGTTCTCATAGACCCCCCTAAAAAGCCAGTGTTCAACCAAAATGCTGTCGCAATAAGTTTGCCTGATCAGCTTGTGGCAGGCTCCGGCCTTATTTGAAGCCCCTCGGTTGAACGGGTCTCAGGTTCTTGCTCTGGCGGGTTTAGCTCGCGCTCGGCACCGGCGCTGCGGCCCAGGTAGGCCTCGATCACGCGGGCGTCATGCCTGATCTCTTCGGGCGTGCCCTCGGCTATCTTCAGGCCATAATCCAGCACGGAGACGCGTGCCGAGATACGCATAACCACCTTCATATCATGCTCGATTAGCAGCACCGCAAGCCCTAACTCATTGTCAAGGCGCGATATGAGGTTGATCACAGAGGCGGTTTCGCTGGGGTTCATGCCTGCTGTCGGCTCGTCCAGCAGCAGCAGATGGGGCGTGGTTGCCAGGGCGCGGGCTATTTCGATGCGGCGTTGGATGCCAAAAGGAAGGTTTTTGGCGTTCTCATCGGCGAGGTGGCGCAGCCCGACAAAATCGAGCAACTCAAGGCTCTTAAGGTGGGCAGCCCTCTCCTCCTGCTTCATCTCAGGGCTGCGGAGCACTACCTCCAGCAAGCCTCTGCTCATGCGTGTGTGCTGGCCCACCATCACGTTCTCCAGCACGGTCATGTTCTTGAAGAGACGTATGCCCTGGAATGTCCGGGCTATGCCCAGGTGTGTGACGCGGTCGGGCGGTTGGCCGGTGATCCGCTCGCCGTTGAACCAGATATCACCGCTATCCGGTTTGATCAGTCCGGTCAGCATGTTGAAGAAGACCGTTTTGCCCGCGCCGTTAGGCCCTATCAAGCTCACGATCCCGTGGCGCGGGATATCGAAGTCCACCCCACCTACGGCCACCAACTCGCCGAAGCGCTTGGTCAGCCCTGCAGCGCGGAGTAAGTTCTTGCGATATGGTTGCGTGTCGTTCATGCGATCTCTTGCCGGGTGATATGTGACGATGAACTGTGCTTCACCTATATTAGCATTTTTGGGTGGGGTTTGGCTATAGCCCCCGAACCAAAAAAGACTGTACCAAAGTACACCCCAAAACCTGTCCAGTTTTGTCCCACCTTTGCCATATAGTTAATGAGGGCAAGAATAACCTCCCTCAAAACCATGATAAGAGAATGTGGGATTATAATAGGAATGTTGGAGTACAAAAGACGCGGCAGATTGGAGGATATCGAAGCAATGGCAGAACGATCCAGTGACAGCGAGTATGGCATGGTGCCTCGGCGGCTCTTGCTCGGCCCCGGCCCAAGCGAGGTTGATCCGGAGGTGCTACGGGCGATGACTCTTCCGCCTCTTGGGCACCTTGACCCCGCCCTGTTGGAGCTTATGGGCGAGTTGCAGGGTATGCTCAGGAGCGCGTTTCGCACCGGTAACGACTTGACCCTTGCCCTCTCCGGTACGGGCACGTCGGGGATGGAATCGGCGCTTCTCAATACGATAGAGCCGGGCGATAAAGTGCTGGTGGGTGTGATGGGCTACTTCGGTGAGCGTATGTGTGAGATCGCCAGGCGCGCCGGGGGCGAAGTCCACCGGGTGGAAGCGCAATGGGGCACGCCTGTTGATACCGAGAAATTGGTCGCAGCGATCCGCGAGGTCGAACCGCGAGTGGTATGCCTGGTGCACGCAGAAACGTCCACCGGGGTCTGCCAGGACCTGCGCGGGATAGCGGAGGCGGCGCATGGAGTTGGCGCGCTGCTGGTGGTGGACGCCGTTACGTCGCTCGGCGGGCAACCGCTGCTAGTTGACGACTGGGCCGTTGATGTGTGTTACAGCGGCAGCCAGAAGTGCCTGGGTGCGCCGTCGGGCCTCTCCCCGATCACCTTCAACAGCAGGGCCATAGAGAGGATCAAGGGCAGAAAGGAGCCGGTCCATAGCTTCTACCTGGACGCCATCCTCTTGAGCAAATACTGGGAGGATAGGCAGTACCACCACACGATTTCAGCCCCCCTGATCTACTCTCTCCACGCGGCGCTATCGCTGCTCCATAGGGAGGGACTGGAGGCAAGGTGGGAGAGACACAGGCACAACCACCTTGCCTTCCGCGGGGGGGTTGAAGCGATGGGCCTCAACTTCCTACCCGTTGAAGATTATAGCTTGTGGCCTCTGAACGCGATACAGGTGCCCGATGGCCTGGACGAAATGCAGATCAGAAGCACCTTGCTCAAAGAGTATGACATCGAAATCGGAGGCGGTTTGGGACCCCTCAAAGGACGGTTACTGCGCGTGGGGCTGATGGGCTATGGATCGCAGCAGGAGTATGTGCTCCAACTGCTGGCATCGCTTGAGATAGTGCTGTCGGGGAGGGGCCACAATGTCGAGCCGGGGGTTGGCCTGCAGGCGGCGATGCAGGTGTACACACAGCCCTCCATGGCGGGCCTGGCATGATAAATGCAGGAGTTCTATTAGCGCGTCATTTTCCTTGACGTAAATCCCAGCCTGAGTACAATTACACTGCCACCGGACTGTGCTCGGCGCGCACAACAAATATCAAATGATAGAAGAATCGCACGAATTACAGGAGGATAATAACAATGGCATTCGAACTTCCCCCTCTGCCTTATGGGTACGATGCACTGGAGCCCTACATTGACGAAGAGACCATGCATTTGCATCACGACAAGCACCACCAGGCGTATATTAACAACCTGAACGCCGCTCTCGCCAATTACCCTGATTTGCAAGACAAGAGTGTCGAACAATTGGTTGGAGACCTGAACAGCATACCGGAGGATATCCGCACGGCTGTCCGTAACAACGGCGGCGGACATGTCAACCACACCATGTTCTGGGAGATCATGAGCCAGGATGGCGGTGGCGATCCTCAGGGTGAGCTTGGACAGGCGATTGTGAGGACATTCGGCAGCTTTGACGGCTTCAAGTCGGCATTCCAGGACGCGGGCGCGAAACGATTCGGCAGCGGTTGGGTGTGGCTGGTGCGCACATCAGCGGGCGAGTTGAAGCTCGTCAGCACGGCCAACCAGGACAGCCCGATCTCGGACGGGCAGTTCCCGATCATGGGCAACGACGTATGGGAGCATGCGTATTACCTGAAGTACCAGAACCGCAGGCCCGAATATCTAGCGGCCTGGTGGAACGTGGTCAACTGGAACGAAGTCGCACGGCGCTTCGAAGCGGCGAACAGGTAAAGTTAGCGACGAAGAACGAAGGAGGAAAGACAAAGGTCATACTGCCTTCGTCTTTCCTCCTACGTCCCGGCAGGAGCGAGCTATGGATATGGGTTTGCGTGGGACGGTGGCGTTCGTGGCGGCGGCCAGCCAGGGGCTGGGAGAGGCTATAGCATTGGAGCTGGCACGGGAGGGTGCGTCGGTGGCTATGTGCGCCCGCAGGCAGGATGCTATCGAAGCGGCTGCTGAGAGGGTGCGCCAGGCGACCGGGGCGACAGTGCTGCCCGTGGTGGCCGACGTTACCAACCCCGGCGATATAGAGGCCGCGATTGCCCTGACGGTCGAGCGGCTGGGCAGGCTGGATATTCTGGTCACAAATGCAGGTGGCCCACCTCCCGGCGAGTTCATCAAGCACGACGATGTGGCCTGGCAGAAAGCATTTGAGTTGAACCTGATGAGCACAGTGCGCATGATCCACCAGGCTCTGCCTCACCTTCAGAAGAGCGGCAGGGGGCGCATCATCAATTTGACCAGCACGGCGGTAAAAGAGCCGATTCCAGGCTTGATCTTATCCAATTCGATCAGGTCGGCGGTGGTGGGCCTCGCCAAGACCTTATCGCAGGAGCTAGCACCCAATCAGATCACGGTCAACACTATTGCCACAGGCAGGTTTGATACAGAGCGCATCCGCCAATTGGATGCGGGCCGTGCCCGCTCGCTGGGCGTATCTGACGAGGAGTCGAAGAAGCTGTCGCTCAGCCAGATCCCGTTAGGCAGGTATGGCGCACCTGAAGAAATGGGCTATCTCGTGGCGTTCCTGGCCTCGGACAAAGCTGCCTACATAACGGGCACCACAATACAGATCGATGGCGGCATCGTGAAGAGCAGTCTGTAGTAGTTGGTAGTCAGATTATGGTTCCTGGTTCCTAGTACAGGTTGGCTCAAATGAGACCCCAGTATATAATGGCTGAAACACCAAGGGAGAGGTAACAGCCAATGCGTGGACCTAGAGGACCTAAACCGCCGATGATTGAACTCACCAGCATAGAGCGCCAGGAACTGAACAACCTGCTGCGCCGCCACTCGACACCACAGCAACTGACCTTGCGTGCCCGCATCGTGCTAGCCGCAGCCGACGGCCTCAACAACGGCCAGATTGTCCGAGAGCTAGGGGTTAGCCGTGATATGGCCCAACTGTGGCGGAGGCGCTGGCTCGATCTGCAAGCCGTGTCAGCGGATGACTTGAGCGCCCCAGAGCGCCTGACTGATGTGCCCCGGTCGGGTGCGCCTGCCCGCATCAGTGCTGAGGCTGTGTGCCAGATTGTGGCTCTGGCATGTGAAGCTCCTGCACAGAGTGGGCGTCCTATCAGCCAGTGGAGCAGTCGTGAGATTGCCGATGAGGTGAAGAATCGCGGCATCGTTGAGCAGATATCACCTCGCCATGCAGCCCGCCTGCTCAAAAGGGGGATCTCAAACCGCACCTGAGCCGTTACTGGCTGACCCCACCCTCTTATGAGCGAGAGGAGCGCTTCGATGAGAAGGTTTCGGACGTATGCTCTCTTTACCGTATGGCACAGGAGTTGACCAGGGCAGGAGAGGAGAGAGGGTGCTGAGTAGTGATGAGATGACCGGAGTACAAGCCCTGGAGCGCTGCCACCCCACCCTGCCGATGAAGCCTGGCAAGGTGGAGAGGCGAGAGTTCGAGTACATTCGTCATGGCACCCGTTCGTTCATCATCGACTTGGACGTGGCAACTGGGGGGATTGGCAACACCTCGAGTGGCCCCACGCGCAACGAGGCCGACTTTGCGGCCCATGTGCAGCGCAGTGTGGAGAGGGAGCCTTTGGTTAGGAAATGGCACTTTGTGGTGGACAACCTCGACACGCACCGCTCCGAGACGCTGGTGCGTTTGGTAGCCAGGGTAAGTGGGCTGGAGGAGATGGACCTGGGGGAGAAAGGCAAGAGCGGCATCCTGCACAACCGCCACAACCGCCTTTCGAGAGCAGCGTTTCTGAGCGAAGGCAGTCACAAGATCGTGTTTCACTACACCCCCAAGCACAGTTCATGGCTGAACCAGATCGAGATATGGCTGAGCATATTGGTGCGCAAGCTGCTGAAACGAGGCAGCTTCCGCACGGTCGAGGAATTAGAAGCTAAAGTGATGGAGTTCATAGATTACTACAACAAGACGATGGCAAAGCCGTTTGCCTGGACCTACCGTGGCAAGGCTTTGGTGGCATAACTGTGGCCTCACTTGAGCCAAGCTGTACTAGCGGGTTCTGCTGCGCCTCTGCTGCGGCGCCTTGTAGCTCCATATCTCTCCTATTCCCTGGCCGGAATATCCGACTCTCTCGAGATCGATGACCATGTCTTATTGCCTTATTATAGCACGTGCGTTCGGTATGTGCACTGCCCTGTGAGGATGCTCCGTTCTAGCACTCCAGCGGGCAACAGTGGGCGACTGGGCGACCCTTGGGGCTCTATGAGACCGCCCGCAGGTCTTGACAGGAAAGGGCTCTAATGCCATACTATGGAAACGAAGCGGAAATTAGGCGGCAATAGACGAGGGATATAGCATTGGAGAGTGGGGTGGCGAAGTTGAGATCCACAACTGAGGGCGTACCTGTTGGTCGTGCAGCACGAGGTGAGGAGCATGATAGCCCCGGTACCGGGCAGCACTACGTATTCCGTACGGCTAGACGTATACGGGGTGGGATCACTGCGCATCCAGTGCTAACGCCTGCGCCCCGCCCCTGGCAGGGTGGGGAATTGATCTTGAGCCAAGATAGCATGCGGGAGGCGCTTTACTCGTTCGAGTTTGCTCAGCGGGGTGTAAGCGAACTGGCGCTGCCGGGTTCATTCCATCGGCGAACCTATGTGCCTGGAGTGCAAGAGGTGGATATACAGGGCGACTTACATGGGCAAATATGGTCCGGACAAATGGGGGCTGTGGAGATGCAGAAACTACCCAGCCTCATAGACCTCTCCGCCGTGCTTGCGGATATGCCTTCCCCCGACGGGATAGAGCTGTTGTATGAGGGTCGACCGGTAGCTGGCGCTGAGTTCTGGAAACTCGCGCTCTCCAGGGAAGCACAGGCTCGGATAATCAACGGGGTTACGGAACTGGTAGAGTGGCTTGTTGAACAGGAGCAGCTACGGAACGCTATGGCGCATGGTCTTGTACCTGCGCTTGAGCTAGCATCTACGACTTCTCCAGCGGCGCCAGGGGATGTTGCCTTCCCTACCCCTACAGGCCCTATAACTTCTACAGACATATCGGGAGCAGCAGGTGCGCAAGCCGACGCTGCCTTGGAAGAGGCGCTTCGGGCGGAGCACCCACAGCTCCTGGCCACCTACCGGGAGGCTAACGCCCTGGAACTACGGGAGGTAGTGGCCCGTCTACGCGAGTTGTTCCCTACTAAAGAGCTCGCATACATGGCAAACGCCTCCACCAGGACGGTACGCAACTGGTTGGCGGGGTCAGTCGAGCAGGCCCGTCCGGAAGCGGCCAGCAGGCTTCGAGCAGCCCTTACGTGCTTGCTGATCCTACAGCAGGAAGAAAGGCCCTCGGTCATAAAGAACTGGTTTACCAACACCAACCCGTATCTCGACTTCCATGCGCCAGCGCAAGTTATCCGTGCCGGACGGCTGCGAGAGGCCATTAAGGCGGCGAGGGTGTATGCCGAGTACGCTGGGGCGTAACCGGGTGGCGGAGTTGATGTTCTGATGACTACGCCCCCTCAACCCGCGCAACCACCGCCACCGTCTTCGTCCCCTTCGACGCCTCCGTCCTCTCGGAACCAACAAAACCAACCACCCCAACAGGCCGGTAAAGCAACTCCGCGCCTATCTCAAGCAGGCAGGATACAAGCATGGACCGTTGTTCCGTGCGGAGAAGAACGGGCGGGGTGGACTGCTGCGCTACCAATCGGTCCAGGAGCGGTGGGCAGGCTACTGTGCAAAAGCAGGAATTGGATGCACTTTGCACCAACTTCGACACACCCATGCCACCGAGTTGGTCAACGATGGAGTAAGCTTAACTACCAGCCGCTTGCGGCTGGGGCACAAGAACCTCCAAACGACCTTGCGCTACGCAGAGCAAACAGATACAGTGGCAGATGCAGAGATCCGCGCCTGGCGTCGACGGCAGGATCACAGGTGAGCGCAGGTAACAGGTAGGTGAAGAGGCAGGAAATGGGAACAGGGACAAGCATATGAACACTATCATGGTTAGAAGCCAACGGTTAGGACAGGAGGGTATCAATGCCACCCATCGAACCTATTGAAGCTGAACAGATAGAAGTGGTGTATGAGAAGGGTGTTCTTCGTCCCGTGCATCCACTGGATTTGGAAGAAGGGACACGCCTCGAAGTGACCCTAACCACTGTAATTGGGGCGATAGACGCCGCTGGAACCGCTACCCCCTCTACTCCTGCTACCCCCTCTTCCCCCTCAACCGAACAAGAGCAACCGGAGGAAGCTAGGGAGGCGAGAGAAGTCGACGAGACTTCGTACGCGGCGTTCCTCAATGAACTGAACAGTATTGCTGCCCTGCCGCTACAGAGTGCTAGACAACCGCACACGGTACGCAACCATGACGCCATCTTGTATCCCAAGCAGGGGAAAATGCCTTGATCTTCGTGGACACTGGCGGGTGGGTTGGCTATGTCTCGCCCGATGACGAGTATCATCCGCAGGCTGAACCCTGGATGCGCAGCAACAGGCAGATACTTGTGACCACCGACTACGTGCTCGACGAGTTGTTGACACTGCTGAAGACCCGTGGTGAACCGGCTCGTGCTCGGCAATTGGGTTCGCTGCTGTTTGGTGGCATCCATATTGTCGAGGATCGCACTGGCGAAGCCCGCGTTGGCGAGGCTGGTTCCGCCGGAGCCGCAGGCAATGAAGCCACCGGGAGTAGTGGTGCCACGGGGGGCGATGGTGATGGCAAGGGCAACAGCGCCGTGAGGCTGTATTATCTCACACCTGAAGATATCGGGGCAGCATGGCAAGTCTTCAGGCAGTATGAGGATAAGGAATGGAGTTTCACAGACTGCACGAGCAAAGTCGTGATTGAGAAGCTAGGCCTCACACATGCTTTCTCCTTCGACCACCATTTCCGGCAGTTTGGCACCGTAACTGTCGTACCCTAGCAACCTGGCAGGTATGCCTCTATACCAACCCGCAAGACTAAACCCAAGGACAAGCCAATGCACGAGCGGTCCAAGCAATCCGGGCCGTCTGAGCAACCTAAGCAACCTAAGCAGTCGGAGCGATCCTTGGAGGAGTTATACCCTCGGCTCACTCGCTGGGTGAAGAGGTATGGCTGGATTGAGATAGGAAAGGATGAATACAGCCACTCGTTTGTAGGAGCGTTGGATGGCGGTGGAATGGTGTGGGAGGGACAGGAGCAGAGTGAGTACGCGTCGATGGATGACATGCTGCATGATCTGGAGGAAGGGCTGGCAAACTGGATGCGCGAACAATTCGGCGAGGAAGCCGAAGGGAGCGAAGGCGAAGCGTAGCCGGTCGGGGTGGTTGGGGTGGTGACAGCGGGGTCACGTGGTTCCAAGGCAGCAACGCGCTTTTGAGCGTGTATGCAGTATGCACTGCCATACATTGTGAGACGTTTGTCAGGGAGAATACTCGCTTGGCAATATCGGCGATAGCGACGGGGGAATGAAATGCCCAAAGGCAAGAGTGACGAGGAGCGAGAAGAGCGAATTGAAATGGAGATAGTAGTTGACGCGTATGGGGAAGAAGAACGTGCTCTAAGCTTATGATTTAACCGTCACGAAACCGGCAAGAGCTTGATCGACTTTTGCCGATACCTTAACAACCAACTACCAAACGCTCAAATTGCCACCGATGGCCCGCTCATGTACGCTCATGCAGCCTTTTTGATGGCTGGATAGCGTCGAGCGGGCCCTGAACGTCGTCCCTTGGGTCTGCCAGGCGAGCGTCCACACGGTTTTGGCAACTTCGCCGGAGTACCCACCTCTAGCAGAAGTGTCCAAAACCTCCGCCTCACTCGGTAAGGAGTCAGCTTGCCTGCCTCAAGTGGTCTCTCCCAGGGCAGACGTTGGTCAGTCACGCAGCTTCTGGCAAGACGCAGTTGAGTGTAAGCGGCGATAATAAGCCAGCTCCAACGGTCGGCTTGCTGAGGTAGTCGAACGCGAGGCACCGTCCAGTTGAGGGTTTGTTTGATGAAGCGGAAGGTGTGTTCCAAGATGAAGATGAAGCGGAAGGTGTGTTCCAAGATGAAGATGAAGCGGAAGGTGTGTTCCAAGATGAAGATGAAGATGAAGGTGTGTTCCAAGACGAAGCGTCTGACATAGGAACGCCAGAGCATATCTAACAGATCCAAGCCTGGCTCATTTGCGTCAGGGCCTGAGTACCACAACCAAAGCACCTGTGGCTCTCGCGTCTTTCTGGGCAGCCGAGAGACTTCAACCAGCACCAACATGCCCTTAGATATAGGTCGGGGTTGGCGGGGTTGGCGGGGTTGGCGGGTGCCATGAGTGGGGTGGTTTTGGGTCTTGGGGTGCAAGCCACACCACGCTCGCACCCTCACACTTCCGTATTGACTATCCTCGCATCAATGCTCAAGGGTGGGAGTGGGCCAGGTGGCCGGGTTGTAGCACTCGAACTTGCGACCATGCCGACGTGGGCGACCACCCAAAGTGCCCCGTCCAGTGCCACACTCAGCAGGGGAAAGGGGGTCTGCATAGAAGCAACGACCACAGCGCAACCTAACCAGGATAGAAACAGAAGCCGCCAAGTCAGGGTTATCAGAGTTGGCAAGCTCTTCAGCCAGTTGCACCGGATCGTACCCGGCATCAAATGCGAATAGAGGTGTTAGAGCGGTTGGAGAGGCAGCTTGTTGATCTGTGTCCAGCTCCGGACCGAGCGAAGCAAGCATTTGCCCGATCTGCTGTACAGCAACCACGTGGAGGTTCTCATTGGGGTGAACACGACGCACATCGAGAGGCGCAGTCCAGCTATCGCGGGTAAAACCGAGCTGAGCGATCCATTGATAAGCCCAACCAGCCACGATGGGCTGACCGGCCGAGTGGCGAGAGGGGTGGTAGTAGAAGCCTCGATCTGGGCTTGCTTCGGCATCACACCGCGGCCATACGCTGACATCTACTGCGTAGACTGTTCTAGAGTTTGAGTTATCCATGTCCAAAGGGTGCAGTGGGTGCTCAGCAAGCAGGGTTCTGAGGCGATCAACATCGATTTGACCTTCGGAGAGGGCCGCGTACAGGCTACCCCAGCCCCGCCGATGCACTGGCTCAAGGCTCAGTTGCACCGGAGATGGCAGAGGCCCGCCCGTTATGATAGCATCGGTAAGCTCAAACAGAGCATCGGCTCGTTTGGAAAAACAAGCATAGAGGGAAGCGCGAAATGTAGCCAAAGCATCAAGAGAGTACAGAGCGTTGGATTCCATAGCGAATCCAGTACGCTCCCTCTCTCGCAAAATGACCACCTTACCTGCCAATTGCCACCCTCCTGGTTAAATCATAAGCTAAGCTGGTACTACTATCTGGAGGAAAGACTCCAGCTCCCGTTTCGCGCCAAATGTGTAGTGGAGAGGCGCATATCGCCGCTACGGGTAAGCGAGGAAGTGGAGGTGGTCGGGATGCCTGCCGAAGAGGAGTGCGAGCACGAGATGTTCGTCATGATCAAGTGGTCGGGGCGAGAGCTTGCCGTGCCGCTGTCCCAATTGGAAGGGATCGAGGTAGACGAGGAGACCCAACAGGCGATAGAGGATTGGCACTATTGGGTGAACAAGGGATACGAATTCTGACCCACACCCGGCGTACAATCCTGTTCCGTTGCTACTCAAGGGCCGACGATGAGCAAGGCGCTCTTCCACATTCGAAGCCTACCAGCCAACAGCACCAGCAGAGTTCTGTCAGTAGTGGTGAGTTGAGGTCGGTTGACCTGGCGGCGCAAAACGACCAACTGCTGGCGTAGCAAGGCATTCTCCACTATGAGTTCTCGCTTACTGCGGCAAAGGTCCATGATCGCTCCTGCCATAGCGCCAGCCACTACGCCTGTGAGAGACGAGTCAGCTGTTGGTCTTTTCCAAACCCGGCTAACAATATTCTGCCAGAATGCGGGGATGACAAGGAGCATGAGGAACTGAACGAACTCGACCAATTGCGGTGCTTCTCCCAAACAGGAATTGTCCAGCGAAGGACGACGGAAAGATTCTAATCGTTGCGCACTCGCTATGCCAATGGAAAATCTGAAGACGCACAGCTTCTCGAGTTTGATGTGTGGCTCTCAGGCACGGATGAGGTATGTAGCCAGAACAGGCCCTGGAAGAATATGGCCTCAAACCCGGCGTCGACATCAAAATCGTGTCGGTCGATGCCGAACGCGCCGCCTTCGAGGCGATGATCGCGGGCAAGCTGAACGCGACTATTGAGTGCAACCCGCTGCTCGGGCCGCAGTTCTTCGAGACCGCGCTGAAGCCGGCGAACAACGAGCCGGTCGAAAAGTGGGTCAGGTCCAAAGAGGATATCTTTCGCCAGGACACCGCTGCCCAGGACCTTCCCAGGCGACAGTATTAAGGCCACGCCCAAAAATGGTGAGCAGTGCGCGACCGGGAAGCGCGTTTCGCCCCGCTAAAGTATCTAAAGCTCAACTCGCCATATATTAGGTTGTCGCAGAGAAGGTTTGCTGCGCTGGCTAGGCGAGAGGCATCACTGCCTCCCGCCCGCCTACAAAACCGGACATGAGACTGTTCGCCTCATCCGGCTCCTCAGTCCTACGGTCCCTAACTTTGGAACTTCTGACAACTCTAGAGGTTGAAGAACCATCCTGAGCTGTCTTTGCGTCGTGACAATACCCGTGAAGTAGTCTACGGTTTGTGATACCATGTCCACCTCCCAGTACGATTGGGACGTCATGGTCACGCTCCATGATTTCTTCACTTCTCAATTGCAATCCACACCAGGCGCATTTCCCTTCCTGCCTCTTTAGTAGCTGTGCTACCATCGGGTGCAATCCAGGGTAGCGCTGTAGCCTTCGGCCCCAGTAGGCCCAATCTCCGTCATAAGGGCTTTTGACACCCTGTACTTTCACATGCCTTCTGATAGGTATCTCCCTATGTTGGATTAGCCTTCCTTCTTTGCATGCAAAATCCCATTTGCCCTCATTTGGGTGCCAGTAGCAGTTGGCAATCCATCTTTTGGATTTCTTGGGGTGACGGCGTTGTGCCCAGCGTCTTAGCTGATGGTACAGCACGTCACTCATCTTGCTGAATACCTTCCCGGATATGACGGTGGAGTGATAATTACACCACCCTCGTATCTTTGGATTTAGCAGAGTTATCAGGTCGATCTGACTGATCCCTCGCATCTTCCGGATGATATCACCAAGTGCTTTGGCGTGTCGTTTCTGAGCTTCTTCGCTTGGTCTGATGATGGTCTTGAACCCTAGCTTTCGGCCCTGTCCGTTCTTTCCTGTGTGGGTCTTGCCCACTGGAAATTGTCGGACCGAGAAACCGAGAAAGTCGAACCCGGTGTTTCCCTGGTAGGTGTGTAGTGTGTGCGTGATACGGGTTTTACTGGGTTTCAGTTCCAACCCCATGCCCTTGAGCCATTCTGTCACGATTTGTTGACATCGCTCAATAACCTCCAATTTCTCGTGCATGACCACGAAGTAGAGTAGGCGGCCAGCGAGTTGTCGTTACCGATACTTTTCTGTCCGCCCCTCCCCAAACCGGGCTTACGCCTTTCGGAGTACCCGGCTCTCCAGTGCTTCTCCATTTCCATTAGCGGCTTCGTGTTGTACTCGTGGTAGTGTATGCTGTGTTAGTTTCCCTCTGTGGATTTCATCGTGACATGCTCGGCAGACCACCAGCGTCTTGCGTTGGCGTGCCGCCATCACTTTCACCCATTCAGGTCTATCAGCACGTCCCTTTCGTTTGAGGTCTTTTAGTGCTCGAATATGGTGTACCTCGACATCTTCACGTGAGCCGCATAGCTCACAAGTGTCTGCCAGGAACCGTTTTTCTAGCTCTGTGTGTGAGTGTGATCCCCAAACACGTGTAGGTTGGTCGTTGAGGACTGCTTTCATATTCCGTGCGAGAGTAATACCGCCCCACTTCGCTATCAGTGGCTTCTTTCCCTCTCCGCGCTCAACCGCCACTTGCAGGCCAACACGTGGACCCGCTTCTGTCTGAATGTTGGTTTGGTAACGGTGGTAGATTTTGCTCACGCTGATGCGTAGCTTGTGTGCCAGTGTTTGAGTTAGCGACCGTTCCATCACCCACCTCAGCCGGTTGAGTTGGTGCAGGTTGTAAGCCAGCCGATAGTACTCCACAATGCCCCGGTACTCCGCCTGGTACTGTGCCATGATGCTGTACACGCTGTCGTGGATAAGTTCCGTTCGGTGTATCGGTTTGCCGTTGTGCAGGTAGCCAGTAGATTTCGCACGTACTACGTCCGAGGGTACTTTCAGCCCGATCTGGCCGTTGATGCTCCGATGTCCACGCCGGTCCAGTTTGTGGTCGTTGTTGAGCACTACGACCTCATAACCCAGAAAGCGTGCAGCTTTGCTCCGTGCATGGGTGATCAACGTTTTCTCCTCTGAGAGGGTCAGCTTGAGTTCATCACCCAAAAACTCTTTGAGGAGTTGCTTGATTTCTTCAGCTTCCTTACGTGGGCCGCTGAAACCCACAAGCACATCGTCTGCATACCGTATGTAGCGCAACCGTCTGTAGGCTGGGTCGTTGGGGTCAAGGGAGGGTAGCTGCTGCATCTGACGACGCAACTTGTGTGCTTGCTCTTTTTTCCCCATCCGTTTTAGCCTCGTGACACTGGCGCGTAGCCGGAGATACTCCGGGTTGATCTTGCGTCGGTTCCCTTGGTTGTAGGTTGACAAGAGCGTCGTCTCGACATACTTATCCAGTTTGGCAAGGTAGATATTGGCGAGGATGGGGCTAAGTACCGAGCCTTGTGCACTACCACTGAGCGTGGCGTTGTATCTCCACCCTTCCAAATATCCGGCCTTGAGCAAACCTTCAATCAAGCGCAGAAAGCGGTTATCGTGGAGCTTTTCCCTGAGTATTGACATCATGATGGTGTGATCCAGCGAGCCAAAACAGTCGGAAATGTCGCCCTCCACGAACCACTTTGTGCCCACCCATTTATGGTAGATTTCCCGTAGCGCTGTGTGGCAACCTCGGTCAGGGCGAAAACCGTGGGAAGATGGGCTGAATTGCGGTTCGTAGTATGCTTCAAGGATGAGGCGTATTACCTCCGCCAACAGTTTGTCTGACCATGCGGGTATTCCGAGGGGGCGCTTCTTTTTCGAGATTGCTTTTCCTTGAGACTTCCTCTGGGGCTTCCCTTTGGAGTGCTTTTTCTCGATGTAGATACGCCTCACCGGTGTTCATCTGTATCTCTCGAAGCGTAAGGCTTCGATGATGGCATCGATTTTCATCATGGACATTCCATCCACAGTTTCCGGTGTCGTTCCCGGTGTCGTCGCTCCTTTGTTTCGGTAAATCTTGCCATAGGCGAGCAGGTACAGTTGCGGGTTGAACAGTTGTCGATAGACATCTTCTAGCAGCAGTCCTCTCCTGCCGCGATCCTGGATTATCCCCAGTACAGTTTCGGCGTTTCTCATCTCGAGTACCTCTCTTGCTGGGTTTCAAAGCACCTGCCTCCCTTCCCCGCCTGGTTACGTTCAACATGAAATCCTCACGTGGTTTCACGTGGACGTACCCTGGTCAATGTGGACGGCTTTCCCGTCCTCTGAGTACTACGGAGGCTCCGTTACCCTGGGCCTCTCGGCCCGTTGGGCAATCCCATATTCCCTAAATGCTAGACGTATCGAGCGTAACTCCTCTGAAAATAAGAGTTAGGCCACTTGTTGAACCTGTTGAATAGGCACAAGCTGCACCTGGTATCCAAGGCTCTCCAAGCGACGGACTGCCCGCTTCTCTACCATCTGCCGTTCTCGCTCATCAAAGTAGTTGCTTCGGTTGTTGCAATACAGCCGACGCAGATATGTTGGCGATCGTTTGACATGCTTTTCGCTAGCTCCCTCGTAGGGCATACTCGATAGTCTGCTCCATACTCATAGCCTGCCCCTCCTGCCATGCCTTCTCGTATTCTTCAACGCCAAGTTGCTCCCGAGCGATGGCTATTCCGTGCTCGTACGGCAGGCGGTCATCTGAAGGTAGCACCATGTGGGTACTCTCCAACAGTATATCCACAGACCCGAACAGCTTGGCACCCCTCTTTAGCTTGTCCGCTACTTTTGTCTCAGATGTTGCATTGCTTTGTGCAGTTGCCACTCTCACTCCGCTTGCACTGCCCGCGATAGATACCTCCAGACCACCAAGCCCGGCCAGCGATACGGCGATGCCCAGCCTATTTCCCAGTTCCCGCATCGTAACCAGGCATTCCTCGTAATGCGAACGAGCCGAAGCGTAGTCCCCCTGAGCCAAGGCCACATCTCCCAGATCAGATAGTGAATTGGCGATCCCCGATTTATCTCCCAGTTCCCGCCGAATAGTCAGAACTCTCCTCAAACAGCGCACGAGCCGAAGCGTAGTCCCCCTGAGCCAAGGCCACAGCTCCCAAATTGCTGAGCAATAAGCCGATGCCCCGCTTGTCTCCCAGTTCCCGCCGAATAGCCAGGCTCTCCTCAAAGAGGGAGCACGCGGACGTGTAATCTTGCTGATCCAAGGCCACAGCTCCCAGATTGTTGAGTGAAATAGCAATGCCCCGCTTGTCTCCCAGTTCCCGCCGAATAGCCAGGCTCTCCTCAAACAGCGCACGGGCTGAAGCGTAGTCCCCCTGATCGGCGACCACATTCCCCAGATTGTGGAGCGATGAGGCAATGCCCCGCTTGTCTCCCAATTCCCGTCCGATAGCCAGGCTCTCCTCAGATATGGAGCGAGCCAAAGCGTAGTCCCCCTGATCCCACACCAAATTCCCCAGATTGTGGAGCGATGAGGCAATGCCCCGCTTGTCTCCCAACTCCCGTCCGATAGCCAGGCTCTCCTCAAAGAGGGAGCGTGCGCGAGCCGGTTCCCCTTGCTGCGAAGCTAGCATGCCTGCCCAATCGAGAACCTTGGCACTGATTGCCTTGCGTTTTGTGTATGCTTCCCGTGTCTGCCGTTCATTCGCGCTTGATTCTACCATGTTGGCTTTTGCTGCTTGTGCGCCCCGCACTTTCTCCATCTCCAACAATTCATTCAACTGCGCTCGCCCCTCGCTGAAGTGACCACGTACAGACCAGAAGCGCCCAACCGCTCCACCTATTCTTAGGCCGATATGGATGGGTGCAGCCTCGTCGTCTTCATCTTCTCCGGGCTGTGCTTCCTTGTGCCGTCCCTCCTTGCTCTCCATTGTCCAGCGCAGAGCAGCCCTGATGTTGTCGTGCTCTGCCTCCAGGTGGTCCAACCATTCTTGCTGCTTAGCTCCCACAAGATGATGCTCAGCCTCCTCCGCCAGTCTCATCATATAGAGGGCGTGCTCCTTGTGCAGTGCCTCTCCTTCCCCACTCTCCTCTAGCTTCTCCATTGCGTACTCGTGTATCGTCTCCAGCATCCAAAACCTTGGCTCTCCGTCTTGCCCTTCCCTCTGCAGCAGCAGGCTATTGTCTATGAGAGATTGGGCACCATCGAATAAGTCCATCTGCAGCTTCCTGTCGTAATTGCATACCTCTTCCAACGCTTCCAAAGTGCGCCCCCCGCTGAAGGGAGCCATTCTCCAAAAGAGCTGCTTCTCTCCCTCTGAGAGGAGGTCGTAACTCCACTCTATCGTGCGGCGCAAGGTTTGATGGCGGGCGGGTAGGTCTCTGGCTCCTCCGGTCAGCAGATTGAGGCGACCTGATAAGGTGGAGGATAGCCTGGAGAGGAGGGCCTGCGGCGGGAAGAGCTTCGTGCGAGCTGCTGCCAGCTCTATGGCTAATGGCAGCCCGTCCAAGCGGGCGCATATCTCCACCACTGCTTGGGCATTGTTGTTGGTCAACAGGAAATCGGGCTTGACATCTGTGGCCCGCTCGATGAATAGCCGCACTGCTTCATACTGAGTGAGGCTTTCCAGGGGCGGAAGAGGGCGCAGATAACCTATATCTGGAGTGGAAAGAGATGGCACCGAATACTCCTTTTCTCCCCTTATATGGAGGGGTATGCGGCTAGTAGTCAGCACCTTGAGGTTGGGGCAGGCCGCTATCAACAAGCTCACCTCCCTGCCTGCTTCCACCACCTGCTCGAAGTTATCCAGCACCAACAACAGGTTCTTGTCTCTGAGGTACTCCTTGAGCGTGTCAATGATTGGGATACTGCCCACTTCCTTCACACCTAGCACCGCAGCGACGGTAGTCACCACCAGCTTAGGCTCCGTCAGGGCAGCAAGCTCCACCAACCACACTCCATCAGGGAATTCGTCCAGCAGATCGGAGGCTACCTGCAAAGCGAGGCGGGTCTTACCCATGCCACCCGGCCCGGTCAAGGTCACGAGCCTGACATCCTCATAACTCAGCACCTCCTTCAACTGGGTGAGCTCTCTCTCCCTGCCAATGAGGGGGGTGATCTGTAGATGGAGGTTATTGGGCCGGTTATCCAGCGTCTTGAGGGGTGGGAAGTGTGAAGGTAAGCCACTCTCCACCGCCTGGAAGATGTGCTCGGGACTGATTAGATCCTTGAGCCGATGCTCTCCCATGTCGAGGAGATTGACCCCGGGAAGGCTGTCCCTCACAAGCTCCGCGCTTGCGCGGGTGAGGAGCACCTGCCCTCCATACCCTGCGGAGACGAGGCGAGCAACACGGTTGAGAGGCTGGCCGAAGTAATCTCCCTCCTGCTCTTCCACAGCACCCGTGTGCAGAGCCATCCTGACGGCGATTGAGCCTGTCTCCTCCGGCCAGGTTTCCTCTTGCAGAGCGTGTTGGGTGGAGAGTGCAGCGCTCAAGGCATTGTGCGGAGAAGAGAACGCGGCACAGTAAGCGTCACCCACAGTCTTGAAGATGTAGCCACCGTATGCCTCTATGGCACCCCGAAGGATGGCATTATGGCGAGCGAGGGCGGAGCGCATTGCATCAGGGTGAACTTCCCAGCGCTTGGTTGAGCCCTCGATATCAGTGAACAGGAATGTGACGGTGCCAGTGGGACGCTCACTCACCGCTTGTGTCCTCCAACGAGTAGGCAACAGCCTCCTCCATGCTCATGACGCTCCCGTCTGTCCTTGCTTTCTCAAACTTCTTCTGCATATTACCACCCAGCGTGCGAGCGCAACCGAGCTTCCCCATATTGTGGGCTGAGAAAGACTCAGGCCCACAATATGGAGGGACCACTAAATGATACCTGACAAGTCCCAATCCATCCAACCGACAGGACCAGCAAGGCCAGCAAGGCCAGCAAGGCCACTGAAGAAAGTATACAGCAACGAGTTCAAGTTAGAGGCACTGTGGTTGCTGAAAAGCAGCGGCAAAACCAAGACTGAGTTGGAACGAGAACCGGGTCTGTACCAAGGGTAACTGCACCCGTGGGAGGAGGTACTCAATAAGGAGGGGGTAACCTGGAGCAAGCCTTCCCAAGCACCAGGACTGCCAAGCCCAGAGTCATCCGAATGAACTGGTGGAGATAGTCAGTACGCTTCGCGCGGCTACCAGCAGTTGCTCCGCGCGCACCACATGGACCTGAGCATGAGCGGGAAGGGGGATTGTCACGACAACGCAGTAAACACAATAGTCGAGAGCTTTTGATCAACCCTCAAGGCTGAGTATGCGACCGGCGCTTACGCATGGAGGGCTCAAGCACACCGGTCGATCCTCGACCATATCGAGGTATGGCACAATCGGCAGCGCCGCAATTCAGCCATCATTCATGTCAGCCTGTTCTACGTGCTCGTTCGTCTTCCTGGTGGAACATGTTTGCGGCAAGGGCACGCAAGATCACCTTCATCTGAAAGACGGTAAGATCTGGGTGCTTGGCGAGTATTCGCGTGACCAGGCCTGCCATGTGCGGCGCGGCAAAGCTATTGCCTGTGGCTGTAATCCAACCGCCGCCTCGCCAGGGCACCTGCACGTCGATACCCGGCGCGCCAAACTCGACAGGAGGCTGTGGGTTATAGAAGAAGACTCCCGGTTCTTTCAGGTCGTGGGCGGCGACCGAGATGACGGAGGCAAACATGGAGGGGAAGCTCGGGATAGGCATGTTATTGGCCGCTGTGACCAGCATCGTATTGCGAAAAGAAGCAAGGTCAGCAAGCTCGTGCAGCGCCGCGTAGAACTCCTTCTTGGTGGTGCCCAGGCTCATGTTGCACACATTCATGCCGTGCTGGACAGCCCAGCGCAGCCCTGCAACATAAATAGCGCCGCGCCCAGTCAGCGCCGGTCCCAGCACCTGCACGCTATAAAGATCGCAATCAGGAGCCAACGTGCGCACGATGCCGGCACAGGCGGTTCCATGCCCATAGGCGTCCTCATGTGCTTCGGTGTTGTAAACAGGGCCATCCGGACCTTCGGCGATGGAAACGTACCCCCTGACCCTGCCGCCTATGGCAGGATGGGAAGCCTCGATGCCGCTATCGATGATGGCAACCTTCACGCCCTTGCCCGTGCTGCCTCCCCAGGCCCATTCGGCTGTAACGTTATCAATAGGCAGGATCGGGCTGAGTTCCTTGAGAGCATCCGCGACGAACTGCTGGCTCCAGGCAGGACGAATCATCCCCACACCCCTCCTGCTTCGTCGCTCTCGCTGAGAATAGCTGGGCGCGAGCGCAGGTATTCCGCAAAGCTTTCAAGGATGGCGCGGCAAGCCTTCAACTCACCATTGCCTTGTGTGGCTATCTCCTGCACGAGCCGGGCAAGCTCCAGCGCCTGGCGGTAAGTCAGATCGGCTTCCATGTTGCCCACGAAGGTCCTGATGCTCGCCTGCAATGACTTCTTTTGCTGCTCGGGCACGTTGCCGAGCGAGGCCAGCACCTCGGCTACGAGGGCAGCCAAGTTGTGGTGAGTAAGCGATTGCTCGATAGCGACGGCGGCCTGTCTCGCAAAGACACCTAGCAGGTGCATATCGGCAGCATCAAAGGACGGCGCACCTTTTTTGTCGAGCAACTCGAGCACGCCGATTATCTCCTCGTTGTAGAAGAGGGGCACGCAGAGGATGCTCTCGGGCATATAGCCAACACTCTTAGCTATGTCTGCCGCTTGACGAGGGTCTTGTTGGGCGTTGGAGATAGCCATGGGTTGGCCGCTCACCGCCACCAGGCCAGCGATACCATGGCCCATCGGAACGGTGAACTTCTTTACCTCTTGGCCCTTCTCACCCAGCGCCACTTCGAACACGAGTTGCTGGCTCTCGTGATCTGTGAGGAAGAGGGAGGCGGCACTTGCCTCGATGACCTGAGCAGCTGTCTCGACGATCATCTCGAGAAGATGATTGTGACTGACTGGCGAGGCTATTGTGCCGGTCATCGAGACTAGTGCCAGAGCTTGTCGAAGTTGGGTCGCCACCTGCTCGTCGGCAAGGCGGCGTCGCAGGTGCTCTATCTCCCGGGCCTGCTGCTCAATCGTCCTCTGCGCGTGCTCAGCCTCGTCATAGGACGCCATTCTAGGTTCATTATCCATATGGACGACCCTCCATTGCCGGCAATTACATCGCCTCGGCTGCCCCATGCCCCAAACAGCAGAATCTCAATAGCAGCCATCTCCTTTTCTCTGCCTGTCCATGGAGTAGGCTGCAACGGGAGGCTATTGATATGCGGGATCGGACAAGAACAAGAGCCCCTGCCCGCCGCGCCCGGCAGAAAGGAGGCCAGCCAAGCGATTGACAGGTTGGCTGAAGTAATCCCCTCTTCGCTTCGTGGCTGCCCGTACAAATAGCGCCATGCGCACCTTCATATGCCCGGTTTCCGAAGGCCACTGCTCTGAATGGGGCGAGTACCGGGCATTGAAGGCAGCTTGCAGAGCCTGAGCTCGACTTTGTACACTTTTGCAGCTTACTGAGGGGCATGGTTCGTGCGGGCACCAGTACTCGAGTACTCGTTCGAGGCTTTTTCACGCATCACGCGAAGGGGGGATGTTGAAAACTCTCGCGCGTGCGAATGAAGATATCGAAGTTCGTGTTTGGCCGCAATACTGAAAGTGTACAAAGACGCCATGACCCCCGGGTCACGGTCACCACCCCGGATGAAAATGGGTGTATAGATGTATGCTAGCAATGGATGGATTCGGCGAACCATGCGGTCGCCTCGACTTGGTGCTATGAGCCTGATACAAAGACTGACCCGGATACCCGCAAGCACCACCATTTGCTGCTCCGTTTTCCACGGCCCACTCTGTGCAATGGAAGCTGGAAGCGCGTAGATCAGTTTCTGATCCATCGGGTATCCTCCTCCCCGCCGATATCCAGCCTCGACAACTCGCCCTTGTTGAGCTCAATGAACTCAGGAGGTATTGGCGATGAACGTAATGTTTGAGCGCTGCGCTGGATTGGACGTGCATAAACAAAGTGTGGTAGCGTGTCGAATGCTTGCAGGGTCCACTGTGTCGCCTCACAGCGAGACCCAGACCCGCTCCTTTGGCACCACCATCCCCGAATTGCTGCATCTCAGTGACTGGTTGAGCGAGGGGGGAGTGACACATGTAGCCCTCGAAAGCACCGGGGTCTATTGGAAACCCATCTTCAACCTGTTGGAAGGCAATTTCACTGTCTGGGTACTCAATGCCCAGCACGTAAAGAAGCTGCCTGGCCGCAAGATAGATGTCAAAGACGCCGAGTGGTTGGCTGATTTGCTGCGTCATGGTTTAGTGCAGCCCTCCTTCATCCCACCACAATCTCAGCGTGACTTGCGAGACTTGACCCGTGAGCGCACCAACTTCGTGCGCCAGCGAGCTACGTTGGTGAACCGTGTGCAGAAAGTGCTGAGGACGAAGGACGTGAGGGAGCTAACCTCAAGCTGGGCGATGTAGCTACCAATGTGATGGGTGTGTCGGGGCGGGCGATCCTTACGGCCATCATCAGTGGCGAAACCGATGCCAAAGTGCTTGCCAGTTTGGCGGTGGGGAGGCTGCGCAGCAAACGCTCCGAATTGGAAGGGGCCTTGAGAAGCAGAGTGCGACCTCATCACCGCTTCCTGTTGACCGAGTTGTTGTGCCAGATCGACTCTCTGGACGAAACGATTGACCACTTTGATGACGAGATCCGCGCAGCGTGTCAGGCTGATGGGAACGAAGAGGTGATCAGCTTGCTTGATACAATCCCGGGTGTAGGGCGGGAGTTGGCTGAGATGTTGGTGGCTGAGATGTTGGTGGCTGAGATGTTGGTGGCTGAGATGTTGGTGGCTGAGATGTTGGTGGCTGAGATGTTGGTGGCTGAGATGTTGGTGGCTGAGATGTTGGTGGCTGAGATGTTGGTGGCTGAGATGTTGGTGGCTGAGATGTTGGTGGCTGAGATGTTGGTGGCTGAGATGTTGGTGGCTGAGATGTTGGTGGCTGAGATGTTGGTGGCCGAGATCGGGACGGACATGACCCGTTTCCCGACGGCCGGACACCTGGCAGCCTGGGCGGGAGTGGCACCTGGGAACAACGAGAGTGCGGGTAAGAGGCGGTCGGGCAAGACGCGCAAAGGAGACGCGTGGCTTCGGGTGGGACTTGTGCAAGCAGCACGGGCGGCGGTACGCACCAGAGGGACGTACCTGGCGGCCCAGTACCGGCGGTTGGTCACCAGACGTGGGGACAAGCGGGCTTTGGTGGCGGTAGCTCATTCGATTTTGGTGATAGCTTACCATGTTATCCTTCGTAAGGAGCCCTATCGAGAGTTGG
The DNA here is from genome assembly GCA_963797095.1 of uncultured Chloroflexia bacterium. Taxonomy (GTDB): domain Bacteria; phylum Chloroflexota; class Chloroflexia; order QHBQ01; family JADMIH01; genus JADMIH01. The sequence goes on along the minus strand of CAWCNY010000001.1, from coordinate 484,655 downwards.
GAGCTGATTACTTCGAGAAGCGCAGACCAGAGGCCACCGCAAGAAGGTTGGCGAAGCAGATTGAAAAACTCGGCTTCCAGGTGACACTGGCCCCCGTGGTTGAGGCAGCTTGAGCCACGATTTTCAGATCAGTCGAGTTGAGGGGCTGTGGGAAAAGCAGTACAGAAAGCATCGCCCACCGTCTTAAGGACATATCGCCATTGGCTTCGAAGGCAGCGCGGAGAAGGTCATCGTGGGGGACAGGGAAGCACTAATCGCCTGGGGGGAGTGCTCGCAGCGTTTCGTCCTATCCTCTACGTCGCTACAGTGATGCGGATGGACTACACCCGCCGCCTATTTTACGAGAGAGCTAGGAAACAACCGGGGACTAACCAGAAAGAGAACCTTGTGATAAGCTACGCCTGTTCGGGTACAACACGCGACATAGAGCGCAAGGTGGCCACCACCCCGGTGAAGAACCCACGCCCCGGCAACGACCCTGCCTCAACATCTGCACTCTCTCCAGCCGATTTCAGAAGCCTCTCGCGGGCGGCCTCGTCCTGCCTGTCTGCCTGGTACTGGGCAGCCCTGTGCTCGGCCACAGACTGCTCAAACATTCCGTAGCCAGAGACGTCAGGGCCGAGCAGACCTTCTATCTCGGACCTTTGCTCATCACTTACTCGGTATCGCTCGAGAGCCTCGAATGGGATCGCATAGTGGCTCCCCGATTCGTCTGTAAGCAACAGCACTTTCTGATCGGTGGCGTTCTTCTCCATTTCATTTCTCCTTTCGTCTTATGCTTCTTTGCTGACCTGACAACACTTAGAGGTCGCTACGTTATGCTGAACCTCTTTCCTACAAGGTCATTATAGATGCGCGGCATAACCCTTACAGCCAAATGATTGATATTCCCGGAGTCAAATATGCTACAGTCCCCACGCTGGGGCGGCCTCGAAGATACAGCGGTGACCAGGGGCTGAATAGCTCGTCATAGAACTGCTCACCGTTGCGCCATCCGACCATGCAATACGAATAACGGCTGTCTCAAAGGTGTGGCAGCAAACGCAGCCCGCCTCCAGCAGCGCCGGATAGCAAACACTATCATGAGTTTGCTCTCTCGTCAAGTACCAAGGAACGCCCGCTCCGGGCTGCGTCAAAGTCTAACGAGTGAGTGAATTGGGAAGTCGATGAGGTGCAGAGAATTGGAGATGGCAGCACTCTAGTGGCGCTGTTGCCAGATCCAGGCCGAACAAATCGCGGGCTTTTCTGTTGTTGCCTTTGTGGCGCGTGACGATGCCAAGGCCACACACCACGTTCGTGATTTGCTCGCTGTTGTCCGGCTCCTCGAAAACCTTGCGGCTCCTCCTATATAGTGTGCCTATTGTCGTTGAGCCAACGCCTGGTAATTTCGAACGCTTATCCGATGGTGCTGGTCCACCGAGATATACTTCTGCTGCTTATAGTAGACGAGTACCTGGTTGACGCGCACTCTTGATGCCCCTACCAGCTCTGCTATCTCGCTCTGTGTAATACGCAGGGGTATCACAATGTCTCCATTAGGTGCTGTGTCACCGTATTCCTGGGCAAACGCCAATATCTGGCGTGCTACCCGCCCGTACACGTCATGGGCTGCCAGTGACTGTATCTGCGCACTCGACAAGCGTAGCCTTTTCGCGAGCATACGCAGAAGGTTTATGGACATCAGAGGCATAGTATTGAGACATTGGAGGAAGTCGGCACCCGACATCCATAGAAGCTGCGTTCGCTCGAGCGTTACGACGCTGGCGGTGCGGGGTGTCTTTTCCAGGATGGCTATCTCGCCCACTATTTCTCCTTGCCCCAGAATAGCGATTATGACGTCGGTGCCGTCTGCCTGCTCAGCATGCACTTTTACAGTGCCGTGCTCGATTAGGTAGACGACTTCGCCCGGCTGATCGGAGCTTATAAAGTTGGTGCCTTCTGGAGATATCTTGCGGTGGAGCATATTGTTGACAGTTGCCAGGTCCGCGTGGCTCAGCCCTTCGAATAGCGGTAATTTGCTCAGGTCGTCATTGTGGACAGCGCGATTTTTCGCTAGCATGCTGACCTTCCTCTTCTGATTTTTGGTTAAGCTATATATGGCTGGGCTTACTGCTCATCCAGACACAAAGTATATCATGATGAAAGCAGAGGCACTGTTTGAACTTCACCCTTCTGACCGGTTCATCGTCACTCCTGTGTGCAGCTATTGTCCGAGGTCGGCTGTCGGACACGCAGCTGCGAGTGCTCGAGGCTCTGGCGACCCAAGGATCGGGCCATCGGCCACGTTCGACAAGGATTGGCTGGCCGGCGTGCATGATTGGCAACTACAGCACCTCGCTCAAAGAAGAGAGCGCGACGGGACGCCCGAATAGAGGCCCATTTCCCTTCATGTTTCTCCTTTTGCGGCTCAAGACCGAATCTATGCTCAAGGCAGGAAGTAGCTTGTAGGCCAAGCCTTTGATTTGGCCTTCTAACCGCGCGGCTGTAGGCCCGGCAATCATAAAAAAGCTGACACCAAGCCCTAAGAAATCATACAGGGCGCGCCGGAATTGTCCGCAAAAAAGCACACAGGATCTCCCGCGCTTTTGGTGAATGGACCTGCTGTCAACTGGCATAGAGCACCCTCTTGCGTAGTAAGTCGAACTTAGCCCGCCCGAACATGGTCCGTTTGACGGCTTTCAGGCGATTGACGTGGCCTTCCGTCGGTCCATTGCTAAAAGCCAGTTCAATTGCTGCGGCTACCGCTGCATAGTCCCCCCGCAATCCACGGGCGAATCGTACCATCTCCTCCACTCCACTGTCTAGTGCTTGTTGGAGCCAACCATCAAACTCCATCCGCTTGTGCTCGCGCACTATCGCCCCAAGTTCCTGCGCAAGTTTGTAAGCAGGCTCAGCTGTTGGCTGAGGCGAGCGCCGGGTTCGCCACCAAGTGCCTGACCCACGCTGTGCAAGAGGGTGGTCAGGCGAGCGGTACGGCGGGCAGAAGGGGCAGCGAGCGCCGGAAAGCGTTCAGTGAAGATACGCTGTGGGCAGAAGGGATTGGGACAGAAGAAGCGGCGGGTCTGCAGGTGCAGACGGACGGCAAGGGCGGCCCAGGGAACATCAGCAAGCATGCGCTGATAGTGGCTGTGGCGGCGAGTGGTCGGTTCCTCGCAAGTAGGACAAGATACGTGGGCGGCAGTTGTAGCCACCACGAGGGTGAGGCCAGTGGCATCAGCAAAGATGGCCCGCAAATCGAGGGTTCCTGGCGCTGGCAATAAGAATTGAGCAAGCACGGCATAGTCTTCCAGGAGCAGCAGAGGATTAGTGGGGATTAAATTTGGAAGGCTGCTCACTAGATTCTACAATGTTTGAGGCCCGCCATGCTGCTTCACCAAAAGCGCGGGAGATCCCAGATAATTCTGTGCTTTACAGATGGGCTTACAAGCAGCTACAGTCGCTCAGCCAGACCACTACCCATAAGCACACCACCGCCAATCCAACTAATCGCACGATTTCCCTCTGACGAAGGGTGCGACGGGCATTGGGGCAACCAGAGTGGGCAAGTGCTCAGCGACGATGGTACGAGGGCACACAGGCGAACGCCAGAAGAGGTTACGAATGCGAAGGTACAAGCGCACGAGATAACTATCCTACCGAGCAGTCGACCGGGTTAATCTGAAAGCCAACGAGATAACGGAACTCTCTTGCTCGATATGGAGGTAAGCCCAGATCTCTCGGCACCTTTCGTCTGGTAAGCCCTTGACATGCAAGCCGTCCAGTAGTATGATGTGAACGTTCACGGTAACGTTCACGGTGAGTGTCTCCGTCCAAACTCGCCGGATGGACCTGTGACTTCGCTGGCGTTCAATGGAGAGCACCAAGCGCTTGGGCCCCTCCTATAACGTCAGGTTTCTGCACCTCGGCCAGCTGAGTTAGGTATTTATCTGGACGACGTGAGCTTATGACTGGTTCGCAGTCGTTTAAGATCGAGGCAGGCCCGGAGGTTATTGTCAGTCTGTCTTTGATGCCACGATAGACTGGCGAGGAGAGTTGCTATGTCTCGCGCGCAACGTAGAAATCGGCTTCTGGTACTCCTTTCGTTCTTGGTTGTCACTTTGCTGGCTGGCTGCGATCTTGGAACCACTGTAGCCACCCCGACGCCTGTGCTGCCCAACCCCACCGATACCGCTGCAGCGGTATCAGCGCCTACTGCCGCATCGGCTGCCACTACGGCGCCCGCGCCAGCCGTCACTGACACACCCGCAGCCACGCAGGCAGCGTCGTCGGGCCAACTCAAAGATGTGCCCCGAAACCGGACCCTGATCGATGTCCAGAATGGCCCCGAGAACAAGTGGGCCGACTACAACAACTGGAATCCCTACTCCATCGGTGCGTTCCCCGGCTTCGGCGACAATGTGGTTTATGAGCCACTCGCCTACTACAGCGCTTTCTCGGATCAGGAGATACTTTGGCTGGCGGAGAGCTACAAGTATGGCCCTGACTACAAGTCTCTGACAATCAAGATCCGCCCCAACGTAACCTGGAGCGACGGCCAGCCGTTCACGGCTGACGACGTTGCTTATACGCTCACCACCCTGAAGGAACTGGGTTCGAAGGTGCAGTGGGGATCTGACGTCCAGCGTTACGTCGCAGAAGCAAAAGCAACCGATCCCCTAACCGTGGATATCACCTTCAACGTCCCTGCCCCGCGCTTCTTCTTCTTCATGGAATTCAAGATGGACAACGGCGTCTACATCGTACCGAAGCACATCTTCGAGGGCCAGGACTGGACTAGCTTCACTGACTACGACCTCGCCAAGGGCTGGCCTGTAACTACTGGACCTTACAAGGTCGTTCTTGGATCTCCTGAGCAGAAAGTCTGGGATCGACGCGATGATTGGTGGGCCTACAAGACCGGCCTAGTCAAGTCTCTGCCGGGTCCCGAGCGCTTGATTCTCCTACCTTTCGGTGACTCCGACCAGGCTGCGCAGGCGGTCTTGAGCAACCAGGCGGATCACGCCCGTATCTCTGTGCAAAACATGAAGTCGGTCCTCGAGGGCAATCCCAAGGCCACATCGCACAGCGGGCGCGAGCTCCCGTATGGGTACGTAGACTGGTGGCCCATCTCCCTCTACGTAAATAACACCAAGCCGCCATTCGACGATCCGGATGTGCGCTGGGCGCTGAGCTACTTCATCGACCGCAAGCAGCTTGTGGACGTTGCCTACCAGGGCGCCGGCGTGGCTTCCCCGCTGCCTATGCCGCCGTATCCCGGCCTCAAGCCGTTCATTGACAACATAAACGACCTGCTCGAGAAATACCCGACGAACGAGTTCAACCCCGAGAAGGGCGCCGCGCTCCTGACGAAGAAGGGCTGGACGAAGGGCAGTGACGGTATCTGGGCTGATGCCAGCGGCAACAAGCTAAAAATGGACATCCTGAGCTTCAGCTTCATCCAGTCGATTGCCCCCGTGGTCGCAGAGCAGTTGAAAAAGCAGGGCGTTGACGCTACGTTCTCTATGCCGCCCGACAATTTCACCCAGATCCAGAAGGGGACTTATACTGCGGCAATCTTCGGTCACGGTGGTAGCGTCAAGGATCCATATGAGACCCTGCGCCTCTACCAGTCCAGTTCTACTTCCGTACCGGGCGTCAACGGCGCCAACTTCTCCCTGTGGTCGAACGCGGATTATGACAAAATCGTCGACCAGGTGTATGCTACGCCTATGGACGATCAGGCAAAGTTGAAGGACCTGTACCACCAGGCCATGGCGATCTGGCTGCCTAACCTTCCCGATATCCAGCTCGTGGAGGATATACACAACATCGCCCTGAACACGACCTACTGGACCGGCTGGCCGTCCAACGAGGATAACTACGTGAACGAGCATTCGTACTCACTCACCTGGAACCTCGTGCTGATGCACCTCAAGCCTGCACAGTAGCTAGACGGACCAAACCGTGCTGGGGAGTTGAGCCGCGCGCTCAACTCCCCCATGCCCCCTTAGAACCTGGAGTACCCAATGTCCTGGAGTTACGTGGCGCGCCGCTTTGGCTTATTTCTGCTTACTGTCTGGGTAGCGGCGACTATCAACTTCTTCATCCCACGCCTGTCCGGGCAAAATCCTATCGAACAGAGGCTGATGGAGCGCGCCGTCAGCGGCGGCTCCGTCGAGACCGGCATGCAGGAGATGGTCGCCGAATACAACCGCAAGTTCGGCCTCGATCAGCCACTGTGGAAGCAATACCTCACCTACCTTGGCGATGTCAGCCAGTTCAACTTCAACTACTCTATCAGCGACTACCCTGCCAAGGTAACACAGATACTCACAGATTCCATCCCCTGGACTATCGGGCTCCTCGGGTTGTCCACCATTCTCATGTTCGTTCTCGGCAGCTTACTGGGAGCATTCGTCGCCTGGGAGCGCGCACCGCGCTTTGCTCAGGCTCTGAATACGCCCTTTGTCATCCTGTCCGCCATTCCCTACTATTTGCTAGGCCTCATACTCGTTTACCTCTTTGCGTTTCGTTCTCAGATACTGCCCCTCTTTGGGGGTTACTCGCCCACGATGGTCAAGCAGTGGTCTTGGCCCTTCATTCTGGACGTGCTCCAGCACGGGATCCTCCCTGCGGCGTCAATAGTCTTATCCGGGCTGGGCTTCTGGGCGCTTTCGATGCGCGGGATGATGCTCACGGTGCAGGGCGAGGACTACATGGTGCTAGCGGAAGCCAAGGGGCTGAAGCAGAGGACGCTCTTCTTCCGCTACGGTATGCGCAACGCCATCCTGCCCCAAACCACCTCCCTCGTCCTCTCACTAGGCTACATTCTGTCCGGATCGGTGCTTGTTGAGGTCATCTTCGGCTACCCAGGGATCGGGTCGGTACTCTATCATGCCATCCGAGGCTTCGACTACTTCCTCATCCAAGGCATAGTCTTCACGGTCGTGGTGGCTATCGCGCTCGGCGCATTGATTCTCGACCTGATCTTGCCTCTACTTGACCCGCGCATCCGCTACGGGAGGGCCTAATGGCCAACGCTACCGCAGCACCCGAACAACCCGGCTACACATCCAGGGCGCTCGCACCGCAATGGAGAGTGCTCTCGCTCACAGCGAAGTACATGCGCCGCACCCCCGCGCTCACCTTTGGGCTGCTCCTTCTCCTCGCTCTGGTGCTATTTGCCGTGATCGGGGCTCTCACCTATGGAACCGACAAGGCTTCACCCCTCTCCGTGCCGACCGACCTCTCCCCCTCGGCCGAATATCCGCTGGGCACCGACTTACAGGGGCGTGACGTCCTGGCGATGATGATTGCGGGCACGCCGCTCACTCTGCAGATCGGCTTAATTGCCGGAGTTATCGGCACCGGTGCGGGCACGATCCTGGCCTTTGTTGCAGGCTACTATCGCGGGTTCGTCGATGCTTTCATACGCACGATGGTCGACGTCGGCCTCACGGTGCCGAGCCTGGTCATCTTGATCATCATCGCCGTATCGGTCAGGGGAAGCCTCTCGGTAGCGCAAGTCGGTCTGATCGTGGCATCGACAGCCTGGCTCTGGCCAACACGCAGCATGCGTTCGCAGGTCCTCTCGATGCGAGAACGCACCTATGTGCAGGTGGCCAGGCTATCGGGAATGGGTGGCCCCGAAATAATCTTCCGGGAGATGATGCCCAACCTGCTGCCCTTCATCGCGGCCAGCCTTGTGAACTCCATCGCCCAGGCCGTGCTCGCTTCGATTGGGCTCGAAGCGCTAGGCCTCGGATCCCTGAGTACGCCTACGCTGGGCATGAGCATTTACTGGGCAATTTACAACTCTTCCCTTCTACACGGGGCATGGTGGGTCTGGGCGCCGCCAATAGTGGTAATCGTGATACTTTTCCTCGGCCTGTACCTGCTCTCCGTGGGTATGGACTACGTAACAAACCCACGCCTGCGGAGGGGAGTATGAGCGCACCCGTCCTGCAGGTTAAAGACCTTCGCGTCTACTACCCGACGCCTAATCGCTTGGTAAAGGCCGTAGATGGTGTCAGCTTCGATATTCAGCCGGGCGAGCGCTTCGGACTGGTGGGAGAATCCGGCTCGGGCAAGTCCACGATCGCTATGGCCATTCTGCGCCTGATCAAGCGGCCCGGCCGGATTACTGGCGGCGAGATCTGGCTGGACGGAGCATCTGGTCTCCTAAACCGCCGAGCGCGGCCCAACGGTAACGGGCAAGCGGTGAACCTACTCAAAATCAGCGACGAGCAGATGCGGCAGTTGCGCCTTGCGGGGGTGTCGCTTATCGCCCAGGGCGCTATGAACTCCTTGAATCCCGTCAATCGCATCCACACTCAACTACTCGACGGGCTGCGGGATCACGGCGTCCACCTGTCGCGGCGTGAGCAGGAAATGAAAGTTCAAGAGCTTCTGGAGTCCGTTGGGCTCAACCGGCAAGTGGCTAACATGTACCCGCACGAGTTGAGCGGGGGCATGAAGCAACGGGTGGTTACCGCCATCGGCATATCGATGCGACCCAAGTTGATCATTGCTGACGAGCCCACCAGCGCTCTGGATGTCATCGTCCAGCGGCAAGTGATCGAGACGCTACGCCACGCTCAAGAGGCGATTCAGGCGGCGGTACTGCTTATCGGGCATGATATGGGGCTGATGGCACAGTCGGTCCACACGTTGGCCGTCATGCGTGCAGGCGAGATAGTCGAGCTTGGCTCGGTCGAGGCAGTGCTGCTCAGGCCGCAGCACAATTACACCCGCATGTTGATCTCGAGCTTGCCCTCTCTTGAGAGGAAAGAGGCACCGGCGGTTGTAGGGGAGAGCGCCTGATGCCACCACTCTTGCAGGCCCGCGACGTCACCAAAGCCTTTGGCAGAGTGTCGAGCAAGAACACCAACTACGCTATCGAGGACTTCTCGCTCACTATCGAGGGGCAGCCACCTTCCATCACCGCTCTAGTCGGTGAGAGTGGTAGCGGCAAGACCACGGTGGCTCGCCTTTTCCTGGGGCTGATCGCACCCACGTCAGGTGATGTGCTGTACATGGGCAAGAGCCTGCAGCGCCTCACCTCTGCCGAGCGGCAGCAGTTCCGGCGGGACGTGCAGATCATCTTTCAGGACCCCTTCGAAGTTTACAACCCCTTCTACAGGGTCGACCACCTCCTCACCGTCGCTATCGACAAGTTCAAGCTTGCGGCGTCGCGGGCCGAACGCACGAAGTTGATAGAAACGGTGCTGACAACCGTCGGCCTTGATCCAAGTGAGACCCTCGGCCGCTACCCGCACCAACTGAGTGGCGGGCAGAGGCAGAGGGTTGCCATCGCCCGCGCCCTTCTCATCCGGCCCAAGCTGATAATAGCCGACGAGCCCGTTTCCATGGTCGACGCCTCGCTAAGAGCGACGATCCTGGGCAACTTGCAGCAGCTGAACAAGGAGTTCGGCATATCTATCTTATACATTACCCACGACCTGGCGACCGCTTTCCAGCTCTCTGACAATATGATAGTGCTGTATCACGGCTCGGTCGCCGAGGCAGGAGACGTTGAGCAGATCGTCCTCTCTCCGAAGCACCCGTACACTCAGCAACTAATCAACTCGATCCCACAGCCCGACCCGGAGAAGCAGTGGGGCGGCGAACCCGCACCTTCGTCCGCGATCACCCTCGGCCAGCCCTATCATGGCTGCAAATTCGCCGACCGCTGTCCGTTCGCGATGCCGGTCTGTTTGCCTGCGCCCCCACCCTTGTTCAGAACGGACGAGCATAGAGTAGCAGCCTGCATGCTTTACAGTGGGGTAGAGGCCGTTCCCCGAGATCAAATGGACACCATCTTCGCGCAGGCCAAAGTTCCGGTTGCCGGCACGCAAGAGCATAAATAAGGAGGCTACCATGGCACAACATCTTCGCTGGGGTATTCTTTCGACTGCGGCAATAACAGAGGCGCTGATCTTCGCGCTTCGCGAAGCCCCACGCAGCGAGCTCGTGGCGGTCGCTAGCCGAGATCCAGGCAAAGCCCGAAAGTTCGCCGACGAGCAGGGCATCCCAACAGCATACGGCAGCTATGATGAGCTCCTAGCGGACCCTCAGATCGATGCTGTCTATATGCCCGTGCCGAACACGATGCATGGAGAGTGGGCAGTCAAGGCTGCACAGGCCGGCAAACACGCGCTTGTGGAGAAACCGCTCGTCACGACGGTGGCGGGCATGGAGGCCGTAGAGGCCGCGGCGCGCGAGCACAATGTCGTCATCTTTGAGGCCTTCATGGCCCTGCATGCCCCACAGAATCGCCAGGTGCTCCAACTGATCCAGGACGGGCGAATCGGCGAACTGCGCCTGTTCAACGCCTGGTTCAGCTACAATTTGCCGCTCGACGAAATCGAAAATATCCGCCTCAGCGCCGAACTGCACGGCGGCTCGTTGTGGGACGTAGGCGTCTACCCGAACAGCCTCGCGATCACCTTGGCGGGCGGGAAAGCGCCCGTTGAGGTGTGGGCCACCAGCGAGATGGGGTCGACCGGAGTGGACCTTATCACGGCCAGCCAGATGCGCTTTGACACCGGCGCATTCGCGCAGATTTACTCGGGCTGGCGCTCACCATTTGTGGAGGGCGCTCAAATCATCGGCAGCGAAGGTGTCATTCGCCTCGACAAAACCATAATCCCCGGTATGAACACGCGCAGCCAGCACGGTACCGACACCATCATTAGGCTTGCCGACATGGACGGGAACGAAGAGCAGATCGTCGTACCGGCTTCCAACCCATGGGAGAAGGAAGTCGAGGCGATGGAGGCCTGTGTGCTCGATGGCGCGCAGCCGGTCGTCCCGCTCAGCCTCAGCCGCGAGCTCCTGAAGAGCGCCCTCGCTATCCTCGAGTCGGCTCGCACCGGCCGCCCGGTTCAGCTTTAGGACCAGCTTAGATGATGCAGACTCCAATCTGGTGGCGTGTCAAGGGAAGTAAGATAGTCGACGAGCAAGATGCCCCCGTGCGGCTCAAGGGTGTCTGTCTCGGCGGCTGGCTCAACATGGAGAATTCGATCACCGGCTACCCGGGCAACGAAACCCGGCAGCGGCAGGCCGTGGCCGAGGTGCTTGGACAGGAGAAGGCACGCTTCTTCTTTGACCGGTTCCTCGACTACTTCCTGAGCGAGGCTGATCTGCACTACGTCGCCTCGCTGGGCGCGACTGCCGTCCGGGTGGCGTTCAACTACAGGCACTTTGTACGGGACGAGCGGCTCTCCGAGTACACGGCCGACGGGTTGAAGCGTCTGGATCAGTTGGTTGGCTGGGCAAGGAAGCATGGCCTGCACGTCGTGTTGGATTTGCATACCCTGCCCGGCTGGCAAAGCCCCGGCTGGCATTGCGACAATCCCGGTCGCCAGGCTCTGTTCTGGAGCTACGAGGCGTTTGAGGGGATGGCTCTCGCGGTCTGGCGCGATCTCGCCACGCACTTCAAGGACGAGCCGACGGTCGCGGGATACAACCTGATGAATGAGCCGGTCGCCTCGAAGCGCGAGCTTCCATGGCTGCACCGATTCTACCGTCGAGCTACGGAGGCTATTCGTGAGATCGACCGGCATCACATCATCTTCCTGGACGGGAACCATTACGCCCAGCGGTGCCACGAGCTTGAGCTGCCCTTTGATGGCAATGCCGTCTACAGCTATCACTTCTATCCCGAGCCCGTCCTGGAAACAGGCAGCTACCCGGTCGAGTTGGACGACACTCTATGCGGTCGCGATTGGCTAGAGGGCGTGCTGTTGGAGCGCTCTGCCTACATGCGCTCCAACGGGGTGCCTGCGTGGGCAGGCGAGTTCGGAGCCATCTTTAACGGCGGAGCGACGGACTCGGCCGGACTGGCCGTCCTCTCCGATATGCTTGAGATCATGAATCGAGAAGGACACCACTGGACGCTCTGGCACTATAAGGACATCGGCCCGATGGGCGTGCTGAATGTCGATCCGCGCTCAGAGTGGATGGAGCGGACGAGGGGCGTGCGAGCCTTCAAGACCAGCCTGCGCTGCGATTATTGGATCGAACGAGGGCGGACAGACGTCAGCCAACGGATTGACGCGCTTGCGGCGGCCGTTCGCCGGGAGATTAAGATAGAGGGCGAGGAGTGGGAGCTACTCCTGGAGAACCTTTATGGCTCTATATGCCAGGAGACACTCTCACAGGCGCTTCTGCCCGCGTTCGCGGAGCAGTTTAGAGGGATGGGAGAAAAGGAGATCGACCGTATGATGCAGTCGTTTTCCTTCGAGAATTGCACGCCGAAGCGGGGCCTCGCTGAGATCGTAAGTGCAGCCTGCAATTGAGTTGGCGAAGTGTTGTTTGGCCGCAGCTGCCTAGTCGGCAACTCGCGCTAATAGCTTGATGGGAGTAGTTCCATGGACGAGAACAGGTACGAGCGCCTGGTCAGGGATCTAAGAGATCGTGGGGTGGACGTGGCTGGCGTTGAGGCCCGGCTGAAACAGCAACGCATTGAAACACCCTCGTGGGGCTACGGCAATTCGGGAACGCGCTTCAAAGTGTTCAAGGCGCCGGGAGTACCACGCACCGCCTTCGAGAAGATCTCAGATGCCGCCCTCGTGCAAAGGCTCACGCGAATTGCGCCGACAGTGGCCCTACACATTCCCTGGGATCAGGTCGATGACTACAGAGCACTTCGCGACCATGCTGAGCGCGAAGGGATAAGCATTGGTGCAATCAACCCCAACCTCTTCCAAGAGGACGAATACAAGCTGGGGAGTGTCACCCACCCGGATGCGAGAGTTCGGCGGCAGGCCGTGCAGCACATGCTTGACTGCATAGTAGTGATGCGCGAGACCGGCTCGGATATCTTGAGCCTGTGGTTCGCCGACGGGACGAACTACCCGGGGCAGGACGATATCCGTCGTCGAAGGCAATACCTTCGCGAGACTCTAGAGGAGGTCTACGCTGCTCTCCCTGAGGGCAGCCGTATGCTCATCGAGTACAAGTTCTTTGAGCCCGCGTTCTGGCACACGGATCTAGCTGACTGGGGAACGGCTGCGCTGCTGGCCCGGGGGCTGGGCCCACAGGCTCAGGTGCTGGTGGACACAGGGCATCACGCACAAGGGACAAACGTGGCTGCCATAGTGGCCGGGCTCCTCGCCGAAGGTCTGCTCGGCGGCTTCCATTTCAACGACCGCCAGTATGCCGATGACGACCTAATAGTCGGGAGCATCAACCCGTTCGCGCTCTTCCTCATCTTCCACGAACTGACGGGTGGCGAACAGGATACGGATCCGCTGGTGGCAAGAACAGCGCGTAGCGTCGCGTACATGATTGACCAGTCGCACAACATAGAGCCCAAGATTCCAGCCATGATCCTTTCAGTCCTGGCTGTACAGCAAGCGTACGCAAAGGCGCTGTTGGTGAACCGTGAGCGCCTGAGAACCCAACAGGAGGAGGGCGATATACTCGGAGCCTATCTGGTTCTGCGCGAGGCGTTCGATACCGACGTAAGCCCGTTGACAGCCAGGGTGCGAGCGGGGTTAGGTGGGGCGGAAGATCCCCTTGCGGAGTATGCGCGTACCGGGTACGGAGAGCGTGCTGCTGCCGAAAGGGTTGGCACCGCCCAGGGCTGGGGCGGATAATTTGATAGCAATAAGAGTGACCTCGGAAAGGAGGTTTCCGTAAATCGCGACATAAAGATAGTTGTCAACACCTGGATATTTGGTGCCTGCCCGCTGCCCGAGGTAGTGAGCCGCGCAGCGTCCATCGGCTTCCATGGCATCGAACTTGTCGGCGAGCCTGCTATCTACAACGGTAACAGTGTCAATGAACTGGTTAAAGACGCTGGGCTGACAGTCCAGTCCATATGTGGCATGCACCCCGGCCCTGCTCCGAATGACCTGCGGCTCTTCTCCCACCCCGATTCAGGCGAGCGCGAGAAGGCCGTGGATTACGCAAAGGCTTGTGTCGATCTGGCAGCTGCTGTGGGGGCGCGCAGCGTCCTGATAGTGCCGAGCCTAGTAGGTAAGCCAGTGCCGTTGGTCTCGAAGGAGGTGGACCTTGACACCGCGATCGAGCCGATGCGGCGAGCGGCGGAGTACGCCGGGCAGGCGAATATACTCCTGACAATTGAGCCTATCAACCGCTACGAGGTCGGGCTCGTCAACAGCGTAGAGGATGCTATAGATCTGGCAAAACGGATTGATCACCCAGCGTGTAGGGTTATGGGCGATACCTTCCACATGCAGATCGAAGAAGCTGATGGCATTCCGAACGCCGTAAGGCGAGCAGGTCACTACTGGTTCCAGCATTTGCACGTTGCGGACAATACCCGCCAGGCGCCGGGCATAGGCACAATGCATTGGAAAGAGATCGTGCGGGCTCTGCATGACATCGACTTTGAGGGCGGGATCTCTCTGGAGCCGCTCCCCAAAGGCAAGGCGCCGTATGACGCACGGGAGGGCAACATCCCTGCCGCCACGCTGGACGCGGAGCTGGCTATCGGTCTGGACCACCTGCTGGAGATGAAGCGCTTACTGGCTGCCTAGTTGCATCGCGAACCTGTCATTGCACGAACTAGGTGGCTGGAAGGAGAATGTAAATGCCTAAGAACCAACCAATAAGAGTGACGCTCCTCGGGGCGACCCCGAGATCAGCGAACGTCTACGGGCCGATCCTCAAGGCGTTGCCCGGCGAAGTTAAGCTTGTCTCGGTCTGGGGCCGCAGGGAGGAGTCTGCCTCACGTCTGGGACAGGTTTTGGGCGTTCCTTTCTACACGGATCTGGATGCTCTTGTACGGGAGACGCAGCCTACCATGGCTGTTGTATCGGTGACCCACATGGCTAACGGACAGGTCGGCCTGATGGCGGTCGAGCATGGCCTTCACGTATTGCTGGCTACGCCGATAGCACATAAGTTGAGCGAGGCCGACGCTATCATCGAGTGCGCAGCGCGGCAGAGGCTCAAGATCGAGGTCGACGAGCAGTTTCACCGCCGCCCGCTCGAGCAGATAAAGCTTAAGTTGATCGAGTCGGGGCTTTTCGGCCGCGTTTATTCCTCGTTCAACGACTTCGCAGGCCACGGTTACCATGGGGTGAGCGTGATGCGGAGCTACCTGGGGTTCGACGCGCGGCCAGCGCAGGTGACAGGCTCCGTCCACTCTTACGATTTGGCGCCTCATTGGTCAAAACTTGATAACAGCAGAGGCCCAAGAACCGAGACCCAAGAACATGGTCTCATCGAGTATGAGGACGGCCGGCTCGGCATTTTCCACTGGACCGATGTGGGTTACGACTCCGCCCTCCGGTGGTGGCGCAGTAGCCGTTTCCTGGCAGAAAGGGGCATGGGCATAACGGTGGGCCGGGGCCTGGAAGTGCAGGAGTGGCTCAGTTTGCTTGCCCCAGGCGGAGAAGGGCCGCGCTTCATCAGTGTTGAGCGCCGTTGGGAGCGAGTAGACGGCGGAATACTCGAAGCGATGGTCGCCCACACCGGCGACCCCCAAACCCCTATAGTCCGCTGGGATAATCCACTCTTTACCATGCAGAAGAAACGCAACCAGCAGTGGCATGACGATGAGATCGGCATCGCGGGCAGCATAATGAGTCTGGTCGACGCCGTGCGTAAGGATACTGAGCCGACCTACGGGGCGCAGCAGGCCAGGCTGGATCAGGAGATAACACTGGCTATCAGAATGTCTGCTATGCAGGGCGGACGACCCATTCGCTTGCCGCTCGACCCAGCAGAACAGAACGTCTAGGTCTTTCAAAGCTGCTGGAGGGTGCAGATCCTGAGAAGGAGCGTAAGGCTTGAGAATCGCCCGTCACAGGTTGAATAGCCACACAACCATCAAGCAAGTGGCCAAAGAGGCGCAGGTCTCTATTCAGACTGTATCAAGAGTCATCAATGACCGCCCCGATGTTTCGGAAGAAACGCGCGACCGCGTGCTGGAGGTCATCGCGCGGCTGGATTACCGCCCCAACGCAATTGCCCGTGGGCTGGTCTCCCGTCGCAGCCAAACTCTAGGCGTAGTTGGAACCGCGCCCGAGTTCTACGGCCCCTCGCGGACCGTGGTTGGCATTGAACGTCAGGCGAACGCGTTGGGCTACTCCGTACTACTGAGCATCGTTCACGAGCCAAGTACAGAAGAAATAGACCCCATTCTTACCAACCTGCTGTCACGGCAGGTGGAGGGCATCGTATGGGCCGTTCCGGAGATCGGCAACAACCGCAGTTGGGTCCAGCATCAAGTGCCCCAGATCGCCGTGCCTATCGTCTTCCTCACCATGCAGCCACGATCCGAGTTGTCCGTGGTGGCTCTTGACAACCGAGCAGGTGGGCGCCTCGCGACCGAGCACTTGGTGGAGCAAGGGTATAGACAAATCGGCCTCATTACGGGGCCGCTGGACTGGTGGGAGGCACGAGAGCGAAAGCTAGGCTGGGAGGACGCTCTATCCACCGCAGGTATCCAATATGACGATCGCCAGATTTTCGAGGGAGATTGGGGCGCGGCCAGTGGCGAGCAGGCCTTCATCAAACTTTGCGAGAGATTTCCGGAGATGGATGCCCTCTTCGCGTCGAATGACCAGATGGCACAAGGCGTGTTGCATGGTGCCTGGATCTCAGGTCTTCGAGTTCCAGATGACTTGGCAATCGTGGGCTTCGATGACATTCCTGAGGCGTCATATTTCATCCCACCCCTCACAACTGTGCGACAGCCTTCTGAGGAGATAGGCCGATCTGCCGTTCGCGTGCTGAACGGTCTCGTCGATGCAAGGCATAGGACAGGCAGCTTGACGCCTGCCGAGCCTTACAGCCTCGAGCCTGAACTCGTAATCCGATCAAGCAGTTCCCGGGTTATCACCCTAGAGCACAACCCCGTGAATGTTGACACGGGCCGTCAAGCACCCACTAATTAGGGGAAGTCCATGTTCACGTACGGAGTCGACTACTATCCTGAGCACTGGCCTGAAGAGCGTTGGCCCATCGATGCGGATTTGATGGCCAAAGCAGGGTTCAACATCACTCGGCTGGCGGAGTTCGCCTGGTCTTATCTTGAGCCGCGCGAAGGCACCTTCGATTTCTCCTGGCTCGACCGCGCGATGGATATTCTCGCCGAGCAAGGCATCCGTGTTATCCTCGGCACCCCGACGGCGTCCCCTCCGCCATGGCTGATGCAAGCTCACCCCGAGCTCTTTCTCGTGGATGAGACTGGGTTGCGGCGCACTTTCGGTAACCGCCGGGAGTATTGCCCCAGTCACCCGCTCTACCGTGAGCACTCCAGAGCAATCGTTACAGCAATGGCCGAACACTACGCTGGTAACGCCAACGTTGTTGGCTGGCAGATCGACAACGAGTTCGGAGATCGCTGTTATTGCCCGGTTTGCCAGGCGCATTTTCAGCAGTGGCTGCAAGACCGCTACCGCACGCTGGAGACGCTCAACTCGGCCTGGGGCACCATCTTCTGGAGCCATGTTTATACGGACTGGTCACAGATCCCGGTGCCTCTGAAGTCGGGCGGGGTTCCAAACCCCGGGCTTGCTCTAGATTACCGTCGTTTCACCTCCGACACTTACGTCGACTACCAGAAGATGCAGATTGACATCCTGCGCCGCCACACGTCGTCACAGTTCATCACGCACAATCTGATGGGCTTCATTTACAACCAGATCAACTACTTTGATCTGGCAAGGGATCTCGACTTCGTCTCCTGGGACAATTACCCCCGCACGCAATGGAGCCTCGAAGCCGACGTGGATCCGAGCGCTCCTGCCTTGGCTGCCACGACCATGAGGGGGTTGAAGCAGAAGAACTTCTGGGTCATGGAGGAGCAAGCCGGGCCAGGCGGTTGGGACCTGGTAAGCGTTGTGCCGCGCCCCGGCGAGTTGCGTCTCTGGGCCTACCAGCAGATTGCGCACGGTGCCGACGCCATTATCTTCTTCCGGTGGAGAACTGCACGACACGGGACCGAGCAATACTGGCACGGGTTGCTGGACCACGCCGGCACGCCCGGGCGGCGCTATGAGGAGGCGGCACGCATGGGATCCGAGCTGAAGCAGGTTGGCGACACCCTCCTCGGCACGCGCCCTCACGCTCAGGTTGCCATGATCCTTTCATACGACTCACGTTTCGCCTTTCAGGTGCAGGCCAATAACCCGGGCTATGATTACCCTAAGCATTTCCATGACGTTTACCGCGCTTTCCACGATAGCAACTTAGGTATCGACGTAATCTCTCCGACCGACGACCTCAGCGCGTACAGGCTCGTGGTGGCGCTGCCGCTGTACGTTCTCTCGAGCGACGTGGCGGCAAACTTGCAATCTTATGTGAGGGGCGGCGGTACCCTAGTTTGCTTCTTCCGAAGTGGTGTCAAAGACGAAGCTAATGCTGTCGTGAACCGGCGGCTACCCGGCCTTCTGGCCGAGGTGTGCGGTATAGAGGTGGCCGAGTACGATTCCCTACCTGCGGGCGTGACGAACGATATCGAGTGGCACGTTCCAGGGCTGGAAAGAGCGGTTCGTGGCGCCGCATACGCCTGGGCTGACATTCTTGCTCCCACTACGGCGGAGGTTATTGCGCGGTACGCTCAGGAGTTCTACTCGGGTCAGCCCGCCATCACCAGAAACCGATACGGTAATGGGAAGGCGATGTACGTGGGTGCGGCACTTGATGTTGCCGCCCGCGAGATGCTGCTGCGCTGGCTTCTGCCTGAGGCGGGTCTTGCTACAGCCGAATCGGCACCGCAAGGAGTCGAGGTGGTCACACGGGAAGGGAATGGCCATAGGCTGTTGTTTGTCCTCAATCATACACCTGCCCCCCGTGAGGTGAGCTTACCTGGAACTTACGTCGACCTACTGCACGGTAGCATAGTTTCTGCCGGGAGGGCCACTATAGCAGCTCGTGATGTGCTCCTGCTGGAGGCCCCTCAATAAGCCTCTACTCTTCTAGTATTACAGTGACGCTTCTTCGGACCACGCGGTAAGCTACCCTCAAACAGAGAGTGCCACCACATGAGTGATATAACTGATCAGACTGAAAGCAGCAAGTCTGACATATGGTAGATATGGGACGACGAATTTTACAGCCTTTACCAGCGCCTGCTTCCCCATTTCGTCCCGAGACAGGCTCACGCTTGTGCAGCGCGGTAGGTGCTATACGTGCGAACTAACGATTTCAAGAAATAGGATGCAGAAACATGGATCAAAACGCTACCGGGAAAGCAATTGAGAGTGGAAAGACCGTTCTTGGTGTGGAGTTCGGTTCGACGCGCATCAAGGCAGTGTTGATCGGCAAGGATCATGCACCCATTGCATCAGGAAGCTATGAGTGGGAGAACCGGTACGAAGACGGCATCTGGACATACAGCCTGGACCATGTTTGGACAGGGCTGCAGCACAGCTTTCGGAAGCTCAGCAACGAAGTGCTTGAGAGGTATAACACCCCTCTCCAGACTGTTGGCGCCATCGGCTTCAGCGCAATGATGCACGGTTATATGGCATTCGATAAGAATGGGAATCTACTCGCCCCGTTTCGCACATGGCGAAATACAATCACCGCCCAGGCAGCAGAGAAGCTCACCGATCTCCTCCAATTTAACATCCCCCAGCGTTGGAGCATTGCACACCTCTACCAGGCGGTATTGAATAACGAACCTCATATCAAGGACATCAACTATCTGACCACGCTGGCAGGCTGTGTCCATTGGAAGCTGACGGGGCAAAAGGTATTGGGCGTTGGCGAAGCATCAGGCATGTTCCCCATAAATAGCCAGACCAACGACTACAATGAGCACATGATAGAACTGTTCAACGAACATCTAGCAGTGGAAGGGCTCCCGTGGAAACTCCAGGATATCCTGCCCAGGGTGCTTGTAGCCGGGGATGCCGCGGGTGTGCTCTCTGAAGAAGGCGCAAAGTTGCTTGACCCCACCGGACGACTGCGGGTGGGTATCCCGCTCTGTCCTCCTGAGGGTGACGCCGGCACAGGCATGGTCGCGACGAACAGCGTTGCAGAGCGAACCGGCAATGTATCCGCAGGAACATCAGTCTTTGCCATGATCGTTCTGGAGAAGGCTCTGTCGAGAGTATATCCCGAGATTGACATGGTGACCACGCCCACAGGCAAGCCTGTCGCCATGGTGCATAGCAATAACTGCACGTCCGATCTCAATGCATGGGTCGATCTGTTCGAGGAATTTGCCAGTGCGCTTGGTGTGGAGATGAGTGAAGCCAAGCTGTTTGAAGTGTTATATAAAGAGGCACTGGCAGGCGACGCAGATTGCGGTGGTCTCCTTGCTTATAATTATATTTCTGGTGAGCACATCACCCACCTTGAAGAAGGGCGCCCACTATTCGTTCGCACGCCCCAAAGCCGTTTCACACTACCAAACTTCATGCGTGTGCATCTGTTCTCGGCACTCGGCGCCTTGAAGATCGGATTGGACATCCTCTTCGAACAAGAAAAGGTGCAACTCGAGCAAGTTCTCGGTCACGGCGGCTTCTTCAAAACCGCGGAAGTGGGGCAGAGGATCATGGCAGCAGCGATGAATGTTCCCGTTTCTGTGATGGAGACCGCAGGCGAGGGCGGCGCCTGGGGGATTGCACTGCTTGCCGCCTATATGCTCCGCAAGGCGACGAATGAGCCCTTGGAAGCCTATCTCGACAACAAGGTCTTTGCCGGGGAACACGGCACGACGATAGCTTCCGATCAGAGGGATGTCGAGGGTTTTGCGGCGTTCATGGAACGCTACAAGAAGGGACTTGTTATCGAACGAGCCGCAGTGGATACCCTCAGGTAGAAGGCATTTAGTGCCACACCGCTCGTGGTATAACTTGGGGACTACACTATTCATGGTGTCGCTAGCAGTCGAAATCACGTTACAGCTTGAAAGCTGCGGTACCCGTCCTACAATAATGGAGAAACTATGCTAGAGGAACTGAAAGAAGAACTTTACCAGTTGCACCTGGAGCTACCGAAAAACCAGTTGGTGTCCTGGACCGGGGGCAACGTCAGCTGCCGCGACCCGGCAACCGGGCTTGTGGCTATAAAGCCTTCAGGCATACGCTACGAGCATCTGCGTCCCGAGCATATGGTGGTGCTTGACCTGGAGGGGAATATTGTTGAAGGTGACCTCAAGCCGTCCTCCGATACCTATAGCCACCTATATATCTACCGGCATCGCCCCGATGTGGGTGGCGTGGTACATACCCATTCCCGCTACGCAACTGCTTTCGCTGCAGTAGGGAGGCCGATCCCTGTGGTGCTCACGGCAATCGCCGATGAGTTCGGCGGCGAGATACCGTGCGGCGGCTTCTCGCTGATCGGTGACGAGTCAATCGGTAAGCTGGTGGTCGAGAGCATAGGCAACTCCCCAGCGGTACTACTGAAGAACCATGGTGTGTTTACGATTGGCAAGAATGCCCATGCCGCGGTCAAAGCCGCAGTGATGACTGAAGATGTGGCCGCATCCGTCTGGCTGGCCCTCCAACTCGGCACCCCTGACAATATCCCGGCTGAGGACGTTGCCAAGTTGCACTATAGGTATAAGAATGTCTATGGCCAGTAGGTGGGTAGGCGGCATGAGGACACGACGACACTAGGACAAAAGGAGAAGAAACGAGCATGCCTTCTGCAATTGACCTGAAGCAATACGAGGCCTGGTTCATCACAGGCAGCCAGCACCTCTATGGTCCCGAGACGCTGGAGAAAGTGGCTGAGCACTCCAAGGAGATTGGCGATGCGCTGGACAGGGTGGTAGCTATACCGGTGAGAGTAGTGGTTAAACCTGTGCTAACTGGCCCTGACGAGATCCGTCGTTTGTGCCTCGAGGCCAACTCCACCGAGAAGTGCGTGGGATTAGTGGCGTGGATGCACACCTTCTCGCCCGCCAAGATGTGGATCGCGGGATTGTCGCTGCTGCAGAAGCCGCTGGCGCACCTGGACACCCAGTACAACCGCGAGATCCCGTGGGCCGACATCGACATGGACTTCATGAACCTGAACCAGTCAGCCCATGGAGACCGCGAGTTCGGCTTCATCGGCTCGCGCCTTCGCCTGCACCGCAAGGTGGTCGTGGGCCACTGGCAGGACGAAGACGTGCAGAAGGAGCTTGGCACGTGGGCAAGAGCGGCATGCGCGTGGGCCGATGCGCAGGGCGCTCGCTTCGCCCGCATCGGCGATAACATGCGAGAGGTGGCGGTCACTGAGGGAGATAAGGTAGAGGCGCAACTGCGCTTCGGCTATTCGGTCAACGGCTACGGCTTGGGCGATCTGGTCGAGTACGTAGAGGCAGTACCCGAGCTGGAGATAGATAACTTGGTAGAGGCGTACAACGACCAGTACGACGTGGCCGCAGAGCTTGGCAAGAACGGCGAGAGACATGAGCGCCTCCGGGCGGGAGCACGGTTGGAGGCGGGTATACGACGCTTCCTTGAGGAGGGCAACTTCAAGGGCTTCACCACCACCTTCGAGAATCTGCACGGGATAGACCAGTTACCAGGCCTGGCTGCGCAGCGACTGATGGCAGACGGCTACGGGTACGGAGCAGAGGGCGACTGGAAGACCGCGGCGCTGGTGCGCGCCATGAAGGTCATGGACGCAGGGCTCGAAGGTGGCACCTCTTTCATGGAGGACTACACCTATCACTTCGGCAAGGGCGACACAAAGATACTCGGCTCGCACATGCTCGAAGTGTGCGAGACTATAGCCGTGAGCGGCAGCAGGCCCCGGCTTGAGGTGCACCCCCTCTCCATCGGCGGCAAGGCGGACCCCGTGCGTGTGGTGTTCGACGCGCGGACGGGGCCTGCAGTGGCCACCTCGATCGTTGACTTGGGCAACCGCTTCCGCATGATTGTGAATGAGGTAGACGCGGTGGAGCGAGAAGAGGCAATGCCCAAGCTGCCAACGGCGCGAGCTCTATGGTTGCCCAGGCCCGACTTCAAGACCGCGACCACTGCCTGGATCCTGGCGGGCGGCGCCCACCACACAGGCTTTAGCTTCTCGCTAACGTCGCAGCACCTTGCGGATTTTGCCGAGATCGCAGGCCTGGAGTTCCTCCTGATAGATGCAGATACTCGGCTATCAGGTTTCAAAAAGGAAGTGCAGTGGAATGATGCTTATTACCTGCTTACGGGCAGACTGGGCAGGTAAGGGGTTGCTGTTAGCCAAACTTAGGTTACGCACTAAAACGGTCCGACAGGGTATCTGTGAAGGGTAATCGGGCGGTTTCCAGTCTGACCTGGGTCGGCAGCGAGAGCCCAGGGGAGCCTGGGGACCGGCTCACTCAATGTGGGTTCGACGATAAGTCGTTCAATGACGGTTCAATAAATGACGGTTCAATAATGGTACCGGCACGCGAGGATGGGGATCCGACCTCATCCGGACAAAAAACAACGGTTGGATTAGTTGGGTTGTCGTTTCATAGGTACTGATGAAGGTTTGCGCAATGGTCGCAATCCTTGCCGCCCCAACTCCCGCTCCAAATCGAAGTGATACTTGCCATGTGGGTTGATGTGCTCGTGGCGTGCTGGCGAGAGGTGTTTCGCATCTTCGTCCCGTACCTCATAGCCTCCCGCTCGTAGTTCATCAAGTACCGCCATCATATACACTGTGTTCCACACCACCACGGTATTTGTGACCAGCGTCAGCACTTGCGCCTGTGTCGTGTGCTCTTCTTCCTCTCCCTTGCGCAACCGACCCAAATTGCCGAAGAACAGAAAGCGTCGCAGTGCATGCAGAGACTCTCCCTTGTTCAGTTGCCGCTCTATCTGATGGCGATACTCAGGGCTTTTCAGGTAGCGCAGGATGAACAACGTCTTTACGAGCCGCCCATATTCTTGCAGAGCCTTTGCCAATACATTCTTGCGGGGCACCGTCTGCAACTTCCCTAACGTCAGCGAGGCTGTGACCAAGCCCAGTTTCAGAGACCCCGCTAGCCTCAGCATTTCGTCCCAGTTCTCCAGGATTAAGCCCGTGTTGATCGTGCCTTTGAAGAGGGGAGCTACGTCGGGACTCACTACCATCCCAGGCAGGCGGTAGAGGCGCTGATCTTGGAGGTCGCGGATGCGTGGCGCGAATTGCAGTCCCAGAAGCGCGAACGCGGCAAACAGCATTTCGGTATAGCCCGAAGTATCTGTAGTATGCTCGGCAATCTCCAACTCACTCTCATTGCCGAGAATCTCATCCAGCACATAAGCGGCATCACGGGCTGTCACCGGTGTCACCTTCGTACCGTACTGTGGCCATTGGTCACCCGTCCAGGTGTAAAACGTCACCCCTTCGTCCCGGTAGGCAAAGTATCGAGGCAGGGGACGTGCGTGACGCGAGGGCACTCCCACTGGAAAGCGCTGACCGTCCGAGGAGGAGAGTGTGCCTCCACCCCACAGCTGGCTCAGAGGTTGGCGGTGTTGGTGGTTCACCAACGTGGCGATTGCCGGGCGAAGGGTATCGTCCCTCAAGTACCAATTCGAACACCAGGCCAACTCCTTGGGCGAGAACTCGGTGATGTGCTCCATGTCATGCAGACCCAGGTTTGTTTGTGTTCTGGGTTCGCTCCCTGCCGCATGGGTGAAATGGTCAGTAAAGTGGGTCCAGCCATCTACCTCAACCACCAGGTCAGCCAGTTCCAGCCTCGGCAGACGTGCCGCTACCTGACCCTCCAACAAATGCATGCTGTCCGGTAACTCCTCAGCTTCCAAAGGCGAAATCACCAACTCCCCATCTTCCAGCCTCACTTGTTCATACCCATAGCCGTGCCCGTGCCCATCCTCATGCTCGTCGCGGTCCAACACCTCGCCAAGTTCGTTCATGTGCTCAGTCAGCGCCTGCTTATGCTCGCCCAGGCGTTCGGCACCGTCAATAGGAGCACCCATCAGCGTGCAGAATTCAGCCCGCCTGGTCTTCCACTCCGCTTGTGACATAAGGTAGCTCTCCGGGTCGGCATAGCGGCGGCTGCCCTCCACCCAGATATTGCCTGCTCGCAACGCTACCCTCAACTCCCACAACACGCACAACTCGTAATAACGGCGGGAGATCTCTCCATGATCCTTCTCCCCTTTGTTGTTCATCTTGTGCGTGTTGCGGTATCTCTTTGTATCCTTATTCGTATCCCGACTGGTTACTTTACTGATGGGGCTGATTGGGCGGAGGTAGGAGTGCCAACGAGACGGCACGAACCCCATTGGAGCGGTAGTGTATACCTTGCGCTTACGCTCCTCGTTCAACTGTCGCACGAAGTCGACGGCTTCAAGCAAGGCACTGGTTGCTCGATTAGACCGGAAAGTGAGAGTAGAAAGAAGAGCAGGCGTGAACTGGCGCAGCGTAGGGTAGCAGTCGGCCAGGAAGTCGTAGTAGTTGTCGTCAAGCGGTCGGCGTAGGCGCTTGCATTCCTCCACCGCCACTCTCATCTTTTCGGGAGAGATCTGCTCGTGAATGGATCGGCGCAACTGCCCATCTGCGATTTCCGGGTTCAACACGATCTCGCCCACTTCTTCAAAGAGGACCACTTTCTCATTGGCTGCCCTTGCCGTGGTGCGTCGGAACTCGTCCAGTTTCTGGCGAGCGGTGCTATCGGCATCAGCCAGGTAGCGGTCGAACAGATCGAGGATTTCATCTATCAACTCCTCGAGCGTCTGCTGCAGAAAGGCCACCAGGATCGGATAACGGCGGTACCCAGGTGCCCGTCCAAGCGCCCAACTGGAGGTTTTCCTGCCCAACCGCGCCAGGAACTTGCGCCGGTTCAGGTTTATAGCGGACAAATCCCAGTTGTCGACCCCTTGCTCTCGCAGATAGGTAATGCGAGCGATAGCCGACAGCACAGCTTTAGGGGTGTTGCCTCTCGCTCGCCTCTTGAGCCAGTCGAAGCGGGTGCGGCCCAAACTCTCATCGGGCACCAGCAAGCTGTCCAACCACGCTCGTCGCTCTCCGCGCTCTCCACGCTCTCCACGCTCTCCACGCTCCGCACTCAGCACAATGGTTGAAGTTTGTGTAGAGTTTCCTTGTAAGCTCGATCTCGAGCACGAGCGACTATCCGTTCCAGGACAGTTACTCCCGGCCGCACGATCTTGTCGGTGTGCAGCTTTTCGGCTGCCAATTGGAAGAGCACAGTAGGCTTATCGTGTTCTTGTGCCCGCTCAATGAGCCAGGTGGTAAGCATCTCCAGGTCTGCTGACGTTGCTCCCATGTAACCCAGGTATTCCTGCACCAGTTGCCACTGCTCGGTGCGAGTTTGCGCTCTTTGCCCATAGCTGGTCAGAGTATCATCTGACACTGCAAGTTGCTGGGAGAGGAAGTGGACCACATCTTTGGGAGCCGCCTTCAAGTTGGCGGGAGAGAAGCCAAGGTAGCGCAGGGCACAGAGCTGAAGGGCGACGCCCAGCTGAGTCGCGGGCCGGTGATGAAGCTGGATGTACTGGCGATCCGATGGGCTAAGTGTGAAATATGTATTCAGATCGTCGGGTGCAATCTCGTCTGGAAAGCGGTTCAAACGAGCGCGCTCCGCCTCCGTGAGAAACTGGCCAGGCATTAGTGGCTCACCTCAATTATGTATTCAAGAATGAATTAATAAACGGCACGTTAATTGAACCCCTGGTTCGAACCGGAGGACATTAGTAGCTCAAGCTCAGCAGTCTTAGTGGCGTTTGTAGCGCTAGTGGCGCTAGTGGCGCTAGTGGCCTTAGTAGCGTACCTTCAGCTTTTCCATAGCAGCTTCCCGCTCGCTTGCGCTCGGCAGGCTGTAGCGACGAGTGGTCTCAAGGCGTTTGTGTCCGGCAAGTTCCGCCACCAGCACCAGGTCCGTACCCTGCCGCACAAGGTTGGTAAGGCAGGTGTGGCGTAAGGTATGGGCGGACAGGCTCAATCCAGCTTCGGTGGCTAGACGACGCAGCAGCGAGTCAATGGCGCGGGATGAGAGCCTACCACCTGAGCGATTCAAGAACAAAGCATCATTACCGACCTTGGTATCGTATTGACCATAACCATGTTGAGGAAAGTCCTTGCTTCGATCCTCCACCCATGCGGTGAGAGCATTGCGAACTTCGACGTTCAGTGGCACTTCACGGTAGGTCTGGCCTTTCCCCAACCGGACGATGACCTTGCCTTTGCGGGCAGACACGGGGGCATCGTCGACATCAAGGGCGGCAACTTCACCGATTCGTAGACCGGTGTAAAATAGCAACAGAGCAATGGCTCGATCACGTACCGAGGCGCTGCGCTCCACTGCACGCAAGAAGCGCACTTGCTCGTCTTGTTCTAACGCCTTCGGAGCCTGCTGAGGCAGGTCCTCTCGATCAACACGGGGAGGGCCAAGGCTCAGGAAGCGGTAGAAGTGATCCAGGGCTGCCAGGGTGAGATTGACTGAGCTGGGTTTGGCATGGCGAACAGTTTGCAGATGTGCTTTGTAGTCACGGACGGCGTAGTCGCGGGCGGACCGTTCCCGCAGGGGGTCACCATAGTCACCATAGCGAGTGGGGTAGCTCGCCAGGAAGTCGCAGTACTGGGTTACACGAACACGGTAAGTGCGCCGGGTGTTACCGGCCAGAGGCTGCTTGTTGAGCCACTCCAGATAGGTGACCAGGGCTACAGAGGGCGCCAGAGGAGTAGATGAGTTCTTGGTAGTGGTAGCAGTCGTAGCATCGGTACTCCTAGTGGCTCTTGTCCTGGCATTGCTGGCACCCATAACCCACTCTCCCTGTTATCGGATGTACTTTAGGCGGATTAGCACCCCAGATTTTGCGCGTTATCAGCAGTATACCACAGGGAAACCAGCAGATAATCAATATTATCGGATGTTGGTGGTTGGGAACTATCGAAATGGAATTGTCTAGAAGCCTTCTATGCTTGAAAACTCGACCTAAAGAGTCTTGTAGTTGATCCTTGGATCGGCGAAAGTGTAGAAGATATCCGCAATCATATTGGCGAAGGCGACCGCCGCAATCATCATAATGGTAAGCGCAAGGGTCATCGGATAGTCCAAGGGAAGTAGAGCTTGGCCCGGAGGACATAATCCCTCGCCCGTTGTACCGGTTGCGAGGCACCCGCCGAGCGCCTTGAAATAAAGCTGTCCCATGCCTGGGTAACCGAAAACTGATTCCACCATGACTGCCCCTGTTAGCAAGACGGGCATAATCAGCCCCACTGTTGTAATTATGGGTATTAGGGCATTACGAAACGTGTGCCTTAATATCACTCGTCTGGCGGATAACCCTTTAGCCCAGGCGGTTCGTATGTAGTCCTGCCCAATAATCTCAAGCATGGAGAAGCGCACATGCCTGGATAACAGCGCTATCTGGGGCAAGGCCAGAGTGGCGACTGGCAGCACCAGATGGTACAGGCGATCAGCGAGGTTATTGGACAAATCTAGACTACTTGATGCAAGCGCTCCTGGGAAATAGGGGAGCCACTCCCAACCAAAGCGTGCTCTGAACTGATAGGGCAGTATCCCAAAAATGATCGCCATTAGTAGACCAAGCATAAAAGGGGGTATAGAGAATCCCGTAAAAGTGGCGAAAGTCAGCGTATTGTCCAGCAAGGTTCCTTGCCTTACTGCTGCTATGATTCCTATGGGGATGGCCGCTAGCACGGCTATTATGAAGGCCAAACCTATCATCGTGACCGTGTTGACCCAGCGTGCACCGATAGCGTCTGCAACCGGCTGCGAAGGTATAAAGCGTGCTCCTAGAACGCGCTCTTGACGACCGAAATCTCCCGTCAGCATACCGGACCCTCTGAGGTGAATAGGGCCGACTGTAAAATCAATACCCTTCGTGATCTCAATTGGCTTGTCGTTTTCATCGAGGACTGTGTCGGTCATTTCATCAGGATTGTAGAGCCACCCCAGGAAACTGAGTGGCCAGGGCTTATCGAGGCTATACTGCTGCTCCAGGAGGCGCTGTGTATTACGGAATGCACGATCTTGCGTTACCGCACTGTAACGGTTCGCTGGCCCCCCTGGCATGAGATAAATCAGCACGGTATAAAGCACTAGCCACGCAAGCAAGATGAAGATTAGTGTCTGAATGAATTGGCGTATCAGGTATGTTAGCATCGCGTCCTACTTATTCGTGCATTTGACGGTCACGACATGGTGGAGACATGAGGGTTACAATCGTGTAATTCTCCATTGGCTTATTTCATCGTCTGTGCGGGTCGAGTGCGTTTCGAAGCCCATCGCCAATGTAGTTGATGGAAAGCACAGTAGCAATCACCAGGAGGCCAGGCAGGAAAAAGAGCCATCCGCGCACGCTCACGAAGGGGTTAGGCTCGGTAATGCTATAGGCCAGCGTCAGATTGGCGACTAGCAGATTACCCCATGACAGAAGCGGTGGGTCGTAGATTCCCTGATTGAAGTATGCTAAAACCGATTCCAGAATGATAAAATCACCCACGGCGAAGGTGGCGGATACAAGAATAGGCGCGATGCTATTTGGGAGCAAGTGGCGGACGACAATGCGCCGATTGCTCGACCCAAGGGCACGCGCCGCCTCCACGTAAGTCAGTGTACGCAAAGACAGCACTGAGCCCCGAACCAGGCGCGCCAACCCCATCCAACTAAACAAAATGAACACTCCGCTGATCACAGCCAGTGTTAGATACGAGTTTGCGTTTGGGTCAAGCCATAACGGCTTTAGGATTGGGGTCTGGCGTAGAAATCTGACAGCAAGTAGGAAGAGCGGCAGCAATGGGAGCGCTAGTAAGAAGTCAATGAAGCGCATCAGCACCGTATCTATCCACCCGCCGTAATAACCGGCTATCCCGCCAACTATGGAACCAATAATTACCACCAGCAATGTAGAAATCAGTGCCACAAACAGAGTGGTGCGTCCAGCAACGAACAGGCGAACCATAAAGTCGCGGCCCAGCCAGTCGGTGCCTAGCCAATGCGTACCACCCACAAGCAGGTCTGTCTGTCCAAATGTGGCGTAACCTTGAACTGCATTCACTTGCTGGATATCAAATGTTGACAACATGGGCAGCACAATGCACGCAATGGACAGCAGAACCAGCAAAATGACCCCTAAGACGCCCGCTTTCTTCTTGCGAAATCGCCGCCAGACGATTCGGAACGGGCTCTCCATCCTGAGAGACGCAGCTAGTAGTTCTTGCTCATGTGTGTGAGATGTAGCTATTACTTCGGCCATGTTGGATTAGTGACCTTGGAACTGGCGTTAAATATCGTACACCTGTTTGGTGTGCAAGAAGACTTCTGGTCGATCTCTCCATAAACTCTATCCACTGAAGCTCGATAATGTTGGCATGGAATGACCAAGTTAACCTCTGTAGTCTGGAAGGCAACACCTAGCCGCCTCTCCGAAACTCGCTCATCTTGGTGCAAGTAAGGGTATCTGCATACCGCGCACGTTCTCTCAGTCCTAACCTCCCTATTGGCAACTTGAGTAAGGCAATACCCAGAACATTCCACTCAGGGATCGGTCCCCAGACGAGAGAATCCTCGCCCCGAGGGTAATTATCTCCAAGCACAAAGATATGGCGGGGAGGTATATGCCAAGTTCGTTGACCGTTGCTATTATAGGTCGGATCGTACGCTTCATGCGGCGAATTCCGGTCAGCGATTCGGGCTGTGATGATGTCTCCTTGCAAACCAACGATGCGCTTAATAAATGGCTTGCGCCCTGGCTTGACCGTGCGGCTCAGATGTGTCTC
Organism: uncultured Chloroflexia bacterium; assembly: GCA_963797095.1. Taxonomy (GTDB): domain Bacteria; phylum Chloroflexota; class Chloroflexia; order QHBQ01; family JADMIH01; genus JADMIH01. Next base: position 454,061 of record CAWCNY010000001.1, on the reverse strand, counting down.
AGGTCGATTGCGCAACAAGGGCAAGATGATGACAACTTGTCCCCTTCGTAGCCACCTGTCGGGCCAGAGGCGGAACATCAGCACGCGCTCACCGTGTTTGAGAGTTGGCTCCATACTATTGTTTTCAACTCTGACGATGACAAAGGAAAACCACAGCACGACACAGCCGCCCGCCAGAAGGATCGACAGAACGAGCATGAGACAGCCAATGAACTCTACCGACACCCTTTCCAAGTAAGCAATACCCTCCAGGTCCAATAAGTACAAAACCTGCGTCAACTCGGGTTGTGCGCTAGCTGGCTCCACCCTGCTTAGCTACTTACGAGATGAGCAGGTGAAGCCGCGTCGAAGTGTGCGCGCACGACCTGACGAGTTAGATTCGCCAGGTCGTGCGCTCTTCCTAACTGATTGGAACCCATCCAAGCTGACAAAGGCCATACTTCTTGGAATGGCAGATTAGCTGAATTGATCCCATTCTGACTACTTGCCCCGCCTGTGACTGCACAACAGCCGCTCACGGTAACCTGCGCGCTCCTGGGCTGACATGTATTTGAGAGCTATCAGGAGCTATCATGCGGTAATCTTTGCGGCCCAGCGTAATCGCTCAACCTGTTTCTAGCAGCCGTTACAGAACGGGCAACTGGAAGAGCATGGTCCCGGGCAATAGTCTGCACCGTCGCAGCCAAACACTTCCACTGCTTTGTACCTAATAAGCTGTACATGCTGATTGATGCCGCATGTGCAACAGTCTTCGGTCTGCTCACATTGAGTGTAGCATACCGCACCATCACAGGCTGCAGATGCACTCCTGATGGGCGTAATACGATCTGCGGCCATCTTGACCAGAACATCAAGGATCCGAACGCGCTTACCTAGCTGGTCAACAACGGCGAGCAAGGTATTCGTGATAGGTAGCGTAGTTGCAAGGCTGTCCATATCCTTCTCCTTTGAGGTACCTTCCTCTACTCATGAGTCTTCACATCAATCCAAACCTGCTAATCGAAATCCTTATAGTTACGCAAGCACCTCCTTTCCCATCTCAATTGCCGGCGGCGCCAGCGGGTTCAAGCACAATATCTTCCACCGCCTCCCAGGAACTTGCTAACTCGCGCCAGCCTTTCACATTACGGCTTGGTGGCCCTGATGAGATAACTTTGCCCTGACCATCTACGAGAGTGTAAAATGGCGTGCCACGCGCCTTGTAGTCTGTCATAAAAGATTTGTTCCCGATAATCACTGGGCACTGAACCTTGTGTTCATCCGCAAATGCTCGGGTGTTCTCCAAAGTGTTCAGACTTACTAACACAATCTCTGTGCCTTTGCGCTTAGCCTTTGGAGAAAGCGCCTCGTAGTCAGGTAGAGCCTCCAGGCATGGTGCGCAGTCAAGCCCGAAAAGGATGAATGCCACATTCCTACCCGCAAAGGATGAAAGGGTGATTTGTTCACCAGCCAGTGTTTCGGCTGTAAATGGGGGTGCCTGCTCTCCTGCTGGCAAACCTTGCTGTGTGGCGGCGGAAACAGGCCCAGAGCCCAATCGTTGTATTAAGGCAAGCGTCAAGATGAAGTTGAAGAGGACGAACACCCAAAGAGCTACATTGCTGAATATGAGAATTGATTCCATAACTCCACGCTCCGTATTTAGCTCATGCGTACCAGCCGACCAATTCTATGCAGATTGGTTAGGACAATCGTAAGAATCCCTGCCGTTGTTCCGATCAGAAGCCAGGTAGCAAGTTCGTTTTCGCGAGGGATGGACGTACCTATGACAAGAGGAGCTAGCACCAACAAGCAACAAAGGATCAAAACACCATTCCTCCATAGCTCGTATGGCGAAATGCGCTCCCGATTGGACCCAAAACAACTACATGCGGTATCCAGATTCCTGGCGAGAGCCGAACTGATGGCGCCAGAGAAGATCAGCAGGAGCATCAGAGCCATTATTGCGGCTAGGCAGGTCATGATACCTCCAGCCATAAGTAGGACGACTATTGATGACTCGCCAACAACGACGAGAGTAGCGGCCACTCTCGTAATTCTAGGTGGCAAGAGTTTGAATTGGACAATCGTTCGCGCAAATTCGGCCATATTCAGAACTTTACCGATGGCGGAGGTTGCAAATACAAGGCCAAGAGTGACCTGTGCAACCATAGACACATAAGCAATAGCTTGAGTAAGGGCCGGATCCATATGACCTCCGCTATCTAGCGGTCTATCGACCTTGGAGGATCGTGGAAAAGCCTAAAACGATGAGAAAGAGAATCACCTAGTCGAAGACAAGACATTGAGGGTAGAAACTGCGGAGTGATGTTTGTGCCAAACAGATATGGTCCTGTCCCTTACCAATAAGGGGTTGTACAACTGAGGCTCAAATGCCGAGGTAAAAGTAACGGACTACCCCCGCTTGTTCGCTAGGTTTCTTGTAAGTTAGGCAATTTGCCGAGGCTGAGAACCAGATTATAGATCGACTAAAATGCTATGTCAATACTTTCGGCAAGTAGTATAGTTCACAATGTACAGCATTCGTACTAATCCTTAAGTACTAGTACTTGAGCTATGTGATAGCTACAATCGCCCGTATCTCGATTTTGTAGCTACTGATCGCGTGGAAGTACTGTAATGTTTGCCGAAGTTCTCTAGGATCGGTCAGGCTCAGGATATCGCCCCTTTTGTTATTCACCTCACAATCTGCCCTTAGCGAACGACATCGAGAAAGAGAATACATCTTATGGCAAATAGCCCCAGCCTAACCGAATTGTACCGTTGTTTTTTGTCCGGATGAGGTCGGATCCCCAGGATGCGGATCTTGTCTTCGAGTACCTGGTACACGAGGCGGTGCTCGTCATTGATACGCCGTGACCAGCAGCCTGCTAATACTACAGCGACACTTATATCCAAATGTATGGTATCCTGATTAGAATGGAAATGGAGGGAGGATACCAGATGATGACGAGTGAGAGAAGAGTGCAAACGCAGCAGACAGAGCAAGAACGTATATGGCGAGAGGACATTGAGGGCTGGCGAGGGGGATTGGATGCCTTGCATGTTCGTATCAGTAGCCGGTTCCGCCGATCTGAAGTCCGGGATCGAGCCCTGCGGTATCTGGCAGCACTCCTGGATCGTGTCGAGCGCAAGAATGGCTGGCAATTGGCTGAGCACCTGGGCGAAGCTGGGCCACAAGGAGTACAGCGCCTGCTCAATGCCGCTCACTGGGATGCTGATGCTGTCCGCGACGACCTGCGCTCCTACGTGGTCGAGCATCTTGGCGATCCTCGGGGACGGGGAGTGCTAATCGTGGATGAGACCGGCTTCATCAAGAAGGGTACCAAGTCGGTCGGCGTGCAGAGGCAGTACAGTGGAACAGCAGGGCGCATCGAGAACTGCCAAATTGGCGTCTTTCTCGCCTATGCAAGCCCTAACGGACATACCTTCTTGGACCGAGAACTGTATCTGCCAAAAGAGTGGGCACTTGATGAGCAGCGCCGCAAGGAGGCAGGCGTACCGGACGAGGTAGTGTTTGCTACCAAACCACAGCTTGCTCAGCAGATGCTAGCGCGGGCGTTTGGGGGTCAGGTTCCAACTCCGGCTGGGTGGGTGACGGGAGATGCAGTTTACGGGGACGACAGCGAATTACGGCACTGGTTAGAAACTAATCAACACTCCTACGTGTTGGCGGTCTCCTGTGATCACGCTATCTGGCGCGCCGGTCACCAGCAACGAGCAGATACCTTGATCGGCGAACTGGAGGCGCAGGCATGGGCCACACTCTCCGCAGGGGAAGGGAGCCAAGGAGAGCGGCTCTATGAGTGGGCTTGTATTCAACTCCCTCACCAGCACAGAGCTGGTACGGCTCACATGGCCCGTTGGCTACTGGCTCGGCGCAGTTTGAGCGACCCTACGGAACTTGCTTACTATCTTGCTTTTGGTCCAGACGCTACACCTGTTGAGGAGTTGGTGCGGGTAGCAGGTGTGAGGTGGGCGATTGAGGAAAGCTTTGAGGCAGCCAAAGGGAATGTGGGGCTGGATCAATATGAAGTGCGGCGTTGGAATGCATGGTACCGTCATATCACGCTGGCTATGTTTGCACATGCCTACCTCGAAGTCATCCGTACCAATGCTTCTGCAGCGCCTGCTGCTTCTGCAGTGAGTGCCCCCAATGCCACTGATCAAGATGGCCAAGATGGCCAAGATGGCCAAGATGGCACTGGCACCAAAAAGGGGGGCCTGTAGTGTGCAATAACTCGTCCGTGCACAGGAAGGGGCTTATGCAGCATCGATAATGACCCAATCGTAGTCGTGGATGACCCCTCCAAGCACATCCCGGCGACCAAGGCTAACAACACTTCCGACTGCTGGCTTGGCTGCCCTTCTCACTGAAACGGGCACCAGAATACGCTGGCCGATACCTTGGTGCGGCCTTCTTTGGTTGTAATACTCCACATACTCGGCTAGCACTCGGTGTAGGTGCCCCTCGCTGATTATGAGCAGTTGATCCAGGCATTCCTCCCTCGCTGTCCGAACCCAGCGCTCAGCAAACGCATTCGCTTTAGGGCACCGGTACGGAGTGAGTATCGTCTCGATGCTCTCTGAAGCAAACACGACATCGAAACGGAAGGTGAACTTGGCGTCTCGGTCGTGGATCAGGAAGCGTATTGGCAACTTTCGATCTCCCACATCCTGGATATCCTGCATGTCGCCCAACTCCCAGGCGAGATTTCGCGCTTGCTGTGTCACCCACGCAGACGTCGGATGGGTAGTGCAACCGGATAGATGCACTCGGCGAGTGCTCAGCTCGATAAAGAACAAGACATACAATGTCCTCAAGCGTGCGGTTTCTACCGTGAAGAAATCAGCGGCTAACATCTGGTGGGCATAGTGCCCAAGAAAGCTCCGCCAAGTGGTGCCACTCTTCTTACGCTGTGGAGCGGGCGGGATCCGATGGCTTCTGAGGACGTTTCTCACGCTAGATCGGCTGACCGAGTAACCAAGCTTGAGCAACTCCCCCTGGATCTTGCTGTAACCCCATCTTGGGTTCTCTTGGGCCAGCCGAACTATGAGCTCTGCCAACTCAATTGCAACGCATGGTCTGCCAACCCGTCGAAAGGTCCATTTTCGTCTGACCAGTTGTCGGTGCCAGTGAAGGACTGTGTCGGGCTTGAACAGCAAGACGACTTCATCCAGGGTGCGACGCGTGCCTTCGGTGTACCTTCTGAATTGGGCAGCGAGCAGCGCGAGAATGCCTTTCTCCCAGACAGAGACGCGGGGTGGCCGGGAGTTGGGGAGTCTGCGCTGCAGGATACGGAGCTGGTGGCGAAGCAGGAGGATCTCAAGGTCCTTGTGCTGGTCAGACAAACGGCGGGTGGCGAGCAGATCCAAGAGCAGTCTGAGAAGCTGCACCAGCAGGTAGAAATGGGTGGGCATGCAAAAGCATAAACCGACTCTGACCCGTACACAAGGGAGATCCAGGCGTCGGACGGGTATTTACACACTACAGCAGCGACGAGTTGCCCGCCCAGTTCTGAGGGCGCTGGGCGGAAACGTGCAGTTGCAAGACTGTGGCGCGCCGCTCTTCGACCCTATGAGCAAGACCACCGAGGGATCAAGCAGCGCTACTATCCGATGCGAGGTTTTGGATCAGGTGCCGCTGTCTGAACAACGCCGGCTATTCCGGCAGCGGTTTGGTGCTCTGCAAAACTCGCTGATTGCAGCCTAACAGCAAATCATATTTGCGTCTAAGGCTTGGCTGAAACGTTTTGAGCGCTAAAGGAGAGATTGGGAGCCCTTGGTTCTGACACTTCCCTATCCACCGTCACGCTCACCTTTACGTCCGGACAGGACACCCTCACTGAGCCGAACAGTGGGCAGCGACGTGTGAACCCTTCCACCAGTTCATCGGCCAACTCCTGGGTGACGCCTCTCAGGTGGCAATCCACCTGCACATGATTGAACACTGTATAGTCCTGGCGCACCGGGTTGGCGCGATCCAAAATGGCATGGATCTTGACACTTATGTTTGGAGGTGGTAACTCCTGCTTGATCGCGAGCATTTGCACCAGTTCAACACCGCAGGCCGCCACAGCCGACAAAAATTGCTCAGGCGGGGTCATTTCCTCACCCGGAAAACCGTTCTGCACTGGACCATCAATGATCACATGGTGATTGCGCACGCTGCAAAGCACGCGCCCCGGTGTAGCGGTAGTATCTGCTGTTACATCGTATTCCCGCAGGTCCGCTGCCGATGTTGTCATTTCCTGCCTCCTTTGCATTATGCACACACTACACAACACTTTACAGTAGGCAGGCTTGTTCGTCTAGATTTGCCGTTGTGTGGGTGGTTTTCACTTATTGTATTCTAAGGGATATGTAGCGCAAACACTCCAGACATCGATCCTTTCACGACAAACAACCGAATCTGGTATAATTACAGGATGACAGGAATCAGTGCCCCGTCGGAACGGGGCTTTTTTGTGGGGTAAGAAAAAGAGAATGCGAAGAGACGATATCAGAAATATAGCGATAATAGCGCACGTAGACCACGGCAAGACCACCCTGGTTGATGCCATGCTCAAGCAGAGCCACATCTTCCGCGAGAACCAGCAGGTGGCCGAGCGGGTTATGGACTCCAACGCCCTCGAACGCGAGCGCGGCATCACTATCATGGCGAAGAACACCGCCGTCGTTTACCATGGTCGCAAAATCAACATCGTGGACACGCCGGGCCATGCCGACTTCGGAGGCGAGGTAGAGCGCGTGATGAACATGGTGGACGGTGTGCTTCTGCTGGTTGATGCGGTCGAGGGGCCAATGCCGCAGACCAAATTTGTGTTGAGGCAGGCGCTACAGCGAGGCCACAGGGCGATCCTGGTGATCAACAAGATAGACAGGGCCAATGCCCGGCCTAACCATGTGCTCAACGAAACGTTTGATCTGTTTCTCGACCTGGGCGCGAGTGAGGAACAGGCCGAGTTCGCCGTGATCTATACAAATGCCCTCACCGGCGAGTCCGGCACGGACCACAATCACATGGGGCCGACCCTCGAACCGCTGTTCGAGGCGATCCTGGAGACCATACCCGCCCCCGAAGTGCGGCCCGACGACCCCGCCCAGATGCTTGTAACGGCAACTATATACGACGAATACAAGGGGAAGATCGCGGTAGGCCGCCTGCATGCGGGTAAGTTGCACAGGGCTCAGTCTGTTATGCGAGTTGACCATCAGGGGGATATGTCGCTAGCGAAGGTCACACAGGTTTTCACGTTCCAGGGGCTGACCCGCACCGAGGTGGACGAGGTTCAGGCCGGTGATATTGTGGCGGTGGCAGGAATAACCGACATCAATATCGGTGAAACGATAGCAGACGCGAGTGACCCCCAGGCCCTCCCACCTATCAAGGTTGAAGAGCCGACTGTCAGGATGAGCTTCGGCGTGAACAACAGCCCCTTCGCCGGGCGCGACGGTAAATTCGTTACCAGCCGCCAGATTCGCGAGCGACTGTACAACGAGCTACAGCGTGACGTGGCGCTTCGCGTGGCCGACACCGACAGCGCCGACACCTTCCTGGTAAGCGGTAGAGGCGAATTGCACCTGGCGATCCTGGTTGAGACCATGCGTCGCGAAGGCTACGAGTTCCAGGTATCCAAGCCAGAAGTGATCTTTCACGAAGAGGACGGCCACAAGCTGGAGCCTTACGAGCAGGCCGAGATCGAGGTAGCTCAGGAGGCGGCGGGCGTGGTGGTCGAGATGATGGGCCAGCGCCGGGGCACCTTGATCGACATGAAGTACCGAGACGATGGCTCGGTGCACTACGTCTACAAAGTGCCCACGAGAGGTCTGCTGGGCTTCCGGCAGTCGTTCCTGACGCGCACTCGCGGCCAGGGGATCGTCAACACGCTGTTCGCGGGCTACGGGCCTTTGTCCGGGCCGGTCACTACTCGCGAACTTGGCTCGCTGATCGCCTGGGAGACCGGCCTAACGTCAAGCTACGGCCTCAACACCGCGCAGGAGAGAGGCCAGTTGTTCCTGGGTTCTGGTGTTGACGTGTACGAGGGGATGGTCGTGGGCCAGCATATCCGCGAGCGCGACCTTGAGGTGAACGTCTGTAAGAAGAAGCACCTGACCAATATGCGGAACAGCACAGCCGAGGAGGCTATCAGGCTTGAGCCGCCCCGCGTTCTCTCCCTGGACGACGCCATCGAGTTCCTTGCCGACGACGAGCTGCTGGAGGTCACACCCAAGACCTTCCGCATTCGCAAGCGTCTCCTTTCCAAGCACGAACGCGACCGGGTTGCCGGGATGATGAAGAGCGTCAGCCGGTAGTCAGTTGCCGGTTGGCGATTGGTGGTTGCGGGTAGATGCGTAGCCCCTTCCAACAATGACGGCATTGGGGAAAACTATCGCGATTAGTCGTTGACACGCACGCCCCACTGCCATATACTCAAATCAGTCGAAGGAATTAGGCTTTCGGGTCTGTTTCTAAAGACTAACAGGCCCCCAGAAGATCCGTCAGGACCGTCTGGGGTTTCTGTTTGTCTGCGAGACGGACTACGAAAGACGAAAGATAAACGACGGATATATATGTTGCGGTAGCGGTGGGAGAACGGTGGGAGATGGATGTCGCATTTGTAACTTGTGCCGCACTCCCCGATCTTGTAGAGGACGATTTGCTCCTGCTCAGGGAGTTGCAGGCGCGCGGGGTCGCGGTCGCGCCTCTGGTATGGGATGACCCCATGGTGGATTGGTCCAAACCTTCCCTTTGCCTGATAAGGGAGACCTGGGATTATCACTTGCGGCTGGATGAGTATCTGGCATGGTTGAGCCGCGCTGAAGAGCAATCGCGAGTATTGAACGCGCCTGAGTTGGTTCGGTGGAACTCTCAAAAGTGCTACTTACGAGATCTTGAAAGGCGCGGGATAGACACGGTACCTACACAGTGGCTGAAAGCCGGCACGCAGGTCAATATTGGCGCGCTAATATCGGAAAGAGATTGGGACAGGTTCGTCATCAAGCCTTCGGTGTCGGCGTCGAGTTTCGAGACCGCGCTTTTTCCGGCCAATGAGATTGAGAAGGCTGAGGCGCATATAGAGAGGCTGCTTCCCACGAGAGAATTGATGGTGCAGCCGTTCATGCGATCTGTACACGATTACGGTGAGAGATCGCTCATTTTCATCGACGGCGCATACACCCATGCGGTGCGGCGGCCAGAGCCGTTCATGGGCGACGAAATGGAACACGCAAGCCGACCCGCCCAGGCCATGCCGGAGGAGATCGACTTCGCGGTGGGTGTGCTGGACGTGCTTATAGAGATTCCACTTTATGCTCGCATAGACATAGCACCCGACGATCAAGGGAGGCTCAGGCTGATGGAGCTTGAGTTAATCGAGCCGTCATTGTTCTTTCAGTTCTCGCCGGAGGCAGTAAAGTTGATGGCGGACGACATCGAGCGGCGCTTACACGCGCGTGGTGAATCGCGCCTCTGAAGGCCGGAGGGTAGTAGAAATATACCGCTAATGGGTAATTGTGCACGCATGGGGGCTGGGTTACAATATGGTAGCAAGCACCAAAGAATATCCCGGTGAGCACATTATCGAGGCGAGCGGCGATTACTTTATCTCTCAAAGACCGTGACCGCACAACGCGCCGAAAGGCAATATGCTCACACTCACATCGTGTGAAGCACGAGGCACACGATGTGGGACCGGCCTCTGGCTTGCCACAAGCGCAGCAGCATGCTGCTGATTGAACGTTAGTTTTATAGTCACCGGCGTCGCATAGCGATAGGCGGCCTACTTTTTTTTGGACAGGAACGGCTGCCTGAGTTGTGCCGGATCGTCGCCTCGTGTGTGGCCCTGGTATCACCCGACGCTGCCACCGTGCGAATCCTATTTCTTACTCCCAGGTTCCCATATCCTCCGATCAAAGGCGATACGCTACGTGCGTACCACCAGATCAGCGCGCTCCATGAGGCCGGGCACAGCATTACCCTGCTCAGCATCGCCGATGCTCCCGTAAGCGAGCACGACCGCGCCCATATAGAGCGCCTGTGCGACGATGTAGCAGTGGTCCGTTTGCCTAAATCGCGTGCCATGCTGAACATGGCGTTGGGAGTGTTCGGGACCAGGCCTCTGCAGGTAAGCCACTATATGTCGGGCAGGTTCCGCGATCTGTTGGCCCGGCGCATGGCGGAGGACAAATTCGACGCGGTGCACGTTGCCCTGATCAGGATGCTGCCCTACGTGTGGGATAGAGCCACTTCGCGCCCGCCGGTGGTCGCGGACCTGATCGATTCGCTGGCTCTCAATCTTGAGGCCAGGCGCAAGAGCGCGCATGGCCCGGTGAGGCTTGCCTACGAGATGGAGTACAGGCGGGTGCGCCGGTATGAGCAGGAGAGCGTGGAGCGGTTTCTCGCGCTGGCAGTGTCGTCACCCGCCGATAAGGAAGCGCTCGGTGGCGAAGATAAGATCGTGGTCATCCCCAACGGCGTGGACTTGAACCGCTTCCCTTTCAGGCCGGCCGAGGCACGGGACACTGCCACATTGATCTTCACAGGCAACATGGCATATGGGCCGAACGAAGAGGCGGTGCTGTGGTTCTTAGACAAGGTGTGGCCTTTACTCCGAGGAGTGCGCCCCAACCTGCGCTTCCTGGTGGTGGGGACAAGTCCAAGCGAGCGCGTGCGAGCTATGGGACTGCGCACCCCGGCTGTGGAGGTGCTCGGCAAGGTGCATGACCTGGGCGCATGGCTGGCAAAAGCAACCGTCGCGGTCGCTCCGATGCGATCCGGTTCTGGCATCCAGAACAAGGTGCTTGAGGCTATGTCGGCGGGCGCTCCGGTGGTGACCACTTCCATAGGCAATCGCGGTGTGGGAGCCGAGCACGGTCGCCAATTGCTGGTGGCCGACACCGCACGCGATTTCGCCGAAGCGATCAGGGTGCTCATTGACAACCCCGGAAGGCGTGCGGAACTGGCCGGAGTAGCGCGTGCCTACGTGGAAAGCCAGTTCAGGTGGGAGGAGCACGCAAGCAAGCTGACCGAGTTGTACGAGATGCGAGGCGCTGAACAGGGAGTGCGGAACCTGCCTGAATCGGTTCGTGGTGGCACAACTGCGGCTCCACGTCTTGCCGTGCGCGCTCCCAAATTGAACGTCATGCAACTGACGGATGTTACCGGGCGGGGCGGGGCCGAAAAAGCCCTGGCCGATATTGCAATCCACCTGGACAGAAGCAGGTACAACGTGGCGGTGTGCGCGACCAGGAGCGCTGGCAACTACCAGCCGATGCTGGATGCTGCAAGCGTGCGTACCTTCGTACAGGGGCGCACGAGCCGCTGGGACGTGGGCCAATGGCTGAAACTGGTAAGATTGATGAAGCGCGAGCGGGTGGATATACTCCATACACACCTGTTCGGCTCGAACACGCTGGGCCGATTGCTGGGTAAGCTGGCAGGTGTGCCCGTAATCATCGCGCACGAGCATTGGTCTACCATCTCGGTGCGCGAAGCACTGGTCAACCGCCTGCTCCACCGGCTTAGCGACCGCGTGCTTGTGCCCTCCGAGGCCAGCAAGCGACTGGTCAGCAAGGTCGAGGGGGTGCCTCTACAGACGATTGGTGTGCTTTACAATGGGGTAGATACGGCCACATTCAGACCACCCACCCCTGAGGAGAGAGTGGGCGCGAGGCGCGAACTCGGTATATCGGGCGATACTTTGCTGGCCGGGCTGGTGGGAAGGCTTAGCCCGGAGAAGGGAGGCGTTGACCACCTTATCAGGGCTATCTACAAACCTAAGAATGAGCAGGTTCGCCTTCTGATCGTTGGTGATGGTCAGTTGCGACCCGATTTGGAAAGATTGAACACCGAGTTGGCACAAGGGCAGACAGACAGAGTGCAATTTGTGGGCACGCGACAGGACACCCCACGCCTGCTGGGCGCGATGGACCTCTTCGTGCTTCCGTCGAATAACGAGGCGCTTCCAATCGTCCTGCTGGAAGCTATGGCGGTGGGTCTGCCCCTGGTAGCGACGCAGGTCGGAGGCGTGCCTGAGATAGTGGAAGACGACGTGAACGGCTTGCTGGTGCGGCCCGGGGATGAATCCAGGCTCGTATTAGCACTTGAGCGATTGGCAAGCGATGCATCGTTGCGCCACAGGCTGGGAGAAGCCGGACTGGCGCGGGTGCGCAAAGCATACACGACTGAGCACATGGTAAGCCGCGTGGACGAAATCTACAGAGAGCTTTACGCGCGTAAGGTCGGCGAAAGACGACGCGCCACACTCGTCACTCGCCATTCGTCATAGGAGACTGGTATGGAAGTAGTTACTTATCTAAAGATCATAGGCCGCTACTGGTGGGTCGTGCTGCTGACGGCGCTCATCTCTACAGGGGTCGCGGCGGCTATCTCGTTCACGAAGTCGCCCACATACAGCGTGCAGGCGCGGGTGGTGGCCAGGCCCGCGACCGGCGTGCTCACCGATACACGAGACCTGGTAAATATGATCAGCCAGCTCGGTATGAAGTCGGTGATCGGAACGTTCGCGCAGCTATTCACCTCAGCCGATGTGCAGAAACAGGCACAAGACGAAGTCGGCCTTAACCCAACAACCGCCAAAGACTATCCAATCGAGGCCAATGTGCTGCCCGACACAACCGTTATCGAGCTGACCGCGAAAGGCCGCGACCCGCAACTGCTGACTAACTACGTGAACGCCACCGTGAATGCCTCGGTAGCAAGCGGGCTTGAACTGTACAGAGTGATAGAGCTTGCGCCAATCGAGATGGCTGTCGTGCCGACAGCGCCGACCTCACCGGTGCCAAGCAGAGATATACCGATAGGCGCAGGGCTTGGACTGGCGCTCGGCATACTGCTGGCACTGGCAATCGAGTACCTCAGGATGCCGCGCCGGGTCGCATACGAGCCGCAGATACGCTCTCTGGTCCCCAATGGCGTGCAGGCCCTGCCATCGGCGATGCCTTCGCTGGCCCCGCCGCCGCCCAATGCTCAACAGATCGGACACGACGATATGACGGTGATCAATGGCGGGCGGCTCACAACCGGATACCTGCTGCCTGGGCGACAGCCCCGCGTGGGAAGCTGGCCGAACGACGCCGATGCAGAGCCACAGCACGGCGATGCGCTCCAACCGACCCGCAAAGACAACTCGTACCCAGGTTAGGACGGCAATGAGCCTCACGGAGACAAGAGTATTGGGAGGGCTAGCCCGCGAGGGCGGGTTCCATTTGCCCGGCTCACAGGCTTATCAGCCCGGTGCTGCCCCGCAGCCTGGACAATCGCGCTGGTCATGGCCGGTCGTGCTGGCGGCCCTGGTGGCGGCCCTGGTGGCGGGCCTGGGTCTCGGCTTGGGCGTGGGGCTTGGCCTTAGCACTGTAATGCTGGTGCTCGGCCTGCTCGCTCCCTTCGGGTTGCTGGTGGTGCTGGCGCGACCGCATTGGGCATCTATCATCTACCTGGTGCTTGTCTACACAGACCTCCTGAGCATCCTCGTCAGGTATCACGATTTCCCGTCGCTGGCACGCTTCATAGGCATGGCACTGGTAACCGCCGTGCTTGGCTACCGGGTCTTCGTGCAGCATGAAAGGCCGGCGGGCGACCGGCTGACGTGGTGGCTCATAGCATACGGCCTGATGGTTGCCCTTGGCGTGGTCTACGCTCGTAATTCCAGCCTGGTCGTGGACAACATGATCGAGTTCCTCCGCGATTTCTTCACCTATCTGATAGTGATCAACTCCCTTACGACCATACGCAGGATGCACGTTGCCCTGTATGCGGTGATGGCAGCGGGGGTGTTTCTGGCCTCGTTGACGATCTTCCAGGCCGTAACCGGGCGCTATGATCAGGATTTCGGTGGGCTGGCGCAGTACCGCGTGAGCGATATCGCGGGCGACACCGAAGGCGCGCGGCCCGGCGGGACTATTGGCGACGCCAACTACTACGGGCAATTGCTGTTGATAGTAGTGCCCATTGCGCTCTATCTGCTGTTTGAGGCGCGGGGCGCTCTGGCGAGGCTGGCGGGCCTTGTCTGCTCCGGGATACTGTTGGTAGCTGTGATCCTCACCTATTCACGAGGCGACGCGCTGGCACTTGGGGTTATCGCCATCGCAGTGGTGATATTCAAGCGCCCCAATCCGCTCTTGTTAGTGGGTGGTGTGGTGGCGCTGCTGTTGGCTGTGCCGCTCCTGCCATCTAATTACATGGAGCGCCTTACAACTATCGTTGACGTAGCACAGGGCAACCAGTTGACCATTATCGGAGAGGACTCGATCAGGGGGCGAGCTGGCGCGACACAGGCGGCAATCGAGATGTTCGCCGACCACCCCCTCATTGGCGTGGGAAGGGAGAACTATCCTCTTTACCAGTTGGACTACCTGGAGGGGACGGAGTTCGCGAGGGTGTCTACGGGCATTCCACCCCACAACCTCTATCTCGAAGTAGCGGCAGAGCATGGCGTTATGGGCATCATCGTGTTCGGGGGCCTGCTAGTAACGGCGTGGCTCGCTCTTATAGATGCTCGCAGGCGGTTCAAGTTCGCAGGGGCGACCAGGGAACACCAGCTTGCTGGGTGGTTAGCTATTGTGTTTATTGGCTACTTGGTCACTGCCATGTCGTTACACGGCGCATTCTTGTATATGTTGTGGATGATCATTTCGCTAATAGCGGCACTACGCCTTATCGCCAGGAGCTATGTGCCCGTTTTGCCCATGGCAACAGTGACAGTTGGGCAGGTGAATCAAGGATCGAACAACAAGCGGATCAGACGAACAGGTCTTCGAGGATGGTTTGGGAGGAACAAGACGATGGCAACATCTACATACGGGGAGGTAGTCGAGAGCATGGAATCGCCACAGGTCGAGCATCTGTTCTCGACCGTGATCCTGGCTGAAGAGCCGGGCCAGAAGAAACCGGATACCGCAGCCTGGAACGAGCGCTCTGCATATGTGCGCAGGCTGGGAACGAAGAGCACGGCGCAGGTTGCCAGGTTGGAAACATGGCTATCGACCGGAGAGGCCGCGCTGAGCAGAGGCGACCTCAAAGTGGCGAGGGTTATGGTCGAATTGGCACTTGAGCGCGACCCCTATAACCTCATGGCCTGGGATATGGACTTGCGCATACGACTGAACGGCGAGGTAAGGACAAGGCCCGGCAAGTTCGTGGCCTGGAATGCCGAGCGGCCAATGCACGATGTCTACGAGAAGATGTTCGGGTTCTGGCATACGAATGGTGGAGTGCCTGTGTTCGGCTACCCGATCACCCCGCGATTCTACGAAATCAGCACGCAGGGAGAGTTGATCGATGTGCAATACTTCGAGAAAGCCAGGCTGGAATACTATCCGAAGCTGGCCGGCACGCCCGACGATGTGCAGTGTGGCAACCTGGGGCTTGAGATGCCCATCACCGGCAGCGGGTCGCCTGTAGCGAAATTGCCTCGCGGCCTGGACGGTGAGCAGGTGATCTTTGAGGATGGGATGGAGGTTCCGCAAAAGTTCTTCGACTTCTGGGTAGCCAACGGCGGGCCGCACGTTTTCGGAGCGCCTATCAGCCACGTGTTGCTGGATACCAACGCCAACGGTAAAGATGTGTGGGTACAATACTTCAAGAAAGCAGCACTGGAATACCACCCGCGCTTGGCCGACACCGTGTACGGGGTGCAGGTATCCCAGTTGGGCGCGGTCGTTTTCGAGAGCAAGTACGGGCAGAAGGTGGGGCAATGAGGTGGCAGGCGGCACATTGACAACCCTGGCGTACCACAGGATCGATACTCCGGACAACACAGCCAATCGCGACCTGTCGCCTGCGCTCATAGATGCGTATCCCGACGAGTTCGAGGCGCAGATGAGGTGGATCGCGGGCAGGTATAACGTCATTTCGGGGTGGCAACTGGTCGAAAGCCTGCGCGATGGCAAGCCCTTGCCGCCGCGTGCCCTGATGATCACTTTCGACGATGGAAATAGCTGCTTCATGGACACGGCGGCACCAATAATGCGCCGCTACGGACTCCCCTCAACGCTGTTTGTGGCGACAGGCTACACGTCCAATCCGTGCGAACCGTTCTGGTGGGACACTCTACACAGGGTAATTGAGCGAACAGAGAATCGAGAAATCGAAGTGCCGGGCGTGGGACGGCTCGCGCTTGGCACAAAGGAACAGAGAGGCACGGCTTATAAAACGCTGGTGGTAGCAGTCGAGCATTCAGATGCGGACGAAGCCGAGCGCCTTGTGGAGATGATCGCGCAGGCGTGCGGCATAAAACCGAGCAGCGAGAAGCAGCGTCTCGATTGGACAGAGTTGATCGCCCTGAGCGAGACCGGAGATGTGGCAATCGGCCCGCACACTCGGCGGCATCCCATCCTTTCGCGCACGAATCCCCAGCGCATGCGCGACGAGATAGAAGGCTCATTGGCCGACCTCAACGCCCACCTCAAGAGGCCATTGCCCCTGTTCGCCTACCCGAACGGTCAATCTTACGCGATCGGCGAAACAAGTTCACAAGCCGTACGGAGCGCCGGGTTGATAGGGGCTTTCACAATGATGGCAGGGTATAACACGCCGGGCAAGACAGACCCATATATGATGCACAGGATAGGCGCGACGGCGGGCCTTTCGCTGAACAGGTTCAAGCTGAGGATAAGCCCGCTGGGGAGCGCGCTCAGGCGAGGCAAAGCCTTGCTGCGCCATCACGCGTAGGATTTTTAGAACATGAAACATCGCGAATTTTGGGTTCGGATTCGCAACCGTGCAATCTGGTTCTAAAATATGCTAAAATTTGGGGAGGGGTTGGGGTGGGGTCGTTGAGTGTTCCCAATCTGTTTTACGCACGAATCGAAGATTGAGGCTGCTCATGGTTTTAGTGAATCTTCATCTGCAAGGTGGGTCAGTCGGGTTGCGCCTGCGTATTGTGAGCGAACACTGGCACAGCCGAATGTGCAGCCACGGGTCCGCCCTCCGAGGCCATAGCCCGCCTGATTGCCTCTGTTGTTGCCGGTGACACCATCATCACATCGCTTGCCGACGTGGCACCCAAGTTCCAGGACAAGTACCGCCTAGAACATGATAGGGAGGGTAAGCGCACATGGCATATTCCTCCCGGACATATTTTCGTTCTGAGTGACAACTTACCGGGAGGGTATGACTCACTTTCCTGGGGCCCAGTGAGTTACTATACGGTCATTGGGGTGGTAATCAAGAAGATATCCGACTCGCGGTCCAAGATAGATACAGTTCGTCCCGAACTGGGACGTGAATCGCCAGATGTCGCGAGTTAGTAACATGTATCATAGTAGGGTAAACAAGCAAAATGAGCAGGGCCATGCAAAATCGCAAGATCCATAGCACGAGAAATCTCCGGGCGCCACTCATGTCCAAGCGCACGGGCACAGCGGATGCTGTACTGCGCCCTTGGTGTTGGACACAAATGGGGCTTAGGTTAGTCAATAGCCCCGACCGGCTGGGCTGACCGGCTAGCGGCGAGTGCGTCCTGGCTCCCCACGCCACCACCCAGATATACCTGGTTGCAGCTCTGGTTGCGCTGAACCCACTGCGCCTCGAACTCAGCAGGGGTCATGTACCCCAGCGATGAGTGTATCCGCTTGTGCTGGTACACCTCGTCCAGGAACCGCCCGATCTGCTGGTAAGCATCATTGTAGTCGATGTATTCCGATAAATCTACCTCCTCTTCCTTGATGGTTCGAATCACCCGTTCCGCGTACCCGTTCTGCCACGCCTGCCCCACCTCAGCCATGCTGATGGCAACTCCCGCTCCCACCAGCATCTGCACGTAGCCACCCGCCGCGTACTGTACTCCCTGGTCGGAGTGGTGGATTTGAGGAGTGCCAACGAGCAGTGCCCGCCGCAGTGCCGTTTCAGTAAGGTCAGCATCCAGCCACCGCGAGAGGTGCCACCCACGGATTGAGCGAGTGAACACATCCATGACCACAGCCAAGTAGACAAACTCGCTCCCGAGGCGCACGTAGGTGATGTCCCCGACCCAAAGCTGCTCTGGTCGCACCACCGCCAGCCCCTCTACCAGGTTGGGGTAGCGTGGGAACGAGTGGGCACTATTGGTCGTGCGCTTCTTACGGCGAGGGATGCGTCCTTGCAGGCCCATCTCACGCATCAACCGCCGCACTCGCTTGTGGTTGGCCCGAAGCTCGTACCCACCCGCTTCCTTGCTTCTGCGTAGCTGATGGGTGATGCGCCTGTATCCATAGGTAGACCAGCGGTCAGCAACCGCTTGGATGGCCTCTTTTACCTCTTGGTCTGGCGCACTCTGGACCCGAGACGTGGTCTGAGCTTGAGTGTAATGGTAGTAGCTGCTGCGAGGGTAGTCCAGCAGACGGCAAACCAGCTGTACCGGGTAGCTCTCCTCTTGAACGAGCTTCACGACTGCCCGCCTTTTCTGCTCAGCTCTGCATTCAAGATCGCAGACCCCTTTTTTAGGATTTCCATCTCCAGAGTCATGCGTCCAACCAGCCTCTCCAACTCGGCTATCCGTTCTGCTTGTGGGTCGGCCACTCGTCCGGAAGGGCCGTTCTCGAAGAGCTTGGGGGCACTTGCCACGAAATCGGCTTTCCATCTGGACAGCAATTCGGGCTTGATGGAGTACTCGCGAGAGGCCTGAGCTACACTCTTGGCTCCTGTGAGGATTTCCAGCACTACCTGCGCTTTGAACTCGGCGCTGAAACTCCGCCGATTTTGCATCTGAGGCATCTTGTTGCGCTCCTTTCCGTTCTTGGACCATCATACGACATTGATTATCCGCTGTGTCCAAGTCCCGGGGCGCACTACAGCCAGCCTTGCCCTTTCGTCTGGTACGCAATTGCGCAGTGATTAGGGGAGCAAAGCGAGCTTCCCAGTTCCTAACTGCTTCATGCGTGAACTCGAAGCCGCGCACCAGAAACATTTCTGCCAGGTCGCGAAGGCTCAACTTATAGCGTAGCCGCCACAGGACGACGAGAAGCACAACGTCTGTTGGGTACTCCAGGAAATTGAATGGAGTGCCGGTTCGCTCGTTGAACTTGCGCTTACACTGCGAGCAGCGGAACGTGTGATAACCGAGGGAGGTATTGCCAGCCAGTTGGGTAGTCGCAGAAGATGAGCAGTAAGGACAATTCATCAGGATTCCTTGCAGGATGATTTATTTATGGCAAGGATACCCAATGAGTTGCCCCCATATCAACCCGCGCCCTGAGTTCTGCCACTTCCTCCAACGGTGGCAGCCCCAATTCCCCGACCCCCTTGGTTGGATCGCCCGCTGCAAACAGGTGAGGAGCCTGAGCGTGTACCCAGGTGGTGAAGGTGGAGAGCGAAGCCAGATGGTTGTTGACAGTGGAGTGGGCCAGTCCACCATCGAGGAGGGAGCGTTGCCAGGCGATTACATCACGGCGCAGACAAGTGGAGATGCGGTCATGGCCGTAACCCTCAATGAAGAAGTTGAGGAAGCGGCGTAAGTGCAAAGCTATCTTCTGGGCAACCGCTTCAGACCGTATGCCCTCAACAGCGAGTTGCAAATAGCCATTGATCCAACTCTCCAAGCTATCAGGGATGGTTGCCGTGACACCGGTGACGTGAATGCTATTGAGGATGCCCACGATCGTCGGGGGCGACGGGTCCTCCATCTTTCGTAAAGCGAATTTGTCGGGATAAGGGGTGTTGGCAGGGGTCTTTTCCATGCGTTTCTCCTACAGGTTTTGCAGGAGTATATACAAAACGGTATACAGAAGGGACATTCTGCACAGTGTTTTGGTATGCTAAGCACGAAGCGATATCAGTGTACCATTCCTGTCAAAAGGTTCTGTCAAGAAGGGTTCATGTATGCTAGCTCGCTGCCCCACGCTGGCGAAGCGGACACCCACAGAGAGTTGCTTGGTCGCCCAAGCAGCGTGCGGACTTGGTCTTGTCAGACCTTTTGGTTTAGCATACATGAGCCCTGCGAGAAGCCCGGAAGCCTGAAGAGCATTGAATAAAGCACGGAGTTCTGATATGCTTTCGATAGGATCTCCAGTGAGGCATGAGGCGTGAGGGGTATGATGCATGAGAACGGCAAGCGCACAAGAAATCTATGAACGCTATGTGAGTTCGCTACCTGTACCGGAGCAGCTGCGACTCCTTGCCATGCTTGCACAGAGGTTAGCAGCTGAACCTTCGGCTGCCGGATTACCTGCCGGGCTACCTACTCTACCTAGGCGCAGCATTACCGAACTGCATGGGCTGGGCAAGGAAATCTGGGAAGGAGTTGACGCCCAAAACTATGTAGATCAACTGCGCGATGAGTGGGAACATCGGGAACAGCAGGAACAGGGAGAATACCCATCTCCCTCCGACAACTCCAACAACTCCGATGAAGCTCGATGACGCCCTGGCAGGAGTTGCGCGTCTGGGCCTCGACACCGCTCCCATTATCTACTACATCGAGGCTCACCCTCGCTATGAGGCGCTGGTTGAGCATATATTCGACCTTATTGCGCGCGGGAGCCTCACCGGCATAACATCAGCTATTACTGTTACAGAAGTGCTCGTGCAGCCCCTCCTGCATAACAATACCCAGCTTCAACAAGAATACCGCGATCTGCTGCTCCATAGCGACCATTTCGAGGTCACAAGCATAGACATGACCATCGCAGAGCGCGCTGCCGATTTGCGCTCTCGCTACGGATTGCGAACACCAGATGCCCTGCAAATTGCGGCGGCTTTGCTTTCCGGTTGCCAAGCATTTCTGACGAATGACACCAAATTGGGTCGTGTCGTTGAACTGCGTATTCTGGTACTTGACAACCTTGAACTATGATGTGCGGTGTGCGATGCGTGATGCGTGATGGGTGCTAACAAGCGTGCTAAGAAGAGACAAGACAGACACTTCGGCAAGCTGCCGCCCCTCTACGATTTCGTCCTGAACCCATACCAGGATGTTCGCTTCTCCACCTGTCCAGGATGCGGCGGCAAGACCAGGCAGCGCAAGCTGCCATTGCTGATCCACATCGAACCCATTCAACTACTTGCGCTGAACAAGACCTGCCGCTACTGCCCGACCTGCGATCTCTTGATAGCCCACCAGGACGAGGTTGAGGGAGTGCTGGCGGCCTTTCTTGGCAAGCGCGCTGCTGATGTTACCGAAGACGATTACCTTGTGCTCGGCACCGTGGAGAGGAAGACCTGGCGTGAGGGGATGCGCCAACCCCAATCCATTGAAGAAATGCTAGAAGCAGTACATGATTTCAAAGGATACCGCGAGGTGCATGTGACCCCGGGCGGCTGGTTCCCAAAAGAACCATAGCATTAAAGAACCATCGAACTATCAAGGGCATAAGCACACTAACATGAGCACTGAAGTTCTGCACGGCACCTGGCTGCCGGGCACGAGGCGGTTCTTCCTATGGGGCGAGAGCGCCCACTCCATTTCGCACAAGGGCCGCCATCCGAAGTTACCTGCCATACCGCGGCACCCCTTTGGCAGCACGCCAGCACAGCTCCGCGAGTACCTGGAGCGCCACTCACTACCGGTGCCCGCAACGGATCTCGAAGAACAGGCTCGCACTATCTGGCTACCATCCGCCGGAAATGGCCCCGTACTCTCCCCTGAGCTTCTATCCGGTGGCGCGGTAACACCACCTGAAGGCGAGATAGAGCTGCGTGCCTGGCAGGTAACGGGGTTTGCCTGCCCACTTGGGCCTGCCATCGATCTGCTGCTGGTACTTGGGTCGGCGGGATCGGTCGGGTCAGCCAGGGGGCTGGGCGCCGACCTACGGGTCTGGCACCTGGCAGCGCTGCTGGCGATGGAAGTGGTGGCCGCTCAGGAGGTAATGCCGGCGCTGGTGCGCGATGGCTACCGGCTACGCGCGCTCTGGCGCTTGCGCCTCGCTCCTGAGCGAACGCAGAAGATGGCCGCGCTGGCGAACGCGCTCCCCCCGCTGGTCAGGGCTGTTACCGACGACCCGACGCAGGCCCCAGCACCGCGAGCCTTGTTGGACGATTTCGTCAGCACAGCAGTCGATGCGACTCTGCGAGTGGGCTTCCCCCAGAAAAGTGGACAAGAGAAAGACTCTGGTCCACAATATGGAGGAAGAACTAAATGATGCCTAACAGGTCCCAAACACTCCAGCAGACAGGACCAGTAAGACCTGCGATGCCACCGAAGAAAGTATACAGCCGAGAGTTCAAGCTAGAAGCGCTGCGTCTCCTCAAGAGCAGCGGCAGGACCAAGACTGAATTAGAGCGAGAACTAGGTCTGTATCAAGGGCAGTTGCACCTGTGGGAAAAGGCATTCAATAAGGAAGGGGGCAATTTGCAGCAAGCGTTTCCAGGCATTGGACACCAGAACGAGGCGGAAGCTGAGCTGAGCAGGCTGAAGCGAGAGAACGAAATCCTGCGCCAAGAGAGGGACATACTAAAAAAAGCGCTCGCCATCTTCTCCAAGACGCCAAACCAAGAGTAAAGTTCGCCTTTATCCACAAGCACCAGCAGGAGTACGAAGTCAAAATCATGTGCCGAGTGCTTGGAGTATCGAGAGGCGGATACTACAACTGGGTGAAACGCCTAGAAGAGCCACCTTCGAGGA
Organism: uncultured Chloroflexia bacterium; assembly: GCA_963797095.1. GTDB lineage: Bacteria > Chloroflexota > Chloroflexia > QHBQ01 > JADMIH01 > JADMIH01. The sequence goes on along the minus strand of CAWCNY010000001.1, from coordinate 431,505 downwards.
GAGAGATGCTAATCAACAGCTAACAGCGGCCATACAGACTGAGTTCAAGCGGAGCCGAGGCACGTACGGAGCACCACGCATCCATGCCGAGCTAAAGGAAAGTGGAATGACGTGCAGCCTCAACCGCGTGGCTCGTCTCATGCGCAAGACAGGTATACAAGCAAGAAAGCATCGGGCGTACAAGGTGACTACTACCAATTCTCGTCACAACTACCCAGTCGCCCCGAACACGCTCAACCGCCAGTTCTGGGCACAAGGACCTAACGAAAAGTGGGTTGGAGATATCACCTATATCGAAACCCGAGAGGGCTGGCTCTACCTGGCCGCGATGCTCGACATCTACTCCCGCCGTGTGGTGGGGTGGGCTATGGACAAGACAATGGAAACCAACCTGGTAGAATCCGCCCTTTGCATGGCCGCCGCCGGGCGGCGGCCATGCAAAGGGGTACTGCATCACTCCAATAGGGGCAGTCAATACGCTTCGCACAGCTACCAGCAGTTACTCAGTGCTCATCACATGCAGGTGAGTATGAGCAGAAAGGGGGATTGCTATGACAACGCAGTAATGGAGGTGCGACCCGTTCTCATATAATTGTCAACTTTGTTGCCTTGCAATGGGGGACAATAGCGACTCGAATGTGAGACTGGGGAGGATGGATGCCGACCATTCTCCCTTGATAACTTGGTATTCGATGTGGGGTGAGGTTTAGGTGCGGTCTAGTCCAATTCCCCACCCTTGAAATGAACAAGGAAATGCCCCACCCACATGGGTGCGACTGACCATCAAATCTGTGCGGTGCATGGGTGGAACGCAAGCCAACGACAAACCTGATGCCGACAACTTGCCAGCAGGCAGTCATGGACAACGAAAGTGAACGTACAGCTGAACCGTCGTTAGCGCGAACAGGCCTACGCAGGTTCTATGGCCTGGTCCAAAAGGACAAGGATAGGGGCTGGCGGTTTTCTATCCGACCAGTTTTCATTCCCACTAAACCCGGCGGATAGTACGGTCCTAAAACTACGCAAAACGAATACCAGGAACGGGGTAACCACTCAGTTGGTTCTCCACATGAGGAGCATCAAGTTCCTCATGTGGAGCAGGTCGTCAGCCGCAAACCACTGAGTGTAGGGATTGCCCAAGAAGCCCAAACAGGCAGACGTGGGCACGGCATACGGATGGTAAGGGCACGAATAGGAGTAAAAAATGTCATGAGCACGGTATCAGCGTTAGCGCAAGCTCAAGCGCAAATGCCAGTGTATGAATGGAAAACCCTCCCCTGGCGAGTAATCGAACAGGCGGTTTTCAAGCTCCAAAAGCGCATTTACCAAGCCTCACAACGTGACGAAAGAAAAACTGTACACAGATTGCAACACCTGATGGTTAGGTCCTGGGCAGCCAGATGCTTGGCGGTAAGACGGGTAACACAGGATAACCAGGGCAAGAAAACCGCCGGAATTGACGGGGTGAAATCTCTAACTCCTCAACAACGCATGGAGCTTGTACAATCTCTGGACCTGCGAGGTAAGCCACAACCGGTGCGACGGGTCTGGATACCCAAGCCTGGCACACCGGACAAACGACCCCTCGGTATTCCCGTGATGCATGACCGAGCAGCACAAGCATTGGTCAAACTGGCACTTGAACCCGAATGGGAAGCCAAATTCGAACCCAATAGCTATGGCTTTCGCCCAGGACGCTCTGCCCATGATGCCATCGCTGCTATCTTCGACAGCATCAAGTACATGCAAAAATATGTGCTTGATGCTGACATTGCCAAATGCTTCGATAGAATCGACCAGGAGGCAATGCTTGAGAAACTGGACACCACCCCAATGCTAAGGCGGGTCATTAGAGGCTGGCTAAAAGCAGGGGTGATGGAAGGCGACGAACTGTTCCCGACGGAAGAAGGTACACAGCAAGGGGGTGTTATCTCTCCTCTGCTCGCCAATGTGGCGCTGCATGGACTGGAAACAGCCGTGCGTGATGCCTTTCCTGCCAACCAGATGGTACACGGCCACAGGATACAGAACTGGAAACCCCAGATCATTCGCTATGCCGACGATCTGGTCATCCTGCATCGTGACCAGGCAGTAATCCAGCGGAGCAAGGAAGTGGTAGCGGAATGGCTGAAACACATGGGTCTGGAGTTGAAGCCAAGCAAGACTCGCATAACCCACACACTGCAAGCAGTTGAAGGTGAAACAGGGGAAGCGGGTGAAGCGGGAGGCGCAGGGTTCGACTTTCTGGGTTTCAATGTGCGGCATTACCAGGTAGGTAAAACGCACTTTGTGAAAACAGGAGGTAGGACAAGAGGACGAACTAACGAAAGGGTGGACTTCAAAACCATCATTAAACCCAGCAAAACAGCGTTGCAACGGCACTATGCATCGCTGAGTGAGGTAATTGCTAGGCTAAAAGCGGCGCCACAAAGCACCGTGATAGCAACACTGAACCCCAAAATCCGGGGTTGGAGTGGGTATTATCGCACAGTCGTAGCGTCGAAAGCGTTCAACAAGCTAGACCACCTGGTCTGGAACAAGTTGATGCGCTGGGCAAAATATCGCCATCCGAAGAAAGGCAGTCAGTGGGTAGTACGCAAGTACTTCAACATCGAGGGTCACAAACGATCTGGCGAGAAAGGCTGGCTATTCGTTTCCGACAATGGACCTGCGCTGATAAGGCACGCAAGTACCGCAATCAGACGGCATATCAAAGTCGAGGGACGACAAAGCCCATACAACGGCGACTGGGTTTACTGGGCAAGCAGGCTAGGGCGCTATCCAGGTCTGACAACGAGAGCAGCAGTACTGCTCAAACGGCAGGCCGGCAGGTGCGCCTGGTGCAAGATGTACTTTAGAGGTGGAGAAGAGCTACGCGAAGTGGACCACATAACCCCACAAAGTCGGGGAGGACGAGAAACATACGCGAACTGGCAATTACTCCATCGGCATTGTCACGACGTAAAAACGGCAGGCGATAAGTCTACCGTACGAGGTATCCAGGACAAGGACCGTATAGCTGAGGAGCCGGATGAGTGGGAAACCCTCACGTCCGGATTTGAAGGCGAGGTTCTGCGGGCGACCGTAGAACCTTAGCCACCAGCTTTTGGTCGACGCTCAAGGCCGAATGCGCAACCGGCGTTTACGCCTCGCGCTCGGAAGCCAGGCAGAGCATCTTCGAATATATCGAAGTTTGGTACAATCGAAAGAGGCGGCATTCGGCCATCGGCTACATGAGCCCTGAGGCCTTCGAGCGCACTCACCAATCCAATATCACCGAGTCATTTGTATCGGGGTAAGCCCAAACGGTTCATGTCCGGTTTTGAAGACGAGTCGTTCTCGCGAGGGAGCGGCTTAGTTCAACTCACGAATGTTGGGTTTACCCCTTATAGTGGATGTGATGCAATTTGCTGTTCGCCATGTAATATGTCTCCTGATAACTCTTCTATGGACTATGCTTTATAAGTTGGGCGGTTGCATTTGGTGGAGCAGCGCCCCAAGCCCTGTACGGAGAGCTTGCAACTCTTCCTGGGACATAGAGGTTAGTGCCTCATTCAAGCGGTCGCGACGACTCCCCTCTATCTCTTCGATCAGGCTGCGCGCCTTTGGCGTAAGCTCAAGCATGAAGCAGCGCCTATCGTTGGGGTCGATGGAGCGGGTAAGCAGGCCCTCACCCTCAAGGCGGTCGAGCATACCTGTGACCGTGGTACGGCTCACGCCAAGCGCCTCGGCCACCCCGCCGGGCGTGCGCGCTTCCTTGCTCTCGATTGCAAACAGCGCACGTGTCGACCCGACCGGCAGGTTGATTTGCAGCCAGGTCTCAGGCCAGCTGTTCCGCAGGATCTGCTGCAACATACCGTCCAGGTCAATTATCTCGTCCACAATCCCTATGGTGGTTGATTTATTCGACATTGAATAATATCCTCATTGGTGGATAATCCGAAATCACGTACTAATTCTATCTCAAAGAGAAGCCATTAGCAAGCAGCAGGGGGCTTCGTGCTAGAATAATACTATGAGATCCAGGATGCGGCGCGTTTTGAAGTGGTCGGCACTTGCTTTACTGCTGCCCGCACTCTGGTTCGGGATTGACGCGGCGTATGTGGCTGCCGGGGCTGAAACGGATTACGTGGCCCACGCGGATGTGATCGTGGTGCTGGGGTGCAATCCCATCGGGCAAAACGGGCCAAGCGCCTGCATGGTCGCACGCGGGGGCCACGCCGCCGACCTCTATAAGGAGGGATACGCGGGCAATGTCATTGCCACCGGCAACCCCACAGAAAGCTCGGTGTTGAGTCGTGTGCTCGAAGACGATGGCGTGCCCTCGGACGCCATTGTGCGCGAGAGCGATTTGTACAACACTATCCAGAACATCGAACACAGCCAGGCTATCATACAGTCGAAAGGATGGCACAGCGCGATCCTGGTCACGGAGCCTTTCCATATCAAGCGCAGCACGCTGATCGCCCACGACATCTGGGGACAAGAGATCACGGTCTACCCGTCCCCAGCGGTCGACTCACAAAACTGGAATAACCTCTACATAAAGACATTTACGGTAAGCCGCGATGCCCTATCGCTGATGCTGTACCAGGTCAAGTTTCTTGTTGGGCAGAGGAATTAACGATCAAGATGGGCAGTCTCGCTGCCCATCTTGATCACTTTCGGAGCGGGTCTATTGCCCGCCGTTCAGCTCCCTGTACCGGAAGGTGCGAAGTTGCGAGGAAGTGGCAGAAATCAGGGTGTGGGCTGGTATTGAGGCAACTCATCGGGTATCCTTGCCATAGATAGAATCATCCTGACAAGGAATCCTGATGAAGTGTCCTTACTGCTCATCTTCTGCGACTACTCAGTTGGCAGGCAAAACCTCCCTCGGTTATTCTACTTTCCGCTGCTCGCAGTGTAAACGCAAGTTCAACGAGCGTACTGGTACTCTTTTCAATCAACTTCATTTCCCCAAGGATGTGGTCCTATTGGTTGTCCTGTGGAGGCTCCGGTACAAGTTGAGTTTTCGCGACCTGTCAGAGATGTTCTTGGTCCGAGGGTTCGAGTTCACTCATGAAGCTGTACGCGATTGGGAAGCCAGATTTGCTCCTCTGATCACCGAGCAACTACGTGCCAGGCGCAAAGGTAAGGTTGGTCGGTCCTGGTACACGGACGAGACATACGTCAAGGTTGGTGGCAAATGGTGTTACTTGTATCGTGCCATAGATGGGGATGGCAATCTGGTGGACTCGATGCTCTCGGAGCAGCGAGATATGGATGCAGCCAAGAAGTTCTTCAAGGGGGCCAAAGATGTGACTGGGTGCGTACCAGATCGGGTGACTACTGACGGACACGATTCTTACCCGCGGGCCATACGCCGGATACTCGGACGAAAAGTGGTTCATCGCACGAACCGCTACTTGAACAATCGCCTCGAGCAAGACCATCGAGGCATCAAACAGCGCTACTACCCTATGCGCGGATTCGGGAAGTTCGATTCGGCCTCACGCCTTTGCCGGGCTTATGATGAGCAGAGGGACTATTTCCGGTACCGCACCAGGCCGAAACAAACGGTACCCCTGTCCGAACAACGCCGCCTATTCAGGCAGAGATTGGTGCCCTGCAATATCTGCTGATGACGGCATAACGGCAAGCGATAGCCTTGGCCTAAGGCTTGGCCAAGACGCTATAAGCCTCACTGGGGAGACTGTGTGCCGCCACTTCTGACACTGCCCGATGTCCAGCCCCAACTCAACGTTCCGGGATAGTCAGCAGAGATAGCTAACCAATGCAAGGGAGACCGACGCCTATCGAAAGGCACTTAACAAGCGTGACTACTCTACACCGGCTAAAGCCAGGTAGCTTCTAGGGATTGGATACCCATGCACGATAGTCCTCATGCAAGAATGACCATAGCGGCGGCAACATCTCTATGACACTCAAAGCCACAATCACAATGGTGCCAACGTTCCGAAAGTTCCTTCTTTCGGATGCTGCCGCACTTTGGGCAGGTCTGCGAAGTGTAGGACGGGTCTACCTCTACCAACTGCGTACCGGCGCATTCTGCCTTGTACCTCAGTTGTGCGGTGAAGATAGACCACGCTGCATCATTCACAGCCTTGGCAAGCATCCCGCCTGCCAACCCCTTGACCGACAACTTCTCTATCGCAATCAGGGAGTAGGTCTGTACCAGCCGAAGAGACAACTTGTGCAAGAAGTTGGCACGTTGGTTACGCACCTTGCGGTGGCAGCTAACCACACGCTTGCGATACTCCCTACGCCCCCGATGCATCCTAATACTAATAGCTTTAGCAAGTTGCCTCTGCGCTTTGGCAAGCCGTTTCTGCCCTCGGCGGTAGTAGCGGGGGTTTTCGACCTGCTCTCCGGTAGAAAGGTTGGCAAGGTGCTCCAAGCCAACGTCTATACCGACAGCAGGCCCGGTATGAATAGGGACTTGTATCTCAGTTTCGACAGAGAAGCACACGAACCACTTGCTGCCTTCCCGCTTGACTTGTACGGTTTTGACTTTGCCCTGCACAGGCCAGTGCAACTTCAGCTTGATAGTGCCAATCTTGGAGAGCGTCAATCTATCGTTTTGGAGAGACCAACCCAACTGAGGGTAGGTGAAGCTATCGTACCGGTCATAGGAGCGGAACCGGGGAAAGCCAGCCTTATCGCCACGCTTCACACGTGCGTAGAAAGCCTTATAGGTCTTGTCTACCCTGTGAAGGACATCCTGCAACGTCTGGCTGTACACGTCGGCAAGGTCTGGTCTCCGCTCTTTGCACTCTACAAGCGCAGAGGATTGTTCAGCAAAGCTAACGCTCTTTCCTGCCATGCGATAGGCATCCCTACGGTGTTGCAGGGCGGCATTGTACAACTCCCTGCACAAATCAATGTTGTGCTGCAACAGACGTGCTTGCCTGCTGGTAGGACGAAGGATGTACTTGTAGGTGCGGCGGACCAGCATCTAAATACCCTTCTCCTCCTCTATGTACCTCTGAATGGTGTCAGCCGAGATATTGCCTGCTGTGCTCGAAAAGTACGACCTTGTCCACAGACTAGGGAGTTTCAGCAGGTGCGGGTACTTCTCTCTAAGGTCGTGCGACGTTCTGCCCTTTATCCTGCCGACTATATCAGCCGCACTATCCGTAGGTCGTGCCCTTACAAACAAGTGAATGTGGTCCGGCATGATAGCAAGCTCCAATATCTGCCAGTCCTGAGAGGCACATACTTCTTGAATGAGAGCCTTGCAGTCCTTCGCAACGTCTTTGACAAGCACCTTTTTGCGCCTTTTAGGACACCAGATAAGGTGGTACACAATCAGGTGGACTTGGTGTTCGTCTCGTTGGTACTCCATGCCCTAAGTATGCACCAAATCTGTAGATTGTAAGCATACACCCATTTTCATCCTTGGTGGTGAGCCGTAGGCCCATGATTGGCTGTTAGGAAACCTTGTCACAATCTCGAGGCTGGCGGGCGCGGCGTTTGTGGCTCGCTGGGCCGAGGCGCTGGAGCATCAGATGACACATCGTCAGCAGAATCCAACTCTCCCTGACGGCGGGCTTCACCTCGTAGTCTTTGCTCAAGCGCCGCGCATTGGTCATCACTTGATTGCATGATAGCTCCTTTGCATGTGGCTACCGCAATCTTACCAAATCCGCCTGCGAGCGCCGTGGCTGTTTGCCTCTCATTTAGATGCGTAAGCCCTAGGTACGTATAGAGGGAAGTTGACGTTTGGGTGCTCATCAGGTACAGTAAAAGTTATCCGGACTGATGGGCCAGGCAAGCTGCCGCTCCGGGTAGGCGCTTGAGCAGAGGAGGCGGTCGTCGGGTTCTACCGGCGACGGCTGCAGGTGGCTTGGATTCGGGTTAGGTCGTGTGTGGTGTGAGAATGCGTGGTGTGACCGGCCGGTCAGTATCGTTCATCGACGAGCCCGCCAACGATCCGGCCCTACGTCGGACGCTGGCGGCCGCTGGTCTGCCAGCAACCGGACGCTTTGTTGCGAAGCACGGTTGGGTTAACCGCGTGTGGATAGGAGACGAAATCGTCGTACGACTGAGCGACGTGCGGTTTCGCGACTCGTTTCAGCACGAGGCTACCGTGATCAACCTGCTCGCCGGCACCAAGGTCCCACACGCCCAACTCCTCGGCCACGGCGAGGGCCCGGACGGACCGTGGTACATCGGCGAACGTCTGCCCGGCCGAAGTCTGCACGACGCGTGGCCGGCGGCGGACGTGCCCACACGCCAAGCAATGATCGAGAGCCTCGGAACTGCGCTGCGCGCGCTGCACCGGGTTCCGGTCGCGGCGGACCTGCTGCCACCCTGGCTGGCCGACGCGCTCACCGGCAAGCCGCGGGTCTCGTTCCACCCACCCGTGGTGAATGCCGCGCTCCATTCGGTCGAGAGCGCCCGGCGACAACCCGGTCACGACGCACGCCTCCTCTCGGAGGTCACTGCTTGGATCCAGCAACGGCAACCGTTGTTCGCTGGCGACGAACCCGTGCTCGTCCATGGCGACGTTCACGGATCCAACGTGGTCGTCGACGAAGGACGCGTCACGGGCATTGTCGACTTCGCGGAGTTGTTGGCCCAGCCGGCGGACGTCGAACTCGACACGATCCTGCGATGGTGCGCGAAGGCGGGCGAGTACCCACCTGTACCTGGCGAGCGAGGGCTCGACGAGGCCACTCTCAGTGCGGTCCCGGGATGGCTGCGGAGCGCCTATCCGGAACTGTTCGAGGGCGAGCGTCTGCACGACCGGTTGCTCTTCTATGACATGCAGAGGGAGCTCGCGCTCTACGCACACCACCCTGCGCCTGACGTACGCGCAGCGGCGCGGGAGCGAATTGCTCGCGTGCTCTCGGGCCATAACCATCTGGATAGCCTCGCCTGGTAGCTGTTGCGTCGTGAGGCCTGCGGTCAGGCGGTCTGGCCTGCAGCCGGTAGAAGTCAGATGCTATCTTCTTTCAACATCGAGGATATGTACAAGTGTATCAGGTAGCTCCTGCAATGCAGCCCTCAGGAAGGCAGGCCGAACATCGAGATCGGCAACGTCCCTCCGGTGGAACCAGCAGAACTCCAGCTTCAGTCCTTCTTCTTCTTGTCCGGCGAACGGCTTATCTTTGTCCAGGATGGAAGAGCCTTCCGGCAGGTGGACGAGGAAGTAGAAGCATATACCATGCTGGGCACGAGCCTCGAACGTGAAAAAGCTCTCTGCCACCCAGAGGAGCCGCCCGACACGTACTTGCAGGCCGGTCTCTTCGCGCATCTCACGAGCGAGCGCCTCTGCTGCTGCCTCGCCCAACTCCACGCGCCCACCAGGCGGTGCCCAGAAATCGTCGATCTCAGCCCTGTGCAGAAGCACCCACTCTCCGTCAAGGATTATAGCTGCTGCTCTGAAGTTGAAGATGGGCGCGTCTGGCTGCTCGATGTGGATCAGGTGGTGCATGCACATTTGTCGAATACCCAACGGTCGAAGGTGCCTGCCTCGTCGCGCTCGGCCACCGTAGGTCCAAACTCGCGCTCAGCAAAGCCCGCGACAAAAACCTCTCCAGTGACAAGGGCTTCGTGGACCGCTACAATAACAAACCTCATGGGGATGTCCTCAGCGCTGTGCTGGAACTCGTATGCATCGTACTCTCCGCCACAACCCAGTGGAGTTTCGTTCCAAACCTGCGCCAGTTTCTCAATTACCAGGTCTGGTAGGGTGGTTGGGTCGGAGAGCTGACAGGTCATGAGCAGCGCACGCTTGGGTTCTCCGGTCTTCTTGAGCTGAATGCGCGAGAACAGTCCCGTTTTCTCCATAAAGTGCTCGATGTCTAGCGCGAAGGCCGAAAGGTTCCTGCTGCTTGAGCCACTATTCCCAAGTGCTGCACGTAACTTGGTCTCGAACGTGTCTGTCATCGAGTTGCTCTACTTTACGTTGTGCGCTCCGGTCCTACGCGCACTTCATTGCTGCTTACCGAGGTTTTGCTAAAGCCACGCCCATTTATGGGCTGCGGTGAGGCGGACAAAAGGTCGTTCATAGTCTCTCCTTTTGTGGTATAATGTGGGTAGCGTGGCAGCTAACCAATGCTACACGCCACTATTGCCTTCGGGTAGTAGTCCGCACTTTGATAATGCAAGATGTTAGCGGGTTGTGACGTAGAAATCCTTGCGTCATGTAAAAGCATCTCAGGTGTCTCCTATAGTGCAAACCTTAGTTGCATATGGATGAGTATGCATCGGTGAAAGTCCGTAGAAGCTGCTCGGCTTTAGCCGACGTGGAGTCATCACTCAACCCGCTTGTACGTCAAGTTGAGATCCTGCTCCCAGGATAGGCCGTCTTTCGACAACTCTCCTTTGCTGATTATAGTATTACCGCCGTCTTCAATGATACCCTCATAGCGTTGGAGGAAACCTGGCGCGTCTCTCCACCATTTCCAGATATTGTCGCGCAGGCTAACTTCATACTTTCTTGAGACACCGCGCTCATCAAAGGTGAGCATATAGTATTCGCCTTCAGCATCGTCTCTAGCAGCGTCGCTGCCAATAATCGCGACGGCGCTCGGAAAGCGCGGATCGTCAATCTCCGAGCGCATCAGCAAAAATGCTCCGTTCTCCAGCCATTCGAACGAGGTATGCCCATGGAGAATAGTACCTGGGTCTTGACCGTGTGTTCCGGTCGTACTCCAGCTTCCAATCAATACATGGAAGGGTTCAAGGGCTGGGTTCGGTTTGGATGCTTCTTTCCGTTTGAACATGGGTTATACTCTCCGTTCAAGTTCTTCAGGTGTCGGCTTCTGGAAAAACGCTATCCAAAGCTTCATGCTTTCTCCGGAAATGTGGAAGCTCTCCTGTGAGGGTTGCGAGTTCCTGACAGCAAGCCGCCTCAGTAGCTCCTCTGCTGGCACATCAAGAAAATGTACCTCACTGCTGGCTCCCACTCGTTTCGCCCGCTGCCGGAAATCTTCGCGTTCTTCTCGTGCCCAGAAGCCAAAATCGAGGATGACGTTCGCTCCCAATTCCAACGCCCTGCTCGCGATATTCCAAAGCATGGCCTCGATAAAGCTATGTCTGGCGTCATGTTCCGGCTCTTGTGCATCTTGCCCAAAGAGACCAAGCTGCCACTCATCGGGTGTCAATCTGAGTGCCGAGCGTTCCTGTTCAAGCTTCTTGGCAAGCGTTGTTTTCCCTGAGCAAGGAAGTCCAACCATTAGGTGAAGAGTTGCCACGCTTTTTACTCCGAAGTTGCGTCACTGCGCCGAGGTAGCTACCTCAAGAGTGCCCAACGCCTAAGAGGTATACTAGTGTCGGTGGTAGTATGATGAGTACAGCACCAAGTGTTGCAGTTCCGAGCCATCTCAGAACTCAATTGTCCACGCAGCACTTTGATACCAACAACAGTGCCAATTACCAGCCATAACAAGAGTGTGGCCAGAAATCCAAAAGCAAGAACTACCTCACCAGTATTTTTCCCGTAATCGGAATACATACCAGAACCATGACCCATACGAACTACAAGCTCCAATATTGCCAACAGGCACCACCCACTGGAGCCTATGTAGATCAGGTATAGAAAGCTAGCTGTTATCTTTGTCAGAGGCATACTGCGATCTTGTCAGTAAGAGCTAGGGCCGCGTCGGCTCACTTCTCCGCAGGAGTTTTCAGCATTCCGGCCCGAAGCAAATGGCCGACAGCCCGCGATAGTTGTCGCCAGCGCGATCCTTCGGGGAACTGGACATGGTAAGGGTCGAAACCTGTTCCGATTACGTAGACATCTCCTGAGTCACGCTTTTGAACTAAAGCGAGATACACCCGCTCGCTTCTCAGAAATAGCCCTTCGAATATCTGGATGTTATCGGCACTGGTCCCAAAGGCGTCGGTCGCCAACTCTTGGATCGCGGCTCGTCTATCCTGGGTACCCGGGACAGAATCGTCCCCAATGCGAGAAGTGTTCAAGTTCGGGGACATGGTTGCAATTGGTTGATGATACAATCGCCGCATGGACGACGAGATCAGGCAGAGATTGAGGTGGATAAGACTCTTCCAAAGAACGGGCGATGCTGGTCTGGTTTGCCGCCGGTGCGGAATCTCCAGACCTACCCTCCGCAAGTGGCTCAGCCGTTTTGAGCAGCTCGGCACTGACGGGAAGCGGCAGAACTCAGGACCAAGAGTTGGCGCTCAGGTAATCTATCCGGTATCCTTATCGCAGCTACAATAAGGGAGAGCAGTGAAAAGTCGGGGGCATCAGGCTGCTTCACGGTTCTCTTCGTCTGACGCCACGAGCCGAAACTGGGGATACCAGGTCCGGAATATGTCTTCCCAATCTTCATTGATTACCGCAGTCCGCACTTGCAGCAGTAGGTGCGCTCCTTCTGGCGTCCATTGCATCAGCTGTTTCTTGGCCATCCGCTTACTGATCACCTGGTTAATAGTCAATTCAGCGAAACTGGTGCTGATCCGCTCTCCATTGCGATACCGCTCCCCGTAGTTGGAGGCCATTCAAAACCTGTAAAGTTGGAAATTAAGTGGGATCTCCCGCGCTTTTGGTGAAGGGGCTGGCTGTCAACTGGCACAGAGCACCCTCTTGCGTAGTAAGTCGAACTTAGCCCGCCCAAACATGGTCCGTTTGACGGCTTTCAGGCGGTTGACGTGGCCTTCAGTCGGTCCATTGCTAAAAGCCAGTTCGATTGCTGCGGCTACCGCTGCATAGTCCCCCTGCAATCCACGGGCAAACCGTACCATCTCCTCCACTCCACTGTCCAGTGCTTGTTGGAGCCAACCATCAAACTCCACCCGCTTGTGCTCGCGCACTATCGCCCCAAATTCCTGCGCCAGTTTGTAAACTTTGCCCAGTTCGGCGCTGTCAGCACAGACTTGTGCCACCTCTTGCGCTTCCTCGACCGTCAACTTCTCGGCTGGCTGCCCGAAACGCACCTTCCATTTCCGCAGGCTGACCGTCCGCCGCCGTTGACTATCGACCCCGCCTCGCTGCTCATCGCGCTTCAACCCATGCAACTGACACAGCCACGCATATACACTGGAGGAACCACCCTTGTATCCAAGCTCCTCTATCTCCCGCCATAGCCGCGCCCGATTTCGACAGCCCCCCGCCCAGCGTTGGCGCAGATAATCCTTGTACATGTCGAGTTCACGTGCCGAAGGCCTCCGGTGTTTTCGTTCGGGAAAGGCCGCTGCGCGTAGGAACCTGTTCACCGTTCGCTCACCCATGTCCAGGGTAGAGGCAATCTGGTGGATCGATTGGCCAGCCTGACGGAGGCTGTGGACTTGCTCGTAGCGAGCCAAGCGTTCTTCCCGCCGCTGTTGCTGCAACTGGAGAACACGAGCACTAACTCGGCCTGTCGAGTTGAGGCCGGCTTGACCGTTGTGATCCTTGAGCGGCGCGGTAGGCGTTGCCCCTGCGGTTCCCTGCTCAGGAGGATCGCTGAGTTGCTGGGTTGAGACCTTGGTGGTATGGGAGGCTGTAAGGTCTGAGGTTGCCGCGGGGCCATCGGGGCTATCGGTCAGTGCCCGGCACAATTCGGGGTAGAGCCGGGTGAGCACTTCATCCAAGGTCTCGCTGAGGTTGCACAGCAGGTGCTAGCGGTCGGCAACCTGAGTGGCCTGCGGGGCGCCCTGTGCGGCTCCTTGGGCATAAGCCTCGGCGCGGTCGCGGGTAATGATGTTGACGCTGGGATGAGCACGCAGCCAAGCGGCGACACTCTCCGTAGTGCGATCCGGCAGGAGGTCAATAATCTGACCGCGCTCATGATCGACCAGGATGGTGCCGTATGTACGGCCCTTGCGAAAGGCGAAATCATCGATGCCTATGATACTGGGTGCACTGGTGTGCGGGTCGGATGTTTGGCGTACCAGACGTAGCAGGGTGGTTGGACTAGTAAGCAGGCTCAACTGTTGGCTGAGGCGAGCACCAGGTTCGCCACCAAGTGCCTGACCCACGCTGTGTAACAGGGTGGTCAGGCGAGCGGTACGTCGGGCGGAAGGGGCAGCAAGCGCTGGAAAGCGTTCAGTGAAGATACGGCGTGGACAGAGGGGATTGGAACAGAAGAAACGGCGGGTCTGCAGGTGCAGACGGACGGCAAGGCTGGCCCAGGGAACATCAGCAAGCATGCGCTGATAGCGGCTATGGCACCGAGCGGTCGGTTCCTCGCAAGTAGGACAAGATACGTGGGGGGCAGTTGTAGCCACCACGAGGGTGAGGCCAGTGGCATCAGCAAGGACGGCCCGCAAATCGAGGGTTTCTGGCGCTGGCAATAAGAATTGAGCAAGCACGGCATAGTCTTCTAGGAGCAGCAGAGGGTTAGTGGGGATTAAATTGGAAGGCTGCTCACTAGATTCTACAATGTTTGAGGTCCGCCATGCTGCTTCACCAAAAGCGCGGGAGATCCCAATGAATCCGCAACTTCACAGCCTCCCACATACGCAGGCGAGTAGATCAGTCCAATGGCCCAAATCGGGACCTTTTTGGCACTCAGACTTAGAGACTCAGACCTGGCCGCTTGCCGCTTACGTGTTTAGCACTTGGACAGAGTAAAGAGCTTGGAGTATAACAAATATGACAACATAACACTCAGACGTTTCACTTGGGAGGCGTAATATCATGTCAGCTATTAGGAAAGATTTGCATGATCTACAGGAGAAGATCGAACGGATTGAGCGGGAATTGAGTGAGGTGCATCTGGTCTTGGACAAACTTACCGGTACAAACACCAGCTCCAACACGAATAATGCAACTCTACAAGATTGGAGGACCGCTGGAACTGCTGGAACTGCTGGAACTGCCAGACCAGATCAACAGGTAAACAAGGCACACTGGGGAGAGTGGTTCGATGAGTGGTTTGCGCGAGTAGGCATAACCGTTCAGCCGATTGGCGCTGAGAAGCTACAAACGATGATGCTGGGAGAGGGTGTGCGTCCGGAAGAGAACCTGTTGAGCAGTGGCATAATTGCTATGCGGGAAGAGTAGTAAAGGGCAGTGAGGAGTAGAGGGTAGCAACGAGTGAATTATTTCTTCCTTGACGCCAGTGCATTGGGCAAGCGATACGTTCCTGAGATCGGAACACCGTTAGTCAACCACTTATTCCAAAGTGTTTCAAAGGAGCGCATGACCGCACTGGTGCTCGCTCTTGGAGAAGTAATATCCATCCTTGTGCGCCGGAGAAACGCCGGACAGATTTCTGATGCCGTTTACCGGCAGGCAATCGTGGAATTTCACAATGAAGTGGTTAGCAACACGGGGATCCCACTCCAATCGGTGTCAGATGATTTGGTGCTGGCATCTTTGCCTCTCATTGAGCAGTACTCGCTCAATGCCACAGACGCCATCATCTTGAGTTGCGCTTTGCAGTTGAGCCAGTCGTTTCGGAAAGGCGGGGACGATTTGGCGTTAGTGACATCGGACAATCGAATGGCAACTGCGGCTAAGGCAAGCGGTCTAGTTGTGTGGAACCCTGAGAAAGACGACCAGGCTTCCCTAGATGAGTTGGTCAGTTGAGTATGGTTAGTAGGATAGGCAAGCCTGAGTTCGCGGAGCGATTGGCCAAGCGTATGGGCACCGACGCACACACTGGTTCTGTCAGAAATCAGGGTTGGAGTTGGCGATTGGGTCGTTCGTGTAGTATCCTCATCTGTAACACAATGATGCCGATAAGGATTCCTCATGGACTGTCCCCATTGCTACTCACTCGCAACTACCCCATTGGCGCACAAAACATCGCTGGGCTATTCCACCTTTCGCTGCTCACGGTGCTGCCGCAAGTTCAACGAGCGTACCGGTACCGTTTTCAATCATCTGCAGTTCCCAACCGACATAGTGCTCCTCGTTGTCCTTTGGCGGCTGAGATACAAGCTCAGCCTCCGAGACCTTGCGGAGATGTTCTTGGAGAGAGGTTTTGAGTTTACTCACGAGGCGGTGAGAGATTGGGAAGCGCGCTTCGCGCCACTGATCACCGATCGCTTGCGTGCTAGGCGTAAAGGTAAGGCTGGTCGGTCGTGGTACGCAGATGAAACGTACGTCAAAGTCGGTGGTAAATGGTGCTACCTGTATCGGGCCATAGATAGGGATGGCAACCTGGTGGACTCCATGCTATCTGAGCACCGGGATATGGAGGCGGCTAAACGCTTGTTTAGGCAGGCCAGGGAGGTAGTCGGCCACAAGCCAACTCGGGTAACCACCGACGGACATGATGCCTACCCGCGTGCGATACGCCGAATACTGGGCCGCAAGGTAGAGCACCGGACCAATAGGTATCTCAATAACAGGCTGGAACAGGATCACCGGGGTATCAAGCAGAGATACTATCCGATGCGCGGTTTTAGTTCGTTTCAATCTGCCTGGAGGTTCTGCCAGGCGTTCGACGAGCAGCGGGATTACTTCCGGTATCGCAGCAAGCCGAAGGAGAAGGTGCCTTTGGCCGAACAACGCCAGCTGTTTCGGCAGCGATTTGGTGCCCTCCATAAGCAACTGATGTTAGTCTAGGCGTGTAGCAGTGGTATGGCGTAGCCATGGCCAAGACACTCAAAACCCTAAAGTTGAGATCGCCTGACCTGAGTTCTGACACTACCCTCGTCTACATGCCATGACCGGCCAGCCTTGCCTCTACGTCTGGAGCGCAACTTCTCGGTTATCAGTGGAGCGAAGCGTGCTTCCCAATCCCTAACTGCCTCGTGGGTAAACTCGAATCCCCTCTCGATAAACATCTCTGCAAGGTCTCGGAGGCTGAGCTTGTATCGGAGGCGCCACAGGACAACGAGCAGGACAATGTCAGTGGGGAACTCCAAGAAGTTGAAAGGAGTGCCAGTGCGCTCGTTGAACTTGCGTCTGCAGTGCCTACAACGGAAGACCTGATATCCCAAAGAGGTCTTCTCGGCCAGTTGGCTGGTGGCGACAGATGAGCAATGAGGACAAATCATATGTAGAGCAGGTACTCCTCGGCTGAATAGGGATTGATGCAGCTAAGGATACCCGACAAACAGCATCTAAACCAGCTACTGCCCCCAATTCTGCCACTTCCGACCAACTGGTTCACGCTCAAACCTGGCTGGTTATCTGGCACCCTGTAGCTTCTCGCCGGAATCTTAGCAACAGGCCATTAGCCCCTTCATCGGTTGTTGCAACACTTCCCCAGACAGCGCCCTGCGCGGCCTGGCGACCCAAACTCATAGCATAAGTATACCATCTCGCACCCCGGCGACCATCACCTGTACGTGGTATAAGGCGCGCCTGGATTGGGTACTCCGGTGAGTACCATATGCGCCGGGATTGACTTGTAGTGAATGATTTGGGACTCTGCTATACTGAGGCAACACCTGCAATGATAGACGTTACCGAACTAGCCAAATTCGATGACCCATCCCTGGCGGCAGGCTCCGAAGCGCTGGAGAGCGGAGCCTGGGAGGAAGCGGAGGGGCACTTTCGCCAGGCCCTTGCCCGCCGGGAAACGCCAGAGGCCTGGGAAGGGCTTGGCGCAGCCTTGTGGTGGCTGAACCGCCTGGACGACGCCTTCGAAGCTCGGGAGCGAGCTTTCCCCATGTACCGAAGCAAAGGCGACCGGCGCTCGGCGGCCCGCGTAGCCATCTGGCTGGGCTGGGATTACCTGGGAGTGCGCGGCCAGATGGCCGTGGCCAACGGGTGGCTGCAGCGCGCACATACCCTCCTGGACGGCCTTGAGCCGGGAAGCGAGCATGGCTGGCTGGCCCTCCGGGAGGCCGAGAACGCTATTTTGTGGGCCGAGGATCCGATTACCGCCCGCAAACTGGCTGCACAAGGGGTTGAGATAGGGCGTGCCCTGGGCCTGATCGACATGGAAATGTTTGGACTGGCCCTCGAGGGCTTCGTCATGGTGAGCGAAGGGGACCTACGTGGGGGCATGCGCCGGCTGGACGAGGCCACCACCGCGGCCGTGGGCGGGGAAATGAGCAACCGCACGGCCATCGGCTCTACCTGCTGCTGCCTGATCTTCGCGTGCGAGCGGGTGTTTGACTACGACAGGGCCATCCAATGGTGCGATCGCCTGAAGGACTACTGCGAGCGTATCGGGTACGCACCTTTGCTCGGCGTATGCCTCAGCCACCACGCGGGTGTGTTGCTTTGGTCGGGCGCATGGAGGGAAGCCGAGACTGAGCTGGCCGAAGCGGCCAGCACCCTGCAGGCCACGCGCCCGGCCTTCCTGGCCGAAGCGGTGGCACGCCTCGGGTATTTGCGCTACCGGCAGGGCAGGCTCGACGAGGCGGTGGCATTGTTCGAACAGACCCTGCACTTCCCGCCCTCTCAACTGGGGCTCGGGTGGCTGGCGCTCGACCTGGGCGAGGCGCGCACCGCGCTTGATCACGCCGAGCGCTATCTGCGCCGCATGCCTCGTGAGAACCGTACCGAGCGGGTCAGGGGCCTGGAGTTGGTTGCGAGGGCCAATCTTGCCCTCGGCGATCTCAAGGAAGCTCAAGTCGCTCTCGACGAATTGGCGGAGGTTGCCAATCGCATCGGCACAGGGCCACTGCTCGCCATCGCCAACCTCAGCGCCGGCGTTGCGGCGGCCGCCGCCAACGACCACGAACGGGCGCGCAGCCTGCTGGAGGACGCCGTAGACCTGTTCATACGTAGCGGCGCGCCGTTCGAGATGGGCCAGGCTCGCGTCGCCCTCGCCACCTCACTCGAAGCGCTCGACCGTCTGCCCGCAGCCGAGCGAGAGGCGCAGGCAGCTCTCGCAACCTTCCGCGAGCTCGGCGCCGAGCGCCAGGTGGCCCGCGCCGAAGGTCTGCTGAATCATCTTCGTCGAGGACGCCAACAGCAACCTGAGCAGACAAGCGGCCGACAGAGGCTGTCGGCACGCCAGCAGGAAGTGCTCAAGTTGATCGCCCAGGGGTTCAGTGATGCAGAGATTGCCGGCAAGCTCAGCCTGAGCCGGCACACCGTACATCGACACGTAACCAACATCCTGGCCCGTCTGGACGTCCGCTCGCGGGCAGCTGCGATCGCATACGCGGCCCGAGAGAAGCTGATTTGAGCGGTACTTCTCATGATTCGGATAGTCCGACCACCGAAGGCACGTTGAATGCAGGGCACCAAGTGCAGGGTTGACCGATACCAGGCGCTTTTGCCCTAGTTGTACCCTCCCTCGCAGCCGAAAGCCTGCCCAAGTGGTCCCAATGCAAGGCCGGCCGTGCTTGGCCACCTGCAAGCAGAAAACCCCCACCATGACCAGGCCTCAATCCGACCATCAAGCGCCCGGCGTCACCTTGGCTCTGTTAGGACCGTTCGAGTTGCGCCGAGACGGGCAAAGCCAGGTGCAGGCGCTCGATCGCAAGACGCGGGCGATCCTGGCCTACCTGGCTGCCACCACTCAGGCCCAGAGTCGTCACTCACTGTGCGCTATCTTCTGTCAGAATGCCGCCGACCCAGCCGGCACCCTACGCTGGCATCTGAGCCGCATTCGCCGCCATACCGATCCCCGGTCATTGGTTGCGGGACGGGAGACGGTAGCCCTGGACGGCTCCGTCGCATGGGTCGACTGCAGGCACTTCCAGGACAGGCTCGATGGCGACCTGCAGGCGCTCGATATGGATGCGCTTGCCACAGCTCTTAGTCTCTACCGCGGCGAGTTTCTGACCGGCTTGAGCCTGGGCGATGCGCCCGAGTTCGAGTTGTGGTTGCTGGGCGAGCGGGCCCGCTACCAGCAGCTCTACATCCGTGGAATGGCGACGCTGATCGACCGGCTGATCGCAGCCGGGCATTATGAACAGGCTATTCAGCGAGCCGGGCAACTCGTGCAGATCGACCCGCTGTTTGAAGAGGCCCATCTGCGACTCGTCTGGCTCTACGCCCGCACGGGGCAACGCAGGGCTGCGGTGGAGCAGTTCGAGCGCTGCCGCGAGCTGTTGCGCCAGGAACTGGCCGTAGAGCCGAGCCCGGCTCTGTTGCGTCTACGACAGCAGATCGAGCGCCACGAGGCGGGCCCATCTGCCCTGCCCTGGCTGGCAGGGCCTATCGAATCTGCACCACAGCAAGCTACAACTGCCACCACTCCCTTCGTGGGCCGCTCCATCGAACTAGCGGCGCTTGCGCAAGCCTGGCAGAGCGCCCGAAAAGAGGGCAGCGCGCTGGCCCTGATCGCAGCAGAGGCGGGCGGCGGCAAGACCCGGTTGGTGCGGGAATGGGCCCAGCGCACGCCCGGGGTGCAACTCCTGATGTCGCAGGGGTACGAATCGACGCGCACACTACCCTACCGGCCCTGGATCGAACTGCTGCAAAGCCGCCTGGCGCAACCCGACGCGCCCGACCTGGGGCAACTCGCCCCCTACTGGCGCGAGCAACTGGCTCGCCTGCTGCCTGAGCTCGCCGCGCGCGGGCGGCCCGGCCAGGTCGATCCCCCGGCGGGCCGGCAGGAGCACCTGTTCGCGGCAATAGCGGAAGTGCTGCTGCAGAGGAGACCTCTGCAGGCAGCGGGCGATGGAGAGGGCCGGGGGTTGTTCCTGGACGACCTGCAGTGGTTCGACGAAGCCAGTCTGCGCATGTTCCACTTCATGGCGCGGCGGCTGCGCCTGCAGCGGCCGGCGACACCCGTGCTGTTGCTGGGCGCGTTCCGCACCGAGGAGTGCGAAGACAACGCGGCGCTTGCGGCGCTTCTGCGTGACCTGCCCCGAAGTGTGCCCATACTGCGGCTGGACCTGGCTCCGCTCACGGCACGCGAAGTCTCCGCGTTGATCGAGCAGCTTTGGCCGGACCTACCGCCAGGGTATCGCGTGCCGCACATCCGCAATACCCTGCTGCATGAAACCGGGGGCAATCCATTGTTCGTCAGCGAATTGGTGCATGAGTTGGCCCAGGCAGGGACGGTGCCCGCGCCATTGCCCCTGCCGCTGCCCCTGCCCCTACCGCCGAGCCTGCTCGCACTAATCGAGCGTCGGCTGGCGCAACTTGAGCCCGGTGAACGGCAGGTACTCGAAGCACTGGCGGTGCTGGAGCGCCCGGTTACGCTGGACCAGGCCCGCCAGGCCAGCGGGCGCGGAGAGGATGAGACCGCCACCGCCCTGGAACAGGGCCTTCGGTGGCGCCTGCTCGCGGCGGGCGGCACGGGGCCACCACGCTTCGATTATCAGCACGACCTGATGAGACAGGCTGTGCTGGCACAACTGAGTCCTGTGCGACGCCAGATCCTGCACAGGCGCGCCGCGCTCACGCTCGAGCGGAGCGCCTCCCCACCCGCTGTGCTGACCTACCACTGGCGAATGGCCGGCGACCGGCAGAAAGAGGGCCACTACGCTGCCCTGGCCGGAGCAGCGGCGGCAGCGAGCTACGCCAACGACGAGGCAGTGCTCTATCTGCGCCGGGCGCTGGACCTGGCGCAAGACCCGGCGCGACGCGTGGAGTTGATGCTGCGACTGGCCGAAGTGTGGCGGCTGACCGGCCAGTGGCCGGCCGGGGAAGCGATTCTGCAAGAGGCGCTGGCGGTGAGCGCGGACAATGAGGCGTTGCAGGCCCGCTGCCGGGTGTGCCTGGGCGTGCTGAAGATTGACCGGGGGGACTATGCGGCTGCGTCGCCGTTGCTGCTAGCGGCGCTGGGAGCCGCCAGGGTCGCGCTTGAGCCCGCGGCTCGCGCCGATGCGCTCGGAGGCCTGGCCGCTGTCGCTATCAGTCAGGGTCGGTTCAGCGAGGCGCGGACCTATGCCGAGCGCCAGTACAACCTGGCCCGCGAGCAGGGCGACCTGCGGCGCATGAGCCAGGCGCGGGGCGCGCTGGGTATCGCCTATACTCACCTGGAGGACTTTACACGGGCCGAGGAGTGCCTGCACGAGCAGCGCCGCATGGCCGCCGAACTTGGTGATAAAGTGCAACTGACCCGCGCCCTGCGTAACCTGGCCGGGCTGTATCAGGGCAAACTCTTCGATTATCAGCGCACCTGGGATTGCTACGAGCAGTTGCTGGCGCTCTGCGCCGAGATCGGCGACCTACCCGGCCTGGCAATCGCTCTGGGTAACCTGACGCTCGTCTACCTTAACCTCGGCCAGACAACTCCGGCGATTGCCTGCGCCACGAAGCACCTGCAAATCAGTCTCGAACTGGAAAGTTGGATTGATATCTCGCTGGCGCTGGCGCACCTCGGCCAGGCGGCGCTGCTCGAAGAACGTGACGCCGAAGCCGTGCCGCTTTACGATCGCGCCCTGGCCGCCGTGCGGCCGGCCGGGCCGCCTTTCTTTTTTGGTATGAACCTGATCTATGCGGCGGAACTCTACTTGCGCCAGGGGCACAACGAAACCGGCCGGCAGGTGGCGGCGGAGGCGCTGCGACTGGCTCACGAGGCGGGCACGCTGGGCCAGGTTGAGTTGCCCGCCCGCTTGCTGTTGCTGCAAGCCGGGTTGGCGTTGGCCCAGATCGACCGCGCCGCCGCCGTACACGAGGCAGAGGGTCTGCTGGCTGCCTGGCAGGATGCTCATGGGCAGGCGGCCATCCACTACCACCTGGCGCACTGGGAGCCTGACCCGGCCGCTGCCCGCGAACACGCTGCCGCAGCCGCCAGGTTCTATCTCGATCTCTATCGACGCAGCAAACTGGTCGACTATCGTCGACGCTACGAAGAACTGAGCGGCGTCAGCTTGCCGCCGCCACCCCCGCTGCCACCGCCTCCCGGCGACCATGTGCAGGCCCCCGGCCTGGGTGCGCTGCTCGCGCAGGTAGATGAACTCATGGCCAAATAGCCCCACTCCTGCAATCGAGTCCGCGTCCACACGAAAACCCACACGCCACCGTGCTATGCTGCGACAAATGAAACTCCTGCATGCCATTGGGTAGCCCGTACCGAGGATCCGTGTCCTGTCGCAACCGCCAATTAATTGAGACCCTGGTCATGTTGGGCGACACAAGCGCCCTGGCCGCGGATGTGATCTTCGTCGATCGAGCGCAGGACCGCTCGTTTGCCGGTCGTGACGAGGCCCGGCGCTTTTTCGAGGCCCTCTTGATCGACTGCTTTGCCGACGTCGGCGTCACTCCACTCAGCATCGCGGCCGACGAGCACACAGTCGCGATGGAGTTTCATTTTCGCGGGCGGCAGCAGGGCCGCTTCCTGGGCATTCCCGCCACCGGCCGCCTGGTGCTTGTCCCGATGGTGCTGGTCTGCGAGGTCGCGCAGAACACCATCAAGCGCGCCGCGCTATACTACGACGCCGGAACAATGCTGCGCCAGCTCGGAGTCACCGACTGACCACCCGACGACTGACGACTGACGACTGACGACTGACGACTGACGACTGACGACTGACGACTGACGACTGACGACTGACGACTGACGACTGACGACTGACGACTGACGACTGACGACTGACGATAGCTCGCTTCGCTCATCGACCGACGACTAGCAACTAGCAACTAGCAGGCGACAACTAACCGAGGCATGGTCATAATTCATTTTCCGTGCGTAGAAGGAGAGCAACTTCATCTGGAAACAGCCCATTTTGGCGGCATTTTGTGACATTAAGGCCACATCCCAAGCGTGGGGTAATAGACAGATTTGGATTTATGACCATGCCTCAACTAACCATACCTCAGAGGGCCGGCGACTCGGAAAGAAGGACGCTGCACACGGAGTAGATATCACACGGGAGAAGGAGAATCAGAAATGACAGTACACCAAATATCTAATCCGCCCTCGTTCGCTGAAATAAATCTGCGAGGATTGACGTTCAGCCACGATGCGGAGATCATCAGCCCCGGCGACGCCTCCTATGAGGCGGCCCGCAGCGTCTGGAACGGGCGGATCGACAAGCACCCGGCTCTGATCATCCGCTGCGCCACAGTGGAGGACGTGGTGAGCGCCGTCCGGCTGGGGCGGGAGCGGCAGATGCCGGTGGCCGTTCGCGGCGGCGGGCACAGCGTCGCTGGGTTCGGCACATGCGATGGCGGGCTCGTGATCGATCTTGCGAGGATGAGAGACGTGCAAGTTGAGGCTGCGACTCGCCGAGCACGTTCCGGCGGCGGGGCGACCTGGGGCGAGTTTGATCGCGCCACAGCTGAGGCAGGTCTGGCGACTACCGGGGGCATGGTGACAACGGTCGGCGTGGGCGGGCTGACTCTCGGTGGGGGCATGGGTTCACTTATGCGTAAGTATGGCCTGGCGGCGGACAACCTGGTCGCCGCGCAGGTCGTAACTGCGGATGGTACTGTGCTCAACGCCAACGCCGAGCAGCACCCGGATCTGCTGTGGGCCTTGCGCGGCGGCGGAGGCAACTTCGGCGTAGTCGCATCGTTCGAATTCCGGCTGCACCCGCTCAAGATGGTGCTGGGTGGGATAATCCTGCATCCTGCCCAGCGCGCAGCCGAGCTGCTGCGCTTCTATCGTGACTACGTGGAAACAGTGCCCGACGACCTTACCACCCTGTTCGTCTTCATGACGGCGCCACCCGCCCCCTTCGTGCCGCAGCCGCTGCAGGGTAAGCCTGCCGTCGCGATCATGGCCTGTTATGCAGGGGTGCCCGAGCAGGGTGCAGAAGTAGTTCGCCCGCTGCGTGAGTTCGGCCCTCCGGCCGTGGACATATTGCAGCCAATGCCTTATCCGGCCCAGCAGAGCCTGTTCGACGCCGCCGCGCCGAGCGGAATGCAGACCTACTGGAAAGCAGCATATATGCAGGAGTTGCCCGACGCGGCCATCCAGCTGCTGGCGGAGCAGGCCGCCGGCATGGCCTCACCGCTGTCCGCCGTGCATATTCACCACATGCAGGGTGCCGTTAGCCGCGTAGGGGAGCACGACACTGCGTTCGCCCATCGCGCCTCCAAATTCGCGCTCAACATCATCCCGATGTGGATGAGCCCGGCGGAATCCCCACAACATATCAAGTGGGCCGATGGTCTGTGGCAAAGGATGCAACCGTTCGCGACCCGCGGGGTCTACAGCAATTTCCTCGGTGATGAAGGTCGAGAGAGTGTGCGCGATGCTTACGGCGACAACTACGCCAGACTGGCCGCGCTGAAGAAGAAATATGATCCGGACAACTTCTTTAGGATGAACCAGAATATCGAGCCGCAGGTTGCCTGAATGGAGGTCGAGGTGGAGGGGCAGTTCGAGGCGGAAGGAGAGGGTGCTTCCAACATTGCCTACCGGGTGAAAATAGTGACCCACCCAAGCGATGCCGAAATCCGCGACTTCGAGCAACATACAGACATTTGAAAGGAGTACATTGAGATGAACAGAGCAATTCAAGCCATTCGTGCAGGTCGACTGAGCGGAGCTAAGGCGCAAACCAGCGGCATACGGCGCGAGGCTGCCATCGCACCGGAGACCACGGGCAACCGGGATCTATGGATGGGCCTGGCAACATCGCCTGCCGGCGCGGTGAGCGGCTGGCACCACCACGGCGATTGTGAGACCGGCCTCTACGTGCTGCAAGGGCGGGCGCGCCTCCGCTGGGGCAAGGGCGGTGCCGAAAGCCTGGAGGTGGGTCCAGGCGATTTCCTGGGCTCGCTTCCACTGGGGAAAGGACGGCAGCGAGAGTGCCGAGGTGGCCCAGGGCGATTTTCTTTCTGTTGGGTCTGGCGCTGTTCATAAGGAGGAAGCCCTCGGGGATGAAGAAGTGGTTTTTGTGGTGGCGCGCGCTTGTAGCGGGATCACCGTAGTGAACGTTGCGGGCCCTGAATTGGAATAGGACCGGCTATCGCGGGCCGTTCTCGACAGACCGCTCACAACAAGGCACCTCAAGCCTCCGGCAGGGGAGGTCCCCCGCACGCCATTATCTTCCCCAACAAACACCCTGATCATGCACTATGGCCTAAATAGGCCATAGTGGTGGCGCGCCGAATGGCCTGAGAGTGCGAAGTTAACGCCTTCAGGAGATGCTAGCATGTGGGCCAAGGGCGAAATAGCAGGTGGCTCGCCCGGTCAAGAGAGGCAAGCTCATAGGAGGTATATCCGATGGCGGAACGCATAGAGACGGTTATCATAGGGGCCGGACAGGCGGGGCTTTCCGCCAGCTACTATCTGACTCAACAGGGGCGTGAGCACGTTCTACTCGAACGGCGAAGAGTGGGCGAGGCATGGCGCAGCGGACGGTGGGACTCCTTTACGCTGGTCACACCGAACTGCATGACTAATCTGCCCGGCTTTGCTTACAAGGGCGACGATCCGGACGGCTTCATGCCGCGCCAGGGCGTTGTCGATTACCTGGAGGCCTACGCTGCCTCGTTTAACGCTCCGGTCCGAACGGGAGTAGAGGTTACTTCCGTAGACTGGTTGGAGGACAGCACCTACCGTGTGACGACCGGCGAAGGCGACTACATTGCCGATAACGTGGTGGTTGCGGCCGGTGCATACCAGGCTCCCAAGCCATCTGCCTGGAGCGCCGACCTTCCTGCCGGCATATCGCAAATACATTCCGGCCAGTACCGCAACCCGAACACGCTGCCCGAGGGGGCAGTGCTGGTGGTTGGCAGCGGGCAGTCAGGGTGCCAGATCACCGAGGAGCTGTACCAGAGCGGGCGAAAAGTATATTTGTCGGTGGGTAGCGCGGGCAGAGTACCCAGACGCTATCGCGGCACGGATTGCGCGGTGTGGCTCGCCATCACAGGATTCCTCGACAGGACCCCTCAGCAACTCCCCACACCAATGGCGCGCTTCGCGGGCAATCCCCAGGCTTCAGGGAAG
Organism: uncultured Chloroflexia bacterium; assembly: GCA_963797095.1. Taxonomy (GTDB): domain Bacteria; phylum Chloroflexota; class Chloroflexia; order QHBQ01; family JADMIH01; genus JADMIH01. The sequence goes on along the minus strand of CAWCNY010000001.1, from coordinate 404,890 downwards.
GACGGAGGGCATAGTCTCAACTTGCACAGATTCGCGCAAGACGGCGTGACTCTCCTCGGGCGTATCGGCGCTGTGCATGGCGACACTCTCTCCATCACTCCCGACCTCTGGGAAAAGCTGGCGATGGTGGACGGCTTCTCGGCGACCGTTATGAAAACGATTGACGAGTTCGTGGCCAGGAATGGCCTTGATGCACCCGAGGATCCAGAGACTCGCAGCGAGGAGCTCAGACAATGGAGCCCTCCCCCTCTGCTATCAGAGCTTGACCTGAAGACGGCCGGAGTCGGTACTGTCATATGGGCGACCGGCTATAGCGCCGATTTCAAGTGGGTGAACGTGGCGGCCTTCGATGAGCACGGTCTGCCCAGGCAGCAGATAGCAGCAGACTTCCCGGGCCTCTATTTCCTCGGCATACCTTTCGTCCCCAAGCAGAAGTCAAGCCTGCTGTACGGCGTGGGCGAGGACGCAGAGCGCGTCGCCGGCGACATAGTGGCCCGTGCCGAGATAAGAGAAGTACCGGCGCTAGCTGTCAGCTAACGGTGGCTTGTGTGGAATAATACCGTAACCCCTCGCAGCTATTGCGGTATTTCTACGAATACGCGCCCGGCCCCATATCGCTACGATGGGGAACAGAAGCTGCCAGGGGCTGCAAGCGGGACTTCGATTGACGACAAGGGACGTAGACACCCAAACCAACAGATCGACGATAAGAACGGAGGTGATCATGAACAGCAGCGATCAAAGTGCTCTGGCGCAGGCCGTGGCCTTCGAGCCCGCTGCCATACTGGAGTATCTAGGCATAGGCGATAACGTGGGAGCCGCTTGCGCCACCCTCACTCCGCTCATCAAGGCGAGATTGAAAGAGCTCGAGTCCGGCCAGGTTCTGCTGGTCAGCGTAGACGACCCTTCGGCCCGGCTGGATGTGCCGGCCTGGTGCGCCCTCACCGGCAACCCTCTGCAGGCCGCCACCGAGAGCGGAGATGGAGTACTGCACTTCTACATCCGAAAGAAATAAGACATAAACCAAGGAGGCAATGCTATGGCTAATCTACTTGTAAGCTGCTCGTATGGCAAGGAGGACCCGGAACGGGCTATCCTCTCATTCATATTCGGCAACGTGGCGGCAGCGGCCGACCAGTCCACCGTGGTGCTTCTCACAATCGAAGGCGTCAGGCTGGCAACACCGGGCTACGCAGACGACATCCGCAAGGAAGGCTTCCAGCCTCTCAAAGAGGTCATGGACTCGTTCGTGGGCAACGGCGGCCAGATATGGGTGTGCGGCACGTGCGCCAAGCCACGCGGCATCACCGAGAGCGATCTGATCAAAGGCGCCCAGATGGTTACAGCCGCCTACGTCGCCCAGTATATGGCATCGGGCGCGTCGAGCATCAGCTTCTGAACGGGGATGCCTGGCAGGTGATGGCCAGGCATCTTGTCTGCTTGGGTTGCCGGCCGGTGCGAGCCCCCGATCAGCGGCCGGCAGCCATTTGGGGGTAAAATGAGCGAAGGTGTGTTGAACTAAGTCGCACCCTCGCGGGAACGACTCGTCTTCAAAACCGGACGTGAACCTTTGGGTTCATCCGGCTCCTCAGTCACGCGGTCCTTGTCAGTAATACCGCTCTGCTGCCTCCTGGATTGTGACCAATCCTCGGCAGTTTTCTCATCGTGGCAATGGCCGTGCAGGACTTGTATGTTGGTTGGATCATGTGCTCCGCCTCGTGAGCGAGGTGTCACATGGTCTACCTCAATGCTATCGTTATCCTTGTCGGTGAAGAGCAATCCACAGCGTGCGCACCTGCCTCCCTGCCGCTTGAGCAAGAGTGCAATCCTGCTACTCGTCAAGGGGTGGTCTCGTAGTCTTTGTGCCCAGTACACAAGATTACCGTCATAAGGGCTGGCCTTCCCGCGCACTTTCACATGTCTTTGGATTGGCACATCAGCATGATGCACAAGTCGCAAGCCGTCGGGGGTTGAGAATTCCAGCCTCCCTCCCGCATTGCTGTTCCTATGCCAGTACTTGCCAAACACCCATCCTGAGCTTTTGTGTCCGTGGCGGCGGCCTGCCCAATGCTTGAGCGTTGCCATCAGATGGTAATCGCATGAAGCGAAGATACGCTTTGATACGACCGAGCGGTAGTACATGGACCAGCCACGAATGATCGGGTTGAGAGCCACTAACAGCGCCTTTTGGGGTGCCGCTTTGTGCGCTCGGACCACCGCCCGAAGTGCATGATGGTGTCGCTTGATAGCCTGTGTATTGGGTTTGATGAGCATCTTGTACGGGTGTTTTCTCCGCCATTCGCTGCCCTGCCAGGTTTTGCCGGTCGGGAAGTGACGCACGGAGAAGCCCAGGAAGTCGAATCTGCCTGTTGCTAAGATTCCGACGGAATCCTACAACGCCCCAGATAACTGCGCTGTTGTGTCGCTCCAAGATGCCAGATAACTAGCGAACACCGTTTCCCGTTGAATCCGCTCCAAAATGGCGTTTGGGCAGACACTGACCAACTGGTTCACGCTCAAACCTGGCTGGTTATCTGGCACCCTGTAGCTTCTCGCCGGAATCTTAGCAACAGGCCTGTACCGTTTCTTGTTCCATTGACTGGTCGGATTCTCGAGTTCCATTTGTCAGCTTTCAGCTCTCAGCTTTCGGGGAATAAAGCTTACGGCTGACAGTTGACTGCTGATTGCTCATCTTGATACCGACACGCAGTCACGCAAGAATGCTCTACCCACTAAGTTCGCTCCCCGAGTTCGCTCCTCCTAACTTCAGTATCTCGTCCAAGACGCGCAGAAAGGTCTTAATTGAGAGTGGCTTGGTCAGGTATTCGTACGCACCGGCTGCGCGCAATCGCTCTATCTGTGCCTGCGTTGCATCTGCACTGATCACTACCACCGGGATAGAACACGTACGAGGGTCTTCTTTTAACCTCATCAGCACCTCGTCGCCCATTATATCGGGCAGATGCAGGTCGAGCAGGATCAGGTCGATTTGTTCATGCCTGGCCATCTCAATAGCAAGCATGCCCTGCATGGCTGTAAGGAGTTTGATACCCTGCACTTTTTCCAAGATCCCTTCAATCAGCTTAACGTTAGGCAGGTTATCCTCTACGTACAGTACGGTGCGCGCCTCGGTGGACAGTAACTTCCCGGAAATGGGTCCTGACTGTTGCTTCTCCAGTTGCTGCACTGGGTTTTCAACAATGTTCAGTCCTACCCAAAACGTGCTCCCCTGGCCTAGGGCGCTCTCCACACCGATAGTGCCATTCATCGCCTCTACCAGGTTCTTGGATAACGTCAGACCCAGCCCCGTCCCCTCTACGCCTGTTTGCTCTACCCCCAGTCTCTCAAAAGGGGTGAACAACTTCACCAGATTGTCCGAACTGATGCCGGGGCCTGTATCGCTGACTCGTATGCGCAGTTTGCCTGCCGCCTCTTCGCATGCCAGCGAGACCCGACCTCCATCGCGGTCATATTTGACTGCATTGGTCATGATGTTCAGCAAAACCTGCCTCAATCGCTGGCGATCTGCCATGACGTGCCAGGGATGCTGAAGTGAGTCGTCTGTGTGAATCGTCACCTTCCGCTGGGCAGCCATAGGCGTTATCAGGTCGAGGCATTCCCGCAGCGCTTCCTGTACATCAACCGGCTCCAGAGAGATGCCGGAGTGTCCAGAACTCGATGCGGGCGATATCAAGCACTTCGTTGATCAGTTCGAGGAGGTGCCGTCCCCCCCTCAAGACGTAGTCCAGGTTTCGGGATTGTTTTGGGCTCAGCTCGGACATTTGCAGCAGTTGAGAGAATCCCAGTATGGAGTTGAGCGGGGTACGCAGTTCGTGGCTCATACGCGAAAGGAATTCACTCTTGGCGCGATTGGCCTGTTCGGCTGCCTCGGCAGCGAGACGGGCTTCCTCCATTTTCTTGCGCTCGGTGATATCCTGGGCGACAACCAGTGCGGCGCTGCGCTCACCGAATTGGAAGGTATGTGAGGTGATTTGCACATCTATCGTCTGCCCGTCTTTCGTTTGATGTCTCCATTCGCCTGACTGTTGCAGTGGAGGACGCGTGTGGGCAAGATTCTCGAGGAGATGAGGGATCTCCTCGGGTGGACGGATATCCATGATTGTCATCGACAGGAACTCGTCTTTGGAGTAGCCATAGTGCGCTAAGGCTGCTTCATTTACCTCCAGAAACCGCAGCAACTCGATGTCATATACCCACATAGGTAGCGGATTGCTGGCGAACATCAGCCTGAAGCGCTCTTCGCTCCTGCGTAGGCTCTCCTCGGCCCTCTTGCGATCGGTAATGTCCTGTCCAATACCGATGATTTGCCCACCGGTCCCCTGGGTATCCTGCCAGAGTATGGAGTATACGGTGCCATCTTTGGCCGTGATCGCGCGTTCGTACGGCTTATCGAGAACAGCGATCTTGCCTGTGGCCTCGCATATAATACGTTTCTTCTCGTTCAGCCGGTTGGCCCCCTCACTGCTGGTAAGGCGCCACCAGCCATCTCCCAACACCTCTTCAGGCTTATAACCCAATATCGTTTCCACAGATGGACCGGCGTAAGCGATCGAACCATCTCGATTGGCGACCATTACAAGCGACCCAACACGCTTCAGGATCTCTGCTGAGAGGCGCTGAGCTTCATCCGCTTTCACCCGCTCTGTGATGTCGCGAAGAATCACCGTGAGGAGGGCTCGCGGACCAGGCATGATCCTGGATATGGAAGCCTCGATCGGGAATTCCTCCCCATTTGCTCGCAGACCGGTTATACTGCCCAGCGACAACATCGTACGGCTGGTCGCGCTGGTGTGCGCGAATCTGTCGACGTATACAGCGTGTGCCTCTCTGAAGCGCTCGGGGATCAGCATATCCAGGCGCTGCCCGACCACTTCCTCTGCGGTATAACCGAACATCTTCTCGGCAGCCGAGTTGAAGATGACGATCTGCTGTTCTCTGTCCACAGTAATGATGGCATCCATTGCGGAGGCAATAATCCCTGTCAACTGCGCCTGGTTCGCTTTGAGCGATCCCTCTGCCGCGATACGTTGGGTGATGTCAATAGCGGTCGACAGCAGGCAAGGTTCACCACCGACCTCCACCGGCACAGCAGAATAAAGAAAAGAGAGGGTCTTCCCGGGCTTGGTTCGTATGACAAGCTCCATATTGCTTACACAGCCCTCCTCTCGCAGGGTTTGCCCCAGCACCGCGAGCTGAGCAGGCTCAAGCCAGGTACTGAGGTCCATTGTTGCATGGCCTATTAGTTCTTCCTTAGAGTAGCCGGTCAGGAGCAAGCAGGCATCGTTCACAGCGACGATGCGTTGATCCGCCAGGCTGGTAAGTATCTGGAACATGGGGTTGGCCTGAAATGCCTTGAAGAAGACTTCCTCCCCCTTTTTCTGTTCCTCTCGTGCGCGGTGTAACTCGATCAGCATCTCATTGACCGATCGTGCCAGGCTCGACAATTCGTCGTTGCCATCCATAGTTATCCCGGCCAACATGTCTTTGCTTGCCGCTATGCTGCTAATGTTGCTTTTGAGCCGGGCCAACCTCGCCAGCACGAGCCTCCTCATAACTACCATGATCACGAGGCCGAACACTACGCCCGCTGCCGCCAACACGTATATGAAGTACTGGATCGTCTGTTGACCCTGTGCATATATGGCTCGCTCGGTGTCCACCCTGAGGATAAGCGCGGGCTTGCTATAGACATCATTTTGTAGATCGTACCCGGCAATGGCGGCTTGGTCCAGTGGTCGTATGCTAATCGAGGATGTTTCCGTTAGCGTCGCAAGCGCCTGTTTGAAGTCCGGGCTCATCTGTGGATCGTCTATTGGCTGGAGCGTTATGCCAACTGCAGTGGTCTTTGCCAGGTGCTGGAGCGCATTCTTATCAAGGAATCGCCCGAAGATGAGCGTGCCCTCCACTTGGCCTTCGCCTGCGCTGGGCAATATGGGCTCCGATGCGATGAGCATGGGGACGTCCGGGAGAGATAGAAAGCCTTTGATGCTACTATCCGCGTTGGGATGCTGCAGTAACGGGCTGCCCGGATAGATTTGCTCCTGTAAGCCCCGTGGCACGGGCAGCTCATTGCCTGCGTTGTAATCAAAGGCTTTTGCAAAGACTATGTGCGCCTGGGAATCGACGAACACCATGAGGTTGAGCTGGGTGTTGGCCATGGTTGTGTCGTCGGCCAGATTGGAGTTGTAGTAGTTCTGGTTGTGGTCCTGTACGTAGGCGTACGTATCGTCCCAGGTAGACCAATCGCGAGTAGTGCTCTCCAAGGACGCCAGATTGTCATCCAGAGCACCCTGCACGCGCGCCACATCGTCCCGTAAATCCTGGTTCTCCAGCTGCGAGAAGCTGCCCTCCAGTATGCGCTGGGACGCGAAATAGAGGCCTATCAACAGGGCGGCGGAGGTCAGGAGGATAGTGCCTAACGTCTTCGTTTGTAACGTCATGCGTAATGTCATGGGATTAGCCCTCAAAGCCCTGACTATGTAGCGAGCGCGGAGAGAAAGGGGTCGCTATAGCCACGCAGTTGCGGCCCTGAGCCTTAGCTTCATATAAGGCCCTATCCGCGGCACTGCTAAGCTGACCGGCGTCGGCGAATTGCGCAGAGAGCTGCGCCACGCCGGCACTGAATGTCACATAAAACTCGCGCTCTTCGCTCTGGTGGCGCACCTGTGAAAAGCCATCGCGAAGCTCGTCCAGCAGCTTCGCCGCCCCTGCTTCCGCTGTGTTGGGCAATATAATGGCGAACTCTTCTCCACCATACCGCCCGACCATATCCGATTTGCGCAGCCTCTGCTTCAACAGACGCGATATGCTCTTTATAACGCGATCACCTGTCATGTGCCCATAAGTATCGTTCACCAACTTGAAGTGGTCGATATCGATGAGAGCGAAGCACATATCCATCTCTCGACCTTCTCTGCCCACTCGCACTGTGCGTGCTACCTCTAGAGCTAACTGTTCTTTTATGACCGTGTGGTTGAGCAAGCCTGTCAGGCTGTCGCGCACCATGAAGGAGCGTAACACGCGCAAACGCTCTACCCTCCCGCGTACCGCCGAGATCAGGTGATCGGGACGAATAGGCTTGGTAAGGAAGCTGTCGCCGCCTAGCCTCATCGCTGCCAATTGTTTGTCGACATTGGTCTCAGCAGACAAATAGACGATAGGCACGCTGACGTAAGCCTCCTGCTGGCGTATCACTCCCGCGAGTTCCACGCCTGTGCATCCAGGCATATGCATATCCATCAGGATCAGATCGGGCTTGCTTTCGAGCAACGCAGTCAAGGCCAGCATCGGGTCACTGATCACCGTGGTCAGCATATCAGCGCTCTCCAGCATAGACGCATGGTAGGCGGCAAGCTCAGGTTCATCGTCTATCACCAGGATGCGGAATGGGTCGGAGGCTTGCGGCGAGACAAGCTCGTCCAGCTTACTGACTATTCTATCCACCCCCACCGGCTTTGTGAAATAGGCCGCCCCACCCAACCGAACCGCTTGCAAACGAGTGATTATGTCGTCACGCGCCGATAGGAAGATCACCGGCGGGACAGGTCTGAGTGGAGATGTGTTGCGCTGCGTTTCTGCATCGCATACGTCCCTGGCCTCGTGGACCCTGGTCAGAGATCGAATATAGGCTGGGTCTTCATCTATATCATCTGTGTCACCGATGTCGGTGATCACTGCAATAGGCGCGAACTGTTCAAACGCCTGTTGGAGATCACCGCATCTATCGAGAACGCGAACCTGGTATCCGAAGTAGCTGATCTGAGCGGCAAGGTCCCGCGCCAATTCGCCATCCTTTTCCAGCAACAATACAACTTTGCCACGCTCTTCGTATTGCGTATCTACTCGGCTCTGTGTTACTGAGGTCTGGGGAGCCACGACTGAGACCTGAGCGGCTCCATCGTGCTCTGTCTGCTCGGCGGTGAGTCTAGGTGCCCCAATCTTTCCCTTATGCGCAGCCTGATGTAGAGTGGCGAGCAGCAACTCAACTTGTTCCATCTCCAATGGGTTGAATTCCGTGCCTCGGTCCAGTACTTCCTGCAAATAAACCTCAAGCTCGCGTGCCGCTACGCTCAACTCTGCGAAGCCGAACGATGCTCCCGAACCTGCGAGACTGTGCGCGCCTCGGTGCAATCGTTCCTTTGCCTCTTCGCAGGCAGGTTGAAGAAAGCTATCCGATTCAGTCCTTGCTCTTTGCGGTTCAGCCCTTTTGTTGGCACGTATTTCGGCACGTATTTCTTGCCATGCCAGTGTCATTCGCTCAAGTTTTTCGGGCAAGCCACGAGCATATGCCTCCCGTAGAGCCGACAATTGCTCCTGCACTGTGAACCCAGTAGCGGTCACGGCCCGCGCTCTTTCCAGATAGATTGGATAGTCGAGGAGAGCGTCATCGGATCGAAGGGTTTGGGAATCACCCCGATTGCGCCAAGCTCTTCGTAGTACCTGCGCTCCTGTGGCTGTACTTTGGCTGTCATAAAGACAATTGGCGTTCTGAACGTGGAAGGGAGCTGGCGGAGCGCTTTGAGTGTGCTCGGACCGTCCATGACAGGCATCATTACGTCCAACAGTATGAGGTCCGGGGAGAAGATCGGAGCCTTTTGCAACGCCTCGCTGCCGGAACTGCATATCTGGACGGCAAACCCACCAACTGCCTCCAGCGCCAGCCTTGCAACGGCCTGGATATCACTCTCATCTTCGACAAACAGTATGCGGTTGAGGTTTTCCTTGCTCATTCTCTCCCCCTTGGATATTGGAAACTAGAAGACAACTAATTTCTGAACTCCCTGTTCTTATTAATCAACTCCGTGATTGTGCTGAGCAACTTCTTACTGGAAGTTCGCGTCTTAACCAGGGCTGCATCCACGTTGCCTGCCGCTTTCACACTCGCCAAATCTACTTCTTGCGCCGAGAAAAGTACCACGGATGTCAGCGGGCCGGTCTGGTTAACATGGGGCAGTAGGTCTAGGCCGGTGCCGTCTGGTAGGACAAGGTCGAGAATCACAAGGTCGAATTGCTCCTCTGATAGCATTCTGTGGGCGTCAGTCAGCGTCGATGCAGATGAAACCTCCGCAAACCCGCTGAGCATCAAAGTCACTACCTGCACGATATCCGGGTCGTCCTCCACATGCAATATCCTGGGGCCATGGGTTGTCTTTTGAGAGCCTGCCTGATGCTGGGTAGCGCGCCGCACCGACATCAGCAATTGGTCCTTGTCGATAGGTTTATCGATCCAGTCGATGACTGCCACCGCGTTGCCGTTCAGTTCGCTCTTGCCAAGTTGGGCTTTGGCGGAAACCACCACGATTGGAAGGTCGTGGGTGGCCGTTTGATCCCTTAATTCGCGTATGAGCGTGAGGCCATCCTCGTCGGGCAGCATCAGGTCCAATGTCATGGCATCATAGCTGTTTTGTCCCAATCTCTCTTTTGCTTCCGCCACACTGTGCGCGATATCAGAGGTGAAACCTCCTTGCGAAAGCATAATGCTGAGCAGTTTAGCGACATCAGGATCGTCTTCGCAGATTAGAATGTGAAGCTGCCTGCCTCCATGACTAGCTTCCAAATCAGGCAAATTTGCTGAATAGCTCTGCCATTCGGGCAGATCGAAATAGAATGTGGTACCCTTGCCTACCTCGGTTTCGAAGGCCAACTCTCCGCCGAAGTGCTCCACGATAGCCTTGCTGATGCTCAGCCCGAGCCCCGTGCCTCCCTTCTGCCTGGTATCAGACGAATCCGCCTGTGCGAATTTCTGGAAGATACGCCTGCTGAACTCTTCACTAATCCCAGGCCCGTGGTCCTCAACAGATACCCGAATCCTGCCGCCCCTGCGCACAACTGACACGTCTACTGTTCCGCCTTGTGGCGAGAACTTGGCCGCGTTCGATAGAAGATTGGTAAGCACTTGTATTGTGCGGTCGCTGTCGACGTTGGCAATCCCATCAGGCAGGCTCTGCTTCAGCGTAAACTTTACGCCCTGTTGCTCCGCGTAGCTTTGATTCGCCTCAATAGCCTGCTCAACCAGGGGCATGAGTGCGGCAGGAGTCATATCGAAAACCATCTTGCCCGATTCTATTTTCTCCATGTCGAGTATGTCGTTTATCAGCCTTACAAGGCGCTCGCTGTTGTTGTAGGCGATATCGACCATAGCTTTGACCTGGGGCGATATTTCGCCCGCCACGCCGCCCGCGATCAAGCCCAGGGAGCCGCGAATGGAGGTCAAAGGCGTTCGAAGCTCGTGGCTCACCGTGGAGACGAACTCGCTTTTCATCCGCTCCACTTTCTTGCTTTCGCTGATATCGCGTGACATCCCAAACGTGCCGACCACATGGCCCTCAGCGTCCCGGAGAGGCATTTTTGTGGTGAGGACCCAGGTCTCGTGCCCATCCGGCCACACCTCTCGCTCTTCCTGCCCCAGTATTGGTACGCCTGTTCTGATAATCTCCTGCTCATCGTTGAAAGAGAGCCTGGCAAGCTCTTCCGAGAAGAAGTCGCAATCAGACTTGCCTACCGCTTCCCCTGGGTCCGTCAGGCCCACAAATTCCGCCAGGTGGCGGTTGACGCGTGTGAACTTGCTTGCGCTGTCCTTGAAGTAGATACTGTCCGGCAGATTATCCATGAGCGCGCGGAGGAGATAGCTCTCGAACGCCGCAGCCTCTGCGGCACGCTTGTGTTCTGTGATATCCCTCGTAATCCCGAAAGTGCCGGCCACCTCCCCTTCAAGATCGTAGAAGGGCATCTTGGTTATAGAAACCCATCTCTCCTCACGGTTGGGCAGCGATTCTCTCTGTTCTCTGGCCATGATTGGCACGCCCGACCTCATTATTTCCTGCTCGTCTGCGATGGACTCCTGAGCATACTCAAGGGGAAAGAAATCGGCATCTGACTGGCCGCGCGCCTCCTGAGCGCTCCTGAGCCCCAGCTTGGCGGCCAAGACTCCGTTGATCTTGATGTAGCGGCTATCTCGGTCTTTGAAATACACGCTATTGGGCGAAGTCTCCATGAGCATACGCATCATGTGAAGCTCTTCACGCAGGGCTGGCTCCATCTCCATGTAATCGGTCATGATTTGTGATACCGAAGCATACTGCACTATTAGAACCCCTTTGTGCTCAATAACGAATAACGAATTGCTTTTCGATTGATAAGCGAAATGAATTGTCGAAGCCAAGAAGCTATTGTCCGGTCAATCCGCCCTTCGTAACTCGCACCTCGTAACTCGTAACTCGTAGCTTGTAATATGCGTCCGTATGGAGCTTCAGTATTGGAAGTCTCAGCATCGAAAACAGGTACGCAAAGAACTGCCGTGGACTAGCACCCCGCCTACGCCTTAAGAGTAATCCGGTTGCTAAGCGAATAGAATGGTCCTTTTGTCCCTAATGTGACGGGACTTTCGTAATGTTTTACTAGCTACTAAATGGCCTCCTGGTCTGAGCTGGTTAGGCTCACGGCCAGCGACGCTTAACCTAATGCTCTGCCTGCTGACTTGGGCACCGTTTCTGGGCGCTGGCGCTGGCTTGCGGGCAGCCGATAGACATGGCTGACCTTGGTCCGCATGAAGTGCTGAATGCCAAATCGCTGGCTGATTTGTTCGACGTGCGTGCAGGAGGGAGATGAAGCCCCCTTGTCAGAGGGATCCACTTAACAACGAGGCCATTCAAAACCGGGGGCAAGTAAAAGCAGGAGTGGTGCTCGGCGCAAGCACGCCCGAAGAGTGGGAGGGGCGCATTGCCCGCTTACCCTATTGATCTACTTTGCTTGGATTGAAGCCTACTAATCGGTCACTCTCGGTTCTCTAACAGGCCCCGAACCGTTGTCTTTTGTCCGGTGCGACGTGAAAGTCGCTTGAGTAACCCCATCTGGGATTTTCCCTGGCCAGCCGCACAATAAGCTCTTGCAACGCAGGTGTCACTCGTGGTCTGCCAGGCAATCCCTTCCGCCGATAGGTCCATTTGCGCCGCACGAGTTCTCTGTGCCATTTGAGCACAGTGTCGGGTTTGAATAGCATGAATGGCAGCAGAACCTGGTCTAACCGCGTGCGGGTGGTGGTTGGCAGTTGCCTGAGCCGGACAGCGAGGACCGCAAGAGCGCATTTCTCCCAACGAGAGATGGCCGGCGGTTGGGCAAGTCTGCGCTGCAGGATATTGAGCTGTTGGCGCAGCAAGAGTAGCTCGATGTCTTTCTGATGATTGGATAAGCGGTTGGCGGCCAACAGGTCCAACAGAAAGGAAAGGACCTGCGCGAATACAAGGTAGATCATGAAGTGCTACCTCCTCTGCTATTGCCTCAGCCATTGAATCTTGATAAGGCACCGTAGAGAAGGTAGACGATGTATCCATAACTTGGCATGACGCACGATTGTTGTAGGCACGGACAGCATTTCCGCACACTACGGGCTTTGAAAGGCGCAGTCGCGCCCGAGGAGAAATTAACCTCTGGCTACTGACCGCCTGCGCGGAAGGAAGCCGCGTGCGAGGTCTAGCAGGGCATCAACCGAGTCGCGGTCGAGGAGCCACAAGAGGGCTGTGTACTGGGCTGCGCCCGCCGCGATGGAGAGGATTAGGGCGGGCAAATTGGCCGCCCTGGAAGAAAGGGTGAAAAATGCCTGGAGCGTGGCGGCCATCAGCGCCGACGAAACCAGAGATGGCAGGAGGGCGCGCACGTTGGCCCACACGCTCACCCCTACGAAGCCCGCCACTACCTGCATGTCAATCACGATCCCGATGATGCGGACCACCAGTTGGCCCCACGCCACGCCCACAATGCCGTAGTTGGCTGCGCACCACCAGAGAGTGGGCACCAGCATTGCAAGCTTCACCAAGCTCAAAACGTTCAAGATGCCCGGTTTGCCCACCGCCTTGTACACCACACCGGGCCAATGGTTGATCCCTCCCAGTAGCATGTAGATAGAGAGTATCTGCATGACCGGGATGGCGGGTTCCCAGCGGTCGCCGAAGAGGATGTGGATCAGCGCGGGTGTGATCGCGTACAGGCCGAAGCCGAGCGGGGCAAGGATGGCGAGCATATAGCGCTGCATCTTGAGATAGGCTGAGCGAAGCGCGTCCATGTCGGATTGGAGCCGAGCGGCCACCGGGAAGGCTACCGTGGACACCGCCTGCGCCAGGTTCTTTATCAATAGCTCCGGAATGCGAAAAGCCAGGGTGTAAAGGCCGAGGGCGATCTCGCCCAGCAGGCCACCGATAACCAGATAGTCAACGTCGGAAAGGAGGGTGCCGAGGCCACCCACCATTGTTAGCTGGGTGCCATAGGAGAGCATGGGGCGAACCAGTTTGCGCTCAAATTTAAGACGTGGCCGCCAGGGCATGACTATCCAGAGCAGGAGAGTTGCACAGGCCTCGCCCACCACCTGCCCTATCACCAGGCTCCAGACGCCGAAACCCGCGAGGGCAAGCCCCACCTGCAACAAACCTTTGATGAGGGTCCGGCCAACTTCGGGCACCATGCGCTTGCGGTAATCTATGCTCTTCTGGAGGAGGGCATCGTGGGTCGAACCCAGGGACGAGAAGAGGAGGCTGAGGCCGAGTATCTGAAGGAGAGACGCCACCGTGGCGGTCTCCGAGGGGCCGGAAGTCTTGAAGAAATCGGCGGCCAGAGGCGCTAGAAGGAAGTTGGCGGAGAAGAGGATGACGCCGATCCCGATGCTGAGGAAGAAGGAGAGGTTGGCGGCAGAATGGCCGTCGTCCTGGCGGTAGATCAGGGCCGAGCCGATCCCGAAGTCGCGCACAATGTCGAGCAGGGTGATCACCAGCAGGGCCATGCCAACCAGGCCGAACTCGGCGGGAGACAGAAGGCGCGCCAGCACCAGGGTCGCCACGAAAAGCAATCCCTTGCTCACCAAAAATGCCGCGTAGTTCCAGACCGCTCCGGTGGCGGCCTGCCTGCCAAGACTCATATCTAAGAGTATAGCAGAACGGGCGGTGTATGTGCCTCACCCATTAGGATAAGAAGCGGCGCTATGCTAGAATGACATGTGCCAGTGAAGAGTTTGTTTTATGGGACCGCACGCGTGGCGGGCCGCATCCTGCCGTACGGCGGGATCACGATCCTCAGCTACCACTCGATTGACGAATATGGCACCCCCCTGTCTGTGTCGCCGGGCCTGTTCGCCCAGCAGATGAAGGCGCTTGTAAAGGAGCGCTGCGTATCGCTAACCATGCAGGAGGTGGCGGACAGGCTCGCCAGGCGCCAGCCTTTCCCACGAAGCGCGGTGGCGATCACCTTTGACGATGGCTTCGAGAATATGCTGACCCAGGCGCGACCCGTCCTGAAAGCAAATGGGCTGAAAGCGACGGTGTACGTCATAACGGGCATGGTAGGGCGGCGCACAGCTTGGACCGATGGAGAGGTGTCCCTGCCATCGCTGAGGATACTGGATTGGGAGCAGATCGGACAATTGCACGGTGCGGGAGTGGAGATAGGGGCGCATTCGATCACACACGGGTTCCTCACGCAGTACGACGATGGGCAGCTAGAGGACGAGATGCGCCTGCCCAAGATAGAGATTGAAAAGCGATTGGGACAACCCGTGGGGGCGTTCGCCTACCCGCAGGGCGACTATGACGGGCGGGTGCTGCGCGCGGCACGCGCCGCTGGCTATAGAACTGCCACCACGGTTGACCAGGGGCCGGCTACTCTGCACAGCCACCCACTGAGATTGCCCAGGCTGCTGGTAAGCAACAACACAACCCCGGATGTGATGCGTGCCTTCATATCGCCCGGCATCGGGCCTGCTTACAGGCTGGTGAATTTTGTCGCGACAAAGTTCATGGGCAAGCACAACTGGCCCAGGCGAGCGCCGGGCGAAGTCCAGAGCAGCGAGAGCTTGCCATGATAGCGTTGCAGGCGATACGCACGGTGGACGCCAGGCAGACAGGTGGCGCGGAGGAGCTTGTGCTCCTGCTTGGCCCCGCATTGGAGGCGCGAGGCAGCTTCCACTCGCCTGTCTTGCTCCTGCGCAAGCCAGACCCGGAGGCTGACCCGGCGAAGGATTTCGGGAGGCGCGCGCGGGCGCTGGGGCTTGAGGTGATCCCATTAGAGGACCTCAGGTTGAAAAGAGGGTGGCTGCGGCGCTTGCCCGCGCGGATGGGGGTAAGCGTGATCCACATGCACGGCCAACGCGCCAACTACTTCATCTGGCTGATGCGGCGGCTCTACCCGCGCACCTGGGGACGCGTTCCGTTGGTTGCGACCGTGCACGGCTGGGTGCAGGACAACTTTGTGAGGCGAGTAGTCACCCGTCTTGAGTTGGGCACCCTACGCGATTGCGATCACGTGATCACCGTCTCCGAGCAGCAGAGGCAAACACTGCTGGAGAAGGGATTCGCACCGGGGAAAGTAAGCGTGGTGCGGCCCGGCATACCCTACCTGGCAAGCGGAGGGCACGGCGCGGCCTCCCAGGAGGAGCGAGCGGAGGCCCGGCGCAAATGGGGCCTGCCGGAAGATGCTTTCGTAATAGCGGCGATAGGCAGGCTTTCGACCGAGAAGCGATTTGACCTCTACCTTGAGACGTGCGCCCTGCTTGCCGAGAAGATACCGGAAGCAAGATTCATGCTGGTGGGCGGGGGCAAGCAAGAGGCCAATCTGCGGGAGCTGGCGGCAACACTGGGATTGGGTGAGCGACTCCTCTTCACAGGGTTGACGCGAGATATGAAGAATGTGTATGCTGCCAGCGACCTCGTGATGCTGACATCTGATACCGAGGGCACCCCCCATGTGCTGCTTGAAGCGATGGGCAGCGACATCCCGGTGGTCGCCACTGAGGTGGGCGGTATACCTGAGTTTATTCACGACAGCGACCAGGGCTTGCTGGTTCCGAGAGGCGACAAAGAGGCCCTGGCTGGGGCTGCGCTAAGAATACACCAAGACCAGGCGCTTCGCGCACGGCTCGTAGAGGGCGGGCGTAAAGTAGCCGCCCAGTTCACGGTCGACCGGATGGTAGTCGGCGTAGAGGGCGCGTACAAGCAGGCCATAGGCGCGGCTGCCCGGCCTCCAAAGTTACACGACCATATTTGACAGGTACCAAACTGCCCAGTCGAGAGTACGGCTTTTATGCCCGGCGCAACAATCGCCGGGGAAAACTGGGTAGATCTACCTAGTTTCAATATTGCCGTCCATCATCATTCATTGATGACGGAAGCGCCGAATTGGGCAATCCTGCTCATGACATGCTGATCTCTGAGACCCATAATGTGCCTGGACCAGGAAATGCCTGGTGCCGGTCATATTTGCCGAGGAGGTCCAAAATGAAAGTCCTTCGTTTGTACCGGTTGGTCATCGCAATTGGCCTGGTATGCGCCATCGCATCAGGCGGCGCATCAGTCGCCGCACAGGAATCAAGTGGCAGTTCGATTTCGGCAAGCGTTTCCACCTTCGCTACTGGCCTCATGTTTCCGCGCGGGCTTAAGTTCGGCCCCGATGGCTACCTATATGTGGCGGAGGCCGGGCCAGGAGGCGACGCCCCCAACAACGGCACGTGCGAAGGGTATACCTCACCTTTCACACCGTACCATCCGGGCCTGACTGCCCGCGCATCGAAGATAAGCCCCGAAGGCGTGCGATCAACGGTCGTTGACAAGCTCCCATCTGCCCGTGACAACACGGGCGAATCGTTGGGCGCCAATGACGTTGCATTCGTGGGTGACACGCTGTACATCCTCAACTCGGCAGGCGGCTGTTCTCGCGGGTTGGCCGAAACTCCCGCGGGCATATATAAGGCCAATCCTGACGGCACCTGGACCCTCTTCGCCGATTTCAGCGCATACCTGAGCACGAATCCCACGGCCCAACCTTCTACCCCCGACGATTGGGAGCCGGATGGCTCGGTGTACAACATGATCGAAGTTGATGGAAAGCTGTATGTGGTCGAGGCCAACCACGGCGAGCTGGATGAGGTCGCAGCGGACGGGAGTATCAGGCGCTTACTCGATATTTCGGCGACCGAGGGACCCAACACACCGACGGCGCTGACCTTCAACGCGGGCGATTTCTACGCGGGCAATCTCTCCACTTTCCCGATAAATCGCGGGGCCTCTAAACTTTACAAGATTAGCCCGGACGGGCAGCTTTCGGTTTACGCGCAAGGCCTGACCGCCGTGCTGGGCGTGGCTTTCGACGGCCAGGGACAACTCTACGCCCTTGAGACCACCGTTGTAGACAACGACTTCCCCCAGCCGGGCACAGGCAGGGTGGTGCGCGTCGCACCCGATGGCGGCCTTGAAGTAGTGGCCTCCGGCTTGAGCTTCCCGACCGGCATGACCTTCGGGCCTGATGGGATGCTGTACGTATCGAACTTCGGCTACGGCGGCGACCCCAGCCTGGGGGAGATCGTGCGTGTTGACGTGAACCCACCCCTTGCCGCGCCTGTAGGCGCCGGAATGCCGAGGACGGGCACGGGCAGCCCCTCCGACCCACTGGTCGTCTGGCTCCTGCTCTTTGCCGCGGGGCTCGCAACGATTGCAGGTTGGAAATTACGCAAGCGGGTCACAGCCTGAGCGTTATCTGAGTAGTCGAAGGAAGGGGGCGTGACTATGAACCGAGCACTATGCCTGGCCCTGTTGTCATTGGCCGCAATTGTCCTGATGCTTGCCTCTGCCTCAAGCTGGGCAATCGCACGGGCGCAGGGGGCCGCCTTATCGGGGTCTTCAGGCGGTTCAGGCTCTCACAAAGGCCCTCAAGCTACCCCCACGACTTGCTCCACCATCACTTACGTCTTCACCAGCACAGACGTGCCCATCCACTTCGCCTGCCCCCTCACGCCCGGTAATTCCATCATCAACATAACAGGCACCCTCGGTCTCATTACCGATGTTGACGTGGTCAACGTCGATATCTCATTCCCCGATATTAGCTCTCTGAAGCTCTATTTGTTCCACACCTTCGAGCCATCTCCATTTTCTCTGCTGGCAGATACGCCATGTGATGGGCAGGGGAGCCACAACTTCCCAGACATAAGCTTTGATAGCGCCGCTCAATGGCCCATAGGTCACGATTGCCCACCTGTGGCGGGAATGAGCTACCAACCTGCCGATCCTCTGCCAGGGTCACTGGCAGGTCAAGCTGCCAACGGGGCATGGTCTCTGCACGTGGGGTGCGACACCGGTACGAGTGGAGAAGGCACAATCAACTCCTGGGGCCTGCGCATCGCCACAAGCTCCTGTCCTGTGGGCACTCCCCAACCCACCGCATCACCTACCCACACTCGCACGCCCTCGCCTACTACCTCCGGTACGGTTACCGTGACACCAACTGCTTGCCCCGACGGCAACTGGCATCTCGATACCCCATTGCCGGAGCCATTTATGGGAGCGGCGGTGGCCGCTGTCGGCAACGACCTGTATGTCGCCGGGGGCCTTCACGGTGATCAAGGCACCTACCTCGTACATAAATATTCCGGTTCAGGCTCCTGGACCCGAGTGGCCGATCTCCCCAATCACCTGTGGGATGCTGCGGTCGCGAGCGATGGGGCAAACTTGTACGTCATAGGTGGGTACACCGATACCAACCTGGACGGCATAACCAGTTCAACCTATGCCTACAACCCGGCAACGAACACCTGGTCCGGAAAAGCCCAATTGCCCTATCTCGGCGGTTACGGGGGTGGTCTCGCGGCAGCCTCGGCGGTCTACATGAATGGTCAGATCCACGTCATAGGCGGATGTCTCAAGCCTGATTGTAAGCTGAAGAACACTCACCTCCTGACTTATGACATAGCGAACAATCGTTGGAGCCAAAACGATGATCATACCTACTGTGCAGGTTCATCTCTGGACTTCAGTTGCGAGAGGGCAGGTGCCGCAGCATGGGCTGTCGACGGCTATATCTATGTTGCAGGCGGGCTGTGGAATATCGGAGGAACGTGCGATCCTGAGGATGACGATTGCGAGCGAACAAGTTTCAGTGCGGCACGCTACCACCCGGACCCGGCAGATCCTTATTGGCCGCAACACCCCGAACTGATAGCCAATCTGCCAAGAACAATCTGGGGAGCCGCCAGCGTGGTGCTCAACGGCAGACCGTATCTACTAGGCGGCGTGATCAATGGCTACGACACCGTGAGCAACCGGGTTCTCAGTTACGATACCGCCACAAACAGTTGGACTTCGGAATCCAACCTGAATGTGGCCACCTTTCGACAGCAAGCCGCCGTGCAAAGCGGCAAGATATATGTCGCGGGAGGCTCAATAGGGGGATTCACGGCAACCGATAGGGTGGAGCACTACGACCTGCTATTTCGTGACGTGCCTCCCGGTAGCACCTTCTATCCATTTGCGCGCTGCCTGGCTTGTGGAGGCATACTAACAGGTTACTCTGATGGCACGTTCCGACCCACCAATCCTATGACAAGAGGCCAGTTGGCAAAAATCGTGTCAAATGCCGCCGGGTTTAGCGATCCGGTGAGCGGCCAGACATTCGAAGATGCGCCGCCCGGTTCTCCATTCTACGAGTACGTAGAGAGGTTGGCAAGCCGAAGCATAGTGGGAGGTTACAGGTGTGGAGGGGAAGGAGAGCCTTGTGTGCCACCCGCCAATCGCCCGTACTTCAGACCGAGCAGCGAGGTGAGCCGGGGACAGGCATCTAAGCTAGTAGCAACTGCGGCGGGCTTCCTTGAACCTGTAAGCGGCCAGACGTTTGAAGACATACCCTCCGGCAGCACTTTCTACGCGTATATAGAGAGGTTGGCAAGCCGAAGCATAGTGGGAGGTTACAGGTGTGGAGGGGAAGGAGAGCCTTGCGTATCACCGGACGATAGATCGTACTTCCGCGCCGGCAATTATGTCACCAGGGGACAGGCAGCCAAGATCGTATCCATAACCTTCTTCCCAGACTGCAATGCCGTCTCACAACCTTAGGTGGCGCGTTGTGGGAAGTCAAGCAAGGCCATGACGTATGGCGAAAGCGGCTGCGGCGGCACGATTCTCGGTGCCGGTCTTGCTGAGGATGTTGGCAAGGTGGTTCGCGACGGTCTTCTCGCTGAGGAAGAGCACGGCGGCGATCTCGCGGTTGCTTTTACCCGCGGCTACAAGCCTGAGCACCTCGGCCTCGCGCTTGCTCAATCCCGCAGGCAATGCCTCGTAAGCTGGTGGCTGATGTCCCCCTGGGCCATGTGGCGCTTTGGACAACGAGTCAAGCAACAAAGTTACCCGGCTCGCCACGGCTGCCAGATTGAAGTGCTTGCACCGGTCCATTGCCTGGTCGAGTAATGTCCGCGCCTGAAGGGTAGCATCTGGCCCCCCTCGCGCCATTGCAAGCTTTGCCTGGGCAAGCAGGATGTTAGCAAGCTCCAGTGCGAGTTGATTACTTCGGGCGGTGGATTCCGCCAGCTTGAGATGCCGTGCCGCCGAATTATGATCGCCTGTTGCGGTCTCGATCTCGCCCAGTACGCGGTCAACCAGATAGCAGTCATACAGACCCTGCAAAGGTAGAAGCTGGGGATAATATCTGCCCGCCCGCTCGTAATCTCCCATATCCAGGGCCATGATTGCCAGCGTGCAAAGCGCACACATAACAGGTATTGTACCTTCCGGCTGTGTGGCAATCAACCCTTCCACTTCCTGCGCGCAAGCTAAAGCCTCTGCTCGCTTGCCCTGTGCGAGTTGCGCCATGCCCAGGTGCGCGAGATACCATACCAAAGTGCCACGACCCATCTGCCGAAGAATGGCTACCGCCGCCTCTTGACGAGCCTCTGCCTCGGCGTATCGGCCTAATTCGTAAGCGATCACCCCACGCACGTGACTGGCGAACGCCAGAGGTTCGGGGCTGGCAAGCTGTTCAACCACCGGCTGTGCCTCGGCTATCATCCTCTCGGCCTCCGCCCAATCGCCCAGGAAGAGGTGCATCGCGCTGAGCCACGAGTATATATGCCGGAGCTGGTAGGGGTCTTTTGACTGCTCAGCGAATCCGAGCCGTCTTTCTGTGAAGTCCATTGAGAGGAGCGGATTCCCCGACCAATAGTAGGCATTTGCCAGGCAGGCGCAACACTCGGCTGCCTCCACGGGATCATCTGCAACGACCGCCAGCTCAAGCGATCTCTCAAGTAGTGGAATGCCCGCGCCGATAGCGGCTCTGCGAGCCAGCAAATTCCCCAACGTGCGCCCCGCCGAGGCCTCAAGGCGGCTGTCGCCCATTTCACGCGCCATCTGGAGCGCCTGCTGAGCATATTGCAGGCCTTCCTCATACTTGTTCAGGTTGATCACCAGCCTGCTGCTCAGGTCTGCCAGGGTGAGCACAGTTTCAGGAATCGCCGCCTTATCTTTCAGACTGTCGAGCAATGCCAGGCTCTCCTTGAACGCTGTCAGGGCCTTATGCGCAGGCACCTCTAGCCTCCACCAGGCCCTCCCTTCCATGTGGGCCGCGCGAGCGGCAGCTAAGGGGTCCCCGGAGGTAAGGAACAGGGCCTTGGCTTCCGTGAAGGTCTCAACCGCATCCTGGTCGGCATCGGCCAGTAGCTCGGCATCGCCCAATCCCAGCAGTAAAGCGCCTCGCCTGGGGTCGCCCGCAGCAACAAGGCCAAGCGCAGTTCGGTAGTGTGCAATCGAGGCGTGCGGCGCGTACGCCTGCAACGCTTCCTCAGCGGCTCGCTGTGAGTAATAAACTCCTTTGCGGCGGTCGCCGCTGCGCGCGAAGTGAAAGGCGAGGTCCGCCAGTTGTTGGGCTTCCTCTTTCCGGGTGCGTGGCGGATGTGGCGCTTCGTCCCCCTGGTATTGAGATTCCAGCGCTTTCCCAATGATGCCATGTAAGCGTGTGGAGCGGGTGGAGTTTACCTCCAAATAGAGGCATTCACGTATCTTGTCGTGGCTGAATGAGTAGGTTCCGACCCCACTTTGCCGGATCAGGTGGGCCTGCGCGGCCAACCTGAGATGCCCCTCCACCACTTCTACGTCTGTTCCCTCGATATCCGCCAGGAACTCTACCTCGAAATTCCGCCCGATAATGGAGGCCGTGCGTAGATGATCGACCACCCCGGGCGGCTGTCGTGAAAGGCGTTGCCGGATTGTCCTGGCTATGCTTGTAGGCAGGCTTTCCTCCTGGCCCTCGACCAGATGCCACGCATCCTCACCTTGCTTGAGCAAGCCCGATCCGACCCAATCATGAAGCAGTTCCTCAGCGAAAAAGGGATTGCCTTCGCTCTGCGCAATTAGCGTAAGACCGGCGGTGGTATCGAGGGGAGCACCCAGGTACGACTCGGCCAGCGTGGCGATATCCTTTGCCTCGAATCCATGCATACCAATCGAGGTAAAGCATCGCTGGCGGTTAAGCTCTGTTATCGCGCGAACAAGCGCCTGATTCTGCTCGGCCTCGTCCTCTCTGTAACTGCCCAGCACAAGGAGCCGCGCACCTGCCTGGCGTCGCACCACGTAGCAGAGCAGGTCAAGGCTGGAGGCATCAGCCCATTGCAAGTCATCCAACAGCAACACCAATGGCCGGCGCGCGCTGATATTTGCCAGGAATTCTCCTACAGCCTCGTACAGCCGCAGGCGTGCCTGCTCCGGAGGCAGCGAATAGCTTGCAGCGGGCGCGCCGAGGCGCGTAATTAGCTCAGGCAGTATGGCAACCAGGGTGGGAGCCGAAGCTTCGACCTGGGCGCGAAGCAGGTCCGGTGGAGCTTCACGGATATATGAACCGAGGGCTTCCAGGAAGGGTAAATAGGGGGGCATACCCTCGGCCTCCGAAGCCCCGCCGCGCAGCACAATTGCTCCCCGCGCCGAGGTCTGGGCCGCAACTTCCTCCATCAAGCGTGTCTTGCCGATGCCCGGATCGCCCGCGAGCAGCACGACATGAGCATGTCCGGACAGCGTAGCTTGATACTGATCCAGGGTCAGACTGAGTTCATGTATTCGCCCAATGAAGGCCGATCGCCTGTATACGGGGTTTAGCATCTGCCCGACCTGATGAGATTCCGACCGAAGATTGGGGTGACCCGCAATATGCCCAATTATAGATACAAGCAAGACGCTAAGCAAACACCGGTTTCTGCCCATCTGTGCTATACTGTGCCGCGCCCTGTACTGCGCGGGGGACGCGCTAATCTATGCCTAATTGCGCCTTACCACACAACTAATCCTTTTGGGTGATGACCCTGGCGTGCCTCTTAAGCTACTATATAGATGCGCAGTATTAGTACTTTGCACGAGAGTCGCTATCTGCCGAGAGCGTGCCGCAACATTATCACGCCTCTAGCAAGCCCGTCCCCAGGCGCGGGATAGGTCCCCCCGGAAGGAAATCTGGTCGCACTCATGGCTCAGCTACCTGACGTCAAACGTAAGGGCACGCTCGCGTCCGTGCTTGGACTACGAATTACAACCACACATTCGCGCGAGCAGATGCTCCCACGCCCTACGCGTACTGTAACCACGTCCCCGCCCCCTGCTGCCCACAACGCGGTTTCAATTCCTGTCCTTCCTTTGGTGGACGAGGCGGGTGCGCAACCGCCACGCTCCTCGCGTATGCCAGCTCTGGGCCTGGGTGAGCGTAAGTTCATGCAGGCGTTGTGCGATTGGATGGTGGTGATGGGCGGCGGGCTTATCATCCTGACCCTTTCCGAGCGCAATTACCAACCCCTGAACATGGGTATCAGTCTGGGTATTATCGCGGTGCTGTGGTTCTTCTTCGCGGACGCGTTCGATGCCTACAAGATACCCGTCATGCAAAGCAGCTTTCGGAGCGGCTACACCGCGGTCAAAGTGCTCGTTTTGACCATTGTAGCTTACACGCTGCTGGCCTGGTTGGCAGGAGGGTTGCTGCCCGTATTGCGCCCACGCATCAGCGAAACGCTTCAGGCTATCATGCTTTCCATTCCTTTGGTGCTGGCGCGCGTCGCCGTATCGGCGATCCTTACTCGCGCACCTATGCGCCGCAAGGTGGTGGTAATAGGTGCCAACCGTGACGGCTTTGAGATGGCGGACGCGCTGGCGCGCTATGACGGCAAAACATATGAATTCCTGGGCTACTTTGATGACATGAACGATCTCCATCGTGTGCTGGAGTGGCCGACGCACGACGGTAGACCGGCGGACACTCATGCCGCGCTGGTATGGCCCACCTCCGAGCTGTTGCCGATCCATAACAACCAGGGGCTGGACCAGGTCGTGCTTGCCAACCCGACCCAGACACCGCAACTCCTGAGAACGTTGTCGCTACTCCACGAGCAGGGGGTGCAGATCACGCCCATGTTCGCGCTCTACCAGGACCTGACCGGCCGCGTGCCGGTGTCGCACCTTGGCGACGATTGGTATGTGGCGCTACCGGCTCACGTGAAGAAGAACGGGCGCACTTACATGATGGTCAAGCGCGCCTGGGACTTCGGGATGGCGCTGGTGGGGCTGGCGCTCACCACGCCTGTGATGCCGCTGGTGGCTCTCGCCATCAAGCTCGATTCGCCTGGCCCGGTCTTCTTCAGGCAGACGCGGGTGGGCAGGGGCGGCAAGAGCTTCAAGATCGTGAAGTTCCGCACGATGCGCCAGGATGCCGAGGCAAGCACAGGCGCGGTGTGGGCCATCGACCACGATCCGCGCATCACCCGCGTAGGAAGGTTCCTGCGCAAGAGCAGGCTGGACGAGATTCCGCAGTTGTGGAATGTGCTGATAGGCGACATGAGCTTCGTGGGGCCAAGGCCCGAACGGCCCGAGTTCGACGAGAAGCTTGAGCGCGAGATACCGTTCTACAGGGCAAGGAGAGCGGTGCGTCCCGGCCTCACCGGGTGGGCGCAGATAAGCCACGGATACGGCAATACCATGCTCGATGCCTTGCGCAAGGTAGAGTACGACCTGTACTATATCAAGAACGAGTTGCTGTACCTTGACCTGCTGATTCTGCTTCGCACGGTTGCCGTTGTGCTAAGGCTTGGAGGGACGTGAAACTGACGAGTGACGAGTGGCGAGTGGAAGGGGAGACCTGAGCTACTGCGTATTGCCTATTCACTCCTCACTCGTCACTCCTCACTCGTCACGCCCATGAAGATTAGTGCTGTTATTACCGGCTATAATTACGCCCGCTTCTTGCCTGCGGCCATTGAGAGCGTGTTGGGCCAGACGCGCGTGCCTGACGAGGTCGTGGTGGTGGACGATGGTTCTTCCGATGATACGCGCGAGGTGGTTGCTTCGTTCGAGGGACGGGGTGTGGGGTATGTCTACCAGCCCAATAGCGGGGCGGGTGCTGCCCGCAACACCGGTATCCGCGAGACCTCAGGCGAGTTGATAGCCTTTCTCGATGGCGATGACCGCTGGCTGCCCGACAAGATCGAGTTGCAGTTGGCGCATATAGAGCGATATCCCGGCGTGGGATTAGTCAGTGGGAGCGAATGGCAGGTATTTGAGAAGGGACAGGCTCCTTATCTGTTGCGCCGCCCCTCGATCAGCTCCGAGAACATCTACCCGCAGATCCTGATTGAGAATACAGTGGGCAACCCTTCATTGACTCTGGTCCGGCGGGAATGCTTCGACACTGTGGGTATGTTTGACGAGGATATGCCGCTTGGGCAGGACTGGGATATGTGGATTCGGATCGCCAGGCGATTTCCAATCGGAGTTGTCGATAAGCCGCTGATCCTTTTCACGCGGCACGCAACAAGCCTGACGGCGGGCAAGATGGGCGAGCGGTATAAGTCCAACAGGCAGATGCAACGCCGCTACATCCAGCGCATCAAAAACCCGTTGGAGCGTGCGCGCTTGCTGCTGGCTGCGCAAAGTATGAACCTCTACTACACGGCGGCAGCGTTGGCCGACAGTCCTTCGGGTGGGCAGCGTTGGAAGGCTTTCGGCATAGCGTTTATGGCTGCCCTGCTCGACCCAACTTACGAGACCCGCAACAAAGCGGGCCTGGTGCTGCGCTCGGCGCTCGGTAGGCGCGCTATGAGTTTGCTACACAGGCAGCGGCGTGCTTTGCCCACGGAAGGACGCACACCTTAGCTATGCTCACTGTTCAGCGCGAGCTTGATATGCTGCCGCTCCTCACGGACGAGGTGGAGTTCTGATCGCCCCTCGCGTGGGATACGCATCGGGCGAGGTGATAAGCAGAGTGGAAGAATTCGAGGCGCTACGGGGCGAGTGGGAGCCACTGCATGATGAGAGCGATTTAGGGGTATTTCTGTCGTGGGGTGGCTCTATCCTTGGTTTTATGCGCTGGCGCACGGTGGCAAAATGATCTGCTACCTGACGGGCAGAGACCCCTAATGGCACGAGCTGAGCGTGGGGCTGGTGCTGATAGGCGAGACATTCCGCGACGCTTTCGACATGGGAATGCGTGAGTACGACTTCCTCAGGGGCGAAGAGCCGTACAAGGCCGATTGGGCCAGCCAGGAGCGAAGGCTGGCGAATGTGCGCATCCACCGCAAGGGCAGCAAGGGCGCAGCATCCAGCTGCTCGAGGGCTGCCTAGTTCCTATTTTGATGCCGCCGGTAAACTAATTCGAGTAAGCAGACTTGGTGGATTATCTTGTTTTGAGGGGTGTTTGTAGCTGATGGGATATGTATTCCAGAATGACATGAAATGCATAGGGTATATCAGCAATAGCAGGGCAGAGCGTGGAATGTGCTATCGTATGTGGTGTGAGTGATCCTGGACGTGCTGTTACCGCCTGTGATGGCTACACTAACCGAAAGCAATGGCATCTTTACCTTCACGCCCAGCCACAGTCAGGATCAGTACTACTTCCAGTCTGTTGGAGATCCGAATGTCTTCAGACTGTATCAGATCGTGGACCGCAATAACTACACAACCACGCTCAGTTACCAGGACAACGTGCTGAGGACAGTGACCGATGTAGCAGGTCGAGTCAGATATCGTCTGGAAGGTATAGGTGCGCTGTTACCTTTTGAGCGTTGCACCCATAATTGTATAGGTCCTCTTGCCCTAAAATAATGTCTACTTTTCCCTGGTACGGGTCAGGAGTAGCCGTCACCGTACCCGTGGGCGTAACGCCTAATGGATTGCGAACGCGGAATATGCGGCTGTCGTCAGTTACGCCGACCCAAAGATACTGATCATCGCTCGTAGGCGCTATGAAGAGTGACGCACCGCGAGTGCTGTAGTTACTGTAATGCCCCAGTTGGACGCCATTGACAGTGTAGAAATCGTAGGGGTAGCGAAAGCTCGCAACAGGGGTAGCAGTGGCGTTCAGCGGTAAGTGATAAACATTAACCCGATTATCACCGCTTTGGGACGTTACGTACAGGTAGTTCCGAGTTGCTTTCATGTGTAATATGGTGCCAGAAGTGCCGGCAACAGGAGTTCCCTCCTGTCCATTGGCAAGGTTGAGCGCACCCCCAGCAGTTGTAGGGTTATCCCAATAAAGTAGTCGATCAAAGTCGCTGACGAACAGTTGTGGAAGCGTTGGATTACTGCTGACCGCTACACCTGGGCCTTCAGCGAGTCCCTTGTTCGATTGCAGATTCCCCCAGTTGGAACCTCGGTATAGCGCAACGTTGTCTGTATGTTCTTGTGGCCCAGCAGCTTACGCACCGAGGGCAAGCTAACCCCGTCACGCAGCTTGCGGGATAACCCGTTCCTTGTTACCCTTGCCGACAACGCGCAGGTAGCCGCCGTCAAGGTCGTTGAGATGCACCTGCTGCACCTGCAAACCCAACGCCTCGCCGACGCGCATACCGGTTTCATACAACAATGTCAGCAGCAGGCGATTGCGCAAGTCGTGGCGGGGGATAGCGGCAAGAATTGCCTCAACCTGCTTCTCGGTGAGTGGACGCGGGTCACGCTCCCCAATGGAGATAGCTTCGAGCTTGGCTGTTGGGTCTGCGGGGAGCAGATTCTGCTGGTAAGCCCAACTGAAACAGGAATGCAAGGCAGCTTTGCGGCGGGCCAGAGTAGTCGGGGCTAGGTCGAGGGAGGCGTCAAGGGGGAATCGTAGGTGGGTGACGGTGATCTCGGAGATGGGAACATCGTCCAGCAAGTGCGCGCAGGCCTGCAGGTCATAGCGATAGGCGCGGCGGGTGTTGGGAGCCAGGGTCAAGTGCTTGGCAGAAAGAAAAGCATCCATAAGCTCGGTCCAGTCTATAAGCACAACCTCCATATTCCGGGATGTCCAAGATAATCTCAGTTTAGTGCTGGTGGAGAGCGCCGGTAGACGCGCTCATTATCCCGGTGAATCTCGGGTGATGTCTAGGATAACATGTATTATCTTGGACACGGGAGACAGCCAATGAACCGGTGCGGGCGAGTATAGCACATCGGCGCGCTGCAGTGAAGATATGTGGATTATCGACAAGCAGGAGGCGGCGTGACCGAGGCTAACGCCTGGATGACGTTCCTCCTCAGCACAGGCATGGCATCCATGGATACCATGGTATAATTACGCAAGCGTAGCACAAACCATGAAGAAGCTCCAAGCTAGAGCCGAGCGGCCGAGCAACTTTAGACCTAATATGAGTAACAGTGCTTATTTGGTAGGAGTGTAGCGGGAAGTAGGGGTATAGGGGATGACTAATATCAACATCGAACTGCAAGAAGATCTCGTCGCATTGCTCCATCAGTTCAATCAGCCCGTGCAGCAGTCAGCACGTGAATTGATCGTGTTGGAACTGTACAGGCGCGGCGTTGTCTCCAGTGGCAAGGCTGCCGAATTACTAGGTATGGGCCGCTGGGAGTTGATCCACTACGCCTCGCGCTTGGGCATCCCCTACTTCACGCTGACGCAAGATGAGTGGGCAGCGGAACGTGCGCGGAGCGAAGCTTTGTGACTCCCGATGTGACCCCGGATGTGACCCCGGATGTGACCCCGGCACTGGTCGTGTCGAATTCCAGTCCATTGATTGGATTGGCACAAATCGGCCAGTTGGATCTGTTGGGGGCCTTGTTTCTTTCACTACTGGTCCCACCGGCTGTCGTCAGAGAAACCGCCCCTACGGTGACCCTGCCAACCTGGGTGATAGAGCGCGCACTTACGCAGCCCATCGGAGCACAGATTCTCAGCTCATCACTTGGGTCGGGTGAGAGTGAGGCGATCAGTCTTGGTCTTGAAATTGGCGCACAGTGGGTTATCCTTGATGACCGGCCAGCACGCAGGCTCGCCCAGTCGCTGGGCCTGTCGGTTATTGGTACATTGGGGGTACTCTTGGCCGCAAAACGGCGGGGCCTATTGGATACGCTGCGCCCTGAGCTTGACGGTCTGATCAAATTCGGTTTCTTCATCGCCTCCGACCTATATGAGCAAATACTTGCTGATGCAGGTGAAGTTCGCTGATAAGGCCGATAACGGGGGCCCATTCAAAACCAGATCACTATCTCCCTCTCCGCTAATAATGGTCGTGCCGTGCTGATCTTGCAATGAGCGGGTGAGGTTACCGCACATTATATAAGAGTAGCGCTTTGTCCTGCAGACAATCAGGCACTCCTGTAATTGTCCTGCAGCCAGAATCATGTCTTAGCGTTGTAAATTGTGCCGACGGGCCTAATTGGCCGTACGATACATTTGGTTGATCTTGAAAATGGGCAAAGTGTGATAGTATCGTCGCGTGGAGGCTTTGCTCCTTCGATAGATGGCAATAACCTTGTCTGGACTGCTGGCACCAATAACGATCCTGTAGCCAACTCGTTCGACATTTGGTATACCGACTTGAGCCAACAGCCGTTCGATCCGCTCCCACTAATTGAACAACAGGGAATGCAGCGTAATGCAGTCATCGATGGCGACCTGATTGTTTATGAAAACGAGTTTGCAGGGCTCGAGCCCGGTGGTAGTCTTTCACAGACTGGTGTACAAAGTAATTCGTCTGTACAGCCCGGAACCCGTGGTAATAGTATAGTGCTTGGTTGCCTATCGTGCTCCCTCGCCGATGCAAGATCTCGAAGCAGATCCCAACCAGCACATCCGTCGCCAACACCGAAGCCAACGAAAACGCCCTCGCCGGTAGGTGCAGGGGTTAACACTGCACCACCTCTATACAAGGGAATTCATGCAGTCAACGGTGACGGATGGCTTGGACTTCCTCCTTTGACTCCTATGCCATCAATTACTGCGATAAATCAGCGTAGGGCAATTGATGCGCTGGGCGCTGATCATGATCAGCCGTATTTTGGCTCCGTAATTGTTCTTGCTTCGGATCTTTCTCGGCACATTGTGCCTACAAGCGGGGCCTGGGGCGATAATGTTGCTGAGGCAATGAAGTATCTCGTAGAACAGAAAGGTGTGCGAGTCGTGGTAAGATTGGATCCGACTTTCAAGCCAGACTCATTGTCCATGACCGACCCGAATAAGATTACACCTAATAAGGTTGTCCAGAGCGTGCAGACGGTACTTGCTCAAAACTCATGGATTCGGGACTTGCAGATTGACAATGAACCCAATATCGAGTGGTCAGACTGCGCTGGTTGTTTCTGGAAAGAGTCACATGATTGTAGTGTATCGAATGGGCGACCAGTTTGAAAGCGATATCCGCCCGGTAAAGGAGGCAGGTCTCCACGCGATATGGTACTCAGGGATGGCTGCGGAGAGCGAAGCTTATTTCCGCCAAGTAGGCATGTGGAAAGAGGGTGACAATGAAAAGGCTGTAGCTCTTGTAGACGACACAGCAGCGCATATGCAGGACTTGCCCCGTATTATCGCTCGCTTATAGGTTGGTACAATCCAGTCCTCTCCAATCTGGATCATATCAGTTGGCACCTTTTTAGGCGACGCCTACCCGTCGACCATAATCGGTGGTATTTGGCACTTCAAATGTGAGTCCCAAAACTGCTTAGGTTTAGTTGTGGTTGGCTCACCCACGATATACCGCTTACCCATTCTCTTACCATCCCTTACCTGTCGCGTCTTTCCGACTGATGAACTACCCGGATACCAAGTACCAGGGCTCAGGCGGCTTCGGGTCCTCAGACAGCCAGGAGATGAGCATTGTCTCCCTGGTTGCTTCCTAGTGCCATTCCAAGAAGTATATTGTACAAAGCATGAATGAATATGAGATAATGGTGGGTATGAGAAGACCACCTATGTTTGTTGGGGAACTATCCGACGAAGAACGAGCAGCCCTGGAGAGGGGACTACGTTGTTCAGATGCTTTTACCTTACGGCGTAGCCAGATACTGCTCGCCTCCTCCCGAGGAGAACGGCCATCACTCATTGCCCACAACCTGGGGTGTGCTGTGCAAACAGTGCGTAACACCATAAGAGCATACCATGCCCAGGGAGAAGCTTGCCTACGACCAAAGCCAATGGGTCCCATTCAGACACACCCTATCTTTGATGAGCATAAGTGCGAAGAGTTGAAGGCGCTGTTGCACACAAGTCCGCGTGATTTTGGCAAGGAGACCTCAGTGTGGACATTGGAGATTGCCGCAGACGTCTGCTTGCAGAGCGGATTGACTGAACGATTGGTGAGCGATGAGACGGTGCGAATGGCCCTGCGGCGGCTGGGAGTGGGCTGGCGGCGAGCCAAGAATTGGATTACCTCCCCTGATCCGGAGTATGTCAGGAAAAAATACGACGCGACACCCTGATTGAGAGAGCAATTGAGCGTGCGCAGGAGGGTTGGGTGGTGGGCTTTCAGGATGAGGTATGGTGGAGCCGTCTCTCCCAACCGGCCATGCACAGTTGGAGTGAGGAGAAGGCGCCATTGCGGTTGGTGGAGAAGAGCCTGAGCAAGCAAGACAAAGACCCCAAGGCGTTGTGTTGCTATGGCCTTTTGCGAGACGACACGCATAAGGTGATGCTGCGCTTCGTTGATGGGCGTCCAGTAAGCTCTGTTACCATCACTTATCTGGAGTGGGTGTGCGAGGTATTGAGTGCTGAAGGGAAGCGGGTGTTGGTGATGGTATGGGATAACGCGAGTTGGCATGTAAGCAGAGAAGTGAGGGAATGGCTGGGGGAGCACAACCGTGGGGTGCTGGCAGGGCGGCGAGGAGGTGGAGGAGAGAGAGGTGTGCAGATAATTCCCTGCTGGCTGCCGTCCAAGAGTCCCTGGCTCAACCCGATAGAGCCGAGATGGGTCCATGGAAAGCGGGCGATAGTCGAACCGACCCGCACCCTGGCTGCCCACGAAGTGGCTGGGCGAGTTTGTGGTTACTTTGGTTGTGAACATCTTGATCATATTGAACAAAAGACTGCTTGATTATGCACTAGACTATGGATAGCCCCGTCCCTAACTTTCACGCCCGAACTTGCCCAGGATCCCGGTAGCAGTAGGGATATCTGTTCCTCGAAGGCCTACTTACCGAGCGCGACCGTGGCGCCTACCGCCAATCCTGCACCAGAAAGGACTGACTCTCGGGGTGGACCAGTTAGGGCGTTTGGGTGATACTACTGGTGATACTACTCCAGACAGTCGCTTCCAGACAGTTGCTGTCCTGGACCATACACTCGAAGGGGAAAGGAGATCGTACTTTGCCAGCATCCTCGAATTTTTCCGTTTCGTCCGCCCGCGATCAGGTCGGAAGCTCAGGTGCCCAGAGCAAGAGCACGAAGATTAGTATCGACGCCACCAAGAAGAAAGGCACGATCAGCCCCTTCATCTATGGGCACTTTGCCGAGCATCTGGGGAGGTGTATCTACGGAGGCATCTGGGTTGGGCTCGAACTCGGCTATTCCCAACACCGAAGGTATCCGCAACGACGTTCTGGAGGCACTGCGCCGCATCCGGGTGCCGGTACTGCGCTGGCCTGGCGGCTGTTTCGCTGACGAATACCACTGGAAAGACGGCGTGGGCGCGCGTGAAGAGCGCAAGTACATGCTGAACAATAACTGGGGCGGGGTGGTCGAGGACAACAGCTTCGGCACGCATGAGTTTCTGCGGCTGTGCGAGCTGCTGGGCTGCGAGCCTTACATCGTCGGCAATGTCGGCAGCGGCACCGTGCAGGAGATGCAGGAGTGGCTCGAATATATGACCTCCAGCGGGGATTCGCCCATGTCCAACCGGCGACGGCGTAACGGTCGGGAGGAGCCGTGGCACGTGAAGTTCTTCGGCGTTGGCAACGAGAACTGGGGTTGCGGGGGCAGCATGCGCCCCGAGTACTATGCCGATGTGTACCGCCGCTACCAGACCTTTGCGCGAAACTACGGCTCCAACCGCTTGTACAAGATCGCCTGCGGAGCAAGCGACTTCGATTACGAGTGGGCCGAAGTGCTTATGCGTCAGGCCGCTCGCTACATGGACGGAATGAGCCTACATTATTACACAGTGCCCGGCACCTGGGAGAAGAAGGGGTCGGCAACCGTCTTCACGGAAGAGGAGTGGTTCGTTACTCTGAAAAAGGCACTGGTAATGGAAGAGCTGGTGAGTAAGCACACAGAGATCATGGATCGGTACGATCCTGAGAAGAGGGTAGGCCTGATTGTCGACGAATGGGGAACCTGGTATGACGCGGAGCCTGGAACGAACCCGCACTTCCTTTACCAACAAAACTCACTGTGTGATGCACTCGTGGCGGGCGTCACGCTCAATATCTTCAACAGCCACAGCGACCGGGTCTATATGGCCAATCTCGCTCAGACGGCGAACGTTCTGCAGGCGCTGGTGCTGACGGAAGAGGATAAGATTGTTCTCACCCCCACTTACCACGTATTCGATATGTACCAGGTGCATCAAGGGTCCCAACTCCTGGAAACGACCCTTGAGAACGTTGCCGCTTACACCTACGGCGAAGAAAAGTTGCCCCAGGTCAGCGTCTCAGCTTCTGCAGATACGGAGGGCCGGATCAATGTGACAATGTGTAACATGGACAGCCGCTCTGTTGCGAACCTTTCTGTTGCACTGCATGGCATCAACGACACAAGCAAGGTGTTGGGTCGTGTTCTTACCGCACTGGATTTGAGAGCACACAATACCTTCAACGAACCGAACGTCGTGAAGCCTGTTGCCCTAAAAGGGTTGTCAGTAGCAAATGGCGAGCTGTACTTGCAACTCGCGCCTATGTCGGTTACGCTAGTGACACTGGGGTAAGGACGCGCCCTGTGAAGGGCAAAAAGGGAAGCAATGGAGCAAGGCCAGGAAGGCGAGAAAGATGCGCCGGAAGACTTCGAGACACCCGACGAACTAGAGACGCGGGCCGGCAAGACCCAGTCATGGCGTGGCTTCGACGTGCTCGTGGGGCTGCTGTTGCTGGTTGGTGTCGCACTCTGGGCCGGCTGGAACTGGTGGCAGCAGCAGGAGGCCACGTCCAACTACCAGGCCGGTGAACGTTATGCCGCCGCTCATGACTGGGAAGCTGCCCGTGCCTCGTTCCTCGCCGCCGGAGATTTTCCGCAGGCCGTCGCTCGTGCCATCGACGCCTCCAAGCAGATCAGCTAGCGCGACGCAGCTTATGCCGACGCGCTTGCCGAAAGAGATGCAGGACGCTGGGCTGCCTCTCTGCGCGACTTCCGCCAGGTTCAAGCCATCGAACCCGGTTTTCGAGACAGCGATCCTCTCGCTGCGCAAATCGAGCAGCAGGTATATAGCTTAGCACTGAGCGGCACTGTAGCCGTACGCTCCCCCGATCCTCCCGGTTCCGGCACGCCCGGCCTCTATATCTACCTCGCTGACGGCTGGAAATATCTGCCCGGCAGTGATCTCTCCAGCCAGGTGCGCAGCACCGGCTCGTTCCCCTGCCTGGTTTACGACACGCCCTCCACGTCCGGACTCGACAGGGAGCCCTCGCCCAGCCGAACAGCTAGCTCTACTGGGCCTCTCGACGATCCTGGCGCAGGTCCGGGCCGGCGGACTCTCATGGTGGCCCAATATGGAAACGACAGGCTATCCGCCAGCCCACTGGCTTTCGACCTGCGCGAATTCGCCCGCTTCACTTGCGACGACTCAGGCGCTACAGGCGAGAGCTACGCCGCGAGCAACGAGGATCTTCTTGACATACGGCTCGCCTATACCCGAGGTATTCAAGTCCATTCGCGCGCCTACCAGGCTTACGATAGCGAAATCGTCACACGTATGCCCTCCCTGGACCCTGCCTGGGCCATCCTGACCGATGACGGCAAGCAGCGCTTCGTTGTCGGTGACTTTACCAATACTCTGGGGAACAGCCGGAAGACGGTGCTCTACGAAAGCGATTCGAAGGGCGATCTCTCGCTCGTGGCCGAACGCCCTGCCATAGTGCAGGCGGCCTGGCTCAGCTCTGACGGGCGCTTCCTGGTGGCAGACGAGTGGGTGCCGGTGGGAGCCGGACCCGAAGAGCACCGCCTCGTCTTGCTCTACCCAGGCGGTAGAGATGGCCAGAAGCGCTCGCCCGAAGTGCTGATGTCGGCTGGTGGGCGCGATCAGCAAGTCGTGGGCAATGCCTGGTACGACGCAGCCTTCATCGAGTCCGGCCCGTTTGCGGGCAAGTTGCTGGTCGAGCGCAGAACCTATCCCGACGGCGAGTTGAGGCTGGTCGACCCGGACGACCCGGGCAGGACGATCTGGACGACCGGTCAGATCGATTTTGTAGCACCGCTACAGGTGTTCAGCCTCAGCGGAGGTGTGCTACTCCCCCTCAACAGTATGGCCACCAGCTCACTGCCGGCGCTTTACGTATCTGCCCGCTACATCTGCCACTAGCGGTGCCCCGGTAGAGCTGATTTCCTCTGTTGATGCCACGGATAGTGGGAGAGAAATGGGGCCGTATACCGGATCAGGCCAGGGCTGGAGCTTCGGTCGCGGCCTGCTGGCCTACGTCCGCCAGGGGCGACTGGAGGTTAAGACTTATGATGGGGCCATTTCACTTCCGTTGGAGGGTCGGGTAGTGAGGCTTTACCCCTTGCGCGGCTCATCTGAGGCCGGCTCGCCCTCTCGCCCGTCCACGGCACCTAGTCCGTAAGCGGTATCAGTAGGTGATATCCTCTTGCCCTCTGTATCTCTTGATCAACCCTCGAGCGCAGCTAGGTCCGCAGCCACAGCCCGCAGCCGCTTGGGTTCGACTGCGGGTATCGGTATAGCTCCTACCTGTCGCATCGTCAGCGACTTGACCCTTTCCAGCATCGCCTGGTTGTCGAGCAGACCAGGCACTTGCCGTTCCAGTACCTCTCGTGCCGCCTGGTTGGCAAGCAGGTCGCCGACCTTTGTGTCCAGGGAAAAGGTGTTATGTGCCGCGCTGGCCATGTCCGTGGCGGTCACTGTAGCGGGCGCGTAGCCCACCAGTAACTCGTCGCTGGCAGAGGCATAGAACGCGCGCTCAGCCCCGGCCTCCCTGGTCTCACCAACGATAGTAAAACTCCCTTGCAGCCGAATGTCCTGCGATGATGAGCCAACCAGCACCTCCATCTCGCCGGGCTCGACCACCCAGCGCATCTTGCGGTCGAGGAAGGCCAGCTGGCTCAGCTTCACGGTAAAGTGCAACCTTCGGCTTTGACCTGCGGCCAGCTTGACCCGCCGAAAGCCCACGAGTTCCTTGACGGGCCTTGCAACCGAGGCAAAATTGTCGGAGATGTAGAGCTGCACAACCTCGTCCCCTTCCCTCTCGCCTATGTTTCTGACGATGCAGGAGATATCGACCGTGCCGTCGCTCGGAACTTCTGAGTTTTCAATCATTAGCGCCGAATACGTGAACTGCGTATAGGAAAGGCCATGCCCGAAGGCGTAGAGGGGCTGGGCGGTGCCGTCCACGTATCCGGCCAGGGGAGCCCACGGCCATAGCGAGCGCCCCTCGTAACCCGAACCACGTTGGTGAGCGTAATAGACCGGTAGCTGCCCGGTGTCTCGGGCCGCGCTCATAGGCAGCTTGCCGCCCGGGTTGTAGTCGCCGAACAGCACGTCGGCAATGGCTGCTCCGCCACTCTGCCCCGGGTACCAAGCCTGCAAGATCGCAGGAACATGCTCGGCGATCCAGGGGCTGCTTAAGGGGCGCGGGCTCACATTCACTAGCACAACAGGCTTACCGGTGCCGAAGACGGCACGCACCAGTTCCTCCTGCATACCCGGCAACCCGATCGTACTGCCATCAAAACCTTCACCGATGGTGGAGTTCTCCGGGTGCCAGCCTTCTTCGTCCCCTACGACCAGGATCACCAGTTCGGCCTGCTCGGCCTGCTGTACGGCCTCATTGAAGCCCGAGCGGTCATCGAAGCCCGAGCGGTCATCGCCCTTCAAGGCGCAGCCCCGCGAATACGAGATCGTGGCGCCCGGTACCTTCGCGCCGATCGCGTCGAGCACGGTGACGGCGCGCGGGTACAAACCGGCCAGCCTGGTTTCAAGCCCCGCTGCGTTCTTGTGATCCTGGGTTGGGCTTTCAAGGGCCGCAGCCGAGTCCATATCTACTCCCTGAGGGGCAGCATTGCCGGAAGTGGCTTCTAGTGCAGCTGGGTAGGAGTAGCCTCCGAACAAGTTGCGCAGGACGTCGGCGTTCGGCCCAATCACGGCTACGCTATGCAACTCGGTCGATAGAGGTAATAAACCCCCTTTGTTCTCCAACAGCACTATCGCCTCCCTAGCCAGGCGGTAGAAGAGCTCATCTTCCTCGGGCCGGGCATAGGCACGGGAGATGGCCTCTCGATCCGGGTATGGGTGCTCGAAGAGTCCGAGCCTGAACCTCAACTCGAGCACGCGACGCACCGCACGGTCGAGGATCTCCGTCGACACCCGGCCATCTTCTATTGCCTCCAGCAATCCCGCGCCGTAGGCCGCCACCTCGGGCGCCTCGACATCCATACCGGCCTGTAGCGCTTGGATACCCGCCTCGGTATAGTCGTCCACGATCCTAAGTGGCACCACGAGCTTGTTTATCGCGCCGTAATCTGAGATCGTCATGCCGTTGAAGCCCAGCTCCCCGCGCAGTAGGTCGGTCAGTATCGCCGGCGATGCGACGATCGGCACACCGTCCAGGGTGCTGTAGGAGTTCATCATCGTGGCGAGCCCCGCCTCGCGGATAGCCGCCGCGAACGGTTTGCCATATACCTCACGTAGCTCCCGTGGGCCGAGACGTTCCAAGGTAGTGTTCATCGCACCCTCGGTCATGGCATAGCCGAGAAAATGCTTGCCGGTCGCAGCAACGCCGGCGGAGAGATCATTGCCCTGCACCCCCCGCACGAAGGCCACGCTCATGCGGGCGACCAGGGCCACATCTTCGCCGTAGGTTTCGCCGATGCGACCCCAGCGTGGGTCGCGCGCCACGTCCATCACCGGCGGAAGGACGTGCCTGATGCCCAGCGGCACGAGCTGCCTGGCGATAACCCGGCCCATCGCCTCGATGCCTTCAGGATCCCTGGTGGCCGCGAGGGCTATGGCACCGGGGAAATTGGTTGCACCAACGAGCATCGCTCCCGAGAGCGCCTCTGTATGCACGATAGCCGGGATGCCCAGCTCAGTCTGCTCGACCAAGTAGCTCTGCACCTCTTCGACGAGGGCGATGTTCTGCTCGATCGATTCGCCCGAGGAGACCGATAAAGAAAAGTGGCCCATACCCTGGCCCATGACGGCCTCTTTGCGCTCGGGCTGCATGAAAACGAGCGGGGCGCAGTTTAGCTGGGCCAACTTCTGCCTCGGCGACATCCGAGAGATGAGATCATCGACCCGCTGCGCGAATGGCAGGAGGGCGTTCTTATATGCGGGAAGATCCGGCGCGGAGTTAGTCATCCTACCACCAGAGGCTGGGCAATACGTCCCTCCACTTTCCTTGTCAGGTGCTCAGCAGTGAGGCGATCTGTGATCAACACGTTTATCCAGCGGCCCTCCAGAGCGCCTGTGCTGGCTACTTGCCTCATCCAGGCCCTTCATTAGCCAAGAAAGCGTTGCACTCCACACTTTGATTGCAGAGAGGCGATTCTCAGGATGGCTTGAGCCACTTTGTGGTATCCTGTATCCAGCCGAACTGCGCTCTCACATTCTGACACCAACAAGCTTGAGCACCCAGGCGCAAAATATGCTCAGCCGGCACCAATTGATATTCTGTCCATCCGTGGAGGAAGGACATGTCGGCACTCCTGAGTCATCGGGGGAGCCTCGGCCAGCGGTGCCTGGTCTCCGTCTCCATAGTTGCTCTCGTCGCTATCGCACTTCTTAGCTCCCAGGCACCACGCCTCGACTCCAGGATCGTTCCGGGCACGCAACGCAATCGCTCGGCGCCTGATACCCCCAGCAAGCTGCCCATGGCGTTTGAGCCAAATGGCGGCCAGGCCGATCCTGCCGTACGCTACGTCGCCCATGGTGGGCAAAGCACTCTACTGTTCGCTCAAACCTCTGTCACCCTCCTGCTCGAAGCAACCGGCGACGACTTACCTTCATACAGCCGGCAAGTTTCCTCTATTGACCGGCTCGGTATGGAGTTCCTGGGCGCGAACCCTGCCGCCAGCCTGGAACAGTCAGAAGAGCTGCCAGGTAAGGTCAGCTATCTCATGGGCAACGATCCGGCCCGCTGGCATACCAACCTGCCCACCTACGGGAAGCTGACCTATAGGAATCTCTACCCTGGTATCGACCTGGAATATGAAGGCTCGGCAAGCAACCTCAAAGGCACATACATGGTGCCGCCCGGCACCGACCCAACAACCATAAGATGGCGCTACAGCAGCACCAATTCCCCTGTTCTGGATAACGATGAGCTAATACTTTCCGCCGGGCAGACGCAGTTGAGGGAGCTTGCGCCGGTCGCCTGGCAACAGATAGACAATCAAAAGGTAGATGTCTCAGTGGGATATGTCGTCTACGCTGACGGCAGCGTCGGTTTCCGCACCGGCTCCTATGATCATGGCGTTCCGCTCGTCATAGACCCCACGCTTGCCTACTCGACATACCTCGGCGGCGCTGGCAGCGATTCGGGTATCGGCATCGCGGTAGATAGCGATGGGAACACCTATGTAACCGGCCCGACCTCCTCAACCAACTTCCCTCTTATGGACCCCTTTCAACCGTCCTACGCGGGCAACACCGACCTATTCATCACCAAGATCAACGCGGAAGGCACGGTCCTTGTCTACTCAACCTACCTGGGCGGCTCGCAATCGGAGATCTCCTGGGGCATAGCGGTCGATGACTCCGGCAACGCGTACCTCGCAGGCTCGACCACATCGGACGATTTCCCCGTGGTAAACGCCTTCCAGCCCACCCGCGCCGGGGGCGAAGATGTGGTTGTAGTCAAGATCAATGCGAAGGGCGCGGCCCTCGACTATGCCACTTATCTTGGAGGCACAGGCGACGATGAAGCCTGGCATATAGCTCAGAGGGATGGTTATGCCTACGTCACAGGAAAGACCGCCTCCACCGACTTCCCCACCACTAATCCCTACCAGCCTGCCAACGCGGGGGGCAAAGATATATTCGTCACCAAGCTCGACATCTCCGGGCAAAACCTCGTCTACTCAACCTACCTGGGCGGAAGCGCCGACGAGGAATCGCTGGGCATAGCGGTCGACCTCGATGGCACCGCCTACATTTCAGGCGGCTCACACTCCACCGATTACCCGCTGCACAACCCCTACCAGCCCACCAACCGGGGGGGCGAAGATGTGGTTGTCACCAAGCTGACGCGTGCAGGCGATGCGCTTGCCTACTCAACTTACCTGGGAGGGAGCGGCGATGAGGTTCCGTGGGGGGTGGCCCTGTCGGGCGTGGGCGATGCTTTCCTGACCGGGGTGACAGACTCGCCCGACTTCCCGGTGAGGCAGGCGATCCAGCCTGTCAAGGGCGCTGCCCTCGACGGGTTCGTGACGCGTCTCGCGCCAAGCGGCTCCTGGATAGTCTACTCTACATACCTGGGCGGCAACGGCTCCTACGATGCGCCCTACGGCATCGCGTCGGACCCCGAGGGCGATACCTATATCTCATCATTGACCGATTCCACCGACTTCCCGCTGGCTAATCCCATCCAATCTACATATGGCGGCAACAGCGATGCCTCCGTCTCGATGTTCGATCCGTTGGGCGTGCTCCTCTTCTCAACCTATCTGGGAGGGAGCGAGGAAGATTTCGCGTGGCGCATAGCAGTGGATGGGCACGGCAATGTCTACACCGCAGGCCTCACCCGCTCCTCCGACTTCCCCACCGCCAACCCGCTCCAACCCGTCAATGCCGGAAGCCCCGACGCGTTTGTCCTCAAGATCACGGACCTGCCCGGCCCAACCCCCACACCTGTATCCTGCACAACACATTTCACCGATGTTCCGCCCGGCAGCACGTTCTATCCTTACATTCGCTGCCTCGTGTGCGAGGGCCTGGTCAGCGGCTATGATGATGAAACCTTCCGGCCCAATAACCCGACCACCAGGGGGCAACTCGCCAAGATCGTTGCCAACGCCGCAGGCTTCACCGAGCCTGTGACGGGCCAGACCTATCACGACGTGCCGCCCGGCTCAAGCTTCTACCCCTATATTGAGCACCTTACCGCGCGAGGGCTTGTAAGCGGCTACCAATGCGGCGGCGCTGGCGAGCCTTGCGTCGCTCCCGATAACCTCCCCTATTTCCGCCCCGGCAACGACGTCACCAGGGGGCAGGCCGCCAAGATAGTGGCCGGCACTGCCGCCTTCCCCGACCCACCGCCCGGCGAGCAAAGATTCGAAGATGTGCCACCTGACCAAACTTTCTTTCCCTGGGTCGAAACAATGGCCTGGCTCGACCTGATTAGCGGCTACCAATGCGGCGGCGCTGGCGAGCCTTGCGTCGCTCCCGATAACCTCCCCTACTTCCGCCCCGGCAACGACGTCACCAGGGGGCAGGCCGCCAAGATAGTGGCTGGCACCTTTCTTGCCGGTTGTATTAACTCACAGGCAGCAAGTGGCAAGTAAGCCTAGGAAGATAGTATGGCGCTCGATCTGATCTTCTCCTTCAACAAACACCTTCTCAATCCATTGATGCTCAAATTCGCGGGCGCGGCACACAGCCCGATATCCGTGGTTCGCCATACCGGGCGCAGCAGCGGCAGGAGCTACAAAACACCTGTGATCGTTGAGCCGTTTGGAGACGGCTTCATATTTGCCCTCACCTATGGGCGAGACGTGGATTGGTATCGTAACGTGCTGGCAGCCGAACGCTGCACCCTTCTCTGGCACGGCAAATCGTACGACCTCCAGGCACCCACCCCGGCCAAACGCAAGGTTGCTCTGCCTGCCTTTCCGCCACCACTGCGGCTGATGCTGCGCCAGGTGCTCCATACTCAGTATTTCATGGCTATGCGAAAAGCCTCATAACACACGCCTCATCAGGGCGATGCGTGTAGTGTGCGGTAACCCGATCCACGCTCAGATTCGGTCAGGCCGCCTCTCGATATAGTCGTGGATGATGCCTCCCAGGATATTGCGGCATTTCACAGAGCCTTCTTTACAGTTCCCCTCTATTGGTATCGGGCAGCGTTGGTCGATACCTTGGTGCGGACGACAGCGATTGTAGTAGTCCACGTATTCCCTGAGTACCCGCCGCACATGTGCTTCGCTCAGGATCAACAGGCGGTCGAGGCACTCCTCTCGGGTTGAGCGAATCCAGCGTTCGGCATATGCATTCGCCCTGGGTGCCCTGCAGGGAGTTCGCACAATCTTGATGCCTTCGGCAGTGAACACCCTATCAAAGGAAGAGGTGAACTTGGCGTCCCGTCGTGGATCAAGAACCGGATTGGCAAGCGCTGTTCCTCCTCTCCCTCCTCTCCCTGCAGTGTCCAGGATAGTTGGCGTGCTTGTTGGGTGACCCACTCCACTGTGGGATGAGCGGTGCAGCCTGCGAAATACAGTCGGCGACTGCCCAACTCTATGAAGAAAAGTGCGTAGAGTGTCTTCAGCCAAGCCGTTTTCTACGGTAAAGAAATCGCAGGCGATGAATTGCTCTCGATAATGGCCCGGGAACGAGCGCCAGGTGCTTCCTGGTCTTCCTCGTTCAGGAGTCGGCCGTACGTGTTGGCGTTTCAGTATGTCTCTGACAGTCGAGCGTCCAATCCTATAACCGAGTCTGATCATCTCCCCTTGGAGCTTGCTATAACCCCAACTCGGGTTCTCAGTGGCCAGGCGTAGCAGGAGGTTAACCAGTTCGGGGGCGGTAGCGCGACGAGGGCGAAAAGGCTGTTGTTTGAAAGTCCACTTGCGCCTGACCAGTTCCCGGTGCCGGCGCAGGACAGTGTCGGGCTTGAATAGGAGGGATGCCTGGTTCAAGCATTCGCGTCCCTTCCGTCCAAGAGATGTGAGTCTAGCAGCAACAACAGCGAGACCGAGTTTCTCCCACCGAGAGATACGAGGGTGGTAGGATGACGGCATTGGACGATGCGCAGTTGTTGACGGAGGAGCAGGATCTGGAGGTCTTGGTGGCGCTCGGAGCGCGGGCTGATAGTGAACAGGTCAAGGGATAGAGAGACGAGTTGAGCGATTAGCAGGTAAAGCATACTAAAGCGTACTATGGGAAGTGCAGAAGCGATACCTGCCCTGTGCCGCGCAGCCGTCAGCGGTGGTCCTGAGCGGGTTGCGGAGCACGGATGCCAAAACCGCATACTACAACAGGGCGTTGGCAGGGGCTTGTTTCATGCGGTTCTCCTACAGCTTTTGCAGGAGCACACTCGAGTCGGTATACAGAAGGGTCATTCTGCACAGTGTTTGCACACTCTGCACACACTCCCTCAACCGCTCCGAA
The DNA here is from genome assembly GCA_963797095.1 of uncultured Chloroflexia bacterium. Classification (GTDB taxonomy): domain Bacteria; phylum Chloroflexota; class Chloroflexia; order QHBQ01; family JADMIH01; genus JADMIH01. The sequence continues at coordinate 361,422 of CAWCNY010000001.1, read as the reverse complement.
GAGAGATTTGCAGTCTGGGCCTTGGAGTACGATCGGAAGGATGGTGCAACCGGGTGAGCCGCACTAGACCCGGTCGCCACACCGTGTTGCCGGGTTGACGATGCGGGCCATTGGTACATATACTGGCTATGATCTCACCGGTGTCTTCATGCCTTTATGGTCCTCATTATGGGCTCCGACACCGAAAATCAGAAAAGGAGAGGAGGTGAAGAGCGTTGAATTTCTACGTCAAGACGTGAGCGACCCCTGCCAATCGCTGTACGCGATTTTGCAATGGTAACAACATTGACCCGGTGTTGAACCTGGCTGCCGGGCGTAATCACGAGGAGGCACGCAGATCGCTCTTCACCTGCGATCTTTCTCCTGTTCCCTCTTCTAGCTCTTAGCTCCCCGCTCCAGGTCTAGCTTCACCCCACAGGCCACCATAGGCCATCGCTAAAGTCCTAACTGGGGGTTTTTAACTGCATATGACTGATTCGCCTGGCGCAGGTTCAGGTTTCACCTGGTCCCTGCGCGTGCGCTGGAATGCCGCCCAGGTGTCCACGGTATACGCACGCAACAATGCGTTCATAGTAGGTTCGCCCGCGAGCTTCCGCGACAAGGACCTCCACCCGAGCGCCATCGAGTACCTGCTCGGTGCGCTGGGTGCCGACCTCACGAGCGGCTTCCAGAAGAACGCCCAGGCCGAAGGCATCACCCTGGATGAGCTGGAGATGGCACTCTCGGGCCGCCTTGAGAACCCACTGGTCTACGTCGGTGTGATCGGTGAAACAGGCGACCCCTATGTGAGCGAGATAGACGGTACTTTGTACGTCAGCACAGACGCGGACGAGGACCTTGTGCGGACGGTGTGGCAAACAACACTCGAGCGCTCACCCATTGCAAACACCCTGAAGCGCAGCGCCGCGATACGTATCGAGCTGCGCCTGATAGATTAACCTTGATAGACACATTGGAGGAACAAGTAGTGGCAAGCACCCTTGAAACAGAAGATACTGGCGCATCTTCCACAGCCGGAGCGCCCTCGTACATGGAAGCACTGGACAAAGTAATCGCAGAAGTCATAGCTCCCGCTGCCATCGAGGTAGACCAGACGGGCACCTATCCCCGCGCCGGGATGGAGGCGCTCGGGCGGGCAGGTCTGCTCGGGTTGATCAGCGCAGAGGAAGTTGGCGGGTCGGGTAAGGCCCACCGCGCAGCGACGATGGCAGTGGAGCGAGTGGCCGAGGCCTGCGCCTCTACCGCTATGGTGCTCTGTATGCACTATGCGGGCACCGCCGTGATCGAGACCCACGGCCCGAGAGAAACCCGCGAAGCGATAGCAGAGGGCAGGCACATTACCACGCTGGCCTTCTCAGAGGCAGGCTCGCGCAGCCACTTCTGGGCGCCCTTGAGCACCGGGACCGCAATCGACGGCCGGGTCAGGCTAAACGCGAAGAAAAGCTGGGCCACCTCGGCGGGGCAAGCCGATAGCTACGTCTGGTCCAGCCTGCCACTGTCGGTCGAGGGAGCAAGCACTCTCTGGCTCGTACCAGCTGATACCGCAGGTCTGAGCATACCCGCGCCGTTCAACGGTCTTGGCATGAGAGGCAACCACTCGTCGCCCATAACTGCGGAGAACGCCGAGGTGCCCAAGGAGAATATGCTTGGTCCCGACGGTGGCGGCTTCGACATCATGATGGGTGTTGTCTTGCCCTACTTCCAGCTTATGAACGCCGCTTGCTCCCTGGGCATCATGGAGTTGGCCACAAGCATAACGGCAGCGCACGCCGGTGGCACGCGCTACGAGCACCTGCGCAGCGCCCTCGCCGACCTTCCCACAGTCCGCGCCTACATCGCACGCATGAGGATAAAGACGGATTTGGTACGCAGCCTCCTCCTCGATACCCTGAACGCTCTCGAATCGGGCCGTGAGGACACGATGCTGCGTGTGCTCGAGGTCAAAGCCGCAGCAGGCGAAACGGCCACCGAGGTGACGGACCTCGCGATGCGCGTGTGCGGTGGCGCTGCCTTCCGAAAAGAGGTGGGCGTCGAGCGCAACTTCCGCGACGCAAGGGCAGCTACCGTGATGGCCCCCACAACCGATGTGCTTTACGACTTCATTGGTAAAGCCGTTACCGGCATGCCGCTCTTCTGAGAAAGGACAACTACCATGGATCCTACGGTCCGCGTTGGCGCGGTAATATACGACCCTAAGGTGGTGGTGATCTGGGAGATCATCAAGGACTTCTTCGAGGCGCAGTCTGTGCCTATGGACTGCGTGTTCTATACAAATTACGAGTTGATGGTGGAAGGGTTGACCTCGGGACACATCCATATCGCGTGGAATTCGCCACTGGCCTGGCTGGATGCGCAGCGCAGAACTGGCAACGGGTGTAAGGCAATTGCTATGCGCGACACCGACCGCGACCGCGTGACCCACATCCTCGTCAGGCGCGACAGCGGAATACGGACGCCCGCCGGCCTTCGAGGCAAGACGCTGGCGACGGGTGCTATGGATTCGCCGCAGGCCACTCTGCTTCCTATCCACGCGCTTAGGCAGCACGGCCTGGAACCCGAGCGCGATTTCCATGTGCGCAGGTTCGACGTCATGGTAGGCAAGCACGGCGACCACGTAGGCGGAGAGCTTGACGCCCTCAAGAGCCTTCGGAGCGGCGAAAGCAAGGCCGCGGCTGTTCTCGACCTGAACTGGGAGCGCTGGAGCACCGACGGCACGGTACCACCCGGTGAATTGCAGGTGCTCACCAGCACGGGACCGTTCGACCACTGCAACTTCACCGTGTTGCAAAGCTTCCCGCATGAGGACCAGGAGCGCTGGCTCGATGCGCTTTTCAAGATGAGCTATGACAATCCGCTCCACCGCGAGATGATGGATATGGAAGGGCTCAAAGCCTGGCTGCCGGGCCGCACCGAAGGCTATGTCGACCTCCAGCAGGCTGTTCAAGAACAGCACTTCTTCGAGCAAAGTGAGGAGCCGAGCCTTGGTTGATGAACGAAGCGCGAATACACCGTCCTTGCCGGGTGAGGTGCCCGGCAGGACACTCTTCCCCGTTACTACCGTGGGCAGTTGGCCGCGCTCGCCCGAGCTGCTTCGCATGCTCAAGGCCAGGCGGCTCGGCCGCACCGACCCCGACCAGTTCAACGAAGTAGCTGACAGGTCAGTCCTCGATACTCTGCGCATGCAGGAAGCAGCGGGCGTGGATATCGTAACGGACGGTGAGCAGAGGCGGGATAACTTCTTCAGCTTTGTTGCCGACAGGCTGGAAGGCGTGAGGTTGATGCCGCTAGCCGAAATGCTCGATTACGTTGAGGACAAAGCAAGCTACGAAGAAATCCTCAGGTCGATGGACGTGCCCGCCTTCGCCATGTTCAACCCGATAGCGATCGGGCGCATCGCTCGCCGCAAATCGCTGGCCGTCGAAGAGTACACCTTCCTCCGCCGCCACACCTCCCGACCTATCAAAGTAACGCTACCCGGCCCCTACTTGCTCACGCGCGCTATGTGGCTGCAGGGTGTTTCGCAAGGGGCGTACCCAACCAAAGAACACCTGGCGGATGATGTAGTGACGATCTTGCGCGAGGAGCTATCGGCCCTCCGGCATGCAGGCGCGGACTTCATCCAGTTCGACGAGCCTGTGCTATCAGAGCTTGTGTTCAGCAGCAAAGTAAGCTCGCGCGTCTTCATGTGCGCGTCCCTGAGTATCCGCAACACCCCGACCGAAGAGCTTGAGCTAGCTGTGGACCTTGTCAACAGGGTAGTCGAGAAGACGAAGGGCACAAAGAGCGAGCCTGGCCCGCGCATCGGGCTCCACGTTTGCCGGGGCAACTGGAGCACCCACGAAGAGGTGCTGCTCAGCGGACCATACGGCCTCTTGATGCCCTACCTCGAGCGCATGAACGTAGACCAACTCGTGCTGGAATACGCTACTCCCCGCGCCGGGGACCCGGCCGATGCCCTTGGGGCGATGGACGGTACAGCCAAGGAACTAGGGCTGGGGGTAGTGAACCCGCGTACCGAAGAAATCGAGTCGCCCGAGGCGATAGCAGCACGGGTAAAGGAAGCGCTACGCTACCTCCCGCCGGAACGGATATTCCTCAACCCTGACTGCGGTTTCGGCACCTTCGCGACCCGTCCGCTGAACTCTACCGCTATTGCCGCGAGCAAGCTGTCAAACATGGCCCGTGCCGCTGAGGCGCTAAGGAAGGGGATTTGGACGTCCTGAAGTACGATTCGTACATCTCCGTTCCGTTGATACTCATAGTCCGTCTGCCAGGGGCAATTCAAAACCGGGGGCAAGCACCGGGAGCAAGCGTTAGCAAGGAAAATTCGCCTCGACCTCCTTCTCTTGCTCAGCGGCACGGCAGGTTGGGACGCTTGCCCCGGTTTTGAATGGGTTCCAGATCTGACACTTCCGGTCTACATCGCTACATAGCGTCAAACACTTCATTGACATTCACACGGAAGCCCTCAAGGAGCTTCGAGGAAGCGCTCTCACCACGGGCGAAAACACCATGCTCCACATAGGTGTCACCCTGCAGCTCAAGGACGGTGATGGTCTCGTTCAATGGATTGACAATCCAGTATTCAGGGATGCACATTCACAGCCCAGTTCAAGGCCCAGGTGGTTCTGGGAGTGCTCAGCGGCACCAAGACCAGCACCGAGGTGTGCCGTCAGTACCAAATTCACCACAACCTATTCTACAAGTGGCGCACCACCTTCCTGGAAGGAGCACCCCTCATCTTCAGCCAGGAAGAGCAGCGTTCAGGGTTCGCAAGCTCACAGCAAGAGCGCATCGCCGAACTCGAACGGAAGCTCGGGCGGCTAACCATGGAGTTAAAAAGCCTGTCCCGGCTACCTGGCCCATCCACGCTCATGCGACCCTCCGGTAATCGTGGTGCAATCCGCCCAGTACCGTCTGAGCTCAACCACCCAGTCAAGTTGGGCAACTGTCCCAGTCCAACGACCACAGAACTTGGTTCTATGTCCTGAGTGCGTTGTGATCACGACGAACTTGGTTGAGGTCTCAGAAGTTGTTCAGATGGGTTACCTATAATTAGGCGTTTCGCATCTTCTTCAGCCCATCCATTGGATTTCAATTTGTCCACAAAACTGAAACCGCGCAAAGAAGGCGCGGATAATTGGTTGGATTGTTCCTCCATGGGCTATAAGAAGGGTGAGATAAGGACCATCAACCAAAAACGAACACGGTCACACACTTCAGGAAACTCCACAAGCTCAGATCCCAGGTCTGTTGGATCGAAGCGGAAATCTCTTAGTACAGTCCAAACCTGTGGATTGTTGCGGGCTACATCAGCAGCAGCATCTGCTAAGACTTCATAGTTGCCACCGTGCATGTCGGCGATCAATGGGTTGACGTATTCCCTGAACCCTTCAAAGTCAAAGAGATAAATTCTGGTGATAACTGCCATGAAGAGGACAATCCCTTCCAGCCTATCCAATACATCCGGGTTTTTGCCGATATTAGTCGGATACAGGACAGGAACTATCGCTGAGGCGGATAGACCCACGTTTTCTGAGCGGCGCTCCCCAGTGCAGGTGCAACCTCGGAATTCCACCACTCAATGTATTGTTCGGGTGTTAGCTTAGAGTATTGCTCTGGATGCCAAAGTTCCCAGTGATTATCAATGAGGACCTGCGGTATGTTACCGACGCCGGGAGTTCTGAGTCCACTTGAAGCCGCCGTTGAGTAAGGTTTCTTGAAGCTGAACAGGGAGCTGAACCAGGCGCGTCTTACCTGTCCCTTCAAGCACAGTCTGTGCGGGGCACGAGTACGTAGACATTCCCAGACCCCCCTTATTGATATGTGTGGGTGCTCGTCCTCTATCAGCAGGCGCTTGTGCTCAACCGAGAGGTCCAACTTTTTTTCCAGCCAGTCAAGCTCCATCTTGAGCTTACCGATCTGCTGGTACAGGTCTGCTGGTACAGGCGAGCTTGCAACTCCTCGGCTTCCTTCTCCCGCTGATCAGCTCGTCCTGAGAACACCCCTGGCGCTGCCTGCAGCAACTGGGCTTTCCACATGCTAATATGATGAGGGTGTACCCCGTATTCGGCGGCCAGCTCGTTTATCGTGTGGAACCCTCCGATTGCCTCGATGGCTACCTTGCTCTTGAACTCTGCTGAGTAGGTTTTGCGCTGTGCTCGTTGGGCTGACATGGGTCTTTTCTCCTTTTGGTTGGCCCATTCTATCACAGCCTCCTCTACCTTATCCCCTGGTCCGAATACCTGGGAGCATTATACCTAATGCACCGCCGACAGTTGCTGTCGTCAGCTCGACGGTACTAACCGTGCTGACCAGAGCCCAAAAGCAGCCAGATCGCCCTGGACAAGCACTCCTACTATATTCTACGAGAGCAGCTTCTCAACAATTGCTCGTAGCTTGATCATGAGGAGCTGCGCCTGCACATCGCTGGCGTATGAATGCTTGCGCGAAGGAGCGCAACGAATCCAGCTGCAGGGCATCAGGGAATATAAGTATCACTTCCTGCACACCAGCTGCTTCCAAAGAGGCCAGACCTACGCGAAACGTATCGGGGCTGCCGATAAGCCTGGTACTACCGATATACTCTAGCAATTGCAAGAAGGGCTCCGGAATTTTCGACATAGCGTGTTCATACGTTTCTCCAATGGCACAGAAGGCAGTTGCGGTGCGATGTATGCTTTCGTAATTACGTCCGATGGTCTCGCAATGCTGCTTGAGGATCGCAAGTTTTCGCCGGATCGTCGGCACATCTCCGCCGATATGGCAGGCGTCGCCATATTGAGCAACCAGTTTGAGCGTCACCTTCTCGCCACTGCCTGCGATCAGCAGAGGAATATGGGGTTTCTGTACGCCCTTGGGCTGATTGACAGCACAACGCACATGGTAGTATTCGCCTTCAAAGACCGCCTCTTCCTGGGTCCACATGCTGAGAATGACCTGGACGGCTTCGCGTAGACGGCGCAGAAGATCAGGAGCATCGCCGTAGTCATAACCGTAGGCGCGGTCCTGCTCTTCGTTCCAGCCCCCTGAGCTGATGCCGAAGTTAAGCCTCCCATGTGAGAGCACATCGACTGTGCTTGCCATCTTCGCCAGCAAGGCTGGGTTCCGATAGTGGTTGCATGTGACCAGCGGACCCATGCGCACGCGCTTCGTATCACGCATCAGCGCCGTCAGGGTAGTCCAGCACTCGAACGTCGCTTCCTGTGTTGGCCGTGGGATGGTATGGAACTGGTCGCTCAACCACACGGATGTGAATCCCAACTCGTCGGCTGTCTGAGCAACACTTGTCATCGCCTCATATGCTTCAACCGGGTCTTTGATGCTTGCTAGTTCCATTGTCCCACCTTGAGGCAGGGCCAGGCTATATTGAAGAGACAAAATAGTTACCTCGCTTGTGTGAAGGATGTAGCCTTGTCATTGATGCTCCTTTTGAAGATACTGAATGTCTGATACCATTACCAGACTTTGTTTATCATAGGTCTGAGACTACCATGACAAGTGCTAAGGAGAGGCTGAAATGCAGAAGAGCGACGGTCGTCACCAGGCCCTTGCCGATTTCCTACGTAAGAGGCGGGCGAGCCTTACGCCGAGCGCGGTAGGGCTGCCACCCGGTGGTCGTCGTCGCACACCGGGGCTGCGCCGAGAGGAAGTTGCGCAACTTGCCAGCATCGGCACCTCCTGGTATGTCTGGTTGGAGCAGGGGCGTGATATTCACCCATCGGCGCAGGTGTTGGAAAGCATTGCTCAGGCGCTCAGGCTCACAGTAAATGAGCGGCGGCATTTGTTTCTGCTCGCAGGGCAACCGCTGCCATCGCCTGCCCTCCCATTGGAAGAGAGCGTCAGCCCGACACTTCAACAGATGCTCGATGACCTCAACCCGAGCCCCGCCTGTGTCATAGGTCGACGCTGGGACTACCTGGCATGGAACAGGGCCGCCGACGGTGTGTTCGGCATTTCGGAGGCATCACCTCCACACGCACGCAACGTGATCTGGCGCTTCTTTACCGATCCGACGATGCGGGAGCGGTTCTCTCACTGGGAGCCGATGGCACGAGGGATACTTGCAGAGTTTCGTACCGCCAGTGCTCGCTACCCTGGTGATGTGTGGTTCGAGGAATTGATCGAGGACCTAAGACAGGCCAGCCCTCATTTTCGCCTCTGGTGGTCTCATCACGATGTAAGTAACTCAATGGACAACGATAAAATCATCGAGCACCCAAAGCTAGGCCATCTCGAGTTCAAGCATCTCACCTTGCACGTTTTCAACGACCCGGACATGAGGGTCACAGCCTACATGCCGGATGCCCAGACACGCGAAAAACTGCAACGCTTTCGGGCAGTAAAGTAAATCGCTAAGTGAGCGGAAATATACATCGAGGGCTGTCCTAACGTTGAGCCCATCTCCTGGTTGCACACTAACCCCCAAATTACCATTGGGAACCAGCCAATGCCTCCCAACGTGATTCCCAGGCTTTTTCGGTATTCCTACACTGCATGGCAGGGTATACTCTGCACGACACGGTCCGTTGATCCCCACTGAGAGGTGACCTCCCGGCGGCCTGTGAGCAAATCTGATTTACGGGCCTGCCCGCGCAGGGTGGCAGGGTGGCAGTCTCCCTGGCCTCCCCTTTGCTTGCGCTCGCGGTGCGCAGACCACTAAAGGAGTGAGTCCCCATGTGCTATGACCGTGATGCCAACCCGCCCTATCCGCCAAGTGCTGGTAATGCCGCGCTTGGCGAGGATGTCGTACTGACCGGTACCGACGGCAACAGCTTCAACGCTTACCTGGCCCGCCCGCAGCGGGCGGGCCAGAGCCAGATCCTTATCTATCCCGACATAAACGGCCTTGGCCTCTTCTACAAGAAGCTGGCACTTCGCTTCGCCGAGCAGGGCATCACCGCCCTCGCGGTTGACTTTTATGGCCATTCAGCTGGCGTGAGCCCAAGGGGCAGTGATTTCAATGGGCGCGATCACGCCGCCCAACTGGAGCTACCCGACTTCTTCAGCGATGTATGGGCCTGCCTGGAGTACCTGCGCCAGGGTGAGGGAGGCTCGCGCTCGACGTTCGTTGCCGGCTTCTGTATAGGCGGCAGCCTGACGCTGCTCACAGGCACTCAGGAGTTCGGCCTGCAAGGACTGATCCCTTTCTATGCCTCGCGTATGAGCAGCCCCGTAGCGGGGTCCAAGGGAAGCGTGCTGGAGGAGTCGCTCGGCGTGAAGGCCCCGGTGCTAGGCTTTTTCGGCAGCGCCGACCAAGTGGCACCTGTGGAGCTGACTCGCCAGCTCGACGAGCAGCTGGATCGCTCGGGTGTAGCGCACCACATAACGATCTACGAGGGCGCTCCGCACGGCTTCTTCGACCACGAGTTGCCGGAGTTTGCCTCTAACTGCGACGACGCGTGGCGGCGCATCCTGGCGTTCATCGGCACGGCAGATGTGGAGGCAGCCTCCAAGGTTCCGGGCTTGTAGAGACTTGCAGAGAGTGGCTAAGAACGGGCGTTAGGGAACAACACGAAACCATCATGATAGGCTACGGCCCACGTCGAGGCGGCAGCTGGTAAGTGGCAGGAATGTAGCAAAGTGGCAGCAATGATCGAAAAGTGGCGGTCCCGTCTCAGCCCCACAGCGCGCGGGGGCCTCGTCTACTTGGCCTTCATGAGCGGCAATGCGTTCTTCTTGCCCTTCCTGAGCGTCTACTATGCTCAGCGGGGGCTGTCCGGCAGCGAAATCGGGCTGCTGAGCGCCCTAGGGCCGTTGATGTCGCTGTTTGCCGCGCCGGTGCTCATATCTTTCGCCGACCGCCACGGCTGGCAGGTGGCACTGCTGCGACTCAGCATGATCTGCAGCGGCATAATATTCCTGCTATATCCCCTCACCGGCTCATTCGCCACCTTGCTTTCGGCGGCAACCGCCTTTGCGTTCTGCAGCTGCTCGATTTTCTCCCTCACTGACGGGTTGGCAGTGCAGCTGGCTGCACGCCACAACTTGAGTTTTGGACGGATGCGGCTGTGGGGATCCGCGACTTTTGCGGTGTTGCCCGCCGTGGCCGGCGTGCTGTGGCAACGCCTGGGCATGCTGCTGATGTTTCCGGTCACCACCTTCTTCTATCTCGTCGCGAGCGTAATAGTGCCGCTGCTCGGCGATAAGAAGGAAGGACCCACCATGGCCCCACCAACCCTGCGCCTCAGCTCAGTGCAGCGCCGTTTCTGGGTCGTGCTGGCTTGTTCGTTCTTCCTGAGCCTGGGCATGTCGATGATGCGGATATTCTCCCCCGTGTACTTCAGCAACCTGGGCGGGCAAGTGCTGGTGGGGATCTACTCGGCGGTGGCCGCGGCAGTGGAGGTGCCGGTGATGCTGACTCACGGCGCTATCATGGACCGCCTGGGGGGGCCACGCACGCTGCTCCTCTCCTATGGCGTGTCCGCTTGCTCCTATATGAGCGCCTTCCTGATTACTGAGCCTGTGCTGCTGCCTCTCGCAGCGATACTTCAGGGCTTGGGCTACGCCACGTTCGTGCCCACCACTGTGCGGCTGGTCAACAGCTGGGCACCGCCCCAGCGAGGGGCGACCTACCAGGGGCTGATGAACATAGGCATACAGGGGCTCGCGCCCCTGGCTGCCAGCCTGCTGGGGGGCTTCGTGTTCGATGCGTTTGGCGTACGCAGCATAATGGTGGCGAGCAGTGGCGCTGCGCTGCTGGCGCTGGTCCTGATGCTTGCTGCCCAACTGACCCGGCACCATTTCGCCGAGCCTCAGCCCGCAACCATGCCGAGCAGGGGAGACACTATCAAACAGGAGAAAGGACTACAACATGAGTGAGAGTTCTGCTATGCCTCCCACTTCCACGTCCTTCGGCGGGCGGGTGGCGAGAAGGCTGCGCGAGGAGAAGCTGGCCGGGCTCACCACAGTGGGAGAAGACGGCACGCCTCAGCCCAACCCGGTTTGGTTCCTGTGGGAGGGCGACACGATACTTATGTACAGCCTCACTCATGCCGCCAGGGTCGCAAATATCAAGCGCAAGCCACGTGTGTCGTTCAACTTCGACGGCGACGGCCGGGGCGGGCACATAATCGTGATAGGGGGCGAGGCGCGCATCTACCCCGGAGAGCCGTCGGCGGCCACGAACCAGACGTACGCCACAAAGTATGCCGACTTCATTGCCCACGGCCCGTGGGGCACGCCCGAGAACTTCGCCGCGAAGTATACGGTGCCCATCAGGATCACCCCGACCAAAGTCAGGGGCAACTGACGGTAATAGTTTGCGAATGCCCCTACACCCCCAGCTGTGGCATAACCTCTCTCATAAAGAGCTCGATCTGTCCGGTGTCGGGGAAACCCGCGAACGCAAGCTGGAACCGTGTTACCCCATGATCGACGAAACGCCCGAGCTGCTCCACCACCCTGGAGGGTGTGCCGACTATGCCTTTGCCCTCGGGTATACGCGCGGCCAACTCCTTGACCTCGGCTTCGGTTGGGGCTACGGCACACGGCCCAGAGAAGCTGCGCCGCAAGGTCGCGGGGTCTCGGCCGACTTCGTCCAGGAGCGCGTCCATCCTGCGGGCGAGGGCCGGGTAGTCGTCGCGCGATACCGCCGAGCCGGTGATATCCCACCGGTCAGCCAGCCGGGCTGCGATACGCATCAATTGCGGCCGCTGTGCGCCGATCAAAATGGGCGGCACAGGTTCGGGTTTCGGTTCGCAGCGGGCGGCGCGCACACTGTAGTGCTTACCCTCGAAAGTGGTCTCCTCCTGGGTCCACAGCGCCTTGATGATTGTGACCGCCTCCTCCAGCTCGCTTACGCGCGTGGCCGGCGATGGGAACGGGTAGTTATAGGAGTGGAATTCGTCCTCCTTCCAGCCTGCTCCCAGGCCCAACACCAGGCGGCCGCCGGTAAGGTACTGGAAGGTGGCGCCCATCTTTGCCACCAGAGCCGGATTCCGATAGGCCTGGGAGAGCACGACCGATCCGAAGTACAGCTCGGGGTGGAGGGCGGCGAAGTACGCCAGGGTGGTCCAACACTCCATGACATCCTGACCACCTACCTGCAGGTGGTCAGACATCCAGACCGATGTGAAACGGCCCTTTATGATCTGCAGGTTGCTTAGGCAATCTCGCAGGTAGCGAACCCGAGCCTGTGGTGTTTGCGCTCCATGAGGAAGCAGCAAGCCGAATTCTATTTGCACCATCGTTACTCTTATTCCCTCCTGAGGCCACGCGAGGCGACGCGAACGCAGCGGGTCGCGTTGCGGGCTACTGCTTACGGCTACATGGCCACTCCGACATGGCCACTCCGACATGGCCACTCCGACATGGCCACTCCGACATGGCCACTCCGACATGGCCACTCCGACATGGCCACTCCGACATGGCCACTCCGACATGGCCACTCCGACATGGCCACTCCGACATGGCCACTTCACGGCCACTTCCGCATGGGCTTCCTTGCTCCTACATCCTGGGGTAGCCTGGCGCAGAGGTGGCCGGGTCACGCGCCAAGACGTTGCGTGAGGATTATAGCTTCGGCTACGGCGCGCATAGACTTGTTCGCGTTGTTGCACACATATTCGATGCGAACAAGTGCTTCTTCCTCGGTCAGCTGGTGCTGCTTCATAAGCACCGCCTTGGCGCGCTCCAACAGCTTGGTCGTCTCCAGTTCGTCGAGCAAATAGCTTATCTTATTCTCAAGCGACTGGATCTGCCGGAAACGAGAGATGGCTACCTCGATTGCCGGGTAGAGGTTACTCTCATCAACCGGCTTCAGCACGTAGCCCGCTACGCCTGCCTCCGCGGCCCGGCGGGCCAGGGGGGAGTCGCTGAAGTGGGACAGCAGAAGCACCGGAGCGATCCGCTCCGACGTAAGCACCGCGGCGACAGCAACGCCATCCATATCTCCTACCAGCCGTACGCCCACAATGACCAGGTCGGGGTGCAGGCTTCTCGCCATGGCTATGGCGCTTTGCCCGTCGCGTGCCTCCCCGATCACCAGGTAGCCCATCGCTTGCAGTAGATCGCGCAAGTCGAGCCGCAGGATTGAGTCCTCATCAGCGATGAGAATTGTCGTACCGGAAATATTGGTTGATGTGTCTGTCATGTTAGTAATACCTTGGCCTGTAGTTGTCCTTACCGAGCATCACGCTCGCATTCGTAGATCCACTATAGGCTTGCATTGGGCGCTTCGCCGGCTGTGGGCAGCGTGGGATAGGGTTGCAGCCCCGCTCCCGGTCCCAAGTCTGCAGTTGGTACTGCGATCCTCGTCCCCTTGCGCTGTAGAGCATCTGCCAGCTGATCCACAACACTGTCGAGGTCCAGCATTGCAGTGTTAAGTACAATGTCGTACAGGTGGACGTCCGCCGGGTCATGCCCGTGCTCCACCATCAGGAATTTAGCTCGCTCTCTATCTTTGGTCTGTATCCGCTCCAGGGCTGCATCGGCGTTCAGCAACTCGCGCCGCCTTACGTAGGCTGTACGCTCGAGAAGGGGAGCAACGATCCTGGCATGCAAAGTGTCGCGCCGGCCCGCGAGCAGTACCTGTCCACCTCGACCCACTATAACGACTTTGCCACTCGCAGCGGCCTCCCGGACAACTAAACGTCGCGCTTCGGAGTAGGCCTGAGAGTCGCGCGGGATATCTACGGGTATCGGGGCATTAGCCAGGACTTGCATAGTCTGCAGGCCGGCGAGGTATTCCGGGGAAGGCTTATCGGTCCGCTCATCGTGCGCTTCGGCAAGTTCGGGTGTCACCCCGAGCGCATTGGCCACCCTGCTGATGATTTCGTGGTCAACGAGCTGCCATCCGAGGCGCTTCGCCAGCCGTGCAGCCACCTCACCACTGCCGCTGCCATATTCGCCCGATATAGTAACCACGCACATGCCGCCAGCTGCACCACGAGCCACACCAGCTGCACCACCTGCTGCACCACCTGCTGCACCACCGCGGCTCGCCTGCAGGTCAACCCTTGAATCTTCCGCCCTGGCCACACGGCCAGGGATGCGGCCGGCTCTATAGCTCAAGAGTAGGTAAGTGCAGCACGCACCTGCGCTGGCAATTACTACAATCAGCGCCATTGGCATGGCCGTAGCCGGCCCAGCAATTCCGACAAGGGGAGCAACTAACCCGCCGAACGCAAAGCCTAGCATACCGACCAGGCCCGCGGCGCTACCTGCCGCTTCCGGGTGGCTAGTCAACGCTAAAGCGTTCGCCATGGGCGTGATGAACCCGAAGCAACTGCCTATTATAAAGAAGGCCGGCATGATGCCAAGCAATCCCAGTCCTGTCAGAAGGCAGGCTAGCAGTAGCAGCCCGGCACAAAGCAACGTAGTCAAACCGATAACAAGAATCCTCTGGGGCGCCAGACGCTTGACCAGCCGATTGGCGATAAAGCTCGCCATGATACCACCCACCGAGTTCAGGCCGAACAGAAGGCTGAAGGCCTGGGGCGACATACCATAGATGTTCTGCAGGACGAAGGGCGAGCCGGAGACGTAGGCAAATAGAGCGCCCGTAGCGAGACCAGATGAGAGTGCGTAGCCGAGGAAAACGCGGTCTGTGAGCAGTCTCCGGAAGGCGCCAAGGGTAGCAATAGACTGCGCCTGAGCTCGACGCTCTGTGGGCAGGGTCTCTCGCATACCCATGGCGCAAAGCAGCGCCAGCACTCCTCCGTATGCCGCCAAGAGAAGGAAGACACCACGCCAGGAGGTGACGTCCAGAAGCGCGCCGCCCACTATCGGGGCGAGAATCGGCGCGAGCCCTGACACCAGCATTGTCAGCGTGAGAAAGCGCGCCATTTCAGTGCCCTCAAAGAGGTCGCGCACTATGGCTAGCGCCGTCACCACGCACGCAGCTCCGGCAAGCCCCTGAACGAAGCGCAAACCGATCAAAACGCCCGCCGACGGAACCAGAGCGCAGAGGAGGGACGCCACTGTGTAGATTAGCAACCCCACTATGAGCGGTCTACGGCGGCCCAGCGCGTCGCTCAACGATCCGGCGACAATTTGCCCGGCGGCCAACCCGAACATACAGGCGGTCAGGGACAACTGACCCTCTGATGTGCTAGCTCCCAGGTCGCGCACTATCGAAGGCAGCCCCGGCAGGTACATGGTAAGCGACAGCGGCGCCAGAGCGGAGAGCGCGCCTATCAGCACTACCAGCCCGGAGCGGATCGTCGGTTGGTCTTGCGCGGATGCCGGAGCGTATGGTGTGATTGGCGAGCCCGAAGTCTGCATAGTGATGTCCGTTCAGACGAACCGCATATGCCTTTTCGGAGATGCTCCAACGGCAGAGCCCGTTCCCCCGATGGGCCAGTATGGTGGTTAGAACGTTCCCTGGGGCGAAATCCAAAGATCTACTGGCTTTGTGCCGCTGAAACGGCTGGCTTCTCCATTATATCTTGTATATCTTGCGACTTACCGGGGCCGTAGAGATGGCAGCGAACCCAATGGTCAGATGATACATTCTCACGACCAGGCATCACCTGTCGGCATGCGTCCATGACGTGCGGGCAGCGAGGAGCGAACGGACAGCCGGGGGGCGGGTTGATAAGCGACGGTATCTCGCCACGCACCTCCTCGTCGTCCACCACGAGGCCCGCCTGGGGGTTGGGCACGGCTGAAAGCAGCAAGCGGGAATACGGGTGTGCAGGCTCGGCCATCAATTCCTTGCTCTCGGCGCCTTCCACCATGTGCCCGGCGTACAGCACGATGGTGCGGTCACCTATGTAGCGAGCGCTCGCCAGGTCGTGGGTGATATACAGGAAGCCGATCCCCTTGTCGTCCTTGAGCCGCTCCATCAAGTTCAAAATGCCCATTCGGATGGACACATCCAGCATCGAAACGGGCTCGTCCGCCAGGATGATCTCGGGGTTTACCGCGAGAGCCCTGGCGATAGCCACACGCTGGCGCTGCCCACCCGATAGCTGGAAGGGGTAACGGGCGGCCACGTCGGCCGCCGGGTGCAAGCCGACCGAGTCCAGCAGCGTAAGCACTTCGTTCTCGGGTGAGCGCTTCGTCTTGTTGTGGATGGAGATGGGGCGGCCCACCGTGTGCTCTATCGTATGCACCGGATTCAGCGAGCCGAATGGATCCTGGAAGATCATTTGCACAGCCTTGCGATAGCTCAGCGAAGCCTTGCGAGGCTCCTCCTTGAGCATATCCCGGCCATGAAGCAGTATCTTGCCGCCGGTCGGCTCGATCAACCTCACTATCACGCGGGCGGTGGTGGATTTGCCGCTGCCCGACTCGCCTACCAGTGCGACTACCTCTCCGCGCGAAATGGTGAAGGACGCATCGGTGAGGGCATGCACGAAAAGCGGGCGGAGCGGGCTGCCCATAGGGAAGTGCTTGGTGAGGTTGCGGACCTCCAGCACTACCGGAGACTGATCTGCCGCGCCGTTAGTTGCCGGGCCGCCGGCGGGGGCGATATTCGTAGCCGGTGTTGTCATGGTAGTACCTTTCCCGCGACGTTCAGTTTCAGCGGCATGCCTTCGTGCCAGGAGAGCCAGTGCCCGGGCAGCACCTCGATTAGCTTCGGCTGCTCTTTCGTCTCCAGAGGATTACAAAAAGTGCAGCGCGGGTGGAAGCGGCAGCCGGTGGGCGGCTCGGACATGTCGGGCGGCGAGCCGGGGATGCCACTCAACCTGCGCTTCTCCCCCTGCAGCGGCGGGAAGGAGGTAAGCAATCCCTGCGTATATGGGTGCAAGGGGTTGTTGAAGATCTCCTTGGCTGCTGCCATCTCCACAATCTGCCCTGCGTACATAATGCCTATGCGGTCCGAAAGCTCCGCCATCAGCGACAGGTCGTGCGTGATGAAGAGGGTTGAGAAGCCAAACTGCTGCTTCAGGCTCGCAATCTGCTTCATGATGTCCTTCTGCACAACCACGTCGAGGGCCGTTGTCGGCTCGTCCATGATCAGGAGGGGTGCGTTTAGCGTCAGCGCGATGGCGATGACAACACGCTGGCGCATACCGCCCGATAGCTCATGGGGGTAGCTCTCCAGGCGTTTCGGCTCGATGTTGACCAGCTTGAGAAGGTCGGCGGCGCGTTCGAGCGCCTGCTTCCAGGGTATGTGAAGGTGCGTAACCAGCACATCCGCGATCTGGTGGCCGACCTTCATCACCGGGTTCAGCGAGTTGAGAGCGCCCTGGAACACCATTGATACGTCGCGCCACCTGAACTCCTGAAGCTCGCTATCGGTCATTTCGAGCACGTCCTGGCCGTTCACGGTGATCTCGCCCTTCCTGATCATAGCCGGGGGGCGCAGTATTCTCATGATGGCATGGGCTATGGTCGACTTGCCGCTGCCCGACTCCCCTGCCAGCCCGAATACCTCGCCTGGGGCGATGGAGAACGATACGTTGTCGACAGCGCGCACCGAGCCTCTGGGCGTGTGGTACTCAACGCACAGCCCGCGGACATCCAGTAGTGGCTCATTCTGAGTCGCGGACGACGGGCGTGGCACGACCGCGCCGGAAATTCCTGTTCTTGAATACATTTCGCAGTTCTCTTTCAGCGCGCAGGCGCGGGTTTGTGATTTCGTCCATGCCGTAGTTGATCATCGAAAGGCCGAACGCCACGAAGGCGACGCACAGGCCCGACGGAACAAATGTCCACCAGTACCCCCTCATCATGGCCCCGCCGTTTTGAGCGAAGAACAGGTTGGTGCCCCAGCTGACCTCGGTCGTATCGGTCAGGCCCAGGAAGGCAAGGCTGGTCGATGCGGCGATTGCGAAGAGGGTGCTGCCGAGGAAGTTGCCGCCGATGATATTGATCAGGTTAGGCAGCATCTCGCGGAAAATGATGCGGGTGCTGCTTTCGCCCGCCACAATGCTTGCCGCTATGAACTCTTTTTCGCGGATGGAGAGCGCCTGTGCGCGGATGATGCGTGAGCCGTATGCCCAGCTTGTGAAGGCCAGGGCCAGGATGACGGTGATAGTGCCCGCCGTGAAATAGACCGAGATGACGATGAGCAGAGGCAGGCCCGGTATGGTCAGGAAGAGGTTGGCGATCAGGGTGATTATGTCGTCAACCCTGCCGCGGAAGTAGGCTGCCGTCAGCCCAACGATCACCGCCAGGGCCGAGGCCAGCGCGCCCGTGGCAAAGCCGACTATCAGCGTGATGCGCGCACCATACACGGTCTGGCTGAAGACGTCGCGGCCCTGGGTGCCGGTGCCGAACCAGTGGTCAGCCGAAGGAGGCGAGCCTATAACGCCTGTGAACTTGGTCGGGCTGGCGTTGGCGATCCAGGGCGCGAATATGGCGACCAGCACGAAGAAGAGCACAACCCCGAACCCCAGGCGCGACTTGGGGCTGCCCAGGAACGTCCTGAGCACCTGGAAGCGCCGCCTTGGGGGCGCTGCTATTGGCGCTGCTACGAACTGCCCGGAAAGCTCCACCTGTACGCCGGTCGCCGCGTCCTGCGCGTCGCGCACCGGATCGGTCACGAGGGCGAGGGACTGGCCTTCGGCGGCCTCGACTTCGGCGGCCTCGCCATCAATAAACTCCACGCGCTCCGCCGGGTCGTCGGGTTGAGTATTCCTCTCGGGTGTTTCTTGTTGCATCGGTGCCCTCCTCACCTGGTCCTTACCCGCGGGTCGAGGCGGACGTAGAGTATGTCAACGAGGAAATTGGCGAGCAGCACCGCGATCGTGATCATCAGGAAAAGCCCCTGCATGAGCGGGTAGTCGCGATTGCCGACCGCGCTGACCAGTTGGTAGCCGACGCCAGGGTAGGCGAAGACCTGTTCTATCAATATCTGGCCGCTCAAGATGAAACCCAGCTGGGTACCGAAGCCGGTGATGCCGGGTAAGAGGGCGTTGCGCGCCGCGTACCAGGCCATGAGCCGGTTCGTCTTGAGGCCCTTGGCTTCGGCGAGGGTAATATAGTCTTCGCCGAGCACGCCCATCATGACGTTGCGCATTCCGAGGGCCCACCCCCCAATAGAAACGAGTATGACGACGCTGGCCGGTAAGATAAGGTGGTGCGCCACGCTCCCTATATATTGCCAGGTCCATCCTGGCACGATTGAGGTGTCGAACGAGTGGGCGGTGGGGAACCAGCCGGTGCCGAGGGCCAGGATAAAGAGAAACGCGAGGGCCAGGAAGAATGGAGGAAAAGCGCCGATGAACATGAGCAGCGGCGGCGTTATGTTGTCCATCAGGCCGCCGCGCCGCCAGGCACTGATGACGCCTATGATGTTGCCGAAGATGAAGGCGATGAGCAAGCTGGTCAGCCCGAGTAGCAGCGTCCAGCCGATGCCGTTGGAGATCACAGATGTGACGGGGGACGGGTAATACGAGTATGAGATGCCGAAGTCGCCCGTGATGGCATGGGTAACATAGTTCCAGAACTGCACCGGCAACGGGTCGTTGGTCAGCCCGAGCGACAGGCGCATAGCCTGGACCTGCTCGGAGGTGAGCTGGGTGGCCTGCGCCAGGATGATCGAGGCGGGGTCGCCCGGCAACATGCGCGGTAGGGCGAAGTTGATGACTACGGCCGAAAAGAAAGCCAGGATGTAGAATCCCAGGCGGCGCAGAATGTAGCGCATTTGCGTGCTCCTTGTCTGGCGAGAAGACAGGCCGGCTGCCCGCATAGCAGCGTAGCCGGGGAGCCAGGGACCAGGGAGGAGGGGAGTGGCCCATCGTGGGGCCACTCCCTTTTCAGATTACTTGGGTTTGACGCTGGTCAGTATGTACAATTGCTCGCCGGTGAAACCGACACCCCGTACGGGGCCGCTGAGAACCTTGGTCTGGTCCGGCCAGTCGGTGAAGTTCTTGGTACTGTACCACCAATCGCCGGGCAGCGTCCACATGGGCACGTAAGGCGCCTCGTCGGCGAAGACCTTCTCCAGCTGCAGGGTAACTTCCTTCTGCTTGGCCTCGTCCTGGGTGGAGGCGAACTCGTCGAGCAGGGGCGCGGCGGCCTGGCTGCCGTAGCGCGAGTAGTTGTAGTTGGTGTTGGTGTCCAGCGGTATCACGGAGTTGGGAGACATCAGGCGCCAGTAGACGTAGTAGGGAGTGCTCGAGGTGGTGCCGAACCACAGCGACATCTGGAACTTACCCACCTGCCAGTTGCCGATGGCGAGGCCCGGGTCCTGAGACACCGATTTGGCTTCCACGCCGATGGTCTTCATGTTCTCTATCATCGTCGGCCCAACGGCGATGAAGTCCGTAAAGCCATTGATCGAGGTGTACTCGAAGCTGAGCTTGACGTCGCCCTTGGCACGGATGCCGTCAGCGCCCATCTTGTAGCCGGCGTCGTCGAGCATCTTGTTGGCCGCGTCGGGGTCGTAAGCGGTCCAGTCCTGGCCGAGGCTGGAGAGGTCGGAGGGCTTCCAGGAGTTGAATGCGAAGTTGAGGCCTGTGATATCGTTCTTGTAGCCGCCGGGGCCCATGACGATGGCCATCATCTCAGGGCGGTTGAGCGACATACTTATGGCCTTGCGCACGATCGGGTCGTCAAGCCCCTTGACCGTCGTGTTCAGCATGAACATGATGCCAGTCCCGGGTCCTGCTCCCGCCACGTGGTGCAGGTTGGTTGGGTCCTTGTTGAGAACGGTATTCTGCGGGTCGATCTGGAACCATGCGCCGTAGTCAAGGTCGCCGTTGATGAAGGCGATGGTTGTCGGGTCGTTGCCGCTGTATGCATCCATGCGGAGTGCGTTGATGTAGGGCTTGCCTGGCTGCCAGTAGTTGGGATTCTTCTCGATCTGGTAGCTCTGCGCGGTGAAGTTGCTCACCTGGATGAAGGGGCCGGTAGCGACCGGGTTGTCGTTGGTGAACTTCGACACGTCCTGGACATCCTTCCAGATGTGCTCGGGCACGATCACCTGTGTAACGATGTCGTGGATGCCGGGAGTGAAGACCTTGGAGAAGTTGAACTTCACGGTCAGGTCGTTGACCGCTTCCACTGAGCTAACGTAGCCGCTCGTTGTATTGACGGCGTTGATGCCGTTGCCGAGCAGGCCGGGGGTGTTCTTGAGCAGGTCGAAGGTGAAGACCACGTCATTAGCGGTGAAGGGCTGCCCGTCGGACCACTTGACGTTGGGGTGGAGCTTGAGCGTCAGGGTCTTGAGGTCGCTGCTCCACTCGTAGGAATCGGCCAACCAGGGCTCAATCTTATTGGTGGCCGGGTTGTCTATCATCAGAAGCTCGTAGATGCCGTTCTGCGTTGGGAAGAGCGAGGCCTGGACGAAGGGGTTGAAGTTGCGCGCGAACGTTGTCATCTGCCCGCCGTTGGGCATGACATGCATCACGCCCGTGGTGGCTGGTTGGCCCGTGCTCCCGCCGGTGGCGGTAGTGTTGGTAGGCTGTGCCGCAGTGGAAGTTGTGTTGGTAGCGGCTGCGGCAGGGGCAGTCGTATCGGTGGGCGCCGCCTGCGCTGTGGTGGCGGTTGGTGCGGGAACGGGAGTAGCGGTGGGAGAGCCTGTGTCGCAAGCTGACAGCAGCATACTGCTGACAACCGCAAAGCATATAAGCAACATTACTCGTTTGTGCATTGCTTTCCTCCTTAGGATCAACCTGCAGGTTTTTCGCAGCGCTGATAGCACGAATTGCCCCTCTGGATAGCCAGCGCTAGTCTATCAGAAGGTCACCGACCCCTTGTAACAACTCCCATCTGGCGCCGCAGATCGTAGGCCGGAGCGAGCCATTCGGGGCGAGTATAAAGGCTGCTTAAGGCTTAAGCTACTACAAAAACCTGGGAAAATGAGGGAAATCGTTGAGGAGGCAGGGCACGGGAATTGTGGGTATCCCCCTCTCCATTTGTCGTGTCGCCGTGTTGCGGTGCTTCTTTGGCTGCGATGGCTGTGATCGCGATGTTCTAGGCTGAGTCTCTCAAGACCAGGTACGGTTCGGTATCCTGTGACCGCTCAAAGTCGACACTCTTCCCCTGCACCATGGCGTCAACTATGGTCGCTATTTGCCGGGTTATCTGTTCAATAGGGAAGCGTACCGTGGTGAGGCGTGGGCGAAAGAACCAGCTTACCGGCAGATCGTCGCAGCCAATTACGGCAACGTCGTCCGGCACCCGCAGCCCAGCCTCTTGTAAGGCAATAAGCAGCAATCCGGCATAAATGTCGTTAAACGCGAATATTCCATCAGGGTGTGGCCCGCGCGTCCACTCTGCCGCCACCCTGGCCGCATCCTCCTCATCGAGGGCAAGATCAATACGCTGCAAAGCGATATTGCGCTCACGAGCCGCCTTTTCCGCAGCGTTGAGGCGCTCCATTGCTACCGGCAGTAGCTCCGGATCTTTCGGCACCACAACTGCGAGCCTGTGGCGGCCCATACTAATCATGTGCTCTGTCGCAAGCTTGCCTGCTACATCGCTTCCTATGCTGACTGTGGGCACAGATCTGATGGCATCGCCCCCCATGGCCACTATTGCCTTGACTCCGACTTTGCGCAAGACCTTCAGCACCTCGTCGCTCAGCCGCGTGCCGTCAACTACAACCCCAGCGGGCCTGAGCGCAGCCCACGCACGGGCTGCCGCCACGCCCAACTGAGCGCGGTCAGCATGGAAGAGCACAGTGTAGCCGCGCTCATTAAGCTTGGCGGCCAACTGGTCATAGAACACAGCCAGTTGGGCACCTGTTGGGAGGCTCAAGAAGGTGATAAGTATGAGGTTGCTCTGCCCGGCGCGCAGCGCACTTGCCATCGCGTGCGGCACGTAGCCCAGTGCGTCCACCGCGCTCAGCACACGGTCTCGCGTCTCGTCGCTGAACCGGCTGTTGCCCACGTCGTTCAGCACGAGCGATACGGTGGCCTGAGAAACGCCCGCGAGCATCGCCACATCTGCGCTGGTAGGCGGGCCCTTGCGGGGGGCCTTATCAATCAGGGTTTGGTCCTGGTTCGCTGCGCCTCTAACTCGCCTCGGCATCCTTGCATCCTCCTCGATTGGATACGTCGATCCTACTTGCGCGCGAGAAGATTTATTCCTATCCGGGCCGCGACGCAGCAAGATATGATAATTCGCCGGGGGCTATCGCCCCGGCATATTTGCAGCCCCGCAGGTGGAAATCCCTGGGTCTTGAGCACCTGTGAGCCGTCACCACAAAGAGTATTGACAGATGCACAATCTGCCCTTATAATACTAGTTATACGTGTAACTGTCAATAGCCTACAGTTGTTGCCACGTCCACGTCGGCGGGAGGAGCGCAGCGCTAAGGTCCTCTATTGCGTATGCTGGCACCGGTTCTTTGCCCTGAGCAGCCATATTTGGCCAGCGCTTCGCCTAATTTGCCCTAGTTGTGCTCCTTCTTACTGAAGAGTATGGGTTGCGCACCCGTTGGGCACCCGGACATTATTGTGTATCTACCTTTAGCCACCAGACCCTCTCTGGAGACTGAAACGGCAGATGTGTCTGGAGCTAGTGGAGGTAAGCAGTTGAACACCAGTTGTGCTCCGATTATTCGGCAGGGATTACTGCAAAATATAGTTGACGTCACGAGTCCCGTTAGGGTCGGCTCGGCACAATGGTTTGCCTGGCTCGACACACATTCCTCATTCCGGTTCGAGTCACCTGCTGGCTCTTTCAGCGCTCGTAAAGAGGTGCGCTCCGGCAAACCATACTGGTACGCATATCGCAAGACGCAGGGTAAGCGCATCAGTACCTACATTGGAAAAGCTGAGGAAATGACCTGGGCGCGCCTGATCACGGTTGTGGGCAAACTGCTGCGCCTGGAAGACTACAGCGATCACAGCGATCAGGCCGACCATGTTGACCCAGAGGATCCCACCGAACTGAGCGACACCGAGGAGCCTAGCACACATCGTCTTGTCGATATGCTCGTTGCGAAAGCTGAGCCCGCAGCTTCAAGATACATCGCCCTGGACGCAGGCTCGATTGCCAGGCTAAACCCTCCGGCGCCGGTGCCTCTCCCGACAACACGCCTTGTGGACCGCGTTGATGAAGTGGCGTCCCTGGTAGCTCTGCTTCGTCGCCCGGATGTCAGAGTGGTCAGCCTGGTGGGTCCGGGCGGCATAGGCAAAACACGCCTTGCCTTTGAGGCCATCTCCGCATTGCAAGCCGACTTCCGGGATGGCGTATACTTTCTGTCCATCGATTCTGTGCGCGATCCGCAAATCGCCCTTACGAGAGTGGCTCGGCTGTTCGGATTGCCTACCGACGGCCACACCTCGATCAGAGTGCTGCTCAGCGAGGCGCTACAGCACCGAGAGCTGCTGCTTATCCTCGACAACCTCGAACAGGTGCCTGAGGTTGTCCCAATGCTGGACGAACTTGTTAGCGCATGCGACGGGCTTAAGCTGCTGGTCACTAGCCGCGAAGTGCTCTACCTCCGGGGCGAACACTCCATTCTTGTGAAGTCGCTATCTTTCCCCGACCCCGCCGACCTGCCGCCCCATGATAACCTCCTGAATTACCCGGCAATTGCCCTTTTCCTTGACCGGGCAACTGCAATCGCCCCGAACCTGGACGTGAGCGGTCCCTCCCTGAAGGCGATTGCTCAGATTTGTGCGCGTCTGGACGGACTTCCACTGGCTATCGAGCTGGCGGCTGCCCGCGTGCGGCTCCTATCGCCTGAGGCGCTGCTTGAGCGACTGGAGCACCTGCTGGCGGTGCTCACCGGGGGCGGGCGAGAGCGCCCGGCGCGCCACCAGACGTTACGCGCCACTCTGGATTGGAGCTATGATCTGCTGCACCCCGATGAGCAGTCGGCGCTACGGCGGCTTGCCGTTTTCAACGCCCGATTTGACCTGGACGCGGCCGAAGCGGTGTGCAATGCATTTGGGGAGCTGGCGACCTCCGTTCTGGACATCCTTTCCTCGCTGATTGACAAGAGCCTGCTCCTCTCAGCTGCAAAGGCCGGGAAGGCACCGCGCCTCAGCCTCTCGGAGACGGTGCGGGAATATGCGCTGGAGCGCCTGGAGCGGAGCGGCGAATTGCGTATGGCCAGGACCGCCCACGCCGAACACTACATCTCTCTCGCCCGGCAAGCCGGACCGGGGTTACACAGTGAGCAGCAGATGCACTGGCTGGGAAGATTCGACCGGGATGAACACAACTTCAACGCTGCGCTTTCCTTCTTGCTGTCTGAGCATGACTACGACCGCAGCGCGGAGCTGGTTGGGGATCTGGGGCAATTCTGGTACGTTCGTGGCAGGCTTAGTGAGGGGTTGAGTTGGGCTGAGCAGGTATTGTACGCCCCGGAGGGAGAAGTCACCGGACCGCGCAACAGGCAAACCCTCTTAGCTGCGGGCTTGCTCGCTCTGCATCTTGACCAGGGCGAGCGTGCCCAGGATTGGCTTCGCGAAAGCTTTGAACTGAGTAAAGCAGCCGGTGACAACAGGAACATTGCCAGAGCTTCGCACATATTGAGTCTCTTCCACCTGGTGAAGGGCAATGTTGCCGCGGCGAAGGCCCAGGCGGAAGAGTTGTTCGGTCTGATGGATGGGCGTGCCGATCCATGGACTCTGGCCCACATTGAATACTCGTCCGGCATGCTTGCACAATATTGCGGCGAGTTTGCGCGCTCTCGTATTCATCTCGAACGGTGCGCCGCGCTCTTTGCCGAGTTGGGTGATCTGCATCTGCGCCGCATGTCGTTGCTGAATCTGGCCGATGCGCTGCTCGCCACGGGCGAGAGAGCAAGAGCCCAGGCGCTCTTCGACGAGCAGATCCAGGAAATGGAACTGCGCCGCTGGGGCGGTACGGCAGGGTACTTTCTCTGCGCTCACGGGCGCTTTGCGCTGAGCAGCGGCGATTGGTCACGCGCATCGGTATTGATTGAGAGGGCGCTCGACCTGTTCGACCGGCTGCAAGACATACGCGGTATCGCTCGCGCAAGCCTCCTCATGGCCCAGGCAGCCCTGTACAGGCAGGATTACCTGACATCAATCACGATGGCTCGACGTTGCATTGCGAGCGCCCAGGCCATAGGCGCGCATGCTGCCATCATCAGTTGCCTGGAGGAGCTGGCCGACGCGGCCATGCGGTGCGGACGCGTGGGCTGGGCCGTACAACTCTGGGCAGCCGGCGAGAGGCAGCGGCAAGCGTCCGACCCACACCACCACCCTGCTCCGTCCGCCGAGCGTGCACAACTGGTCGCTTCGGCGCGCCAGGAAATGGGCGAGCTGGAATTCCTCAGCACATGGGAAGAGGGACACAATCTGCCCATTGAGCAGTTGCTCTCGCTTGAAAACGTCGCTCGCAGCACGCACAAGCATCGTGTCAAGGCCCCTGAGCGCCCCGCAGGCTTGACCAAACGCGAGCTTGACGTGCTGCTGTTGGTTGCCAAGGGACTGTCCAACCTGGATATCGCAGAGCAACTGGTGATCAGCCCCAGCACGGTAGTCAGCTACCTCAACGTCATTTACGGCAAACTGGACGTGTCGTCGCGCACGGCCGCCATGCGCTACGCAATTGAGCACCGCCTCGTCACCATAGAAGCTATCTAGGTGCGGCTCAGCCGCTAAATCCCGCGAAGATTCGCCCGGTATTCGCGCGCGTTGATTCCCAGGTTTTTACGGTGTTTCGGCAGAAAAATGGGGGATATACTCTTCTCTGGTACCGGCAAAGTAGTGCCGGCCGCACACGCATTGGCGCGCCCACAATGACCGGCCATCGGCTGGACCCCTCGTTCGGCAAGCCGTGCACTTACACATGCCATAGGGGCAGGCACGGCCGTCACAGGGAGCGAAAGGAGCAGAGTATGGATTGCCAGGAGAGAGCATTGCCGGCGGGGACCGCAGCCTCGTCCCCGATAGCAATTGCGCGGCATCCTAAAGATCGGGGCTTTATTGCCGACCAGGGCTTGCGTAACTCAGTACACAATAGCCAGCCCGGCGTCATGCTCAAGGTCAGGCTGACCAGTTACAGGTCTCTTCCGCTCTCGTGCATCGAAGGAATAGAGCTGAGCATTGACGGTGAGCAAATAGACCCCCAAAACATCGTCCTCATCCTCAATAACTACGGCCACAAACTCGATGAGCTTCGCGGCCTGAGTAAGGTCTGGTGGTTCATCCTCGATTACGCCGACCTCTTTGTGCCGCATGCACCGCTCGAGCCCGGCGTCCATGACGTCCAGGGCACCCTGGTCACTGTAGAGCCTTACGCGACCGCGGGGAGATTTTCCTTTTACAACTCCTCCAGCAAACGTCTGCGTCTTGAGAGTGGAGGGCCGGAGGACATATCGTGACCATAACAGAGCCCTTCAAAGTGGGCATATCGTTCCATAGCTTCACGAACGAGTATTGCTCATTCCAGTGGTCCTTCGAGGACATGATGCAGAAAGCCGCCGGGCTTGGCGGCGGGGTGGAAATCGTGGGGCCGGCTCATCACCGGGGCTTCCCCTACGTTACGTCCGAGTTCGAGCGCATCTTCAAAAGCTCTATTGAGCGTAACGGCCTGACGCCCACTTCGTATGGCAGCTACGCTGACCCCTTCATGCTGCCCGGCCGAGACCTCACGCCCGATGAGCTGGTCGAATACACTGTTCCGCAGTTAATTGGCGCGGCAAAGCTCGGCTTCCGGGTGGTGCGACTCCAGTACTTCGTTTACCCGGTGATCGAGCGGCTGCTGCCCTACGCTGAGAAGCTCGGTTTGAAGATGG
Source organism: uncultured Chloroflexia bacterium (assembly GCA_963797095.1). Classification (GTDB taxonomy): domain Bacteria; phylum Chloroflexota; class Chloroflexia; order QHBQ01; family JADMIH01; genus JADMIH01. The sequence continues at coordinate 333,857 of CAWCNY010000001.1, read as the reverse complement.
GCTACGAATTGCACGTGCCCTTGATGATCGAAGCTCCGCAAACGCAGGAGCTGATCAGGCAGGTAGAGCGGATTTCCTCCGACCATCTCGGTCTTATCCCGGACATGGGTATCTTCGCCCGCTCGGTGCCGCAGTTCGCCACTGAGCGGGCCCGTGCCCGCGGGGTGGCAGAGAGCATCGTAACGAGGGCGGTGGAGCTGTGGAACGCAGAGACCCCACTGCCGGAGGCTCTGGCCGAATTGGAGCATCACGGCTTGCAAAAAAGCCAGGTCAGTGCTGTCGAGAGCTTCTGGGGCAGCTTTGGCCACTCGGAGCCGGCGGCCCTACGCACGATCATGTCCTACATTATGCATGTGCACGGCAAGTTCTTCAGCATGGAAAACGGCACCGAGCCGAACCTGCGCTACGAGGAAGTGGTGCATGAATTGTTAGCGGGCGGCTACAAAGGGTGGATGTCCAGCGAGTTTGAGGGTGACGCGCCCGATTCGCTGGCAATGGTGCAGGAGCACCAGGCTATGATCAAACGATACATCGAGGGATGCATCAAGGCAGCGACATAGACCCGCCTGTTCGGGCCCTCGGAAGGAGGCATGAGAATATGGCTAACGCTGATACACAAGGCACACCAGGACCGGCAAAGGTCCCCGCCCAAAACATAAAGCGAGGGGCGAGCCTGTACAGCTTCCAGGAAGAGTATTTCCTGCGCAAAATGGGCCTGGAGGACATTATCGCCACCTGCGAAAAGCTCGACATACCAGGTATCGAGATCATCGGCGAGCAGATGGCCCCTGGCTTCCCCGAGCCTGGTGAGGCATTTTTCCAGAACTGGCACGAGTGGATGCGCAAGTACGGCCGCACTCCGGTGTGCCACGACCTCTTCCTCGACTGGAACAAGTACGAGGGACGGATGATGACTGACGAGGAGGCTCGTCACGACCTGGTGCGCGACATCGAGTTCGCTCACAAGCTTGGCTGCAAGGTGATCCGCGTCGGTTCGGGTATCGCGCCGAAGTGGATCGAGTTGGCTCTGCCCTACGCCGAGGAGCGCGATATCAAGCTCGCGGTGGAGATCCACTCACCCCGCCGCCTGAACGGCGAATGGATCGAGTTGCACCTGGAGGTGATCCAGCGCACGGGCACGCGCCACTACGGCTTCCTGCCCGATATGGGCATCTTCACGCGCCGCTTTCCGCGCGTGGTCAGCGAGCGCTGGGTGCGCGACGGCTTGCGGCAGGAGATTGCCGATAGGTTCGTAGAGCTATACAACAGCGGCCTCTACATGGACGATCTGCAAGAGGCGTCAACGAAGATCGGAGCCACGGAGCAGGAGGCTTTCCAGCTCGGGTATGGCATGCGCCTGGGCATCTTCGAGAAACCTCGCGACCTGCTGAAGATTAAGGACTACATCTTCCACATCCACGCCAAGTTCTACGAGATGCTGCCCGATTACACCGAATACAGCATCGCCTATGACGAGGTTGTGCCCGTGCTGATCGAGGCGGGTTTCGATGGCCACCTGTCGAGCGAGTACGAAGGCAACCGCCATATACAGGATGCCTTCCCGGTGGACAGCACCGAGCAGGTTCGCCGGCAACATGCAATGTTCAAGCAGCTGATCGGGGAGGTTCCGGCTACGGAAACTGCCGCCCGGTAGCCCAAATAAGGAGTTCAGTGAGATGTTTGACAGATACATGATCGTGGGCGAGGAATTCCGCAACGTCAGCAAGGACGGCGAGATTACCGGCTTCCAGGTCGGCGCTCGCCTTCCGTACTACCGCGGCATTTGCGTGTCGCTCATCAAGACAATAGACCTGGCTGTTGACGGGGAGCACATCCCACCCGAAAAGATCAGCGTAACCTTGCATGGCCAGACGTACCCTCTCACAGCCCTCAAGTCGATGCCCGACTTCCGGTGGGAGTTCGGCGAAGTGGGCATCCTGAGGATGAACAAACCGGGTGGCCTTGCCCCTGGCGAGCACAAGTTCGACCTGTTCATCCACCTGGACATTAGTTACATACCGGGTCGGGGCTTCCGCGGCAACGACCATAAAGACCTCAATCTAGCCGCCTGAGTATCAGATTTGCGGCTTTCATGCACATGGAGGTGACCGAACGTGAGCAACGCAAGCACAACCGAGGCAAACAGCACCAAGCAAGTCCCCGCCAACAACATAAAGCGAGGGGCGAGCCTGTACAGCTTCCAGGAAGAGTATTTCCTGCGCAAAATGAGCCTGGAGGACATTATCGCCACCTGCGAAAAGCTCGATATACCAGGTATCGAGATCATCGGCGAGCAGATGGCCCCTGGCTTCCCCGAGCCTGGTGAGGCATTTTTCCAGAACTGGCACGAGTGGATGCGCAAGTACGGCCGCACTCCGGTGTGCCACGACATGTTCCTCGACTGGAACAAGCACAAGGGCCGCACCATGACCGAGGATGAGCAGGTGCAATCGGTAGTGCGCGACTTGCGCTTCGCCAACCACCTCGGCTGCAAAGTCATCCGCGGGATCCACACGGCCAGCCTGAACGTGCTGGCGCGCTCGGTGCCCTACGCCGAGGAGCTTGACGTCAAGATAGGCGTGGAGATACACGCGCCCAACCACCCCGACAATCCCGCAATGCAGGAGCTGTTGGAGCTAATGGAGCGGCTTGGCTCTCCTTACCTGGGCTTCACTCCCGACATGGGCATTTTCACCAAGCGTATGCCACGGGTAGTCAGCGAGCGGTGGGTGCGCGACGGAGCTCGCCAAGACATCGTCGATCACATCGTCGAGGTCTACAACAGCCATGAAGGACAGGAGCACCTGCCGGAAGATGTTGAGAAGATGGGCGGTGGGCCTGTTGACAAGTGGGCGGCCTCCTATACGAGCCGAGCCATGATCTACGTCGACCCGCGCCGCCTCCTGCCGATCATGCCGCACGTGGTCCACATTCACGCCAAGTTCAATGAAATGCTGCCCGACTACACAGAGTACAGCATCCCCTATGACGAGATCATCCCCGTGCTGATCGAGGGCGGCTACGGCGGCTATCTGTCGAGCGAGTACGAGGGCAACCGCCATATCCAGGATGCTTTCCCCGTAGACAGCGTAGAGCAGGTGCGCCGCCAACACGTGATGTTCAAACGGCTGCTTGGCGAGACGTCGGCCGTTTCTGCTGGGCGCTAAGGGTCTAGTCGGGAGAAGGAGACACGCTATGTTTGACAAATACATGATCGTGGGTGAGGAGTTCAGGAACGTGGAGAAGGACGGTGAGGTCACGGGGTTCCAAGTCGGACTGCGCTTGCCATATTATCGTGGCATCGTGATATCCCTGGTCGATCCTCCCCAACTTAGTGTGGATGGCGAGAGCATCGCCCCGGAGGGGTTGACGGTCACCCTGCACGGGAACACCTACAAACTCGCCGAGATGGAAGACCAGGACGTGGACCGCTGGGAGTTCGGTGAGGTCGGTATCGTGACCGTGAACAAGCCGGGTGGGCTCAAGCCGGGCCGGCACGAGGTAGATGTGGAACAGCACCTGAAGATATCGTATGTGCCTGCAGGCTTCAGAGGTCACGATCACAAAGTTCTGGAATTAGTCCACTGATAAATGGAGGCTCTGATGGAGCCGAAGGAGAAGATGATGAGTAGCCCAAGTGTATCTGGCGCCGGCACCGGTGCAAGCACCGCCAAGACCCCCACCATCAAGCGCGGCGTGAGCCTGTATAGCTTCCAGGAAGAGTACTTCCTGCGCAAAATGAGCCTGGAGGACATTATCGCCACCTGCGAAAAGCTCGACATACCAGGTATCGAGATCATCGGCGAGCAGATGGTGCCTGGCTTCCCCGAGCCGGGCGAGGCCTTCTTCGAGCAGTGGCATGAGTGGATGCGCAAGTATGGCCGTACACCCGTATGCCACGACATGTTCCTCGACTGGAACATCTACAAGGGCCGCAAAATGACCGAGGACGAGATGGTTGACTCGGTGGTGCGCGACCTGCGCTTCGCCAACCGCCTCGGCTGCAAAGTCATCCGAGTCATCCACAACACCGAGCTGCCCGTGTTGGAGCGAGCGGTGCCATTCGCCGAGAAATACGATGTCAAGATGGGCATCGAGATCCACGCGCCGCACCACTTCGAGGAAGAGTGGTTCAAAGATCGAATCAAGCTCATGGATCGGCTCGGCTCTCCATATCTCGGCTTCACCCCGGACATGGGCATCTTCACCAGGCGCTTCCCTCGCGTGACGAGCGACCGCCTCGTCAGGAACGGCGCGCACCAGAATATCGTGAACTACGTCCTCGAGAAGTTCAACAACCACGACAACCTCGACAACCTACCTGACGAGGTGGAGAAAATGGGCGCGAACGACTACGACCGCGAGATGGCCCGCATGGCCAAGTTCCAGATTTACGAGAACCCGCAGCGCTTGCTCGAGTTCATGCCGCACTTCGTGCATATCCACGCCAAGTTCTACGAGATGCTGCCCGACTACACCGAGTACAGCATTGCCTACGACGAGGTGGTGCCCGTGCTGATCGAGGGCGGCTACAATGGCTACCTGTCCAGCGAGTACGAAGGCAACCGCCACATCCAGGACATTTACCAGGTAGACAGCGTGGAGCAGGTGCGCCGCGAGCAAGAGATGTTCAAGCAGTTGCTCGGCGAGACCAAGTAGGGAGGGTGGTGCTCACATGCCTCTGAACATAATAGAGGACAACAGCCTGCGGGCTACACAAGAAGGCTACCAGTTGGAGGCCCGCCTCAACTGGTACAGGTCACTGCCTCTGTCGTGCGTCGAAAGGGTCGAGTTGAGCCTGGACGGGCGGCCTGTGCCGCCCGACGCTATTCGCTTCGGCATCAACGGGCACCGATACCGGCTGGAGGAGCTGGCCGCACATGCCGATGAGTTCTGGTTCGTGCTCGACTCCGCTCTGCTGGGCGTGCGCGACCCGGGCCGGGTGAAGGCGGGCGAGAGCCACAGGTTAGAGCTACAACTGGCGGTGCGTGCTCCCTACATCCTGGTGGGCCCGGGCAAGTTCTTGACCCCAACTTGGCAGTATGCCACAACACAGGTAGCCGCGTGAGGGCCAAGCGATGAACACTTACAATAGATCTAGCACAAGCGGGACGGACGGCGCAGGCGGCGCAGGCGGCGCAGGCGGCGCAGGCGGCGCAAACACCGGCAATATCGTCCTGGGTACTACCCTCTACAGCTTCACCAGCCGGTGGCAGACACGCCGCTTCACTCTTGAGCAGTTGATGGAGAAGGTAGCAGAGCTGGGAGTGGGGCCCGGCGTCGAGGTCGTGGGCTTCCAGAGCATACGCGACTACCCCGATATCACTGATGAGTTCGCCGAGCTGTTCAGGGAAGTTACGACGCGCCTGGGTCTGCGGCCCACCTCGCTGTCCGGCAACGTAGACCTGGGCCGCTTCCCGGGCCGGCTAATGACGGTGGAGGAAACGGTAGCCTACATAGAGCCGCAGATCGAGGCGGCCCGTAAGCTGGGCTTTCCGGTGCTGCGCATTCAGGCGCTCGCCGGACCCGAAGCCATACAGAGGCTGGTGCCGGCCGCCGAGCGGGCGGAGGTGCAGGTGGCCTGCGAACTGCATTCGCCCCTCTCCCCCTCACATCCTGAAGTTATCGAGTTGCGGGAGCTTTACGACCGCATCGGGTCGCCTTACCTTGGCTTCGTGCCCGACCTCAGCTGCTCCATGACCAAGCCGCCCGATGGATATTGGCCGATGCTGCGGCAGATGGGCGCGCCCGAGCCGCTGATCGAAACGACGAGAGAGATCTGGCACAGCGATGAGCCGTCCATGCAGAAGTTTGCCGCCCTTGCCGGCGCAGCCCAGCGCTACCAGGCGCCGGCATCGCTCGTCGGCTCGCTCAACTCGGTAATTACGATGTTCGGGCACATGCCGGTAGAGACCTGGCGCGAGGTGCTCCCTTACAGCCGCCACATCCACGGCAAGTTCTACCACATAGACGAGAGCGGAGTTGAGCCTTCTATCCCTTACGGCGAAATTATCAAGCTGCTCAAGGAGAGCGGCTACAGCGGCTCTATCTCTGCCGAGTGGGAGGGCAGCAGATTCACCGCGGATCCGAATGCCGCCATGCAAGAAGTGCAGAAGTGGCACGCCATGGTTAACAAGTATCTAGCCGCGTCGGCGTGAAAGGAGCTGGGAATGGATGAGACAGACACGACCGTGCCGCACGACATCAAGCGTTGTGTTACGTTCTATAGCTGGCGGCACGACTACTTCATAGGCAAGATGAGCCTGGAAGATTGCATCAAGACTGCAGCCGATCTGGGTATCCCCGGAATTGAGGTGATCGGGGAGCAGATGGTGCCCAACTTCCCCGATCCCGGCGATGAGTGGCTGGCGCAGTGGAAAGGCTGGCTTGCCAAGTACGGCCGCACTCCCGTCGCCCACGATATGTTCCTCGACATCAACAGGTACAGCGGCCGCCTCATGACCGAGGACGAGATGGTCGAGTTGGCGATCCGAGACATCGTGTTCGCGAATCGCCTTGGCTGCACCGTTATCCGGGTGTTGCACCTCACCCCGCCCTCCATCCTGGCGCGTGTGGCTCCGTATGCCGAGAAATACAATGTCAAGCAGGCACTCGAGGTCCATGCGCCGCACCAGCTGGATGATGTATGGATGCAGAAGCACGTGACCATGATGCGCGAGGTTGGCTCCCCCTACCTCGGCTTCACAGTCGACATGGGGATTTTCACCAAGCATATGCCTCGAATCTTCCTCAGCTACTGGCTGGCCAACGGTATGCGCCCGCACATCGCCGGCTTCATTACCAAAGCGTACAACAGCCACGAAAGCATAGGACAGATACCCGCAGAGGTCGAGCGCCTGGGGGGCACACAGGACGAGATCGCCATGGCAAACCGCGCGGCCCGCTTCATCTTCGCCGACCCACAGCGGCTGGCAGAGTACATGCCGCACATACTCCACGTCCACGGCAAGTTCAACGATATGGTTGAGGACCCTGTTAGCGGGTACCGGGAGGAGGCCATCCCCTACGAAGAAGTTGTGCCGGTGCTGATCGAGGGAGGATACAACGGCTACATCTCGAGCGAGTATGAAGGCAACGGCTGGCTCGTGGACGACACAGAATCAGATAGCGTAGAGCAGGTGCGCCGCCATCAGGTCATGCTCAGGCATCTGTTGGGCGAAACGCAAGCAGACGACACGGGCAGCAGGGCAGGCACAACAGGCCCGGCTCTGGTGGGAAGCGAGGCAGGGAGATGAAGACCATATCCGACAAATACGTGATCGCCAAGGAGAGCTTCAAGAACGTGGAGCAGGACGGGCGCATCACGGGGTTCCAAATCAATGTGCGCGTGCCATACTACCGGGGCTTTTATCTCTCGATGCTCAAGGGGATCGAGCTTGTGGTGGACGGCGAGAGCTTCTCGCCCGACAAGATTTCGGTGACGCTGGGCGAGAAGACCTACCCGCTGGCGCAATTCGAGAATGATCCTGACAACCGCTGGGAGTACGGCAAGTTTGGCGTCCTGACTGTCGCCAAGCCGGGGGGTCTCGCGCCGGGGGAGCACGAGGTAACAGTGCGGTTCAGTCTGGATATTTACTACATGCGCTACAGCACTCTTGTGGATCACGAGGCAACTCCCCGCATCGATAACCGCACGTGGGGCATTGTGATGGGCGGCACGACGGAGAACATAGAATTGCAAGGAGTGAGAGCATGAACCTCAGTAGTCGCAGTGACAAGACCAGGGTAGGCATCATCGGGTGCGGTGGCATTGCCAATCAAAAGCACATGCCCAGCATATCCCGGCTGCCCGACGTGGAGATTATCGCTTTCTGCGACATCATCGTCGAGCGGGCGCAGGCCGCGGCCAGGAAGTACGGCACCTCGAGTGCGGCCGTGTACGGGGATTACACGAACCTGCTCGCCCGCGACGATATCGAGGTAGTGCACGTCTGCACGCCCAATAGCTCACACGCCGAGATCAGTATAGCAGCCCTTCGCGCGGGCAAGCACGTACTGTGCGAGAAGCCGATGGCCAAGACCGCAGCGGAAGCCAGGGCCATGCTAGACGCCAGCCGCGAGACAGGCAGGTTGCTCACGATCGGCTACCAGAACCGCTACCGCCCCAACGCGCAGTTCCTGAAGAAGGTAGTCGAAGACGGCGAGCTGGGCGAGATATATCTTGGCAAGGCGCTGGGCACCCGCCGGCGCGGAGTGCCAACCCACGGGGTCTTCCTCGACAAAGCCAAGCAGGGTGGTGGCTCTCTCATTGACCTTGCCACCCACACGCTGGATCTTACGCTCTGGATGATGGACAATTACGAGCCCGAGACTGTGCTCGGCTCGACCTTCAATAAGCTCGGCAAGATCGGCAGCGGGGCAAACATCATGGGACCATGGGACCCGGACAAGTTCGAAGTGGAGGACAGTGGCTTCGGGCTTGTGAAGTTCAAGAACGGGGCTACCGTCATAGTCGAATTGTCCTGGGCTCTGAATCAAGTCATAGCTCAGCAGGATGCATATGTCGTGCTGTGCGGCACCAAGGCCGGGGCAGACATGTTCCCGGAGACGGGGCCGGGCATCCTCACCATCGACTTCGACCGGAATCGGACCTTCAATGTCCGGGTGAACGGCGAGAACAACGGCAAGCTGTATATCCAGAACTATGCGCTCGGTGGGAGCTTCATCGGCAGCGGCGAGCAGCCGGAGTTCTACCCTGGTATGTTCAGGGAGCAGGAAGTCTGGTACAACGCTGTCCGCAACGGCGGTGAACTGGTTATCAAGCCCGAGCAAGCTTACACCGTTACTCTAATCCTTGAGGCCATCTATAAGTCTTCGGAGAGGGGCGACGTAGTGCACATAGACGAGTTGCAGGCGGTACCAGCAAGCCGCCCCTAGGTTCCTTAGTATTGCCGCGCGGGATTGGCGGCAATACTCAGCATGGTACGACACCTGAAGTCGCGCCAGCCTGACTACGTGAGCCTGCCCCCGCAGGTCGAGAGTCTTCGGGCCCAGATGAGGACCGGGCGAACCTGAGTTTTTGGAGGTGAGCAAATGACAATGGCGACAAACGGGCCTGGCAACAGCGCCAAGCGCCACAACATCAAGCGGAGCGTTAGCTTCTACAGCTTCCAGGAAGAGTACTTCCTGCGGGAGATGACGCTGGAAGACATAATCGCCAAGTGCGCGGAGCTCGACATACCAGGTATCGAGATCATCGGCGAGCAGATGGCCCCCGGCTTCCCCGACCCCGGCGAGGAGTGGTTCAAAATGTGGCATGCGGCCATTGAGAAGTACGGCCGCACGCCAGTCGCCCAGGACGCGTTTCTCGACTGGAACATGTACAAGGGCCGCGTCATGACGGCCGACGAGCAGTACCAGGCGTTCGTGCGCGACCTCGACTTCGCCAAGCGTCTCGGCTGTTCTGTCGTGCGCGACATTCACCCGACCGACCTGAACGTGTTGGCCAGGGTCGCCGAATATGCGGAGAAGGTCGGCGTCAAATGGGGCTGGGAGATCCATGCTCCGTTCCACGTAGAGCACCCCTTCACCCAGGAACTGTGGGAGTATATGGAGCGCCTCGGCTCGCCCTACCTCGGCTTCGTTCCCGACATGGGTATGTTCGTGAAGCGCTTGCCTCGCGTGATCACCGACCAGTGGATCAGCAAGGGCGCCCGGCCCGAGATGTTGGAGCATATCTTCGCCGTCTACAACACCCACGACCTCGCCGCGATCGACAAGCTGCCCGAAGAGATCGCGAAGATGGGCGGCGGCCCGGCGGACCAGAGTGCCGCTTTCATGACGACCCACATGGTCTACACCGACCCGCGCACCCTCCTGAAGATCATGCCGCGGGTAGTGCACATCCACGCCAAGTTCTGGGAGATGGTCGACGATACGACCGAGTACAGCATCCCCTATGAGGAGATAGTGCCCGTGCTTATCGAGGGCGGCTATAACGGCTACTTGTCGAGCGAGTACGAGGGCCAGCGCAACATCGAGTTCGAGAGCATCGAGCAGGTGCGCCGCCAGCAGACGATGCTCAAGAAGTTGTTGGGCGAAGTACCGGCCGCCGAGCCTGTCGGCGTTTAGCCGCGAGAGGAGATGATCAAGATGCTCGACAAATACATGATAGTGGGCGAAGAGTTCGGGAACATCGAGCAGGACGGTGAGGTTACCGGTTTCCAGATCGGCGCTCGCTTGGCTTACTATCGAGGTGTGGTCCTCTCTGTGCTGCGCCCCGCCGACCTGTCGGTGGACGGCGAGCACTTCTCGCCCGACAAGGTGACTCTAACCCTTCACGGTAACACCTTCAGGCTGTCCGAGATCGAGGACCAGTGCCGCGATCGCTGGGAGTTCGGCGATGTAGGTATCCTGACGGTGGAGAAGCCGGGCGGGCTGAAACCGGGCTCGCACGAGGTAGAGTTGGTGCAGCGGCTGATGATCACCTATGCGCTGCCATATGGCTTCCGTACGCACGACCGCAAGGTGTTGGAGCTGGCGCGCTAATATCTCTCCACCGCGGCCGCGCCCGCACCCTCGTAGATCACGAGGCAACGCGGCGCATCGACAACCGCACGTGGGGCATTGTGATGGGCGGAACGACGGAGCGTTTAGCACTGCACAGCTAGGGAGGTTGCTCACCGGCTGGGCTGATGTAGATGGAGGTTACACAGATGTTCGATAAGTATATTATCGTTGGCGAAGAGTTCAGGAACGTGGAGAAAGATGGCAAGGTTGCCGGCTTCCAGGTCGGCGAGCGGCTGCCCTACTACCGCGGTATTACACTCTCCCTGGTGGGCACGACCGACCTTGCAGTGGACGGCGAGCACTTCTCGCCCGACAAGATCTCGGTGACCTTACACGGCAACACCTACCGGCTGACCGAGGTGGAGGACCAGACCGGCGACAGGTGGGAGTTCGGCGAGGTGGGCCTCCTTACAGTGGAGAAGCCGGGCGGGCTTGCGCCGGGGGAACACGAGGTTGAGCTGTCGCAGCAATTGAAGATTTCCTATGTGCCTTTCGGCTTCAAGGGGAGCGACGCCAAGAAGCTCACCATCGACAACTGATGGGTAGGGCAGCGACCCTGGCTCTCTGCATACCGGATACATTGGAACAGATTCACAGCAGCCATCGCTGTCCGGTTCAGCAATGGCAGTTCAAGGAGAGAATGATGAGCAACACAACTACAGCCAAAGCGCACAACATTAAGCGCAGCGTCAGCCTCTATAGCTTCCAGGAGGAGTTCTTCCTCCGCAAAATGACGCTGGAGGAGATCATCGCGACTTGCGCTAAGTTGGACATACCTGGTATTGAGATCATCGGCGACCAGATGATCCGCCACTATCCCAACGTCCCCGAGTTGTTCTTCGAGCAGTGGCAAGGCTGGATGCAGAAATACGGGCGCACACCCGTCTGCCTCGACCAATTTATCGACTGGAACAAGTACCCTGGCCGCGTGATGACCGAGGACGAGCGTGTCGCCGTGCTGGTCCGGGACATCAAGAACGCCGCCAAATTGGGCTGCTCAGTGATACGCGTAATCCACGACACGTCGCCAGCAGTCATGGAGAAGGCGGCGCCCTACGCCGCGGAGTACAACGTGCGATTGGGAAACGAGATCCACGCACCCAGCCATCTTGACGACGCATTCTCGAAGAGCCTGGTTGAGATGTTCCAGCGCACAGGCTCCAAGCACGTGGGATTCGTGATTGACTTCGGCATCTACACCAAGCGCCTGCCACGCGTGGTGAGCGACCGCTGGGTGCGCGACGGCATGCGCCCGGAAATAGCTCACGTGATCACAGATAAATACAACCGCCATGAAGGGCTTGACACGTTGGAGGAAGACATACGCCGGATGGGCGCCACCCAGGACGACGTCAATATGATGCGCATGGGCACCCACAACATCTATGTGGACCCACACCGTATGCTCGATTTCATGCCCTACATCTTCCATTTCCACGCCAAATTCAACGAGATGCTGGAAGACTATACAGAGTACAGCATCCCCTACGAGGAGATCATCCCGGTTCTCATAGAGGGCGGCTACAATGGCTACCTCTCCAGCGAATATGAAGGCAACCGCCACATACAGGATGCCTTCCCTGTAGACAGTGTGGAGCAGGTGCGCCGCCACCAGGTTATGCTCAAGCGACTGCTGGGCGAAGTGCCGCATTCGGGAGTTGAGACTCGGGAAGAGGTGAAGGTCAGATGAGCAGCAATACGGCTCAGGCAGCCGGCACTACCGGCTCGACGAAGACGGCCAACATCAAGCGGGCCGTGAGCCTGTACAGCTTCCAGCAGGAGTACATGCTGGGGCAGATGTCGCTTGAGGATTGCATTGCCACTACCGGGCGACTTGGCATTCCGGGCGTGGAAATCGTGACAGAGCAGATGATACGTGGCTTCCCGAAGGTGCCCGACTCGGTCTTCGAGGAGTGGCACGCCTGGCTGGAGAAGTACGGCGTTACCCCGGTCTGCCACGACATGTTCCTTGACATGAACCTCTACAAGGGACGGCTCATGACGGGGGACGAGATGGTCGAGTTGCTGCTGCGCGACATCAAGTTCGCCAACCGCCTCGGCTGCTCGGTCATCCGCGTGATCGTCGATACGCCGCCCGAGGTAATGGCGCGGTCTGCTGAAAACGCCGAGAAGTACAACGTCAAGCTCGGCCTTGAGATCCACGCGCCCAGCCACCTCGACGCACCCCTGATTCAGGGGCAGCTCGAGATGATGGAGCGGGTCGGCTCCCCCTACCTGGGAGTCATACCCGATTGTGGCATCTTCGTGCGTCGCCTGCCGCGCATCCTGACCGAGCGCTGGAAGCGCAACGGCATGAAGGACGAGATAGTCCGCTATATCGTGGAAGCGAGGGAAAACGGCACGCAGCCCGATAAGGCCAAATTGGAGGAGAACATCCTCAGGATGGGTGGCACGGCGAGCGATGTGAGTAACGCCCTCTTCAGCCTCTATTACATCATTTGGTCGGATCCCCGGCGTATGCTCGATTACATGCACCGGATAGTACACGTCCATGGCAAGTTCTACGAGATGCTCCCCGACTACACTGAGTACAGCATCCCTTACGACCAGGTCATCTCCGTCCTCAAGGAGGGTGGCTACCAGGGCTACATCGCCAGCGAGTACGAGGGCCAGTACCACATCGAGGATGCCTTCGAAGTGGACAGCGTCGAGCAGGTGCGCCGCCACCAGGTCATGCTGCGCCGCCTGCTCGGGCAGGATGGTGCCGGTGACGCAGCGAAGGAGTGAAGCGTGATACACGACAACTTTATGATCGTCGGCGAGGAATTCAAGAACGTGGTGAAGGACGGCAAGGCGGTAGGTTATCAGCTTGGCGCCCGGCTGCCGTACTACCGCGGGATCTTCCTGTCCCTCTTCGGCGGAATTGACCTGACTATTGATGGTGAGCAGGTCCCCCGCGACCTGCTCACCATCACGGTCCACGGCAACACCTACACCCTCGACGAGATGGAGACCGAGATAGAGGACCGCTGGGAGTTCGGTGAGGTTGCCACCGTCACGGTGCGCAAGCCGGGCGGACTGGAACCTGGTGAGCACAGGGTCGAGATGAAAGAAACCGTACTCATGACCTATGTGCCCGAGGGCTTCTCAGGCGAGGACAAGAAGGTGCTGCAACTGGTAGGCTGAAAGGCTCGCAAGCGGCGAGAGGAGGGCCACGCGTGTTCGACAAATACATAATCGTCGGTGAGGATTTCAAGAATGTGACGCGGAACGGCGAGGCGACAGGTTTCCAGCTGGGCGCTCGCATACCGTACTACCGCGGCATCCAGGTGTCTCAGATAGACGACCTGGAGCTTACCGTGGACAGTGAGAGCATACCGCGTGACCGGATCCGCGTGACTCTCCACGGCAACACGTACACTCTCGACCAGTTTCTCACAGAGGAAAACGACCGGTGGGAGTTCGGCGAGGTGGGCATCGTGACGATAGATCAGCCGGGCGGCCTCAAGCCGGGCGAGCACACACTGTCGCTCGCACCCTACCTGCGGATCGGCTACTGGCAGCAGACCTTCGCGGGACGCGATACGAAGGTGCTCAAAGTAGCCGCCTAGGCCATGGCGAGGCGCAAGTGCATAAAAGGAATACCGGCCTTATGGAAACTCGCAAGCTAGGATCGCTCCAGGTATCGGTGGTGGGCCTGGGGTGCAACAATTTCGGCCGTCGGCTCGATGCCGAGGGCACGGCGGTTGTCGTCAACGCCGCGCTTGATGCCGGTGTGACCTTCTTCGACACAGCCGAAATGTACGGCGCCGGCAAGAGCGAGGAGTACCTCGGCCGGGCGCTGGGCAGCCGCCGCAATGAGGTGGCCGTGGCCACCAAGTTCGGGCATCACACGTCGGGGCCGGAGAGCGGCGGCAGCCCGGCCTACATACAGCAGGCGGTGGAAGGCAGCCTGCGCCGGCTCGGCACCGACCGGATCGACCTCTACCAGTTTCACCAGCCTGACCCCAGGACCCCGCTTGAGGAGACGCTGGGCGCGCTCGCCGATCTGGTGCGGGCGGGCAAGGTGCGCGAGATAGGCTGCTCAAACTTCACGGAGGAGCAGTTGCGCGCGGCGGAGGATGCCGCCCAGGGCCAGGGCGTGCACTTTGTCAGCGTCCAGAACCAGTACAACATGCTGCGCCGCGACGCGGAGCAGGAACTCCTGCCTGAGTGCGAAAGGCAAGGGCTGGCCTTCTTGCCTTATACACCCCTCGCTAACGGGCTGCTCACAGGTAAGTTTCGCGCCGGCAAACCTGTACCGCAGGGGACGCGCATCGCTGATCCTGGCGACCGGGCCTCACAGGTCCTCACGGAGCGCAACCTGGCGCTGGTCGAAGACCTCATAAGCTTCGCGCAAGCTCACGACCGGTCGCTGCTCGATCTCGCGGTCTCATGGCTGCTCGCGCGCCCGGTCGTGGCCTCGGTTTTCGCCGGTGCGACGAAGCCTGAGCAAGTACGGGCCAACGTCGCGGCCGCCGGTTGGACCCTGACGCCCGAGGAACTGAAAGATATCGATAGCATACTGGCCCGGTCCGAGTAGGGCGTGCCGGGTGGAAGCCAGGTCACCACGCTCTACGGCCCAGGGCCGCGAAGAGGTAAAAACAATGACCAACACGACCGGCATTAGACGCGGAGTGAGCCTGTACAGCTTCCAGGAAGAGTACTTCCTGCGCAAGATGAGCCTGGAAGATTGCATAGCCGCCGCTGCCAGGATGGGCGCAAAGGGCATAGAGATCATCGGCGAGCAGATGGCCCCCGGCTTCCCCAACCCGGGCGGGGCCTTCTTCGACAACTGGCACGAATGGATGGAGAGGTACGGCACAACGCCCACCTGCCACGACATGTTCCTTGACCGCAACCGCTACCAGGGCCGCCTGCTGGACGAGGACGAAATGCTGCGCTCGGTGGTGCGCGACCTGCAGTTCGCGAAGAAGCTCGGCTGCCCGGTAATCCGAGTCATAGCAAACACACCGCCTGAGATTGCGGAGAAGGCGATACCATACGCCGAGGAGATAGGCGTGAAGATGGGCGTCGAGATCCACTCGCCGTTCAGTGTGGACCACGAGCGCATCAAGGCCCACATCGAGACTATAGAGCGCACGGGCACGAAGTTCCTCGGGTTTATCCCCGACATGGGCATCTTCGTCAAGCGCTTCCCTCGAGTAATTACCGAGCGCTACGTGCGCGACGGCGCCCAGGAGACTATAGTCGGGTATATAGTAGAGCGCTACTACAGCCACGAACCGCTGGACGACCTGGTCGACAAGGTCAAAGCGATGGGCGGCAACGAGCAAGACGTGGCCCTGGCGAGTATGGCGGGCCACTACATCTACTCAAACCCGCGCGATCTGCTGAAGATAAAGGACTTCATCTTCCATATCCACGCCAAGTTCTACGAGATGCTGCCCGACTACACCGAGTACAGCATCCCCTACGAGGACGTCATCCCGGTTCTTGTGGAGGCGGGCTACGGCGGCTACCTGTCCAGCGAGTACGAGGGCAACCGCCATATACAGGATGTATACGAGGTGGACAGCGTGGAGCAGGTACGCCGCGAGCAGGAGATGTTCAAGCGGCTACTGGGCGAGGAATAGTCACGAGTTGAGCCTGCCGGTGGGCAGGGGAGGTAAATGTACGATGTTTGACAAGTATTTGATCGTGGGTGAGGTATTCCGCAACGTCGAGCAGGAGGGCAAGGTGACCGGTTTCCAGATCGGTATACGCCTGCCCTATTATCGCGGCGTCGTGCTGTCGCTGCTGGGCGATACGGATCTCACCGTCGACGGCGAGCGCTTCGCTCCCGAGCAGATAACGCTTACCATCAACGGCCACAACTTCCGCTTGAGCGAAATCAAGAACGAAACGGAAGAGAAGTGGGAGTTTGGAGATGTCGGCATCCTGACCGTGGACAAACCGGGCGGCCTGGCGCCGGGCGAGCACACGGTGGAGCTGCGGCAGCACATGGTGATCTCCTACATCCTCTCTTTCGGCGGGAAAGGTTTCTTCGGTCAGGACAGCAAGCAACTTACCCTGGCGAGTTGACTGGCCCTTACGTGCTGATTTGCTGGGGAAGAGAAGCCTGATTTCGCGAACCTCTGTTGGAAATGCGCTAGTGCTGGGGCTGACTGGGGAGGGGGCCGAGTGAAGGGAGTGACGATGGTCGGAACAAAATGGCGTCGTGGTGTGATCGGCACAGACTCGATTGCCATGTCGCACCTTGAGACTCTGAGTGGCCTGGGGAACAGCATCGTGGC
This sequence comes from uncultured Chloroflexia bacterium, assembly GCA_963797095.1. Taxonomy (GTDB): domain Bacteria; phylum Chloroflexota; class Chloroflexia; order QHBQ01; family JADMIH01; genus JADMIH01. The sequence goes on along the minus strand of CAWCNY010000001.1, from coordinate 317,070 downwards.
TCTTGCAGGCAGTGACCCGCACGAGACTAAGCAGGTAGCCCGGCAATTCAGAATGGCTCGGCTATACAACTCGGCCGAGGAACTACTGGTCGACCCTGAGGTCGACGTCGTGCATATCACCACGCCAGCTGATCTGCACTTCTCGCAGGTCAGAGCCTCCCTGGAAGCTCGTAAACATGTAGCCTGCGAAACTCCGCTGGCGATGAATCCGAGGGAGTCCTATCAGCTGGCCCGGCTCGCGGCGCAAAAGCGGGTGGCAAACGCGACGGTGTTCAACCTGCGGTACTACCCTCCTAGCCAGCACGTGGACGTGCTGGCTAGGAGCCAGGAGCTTGGAGACGTGTACGTCGTGCGAGGTTCATGCTTGCAGGATTGGCGCCTGGCGCCGATGCCGGCGGACGAGATCCCCTCTGCATTGGACGTGGGCGGCCACCGGATCGACCTGATCTCATATATCACGGGGCTGGAAGTGGAGGCCGTTATGGCCGATATGGGCGCCTTCTGGTCGGTGGCTCGCAAGCCCGCCCGACGGAGCGGTGCTCCCAGCGAGGGATCGCCGGCACAAGTTCAGGATGATGAGAAGCTGCATGGCCTTGAGGCCAGAACCGACGATTATGCGGGCGTCTTTCTTAGGTATTCAGATGGGGCGCGAAGCGTCCTGACTGTCTGCCGGGTCAGCGCCGGACGCAAGAACAGAACTACGTATGAGATCGACGGCTGGCGCGAGGCCATCGCATGGAGCGCTGACGAGCCGCATGAGCTATGGATAGGGCACTGGGACCGACCCAACCAGATGCTGCACAAGGATCGACCCAACCAGATGCTGCACAAGGATCGACCCAACGCGTCGGAGGAAGAGGGCTCCGACTTCGGCGACCCTGCAGGTGACGCTGCAAGTGGCGGCTACCCCTCGGGTGCCTTCAATGTCTCACCTGACCCTTTGGGAAGCCTTTGCCGGGACTTCTATGGCTACCTGGACAGGGGCGACGTTGCGGCCGCGCCCACTTTCCCAACTTTTGAGGACGGGCATCGTGAGCGGCTGGTGGCAGAAGTTATCCTGCGCAGCGCCCGTGAGGAGCGGTGGATAGCGGTGTCCGACGTATCTGATTCGCTTTAGTGAATGCTTCATATACTACTACTACGCGACTACGTGCTGCGCACACAGGGGAAGACCCGCAACGATATACCCTTGTGCTCAGCAGGAGAAGCATTCACCCTAGCGGAATAGATGTTCGGAGTTAGGCCTTGATCGGTGATTGCATGGTTACGCTCACCGACGAGAGCAAAAAGGAGGCCGTCTATGAAGCTTGGAGTTCTTACTGTGCTTTTCCAGGATCGCCCGCTGGAGGAGGTGCTGGACAATGTGGCCTCGATGGGCCTGCAGGCCGTTGAGTTCGGCACCGGCGCCTGGCCTGGCAATACCCACGCCAACCCCGCCGAGCTGCTCAAGAATAAGCAGGCGGCTGCCGCACTGCGCAAGGCCGTCGAAGCGCGCGGGCTGGTGATAAGCGCTCTTTCGTGTCACGGCAACCCTCTGCACCCCGACCCCGATACAGCTAGGCAGTACGACAGCGTTTACCGCGACACTGTACACCTCGCGACGGAACTGGGCGTGGGGGTGATCAACCTATTCTCCGGCTGTCCCGGCGATTCGGACAGAGGCAAATACCCTAACTGGGTAACCTGCGCGTGGCCTCCGGAATTTGAGGAGCTGCTCAAATGGCAGTGGGAGGAAAAGGCGATCCCTTACTGGCGGGAAGCAGGCAAGTTCGCCGCCGATAACGGGGTGAAGCTGGCGTTTGAAATGCACCCGGGCTTCATCGTCTACAACCCGGAGACGCTCTTGCGGCTGCGCGAAGCTGTCGGGCCGGTCGTGGGGGCCAACTACGACCCGAGCCATCTATTCTGGCAGGGCATCGAACCGGAAGCTTCGATACGCGCCCTGGGCGGGGCAATCCACCACGTGCACGCCAAGGATACCTTCGTGGACAAGCTCAACGTGGCCGTCAACGGGGTGCTCGATACCAAGCCGTACAGCGACCTGTTGCACCGCTCGTGGACCTTCCGTACCGTCGGCTACGGCCACGACCAGCTAACCTGGCGCACTCTCGTGAGCACCCTTCGGCTTGTGGGCTACGACGGCGTGCTTTCCATAGAACACGAGGACGCTATGGCGTCGGTGGACGAGGGGTTCCAGCGGGCGGTGAGCTTCCTCAAGGACGTGCTGCTGATCGAGCAGCCGGCAGCCATGTGGTGGGCCTAGCCATGAATGTACTTGCAGGTGACATCGGCGGTACAAAGACCATCCTGGCGGTCTACTCCAGCGATGCCGGGTTGAGCCAGCCCTTGGCCGAAATCAGTTTTCCGAGCGGGCGGTATACCAGCCTCGAGTATATGATCCGCGAGTTTCTGGCCACCGTAGAGATGCCCGTTGATACGGCATGCTTCGCGGTAGCCGGGCCGGTGCTCGCTCAGCGGGCGAAAATCACAAACCTGACCTGGGTAATCGACGGACCGACAATCAAGTCGACATTCGACTGGAAGGCCGTGGCAGTGCTGAACGACATGCAGGGAATAGCGAATGCTATCCCGAGCCTGCAGCCGGAGGATATATTTACACTCAACGAAGGCACGGCGCTCCCCGAAGGCAATATCGGTGTGCTGGCGCCGGGCACCGGCCTTGGCGAAGGGTTCCTAACTTGGGCTGAAGGGCGCTACCACCCTTATGGCTGCGAGGGGAGTCATGTATCGTTCGGGCCTGTCGGCGAACTGCAAATAGGCCTGCTGCAGTATATGAACAAAAAGGGCTTCGATCACGTGAGCGTCGAGCGCGTCTGCTCGGGTGGACTGGGTATTCCAAACCTGTACAGCTACCTGAAATCGATTGGGTACCCGGAGCCTGACTGGCTGGCGGAGCAGTTGGCCGCTGCCGCCGACCCCACACCCGTTATTCTGGCGGCAGCGCAGGACCCGACGAAGCAGTGTGACCTGGCCTGTGCGGTCATCGACCTATTCGTGGCTATCCTGGGAGGGGAAGCAGGCAACCTGGCGCTCAAGGTGCTGGCCACGGGCGGGCTTTACCTGAGCGGAGGCATGTCTCCGCGTATAGTGGAGCAACTGCAGAAGCCCGCGTTTTTGGAGGCAATGCACAGCAAGGGGCGATTCCGCGAAATGCTGAGCAACGTGCCCGTACGCGTCATTTTGAACCCGAAAGTGGGCTTACTCGGCGCTGCCGCCTATGGTATGGCGCTGGCCGGCTAGCGCAAGCCGTGGCTCTTGGGATTTACGCCTGTCCCACAGCCGGAGCTCGCTCCGTGGGACAGACAGGCTAATAGCAATCCAATCTACCAACAGGAATAATGAAAGGAGAACAAAGGTGAAAAAGACAAGAGTGGGTATCGTGGGCTGCGGCTTTATCGCCACTCGCAAGCATATGCCCTCCCTCGCGCGCCGCGACGATGCTGAGATGGTGGCTTTTTGCGACATCATAGTGGAGAAGGCCGAGGCATGCGCCAAGCAATACGGCACCCCCGATGCCGCCGTCTATGAGAACTACCACGATTTGATAGCTCGCGACGACATTGACGTGGTACACGTCTGCACGCCCAATATCTCGCACGCCGAAATCACGGTCGCTGCCCTGAGGGCCGGCAAGCACGTCCTGTGCGAGAAGCCGATGGCCAAGACCGCTGCCGATGCCAAAGCGATGCTCGACGCGTACAGAGAGACCGGCAGGCTCCTCACAATCGGCTACCAGAACCGCTTCCGCGAGGACTCGCTCCTTATGAAGAAGATGGCCGACAACGGCGAGCTTGGCGATATCTACCTGGGCAAGGCGTTCGCTACCAGGCGTCGAGGCGTGCCGACGTGGGGCGTGTTCATGGACAAAGAGAAGCAGGGCGGAGGCCCCCTTATTGACCTGGGCACTCACGCGCTGGACCTCACCCTCTGGATGATGAACAACTACGAGCCTGACACCGTGCTCGGCTCGACTTTCGACAAGATCGGCAAGATCGGCAGCCCGGCCAATGGCATGGGCCCGTGGGATCCCGACAACTATGAGGTCGAGGATAGCGCTTTCGGACTGGTAAGGATGAAGAACGGCGCTACAATCGTGCTTGAAGCTTCCTGGGCTATCAATATGATTGTCGCCAACGAGGCAATGACTATGCTTTGTGGCACCAGGGCCGGAGCAGATATGTTCCCACCCACGGGACCGGTCGTACGCACAGCCGATTTCCAGTCGGCTCCCAGCTACCAGGTGAGGGTCAACGGCGAAAACGACGGGCAACTGTACATCCAGAATTACACGCTGGGCGCCTCCTTCATCGGCGGCCCGGACGCGAAGGAAGACTTCCCTGGTATGTTCAAGGAGCAGGAGGCTTGGCTCAACGCCGTGCGCAATGGCGCCGAGTTGGTGGTCAAGCCTGAGCAAGCCTATGCCGTTACGCTCATCCTGGAAGCCATCTATAGATCCGCGGCGTCCGGCGATGTGATTCACATGGGCGAGGAGCTGGCTACGGTATAGAAGTGAAGTAGAGTTGGGAGTTATCCTGCGCCTCTTGCCGCCGGATAATCTTGGAGCGCACAAAAGGAGGCCGGAACTCCCACCTCAATTCCCACATTTCTACCGTAATTCCAACCGGTAGAAATGTGGGAAGACTGGAGCAGCAAACTACAAAAGGAGGTGCTCCCATGCATGACGAGCTTATGCTTGGAGGCGATGACTTGTTCCCCAAGAACAGCAAAGACGACAAGATTGTATGTGTAAGGATGCGATTACCCTGGTATCGCTCGCTTCCGCTATCCGCAGTAGCTGATCTGAAGTTCAGGATCGATGGCAAGGACATACCCAGGACGTCACTAAGACTTCAGGCCGATGGATACGTCTACACCCTGGATCAGCTCCATGAGCTTATAGATGAGCAATGGTTTGTCCTCGATACCAAGACCATTGAGCTTCACCTTGACGAGCCTCTCTCTCAAGGAGAGCATGACGTGAGGTTGATGGCGCAGGTGCGTATCCCATATCTGGACTCTCACGACTTTGTTGAGTATGGCGTCTGCCAGAAGAAAATGGTCTACGAGAATGTAGCGGCCTGAGGGAGGAAAAGACGATGACTAAAGAGCCATTGAAGCTGGGCGTTACGATGTACAGCTTCAACCGAGAATACTACAATTACACGTACTCGTTTGACGACATCCTGCGTTTGATCGGTTCCCTCGGAGAGGGCACCTGTCTTGAGATCGTCACTCCGATGTTCGACCGCTCATATCCATATCTCTCGCTGGAAGTTGAGCACAAACTCAGGAGCGCCTTCGACAAATATGGCCTCGTGCCCGCCTGCTACAGCGGCTACTCGGACCTCTCTCGTCCTGCTCATCGTTTTGTCACAGATGATGAAGCCTTCGAGTTCCTGAAGGTGCAGATTGACGCAGCCAAGAAGCTGGGCTTCCCTATCCTCCGTTCCGGCTACCGATTCAGCATGTATGAGAGGATCGGTGCATACTGTGAGAAAGTTGGCATGAAGTTCGTCTACGAGGTTCACTGCCCCACTCCCATGGAGCTCATCGGTTCGAAAATCGAGCTTTGCGAGAAGTTCCCTGAGCACCTTGGTGTCTGTATTGACTGCGGCACAATGTGCCGGGAGCCCAGTGACGTCTACTACAAGCGCTTCAGAGATCAGGGCGTTGATGAGAGGTATATCTCACTCATAACTGACTGGTGGAACAAAATTGGGAAGAAGGGCAAGAATTTCGGCGAGAAATTCGAACCTGAAGTTGTAGACCTGATTAAGGAGGCTGGCGGCGACGAGCTTGCTCAGCTTATGGGTCTTGAATTCGACGCAGTACTTTATCGACGGAGACCCGGAAATGTTCACGAAGATCATCCAGCACGTGTTCCACGTTCATGGTAAGTTCTTCCATATCGACGAAAACCTCAACGAGAACGCCGTTCGCTATCCTGAAATAGTCAAAACCCTGCATGAAGCTGGCTACAAGGGTTATGTGTCAACCGAGTATGAGGGGCATCACTGGAATGCAGACCTGGACGCCTTTGAGCAGATCCAGCGTCACCACCAGTTGATAAGGACTATCGAAGCAACACTGTTTTAGTTTGCGTGCGTAACCCGATCTCCTGAGGACCGAGGCAGGGAGGCAAGGTAGGAGCGCTACCAACGCACCGACCTTGCCTCCCTCTGCCCTCTGGGTGGATAATGCTCCCATCCTGCCTCCCGGATGAGAAGCGCAGCAAGGCGGCTCCAGTGGCGAACGCAGCGCAAGGCATAACGATTGCTTGCGTACAGGAGGATTCTGCTGTGGCGGAAAGAAGATGGCATATAGGACTGATCGGCACCGGCTTCATCGGCGCGGTGCACCTGGCGGCGCTCCGCAGCCTGGGGCTTGAAGTGCTGGCCGTAGCCGGCAGCGACCCCCATCGGGCGGCCGACAAGGCAAACAGCCTGGGCGTGCCGCGGTCGTACGGCTCAGCTGAGGAGCTAATTGCAGACCCTGATATTAACGTTGTGCACGTCGCCTCACCAAATCACCTGCACTTTCCGCAAGCGAAGGCGGCTCTGGAAGCGGGAAAGCACGTCGTATGCGAAAAGCCACTTGCCATGGACAGCCGAGAATCGGGTGAGTTGGTCAGGCTTGCGAAGGAGAAGCGGTTGGTAAATGCGGTGAGCTTCAATCTGCGCTACTACCCGCTCAACCAGCACGCTCGCGCTCTCGTCCAGGAGGGCAAGCTGGGTGATGTGCGCATTGTGCAGGGCTCGTACCTGCAGGATTGGCTGGTGTATCCGACCGATTGGAACTGGCGGCTTGAGCCGGGAAAGGGCGGCGAGTTGCGCACCGTTTCGGACATCGGTTCGCACTGGATGGACCTGATCTCCCATATGACGGGCCTGCGAGTTGAGTCGGTGCTGGCCGATTTCAAGACCTTTCTGCCCGTGCGCCGCAAGCCTGGACGGCCGGTCGAGACGTTCACGAGCCGTCTGCCAGTGCAGGTGGAATTCATTGAGCAGCAGGTCACTACGGAAGATTACGCTACCGTGCTGTTTCGCTATGCGGGGGGCGCTCGCGGAGTAATGACCGTTTCACAGATGTGTCCAGGGCGCAAGAACAGGCTCTCTTATGAAATCACCGGGTCGAGTTCATCGATCGCGTGGGATTCCGAAGAGGCGAACGAGATGTGGATTGGACACCGCGATAGGCCCAACGAGCTGTTGTTGAAAGACTGGGCGATCATGCCGCCCGAGATCCGGCACTTTGCTTTCTACCCGGCGGGGCACGTAGAGGGCTACTTCGAAACTTTCAGAAGCCTCTGCAGCTTGATCTACAGCTACCTGGATAGGGGCGATTTCATGGCCACGCCTGACTTTCCTACATTCGTGGACGGGCACCGCGAGCGAGTGGTAGCAGAAGCTATCCTGCGCAGTGCCCGTAAGGAGAGGTGGGTTAGCGTCGGCTAGCCCTGCTCCGCCCCGGGCCGGTGGGCTCTCCAGTGTGCTGCACAGCGGAGTGCGGCGTGCTGTGGGCACGCAGCCATCTAGAGTCTAGGCACCAGGGGTATGTAGGCAATAGCTAATAGCTACGAGGCACAGCCTCACACAGCAAGCGCAACTTAGGAGCACCTATGCCACGACCGTTTCGCTTTGGCCTGAATGCATTCGGCAGCCGATCGCTGGCAGATTGGAAAGAGCTGATCCGCAAGGCTGAGGACCAGGGATACTCTACGTTCTCGGTAGCCGATCACACTTTCTCCCCTTTTGCCCCATTAGCAGCCCTTGCGCACGCTGTCGCGTTGACCAGCCGAATGCGGCTCGGTTCTTACGTCCTGGGCAATGACTTCTGGCACCCGACCATAGTGGCCAGAGAGATGTCGACCATAGATGTGCTGTCAGAGGGGCGCCTGGAGCTTGGCCTGGGCACAGGGTGGCGCCAGGGGGACTACTTGGAGAGAGGAATGCCTCTCGATCCACCAGGCATGCGTATAGAGCGACTTGAAGAGGCGGTGCGCCTGATCAAGCAACTCTTTGCCGCAGAGGAAGAGCCGGTATCATTCACCGGCAAGTACTACAGGACCGATAACCTCGTATCGCGGCCCACGCCATTGCAGCGGCCTCACCCGCCGATCCTGTTGGGCGGCGGCGGGCAGCGAATGCTCTCGCTGGCTGCCCGCGAGGCCAACATCGTAAGCCTCAACCTTAGGACCACTCGAGATGGCATGCTGGACTTCACCAGCCTCACTGCCGAGGCAACGCGCCGGAAAGTGGAGTGGATTCGGGCTGCAGCCGGTGACCGCTTCACCGAGCTTGAGCTGAACCATCCGGTGCTGTTCGTGGCCGTCACTGACGACAGGGAGGGCGCGGCAGCGGAGTTCCTGAGGGGCTGGGGCCCAATAGCGGCGTCGGCCACCCCGGCAGACGTCGTGCAGTCTCCGCACGCCCTCATAGGGAGCGTTGAACAGATAATTGAGGACCTGCAGATGCGCCGTGAGCTGTTGGGCCTGTCCTACGTAACCATTCTAGGGGGGATACCGGATCCAGCGCCTTTCGCAACTGTCGTTGCACGCCTCACCGGTATGTGAGTGGAACCGCTCGGTCTGGGACGGACGAGGGGGATGGCATACCGCTCGCGCCATCCCCCTCGCCGTGACCACGCATCTACTAAACCGACTGGTTGAAAGGTACGTCCACACCGTGCTCAGCCAGAAGTCTGCGTAGCATCACGTGCTGGCGGCGCAGCATGTCCGAGGCGCGGAAGAGGTCTCTGGCTCCTTCGTACTCGCTCGATATCGAGCCTTTGTAGCCCCCCTCCACCAACGCCTTGATGACTCTATCCCACGGTATGTGAGGATCTGTCAGGTCGTCGGTCATCTCCCAGAACTTGCCGTGTATATGGTATACGTATGGCATCACTTCAGCCAGATCAGCAGGGTCTACACCCAGAGGCCTGGACATTTCGCGATCGACCCGGGCCTTTATGGCTGGATCGGTAATCACCTGGCCGAAGATGTACTGCGAGTCGGCATGTTCCGCGGCTCGCTCCCGGTCCTGGAATATGCCCGTGTCTACGAGGAGGCCGAAATATCTCGTGCCCGTCTCCTTCGTCAGAGCCAGGTAGTCGTTAACTATCTTGGATTTGAGCGGCGTCGGTGCGTGGATTTCAGGTACAATACGCACGCCGTACTTTTGTGCATCGGGCAGTACCCGCTTCACAGTCTCGCGCCACACCGGATCGGGTATGAGGTCCTGGCTGACAACACCAAGCTTCGGTCGGACGAGCGTGAAACCGAGCTTGTGAGCAAGCTCTACATCGCGACGAAGTATGGCCGCGGCTTCGTCCACCGGCAGAGGCCGGTCGTTATGGAGGCGGGTATCGACCCAACTGGAGTAGCAGGTAGGGGTGAGGTTGTACTTCTTGAGCAACCGGTGCCACTCCTCGATCCACTCGGCGGTGGGATTGGGATAGCCAGGTATGTGAGTATCGGCCAGGATCTCGACGCCGGTCGCGCCTATGTCTGCGATGTCCGCAAGGCAATCTTCCAGGCTCATGGTCACCAGGAAGTCGCCGCCATAGCTGTACAGGGTAACGCCTAGCTGTATATCGGACGGGGTTGTAGTCATTTTGTCTCTCCTGGTCGCGTGCGATCACAGGGTACGCGACGCTATCGAACCAGAACCAGTTTCCTGTGGGAAATATTCGTCGTTGGTTGAAACTCGATTGGGATGTACGACCAACGCCAGCTGATCGACACCTCGACGTCGTGGAGGCCCGGCACTAAGCCGCCGGGCTTGTCCACAGTGAGGGTCACCGGCTCCTCGAAGAGCCAGCGCTTTTGGGACTGCACGGCCAATTGTGGGCTCGTGAAGTTCTCGCCGTTTATCGTCCACCGCACTTTCTCAGGCGGGAACGTCTCGCCATTTACGGCCAGCTCAGCCTTCTCCAGAAGCGAGAGCCAGATGCCTCGGTAGTAAGGACAGCGCACCCGCACCTGGAAGCCAACCGCCTGGCCGTCCTGCACGACATTCCTGAAGCCTTTCATCTGAATGGTCTGTGGATCCAGCATTCGAACGTCCTCCTATGTCCAAATTGAATGCTTACGCGGCCTGCTTACCCTGGTCGACCGGCCTGTGGTTTTCATTTGCGACGGGAGCATACAGTCACACAGGCGGGCAGAATACCCCAAAAACACGGGATTCTGCGTCACGATCACGAGTTTGGTCGTGATCATCCGACATTCAGTTGCGTATCCGTACCCGTACCTGTACTGGCGGGCCCCAGCACTTTTCCAATCTCACTGCGGACACGCTGGAGGGTCTCCGAAGCCTGCATAGACGAGATGTCTCCTTGCTCGTACAGCTTGAGCATCTGCAGCTCGAGGGCGAAGGTCAGCAATCCGTCCTCCTCAACCTCAAGGGTAGCCGGCACGCCGGCCAAAGTGCGCCGCCTGATGTTCACTATCATAGTTCCTCTTCACCCTTTCTCTGGTGAGTCACCCGATAGCCCAGCTGATGAGCCCTTCATCTGCGGGCCCTTACTGCCCTGAGCTATCCGGTCCGACAATTGTTGGCTCGAATCGGCGTTCTAGCAGGTCGCTGCGGACTGGCGCGAAGAAATCGGTCAGAACCGCCGGCTCTGCACTGGTGTTCCTTTCGGAATGTGGTGCGTTAGGAGGGATGTGGTAGAATTCCCCGGCGCGCACCACATGGTCTTGCCCGTCTATCGTGAAGACGATCTCGCCTTGCAGGCAAAGACCGATCTGTTCGTGCGGGTGGGTGTGCTCAGGCGCGCTGGCGTTCGGCTCCCAGCGCGACCAGAGCACGGTCATGTTCTGGCCGTCCGCAAGCAGCTTCGATGTGACACCGATGTGCTTCTCCAAGGGCCACTTCTCTACGTCCTCCGGATCTATTACGTGCTTCATTCCGTCCTCCTTGTGCTTGACAAAACAGGAACTGCTGTCACGGCTGACACGGCCCGGTTACCCCCTGGTCGAACAGTCCGGGGTTTTCATCCGCAATGGGAGCATACACTCATACAGGCCGACAGAATACCCCAAAAACATGGGGATCTGCGTCACGATCACGATCATAGCCACGGTCACGATCATAGTCACGATCGTAGTCACGGTCACCACCGCTCGACATTCAGTTTAGCATCAGTGCTGATGCTGATGCTGGCGCTAGTGCTGCTGGTGCTGGTACCCACTAATACATTCCCAATCTCACTGCGGGCGCGCTAGAGGGCCTTCGCAGTCTGCGTAGACGAAATATCTCCTTACACGAACAACTTGAGCAGCTGTAGCTCGAGAGCCGGCCCGCCTATGCCGACTCCCTGACCACCAGGTCGAACGACAAATCAAAACTGGGCGGCTTTTCGGGCGTCCGGCTCTGCATCAGCGCATCGAAGTATGTGACCAGCGCCTGGATGCGCTCAGGTATCCCGGTGTGCACGGACGTCAGGCGCGGCCTGGTCAGGAGGCATAAGGTCAAGTCATCGCAGCCCACCAGGGCGATGTCGTCCGGCACTCGCAGGCCCGCGTCCTGTAGCGCGGCGAGCAGCAGGAAGGCGTACTCGTCGTTATAGGCGAATACGGCGCTGGGCCGAGGACCTCGCTGCCATGCGGCAGCGAGCCTGGCCGCCTCACCGATGTCATAGCTCATGTCAACGCGCTCAACTGACGCGCCCAACCGCTCGCCTACTCGCCGCAGCCCCTCGAACCGCTGCAGACCTATCCTGAGGATGCGCCGGTCGCGCGGTACCACCCCTGCCAGGCGGCGGTGCCCTTTATCGACTAGATACTGCCCGACGAGCTCTCCGGCATGGGTAAAGTCTATGGGCACCGTACGCGCCGGGTCCCCCGTCGTTCCCCCATACACGAGCACCGCCTGCACGCCGTTGCGAGCCAGGATTTCGCGGTCGTCCGGCGACAGCTCCTCCGACATAACGATCACACCCGCAGGGTGAAACGAGGCGATCCTGCGCGCCAGGGCACGCTTCTCCTCTTGCCCGAAAAAGCGCAGCATGACGGAATAACCCATTCCGGACAGCTGCCTGGCAAGCTCCTGCAAGAAGGAGATGGAACTCTGGTTGTATGGCCAGTCGAAAAAGGGCAGCAGCACCAGATCATTGCGGCCGGAGCGTAATGAGCTTGCCAGCTCGTCAGGGACGTACCCCAGCTTCGCTGCAGCCTGCCGCACCCGCTCTTTGGTCGCCTCGCTTATGCGGGAATCCGGCACATCGTTGAGCACGTACGACACAGTCGCGCCGGAGACCTCCGCCAGTCGAGCCACGTCGCCCCTGGTAGGTCGGCCCGTGCGCTTCGGCCTCACTTCGGGCTCAGGTTCGGGTTCGGGCCTGGAGTTGCAGTCGTGTTGTCGGTCGTGTTGTCGGTCGTGTTGTCGGTCGTGTTGTCGGTCGTGTTGGTTGTCCTGCATCGCTGGTTGCTCACGTGCTGACTTGCCGGTCGAGTGTCCGGCACTTTGGTTGTTTGAGGCAATTGACACAAAAACGAACCTCTGCTATAATATGCTTACACGTGTAAGCATATTATAGCAGCAATGTGCTGTCTGGTCAAGGTCCCCGGACAACGTGTCCGAGTAACGCTGGCAGCATTGTCCTGGGCATTGTCATACTCAAGCAATCCTAGCTGGAAAGGAATAGGCACATGAACAAGATCAGAATAGGCATCGTGGGGTGCGGCGGTATTGCCAACCGCAAACACCTGCCTAGCATCTCCCGGCAGCCAGACGTGGAGATAGTGGCCTTTTGCGACATCATCGTCGAGCGTGCTCAGGCAGCAGCCAAGAGCTACGGTCCCCCCGATGCTGGGGTCTACGAGGACTATCGGGAGTTGGTTGCGCGCGACGACGTCGACGTGGTACACGTCTGCACGCCCAACAACTCGCACGCCGAGATCACGGTCGCTGCCCTCAGGGCCGGCAAGCACGTGCTGTGCGAGAAACCGATGGCCAAGACCGCGGCCGAGGCCAAAGCGATGCTCGAGGCCTACAGGTCGAGCGGCAAGCTGCTCACGATCGGCTACCAGAACCGCTTCCGTGAGGATACTCTGTTCATGAAGTCGTTGTGCGAGGGGGGCGAGCTGGGCGAGATCTACTTCGCCAAGGCCCTTGCGATCCGCAGGCGTGGCGTGCCTACTCACGGCGTGTTCACAGACAAAGAGAAGCAAGGTGGCGGGCCACTCATCGACCTGGGCACACACGCACTGGATATCACCTTGTGGATGCTGCAGAACTATGAGCCTGTGACGGTGCTCGGCTCGACCTTCGACAAGATTGGCAAGATCGGCAGCCAGGCAAATGGTTTCGGCCCATGGAACCCTGCCACCTACGAAGTCGAAGACAGCGCATTCGGCCTCGTCAAGTTCAGGAATGGTGCTACCGTCATTCTGGAGGCCTCGTGGGCTTTGAATACGATCGTGGCAGACCAGACTATGACGCTTCTGTGCGGCACGAAGGCGGGGGCGGACATGTACCCACCACCCGGGCCGGTGGTGCGTACCGCCGACTTCGGCGGCGAGCGCACTTTCCACGTGCGGGTGAACGGCGAACACAACGGCAGACTGTACATCCAGAACTACGCACTCGGCGGCACATTCATCGGCAGCGGCCAGCCGCCGGAGTTTTTCCCCGGCATGTACAAGGAGCAGGAGGCATGGTTCAACAGCATCAGGACGGGGGCCGAGCTGGTTGTGAAGCCCGAGCAGGCCTACACCGTCACTCAGATCCTGGAGGCAATCTACACGTCGGCGGCCACGGGTGATGTTGTTCATATGAGACAGGAGGACACTGTAGGATGAAAACGTATGGGGTTGGGATTATAGGCTGCGGTGCTATCTTCGGTATGCACGCCTTCCCGCTGCACCTGCTCGCCAATGTGCAGGTGAGGGCGGTATGTGACGTCAAATTCGAGGCCAGGCAGACGGCAGCCGCCCTGCTGGGGTGTGAGGCTTACGAGGACTACCACGAGATGCTAGGGCGGGACGATATTGACGTTGTGCATATCCTGACCCCACACTACCTGCACGCGCCCATGGCCATAGATGCCATGAATGCCGGCAAGCATGTGCTCACCGAGAAGCCGATGGCCATCAACATGGAAGATGCAAGGGCCATGGTAGAGGCCGCTCGGCGCAACAACGTCACCCTCGGCGTCATCAGCCAGAACCGCTACAACTCGGCGTCAGTGGCCGTCAAAGCGGCCATCTCGGATGGAAGCTTGGGTAAGATCGTGGGGCAGCGCATCATCCTCTCGTGGACCAAGCCCGCCGACTACTACAAGCGCAGCGACTGGCACGGCACCTGGGATAAAGAGGGCGGCTCTCTCATGATTGACCAGTCAATACACGTGATGGACCTGGCCCGCTGGTTCGTGGACAATCCGATCGCCAGCATCCAAGCCACTATTGCCAACCGCAACCACCCGGAGATCGAGACTGAAGACACAGCCGAGGGACTGATCACCTACCGCAACGGGTTGAAGTCGGTCTTCTTCGCCACCAACAACTTCAGCTACAACGCCCCCGTGGTTGTGGAGACACACTGCGAGCACGGCACAGCCCTGCTTGAGTTCGACAAAGCTATTATCACTTACAAGAACGGCCGCGAGCTGACCGTTGTCAACGACCCGACGGTGACTCTGAACGAGGCGGACTTCCAGGCCTTTTTCAACGAGAGCACCGGCCAGGCAGCCATGCGTACTCTGAACGAGTGGGGAGTGCTGCTGATTCCCGTGACCTGGAAAGCGCCAAGGGGCTACTGGGGTGTGAGCCACAAGCAGCAGATCGACAACTTCTACGCCAGTCTGGAGGCGGGGGTGCAGCCGGACATAAAGGGTGAGGAGGCGATCAAGAGCCTGGAGATGATCCTGGCGATTTACCAGTCCTCGCGGGAGGGGCGCACTATTCGACTGGGATAGTCTGCTCAGCCACTCAGTAGGTGCCCGCAGACTGAGCTGTCTCTAAATGAGCCAGGCGGGGCAAACCGGGCTACATGGAGGTAAACGACTATGGGTTGGGACATGCGCATCGTAGAGGACAACAGCTTGCGGGCGACGGACGACGGGTTTGCAATCGGCCTTCGCCTCGACTGGTACCGTTCTCTCCCCCTGTCTTGCCTTGAACAGCTTGAGATCAGCCTTGATGGGCAGCCGATCGACAAGAAGGACATGATCTTCGAGATCAACGGCCACCGCTACAGCTTCGCCGAGCTCGAGGACAAGATCTACGAGCAGTGGTTCGTGCAAGATACGCTCTGGGTGCGGGTTCACCGGCCGGGCAGCGTGAAGCCGGGTGAGGAGCACAAGGTCGACGCCCTGCTGGCTATGCGCCGGCCGTACATGGTGGTCGGGCCGGGGAAGTGCCTGGTGCTGACCAGCACCTGCTCAGATAAGCAAGTCGCATCAGATGTCACGGGCGTGACAGGCGTGACAGGAGTAAAGTGATGAAGACAGAAGGACCCATTCTTGGCGTCTCTATCTACTCCTTCACAAACGAGTGGCAGCAGCGACTCTATACCCTCGAGAGCATGATGGCCAAAGTCGCGGAGCTAAGGCTGGGACCCGCGATTGAAGCGGTCGGCTTCCAGAGCTTCCGAGAGTACCCCGATGTGTCGGACCAGTTCGCGGGCCACTGGCGGGACCTGATGGACAAATATGGCTTCGTAGCAAGCTCGCTCGGTGGCAATCTCGACTACGGTCTGTGGCGCGACCGCTTCCTGACCGACGACGAGATAATCGACTACGTTGAGCGGCAGCTTATGAGCGCGCACAAGATGGGTTTTCCGGTGCTGCGCCTCGTCACCAACCTGCCCACGCACATCTACGAGAGACTACTGCCTCTGGCCGAGCGTGAGGTCGTGCACATCGGGTGCGAGGTCCACTCTCCTCAAACGACCAGGTCGCCCGACGTGGTCAGGCTGTTGGAGCTTATCGAGCGTCTGCAAACTCCCTACCTGGGCTTCGTGCCCGACTTCGGCTCAAGCATGAAGTCGATTGCCGAGGGACAGTGGGAAGGCCCCCGTCGGGCTGGAGTCTCCGAAGAGCTGATCGAGCAGACCAAAGAGGTCTGGCGCACTATCGACAGCGGGCCGGAGCGGTTCGCCGCAGCGCACGAGATCTTCCAGCGCTTTGGGGTTAGCCCAGCGATGGAGGGCAGGCTGCACACGGTGATCTCGATGAACGGCCGCATGCCGGTGGAGGATTGGGCGGTCCTGCTGCCATATACGCGCCACTGCCACGGCAAGTTCTACCACGTCGATGAGCTGGGACAGGAGCCTTCAATAGACTACTCGGCGATTATGGCCCTGCTGAAGAGCACAGGATATAGGGGCACGATCTCGGCCGAATGGGAAGGGCATGCGTTCACTGAAGAGCCGATCGGCTTCCAGGAAGTAAAGGCCTGGAATGATATGTGCTCGCGCCTGCTTGCGGAGTAAAGGAGGTAAGCAAAGCATGGGAGCAGATTTGCGCATTGTAGAAGATAACAGCCTGCGAGCCAACAACGACGGATACGAAGTTGGGGTTCGCCTGAACTGGTATCGTTCCTTGCCGATATCGTGCGTCGAGAAGGTCGCCTTGAGCTTGGACGGGCAGCCGGTCAACCCCGGAGCGATACGCTTCGAGGTGAACGGCAAGCAGTTCACCCTCCAGGAAATGGAAGATAAGGTCGAGGAGTTCTGGTTCGTGCAGGACACAGCTCACGTGCACGTCCAGGATCCCGGCAAGGTCAAGCCGGGAGAGGAGCATACCGTTGAGGCGGAAATCGCGCTCCGCTTCCCATATATAGCGGTTGGCCCCGGGCTATTCCTAACCATTCCCACCAGATACTCGACCACCCAGGTCGCAAGCGAAGCGAGTGGAGGTTGATGATGGCTCAACAAGAAGCAAAAGGGCCAGGTGGGCCGGTGCTCGGTACTACCCTGTTCAGCCTGACCAACGAATGGCAGCAGCGACTCTACACCCTGGAGGAGATGTTGGCAAAGATAGCCGAGCTTGGCCTCGGCCCGGCGGTGGAGGTGGTGGGCTTCCAGAGCTTCCGCGACTTCCCGGACGTCTCGGACGAGACCGCGAACCATTTCCGGGAGCTCCTCGAGAAAAATGGCCTCATCCCTTCCTGCCTGGGTGGCAACTCCGACATCGGGAGGCGTAAGGACCGCCTCATGACGCACGACGAGAGATTGGACTACATTAAGCGGCAGATCGTCAGCAGCGCCAAAATGGGCTTCCCCGTATACCGTTACCAGCCGGGCGCTGGAATTGACGTCATGGAGGAGCTGGTGCCCACCGCCGAAAAATATGGCATACAGCTTGCGTGCGAGTTGCACTCGCCTCTTGCAGTTGATCACCCGGATGTGGTGGCATTTCGCGAGATGTACGACCGTGTCGGCTCCCCTTTCCTCGGCTTCATCCCCGACTTCAGTACGAGCATGCGCTCGATTCCGGAAGGCTACTGGGGCAACTTGCGACGCGCAGGGGGGACTGAGAAACTGATCCAGGCCGTGAAAGAGATCTGGTACACCGACAAGAGCATACCCGAGAAGTTTGGTGCTCTGCATGAGGCAGGTGCCAGGCTCGGCGCCGGCCCGGCAGTGATGGGCCAGCTGAACACGGCGATGACAATGTTCGGCCACATGTCTGTGGAGATGTGGACGGAGTTGCTGCCTTACGCCCGGCATATTCACGGCAAGTTCTACCATGTGGACGAGTTGGGTCACGAGCCTTCCATACCTTACGAGGAGATCATGGCCCTCCTGAAACGCACCGCCTACATGGGGACGATCTCGGCTGAGTGGGAAGGGCAGGCGTTTACCGAGGAGCCGATTGGCTTGCAGGAAGTGCAGGCTTGGCACCGGATGTGTTCGCGCTTACTGGCCGAAGCCGATCCGGCCGCGAAATAAGGTTCTCCTGGATTGAGGTTTCTTGTGCAAGCGTTCCCTATCTGGTAGCGCATAGTGGTTCTCGAGCTATGAAGGCTGGATGCATTCAGCCATTGGCGACGCTCCTGATCGGCAGGGCTCCGCCGATCAGGAGGCGCCGTTTCTTGTGAAGACTCCGGGCTTTGGGCTCTCCTTGCACAAGGTCTCAGGCGCTCTGTCCAGCCTGCAGATCGACGAGAGGCTGGTGATCGGCCTGAGCACATAGTGGTCAGCTACCTGTCAGCTGTCTGCACACTACCAACTGCATTGCAAGGTGGATGTATCGACGCGAATGGCCGCCGCGCGCTCTGTCAATAGACACGGCCCGGCTAACACGGCCACCGGCTGACACTACCCACCCGCTAACACGGCCACCGGCTGACACTACCCACCCGCTAACACGGCCACCGGCTGACACTACCCACCCGCTAACACGGCCACCGGCTGACACAACCGCCACGAGCTCAAGCTGAGAGCACTACCTGTATTTTGGGAGAAGATGCTCAACCGGGGAGTTGTCGTTTCCCCAGCTTTTTTTGGTAGTCCGCGGCGCAAGGGCGATATATACTCTGCCCATCTCATTTGGTCCTTACTCCTGTTAGTCGTGTAGAGTGCCGGCAAGACAGATGGACATGCCCCTAACCTGACGGCGGAGGGCTGGACTTGGCTAGGCAAGGTAGGGTGCAATGTGCCTGGGAGTGCTCTGAGCAGGCCGGGCTCGGGTAGCAGGGACGGGTAGCAGGGACGGGTAGCAGAGTAGTATTGAGGAGAAGTACATGGGACGAAAGCACTTGCTCGCTCACATAGCACACGTGGAGCTTATCACGCCCAGGCTCGAGCAATCGGTCGCCTTTTTCAAAGATGTCGTCGGGCTGGACGAGGTCCACAGGGAAGGTCAGTCTGTTTACTTGCGCTGCTGGGGCGATTACTATCAGCACAGCTTGATTCTCACCCAGGGCGACCAGCCCGCTCTCGGCCATGGTGCCTGGCGCACCCTCGGCCCGGAGGAGCTGGAGGAAGCGGTGGCCGGCATCGAGGCCAGCGGCACCAGAGGAGAGTGGATCGAGCGGTCGGTCGGGCATGGGCGCTCCTACCGCTTCCGGGGCCACGACGGGCACTCGATGGAGGTGTTCTGGGAAGTAGAGCGCTACAAAGCATCGCCAGAGCAGCGGTCGAGCTACCCCGACCGCCCGCAAAAGCGCATAGCCCGCGGCATCGCACCTCGTCAACTCGATCACCTTACAGTGGCGGCCAACGACGTGCGTGGCACGGCGGCGTGGAACCGAGACGTCCTCGGTTTCCGTGTCATGGCCTACATCCCTTTCGATCCGGACCCCCAGAGAGCTGTCTTCGCAGTTACAACCACCAACGAGACCTCGCACGACTTAGGCATAGCGGGCGACTTCTCGGGCGTACCAGCTCGCTTTCACCACCTGGCTTTCTGGATGGAGGAGTCGGAGGACCTGCTTCGCGCCGCCGACCTTCTCGTGGAGGCGGGCACGCCTATCGAGTTCGGACCCGGGCGGCACGGCATCGGCGAGCAGATGTACCTCTACTTCCGCGAGCCTGGGGGTTTGCGCATCGAGCTGAACAGTCTGGGGTACCGCAACTACGTGCCCGACTGGGAGCCGGTCGACTGGCAAGGCACGGAAGGGCCCAACTCCATGTATCGCAACATCGAGATGCCCCCTTCGATGCTCGAGGCCTTCCCGCCCGCAGCGGGCCCTGTGATCGGCGAGCCTGAGCTGGCAATGTCCGCCAGCATCATGGGCGAAGGGCACAGGACAACACGCGAGACGACACGCGAGACAACAAAGGAGTAGGCTATGGCTTCAGTGCAGAGGGTTCTGATTGTCGGCGGGGGGATCGGGGGGCTTTGCACCGCCGTCGCGCTGTGCAAAGCAGATATTGAGTGTGAAATAGTAGAGGTGAACCCCAGGTGGGACGTCTACGGGGTCGGGATCATTCAGCAGGCGAACGCCCTGCGCGCTCTAGCTGCCCTGGGCCTCGCCGAGCGTGTCGTGGCCGAAGGCTACGGCATGGACGCGCTTGAGCTACACACGCCTGATGGGCACTTGATCGCACGCATCCCCCAGCCGAAGCTCGCAGGGCCGCAATTCCCTGCCACCAACGCCATCGCACGCCCTCGCCTGCACTCTATCCTTCAGGACGCTGTTCACGCTGAGGGCGTCCCGGTCCAGGTCGGTGTCACTGTGCGGAGCCTGGAGCAGACGCCCGACCGCGTCCACGTCTCTTTCACCGACGGCACAACAGGAGAGTACGACCTGCTCGTTGGCGCCGACGGCTTGCGCTCCCTTGTGCGGCGGCTGGTGTTCGGTGAGGGGGAGGAGTTGCAGCCGCACTTCGAGGGGCAGATGGTCTGGCGCTATAACCTCCCCAAGCCCAAGGAAATCAAGGACATCTGGATGTTCATGGGCCTCGATCCTCGCGTCGGTTTTGTCCCTCTCAGCCCTGATCTTATGTACATATTCCTGGTAGAGACACCAGCCCCCGGCGCGGAGCTGCGCGTGCCGGAAAGCGAGCTTGCCAGTCGGATGCGGGCTCTGCTTGCACCCTACCCACCTGGCCCTGCGATCGACATCCAGGACCAGATCACCGATTCCTCCCACGTGGTTTACCGCCCCTTCGAGTCGATCCTGGTGCCCGCTCCGTGGCACCGCGGCCGAGTGGTGCTTGTGGGAGACTCGGCGCATGCTATGACGGCACATATAGCCCAGGGTGCCGCTATGGTGATGGAAGACGCAGTGGTGCTCGGCGACGAGCTGGCAAAGAGTGACGACCTGGCCCAGGCGCTTGAGCACTACAGCAACCGCCGTTTCGAGCGCTGCAAGGAGTTCGTGGATATTTCGTTGCTCATAGCCAGCTGGGAGCGAGAGCACAGCCCCAATGCCGACGTCGAGGGGGCGACACGCAGGTCATTCGAGTTAGCAGCGCAGCCCGCATAGGGCACCTTGGGCGGACGTTATTTTGTAACTCATTCAGTCTGAAGGACAAACGCAGTGGCAGAGGTGTTTGAGTACCGAGGCAAAAGGGTCACGCTGATAGATCTCAGCGACTGTCTGGGCAACGAAACCTCGGAGTTCGAGTTCAACAAACACCACATAGAGTATATGAGCCAGGAGCGAGGCCTTAACCAGAGCAAGCAGGTGGTGGGCCTCGATGAAACGTACTGGCCTGACGGCGCTGTGTGGAACGCCGAAACGGTGACCCTCACCACCCACTCAGGCACGCATATTGATGCGCCCCTCCACTACGGGCCGGCAAAACTCGGCGAGACGCGCACGATCGACAAGGTGCCTATACGCTGGTGCTTCGGTGATGGCGTGCTCCTGAACATGACGCACAAAAAGCGAGGAGAAGGGATCACGGACGAGGACGTGCAGGCGGAACTTGAGCGCATCGGCTACACCCTCAAGCCCTACGATATCGTGCTGGTGCGCACCGATACGAGCAAGCACTTCAAAGAGCCGGGTTACGAGCTGATGCACCCCGGTCTGCGGCGCTCAGCCACCGAATGGCTGATCGACCGGGGCGTGAAGCTGATCGGCATCGACGCCTGGGGTCTCGACCGCCCCAACGACGTGATGGCTGAGGAGGCTAAGGCGGGCAGATCGCAGTTCTGGGAGTCGCACATACTGGGGCGCGAAAAGGAGTATTGCCAGATCGAGAAGCTGGCGAACCTTGATCAACTCCCAGCCCCCTTCGGCTTCACGGTGATGGCCTTCCCCGTCAACCTGCGGGGCACCGGCGCCGCCTGGAGCCGAGTGGTGGCCATGTTCGAGGAGGAGCTATGATCAAGTTCCTCATCGCGACAGGGCGGCGACCGGGCATGACTCAGGCAGAGTTTCACCACGTGAAGCATGTTCATGCGCCGCTCGCGCTGCAAGACGCAGATGCTGAGGAGCTTATTCGCAAATATACCCAGAACCACTTATCCGATTCGGCATACGGCGCACCTGGCACGGCTTTCGTTATTGCCCTGAAAATCAGGTTGGAGGAGCAAGCGCGAGGGGATCGTCCTGGTGCGTGAGTTTCGAGATAAAGTTGCAGTCGTTACGGGGGCGGCAAGCGGGATCGGCAAAGCCCTAGCGTTCAGGTTCGCCCAGGAAGGGATGCGCGTCGTGCTCGCTGATCTGAGGGTATCTGCCCTGGAGGCGACTGCATCCGAGCTGCAAGCATCAGGCGCACACGTACTGGCCGTGCCAACGGACGTGTCAAAAGCCCAGGACATAAACTCGCTGGCCGAGGCGACCGTGAGTGCCTTCGGTGGTGTCCATCTACTGTGTAACAACGCAGGCGTTGGGATCATGACCCAGATCCTGGAGAGCACCGCCGCGGTTTGGGAATGGGCGCTTGGCGTCAACCTCTGGGGCGTCGTAGATGGCGTCCGGGTATTCGCCCCCATCATGCGCGCACAGGGGGTGCCGTGCCATATCGTGAACACGGCCTCGATAGCTGGGGTTATCTCTCCGCCGGGGCTAGGTGTATACCGGACGACCAAGTTCGCAGTTGTGGGCTTCACCGAGGCGCTCTACCACGAATTGGCCGAGCACTCGCCTCAGATCGGTGTGTCCCTGTTGCTCCCGGGCGTCGTCAGGACCGACATTCTGAGCAGCGCCTCGCGATCCGGAGAAGAGCCCGGAGACGTTGCGCTTCCGCAACGTCTGCAGCAGGCGCTCGAAACAGCCATGCCTCCCGAATCGGTGGCCTACCTCGTGCTGGAGGCAGTGCGTGAGGAGCGGTTCTACATCCTGACGCATCCGGAGCGGAACTGGCAGATCCGCGAACGGACTGAGGATATTCTGCTGGGGCGCAACCCCACCGGTAGGCTTGACCGATCACTTGACCAAATAAATGAAAAGAACTGACCTATGAGCCAGATTCTTCCGCCCCGGGTATCCGAGCTGATATTCTCGGAGGCCATGGAATCTATCGAAGACTTGAAAGAGTACCTCGACCCGAATTCCTTCGGCATCCTTTCCCCGGCAAGCAAGGCATCTGGTCGCCTGGGGCGACACACATGAATCAGTAATACCGAATACCGATACTATGACTATGGCACGTTCCACACCCAATCCACTCGACGGCTGGCAGTTGGATCGCGAGTCGATCCGCACGATTGGCCACGACCTCCAGCGCCCGGAGTGCATCCTCACCGAGCCCGACGGCACGATCTGGGCAGCGGATGCGCGCGGGGGCGTGATGAGGATCAGGCCCGACGGTGAGCAGCAACTGGTCGCGTCCTATATAGAACAGAAGGCCCTCGGCACTGCCGCCTTCAATGATCGATACGTGAAGGCGCAGGGATCGCTCCCGAACGGCCTCGCCTTTGCCGAGAATGGCGACTTCATCATCGCCAACTGGGGCACCGATGCGATCGAGAGAATGACATGCGAGGGGCGGTTATACACCTTGTACACCGAGATCGACGGGCAGCCGCTCGGCAAGGCTAACTTTCCGCTACGCGACTCCAAGAATCGCATCTGGTTCACGGTCACCACGCGTGAGGTTCCGTGGACCAGGCAAGTCAACTCGAAGACACCCGATGGCTACATCGGGCTGATCGATGAGTTGGGCATCCGCATCGTAGCTGAGGGCTTCAACGGCACCAACGAGATTCGCTTTGACGACAAGGAGGAGTGGCTGTACGTCGTGGAGAGCACAGGCCGGCACATCTCGCGGATGCGCGCCCACCCGGATGGCTCCCTGACCGACCGCGAGGTGTATGGCCCCAGCGAGCTTGAAGGGCACCCAGATGGACTCGCCTTCGATAGCTACGGCAACCTGTGGGTAACGCTGATCTTCCTCGACAAGCTGGTGGCGATCACGCCCGAAGGCGACGTGTTGACGCTGCTAGACGATAGCAACCCGCAGGCGAACGCCGTCTACGAAGAGCACTTCCGGGCCGGCACGCTCACACCCGAGATCATGGGCGCCAATCACGGCACGCTCTGCCCGTGGATGGCGAGCGTGACCTTTGGTGGACCTAACCTGCGGACTGTCTACCTCGGCAGCTTGCGAGGCACTACGATCCCTTATTTTCGCAGCCCCGTCGCGGGCCAGCCCATGATCCATTGGCGATCGGAGCCAGGAAGAGGTCAATTATGAGGCTTGCAACTCTCAAAGACGGCAGCCGCGACGGCACACTTGTCGTGGTCTCACGCGACCTATCCCGCGCTGCAAGGACAAGCATGGTGGCCAAGACGCTCCAGCAGGCACTCGACGGCTGGGCCGAAACGGCATCACAATTAAGCCAGTTGTGCGACGAAGTAAACGCGGGTGGGTCGCCCGAAACGTTTGCGTTTGAGCCGCAGGCCGCGGCACCGCCGTTGCCGAGGGCGTACCAGTGGTGCGACGGCTCGGCTTTTCTCAGCCACGGCCTGCTGATGGAGCAAGCCTACCATCTCGAACCACCACCCGACGCGGAGACGATCCCTCTGATTTACCAGGGCGGCTCAGACGATTTCGTTGGGCCGTGCGACGATGTGCCAATGCCCGACGAAACTTACAGCATCGACTTCGAGGGCGAATACGGGGTCGTCGTCGATGATGTACCGATGGGCTGCACGCCGGAGCAGGCTGTAGAGCACTTGAAGTTGGTCGTGCTGCTTAACGATTGGAGCCTGCGCGCTTTTGGCCCTCGTGAGATGAAGACCGGCTTCGGCTTCTTCCTGACAAAGCCCGCGACGAGCTTCGCGCCGGTAGCCGTCACCCCAGACGAGCTTGGCGGGGCGTGGCGCAATGGAAGGGTGCATCTGCCGCTGAACGTCTACTTGAACGGGGCGCAGTTCGGCAGGCCGAGCGGTGCCGAGATGCACTTCACCTTCTTCGATCTCATCGCGCACGCCGCCAGGACACGCCGGTTGCGAGCCGGAACGATCGTCGGCTCCGGCACCGTGTCCAACGCCGACCGAAGCGCCGGCTGCGCATGCATCGCCGAGCGCCGCGTAATCGAAATCCTCGATCATGGTGCCCCGACGACCGGGTTCATGCGCTTTGGCGACATGGTGCGCATGGAAGTGCTCGACGCCCAGGGCCGGAGCGTCTTTGGCGCTATCGACCAGCGGGTGGTGCGCGCACCTGTGCCAGCTCGAGGTGAAGCGTAATGCAGGTGCTGATTACGGGAGCAAGCGGCTTTGTCGGACGTCGCCTGGTGCGCCGTCTGCTCGTGGATGGCACAGGCCTGGGCGAGCCCCTCGAACGCCTTGTGCTGATTGACCAGCGCTTTGACGGCGAAGCTGCAGACCGGCGTGTCGAGCAATATCCCGGCAGCATCGCAGATGTGGGAATATTGCAGCGAGCACTGGGCGGGGGAGTAGACACTGTCTTCCATTTGGCGAGCATCCCAGGAGGACTGGCCGAGCAGCAGTACGAGCTCGGTCTCAAAGTCAATCTCGACGCCACCCTCCAACTCCTGGAGCAGCTACGGGCACTCGGCAGCCGGCCGACAACGGTTCTCGCCAGCAGCATCGCCGTCTACGGAGAGCCTCTCCCCTCGGCGGTAAATGACGCCACGCTACCCAAACCTACGCTGTCGTATGGTGCGCACAAGTTGATCGGGGAGATACTTGTCAGTGACTACAGCAGGCGAGGCTGGATCGACGGGATCGCGCTGCGGCTACCCGGCATAGTCGCGCGGCCGCCGGAACCCTCAGGCCTCTTGTCCGCGTTCATGAGCGATATCTTCTGGAAGCTGGCTGCGGGTGAGCCGTACACCTGCCCGGTATCGGCCCGTGCCGTCGCATGGTGGATGTCGGTTGGATGCTGCGTGGACAATCTGCTGCACGCGGCGAGACTTACGCCGGAGACACGTAGATCGGCGCGTACAATGGTCTTGCCGGTGCTGCGCCTCTCAATTGAGGAGCTGGTGGAGGCTCTTGCCCGCTGCTACGGGGAGGATCGCCGCCAACTCGTCCGTTACGAGCCGAACGAGACGCTCGAATCGGCGTTTGGCCACTACCCGCCACTATATGCCCGCACCGCAGAAAGTCTTGGATTCCACAACGATGGCACAGTGGAGCTTCTCATTCGCAATGCCATGGCGAATTGAGACCTTCCAACCAGATAGCGCTCTGGAGAAACGGCGGTAAGGCAGCGCCTGCGGGCACGTGCCGGGAGGTGTGTTGATGTTTGAATATTTCAAGGGCAACTACGTCTGGAACCTGTCGATCAACCTGGCGATGGAAATGGGGGCGAAAATCGGCGAGATCGACCAAATGTGCCGTCCCCTCCTCGAAATCGCCAGGCAAGGGGACGATCCCGGGACGCAGGCGTTCATGCAGTCCTGGGTGGCAACGGGCGACAAACTCGCCGGCCTGGCAGACGAAGATGAGGCGCGGGGGAGGCTGCTCAGCGCGGGGAACAAGCTGGGGCGCGCAGCAACCTACTACCTAATCGGCGAGCGGATGCAGGCTCACGGTTACGAGCCGCGCAAAGCGCTCTATGCTAAGTTCCAGGCAACGTTCCAGAAAGGTGTGCGGCTGGCTCGGGAGAATTGCGAGCGCATGGAGATTCGCTACCAAGACGCCCACATCGCGGGCCTGTATGTGCGCGCGGAAGGTGTCAGTGGACCTGCGCCTATCCTGGTGCAGGTCAACGGCCTCGACAGCACGAAGGAGATGATCTACCGAGTGGGTGGCCCTCGTGAGCTCGCAAGGAGGGGCATCTCCTCCCTCATTGTAGACCAGCCGGGCACCGGCGAGGCTCTGCGACTGCACAATATGAAGGCGGTGTACAACGCCGAGCTATGGGCGAGCAAGGTGGTGGACTACCTGGAAACGCGCGATGATGTGGACCCCAAGCGCATCGGTTTGCATGGCGTCTCCCTCGGCGGCTACTTCTGCCCTCGCGCGGTGGCCTTCGAGCCACGCTTTGCGCTGGGCGCGGTGTGGGGCGCAAACCACAACTGGGGCGAGGTCCAGAAGCGCCGGCTCGCCCTCGCGGGCGAGCGCCCCGTGCCGCACTATTGGGAGCATGTCATGTGGGTCTGGGGCGCGAAGGATATGGACGAATTCATGCGGATAGCGGAGCGAGTGACGCTAAACGGGGTTCTCGACCGCATCACGGTGCCGTTTCTCGTCACCCATGGGCACAACGACCGCCAGATACCTGTCGAATATGCTTATCAGACCTACGACCAGCTAGTCAACAGCCCCAAGCGCGAGTTGAAGATATTCACCCCCCGCGAGGGCGGTATCGAGCACAGCAGTGTCGATAACAGCGCCAATGCCCTTGATTACATCGTCGACTGGGTGGCCGAGAACCTTGGCGGGAGGACTGAATGATGGAAGCGTCAGAACTGGGAACTCGCAATCTTCCTTGTGAAGCTTCGAGCGTCCTAACGATGGCCAAACAGCAGCAACTACGTGCCGTTAGGCAGCCTTCATCAGGTATTGCAGGTCTCCAAATCGCTGCCGGAACATTAGGCGCTGTTCAGGCAAAGTCACCTTCTCTTGTGCCCCAACTTATGCCCCCAGCCAGCGCCGCATGATTCGGCGCTTCGCCACCTGCACCAGCAGCAAATAGGTCACTGTTGCACCCCCGAGGAACAGGAAGAAACCCATGGGCAACGGCACGAACCCAAGGAATGGGGCCAGTGGCGAGACACGCAGCGCGATGCCCACCAGCACCACCATCAGCGTCGTGATGGCCAGCGGTGTACTTGGCCTGCTCCGCAAGGGGTTGCCCAGCGTGCGTATCACGAACAACACGAGCGTCTGCGTGGCCAGCGACTCCACAAACCACCCAGTGTGGAACAACTCCTCAGGTGCCTTGAACACCCACAGCAGGGCGAAGAAGGTCAGAAAGTCATAGATCGAGCTTATCGGCCCGATGTAAACCATGAAATCTCGTATTATCGAGATGTCCCAACGCCTCGGTTTCACGATAAACTCCCGGTCGACGTTGTCGGTGGGGATGGTCACCTGGGCCAGATCGTACATGAAGTTGTTGAGCAAGATTTGAGTGGGCAACATTGGCAGGAAAGGCAGAAATACCGAGGCCACTGCCATCGAGAACATGTTGCCGAAGTTGGAGCTTGTGCCCATCAGCAGGTACTTCATCACATTGCCGAAGGCCCGGCGCCCTTCCAGTATGCTGCTATGCAGCACTCCCAGTCCCTGTTCGAACAGGATGATGTCGGCGGCGTCCTTGGCTACGTCCACCCCACCGGCTACTGATATACCGACATCTGCCGCGTGCAGAGATGGCGCATCGTTTATGCCGTCCCCTATATAGCCGACCACGTGGCTGCGGCCCTTGAGCGCCAGAATGATCCGGTTCTTCTGGGCGGGTGACACCCTCGCGAACACGCTGTTCTGTTCGGCCACATGGGCTAGCGCCACGTCGCTCATCTTTTCAATTTCCTCCCCCAGCACGATCTTACCCGCGTCCAGACCAACCGCAGTACAGACGTGGCGAGCCACAAGCTCGTTGTCCCCGGTCAGGATCTTTACGTCTACTCCATCCCGCCGCATAGCCTCCAGCGAAGAGGCCGCATCGGGCAGTGGCCTGTCAAGGAAAGTGAGGAAACCCACGAGTGTCAGGTCGTGCTCGTCCCCCAGCCTGTAAGCTTGCTGCACTTCTACAGGCCGGCAGGCGACAGCAAGCACCCGATAGCCGTTCGCACTCAGATCCTGATAGGTTGTCTGGCACAGATTGCGGCCCCTCTCGTCCATCCTTCACAAGCTCAGGACGTCGGACTGACTCTCTGTCTCATTCGTCGGCATCTCGTAAGTGGTACAGACACTCAGCACGCTCTCCGGCGCGCCCTTGGTAATCATCAGCCGCTTTGCACCCGCGCCTCTACTGGCGCCCGCACCAGGCCCTGCGCCACCGCCAGTACCTGCAGTATCAGCACTTTGCGCCGCCACCTCTACACCCACCGACAGCAGCCTCCGCTCGAAATCAAACGGTATTTCATCAAGTTTGGTGTAGCCCGAGATATCGAGGTGTTCAGCCTGCTCGTGCTGCACGATTGCCTCGTCAAGTGGGTTCTTCATTCCCATCTGGAGAGAGCTGTTTATGTATGCGAGGAGCAACGCCTTATCGCTTGGTTTGCCCAGCGGGTCGAGGTGCCCGTCCAGTGCCATCTCCCCGCTGGTGATCGTTCCGGTCTTGTCCGAGCACAGGATGTCAATACTGCCGAAGTTTTGTATGGCTGCAAGGTTCTTTACGATCACCTTCCGGCGCGACATGTGCATCGCCGCCTGCGACAACGTAACAGTGGTAATCATCGGCAGGAATTCCGGGGTCAACCCCACAGCGAGGGCCACCGCGAACAGCAGAGCTTCCAGGGGTGTGCCTTTGTGCCCCGCGATGGTAACCACGAACACGAAGAGCACCAGGAAGAAGACGGTGCTCATTATGAGTAAGCCGAATTGCCTGGTACCACGTTCGAACTCGGTTTCCGGGGGACGAGTCGACAGGCGCGTCGCTATATCCCCGAACTGCGTGTTGCGCCCGGTAAAGACGACCAAAGCCGTTGCTATACCGCTTATCACTGAGGTGCCCAGGAAGACCGTATTTCTTGCTTCAAGGGGGCTTTTGGCATCAAGGTCCACGTCTATTGCTTCTTTTTCGACCGGCATCGACTCCCCGGTGAGAGCCGCCTCCTGTACATGCAGGTCTCGCTCATCTATCAGCCGGGCATCGGCGGGCACCATATCTCCAGGTGACAACCTAACGATGTCACCTGGCACCAGCTCACGCCTGGGTATCTCTACCCACTGGCCATCGCGAAGGGCTGTGGCTGTGGGAGCCACCTGCGCCCGTAGCCGCTCGGCAGCATGCTGAGACCGGTAGGACTGGAAGAAGTTGAGAGCTACGCTGAGCAGCACTATTACCAGGATAATGCCAGCGTTTATCTCGTCCCCTACGATGATCGATACCAGGCTCGCGAAGAGCAGTATGCCCACCAGCGGGTTGGCAAAGAGAAGGAGTACCTGCACCACAAGCGGCCTCCGGCGTGCGGGCGCAGGTTCATTGGGGCCAAAGCGCGCCAATCGCTCCCGAGCCTCCCGAGCGGTCAGGCCACGTTGCGACGTGTTCAGCTGCTTGAACAGGGTGGGGAGCGATGGTTGCTGCCATCCCGCCGATGCTGCCGAGGCTGCCCAGGCTGCCGATGCCGGCCCAATTCCCCCCCGCCCGGTGGCACGTGAGGCACCACCGGTCCTGCTCTTTGTGCATTGGCCATATTAGCCACCGGGGTTGCATCAGATGTGTCAGACGTGTCAGACGTGTCAGACGTGCCAGACGTGCCAGACGTGTGGGTCGATTTGGCTGCTGCGCTATCTTCCAGTGGCAAACTCATGGTTCATTTGCCTCCATGAATTACCGCGAAGTCTTTTAGGATGTCCGGAAGTGACAGGCCTCTCAGGCAAAATGATGACCGGTTCCTATCAAGTCACGACCGACAGGTTCAGTGCTGGAGCGACAAGTCACTTCCGCAGCAGAGTGGGAGAATGCTCTCCACTGGTGCGCTACTGGTGCTCGGCAGCGTCAGCTTCAGCTTTGGTCTTGTGTACCGTACCGGGCGCGTGCTCCGGCGGGGCGTAAACGGTGTAGAGCTTGAGGTCGGTGTCGCCTGTATTGACGAAATTGTGCCTGGTTCCGGCAGGCACGAAGCATAGACTGTTCGGCCCAACCTCACTTTGCTCGCCGTTCAAGATCGCTTTGCCATGACCTACCACAATGATGAGCGTCTGGTCAACGTCGAGGTGGGTTTCCTCGCCTATCTCCCCGCCCTGGGGAATGCTCATCAGGACGACCTGGCTGTGGGTGCCGGTGACTACCTCCTGACGGAAGAACGAGTTCTTTCTTGCAAGGTTGGCGATATCCCGGTTGAAGCTGGGCATAGCATTTCTCCTCCTTAAGAGATGGCTGCTGCGGACGATGCAGACGAGTTTGGTACACTACCGTAACTATAACTATATCACCAACGGATTCAGGAAGACAGATCGCATCATGTGCATGGACTGCGCTGGAAACAGAGTAGGGTCAGGCACATATTGTCAGTGCCCGGTCCCGGGGTGATTACAGGGGCCGCTGGTGATGACGCCTATCAACAGGAGCGACAACTGCCTGGACGTAGCCGGGAGCGGGGGGGCCGTGGCTGCGATGTGTGCGATGCAGGTGGTCTATAACAATACTGCGCAACTGATGCGAAGCAGCCAGGGTTTCTTCCAGTTGGTCACCACTCAGTGCTGTGCTTTTGATGCAATTTGCAGCCATTGAGCTCTTCGTTCGCTTCAGAAGGCCGGGCCTCTCTTTACGGATTTCGGTCGACCAGTATAATGGAAAATGTAGACTATGAAAGTTGAACGTGGAATTGAACAACCAGGGCAATAGATACGAATAAAGCCTCCTCACAACCAGGCGCACATGTCGCATCTGTCCCTGCTACGCCTTTGACGGTGATCATGCGGGCAATCGCCGCTGGCCTGGACATCCCTCGGATTTTCGACGTCGTCGCCAAACAGGCTGAGCACATACTCGTCCATGATGCCCTGGCCGTGCTGCTGAGGCCAAGTGCCGGGGATCCTGGGGAGGCTAAGGAGTCCAGGCGCGCAGACGATGCCCATGAGCTCGCCGTCGCCTTCTGCAATCCCCCAACACCAACGGAGGCAGCCGGGCGATCCTTGCCGTTCAGCGACTTCTCATTTGGTCCCACTCTGCTTGCCAATCAGCCGGTCGTCGTCACAGATTTCGCGGCCACGGCGGAAAAGTACCCCGGCGACCGGCTCCTTCTGGAGCAGACCGGGCGCGCGGGCGTGATTGTGCCCATTGCAGCGGCTCCTCACGTACTGGGCGGGCTTGTTGTCATCAGCAATACGCCAGGCATCCATGGCCCTGAGGATGTGCTTCTGGTGGAGCCCATCGCCAACCTGCTCGCTGTGGCGCTGGAACATCGCCGCCTGGATGAACGTGCCCGCGCCCTGGCCGTCGTTGAGGAGCGCAATCGCATTGCGCGAGAAATCCATGACACACTGGCTCAGTCGCTCGCCGGCATTATAATCAACCTCGAATCCCTCAAACCCTACAAAGCGAGGCGAAGGCGAGCGGACGCCGATGTCCTAGCCGAAACTGAGGCACTGGCACGTGGCGCTTTGGAGGAGGCTCGGCGCTCCGTTCTGGGGCTGCACCCAACGCCTCTGCAGCACCAGTCGCTACATGACGCCCTGGCAGTGGAGCTATCAGGACTTGCGAAACGGGCTGGCATCACAACCCAGTTCTACGTCAATGGGGTCGAACGTCTGCTGGCCCCTGACCTGGCAACAGCGCTATTCCGAGTAGCCCAGGAAGCCTTTCAGAATATATACAAGCATGCCGCCGCCCGCCACGTCATCCTGGGGTTGGCGTTCGAGGAGGGAGCCGTCGTCCTCACGGTCGAAGACGACGGGGTCGGCTTTGTGCCCGGAGCTCCGGGCACTACAAGTAATAAAGGTACAACGAGGGCTACCGCACCGAGAGATGAAGGCGGCTTCGGCCTGCTGAGCATGGCGGCGCGGGCGCGTATCCTGGGCGGGGATCTGCTTGTCACCAGCCACCCTGGACATGGCACTGCTGTACGCGCCACCATTCCCTACATCCGCTCGGGTACCACTATGGCCGCTGTTATGCTACCCGTGCAGGATACCCTGCTTGAGGCTCTACGCGAGCCTTCCGCTTGGCCTCCCCCTGTTGATCTGGTAAGTCTTCCTCATTCGGACGCTCGCCACATCCGCGTCCTGATCGTGGACGACCACTCTATTGTGAGGCAAGGCATCCGCCACATCCTCGAGGGGCAACCGGACATAGAGATCGTAGGGGAGGCGGAAAATGGCCTGGCGGCAATCCAGCAGGTGACCCGCCTGCATCCTGACGTCGTCCTCCTGGATTTGCAGATGCCCGGGCTGTCGGGCATCGAAGCACTACCCCGGTTGCGAGCGGCGCACCCGGCGGTTGAAGTGGTCATATTGACCGTGTTCGACCAGGATGAGGAGGTCTTCGCCGGCCTCAAGGCGGGGGCGCGGGGCTACTTGCTCAAGGACGCAACACCTGCGACCGTTATAGCCGCTGTGCGCGCCGCAGGCAGTGGAGAGTCTTCGCTCGCTCCCGCGCTGGCGACCAGGGTGATGGACCGCTTTGCCGTGCTGGCTCGGCGGGAAGTGGATCCTGACGCGCTGACCAAGCGCGAGATGGATATCCTGGGTTGCATGGCTCAAGGTATGCCCTACAAGCAGATAGGCGCGCAACTGAACATCACGACCAAGACGGTGCAGTACCACGTAAGGAACATCCTGCAGAAACTCCAAGTCGCTAGCCGTGGCGAGGCAGTGGCTGTGGCAACGGAGAGGGGATTACTGAGCCGAGCGTAATGGAATGACCAATGTTGCCCGATAATGCTCGATGATGCCAGCGCCGGGTGGCGTGTATTGCCGGTAGATAGAATACCCTGGTCCGAGACCAGGGTATTTGTGTGTCTGCAGACTAGCGGGATTACCGGGGTGCGGCGGGTGCTGCGAGCAGAGAATCGGAGAAGGGGAAGGGAGCATCCCCATTAGTCACAAGTTCCCAGAGAGATCATGAACATAGCCACGTCCACTACCACACCTATAACTAATGGTAACGCAGGTAGGGATACCCGAGCTGAGGTAGTGTTGGCACAGGATGGTCTGACTCGCCTGGCACCCGTACCTATGGCTCGCGAGCAAATAGTGCGCCGGGTCTCCAGGGCCGGCGCCTTTCCGCTTGAGGAGTTGTACGACGCCTTCGTTCGACAGTCCTTTAGCCTGGCATACAGAATGTTGGGTCAATCTAGCGTGGCGGTGCCAGCGATGCAGGAAGCGTTCGAGAAGCTATGGGTATGTTGGGTATGTCCTGTGATACGCCCTGTGATACGCCCTGAAATCAACCCTGCAAACTACTCGGCACAGGAAGGCTGGTTTCAAAGCTGGCTACTAAACGTTACGCATAACAAGTGCTTAGCTGAACTGAGATTACTGCGAGTAAGACACCCCGAAGTAGCCCCAGAGGCTATTGAGCAATCAGTGGCAGCGAATCTCGTGGATATCATGGTTGATGCCGCCCTCAGTGCCGCCGACCGGAAGTTATCGAAAAAGGGGCAGCCCCCATTGCAACAGGTAGTAGAGCATTTAGCATCTGCGCAACGGCAGGTGCTCGAACTCGCCTACCTCAGGGGCTTATCTCAAGCCCAGATAGCAGTCGAACTCAGGCAGCCGCTCAGCGCAGTCAAATTCCACACCAGGATGGCATTGCGGGAGCTACACTCACTGTCTAGATCGAACTCGCAGGGCCGTAGAGTCCCGGTGTTCCGACAATTAGATCGGTCTGTGAGCTCACCGATCGTAGCCGTTACCAATCTGCGCTCAAGACGCCGAACGGCCCCTGGCGAGTAAATGAGACGCATATCAAGAGGAGAAATTACATGAATCGTGTTCAAGATAAAGTAGCTATCGTAACAGGCGGCTCACTCGGCATCGGGCGGGCCTGCGCCATCAGACTTGCAGAGGAAGGTGCCAGAGTAGTCGTCACCGATATCAAAGAAGAGGAAGGTTGCCAGGTGGTCGAGGAGATCAAGTCGGCCGGAGGCGACGCCGTCTTCATCAGGCACGATGTTGCCAGTGAGGCCGACTGGCAGCAGATAATCAAAACTACCCTGCAGACCTACGGCGAGCTTGATGTCGTGGTGAATAACGCAGGCGTAGGAAAGACCACCAACGTCGAGGAGGCCACACTTGAGGACTGGCGCTTCCTCATGAGCATCAACCTGGACGGGGTGTTCCTGGGTACCAAGTACGGCATCCAGGCAATGAAGCGCGGCGGAAAAGGCGGCTCCATCATCAATATGTCCTCTATCCTGGGGATCGTCGGTGAGGCAACCGCAGCGTCGTACAACGCAAGTAAGGGCGGCGTCCGCATCTTCACTAAATCCGCCGCGCTCCATTGCGCACGTTCAGGTTACAACATCCGCGTCAACTCGGTACACCCGGGCTACATCGTTACGCCGATGGTGCAGACAGCCATGGAGGCGGGGGGAGATCCAGGAGCGATGCAGAGCTACCTGGAGGGCCTGCACCCAATGGGACACATGGGCGAGCCGGACGACATCGCCTACGGAGTGGTCTACCTCGCTTCGGACGAGTCGAAGTTCGTCACCGGTACCGAACTGGTGATAGACGGCGGCTACACGGCCCAATAGAAGCATGTCCAGACCAGCGTCCCTGGTGCAGAATGCCAAGGCAAGAGGTGTGCGGGACGCGATTTTTGAGCTGTAACCCAGGCATGGGCAATGGCTAGAGTAGAATGATTGACGGGAGTGGGCTCCAGATACGCTTCGATTTCTGTCGGCTAATCGCTCACACAACGGGATCCAGGAGGAACCCAATGAAATTCTCAGAGCTGAAAGGCCGGGCTGTTGTCAATCTCGAAAACGCCGGGAAGATCGGCGAGGTCGAGGACTTGATGATCGAACCAGAGAGCCACCACATAGTGAGCATTGAGGTAAGAACAGATATGTCTCACCCGGCGCAGACAGTACCCGTGGCCGACGTCAAGAACGTGGGCGGCGATGCCGTTACGATCTCCACCCTCCCCACCGTCCCCACCGTCCCCACCGTCCCCACCGTCCCCAACCTCTCGCCCCCCTCGCGTATGGCAAACATGACTGGCATGGCTGAGGCCACCGCTGGACAGAGCATAGGAGCCTCGCAGAACAGAGGTGCCGTTGGCACTACAAGCGGTAAAACTGCCACGAGCTCCTCGGGTGCCCTGGGCTCCCTGGGCCCCCCGAGCTCCCTGAGTTCCCCGCCACTTATTCAGATAACCAGCCTCCTGGGCAGCAGGGTAGTGACCGATGCAGGTACTATGATGGGCCAGCTAAGTGATTTCATGATTGACTCGGTTGATCTGACGATTAGGGGCTATGAGATGTGCCTGGGTGGCCTTTTCAATGAAGCTCAGGAGTTTGCGGAAACACCGGGAGTTCGCTATGGCACCAGGCTCATCACAATACCAGCCGAACTTCTGAACTACCCCGACTAACCGTTGAATAGTTCCCCCGCTCCTTCGGGAACTACACTTTGACAGTTTGATACATTCACCGGGTTGCTGTAGCGTACCGAACGCTTGTACACCGTAACTTGTACACCGTAATATGTAGCAAGTGTCTGCCTGTGCAAACCCTGTTGGCATATAGACGGATACGCATCGGTGCAAGACCGTAGAAGCTACTAGCATTTATGCCGTCCAGAGCTGTCACTAATTGTTGACCCTGATGTACCTGACCATTTACAATCCGGTGCTACGGTGCTATAGTCAAGCTGCAAGGCAGCGGGATAGTTCCCTGGCTGCCCGCATAGCCGTGGGTGGGCCGGTCTACTGAGGTGGGCCGGCCCATTGTTCTGTCATTCCTAATTAAAGTCCACGTTTCCATAGGGAGCGCCAACGAGAGGATAGTGCGAACATAGTGTGGAGCGAAAAACGGGGACGATAAAGCGGAGAGCGGAGAAAGGGATCGGCAATAGCATGAACAGACCCCTGGCAACATTGGATGGTAACGAGGCGGTGGCTCGCGTAGTCTACCGGCTCAACGAAGTCATAGCCATATACCCGATCACCCCTTCATCCCCGATGGGCGAATGGGCCGACCAATGGGCCTCCGAGGGCGTGCCCAACATCTGGGGGACGGTGCCCTCGGTCGTGGAGATGCAGAGCGAAGGCGGCGCTGCGGGAGCTGTGCATGGCGCGCTCCAGACCGGCTCCCTCGCCACTACCTTCACGGCTTCTCAAGGGCTGATGCTCATGCTGCCCAACATGTACAAGATCGCAGGCGAGCTTACCCCAGCGGTGTTCCACGTTGCAGCCCGCTCGCTGGCGGCGCAGTCCCTCTCCATCTTCGGAGACCACAGCGACGTAATGGCCGCGCGGCCCACCGGCTTTGCGATGCTCTGCTCGGCCTCCGTGCAGGAAGCGCAGGACTTCGCGCTGATCGCTCACTCCGCCAGCCTTGAGGCGCGACTACCGTTCATCCACTTCTTCGACGGCTTTCGTACGTCCCACGAGGTCGCCAAGATCGAGTTGCTCAACGAAAGTGACCTTCAAGCCATGATCAACGATGAGCGGGTCATGGAGCATCGTGCCCGCGCCCTCTCGCCCGACCACCCCGTCATCAGGGGCACGGCCCAGAACCCCGACGTGTACTTCCAGGCCCGCGAAACGGTCAACTCATACTATCTGAACTGCCCCGACGTTGTGCAAGACGCAATGGACAGGTTTACCACGCTGACGGGCAGGCAGTACAAGCTGTACGAGTATCACGGCGCGGCCGACGCACAACGCGTGATCGTTGTCATGGGTTCGGGCGCAGAAGCCGCCCACGAAACGGTAGACTATCTCAATAGCCAGGACGAGCGCGTGGGCGTGCTCAAAGTTCGGTTGTACAGGCCGTTTGATGGCCAGCGATTCGTGGACGCCTTGCCGCCGACCGTGAGGGCAATGGCCGTGATGGACCGCACCAAAGAGCCGGGCAGCCTGGGCGAGCCGCTTTACCTTGATTGCCTGGGGGCGATCCACGAGCGGCTGAGCAAATCGAGCGAAGCGCAATCCCACCGTCACCTGGCTTCATACCCGGTGATAGTGGGAGGGCGCTTCGGCCTCTCCTCCAAAGAGTTCACCCCGGCCATGATCAAAGCGGTCTTCGACAACCTGGCCGAACCACACCCCCGCAACCACTTTACGGTGGGCATCAACGACGACGTGACCCACACCAGCCTGGAGTATGACCCCGACTTTGTGATCGAGCCGGACAATGTGATCCGGGGCCTCTTCTACGGCCTCGGCTCGGACGGCACGGTGGGCGCCAACAAGAGCTCAATCAAGATCATTGGCGAAGAAACAGACAACTATGCCCAGGGTTACTTCGTGTACGACTCCAAGAAATCGGGCGCTATGACCGTGTCGCACCTGCGCTTTGGCCCCGATCCCATCCGCTCCGCTTACCTCATCCAGCGCCCCAACTTCGTGGCCTGCCACCAGCCGGTGTTCCTTGACCGTTACGATATGCTCAAGGACATCACAAGCGGCGGGGTCTTCCTGGTGAACACGCACCACCCACCGAACGAGGTTTGGGAACACCTGCCGCCTACGGTGCAGAGGCAAATTATCGAAAAGGGCCTCAACTTTTTCGTGATAGACGCCCAAAAAGTGGGGCGCGAGAGCGGTATGCGCCAGATCAACACCATAATGCAGGTCTGCTTCTTTGCCATCTCGGGCGTACTGCCCAAAGAAGAAGCGCTGGCCGCCATTGAGCGATCCATCCGCAAGAGCTACGGAAAGAAAGGCGAAGACATAGTCCAGATGAACCTGCAAGCAGTAAGCCGCACACTGGAACATCTGCACAAGATCGAAGTTCCGAGTACCGAACAGCTGGTATCCAGTGGGATGGGGTCACTCCGTACTCGGTACTCGGCGCTCGACGCTGAAGCCGCGACGCCCTTCGTGCGCGAGGTGCTGGGCAAGATCATCACAGGCGAGGGCGATCTACTCCCTGTGAGCGCGTTGCCCGTTGACGGCACATATCCTACAGGCACATCTCAATACGAGAAGCGCAACCTCGCAGACGAGATACCAGTGTGGGACCCCGACGTGTGCATCCAGTGTGGCAAGTGCGCGATGGTGTGCCCGCACGGGGTGATCCGTATCAAGGTGTACGATGAGGCCGAACTGGGAGGCGACGCCCAGAGGGCACCCGTCACCTTCAAACATACCGGCGCCCGCGACCGCGAGTGGCAAGGCCAGGCTTACACCATTCAGGTGGCGCCGGAAGATTGTACTGGCTGCGGTATTTGCGTGGAGGTGTGCCCCGCCAAAAATAAGTCGGAAGCGCGCCTCAAAGCGATCAACATGCAGCCCCAGGCCCCATTGCGCGAGCAAGAGAGGGAAAACTGGCAGTTCTTCCTGGACCTGCCTGAGATGGACCGCTTGCGCATCAAGGAGAACAGTATACGCCAACAGCAGGTGCAACAGCCCCTGTTCGAGTTCTCTGGCGCGTGTTCGGGTTGTGGCGAGACCCCTTACCTCAAGTTGCTCAGCCAGCTATTCGGAGACCGCCTTGTGATCGCCAACGCGACGGGTTGTTCATCTATCTACGGCGGCAACCTGCCCACCACGCCCTGGGCGCACAACCGAGAGGGGCGAGGTCCAGCATGGAGTAACTCCCTCTTCGAAGACAACGCCGAGTTCGGTCTGGGCTTCCGGGTATCGCTCGACAAGCAGCACGACTTCGCCTGCGAGTTGCTCAAGAAACTGGCCTCGCAAGTAGGCGAAGAGCTGGCAACCGCCATCCTGGAAGCCGACCAGCGCGACGAAGCAGGCGTCCATGAGCAGCGAGAGCGAGTAGCCGAACTGAAGGCGCGCCTTGCGCAAGTAGAGTCCACTCAATCCGCAGCAGACGCCCAACATCTGCTGCAGATGGCCGATATGCTGGTGCGTAAGAGCGTGTGGATCGTGGGGGGCGACGGGTGGGCATACGACATCGGCTTCGGAGGGCTGGACCACGTGCTCTCGACCGGGCGCAACATAAAAGTGCTGGTACTCGATACGGAGGTCTATTCGAACACCGGCGGCCAGATGTCCAAGTCCACCCCGCGTGGCGCGGTCGCCAAATACGCTGCGGGCGGCAAGCCTGGGCGCAAGAAAGACCTGGGCCTGATCGCCATGACCTATGGCAATATCTACGTGGCGAGCGTGGCGATGGGCGCGAAGGACGAACATACTCTGAAAGCCTTCTTGGAGGCCGAGGCTTACGACGGGCCTGCCCTCATCATCGCCTACAGCCACTGCATCGCCCATGGCATCGACATGACGAAGGGGATGCAGAACCAGAAGGCGGCTGTGGACAGCGGCCAGTGGCTCCTGTACCGCTACAACCCCGACATGGAGGAGCAAGGCCGCAACCCGCTCACCCTCGACTCGCGCTCACCCACCATGCCGCTCGACCAGTACATGAATATGGAGAACCGCTTCAAGATGCTCTACAAGACTCACCCCGAGCATGCCCGGCAACTGCTTGCCCAGGCCCAGGACGACGTAGACTACAGACGCAAGTTCTACGAATACCTGGCAGGAAGGCAGATCGGGGCGTTGCGATTGGATGACAAGGGTTCGATCGAAGGTAGAGTGACCGAACCCCCATACGACGACCAACAGGCGGGCTTGCCAGGCACCGGCAAGACGGGCAAATAGGAGGCAATCAATGGACCTGTCCACCACATATATGGGCATGAAGCTGCGAACCCCGCTCGTACCCTCGGCGTCGCCTCTCTCTGAGGACGTAGGCAATATCAAGCGAATGGAGGACGCGGGGGCGGCTGCGGTCGTGCTGCATTCGTTGTTCGAAGAGCAGATCGAGCAGGAGCGCCACGACCTTTACTACCATTTGACCGCGCACACTGACAGCTTCGCCGAAGCTCTCACCTATTTTCCTGAGCCATCCGAGTTCCAAGTCGGGCCGGAGGAGTATCTGGAACACATTCGCAAGGCGAAGGAGATGGTGAGCATCCCGGTAATCGCCAGTCTGAACGGAGTCTCCCTGGGCGGTTGGACCGACTATGCAGCCAATATCGAGCAGGCGGGGGCCGATGCCCTTGAACTCAACATCTTCTATCTCCCTAACAACATTGACACCCACGCTGCCGAGGTGGAGCAACTGTACATAGACATCGTGGAAGCGGTCAAGAGCAAGTTACGCATCCCATTGGCAGTAAAACTGGGGCCGTTCTTTAGCAACCTGGCGCACATGGCCGGGCGGCTGGACCGGGCAGGGGCCGATGCCCTGGTGCTGTTCAATCGCTTCTACCAGCCCGATATCGACCTCAAGCACCTGGAGGTGCGCCCGCACATCCTCCTGAGCACACCCCAGGCGTTGCGCCTGCCTCTGCGCTGGATCGCCATGCTGCAGGGGCGTGTGAGGGTGGACCTTGCGGCGTCGGGGGGCATCCATACGGGCCAAGACGCCATTAAGATGGTCATGGCCGGGGCCAATGTCACTATGCTTTGCTCAGCCCTGCTGCGGCGTGGCATCCAACACATTTCGGTGATCGAGACGGAGATACTGGACTGGATGGGCGAGTATGAATATGAGTCGGTGGGTCAGATGCACGCCAGCATGAGCCAGCGCAACAGCCCCGACCCTGCCGCCTTTGAGCGCGCCCAGTACGTGCGCGCCCTCCAGAGTTTCAGGCGGCCGACGCACCGATAGTCAGGTAGAGCGAATGTTTTGCCGTCAAGTGGCTGGGCAGGCCGCCTTTCTGGCACGCCTCCAATCCACGCATGCCCGATTTCACCGCGTTTGTGGAAGAGAGTCACATAGCTACCAGACCGGAAGTGTCAGAACTCAGGGCACAAGGCTATAAACAGGCGTTTGTTGGTTGCCTTGCAAGCGTGAATATGCTCGCATCTGGGTCGGTTTTCATGGCCCTGTCCTGAGTGCTGACACTTCCGCCAGGACAGCTATGCGTGCTGTTCGTCTGCCTTTGTCACCTTCCGTGTACCCAGGTCTACCTGTTTTGTAACCCTTGTCCACTACTGTTAACGTGGGAGTATAGCGCGACCATCACGAGTGTTGGCGCCGTTCTCAAGGCAGTCTCTGTTTCTGAGTTCTGACACTTCCAGACCTCCGGCAATCTAGGAATAGACAAATATTAAATCAAGGAGAAACACCAATGTACGCAGAGAAGGTACTACAGGCACAGGCAAAACCCAATCCTTACGAGATTGCGGTCGACCAGTTTATGGCCGCCGCCGAGAGACTCAACCTGGACGAAGGGATGAAGCAGATCCTCTCCCAGCCCAAGCGCGAGTTGATAGTGCACTTCTCGGTGCGCATGGACGACGGCACCAACAAGGTTTTCACCGGCTTCCGGGTGCAGCACTCGCTCACCAGGGGTCCGGCCAAGGGTGGCATCCGCTACCACCAGGACGTGACGCTGGACGAGGTGAAGGCCCTTTCCATGTGGATGACATGGAAGTGCGCGGTGGTCGGCATCCCCTACGGTGGGGCTAAGGGCGGGGTCATTGTAGATCCCAAGCAGCTGAGTATGAACGAACTTGAGCGCCTCACTCGCCGCTATGCCGCCGAGATCGCTCCAATCATCGGCCCCGAGATTGACATCCCGGCCCCCGACGTCAACACTAACGCCCAGACAATGGCCTGGATTATGGACACTGTATCAATGATGAGAGGCTATCCGATCCCAGGCCTTATCACCGGCAAGCCTATCGCCCTCGAAGGCTCGCTGGGGCGCAACGAAGCCACAGCCCGTGGCCTCCAGTATGTCGTGCGCGAGGCGGTAAAGACCCAGGGCATGAAGCTCGAAGGCGCTACCGTGGTAGTGCAGGGCTTCGGCAATGCAGGCGCCATCGCAGCAAGGCTGCTGGCAGAAGACGGGGCCATAATCCTGGCCGTATCCGATAGCCAGGGGGGCATCTACTCGCCGAAGGGGATCAATCCCACCGGTGCCTTCCTCTACAAGCAAGAGCACGGCTCCGTGGTCGGCTTCCCAGGTACCGATCCGATCACTAACGCAGAACTGCTGGAGCTCGAGTGCGATATCCTGGTTCCCGCCGCTCTTGAGAGCGTCATAACGGCAGAAAACGCCGGGCGCATCAAAGCCAAAATGATAGCCGAAGCCGCCAACGGCCCCACCACTCCCGAAGCCGACAAGATCCTCTACGACAAAGGCATCATGGTCCTCCCTGATATCCTCGCCAATGCAGGCGGCGTCACTGTCTCCTACTTTGAGTGGGCACAGAACATCGAGGGCTACTATTGGGCCGAGGACGATGTCAACGAGAAGCTGGAGAAGGTAATGAAGCGCTCCTTCAAGGACGTCTACGAGACCGCCCAGAACAACAACGTCAACATGCGCATCGGCGCCTACATGCTCGCCATCGGCCGCGTGGCCGAGGTTACGCGCTTGAGAGGGGTCTTCCCGTAGACCAACGAAGGGTACGCCATCACGATGGGGGCGGCATAGCCGCCCCTATTGCTATCAGAATCAGAAATCAGAGATGACTGACTTCTGTTGTCCGACTGAGAGACTATTGCCGGGGGGGTCCTGCAGAGCCTTTTGCGGAGGCTGCACGATATTTTCCGGCGAGTCCATCTCAGCCAGAGTGCCAAAACTCATGTGTGTGAATCATACAACGCATATTTCTGGTACCGTCCATTGTGACCTCCAAAAACGACCCCATAGGCACCATTCGAATGCGGATGAGTTATTGCACGTTACACCCCCCCAGAGGAACGCCTGTAAGGCTGGCCCTTAGAATGTTCGGCGTCCGGGCAGAGGGCACTCTTGACGAGCGCATCGTCAGGCTTGCGGAATTGGTCAAGATGGTCTCCTTGCGGCCACGAAAGCGCACGTCAACGGAGTAGCTATTCTCACTCCACGAGTAGTTGACGCCGGGTAGCTGACGCCGTCTGCTCACTTCCTTATTGCTTGACCTATTCGCCATCACCCAACTCACCCGTCGCTCCGAACGCCACAAGGACTTGCAGATACTGTTACTCCGTCAGCAACTCCGTATCCTACAACGCCGTCATCCCACCACTCCACACATCTCTCGTTGGGAGAAGTTCGGTTTGGCGGTCCTTGCTGCTAGATTTACAGCCATCGGGCGAGAGGGCCGGGAACGCTTGAACCACGTCTCCTTGCTTTTCAAGCCCGATACCCTCCTGCGGTGGCCTGCGAGTTGGTGCGCCGCAAGTGGACTCTCAAGCGGCACGGCTTTTCCCCGCGTCATGCAACCGACCCTGAATTGGCCAACCTACTCTTACGCCTGGCTCAGGAGAACCCAAGTTGGGGTTATAGTAAGCTGCATGGAGAGCTTATCAAACTTGAC
Source organism: uncultured Chloroflexia bacterium (assembly GCA_963797095.1). Taxonomy (GTDB): domain Bacteria; phylum Chloroflexota; class Chloroflexia; order QHBQ01; family JADMIH01; genus JADMIH01. Next base: position 273,208 of record CAWCNY010000001.1, on the reverse strand, counting down.
CACCGAATTGGGCGCTCGACAGTAAGAGACATACTGAAACGCCAGCAAGTTCCGCCTGCTCCCGAGCGAGCAAGAAAGGGCAGTAGTTGGCGCTCCTTCCTGGGTCACTATCGGGAGCAGTTCCTGGCTTGCGACATGTTCACCGTCGAGACAGCCTGGCTCAAGACCCTCTACGTGCTGTTCTTTATAGAGCTTAGCACACGCCGGTTGCACTCCCCACCCAACAGAGGAGTGGGTCACCCAACAAGCCCGTAACCTCACCTGGACACTGCAACAGGAGCAAGAAGAGCGAGAAGGGCGACCACCCATGCGATTCCTTATCCACGACCGGGATGCGAAGTTCACTGCGAGCTTCGATGGGTGTTTGAAGCGGAAGACATAGAAATCATCAAGACGCCGTACCGGGCGCCGCGGGCAAATGCCTTCGCTGAGCGCTGGGTCCGCTCAGTGCGGGAGGAATGCTTGGACCGCTTACTGATACTGGGTGAAGGACACCTACGGCGGGTAATGGGCGAGTACGCGGCTTATTACAACGGCAGGCGACCCCACCAAGGCGTGGAGCAGCGTTCTCCAATACCCATCGAGCACGCCCACAAAGAAGGCCCGGTGAGATGTCGGGACGTACTCGGCGGCATCATCCACGACTACTATCGAGAGGCGGCCTGACCCCAACTGAGCTTAGATGAGGTATCCGCACTATCCAGGCTCTCCCCCCGGGCCTGCAAGGAGCGGAACCCGTCGAGGAGAACGCGCCCGGCCTTCAGTGGAAACGGGACACACTGGCCGTTTATGTGAATCACAAATCTGACAGCGATGCCTCATAGTGCCCATTGCGCTGGGCTTCGCAATCGATCCGTCGAAACCGCGTGGACTTCCCTTTTCCTGCCCCGATCATATTAAACTCAGCTTTTACCTATTTACACTCTGTGCGTCACCTCCGTACGCTAGGATGGAACAAAGTGTCACCGCACCCTCACTGTGCAAGGCTGACCGCGGGCCACGGCGGCCCTCCGGCTACAGAGACATCAGGCTGCCATTCGGGTTGAGACCGAACCGCGCCGCGATTTGCCGGCCCGGAGCCACTCAATGGTTATGTAACCACGGCACGGCGGGCACTGGAAATCGAAAGGCGTGATTTGATCGCGGAGTAGCCGTGAAGTGGAGTGGCGGTGTTGTGGCAGTGAGAGCCCAAAAAGAGAAGAGTGAAAAGTGAAAACGGAAGGAGAACATGGAAAATGAAGGGTAACGAGAAGCTGCTAACGGTGCTCAACCACCTGCTGGCCGACGAGCTAACTGCCATCAGCCAGTACATGGTGCACTCAGAGATGTGCGAGAACTGGGGCTACGGCAAACTGCACGAAGCCATTGAGCATCAGGCTATCGACGAGATGCACCATGCCGAATGGCTTATCCAACGCATTATCTTCCTGGGAGGCACTCCCATTGTGTCCCAACTCAACCCGATACACATCGGCAAGAGCGTGGTACAATTCATCGGCAACGATGATGAGGCTGAGGCGGCGGCGGTGACCGCCTACAATGCCGCCATCCGCCTGGCACATGACTCGGAGGATCAGGCTACAGCGGACTTGCTGACCACGATCCTCAAGATGGAAGAAGGGCACCTGGACTGGGGAGAGAAGCAGCGGGCTCAGATCGAGCAGATGGGACTTGAGAGCTACCTGAGCACCCAGCTGGCGTAGAAGATCGACCTCCACGGCGCTCACTACTTGCCCATCGCCATCGGGATGGCGATGGGCAACCGAACATCTCAACCTGCCGAGGTGCGCTTGCACCTCGGCAGGTTAAGGGCCTACGGCGCCTGACGCCTGGATCTCTATCCTCGAAGTACCCAGGCTGCGTGCGCCTCTGCGTGCGCCTCTGGGAACGGGTCCCTGCGCCGGTCATGGCGTCAGGATTTCGCCTCTTCTTCGACCCTTACCGCAACTCCGTGACCGCCCGCCGGCTACAGCAGGCTCGATACTCAGATCTCACCGGCCAGCTCGTAAAGGGCATGCACGTCTTCCTCAGCATGAGCAACGAAGGGTTCGGTCTGGAGTCCGGTCCCCAGCGGAGAGGGGTGATAGCACGCAAAGGTCTGGCCGCCACCCGCCAGGGTCGCAACGTTTGCGAAGCCGCTTTGTTCGAGGATTCGATACGCCAGGTAGCTGCGAAACCCAACCGTGCAATAGACCAGCACTCGCCTGCCCGCCGAGAGAGCGCTCAGTTCATCCAGGCGGTCACGCAACTCCGGAAGTGGGAAGTGGGCCGCCCCTTCAATGTGCCACTCGTCGTACTCTTGCAGGCTGCGCACATCAACAAAAAGCGCGTCCGCTGTAAGGTGAGGGTAGTCTTCGGCGTACCAGAACCCCACATCTCCGCGGAGTAGATTAGAGGCGACGAACCCTGCCATGTTGACCGGATCTTTCGCCGAGCCGTAGGGAGGAGAGTAAGCAAGTTCCAGGTGCTCCAGGTCATATACTGTCATCCCCGCCCGAAGGGCCGTTGCCAGCACGTCGATGCGCTTGTCGACGCCGTCGAAGCCGACGATCTGCGCCCCCAATAGTCTGCCGTCCGCGGGCGAGAAGAGCAGCTTCATATGCATCGGTGAGGCGCCAGGGTAGTATCCTGCGTGGCTTGAGGGGTGCAGATAGACTTTGCGGTAGGGTCGCCCGGTACGCTTCAGCGCCTTTTCGGACGCTCCCGTTATAGCGCCCACTATGTCAAATATCCGCACGATGGCGGTGCCTTGCGTGGTGGTATAAGAGCTGTCACGACCTGCAATGTTATCGGCCACGATGCGTCCCTGCCGGTTGGCCGGGCCCGCGAGCGCTATGAGCGAACTCTCACCTGTTACTGTATCTACAACCTCCACCATATCGCCTACTGCGTAGACGTTCGGGTCGGAGGTGCGCATATGTGAATCGACCTTTATGCCGCCGCGAGGGCCGAGCTCTAGCCCCGCCTCCTTTGCCAGGGCGGACACAGGGCGCACACCTACCGCCGCGACCACCAGATCCGCCAGCAGTGTGGTGCCGTCCGCGAGGGCCACTTTGACGCGGCCGCCGACACCGGCAAACTCGCCGGCAGCAGTGCCGGTATGCACCTTCACACCCTTGGCTTCCATGTGATAGCGCAGGTCAGCAGCCATCTCCGAATCGAGCAGAGGCATAACCTGGTCCTGTAGTTCAACGAGGTCAACCGAGAGGCCGCGCCTGTGCAGCGCCTCGACCATTTCCACCCCGATGTAACTGGCGCCAATTACCACCGCGCGGGCAGCACCAGCAGCACCAGCAGCACCAGCAGCACCAGCAGCACCAGCAGCACCAGCAGCACCAGCGTCGACTTGCGCCTTGATGTGGTCCATATCGGGGATCGTGCGCAGAGTAAAGATACGCGGGTGGTCGGCCCCGGGCACCGGCAGGCGAACCGGCTCGGCGCCCAGAGCAAGCACAAGGGTGTCGTAAGTCTCGGTGTAGACCCGTTCAGCCTCACCGTGCAATTGCTCTCTTACCGTGACGGTCCTGGCAGCGCGGTCAATAGCTGTGACCTCGTGCCCCGTACGCACGTCGATGGCGAGGGTCGTGCGCAGGTGGTCGGGCGTGACAATCAGCAACTTCTCGCGGTCGGCTATTTCGCCTCCGATATGGTAAGGCAAGCCGCAGTTCGCATACGAGACGTAGTGGTCCCGTTCGAGGACCACTATTTCGGCGTTTTCATCGAGTTGTCGCAATCGCGCGGCGGCAGACATTCCCGCAGCCACACCACCTATAATCACCGTTTTCATTACGCAGTTCCCATTACCGATCAACTATGCGGCAGGTCAACTGCTGCCACGATCCATGCCCATGCCTATACACCAACACCGGCATCGTGCGCACTCGCGCTCCTCGCCCATATGCGCGATGTAAGTAGGGAATAGGCTCAGGAATGCTGGGTGAGCACTAGTCCACGATAGCTGATAGCCCATCCTCGACTGGCCACATCGATGAATAGATAAGTTCTTTTCGCAAAACATTATCTGCCATGTGCTCGGAAAGCGTCAAGCGTTTTGGGCATCGGCCAGGGGAGGTGGGCCGCGACTGCTTAGGGACATCGCCCTGCTCGTAACCATGAAAAGCCATGAAAGTCGTAAGAGCACAAGGCGGTGTAAGTGACGATTCAAGTCACCATAAGCGCCGAGCAGTGACCAGCAAAGCGTGAAACATCATATGTATTGGGTACCGCTTACCGGGGCATGATATTGGTGAGAGTAATAGACATAGACCAGGGGTGTAGTCCCAAAGAAAGGGAGGCCCTACAGCGCCACTTCACGCTCCTCGATCCCCAGGGCGTCTGCGATGCGCTCCCAGCGTCCCTCTGCGCGCCACAGTTGGTAACGCTTGTAGGCTGTCTCCCACTTCCCACTTCCCACAGGCTTTGGGTAGCGCACGCCAAGATGCACCCCGTCGGATCACCCATACAATCCCGCTGAGCACGGTACGATGGTCATGCCGCGGCCGTCCTGTGGCTGGGCGCTGTGGCGGGACCAGCGGCTCGACCAGGACCCATTCGGCATCGGTCAGCCCAGCACCCGGTACCGCTGCTACCGGGGTCACACTCACTTTGGTTGGCGGAAGGCGGCAGGACCCAGCATATGCGGCTCGACTCCGCGCTGCAGCTGCCTGATGCCGGCGGCGCCACCGCAACCAGCCCAGAAGAAATGCCCGCTGCGCCGATGCACCAGCGAGCGCCAGCACCAAGCGCCGGACTTCAGGCACGGTGAGCGGAAGGAGGTCCTGCGCATCCGCCTCGACGCACGTGTCCGCCATCTCGCCATCCGTTGGTCTGGCGTGCAGTCGCAACACGACGACGTAGGCGTGTGCCAGCAGGCACAGGGTCACGAAGCGGTACCCAGGGGTACCAGGCCTCCCAGTGGCGTACCTCGCCCTGGTCTAGTCCGATCTCGCCCTTCAGTTGTGCAAAGCCCTCCTCGATCTCCCAGCGCGTCTCACGCACCCACACGAGTTCCGTTGTTGTTACGCATGCACCCATCGCATATATCGCAGGTCATCTATGCCGAACCCAGTAGCTCATTCGGCACAGCACTTACAGAGGTGGCGCTGGAAGACCTCGAGGACATCGACGACAATGCAGCTGGCTTGAACCCTTTGACGATGAGCCGGAGGGCAAGGGAAACTTCCCAGGTGAAAATCGGGATCACCAGGATTGCGGCCCAAGCCTGGATCTGGTTGGTGAGGCCGAACATCATGGCGGCGTTATATGCGAATACCAGGGGACCTCCCACCAGTCCGAGCACGGGTATGAAGCGAGGCACCAGGCGAGACGTGTACATCAGGTAAGCCATCAGCACTGTGTTTACTCCGCACACAAGGCCGGGTCCGAGCATAGCGGTCCACTTGTACATACCCGAGAGGACACTTCCGAGGGTAGCGAGCGTGGCTGGGTCAGTGGCAGTTCCCATCTGGCGCAGGGTAACAGCAGCGAGGATGGAGAGGGCACCCACAGCAATAATCCCGGCTTCGAGGGTGCGCAAGCCCACGTAGCCTAGCGCAATCCCTTCATTTTGCCTCTTGACCACCGGAAAGAGGGCTACTGCGGTGCCGATGATGGCCATGCCGCAGATTAGATCAAAGATTGCTCCCACCAGCACTCCAACGTCTGAGTGCGAAGCCAAGATGAAACCGGCATTATTCAGGATGGGGCCGTAGAGGAATGGGGCGCTGACCGATGTGACATGGGTGATCAGGTAGCACACACCTGCTGCTATCGCGAACTTCCTGGTTGAGGCTGCAACCTCGGAGGTTGGGGCAGTATGCCTGTCGGGGTTCATTTGTTTGTCTCCTTCCATTAGTGTGCTTGGTTCGGACTGTTTATTCGAACTTATGCTTCCTTCAAAAACCTCGGGACTATTGCAGCTATATCTTTGTCTATTCGGCTGCGACGTCATCGGGTCGACTTCGGGTTTGGAGTGTTACGAGCGGCCAGATAGCTGCTCGTAACACTCCATGCGATGGCGAGGCCTGTTATTCGGCTGTGGTCTGGCTGAGCCGGGCGCTTATAGTGCCGGGTAGCGGCTCTTGCGCTTGCTCTCGCACTTCAGCTCGCCTTTCAGACCACAGAGAATAGCCCAGCCATGCCACAGCTATCCCGACCGGTATCCCCGCATAGCGCTGGGTCTCGTGCGGGAACATCGCAGCCAAGGGGGTCAGCGTAGCTGTGACAGCAAGGAGGCCCGCTGCCCAGCGTGATAGGATGCCGACGCGGATCGTCGCGATGCCAAACAGCAGGCCGCCGAGCAAATAGAAGATCCCATTTAGCGCAAATATCGTTGGGAGGGCTCCGAGGTTACTCTCGGTGGGACGCCCGGTAATGACCCCGAAGATGAAGTCCTGCGCAAACTTCGGCGCTGCGGTCGCCAACGGCGGCAAGATAAAGGCTTCGGCGAAGATGAAGACCAGGTTGACCGCCCAGGAGAGGCTAAAGAGGAGATAGCCGGCCAGACCGAGCCAACCGGCTTTGTTTACCTGCCTGGCGTAGATGCCTGTAAGTCCGAGCATGAAGAAGAGGCACATGACCGTCTTCAAGGGAGTGATGATTGCCCACGCGGTGGTGTTGAGAGACGAAAGGGCGTCAGTTGGATGGATTGGCTGAATGCCCGCGAAGATGATCCCTGCCACTATGGCCGGTAAGCCCGCCCAGCGGATGAGGTTCGAGGCTGTTATCTTGGAGGTCTTCGATATCTTCATTTCATTCTCCTTGTTCTGCTTGTTGTTTTCTTTGAACGCTAAGGTCTGGCGATTGGTATTCATGCTGTTCATCTCCTTGTCTCCTTCGAATGTGAGGTTGCTCCGGTTGGGTTGTTGTAGTGTTCCGGGCTGAGTTAGTTCTCTGGGCCCTTTCTCCGTTCATGATGCCTGAAAGGGGCTACACATCTGTCAAAGGCAACCTCCTTTTTGTGTTGTCCGCCTGAATCCGGCCGGCTCCAACGAGGGTCACCGAGATCAGCGGCACTCCTATATCGCGCACTTTTCTCAATAAGCCGTACAGGGCAGACTGGTCGACCACCTGGCCCGTTAGAACAGTATCGCCCTTGCCTTCGCGTGTGAGAGTCAGGCCGTCGAACCGGGCTGCCCACCTGTCATCGAGGTGTCCCCTGACACGGATCTCATAAACTCCGGGCTCGTCGTAACCTTCTGCTGATATTTGTGTCTCGTTCATTCTGTACCTCGTGCAGTTTTCCAAGTTCGTGATGAATGTTTCGGTTGGTTGCCCTCGTTCTTGTCTCTGACCACAATCTACCGGTCAACATGGTGAGAGGGCATCACAATATCTGGTGATCGACATGGTGATCTGCTGTTGATCGAGCCCGGCCCTGGTGGGCGGGGGATGAAAAAGCCCCGGCAGGCGGTTCATTCGACCTGTGGGGCTCAAGCGCGTGGTGTCTATCCGGCTATGATTGCTTTTCAGCTATAGCTACAACAGTTGGAGTTCCTCGGCGCGGCGCACCGCTGCACGGCGGTTGTTCACTCCGAGCTTGGTGTAGATGTTCTTGGCGTGGGTGTTCATGGTGTTCAAGGACACCATAAGGGCCCGGGCGATCTCCGGACCGCTCAGGTCGCTCCGCAGCAGCCGCAGCACCTCAAGCTCGCGTTCACTCAGCGGCTCAGGCAGGACTTGCCTGATGGCTTGCTACCCTGAATGTTCTGTCTCTCCCGGGCTAGTGTCCCGGCCTGATCCGCCTGCTCTTCCGGGCGAGCCTGAATTCGTGGCGCGAAGACCCAAAACAGCCGCCAGCAGCTGACTCGACATAGCGAGGAACGACCCACGCTTCCCGGCCTCTTCAAGCAGGGCAGTCATAGCTGGTCCTTCGCCCACGAATGTGCGGACGTAGCCCTCCGGCTCGGCAAGTGTAAGGCCCGCTCCAGCGACGCAAGAGAGAGCAGGCATATCACCTTGCACCTGGTGGGAAAGTGCGTGCAGAATCAGGATTTCGATGACACTTCCCATCCTCCCACCTTCTTCCGCCGCCTGCAAAAGGCGCTCCAGGAGATCCCATGCCTCTGCTGAGCTGTCCGCCGTGTGGGCTCCGTCGGCTTCTCGCTCTTGTGCCGAGCCAGCAGGACCCTGGCAAGCGTAATGTGCTCGAACTCGCGCAGATAGCTCAAGTCGTCCTCGGCGGACAGACCTTGCTCGCGTACCCAGGCGAGGGCTTCGCCCAACCTGCCCTGCAGCACGAACACGCGTGCCTTCAACGCTGATATGGGACGCACATTGGGGAAGAAGTCGCTCACATACACCCGCTCTGCCTCGTTCAGCAAGTCTACAGCCCCGCCCAGGTCACCCTGGGCTTCTCGTACCCGAGCCATGGCAACGCACCAGCGGTACCGGTTCCGCAGGAAGCTGGTGTGCTCGCCCAGTTCCTTGCTTTTCAGCAGGTGTTGTGCGGCGCCGGCCAGGTCGCTACGCTCACAGAGTATCCCGCCTATTCCCACGTGCATATCTGCCGTTCCTCGTAGGGGAGGTTCACTTTGTTCCCTCGAGACCTGTTCTGCGAGCTGTAACCCATGCTCATAAATGCGCAGGGCCTCGTTCGGGCGGCCCTGGGCAATCCGTATTTCAGCCAGTATGGTCGCTCCCCCGACTACGTCAGAGATCTGCCCGGCCATCTGCATGTGAGCGACGCCCCTGGCAAAAGAGTCGAACGCCGCATCGAGATCCCCGCTCGGCCAGGCCGCGAGCCCCAGGAACGCCTCGGCGCCTCCCCGTGAATTATAGTCGTCCTCGGGTACCGCTTCGAGCACCCGCCGGGCGTACCTGATGGCCCCGGCCACATCGCCCAGGGCCATGGCTAGCCCGGCACGTGCAATCGCGATCGCACCCGGAAGGCGGCGGAACTCCTCTTTGTCCGCGACGACCATGCCTCCCTGGCTGCCGCCGGGGCCTTCCCCTTCGGGGGCCCGTACCCTGGCCGCCTCAGCCGCGTCCTCGGAACTCGAAGCCCCAAGCCATTGTTCGGCTCTATGCAGGAGGCCCTCAACACGGCCCAACTCGCCCGCGGACAGGAGAGTGTGGGCATACCAGACGCTGAGCACGGGCCGAACATGGAACAGTTCGTCGGGCAAGGCCTTGAGCCAGCCGCCCAACATCGGCTCCTGTCTGCTCCTGCGCACAGCCGGTACCGTCTGCTCGGCCAGGTTTGCAGCTCGCTCGAAATCGCGGGCTGCCAAGGCGTGGTGTATCGCCTGGGGCATGGCGTCTGCCGCGGAACCATTGTGCTCGTACCACTCGCTTGCTCGCCTGTGCAGAATTGGTAGATGATCGGGTTGTTCGGAAGCAAGGTGGGCGTGCAGAACTTCAGCAAACAGGTGGTGATATCGATACCAGTACCGCCTGTCATCCAGAGGGACGACAAAGAAGTTGCCCCGCTCCAGCGCCTCTAACTGCGCTTTGCCTCCTCGTTGTTCCGTCACGGCATCGCAAAGTGGTCCGCACAGCCGGTCGAGGATAGAGGTCTGGAGGAGGAACGCGCGGACGGACTCGTGCTGGTTCTGCAGGACCTCTTCCACCAGGTAGTCTGCGATGTAGCGGTGGTCGCCCGCGAATGAGCGGATGACGGAGTGGATATCGTCGTGCCCCTGCAAGGAAATGGCCGCCAATTGCAGGCCTGCAATCCAGCCCTCGGTGCGCTTCTCCAGTGCGGTTATATCTTCCGCCGCGATCGTCAGACCCATTGTCTCATTCAGGAAGGCTGCGGCCTCGGAGTTGGTAAAGCGCAAGTCTGTGACGCGAAGTTCGGTCAACTGGCCTCGAGCACGCAGCCGAGCCAGGGGCAGAGGTGGATCCTCGCGAGTGGCGATTACCAGGTGCATGGGCGGCGGCATGTGCTCCAACAGAAAGGTCATGGCATTATCGACTGGTTGAGAGTCGATAAGATGGTAGTCGTCGAGGATCAGGAATACGCTATCCGGAGCCGCGGTGATGTCATTGAGCAGAGAAGTAAGTATCGCATCCAGCGGAGGTGGCTGGGATGATTGTAAGGATTGGAGCAGAGCCAGTGGTTCCTCTCCAATGTTGGGCACAGCGGTGCGTAGCGCAGCGATCAGATACGTGACAAAGCGAGCAGGGTCGCCGTCCTCTTCGTCAAGGGACAGCCAGGCGAACTTCGGAGCATGCTCACCACTGGATTGCAGTCCTGCGATCCAGGCGCTAAGGAGAGTGGTCTTGCCGGAGCCTGCAGGAGCAGCGATGAGGATTAGCTTGCGGTGCACTCCCTCATTCAGTCGCTCTACGAGGCGATGACGCACGACAACCTTAGCCGGAGGTGGCGGGATGTAGAGCTTGGTGGACAGGATTGGCGTATGAGTGGACATGGGTTAATTATACCTGTCAGCCGCGCAAGAGGTATGAGAATGAGCCTATTCCCATTGTTCCCAAAGGGATATACTTGTAGGAAGGACGCCTTCGGTCTCCATTCAGGCAACCGATGGGGCGGTATCACCGCAGCTTTCCGGCGTGGTCTGTGGCCCTTCATCGCCTGGTCAAGCTGATAAGGATTGGATAATCGAATAAACTGTGTCTGCCCCTATCATCCCAACCAAGATAGCTATACCTCCTCCCCGCACCAGAGTGACCGAGCGGACACGTCTGGTAATAGTCCTGGACGAGGCTCTGCGCGAGGATACGCGGCTGGCCCTGCTGTCTGCTCCGCCTGGTTTCGGTAAGACTACGCTGCTGAGTACCTGGGCGCACCAGCTGGCAGGTAAGGCTGGCCCCGACCGGGTGCGCGTGTCCTGGCTGTCGCTGGACGAGGGCGACACGGACCCCGGGCAGTTCTTCAGCTATCTGGTCGCCTCCCCGCGCAATTCGCTTGATGATATCGCTTTCGGGGAGGAGGCTCTGCGATTGCTGCGTTGAGCATGTTTAGGTCGGCAATCTGGATGTTCTGATCGTACTCGTTTTTATCTTCGTCCGCGAACGATACTTGGGAGCAGACGTGGTCCGGACAATGCCACCGAGTGGGAAGCGTCAGAACTGGGAACTCGCAATCTTCCTTTTTTGCCTGAGTAAAGAAGCCCTTGGCGGAGGCCATATCGCGGTGCTCCGAGAGGATCGAGTCTACCAGATTGCCACCCCGGTCGATTGCCCTGTACAGGTAGCACCATTTTCCACCGACGCGGACGTAGGTTTCGTCGCAATACCATGATTTTCCGGCTTTGCCCCCATGCCTGGAGCGCAGTTGCTCTGTTATCAAGGGAGCGAAGCGCTCCTCCCAATCTCATACTGCCTCGTGAGTGAACTCGAAGCCGCGCACCAGGAACATCTCTGCGAACATCTCTGCTAGATCCCTTAGGCTATTGGTGACAAGTTAAGGTAATCACAGGGATGTCAAACAGCAGATTGAGCATGAGAAGCACGACAACGACGTTTCTGCTTGAGCAGGTCAAGGTCCTTGGCCTTGCGAGCCAGGTAGTCTACCACATCAAGCTCCAGGGTAGGGTCTCGCCCTTGCTCTCGCAGACGTTGACAGGCTTGCGTGTAATGGTACAATGCCCGGAACACCATCTCCAACGATATTGCCTTGAATGGCTGCCTTACCGCCTCAGCCACTGCGTCGGTGAGGTCCACCAGCACCGCATACAGTATCCAGGTGGCCCATACCTGCACCTGCACGGCGTTGGACGCTCCACACCAGAAGTAGGCCAGTCCCAGCAGACGCTTGACGATGTTGAAGGCATCTTCCATGCGCCACCGCTCAGCATACAACGCCGCCACCTGCTCAGCCGGCAATCTGTGGGGGTCGGTCACGTTGGTCAGGTAGCGGTACCACTTGCCTTTCACCGATATTTCCACTACCCGCATCGGGTGAGCACAGCGTGTGGTGCCCTGACCCAACACCACTTCATAGTCGTGTATGCTGTCCGTCTGTTGCAGCACCCGCACCACTTGTATGGCCGCATTCGCCTTGAGAGGGGTCAGCATACTCACTCCTCGCTCGGTGAGGCGGTCGAAGAAGGTGTAGTTGACAAAGCCCATGTCAAACAAGGCCAACAGCCCACTCTCCAACGTCTCGATGATCCCGTCCCAGAAGAGTTGGTCGTGCGCCGCACTATCCGGTTCATAAATGATGTGCACAGGCAAGCGAGAACACAGGTCGAGCACCCCCGCGATGCGCCCACCCAACAGGGCCGAGTGCTTGTCAGGGAGCTCTTGCAGCAGACCCACTTTACGCAGCAAAGTGTCAAGGGTGGACCCATCGAAAGCCACCACACCCGTGTAATGCCCCTTGGCCCAGGTGAGCACGCTTGGCAAGGGGCGCACTGAAGCGTGCCAGCGGTCATGCATGAGGGGCAGCACATCCAGGAGCACCTGCCTGAACAGCGAGGCGGGCATAGTCCTCAGACGCTGGTTTACAGCTTGTTGCGACACCGACACAGGAGGCACCCACAGTACTCCATCTTCATGCAGTACCCTCACGGCTTCTCGCACCGAGCCGATCTGACGCCAGATCATGCTCAACGCGAAGGCCATCATCACCGGCAAAGTCAGGATGCGGTGGCGCAAGCCCATGACCTGATAGGCAGCTATCTGGGCATAGGTAGCAGGGTGGATAAGTTCAGTCAGCCTCTGCTCCACTGCAGCGGCAGGCGGTCCCACAGTAGGACGCTTGGAGCGGTCCCGCTGTATAGCGCGAGTATGGCGGACGCTGCTGTTCTTTGGTTTGGAAGGGTTGGAAGATGTGCTCATGCATGATTCTACCCAACCTCTCGACCCAAATCCAGCAGCAAAACAGCTTGACATCATGCACATGACCTTAACTTGTCACCAATACCCTTAGGCTTAGCTTATACCGGAGTCTCCACAGCACGACCAGGAGCACGATGTCTGTTGGGAATTCCAGGAAGTTGAAAGGAGTGCCGGTCCGCTCGTTGAAGATGCGGTGACACTGCCTGCAACGGAAGACGCTGTAGCCCAGGGCTGTCTTTCTGGAAAGCCGAGTGGTTGAGGAGGATGAACAGTGCGGGCAATTCATCAGTGAGCCTCAGTTCGGTTTCTTATCAGGATAACCGATGCATTACCCGTGGCCAAGTGTGTGGTCCGAGTTCTGACGCTTCCACCAAGCCGAGCCCGCACGCCGTGGAATATACAGGAGCGCACAGGCGACCCGGACGTGATTCCCGTATTTCGCCGCTACGCTCAGCTGCGCATGCGCCTGTTGCCTTACCTGTATGAAGAGGCTCGCAAGGCCAGCGAGACCGGTGTGCCCCTCATGCGTGCCCTCCCAATCGAGTACCCCCTGGATCGGCAGGTATACGAGTTCGCGTACCAGTACCAGCTGGGTGATGCGTTGCTGGTAGCTCCCGTAGCAGGCGAAGGGGCCACGCAACAAACCATCTACTTGCCGGACGGGGAGTGGGAGGATTTCTGGACCGGGGCGCGACACACTGGACCCATACTGCTGGACTATTATCCTACACCCAAGGAAATTATCGCTGTGTTCGTGCGTCTAGCAGCACCCAAAGGATACCTGGCGACAGCTGCTCAGCGGCGAGATGAAGCTCACGCAACAGTTGATACCATCGCCCAAAGCTTGGGTGGATAGAACTCAACCACCATCCTCAACCGCCCCAACGCACGCAACGTTACCTATAGTGTGCAGTGTGCGGTAATTGAAGCACCTCTCGCCAGCGCGCCACGAGCACATCAACCTGCATGGCAAGTATCACATCAATATGGAGCAGGAACTTGGGCGACAGGGTTTGCGACCCCTCCGTAACCACTCCAGCTCCAGCCGCTCCTGTACCGCTGTTTAATGTCCGGAGGTCGGATGCCCCAGTTGGCGCACAATATCCCATCTTACATCAGGCGAGTCCTTCTGAAGGTAGATATAGAGAGAGCCGAAGTCGGCGCGTACATAGCTGCCGTCCACGTAAGGCCGCGCGATAAATGGCACAACGCTGGGAGGCTCGTCGGGCGGATCGGGATCAAGAGACCAGAACTGCACGATAGAATCGGGCTGCAACTGCCCGACCGAATAAGCGTAGTCGTATTTCATGTGGCCCGGGTAGAAGTAGAAGTCGGGACGCGGTGCTCCCACATATTCGTGCATCGGCTCCTGCGCGATGGTGCGGTCATTCTTCCCCAGCAGGTCGATTGCGTCCCCACCGGCGAAGTATGGGATTATCCCGGCCCACACCACCGCATAGCTCGCACCGGGTTTGAGTACCTGCCTGAGCACCAGCGCCCTCTCAACCATCGACGGGTTGTTGTGCACCTGCACAGGCGTCTTGACCAGCAACCACTCCAGGATGCCTCCCGGCACGTACAGCGAATTCAGGTCGATCATAGCCAGCAGCAGCACGGCAGGCAAAGCCACAGCCTTGAGGATCGCACCGAGCCTGCTCCCGCTCGCGCCCCCTACCGGCGCTGACCGCCCCACCCACCACCTGATTCCGAACCCGGCAGCCACCCACACCGCTATCGCCACGCCCCATGCAGGCAGGCCCACCGATGCTCCCCCGTAATTCACGATTGCGGCCCAGGCCAGCAGCCCCAACAAAATGGCAAGGTGAGCGGCACCCGCCACCGGAACCCTATCCACGAGCCCGCGCCACCATCTCGCGGCTGCACCGCTTCCTGAGAGTAGATACCACAGGCTATATGCCAGCAGAGTCAGGAATACGGGCATTACGATGCTAATGTAGCGGTTGCTCCCGCCCCACCACTCCCAGGCATCGCCACCAACGTACACGCTGTATGCCACCTGCGACAGGAATACCGATGCCAGCAGCAATACATATTTGTCGCGGCGCGCCACGACCACATAAAAGGCCCCCAGGAATACCACCAGGCTCATGCTGGCGACAAACCACCCCAGCACATAGAGCCCTCTCGCCAATCTCCCCAGCAGCGGGAACCCCTCCAGTTTCAGATGATAGGTATTCGGAAGCCAGTCACCGTAATAGACCAGCCTGAGCAGAGTTTGCGCGCCCACGAACAAGAATAGCGCGCCGAACCCACAGAGCAAGTGATTGGCCCTGTTCTCCTTGTCCGCAACGGCAAGAAACAAAGTAACCACCAACAGGATCACCGCCGCATCCATCCTTATGAGGGTGCCAATCCCCAGGAGAAAATAGACCGCCTGAGAAAACCGCCAGGTTTGCAAAGTGCGCAGCGCCAGCCACACTGCCCACGAAGCAAGGGGCGCGAGCGCGGCCACCTCCATGCCCTGCAAGCTCCAGTTGTTGAGAGGCAAATAGAGCGCAGTCAGCACCACGGCAATAAGCGCTACCGTGTCCGAGCCGCCCGATATAAGCAGGGCAATCCTGCGCACAAAGAACAGGTTCGCCACCAGCAGCGCGAGAGCGCTCAACTGTATCGCCAGGCTCATCTTCGAGGCCGGGATCGGGAAGAGATGCCAGAAGGCCATGAAACCCACCCACAGAGGGTTCGTATAACCCTCAACAGGCGCTGCTCCCGGATTCCAGACCAGCCCATATCCACCCGCGAAGTTCTTCGCGTACCTCATCGAGATCATGGCGTCATCGAACAGCGAGAAGTACCGCTCGCCGCCCACCACAAAGCTCGTTGTGTAGATAAAGATCAGCCCGTAAACACAAAAAAGGGCGACAATGATAATGAAGGGGAGTTGTGACTTGGAGGGTCTGATCATTGCGATACAATTGCCAGGCTCGGTGGCCCGGCTATAGTATACACCTCCGCAAAATACTCGGCACTCGCTACTCGCTACTCCCCAAACAGTCGCGCGTTTGCCGGGCTATCAGCACCGCTTCGTCAACAGGCACCACATACACTTCCACGTCCGACCGCTCGCTGCTTATCTTCATCTCGCTGCCGGTGGCCTGCCCGTTACGTCCGGCATCGAGCCTCAGCCCGTACCACTCCATTCCGTCGAGGATGCGCCGGCGAACATAGGGTGCGTGCTCTCCGATCCCGCCCCCAAACACCACCGCCCTGGCTCCTCCCAGCGCTACCAGGTACGCACCTATATATTTGCGCACCCTGTAGCAAAATATCTCAATTGCCAGGTCAGCCGCCTCATCCCGCTCGCGACTCTCAAGCAGTGTGCGCATGTCGCTCGTTTTCCCCGAGACACCGAGCAGCCCCGACTTCTTGTTCAGCAAGGTGACAACCTCTTCGGCTGAAATCCCCTCATGCTCCGCCAGCCACCCTACAATGCCTGGATCTATATCGCCTGAGCGCGTGCCCATCACCAGACCTTCCAGCGGCGTAAAGCCCATTGACGTATCGACCGACTGCCCGTTGCGTATGGCACACGCCGAACACCCATTTCCAAGTTGCAGCGTAATAATCGTGGCTTGTTCGCTGGGCATCCCTGTGATTCGGCTATAGCTCTCAAGCATGAACTGGTGGGCGATTCCGTGGAATCCGTATCGTCTCACCCCATACCGCAGAGCCATATCGTGAGGCAGCGCGTAGGTGCGTGCCACCGGAGGAAGGCTGCTGTGAAAGGCGGTATCGAACACCGCCACCATCGGCATGATGGGGCCTACCGCCAGGCGCGCAGCCTGGATAACCTCCAGCGCGGGCGGATTGTGCAACGGCGCAAGCTCGCTCAAGTCCGCGAGAGCGGCGATTACCCCATCATCCAACAAGGTTGGAGATACGAATCGCTCGCCGCCATGCACAACTCGATGGCCTATTGCCTCCACCTCGCCTGTGGACAGCGAGCCCAGCGCATCCAGTGCTTCCCCGACTGCCTGACTGTACTCCGTTGCGGCGGCGGCCCTCTCAACCTTTCGATCTCCAGCGCTCAGGGTCAAGGTCGCTTCGTCGCTGCCAATGCGGTCCACAAGTCCATGCGCCACACGCACCACGCCAGCGGCGTCATCTCCCGACCCAACCTCCACCAGGTCGAACTTCAAGGTAGAACTGCCGCTGTTCAGAACAAGTACTCGCACCGGCGTGCCTTCGGGCCATAGCTTGGCGTCGCCCATAGCCGGGCGGCCTCGGCCCTGATAGGGCCTATTGTAACCTCATAGAGTATCCCTGGGCAATACAAACGGGGTGGGCTTAGCGCCCACCCCGCCCAGCCTTTTAGGTCTGCCTAAACCTCAGCAGGTTCTTGTTCTCTCTTCCCCGCCGCTTCCTCTGCGACGATTTCGTGCGGGCGTATCAACAGCACCGGAAGGTGCGCTGCATGCACCACCTGCATCGCCACACTCCCCAGCAATAAGCGCGGCAATCCTGTGCGCCCGTGCGTTGACATCACTATCAGGTCCCCCCGTACTTTCTCCGCCACCTGCACGATCACTTCCGCAGGCTCCCCGTACTCAACTCTCCGTTCTACTGCTATTCCCTCACAACGCAGGCCCTCGGCTACCTTGTCCAGGTACTCAATAGTATGTCTCGGGTCGTCCTCCGGTATCGCCACCGACACAGGCGGGTAGAGCGCATCCGGGTGCACCCCCTCACTCGGTAGTGCTGATACAAGTGTCATCCTCGCCTGCAATCTCTTTGCCAGGTTCTGCGCTGCTCCCAGCGCCTGCGCCCCGAACGGCGATTGGTCCAACGGCACAACCAGCGATTTGTAGAGCGGTAGAGTGAAATCCTGCGCTAGCCCCAACCTCTCCTCTTCGGATGGACGGATCAGCAGCACAGGCACTGCCGCCGAGTGGAGTACATGCTCGGCAACACTTCCCAGCACCCACCTGCCGATACCGCTCCTGCCATGCGTTGACATCACGATCATCACCACTTCAGGGTGCTCCTCAACGTAGTCTGTGATGGCGCTCAGAGGGATGCCCTCGATTAGCTGGGTGGTGGTGTCAACTCCCCTGGTGACAATTTCCGCTGCTACCTTCTTCAGGTAACCTGCCTCCGAATCCGCTTCCTCCTCACTGCTTTCCCATGCCTTCGAAGACGGCGGCACGGCCCAGGCAAGTTGGCTTACTACTACAGGAGGCGGGAAAACTCGCAGCAAAGTCAGCCCGTAAAGGTTGGCGTGCGCCATAGCTATGGCGTGAGGCAGGGCCATCTCCGCCAATTCCGAGCCGTCAAGCGGTACAAGGATGCGCCTGGTCATCTTATTTTCCTCCGTTCATGCCAGCTTTTGCGATTTCCTCTGTTGCCGTATAGATGCCGGCGGTTTACTAACAGTGTGCCAGGTCGATCTCATGCACTGCAAGGGCAATCTCGTCTCTTAGCTCGGAAGTGATCCGGGCCAGTTCGGCTTTATATCCCTCCCAGTCGTCGCCCTTCGCCACTCTCAGTTCGTTGAGCTTTGTCCGAAGCTCCCGTTCCTTCACGCGGAGATGCCTGATCAGGCAGTAATACCTGTCTTCGACCTGTGCAAGCAAAATATCGGCCCTGGCGTCCAGGTGCTCGATCTCGTCGTCCCATACCTTCAACTGGGATGCTACGGTTTCTTCATACAGGTCCTTCAAGCACACTGCCATAGCTCTCCTCCGGCCTGTGAAAGTGATACGTGATCCGTGACACTCGTCACTCGTCACTCGTCACGCGTTCGCTTCTTCCGCGATCAAAGATGCTACAAAGCCGGGGTCGACGTGCTGCATTGTGAAGTAGTCCCATTGGTCGATCAGCATGCGGAAGATGTCCGACTCTGTGATTATGCCCACCGGCCTCTTTTCCTTGTCGACCACAGGCAGCCCGCTCACCTTGCGCTCAAGCATGATGCGCGCAACCTGCGGGATCGGCGTTTCTGGGGTAACAGTGTATGGGTTGTGGGTCATAACCTGCCCCACCGTCAGCTTTGAGAGCAGATAGTTCAACTCATATATGCTGAGACTGGTGGCCGGTGAGGGGCGCGCCTCGCGCAGGTCGCCCAACGTCACAATGCCGACCAGTTTCCCGTCGTCTACCACCGGCAACCGGCGGATCCCCTTCTCCATCATGAGGTTATAAGCATCAGCTACCCGGGTGTCGCTGTGAACAACCTTCACCGGCTGCGACATCCACTCCTTGACAATAATCTCTATTTTCATGGTCTTATTTCTCTCCCTTACTTCCGCCGCGTCCTCAGTAACGTCATCAGTGATATGCCCGGCGATACTCGCCATCTATGTTTAGAATAAGCGTTTCAGGTTGAAAGTCAGGTACATGCAGGTGAAAAAACGGTTAACATCCCGTGACTGTACCACCACACCTTGTGATATACTGGGCGCGGAGGACTGCTCACGTGAAGACGGCAAACTTCATACAGAAGAACCGGTACCAGGATTCCGTTACCCTTATGCAGGTGGCGGTACGGCTGCGTGACACCTCCGGGATCGAGGACGCGGCCCTTATGATGGGCACTGATCCCAACAAAGAAATCCTCTCAGAGGCCTCACTCCTGACCTCCGATGGGCAGGCCGCCGGGCCAAACGATTTGATCATAGCCCTTCGCGGCAGCGAGGATGCAATCGAGCACGCCTCCGCTCACGTGGACGATCTCCTACGCACTCAAGGCACAGCAGCAAGCGACCAGCCGGGTGCGCGCACTCCCCATTCACTATCCTCAGGCCTCGCGGCGTTCCCCGATACAAACTTTGTGCTGATCTCCACCCCCGGCATTTACGCCGCAGCCGAAGCGCAAAAAGCCCTGGCCGCAGACCGCCATGTAATGATCTTCAGCGACAACGTGCCTATCGAGGACGAGATCAGGCTGAAACAGTCCGCCATCGCACGCGGTCTCCTCCTGCTCGGCCCCGATTGCGGCACCGCCATCATCGGTGGGGTTCCCCTCGGCTTCGCCAATGCGGTGCGCCGTGGACCTGTAGGCGTTGTGGGTGCTTCGGGCACCGGCATGCAGGAGATAACCTCCCTTGTGGATCGCTACGGTGGCGGCATCTCGCACGCCATCGGCACCGGCAGCCGCGACCTGTCGGCCCGCGTGGGAGCGCTCACCACTCTCGCGGCGCTTGCGGCCCTGCGCGACGATCCTTCCACCAAAGTGATCGTACTGGTGTCCAAGCCCCCCGACCCGGCAGTAGCCGATAAGGTCCGGCAAGCTGCCACCGAGTCGGGCAAGCCCATAGTCGTCTGCTTCCTCGGCCTCGATATCCCGCAAGGCAATGGGCCAGCCCCAAACCTCACCTGCACCACCACCCTCGAAGACGCCGCCCGGCAGGCCATTCGCATCCTATCGGGAGGCATCCCACCACGCGAAGATGCCCCGGACACCAGTTCCGCCGACACCGTCCGCAACGAGCTTGCACCCGGCCAACGCTACGTGCGAGGTCTCTTCTCAGGCGGTACATTCTGCTATGAAGCCATGCTTCTACTCCAACCGCTGCTGGGCCCCATCTACTCGAACGCGCCATTGCAGCCGGAGCACAAACTTTCAATCCAAAATCCAAAGTCCGCGATCCAGAATCGCCATGTCTGCCTGGACATGGGCGCTGACGAATTCACGGTTGGCCGCCCTCACCCCATGATCGACATGACCGCCCGCGCCGAGAGAATCCAACTGGAAGCCGACGACCCTCAAACTGCGGTCATCCTGCTCGACGTAGTGCTGGGCTACGGCGCTCACCCCGATCCGGCAGGGGTACTCGCCCCCGCAATCCGCCACGCGAAGGCAGCCGCGAACAAGGCTGGCCGCACCTTACCCGTAATCGCATCAATTTGCGGCACCGATCAAGACCTTCAGGGATATGTAGCTCAAAAAGAGCGGTTTGAAGCGGTCGACGCTCTCGTCGCGCCAAGCAACGCCGCGGCAGCCCGCCTGGCCGGGATTTTCGCCCGGCCTTCGACCCTCAACTCCTAGAAAGGAGTAGAGATGGCATCACCTGACAAAACATCCTTACTCCTTCACGAGGGGCCGCGCGTGCTCAACATCGGTGTGCGCACCTTCGCCGACACCCTGGCAGAGCTAGGCGCTCCGCACCTGCACGTCGATTGGCAGCCTCCCGCCGGGGGCGACCCTGAGTTGGGGCGGTTGCTTGCCCTCCTTCTCGATGAAACCACGCCCGATGCTCCAGGTGCCCGCATCAGCGCCGCCAACCAGGAAGCCGTATCGCGAATCCTCGCCGCCGACCCCGTTTGGGAAGATGTGCGCCCCGCCCGCGAGATCTGGCCTGAGATGGACGAATACCTCTTGTTCCACTCCGGCCCGCCCATCGAGTGGGAGCGCATGTGTGGCCCAATGCAGGGCGCGGTCATGGGCGCGATCCTCCTCGAAGGCTGGGCGCCCGACGAACGGGCCGCCCGCCATCTCGCCGCAAGTGGCGGCGTCCGTTTCGCCCCCTGCCATCACTACGGCGCGGTCGGCCCTATGGCCGGACTGGTGTCCCCTTGCATGCCGATGTTCGTGGTTCGCAATGCCACACATGGCAACCTCTCCTATTCCTCTCTCAACGAGGGGATGGGCAAGGTGCTTCGCTACGGCGCTTTCGCCCCTGAGGTGCTGGCCCGCCTGCGCTGGATGTGCGACGTGCTCGGCCCTACCCTCCGGGCGGGCATCCACGCCCTCGGCGGCCTCTCCCTTAAGCCGATTATGGCCCAGGCGCTCCAGATGGGCGATGAACTGCACAACCGCCACATCGCCGCCACCTCTCTCTTATTCAAGTCGATAGCCCCGGCCCTCATCCGCGCCCTCGAAGACCGCGAGCGCGCCGCCTCCGCCCTCGACCCGATTGCCGCTAACAATTACTTCTTCTTGAACCTCGCAATGGCCGCTTGCAAAGCCATGCTCGATGCCGGCCACGGCATACCCTTCAGCAGCGTAGTCACCGCGATGGCGCGTAACGGCGTGGACTTCGGCATCCGGGTGAGCGGCACCGGCGACAGGTGGTTCACAGGCCCGGCCGGATCGCCTAAAGGTCTTTACCTGCCCGGCTTCACCGAGGACGATGCTGCGGGCGACATCGGCGACAGCGCCATCACCGAGACCGCCGGGCTGGGAGGCTTCGCGATGGGTGGTGCTCCCGCTGTGGTCAAAGTGGTCGGTGGCACGCCCGCCGATGCGGTAGCCTTCACCGAGTTGATGTACACTATCACCGTCACCCGCAACCCCCAGTGGACCCTTCCTCCCCTCGGCTTCGCGGGCACTGCCACCGGCATCGACGTGCGCCGCGTGCTCGACACCGGTACGCTCCCTATCATCAATACAGGTATCGCCCATAAAGAGGCAGGCATCGGCCAGGTGGGTGCTGGTCTGGTCAACCCACCCATGTCCTGCTTCACCGGCGCGCTCAAAGCCCTCGCCGAAAGCGCCTTGCTCACTCAATAGGAAATTCTATGCCCACAGTGCTTGTCACAGGTGCATCGTCCGGTATCGGCAAGGAGTGCGCCCTCCGGCTCTACAGACACGGCTGGCACGTCTTCGCCAGCGTGCGCAGCGCCCAAGACGGCGAAGCCCTCCGCGCCAAAGTGCGCGATAAAGACCGCCTGATCCCCGTTTACCTGGACGTGACCGATAGCGACGCCATCGCCCAGGCAGCCCGCACGATTGAAGGGGTGGTGGGCGAAGACGGGCTTGACGGCCTGGTGAACAACGCGGGTATAGCCGTAGCCGGGCCTCTTGAGTTCCTCCCGCTCGAAGAGTTCCGCCACCAGCTTGATGTGAACGTCATCGGCCAGTTAGCCGTGACGCAGGCATTCGTGCCTCTCCTGCGCAAGGCACGTGGCCGCATTGTAAATATCGGCTCGGTGAGCGGGCGAATCTCCACACCCCTCCTCGGAGCCTATTGCGCATCCAAGTTCGCCCTCGACGCCCTCACCAACATCCTCCGCATGGAGCTGCACCCCTGGGGCATCCACGTCGCCTACATCACACCGACGGGCGTCGCTACCCCCATCTGGCGCAAAGCCCTCGCCGAGGGCGACCGCATATCCGAGCAGTTGCCCCCCGAAACTTTCACTCTGTACGGCCCCGTGATAAAGTCTATGCGCTCCATGGCAGAAGATAACGAGCAAAACGGTGCCCCGGTGCAGGAGGTAGGCAAGGCCGTGGTTCGCGCCCTCACCAGTCCCAGGCCCAAAGCCCGCTATCTGGTAGGCCCAATGGCCCGCATAGGTGAAGTCCTCCGCGTGCTGCCCGATAAGCTCCGTGAGGGAATCATCCTCAACCGGCTTGGAAAATAACATCTGGGTGCAGGCTAGCACCCTCGGCCCTGAGGTCTACCTCCTCCGCAACTCCTCAGACCCAGGCGGGCGCGTGCTCGCGCTGCTGAAAGACGCTATCTACATTGAGGACCCTCAGGGATATGTCGTCTGCATTGCCCACGGGGATGCAGTAGATGGACCGCTTACCATGCGCGTTCCCTCGTTTGATACTCTCCGATCCTCTCCCGATGTGGTCGACGGAGCTGAATTTACCGTAACCCTCCACTCACTCACCATCGGCGGGGCCGCCCACATATTGTGGGCGAACGCCCTCCCCTGGTCCCCTCTATTACCCTTTGAGACACGATCTCCCCTTTTACCCTCCAGGCTCGGCCCTGCTGAGGCCCGGCAAGCGGCAGCTTACCGCCTGGCCTGGTTCCTATCCGTGACCCAGCCGCAAGACGCATCCAGGTCTAAAGGCAGGATTGGCGAAGCCCTACACGCTTTTCTCCAGGCCATGCGCACGCAGCAAATAGAGCGGGCAGCAGTGGCTATCTGCTCTCTGCTCGGCACGGGTGAAGGGCTAACCCCCGAAGGCGACGATCTCGCGATGGGATTGCTCGCCTCCCTGGTCTGGTGGGCAAACCTCGGCAAGCTCGACACCGGCGTCCTCCAACAGCTTGTGCAGGCTGTGCGAGAGGTTGCTCCCAGGATCACGAACAAGGTCAGCGCGCGCCTCCTGTGGCACGCGGGCGAAGGTCTTCTTTACGCGCCCGCCATGGAGTTGGGAGCGGCCTTGCTGGCTGGCCGTCGCGACGATGTGCTGGCCCCTTCCCAGCGCCTCCTGGCAGTGGGCAACAGCACTGGCAGGTCAGTCGCCACAGGGATACTACGAGCCATTCAACTCATCGCATAACTGATAAGGCGACCCCAGAAGGCCGCCTCGTAGAGCACCACATGCTCGCACGCGCGACTATTCGGACCGGGCCCCGTCAGCATACACGCCGATCTTGTTGCCCGTTGGGTCAGCGAACAAAGCCCACCAACCCATCCCCGGTATCTCCTGCTTCTTCATCAGAATCTTGCCCCCCAGCGACTCGGCTTTTGCCAGGGTGGCTTCGATATCGTCGGTGGAGATGTAGATGAAAATGTCACCAGGCTCAACCTGCATCATCCCTTCCGTGCCAACCGGGTTGAACCCACCGCCCGGCTGGTCGTCCGGCCTGAAATGCCAGTACGCACCGCCACCTGTTGCCGAAGATTCGGTCTTCCAACCGAAAAGGCTGCTGTAAAATCCCGCCGCTGCCTCAGGATCGTTCGCCGGAAGCTCGACATGCACAATACTGTGTTTACCCATCGCAAATGCCCTCCAAGTGATTGAGATTATTTTTTCCACTGCCACTTCCCAAACGAGTGCAACTCAGTATAGAACAAATGTTCTTTGGAGTCAAGCCCCTTCTTCTGAAACGCGTAAAAATAACCCACTATGATACCTGGTAGGCAAGGGTGCATAACGCGCCCTTCCCTGTCGTATAATCACCTCAATGGCATACACGCCACCCGTCGCCAGCGACACCAACTCTGGAGAGATTACATGGCGTCCCACCCCCGCCTACATCGAGCGCAGCCGCCTGCGCCGCTTCATGCTGGCCCACAGCATCCCCACCTACGCTGACCTTATAGCGCGCTCGGTCAACGACATGGAGTGGTTCTGGGACGCCACCATCCGCGACCTCGACATCCAGTTCTACAAACCCTACAGCCGCGTGCTCGACCTCACCGGCGGCGTCGAATGGCCGCGCTGGTTCGTGGACGGCCAGTATAACTACGTCCATGACGCCGTGGACAAGCACCCTGGATCGACTCCCGCGATCATCTGGGAAGGCGAGGACGACCACACCCGCACCCTCACCTACACCGAGGTAAGCAAAGAAGTAAACCGCGCCGCCAATGCCCTCAAGGCGCTCGGCGTAGGCAAAGGCGACCGTGTCGGCATCTTCATGCCCATGCTCCTCGAAACCGCCATAGCTGTGCTCGCCGTCTCGAAGATCGGAGCCATCTACACGCCAATCTTTTCAGGCTACGGCGCGTCAGCCGTGGCGGGACGCCTCCAGGATTGCCGGGCCAAACTGCTGATCACAGCCGATAGCTTCCTCCGCAACGGCAAACACATCCCGATGGGCCACATCGCCCAGGAGGCCGCCAACCGGTCCCCTGAACTGCAAACCATCCTGATAGTGCAAAGACGGGAAAATACGCAGTACGAAGTACGAAATACGAACTTCCACCGGTGGCACGATCTCGTAAGCGCACAAAGCGACCGTTGCGACACCATACGCACCGCCGCCGACGACCCCTACATGATCATCTACACCTCAGGCACTACGGGCAAACCCAAGGGCGTGGTGCACGTTCATTCCGGATTCCCCGTCAAGGCCGCGCAAGAGCTTGCCCACTGCTTCGACCTCCACGCAGGCGAGCGCCTGTTCTGGTTCAGCGATCTCGGCTGGATGATGGGCCCCTGGTCCATCACGGGTGCGCTCATGCTGGGCGCTACATGCTTCCTCTACGAAGGAGCAATAAACTACCCTCACCCTAACCGCATTTGGGATATGGTGGAGCGCCATCGCATCACCCATTTGGGCATCGCGCCTACCGCCATCCGCACCCTCATGACCGCAGGCGACCAATGGGCCACACAACACGACCTCTCCAGCCTGATAGTCCTATCGGGCGCCGGCGAGCCGTGGAACCCTGCCGCCTGGGATTGGTACTCCCGCGTGGTGGGCAAGACCGAACGACCCATTATCAACTACTCAGGCGGCACCGAGGTGTCGGGCGGCATCCTTGCGGGCAGCACCCTCCTTCCCTCCAAACCGTGCGCATTCGGCGGGCCTGTGCCCGGCATGGCCGCCGACGTAATCGACCACCAGGGCGCCTCCGTGCGCGGTACCGTGGGCGAGCTTGCCCTCCGCGCCCCCTGGCCCGGCATCACTCACGGTTTCTGGGGCGACCCCGCCCGCTACCTGGAAACCTACTGGACTCGCCACCCCGGTCTATGGGTACATGGCGACTGGGCGCAGGTGGATTATGATGGCTTCTGGACCATCCTGGGCCGCTCCGACGACACGATCAAGGTGGCTGGCAAGCGGGTCGGCCCCGCCGAGGTAGAGTCGGCGGCCCTCTCCCACCCTACCATCGCCGAAGCCGCCGCCATCGGCATCCCCGACGATATCAAAGGCGAATTGCTGGCCCTGTTCGTTCGCCTACAACCCAACTATGAGGGCAACACACAACTCCGAGCCGATATAGAAGCCCACATCACAACGGCCCTGGGCAAGGCCCTCAAGCCAGGCGCGATCCTGTTCGTGCACGACCTGCCGCGCACCCGCAACGGCAAGATCCTTCGCAGACTGGTGCGCGCTGCCTACCTGGGCGAATCTCCAGGCGACCTCTCCTCGCTGGAAAACCCCGGTGCGCTGGACGAGATTGCCTCCCTGAGGCAGTAGCTATGTCTTCTTGCGTGCCAGCACCCTGAACACCAGCGCGGTCGACCACCCGAATAGCAAGATATAGACGAACTGCATCAGGCTGCGCTGAGGTGGCAGATCCTTCTCCGACGGCACCAGCCGCATCCCCGGTATCACGGTGGCAGCCGCCAGGCCCATCAACCCCGCCAGCAATGTGCCATGTAGCGCGTGCGGCAATCGAAGTGTGTTCTGCACAAGCCCATACAGCATACCCCACCCGATTCCATATCCCCAGTGTATCACCTGTCCCGTCGCCTGCTTCTCTTTGCGAGTCAAATGCGTGTCGAACACCTTCTGTGCCACCTTTACGGCCAACTTCTCGACCGCCACCGCCGAGTTGTCACCTCCTCCCGCTCCACTAGTTTCCCCTTCAAGCGGTAAATCCAACTCGGCCCGCTCCAATAACCGGGGTGCTTGCTGCATGGCAACCGTCAGCACGACAGTGCCCACAACCCCCGATAGCCCGCCCTTGATCAACGCACCGAGGAGCGACTCTCGCCTAGCCATCGCTGCCACCTCCCCTTCTGTAGTGCCAGTCCACAAGAGCAAACAATATGCCACACATTTATGCTCCAAACATCTTGCGCCCAATGCCCACCTCTGGTAATGTATAGGCACGCATCTGGAGGTGGATAAGTGACCTACTTCATACTGCGTACTGCGTATTTCACCGCCCTCCGACTACCGACTACTTTCGCCCCCGTCCAAATCCATGCCCCGAGTACTGACTAACAACGCGATAATCACCTGCCCGCACGGGGGTCTGGGCCACCACATTCCCACTGGCCCCGCCTTTGCCAACGCGGGCAACGTGGCCCTCGATGGCGATGTAGGCACCCTCTCCTGCATCTTCATCCCGCCGTGCCTCGGTTACAATCTCAAGTCGCTCAAGCTCAATTCAACGTATGCAATGGGCAGACACGTCATGCTCACTACCGATTACTTGCAGAGCTTCACCGGCTTCCCCCTCACCATTGTTGAAACTCACATGGTGTTCGACGACACCCCACCCCCCGGCATGACCTACCCCGCAAGCGGCCCTCCACCGGAGTTGCGCGAGGACGACCGCCCAATGGCCCAGGTTGCGCCCCCCTTCATGGCCTTTAGCCAGACCACCCAGATGCCGGCCGTCATGCCCTTCGTCTTCACAGCGATGAGCCGCTATCCCCGCACCTGGAGCATCTGGCACGTCGGGCCGCCCATGGTCAAGTTCGATGTCACCAACGGCCACCCGCTCGGCATCACCACGGTTCCGCCCGGAGGGCGCTGGGTCAGCCCCCAAATGGTTATCACCATGACCGTCACCGCCGCCTATGCCGCCACCCTGATGCCGGGCGAGCACACCTTCGTACTCTCAGCCGCCAACCACAGAGGCATGCCCGCCATGGCCCAGGCCAAGCTGATAGTGTCGGTATGATGGTAGTCGGTAGTCGGTAGTCGGTAGTCGGTAGTCAGAGGACAACCAAGTACGCAATACGCAGTACGCGGTACGCAATTAGTCACTCGTCACTCGTAAAGGCACAATCATGCAACTATCAGGCAAACACACATTCGACGCCCCACGGGAAACCGTTTACCGCTTACTCACCGACCCTGAAACCCTCAGACGCACGCTCCCAGGCTGCCAGAAGTTCGAGAAACAAGAGAACGGCAGCTACGCCATCACCCTCAGCATAGGCATCGCCGCCATCAAAGGCATCTACACCGGCACCGTCGACCTCCTGAACGAGGTTCCTCCCGATTCCTACACGCTCAAGATGTCCGCGAAGGGCGGTGTCGGCTTCGTTGACGGCCATGGCGATTTCCATCTCGCCACTGACGAACAGGACCCCCAGAAGACCCTCCTCACCTACCAGGGCGATGCCCATGTAGGCGGCAAAGTGGCAGGCCTCGGCCAGCGCGTGGTGCAGGCCGGTGCCAACCTTATCATCGGCCAGTTCTTCCGCGCAATCGACAAAGAACTCAAACGCCAGGAAACATAAGTAAGACCCGCGACGCTTGCATTTCTCCCTCTATGTGGTTGTGTCAGAAATGAGACCACAGCCTGACGTTCTTTTCTCCGCTTTGCTGGGCTAGAGTGCCGCAGGGCGCTCCAACGGCAACGTTTCCCCTGCCACCCCACACGCCATGAGCGAGCCGTTGAGCCTCCAGGAGCAGCGCGTGCGCCGGCTCTTCGTCGCTGGACTCTCCAAGCAGGAAATTGCCCAGGAACTGATAGTGCCCGCCAACACAGTCAAAACCCACCTGCGCAGGATATACAGCAAACTGAGCGTAACAAGCCGCACCGAAGCCCGCGAGACCGCCTGTCAATTGCGTATTCTCTAGCTGTCCAACCACGCTCGTACATAGCTCAAACTGTTGATCACACCTGTTGAATTTAGTATGCTTGGGTACGAGTACCGGCACTGATGCCAGCCCCGCGAAAGGGAATTGGCCGGTACCGGCACAACCACGGGCACTCAAATCGGGTTGAGCGTGCTTGTCGGAGGCGCCTGTGCAGCCTAGTTTGCGCATTACATTACTCGGCGATTTCAACTTAGCTCTTGGTGATGAGCCAATAACATCGCTCAATTCGCCACGCCTCCAGGCGTTGCTCACATACCTGATCCTGCATCGTGAGGCTCCGCAGAGGCGGCAGCACATTGCTTTTCTGTTCTGGACCGACTCTTCTGAGCAACAGGCCCTCACCAACCTCCGTAAGCTACTTCACGAGCTTCGAGCATCGCTGCCGAATGCCGACTCCTATATTTCGCTCGACCATAGCAGCGTGCACTGGCATCCTGGCCCAACCTCGCCTTTTGAAGTCGATGTCGATCATTTCGTGCGGGCGATTGCCGATGCGCATCTCGACCCACAGGAAGGGCTGCCCCAAACCACCAAGGCCCTCCAGAAGGCCGTGGACCTGTACGCAGGCGATCTCCTCCCGTCCTGCTATAACGAATGGATAACTGCCCAGCGCGAGAAGCTCCGCGACACATTCCTGGTGGCGCTGCACATGCTGGTGGACCTACTTG
The DNA here is from genome assembly GCA_963797095.1 of uncultured Chloroflexia bacterium. GTDB lineage: Bacteria > Chloroflexota > Chloroflexia > QHBQ01 > JADMIH01 > JADMIH01. The sequence continues at coordinate 243,630 of CAWCNY010000001.1, read as the reverse complement.
AGCTTTCAGGCCAATATGGTCAGGCGATAAGGTATGCGCGCCGCCTGCTCAGATATGACCCTCTCGTTGAAGACAATTACCGCCGCCTTATGCGCCTGCACCTGCTGAACAACGACCTTGCGGGCGCGCTCAATGTCTACAAACAGTGCGCCCTGATGATGAAGCGCGAGTTCGGCATTGAGCCTGGGCAGGGCACCCTCGACATCCTCAAACAGGCCGACGAGGATCACGACGATCAATCCGGTCGTGGCCTCCAACCTTCGCTGCTCTTACCAAGTGTACCGGCCCAGACCACAGCCTTCGTCGGGCGTGAAAGCGAGCTTGCCGAGCTATCCGGTTTGCTGCACACAGAGCAAGTGCGGCTGGTCACTCTCATAGGCATGGCAGGCATGGGCAAAACGCGCCTCAGCATACAGGCATCGGCGGGCCTGGCCTCGTTCTTCCAGGATGGCGTATATTTCGTGCCCCTGGCCTCCATTACCGACCACTCAGAAGAGATGGTAATCGGCGCTATCGCATCGGCCCTCGATCTGGCTGAGACAGGAGGCATTGACCTGCGCCTGAGCTTGAAACGAATGCTGGCAGACAAGCGGATGCTCATAATTTTGGACAACTTCGAACAGATACTACCGGCAGCCTCCGTTGTCTCCGAGTTGCTGGCGGTCTGCCCCCTCCTGAAGGTGCTGGTCACAAGCCGTGCGCCTCTCAATCTCCGGGGCGAGCACGAGTTTCCGGTGCAGCCGCTGCCTGTCCCGCCCGCAGATACCCCTGTGCGATTGGAAGAGATGATCCAGTACGAATCGGTGGCACTTTTCGTGGACCGCGCTCTTGAGGTCGATCCCAGGCTCGATCTTACTTCCAATAATCTCCGCGCCATAGCGGACATATGCAGGCATCTGGAGGGCTTGCCGCTCTCCATTGAGCTGGCTGCGGCACGCGTCAAGGTGCTCTCGCCGCCCGCGATAGTGGCTCGACTCGACCGTCGCCTCAAGCTTCTGATCGGCGGCAAATCAGACCTTCCCCCCAGGCAACGCGCCCTCGTAACGGCCATCGACTGGAGCTACAACCTCCTATCCGATACCGACAAGGCGCTGTTCAGAGGGGTATCGGTCTTCGTAAGAGGCTGCACCCTCGAAGCCGCGCAAACCGTGTGCGGCCATACCACCGACAGCGTGCTCGATGGCGTGGCCTCTCTGGTCAACAAGAGCCTGTTCGTGCGCAACGAAGGTTCGGAAGGCGAACCGCGATTCTCCATGCTGGAAACGCTCCGAGATTACGCGGCGGAGCGTCTGGCCGAAAGCGATGAGGTAAAAGGCCTAAGGCAGCAACATGCCCTCTACTTCCTGCAGTGGGCCGAGCAGACCGAACCGCAATTGGTCGGTGCTGACCAGGCAACCTGGCTCCGCAAAATGGACCTGGAACACGACAACTTGCGCGCGGCGCTCTCCTGGTATATAGCCGAGGGCGACGCCGTCGGCGCCCTACGGCTGACGGGTGCTCTGGGCGGGTTCTGGCAACATCGAAGCTACTTCAGCGAAGGTCGAGAGTGGCTGGCGCAGGCCCTGAATTTGGGGTTCGCACTCCCGAATGCCCACCCTGAGCACCATAGAGATGCTCATGATAAGTCCGGCAATACCGGTGAAAGTAACAGTCAAAACCTGGAATCCTTGATCGCCAGGTCATTACACAATGCCGGGTTCCTCGCCATGCGACAGGGCGACCACAAAGAGGCCCAGGCTCTCTGCACTCGGAGCCTGGAAATGTGCCGCGCGCTGGGGGAGATGTCACGAGTGGCGAACATACTGGTGACGCTCGGAAACATCGAATTCCACATGGGTGATTACAAATCGGCCCGCCACTATTGCGAGGAGGGCCTACATCTATCTAGAGAGCTACAGATCAAATCCGGGATCAGCTTTGCAGCGCACAGCCTGGGTCTCATAGCGCTACAACAGGGGCACTATCTGGAAGCAAGCCTGCTGTTCGAAGAGTCACGAGACATAGAGCGCGAGTCAGGCGCTAAATCGGGCATAGCTCTGAGTCTCCTCTGGTCGGCACGCCTCGCGCTGAACTATCTGCATGATGCCGCGCTTGCGCGCTCGCAATTCGAAGAAGCCCTTCTCCTGAGCCGTGAACTGGGCAACAGGTGGTTGGAGGGCTGGTTGTTGCTGAACCTGGGCGAAGTAGCCCGCTACGAAGAACGATATGAGGACGCGCGCCAGCTTTACGAACAGAGCCGGCAGATCCTCAAGCAGGTTGGTGAAAGAGGAGGCGTTGCCACATCCAGCATAAATCTGGCCTCCTTACTTCTGGACAAAAAGCAACCAACTGAAGATGGTTGGTTGTTGGAGCTACTCACGGAGGCACTACCTATCCTTCAGGAAAACAATGATGCAATACCCTTGTTGCAGTCTATAGCAGAGTTTGGAAGGTACTGGGCCAGGCATGGGCAACTGGAGCGCGCCGCCACTCTCTTCGGCGCGACTTACGCCTTGCAGGAGCAATTCGGCGCTGTAATGGACGCCGTCGACCATGTGACTGTAGAGCGCTGGATAGCCGAGGCGAAAAGCGACATGGACGCCCAAAGCTGGCAAACAGCGTGGGCCAACGGCGCAGCCATGACATTGGAGCAAGCGATAGCATTGGCCGCAAGCCCGGTATGAGGTGCGTCGTTCTTTCACCCCACCCGGTCACCCGAAATGGGTGACATCGATTTACCCGTTGGTGGGTTATGTCATATTGTAGAGAGAGACAAGCACGCCTCCAAGAACACAGGAAACGTCCAGGCCTGGCAGAAACAAGCTCCCCCGTTGGCTCAAACCCGCCAACCGTGTGGTCATTCTAGTCAACCGCCTCGGATTGGCCCTTGGCACTCAATACATACTCACCATCCCCGGCAGGAAGAGCGGTAAGCTGCATAGCACGCCCATCTCACTCCTCGCCGTAGAAGGCAAGCAATACATCGTCACAGGCTACGACACCGAGTGGGTCAAGAACGCGCGTGCCTCAGGCTGGGGCTATCTCACCAGGGGTCGCAAGCGGCAGCGGATGTCCCTGGTCGAGCTTCCGGTTGAAGAGCGAGCGCCGGTCCTGCGACAGTTCCCGGTGCAGGTTCCTCATGGTCCGCCGTTCTTCGAGCGCATCCTCGGCCTCCCGCTTAGGAAAGTAGGTGAGACACAGCAAAACCCGCCCATTCATCAAGTAGAATGGCGGCAACTTAGGGAAGAAAAGTTGATTAGCACGCTCTCCTCTGACAGTAAAAGGAGTGTTTACCAAGCCATCCTTCCAAAAGGCGGCATCCCCCGACACCTGTTGCGCTACAGTTTAGGAAAGGGGATGTTTGTCGTGGAGCCATCGCCCAACATCCCAAGCGAAACGCGTGAGACAGTATTGCATAAGTTAGTAGAGATATATTCGCCAATAGTGATAGAAGAAAGAGAGGGTAAACATGCCGCGAAAAGAGAAGCAACAGCCGTTGACGCAAACTGAATTCCTAGCGCAAGTCGAGCAGCTTTTACAGGCGCGCCCTGAATTGCGGGCTTCTTTCGGTGTCCTTGAGATTGATTTATCGCGTAAAGATTTGTGGGGCTGCTACATCAGGTAAAGCACCGAAGAGCAATCACACAATAACCGCATACCTGACTATCTTCTAACGTGTGCCCAGGCCGCAATTCGTGAGGGCTTTGTCGTGCCTCTTGAATACATTTGGTACGACAGCAAATCCGGGAGCCACATGGATAGGCCCGTTTTCAGGCGCATAATGAATGACTACATAAAGACGCGCAAAGTGGCAGGTGTAATATTTCCCAAGCTAGAGCGCCTTACCCGTGTGCCAGAGCATTTGGCCGAATATGAGCGGCGTTGTGAGCACTACGGCGTACGTTACTGGTATTGCGATATGCTTTCCAATGGCACGGACAAAATGTCGAAGATGATGCGCCAACAATTCGCGCAGATGGCGGAATGGGTGCTTTTCGCCAATAAGCAAGGTAATCGGGGCGGCAGAATAGGCATGGCTCTAAAGGGCAATGTACCGCCCGGCCCAACGCCTACAGGTTACAAATACGCAAGCGAAACACGAGCGGGCAAGGTTATCAGGAGTTGGCTAGAGCTAGATGGTGCGCGTCAGGGCGCAATCCTACCTGACGGCGTGCGTGTCTGGCAACTGCAAGACGAAACCGCGCTTTCCCTCTATTTCGAGGAGGGTACGCCTGCTTACATGGCGGCTCTCGTTTTCTACCTCACCGTATGCAAGCGAATGTCAGGGCTTGCCATCGCTAAGGAGCTTACGGCACGCGGCTATAAAGGGCGCAATGGCGGGGCAATTGCTCAGAATACAGTTAGGGAGATGCTCACCAACCCTAAGTATTACGGGCGTGGGCACTACAACACGATGAAATGGGTAGCCAACCCCAAACACGACTTGCCAGACGACATCACCTCAGAGGCAAAGCGCACAATAAGGCGGCCCACCCCTGACAATGAGCACGTTTACTTTGAAGTACCAGCATTGATAGATGAGGAAACGTACAAACGCGCCCAAGAGGTTACACACCTGATAAGGCCGCCATCCAAATAGCCGATGAGCGCCTAAAGCTAACCCGCGCTCAAGATACGGCCAACCGCGCAACCTCAGCCCTAGAGCATCGCACACAGACAGCACGCCATGTGCAAGAGCTAGAGCGCGTGATTAGGACAGGTATTGACGCTAAATTAGAGGATATGGAATGGGTTAGAAAATTCCTGCGATTGTTTGGTTGCGCCTTTCTCCCAAATGAGGATGCTTCCGGGCGCGGGGAGTTGATAGCATTCTACGCACAGCCTGAGATAAATGAGGCTCAGGCTGTGTTTGGTACAATCAATAACGAATTAGAGTAACGATGTTGTACCCCTCAAGGTACTCTCGCGCGCCTAGCTCAGTAAGCTCGATCAGGAAGGCAAGCGCCACAATATCCCCGCCCAACTGCTCTACCAGGTCAATCGTGGCCCGCGTGGTGCCGCCCGTAGCCAGCAAGTCGTCCACGATCACCACATTCTCGCCCCGGCTGATGGCGTCGCGATGCATCTCCACGGTATTCATACCGTACTCCAGGTCGTACTCAGCGGTGATCGTATCTGCCGGTAGCTTGCCCAGCTTGCGCGCAGGCACGAAGCCCGCCCCTAGCTTGTAGGCGATTGGTGCCCCGAATATAAAACCCCGGCTCTCAATAGCCACCACCTTGTCAACTTTCAGGCTGCTCAGCTTCGCGGCCATCTGGTCGATAACATAGGTGAATGCCCCGCCCTCTTTCAACAGGGTGGTAATATCGCGGAACAGGATGCCCGGTACGGGAAAATCAGGGATATCGCGGATCAGTTCTGTGAGGTTCATCTCCTCCATAGCTCTTCCTCCAATGGTGTCTCACCCTGTCATAAAGAAAGCCAGACCTGTGACGATCCGGCTTCCGCTTTGAAAGTGCCAGCAACGGCCTATTATACATTAAGTACGCCTGCTGTTACGACCCCTCAAATAACCGCGCAGGTAGCGTGCGGCAAATGTAGCCGCCAGCAGCAGCAGTGCGAAAGCCAGGGGGAACGACCCGCCCGTCTGCGGTATAGGCGCTTTCGGCTCCTGGCCCGTGCCGCTACCCGCCGCGCCTCCTGTGCCCGCCGTTGCAGTGGGCTTAGGCGTTGATGTGGGCGCAGCCGCCACCGGGGCCTCAGCCGTTGGCGAAGGCGCCTCCGCAGGTTCGCTAGCCGTAGGCGTTCCAGGGTCCGCTTCCGGTGGAGCTTCCGGCTCAGACGTCGCACTCGACTCAGCAGTAGAAGTCGGTTCCGCCGCTACTCCTTCAGGAGGCGAAGCTACCTGTGCTATGTAAGCGTTGGACAGGGCAGGATTGGCCGCGCCCGTGTACAGCGCCGAAGCCTGGTTGCTTACATTGCTCGTCGCATCGGCTCCCACCACAGCCGGTATCTCGACCACCACCTTATCGCTGGGCGGCAGATCGCCTATCTGCGCCGTGACGCTGTTCCCATCCACCGACACGATCCCCGTGGAGCTTTTGGCGAGCGTGGCATCTACCGTCACCCCCGTGGGCAGCTTATCGGTCACCACCACGCCAGGCGCGATCAGGCTCCCCTTATTAGTCACTTCCAAGCGGAAGGTGATAGTATCGCCCTCTTTTATCTCGGTCTTGTCGGCGGTCATATGCAGGTCAAGCTCAGGCTGGCCCGAAGCAACTACGCTAGGCTCCGATGCTGCTGTCGGCTCGCCCGAAGGCTCAGTGCCGGGTGTCGGCTCCCCCGTCGCCACCTCAGGAGGCGACTCGCTTGTACCTGCGCTGGCCGCGTCGGTTACAATCGAAAATCGGAAATGCGCCTGGCTCACACCGTACCCCACGACCGCGTCGCGCACCTGCACTACCGCTTCGTAATCGCCCGGCGCGAGCGCGCCTTCAGGTAGCGCGTACTCGGTGTTCATCCCCAGGCTCCCGCTGTCCAACAGCGCCTTGCCCAGGTTAGCCGCGTCGTAAACATACACCCGGAATGTCTCTCCCGCCCGCCGCGCCTTCCACACCAGCTTGCTCGGCAGCACGATCTTGTCCCCCTCCTTCGGCAATATCAACGCCACGTCCGACATCTCGATTGAGGGAACGGTGAAGGTCTGGCCCGAAAGATAAATGATCGGGAACGAATACCACACTGCCAGCATCCCCGCCCCGCCCGTCACCTTCACCTGGTAATAAGCGTCGTTGGGCGCGCTGTTCTGCTTGGGGAAATGGTACACTCCGCTCTCATCGGTGGTGGTAGTCGCCAGCAAGTTGTCGGCTCCGTTGTTGGCACGCTGCCGCAATTCAACGGTGATCCCTGACGCGTTGCCGCCTATGACGGTGATTGTTCCGCTGATATCGCCGTCTGCGCTCTGGCCCAACCCCGCCCCCAACGCAGGCCCCGCCAGCGCCAACCCGAATCCCAACGCAATGGCGATCCCCAGCAAGAACAATATGTCTCGCAACGTGCGCCTCTCACCCTTGTAAGCGTTGTACTCTTTCATACCGTGTCCTCCTGGGACGGAGCGTGGTACGTGACGTATTGCGTATTGCGTATTGCGTCACTCGTCACTCGTCACTCGTCCTCCGACTACCATCAACTTGGAACTTGGAACTTGGAACTTGGAACTACTGTCCTTCGTCCAGCACTGCCACTACCACCAGCCGCCTGGTATCTATTCCGATGGGCGTGCAGGTGATCAGCGTCACCCGCATGTCATCCGTCTTATCCATCACCCATGCCTCGTCGGGGCTGACCTCAAAGCTCTCCTTAACTATGTAGCGATACTCTCCAAGCGCATTGCTCACAAACACCTCATCTCCCGGCTTCAGCCTGTCCAGGTCGCGAAACAGCGCCGAGTTTATATCCCTGTGTCCCGCCAGCACCACGTTTCCCGTCTCGCCAGGGTTGGCTGTGCCCTCGTGATGCCCGATATCCATTGGCGACACTTCCCACTGGCCCAGGTTGATCGTTACCTCGTGCACCGGGCTGTCCAGGAACATCACCGGGATTCGCAACCGGTTCGGCAGCAGCGACTGCGGGTCAATCGTAGCGGTCGGGGCGGCCGTCGCTGTCGGGGCGGCCGTCGCTGTCGGGGTGGCCGTAAATATAGTAGTAGGCGTAGAACTAGGCATCGCCGTTGCCTTCCCCACAAGCTCACCTTCGCTATCCTGGTCAGGCCCATCACCCGTCATAGGCGGCAACAGTTGCACAAAGCGTGTAGCCGTAGGCGAGGGGAGCAAAGTCGGCGTCTGGGTGGCCCGCACAACCGGCGGAGCAACCACCACATTCTCGCCAGTCCCCGTCAACCGCTTAGGACCTGTATCGATATAGACCGTGTAAATGTACTGGAAGGCCAGCCACGCTATCACCAGCGCGCCCACCATTTCGAGCGCCAGCAGCGCCCTATCAAACGCTCGCCCCGCGCCCGCCCTGCCCTTACGTCTGGACGCCGCCTTCGGCTCCTCCCTGGCGGCTTCACCCGGCAGAGAGACCCCATGCCGCACCGCCTGAACGCGGCTATGCGGCTTGCGCCCGACCGAAAGCGGCCATCTGCGAGCGGGCTCCACAGGGCTAAGGCGCACAGGCTCGAAGCGACTGGGGACTGCCCCATCCTCGTGCGCCACGCCAGACTCGGAGGGACGCCCATTGGAGCGCCGGCGTAGCCGCAAGCGGCCCAACACCTTCCCCACGTCGTTGCGCTCACTTCCAAGAGCCTCTACACTGTTTCGGCGAACACCTGTCCGCGCTGAGATACGTCCAAGCATCGTCATCAGGACCCGATCCGGAGGGCGGAAGAGTGGCACTGCTTCCCACTTCCCGCTTCCACCGCCTTCGTTTCTCATCGCTGCGACCGCAAGCCCCGCGAGGGCGATTCGAGCTTTGAGTATAGCAACGCTGTCCCCCTCCCCGACGCGCTATCCACAATTGCAGCCCCCGAACTTATCCACATTTACACGACCGCTGTAAGGGCGGCGTGATACGTGATACGTGATTGCGCAATATGCAGTACGGGATATGCAGTACGGGATATGCAGTACGGGATAACGCAATACGCAGTAACCGCTCTGCCATGCTCACGTATCACGTATCACGCATCACCTCCTCGTCTTGACAACCCAACAACCATCTCGTTATAGTTGCCTTGACAGACCGGCCACTCTGGAAAGGTTCATATCCATATGTCCGGACCCGGCACTCTTCCTGTAGGTGCACCCAGGCGCATACCCGCACGCAGCACGCCCACCATGATAGGCGCGCTCATCCTCTTCCTGGCCGCGCTGGTTATTGTGGTCATCTACACCGAATTGCTGGGACGCGAAGCCTATAACAACACCCAGCGCGCCGAGGACCTCCTCTTTACCGAGCGCGAGACTAACAGCGCCCTCCTCGACATGGAGACCAGCGTGAGAGGCTTCATCATCTCAGGGGATGAAGACTTCCTGCAGCCGTATACCTCCACCCAACATACCCTGCCCCAACTCCGGACAGATCTCAACAACCAGATCGACAGCCTTCAAAACCTCGATGAAACTACTCGCGACCTCCTCCAAAAGCAGGCCCAGAATCTCCAGGCAGCCGCCGATACCTGGCAAAATGAGTGGGCCGAGCCTCAGATCGATAATCGCCGCCTTGGGAGGACCGGAGATGCCTTTGATGCCGCTACCAACGATCAGGGTAAGGATCTTTTTGATACCTTCCGCGCTGCCGGACGCACTCTCAACGGCACAATTACCCAGCAGTTACGCCGCTACAGCGATGAGCTAAACGACATCCGCTGGCTCGAACTCGTGGTTATCGTCGTGCTCGGTCTCCTGGCCCTCGGCGGCGCGATCCTCACGATGCGCACCGCCAGGCGTGAGTTGCGACTGGAAATGGAGGCTACCCGTCGCATCGAAACCGAACACCAGCAGTTGCAGACCGTTGTAAATAACCTGCCTATCGCCGTCCGGGTGCTAAATTCGCCCGAAAGCAATGTCATCCTCCAGAATCAGGCCGCCGAACAGATTTTCCCGGCCAAAGTCTGGAATAAAATGACCCGTGGAGAGCGCATCCAGTACTTCGACCTGCGCCATCCCGATGGTAGCATCATCACTGTTGACACCGCCCCCATCGCGAGAGGTTTGCAGGAAGGTCGTACCGTTCAGGATGTCGAATTGATTACCACCCGCCCCGAAAGCGGCACCAAACACCTGATGGTCAGTTCCGCACCCATCAAGGATAAGCAGGGTAACGTCACCTCCAGCGTCACCCTCCTTCAAGACATTACCCAACTCAAGCTCATAGATCGGCGCAAGGATGAATTCATCGCCATCGCCGCACACGAGCTTCGCAATCCCCTGGCCGCCCTCGTCGGCTATAACCACCTCGTCCAGCGCACCCTGGCGAAGGTCAAAGCAGGCGCTACCAGGCCCGACGACGCCCTCCCCACAATAGAGCGCCACCTGGGCGAAATGAGCAGGCAAATCGACCGCCTCACCAAGCTGATTGTGCGGCTCCTGGACGCCTCGCGCATCCAACTGGGCAGGCTCACCCTGGAAAAATCGCGCACCGATCTGGCTAAGATGGCCGAAGAAGCTGTAGCCAACGCCCAGACCACCGACGCCGGTACTCACCAAATAGAGCTATCCACGCCCCTGGAGCTTGTCGGCGACTGGGACCCCACCCGCATCGAGCAGGTGATCACCAACCTGCTCGACAATGCCCTTCGCTACTCGCCAACCGGCTCCACTGTCTATCTCTCCCTGAGCCAACAGGATGGCAAAGCACGCGTGGAAATCACAGATCATGGCCCTGGCATCGCCGATCACCAGCGCCCCTACCTCTTCAGCCGCTATTTCGGCCCCATCCCCGACCCGCCCTCGCCCGAAGGTATACAGTCCTCCAGGCAAAGGCGCGGCCTCGGCCTCGGCCTCTACGTCAGCGCCGAGATAGTCAGTGCCCACGGCGGCGAAACCGGTATGCGCCCCAACGCCGGTGAAGGCAGCACCTTCTGGTTCACGCTCCCCCTGGCCGAAACGTGATCCGACTCGTCCATTCTTTACAAACCCCTGCCTATGGTTTATCATGCCCGTAGTCAAAGGATACACACTTTGTACGGAGGAAATTCGTGTACACCGTTGAGATAGAAGATGTATTTGCCTACGAAATCCTCGATTCACGCGGCAACCCCACGCTCGAAGTAGAGGTTCGCCTCCTTGGTGGCGCGACCGGCAGGGCCGCCGTGCCATCGGGCGCATCCACCGGCGCGCATGAGGCGGTTGAATTGCGCGATGGCGACAAATCCCGGTATGGTGGCAAAGGAGTATTGCAGGCCGTCGAGCACGTAAACATAGATATCGCCGAACAGATTATCGGGGCCAACGCCTTTGATCAGGTGGCCCTCGACGCCCAGCTTATCGCCCTCGATGGCACGCCCAACAAGGGCAAATTGGGCGCGAACGCCATCCTAGGGGTCTCTCTCGCCACCGCCCACGCGGCTGCGGCCCACTACCATATCTCTCTCTACCGCTACCTGGGCGGCCTCTCTGCCCGCACCATGCCCGTCCCTATGTTCAACATCCTGAACGGGGGCAAGCACGCCGCCGACTCCACCGACTTCCAGGAGTTCATGGTTATGCCCACCGGCGCGCCCACCTTCCGCGAGGGTTTGCGCTGGGGCGTCGAGGTCTACCAGTCCCTCAAGAAGACCCTCCACGACAAGGGCTACAGCACCGGCATCGGCGACGAAGGCGGCTTCGCCCCTTCCCTCAAGAGCAACGAAGAAGCGATCGAGGTGATCTTGCAGGCAATCGAGAAGGCGGGCTACAAACCTGGCACAGACATACATATTGCCCTCGACCCCGCCATCACCGAGCTATACGAAAACGGCCAGTACCACCTCGCCAAAGAGGGTAGAACTCTATCGAGCGAGCAACTGGTAGACTTCTACGAGAACTGGCTCAACAAATACCCCATAATCTCCCTCGAAGATGGCATGGCCGAAGACGACTGGGATGGATGGGTAATGCTTCAGGAGCGCGTCGGCAATCGTGTACAATTGGTGGGCGATGACCTGCTGGTCACCAACAGCGAGCGCGTAAAGAAAGCCATCGAGATGCACGCCTGCAACTCCCTGCTCACCAAAGTGAATCAGATCGGCACCCTCACCGAGGCGATCCAGGCCGTGCGCGACGCCCAGCAGGCCGGTTGGACAGCCGTCATCTCCCATCGCTCAGGCGAAACCGAGGATACCACCATAGCCGACCTGGCCGTCGCGCTCAACTGCGGCCAGATCAAGACGGGCGCACCCGCCAGGGGCGAGCGCACCGCCAAGTACAATCGCCTGCTTCAAATAGAGGCCGAACTGGGCGAAAGCGCCGTCTATCCGGGGATCGGGGCCTTCAACAATCTTCGGAAGTAATCACACTTCATGAATTACCGCTGCTGCCTGCAATCCCCGGTCCGTAGCCCGTAGTTCGCAATTACAATGGATACTCTCGTAGGCCGCCGCCTAGGCAAATACCAGATCGAATCCCTCATCGGCAGGGGCGGAATGGCAGCGGTCTATCGCGCGCACGACACGGCCCTCAACCGCTCGGTCGCCATCAAGGTGCTCGAACCCGCCCTCGCCATCGACCCTAAGGCGGTCGAGCGCTTCCGCCGGGAAGCTGTCACCTCGGCCAACCTTGAGCACCCGGCAATCGTGCGCGTCTATGACGTAGAACAGGCGGGCAGCCTCCACTATATGGCCATGCGTTACGTACAGGGCACCACCCTGCGCGATATTCTCCGCGACAACGGCGCGCTGCCAATCGACGTGGCCCTCCGCATCATCGAGCCGATTGCCTCCGCCCTCCACTACGCCCATACCCACGGTGTGATCCACCGCGATGTTAAGCCGGGCGACATCCTGGTCGAGCCTGACGGCACGGTCCTCCTCACAGATTTTGGTATCGCCCGCGCCGCCGACAACGCCCAATCCTCCCTCACCGCTGTCGGGCACGTCATGGGCACCGCCGACTACCTCGCCCCTGAGCAGATCAGCGGCAGGCCCGCCGAGCCGCGCTCCGATGTCTACTCGCTCGGCGTGGTCCTCTTCGAGATGCTCACAGGCAAGCCGCCTTTCGCCAGCGAGCACACCGCCACCGTCCTCTACCGGCAGGTACACGAAAAACCGCCTTCCCTACGCACCGTCAATTCACGCCTCCCCTCCGACCTCCAACCCATCCTCGACCGCGCTCTCGCCAAGAATCCCGCCGTTAGATACTCCGACCCCCTCGACCTCGCCCGCGACCTGGCAGCCGTCGCACAGTGGCTCCCCACGGGCACCCCCCTACCAGGCACCAACAACATACGGTCAGCCCCCACCGACCACGCCCCATCGCGCAACGGCTCGACAGTAAATCGCTACCCCGGTACCAACGGCTCCAGGCGTCCCACAGGCCCTGTCTCCGCGCCCATATCAACCGCGAACCCGCCCACAAACCGCCCCAACAGGCCACAACTCGCGATCGGTGCCGCCCCTCCAAAAGCCAATACCGCCGTTATTGCCCCGCCACGCGACGCCAGCCGCATATCTGCCGTGGTGATCGCTTTGCTTCTGCTCGCCGTGGGCGCGGTCGTGCTCCTTAGCGCGCTTGGCCTCTTCCTGGGCCATGCCGGAGGCGAAAACGCCCGCTTCAAGGCCCCCGGCCCGCCTAGCTACGCCGGGTCAACCCGCACCGACAACGGCCCCGACCTCAGCATCCCCCAGGCCCTCATCCCTCCCATCATCGACGGCGACCTCGCCGATTGGGATGGTGCAGGCCCTCCCTTCGCTGCCTCCAACATCACTTACAAGAAAGACCGCGAATGGGGCGGCCCCGACGACCTCAGCGCCTCATTCTTCTTCGCCTGGGACGATTCTAATTTCTACGTCGGTGCCACCATCACCGACAATGTGCACGTCCAATTCGCCCGCACGCGGGGCTACGACCTCTATAAAGGTGACGATATAGAGATCTGGTTCGACACCGACCTGGCAGGCGACTTCGCGGTGCGCGAGGCTAATGACGACGATTTTCAGCTTGGCCTCTCCCCCGGCGACTTCGCGGGACTCGCACCTGAGGCTGTTTTCTGGAACCCCGACAGGTCCGACGCCCGCAACGCCATCGTACACGTCGCCGCCCAACCCCGCACCGATAATCCCGCCGGCTACACCCTGGAAGCTTCCGTGCCCTGGCAGGCCCTCAACTCGTTCCGGCCCCGGCCCGGCGCGGCTATCGGTTTCGCGGCCTCGGCGGGCGACAACGACCAGCGTGGCGTCCCGATCCAGGAATTGATGATCACCACCGGCACACGCCTGCAATATCGCCAACCCTTCACTTTCGGTAATCTCTTCTTCTAGCAGTAGAGATCTATCGGATCGGTCAAATACAACCACAAGCACTCATGAGCACCATGCTTCCGATCCTTATGTTCGTGGTGAGCACAGGCGGTATCATCTTCGGGTATTACCTGTTGCGCAATCCACGCGCGCTCGGCCTCGATATTCCGCGTTGGGCTGCCTGGATTTTGCTTGCTTGTGGCCTTCTGGGCGTGCTCGGCTTCGATCTTTGGCTCGTTTTTCGCGTTGCAGAGTGAATTCCCTATTGACTATGAATTGACGCCGCTCTATACTCAAGGGGCAGAACAGGTGCATATCGAGCAAGTAACCCGTTTGTCAGGAGGTCCATTTTCAGGGCGGCCTGCAATATACGGTAGTTTTATGGCGTTGCCTTCGTCGGGAGGGCACTATGACAGACATAAGAGGATCGATACTTGTGGTGGATGATGAACCCGCCCTGATCGAAACTATCACTCAGGCCTTAACGGAGGAGGGCTATTTTGCCGTGGGTGCAACCGATGGCGCTGCCGCCCTCGACATCCTTGCCTATGTACAGGTTGACCTTATCCTGCTCGATATGCAAATGCCCGGCGTCACCGGCTGGCAGGTTGCCTCTGTATTGCGCGCCCGCTCCGTCGGCACTCCTATCCTCGTAATGACAGGCCATACCAATGCCCAGCAGGCGGCCAACGATATCGGCGCTGCCGGCTACCTGCAAAAACCATTTGACCTAGATCTCCTCTTTTCAGAAATATCCACGCACATCCCGCAACCGAATTGAGTAGGACCGGCGCGATCCCGGTATTAGCCGCTTGTTACCATTAGGCCATTGAATCGCCAGAGATAGTCTGCTAGCATAATAGCAAGGCTGGCTCTGCCACGCCTGCTCAATACGAAATATCATTTCTCGTTCATAACACTACGGCGGTGCAATCCTGGTGCCTGCACCGCTATATCTGGAATAAATAATTCACATGATATCGCCAAAACAAACCCAAGCAGCCACTCCCACTTTGTGGGGTCGTCTGCTTGCCGGGTTCATCGCCGCTGCCCGGTCCTTGACGCCTGGGCGTCTCATCGCATCCTACACTCTTCTCCTGCTCGCCATCGTCGCAGTACTTTTCCTCAACGACGATCTACACCCCCTGATGGCAGTAGCACTAATACCGATGCTGCTGGCGGCTGCCTACTACAGATCACGTGTCTATCTTGTACTCGCCGCTGAATATAGTGTTGTCGGTGCCTTCAGTATCTTGTTTCTGGACGAATATTCAGGCTACCCGATCATACTTGCCCTTGCCTACTTTCCGACGTTCCTTTTCATCGCGGAGCTACTTCACAGGCTGACGGCTGCTCGTAGTCGCGCCGAAGATGCTCTGGCCTTTGAGCACTACCTGCTCCATGCCCTCATGGAAAATCTACCCGACAGCATCTACTTCAAGGATAGGGAAAGCAAGTTCACGCGCATCAACAAGAATCTCGCCATGGACGTTGGACTGGTTGGTCCCGAAGAAGCGATAGGTAAGTCCGACTTTGATCTCTTTTCAAAAGAACTTGCAAAAGCGTCCCTTGAAGATGAGCAGCGAATAGTAGAGACAGGCGTGCCCATTCTGGCAAAGGAAGAGCGAGAGATCTGGCCGGATGGGCACGAGACATGGGTTCTCACAACGAAAATGCCGCTGTGGGATTCTGAAGGCCAAGTCGCAGGCACATTCGGCGTATCACGCGACATAACCGAGCGCAAACAGTCCGAACAGGCCCTGGCCCGACTCGCTGCCATAGTCGAGTCCTCGGACGATGCTATTTTCAGCGTAACACTGGATGCAACGATCACAAGCTGGAATGCCGGGGCCGAGCGCCTGTTCGGCTATACAACTGCTGAGATGATCGGTAAATCCGCGAGCCTGCTCATTCCTATCGACTCTACCTCTGAGTATGCAGACAACCTCGATTTGATCAGGCAGGGCAGGAATGTGCTTCCCTATGAGACTGTTCGCCAGGCCAAAGATGGTAGGCTGGTTGATGTGTCCCTGGCCATTTCGCCCATGAAGGACAGCAGCGGTACGATCTTCGGCGCCTCAGCTATCGTGCGCGACATTAGCGAGCACAAGCGCATCGAGGAGTTGCGCCGGGCCACCGAGGTCGCCGAACAGGCAAATCGGACCAAAAGCGAATTCCTCTCTCGCATGAGCCACGAGTTCCGCACCCCTCTCAATGCCATCCTCGGTTTCACCGAGTTGGTCCAAATGGACGGTGTGAGAGCCGATCAGCACGAGCACCTCGACCTCGTCCTCAAGGCCGGTCGCCGTCTGCTCGGCCTGGTAGACGAGGTGCTCGAAATCAGCCGCATCGACCAAAACCGTCTTCGTATCTTCATAGAGCCTGTGTCAATCGGCGCGGTACTCCACGAATGCGTGGATGCGATGCAGCCCTTAGCCTCTGAATACTCCGTAGAAATGGTCGCCAACATCCCCTTGGGCGGCGACCCCTTGCTGGGTGGCCCTTATATATCCGCAGACCGCCGGCATCTTCACCAGGCCATCCTGAACCTGCTGTCGAACGCGATTAAGTACAACAGTCCCGGCGGCAGCGTCACCATCTCATACACCGAGGAGCCTGCGACAATACATCCCACCCCAACAACCGGCTCCCCGACAGAAGGATCCACGGCAAACAGGCTGCGCATCTCGATCTCCGATACCGGGCCGGGCATTTCACCCCAAAAACTCGCACGCCTTTTCACTCCATTCGACCGCCTGGGCGCCGAGAACTCTCCCATCGAAGGCACGGGCCTGGGTCTGGCGCTCTCCCAACGCCTCGTAGAGGCCATGAGCGGTACCATAGGCGTAGAAAGCAAAATGGGAGAAGGCAGCACATTCTGGATTGAGTTTGCCACTACCGAGCGCCCCACCAACCCCAACGACCTCTAAATAACATCAACCCTTCCTCCTTCAGCAACTCTAACTTGACGCGCCGAGGCACGCGCGCGCACGCTTGACAAAGCCCCACCCAAATCGTATAATTAGAGGCTGTGACCCAAACAATGAGCGGAGGATAAACGGTGTACGCGATTATTCGCACCGGCGGCCACCAGTACAGAGTAGCACCCGGTGATACAATCGAAGTCGAGAGGCTCGAAGCCGAACCTGGAAGCCAGGTTGAGCTTGGCGAGGTATTGATGGTCAGCAACGATGAGGGTACGCAAGTCGGCACCCCGCTCGTTGAAGGCGCAAAGGTGATCGCCACAGTCCTGCGCCAGGGCAGGGGCAAGAAGCTCATAGTCTTCAAGTTCAAGCCCAAGAAGCGGTATCGCCGCAAAACGGGCCACAGGCAGAACCTTACAATGCTCTCTATCAAAGAGATCAACGTCTAGTTCGTACTTTCGAATTACAATTTACAATCCGCACAAACGGGCAACTTGTAATTCGCCGGAAAGGGGTAAGGGATGGCACATAAAAAAGGCGTGGGTTCCTCGCGCAACGGGCGCGACAGCAAACCCAAAATGCTAGGCGTCAAATGTGGTGACGGCCAGATGATTCACTCAGGCACGATCATCGTACGACAGCGCGGCACCAGAATTCACCCGGGCAACAACGTGGGTATCGGCAAAGACCACACCCTCTACGCACTGGTGAACGGCACCGTCAAGTTCGAGAACGCCAGCAAAGAACGCAAGCGTGTGAGCGTATACGCTCCCGCCGAAGCATAATATATTACGGACGAACGACGAAAGACCAACGGCCACAGGTCTTATCCTACCTCCGTCATTGGTCATCGGTCAGATATTCAAAAGGAAAACATAGGAAATGAAAACAGGTATCCATCCAAAATACGTGCTAGCAACGGTCACTTGCGCTTGCGGCAACTCCTGGCAGACAATGTCCACCAAGGAAACCCTCAAGACCGACCTTTGCAGCAATTGCCACCCCTTCTTCACCGGAGAGCAGAGGATCGTTGACACCGCAGGACAGGTGGAGCGCTTCCTGCGCCGCATGAACAACCGCACAGTCGCCACCGGCCCCGTCGCCGGTGCCAAGCGCGGCTCCAAGAACAAAGCCAACATTGCCCCTCCGCCCCAGGAGCGCAGACAGCGCCCGGCCGAGGGCGAAGGCGAAGCAGAAGCCGAGGACTCGACAGAGACCGAGGCAGCAACTTCCACAACCGAAGCATAATTTCCCACCCCACCCCAAGGATAGCCCTCCGAGCGAAAGCCAGGAGGGCTATCCTTTTAAAGATCCGCATTATATGGGCACCCCCTAAGGATGCCCTGGTTGCCTAACATGACCACTCCCCGTCGGGCCACCCACAAGGGATGCCCCTACAGATCATTTCATCTTGGCAGCCACAACCCCTTCCCATCCCCACTTACTTGTGCACAAAACCCCTATCCACCAGACCCCACAACCCAGCACCCCACCATTTTCCATAGTATCATTAACCGGTCACCACTCCTCCAACCAGGAACCAGGAACCAGGAACTACCGACTACCATCGTCTTTCGTCCACCACCCAGGAGCCAACATGGGAGACTACATCCAGCGTTTCATGCAAGACCAGGGTCCACTAGGGCCACACCCCAAGCACTACGCCGGCGGCTGGATCGAAGTAATATGCGGCAGCATGTTCTCCGGCAAAACCGAAGAGCTGATCCGGCGCGTCAAGCGTGCCCAGATCGCCCGCCAGAAGGTGCAGGTCTTCAAGCCCCACATCGACATCCGCTACTCAACCAGCCAGGTAGCCTCCCACAACGGCATCTTGCACACCGCCGTGCCCGTCCAAAGCTCCGCCGACATAGGGCCTCTGATCAAGCCCGACACCACAGTGGTCGCCATCGACGAAGCGCAGTTCTTTGATGATGGCGTGGTTGATCTCTGCAAGCGGCTTGCAAGCCAGGGCGTGCGCGTCATTATCGCGGGCCTCGATACCGACTTCCGAGGCGAGCCTTTCGGCCCCATGCCCCTCCTCATGGCCGAAGCAGAGATGGTAGACAAGCTCCAGGCCATTTGTGTCGTTTGTGGCGCTCCCGCCAGCCGAACCCAGCGCATGATCGACGGCCAGCCCGCCAACTACAACGACCCCATAATCATGGTGGGCGCGAAAGAGAACTACGAGGCCCGCTGCCGCCATTGCCACGACGTACCGGGCGCTCCAGGCACACAGTCTTCGCAGCCAGAAGAAACCGAAGGAGGAAGCGAAGACCCGCAAACCGGGTTTCGCCTGATCGGTCATACAAACGGCAACGGCAACGGCAACGGCAACGGCAACGGCAACGGCAAGGGCCACCACAAATCCACGCTCACGAGTGTATAATTGCACTATGAGCACAATTGCCACACAGCCAACAACGCATACCTTCACTTACGATCCGGCCCAATTCTCCCTCGATCACACCCTCGCCTCCGGCCAGTGCTTTCGCTGGCGCAGACGCAAAGACGGCCTCTGGATAGGCGTCGTAGGCCAATCGATCCTCGGCATTCGCCAGGATGGAGACACTTTCTCCTGGTGGAGCTACCCTGATACCGTCACCGAAGATCTGCTCCGCGATTACTTCCAACTCGACGTAGACCTGTCCGCTATCGTCAGTCACATCGAGCAGGCCGACCCCGCCGCGGGCGAAGCAGCCCGTCGTTGGTCCGGCCTCCGCCTCGTTCGCCAGGACCCTGAGGAGTGCATACTCTCCTTCGTCTGCTCCACCGCTAACAGCGTGCCGCGCATCGCCCACTCCATCGCGCAATTCAGCAAGCACTTCGGCCAACCTCTCGCCGAGCTTGAAGGCGAGACCTACCACGCCTTCCCTCCTGCCACTACCCTCGCCGAAGTAGACCCCGACCACCTCACCGCCGTATCATCGCTAGGCTTCCGTGGACGCAACGTCGTAAAAGTCGCCCGCCAGATAGCCGAGCGCGGTCCCGGTTGGGCCTCTCACCTGCGCGACCTTCCCTACCCCCAAGCCCACGCCGCACTCGTAGCCCTCAACGGCATAGGAGCCAAAATTGCAGATTGCGTTTGCCTGTTCTCCCTCGACAAGACCGAAGCCGTGCCAGTCGATACCCATGTCTGGCAGCTGGCAAAAGACCTCTACTTCCCCAACTGGGCCGACCGCCGCACCATCACCGACACCGCCTATCGAACTGTAGCCGGGGCCTTCCGCGACCGCTTCGGCGACCTGGCAGGCTACGCCCAGAACTTCCTCTTCTACGACCACTTCGCCAACCACTGGGGAGGCACAAGCCCTCTGCTCAAATAGCTCTTCTACTCGTCACTGGCGCCTTCTGTCGCCATCACCGGTCGCTTGTTCTCACCCACCTTCCGTTCGCCGCTCGAAGTTCCCACCATGACCCCTGCCAGCACAAGCAACCCACCGACCACCAGCGGCCAGGTCACCGGCTCACCAAGCAACAGCGCCGCCAGCACCACCGTCACAAACGGAAATAGCACGTTCTGATACGATGTGGCCGACGCAGTCCATCGCCTCAGCACGAATATGTAACCACCAAAAAGCAGCACACTACCGGCCCCAACCAGGTAGGCCAGCGCACCCCACGTCACCGCCAAAGACGGCAACTCATGCTTCTCTCCCACAACCACCGATAGCACGAAAAGCCCCACCCCACCAATCCCAAGCGCAAGCGCATTGGTCGTAACCGGGTGAACGCCTGGGATCATCTTCCCCAGCACGCCCGCTTCGGCGAAACATGCAGCTGCACCCACAAGCGCCAGCAACGACAACAGCGGCACGTTCGCGCTCAACTGTTCCCAGAACCCGAACGCGATGCCCACCACCGCCAGCACTGCCCCCACCAGCCCGCGCCACCTGAAATGCTCCTGTCCCTGCAATTGCGCAAGGAAAAACGTAAAAAGGGGTGATAACGCCAGGAGAACCTGTCCGGTCCCTGCGCTTACATCTTTCAACCCGAAATAAACCAGCCCGAAACCAACGTTCCACCCACCAATCCGTATATCAGCATCCCCAACAGCGCCTTACCCCTCGGCAGAGACAGGCGCAGGGCCGCTATCAACACAAAAAAGATCGCCGAAGCCAGCACAAAACGCAGGCTGCCGCCCCACAGCGGAGCAAGCTCGCGATTGCTCAGCCGGATTCCTACCGCGTTCCCACCGCCGATCAATATCACGCACGCGAAAACCGCCATCGTCAGGTTGTCAGGTCGTTTAGTCATCTTTTTGCTTTGCCCCCAATGGCTGTGACTTCGCCAACCCTACCCTGCGGGGATACCCCGGTGGCGTGCCCCTCACCTTCTTAATTACAATAACGGACCTCTCCTCATCTTCTCCAGGCAGTCTAAAGTGCCGTAATCTAGGCCCATCACCGCCCAGTAATAGACTTGCTTTCCCACCTTTCTTAATCTCCTGGGATATGTCGCCCTTCTTGGGCGCGAAAAAGTAGCCGCCTACTTTCACCAGCGGCAGGCAATACTCGCACAGCACCGGCAGCGAAGCCACCGCACGCGCCGTCACAGCATCATACCGCTCCCGGTGCTTACGATCCTGCCCCATCTCTTCAGCCCGTGTAGTATTTACCTCCACCCCTTCCAATCCCAACCCCTTGCAAAGCTCCGTGAGAAAGGTGGTCTTCTTCCCCACCGAATTGGCCAGCGTGAGCCTCACCTGCGGCCATACTATCTTCAATGGAACCCCCGGAAACCCCGCCCCCGTACCGGTATCGGCCAGCCTGAAACCGCCCGGCGGCACGCCCCTCAATTCGCCAACCAGGGCAGCGCCCACCGTCAGGCTGTCCACGAAATGCCGCACCTGCACCCCTTCAATGTCGGTAATCGCCGTCAGGTTCATTCTACTGTTCCAATCGACCAGCATCTCAAAATAGAGCCGAAATTGCCCTATCTGTCTCTCGCTCAACTCAAATCCCAAGCCGCGCGCCCCCTCGACTAGCAAAGGCAACTGCCAGCTGGTCATGGAACAACCACCTTATCGCCCCGGATCATAGGGCAGTGCAACACAAAGTGAAGATAATCTTCGGAATTCCACACAAACGTGTGGGTCTCCCCAGGCTCAACTACAATCACGTCCCCGGCGTTCAGTACGATCTCCTCACCGTCTACTACCATCCTGCTGCTGCCCCGCGCCACCAGATAGATCTCTCGCAACTCCCTGTGATAATGCGGTTCGTTGATCCCCGCGTTCGCAAACCCAATGGCCGGTAATTCGGGCCTGAACAGGTCCATATACCACCCCTTGTCAGGTGTCGAAGCATCGTTCCTCGCAAGCAGCATCTCTACCTCCCTCGCCCTCTGCGCATGCGCACCCTATATCATCCAACCAACCACATCTCCCGCAACCTCGGCTCGCACTGTAACACCGCCAGCGCGCTCAATGCATCCTTCATCTCACCCCGCCGCGCCAATTCGATTCCCTCGATCACCGGCACAACCACCACCTCGATCCGTTCCGTCACCTCACGCGACACCGCTTCGCCCAGCTCAACTCCCGTCGCCAGGTACACGCGCATAACCTCGTTGGTGGTCGCGTTGTTCGAATAAGTCTCGCTGACCAGCACAAGCTCCTCGCAGGTGGCCCCCGCCTCCTCGTGCAACTCCTCCCGCGCCACGACCTCCGGCTCCACCCCTTCCCTGTCGTGCATCCCCCCCGCAGGCACTTCCAGGCACCAATCGTCCACCGTCCACCTGTACTGCTTGATCAGTACCATCTTCCCATCTCGTGTCACAGGCACGATCACAACCGCACCTCTGCTCTCGCGATACGCGTACTCGATCTCCCCATAACCATCTATCGCGATCCGATCCTGTCTCAAAATCACCCACGGAGTAACAAACGGGTAAGTGGTCTCCTCAAGGTGCCACCCCACCGTCTCACCCACAGGCTTATCGCCGTTCACGCTCTCTCCATCAGTTCGATCCTGTTCCCAAACGGATCGTACACGTAAAACCTCACCACGCCCGGTATCTGCTCCGCCTCCAAGATCTCATACCCCAACCCCTCCAACCTCTTGCGCAATTCCCCCAATCCACGCACCAACAACGCCGGGTGCGCCTTCCGAGCCAGGCTGAACCTCTCCTCGATCCCTATGTGCAACTCCACGCTTCCCAGCGAGAACCATACCCCGCCCTTCGACTTGAGGATGTCGGGCTTCTCGACCTCTCTCAGACCCAGCACCCCACCGTAAAACGCGCGCGCCTTCTCCTCACTATCAGGCTCGTGAGGCGCGGCCACCTGTACGTGGTCCAACCCGACCACTTGCATGCTATCTGATCTCCACAATATGGGGGGTATGTCGCATATCATCGAGAGTGCCTACCCCCACCCCGAACATAGCGATCCTCAGTTGGTCCTGAATTACCCCGCCAACTTCCACCACCGCCTCCGCCGACATCGCCGCCGCCTTCAAGAAGGGCCGCGCCATCCCCGCCAAAGTGGCCCCCAGCGCCACTGCCTTCGCCACGTCCAACCCGTTCCGCACCCCTCCACTGGCAAACACCACACCACCCTCCGGCATAGTCAGCCTCTGCACCAGTTGCAAGCTCTCCACCGTAGGTATCCCCCATCCCGCGAACGCCTCGGCTACCAGTTTCCCCCTCTCAGTCCCGATGCGGTGCGCCTCCACCTGGCTCCACGATGTTCCCCCTGCCCCCGCCACATCTATCGCGCTCACTCCAGCGTTCCACAGCACCAGCGCCACTTCAGACGAGATCCCCCACCCCACTTCCTTCGCGATCACGGGCACGCCCACTTCACGACACACCTTCTCGATCTTCCCAACTAACCCGCCAAAATCTGTATCCCCCTCCGGCTGCACCGCCTCCTGTATCGCGTTGAGGTGCAATATCAGCGCGTCTGCCTCGATCATATCCACCGCCCGCCTGCACTCCGCTACCCCATATGAATAATTCAACTGCACCGCCCCCACGTTGGCAAACAGCGTAATATCGGGCGCGTACTGCCTCACCTGGTACGTCTCCGCAAGCTCAGGCCGCTCCAGTGCCGCCCTCTGCGACCCCACGCCCATCGCGATCCCCATCTCCTGCGCGCCCAGCGCCAGGTTCCGGTTGATCTCCCCGGCCCGCGCCGTCCCACCCGTCATGGACGAAATAAGTAGAGGCGCTTTCAGCCTCCGCCCCCACAACTCCAGCGAACTATCCACATCCCGCAAGTTGATCTCAGGCAAAGCCTGGTGCACAAACCGCCACCGCTCAAACCCCGCAGTCACCCCCCGCCCCGACACGTCCTCCTCCAGGCAAATCCTGATATGATCGGCTTTCCGGTCCTCAGTTTCCATACCTTTTTCCTCTCGAACGCGCACCACTCGTCACTCGCCACTCGCCTACTTCACCACCTCAAGCACAAACAACAACTCCTGCCCCGGTATTATATACGCCAGGTGCTCCTCGTAGAACACCAGAAAACGGTTGATCGCCCGCATCAACGCCTTATTGAACGCCGTATGGGGCTGCATATCCATCCGTCCCACCAGCTTCCTGAACTTCGCCGTCGAGTAATCATATCGCTCAAAAGGCGTATCCACGCACAGATAATCGAAGCTGCGCGACGAGAAAGCATGCACATGCGTGGGATCCGTATTGAAGTTCAGGCTCGAAAAATGCGGCACTCTCACAAGCACTCTCCCGCCCGCCCTGGTCACCCGGTGCAACTCCTCCATCACACTGATCACGTGGTCCAGGTGCTCGATCACGTGCTCGCACACCACCAGGTCAAACCTGCTATCCTCGAACGGGTAGGGGAACACGTTCAAGTCCCACACCACATCCGGCTCCAGCCGTGGATTGATATCCAGCGTAACCGCCCCTTTGATCTTCCTGCTGCCCGCCCCAATATGCAACACTTCCTTCTCCAACTCTCCTCCCCAAAAACTTCAAACCCGACTCCAAAGCCAGCCAACCCAAAACCGAGCTCTCTACGCGAATAAAGAAAAGCAGGTGGCTGCCGACCACCTGCTTTTCTTTATTCCAACCTTCTTACTTGGAAGTGCGTGCCTGCAACGGCACCACCACTCCCGTCTCAAACAGGTCGCCGAAGTGCTTCTGCACCTCCCGCACGATCCCCTCGGCGGAAAGGTTGAACTGCTCGCGCCACAGCGCCTGCGGCCCGTGCTCCACGAACTCGTCGGGTAGCCCCAGCACCTTGATCTTCGGCTCCACCAAATTATCATGCCCGTGGAAGAACTCAAGCACTGCATCGCCGAACCCGCCGGGCACCGCTCCTTCTTCCACAGTCAATATCCGAGTGAAGTTCGCGCCCAGGTTCGCCAGCAGCTCCTCGTCCAGGGGCTTCGCAAACCTCGCGTTGATCACAGCAGCCTCGATACCGCACTCGGCGAGCATCTCCGCAGCCGCCAGCGCCGAGTACACCGGGTTGCCGTAGGCCACAATCGCCAGGTCGCTACCCTTTTTCAGCACTTCCGCCTTCCCGATCTGGATCTCGTGCAGTTCCTCGTCCATCTTCACGCCATACCCATTGCCTCTTGGATAGCGGAACGCGATAGGCCCATTGTGCTTGACCGCCGTATACACCATGTGCTGCAATTCGTTCTCGTCCTTGGGAGCCATCAGCACCATATTCGGGATCGGCCTCAAATACGAAATGTCGAAGGCCCCCTGGTGCGTCCTCCCATCATCGCCCACGACCCCGCCCCTATCCATGGCGAACACCACAGGCAGGTTCTGGATGCACACATCATGTATCACCTGGTCGTACGCCCTCTGCAAAAACGTCGAGTAGATCGCGCACACAGGCTTGATCCCCTCGCACGCCAGCCCCGCCGCGAATGTCACCGCGTGCTGCTCGGCGATCCCCACGTCAAAGCACCTATCGGGGAACATCTTGGCAAATCTGTTCAGCGAAGTGCCGTCCGGCATAGCTGCCGTGATCGCCACTATATGCTCGTCCTCGCGCGCCGCCTTGATCAACGCCTCCGCGAACACATCCTGGAACTTGGGCGCGGTCGGCTTGGGAGCGCCCGGCTTGCCCGGAGGTGCGATTGCGTGCCACTTGACCGCGTCCTCCTCCGCCACGTCGTGCCCCTTGCCCTTCACCGTGATGGTATGTATAAACACCGGCTTGGTGGCCTGCTTGGCCGCTTCCAGCACCGCTACCAGTTCGCGCACGTTGTGCCCGTCCACCGGGCCGAGGTGGATGAAACCCAACTCCTCCCAGATCATCGTCGGCACCACGAACTCTTTCACCGAGTCCTTGGCGTGCTTGCCCCAATCGAGCAGGAAATCCCCGAACGGCATGTGCGAAAGCACCTTCTCCATCATATCCTTCGCGCTCTCATACCGCGGGTCCGTCCGCAATCCATACAGGTACTTGGACAATGCCCCCACGTTCGGCGCGATCGACATCTCGTTATCGTTCAGAATAACGATAAACCTCCTGTCCGAATGTCCTGCATTATTCAGAGCTTCATAGGCCATCCCGCCCGTAAGCGCCCCATCTCCTATCACGGCCACCACGTGGTTGTCCTCGCCTTTCAAGTCGCGCGCTACAGCCATACCGTACGCCGCCGAGATCGAGGTCGAAGCGTGGCCCGCCCCGAAAGCATCATGCTCGCTCTCGTCTCGCGCCAGGAAGCCGCTCAGGCCGCCATGCTGCCTTATAGTATGGAAACGGTTGCGCCGTCCGGTCAGCAATTTGTGCGGATATGCCTGGTGTCCCACGTCCCACACGATCTTATCTATCGGAGAATTGAACACGTGGTGCAGTGCCACGGTCAATTCCACCGTGCCCAGGTTGGAGGCGTAATGCCCTCCTACCGAGTTAATCGTATCTATAATCTCCTGCCTTACCTCTACGGCGAGCTTTTCAAGTTCGTGCGTCGTCAGCCCGCGCACATCCGCAGGGCCATTAATTCGCTCTAAGATTCGGGTCATTTGGGGGTTGGTTCCTTCAGAGTTCGTGAGTCTACACGCGCCTGGTCCCACCACGGGTGGCAAGACCGTCCATTAAATATACGCCCGTGGAGCCTGTCTGGTGCAATATGCATGCCAACTTCTATAAAAATAAGAACCGGCACGCGCAACATAGCGAACCCTTATGTTTGTGAAGTGATGAGGTCGGGTTTGTTACCCCTTCGTAGCAAACTAGGTCAATTATATCATAATGCTAGCGGAATGTAAGCACTTAAGTGGCCGAACTTAGATCGATAGTGCCCGCACCGGTCTGCCCACTATTGGCAGCATTACGTGAAAAATAGCCCCCTGCCCCGGCTCTGATGTGGCGCTGATCGACCCGCCGTGCGCCTCCACGATCCCCTTCGCGATGGCAAGCCCCAACCCTGCTCCCGGCCCATGCTGGCTTTCCCTGGTACGCGCCCGCTCGCCCCTGTAGAATCTGTCGAAAATATGCGGCAGGTCCGTCTCCGGTATTCCCTCACCCGAATCCATCACAGTCAACTCAACTCCATCCGTGGCCCCCCTTACCGTCAGCGTGATCGTGCCGTCCTGCGGCGTGTGCCTGATGGCGTTCTGGATCAGGTTATACAACACTCTCTGCATCCTCGGCGCGTCCAGGGGCACGCGGGGCATCTCCCCCTCCACCTGCCCCTCCAACTTCACCTTCTTCTTCTCAGCCTGCGGGCTCATACTCTCCAGCGCGTCCGACACCAGGTCGGCCAGCGACGTGGGCTCAAGGTGCAATTTCAGCGCCCCCGCATCGATCTGCGAAAGCTCGAACAGGTCGTCAATGAGCGTAGCCAGGTGCTGCGTCTCGCTCTGTATCGTATTGAGATACCTCTGCACCGTATCCGAATCGGTCACCACCCCATCGTTCAACGCCTCGATCATCGCCCTCATGCTCGCCAGCGGCGTCCTCAGGTCATGCGACACCGCCGCGATCAGCTCCCTCCGCGACGCCTCCAGTTTGGCGCGCTGCTCCTGCATCTCTCGCAGCCGCTCCACCATCCCATTGAATTCCGTTGACAACTCCCCGATCTCGTCCCGCGAATTCACCTCCACGCGTGCCGTCAGGTCCCCACCCGCCACCTGTCGCGCCACCCCAAGCAGCGCGCGCAGCCGCGATACCAGGCTCTGCGACAAAAAGATCGCAAAGAAGAGCGAGATTACCGCCGAAAAGATCAGCAAAATAGTGAGAAGCAGCAAGTCGTGCTGCTTCGAGAGAAACATATTAACCGACGTATAAATGACGTTGAGCGCTACAACCGCCACGCCCACCAGATACACAAGCGCGATGGTGATCGACAGCGAAGGCACGCGTCTGCTCAATCCGAGCCGAAAACCGACGGCACCAAGCAATATCGACGCTACCCCCGATACCAACAGAAAACGCGTCAGTTCCTGAATGTCCTTCTCCTGCGCGTTCATCACCAACAGCGCGGAGATCAACGCCACCGCCAGCGCCACCACCAGCCCGCCCAGCGCCACCACCAGGAACAAGCTTTGGCTTCGGATCTCGGATCTCGGATCACCTTTCAAACTTGTACCCTACTCCCCATACAGTCTTAATATAGCGCGGCCTCATCGGATCCGGCTCGATCTTTTCGCGTAGTCGCCTCACATGCACCGTCACCGTCGATGTATCCCCGTAATACGAATAGTCCCACACCTGGTCCAGCAACTGTGTGCGCGTAAACACCTCCTGCGGGTGGCTTGCCAGGAAGAAGAGCAGGTCAAACTCCTTGGCCGTCAACTCCACCGGCCCCGCGTCCGTCTCCACAGCCCGCGTGCGCGGGTTGATCTTCAGCCCCGGAAACTTGAGCAAGCTATCGGCCCCCGGCTGCGGCTGCGCAACAGGCGCGGCCCTCCGCAGCACCGCCTTGATCCGCGCTACCAGTTCGCGCGGGCTGAACGGCTTGGTCAAATAATCGTCAGCCCCAATACCAAGTCCCACCAGTTTATCGGTCTCATCGCCCCGCGCGGTCAGCATTATCACGGGAGTATTGGACGTAGCCCGTATTCGCCTGCAAACCTCCAACCCATCCAATCGCGGCAGCATCACATCCAGCACCACCAGGTCGGGGCTATGCTCGGCAACTTGCTTGAGAGCATCTTCCCCGTCGGCAGCCGTTACCACGCGATAAAGCTCTCGCTTCAAATAAGCGCTCACTACCTCCAGTATATTCGGCTCATCATCAACTACCAGGATCGTAAGGTCGTCTGTATTGGTACCACTGCTCGCATTCAAGCGGCTATCCTCCAGTGATAGGCGCGAAGGTTGCCCCCGCGCTCTGGCCGCAGCCAGCACGGCTCTTACCACCGCCGACTGCGCATTTCCCCCACCGATCTGTCCTTGTGCGTTCATTATATCACCCCAACCGCCGCTCATATTGCTACGTGATGCGTCATGTACCGGCATCGCCCAGCGCCCTGCGAACGACTTGCGACACATGACGTATCACGCTCTTATTCCACTTTACACTTCCTACCTAACCTCCTGATGAAAGATGTTACAAGATTATGAACAACCCCTAGCCTCTGCTGTAGACATCCCCAACAAGTGCCAGCAATTCGTCGATCTCGAACGGCTTTTGCAAGTACGCCATCGCGCCAACCAGCTTGGCCCACTGTGGCACCTCCGAATAGCCGGTTATCAAAATAATCGGCGGCGATATCCCATAAGTCTCCGCCGATTTCGCGAAGTTCACCCCATCCACCACCGGCATATCCAGGTCGAGAATAACCACTTCAGGGCGTTCCATAAGCAGAACACCTAACCCCTTCATACCATCAGTCGCGGAAACAACCCTGTAACCCTTACTCTCCAGCACATCAGACAACAGAGCCACCATATCAGGCTCGTCGTCCACCACAAGTACAGGCCCCTGGCCCATTGCGCCCTCCTCACATACTATCGAAAAGCAAGCCAGAGTAACGCCCGATACCTATAACAGTGGCACTTGCATTTAAGGTACGCCTAGCAAACTGAATTGGATCTGAATCATGTGAATTCGTACAAGAATGCTCTTGCTGCCCCGTCCTGCCCTCATGAGTCGCTTCGCGCAAGCACCGCATTGATATCTCTCTCCCACTCTTGCATAATTTCCCTGTAGTGCTCGTCGCTGAAGTGAGACATGTGTATCGCGCCTCTACCCGACAGCGCCGTAAGCGCATAAGTGACCTGAGCAACAGACCATCCTTCGTGCCCCGCATCGGCCTCCACCTGTATGGTTATCCTGGTCACACGGTCCTCATGCCGAAAAGTCGTATACTCCACCACTCGTTCTCCTGCATCGAACCTGCTCACCACCCACACCGCCTCCATCGCACCATGCTGCGTGCGGAACACCGCCCCTTCCTGCGCCATCACAGCACCGGGCCAAACCGCCTCAGGCTCCCAGCCTTCCGCCCATTCCCGCTCCCGGTCGGGCCCGAACAAAGGAAATACCGTATCAGGTGCGCTGTGCAACCGAATCGAGCCGCTTCTTTCCACATGATGCCCCACGTCTTGGCTGTTCATCTCCAGGACAATCTCCTTCTTAAGAGAATAGCCGCGCTTTGAAGCGCGGCATACCAACATAATTATGCTACCAAAGCCACAAGATCAAGCTACATTAAACAGAAAGTCCAGACAGTCCACGAGGGATCATCTGGATTTCTGTTCCTCCGCTGTGTCAGGCGAACCTTCAACTTTGGAGTGATGTGAGTATACTTGCCTTCCCTATCCGGGTCAATAGCCGCCGTTACGAGTTTTCCACATCCGCCTCTTTGTTGGAAGGGATGACAACCTGACCTCGGAAACTTCAACCCATCAATATCCGCCCAAATCCAAACAGATCATACTTCTCAGGGATATATTAGGGATGCACCCTTTACGCGTATAGGGACCCACAGTGCCAGGCGGTGAATCATGAACGTGTCAGCGCTAGACCCTGTCCAGCCACAATCCAATTGGACACCGGCAGGCCAGTGGTCACTGGTCTGGCACAGGTTCAGGCGGCATCGTCGCGGCATGATTGCCCTGGTCGTCTTTTTCCTGCTGGTGCTCTCCCTGGTAATCGGCCCCCTACTCCTCCCCTTCAACGACACCTATAACGAGCTGCCCACCCTCTGGCTAGCGCCCGCCGGAACGGTCGGTCAGGGCGGCAACATCCATTTCCTCGGCACCGATAGGTCTGGCAGGGATGAACTGGCACTCCTCCTGATAGGCGGGCGCGTTAGCCTGTCTGTCGCTCTTTCATCTGCCATCCTGACCACTCTCCTGGGCACACTCTTCGGAGCCATTGCAGGCTTCTACGGCGGCTGGCTGGACTGGCTTCTCATGCGCACTACCGATCTACTCCTCTCGATCCCGCTGCTACCTCTCTTCGTCCTGACCCTGCCCACTATCTACACCCTTCTAAACACCTCTCTTTCCTTCCTGCCAAGAAGCCCACGCCTCTTCACTCAAAACGACGACCCCTCGATCATCTTCCTGGCAACGATGGTAGCTGTCTTTGTGATCTTCGGCTGGGTGGGTATGAGCAGATTGGTGCGAGGCTCCTTCCTCTCCCTCCGCTCGCTGACCTTTGTGGAGGCATCCAGGGCGCTTGGGATCGGCAACCGCAGGCTTATCCTGAAGCACCTCCTCCCAAACGCCCTTGCCCCGGTGCTGGTGGCAGCTACCTTCCTGGTCGGAGATTTCGTCATCTGGGAGTCCATCCTCTCCTACCTCGGAAACGGGATCGATTTCGGCTTTTCGCCCACCTGGGGCAACCTCATAGCCACATCACAAACCTACGTCTTCCGCCTGGCTTTGATAGATTTCAGTCCCTTTCACGACATTCGCCTTTACCTCGCCTTCCTGCCCGCCTTTATGATTTTCATCACTGTCCTCTCTCTCAACTATATAGCCGAAGCCCTGCGTGACGCCCTCGATCCAAGCATCCAACTCTAACCATCGAGCCACACCGCATAACCACCTCAACCCAAGAACCGACTACCAACTACAAGGAACTACACAGGAACGACCACATGACCCTTTACATCCTCCGCCGATTCGCTCAGGCTGTGCTCTCGATGCTGATCACGACCTTCGTTCTCTACATGTTCTTCGTCTACATATCGTCCAGCGGAGTCTATCGCCAATACCAGGATTCGCGTTCTGAACTGGCCCTGAGACAACTCCATCCTGAGAGCACTGACAGCTTCCCAGACGCTACGCCCGCCGACCTCCAGAACAATATCAATTACATGGAACAGGTTTACAAAGTCGACCAGCCCTGGCCCATCAACTTCCTACTATGGCTCTTCGACCCACGAGCTACCACGAAGATGATCGGCGGCGACAACGTGGGCACTCTCGTCCATAAAGGCATAGACGTAAACATATTTGGATGGCACATAGAGGGCAGTGGCATCCTCACCGGAGATGTAGATACCTCCTCAGTCCGCCCAGGAGGCTTATCACTGGGCCAACTTCTTTCAGACAGGGGGCTAAATACCCTGCTCCTTATGACGTCAGCCCTATTCTTCGCGCTTCTCTTAGCAATCCCCGTCGGCATCATCGGAGCGATCAGGCAGCACTCGTGGCTTGACACTGGCCTGACATTTATGACCCTGGGTGGACTGTCGATCCCTCCTTTCATGTTGGCCTTCATACTCTCGGCCCTTTTCGGCATCCTTCCCTACAACTTGCGCCGGCAGAACGGTTGGGATTGGTTCCCCATGCTTCAGCCCGGTTACGTCTTCTCGCTCGACCAGGAGGGTAACTGGATCAATCGCATCTACCACCTGAGCCTGCCCGTAGCTACACTCTCGCTGGCGCTTGCGGCCTGGTTCGCCAGGCATGTGCGCTCCTCAATGCTCGAAGTCCTCCATCAGGACTATATTCGCACCGCCATGGCAAAAGGAGCGCCCATCTTTCGGATTGTCACCCGCCATGCCTTTCGCAACGCCCTGGTCCCGCTAATTACCGTGGTGGGCCTCTCCCTACCCGCTGTCATATCGGGCAGCATGATAATCGAGCAGGTCTTCAGCTACCCCGGCATGGGCCAGTTATTCTTCAAGGCCGTAGGCGGTTGTGTAGGTTCGGTCAATACTTCGCTCGAGGTGCATTGCACACCATTCAGCTACGTGCCCAACCCGGCCATAACTCTAGGTCTGCTACTTGTAATGGTAGTAATCGTAGCCCTCTCAAGCATGCTAGCCGACATCCTCTACGTAGCCGCCGACCCAAGAATCAACCTGGGCAAACGCAACACCCAATAACCAACACAAACGAACTCTCACTACTCGTCACTCGTCACTCGTCACTCGTCACTCGTCACTCCCAAGGCGTCTCCTCGCTGGCCGGTGTCTCCCCCGGCGGCCCGCCGGCGTAGTGCTCCTGTCTTCGCCCACCCACAATCGAATGCGTCTCCAGCGCCGACACCCCGTAGCTCCTCAACGCCTGCCTCACCATCTCCAGGCCCGCCTCAAACTCAGGCTGCACCACCTCGTGCGCGCCCGCCTGCTTCAAATGCGCTATCGAGCGTGCATCATGCGTCCTCGCCAGCACCCGCGCCCGCGAATTGAGCGCCCGCGTCGTCCGAACCACTTGCATTGCGCTCGGCAGGTCGGGCAGCGTGATCGCCACCATCCGCGCCGACCCGATCCCGGCCCTCTCCAACACCGCTTCGTGCGTCGCATCCCCCTGCATAGCCACGCACCCCTCACCGCGTGCCCTCTCCACGCCCGCCGGGTTGTAATCTATCACCACAAACGGGAACCCTCGACGTTGCAAAGCGCGAGCGATCTCCTGCCCAACCCTCCCATACCCGCAGACCACCACGTGCCGCCGCATCTCAGATACCGATTTCACGCCCCCGCTTCTCGATTGGACCCTGCCAGTATCTACATCAATATCATCATTGACGATTTTACTCTCCGCCGTCTTCAAGCCCCCTACCCGCAACAAGGACCACACCCACCCCGAAATCCCCCGCGTCAGACTCTCTAACCCCGGTGCGCTGCTCACCAGCAGTGGGTTCAGCAAAAGCGACACCAGCGCCGACGACAGCACCAACCCGTACAAATCATCGTTGATAGCCCCATGTTCCAACCCCACGCCAGCCAGCACAAACGAAAACTCCCCGATCTGCGCCAACAGCAGCCCCACCCTTACAGGAACCTCCCCCCTGTACCCAAGCGCCCGCACCACCCCATAAGTGATCCCGAACTTCCCCGCCACGATCACCGCCACCACCAACCCGATCTCCCAGGCATGAGCCAGCAAAAACGCCGGGTTCATCAACATCCCGATTGACACAAAGAACAGCGTAGAAAACACCTCGCGCAACGGTATAATCTCGTCCAGCACGTGATGGCTGAACTCCGACTCCGAGGTCACCAGCCCACCCACGAATGCCCCCAGCGCGAACGAAATCCCCACCAGTTGCCCAAGCACAGCCGCCCCCGCCGCAATCGCCACCACTGTCAGCAAAAATAACTCCCGCGATCCTAGCTTCGCTACCCACGCCAGCAAAGGCGGCACCAGCCGCGTCCCAAGCACATAAGAAACCACCAGCACCAGCGCCCCACGCACCACTGCCAACCCCGCCGACCCCACCAGTTCCAGCCCAACCCCCGACCCCAGCGATGGCAAAATCACAATCAAAGCCAGCATCGAAATATCCTGCACGATCCCGATCCCAACCGTGATCCGGCCCCAGATGCTCTCAACCTCATCCCGCGACATAAGTATCTTCAGGATGAAGATCGAGCTCGAGATCGCGATAATCCCTCCCAGGAACACGGATGCCGACACCGAAAAGCCAAGCGCCAAACCAAGCACCGTGCCCAGCGCGATACTCAACAGAATCTGCGCCACCCCGCCGCCCACGGCCGCCCGCCTAACCTTCGCCAGCGCGGCCAGCGAAAACTCCGTGCCGAGCGCGAACATCAGCAAGGCCACCCCGAAGTTCGCCAGCGTCTGCACCCGCTCTATCGAGGCCACCGGCCCCGCCGTATAAGGCCCGATCAACACCCCCGCCAGCAAATAACCCAGGATCGTAGGCTGCCGCAAGCGATGGGCCACAAATCCGCCAACAATGGCAGCCCCAATCGCCAGAGCAAGGTCAAGCAGCAGATCAATATTCTCCATAGTTCCCGACCATTATACCGTCCCACCAACATTCACTCGTCACTCGCCACTCGTCCTCCGACTACCGACTACCGACCCTACGTAAAATTACGTACCTAAAACTTGACATAGTGTGACTCACGTTGCTATAATCACCGAAGGGTCTTATTCGTACACAGTAATTAAAATGTGGATATGGACGCTGGAATAATCCCGTACTCCGGACTCCGCATTCCGCAAGCATAAATGCGTATACGCCACAAAATATTGGGGGGCTACCTCGCCCTGGTGGCCGCAGCGGTTGTTCTTGTCGCCTTCTTCCTCTTCACCATCTCCGACATCAATCGCCGGTATTCTGACCTGATCACGCGTGATCAGGCTACTTTGCTGCAAGCCAACAACCTCCGTTCCGGCGTGCAGCGCCAGATCGTGGCCGCCCGCTCCTACGAGATCAACCCCGATCTCAGCCTCCTCATCGAATATAACGACGCCAACAAGCAGCAAAAAGACGCCATCGAAAAGATGGGCCCGCTGCTCACCTCAGACGATGATCGCAAGACGCTTGAAGACATCCAGAACGCCAGCACCACCTACACCCAGCTTGAAGATGAGATCATCGAAAATACAGGCCACGGCAGTTCCCCATTCGGGCCTACCGTCGCCCGCAGCGAGACCGCGCGCCTCGCTCTTACCAACCTGGTCGAGGTCTTCATCGTCCGCAAAAACCAGCAGGTAGCCGACGCCCAGACCGCCCTCAGCTCCCACGTCGAGGACATTTCCGCCCAACTCCTCGCCTGGTCCCTCGTCGGAGTCTTCATCACCCTCATAGCCGTCACCCTCTTCACCGAGGGCTTCACCGCCCCCCTTCGCCGCCTCATGCGCAACATCCAGGGGATCACTCACGGAGACCTTGAGACCGCCATAGCGATCCGCTCGCACGATGAAATAGGCGAGCTTGCAGGCGTGCTCGAAGAGATGCGCCACAGGCTCTCAGCCGCCGCGGCCGAAAACGAAAGCCTCCTCAGTAGCGCGCGCCAGGAGGCCGATAAACTGGCCGCCACCCAGGCCGACCTCGAACGCGCCAACATCGACCTGCACAAGGCCCTTCTAACCGAATCCGAGGCCCGCAGGCGCATAGAGGAGATCGACCGACTCAAATCCGAGTTCGCTGGCATGATCTCCCACGAGCTAAAGACCCCCGTCTCCTACGTCTATAACTACGCGGGTGCGCTCAAAGAGCACGGCGGCAGCCTCAACGAGGGCCAACGCAGCGAGTTCCTTACCGCCATCCAGGGCGAAGCCCAGCACTTGCTCACCCTCATCGACGACATCCTCGCCATCTCCCTCCTCAACTCGGGCGGCCTCAACTATCGCTTCGTCGAAACCGACCTGCGCAAGATCACCGACTCGGTTGTCAAAGACCACCAGCTAACCACCCGCAGGCACACCATCACCGTCAAAGGCCCCGAGCACATTCCGGTGCGCGGCGACCCCAACCGCCTCAAGCAGGTCCTCAACAACCTCCTATCGAACTCCATCAAATACTCGCCTCAGGGCGGTCCAATCGAGGTCCGCATGCGTGCCAACGATGCCGAAGGCACAGCCAGCATATACATCCGCGATCACGGCCTCGGTATCGACCCGCAGGATGTGCCCAAGCTCTTCGACCGCTACAGCCGCATCCAGCGCCGCGAGACGGTCGCCATCCCCGGCAGCGGCCTCGGACTCTATATCGCACACCAAATCGCCGAGGCCCACGGCGGCAGCCTGTCCCTCCAACCTGCACCCGGCAAGGGCACCATCGCTGAAGTCTGTATACCACTCCTCGAAGGCTCCCTCGAAGATGACGAGGAGCTAACCGGAGGCTCCGGCCCCGCCAGGCGTAACGGCAGATATGCCACCAACCGCCAGGCCGCAGCCAACGGTGCGCACATGCCCACGAGCCAATTGGTCCCATTCTCAGACCTGAACGAAGAATCTCATCCCAACGGCAACGGCCACCAGGACGGGGGCGAGCTTGCCGCACAAGCATCCACCTCCAACCCCACACTGAAACCAACCACAAACCGTAACGAATAAGGCAACTAAATGATGAATGATCAAATACAACCCGAAGCAATAGACGAAAAGCCCCCACGCGAAGGGCCGATCAAAGTGGTAGTGGTGGACGACCAGCCGGTCTTCACCGAAATGCTCCGCATGGTCCTCGATATGCAGGACGATATCAAGGTGGTAGGCATGGCCTTCACAGGCGACGAGGGCCTCAAGCTATCCCTCGAAACCCACCCTGATATCCTCCTGGTCGATTACCACATGCCCGGCATGACCGGCCTCGAAGTGATCCAGGCCCTGCGCGAGCAAGGCGAGAACACCACCGTGCTCGTCCTAACCGCCGACACAGGTGAAGCGGTCATGGCCGAGGCCATCGCGGCGGGCGCTGCCGGTTATATCACCAAGCAGCAGGCCCTCAGCGAAGTAGTGCAGGCAGTCCGCACCGCCTCCGAAGGTGAGCCTGTAGTCCCGCCCTTCATGATCCCGCGCATCCTCTCCCACTTCCACCGCCAGCAACAGCGCGAGCAGCAGGCCGAACTACTTCGCTCCAAGCTTTCAGCCCGCGAGATCGAGATCCTCGAACAACTGGCGCGTGGCCGCAACAACGAGGGCATAGCCGAGCTTTTCGTGCTAAGCCCTAACACCGTCCGCACCCACATCCAGAACATAATCAAGAAGATGGGCGTCCATTCCAAGCTCGAAGCCACCACCCTAGCCCTCCAGCTAGGCATAATCACCATGCCCCGCGACTAAGCAAAGCAGCAATCAGTAGGTGAATATGAGCGGATGGAAGGAGTCAGTATACTGGTTTGTGGCCGGGGCCGCCGTTGGCCTCGGTTTGATCCTGTCGGCCTCTCTTGGCATCCCTCTCCTCCTGCTTGGAGGCGCATTGATTGTCTATGCGACCTACAAGCGCCTGACGAACAGCTACTGGGCGGGCATTGTTGGCCTGGGCATCGGCCCGGCGGTCCTTCTGTTTATTGTCTATTTCACGTCCGTACCTTGCCCACCCGAAATATCGGAGGCGCTGGCACAGCCTGGCGCGGTGGTGGACACCACTTGTGTTCCTTCCCTGGAGATATACCTCTATATGGCACTGGCGTTCCTGGCACTGGTGCTTGTGGGTGTAACATGGGGCGTGCTTCGCCTCAGAATGAGCCGTAAGGCTGCTCCCTAGTCGCTATAGACCGTTCTTTGCTGGAGATGGAGGACGCAATATGCTCTGCGAGCACCTGAATCAACTGGAGGCAGAACTGATCGCCCAGGGCTGCAAGGAGACTTTTCGCGGGCAGGCGTGGTCCGATAACGTGCGCGAATGGGTCTACTTCGATGTCTGCCTCGATATGCCCGCCGTTCGCCAACGCTTCGCCCTCGACCCCTGCGTGGTCGACCACCAACACCTCGGCACCCACGACGGCCAGGAAGCAGGCTTCGAGTGCACCATCCACCAGGACGGCATAATGGGCCGCCACCCCCAGCACTGCCAGGGGGTTCCAACCTACCCCTAGCCGAAGTATAATAAAGCAGCCACCACCCTAACCCGCAACGCGTCACTCACCACTCGCCACTCGCCACTCGTCCAAAATGCAAGACGACCTAAAACACACCGCCGCCCTCCGCGCTACCCAATACGTCCGCGACGGCATGGCCGTGGGCCTCGGCACAGGCTCCACAGCCCACCATGCGATCATGGAGCTTGGCAGGCGCGTGCGCGAAGAAGGACTCCGCATCACAGGCGTGCCCACCTCCGACCGCACAGCTGCCCTCGCCACTAGCCTGGGCATCCCTCTAGCCACCCTTGAAGACCTACCGCACCTGGATGTAACCATAGACGGCGCTGACGAGGTCACGCTCGACACCTTCAACGCCATCAAAGGCATGGGCGGTGCCCTCCTCCACGAAAAGATCGTAGCTCTCGCCACTCACGAAGAGATGCTCATCGTTGATGAAAGCAAAGTGGTCCCGCGCCTGGGCCACCACACCGCCATCCCAGTGGAGGTCGTTCACTTCGGCTGGAGTCGCACCCGCGACTCCCTTCGCTCCCTCGGCTGCGACCCCATCCTCCGCCTTACCAACCAGGGCGATCCTTTCATCACCGACTCCCGCAACCTCCTGCTCGACTGCCACTTCCCCCCGATCAACGACCCCCATGCCCTCGCCGCCGCCCTCAAATCCATCACAGGGGTTGTAGAGCACGGCCTCTTCCTCGGTATCGTCGCCCGCGTCATAGTAGCAAGCGCATCAGGCGTCCGCGTCTTCCCCCAGGACAATCCCTGACCCTCTAAAACTCCAATCTTTACGCTTCAAACTCCAAACTGACCGCTAATTCTTCCCGGCTCAGTTCAAGCTCAACGCCAACCACGCCATCCTTCAATGGCCCATAGCGCCGGAAGCCTACCCTTTTGCTCACATTCAGCATGTGGGTGTTCGCCAGCATAACATCAGCGACAATCCGGTCCAGTTTCTCGTTGCGCCCAATCTGCACCAGGCGGCGCAGTAATTCCGTGCCCAACCCATGCCCCTGGAACCGGTCGGCCACCAGCAATGCAAACTCCGCCTCGTTGGCCGTATGCGACTTGCTCAATCGCCCCACCCCGGCGATCTGCCACTCACCCGTCTCTTCGTCCTGTTTCTCCGCCACCAGCGCGATCTCCCGGTCGTAATCATTGAAGCAGATACGTGTCAACCGTTCGTGCGTTATCCGCTCAGGCAATTTCAGCTGCTCGAAATACCTCGTGTAGACCGTCTGCTCGGTTAGCTGTTTGTGGAACTTGATCATCAGCGGCTCATCTTCGGGACGGATTGGCCGGATATTAAACTTCATCCCGTCCTGTGTCGTCCACTCTCCCACGTACTGCAATGGATACGGGCGGATTGCCGGTAGCGGCAGTTGCTCATCGCTCGTCGCAAGGTCGTTCAGCACTACCCGCGCATCCAGGGCCAGCAAGCTTTCCGAAGAAGCGAGCAGAGGGTTAATATCAATCTCCTTGATCCACCGCTGCTCAACCACCAGTTGGCTGAACCTGACCAGCAATTGTTCCAGAGCCTCCAGGTCCACAGCCTT
Organism: uncultured Chloroflexia bacterium; assembly: GCA_963797095.1. Classification (GTDB taxonomy): domain Bacteria; phylum Chloroflexota; class Chloroflexia; order QHBQ01; family JADMIH01; genus JADMIH01. The sequence continues at coordinate 203,635 of CAWCNY010000001.1, read as the reverse complement.
GCGGCCACGCACCCCCTTGAGCGCGGTATATACCCTGGTTTTCTCTATCATCCGCCTTGCCAGCGTTGTACTGAGGGGTGGGAGTCCCAGTGCCCGGTCCTTGAATACCTCCACGAACTGCCCGCCCATCCCGAACAACAGCACCGGCCCAAACTGCGCATCGGTGCTCGACCCCAATATCAACTCATACCCCGTCCACTGAATCATCGGCTGCACGGTCACTCCGTCAAAGTGCTCCGGCCCCGCCTTCGCCAGTACCGACTGCTCAATCGACCGATACGCCTCCCGCACGGCATCAGCATCCATAAGGTTAAGTTGTACGCCGCCCACGTCCGTCTTGTGGGTGATCGTCCGCGAATGCAACTTCAACACCACGGGATAACCTATCGCCCGGGCAAATTTCACGGCCTTGTATTCTGTCCGTGCCACCCGCGTCTCCACTACCGGGATTCCATAGGCCGCCAGGAGTTGCTTCGACTCGTACTCTGTCAGCAGGGTGCGGCCCTCCCCACGAGCTTTTTCTATGATCTGTGCGGCCTCGGCCCGGTTCATCTTACTTTCCTCGTCCGTCGGGCGCGTAGGAGTCTCGTACAAAGCGTGAAGGTTGTAGTTATAACGCCACATGTAGTTGAACATCCGCGCCGCCATGTCTGGGTACGCGAACGTGGGGATTCCCATTGACCCCAGCAGCTTGGTGCCTGCCTCCACATCAACGCCACCCATCCAGCTTGCCAGCACCGGCTTTGGCGGCATCCCTCCCCCCGCTATCTTCGCGTAAGGTCGCAGTTGCTCCGCCGTGGCCGTCGGATCGGTCATCGCCTGAGGCGTCAGGATCACCAGCAGTCCGTCGCTATTGCTGTCTTTTGCCGAGGCTGCCAGCGATTCCGCAAAGCGCTCAGGCGAAGCATCGCCCAGTATGTCGACCGGGTTATTATGGCTCCAGGCCGAGGGCAGGATGCCGTTCAGCGCTTCAATAGTCTGTGGCGACAACTGGGTGAGTTCCCCGCCGCCCGTGATCAGGGCATCCGTAGCCAGCACTCCCGGCCCACCCGCGTTCGTCACAATGGTCAGGCGCGGCCCTGCGGGCAGAGGCTGCTTTGCGAGCACCTCCGCCATATAGAAAAGCTCGTCTATCGCATTTACCCGCAACACCCCCACCCGGTCAAACGCCGCCGCCAGCACCTCGTCCGACCCCGTGAGCGAGCCTGTGTGCGACGCCGCCGCTTTGGCTGCCGCTTCCGTGCGCCCCGGTTTTATTACAATGATCGGTTTGGTGCGCGCCACCTCGCGGGCAGCCGACAGAAAAGACCGCGCATCCCCTATCGTCTCCATATATATCACGATCGACTGGGTGTGGGGGTCGTCCCCCAGGTAATAGATCAAGTCGCCCCAGCCCACATCCAGCATGGACCCAAGCGACACGAATGTAGAAAACCCCACGTTCTCGCGCTGACTCCAATCAAGCACCGCCGTCAGCAGCGCCCCGCTCTGGCTGATGAAGCCCACCGACCCCTGGCGCGCCATGCCTGCTGCGAAGGTGGCGTTCAATCCCGAATGGGGTCGCATCACTCCCAGGCAGTTGGGGCCAACCAACCGTATATGCCCGCGCCTCGCCTCGGCCAGCACCTGCCTCTCCAACTCAACACCTTCCGGCCCGATCTCCTTAAACCCCGCCGAGATAACCACAGCCCCTCGCACCCCCACCTCGGCGCACTCTGCCATTATGGCGGGCACCACCGGTGCAGGCGTCACAATAATCGCCAGGTCGATCTTGTCCGGTACGGCGGCTACCGAGGGATAAGCTTTCACCCCAAGTACGCTGTGGCGTTTAGGATTTACCGGGTAGACTGTCCCCCCGAAGGGGCTGGAAATGAGGTTCCACAGGATCGTGCGCCCAACTGAGCCTTCTTTGTCGGTCGCCCCTATCACCGCCACCGACTTCGGCTCGAAGATGGCATTCAGCGGGTAGCGCTCGTATTTTAGGATATCATGAGCGGGGGCATAGGCTTCTACATGAGTGCCGAGGCCGGAGCCTGCCACGGAAAAATGTGATGAATGCCAGGTAGAAACTAAATATGAGTCCTCTTTCTTATTGACGGATGGCATTGTAAATCTCCAATAATTGAGTTGCGTTATTTTATGTCAGCACTAACAACCGCCGGTCCGCTCAGGCCCGCAAAGACGGGCCTTCCTTGATCATCGGCGACAAAGGTTGCTGGAAAGTAAAAGTGTGGCACGGTACTTGTCTCATCGCGCTATGATGTGCCCTCACCGCTTGCTTCCACTCATACGCGGTCGGCACGCACTAACGCTTACCATGCACCCCACCTTCCATACTCATGATAAGTCGCCGGGGTAGAAAACCAGGTATACACCCGCTAACAAAAGGTAAAAATGGTGTAACAATTCAGAGCCGGAAAACAGCAAGTAAGCGTTCAGAAGCAGGATCCCTCCACCCCTGCACCTCCACTTGCCGGGTTTGATCCTGTGGCGGCTGCGGCATTGCGTGATGATCTGGCAAGCCTGGTGGCGCGTGAAGGGGTTACGGTCTTCCTCAACACGCACAATCTCGTAGAGGCCGAAAAGCTCTGCGCCCTGGTGGGAGTGATCCGCCAGGGAAAATTGCTGGTCGTTGGCAGCCCTGATGAATTGCGTGTGCGGGAGGGCCGCCCACAGGCAGAGATCGTGGGAAGTGGCTTCAACGATCAGATGCTGGCATTGCTGCGAGAGCGACCGGAGGTGGCGAAGGCTGAACTGCACGGGGGTCACTTAACCATTGAGCTACGCGGAGTGGATAAGATAGCTCCCCTCGTCACCTTGATCGTGCAATCGGGCGGAGAAATTGAGGAAGTACGCAGGGGCAAGGCTAGCCTGGAAGATGTGTTCCTCACACTGATGGAGGAAGAAGGCAAATGAGCGACATATTGACAATGATATGGAAGGAATCGAAGGACGTGTACTTCCAGGGTGGGTGGAGGTGGCTGATACGTCCCCTGATCGTGGTTGGTATTATCGGGGTCTATATCCCATTGCAGTTCGGGCCTCAGTGGGTGGACCTCACGCCACTTGGAATGCTGCTTTTGCAATGGGTCCCTTTCTATGTGATTATCAGTTTCATTGGCGATGTTATCGCCGGAGAGCGCGAGCGTCATACCCTGGAAACCTTGCTGGCCAGCCGCATGCCGGATCGAGCGATCCTGCTGGGGAAGGTAACAACTGGTGTCCTGTATGCCTGGGGCATGAGCGTGCTCAGCTTATTGCTGGGCTTGGTGTTGGTCGACCTGTTTAGTACTCAGGGGAACTGGATGTTCTACCCTCTCGATCTGTTCGTATATGCTATCATCCTGGGCCTGCTGGTCGGTGTGCTCGCAGCAAGCGCGGGCGTGCTGGTATCGCTGAGAGTATCGACAGCGCGGCAGGCACAGCAAATTCTCAGCATCAGCACGATACTATTCGTATTCGTGAGCGTCCTTGCACTAAGGGCGGTGCCTGAGGATCTTCTCTCATCGCTAACCTATTCGCAGTTTTTGCTCCTTGTAATGGCGGCTATTGCAGTGCTGGATGCGATCCTGCTCGGATTATCAGTGGTCAGCTTCCAACGCTCGCGCTTAATCTTGAGCTAAGGATGACGCCATATGCCCGGCAAATCACTCACCACCGCGCAGGTTCTGGCCCTGCTTACTGAAACACCACAGCGCATCGCCGGCACGATGCGCAAGTAGCTCAGCCTGCACCTTTTACTACCCGCTCCTCACTGAGTCCTCTTTGCAGCGAAAACAGGACTCCGATCTGCTGCCCTCCAAATCGCTTTCACAGCGATCCCTTTTCAGGGCCGCCTCAATAGTCCATTTCTTGCCACATTAGGGCAAATTTGGTCTTGACTTAGAGCGCTCTAACTTTCATATAATCATTACGCTACCGAATCTCCAGATCAGTTCAAAGGACAGGTAATACGGACATGAGCATAAAAAGCGACTTAGTTAGCAATGCCGGCACCGGCCCCGCTCCGGCCACAACTGGACAGCAGCAATCCCCATCTCTTACCCCACCGAGGTCGCCCTGGAGACGCATTGAAAGTTACACTGTACAGCAGGCCGCTATCCTGACCGGGCTAAGCGAACACACGCTGCGCTACTACGAGAAGATCGGTTTGATCCAACCGGTGCAGCGCCAGGAATCGAGCGGCCATCGCCGCTATGGCCCAGACGACCTGGCTAAGCTAGAGACTCTGGCCTGTTTGCGCGCCACCGGCATGCCCATAGATCAGATGCGCCGCTACTTTGAATTGCGGTCTGATAGTTCCGATCATGCTAACGCCACTGCGCTTCAGGAGCTTCTCTCGGAACACCTGCATGAACTACGCAGGCGCATGGCCGCTCTACAGACACATGCAAGGTATGTCGAGCTCAAGATCGGCTACTGGCGCGCAGTCGAGGCGCATGATGAGCAGACAGCGGCTAACCTGGCACGCGAGGCGCAGGAGATAATCCACGCTGCCATCGCCAGTAGCGACTAATACCTCAACCACTGAGATTACACAACTCGAAAGGAAAACTACAGATGCCAGCTAATTCATCAACAGTTCCATCGATTCCATTGGTCACACTGAATAACGGTCTGGAGATGCCCTTACTGGGGTTCGGCGTCTTCCAGGTGCCCGATCCAGAAGAATGCGAAAGAAGCGTCTATGAAGCTATACAGAGTGGCTACCGTCTGATTGACACGGCGGCCTCTTATGGAAACGAAGAAGCGGTCGGTAACGCCATCAAGAATGCGATCAAGCGAGGTGGTGTGCTAAGAGAAGAGTTGTTTGTGACCACTAAGCTGTGGATTTCGGATGCCGGCTACGAAAACGCACGGAACGCTTTTGAACGATCCCTGCAGAGGCTACAGCTCGACTACCTGGACCTGTACCTTATCCATCAGCCCTACGGTGATGTCTACGGCTCCTGGCGGACAATGCAAGAGTTGTACAAGGAAGGGAGGATCAGGGCCATAGGGGTCAGCAACTTCCAGCCCGACCGGATCATGGACCTCATCGTTCATAACGAAGTGGTTCCTGCGGTCAACCAGATCGAAACAAATCCGTTCAATCAGCAAATCGAAACCCAGAAGTTCCTGCAGGAAAACAACGTCCAGATCGAAGCATGGGCACCATTCGCTGAAGGCAGGAACAACCTCTTCCGGAATGAGTTACTGCTTTCTATCGCCTCGAAGTATAACAGGAGCGTTGCTCAGGTAATTCTGCGCTGGCTGACACAAAGAGGGGTAGTGGCTATTCCAAAATCAGTTCGGAAGGAACGAATGGTCGAGAACATCAACATCTTCGATTTTGAGCTTAACCAGGAAGACATGGACGCGGTCACAACGCTGGACACAAAGACCAGCAGTTTCTTCGACCATCGGGATCCCCAGATGGTGAAGGCCCTGAGCCAGGCAATACGAAATACCTAAACTCATTATTTTGCCTGTTACTTGAACGAGGAGCACCATGAAGAACGCAAACTCGGGAACAGATCTATGACCACATGGACGAGCAACGAACTCACCAGGATCGGGGCAGCAGAGGAGTTGCAGCTCGCGTCCGCACGCCCGGACGGGACACTGCGCCCCTACGTGACGATGTGGGTCGTTAGGGCTGGCGACGATATCTACGTTCGTTCCGCCTACGGGCCGAACAACCAGTGGTTTCGCCGCGCGAAGGCCAGCGGTGTAGGTCGCATCCGGGCCGGTAGATGAAATTAGCCTGCTGATACTATTGATGTTGCTTAGGAGAAGAACAATGAAAAAGCGCATACTTGGAACTGGCAACAGCAGCCTGCAAGTGTCGGCCCTCGGGCTTGGCTGCATGGGAATGAGCCAGAGCTACGGACCGGCACCGGACAAGCAGGATCTGATCGCCTTGATCCATGCTGCCGTCGAGCGCGGCGTCACCCTCTTCGATACTGCCCAGGTCTACGGTCCCTTCACGAACGAAGAGTTGGTGGGCGAGGCGTTGGCCCCCTTGCGGGACCGGGTCGTAATCGCCACCAAATTCGGCTTCGATTTCGGCCCCAACGGGGACGGGCCGTCGCAGGGACTGAATAGCCGGCCCGACTACATCAAGCAGATGGCCGAGAGTTCGCTCAAGCGCCTCAGAGTCGAGACTATTGACCTGTACTACCAACATCGTGTTGACCCCAACGTGCCAATCGAAGAGGTGGCGGGGGCGGTGAAGGACCTCATTAAAGAAGGTAAGGTCAAGCACTTCGGTATGTCCGAAGCGGCAGCGCACACGATCCGCCGCGCACACGCAGTCCAGCCGGTGACGGCAGTTCAGAGCGAGTATTCGCTGTGGTGGCGACGCCCTGAGGAGGAGGTGTTACCAGCGCTCGACCAACTTGGCATCGGCTTCGTCCCTTACAGCCCGCTTGGCAAAGGCTTTCTCACAGGTAAGATCGATGAGAACGCCCAGTTCGCCGGCAACGACATCCGCAACACCATCCCTCGCTTCACACCGGAGGCCAGGAAGGCCAACCTGGCGCTGGTCGATCTGCTCGGCAGCATCGCGCAGCGAAAGAACGCTACACCCGCTCAGATAGCGCTCGCCTGGCTGCTGGCCCAGAAACCCTGGATTGTGCCGATCCCAGGCACCCGAAGACTGGAGCGACTAGAGGAGAACATAGGAGCAGTTGCCATCGAGCTTACGCCCGACGACCTCCGCGACATCGAGAGCGCCGCCTCGCAGATCGCGGTGCAAGGTGCCCGGTACCCGGAGAGCCTGGAGCGAATGACCGGGCTTTAAGCTAATAGGAGACAAAATATGAGCTTACATTTAGAGCACGCGGACGACATACCGAGCCAACAAGGAGCGCCCGATAATTTCACCGGCGCTGCATATTTCCAGCCGGTAGCCGCCAACGAGACCTGTCAGCTACGCGCCGCGCGGGTGACCTTCTCGAAAGGGGCGCGGACATTCTGGCACACCCACGGTGGAGAGCAGGTGCTCTACTTCCTCAAGGGACGCGGGTGGGTGCAGGAGCGCGGGAGCCGGGCTTTGGATGCAACCGAAGGCGATGTCGTGCATATACCGGCGGGCACCGAGCACTGGCATGGTGCCCACCCCGAGGAAGAGCACGCCATGCAGCATCTCGCCATAACCTTTGGCAATCCTACCTGGCTGGAGCCGGTATCCGAGGAGGACTATCGCGCCCGCTAGCTCCCAGGCTCGTCATGCGGTAAACTGGCAATAGGAAGGTAAACGGCGGCTTTCGGGCCTCCCATACACCCGCTTGCGTCTCTCAACAGGCCAACTCCCACAAAGGAGCACTCTTGCATCTCTCACACAGCGCGGCGCGGGCATTGATGGTCGCGGCGCAAGCGCTGGACCAACGGCCTGCAGCGCCCCCCACTAAAGACGACGTGCCGGCGATGATCCGGCGCATGGGCACCTTGCAGATCGATACGATCCACGTGGTCGCCCGCAGCCCCTATCTTGTGCTCTGGAGCCGCCTGGGCGATTACAAGCCGCAATGGCTCGACGAGTTGCTGGCCGAGGGCAAGCTGTTCGAGTACTGGTCGCACGCCGCCTGCTTTTTGCCGATTGATGATTACCCGCTCTACCGGCGCATGCAGCTCGATCGAGAGTGGGTAGCAGGTGAGACCGGCCTTTTTAGACGCGCCCCCGATTGGATAAGTTCGCACCAGGAGATGGTCGATCAACTTCTCAACCATATCCGCGAGCATGGCCCCGTGCAATCATCCGATTTCGAGCGGACCGACGGGCAGCAGAGCGGCTGGTTTAATTGGAAGCCGGAGAAAAGGGCGCTGGAGGTGCTGCACAGCTTCGGCGACCTGATGATCGCCCGCCGTCACAACTTCCAGCGTATCTATGACCTGCGCGAGCGTGTTGTGCCCTGGTGGAATGACGCCGATGCCCCACCGCTTGATGAAGTAAAACGAGCGCTGGCACTCAAGGCCGTGCGTGCCCTCGGTGTCACCCAGGCGCGCTGGGTGCCCGACTATTTCCGCACCTCTGCTAAGGGCAATGCCGCCCTGCTCGAACGTCTCGCGGGCGAAGGCGCACTCCTGCGCGTCGAGGTCGAGGGCTGGACGGTGCCCGGCTACGTCCATGCCGATCGCGCGCCGCTGCTCTCCTCCGCCGCTGATGGTAGCTTGCAGCCGTCACTTACCACGCTCCTCTCGCCGTTCGACCCGCTGGTGTGGGACCGCTCACGCGGCAAGGCCATGTTCGACTTCGACTACCGCATCGAGTGCTACACCCCTGAGGCCAAGCGCCGCTACGGCTACTTCACCCTGCCGATCCTGCGCCGCGGCCTCCTCATCGGCAGGCTCGACGCTAAAGCCCACCGCAAAGAGGGGCTGTTCGAGGTCAAGGCTCTGCACCTTGAGCCGGCCATCAAGCCCAATGCCGCACTCATCGAGGATGTCGCCGGTGCGCTGCTGGACTGCGCCACCTGGCACAAAACCCCCGAAGTCGTCGTGCGCCGATCCGACCCGCCCAACCTGGCCGCCCCCCTGGAAGACGCCATCAAAGGTCGCGCCGCCTGAGTTCGACAATGCGCCCCTGGCTATCGGGCGCGTGCTGATTGTGGTAAAGGGGGTGCAGGCGAAACTGCGCTTACTACCCTCCCGAGGTTCCACGCGCCCGCTCGATTGATCTATACTGGTGGCATACTGGCAAGATGCCGGGCTAACGAACCACCAGCGAAAGCACTAAGCTGCCGACCCGGCACTTTACCTGAAGGCCAACTCCCATGACTGATCTCCACAAACTCATCGCCGAGCTTACCCACATCGTAGGTGCGGACGGCGTGATCCACAAGTCCGAAGACCTCCAAACCTACGAGTCCGATGGCCTCACCGGCTACCGGGTACCCCCCATGCTGGCCGTCCTCCCCACCACCACCGCGCAGGTCCAGACCGTCGTCAAGCTATGCAACCGCGAGGGCATCCCTTTCGTGCCGCGCGGCTCAGGCACCGGCCTCTCAGGCGGCGCGCTCCCCCGCTCCGACGGCATCCTGATCGGCCTCAGCCGCATGCGCGACATCCTTGAGATCGACCTCCCCAACCTCCGCGCCACCGTCCAACCCGGCGTGCTCAACCTGTCGGTATCTCAGCGCGTGGCGGGCGCGGGCTACTACTACGCCCCCGATCCCTCCAGCCAGCAGGTCTGCTCCATCGGCGGCAATGTCGCCGAAAACTCAGGCGGCGCTCACTGCCTCAAATACGGCTTCACCGTCAACCACGTCACCGGCCTCACCGTCGTCCTCCCCGACGGCGATATCGTGCGCCTCGGCGGCAAGGCCCTCGACCGCCCCGGCTATGACCTCGTGGGCGTCTTTGTCGGCTCCGAGGGCACCCTCGGCATCGTCACCGAGGTCACCCTGCGCCTGGTGCGCAAACCCGAAGCAGTACGCACCCTCCAGGCCGCCTTCCGAACCCCCACTCAAGCGGGCGGCGCGGTCTCCGACATCATCGCCGCCGGCATCCTCCCCGCAGCCGTCGAGATGATGGACCACCTCAGCATCCAGGCAGCCGAGGCAGCCGTCCACGCGGGCTACCCCCTCGATGCGGGTGCTATCCTCCTCGTAGAGCTTGACGGCCCTGAGCCTGAAGTGCAGGAGCAGATCCTCCAGACCGAGGAGATCATGCACCGCAACGGCTCGACCGACATACGCATCGCCCGCGACGACGAAGAACGCATGCTCATGTGGAAGGGCCGCAAATCGGCCTTCGCCGCCGCTGGCCGCCTCAGCCCCGATTACTACGTGCAGGATGGCGTGATCCCGCGCACCGCCCTCCCTCGCATCCTCGACGAGATCGACCGCCTCGCTACCTCCTACGGCCTGCGGGTCGCCAACGTCTTCCACGCAGGCGACGGCAACCTCCACCCCCTTGTCCTCTACGATGGAGCCATTCCGGGCCAACCTGAGCGCGCCGAGGAACTGGCGGGCGAGATCCTCCACGCCTGCGTGCGCGCCGGAGGAAGCATCACAGGCGAGCACGGTGTTGGCATGGACAAGAAGAAGCACATGCCCGCCATGTTCACCCCCGAAGACCTCGACACCATGCAGCTACTACGTTGCGCCATCGACCCCCGCCACCTGGCCAACCCCGATAAGGTCTTCCCCACCCCGCGCCTCTGCGGCGAGACCCCCGGCCCCCGCCGCATCCACCCCGCCGAGGCAGCGGGCCTCGCCGAGATCTTCTGATATGCACCCCGCCACCATCTCCACCCACCTCCAAACCCTCATCGAGCGCATTGGCCCCGATCTCTTCACCCCTCCCTCCAACGAGCCGCTACCCCCTGTACAGGATGCCTCCATCCCACTTGTAGCTCACCCGCCCGGTGCCGAATCCGTCTCCCAAATAATGCGCGCCGCCAACGAACTCGGCCTCAAAGTCGCCCCTCGCGGCAGCGGCACCAAGCTGGATCGAGGCAACCCCGCCCCACACATCGACCTCCTCCTCGACCTGAGCCTTCTCAACCGCGTGATCGAGCACGCGGCAGGCGACCTCACAGTTACCGTCCAGGCAGGAGTTCGCCTCGACCAACTGGCCCTCCAATTAGCACAGGCGGGCCAGTTCCTCGCCCTCGACCCTCCCATCCCCGGCACCATCGGCGGCCTGATCGCCACCGGCGACAGCGGCCCGCGCCGCCTGCGCTACGGCGGAGTGCGCGACCAGCTCCTCGGCATCCAGTTCGTCCGCGCCGACGGCACACTAGCGCGCGGTGGCGGCAAAGTCGTCAAGAACGTCGCGGGCTACGACCTCCCCAAGCTCTTCACAGGCTCGCTCGGCACCCTCGGAGTGATCACCGAAGCAACCTTCCGCCTCTACTCCTCGCCCCCCACTTCGGCCACCTTAGCCATCACCGACTGCACCCCCCTCGAAGCAGCCTCGATGGCCGCCAGCATAGTCGACTCCCCCCTCGTCCCCACCATGCTCGACTACTCCATCCTCGACGGCTCGACCTCATTCGCCGCACGCTTTGAAGGACCCCAGCGTTCCACCTCCGAACAATCCGAGCGCGCACGCTCCCTCCTCGGCAAAGGCGAAACCCTAACCTCCAACGCCGAACACACCCTCTGGCAGCACTTCGATTCAATCGCCATAGCCCCCACCCTGGCCCGCCTGATCGCCCCTCAAGCCGACCTCGGTCGCCTCCTCGATCACGCCCAACGCGCCGCCGAATCAGCGGGCCTCTCCCTGACCACCCGCGCCCACATGGGCCACGGCCACGCCCTCCTGGCTTGGCCCGACACCGGCCCCGACCCCTCCGCCGACCTTCTCCTCTCCATCCGCGCCCAGGCCGAGCAAGCAGGCGGCAACCTTGTGCTCTGGCGCGCCCCTCAACCCCTAAGGAACAAGGTCGAAGCCTGGGGCGATGTGGGCGACGGCATAACCATCATGCGCCGCATCAAGGCCGAGTTCGACCCCCGCGGCACCCTCAACTCTGGCCGCTTCGCGGGCGGCATCTAGCAACCGAGGCACCACCACCCATGCTCGATCAACACAACCAGGCCCAACCCATCCAGTTTCACACGCACAAACCTGCCTTCGACCTGCACAACCCCCCCTCCGAAGCCCTGATCGACCAGTGTGTGCACTGCGGCTTCTGCCTCCCCACCTGCCCCACCTACGTCCTCTGGGGCGAAGAAATGGACTCCCCGCGTGGCCGCATCCACCTGATGAAGCTTGCCAACGAGCAGAAGATCGACCTCACCCCCACCACCGTCACCCACTTCGACCGCTGTCTCGGCTGCATGGCCTGTCTCACCGCCTGCCCCTCCGGCGTCCAGTACGACAGGCTGATCGAATCGACCCGCCAGCAGATCGAGCGCCGCTACCCCCGCTCCCCCCAGGATCGCCTCTTTCGCGCCCTCCTCTTCGCCCTCTTTCCCTACCCCACCCGCCTCCGCGCAATAGCCCCTCTCCTCATCCTCTACCGCAAAATCGGCCTCTCCTCCCTCGTCCGCCGCACCCTCGGTGCCGCCACCAACCTCACCCAACAGGACCGCAAAGGCACCCTCTCCACCCTGCTGCGTCGCCTCCTCGGCCCCGCCCTGCCCCTCCGCCTCGCCACCCTCGAATCCGTAGCCCCGCCCATCACCTTGCGCGCCCTGCGCCGCAGGCTCCCCCGCTTCACCCACGCCAAAGGCCCATGCCGGGCGCGCGTCGGCCTCCTCGAAGGCTGCGTGCAGCGTGTATTCTTCTCCGAGGTCAACGCCGCCAGCGTGCGCGTGCTCGCCGCCGAAGGCTGCGACGTGCTCGTCCCACCACAGGGCTGCTGCGGCGCGCTCAACCTCCACTCCGGTAGAGAGGACGCCGCCCGCAAATACGCCCGCGCCCTCATAGACGCCTTCGACCATTCCAACCTCGATTACATAGCCGTCAACGCTGCCGGGTGCGGCTCCTCTATGAAGGAATACGGCCATCTTCTGCGCGACGACCCCGCCTACGCCGAGCGCGCTGCCGCCTTCTCCGCCAAAGTCCGCGACATCACCGAGCTACTCGCCGACCTCGGCCCGGTCGCCCCCCGCCGCCCCATCAACGCCAAAGTCGCCTACCACGACGCCTGCCACCTCGCCCACGCCCAGGGCATCCGCCGCCAGCCCCGCTACCTCCTGCGCTCCATCCCCGGCATCGAGCTTGTGCCCATCGCCGAAAGCGACATCTGCTGCGGCAGCGCAGGGATCTACAACCTCATCGAGCCTGAGCCTGCCGCCGAGCTAGGCGAGCGCAAAACCCGCAACATCCTCGCCACCGGCGCGACCATAGTAGCCAGCGCCAACCCCGGCTGCACCCTCCAGATAGCCGCCACCTCCGAGCGCCTCGGCCAACCCCTCCGCATTCTCCACCCCGTCCAGATCCTCGACCAGTCCCTCCGCCCGCCCAAAGCCCGCACCCGACACGCCACCAGGCGCAGCATGTGATCCATCGTTATAAGCTACTCATTCTAGCCCTTGCTTTGAGCTGCATGGTTGTCTTCGTGGGCTGCACATCTAACAACGGCAGTAGCTATCAATCTCCGCCACCCTTGTTGAACAGGCTTAGCGGCTATGACTTCTGGGTGGTAGGGGTTTCATGGTCGCCTAATGGCCATCTGTTGGCTTCTGCTTCAACGGATATGTCGGTACGCATCTGGGGGATGTCTCAACTGGTCAAACTGCCCAAGAACTCTCTTTTCCGGGTAGTCTGAAGATGTTGTGTCTGTCACACTCATATTGCAATCTGCTTGTAGGCGCGCCGGCAACCCCCACATCTGTATCTTCTACCAGCGTGCCCGTACGACGAAGATGGCTGCCAAACAACCGGCGAGCCATGCCACGCCGGCTCATCAGTGCTGAACACTCGCTTTGACAGCACTCTGCGCCTGCGACTTGCTTTGCATATCCACCTCTCCCACCGCGTGATTCTTCACCCGCACCAGTAAGACGGGAACGACATTGGCCATGGCTAACAGGGCCAATGTAAGCTGGCCGTACTTGCGGGAACCTGTGTATCCCTTCAGTGGGAAGCCAGATAAAGGTTCGATTGCAAAAGCCCCTTGCTTTAGCTATGGGGTAGCTTACATTCTGATCCCATCGCTTCACTGTACTCAGCGCAAGGAGCATCCTCGGCCAGAGGCGCTACAGGTGAGGTTTTACAGCGTCTTACAATTGGCGTTCAAATTCGTTAGTTCCCTCTCCAAGCGGCTTGGGCTTGAGGCGCGAACTTGCGCAGTGACCTGACATACGCACGAATTTCCCGCACTACCTGTTCAGCGGCAGCCAACACGGGCAAGGAAAGCCCATCACCCGGCTCGAAATGCTCCGCCTCAATGCCATAGATGATGAGCTGCGCGGGTAGCTTGTCCAGGCTTCGATCAGATCCGCGCACCAGATTACCCTAATTTGACGCCCGCGGACGCCTCGGTTCCGGCCAGCAGACGCTAACTGACACCAACCTGTAACCGATTTACACCCGCCGTACTACCTCAACCTGCCATAGTTGATCTTGTTAGGGCTGAGGATGTATGCCCTTATGCCCGTGTGAGGCTGGCCACCGGTTCGAGGCCCTAGGTCACGCCCGGTCCCATCCAGGGTTTGCGTTCGCAGGCCGCAGCCGAGGAGGACAGGGGATAAAGGGGCGCAAAGGAGGCAAGCCAATGCAATTCACTCTCACTGACGAGGAGCGCGAGGCTCTGCTGACCACAGTGAACTCGGCGTACCCGGAGCTACGCGACGAGATATCCAACACCGGCCCATACGAGCTGCGCGAGTTGTTGAAGAGGAGCGCGATGACATGCACTATGACATGCACTACAGCAGGGTCGAGCCGACGACGTTTTGGGACCATTAAGAGTGCAGTCTCACACTACCACGATTAAGAATGGAGGAGAGCAATGAAAAAGACGAAGGTAATTATCATGGGCGCCGCCGGGCGCGACTTCCACAACTTCAACGTCTTCTTCCGAGACAATCAAGAGTATGAAGTGGTGGCCTTCACTGCGACGCAGATACCGGGGATCGAGGAGAGGAGATACCCGCCCGCCCTGGCCGGTGATTTATACAAACCCACGGGCATCCCTATATACCCCGAGTCGGAGCTCGACCTGCTCATCAAGGAGCACGCCGTCGAGCGGGTGGTGTTCGCTTACAGCGACGTTTCTCATGAATATGTGATGCACAAAGCGTCCGAAGTGCTGGCCGCGGGGGCTGACTTCTGGCTGCTCGGCCCCAACAGCACAATGCTCAAGGCGAGCGTGCCGATCATCTCGGTGTGTGCCGCGCGCACCGGCTCAGGCAAGAGCCAGACCTCGCGCAAGGTGGTCAAGCTCCTCCGGGAGATGGGAAAGCGCGTCGTCTCTGTGCGCCACCCGATGCCTTACGGTGATCTGGCCGAGCAGGCGGTGCAGCGCTTCGCTTCGTACGACGACCTCGACCTGTACAAGACCACCATCGAGGAGCGCGAGGAGTACGAGCCTTACATCGACCTGGGCGCGGTCGTCTACGCCGGCGTGGACTATGAGGCAATCCTGCGAGAGGCGGAGCGTGAGGCAGACATCATTATCTGGGACGGGGGCAACAACGACTTCCCCTTCTACCGTCCGGACCTGCAGATCGTGGTGGTCGACCCCCTGCGCCCCGGCCACGAGTTGAAGTACCACCCCGGCGAGGCCAACATACGGATGGCGGACGTAATCGTCATCAACAAGGAAGACAGCGCTTCCGCCGAGTTGATCGAGCAGGTGAAGCGCAATATTGGCATGCTCAACCCCAAAGCGACCGTCGTACACGCCATATCCGCTATCACTGTGCAGGACGGCGAGTCGATCCAGGGTAAGCGCGTGCTGGTGGTGGAGGACGGCCCTACGCTCACCCACGGCGAGATGAGCTACGGTGCCGGTTATGTGGCGGCGCGCCGCTGGGGAGCCGCTGAGATCATCTCGCCTTATCCCTACGCCGTGGGCTCGATCAAGGAGACGTACGAGAAGTTCCGGCAGACCCGCGAGGTGCTTCCCGCTATGGGCTACAGCGAGGAGCAGATCAGGGAGCTCGAGGAAACCATAAATAGCGCCGCGGCGGACCTGGTGATAATCGGTACGCCGATAGACCTGAGCCGGGTGCTGAAGCTGAAGCTTCCCACCGTACGGGTGCGCTATGAGCTGGTGGAGGTCGGAAGCCCCAGCCTCACTGAGATACTTGGCGCCTTTACCGCTGCAGGCGGTCGGTACGATATTCACGAGCCTCACGAGGCCCTGCTAACTGCGGCTGCCAGCACGGCGTAGAGTGAGAGTGGTGCCCGGCCCCTCTCCATACCTTATATGGATGATGAAGGACTAAGAGTGGAAACCAGACTCAAACTCCCGTTGATTGGGGCCGGGATTACCTTATTGGTAGGGATCATCGTGGCCATGGGGTGATACCGCAGGTGGCAACAGACCCTCTGGCCACACCGGAGTCCGCTTTCCCCTCTTTCTGGGCCAACGTAACAGCTAATCTTTTTGTCGGCATCCTCATGCTTGCCGCACCGTTCATTGCCAGGAGCAGGGCGCGTAGTGGTTTGCTCTGATTGACGGGGATCGGGGCCCTCATACTGGGGCTCTTGCTGCTGGATGTGGCTTCCGCCTTCCAGAGGCACGGCCCCGCTATGCAGGGTGGGACGGTCGCCCTCTTCGGCTGTACAGGGGAGAGCTGGTTGCCGGGGTGCTGGCGTTCATTGGCGGCTGGTCGATGGAAGACAGAAGGCTCCGCTTCCCTTTCCAGCTCTTTCGAAGCTTCCACTCCGACTAACCTTGCGATTACTCGGGGCTTCCGTTCCGATTTGCTTTCCAGTTCTTCGGAGCCTCTGTGGCTCTGGTGGCTTATCACCACCTCGGCAATTATCATCATACAGCACGCCCATGAAGATCGCGGTAAACGTCGGGTGTATATTCGGTGAAAATCGGCTCTTGCAAGGACGGGACTCGCAGCGTCGGCTCACTCGTCGGCTCACCCGCTATGAGCCGTCTCGACCTCCTCCAACACTCGGTCCAATTGCTCGAGACGGGCTTTGATCTCCGCTATCTGTGCTCGGACCATGCTCCGCTCGTCCATCGCCACCTCCTCGGGCTTCATATGAGTGACCCAGCTACAGAATTGCCGCAGAGGACGCCACCTGAATCGGGTGCCTCTCCTCGTTGAGGGATCTGCCCAGGAAGCGCTCCCCTCAACGACCTCAAGTCCGGCGTCCGAGCGCCCAGGTGAATACCCGCTTAACTCTTCCCGCTCGGTGAGGTCGATATCGGTGGCAGACCCACCTCCTCCGTTCTCCATGGCTCCGATCCTGGCCACTCACCTGGCCGTTCCCTATGTCGCCGGGAGGCTTGCGGCCATCATAGCGTCTATCATGGTAGCCATGCTCATTGGCGGGCTGTGGTGGATCTTGCCGTTGACCTACAAGCGAAAGAGGCAGTCGTCCGATTAACCTCACCACAGCCCATTCATGGGCGTGGATTAGTGATTTGCTGTAATCTCATTTGCGGGGGCTAAGCAGACTTGAGCCGACCACCGGCAGGCTCAAGCGATTGGTTCTGTGCTCAACTTTGCGGCCCAGCACCCTTCTTTTGGCTCGTGGGTAGGAGTCGTGGCCGTCCGTGGTCACTCTTGTAGGCTTGTGACCAACTACTTCCTAAGCACCGGCGAAGAGTGGCGTGTTGCCCCGCCCCATCGGTCGTGAGCAAGCTCTGAATAGTCTGATGGTCGCAGTTGCCGCTGGTCTTACATCTGCACAAAAGACATACGCCACATACAACTACCGTGCGTCCGCTATGAGTAGTGCGAGACGATTTCCAGCGTGTCGATGCCTGGGTCAAGCTGCTTACTGATACCGTCCAATAAGCCGAGGACGCGCCCAACCAGCAGCAAGTCCACAGGGATGCTGCCAATGCTCTTGCCCAATCGCACCCCGGCAACCATCCCCCCGCCAGGACGGGCGCGCTCTTCCGCCGCCTCGGCTTCTTCCCCTTCTTCAGCCTGGGCATTACCCAATAGCACGCCCACCAACCCCACCAGACCTGCAACGTTTACCGCGTCGTCGAGCTGCACTCCCGCTCCCACCAGCGCTTGCCCGAGACCACCAAAATCGCCCTGCAGGAGCGCTTGCACCATCTGCCGCAACGATTCGACTAGCGCCGGGGCGAGGGGCACGGTGAGGCCGTGGTCGAGCAGCACCAGGCGCGGGCCATACTCCCCTGCCTGCACCAGCAAGTTGCCGGGGTGCGGGTCCGCGTGCAAGATCCCGAGGCGCAGCATCTGCTCTGCATAGACATCGTTGAGCAACTTCGCCACCGCTGAAGTGGAGATACCCGCGCGCTCCATCGCCTCACGGTCAGTGATCTTGATCCCCTCCATGTACTCCATCACGATCAGACGCGACGTGCTCAATTCAGGCACGACCGCAGGTACTACAACGTCCGGCCGGGCTTGCAGCGCAGTGCGCAGTTGGGCCATAGCCTGGGCTTCGTGAACGAAATCGAGTTCAAGGGGGAGAGTCGCTCGTAGATACTCGACGATAGGTTGCAGTTGGATCGTCGGGGCCAGGCGGGCTACCGCCTTGACCAGGCGGTCCAACGCGGCCAGGTCCGTTGCCACCAGGTCCTGGATCTCAGGGTACTGTACCTTGACCGCGACGCGGCGCCCATCGCCCAATCGGGCGCGATGCACCTGGGCTATCGATGCGGCGGCGACCGGCTCGCGTTCGATCTCTGCAAAGACGTCCGCCAGCGGTTGGCGCAGCTCGCTTTGGATAGCTCGCTCGATCTCCGGCCACGGGTGGGGTGGCATGCGGTCTTGAAGCGGGATCAAGGCGTGAATATAGGCGGCGGGAAGCAGGTCGGGTCTGGTCGAGGCAAACTGGCAGGCTTTGATCAGCGCCCCGCCGAGCGTCGCGGCCGTCTCCAGGACCCGGCTCGCGCCACGCTCGTGCTGCCACCGCCAGTCCCTTGCCTGCACCAGGCTCGGAAACCACCTGGAACGCTCATGTAGAGTGATGTACCCCAGGAAGATATCGTAAGCGACGGCGGCCAGGACGAGAGGGCGCGAGATCGCTCTCCCCGCAGCAACGCCACGCGTGGTACGTTCCTGCATTTGCAGCCCCGCTTCCGTCCATAGAAGTGCGTTCGAGCGAGCCACGTCCGCCAGTCGGGCGTATGACATGGCAGGACAGAGCGAAATGGCCATAAGCGCACTTCCTGGGCTCAGGGTGAACTGCGGGGAGCTAACGACGTCCCAGGTCTGATCGAGAGCCTCGCACGCGGCTCGGTCAACTATTCCCCGATATATTTGGTATGTGTCGTACATAAGCCTTACTCCGCGCGATGGTATCGGAGCTCACCAGCCTTTGCCTTCTATACCTCTAAACGGACCGTCCGTGCCCCGCCCGCGCAAAAGAATAGAACGTTGCACCCAGGCTTACGAAATATGTGGCCAGCGTGACAAATCCCGCAAGCTTATCGACCAGGAAAGCGTACCCTATCATGCCCATCAGGCCCGCGTAGTATAGCAACAGATAGGGCCCCAACAGGCGCGTATGGCGGAAATCGCTCCTCAGCACGTAATCCAGAACGAACTCGAAGGCACAGTACGCTACCAGCAACCCAGGTAAGACAACCGTCCACCATTCCCGCCCGTTCACCGCGTTCAACGCTACGGCCACGATCAGAGGCACGGCCGGCACTACAACCCCTGTGCCGAGACCACGGGCGACACGCGCCTGCCCTATAGCCCTGGCCACGAACATACCTGCCAGCAGCAGATTGGCCAGGTTAGCGATGATCACAACTGCCAGGTCGATGGTTTGTGCAGTAATAAGCATGAAGTCCATACCCCACACTTCGCCCATCCTATCCAGCCTACCGCCCCGTGATAACCACAGTAACATCAAATGTCCGTAGCGGCGACGTGCCCTTTTCAAAAGGGCGGGAGTAGATCATCTTTAGGACGGTCTGCCCCTTGCCAACCGCCTCGAAACGGCTCGTCACGGTGCCGCTCGCACCGAGCGCATCGGTGGCCTGGTGGAATTCCGGTTCGCCGGTTGACTTGAGAATCGCAGCGTCCAACCCCTCCACGCTCCAGCTGTAGCCCGTGCTGGGATTACCCTCAAGGACGACTTGAAGGGTGTCGCCGATCTCCATGGTTATGCTGTTGCCGGCCTGGGCTTCGCTGAGAGTAACCGTCTGGGGAAGGCGGTTGAGGCGGCTCGCCCGGTTGTTGTTACCCGCGACAAGCGCCACCGCGACGAATAGCAGAATAATGAGAATGGCCGCGGTCCTCGTGAGCGCTGAGGCCGTTGGCAAGATATTGCGCTTTGCCCTGGGGCCTGATGTGACAAGGATATGCCGGTGCGTGCCAGAGCTGTGCTTGATGTCCATAAGATCTAGCTCCCTACGCTTTTGCGCGTCCTGGGCCAAGGAGGCGGAACTTGAGCAGGGCCCAGCCCCTGCTCAAGTTCCGTTTCACAACTGCTCCCATACATAGCGGGTCAAGCTTCACCTGACCAAGTACGAACCCCGGCTCATTCCTCATTGAGCAGCTTGCTCAAGTCGGAGGGCACACTTTTTCATTATTATCGTAGCAACCAGGGGTTACGAGGAGAGTATTAGCCGGTTACAGTTTGGTAACAGTTCCGAGTGTGCCTCATGCGAGCAGGGTTGCACATGTGGGAAGTGGCAGAACTGCGCCCAGCCCCTGGCGCTCCTGGTATCCATCGAGTATTCCTGTGGGAGAAAGCAGTCCTGACACTTCCGTAGCTAACAACCCAAAGCAGATTGCCAATGATATAAAGCGGTTGCGTGACGAGGGGCGAGGGGCGAGGGGCGAAGGACGGAGATCGGAAGAAGCGAGCACTCGTCTGTAATCGATGAGATAGGGCCAACATAACATACTCTGGAAATACCCAACCCGAAAGGGTGCTGACGTCAGACTGGCCTTGACGGAAATGAAGCAACTGCAACGACCTAATCTGCGCGCCTTCACTCCACACAATGTATGGAACGACTGTTTGGTGCTGAAACACCGGATGGGCGACCCATTACACCATCGCAACGCAAAGCGCAATCGTGGCACCAGCCTCTGTCGCTATGCTGACCATTTTGTGGCAACGGCACCGACGCGGGAGGTACTGGGAGACTACGTCATACCGCGGCTAAACGAGTTTCTCAAAGAGCGTGGATTGACCCTGAGCGAAGCCAAGACCCGTATCGTTCATGTGTGCGAAGGGTTCAACTTCCTCGGCTTCCAGGTCAGGCGATTCGAGCGCAAACTGCTGACCAAGCCACAGAAGAAGAAGGTGCTGCGGCATCTGCACAGTATCAAAACCTACTTGAATGCTCATAAGCAGTATCCTGCCGAGGAGGTAATCTGGCATCTGAACCCGGTTATCCGGGGCTGGGCCAACTACTATCGGCATTGCGCGGCCAAGGGAACGTACAGCTATGTAGGTCATCGACAGTGGCAAATGCTGTGGAGTTGGGCGCGGCGACGCCACCCAACCAAAGGGCTGTGGTGGATAAAGCAGCGCTACTTCCGGGCAGACGGCTACTGGACCTTCTATAGCAAGGACGCCGAACTGGTCAGGATCACTGCGACGCCAATCAGCCGCTTCGTCAAAGTCAGCGGGCGCAACAGCCCGTTTGACCCCAAGCCACGAGCCTACTGGCAAGGGCGAACAGAGCGGCTGATAAGCGAGCAGACCACCTCAAAACAGAAACTGGCGCTGCTGAAAACACAGCAAGGCAAGTGTGCAATGTATGAGATCATGTTTGCCTCAACAGAAGA
This sequence comes from uncultured Chloroflexia bacterium, assembly GCA_963797095.1. Classification (GTDB taxonomy): domain Bacteria; phylum Chloroflexota; class Chloroflexia; order QHBQ01; family JADMIH01; genus JADMIH01. The sequence goes on along the minus strand of CAWCNY010000001.1, from coordinate 182,333 downwards.
AGCGCACATTCACCACGACGTCCCGCAGGCGCAAGGGGGCAGTGAAGACCTCAGCAACAAACGGGTTGTGCACTACTGGTGTCATCCCATCAGCTGGTGCCATCAGTAGCACCATCAACGATATGGCTCAAGGGTACTCAAGGCTTGAGCTGGATCACTGGTGACAGTTACGTCCAGTGCTGAGGGGGCTGCGGGTCAGCAATGGCCCGCGGCTACCCGATTCTCCAGGATGAGCAAAGGGGACAATTCATCAGCGTTCCTTATGAACATGGTTCCGTCGTAAGCAAGGATAACCGATGAATTGCCTGAAGGCCAATCCCTGTCCTGATTTCTGCCACTTCCGGCTCTGGCGCTATGGCAGAACGATGGCCGAAGACCTAGAAGACCCTATTTGATATAGCCGTTGTCCTTTAGAAAAGCCCTGGCGACGTCCTCAGGCTCCTTTTTTTCATCATCGACCTGCAAATTGAGCCCGGCCATCGTCGTTTCGTCGATCTTGCCTGCCAGCTTGTTCAAGACGGCCATCAGTTCCGGGTCTTTGGCCAATGTGTCTTGTCTCACTACCGGCGCGATGTAGTACGGAGGGAAGAAGGGCAGGTCATCCTCAAGCAGTACCAGATCGAGCTCGCCTACGCGCCCGTCGGTGGAAGTACCTGATGCAATATCAACTTGTCCACTTGCTACAGCCTGGAATACCAGTCCGGCATCCATTCCCCTGCTCTCTTTGAACTTTATGCCGTAGGCGCTTTCCAGGCCCTGCAAGCCGTCGCTCCTGCTCAAGAACTCCTGGGTGCCGCCGACCGTGAGCGATTCAGCTTTACCTTTTAGATCCGAGAGCTTCGTGACTCCCAACTCAGCGGCCCTGTCCTGTCTCATGGCCATAGCATACGTATTGTTGAAACCGATAGGGTCCAGCCAGGTGAGCTTGAACTGGCTATCGTACTCTTTCTTCACCGTATCGTAAACCAGCTGCTGGTCGGTCTCGACGGGGAGCTTGAGGATGGCTGCCAGGGCGCTGCCAGTGTACTCTGCATACATATCTAGTTCACCGCTGACCAGCGCCTGGTGCACCACCGCAGTCCCTCCTAGATTGAGTTTGCGATCCACGGTGTATCCGGCATCTTCCAGCAGCAGAGCGTACATATTGCCTATTATCAACTGCTCGGTGAATTGCTTCGAGCCGACTCTTATAGTTGGCTTGCCACCACTTTGCGCATCTCCATCACACGCAGTTATCATGGTTAGCATCATGGCGCTTACCATAAAGGACATCAGGAATCGCATTCTATTGGTTACGCGAGCGAACATAGTTTTCTCCTTTTGGCTTCCTTCACTCCGTGCCTGAGTACATCCGTGTTCCCCTTACGGGCGGGTCGATGCAGCGCAGGTGAAGGTATGATCTAATCTTCGCTTCAAACAGACCTTCACTTCCAGTTGCCGGTTTTGCCTCCTTTTCGCTTTACGCCTGCCTAGCTTTGGCCTGGGGAGATCCGAAGACCCGCAGGTGTCATCAAAATAAAGAGTCGCCTCAGCACAGCATCCGCCCCGATGGCAAGCACCGCCACCGGCACCGCCCCGGCCAGCAGGACAGGCACGTCAACCAGCGCCAGCCCTTGCAGGATCAGGTCGCCAAGCCCGCCGCCCCCGATAAACGCGGCGAGGGTAGCCAGCCCGACCGTCTGAACGGCGGCTGTTCGTATGCCCGCGAAGATTACGGGGCTTGCCAATGGGATCTCGGCGAACAGCAGGCGTTGGGCATCGTTCGCACCCATACCCCTGGCGGCGTCAATTACGTTGCTATCGGCGTTGTGTATTCCGACATATGTATTAAGGAAGATCGGCATGAGTGCGCGGATCGTAAGCGCAAAAACGGATGGTACGAAGCCTATGCCCAGGATTGGGAGCGCGAGGCCCAGGATCGCCAGACTTGGCACGGTTTGACTGACACCTGCTATCCACGTCATCGGACCGGCGAGTATCTCCACCCGGCTCGCCAGTATGCCCAACGGCACCGCGATCAACACGCCCAACACGACAGCCACCAGAGTTAATTGGATATGTTGTATCAGCAGGTTGAAGAAGCGCTCCGAATTGTTGATTATCCATGGGATGAAGTCGAAGGGGTTACGGTTAAACATTTGGCGATGCTCCTCTAGGCGTGGGCCTGTCTGTCCCGCCGCAGTATGCTTTCCAGGCGTTTCAGCCCTGTATCTGCCAGCAAGGCCAAGACTGACGACATGAAGGCTCCTGCGATTATACGGTCGGGGTCGATGGTACGGATCCCCTCGAAGATGAGGAGGCCGAGACCTCCCGCACCGATAAAGGCCGCCACAGCGGCTATGCCAACGGCGGAAACCGTCGCGACCCGCACGCCCGCCAGGATAATAGGCATGCCCAACGGTAGTTCCACAAAAAAGAGGCGCTGAGAATCGGTCATCCCCACGCCACGCGCCGCGTCCTGCATGGATGGATCAACGGAGTTGATAGCGGCGGCCGTGTTGCGGATCACAACGAGGAGGGAGTAGAGGGTGAGAGCGGTGATGGCAGTGGTAGCTCCCAGCCCGGAGAGGGGGATCAGGAGAGCAAATAGCGCCAGGCTCGGTACGGTGTACAGTACCCCTGCGATGCCGGTAACAGGACCTTCCAGCCATCTTAGCCGGGTAACCAATATGCCCAGAGGTATACCGATAATCAGCGCAACAACAACCGCGACCACCACGATCTGGATATGCTGCAGGGTCAAAAGTATTATGCGCTCAGGGTGGTTAAGAAGGTATTCCATAGGCCTCCTTTATGGGGCTGGCATCGCCATTTGTGTGCCTACCCGGCTCGCCCAGTGTGAGGGCCTCGCCCAATGCAAGCACAAAATCGTTGTCAGTGATCTTGCCTGTAATATGGCCCTGACTATCGCTCAACATGATTTCACTCGGAACCGCACCGCCTCTAGAGGCAAGGAGCCGTAGGCCCTCCATCACAGATAGACTTTGCTGCAATACGAGCGTACTCTCTCTGCCATTGCCGCCGACCGGGGATAGCGTCTGCCTCGCCCTGTTTCTGGCTGCGATCTCGGCCAGGCTGGTGAATTGGAGGGCGCGGAGGCTCCTGTCCTCGCCGATGAAATCGGTCACAAACGGACTGGCCGGGTTTCTCAGCAAGTCGGCGGGAGTGCCGTTCTGAACCAGGCGACCTCTGTACATGAGCACAATGCGATCGGCCAGCAGGAAGGCTTCGCCGATGTCGTGCGTTACAAAGATTATGGTTTTGTGCACTTCAGATTGGATGCGCCGAAGCTCACGCTGAAGTTGCTTGCGCGTAATGGGGTCAACAGCGCCGAACGGCTCGTCCATGAGAATAATGTTTGGGTCGGCAGCAAGAGCGCGCGCTACGCCCACCCTTTGCTGTTGCCCGCCGGAAAGCTGGCGTGGGTGGCGATGTGCGAATTCAGCCGGCGGCAGACCTACCAGTTCAAGTAGCTCGTTGGCACGCTCCAGGCGCTTGGCCTTTTTCCAACCAAACAAGCGAGGCACGATTGCTACATTATCGGCCACAGTGAGATGTGGGAATAGACCAACCTGCTGTATCACATATCCAATGCTACGGCGAAGCAATACGGGATCGATAGTGCTGTTATCCTGCCCGTCAATGGTAATGCATCCGTGAGTAGGCACCACCAGGCGGTTGACCATACGCATCGCCGTAGTTTTGCCTGAGCCGGAGGGACCTATGAGTACACAGAGCTCGCCCGGTATCACTTCCAGATTGAGGTCGTCCACCGCTCGCACGTCCTCACCCCGCTTGTGGGACGAGTATATCTTGGAAACGTGATCGAATACGATCATTCGCTACTCCTGAGCTCGCATTAACTCGCATTAAGTTGTACGACCCTGAGCCCGTATGGACTGTCGGAGATCAACTCTCCAAAGAACAGCGTACACTGACCGTCCCAGGTCGATTCTGAGGACAACACCGATACCAGACAGCCGAAACACGAGGTCGGCTATCCAGCGGGAGGGATTGGCGAGATGGCTGCAACACTCACAGGGATAGAGCTAGCTCTATCCTCAGCGGTCAGCACGCCGGTGTTGCAGAACCTCGGTCTATCAGGTTGTATGGACAGTACGGACAGGGGAGGTAGCGCTAATGGCTACGATATCCCGGGCTGCACAGCCTAAGAGGCATCGAACGAAGCGATCAACAAGGCCACCAACGTGATTAGTTGCGGTGTCTCTGCGCCGGAAACCTGTGTGCCGGTACCGCTAAACAGGTACTCTACAGGGTTACTGCCGTTTGTTAGGATCGTCGCCCTCATTCTAACCGCCGGCGCTGCTAGCGTCAAGTACAGCACGTAGCGTTGGAATCGCCTGGCTTGCCCTGGAGAGTGGAAGTGTCAGATCTTGGAGCACGGAACCCTGTAATGTGCAATAAAGCATCCGACGCCTCGATCTCCCTTGAATAGAGGCCCAAGTCGCTTTATGCTTTCGCGTGACCACGTACATCTACTTGTTGATGCAGATTCTCAGACTGCTCCTTGATAGGCTCGCCACCCGGAGCTTATTCGATCAGCAGAAAGACCTCGAAATACTCCTACTCCGTCACCAGCACCGTATCCTGCAACGCAAACTCCCCAACTCTCGGCTACGCTGTGTCTCGGTATGTGAGAAGGGCGTTTTATCGATACTCGCTGCTCACTTCAAAGGCTTGACCGAAGACACTGGCCACTCTCTGAACGCAGTCATCTTGCTGTTCAAGCCCGAAACTGTTCTACGATGGCACCGACAATTGGTACGACGAAAATGGACCTTTCAACACGACAAACCCATTGGCAGGCCGCCTATCCGAGCCGAGTTGGAACAGCTGATCATACGGCTGGCCAACGAGAACCCACGATGGGGCTACAGCAAGATTCAGGGGGAACTGCTCAAGCTCGGGTACAAAGTCAGCCGATCAAGCGTGAGGAACATCCTCAAGCGATGTCGCACTCCACGCTCTCCGCAGCGCAAGAGGGAGAGCAGCACCTAGCGCTCATTCCTTGGACATTACGCGGACTACATGCTCGGCTGTGATTTCTTCACAGTTGAAACCATCCGGTTGAAGACACTGTACGCTCTGTTCTTTATCCAACTCAGCACTCGTCGCGTGTACCTCGCCGGTTGCACTGCCCACCCGACCTCCGCATGGATCACTCAGCAAGCACGTAATCTCGCATGGGGACTTGGGGATGGAGAGGTAGCTCTGCTGGGCGAGCACTGATTGGGTAGCACTGTTGATGAGGAGGTCTACGGTGAAGGTGCTGCCTACACTGACCGAGATGGGGCTGCTTGGCTCTATCTGTGCGTATGCGTCAGCGGCCTCAAGTTGGAACCAATTTATGCCGAGTCGAGCCATTCCGCTACAGCGCCATAGGTGCTCGATGTATCCGTATTCGGAACATTGGGGGATATCTCAAACACCAGATACACGTTGTGCACACCGCCGATGCTGTGAAGGCGGATGTTGGTTTCCTGCCAGTGGTAGACGACATTTGCGTAGTCGCCGGTGGCAATATCGTAAGTGCCGACCAGGGTCACACGGCCAAGCTCGGTGCCGGTTATCGGATCATCGGCCATAACCTTGATCGTTGCGGGTTCGGTGGAAACCTTGATATACTTAAGGGCCATGTCTATGTATTCCGCCGTACCGAGGTCCAGATTGTCGTACTCCGCGTAATCATTGTTTCTGATGCGGTTGAGTTGGAGGCCCACGTCATCGCCATGGACATCGTCAGCGCGCAGGTTGGACCCACCTCCACCGACGTTGCCGGAAGCATCGAACAGTTCGGCTTCATAGCGATCGGCGTATGGGTCTCGCGTCTCCTGGTTCTGGATTACGATCTTGCTCGTATAGGAGAGGCCATTTGTAGTTGTAGCTGTCACGTATACATCGCCGTCACCCAGTCCGGTTGCCTGTATTGTGGCGTTGTAAGCTCTGTTATTGTTACCGGAGGTTTGTCCCTCGACGAAACCGGCTCCGGTACTGATGATGGTAGCCAGGTTTGTCGGATTACCGATACCATCGGTCAGCGTGTATGTGACGGGGCGAGCCGGGTTGACTGCCGGGTAGGTCACAGCGCTGACCAGCAGCGTCCCCTGGTACTTGTAGATGGCTCCGAAGTTTGTAAACTGGTTAGGTCCCCAGGATATATCCCCTGGGCGCGAATCGTAGCCACTGCGAATTACTACGGCTTCGGCGTTGGTATTTGCCGTCACAGTTTGGTTCTGTAGCTCTACGGTCAGGTAGTTGGAGATTGGGCCTGCGGGCGTATTGTATGTGGCAACCGCCCTGACCGTCCCGTCGGCTGTACCGGCGGCGGTAAGCTGGCCGGAGCTGTTGATCGTTGCCAGGGAACTCGGGTTAGCGCTTTCATCAGTGATTGACCATGTCACGGGGCCGCTCACGATGCCGGAGCCGTTATTCATGGCTTCCATCAGCAGCATGCCGCTCTTCTGGTACACGATCGCCGGAACCCTCACATGCAGGCGAGATAGAGACGTGGAAGCGCTGGAGTTGTAGGTGTTAGATGTTACTTCGATGTCGGAATCTACCGACGAGTTTACGGCTCCGAGCTTCAGCCACTTGACGCTCACGTTGGCTGTCGGGAACACCAGGTAGATATCGGCATGGCTGCCGGCGAAGCCCGCCAGTGTAGCATCGACATTCACATAGGTCTGGATGTGGCCCGTGGCCGGTACCGCGACCGTTCCGAGCAGCGTACCGCCCTCGACAACGCTTGGACCGTTCATCCACACTTCAACGTTAGCGGCTGAGCTATTGGAGTTGGAAGCGCGCAGGACGATACCGGCCGGTACGGAGGAGATGTCAACATTCGCATACTTGGCCCATCCGCCCGCCTTTCTCGCCTGGATGCTGTAGGTATTGTCCTCCATCGCGGAGATTGGGATTATGTCGGCACGCAGGCCGGTTGAGGTCATATCCGTGAAGGAATAGTCGTCGTAGTTGTATGCGAAAGGGATTGTGCTCAGGTTCCGGCCGGGTGGTTGAAATTGGGCATCCGGCTGGCGCTACAAGGGTTGGTGTTTGGCACATGGTTGATAGACACGATCCAGGCCGTTGTATACAGATGCAACGGCCTGGATCGTGGAGGACAAGAGCGATTGGAGCAGGGCCAAATCGGGGCAAGCCCTCTTCGGTCTAGGTTGCTATACCTCGCTCAGATAGATGGTTATTTGTTCGGCATCCTGGTCAGGAGTTATAAGCACACCCAAAGCATCCGGGTCGGCAGTGCCGCCATTTACCTGGCAGTGGGTCTTACTCGTACCTCGCAGGAGCACGCGCCAGGACCCCGGTGAGCTATGCACCTGGACTTTCACGTTCTGCCCTGCCCGGCTCGCACTGGCTATCGCGGCAACCTCGCCGGTCTGAGTTGGCACCATTGCCTGGCAAGTCGCTCCATCATCCAGCTCAAAGACGTGAAAGGTCACGCCGTTGGCATATTCATAGTCGGGACGTTGCTCTTCAGGTCCAACCGGGATGATCGAATTCGAGCGCACAAACAAGGGCAGGCTCATGTAGCCGTGCTTTTCGCGGAGCCATCGATTGCCCTCCACCACCTGGCCGGTCAGGAAGTTCGTCCAGCGTCCGGTCGGCAGGTAATAATCTACAATGCCATCCGGCGAGAAGACGGGAGCCACAAGGAGAGCGCCACCCAGCATGTACTGGCGGTCCAGGTAATCGCAGGCGGGGTCGTTCGGGAACTCCAGCATCATGGCCCGCATCAATGGCACGCCGGTGTCGTGGGCCTCGCTCGCCGCGCCAAACAGGTAGGGCATCAACCGGCACTTTAGCCTGGTGAAAAAGCGCAACACGTCGACCGCTTCTTCGTCGAACAGCCAGGGTACGCGGTAGGAATGGCTGCCGTGCAGGCGGCTGTGCGATGAGAGGAGCCCAAACGCGCACCAGCGCTTGTACAGGTCGGGGGTGGAAGTCTGCTCAAACCCCCCTATGTCATGACTCCAGAAGCCGAACCCCGACAACCCCAACGACAATCCTCCGCGGAGGCTCTCGGCCATGGACGGGAAAGTGGCTGTGGAGTCCCCACCCCAATGTACGGGGAAACGCTGGTCCCCGGTCGTGGCAGCCCGCGAGAATAGAACAGCATCACCCACCCCACGCCGTTCCTCCAGCGCCCGGAACACGGTCTCGTGGTATAGATAGGCGTAGTAATTGTGCATCTTGTAGGGGTCTGACCCATCAAAGTAGACAACATCGGTGGGTACGCGCTCTCCGAAGTCGGTCTTGAAGCAATCAACGCCCATATCTTGCAAGGCACACAACTTATCTCCGTACCAGCGGCGGGCGTCCGGGTTGGTGAAATCCACCAGTGCCATTCCGGCTTGCCAGCGGTCCCACTGCCACACATCGCCGTCGGGTCTCTTGAGCAGGTAGCCTTTCTCCGTACCCTCGTCGAACATGGCTGATTGTTGGGCGACGTATGGATTGATCCAAACACATATATGCAGCCCGCGGGCTTTCAACCGCTCAAGCATAGCTTTGGGGTCGGGGAACACTCGCTCATCCCACTGCAAATCCACCCAGTGGAATTCTTTCATCCAGAAAGTGTCGAAATGAAATACGTGCAAAGGGAGGTCGCGGTCGGCCATGCCCTCGATAAAGCTCGTGACTGTCTCCTCGTCGTATTCGGTGGTGAATGAGGTGGAAAGCCAGAGGCCGAATGACCAGGCGGGGGGGAGAGCGGGTCGGCCCGTGAGGGCGGTATAGCGCTTCAGCACCTGTTTGGGTGACGGGCCGTAGATGATGTAGTATTCGAGCATCTCTCCCGGCACGCTGAACTGCACCCTCTCCACCTTTTCAGAGGCCACCTCCAGCGACACTCGCTCCGGGTGGTTGATGAAGACTCCGTATCCTCGATTGGTGAGATAGAAAGGCACGTTCTTGTAGGCCTGCTCGCTGCCGGTGCCCCCATCTTCGTTCCAGAGATCGACAACCTGCCCGTTCTTGACAAAAGGGGTGAACCTCTCGCCCAGGCCATACACGCATTCGCCAACTGCGAGGTCAAGCTGCTCGTGAATGTAGTTACCCTCCCGGGTCTCCACGTAACCTGCCCCATGATGGCCGCTGCCAGTAATGACCCTGTCGCCGTCCCTGAACTCCACCCGCCACTCGCCTTTTTGCACTCGCACGCTGAGTTGTCCGCTGGTAAGGGTGATAGCTTCTGCGTCTTGCTCAATCCCCGCCTGATAATCGCCTGGCGACTCAAGTGAGAATTGAGGCTTGCGGGGTTGCCCGCCTTTGTGGTGGTAGATTCGGACGCGGATGATGTTGGGCATCGGCGAGGAGAACTGCGCCGTCAGCATAGGCAGGTCCAGGGTATCGCCGCGGTTGACTACACGCTCGGTGGCTGCGTAAACCGTGAGCACACCGTTCCCGGCCTCCATCTCCTGCACCTGTACCGCGAAGTGTGGGACGACGTTGGGGCGTATATGCCAGTATCCATCTGTGAACTTCATTCTGCTCTCTCTCTAGGGAGTGGTATGGGAAGCGCAAAACGTGAAACGTAATAGTTGACTGTTGGATACTGCTTACTGCGTATCGACTCGTCACCGGTTGTTTTTCGCCCTCAATTAATACGTGTCACGTCTTACGCATCATTTTGCTATTTTATGCTGCCTACTGCGATACCCTTTGTCAGCGTCCTCTGGAAAAGCACGAAGAAAATGATGCAAGGTAGGATGCCGAGCAGGGCTGCCACAGCCTGCGTCGTGATCACCGATCCGTGTTCCCCACGGGCAACCAGCACCGCGAGCGGCACCGTTTGTTTCGAATTGGAAATGAGGAAGATAAGCTGTAAGAAGAAGTCGTTCCAGGTCGAGATGAAGAAGAAGATGAAGAGCACCGACAGTGAAGGTGTGCTCAGGGGTATAACTAATCTCCACAGCAGTTGAAATTTATTAGCCCCATCAATTCTTGCCGCTTCAAGTAACTCGATTGGGAACGATTGGAACACCGAAGTTAGCAGGTAAGTGCCAAACGCACTATGCAAAGCTGCCGTAATGAGTATAACCGACAATTGGGTGTCATACAGGTGTACCAGCTTGAAGAAGTAGTAAAGAGGATAGATCAGTGACTCCGTCGGCAGCGTAATTGCCAGCAGGAAAAAGAGCAGAAATAGTCCTCTTCCCTTGATCTTGCCGATGCCCAGGGCGAAAGCGTTGAACAACGAGAGCACTATTGCCAGTAGCGCGGTGCCTGCGCTGATAACTATGCTGTTCACCAGCTTGGTGGGATAGTCGGTGCTTTGCCAGGTGCTGACCAGCACGTCGAAGTTGAGACTTTGGGGTAAGGCGAACGGGCCGTTGACGTTGTACTCTGCCTCAGTCTTGAAGGAATTGACTATGATCAACAGCAACGGGAAGAGCATAATCAACACCAGCACAGCGAGCAATATCAGAGGCACCCAATCTGTTAGGCGGCGGATAGGTTTGGTTTTGGGGGCGAGTGTCCCGGTTCTGGGGACGGATATGCTGCCGGTAGCCATGTTAAGCAGCCTCCCGGGTTTCCTGGCGCGTTTGGACCCTGATGTAAACTACAGTTATTGCCAGCACAATTAGCGTCAGCACCGTAGACATGGTTGCACCATAGCCGACATTGGCGTTTTCGAAGAAGTTCTTGTAGGAGAAATACGAGGCAACTATTGTAGAATTGCCCGGCCCGCCACGGGTCATCGCATAGATGGGGCCGAAGGTTTTCAGCGTGGCTATTATGGTGGTTAGCACCACCACATATAGTTCTGGCCGCACAAGGGGCACTGTGATGCGCCAGAATCGCTGCAACCAGGTAGCACCATCGAGAGAGCTTGCCTCGTATATCTCGCTGTCAATGCGCTGCATACCCGCCATGAAGATCACCAGCGGGTAGCCTATCTGAAACCAGATGAGCATCACCATGACTGAAGGGAGAGCAGTGGCAGGATCGCCAAGCCAATTCTGGGCAAGTCCCGAAAGCCCCACACCGTTCAGCAGCGTATTGACAGCTCCCCAGTTGGGCTGGAGGATCCAATTCCAGACTATCGCCGACACCACTATGGGGATGATCTGCGGCAGGTAAAGCCCAGACCGGAACAGGGTGGTTACGAAATTCCCGAACCGCTTGTAGATGTAGTCAAAGAGCACCGCCGCCAGGAACAATCCGATCAGGGTCGGAACAATTGTCATGACGATGATCAGGTAAAGGTTGTTGAGGAACGACTTCCAGAAAATCGAGTCACCCAGGGCTTTAGCGTAGTTGGAAACCCCGATCCAGGTTGGCGTACCAACACCCGTCCACCTGGTGAAGCTGACCCCAAAATTGGCTATGACCGGTATCACTACCAGGAATAAGAAGATGAGCAGGCCCGGCACCAGGAATACCGCGTAGCCCCAGTCCAACCGCGTGCTACGGCGCGTCCCAGCCAACGCTACACCCGCTGCGAATGTCCTCTCATCTCCCTTACCCCCGACAACAACTTTGTTTGCCATGCCCATATCCTTTCATGAGCTAAGACGATTTATCGCAGGGCGGGGCGAAAAATGAGGATCACGTAATACGATGTTCGGATGCCATAGATTTCTCATTTTTCGCCCCGCCCTGCGACAAATGTGGACAGGTTGGAAAGGCTCAGGGTAACGATGACTTATAGTCTTGCCAGGGACCGGCTATCTCATCGAGGAACTGGTCGGTTGTTTTCCCCCCGGTAACCAGCTCTTGCAGGCCACCGCCGAGCGTATCCATATAGCCTGGGGCCGGCCAGTCGGGATAGAAAGCCAGGCCATCGTTCTCTACGATCGTACTGAACGCCTGGTTCAGATCCTTGGTGTGAGGCTCGGTGATCTGAGAGAGATCAGCGTTTACCGGAATACCGCCGTTGTTCGCCATGACCGTCTGAGCCTTGTTCGCCAGGGTCAGATCAAGGAAGTCATAAGCCAGATCCTTGTTCTGTGAACCGGCAGGTACGACAAGGAGGTTGCCGCCAGAGCCGGTGTTGAACTGCTTGCCCGGCAGCACGAACAGACTCCACTGGAAGTCCTTGATCGTGCTCAGGAAGGTCCCGAACATCCAGCTACCCGTCAGAGTCATCGGGTACTTGCCCTGCTCGAAGGACGCATTGGCGTCGTCATAGCTCACGCCGGTGACGTTGTTGCCATAGTAGCCTTTGTTGAACTGGTTTACCAGCTCTTGCGCTGCGTAGGTGAACTCCGGTCCGTGGAAATCGATGTCGTCCTTGAAGGTCATGTAGTTAGTGATGAAATCGCGGTTGGCCTTGTAGAGTGCCAACTCGTAGAAGTTCTGGGTGACAGGCCACTTGTCCAGAGCGCCCAGGGCGAGCGGGGTGACTCCTGCCTTGACAAAGGCATCGCAGACTGCTTCGAATTCTTCGTACGTGGTGGGCACCTTCAGGTTGTACTTGTCGAACATATCCTTGTTGTAATAGACCATCACGAACTCGCCGTAGGTAGTTACACCGTAAAGTTGGCCGGAGCCCATGATGCCGCGGTCGTCATAGCGGCTGGTTGCCTGGATGCTGGGGCTCATGATCTTGTCCCAACCGCGTTGTGCCGCGACATCGGTCAGGTCGGTAAGTAGGCCTTGCTTGGCATACAAGCCGGCGGTAGCGTTGCCTTTGTTGATCTCCAGCACATCAGGAGCTTCGCTGGAGTTGAGGATCATCTGGGCGGTCTGCTGTATCTGATCAAAAGTCTTCAGCTCAAACTGGATCTGAACATCGGGATGCGCGGCGACAAAATCCTGCATCGCATCGTTCCAGGAAGCGCCCATGGCGCTTTCTGCTGCTTCATAATGCCAGATCTTAAGCACCTTGCCCCCGGCGTTGCCTAACGTTTGGGTAGTGGGCGTGGGCGCAAGGGTTGCCGTCGCGGGAGCTTCTGAAGCCACCGTATCGGTCGCCTGTGCAACCGGAGCTACCGTATCGGTTGCCTGCGCGACCGGGGCCGTGGTCGCCGTCGGTGCGGGGACACTCGTCGGTGTGGCATCGCCACCGCAGGCGACCAGGCCGAACAGAATAACCGCAGCCAATGGAAAACTCACAAGTTGCGAGAGTCGCTTGTGCATTGCTTTCTCCTTTGTGCGTGTACTGACGTTGTACCTATCTTCTTTGCAGCTATGTCACCTCACCGGCAATATTTGCCCAACCAAACCCGCTTTGGAAGTTGTGAGCTACAGGTAATGAGTTGCCAAAGTTAACTCATTACCTGTAGCTCACAACTCATACCTCACTTACGCCTCTTTGGCCCGGCGTACCAGTGTCTGCGGGGCATTGCCTGAGCTCCCGCGCACGACGAGGTGACATGGCAACAATTCCTGGGGGGCGTTTTTCTCGCCCAACTCCAGCTGCTGGATTAGAAGCTCGACACCAAGACGGCCCAATTCGACGGCAGGTGCGGACATGGCGGTGAGAGGTGGCATTACCATCTCTGCGACACGCGCCGACGAAACGATGGTGACGAGTGAAAAGTCTTCAGGGACCGACCAGCCTCGATCCGCTATAGCCTGCATAACACCCGGAATAGCTCGGTCGTTCATGATAATAAGCGCCGTTATGTCCGGATGCTCTTCCACAAGCTCGTTGAATGCTTCATATCCGGCTGCAGGTAAAGCGCGACAGAATTGCGTAAACCCATCGACCTTCAGCGCCTGGGCAGCTTGAAGGAAACCGGCCTGTGCCCTCACGGCAGGGCCATAGCCCGCATCGTACTCAGCCTGAGACTGGTTCAAAAAGGCGATGTTTGTATGCCCCAACTCCACCAGGTGGCTCAGAGCATCGTGCGTCGTCCGGTCGAAATCTATATCCACATAGGCGATATTGTCTGCATCAGCGCAGCGTCCGATCATGGTGAACGGAAGCCCGCTCTCTCGTAGCAGGTTCACTCGACCGTCGTCCAGATATACTTCCATGATGATCACGCCGTCTGCCAGGCCTTGCTGCGTCAGTTGTTTTAGCTCGGAAGCGTTGTGCAGCTCGGTAGACCACAGCACCAGGTGATAGCCGTTTTCTTTGGCAGCATCCGCTGCGTTGGTAACGAACTCAAGTTCTGTGCTACCGAGACCACGTTCAGGGGCCGAAAAAAGTAGAGCTAGAATACGGCTGCGCTTGGTGGCAAGGCCACGCGCGAGGGCATGCTGCCTGTAGCCAAGTTCTTCCATGACCGCGAATATGCGCTGGCGTGTTTCCGCCGAGATAGGACGCGTGCCATTCAGCGCATAAGATACAGTGCTAAGTGCGACTCCCGCCTTGCGGGCGACATCAAGCATAGTTGGCAATTGCACACCTCTGGATAGCGAAAATATCAGAGCTCAGATAGCTCATATATAGAAGCGGTTATCGAAACCCATAGTCGAAGCGCTTCAATGAGCAAGATGATAGCACACTTACTGGCGGCTGTCAATAGCCAAAACCCATTGACAATCGAAACGCTTCGACTTACACTCTGTTGGCAAACTTGCCTCCCTCATACCACTTTCTGAAATCAACTGGAATCTAGCTTCAATGGCCTTTGCCAACCAGCGCTTCGATGCGGGGCGGGGAGGGGAGGGGAGGGGAGCAGGCCTGGGGCAACTCGCAGATCCGCACCCCTTGCTCAATAGCTATGAGGGGCACCGGCGACCAAAGAGGAGGAGCCACGATATGGCTGACCCATTTACACCTGTAAAAGATGACCGGTTTACTTTTGGGCTGTGGACAGTAGGCAACCCGGGACGCGATCCTTTTGGCAATGCCCTTCGCAGGCCAATGGACCCCTCTTATATAGTGCGCAAACTCGCCGATCTGGGCGCTTACGGTGTCAACTTCCACGACAACGACCTCGTGCCGTTCGATGCCTCTCTCAGCGAGCGGGATCGGATAGTGCGCGATTTTAGGCGGGCGCTGGACGAAACCGGCCTTGTTGTGCCTATGGCCACCACCAATCTGTTCACCCACCCGGTCTTTCGTGACGGGGCTTTCACCTCGTCGGACGCTGCGGTACGTGCGTTTGCTCTTCAGAAGACAATGCATGCGATAGACTTGGGAGCGGAGCTTGGGGCTACGACCTACGTCTTCTGGGGCGGTCGAGAAGGTTCGGAAAGCGATGCCTACCCTGATACTGGAGAAGGCATCAGGCATTTCCGTGAGGCCATCAACTACCTGTGCGAGTATGCCCGCGACAATGGCTATGATATGCAGTTCGCGCTGGAACCCAAACCAAACGAGCCTCGTGGCGACATATACTTCCCCACCGTTGGACATATGCTCCACTTTATCTCCACCCTTGACCACCCCGAAATGGTGGGGGTCAGCCCTGAGTTTGCGCACTAGACGATGGCCGGCCTGAATTTCGTGCACGCCGTAGCCCAGGCTCTGGAGGCAGGCAAGCTGTTCCACATAGATCTCAACGATCAGGTGATGGGACGTTATGACCAGGATTTCCGCTTCGCATCGGAAAACCCTAAACGAGCGTTCTTCCTGGTCAAATTGCTGGAGGAGAGCGGATATGGCGGGCCCAGCCACTTCGATGCTCATGCTTACCGCACAGAGGACGAAGCCGGCGTATGGGCCTTCGCGAGAGGCTGTATGCGTTCTTATCTGATTCTGCGCGATAAGGCCAGGCAATTTGCGCAGGATGGTGAGATTCAGGGTCTGATCGCCGAAATAAAGTCGTTGGATAGTAGCTACACAGGTCATGCGGCACCAGATGGCTACAGCAAAGAGTTGGCTGAGGGGTTGAAGGCGCAGCAGTTCGACCTTGCCGCACTGGCCGGACGGGGCCGGCGCTACGGGGAATTGGACCAGCTGGTAATGGAATTGCTCCTTGGGGTGCGCCAGTAAGTCCTCTAGTATCCACTGCCATCAACTGCACGCCACCATTTTAGCTATCCAATTTAGCTTCTTATCCCACTCAGGGCCGATCTCATGGACCGATCGCGGAGGAGGGCTATTTCATGTGCGAGTTCGCGCTAAGTGCAGCTTGGTGACATCGGCACGTTATAGTGCCGAGGTGGCGAAGAGCCGCCAGAGCCACAGGGGCTCCAAGGAACTGGACAGTGGATGGGGCGGAAGCTCTGAGTAATCGCGAGGTTAGTCAGAGTGGACGCTTCGAGAAGCTGAAAAAGGGACCGGAGCCTTCTGTACATGTATCACCTGGTCTCACCTGCTTGCCGATCAGGTTGCCCGGCGACGAAGAGGTTGTGCAGGTTGTTAGTAGGAGTACCAAGGTGCGCCTGGGGAGACACGTATGGAAACGGTTTCTGATCCTGTTCGTCCCCTCGACCTGGCGGTTGTTGTGATCGCCAATCTGATGAACCTGTTGCTGGCAGGCATGTTCCTGGCGCGGGCTGCGGGGATGGCGCAGTGGGGCACGACCTGGGAACAGCCGTCGTGCTGCTGGCGATCCCCATGGCCGTTGCTGGCGGGCTTAACATCGCCTGGCGGCGAGATTGGTGGCTGGTCATCTTGCCGGGATTAGTGGTGCTCTATTGCGCTGTCGAGTTTACGCTCGACTACATCTTGAAATTCGACTTTCGCAGTACGCCCCTGCTGTGGCCGTACCTTGGCCTTTACTACGTCAGCCTCATGGGCATGATCGGCTACGCGTTCCTGGTGAGTAAACCGGTCGGTTTCATTACCCTCCTAACCTACATCGCCAACCTGGCGGCAACCCTCTACTCTTTCGCCCAGGTCGGGCATGGGGCGTGACGGGTGCTGTAGCACCAGCTTGACAGTGGAAGGAGGATCCGCGATGAGTAAAGCAAATCTCCTGTTCGCGGCAATGATGAGGATTGGCGCTTCCTCATGAGCATCAACCTCGATGGAGTGTTTCTAGGCACCAAGTACGGCATCCAGGCAATGAAGCAAAGCGAAAATGGAAGCAAGGGAAACCGCTGCTCCATCATCAACATGTCATCTATCCTCGGAATTGTCGGTGAGTTGACAGCGGCGTCATATAACGCCAGCAAAGGTGAAGTACGCCTACTCACCAAATCGGCCGCGCTTCACTGTGCCCGTTCGGGCTACAATATCCGTGTCAACTCGGTACACCCGGGCTACATCGTCACACCCATGGTACAAGGCGCTATGGACGCAAGCGGCGATGCCGAGACGATGCAGAAGCACCTCGAAAGCCTGCACCCAATCGGCCACCTGGGCGAGCCGGACGACGTAGCCTATGGGGTACTCTATCTGGCGTCGGACGAATCGAAGTTCGTCACCGACAGCGAGCTTGTGATAGATGGGGGTTACACGGCCCAATAGAGGGCCTCTTCATCCGTCCACACGATTCGTAGGCCGATCCATAGGCCCGCCAGTGGAGGTGACGTAAGTCTCGGGGCTCTTCACAAAGCGTGCCCGGCACGCCTCCGAGCAGAATGCATACGCATGGCCCTCGTAGTCGGTTGTCAGGTGTGCCTGGTTTTTCGACAGCGCCATCCCGCAGACCGCGTCGCGCCTGGCGACGGGCACCGGTGGTCCTGCTTTGACGCGTGCCCCCACACGCGCCCCGACGGGTGCCCCAGCCGGTCTCTCACCCAGGATGCCTGCCACCAGCGTCAGCTCATTCAGCACCAGACGCGGGAGAAGGAAATAGTTGCGCACCCGCTCTCGTCCGCGAGCCGCCAGCTCATCCGCCCGCTGGGGGTCCTCGAGCAATGCGACAATCGCTTTTGCGCACTCCTCCACGCTGTCCACCAGCAGGCCGCCCACCCCATCGGCCATCTGCAGTGTGATGCCCCCGACCTCGCCCGCCACCACCGGCGTGCCCTTCCACAGCGCCTCGGACACCACCAACCCGAAGCCTTCGCGAATAGATTTCTGCACTACCACGTCCGAGAGACGCTGGAAGGCGTTGACCTCGATGTTACCCACCCCCGTCAGGTTGGTGAAGACGTGGATCAGAGGGTCGGCCTTGCTCGCGGCCTGGATCGTGCTGTACACCTCCCAGCCTTCCGGGTCGTCCAATGCCATAGAGCCGACCAGGGCGAGTTGCAGATGCGGCACCTGCTCACGGGCCAGCCTGTAGGCTGCAATCACCCCCAGAGGATCCTTCCAGGGGTCGAAGCGCGCCACCTGGGTGATGAGGCGACGGTTCAGTCGCACACCTATAAAGTCCAACACCTGGCGTGCTATGCCTTCGGGCAGAGGAAGGTTCTTGGGACTGAGCGGGTCGATAGCCGGAGGGATAATCTCCACCCGCTTGATAGGCAGATCGGGTGGAGCGAACTCCTTCATCGTGAAAACGGCCGCGTCGTACCGGTCGAGGAAGCCGCGCAGAAAAGCCCAGACCTCGGGGTTGGGATGGGCTGTGTCGATGTGGCAGCGCCAGATCCAGCGAGAGTGATCCTTCCCTCGGTGCGGCAAGATGGCGGCGGGCTGCGGGTCGTGGACGAACACCACGTCATACTGCTCTTCAAGCAGGGCCGCATTCTGGACTGAGGTCGCCAGGTATGCCTCGCGCTCGGCAGCGGTCAAACCCTGCTTCGCACCCTGGAGCCCGTTATGGATGGCTTTGGTGGCTTTGAAGAAGCTCTCGTCGCCGCTGATGATCTTCCAATCGGCGACGAGGCCCAGGTCGTTGAGTAGCGGTACCACCGAGCGTAGCAGCTCCGACACGCCACCCCCGTAGGGAGTGGCGTTGATGTGCAGCACCCTCAAGCCACGAAGCCGCACACCGAGTTCGACCAACTCAGTGAGAATAGGCTCGGGAGCCACGCCGCGATAAGCTTCAATTGTGCGTTCTCCGACATCGACCGTTTGCAGCATATGGCCCCCTTTACCTTACTTCTCAGCCTGCAATCCTTTGAGATTCACTCAAGCATTTTGCCAGGTGCAGCCGGGTGAGGGTCCTTTGTTCCCTCAGAATTCCTTGGCGCAACGCCTGGGCGCTCTACCGGCGCTTCATGGCTCTGATGATACAGGTTGGCAGCCTAATTGTACACTAGAATGAACAACTCAGGGCTGCTTTCTGCTCCGATGATGCCCAATCCCCGAGATGCGGTTTGTGATAGAGAGGCGAGGCAATCGGGCTGTGACATACGCACGGCGACATACGCAGCAGGTAAGCAAGGTTGGTCGGACGGGGTGTAAGATGGTATAATACAACTAATAGAAGATGTAGCATTTGTAGGGTGTGAGACGTGTCCCGCCAGGCCCACCTGCAATGCCCGATGCCTGAGTTGCCGCAGTGTGGCTCGGGTGTTTTTGTTTAATCCGGTTCGCGGCTGAAGCAAACTGCTAACAGTAGACCTGGGCTTTCCGCCCGAAAGGAGGCCGCTCCCATGAAGCGGAATAGTCTCCTGGGATACATCGGTGACATCTTGCTTCGCCTGGGACTCCTGAGCGTGCTCGCGTTTAGTGCCATCTCTATCGCGGTCGAAATGGAACGAAGAGGGCGCTCCAGCACATCCTGGTCCCCATCGACACCTCATGCCGTCCCGGCCGCCTACGATGCCGTGGACGTGGAGCAACTCCTGGACGACCTACGCGGGCCATACACAGCCCCTGCTCGGCTGCGCGGGTACCCGGCTCCTTCAGACGCGCTTGGCCTGGTTGAGTATTTGGCCCTGTCTCCGGAGCAGGTGGCCGAGCTTGAGGCCATATCGGCCAGGATCGAACTCGCCGAAAAGGAGCTAGGATTGGAGATCATCCGGCTCGAAAGCGAGCTCGACAAGGCTCTTGCAAAGCGCGAGCTGTCGATCGATGACCTTCACGAGCAATCGGCGGAAATAGGGCGCCTGCACGGTAAGTTGCGCGCCACGCAACTCGAAGGGCACCTCTTGGTGACGTCCATCCTCTCGCCCGAGCAGTTGGAGCAATACCTGCGGCTGCCCGAGCCGACAACCCTCGAATGTGACTGAGGTGGAAAGCGCCTACAGTGAGCGCCGGGCGCACAAAGTGCGATTGCCTGTTTATTACGCCGCTACGTCACCAGGTAGTGAAGAGATCTTGTGCCCACACATAGATAGAGAGCGCTTACTCGTATCAGGACACGAGACGGCAAAGGTCGGATTACCGACCGGCGGGCGGTGGACCCCGGTGTCGAGAGTGCCGTGAGGAGGAACTTGAAGTGAGTCTGGATCTCGTGCTTGCCGTCGCGGTATTCGTTGCCACATATGCAGGGATTACTGTCGAGAAGGTACATAAGACCCTGGTGGCTCTTTTCGGTGCCATGGCCGTGCTGTTGCTCGGCCTGATCAGCCAGGAGGAAGCTTTCAAGGCTGTCGATTGGAATGTCATATTCCTGCTCGCTGGAATGATGATAATAGCCAATACGCTGAAGCGTACCGGACTCTTCCGTTGGCTGGCCAGCAAGATTATCGATTGGGCCAGGGGCGAGCCTTTTCGGGTCCTGCTGCTCCTCTCGACCCTGACCGCCTTGATGTCTGCGTTCCTCGACAACGTGACCACCGTCGTGCTCATCGTTCCCCTCACGTTGTTCGTCGCAACCTCCCTGGGAATCAGTCCCGTACCGTTCCTCATTTCGGAGGTTATGGCCTCGAACATAGGAGGGGCGGCTACTCTCATTGGGGATCCACCCAATATCATCATAGGGAGCGCATCCGGGCTGGACTTCGGCGCATTTCTTCTCAACATGGGGCCGGTTGTGGTCGTCATCTACATCGTATACCTCGGCCTCGCTGCACTCTTCTTCCGCAAAGAGTTGAAGGTGCCCTCTGAAAAGCGCGAAGAGGCCATGGCAATGAAAGAAGATGAGCTCATCACCAATCGACCGTTGTTGGTCCAGGGGCTAATAGTCCTTACACTTGTAATTGTTGGTTTCCTGGTTCATGGACCTCTCCACCTGGGGGCCGCCACGATCGCTATGAGCGGGGCAGTTGTGCTGCTGGCGATCTCACGAACGGAGGTGCACAATGCCCTAAGCGAGATCGAGTGGACCACGCTACTCTTCTTCATGGGTCTTTTCGTTCTCGTGGAGGCGCTCATCACCGTCGGGTTCATAGAGATCGTGGCTAGATGGCTGCTGGACTTGACGGGTGGAGATCTTGCAGCCACATCGCTGCTTCTCCTGTGGGTGAGCGGCATCGCCTCGGGCATAGTGGATAACATCCCCTATACGGCCACGATAGTGCCGATAGTTCAGGACCTGGGGCAGAGCATGCCGATCACGCCTCTATGGTGGTCGGTGGCCCTGGGAGCCTGCCTGGGTGGTAATGCCACGGCGGTAGGAGCCTCCGCGAACGTGATAGTGCTAAGTCTGGCGGAACGCGCCGAACACAGGATCAGTTTCGGGCGGTTTCTCAGGTACGGGGTGGCTGTAACTGTGATCTCGCTGCTCATTAGCACCGGCTATGTCTGGCTTCGCTATTTGCAGTAGGAGTCAGGGAAGGAGGAAGTGGGAGTAGGCAAAGCAGCAGTAAGGAAAACGAAGGGCCAGCCAGGCAAGGGAAGGGAAGGGAAGGGAAGAACTAATAGCCGGGCGTGCTAAATAGCTCTGCCTGCCCTTACCGGTGTGGTGTGCTCCCATCTCTGTCAGATCGAGGTACCGGCAGTACCGCTCCCATCGCGAGAGCCCCTTCGGTTTGTCCGGCAGGGTCTCCCTCCACCGCTTGGATGAGTACCTTGTCTATCCTGGGGCCGTCCATATCCAGAACTTCGAAGCGGAAGCTCTGCCAATTCAACGTATCGCCCACCGCCGGGATGCGCCCAAATTGCAGCGGCAACAACCCGGCGACCGTATCGAAGCGTTGCTCCCGCGCAAGCTCTTCAATCCCGGGCAACGGCAGGTTCTGCGCCAGGTCGCTCACCGGCAGCAAGCCGTCTACCAGATAGCTTCCGTCGTCTCGCCGTACAATCTGTTGCTGTGCCTGACTATGTTCGTCTCCTATCTCTCCTACCACCTCCGCGAGTATGTCCTCCACGGTGATCAACCCTGCCACCTCACCGAACTCGCTGATAACTATCCTAATCGAGCTGTGCTCCGCTCGAAACTGCTTGAGGGCCAGAGTAGCTCGCTGTCCCTCCGGCAAGAACAGAGGCTTGCGCATGAGCGCTCGCAAATCGGATAGCTTAGCTAACCCGGGCTCGGTACCTGGTCTATCCGACTCACCCGGCTTGTGTTCGTACTGACGCAGCATATCTACCGCAAACAGGATGCCTACGACATTGTCCAGGCTCTCCTCGTACACGGGCAAGCGGGAGTGGCCCGACGCTATGAGCGCCCTCAGAGCTTCGGCAACGGGGGTGCCGATCTCCACCGCCTGCATCTCGGTTCTTGGCGTCATCAACGACCGCACGGTGCGATCCGCCAGGCTGAAGACGTTGCCGATCATCTCCTGCTCGGTAGCCTCCAGCGTACCCGCTGCCACTCCCTCGCGAGCCAATGCGATCACATCCTCCTCGCCGACGCGAATTTCCTCGACATTGCGGCCATGTAATACCCACAAGACCACTTCAGTCGAGAGGCTCAGAAAGCCAACAACCGGCCCGGCTACCCGGGACACGAAACGCATCACGGGAGCTATGGCTGAGGCTACCCCCTCGGCGTTCTGCAGAGCCAGCCTCTTCGGCACAAGCTCGCCCAGGATGAGTGACAGATAGGATATGAATGCAACCACCACTACCAGCGCTATGCCACCTGCATATGGCGCCAAGACAGGCACCGTGTTAGGCGTACTCTCCAACTCCTCGGCCAGGCTCTCGCCACCGAACGCGGCGGCAAAAGTGCTTATCAGAGTTATACCGACCTGCACCGTGGAGAGAAAGCGATTGGGGTTGGCCGCAAGATCCAGAGCTAGCGCCGCCCCCGGTGTCCCTCTTCGGCGCGCTGCCGAGATCTCCCTTTGCGAGCCGATACCACTGCTATCTCCGAGGTGGCGAAGAAGCCGTTAGCGAGCATCAGCAGCACGATAATCACCATCTCAAATGCGGGCATATGCGCTTCCTTCCAGCAGGTCACAGCCGGGCCACGTCTCACTCCGCCACTAGCAACACGACATTGGCCAAAACTCGGAACTCGGAGCCATTCCCAACCACTCCCAGTCAATCACGAGCACCCTGCCACTCCTCCTGTAGATCAGCCCTGGAATCACGATGGCGGTCATCATCATGGCGGCCATTGCCGTCACCGCGTGGCTCTGGTTTATTATCTACTGGACCACAGCACCTTTCAAGTACACCATGTCCTCTATCCCAACTATCGCAACGTTGAACAACTTGCTGCCCGGCACGCCACCCGCTGCCATATCGGGCAGGTCGAACATGTCGGCCGAGCTTATGCCCCTGATCAATCCGGGAAGTGAGGTAACTGAAGCTATGAGCAGCACCCCTACCCATATCCTGCCCAGCCCGCTCTTCTCGGCGATAACATCACCGTATCGCCAAAGCATACTGACCGCAACCACTACGACGGCTGTACAGAGGAGGAATTCGAGCCAAACAATCATCCGGATACCATTTCCTCTAGTGCTTTTCGCCCTTTTCGCCCTTATTGTGCCTGGCGAACTCGCGCCCTGCGCATCAGCCATTTCTCCATCTCTACGCTGATGAACACGGCCAGCCCCAGCAGCAGACACAGTGCCAGCTCAAGGGGGCTTAGCGGCACACTATCGAACAGGTCTTGGAGGAACGGCAGGTACACCACCGCGAGCTGAAGGATAAACGTCAGCGCGACTGCGGCGAGCAACAGCATGTTTGAAAACAGCCCTATCCGAAACAGGGAGTACCGCTCCGAGCGGAACGCCAACGCCAGTGCCAGCTGCGCGAAGGTGAGCACGGTAAAGGTCATCGTCTGCCACTCGGGTTGTGCGCTTCGCCAGTACCAGTAGCCGGCACCTAGCGACACCAGCCCGACCAGCAGCCCGTTGCCCAGGATCTGCCAGCCCATCCCGCGGCTCAGAATGCTCTCGCTCGGCGGGTAGGGTGAGCGGCGCATGACATCTTGCTCCGCGGGCTCCACCCCGAGGGCGAGCGCGGGCAGCCCATCGGTGACCAGGTTGACCCAGAGTATCTGCAGCGGAAGCAAAGGCAGAGGCATGCCTATCAGCGGCGCGAGGAGCATCACCCACAACTCGCCGGAGTTGCCGGTGAGGATGTACCGTATAAACTTGCGGATGTTGTCGTATATGGCTCGCCCCTCCCTGACCGCCGCCACAATTGTGGCGAAGTTGTCGTCAAGCAACACCATATCGGCCGTCTCTTTGCACACATCGGTGCCCGTAACTCCCATCGCCACTCCGATATCGGCTTTCCTCAAGGCGGGCGCATCGTTTACACCGTCCCCGGTCATAGCCACTATCTGCCCGTGGTTCTGTAGCGCTTCAACAATCCTGAGTTTGTGCTCAGGCGAGATTCGAGCGTATACCGGCACCTGCTCGACCACCCCTGATAGATCGTCCGCAGTAAGATTGCTGAGGTCTTGCCCGGTTGCCAGGCGACCCCCGGCGCCTGCGTTAATCGCCGTGCTTCTGCCGGTGCTCCCGCTGCCCTCCGTGCCCTCAGGGCCTCTAGTACTTGTTTGAGCCAGGGCCACATTACCAATCGTGCGCGGGCTTTCATGCGCGCCAATATCGGCGCCCGGCACAGCGCTGGCGATCCCCGTTATGCCCAGCTGCTGAGCTATGTACTCGGCGGTGAGAGGGTGGTCGCCGGTGAGCATAAATACGTGCACCCCGGCCTCCTTGCATATCCGCACCGCCTCCTTCACCTCGGGCCTTGGAGGGTCCACCATCCCCACCAGCCCCAGGAATATCAGGTCGCACTCCATGCAATCGGGCGCCGCTACCTCCACCCTTCCACCCACCGATCTTATGCCGCACTCGGCAAGCGAATCAACAGGTCTGACGGCCACTCCCAGCACGCGTCTGCCGCTGCCTGCGAGGCGGTCATGAGCCTCAACTATCCTCAAGCGCCAATCATCGGTCAAAGTCACTGCTCCATCCCCGACCCACACCCTGGTGGAGATGCCCAGCAGGCTGTCGATTGCTCCTTTGGTGAACGCCACATAAGGGGTAGGGCTTTCGGCTTCGTGTGCGCTCGCTGTATGGTGGCGGCCGTTATTGCGACCGTCGTGGATGGTGATAAGCACGCGGAGAGGTTTGAGCATCCGAGCTCCCGTGGTGTTTTCGCCGGGCGAGAGCGCAAGCTCATGCAGAGTAGTCATCCGTTTGCGATGCGAGTCGAAAGGTATCTCGGCCTTGCGAGGGAGCAACTCTTCCAGGGCTGTTTTTGAAAGACCCAGGCGGGCCGCGGCCACCACCAGAGCCCCCTCGGTCGGGTCGCCGATGGCGCGCATTGCGCCAGGCTCTTCGCCCCCCGGTTCCGGCCTCAGTTCGGCATCGCTACAGAGCGCGCTCGCCGCAACGAGGAGAGCCAGGGATGGCCGCTCAGATACCTGTTGCTGCCACTCCTGCCATTCTTGCTCACCACTCTGATTTTCGGTTAAGTCCAGATGGTCGCCCGCCACGTCGAGCACCACCACAGTCATGCGGTTCTCGGTGAGAGTGCCCGTCTTGTCGGAGCAAATGGCGGTTACCGAGCCTAGCGTCTCGACTGCTGGGAGCTTACGGATGAGAGCGTTGCGCTTCAGCATCCTCTGCGCGCCAAGCGCCAGCGCCACCGTTACCACAGCGGGAAGACCCTCGGGCACAGCGGCCACCGCGATGCTCACTGCGGTGAGAAACATCAGGTGCGCCTCCTCGCCCCGCAGCAGGCCCAGCACGAAAATCGCTGCGACCACGGCAAGAGCCGCAAGCACCAACCATTTCCCAAGCTGGTCCAGCCTGCGCTGGAGGGGGGTGGCTTCGCGCCGAACGACCTGAATCATAGAGGCGATCCTGCCAAGCTCGGTCTCCATACCCGTCGCGGTGATCACCCCTAGCCCACGACCATACGTGACGACCGTGCCCATGTACACCATGTTCAGCCTGTCAGGGATGGGGATATCTACACCCGTATCCGTAGGGAGCGGCTCGACCACCTTTTCCACGGGTTCGGACTCGCCGGTAAGCACGGATTCCTGGGCGCGTAGGCTGTTGCTCTCCAGCAGACGGCAATCGGCGGGCACCAGCCCGCCTGCCTCCAGCAGCACTATATCGCCGGGCACCAGCTCTCTCGCCTGGATCTCCCGCACCGTGCCGCCTCGGCGCGCCCTCACCATGGGCACTGCCAGGCGCTTGAGCGCGGCCACCGCCTTCTCGGCACGGTACTCCTGGCTGAAGCCGAGCAGCGCGTTTATCACTACGATAGCGGCGATCACTCCAGCGTCCTTGTAGTCGCCCAGCAGCCCCGATACGGCAGCGGCGGCAATAAGAATGAGCACCATGGTGGCGGTGAGCTCCTCCCACAACATGAGCCACGGACTCTTGCCCTCGCGCTCGACCAGTTCGTTCGGCCCATGTTCCGCGCGCCGGCGACCGGCTTCCTCCTCGGTTAGCCCCTGATGCGGCTCGCTCTCCAGCTTTCGCAGGGCTTCGGCAGCCTCTATAGCGTGCCACTCCACTGCCTGCCTGGCCGAGCGGGCACCGGACGCCTCTGTCGCGGCGGATGTACCGGTATGGTCGGATCTAGCAGGCAATTCAGGCACCTTTACCTTTCTCTTCTGAGACTCTCACTGCCACAATGCGGCCCCTTCACTTCACGCCTACTCGGTGACCAATTCACTCCTTTCGATTCCCAGGTCGACATGCCAGAGTTACCTCACGATGGAGTGGCTCCGGGCCGGCAAGTCCCAGCGTGGTCCGGTCTCAACCGGGGTAGCACCCTGCGACCGCTGTAGCCTGCGGGCTGCCATGCCATGCGGTAAGCGTCGAAGCAGAGGCGAAAGCCTAACTTCAGGACCGGCTCGGGGATCCATTCCAACAGGCGCAGGTGGCGTGGTATTCCCAGGATGCCGGTCCCGGCGTATGGCGCGCACGGCCCGTAACCCTCCTTAGTGCGGGCGCACCTCGGCACATAGAACCATTCGGTTGCGCCGGGGGATGACGGTGGCCAGGTAGTAAGCGCCGCCGGGGTCGCGCCGCTACGTCAGCTGGGTGCTCAGGTAGCTCTCAAGTCCCATCTGCTCGATTTGGGCCCGCTGCTTCTCCCCCCAGTCCAGATGACCCTCTTCCATCTTGAGGATTGTGATTAGCAAGTCAGCGGTAGCCTGGTCTTCGGCCTCACGTGCCAGCCGGATGGCCGCATTGTAGGCGCGCACCGCCCCCACTTCAGCTTCAGTGTCATTGCCGATAAATTCCGCCACACTCTTACCGATCTGTATCGGGTTGAGTTGGGACACGACGGGGGTGCCCTCCAGGAAGATGATGCGCTGGATAAGCCATTCGGCATGGTGCATCTCGTCGATAGCCTGGTGCTCAATGGCTTCGTGCAGTTTGCCGTAGCCCCAACTCTCGCACATCTCTGAGTGCACCATCTGCTGGCTGATGGCAGTTAGCTCATCGGCCAGCAGATGGTTGAGCACCGTTAGCAGCTTCTCGTTACCTTTCATTTTCATGCACTCCTTTCGATATCCAATTCATAGCCCAGTGCCCAACATGCTATGATCACGTCACTACGGAGTTGCGCCGAGCGGGCAGATCTCGGCGCAGCCCGGTCTCAACCGGGGCGGCACCCTGCGACCGCTGTAGCCTGTGGGCAGCCATGGCCTTGCGGTATGCGGAGATGGTATGGATCGGTGGGCGCTCAACGTCCGAGACGTAGCGTAGTTCGAGCGAGAGTTGGTTGGGCGCAAAGCGAATGAGCTTCATGCTCCTGTTCACTTCCTCGATCAGGCTCACGCGCGCCTGCTCCTCCAAACGGCTGAGGATCACCTGCACGAGCGCGAATGCCATCAGGCTCAGGTTGGGCAGGCTCTGGTTCCGGTGCACCCGCTCGCCAAGGTTGACCTGCCCGATGGTCGACAGGCCGTACTCTTCGAGCAGGTCTATCAACAGGCCGGTCTCCACACCGTAGCCGCTGAAAAAGGCAGCCTCTCCAGTACGTCGCGCCTCCCTGCATACTCGCCGGCCAGCGGCTGCACGAAACCGGAGAGCATAGGGAAGAAGAGGTTGAACAGGGGGCGCACCGTTAGCTCCGTAACCCTGCCTCCGCCCTCGAGCTCCAGCTTGTCCCCGACCACAAGTGGCCGGTGGTAGTAGCCTTTCACATAGGCCAGGCGAGGCTCCTGCAGCAATGGTCCAAGCAACCCGTAAACGAACCTGGGGTGCATATTCGAAACGTCGGTATAAACCCAGGCGATGAGGTCTCCTTTGAGCACATGCAGGCTCTTCCAGAGCGCCTCACCTTTGCCGCGCAGAGGCGGCCCCGCCTCCCGCAGAATATCCTGGTGAACCACGACAGGTACCCCGAGCGATTGCGCGATCTCCCTGGTGCGGTCGGTGGACCGACTGTCTATCACCACGAGCTCGTCCAGGAGCGGCACATCATCGAAGAGTGCACCTTTCAGCGCGGTTATCACGCCGCCGATTGTGGCCTCCTCGTTCAGGGTGGGAAGGCCCAGGCTGATGGTGAGCCTGCGCTGCCGTTTCCACTCAAGCAGGCGCTCAAGATCGGAGTACTCTTCGGCGTTGAAGTTGTTCTCCGCGAACCACTTATCCACCACCATCGACAAGGCCTCAGGGTCGAGGTCACGGTCGAACGCACGACTCCGCAATTGAGACCGAATAGCAGCCTCGGCAGGTGTGGCCGTGTTCACTACCATGACGGTCACGCTGGCTCTCTTGAGCACTGCCGAAACGACGGGCCCAAGGGTCCGTTTGTCGCCGAGCAGCACGGTGGGAGCACCCAAAACCAGCACATCGAAGTTACGTGCGTGCTGGAGAATAGCACCTGGGATGGACCGGCCCACCGCCCACAACTGCGGCGTATCTGCAGGCAGGTTGGCCTGCTCCAGCATCGCTCGGAATGGCCGTTCCTCCCGCAGACGCTGTCGTTCGGGCAGATCCTGTTCCAAGACGTGTAGCAAGGCAAGTTCGCCACCCCGGTGGCTCTCCAGCGAGGCCGCTACCCGCACAGCCAGGCCCGCGTGCGGGCCGCCGCGGGCAGGTACCAGTATCCGCGCCTGCCCGAGGTGCCGCACCTCCTGCCCATCCCCGGCGCAACTGCCATTGCCACGGATTGCCTCGTTCCTCCCCTCGCTCTTGCCTTCCGAGTCGCATTTCGCGGGCCGTACCATAACGATATCGCAAGGGAATTCGCTCTGCATAAAGGCTGAGCCGTTGGCTGAACCGCCGGCGGTAGCCCCCTCCTCTCCCCAGGCTGACACGAGCAAGCGTCCATCGTGTCGTCGTATCGCCTCGGCTACCTCGCGCCGGTAGCTACCTGCGGCGCTGACGCTCACCAGGGGCTGGATGTCCGGTAGCAGCGGGCTTCCCGACTCGCCCCGGACATTTTCCGAGGGTCCATCCTCGCCCTTTCCCTCGCCCTTTTCTCCACGCTCACTCTGGGCTTCGCGCTCCTCTTCCGTCGGGGTCCCGGTTGCCCCCCTCCTATCGGTAGTTGCCCACTGTTCGTTGAGAGCCCGGGCGGTTGTGCGTATCCAGCTTACGATCTGCTGGCGGCGATGCTGCGCGGCCAGGGCGCTCATGCTGAGCGACTCGTTTGCCTGCGCTTCGATCACCGAGAGCACCCTCACATTGGCGCCCAAATCCGCGGCCAGCGAGCATGCCAGGTCAAGCAGGAGTCCGAACGCGCCGGGAGCGCTTACGCTGCATGCGTCGTTCGTGCGGTTCCCATGGACCTCATAGCTGTCGATTGCGCTTACGTCGAGGGACACTAACCCACTACGCGCGATGCTGTCAAGCAACAGTAGAACACTTGTCATGTACGGCCCCTCCCTCCTGGCTCAAGAACGGCTGCAATCCCTCCCGATAGATCTCCTCCCATCGGTATTCTCTCAGTACACGACGGCGCAAGGCCGCCACACCTGGGGCAGCGAGTACCGTCTGCACCTGGCAGGCAACGGAATCGGGCGATGCGTCCGGGGCGAAATAGTGCACGTCCTCTCCGCCTATCTCGCGCAGCACCGGCAGGTCGCTGCAAAACACGGGCAACCGGGCCAGCCCCGCCTCCAGTAGCGGCAGCCCGAACCCCTCTTGCAGGCTCGGGAAGATGAGCGCATCAGCCCACCTGTAAAGCTCGCCCATAAGCTCGTCGCTAACGCCGTTCAGAAGCCACGATCCCTTTGAGAGGAAGCGCACCTCGTCTTCCAAGCCCAGGCGCTGGCGCACGTCCCAGAGAAACGCAGCGTAGTCGTGGCGCGGGTTGTGGGGTCCCGGCGGGCCTGTGATCAGCAGCAGAGGACGGCGCCCCGCCGCTTTCAGGGCGGCCGCCACGCCAATGGCAAGCTCCAGGTTCTTGCGCTGCGTCATGCGCACAGGAGCCAGCAGCACCACGTCGCGCTCCCACCAATCGATGCGCCTGAGCAACAGGCGCATCTGCTGGCTCGCCGACAGGAATCTGGTCGCGTCCAGCCCATTTGGTACGCACCTGATCCGCTCCGGCGGCCATCCGAACAGGTCGGCCAACTCCAGCCTGCGCGTGTCAGAGATCGTCACATACTCGACACCCGGGCAGGGGGTCCGCAACAGATCCCAGGGCAACCCCTCGTGAAGGGCGGAGAGATAGAGGGGGTTGGTCCACGCCAGGTCGTGGCACCATGCGACAAACTGCGCTCGTCCCTCCCTGGCCAGGTCGGCCAGGGCAGCAGTAAGCGCCAGGTTCTTGTGCAGCGTGAAGACATTGTGTGCGAACACCACCGGCGCTACGGGCGCATCGATAGCAGACAGCTTCGCGGCCAGCACGCCTCGTATTCGAGCGCGCAACAATTCAAACTCGGGCGTTACCAGCCCTGAGGCGAGATCGTTCTGCGCGGCCAGCACAGACGGATGGAGCGAGTTGATCTCGGGTATCATGATCTGCGGCGCGCCACGACCCGCGATCAGATTTACACTGTGGCCGTGGGATGATATTACACGAGCATGCTCGGACATGACGCTCTCAACACCGCCGATGATCGGGGCGCATGTGTAGTGGAGTATCCAAACATGCCGCGCCGATTCGACAGGGCGTCCTTGCGTATCCCGCCCGGGCGTTATCAAACCGGATACAATCATACGACCACCAATTACCCGTCTGGATTTGACGCTCTCAGGGTTCGCATCGGTGTTACCTCCCGCTGGTGAGATGTCGATGTCGCTCCGATGCGAACGCATTAGCGCGAACTAATAACGCAAGAAAGCGCTTGTGGCAGAATCGGACAGTCCGGACAGTCCGGACTGTCCGGGCTGGTTGCCCCACACCGCGAACTGTGCAGATTGGTCGGCTTAGAGCCAGCGCACGACCGCTTTGTACCATCCATCCTAGCGCACAGAGGTGACGAACAAGGTGTAAATAGGTAAAAGTTGAGCTTAAAATAATCGCGGCGGGAAAAGGAAAGTCCGTGCAGTTTCAACTTTGGCCGGCGAGCATTTGTTCTGCTGTAATTGCCACTCCGAGCGGCTTCCTTGGCAGGATCGAGGTCAGCACTGACCTCCTCGTGTAGGGGCGTCTTCCCCATACGCCGTGAACTCGGTGTGCGACTATGGCCTGGGTATAGCCAAAGGGCAGCAATCGCAGCAATCGCAGCTCTTCGACCGCTTTTGCCGAGCCTCCAATGTGCGCGACACGCAGGCCGGCTTTGACTTGGCCTCTTCATAACCCACAGCGGATGCTTTGGCTTCCGCCACGCTTGCGAATAGTAGCGGCACCGTAAAATAGTCTCGGCCGCTCCTGTACGCCGGTTGGCCCGGTCCACGATAATGTACCTGGCCCACAAACCCCCCCGGGTATATTACCGGATCGTGAAAGGCTGAACTCGAAGTTCTCTCACTCCCAATTATCCTCAAGCGCGCTGGCCCAGCTACCCGTTGTTGCATCAGGCGGGCTAGAGCGCGGCGTCTGCAAATTCCTGGCACCATCACGTCGGTGGGCGCGCTTATTCACCAGCCTGCAACCTCTTTTTACGCCATTTGCCACCTCCATCAGCTACACTCTCAAATACCGGTTCAGTACCTACTTTGCAGATGCGAGGTAAGAAGTACTGCCGAAGAACCCTTACGGGCATGCGGGCTTTGCTGCTGGCATCATCCGCTCCTCTCGCGCTTTCGCTCCCTTACCTTAGCCCCGGCCGAATTGGCCAGCTTATCCTCTCTCATTCCCTCGACGCAGCAGGCTGGGTAACCACAGATGCGGGCACATGACTCATTCGCTCATGGGAGCCCACCACATAAGGAAAGGAGGAGCCCTATGTCGATGCTGGCATATCGCGAATATCACGAATATTACGGGTGCTACGGATGTTACGGATGCGATGGGTGCTACGAAGGGCAATTTCGAACCGCTCCAGCTCCCCTCGTCTTCCTCGATACTGCGGAGCCTTTCATTCTCGAATGGGTCGCGCTAGCTACGGATGGCGAGCTTTACACTGCCCCAGCCGTGCCAGGGGGATGGCTTCAACGTTCCAGGTACACCGGGCCAATCGAGGCGCTATCACCTATCTCGATCGTGGAGGCGCGTACGGTCGCCTGGTTCCTCTATGGGGACGAAGGCATAGATAACGTGGCAATCGCCCAGAGCTATCAGCCCGACGGCGTTGATGTTCAACACGCTGCACAACAGTCGCGTATTGGGCAATCGCGTCCGCTTCAGCACTCCAGCGATGAATATACCCCGGCACCAGAGATAGGTGTGTAGGTAAGGCCCCCAGGAGGCATGAGATGTTCAGGTGGTTTCACGAAGAGCAGCAGGAAAGGCGCCAGAGAAAGCAACAGGGATGGCCACAAGATCGAGCTTGGGGCGCACGCTGGGCTTGAGGTGCGGCGTGAGCGCTTGTCGATGATCCACTATCTGGTACACGAGGGGTTTGCATCCGGCGAGGTCGAAGCGCTCATTGAGGCGAAGCAGCGTTAGACCTGACCGAATGGCCTGATGACGACCGCCGCCTGCATTTCGCACGATGGCTCTACTAGCACTGGTGCCGCAGCGACACGGGCCAACTGGTGCTCATCGTGCCGCCGATGAGTACCGCCTCCTACATTCTGGTAGGCACCGCGGCCGCGGGGGTAGGAGGCATAGGAGGCGTAGGAGAGGGATAGGTTGGGCCAGCGTTCAGTTCGGGCTGGCGGAGGGCGAGCCATGCAGCCAGTTCGGCTGGAGTAATGCCTGGGACGGGGAGCACATCGAGGCTGAAATCATCAGGTAGCTGCTCTTGCAACGCTGCGATGCCCGAGCTACGTCGGCGGAATGCTTGCCGCGCAGCAACAGGATCGCTGCCTCTGCTCCATCTACCTCTATTGGCCCAAACTCAGGCACGGCCTTCGGCCCAACTTCCTCCACAGGCTCGCCCACGCTCGGTATACATATGGGCAAGGGCACAAGCACTCTGGCCCGCTGGTCGCCTATCATCGTCGTGAGGTGGTACGCTACCAGCACGCCCGCAGTAATGCTTGCTCCAAGCGCCCAGCTCAAGCCGCCGATCAGATCCCGGCTGAATGCCTCGCCCACTTCCTCAAAGCCCACTACGATCACGGTGGCGAAGAAGCTGATCTGGTCGCCCCAGGCGCGGGCGTTCAAGTCGGTGGTGGCGCTGCCGCCGAACCACAAGTCCAACAGCAGCCTCAGATACAGAGTGAAAGTGCGGGGACTCGATAACTTTACGCACTCGCGCGCTGCCCTTGTTCTCTTCTATCACCTGAGAGACGCCGATCCGCCGATCATCGCCAACGCGCTGTTTGGGGGATGGGAACTGCTAGCCCCCCGCACCGTCCCCAACTTCGTGGCACGCGACGACATGTTCCGGCCCGGCTGCACCCTCCAGATAGCTGCCGCCTCCGAGCGCCTCGGCTACCCGCTCCAAATCCTCCACCAAGTTCTATACCGGCCTCCACCTCCACGCCTCTTGGTGCCCCTTCCAATACCCCGAATACTCACAACATACCCACTCGTACACAAACTCTTATCCCGACAACCACAGCTACAGGTACAGAAACGGCTACCGCACCCAGCCCCACAGCCACCGCCATACCTAGCTCAACACCTGTAGCTACTATCTGTGTGCTGCCGTTCACGGATGTATCTCCCTCCGACTACTTCTACGAAGGAGTGCAGTATCTGTACTGCCGAGGAGCGGTGAGCGGGTACCCTGATAGCACGTACAGACCCTACGCCACCACAACAAGAGGACAGATGAGCAAGATTGTGGCGCTGGCGTGGGGCTGGCCTCTCCACGACCCTCCCTCTCCCACATTCACTGATGCACCAACAGGTAGCACTTTCTACCAGTACATAGAAACCGCTCACGCCCAGGGAATAGTGGACGGGTATGGAGTTGGCACGTTTGGACCTGCAAACTCGGCTACGAGGGGGCAGATTGCCAAAATTGTAGCATTGGCGGATATGTCAGGATACGGGGCACGCAAGCTTCCCAACTCTGTTCTGTTCAAGCAGGATTAGCTAAGCCTTAGCCCAGGCTTGCGAATATCTTCAGTCTGTCGTCAGCCTATATTGCAAGGCACCAAGCCACTGCTGCAACATCCACTGTTGTTCGCCTATGAACGTGATATACGTAAATCGGATGTTAGAACAACCCTACCCCCCAAACCACGGCGACGACCTCACAGGCCGCTTCTCTTTCGCCTCCTCCTGATCCCCACCTTTGCGCCGAAGCATCTGCAACCTGAACCCCCACTCCTTCTTCAGCCCCACGTGCGACCCGAACATATTCGCGTACACCTGCGTGATCTCTGCCCCCAGGAACACAATCTGCGCCGAGTAATAAATGTACACAAGGATCGCCACCAGCGAGCTAGCCGCCCCATACGACGACCCCACATTGGTCAACGCCACATATATCCCGATCAATATCTGCCCCACCAAAAACAGCAGCGCCGTGATAAAACTCCCAAGCCACACATCCTTCCACGCGATACTCACATCCGGCAGCACCTTGAAGATGATCGCGAACATCACGGTCACTAACCCCAGCGACACCACGTAATTCAGCAATTGCCATACAACCGGCCCGCCCGGCAGCACCTGCCCCACGATCTTTTCAATCGACGAGATAACCGCCGTAGCCGCCAGCGACAGCAACAACACCAGCGCCGAAGCCACCACCAGCGCGAACATCGCCACGTTCTGAGCGATCGTCGCCCCGATCCCGCCCCCTTCCCGCTTAGGTGCCTCCCATATCACATTAAGCGCGTTCTTCAACTGCCCGAAGATCGCCATCGCCCCGAACACCACCCCAATCGACCCGATCACAGTCGCGATAATCCCCTCCGTCGGCTTGCTCGCCCCCGCGATAATCCCCTGCACTGTTTCGGCACCGCTCGCGCCCAGGTACTGCGTCAGCGTATCCGCTACCTTCCCCGAAGCCGCGTCCGGCCCAAGCACCAACCCGATGATCCCGATCACAGCCACCAGCAGCGGTCCAATAGAAAAGATAGTGTAATAAGCCAGAGCCGCCCCAAGCACAGGCGCATTGTCCTCGCTCCACTCCTTAAACGCCAACTGTATCAGCTTGAAAAATCGTCCCCAACTCATATCTCTCACTCCTCACAATCAGTAGCCGGTAAACCTTAAACGATACCTTACAGCCCGAACCAGGAACCAGGAACCAGGAGCTAGAAACTCTAACTCCGACTACCGACTACCGACTACCGACTACCGGCTGCCGACTACCAACCCACCAATCACCACCACATGCTCCCCCCGCAACTTCTGTTCCGTCAACCCCGCCAGCAACTCCGAGATCGTCCCGCGCTCCACCGACTCGAACATCTTGGTCAACTCGTGGGCCAGCGCCGCCTGCCTGTCCCCGTAAACCTCCAGCGCATCCTCCAGAAACGCCTTCAGTCTGTACGGACTCTCATAGAACACCAGCGTATGCGGCGACTCCGCATCCACCGCCATCCACTTCTTGCGCGGCCCCGGCTTGCGCGGCCCGAACCCTTTGAACGTAAAGCTGTGCACAGGCAACCCCGACAGCACCACCGCCATCACAAAAGCCGCCGCCCCCGGCACCATCGTAACCTCCAACCCCTCCGCCAGCGCCCGCCTCACCACCGAGAACCCCGGGTCCGAGATCCCCGGCGTGCCCGCATCCGTCACCAACGCCACATTCTTCCCGTACTTCAACAACTCGATAATCCGCCCCCCGGCCCTCTCCTCATTGTGCTCGTGGAACGGCATCTGCTGCTTCTCGATCCCAAAGTGCTTCAGCAGCATCCCGGTCTTGCGG
The DNA here is from genome assembly GCA_963797095.1 of uncultured Chloroflexia bacterium. Classification (GTDB taxonomy): domain Bacteria; phylum Chloroflexota; class Chloroflexia; order QHBQ01; family JADMIH01; genus JADMIH01. Next base: position 146,064 of record CAWCNY010000001.1, on the reverse strand, counting down.
GTATCCTCGCTGGCGATCAAGTCCACCGACTTCAAAGTCTCAATAGCCCGCAAAGTCATATCTCCCAAATTGCCAATAGGCGTAGCGACAAGATAAAGCATAGCAAGTATTATACTATCGTCATGAAAATAGTAATCCCCGACGACTACCAGGACGCAGTCCGCACCCTCGATTGCTTCAGCAAGCTCGCCGCCCACCACGTCACCATCTACAACGACACCGTAAAAGACACCCCCACCCTCGGCGCTCGCTTCCGCCAGGCCGACGCCCTGGTCCTCATCCGCGAGCGCACCGCCATCACCGAGCCTCTCCTCTCCCTCCTCCCCAACCTCAAGCTCATCAGCCAGACAGGCCGCGGCATCCCCCACATCGACCTCGACGCCTGCACCCGCCACCGCGTGACCGTGGCCGTAGGCGGAGGCTCCCCCCATGCCGCCGCCGAGCTAACCTGGGCCCTCGTCCTCGCCTCCATGCGCCACCTCCCCCAGGAGATCGCCGCCCTCAAACAGGGCACCTGGCAAACCACCCTCGGCACCGGCCTCCGTGGCCGCACCCTCGGCATCCTCGGCTATGGCAGGATCGGCAGCGTGGTCGCCAATTATGGCCGCGCTTTCGGCATGAACGTAATCGCCTGGGGCCGCCAAGGCTCCCTCTCCCGCGCCCGATCCGACGGCTTCCAAACCGCCCCCGACCTCGACACCCTCTTCGAGCAATCCGATGTCCTCTGCCTCCACGCAAAGCTATCCGACGACACACGCGCTATAGTCACCCCCCACCATCTCGCCCTCATGAAACCCACCGCCCTCCTGGTCAACACCGCCCGCGCCGAGCTAATCGCCCCCGGTGCTCTCGAAGCCGCCCTCAAATCAGGGCGTCCCGGCTTCGGCGCCGTCGATGTCTACCAGTCCGAGCCTCTAACCGACCACCCCCTCCTCCACCTCCCCAACGCCATCTGCACCCCCCACCTCGGCTACGTAGAAGAAGACAGCTACGAGTTATACTTCGGCGCAGCCTTCGACCAGATCAACGCCTTCGCCTCCGGCCACCCCACCAACATCATCAACCCGCAGGTACTCCAATGAACACGCCATCCCCTTCCTGGTTCCCAGACGAGCTTTCCCACGCGGGCCCTGAGCACCTCGAGCCAACCTACGTCCCCACCTATGACGCCAAAGCCGCCACCGACCCCGCCGAAGACCTCGCCATCCTGTGCGACCTCGGCCTCAACAGCACCCACACCCTCGTAGACCTCGGCGCGGGCACAGGCACCTTCGCCCTGGCCGTCGCCCCGCTCTGCCGCCGCGTCGTAGCCGTCGATATCTCCCCCGTCATGCTCGCGGCCCTGCGCGAAAAAGCCGCCCAACTTCGCATCGACAACGTCGAATGCGTCCAGGGCGGCTTCCTCACCTATCAGCATCACGGCGACCCCGCCGCCTTCGTCTACTCCCGCCACGCCCTCCACCATCTGCCCGACTTCTGGAAGGCCATCGCCCTCCGGCGCATCGCCGACATCCTCCAACCGGGCGGCGTCTTCTTCCTCCGCGACCTCATCTACTCCTTCACCCCCACCGAAGCCCCCTCCGCAATCGAAGCCTGGCTCGCCAACGCCAGCCCCACTCCCGACCTCGGCTGGACCCGCCCCGAGCTGGAAACCCACCTCCAAGAAGAATACAGCACCTTCAACTGGCTCCTCGAACCGATGCTCGCCCAGGCAGGCTTCCGGATTCTCCATACCGAGCGCGACCGCCTCCATGTCCGCGCCGCCTACACCTGCATCAAGGAGCCAGAATCCATGGCTAGAAGATGATACTCCGTCATCTGCTCGCGATATTGCTCCTACCCTTCACGGTGGTCGTGCTGATCCCGTGGGGGCTCCTCGCGCCCGCAGAATCGCGCTGGACCAATAACCTCATCGAATGGCCCGCGCGCATACTCGGCCTGCTAATATTCGCCGCGGGCTTTGCCCTCTTCCTCTGGTGCGTAACCCTCTTCGCCCGCGTAGGTCGCGGCACCCTCGCCCCATGGGACCCCACCCAGTCCCTCGTCGCCGCGGGTCCCTACCGCTACGTCCGCAACCCCATGATCAGCGGCGTCATCACCATGCTAATCGGCGAATCCCTCTTCTTCGGCTCCTGGCCCATCGCCATCTGGGCGCTCTTCGTCTTCACGCTCAACCACGCCTACTTCATCCTCTCCGAAGAACCCGGCCTCGAAGAACGCTTCGGCCCCGCCTATCTCACCTACAAATCCCAGGTTCCCCGCTGGTTCCCCCGCCTCAAACGTAACCACCCCAACACCCCCTGATTGAGCCTGCAAAATGCCCCTATAATCCTATCTCACAGGCCGAAACCCGAACAGGAAGTGGAAAAACTTGCCCACTCCCCCCGAACTATTGTACTGTACTTCCATACAATCCCAATCCTCTTCAACCCTCCGCGCCCTCTACCCCTCTGCGGTGCAAACAAAACAAAGCCCTTCGCGCCAATCACCAACCCTTCCTGTACCAAAATCAAAAATCAAACAATAAATCCGCAATCCGAAATCGAAAATCCGAAATCCAACCATGCCTTTCAACGCCGCCGAAGTAGCCCACCAGATCGAACAGTCCAAATCCGGTTCCCAGGCCGAGGCCAACGCCCGCGCCGAAGCCATCGAGCTTGCCCGCCGCATCTACAACGCCGTCGGCGAAACCGAATGGGAGCTTCGGGTGCGCGATGCTGCCGCCCGCCGCTGGGTAGCCGCCCCCCTCTCCCCCCTCCACACCTTCCCCCAGCATGCCCCCCACCCTCCCTCCTACCGCGTAGTCGCCACCGACTCCTCCTTCATCGCTCCCGACAAGCACCGCGGCGCTCTCTGCTACCTCATCAACGTGGGCCGCGTCATGATCCAGTACGGCCACCTCCCCTCCGCCGAGATCGACAACACCCCCACCCACTACCCCGAGCTCCCCGCCGACAGCGAAGAACTCTACTCCGCCCGCGTCCTCGGCGCGCGCTGCGCCCTCCACGAGCTGCGCGAGCTATACAACTGGTCCCGCCAGTACCGCGCCGACGTGGCCCTCCTCGACGGTTCCCTGATGCAGCTTGTCTACATGCTCTCCAACGAACGGGCCGTCTCCGAGCTAATGGCCGACTACCTCCAGGTCCTCCGCGACTTCGAGCGCATCTCCGTCCCCGTCGTCGGCTACATCTCACGCCCCGACTCCGGCATGGTCATGCGCGCCATCCGCCTCCTCGCCTGCGAGCAGCCCACCCCCCACGAGCAGCGCCCCACCGAGCCGTGCACCTGCTCCCCCCTCTGGAGCATCAACGACGCCGACCTGTTCTGGACCCTCCTCGACGACGGCGAGCTATCCCCCCTCTTCGAGGCCGTCTTCACCTACCTCGTCTCCGAAAACTCCGGCATCGCCAAAGAGCTAACCTTCGCCTACCTCGGCACCCAGTACGAGATCGCCCGCCTCGAATTCCCCCTCTGGGTGGCCCAGCAAGGCCAGCTAGAGCGCACCATAGAGATCATCCTCCACCAATCCGTCCTCGGCAAAGGCTATCCCAACGCCCTAACCCTCGCCCACCAGTTCGCCGTCCTCCACAACACCGACCGCGAATCCTATTACTACCTACTCGAACGCGCCGGGCTACTCCACGCCCCCACCGAAAAAGCCAGGGGCAAACGCATGATCGGCCAGGCGATTTAGCCCAACTCTCGCGCCTGAATGCTTATCGTTGATAATCCTTGGGACCGAAAGTAGAGTACCAACTAGTAGCATTTTGGGGGAAGGGTATGGTTCGTAGTGTTGAATTTGAGGATCGAGACCATCGGAAACCTTCCTGTGTAGTATTGGATGCAAACGTGTGGCTTAGCACAAGGCTACTGAGGACCGGATTAGGTCCAGCCTTGATGTATGCACTAATGCGAATGAAAGGTATATTTGGATTGCCGACTATTATCGAGCAAGAAGTTATCAAACATGCGATCTCTATCTTTGCAGATTTTAGAACTGGCCCGTCAAGCGGCGAATAGGTCATACAGATGCTCCTGAGCAACACCCGCCACAAACTGCTTATGCAGCCAATCCAGCAAGTGCCGCCGATGCACTCGCTGCATTTCTCGGCGCGCATCCCCGATGGTCACACGAACATGTTCAGTCTCGGTCGTGGTGGCCTGCAAACGGGCACGCTCCTCGTCCAAGAGCAGGTACGCCGCCAACACCAACGTCCAGAACCGCTCGATAGCCGGGGCGCTCATCACTTGGTAGTGGTCAAGCCCCATCAACTCCTTGCAGTCGGCAAACAGCACCTCGATGTCCCAGCGTGCCGCTACATATTGCAGCAACTGCTCCACACTTGCCCCCAAGTCACTCGATGCCCAGTATCTGGTCTCGGACACAGGAGCACCCAGGCTGTGCCTCACTACCAGCACCTGGCACTTGTACAGCTTACGCACCATTGTGGTAATCGCATGCGCGTACACAGTGCTCACCTCCCCTTTGGCATCGGCATCGCGACCGCAACCGAGTTCGCTTCTGGGCCAGCGTACCAGCACGTAATCGGCCTCGCTCAAGCCCGCCACATATTCCGGCAGAGGCTGCCAACACCAGTCTGCAGCACTGGCGGCACTGGCGGCACTGGCGGCACTGGCGGCACTGGCGGCACTGGCGGCACTGGCGGCACTGGCGGCACTGGCGGCACTGGCGGCACTGGCGGCACTGGCGGCACTGGCGGCACTGGCGGCACTGGCGGCACTCGTACCGCCGACAAGCTGCTCTACTCGGATGGAGCGATTGGCTTTCAGCCCACTGGTAATATGGAAGGCTCGCTGCCGAGCCGCCTTCCATACCGCCTTGCACCCAAACCAACTGTCCACCAGCACATGGGTGTCGGTCCCTTCCACCGGCTCGAAACTCTCAATCTGCTCCACCAGCAGGTCAACCTTGCTCTTGAAGGGCACACCCTCTCGCTCACAGACCTCTCGCTGCCGATACAGACAAGGAGCCTGGGGACAGCACCTATCCAACGTAGGCAACACATACAGGGTGGTCAACATGTTGTGCCCTTGCACCGGGTGCCCCACCGTCGAGGAGAAGTGGCGGCCTATCCCAGCCATCTTGCGGCCTTTGGGCTTGTGCATGGTGGAGTCGTCTCCAATCAAGAACCGGTCACAGAGGTTACACGAGCAGGAAGGCGACCCTTACGACCCCGACCGGTGTAGCGTCGGTGGTGACTACGCAAGGTGGCACGCTCTTGGGCTACCTGGGGGGCAAGTTGTGCTCGGAAACGGGCACACCAGGCAGCCACAACAGCCTGCCCTTCCCAAGGAGCGCGGCTCAAGAAGCGGCTCAGGCCACAGTAAGCGCGAGCGCGGGTGCGTACTCCGCCTCCGCACACAGCACGGTGCAGTCCACACAGGGTACGAGCTTCCATGCACAACAGCAGAGCCAGCAGTACGGTAACAAAGTACTGGAATTGAGGCTTGCTGAAGCAGTGACGGAAGGTCTGGGCGAAGTAGCGCACGCTCCCATCGGCGCATATAATGGGGGTAGGCATAGTGGTCCTCCTCGGGTAAGGATTGGTGTTCGCAACCCTCTTATACCCGATAGGCCCTATGCCTTCAATCATTCACTTTGAAATGTGCAAAGATAGAGATGCGATTCTGGCTGGGCATGATGCCGTAGAAAAAATCAAAGACAACTTCGAAACAATTACTATGCTGATGGGTTCGAGAGATGACTATATAGTACCAACAGATGAGGACTTGAAGCAGAGCGTCCAGACTAGACTTGACTTTATTGAGGAACGGGTCAGAATTGTACGCATTCCATTTACTTTTGAACACGCTGAATCCTCACTCAGGCGAGTAATGGAAGAAAGCCCACCAAATGGATTTAAGAATCAGCAGTTCAAAGATTTGGCAATATGGGAAGCGATTCTTGAACTCGCGCGTTCATTTGAGGTCGTTTTTGTCACAGAAGACAAGGCGTTCTTCCAGGATAGGGATCCAAGAAAAGGGTTGGCTCAAAATTTGAGAGATGATATCGCCAGTGCTGGAGGTGGCGTTGTGGTTTACTACGAACTTGCGACCTATTTGGAGGCACTGAGAGAACAAATTCCTACCCTCAATCTTGAGCGGATTGCCACGCAGATTGATCGCATTATCAGAACTCACCTCCAAGATATGAGCAAAAAGCTCTCGAAGACTGATTCAACTCTTGGATTCGAATTGCAGGAGATAACTGAGCATAAGATATCGCCTTTCCTCACAGAGAATACCGATATCCTAGCCACAAGTTATAGTCTAAATTACCGAGCATTCAGGACGATCAGGTTAGGGGATGCACCGCGCGTTGAGGTCAAGGTCTATGCCAGCGGTACCTGTTCGATTAGTGCTAGAGACGAGTCCGTTTTTGACGTGAAAAATGCGAAAGTTGAGGTTTATGATCCTAATGGTGACTCCGTACAAGTAGTAGAAAACATCATATATGCTAGTGCTAGTATCACCATAGGCAGAGGGAGAGTTCCCTTTAGATGGCAGAAGCAGTTGGGAGATTTGCTTTGAGTTGGCACTTTCTAGAGTAGCCTGAAGATTACTCAAGAAAACGAGTCTCACTATGTGGAACTGCCTCGAATGCCAAGCCACCCACTCAGAAGGCCGCTTCTGCTACAACTGCTCCCTCAATCCATCAACGAGCATCGAACAAATCGCTCACAGACAGCGTGAAGCCCGCTAGAAGCGCGGAGTTAGCGGTGTCACCCCGCCGATAGGTGCCGTGCTCAGCGTAGCGACTACCCGCCAAGCGTAGCACAGTCACACTCTCATCCTGTGGGTTCACTATCCAATATTCCGGTATTCCGGCCTGCGCGTACTCTCTGCGCTTCACCCTCGTATCCCGCTCAGGATCGTCCGGGCTGACGATCTCAACAACCAGGTCGGCTCCCAGCCAGTAAGCGTCTTGCCTGCGGGGATCATCGGCATCTAACATCAAGAGAAGGTCCGGTTCGCGATACTTCCCCTCTCGTATCCGTAACCGAATCGGCGCGTACAGGATAGTTCCGCCCAATTTCTCTATGAATGGCAGGAAGGCCAGCAGCAGGAACCGAGATATAACCTGATGTTTGTCCGTAGGCATCGGCAACACCTCGATAGAGCCATCTGAAAACTCAAGCAACCGGTGACTATGATCGGTCAGCCGCAGATACTGCTCCTCGGTCCACAACCCCTGCATAGCATCAAGATCGAGGATTGTATCGTTATCGGCAGCCACAATGCGCAACTCCGGTGCCCCTAAGTCAATCGCCATAGCTGTACTCCTACCTGAGTATCTAAATCACTTTTTCGTAGTATAAAGGATCGGTCTATCTGCGGAGAAGTGGACACAAAAGAAACAGGGATCGCTCCAACGCAGTAGACACAGTAAGGATCATGATCCACAATATAGCTGGGCTTACTTCACAAAAGCGCACGCAGAAAACCCTGATTTCTCATAGTATAACGGGCTGATCCGCCTCCAGAAAAGTAGATCCGCAGGCAACGAAATACAGATCGTTAGCGCCAACCTATTGCGCCTGGCCCAGCGCCCTGCTATACTTGGGGTGTTCGTCTCTGCTCGTGTCGCGCTGGCCACGCGCACCATTCCAGCTCCCGGTCTATTGACTTTAGATGCAGGTCGAATCGCTTTGCCTGGGACCTTTCACCAGCATGGCTACAAACACCAGTAGTCACAAAGTCTTTCACCTTCCAACAAAACCCGCTCTTCGTTTCGGCTATCGACAGTTGCAGCACCCCAGGAGCTCACCTATGAGACAGCCACTCTTTGCCTACCCTGCGGCCCCTCGGTCATCGCACCTCCGCCGAGAGATCCTGGCTACTTTTCTCCTGGTCGATGCCTTGCTCTTTCTCCTGGCCGGCGCGCTCTGGGCAGGCACGGTGCAAGGCAAGACTCCGGCCTCTATTCGCACCGTCAGCTACCAAACCGATCCCGCGGGCGCTTGCCCAACCTTCACCGACGTACCCGCCGATCACACCTTCTACACCTTCATCACCTGCCTCGCGTGCCAGGGCATCGTCCAGGGCTACCCCGATGGCACCTTCCGGCCCAACAACCCCGTCACAAGAGGTCAGATAGCCAAGATCGTCGACCTCGCCGCCGGCTTTGGCGGCTCCCCAGGCGGCCCCCAACTCTTCGAAGACATCCCGCCCGGCAGCACCTTCTACATCTACATCCAGGACCTCGCCGAACGTGGCGTCATCAGCGGCTACCCATGCAGCGGTCCGGGCGAGCCCTGCGTGCCCCCCGACAACCGCCCCTACTACAGGTCCAATAACCACGCCACCAGAGGGCAGCTCTCCAAAATAGTCGCCGAAAGTGCCGGCTTCAACCAGCCTGTCACCGCCCACATCTTCGAAGATGTGCCTCCGGGCAACCCCTTCTACCTCTGGATCGAAAACCTCGCCGAGAGGAACATCATGCAAGGCTACCCATGCGGTAGCCCCGGCGAGCCCTGCGTGCCCCCCGACAACCGCCCCTACTTCAGGTGGACCAGCGATGTAACCAGGGGCCAGACCTCCAAAATAGTGGTCAACACCTTCGGGCTTTGCCCCGCGCTAACCCCCACCCCGACCCCCACTCTGGCTGTAGCTCCATCGGCAACCTTCACCCTACAACCAACCGGCACCCCCACGCCCACCGGCACCCCCACCAACACCGCAACATACACACCCACTCCGAACATCCTGCCCACCGGCACCCCCGTCATTACCGCCGCTCCCACCAGCACCTCCACCCCCACTTCCGCGTCGACATTTACCGCAACATCCACCTCCACTTCCACCTCGACTTCAACTTCCACTCCCACCGTCACTCCCACCCCCACAAACACAGCAAGCGGTACCATTACTCCCGCACCTACAAACACCAGCACTCATACCCCCACCATCACAAATACACCGTCTAACACCCCAACTAACACCTCGACCCCCACACGCACCGCGACCGCCACCCATACGGCCACCGCCACCCATACGGCCACCCACACGTCCACCAGTACATCTACATCCACCCCTACCTCCACCAACACACCGACCAACACACCGACCAACACGCCCACAAGCACCGGCACGTCCACCCGCACCCCCACACTTACCATTACTTCCACAAGCACATCCACCCCCACTGCTACTCACACCCGCACCCCCACACTCACAAGCACGGCGACCAACACACCCACCGGCACCCCGACCGTTACCTCAACAAGCACCTTTACCAATACGCCCACCAACACACCCACCAGGACCGGCACGTCCACCCCTACCGCGACCTTGACTAACACCAGCACACCGAGCAGCACATCAACCGCCACCAGCACGAATACACCCACTAACACACCTACCAGAACCAGCACCTCTACCCCTACACCAACACGGACCAACACCTCTACAAGTACTTCAACCACCACCCCAACAAACAGCCCAACCCATACAGCCACCGCCACCAACACTCCAACCGCCACCAACACTCCAACCGCCACCAGCACCGTATGCTCGTTGGTCTTCTCCGGGTCCATAACAACCACCGACCCCACATTCCAGCGGCCCAACACCTTCACACAAGGTGGCAGTTGCACCACCAGTTCCACCGGCGCGGGTGTCCACTACGATGTATATGAACTTACAGTGCCTTCCGCTCAGTCAGTGCAAGCAAGTCTATGCGCTACGGGCGGAGGGTCAGCCAACTTCGACACCTTCATAGCGATCTATCAAGCACCCGGTGGGGCACAGATGCCCGGCTTCGTGCCCAACGGCTGTACCCTCGCCACCGCAGCCAACGACGACTTCTGCGGCTCAGCCTCCCAGGTGCAGGCTAACGTTGTGGCAGGTTACTACTACGTGGTAGTCACCCAGTACAGCACCAGCTCTGCCCTCTGCACAGGCGGCCTCTGCTACGGTGATTACAATCTATCGATCACCACACAAACCTGCGTGCCAACTGCCACCCCAACCCGCACATCCACACCCACGCTTACCGCTACCGCCACCGCCACGCCCTGCCCGTTCCAACCCCTGGGCACCTTCTCAGGGTCCATAACAACCACCGACCCCACATTCCAGCGGCCCAACACCTTCACACAAGGTGGCAGTTGCACCACCAGTTCCACCGGCGCGGGTGTCCATTACGATGTGTACGAATTCAATCAGGCCTCGGCATCCACCATCATGGCCAGCCTGTGCGCTGCGGGCGGAGGGTCAGCCAACTTCGACACCTTCGTAGCGATCTATCAAGCACCCGGTGGGGCACAGATGCCCGGCTTCGTGCCCAACGGCTGTACCGTCGCCACCGCAGCCAACGACGACTTCTGCGGCTCAGCTTCCCAGGTGCAGGCTAACGTTGTGGCAGGTTACTACTACGTGGTAGTCACCCAGTACAGCACCAGCTCTGCCCTCTGCACCGGTGGCGTCTGCTACGGAGATTACACCCTATCCATGCGGCAGCAGAGTTGTACTCCCGTGCCAACCTTCACGCCGCCGGCGCGCCCATCCGGACTACAGCAGCCCTCAACAATCCAGGCCTGCACGCAACCGCCCCCCATCGCTTCACTACCAATGTCCGGGGCTTACCCGGCATCATCCCGGCATTCGATTGCGAAAGATATATGATTTTCGCCACACTGGAGATTGTTGACGCTTTTTCCTCCGACAAGGTCTTCTTTATGCTCCGCACTGAGGAGGGATCAATATGCCTCCTTGTCACGGCTGAACATGGCGCCGACGTTTAAGTTTGCCTGGCAAAAGAACAATGGAGCCGCCTGCGCTTGGCTTGGAGTAATGCTCTGCAACTCGTAGTCGATGATCCAAGCAGACAATCCATGTGGACGGAATCCATACAAAGCGAATATGAGCTTTTGCAGTCGGAGTTTGTCATAAGTGTGGGAACCCAGCACGTTCCTGATGCTTAGGATAGCTATCGAAGGGCAGAATGAAGAGGACGAGGTACAGGTATTTCTCACCCCACAGGATGGCGCTCGCCTGCTAGACCTATTCAGCCCGATCCAAACTATCTTACCCAACTAATCCGGCATCTCCGCGCCACGCCGAAAAAGCTGGGGGCAAGAGGATGATCGAGCAGGCTATCTAAGAGGGGCTAAATATGAATAACCGTTATCGATCCTTGAAAGGGTATGAGGATCTAGATCCTCTCGCAAAGTTCGGTAAGTTCCTCGTGGAGCACCTTCGTGATAGCGTTATGCACAGCTATGACATGACTATGGCGGCACGCTGTGCAAACGATAGCCTTCAGGCGCGAATCGCGGCCCTCAATCTCACAGATGAGCAGAGAGTAGTTCTAAGAGAATGTTTGATCTCATCGCTCGACGGTGGAATTCACGATCTCTTATTCAAACTACAAGAACAGGCCGACTTTGAGAATAGCATCCAGATAATTGTAGACGGAAGGAATGTAGAAGAGGAAAGTGATGGAATTCACGGAGAATTATTCGGGGAAGATGGTTGGATCCAAGAATACAGTAAGTACAAGCAAATGCCCTAGCAAGCGCATGATCAGGCAGGCCATCTGATCTGCACGTCCTTACCCGATTCTACTCACCTGGATCAGAGGCCCCTAAGTGTCATTTTTCATGAAGCAAGACCACACTAGGCTTATCCCAACACGCTAGACACAACAAACACTATGATCCAAAATATGGCAACCAACCACCCAACTCGCAACACCTGAAACCTGGAACTAACATGACAACTACCTGCCCCGAATGCGGTGCCAAGCACCCCTCCCCCAACCAAACCTGCAACGACGACTTCAACACCCTCCTCGCCTGGGAAACCGAGGACGAATCCCGCTGGGCCGTCCACCACCTCTCCGTCCTCTCCTACCACCTCCAGCACCCCTCCATCTACTCCCAGGAAGGGCTAGAAGGCGCCATCAAGCTCCTCACCGAGTTCATCGAAACCAACATAACCCCCGAACAGGTCCGCCGTCGCGAAAAAGACCGCCTCAACGCCAATCGCCGCCGCTTCAAAGTCACCTCCGACGACGGCTCGCGCGGCACCTACAAACACCCCATCGTATGGCCCATGACCACCGCCGACGTAGTAGCCCTCGGCCCCCAAAACTACGTGCAGAACGTCAACACCTGGGCCATGTCGATATACAATACCCTCAAGGCCACCGATAACCTCCTCCCCAACCCCACCAACCCCACCAACCCCACCCGACCCGTAGGCCCCACAGGCAGACCAAAAGGCCGCCCCACCGGACGCTCCGGCAAGCCGCAAAAGCCCCTGGGCAAGCACTGGAAACCCGGCCACAAAAAATAACCACCCCGGCAACAAACCCATGAGACAACAACTAGGCGAAATAATCGCCACCTCCTACAGCAACTTCACAGTCGAATCCTACGAGCTAAACGCCACGCCCCCTCTCGGCGGCCTCGTCATCGCCGAAAACGTCCTCGGCGTAGTAGCCTCCGCCCGCACCGAGGGCCTCGGCCCCATCTCTGCCAAAGGCTCCCCCTCCGACGACGATGGCGGCGTCTACAACCTATACCCCGACCTCCAACGCACCCTCCGCACCAACTTCACCGCCATCACCGTAGGCTGCTACCCGGACCAAAAGGCAGAAGGCAGTAAGCAGAAGGCAGAAATCGCATACTCCTTCCCCTCCACCCCTCCCCGCGTCCACTACAAAGCCTACCTCGCCACCGACGACGAGTTAATCGCCTTCACCGCCCAACCCGACTACCTCCGCCTCCTCCTCTACACCACCGACGCCCCACCCGCCGCCATCGACCAGGTGCTCGTCCACCTCCTCCTCCGCGCCTACCACGCCCGCCAATCCGACCACCCCTGGCTCCAATCCACAGCCGAATACCTGGGCCGCCAGCTAAAAGGCCAGTACGACCGCCTCCTCGCCATCCTAAAAACCCTCGACACCCTCACCACTCCTACAACCCCACCCACACCTCAACCCACCAACGGCAATGGCATCGGCATCGCATCCTCAGTCGGCAACGTCAAACTCTAAAAGCCTCCGTGCCTCTGTGCCTCTGTGCCTCTGTGGTTCATCAACAACCTCCGCGCTCTCTGCGCCTCTGCGGGAAATAAACAAAAAGAATCCTTCGTGCCCTTCGCTCTCCTTCGTGTCTTCGTGTTCCAAAAGAAAAGAGATAACATATGGAAAACAACGGCTCCCTAGTCTCCCAACTCCTCTCAAAAAACCACCAACCAACCCCAGGCGAGCGCCACCTCCTGGGCCAGGTAACCGCCGCCGACACCGAGCGCGGCGTCACCATCCACCTCCACCGCGACCAGGCAGTCGAGCTACTGCGCCAGGGTCAATTCGTAGTAGTAGAAGGCCGCCACGTCCGCTTCTTCGGCACCATCAGCTCCTTCCGCCTCGCCTCCACCGACCCCACCATAGCCATGGACCCCCCCGACACTTACTCAGATCCAAAATCCAAAATCCAAAATCCAAAATCACTAATCCACGAAACCCTCTCCCGCTCCGCCACCTACGCCGAATGCAACGTCCGCCTCGCCCTCGAGCTCTCCCCCGAAGGCACCCCCCGCCCCGCCCGCACCATCCCCGGCCCCTTCTCCCCCTCCTACTCCGCAGGCACCACCGACTACGGCCTCGTATTCGGCCAGCCCGATAAACACCACTTCATCGTGGGCTACCCCCGCGAGCTCGACGAAGCCGACGCCCTCGCCGCCCCCATCTGCATCGACCTCCGCCGCTTCGTCGAACGCTCCAACGGCATCTTCGGACGCTCAGGCACCGGCAAATCCGTCCTCGCCCGCCTCCTCCTCTCCGGCCTCATCGCCTCCAACGCCTCCACCAACCTCATCTTCGACATGCACTCCGAGTACGCCTCCGAAAAGCGCCTCGAAAACAACACAGTCGCACGCGGCCTCCGCGATCTCTTCGGCAAATCCCGCGTCGCCCTCTACACAATGGACGAAGAAGCCTCCCGTCGTGGCGGCGGGGCCGACGGCACCATCCGCATCCCCCTCTCCGACATCACCATCGACGACATCGAAGCCCTCGCCTCCGAGCTAAAAATGGGCGAAGGCTCAGCCGCCATCATCACCGCCCGCCAGGCCCACCGCAAGCTCGGTTCCGGCTGGATTGAACGCCTCATCTCCATGTCCTCCGAAGACCTCAACGACTTCGCCAAAGAAACAGGCGCTCACACAGGCTCCCTCGAAGGCCTCAAACGCAAGCTCGAAACCATCGCCGACCTTGCCTTCGTCACCCGCTCCTCCCAGCGCGTCGGCACCGGCATCGAAGGCCTCATCTCCGACCTCAAATCGGACAAGCACGTTATCCTCATGTTCGGCCAGCACCGCTCCACCCTCGCCTACATGCTCGTCGCCAACATCCTCACCAAACGCATCCACAACTCCTGGGTCAGCTGGTCCGAAGACCACGAAGACGGCAAAGCCGAACCCCCCAAACCCCTCATGATCACCATCGAAGAAGCCCACAAATTCCTCTCCCGCAACTCCGCCACCATCTTCGGCACCATCGCCCGCGAAATGCGCAAATACCTCGTCACCCTCATGGTCATCGACCAGCGCCCGTCCGGCATAGACGATGAAGTAATGAGCCAATTAGGCACGCGCATAACCGCCCTCCTCAACGACGAACGCGACATCGACTCCGTCTTCACAGGTATCCGGGGCGGCACCCAGCTAAAAAACCTCCTCGCCACCCTCAACTCCAAGCAAGAAGTCATGCTAATGGGCCACGCCGTCCCCATGGAAGTAGTCCTCCGCGTCCGCACCTTCGACACCACCTTCTACAACGACCTCAAATCCACCCCCACCAAACCCGCCCGCCAAATCGACCAAAACCTCGCCCGCGCCGATAAAGCTAAAGTCTCGCTGGAGGATTTATTCAATGACTAGCCTGCGGGTCACTGTGCAAAACAAACGAACAGGTTTGTTCACAGTGGCTCTCTGGCTCGTAATCCTATGTCTGGCGCTCAGTATCTACGCAATACGCCAGAGCAAGCGGGGCGTCACTGGCCAGAGAGCACTAAAAGTCGGGGTATCGCCACCCACGTCGAGTCTCTGTCATTGGCGATATAGGCGATATGTATGGAGAATTGCTCCTCTTCCGCTTTTGTGAGCGATGATCAAACGCAAGCCGACGGCCAGGTCTATCAACTCAAGGTGGTGCTGCGCCATTGCAGTCCCATGATCTGGCGCCGCCTCCTGGTGACCAGCGATACGACCATCGCCCAACTGCACAGCATTCTCCAGATAGCCATGGGCTGGGAGAACTTGCATTTGCATCGCTTTCTCATCTTTGGCAAAGAGGCTGGCATTTACCGAGACGGTGGTATCTTGTTCGATGACAATCCCTCTCACGTGAAGCTCTCCGATTTCAAGCTGCGGCCGGGTGAACGCTTCGAGTACGAGTATGACATGCACGACTTCTGGCAGCACGACATCCGTCTCGAACAACTGCGCCCGCGGGGCGGGAGAGCCCAATAATAGTGGAGAGCGGGGACGGTGCTGTGTGCTTTCTGATGACCACAACTTCGTCGGACAGCAGTTCTTGCCAGGTAGAGTTTCGATTGGTGTAATTTACCAATGATAAACTACCTATTACTCCCTTCCTGCCACCCTGTGGTCCGGTTTCTGACACATCCAAGACGAAATACTCGTTACGTTCGCCAGCTTCTCGCCAGCTTCTCGCCAGCGCTTTCGACAAACATCTTGCGGTACTCGTCGCTCTTGAACGACCCTGCCATTACATCGATTGTGGATTGGGCATCGTGGCGGAGCTGAGCAGCCTCTGACAATTGCCCACAGTCCGCCAGTACTGCCAGCGCGCCCAGGCGGGCCTGCAGCGCAATGGGGAGCATCTTCATCTCCAGAGCCAGGCTGACCGCTTCTCTGTAGAGCCTCAGAGCGGCTTCGGTGTCTCCTCGGGCTGCGCTCACTTTCGCGTCGACGATACTGACGAGAGGATAGTCAGATTTCATGCGGCGTTCTTCGGCGTAGTGTCGCGCCTCGCCCACCAACTTTGCTGCTTCATCCACACGGTTTTTCGCTAGAGCTACCAGCGCCGCTCCTGCCAGCAATCTGGGGCGCTGCACATACATCTGTATGGATGGGCCATGCAAACCGTTCTGAAAGTACTCGTCGGCATGCTCTATCTGGCCCAACTCGAGGGCGCAGAAGCCCAGGTCGGCCCACCCATTGCCTCCGGCGAGCGCGCCTGTGGGCGTGCGCAAAATCTCCAGAGCTTGCGCATGCAGCTTTACTACTTTGTCTACCATTTTGGTGCTGATGTTCAGACATACCGAGCCGAGTCCGCCCAAGGGAATGGCGGTCATGAACGGCACGACCTCGATCAACGGGCGAGCGCGCTCCAGGGCACGCTCGAACCACTGTATGGCGGCTTCGTAGTCACCTTGCATCTGAGCGAGGTAGCCAAGCATAATTGCTCCCAGCAAAGGCGGGTAAGTAGTGCCGATCCTCACCGCAATCTCATAGCCCTCTTCCGCAGCCTGCTGTGCCTCGGTAAGCTGGCCGTTACGCATATGGTAAACAGGGACACTATAGGTAAGGATTTCGGCGCGACGTTCCAAGTTATTGGCTTCCTCGGCTACCTTCAAGCCCTCCTGAGCAGTCTCCCATGCCTCTTCGTATTCGGTCATGTGGGTGAGCATATTCGACTTGTGGGCCAACCCATAGGCGATAGTCTGTATATCGTCCATCTTGCTCCCGAGCTGGGCTGCCTCACTCAGGTACCTACTCGCGTTGCCGAAGTCGGCCACCGCCGAGCACATACCACAGCGCACCGTGTACAACTCGACCAACCCGGGCACTTCTTCATTTTCGAGGGCAAGTTCTTCCGATTCGGCCAGGTGCTTTTCTGCCTCGTCGTATTGTCCAAGCATCATCACTTCGATAAGCGATAACTTGTTCAGGGCAGAGACCTGCACAGGCGCATCGCCGTGCTGCCGGCCGAATTGCAGCATGGCATTGTAGCTCTCTATCGCACCCGGCACGTCCATGGTGAACTCCCGCGCCTTGCCCAAACCCTCGTAAGCGCGCCGCCCAATTTCAAGGTTGTCCGCCTGCGGTAGCGCCTCGATTATCTTCGTGTAATAGCTGGCAGCCTCTGCGCGTGCCCCCGAGCGAAGAGCCCGGTCTCCCGCCTCCAGCAGGTAGGGCAGGGCGCGTGCCTGTTGCCGCGCTTGCAGGAAGTGTCTCCCGATCTCGCTGGCGCGTTCGGGCTCTACTCGCTCCAGATACTCGGCTACTTTGCGGTGCAGCTCTCTACGCCTGCTCAGGAGCACTGATGCGTAAGCGGTCTCCTGGGTGAGCACATGTTTGAAGAGGTAGGCACGCCTGGGCCTGAATTGCGCAGCAAGAACCTGGCTCTTCTCGCGCACCAACTCTCTTTGCTGCAACGTAGAGAGAGCCCGATCGATCTCTTGCGGGGCTTCGTAGACGTCCCCTAACACATCGTACTGAAACTCCCTGCCGATGACCGACGCGGTCTGGGCTACATACTTCGATTCGTCGTCCAGTCTGTCGAGACGCGCAGTGATTACACCGGCCAGGGTATCGGGCACTGCTATATTCTCGATCTCGCGGGTGGCCCGCCAGTGGCCGTCCACTCGCACCACCAACCCGGCGTCTAGAAGGGAGCGGATAACCTCTTCTACGTAGAATGGATTCCCCTCTGCCTTCTGCAGAATGAGCGCGCGCACCTTTTCCGGCAGGTCTTCGATCTCCAGGAGATTGGCCACAAGCTGGCGAGATTGCTCTTCATCGAGCGGCTGCAAGATGATAGGCGTGTAGCTCTGCGCGTAATCGCTAGAAGCGATCTCGTGGAAGCGCCAGGACGGGTCTTGCGGCTGAGGCCGGAAGATGGCCAGGATCAGGAGAGGCGCCCTCCTTATGAGCGGCAGTAGGCTCTCGATCAATTCGAGGGAAGTGGGATCAGTCCAGTGAAGGTCCTCAAAGGTCAGCACGCAAGGCCCCGAGCTTGCCAGCGCCCCAACGAGAGTGGCGATCGCGTAGAATACGCGCCCTCGCAGGGCAAGCGGCTCGAGATACTTCACCCGCTCCGCGTCTTCCCCCGAGAGATTTATGCCGAACAGAGTCGAGAGGTAAGGAGCGATTTCCCTAAGGTAGTTGGGAGATGAAGGTTGCGAGTTGATAGCTGGCAGTCTTTCGTACCCCGTATTACTCGCAACTAGCTCCGCGAGTTTCGCCTTGAGCTTGCTGTACTTTTCCTCGCCGGTATCCTCGTCGCGCAGGCCAAAGAGCGTGCCGAGCATGTCGACGAACGGAGCGTAAGGAGTGGCAGTCTCATACGAAAGGGAGCGCCCCTCATACCAATGCGAAATGTGGGATGCAAAATGCGGGATGTTTGAGTCCGTGGCATTCTGAACTCCAAACTCCGAATTCCGCATTTCGCCGATCAGCCTCGACTTGCCCAGGCCGGCCTCGCCCATTACTGATACGATCTGCCCTTGGCCCTGCAATAGATTGTCGAGGACTGACCGCAGCTGTGACAATTCGCGCTCGCGCCCCACGAAAGGAGTCTTCAACCCCTCGATTCCGCGCATAGGCACAGCACCGTCTATGGCTCTGAGCACTTGGAAGGCGGCTACCGGCTCGCTCTTGCCCTTCACCTCTATGTCACCAAGCGATTTGAACTCGAAGAGATTCGATATCGATTTGTATGTGCTGGCGGAGACTTGTAGGGTACCCGGCTCGGCAGTTTGCTCCATGCGCGAGGCCACATTGACGGCGTCCCCCATGGCCGTGTACTCGACGCGTAGGTCGGAGCCCACCTCACCCACGACGACGAGACCGGTGTTGATGCCGATGCGCACATTGAGCTCCAGGTTGCGCTCGCGCTTGATCTGCTCGCTGTAGACCTTCATGCCCTCTACGATGTCGAGGGCTGCCAGCACCGCCCGCTGCGGGTCGTCCTCATGCCCGATCGGCGCGCCGAAAAATGCCAGGATAGCATCGCCCATGAGCCGGGCGAGAGTGCCTTCGTAGCGATACACCGGCTCGATGAGATACTTGAACGCTCCGTTCATGATCTCCGCCCACTCCTCTGGGTCGAGCATCTCGGCAAGGCTGGTTGAGCCCTTCACGTCGCAAAAGAGCATCGTTACGATGCGCCGCTCCCCCGCCATGCTGCGGTTGGCCCGCGCCCGCTCCAGCTTGGCCAGTAACTCTTTGGGGATATATTGCTCCAGACGGTCGACCACCGACGACCGACCCCCAACGGCTTCCTCTTCCAAGGTGTGTACGGAGGACGGATAGGGCTGCACAGATGATGGTTGCATCTCGTCATCAGCCACTCGCCCTCCATTGTCGGTGGTCGGTGGTCGATGGTCGGTCGTCGATACCACCGGCGTTCCACAGTTGAAGCAGAACTTCGCGCCCTGCACGAGGCTCGTACCGCAATTTCGACAGGCTATTGGCAGCGGGGCGCCGCAGTTGAAGCAGAACCTGGCGCCTTCGGGATTTCGTGTCTTACAATTCGGGCACTCCATTCAATGCTCTCCTGTAACTACGCACTGCGTAACGAGCAACGTGGCATTCGCCATACAAAGTGGACGCGTGGACCCGTGGACACGAGGAATACGCTGATCCCCGATATGGGGAAGACCTAATTGATGCCTAGCAAGGTCTCATCGTCCCAATCAGCTAAGCCGAGCCAGCCAGCTGCTTCTGGCACTATCAACTGTCATCTGTTGGCCACCGGAGAAGGAGCGAACCCGCTTGACAAAGGCGAATCCGCTCATCGTCCTCTCAGTTCGTCTTGTTTACCGGCGCAAGCTTATGACCTTATGGCGAAGAGTGAAACCAGCCAAAAGGAGCACCAGACCAGCCAACCCGGCAGCCAACAGCAGCGCGCCCTCGCTACCGGATCGCCCGGTGGAGGGCATACCCGGCGTCGTTCCGGCGTCCCCGGCGGCCAGCACAGTGATGTGCCCATTCATTCCCATGTCATCATGCAGTATGCAGATATATTCATAGGTTCCGGGCGTGGAGAACTTGAGGCTGTAAGTCCGAGGGCCGGGAGTGGGATCCTGCGTACCGGGAACAAAGCCTGAACTGAAGAAGCCTTGCCCGTCGTAGGTCGTGCCACCGGCAGGCAGCAAAACCTGTGGATTGAGAATAAGCTTGGGCGGGCCGGATGATCGAGGTAGCGCCACCACCAGATCGGGATCTTTTGCCCCTGATGTAAGTGTAAAGGTGTGGGGCGAGACGGCGGAATTCTGCTGCCAAGTTACTGTATCACCCGCGTGGATCGTGATGTCCGAAGGGGTGAAACGCATATACGCGGCCGTCTGCGTGTCGAAGCCGGCCTTTATGTGGTAGGTCATCGTGCCATCAGAGTTCGACGTAGGAGGAATCGCCTGCTTAACCTGGGTATCTTCTGCCGTGGCAGCCTGCTGGTCGGCAGCGATGGCGGCCTGGGCGTCCGCGCTTACCTGGTCGGGAGTGCTGGCAAGCGCCGAACCGGCAGCCCGGACAGTGATGTTGCCGGTCATGCCTGCGATCTGTCCGTCAGGAAGCGGAGCCGAATGGATGTTGCAGTAGTAGTCGTAGCTGCCTGCCTTGGGAAAGGTAAGGCGGAATTCCGGTGAGCCCGGCGCGGCCATGGCCAGCTCGCCCGAATTGGCCAGGGTTGTGCCATCGTAATTCGGGCCTCCTGAAGGCGCCGCAAATAGAGGACTTATGACCACTGTAGGCGGACCGTTCTGGCCCCCTTCGGCGGTAGTGAGCGGCACGAAGGCCTGGCCGGGAGGCGCAAAGATTACGTCATGAAACTCTGCCGAGTTGATCTTCCACACCACCGTGTCGCCTTCGTTGATGGTCAGTTTGTCCGGATAGAACTTCATGAGTTGCCAGGCACCCGCCGGGCCCATATCGGTCTGTTCAATCTCGGCCTGCGCGCCTACCAACACGGTCCAGGTTTGCGGACCTGCCTGGCGGTTCGGCGCGGCTGTGGCCTTTCCGGTAGCCCCCACCGTCACGACTATGAGCAGAGCGAAAGCTACGATTGTCATAATGAAACGTCTGATCTTCATTTGCACTGGTTTGAACCTCCATGCTAGATCTGGATAGTGAGCATCCATAAGATCCATAAGCTTCAGAAGTGGATGGGGCTCCCCTCAGAACTACGCCCTGGCCTGCAAACGGCTGAGAATGTCCAGCATGGCAGGAGAAGTATCAGCATGGTGATGGACGATCTTCCAGGCCCCGTTCTCGCGGCGGTAGATGTTTGTGACGCGGTGATCGATGGCGACCGGCTCTCCGGCCAGTGTAAACTGACCTTGTTCGAGTCCCACTTCATAGGCAATATCGCCGGAAACCTGAATGAGTTGTTCGTTCAGGTTAAATCTGCCCGCCTGAGGCCAGTTGGCCTACCTGGCCCCACGGCTCCTTGACTTCTTCCCAGCCGACTTCCCGACCGCCGATCGGGTGCATGGTCGTGACGGTCGCGCTGTGGGACCAGATGTCAGGCATTGAGCTGGCATCCCCGTTGGCCATACTGTTCAATGCGGCGTAGAATTGTGCTGATGCCTGTCGGACATCGTTTTCTGCTGACATGGTTGATTCTCCTTGATTTTGCTAAACACGTATGATTGACAGGGGTTGCAGGCGCAGCGCGCCGGCCGCGTCCTGCTGAAGGCGACGACGGCGACGTCGTCCGCCCGTCAGGGCAGTTCCCTGATGACTAGCGCCTTGAAGGGCGCGGCTAACAGATCCATCAGAGGTGCGTAGGCGCCGCTGGCCATAGCCTCCTGCATAGCCCTCGCGCGCACCTCGGCCGACTGCCAATCGGCAATCTCAACCAGTACGTCGGGACTATCGAGTACCTCGTAGCGTGTGCTGCCCAGGAAACCGGGCTCGCCCGGTCCAAGCTTCGCCGCAACGCTCTCCAGCAGATCCTTGAGTTCAGCCCGCTTGCCCGGTTTGGCCTGTAGTTCCACGATCACCTTGATTGCCACTGCCTTAGCTCCTTTCTGCGATGTCTCCCAGACCGATTCGCACTGCGACCAGCTAGGCTGGAGCCCCTGCCGGGATCGCGCCGAGTTGCTGGAGCAGAGCGAGTTGGTCGGACACTCCCCAGTGCTCGTGTGCCAGCCCGTCATCGCCAAAGCGAGTGATGTCGATGAGGTCCACCGCGACAGATCTGCCCGTCGGCGGCATTCCTATAAACTCACCTTTATGCGTCCCGGTCACTCGCACACGCGCAACTGCCTTGTTGCCGCTCGCAATCACGTCTTCGACGTCCATCCGTAAGTCCGGGAACGCTGCGATTAGCATCCGAAAGTACTGGACCACGCCGGCTTTCGTGGGCGGGATTCCGGGTATTTCGGCGCGCTCGACGAAGTCGTCGGCGAGTTGCTGGCCGAAACCGTCGATATCACCGGCGTTGATGAGGTCGTAGAGGCGTCGGATTGAGGTAGCGCTGTCCATGATTTCCTCCTTAACCTGCTGCGACAGCGCCCGCCTGCGCAGGCACCTGTGCGCCGAGTTCCTGCAACAGATCGGGCGTCGATAGCGGATCATCTTCCACGATCCGGCCGTTGTCCAGGCGGTAGTAAGTCAGGCCACGAGCTGATATCTTCTTCCCCGTGGGCGATTCTCCCATCAGCGAACCGGTGTGGTTTGCCTCCATCTTCCAGCGGGCCACCACCGCATCCCCTTCGGCCAGCAGATCATCGATTTCAAACCGGAGGTCGCTGAGCGCAGACGCCATGCCGGTGAGAAACCCCTTAAAGGCAGGCAGGTCGGCACCTGTCATGCGGTTCACGTAGTTCGGCGCTAGTAGTTCGTCGGCCAGGCCCACGTTGCGACCGGTCAACACTTCCACCATGAATCGGCGGACAACCGCCTTGTTCTGTTCAGTTGACATTGCTTAATCTCCTTTGTTTGTTTTGACATCGGGTACTCTCATTTGTTTGTAGGGTGTGCGATCCATACCGTGCAAGAGATTGGTTATGCGAGTTGTCGATACCTCCTTTCGAAGCAACTAGACTATCCCTTGCCCGGATTACCACTTGCCTGAACTACCACTTCGCCCACGGTGCGCACCTGTTCGCTGGCGAGATGCGGGGCTATGTGCTTGGCAAAGTATGTTGGGCCGATAGCAGCGGCCCCGCTAGCCGCATCTTCGGCGCTCTCATAGAATGCCAGCACAGTGGCTCGGTCTTCGGCTTCTTTTACCAGGTAGTAGTGATGAAAGCCTTTCAAGGCGGCGAGTGAAGGCACGAACTCCTCTCGCACCGTGTCGAGTATCTGATCTACTGGTATATCAAGGTGCAAATGGTTGATTACTACGTACATGTATTCCTCCTTTCAGGCAGACGCTAAACAGCTATGCAACTTGGAACTCCGTCACGAGGACGGTTCCTCATGGGCCTGTTACTCCTCTTGGTCCAATCCCCCTTGCGGTGCAGTTCCTACTTGGGTTTGCAGGAAGGTAAACAGCGCGGGTAGGTCCCCAAAGCGCACCGTCTTGTGGCTGCCAGGCGTCTCCAGAGACGCGCACCACACCTGCTGGCCCTGATTGTCCGTTTTGCTCCATAGCCTGAGCAGATAGGACAGATAGTGTGGTTCACGATCGTCTGGTGAGTTCGGCAATGTCGTCTCCAGTTCAGTCAGGGTTGGTAACAGGGTAGCAGCCAACCGTCATTAGATCGTCATGAGATCCGTCATGAGACAGGCGGCAAACCCGGCGCGGGAGCAACACGACGTCGGCTGCGGGGCACGGCTATGCGATGCTGTTGTCTGGCAACTGAACAGACCTACTGCTGGCCCGCTGCTGGGCCGATTGCACGTACGTCGGGCGTGCGGTATGATAGAGGACAGCTGGCTAGTTAATGTAGCAACAGGTCCGGCAATGTCGCAACTGTGTACTTATTTTCTCGGCCCCTTCCACCTCACGCGCAATAGCGTGAGTGTTACCGGCTTTGAGTCGGATAAAATGCGCGCGCTTCTGGCCTATCTGCTTATCGAGCGGGGCCGGCCCCACCGCCGCGATGCCCTGGCGGCTCTCCTGTGGCCCGAGCAGCCAGACCAAGAGGCCCGGCATAGCCTGCGCCAGACCCTTTACGTCCTGCGCCGGATCCTTAGTAGCACCGGGAGTGGTGTCGGAGCGAATTGTGACCCTTCGACAAGCCCAGGGCAGGCTCTGCGGGAGCCCGATGAGGACGACCCCAACGGCACCAGCCCCTTGCTCGTCACCCGCCAGACCGTGCAACTCAACCCGGCGAGCGATACCTGGTGCGATGTCGCGGTCTTCACCCAACTCCTCGCGGCCTGCCAGGCGCATCAGCATCAATCCGGGCATCCAGATCACTGTGCCGAATGTATCGACCACTTTCACGAGGCGGCCACCCTGTACCGGGGCGATTTCTTGCAAGGGTTCCTCGTCCCGGATACCGGGGCGTTTGAGGAGTGGCTGCTGCTAGAGCGGGAGACGCACCATCGCCAGATGATGCATGCCCTCGAGCGCCTGGCGGACTTTCACGAGGAGGTGGGCGAACACGAGCAATCGTTGCACTTCGCGTTGTGGCAGTTGAAGTTGGAACCCTGGCGCGAAGAGGCCCACCGCCAGGCGATGCGGCTCCTCTCGCGCACGGGACAGCGCAGCGCGGCGCTCGCCCAGTACGAAGCCTGCCGGCGGACGCTGGCCGCCGAACTGGGCCTCGAACCGGCCCGCGAGACAAGCGCCCTATACGAACGCATCCGCGACGCCGCGCACGAAGTGCACCCGGAGCCGCCGTTGGGGGGCACGAGCTTTCTGCCCGCCGCGGCAACGCCGCTGATCGGGCGGGAGGCCGAGGTGACTGCGGTCGGTGAGCGCCTGCTGCAGGACGCGGTGCGGCTGCTCACGGTGACGGGGCCGGGCGGAGTCGGCAAGACCCGGGTCGCACTGAATGCGGCGGCCGGCGTGCAGGAGCACTTCTCCGACCGCGCATGCTTTGTCGACCTGGCCCCGCTGACCGACCCCGAGCTGGTGGTCGCCGCAATCGCCAAGGCGCTGGGGATCAAAGATCAGCGGCTGCCGGGGATAGAGGGAGTGCTGGACAGTATCGCTGCGTATCTGCGGGACAAGCAGGTGCTGTTTCTGCTGGACAACTTCGAGCAGGTGGTAGATGCCGGCCCCCAGGTGAGCCATTTGCTTTCCTCATGCCCTGGTCTGAAGGTACTGGTGACAAGCCGCGTGCCCCTCGGCGTGCGGGGCGAGCGGGAGTACCCGGTGCCGCCGCTGTCGCTTCCCGATTTGCGGCAATTGCCACCCCTGGAGCAGCTGGCCCAGTACGAAGCGATGCGCCTCTTTGTCGAGCGGGCGACCGATGTCCGGCCGGACTTCCGGCTGACCGCCGGGAATGCGCGAGCCGTCGCGGAGATCTGCGTCCGGCTGGACGGGCTGCCGCTGGCGATCGAGCTGGCCGCGGCCCGCGTGCGCATGCTCCCGCCCCCGCTCCTGCTCGCCCGGCTGAGCAGGCGGCTGAGTCTGCTAACTGAGGGCGCCCGAGACGCCCCGGCTCGCCAGCAGACGATGCGTAGGACGATTGAGTGGAGCTATGACCTGCTGGACTCGGGCGAGCAGCAGCTCTTCCGCAGGATGGCTCCTTTCACGGGTGGGCGGAGCATGGAAGCGCTGGAAGCCGTCTGCAACTGGGATGGACGCTTGGGGATCGACGTCTTCGAGGGGGTCGAAGCCCTGTTGAGCAAGAACTTGCTGCGGCAGGCCACAGGCCGCGCCGGCGAGCCGCGCTTTTGGATGCTGGAGACGATCCACGAATACGCCCGGGAGAAGCTAGCGGAGAGCGGGGAAGCCGCTGTGCTGGCCCGGGAGCATGCCCGCTACTTCTTGGGGCTAGCCGAGGAAGCGGAGCCGCACCTCACCGGCAAAGAGCAGCAGGAGTGGCTCGCCCGGCTGGAAGATGAGCATGAAAACCTCCGGGCGGTGCTGGTGTGGGCTGGTGAACAGGCAACGGCGGGGAATACCGATGGCCGGTCCGCGGTCCAGGCCACAGTGGTACAAGGCGAGGAAGTAGCCGAAGCAGCAGAGTTGGGACTGCGGCTGGGAGCCACCCTCTATCGCTTCTGGCACACAAAGGGCCTGTACACCGAGGGAAGAGACCACTTGCAGAAAGCACTGTCTGTATGGGCGAACGTCGAGCGGGGCAAGGAGCCTGAATTGGGACTGGAGTCCCAAGAACGGGCTGTGGCTGCGGACGCGGGCAGGGGCCCGGCCGGGCTCGGAGACGGCTCGCCCCCGCCACATCATGCGGACATGGTCCGAATCAAGGCTAAAGCGCTGAATGCTGCAGGCTCCCTCGCCGGGTGGCAGGGCGATGCGGCGGCCGCACGCACTGCGCTGGAGGCGGCGCTGGCGCTGGGGCAAGCGACCGGGGACGGGTCCAGCATCTCCGCTTCGCTGGGCCACCTGGCGAGGCTGGCCTTTGATGCGGGCGACTACTCTGCAGCCCGCGTGCTGTTCGAGGAGAGTCTCGTAGTGCAGCGGGAACTGGGCAATCAATGGGGCGTCGCGAATGCGCTGAACGGGCTGGGCATCGTGGCCAACGAGCAAGGCGACTTCTATGCCTCCCGCGCGCTGTTCGAAGAGAGCCTAGCGCTCCGCTGGGAGCTCGGGGACAAGATCGGCCTCAGCACGGCCCTGCACAACCTCGGCTTCGTGGCCAAGCAACTGAGCGATTACGCCACGGCCCGCGCGCTCTACGAGGAGAGCCTGGCGCTCCGCCGGGAGCTTGGGGATCGTCCAGGGATCGCGATGAGCCTGCACAACCTGGGCGTTGTGGCCAGGGAGCAGGGCGAATATGCTCGCGCCCGCGCACTCTACGAGGAGAGCCTGGCCCTCCGCCGGGAGTTTGGCGATAAGGGGAGTATCGGCTTGAGCCTGCACCAGCTTGCGGTGGTCGCCATGGAAGAAGGCGAGGCGGTCCACGCCAGGTCCTTGTTCGGTGAAGCCTTGCTACTGCTCCGAGAGGTGGGCGATAAGCAGACGGTGGCCTGGTGTCTGGCTTTCCTCGGCGGTGTGGCCCACGGCGAAGGCGATTACGCTCTCGCCGAGACGCTCTACGAGGAGGGGCTGGCGGGCAATAGAGAGGTGGGCAGCAAGCTGGGGATGGCCTGGCCCACCGGCCGGCTCGGGCTGCTGGCTATGGAACGGGGAGATTATGCCCGGGCAAGGGCTCTGCTCGCCCAGAGCCTCACGCTGACTGCGGATATGGGCAACCGGAAAGGGGCCCTGGCAGGGCTGGCCGGCTTGGGCGGGCTGGCCGCACACGAGGGTCGGGGAGAGGGGGCGGCGATGCTGCTGGGTGCTGTGGACCGGCTGGTATCGAGCCTGGGCGCCGTGCTGGACCGCGTCGACCGTAGGACGTACGAGCAGAGCGTGGCGCAGGCCCGTGCGCTGCTCGACAAGGGCATATTCGCCCGCGCCTGGGCAGTGGGCGAAGCGCTGAGCCTGGCGGAAGCCGTCGAGTACGCCCTGCACAAATATAGAGGAGTTCTGGTACCAAATCTCAGAGTCTCATAGACGACCGATTCCGGGAATGTGTGAGGAACTGGACGACCTGGCGACCAAATGGGATCATGCATCGTTTCGTGAACATCTACCCGCTGTGCTTCAGGAGTTGGGGTCTTTCTCGGTTTCTCCACTCTGGTGAGACACGGTTGCCATGTCGGCATAGCCGCACACCGGACTGGCGCCATTTCGCCTGTTGCCATGATGGCAACCCGTCATGCCCGTCTAGGGGATCGTCGGTTCTTGTTACGTATCGTCATGCCAACGGTTGCCGGGACGTTTTCTGTCACTTCAAATTTTGAGTGTCCCGTGCGATACGAGGTCGCTTCGCATGAGTGGTTGAACGGTTGGAACCAATCAACCCAGGCTAGTGTCCAAAGCCTGTTCCCAATCCCCACGTGCGTCATGATAACATGAGGTGCGAAGCTGGGGATAACGCCTGACTGCGTTCCAGGGCATAGAGGATGAATTCTAATGTTCCCTCTACATCCTCGGCCGGCGTTGCTGCTCCCGGATTGTGCCGCTCAGCCAACGCTCGCTCAATCAACGGCCCCCACCGTCTATCCAATGTTTCCTGCGCCCAGCGTGCCGAAACCGCCTTTGAAGCGACTGTGCCATGGTGCAACGTATACATCATGCGGCACAGCGTAAGGACGACGTATGACTGGTTGTCGCGACCCTTTATCCGCACAGGTTCCTGCAGAATAGAGGCCGCCAGGGCGGGCAGAATAGACACTTTACGGCTCAGCCACACCGGCTCAAAGGCTTGCGACGTCCCAGGCCTGGGCCATTTAGCAGCAACTACCTTGAGGAGCACCTTCAGCGACATCGTCTTTTCCTCTCCCACACCTCTCCAACCCAAGCGAGGCGCAACGTAAACTGCCAACGCTTCTCGCGCTGAAGAATTGAGCGGCACGGAGCGAGCTTTGTTACCCTTGCCTGCCCGCGCCAGAAGCATGCCACTGCGTTCCCCGAAAGTGATGTCTCCGAAGCGCAGGCCGCTGCACTCGCTTAGTCGGATGCCTGTCTGCAGCAATACTTGCAGGATTGCGTAATTGCGCTCCCCCTCTCCGGAGGCCTGCGCCTGCCTGAGAAGAGCATTGACCTGGGAACCGGTGAGCCCCTCCCGTTTGGAGTTATGACCGGAAGCACCACCTCCGTCCTTGTTCGTGCTCACCAACTTTACGCGAGATGACGGGTCGGAAGTCAGGTGGCCCCTATCAACCAACCAGCCGCACCAGGCACGAAGGGCACTGATACGCAGGTTGATGGTGCTGACCGACTTCTGCTGCTCGTGCTGCAGGTAGCTCCGATAGCCAATCAGGGCAATCGGCGTCAGGGCCTCCAACTGCAATGGAGCACCGCCTCCTTCTTCCTGCTCGTACCAGGCGAGAAAGCGCAGCACCGCCTCCACATACTTCTCAACGGTGCCAGCGGATCGATCCTGCTCTTGCAGCGACCGGCGCCACTGCTCTAGCTGCTCCGACAGCCGCTCTTGAGTCCACTTCATATGACTCTTCCTGATTGGAATGACCGGTATGACCGGTTTCACTGGTTCCATTTCCGCCATCCTTTCCCTCTCAATCTACCGCCAATGCCCCGCCAATAGCACCGGGAG
Source organism: uncultured Chloroflexia bacterium (assembly GCA_963797095.1). Taxonomy (GTDB): domain Bacteria; phylum Chloroflexota; class Chloroflexia; order QHBQ01; family JADMIH01; genus JADMIH01. The sequence continues at coordinate 116,872 of CAWCNY010000001.1, read as the reverse complement.
ATATTTCCCGCTGTTATTCTTGCTCCTTAGCAGATGCCCAGATAGCCCCCGCTAGGCATGGACGATTGCCTCAAAGAAGTATACAACAGAAAGAAATGTCTCTTTCCTATTCTTTCTTCGACCTTGCCAAGCCTAACTGGCGCTGCTATACTACATGAGGCCTCTTCTGAGGCCTCATGTAGTATAGGTCTGCTGTCAAGGAAGGAGTGTGTGTATGAAGAGCATAGGGTTGCGAGAATTGAAGGATCACCTGAGCGAAACCATAGAAGAAGTAGAGCGGGGCGAGGTGATTGAGATAACCAAGCGTGGGCGCACAGTGGCAAGGGTAGTACCCGTGAACCGAGATGTGAGCATTGAAGTGCGACGGGCAATAGTGCAAGACCTGAACAGCTTGGCTGCTGAAATAGGCCACCACACTCAGCTGAGCGACGTGGCTGAAACAATCAGCAATGACCGGCGCTAGCCCAACCAATCCCAGTCCCCGAGCGATTTCTGCGCCTTCGGCGTTTTCGGGAGCAGCGGGAGTATCGGTCATCATAGACACAAGTGTTTGGGCGAGCAGGCTACTGCCTCACGACTCCAACCACCAGGTTGCCCGCACATGGATAGACAGATACATACTTAATGGTGGCTCATTTGTGGCTCCCATGATCTTCGTGATCGAGGTAGCATCGGTGATTGCCCGTGAAACCCTACCGCCCAACAACCCTCAGGCCGATGCGCATAAGGCGGTCAGCCAGCTTTACGCTCTACCCATCATGCGACTCGTACCTATAGACCAGGCACTTGTTGATGAGGCCACTGACTTGGCCGCAGACTACAGGATCAGAGGAGCCGATGCTCTGTTTTTGGCACTAGCCAGACAGCTCAACTTACCCCTTATCACTTTCGACAAGTACCAACTCAAACAGCCACAGACTCTAGTTGCGACAATCAGACCCTAATCCGTAGACTTGTTCTGCCTGTTGTATACGTGCCTATGGGTTTGCGAGGTCAGAAGGATCGTTCAGATATGAACCAATCTGTGCTTGGTGCTAGTGCTGGGTTCTTTTTAGCCCTGGTAGCCGTGGTAGCCGTGGCGATTTCGGCGCGCCCTCTGATGTTACCCTGAATAGGCGTTGAGAGAGAGCCTTTCCAGTTGAGAGAGAGCCTTTCCATACGAGCCGCCAACTGAGACACGCCAGGCTGGCTGTAGGGCCGGGTAGTATCAAGTCGCACGCCTTAGGAGCAGGCCGTGGCGCCGTGCCGGGCGCACGGGCGCACTACTCCGGATACATGTCGTTGTACCTGAAGGCGCCAAGCAGCGACAGCAGCACCTCGTTTGGTGTGCCCTTGTACTCAGGGTGGTACTCGAACACCGCTCGCTGGAAGTACTGTACACTGTACACCCTCCCGTCCGTGGCCGACTTCTCCTGGAACTCGTTGGAGATGGGGTAGCCCTGCTGCGCCAGCCCACCATGTGATTTCCAATAAACCAGGAACCCCCCTGCCTAAACCAGGAACCCCCCTGCTACCCATTTGCCCGTCTCCGGGAAAAGCATGGCACCTGCCGGTGGGCTGTTGTTCTGGTATGGAGCACCTTCCGGTCCAGGGTACTTCTGCTTATAGGTGTAGTAGCCGAGGAGCGAGAGCAATACGTCGTTGGGAGGGGCATTCTCAGGGTGGTACTCGAACACGGCTCGCTCGAAGTACTGCACAGTGTACACTTGTCCGTTGAGATCGGAAACCTCGCCGAACATGTCGGAGATGGGATAACCCTGTTGGGCGAGCCCGCCATGGGTGTTCCAGTAGTCGAGGAAGATACCTCTGACGGTCTTGCCTGTTTGGGGGAAGAAGCGGCTATTTGAGCCAGGGATGTCGGCGGGTGGGTAGGTTGGCGCAGGCGTGGGTGTGACCACGACCCTTGGCGTGGCGCTCGGCTTAGGCGTAGGTGTAGGTGTGGAAGCACAGGGTTGGTACCGCAACATCAATGGCTGTGGGGAGTTCGCATCGTAGTAGCCCGCCGCCCAAACATCGTTGCCCGAATCAGCCGACACCGCGACCAGGTAGTTGTCCGCGGTGCCGATACTGGGGCTACTCGCGATGCTCCAGGAAGTGCCATCCCAGTGCTCGACCAGCGTCTGGAAGGGAGTACCAGGCTGGTCATCATAACCTCCTACTGCCCACACATCGCTTGCTAGGAACCGGAATAGTCCCCTGCTGCCCACACGGCACACGGACCAGTTGCGCAAAGGGACACCTATCCCTACAAGCAACAAAAAGGAGAACAACCAACAGGGTGCATGACCCCCAGGGCCCATGCACCCTACCCACCATACCTTGCACCCTAAACAACAACACCCACCCATCAAAATCCCCCCGAAAACTACCCATTTGTGCGTATCCAGGTACAAACAGACGCGCTAACATCAGATACAGAAGCACCTTATCAGGCCAACAAACAAAAAGCACACAGCGGCCAAGGCCGCAGGCCACACCACAATCTCAAAAACCACTCCGCATTCCGCGCACCTCGACACAAAACAAAACGCCATGCTAATATGATGCAAAGAAAGGCACACGAAAGAGAGCATGGCTACCACCGGAGAACCGGAAGCGCACCCTCCGGTGCCCCTGTATACAGACAACAAAGAATCACCGCTTGCCCTCCACTCGTCACTCGTCACTCGTCACTCGTCACTGACCAGAAAGAGAGCTTTCTCAATGGATACACACACCCAGCTAGTTGTGGACGAAGCCACAAAGCGCCAGGTAACAGAAAGCGTAGCCCACACTCTCATCGATTACTACGTCTTCCCTGAGATCGGGGCAAAGATGGGCCAGGCCATCCTCGATGCCCTGGCGCGAGGCGATTACAACCCTCTGGACAGCCCTGAGAGCCTCTGCGAGCGGCTCACATCCGACCTCCAGGCCGTCAACCGCGACAAACACGTGAGGGTGCGCTACAACGAGGAGGCAAGGCCCGTCACTGCCCCCCGCGAGGACTACTCGCCGGAGGAAATCGCTGCCTACATCGATATGGCCCGCAGGCAAAACTTCGGGTTCTACCGGGTCGAGCGCCTCGCGGGCAACATCGGCTACCTCGACCTTCGCAACCTCTGGGACGCCGGGTGGGAGGGCGCGGGCGACACCGCCGCTGCCGCCATGAGCCTCCTCTACCACACCGAGGCCCTGATAATAGACCTGCGCCGGAACAATGGAGGTACCCCCTCTATGGTGGCTCTCCTCACCAGCTACCTGCTAGACCCTGATCCCGTCCACCTCAACAGCTTCTACAACCGCAGCGAGGACAAGACCACCCAAACCTGGACCTTCCCCTACATACCCGGCAAGCGCATGCCCGGTAAGCCCGTCTACGTCCTCACCGGCAAAAACACATTCTCAGGAGCGGAGGAGTTCGCCTACAACCTGAAGAACCTCAAACGCGCCACCCTAATCGGCGAGACCACGGGAGGAGGTGCCCACCCCGGCGGCGATGTGCAAATAACACCCCATTTCCGCGTATTCGTGCCAATAGGACGCCCCATCAACGCCATCAGCGGCACAAACTGGGAGGGCACAGGCGTCGAGCCTGATATAGCCGTCCCTCAAGAAGACGCCCTGAAACTGGCCCACAGAATGGCCCTCGAAGGCGTGCTGGCAAACCTGGGCGACAACCCAACCGGCGCGGCCAGATCTCAAGCCGAGGAAGTGCGGGCGGCCCTGGCCGAAGAGAACTCCTAACTGAGCGCCTGGTCCAGGTCCGCGATAATATCCTCGGCGGCCTCCAACCCAACTGACAACCGTATCAGCCCCGGCGAGATCCCGGCTGCCTCGCGCTCTTCGTCCGATTGCCGCGAGTGGATCATAGAGGCCGGGTGCGTAATCAGCGACTCTGCCCCGCCCAGGCTAACCGCCAGCACGCACACCTGCGTGCGCCCGATCAGCCGGTACACCGCGTCGAACCCGCCCTTCACCTCGAACGACACCATCCCCCCGAACCCACCCGGCATCTGCGCCAGCGCAAGCTCATGCTGCGCGTGCGACGCCAAACCGGGATAATACACCCTCTCAACCCCTTGGTGCGCTTCCAGGGCCCGGGCCACCGCCAGCGCATTCGAATTGTGAACGGCCATCCGCAGGGGATATGTAATCAGCCCGCGCCGCAGCAGCCACGCCTCAAACGGGTGCAGCACCTGCCCGTACACCCTCATCCAATCCCACGCCCGGTCGATCAGTTCGCGTGACCCCATCAGCGCACCCGCCGTCACGTCGGCGTGCCCATTCAGGTACTTGGTGGCGCTGTGCAACACCAGGTCGTAGCCAAGCGCGAGAGGTTGCTGGTTGAACGAGGATGCGAAGGTATTGTCGGTAATCGCCAGCGCGCCAACCGAGTGGGCCAGATCGGCAGTACCACGCAGGTCCGTGAGGGCGATAGTAGGATTGGTAGGCGATTCGGTGTAGATAACCTTCGTGTTCGGGCGAAGCGCGTATGCGAACGCGTCAATGTCGGTCTGGTCCACCATCGTCACCTCCACCCCGTACCGGGGGAGAGTGGACGTCAGCAGGGTCATAGCCGAAGTGTAATGGACGTTCTGCGCTATGACATGATCCCCGGCAGCCAGGTTGGACATCAGCGCAACCGTGATAGCCGCCGCCCCCGACCCGATGGCAAGCGCCCCCTCCGAGCCTTCCAGCGCCGCCAGCATCAGCTCGACCTGCTTGTTGTTCGGCGAGCCGTACCGGGTGTAGAACTCGGCGGGGGCGGTGGCGTGCGCTATCTCGGCTCCCTCCTCAGGAGAGGCAAGGCGATAGGTGCTGGTCTGGTATATAGGCGGGCTGACAGCCGCAGTTGAGTTGGCCTCGTGGGCAGCATGTATGAGCCGAGTGTTGAGATTGCGGCTCTTAGATATCGAACTTTGGATTTGGTCATCATTCATACGTGATACCTGATACCCAGCAAGCGAATAAGCACCAAACAGAGCTCAATTCTCGCCACTCGTCACTCGCCACTAGTCACGCCTGCGACATCTCGCGCAGAGCGTCATTGATCTCCGATTCCGCGCCCAGGTCGTCAAGGTTCCAGGAGCGGTCCCCTACAGTAGGGGTGATTATCCGGTTGTGGTCGTCCACGAAAACCAGGTGCGGGCGAAACGTTGTAAGCTCTTCTTCGGTGATAGAGGCCGCGCACATGATGATCACTTTGTCGCCGGGGTGCCCGAGGCGGGCAGCAGCCCCATTCAGAGCGATTATGCCTGAGCTTGCTTCGCCCGGTATAGCATAGGTCTGGAAGCGAGAGCCTGTATTGACGTTGACCACGTGAAGCCACTCGTAAGGAACAATATTGGCGGCTTTCATCAGGGTGGGATCGATGGTGCAGCTACCTACGTAATTGAGGTTGGCTTCCGTGACGGTTGCCCCATGAATCTTCGATTTGCAAACTGTTCGCATCATATGTACTGCTTCTCCTGTACCCTATCTTACCATTCCCATTTAGGACGTTTCGCGCTGTGCGCTTCTATTTTGAGATCCTTGATATGTTGTGTTCCTGAATTGATTATACCGCACCGCCCGATGTAACGTCATACGGCCAATAGTAGCTGATCCAAGCGCCCTCGCAGGGTAGGTTCTACACCAAACATTAATAAATGAATCAGCTAACATTAAGCCTTACGCTGTAAGATAGATATAGAGAGAACATAGCAATCGGTCTTGAACATGAGATCAAGCTATAAACAGGAACAGAAACGGAGATTAGAATAATGGACAGCGATAACACGCAAAATACTCAGAACGAGATTTACAGCAATACCGGCTCAGGGGGGCCACAAACCACCCCCCTGGAGCCGAACTATATTCGACGGCCATACATGCCGGAACACCATGAAGAAGCCGCAATCATACACCCACAGAAACAGAGCAAGAAGCAACCGCTTGTGCTCGGCCTCATGGTTTCCGGTGCCCTCGTACTCGGAACAGTGCTGGGCGGCGCGGGAGCCGAGGCCGTCATGCTGGCAACCAACGCGAACTCCAATGCGGTGGCTACAGCTCCGACATCGACCGCCAGCAATAGCGAAATAGCCACGAGCGGCAGTTCAGAGACGGTGGCACAGAGCAACACGATCACCATCGGCAGTGTATACCAGAAGGTATCACCGTCCGTAGTGCGGATTACCTCTATCGTGCGCAGCGGTAACGGCAGGTTTGCGGCCAGCGGCGAAGCCACAGGCACAGGCATAATCATCGATACGAACGGCTACATCGTCACCAACAACCACGTGATCGACAATGGCACATCGATCAAGGTGGAGTTTTCCAACGGCAGTGAGTACGACGCGACAGTAGTAGGAACCGCGCCGCAGGACGATCTGGCGGTGATCAAGGTTGACGCCCCGAGCGACCTGCTGGTGCCTGCAACGCTGGGCGACTCGTCCACCGCACAGGTGGGAGACGAGGTGATCGCCATAGGCTACCCTTACGGCCTCGATCAGAGCGTATCGTCGGGTATCGTGAGTGGCCTGAACCGAACTGATGCAGGATCCACCGGCAGCAGGTCGCTGAACGGCCTGATCCAGGTGGATGCGGCAATCAACCCCGGCAATAGCGGCGGACCGCTCCTCAATAGCGAAGGTGAAGTAATAGGCATCAACACCATGATCGAAAGCCCGGTAGAAGGCTTCACCGGAGTGGGACTGGCTATACCTATCAACCAGGTAAAGTCACTGCTGAGCCAGCTCGAGCAGGGCGGCCAGGTACAAAGGCCATGGATCGGTATCGCAGGGCTTGAGATCAGCCAGGATCTACAACAGGAATACAATCTGCCGGTGAGCCGGGGCGTGCTGGTAATGGATGTCACAGCCAATAGCCCCGCTGCCCAGGCAGGACTCAAGGCTTCTACTATCTCGGGTATCGAGGGAGGCACAGGCCAACCCGGAGCTACCTCAACCACTCAGATAGGAGACATAATCGTAGCTATCGACGGTCAGAAGGTAGGGGCGGTCAGCGACCTGACCAGCTACCTGAACAACAAGCAGCCCGGCGACAAAGTTACCCTCACTATCGTTCGGGATGGTCAGCACCAGGACCTGACACTGACCTTGCAGGCGTGGCCCTCCGGAGCCAGCGACATCACGAACTAGACACTATTGCAAGCTGCCAATGCCGGTCTTCCAGGGGTTGCACGGATGTGGAAAACTTTGGAGGATGGGCATTGACAGCGAGTTGGAGCCGCTCTATAATCAAGCTACTTCGGAACTACAGGGACTGCGGTACAGACGGCTAGCCGCTTCGACGGCGCAGAGAGAAGTACCGGACCACCCGCCGGAGCGCGTGAACGGTTCGCCGGGAACGCACCGGAGACGGGGGTCGTGAGAGATCGCTCTTCGGAGACGGCTCATCGGTTATGTGAGTACGGGTCGCAGGTCCATTGAAAGGTGGACTTCACAGGGACTTCGGTTCAGGTGGCGCGCCTGCTCAGTTTGCAGACCTCTTGAAGGACAAAAGCCCGGACGATCCGCAAGGACTGTTCGGGTCTTTTGTTTTACCCGATTCCGGCATGAAAGGTATTCTGTGTTTGCTCGCCTTTTCAGGTAAGCATATCGTCGTCTGGTAACAATTGGGTTGGGGTCTGCGACACGTAGACGATCAAGGCGCAGCCGGTAGGAAAGACCACCTCCGCCTCAACCCAGTTGAGGAAAGAGGGCGGTGATACAAAGGCCGCGATAAAGAGGCCGAACAGAACACCAATTCCCAGGCCCAGGCCAAGATGCATTAATATGCCTGCCCCTTGTTGCCGCCAGAAGTAGGCGAGAACTGCCGCCAGCACAGCATATTCAATAGCACGCAATCCCGCTTCCAGAAGAAGATCGGCAGAGAGGTAGTTTCCAAGGGAGACGCCTGCCAGGAGATCGCGCACGCCTTTTGGGGCGATTTTGGCGACCAGGAACGCCAGAGGGGTGATCAAGAGGGAAAATGTACCCGCGGTGGATGGGTTGGCAGAAGAAATCGCCTGACCTACGGCAAGCGTCATACAAACCAGCAAAGGCCACAGGCCGTTATCGAGAAGACTGGTGAGATTGGCGGGTTCCTGACCACCGACTACCAGCAAAGCCTCCATTATGAGGCCCAGGACAACAGCCAACCCCGCCGCACGTAACAGGTCGACATAGAAGCGCGACCCTTCCGCAGCGCGTAAACGTCGCCCACCGATGTGCTCGCCCATTGCTTTCCCTCTCGCTATCACTACTATTTTAGCACGCGTATGGGTGAGAGTCAATCATAATATGCAATTAGGTGGCCATAGGGCGATCAGAGGTTCGACACGAGATCGATTGGGATTTGTGCGCGAGGGCCAAGCAGAAGAGGCTCTTCCGAGCCTCTTCTGATGCACCGTTTACTATAAGTGCTTTACTATCGACCCCTCATGATCAGCGATATGCGATTTCTTCCGGTGCGGAGAGGAAAGAGGCGAAGCTATAGCTTTCCTCGATGCGCAACAGCATGTAGGCTTGTCTGTCCAGGCTCTGTTTGCAGGCCAGATAGTGATCGGCGTCCGTGCAGTCTTTGGCAACCTCCAGGGTGGCACACATGAGCTTTGCTTGAGAGCGTGCGAGGCTTCGTGGATCGCTTTTACCCCGGCGGAATGCTACACGCTCTATTTCCCTGGCTACCCATGCTTCTATATAATCTTCGATTGTTTGCTGAGAAAGCCTGGCTGCCGTTTCAACACCGCTTAGATTGGTCACCCTGTTGCTCCTTGTCTTATCTGATGGTATGTAACACCATAGGTTCTATTGTTGTGCTAGCATATTCAGTTTAGCGTATCAAGTTGTTGCTTGAATAGGCTTCAAAAAGCGTACTTTAGGGGGTGGATATCGCCGCCAAAGGTACTTGCCATGTGCATAACGCTCTTTTTTGGAAGCCTGGCGACAGGTACGCGCCAGGCGTACTTGCGAAAGATTATTGGTTCGATGGCAGACTATGATATTATTATTCTACGCATACGACGAGATGTAGCAGACTGGGAAGCTTGATATGCCCAAACAGGCATCTCCAGGGCGGTGATAACACCTCGCACTCTCGTTGTAATGCAAACACCATTATGGATATCAGGAGGTAACAGGATCAATGGCACAACCGCCGGCGCAACGGTCTGAGGCAGATCCGTTGTCAGCAATACCGAAGACCGTGTTCGTTGTCAACCCCAGTGGGCCTGGGTGTTTCGTAAGGGGCCTCTATTTCATTTTCGTCGGCTGGTGGCTTGCAGCAATCTGGATAGCTATTGCCTGGTTGCTGAACGTCACTATCGTGGGGTTACCACTCGGCCTTACAATGCTCAATCGCGTTCCGCAAATTATGACTCTCTCGCCCGGCAGTCAGTCGATTAACGTGATACAAGATGCCGATGGGGTGCTGCGGATCGCCCGCGGCGACACTCAGTTCCCGTTGATCGTGCGTATAATCTATTTCATTCTGGTCGGTTGGTGGCTATCTCTGATCTGGACAATTGTGGCATATTTCATGGCAATTTTCCCGTTTACATGGCCTATCGGCTACGGGATGTTCAATATAATCGGTTTCGTCACAACCCTGAGGAAAAACTAACAGCCAGGTCAGACAGGCACCCAAAGCACATACACCAATAGCCCGGTCGAGTAACCCTACAACCGAGCAGAATGGCTGGAAAGTCGCTGCTACAGGTTCTTCTAGACTTCAGAGAGCGAAGTCTCGCGGGACTCCTCGAGGATCTGTAGCCAATCCTCTTTAGGAACTCTCAGAAACGCTTCTACAACTTCGGGGTCGAAGAAATGGCCTTTATCCTCGGTGAAGATATGGACCGCTTCCTCGTATGTACGGGGCTTCTTGTAAGGTCTCTCCGAGACGATGGCATCGAAAGCATCGGCAACAGCGAATATACGCGCTTCAAAGGGTATCTGCCTCCCTTCAAGGCCATATGGATACCCTGTGCCGTTGAAGCGCTCGTGGTGGTAGCGGACCACGGGCAGCGCGTCCTTGAGAAATTCAATGTGCTTCAGAAGCCGGTAACCGATCTCAGGGTGAGCGCGCATCTGCTGCCACTCCGCCCCATCGAGAGGGCCGGGCTTGCGGAGGATGGCATCTGGAACGCCGATCTTACCCACATCATGCAATAGTGAGCCAAGCTCGATAGAGCGGACACGATGAGGATCTGTTATACCTATTTCCTGTACGAGACGCATAGTAAGGGCCACCACGCGATTGCTGTGCCCTCTGGTGGCGGTATCGCGGGCGTCTAGGAGACCGGTAAGAGCTTGCAGAGTGCCGTCATAGTTGGCGCGCAAGTCCTCATACGCCTGGCTAAGCAACTCGCTCTTTTTGCGTTCCGCTTCGTAGAGACGCACGTTTTCAACCGAGATAGCTGCCGAATCGGCCATCGCTTGCAGGAGGCGTAGATCGTCGTCGTTGAAATCTTCGCCGGTGGTCTTGTCGAGAACTTGCACCACTCCTGTGATCCGATCCTGCACTTTGAGAGGAACGCACATCAGCTTGTGGATCGGATAGTCACCTGAGGGGTTGCGCTTCTGGGAGGCGAAGAAGGGGCTGCGCGATATATCGTTCTCCCGGTAGGGCTTGCCTTTGGAGGCGACCATACCTGGCACAGTCCTCTCATCGATTTTGAGCACCGCGCCTCTGAGGCCGGCTGCCATCCCGCCGGAGGTCACTTCGCACTTCAATTCGTTTGTCTCAGGGTTGACCAGCATAAGGAAGCCACCGCGCGCTCCTACCATACCGGTAGCCGAGGCAAGGATCAGGTCAAGAAGCTTGTCAAGCTGAGTAATAGAAGTAATTGACCGGATGACATCATAAAGGCGGGTCAGGCGGTCCAACGACGTAAGGCCGCTAATAGTAAGCGGCTTCGTTTGGGGCTGCACTTGCGCCACCTGGGGGTCCAGGATTTTTGTTTGTTTAGATCTTTCGGCCATAGTCCACCAAAGAGAAAGGTTGAAACACCACACTGGAAATGTCGGACCGAATGCCGAGGCGTCTGCATTTCACAGCACAAGCTCATTATAGCACCCTCTGGAAGTCAAAGACAGGAGACGCTATAGGATATTGATACTATACACAAATAGTGGTATGGTACCAATCAGGACAATTCCGGAGCCTGGAAACCCGATTTTTGGGAATCGTGAATCCGGATTTCAGATAAGGCCCCTTCAATCCGAAATCCCAAGCCTGACAATCTTCTGGGTGGGCGGTGAGGGGCTCGAACCCCCGACCTCGTCGATGTCAACGACGCGCTCTAGCCGACTGAGCTAACCGCCCGGACGCATAATTATACCTTCCGGGCGCGAAAGGTGTCAAGGTAGACCATAGGCGCGAATGGCGCTGGTCCATGGTTCCGGTGTCTCGTTGGTGGAGGAAATTAGCGTATGGATACGAAGTGGCAGGCGCTCCTTGATGGTTGCATCGGGCATTTGCAGAGGTTGATCCGGCTGGATACCAGCAATCCACCGGGAAACGAGATCATTGCTGCCGAATATATCAGGCAGCAGATCGAGGCGGTGGGAGTGGAGTGTGAAGTAATCGAGCCGGAACCCGGTCGGGCTAATCTGCGGGCTGTGCTGAAGGGTGATGGCTCAGAGAGGCCGCTCCTCCTTATGTCGCACACCGATGTGGTGCCCGCGGAGCCTGAATATTGGTCAAGGCCGCCCTTTTCAGGCGAGGTAGCGGATGGGTATGTATGGGGGCGCGGGGCCGTGGATATGAAGCAGTGGTGCTCATGGCACCTGACCACATTCCTTGACCTTGCCAGGTCAGGGGTGCGCCTGAAGCGCGACGTTGTGCTGCTGGCGGCTGCCGACGAAGAGGATGGATCATATAAGGGCATGCGCTGGGTCGCGGAGAATATGCCACACTGGCTCGACGCCGAGTACGGCTTGAGCGAGGGCGCAGGCGGTGAGATGCGTATTGGCAAGCGTTCGTTCTTCCCGTGCATGGTCGCCGAGAAAGGAGCGTGCAGGTTCCACATCCGGGCCCACGGCTCGCCGGGGCACGCCTCCCGACCACACGACGACAACGCGATCATCAAGCTTGGGAGGGCGCTCGAGAGGCTTGGTAGCAACCCGCTGCCGTTGCAGCCGACCGACGCGGTGCGCGGTATGCTGGAGGAGATGCTGGATGGCTGGGACGACGCAAAAGGGCTGATCGAGGACCTCCTGCGAGACGAGTTGTTCTACATAACGCTGGAACACGCCCCGTTCCCCCACTCGATGAAGCTGGCGCTCAACGCGCAGTTGCGAAACACGGCAACACCCACGATTCTGCACCCTGCCGGCAGCCGGATCAACGTAATCCCCTCCATGGCCTGGGTGAGTTGCGACGGGCGCACGCTCCCGCACGTAACACTCGATGACTTTGCTAAAGAGGTACAGAAAGCGGTAGGCGATGAGGTAGAGATCGAGGTCTACGAATATTGGGATGGTGCATCGAGCCGGTTCGATACCGAGCTTTTCAGGATCATGAAGGACGTGACTTTCCAGTTGACGGGAAGCGGGTTGGTCCCCTACATGGCAACAGGAGCCAGCGATGCACGCTTCGCAGAGCCGCTCGGCGTGTACGTTTACGGCTTCGGCCCGATGAGAAACGAGACTGATGCCAACCCCACCGAGTTGATGCATGCCCATGACGAGCGCATATCGCTTCCAAATCTGGAGCTGGGCCTCAAAGCCATCTACGAGTCCGTGGTCAGAATTGCAACATAATTCGCCCCGAAAACCAACCAATAACAGAATAAGCAGTACGCAGTACGCAGTACGCAGCAGTCACTCCCACCACCCGCACTCGCGGCATACTCCTTGCAATATAGCGTTCGCATATCTTCTTGCAGGGAGCATCTCTTATGGGAGCAGGGGACATTCTTGGGCTTGGCAAAGACACCTTCAAAGAGTGGAGCGAAGACAAAGCGTCGCGGCTGGGTGCTTCGCTGGCCTACTACACCATCTTTTCAATCGGCCCTCTTCTGCTGATCACGGTGGCGATTGCCAGCCTTGTCTTCAGTAACGCGAAGAACCAGATCGTGGGCACTGTAGCGCAAGTGATCGGCCAGGATGGCGCTGACGTCATTAGCTCCACCATAGACAACGCCAACAAGGGGGGAGCCAACATTCTCGCGACCGCCATAGGGATCGTCACACTTCTCCTCGGCGCGTCGGGTGTGTTCGGCCAGTTGAAGGATGCTCTGAATACGATCTGGGAGGTAGAGCCAAAACCGAACCGGGGCCTGCTAGCGACGCTCAAAGAGCGCTTCCTTTCCTTCACAATGGTGCTGGGCACAGGCTTCTTGCTCCTGGTATCTCTGGTGGTGAACGCAGCAGTAGCTGCCCTGGGCGAGTTCCTCAAGAGCCTCCTACCCGGCGGCGATATAGTGGGCCAGATACTGAGCGTGATCCTGACGTTCCTGGCGATCACAGTGGTCTTCGCGCTGCTCTTCAAATTCCTGCCCGATGTGAAGATCGCCTGGACCGACGTATGGGTCGGCGCGGCGATCAGCGCGCTGCTGTTCGGATTGGGACAATTCGCCCTCGGTCTATACCTGAGATTCGGCAATGTAGGCTCGGCGTTTGGGGCCACCGGCTCGCTCGTAGTGGTGCTGGTGTGGATCTACTACTCCGCGCAGATATTCCTTTTCGGGGCCGAATTCACTCAGGTGTACACAAACAAATATGGCTCTCTGGTGCGCCCCGCATCCAACGCGCAATTCGTAACCGGGGAAACGAGAGCCCAACAGGGAATACCGCGCGACCAGGAGCCTGGAGCGGAAGAAGCAAAAGGTGCAAAGAAGCAACCACGCGCCGGAAGACAATTGAGGGACTCTCCCTGGTTTACCTGAGTCCGTCTTGTCAACGCCTCGGCCTAAAGTGTATTCTGTAGCAGCATGAATACACGGTGAGGAGCAGCTATGCGAGACAGAATTGAAGTTGTGCAGGGCGATATTACCCAGCAGCGAGTAGACGCCATCGTAAATGCCGCCAAAAACTCGCTGTTGGGCGGCGGAGGCGTGGATGGAGCCATCCACCGTGCTGCTGGGCCGGCCTTGCTGGAGGAATGTCGAACGCTGGGCGGCTGCGAAACCGGGGACGCCAAAATCACAGAGGGGCACAATCTGCCCGCGAAGTGGGTGATCCACACGGTGGGCCCCGTCTGGCAAGGTGGCTTGCACCACGAAGCCGAATTGCTGGCGCGGTGCTATCGGAACTGCATGGCCCTGGCCGAAAAGTACAACATCAAGACCATTGCCTTCCCATCCATTAGCACCGGCGCTTACGGCTTCCCACTGGACAAGGCCGCCCATATTGCCATTTACGAGATCGTCACCATGCTCAGGCAGAGCGATGCCATAGAGCAGGTAACTATCGTTTGCTTCAACGACCGGGCGTACGAAGTGTACAGCCAGGAACTGATAACCTTCGACAAATGAGCGATCCCGGCGACAGCAAGCCCCAGATAAAACCGTATCCCTCATCCTTCGACTTTCGCGCTTCGTCGTACGCCGCGATCATCTTCGACATGGATGGCGTAATCGTCGACAGCGAGATGCACTGGAAATCGCTGGAAGGCTACTTCTTGCAATCGCTCGTGCCTGGGTGGACCCAGGCAGACCAGGGCAAGATCATAGGGCGAAGCCTGGACGACCTGTATGCCATGCTCAGGGACGAGTACGGGATGAAGCAGAAGCGAGAGGATTTCCTGGAACAGTACCACGAAATCGCGGGCCAGATCTACCGTGAGAAAGCGCGGCTGCTGCCCGGTTTCAGCAACGTGTTTGACAGGATGGTCGGTTGGGGGGTGCCGCTGGCCCTGGCCTCGTCTTCGCCGCGAAGCTGGATCGAGATCGTGCTCGACAGGTTCCGGCTGCGGAGCGCGTTCCAGGTAGTCGTAAGCGCCGAGGAGGTGGGCGGGCAGGGCAAACCGGCACCCGATATCTATCTGTACACCGCCCGTAAGTTAAGCGTCGGACCCGGAGATTGCGTAGTAATAGAGGACAGCAAGAACGGGGTGCTGTCGGCCAGGAGCGCGGGCATGTTCTGCATCGGCCTGAAAAACGGCTTCAACGAAGAGCAAGACCTATCGGCGGCTGATGTGATTGTGGACGGCTACGCTGGATTTTCCGTCCTCGATTTCGGGTTCTAGCTTTCGGGTTGAGGTTTCCAGGCATTTGGACTCTAAACCAAGCGTAATCGTAGTAGGGGCCGGGCTTGGAGGGCTGGGGGCCGCCGTACGTCTGGCGGGAGCCGGGTACAAGGTCACTCTACTTGAGAAGCACGAGCGAGCGGGCGGCAAGCTCAACCTTGTGGAATGCGAAGGCTTCAGGTTCGATACAGGCCCATCGCTCGTGACGCTGCCGGGCGTGATCGCCGACACATTCCGGGCTGCTGGGCGGCGTATGCAAGATTACCTGGCGCTGACTCCGCTCGACCCCATCTGCCGCTACAGGTTCCCCGATGGCTCTGAGATGGATATGTCGTCCAACCTATCTCAATTGGCGCGAGAGGTCGAAACACTCTCCCCTGGAGATGTGACAGGGCTATTCCGGTTCCTGGCTTATTCGCGGACACTTTTCAAGCGGGCGGGGCCGATCTTCCTGTTGAGAGAGCGGCCAAAACCACGCGACCTCCTATCCAGGCGCGGGATTGACGCTGCCAGGATCGATGCCCACATAAGTATGCACCGGGCGGTGAGCCGGTTCTTCAAGGACAGGCGATTGGTGCAGCTTTTCGATAGGTACGCGACCTATAATGGGTCGTCACCCTACCGTGCGCCCGCCACCCTCTCGATGATCCCCCATATCGAGATCGCGGGCGGTGGGTGGTATATACAGGGCGGCCTGTACCGGCTGGCCGAAGCATTGCTGGCCGTAGCGAAGGAGTTAGGGGTCGAATTCCGGCCCGGTTGCGAGGTGACTCAGGTACTATTTCAGGGAGCGCAGGCGGTCGGCGTGAGACTGGCAAACTCGGAAGAGGTGCGCGCGGACAACATAGTGGTGAACGCCGACCCAATGTACGCCTATCCGGCCCTGGTCCCGTCACGCCGGCAGGACAAGCGGCTGGTGAAGAGGATGAAGAGGCTGGAGCCGTCTTCTTCCGGGTTTGTATTGCTGTTGGGAGTGCGGGGCGATTACGAGAGGTTGTCTCACCACAACATCTTCTTCGGGGGCGATTACAAAGGCGAGTTCAGTGCGATCTTCGAGCGGGGAATACCCGCGCCGGATCCGACAATCTATGTAGCCTGCACCTCAAAAAGCGATCCCGCGCAAGCACCGCCCGGCCATCTGAATCTCTTCGTGCTTGTCAATGCTCCCGCCCTGCCCGCAAACGGAGCAAGCAAATGGGATATGTGGAAACGACCTTACAGAGACGCGATCATAGGCAAGCTGGAGGCGGCGGGCCTCGCTGCGCTAAAAGATAGGATCGTTTTTGAAGAGGTGATCACTCCCGAAGATTTCAGGGAGCAGTATAATGCCTGGCGTGGCTCGATCTACGGCCTGCCGTCCAACAGCCGGGCGACTGCCTTCCTGAGACCGCCGAACCGCGCGCCGGGCGTAGACGGCCTTTATTTCGTGGGCGGGAGCGTGCACCCGGGCGGTGGAATTCCCCTCGTGCTGCTGTCGGCGCGACTCGTGGCGAGGCTGGTAATGGGGGCGACAAGATAATGGCGCAGCGCTCAGGTTTCCACAGGGCGAACAAGAACCCGCCGGGCGAGTGGCTAGTGTACAACCTCCTGCTCGTGCCGGGGCTGAAGCGGGCGTTCGGCGGGGTATACGCCAGGATAGATACGGCAACGTTGAAGTTGAGGAGCAAAGGTACTCACCCCGTGATTTTTTGCCTGACCCATTCCGGGTGGTTCGACGGGCACATTGCGGCCCTCCTCAACAAGCGGGTATTCGAGCACGATGCGTATTTGATGATGGAGGAGCCTAATCTATCGCGCTACCCCTTCTTCACATGGGCAGGGGTATTCGGGGTCGACAGGGAAGATCCGCGCAAGGCGCTCAACTCTATCAAGTACATAACGGCGCTATTGACGGACGGAGAGAACAAGGCGCTCTGGATGTTCCCGCAGGGCACCATGCGCCACCCCGACGCGAGACCCCTCAAGCTCTTCGGGGGGGTGGCGAACATAGCGCGCAGGGTGGGCGAGTGCTGGATCGTGCCTGTAGCGATCAGATACGACTTCATGATAGAGCAAGCCCCCGATGCTTATGTGCGGATCGGCCCGCCTATCCTTTTTGACCAAGAAAGCGAGGCAGCAGGATCGCGCGCTCTAACGGAGAAATTACGCGAAGCGATAGCAACCGAAGCGGGTGCATTGCACGCGGATGTGGCAGCATACCATAAGAGCAGCTACAAGCACGTGCTGGGGGGCCGGGGCTCGGTAAATAGGCTCTGGGATGGGGTGATGAGTGGCATTGGAAAAATAAGACGGCTCTTTGGAGGCACACAAAACTAGGTGTTTACGCCTCTCTTTGTGTATGCGGTAGTGGCGCTGGCTGTGCTGCTGGCCTTCCTTGGGATTGTGGTCATAAACATGCGCGTGTTACCAACCACCACCGGTTACCCGCTTGAGGACGGAGATAAGCCGTTCGTCGCTGTGCTAATTCCCGTACGCAACGAGCAGGGCAACATTGCGAAGTGCCTGCGCTCCCTCATGAAACAGGATTACCCGAGCCTGATGATGTGGCTCTACGACGACGATTCGGACGATGGAACGCTGGAAACAGCAAAGCAGGTGGTCCAATCCAACGCACAAAACGGAAACGCCCAGGTCAGGGTCATAGCGGGGAAGGAGCAACCCCCTGCGGGGTGGCTGGGTAAGGCGCATGCGCTACACAGCCTCTATCAGATGGTTAGTGCGGAGGCCCAGCCTGACTATCTCCTCTTTACCGATGCCGACGTAGAATTCGACACAGGGGCGGTGAGCCACGCGGTGGCTGCCGCGCAGGCATGGGATGCGGGCCTCCTCTCGATCTTTCCCAGGCAACAGCTGGGGAGTTTCGCCGAGCGGCTAGCGGTGCCCACTATGCTGCACTGGACCGTGTACAACTTCCTGCCTCTCCCTATAGCCTTCTCGCGAGTGGGACCAAACTTCGCAGCCGCCAACGGCCAGTTCATGCTCTTCAAGCGAGAGGCTTACGAGGCATCCGGCGGTCATGAGGCCGTGCGGTCGCAGATTCTCGAGGACGTGGCCCTGGCACGTGCAACAAAGCGGGCGGGGTACAGGGCGATCCTGGCGGATGGCGGGGCGACTGTGCACACGCGAATGTACGAAGGTGCGAACGAGGTGTGGCGCGGCTATTCGAAGAATGCTTATGCTTTCTTCGGGTACAAGCCCTATTTTCTCGCTCTGGGCGTGCTCGCTCTGTCCGCCCTCTACATATTGCCGCTGCCGATGGCCCTGGGAGCGTTCCTCGGGGGCAATCTGGCCCTGGGAGCGCTCTTCGTGGCAATGTACCTGGTAGCCGTCCAAACACGTCTGCTGCTGTCTGTCAGGTTCGCCTATCCTCTGCGCGGTTCGTTCCTGCACCCACTGGCGGTAGCCTATATGATCGCCATTGAGATCAATTCGATGGTGTGGGCGTGGACAGGAAAAGGAAGCTGGAAAGGCCGGGGCACGAGGGCCTGATCAGCGCGACAGGAACGCAGCGGCAAGCAACACCAGGGCGATCAGACCGGCCAACCAGAAGCCATGAGCCACGCACACGATCCCAAACATAAGGACATTCATTACGAAGAGAGCAACAGGAAGCCAGGGCAGGATGTGGCTTTTCTCCCCCCTGATTACAAGAGCCAGCGGCAGGTTGAAGATCGCGGCGGCCACAAACCAGGCGACGAAGTTCACTACCGGTATCCCATAATAAGCTCCATCGCCGGGGAGCCATTGCCAGTAATTCTTGACGTGATAAGCAACAGGTTCAAGGAGAAGATCGAGGCCAACAGCCGGAAGCGCGCCCACCAGTGAGACAGCAATTATGCTGCCTGGGGTTACATGAGCGGGAAAGTGGCGGCGCACCGTCAAGTGGCTGCTCACTATCACAAGCAGCCAGGCAAACCCGATCGCTAAGGGCACTCCCCCCTGTAGCTCAGGGACGAGCACACCTGTGTAGCGATAGGTGCCGAACGGGAAACCCGTAAACACGCCCAGGTATTCGAGGGCCACACCCAGGAAAAAGACCAGCGCCCCCAACAGAGCACCCAGGCGGCCAGCATTAGCCCACAGCCAGCCGAAGCAGGAGAGGCCCATCATCGCAAGCAGTAGACTGCTCATCCACTCCATGCCGAACGGCATCCAGTCGAACGACAGGAGCAAGACGGCGAACGGGTAGACAAAGCAGTAGACCCCGAAAGTGATGAGCGCCAGCCAGGTCGCGGGCCTGCCCGACAAATCGAGCGAGGGAGAACGTGAAGGGATAAGTTCGGAGCGAATACGAGCGAGCATCAACCCGATGTGGGCGAGCCACCGCCGGTGGGAGACTGGCTGGGATATGGAGGATTGGCGGGCGGTGGGGGTGGGGGTTGGTTCGGCGGATAAGCTGTGTACTGAGGAGGTTGAGGAGGCTGAGATGAGTAAGGGGAGGGAGGCTGCGCAGTTGGCACGTAAGGCAAAACGGCCTGGCGTACCATATTGAAAACTTTATCGTGGTTGAACGACACCACAGGTCCCCACTGAAAAGCCCGGCTGACGATCCCTACCTCAACGATCGTGCTCCCACCCGGCTCGACGCTGAAATAGATCGGGTAGAAGAACCCATAGCTGAAAAATGTGATTGATGTGCCCAGAATCACCCTGCTGCCGTCCGGGGCGACATCCTCCACCTTATAGCTCTGCGTCGGCGCGAAGCCCAGAAGGCGATTGATCGCATCGCCGTAAGGGATGGGCGTGGAGAAACTTCGGATATTGCGCGGTTTCGTCTTGACCGCGTCGGTAGCTTTGCGGGTGAGAGCAAACACATAGATCGCTACGACGGCACCCACCACGATCAGAAATCCCAGGCAAGCGACTATCAGTACAGCAGACGAGCCGGTATCATCCATATTACGATCCCCTTTGTGACTTTCGTGCCACCATTATAGCTGTCAATTACAAAAAGAGAACACCCCTCAGGGGTGTTCCCAAACCAACACTCTGTAAGCTCTCGGTCAGGAGAAGCCTGGACTATCCATATCCGAGAATTAGTGGCAGCCGCAGCCGCGAGCCGAGTTGCCGTCCGAGCCGGTGTCGAACGAGTGGCCGCAGCCACAGGTGCGCACCGCGTTCGGATTCAGGATGCGGAACCCGCCGCCCATGAGGCTATCCTCATAATCGATCTTGGAGCCGCCCACATACTGGGCGCTCATCTCATCAACGTACAGTCTAATACCGTGTACTTCAATGGTGAAATCGTCATCCGCAGGCTGGTCCTCGAAGGCCATACCATAGGACATACCGGAGCAACCGCCTGGATAGACAAAAACGCGCAAACCAAGCTGTGGGCTTACGTTCTCCTGCTGAGTGAGAAGCTCCTGAAGCTGCGTCACAGCCGACGGAGTTATGCTAACGAGGTCGGTGCTGAGGGTTTCAGGTTGGGTCTCAACCAATTCCTTCTGATCAATAGCCATATCTGTTATATCTCCTTATATAATGTGGCCGCCTGTTACCTAATTCTACCAGATGAGTCAAGTACTCTGCAATGCCTGATCTCAGGCAAGATTTGCTTCTTACATCACCGAAATCAGCCAAAAGATGGTAAGAGGATACCGGCCGTCAGTACCACGTCCAGCGCCAGCGTCTTATACCCCACGTCAGGGAAGTGCACGGTAATTGTGTTGTTCTCCATAGTCTGGATAGTGCCCGCGCCCCACTTCTTATGGGTAACGCTGGAGCCTGTATGGAAAGGAGTTTCGGGCACCGGCACTGCCATCGACTGTTCGCTCCGAATGGCCGTGCTTTCGTCCGCCTTGAGGCAGTTATCGCACCCGCCACAGTTCTCGCGGTCATAGGTCTCCCCGAAATAGCCGAGGAGGAGCCTCCGGCGGCAATCGCGGGTGCTGGCATATCTCTGCATCATCTCCAGTCTGCTTTGCTCATACTGCTTGCGGGCCTGGAGTTTCTTCATATCGAGTAGCAAACGCCTGCCAATTACGTGCAGCTTGCGGAAGTGCGCCACATCCTGGTTATCGCCGTTCCCTTCCAGCAGGGCAACCCCGCCCGCCTGCTCAAGCGCGGCCAGCAGAGGCCGAACCCGCGCTACAGGCAGATTGCGTATCTTGGCAACCTCGCTTATGGATAGGGACGTAACCTTGCCCTCACCTGGGTTGGCGCGCTCTTTGGCGCGCAGCAGCTTCCTGATTTCGTCCCAGAAGTCCCGCAGGCTGGCCTCCGACGGTACGCTACCGCCGATGAAGAAGTTCTGAATGTTGCGGTCGCGAGGGTCGTAAATGAGGATCGCCTTGGCCGGCAGGCCGTCGCGCCCTGCCCTACCTGCCTCCTGATAATAGGCTTCGAGAGAAGCGGGCAGGTCATAATGGACCACATAGCGCAGATTGGGCTTATTGATGCCCATACCGAAGGCCGTGGTCGCCACCACAACGGGCGTCTTCTCGTCCATCCATTCCTGCTGCACGCGGTCCCGGTCGCTCTTGCGCATCTGCCCGTGATAGAAAGCCGCCTTCAGGCCTGAATCATTCAAGAGACCGGCTACACGGCGAGCCTCGGCTGTAGTAGCCACGTATACCAACCCCGAACCCTCCAGGGTGGCATCGAGGTACTCAATCCTCTCTATCAACTCCGAGTTCATATCGGCGGGGAAATCGCGGCGCGTGAAGGTGGAGGTCATATAACCGCCTGCCTCTCCCGCCTTGCCGGAGGAAGCCCTGCCGAAAAGCTTGAGTAGCTGCCAGTCCTTCTCGCGATCCGTGGAGGCCGAAAGGACATCGAACACCAGGTTGGGGCGGTCGAACCCGTGGATGATCACCAGCGGATCGATAAGGCCCAGGTTGGACTGGATGTCCATGCGCACCTGCGGGGTGGCGGTCGCCGTAAGGGCCAGGATAGGCGGGCGCTTGGCTGCGCGGATCGCCTTGTTGAGCATCAGATAGGCCGGGCGGAAGTCGTAGCCCCATTCGGAGATACAGTGGGCCTCATCTACCACAAAGAGGCAGACGTTGGTTCTCTCAAGATGCTCAAGAAATTCGGGATCGGAGCAGCGCTCCGGGGTCACATAAAGCAGTTTTTCCTCGCCACCGGTAAGGTCGCTGAGGTGGTCATTTACTTCCTGCTCGGTGAGGGTAGAGTTGATGGCGGATACACCCTCAATGCTCCTGCTCTGAAGGTCCACTACCTGGTCGCGCATAAGAGCGATCAGGGGTGACACGACGATTGCCGTGCCCGGAAGAAGTAGCGCGGCCAGCTGATAAGTAAGAGATTTACCCGCGCCTGTAGGGAAGACAGCAAGCACGTCCTGCCCTTTGAGAAGTTGATCAAGCACCTCTCGCTGGCCTGGGCGGAACTCGCTATACCCAAAATATTCAAATAGAGCCTGATCTAACACATCCGGCTTACTGGTTACTGCTGTCATTCGTGATGTCCTTGCACCTTATATTTACAATCATATCAAAACAAGTTAGATACATACCTAAGCTTTCCATAGAGCTAAGGCGAACGCGCCCCCCATAATATATAGGGCGGCATATGGGGTGGGCGTTCTATATATAGAACGATCTAGGATAGTTGGCGGTTGCTAGGACCGTATTGATGTGGAGTAGCTTCTCGTGGAAAGTGACTCCAATACAAGCAATAGGACTCTCCCCCTTGTTCCCAATACTATTGTACCAGTTAAGCAAGCCGCGTGCCAATGGTACTTAAGTCTGATCTTTCTCCTCGGTCCCAGGTATGAATCGCCATCGGGCAGCTTTCAAAGCTCTTCGTACCTCCGGCACCCCGATCTGAGCGCCAGGCACTGCCTTCCCGCTGCCTCCATGCTATAATACTCCTATGATTGGGGAGACAGAACAGTATCCACAAAACGGCTTGATTACGCGACCTGCCGGCAGCCTCAATGGCCGGGTGCCATCGCAATTTGAAGCAGACACCATCTCCACCGAGCCGAATGGCGAGCCTGTCGCGGCTCCCGTGCCGGTTATAGATCTGAGTTCGGTAAACAAACACTTCAAAGACATATACGCTTTGCGTAACGTCTCTATTACAGTACGAGCCGGAGAAGTGTTCGGATTGCTCGGGCCAACCGGCTCCGGTAAATCCACTTTATTGAGGCTTGTGCTCGGTTTCTTGCGCCCCGATGAAGGCAAAGTGTCGGTATTTGGGGCCGACGAGCCGGGAGAAATGGTAGAAGCGCGAGGCAGGATAGGCTACCTGGCCGAGCACCCCTATTTCCACCCGAACTTCACAGGCTGGGAATACCTGCGCTTCCAGGCAAGGTTGTGCGGCCTCACCCGGCGCAACGCGCGCGCGTCGGCAGCGCGGGCAGTCGAAATAGTAGCGGCGCAGGCCTGGATCAAGAGACGCATCGCCTATTACACACCTGAGATGCTCCACCGGTTGGGCCTGGCGGTGGCTCTGGTAGGGGCAGGGGACCACTTCCCCGACCTGCTGATACTAGACGAGCCTTCGGCGCACCTCGAACGTGGAGGGCAGATAGCTATGCGCGACATATTGCTCCAATGCAAACGTCGCGGCTCCACCATATTAATGGCCTCACACAAAGTAACCGAAGTAGAACGCGCCTGCGATACCGTAGGCGTGCTGAAAGCGGGCAAGCTGATCTTGCAGGCGGTCGTGGAGAACAGCCCACGCACCATTATCGTGGCGGTGCCCAGGGAGGATGTGCCCGAACGTTTGCCGCACCTGCTGAGCGCCCTCAAGAACCTCCACCCATTCGTCACCGTCACGAACAGCCAACCGTCCGGCCCTCTGATTGTCAGCCTCCCCTCAGGCGGGGCGATATTGAACGCGCAGGGGATCAAGGCCTCGGCCTTGAAGATGCTGGTGGAAGCAGGCTGGGACGTGATCTCGGTATATACGGAGAGGAAGGACCTGGAAAGCATCTACGCGCAAACATTGTCACCGGTGATGCAGGCCCAAACAGGGATCACACCAACCGGCCCGTTGATTACAGGCCCACTCGTCACCGGGCCTCTGACCACACCCGAGCACGAGGGACACACGAACACGAGCACCGGGGCAATGACCGGCCCCCTGGATAGCCGTTTTACAAGGCCACTCCACGTATCAGAAGAAGGGACACCTGCCAATGGGCATGAGAACTCCATCTAGCATGTTGGAAGGCACAGCCCAGGGCGGGCAGATCGAGCGCCCGTTCAAACAGCCGGTATATGTGCCTGATTGGCTGCGTGGAACCTCGATATTCGCCACTCTGACGACCTTCATTCTGAAGGATTTCGCTCGCAGTCCGTGGATCTGGCTGAACATAGTCGGCGTGGGCATCGCCCATCTCCTCTCTTTCGGCAGCGCACCCGACCGTGGAGCCTTCTTCTCAGTAACATACCTTTCGACGCTGGTGCTGGCGGCCCTCGACACGGCAGGCATCTTCTCGCGAGCAAACCATCCCCACACCTACCCGATCCTGGCGCGACGAGTGAGTAAGAGCACATATGTGGCGGCGGGGTTGCTGTCGGCTTGGATCGTAGGCATCTTAACCTTCGGGCTGGCAGCCCTCGCCGTATTCATCAGGTATTCGGTGCTCGCGCCGGTAAATAATGTACAGTGGCTCGACCTGAGCACGCTCCTGAGAGGCATTCTGCCTGTGGCGGTGGGGCTGGCCTGCATGGTGGGGTTGATGGCGCTGGTTGCTAACTTCGTGTCACCGTTCGGCGTAAGGCTGCTGGTGCTGGCCGTGATTACGCTTGGCGTCATGGCGTTTGACCCACGCACTTTCCCCATTGAAAACCTGAGGCCATTCGTGGAGGTGATACCTCCCCTCCTAGCGCCGCTGGTGGGCGCGCTCCACTTCGCGACCGACACGCAACCCGACACGGTAGCGCGAGCATCCCTGCTGGTAGTGTCTGCATACGCTACAACCATTATCGGGGTGGTATGGTGGCTCTCGTCGCGCCGGGAAATAGTCATAGAGTAATTGAAGAGCACTGCATATATAATAGGTATCGCGCGTTTCATTCGCTCCACGGTCTATTCATTCACGATAGGGGTGCAGGGGTTCTCCCCTACCGCTTTCAGGGGTAGGTTCCTGCAAAAGGGGGTGCAGGCGCAACTGCCTGCCGGGGGGTTTGGGGGGACACCCCCAACTCTCATCTTCTTTCTACTCTCCCCTCTCCCCGAATACGGGGTGCCGACGAAGGGGTGCCGACGAAGGGGTGCCGACGAAGGAGGCGGGGGGCAGGGGGTGAGGGGTCTCTCCCTCGCTCCAGGCGAGAATGAATAAACCCTGCGTTCGCTCTAAAGCCGTTGCAAGCAGCCCTGGCTTGTGTTATAATTACCTTCGCGCCTAAAAAGAGGGCTTGCAAAAGCGATACATAGGAGAACCGGAAGAAATGAAACCCACCCAGGCGATAAATGCGGTCACGTCCGCCATGTTGAAAGCGTCCGTGCCCGAGTTCGGCGTAGGTGACACCGTACGTGTGAGCGTAAAGGTGGTTGAGGGAAACCGCGAGCGTATCCAGGTGTTCGAGGGTGTTGTCATGCGCCGCAGAAGCGGTGGGATTAACGCCAACTTCACGGTACGCCGCATCGCCTCCCACGGGATCGGCGTCGAGCGCACATTCCTCCTCAACTCCCCCCGCATCGACAAGATCGAGGTCGTACGCCGTGGCGTAGTGCGCCGCGCTCAGTTGTATTACCTGCGCGGTCTGACAGGTAAAGCCGCGCGCATCAAAGAGCGCCGCTACAGGCCGTCCGCTGATGGCAAAGGCAAGCGCGGCGCGCTTGCTGCCACTGTAGAAGCGGAGGAGCTGAGGCCCGAGGCGGAAGATGAGTACGAAGAAGCCGAGGAGGCCGAGGAGTACGATAACGCCGAAGATTACGACGAGACAGATGAGGTCGAGTCGGAGGCCGACGCCGACGAAGAAGAGTACGACGAAGCTGGCGACGATGAAGAGGCCGAAGAGGCCGGCGAAGTAAAAGGATAGCAACAGCTTTCCAGGAGAAGCCGCAGGAACAATTATGGTTCTGCGGCTTCTGTGCATGTTGGGGAGGAGTAATGGACCTGTACACTATCTTAGCCTGCCCCGTATGTAAGGGAGACCTGCTGAGAGAGGGCGATAAGCTCATATGCCAATCGTGCGAGCGCGCCTATCCCATCGTAAATGGTGTCCCGGTGCTTCTGCCCGACGGCTCGGTTCCCGAGACCGAATACCAGCACGAGTTGGAAGTGCGAACAGACTACGGTCTCTGGATTCCCCCGCTCGTTATTAGATCCCTACCCAGGAGCGCTATAATCCTCAACCTGGGAGCGGGCAACCAAAAGCAAGACCTCCCGAACGTCATCCGCATGGACGTGACCCTAACTCCCTACGTGGATGTAGTGGGCGACGCACATGCCCTGCCCTTCCGCCCAGGTGTATTCGATTTCATCTTCTCGCTCGCCGTGATCGAGCACCTTCGCCAGCCGTTCCTTGCGGCCCAGGAAATGTTCAATGCCTTGCGCAATGGCGGCTACGTATACGGAGACTGCAACTTCGTATTCGCCTACCACGGCTACCCTCACCACTACTTTTAACGCCAGCGAGCAAGGGTTAGAGCAGGCGTTCGCCCAATTCGAGAAGATAAGAACTGGTGTCGCGCCATACCAGATGCCCTCGTTTGCGCTCCAAATGAACCTTGTAACCTACCTGCAACAGATGGAAAACGATCCCGACCCTCATGTGCAGGCTTACCGGATGCTGCTACATAAGGTGCTCGCTCAACCCCTGCGAGCTTACGATGCTCTTTTCACAGAGGAGGGAGCGTTGAAAGTGGCGGCGGGGGTTTTCTTCTTCGGCAGGAAGTTTGTTGACGGGCCATCCGAGGTGATCCCGCCTCTATTCCGGGCCCTGTGGGAACAGGACCCGCAGGTGAAAAAGCAAACCGTTGATCTATATAACCTGGGCACCCACTACAACATCATGACATGGGCCAAAGGCGTGGGTCGCCGCGACTATAGCGCCGTCGCGAACTATTTCGAGCAACTGGTGCCGTTCCGCAAGAACGACACAGTGGGGGAAGAGGGGTGGCAGCAGTTGGAGGCAGTGCCGGCCTTCGAGCCGCTTTTCCACACCTTAGGAGGGTCGTGGGAGAACAATGCTCTTGAGGAAACAAACGACACCGAGCACCTGATGGTTGAGAATGCCAAGCTCACCGAGATCATTAGTGAGAAAAACCGGCACATCGAATACCTCGAATCACTCATAAACCGGCTCGAGTCCGGGCGGATCATGAGGGCGCTGAAGATCTTCGGACGAAAATAGACCGGCGGCCAGGTCGGATCGCGCTCCGCGTGCTCCGCGTGCTCTGTTGAAAACCCGTCCTTTAGCCGGTCGCTCTGGTACAATACGATTTATGGAGAGGATCGCGACCAGGCGCATATTCCCAAGCTGGGATTTCGAGCATGAGCTTTACGCGAAAGGGCATCTCCTGATAGCGGGCGTAGATGAGGCCGGGCGCGGGGCCTGGGCAGGTCCGCTAGTCGCGGGGGCCGTCGTGCTCCCACGCCCCGATCAGCTGGCGCATACACCTGAGCTAAGTGAGAGCCTTGCAGAGTTACGCGACAGCAAAATGCTCACACCCCACACCCGCGAGCGGCTGCTCTCCCTGATCAAAGGCGTAGCTCTCGCTGTGGGCGTGGGGATAGTCTCCAACGCGCTGATCGATGTGATCGGGATCGGTCCGGCCAACAGGTTGGCTTGGGCGCGGGCCTTGCGCTCGCTCGGCGTCCAACCCGACCACCTTCTCCTTGATGCCTTCAGGCTCCCAGGGGTGAAACTCCCGCAAAAAGCCATAATCAGGGGCGACGCAGCGTGTATGTCCATCGCGGCGGCGTCGGTCGTGGCGAAGGTAACGCGAGACGCTATCATGTGCGAGATGGAAGAGACCCATCCCGGTTGGGGATTCGCACAGCACAAAGGATACGGCACCCGCCTCCATAGCGACTCCATAAAGCTGCTTGGAGTAGCTCCCGTTCACAGAAAATCCTTCGCACCGATCAAGGCGGCGATGCTCGGCCGGTTCGGCATGCTCACCGAAATCCCAGCCGGATCGCAGGAATTTATCGAGGAGGAACTTGTTGTCGCATGAAGAAAGAAGCGCGACAGGCGACAAAGGCGAGGAGAGAGCCACCCGCTACCTGATAAGCGAGGGCTGCGCAATTGTAGAGCGAAACTGGCACGCCCACCCGGGCGAAATAGATATCGTGGCTCTATGCCCCTCTGAAGAGGGCGGTGAAACACTTGCCTTCGTGGAGGTGCGCACACGGCATGGACGGGAGGGTCTTGCCGAGGAGTCGATCTCAATCAGGAAAGCGGCAAGCATGGCAGCCACCGCGTACGCCTATTTAGAGGAGACCGGCATCGACCCCGAAAGCGCCAGTTGGCGTATCGACCTGATAACGGTCGCAATAGATGGTGCGCGCACCATCATAAACTGGATCAAAGGCGCGGTGTAGCAATAGAGACGGCTGTAGGGAAGCCATGATAGACAGACTTACCATAACTATTGAAGATGCCACCCACCCCGACGCCCAGGAGCTTATACGCCAGCTCACCGCCGAGCTAGGCGGCCAGTACGGTCGTGACGGGGCGGGAGCATTCTCGCCCGATGATGTGAAGACCCCGCGCGCCGCCTTCTTAGTGGCTCGTATAGACAACAAGCCGGTGGGCTGCGGTGCGATCAAGCCCTTTGCCGGCGACCCGCCAAGCGTGGAAGTCAAGCGCATGTTTGTCATCCCCGAAATGCGCGGCCAGGGTATCTCCAGGTTGATCTTGCACAAGCTGGAATTGCTGGCGGCATCATTCGGCTACACAACACTGAAGCTCGAAACCGGTGTCAACCAAACTGAGGCAATCGGCCTCTACATCAGCGAGGGCTACAGCCCCATCCCCTGCTACGGGCAGTATGCAGGCGACCCCCACAGCCTGTGCTACGGCAAGCCGGTGCCGTCACCTCAAAACTCTTGACGCTCATACTCCTATGCGATACACTTATCAGGATGGTGTAACTTATTCGGTATCTAAATCGTGACTGCTTATAGTCATGTATCACTTATCGCGTATCGCAAACGGAGGCAATGTGGCCCAGACTCTGGAACGTACTGAAACAGAAAGCGTAACATCAGATGACAGCGACAAAGTGCCAGGGAAACTGTCGCTGGTGCTCCCCGCCCACAACGAAGAGCCAAACATCAGGGCGGTAGTAGAGGAAGCCGCACGTGTGCTTCCAACCGCCTTCGCCGACTACGAAGTGATCGTAGTAAACGATGGCTCCAAAGACCGCACGCTTGAGATCGCACGCGAGCTGGAGAACGAGAACCCCCACGTAGTAGTTGTAAATCACCCCGTCAATCGCGGATACGGCGCGGCCCTCACCAGCGGCTTCAACGCCGCCACCGGCGACTACATCATGTTCATGGACTCCGACCGCCAGTTCGACATCAACGACATCCACAACCTCACGCCCTACGTCCAAGAGTACGACATCGTGGCGGGCTACCGCATCAAGCGCAACGACCCTGCCCACCGCCTCCTCAACGCCGCCATCTTCGGCATGGCCGTCAGGCTCATGTTCGATATCCAGGTGCGCGACATAGATTGCGCCTTCAAGATCATGCACGCCGATGTGCTCAAAGGGATCAACCTGGAGTCGCCGGGTGCGCTCATCAACACTGAGATACTCGCCAAAGCCAAGGCCCAGGGCCGCAGCCTCACCCAGGTAGGCGTCAACCACTACCCACGCATGGAAGGCGAGCAGTCGGGCGCGAACCTAAAGGTGGTATTCAGGGCCTTCAGAGAGATCATCCGCCTCTGGTGGCGCATGCGCTCCTATGTCCCACCCAGCGGCGATGTAGTAGAGCCGCCTCCCACCTGGCGCGGCTACGCCGTCTTCGCAGGTGCGGCGGCCTTTGGCCTCCTGGTGCTCAGGTCCATAGGCAAGCTCTTCAGAAGATAGACCCTGAACAACAACACCATAAGCAGTGTGAGGACGAAGGCGAGGCTCCCACTGGTTCTGGCATCAGCTTTGTTCCGATACCTCTAACTCTCTGCAACATTTCTGGATCGGATGTATAATCCGGTATCCATTATTGGAGCAGACCTCGCGATATCTCCGCGCTCTTTCCTTGATATTTTCCAGGAAGAGCAACGGTCTGTGCCCGCGCGCCGCACACTCCTTCTCCTCCTCTTCTCATTATGCCCGGCGCACCGGCAACCCCTGTAACTCCACTAAAATCTGGCATCTCTTTTATCCGGGCCGGTACCCATTTCACCACTGGCATCTATCTTAGCACTCTCGGTATAATTCTCTTCCTGGCTATAGGTCTTACTCTACCACAGCCACTTGCACTCTCCGGCTCTGCCTCTGCCTCTGCCTCTGCCTCTGCCTCTGCCGAGGCCCATGAGTTGGACCCCGGATTGGGGCAGCCAACAACCCCTCTGGAGAGCATACTCAACCCTGACGGCACGCTCAACATGAGCAGCGGCCTCCAGGGCAGCCTCGATGCCACGGGCTGGCAGATGATCTCCGACCCAGGCATGCCTCCTCGCTTTGTCCACTCCACCTCCAACACATCTACAACCAATTTGAGTACAACCAAAGATCCAGGCACAAGCCCAGGCTCGGGCACCGTGGCACCACAACCACAGGTGGCAGGTGATGAGAATTGGGACGGCAGGTTCGGCACAGCTTCCGTGAGCAGTTCCGTCTATGCAATGGCAATGAGCAGTGATGGCGATCTATACATAGGAGGGACATTCACCACAGCAGGTGGGTCGACAGCCAACTACATAGCTAAATGGAATCGCGATGGGTGGTCCCCCCTCGGCAGTGGTATGAACGGCAGTGTCCTTGCAATAGCGGTGAGCGCCACAGGTGATGTGTACGCTGGTGGGACATTCACCATAGCAGGGGGGTAAGTGCCAACTACATGGCTAAATGGAACGGTAGTTCCTGGTCTCCCCTCGGCAGTGGTGTGAGTGACAGTGTCCTTGCCATTGCAGTGAGCAGCACAGGAGATGTATACGCCGGTGGGGCTTTCACCACAGCAGGTGGGTCAACGGTCAACCGCATAGCCAAGTGGGACGGCACCTCATGGTCTCCCCTTGGCAGTGGCATGAACAGCACTGTCGATGCAATAACTATGAACAGCACCACAGGCGATTTGTATGCAGGTGGGGCTTTCACCACAGCAGGTGGGGTAAGCACGAATTACATAGCCAGGTGGAACGGCACCTCATGGTCTCCCCTTGGCAGTGGTATGAGCAATTACGTCTATGCAATAACCGAGAACAGCACAGGCGATGTGTATGTCGGAGGGAACTTCACCTCGGCAGGTGGTAAGCCGTCCGATTACTTTGGCATTTGGCATAACCCCCTGGCCTCTTGCTCTACCCAATTCTCAGATGTGCAGTCAGGCTCCACTTTCTA
Source organism: uncultured Chloroflexia bacterium (assembly GCA_963797095.1). Lineage (GTDB taxonomy): Bacteria > Chloroflexota > Chloroflexia > QHBQ01 > JADMIH01 > JADMIH01. The sequence continues at coordinate 85,276 of CAWCNY010000001.1, read as the reverse complement.
CCCATTCGGCCACTGCCTTGCCTGCCTTGGCATCGTCTCAGGCTACTCCGATGGCACCTTCCGCCCCAACAACCCTGTCACCAGGGGTCAACTCTCCAAGGTAGTCTCCAATTCCGCAGGCTTCTCCGACACACAGACCACCCAGATGTTTGAGGACGTGCCGGTCGGCTCTACCTTCTTCGACTTCATAGGTAGGCTCGCCTCTCGTGGCTACATAGGTGGTTACCCATGTGGAGGGCCAGGTGAGCCATGCGGAGCAGGCAACCTCCCCTACTTCCGCCCCAATGCCAACGCTTCCAGAGCTCAAATCACCAAGATTGATTCCAATGCGGCGGGGTACACCGATAACCCGAGCGGACAGCAGTTCGAGGACATCCCTGTAGGCAGCACATACTACACATACACATACCGGTTGGTAACGCGTAGCATCATGAGTGGATATCCATGTGGAGGGCCGGGAGAGCCATGCGGCTCAGGCAACCTCCCCTACTTCCGCCCGAACAACAATGCCACGAGAGGTCAGACATCGAAGATAGTGTCAAACACCTACTTCCCGAGTTGCAGCCCATCTCTAAAACAACTTCGGTAAGCAGATAGCGCCCATATACCCTGCTCTGACAGCCTTACGAGGTAGCGCCTCAACCATAAAGAAGTCGCGGCAAAAGCCTTATAATTGAGATAGTCGCGCGGGCATCAACGCGTAAGGAGAAGGTGATGGACAAAGTAAGCTTGCAGCAGAAATTCGGCCTCTTCAACGACCTCTGGAGCCCCAAAATCGTGGGCCAACTGAACGACCAGCACGTCAAACTGGTAAAGGTACACGGCGAGTTCACCTGGCACCACCACGACAACGAAGATGAGCTATTCCTGGTGGTCAAGGGCCGCCTCACTATCAAGCTACAGGACCGTGATATACTGCTGAACGAGGGCGAGTTCTTCATCGTGCCGAGGGGTGTCGAACACAAACCTATGGCCGTCGAGGAAGCACACATTTTGCTCCTTGAGCCTGTCGAGCTTACCCGCAACACAGGTAACGTGGTGAACGAGCTGACAGCACAGGAGCAACTCTGGATCTAACAGCAATAACCGGCAAACGGTATGCGAGATAAAAGTGGGGGCAACGGGATCGCAAGGGCGCTGAGGTGGATATTCCTCGGCTTGCTGGCGACATTCATGTTCGCGGGCGTGTGGGCATCCGAATTCGCTCCCGATGAGAGCCAGTGGATCTTCACAGCCCGCTACTTGACGCTATTCAGCAAGGGCATATTCAACTCAACTGAGTGGGATAGCTATTGGGTCCACACACAGCCCCCCCTGGCGCGCTATGTCATGGGGGCATCGCTCAAGGCGAGAGGCTACGATCTGCTGGCGCTCAACAGTCCCTGGGATTTCACTAAAGAGCCGGACGAGAACGTAGCCGAAGGAAACATGCCCACAGACGATATGCTCTTCTGGGCGCGCCTGCCGATGGGAATCATATCTGCCGCCTCAGTTCTCCTCATGTATGGCATCGCAAGCCGGGTAGGCGGCCCGGCGGCGGGCCTCGGAGCCGCCTCCTGGCTGGCTCTCAACTCCAAAGCACGCGAGCTGATGACTCGTGCCGAAGCCGATGGTCTGCTGGTATTCTTCATACTGCTGGGCCTCCTCCTGACCATCATTCTCGTCCAACGCCTGACCCCCATCAACAAGCCCGCCCCTCTCCTCACCCTCATAAGCCTGGCTGTATTTCTCAGCTTCGCGTTCGGCCTCGGCATGGCCTCCAAGCTTACCGCCACCCTCAGCTTGGCGGCCCTCCCCGTCGCCCTGGGGGCTGTGCTCCTCTTTCGCAAGGTGCGCCTCCGCTCCTGGGACTGGCGCGGCGTGCCCGAAGCGATCGTCACCACGGTCGTCGCTGGCCTCCTTGCCTTCACGATCTTCTCGCTGCTTAACCCCGCGCTCTATCGCTCGCCCCTCGCCAACTCGCTCCAGATGTTCCAGTTCCGTGCAAACGAAATGCGCGACCAGATGGAGCTTTACCCCACCGCGGCCCTCGCACCGGGCCTCCCCAGGTTATGGGCAGGGGTACAGCGGCCCTTGCTAACCCACGGCGTGGGGGTAAGCCTGACTGTGTGGCTGGCGGGAGAAGACGCGCGCGGTGTTGGAGAGGTATTGCCATTGGATGCAATACTGGTAGCGTTAGGGTTGGCAGCATCGCTCTGGACGCTCTTCGCGTCCATACGCAGCCCGCAATACGAGCAGGGCGCAATCTTTGAGCGGCAGGGCGAGGCCGCAATAGTAGCGCTGGTATGGACCCTGATCTTTTTCGCGCTGATCGTAGTCAATATGGGCCTGGACTGGGAAAGATACACCCTGCCCTTGATGGCATTCTCAGCGCTCTGGGCGGGGGTGGCGATTGGTTGGCTGTCGTCCCTGCTCTCCCACCAGTGGCAGAGTCGCGCGGCCAGAATCACCGAAGCGTGATATACTCCTCGGCAGGTAAGTGTTCAGATCGGGGGTAAAGAGGGCGCAAGCGAAACTGCCTGCCGCGGGGGGCAGGGGTATTCCCCTGACGGGGGGTTGGGGGTGTCCCCCAACTCTCATCTCTACTGAATAAAGCCCCCTCTTCCCTGGCAGGGAAGAGGGGGTTGGTGATAGGTCCAATATCCTCCGCCGTCAGTATGCACTTTCACCCAACGACACCGGAAAGCCGCAATCGCCACAGAGTGATATACTTCTTCGACATAAAATTGATCTTCATCATAACAAGAGGGGCAAATGCAGGAAAGCACAACCATGAGCACAGGTAGCCGCTCGCACGAGCTATTCGAGCGGGCCCAACGCATATTCCCCAGCGGCGTAACCCACGACAATCGCTATTTCGGGGAGATAGAGCCTGTCTATTTCGATCGGGCGCAGGGCTCGCGCAAGTGGGATGTAGACGGCAAAGAGTACATAGATTACTGGATGGGCCACGGCGCTCTGCTGCTCGGCCACGGCTACCCCACCATCGTGGAGGCTGTCGAGAGGCAGATCAAGCTCGGCACCCACCTGGGAGGCGGCCACCCCCTTGAGGTCGAATGGGGCGAGTTGATCCAGTCGATGATCCCCTCCGCCCAGAGAATCAGCTTCACAGCATCGGGCACCGAGGCGGTCATGCTGGCCGTCAGGCTGGCCCGCGCCTGCACCCAGCGCCCAAAGTTCCTCAAGTTCCAGGGCCACTTCCACGGCTGGTACGACGCAATGACCGCCGGCTTCCAGGCCCCATTCGACGTGCCGACCTCGGTTGGCGTGCTTGGCTCCATGCTCGATGATGTGGTAGTCGCACCCCCCGACCTCTCACAAGTAGAGCGCATCCTTGACAAGCAGGGTAATGAGATCGCCTGTGTCATCCTGGAGCCGACAGGCGCATCCTGACGGCACCATCCCTCTCCCTGATGGCTTCCTGGCGGGCCTCGCCGAGGTCGCCCGCAGGCATGGCGTGCTGCTGATCTTCGATGAGATCGTCACGGGCTTCCGCTACTCGCCGGGCGGCGTGCAGGCTCAAACCGGCGTGGTGCCCGACATGACCACCCTCGCCAAGATCATGGCGGGTGGCCTGCCCGGAGGCGCGGTCGTCGGGCGAGCCGAGGTTATGGCCGCTCTGGAGTTCCACCCGGGCGACCCAAAATGGAACCGCTACAGGCGCATCAACCACCCTGGCACGTTCAACGCCAACCCCCTCAGCGCGACGGCGGGCATAGCCATGCTTAAGGAAGCCGCCACAGGCAAGCCCCAGGAGTACATCACGCAGATGGGCCGCAAGCTCATCGTCGCGATGAACGAAGCAATCGCAGACCTGGGCATCGGGGGAAGCTGCGTCTATGGCGACGGCCCCATGTGGCACGTGCTGCTTGGGCGCGGTGCCAGGGCCAACCCGGACGGCACTCTGGACCGCTCAAGCGCCGACGCCGTCACCCTCCGCGAGTTGAACAAGCCCCCGGTAAAGGCCGCCCTGCAAAGCGGCCTGATGAGGCGCGGAGTAGATCTGATGTCCGGCAAGTCAGGTGTTATGTCAACTGCCCACACCGGCACCGACCTCGATCAAACGGTCGAAGCATTCCGCGAGACGTTGCGCGAGATGCGCGACAACCGGATACTCTAACATCCCTTTGGAGAAAAAGATGGCTACCAGAACGGTAAAGCTTCAACCCTACTTCATGGAGAACCCGGAGGACGACCGCATACCTGACGCCGTTGCGGGCTACGCGGCTCACCTCGACCCCCAGTTCGTGCTCGATATGACGGCGGTCGACCACCAGGAGGACGACTCCAACCGCCACGTCACCTGGCGCAGGTCGAAGATCGGCAAGGAAAAAGGGATCAACATCAGCCTGCGCGAAATGACCCAGCCCAAAGACCCCGCCAAAGAAGGCACAGGCATAGAGGTATCCACGTTCGGCCTGCTGGACGGTCGGCGCGCCCTCATCCGCTACGAGATGCGGTGGGACAAAGGCAATCGTTCCTACCTGGAGTTGGAGGTCGATGGGCCTGACAAAGAAGCGGATGACATAGTAGCCGCCTTCCACAAAAGTTTCGACGGCCCAACCGACCACGACATCGAAGACATCAAGAAACAGATGAACGAATCGCTCAGAGCGCAACAGTGGGGAGCCACCCAGGACTCCGCCCAGGCGTTGCTCCTCTGGCGGCCCGACGACACCGACGCCCTGCTTGCGATTGGCTCGGCCCTGATCCTCTCGCGCGATTACGACCAGGCAGAGAAGGTGATGCACAGATTATTGGAATTGCAGCCCGATTCCTATCCGGCACACCTGAACCTCGGCAACGTCTGGATGGACCGCCAGAACTACGACAAAGCCATCGAGGAATACCGCGCCATGATGAAGGCCGCACCCGACCAGAGCTTCGGCCCTTTCATTCTTGCCACCGCCTACGAAGCCAAAGGCGATAAACAGCAGGCTCTCGAATATTACAAGCAGGCGGCAAGCATGAGGAAATCGCCCGGCCCCACCGACTTCCCGGAATTAGCCAGGGAGGCCATAGAACGGTTAAGTAGCTGACAAAAAGTGCCTGTAGTGTGCACTCCTACCCGACTGGGGAGTAGGTCGCCCGGCAGGCTCGGCAATTGACCTGGCAAGTGCAGAATGAGCAGGGAGAGGGTAAGCCTTGGACCTTGGATTAGTCATTACCGGTCGAGCCAGTCGAATCTTCCTGCTCCTTTTCCTTGTTTTCCTTGTGCCCTTTGTGCTTCTCTCTCTGGTCAAGCCACTCTTTGAAAGATGTAGTGCTTTCACCAGACCTTCTGCCTAGTAGCAGGCCTTCCACCCCTAGATCCTCGTCAAGCTCAGGCCAGTGGATGCCATACCCGGCCCCACTAATCTGGAAAGAGGCACGTTCTTGGGGTGTCGCGTATGCTACACGAGGATACCAACCAATGGGCACGCTGATAGTGCGCCCGTCCTCTAGGTCGGCGGACAACGTATCATCTGTGATGGTCACATCAACGATCCTGGGTAGTGCGGGGGTCGTCACCGCAGAAGGCATCCCATTCATTTCTCAGAGTCTCCAGGTGGTCACGAGTGATTTGCTCAAGGTCTCGCAGTTCTCGGCGAGTGCAGCCGTAGCTCTCCTCGAGAGAAACATCCGGTCGAGCCAGAACTTGGCACTCATGTTCTCACGATCGATGTGCATATGGCGCGGCTCGCCACAGTCGTATGAATAGAAGTAGAAACGGTAGGGTCCGCTTCGCAATGCAGTCGGCATTCTACACAGGATTATACGCCAACAGGTAATCTCTCAACAAAGTGTTGGGTCTATGGTACCGCATACGCCGCAGTGGGCGGTCCGAACCAGGTAGTCAGCGCGTCAGTGAGCCCCAGGTGGGTTTGGTCTCCCACCCAGGCGACGTATCCGTCGGGCCGAATCAACACGGCAGCGGGAGCCGCGACCGCGCCCAGGACTGGAAGCTCCCACATACCATCATATTGGGCGTCGATCAACCGAACCCGATCTGCCCATGGAGTGATGTCGTTGTCGAAGCTGCCGGGCTCACCGAGGTTGAGTAGCACGGGCCGGGCATCGTGCAGCAGGGTGAATACCCGCAGCGGACCATTGGCCGTGACCAGATCGAGATCGGGCATACGGCGCCCGAGCAGCGGGTGTCCTTCACCGAGGTCGTAATGAATGTCCAGGCCAGACATCATCCCGGCGAACCGCTTGCGAGGCTCGTCCATGCTCAGCAGCTCCGACACGACCTCGCCCAGGGCTTTGGTGCGGTCGTCCTGGCGGCGAAGCACGACCGACGCCATCGTGTTGCGCAGCACGCGGGCAGCGATCGGGTGACGCTCGACATGGTAGGTATCCAGGAGGCTTTCCGGCGCTGTCCCCTTGACCACCTGGGCCAGCTTCCATCCCAGGTTCACCGCATCCTGCACACCGATGTTGAGGCCCTGTCCGCCGTCCGGGGGATGTATATGTGCGGCGTCGCCCGCCAGCAGCACCCGTCCCTTGCGGTAGGCCGCGGCCTGCCTGGCTGCATCGGTGAACCTGGAGATCCAGGTGAGACTGTGGATCCCGTAATCGTTTCCGTATACGGTAATGAGCGCCTCGCTGAGATCGCGCAAGGTGGGCTCGTTGGTGCGTCCAACGTGCTGTTCGGTCACCATGACCCGTACCGGCCCCTCATCCTTGTAGATCACCTCGCCGTCGCGGATCTCGTACTCCACCCTGCTGAAGCCGTGGATGCCGAGCGCATCGTGGCGGATGCCCCATGGCGGCTCCTCGGCCCCCTCGGCCAGCTCGAACTCGGCGATCAGGTTGCTCGTTGTCGGATCCGATCCGGGGAACTCGATGCCTGCTCCTTTACGGATCAAGCTTCGTCCTCCGTCGCACCCGACGAGATACTCCGCCCGCATCGACTTGCCGTCGGACAGTTGGACGTCGACTCCTGTGCTATCCTGCGCGAAGCCGGTCACCTCACGTCCGCGATAGATCGGCACCTCAAGCTCGTCGACCCAGCCGGCCAGTATGCGCTCGATATGTTTCTGCCACAGCCCGAGCCCGTAGGGGTGGCGGGTGGGAAAGTTGCTGATGTCCAGGGAGACCCCGGCGAACCCCGCGACCTGCGCCACCTGCCCCTCCGACAGGAACCGATCGGCGATGCCACGCTGATCGAAGACCTCGATGGTGCGCGAGTGCAGACCGCCTGACCGCGAGCCGGGGAGCTCCTGGCTGGTGCGCCGCTCGACACTAGCAACGTCGACCTTCGCCAACGCCAACTCCCCCGCCAGCATCAGCCCGGTCGGACCCGCTCCCACGATCACCACCTCATGTTCAGTCATAGCCACACTCCTTTGGGCATAATACCGCCCGCCGCTCCGCGCAGTCCGGCGGCGTGCTTACCTGTACCTACGCGCCGTGTGCCCGCAACCTCACCACGAGGGCAGCCAGCGACCCGGCGCCCCCCACGCGACCCACACGCCAACACCAACACACGCATTTTGCCACTCCCATTTCGTAGGGTTCTGGGTGTAGTGCGTCAGCACCTCGATGGTGCGTGAATGCAGTTTGGTGTTCGCCCAGTATATTGCTACCGGGCCGAGAATAAATCGGGCTGCGGACGGTTTTTTTTGCCTCTCGTGTTTGTTATAATGGTAGTGTCGGAAGGAGTGCGTAATGTCCCCTCCGCTTGAACTACGCTCGCGAACAGGGGCGTGGGCCGATCAGGACCCACGCCCCTGTTCCTTTGTTGCCCATCCTCGCATCCTCTAAACTGCGGGCTACACAGGTGAGCAAGCAGCGTAACCGATAGCTTCATACTGAATACGTGGGGCACCCTCGCGGTGCCCCTCACGCCTCCTTACCTGTACTTACCTGTAATGATCGCGGTTGATGGCAATATACCTCAGATACTCCTCGGGCACATCCTCTTCAGGGTAGATTGCGTTCACCGGGCACTCAGGCTCGCACGCCCCGCAATCGATGCACTCGTCAGGGTCTATATAGAGTTGAAGCGCCGCACCAAAACCCAATTCGCTCTTGTGTGGGTGAATACAATCAACGGGACACACATCCACGCACCCCGTATCCTTAACTCCGATGCACGGCTCGGTAATCACGTAGGCCATATTACTCTGTCTCCTTTATTTAGATGGAAGATAGTAAGGAGCAGGATCGATCCAGGCTTACGCAAACATCCTACCGCACATACCCTCTACAGTCGTTGTCAGAGCGCAAACTCAACACACCTCTACCTAAATTCATTCATCAGCGATAGCGGTCAAAGCCTCCGGTTTGAGCACAAGTACCCGCTCGCGACCGCTCCTGATGATCCCCTGCGTCTCCCACCCGCTCAAAATACGGCTCACAGTGAATATAGTTGTACCCGTCATCTCGGCAATGTCCTGCCGCGAAAGCGTCAGGTCTATCAACGTCCCACCCTCCACCGGCCTGCCGATTTGAGCCGCCAGCCGCAACAGCGCATGGGCCACTCGCCGCTCCACCCGCTCCGTCGCCAGTTCGCGGTATCTGTCCTGAAACTCCTTCACCCTCCCCGCCAGAAAGCGCACCACATTGAGCGCCATCCGTGGAAAGCGCTCCAGCAGCCCGCTGATCACCTCGCTACGCCACCCAAGGGCCGCCGAATCGCCCGTAGCCTCACCTGAGGCCGGGTGCACAGCATCCCCCAGCGCCGCCACCGCCCCGAACACCTCGCCAGGCCCGCTCACGCGCACGATCACCTGGTGCCCCTCCGCCGTCACCTGCGTAAACTTTACCCTCCCCTCCACCAGCACATACAGCACCTTTGCCGGGTCGCCCTGGTGAAAATAGAACTCCTCCTTCCTCACCCGCCTCAATCGGCCCGCATTCATCACTTCCAGCAAGCTCTCGTCGTCCATCCCCTGAAACAGGATGCTCTTCCTCAATGCAGAGAGGATATGGTCGGTTGTCGGATCGGGTGGGTGCATATTTAGCTCTCGTCCCTCGCTGGCACGCGTTTCCATATTACGATACATGGGAACAACCCGCTGCGCAAGCCCCACTTCTTCGGGCTTGCGCCCCATAATTTATCTTTCCGACTCAATTTTTACACGATATTCACCTATTCACACCCTCTGTTCACCCATGCATACCGCCATATTCCCCTTGGCACGATAAACTTCGAATGTCTGGAGGAAATAACACCGGCGAACTGGAAGAGAGAACCGGTAACAATAAACAAACAACCTCCAAGTGGCTTAGAAAGCTCTTTGGCAAAAACAATCTTTACTGATGGAAGGAAAAAAACAATGACACCTCAACTTCGTTGGAGAATAGTTACTTTACAGGTAGTGATGGTCGTAGTGCTCGCATTCGCGGCTGGGTTGGCCTTCTGGGCCGGCAATTTCACGAACGAGCAAGTCAAGGCACAACTGGAGCCCCAGAAGATCTTCTTCCCCGCTGATGTCTCCACTTTGCCCCAGCCTCAGCAGAGCGCCTTGCAGCCGTATGTGGGCCAGCAGGTATTGACCGGTGAGCAGGCTCACGTCTTTGCTGAGAATTACATCGGCCTCCACCTCAGCGAACTGGCCGACGGCAAGGTATATTCGGAACTGTCCGCCGAGGCTCGCGCAGAGACCGACCCCACACTGAAGGCACAGAAGAGCGCCCTCGTAGACACAGCCTTCAAAGGTGAGACCCTCCGCTCCATGTTGAACCAGGCTTGGGCCTTCTCAATCTTCGGCACTGTGGGCACATATGCAGGCTTCGGCCTCAGCGCAATAGGTCTGATAGTACTCGGCGCGCTGGTCTTCGAACTCTTCTTCGCCCAGATGTCGGTTGAGCAAAAGGTTGCAACTCCTGCGCCCGCAACAAGCAGGGCGTAAATAAGCAGTAAACAGGGTAACAAGGGTAACATAAACAGGGTAACAAGGGTAACAATTGAATAAGAAGAAAAGCCCCGGTGCAAACTCCGGGGCTTTTCTTCTTAATTACATGGTGCGTCCCCTCCCGTCCTGCCACTACGTCACAGATAAAACACGGCCCACCCTTGATACGCCGCATATAGCTCTCCAGACCGAATGCTTGGTAGTCGCTCATGGAGGTCATTATATACCCAGCGCCTCGACGGCCTTCACGACAGCTATCCCATCAACCAAAACGATCTTGTTGCGAGAGGTTTCGCCCGCTAGGAGGGTAACAGACGACCTGGGAACATCAAGCACCTTTGCCAGGAACGCCACCAACGCCCTGTTGGCCGCGCCCTCAACAGGCGGAGCAGTTAACGCGATCTTCACCGCCCCGTTGTGGATGCCAAGCACCTTGTTAGCCGAAGCGCGAGGCGCGACATACAGGCGGATAGTAACTCCTGCCCCACCCGGCGCAGGCCGAACAGGCGAGGAAGATTCAGACACTGTAGATCCAGGCTACTTCTTGCCGCCCTGCAACCAGGGCTTCGCAGAATCGGGCCTGGCGGCTACCTCCGTTCGCTTCACCGCTACTTCAGAGCCTGCGCCATCGATATGCAGGGCGGTCTCCAGGCCCTTAGGGTCCGTCGGCGTGAGCACCAGTTTACGCCCGCTTCGTAGCTCGACCAGCACCGCGAACTTTGGATTCGTGCCATACACCTCGGCGTCCATCGACTTGAGGTCTGAGGGGTTACGCACCCTGGCCCGGCCCGCCCAGCCGAACACGCCACCTGTGCTCAAGAAACTGACATTAAAGAAAGAGCCGATTGATGCGTCAGCAAGCGCTCGCGTTATTTCGTCAAGAGGGATAGCCAGTCTGCCTGGTCCTGCCCTCACGATCACAAGCTGCCCCCCTGCGATTGCATAGGAGCGCACAGAGCGCAGCCAGGCAAACACCACCACAAACAAGAGCAGAATAGTGAACACAAGATCCAGAGGATCGGGGACAAGTCCACCGGCCAATGTTGTGCTCAGGCGAATACCGAAAAAGAACAGGGCCACTACGTATGTGATGGTCCAAATCCAGGCGACAACGTTATAGGGAGCGATGCGAAAAGTCTGTTCGTTGCTCATCGTGCAATCCTATTGACAATAAATGTAGCAATTATTATACTCTGTGCGCACCTGCGCGGGCGTTGGTATCGGAGAAAGGACTTTTCTCCTGAGGCTCGTATTGGCGCACACCGGCATCCATACCTATTAAGACAACTGTTCTCCCCGAAAAGTTGCATTTAGCCCATGAAGATGCCGGTAGGTGGAGTCTAACACAAATGCCAACCGTTGAGCAGATGGCTGCTTTCACACGGTTACAATAAACGACCACAGGAGAACACTATGAAAGAAATGCTCGATGAATTCAAGGCATTTATCAATAGAGGCAATGTGCTCGACCTGGCGGTGGCCGTTATCATCGGGGCTGCGTTCGGGGCGGTGGTCAACTCGTTCGTGAAAGACATCCTCATGCAGATAATCGCCGCCATCTTCGGACAGCCCGATTTCAGCAGCCTCACCTTCAACATCGGCAACGGCATAATCGCCTACGGCTCCTTCATAAACGCGCTTATCAACTTCCTTGTAGTAGCATTCTCCATCTTCCTCGTCCTGAAAGCCTACAACAGAATGCGCCCCGCAACTCCCGCCGTCACCAACACCAAAGAGTGCCCCTACTGCCTCTCCACGATCCCCCTCGGCGCAACCCGCTGCCCCGAATGCACCTCAGAGCTAAAGGCAAGCTGACCCTATCCAAATACAATATACTTCCCACTCGCCACTCGTCACTCGCCACTCGTCACTCGTCAAAGACCATTCCAATGGCTACTTGCAAACACAGAACATCTGTGCTAAGATCAAGAGTGGAATAGCTAATTCACCTCCGAGCCGCGCAGCAAGGAGGACATAGAGACAAGACTGGTGTCCCTGTGTATCTTTGCGTTAGCACCTTTACAAACCACATAAACCATCACTACTGCCAGCACCTTACAAACCAAAAGAATGGTCAGCCAGAAGCCGGTGGCTCTCTCAACACCACCATCACCACCATCACCACCATCACCATCACCAACAAGACCACCAACCGCTCCGGTCTCCCACCACCGGCCCCTAAGGGGACCAACACGGAGCAGTAATCCAGTGTGCATTCGTGTCACACCCTCTAAAGGCAAGAGGAACCCTGCGCCACAAGTACCAGTTGCGCCACAGGGACACCATTCCTATCCCAAAAGCCAACCATCCGCCGCTCAGCTAACGACAGACCCACAAGCAAACGAACCAACAAGGTCCTTGTCATCCTGAGCGAAGCGAAGGATCTCGCTCTCCAAAACCACACTTTGGCAGCCAACCAACCCACAGAGTGCCCACAGCGAGCAAGATCCCCAAAGGCAGAGCACAAAACCAACAAACCAAAAAGGAAAAGGGTGCACAAGCCCAACCAGCAAGTGCACCCTCTTCCCCATACCCAACTAACCGATAAGCAATAAGCAGTACGCACTACGCCAGACGAACTACGCAATACGCAATACCAACAACCCTTCGCATCTTCGTGTACAAAGAATCCTGGCAAATCCCACAGAATTATCTCATTTTTCCTTGACAAGCCCTTCCGGATTTAGTACAATTACTTTTGCGCCCCAGAAAAGGGCGTGTAAAAAGGCAAAATGAACCTTAACAACTGAAGAGTGGAGATAATCCACAAATAACGAGAAAAACAAGTCAGTTCCTTCAAACAAGGGGCTGAGGTGTTCACCTGAACACCCAAGCGAATGTTGAAAGTCGTGTGACGATTTTCAAGGTTTTTTGTTTGGAGAGTTTGATCCTGGCTCAGGACAAACGCTGGCGGCGTGCTTAACACATGCAAGTCGAACGGGTACTCTTCGGAGTGCTAGTGGCGGACGGGTGAGTAACACGTAGTTGACCTGCCCTTGTGTGGGGAATAACTCCTCGAAAGAGGTGCTAATACCGCATAAGCTCTCTTCTGTTGGGAAGAGAGGAAACCTCGGTTCATACCTGGGGCACAAGGAGGGGACTGCGGCGGATTAGCTAGTTGGTGGGGTAATGGCTCACCAAGGCGACGATCCGTAGCTGGTCTGAGAGGACGACCAGCCACACTGGGACTGAGACACGGCCCAGACTCCTACGGGAGGCAGCAGTGAGGAATATTCCACAATGGGCGAAAGCCTGATGGAGCGACGCCGCGTGAAGGATGAAGCCCTTTGGGGTGTAAACTTCTTTTTCAGGGGATGACACGCCTTCGCAAGAGGGCTAGGACAGTACCCTGAGAATAAGCCTCGGCTAACTACGTGCCAGCAGCCGCGGTAATACGTAGGAGGCGAGCGTTGTCCGGATTTACTGGGCGTAAAGCGCGCGCAGGCGGCTTGGTAAGTATGGCGTGAAATCTCTCTGCTCAACGGGGAGGGTGCGCTGTAGACTGTCAGGCTTGAGGTCGGTAGAGGGGGGTGGAATTGCTGGTGTAGCGGTGAAATGCGTAGAGATCAGCAGGAACACCCGTGGCGAAGGCGGCCCCCTGGGCCGATAATACACTCTGCTCCTTCGGGAGTGAGAGTTACCTGACGCTGAGGCGCGAAGGCTAGGGGAGCGACCCGGATTAGATACCCGGTTAGTCCTAGCAGTAAACGATGGCTACTAGGTGTGGGGGGTGTTGACCCCTCCTGTGCCGAAGCTAACGCATTAAGTAGCCCGCCTGGGGAGTACGGTCGCAAGACTAAAACTCAAAGGAATTGACGGGGACCCGCACAAGCAGCGGAGCGTGTGGTTTAATTCGATGCAACGCGAAGAACCTTACCTGGGCTTGACATACACTCGCAACCTGGGGAAACCCGGGCCTCCTTCGGGACGGGTGTACAGATGCTGCATGGCTGTCGTCAGCTCGTGTCGTGAGATGTTGGGTTAAGTCCCGCAACGAGCGCAACCCCTGTCTGTAGTTGCATATCTACGGAGACTGCCGGTACAGAACCGGAGGAAGGTGGGGATGATGTCAAGTCAGCATGGCTCTTACGTCCAGGGCTACACACACGCTACAATGGACCGTACAATGAGATGCCACCCCGCGAGGGGGAGCGGACCTCCTAAAGCGGTCCTCAGTTCAGATTGCACTCTGCAACCCGAGTGCATGAAGTCGGAGTTGCTAGTAACCGCGTGTCAGCATAGCGCGGTGAATATGTTCCCGGGTCTTGTACACACCGCCCGTCACGTCATGGGAGCCGGTAACACCTGAAGTCTGTGAGCTAACCCCTCCTTCGTGGAGTGTGGAGGCAGCAGCCGAGGGTGGGATTGGTGACTGGGACGAAGTCGTAACAAGGTAGCCGTAGCGGAAGCTGCGGCTGGATCACCTCCTTTCTAGGGAGTTTGTTCCTCGCTTGGTGAGCTTGCTCACTCCAAGTTCGGACGATCCCAGGTCAACCGTCGGTCCTCGGACCGGCGTAACCTACCTGTTAGTCATTGACTAACAAAAGCAAAGCTGTTCTAACCCATCAGCCTTGCTCAAGATGAACACCTTTCTTGTCGTCTCGTTCTCTGTGCTTGTCTCCACCCTTCAGTTGGCCAAGGCCAGGGCACCCTACCGAGGGTGCCTTTTGCTTGAGCGTAGTTTGCGGAGTAGGTCCGGAGTTGATATAATAACGGGCAGTATGGGCCTGTAGCTTAGCTGGGAGAGCGCCGCCTTTGCACGGCGGAGGTCAGGAGTTCGAGTCTCCTCAGGTCCACCGGTGAATCAAAACAGCGCAACGGTCTTTGTACCGGCTGCGCTGTTTTGATTCACCAACCTCAAGTCTGAATCCACTGCGCCAGCAGGCTATAACAGTTCCGGTCATTCATAATCATGTTTGACCACCCCTGATCAGATCGCCCGTTTGCTACGAACGGGCAGAAGCTCTTTATCACCGATGACCAGTCCTGGGCCGCGATCAGGTCATACATCCCCAACACCGCTCGCATCCTCTCAACAGGCTCGCTATCGAGTGTATGAGTTACCACATTGATCTCATCAACCCACACGTCGCTATGGATCCGCTCAAGCTCGTGCTTCACCCACCAAAGCAAGCGGTGTTCGTCTTCACTGCCGAGCCAGTTGATGCAATACGCGTGCATGGCAGCGGGGCCCTGGTTGTATACGTCCGCCAGTATGCGGCCCCACGTGGCACGTCCAGGTTCGGGAGCATCGCGTGGTGTTTGCTGCTTATGCGACCACCCGGGCGCTACCACCACAGTAGGGGCCAGCAACCGGCGCAATTCACTGACAGCAAAGCGGTGTTCCCAGACCCGTCCCTGCGGAAAAGTAGCCTCGGGTAGGTCGCCCCAGGTGGGGGTGTTGCGGCGGAGGTCGTATTCAACTTCGGGTTCATTACCCGCGATAACAGCTTCGATAGTCAGACCGGGCGCGCTTGCCCTGATCTCAGCAAGCCTATGAGTAACGCTAACACGCCCGTCAGGTCGGTAATAAGAAGCAGCCACCTCGGCGATATTCCCCCGCGATGGCTCTTCTACACGAAAAATAGCCCGGATGCCGTGTGCTGCAAGCCAATTTAGCTGGGCCGGATTGTTGCGCGCCACACTGAGTAACATTTCGACGCGCTGAACGCGCGACATAAGGAGATTAGCCTGGTCTATATTGGCCAAAGGCTCGGGAAAGAACAATGCGAATGTTTGTTGCTTGTCTCTCATCAGCACTATCCAAGGAGTGCCATGTTCCTCAATATTATCGCATATGGGACACACATTTTCATGTCACTTGAATATGCTATGCCAACCAAACTCCATAAGCACTCTGAACTTGATTAGCGAACAATGATCCCTGGCAAATTGAACAATGATCCCTGGCAAATCGATTGAAAAGGGCTTAAATCTGCTTGACAAAGGCCTGAGGCTTTAGTATACTTAGTGTTGCGCCTGGGAAATGGTGCAAAGAAAGAGCAAAGCATGCACATAGTTGAGGCCACAACCAGATAGGCCATCTCGCATACCAACAGCCGCCAAGGCTTGAGGCGCGAGTGCCCAAGCCTCTTTTGTTGCCATTCGACCACATCTGCAAGCTCACTAAACACCAAAATACAAAATAAGCCGCAACGACTTCCGCTCCTCGCCCTGCACAAGGTCGAAGACTGGCAGTCACAAGGCTGACAGGCTCCTCAGGGAGTGAGCACCTAGGGGTGCCAGCACCTTACCAAGAGAATAGCAAGCAACGAAGAAAAGCAAAATTGGGATACAATTTCGCACATAAGATTACCGATCAAGTGTGTGATATGAGTAACCACATTTGCGCTACGAATGAAATAATTGTTTGATGCGCTTTTTGCGTGCTTCCTTCATTCACCTCCTGTCGGAGTTGTGAACGGAGGGGGTAGGCTGAGAGTTAGCACAAGCGAATAAGGGCAAATGGTGGATGCCTAGGCAGACAGGGCCGAAGAAGGACGTGGTTACGCTGCGATAAGCTCCGGGGAGCCGCTTACAGGCCGATCCGGAGATCTCCGAATGGGGCAACCCCCTACCGTGATGGGTAGGACCCTCCTTTTTGATAGAGAGGAGGGGGGCAAGTGGGGGAACTGAAACATCTAAGTACCCCGAAGAAAAGAGACTATTCCCGTAGTAGTGGCGAACGAACCGGGAAAAGCCTAAACCTCTTGCACGTGATAGCGTGCAGCGTTGTGTAAGAGGGGTTGTAAGACAGGTATTGAGGGACCGTACGGGTGACCGTGCGGGTAAGCACTCACCTCGCACAGTTACAAATCGATCCTTTAGTTGAACGCGCTCTGGAAAGGCCGGCCGTAGAGGGTGATAGCCCCGTAATCGAAAGAGGATCGACTGTGTGGTATCTGTTCTTGAGTACCACCGGGCACGAAGAACCCGGTGGGAAGCTGGGGAGACCACTCCCCAAGGCTAAATACCCTGCTGACCGATAGTGAACTAGTACCGTGAGGGAAAGGTGAAAAGCTCCCCGAGAGGGGAATGAAATAGATCCTGAAACCATTTGCTTACAAACAGTCAGAGTACCATACTGTGGGCTCCTTCGGGTGTGCATGGTGGTATGATGGCGTACTTTTTGTAGAACGGGCCGGCGAGTTACCCTCTTTCGTCAGGTTAAGCCATTAGTGGGCGGAGCCACAGCGAAAGCGAGTCCGATAAGGGCACTTCTCCTCGCAAGAGTGAGAGGATGGGAGGGGGTAGACCCGAAACTGTGTGAGCTACTTATGACCAGGGTGAAGCCTGCCTAACCGCAGGTGGAGGCCCGAACCTACCGTTAGTGCAAAAACGGGGGATGAGTTGTGAGTAGGGGTGAAATGCCAAACGAACACAGAGATAGCTGGTTCTCTCCGAAATGTATCTAGGTACAGCGTCCCTTTTGTATGTATGGGGGGTAGAGCACTGAATTGGCTAGGGGGCTTAGGCTTACCAAACCGAAACAAACTCCGAATACCCATACACTTAGAGGGGCAGTGAGACGGCGAGTGCTAAGATCCGTCGTCAAAAGGGAAACAACCCAGACCATCAGCTAAGGTCCCAAAGTACAGGCTAAGTTGTAAAGGAAGTCCTACCTCCTTCCAAGGAGGTTATTCGCATAGACAACCAGGAGGTTGGCTTAGAAGCAGCCACCCTTCAAAGAGTGCGTAATAGCTCACTGGTCGATTGTGAAAGGGCGCCGACAATCCACCGGGGATCAAGTCTGTCACCGAAGCTATGGCTTCTCGTTCGATTTTGGATTTTGGATTTGAGATGTTGGATTTGAGATTTTGGAGGTCTTCAAACAACCTTTTGAAGTACAAAGTCCATCAATCCCCAATCCAAAATCCAAAATCCAACATTACGAGAAGGGTAGGAGAGCGTTCCCCAATCAGAGAAGCCATACCGGAAGGAGTGGTGGAGAATGGGGAAGAGAGAATGCCGGCATGAGTAGCGCATTGCATGTGGAAATCATGCACACCGTAAGCCTAAGGGTTCCGAAGCAAGGTTCCTCCTCTTCGGGTCAGTCGGGCCTAAGGATAAGCCGAAGGGCGATGCCGATGGACAACAGGTTTATATTCCTGTACCACTCTTTAGCGTTCACCTCCTTGTGGGGTGAGAAGCGATGGGGGGACGCAGGGGGCTAGGTCTCTAGATGCAGAGCATCTACTAAGGTGGTAGGCTGGAGGGTAGGCAAATCCGTCCTCCGTACAAGCTGAGAGCCGAATGGAAGCTTTCTCCCTCGGGAGAGGGCAACGAGATTGAGGCCGTACTGCCTAGAAAAGCCTCTAGCGAGCTGAAAAGCACGCTACAAGAGTGACCGTACCGCAAACCGACACAGGTAGGCGGGTAGAGTATACCAAGGTGATCGGGTGATCCCTCGTTAAGGAATTAGGCAAAATAACCCCGTAACTTCGGGAGAAGGGGTACCCCTTTAGGTGACCGGATACTTTGTACTCCGTGAGCCTGGGGGGGTCGCAGTGAAATGGCTCAGGCGACTGGTTAACAAAACCATAGGTCTCTGCAAACTCGCAAGAGTACGTATAGGGGCTGATGCCTGCCCAGTGCTGGAAGGTTAAGAGGAGGGGTGCAAGCTCCGAATTGAAGCCCCAGTAAACGGCGGCAGTAACTATAACTGTCCTAAGGTAGCGAAATTCCTTGTCGGGTAAGTTCCGACCCGCACGAAAGGCATAACGATCTGAGCGCTGTCTCGACGAGGGGCCCGGCGAAATTGAAAGACCCGTGAAGATACGGGTTACCCACAGCAGGACAAAAAGACCCCGTGGAGCTTTACTACAGCTTGCCATTGGGTCGGGACGTATCATACGTAGGATAGGTGGGACCCACAGAAGCTGCCCTTGCGGGGGTGGTGGAGGGGACGGTGAAATACCACTTTTGATACGTACCGGCTCTAACCTTGATAGAATTGGGGACAGTGGCTGGCGGGTAGTTTGACTGGGGCGGTCGCCTCCCAAAGAGTAACGGAGGCGTTCAAAGGTACCCTCAAGCCGGGTGGCAATCGGCTGGTGAGTGCAAACGTACAAGGGTGCTTGACTGCGAGACCTACAAGTCGAGCAGGCGCGAAAGCGGGAGTTAGTGATCCCACGGTACCGAGTGGAAGGGCCGTGGCTTAACGGATAAAAGCTACCCCGGGGATAACAGGCTGATCTTCCCCAAGAGTTCACATCGACGGGAAGGTTTGGCACCTCGATGTCGGCTCGTCGCATCCTGGGGCTGGAGTAGGTCCCAAGGGTTGGGCTGTTCGCCCATTAAAGCGGCACGCGAGCTGGGTTCAGAACGTCGTGAGACAGTTCGGTCTCTATCCGCTGTGGGCGTTGGAAGGTTGCGAGGAGTTGCCCCTAGTACGAGAGGACCGGGGTGAACCAACCTCTGGTGTGCCGGTTGTCGACGAGGCATAGCCGGGTAGCTACGTTGGGAAGGGAGAACTGCTGAAAGCATCTAAGCAGGAAGCCCCCCTCCAGATGAGCCTTCCCATCTCCTCCTTGTGAGAGAGAGTAAGACCCCTGGAAGAACACCAGGTTGTGAGCACACAAGTGTTTCCTCCGTAAGGAGAGAGCTATGTAGTGCCTCATGGTCGAGGGCTTGTCTCCGCTTTCGGCTTACCCCCTCTGTTCATCCTCCTCAAGAGGATTGCAAAAGGTAAGCACAAGCAAGAGCAAGCATCAAACAATTTCATCACAGACGCAAATAGGTTACTCAGTTACCCAAAACCGCTCAATTCGTCTGCTTGCCTTTTCTCTTAGGTACTCCCAACGCATGGAGGGAGGAGAAAGAGAGAGAAGGGGAATTTTGTTCCGTGGTCAGAGCGTACTGGACCCACCCAGCCCCATCCCGAACCTGGAAGTGAAACAGTACAGCGCCGATGATACTTCAGCTACCCGGCTGTGGGAAAGTAGGCCATTGCGGGGCATCTCTTTCCCTTTACTCTCTTTCTCCTCCCTCTTTGCTTTTAGCCTGTAGTGTGTAAATAAGCATCCGAAGCCTGCAGGTGCCTTGTGCAGACGGGAAAGTCGGCTTATGCTTGAACCATGCACACCTACCTTCATTCAGTCCAGGGCCTCTTGGGGCTACTCCTTAACCTACTTGCTACCAGACGTCTATCGGATTCCGAAAAGGACATGGAGATACTACTGCTGCGTCACCAGCTCCGTATCGTGCAGCGCAAATTTGCTCAGGCACCCCGCGTCTCCAAATGGGAGAAAGGCATTCTTGCTGTGCTCGCTGTCCAGTTCAGAAGATGCTCTGTCGGCACAGGCAGGCGACTCGACGAGGTCCTGCTGCTGTTCAAGCCCGATACTGTGCTTCGCTGGCACAGGCAACTGGTACGACGCAAGTGGACCTTTCCACAAGGCAAACCAACCGGCAGGCCGCCTGTTGCAAGTGAGCTGGAACAACTGATAGCGCGCCTGGCCAACGAGAACCCAAGATGGGGCTACAGCAAGATCCAGGGCGAGTTGCTCAAGCTCGGGTACACAGTCAGCCGATCCAGTGTTAGAAACGTGCTCAAACGCCATCACATCCGTCCGTCTCCCCAGCGGAAGAAGCAAGGGAGCAATTGGCGCAACTTCCTTGGTCACTATGCCGGCGAAATGCTCGCCTGCGATTTCTTGACGCTGGAGACAATACGCTTACAGAAAACCTTGAAAGCCATGCCCATTTATGGGCTGTGGTTCGGCTGATAAAAGGTTGCTCATAGTCTCTCCTTTGTCGCATAATTGAAGTAACGTGGAAGCTAACCAATGCTACACGCCACTATTGCCTTCGGGTAGTAGTCCGCACTTTGAAATTGCAAGATGTTAGCGGGTTGTTGCACGAAACCCTTGTGCAGCGTAAAAGCATCTTAGGTGTCTCCTATAGTGCAACCTTAATGGCATATGGATGAGTATGCATCGGTGCAAAACCGTAGAAGCTGCTGGCGTTTACGCCATGCGGAGTCATCACAGACCCTGTACGTCCTGTTCTTCATAGAGCTCAGCACACGCAGAGTCCACCTTGCCGGTTGTACAGCCCACCCGACGTCTGCATGGGTCACACAACAGGCACATATCTTGGCGTGGGATCTCCAGGACATGCAGGATGTGGGAGACCGAGAGTTGCCCATACGCTTCCTGATCCACGACCGGGACGCCAAGTTCGCTTCGTCATTCGACAGGGTATTCGAGTCAGAAGGTATCGAAACGGTACTTACTCCTTACAGAGCACCAAGGGCGAACGCCTTCGCTGAAAGATGGATCCGCTCGGCCAGAGAAGAATGCCTGGACCGGCTGCTCATATTGTGTTTCTGCTAATGTAAAAGGGAGCCATTCGATGAAATCTTGACAGTCAAAAAGGGAGCCACTTAGCTCTCTCTTTGCTATCGTTGGGACAAGGCAAAGATGTTGCCTTTCGGTTACTCGGCTAGACCGTTAGACCGCAAACGATACGATAGCAAAGAGAGGTGGAGATGATTACCGTGGAACAACACGAAGCCATCCGCCGCGCCTTCTACCTCGAACACAAGAGTGTCAGGCAGATCGCACGAGAACAAAGGCACTCCCGCAAGACTGTTGACAAAGCCATTGCCCAAGCCCAAGCCCAGGCTCAGGACCCATCCCAGTCCCAATTCTACCAACCGTACCCTTACCCAACTTACCGGCGCACCAAACCTAGACCCGCTCCGGTGTTCGGCTCTTTCCAGACCCGTGTCGACGAACTCCTACAGCAAAACGACCGTCTCCCACGCAAACAACGCTACACCGCTCGCAAGATCTTTGAACTTTTGGTCAAGGAAGGCTACCAGGGTAGCGAGTCTCGCGTGCGATTGCACGTGAGCAGATATCGCAAAGCCCATCACGCACCACCCCTGTTCATACCACTAGAGTTCGAGCCTGGGAAGGACGCCCAGGTTGACTGGGGTGAAGCTGTTGCCGTCATCGGTGGCGAGCGCCAAACCGTGCAGTTGTTCATCATGCGTCTGAACTACTCAAGGCGATCCTTCGTGATGGCCTACCCCTCGCAGAAACAAGAAGCCTTCTTTGCCGGTCATGTGGCAGCTTTCCAGCACTTTGGTGGAGTTCCCCAACGTATCAGCTACGACAACCTGGCCTCGGCGGTGGATCCGGTTGCCTCTTTCAGCTCGGTGCGCCTCCTGATCGAAGGACGAGTACGACGAGAGCAGAGAGCATTCGTAGCCTTTCGTAGTCATTACCTGTTCGAGAGCCACTTCTGCACGCCTGGACAAGGGCATGAGAAGGGAGGTGTTGAACACAGCGTAGGGTTTAGCCGCCGCAACTTCCTGGTACCTATCCCAGATGTGGCCTCATTTGAAGCATTGAACATCTTTCTTCTGAGCGAGTGCCTGCGAGATGATCAGCGCCGGGTTGCGCGCCAACCCACCACCATCAAAGAAGCCTGGGAGCAGGAGCTACCTCATCTGCGTCCTCTACCTTCCTACCAATATGAATGTTGCGTGACGAGCACGGCACATCTCACTCCATACAGCCAGGTGATCTTTGAGACCAATCGCTACTCGGTGCCCGTCGAGAGAGCAAGGCGAGAAGTGATCGTCAAGGCTTACCCTTTCCATGTGGACATATTCGACCCCAATCCCAACCCCAATCCCAACGATGGCCAGCCACGTAATCAATCGCATGACCAGCCCGGCCGCTCCGGCCTACCAGGATTGCTTGCCCGTCATCCCCGCTGCTACGAGCGAGAGCAGGATATCTTCGAGCCACTGCATTACCTGCCTTTGCTCGCTCAGCGGCCAGGGGCATTCGATTATGCCAAACCATTGCGCCGGTGGCGAGCCAAATGGCCACCTACATATGAGAAGGCGTTGGAACTGTTACGGGAGAAGTGGCCGGAAGGCAGAGGAGTGAAGGAGTTTGTCCGCATCTTGCAACTTCATCAGGATTATCCCGCTGTGCTTGTGGAGCGAGCAGTTGGGCAGGCTCTTTCGTATGGGTGTGTTCATTTTGATGGAGTTACCCATTGTTTGAGGCAACTCACCACGCCTGAAACAGAGCTGACCATGCTTGCAGGTCTTGATCTGGTAGGGCTGGCCGATCACCCACACCTGCAAGCCATTGGCAAAATCGGCAGCCAGCCCATCGACTTACGTCGTTATGAGCAACTGCTTCAAGGAGGATGAATTGGAGAAAGAGAGGGAGAGAACGGAGAGGACGCAGACCGTGAACACGGCGAATACGAACACGGTAAAGCCAGCAAGGGCAGCAAGGGCGACAGAACATCACATGTTGCTGGAAAGCTATCTACGCCAGTTACGATTGCCCAGCTTCGTGCAACACTACCAGAAGTTGGCTCAAGATGCCGCACAGACCAACCTCAGCTATGAACGTTTTCTGTTAGCTCTGGCTGAAGGAGAGGTAGGCCAACGAGAAGTGCATCGAGTGGAACGCTCTATCGCCTCCGCCAAATTCCCGGTGCTCAAAGAGCTTGCTGACTTCGATTTCAGTGTCGTGCAGGGTTTAGCCAAGACGAGGGTACTTGAACTGGCTCAGGGTGGGTACATTCAGAGGGCAGAGCCGATCCTTTTGGTTGGCAATCCAGGGCTTGGCAAGACCCATATTGCCACAAGTCTTGCCCTTGCGGCTTGCCGTCAGGGCCATCATGTGCGCTTCTACAACGTAGCAGGCTTAATCAATGATATGATCCAGGCACAACAGGAGCTGCGATTGTCCCGTTTCATGACACAGATGTGCAAGCAGCAGGTGATTGTGCTGGACGAGCTAGGCTTCATACCATTTACAGCGGCGGGTGCGCAGTTGCTCTTCCAGTTCTGTTCGACCCTTTACGAGAGAGTGGCAATCATCATAACTACGAACCTGCGATTTGGAGATTGGAACAGTGTGTTAGGAGATGAGCGAATGACGGCTGCACTTTTGGACCGGCTCACGCACAAAGCACACATTCTGGAGTTTGTTGGAGAGTCGTTTCGTTTTCGCCAGCGTCTTCAACAGCAACAGGTGCAGGGGCAGGGGCAGGGGCGAAGTGAAAGAACAGGTGATGGTGCGAACGGGAATTTCGGGTACGGTTCTATTCAGAGTCTGGAGAGCCGAGAGATGGAAGGAGGGGAGGAAGACGAGGGGGCAGAAGCGGGGGAGATCGGGGAGAGCGGGGAGAGCGGGGAGATCGGGGAGATCGGGGAGAGCGGGGAGACAGAGGAAGCAGAACCGGCGCAAATGGCAAGCATCGCTGATCGGCCTTAGTTTTTTCGCAAAATTGACCTCAAAATGGCCGAAATTAAGTCATGACCTCTAACTCCAGCTCTAACCCAAGCGCACTCCCAGCTAGCGAACCTGCCGTCGAACCGCCCTCGAAGGTGGTAACGACCTGCCGGGGCTACACACGAACCCTCCACGCTCGACTCGTTTCGTTCCGTTGCGAGTGGTGCAGCGAGGAGCGAGAGGTGTGGCAGTATCCAGGGGCAGCTCCGCGTTACTGCGATGGTTGCCGAAGGGAAGCCCAAAGGGCGATGAACACGGCGCGCCAGCGGGAGAAGCGCAAGCGAGACACTAGCCCCTACGGATGGCGACCACGGGTAGGACGGCCTCGCAAGCCTTGGAATTGGTGAACTGAGCGTATCCTAATTGGCACACCGAGCCTTATTGCGTCTGGGTAAATGAGCAGGATGGTCCCTGTGCCTACTCTTCCGATGCCAAATGGCTATAACCATTCACTGTGATATCTCTAGCTTCAATATCACCGGATCCGAGGGATCGCCGTCTATGTGGGCATACCAAATCTTGACTTGTAGCCCCTCTTTCATTGGCCCCCCAAGTGTACTTACATGGTGAAAGCCAAGGCTCTCGCTGTATTCGGAGTAACTAAACTGGACCCCTTGCACCCTAAAGCTCTCGGCCTTGCCACTGGCCGTACTGGTTAGGTCTATTACTTGCCCCTCAGCAACCTGTGCCTGATTAGTGGCGAGCAAATCGCTGCCAGTATGATATGCGGAAAGCGTCGACGCAAAGAGGAAGATCGCAACGCACAAACCAGCACAGATCAGGGTTACAGATCCAGATATCCTTATGGCACTAGGTACCTTGGGTATGCGGCTGCGATTGACCAATATTCCAACACCGACGAACGCAACCGCCAGAGGGATTATTACAACCCACCATGCAAACGATTGTTGCGAAGCGTCAAAGACCGTTCGATAAGCCACGACCGTGCTGCGGTCCATGTTGTTCCAAATGTCGACTAGAGTCATGTCCGTGATGTCCCCACTAGACTTGCGATTTCCGTGTGGCCCCCTTTTCGATTATCAAATGGCTCCCTTTTTTAATTATCAATATTTTCGTCGGGGAGGAGAAGTGGCTCCCTTTTTGGTTATCAAATGGCTCCCTTTTCTATTGACAAAAACAATATTGGGGGAAGCGCACTTGCGGCGTGTACTACGAGCGTATGTGGAGTATTACAACCGCTCTCGCCCGCACCAAGGGATCGAGCAGCGCTGTCCAATACCCATCGAGCATGGTCGTCAAGGTCGTGAAGAAGGTCTGGTGAAATGTCGGAATGTGCTGGGAGGGATTATCCACGACTATCATCGAGAGGCGGCCTGATCGAAGTTGAGCGCCTGGACGACCATCGACCATCCAGCACACTACACGTTCTCGCGCACGGACGAGTTCTTGCGTATTATCCTGTCGCCAATGTGTTGGTCAGGATGTCACGGACCTGTACACCCCTCAGCCCAATAGGCAGGGGGAGCGTTTCGCCCCGTTTGGCCTGGGTTGCTTTCCTGTACTCGCCCTCTGATGGATTGGAGTAGATCTCGATTATCTGCTCTTGCAGGTTGACTATCCAATATTCGGGGATCCCTGCCTCGGCATAGAGGCTCCTCTTCACTTTCCTGTCATAAGCAATCGAGCTATCCGAGATCTCTATGACCAGCAGCACGTCTGCTGCTTGTGGGGGCGATTCTGGGGACAGGTCAGGGCGCGCCCTTAGCAGGGCAACGTCAGGCTCCGGCCGATCGTTGGGGCTAATTCTAACAGGACTTTGCACCCACAAGATGGCTGATTTCCCTACCAAGGGAGCTAGCAGCATAACAAGATTAGACACGCCAAAGCCGTGCCCTGGCCCGATTGGTGGCATATCTACGATTTCTCCTCTAATGAGCTCGATGTGGTCGTCCTCGCCGAAGACGCCCGCCTCTAACATGAGCTCGTATTCCTCGATTGTGAACAGGTGCCTGTTCGGCTGTGATTGCTCCGTTGGCCATGCTTGCTGAATCGCCATGTTTTATCACCTGCCGTTCCTTGTTGCTTGCTCTGTAGCCGTACAGAAATTATAGCATAAAGCCCCTCACTCTCCTTACATCGAGCTTGATAACCTGTCTGATAAAGGGTCCCAGATGTCGGATCCTTATTTGCACATTACAGGCTCTGTTCGCACCTGGATCGAGCGTGTAGGGTGCACGGCTCAACCAACAGGGGAGTGGGTTACCCAACGGGCTCGGCAGCTAACATGGAAACTGCAGGATGAGCGGGGTGAGCGGGGTGAGCGGGGTGAGCGATTGCCCATCCGGCTCCTGATCCATGACCGGGATGCCAAGTTCACTGCGAGCTTTACAGAGTGTTTGCGGCCGAAGGCATAGAGATTATCCAGACACCTTACCGAGCACCGCGGGCGAACGCCTTCGCTGAAAGATGGGTCCGTTCGGCTCGAGAGGAGTGCCTTGACCATCTATTGATCCTGAATGAAGCGCATCTGAGACGTGTGCTGCTGGAGTACATTGAATACTACAACGAATACTACAACGGCTCTCGACCGCATCAAGGCATAGAGCAGAGGTGCCCAATAGCAGTGGAGCATGGCCGAAGAGAAGGCCCCGTGAAATGCCGAGATGTACTTGGAGGCATCATCCATGACTACCAGCGGGAGGCGGCCTAACCGAAGTTGAGCACCCGGATGACGTTCCCGCACACTACAGGCGTGTGGAGGCTGACTTCGCTTCGAGTGATCGAGTACAGCAGGGCAGAGGCTCCATAGTAGCCGTGGGAGTAACGACCCGCCAAGGAGACGGTAACACCGTTCACAGGGCGAAGGGAGCTAGCTCAACCGCGACTCCAATGGAGTAAGGGTTAGTCGTGGATACGGCACAATTCCTGAAAACCCAACAGAGTTGCACAGCACGCACGAAAGACGCGCTGATGGTTGAGGTGAGAGCCTGGTGAATCGAAAGGTACACGCCGGGTTCGGGCCAGCGGACGCGGGTCGAGCACCTTCGGGAAACCGAAGGCAAGCGCCGCTTCCGACTGGTATTACATCAAAGTCAGCGGCAAATGGTGCTATCTCTATCGTGCTGTAGATAGGGATGGCAACCTGGTAGACTCGATGCTGTCAAAGAGGCGAGATATGGTTGCGGCCAAGAGGTTCTTCAAACAGGCCAAAGATGTGGTGGGCCAAGCCCCTGAGAGAGTGAGTTCCGACGGTCACATAGCCTACCCACGTGTCATCCGCCGTATACTGGGTCGCAAAGTCGTGCACCGGACTAACCGCTATCTTAATAATCGAATGGAACAAGATCATCGAGGCATAAAGCAGCGATACTATCCGATGAGGGGGTTCGGGTCTTTCCGGTCAGCATCACGTTTCTGCTCGGCGTTCGATGAGCAGCGGGACTATTTCAGGTATCGGACAAAACCTAAAGAGACAGTGCCATTGGCAGAACAACGTCTTATGTTCCGGGAGCGCTTCGGTGCCCTGCAATATGGACTGATGACCGGGTAAAGATGTACCAAAGCAGCGCTTGAGGCTGGACTGAAAGGTCTTCAGCCTCAAAGGGGAGATTGCGTGCTCTGATTCCTGACACTTCCGGTCATTATCGATGCTGCATAAGCCCCTTCCTGTGCACGGACGAGTTATTGCACACTACAGGCTTTCATTACAGTCAGAAACCGAGGTTACTAACTTTCAACCCTGATTTTTCTGTCCAGATTTAGGGTTCTTCGTCACTTTTGGTGAAGCATGTCTAACAACGTGGATCTATTGCTGGTGAGCGCCGATATACTGTCGAATCCGCGTGCCTCTGCGTCACCATGCCGGTTGTAGCATGCCCTGAAGGCTCTTGGGCCACCGCTTTGAGCGATTTGCTTCCCTGGTTCACCAAAAGTGACGAAGAGCCAGATTTAGGGTCGCAGTACAAAGATCCATACTTGATGAGTTCGACCCGGATGCACTGCTGGGCTTCCGTGATGTTGAAGGAGGGCACTACATCGACAGCCCTGGTCTCCTGACGGGTACGACAGGTATAGTGCTGGCCTTACTGTCGGCAGCCACATATATCGAGCCTACGTGGGATCGCTTGTTTTTGCTTCCGTAAAACTAAACATGAGTTATCATTTGGTGGGACAAAACGGGACAGGTTTTCGGGTATACTCTGGTACAGTTTTTTGGAAAGGCAAAAGGCAGTTGTGCTTAGGAAGGTACGCTTAATAGCCTGCCCGAACGATCCTCCACTCGTCACTCGTCACTCGTTGCGCATCTCCTGGTCGAGCTCGCGGCCTTGCCTCAAGACTATTTCGGGGATGGCGCGTATATCATCGGCGGAGGTACGGAAGTTGACTATGCACGTGCGCAGCAAGAACTTGCCGTCGATTATGGCGTTGGTCAGGAATAGCTCGCCGCTTGCCTGGATCTTCTTGACCAACTCGGAGTTGAGCTTATTCAGGTATTCTTCGTGCGCGGGCGCGCCGTCGCGCAGGTCGGAGGGCACGTAGCGGAACGTGGCGATGCTCAGGTCGGATGTGCAGGCTTCCAGGTCAGGCAAAAGCCTGACAGCCTCGTATAGCATGCGAGAGAGGGCGATATCTTCGGCCAGCATACCGACATAGCCTTCGCGACCTACCTGCTTCAAGGCAAGCCACACCTTAAGAGCGCGAAAGCCCCGTGAGTTCTGCAACCCGTACTCATGATAGTTGATCTCAGGCTCGTCTTCGTACTCTTGCATGAAGTAATAGGGTGGGTGGAAGACAAAGGTATCGTGGAGGGCTTCGCGGTTGCGAACAAGCGCGCAACCTGCTTCGAGAGGGGCGTAAAGCCACTTGTGCGGGTCTATGGCTACCGAATCGGCCAGCGAAAGGCCCTTCAGGTCGGGCGGGCAACCGAGCGACTCTGGCACTGCAGCGGCAAACCCGCCGTAAGCGCCGTCAACATGGAACCACATATCGTGCTCTTTGCAGAGGTCGGCTATCTCGTACAAGGGGTCTACAGCCCCGGTGCTGACCGAACCACCAGCGCCCACTACCAGGAACGGCAGATCGCCACTGGCTTTGTCGGCCTCAATAGCGCGGCGCAGCGCCTGCATGTCCATACGCTGGCGGTTGTCGGTCTTGATCCACCGGACAGAAGTGGTGCCCAGGCCAAAGAGGTCGGCGGCCTTTTGCAGCCAGGTGTGCGTCTCAGCCGAGGCGTATGCTCGCAGATTTCGCCTGCCCCCACCCGCGATGCCATCGGCGCGGACATCCCATGGGGCCTTGGCACGCCGCGCCGCCAGGAAGCCTACGAAGTTAGCCACGTTGCCGCCGCTCACCAGCAGGCCGCCGCAATCGGAGGGGTAGTCAAGAAACTCCGCAATCCAGCGCACCGTCTGGGCTTCGATCTCGCTGGCGATAGGTGAGAGCACCCACCCGCCCACGTTCGGGTTGACCGCCGCCGCTAGAAGGTCGGCCAGCGCGCCTATAGGCGCGGGCGCCGACGTTATGAAGCCCAGGAAGCGGGGGTGCCCTATGAAAAGGGAATGCTCGAACAGAAGATCGCTTGCTTCGTCCAGGAGGAGAGAAGGGTCGCTCCCTTGTTGCGGGAGGCCCGCCTTCGCGTTCAGGGCATCGCGCACCTGGCGAGGCGACTCGCCCGATGTGACTTTGCCCTGTGGCATGGTCTCCATGAAAGCCGCGATCTTGTCTACCAGGCTATGACCGAGCGCCCGGAATTGGTCAGGTGTCATCTCGATAGGCGCATTCCGCGCCCCGCCTTTATCCATAGAAGTTACCTCAATCCTTCAAATAGATCGCGCTCCAGCGTGCGTCCGCCGTTTACCATGCTGTAAACGCGATAGAAGCTCAAGTAAGTCCACAGACCTTGTATTTGTTGCTCCGACAGGTTCAAAAGCGTGTCGTAACCCGGCAATTGAGTGCGGTGGCATAAGATCGCATCGAGCGTGGTACGCCAGTATTGGGCGACATCGATCCACGAGGTAATTGACCAATCGTTCCACTCAACGGCTCGCCGTTCGACGCCGTCGATATGCATGACGAGATCACCGAAGATCTCTTCATAATGCCTGGCTTCGTGGGCATTAGAAACCATGTAATAGAGTTTCGAGACGGCATGAGGCTCGCACTGTTCGGGGTCGTGGAAGGCCGGGGAAGCTGCCTGCACAATCGCAGCCTGGGTAAACTGGGAAATGGCTATGTGATCGGGGTGGCCATAGGCTCCATCGGGCGGGAAGGTGATTATCACGTGCGGCTTTACGCCCCTGATGTGATGAGCTATCTTATCCATCGCTTGAATAGGAGGGGCTTGATCGAGGTCGCCATCTATGTAATCGAGGAAGCTGACGCTGCGAATGCCAAGCACCTGAGCCGCCGCCATTAGCTCACCTTCGCGCATACGGCCAAGCGCTTCCAGGCCAGGGTTATCTTCGGGCGCGCCAAACCAGCCGCGCTCACCTCTTGTGGCCGTTACCAGATGCGTTTCCACCCCTTCGGCAGCATACCGCGCCAGTACGCCCCCCGTCCCCAGTGATTCATCATCCGGGTGGGCAAACACACACATCAGCCTCAGACCTTCCCCCATCACACTCCTCCGCTTGCAAGATACTCCATTCTACAGCGAAGGGCGAAGGATGGGTAGTCAGTAGACGATCGATGACGAGTGACGAGTGACGAGTGACGAGTGACGAGTGACGAGTGACGAGTGACGAGTGAGTACTGCGTATTCCGTTACTTCTCTATCGTCCTCCGACTACCGACTACCGACTACCCTGTAACAAACCGGCGTACTAACTAAAGCACCGAGTAGAGACCGCGCCAGGTGCCCGGGCCAGGCTATTGTTGCACGAGATTTTCAGTAGAGCTAGAGACAGGTAATCGCACTCTTTGAAGGGGGTTGTCTATGAAGAGGAGATTGGTACAAAGTTCACTACTGATCGTGGTGGTAGCGGCCTTGATGATGGGCGGCGATTTCGTGCAAGAGGGCAAACAAGAGATGTGGCTCGCCGATCCAGGGGTCTCTATAGCCTCAACGCAAGGGGTCAAGGCAAGTGGCAGCGCCTCGGGTGCCAATCAGATAGCAGATATGGTAAGTGATGAAATGGTTCTCACAAGGAACTCGTGTCCGAAAGCGCATCGCAGCTTCTAGAGCCTGTGGGCCAGGTAGTCTTCGTATCCACCTTCGTAAACCCGGACTTGTCCGTCGCGCACTTCGATCACGCGCTCCGGGTAGGTCCTGAGGAACGCCCGGTCGTGTGCTACTGCGATGACAGTGCCTTCGTAGGCTTCCAGGGCGGCCTCGAAGTGGGCGCGCCCATCGATATCGAGATGGTTTAGCGGCTCGTCGAGCAGGAGGAGGTTACAACCTCTCAGCACCAGCAAGGCCAATTGCAGGCGGGTCCGTTCGCCTAGCGAGCACTCCTCGGTCTTGCGGAAGACTTCATCGCCTTCAAACAGGAAGAAGTGAAGGAAATTGCGCACCTCCGACTCGTCCATGTAGCGCTCATCGAGGGCGGTTTCCAGGACCGTTTTACCTGGGGTGAGCGTTTCCTGCTCCTGAGATAGCACGCCAAGCCGCACGTTCGCGCCGAGCTTGATCTGTCCGGATGTGGGCTGCCATTGCCCCTCGATCAGGCGTAGGAGGGTGGTCTTGCCCGCGCCGTTCGGGCCTACCAGGGCGACTCGGTCGCCGTATTGTACGTCGAAAGTGGCGTCATTGATTAGGTCAGGATAAATGATACTTGATCCATGACCTTGCTCCTGTTGGGTGTTGTAGGAGAAAGAGACATTTTCCACCCGGAGGACCGAGCGACCACCTGCCGGGGGCGGGCCGAAATCGAGCTTGAGCCACCACTTGGCCCTGGGCTTATCGACGCGCTCGTCCGATTCCATGTAGCGTTCCAGCTTGCGCTCGCGTGATTTGGCTACGGCGGCCTTCTTGCGGGCAAGCACTCGCAGGCCGGGCTGGCGGGGACTCGTTGAGCGCTCAAGGGAGAGGGCGCTGCTCTTTTTGGCCTGGATGTCGCGCTGTGTATGTTCTATGTACTCCCGCTGGCGCTTCCAGGCTTCAATATGGGCGGCGTGCTCGCGCTCGCGGGCCTCTTCAAAATCGGTGTAGTTGCCTTCGTAGCTCCTGATCATGTGCGTTTGGGGGTCGAGATACAGCACCCGCGTGATCGTCTTGTCCAGGAACTCGCGGTCGTGTGACACCGCCATGACGCTCTTGCGGTAGCTCTGCACAAAGCCCTCTAGCCATTCGAGTGCCTCGACGTCGAGGTGGTTGGTCGGCTCATCCAGGAGGAGAAGGTCAGGCTCTTGCAGGAGGAGAAGGGCCAGGCCCAATCGCGTCTTCTGGCCGCCACTCAGGGTTGATACTTCAGTCTCATGCGATATGTCGCCAAGCGATAGGCCCTGCATTACTGCCTCGGCCTTGTGGGTGCGCTCGTAGCCGCCGAGGGCTTCGAAGCGCGCGCTGGCATCTTCATAGTCGCGCAGGGCCGCATCAAGATCGACGGGCTGGGCGAGGGCATCGGCGGCACGCTGCATTTCACGCTCGGCGTCAGCCAAATCGGCCTCCAACTCGCGGAGCACTTCGCCCACGGTCGAGCCTTCGTCATGCTCGAAAGCCTGGGCGAGATATCCTATGCGTAGCTCGCGAGGCTGAAGCACGACAGCGCCCAAATCGGCCTGCTCGCGCTGTGTGATTATTTTGAGGAGGGTGGTTTTGCCGGAGCCGTTGGGGCCGATCAGCCCTACGTGCTCGCCGTCGTTGACGACGAAATTGACCCCGGCGAGTACGGGGGATGTGCCGTAGTTTTTGTACAGATTCTGGACTTGAAACATGCTGCTCACTCTCTAAGAGGCGAACGAACGACGTGCAAGCGCCTGACGCCACGCCTTGAAACCGATAATACAACTTACATCACTAGA
The DNA here is from genome assembly GCA_963797095.1 of uncultured Chloroflexia bacterium. Classification (GTDB taxonomy): domain Bacteria; phylum Chloroflexota; class Chloroflexia; order QHBQ01; family JADMIH01; genus JADMIH01. The sequence goes on along the minus strand of CAWCNY010000001.1, from coordinate 52,233 downwards.
GAGCGATCCTGGTCACACCATACTCCTTACTAAGCCCAAAACCCGACCGGCTGCACCCCTTTGGGTGGCACCGATAGCCTAATTATACAGGTTTTCACTGCTCCTGTCCTGAGTCGATAGAAGTAAAGACGATCTGAGACTATCGACCCATATCAACGTCCTGGGATAGCAAGGGAGCGATGAATCGCAACCTGTATTCTAGCGGTCCGTTGTACCCGCATCACCACCTTTCAGGAGGGGATCAACTATGGCTGTGAGTGAACAGGTAAACCGCACTACCCTGCTTGCGCGTCGTGTGCGCGTTGTGGGTGCCGGCAATAACGCTGTTACCGCGAAGTCGGAAGGGAGATCGATCAACCGGGTCCTGCTTGTGGCGCTGGTGCTCGGTGGGTCGGTGGACGTGCTCTTTTACAAGAAGGCGGCGGGTATATCGAGCCTGCTGTTCGTAAGCCTGATGGTAGGGGCGCTGGTGACCCTGGGGCTTATGGAGCGGGTGAAAGTGGCGTGGCGCAACCTCTGGATTATGGTGCCGCTCTTTTTCTGCGCGGGGATGGTGGCGGTGCGCGCCAACCCTGAGCTTACCCTCACGAACCTGGGGCCACATTTGTACTGCTGCTCCTGTTCGTCTACTTCTTCACAGGAGGGCGGGTGGAGGCGCTTGGGCTGCTCGGCTACCCGCTGACCGTGGCGAAAATGGTGAGGGAGAGCTTGCGGCGGCCCACGCCGGTGGCCGGGAGCATGGCCCGGCAGGCGACCTCCAATCCCGCCCACAGCAAGCGCGCTCTTGAGATAGTGCGCGGCATCCTGCTCGCGATACCGATCCTGGCGCTGTTCACGGTGCTGCTATCGCAGGCCGACAGCATTTTCGAGGGGTTGGTGGGGAATCTGCTCAAGCTGCGGTTCATGTCAGATGCGCCCGAAGCGTTCTTGCGCCTGCTGATCATCCTGGGGTCGGCGTGGGCCATCGCGGGGGCGTTTAGGCACGCGCTCAAACCTACACCAGCCGCTGCGCAACAGGCGAGCGGCCAGCCCACGGTGGCGCTCAGGAGCCGGGGGCTTTCTTATGTAGAAGGATCGCTTGTGCTGGGGCTGGTGAACGCCTTATTCGCGCTGTTCGCCTGGATACAGTTTACGGTGCTATTCTCGGGCGAGGCCGCCCGCACGATGGGCTTCGAGGAGTACCGCGAGTACGTGCGCCGGGGCTTCGGCGAGTTGCTGATGGTGGCCTTGCTTACGATGGTGCTGATCCTGGGGCTGCGCCGGGCGATGCAGCGGGTGACTGAGGGGCAGGAGCGCAACGTCAAGTTGCTCAACACGGTGATGATCGGGCTGGCGATGGTGATGCTCGTGTCGGCGTTTATGAGGATGGTGGTGTGGGAGAATATCGAGTTCTACATCAACACGGCCACCCGACTCTACGTGCGTACCTTCATCGTGTGCCTGGGCGCGCTGTGCTGGTGGCTGCTCCTCACTATCTCCTTACTATGTGGTTCAGGCGCGATCGCTTCGCCATCGGCGCGTTCATGGCCGGGATGGCCTTTATTGTGATTGCCAATACGCTCAACCCGGATGCGGATGTGGCCGCCCACAACCTGCGCCGCAACGATGAGCTTGCCACGCGCTATCTCTACCTGTTGTCCGATGACGCGGTGCCCGCCCTGGTAGCGGGATTGGACACTACTACGGGGCAGGTCAACTACGATCTACCATATGAACTTTCGTATCGCCTCGCCGGAATGCAGCAGGACACGCAGTGGCAGGATTGGCAGTCCTTCCATTTTTCGCGGTGGAATGCGTATAATGCACTGCTGGATGCGGCAACCAAAGGCAAACTCGACACCTATCCGGTCCACTGGTCTAACAGGCATTGGCCGCAGTAAGATGACAACAGGAAGAGCCACGCGGTGCACCGAACCTGGCTCGGGGTATAAAGTATGAACAGAAGTTGGTCGGATTTCTACAGGGCCACCAAAGACAACCCGCACTGGCCCTTGATGGAGAGGGCCGCCGCGCTGGCTCAGCGCAAGAAGTATGCGCTCGATCTTGGCTGCGGGGCGGGTCGCGATACACGATATTTGCTGGCGAAAGGGTGGCACGTCACCGCCGTGGATCGTGAGGCCGAGGCCATCGCGCTGCTGGCAGAGCTACCGCAGGAGAGGCTGACGGCCGTCCAATCGAGTATCGAGGACTTCGAGTTCAAGCCTGAGACCTATGATTTCGTGAACGCCCAATTCTCCCTTCCCTTCATTACAAGATCGCGCTTCGATGATGCGTTCGCCCGCTTGAAAAGCTCTCTATGGCCGAGCGGGATCTTCGCTGGGCAGTTCTTCGGGATACATGATGGCTGGAACACACCGGAGAGCGATATGACCTTTCTGACGCGCGAGGAGATCGACGACTTGTTGAGCGATATGCAGGTGATCGAGCTTACGGAAGAGGAGAGGATGGGCACCGTCGCCAGCGGCGCGCCCAAATACTGGCACGCGTTCCACGTAATCGCCCGGCGCTGACCCCACAATAGGTGGCTTGACGCCTTTCTCTCCCACTTGCTAGACTATCCACAATCCACATCTGCACTCAAAGGAGTATCAATGCCCCTCAAGCCCCTTATTTTGACGCGTCTGGCTCTATGCGCAATCGTGCTCGCTATCTCTTTGTTCGTGCCGCAGAGGCTTCAACCGACTTGGATAGCCGTGGCGGCCCCGGAGGTGGCGCAGCGCTTCCAATCGTACTACAACGAGCATGAGGGATTGCGCGTGCTGGGCAACCCGGTGGGAGGTGAGGTGTTTGCCTACACTTACCCGGCCCAGTACTTCGAGAAAGGACGCATCGAAGACCACCGGGGCGAGAGCGACAACCCGGCCTGGGCCTTTACTTACGGGTTGCTGGTGCCGGAGTTGATGGAAGGCAGCCCCGATGACTCGGTCAGCACGACCAGTATCACGTATGCCAATCTGAGCGCGGCGCACGACCCGGGTCGCAGGACGGTGGTGGGCGGCTCAAGAACAGGCGTGATCAAGATGGTGAATGGCACGTTTGTGCCGTTTGACGCCGGGCTTGGCTCGGCCCCCGGTTACGTGGTGCCCGACTACTTCTGGGATTACATCAACCGTGCCGACCTGTTCCCCGGCGGCTGGCTGCACGATGTGGGCCTACCCATGACCCAGGTCATGAGTGCCACAGTCGAGAAGAACGGGGAAACGCGAGCGATTATGCTCCAGGCGTTCGAGCGCGCGGTGCTGACTTACGACGCGAAGAACCCCGCCGACTTCCAGGTTGAACGCGGCAATATCGGCGCGGATGCGGTGCAGATAACCGATCAACTCGCGGGGGTCACGGACGCCGCCATCCAGATGCCCGCTCCCAGTGCGGTCACCACTTTGCCGTTGCATATCGTGGCGCGGTTCAAAGGTGACGATACGCAAATAGAGGCCGAATTGCGGTGGGAGGATGGCACTGTATTCACCAACACGCTACAGGTGCTGCGCGAAGATGGCGACCCTATAGTTGTAGATAGCATCAACTGGCTGATCGAGAGCCAGCCGCCACGCCCTGCGTCGCCCGAAGCCATGCTCACGCTCAGGCACGAGTTGGGTGAAGTGATTGCGCGGCAAAACGTAAGCGTGTTGTACTTCGATAGCCCGGACAGCCAGCAGGTCAAACTGTATTTCCTTGACGACGACCAGCAGCTTCAAGAGACGAGAAGGGCAATTCCTAAGACACCCGCGCCCGCGACGGCTGCCCTTCAGGAACTACTGTGGGGCATCGACCCGTCTTCGCTAGCGGGGTTCGGCACGGCCTTACCCTCGCCTGAAAAGGTTCTGAACTTCACGGGCCGCGAGCCAACCTGGGGGCCACGCGTGACGCTGCGCGGCCTGATAATCAAGGACGGAGTGGCGACCGCCGATTTCTCGGAGGAGATCAATGCTTATGGCGGAGGGTCGGCGCGGGTGCAAGCTATTCGCGACCAGATCACCGCCACGCTGAAGCAGTTCTCGACGGTGCGGGATGTGCGGATAGAGGTTGGAGGCAGGAGCGAAGGGGTTTTGCAGCCATGAGGAACGAGGCACGATGGTAGTCGGTAGTCAGAGGACGAGGGACGAGTGGACGCGATACGCAGTAAGCGATACGCAGTACGCACCGGTTTGACTTATGCTGAAGATTGATGCTGCCGATATGGCTGCGTTTGTGGCGGGCGATGGAACGATTTTGCGGGAGGTGTTGCACCCCTCGCAGGTCTCTGTGGACGTGCCTTACAGTCTGGCTCATGCGCTTGTTCGGGCGGGGGAGGCATCGCGGCCTCATGTGCTGCTTGGGTCTGAGGTATATTACATCCTTTCAGGGGCGGGCATTATGCACGTCGAGGGTGAGGAGTCTGAGGTTTCCGGTGGCAGTGTAATATATGTGCCGCCTGGGGCTGTGCAGCACATCGAGAACAGAGGGCCGGACGACCTTGTGTTCCTGTGCATAGTACACCCGGCATGGCGAGCCGACGACGAGCAGGTGTGCTAGGGCCTTGCTTCTTCTCTGCCGAGGAGGCCGCCTTCGTACATCAGGGTATTTACAACCGCGTCACCCAGGCGCGCACGCGCATCGGCCAGCACTTTGTTGTATAGATCCAACTCGGCAGGCAAGACCCTGGTAAGCAGAGGCTCGTAGTAGTGGAGAGTGGCCCCGCACAGGCGCACAGCGCGCGCGTCTTCGCGCCTGGCGGATAAAATGCCCGCCAGGCCAACCAGCACGCGAGCTATGCCGAACTCGTTGCCCAGGTCGCGATACATCGACAGGCTTTGCCTGTACCACGGTTCCGCTTCTTCGTAATGCCCCTGGTTCAACCTGCATAACCCCAGACCCATGAGGGCAGTAGCCGCGTCGCGACGGTCGCCTACCTGGCGGCATATATCCAGCGCTTCCTCGAACAGGACGATTGCACTGTCGTACTGCTCTTCGTGCATGGCGATCCCGCCCAGGATCAACAGGGATGTGCCAATCCCCTCCAGGTCGCTGTTTTCGCGTCTGAGCACCAACGATTGCTCGGCGTGGACCCTGGCCTCCTGATAGCGCCGCAACTGCATGAGTGCGTAGCCCATGTTGGAATGGGCCAGCGCGAGTCTGACCTTGTGGCCTGCCGCCTGTTGGACAGCTATGCTTTGCTCGATCAGTTGCACGGCTTTGATGGGATCGCCCAGTTGCAGGTAGGAGAGAGCAAGGCCATTCACGCAACGCCCAACGCTGCCGGCATCCCCGATCAAGGTATAGAACTGCAATGCCCGCTCCATATATGGCTTGGCCTGCGCGTATTCATCCTGGGCGATCATCAGCGCCCCAAGGGCAAGGTTGCCCTCGGCCCGCAATTTGAGAGAAGCATCAGCGGCACCGTCCAAAGCTTCGTGCAGCCACTGCAAGCCCTCGTGCACATAGAGGCGCTTGTACCAGAACGCCCACAACGCAACAGCCACTCTAAGGGCGTCCACATGGCGCTCGGAGTCCAGCGCCCACCTCATGGCCGCTCGAAAGTTGTCTCGCTCCAGTTCCATACGCTCCAGCCATTTGATCTGCTCATTCCCGTAATAGTAGGCATCGGCACGCTCGGCCAGGGCTGTGTAATACTCAAGATGTTGCTCGCGTACTTCCTGGACAGTGTCACTGATGGCCAGTTGTTCCAGGGCGTATTCCCTTATCATCTCCAACATAGTGAAACGCGGGTCATGCTCAGGCAAAGGACTTTCTTTTACATCTGGCGAGTCCTGCGCATGGACCGTCTGCGACTCCAGTTCGTCTTGCCGCACGAGGCTTTTGTCCACCAGGGAGGCAAGCCCATCCAGCACGTCTAAATGGGCGGGCTGCGTACCGGCCACAGCCTCAATCGCCTCAAGGGTGCACCCCCCTACGAACACACCCAGCATATTGAAAAGAGCTTTCTCGGAGGGAGTGAGTAGCTCATAGCTCCAGCCTATGGCTCCGCGCAGAGTTTGCTGCCTGGGGGGAAGGTCGCGAGCCCCACCTGTCAACAGGCCGAGGCGGTTGTCCAGCCTGGATAGCAAGGCTTGAGGCGGCAGGAAGCGCACGCGAGCAGCGGCAAGCTCGAGGGCAAGGGGCAAACCGTCCAACTCTCTGCAAATTGCGGCAACTGCATCTTCGTTCTCAAGGGTTAGCTCGAACGAGGGGCTGACCGCTTGCGCCCTCTGCACGAACAAGGCTACCGAGGAAACAGCGGCCAAACGGCTACTTGCTGATGGTGCTTCGTCGTTGCCCATCTCTTTCTTTGGAGAAGACGAACCGGGGCCTGGCAGTGCGAGGGGGGAAAGTGGGTATTCGTGCTCACCGTAGATGTGGAGCCTCTCGCGGCTGGTCACGATCACTTTGAGCATGGGGCAAGACGACAGGAGCGCCGAGATGAGACCGCCAGCGGATACCACCTGCTCGAAGTTATCCACTACAAGGAGCATGTGCCTGTTGCGAAGATAGGTGCGCAGGGTACGAAGTGGATCTGTGCGTGTGGACTCGGGCAGGTTGAGCACCTGGGTTATGGTGTAGGCAACCAGATCGGGGTCGGTGATAGGGGCGAGAGGAACCCAGCAAACGCCGTGCTCGAAATCATCGCTTATAGAGGAGGCTGCGGCCATACTCAGGCGGGTCTTGCCGATACCGGGCGGGCCTGTAAGGGTGAGGAGGCGCACATCCGAGCGCCACAGTATGGAGCGCACCCTGGCTACATCGTCTTCGCGCCCTACGAGGGAGGTGAGCGAAAACGGGAGATTGTTGAAGCGATTTTGCGCGGATTCTTGGGACTGTGCAGGATCTATGGGGCTTTGATCGGTGATTACGGGGGCCGTGGGCAGTTCGAGAAGCCCCTGATTGGTGGGCACTCCGCGCGCCCACCGCACAAATCGCTCGCGATCTTCGTTGGCAGGGAGGAAGACATCAGCCAGTAGCTCGGCCATCTGGCGAGAGGGCTTTCGCTCGTCGCGCTCGATCTTGGCGATGGTGATGGGAGCGCAACCTATTCTGTCGGCAAGCTCATCCCGTGTGAGGTCGAGGGATTGCCGCCGGGTCATCAACCAGCGTCCAAAAGTAATCCGGTCAGCCATACATACCCATCTGGATAGGCTTACATACTCGCTTGCGTCCGCACCACATTATAGCACCGAGATACAGAGAACGCTTACCCATGTGGGATATGTCTTATTGTTCGTTGAGGGTTTTACATTCCTTTTACACGCGGCTAATCGCTCAATAACACAGATGGACGAACATACGGTTATACTTGAGGCGGTAGAATGGATGGGTGCGTGGATCCGCCCTCACTTACTAAATGACATTAGTGGGACAAACGGGACAGGTTTTGGGGTGTACTTTGGTACAGTTTTGGATTTGGTGATGGCATGAGAGACAGACACGGCTACAGAGTGGTAGGGTGGCTTGCCGCTATCGCTCTCATAATATCGAGCCTGCACGCGCCTGCGCCTTCTGCTAGCGCGGGTATGGTTGATGCACCTGAGGGCAAGCTGCTGATCGGGATAGGGGTGCAGATCGAGCCGTTCGGCGCCAGGCCCAGCAAGCTTGTGCCGGGAGCCACCCCGGTGCCGATTGGCAACGGGCTTGACTACAACAACCGCGTGCTATTCAACCAGCATTCGATGATGCTGCGCCTGCTGGCGGCGGTTGTGGAGAAGCACAGCGGCGTGCTAACTGTGCAGGTACAGACACCCTTCACGCAGATAGTTGCCGATACGGGGTCCACGATCTTGCGCGACCTCCAGGCGCACGGGCACGAGATCGGGCTGCACTTCAACGAGTATGCCCATCTCGGCGCGAACCCACAAACCCTGCCGGTGGATACATGGGCCGCGGCCCTGTCGGAGGAAGTTGGGATCATTAAGGAAACGGGAGTGACGGGGCCGATCCGATACCTGAGCGGAGGGTATCTATTTCCGGGCATCCTTCAGGCGGCCTCGCAAGCAGGGTTGGACGTGATGAGCGATTACCAGAACCCCAGGACCCAACTGACCGATGCGCTGGTGCTTGGGGTGAATCCGTGGCGGCCCGCCGGGGGACCTGGCGACCGGGGCCTGACCGCCTTCGCGCGCAACGACCCCAAGGGGAAGGTTGTGTATCTGCCCGACGGCAAATTCCGCCGGGTGGACTACGATCTGCGGCGGAACCAGATAGGTGACGCGGCTTATTTCCAATACCTGACCGGGGAGTTGCAAAACTCGCTCAAGAGCGCGCAGGCAGGCAAGGTGAATGTGTTTCATATCACGATCAGGCCCGGCGAGCTTGTGGGGGCGCGCAACCAGCCCTATGCTTTGCTTGACCGGTGGCTCTCCACGATAGTCGATCCGCTCGTGAGGTCGGGGAAGGCGCAGTGGGCCACATTCTCGGAAATGGCGGACGCGTATAGCGGGTGGGAGAAGGCCAACCCGAATGTCGACCCGCGCGGAGACGATATGCCAGCGGGCCAGGAGCCGGCTGCCACCCCCGTGCCAACCGCTAATCCGACGCAAGCGTACGAAATCGGACCGCAGTTCGAGAGGTACTACGCACGGGTTACGGGAGAGAAGGTGCTGGGGCCGCCAATTGGCCCGGTGCTCGACAACGTGCAGTATTTTGAGAAGGGGCGGTTGGAAGACCACAGCGCCGAGTTCCTGGGCGATTGGGCATATGCTTATGGCTTGCTTGTGCCGGAGCTGATCAGCAGCGGGGCCAATGTGAAGATAGCGGGAAGCGAGGGGCCAACTTATGGCGACCTGGCGGGCAGGGTAGCGGCGGATGCGCGCATCACCACTCCTTCGACGGCTGGGGGTGTTGTCAATAACGCGGATGGATCTGTGTTCGTGCCGTTCGATGCCGGGCTTGCTGGCCGGAGCGGGCATATTGTGCCTGCCTATTTCTGGCGCTATATCAATGACGCTTGGCTCTTCCCCGGCGGCTGGCTGCACGACACCGGGCTACCGATGAGCGAAGCCTTCACCATTGAGGTGACAAAGGGGAGCGAGAAGCGCACGGTCACGGTGCAGGTATTCGAGCGCGCCATTCTAACTTACGACCCGCTGAATCCCACGGGGTTCCAGGTGGAACGGGCCAACGTGGGCCTCGCGTACAGGGACCTCTTCCCTGACAAAGTACTGGGCAATTGAGCGTTCGACGAGGCGGACGACTAGGGGCAAAACGGCTGTTGGTACTGAATTTGCAATAGGTGTGGTGGGCGAACTCACGTCCTGGCTGAAACCACTACGCACACGGAATTGCAAAAGAGGGACACAACATCATGCTCAAGCCCACTTCACGCTTCGGTTCACATATTCACAAAATCTGGCTCGCCATTTTGATAATATCCATTGCCCTTATTCTCGCAGCGTGCGGAAACGACGATAACAAGCCGAGGCTGCCAACCCCGACAGCCATAGGCACGCTTGCGCCTGATGCCACCGCGCAAGCTGTAAGCGCGCCCGGCCCAACGAAGGTCGCACTTTGCCACGCAACAGGCGATCCCAACAGGCCATATGAATTGGTCACGGCGCAGGGCGCTAATTTACGCGCTTATTACACATACCTGGATGATATTATCCCTGCACCACCGGAGGGATGCCCGGGAGCGGGCACGCCCGTTCCCTCGCGCACGCCGGAGGGCACGATGGTGAGCATAACCATCACAGTTGTTCCGACGAGCATATCCGGCAAAGCTACCTCTACAATTTCGGGCGAATCGCAATCAGATTCGAGCCAGGAGGAGGATAGCCAGCCGCCCAAAGGAGACTCCGGCCCACAGATCAGTAACGATCCGGCCGATACGGGTGGGGCGGAAACACCCGTACCTACAGCTACGCGACGTATGACGCCCGCTACCACAGCTACACACGCGACGCAGCCCACGAATACACGTGCGGCACAACCGAGCAGCCCACCCGCAGTGGGAAGCACTGTGACTGCCGTGTCAAACCGCACGAACACGCCCGCACCCAACCCCACCAACCCACCTCTACCACCGACCAACCCGCCAGGTGCGCCTCCTACGAACACGACTGCTCCTGCTAACACAGCTACGACAGCACCTGTCGCTACAAACACGGTGGCAGCTACGGCTACCTTTGTGCCGGCGCCCACCTATACGCGCGCGCCTAGCAACACCCCTATCCCGCCTGCGGCAACTGCTACGACGATACCGACATCCGCGCCCACTCTCACTCCTGTCAACACTGCTACCATCGCGCTGCCCGCCACCGCTACTATAGAGGCAACCGCCACGACAGGAGCTACAACCGTCCCGGCGACACCCACCACCGACACCGGAGGCCAGTCGGTGGGCACAGCTACGCCTACTGTGCCGGTACCCACTGTTACACCAACCACGGGCCAGGGACCATAGGCGTGGACACGAGTCATCGCGGATGGGGTTGCGCGCCTGTTGTATAATAGGGTACTGTGCTATCCACAGCGCGAAGTAGCTGTATGTCCGCGAATGTTCTAAACCAACCTGATACCCATATTCTGCCGCCTGTGTCCGCACTGGCGGTTATAGGTGTGGGAAGCGCTGCCTCCGTGGGGTTTGGATTGTACGAGGCATGGCTGCACTCAATGCGCAGCCACCTTGCGGCCCAGAGCCACCTGGTTGCTGCCCCCTTCGGTCCCCTCGAATATGCCGAGGAATGGAGCGGGCCGCCGGTGCTTATTGCACATGGCATCCTGGGCGGCTGGGATCAGGGTATGCTGATCACGCAGCTCGCCCCACCAGACCAGCGCAGACTGCATGTGGTGTCGGTATCCAGATGGGGATATTTGCGCACCCCTGTCCCGCACGATCCTGCTCATCGCACCTACGAGGCCCAGGCCGATTCCTACGTGGCGCTCCTCGATAAGCTTGGCATAGAGCGCGTGGCGATGATCGGTGTGTCGGGGGGCGGACCATCAGCTGTTCAGTTTGTGTTGCGCCACCCTGATCGATGCTGGGCTTTGGTGTCAATCGCAGGGGTGACAGGGAGGCTGGACCCCGGCCTTACGCGGCGCGAGCGCGCGATGATAGCGGTATTGAACAACGACCTGGGGCTGCTTACCCTCCGGACATTTGCCAAAGAGAAGGTGCTGGCTCTTTACGGTATGACCCCGGAGCGCCTTCAAAGTTACAGGTCGGAGCCTGATAAGTTGCGGGTTATGGAAGAGATCTACTTCCCACACCCGTTAAGCTTGCGGCGGGCAGGCTTCGCCCTGGACCTGGCTCTCTTCCCGACTCTGCCGCGCTACCCGCTCCAAAAGATCGCCGTGCCCACCCTGGCGGTGCACGGCACCGCCGATCATACGGTGCCTATCGAGCATTCGCGATCTCTTGTGGATAGCGTGCCAGGGGCGCGCCTTCTTACGATCGAAGGCGGCAGCCACCTGGCAATTGTGACCCACAAAGAGGTCGCGCTCACGGGCGTCTACGAGTTCCTCCAGGAACACGCGCCTGCTACTTGATTACTTGATAGCTTCCTGCGCATCAGCACCGATATTGCCTTTTTCGACCTGCCACCCGGCGGGATTACGCATGTCGTAGGTCAGGACAGCTCGCTCGAACGCCTGCACAAAGATTGTATGCGATTCGCCATCGCCTTTGAGTACCGTGGCGGTGAAGGTGTTGGTCATAGGCAGGCCGACGTCGTGTAGCCACCCACCGGGGAAGAGGTCGGCGCGGTTGACGTAAGCCCAGAAGTAGGGCGCTACCGCGTAGCCGGGAGCAGGACGAAGCTGGCTGTCGAAAGGCACAAACATGCCATCGAGCACGCCAACCGTACCCCCGGTGAAACTCGGAGGCGGGGCCACCCGGTGCTTCGGGTCGGCGGCTTCCTCCAGGTCAGCATAGGTGAAATCGGTGCCGCTGACCTTTAATTCCTGGTCATGCAATCCGATCAGTTCAACCGTGAGCCGCCCGTACATGAAGGCCCAGTTGGGGTCGGTAACGTCGCTGCTGTGGTCCTCGATGCGGCCTTTCTCGAAGTACTGGGCGGGGTAGCTGCCCACCTCCACCAACTCACTCAGGGGTAGGCCGAGCACGCGCATCCCTTCATGTGCGTTGTAGTACTCCACAAAAGGGTCGGCAACCACAGGTGAAGCAGCCGCGCCAACACCACTCACAGGTAGCAGGATCACCATCAGGATCGATAGGGCAAGCCACCGCATCCTGTAGCGCCTTCGGGTTTTCACCTCTACCCCTTCCTGGTCATCTCACCGCCGCCTCTTTGCCTGAACAGCAGATAGATGCCGATCAGGATAAGCGCCGACGACCAGATATAGTTGACCAGGTTGGTATAGGCAAGCAGCACCGCCAAACCCATGACGACGAGGCCAACAGCAGGGATGAGCACCCAGGCAGTATGTACATGGGGTATGGGTAGGAAGTAGAGCAGGGCAAAAGTGACGGCAAGGCCGAAGAAGAAGACGGCCCCCACGACCTCATCCTGGAATTGAATGGACATGAGGGCTACGACGGCCAGTGTGAACAGGGTGCCGCCGGGGATGACCGCCCACCAGAACTCGCGCCGTGTCAGGTAGACGATCCAGAAGCTCAATCCTATTGAGCCGAGGAAGAACGCGCCAAGCCAGGTGCCCTCAACAGTGTCGTCGCCGAAACCAAGCAGGCTCAGGCCGATCAGGGCCGACAGAGCGACGAGTGTAATGCCCGGTATGATTGCCCACCAGTTGCGGGTCGGAGTGTTGGCATACAACGCGAGGAAGGTCAAACCAACCAACGCGAAGAGGAAAGCCCAAACCCACCCCCACATAGTTTCCTGGCCGGTCAGAGTTTGCAGGAGCGCCAGCGCACCGGCCACCACCAACAGAGCGCCTCCTATAACGCGAAAGTCAATGCTTTTCATTTCAATGTCCCTCTCAGTGTTCCTCCTGACTACGACGAGTCCTCGTCAGGTTCAGTATGATCGATTCCCGGCTCCCCTCAGTACGATAGCGGGAGCACCATCAACACCGCCTGCAAGTCCAACAAGCCATGGACGACCACCAGGTACGGGAGCAAACGTGGTCGCCAGCGTAGCACGACCGCCAAGCAGAGAGCGAACGGCAGAAACATGCCTGCCCTCCAGAGGATGAAGCGCCAATCGAACAACAGAGGCAGAGTGGCATGCTGGATGCCAAGAAAGAAGGCGGCCAGCAGCACCGCCCGCGTGCCCTGCCCGAGACGGGGCATTACATAGCCGAAATAGGTGGGAAGCTCGGCGAGCGCGATCGTGATCGGGAAAGCCGCCAGGCTGATCCACACGGCCCAGGCAGGCAGCGCCCGGAACAACATATCTGCCGGTACCTGGGCATCTCCGAAGAGCCATATTGCCAGCCCGAAGTTGGGAAGAATCGCCAGCACCGCGCTTACGAGGGCGACTCCGGCAACTGCCTTCAGGTCTTGCTTCCAGGTTTCGCGCTCGACATGGAACAGAGCGCGGTAACGCGCGCCCTCCCGCCTGAACCAGAACACCAGCAAGCCTATCGAGACGATATTGGTGAGGGTGGCCGTCACCGGCCACCATGCCGCCGATGCTTCCCATGCCCCTGAGCCACCTGATAGTGCAATCACTAGGGCGATGGCGGCTTGCCAGGCCAGGAAGAGGATCGTTCGGCTGACGAGTCCAACCACGGGGTATGCCAACGTGCTGCTTGCATAAGCAGGCGGATTCGCGGGTTGAGATAGAGTGAGACTTTTCAACAGCCGCTCCCTTCATCCAAGCCACGGACTTACTTTATTGTCGTTTGGCTCTTACTGAGCGACGGGCGCAGGGGTCGCTATGTGCTCCACGGCCAGGCGGACCCAGGCGCGTGCCCGGTCTTTTTCGCCCTCTAAAAGCTCCGGCACAGAGGTGCCTTTTACGGTGAAGCTCTCAGGAGGAGCCAACAGCGTATAACCGAGCTTTTCGAGGGCATGAGCGATTTTGCTGGAAGCGGACCCCGATAGCCATGTGGGCCAGTCCAGGCGTGTGTCGAAGGCCAGAGCCGAGGGGCCACCCCCCATTTTATCGCCTGACGGGATGTCCTCCAGTAATTGCTTCATGTCCGGGCTTAGACCGTGCGCCTGGGTGGGGCCGCCGACTACCAGAAGGTCCACGCTCTCAAAGATAGTTGGGTCCACTTCAGGGGCATACACCATGTTTACCTCTCCGTATTCGGACAGCACGTGGGAAATCTCTGAAGCCAGCAGCTTGGTGTTGCCGAATTTGGAGTCGTAGATAACGAGCGCTTTCATTGAAATGCCTCCTCCGTCAAATACGCCTACCGAAAACAGAAGATTGATAGATGCAGGCTTGAAACCTGCCCTATCCGCCACTTACGAGTCAGGATAGGACGAAAAGTAAGTAGACTCATCCGAGTCTATGTTAGCGCTAAATAGTAAAGGGTAGGGTATACGAAGGTTGCAATTTGCTGAAAGGTATTACCCAAACGGGTAATCTCCGTTGGTAGCGGTCACCTGGGCCACGAGCAGATAGCCCAACAAACTACCCAAATATGCGATAGTCCACGAGCCGGGCCGTGTCTAGAATGGATGTGAGGCATTGGGCAGACGCTGGACTGTTCCTCATTCGGCGTTCCCATCCTGCCTGGCCCCAAAGGTGCGCCGAAATATCCTCCCACACCCACTTCACATGGGGTGTGTAACCAGGTAAAAGGCTGAAATCCTCACACGGAACCGGACGCTCAACTTATTTACAGGTTCGAGGCAGAATACCAGGCGCACATGGGGCACGGCGGGCAGGAAACGATTCGTCTTCATGATCTGAGCGTGTACTGTGGCTAACCCCGAATTTGAGTCCCTGCACCGATCGCGTGTAGCCGACAAGAGCCACCTACAACAGCCCACCGTAGCGAAGATGAGAAGCAAAGGGCCAGAGCCAGCAGCAGACAAGATTGATCACTTGCAAGGCTGCCCGACGTTTCGATGATTGTGTCAGATAGCATGATCGAGAACGGAAGGAATCCCAAACATGGAAAAACCCAAAATAACTCTGTTACGCACAGCGCTCTATGCAGGCATGGTAGGATCGATGGCGGCGAGCCTGCTGCCCGTGGCCGCCAATCCCGCAGCAGCCCAGGGCGCGTCCCGCAAAATCGGCGATTTCGATGTGACAGGCCGCTTCCTCGAAGTGTGGCAAGCCCAGGGTAATGACCAGGCTTCCACCTATGTCAACGGCCTCCCTATCACCGCTAGCCGCGCCGAGATTTCGACTGAAGACGGTAAATCGTACTCAACCCAGTGGTTCGAGCGCGCTAAGTATGAGGCTCACCCCGAAAATACAGCCCCCTACGACGTGCTCCTCGGCCGCCTCGGCGCTAACTTCGTCGAAGGCCGTGGCTCGCTAGATCCCACTACTAATAAAGCGCGCAACGCCGCTGACGAACCGTTCGTAAAGGTAGATCAACCGAGCGATCTGAGCGCCACCAAGCTGTGGTTCCCCGAGACCGGACACACTATCTCAGGCAAGATACTCCAGTACTGGCAGCAGTACGGTGGTCTTTCTCAGTTCGGCTATCCTCTGAGCGAAGCATTCGACGAGGTGTCGGCTACAGACGGCAAGACGTACAATGTGCAGTACTTCGAGCGAGCACGCTTCGAGGTACACCCTGAGAAGCAAGCCCCCTACGAGGTAGAGCTGGGTCTGCTGGGTGTGCAGCAGTACAAGACCACTCCTGTGGCCGCCGACCAGCTGTCCATTGCCCCACCTTCGGGTGTGACGAGCAGCAAAGATACCTTTACAGACGGCTCGCTCCAGGAACCGGACACGATGTTCTGCAACGAGGCCGGTACGGTGGTGGCGGTCCGTATATGTGCGGCCATTACCTTCGATGATGGCCTGGTGATAGGCGACGACCAGGAGAACCTCCTCCCGCTGGCAGCCTGGTACGTGCCGACCATCGAGAACGGTGGCTCGTTCTTTGTAGGAGCGGGCGATGACCGCCACCTGGTGACCAAGTACAAGCTGCGCAAAGGCATCAAGTGGTCGGACGGCGTGGAATTGACCTCGAACGATGCCGTGTTCAGCTACAAGCTGATCCTGGACGACCCGTTCTCGGCGTCCATATCACTCCAACAGAAGATATCGAGCGTAGACAACCCTGACAAGTACACCGTGGTGTACAACTGGATGTCGGTGCGCGAAGCGAAAGCCAAGCTGGCCGACCCAGCCACCGACAAGACACAGTTCGCGTTCCTTCAGACCTTCATCGACCTGAACAGGCCGGTAGTGGACCTCCAGTATGCCCTGATCGGCACTGTGCATCCAAAGCACATACTGGAGAAGATACCTGTTGACCAGATTCAGCAATCGACAGAGGGGCAGAAGCCGACAGGTTACGGGCCGTTCATGGTCCAGGAATGGAAGCAGGGAGAAAGCATGACGTTGGTTGCCAACCCCAACTACAACCTGACCGCTCCCCCGTTGCTCAAGCGCATCATCACAAAGTTCAACACCGACGTCAACGCACAGGTGAACGCTTTCTTGACGGGACAGGTGGACGGGATCGCCTCCGAAGGTTTCGTGGTAGTGCCCGATCAGTCGGCCCAGATCGAGGCGGCAGGTGGCGTGGTAGTGAGCAAGGTGGCCGCTTCGTGGGAGCATCTCGACCCCTACTTCCTGTATGAGCCGTTCAAGGACCTGAAGGTGAGGCAGGCGCTGGCTTATGGCATCAACCGCCAGCAGATCGTGGACGTGGTGTTCAAAGGAAAATCGAGCGTGCTCGATAGCCCGGTGCCTCCTTCGGTGTTCCATTCGCTCTCAAACCCCGACTTCGCCAAGAACTTCCCGGACCTGGCAGCCAAGTACAAGTTGCCTGTGTACAACTACGACCCTGACAAGGCCAACCAGCTACTCGACGAAGCGGGTTGGAAAGATACTAACGGCAACGGCATACGCGACAAGAACGGCGTTGAGCTATCGTTCGAGTACGCGACCACGCGCAACACCACCCGCCAGGCAATCCAGGCTCTTGTGTCGAATGACCTGAAATCGATCGGGGTGGACGCGCAGGTGGTGAACTACCCAACCGGCTACTTCGCCCCGGACGGCCCTATCAGCACGGGCAAGTGCAAGCTGTGCCAGTTCGCTTACACTCAGCTTTCCACCTCTAACTTCGACCCGTGGGACTCGGGCCAGTTGGTGACGGCGAACAACCCGGGCAACCCGAACCGTCAGCAGTACATCAACGAGAAGGTAACGAACGCCAACGCGCTCTTCAAGGCCGAACTTGATAGAAGCAAGCAGGCTGAGCAGTCGGCGATTATACAGGTGGAGATGATGAACGATGCGGCGACCATCCCATTGGCAGCCCGCCCAACCATCGAGATCTACACAAACAAGATGGTGAACCGCAAGACCACTAACAGCTCTTGGCCACAGTGGTGGAACAGCCCTCAGTGGTACTTCAAGTAGAATACCTCCTTCTCTCGAACGAACAGACCCGCCGGAGCGACGGGCCTGTTCGTTTTCTTTTCTCCTGTTGGCATAATGGCCCCAGGAAGAGGCGGGGCCAGGATAATAACGGGCACAAAAGGAGCAGACTCTGGGCATCATGGCAGCATTACCCCATAAACAATATACCCAGGAAGAATGCCTCGCTCTTGAGACCAGGGCCGATTACAAGAGCGAGCTTATCAACGGCCAGATATACGCGATGGCCTGCGCTAGCCCTGAGCACAACACTATTACTGCAAATCTGGTACGCCTGATCGGCAACCGGTTCGCAGACAGGCTGGGGAGTGTGCGTGCTCTGACCACCTCCTCTTCCTGGGATTCCCCCATCAAAGTGGACACGAGGAAGACCCTGGTCCACAATATGGAGGAAGTCTAAATGATGCCTAACAAGTCCCAAACAAAAAGAGCAGAGAGGCCGTCGAAGAAAGTATACACCCGAGAATTCAAGCTTGAAACGTTGCGGCTGCTGAAAAGCACAAGCTTGAAACGTTGCGGCTGCTGAAAAGCAGTGGTAAGACCAAGGCCGACCTGGAACGAGAGCTTGGGTTGTACCCTGGCCAGATCCACCTGTGGGAAAGGGCATTCAATAAGGAAGGGGGAAATGTGGAGCGAGCCTTTCCAGGCACAGGCCATCAAAGTGATGCGGAAGCTGAAGTACACAGGCTAAAGCGAGAGCTGGAGATCGTTCGACAAGAAAGGGACATACTAAAGTAAGCCATTGCCATCTTCTCCAAGACGCAAGACCAAGACTGAAGTTTGCCTTCATTCACAGGCACAGAGGCAAGTACGAACTCAAGATAATGTGCCGGGTACTGCAGGTTTCAAGAGGTGGATACTACACGTGGGTCAAGCGCCAGGAAGAGCCGCCTTCAAGGAGAGAGATGGCTGACGAACAGCTAACTGCGGCAATACAAGCCACATTCAAGAGGAGCCGTGGCACTTACGGAGCGCCACGCATACATGCTGAATTGAACAGTACAGGCACACCTTGCGGCCTCAACCGTGTGGCTCGATTGATGCGAAAGGCAGGCATAAAAGCCCTCAGGCGACGGGCATACAAGGTAACAACCACCCTTTTCCAAGCACAGCTACCCTGTGGCTCCAAACACACCGAACCGCCAGTTCTGGGCGGCCGGACCTAACGAAAAATGGGTCAGCGACATTACGTACCTGAGAACCAAAGAAGGGTGGCTGTACCTGGCAGCGGTGCTCGACATCTATTCTCGCAAGATAGTAGGCTGGGCGATGGACAAGCACATGGAGGAGACGCTAGTGGCTTCAGCATTGCAGATGGCCACTACGCAGCGGCGGCCCCAAGAAGGCGTGCTGCATAACTCGGACCAAGGGAGCCAGTATGCCGCCCAAGACTATCAGCAGTTGCTTGATGCTCACAAGATGGTGTGCAGCATGAGCAGGAAAGGAGATTGCTACGACAATGCCGTAATGGAAGTGCGACCCGTTCTCACATAATTGTCAATATAACGACTCGAATGTGAGACTGAGGAGGATGTATGCCGATCAGCCTTCTCAGATAACTTGGTATTCGATGTGGGGTGCGGCCTAGCACGGTCTAGCACGGTCTAGCACAGTCCAGCACGGTCTAGCACAGTCTAGCGTGGTGTAAGGTCTGGTCCAATTCCCCATCCTTGAAATGAACAAGGAAATGCGCCACCCACATGGATGCGACTGACCATCAATCTCAGTGCGGTGCATGGGTGGAACGCAAGCCAACGACAAACCTGATGCCGATAACTTGCCAGCAGGCAGTCATGGACAACGAAAGTGAACGTACAGCTGAACCGTCGTTAGCGCGAACAGGCCTACGCAGGTTCTATGGCCTGGTCCAAAAGGATAAGGATAGGGGCTGGCGGCTTTCCATCTGACCAGTTTTCATTCCCACTAAACCCGGCGGATAGTACGGTCCTAAAACTGCGTAAAACGAATACCAGGAACGGGGTAACCACTCAGTTGGTTCTCCTCACGAGGAAAATGCTCCTCATGAGGAGCAGGTCGGCATACGGATGGTAAGGGCATGAGTAGGAGTCGAATGTCATGAGCACGGTATCAGCGCAAGTGCCAATGCAAAAGCAAGCACCAGCGCCAATGCCAGTGTATGAATGGAAAACCCTCCCCTGGCGAGCAATCGAACAGGCGGTTTTCAAGCTCCAAAAGCGCATTTACCAAGCCTCACAACGTGACGATAGAAAAACTGTACACAACTTGCAACACCTGATGGTTAGGTCCTGGGCAGCCAGATGCCTGGCGGTAAGACGGGTAACACAGGATAACCAGGGCAAGAAAACCGCCGGAATTGACGGGGTGAAATCTCTAACTCCTCAACAACGCATGGAGCTTGTACAATCCCTGGACCTGCGAGGTAAGCCACAACCGGTGCGAAGGGTTTGGATACCCAAACCTGGCACAACGGATAAACGGCCTCTCGGTATTCCCGTGATGCATGACCGAGCAGCACAAGCATTGGTCAAACTGGCTCTTGAACCCGAATGGGAAGCCAAATTCGAAGCCAATAGCTATGGTTTTCGGCCAGGACGCTCAGCCCATGATGCCATTGCCGCTATCTTTGAAAGTATCAAGTACATGCAAAAGTATGTACTTGATGCCGACATTGCCAGTTGCTTCGATAGAGGGCGCCCGTTAGGGTGCCATATGACTGGGCTGTGAACAGCCCACAGATACGGTAGAGATATCTGTTCCTAACCCCTCCCGCCCTGCTGACTTCACTCAGTAGGGGGTGCCGGTGACGAATGACGAAGCACAATAAGCCCGGTGCAATAGTGGTTAGCCCGGAGGGGGACATGCGGCGGTCTTGCGGGAAATCGCTGTACCAACAGGAGATTGCTGCACGGATAGCTGACTATGGTGAGCAGGTCGAATTTGCAAAGGATATAGCCGCTAACATAGCATAACCAGTTCAGAGCGATTGACGGGCTGGTGAAACCCTACGGTTGTATACATGTTTGTCGTATGCGGCCTCTCCCCCACACGGAGCGGAACGGAGGACTGCAATGGCTCTACCACCGAAGCAGGATGGGTTTCAGCGCGACATAGGTCGCGTATGCGGTTGTCCCACCTACGGCCAGTGGGCAAAGTCATATGGTGCTACCGGGGAACCAGGTGCAAGCGTTCCCACTCCGAAAGGAGAAGGATAGGTTGTGAGAGAGCCGAAGCTTACTCCTGGCGCGGAGCCGCCATAGTACTCCGAGCGCGGGAAAGCCGCGTGCATGGGGAAGGGCGGTAGTGTTGACGTGAATGTTTCAAGCGATGGAGGGAACTAGACCCATGAACAACGTCTGTTTGGAACAAGCACACCTGGCTAAATTGGCTGCGGCCAACGCCAAGGCCAATTCGCAGAAACGCTTCGATACACTCTATCGACTGGTTAGCAACCGGGCCTGGCTAGGCTTCGCCCTCGACGCCATAAGGACCAACAAGGGCTTCAACACCCCTGGGCCAGATGGTGTCAAAGGCAAGGACCTGGACACTGCCCACCTGGACAAGCTGGCAGCAAAACTACGCGACGGCTCCTATCAACCTACTGCTGTACGACGAGTTTTCATTCCCAAGCGCAACGGAAAGTTTCGCCCGTTAGGTATCCCGTCCGCTGAAGACAAAGTGGTCCAGAGCGCCATCAAGCTCGTATTGGAACCAATCTACGAACCGATGTTTCGCTCCTGTGCGCACGGTTTTCGGCCCCAACGGAGCTGTCATACAGCCCTACGAGCATATCTGCTAAAGCGTACACCTACATGGACGATTGAGGGAGACTTAGAAAGTTTCTTCGACCGAATCGATCATGAGGTGCTGCTTAGGCTCCTGCGCAAGAAAATCGCCGACGAACGACTGATCGAGTTGATCCACAAATTCCTCAAGGCTGGCTATCTCCAAGACTGGCAATGGCATGCGACCTGGAGTGGTACACCCCAGGGTGGAACACTCTCGCCGTTACTGTCCAACGTAATTTTGCATGAATTTGACCAGTACATCGAAGATGAGCTTGGGGCAAACCAACCCTTAGAACGCGGTCACGAAGGCACTAACCCTGCCTACAACCGTATCAATCTCAAGGTCAATCGCCGCTCGCACCGGCTGCAACGGGAAACGGACCCGCAAAAACATGCCCAACTGCTCAGCGAAATCGCCCAGTTGAAAGAGCAACGACAGCGCCTACCACATAGGCTACCCGTACGACACTTAGGTTACGTTCGATACGCCGACGATTGGGCGCTGCTACTGTATGGATACTCAAAGGACGAAGCAAATGCCGTCAAGCAACGACTGGCAGAGTGGCTAAAGACCCACCTGAAGCTGACACTGAGCCCGGAAAAGACGTTGGTAACGCACTGGACGGACCGGGTGAGATTTCTGGGGTTTGATATACGTGGGGACAAATCACGCCTAAATGGCGTGAACAAAGCCCCTCGTTTACTCATACCTCACGACAAAGAAATGGCAGTGCGGCACAAAGTGGCTAAGCTGACCCGCCAAACCAGCATCGAGCCGGGCGACATGATCAAGGGTTGAACTCCGTCCTGAGAGGTTGGATGAACTACTACTGTTATGCAACAAACCCGCATCGAGTGTTCGCCAGAGTATTGCACCATGCCTTCTGGTGCCTGGTGCGCTATCTGAACAAACGGCACAAGCAAAGTGGGGCCAAGAAGGTGATGCGCAAATACTACGGCATGGTCAACGGCAGACGGAGCATCGTCTACAAATCGCCGCAGACAGGCAAACAAGTATGGCTAGTACGGTCCATTGGCCGAAAGTCGCTATATGAAGTGCGCAAACCCGCGACGGACGTAGATCGACAGGAAAACCCGTGGGCGGTGTACTCGGCAGCAATAGGGCGCAGCCCCTGGCAACGCGAGGAAACCAAAGCCATGCAGAACTACAAATGTGCGGAATGTGGAGCAGAAGTAGCAGAAGTACATCATCGGAGCGGATTGGCGAAGAAAAACGACCGGACGGCAGCAGGCTACGCACTCCAGAAAACAGGGTTATGCCATGCCTGTCACGTGCGGCGGACACAGCAGCAAAAGCAGCAAAAGCAGCAACAAAGCACAGGATGACAGTGAGAGCCGGATACTGCGAAAGCGGTCTGTCCGGTTTGGGGAGCACGGTGGGAAAACCTACCAGCCGCAAGGCAGCAAGGCGTCCCACCTTGACTCCACATCGACCAGGCGGCACTGCTTGAGAAACTGGACACTACCCCAATGCTGAGGCGGGTCATCAAAGGCTGGCTAAGAGCAGGGGTGATGGATGGAGACGAACTGTTCCCGACGGAAGAAGGCACCCAGCAAGGGGGTGTAATCTCTCCTCTGCTGGCCAATGTGGCGCTGCATGGACTGGAAACAGCCGTGCGTGATGCCTTCCCTGCCAATCACATAGTCGATGGCCACAGGATACAGAACTGGAAACCCCAGATCATTGGCTATGCCGACGATCTGGTCATCCTGCATCGTGACCGGGCAGTAATCCAGCGGAGCAAGGAAGTGGTAGCGGAATGGCTGAAACACATGGGTCTGGAGTTGAAGCCAAGCAAAACTCGCATAACCCACACACTGCAAGCAGTTGAAGGTGAAGCGGGCGAAGCGGGCGAAGCGGGGTTCGACTTTCTGGGCTTCAATGTGCGGCATTACCAGGTAGGTAAAACGCACTTTGTGAAAACAGGAGGACGAACTAAGGAATGGGTAGACTTCAAGACCATCATCAAACCCAGCAAAAGTGCGTTGCAGCGGCATTATGCAGCGCTAGGTGAGGTAATTACCCAGCTAAGAGGGGCGTCACAAGACACCGTGATAGCAACACTGAACCCGAAAATCAGGGGTTGGAGTGGGTATTATCGCACAGTTGTAGCGTCGAGAGCATACAGCAGGCTAGACCACCTGGTCTGGCGCAAGCTGATGCGCTGGGCGCAATATCGCCACCCACGTAAAGGCAATCGGTGGGTAGTACGCAAGTATTTCAACATTGAAGGCCGCAAGCGTCCTGGCGAGATGCGCTGGCTATTCGTTTCCGACAATGGACCTGCGCTGATAAGGCACGCAAGTACCGCAATCAGACGGCATGTCAAAGTCGAGGGACGACAAAGCCCATACAACGGCGACTGGGCATACTGGGCAAGCAGGCTAGGGCGCTATCCGGGTCTGACAACGAGAGCAGCAGTACTGCTCAAACGGCAGGCCGGCCAATGCGCCTGGTGCAAGTTGTACTTCAGAGGTGGAGAAGAGCTACGCGAAGTGGACCACATAACACCGCAAAGTCGGGGAGGACGAGAAACATACGCGAACTGGCAACTACTCCATCGGCATTGTCACGACGTAAAAACGGCAGGCGATAAGTCTACCGTACGAGGTATCCAGGACAAGGACCGTATAGCTAAGGAGCCGGATGAGCGGGAAACCCTCACGTCCGGATTTGAAGGCGAGGTTCTGCGGGCGACCGTAGAACCTTAGCCACCAGCTTTTGGTCCACGCTCAAGGCTGAATGCGCCACCGGTGTCTACCCCTCACGAGCCGAAGCTCGTCAGTCGATCTTCGAATACATCGAGGTGTGGTACAACCGCCAGCGCCGGCACTCAGCTCTCGGTTACGCTAGCCCGGAAACATTCGAGAACATCCATTTCGAATCAAACCGCGAGTCATCTAAATCGGGGTAATCCCAGCAGGCAGATACACCATCTATTGTGGATTTAGCTGAGCTGGCTCGCATGACGGGAAGAAGGTATTGCCAACGATCTTTGAGGTTTGCCCCCTGGTCACCAGATTGCCGGGCCGAAAATAGGGTCTGTTGTTTGGTGAGACGCATGGCTCACCGGGGCCGCCGCAGGCATACCCGCTCATTACACCTCGTGATACCAACCTCTCAATGAAGTTATAGAAGGTACTACCTGGCGCTACATCTTCGAAAGTCTGGCCTGTAACCGTGTCGTTGAAGTTCGCGGCGTTCGACACGATCTTGGCTAATTGCCCACGGGTGGCGTTGCTGTTCGGCCTGAAATAAGGGCGATTGTTTGGCCCAATGCATGGCTCTCCGAAGCCGCCGCAGGCATAGCCCGACATTATATCTCTACTCACTAACCTTTCCACGAAATCGTAGAAGGTGCTACCTGGCGCTACATCTTCGAATGTCTGGCCCGTGACCGTGTCGTTGAAGCCCGCCGCGTTCGACACGATCTTTGCGATCTGGCCTCGCGTCACATTGTTGCCCGGCCTGAAATAGGGGTCGTTGCTCCCGTTGCACGGCTCTCCCGGCCCTCCGCAGGCGTAGCCGTTGATAATGCCTTTGCAGGCAAGACATTCGACGAACGCATAGAACGTGTTGTCCGGCAGCACATCGGCAAACTGCAAAGTACAAGCGGTCGGCGTGGCAGTTGCGGCTATTGTGGCCGTGGCCGTAGCCGTTGGCTGAGCCGGGGTATTCGTCGGCGTGTTAGTCGAAATAGGCGGGGTTGATGTTGGTGTGGTACCTGTAACCTGGGTGGCGGTTGGCATAGGTGTAGATGAGGAAGTCGGCTCTGCCGTTGGGGTGTCTGTGAATGTAGCGGTGGATATCGGTGTGGACGTAGCTGTGGCTGTGGTCGAGGCGGCGGTTGGTGTAGATGTGGAGGCCGCAGCCGTTGGCGTGGATGTATTGGTTGCGGTGGGGATTGAGGTAGAGGTGGGGGATGGTGTGCCCTCGACAGGCGTGGGGGTGGCCGTCTCGCACAGGTAGCCGAATTGTTCGGCAAGCGTTTGGGAAGGCCCACCGCTATCCTGTGATCCCACCGCCCAGAGCGTATCCGCGATAGTAGGGCTGCTCGATATAGCCAGCAGGGCATTTCCGGTCGAACCGGGGTTATCGGCGGGTATAGGTGTCCAGGCGGAACCGTTCCAGTAGAGAGTGAGGGCCTGGGTGGGGCCGCCCGTGTCGTTGTAGCCGCCGACGGCGTAGGCTTCGGCCCCGGTAGAGGACGATATAACCCCACCCAGGAGATTATCTCCGGTGCCAGGGTTGGGCGATGCCACGGTGGACCAGGCAGAGCCATTCCACTTGATTATTGCGGTCTGGAATGAAGGGTTCTGGCAGCCGCCAACCGCCCACAAGTTGCCGGGGGTGGCAATCGCCACCGCCACCAGTATGCACCCCGCCGTGTTGGGCGTGGTGGTTGTGCTCCACGATGCGCCGTCCCATTTCAGCGCGTACATCCTGTAGGTTAGGGTTATGTCAACTTGAATGCCTACAGCCCAGACCTCGCTGGCCGATACAGCCACCACACCGCGCAGCCCGGCCCCACCGAGCGTAGGACTTGGGCTTGAAACGGTGTTCCAACCGCCACCGTTCCATCTAAGCGTGAGGGTGCGGTATAAGCCCGCGGTATTCGCGTAATAACCGACAGCCCAGGCATCGCTGTCCGATACCGCCGCCACTCCGTACAGGTAGTTCTCGGCGGCTCCTGGGCTTGCACTCGTCATCTGGGTCCATGCGCCACCGCTAGAATGGAGCACTAAAGTCTGCGGCACGCTGCCGGCGGTTGCTCGATAGAACCCTACTGCCCACATATCGTTGGCGGCGCGTGCGGTTATCGCTTCTAGGTAGTTCCCGCCTGTGCCGGGGTGAGGGATGGCTACCAGGGACCAGGTGCTGCCGTCGTAATGCTGGATCATCGCCTGCCCAACCCCACCGGTGTCGGTGTAGTATCCGACCGCCCACACGTCGGTAGGGTAGTTCACCGCCACTCCCGCGAGCACGTTGTCGTTGGTATCTACGTTCTGAGTGGCAACGGCTGACCAGTAGGGCACGCAGGTGGCTGCCGCACGGGGCAGACTGGCCGAGGGCGCGGATGCCTCGGTGGTTCGGGCAAAGGCAACCATCACAAGCAGGCCAAGAGTGCCCACAATAAGGCATCCGAAGGCCAGCAACAAACGACGATAGACGTGCATAGAGAACGCTCCCCGATCATAAGGCTGGTTACACACTACCATACTGGACTAGGGCCGTCAATTGCCTTTCGTCGGGTGAGCATTCAGATTTGAGGTGGGACAGCGTCGTAGGGGCATCCTTGGTGGGCGCCCTGTACGCCTGCCACGATCTCTCCCCACCAGGGCACCCATACAGAGTGCCCCTACAGAGGTTTGTCGACGTTGGAGATAGATGCCTCCTCAGCGGGAGGTAGCGCAACCAGGGAAGAACACAGTAGAGACTATCTTAGAGGTCTGCCCCCTGGTTACCAGCGCACCCGGCCTGAAGTATGGCCTGTTGTCCGGTGATACACATGGTTCGCCGGGACCGCCACATGCGTAGCCGTTGATCGCGCCAAGGCCGTACAGTGCCTCTACGTACTCGTAGAAGGTGTGTGTCGGGGGCACGTCCTGGAAGCTCTGCCCGGTTATGGTATCTCCACACCCGTATGCCAGGCACACTATCTTCGATAGCTGGCCCCTGGTGGTGTTGCTTCCAGGCCGGAAGTAGGGCTTATTGTCGGGTCCGACGCATGGTTCTCCCGGTCCACCGCACTGATAGCCGCCGATTATGGCGCGGCTGGCAAGTCTCTCAACGAAGTCGTAGAAGGTTGAGCCGGAAGGCACATCCTGGAAGGTCTGTTCGGGGTGGGCTTCGTTGTAGCCTGCGGCGTTAGATACTATCTTGGCTATCTGGCCCCTGGTAACGTTGTTATTGGGGCGGAACGTGCCATCAGAATAGCCGGAGACGATATCGTTGCAAGCAAGGCATCTGATATAGGAGTAGAAGGTGGAACCTTCGGGCACGTCGGAGAAGCTGACGGAACAGACAGGGACGGGGGTGGGCGTGGTCGTGGGGAAGGGTGTGGGCGTAGCCGTGGGCGCGCAAGGGTTGTAGCGTTCTATCAGGGTCTGGGACGATGCGGTGGTGCCGATGTAATAGCCCGTAGCCCACACGTCGCCGGAAGATGGGCTGGTTAGTCCATAGAGATAGTTATCGCTGTCGCTGACGTCGACACTGGGCACGGCGCTCCACGCGCTCCCATTCCAGTGGATTATGAGGGTGCGGGGAGTGCCACTGTCGGCGTAGTAACCTACGGCCCAGATATCGCTGGAGGATACGGCTGCGATGGCGTTAAGATAGTTGGCCGTAACGCTGGGGTCGGGGCCGGGCGTGGAGCTCCAACTCGAGCCATTCCAGCGGAGAAGAAGAGTATGATCGGCCAGACCGTCATTGTAGTTACCGACGGCCCATGCATCGGCAGGGGCCGTGATCGCCACACTTCTGAGGTAGTTGGAGTAGCTTCCAGGGTCGAGGGCGGGGACAGCAGTCCAGCTAAAGCCGTCCCAGTGCATGGTGAGTGTACGGCGGGCATCGCCGGCACCATCGTAGTAGTAGCCGACTGCCCACACATCGGTGGAGGAGATAGCATCGACGCCGTAGAGATAGTTCTCGGCGACGCCGGGGAAGGGGCTTGGCACAACAGTCCAGCTTGAGCCATCCCAATGCATGGTGAGAGTGACATCGCCATCGTCGCCGAGATAGGCGCCAACCGCCCATACATCGTTGGAGGAGATGGAGGTGACGCCATAGAGATAGTTATAGCCATAGCCCGGACTGGGGCTTGCGATCTGTGTCCAGCTTATGCCATCCCAGTGGAGGATGAGGGTTTGGGAGTTGTCGTAGTCGTTGTAATAGCCGACTGCCCATATATCATCTTCGGCTATGGCCGTTACGCCATAGAGGTAGTTGTTGACGCTGCTCTGGTTGGGGCTAGGAACAACAGACCAGTTGCTGCCGTTCCAGTGAATGATGAGGGTTTGATTGAGGGTGCCTACTTTGTAGTGGCCGACGGCCCACACGTCGTCCAGTGACGCGGCCGTGATGCTTGTGAGGATGTGGTCAGCAGAGCCGGGGTTGGGGCTGGAAACGGCAGTCCAGTTGGGGCCGCACTCAGGAGCCATTCCAGCCTGGGGGGTGGCAGGAGCTTTGGTGGCAAATGTAGGCGAGGTGAACAGGGCCGACGCAACCAACAAGATGGCTGCGCCTGCCATTAGCGCGGACAAGAGAACTTTGCTCCTGGCGCGGTGTGTGACCGAGGACCTGGCAATAACGATGGCGGTAGCTTTAGTCTTTTGCATGTCTGTCTTGCCTTCCGCGCGTGATCGCTACACTTGCTATACGAAGCATATCGGTTCGATAAAAGAGACCAAATTATCCAACTGCGAGTGATGATCGGCAGGTACAAACTTGCAGGCAGGCGGCAAGCGCTATGCCTGCAAGTTTACATCATAACATATAGCACATAGAGTAAGACCGCGAAAGTCCTTCGTTTTGTGGACTTGCCACCTATTGTCTTACAATAGAATGGCTAAAGCCATGCCCATTCATGGGCTGTGGTCAGGCGCGAATAAGGTGGTCAAGTGTGTGGTTGCTCATATTCGCGTTTGCACAGTGTGTACTATCTCTAGTCCGGACAGCATAACAGCACATATGTGCTATAATGGACGCCTGCCGGACTACACTCTCCAGCGTAATAAGTAATGAGTAATGAGTAATGAGTGCAATGAGTGCAATGAGTGCAATGAGTGCCAGACGCACATATAAATACTAAATACCGCCTTCGCCCCACCTCCCGGCAGGCTCGGTTGTTGCAACATAACCTCGACCTGTGCCGCGAATTGTATAACGCGGCCCTCCAGCATCGTAGGGATGCCTACCGTATGGCTGGTAAGAGCTTCGGCTTTGCCCACCAGTGCGCTGAGTTGGTGGAGTGTAAACAGGTACGCCCTGACCTCACCGACGTGTACAGCCAGACTTTGCAGGATGTTCTGCACAGGGTAGACAAAGCGTTCAAGGCCTTCTTCCACCGAGGTGGTTATCCTCGTTTCAAGGGAGCGGGTTGGTACGACAGTTTCACTTACCCCAATTGGGATGGACGACGCATAACGAGCGGTTGACACTCTCCAAGACAAGATTGCGGTACTCAAGCTCAAGCTGCATCGCCCTGTGTGCGGGAAGGTTAAGACCGTCACCATCAGACGAGACGGGCGGGACGGTGAGCACTGGTACGGTTGTTTTTCTGTTGAGTATGAGTTTGACCCACTCTGCCCACTCTGCCCACTCCGCCCACAGGGCGAAGCAGTGGGTATCGACGTTGGGCTTGAGCATTTCGCTAATCTGTCCAATGGTGAGCCAGTAGATAACCCCCGCTACGCACGCTGCACTCAGAAGCGTCTCGCCAAAGCCCAGCGCCAATTTGCCAAGGCGCACCGAGGCCACCCTAAGCGGGGAGAGTATAAGAAGCGGGTAACCACCGTCCATCGCAAGGTGCGTAACCAAGGATCTGACTTTGTGCACAAGCTGTCTGCACGATTGGTACAGAGCTATTCTGTGATTGCTGTCGAGAAGTTGAGTATCAAGGGACTGGCAGGAGGTATGCTTGCCAAATCTGTGAACGATGCGGGTTGGTCCACATTCATCAATATGCTGAGGAGTATGCTGAGGAGTATGCTGAGGAATATGCTGAGGTACAAGGCTGAAAGTGCCGGTGCTCAGTTGGTGGAAGTAGACCCTCGCATGACCTCTCAGACATGCCCAGGGTGCGGTAGGGTCCGAAAGAAGGAGCTTTCGGAACGTTGGCACAAATGCGAATGTGGGATGGAGTGTCATCGTGATATTGCTGCCGCCCTAGTAATTCTTGCTGGAGGACTATCTAGCATCGGTATCCAATCCGTAGAAGCTACTCGGCGTCAGCCGACGTAGTGTAGTCACTCTCTCCCGCCCACAATCTTTTCATCTCCTCAGAGGTCGTGAGCAATTCGTCGAGGGTGCCCTGCGCTTCCACTCTCCCATTTTTGAGGACGATTATGTTATCGGCGCGACGCAAAGCAGCCCGCCTGTGTGACACCACAAGGCAGGTGGTATTTGATCGAGGGTTGGCGGGCAGTTCAGAGGCATCCATGTCTCGCATGTGGAAGAGCCTTTCCCACAGCAGCCCCTCAGTTTCTACGTCGAGGGCGCTTGAGAGGTCATCGAACAGCAGCAGTTCGGGCTCGCGCACGAACATGCGGGCAGCGGCGGCCCGCTGGATCTGGCCGCCCGACAGGCGCACGCCCTTCGGGCCGACCAGGGTATCCAGGCCGTCGTCCATCCCTGCGATGTCGCCTCCCATTACCGCCAGGAGGATGGCGTTCCGTAGTTTGGCGTCGCCTTCTTCACCCGTTCCGTCTGCTATGCCCATCAAGATGTTCTCTCGCAAAGTGGCGCTAAAGAGGCGCGGCACCTGCGGCGTGTAGGCGGAGTGCGGGGGCACGAACCAGGTAGCAGGGTCTTCGATCTCCTGCCCGTTCCACCTGATAGCGCCGCTATCGCTGGGCAGCAGGCCCAGCAGCACCTGAAGCAGGGTGCTCTTACCCGATCCTACCCGACCGGTAACCACTGCAAAAGACCCCTGTTTCACGGTAAAGCTTACGCGCGATATGCCTTTGGTGGACGACGGGTATCTGTAGGTCAGATCCTGCACCTCCAGAGTGTCCAGTTTGTCCGCATCGGTGCTGGTAGCTTGAGGGACGGGAGGTAGGTCGCCATGCAGATAGACAGGCTCGTGAGCCACAAGCGTGCCCACCGGCGCGTCGGCGACCATCGCCTGCATGCGGCTTACCGACACGCTGACCTGCTTGAAGCGGGCCATTTGCCGCCCTATCCAGCGTGGGGCAGCGGTCACCCCGCCCATGTAGGAGACGAAGAGCGCGAAGTCGCCCACGGTGAAACTGCCGCTGCGGAGGCCATCGGCGGCAAGGAGCAGGATCAGGCCGGTGGCAAGGCTCACGGTGTTCATGTTAAGTGAGTCGAGCAGGTTGGTCAGCAGAGTGTCCATGAGGGCTGCTTTGCGCCGTGTATCGTTCAGCTTGGCGAAGTGGCCGATGGTGTGATTCTCGGCGGAAGCCACCTTCACGGCCTGCACCCCACCGAAAAGCTCGCCCACGAATCCGGTCACGCGCGAGGTGGCATCCCTGTTCAGCTTGCGATAGTACTTTAGCTTACCGGTGAGCATATTGGCCGAGAGCACCACGATTACGAGGGGCGCGGCGGCCACCAGGGTGATCACTGGGTTGATGCTCAACATGATGATCAACGCTATCACCGTGAAGACAGCCTCACCAAACAGGTCGAGCCAGCCGTCCATGAACTCGATGGCGGCTTCTACGTCGTCGCGGAAGGTGCTGACGGCCTCGCCGGTGGAGCCGGGCAGCCTGCGCGAGCCGGGACCACTGACGAGCCAGCCGAACATGTTGCGGCGCAGCAACGCCTCGATGGTGAACCAGAAGTCGGACCACGAGACGAGGGCCACATAAAGCACCCCGACCCGCGCCAGTTGCGCCCCGGCGATGAGGGCGATCAGGGTCCAGGCGTTCAGCCCGGCCCCGGCCTGCCCCGATAGGGCATCGAAGAACATCCCCACCAGCAGGCCGCCCGCGAGGGGCAACTGGTAGAAGGCAGCCCACAACCCGAAGTTGAACAGGTAGAGCCACGGGCGGTAGCGCGCAAGGGTCCAGATGGCGCGGCCCGTGGTCATCTCGGACTGTGCAGCAGGAAACGCGGGCGAGGTTTCGTCTCGATCCGAGTTGTCGATGCCCCGCTCAAGCGTTTCGAGTATTGTGCTACTTATTTCCATACGTACTCCCTGAGCCTCGGAAGGCTTCTGTATCGTTGCTAGACAAGGACTTCCTCCAGACCGGTGCGCAGCAGGTGAGAGAAGCGAGAGGAGGGCTCGGCGACCAGCGCGGCGCGCTCGCCATGCTCTATAATCTCGCCACTTTCGAGGATCATGATCTCATCAGCGCGCTGCACCGTGTTGAGCCTGTGCGCGATGATAATGCCGGTGCGGTTCCGAAGTAGACGCTCGACGGCGCGCTCGATGAGGGCCTCGGTGGCGGGGTCAAGCCTGGAAGATGCCTCGTCGAGGATCACCAGGCCGGGGTCTTTCAGAAAGACGCGTGCAAAGGCGAGCAACTGCGCCTGGCCCGCAGAGAGGCCGCTTCCATGAGGGCCAAGCTCCGAGTCGAGGCCGTTGGGGAGGCCCTGGAACCAGCCGTACATGCCGAGGTCGCGCAGCACTTCGAGCACCTTGTCGTCGGGCACGTCGGGATCGAACAGGGTGAGGTTTTCGCGCACGGAGGCGGCGAACAGCTGCACATCCTGGGTTACCATGCCGATGCTGCTTCGCAGATCGTCCAGCTTCGCTTCGCGGATGTCGTGCCCGCCAAGTCTGATCACGCCCGATGCCGGGTCGTAGAGCCGGAAAAGGAGGCGCGTGATGGTGGTCTTGCCGCTGCCTGTGCGGCCAAGGAGGCCAAGCACGCGGCCCGGCGCGAGGTTGAAGGTGAGGTTATGGAGCACCATCTCTTGCTCGCCGTAGCCGAACATTACTCGGTCGAACTCGACGGAGAGGGGGCCGGAGGGGAAGCGCACACCTGGGCCCTCCTTCACCTCGATCTGGGTGTCGAAAAGGGTCTGGACCCGCCCGATGCCGGCGCTGGCCTTTTGCAATTCGCGCAGCTCATCGGTGATTCGGTCGATAGGCTGGCGGAGCATCTCGGTGTACTGGTAGAGCATGATCATTGTGCCGACAGTGAGCAGGCCCGCCTCGAAAAGAGCGGTGCCAACGCCCAGGGTGGCTACCATACCGATAGCAAAGAGGGCGATCATAACGCCCCACATGCGCCCCTCGCGTTCCCATGCCTTGCGGCCCGCTTTGTACAGGCCGCGTGCCACCACCGCCAGCCCGCGCATGGCGTGAGCGCCCGCGCCGTTGGCCCGGATGTCGCTGAGGCCGGAGAGGCGCTCCTCGATGAAGCCGAAGAGGTCGGCGCTGGCCTGGCGCTCCCTGGTCATGGCATCGACGGCCATGTTCCTTATGAAGTTGAGAACGATCAGGGTAAGTAGGACGAACCCGCCAACGGCAAGAGCCAGTCGCCAGTCCTCCCAGGCAAGCACGATCACCACGCCAAGCATCAAGACGAGGTTAGCCAGGATGTTGATCACGAACTGCGAGAAGAACTGCGTGAGGGCGGTCACATCGCCGTCGATCCGCTCAATCATCTCGCCGGGTGTGTGGGTTTTGTGGAAGGGCATATCGAGCTTGAGCGAGTGGCGGGCCAGGTTGACGCGCAGGCTGTTGGTGGCGGTCCAACCAACATTGCCGCCCACGTAGGTTGCCGCCACGGACAAGGCCTGTGTGACAATGGCGACGCCCAGATAGAGCAGCGCCGCCCACGCCAGGGTGTCGAGGGTAGCGCCTTCGCTTGCCCTGTCGATGAAGTAGCGCACGATCTGGGGATTGAGCAATTGCAGGCCGATCCAGACCAGCAAGAGCACCGCCAGGAAGGCGACGCGCAACCTCTGGGGTTTCAGGTACTGCGCCAGCAGTGCTATGTATTGTCTTATCGGTATGGACATTGATACCTCTTTACTGATTGTCTATCGAGCCGTGTGCAGCATCATATTTGAAGCACACAACTATGGCAGGCATCTCAAAACGTAGGCCCTGAGCGCCGTATTTAAGACGCACAAAGCCGCGGGCCACTCTAGAGAGGAGCGCCCCCGGCCACGAAAAGCGTTGGAAAACCTAGCTACTCAACGGAAAACGGGCAGACTCCCCCCTTGTACAACGAAGGCGATGCCTGTTGTGCTGTGGGTTTGCCAGCTTTGCATTGGGATCTTGCTCTCCAGTAGCTAGATGAAGTAATCTGCGCCAAGTATACCAGCCCGATTAGGGCAAGTCAACCCGTCTTAAGACCTATTTATGCTCGCCGGTCAGGTCGTCAGTAAAGACGAGCGCGTTTTCAAGAATCTTCTGGATATCCTCTGAGGCCGTCTCTTTGGTGGGAGAGATATTCAGCCAGACAGTGAGGCATAAGGGCCTATCTCCGAAAAGGGTTTCGAGGGCCTTGACGGTCTCCCAGCGCTCTTTCTCCTCATAGCCCAGGAGGTTCTCGATCTCGTCGAACCAGAGCCAGACCCTTCTGTAGTCGGAGAGGACGCCATCAGGGGCGAGGCCGATGAAGCTCTTGACGACGGCTCGCATGACTTCATATTTATCCTCCAGGGCCAGATTGCGCGGGAGGCCGAGCCGCCTTAGCTCGCCGGGAGTGCAGCCATCGGAGAGGTAGGCGCGCAAAAGGGCTATCTCGTCTTTGTCCATGCGCGAGCTTGCCTCCCATAGCAGGTGGAGCAGATCGATCATGAACTCGCTCTCGTCCTCCGGTATGCGGGCCAGTATATCCCTGTAGCGTCCAGGCTCGGTGATGGCAAGCTGGGCCACGGCTTTGTTAAGGCTGCCAAGCAGGGCTGGCATGCCGATGCTCTCAAGCAAGCGACCGCCAAGGGTAGCGGCGGGTCTGTACGCCCAGGGGAGGCGCGCCCCCTTCACGACCACGTTGCTGACCGACATACGGCCACGGCCCTTGGAGCGCCTCTGCGCCCACTCCCGCTTTATCGCGTACTGAATGTTTTGCGCTTCCTGGCGATCCACCTTGCCCACTACGAGCATGAACCTCTCCGAATAGACCGACTCCTCTACCAGTGCGGCGTGGGATGGGCGGAGTGGGAGGGGTTCGTGATACGTGATACGTGATATATGAACAGTATCAGGAGTTTCGATGCCGGTAGCCACAATCTGCTCTGTTGGAGGTAATTCGGGTTTTGTGCGGCGGTTGGAGCGGGCTTTGCCGCTGAGCCAGGCCCTTAGCAGTTCCGCACCGGCAAGCCCGGCCACTCCGGTATTGCCCCAGACGGTGTTGATCTCCTGCAATTGGCTACAATGGCGGATTGCGTGCTCGTGCTCCGGGTTGGGCAGCACCAGCGCCGAATTGTAGCCCCCTTTTTCCACCAGTTTGCCGAGATTATGGGAGATGAAATCGGCCCACCAGCCGGGGTTCTGCTGGCGAGAAAAGGGCACGAGGAGAGGCTCCAGGTCTTCGTCGAGAGGCTCTACAATACCATAGCAGTCGGAGACAATCACCAGTTCCAGGCCCTGGGGCCATGTGCCACCTTCCTGCATGGCACGTACGGCTCCGAGGGGGCCGCTGGCCGCGTTTTTCAACTGCGGCGGCCCGTCAACATCTCCGTTGCTATTGTCTGAGCTTACGATCAACAATCGCTTCGCCGCTTTGCGTGGCATTTCGACTCCTTTCCATGCTATAGACTGAAGGCAAGTTTGTCAGCTTACCGTATGCCTCCTGCTCTTTCGTAATAGAACTTGCGCGCCGGCACCGACAGAAGTTCCAGCTCAGGGTACCGGAGCGCGGTGAGGCTTCCTCCGAAGACGCATCCTGTATCGATGTTGATCGTGTTGTTGAGCCATCGAGGCTCGCGCACAGGCGTGTGACCGTATACTACCATAGCCTGCCCGTGGTATTCAGACGCCCAATCGAGGCGGACGGGCAGGCCGAGCTCGTCCATCTCGCCGGTGGTGTCGCCGTACATGGTGAACGACAGCACCTTGCCGCCGGTCTCCCCGATCATACTCTCTTTGATGCCTGCGTGCGCCACTACCAACCTTCCTTCGTCCAGCACATGATAGGTTACCAGACCGGACAGGAAATCGCGCACTCGATCTACGAAGCCCGCAGGCTCGCGGGCCAACTGCTCCAATGTTTCGGCGAGGCCGTGCGCCACCCGCACATTCCTGCCCACCAGCTTTCGGAGTAGCTTGAAGTCGTGGTTGCCCAACAAGCAGATCGCATCTCCTGCGGATACCATCTGCATCACGAGGCCTAAAGCTTTTGTTACGCCCGGTCCCCTATCAACAAGGTCGCCCAGGAATACGGCCTTGCGGCCTTCGGGATGCCGGTAGGCAGCAAGGAGTGCGCCATCGTTAGGCGCGGGGATCGAAGCCCATCCGAGGCTAATTAGAAGGTCGCAAAGCTCCTCATAGCATCCGTGCACATCTCCGATGATATCAAACGGGCCTTTTTCGTTTGTTAGCGACATCTCACGCGGAATATCTTGCATACTCACTATTCTAGACAATTAGCGTGAAGGAAGCACAGGTACGCACTATTGCGATCAGAGCAGATGCAAAGTCAGATAAAGCCGAAGGAAGCGCCGCCCATCTACGCCTCGTCATTCTTCACTTCGTTCAGAATGACACACCCAATCTTGGTGTGCTCAATACCGACTTTGCATCCGCCTTGCTATCGCGATGCCTACACAACGTGCAAAGTCACATCGCCATTTTTGTCTTCTTAGAGACAGGTTGTAGGTTTGAGAAGATGCGTATCTCAATGAATGTGGTGGTACGCGATTTGCTAGAACTATGCCGGTAATGCGGCGACAACAGCCGCACAGGAGGGATTGCAATGAACGAACAAACCAGTATCAATGTGAACATGCCCGTGAACATGCCCGGCGACGCGGCGGCCATTACTACAGACCCCAATCAGGTGCGAGTTTGCCCCAATTGTGGCATGCCCAAGGACGAGTGGCGCGGCAACGCAGGCGAGGGTTTCCAGATGGGTGACAAAGTCTATTGCTGCCAGGGCTGTGCAACCGGCACGGGGTGCACCTGCCAATAAGCGTAGAGCGAAGCACCCGCCTCCTTGTCATCAGAAACGGCGACCGCTAGCAGGAGGATCGTAATGAACGACAACAACAATCAACAACCAACAAACACACCGGAGAACAACGAAGCCAGCGGGCAGACCGCCGGCAGCGACGAAGGGCGCAACGCACAACCTGATGGCTATGGGTGGACCACATCGCCCTGGGACCTGATGAAGCGCTTCTCTGATGATGTGGACCGTATCTTCTCGTCCCTTGGCTTCGGCGGTCGCCGTCGCGGGCCAAACTGGACGCGTCCAACCGGGTCCGGTACGCAGGACCGCACTTCATCGCGAACCGCCACCGGCTCTGCTTGGTCGCCCTCGGTCGATATCAGCACCAGAGGGGATGATCTGATGGTGTGCATCGATCTGCCCGGCCTCAAGCCTGAGGATGTGGAGATCGAGACCGCCGACAACCAATTGATAGTGCGCGGCGAGCAGCGCAACGAGACCCAGCAAGGCGACAAGGAACAGGGCTACTGGTATACCGAGCGCAGCTACGGCTCTTTTTACCGGAGCATACCGCTGCCTCCAGGGGTCAAGGCAGAGGACGCGCAAGCCACCCTCAACAACGGAGTGCTACAGGTTACGATACCGGGGGCGGCACGCGCACTGAACCCACCACGCAAGCGCATCCCGATAGCCGGGGCCGGGCGGAGCGAGCAAGCGGAGACCAAAACCTCCGAGGAGAGCATCCAGGCCACCCAGCAGGAGAAGCCCAACTTCACCGACACAACCACAGGCACCGGCACGGGTACGGGACACATCGCCACGAATCCTGAAACCTACGATCAGTCCTCGGCTAGCCCCAGCTAAAGGGGCGCACTCAGGCGGGTTACTTACTTCCGGGTCACCACCGCTCCCAATGCGTCCACTCGCCTTGCGCTTTTCTCCCTCTCTTCAAGGAAGGCGACGGCTGGTCGGGCGCTCCATGCCCGATGGGGATTACGCCCAGCGGCGTAACCTCGTCGGGTATGCCCAACAATTGGCGCAGGGCGTTCAGGTCGTGCGCGCCCGCGAAGCCCGCCGCCAGGCCCTCGTTCACGACCGCCAGCAGCAAGACCATCGTGGCGCACCCGCCATCCATGAACCAGTAGGGTATGGGCCATTCGATCTCGGTGCCATCGTCCTGTATTTTGTCGGATTCTTTGTAGCGCCGGTGATAGGCTTCCTCGCTGGTGCACGGCACGACCAGCAGGGGCGCTTCTGAGATCCAGGGCGCCCACCCGCGCGCTACATAGAACTCTTCACCGCACAGGTCGGCCACTTGCTTTTTGAGGGCAGGTTCGGTCACCATCACGAACGACTGCCCCTGCGTAAACCCGGCGCTGGGGGCGTGCCTCGCCAGGTCGAGGATCTTCTCGATCACCTCTCTATCGACGGGATCGCTCGTAAAGTGCCGCACGATCCGACGCTTACGCACTACCTGTTCAAACTCCATCGCAAACCGTCCCTTCCAAGGTATGTTGTGACAGGGAAGCAGATACACCGCCACTGCCAGGTGTGTGGACAACGAGTTCCAGTATGTATGGCGAGTCGAATCTAGTCAAGGAATTAGCTAGATCGGCGGGTATGGTCCGGTTCTTGATACCCGATAGATAGCAAGCACTTTGTTTTTTAGAGAGCAGAGGAGGTTCGCATGCCACCCGATTGGTTGGCGGTTGTTGCTTATATTGCCTTAGCAACACTTAGCAACTTCCTGACCAGCTATCCCGCCAACTGGTTCCTGGTGAGGAAAGGTATTAAAGAGGAAATGTGACGGTGGCGGGTTACAGGACGGCGGCTATTTGAGAGGCGATCCCCAGCAGCTTCTCCTCGCTCCACAGCTTGCCGACCAATTGAACGCCAATGGGCAATCCCTGACTGTCCCAGCCGACCGGGATCGCCACCACAGGTTGCCCCGTGAAGTTGAAGGGGGCGCAGTGGCCTATGGCGCGCCAGTAATTGACCTCCTCGCCATCCACCACGACAGGGGCCTCAACCGGGCGGTGGGTGAAGGCGGTGGTCATACTGACCGGGCAGAGCAGGGCATCCCACTCCCCAAGGAAATCTTCCCACAGGTTGATGATACGGTCCCTGGCATCGAGAGCATCTATGTATTCTTGCATGGCTGGCAATTCATCGTCCATGACCGACCGGGATAGCACAAACCTATTCTGAGCAAGTTCTTTAAAGTCGACCTGCGGTAGCGCCTCGGCCACTCTTGCGCCCGCCTGCTCCAGCTTCACCGCCAAGCCCTCGATGGCGTCTCTTATAGAGGGTTCTACGGGCACGCCTGGGAACGTGCCTGCCCAGGCTATTTTCAGATCCTGTAGCTGCGTGGGGGCTATGTCGCCTATGGGAACCGGAGGCACGTCAGGATCATGGCCGTCCGGCCCGGCGATCACCCTGTAGCAAAGAGCGAGGTCTTCGACGGTGCGAGCCAGCGGCCCAATCGACCAGAGTATGCGCGTCCTGTGCGCCTGTCCTGGTAGGTCTGGGATATGTCCCCACATTGATACGCGGTGCTCGGTGGTCTTGAGGCCGTACACGCCGCAGAAGGCCGCCGGGATCCGGATGGAGCCTGCCAGGTCGCTGCCCACTTCTAGAGGGGTCATGCCGGTAGCCAGGGCAGCAGCCGCGCCGCCGCTCGACCCACCGGACGTGCGCTCGACGCTCCAGGGGTTGTTGGTGCGGCCAAAGATGGGATTGTCGGCTTGGATGTTGCCAAGGAGAGGCGAAACATTGGTCTTGCCGAATATGATCGCCCCGGCCGCCTTGAGGCGCGCAGAGACGGTGCCATCCTCGGCGGGCACGTAATCTTTCAACGGCTCATATCCCGAAGTGGTACGCATCCCGGCGGTCGAATGACCGTCTTTGAGGGTCATGGGGAGGCCATGAAGCGGGCCCCACAGTTCGCCACGTCTGAGCGCATCGTCAGCGGCTTGCGCGCGCGTCCTTGCTCCCGCTTCGTCAAGGGTAACTACCGCGTTGATACGCGGGTTCTCCGCTGCCACTTGCGATAAGGAAGCTTCCAGCACCTCCGAGGCGGACACCCTCCGCGCTCTGATCATCTCGACCAGGCGCGTAGCGGAGAGTTCCGTCAATTCGCTCATCTCTCAGCAAACTCGCAGGCGGGAAAGAAAGTAATCGACACTATCTTGGCTATCTGGCCTCTGGTCACGTTGTTGGCAGGCCGGTAGTATGAGCCTGGGCACGGCTCGCCCACCCCTCCGCACGGATAGCCATCGATCACACCGTGCAAATAGGCTCGCTCGACGTAGAGCCAGAAGGTCGAGCCGGGAGGCACGTCGTTGAAGCTCTGGCGGTCGG
This sequence comes from uncultured Chloroflexia bacterium, assembly GCA_963797095.1. Taxonomy (GTDB): domain Bacteria; phylum Chloroflexota; class Chloroflexia; order QHBQ01; family JADMIH01; genus JADMIH01. The sequence continues at coordinate 11,912 of CAWCNY010000001.1, read as the reverse complement.
GCGGGATCGTGTCCTGGTAACCCGCGATGGTGGCGTCGATCTGGGCCATTTGACCGCGTGTCAGGTTGCTGGCCGGGCGGAAGTACGCGCCGGGACACGGCTCGCCGGGGCCGCCGCAGGGATACCCATGAATGGCCCCGTGCAAATAGGCTCGCTCGACGTAGAGCCAGAAGGTCGAGCCGGGGGGCACGTCGTTGAAGCTCTGGCGGTCGGGCGGGATCGTGTCCTGGTAATTGGCCGAGTTGGATACTATTTTGGCAGCCTGCCCCCTGGTGACATTACTGGAGGGCCGGTAGTACGAACCTGGGCATGGCTCGCCCGGCCCGCCGCAATCGTACCCGGACACGACCCCCTGGCAGGCCAGGCAGCGCACGAATGAGTAAAAAGTGCTGCCCGGTGGCACATCGTTGAACTCGATCGCGCATGGCGTGGGGCTAGAGGTGGGTGCGGTGGTGGAGGTAGGTACAGTGCTAGTGGGGCTAGAGGTGGGTGCGGTGGTGGAGGTAGGTACAGTGCTAGAGGTGGGTATGGTGGTGGAGGTGGCAGTGGAGATAGGTGCAGGTGTAAGTGTGAACGTCGGGCTGGAAGTGGGTGTGGAGGCGGGTTGGGTGCCGGTGGGGGTGCCGGTGGGGGTGCCGGTGGGCGAAGCTGCCGATGTTGAGATAGGGGTGCCGGTGGATGTGGACGTGGAAATCGGGGTGGGAGTGACTGTGTCGAACAGACCGCGATCTACAAAGAAGTTGCCCGGCATGGAGAAAGGCGTGGGGTTGGGGAGGGCATTTTCCCAGCTCGGGAGCACATAGTCGGGGCCGTAAACGAGGCCCCTGCGATAGCCCACACTATCTATACCTTTCAGGTCTTGCACCTGATCGGGATCGCTGGAAGTATCGCTAACGCGCTGGTTGGCGCTCCAGGTCAGCCCGCCGTCGGTCGACTGGCTGTACTGTGCATCGTAGAGGAGATGGTCGGGATCGTAGCGCCTATCGAGCCAGGTCACCCCCACCACCCCATCGGGCTTGACCGAGACATTAGGCTGGAACTGGTCCACGCCGTTGCTCAACGCATCGTCATTGACGCGAATAGGAGTGCTCCAGGTGGCACCACCGTCGGTGGTACGGCTGAAAGCTATGTCGCTATGATGGGCAGAAGTCCCGCAAATTTCCGACTCTGTCTCCCAGCGCCCGTCGTTCCACACAGCATACACAGACTGGGGGTCGGTCGGTGACACTGCGATGTAGGGGAAGTGGTTGATGCGCAACAGGTTGCACTCGGAGTCGCCCTGCAGGGTAAGCTCGAAGTTCTTGAAATCGGGCCTGCCGATCTTCACGATGGGCCCATCACCTATCAACCGGTTTGTACCCCAGGTCTGGCCGCCATCGGTGCTGCGGGCGAGATAAAGCCTGGGTGCATTGCTTATGGTGAAGTTATCAAGCTCCTCGAAAGCAACATACACGGTGCCGTCGGAGGCCACAACGCCGAAGGGGTAATAGACGTCATCGTTGGTGGGGTCGGTGACCTGCACATCGTCGCTCCAGGTCAGCCCGCCATCACGGGAATAGCGGGCGCGCACCCCCTCCCAGTAGTTAGGGTAATGTATGTCGGTATAGAGCCAGAACATGTACAGGCTTCCCGCGTAGGGGCCACTTACGCGCGGGTCCACCGCCATATTGCTCTCGGAGTAGTAGTTGTTGAAGTCGTGGATGACTACCGGCACCGGAGTGCCCCATGTGCTGCCATTGGTGGTGGTCAGCACGAAATGGCCGACCAGATTGCTGCCCTGGGCGAAGCTGGCGGCGTACCCGGTGCCGTGCCCATCGAATCCGACCGTTACAGAGCCGAGGGGCACCATATCACCCGGCTCCCACGGACCCTCAAACCGGCCCGCCGACCAGGAAACGCCCCTATCTGTGCTCCACGCGTATGCCGAGTAGCTTGGGTCGTTTTCGAAGCTCTCCCAGCCCGCGATGATGTTGTCGGGGTTGGTGGGATTGACCGCCAGCGAGTAATTCCTTTGCATGGGGCGGTAAGGGGTGCCAACGGGGGTGGGGTTTACTTTGATATCGGTGCCCCACAGAGGCAATTGCGCCGGCGTCTGTTCGCCACCGCTGGCCTGCGATTGGCCCACTCCTGCCAGCAGCACGAGCGTCGCTGTAGCTGCCAGTAGCACATAGATGATGTGGGGAAGCCGCCTCCGTGCGGACGGCTTTCCGGGGCGGTTCTGTGTTACTCTTGCTGTCAATGCCCTTACCTTCCTTGCCAACCGTTGCGCGTATTATAAGTATACCCTAAGAATATACTGAGCAGGATGGGCCTCGTATCCCCTTTTGTGGATACTCGTGCGGGGGTTATGCCGGTGAATGGGTTTTAGAGAGCGGCACGCGGGGGATACTGCGCCAGTTGCGCTCGCAGTGATGCGGCTGCGGCGGGCAGGTCGAGAAGCTCCTTGGGGAACTCGATATAGGCGTCTCTTGCGCCCGATGATGCCGGTCGCGCCCAGGGCGGCCTGCACTCGGCGGCGAAGGATACGCGCAAGGCTCGCGTGCCATCCTCTCGTGCGATTGTGCGGAAGGATAGGTTAGGCTCGGTGAAACGCAGCGCGGTTCCCGTTTCGCGGTTGGCCGCAACGGCGTCAAGCCATGCGGCCAGTTCTTCGACTTCGTAGGTGAGAAGGGAGGGGTCGGTGACGGTCCACGTGCCCTGAGGCATGGCGGCGGTCATACGGATCATGAGCCAGTTGGAGTCGTAGCCTGTTTGGGCTTCGGGAAATTCGTAGCCCGCGATCTCCAATTGAAAGACTGCTTCAGGGCCATTCTTGAGCATCATTGCGCAATTCCCCTCTGACGCGAGCCAGATGACAGCGCCCACGCTGGGCGCTTCGCTCATGACTCTTGTATCTGCCTGGCCGTATCAGGTGCCAGTATCAGCAAAGGACGTCTCTTGGACCAGCGCCCACAGCTTGGCGGGGCTCAGGGGTATTTCCAGCACTTCGAAGCCGTCGATGCCCAGCGCGTTCTCGATGGCCTGGGCGTAGAGAGCGCCCACCGGGATGGCCCCTGCCTCGCCCGCGCCTTTGACGCCGATGGGGTTTAGCGGGGAGGGGGTTTCCTCGTGGCCGACTTCTATGCGGGGCACGTCGTTGGCGGTGGGGAGGAGATAGTCCATGAAAGAGGCGTTGAGAAGCTGGCCCGTCTCATCGAATTCCAGCTTTTCGTAGAAGGCATTGCCGATCCCCTGCGCCACGCCACCGTGCACCTGCCCTTCGAGGATCATGGGGTTGATCACGCGGCCGCAGTCGTGCACAACCACGTATTTCTTCACCCGCACGTCGAAGGTTTCGGTATCAACCTCCACCATAGCGGCATGCGCGCCAACGGCGGTAGCCTGCATGGGCGGGCCGAAGTAGGCGGTGGCCTCTAGACCAGGCTCGGTGCCGGGCTGGACCGCCCCGCGCAGGGGGTTGGCTTTGTCGGCAAGCTCTTTGAGGGCAATGCGCGCACCGGGCACGCCGCGCACCTGGGCGTAGCCATTCACAAGCTCGATATCTTCGGGGGCGGCCTCCAATTCGTCGGCTGCCAGCTTCTTGGCCTTGTCGGCCACCATGACGGCGGCCGAGTGGACGGCAGACCCGGCCACCACGGCGCCCCGGCTGGCGAATGTGCCGGTGCCCCAGTTGAACTGGCCGCTGTCGCCCGTAGAGACATATACATCTTCTACGCCGATGCCTAATTGCTCGGCGGCCACCTGGGCGAAGCTGGTGTAGTGGCCCTGGCCCTGAGTGCCCACGCCCGTGACCACGGTCACTTTGCCCGTAGGCTCGACCTGCACGCGCGCGCCCTCGTAGGGACCGATACCCGTGCCTTCGACGTACATTACGAGGCCGATACCCTGGCGTGTGGACGAAGGACGAAGGACTGATGACGAAGGTTGCTTGGTGGACGGTTGTTTTGGTTGGGTGTCGTCCATCGTGCGTCCTTCGTTTTTTGTCGCGACAAAAATGTCCCAGCCTATCATCTTTTTGGCAGCATCGAGGACCGGCTCGTAGTTGCCGCTATCGTAGGTTAGATGGGTGAAATCCTGGCCGATCACCTCGTTGTTCCAGGGAAAGGCATCCGGGGGGATCAGATTGCGGCGGCGGATCTCTATGGGGTCGAGGCCAAGCTGGCGGGCGGCTATGTCGAGCAGGCGCTCGATCACGAACACGCCGTGCTGGCGGCCCGCGCCTCTGTAGGGGGTGACGATGATCTTGTTGGTGAAGACCGCTTTGAACTCGGCGTAGTAGTGGGGGATTATGTAGGGGCCAAGGAGATGGGTCTGAGTGTTGAGAGGGACTGTAAGGCCGTAGGGGTCGTATGCGCCGTTGTCGTGGAGGAAGATATCGCGCACTCCGAGGATCTTACCATCACCGGTGAGGGCAAGCTCGGAGTTGTGGGATTGGCCGCGCTCCTGGGTCATGGCGAGGAAGTTTTCGTGGCGGTCCTCGATCCACTTGATGGGCCTGCCCAGCTTGATCGCCACCCAGGGCACCAGGGCTTCTTCGGGATAAGGCATCATGATCTTGGGGCCAAAGCCGCCGCCGATGTAGGGCGCGATCACGTGCACCTGCCTTTGGGAGAGGTCGAGCATGCCCGCAAGCATGTTGCGGATCACGATGGGGGCCTGGGTGGAGTCCCACACGGTGAGGTGGCGGGCGTTTCGATCCCACTGGGCGACTATGCCGCGCGTTTCCATAGGGGCGGCGCTCCCACGGTCGTAATCGAAGTGGCGCTTGATGATCAGGTCGGCTTGCCGGCGGGCGGTCTCCCAATCGCCCTTGGTCTGAATTACGTGGGCAGCAAGGTTTGAGCCGAGATCTTCGTGTATGAGGGGGGCGCCTTCCTCCAGACCGGCGGCGGGGTCAACTACCGCATCGAGGGGATCGTAGTCGACCACGATGGCATCGGCGGCATCCTCGGCCTGGTAGCGACTCGCGGCGATCACCAGGGCGATAGGCTCGCCTACGTAGCGCACTTTGTCGCGGGCGAGTTGTCCAGCGGTGCGCTGGTTGAACTCGACGTGCTGGGCGGGTGGAGGCGGGACGAGCAGGGGCGAAGGCTGCCAGTAGTCGCCCAGGTCATCGGCCACATAGAGGGCGATTACGCCGGGCATGGCGCGGGCTTCTGCAACGTCTACATTGAGGAGGCGGGCGTGGGCGTAGTCGCTGCGCTTGAAGGCTGCGTGCAATGCGCCGGGGATGTCGATATCGTCCACGAACTGGGCCTGCCCGGTGAGCAAACGTGGGTCTTCGTTGCGTTTGATGCGCGCGCCGAATGTGCGCGTCTCTCCGGTGCGGATTGTGTTGCCCTCGCCCTCCGTGGCCTGGGAGTGGTTGCTCATAGTACCCCCCCTTCCTCCGGCTCATCCTGTTCATCTGCGGCAGTTACGATCTTTGCGCGGCGCTTGGCGGCTGCCAGTTTGACCGCGTCCACGATGTTCTGATAGCCTGTGCAGCGACAGATGTTGCCCGAAATGGCCTCGCGTATCTCCTGCTCGGAGGGGTCGGGGTTCTCATCGAGGAAGGGGAGGATGGTCATCAGGAAGCCGGGGGTGCAGAAGCCGCATTGGAGGCCGTGGGCCTCCCAGAAGCTTTGCTGGAGGGAGTGGAGGTCGGACGGGTCGCCGGAGAGGCTTTCGACGGTCATTATCTCGCGGCCGTCGGTCTGCACCGCGAAGGTGAGGCATGAGCGAACTGGCACGCCGTCTAGGAGGATGGTGCAGGCCCCGCACACGCCATGCTCGCAGCCGACATGGGTGCCTGTCAGTCCCAGGTCATGGCGAATGAAATCGCTCAGGAGGGTGCGCGGCTCTACCGAGCGGGCGTAGGTTTGCCCATTTACGACTACTTTGACATTGTGCTCCATCGATCCCTCACATTCTACCTATTTTAAGCTCTCCGTTATAACCTGGCTATGGCCTCTGTGCTCGGCTTCTCACGCTGCCTGTTCCAGCGAGTCGTTCTGGGCAGGGATGCGTGGGGCGTTGCGTACCTCCCTGTTGAGGTTGGCAACAACAGCCAGGGCCACGAAGCCAACCGACACCACCAGCACGGTAGCTACCGGACTCATAAACTCAAGCAACACACCGCCAAGCGCCGATCCCAGAGGCTGGAAGCCGAAGGCCAGCAGGCGAAACACGCTGTTGACGCGCCCCTGTAGCTTATCGGGGATGAGGGGTAAGCGATAGCTTATCTGGACCACACTGTAGATGGGGACGACGGTCTCGGCGATGGCGATCAGCACGCCCACTATGATTATGTTGGGCGCGAACGCAATCAGGGGCATGATCACAGCCAGCAGCCAGATCGAGCCTATGGTCACCTGCCCGTAGCTTAGCTTGCGCTGGAGCCTGCCCGCCAGGGCAGAGCCGATGATCCCACCCACAGCCCCGATACTGAATATGAGACCTATGGCGGCCTCGTCCGCCTGCAACTGTTGCGCCAGCAGGATAACAGCAAGGAACAAGATAGAGGAGAGACCGTTGATCCCACCCGTGAGGAGGGCTGCGGTGCGGATCAGGCTGTTACCCAGGAGCCAACGCAACCCTTCCTTGATCTCTAGCCTCAGGTTGCGCGGGGCGGAATTCGAGCGTGAGGTCTGGAACCCGACTCGCACAAAGGAGAGGGACACCGCCGACACGGCGTAGGAGACGGCATCGACCAGGAAGGGTATGGTCTGCCCGACGGTCTTGTAGAGGAACCCGCCAAGCCCCGGCCCAACCAGGGAGGCAATGGAGAAGGTTGCCATGTTCTGGGCTGTGGCGTCGGGCAGTTGCTCCTTTGGTACGACGCGGGGTAGGGCAGCCACCTCGGCGATGTTGAAGAAGACATAGCCGGTGCCCTCCACCAGCGCAACAACATATAGCTGCCACACCGTCAGCCAGCCAAAGGCGAAGGCGACAGGTATGCTGAAAAAGGCGAGCGCCCGCACGGCATCGCAGATGATCATTACGCGCTTGCGGTCCCACCTGTCGATAAGAGCGCCAGCCGGGAGGCTGAGCAGCACGTAGGGCACGAAGGTGAGCGCGCCCGCCACCCCTGCGGCGAAAGGAGAGGCGGTGAGCGCCAGGATCAGGAGGGGGAAGACGATCCCCGACATGCTGGTGCCCAGCGTGGAGATCACCTGCCCGCTCCAGAGGAGCATGTAATCGCGGTTACGCCACAGGGCGGGTAGTCTCTTGCCGGGATCTTCCGGCATGGGTGTCTCTGGCATGCTTCCTATATCCCCGGGTAATCAGCCCTCAAAAGAGCGCGTCGAACTCGCATAGCATGGTGACCAGGTCGGCGGCCTCGTCCACGCCATCGAACTCTCGGATAGCTTGCGCGCCAACCATGCTCCGGCTGGGGAACTGGCCGCGCTCGGCGATGATGCTTCTGACGCGAGGGACGAAGATGAACTGTAGCCAGTAGGAGTAGGGCATGGTATCCATAGCGAACGCCTGGGTGAAGTTGTACATCTCAGGGGGTAGAGGCTCTTCACGCCAGTAGCCGATGCGCTTCATCTCGGCCTCTATGTCGTTCAGCTTGCTTTCTACAGTGGTGTAGTCGGGCATTATCTTACCCGTGCAAGCTCTCAAGCTCCTCCCTCATCTTTGCCGCGAATCCCCCATCGGTGATGCTCCCCAGGTTGATCTCCACGTTCGCGGTAGCCCCCTCTCGCGCCGCATCCGCCAGCACTCGCGCCACTCGCGCGTCCGAAGCCACATTGGGGTTGCTCTTCTCCAGCGCTATCAACGCCAGTTGCGCGACCTCCATCGCCGCCTTCGCCGCCTTCAACGGCACCTCCGTTGCGTACCTCAACGCCTCCTGTATAGCCGCCGACCGCGCGTTCTTCTCCTCCTCCGTCATCTTCGGCAGCTTGTACGCCTGGCTCACCTTGTCGTAGGCGTCCGTATCCTCCTCCACAGCCGCCAGCAGCTGCTCGCGCAACTCCTTTGCCCTCCCCAGCACGATCTGCATCTCCTCCTGCACATCCCGGAACTTCTCTCGCCCCACCGTAAGGTTGCAAGCCATCTCCACCAGCGCCGCCGCGATAGCCCCCGCCAGTGCGCTAGCGCTCCCCCCACCCGGCGTGGGGCTGGCCGAAGCCAACTGCTCAACAAAATCCTCAACCGTCAGCTTAGTAAGTGCCATACCACTCCTCCACTCTCCAAAACCCTCTACCAGACTCCATCTCCACGCTTCCGCACCGATAAATCCAAGATCCGCAATCCAAAATCCAAAATCCAAAATCCAAAATCCAAGATCCAAAATCCAAAATCCCTAATGTCCCCAATCCCTCGGATATCGGAAATCGATCCCAGGCGTCCTTGACCCCACTTTAGCGATCACCGCCGTCATCCTCTTAAACTGCATATTCATTACCGTCTTTATCACCTTGTCCACCAGCGTCTTGCTGAACCCCCTCGCCACGATCCTGTCAGGGTCCAGCCTCTCGTCCACCAGCAGATAAAGCACCTGGTCCACCACATCGTACTCAAGCCCCATCTCCGACTCGTCCGTCTGTCCAGGCCAAAGGTCCGCGCTCGGCTTCTTGTCGATGATCGGCTGCGGCACCCCGATTGCTCGCGATAGCGCCCGTACCTGCGTCTTGTACAGATCCCCTATCGGCTGGATCGATGCCGCGTTATCGCCGTACCATGTCGTATACCCCAGCAAAGTCTCGGTCTTGTTGGAAGTGCCAAGCACCAGCGCCTTCTCCGCTGCCGACCTGTCGAACACACAGATCATCCTCATCCTCGCCAGGATATTCCCCCGCCGCAGGTCGCTGATATCAGGATACTTGTCGATCAAAGGCTGCGCCATAGGCGTAACATCGATCTTATCGTATGGAAGCCCCAGCTGCTCGATCAGCAGCCGCGCGTGACCCTCGCTCTCAGGGCTGCTCGTCCTATAAGGCAACATCAGCGCCACCACGTTCTCCGGCCCCAACGCCTCCGCCGCCAGCGTGGCCGACAGCGCCGAATTGATACCCCCAGACAGCCCAAGCACCACCCGCTTGAACCCGAACTTCTGCGTCTCGTTCCGGATAAACTCCACCAGCAGCCTCTTGGTCAACTCCGGGTGGATAGCCAGCCTATCGGTGACATTCCGAGGCTCAGCCAGCTTGGGTACCTGCTTCTTACCGTCCATCAATCCCCCTGTTAGAATAGTAGCGGTAGTCGGTAGTCGGAAACGACGAACTAGGAACACTCGTCACTCGTCACTCGTCACTCGTCCCCCGACTACCAACCAGACTCTCAATCCACTCCTGATGCTCCTTATAGTGCCTCGATGTATTGACATAGATCATATCGATAATGGGCCGCTCGTCTCGCTCCCCCTCTCCCTCAGGTTGGAAGTCGCTGTAGGCCCTGTAAAGTTCTTCATCGCTCATCGGCCCGACCAGCCCCATCAGGTCACTGTGCGCGTCGCGGAACTCCGCCAATGCTTCGTCCAGCGATGCATCCTTCCAATTCTGCTGAACAGCCGCGTTTATGATGTCATCCTCGCCGCTATCCCACACCTGCTCGTCAACCCCCAGTCCCTCATATCTCGTTCCGCCCCGCATATACGAGGCCACCGACCGCTCCCACGCCGCTATATGCACCAGGTGGTCCTTCACAGCCCACCCTTCCGCATTCCGAATGTCGGTCATCTGCTCAGGCGTCAGCCTCCCCAGAGTATCGTTCAACTTCCTCCAACCCGTCTCGATCCCGCTCATCAACTCCTCTTTACTAAGTCGCGTTTCCATGTAGCTCAATCTCCATTCACAATCACATATATGCGCAGCCCCAGGTCCTCACAAATCCCACCAACAACCAACCACCCACAAATCAGTAAGCAGTAAGCACTCCCCACTCCCCACTCACCCATACCTCTCCCCCACAATCCTCTGCAACTCTCTCAGCACCAGCTCCGGCTTCTCGTCCCGCAACAGAGGCAAACTCCTCCTCTTGAACCGCACCGACTCCGGGTTCACCGTAGCCGTCACCAGGCACTCCTCGAAATGCTCCCCTCTCGCCAGAAAATCGCCATCCGGCGCGATCACCGTGCTATATCCCCCGAACGCCACCCCATCCTCGTATCCCACCCGGTTGCAGTGGTACACGAACGTAGTAAACAACTCCGCATATATCCTGTGCGTGGTAATCACATCAAACGTCGTATCCAGGTAATCATCCCCCGGCTTCACCCCGCGCCCCGGTCCCGCCGCCACCATCAGCAGCGTATCGGCCCCGTCCAGCCACAGCAAATAGGGCAGCGCCAGGTGCCAGAAATCCTCGCAGATCAATATCCCCATCCGCCCGAACCGCGTATCGAACGCCCGCACATTACGCCCCATCCCCACGTACCGCATATCATCGAACATCCCATAAGTCGGCAGATACACCTTCCTGTGTACGTGCTTGATCTCCCCCTGCCCGATGTACGCCTGCGCGATATAGTGCACAAAGCGGTCGCTCTCCTCCACGAACCCCACGCAGATGTCCATGTCGTACTCTTTCGACCTCTCAATCAGCGCGCGCAAAGGCCCACGCGGCTTCGACACCGACATCCCGATCTGGTTGGTGATATCCTGCAAATAGTACCCCGTCAGGCTCAACTCAGGGAAAATAAGAAGCGCGGCCCCCGCGTCTCGCGCCTGCTCAATATAATCCAGATGTTTCTTAAGGTTAGACTCCAGGTCGCCAAGCTTCACACTGATCTGAGCTATAGCAACCGTATACGGCTTGAGGTCGGGTGTGGTCATTGCGCCCCCTCTGCACAAGAAAATATGCTCTCCATCCCACACCCATTATACAGCCACACCCCAGACATTAGACATCCCGAATTTTAGATGCAAACTCGTAAGCTTATGACCTGGTTCTAAATATGAAACACCCGAATTTTAGATGCAGCTTCGCATGCGTGCAATCTACTTCTAAAAAGAGCAAAAACTTTGGGGAGGGGTTGGGATGGGGTCTTCGGTGAGTACAAAGTGTCCCACTCCGCAGCTATTGGACAGGCAAACAAAAAGCCACAGTAGTCCCCTGCCCTGGGCTGCTCTCCGCCCAAATAACCCCGTTGTGCGCCTCGATCATCCTCTTGGCGATTGCCAGCCCCAACCCCGCCCCACCGCTCGCCCGCGTCCTGGCAGCGTCGGCCCGGTAGAACCTGTCGAAGATGTGCGGCAGGTCCTGCGGCGCGATCCCGCTCCCTGTATCGCTCACCGACATACACACCATCTGCCCCCCCTCTCGCCTCTCCTGCCACGCCCTCAACGTCACACTCCCCCCACCGGGAGTGTGCCTGAGCGAATTCGCCACCAGGTTCCCCAGCACCTGCGCGATCCTCTGCGGGTCCGCCACCACCTCAGGCAGCACCCCCATTTCACCTACCCGCAACTCCACCCCCCGTCCCTTCGCCTGCTGCGCGAACGACTGCGCCACGCTCCTCAAAAGCGCATCCGGCGCGAACCCCTCCATGTGCAAGGGCAACTGCCCCGCCTCCGCCAGGGCCAGCACCCGCAAATCCTCGATCAACCTCTCCAATAACGCAGTCTCATTCAGCAGCGTGGCGATCTCGGCGGGTGTAGCGCTATATACCCCATCCTGTATCCCCTCCAACCTCCCCCTGATAATCGACAGCGGAGTGCGCAACTCATGTGCCACATCCGCTGTCATCTGCCTGCGCTGCCTGTCCGCATCCGACAGCGACGACGCCATACTATTGAACGCTCCGGCCAGGTCATCAATCTCTCTCACAGGCGAATTCCCCACCCTCACGCTCAGGTCCCCCTCCGCCATCGTCCGCGCCGCCCTCGTCAACCTGGTCAATGGCCGGGTCAGCCTGCTCGAAAAGAACGTGGCCGCCCCCAGCAGTATCGCCGCGAACGCAAGCAGCGCGCTCACAGGTGCGC